>CAVZVI010000001.1:0-39326 GCA_963778675.1 Bryobacterales bacterium
ATGCTTCAGCGATCGTCAGCTCTTCTGCGAGTTTCATGAACGCTCCTGTCTCGATTTTGGAATTCAGGCACGTGGCGTTCCAATTTCCAAATACTTCAGCTTGCGATAGAGTGTGCTGGGGTCGATCCCCAACTTCCGCGCTGCCCGAGTGCGGTTGCCCTTATGCCGCTCGAGTGCCGCTTCGATCAATTGCCTTTCCATGGAGCGGAGCCTCATCGATCCGCCCGCTCCATTTGTCCGCGCTGAGGGTGGCCGCAGTTCCGGCGGTAGGTGATGCAACTCGATCCATCCGCTGCGGCACATCACAAAAGACTGCTCGATGATGTTCTCCAGTTCGCGCACATTGCCCGGATAGTTGTGTTCCATCAACCGGACTATCACCTCCTCCGAAACGCCCGCAACGTCCTTCCCCTGCAACCGGTTGAATTTGGAGACCATCCGGTCCACCAGCAGAGGGATATCCTCACGGCGCTCCCGCAGAGCTGGCAGTTTCAGTGACCCGAGCATAGTTTCGAAGAAGGAGACCAGAAGATGCTCTATAGAATTGACCGTAGTCGAATGCTGCCACTGGCCGGAGGGCTGGTCGCAACTGTGGCTTCGTTCGCAGCCTTCTGGAACGCGTCGCGGAACTGACGCGGCACTTCGGTGCCCCGATGCTGGTTTGCGTCAACAAGTGGGATCTCAACCCCGAAAAGTGCGAGCGGATCGAGGCATCGGCACTGGCGATGATGCTGATCATCGAGTACATGAACGTGCTCACCGCCGGAGAATGTGCTTCACCTCGGACCCACGATACGCAGCGGCCGCTGGGCGGTCCTGCTGGTGGCGTGCCTGGTGGGGCTGGTTCCCGAGTCGGGACCCAATCTGATATTTGTTACCCTTTTCGCCCAGGGTCTGATTCCCTTCAGTGTTCTGGTGGCGAACTCGATTGTACAGGATGGCCACGGCATGCTACCGATGCTGGCTCACTCACGACGGGAGTTTCTGCTGATAAGAACGATCGCTTTTGCCGCCGCTCTGATGTTTGGATCCATTGCCCTGAGTGCCGGGATCGTCAAGGAGTTCCCGGGCGGGAAAGTCGGGGGCCCGAAGTTCGTCCAAGCCCTCAAGGGGCCCTGTCCCTGGGTTTCCGTCCCCACGGCTGCGAATCTGTCGGAACGGCTGCTGTGCCCCGGCAAATACGAGGCGGGCAATCCCCAAGCCCCTTTGACAGCGACGGAATTCGGAGACCTTGAAAGCCCTCTCTGCGGGCGCGATGGTTCCATCATGCGGCTCACACAAGCCCGGACTCTTCCATCAGAGCGGAGTTATTCAGGATGTCCGCGGTTGGCCCATCCGACCGGATTTCGCCTTCACACAGCAGAATCACCCGCGAGGTGGTTGAGCGCAGGAAGTCGAGGTGATGGCTCGCGATGAGCTTCGTCACCGCAAGTTGATTCAGTGTGTTCGAGAGCTGACGGACAGCGCGCCCATCGAGCTCGGCCGTGGGTTCGTCGAGGATGAGAAACTCAGGTTTCCGAACCATTGCCAAGGCAACGGCCGCCCGCTTCCGCTGACCCAGACTCAAATGCGTGGCCGGGAGATCGCAGTATCTGCCAAGCCCGAATCGGCCCAGCCAATCGCGAGCGGCGGCCTGTGCCTCTTGCGGACACAGTCCGTGGTTTACAAGCGGTAGCGCCAAGTCTTGCGCCAAAGTCGGCATGAATAGCTGATCCTCGGGATTCTGAAAGACCATCCCGATCCGTTGCCGGCAGGCCCTGGCCGGTTGACCGCCGAAGAGCCGGACCACACCCGCACTGTGGAGCAGCCCGGCGACGCACCAAAGCAGGGTGCTCTTGCCGGAGCCGTTCGCGCCTGCAAGGCCCACCGAGTCACCCGCGGCGACCTGGAACGAGATCTCCTTGAGCGCCGTCTCCGATTCGTATCGGAAGCTCAACCCCGAAACTTCCAATACCGGTGTCATTCCTGCATCCCGCCTATCGTTTGCGCCGCATAGAAACGCTCTGCCCTATCAGTCGCACGGCGGAAAACAGAGGCGGCAGCCCACGCCAACGACTGGAACCCACCGCGCCTGAAGTTCGCCGATACGCAAAGAGAACGGGCCTGGAAGGCGCGCCGCACTTCCTCAAGCAGCATCGCGGCAAAGTGACGCACGAAAAGGAGGAACATCACGGGGAGATACCAGCGCGAGCGGATATCGAGTGCGGCGATCAAATCGGACCATGGGAGAACCCGAAAGGCGGCCGTCGAGAGGAGGAATACGGCAATCGTGCGTAGGGGCAGCCGGACGTCCACTGCGCCGTTCAGCCATTGAAGAGCGGTTAGGACCAAGGCGAAGAAGACCACGGGAGCGGCGAAATGCAGCGCCGTTCGCGCCCTGATGCGAATGGCGGCGTGCGACGCGATTCCCAGGCCTATGGCAGCGGCGAGGGATCCTGGGCCGGACCGTAATGCCACCACGCCGGCCGCCATCAGCATTAAGAACGCAGCCGATCGAATCGCCGTCTTCATCGCTTGCGCGCCTGGACGCAGTACCAGCCGTTCTCGTCCTCCGCGCAGACGACCTCGGCCCCCATGCTGGCCAGTAGCCTCCCGAGGATTCGAGCCGGCGGCAAGCGGTCGTGGCCTACGGGGCCGCCGACCTCCGAGTGGAATTGGTTGAGTTGCTCGCTTCCCATCGAGTGACCGATCGACAGCAGTCCGTCGGCACGCAGGCAGTTCAGCATCTGTCGAAGAGTCCCGTCCACCGGCGTCAGGTGGGGCAGGGCGTTGAAGCAAATCACCCGGTCGAAGCTGCCGTCGCGGAATGGCGGGCGTTGCGCCTCCGCGCAGACATGTACCGCGATTCCTGCATCCGGCTTCTTCCGGTTTTCTACTAGCATGGCTTCGGCCAGATCGAGCTCTACGACTTCCAGCGGCGCTTCGGCTTGTTTGAAATGCGGCAAGAGGATGCCGGTGCCGCAGCCCACATCGAGAACCCGCTTGGCAGACGCCCCAAGGCAGCGTCGGACGAAGTGAGACACCTTCTCTGCGTCGGGCGGCAATGGCAGTTGATCCCATCGGCCCGCCAGTTCATTGAAGAAAGTCTGTTTATGATTGGGAGTCATGATTGAAGAGAAGGCCGCGCCGGCGAATCGTCTGCCGCACCACTAGCGGGACCACAGCAAGTTGGAGGAGCACTCCAGGCAGTCCTTGAACGAGCGCCGCGGCGGTCACGATCGTGGCCGGCAGATGAAACAGTCTTGCGAGCAGCCATGTGGCTCCCAGAGAAGTCGCCCTGCCCAGCAGAATCGCAGTTATCAGTGCGTACCACAGGCGTGATGGGTGACCACGATAGATCGCCGCAGCCGTCCCACCTGACACCGCGCATTCGAGCGACATGCTGAAGGCGACCGGGGGAAACAGGGGAGGCATCCCGGTTGTGACGGCGGAAAGCAGCGGCACCAACGCACCTGTCGCAATAGCCCAGGGAAGGGGCACCAGGAAGCCGTTCAGCAGCAAAGGGAGGAGCATGGGGAGAAACTTGCTGCCCAGGCCAACAGCATGGAAGGCGATTGGCAGAACCAGCCCCATCGCCGCCATACTCGCGCTGATCACCATCGCACGAAGTCTGCCGTCTTTGCTCTGCATGGTCAGAAGCTCACTGTAAACCCACCTGCCGCGTTGATGCCCGGCATCGGGTAGCCTGTCACCACCTGGTAACTCTGATTGAAGAGGTTATACACCATCGCCGTGAGGTGCCACTGCCGGTTCAGTGGAACCGTCGTCTTCAGCGAACCGAGTGTGTACGCTTCCAGTTTGCCGCTATGCTGCGAATCCGCCCAGCGCGCGCCGGCGCTCATACCGCCGAAGTAAAGCAATGCGCGGCCGGCATCCACATCGATGCCATAGTTGAACTTCTGCGCGGGCACGTAGGGCGCCAGGTTGGTGGATCGGAGATAAGCGTAGCCGGATTGCACGGCGACACGCTTGTGGACACGCCAGCGCGCGGTGGTTTCGATGCCGCGATTCAGCGCCGCGCCCGCGTTCAGCAGTCGGAGATTCGGATAGTAGCCGGTTGTGACGATCAGGTTGTCGAGGCTGGCGTAGTACGCGGTTACCGAGGCCGCCAGCGACTTTATCGGATGCGCCTGAAAGGTCGCCTGATAATTCCAGACGTGCTCCGGCAGGAGCGCCGGATTGGGCGCCGGGAACATGTACAGTTCGCGAATCGTCGGATTGCGGAATCCGCGTGCGACTTCGGTTGAGAGGGCGTATCCAGGGGCCACCGTGTACGACGCGCCGAACTCGGGCGCCGCAATGGGTCCGAACAGGGAATTGTATTCATACCGCACGCCGGAGTGTAGACGCAGCCGGTTGGTGGCCGTCCACTGTGCGCGCACGAACCCGGCGCCGGAATTCAGCGTGTGCTGGCCATAGTCCACGCGGCGGAGGGCGTTTCTCGCCTGGCCGCCATAGTTCACCACGTCGCTGCCAACCTCGAGGATCAAGCGGGGAGCGATGGCGATGTTTTGATCGACGCGAATCCCCGTGGTACGGTCGGTGGATCGGAATCCATCCGTAATGTAGTGATTCCCGTGGCTTGCATAGGCTCGGATGTATCCCCACGTGCTTGCGGTTGAGTTGTCCAGGTTCACGCTGTACCCGCCGCGGCCCACATCGGCGTACGAGTTCGCCAATGGCGCATTGATCGGTCCGGGGTCTTCGACATGGAAATGTCCGTAACGACCGTCAATCGAGGCCTTCCACACGGACGAGACGTCGGAGCCCGCAGTGATGGTCCCATCCTGGTCGCGGAATGCCGAACTCGGACGGTCGCCGCTAGTGTGCGCAACTCCCGCGTTGACCGAGTAGAAGCCGCGCCGGAAACGGGCGCCGTGGGAGAGCCGGTATTGGCCCGTATGAAATGAGCCGAAGCTCGATGTGAGCCTGGTGCTCATGCCCTCCGGCGGCTCCCAGTTCTTCACCTCCACCACTCCGCCCATGGCGTTGCTTCCGTAGAGCACCGACGCTGGGCCTTCCGTGACGCTGACCGAACCGGCGTCGGAGAGGCTATAGAAGTCGGGAAGCGGATGTCCCATCAGACCTTGAAAATCGGGGCGCCCGTCCACCACCACCAGCACGCCGGCGTTGGGCGATTCGCCGATGCCGCGAATCGTCACGCCGCCCGTTCCGTTGGTCGAGACTCCGTATCCCATCACTCCGCGCCGCGTGACGGCCACACCTGGGACCACCTGCTCCACGGCATCGAAGACCGTTCGCGCACCCGTCCTCTCGATTTCCAGGTTCGAACCCACGGTGGTCACGGTGCCGGGGTCGTCGCGAACGATCACATCGATTGACGATCGGACCATGGCCGGCCGCAGACGGATCACTGCGGGATCGGATGCCGTACTTTCGATCCGCTCGCGAACCGGATCGAAGCCGGCGGCTCGCACGACGATTTCAACGGGAGCATCCACTTCGAACTTCGCAACGCCGTCCGCCGGCGTCATCGCAACCGCCGGCGAATTCCGCCGATCCGGACTGTTCACTTCTACCCGGGCCCCGAACACTGGCAACCCCTGTGGATCGACAACGCGAACCTGAACCTCCCCATTGACGCACAGCACCCCAATGGGGCACATTGCCATGGCGAGTACCTTCAGGGCGAGACGCATGATTAAGGGATTAAGGTATCACAGATCTGAATATCGTGCTACGCAAATGCCCGTGCGTCTTCGAACCTCGAAAGAGATGCTTCCAGCGCATGTCACTTCGCTAGGTGTATCTTACACATAGTATAATACGGCTTATGCGCAAATCGATCACACTGGCCTTGAGCCTGCTCGGATTGTTCGATTCGCTATACCTGCTCTACACCTACACCTCCCCATCGCGTCCCATGGTCTGCATCGGGACGGGCTGCGACGCGGTGCGCGCCAGCGCTTACTCCACTTTGGGGGGCGTGTCCGTGCCGGTATTCGGTGTGCTCGGCTACGCGCTGCTGGCGATCGTCATCATCGCCGAATCCTTGTTTTCAAGCGCTTCCCTGGCGAGATGGGCGCGCCGCGCCTTCCTGGTCATGACCGGCTTTGGGTTCTTCTTCTCGCTCTACCTCGAATACCTGCAGGCTTTCGTGATTCACGCCTACTGCCCCTGGTGCGTGACCTCTGGCGTGGTGATGACCGCGCTTTTCGCACTCGCCATCGTGAACCTGGTTCACGCCGGGCCGGAGCCTGAGCCGGCGAGGCAACTCACTCGGGTGCGGAGCCTGTTCGCCGTTTGCGCCGCCGGGGTGCTGGTGGGTGTTCCTGCCTTCTACCTGCTCGCCCGGCACAGCGCACTCGCCTCGGCGGCGCCCCAGGCCACGGCTGCGAATTTGTCGGAACGGCTACTGCGCCCCGGCAGCTACGAGACGGGCAATCCCCAGGCGCCTTTGACCGTGGTGGAATTTGGAGATTTTGAGTGCCCCGTCTGCGGGCGCGGAGAGGCTGCGGCGCGGGAGATTCGCATCCGGTACGGCCGCCAGATCCGCTTCGTGTTCCGGCAATTCCCGCTGGAACGCATTCATCCTTACGCGGAGAAAGCAGCGGAGGCGTCCGAATGCGCGGGCGAACAGGGAAAGTTCTGGGAAATGGTGGAGAAGATCTACTCCCGGCAATACGACCTGAGCATCGAAGGACTGGAACGTGATGCTGCCGAACTCGGCCTCGACCAACCGCGCTTCGACCAGTGCCTCACTACTGGCGCCATGGCGGGACGCGTTCGTCGGGATGTGGAAGACGGCCGGGCGCTGGGCGTGCGTGCCACGCCCACCTTCTTGATCGGACAGCAAAGGATTGAGGGCGTACTGACAGCAGCGCAGTTTTCTCACCTGGTTGCCGGGCAACTGGCCAACCTCGGGGTGGCCACGGCCACAAGGATCGAACCAAGTGCAACTCCGGCTGCCGCAGCGCCCAAGGAACCAACCACGAACGCCGCTGCCGCGAGGAATCTGCTTAAGGAGTCCGCCGCAATCACCCAACCGGTCCCCAGTGGCCGGAAGGCAAGCCCCGACCCCGGGCAACCTTCGACGGGTTTTCCGGGAGCGGCCTCGGCCGTGTTTATCGCGGGATTGCAGGGAGCGGCCCCGAGCGGACTCTTCGTGGGCGGCTTGCAGACCAATGGCGGAGCGTGCAGTGAATCCGATGCCGCCAAAAAACAACCTGCGTTGATTGACACCAAAGAACTGCGCCAACTGCTGACTACCGACGCCAGACCGCTCTTCGTGGATGTGCGCCCCGCCAGCGACTATGCCGCGGGACGAATTCCAGGGGCGATCAATCTTCCCGCAGACGAGATCAACGGGCGTTGGAGCACCTTGCCGAAAGACTGCACGATCGTTCTTTATGAAAGCGGGCGGTCGTCCGGGGATATTTGTGCCGCCAGCCGATCGGTTGGGCGCACACTCCTGGAACACGGGTTCCCCTACTCTCAAGTCAAGGTTTTTCAAGATGGCCTTGTGGGTTGGGAGCGAGCCGAATTCGGTATAGACAGATGAGGACACGAACGAGTGGAGGATCAACATGAACCTGACAGAGATCGCAGAAGCGCGTCACCAGAACGGGTACTCCTGTTCTCAATCCGTTTTTTCACCTCTGGCCGAGCGATGGAATATCGGCCCGGACGTGTCGTTGAGAATCTCCGCAGGGTTAGGCGGTGGAATAGCGCGGTCCGCTGGGACCTGTGGTTGCGTGACCGGAGCCATCATGGCGATTGGTCTGACACAGAGCGACATCAGCCCGGAAAAGAACCGTTCCGAAAAAGAGAAAACGTACGAAGTATGCCGGTGCTTCATGCGTGCATTCGAGGAGCGCAACGGTTCCACAATCTGCTCCGAGTTGCTGGGCTGCGACATCAGTACCCCCGAGGGACTGGCCAAAGCGCGCCAGGAAGGGCTTTTCTACTCGCGATGTACCAGGTTTATTCGCGACGCGGTCGAGATTGTTGAGTCGATGTTGCCCTCTGTTCCCGACTCGGACGGACGGTGGGTTGCGCGGCAGTAATGCTCAAAGCCGGCGCTACGGAATGCCCATGAGAGGCACGCGAAGGGCTTACTCTTCTAACGAACATGGATGCAAGCCGGTCCGGCGCGTGACAGTTTGCAGCCAACCCCGCCTTGCGGGACCGAAGACGGCTCCCGGAGGAAAGAATGCAACTTGCAGGATCAAAGGACGGCGGTTCGGTCTATACTGAATCGGACCTGGAAGTCCAAAATGGAAGTTCCGGATAAATGAGGACAGAAAAGGAGGCCCAACATGAAACGCAGAGATTTCGGCATTGCCGCCCTCACGGGCACAGCAGCGATCATCACACTACCTCGTCTGGCCAAGGCAGCGGCGCCTGATGCTTGGAGCAACGTGTTGTTTACTGAAGACAATCCGGGCCACTGGAAAGGTAAGGAAACTCTGCACGTACCCGTTGTCGAGATTAAGGGTAGCAAGGTAACCATCCGCACTCCTCATCCTATGAGCGAGGAGCATTACATCGTCAGCCACACCGTGGTGCTCGACAATGGCACATTTGTCGATCGAAAGACCTTCAGTTGGAAAGACCAGCCGGTATCTGAGCATTCCCTGCCCACCGGATATAGAGGAGGTGTTACGGTCACCAGCACCTGCAACTTGCATGACCTGTGGATTAAGACCGTGAAGATTTGAGCTTTTGGAGACCATGGAATCGATGAAGCCGTTCGAGACGATGGGGCGCCTCCGGCCTTTTCGGGGTCGCGAGTGCGGCCCTCGCGCCGGGATTTCCGTCACCTCCACGTACCCAGGATCTCCTCTGCTCCGCAGCCATTCGCCTCGGCCTCCAAGGTCGCGTGCTCGATGTCCCACTCCTCGTGCAAGTAACGTCGAAGATCGGCGGCGGCACACTCCGCGTCGACAACACTCGCGGCGTTGGTCTTCATGTGGGCCGTAAGGACCCGCTGCCCTGGTCCCACCTCCCAGACATGGATGTGGTGCAGGCGGACATCCGGAAAGCGCCCCGAGACCGCTTGCGCCAACTCTCCGACATTCAGGTCTGGAGGCGTACCCTCCAGGAGCGTATGCAGCGATTCCTGAACGATGGAGACGGCGCTGCGAAGAACCACGAAGCCGACTAGAATCGCGGCAACCGGATCGACATACCGTCCGATTCCCGTTCGCGTCAAAAGGGCTGCCGCCACGACCGCGCCGGAGGCAAGCGCATCTTGCATCAGGTGTAGAAAGGCGCTGCGGACATTGATGTCTTCGCGGCTGTGGCTCTTCAGAAGGCCTACGGAAGCCAGGTTGGCAGCCAGCGCGATGAGGGCGGCAACGAGCATGACAGACGATTGGACCATCTCCGGGTGGAACAGCCGGCCCAAGGCCGCGCGTCCGATCAGCATGGAAATCGCGAGTAAGGCGGCGGCGTTCAACAGCGCCGCAAGGATCTCTGCCCTCTTGAAACCATAGGTGTGCCGCGGCGTCGGCGCCCGCCGGCCAAGCCAGCGTGCAAAGATTGCAACGCCAAGCGCCCCTGCGTCGGCGAAATTATGCATCGCATCCGCCAAGAGCGCCAAACTCCCCGCCAGAAGACCACCAATCAACTCCACGAGCGTGATCGTGATGTTCAGCGCGGCGCTAATCCATAGCCGCCGGTCCAAATCGCTGGTTTCGCATGTGTGGGAACCGCATCTCATGCCTGCACTCCGTCAAACGTCAGCCAACAGCCGGTGCCGCGGGCAGATTCGTCGTGGCGCTGTGGGCCTCCCATGCTTGCGTCTCTGCGCAAAGCCCTATATCAGAGCATAACGCGAGGTGATAATAGATGTGAAGTACACTGACAATTGAAGATGTGACTATAATATAAGTGTACTTTGGTCCTATCGCAGCCCTACGGCAGCTATGCCCGATCACGGGAGGGAGTCATGGCGGAAGAATTGAAAGTCGGTTGCGCCCGGCCGACCGGCAGCACGGTGGGCGAGGCGGCGGCAGACGAGAGCGCATACCAGCAGGAACGGAAGGAGGAATCGAAAGTGATCCTGATCGGAAGGAAGGCCCCGGACTTCACTGCGCCGGGATATCACCAGGGCAAGTTCATCAATCTCAAACTCTCCGAATATCTTGGCAAATGGGTGCTGCTCTGCTTCTACCCAGGGGATTTCACCTTCGTCTGAAGTACGGAACTCTCGGCGGTCGCCGGGAAATATCCCGAGTTTCAGCAGCTCGGTGTGGAAGTTCTGTCCGTAAGCGTCGACAGCATGTTCGTTCACAAGATGTGGAACGATCAGGAACTCTGCAAAATGGTGGATGGCGGCGTGCCCTTCGCGATGCTGTCGGACGGTGGCGGTAAAGTAGGTAAGGTGTATGGCGTGTATGACGAGGAAGCCGGTGTGGAGACGCGCGGCCGCTTCCTCATAGATCCGGATGGCGTCATCCAGGCTTACGAAGTCCTGACACCGCCGGTGGGCCGCAACGTCGCGGAATCGATCCGGCAGATTCAGGCGTTTCAATTAGTCCGCGAATCGAAGGGCGCCGAGGCGACGCCGTCCGGTTGGCGTCCCGGCAAGCCGACGCTAAAACCCGGAATCGATCTTGTCGGGAACGTCTGGAAAGAATGGAAGACAAAGTCGGCGTTTGATTAGACGGGAGGTTGGACATGGCTCGAAACGTCGGAGATCGTTACGTTTGTGAGAAGTGCGGGGCAGTGCTCGTCTATGAGAAGTCGTGCCCCTGTCCCGAGAGTAGCGCTCATCCACATTCGGAGATTTGCTGCGGCCAACAGATGAAGGCCGCGGACAAGAGCGCGCCAACCAGGAAGTGAGAGTACCATCAGCGCGCCTATTCTGGAGGCGGATTTAGCGGCAGGCACTGGCCAGGCGGAGCGTCAGTTTCTTCACTGCTGAGCCGGACTGCCGCGTTCCTCCCTCGCTGAATGAAACCCATGCCCAGAAAACGAGTGGTAATCGTCGGAGGTGTTGCCGGCGGCGCTACGTGCGCGGCGCGCCTGCGGAGGCTGGATGAGGACGCGGAAATCGTTATACTCGACCGCGGCTACTATGTCTCCTTTGCCAACTGTGGTCTGCCCTACTTCGTGGGCAATGTGATCCGGGAAGAGTCGAAGCTCCTGCTGGCCGGCCCGGACCTGTTTCGCGAGCGCTTCAATATCGAGGTTCGCCTTCGGAACGAAGCCGTCGCAATTGATCGGCAGTCGCGTCACGTCCTGGTTCGCGACATCGATAGTCAGTGGGAATATCGCGAGCCATACGATGCCCTCGTGCTATCGCCCGGCGCCTCCCCCATTCGTCCGCCATTGCCGGGCATTGACCTCCCAGGCATTTTCACCTTGCGTACCCTGCCCGACAGCGAGGATATCCGGGAATGGATCGAATCGACCAACCCGCGGCGGGCCGTCGTCGTTGGCGGCGGTTTCATCGGACTGGAGATGGCGGAGAATCTCATCCATCGGGGCATGGACGTCACGATCATTGAGATGGCGGACCAGTTGATGCCCCCGCTCGATTCTGAGATGGCGGAGTACGTGCTTCGCCGCGTGGCGGCCCACGCCGCGCATGTTCAATTGAGCGATGGAGTCGCGGGATTCGAGCAAGCTTCTGGCGGCAACTTGACTGTGCGCACGCAGGCGGGTGCGGCGTTTGACGCCGGACTGGTTGTTCTCGCGATTGGGGTACGTCCGGAATCCCGCCTGGCGCGGGAGGCTGGACTGGAGATCGGCGACCGGGGCGGCATTCGCGTCGACTCCCGGATGCGCACCAGCGATCCACACATCTGGGCAGTGGGTGACGCCGTGGAGGTCAAGAATCGGGTAACGGGCCAATGCGAATTGATTCCCTTGGCGGGACCGGCCAATCGGCAGGGGAGGACCGCCGCGGATGTGATCAGTGGGCGCGATTCGCGCTTCTCCGGCGTTCAGGCGACGGCGGTGTGTGGATTCTTCGGGTTGACGGTGGCCTTGACCGGTGCCACGGAAAAGACGCTGCGCCGGGTGGGAATGGAGGATTTCAAGGCTATATACCTGCATCCAAACCACCATGCCGGCTATTATCCCGGAGCCAAACCGATTCATTTGAAGTTGCTGTTCCGCGCTTCGGACGGCCTCCTGCTGGGCGCTCAGGCCGTCGGCGAAGAAGGGGTGGAGCGTCGTATCGATGTGATTGCGATGGCGATCCAGATGGGGGCCACGGTTTTCGATCTGGAAGAGGCCGAACTCTGCTACGCCCCGCAATACGGCTCGGCGAAAGATCCGGTGAACCTGGCCGGCATGGTCGCCTCGAACGTAATGCGCGGAGACATTGACCTCGCCTCCTGGCCCGAACTGGAGACCACGGAGGCTTTCCTCTTGGACGTTCGTGAGGTGGAGGAATTCCGCGGCGGCTGCGTAGACGGAGCGGTAAACATCCCGCTCGGCAAGTTGCGGACCAGGCTGAACGAACTGCCGCGTGACCGGGAGATCTGGGTCTACTGCCGGGCTGGCCACCGCTCTTACTATGCTTGCAGGTTCCTGGCGCAGAATGGCTTCCGGGTGCGGAATCTCTCCGGCGGTTATCGCACGTATCGAGCTTGTTGGCCGGAGGATCGGAGACAGCTCTGCCCGAGCTGAAAGTCATGCCACACGAGTCGCTATCGAGGAATCACGAAGGCCATTACGCGCCCGCTCACAATCGGGCTGTTTCAGATACGATTTCAGCCACAGGACGACGGCGAAATGACGGCAACCCGGGCTCCGGCATCGGTGTGGGAAGGCTTCCACGCAATCGTTCATGGAGGGGTTGTCAGCACGGTTCTTGATGAAACGATGTCGAAGGCTGCGGCCGGAGCTGGAAACTGAAGCATTCACGGGCTTCGTTGGACGTTGCTTGGACCCTGGTTTCCGCGTTGGTGATCCGGTTGCTTTCGCGCACGCGCGTGGTCGCGTCCGCCTTCCGAAAACCTGTCCAAAATATGTTGCTCAGACTGGCGCGACGTACTGGGCTATCGCTTCAAGGACCGGCGATCCTGGAAATATGAGCGTGTGCAGACGAGCACGTCCGCAGCGGTGCCCGTTCCGTGGCGGGATTTCGTATGCCAGCCGGCTGCGGCGGCGTTCTGACTGCGCGTCGTCCGGCACCACCACAGCAAGTCATAGTCGCAGTACGGGCCGGCGTAAGCACGGACCACGGAGCCGAAAACTACCGTCACTTTTTCGGAGGAGTTTAATTTGTAAGCTGTTGAAAACAAAATGGTCGGGGCGAGTGGATTCGAACCACCGACCTCCTGGTCCCGAACCTTGGGAAAGACCATTTTGCGGGGCTTTGTAAGTAGTTGATACTTTGGGCGCTGTGGTCCCGGAATCGGAACGAGGAAATCGAGGGTGTATACAGTCACCAGACGGTGCTCACCCTTTACGATCTGTCGGATCTGAATCCGGCAAAGCTGCACATGACCGTTCCGACCGATTTCCGGCGCAACAGCGAAATTCCCGGAATACTCGTCCTGCACTACGCCGATCTCTCCGAGAGCGACGTACAGGCTGCCCAGGGCTTCAGGTTCACTCGGCCTCTGCGGAAGATTCTCGATCTGATTGAGGCGGGTACAGTAGAGCGACGTTTCATTCTCCAGGCGCTGACGCAAGCCCTGGACCGAGGCCTGATCACTCGGCACCAGATTCGCAACGCGTCCATGAGTGGACCTGCCCGCAAGATGGTAGAGGAAGCACTGCGACGAGCCGCATAATGGCGTCTCCCAAAACATATGCAAGCGCCAGGGCCTTCCGAACGGCGCTAGAAGAACGCCTGAAGAGGGCAGCTTTGACTGATCAGCCGGTTGGGCAGCTGCCGACGTCATCTGCCGACGCGAGCCGGCACTCCGCCGGCTGACGCCATCACGGCGCCCGAGGAAGCTTTTCGGCCACCCCGGTGAACAGACCCAGGCGCGCTCTAAAATGAAGGCAAAAGCCATGAAGAAAGAAGCACGCAATCAGGTCGACCCCAACTTAAGCGAGTCCGACGGAGCGCCCGCCAAGCCCACCGGCACACTCTCGGGAGATTTGGTCACGGAGAAGTTCGAGTACGACGGCGGACGGCAGGTCACGGTGTACGTTCCACCGGACCCGCCCGAGGCAATCGTCTTCGCCGGTGACGGTCAGGGGATCTCGAAGTGGGGCCGGTTGCTTGAGAAGGTCGACATACCGTCCACAATGATCGTCGGTGTACATCGGCTGACTGATGAAATGCTCCGGCTCCATGAGTACTCACCAGGTTTTGAGCCGGAGCGGTTCGCGGCACACGAGAAGTTTTTCGTCGAGGACGTTCGCCAATGGACGGAGTCGCGGTTTAGCGTGGCGCTACCCACTGAACGTACCGCCGTGTTAGGCGTCTCGGCGGGTGGGGAGTTGGCCCTCGCTCTTGGGCTTCGGCATCCAGATGTCTACGGTGCAGTCTTCTGCGCCTCGCCTGGCGGCGGTTACAAGCCACCTGGCGTTATGCCGCGCCGGCTTCCGCGCACATACCTTGTCGCTGGCACACGGGAGCCGTTCTTCCTCGAGAACGCAAGGAGGTGGGCGGACGCGCTGCGCGATGCAGGTGCGGATGTCGTCATGAATGAGCGAACTGGCTCGCACGGTGGCGCATTTTGGCGAGATGAGTTCCCGCTGATGGTGGCGTGGGCATTCGGATGATGATCCATCTCGGTGTCTCATCGGCGATCTGATACAACAACTCGTCTCGGTGATCATCGCCAGGCAGGTGGATGAGGCTTTGCGCGACCTGCCAGCGGGGCTGGCGGAGTACAGGAATGACGTGTTTGTTGAAGAGGTACTTCAGATCCTCTCGCATCTTCTTTCCCCAAGAACCCGCCTTTACCGCCGAAAAGGCCTTCCACAGGTCAGCGAACGTTTCGATCGATTCCCCTTGGTGGATGAGCTTACCGGTGTACTCCTCGATGTAGTCGGCCAGCTTCTGTTGCGCCTCGTGCTTGGGCATGGTGCCGGGGCCGAGCTTCTTCTCTTTTTTCGTGCGCACGCGCCGGCCAGTATGGTCCTCGGTCCAAAGATGAAAATACCCGATCCAGACCTTGCCCTCGCGTTGGCGATCCTCCTTTTTCACCCAACCTTCCGGCGCGTGGATTCCTGGAAACGCCTGTGTCGTTTTCCGACCGATGTGGCGGACGTCAATGTCGACGACCGGCACCAGAACTGGGCCAGATGGGTTCCGCTTTCCGGTGCCCGCGGAGGGGAAAACAAGCGGCTTGGCTGCGTTCCTTGCCATGGCCGCAGTATAGGAGCCACAGGCCCAGGGCAGCAACTTTCGAAATGGGTGGGCAAATGGGTGGGCGTCTCGCCCGCTCATTGCTTGTAAATTATTGAAGGGATTGGTCGGGGCGAGTGGATTCGAACCACCGACCTCCTGGTCCCGAACCAACATATATCAACAACTTACAAGGATCGTTTACTGAAAACACGCGACTTACACGCCTTCTGTTCGGACCCTACTTGGACCCTAAAGGCGAAGAGGTGGCGAAGCTTCCCAAGCTTGGACCCTGGTTGGACCCTGGTTCCACGTCCAGCTTTGGGAACTCGTATACATGCTGGCGTTCGTAATCTGGCTCTTCTTCGCTTGTCTGGTATGGGTGGCGGCGGGACTGATGTTGTTCTCTCCGCGAACACGGCGTTTGTCGCGGCCACTCTGCTTCGCAATGGCTGGGACCTTTCCCTTCGTTTTCGTTTACCAACTGATTGCATCTCCCGTTGTTGCGGGTGTGCTTGTGGCGGCATGGGCATTCTGGAGAATTCTGGAGCCAGGGGACTCCACAACCACCCAAAACCCGTTCGTGATTGGCGTGAGCATAATCGCTGCGCTCCTCTCACTCGGCACAATGCTCGCAATGTCGTTGGCTGGCTTCTATGAGGGCTGGCGCACCGGCTGGGCGTGGGCCAAAGGCCGTCGCATCCGGGATGTCGTTTTCGATGGCCCTACAAGTAGGCTCCTCTTCCGCGTTTACCAAAAGACACGTTCAGGGCTGTCGCGCGGAACTGCCTAGTTTGGCTGCACATTCTTTCCCGTGAGAACGTCATCAGTTCAGGCCGGAACGATGGGCAGGTTGAACATTGCGAGCTGGGCATTGCTGATCGGTTCGCTGGGACAGCTATCTTTCCTTGCTCCCCTGTTCCCGAACCTACCGTACTGGGTAGTCTGGATTCCTTTGCTCCCCCCATGGCTGACCATCTACACCATCTCGTTCTGCCGCCAGTCGCCGTTTGGTGCTCGCCCTTTCCGTTACGCCCTGATGCTCGCGATGGGTTGGTACGCGGGTTTCACTTTGCTCGGGGAACTTCTGGTCTTCCTGACTCACCCCGCGCCTTGGGGAGATTTCTCTTTCACGCTCGGACGCTTGTTCATGTACCCCGGCGCGCTGAGCTTCATCGTGTTCCTTCGGTTCTGTGTCGCTCTGCGCCGTCACGAGTGCGGTGTCCACAACTAGCGCGTCGGCCACCAACCGCACAGTGTTCCGCAGGCTGCGCTCGCTCCACAGCGAACGGGATCGAGCCGCATGGCGAAGAGGATAGCCTGATTGTGCGGCTGGGGATGGGCCCCGCCGGCACAAGCACGCGTGCAGCGTCATCCCGGCGGTATCGCCAAACGGAAACTCGGGATGCAGATCTCACCGGGACACCTCCACGGGTTGGCCATCCGCCAGAGTGTAAAGGTCCTGCCTCACATCGCTCAACTCGTAGCTCCAAGCCTGCGATACGTCCCAGGGCCACAAGGCGCCCGCATAGTCTTCATCCGGCCTGACGACAATCAACTGGGCACGTCCGGGCGGCAGATCTTGGGGCCGGCTCATGGTCGCGCCGCTTCGGGCACTCTGGCCAAGATGGCGTCGTAGACATTCCGCGCTGCCGCGAGCGCCGCTTCCGCCTCGGCCCGGTCAGGTTCGGCCGCTTCACCAGGGTAGCGGAACTTCCACGCGTATTCCGACAGCGGTGCCGCCTGATCAGACACGGGTGCCAGCATCGCGTCTAACAACACGCATTGCTGGCCGAGTTCCTCGAGGTTGTGCGTCTTGCGGAATGGCACATCGTGCCAGGCGAGCAAAGCCTTCATGGATTTCTCGGCGGCCTGTTGTGCATGGAACATGACGTCGCCCCAGAGCGCTTCAGCGGGGGCCGACATTTCGTGTGCAGCCGCCTTCAGATCAAGTGCGGCTTTCGCCAGCCACGCGCGAGCATCTTGTAGTCGAGCGTCGTCAGGCGGCATGCAGGAGCCGTCCCTCACGCAATACGGTACCGGGAAGCGAAGCCTTCAACGACCGTCGATCCTCGAAATAGGAACGGGTGCAGACGAGCACGTCCGCAGCGGTTCCGGTGCCATGCAGTGCCTCGTAAGCCAACCGGCTGCGGCGGCGTTCCGGAGGCACGCCATCCGGGACCACCACGAGCAAGTCGTAGTCGCTGTCTGGGCCGGCATCACCACGGGCGACGGAGCCGAAAAGGTAGATCCGCTCCGGCTGGTACGCGGCGACAAGACGGCGCACGGCCTCGGAAAGCGCCGGATCGTCGACCGTCGGTGTTTTGAAAATAGTGGCGCCCCTTACCGGCATGGTTCCATCCCCCACCACGGCTCTGCGCTGTCCAGTATGGCCTTGCGCCGGATCCAATTAGAGCTCCGCTCGATGGCGCGTTCCGAGACCAGATCCACTTTGCGCCCGACGATGCCGGAAAGTTTTTCTTCCATCGCGACGTGATCCAGCAGGCTCCAGTCCGCGTCTGGGGCGAAGCTTATCAGCAGGTCCAGGTCGCTGTCCGGGCGGAAGTCTTCGCGTAGCGCCGATCCGAACACGCGCAGTTCGGCGATCTTCCACCGGCGGCAGAACTCCTCGAGCCGGTCTTTCGGAATGGGAATCTCCGTCCGCATCGCGTCCTTCTCTCAACAGTTTGCCACAGATGGCCTCCTGGGCGGGCCTGAGGATCGTGCTATGGTTTTCGGTGATGGAGGAACCGCCTCTCTCAAAACAGGCACTGGATGGCCTTCTTCAGTAATCGGATTTCTTCCAGCCAGGCACTGGTTTGGGTGGTCCAGAATCTGCGAAACCCATCTTCGGCGACCAACTGATGAAGTTGGCCGGCTATCGAGGACACATCTTCGGCCACGAATTCAGCGGGCCGTGCCCGCGCCCGGAACCTGCGCATGCGGAAGTTGCAGGCGGCGACGAAAACAGCGCGAGTTCCACTGCCGCGGCGCGAAACGGCGGCAGAGGCAAACGCGCTCCTGGACCGCCAGTTCCCGTGGCTGATCGGCGCCGAGAAATCCCGCTGGCCGAAGCGCGTCGGCATTCGTGAGGCGCGCGCGGTTTCGTAGGTTTTGCAGCCTTCCAACGCCGGGGACGAGGTAACATTCGACCCCTGGCAAGTCGCGCCCGCCGGACGCGAGTGAGTCACCCAGCAAGCAAATCGAAAGGAGAAAGTGCGGACGATGGCCGTGTATAAGCGTGGTCAAACATGGTGGTACAGGTTCACCTGGAGAGGCAAGGCCATCCTGGAGAGCACGAAGCAGAGCAACAAGCGACTGGCTGAGCAGATGGAGGCGGCGTACAAAACATCGCTGGCGAAAGGCGAGGTCGGCCTGCGCGACCGGAAGCCAGTCCCGACCTTGAAGGACTTCGCCGAAAAGGACTTCACACCGTTCATCGAATCGCGATTTCAGAACAAGGCGAAGACGCTGGAATACTACAAGGCCGGGATTAAGGCCTTGATCGATTACGCCCCGCTGTCCAAGTGCGCTCTGGACGAGATCACCACCGACAAGATCGCCGGCTTCATTGCGCAACGGCGGGAGGCCAAGTTCGCGGTCGCGAGTATCAACCGCCGATTGGAGGTCCTCCGGCGAATGCTGAAGCTGGCCGTCGAGTGGGGCAAGGTCGACAAACTCCTGCCGAGGGTGGAAATGCTCCCTGGAGAAAATCACCGGGACCGCGTGCTGGCCGCCGAAAAAGAGACCCGCTACTTGAACGCGGCATCCACCGTCGGCGACAACATCGTCGACGCCCACCGCCGTGCGCTCGAAGGCATTCGGGCCACCGAACGCGGCGAGGAGCCTCGAAAACTACCGTCAGCGAGTGCAGGTGTTATGTTCTTAGAAAGGTCTGGGATTGGGGTTTGCCCCCGCAATTGGCGTAGAGCCGTGTTATGTTCTTAGAAAGGGATGGGATTGGGGTTGCCCCCAATTGGCGTACAGCCAAGTATTTGAGGAATTTGGTCGGGGCGAGTGGATTCGAACCACCGACCTCCTGGTCCCGAACCAGGCGCTCTAGCCAGGCTGAGCCACGCCCCGATCCCTCTAGTGTAGTCGGTCGCACCCCTCTCACACAAGCGCGGTACTATCGAAAACGTGAGCGATGCCAGGAAGTTGCGCGAATTGCCCGCCGTGCATGAAGTCGTCGAACGGCTCGAACGGCAGGCCGGGAGGTTCCCGCGCCCCCTGATCGTCGCCGAAGCGCGGCGCATCCTCGATACGCTCCGTGCCGAACTCCTCTCGGGGAAGGAAGGCGCCATCGCGGCCGAGGCGCGGATCGGCGAAGCCCTCGCGGCCCTCGAATCTCCCTCGCTGCGGCGCGTCATCAATGCCACCGGCGTCGTGCTCCACACCAACCTGGGACGGGCGCCGCTCGCTGCGGTCACCATTCCCGGCGGCTACTCCAACCTCGAATATGACCTGGAGACCGGGCGGCGGGGCAAGCGCGACACCCACATCGCCGGACTGCTCGATCGCCTGCTGGGCGCGCCCGGGATCGCCGTCAACAATAATGCCGCGGCCGTCTTCCTGGCCCTGAACGAACTCGCCGCCGGGGGCGAAGTCGTGGTCTCGCGCGGAGAGTTGATCGAGATCGGCGACGGGTTCCGCATCCCGGACATCATGGCGCGCTCGGGAGCGGTGCTGCGTGAGGTTGGCACCACCAACCGCACCCACATCGACGACTATCGCGCCGCCATTGGCGATCGGACGCGGCTCCTGCTCCGCGTACACCGCAGCAATTTCCGGATCGAGGGATTCACGGCGACACCCGCTCTGGCCGAATTGACAGCCCTGGGTCGTGAGCGCGGGATTCCCGTCTACGAAGATCTCGGCAGCGGATGCATCACCAGCCTGCGCGAGTTCGGCATCGACGAGCCGCTGGTCTCCGACAGCCTTCAGGCCGGCGCGGACCTGGTTTCGTTCAGCGGCGACAAGCTGCTCGGCGGGCCGCAGGCGGGCATTCTCGCCGGTAAGCCGGAACTCGTCGCGCGGCTGCGGCGCAATCCGTTGTTCCGCGCGCTGCGGCTCGACAAGCTCATCTACCAGGTGCTCGAAACCACCCTCCGCGACCTGCTGCTGGAACACTGGAACCAGGTGCCGGCGCTGGCCATGATCCGGCAGACGCCCGAGGAGATCTACACCCGGGCCGAAGCCCTGCTGAATCGCTGGCCAGGCATGCGGGCCGAAATCGTGCCGGGCCATTCGGTGATCGGCGGCGGCTCCACGCCGCAGCAGTCGCTGCCGACCTGGCTGGTCGCGCTCTCAACCACAGGCGCAGTAGAGATCGAACGGCGGCTTCGTGCGGGTACGCCCCCGCTGATTGCGAGGATCGAGGAAGACCGCGTCGTTCTCGATTTGCGGACCGTCCTGCCGGCGGAAGAGGACGAACTGGCCGCGGCAGTGCTCAAAGCGCTCGGCTAAGCGCGTTCCTGGTAGGTGCCTTCCGAGGTGTTGACGCGGATCTTTTCGCCTTCCGTGATGAAGGGCGGCACCTGCACGATGAGACCGGTTTCGGTCTTGGCCGGCTTGGTGACGTTCGATACGGTGGCGCCTTTCAATCCCGGCTCGGTTTCGACCACCGTGAGATCGACAGTCGCCGGAAGTTCCACGCTGATGGCCTTTCCCTCGTAGAATTCCACCGTCACCTTGAGCTGCGAGATCAGGTACTGCGTGGCATCGCCGAGCAGGTCTTTCATGAGATGCATCTGCTCGTAGGTCTCGGTGTTCATGAAATAGTAGTATTCGCCGTCGTCGTATAAATACTCCATCTCATGTTCTTCGAGCATGGCCTTCTCCACCCGGTCTTCCGAAGAGAATCGGTGCTCGGTCATCGACCCGCTGCGCAGGCTTCGCATCTTGGCTTGCACGAACCCGCGCAGGTTGCCGGGCGTCCGGTGGGTTACGCTGAAAATCGAGTACAGCTCGTTATTGAACTTGATTACCATCCCCGGACGCAGTTGTGTTGCAGAAATCATGAAACTCCTCAGTGTTATGGTCTTGAAACTATTAGTATAGCAAGCGGCCTAGAACGGCTGAATCTCCTCGCGCACCGGGTCGAAATCGATGCGGCGCTTCTGCATGTAAGAAATGTTTCCCAGGTGCGACGCCTGTGCCGAGCGGTGCCCGATCAACACGTCGGCATTGGGCTGTTTGCGCGACTTCACGCACTCCAGGAAGTTCTCCACGTGGTCCAGGTCGATATTGCTGAAGGCCTTGACGACGGTCGTTTCGGCGCCGCGCCCCACCGGGGTGAACTCGTAGCGGCCGCGGTCGATCCACAAGCGCCCCTTGGTCCCGCAGAACTCCTGGGCCGCGCCCGTGATGCCGGGCACCAGGGTCGCTTCGAAGGTGGCGGTGAACTGCGTGGGGTATTCCAGCAGCACGTTGATCGTGTCCGGCGCGGTGCGGCCGTCTTTATAGTTGTAGATGCCGCCCGCCGCCTGGGCGGAGAACGGAATGTCGTCGCCCATGTACATGTGCACCACGTCGATCCAGTGAGTGAAGAGGTCCGTGACCTGCCCGCCGCCGAAATCGAGGTACGCGCGCCAGTTCCAATACTGCTGCGGGTCCCAGTCGCGCCACTTCACCGGTCCGAGGAAGTGTGCCCAGTCCAGGTCCGCGGGCTTCGTCTGCAGCGACGCCGGCGCCTTGCGCAGGTGGTAGCCGTTGCCGTACCACCAGGTGCGCGCGAGAGTGATCTTGCCGAGCTTGCCGGAATCCATGTACTCCTGCTTCGCCTGGATGTAGTGCTTGCCGGAGCGCTGCTGCATCCCGACCTGGCAGACACGGTTGTTGATGCGGGCTGCCTTGACGATCTGCGGACCCTCTTCGATGGTGCGCGTAAGCGGCTTCTCGACATAAACGTCTTTGCCGGCGTTCAAAGCGTCGATCGCGATCGCCGTATGCCAGTGGTCCGGCACGCCGATCAGCGCCACGTCGACCTCTTTCAGTTCGAGCAGCTTGCGATGGTCGCTGAAGCCTTGGGCGTTGGGAGCGTTCTCCTTGGCCTTGCCGAGGTTGGTTCCCCAGATGTCGCACAGAGCAACCACGTCGACCGTGCCGGTCTTGAGGAAGTTGCCCATGTCGTAACGGCCGCGCTCCCCGCAGCCGATCAGGCCGAGTTGAACGCGATCGTTGGCGCCGAGAATTCGCGAATAGGAGAGCGCGCTGGCAGCGGTGACACCGCGCAGAAACGCCCGTCGGGGGACGTCGGTTTCAGACATAACCAGATTATAAGCCCGTTAATATGCGAGCAGCCGCTCGATTTCGGATGCCAGCGTTTCGGTTTGTGGCAGAATCGCCGTTTCGAGCCGGGGATGATAGGCGATCCAGGTATCGAGCGCGCCCACGCGCCGCACGGGGGCATCCAGGCGGTCGAACAGTTCGGAGCCGATCCGCGCCGCGATCTCGGCGCCGTATCCGAACGAGAGGCAGTCCTCGTGCGCCACGATCACGCGGCTGGTCTTGCTCACCGAACCAGCGATCGCCTCCCAGTCGTACGGTGCAAGCGACCGCAGATCGAGGATCTCGATCGCCGCCTCCGGGTTCCGGCGCTCCACCTGGGTGGCGGCCTGCAGCGATTTCTGCACCAGCGCGCCGTAGGTCACCACCGTCAGGCTGCGCCCGGGCTTGATGATCCGGGCGCGCCCGAACGGGATCGTAAAATCCTCGCCCGGATGCGGCGAGCGGTTGTAGGGCTCGCGGTATAGCTTCTTGTGCTCGAGGAACATCACCGGGTCGTCGGAGCGGATCGCGGTGCGCAGCAGGCCGCACGCGTCGAGTGCGTTCGACGGCATCACCACGCGGAGGCCCGGGATATGAGTAAACGTCACCTCGCCCGACTGGCTGTGGTACACGGCGCCGCCGTTCAGGTATCCGCCGATCGGCACGCGCAGAATCGCGGGGCACGCGAAGTGCCCGCCGGAGCGCCACCGCAGCGTGGCCAGTTCATCGCGAATCTGCATCATCGCCGGCCAGATGTAATCGAAAAATTGGATCTCGGCGACCGGCTTGAGCCCGCGCGTCGCCATGCCGATCGCCCGGCCCACGATAGCGGCCTCGGCCAGCGGCGTATTGAAGCTCCGGCGCGAACCGAATTCGACCTGCAGGCCGCCGGTCACCTTGAAGACCCCGCCCTTGCCCTTGACCTCCCCCAGGCTCGCCTCCCGGCTGCAATCGGCGACGTCCTCGCCGAACACCAGGATGTCCGGATTGCGGCGCATCTCCTCCCGCAGCGTGGCGTTGATGAGATCCACCATCGTCATCGGTGCGCCCGTGAACTTGGGCGGAACCGCGAACGAATCGTCCGCCGGATCGATGTCCGGCGAGTAGAGATTGAGGTACACGGATTCGGGCGCGGCCGGTTCGTCGTGCAGCGCCTGCTGCGTGGCTTCGTGGACCTCTTCGTCGATCTCGTGCGCGATGAGCTGGAGCATCTGCCGGTCCAGGATGCCTTCGTCCACGAGCAACTTCGGGAAGGTCAGGACCGGGTCGCGCGCCGCCTCGGCTTCGCGCTCCGCGGGCGGCTTATACAGGCGCTCGTCGTCCGAGAGCGAGTGCGAATAGGGGCGTATCACGTGCGCGTGCACCAGGGCCGGCCCCTTGCCGCAGCGGACCCACTCCGCCGCTGCCTTCATCGTGCGGAACGAAGCCAGAAAGTCGGTGCCGTCCACCTCCTGGCGGAAGAGGCCGGGGAAGCCGGAGACCAGCTCGGAGATCTTCCCGCCCGCCGTCTGGCATTCGATCGGGACGGAGATGGCGTAGCCGTTGTCCTCGATGAGATAGAGCAGCGGCAGCCGTTTCAGGCAGGCGACGTTGAGCGACTCCCAGAACTCGCCTTCGCTGGTGGCGCCGTCGCCCGAAGTCACCAGGGTGATTTCGTTGGCCTCGGGGTCGCGGTAGCGGGAAGCCTCGGCGCAGCCCGCGGCCTGTACGAACTGTGTGCCCGTAGGCGACGAGACGCTCACGATGTTGTACCGGCGGCTGCCCCAGTGCGAAGGCATCTGCCGGCCGCCGGAAGCAGGATCGGCGGCGGCTCCCACGGCCTGCTGGAGCATTTCGTGAGGCGTCACGCCCAGTGCCAGGCACAGCGCGCGATCGCGGTAATAGAGGTAGAACCAGTCCTGGCCGGGGCGCAGCACCATGCCCGCCGCGACCTGCACGGCCTCGTGCCCCGCTCCGCTGATTTGGAAAAAGATGCGGTTCTGCCGCTTCAGCGCAACCTCGCGGTCGTCGAGGCGCCGCGCGGTGTGCATCAGGCGGAACGCGCGGATGAGTTGCTCGGGTTCCAGGCCCTCGAAGCGGGCCGAAACAGAAGTCGGCTGGGTCGTCGGCTTAGTCACCACGGGCAGCACCCTCACTCTAGTTTAGCAAGGCGTTGTGAGAATACCACCACTTTTGAGTGGGGATGGTACGCCCTCCTGCAACGATTTGCGCGCCCCCGGCACTATCACTCCGTATCTGGCATTTACGAAAAGGAAAAAACTTCACGAATGAGCGCACCGAACCTAACGTTCTCTGTGGAACCCATGGAGTCCGGCAAAGTCCTTTACCTCCCCATCGCCCCGGAGACTGCCGGCCAGAATCCGTCCATCAAGCTGATCCTTGGGCTCACCATCACCAATCACGAAGCCCAGTCCGTCCACGTCAGCGGAATCACTTTCTCTTTCCCCGGCTCCGCGAACGCCGCCGTCGTCATGCAGGTTCCCGGCTTCGATATCCCCGCCGGCAAGTCCCAATTCTGGGCCAACGGCGTGGTCAATAACAATGCGAACAACGAAATCTTCTTGCCCGCTCCCGCCCCACCCAAGGTGACGGCCGCCGTTACCTGCAACAACTTCAGTTCCCCCGCCACCATAACCTACGAACTTTCGCCCTACCAAACCACTGCCAGTCCAGCGGGCTTCCTTTTCCCGTTCCACCAGTCGGATTTCCGCATTGGGGAATACATCGTCACCAGCGCCATCCATTGGGCCGATGGCGGCAACGGCACACAGATCAACGCCCACGACATCGGCGTCCAGGCTTTCGATGCCAACGCCCACAAGTGGAGCCAGATCCTGCCCGGCACCGATGGCTCGAAGAACGAGCACTGGCGCATCTGGGGCAAGCCCGTGCGCGCCGTAGCCGGTGGCACCGTGGTCACAGTTGTCGATGGCGTTCCGTCCAACACCGTGATCGGACAGTTTCCTGCTTCGGTCATTGATGGCGCCGGCAATCACTACTTCATCCAGCACGGCGACGTGGTCGTCCTCTATGCCCACATGCAGGCTGGCAGCCTCAATCCGGCCCTGGCCCACGTCGGCGCCACGGTCAAAGCGGGCGACCAGTTGGGGCTCGCCGGAAACTCCGGCAACTCCACCAACCCCCACACCCACATCCACGCCCAGAAGACCAACTCCAGCGGCCCGCTCCGCATGCTCGAATTCCGCGACATGTGGGTGCTTCCGCCGTCGAAACTCAGTCCGCCCGATCCCGCCGGTCCCTGGGTGCTGGTCAAAGACCAGGGCGTTCCGAAAGACTCCGTGAACATCTGGACGGCCGCATCGAAGCCCGCGTGGTATCCGCCTTCCTGGGCGGAAATCGCCTACTTCGGCATCCCCATCGGCAGCTACCAGACGCTCTTCGATCACGTCACCTCGTCGGGCTATCGCCCCGTCTGGTTCGCCGGCTTCCAGGCCGGTGGAAACACTCTGGTCAACGTCATCTTCCGCCCCCAGGACGGCGTCTCCTGGAGCGCCCGCCACGGCCTCACCGCCGATCAATATCAGCAGGAGTTCGACGCCCATAAGAAAGCCGGCAAACGCCTTCTCAATGTCAACAACTACATCGAGAACGGCCACATTCTGTACGCCGGTATCTGGGTCGATACCCCGACCCCCGGCCTGCAGGCCTACCACGGCAAGAACGCCGCCGAGCACCAGGCCCTCTTCGATCAGCTCTTCAAGCAGGGCTTCATGCCCATCAACGTCTCGGTGGTCTCCCAGAGCGGAAACCGCACGTACGCCGCGTTCTATGAGAAGGTGGACACCGGCTCTCTCATCCTGAAGAGCTTCCTCACTCCCGCCGAATACCAGCAGGAGTGGAACGACAACCACGCCGCCGGACGCCAGCTCGCCTACCTGGTCGCCTACAACCATTCCGATGGCCCGCGCTTTTCCGCCATCTTCCAGCAGAAGGTGGCCGGTACCGGCGGAACCGTCGGCCATCATGGCCTCACGCCGGGCCAGATGCAGGCCAACTACGATCAGAATCTCGCTGCCGGCCTGCTCACCCGCTGCATCGCCGGCTACGAGCAGAACGGTCACGCCACCTATGCCGCCGCCTGGCGCAAAGCTCCCGCCGGCGCTCTGGCCGCTGCCGGCGGCATCGGCTAACCGCCCGAAATCGGTGACAGGCCTCGAAATCCCGGTTCCGCGGAACTTCGATGCCTGTCCCTTTCGCGATGTGCGAAAAACGTCCCCAAACTCCCTCTCGCCATTCTCCGGTCTCCTCCCGAGTGGTATAACAGTCATATCAGATGCGCTTTAGCTTCGATCTTCGAAAGAGCAGGCGCCTCCGAGCCAACCCCCGGCGCGGCATTGGGTTTGAAGAGGCCCTTATTGGCTCGATCAGCGATCCGATGTCCCTGAACAGTTTCTGGCCGTCGGATGGGTGGGTGACCGCCTGTATTCGGTCATCTTTGAGATACGGGAAGACGAAGAAGGGGAGATTCTGCACCTCGTCACTTTGTGGAGGTCGACGAAGGAGGAAGTCAGACTGTATGAAGAAAACTCGTAAGTCCACCCGGCCGGTTTCCGCCGATGCGATTGCGCGGCTGGCGGATCAAGGCAAGGACGTTTCTCGTTTTTTCAAGGGCAAGGGCCGCATGGTTCAGCCGATTCAGCGCGTCAACGTGGACGTAACTGCTGCCATGCTGGAGGAGCTGGACAAGGCTGCTCAGGAACTCAACGTGAGCCGCCAGGCGGTAATCAAGACGCTGGTCCGGCAAGCCCTGGATCAACACTACCTGGCACAACGCGCAAGGCGGCCCCAGCCGGCGTCTTGATCGCACTGCCTCATTCGCAGCGCAGCGCCACGATCGGGTCGATTCTCGCCGCGCGGCGCGCCGGCAGGTAGCTGGCGGCGAGCGCCACCGTGGCCAGCAGCAGCGATACGCCGCCGAGCACCACGGGGTCGAGCGGCCGCACGTCGTAGAGCATTCCGGAAAGCAGGCGGGTCAGCCCCAACGAGCCCGCCACGCCCACCGCAAGCCCGACCAGCACCCACATCATGCTGTTGTTCACCATCAGCCGGAGCACATCCACCGTTCCCGCGCCGAGCGCCATGCGAATGCCGATCTCGTGCGTTCGCTGCGCCACCGAATGGCCCACCACGCCCACGATGCCCACCGCCGCCAGCACCAGGGCCAGCACCGCGAAGACGCTCAGCAGCAGCATCGGGAAGCGCCGCGAGCCCGTCGAGTCATGGACCACCTCTTCCATCGTTTCGACGCCCGATACCGGCCTGTCGGGCATCACACTCTTCAGCGCTTTCTTGACCGCCGCGGTGAACGTTGCGGGCGCGCCGGCGGTGCGGACGACGATGCTCATGACCGGCCAGCCGGCCTGCTGGTAGGGCCGGAAGAATTGCCGGCGCGCCGGAGCATCCAGGCCCTGGTAATGCACATCTCCCACCACCCCCACTACCGTCAGGCGCGGCCCGTCGGAGCCGCCCAGCCGGATCGCCCGGCCGACCGGGTCTTCCTTGGGCCAATACGCGCGCGCCATCGCCTCATTGATCACGATGACCCCCGGTGCGCTCACCGTATCCTGCCGTGTGAACTCCCGCCCCTTCAGAATCGGAATGCCCATGGTCCGGAAGTAGTTCGGGCAGGCGACCGTGTAGCTTGCGCCCGGCAGGTGCCCTGGGTCCGCCGGCGGCCGTCCCTCGATCTGGAAACCCCGGCCCGCGTTTCCGTGGAACGGCAGATGCGCAATCGCGCCGACGGAGAGAACGCCCGGAATCGCGGCTACCTGCTCATCCAGATCCTGGCAGAAGCGCGGCAGTCCCGGAGGGCCCACGTAGATCTCTTCCTGCGGCACCGACATCCCCATGACCAGCACGTTTTTCGGATTCAGCCCGGGGTCGACGCCCAGCAGCCGCGTCATGCTCTTGATCATCAGTCCGGCGCCCGACAGCACCACCAGCGCGAGAGCCACCTCGGACGCCACCAGCATCTGGCGCAGGCGGTTCTGGCCGCCGGAGCTTCCGGCGCGCCCGCCTTCCTTGAGGGGCCCGTTCACGTCGGTACGCAGCGCGCTCAGGGCCGGCGCGACACCGAACAGCACACCGGTCAGGCAGGAAACCAGCAGGGCAAATGCAAAAACCGGGCCGTCCATCGAGATCGAATCCACCGGGCGCAGAGGCAGGGAAAGCGTGTCCAGTTTGAACGCGTGAAAAAGCAGAGGGTTGACCAGGGCGGCCAGCAGCAGCCCCGCCGCGCCGCCCGCAAGCGCCAGCAGGACGTTCTCGGTAATCAACTGCCGCGCGATGCGCGACCCGGGCGCGCCCAGTGCCAGCCGGATGGCAAACTCCTTCTGACGCGCCGCGCCTCGCGCCAGCAGCAGGTTCGCCACGTTCACGCAGGCAATCAGCAGAATAAACGCCACCGCCGCCAGCAGCGTCAGCATGGTGGTGCGAAGCCCCTCGATCCCGAACTCGCCCAGAGGAGACACCGTCGCGCTCATATCGGTGTCCACCTTCGGATACTGCGCCGCGACGTGGCGTCCCACGGCCTCCATCTCCGCCCGCGCCTGCGCCACGCTCACGCCGGGCTTCAGGCGGGCGATCGAGATAAAGCTGTTGTCGCCGCGGCCGAAGTCGGTCTTCGTGTAGCCCACGGGCACCCAGAGCCGGCGCGGTCCGCTCCAGAACTGCCACGCGAATTCCCGCGGCATCACGCCCACCACCGTGAAGTCCGCCCCATCCACGCGGATGGTCCTGCCCACCAGCGACGGGTCGCCGCCGTAGCGCGTCTTCCACAGCCCGTAGCTGAGAACCACTTCGTGATCCCTGCCCAGAGTCTCTTCCTCGGGAAGGAACGTGCGGCCGAGAAGCGGCTTCGCGCCCAGCACGGTAAAGAAGCCGGCGGAAACGCGCAGACCCGAAACCTGCTCCGCCTCCTGCGAGTCACCCGTTGCCGAGAGGTTGTAGCCCCTGCCCGCCGAATCGAAGATGGCCATGCTCTCGAAGGAGCGGCTCTGCCGCTCGAAATCCCAGAAGTTCGGAGCCGACACGATGTTCCAGTTGTCGGGACCTTTGCCGAAGGTCTCCCACACCAGCACCAGGCGGTCCCCCTCGGGGAACGGCAGCGGCTTCAGCAGCGTATTGTTCATCACGCTGAAGATGGTGGTGTTCGCGCCGATGCCCAGCGCCAGCGTCAGCATCGCCACCAGCAGGAATCCCGGGCTCCGCGCCAGGTTCCGCAAACCGTACCGCACATCCTGAACGAGGTTTCCCATTTCTCGTATACTACCGCCGCCGGTCGAAAAGGTTACACCCCTACCGGCTGTGCGAGCCCGCTGCGATCCGCGTGCGCGACGGGCGTTTACGCGCCCGCTGCCACCTCAGCACGGAATCCATATAGGTATAGAAAACCGGCGTCAGGTACAGCGTGACCAACTGCGCAAACACCAGCCCGCCGACCACGCAGAGTCCCAGCGGCCGCCGGGATTCCGCGCCGGCTCCGAATCCGACTGCGATGGGCACCGTGCCCATCACCGCGGCTGCGGTAGTCATCATGATCGGGCGGAAGCGGGTCATCGATCCCTGGTAGGCCGACTCGCTGGCCGTGTAGTTGCCGGAGCGCTCGAGTTCCAGGGCGAAATCCACCATCATGATCGCGTTCTTCTTAATAATGCCGATCAGCATGATCAAGCCGACGAAGCCGTAGATATCGAGCGGCATGTGAAACAGCGACAGGGTAACCAGGCCGCCAAAAGCAGCGGCCGGCAATCCGGTAAGAATCGTGATCGGGTGGATGAAGCTCTCATACAGGATGCCCAGAACCACGTAAATCACCAGGACCGCCATCACCAGCAGAATCCCGAGCCCGCGGAACGATTCCTGGAAGGCCTGGGCGCTGCCCTGAAAACTGGTGATCACCGAAAGCGGCAGCGTCGAATCCGCCAGGGACTGCACCTCGTCCACCGCCTGGCCCAGGGCCACCCCGCGCCCCAGGTCGAACGAAATCGTCACCGACGGAAGCTGGCCCGTGTGGTTGACGGTGAGCGGCCCGAGGCCCCGGGTGAAGCGGGAAACGGCGCTCAACGGGACGAGCTGGCCCGCCGACGAACGGATGTACAGCTCCGAGAGCATCGCCGGACCGCTTTGATAGCGGTCCTGCACCTGGAGGATCACGTAGTATTCGTTGTTCGGCGTGTAGATCGTCGAAACCTGGCGCTGGCCGTAGGCGCTGTAAAGAGCGTCTTCCACGCTCTGCGGTGTGACGCCGAGCGCCGAGGCCTTGTCGCGGTCCACGATGACGTTGGCCTGGGGGTTCCGGATCTGCAGGTCGGTCGTGACATTCGTCAGCCCCGGCAACTCCGCCATCTTTGCCGCGAATTGCTCCGCATTTTGGTAAAGTTCCTCCGTCTGCGGACTGACCAGGGTGAACTGATACTGGCTCTTGGTCAGTTGGCCGCCGATGCGGATCGAAGGCGGGTTCTGCAGGAACACGCGCACGCCGGGGATGGTGGCGAGTTTGGGCTGCAGCTCGGCGATGATGTCATCGATCGACATGTGATGCTCGAACAGCGGGCGAATCCCGCGAACCACCGAACCGGCTACGGGCACCCGCCCGAATTTCGCCTCGAGGCGGTCATAGGCGGGGTCGTCCGTCCATGGGCGGTCGGAAGGCTCCTTCAGGTGGACGCTGGCGCGGCCGTTGTTGAGGCCGGTGCTGTTGGAGGCGGCTGATCCGCGAGAAGAATTCGAGCGTGTTGGGATCCGCGAGGATGATCCGGTTGATCGTTTCCTGATTCGCTTTCATCGCGTCGAACGAAATGCCTTGACGCGCCTCGGAGAAAACGGCGATTTGCGACGTGTCTTCGTCCGGCAGGAAGCCCTTGGGAATCGTCCAGAATTCCCAGGCCGTGCCGGCCAGAACCAGGCCTCCGAAGAGCATCACCAGGACGCGATGACGCAGCGCCCAGCGAAGCGTGACGCCGTAGTGGCGGAGGGCCCCTTCGAGAATGTTCTCCAGCGTGCGATACATCCACCCGTGCTCGCGCGCGTGCTCCGGACGCAGATAGCGGCTGCAGAGCATCGGGGTGAGTGTCAGCGAAACCACGCCCGATACCAGCACGGCCGAAACGATGACCACGGCGAATTCGTGCAGCAGCCGGCCCAGAATCCCGCCCATGAAGAAGACCGGCAGGAACACCGCGGCCAGCGCCAGGGTCATCGAGAAAATGGTGAAACCGATCTCCCTCGATCCGTCGAACGCCGCCTCCTCCACGTCTTTGCCTTGCTCCATGTGCCGCACGATGTTTTCGAGCATGACGATGGCGTCGTCCACGACGAAGCCCACCGACAGCGTCAGCGCGAGCAGCGAGAGATTGTCGATGGTGTACCCCAGTTGGTACATCACCGCGAAGGTTCCGATGATAGCCATGGGAAGAGCGAGGCTCGGAATCACCGTGGCCGAGAGGTTTCGCAGAAACAGGAAGATGACGAGCACGACCAGGCAGATCGCCAGGAACAGCGTGAACTTCACGTCGTTCACCGACTGGCGGATCGAGATCGACCGGTCGTACTCGACCGCCAGGTGCATCGCCGGCGGCATGATCGAACGGAATCGCGGCAGGAGCTGGCGGATGGAGTCCACAATCGCGATCGTGTTGGTCCCGGGCTGCCTTTGCACGGCGAGGATAATGCCCGGCTCGGCGTTGATCCAACCCGCCTGGTGGTTGTCCTGGACGCTGTCGCTGACCGTGGCCACCTCCTCCAGGCGAACCGGCGCGCCGTTCCGATACGCGACAATCATCGGGCGAAAGAGCTTCGCGTCGGTGAGCTGGCCGTTCGACTGGATGTTGAAGGCGCTGTGCGCTCCATAGAGCGTGCCCATGGGCATATTGACGTTGGCGTTTTGAATCGCGTGAAGGACCTCGTCGATGCCGATCCGGCGCACGGCAAGTTGGGCCGGATCCACCTGGATGCGGACGGCGTACTTCATCGACCCGAAAACCGAGACCTGCGCGACGCCGGGAACCATGGAAATCTGCTCGCCGAGCAGCGTTTCCGCGTACTCGTCCACCGTCGAGAGCGGCAGCGTGGCGGAAGTGAGCGCGAGGTAGAGGATGGGCGAATCCGCCGGGTTGACCTTCCGGAAGGTGGGAGGGGAAGGCATGTTGGGAGGCAGTTGATTCGCGGCGGAAGTGATTGCCGATTGCACGTCGAGGGCGGCGGAATCGATATCGCGGCTGAGATCGAACTGGAGGGTGATCTGCGTGGACCCGAGGGCGCTGGTCGACGTCATCGAATCGAGCCCGGCGATCGTGGTGAACTGCTTTTCGAGCGGGGTGGCCACCGCCGATGCCATCGTGTCGGGGCTGGCGCCGGATAAGCCGGCGGAAACCTGGATGGTGGGGAAGTCGACGTTCGGCAGGTCGCTGACCGACAGGTCCTTATAGCCCAGAAGGCCGAAGGCGAGGATGGCCAGCATGATCAGGGCAGTAGCCACCGGCCGGCGGATGAAGAGCCCGGTGATATTCATCGGCTTCGCTCCACTCCCAGGCGGCCGTGGTCACTTGCGGGAAAACCCATCAAATCGATCGTAGCGCGGGGCGCGTCCCCTGTGTGGTTCGCGGGCCGTTTTGGAGGGGGAGCACTCAGAATTTCTCGAGCTGAGGTGGGGCATGCTTTAGCTTGCCCGTGTTGCGCTCACCGCGATGCTACTGCCGGTTGACGAAACCCGTCACGGGGAACATTCCATAGCCGCCAGTTCTCGACTCTCCCGTAACCCCCAAAAATGAGTCCCATGGTACAGCGTCACATCCCACCTTGCCATGGAGACCTGAATGTGCCGCGACGCGGCGCTCCCTGCTATTGCGCTTCTCCAAACCACAGCCTCGAGAGTCCATTGGTATGCGAAAACTGTCTGCGATTGTCTTCAGTTTATGGTTGGTCAGCGTCGTTGCGAGCGGTCAGTCCATGGGCCCGCATGTCACAAGTGAACCTGAATCCGAAAGCGTCCCCCCCGAGCACCCGCCGGCTCTGCCGGTGCTGCAACATCCAGAGAGTTCCGGCGGCATCCATTGGAAATCGCTCGTCCGCGAGTGGTGGACTTGGATCGCAATCGAACAGACCGAACGAATCCTCAAGGAACCCAAGACCCGAAATCAACTGGGCGGACCTTTCTTCCGCGACTGGTTCGACACCGTTTCGGTGTACCATTTCGACAACTGGGACGACGGCGGCAAATACTTCACCTCCTATCTGGCACACCCTACGCAGGGAGCCGTCGCGGAGGCTATATTCTGGCAGAACAACGACCACATCCGGTTTTCCGAGCAGGACTTCCGCAGCCCCGCCTACCGGCACGCTCTTCTGCAGGCCTTCGCATTTGCCACCGTCGATGCGGTGCTCTGGAAAATGGGACCCCTCAGCGAGTCCAGTATCGGCAACGTCGGCCTTCCGGTTCACTGGTGGGACCAGGACTGCAGGGCGCTCCACATTCGCTGCGTCGACCGGACCGGCGTGAGCGATATGGTGATGAACGAGGTGGGAGGGACGGCAATCACCATCGGCTTCCAATGGCTCGACAAGCACGTGCAGAAACGGATCGAAAATCGTGTACAGAGCCGGTCCCTGATCGCTGCCACACGAATCCTCACGAATCCGCCACAGTCGGTTGCCAACCTTTTGCGTTTCCGGGCGCCCTGGTACCGTGATAACCGCGCGGTTGACCGCCGATAGCCTATCCGAAACCGCCGCGGGCGGCCGCTGTCATTGCCGGAGCACCGTGAAGCGGCTGATCGAATATCCAATCGCACCACCCATAACGACATCCGACAGGAAATGAACATTGAGCGGGAGGCGTGAAAATCCGACCAGCGAGGCCAGGCCGTAGGCGACGTAAGGCACCCAGCGATGGTCTCTTCCATATCGCCGGGCGATGATCGTAGCGACAGCAAACGCTTCCATGCTGTGCCCGGAAGGAAAACTTCCATTTCCTCGGATGTAGGAAGTCGGTGATTTGCTGGTCACAAACCAGCCGGAAGCGGGGTAGCTGATTGGTCTGAGCCGCATGGTGGCATCTTTCAAAACCGTCTGCACCAGGGCGGTATCGGCCATCGCTTCACCCACGAGCAACGCGGTGTGTTGCATCTTCGAGTCTTTGCGGATCAGCCCGGCGGCATACATCGAGAGCGCAGTCGCACCCATGCCGATCGCCGCGCCGTTGCCCGTAACGACATTCCGAAACTCATGAAATGTCGTCGTGCGGCGGAAATATGCGGCTTCGCTCGGGTCGAGAAAAAAGAGTCCTGCCGTGGTCCCCGCAACGGCAGCGGTAGGCGCCAGGTTTTGACCTTGAACCAGTCTGGCCGGGAAAGACCAGATGTGCTTTTGATCGTCGACCCAGTTGTGGAACAAAAGTTTCCAGGAGACTGGCCGGTCATAGGCAGGTTCCGGCGATGGGGCCGCCGGCCCAGCCATCTCCGGCGGCTGGTTCGATGGAGGAGCAGCCGGTGAACTCTGATCGGGTAACGCTACTTGAGCTGATGCCCGGCCCGGAATCCAAAGAGCGGACAGGGCTATCACCAGAATTGGGAGCTTCTTACGAATTCCCCAGCCGTATCCGAACTGGACGGCTACGGCGACCAGAGAAAAGAGAAAAACGAATAGGCTAAGAAATACCATCAACAACCGCTGAGTGTATCGGCACGCCCTTTATTGTGTCAACGATCCGGGGGTTACCGATTCACTCAATTTCCTGCAATCCGGCGTAGATGCTGCTGCGAGCCCAAGTGATGCGCCGCCCGCGGATCAGGGACGAGTAGTCCCCAACGCCTGTCGACCGCTGCAGAACGGGGATTGCGGACTTTGACCGCGTGTGGTGGATTTCGACAGGGTCATTTTCCGGAAGGCCTACGTCCTTCTCCTCGAAAGAGGACGATTCGCTCCGAAATCGTCATAAAATGTCGCTGTGGTGAGGCAATGCGCATGCGACAGTTCGTACCGGTAGTTTTCAGTCTGGCCATTACATCGGTATGCCTTTTCGGATCCGTCGGCCGTTTGGATTGGTCAAACGCGTGGGTTCTCTTGGGACTCAACTTCGCCGCTAGCGTTGCGAGTACGGCTCTGCTATCGCACAACCCCGGCTTGCGCGCCGAGCGTAGCAATGTCAAAGCAGGCAAGAGCTGGGACAAGCCGATTGTCGCCATCGTGGTCCTGCTGGGCCCCGTGGCCACCTGGATTACGGCGGGCTTGGACACCCGCTTTCACTGGTCGGACGGTATGCCGCCACCAGCGTTCCTTACAGGTGTCGTCGTAGCCGTCCTTTCCGCCGCTTTGATCACGTGGGCTATGCATTCCAACAAGTTCTTCTCCTCGGTGGTCCGCATTCAGAAGGACCGCGGGCACGTAGTCGTCACGAGCGGCCCTTATCGTTTTGTACGGCATCCGGGCTATACCGGCATGTCGGCGTTCACGCTTGCCACACCATTGATCTTGAATTCGCGATGGGCCTTCGCGCCCGCCATCGTTACCGCGGCTGTGACCGGACTGCGAACGGTCCTGGAAGATCGAACCCTGCACAATGAGCTACGGGGCTATGCCGATTATGCGCGTAGGGTGAAATATAGGTTGGTGCCGCCCATCTGGTAAGTAACCAGCGATTCAAGGCGAGGTGCTTAGGGCATCGGCTGCGGCACAAGCTGAGTTGGCCAAGGTCATCGCCGAGCGGTCCGGAACCCGGCGCGCGAAGGACCTCTATCCGCAAGTGGCGGCGGCAGTGGTGATCGCTGTTATCGGGACTGTTATGGACCGCTGGTTACGTGATGCCCGTCCGGCCCGATCCTTCCGCTGCTGCGCAAGGCCTTCGAACTGGTTGCGGCCGGTTTCCCGGAGAGCAAAGCGAAAGCCGGAAAGTAGGCATCCAAATCCGTCCATGCAGACTGCAGGCCGGTTCAACACAGGCACGGCAAGGAAGTGCGAAACATGCGATTCAAAGGCATTAACTACGATACGGGCTTCATCAGCGCGGGCACTACAACGCGGGAACCATTTGCCCCGGAGGTTGTAAAACGGGAGATGGAGATCATCCACGATGACCTCCACTGCGACGCCGTACGCATAACCGGCGGGTATCCGGAGCGACTGGAGATTGCGGCGGCCCACGCTGCTGCAGCGGGACTCGAAGTGTGGTTCTGCCCGTTCACAAACAACCTGACCAGCGAAGAATTTCTTGCGTTGCTTCCCGGCTTAGCCCAGTGTGCCGAACGCGTGCGCAAGCGAGGTGCGCCGCCCACTCGGGCGCGGCCGATATGGCGGCCAGAGGAATCTCGGACGTAATCGAGTGGGACGATTACGGCCGTCCCCTCCGGCTGAAGGGCAGTCCTGTCCGCAGCGAGGACGAGCAGGCGCGCTATATCACGGAATTACTGAACGTGTTTGACTCTGAGGGCGTTGACAGCGTCTTCGTATACACGTTCGCCCGATACGACCTGGTGGACCGCAGCGAATCGCGCGAAGACTTCGACATGGCAAGCGCGGGTATCGTTCGGGTGCTCGACGGCGGGCGCCGGGGCCAGCGCTATCCCGATATGCCTTGGGAGCCAAAGGCAGCATTCACGGCCCTGGCCGAATACCGTTGCGCGCTCAATCGCTAGCCAGCCGGTCATCCCGAAAGAAATCTGCCATATCCATCGGTTTAACCGGAATTGATCCACATGGCCGTGTAGTCCCGATTGCTGATCTTGACCGGCCCGTTATGCGCGGACCAGCGGCAGATGGCGGGACGGGCGTGTTACGGCCAGGTGAATCGAACCCGTTCGTAAACACTTGGCGACCAGGAGTTCTCTATCCGGGTAGCACTTCTCACCTTAGGAGACTACACAGCCATCTGGAATTGCTCCGGATCTTCAATCCGCGCATGCTGCCAAGTTTCCAGGACCTCAGCGGGCACGGGTACTATCCAACCACTGGAGAGCTAGCAGGAATGGGCTACAACTCAATGTGCTGTACCCTCAACGCAGAGCTATACTTGGTTCCGAAATGTTGAATAGCGAGCAGCAATCGGACGAGGTATCGGATCGAGAATTTGAGCGCGATAGCAGGGATCTCGATAGGCTAGGCAGGCGGCGCCTATGTGGAAAGAGGTATGCCGAGGTTCACGCAGCGTCGAATGCACGTGATGTGCTGGAACGGCTCTCGGGCTTTAGTAGGGATTGGATATTCCGTGGCCAAAAAGACGCGAGGTGGGGTCTGAAGACCTCAATTGAACGCTGCGCAGCAGAAGGCTTCTTGAATGCGCAGGAATCAAGAGCTTTTCAGACATTTAAGGATCGCGCGCCTGCCCACATTCACGACTCCGAATGGCCGAAGAGCGAACTTGCACGGCTAGCGCTCATGCAGCACTTCGGAGGACCCACTCGATTGCTGGACTGGACCGAGGACCCAGATGTCGCCGCCCTCTTTGCCGTCGCCGAGGCAGATAGAAAGACCGCATCTGCGGTTTGGGCGATTCACTCCGCTGCAATCAAGAAGGAATCGGAACGCCTGCTGTCCTCGGACTCCGAAGGCTTTGACGACGATGAGAAGTTCATCACCACATTTTTTCGAGCGACTTGGCCCCCTGTGATCATGCGCGTGAACACCCGCCAGCCCAGTAGGCGGCAGCAGGAACAGAAGGGGCTGTTCTTTCTTCGAATGCAGCTCACTGGGAGTATAGTTTCGAAGCGTGCCTGAAGAACGTAATACAACATTGCCCGCAGGGTCAACCTCGGTGGCTTTGCAGGATTACGATTCCGCCTGATGCCCGTGACGAGTTGTTGGCCGACCTTACGAAACGCGGCGTAACCTACGAACGCCTATTTCCGGACCTTGGTGGACTGGGCAGGTCTCTGGGGATAATCGAGAGCATCCGATCGAATTACTTTACTGATTAATACCCGGAGAGTGGAACCGACGAAGTTCACCCGCGGTCAATCGCTTAGAGAAACGCACGCCACAGCGGCGGAAAGGCATGCTGCCCTGAGAATGCGGCCCGTCAAGCAGTGAGGTGCACCGACATTGGGCGGGCCCGGGCTCCCTGCCATATGTAACCAAGTTTGGTTCATCGAGATGGGCTGTTAAGCGGCATTTTGACGAGAAACGCGCGACGTTGAGAAGTGGCCGGAGCCGGATTCTCCACGGCAACGGCGAAGGCGCTACTTCCCGCCGTTTCGCGGGCAGAAGGCCCGGCAGAGGATTGCGTTGAGCGACGAGCGGTCCGCATCGGATAGCGACCCGAGACTCCGGAGGACCTCGGCCTTCGCCAGAACCGTGAGCTTGTGAATGCGGGCCGATGATGCCACGTTCAATCCTGCCGCCCGCCAATCCTCGATTGCCAGATCGTATTCCGACACCCTTTGCTGAGAGGTGACGGGCGCTGCGACGAAATCGTTGTCCCCAGGATCGAGGAGAACCAAGGCGGGGCGCACCTTGGAGCCGGGCGCCTGATGAAACAGCATCCGGATCAGAACGACTTCACCGAGCCGCAGTGTCATTGATCAACTGTTCGTAAACGGCATCTTCGGGACAATACGCCGCTTCGAACCTCTGCCGCCCGGCAGATCGCCACGCAGCATCCGGTTCGGACGGCTCCCACATGACGACGACTCGAAGTTGTTCCCCGGCCGGGATCTCCCCCACGACGTCAGCCGGAAGCGCAATCTGACCTCCCGGTGTGACCGTGCTTTCGAACTCAACAGCCTTCATGTACAGCCCCTCATCCATCATGTCACATCCTAACCGGGCGCCGACTACCCGCGATCAACGGCGCAGCATTTACAAAATCCACTTGGCGGGG
>CAVZVI010000002.1:0-199229 GCA_963778675.1 Bryobacterales bacterium
GGCCCTTGCGCCCCAGAGACTGCCAGGATCGTGTGAAAGTCCGCGTCGAGCGTCACAACTACCGCATTTCTTGCCGCCGAGAATGCAAGGATCTCCTCATCGGCGGCTCTGCTCATCCCGATCTCACCCACGTGCATACAGTCATGTCCGAGACTGCGCAGAAGGGCGGCCGCGTCGCGGGGAACACCCTGATCCAAAACCAAGCGCATGGAGGACGGGTCAGGCCGCGTTACTTTCTGTCGCGCTATCCTCGAGACTCGCAGCGGCGAATGCCAGCGCCTGCCTGACGTCCTCCGGTTCCAACTCGGGATAGTTCCGGAAAAGATCGTCCCGGTTTGGGTAGATCGCCACGGCTTCCACTACCCGGCGCACCGTCAGCCTCATCCCACGGATACACGGCTGACCATTCATCTGGTTCGGGTTCCACGTTATCCGGTCAAAGAGCTGCATCGCTTCCATTTTGATACATTTTGGCGCCGGGTGCTGTTCGGGGGCTGGGTTACTGCGGCGGGCCTCCGCAGCCCTTCCTGATGAAACGGAGGCGCCGCTCGACTGGACCAATGGCACGGGCCCGACAAGGAAAACTCGTCGCGACTCCCCATTCCCAGTCCCCGAATTCCTCCCGTGATAAACTCTCAATCGTCATTCGGAAAAATCATGGATCGCCGAAACTTTCTCTCTACCTCTCTCACCGCGTCCGCGCTGTCGCTGGCCGGCGCGGCCGCGGCGGACCCGCAATCGCCCGCCGCCGGGTCGAAGGCCGCGCCCGAATACTATGAACTCCGGCGCTATCAGCTCGCCAACGGTCCGGGCACCAGGCTGACGGACCACTATTTCGCCGGCGCGCTCATCCCCGCTTTGAACCGGCTCGGCATCACGCCCGTCGGGGCCTTCTCCGTCTATTTCGGCCCGGACACGCCCGCTTACTACCTCCTGCTGCCCTCCCCGAAACTCGAAACGCTCGTGACCGCCGAGCTGGAACTGGCCAGGGACACCGAGTTTATGAAGGCCGCGGCGCCTTTCTGGGACGCTCCCGGCAGCACGCCGCCCTACATCACGATCGAGAGCACCCTGCTGCGCGCCTTCGAGGGTCATCCGAAACTCGCCGTCCCGGCGACCGCTGCCAAGAAGGAAACGCGCATCTACCAGCTCCGCACGTACGTGTCGCCCACCAACGGGGACCACGTGCTCAAAGTGGAAATGTTCCATCACGGCGAGTTCGATATCTTCGCAAAGGCGGGCGCCGCCGGCGTCTTTTATGCCGATGCGCTGATCGGGCCGAGGCTGCCGAGCCTGACCTACATGCTGAGCTTTCCGGATATGGCGGCGCTCGAAACCGTCTGGGCGAAGTTCGGCGCCGACCCAGACTGGAAGAAACTCTCCGCCGATCCGCGGTTCAAGCTGGACCCGCCGACGGTCTCGAACATCACCAGCCTCGTGCTGCGCCCGCTCTCGTGTTCGCAGGTGTAGCGAACCAAAGCGCGCCCTACCAGCCTTCCCAGACGTAGGCCGAAAACTTCCGCACGGTGTGGAAGCCGACACGCTCATAGAGGCTGACGGCGTCTTCATTGGCGGCGGTCACGGTCAGGCTGGCGGAGCGGCAGCCCATCTCCTGCAGGGTCGCGAGCGACTGGCGCAAGAGCGCGTAGCCCGTGCCGGTGCCCCGGACACCCGGGCTCACGCAGATCTGTGTAATGTGGCCGCAGCCCGCCGCCACGAGGCTCGCGAGCGAGATTCCGCAGAGACGGCCGGTGGCGGCTTCGAAGGCGGCGTACGACGCCGGCCGGTAGAAGGTGCCGCAGCCGGGATACTGCACGATGTTGTACAGAAAGCGCCGCGCGCCCGCGGTGCTGCGGTACTGGTCATTGATGCGGCTGTCCACGTGTCCGGAATAGGCGGCCGAGATCAGCGACGCCGCGGCGTCCTGATAATGGTCAGACCAGCGCTCGATATACATCGGCCGGCGCACGCGTCCCTCCGGAAATTCGGCGCCGCGCAGGCCGATCCGCATGAAGTTGCGCTCATAAGAACTCAGGCAGTGGGAGAACGGAACGGGGCGCCCCGGCGAGAAATGCAGCATCATGAGCTGCGACTCGATGCGGCTGGCGAGCGGGTTTCCGGCGATGGTGCGCAGCGCCCAGTCGAGCATCTGGTCTTCGCGCTCCTCGCTGTGATGGCTGCGCCGCAGGTAGAGGTCGCCGATCAGGCCCTTGTTCTCCTCCAGCACATAGTAGAGGTAGCCGGTCACCTCGCCGTCCTCGAAGAGCGCGCAGCCGTTCAGGGCGTGGAGGTCGACGAAGCGGCGCACCAGGTCGGCCGATTTATCGAAATCCCACTCCAACTCGTCGTGCCACGCGGCGGTCTCTTCGAGGAGCAGGGGCTCGAGTTCGCGCGCGGAGATCCGCCGCAGATCGACGATTTGCGGCGCCTGCAGCGGGGACGGCGGATTCAGCCGTGCAGCCATTGTCGTGCTATTGTACTCCGTACATTGCGGCGTAGCCCAACTGCTGTTTGACGAAGTCGCGGGGGTAGGAGATCGCCACGTTTGCCACTGTGCCCGAAGGGTCGAATTTCGCCGCGAGGTCGGCGTTGATTCCGCACCAGTAGGTGGGGACGTTCAGCCGGTTATAGCGCGCCAGCACCTGGTCGCGCAGCGCGGGGTCGAAGTGCACGCCGTACCGGTCCACCAGGGCCTTGATGGCGGCGTAGTCGCCTTCGGCCTTGATGCGCATCAGTTCGGCGAGCAGCATTCCGACGCCCTTGTGCATCTGGTCGAAATCCTTCAGCAACAGGTACGTCTTTCCGTTCCGCTCGACCTTCTGAATGGCCCCGGTCTTATCCATGATGTAGTTGACGATCAACTGGCGGTTCCGCTGGTGGTCTTCTTCGATGGTGTCGCCCTTGGGGATGCGGTAGAGCTGCGTCAGCGCCACGCGAACCGCGTTATAGTACATGGCCTTGCCGACCTCGGGGCTGGAAACGAGGCCAAGCTGCTGGAGCTTGGGGTCGAAGATGTTCCACAGCGCCATCAGGTCGGCGCGCGCCTCTTCGAGGGTCGAGAAGTACTCTTTCAGATACGCTTCCGCGCCGCCCTGCAGCTTGGGATTGAGTTTGCCCGACCCGTGGCCGATCACCTCATGCAGCGCGGTCATCATATCCGAGGCCTCTTCGCCGTACTTTTTGCAGATGGCGATCTCCTGGGGCGTGGCGGCGAACTCCTCGAGCGGGCCGTCGCCGGTGCCCTGCCGCAGGGTGCGCGAGCTGCCGGTGAACAGGAAGCTCTTGCTGCCGTACTTCTCGCGGATCTCGTTTTCGTTGGGGAGGTTATCGCCCACCGTGCTGACGTGAAAATCGCCGGTTTCGATCACCGTTTCGACGGCCTTGGCGAGCGGCGGCTTCACGTCCTTCTTCTTGTATTGGGGCAGCCACGGCGCGTGATCTTCGAAGTACTGCGCGTTGGCGGCCAGCTTCACCATCAACTGGTTGAGCTTCTGGTCGGTGATGGTGACGAAGCTCTGCGACGTGCCCTTGGCGGCGCGCGCGTCGCGATAGACCTCGATGAAGCCGTTGGCGAAATCCACCGGAGGGTTGTTCTGCACCCAGTCGACGCCGAAACGGATCCAGTCGGCCGGGTCGCCGGTTTCGTAGTAGCGGATGAGCGCGGCCAGCACCGGCTCCTGGCCCGGTTCGGCATAGGCGCGCGCCTTTTCGAGGGATCCGATGGCCTTTTTCAGGAACGGCGCGTACATCCCGGGAGGAACCTTGCCGCCGGGCGTGCCGGCGCGCCAGACCTCTTCCACCAGCTTGCCGGAATCGGTCTTCACCAGCCGCGAGTTCAGCGGGTGGGTGTCGTGAAAATTCACGAGGTCCGCCATGCTCACGTTGTGATAGAAGTTATTGGCGCTGGCCTGGAGGATATCGAGCTTGCCGCGCGGGCTTTTGGCCGTGATCATGGGCTGGAAGTCGGGGTCGAAGAGCGACGGTTTCAGGTCGTCGAGCTCGCGGTCGAGGGCGGCTCGATCAGGGATCCGGGCGCCATAGCCGGCGCTTTTGAATCCACCTGCTGCCAGGGCTGCCCGGGCCGCGGCGCGCAGCTCTTCGAAGGTGAACGCGGGCAGGAACTTCTGCGCCGTCATCTCGTTGTGGTTGCCGCGGTTGGCCCAGAAGAGCTTGGTGAAATCGACGATCTTCCGCCGCGTCTCGGGCTGCAGCGCGTCCGCGTGTTGCAGGATCTCTTCCAGCAGGTACTTCTGGCGGAGACCGTAGATCGAATTCTGGTCGTAGTTGATCGGGTCGATCGCGATCGAGGCCTGGGTGAGCCAGTAGGCCAGGGCCTGCTGGCGCGGCGTGAGCTGGTGGAAGCTCTCGGCTTCGAGTTGAACGAAACCGGTGGAGCCGACACGATCCACCAGCGTGTGGTTCTCCGCTGCCACGGCCGCGAAAGCGATCGAAAGGAAGAAAACAAGGCGCAAGCTGGATACCTCTATCCCTTATGGTATCGAAGGTTGGCGTCCCCACCGCGCCACCCGCACGTGGGGTCCGCGCGGCGCCCAGATCTCCGGATCGGTGGGGCCGAAGAGCGCCAGCACCGGCGTACCGGCCGCCGCGGCAAGGTGGGTAATGCCGGAATCGTTGCCGATATAGAGGCGGGCGCCGGCCAGCCAGCAGGCTAGTTCGTAGAGGTCGCCGATGCGGACCGCGTTTTCGAGCGGCGGATCGTCGGGGCCCGCGCACCAGCGCACCGGCATAACGCGTTCGAGACGGCGGGCGAGGGCTTGAAACCGGTCGAGCGGCCAGTTCTTCTTGGGACTGCCCGAAAAAGGATGAATCACCGCGTAATCGGAGCGGGCGCCGCCGCAGGCGATCCGCGGAATGCCGTCGCTCCGGCAGCCGGCCAGGCTCTGCACTTGTTCCAGGTAGAAATCCACGGCGTGCATCCCCGGCCGGTCGGGCAGGGCCGGGAAGAAGGTGCAGGGCAGGCCGAGCGCCGCAACGGCCTCGCGGAACTCGGCCCGGTTCGAGCCGTACCAGGAGACGATCGAATCGAACGACTGCAATTCGTCGAGGAGGCGGGGCGGCGGCGCGGTGATGCCGAGCAGGTCGAGGCCGGTGGAGGCGATGGAGCGGGCGAGGTCGGCAAATCGTGCCAGCGGAACATTGGCGGAGGCCGCCCAGACTTCGAGGTAACCGTCCCTCAGGCACTCCAGGGCCGGCAGGGAGACGACGAAATCCCCGATGGCGCCTGGTCGGATGATCAGCCTGCGCATTTTGACACTATTTTCGCAGAACAGGACAGTCACCGACCGTTTTATGCACAGCTCATCCACTGGGGTTTCCCTGTAACCGTATCGAAATAGAACAAATAAATACTGTTGAAAACAGGTCGATTACATACAAGAAAGCGTTGACCGGAGGCGGGGTTCGGTTGCATAGTGAAGGTGGTTCCAAGAGGTTTGAGGAACAGCAAGCCTCCGGGAGCGTAGCGGACCGGGAACGGTGATCCGCAGCCGAGACTAGTAATAGAAACGGTTGCGGGGAGCGAACGGAATCGGGCGCTAACGGAAGGCGGACTGACCTGAAGCCCGAGCGGTTGGAATGTTTGATCCGGAGGGACGTAAAAGTCCCAAAGGGGAGTTCCAGCCGGAGAGGCAACAGGTCGGACCGGTTGCAGTAGCCGCAACGGGCCAACGCGACGAAGCAGCCAGCGCCGGTGCAAAACGGCAGTTGGTTGTGGAGCGAAAAGCCGAACGGGCGGCAGAGGCAGCCGATCTGAGGTGCGAAGTAGCAGGGCAGGAGCGTTGACCTCATGACGGTGCCCGCGGAAGCGGGAGTCATCATGGGCGAGCGAAAGGCCGCTACGAGTATCCGGTCCCGGTCAGAAAAAGAGTCTGCGGCGTGCTTCAAGGCATTGATCCGGTAGCCGGAGAAATCGGTTATTGGGGAGTCGAAAAGCGAAACGCCCGGAGTTTCTGACTGCGATGTTCGGTGCCGGGCATGCCGGCTGTGAACAGGCTGTGAATCAGGTCACTTGGAACCATTTTCTTTTTTCACCCACACAAAATCCCCCACCAGCGGCAAGTGATCCGAGGCCAGAAGCGCCTTGCGCGTCCGGAACAGGCTGAGCCGCTCCAGGTGCAGCGCCGGATCGTAGTAAATATGATCGAGATGCAGGAAGGGCAGCATGCCGGGGTAGGTGTGGGAGCGGTTGAGGTGGCTCCGCACATCCGCGCTCTTGAGGTGCGACCGGAGCAGGCGCGTGGCCAGGCCGCGGGTCCACTCATTGAAGTCGCCCAGGACGATGCGGGGCGACTCGATTTCCACGTCATTCAGCAGTTCCGGCGCGATCAGCTTGCGCCCCTGAACGCGGCGCTCGAGCAGGGCGGTGCCGAGGTGGACGTTGAAGACGTGGAGGAGCGTGCTGCCGCCGATCTGCAGGTCGGCGCGCAGGCAGCCGCGCTCCTCGCGGCCGCGCACGCTGAGATCGTAGTTGCGCACGGTGCGGATGGGAAAGCGGCTGAGCACTACGTTGCCGTACGCGTGGCCGCGATGCTTCCGGTTTTCGCCGAGCGCGTATGGGAGCTTCAACTCGGTCGAGATGGTCTCCGCCTGGTGTTCCAGCACTTCCTGCAAGGCGATGACATCCGGCGCGATTTCGTGCAGAACCTCGGCGATGCGGACCGCGCTGGAGCGGCCGTCGATTCCGCGGCACTTATGAACGTTGTACGTGACGACCCGCATCGCTACTCCTGCCGCTCGACGATCCAGCCGAGCCACTCGTGAATCCGCTCGAACGCGGGCCGCCGCCGCCACTCGTCGTATTCGATACGCCGGGAGTGCACCACATCCCGCTGGAAATCCGATTCGACGAGCCGGGCGAGCTCTTCATCGAGGGCTGCCAGGTTGACTTCGTCGTTCAGTCCGAAAGAGCGATGATCGAAGTTGGTGGACCCGATCACGCTCCAGAGGCCATCCACCACCATGCATTTGGCGTGGATCATGGCCGGCTGATATTCAAAGATCTGGGCGCCGTTCCGCAGCAACTCACCGTAGAGGCGCCGGCTGGAGCGCCGGGTCAGCAGATGGTCGTGGTGGGTGCCCGGCACCATAATCTTGACCTCCACGCCGCGGCTCATGGCGCGGATCAGCTCCTGCCGTGCGCTGTGATCCGGCAGGAAATACGGAGTGGTGATGTGGATGCTGCGCCCGGCGGAAGCGATCAGCATTTGAAAGACCATGCGCGCCCGCGTGGAGCGGCCGTAACTGGGGCTGCTGTTGATGACCAGTGCCGCAACGCGGCCGCGATCCTCGCACTCGGGGTAATATTTCGGGCCGGCCAGCAGTTCACCCGAAGATTCCAGCCAGTTCTCGGCGAACATCGATTGGAGCGCGGGGACGGAGCGGCCTTCGACGCGGAACATGGTATCGCGCCAGCGCGCGTGCCGGCGGGTTCCGCGATACCAGCGGTCGGAAATCCCGGCCCCGCCGATGAACCCCACGCGGCCATCCACCACCAGCAGCTCGCGATGCGTGCGGTTGTTGAACCGCAGAAGGTTGTACCAGCGGAACGGCATATACCAGCGGACCTGGCCGCCGGCCTCGATCAGTTCGCGAAAGAACGACATGCGCGTATTGATGCTGCCGACCGCGTCGAGCACGAGACGTACCTCGACGCCCGCGCGCGCCCGTTCGGCCATGGCCTGAACAAAGCGGGCGCCGATCTCGCTTTTCTGAAAGATGTAGGCCTCCAGGCAGATGTGACTTTCCGCCAACCGGATGGCTTCCAGTTCCGCCCCGTAAAAAGCATCCCCGTTGGTGAGGACGGCGACGGCTGTGGCGTGGTGCAGTTGGGAATCGGCAAGCAGGCCGAGAGCGCGCGCAAATTCCACCGACCCTATCGGGACGGCCGGCGGGTCACTCACCCGGTAGGCCAATCCCGGCTCGAACAGCGCCAGCACCAGAAAAAAGAGCTGGACGCCGATTCCGATGAGTGCCACAACCAGGAAGAAGGTCTCCATACACCCGGGGCGCGAGTTCCTCTCCCTTCTTCAGTGTGGCCCGGAAAGTGCTCCGGCGTCCTGCACCAGGCGTGCGGAAACTCACACTGGACGGGGGACGAAGCGGGCGCGCTGCGAGCAGACGGCCGCTGTTACCATGGCTCCGTGGAGCAATTCGCGCTGGAATTCAACCTGGTCCCCGAGCGGCGCATCTATACGGTGTCGGAACTGAACTCGGCAATCCGGGCCACGCTGGAGACCGAGTTCCTGGATGTGTGGGTTTCGGGCGAGATCTCCGGGCTGAAACTGGCGGCCAGCGGGCATTATTACTTCACCCTCAAAGAGCGTGATGCCCAGGTGAAATGCGTGGCGTTCCGCTCGGCCCACCGCTACTGGAAGTTCAAGCCGCAGGACGGGCTGGCGGTGCTCGCGCGCGGGCGGATCGACGTTTACGAAGTCCGCGGCGAATACCAGTTGCTGGTGGAGGTGCTCGAGCCGCAGGGCGCGGGGGCGCTGCAGCTCGCCTTCGAGCAACTGAAGAAGAAACTGGCCGCGGAGGGCCTGTTTGCGGCGGAGCGAAAGCGCGGCCTGCCGCGCTATCCGCGCCGCATCGGGATCGTTACGTCGCCGCAGGGCGCCGCGATTGCCGACATGGTCCAGATCCTGACGCGACGCTTCCCGGGTCTGCATATCCGGCTGTTCCCCGCGCGGGTGCAGGGGGAGGGCTCGGTGGAAGACGTCTGCCGGGGAATCGATTATTTCTCGAGAACCGCGTGGCCGGATGTGTTGATCGTGGGCCGCGGCGGCGGATCGCTCGAGGACCTGTGGACCTTCAATGAGGAAGCCGTGGCGCGGGCGATTGCGGAGTGTGCCGTGCCGGTAGTTTCGGCCGTGGGGCACGAAACGGATATCACGATCTCGGACATGGTAGCGGACATGCGGGCGCCGACGCCCTCCGCAGCCGCCGAGATCGTGGCGCCGGAACTCGCGGACGTACTGCACCGGCTGGACGCCACACGCGGCCGCGCGGTTCAGTATCTGCGCTACCGGCTGGCGATGCTGGAGCGGCGCTTCCGGCAACAGGGCATCGACCGCGCGCGCAGCGTGCTCGAGCGGCGTATGGGGCGCGGCCTGCAGCGCACCGATGAGATGGAGTACCGCATGCGGGAGCGCATCCGAGTGGCGATCGATGTGCGGGAACGCTCGCGGCGTGCATTGGAGCTGAGGGGCCGCCGTTTCGACGTGCGGCCCCGGCTGGCCGCAGACCGGCGCCGCATGGAGGGGGCGCATAGCAGCGCACTGCAGGTCGTCACGCTGCGGCTCGGCCGGCGGCGTGCGGCGCTTGATCAATTGCAGACAAAGTTGGAGCAGTTGAGTCCGCTGCGGATTCTCGAGCGCGGGTATGCGATCGTGTCGAACGAGCAGGGGATTTTGAAGGACGCGGCGGCGGCGCCGGCGGAGTCGCGAATTCATGTGCGGCTGGCGAAAGGGCAGTTGGACGCGCGGGTGATCGAATGAGTCCGGCCGCTCTGTGAGCGGGCGCGGGTTTTGCGAGAATAGCGGCATGAATGCGCGGCTGCTATCGCTGATTCTCCTGCTGGCTCCCTGCACGGCGGCACAGGATATTGCCGGCCAGGCCGACCAGTTGGTTCAGGCTTACGTCAACCAGAAGAGGTTCCAGGGGGCGGCCCTGCTGGCTCGCGAGGGCAAGCCCCTGTTCCGTAAGGCCTACGGGCTCGCCGACGCCGAGTGGAACGTCGCCAATACGCCCGACGCCAAGTTCCGGCTTGGTTCGATTACCAAGCAGTTCACGTCGGCGCTGATTCTGCAGTTGGTCGAACAGGGCAAGATCGGCCTGAACGACTCCATCCGCAAGTATTACCCGGAGGGCCCGGCGGCGTGGCAGCCGGTGACCATCCATCACCTGCTCTGCCATGAGTCGGGCATTCCGAGTTACACCGAGATACCCGGATTCTTCCAGAAGATGGCCAGCACTGCACGCACACCGGCCGAGATCATCCAACTCACCCAGGACAAGCCTCTCAAATTCGCGCCCGGGACCAGGTACGAATACGACAACACCGGCTACATCCTGCTCGGATACGTAATCGAGAAAGTAACCGGGCGCAAGTACGAAGACCAGTTGCGCAGCGCGATCCTCGGTCCGCTCGGTATGAAGGATACCGGCTACGATCACTACACCGAAATCCTGCCGCACCGGGCCGAGGGCTATCAGTATGCCGGCGGCAAGCTGGAGAGGGCGCCGTTCCTGGACATGTCGCTGCCATACGCCGCGGGCTCGCTCTATTCCACGGTGGACGACCTGCTGAAGTGGGACCAGGCGCTGTATGGAACGGCGGTGCTGAGCGAAGCTTCCAAGGAAAAGATGTGGACGCCGCACCTGTCCGACTATGGCTACGGATGGATGATCGCCAAACGCTTCGGGACGACGTCCCTCGAACACGGCGGGGGGATCAACGGGTTCAACACCATGATCATCCGGCTCCCGGAGAAGAAACTGACGGCCATCGTGCTGGCCAATGCCAACACTCCGGCGACGGGAGCGATCGCCGCCGGGCTGCTCGCGGTCGCGCTCGGCCAGCCGGTCCAGATCCCGAAACAGCATCAGAGCATTACGCTGACGCCGGAGCAGGTCAAGCCTTTCGAGGGAACGTACGCGCTCAATCCGAATTTCGCGTTGAAGATCTGGCCGGAGGACGGGCACCTGATGACGCAGGCCACCGGGCAGGGGTCGATCCGCATCGATCCGGAGTCGCCGACGCGCTTCTTCAACGACATGATCAACGCCGAGATCGAATTCGAGCGCGATGCCGACGGCAAATACAGCTCGCTCACGCTCTACCAGAACGGCGCGGTGCTGAAGTTCAAGCGCCAGTAGCCGGGGGATATACTGGGCTGGTGGCCCAGTACCAATTCACACGCCGGGCGTTTGTCGGTGCCATGACCGCGCTCGGGCTCTCCGCCGCCGATGACGGATGGATCGAACTCTTCAACGGACACAGCCTGGAAGGCTGGCGTCCCAGCGAAAATAAAGGCTCCTGGAAGGTGGTGGACGGGCAGCTTTCCGCCGAGGGCCCACGCTCCCATCTGTTTTATGACGGCCCCGTGCACGGCGCCGACTTCCGCAATTTCGAACTGGAGGTGGAAGCCCTGGCGAAGCACGAGTGCAATTCCGGCGTGTACTTCCACACGCGCTACCAGGAAAGCAACTTCCCGGAAAAAGGCTTCGAGATCCAGATCAACAACACGGCCACCGGCGAGGGCAGCTACCGGGAGCGGAAGAAAACCGGCTCGCTCTACGGCTTGCGCAACATCTACAAGCAGTTCATTCCGGACGACCAGTGGTTCAAGATCCACGTGGCTGTACGCGGCAAGAACGTGCAGGTGCGGCTCAACGGCATGCTCGTGGTGGACTACACCGAACCCAACCCGCCTGTCATCCCGGCCGGCGGCGAGAAGGAACGGTTCCTGGACCACGGCACCTTCGCGCTGCAGTGCCACAATAACGGCTCGTTCGCGCGGTTCCGCAGCGTGAAGGTGAGGCCGCTGCCCGACGACACGCCGACGCCCGGCCCGATTCCGGTGGCCGACGATGTCTTCAAGCAGATTATCGACGTGGGCCGCCACAACATTCCGATGGTGGATTTCCACGTCCACCTCAAGATGGGGTTGACGCTCGAACAGGCGCTCGCGAAATCGCGGCGCGACGGCATCGAGTACGGAATCGCGGTCAATTGCGGAAAAGGCTTTCCGACGGAGAATGACGCCGCCGTGCGCGCCTTCTTCGACAGCATGAAGGGGCAGCCTTGCTTCATCGCGATGCAGGCCGAAGGGCGCGAGTGGACGCAAATGTTCTCGCGCAGTGCGGCCGGACTGTTCGACTACATCTTCACCGACTCGATGACCTGGACCGACAATCACGGCAAGCGTATGCGCACGTGGATTCCCGCGGAGGTCGGCACGATCAGCGACCCGCAGGAGTTCATGGACACGCTGGTCGAGCGGACGGTGGGGATTCTGGACCACGAACCGATCGATATTTACGTGAACCCTACGTTCGTGCCGGATGTCCTGGCCAAGGATTACGAGACGCTATGGACGGACGCGCGCCGCAAGAAGGTGATCGACGCCGCGGTTCGCAACGGCGTGGCGGTCGAGATCAACAACCGCTACAAGCTGCCCAGCCCCTCGTTCATCAAGATGGCGAAGGCGGCGGGGTGCAAGTTTACGTTCGGCACCAACAACACCGGCCCGGCGGACCTGGGGCGCTGTGAGTACGGCCTGCAGATGGTCGAGGAGTGCCGCCTGGTATGGCAGGATTTCTTCGTGCCGGGTGCGTGGGGACCGAAGGCGATCGAACGCAAAGGCGCGGCGTTAAGGGCGTAGGGCTACAGCACCACGCGCTCGTCACCCTCTCTCCGCGTGACCTTCTCGCGGTCGAGGAATTCAAGCAGCGGGATGGCGTACTTGCGCGAGATGCCGGTCCAATCCTTGAACGCGCCGACATTGAATCGCTGCGCCTTGCGGGCCGCCAGCAAGGTGCGCAGGCTCTCGATTGCCGACCGGTGGAACACCAGGTCGTCGCCGACGCGGACCAGCCGCTTCTCCCGCAGGAGAATCTGCAGCAGCGAACGCGCCCGCGCGGGCTCAACGCCCGATTTCGCCAGTACGTCGGCCATCGCCGGGACGGCCAAGCCGGCATCTTCGAAAGCGCGTTCGATGGCCGCGCGGGCGTGCTCCTCGTCCTCTTTCAGCACAACCTTGTGGCTACGCGTGCGAACGGTCTCGCCCTCGGGGACGAGGTCCTTCGCATCGGCGATCAGGGCGTCGAGGAGTGGCGGCGGGCATTCGGGCAACTCCCGGCTGCGGAGGTCCTGCTTCGCGATGCCCGGCAGCAGGGGGTTCTTCGCATGGAAGTCGCGGACGGCTTTCGCCAGGCGGTCGCGCGTGGATTGAAACCAGGCGCGGTCTACATACCAGGGGCCGGCGATGGAAAACGGTGCGGCGGCGGCAATCTCCTCCCGGCGGAGGCCGGTTCGGGCGATCAATTCCGGAAGGCCGATACCGAATTCGGATTCACGAATCAGGAGAGCGACCCGCGCGGCGGTATCGGACCCGCTGAGCACGTTCAGGCGTTCTTCGACGCGGTCGGTTTTGCGGTAGCGGCGCTCGCCGGTGTCCACGACCACGCCGCCGCCGATGGTCACCACCGGGGAGAACATCCGGATGATGAAGCGGTCGCCCGGCAACAGCAGCGCCGGCTCGCGCAGCACAATCCTGGCGTAGGCTGAGTTACCCGGCGGCAGGGTTGCCTGGCCCGAGAGCAGGCGCACCTCGGCTTCGATTTCCGCCGTGCCGGAGTGGAAGTGGACGGGCGCGCGGTGTTTCAGCGGCTTGGCGGAAGGCAGCAGGTTGAGCCGGCAATCGAAGTGCCGGACCGCACGGAAGACGCCGGGTTCGGAAAGCACGTCGCCGCGCTGCAATTCGGCGGGTTCGATATCGGCGAGGTTCACGGCGGTGCGCTGCCCGGCGACGGCCGATTCGGCTTTCGATCCGTGCACCTGGACGCCACGCACGCGCAAACGGCGGCCTGCCGGATAGACCTCCACTTCCTGTTCCTTGTGCACGGCGCCGGAGATCAGCGTGCCGGTCACCACTGTGCCGAAACCCTTGACGGTGAAGACGCGGTCGATGGGCAAACGGAAATGGCCCGTCGCATTTTTTTCCGGCACGGCCTGGGCGGCGCGCGCCAGCTCTTTGCGGAGCTCGTCGAGACCCGCTCCGGTGGCGGAACTTACGGGGACGATCGGAGCACCGGCCAGAAACGAGCCGGCCACGAGTTCCTCCACCTCCAGCCGCACCAGCCCGAGGAGGTCGGCGTCCACCAGGTCCGACTTGGTCAGCGCGACGATGCCCCGCGGGATCCCCAGCAGGCGGCAGATATCGAAGTGCTCGCGCGTCTGCGGCTTGATGGATTCGTCCGCCGCGACCACGAACAGCACCAGGTCGATGCCGCCCACCCCGGCCAGCATGTTCTTGACGAAGCGCTCATGGCCGGGTACATCCACGAAGCCGAGCCGCAGCGAGGGGGTCAATTGGAGGTGCGCGAACCCCAGGTCGATGGTGATGCCGCGCCGCTTCTCTTCTTCCAGGCGGTCGGCATCGATCCCGGTCAGCGCTTTGACGAGCGCGGTCTTGCCGTGATCGATATGCCCCGCGGTTCCGACGATGATGTGCTTCATGCCGCTTGTTACAGTGTAAAAGTGCTCGCGCTGCCCCTGCTGGCCCTGGTGGCCGGCTCGCTGGTCTATTGTGTGCTCACGATCGTCGCGGCGGTCCGGTACCGCGGCGTCGCGCCACCGCCGCTTAAAGTCGCGGCTCCCATCAGCGTGCTGAAACCGCTCGCCGGCGTGGACGAGGGACTCGAAGAAAACCTGCGCAGCTTCTTCGAGCAGCAGTACCCCGAGTTGGAAATCCTGTTCGCGGTGCGGAATCCGGACGATCCGGCGATCGGCGTCGCGGAGCATCTGCGCGCGCAATACCCACAGATTCCGTCGCGGCTCATCGTGACCGGCGAGCCGCCGTATCCGAACGCCAAGGTCTTCAGCCTGGACCGCATGCTGGCGGCGGCGCGGCACGACCTGATCGTGATGTCGGACAGCGACATTCGTGTCACGCCCGATATGCTGGCCACGATCGCGGCCGAGTTTCAGGATCCGGCTCTCGGCCTGGCCACCTGTCCGTATCGCGCCGTGCCGGGGCGCAGCCTCTGGTCGACCCTTGAGGCGGTCGGGTTGAACACGGAGTTTATCGGCGGAGTGCTGGTGGCCCGCATGCTCGACGGCATGAAGTTCGCGCTCGGCCCGACCATCGTGGCGCGGAGGGAAGCCCTGGCGCGCATCGGCGGCTTCGACGCGGTGAAGGACTACCTGGCGGAAGACTTCGTCATGGGGAAGCTGGCCGCCGAGCGAGGCTGGGGCGTGATTCTATCGTCGTATGTGATCGAGCACCGCATCGGTGCGCAGGCATTCCTTCCGAACCTGAAGCACCGGCTGCGCTGGAACCGCAGCACGCGGCGCTCGCGGCCGTGGGGCTACGTGGGCCAGGTGTTCACGAACCCGCTTCCCCTGGCCTTGCTGCTGTGGGCCGTGCGGCCGGCCTGGTGGCCGGTCGCGGCGGCGGCGATCGCACTGCGTGCAGCCGCGGGATGGGCGGTGGCCGGGTATGCTTTGCGGGATCCGCTGATCCGGCGGCTGTGGTGGCTGGTGCCGTTCCAGGACGTCGCGAGCCTGCTGGCGTGGATTGGTGGATTCTTCGGGAACACGATCGTCTGGCGGGGTCGCAAATATTATCTGCTGCCGGACGGACGCTTCGAACTCGTACAATAGTGCCGATGAATCGCCTCGACGAATTGCGGCGGCGCCATGCTGCCGCCGAGCAAGGCGGCGGGCCGGAGCGCCGCGCGCGCCAGCACAATGACGGGAAACTCTCCGCCCGCGAGCGCATCGAGCTGCTGCTCGACGAGGGCACCTTCGAGGAACTCGATAAGCTGGTCACCCACCGCTGCCGCGATTTCGGAATGGAAGAACAGGTCGTGCCGGGCGACGGCTTCGTGACCGGCTACGGCCGCGTCGACGGCCGCCTGGCGTATGTGTTCGCGCAGGATTTCACGGTCTTCGGCGGCTCGCTTTCCGAGAGCAACGCGCAGAAGATTTGCAAGATCATGGATCTCGCGCTCAAGACCGGGGCGCCGGTCATCGGCTTGAACGATTCCGGCGGCGCGCGCATTCAGGAGGGCGTCGTCTCGCTCGCCGGATACGCCGACATCTTCCTTCGCAATACGCTGGCGAGCGGCGTGGTTCCGCAGATCTCGGCGATCATGGGGCCGTGCGCGGGCGGAGCGGTCTACTCGCCCGCCATCACCGATTTCGTCTTCATGGTGGACCACACCAGCTACATGTTCGTGACCGGGCCGGACGTCATCAAAACCGTCACACACGAGGATGTCACCAAGGAAGAACTGGGCGGATCCATGACCCACAACTCGGTGAGCGGCGTGGGCCATTTCGTGGCAGCCGACGACGCCGAGTGCCTGCGAATGATCCGCGAACTGCTCAGCTACCTGCCGCAGAACAACCGGGAAGATCCGCCGCGCCGCGCAACCAGCGACCCCATCGACCGCATGGACGCGGCGCTCGACGACATCGTGCCGCAGGAATCCAGCCTGCCTTACGACATGAAGGACGTCATCCACCGGGTGGTGGACGACGGCGAATTCTTCGAGGTACACGAGCATTGGGCGAAGAACATCGTGGTTGGATTTGCCCGCATGGACGGGCGCTCCATCGGCATCGTGGCCAACCAGCCGGCATTCCTGGCCGGATGCCTCGACATCAATTCGTCCGTGAAGGGCGCGCGCTTCGTGCGCTTCTGCGATGCGTTCAATATCCCATTGCTGACGTTCGAGGATGTCCCGGGCTTCCTGCCGGGCACCGGCCAGGAGTTCGGCGGCATCATCCGGCACGGCGCCAAGCTGCTGTTCGCGTTCGCCGAGGCGACCGTCCCCAAGATCACGGTGATCACCCGCAAGGCGTATGGCGGAGCGTACTGCGTAATGGGGTCGAAACACATCCGCACCGATATCAACCTGGCGTGGCCCACGGCGGAGATCGCGGTCATGGGGCCTGAGGGCGCGGTCAATATCGTCTACCGCCGCGAACTGGCGGCCGCGGCCGACCAGGACGGGGTCCGGCAGCAGAAGATCGAGGAGTTCCGCGAGCGCTTCGCCAACCCGTTCGTGGCGGCCGAGCGCGGCTATGTGGATGACGTCATCGAGCCGCACGAGACCAGGCCCCGCATCATCCGGGCGCTTCGCATGCTGGAAAACAAGGTGGATACCATGCCGCGCAAAAAGCATGGCAACATTCCTTTATGAAGCTTGCGCCGGATGATCGCGCGCCCGCCGCGCTGCTGGCGGGTGTCTGCGTGGTTTTCGTGTGGTCGTTGATCGGCTGCCACGACCTGTTTACCTGGTTTCTCGAAACCGTGCCTGCCATGATCGCCATTCCGGCGCTGATCTGGCTCTATCCCAAGTTGCGCTTCACCAGCCTGGTGTACACACTGATCGCCATCCATGCGTCGATCCTGATGGTGGGCGGGCACTACACCTACGAGCAGATGCCGGTGTTTAACTGGATCAAAGACGCCTTTCACCTGAATCGCAATTACTACGACCGGCTCGGTCATTTCGCCCAGGGGTTCGTGCCGGCGATGATTGTGCGCGAAGTGCTGCTTCGGACCACGCCGCTGCGGCGCGGCAAGCTGCTGGCCACGCTGGTGATGGGCGTCTGCATGGGAATCAGCGCGATGTACGAGCTGTTCGAATTCGCGGCCGCCAAGCTTACCGGGAGCGCCGCCGACGCGTTCCTGGGCAGCCAGGGAGACCCGTGGGATACCCAATGGGATATGACCTGGTGCCTGATCGGCGCCACCTTCGCGCTGGTGCTGCTTTCGCGCCTGCACGACCGGGCGCTGGCAAAACGGAAGGTGGCGATGGGGACGGCGGCGTGACACGCGACGAGATCCTCGTCAGTCTTCGTGAAAGGATTGTCGCTTTCGCGGCATCCCATATATCGAGGGACGTTGCCGAGGATCTGGCCCAGGAGGTGCTCATGCTGCTGCATGAAAAATACGCGCACCTGGAGCGTCCGGAAGACCTGCTGCCGCTATCGCTGCAAATCGTGCGCTTTAAAATCATGAGTTTGCGCCGGAAGACGGTGCGGCGCGGCGAGTATACTCAGGTCTCGATCACCGATATTCCGCTGCCCGACCTGGACGCCAGCCCGGCGGACGCTTTCGAACGAAAGGAGATGCTGGAGCGGCTCACCCGCGCCGTGAGCCAGTTGGGTGGCCGGTGCCGCGAGCTGATGCGTCTGAAGTTGCAGGGGAAGACATTCCCCGAAATCCAGGAGATCATGGGGGCGGGCGCCCTCAATACCGTCTACACGTGGGACCACCGCTGCCGGAAGAACCTGCTGGAGCTGATGGGCGGCGATTGGGAAAAGGGAAAGCGATGAGCCGGGAAGAGATCCACAAGCTGTTGGGCGGATATGCCACCGGCACCCTCACACCCGAGGAGCGGGAGGCCTTGTTCGCCGCCGCACTCGAAGACCAGGAGTTGTTCGACGCCCTGGCGAAAGAGCAGCCGCTTCACGACCTTCTGCGCGAGCCCGGCGCGCGAGCCCAGCTTTTGGCGGCGCTCGACGAACGCCCGCAGCCATGGTACCGCGCGTGGTGGCGTCCGGCGGCGGCAGTGGTCGCCATGGCGGGGATCGCGGTAGTGGCAGTTTTGGTCTTCCGGGGCGCGCGTGTGCCGCCGCTGGAGGTTGCGCAGGTGAAGGACGTGGTTCCCGCGCCTTCGCCGGTTGCTTCGGACAAGCCGGCCGCTCCTCCAGTACAGCCAAAATTGAAGGTATTTCATGCTCCTCCACCGGCTGCCCCAGTGCGGCAGAAGGTGGAGGTCGCACCGCCTCCCGAGGTGGTTTCACCCGCGCCGGCGCCACAACCAGCGCCTCAGGCCGCACTCGGGTTGGCCCAGCAAGGCGGTGTGGTGGGCGGTGTGGTGGGCGGGGTGCCTGCCGCGGCGCCCAGCGCACAGGCGATGTTTTACAAGCGGCAGGAAGGTGCGAAGGACGCTGTGGCCGAGTCAAAGCCTGCGGAGGCGCGCGCGATGGCTCGGGTGGCCGGCAATGCCATGACCATGCGGGCAGCCGCCGAAAGCGTTCCCCGCCTGGGCGTTCGCTATACGATTCTGCGCAAGCAGCCGGACGGGGAGTTCGCCGCCGCCGATCCGGACGATCTGAAGAAGGGCGATGTAGTCGAGCTCAGCCTCCAGCCCAACGAAAGCGGTTATCTCACGGTTACGGCCGTCCGTGGGTCCCGCGCACACGTGGTGGCTTCCAGCTTCGTCCTGCAGATGGCCAAGTTCACGACTCCGGTACTAAAGCCGGATGACACGGAACTGCGCGTCACTTTCTCGCGCCGGCAGCAGACGGTGGTTGGGGCGTTGGTGGACACTGCGGTCGAGAGCTCGTCGGATGCCGGCCAGCGGTCCACCTATGTGGTCGGGCCCAATAACGGACAGTTCGTGAACTTCCCGATTACGCTGAACTACCGGTAACCGCGGCCCCCACCGCCTCCAGGAAAAGGCCCGCAACGCGCGGCGCGTCGAATTGCTGCACCCATTCCGCGCCACGGCACGCCAGTTCGGCGCAGCGGCCAGGATCGCGGCAGAGCTCCTCGATTCCCGCCGCAAGGGCCTCCGCGCTATCCGGTTCCACGAGCAGACCGTGCGGGATCACCTCTGGGACAGCCGCCGCGCGAGACGCGACAATCGGGATTCCGGCCGCCATGGCCTCGAGTAGCACGATGCCGAATCCCTCCTGCACGCTCGGCAGGCAGAAGATGCCGGCCCGGCGGTACTCCTCTGCCAGCGCGGTGCGGGAGACATCGCCGAGCCAGGTCACCGTGCCAGCGAGCTTCAACTCCTCCGAAAGCCGGCGAAGCGCCGCCGCGCAGGGCCCGTTCCCAACGATCCGGACCTGCACGCGCCCGCGCAGCATCGCCGCCGCCCGCAGCAGCACGTCCACCCGCTTCCTCCGGTAAAGCCTGCCGACAAACAGTAGGGTAGGCCTCCCGGCCTGCGCCGCCGTACTGCCGGGCGTTCGCCGCCACTCCTCCAGATCGATCAGTTCCGGCACCACCGCCGGCGCTTCCTTCAGCCCGTAAAACTCCCGCGCCCGCTCCGCCGAGTACCGGCTGGTGGCGAGCACACGCGCCGCGCTCTGCACGTGCCGGCGCTCGCACCGCGCCTGGATCCCCATGGTGAACCGTGTCAGCCCCGCCTCGAATCGCACCTCGTCGGCGATCACGCCTTTGAGCGACGCCACGTGGCCGGGTTCTCCGGCGGCGATGCGGTAGCCGTCCATGTCGAACCCCACCGTGAGATCGAACTCCGCCGAAGCGCGCAGCGTGCGATTGAAGAGCAGCCGCTGCGCTGTATAGACCGGCAGCACCATCCTGGGCGTCTCGTACTCCACGCGGTGGCCCAGACGCTCGAGCGCGCGCGCAAGCACATGAATCCCCACGTAAGTGCCGCTGCCGCGCCGGATGTCGAGCGGAGTAGAGGTGAGGAATCGGATTCGCACAGACCGCTACAATTATAGAGGACTCACTGTGGCCCCTTCCCCGAACAAAGCTGTCTGCCTCCTCAGCGGAGGCCTCGATTCTTCCACCTGCCTGGCGCTGGCGCGCCGCGAGGGATACGCCTGCTACGCCCTCTCGTTCGACTACGGGCAGCGGCACAAGATCGAGCTGGAGGCCGCCGCGCGCGTGGCTGCCGCGCTGGGCGCCGAGCGGCACCTGGTGGCTAAGATCGGGCTCGACGCTTTTGGCGGCTCGGCGCTCACCAGCGAGATCGCCGTGCCGAAATCGCGATCGGCCGCGGAGATGGGTAGCGGCATCCCGGTCACCTACGTGCCGGCGCGCAACACCATTTTCCTTTCGTTCGCGCTGGCCTGGGCCGAGGTCCTCGAGAGCTCCCACATCTTCATCGGGGTGAACGCCCTCGATTACTCGGGCTACCCCGACTGCCGTCCCGAATACATCGAAGCGTACGAGCGAATGGCCAACCTGGCCACCAAGGCCGCGGTGGAAGGCCGCACGCACCTGAAGATTCATACTCCCCTGCTGCGGCTCACCAAGGCCGAGATTGTCCGCAAGGCGCACGAACTCGGCGTCGATTTCGGCCTGACGTTCAGTTGCTACGACCCGGGTCCGGGCGGCCGCCCGTGCGGGCAGTGCGATGCCTGCCTTCTGCGGCGAAAGGGATTCGAAGAGGCCGGCCTTGAAGATCGCTGAGCTGTTCTACTCGATCCAGGGCGAGGGGTCGCTGGTAGGTGTGCCATCATTCTTCATCCGCACCAGCGGCTGCAATCTTCGCTGCTCGTGGTGCGATACGCCTTACACCTCATGGCAGCCCGAGGGCGTCGAGATGCCGCTCGAACGGATCCTGGATGAAGCGCGCGCGCATCCGGCGCGGCATGTCGTGGTTACCGGCGGCGAGCCGATGATCGCGCCGGAAATCTTGCCGCTCACCCAGCAGTTGCGCGACGCGGGCTTCCACATTACCATCGAAACCGCCGGCACCGTATTCCGCCCGGTAGCGTGCGACCTGATGAGCATCAGCCCCAAGCTGGCGAATTCGACGCCGGAAGGCCCGTGGGCGGGGCAGCACGAGCGCCTGCGGATCCAACCGGAAATCCTGGCGGAGTTGATGGCGCGGTACGACTATCAGCTCAAGTTCGTCATCGCGCGGCCGGATGATCTCGACGAAGTGCGCCGCTTGTGCCGGAGCCTCTCGGCCGAGCAGGGCCGGGTGATTCTCATGCCGGAGGGAGTCGACGCGGATTGCCTGCGCGAGCGCGGCGTCTGGCTGGCCGAAATCTGCAAGCAGGAGGGCTTCCGCTTCAGCCCGCGCCTGCATGTGGACCTCTACGGCAATCAGCGCGGAGTGTGAAGATGCCGAATACCGTCCTTTCCGCCGATCCCTCGTGCCGCGAGCACCTCGTCGGCATGCCGGCCCACCCTGAGCGCCCGGAGCGCTTCGACGCGGTTGTCGAAGCGGTGAAGATCTACGGCCTGCCGCTCCTGGATGCGCGCGCTGCTACCGAGGACGAACTGGCGCTCTGCCACACGCGGGAGTACATCGGCGTCGCCCGGCGCGAGATCGAAACGGGCCGCCGGTATCTATCCACCGGCGATACCGACATCACCCGCAGCTCATGGGACGCCGCGCTGCATGCAGCGGGCGGCGTGCTGAACGCCGTGGACGCGGTTTTCTCCGGCCGCGCCCGCAACGCGTTCTGCGTGGTCCGTCCGCCCGGACACCACGCCACTCCCGACCGCGGCATGGGTTTCTGCATCTTCAACAATGTCGCGATCGCGGCGCGTTACGCCCAGAAGCGCTACGGGATCGGGCGTGTCCTGGTCGTCGACTGGGACGTGCACCACGGCAACGGCACGCAGGACATTTTCTACCGCGACCCGAGCGTCTTCTTCTTCAGCACGCACCAGTGGCCGCTGTATCCCGGCACCGGCCGCGCCAACGAAACCGGCGACGGTCCAGGCACGGGCGCGACCATGAATTTTCCGTTCCCCGCGGGTTCGGGCCGCGCCGAGATTCTGGGAGCGGTGGAGAATTCGCTGGTTCCGGCGATGCGGACGTTTCGTCCCGAGTTCATCCTGATCTCCGCCGGCTTCGATTCGCGAATCGACGATCTCCTCGGCCGCTTCACCCTAAGCGACGAAGATTTCGCGGCGCTCACCGCCGCCGTCATGGAGATGGCCGATCAGCATGCGGCCGGCCGCATGGTCTCGGTGCTCGAGGGCGGGTACAACCTGAGCGGCCTGGCATCGGCGGCCGCGGCGCACGTGGAGGCGCTGGAGCGCTCCTGAGGTAAGCGCGCGCTACTTGGGATATCCGGGTGGATATTCGCCCACCGGCGGCGCGGTCCAGACGATGTTTCCCGTTTGGGGAAGCAGCAGGCAGTCGCTCTCGGGGCTGATGTCCCCGTCGCCGTGCGCGGCGACATACTCCGCGCTCGAACGGATCAGGGCCCTGGCGGCGGCGACGGCGTCCGAGTCGTCGATGCCGCCCGGCGGCGATTGCTTCAGATACGACCCGTCGCCGTATGCCAGCACCTTTTCCGCGCTGGTATCCTTGCACTCGCTTTTCACCGCGGTGATCACATTGTGTTCGCTGAGACGGGTGGTGACCCGGCACCGCCCGGTCCGCAGCAGCCCGCTTTCATCCCGGTGGATCAGGATCACCACCGAGGACGGCGCGGGTGGTTCCACCGTACCGTGCCGGACGCCGGCCAGCATGGATCGCTCGATCTCCCTGCCGAGCGCGGCGAGGTCCACTGCGTGATCGCTGCACGGCGCAGCTTCGAGAAACGTCTCGATCGCCGTGTAGATCGAGTATTCCAACTCGGTGTGGGACCTGCCCCAGAACGTATTGGCGCTGCCGGTTACCGCGTAGACGCACGCGTCGCCGTTCGGAATCAGCTTGATGTAACGGTCGGCCGTCTCAGCGCCGATGACTCGTTTGTCGGCACAGGCCACGATGCCGCGCGGAGTGCGGATGTGAATGACCAGTGAAGCCTGCGCAGCCGCGGCGGTGAAAAGGATCAAACCAATCCGGCTCGGCACCTTGGCGGAGAGTTTAGCATACGCCTTTCACACCCGCAGTTCGTACCCCAGCGCGCGCATGCCTTCGATGATGCTTTCGCGGATTTTGCCCGCTTCATCGGAGGATAGCGTGCGCTCCGGCGAACCTACCGTCAAGCGGAAGGAGACGCTCTTGCGGCCGGCTTCGAGCGGGGGCCCGGAGTATTGCCGCAGGAACTGAATCGATTCCAGCAGCGGCCCGGCGAACGAGGCCACGCTCGATTGCAGCGTGCCGGCCGGTTCCCGCATGCCGGCGATGACGGAAAGGTCGAAGGCGCTCGAAGGATAGCGCCGGATGGGCGTGTACTTGACCTCCGAGGCACTCAGTTTCTCGATGCGCCGCAAGTCGAGATCCAGCACCGCCGCGCGGCCGGTCTCGACCAGCGATGGATGGAGTTCGAAGATGCGCCCTACGCGCTCGCCGCGCCAGTCGATTTCCGCGGCGCGCGCCGGATGCTCGTAAGGAGCGGCCTCCGCCGCGATCACCTGCGCTCCGGGCAGCAGGCACTCCGCCGCACGTTTGATCTCGAACAGGCTTTCCTCGCCGCCACCCTGCCGTTGGTAGATGGCAGCGGCCAGGTGCGGCACCTCGTCGGGCAGGTCTTCGTAGGGCTTGTGAATCTCCAGGCCGATTTCAAACAGGCGGAACGACTCGCGGTGTTTGGCGTTGTCGAGGATGTTCTTCCAGAGCCCCGGCAGCAGCGAACTGCGCAGCAGCACCTGGTCGGACGCGATGGGATTCGCGACTCGAACCTGCGCCGCCGGATCGAAACCGAACGCCAGGGCGGCCTCCTCACCGATGAAGGAGTAGTTGTAGACTTCCGTGAATCCCAGGTCAACGAACAGGTTGCGCACGTCGTGCTGGAACCGGCGCTCGGGGTTGGCCGGCGGCACCGTGGCCGGCAGCAGCGGAGGTTGGGGCGTGATCGAATCGTAGCCCACCATCCGTCCGACCTCTTCGACCAGGTCGTCTTTGATGGAAATGTCCTTGGTGGCGCGCCAGGAGGGCACGGATACGGAGAACACGCGCCGCTTCGGCTCGGCTACGCCGAATTCCAGGCGCTGCAGGATGTCGCGCACCTCCGCCGCCTCGATCGAGCGGCCCAGTTTCCGTTCCAGCCAGTCGAGCGGCAGTTCGATGGGCGGGGGCGGCGTCAAGTCCGTCTTTTCGTCGGCAAGGCCTCCGGCCAGGCGGATACCGGGCGACAATTCCTGTAGCAGTTCCACCGCGCGCGCGAGGCCGCGCACCGTATTGACCGGGTCCTGCGCCTTCTCGAACCGCATGGAGGCGTCGGTCCGCAGCTTGATCGCGGACGAGGTCTTGCGGATCGACGAAGCCTGAAAATTCGCGCTCTCGAGCACCACCCGGGTCGTGCGGGCGCTGATGGCGCTGTCGCCGCCGCCGATCACCCCGGCCAGCGCGATGGCGCCGCCGGCGTCGGCAATCACCAGGTTCGACGGATCGAGGGTGTATTCCTGGTCGTTCAGCGCGCGGAAGTGCTCGCCCGGTTTCGCCGGCCGGACGAAGATCGTGCCGCCCTTCAGCAGGTCCGCGTCGAAGGCGTGCATCGGCTGCGCCAGCTCGGCCATCACGAAATTCGTCATGTCGACGATGTTGTTAATCGGGTTCAGCCCGATTGCGGCCAGCCGGTATTGCAGCCATAGCGGCGAAGGCCGCACCGTCACGTTTTCGAACACGATCGCGCTGTATCGCGGGCAGAACGCGAAGTCTTCGATCCGCACCTTCACCGCGGCCGGCCCTTTGGGCAGCAGGTCCAGGCGCGCCGGGTCCTTCAACTTCTTGCCGAGGATCGCGGCGACTTCGCGCGCCATACCGTGATGTCCCCACAGGTCCGGCCGGTGGGTGATCGACTTGTTGTCGATTTCGATGACGCTGTCGGGCACACAGCCCGCAACCGGCGCGCCCACCTGCGATTCCAACTCGACGATGCCCGCGTGGTCCCGGTTGATCCCCAGTTCGGCGGCGCTTGCCAGCATGCCGTCGCTTTCCACGCCGTGAATCATCTTGCTGCCGACGGGAACGTAGGCAGTCACTACGCCCACACGGCAGTTGGGCGCTCCGCACACCACCGTCTTGCGGCCGTAGCGGCCGGCGTCCACCACCGCCTTCACGTTGTGGCTGCCTTCGAGCGGCTCCACCGATTCCACCCGGGCCGCACAGGCGCGCTCCAGCATGGCGCCGGCGACCTCGATGCCTTCGCACTCGGCGGTCTTCATGGTGATGAGCTTTTCAAGAGGCCCCGGCGCATAGTCCAGGCCGTCGACGAGTTCGCGAATCCAGTTGTACGAGAATTTCAAGGCTAGAACTGCTCCAGGAATCTAAGGTCGCCGCCCTGCAACTGGCGGATATCGTCGATGCCGTAACGCATCATCACCAGGCGTGTCAGCCCCAGGCCGAATGCGAAGCCGCCCCACTGCTCCGGATCGATGCCGCTCATACGCAGCACGTTGGGATTCACCAGGCCGCACGGCAGCAGCTCCACCCAGCCGCTCTGCTTACATACCGGGCATCCCTCGCCGCCGCAGATCAGGCAGCGGATGTCCAGTTCGAACCCCGGCTCGACGAACGGAAAGTAACCGGGGCGCAGCCGCACGGTGACGTCGCGATGGAAGATCGCGGCCAGCAGCGTCTTCATGAAATAGATCAGGTGCGCCACCGAGACATCGCGGTCCACCATCATGCCTTCGAGCTGATAAAAGGTGTGCTCGTGCGAGGCGTCCACGCTTTCGTTGCGGAAGACCCGGCCGGGCGCAATCATGCGCAGTGGAGGCCCCAGGCGCTCCATGCCGCGCACCTGCACCGGCGAAGTGTGCGTGCGCAGCAGATTGCCGCCTTCCAGCCAGAACGTGTCCTGCATATCGCGCGCCGGATGGTCCCGAGGGATGTTGAGGGCGTCGAAATTGTGATACTCGGTCTCGACCTCCGGCCCGTCGAGCACCGCGAAACCGAGCGATGTGAAAAGCTCTTCGAGTTCCCGCTGGATGCCGGTGATGGGGTGCAGGTGGCCGCGGCGCGCCCCGGGCGCGGGCAGCGTGAGGTCCAGCCATTCGGCGTCCAGGCGGGCTTGCAGCGCGCCTTCCTCGAACGAGCGCTTCTTCGACTCGAAAGCCTGTTCGAGCTTCTGCTTGGCGTCGTTCAGCAGCTTGCCGAAGCGCGCGCGTTCTTGCGGCGCGAGTTTGCCCATCTCCTTGCTGAACTGCGTGAGCCCGCCTTTGCGCCCGAGGGCGTCCACCCGCACCGCCTCCAGGTCCTCGGCCGTGGCCGCGGATGCAATCCGCTCCAGGGAACGGGACTCCAGTTCCTTGATCGAGTCATCGAGCATGTTTGGAAATTTCATTGTAGCGTGCGCCACAATAGGAGGCATGACGCACGAGTTCACCACCTCGTATTTGAAAGATGCGCTCAATGTCTTTCGTGGTTATAAAAAGTTGGCCGAGCGCGCCATGGAGCAAGTCCCCGAGGAGCATCTTTTCTCGACCCTGGATGAAGAGATGAACTCCATCGCCATCATCGTCAAACACATGGCGGGGAACATGCGGTCGCGGTGGACAGATTTCCTGACCACTGACGGCGAGAAACCCGACCGCAACCGCGACGGAGAATTCGAGCAGGCGCCAACCAACCGCCCGGAGTTAATGTCGATGTGGGAGACCGGATGGCAGTGCGTGTTCGACGCCATCGAACCGTTATCCGACGCCGACCTTGGGCGCACCGTCACGATCCGCGGAGAACCGCACTCGGTGATGCAGGCAATCAACCGGCAAATTGCTCATTATGCGGACCATATCGGGCAAATCGTCCTCCTGGCCAAACATTTTGCGGGCGCCCGGTGGCAATCGCTGACCATTCCACGCAATCGTCCGGCCTCGCAATCGTAAAGAAGGGGTTTTCCTGTACACTCACAGACAATTTCCGCCGATTATTCCCGCGATGCATCCGAATTATCGAGTTGGCAGGTTGACTCGGTCTTTTTCTTTTGAGGATAATATTGTAGCCGGATGTTTGAATTCGTACAGTTGTAGGGGCGAATGAAAGGTTTTAAAGGGCTTATTCCGCTCGGCCTGATTCTGGGCGTGCTCTCGCATCCCGGTGCCGTCCAGGCGCAAACCAAGAAAACCACAGGTGCGACCGTCCGCAAGACTGCACGGAAGACAACCCGCAAGACGCGGAAACCGGTACGAAGAAGAGCGGCCATCCCGCGGGTGGATCCGACCCTGGGCGATGTTACGGACGGCGATGATCTGACGATTCGCCGAGCCGCGGTCGCCGCGCTGGGCTCAATGAGCGGCAGCATTGTGGTCGCCGACCCATCCACCGGCCGAATTCTCACCATCGTCAACCAAAAACTGGCGCTCAAGAGCGGCTTTATTCCCTGCTCGACGATCAAGCTGGTGACCTCGCTTGCGGCACTGACGGAGCATGTGGTGGATCGCGACACTTTTATTCATACCAGTCGCTATTCGAGCTACAACCTGACCACCGCTATCGCACGATCCAACAATCAGTATTTCGCGATTCTTGGCAAAAGACTGGGTTTCGACCGGGTCACGCAATATGCCCAGATGTTGGGCCTCGGTGAGAAGGCAGGCTTGGATATTCCCGGCGAGCAACCGGGCACCGTGCCGGCCGAGCCTCCGAAGTATGGCGGCGTAGGGATGATGACCAGCTTCGGCGAGGGTTTTCTCATGACCCCGCTGGAGTTGACCGGCTTATTGACCGCCATCGTCAACAATGGCACGCTGTACTACCTGCAATACCCGCAGTCCCAGGAAGAAGCCGAGCAGTTGACTCCCAAGATCAAGCGCACGCTCGACCTCGACCCGAAGGGCATTCAGGACCTGAAGGACGGGATGCGCGGCGCGGTCGACTACGGCACCGCCCGGCGCGCCAATTTCGATCCGAACGAACCGATCCTCGGAAAGACGGGCACCTGCACCGACTTTCCCTCTTCGAACCATATGGGCTGGTTCGGATCGTTCAATGAGAGCAACTATCATCAACTGGTCGTAGTGGTCATGCTCGCCGGCAGCCGCGCGTTTAGCGGGCCCTTTGCCGCGGGCGTCGCGGGGGCGTTCTACCGGAAACTCGCCGAAGAGCAATATTTCGCCTCGGATTCGCCTCGAAAAACGGGGTTGCCCGAGATCATCACCACTCATCCTTTGACCCCAACCCCGACACAACTCCGTCAAAACTGACCGTAAGCCAGCGGACTCGCCACTCTCGAAGCCGACTCGCGGAGCCATCCGGCAGTCGCTCGCGAGATAGAATCGTGCAGATGACCGCTCACGAGGACTCGAGACCGGCGGCTGCCGTTGAAGGGAAGACGACGAAGGCTGCCTGGCTAGGCCTGGCCCTGCTGGTGGTATCGGTCGCCATCAACTATATCGACCGCACCAATCTGTCCGTGGCGGCTCCCGAGCTGAGGACCGAACTCGGTCTTTCTCCGGCCCAACTGGGGCTTCTGCTCTCTGCGTTTTTCTGGACTTACGCGTCGTTCCAGATCGTCTCCGGCTGGCTGGTGGACCGTTACGACGTCAACTGGGTTTTTGGTGCCGGTTTCCTGATCTGGTCGGGAGCGACTGCGGCGACCGGTTTCGTTGGCGGGTTTGGCGTGCTGTTTTCCCTGCGGCTGGTGCTCGGTGCCGCTGAGTCGGTGGCTTATCCTTCCTACTCAAAGATCATCGCCACCCGCTTTCCGGAACACCGGCGCGGTCTCACCAATGCCCTCATCGATGCGGGGTCGAAGATCGGGCCGGCATTGGGGACGCTGATCGGCGGCCTGGTGGTGGCGCGGTTCGGCTGGCGAGACCTGTTTCTGGTCCTCGGCTTCGGCGCCCTGCTGTGGGTCCCGTTGTGGGCCGGCTGGTCGTTGCGCACCACAGGCGTTGGCAAGCGGCAGCGCCACGAGGGCCCCGGCTTCGGGCGGATTCTGCGCGAGCGGTCGGCCTGGGGAACGTTTTTCGGACTTTTTTGCATCAATTATGCGTGGTACTTTCTGATCACCTGGCTCCCCGCCTACCTGGTCATGGAGAGGCACCTGTCGATGCGCATGATGGCTTTGATGGGTTCAGTTCCTCTGTGGGGACTGGCCGCCTCAGCGACCATCAACGGCTGGCTATCGGACCACCTGATCAGGCGCGGGGCCACACCGACCCTCGTTCGCAAAGGCTTCGTGGCGGCCGGGTTACTGTTGTGCACGCTGGTTTTGCCCGCCGCAATCGTTCCCAGCTTGTGGATGTGCATCACACTTCTGACGGCGGCCTGCCTGTCTTTCGGACTCTGCACCTCCAATCATTGGGCCATCACCCAGACCATTGCCGGAGCCCCGGCGGCGGGCAAGTGGACGGGCCTGCAGAATGGTTTCGGTAATCTGGCGGGCGTAGCCGCTCCCTGGATAACGGGCGTGATCGTGTCCGCAACCGGCCATTTCCTCTACGCCTTCGTAGCCGTTTGTGTCGTACTGGTGCTGGGAGCCCTGAGCTATCTGTTCGTAGTTGGCCCTGTCTCCACGGTAGACTGGGCGCCGCCCGGCGAAGGCCTCTCAAAACATCACCCGGCCAGTTGACCTTAGTTTGCATGCTTCGGTTAACATCCGTGTAATTGAAGCACTTGGTGCCCGCCCGTTACAATTGAGGCGGCTTGGAAGATGCCCTGGAAACGGTCTCTTCCCGTGCGCTGCCGCCGCCGGGCTGTGCTTCAAACCTCGTATGAACCTGGAAGTCGGGACACAACTCGGCGACTATCGCATTCTCTCCCGTATCGGCAAGGGCGCGTATGGAATCGTGTTCGAAGCGGAGCACGCCATCACGCGGCGCATCGATGCGGTCAAGTTGATGCTGGATGCGGGTCCTTCCGCCGCCGATGAGGAACAGCGCTTCCTGCGCGAGATACAGGTCCAGGCCAGCCTCCAGCACGCCAACATCGCCACCGTGTATGGAGCCTTCCGGACTCCCTGGGGGCTCGCGCTGGCAATGGAACTGGTAAGGGGTCAGTCCCTGCGTACGATCCTGAGCGGCGGACCGCTTTCGCCTACCGCCGCCGCCGCATATATCCTTCAGGTGTTGGACGGCCTAAGCTTTGCGGAACAAAACGGAGTCGTCCATCGCGACATCAAACCCGATAACATCCTGATCACTCCCGACGGGACCGTGAAGCTCACGGATTTCGGACTCGCCCAGGCAGCCAACAGCATCCGCATCACAACGTCTGGAGAGAACCTCGGCACGCCCTGCTACATGTCGCCCGAGCAGGTCACCGGATCGGCGCCCGCCGATGCCCGCAGCGACGTCTACTCGACCGGCGTGGTGCTTTACGAAGCGGTCACCGGGAGGCCTCCTTTCGTCGGCACCAACGGGTTTGCGGTGATGCTGGCACACCAGAACACGGCGCCGCAGCCTCCGGAGGAGTTGCAGCCATCGATCGGCCGGCATCTGAACCAGGTGATTTTGAAGGCGCTCGAAAAGAATCCGGACTGCCGGTTTCAAAACGCCGCTGAATTCCACGCGGCCCTGTGCGAGGCCATGACGGCGGTTGCAGTGGCGGTACCTGCACCCGCTCGCCGCCATGGCGCGAGGCGACAAAGCGTGGTTGCAGCCGCAGTCCTGGTCCTGGCCGTTTGCGGATTCGGAGCCTGGGCCAGCCGTTTCACAGCGCCCCGGCCCGAAGCCAGCCCTCCCGCCGTGATCATCCATCCGATCGAGGCGGTAGCGCCGGTAATACCGGCCCCGCCCGCTGCGCTGGGTGATCCGGCGCCCGAGCCGTCGCCTCTTCCGACCCCTGCTCGCGTGGTGCGCCGGCGGCATACCCAGCCCGGGGTGGGATCCCCGGCGGCCCACAAGATGGCGCCGACTCCCCAACCCGCGCCGAAGCCGGACCGCCATCCCGCACTGCCCGTCGAGACGAGCCTCGCGCCGCCATTGCCCCGGCAGGCGGCCGCGCCGCTGCCCGCGGTCATCGCCGCGCCGGCTCCCGTGACACCAGAGGAACCTGTCCAGCAGAAGCGCCCCAATATCATCCGCCGGGCGTTGGGCCGGATTTTTCGGCGGCACGCCAACCCTCCTACAAGCCAATCCGCTGTGCCGCCGGAACCCGAGTAATGCTCCCTACTGTTTCTCCAGGAACGCCGCCACATCCGCACCGTGTGCGGCTTTTTGCGCCTCGCACAGCTTGATCCCCTCCAGCGCCTGCGCATAGTTCCGCGGACCGCCGATAAATTTCTTGGCCCGATCCTCGAAAAACCCGACGAACTCCTTACGGGAACTCTCATCGCAGAAGCCGCCACCGACAAATGGTAGAACCGCGCCCGCGTCGAATCCCCCACCCGAAGGCAGCCGCTGCAACAGCTCATCGTAGTGCGATCGGACGAACTCGAAGGGCAACCGCTGGGTCCGGTGGTTTCCCAAGGGGCCCAGGATGACGAACAGGGTTTCCCGCGGGTCTAGATCGGGACGTAGGACCAGGTCCATGGCGGATTCCTCGATGACCGGATTGCGGAACGATCCGAGCGCCCCGATGATCCGCTGCCGCTGCTGGCGGTCCTGGGTCTTCTTCAGTTCTTGGACCATCGTGTCGAACAACGCCCGGTCGCCGAACGCCGCCGCGGTACTCAGTACCCCGCCGATCATGTTCGGATCGACCCCCTGGCGGTCCTTCAACCATCCATCCGCCAACCGGCGCGCTGCTTCCTGCAGCTTCTTGTCGTTGCCCGTCACCGCCACGAACGGGACCAGAGTCGCCCGCAGCATCTTCGTCTCCTCGTCTTCTCCAGGCCTGGCCGACCACCCGAGTTCCGCCGCATGCCGGCCGAACGTTTTTTCGATATACCGCGCGTAATTCGGCCGCAGATTGTCGGGCACCAGGCGATCGATGGCGCCGGCCGCCAACTGCGCCTGGGAGACGATCTGCCGCTCGGGGGAGTCTGCGAAGCTTGGCACCGCCGCCAGCAGGTCGCTTTCTTTTGCGTCTCCGGCGGCCACCAGCGAACTCAGGTCGTGCAGCAGCGTGCGCCGCTCGGCAGGGTCCAGGAACCGCCGCCCGCCCCCCAGCAGCGTGTCGAGCATCTCGTGCGAATAGGCGGTGACGTAATAGCCGGCGGCACCGTCGTTTGCCGAAACGTAAGCCGGGCAGCCCGCCGCCTTGGCCAGCTTGAACTCAGCCTTGGGCTGAGTGAGGAGGAAGCATTCTTTCTGCGGGCCCTTGCTGGTCTGGTATCTCACACAGACCGGAACCTGCCAGGTCTCCGCCCGCCCGCCGGACGAGCCGATCGGGAGGTAGCGTTTCTGGCTTACCTCCAGGGCGGGGGCGGCGCTGCAATTCAACTGGACCGAGATTTCCGGAAAGCCCGGCTGCTCCAGGAACGTCGAAAAGGCTCGCGTGAGTTGCGGCTTCCCGGCCGCGCTGATGGCATCGAGAAAGTCGCCCATGGTCGCGTTCTTGTAAGCGTGCCGTTTCAGGTAGCTGGTCACACCGGCCTGGAACTGCTTTTCGCCTACCCAGCTTTCGAACATGCGGATCACCGCCGCCCCCTTCTCGTAGGTGATGTCGTCAAAAGCGTTTGAAATATCGTCCATGCTCTCGATAGGCTGCCGGATCTGGCGCGTTGAAACCAGGCTGTCCTGGCTCATGGCGCCGAACTTCGCGCCAAGGTCCCCGAGGCGTGTGTTCCATTCCGGCTTCCAATCGGCCAGGATCTTCGAAGAAGTCCAGGTGGCGAAGGCTTCGTTGAGCCAGGTGTCGTCCCACCACGCGAGGGTTACCAGGTCGCCGAACCACTGGTGGGCCAGTTCGTGGGCCGCCACGCTGGCGTAGTTGCGCTGGCGGGCGGCGGTGTCGATGGCCGGGTCGGAGAGGATCAGCGTTTGCGCGTAGGTCACCATCCCGGCGTTTTCCATGGCGCCGAAGCCGAAGGTAAGGGGAATCGCCACCTGGTCGGCCTTGGCGTACGGGAATGGGATTCCGAAGTAGTTTTCAAGCTGCTGGATGATCGGTCCCGTCACCTCGGCCGCGTACCTGGCCTGTGCCGCTTTTCCCTTGGGCGTGATGATGCGGACCGGGACGTGATTGCGCCCGGTAGTACCGCCATCGACGATATCGAAGTGGCCCACCGCAAAAGCCACCAGGTAACTCGGCAGCGGCTTGGTGGCCGCGAACACCACCCGCTTCATGCCGTCCGCCTCGTCCGTTTCGGAGGCCTGTGGCGTATTGGAGACGGCCAGTTCATCCTTCTTGACGTGCAGGGTCAACTGCCACGGCGTCTTGAAATCCGGCTGGTCGAAGCATGGGAATGCGCGCCGGGCATCGGTGGATTCGAACTGCGTGAAAAGGTATTTCTCGCCGCCCTCGGTGCCGCGAAAAACCCCCGCGCTGTTTTTGTCGCTGACTTTCCCCTCGTACTCGATATGGATCTTGCCCGGGCCCGCGGGAATTTCGGCTGGAAATCTCAGGCCTACGAAATTCTCATTGCCGGGCTCCACCGCGGCGGTCTGGGACTTCCCCGCCGCCGAAATGGAAGCGCGCCGGATCTGAATCTCCGTGGCGTTCAACCAGATCAACCCTGCCGGTTTCTCGAGGTTGACATCGATATCGATGCTCCCCCGGAACCCGGGGGCATCCGTTAGTAGCGTCAGGTCGGCCGCATAACGAACCGGCCGGACGTCATATCCGAGCTTGAGCGCGGGCGCCTCCGCGGCAAACGCTGCGGAAGCGAGCGCCGCGAACAAAAGGAGGGGGGCCGTACGAGGAAAATGCATATCCTTGATGGTATCCCACCACTACCCGGGGGTGTGAGGTCGGGAAGTGAAGCGTAAAGCCCGGCATGTTAGCATGGAATTTCCAGAACACCTTGATTAAAGCCGTCAAAGGAACCAGGGACTTACTACCTCCATCGACCGAGGTGTGGAACCGTGTAGAGGCCGTCGCGCGCGCCATTTTTCGCGCCTACCACTACCAGGAAATCCGCACCCCGATCCTCGAAGAGACGCAGTTGTTCGCGCGCGGCGTGGGCGAAGAGACCGACATCGTCACCAAGGAGATGTACACCTTCACCGACCGCGACCGCGACGAGACGTCGCTCACGCTGCGGCCGGAGAATACCGCCTCGGTGATCCGCGCCTATATCGAGCACCGGCTCGACCAGCGTCCCGGCGTGCAGAAGCTCTACTACATCGGCCCGATGTTCCGCCGCGAGCGGCCGCAAAAGGGCCGCTACCGGCAGTTCTACCAGATCGGCGCCGAGGCAATCGGCTCGGAATCGCCGGCAGTGGATGCGGAAGTGATCGAGATGGTGGTGGAGATCCTTAAAGGCGTCGGGTTGAGCGGGTTCCAACTGCTGATCAACTCGGTAGGTGATGCCAACTGCCGGCCGCAGTACGTCGAGCGCCTGCGCGAGGAGTTGCGGGCGGTGGCGCCGCAGATGTGCGGCGATTGCCAGCGGCGCGCCGACACCAATCCGCTGCGAGTGCTCGATTGCAAGGTGGAGGCGGATCAGCCGATCATCGAGAAGCTTCCGCACATCACCGACTGCCTGTGTGAAGACTGCCGCACGCACTTCGACGCGGTGAAGCGATACCTCGCGGACCGGGGAATCGAATACGAAGTGCGGCCGAGGCTGGTGCGGGGCCTCGATTACTACATGCGCACGACGTTTGAAGTGGTGCACGGCTCGCTCGGCGCCCAGAACTCGGTGCTGGGGGGCGGGCGCTATGACGGTCTCGCGGAGTCGCTCGGCTCGAAAGTCCACGCGCCGGGCATCGGCTTTTCGATCGGAGAAGACCGGCTGGTAATGTCGGTCGAAAGCGATCAGCCGCCGGACGGCCTCGACCTCTTCATCGCGCCGCTCGGCGAACCCGCGTTAAGACACGCGGCGGTGATGGCGCGCGACTACCGGCGCGCCGGCCTTTCGGTGGAACTGGCGGAAGGCAAGCTCAAGCGTTCCATGGAACTGGCCAATAAGCTGGGGGCGCGGTTTACCCTGATCGTGGGCGATAACGAAATGGCGGCCGGGCGCTACGCCCTCAAGAACATGACTACCGGCGAGCAGAAGGAGCTGACCCGCGACGAAATCGCGGCGGCGCTCGCCTCGGTGCGGAACTGATGACACTCAATATGGAAACCTCTGTTCAATTGGACTTCCTGGGCGACCTTCGCCGGACCGATACCTGCGGCGCGCTGCGCGCCGCGGACGCGGGCAAAGACGTTGTCCTGATGGGCTGGGTGCATCGCCGCCGCGACCATGGCGGCGTGGTGTTCGTGGACCTGCGGGACCGCGAGGGCATCACCCAGGTGGTGTTCCACGAAGACGTGGACCCCGGTGTTCACAGCCGCGCCGAAGAGGTGCGTCCCGAATACGTGATCGCGGTGGCCGGGAAGGCCGAGTTGCGCGGCCCTTCCGCGGTCAACCCGAAGATGGCCACGGGCGAAATCGAAGTCGTCGCCAGCCGCGTCTGGATCCTGAACGATTCGCGAACGCCGCCCTTCCCCATGGAAGACCAGGTGGACGTCTCCGAAGACGCGCGCTTGAAGTACCGCTACGTGGATCTGCGCCGGCCCCGCATGCAGTCGAACATCATGCTGCGGTCGAAAATCTCGTTCGCTGTGCGCGAGTTTCTCTACTCGCAGGGATTCCTCGAGATCGAAACACCCTTCATGACGCGGTCTACCCCCGAGGGTGCGCGCGATTATCTGGTTCCCAGCCGCGTGCAGCCCGGAACATTCTACGCGCTGCCGCAGTCTCCGCAGATCTTCAAGCAGTTGCTGATGATCGGCGGTTACGAGAAGTATTTCCAGATCGTGCGCTGTTTCCGCGACGAAGACCTGCGCGCCGACCGCCAGCCCGAGTTCACCCAGATCGACATCGAGATGTCGTTCCCGCAGCAGGAGCGCATCTTCGAAGTAGTGGAGCCGATGGTCGAGCGGGTGTGCGAAGTGGCCGGCTATCCGGTGAAGGCGCCCTTCCCGCGTATGACTTACGCGGAAGCGATGCGCGGCTACGGCATCGACAAGCCCGACTGCCGGATCCCTCCGATGTTCCCGGTGGCCGACCTGCTGCCGGACCTCGCCAGCCAACGACCTGCCGCTGCAGGCCATCTTCCTTCCCGGCACCGGCGTTCCCAGCCGCCGGGAGCGCGACGAACTCAAAGCGTTCGGCCAGGAGCGCGGCTTGCGTGTGTTCGACGACCCGAAGCGGCTGGAGCGCGATTATCCCGAGCAGATGGCCAAAGTGCGGGAACGAACCCGCGCGGGCGAGAACGACCTGCTCATCCTGGCGGGCTGGGCCGGCGAGCCCAAGGGCCAGCGCCCCGAAGAGACGGTGTACCAGGCCTGCGGCCAGTTGCGCCTGTTTGCCGCTCAGAAATTCAACGACCGCCACAAGCTACTCGACCCGAAGAATTTTCAGTTTCTCTGGGTGGTGGATTTCCCGATGTTCGAATGGGACGAGGAAGACCAGCGCTGGGTGGCGGCTCACCACCCCTTTACCTCGGTGCTCGATGAGGACCTGGAAAAGCTAACCGCCGACCCGGCGCGCTGCCGGGCGAAATCGTATGACCTGGTGCTCAACGGAACGGAGCTAGGCTCGGGGTCGATCCGTATTCATCGCCGCGACATTCAGGCGAAGGTGTTCGCGGCGCTCGGAATGGGCGACGAAGAGGCCCGACACCGCTTCGGGTTCCTGCTCGACGCGCTCGAGTACGGCGCTCCGCCGCACGGCGGAATCGCGCTCGGGCTAGACCGGCTGGTGATGATTCTGGCGGGCGAAACGTCCATCCGCGACGTGATCCCGTTCCCGAAGACCGCGCGCGGTACGGACCTGATGTGCGAGGCGCCATCCACGGTTCCCGAGCGTCAGTTGCGCGAACTCGGAATCGCGATCCGGGGGCAGGGCAAGTAGACCCCCCTCACCACTTGACCAGTTCAACGCGACGGTTCCTGGCCCGCCCTTCTTCGGAGTCGTTCGAAGCCGCGGGCGCGTATTCGCCGCATCCGAAGGAGTCCATCCGGTTCGCTGCTATCCCATACTTTGAGGTCAGTTCGCGCGCCACGGTGGCCGCCCGGCGCCGGCTGAGATCCAGGTTGTAATCGGGCTTGCCTTGATTGTCCGTGTGACCCACCACGTGGATTTTCAAACCCGGGTCGTCAGCCATCAGCTTGCCGATCTCCTTGAGCGTGGGTTCCGAATCGGGGCGGAGCGTATCTTTGTCCGTATCGAAATTGATTCCGTATAAAGCGACCTTGCCCGAGTCCGCGAGGGCCTTCGACATATCCGCCGCGTTGAGCAGCGTCATGTTCTTCTCCATCGCTTGCGGAGCGATGACGATCAGTTCGGCCAAAGCGCTCTCCTTGGCTACGGAGCCCTGCAGCGCCGGGGGAATCACTCCGTCCTTATAGCTCGTTACAAAGAGGAAATAGTAGGTGGGATTCGCGTCCTTCGATTTCGCGACAAGGAGGCGCTCCTGGTTCTCGTTATACGCGAGGATCTGGCCGATATGATCTTCGTCCGCGGCTTGATTGAGCGTAGGACCGAACCAGCCCTTCTCGCCGGCTCCCTTTTGATAAAGCGGCGTGAGCCCGAGGCGTTGAAACTCGAGCTGATAGTTACGAAACAGTTCGGCGGGCGAACGGCCTGCGGGCGCGAGGTACGTATAGCGGCTGACCAATCCCTCGATCTTCATGCTCTTGGCGTATGCGGGCGGGGAAAACGCAGTGGGAGGGCCGAGAGGCAGCAGGAATTCGTCGAATTTCGGAGCGTGATAGCCGATGATCTCGCTGCCCGTGTAGCGCTTCACGCCAGCGGGATCTTTGGAGCCCGGAATATCGGCAGCGGTGCTGTTCAGCGCCAGGGCCAGGGCGAGCAGGCCGAGTGTTGAGCCGATTCGAACGTTCATTGAATCCTCCAGCCGGGGTTTCCGAAAACTCCGGCCGCCCGGCATTTAGGGATGATACCGCGACTGCGCTAGACTATTTCGACATGCGACGGATCGTCCTGGCCATCCTGGCATTCGCCTGCGCCGCGGGCGCAAAGACCTTCACCCTGGAACAGGTCCTCTCGGCGCCTTTCCCTTCGGAACTTATCGCCTCGCCGGACGGGACCCGGGTCGCCTGGATGCTCAACGAGCGCGGGGCGCGCAACATCTGGGTTGCCTCGGCGCCCGGTTGGAGGGGAGTCCGCGCCACTTCGTATACCACGGACGACGGGCAGGACGTCGGCCAGTTGCAGTGGACGCCCGACGGCAAATCGGTGCTCTACGTACACGGAGGGGACCTCGAATTCCTGGGCCGCCCGGACCCGAATCCGGGGATGAATCCCTCCGGAGTCGAGCAGGCTATCTGGCTGGTCACCCTGGGCCAGGCGCCGCGCAAGATCGCGATCGGCCACTCACCGGCCGTTTCGCCGAAAGGCGATCGCATCGTCTTTCTGTTGGGTGGGCAGGTCTGGACCGCGCCGCTCGCGGAACCCGAGACGCCGGCGATGCTGATCCACGCGCGCACGGGCGCCATGGCGTCGGACCTCGTGTGGTCACCGGACGGTAACAGATTGGCCTTCGTCAGCGACCGGACCAATCACAGCTTCATCGCGGTCTACGACTTCGCCGCCAAATCCCTCGAATATCTCGACCCCAGTTCCGACCGCGACCGCAACCCCGTCTGGTCGCCCGACGGCCGCCAGATTGCGTTCATCCGCACCCTGTCGGGCGGTTCGGGCGGGCGCGGCGCCCACCGCGAAGGCGACCCGTGGGCGATCCGCGTCGCCAGTGTGGCCGGCGGGGCCGGACGTCAGGTCTGGAAAGCCGAAACGGGCACCGGGAGCGTCTTCCACGCGATGGTCTCGGCGCATCAACTCTACTGGGGCGCGGGCGATCGCATCCTGTTCCCGTGGGAGCGTGACGGCTGGCTGCACCTGTATTCGGTAGCCGTGGAGGGCGGCCCGGCCACTCTGCTGACGCCCGGCAACTTCGAAGTGGAGCACGTGACCGTCTCGCGCGACGGCAAGGAAGCGGTGTTCTCCTCCAACCAGGATGATATCGATCGCCGTCACATCTGGCGCGTCTCGATCGCCGGCGGACCGCCCGCCGCCGTCACCAGGGGCGAAGAACTGGAGTGGACGCCCGTCCTGGCCGGAGGCGGTGTGGCTTTCCTGCACGCCGACGGTAAGCGCCCTGCGCGTGCCGCCATCCAGATCGGCGGCCGGGTGCGAGACCTCGCGCCGGATTCCATCCCGGCCGATTTTCCCGCCGATTCCCTGGTGGTGCCGCAGCAGGTGATCTACCCCGCCGCCGACGGCATGCAGATTCACGGGCAGTTGTTCCTGCCGCCCGGCGGCCGGCCCGGCGAACGCCACCCGGCGCTGGTCTTCATGCACGGAGGCTCGCGCCGCCAGATGCTGCTCGGCTGGCACTACATGGACTACTACAACAACGCTTACGGCATGAACCAGTACCTCGCCAGCCAGGGCTATGTGGTGCTGTCGATCAACTACCGTAGCGGCATCGGATATGGGATGGAGTTCCGCGAAGCGCTGAACTACGGCGCCACCGGCGCGAGCGAATACCAGGACGTGGAAGGCGCGGGCAAGTACCTGCGGACCCGCGCCGACGTGGATCCGGCGCGCATCGGGTTGTGGGGCGGCTCCTATGGCGGCTACCTGACGGCGCTCGGGCTTGCGCGTAATTCCGACCTCTTCGCCGCCGGCGTGGATTTCCACGGCGTGCACGATTGGAGCGCCCGGCTCAGTGCCGCCGCCGCGGCCGGTCCGGGGCAAAGGAATGCCGAGGCCACAAAGCTGGCGTTTGATTCGTCGCCCATGGCCGCGGTGAAGACCTGGAAATCGCCGGTGCTGCTGATCCACGGAGACGACGACCGCAACGTGGATTTCTCGCAGACCATCGAGTTGGTGGCCGCGCTGCGGCGTCAGGGCGTGTATTTCGAGGAACTGATCATTCCCGATGAAATCCACGGCTTCCTGCGGCATGCCTCGTGGCTGCAGGCGTACCACGCGGCCGTGGATTTCTTCCATCGGAAACTGTGAACGCCGTTACGCCGCGGTGGCCGTGGCGGCTTCCTGTGCCGGCTCGTCGGAGTCTTTGAAAAACACCAGGCGCTCCGCACGGGAGTCGAAGTCCACCAGAAGCCGGTCTCCATTCCGCACCTGCGCGGTGGCGATCAGGTTGGAAAGCGGTGCGACCAGCAGCCGGTCTACCGCGCGCCGCAAGTGGCGGGCTCCGTAGCGCAGGTCGGTTCCCGCAGCGAGCAGGAACTCCTTGGCCGGCTCGGTGACGTCGAACCCCAGGGTCTGTACGTCGCCGGCCAGGGCGATGCGGTCCCGCACGGCATCGAGTTCCAGTTCGAGGATCTGGCGCAGCTCCCCTTCCCCAAGCGGGCGGAAAGCCACGATGCCGTCCAGCCGGTTCAGAAACTCGGGCGTGAACTTGCGCCGTGCCGCTTCCATGCCGGCATTCGACATTTTCTCGACGGTGTTCGGGGTGAGCGACCCTTCGGCCGCGACGAAGCCGAGCTTCGGCTGCAGAATCTTGGCCATCTCGCTCGCACCGAGGTTACTCGTCAGAAAAATGATGGTGCGCGAGAAATCCACCCTGCGGTTGTCGCCCAGCGTCAGGGTCGCCTTATCGAGAATTCCGAGAAGCAGGTTCCACAACGCGTCGCTCGCTTTTTCGATTTCGTCGAACAGTACGAAACTCAGCTTCACTTCCTCCGTCTGAAACTGGTCCAACGCATCCTGCGAGAGCAGCGGCCTCGTCTCGCGGTGTCCGAGGTATCCGGGAGGCGAGCCAATCAGCTTGGCGATCTCATGGCTGTGCTGGAACTCGGCGCAATCGATCTTGATTACGGCGCGCGGGTCGCCGGTCAGGGACTCGGCGAGCGCTTCCACCGTACGCGTTTTTCCGGAACCGGTCGGGCCCAGAAACAGGAGGCTGCCGATCGGCCGGCCGGGACTCGACATCCCGGCGAGGAACGTCTGGTAGATACTGACAATCTGCCGCACGGCTGCATCCTGCCCAACGATCCGCTTGCGCAGATTCCGCTCCAGCGTCTCCGCTCCGTGTCCCACCTTCGTGGGGTCCAACAGCATTCTCAGTCCGGCCATTTCCTCTCCCTCCTCCACTCATATGGACGCGCTCTCCGGCTTTCGCTGTTGTAAAAGTTTGTCAGGTAAATGAATTTTAAGTATGTAGAGGTTCTACCGCAGCCCCAACGCCCGCGCCGGGTTCACCTTCGACATGAGATCGATATCGGCCGAGGGGATTCCCTCATGCCGAAGTCCGACAAAGAACGAAGCCAGTCCGTCGGGATGCAACGGGTTGTTCTCCTGTCCGAGATCGCTGGCGAGGATGCAGGATTTTGCGCCCACTGCACGAATCGCCCCGGCGTATTGTCGGATCGAGTACTCGGGCTTATCCCCGACGAGGCCGTTGTAGACGAACTCCAGGTACGCGCCCATCGCCGCGGCCTCCTTCATCTGCGCGATCGACATGAGCACCGGCGCCAGCATGGCGTGGGTCACCACGATGCGCTGAACGCCCTTGGCGCGCGCCTCGCGAATGATGAGCAGCGCCTCCGCCGCCGAGGAGTGCCCCGTTTCGAGCGTGAGCCCGCGCCGCGCCACCGTCGCGATCACCTGTTTCGCTTCCGGCAAAAGCTGTCCGCCGCGCGACACCGCCACGAACGGCCGGTTCTCTTTGGAGTAACGTACCTGGTTTTCGGAATCGAAGGTCGGCATCCAGACCACACGCCCCCAGCCGCCTTTGATCATGGCCATGCGCTCGATCGCTTCGGGGTTCAGTCCGCCCACCGAGCGGTTGAGGTCGATGCCGCCGAAGACCTCGAGACCCGGCACCTCTTTTCGCACCAGGTAGGCCATGGATGCGGTCGGCTCGTAATGGCTCTTAAGAACCATCCCGCGCATGCCCCGCGCCTTGGCGAGCCGGGCCAGGTCGATCGCGTCGATCGACCGCGGACGGCTGTCCGGGTCGCAGTGCACATGGATATCGATGACGCCGTCCAATCGGGGCTGGGCGCACGCCGCCGCGGCAAACAGCAGGCCTGCCGCGATCATCCGCTGAAGAGCCATGAGCGGAGAATATCCTCCTCCGCCCGCGTTGTAAAGTGGAGGGCATCGGGTACGATATCGCAATTATCGGCGCCGGCGCGTTCGGCTCCTGGATCGCATGGCACCTGCGGAGGGCTGGAAAATCGGTGCTGTTGGCCGACGCCTGGGGTCCGGCCCACGGCCGTGCCAGTTCCGGAGGCGAGAGCCGCATCATCCGCATGGGCTATGGAGCCGACGCCATCTACACCCGCATGGCGATGCGCTCCCTGGAGCTATGGCAGGAGCTGTTCGCAACCGCCGGAGATCGCCTGTTCCGTCCCACCGGTGTGCTCTGGATGGCGCGAGAGGGCGATCCGTACAGCGCGGCTACCTGCCGGACATTCGAGGACGCCGGCGTGCCGTTCGAGATCCTGTCCGCAGCCGCGCTCTGCCGTTGCTACCCGCAGGTGCAGACGCCGGATGGTTATTACGGGATCTTCGAGCCTCGAAGCGGAGCGCTGATGGCACGGCGGGCGGTCGCGGCCGTGGTGGCCGACGCGGTCCGCCAGGGGGTCGCCTACGAGACGCGCTCAGTGGCAGCGGATGCCGGTCCCCTCGCGAAAGTCACGGTCTACGCCTGTGGACCCTGGCTCGGCAAGGTCTTCCCGGAACTGCTCGGCGACCGCATCCAGCCCACGAGGCAGGAGGTATTTTTCTTCGCGCCGCCCGCGGGCGACGTCCGTTTCTCACCGGAGCGGCTCCCGGTATGGATCGACTTCAGCGACCCGCGCGGCCCGTACGGCTTTCCCGATCTCGAATCCCGCGGATTCAAGCTGGCGTTCGACCGGCACGGACCGCCCTTCGATCCCGATTCCGGCGATCGCCGCCTCACCGAAGAGGGCCTTCGGGAGGCCCGTGGTTTCCTGGCCGAACGCTTTCCCGATCTGCGTGACGCGCCGCTAACCGAAGCGCGCGTTTGTCAGTACGAGAATACGTCGACCGGCGACTTTCTCATCGATCGTCACCCCGGACACGGCGACGTCTGGCTGGTCGGAGGCGGCTCGGGGCACGGATTCAAACACGGTCCCGCCGTGGGTGAATACGTAGCGGAATTGATCTTGAGGGGCGGCGCGCCGGATCCACGGTTTTCGCTCGAGAGCAAAGGTGCGGCGCCGCAGCGCACCGTTTACTGAGCGCTAACCCACCTTGCTCTTTCGGGTCCGCTTCTTCGGCGCCGCTTCCGCCGGCTGCTCTTCCAGTTGTGCCGCCGCCGCGGCCGTGGCCGCCTGGGCAGGTTTGCGTTTCTCCGCGAGGCTGCGTTTCAACGCTTCCATGATGTCGATCACCGGGGCGACGTGTTCGGCGGGCGCGGCCACTACTTTCTTGCCCTCGATCTTCGCCTCGATCATCTGCTGCAGGTTCTCGCGATACTGATCGTGATATTTCTGCGGCTCGAAATCGGCCTCGAGCGAAGAGATCAGCATCTTCGCCATGGCCAGCTCTTTCTCCTTCACCAGGCTGGTATCGGTGCGGAACTCCTCCACCTGCCGGATCTCGTCCTGGTAATACATGGTGTGCGAGAGGATCCCTTTGGCCCCCGGACGCAGGATGATGATGTGCTCGCGATTGTGCATCGCGACCTTGGCCAGCGCGTAATAACTCGATTCGCGCAGCGCCTGGAACAGCAGGGCGTAGGGCCGCTCGCCGCCCTCATCGGGCGCGACGTAGTAGGAGCTTTCGAGGTAGATCGGGTCCACCTGGTCACCCTTCACGAATTCGAGGATCTCCATCACCTTGGCGGTCTTCGGAGCCACCTTCTTGATGTCCTCGTCGTCGATGACCACATAGTGATCCTTCTCGTACTCGTAGCCCTTGACCAGCTCGCTGCGGGGGACCGGCTTGTCTTCCTGCTGGCAGTAGGTGACCTGCTTGATTCGCGAATGGTCGTCTTTGTGCAGCAGGTTAAAGCTGACGGTTTCGCTGCGTGCGGCGCTGAACAGCCGGATGGGGAACGAAACCAGGCCAAAGGTGAGATGACCTTTCCAGACGCTCGATGCCATGAATCTACCCTCGCAAGTGTGTGGCTTCCAATATACGACAAAGCCGTTCTTCCTGTAAATGTTAGGATGGAAAGGCAGTTATGCCGCTGGAAGAGTACGTTTCCAAACGTCGTTTCGAGAAGACGCCGGAACCTCCACCCGGTGAAGCGGGAAACAAGAAGCCGGCCAACCGGTTTTGTGTGCAGCGGCACGATGCCACGCGCCTTCATTACGACTTTCGCCTGGAGATCGATGGCGTCCTGAAATCCTGGGCCGTGCCGAAGGGCCCCAGCCTCGATCCAGGCGTCCGGCACCTGGCCGCGCAGGTGGAGGACCACCCGATCGAATACGGCGACTTCGAGGGCAACATTCCCGCAGGAAACTACGGCGCCGGCAGCGTCATGTTGTGGGACCGCGGCACGTTCGAACTGCTCGGCGATATTCCTGCACAGGATCAAATCGCCCGCGGCGACCTCAAATTCCGCCTCCACGGCGAGAAGTTGAACGGCGACTTCGCGCTGGTCCACATGAAAGGCCGGGGCAAAGGCAACGAGTGGCTGATCATCAAAAAGCGGGACCAGTTTGCCACGCCCGGCTGGGATGTCGAAGCCCATGCGTACAGCGCGCTCTCCGGCCGCACACAGGAGGAGATTGCGCAGAACCTGCCCGCCCGCCAGTCCAAGCGCAAGACCGCCGGCGCGGCCGATCGCGTCTGGGAAAGCCGTCCGGCCAAGCGGGCGGCGAAGGTGGCAGCCTCGCAAGCGTTGCCCGTTAAAAAAAAACTCAATTCGACCTCGCCACGATCAAAGGCGCCCGCAAAGCCGAAATCCCTTCCAGCATCGAGCCGATGAAGGCCGCACTGGCCGACCGGCCGCCGAAGGGCGACGAGTGGCTCTTCGAGGTCAAGTGGGACGGCGTCCGCGCCATCGCCTTTGTCGAGCAGGAAGAGGTGCGCCTGCAATCGCGAAGCGGCTTGCGGTGCGAGCGCCAGTATCCCGAGCTGGCGGTCATCCACCACCACATCGCCGCTCGCCAGGCGGTGCTCGACGGCGAGATTGCCGTGCTCGATGAAAAAGGTGTTTCCCGGTTTCATCTCATCCAGTCGCGGATTGCGAATACCGATCCCAACACCATCGCCCACCTGGTCCGCTCCACGCCGGTGGTCTACTTCGTCTTCGACCTTCTCTACCTGGACGGCTACGATCTGCGGGGCGTGGCACTGGCGCAGCGCCGCCAATTGCTGGAAGCGATCGTCACGCCCGGACCGGTGCTGCGCATCTCGGAGGCGTTCCCGGGGGCCGGCGATGCCATGCTCGAAGCGGCGCGCGAGACCGGTCTCGAAGGCATACTCGCGAAGCACGTTTCCAGTACCTACGAATCCAAACGCAGCCGCGAATGGCTCAAAATCAAGATTGTGGGCGAACAGGAGTTCGTGATCGGCGGCTTTACCGAACCGCAGGGCGATCGCGACTACTTCGGCGCGCTGGTGCTGGGCGTGAATGAAGGCGGCAAGCTCCGCTGGGTGGGCAATGTCGGCACAGGCTTCGACCAGAAGACACTGGCCGCGCTATACCGCCGTCTCGAGTCCCTGATCACGAAAGACTGCCCGTTCGACCCGCGCCCCAAGCCCGATCGCGGCATCACCTGGGTGAAGCCGCAACTGATCGCGCAGGTGAAGTTCGCCAACTGGACCCCCGACCAGCGTTTACGCGCTCCCGTCTTCCTCGGACTGCGCGACGACGTCGATCCGCCCCAGGTCAAGCGGGAGGAACCGTTATTCCCCGAGTCAGCCAAAGAATCGACCCTCACGATCGACGGCCACACGCTCAAGTTCACCAACCTCAAGAAGGTGTTCTACCCGGACGAAGGTTACACCAAGCGGGACGTGCTGAACTACTACGATGCCGTCTCCGGCCTCATTCTGCCGTACCTGAAAGACCGCCCGCTTTCGCTCAAGCGCTATCCCAACGGCATCAAGGAGGAGTTCTTCTTTCAGAAGGACACACCCGAAACAGCCGCGCCCTGGCTGCGTACCGAACTGATCGATTCCGAGCACAACCAGAAGCCCATCCGCTACGTCTTCGCCGAAGATCGCGCCAGCCTGATGTACCTGGTGAATCTCGGCTGCATTGACCACAACCCGTGGATGAGCCGTTTCCAGCACCTCGACAACCCGGATTTCATCCTCATCGATCTCGACCCGCAGGAGTGCCCGTTCGAGATGATCGTGGAGGCTGCGCTGCTGGTGAAGAAGCTGCTGGACCGCATCGGCCTCACCGGATACCCGAAGACCACGGGCGGCGACGGCATGCATGTCTACATTCCGATCGAGCCGGTCTATACCTACGAGGAGGCCCGCACCTTCGCCGAACTGATCGCGCGCCTGGTGATTGCGGAGAAGCCGCAGATGTTCACTACGCCGCGCTCGGTGGCGAAACGGCAGCGCAACCGCGTCTATTTCGACTACCTGCAGATCGGAAAATCGAAGACGATCGCGGCGCCCTACGTCCTGCGCGCCTATCCCGGCGCCCCGGTCGCGACGCCGCTCGAATGGGCCGAGGTGACTCGCGGCCTCGAGCCGAAGCAGTTCAACATCACCAACGCGCTGGACCGATTCGCCGAAAAGGGCGATCTGTTCGAGGGCGTGTTGGCGCGGCCGCAGGCAATTGAGGCGCCCCTGGAAAAGCTCTCGAAGCTGCTCGCTTAACGCAGAAGGTCAGAACCGGAACAGGTAGGTAAGCTTGGCGAAGATCTGCCGGCCCGTGTTCATGGTGGGGGAGTTGGCAAACTGGAGGTAGGGCGGCTTCGAGGGGTCGAAGAGCAGGTTCTCGTAAATGTCCGTATAGCCGACGTACAAAGCTGTACCCGGATGGAGCAGGTAAGTCATCAGTAAGTCGCAGCCGATCCGCTTGGTGGGGTCGAGCGTGACCATTCGCGCATCGGGGAGCACGCCGTTGTAATCGAAGATCGCGCGGAACGAGAGTTCGCGCGTGAGCTGGTAGTTTACCTTCGATCGCGCGATGTGGTTGGTGTAGGCCGTGGCGGCGCCAGCCTTGAGCGTGCTGTAGAGATACGTCTCGTCGAGCCTGACCCTTGGGGTGGGACGCAAGGTCAGCGACAGGCTTCCCTGCCGGGCCCGGCCGAGGAAGGGGGCGCTGCCCGCGACGGGGTAGTAGTTGACCCCGGAACCGTGAATGTACTCGGCCGACACCGCCGCCCACTTGAACCACTCGCTGTTGAGCTGATAGTCGTTGTAGCCTTTGCGGAAGCCGTACCCGTTGTAGAGCTCGAAAGCCTCCGCGCGGTTCACGCTGAGACTCGTGAGGCGGGTGAAGTCCATGCTCCACCCCATCCTGACCTCCCAATCCTGCGCGCGGCCCTGCCGGTTCCAGTTCCCCAGAACCACGATGTCGGGGCCGAAATCGACCAGCGTCTTCTTTTCCCGCCAGAAGCGGTAGCCCACCTTGTTCTTGAATTCGCGTATGTCGGTCCGCGGAATGTAGCCGAGTTCATCGCGGAATCCGGGGCTGCGGTCGGTGAATGTGGACGAATACTGTAGCCTGCGGCCGGAACGGCTGATCTGGGCGAAGTAGCCGTTGCCGGAGTAATCGGGTGCGCCCAGGGGACGGGTCTGCGTCGTGACCGCCTGCCCGGTGAAAAAGAAATTGCGCGGAAGATGCAGCCGCGTATCGAGGGACGCGACGCGGTTGAAGCCCGTGGAGAGTTCGCGGTCGGTCCCGAAAAAACGCAGGTGGGAATCGCTGAGGAAGTCGCGCTGCACGCTGACGACCGCATCAGTGGCTCGCCCCACGCCGGGAGTGACGGCGGGAGCGCGGTCGTCGCTGGCCAGGACGCCGAGGCCCCAGCGGCCGATCTTGCCGGTAAGGCGGATGCCGAATTCGGGGTCGATGATGCGGCGCGAAAAGAACAGGTCTTGCGGCGTGGCGAAGTAGGATGCGTTCTCCATGAAGAACGGGCGGCGTTCGGGGAAGAACACCTCGTAGCGCTGATTGACCGTGACCTGCGGCTCGTCGGATTCCACCTGGCTGAAATCCGGATTGAGGGTAGCATCGAGCGTGAGTGCGTCCTTGATGACCATTTTGGCGTCGAGGCCGCCGCGATACCCTGGCTCACTGACGATGCGCGGCACGCCGCCCGCCGGCTGGTCGAGGTAGCGGGAGCCGGAAAGCAGCCCGAAGGGGATCAACTGCAGGTTGCGGCCCGGAGAAATGTTTTCGAGGCCCTGCATCTCGCCGAACTGTGCTACGAACTGGGGGAACCGGCGCCGCGTGATATACGGCCACATCGAGAACTCATTGTTGCGCTGGATGAACCGTCCCAGCATGACGCCCCAGGTCTGGCTGGCGGCGTCGGGGAATCGGAGGGTCTTGAACGGAATGCTGATGAGGACGACGTAGCCCTGCTCGGTAATCTTGGCCTCGGTATACCAGAGGCCCTCCCAACTGAAGTCGTCGCCGACGCCGTCGGTGGTGATGCCGTCGAGTTGGATGGCGTAGGGGTTGACGTCGAACCAGTAAGCGTGGCGATGGTCGTGGAAGGTGTCGATATTGATGGTGACACGGTCGTCGGTGAGAATCTGCTTGCGCTTGGCGACCCGGGCGCGAATGAGGCGGGGATCGTCGCGGGCGATGAAGGCGACATAGAGGTTGGCGGAATCGTAGGAGAGGAAGGCGGTGGTGGGCTGGGATACGGGATTGCCGTCGCCGGGATCCATCTGGCGGAAGTCGCTCACGGCAAGCTCCGCTTCGCGCGGGACGCCGGTGAGAAAATCGGCGAGCCTGGGGGCGCGCGACACGCGCGGGATCGTAATCGTCGGGCGGCTCTCTTCAGACTGCGCAAAGCAGGCGGCCGAAATGAAAGGGATTAACAGTACCGAATATCTGCTGATCAAGACCGACTATGATCGCATGTGGCGAAGCGCGCATGGGGAACTACGATGCTTTGCTGGACATTAGTGAGCTACGATACAGCGGAGGGTGAACGGCGGCAGGTAGGTTTGAAGGTATGAAGCTAAGCGGAAAGAACGCCCTGGTGACTGGCAGCGACCAGGGAATCGGACAGGCGATTGCGCTGCGATTGGCCGAAGAGGGGGCCGATGTGGTGATCAATTACCACTCGAACCGGGCCGGCGCCGAAGAGACGCAGGCACGTGTGGAAAAGATGGGGCGGCGATCGGCGGCGATCCAGGCCGATGTCGGCAGCCCGGAATCGGCACGGAAACTGGCGGATGAGGCGGTCGCCGCCCTCGGTTCGCTCGAGATCCTGGTCAACAACGCGGGGATCGAAAAGCGGGCGCCGTTTCTGCAGATCGCCGAGGCCGATTATCTGTCGGTGATCGGCGTCAATCTGCACGGCCCTTTCTTCCTGACGCAGGCCTTTGTCGGGCACCTGGTGGCGCGCAAGCATCCGGGAACAGTGATCAACGTCAGCTCGGTGCACGAGGAACTGCCGTTTCCGAACTTCACACCGTATTGCATGGCAAAAGGCGGTCTGAAAATGATGATGCGGAACCTGGCGGTGGAGTTGGCCGAGTACGGCATCACGATCAACAACATCGCGCCCGGCGCCATCGAAACGCCGATCAACAAGAAGCTGATGTCCGATCCCAAACTGCTTGAACACGTGCTGCAGAATATCCCGCTCCATCGCATGGGCAAACCGTCCGACGTCGCGAACGTGGCGGCGTTTCTGGCCTCGGACGAGGCCGGTTACATCACGGGAACGACCATAGTGGTGGATGGCGGGCTGCTCTGGAACTACTCCGAACAATGAGCTATCTTCCAATTGCGGATTACGGCATCATCGGCGACCTGCGGTCGGTGGCGCTGGTGGGAAAGAACGGATCCATCGACTGGTGCTGCCTGCCAAGGTTCGATTCGCCCAGCATCTTCGGAGCGATCCTCGACGACCGGATCGGCGGCTTCTGGCAACTGGCGCCGGCGGCGGACGGCGACGCGAAGCAGATCTACCTGCCGGACACCAACGTGCTGATGACGCGTTTCTTCACCGACGAGGGAATGGCGGAAGTCACGGACTTCATGCCGGTCGGGAAGGAGTCGGGCGGACCGACGGAGCAAAGCAGCCGCCAGGTGGTCCGCATCGCCAAGTCCGTGCGCGGCGCTGTCCGCTTCCGCATGGAGTGCCGGCCGGCCTTCGACTATGCCCGCCGGCCGCACCAGATCTATCTGGGAAGCGACGGGCGAAGCGCTGTTTTCGAATCGCAGCTTCAGCAGTTTGTCTTGAAAGGCCCGCTCCCGATGCGGCAGGATGGCGGGTCGACGTCGGTGGAGTTCGTGCTGAATAGCGGGGAAGAGGTGGCATTTGTACTGCGCCACCGCTCGGGCGAAGCCGATGCTTCCCTCACGGAAGAGGCTGTGGACGGCAACGAACTCCTGAAGGAAACCGTCCGTTTCTGGCGGGCGTGGGCCGCACGCGGCCGTTACTTCGGCCGCTGGCGGGAGACGGTGATGCGGTCGGCGCTGGTTCTGAAATTGATGACGTACCTTCCCACCGGCGCGATCGTGGCGGCGCCCACAACCAGTCTTCCCGAAGAGATCGGCAACGTGCGGAACTGGGATTATCGGTACACCTGGGTCCGCGACGCCGCCTTCACGGTGTACTCGCTCATCCGCCTCGGCTACACGGAGGAGGCTGCCGCGTTTGCGCGATTCATGCAGCAGCGCGCCTCGGAAGAAGAGCCGGAGAACGGACCGTTGAACGTGATGTACGGGATCGATGGCCGGCACGAGTTGACCGAAGAGACGCTGGTTCACCTCGACGGATACATGGGATCGCGTCCCGTGCGCGTGGGCAACGCGGCGGTGGGACACCTTCAGCTCGATATCTACGGCGAACTGATGGATTCGATCTACCTTTACGACAAATACGGCACGCCGCTTTCCTACGGAATGTGGAAGGAAGTGAGCCGCATGCTGGACTGGCTTGCGGCGCACTGGGACCAACCGGACCAGAGCATCTGGGAGGTGCGCGGAGGCCGGAGGCAATTCACTTATTCCAAGCTGCAATGCTGGGTGGCGCTGGACCGCGGCGTCCGGCTCGCGCGCAAACGGTCGTTCCCCACAGAAGGGGACGAGTGGCGGCACCAGCGGAACCGCATCTATCACGAAATCATGGAAAAAGGGTGGAACGAGGACCTGGGAAGCTTCGTGCAGTACTGGGACGCGGACGCCACCGATGCCGCATTGCTGATGATGCCGCTGATGCTGTTTATTTCGCCCAAGGACCCGCGCATGCTGGGCACGATCGAGCGGGTTCGCCGCGAACTGGGCGCGGACAGCCTGGTGCGCCGTTACGATATCGACAAGGGAGCGCGCGACGGATTGCCGGGAGCGGAGGGATTCTTCACCGTGTGCTCGTTCTGGCTGGTGGAGGCGATGGCGCGGGCCGGTCAACTGGAGGAGGCGCAGTTGCTCTTCGAAAAGCTGCTGTCGTACTCCAACCACCTCGGGCTGTTTTCCGAAGAGATCGGATCGAAGGGCGATATGCTGGGGAACTATCCGCAGGCGCTCACCCACCTGGGTCTGATTAGCGCCGCATTCAAACTGGATTCCCTGCTCGGAGGCTCTAAGAAATAGCCGCCGAAACTCAATTCGTGATGATCGTGGCTTCCACGTTCATGCCCGGCCGCAGAACGATGCCCGGCGGAATCCGGTCGAAGACGATCTTCACCGGGATGCGCTGCACCACCTTGACGAAGTTCCCGGTGGCGTTTTCGGGCGGCAACAGGCTGGTAATGGCGCCGGTGGCGCCGGCGATGGAATTGACCCGGCCGACGATGGTCTTGCCGTAAGTGTCGACGTGTACTTCGGCGCGCTGGCCGGCGTGAACATGGGCGAGCTGGGTCTCCTTGAAGTTGGCGGTCACCCACACATCGTGAAGCGGCACCAGCGACATGAGGGCCTGCCCGGGTTGCACGACCTGGCCCGGCTCGGCGTGTTTATCCGTGACAACGCCGGCGACCGAGGCCGGAATCGTGGTGTAACTCAGGTCCAGTTCGGCGGCCTGCAGATTGGCGCGAGCCTGCTCTATGGCGGCCTGGGCGGATTTGGCATCGGCCGCAGTGACATTGACCTGCTGCTGATTCGCCTTCGACTGCCGCAGTTCGGCTGCGGCCTGGGTGACGCGGGAATCGGCGGCCTCCGCGGCGGCGCGGGCGTTCTCCGCACTCTGGCGGGCCGCATTCAACTGTTGGCGGGCCGCATTGAGTTGGGCGGCGGTCACCTGGGCCGCGGCGAGATAGCTATCTAGCTGTTGCCGCGAGATCTCCTGTTTCGCAGCCAGCGGCTGCATGCGGCTGAGGTCGGCCTGGGCCTTGCGGTTATCCGCTTCGGCCTGGGCGACATTGGCCTCGGCGGTTCTCACGGCCGAGGTGGCGGCCTGCTGGGCGGCCACGTGGGCCGCTCTGGCTTCCGCCTTCGCGGTGGCGAGCTTGGCGGCGGCGCTCGAGGTCCCGCTACTGGTGGTGGCCTGCGTCAATGGTACGGTGACCTGCGCGGCATTGGCCTTGGCGATAGCTGCATCGAGCGCAGCCTTGGTCTGGTTGACCCGTGTCTGGTAATCGCTCGGGTCGAGCGTCACCAATGCCTGCCCCGGCTCGACGTGCTGGTTGTCGTCGACGAGGACCTGAAGAATCCGCCCTGAAATTCTGGGGGAAATCGGAACGATATGGCCGTCCACTGTAGCGTCATCGGTCGACTCGCGGTTGCGTCCGTGCCACCAGAACCAACCGCCCGCAGTGGCAACTACCAAGCCGCCAATGAGCACAGCGCGCAGCACATGTCGTTTCTTCGCAGGAGGTTGGGGCGGAGGAAGCGGCTCGCTGATCGCGGTGCGGTCGATCTGATCCGTCTCGTGATTCACTTCACCGGTCGGTGGCACGTGAAAGTGGGCTGCACGCTATCTGCCAATTGGCACGATTTCGAACCGCGATCGGTGAATCTATCATCAAAAGAGCGTGTTCCAGGAAATCTCAGGTGGCGGCGTTCCACGGCGGGCGGTGCTTTTCATGCCGTTTGCCTTTGCGGGACTCGTTGCGGTGTCGAATCGCAAGGAGCGGCGGTTGCCGGATGCGCGAGCTAACGGAAGCGGGGCACGCGTCCGGCTGGTGATCTTTTCCGATAATGGGCAAAGGAGGGGGACAGTCGAGATGAACAAAATCGTGAAGAGCGATGCGGAATGGGAGCGTGAACTCACACCCGAAGAGTTCGCTGTGACGCGTAAGAAGGGCACGGAGCGGGCCTTCACCGGACGCTACTGGAACAATCACGAAGCCGGAATGTACCGCTGCGCCTGCTGCGGCACGGCGCTGTTCCGCTCGGACGAGAAATTCGAATCAGGGACAGGGTGGCCGAGCTTCTCGGCGCCGGCGGCGGAAGAAAACGTACGAACCGAGACCGATCGCAGCCTGTTCATGGAACGCACCGAGGTGCTCTGCAGCAAGTGCGACGCCCATCTTGGGCACGTGTTCCCCGACGGTCCGGAGCCGACGGGGCAGCGCTACTGCATCAATTCAGCGGCATTGCGGTTCACCAGGGAAGAACCGGACAAGTCCTAAGGGATCGGGGCGGAATCGGCGCCGAGCACTCCATGCATTTCACCCCACGGCCGGGGTGTCGTAAATTATTAAGTATATGCGGATGCGAACGGGCGCCTGGCGGACCGTGCTGGGTTTGTTGCCGTTGGTGTGCGCCGCCGCACCGAAGCCGGCCGACTGGGTGCCGGTGCGCTGGCCCTGGACCGATGTCGCCTCGCTCGACCTACTGGCGGGCACTCCGGTAAATTGCCTGCTGCTCGAAAACTACACCGCGGGGTTCGCCGCAGCAGCCGAAGGGCGCGGACTTGTGACACTGGCGGTGCTCACGCCCTCATCCGGCGATGTGGGCGCCGCAACTACAAAGGCTCTCGCCGCAAAGGTAATGGGTGTGGCGCTGGAAGGCGAGTTCCCGGACTCGGCCGAAGCTGCCGCCAGGCAGGCGGCTGCAGGCGCCCCCGTGGTCGAGATCACCACGCGTAACCGGATGCCTCTGGGTTCGCAGGAGCCGGTCCTGGCGACATTTCAGGGCGTGTGGCCGGGTGTCGCGGTGCAGGAAAACGGCTCGACCCGCGCGGGACCGAGCGGCTCCGCCTGGATCGACACCAATACCGGATTCATTCGCGCGGTGCGGGCGTGGGGCGACTCGGCCGTGTGGGTGGCCAACCGCCCGCCGGAGCACGCCGTGATTCCGGGCGCGCGCTACCTGCAAGCCATCGCCGACGCGGCGATTTCGGGCGCCCGCTGGGTGGTGGCGTTCGATTCCGGTTTTGCCGCGCGGCTGCACAAGCGCGATGCCGACGCCTTGAGCGACTGGCGGCGCATGACGCAATTGCTGGCCTACTTCGAAGGACACCCGGAGTGGCGCGCCATGCGGGAATACGGACAACTCGCGATTGTACAGGATCCGGCCAAGGGGGGACTACTCTCGGGCGGCATCCTGGACATGATCGCGGTGAAGCATACGCCCGTGCGGGCGATCCCGCGGCAGCACCTGACCGAAGAGTCGCTTGCCGGAGCGACCATGGCCGTGGATGTGGACGCCGACGCGCTGACGCCCGGGCAGAAGGATGTTCTCAAGGGATTTGCCCGTTCCGGAGGCATGGTGCTGACGGGGCCTCCCGGATGGAAGGATTCGCGCCCCGGCGGCAACCGCATCACGCTGGACCAGAAGGAACTGGACCGGCTGAACGACATCTGGCACGACGTGAACTCGATGGTGGGGCGCCGCAACCTGGGGGTGAGGCTGTTCAACGTGTCGTCGATGCTGTCGAACCTGCTGACGACCGCTGACGGCAAGACAGTGGTGCTGCATCTTGTCAATTATTCGGATTACCCGGTGGAGAACGTGACGGTTCATTTCATGGGAAAGTTCAGCCGCGCGACACTGCTCACACCGGAAGGCTCAGAGAAGAAGCTGGATATCTACCCGACCGAGGACGGAGGGGGTGTGGACCTGGACAAGGTCGCGGTCTGCGCCACCGTCAGACTGGAGCAATAGCATGACCCGCAGAGAATGGCTTGCAATGATCAGCGCCGCGCCGCTCCTTCACGGAGCCCCGGAAGCGCCTGCCGCACCTGTCGTGATTGAAAAGTGCGCCTCGTACGACGAGGACGTCACCACCAAAATGGCGGCCCTGTTCGACCAGTTGGGCGGTATTCAAAAACTGGTACGGAACAAGACCGTCACCGTAAAAGTCAACATGACGGGCAGCCCGGGACAGCGCTTCCAGGGCAAGGCTCCGGCCATCACACACTACACCCATCCGAAACTGCTGGGCGCGGCAGCCTACCTGATGGGAAAGGCCGGGGCGAAGCGGATCCGGTTCGTGGAGAGCGCCTGGGCCACGGCGGGTCCGCTCGAAGAGGTGATGCTCGATTCCGGATGGAACGTGCGAGCGCTGCAGTCGGCGGCCCCGGGCGTGGAGTTCGAAAACACCAACGCGCTGGGCAAGGGGAAGAAATACGCGCGCTTCAAGGTGCCGGGAAGCCCGTACATGTATCCCGCCTATGACCTGAACCACGCCTACGAAGATACCGACGTCTACGTGAGCATGGCGAAGCTCAAGAACCATGCTACCTGCGGCGTCACTCTTTCCCTAAAGAACGTCTTCGGAACCATACCGGCGTCGATTTACGGCGATGATGCCGGAGTGGACGAGCCGAACGAGAGCCCGACCAGCGGAAGGCTTCGTGTGGGGCACCAAGGCAGGCGCGAGCCTTCGAAATCGGCGCCGCAGGAACTGCATTTCGGCGCCAACCACGATCCGGGTTACCGCGTCCCGCACATTGTGGCGGATCTCGCCGCGGCCCGGCCGATCGACCTCGAGATCATCGACGGTGTGGAGTCGGTAGCGGGCGGCGAGGGCCCATGGGTCCGCGGCTTGCGCATCGTCAAGCCGGGGCTGCTGATCGCCGGACTCAACCCCGTGTGTACGGACGCGGTGGCGATGGCGGCGATGGGATACAACCCGCGAGCCGCCCGCGGAACTGCTCCCTTCCGCAACTGCGACAACACACTCGCCCTGGCCGAGGCGCACGGCGTCGGCACCACCGATCTGAAGCGGATCGACGTTCGCGGTGTGGCGATCGACGCGGCCATGTACCGGTACGAGCCGGCGTAGATGCCAGCCATGCTCCGCCGCGCTTTCATTCAGGCTTCCGGGATTACCGCGCTATCGGCCTCCCGCGTCATCGGCGCCAACGACCGTGTCAACCTGGCACTCATCGGTTGCGGCGGCCGCGGCCGTTTCGTCGCCCGCACGCTGCGCGACGCGAACAACGCCGCCTACCTCGCCGCCGCCGATGTCTACGAGACGAATCGCGAAACTGCTCGCCAGTGGGCCGGTTCCGACGCCAAGGGCTTCGCCGACTTTCGCCGCGCGCTGGAAATGAAGGACGTCGACGCCGTCCACGTGGCCACGCCCGACCACTGGCACGCCTCCATCGCGGTGCTGGCCTGCGCAGCCGGGAAGGATGTGTACGTGGAGAAGCCCACGTCGCTCACGGTGCGTGAAGGGCGCGCCATGGTGCGGGCCGCACGCAAATACAACCGCGTCGTGCAGGTGGGCACGCAGCACCGTTCCGCCCCGCACTTCCGAAAGATCGAGCAGATGGTCCAGGGCGGCGAGATCGGCCCGGTGAAGTTCGTGCGAGTGTGGAACTATATCAACCAGTGGCCCAATGGCATCGGCCACGCACCCGTGGAGGAGCCGCCCGCCGGCCTCGATTGGGACATGTACCTGGGCCCGTCTCCCAAGGTCCCCTTCAATCGCCACCGGTTCCTCAGCACCTTCCGCTATTTCTGGGATTACTCGGGGGGCTACATCACCGATTTCGGCAACCACCGGCTCGATACAATGCAGCAGATCATGGGCGCGACCGCACCGAAAGTCATCTCTGCCACCGGCGGTAAATACCTGCTGACCGACGACCGCGAGACCCCCGATTTCCTCACCGTCACCTACGAGTACGACAACTTCATCTGCACCTACGAAGGCTCCAACCTCAACGGCTACGGAATGGGCGGGCGCACGCCCGGGCAGCGCTACTACAACGCTCGCGGCCAGTGGGATCAACCCAACGGCATCGCGTTCTACGGCACGAAGGCGACGGTTTTCGCCGAGCGCATCGGCTGGGAGACTTACCCGGAGCAGAACTCACCGGTCAAGCGCTTTTTCGAGAACGTGGAAGAGCCCACCAAGGCGCACACCATCAACTTCGTCGAAAGCGTTCGCTCGCGAAAAGCGCCCAACGCCGATATCGAAATCGGCCACCGCGGCACCACCGTGGCCCTGCTTGGCAACATCGCCATGAAGACCGGCAAGAAGCTCCATTGGGACGCCGAGTCCGAATCCTTCACCAACGCCCCCGATGCGAATGCCATGCTGACGCGCCGCCTGCGCAAGCCCTGGGACCTGATCCACCTGTAAGGGCAGTCCGCTGCAGTTCAAACCAGGTCTACGCCATCCTTCCGGGGTCCCGCAAGGTCCTCGAGATCGAGTGCGGCTTTGCAGCCCTCGCGGTTGTGATCGGCCAGTCTAACCCACCGATTCGGGCGAATGTTCCGGATCGAAGACCACACCGTGGGCCAATAGCAGATCGATCGCGGAATCCTCCAGCCCGAGCAGTTCCTTGAGCGCCCAGATCGTGTGCTGCCCGAGCAAGGGCGCGGGAACGCCCGGCTGTCCCGGGGTGCCCGAGAGCTTTACTGGAGTGCCCGTAACCCTGTGGGGTCCAGCCGCCGGGTGATCGAGGACTGGGAACATCCGGCGGACTTCGGATTGCGGGTGATCAACCACATCCTTGAAGTTCCGCACCAGAGAAGCCGGGATTCCCGCTCCCTGCAGCCGGTCGATCCACTCTGCCCCGCCGCGCTGGCGCAATTCACGCTCGATCAGGGGCTCCAGCATGCCGCGATTCCGGATCCGCAGTGCATTCGTTTCGTAGTCGGGATGCTTTTCGAGGTCCGGCCGCTCGATGGCACGGCAAAAGGACGACCAGAGCCTTTCGCTGCCGACCGCGATCGCAATTGCATGGTCCCTGGTTCTGAACACACGGTACGGCACTACTGTCGGGAAGGCCGTGCCCATGGGCTGTGGCACAATGCCGGATCCGAGATAGCTCATATAATTCGAACTCATCGTCGAAATCATGCCGTCGAGCATGGCGACATCCACGTGCTGGCCCTCGCCCGTGTGTTCCCGGGCGTGCAAGGCCAGGAGGATTCCGATAACCGAAAACAGGCCCGCGGTCACATCGGTTACGCCATACCCGCAGCGCACCGACTCGCCCTTCTCTGTACCCGTAATGCTCAACAACCCACTGGAGGCTTGCACTACCAAATCCATCGCCGCTTCGTCGCGCGACGGCCCGTCCTGGCCATAGCCCGAGATGGAACAATACACGAGCCGCGGGTTGCGTTTATGGACGGATTGATAGCCCAGCCCAACCCGGTCCATGGCGCCCGGGCGGAAGTTCTCGATCAAGACATCCACTCTGTCGATGAGGCGCAGACAGAGGTCGAGTCCCTCGGGCTGCTTCAGGTCGATCGAGATGCCGCGCTTGCCCCTGTTCAAGCCAAAGAAGAAGCTCGAATCTTCACCCACGAACGGCGGTCCCCAGCCCCGGCCCATATCGCCGGAACGTGGTTCAACTTTGTAAATCTCAGCGCCATAGTCCGCCAGCAAAACCGTGCAGTACGGACCCGCGAGAGCATGTGAGAAATCAAGCACACGAATCCCGTTGAGAGCGGCCCGGGCCTGCGCCGCGGAACCGGGTTGATGAGAGTGATTGCAAGCCATGGTTCTATCCCGTTCTCAGAGACTGTCCGGAAGACGTCGCTACTGCGGTCTCTGAACAGGCTCTCTGGCAGTTAATGACCATACTTCTTCTCGCCCGCTTCGATTCTCACCGGCAGACGATTCTGCCTGGGAGGCAAAGGGCAAGAAACAAATGGCGTGAACGCGCAAGGAGGGTTGTAGGCCTTGTTGAAGTCCAGGACGACGGCACCGTCTTGAGGCAGCTCTACATCCAGAAACCGGCCGCCTTCATACGTTTCTTTGCCGGTCGTTAGATCCCGGAAAACGAGAAGGAGGACCTTGGCATTGGGTTGTTCCTTGAACGGATACAGCCGCAGCTCGCGGCCCAGCAAACGGAATACGAGGTATCCCGGGCAGAACGAATCCGCCATTCTCCGGGGAGCGGGGAAGAATCGGGCTGTGACTCGATACTCTTCCCGGGCGGGGTAGCACTCAATCCCGTGAAACTCACGACGAATCCGGCTCTCGGGATCCTTCATGCGAACCGAGTAGCCGCCGTTGCCCCCGAATACAAACAGGCTGAGGCGCCCCACTCGGACCTCATCGCCGGAATTGGGCCGGACGACGCGGGTAACACCTTCCATTTTCACCGTCACCTTGTTGCCGTAGAGGGTAAAGGTGCCTGCATGTGGGGGGCCGTCGGGCAGGACGATGTCGCTGAGTGCAGCTTTCCCAAAACGGTTATCGCCTTCGTGCAACAAGAACCGCCCGGTTACCGTGAGCCAGCCGCCGTCGGCAGTCAGCGCCTCCTCACGCCCTCGCTGCCAGGCTGCGATTTCCGCCTCAAATGGTGTAGCCGCGAAAAGCGCCGCGTTGGCGACCAATATGAACAGTGCGGTTCGACGCATGAGCCTTCCTTTTAGACTGCCAGGTACGTTTACGATATTTGTTCCTCATGGTTCAAGGGCATCCAGCCGAGCGGCGAGCCCGCTGCGTAGACCGGCCGCTGCTCAGCCGGCGCTGGAGGGTGCAGGCGGCGCGGAGATCGTGTGCGCAAATGGCCACTCATACATATAAGGTATAGCGCGGTTGCCGGGAGGATCGCGTTCGCCGGAGCCACGTCATCGCCCGCCGCTGCTTCATCCGTCCGGGATGAGCCCACTTCCGGCGGGGGAATTCCGAGACCGTTCCATCGGACACTGGTGTCCTGATAGGATTAGCGACTATGAAGATCCAACGCCTTCGCCGCGCAAGGCTGTGGCTGGCTCTGGCCCTTGGCGGGGTCTGCGCCACGATGGCGATCCGTGCGCAAGGACCGGGCCAAAACCGCTTCGCCGCCGATCAGATGGGTACGTTCCTCTATGGCGCCGCGTTCTATGAGGAATACATGCCCGAGGACCGCCTGGAAAAAGATGTGCAGTTGATGGAGCAGGCCGGCATCAACGTAGTCCGTGTGGGCGAATCCACGTGGAGTCTCTGGGAACCCGAGGACGGCCGGTTCGAGTTTGCCTGGATGGATCGGATTATCGCACGGCTGGCGCGTGCGCATATCCGGGTCATTTTAGGCACACCCACCTATTCGATCCCGCCGTGGATGTTCAAGAAGCACCCGGAAATCCTGGTAACCAGACTGGATGGCCAAAGAGCAACTTACGGCCTTCGCCAGAATATGGACATCACGAATCCGGATTTTCTGCGCTATTCCGAGCGCGTCATTCGCAAGATCACCGAACACTATCGCGACAACCCGGCCGTAATCGGCTACCAGGTGGACAATGAGACCACTTCGAACGGTACGGCCGGTCCCAATGTGCAGGCAGGATTCGTGGCCTACCTGCGAGAGAAGTTTTCGAGCGTAGAGAGGCTGAACCGGATCTGGGGATTGGTCTACTGGGGGCAAAGCCTGCATGACTGGTCCGAGGTCCCTCCACGGAACGGCATCCTGAACCCCGGCTGGAAACTGGAATGGGATCGCTACCAGGACTTGCTGACGACCAGGTTTCTAGCCTGGCAGGCCGGTCTCGTGCGCGAGCAGTTGCGCCCGGATCAGTTTGTGACGCAGGATTTCGGCGGAGCCACTCGTTCCAACGTCAACGAATACGCGATTTCGAAGAGCCTGGACATCGCGGCCATCAACCCCTACCACACGACCCAGGACTTGTATGACGGGGAAGGATCGAGTTACGGCGGTGACTTTGCGCGGTCGCTCAAACGCTCCAACTACCTGGTGACCGAGACCAACGCCCAGACCATCGGCTGGGATTCACGCACGCAATTCCCGCCCTACGACGGGCAGATTCGGCAGGACGTTTACCTGATGGCCGCCACGGGCGCCAACATGGTGGAATATTGGCACTGGCATTCGCTTCACTATGGCCAGGAGACGTATTGGAAGGGCATCCTGGCGCACGACCTCGAACCTGGGCGCGCCTACGCCGAGGTAGCCCGAACCGCGCATGAGCTGCAACGGATCGGCTCGCGTATCGTCGACCTGAAGGCGGCTCACCCTGTGGCCTTGCTTTACAGCAACGATTCGCGCCGCGGAACCGAGTACATGCCGTTCCTGATTTCGCAGCCGCGAGGCGACATGCCTTGGAGTCACCCCGGAGGGTACGAACTGGAGATGCGGCGATTGTACCGGGCGCTTTACCGCCTGAACGTCGGCGTCGACTTCGTCTTCCCCGAAACAGCCGACCTGAGCGAGTACAAGGTAGTCGTCGTGCCGCCGCTCTATGTCGCGAGCGATGAGATGCTCAAACGATTGGTTGACTATGTACGCGCCGGCGGGCACCTGGTGCTGACTCTGAAAAGTGGCTTTTGCGACGAGTACTCGACGGTTCGTCCCACCATGGCCCCGGGGCCGCTTCGCGAGGCCGCCGGCTTCCACTACCAGGAGTTCTCTAACCTGGCGAAGCCCTTGCCGCTCAAGGACGATCCGTTTCAGGCCGGCGTCGAAAATCAGGTGTCCGATTGGGCGGAGATGCTCCTGCTCGATACGGCCAATCCGCTCGCCTTTTATGACCATCCGTTCTTCGGCAAGTACCCGGCGATCACAGAGAACCGTTTCGGCAAGGGGATGGTGACATACGAAGGGACGGTGCTCAGTGACGCTTTACAGGAAAAGGTGCTGGAGCGGGTGCTCGGCCAGTCCCAACTGCTCGGGCCCGACCAGAAATTGCCTGCCGTTGTCCGGGTGAAGCACGGAACCAACCGCACCGGGAAGGTGCTCCACTATTACTTCAACTTCTCTGCGGCCACGCAACAAGTGGTCTATGCCTACGGCAGCGGTACCGAACTGCTCTCGAACCGGCAGGCGGCCAAAGGCGGGGCACTCGCGCTTGGTCCCTGGGGTGTAGCCATTGTGGAGCAGGAAGCGCGGTAGGCCTGAGAATCTGCGCGGAGCGCTTACCCCCGCCTTTTGATGAAGTCGAGAGCCGGCTGGATCGTCAGAGCAATAGCGGCGCACACTGCCGCCGACAACGTATCGACGGCTCCTGCATTTACAAAGTGTGCGTAACTTACGACAGTCAGCGGAACAAAGAGCAAAAGGCCGGTTACCATGCCGGGCGAGTACGCTCTGGTGTGGAGTGCGCCTCGAAGATGGAAGAATGCATTCCAGCCCATGAACGTCAAGAAGACAAGCCAGCCTCGAACCCCGGGCGGACTGTACTTACCCGCATAATCGAACGCGCCCAAAGCAACCAACACGGATGCAATCCCCGGAATTGCATTGACCTTGACGTAATATGACTCGCTCGTATCCGCATACTTCGGACGGAAAGTGTTGACCCACTTAACAAAACCGCCTGGAACGATGAACTCTTCGGTCACGTGGAGGCCGAATGCAATCGGCAAGAGCAGAATGAGCAGGACTCCCCTTTTGTCGGGAAGGACCTCCTGCTTCAGGAGGACGAAAAGTAGGGTCAACGATGCGAGTTCGATCAAAGCGATGACCGCACCAAGTTGTATTCTGATCGTTAGCCGCACAGCATGATGCCCTGTTCGAGTCGCGCAAAGTCTAGAACCCGCAGGTACCAGGCGAGCAGCACGAGAATCGGAGCCTCAGGCAGAAGCGCCGCATCGGAACAGACGTGCACTTTGCCGCCGTCCATCAGGCGTTCAACCTCCTGCGAGACGCACACGGCCGATTTGTCCCGTTTACACCGGAAGCACCACCGCTCGCTCCAGATGCTCTGCCGGCTCCAGCAATAACACGCGCCGGACGCGAATGAGACGACTCCGCCCCCGGTCAAGTGCGGGACATATTCAGCGACCAGTTCGCCTGATGTCTCCGCTCGAATGGTGACGCTGGGATGGAACCCGTGACTCTGCTCGAAGGTCCACCGTCGACCTTCGAACTCGGCGGTCGACCGGGCATTCGTTTCCGTCTCGAATTCGAGCCGGCCAACCACGGCTCCGCCCGCACGCAAGACAAACGCCTGCTGCCCGGCATCGGGAAATGACCAAAGCAGATCCTCTCTTCGAATCGCATGGCTCGTCGGCATCGCGGCCTCCGTCTTATAACACGTTGTAATTCAGCATCAGGTACGGATATACGTACGAGGGCGCGTGGTTCGTGCGCAACAGAAAATCCCCCGAGCGAATATAGCCGATACCGGCGCCAAATTCCAGGTGCCTGTTGTACCGGTACGAAGTCTGGGCGTCGTACTCGCGCCCAATGTGGGTGCCCGATCGTCCCAGCGGATCCCGAGCCACCGCCACGCCGGAAGCGCTATAGAATGCATCGGTCGCGCTGGCGAGCCACCAGTCGTTATAGGCTCCAGCCAGCATCCAGTTAGGGCGGAACGATGCCTTCGCGCCGGCACGCACGGATTTCAGGTTCTGCCACGCGACCTGGTCGGCCAGACCATGGTGATCGTGAATGTTGGGGTAGAGCTGGTCGAAAGTTCCATGCCGGCCATCCGTGGGATTCCGATCCCCCGAAGCGAAATCGTACTTGACGAATATCCGTGGCTTCAGCGGAGATTCGCGGAAAGTGTAGCCGAGGATCGCACTCCAGGCCCAGGCGCGAATCCGGTCGGTGCCGATCGAGCCGGCCTGTGCTGCCGTTTCCGCGTCGTAGTCGAATCGAGACAGAGTGCCGGCCCAATGGATCCCTATGGTCTTCTCATCGAGTTTGGCGGGTGCGCCCCCCTCCGTCTTGAAGCCGGGTGAAAGGCGCCACAGTATATACGGCTCTATCGCCGAGCCCGGGATCAGGTTCTGCAAGCTTGAATAGATGCCATGGAGGTTGTTGCCCGGCTGGTGGTGGCTGAGCCCGTTGGCGAGCGATAAGACCGGCGACGCCGCCCAGGCATTTAACCGGAGCAGCTTCCAGTTGATCACCATCATGGCGGCATCCCAACCGCGGGACGCATTGCGCCAATACGCTGTCCCGACCAGCCGAAGATGGCCAAATGCGAGATCCTGGCGTCCAACGCGCAGTCCGATCGGATCTTTTTGGATATTCCCGAAATCGACATAAGCGCGGCGAAGATCCCACGTGCTCTGATAAGGGGGCAAGAGCGGCCCGCTCTTGAAGAACGCGGTAGCGTCCTGCAATTCCACATAGGTTTTGATCCAGTCCGCCGGCTGGATTGCCAGGCCGAACCGGAATCGCGTGAGGAGGTAGTGGTCGGAGTTGCCCTCGGTGAAGCCTCCGGCGCTATAGCCCTCAAAACGTGCCCGATATCCCGCGGTGATGCACAGCCAATCGGGAAGGGACTCATCGACCTTGCCGAGGGGCGATATTTTCGCTTCCGGGACGTCCGCGTCCGCGGGGCGATTGAGGTCCGCCTTGCGGCCTCCCGGGTTTTCCACAATACATTGAGCATCGAGCGGAGCCGTCAGATACCCGCCGAAGAAGGCAGCCAGTGAAAGTGCGAGGACCAAGAGGCCGGTATGGACCGCACACCAGTCTTCCGTGAGCGCCTTCCTCACCTCGCAACCTCCACGAGGGCGGCCTCCGGAGCGAAAAGGGAATCCCCGCGCACGGAGAGCGCGATCTTGTAAAAGATGGTGAGCATTAGTGCGCCGATGGCCCAAACACCGAGCGAAATGAGAATTTCCGGGAGGGATGGCGCGTAGACGGTGACGGTGCCGAGCGGCGACGGGACGAATGCAGCGACAATGAGGCCGATGCCTTTGTCGATCCACAAAGAGAAAAAGACCATGCCGCAAGCGACCGCGAGCAACTGGTCGTTGTGACGGTAGCGCGGGACAATCAGCAAGACAAGCGAAGCTGCGGCCAGCGCCATCGATGCCCACATCCAGGGCACCAACGGGCCGTGTCCCTGCAGGCCGGTGAAGAGGTAGCGCAGTGGCTGTTCGTCCTCGGGTATCGAGCTGTAAAACGCTGTAAAGAGTTCCATCGCCACGAAGAAGACGTTGATCACCATGGCGTAAGTGACGATCAGCCCCAGCTTGTTCAAGACGCCGCGGCCTGGGGGCGAACTGGTGAGCTTCCCGGTGAGCATGCACAGCAGGATGAGGAGCGCGGGACCAGCGGCGAAAGCCGAGGCCAGGAACCGCGGCGCCAGGATCGCCGTGAGCCATAGAGGGCGACCGGGCAATCCGCAATAGAGGAAAGCGGTCACGGTGTGAATGCTGACCGCCCACGGAATCGAAAGCAGAATGACCGGCCGGATCCACCGCGGCGGCGCTACACCCTCGCGTTCCGCCCGGAGAGTGACCAGCGCAATGAGGGCGTTCAGCACCAGGTAGCCGCCCAGCGAAACCATGTCCCAGAACATGAGGGAGTGAGGAGTGGGATACAGCAACACGTTGAAGACGCGCGAGGGCTGCCCCATGTCCACGAAGATGAACAGCATGCACATGGTGACCGAGGCCACCGCCAGGAACTCGCCCAGGATGGTGATGCGGGCGAATTCCTTGAAGTGGTGGAGATAGTAAGGAAGCACCACCATCACGGCGGACGCGGCCACGCCCACCAGGAAAGTGAATTGGGCTATGTACAGACCCCACGATACGTCGCGGCTCATGCCAGTCACGGCCAGACCGTACTGCAACTGGCGGAGGTAGCAGACGAAGCCGGCCGCGATCACCAAAAGGAGCCCGAGGATCCAGATCCGGTACCCGCGGCTGCCTTTGAGTGCCTTCTCAAGCATGAACATAACGGATCCTCACACGATGTAAAAGACCTGCGGGCGTGTTCCAAGTTCGGGCTTGCGCCGCACGGTGTGCCGCGTTCGGAGCAGTTCGCGGATCTCCGACCGGGGGTCGGCGAGGTTGCCGAATACCAGCGCCTTCTCCGGGCACACCTCCACGCAGGCCGGCGGGCGGCCGGCAACCAGCCGCTCGCTGCACAGATTGCACTTTTCGACCACGCCCTTGGTGCGCGTGGGAAACTCGGGATTTACGTTATGGATGTAGGGCCGCGGGTCCATCCAGTTGAAGCTTCGGGAGCCATACGGGCACGCGGCCATGCAGTAGCGGCAGCCGATGCAGCGGTGCCAGTCCATCTCAACGATGCCATCCTCGCGCTTCCAGGTGGCTTGCGTCGGGCAGACTCGCACGCACGGGGGGTTGTCGCAGTGGTTGCACAGCAGCATGAAAGGGGCGGCGGATGCTTCCTTGTAGTCGTCCGCGATGCCGAATGCGTGCTCGAAGGAATCCTTCCAGATCCAGCGGACTTCGCGGCGCGGGTCGGGAATCGATGGGACATTGTGAGCCTGATTGCACGCGTCGATACACCTGGTGCAGTTCGGCTGCTTCAGGCACTTGGCCACGTCCACGGCCATTCCCCAGCGAGCCGGAGTCACGGCGCAGCGTAGCCTATGGGCACAGGCCGCCACAAACGACAGGCCGCTGAGCCGCAGGAAAGTTTGCCTGGTGATGGTCATTTCGCGCTCCCGGCCGCCGACTTGAAATCGACGTGGCAATCCCAGCAGGGCACCGAGACGGCGGAATAGTTGTGGCAGCGGTCGCAGAACTCAGCCTTGCCGGAGGTGTGGCACTGCTCGAGACACGTCGAGGTCAAGCTCATGTTATAGTGCTGCCCGTTGAAAGCAGTGAACTCGCGACCGCCCTGGCGGACGACCCGCTCGCGCCAATCGAGAAGCAGCCTCATGTGCGAGGTCTTCATGTATGCGACGGGCGCCACGCACTGCCTGGCAGCGGCGGGCAGCGTGGGGTTCGGTCCTTTGGAGGTGACAGCCGCCGACAGGTTGTGCCACACCGGAAACGTGGCAAGCGCCAGAAAGATCGCCAGGCCCGACCAGATGATGCCGCGATCACGCATGAACCGCCTCCTCCTGCCCTAGAGGTTCGCCCCGCAAATCCGTGAGCCTCGGGTGCTCGCCGCGCATGACCAGAGCGTTGCCCACCAGTTCGTGAATCCCGGCGACCTCCACCCCCGGCACCCAATACTCGAGCAGGGGCGGCAGGGTGGCCTTGTCGATGGCGCAGATGCAGGTGAGCAGGTTCACCCCGTGCCGCTCGTGAACGTATTTCACCGCGTTGGCGCGGGGCATGCCGCCGCGCATGCGCATTTCGAAATTCTCATCGGTGCCCAGACCCGATCCGCTGCCGCAGCAGAAGGTCTGTTCGCGGATTGTGTTCTCGGGCATCTCGTGGAACCGGTTGCAGACGCTGCGCAGAATGTAGCGGGGCTCTTCCAGCAGCCCCATGGCGCGCGCCGGGTTGCAGGAATCGTGGAAGGTCACGTTCCAGCGGTCGTTGCGGGAGGGATCGAACCGGAGCTTGCCGTTGTGGATGAGGTCGGCGGTGAACTCGCAGATGTGAACCATCTTCGTGGACCGCGTATTCTCGAACCGTGTTCCGGTCACGGGCGAGACCGGCACTTCCAGAAAATCCGCGGGGCCGTTCATGGTGTCCATGTACTGGTGCAGGACGCGCCACATGTGTCCGCACTCGCCGCCGAGGATCCATTTCACACCGAGACGCCGGGCTTCCGCGTAGATCTTGGCGTTGAGCCGCTTGATCATCTCGTGGGAGTTGAACAGGCCGAAGTTGCCGCCTTCGGAGGCGTAAGCGCTGAACGTGTAGTCCAGGCCGATCTCGTGCAGGAGGGCCAGGTAGCCGAGAAACGTATAATAATGAGGCGTTCCGAAGTAGTCGGCCGAAGGCACGATGAAGAGGACCTCGGCGCCCTTGCGGTTGATGGAGGCATCTACCCGGACTCCGGTCAGTTCCTCCAGTTCGTCCACGGCGAAATCCACGCTGTCCTTGAAGCCGTGCGGTTGCACGCCCAGGTGGTTGCCGGTGCGGAAGCAGTTGGCCGCGGGCTCGAGCACCCAGTTGATATTGCACCCGATGAGGTTCAGCAACTCGCGGCCGATCATGGTGATCTCCGCGGTGTCGATTCCGTAGGGACAGAAGACCGAACAGCGGCGGCACTCCGTGCACTGGTAGAAGTAGTAGAACCACTCCTTGATGACGTCTTCGGTGAGGTCGCGTGCGCCAGCCAGTTCGCCCAACAGGCGGCCGGCGAGCGTAAAGTACCGGCGGTAGATGCTGCGCATCAGCTCCGCCCGCAGCACCGGCATGTTCTTGGGGTCGCCCGAGCCGAGGAAGAAGTGGCATTTATCCGCGCACGCGCCGCAGCGCACGCAGATATCCATGAAAAGCCGGAAGGAGCGGAACTTTTCGAGCCGCTCCTTCATGCCGTCGAGGATGGTCCGCTTCCAATCCGGTGGAAGTTTCCAATCCTCGTCGAAGGGTTGCCAGTCGCGGGCGTTCGGTAAGCCGAGATAATTGAGGTTTTTGGCAAGGGCGCTGTAGCAGTAGGTGCCCTTGCGGAACTCGACCGCCGGATCCATCCAGTCGCGGGGCCGAGGCCCGTATTGAATCTGGACGAGTTCTTCCGGTTTCGGCTGGGACATGGTTCAGGACCTCTCGACCGGCATGCCGGCCGCCTCGAGTTTGTCGTGGAACTCCTCCTCCCATTCCTCGTAGGTGTGGACCTTCACGGGGTAATTCCAGGGATTGACATGCCGCTTCATCCGATTGTTGTTGGCCAGATTCCGTGTGGGGCTGAGGAATACTCCGCCCATGTGCATGAGCTTGCTGAACGGCAGATAGGCGGCCAGAGTCGCGGCCAGCGCGAAATGCGCGAAGAAGAGCGGGCCGGGATTCGCCGGCAGTGCCGGGGCGAAGATCGTGAGCGAGAGAGCAAACTGCTTGACGGCTACGGCATCGACCCGCGCGAAGTAGCGCATCCACACGCCGGTAGCTACGATCCCCAGCAGGAGAAAGAGCGCGAAGTAATCGGTGAACAGGGAGATGTACCGTACCTGGGGATCGCGGAACCGGCGTTGCAGCAGATATGAGAGAGCCGCCAGCACCACGACATCGCTCACAAGGAGCACCGGCGCACTGATCCGGAAGAAACCGTCCAGGTTTTCCAGGAACACAACGATTCCCGGGACCGGTTCCACGAAGAAGCGCAGGTGCCGCAGCAGGATGATGAGCAAGGACCAGTGGAAGGTCAGCGCGCCGAGCCAGAGCCATTTCGCCTCCCCCTGAATCAGCCTGGGACCCTGCCGCAGCCTGGACCGCGTATTGCGGAAAAGGCTGCGGAACAGCAGAATCTCGAGGCCCATCCTGGCGATGACGCCGGGCGTAGAGTACGGGCTCTCGAGCCAGCCGGACTGAATCCAGGGCAGCGATTTCTGCTGGCCGCAAACCGTTGGAATGCGGAACGGCACGGGCGACCGCGACCAGCGCACGATGCGCCAGCTCAACCCCGCAAGAAGGATCGCCACGGCGCCATACGGAAGGGCGACCGCGAGCAGCGGCCGCAACCACCCCACACGGCTGGCCGCGGCCGCGACAAGCCCAACCGCCACGACGATGGCAAGTGCGGTCAGGGATCTTTTCAACGCCCACCTCGCTCCTGCCAGGCCGACGCTTCGCTCGGCGTCAGCCGGCGTTCGAGCACGAAAACCCGGCGGCGCGCTTCATTGGCGCGCGCTTCATAGATCCGTTCGCGGTACTTCATATAGAGGTCGAAGGCGATGAGGGCGAACTCGTCGATCCGCCCGTTCAGAAGCTCACGGTCCATGCCGCCGGCCTGGACGCGCAGAACGTCCTTGAGCTGAAAGAGGAACTCCAGGGCGTGGCTGGGGGCCGCACTCTGTACCGCGCGGATCTGCATCAGGGAATCGAGCGCGCTGGTGACGCGGCCCCTGTCCATGCCGAGGAACAGTTCGTCGAGCAGCGTACGGAGCGCCTGCCGGATTGTGTGGCCTGCCGGGTTGCGGAACGGATCGGGCTCCGCTGCAAGGAACTCGGCGCCTTGCGGCGGATACGTGCGAAGAACCCGCCGGAACCACACTTCGGCGATCAGTTCCTTGCCTTCCACCTTCCACCTCCCGTCTACACGCAGCCCGTTGGTTTCGGAAGACCCGCCAACTTGCAAGCGCCCTTGGCGGGGCCCGACGGAAACAACTGGTAGATTTCGTTCAGCTTAAAGCCGGTCTCCTTGCATAGCTTGCGAACCATGGGGGCGATCCCGAACTGGAGGTAGTAGTTCCTCAGATAATTGATCACTTTCCAGTGAGCGTCCGTCAGCTCCGTGACGCCCTCGGAAGTCGCAAAATCGGAAGCCACAGCCTCGTTCCAGATTGCGGGCTCCTGCAGAAAACCGTCTTCATCGACCTCGTACGTCCTGTCTTGGACTTCAAACAACGGCACGTAACACCTCCTGGTGAATTAGTTCATCTCCAAATATCCGCAAGGGCAGGCTTCGGCGCATTTCCTGCAGCCGTTGCACAGCTCCAGCTTCACCCTGTAATGCTCGCCCTTAGGCAGCTTGACGAAACAGTTGTTGGTGCAGTACATCCAACAGGTTTCGCAATCCATGCACATGCCGCAGGACATGCATCGTCTGGCCTCGTCGAGGGCGTCGGCCTCGTCGAGTCCGGTTTGAACCTCGGTATCGGCAGAACGCTGTTCCACGGGGACGTGCTTGCGTTCGTGGCGTTCGGCGGGCTTGTACCAATCGAGCTTCACGTGTTCCGGCGTGATGCACGGACCGGGTACAGGCCGCTCCAAGGTCTTGTTCTGAATCCAGGCATCGATCGCTTCGGCCGCAAAGCGCCCTTGGGCGATCGCAATGGTGACCAGCCCCAACTCCACACCGTCACCGCCGGCGAACACGCCGTCCATGCCGGGCACGGCCGCGTCGTTCGTCGGAATCCAGTTCCCTCCGTTGCGGGCGAGATCGAGGCCGGTGAGTTTCGGCTGCTGGCTGATGGCAGCGATGATGGTGGTCGCTTCAAGGTCGAATTCGGAACCGGGGCGCGGAACCGGCCGCGGACGGCCGGACGCATCCGGCGCACCGAGATCCATGCGGACGCAGCGCAGTCCGACTGCTTCGCCGTTCCTGCGGAGGACTTCGACTGGCGCGGTGAGGAACTGAATGGCGATGCCCTCTTCGAGCGCGCCGTCGATCTCGGGTTTGATGGCCGGCATCTCGGAGCGTGAGCGGCGATAGACGATAGTCACATCGGCTCCGAGCCGCTTGCTGACGCGGGCCGAATCAATGGCCGTGTCGCCGCCGCCGATAACCAGCACCTTCCCTCCGAGGCGGACTTCCTCGCCGCTGTTGACGTGGTTCAGGAACTCCGTGCCGGTCAGGACATTCGGCGCGTCCTCGCCGGGAATCCGCAGCTTGATGCCGCTATGGGCGCCGACCCCCACGAAGATTGCCTTGTGCCGGCTCCGCAGGTCCTCCAGCGAAACGTCGCTCCCGACGACCGTGCCGCACTTCAGCTCGATACCGAGATCCAGGATGCGGCCGATTTCGGCATCCAGCACCTCGCGCGGCAGGCGGTACTTGGGAATGCCATAACGCAGCATGCCCCCCGGCCGGCGGAAGGCCTCGAAGATGGTGACGGGATATCCGCGGCGGGCAAGCTGGTAGGCGCAGGAAAGCCCCGCCGGCCCGGCGCCGATGACGGCCACGCTCTCGGCGCGCTTTTCGGCGGTGAGCCGGGAGAGCTTCAGGCCGTGGGCGATTCCGAAGTCGCCGACGAACTGCTCCAACGCGTTGATGGCGACGGCGCCATCCTTCAAGCGCCGGTTGCACGCGTCCTCGCAGAGGTGCGGGCACACGCGTCCGCACACCGCGGGAAAGGGGTTCCGGTCAGTGATTGTCTCCCACGCGATGCGGTACGCCTCTTCGTGCGTGCGCCCGTAGGCTTCGGCCTGCGCGATGGTGGTCAACCAGCCGCGAATGTCCGTCCCGCCGGGACAGCCACCGGCGCAGGGCGGCGCCTTGGGGACGTAAGCCGGCCGCTGCGGGCTGATCTCCGCTCCGGCCGGCGCGGCGGCCTTGATCACCGGCTTTTTGACATCTTTAAACAGCGGCATGGCTCAGGTCCTAGAAACGGAGGTGGGCGGAGCGCGCGTACGTCGTGCCCGCGTTCTTGAAGTCATCCAGGTGGTAGCGGGTGAACTCGATCCCGGTCAACTGGAAGAACTTCGGCCAGCCTATGCGCTCGATCCACTCGCCCACGCGCTCGTACTTACGGGCGTGGGCCGCGTAGACCTCGACTATGTTCGTGACGGCGTCCACGACTTCGGGCCAGCGCGGCGGATTGTTCGGGAGAAAAGGAATCGCCAGCTTCGTGAATTTGGGCTTGCTGCGAGCGTTGCTGACCTTGCCGCCCACCCAGATGGAAATGCCGTCGTTCTCCGGATCGTTCATCGGCATCGCCGGACAGACCGTGTAGCAGTTGCCGCAGAACATGCACTGCTCTTCGAGAACTTCCACGGACTGTTTGCCGTTGACCATGGCCGGCCGGATGGCGCCCGTCGGGCACGAAGCGATGAGGGTCGGGACCTCGCAGATTTTCGGCAGCACATCGTGGCGGACCTTGGGCGGCTTGCGGTGTATGCCGAGCACCGCAATATCGGAACAATGCACGGCGCCGCACATGTTCAGGCAGCAGGCAACTGCAATCCTTAGCTTGGCCGGCAATTTCTCTTCCACGAAGTACGGGAAGAGGGCGTCCATCATGCATTTCACCAGGCCGGAGGCGTCCGTGGCCGAAGAATGGCAGTGCACCCAGCCTTGCGTATGAACGATGTTGCTGATACTGGCGTTGGTCCCTCCCACCGGGTAACCCGCTGCCTTCAGGTCCTCAATCAGCGGCTCGATGTGGGCGGCGTCGTCCAGCAGGAACTCCACATTGTTGCGGCTGGTGAAGCGAAGGTAGCCGCCCGAGTGCTTGTCGGCCAGGTCGGCGAAGAGACGGATCGTGTGGACACTCAGCAGGCGCGGCGATCCCGCCCGGACCGTATAGAGCTTCTCGCCCGACTCGGCCACATGGCAAAGCACGCCGGGTGCGAGGGTTTCGTGGTACTTCCACTGTCCGTAGTTCCTCTTGACTACCGGGGGCAGGTATTTCTCGTAGTGGGGCGGCCCGATGTCGGTGATTCGTTTGGTCTGTGCTGTCATTTTCTCGCCTCCTCGTTCACTTCTTGTCCTTGTTCTGGAAAAAGATGTAGGGGTTGTCCCGCGGTGCGGTGACCATCTCAGGCGCCGGATCGAGGCCGATCGCGTCAAGGAAATTCGCCATCCCGACACGCTGAATCAGTTCGCCGATTCGCTCGCGGTTCTTGCCGTATTCGTCCCAGAACTCCCACAGGCGCGAGATCAGCTCCTTCATGGTTTCGAAGAGTTCCTCGGCCGGGACGAAGGGAATCAGCACCGAAGAGAGCAGCGCGCCCTGCACAATGGGGGCCTTGGCGCCTATCAGGATGGCGGCGCCCCGCTCCTTGCCCGGCCGTAGCGCCTTCGGCATCGCGTTGATGCAGTGCATGCAGCGGACGCACTCGCGGTTTTCGATGGCGAGTTTCTTGCCGTCCCAAGTCATGCAGCCGCTCGGGCAGTTGTCGCAGACATCCTTCTGGATGTCCATGCCGCCCGCCGCGTACTCGGCCACCGCGGCGTCATCCTGTTGGATGTCATCCTTCCAGATTCCGATGATGGAAAGATCCGAGCGCGCCGCGGCGGCCACGCAGTCGTTGGCGCATCCGGCACACTTGATCTTGAACTTGTAAGGAAACGGCGGGCGATGGAGCTCGTCCTGGTACGCCTGGGTGAAGTCGTAGCAGAGCTTCATGGTGTCGTAGCAGGCCCACTCGCAGCGCGCCGGGCCCACACAGCAGGAAGGCGTCCGCATGCACGATCCGGAGCCGCCGAGATCGAAGCCCTCAGCCGTCAGTTCGGCGAAGGTGGGCTCCAGTTCGTCGGTCTTGGTGCCCAGGAAGATGATGTCGCCGGTCGAGCCGTGCATGTTCGTGAGTCCCGAGCCGTGGCGCTCCCAGATTCCGCACAGGGTCCGTAGCGCATCGCTCGTGTAGAACCAGGCGGAGGGCTGGTTCACTCGCAGGGTGTGAAAGTGGGCGACCTTCGGAAACTCCTCCGGCACGTCGCTATAGCGCCCGATCACGCCACCCCCGTAACCGAGCACGCCGACGATGCCGCCGTGCTTCCAGTGGCCCTTTTTCTCCTCGTAGGAGAGTTCGAGCTGACCCAGCAAGTCGTCGCACATCGGGCTGACATCGCTGGTCTTCTTGATCTCGGTTACGAAGCTCGGCCAGGGTCCCTTTTCGAGCTCGTCCAGCAGCTTCGTTTTCGGCTTTCCGTTTTCAGCCATATGATCTCCTATGAACGTTCGTTGAATTTCCTGGATCTTGCCATCGCTACCGCCCGGTACCCAAGGTGCGCGAACTTCGAGTAAGGCGCATAGAGCAGCAGGCCGAAGATCAGAACCAGGTGGACGAAATAGACGGCGTACATCGCCCTGATCTCCGCGAGCCTGAGGAGCTCCGAGGCAATTCCCGTGAAGACGACGCCGCTCAGCGTCGCCAGAAAGAACCAGTCGAAATAAGTGCTCCCGGGCTTCGCCGTGCGGCGGGCGAGCAGCAGGGAAACCCCCACCAGGGCCATGGCCGCGGCCAGGTTCGCGAAGATCTTCAGAGGGCTTGCGAGGGCAAGCGGCGTGTGCAGGATTCCCGCCATCGTACCGATGCCCGTCACCGTGCCGACGAGGGCCAGGCCCACAAATCCCCACAAGGTCATCAGGTGGCCCAGACGCATTCCGGAATCGTCACACTGCTTAAAGCGCTGGTGTGCGGCGATGTCCGCGAACGTGCTCCCCCACCCTGCCGAAGGCGTCTCCCCAATGCCGCGCGCGAATCGCGCGATCCCCACAAGGAATGCCAGCAACGCGAATCCGGAAATGGCGAAGAACAGAGGCTCCAGCACGCTCGCCGGGAACAAGCTCCCGAACTCGAACGGCGCGGCGGGGACAGGCTTTGGCGCCCACAACACGACGCCGGCAAAGATCAGGGCCGGCACCAGGAACAGCAGGACCAACCATTTCGGATCGGCCACTATAGCGCCCATCGAGCTTGGAAACGCGAAGTGCCGGACGGCTTCGCGCCGGATCGCGCCGAGCACGTCGCCCGGGCGGGCGCCGCGGGGACAACGCTCCGTGCACTTGCCACAGTTGTGGCACAGCCAGATCGCGGGATCGGAAACAAGCCTTTCTTTCAGGCCCCACTGCGCCTCGATCATCTGCTTGCGAGGGAACGGAGATTCCTCCGGCGAAAGGTCGCAAGCTACCGAGCAGGTGGCGCACTGGTAGCATTTCTTGAGATCGCCGCCACCGGAGGCCAGCAGCCTTCTCAGGAAGGCCGCATCGGGTTGGATGGAAAGCGCGTCTGCCATCGCTCAGAACCCCTTGTACGGATTCGGGCCCAGTTTCCGGATCCGCTCCACGAAAGCGTCGAACACCTGGGGCAGCTTGTCCCATTCATTGATGGCGAGCTGGGTCAACTGCAGGCGTTCGGACTCGAGCTGCAGCCGCTGGAGCGTCTCCTTGACGTTCTCCAGACGGCGCTGAGCCAGTTCGCTTCCCTTGGTGAAATGACACTGGTAATCGTCGCCGTACTTGCAGCCGACCAGTATGACGCCGTCCATGCCCCGCGACAGCGCGTCGGCGATCCACACGATATTCAACGACCCGAGGCAGCGCAGCGGCACAACGCGCACGCTGGGGTCATACTGCTGCCGCTTCAGCCCCGCGAGGTCCATCGCCGGATACGCATCGTTTTCGCAAACCATTGCCAAGACGCGCGGCTTGTCTTCTTCCTCTTCCGGAACTTCGATGGCTTTGATCATGGAGGCGATCATGTCCACGGAGTAGTTCTTGAAGGAAACGATGCGCTCCGGGCAGGCTCCCAGGCACACGCCACAGCGGCGGCAGCGATAAGGGTTGGGTTTCGGCGTCCCCTTGGCGTCTTCGTCGAGCGCGCCGAAGGGGCACTCCTCGGTGCAGCGCTTGCACTGGGTACAGCGTTGGAGGAAGAACGAGGGATACGAGAGGTCGCCGCCGCGAGGGTGCACGGCGCGGCCTTGGGCCGCCAGTGAGAGGCACTGGATCGCCTTCAACGCGGCGCCCATCGCATCCCGGCGCGCCTGTGCGGCGTCCATGGGGGATCGCGCGGCGCCAGCCGCGTAGATTCCGGTGCGGCGCGTCTCGTAGGGGAAGCAAACGAAATGGGAATCCGGGAAGCCGCCGGACAGCACCGGCAGTTCGGGCCCCTGACGGTAGGCGAGGTTCAGAATCTGCTCGCTGCCGTTGGGGACCATTCCTGTGGCCAGCACCACCAGGTCCACGTCCAGCGCGATGGATTCCCCGAGCAGGGTCTGGTTCACCGTGACGGAGAGTTTTCCGCCGGCGGGCGTCACTGCCGCGACCTCGCCCTTGGTGAAGAAGTTCAGCGGCTGATCCTGCACGGTGCGATAGAAGCGCTCGTACTGGCCGGGGGTCCGCACGTCCTTGTAGACCACGTAAACTTGCGCCTCCGGGTCCTGCTCGCGGATGTACGTGATCTGCTTCAGGGTCTCCATGCAGCAGACCGAGGAGCAGTAAGGCAGGTGATTCGGGTCGCGCGATCCCGCGCACTGGACAAACAGTATGCTTGCCGCGCGATTGCCGTTCGAAGGGCGGACGATCTTTCCGGCGGCGGCCATGCGCTCGAATTCGAGATTGGTGATCACGTCCGGACTGGCGCCGTATCCCAGGTGGACGAGGAGGGAAGCGTCGTACGGCTTCCACCCGGTCGCCACCACGATTGCCCCGGCGCGGATCTTGTGCTCTCCCGCCTCGGTCGAAAGAGTGACGTCGAACATGCCGGGTTGGCCGTCGATCCTGATGACCTTCGCCGAGCGGAACACCTGAATGCGGGGATGGTAGAGGACAGCCTCCATCCTCGCGGCCAGGCCATCGCCGTCCGGAGTGGTGTAGGGCGGCTCGGCGGGCGCCAGGCGCTTGCAGGCGGCGGCCGCGCCCCCGAGCCTCTCCTGCTTCTCGACGAGGAAGACCGGGTAGCCGGCCGCGGCGGCTTCCAGTGCCGCGGTGATTCCGGTGACGCCTCCGCCGATCACCAGCAGGGCCTGCGAAATCTCGTCTTGCAGCGGGTCCAGGGGCTCGGTCTTGAGCGCCCGCGCGATGCCCATACGAAGGTAGTCCTCCGCGAGCATCTGAGTATCTTCGTCGCGCGGCGCGTGGCACCACGCTACGTGTTCCCGAAGGTTGACGCGCTCGACGACCGCCCCGTGGTTGAAGCTGAATGATTCCGCTTTGAATCGCGGCGAGCAGGCGGCTATGACGACGGTATCCACCGCGTCACCGGCCAGGTCCTGGCGAATCTGGGTGCAGCCTTCCACGCCGCACAGCGCCGCATGCGTCCGGCAGACGGCCGCTTTGCACTCGCCAACCGCCACCTTGGCGATCTTCGCCGCATCGACCGCCTCGCCGATGGAGCAACCCGTGCAAATGTAGACGCCCAGTTTACCGGCCATGATCGATGCTCCGATTGGCGCATTGCAGGGCTTGCAAGGCGGCGCCCGTAGCGTCCTGAACGGAGGAGGAAACCTCGGCCGGACGCCGCGCGCATCCCGCGGCAAAGAGGCCGCCGCCTCCGTCCGGCGTATTGAGAAATCCGAACTCATCCCGGCGGAACCCCGCGGGGAGGCCCTCGGTCTGCGGCACCATTCCGGTGGCGAGCACCACGAGCTCGAAATGCATAGTGCTCTTCCGGTTGGCGAGGGCGTCCTCGGCGGTAACCAGCAGGTCACCCGTTGGGCTCTCCTCCACTTGCGCGACTTTGCCTTTGATCAGCCGGATATTCGCGTCCTTGCTCGTTCGCGCGTAGAACTCCTCGAGCCGGCCGGGAGTGCGGATATCGATATAGAAAATTGTCACCGCCGTTTCGGGATAGAGTGTCCGCAGGTATGCTGCGTGTTTGACCGACGCCGAGCAGCAGACCGCCGAACAATAGGGAAGGTGGTTCTCGTCGCGCGAACCGGCGCATTGCACGAACGCTACGGTTCGCGGCTCTTTACCGTCGGATGGCCGCAGGATATGGCCGCCGGTCGGACCGTCCGCCGCAGCCATTCGCTCCAGCATCACGTTGGTGACCACGTTGCGGCAGCGGCCAAAGCCGAGGTGATCCAGGCGCGAAGCGTCGTAGGGCTTCCAGCCGGTCGCGGCGAGGATAGCCGACACACTATACTGCCGGACTTCGGGTTGCTCGTGAAGCGTGATCGCACCATAGGGACACTCGTCCGCGCAAGCGTTGCAGGCGACCGGGCAGGCAGTCCGGTCGATTGCGTACAACGCCGGATATGTCATGCCGTGCGGCAGATAAACGGCCCTGGTTTTCGTCATCCCGTAGTTGTACTCGTCCGCCCGCTCTGCCGGACAGACCTTGGTACATTCCCCGCAAAGGGTGCAGGAGTCGGTTACACAGCGCGGGCGCACTCTGACGGTAACGTCGTAATCGCCCGGCAAGCCGCTCACGCTGGTGATCTCAGCCAGGGTCAGCACCGTGATCGCAGGGTTGCCCCGAAGGCGGCGGAAGTGCATCTCGAGCCCGCAGGCCGGCGGACAGAGCTTCGGAAAATACTGGTGCATCCGGGCGACGCGGCCGCCGAGGCCGGCAGATTTCTCGACCAGGATCACGTGAGCCCCTGCGTCCGCCAACTCCACGGCCGCGGTCAACCCGGCGATTCCACCGCCAATCACCATCACGGGTTTGCCGGAGCCGGAATTCATTGACCACCCTCTCTGGCAACGGTGTCGCGCCGGATCTTCATCGAGCGCTCGCCGAAAATCGCGAAACGAAGCCACTGCATGCCGAAATCGACCAGTTCTTCGTCGTCGGTGCGGAGCGCCTCGACGCGCGCTTCGTCGACGTCGAACAGTTGCAGAAAGCGGGTCTCAAAAACAAAGCGGCGGAACCGGTCCACGTCGTAACACGCCATATAGAACATGTCCGACTGTTGTGGCGTGAGGCTCGTCTTGCCGTCCCAGAATTCGTGCAAGGTGAGTTCCTTGAACCCGGCCGACATCATTTCGAATTCTTCAATCTGCTGGCCCGCCATCCAATCGCGCACCGAAACGGGGGCGCCCATACCGTGTCCGTGGCAGAGTTCCTCGCGAACCACGAAATGGAACGGCTGGTCGCTGCCCGCGGGGGCCTTGGGCTCCGCGGCGCCCAGCGGATACATGCGGCAGGCCCAGGGACGGTCGGGATAGACTTCGCAGCCTTCCTTGCAAAGGAAGGGGCACTGCCTGGAATCGTCGTCCCGCATCCGCAGCAGCACGATGGGGAACTTCTGCTCAGGGCCTTCCATGCGGAGAGTATGCTTTTCGAGCAGCTCGGAGGAATCCATGCGCAGGGCGCGCTTCAACCGCAACAGGTCGTAAGGCGTCAGTACGATGGCGACGTCGCGGCAGCACCTGCGTGAAACAGTCGAGCTCCGCGCCGCACCGGAACGTGAAGCAATCGTCCCCCGTCATGCGGTTGGAATCCTTCAGAATCGACTCGGGTGTAAGGACGGTGTCACACGGCATGGAAAAGATCCTCCCGTTCTTCGGGGACGATATTGCATCGAAAGTCGCGGTCGCTCCAGACGGGCAGGGGCCCTCGCTGCCCGGTCTGCGGGTCCAGACGGTAGCGATATGAGGCCGCCAGGCCGTACTGGCGCTCCATCCATGCCCAGCCGCGCACGAAATAGGGACACTCGTCGTTGAAACAGACGTACTGAAATTCGCCGCCCCAGCTCGAACCCTGGGGATTCGTCCACTGCGGCATGCGGTGGCCGCAATGGGGGCAGCGGGGATGGAGTTCACCGGTCATGGCAGAGTTCCATGGGCGGGAGGATCCGGGCCTCCCGCCCTGCTCGGCAGCCTTAGACGCTCGCGAGCGCGGGCTCTTTGGGCTGCGATGCGAACACGTGCAGAACCGGCCGGGCCTTGGTCTCCCAGGTTTCGGACTTGGGATCGAACCGGCAGTTCGCAAAAACGTGCCACTTTTCCTCGTCGATCTTCGGCTTGTCGGCACGGTAGTAGTAGCCGGGCCACCGTGTTTCCTCGCGGAACAAAATGGTCCGGACGTGCGCTTCGGCCTGCCACATGCGATGCACGTTCTCCCAGCACCGCATCAGCTCGTGATGATTGGCGGCCGCCAGTTTCGTGGAGTCCTCCTTCAGGAAGGCCAGTAGTTCGAGCGCCTTCTTCAGGAGGGCTTCGTTGGTCGTGAACTGCGCCGTGATCCCGCCGGCATATTCGTCCATGATCTTCTGCAGGCGGAACATGAACATGCGCGGCTTGATGTAGTTCGGGTTAATTTCGGGGTCGGTGGTGGCGTTCTTATATTGCTCGAAAGTATCGAGCGGCTTCAGAATCTCGGCCTTGAGAGCTTCGAGCGCGGCCGGCTCCAGCTTCGGCATGGTGTTGTTTTCCACGACGAACTTGATCGCGGCTTTGGCGGCAATGCGTCCCTCGGCATGCGACCCCGAAGAGAACTTGTGGCTGGAGGCGCCCGAGGCGTCACCCGCGCAGAACAGGCCCTTCACCGTGGACATGTGGGCGTAGCCCCAGAAGTACTCGCTCCGGGTCTCGTCCGTCTGCAGGTCCTCGGGCCCGCTTACCCATGCGCCGGACGCACCGGAGTGAGATCCGATAAAGTACGGCTCGGCGGCGGCGATTTCCGAACTCCGCTCTTCGGGCTGCACATTGGTGGACGCCCAAAGCAGAGCCTGTGAGATCGTCATGTCGAGGAAGTCTTCCCAAGCCTCCGACTCGAGCTCTTTCATTTTCTTTTTGTAGGCCTTCTCGTCGCCCTTGTAAGTTTCGGCGATCTGCTGGATAGCCTCTTCGGTGCGCATGTAGATGGGGCCTTTGCCTTCCATCACGTCCAGCATGCCCAGGTAGTTGCGCAGATTCGCGGGAACCGGCTTCACCCGGCCGTAGGGGCCCCACTTCTCCAGTTCGGGCTTGCGATCGATCATGTAATTGCCGCCCTCGGAGTTGGTCGCCCGCGATTTGAACAGCAGGAACCAGGCGCCGACCGGCCCATAGGCGTCCTTGAACCGCACCGGGATGAAGCGAACCTCCTGGCAGGTCATCTCGGCGCCGGCCTTGATGGTGAAGTAGGCGGACGACCCGGAGTTCCATGGCGGATACCAGGCGCGCCCCATGCCTTCGCCGGAGCTCCTGGGCTTGAACACATGAACTGCGCCGCCCATCGCCACCAACGTGGCTTTGGATTTGAAGATGTAGAACTTGTTCTCGCGGACCGAGAATCCCACGGCCCCGGCGCAGCGGTCGCCATCTACCAGCGGACCGACGATGAAGACGCGCTCAAAGATCTGGCCCACGCCGCTCTGCAGCAGGGCGTTCTTGGCCGCCTCCGCTACTACGACCTTGTACGATTCGCCGTTGATCATGAGCTGCCAGCGGCCCTCGTGCACGTAGTTGCCGTTTTCGTCCTTCCAGATCGGCAGCCCCCACTTCTCGAACAGGTGCACGGTGGAGTCGACATGGCGTGCGATGTTGGCGACCAGGTCTTCGCGCGTAATGCCCATCAGGTCGTTCCGCACGTAATCGACATAGTCTTTCACGGTGTTGGCGCCGTCCTTCAACCCGACGTACTGGTTGATGGCGGAAAGCCCCATGGCCACGGCTCCGGAGCGATCCATCGCGGCCTTATCGACCAGCGTGACCTTCAGGCCGTTCTGCATGGCCCAGTAGGCCGCTTCCACAGCCGCTCCGCAGGCGGCCATTCCGCCGCCCAGAATGAGCAGATCGGTTTCTACGACTACGGTTTCGAAATCAGCCATTGCCATCGTTCTCCTCTCAGTTCGCCAGGTGGAATACGTCCGCCAGTCCGAGGGAGGCGGGCTCGGTAAATAGCGCGGGCGAGTTCAGGTCACCTTTGGTTGTAAAGCCGCCATCCGGAACTGCCTTCCCTTCCGCGGTCGTGCGGATGGGGAACTTGAACCGCTTGATGTTTCCGTTGCGGAACTTCACGGTCCACAGGATCGAGTCCGTGGAGCGCATCGGCGTCGCCGAAGCGCCTAGCGGCGCGAAGTCAGCATAACTGCGGACTTCGACGGCCTGGGTGGGACAGATCTTGACGCAGTTGTAACACTCCCAGCACATCGAGACGTCCCGGTTGTAGGCTTTCATCTTGTCTCTATCCAGAACCATCAGGTCGTTGGGGCAAATGTACTGGCATGCAGTCTTGTCCAGCGCCTTGCACCCGTCGCACTTGTCCGGATTGACGTAACTCGGCATCAGTTCACCTTTCCTTCCGCGGGGCCAAGGTCGTTGGCGGCCTTTAGTTCCCGCTTGTGATGTTGGTAAAAACAATTGCGGTGCCCGTACTCGCCGAACCGGCAGTGTTCGCGAAAATAGATCTCGCATTGCATGCAGGTAGCGTCCGGATTCGGACTGGTACTGACGATTGCGCCTGCCAGGCGGTCTAGAAGATCCGAGGTACGCTGCAACTCCTCCGGCGGAAACTGGCCAAGTGCCATCTTGGTTCTGTGGTCTCGCGCCGCCTGGTACGCTTCCATCAACTTGCGGCTGGTTTCCGTCAGAGAGAGCCGGAACGAACGCCGGTCTTCCTGAGGCGATATCCGGCGCAACAGGCGGCGCCGGACCAGTTTATCCACGGCCTTGCCCGCGGCCCCGCAGGTTACCCCGAGAAAAGCCGCGGCATCGCCGATGGTCAGCACATCCGTGTGGGCCACCAGGTAAAGCAACTTGAGCTGTGAGAAGGTCAGGCTGTCGCCCGATACTTCGCGAAGAACCGTACGTTCGATCACTTCCCGCACGGACCACGCAAACACGCGCGCACTGCTCAAAAACTGGTTGCTCAGGTCCGCTGTGATGAATGCCGTCGCAGAGTTCATTTCGACCGGCTGCATTGCCACTCCACCTGATTGCGGATGTTAGACCAAGTCAAAAGTAAACCTGGTCAATAGTTCGCGCAAGATCGTTTTGAGAATTTCAGGTCTGAAATTATGAATCAGGGGATCAATGGGGGTTTTATGGCTTCGTCGAGTCGTCTCCGGCGCTCGTGGCGCGGCCGGAGACAGGGTCGCAGTGGTACTTATCGACAGAATCCTCGGCCGGTGCGTCCGTACTACCGAATGATTCCCAGAAATCCCATACACGACCGGCATGCAAACGCGGAATTTCCTGCTTTTGGCTGCCGGAAATGGCAGGCCGGATGGGAAAATCTACAGGCAAGTGGCGGTTACCAGTTGCGTCCCGCCCGGAATCGGGTTGGCCGCCAGCACCCGTAATCCGAGGGCGCCGAGCGCCTCGCCCAGGCGGGCGACGGACCAGTTGCGGCAGCCCCCTTGGATCACGTGACGCCCCAATGCGGAGAGCACAACCTCGGGAGGCGAGGAAGTTTCCGAGCAGAGGAAGGAATCGTGAAGGACCAGGATGCCGCCGGGCTGCAGAACGCCGGCGGCACTGGCCAGAGCGGGCTGGAACTGATCTCGCTCGCAGCAGGCGAGTAATCCGGAGAAGATCACCGCGCCGTAGGGACCGCCGCCGGAGGCAATCGCGGCGGCCGGCCCGCCGTTCGGGTGGTCCGCGAACGGGTTGCAAACCTCGAAAGGAATGCCGGGCCATCGGCCGAGCGCCGTTTCGCGGTAGGCCTCCCCTCCCCAACCGACCAGGAGCACCGGGCTGTGCGCAGCAAGATTCACCTTGTCGAGGACCAGGGGAGCGGAGTAGCGGGCCAGGCACTCGCAGGAGGATGCGTGGAGATCACGGATGTCCGGCGCGGCGCCGTTCTCTCGTCCGTTCAATACATAACGGCCCACCTCGGTGAGCGAAGCCAGGTGTGCCGCGTGATAGAGCATCGCGGGGCGCAGGCTTTGCGGCGACTCTTCCACGAGGTAGCGCGAGGCCAGTTCCAGGTTGCGATATCCATGAGGCCCGGATTCAAGCAGCCCCATCGATACCAGGCACTCCAAGACCTCAGCCAGTCCCTGTGTGTTTAGACCGAGCCGGCGCGCGAGCTCAGGCGGTGTTCGCCACTGCTCCAGATGGTCGAAGAGCGAGACCGCCAACGCGAACCGCAGCACCTGGCTTCCCATCCCGGCCGTTGCCACGCGAAACAACTGGTCAGGCGAAGGCGCCGGAGCAAAGCAGGGGCTGGCGTCCGCCCTTCGGGCAAGGTCCCGCTCGGAGTGCTTCAGTTTCTCGCGCAACCGCACAGCCTGGCCCACCACCAGGGTGGCCGGAGGACTGATTCCGGCCCGCTCTACCTCGTATGCGATGGTGGCCAGAGTGCCGGTCACGACCCGTTCGCCATGCCAGAAAGCCATTTGAATCATCGCCGCCGGAGTGTCGGGCGGACGGCCGTGCGCTACCAGTTCACAGGCGATTCGTCCCACGCCGTGCACCGCCATGAGGAATACCAGCGAGTCCATGCCCGCCAGCGCATCCCAGTTGAGGCGGCTCTGCTCGCGGCTGGCTTCATGGCCCGTGACGATGGCAACAGTTGAGGCAGCCTCCCGGTGCGTTACCGCGATTCCCGCGCTCAACGGAGCCGCCAGGGCCGACGAGACCCCTGGAATCACCTCGAACGGAACGTCATGTTCCGCCAGGTACTCGGCCTCCTCCCCGCCGCGGCCGAACAGGAACGGGTCGCCTCCTTTGAGCCGGACTACCGCCTTGCCCTCCCGCGCTTTACGGACCAGCAGGTCGTGGATCTCTTCCTGCCGCGTATCGTGCATCCCTACGGGTTTGCCCATGTAGATCCGCTCCGCAGAAGGTTTGGCGAGAGCCAGGACTTCCTCCTGGATGAGCCGGTCGTAGATGACGACATCAGCCGTTTCCAGCAACTTTGCTGCTTTAACCGTCAGCAGTTCGGGATGACCGGGGCCGGCGCCCACGATATAGACTTTTCCGGTCGGCATCAGGTCCTCGCAAGTTTTTTCTTGCGTTCGCCGGTAGAGCGAATACGATGATATTGTGACCCGTAAGTCGGATATTGTCCAGTAAGTGCGGGTCGCGGGATGGTATCTCATGTCGGTGATCACGATTTCCAGGGGTTCTTTCAGCGGCGGCAAGATGCTGGCCGAATGTCTCTCCAAGGCGCTCGGATATCGCTGCGTCGACCGCGAGGTCATCGTGGAACGCGCCGCCGCGCACGGTGTTTCACAGGAGGAGTTGCGCGACGCGCTGCAGAAGCCGCCGACCTTCCTGGAGCGATTCCAGCACAAAAAGTACCTCTACCTCGTTCTCATCCAGGCCGCGCTCTGCGAAGAAGTCCGCACGGGAAAGGCCGTGTACCACGGCAATGCCGGCCACCTCCTGCTCAGAGGCGGGCCGCATATTCTGAGGGTCCGCATTATCGCGCCGATCGAGTTTCGTTTGAGAATGGCCCAGGAGCGTCTCAAACTGAGCCGCGCCGAGGCTCTCGATCACATCGGAAAGATGGACCAGGACCGGCGCCGGTGGACGCAGTACCTCTACGGAGTGGACTGGGGTGACCCGGCCAACTACGACATCGTCGTGAACCTGGAATTCATGTCGATCGCGGAGGCGTGCGAGGCGATCGCGACGCTGGCCCGACAGAGGTGCTTCGAGTTCACACCCTGCTGCCAGGCCGCGATGAACGATCTGACTCTGGCCAGCCAGGTTCGAGCTGCGCTGGCCCTCGATGCCGCGACGTCGCACCTCGAGGTGGAGGTCCTGGCGAAGGGCGGCGTGTTATCGATCCGCGGTGGGGTCTCGAACACACGGGAGGTAACGGAAGTGCGCCGAATCGCCTCGGAAGTCCCCGGGGTGGTGAGCCTGAACCTGGATGAACTGGCCTCGCCCGTGCGGGCGTAGGGCGGCTCGACCCATCCGCGGGCGACGGGTCGAGCCGCGCGGGCGTCAGACCGTGGTCGTTACGCCGATCGTCTGCTTGTCGGCAGGGAGGTGACGCAGGTCCTGGCCAGTGAACACCTGCCGCGGACGGGCGATTTTCTGCTCGGGATCCCTCATCAGCTCGTCCCATTGGGCGAGCCAGCCGACCGTGCGTGGAATCGCGAACAGCACGGTGAACATGCTCGGCTCGAAGCCCATCGCCTGGTAGATGATTCCCGAATAGAAATCGACATTCGGGTAGAGCTTGCGCTTCACGAAGTATTCGTCTTCGAGCGCGATCTTTTCCAGTTCCAACGCGATGTCCAGGCGGGTGTTCCGGCCGGTGACCTGGAACACCTGTTCGGCCGCCCACTTGATGATCCTGGCGCGCGGATCGTAGTTCTTGTACACGCGGTGCCCGAAGCCCATCAGTTTGAGCTTCCCGGCTTTCACCTGGTCGATGTAGGCGGGAATGTTCGCGATGCTGCCGATCTGGTCGAGCATCTTCAGCACCTGCTCGTTGGCTCCCCCGTGGAGCGGGCCGGAAAGAGCCGCGGCTGCAGCCGCGGTAGAGAGGTACGGATCGGCCTGCGAACTGCCCACCGAGCGCATGGCGTTGGTACTGCAATTCTGTTCGTGGTCAGCATGCAGGATGAACAGGATGTCCAGGGCGCGAGCAAGCACCGGGTTGGCCACATACTTGGGCTCCGTCATCTTCCACAGCATGTTCATGAAGTTAGCCGTATAGGCCAGGTCGTTGTCGGGATAGACGTACGGCAACCCCAGGCTGTGGCGGTAAGTATACGCGGCGATCGTCGGAATCTTGCTGATGAGACGGACACTCTGCAGCCGGCGGTTCTCCGCATCGAGAACGTTGCGTGCCTCCGGGTAGACAGTGGAAAGCGCCGCTATGGTGCTGACCAGCATGCCCATGGGATGGGCGTCGTACCGGAACCCCTCGAGGAATTTCTTAGTGGTCTCGTGGATCATCGTATGGTACGTAATCAGACGGACCCACTCTTTCAACTCCGCCGGGTTCGGCAGTTCCCCGTTGAGGATCAGGTACGCGACTTCGAGAAACGTACACTTCTCAGCCAACTCCTCGATCGGGTATCCGCGGTACCGGAGAATACCTCGTTCACCGTCAATGTAGGTGATGCTGCTGCGGCAGGATGCGGTGTTCATGAAGGCGGGGTCATAGGTCATGATCCCGAAGTCTTCCGCATTCTCCTTAATCTGACGGAGATCCATCGCACGGATGGTGCCCATGTCTATGGGTAAGGCATAGGTTTTATCCGTACGGCCGTCGGTAATCGTCAAGACCTTGTCATTCATGTGCTCACCATCTAGGCTTTCAGTTGTCACCTCCGCGGGGCCCGATTGCCGCCGCGAACGCCGGGCCAGTGTGCAGAAGCGCGAAGTGACAAACTTCTGGTCCGGACGAGAAAAGTATGCTATAAGTTTGTCGAAGCTACAAGTAATAGTTCATCACCTGATGATCCGGCATCAGGGGCAAGGGCCTGAATGGACGCGACCGATGGCAAGCGCACCGCCTCACTCCGGAAACCCCGATGAGTTATCCCGCCAAGACAGCCGCACCGTACTGTTAATATCGCGCGGCACCATGTCCGGAGCCGCGATGATTGCCGGATGCCTGTCGCAGCGGGGTGGTGTGCCTTGCCTCACGAGAGAGGATCTGCTGGCGGTGGTGAACAGCTACGGCGGCCTGGCGACGCGGATCGCCGAGCAGATTCGCAGCGCCGACCACGCCTACGAACAGTTCAGCGATATCCGCCGGCCCTACCTGATTCTGATGCGGCGAGCCCTTCTGGAGTATGCGCGAAAGGGCGGCTTGGCATATTTCGGCTATTCCGGACACCTGCTTGTTCCAAAGATCGCTCATTTTGTGAGAGTACGGCTGATTGCCCCGCTGGAAGTGCGCCTCGCCCGCACCCGCCGGTCTATGGGCCTTGGAACCCCCGAGGCAAAAGAATACCTCCGTAACCTGGACGCGGAGCGCGCGCGCTGGGCCCGTATGATGTACGGGGTGGACATCCGGGACCCCGGCGAATACGACATTTGCATCAATCTGGAGCGGCTCTCGCTCCACGGCGCCTGCGATCTATTGGTGAAGGCCCGCGAGCAGACGGATTTTCAACCCACGCCCGAGTCACTGGCGCACGTCGAGAACGAATACCTTGCCACCCAGGTGCTGGCTGCTCTCGCCACCAACCCCGAAACACTCTCGGCGGAGGTCGGCGCCACCGCTACGGACGGCTCGGTGCGCCTCGTCGGGCCGTATCTTCCTGCCGACTCTTTGCGCACTGTGCTTGCGGCCGCTCACTCCATTCCCGGAGTGCGCGAGGTGGAGTATGAACCCGGTTACGCGCCGGCGTTCAGTCATGCGTCCTGAGACAGCGCGAAGCTACGGCAGACCAATGGAGAAGAACCTATGTCAGAACTGCACGTCAAACCACGGAACGGGTCGGACCGGATAGGCCTGCTTGCACTTCTCAGCCGGTTGACTCAACTGGAGCAGTCGCAGACGGACGCCATGCTCGAACAGAGCAAACTCGCCCGCGAGAGGACCAGAACGACCTCGGACCTGGCGCTTTATTCCTCGAAAACCGCCGAGAATGCCGCAACCCAAACCGGTCTCGCGTTGGAGCGTACCTCCCTCACCCGCGAACAGACGCGGCTTTCCACGCGTAGCAGTGAACTGGCAGCGATCCGCACCGAGTTGGCCCATGACCGGACGACCCAGGCGGAGGAGCGCACCCGTCTTGCGAGCCAGCGAACGGAAATGGCCAGCCGGCGGGTAAAGCTGGCCGAAGCGCGCAACGACCTGGCGGAACGGCGCACCGTGCTTTCCCGCGAGCGAAGCACGCTGGCCGGCGTGCGCACGGACCTGTCGCGACGCCGCACGGTCGTCGCGGTCACCCGGACCCGCCTCTCGTTCCAGCGCACTGAACTGGCCCGCGGCCGCACCGCCTTGGCGCTCATCCGTACCGGACTCGCTTTTCTGACTCTCGGGGTTACCTTTCTCCGGTATTTCGGCGTGTCGAAGTGGACCTGGTTCGACGGTGGCCTGATTCTGTTCAGTGCGCTGACGATCTGGTTCGGCGTAAGAGGCTACCGGCGCGCGACGGCCTCGGAGAGGCTAGTGGAACGGTTACTGGCGAAAGATGCGGGGATGTCTGAAGTACTTTCGCTTTCTCACGGCTGACGCGGAAACCCCGGGCGGATTCCGGCTTTTTCCGCGGATTCCCGCTTTTTCTGGTTTCGCCACAAAAAGTGTGCTATAAGTTTTTTCGGAAACAGGATTTTAAGGTCTGATGATCCGGCATCGGACTGCGTTCCGGGAAGGACGGAGCGAAGCGATGTCGATCTTCTTGCCAATCGCCGGAATCAGCATCAATCTCTGGGTCCTGATCGGAGCGGGGGCGCTCGTGGGCTTCCTTTCGGGCCTGCTCGGGGTGGGGGGAGGGTTTCTGCTCACGCCCATCCTGATGCTGATCGGCATTCCCCCTACCGTTGCGGCCGCATCCGACTCCTGCCAGATCGTAGCGGCGTCATCCTCGGGTGTCTCCGCCCACTTTCGACTGGGCAACGTCGATTTCAAGATGGGCATCACACTGCTGGCCGGAGGCTTGATCGGCGCCGGAATCGGAGTTCAGGTGATCAAGGTTCTGCGTACTCTCGGCAACGCGGATTCGTTGATCACCCTCACGTACATTGTGGTGCTCGGAGTGGTGGGCGGGTTCATGTTCATCGGCAGTCTGAGGAATTTGCGCCGTGGCCCCATGGAGGTCAAGGCCCACCGGAAGACTCCCAAGGTAGGTCTTCTTCAGCGTCTGCCGCTGCAGGTGTACTTTCAGCGCTCGAATGTCCGGCACTCCCTCCTGGTACCGTTTGTTCTCTGCATCCTGGTAGGGATCCTGGCTTCCATTATGGGAGTGGGCGGTGCCTTCATGATGGTGCCGATGATGGTCTACCTGCTGGGAATGCCGGCCCACGTCGCGGTCGGCACTTCACTCTTCCAAACGCTGTTTACGTGCGCCGGAGTGACCTACATGCAGTCCGCCACGAACCACACGGTGGACCTGGTGCTTGCGCTTCTGCTCGCCGCCGGCTCCACCTTGGGAGCGCAGGCCGGCGCGCGCCTGACCCGGCTTCTGCGCGGCGACCAACTTCTCATCATCCTGGCGACGCTCGCGCTGCTGGTGGTCGTGAAAATGCTCGTCGGCGTCCTGGTCACGCCCTCGAACCTGCTAAGTCCCGCGGCTCACGCCGCGTTGGACTGGCGATGTCTGCCGGACCTGGGCCGGCAAGTCTGGAGGCTAACGCTCAATGCCTAATGCGTGCTTGAGATGGGCCGCCGCCCTCACACTCCTGGCGGTACCGGCGAAAGCCGCCGGCCACGGAGGCGAACCGATCGTCCTGGTGGTGGACAGCCGGATATTCTCGGGCTGGATGGCATGGTGGGCGAATGTGTACAACGACAGTCACTGGTCTTTCACGCTGCTGACGATCGTCATCATCCCCGTGTTGGGACTGTTGATGGGCAAGGTCACCGGTTTTGTGCTCTCCCGGATGGGTGTCAACCTCAAATCCAGGGTCCTTGCGGAGCACTGAGAAGGAGGCACATATGGACTGGCTCTATACACTCATGCCAATCGCCGGCACGTATATTTTCTGGCCGGGCCTGGTCGTTCTCGGTCTCGGAGTGGGGATGATCAGCGGCTTTTTCGGTATGGGCGGTGGATGGATGGTTACGCCCGGACTGAACATTTTGGGTTTTCCAATGGCGTTCTCAATCGGAACGGGTGTGACCCAGATGGCCGGCCCGTCCCTGGTCTCGTCCCTGCGGCATGCGAAGTTCGGGAACGTGGACTATAAGCTGGGCCTGATCATGGTGGCCGGCACCGTGGCCGGCTTCGAGCCGGGAGCCCAGTTGGTCATGTGGCTCGAGCGCCACGGACACGCCGATGCGTACGTGCAATACGGCTACCTGGTGCTGCTCTCGTTGATCGCGTGGCTGGTCTTCACCGATATCGCGCGCAAGAACGCGAAGGAGCGCGAAGCGCGCGCGCTAGGCAAGCCGGTCGAGGAAGCTTCGTCGGGAATCGAGTGGCACAAGGCGCTCCAGAAGATCAGGATTCCCCCTGTCATCCATTTCCCGAAAGCCGGCGTTCGCTGCTCGGTCTGGCTTCCGGTCTCGGTCAGCTTTGTCACAGGCTTGATGGCGGGCGTGTTTGGAATCGGCGGCGGACTCATTCGGATGCCCGCGCTGATCTATCTGGTCGGGCTCCCCACCCACGTGGCGGTCGGAACCGACCTGTTCGAAGTGACCATCTCCGGACTCTACGGGGCCGCCTCATACAGCTACAAGGGCCGCACGGAACTTCTGGCCGCCGTGATCATGCTACTCGGGGCGTGCGTCGGCGCGCAGATCGGCGCAGTGGCCACCAAGTACGTCAAAGGGTATGGGATCCGCCTCTTCTTCGGAATCGCAGTGATCGGATGCGCGGTATCGATCGTGATGAAGCTCATCGCTTCGGCGTATCGCCCTGCCGCCGCATTTTTGAACGCGGCCGCCGCCACCCTGATTCTGGGCCTGGTGGGAGCCCTCTCCCTGTACATCTTCGTGAGGTTTCTCCGCGGTGTCCGTGAGGAACTGGCGTTGAAGAAGCAGGTGGCCCAGACGGTGCGCTGAGGGACGAGTGATTTATGGCGACTCGCACAATAACTGCGGTGGCGATCTCGCTGGCCGCATTCACCGGCTGCGGAAAATTCGGCCGTGTGAACCAGGGACAAGTGATCGATTACAACCCGGCGTCCGGCTTGGTTACCCTTATCGGCGACTCCAACTACCGCGACCCCGCCCATCCCAGGTTCGATATCCTGCCGCCGGTCACGATTCACATTCCGGACGATCGCGCCGAAATGGGACCGGATCCCGAACCCGGCAAGACGCTTCTGCTGGATTGGCGCAACCATCGCATCGTGTTTTTCGACGCCGCCGGCCAGAGTATACGGGCGGCTTCCTATGTCGTGATCTCCGAGCAGGATGGCGTCCAACCGAACGACGCCCGTGTCAGCAAGACCACATACCCCATCGTGGACCGAGGCCGGAAGACCATCACCTCGTACTTTCCGAGGTATCGCAAACTGCTGGTCTTTTCGGTGCCCGCCGCGGATTTCGACCTGCCGGACGACACCTGGAGGATGGGAGACGAGATCCGGTACTATTACAAGAACCCCCGCCTGGCGTTGCGTCTCATGAACGTCAGCAAGACGGACCTGGACAAGGCGGGGAAATGAAGCTGCTCCTGGCGCTTCCGCTGTTGCTCCGCGCCGGCGGGACGCCGCCGCAGCCGCTGTCATGCCGGATCACCCCGCGCCAGATCGAAATCGGCACATTCTATAGCGGCGCCGAGGTCAAGGTCGAAGGAATGGCCGCGGCTGGCTCCAAAGTGATCGTCACCGTGGTCGGGTCCGACCGGCCGGAAATCTTCAACCGCAAGGGCCGTTTCGGCCCGATATGGCTGACGGCCGGACGTGTGCGTATCTCCGGTGTGCCTTCGCTGTTCTTGCGGTTCAGCCCGGAACCTGTCGAGGCCATGCTCGGCCGCGAGGCGATCACGCGCTATCAGTTCGACGAGAAGTCAATGAAGGCCCGCATTCGTATCCAGCCGGAAGAGAACGGCGGCGGCGATGCGGTTCGTTCCGGATATCTGCAGTTGAAACGGGCACGGGCAACGTATGCATTTGTCGATCACGGCGTGATCATGGCGAACTCGGCGGATTGCGCGTCGTTTGCACTGGGTTTCCGCTGGCCGGCGAAAGCTCCGCCCGGCGCATACGAGGTGCGCGTCTACCAGGTACAGGGCGGGACCGTGACCAGCCAGACCATCGTGCCCCTGTCCGTGGTGCGTGGCCGGTTTCCGGCCTGGCTTGCCGGCCTGTCCGAAAATCGTGCCTCGGTTTATGGCATCACAGCCGTCCTGGCAGGGGCATTGGCCGGCTTCGGAATCGACTTTTTGACGACTCGAATCGTCGGCAAGAAGCGCGCGGTGTCTCACTGAGCCCCGCGCAATGCGGTTATATTCAGGTCTGGGTATGCGGTGGTGGCGGCGGAAATCGGCCGTACCGGAGGCGCCCGGCGAGGTGGCCGGCAGGGTACGCGCGAAGTATGCCAGCTTTCGAGAGCTGCTAACGCTGAACAACGAGTCGCTCGAGCTGATGGCCGGGCTGCAGGACGACCTGCAATACGTGCCTCCCCGGCGCGATGTGCTCGGCGACCGGATCGCCACGATCTTCGGCCGGGTCGGTGCGGTCGTCACGGCACTGGAACGTCTGACCGGAGTGCGCCATGTTTCGCTCGAGACCGCGCTCAAGAGCCAGCAACTCGAGGTCGAACGCTATGCCGCCTCGCTCGAGGAACTGCGCCGCCCGCGCCTCTCCGCCTGGCTTTCGGAGGTCAACGCCGACTCCGAAAGCGATGTCGGCAGCAAGGCTGCTATGCTGGGCGAAGTCCGAAACAAACTCGGCCTGCCCGTTCCGGACGGCTTCATCCTGACGACCGAAGCGTACCGCCAGGTCTGCGGCATTCCGCTTTGGCAGGAGATTCGCGACGCCACGCGGGATCTCGACCTGAACGATCTCGATGCCGTAAGGCGCGCGTCCGAGGAACTCACCCGGAAAGCGATGGAATGTCCTCTTCCACGGGCGGTGGAGGTCGCCATCACCGGCCGTACGGACGCCCTTCTGAAACACGGGGGCGCGCTTGCCGTGCGGTCGAGCGCCAAGGGCGAGGGAGGGGCCAAATCATACGCCGGCCAGTTTCTCAGCCTGCTGAATGTGCCGCGAGAAAAGTCGCTCGATGCCTACCGGAGCGTCATCGCAGCCCGTTTCAGCGAGCGCGCGCTGTTCTACCGGCTCTCCAACGGCCTTCTCGAAGTCGATAATCCAATGGCCGTGCTGTTCATCCCGATCATTCCCGCGCGCGCCTCGGGCATCATGTACACTCGCGACCCGAGCGATCCGAAGTGCCCGAATGTCTGGATCAATTCGACGCGCGGGCTGGGTCTGGAGATTGCGAGCGGCCGCATGCCGGCCGACCTGTTTCTGGTCTCCCGCTCCCGGCCCCACAGCGTCGTTCAGCGCCAGGTAGTGCACAAGGACGAGGCTCTGGTTCTCCAGGAGGGCGAAGGCGTCGTGTCCGTGCCGGTGCCTCCCGGCGCGCAAGACGAGCCCAGCCTTCAGGAAGGCAGCCTGCACACGCTTGCCGAATGGGGCGTCCGGCTGGAGGAGCATTTCCGTGTACCGCAAGATGTCGAGTGGGTTCTCGATCAGACCGGACGGCTCTGGATAGTCCAATCCCGGCCCCTGGCGAACGCCGATGCCGCGCACGTGAAGTCGAGGGCGAGGCCGAAAGCCGACCCGCGGCTCGAGGGTGGACGCACGATCTACCCAGGGCAGACTTCGGGGCCTGCCTTCCTGGCGGACGAGATTCAGAGCATTCGCAAAGCTCCTTCCGGTTCCGTGGTCTTCATTCGAAAGCCATCGCCCGAAATCGTGGAGGTTTTTCCGCAAATCGCAGGACTGGTGGCCGAATGGGGCAACGTCACCGGCCACGCCGCCGCATTGCTGCGGGAGTTCCAGATCCCTTCCGTGTTCCTGATGGCGGGGGCGTTCGAACGACTGACCGGCGGCGAGCCGGTCAGTTTGGATGCCGTGCAGGCGCGACTCTATAGCGGCATTCTGTGGCCTCCCAGCCGGAGGGAATCATCCGCCCCCGAACGTTATCACGAGCGAAACGGCGACCCTCTCACCAGCCGCCTGCTCACTTTGAACCTGCTCGATCCGTCTGCCCACAACTTCCGCCCGGCCGGATGTAAGTCGGCGCACGACGTGCTGCGCTACTGCCACGAGAAGGCCATCGAGGCCATGTTCGAGATCAACGATTACGAGCTCGAGCACGGTGTAAAGTGCGCGCGGAAGCTGGTGACGCCGCTGCCGCTCAACGTGCTGGTGATGGATCTGGGCGGAGGACTCGCGGCGAAGGATGTTCCGGCGAACGAGATCGCGCCGGAGGAGATCGTCTCCAGGCCTTTCCAGGCGCTGTGGAGCGGCATCACTCACCCGGAAGTCGCCTGGACCCGGGAAATGCCCGCGGGCATCGGCGACCTGGCATCGGTTCTGGCCACCGCGTTCACTCCCCAGGGCGCAGGCATGCGCCCTCTCGGAGACAAGAGCTACCTGCTGGTTGCGAACGAGTACATGAATCTCAATTGCCGCCTGGCCTATCACTATAGCCTGGTGGATGCGTGTCTCTCCCACAGCCCCGGCGATAATTACATCTCGTTCCGATTCGAGGGCGGCGGCGCGACCAGGCAACGCCGCAGCCTGCGCGCCTGCTTCCTCGAGAAGGTCCTGACCCGCTACGGATTTCGCGTGGACCGCCGCACTGACCTGGTCAACGCATGGTTCCGCAAAGCGCCGGCCGATCAAACAGCCGAGCGCCTCGACATTCTCGGCCGCCTGCTGGCCTGCTCCAGCCAGCTCGACATGTACATGACCAGCCGCGAAGTGATGGGCTGGTATGTCGATCAGTTCCTGAATGGAAATTATTCCTTCCGAACGCCCCAGCCAACCGCCGGATTATAATCGAATTAAGTCGGGAGGGGTCCGGCAATGGCGGGCAATTCACATCCATGGCGCATCATGACCGCCGTGTTCATCGGCGTACTGCTGGTCTCGTTCTGTATCCAGAAACTCTTCGATCCGGCGGGCGACTTTGTGGCCGGCTTGTTCGGCCCGAACAGGGCCGCGCCCGCCCGCTCGAACATCTCCGGCCTTGACCGCACGGCGAAGGCACCCTAGTATGGAAGTGGATTTTCAGATCTGAAATCCGGTTGGAGGTCTTCATATGCCGATGATGATCGAAGCCCTCGCCGACGAGATGTACGCCCTGGTTTCCGAATACGCCGGCAAGAGGAATCTGAAGGCGGGCGACCTGACCAAAGAGATGATCGCCCGGCACGGCGAGGCGGCTTGCAGCAAGGAAGATTGCAAGCTGGCCATTCGCTCCCTGATCGAATCGCAGCGCTGTGTCTACAGCTATCTCGGCGGATCCTACATCCAGTTGCCGCCCAAAGAGGGTACACTGCCTGGCGATTGAACGCGCGAGGAAAGCGCGGCGGCACTGAGCGAACTGCCCCGCCTGGTGATCGCCGGGCTTTCGGGGGAGTCGGGCAAGACTCTCATTTCGTTAGCGCTGTTGCTCGAGGCCCGGCGCAGGGGCCTTCCCGCCCGCGCCTTTAAGAAGGGGCCTGACTATATCGACGCCTCCTGGCTCGAGTGGGCCTCGAGCAGGCCCGCGCGTAATCTCGATACGTTCCTGATGGGGTTCGAACGCGCGGCCGGTTCCTTCGGCTGGCACGCGGTGCCCGCCGGCCTGAACCTGGTCGAAGGAAACCGCGGACTGTTCGACGGTCTGGACGCGCGCGGCACGCACAGCACGGCAGAACTCGCCAAGGCGCTCCAGGCACCGGTCGTGCTGGTGGTCAATGCGACCAAGATCACGCGCACTGCCGCCGCCATGGTCCTGGGCTGCCAGAAACTGGATCCGGCGCTCTGGATTGCCGGAGTGGTGATCAATCAGGCGGCGGGAAGCCGGCATGCCCGCGTGGTCCGGGAAGCGATCGAGTCCTCATGCCGGATACCGGTGCTGGGGGTTGTCCCGCGCTCTCCTTCAGACGCCTTTCTGCCGATGCGCCACCTGGGCCTGGTGACGCCGTACGAGTATGCGGAACGCGACTTGCTGGAGAGCAACTTGCTGAATCTTGTGGCACCGCATCTCGATTTTGACCGCCTGCTGAAGATTGCGCGCGAGGCGCCGCCTCTGCCTGCTCCAGCGATGCCCTCCGGAGGCCCACCGGCAGCCAAGGGCCTCACGATCGGGTATTTGCGGGACGGTGCGTTCTGCTTCTACTATCCGGAGAACCTCGATGCGCTGCGCGCCGCCGGCGCGACTCTGGTCCCGCTTTCCGCGATTTCGGCCGAAGACCTGGCGCCCGGCATCGATGCGTTGTACATCGGCGGCGGATTCCCGGAGACGCACGCGCGAGAGCTTTCGGCCAACACCGGCTTTCTTGCATCGCTGCGGAGGCGCGCCCTCGAGGGACTGCCGGTCTACGCGGAGTGCGGCGGGCTCATGTTCCTCTCTCGTGCCGTGCTCTGGCAGGGGAACCGGTATCCGATGGCCGGGGTGCTGCCGTTCGAGGTCGAGGTGGATGCGGTGCCGCAGGGGCACGGCTACATCGAACTCGAGGTGGACCGCCCAAACCCGTTCTTTGCGGTGGGCACGCGACTGCGGGGACACGAGTTTCACTATTCCAGGGTCCTTCAGGAAGGTGACCCGCCTCCGACCGCTTGCGCGGTGCTTCGCGGAACGGGCTGCTTCGAGGGACGCGACGCGGTGCTCTCGCACAACGTTTGGGCGTCCTACGCGCACCTGCATGCGCTCGCCACTCCGGAGTGGGCCCTGGGGTTCATTCAGGCGGCGAGAGTTATGGTCGGGTAGCGGTTGAGGCTTCGGGGGTGATCATCTCCACCGGGATCCGCTCGATCAGGGCTACGAGTTCGTTTGCCTTGAACGGCTCCTCGATGGTCGCGAACACCGCGTGATTGTGAATCCGGCAATTGAGCGAGCCCTTCCGGATTGCGACGACGATCCGAGCCCCGGCAGTGCGCGGATCGGAGGCGAGGGCATCGAGCAGGGCGACCCCAAGGCTCTCCAGAACCGCCTGGTCGAGCACCACAAACGCCGGCCGGAACACAGCCACAATTGCCGATGCATCGTAGCCGCGCCGCGCAAACCGGAAGGTGACCGACTCGCTCTCTCGTTTCGCCAGGTCCTGGATCAGGTTCTCGTCCCGCGTGATGACCAGCACATTCGTGGGTTGGCCGTGCACCCGCCGGTAGTACGGGCACTCCTGGCAAGGGCTGGTGCAAAACCGCCTGACATGGCCGGAGCCTCGCATCAGATTGACCAGGCGGAAGCACCACATCGCCTCTACCCGGTGAACCACACAGTCCTGGCATTCGCTTCCGGGACCGTGATTCATGTACTCCCAGCAGCGCATGGGACGGCAACAGAGCGCAGCATGCTCTTCCCATTCCTTTTCAGCCGCGGGGTTTTGTGAGAGCACCAGAAGCAGATCCCGCTCTTCGACCCGGTAATGGCCGCCGGCGGTCCTGCTGGCCGCCAGGCGCCCTTTCTTGATCCACTTCAGAACGGTGTCCGGTTTTACGGAACAGAGCCGGGCGGCTTTTCCGGTGGTCAGCAGGGTACCTGCCATACAGGCGGAACCTCAAATCCTTGTCTATATTGTCTACACCGCTGGCCTCAACGTCAAGGAGTTCGAGGCCTGATTTTCTCGATTTTTCGGACCGTTCGGACTCGCATCCGGGTTTGCGCTCCCGAGCGCGCTCAAACCCTTGTAACCAATTGAAGAGTGAGGACTTACGCAACATCGTAGGGTCAAAAAACCCGGTGACTTTTCGTCATTCCCGCTCTAATATTGAGTTGAATCATATCCGAAGGTCGGAATATTCGACTCTCGCAACTGTTTCACAGGAGGCTATCGATGAGCAATCTGATTCTTCCGCATGGGGGCGGCGAACTGCTTCCCCTCCTACTGGAAGACGAGGCCAGGCGGGAAGAGATCCGCAAGGCCGGACACCTGAAAAAAGTCCCGATGACCAGCCGGGAAACCAGCGACCTCATCATGATGGGGATCGGCGCATTCACTCCGCTTGCAGGGTTCATGGGGCGCGACGATTGGTACGGATGCTGCGAATCGTACCAACTGGCGAGCCGCAAGGGCCTCTTCTGGCCTATTCCCATCACTCTGTCCGCAGAAGAAGAGTACGCCAAGTCGATCGCCGTGGGCGAAGAAGTGGCATTGTGGGACATCGAGACCGAGTCGATCATGGGGACCATGCGGGTGGCCGAGAAGTACCGGATCGACAAGGAATACGAATGCAAGCAGGTGTTCCGGACCACGGATCCCGCGCACCCCGGCGTGCAGAAGGTGATGGAGCAGGGATGCGTGAACCTGGCCGGAGCGGTCAAGGTCCTCTCGGAGTCGTACTACCCCGAGATGTTCGAGGGCATCTACCAGAGGCCCGCCGAAGCGCGCAAGCAGTTCGCGGAACGGGGCTGGAGCACGGTCGCCGCGCTGCAACTCCGCAATCCGATGCACAATTCCCACGCCTACCTTGCCTGGATCGCGATTGAAGTCTGCGACGGCGTCTACATCCATCAACTGGTAGGCAAACTGAAACCCGGAGACATCCCCGCCGAGGTGCGGGTGAAGGCGATCGACGCGCTGGTGAACAAGTACTTCCGCAGAGACCGCGTCATTCAGGGCGGCTACCCGATGGAGATGCGCTACGCGGGCCCGCGCGAGGCTCTGCTGCACGCGGTATTCCGCCAGAACTACGGCTGCACGCATCTCATCGTGGGGCGCGACCATGCCGGAGTCGGCGATTATTACGGACCATTCGACGCGCAGAAGATCTTCAACGAGATTCCGCCGGGAGCGCTCCTTCTGCAGCCCTTGTGCATGGATTGGACGTTCTACTGCTACCAGTGCGGAACCATGGCATCGATGAAGACCTGCCCGCACGAAAGCAAGGCCGTGATCGACGAGAACGGCAACTACAAAGGCGGAGCGCGCCTGCTGCTCTCCGGCACGCTGCTGCGAAAACTCATGAGCGAAGGCAAGCCGGTTCCGGCCGAGTTCTCGAAACCCGAGGTGATCGCGATCCTCAAGCAGTACTACGACAGCCTCGAAGAGAAAGTCGAAGTCAAGCTGCACGGGGCCGCCACCGGCAACGTGCAACGCTGAACGCGGACGTCTATGGCCCTGATTCCGCTAGTGCCTCCTGAAACGCGGCGGGACCCCGGGTCCCGCCGCCTGGCCACGATCGACGAGACGGAACAGGCGCTTGCCATCCGGAAGAAGCCGGGCGTGGCGGAGCGGCAGCGCCTGCCCGTTCGTTATCACGTGGAGGACTTCGAGATCGGAGACCGTCCGCGGCGCTTTCTGGAAGCATTTGCGGCGATCCTCAAGCACACCCATTACCGGCTGGCCCTGGAACACTATATCCGGGTCAGCGCGAAGTGCGCGCGCTGCGCCACGCACTGCCAGGTGTACATGGCAACCGGGGCTCCGCGGGACATCCCGTGCTACCGCAGCGAGCTTCTGCTTTCCGTCTACCGCCGGCACTTTACCGTGGCGGGCGTGCTGCGCGGACGCCTTCTCGGCGACCCCGGGTTGACCGACGAAAAGATCCGGGAGATGGCGGACGCGTTCTACAACTGCACCGCCTGCCGCCGCTGCACGCTCGAATGCCCCATGGGCATCGACCACGGCCTGGTGACACACCTGGGCCGCTACATCCTTTCGGAGATCGGGATCGCCCCCCGTGCGCTGGTGGTGAGCGTCCGCGAGCAACTGGTTGGCAATTCGGGAAATACCTCCGCCGTGCCGGTTCCGGCGTTGCTCGATAGCCTGGAATTTCTCAGCGACGACATGAAGGAGCAGACCGGCGTCGAGATTCCCTTTCCGATCGACCAGACCGGCGCCGAGTACCTGTTTCTCGCGCCGGTTTCCGACTACCTCATGGAGGCCGATACCCTGATGGGCTGCGCGGCCGTTTTTCGCGCGACCGGTGATACGTGGACGATCGGCACCGGCTATTTCGACGCCATCAACTACGGGCTGTTCTACAACGACCAGATCATGGAGCACGTCGCCTGCAAGATCCGGGCCGAGGCGGAGCGGCTCCAGGTGCGCAAACTGTTGATCGGCGAGTGCGGCCACGCATCGCGGACCGCCAAAGCTTTTTATCCGACGTACTGCGGAGGCGCGAACGCGCTTCCGGTCATCAACATTCTGGAGTATACGCACGCCGCATGGAAGCAGGGACGGCTGAAGCTGAACCCGGAAACGATCACCGAGAAGGTGACGTACCACGATCCATGCAACATCGCCCGTTCGGGGTGGATTGTCGACCAGCCGCGCGAACTGCTCCGGGCGTTTTGCCGCAACTACGTGGAAATGACTCCCGGCGGACGGCAGAACATCTGCTGCGGCGGGGGCGGAGGCACGGTTTCGATCGACGAAATCAAGCCGTACCGCATGCTGGTGGGCGGGCGCGCCAAAGCCGAGCAGATTCGCGCCACCGGAGCGAAATACTGCGTGGCGCCGTGCGCTAATTGCAAAAAGCAATTGCGCGAACTGGTGGAGGAACACGGAATCGATTGCCAGATCGTGGGTCTTCATGACCTGCTGTTCAAGGCGATCCGGTTCGAAGGTTAGGAGGCCATTTGGAGGGTTGGATCCAATTCGGTCGCGGGCCCCTATTCCGGTTCGCATTTGTACTGATGGTTCTGGGCCTGCTGCGCTTGCTTGTGCTCACGTTGATTGGGGTGTGGGAGGTCTGGCGGACTACGCCGGACATCCGCATGCCGTGGCGTGACGTCGCCAGGAATACGCTGGGGTGGCTGATTCCCGCGGGCCGCCTCTGGCGCCGCCGCCCGCTCTACAGCACGGTCTCATTCGCATTTCATATAGGCCTGCTGTTGGTTCCACTCACCTTGGCGGCACATGTGCGGCTGTGGAAGGGAGCCCTGGGCTTCGCGTGGCCGCCGATCCCGTATTCGCTGGCGAACTGGCTCACTCTGGCGGTTATCGTAACCGGCCTGACCCTGACGCTGGCACGTGCGCTCGACGCGGGCAGCCGGAGCCTGAGCCGGGCTCAGGACTTCGCCTGGCCGCTGCTGCTGGTGGTGCCCTTCCTGAGCGGCTATCTGTGTTCGAACGCGGCGCTCAGCCCGCAAGCGTACCGCGGTTTTCTTCTGTTGCACATCTACTCGGCCGACCTCATCCTTCTGCTGATTCCCTTCACCAAGATCGCGCATTGCGTTCTGGCGCCGTTCTCGCAACTGGTGAGCGCGATGAGTTGGAAACTGTCGCCTGGTGCGGGCGACCGTATCGAACAGACCCTCGGATATGCGGACCGGCCTACATGGATCGAGGGCTCGCGGCTGGCCGAGCCGGTTCGCAAGGAGGCGTGATGCAGGCTGCCATCCTCACCGACACCACCAAGTGTATCGGCTGCGACGAATGCGCGCTGGCCTGCCATAAGGTCAACCACCTGCCCGCGGATGTGCCCCGGCGATGGGATCTCGAAGACGGGCTGTCGGCGCGCAATTGGACCTCGGTGATTCAGGCCGGCGCAGGCAAATACGTCCGCAAGCAATGCCGCCATTGCCTCGAGCCGGCCTGCGCCTCTGCCTGCCCGGTAGGGGCGCTGACCCGTACCGAACTGGGCCCCGTCGTCTATGATTCCGCCAAATGCATGGGCTGCCGCTACTGCATGATGGCCTGCCCGTACGGCATCCCGCGTTATGCCTGGGCCGAACCGGTGCCTTATGTGCGGAAGTGCATCCTCTGCTACGACCGGTTGCGCGCGGGAGACAAGCCTGCCTGCACCGAGGCCTGCCCGGTCAAAGCCACCATTTTCGGCGACCGGCGGGAATTACTGTCGGAGGCCCACCGCCGGCTCCGGGAACAGCCGGGCCGCTATCTCCAGAAGGTCTGGGGCGAAGACCAGGTGGGCGGCACGTCCGTGCTTTACATTTCGGATCTCGACCTGTCGTTCCTCACCGGGGGCCACTCGCTCGGGTCTGAGCCGCTGCCCGAACGCACCAGCGTGGCGATGGATGCGGTGCCGTTCACTTTCGGCGGCGTGCTGGCGGGTCTGGCCTGCCTGAACTGGATCATCCGCCGCAGAATCAAACTGCGCGAGATCCCGGAGGAATCGGACCGTGAGTAGGGTGCGGCGATTCAAGCTTCTCCTGTGGCTGATGGCCGGTCTGGCGACGGCGGTTGCCTGCTCCCGGTTCGTCTTCGGCCTGGGCGTCACGACCAACCTGTCCGATGCGACTCCCTGGGGCATCTGGATCGGCTTCGACGTGATGAGCGGCGTTGCGCTGGCCGCGGGCGGATTTATCGTGACGGCGACGGTTTACGTTTTCCGGCTGGAGAAATTCCACGCGATCGTGCGCCCGGCGGTCCTGACTGCGTTTCTCGGATACGCGGCGGTTGCCGTGGGGCTGCTGTTCGATCTCGGCCTGCCGTGGAACATCTGGCACATGATCGTTTTCTGGAATCCCCATTCGGCGCTATTCGAGGTGGGCTGGTGCGTGATGCTGTACTTGACCGTGCTTGCGCTTGAATTCTTCCCCGTCCCGGCGGAGGAGTTCAGCGCCCTGACGCGCGTCCGCACCTTCCTCTTGCGTTTTCGCTTCCCCCTGGTGCTCATTGGAATCGGGCTCTCCACGCTCCACCAGTCGTCGCTGGGCTCGCTCTACCTGATCATGCCCTACCGGCTGCACCCGCTCTGGTACACGCCCTTGCTTCCGGTGCTGTTCCTTACCTCGGCCGTCGGGTTGGGACTGATGATGGTTGTGGCCGAGAGCCACTTCACCGCTTACCTTTACCGCAGACAGCCGGAGACCCCGCTACTGGAGAGGCTGGGCGCGGGCGCGCGCTGGGTGCTGCTGTTCTACGTCGCGTTAAGGTTGGGCGACCTGGCCGCTCGCGGCCGCATGGCGGACCTCGTGGGCGGCGAGTGGCAAGTGAAGCTGTTCTGGGTGGAACTCGCGATGATGGCGCTGGCGCCCGCGATTCTGCTCTCCCTGCCGCGCGTGCGTGCGTCCCGCGCCGGCCAGTGGACCGCGGCGATCGTGGGAATCTCCGGCGTGATCCTCAACCGCATCGATGTCGGCGGCCTGGCGCATCAGCGGCAGACGCCGCTATACCTCCCCTCCTGGACCGAAATCGCGATCAGCGCGGGGGTGGTGGCGGGCGGTGTGCTCGCGTTTCTGTTCTTCATCGAGCATTTCCGGGTCTGGGAACAACGTCCGGTCGATCCCGATGCGGACCCTTCCAAGCTGCCCGAGTTCGACCGGGTGGGCATGACATGGCTGGGCGTGCCCGGGGTAGCGGGAAGGACAGTTTACTCCCTGGGATTCATCGCGGCCACCGCCCTGGGGTTCGCACTGTTGACGCCCCAGCCGGCTGCCAGTCGCGGCGTCGAGCAGGCCCCGGCCCATCGCGCACGCGGTGGAGAAGTCCTGTGGATCGACGGCAATCTGGATGGGCGGGGTGTGTCATTTCCGCACCAGAAGCACATCGATTCGCAAGGCGGCAAGGCCTCCTGCCCGCGGTGTCATCATATGAATCTTCCGCGCGATCAGGCCAGCGGCTGCTACCAGTGCCACCGCGAGATGTATAGCGCCAGCGATGCGTTCGGGCACGATTGGCATGCCGCCCCCGCGGGCGGCAAGCTGGCTTGCGGCCAGTGCCATCCCCAGGGTCAGGCGCGCGCCGCTTCGACCGCGAAGCCGTGCACGAGCTGCCACAAAGACCTGATTCCAGCCGGTGCGCCGTACCGGGTGGTCGCTTATACCGCCAGAAGTTATTCGGATTCGATGCACGGGTTGTGCATTGGCTGCCATCGCCAGGAGGCGGTCAAACGGGTCAAGCCGGATATGCCGCGCTGTGCCTGGTGCCACAAGGATGTCAGGACGTTTATAGACGCCGCGGGTCTCCGCCAGGCTGGGGCGACCGCGGGCACGAGTGTCGTCCTCCCGGTCGCGTACTAGACCGCGGCCACGGGCGTTCCTGGCCAGGAAGGTCATGATGCCGAACCGATGCAGCGCCGGGTCTTGCGAAGAAGTGATCCCGGCGCTCGAGGAGGCGATCCGGCGGCGGCCATGCGACGCTCGCGGATATTATCAACTCGGGCTCTGCTACAGCGGCAGTTGTCAGGCTCACGGCCTGGTCTCTCCGGAGATGGCAGCCGCGTACTTGCGGCGGGCGCTCGATCTGGAGAACGGCCCCGCACTCTTCCGGGCCTCCATTCTCGACGCTCTCGGCAACACGCTGATCCGCTGCGCCGGCCGGCCGGCGGATGCGGCGCTCCGCGATGCCATCGCCTGCCACACCGAGGCCGCCGGCATCTATCGCGCAGCCGGAAACTCGAGTGATTGGGCACGCACCCAGTTCAACCTCGGCAACTCGTGTTGCGAGCTTTCGGAAAGCACCGGCGAAGACCACTGGCATGAGGCCGTCAGCCACTACGAGCGGTCGCTCGAAGTGCGCACCCGGAACCGGGATCCCGAGCGATACGCGGCGGTTCTCGAGAACCTCGGGACGGCTTATCGGCGCCTCGAAGTCGGGCCGGATGGAGCCAACGTCAAGAAATCCATCGACTGCTATCGCCGTGCGCTGCGGGAATGTCCCTGCTCCCGCCATCCAGCGAGGAATGCGGCGCTTCAAAACAATATCGGCAACGCGTACCTCTCGCTCCCCCAACCCGACGAGCCTTCTGCCGCCCGCCACGCGCGCCGGGCATTGCGCTGCTTCGGCCGGGCGCTGCGCATCCAGGCCGCCGACAAGCACAGCCGCGCCTACGGTATCACGCAATACAACCGGGCGCAGGCATTTCTTCGGCTGGCCCGGAGTTCGCCGCGCCGGAACGCCCTGATGGCGGTGAACTGCCTGGAAGAGGCCTACGCCGCGTTCCAGTCCTGCGGAGAGCGCGGCTACGCGCAGCGGATCGAGTCTCAGTTGAAGCAGTACCACTGTGGCTCGGAGCGGCCGTGCGAACATGGTAGGCGCCATGTCCGCCAGTCTTGAATCTGCCGGCTCGTCCGCAAGCAGAGACGCGTGGATCCGAGATCGGGCCCAGCGGCTGGCAGCCGAGTCGCTCCCGGCTCGTCCAGTGGTCTGGGATGACACGACGAATTTCATGTCCATCGAACGCGGCCACGTGATTGACCTCGAGGGCGATCTCTTCCTGGTCCGGTCCAACGAACACGAGGGGCGGTTCGGGATCGACGAGCAGCCGAAGTTCTGGGTGAAGCACGCGATCCATCTGGAGACCGGTGCCATGTACATCCTGAAGCTGCGTTGCGAGGAAGAGTTCCGGGTTCACGTGGGCACGCTCGAAGTCCGTTGCCGCCGCAGCGCCGAGAAAGAGGCGAGGGTCCTGGAACTCGTCCGCGGAGATTCGCGGTTCATGCAGGGACGGCTGGCGCGCGACACCCGCTCGAATCCCGTGCGGGTAATCGATTTCATCCCCGGCGCAGACCTTCTGAGCTATCTGACATGCCTTCGTGTAAGCCATGAAGAGTATGCCTGCACGCTGCTGCCGGGCATCCTGGCGAGGCTTGCCGGCAGCCTTGCGGGAATCCAGCGCCTGCATGACGCCGGGCTCTGCCATGGCGACATCCGCAACGACCATCTCTTGATCGAGCGTGCAACCGGCGGATACAGGTGGATCGATTTCGATCTGGATGAGGACTCCCCGGTGTTTGACATCTGGAGCGCCGGAAACATCCTGCATTGTGCGGCCGCCAAGGGCTTTGTGACATTCCGCGAGGCTATCGAAGCGCAACCTGCGCTCGCCGGGAGGCTCACCAGCGAGGACGCGTGCGTCTTTTTTCCGAACCGGGTGATGAGCCTTCGCAAAGTCTACCCCTATCTCCCGGACAACCTCGACAAGATGCTGCGCCGGTTCTCCTTCGGGGCCGTGGCGTGTTACGACAGCATGTCGCAGCTTGCCGGCGACCTGGCGGACTGTGCGGCGGCGATGGTGGGAGCGCCCGGTTAGCCCTGAGTGTGGGTGGCGGCCGCCGTCTCCACAGTGATTCCCCTCACGCCCGGCACAACGCCGGCCACGCGGCGAATCGCCTCGGATTCCTCTTCGAGCGAATCTCCGCGAACCGTAATCCAACCGCCGCGGCACTGCACCTCGGCTTCGAGGTGCAGTGTGAAGGGATTGAGCGTGAACGCTTTGCGCACACGAGCGGCAAGAGCCAATTCGTCCATGGCCTCGCGGTCTTCGGGACTGAGTTCGAAGGCCCCTCGCTGAACGATCGCTGCGATCATGTCGCAGGCCTGGTCGAGGCTGAGGCGTTCGAAGTTGACGATGAGATCGTAAAGGGCCGGATCTTGCCAATCGAGCCCGTAAAGGAACTGCGTCCACCGGCGGCGGTCGTGATCCGTCGCGCCGATGTGGGCGATGGCTTCGGCACGGCTCAAATGGAGCCGCTCTTCGGCCATGCGGATGCGGAACTCCAGCGGTGCAATCACCCGCAAGCGAAGGAGGCCGGGGGCTCCTTTGAGCAGCAGGTGGCCCGCAAGCCCGTGGTACACGATCCGCCCTTCGCGAACTTCCTCAATCAGTGCCGCCTGGATCAGAACCCCGTAGATGTACCTTCGATGATTGAGCGCGCTCGGAAAATCGGGAGGCTGTTCCATCGACGCGCGCAGGTCGTACTCCGAGATCATCGGCGTGGCGGCCTTTCGCAGGATGGCGTCGAGATCGACCAGGCGGTAGCCCAGCCTGGAGCTGAGGCACTCCGCCAGCATCATGCCGCCACTGAGAGTTCCGCGCGAGATGGTGATTATGGCCATCGGACTGAGCGTGGAAGAGCCGTGCTATGCATCAATGCTAGCGAATCGGAGTTGAAATTTCCAGATCGCACTGCTGGACACATTTTGCGCTCCGAAAAGGAAGACCCCCTTCGATCCATAGCGCTGGTAGCGTATCATCTTACGCATGCGCGCGCTCTCCTCTTTCGTCCTGCTTGCCGCCGCCTCGGCAGTCGCGCAGCCGCAGCTTCCCGGCACTCGTCCTCTTGTCTTCAGCGGTGATCCTGCCGCCCAAATGGTGGAGGCGATCCACTCGTACCTCGACCTCGAGACCGTCCGCGCGAGAGAGGCCCGCGCAAGCAGGACGCCGGACCGCGAGCTTCTGCGCCGCATTCTCGGCGCGGTAGACCAGCGAGTCGCGAAGCCTCTCCCGAAGATCGAGTCAGAGCCCGGCAGTCCGCCCGAGATCGCTGCCGGACCGGCGTACCGCGTTTACGCTGTCCGGTGGCCCGTGTTGGACGGCGTCGACGCCGAAGGGCTGCTTCTCGAACCAACGGCGCCTCCCAAGGCGCGCGTGGTGGCGATTCCCGATGCAGATGTAACGCCGGAAGCGTTCGCCGGACTCGCGCCCGGGCTCGACGCGTCCGCACAGTTCGGGCGCCTCCTCGCCGAAAGCGGCTGTGAGGTGCTCGTTCCCGTCCTGATCGACCGCAACGACACGTGGTCCGGCATTCCCGGCGTGCGCATGACCAACCAGCCGCACCGGGAGTGGATCTACCGCATGGCATTCGAGGCGGGACGGCACATCATCGGCTACGAAGTGCAGAAGGTTCTTGCGGCGGTGGACTGGTTCGCTACCGAGGACGGTCCGATCGCGGTCGCCGGGCGGGGCGAGGGCGGCCTCATCGCGTTCCACGCGGCCGCGCTCGATCCACGGATCTCGGCCGCGCTGGTCAGCGGCTACTTCCAGCCACGTGACGCCGTCTGGCGGGAGCCGATTTACCGGGATGTTTGGGGGCTCCTCCGCGACTTCGGGGACGCCGAGGTGGCGCGCCTGATCGCGCCTGGCAGGCTGATCGTCGAGGCTGCGGGCTACCCGGAGGTGGCCGGTCCACCGCCCGAAACGCGCGACCGCCGCGGCGCCGCGCCCATGGGCGCGCTCACCGCACCTTCGCTCGCCGAGGTGCGGGCCGAAGCCGAACGAGCCGGCCCGGGCCGCGTGCGGGTCGTAGAGCGTGATGGCCCCGGAGCGCTGCTTTCGCTGCTCGGCATCCGCCCTGCGCCTGCCGCCGCGCCGCTAGCCGATCGCCGGCGCGCGTTCGACCCCGCGGTCCGGCTGCGACGTCAGTTCGATCAACTGGTCGCGCACACGCAGGCCGTGATCCGCCGCTCGCCGCAAGAGCGCGCCGCATTCTGGTCGCGCGGCGACGCGTCCTCGCCCGAGCGTTGGCGCGAGAGCGTCGCGCCGTTGCGCCAGCACATCTGGAACGAAGTGATCGGACGCTTGCCAGACCCCTCGGTTCCCGCAAATCCGCGGTCCCGGCTCCTGATTGACGCCCCGAAATTTCGCGGCTACGAGGTGATGCTGGACGTCTGGCCCGGCGTGTTCGCATACGGGATCCTGCTTGTTCCGAAGGGTCTCCGCCCCGGCGAACGCCGCCCCGTGGTGGTCTGCCAGCATGGCCTCGAAGGACGTCCGCGCGACGTGGCCGACCCCGCCGTCGATAGCGCCTATTATCACCACTTTGCCGCGCGGCTCGCCGACGAGGGCTTTGTCACGTTCGCGCCGCAGAACCCCTACATCGGCCTCGACCGCTTCCGGCAAATCCAGCGCAAAGCGCACCCATTGAAGCTGTCGCTCTTTTCCTTCATCCTCGGCCAGCATCAGCGCATCCTGGAATGGCTCGGCAGCCAGCCATTCGTGGACGCGAGCCGGATCGGATTCTACGGACTTTCGTATGGCGGCAAGACCGCGGTGCGCGTGCCGCCGCTGCTCGATGGGTACGCGCTTTCCATCTGCTCCGGCGACTTCAACGAATGGGTCTGGAAGACCACCAGCGTCGATTCGCATTACAGCTATATGGTCACGCAGGAGTACGACATGCTGGAATGGAACTTCGCCAATACGGTCAACTACTCCGACCTCGCGAACGTCATGGCGCCGCGCTCCTTCATGGTCGAGCGCGGGCATGACGATCCCGTCGCGCCCGACGAATGGGTGGCGTACGAGTACGCGACCGTGCGCCGCTTCTTTACGAAGTTCGGCATCCCGGACCGGACCGCCATCGAATTCTTCAATGGCCCGCACACGATTCACGGCGTGGGAACGTTCGAGTTTCTCCGCAAGCATCTTCATTTTCCGGAATAGGAGCCATGCGAACGCTTATCTTCTCTCTTCTCCTCCTTGCCGCCCCGTCGTGGGCGCAGAAGAAAACCATCTTCGTGGTCACCGATGCAGAGGGCGTCGCCGGCATTTGCCGGCAGGAGCAGACCGACCCGCAGAATCAGGAATTGCGGCAGCTGCTAACGGGCGAGGTCAACGCTGCGGTTGACGGCTTTCTGGCGGGCGGCGCCGATGAAGTGATCGTTTGGGACGGGCACGACGGCAGCCAGACGCTCTCCGCGCTCACCATCCACCCGAAGGCGCGGCTCGTCATCGGCGCGCTCCCGGCCTCGATGTTGATGGACCGCCATTTCTCCGCCGTGGCGTACGTGGGGCAGCACAGCAAGGCCAATACCCGCGGCGGCATTATGGCTCACAGCTACAGCTCCCTGGGCATTCAGAACATGCTGCTCAACGGCAAACCAGTGGGTGAGATCGACGTGATTGCCGCGATGGCCGGACACTTCGGTACACCCGTGATCATGCTGAGCGGCGACGAGGCGGCCGCGAAGGAGCTTCACGAGATCGTTCCCCAGGCTGAGGTCGCGGTCGTGAAGGAGGGCTTTGGGCGCTACAACTGCATCAGCATGTCCGCCGCCGGCGCCCGTGACGCCATACGGGAGGCGGCGCGACGCAGCGTCTCCAGGATCGGAACGATCAAGCCTTACGTCGTTCCGGGTCCCGTGACACTTCAAATCGAATACACAACCCGCAATTCCCTCCCGCCCGACGCCGCTTCCCGCGCCAACGCGGAGGTTCTCGACGACCGCACGATTCGGTACCGCGGCAACGACATTCTCGAAGCGTGGCGGCTTTACCGCCGGTAGCGCCCTTCCGCACGCCTTATTTCGGAGCCGGAAACTTCGCGGGCACCGGGCGCCGCAAGAGCCCTCTTGCTTTACCAGCTCAGTTTCAGCGTCAGGTTCATGAGCGGTTCGCCCGCGAAGGAGGCCGTGGTCTGATCGCTGCTGATCTTGCCGAACAACTGCGGGTTCTTGAAATCCACCGTCGTGGATGGGTTGCTGAACCCCCAGTTGTGGAACGGGTTCTGGAAATCGAACCGGAACTGCAGGTTGAAGCGCTCCTTGAATACGAAATTCTTGGAGGTGGAAGCCTGAGAGTAGACGATCCCCGGGCCGGTAACGATGTTGCGGCCGGCGTTGCCGGGTGTGAATGCCCCCGGGGCGGCGAAGCAGTTCGCGTTCAGCACCGCGCCCGACTGCGCCGGGTTGAAGCGATTCCCGCCGCTGTCTATGATCGTACCCAGCCCGAATTCCGGCATGCTGATGTGGTTGCACACCAGATTGGGAACCCAGTTGCCGATGCTCGTGGGGTATTCGTTGTACGGGCTGTTGGTAAAGCTGAAGCTGATCGGGTTGCCCGTCATGAGAGTCTGAATCCAGGCGATGTTATATCCGCCGATCAGAAAATCGAGGACTCTATTGTGGTTCAGAAAGTGGCGTCCCTTGCCCAGCGGAAGTTCATAAGTAGCGCTGGTTATGAACTCGTGATGGCGGTCGTAACCGGCACGGCCTTTATTCAGGTTGCGGTCGGTGATGGGCGCCACGCCGCTGCATACCCCGGAATCGGAGTCACAGTCGTCGAGTGTCTTGGCCAACGTATAGAACGTATTCAGCACCAGGCCCTGGGAATACCGGCGCTGGAACTGGACGGTGCCGGCATGATAGCTGGAATGGCCGGTGTTGGACATGTAATTGATCGCGCCGAACTGGGGATACGGCAGATAGTTCTGCGTGGCTGCCAGCGCGGCCGTCTGCAGCGTGGGATTACCGGCGCCGAAATCCGTCGGGAACCGGTTCACATTCCAGCTTTCCACAAGGCGGACACCAGCCGAGCCCTGGTACATGATCTTCAGCAGGTTGTTTGGGCTGACCTGGTATTCCACCGTGGCATTCCAGTTCGCGACGTATCCAGGATGCAGGTTGCCGGACATCCAATACGTGTTGCGCGAGCCATAGTTGGTGCCGACGTAGGCGGCGGACAGGTTCGACTGTATGTTGTACTGTACCGGCGCCGGGCCCTGGCTGAGCTGGAACAGCGGTCTGGGGTCGCCGGGCGCGCGCTGCTGCACCACCTGCGCCTGGTATTCATCGAACTGCTGCAGGGAATTGGGGAAGCGGATATCGATGGTGTTGATACCGAAGCCGCCGCGGAACACCCACTTGTCGAGGGGGTGGTAGGCGAAGCCGATGCGCGGCTGGAAGTCGCCCAGGCTGCGCGACGTGAGGGCGCCGGTAGGGTGGATAATAGCGCCCATCTTTCCGGTCAGCGGGTCCACGGTGGTGGGGCTGAAGTTGCTCTCCAGGTCATGGGCGGTATGGAACGGGCTTTCCGTGGACCAGCGCAGGCCGAGGTTGAGCGTCAGGTTGCGCCTCGCCTTCCAGTCGTCCTGGAAGTACAGGCTGTTGACGTTGTCCCGTGGCAGCCACGTGGTGGTATACGTGTTGAAACTGGCCTGCCGCACCGCGCCCAGTTCGAAGGCGGCCAGCGGGTTACCCGGGAGCGAGGACGAAACCGCGCCGCTCGGCTGCAGGGCGGCCGTCATCTGGTCGAAGGCGAACAGGCCGCTGGGCTGCCCCAACTGCCAGTAATTGGCCCGGAAAAACAAGATTTCATACCCCGTCTTGAACGCATGCGTCCCCCACATCTTGCTGAAATCGTCGCGCAGGGAAAGAGTCTCGCGGATGTTGCGCGACGGGCCGGGTACGGTGAGACCGTACATGCTGGCCAGAGTGGGAGCGTTGGTGCCGGAAGCCATGGTGGTGCTGAACGACGGCATCAGCAACGAGCTGTCGTTGGGAATCCCGAGTTTTTGCGCCCAGCCCTGATTGAACGACGGTACAAACGTGTCGTTGCGGGCGCGGTAGTAGCCGATCCGGAAATCGTTGAAGGTGCTGGGGCCGATCAAGTACGAGGCTCCCACCGAATAGTTCTGCTCGGTAAAAGGCGTGATATTACCGTTGGCCCCGTCGAAAACCGGAATGGCCACGCTGGTCGGACGCCCGATACCATTCTGGTGGTTATAGGTGTAGCTGCCGAAAAGTTTGAACTTATCGTTAACCTGGTGGTCGAGGCGCCCGGAATAGTCCTCGAAGAAAGTCCGCGAGCGTGATTCCCAGGTGTAGTTGCCGGATGGACCGGTCGTGGTGAAAGAACCCGGCTGGTTGGGCGGCACCCACGGGTTCATGCCGATGACCTTTGCCGCTACGGGGTCAAAACGGCTCTTGGGGACGATGTTGCCTGGCAGCGGGTCGCGAATCCAGTTGCCATTGGCGTCCTGCCGCGTTGTGGCCGGGTCATACAACTGTGCGCCCGCACCGCCGAACGTGAAATCGCCATTGAGCTCGTCAGGGGTCGGGGTCTGGCCGGTGAGGGCGAGCGCCTTTTTTTCGATCAGCTTCTGGTAGCCGACGTACCAGAAGGTCTTGTTGCGTCCGTTATATATATGCGGAATCACCAGGGGCCCGCCGCCACCGGCATCCGGCTGCATGAACCAGGCCGGCACGCCGTTGGGGGCGCCGGGCTGCGGATCGGACGTCCGGTACTGGTTGAAGAACTGCCGGTGCGTCATGCTGCGGGTGCGGCCCAAATCCGATGCCATGCCATGGAAACCGTTGGTGCCGCTCTTGTTCACTACCGTCACGATCCCGCCGGTGGAGTGGCCGTACTCCGCCGGCAACGTTCCGGTGAGCACCTTTACCTCGTCGACCGAATTCTCGATGGGCTTGATATCGGTGCCGGTGCTGGAAAGCGGATCGTTGCCCAGCATTCCGTCGGAAAAGACCGCGGTTCCGGTGGAGCGCTGGCCCGCGACGCTAAATCCGCCGAGCGACCCCCCATAGGCGTAGCCGTTCATCTGCACACCCGGCACCAGGTCGAGCGAGTTCAGCACGTAGCGCTGATAGAGCGGCATTGAGTATAGCGTCTGCCCCTCGGTGACAGTGCCGAGGGCGGAGTTTTCGGTTTCCAGGAGTGTGCCCTGCGCTGACACCTGCACGGAATCAGTCACTTGCCCGAGTTCCAGGACGACGTTTACGGGCAGGACGTCGCCGACCCGTAGCTGGACCTGGTCATGAACGAGCCGTTTGAACCCGGCGGATTCAAACGTGACGCGGTAAGTGCCGGGATTGAGCGAAGGCACACGGTAGAGTCCCTCCGTGTTACTAGTGGTCTTTGACTCGACGTTCGTGTCCATTCTGAGGACAGTTACTTGAACGTTAGGGACCGCCGCCCCCGAAGGATCGGTGATCGTCCCCGTGATGGTGCCGGTGTTGATCTGGCAAAGGCCGGGAATGGCAAGTGCCAGGATGCAACAAAGCACGAAAGACGTCGCGTGAAACTGGCGCATAGCGACCCCTCTCTCTTCAAAAGATCAGAAGCAGGAGGATTATAATCCGAAAATTCTGTTTTTCGAGCCCTTTTTAACTGGAAAATGCGTACGCGGGCCTTCCCGTGGAAGCCCCTCGTCATGCCGCATCAACACTGTCCTGGATTGTTCTAAGAAAGGGAAGGCTCTTGATCAATTGCGGGGGCAGACCATGATCCCAGATTGGTAAAACAATCTTGGGAGATAATGCTTTGACCGACTCTGAGATCGATTTGGGCCTGCCCCAATACGAGATTACCGCGAAGACGCAAAACGGCGGCACGATTACGATATCGGCCCGGTATACCGGGCCGATATCGTGCCCGCAGTGCGGGGGATCGCGTCTGCGAAACAAGGGCTGGTGCCGGAGAACCGTGCGGCACGATGACTGGGGTTTCCGCCGTGGGATCGTGGACTTGCAAGTGCGCAAGAGCCGCTGCCTGGATTGCGGCCGCTCGTTTCGCCAGTCAACGCCAGGCATCCAGCCGTACCAGCGAGCCAGCGAGAGCTTCCAGGAGATGGTCTTTCAGCAGCACCTGGGTGGAATTAACCGGAGCTGCTTGGCAAGACAGAAGGGCATTGGAGCGGCGACGGTGCAGCGCTATTTCCTCCGCCGACTGCAACGACGCGCGCGCCAGGACCATGCGCCGGCATGCCCCAAGGTTCTGGGCATCGACGAGCATTTCTTCACCCGCCGCAAAGGCTACGCCACCACCATGTGCGACCTGAAGAATCACCGCATCTACGATGTCGTACTCGGCCGTTCCGAAGCGGCCCTGGAGTCTTATTTCCTTCGGCTTGCGGGCAAAGAGCAGGTGCGGATCGTGTGCATGGACCTGGCTGTGGTCTACCGCTCGATCGTCAGAAAGCATTTTCCCAAGGCGGTCATCGTGGCCGACCGTTTTCACGTGATCCGGCTCGTCAATCACCACTTCCTGGCCTGCTGGAGAGAGATCGATGCGGTGGCCGCCAAGAACCGCGGTTTGCTCTCGCTGATGCGGCGCCATCGCCACAACCTCAAACCGGAACAGAAACTCCGGCTCATGGCCTACCTGGCCGAGCGGCCGGCTCTTGATGCGATCTACCGCTTCAAGCAGCGGCTCTGCTATCTGCTGCTGAAGAAACACAAAAGCAAACGGCAGTGCCAAAAGCTGATTCCCCGATTCCTCCGCGCGGTCGTCGAATTGCGCCAATCCGGACTGATGCCACTCGTCGCCTTGGGAGAAACGCTCCACTCCTGGTCCCAGGAGATCGCGCGCATGTGGCGCTTCACGCGATCCAACGGAATCACCGAAGGGTTTCACAACAAAATGGAAACGATCAGCAGGCAGGCCTACGGCTTCCGCAACTTCGAAAACTACCGTCAGCGAGTGCAGGTGTTATGTTCTTAGAAAGGGATGGGATTGGGGTTTGCCCCCGGAATTGGCGTACAGCCAAAGGGAAGGGATTGGGGTTTGCCCCCGCAATTGGCGTAGAGCCGAGCCGGATTCGGGGATGGTGGGCGCGACAGGACTCGAACCTGTGACCTCCTGCGTGTGAAGCAGGCGCTCTAACCAACTGAGCTACGCGCCCGAATAAGGCCGGCTGCTCACTCAAGTCTACCTGAATCCGGATCGGCCGCGCTACTGGTCCGCCTCGTACGCCACACCGAGCCAGCGCTTCACTTCCCATCGATCTCTTCCATTGACGAGATCCCGATCCGGTGCGTAATGCGGTCCTTCTTCGCATGGCCGCCGGTATCGATCAGCCGGCCTCGGGCTGGCGGGAGCGGTCGATCCCCGCCAAGTGGCCCGCGGCGACTCCAGCGGACGGATTCTCCGGGTTGCGGGTGACCTTCGTGATAGGCCATTGACGCATCCCTGTATGGAACCTCACTAATCACGTACCGCAAACTTCCCGGCGCGTGGCGATTTTGCACTTCTTTTCTTGTTTCACAGATAGGAGCCGGATGGGAATTTGCTTCCGCTTCGATTCGAATGGGTTCTTGAGAATGGCCCGGGGACGAATGTCGCCGAAGCGTTTTGGCCTCCGGTTCTCATTGGCGTATCGAAGATCCGCGCGACTTGCGATGATTCCGCAACTGGCGTGGCAATACTTTACCAAATAAGGAGATCAAGCGATGAAGAATATCATGATGAAAGTGCTGGTGCCTGCGCTAAAGCAGGATGGCCAAGGATTCACAAAGGACCCACACCAGGGGTACATGGGTGTGTCCCTGCCAAGTGGCGTAAGGCCTTCAACCGTCGGAGAGGCCGTTATTGTCGGCGGGACGAAGGTCGGCACCAAGTGGATGAACTGCGTATATCACACCCATCATTTCTCTGTACCGGGCATTGGCGAAATAACGGAATTGCCGTAGCGCGATTCGTATGGTGGGCGCGACAGGACTCGAACCTGTGACCTCCTGCGTGTGGAGCAGGCGCTCTAACCAACTGAGCTACGCGCCCGAATAGGCGGACTCACTCAAGTCGACCTGAATCCGTCTTCCTCACGCGCCGAGCAAGCGGTTCACGTGCCCCATTACTTCGAAGGCATCGGCCACGTACAGGACGTCGGCTTTCCCGCGCGCCCAGCCGCAGTTGGCATCCAGATTGACGGCGCGGCGCTCCGTGATGAAGCGCCAGCCCACCACGTGCGGCTCTTCGCCGTGGCAGCAGGTCGAAAGGCCCTTGGGGTGGCGCGGCGTCGAGCCCGTCTGGCCGATCTGGTTCAAATGGGTCATGAAGCGCAGCACCGCTTCGCCTTCGCCGCTCAGATCCACCAGCGACTTGCTGCCCCCCAGCGAAGCCTGGGCGCCGCGCAGGAATCCGAGGATCAGCGACTCCGCCTCCGCCGCATGAACCGCGCCATCGGACTGCTTCTTGGTCCACCCCGCGCCCGCGACGAACAGCAGCTTCGCATCGGGACGGATTGTCTGCTCATCGGCCTGCGGGGCGCGGATGCCGGTAACCGCCGTACGCGTTGCCGGCACTTCCACCCCTACCGGCTCCACGGCCGCCGATCCGCCGGGGCCGCTCCACGGCGAAACACAGCCGGGGTCCAGCAGCACCACCCACGGCCGTTCGGACCTGGTCAGCACCCCTTCCATGCGCTGGCGGTAGAACCACCGCGTCACCGAAGGAACTCCATTGGCCATCGCGATCGCCGTCGCGTGCGTGTCCACGCGGCCGCCCAGCCGGAACGCCACGCCGGGAAGAGCGCGCGCCCAGCGCGAGGTCGCGGGTGCGATCACCAGGCCCGCGCCCGCCGCGCGGCAAAGCGCTTCCGCCGCCGCGGCATCGGTGGCATAACGAGGCTGTGCGAACGGCTCGCCGGCCACCGCCAGGAACCGCGCCGCGCCGCATCCGGCCAGCCGGTCGGCCGCCGCCTGTACTTCGCCGCCCACCAGCCCAACCGTCACATCGCCGCCCAGAGCCAGGGCCGCCGCCAGTGCTTCGAGCGCAGGCTTCGCCAGCGTGCCGTCCGCCTCCGTGTGCGCCAATACCAGTATCGCTTCCACGTCAGTCCTCCCGCACCCAAGCCACGATCTCGCGGGCAATCTCTTCGGCCGGCATGTTCTTCACCACCCGCGTCTCCCGCTGCTGTTTCGGCAGGCTCACCGAGGCGAAGCACAGTCCGCCCCCCGGCGCCGGCGCCGCCTTGGCCCGCTGCAGCGCCGGCATGATCCCACGCATGTTCGCCATTCCCACCTGCGGATTGTTCCTCGGCTCCGGCAGGTGCCCGGTGGCCCATCCCAGCACCGCCGGAGGCCCCGCGCATACCGAGACCTGGTGCCGCCCGCCTTCGATCCGCTCCAGCACTTCGAAGCTGCCGTCTTCCCTGAGCGCAATCTGGTCCACGCCCTGAAACTGCTCCGTGATGCCCAGCCGCTCACCCACCATCTGCATCGTGGATCCGGCGCCGCGCGATGCGGATTCCCACCCGCCGAACACCAGCAGGCGCGTCCGGTCCAGCCCGGCGATCCCTTCGATCGCAGCCGCCAGGGCCGCGGCCGTCCCGAAGGAATCGGCGAATCCGGACGCCGGACCATCCAGCGCTACCAGTTCGAACGGCGCCTTCTGCCCCACCGTCATCATCACCTGCTGTAGCTTCGCCTTCGGTCCCAGGCTGACCAGCCACACCTTGCTGCCGGGAGCCTTCTGCGCCAGGTTCGCCGCTTCGAACAGGGCGTGACCCGCCCACGGGTCCAGCACCGCCGGCAGCATCATCTCATTCTTCAACGAAGGACCGCCGGGGCCGGTGACAGGCTCCAGCGTCTGCAGTGGGTCCGGAACGATGCTTCCGCAGACCACGATTTGCATTGGGGTGCTCATTTCGGCAAGAACTCCAGTATAATCGGGCTCTGAGGTCTTTTTCTACCGTTCTGTCGATGATTCCCACGCTTTTCGGATTTCAACGGCAGTACAATAAGGAACAAACCGGATACCCTCGTCGCTAGTCCGTCCATCACAGGAGGCTGTCATGTCGATCCGGATCGTCATTCCCGCCGCTCTAGCCCTGGTCCTCTCCGCAGCCTTGGCGCAATCGCCCGGGACTCCGCCCGACCTGAAAGCCTACACGGCAGCCAGCCGCACAATGGATCCCCAAAAGAAAATCGATGCGCTCGAAAAGTGGAAGAAGGACTTTCCCGACAGCGAGATGCAGGACTCGGCCGGTCAGACCATCCTCGCCACCCTGGTCAAGCATTTCCCAGAGCAGCAGGTCCGGATCAGCAAACTGGCCGCCGATCTTTACCGCGCCGCCCCGGAGAAGGACCGCGGTTCCGTGGCGAATCGAATCGCCGGCCACCTCCTCGACGGAAACCTTCTCCTGAAAGACGCCGAACGCTACGCGCGCAAAGGCGTCGATTCCATGCGGCTCGCCCCCTACATCGAAGAGCAGATGGCCGCGGCCGAAAAGCGCAAGCAGAAACCCAAGCCCGAAGAGTTGCAGAAGCGTTTCCTGGAACGCCGGGCCGCCCGCCTGGCCACCCTCGGACGAATCGAAGTGCAGCTCGGACGGACCGCCAAAGGACAGAAACTGCTCGAGGAAGCGTACGCCGGCAATCCCGCCAACCCTGAGGTGAACGCCGCGCTCGGCGAGCTGGCTGCCAAAGCCGGGCAGGATGCCAAGGCGCTCGAATACCTGATTCCCGCGCGCCTCAGCGGGATGGCTCCAAAGACCGCCAATGCGGCCCTGGAGGCCATCTACCGCAAGCAGCACGACGGCTCCTCGGACGGCCTCGAAGCCATGCTCGATGCCGAGTATCACAAGCGGTTCCCCAACCCGGTCGCGGTTGAGCCCTACCGGCCGGATGCCGGCCGCACCGGCCGGGTCGTGCTCGCAGAAGTCTTCACAGGCTCGGGCTGCCCGCCCTGTGCCGGCGCGGACCTCGCATTCGATGCCGCGATGGCCCGCTACCCGCGAAAGGATTTCGCCGTCCTGATGTACCACCAGCACATTCCCCGGCCCGACCCCATGACCAACCCCGATACCCAGGCGCGCGCCAAGTACTACGGCCTCACGGGCGTGCCGACGTACGCGATCGACGGCAAAAAGACCGTCGGCGGCGGCCCGCGCGACCAGGCCAAGAGCATCTTCGACCGTTTCACCAAGGATGTGGAGAAAGACCTCGACACCCCGGCCGAAGCGCACTTCTCGGCACGCGCGAACCTCTCCGGCAATACCGTCGACGTGCAGATCGCGGTTCAGGACGTGAAGAGCGAGTCAAAAGACCTCGAGCTACAGGCCGTGCTGGTCGAAAAAGAGCTGCGCTACAACGGTGAGAACGGCATCCGGTTCCAACCGATGGTCGTCCGCGCGATCGCCGGCGAGCCGCTCGGCAAGCAGAGAACGTTTCACCAGGCGTTCAACCTCGAGGACATCAGCCGCGCGATCAAGACCCATCTGGACGACTACGAGGCCAAGGGCCATCGCGGCGAGACCTTCCAGTTCTCCGAGAAGAAGTACCAGATCGATCGCCGAGACCTGGCAGTGGTGGTCTTCGTGCAGGATAATCAGACGAAACACGTTCTCCAGGCCGCCTATATCGATCTTGGCGATGGCGCCGCATCCCACTCCGTCACCGAAACAGGCAATCTCAGGCAATGAAAACTCTGATCTGCATCTTCCTTCTGGCCGCGGCCGCACCCGATCCGGTTTCCTGGCAGGTTCGCGATGCTCCCGCGAAGCCGCTGAAAGCCGGGACCTCGTTCGCGGTCAATCTGGCGGCACACATTCAGGACGGCTGGCACCTGTATTCCATGAAGCCGCTCGCCGAAGGTCCCATTCCGACCCGTATCTGGCTGGCGGAAGGGCAGCCGTTTCAGTTGGCCGGCCGTATCCGGGCAACCGAGCCGGAGACGATCCAGGATTCCAGTTTCAACATGGAGGTTGAGATCTATGAGGGAGAAGCCGGCTTCACGCTGCCTGTCCGGGTCGCCGCCGGCGCTCCGCCTGGAATCCGGAACCTGGTTGTCAACACCTCCTACCAGACATGCGACAATCGGGTCTGCCTGCCTCCCAAAACGGTAAGAGTCGAAGTTCCCGTAACTATCGCGAGGTAAGGAGCATCCAATAACCAGATGTCGGAACCTCTTATTCTGATTCTCGTGCTGGCCGCTTACTTTGCCCTGATCAAGTGGGTGCTGCCACGCCTCGGCGTCCCAACCTGAATGGCGGACTCTTGTGACGTCGCGTCGCGACGCAAGAAAAGCGGGGAAGCGCAGGGCACTGATCAAGAAGGGTGAGCGCGAGGTGGATGGGTTACTCCGCCCGTAGCGCGTTGACCGGGTCGATGCGGACGGCGCGGATTACCGCTGGGGTGGCCGCCAGCATCGCCGCCGCTAAAATTGCCGCGGATGGCAGCGCCAGGCGGATCCAATCGGCAGCTCTTACTTCGAAGAGCAACGTCTCAATGTAGCGGGTTGACGCCACGCCGAGCAGGAGGCCGGCGGCTGCTCCTGCCATCACCATAATGAAGACCTCGGCGGTCACGCTCCTTGCGATGTTCGCCGCGGGTGCGCCGATTGCCATGCGAATCCCGATCTCGCGCCGCCGCAACTGCACGGAATAATCGAGCACCCCGTACAGACCCACTCCGGCGAGCGCGAGCGCCACTACCGCGAAGAACAGGGCCAGCATCGCGAGCATGCGCTCGCGGACGGTGTGCGATTCCTCGATTTCCACTTGCGTGCGGATGTTGCTGACATGGAACTCCGGGCGGGCGCGCCGCACTTCCTGGCGCAGGAGGGAGGCCAGGGCGAGTGGGTTGGCGCTTGCGGTGCGAACCACGAACGTGCCGCGCCCCATTGGTTGAAATGCGCCGTTCGCGTCGACCGCCTGATACGGAAAATACGCGGTGGGGCGCACGGGAAATCGTACATTGTCGCGGGAACGCGCGTCGGGCACGAAGCCGACAATGGGAACGGAGAGGTTGCCTTTCGGCGTCTCCAGCTCGAACGATTGTCCGATTGGATTGGCGCCCTCGAGGTACTGCTTGGCGAAAGCCTGGTTCACGATGGCGACTCTGGGACTGGGGTCCCCGGGGCGAAAGTCGCGGCCGTCGAGCAGCGGGATACGCATCACGCCACGCCGGGCTTCAACTCGACCAGAGTCCGCAGCCAGAAATTACTGGAGCTTTCGAGGGTCTTCGGATTCTTCATCATCATAGGGATGAAGACATCGGTAATGGCGCCGGTCTCCGTGCCCGTGAAAGGCTTGCCGGCGACGCCGACGATTTCGTAAACGCGGCCGGCCATATGGAAGGCGCGGCCGACAACCTTCGGGTCGCGGCCGAAGCGCCGCGTCCAGTAATCGTACGATAGCACCGCTGCCGCCGATGCCGCCTTCTTCTTGAGGATCTGCCGCCATCCGAAGACGGCGTCGAGGCGCAGGGAATGGAGCCACGCGGCTTTGGGAACTGGATTGACCATACGCGACCACAGAGACATGGCATCCCTTCCTCGTGTTCAGATAGCTGAACAGTATACTGTCGAGGCCGGAAATGGTTACGTCGAGCCGGAGGCGCGCTTAATTCTCCCCTGAGTGCAGTCCCCCCGCCCCCGCCGTGAACGAAATGTTCCCCCGCTGCGGATCGTCCGCCAGTGGCGCCGTGCAATTCCACAGGCACGCCCCGCAATGCACGCACTTCTCCCGGTCGAAGAGCGGCACCCCCGCGGGACCTGGCGTCAACGCCTGCCCGGAGCACATCTCGATGCACATCTTCGAAACGCACCGCTCGCAAAAATCCGGATAAACGAACCGCACGTGGTCGGCGAAACCGGGAGGCGCTTGCACCTTGCCGCCCATCAGTAGCGCATCCTGGTGGGAAACCAGCAGTTGGCCGTCATAGGGAACGGCCGGCCAGCCGCACCGGTCCATCAGCGCGTTATGGCAGGAGACGCCCTTCGCCCGGCACTCCTCCACGATCCTCTCCAGGTCCGCCGCCGGAATCCTGTCCCGGTAGTACTCCTTCAACCCCGGCATCAATTGCGGCTCGCCATCGATCCAGTGGCGGCCTCCGCTGAAGCCCGCCAGCGCCATGCCGATCAGTCCGGCGGCCACGCCGTGGTGGAATCCGTCGCGTGCCTTCTCCGCGATCCGTCCTTCTTCCTCCACCCAGCTCGCGCGACGGCGCGCCACGTACCTGAGCTCGAGATTCTTCCGGGTGAACGGCTCGCCCCGGCGCAGAATCTCCAGGGCTGCTTCCGCCAGTTGCGACCCGGTGGTCCACGCCTCGTCCACTCCCGAGCCCGTCAGGACGTTGGTGCTGCCCGAGCCTTCCCCGATCCTCGCCCATCCATTGCCCGCCAGGATCGGTTCGCCGCGCCTCCCCGATTCCTGCAGCGATTTCGCCCCCCAACTGCGCAGTCTTCCACCCTTCAGGTATCGCCACAGGTAAGGGTGCATCATGTAATGCTGCAGATAGCGGTAAGACGTCCGCATCGGCGCGCGGAACCACGACGGCACAAAGATCCCCACTGTCGCAATCCGCTCCGGATGCACGTAAAGAAAGCCGAAGATTTCCGGCTCCGGGTAGCCGAACGTGTGGAACACCGTGCCGGGCTCCAGGTCGCAGCCTTCAGGCAGGTCCACGACCATCTTCATGCCCACGGCCCACTCGCGCTGGTGATGGCCTTCCGGCAGTCCGAAGACCTCGTCCAGTTGCCGGCCCACCGCGCCTACGGGACCGTCGGCTACCACGGTCAGGGCCGCGCGGATATCCATCCCTGGCATGTATGCGGCTTCCGGCTCTCCGTCGCGGCCTACGCCCTGGTCCGCCAGGCGGATGCCGCACACGCCATCGCTGTCTTCATCGATCAAGGCTTCGGCTACCGGTGTCCCCGGCCAGATCTGCACCGTGCCGGTGCCCGTCAACTGGCAGCCTACAAACTGCATGAACTGCCCCAGTGACATCACCAGGCCGCCCTGTTTATGCAGGAACTCCGGGACGTACGGGAGCTCGATGCCGTACTCCTGCGCCATCCCCAGGGCACGGATCGTGCTCTCTCCGGCGCGCAGCACTGCCGGCCGGCGGCTGGCGCCCACCGGGTCGAGCAGGTAAACCACTCTTTCGCGCGTGACCGGGGCCGCCATGGGGATCTGGCTCGGGTCGAGATCCGGCAGGCTGGCTCGGATGCCCCGCGCCCGCGTCACCACGCCCGAAACCCCGAATCCGATGTCGTCGGCGCGCTCGTAGCACATCACCTGCAATGGCAGTCCGGGAGAGCTCGGGCTTTCGATCGCAGGCGTCCCGTCCGGGTTTAAGAGGTGCTTCGAAAGCGTCGTCAGGAAGCCCGCCGTAGCCGGGCCGAATCCCACGCAGACGATATCCACGTCCATCGTCTGCCGGTCTGCCGGCTGGCTCATGCGGGATAATCCAATGCTTCTGGAATCATGACTTTGGTCAGGGCCTCCGCCGCCCGGTCCTTGGCCAGTTGCGAGCCCGTCAGGCAGCCGTCCATGCGCGTGCGCAGCCGCGCGAACTGGTCAAGGCCGTCAAAGCGGACGCACGGGCCGGCCTTGGGAGCGTGCGAGCCGTCTTCCTCGATCACATCGGTATAGCCGCGCGCCAGGCTCGCGATGCCCGGAATCAGCGATTCCAGCGCGTCCAGGTCGTTCGACTGGTAGCACGTCGCGCAGCCCTCCGTGTCCCATGCCGGGTGCCGGTTATATCCGAATACCAGCTCCGCGCACACCCGGCCCGCTTCACCCGCCGCCCTGGCGGCCTGCACGTGGCACAGGTCGGTGAGGAACGCCAGCAGGCCCGGAAGGCCTTCCGCCACCGTGGGGCTCTCGGGGCCCTTCTTTTCGAGCTCGATCAAGTCCATGATCTGGCAGCGCGAGGCCAGCAGCCAGCAGAGCGCATCGGCCAGAGGGAAGGTAACGCCCTGGCGCGACCCTTGGTAGAGCTTGAGCCCGTCCGCATCCGAGCCCTTCTGCAGGTGGTTCAGCGTCCACAACCACATCTGCATGGCCGTCGCCAGGGCGCACGCGCCGGTTCCGGGACGGTCGTTGGCGATGACCCGCATCTCGCGGATCCACTCGCGGAACTGCGCCAGGAAGACCTCGTCCGTCATGGTGACGCTGAGCTGCCGCCGCTGCACCGCCTCCGGGCCCTCGTAGGTGGCTTCCAGTTGGGAATCCATCCACTTGTGTCCCAGGAAGCCGGGGCAGTCCTCGGTGATGCCGTATCCGCCCATCAGGCTGACGGCCTCGCGCATCATGCGTGCGCCGTGTCCCGTATTCCACAGCTTGCAGGCCGGGCACAGCACGTTGGCGACCGCATCGAGCAGAGCATACTGGACCAGCGGTGGTGCTTCCCCGCCCGTGTGCGCATGCAGATAGTCGAGGGCGTTCTTCTTCATTTCGCGGATCCGGCGGCGGTCCGACAGTGCCCCGGCGTGCTCGCGTTCCAGCGGGTCCAGCAGGTCGAAGACGCGGGCGGCCTCGAATCCCAGGGCGGCGCTCGCCTCGCCGGTGGCCCAGACGTCCACAAGGCGGTGCACCACGTCCTGCTTCAACTGCAGGCCGAGCTCATAGCGCGGCGAACCGGGGCTCGCGATCGAGCCGCCGCGGAATCGCCCCCGGCCGTAACGGATCACCGGTTCGATGGCGCTCAGCAGCTTGGCCGAAGTCATGATCGCCACCGTGACGCGTGTGCGCCGGAAGACCGCCTCGATGATCTCGCCGTGGCTGTAGCGCGGCACGATCACCCCGTCCTTGACGCTATACCCGCCGATGATCCGGCTGGCCGGCACTTTCAGGCTGAAAATCGGGTCGCGCGTCGAAGAGAGCTGATGTACCAGCTTGCGGGTCGGAGTGCCGCGGTCGAAGGTCCCCGGGTCCGTCTCCTCCAGGATGACCATGCACGTGCCCTTGATGCGCGGGTCGTCCGATTCCACGGCGGCCGTCACGAAGTTGGCGAACCCCATGTTGGTGATGAAGCGGCCGCGCTTGTCGACCTGCAGCATGGGCTCCCCGCCTTCCGGCCACTCCGCCACCCGGACCTTGCCGCCCAGCATCCCGGTCTCGACCCCGACATACGGAATTGGTTCGGTCAGGCAGAAGGCGCCGCGCCACGGCGTGCGGTCTTCGCCGGGCTGCGCCGGCGCGCAGCGGCTCATGTAGTAGTCGCGCTGTTCGGCCGTTCCGCGCTCATGAATCGGCGAGAGCGCCAGGCACCCCGCCAGGCTGCCCGTGGCCGCGCCCGCATCCACCCAGGCCAGTTCGAACGCCGTCAGAGCCAGCGCCAGGTTCTTCGGGCCTTCCAGGAACCCGCCCTGCGCCGGGTCCATGAAGACCGCCGTGATGCCCGATTGGTCGAATGCCTGAAGCAGGGCGCTCTTCTCGGGAGTCCACTCGTGGGTGTTGCGGGCGCCCTGTGCGACCAACCGGGCGACCGGTCCGCGAGCCACCGCGCGAACCGATTGCACCAGCATCTGGAGGTCATAGCGGTCGGCGAACCGCCACAGTATCTGGCGTACATCGTCTCCGGGAAGGGCGCGTAAATACTCTTTTTGGGTTTCTGCAGCGGCAAGGGACATGGAGGTAATCCTTTCCTTGGGTCAAAATGCGCAGAGATCTGCCGAAGCAAAAGGAAACAGCAATCAGCTTGCCACCGGAGAAAGCGTGGAGAATCAGTACACCTGTCGAAAATTCCAGCAGGTTTCGAGGTCTGAAATACCCCAATGTGCGTGGGGTGCCGCTGAAGGTGCTTACCAATTCGCGGGGATCGCGCCACCGCCCGCCAGATCGCTCAGGTTCAACCGCCAAATGCCCCGTCCGTAGGTCGCGGCGTACAGCGCACTCTCGCCGTGGTGATAAACCAGCCCGGTCACGATCACGTTCGGCAGGTTCCCGCTGACATTCACCCACCCAAACTGGTCCGCGACCGGGGCGTTGCACAGGTTGAACGACTGCTCGAGGGCCTGGAACCCTCTGCTGTCCACCATGAGGATGCCAAAATCGCCCCCCACAAACGCCCGGTATGGGGGCCGCGTCTCGAACGCGCAGCAGCGGTACGTCACGTCCGGAAGCCTGCCGCCATCCGCGTCTTTCCACCCGTACTCGCCGTGCCCCAGGCACGCAAATATGTGCGAGTACGCCTGCCGCATCAGGCCCGAGCCACTCTCGGGATGAAACAGTCTGGGCACCGGCACCCGGCCCAGTCCGGTCGCCGCCACGGTGCACAGGGCTCGCGTAGCAAGCTGCGGCTGTTGGGGGTCCGACGGCGGTCCGGGTACGGTGAAGATCCGGATCGAGGTGATCATTCGCGGCGGGATCTCCGCTCCGGCGAAATTCTCAGACCACGTCTTGGCTCCGTCTTCCGACCGGTAGATCCCGCCTCCGGTCGTCCCCACCAGGAGGAAGTCCGGATTGTCCGGCGCGATGGCAATCGCCGAAACGGCCGTATTGTCAAAGTCAGGCGAAACCGGCTTCCAACGCTTCCCCCAATCGGCCGTGCGCCAGATGCGATTCGTCCCCAGGTACACATATTTGTGTCTGCGCCCCTTGCGGCGAATAGGGTCGATGGCCATCACCACGATGGCCTTCACTTTGCGCTCGGCCCGGTGGATCGGCGGCGTGACGTTGACCCAGAGGTCGCCCTGCCCTTTCTGGTGCCGGAAGATATGGGCTTCGTGGTAGCCGCCGAAAATGTTCTGGGCCTCGTCGCGATCGTACACCAGCCAGATCCCGTCGCCGCCGATCACGTTGCGGAAATGGCCCGGCGGGTCGCGGTCGTCCCGCGCCAGCGTTCCGTTGTCCTGGCAGCCGCCGCCCATGGCATTCGGGTTGGTCGCCGCCACATCCACCGCGTAGAACATGGTCGTCTGCATTCCATGGAGGCGAGCCGACCAGCTCTTGCCGGCGTTGGGGCTGACGTACACGCCGCCGTCGCTGCCGGTGACGATCGTGCCGTCCTTGAGAATGACCAGCGCGTGCTGATCGTCGTGCACCGCCTTCGGCGTGCCGGCCAGCGCACGGCCGTTGCTGGCGTGCACCCAGGTTTTTCCGCCGTTCCTCGAGACGTGCACATCCAAACCACCGGCCACCACGAAGTCCGGGTCCTCCGGATGGACGGCGATGCAGTTGGTGTAACTGGCTTGCCTCTCGTTTCGAAAATACCGGCCCGCGATTTCGCGCCACGTACCGCCACCGTCGTCGCTGCGGAAGACACCCAGCACGCGGCCGCGGCGGTCCGCGGCAAAGGCGTAAACCGTCCGCGGCCTGGAAGGCGCCACCGCCAGGCTGGTGCGCCCGAAGTGGATTCCATCGGGCAACCCCGGAAGGGCCCCCATCCACGAGGTGTTCCCGTCTCGCGATTTCAGGGAACGCCAGATTCCGTTCTGCGTGCCCCGCGCGTCCACGGTCGCGAGCATCGAGCCGTCCCGCCTGAATACGACCGAATGACAGTCATAGCTCTTGTTGAAGAAGTTCTCGGCGCTCCAGGTGACACCGCCATCGTTGGAAAAGAACAGCCCCGCGGCCTCCGAGAGGACATGCGTCGCGCCCCCGGCGCGGATGTGATACGGGTTGCGGGGATCGATCGCCAGCGTCCCGATGCGCCGCGGCAATCCGGTGCTCTCGGTGTATGCCAGGATGTGCCAGGTTTCGCCCGCGTCGAGCGAGTGGAAGATGCCGCAGCCGGGGTAATTGTCTCCGGATCCGTTGGCTTCACCCATGCCGCAGAGGATGTGGTCCGGGTTGTGCGGGTCGATCGCCAGCGCCCCGACCGCATTACTCGGCCAGCTTTTCACCTTGGCGTAGTAGGGATCTTTGCCGCCGATCGGCGCATGCAGGGCCAGCGGCGGCTCAAGCCACGTCTTGCCCAGATCCGGACTTCGCCACACACCGCCGCCCGCGGTTCCCGCGAACAACATACCGGTTTTGGAGTGGATCGCAAGAGACGTCACCCGCCCGGCGAAGTTGGAGGGGCCTATCGGCTTCCAGCCCTGGGGCCCCGAGGCGGGGTCCACAAACATACGGCGCTGGACTTCGCGCGGGTCGGCATCCCGGAGAGGAAATGCCGTGGAATAGTGAAACCATGCCGAACGGGGCTTGTGCGTCGTGTAATACCCGACCGGAGCTTTTCTGCGTTCGCGCGTGGCCATGGGTCTGCATGCGGCCGGCGCACCCGCTGGCACACCGGCCGTGCGGCCGGTTTTACGTCATCGGGTGCGGAGGTGTGTGTCCACCGCCGGTCGGTAGAGGCTTGGGGCCCGGAGGGGTTCTCTTCTTCTTTTTGGCCGCTTTCTTGGCCGGCGCTTTCTTCGCTGCCTTCTTCGCGGGCGCTTTCTTCGCTGCCTTCTTCGCGGGCGATTTCTTCACGGCCTTCTTCGCCGCCGGTTTCTTCGCTGCCTTCTTGGCTGCCTTCTTCTTGGTCGCCATACTCACCTCATTGGTTGAAATTCCCGGGGGTCGGCCTTGGGCCGTTACCATTTTAAGCCGAATTGTTTAAAACACCAATCATCATTTTTGATTCGGCGTGCGAGCAGTTCGCTGCGCCGCTTCATCGCATCTCCGGCCATCAGCAGAGCGACCGCCGCTCCCATGTTGCGGTGCCGCTGAAACGCCGCGAATACCTTGCCGACGCGTTCCGGCTTCAGATGCACGAGCGCCAGCCGCAAATGGTTGTGCACGTACTGCGCCCCGTCGACCGGCACCTTCGACGCTTGCCGGAACCGGTGCCGCACTACCACGTCGGGTGCGATCAGCAGGCGCCATCCCAGCAGCCACAGCCGCAGGCAGAACTCATTGTCGTTGCCCCCGACGCCTCGAAGCGCGCCATCCCACCCTCCGGCCGATTCAAACACCTCGCGGCGCATTGCCAGAGAGCACCCCGGCAGGATCAGCGCCGGAAATGGCGCGCCCGCCGCTTTGGCCTCCCAGCGCACAGCAAGTTCGGGCCCGCTAAAGTTCAGCCCGTAGCCAACTCCCTGGCCGCTCCGTATTCCCTGCACCCCCGGCGCCGCCGCGCCCACGCGCGGCTTTTCCGCGAGTTCCACCAGCGGCCTCCACCAGTCCCGCTCGACACGAATGTGCGCGTCCGCGAAGATCAGCAGATCGCCCCGTGCTCGTGCCGTACCCTTGTTGCGCGCACGCGCCACCCCCAGCCCCGGGGTCCGCTCGAGGCGCACCCGCCCTCTCCGTCGCGACAGATACGACGCGCTTCCATCCCGCGAACCGTCATCCACCACCACGATCTCCGCCGTCTCCGGCAGCGTGTCTTCCAGGTTCTCCACCGTGAGCCGGAGTTCGCGCCCCTCGTCGCGGGCCACCACGATGACGCTGATCGTCCGCATAGGCCTAGCGCGCCTGCGCCGCGGTTTCCTCCAGCCAGATGTTGCCCGTCAGTTCGCCCACGCTGAAAACCAGCCGTCCCGGCACGGCCGACAGTCCGATCCGGTCGCCCTGCGTCCCAACGTTCATGAGAGACAACCGGGCCGAATGGAGGTGCTTCACGGCGAACTCGGGGCCCGTGGGCCGCATGGACCGGTCAAGGCGCCGCGCCCAGATGCAGCGAAACCCGTCGCGCTCCGAAAGGAAGTACACAAGGCCTCCGCCAGGCGACCATGCCGGGTCGCGCTCCACCGAAGTACCGCCGGTCACCGCGATCCATTCCGCCCGCGGCACCGGCAGCGAGCCCTCCGACCGTACGATCCAAACGCGGGCCGTGGCGTTCCGGTTGTCGATCTCTTCAAAGGCGATCCACTTGCCGTCGGGCGAGAAGCGCCCTCCCGAGAGCACCGAAGCCGGCGCCGGGCGCAGCGCCACCTTCACGCTCCTTCGCGCGGCAGCGTCCCAATAAGTAAGGTCTTCATCCTCGAATGGTTCATAAAGGACCCTGGTGCCGTCCCGTGACGCTCCCGTCAACGTGCCGCAGCCTTTGCACAACTCCTCCGCCGCCCCTCCCCCGGCGGGTTGAGCCAGGATGTCGCCGGTTCCGGTTGAAAACAATACATGCTGGCCATCACCCGAAATCACGGCGTTGGGAATGTAGCGCTCGCTGGTCAGCAGCGTCGTTTCCCCGCCTTTCTGTCTCAGCTTCAAGATCCACAGGTTCGACTGCCGGCTCACGAAACTCAGCCGCGAGCCGTCCGCCGAAAGGGATGGCGACTCCTCCCATGCGGGACTGCTCACTATGTCAGCCATCTCTCCCCTGGCCGATCCGCTGTCCGCATCGACCGGCAACTCCCAGATGTCGTAATTGAGCGGAAGATCTGCGAACGCCAGCCGCTCGCCGGACTTCGCCTGCGCTCGTGACGCATTCTCCTCCCGTCCGGGCCCTAACGTGATTCGCTGGGGGAATCCCTTCACGGCTCCGCCGGTACTGAGGCCGATCTGCCAGAGGTTCTTCGCGTCTCCTACTTCCAGGGCGAAGGTGACGAGCCACCCGGTCTCCTGCCAGTCCAATGGCGGCTCCGGCATCAGAACGCCGGCCAAGAGGCGGCTCCTCCAGAGCAGCGGAGCGACGCCGGTTTTTCGCGGACGTCCGTTACCGATCGGAAGCAGCCACCAGTCCAGGCTCTCTTTCTCCGGCCGGGCGGCGTCGTCCCGCCCCAACACCAGCAACGCGTCGCCTTTGGGCGACCACACCGGATCCAGCGCGGCCGCCATTGCCGTCCCGACCTGCTGCGGCGTTCCGCCTCCCGCGTCCACCACGAAGACTTTGGCCGACCCGGCCAGGAACCCGGCCTCGCGGCCCGTCCAGAATGCCACCTGCCGCCCGTCCGGCGAAAACCGCGGGCCGCGCCCTTCGGCCGCGAGCAGCACGGCTTCGCCGCCCAACGCCGGAACCACATAGATGCCGCCGCCATTGCGCTCGGATCGGAAGACCACCTTGGTCCCATCCGGAGAAATCGAAGGATCGCTGTCATCGGCCGGGTCCTGCGTGAGCCGGATCGCCTGCCGCCCCCCTACCTGTTTCAGCCAGATGTCGAGGTTACCTGCACCCGCGCGGTCGGACGCGTACGCCATCAGCGTGCCGTCCTTCGAGAGCGAAGGCCAACCGTTCAACCCCGAATCGAACGTCGCCATTCGCAGGACCGGCTCAGGAGCCGCCGCCGCTGCCCGCCGTCCGTTCCACCACAGCGCTCCCGCGCCCAGCAACCCTCCCGCCAGCACTGCCAGTGCCAGGACGGCCTGCCGCCCAGCGCGACGGGCAACCGGTGCGGACGGCCCCTCGGCATCCGCCTCCAGGTCTTCGAGCACCAGGCGAACATCCGCCATGCTCTGCCAGCGCTCCGCCGGGTTCTTTCTTATGCATCTTGCCACCAGGCGTTCGAGCGCCGGCGGGACTTCCGGCGTTACGGCGCGGAGCGGCTCGGGGTCGCGCGTCAGCACCCACGCCAGGGTGTCCATTCCAGAGTCCGCTTCGAAGGCGTTCCGCCCCGTCAACATGCGGTAAAGAAGGCAGCCGAAAGCCCAGATGTCGGAACGGCTGTCCACTTCGCGGCCCTGAATCTGCTCCGGCGCCATGTAGGAGAAAGTCCCCGTCAGGACACCGGGCAGCGTGTACGTCTTCGTGTCGGTCGCGTCACCGGCGCTCGTCTCCGGGGCCGCCGCGGAGCGTTTGGCCAGGCCGAAATCCACCACTTTGACGATCCCCCGGTCTGTCACCATCACGTTCCCGGGTTTCAGGTCGAGGTGCACGATGCCGGCTTCATGGGCAGCCGCCAGCGCCGCCGCGATGGGAATTGCCAGTTTCAGCGCTTCGCGCGGCGCTATGCCCGATTTCGGAATCAGATCGTGCAGGTTGTGGCCCGCCACGTACTCCATTGCGATGAAGTCCGTGCCTGCCTCGCTCCCGGCCTGGTAGACGGTGACGATGTTGGGGTGATTCAGCGTGGAGGCGGACTGCGCCTCGAGCAGCAAGCGCCGGTTGGCGGCGGCGTCGCTCGATCTACCCGCAGCCAGAACTTTGATCGCGGCCTGCCGGCGCAGTCTCGTGTCCGTGGCCAGGTACACCGCGCCCATCCCGCCGGCACCCAGCTTTTTCTTAATCTCGTAATCGCCCAGCCGCGTTCCGGGCGCCAGTTGCGATTCGGGGCCTCCGCTCATTTCTCGTGGGTAGTGGCATTAGTATACTCCGCCATACCGTGGAGGGCCTCCCGGAAAATCCCGCAACCGGGCCTTCCGTGGCCTATTGTTGCTGCTGCTGCGGCTGCTTCACCGCGCCTTGCGCGGTGATTTGCTCCACCTGTTGGAGCTGCCCCTTCACCATCTCCGCATCCGGTGCGTTCGGCGCGAACTTCAGGTAGTTGCGGAACTCCACCGCCGCCCCGGTGTAATCCTGCCGGTTCGCCAGAATGACGCCGAGAATGTGGGAACTCTTCGGGTACCGGTGCTGCGTATCCAGCCGCTCCGCTTCGCGCGCGCTCTTCTCCGCGACGTCGAATTTCTTCAGGTTATAGTTCGCCAGGGCATTCAACAGGTAAGCCTGTGGATACTCGAATGCATCCAGTTTCGCCGCCTCGGCCGAGATATCCGCCAGTGCTTGCCACTTCTGTGCACGGAATTCGAGCAGCGACAGCTCGACATACGGAATCACGAACTTCGGGTCCGCCTTCACCGACGCCTCGAACGACTGGTGCGCCGCGTCGAACTCGCTCCTTGCCACCTGCAGCTTTCCCAGTTCGCACCATGCCGCCGCGAAGTTCGAGTCGATCTGCACCGCCTTGGCGAACTCCTTCTCCGCCTCGTCCGCTTTCTTCTTCTTCAGATCGGAAAAGCCCTTCGCGTAAGCCTTCCGCGCGTTTTTCGGCGCGGCCAGGGTGCGCGCGCTGACGGTGGTGCCTTCCGTCTCACCGACGCGGTGCAGAAGAATCACGCCGATATCCGGGTTGTCCATGGCCCGGTGGTTGACCAGGCTCACCGTCTGCGAGCGGTATCCGGGCAGCTGCGCCCGCAGCTCGCAGTTCATGAAGCGGTTATCGGAGTTCATTCCACCGTAAGCCGTCGATTGCCGCGTCGAGCTCATCGTCGACGGGGAGCTGCCGGCGCCACCGAATCCGCCGAATCCCGACTGCTCCTCGCTGGCGTCCTGCATCACGCCCGAGTTAGGATTCCCTAATTCGAACGAGAAATAGCCTTTGCTGTCCGTATGCGCCTCGGCGTGCGGCTGGCCGCTGCTGCAGACCCGTTCGATTGTCGCGGATTGCGGCGGCGCCGTTCCGTCCTCCAGCATCACCCGCCCGCTGATGAAAATCGGCGGCAGGTTTACGTGCGGCTGAGTTGGGTTGGTGTTGGGAATCGTATTCGGAATCGAGTTCGGATTTCGCGTGGTACCCACGCCCGGGACCGTCCCTGTCGTTGGCCCCGCCCCGGCGCCCCCCGTAGTGCTGCCCGTCCCCGTAGTTGACCCCGGTCCGCCCCGTTGCCCGAAACCCGGCTGCGCCAGCAAGGCTGCCGCCGCCACAAACAGACTGAATCGTAGGCCGATGCTGGGAGACATTCCCCGACCTCCTTTACTGCCGACAATTATGTCACAGGTAGAGGCAGCCGGTTGTGAACAGGCTCCCCTGCCCGTCATGCCCGCTGATAGAATGGCCGCAGGTGAATATGCGCAAGCTCGTGTACGGAATCGCCCCCGCTCTCTTGCTCCTTCTGGCGAGTTGTTCGGAATCGCCCCAGACGGCCAAGAAGGAGCCGGAAAAGCCCCTGGAACCCGCCACCGGCCAGAGCGCTCTCTACAAGATGTACCAGGTAGCGCGTTCCTGGGCCCCCGACGCCCAGGTGCTGGGGATGAACAACATCAATCTCAGCGATCTGCCCCCCGCCCCTCCCGGCGCCGCCGCTGCCTGGCAGGCCACGTTTGTCTCGCCTGCCCGAAGCCAGGCGCGCTCCTACACGTATTCCATCGTCGATGAGCAGCCGACCCTGCACAAGGGCGTCTTCGCCGGCCTCGAGCAGAGTTGGAACGGACCGCATGGAAACACCAAGCCCTTCCCCATCATCGCCGTCAAGATCGACACCCCCGCGGCCTACAAGACCGCCCTTGCCAACGGCGGCACCGAATACGACAAGAAGAACCCGGGCAAGCCCATCTCCCTCCTGATCGAGAAGGTGGATAAGTTCCCCGACCCCGTCTGGCGCGTCATTTGGGGCGAATCCGTGACCACGTCCAACTTCTCCGTTTACGTCGACGCCTCCACCGGCGACTTCAAGGAGAAGCTCCACTAGCGTGACCCGGCGCGGCTTTCTCGGCGGCTCGCTGACCGTGGCTGCCTTGCGCGCGCAACGCAACCCCGGCGCACACGCCGTCTTTGCCTACGTCGGCTGTTACACCACCGCTCAGCGCTACGCCCGCGGCGACGGCATCCACGTCTACCGCGTCGATCCCAAAAGCGGCGGCTGGAACCACCTGCAGCATTTGGGCGGCCTGGTCAACCCTTCGTTCCTCACCCTCCGCCCGGACCAGCGCTTCCTCTATTCCGTGCACGGCGACGAGACCTACGCCACGGCGTTCTCGGTGGACCGCGCGACCGGCAGCCTGCAGCAGTTGAATCGCGCCGAAACCGGCGGCCGCAACGGCGTTCACCAGGCCTTCGACCCGGCTGGCCGCTTTCTGCTCATCGCCAATTACTCGAGCGGCAGCGTCTCGGTATTGCCCGTGCGGCCCGACGGCACCCTCACCGAACCGGCCCAGGTGGTCTCCCTGCCCGGGCAACCCGGCCCACATCGCGTCGAGCAGACCGGCTCACACCCGCACCAGGTTGTTTTCGATCCCTCCGGCCGCTATGTCGTGGTGCCCGACAAGGGCCTTGACCGCGTCTTCGTCTTCCGCTTTGAGGCCGAGACCGGCCGGTTGACGCCTACCGCGCAGGGCTCTGTCGTCGCCCGCTCCGGCTCCGGGCCGCGCCACGCCGCCTTCCATCCCACCCTCCCGGTGCTCTGGGTGCTCAACGAAATCTCGAGCACCGTGACCACGTATTATTGGGAGGCCGAGCGCGGCCACCTCAGGCCCGTCCAGATTCTACCCGCAGTCCCGCCCGACTATACCGGAGAAAACACCAGCGCCGAAATAGCAGTTTCCGCCGGCGGCCGGTTTGTCTACGCTTCCAACCGCGGCCACGACAGCATCGCCATCTTTGCCGCCAATCCGACAACCGGCCTGCTGGCTGCTACCAACTGGGTTCCCAGCCAAGGCCGTACCCCGCGGTTCATCGCCTTCGATCCGTCGCACCGGTTCCTCTACGCCGCCAACGAGCAGTCCGACACCGTGATCACGTTCCAAGCCGATTCCGCTACAGGCCACCTGGCGCCCACCGGTGAGCCGATCCACAATGCCAGCCCCGTCGCGATCGCATTCGCGGTCGTGTAATCTTCTCGGTATGGATCATTTTCGGATGCTGGCCCGCTACAACAGCGCCGCCAACCAGCGAATCTACGACGCCTGTGCCGGTTTGGACGACCACGAATATCGCAAGGCCCGCCAAGGGTCCTTCGGCAGCATTCACGCCCTGCTGAATCACCTGCTGCTCTCCGACCGGATCTGGATGTCGCGGTTCGAGGGAACCGGTCGCACCACGCCGGCGCTCAACACCGTCCTTCACGACGAATTCCCCGCACTACGCTCCGCCCGCATCGAACAGGACGCCCGCATCGAGCAGTTTTTCGCCGCACTCGACCCCGCTTTCCTGGCAAGTTCGCTCTCCTACACGAACAGCAAAGGCCGGGAATGCATCGAGCCCGCTCCCATTGCGTTCGCGCACTTCTTCAACCATCAGACCCATCACCGCGGCCAGATCCACGTGATGCTAAGCCAGACCCCCGTGCCGCCTCCCTCCCTGGACCTGCACTGGATCATGAACCCTTAGCTTTCCAAAAGTCAGTCCTTGAGATGACCGACGTACAGCAGGGTCTTGTTGACCCACAGGTCTGAGATATCGGCGGGCGCCATGTGCGACGAGGGAACGCTTACGAGTGGCATTCCGGCGTTCTTAAAGGCTTCGATCACCAACTGCGAGCAGAAGAAAGAATCGTTCTTTTTCGGAGCCGGGATGTCGTTGTCGACCTCCAGCGTGATGGTGACGCCTAAAGTTTGACCGTTACAACGCCGCAGTCGAGGAAATCACCCGAGGCCGATATGCGGAGGGTTAACCCTAAACTCTGAAGTTGCGGCGTCCGCCGGTGAATCGGAGCATGGTGAGTATGCACCGAGCCGGCTTACTGAGACATCGTGTCAAATCCGCCATCCGCCGTGCGATCAGCGCGGTAGGCGAAGGGCTGAGACCTGCCTTACCCCTACCGGTACGACAGGCTCTGGTCATGCGCGTAGGGAGATGGAAACTGCGCGGCGGGCTCGAATTCTCCATCGGACTACTGGATGATGTGCGGCGGCAAGATCCTGACGCTCTCCATCGTTTCCTATGGTCGAATCACCTGGCTTACGCGGCCAGCTACGAGATCCCGAGGAGGTTCGGCACTTCCAACATCAATCCCAGCCGGCAACTTCTGTTCCGGGAGATTCTGGCCCATCTGCGTTCCAACGGAGTCGATCCTCGGGTAGATGTGAGCTCCGTCTTCGAGATCGGCTGCTCCATGGGTTACTTACTGCGGCATCTGGAGGCTGAGGTGTTTCCTTCCGCCGCGGTGCTGCACGGCCTCGATATCGACAGGCATGCCATCGAGGCGGGCATGGCTCACCTTGGCTCGCTACGGTCCAAAGTGAAGCTGTTTGCGGCGGATATGGCTGACGCAGAACAGGTCATGGGTAACCGGGTATACGACCTTGTTCTTTGCTGCGGCGTCCTCATGTATGTGAACCAGAAGACCGCCGAACAAGTGGTTCGCAGCATGTTTTCGCACGCGCGCCGCCTTGTCGGCCTGATCTGTCTGGCGCACCCGAAGGCACACAACGACCGGGCATCGGCATCGAGAGTCAGGGAGTCGGACGGCGGCTTTATTCACGACGTGACTCGTATGATCCGGCAGGGCCATGGGACGTTGGTGTCTTCGAAGTGGGTCGGAACGTCTACCTCGGGATCCAGTCCTTCCTATGTGATCCTTGCCGAACCACCCGCTCGTGAGCAGCTCTCGATCAGTTCGATCGGGATCTGAAGATTTGCCGACTACTGGGTCGTGAGCTCGCATCACCATTATTGAGGGGGTGTGTCGTGCCGAAGAACTCTTCTACTGAGACCACCGGTCTATTCGTGGGACGCTGGTGGACGGTGCTACTTCGAGGTCTGACCGCGGTAGCCTTTGGTGTGATTGCATTCACGTGGCCGCACGTAACGATTGCCACACTGGTCCTGGTATTCGGGCTTTACGCGCTCATTCACGGCATTTTGTCGCTAGGCGCCGCCATCAGCGGCCACGGAGAGGGCGGGAGCCGTGTGCTCCTTGCCATCGAGGGCATTATCGGACTCGCCGCCGGAATCGTAACCTTGCGCAGTCCGTCCACCACGGCGATGGTGCTGGTCTTCTTCATCTGGGTTTGGGCCATCGCAACCGGCGTCCTCCGGCTTGCCGAGGCGTTTCGTCTCCGGAAAGAGATTTCCGGCGATCTCTGGCTGGCGCTGAGCGGTGTCGTGACCGTGCTTCTCGGCCTGATCCTGTTATTGCGGCCGGCCCTCGGCGCTGTGGGACTGGCCTGGATCATCGGGGGATACGCTCTGCTCCTGGGACTATTCGAGATCCTGCTGGGCCGTGAATTGCGGGCAATGCGTCAACGGCCGCGTCACGGCAGCGTCTAGCCGTAGCTGCCGTGCGGCATCCCACAGACTTGCGCCGCTGAGCCGGCAGGCGACATCGTCACAAGTAGAGGGCAAACTCGATGCATCGCCTGCCGCAATTAAAAAAGCTATTGTTAACCGGTGTTGCGATCGCAGTATTGTTGATCGCCCCGGGGATCACGGCAACGGCCGTCACGGTTGTGAGAAGACCGCCTCCGCCTCCCAGGTCCAGGGTCGTTGTCGGGAGGCGCCCCGGACCCCGGTACGTTTGGACCGGCGGGTATTACCGGTGGCACCGCGGGCGGTACACATGGACGCGGGGCAGGTGGGTAGTCCCGCCGCGTTCCGGCGCGGTCTGGGTTTCTCCAAGGTGGCGGCACCGCCGCGGCGGTTGGACCTTTGTTCCCGGCCGCTGGCGTTGATCAGCGTCCGTTAGCGCCCCTATACCCCATGGCCACGGACCCCGTTACGCCGCCCGGTGTGAAGGAACCCTCGTACATGGATGCGATCGTTCCGCTGGTCATCCTGATCGGTCTGATCGGGGGATCGGTGTTTCTGTTCGGCTCCGATGCGGTCAACGGCCCGATGCAGGTGGCTTTGATTCTCTGCACCATGGTCGCCGCCATCATCGCGCTGAAGAACGGGTACTCCTGGGAACACGTCGTCACATCAGGGAAGAGCGCGCTTTCTTCCATCGTGACCCCGATCTTCATTCTCCTCGCCGTAGGAGCGCTGATCGGGACCTGGAACATGTCCGGCACCATCCCGACCTTAGCCTTTTATGGCATTCAGTTGCTTCAGCCGCGCTTTCTGTATCCCGCGGCGGCACTGATCTGTGGACTGATCTCGATGGGCACCGGCAGTTCCTGGACGACGGCCGGGACCATCGGCGTTGGCCTGATTGGAATCGCAAGCCTGGTCGGCGTATCGCCGGCTATCACCGCCGGGGCCGTCATCTCGGGGGCCTATCTCGGCGATAAGACCTCCCCTCTTTCCGAAACCACCGTGCTGGCCGCCCAACTTGCCGAGGTGGACGTCCGCACGCACATCCGGGCGGTGATCTGGACGGCAGGCCCTGCCTTCCTCGTGGCGCTGATTGTCTTCGCGATCCTGGGCACCCGGGAGACCGGCCTCGTCTCTGGCTCCTATACCGTAGGCGAACTCGCCAGGCTGGATGAGCTCTTTTGGATCACGCCGCTCAATCTGATCCCCTTGGCTATCCTGGTTGCAGCCTCGCTTCGTAAAGTTCCGGCCTCGCTGGCCATCATGAGCGCGGCGCTGCTCGCCGGCGTTATGGCGGTGATGTTGCAGCCGCAAGCCGTTCTGCGCCTGGTCAACGACTCCGCACTTCCGGCGCCGGTGGCGTACATCAAAGGTGTTTGGATGGCGCTCGCCAACGGCTATCAAACGAATTCGGGCATCCCCGAGGTGGATCGCCTTCTTTCCCGCGGCGGCATGAGCAGCATGCTGACAACGCTCTGGATCATCATCGGAGCGGTTACGTTCGGCACGCTGCTCGAAGAGTTCGGCCTGCTTGCCAAACTCGTGGATCCGATTCACCACCGGGCGAAGACAACCGGTAGCCTGATTGCGGCGGTGGCGGCGACAGCCATCGGACTGAACATCATCGCCGCCGATCAATACATCGCACTGGTGCTGCCGGCCCGTCTGTTTCGAGTCGAGTTTCGTAAACGCGGCCTGAAGGCGCAAAACCTGTCGCGGGTTTGTGCGGACGCAGGAACCGTGACATCGCCGCTGGTGCCGTGGAACTCGTGCGGAGCGTATATGGCCGCGGCGCTCGGCGTCCCCACGATGCTCTACTTACCATTTTGCGTATTTAATATCGCCGCCCCGATCATGTCGCTCCTGCTGGGCTTCACGGGATTCAAGATCGAGCGCGTGGCGCCGGCCGCCGTTCCAGAAGAAACAATACCAACACCCTAGCCTCGCGGGCAATGTTCTACAACCGTTTCACCCCGCCGGACATCCCCTTGCGGTGACCGGCCAAGTCCAGCGAACGGAAACAACCGGGAGCCATATGCGACGATCAGCTCTGTGGGGCACGGTGCTTTTGTGCGTGATCATGGTCGCTCCGGTGACTGCGCAGACCTCGCCGGAGGATATCCAGCAGCTCAAGCAGAAACTTCAGCAACTCGAAACCATGGTTGCCAGTCTGCAACGGCAGATTGCGGCCATCGAACAGGCCGGCAAACACGCTGCTCCGCCTCCAGTTCCGGCTCCGCAGCCCGCGCCAGCCGCGGCTCTGCCGCCCCCCTTGCCGCTCACTTACATAGGGAATGAAACCCGTACCCGGCAAACGGATGATGACTTCCCTGTAGAAGCGCCCCGAATCAACAATGAGGAACTGGATCCCACACTCAAGGGCTACTTCCGGTTACCGGGAACACAAACGCTCATCAGGCTCCGAGGATTTGTAAAGACGGATTTCTTCTACGATACGAGTTTCGCCGGCCTCTGGTACGGCGGGATGGTGCCGTCCAGTTTCCCATCCACCCCCCAGCCCGATTCACGAAACTCAACCGTGTCGATACGGCCATCGCGGTTCAGCGTGGAATTCCGGCAGCCTCTGGGCAACGACACCCTCAAGGGGCTTGTTGACTGGGATCTCTATGGCACCTTCGGGCGGAACACGCCGAACGTGCGGTCCTTCTGGGGACAGTACAAGAATTTCCTCGGAGGGCAGACCTGGAGCGCCTTCGGGGATCCCGATGCCTTCCCGGACACGCTCGACTTTCATGGACCCCCTGGAATGATGGGGCTGCGCACACCGCAATTCCGATACACCTATCCGCTGAATGCGCATAACTGGATCGGCGGAACGGTGGAAAAGCCCGGCACCGATGCGCCTTTCAGCACTCTATACGGGACGCCCGTACCAACATCGACACGGCCGGACTTTGTCGGGTTCTATCGTTACGAAAACAACTACGGCCACATCCACGCCGCGGCCATCTTCCGGTCGGTGGGCGGATTCATTCCGGATACCACCGTACCGGATCTGAAAGCCCATCGGAATGGATACGGCGCTTCGTTGTCGGGAGCCTGGAGGCTGGGCCGCCTGAGAGATAACATCGTGTTTCAAGGCATCGGCGGCAGAGGGATCGCCAATTACTATAACGACAATTACGGCCTCGGCGCCGATGTCGGTTTCGATGCGGAAGGAAGGCTCGTCGCGACGCCGACCTGGTCGGCATCGACCGGGTATCAACACTATTGGACCAGGACGATCCGCTCCACCGCCGCGTATGGTTATCTCCGGATCAACAATACGGCCGCCGATCCGGAAACGAACTACCACGTCAGCAACTATGCGTCGGGGAACATCATCATTCAGCCTTCGCCGCTCTACCTCTTCGGCGCCGAGTATATCTACGCGTCTCTTCGGCGGAAGGACAATTTCGAATGGATCGCGCGCCGCATTCAGTTGAGCCTGACCTTCTTCTTCAACCGGTATCCGGTGGAGTAAGAGGGTCCGGGTGCGGCTTACCTTTTCTTTCCCTGCGTTGGGTTGGGAACGCTCGTCGCGGGAGGCGGCGACATCCATTGCGCGTCGCTCAAGTTCCATCCTCCGCCCAGAGCTTTGTAGAGCTGGACAATGACCAGGCGCCGATTGATCTCTGTCTCGGCCAGCGCAAGTTGGGCCGGATAGAGTCTCTGCTGGGCCTCGAGAACTTCGTTGTAGGTCGAGAGCCCCTCGAGGAATCGCGTCCGCGCCAGGCCGACAGCCCTCTGATTGGATTCAACGGCTCGGATCGCCTCCGTGCGGATGGCATCGTATTTCTCACGCGAAATGAGAGCATCGGAGACGTCCCGAAACGCCCCCAGCGCCGTCTGCATGTACCGTGCCCTCGCCTGTTCCCAGTTCGCGACTGCCTGCCGTCTCCGGGCTTTCAGGGCGCCGCCCTGGAAGATGGGGCCCGAGGCGCTTGCGCCGAGGCTCCAGGCGTTCGTGTTGCCGGAGGTAAGGTCGGCGAGGGGCGTGCTTAACTTGCCGAAGAACGTGGTGAGGCCGATCGCCGGAAAGTACGCGGCCCTGGCCACTCCAATCCGGGCGTTGGCGGCCCGCACCTCCTGCGCCGCCGCGAGAACATCCGGCCGGCGCTCCAGCAAGGCGGAAGGTAAACCCGCGGGCACCTGTGGCGGAAGAGTTTCTTCCAGGAGTTTGAGCTTCGTGTCGATCGGGCCGGGGTTCCGGCCGAGTAACAGGCTGATCTGGTTCTCCTTGAGCTCAATCAGCCTTTGGATTTCCGGTATGGTGGCGGCGGCGGCCGCCTCGTCAGCCGCGGCACGCGACGTCTGCAGTTCATTGCCCAGGCCTCCCTGGAACCGCTCCGTGAACAGTTTGAGGGTCGACGTGTACGATGCCGTGGTCTCCCGGGCGATCTCGAGCGTATATCGCAGGCCCAGAAGCTCGAAGTAGGCCTGGGAGACATCGCTGGCCAGCGTGAGCATGAGTCCGCGCCGGGCCTCCTCGGTGGCGAGAAACTGCGCCCGGGCAGCCTCATTCGTGCGGCGGATTCGGCCCCAGATGTCCGCCTCCCAGGCTGCCCGCGCTATCCCGAGGAAGAACCCCTGAGCGTTCGGCGAATTGGAGGCCGGACTGTTGACGAACTGGTTGTGTCCGTAGCTGGTGATGGCCGAATAGCCGACCGCCGGGAAATACAGGGATCTCGCTTCCGCGGCAACCTGGCGCGCCTCCTCGACGCGGGCAACGGCGGCGGCCAGGTCGTAGTTGTTGGCAAGCGACGTCTTGACGAGCTGGGTCAGAGTCTCGTCTTTGAAGACATTCCACCAGGGCAAGTCTGCAAGAGAAGCCTGTGTAGCTGCGGCCGGCGCTCCCCGGAAGGCTCCCGGGGAGCTTACGTTTGGCCGACGGTAGTTGGGGCCAACCGTGCAGGCCGGCAGCAGCATTAGCAGAGGCACAAGAGCGAGGGCCGGGAGAAACGCAATAAGCCTCCTCCTGCTCATACGTGGACCTAGTCGGCGGCATCGCGGATCAGCGGGCACGTCATGCAATGGCCGCCGCCGCGACCACGCCCCAGTTCCGCGCCGACGATCGTGATCACCTCAATCCCGGCCTTGCGAAGGTGAGTGTTGGTATACGTGTTACGGTCATAAGCGACCACCACTCCCGGTTCGAGGGCAACCACGTTGTTGCCGCTGTCCCACTGCTGGCGCTCCGCGGCGTAGGCATCGCCGCCGGTCTCGACCACGCGCAGCTTCTTCAGGCCGAGCGCCTCCGCCACCACATCGACGAACGGCTTGGTTTCCCGGGTCAGCTCGATCCCCGGCGCCTTGTCTGCCGGCCTCAGCGAGAACGTGACGATGCGATTGACGATCTCCGGGAACAGGGTGACCACGTCGCGGTCGCAGAACGTGAACACGGTATCCAGGTGCATTGCGGATCGGAGCTTGGGCATCCCGGCGACGATGACCCGCTTCGCGGCGCCCTTGGAGAACAGCGCGGCCGCAAGTTGCGTGATCGCCTGCCGCGAGGTGCGCTCACTCATGCCGATCAGCACGTTGCCCTTGCCGATCGGCATGACATCTCCGCCCTCAAGGGTTGCGGACCCGTGATTCACGTCGGGGTCTCCCCACCAGACTTCGAACTTCGCTTTCGCGAAATCGGGATGGAACTTATAGATTGAGGCCGCAAGCAGCGTCTCTTCGTGCCGCACCGGCCAGTAGAGCGCATTCAACGTGACACCGCCATAAATCCAGCAGGTGGTGTCCCGTGTATACAAGGTGTTGGGAAGCGGCGGAAGGAGATATTCGGTGATCCCCGACGCCTCCAGGGCCATCTTTGCGAAGTCGCTGCTGTATTTGTCCGGGAGGTCGATGGAGGAAAGACCGCCGATGAGATACTCCGCAAGCGTTCTGGAATCCAGGCTTTCGAGGAAGCTCCGGGTCTCCGACACGAGCTCCAGGCCGACTTCGTTGGGCACGATCTGGCGGTCGAGAATCCACTTCTTAGCCGCAGGATTATCCAGAACCTCGCTCAACAGGTTATGCATTTCGACGACTTCGACGCCGCGCTCGCGCATCTTGGTAATGAAGTCGAAGTGGTCGCGCTTGGCGTTTTGCGTCCAGAGGACCTCGTCGAACAGTAGTTCGTCGCAGTTAGTCGGCGTCAAGCGGGTGTGGGCTAATCCCGGCGAGCAGACCAGCACCTTGCGCAGCTTCCCGACTTCGGAATAGACCCCGTACTTGGGCGATGCCGAGGGAGTCGTCTCCTTCGTTTCGACCGATTCGTCAACGATTGTTTTAGCCATGATGAGCTCCTTGATCTAGATCGCAATATGACCGGATGCAAGCGCGTAGATCGCCACGGCGGCGGCAACGGATGCGGCGCCGAACGCGATCCGTTCGCCGGACGTGAAGACTGCGGCGTGCTGCTCCCGCCGCGCCATAAAGAAGAGGAACGTACCTGGGCCGTAAATCACGGCAGAGAGCAGGAGAAACTTCATCCCCGCTGCATAGAGCAGCCACGCGGTATAGAAAACGGCTAGCCCGGTCAGGACCAGGCCGCGACGGCGCTGGTGGGCGTCCCCTTCGTAGGTCTCTCCTCGCCATGCCAACTGCAGACCGTATGCCGCGACCAACAAGTACGGGATCAACGTCATCGAACTCGTCAGCTCCAGGGCAAGCGTGAAGGCGTAGCGCGCGAACAGCGTGAGAATCAGAAATATCTGCACCATGATATTGGTCAGCCACAGAGCGGCCGCGGGAACACCGTTGCTGTTTTGACGGGCGAGGAACGACGGCATGGTGTTGGACTCGGCCGCCGAGAACAGGACTTCCGCAGCGAGCATCGTCCACGACAGGAAGGCTCCCAGGACCGAAATGAGCAGTCCGGCGCTGACAAAGATGGCGCCCCAACGGCCGACGGCAGCTTCCAATACGCCGGCCATCGATGGATTACGCAGCCCCGCCAGATCCGCGCGCGGCAGGACTCCATAGGAGAGCATCGTTACGAGGATCAGCAGGCAGAGCACGCCGAGAAAGCCCATTACCGTGGCGATACCGACATCCCGCCGGTTCTTGGCGTAGCGCGAGTATACACTGGCGCCCTCCACTCCGAGGAAGACAAACACGCTGACCAGCATGGTGCCGCGAACCTGTGAGAATAAGCCTCCCAGGTTGTGCCCTTCGCCACCCCAGAAGTTCGCCTTGAAGAGACCTGCATTAAAGTTGATCGCGACGATGACGATGAAGATCAATATCGGGATGACCTTGGCGATCGTGACAATCGTGTTCACCACCGCAGCCTGCTTGACGCCGCGCAAGATGAGAAAGTGTACGATCCACAAAATGACTGAAGAGACGGCGATCGCCGGGATCGTGTTGCCTTCTCCGAAGATCGGGAAGAAGGCGCCGAGTGTCGACTTGATCAGAACAAAGTAGGACACGTTCCCAATACAGGTCCCCGCCCAGTACCCCAGCGCCGACAGAAATCCCCAGTAGTTTCCGAAGCCGGCCTTGGCGTACGCATAGACGCCCGCGTCGAGGTCGGGCTTACGTTGTGCCAGGCTCTGGAACACCATGGCCAGCATCAACATGCCGAAGCCCGAGACGGCCCAGGCGATCAAAGCTCCGAATCCGCCCGTCACGCGCCCGAATGTTTGCGGCAGGGAAAAGATGCCCGCGCCGACCATTGAGCCCACCACCATGGCGGACAAGGTCCATAAGGAGAACTTCTGTTCCGATGATGTGGTCATGATTTAGCCCTCGTTACGAGACAGGCCCGCAGGATGATTGAACTCGATCGCTTGCACAATCCTCGTCAAAAATGATGCGAATGATCCGGAGGTGACTCAATATCTCGACCCGCAAGGACCTGCCTGAGGGTTACGGCGTTTCGGGAGCTTCCTCCCGGATCTTGTAGAAGATGGAGTAGAGTACCGGAACGACAATCATTGTCAGCACGCAAGCAAAGGCCAGGCCGAACATGATCGTCGCCGCCATCGCAACGAAGAAGGGATCTTGCAGCAGAGGAATCATCCCGAGGACCGTCGTTACTGCCACCAGGATCACGGGGCGCAACCTGCTTACGCTCGCATCGACTACCGCCGGATAGGGCGCTTTCCCGTCGCCGAGTTGCGTATGAACCTCGTCCACCAGGACGATCGAGTTTTTGATCTGCTCGCCGCCCAGCGCGATCACACCCAGCAAGGCCATGAAGCCGAACGGCTGCCTGGTCAACATGAGCCCCGCCGTCACGCCGATGATTGCCAGCGGCACCGCCAGGCAGATCACCAGCGTGGAGCGGATCGAGTTAAACAGACACACGACGATGAACACCATCAGCAGCAGCGCGGCGGGAAGGGGCTTTGCCAGCGCGGCGCGGGCTTCGCGCGAATCCTCGTCCTCTCCGCCCCACTCCCGCGAATACCCGGGGGGCAGCACGATCTTTTCGATCTTTGGCCGCACGCGATTGAGCAAGTGGCTGGGCAGCCCGGAGCGAGGATCGGCATGCACGGTGATGGTCGGGCGCCGGTTACGCCGCATCACGACCGGATCTTCCCAGCCGACGTCCACGCCGGAGACCACCTGGCCCATGGGGATCATCTTCCGGGCCGCGGGGCTCCAGATCTGCAGGCTGCGAATCACGTCGACATCGCTGCGTTCGTCCAGGGGAGGGCGGGCGACGATCGGAAGCAGCCTGGTCTCCTGCGGAAAGGTCCCTCTACCGGCGCTGCCAGGCTCGCGGTAAAAGCCCACCGTGCGTCCTTCGAAACTGGCCTGGAGAGCGTCTGACACTTCCGCGCGCGTTATGCCGTTCCGGTTCGCCTGGATATCGAGCAGGGTCGGACGGATCACCTTGACCTGCTCGCGCCAGTCGGAGCGCACCCCAATGGCTCCGCCGTCTTCATGGATGACTTCCTGCGCCTGGCTGGCCAGTTTGCGAAGCTCGGCAGGATCCGGTCCGCTGAACCGCACCTGAACCCGGCCGCCGCTGCCGGGACCCAGGAGAAACTTCTTGGCGACCGAGTTGGCGTCGGGACGGTTCTGATCCAGGTATCGCTGGATGGTGGCGATCAGTCCGTCGATCTTGTTCTTGTCATCGACGTCGACCAGGAACTGCACGAAGGCCGGATTCTGCCGCTCCGGCGTGTATACCAGCAAAAAGCGCAGGCCGCCGCTGCCAACGAACGATGTGACGTGCGTCACGCCGGGCAGAGAATGGACGAACCGCTCGACGCTCCCGGCGAAGGCGTCCGACTCGCGGATATCGGTGCCGGCCGGCAGAAACGTATCCACCATGAATTGCGGCCGGGTCGCGGGTGGGAAGAAGCTCTGATCCAACCTGCTGAAGCCGTATAGCGCGATGGCGAACAGGCCGATCGTCGAAAGTAGAACCGCCCAGCGGAAGCGCAGCGCGGCGACCAGCAGGCGCCGGTAGTTGCGGAAAAGAAAGCCCGCGTGCGCACCGCCTTCAGCCTCGCCTCCGGGTCTCGGAGAAAAGAGACGGTAGCCCAGCAGCGGCGTGACTGTAATCGCCGCGACCCAGCTCAAGGCCAGGGAGATCAATATGACCCAAAACAGAGAGTTGCAATACTCGCCGGTCCGGTCTTCCGACAGTCCGATGGCCGCAAAGGCGACCACCGCGATGCCTGTCGCTCCGAAAAGCGGCCACTGGTTCTGCGCGATCACGTCGCGAATCACGTGAAGCTTGTCTTCGCCGGCTTCGATCCGTACCTTGAGCCCCTCGGTGACAACGATCGCGTTGTCCGTGAGCATGCACAGCGCAATGATCAGGGCCCCCAGCGAGATCCGCTCCATCAGAAGGTTGCCGTCCACATACATCACCAGGAAGGTGCCCATGATCGTCAGGAACAGAACGAATCCGATCATGAAGCCCGCCTTGCGGCCCATCGCGACCAGGAGCACGATGAAGACGATCGTGACCGCCTTTCCCAGATTGAAGATGAAGCTGTTGGTGGCCTGGATTACGGCCTTCGGCTGGAAGTTGATCTCGCCGATCTCGATTCCTACCGGCTGAACATGCTTTAGCTCGTCAAGCTTTTGCCGGACAGCTTCGCCCATCTTCACGACGTTGCCGCCCTGCACCGTCGAGATACCCAGGCCGACCGCCGGGCGCCCGTCGTACCGAAGCAGCCGTGTGGGCGGATCTTCGTCGCCGCGTTCGATCGTCGCGACATCCTTCAGAAAAAGCTGGCGGCCCGTACGATCGGACCCGATCACCAGCCCGAGCATATCCTCCGCCGAACGGAACCCGCCGGTCGAATCGAGGGCCAACCGCTCGTCTCCAACCCGCACCCGGCCTCCGTCGGACGCAATGTTTCTAGCCTGAAGCTGGCGATAGATCTGATCTTCGTTGATGCCGAGGCCCACCAGGCGCTGCCGCGAGATCTCGAGAAAGGCCTCCTCCTGCTGTTCGCCGAACAGATCGACCTTCTTGACATCGCGCACCAGCAACAACTCGCGGCGAAGGAACTCCGTGTAGCGGCGAAGCTCGGGTTGCGAGAAGCCGTCCCCGGTAATTGCCAGGAAAATGCCGTAGACGTCGCCGAAATCGTCGATCACCAGGGACTTGCCCCGCACGGAGGGAGGCAGGCGGAATTGGGCGTCGTCGATCTTCCGGCGAAGCTCGTCCCAAACCTGGGGGATTTTCTCCTTGTCGTAGCGGTCCTGGATTACCGCCGTCACCACCGACCGCCCGCGTGTGGACTCCGACTCAACGCGCTTGAGCTGGCCCAGTTGCTGGCAAGCGACCTCGATCGGGTTGCTGACCTCCTGGGCTACCTCCTCAGCGCTCGCTCCAGGGTAGGGCGTGACGATCAGCGCTTCCTTGATCGTGAACTCCGGATCCTCCAGTCTTCCCAGCCTCTGGTAGGCGACGATCCCACCCAGGAGGACGAAGACGATGGAAGCGTAGATGACCCGGTTTCTGCGGACCGAGAACTCGCCGATGTTCACGGCCTGTCCGCTCCCAGCGCGTCGCCCAGATCGCGAACCTTCATCCCCTCGCGCAGGAATGGTGCGCCGGCCACCACCACTCGATCTCCCGGGCTCAGCCCGGAGGAGATTTCCAAGTCGCCGTCCTTCGCCTCTCCAGTCCTCACCGCGCGGCACCTGACAGTTCCGTCCGAACCCATGAGCCACACCACCTGCTGCCCGTTATCCTGCCTGGTGACTGCCGAAATCGGGACGAAGATGCCGTTGCCGGGAGTACGCGGCCGGCGGTAGGCGACGGCAACCGTGGCTGTCATTCCGGGAAGAGCCATGACACGGGTCGGGGCCTTCATGCCGAACCGTACCTGAAACGTCTGCGTCGCCGGGTCCGCCTCTTGCGCGAGTTCTTTGATGCGTACCGGGAACCGGGGCCCCGGGGCCTTACTGAACTCCGCAACCATTTGCCCGACGGCCGGCGGGCGAAAGCCCGTGGCCATCACGGCCTCGGGCACGTCGACGACGATATCGATCTCGCCGGTGGTCTGAAACTTCACCACCGGCCGGTTCGCTGTGACCGGCTGACCTTCGTCGATCAGCCGCTGAGCGATGACGCCGTCGTACGGCGCGCGCAGCGTGCTGTCAGCCAGTTCCACTTTCGCTTCCAGCAGCCGGCCTTCGAGCGTTCGGACCTGGGCCTCCTGGGCCTCGACGTCTTCCTTGCGGGCGACCGTTGCCTTCTCGACCAGTTGAAGGGCCGCCTTGTGATCCTCCTGCGCGACCTGGTAAGAGGTCTGCGAGAGTTCGTACTCCGAACGAGAGACCGCACCAGTAGGGAGCAGCCGTGCGTAGCGGTCGAATTCCGTGCGCGCATTTGCCAGCTTCGCCTCCGCCGCGCGCAACTGCGCTTCCCGGCGCACCTGCTCCTCCGGCCGTTCCCCAAGCCGGAGTGCGTCGAGAACCGCTCGTGCCTGGTCGAACTGCCCTTGCGCGGCTTCCCGCCGGGCCTGGAATTCACTCTGCCGGAGTTGAGCGATCATCTCGCCCCGGGCAACTCTCTGTCCCTCCTTGACCGGCAGCCTGACCACCAGACCCGGCACCTGGAACGCAAGCTCTACGCTCTTCGCGGCCGCAACTTTTCCGGGGAAAGATCGCAGGTACGATCCGCCACCTGCCGCCACGACCATCGTCTTGACAGGGCGAGGCTCAACGGATCGAACCGCCTCCTGCCGCGGGGAGCACCCGGCGGCGAGGCACAAGATCCACACCGTGGCCTGCAGGCCTGCACGGCGCACCCCGCGGTCGCGGCCGTCATGCACGAATCGCCGTATGCCAGGTATTGCGTGGTTCGGTCTTGACGGACGCGCCTGGATTGGTTGCATGGCCGGACAGGCTATTTGCGCCGCGAGATGTGTTGGAGCGCGATAGTGATCACGGCACCGCCCAGCGCCCTGACCACGTGCGGATGCTGAGCATAGAAACCGCTGACCCGATCTATGATCGAAGGGTTGCTGCTCTGCGCACGGGCGGCGGCCTTCTCCACCTGCTCCGCCGACACCTGACTCGCCTGCTGCGGGGTTATCCCCTCTCCCCCGCTGACGCTGCCGGCCAGCGCGCTCAAACCCGGAATGCTTGCCAGTGTCGCGGGCGGAATCGCCGCGATCAACTGGTTCAGCAGACCTGCTCGCTGGTCCGGGTTGGACTCTTGAAACAGACTGGACACCATCTTCGGGAAGTCGGGAGTTTGATCGGATCGGAAGGCATGCGCCAATGCATCGGATATCACTTGCGAAGGCGCCGCCTCGGCGACATTACAAAAGTCCTGGTGCGGATCTGCCGGCGCAGCGGCTGTGCCGCCTGACGCACCGGAGTACCGGTTGACGATTTCGCTAATTGCGTCCATCCATGCCATAGAGCCTCCTTTGAAGGCCTGTCTCTCTCGACGGGCTGTTTGTAGAGCCCTTTCAGCAGCGATGATGATGGTGAATGAGGAGATCTATTCTTCCAGGATGGAAGCGTTAGCGCAGAGGAAGACATGTTGAAAATGTTACGTGCTCTCTTTTCTTTTCCTTTTTCTCGGCTTTTTTCTGCGCTTTGGCCGCCGCCTTAGTGGACTCTTCCACCTGATGTGCCGGCAGTGCCTGCGTGAGTATCAGGGCCATCGCGCCAAGGCAGATAGGAATGTATTTGTGAAGCTTCATAATGCCTCCAGGTAGATACTCCACACCTTCTACCCCTTGAGACGAAGGATTCGGCGGCCGGCAAAGAGATGCACAGATCGGCCCTGGAAGGGGATGAATGTTCGATTGCGATTGTGCGGGAAATTGCGGAACTACCGCATGTAAAAGAGACTGAGGCGGGGAAGGGCGGATTTCTCGAGGAGGCTGCGCTCGAGGTATTGCTTCTCCAACATGGCGAGCTGATCGGCGGTCATCTTGCCGCGGTAGGGGCGAAGCTGGCGGTCGAGTTCCTGGCGCGAGGCGAGCATCTGCTCCTCGGTCTGGCGGGTGCGGGCGGCGGCGATCATCTTCTCTTCCAGGACCGTCAGCCGCTGCTCCAGGTCTTCGAGGTTGCCGTAATGCCCTTCGACCCCGGCAGCCAGTTTGCGCAGGGAGGCGGCGATCTCCTCGTAGCCCACGGGCAGTGCGGTGGCGTTGTTTTCCAGGTAAGCGCGCAGGTCTTCGAGCGGGAAGGGCGGCGCGGCTTCGCGCCGCGGAGGGAGCGCGCCGGCCATGATCTGAGCTTCGGTGAGGACGGCCTGCGCGCAGAAGGCGAGCGAGTTCACCATCTGAGTCTTCACACGGCGGCTGCGCCATTTCTCGAACGCTGCGTCGATGCCGCGCAGCACGGCTTCGAGCGGAACCTCGGCGTTCTTCCAACTTTCGACCAACGCCCAGTCGAGCGGCGAGAGCAGGAAGAGGCTGGTGCCGCGGGCCCGCTGGAAGTGCTCCTCAATCTCGGTGAAGTAGTTGAAGTAGTTTAGCAATGGTGATTGCGTTCCCAGATCATTTGAAGCCCCTCGAGGGTCAGGTGCTCGTCGACGGTCTTGAGAAAGCGGGAGCCGGTGACGATCAGTGGGGCTTGTCCTCCGGTAGCGACGGTCTTGGTTTCCGGCCCCAGAGTCTCGATCATCCTTTCGAGGATGCCGTCGATCATGCCGATGGCGCCGTAGTACAGGCCGGACCGCATGCTCGACACCGTATTGGTGCCGATGACGTGGCGGGGCGGGCGGAAATCGACCAGCGGCAGGCGCGCGGTCTTGCTGAAAAGCGCGTCGATGGCGATTCCAATGCCGACGGCGATGGCGCCGCCGAGATACTCGGCGTCCTTCGAGATGACATCGAAGTTGATGGTGGTGCCGAGATCGACGACCACGCACGGGCCGCCGTACTTCTGGAAGCCCGCCACCCCGTTGACCAGGCGGTCGGCGCCGACTTCGTAAGGGTTGTCGTAGCGGACGGTGAGACCGAGATCGGTATGCGGGCCGACGAACATGGGCTCGATGTGGAAGTACCGCTCGGCCATGAAGCGCAAGGTCGAATTGATGGGCGGGACGACGCTCGAAATAATCATGCCGTCGACGGTGGCGATATCGAGGCCGGCGGGGGAGAACAGGTTGCGCAGCAGGATACCCCACTCGTCGGCGGTCTGCTCCTGCACCGTGCGCAGCCGCCAGTGGCTCAACAGCCGGCGGCCTTCGAATGCTCCGATGGTGATATTGCTATTGCCTGCGTCAAGAGCCAGCAGCACGTACTCCTCCTGCAAGGATCAGGGTATCGGTTCCGTCGTCGCGGCGCACGATCAGAAAGCCCTCGGGGTTCAGGCCGGCTGTGGTGCCTTCGATTACGCCGTCTGGAAGGTCAACGGTGACGCGGCGGCCGGCGGCGTAGCTCGAGGCGCGGGCGAAGAGGCGGAGGATGGTCTCGGGGTCCTCTTGCGCCAGCGCGTCGATAGCTGGAATGAGCGCAGCCAGTAGATCGTCGCGCGAGATTTCGCGCCCGGCATGGATGCGCAGCGAGGTGGCGATGGCGGCCAGGGCGGGCGGGAACGAGGTCTGGTTGAGATTGATGCCGATCCCGGCGATGGCCTTCTCGCCGGCTAGCTGCACCAGAATGCCCGCGACTTTAAGGCCGCCGAGCATGAGGTCGTTCGGCCAGCGGAGATCCGCAGCGGAGGCCTGTGACCTTTTCGATGGCCTCAACGGTGGCCAGGCCCAGGGCCAGGGTCAGCAGCGGCGTCGGCGCGAGCACCATGGAGCAGTACAGGCCGGAGCCCGCCGGGGAGTGCCAGGAGTGTCCGTGGCGGCCCTGGCCGGCGGTTTGCTCGTCGGCGATCACGACGTCGCCGATGGCCATTTCCGCCGCCGCCCGCATGGTGGAGTCGATGGAGGCGAAGTGGAGGACGCGGCGGCTCACACCCACTCCAGCCGGAAGCTGATGTCCATCGCGCGCGCGGAGTGCGTGATCGCGCCGGCGGAGACAAAGTCGGCGCCGGTTTCCGCATAGGCGCGGACGGTGGCGAGGGTGACGCCGCCGGAGATCTCGACCTTGGCGCGCCCGGCGATCTCACGGACCCATTCGGCGGCCTCGGCGGGGGTCAGGTTGTCGAGCAGGAGGTGGGCGGCGCCGCAATCGAGCGCTTCCCGCAGCTCTTCCCGCGTACGCACTTCGACTTCGATGGGCCGGCCCGCGCCGCGGGCGCGTGCAATCGCGTTGCGGACCCCGCCGGCCGCCGCGATGTGGTTGTTCTTGATCAGGATGGCGTCGTAGAGACCCATGCGGTGATTGGTGACCCCGCCGGCTGCGGCGGCGGCCTTTTCGAGCATCCGCATTCCCGGGGTGGTTTTGCGGGTGTCCAGGATGCGGCAGCCGGTGCCCGCTGCGGCTTCCGCGAAACGGCGCGCCATCGTGGCCACACCGCTCAGGCGCTGCAGAAAGTTCAGGGCGACGCGCTCGCGAGTCGAGCAGCACGCGGGCGCGGCCCTCGACCTCGGCAATCACTTCGCCTTCGGCGCAGGAATCGCCGTCGCGCTTGCGAAGAACCGGCTGCTCGTAAAGCTCGCGCAGCAGATCGAGGCCGGCGATCACGAGGGGCTCACGCGCCAGGAAGCGCCCGCGCGCCGACTGCGCCTCGGAGACGCAGGCTTCGGTCGTGAGGTCGCCGGTGCCGATGTCTTCTTCGAGCGCCAGGCGCACGATTTCGATCATAGGGCTTCGTCGATCTTGCGCAGTTGGGCTTCGTAGTCGGCCAGTTTCTGGCGGATGGTCTCGATCACCTTGGCGGGCGCCTTGCTCAGGAACGCCTCGTCGCCCAACTGGCGGATGGAATTGGCGATGTTCTTGACGAGCTGTTCGCGTTCCTTGGCGAGCCGCTTGCGCTGGGCCTCCTGCTGCGCCTCGGGCACTTCGAGCACCAGGTCGAACAGGGCCGTGGAGCGGATGGCAGCCGCTTTAGGCGCGGCATCGGATCGGAATTCGAGCTTCACGTTGGCGAGCTTCTCGATGGCTTCGGAGTGACGCTGGGCCACTTCGAGGGCCGAATTGCGGGAGTAGACCACGCCCTGGAGGAGCCTCTTGGGGTCGAGCTTCGCCTCGGTGCGCAGGGTGCGCGCCATAGTGACCAATTCTTGAAGCACAGCGATTTCGCGCTCCGCTTCGTGATCGGCCAGCTCCCGCCGGTAGAGCGGGTAGTCGGCCACGGCGATGGAAGGCGCGCGCGTCGGCCGGTCGGCGGAGAGGCGCTGCCACAGTTCCTCGGTGAGGAACGGCATGGCCGGATGCAGCAGCCGCAGCGCGGTTTCGAAGGCGGCCAGGGTATTGCGCCAGCCGGCAGTGAGGCCGGAGCCTTCCTGGAACCGCAGCTTCTTCAGCTCCACGTACCAGTCGCAGAATTCATGCCAGAAGAATTGCCAGAGCACCTGCGCGGCTTCGTGATAGCGGTAGTGTCTCGATGGCGCGGTTCACCTGCTCGGCGCAGCTATTGAGGCGGCTGAAGATCCAGCGGTCTTCGATGCGCGGCTCGAGCGTGGCGCGGTCCGGCTCGGGGCGGAACTGAGCGAGGTCTTCGGGCACCCAGGGCTCGACGCCCGGAGCGTTCCATATTCAGGAACAGAAAACGCGCGGCGTTCCAGATCTTGTTGGCGAAAGCGCGCGAGCTTTCCATGCGCTCTTCAGTGAGCACGATGTCGGTGCCCGGAGCGGCGCCCTGCAGGAGCGCCATGCGGACGGCGTCGGTGCCGTACTTTTCGGTGACCACCAGGGGATCCACGACGTTGCCGCGTGTCTTCGACATCTTCTGCCGCTCGGCATCGCGCACCAGGCCGTGGATATAGACCTGGCGGAAGGGCACGTCGCCCATGAATTCGATCCCCATCATGGCCATGCGGGCCACCCAGAAGAACAGGATGTCGAACCCGGTGATGAGCAGCGAAGTCGGGTAGAAGACGGCCAGGTCTTCGGTCTGATCGGGCCAGCCGAGGGTCGAGAACGGCCAGAGCGCCGAGCTGAACCAGGTGTCGAGGACGTCGGGATCCTGCTCGAGCCGGCCGGAGCCGCAGCGCGGGCACGTTGTGGGGGCTTCGCGCGCCACCACGATCTCGCGGCATTCCCGGCAGTACCATGCCGGGATGCGATGGCCCCACCAGAGCTGGCGGGAGATGCACCAGTCGCGGATGTTGTACATCCACTCGAAGTAAGTCTTCGACCAGTTGGCCGGGATGAACTCGATGCTTGCCCGTCTCCACCGCCTGGATCGCTTTTTCGGCGAGCGGCTTGGCCTTGACGAACCACTGGGTGGAGATGAGCGGCTCGATGACCGTCTTGCTGCGCTGGCAGGTGCCCAAGCTCACGGTATAGTCTTCGGTCTTGACGAGGTCGCCGCGTTCCTGGAGGTCGGCCAGCACGCGGCGGCGGGCTTCGAAGCGGTCGATGCCGGCGTAGCGCCCGGCGGCGGCGGTCATGACGCCGTTTTCGTCGATCACCTGAATCTTCGGCAGATCGTGGCGGCGGCCGGCTTCGAAATCGTTGACATCGTGCGCCGGTGTGACCTTGACCACGCCGGTGCCGAAAGCGGGGTCGGCCAGCTCGTCCAGAATGATGGGGATCTCGCGGTCCATCAGGGGAAGCTGGACGGTCTTGCCGTGGAGGTCGAAGTAGCGCGCGTCCTTGGGGTTGACCGCCACGGCGGTGTCGCCGAGCATGGTTTCCGGGCGCGTCGTGGCTACAGTCAGAAAGCGGCCCGGCACGCCGTTGACCGGATAGCGGATGTGCCAGAGGTGGCCCTGGACGTCGCTGTGCGCCACTTCCAGGTCGGAGATGGCCGTGTGGCAACCAGGGCACCAGTTGACCATGTACTCGCCGCGGTAAATCAGGCCCTTTTCGTAGAGGCGGACGAAAACCTCTCGCACGGCGCGGGAGAGTCCGGCATCGAGGGTGAAGCGCTCGCGCGACCAATCGCAACTGGCGCCGAGGCGGACCATCTGGTTCTTGATGGTGTCGCCGGATTGCGCCTTCCATTCCCAAACGCGTTTTTCGAACTCGTCGCGGCCGAGGTCGCGGTAGTTGATGCCCTCTTCGGCCAGTTTGCGCGCCACCACCATCTGGGTGGCGATGCCGGCGTGGTCGGTGCCTGGCAGCCACAGGGTGTTGTCGCCGAGCATACGGTGCCAGCGGACGGTGACATCGATTTCGGTGTGTTCGAGCATGTGGCCGATGTGCAGCGACCCGGTCACATTGGGCGGCGGAATGACGAGCGAGAATACCCGCCCCGCGCTCCTGGCGGAGGCGTGGAAGAAGCCGGAGTCGATCCACCACTGCGCCCAGTGCGGCTCAAACCGCTGGGGCTCGTACACTTTTTCAACTTGCATGGGAACTTACTATGATAACAGGGCGGATAGGCTCGGCGGCTTAAGCCGTGAACCGGGTTACTCGCGGCCCGCGTAGAGCTCGTCGATGTGGGCCTTGAAGTTTTCCATGGCGCGCGTGCGCCGCACCTTCATGGTCGCGGTCAACTCTCCCTGATCGATCGAGAAATCGCGCGGGAGGACGCGGTACTTCCGCACCTGCTCGAAGGGCGCCAACTGCTTGTTGACGCGCGCCACGGCCTTGTGGATCTCCGCCTGGACCGCCGGGGCCGCGAAGAGATCGCCGGTCCATGCGGACATGCCCTTGAGACCCTCAGCGGCGGGCTGGTTGAGAGTGAACAGCGCGGTGAGGAACGGCAGGCGGTCTCCGATCAACAGGACCTGGCTGATTAGCGGCTCCATCTTGAACAAGCTCTCGACGCGCGACGGGTAGATTTTCTTGCCGGTGGAGGAAACGATCAGCTCCTTCTTGCGGCCGGTAATGAACAGGTAGCCCTCGCTATCCTGGTGGGCGATATCGCCGGTATGGAGCCAGCCCTCGCGCAGCACTTCGGCGGAAGTTTCGGGATCGTTCAGGTAAGCGGAGAAGAGGCACGGGCTCTTGACGAGCAGCTCGCCATCGGAGGAGATCCGTATTTCGACACCGGGCAGGGGCTTGCCGATGCTGCCGGGCTTGGGGCGGTCGAGCGGGTTGAAAGAGACCACGCCGCCCTCGGTGAGGCCGTAGCCCTCGACGAGCGGCATGCCGATGGCTTCGTAGAACTCGGCGAGGTCCTTGCTGAGGGGCGCGGCGCCGGAAGCGGCCACGCGGATCCGGCCGCCGAAGCGGTCGCGCACTTTGCGGAACATCAGCCGGTCGGCAAGTTTCAGGGGGCCGCGGATGTGCAGCGGGACGGGCTTGCCTTCGCGGCGGTAGCGCGCGGCGGCCAGGGCCAGTCCGAGAGCGCCGTAGAAAGCCTTCCGGGCGGCGGCGGGGCGCTTGCGCAGCTCGGTGCAGATGGTGGAATAGATGCGCTCCCACATGCGGGGCGGTGCCAGCAGGACCGTGGGCCGCACCTTGCGGATGTCCTGAGGCAGCTTCATCAGGCTTTCGGCGAAGGTGACCGGCATGCCGCAACGCAGCGGCAGAAACTCGATAACGACCCGCTGCGCGATATGGGCGGAGGGCAGGAAGGCCACCGTAGAGTCATCCGGACCGAGAGGCAGGACCGAGGGGCCCATGTCGACATTGGAGACGATCGCCTGGTGGGTCACCAGGGCCATTTTGGGCTCGCCGGTAGCGCCGGAGGTCAGGTAAAGGATGGCGTGATCGGAGGGTTGGGTTTCGGCGAGCAGGTTGGCAAGCAGACCGGAGTGCAGGTCGAGCGCCGCGCGGCCCATCGCGCGAAGATCGGCGAGGGTCACTGCGCCTTCGGCCTCGCCAGTCAGCAGAATCCAGTGCGCGACCTCGGCCTCGCGAAGCGATTCGAGCACTTTGGGGTTTTCGGCGAAGACGGCGCGGGCGCCGGAAGCCGCCAGCGTCTTGACGAGGTCTCGGGGCGGGTAGCTGGGATACATGGCGGCGGCAATGGAGCCGTTGGTCATGATGCCCAGGTCGGCGAGATAGAACTCCAGGCGCGTTTCGGAATTGAGAGCCACGACGTCGCCGCGCCCGATTCCCATGGTGCGTAACCCCGCGGCGATCTCTTCGACGGCCTGTTTGTACTGGTTCCAGGAGTATGTGAGGTAGCCGTCGCCCAACGGCTGGCGCAGGGCCGGGGCTTCGCCGTAGGTGCGGGCAGTTTCTTCCAGAACCTGGTAAACGCAGCGGGGATTCACTTCAAGCAATGTATCATGAGCAGCGAGTCAGACACTTGCGACCGGGCAGGGCGACTGCCGGATAATGGCGTAGGCATTGGTCCGGAGGCGGCCGAAGACCCCGGCTGCGGATCCCCGCCCGATCACCAGCACATTGGCATTGAGGCGCGCCGCGGCGTCGCAGATGACGCTCGCCGGGTCGCCCGATTCGACCAGCATGTCGGCGGACGCTCCGCTTTCCTTCTGCCACCGGCCGAGCTCGCGGCGGGCGGCGGCCTGGACGGTGGCCGCGCCCTCGGGGCAGGCGGGCGCGGCGTGCATGAGGGTCAAGCGGGCTCCGAATGCGGCGCTCAACCACGAGGCCCACTCGATGGTGCGGGCGCTGCCGGGCCCGAGGTCGACTGCGCACAGCACATGCTCGAGCGGGCCGCTGTGGGCGGGCGCTTCGGCGATGTGGATGCCGGTCCAGACCGGGCAATCGGCGTCGTGCAGGACCTTGGCGGTGTTGGAGCCGAGGATGAAGCGGCGGAAGGGTCCGTAGCCGTGGGTAGGCATGAGGATCAGGTCGATGCGATGATCGTGGGCATACTCCACGATCTTGCCGGCGGGGTCGCCTTCGACGACTACAGGGGTAACCGTGATGCCGGGCAGTTCCGCGGCGGTGAAGGCGGCGAGATCCTCTGCGGCCTGGGAGGAGCGATTGAGATACAACTCACCGATCATCGATCCGCTGACATCCATGGCGCCAAACTCGTACTGGGGCGGCGGCAGAACGTGCAGCACGGTGACGGCGGATCCGAAACGGGCGGAGAGCGAGCGTGCGCACCGCGCGGCGCCCGAGGAGCGTTCGGAGAAATCGACCGGAAGCAGGATGTGTGCCAGGGACGGCATAATCACCCCCGCTTTCAGGATAATCCGATTCGCGACTCCGTTGCGCCCTATTTCGTGCCGCGGTCCAGACTGAGCAGGGCGTCAGCGATCCCGTTGACAGCGTGCTCTTCGTCGCCGCGGCTGGCCTCGCTCCGCGGGAGGGAGGCGAGCTCGAGGTGGATCAATTCGTGCACGACGGTGAACTCCATATCCTTGAGCATGTCGTCATAGGGCAGGCGGTAATCGGCCGGATCGAGCACGCGGATGACAGCGGTCCGCGAGTCCTTATCCCAGTGGATATTGCCAAGCGTCCGTGGCCGGAGCTCGGAGGCTCTGGAGATGATAATCGAGATCTTCCAATCTTCCAGGTCGAGGCGTTTCTGCCACACGGCGAGTCGCGCCACAGTGAACTCGTGTGCCGCCAGCGTACGTTCCCGAGCAGTAGCGGGCTGGGGCGGAACCGCAGCAATGGCCGGACCGCACAGTGTATTCAGCGAGAAAGCGAGGAGGAAAGCGAAGCGCCCAGGTGAAAACTGGTACCACATGTACTATATATACCAGAACTTCCTGAGAATTTGTACCGTTCAGTACGCTAATTTTTCAACCGGCGTGATCGAGGTGGGTGCTGGAGAATGCTCGGTCGGCAGAGGACGCGGAGAGATAGATGAGCGCCTGGCGGGCGAGTTCGGGTACGCTCGGGTCCGGGTGGCGCAACAGGGAAATGAGGATGCGGATCCAGCGAAGCTCGCCGGGTTCGATACCGATGATCGGAACCGTCTTATCCATGGGTTGGTCGCTCGTAATTCATTTCGGCGCGAAAGCGGGAAACTCCAGCGGTTCATAGTTTGGCGGACGGCAACGATAAGGGAATTGTGAGCGCCTTTCTCAAGCATGCCGAAGAGATCCTGGAGACTGCGGGTCAAGGCTCCGGGGAAGACCTGAGGCTCTCGATCCTGGTGGGCCGGGACGGCGCGATTCGGATGGTAGCCGGGTCGGACTGGGAACTGGAACCCCTACGCATGCACCATGGAGCTCGAGCAGCCTACCGGGTGACACGGCGCGCGGGAAGGGTGCAACTGGAGGGACGTTCCGACGAGGGAGCGTGCGTGCTGCGTTCCGGACCTGCGGCTGAGGCAGGCCGCTTCTGGGGCGATTTTCCACGATATCAACTGGTATAGGCCACAAACCGTTTCGAATTCCTTCCAAATCGTCCGATAAGGCTCTTGCGGGACTTGTTCCCTTGGAGGAGCTGTTATGGATATTTCTCCGATCAATCGTAGCGCCGGTACAACAGAGACCGCGCCCGTGCCCGTAATCCCCGCCGATCAGGCGGCGGCAAACCGCGATGTCGTTCAGGCGATCAAGGCGGTGAACGGCGCGGAACTGTTCGGGCAGGACAATCAACTCCTGTTTCAACGAGACACCGAAACCCAACGGATCGTCATCCGGATGGTGAACCGGAGGACCAACGAAGTGATCTCGCAAATTCCCCCCGAGTATGTGCTTCGCCTGGCCGCGGACCTGAAGGTTTTCGGTTCTTGAGCGATAAGACTTCAGGGAGACGAGTATGTGGCAGAACGCTCACAACGCGTATTTGGAGAGCCGGGTCCTTTCGGCGGACGGCATGGAGCTGGTGCGGCTGCTTTACCAGGCCTGCACTTCGGCGGTGCGCGATGCGCGCCGGCACCTGGAGGCGGGGGAGATCCGGGCGCGGTCGCAATCGATCAGCAAAGCCTGGGAGATCCTGGCGGAACTCGTTCATTCCCTGGATCGCGAGCGCGGCGGGCAGATCGCCGCACGCCTGGCGGATCTGTACGACTATATGCAGCGGCGGCTGCTCGAGGCGAACCTTCAGCAGTCGGACGTACCTCTGGCGGAAGTATTGGGGCTGCTTTCGACGCTTTCCGAGGCATGGGAAGGCATAGAAGTGCGCGGCGAGAAGCCGACAGCCGCGGTGGCGAACCCGTGGGGACAGACCCTGCCGCAGGAAAGCGGAGCGGGCTACACGGAGCACCGCTGGAGCCTGGCAGGCTGAAGCCGGCGCCGCCACTGAGGCTATAATCGGCTCAAGCAAATGCTGCTTGAGCTGGTGGTCGAAAATTACGCCGTCGTGGAACGGCTCCGGGTTCATTTTCATGCCGGGCTGAACCTGCTGACAGGTGAGACCGGGAGCGGCAAATCGATCGTGGTGGACGCCCTGGGCCTGCTGCTCGGCGGACGCGCGTCGGCCGAGACGATCCGCACCGGCGAATCCCGGGCGCGGGTGGCGGGCATTTTCGATGTCCGCGAGGCCGCGCCGGTGCGCCGTCTACTGGAGCCGGCGGGTCTGGAACTCGAGGACGGCGAGCTGTTGATCGAGCGCGAGATCCTGGCGGGCGGCAAGTCACGGGCTTTTGTGGGCAGCCGACCGGTGGCGGTGTCGCTCCTGCGGGAACTGGCTCCACACCTGGCGGATATCCACGGTCAGCACGACCAGCAGCTGCTGTTCGCGGCGGACGCGCAGCGGGAGATGCTGGACGCCTTCGCGGCTTCCGGGGAACTGCTCGACCACACTGCGGCGATTTACGGCGCCTGGCGGGCGGCGGCGGCAGAACTGGAGGAACTCGAACGCTCCGAGCAGGAAAAACTGCGGCTCCTCGACCTGTGGTCGTTCCAGCGGAAGGAGATCGAGAGCGCCGGGCTCGACGCAGAGGAAGACGCGACCCTCGAAAACGAGCGGCGGGTGCTGCAGAACGTTCAGAGGCTCGAGGAGGCAGCTGCGACGGCGTATTCGGCGGTCTACGATTCCCCCGAATCGGCGCTCACCCTGACGCGGGCGGCGGCCAAACGGTTGGAGGAGTTATGCCGCATCGACTCCTCGCTCGAAGGTCTGCGCGAGCACATCCGGGCCGCCGACCTCGGCCTGCAGGAAGTCTCGTTTGGGCTGCGCGATTACCTTTCCCGCCTGGAGGCCAATCCGGGGCGGCTGGAGGAGGTCGAAACCCGGCTGGCGGCGATCGACCGCCTGAAACGCAAGTACGGGCAATCGATCGCCGAAGTGCTGGCGTTTCTGGAGGAGGTCCGGAGGCAAATCGCTTCGATGGAGCACGCCGGCGAGCGGATGGAACAGCTCAGGGCGTCGCAGAAGAAGCTGGAAGCGGAGTTCGGCAGGGTGGCGGGCGAACTGACCGGGAAGCGGCGCGCGGCGGCTCGCAAGCTGGAAAAGCGGGTCGAGGCGGAGCTGGCCCAACTGGCGATGGAGCGCACGGTATTCCGGGTGGAGATTGCGCCGGCCAACTGGTCGGAAACCGGGGCGGACCGGGTGGATTTTCTGGTTTCGCCGAACCTGGGTGAAGCGCCGCGTCCCCTGGAAAAAGTGGCCTCCGGGGGCGAAATCTCCCGCCTGGCGCTGGCGCTGAAGACGTGCCTGGCGGCCCCGAAGACCGGAGCGTTCCGCACATTGGTTTTCGACGAGGTGGACACCGGGGTTGGAGGCAGCGCGGCGGAAGGGATCGGGCGGCGGCTGAAGAAGCTGGCGGTGGCAAACCAGGTGTTGTGCGTGACCCATCTGCCCCAGATCGCGTCTTTCGCGGATCACCATTACCGCGTGGAGAAGCAGGAGTCGAAAGGGCGGACAGTGGCGGCCGTCGAGGAACTGGACGCGGCAGCCCGCACCCGTGAGATCGGCCGCATGCTTTCCGGACAAAAGCTTACGCCGGAGGCGCTCAAACACGCCGAGCAACTGATCCGCATGAGCAGCGCTTAGGCCGCGTTTACTTCCACGGCACCCGGTAGACGCGACGGCACTTCGGGCACCGATACTGACCGTGGATGGGCCAGGTGGCATCGTCGTGCATCACATGGCACCACAACCCGGTAATCCGGAACCACGGCGTTCGCAGGGCACTCATAAAACCTGAAACACTCCCTGCCGTCTAGATGCGCCGCGCGAGGCGGTGGTTTCAAACCCACGGGTGGCGGATCGGGATGAAATCGCGCGCCCCGGGGTAGATCGGTGCGTCTTCGGAAGCAAGACTGGTCCATATTATTAGGTATGGACATCAATCGTTTCACCGAGAAGCTTCAGGAAGCGATCCGGTCTGCTCAGTCCAAGGCCGTGCGCTACGGGCACCAGCAGATCGATGTCGAGCACCTGTTGGGGGCGCTGCTCGAACAGGAAGGCGGGTTGGCGCCGTCGATTCTGGCGAAGGCCGGGGTGGCGGTGCCGAACCTGCAGCGGCGGATCGAGAGCGAGCTGGAACGGATGCCGAAGGTTTCGGGTCCCGGCGGCGGTCCCGACCAGGTATATGTTACGACGCGCCTGAACCGGCTGCTGACCGCCGCCGAGGACGAGGCACAAAAACTCAAGGACGAATACATCTCGGTGGAGCACGTGCTGCTGGCCGCTCTGGACGACCAGGGAGCGGCCGGACGCCTCCTGAAGGAGTTCGGGCTTACGCGTGAAAGGCTGATGCAGGCGCTGCGGGACGTGCGCGGCAGCCAGCGGGTGACGTCGCAGAACCCGGAAGGAACCTACGAAGCGCTCGAGAAATACGGCCGGGATCTCACCAGGCTGGCGTCGCAGAACAAACTCGACCCGGTGATCGGCCGCGACGAGGAGATCCGCCGGGTGATCCAGGTGCTGTCGCGGCGCACCAAGAACAACCCGGTCCTGATCGGGGAGCCGGGCGTGGGGAAGACCGCCATTGTCGAAGGGCTGGCGCTGCGGATCGTGCGCGGCGACGTGCCGGAAGGCCTCAAGAACAGGCGCATCGTGGCGCTGGACATGGGAGCGCTAATTGCGGGAGCGAAGTACCGCGGCGAATTCGAGGAGCGGCTGAAAGCCGTGTTGAAGGAGGTGCAGGACTCCGCGGGCGAAGTGATCCTCTTCATCGACGAGCTGCACACCGTGGTGGGCGCGGGCAAGGCGGAAGGCGCAATGGACGCGGGCAACCTGTTGAAGCCCATGCTGGCGCGCGGCGAGCTGCACTGCATCGGCGCCACCACTCTGGATGAGTACCGCAAGCACATCGAGAAAGACGCGGCGCTGGAGCGGCGCTTCCAACCGGTGCTGGTGGACCAGCCGTCGGTGGAAGACACCATCTCGATTCTGCGCGGGCTGAAGGAGCGCTACGAGGTGCACCACGGCGTGCGGATCAAGGATGCGGCTCTGGTGGCGGCGGCGGTGCTTTCGAGCCGCTACATCACCGACCGCTTCCTGCCGGACAAAGCGATCGACCTTGTGGACGAAGCGGCGGCGCGGCTGCGGACGGAGATCGATTCGATGCCGGCGGAAATGGACGAGGCGCGCCGCCGGATGATGCAGCTCGAGATCGAACGGGAAGCGCTGCGCAAGGAAAGCGATCCGGCGTCGAAGGAGCGGCTGGCGAAGCTCGAAAAAGAGCTGGCGGACGTGAAGGCCGAGCTGGACGCCCTGACGGCCCGGTGGCAGGCGGAAAAGCAGGGAGTGGAGCGGCTGCGGCAGATCCGCGAGCAGGTGGAGCAAACCAAGGCGGAGATCGAACAGGCCGAGCGGCAGTACGATCTGAACCGTGCGGCGGAGCTGAAGTACGGGCGTCTGGCCCAACTGGAGCGGGACTTGCAGAGAGCCGAAAAGGAGCTGGCCGAGCAGAAGTCGGGGCCCCGGCTCATCAAGGAGGAGGTGGACGAGGAAGACATCGCCGAGGTGGTGAGCCGCTGGACGGGCGTCCCGGTGACCAGGCTGCTGGAAGGCGAGATGCAGAAGCTCCTTCACCTGGAGGATGAACTGCACCAGCGGGTAATTGGGCAGGACGAGGCGGTGACGGCGGTGGCGGAGGCGGTGATCCGCGCGCGCTCGGGCTTGAAGGACCCGAACCGGCCGATCGGCAGCTTCATTTTTCTGGGGCCGACGGGCGTGGGGAAGACCGAGCTGGCGCGGGCGCTGGCGGAGTTCCTGTTTGACGACGAGCACGCCATGATCCGTATCGATATGTCGGAGTACCAGGAGAAGCACACCGTGGCGCGGCTGGTGGGGGCGCCGCCGGGATACGTGGGTTACGAAGAGGGCGGCCAGTTGACCGAGGCCGTGCGGCGGCGGCCCTACTCGGTGGTGCTGTTCGATGAGATCGAGAAGGCCCACCACGACGTATTCAACGTGATGCTGCAGATTCTGGACGACGGCCGCCTGACCGACGGGCAGGGACGCACGGTGGACTTCAAGAACACCATCGTCATCATGACCTCCAATGTGGGGAGCCAGCGGATTCTGGAATACGGCGGGACTTTCAACGGAGAAGGCTTCGAGCGGATGAAGGAAACAGTGCTGGACGAGATGCGGCAGCACTTCCGGCCCGAGTTCCTGAACCGGGTGGACGAGATCATCGTGTTCCACGCGCTCACCATGGAGCACCTGAAACAGATCGTGGAGATTCAACTGGGTCGGCTGCGGGCGCGCCTGGCGGACCGGCACATCGCGCTCGAGCTGACCGACACGGCGCGCGAGAACCTGGTGCGGACCGGGTACGATCCGCATTACGGGGCGCGGCCCCTGAAGCGCGCTATTCAGAAGAAGATCGAGACTCCGCTCGGACGGCTGCTGATCGGGGGCCGGATACACGACGGGCAGACTGTGGTTGTGGATGCAGTCCGCGAGACGGGGGACCTGAGGTTCGAGACACAAGGAGTAGGAGTGGTATGAGTATGGCAGTCAAATTGAATCGAAAAGCATATGAACACGCCCAGTCGCTGATCCGACGCGGCGACGTGATCAGGGACGACCGGGATGCATGGAGCGAGCACCAGCCGGCCGCGAACCAGGAGAACGAGTTTCTCCGCGAGCACGGTTTCGGGGAGTACGGCAAATGGTACCTGGGGATCGACGACGAGGCGAGCGAGGACACCAAGGGGAGATATAAGTTTCCGTACGGGGACTTCGAGAAAGTGCACCGCTGCGCTGTGTTGACGGCGGAAAGCAGGGCCGGGCAGTACAAACACGCGGATATCGAGAGCGCGGCAGCGCATCTACACGGGATGATGGACGCCGTAAAGCGCGCCGGGTAGAGTCGCGCCTAGCCAGCGGACAGATTTCCGGCCGGCTCCTGTTTCTTGGCCCAACATACTCGGCCGCCCTTTACAGTTCCGCGATCGTCTCGATCACGGCATCGCCGTCACGGAACGGTTCCTCACGCACTTCGAGCCCAAGACCCGGCAGTTCAGGCGCCGTGACATAACCGTTCACTGGAACCGGAACATTCTTCAGGAAGTGCGGGTAGAGATCGTTGTAGAGGTGAAACACGCTCTCCAGGATGTAAAAATTGGTGAGCGACGTCGCCGTGTGAATGGATGCGTACCACAGGATCGGTCCGCCCCCGGTATGCGGCGCGGTGGGGATCTTGTACGTGTCGGCCATGTCGGAAATCTTCCTGGCCTCGCTAATCCCGCCGCACCAGGTGACGTCGTACATCAATACGTCGACGGCCCGCAATTCGAAGATCTCGCGGAACCGGAACCGGGTGGCGAGGCGCTCACTGTTGCAAATCGGGATGGATGTCTCCTTGACGAGCGAGGCATACGCCACCAGATCGTCGGGCAGCATGGCATCTTCAATCCACATGATGCCGTAGGGTTCGAGCGAGTGCGCGATCTGGAGAGCACAGGGCAGATTCCACTTGCTGCTCAGATCGATTGCGATTTCGATCTCGTCGCCCGCGCTCTTCCGGATGCGCTCGATGGGGTCCAGAGACTGGCGCAACTCCGCCTGCGTGATAAACGTGCCGCCGTGCCGGGCGTATGCGTTGACGGGCCCCCGGTCGTACGGATAGATCTTGATCCCCTTAATGCCGCGGCCGAGCAGGAATTCAGCGAGCTTTTCGGGCGCGGTATGTTCCCTCATGCCGTTGATGGGCCAGCCATTCATCGTGTTATAGACCATCAATTTTTCCTGGGCCTTGCCGCCGATCAACTTGTAAACCGGGAGCCCGGAGGCCTTGCCGAGAATGTCCCACTGCGCGATGTTGACCGCCGTAAGCATCCGCATATCGGCGCCGCCCCAAGGCTGATACGAAATGTGATAGAAGACGTCTTGCCAGAGACGCTCGATCTGCGTCGCGTCCCGTCCGAGGATCAAAGGAGCCAGTTCCTTGAGAGCTCCGCGATGCGCCTCATAACCAGGGTAGGATTCGCCAAGGCCGACGATACCCTTGTCGGTGTGCAAACGGACCCAGGTCCAATTCGGCTCGATGCCAGGAACCAGGTGCAGGTCTGATCGGAAGCGCACCGCCTCGATTTTCGTGATTTTCAGCGGACCTACGCCTTCGGCGGCGGCCTGCGCCTGGCGGGTCCAGAGAGAAAGTCCCGCCGCGCCAAAGGATCCGGCGACGCTGCCTTTGAGAAGATCTCTCCGGGTAATTGCCGTTTTTCGCATGATGACGGATATACTCTAGAGCGAAAGATTCACCCCGTAGTATTGCAGAATCGCCGCGGGCGCGGAATGGCGATATGCTAGGTACGTCAATTTTGGGGGCGGTGATGGATAGACGAAAATTCCTTAGTCGATCGGTGGCAGGCGGGATGGCGACTGGTCTCATGCTTCAGCCGTCTCTGGAGGCCCAGAATACCGGCGCCCCCCGTCCGGATCTGCCTTCGCGCTTCACACCGTCGGCTTACGCGTTTCCGCGGGCTCCTTACAACCCATTCGGTGCGACGGATTATTACATTTTCGCGGACGATCTGGTCATCGAGCGGAACCGTCCCGGCAGGCCGCACGAGGGGAAGGTCCTGGCAGCAGTCCAGGCGCATGCCGACGATATCACGCTGGGCGCCAGCGGGACCGTTTCCAAGCTGATCGACGAAGGGTATACCGGATACTTGATCCGCATCTCCAACGACGAGGCTTCCGGAACAACGCTCGGCCACGGCGTCGTGCAGAACGAAATGGACATTCAGGGCGCCGCAAAAGCCATGGGCTGCAAGAAAGTCTACTCGTTCTACTACCGCAATCACCGTATGGACGACTGTGCGATGGTCGAACTCCGGGCGCGGCTGATTTTCCTGTTTCGGCTGCTCCAGGTGAACACCATCGTTGCGATGGATCCCTACAATCAATACGATGAGAATCCGGATCACATTGTCGCCGGAAAGGCGGTCGAAGGCGCGTGTTGGATGTCAGGCGGCCCGAAAGATTATCCGGAACACTATAAAGCCGGGTTGAAACCCACCAGCGTTCATGAGAAATACTATTTTTCGCGGGCGCCGCAAGGGCACCATTTGACGAACCGGATCGTGGACATCAGCTCCTATATCGATGCCAAGGTGCGATCGAATGTTGCCAATCGCGGGAAGGGTCCCGCGCGCGACTATGGTGCGCGGCTCCGCGAGCAACTGGCGCGTCAGGGAAAGAAGCTGGCGCTGCTCGGAAACACGGATGAAGAGGCCGACTTCGGCTATGTGAAGCATTTCCTGATGGAGGATTGGCGGCGGTTGGGCGCAATGTTTGGCGGGCTGGAGTATGCGGAAGCCTTTCGCTACATCGGCCCGGAGCCAAACTATCAGAATGAAATCATGAAATACGTTAATGAGCACACTACTGCTTTGTAGAGTCTCGGAAGAGCGCGAGAAAGGAGCCCCCAGCCTTGAGTCAAACCACGGCCATCCACGCCACGATTGAGGAACCCGTTCCGGGCAAGCCCCACAAGGGCAAAGTATTTGTAGCGGTGCACGCCCACCTGGACGACGTGCCGTATTTCGGCGCCGGCCTTTGCGCCAAACTGATCGATGAAGGCTATACCGGTTACATCGTGCGGACCACGAACGATGAGCACTCCGGCGGAGGTACGAATGCTCAGAACATCCTGAGCAACGAACGGGAGCATTCGGAGATGGCCAAGGCTCTCGGCTTTAAGGATGTTTTCGAGCTCTACTACCGCAACGACCGCATGGAAGAAATCTCGAAGGCTGATCTTCGCGGACGATTGATCCTGATTTATCGAATGTTGAAGGCCGACACCGTAATCTCGTTCCACCCTGACGGCGGAGACGCGCTACACCCGGATCAGCTCATCACAGGCCGCATTGCGGCGGAAGCCTCGACGCTCTGCGCCATACCGACCGAAAACTGGGAACACTTAGAGGCTGGCTTCGCGGCTCGACCTATCGAGACGCGCTACTATTTCTCAACCAGCGCGCAGGCGCCGTTCAACCGGGTGGTGGACATCAGCTCGTACATTGAGAGGAAGATCGATGCCATCGCCGCGTGCCGGTCCCAAGGTGGAGGGAACCTGGGATCGCAACTGCGCGCGCGCCTGACCGAGCAAGGGAAGCGACTGCCGCTGCTAGGTGACGACGACCGCACCGCCGATCGCGAATATATCCGCCATTTCCTGCTCGACGACTACCGCGATTTTGCGAAACCGCACAACTTGCAATACGCGGAGAGGTTCTATTATGTCGACGATCGTCCTCCCACCCGCACGAAAGTCGACGAATACGTCGCAAAAAATGCGGTGCATGTTTGAGGAACCCACGGCCCTCGGCCGCCGCCTGGCTCGCTGAGGCGGGCTTCCTCGCCGTGCCTGCCCCGACATCGAATCCGCTTGCATCAGGCGGCGCAGCAGTTCGGATCGTCCCGGAACCTCGCGAGTACGATCTGGTTTCTCCAGGCAGATACTACAAAGCCGAAAGAAATTCCGCCATCCGGGCCACCGTAGGATGTTCGAAGATCGATCGCAAGGGGACATCGCGCTGGCATTCCCGCCGAATGGCCGAGACTAACTGTGTTGCCAGCAGGGAATGGCCGCCGAGATCCGCGAAGAAGTCGTCGAATACGCCTACCGGGCGGTAATTCAACACTCGTTCGAAGAGCGCTGCGAGTCTTTCCTCCATCTCGTTCCGCGGCGCCACCGGAACCCTCCGAAACTTCTCTGCCGGCTCGGGTACGCGCAGCCGCGACCGGGCCAACTTCCCAGCGGGACTCCTCGGCAGTTTCTCGACCTTCACGATCTGCGCCGGTATCATGTACCCAGGCAGCCGGTGCTGTACGAAAAGGCGTAACTCCTCGGGATCGACGGACTGGCCGGCACGTTCGACGATCAAAGCGGCAATCCGCTCGTGGGATTTGCCGATGCCTGCGCTCTTCCCGCTCCACAGCCACCATAAAGCCTGATGAGCCGGGGACAACCTGCTCAACCGTTCCGCCGCCGTCATCGCACTGCCTTGACGACCACCATCGACTCGGCCCACCAGTACTGGCAGTCGGGGGGCGGTTGGAGCCCGTCGACAACAGAAACCGAAAACCGCCGGAAATGGCGCAAGAGCAGCCGTTGATGCTCACGGCTGAGTGAATCGATTTCGTTCGAATAGTAGGTAAACACTCCGCCTGGCCGCAGGGCACGCGCTGCCGTTGCAAAGAAGCCGGCCGCAAACACCGGGCTCTCGATCACTTCGCGCAGATACTCCTCCTCGCTGGTCGGGTAGGTGTCGAAGAGAATGCCATCGAAGGCGGCTTCGGGCGCGTCCCAATCCTGCCAGCGCGAGTGTACGATGCGGATTGGCGCGTCGCGATGTCGGCCCGCCCACGCTTCCGCGCGCTCGCCTACATCCTGATTGCACTCGAGGATGGTGTGAGAGCGAACCCCGATCTGCTGCAGAAGAGCCGCCGAGATCCCCATACCGAAACCGACTTCCAACACATCTCCGTGGGATTCGGCCGCCGCTTCCGCAAGTGCCGACATCAGCGGGCGCTCCCACGCCTGCATCACCTGCTGCCCGTCAATCAACAACTCGTCCGTCGAATACCGCGCGGCCGCGCTTTCCCAGGCCGCCCCCATCTCGGGACGCTCGCCCGCGCTCACCATGGTTTTTGCGCGCCGGTCGAGGCTTTCGAGATCGGCGGCGAGCTCTTTCAGGCCGCGGCGCAGCAGCCAGTTGCGCTGGCTCTCGCGCGGCGTCCTGACGAACTCCGGGTCGAGCAGCTGCAGATACAATTCGAACTGCGGTGACTTCATAAACATCGTGTTGCGCCTCACCTCCGCATCCTGCGACTCAAATCGATACAGGAACCCGGCTTCCGCCTGCGACATCCCTTCCAGTCTCGCGAGCAGCGATTCGCGTGCCTCGTCGTCAAGGCCGCTCCTGGAAACCACGACGGCCGCGGCGTCCGCCACGGCAGGATGCTCGCGCAGCGCCGCCTCGAGCTCCTCCAGTTCGATCCGAAAGCCGCGCAGCTTCACTTGCTGGTCGCGCCGGCCCCGGAACTCGACGGTTGCGTCTTCGCGGAATCGCGCCCGGTCCCCTGTTGCGTAGAGCCGCGTGTCCTGACGAAAGGGATGCGGCACGAAGCGCACTTCGGTGAGCTTGTCGTCTCCCAGGTAGCCCCTCGCCAGACCAGCGCCTCCGATGTATAACTCACCTTCCATGCCGATGGGAACCGGCTCCCCAGCCGAATCCAGCACGTACACCTCATAACCGGGCACCGGCCTGCCGATCGGCGGATCGGCCAGCAGCGGCTCCCGTGGACAGAGCCAATGCGTTGCCGTTATGGTAGCTTCGGTCGGCCCATACGCGTTGATGACATCGACGTGCGGCAGCAGCTCATGGCAGCGGTTTACCGCGGAAGCGGCCAGGCGCTCTCCGCCGCAGATGATTCGCCGGACACTGACGCACTCCTGAAAATGGGGGTGCTGCAGGAGTGCCGAAAGCGTAGACGGCACAACATCGAGAAGACCGATTCCGTGCCCGCGCACCAGCGCCACTACTTCATCCAGATCGGCCCCCTGTTCCCGCGTCGTCACCAAGGCCGCTCCCGAGGCGAGTGCGGTCAACAGCTCCGCCAGGGCTGCATCGAAGCCGAACGGATATTTCTGCAGCACCCGATCTTGCGGCGTGAGCCTGAGGTCGCGCTGGAACCAGGCGATCTGCTGGAGCAGGGATCTCTGTTCCAGCAAGACGCCCTTCGGTTTTCCGGCTGACCCCGAAGTGAAGATCACCGCCGCCAGCACGCGATTGTCGTGTGGCACCGGCTTCGGCACAAACGATTCCGAAGGCACATCGTGCCACAACTCTTCGAGGTCGGCGAGCAGGACACAAGGGTTGGACTGCGCGAACAGTTCATCGATCCGCTGCTGGGGCAGTTCGGGATCGATGTAGACGTATGCCGCACCTATTTTCCAGCAGGCGAGGATCGCTGCGATGGTCTCGACCGCGCTCGCGAAGTGAATCGCGACGATCTGTTCCGGCCCGGCACCGCGCCGCTGCAATCCCGCAGCCAGGCGATCGGTCAGCTCTTGCAGATCCCTATAGGTGAGCGCACCATTCGGCGAAATGATGGCCGTTTCGTCCGCGAACCGCAGGAACACCTCACTGAGCCATGCGCCCAGTGTCGGGGCAGGGAGAGGCGGAGCATCGCGCCGCCCGCTCCACTCCTCCACCAGGAGCACCCGCTCCGATTCGCTCGTCAGCGGAAGCTCCGATATCGACCTGTCGGGATCGGCCACCAGCCGCTCGAGCAGCCGTTCCCAGTGCGCCAGCATACGGTCAACCGACGAGTCGTCGAACAGATCCCGGCAGAACTCGAAGCGTGCCGCCAGTCCTTCGGCACCTTCGATCAAGTCCACCGCCAGATCCACATCGGTGCTGCGCTTCCGGTAGCTGATCTCATCCAGCACCGTACTGGTAGTGGAACGCGGCTCACGAGACAGCAGTAGTTGAAACGTAACCTGGTAAAGCGCGTTGCGGCGCAGATCGCGCTCGGGCTGCAGTTCCTCCACTAAGCGCGCGAAAGGTAACTGCTGGTGCGAGTACGCGCGCACGGTCAGGTCTTTCACGGCCTTCAGCAGAGTATGGAACGTGTCGGTTCCGTGAACCGGCACGCGCAGAAGAATCGTATTCAGGAAGAACCCGATCAGGCCTTCGAGCCGCGCGTGGTCGCGCCCCGCGACGGGTGTTCCCAAAACCAGATCCTCCTGGCCAGTGTACCGGTGAAGCAGCGCGGCGAAGCCTGCCAGCATCACCATGAACTGCGTCAGACCTTCGCGTTGCGCCATCTCATTCAGGCGCCGGGTGAGCGCCTGGGGGAGGATTCTGGTGCGCACGCCCGCGGCGCCTGTGAATCGCGCCGGTCGCGGGCGATCCGCCGGAAGTTCCAGCGGCACGATTCCATCGAGTTCCGCGCGCCAGTACGCCAGCAACGGTTGCAGAGTCTCCCCGGTTAACTGCTGCCTTTGCCAGCGCGCGAAATCCGCATACTGAAGAGGAAGGGGCGGTAGCGTGACGGGTTTGCCTGCCACCGCCGAAACATAGGCCGCATTCACTTCGCGCATCATGACGTCAATCGACCAGCCGTCAGTGACAATGTGGTGGATTGTCATCACGTGCGCGATCTTACCGGCCATACGCACGAGGGCCATCCGGAAGAGCGGAGTGCTCGAAAGGTCGAACGGGGTATCTGCCTGTTGGGTAGCGATGGCCGAAGCGCGTTTCCTGGCTTCCTCGACGGGAAGGTCGCGCAGATCGTAGACGGGTAGTTCGACCGGACCGGGCGGCTGCACCACCTGCTCCGGCCCGTTTTCGCCCTGAACGAACCGCGTGCGGAGTATTTCATGCCGTTCGATCAACTGCGTCCAGGCATTCCCCCACAGCTCGATGTCGAGGGTGAGCGGCAAAACCAGGTGAACGTGTAAGTGGTACGAAGTGTCGCTGGAATCGTACTGATGCAGGAACCACAATCGCTCCTGGCCGAAAGACAGCGGCGCCCGATCGAGGCCGAACCTGGGGATTGCCGGCTCGGCACCGCGCTCTCGCACCATCGATTCCAGGAGCCGGCGCTTCTCGGGCGACAGTTCCGCCAGTCGTCGTTCCACCTCCGGACCCGCCGCTCGAAATGAGCTGCTCATACAGTTCCGGCCGATTTTGTCCGCCCGCCCTCAAGAAGCGCGCGAGCCTCTTCATCGCTCATCTGCTCGATCTTGTCGAGCAACTCCGCGACATCGGGAGTTGACTCTCGCCGCGGCTGATCGTCCAGCGCGGACGCCAGCAAACGAATCGTGGGGCAATCGAAGAGCATGCGAACGGGCACATCGCGCTGCACCATTTCGCGCAGGCGAGAGGTGACCTGTATGGCAAGCAGAGAGTGGCCCCCGAGCTCGAAAAAGTTGTCGTTGGCGCCGACCTTCTCCAATCCGAGCATGTCTCGCCAGATGGCGGCGACCTGCTGCTCGGAGCCTTCCGCGGGCGCTTCGAATTCCGTGGTCATCGCCGGACGTGGATGGCCTTCGGACGCGGTAGCCATCGCTTGCCGCTCCGGCCGAATCGGATTGATCCACTGTTCGAAGCGCCGGCCCAGGTCCGTGGTCGAAACCAAAACCTGAGTCAAATCGTCAGCCGCGAGGATCCGATCCAGGGCCTCCGTCCCCTCGTCCGCCAGAATCACCGGCTCGGAGATCGCCCTCTCCAGGGTCGCGCTGTCCGCTTCGAGCAGCCAGGCGTCCCAATTGATCGCGACCCACCGGGTATGTCCTTCCGCGCGGAGTGACAACGCGAGTGCGTCCATGAACTGGTTCGCCGCCGCGTAGGCGGTAAAGCCGATTCCGCCCAGCATGGCCGAGATCGACGAAAGACAGCAAACGAATTCGGGAGAATATTTCCGCGCCAGTTTCGCCAGAATGCGGCTGCCCGCCACTTTCGGGCTAAACTGAGATTCGCAGTAGGGCTCGTCGGCCGTTGAGAAGCTCGGAAAGGCGTTGGTTCGGGTGAGGCCGGCGGCATGAATGACACCGCTCAGACGGCGCGCGGCGAAGATTGCGGTCATCGCGGCTTCGTCACTCACGTCGACGCGCTCTACCGCGATGCTCGTCCCTCGGAATTCCATTGCGCGGATTCTCTCGATGCGAGAGCGGATAGCGGGGTCCGTAGCGGCGTCCCAGTCCTCGCGCGGAGGCACTCCGCTTCGGCCCGCAAGCACAATCTCGCGCGCGCCGCGACGGGAGAGAAACTCGGCAAACAGAAGTCCGATTTTGCCGAATCCGCCGGTAATCAGGTAGGAGCCGGGATACCGCCGGTCCGCCACCGGAACGAGCGGCGCAGGCTCATAGGTCAGAATCCATCGCTGTTGGCCGCGATACGCAACCACGGTTCGCGGATCGGACTGCGCAGCCTCTCGAACCAGGTGCTCGGCGGCCTTCGCCGGCGCGTCCAAAGCGCTCTCATCGAGGTCCACGAGCCGGCAGCGCGCATGTGGATATTCCTGGGGAAGCGTCAGCGCGGGAGCGAACGCCATTGCCTGTTCCGGAACGATCGCATCGGACGGCAGCACCTGCTGCCCATATCGCGTGGCGACCACCACGTCGAGCGGCGAAGTGTCCCCGTCAGCAACCGCCGCCTGAAAAACTCGAAGCGGCGAGTAGAACGGATCGGTTGTGCCAACGAGATTCCACAGGTGCAAAATGCGGCGCGGACGCAGGCCGCGCGCCGCCAGCAGCCGCATCAGGGAACGCAGCCCTTCAGCCCCGGCAGGAGCCACTTCAAACCTCTCCGGCTCGATTTCGGCCAGCGAGCCTCCCGCATCCACGCGGACGACTTGCTGGCCGTTCGAACGCAGCTGGTCGCAAACTGAATCCGTGAATTCACCCGTGAATCCGAGAACGAGCCAGGGGCCTGGCGAATCGCCAGCCACCGGCGCAGGGAAATCGCGGAGCCAGCGCGGGGTATAGAACCACTCATCGAGTGGCAGGCGTCCCGAAGGAGGTTGCGCCGGCGCCTGCGACACGTCCGGCGCGGCGTCGATCCAATATCGCTGCCGCTCGAACGGATAGGGAGGCAGATGTACGCGCCGGCGCGCCTCTTTTGAATAGAACGCGGGCCAGTCGATCCGGACTCCCTCCACCCACAGGCGTGCCACGACCGATAGCAGCAACCGCTCATCGCAGACATTGTCGAGCGGATGCCGTGCGCTCGAGAACACGGGCTGGGACGGCTGCCTGAGCGAGTTTTGCCGTGCCAGGCTCGCGAGGCCCGTGCCCGGACCCACTTCGAGCAGGATCGTATCAGGTTCCCGGAAGAGGCCGGCCAAGCCGTCTGCAAATCGCACCTTCGCTCGAATGTGACGGCCCCAATAAGCAGGGATCTGCGCCTCTTCCGCGCGGATCCAGTTGCCCGTTACGTTTGAAAGGAAGGGAATTTCCGGGGGGCTGCGCTTGACGCCCGCAACCGCTTGCTCCATCAGGGGCACTGCCCGATCCATCAGTTGCGAATGGAATGCGTGCGACGTATGCAACCGGGTCACGGGGACGCCATCCGAACGCAACCGCTGTTCGATCTCCGCTACCGCCTGGCGCCCCCCCGAGACAACCGAAAGGGCGGGGCCATTCACGGCCGCGATTTCAAGGTTCCCGTTCAGTATCGCGGCGAGTTCCGTCGGGGCCTTTCCGACAGCCAGCATCGCCCCCGGGGGCATCTCCTGCATGATTCGCCCGCGTTCGGCGACCAACTTCAGCGCATCGGCGAGTGAAAACACACCTGCGATGCAGGCGGCCACGTACTCGCCGATGCTATGCCCGATCATCGCCGATGGCTTCACGCCCCATTGCATCCACAGTTGCGCGTACGCATAGCTGACGATGAACACCGCCGGTTGAGTAATGCAGGTCTTCTGCAGTGCTTGTGCGGCTGCTTCCTCATTCCCTTCAGCCGGGAAAAAGAGTTCCCGCAGGTCCACTCCCAGATACGGCGCCACGATACCGCAGCACTGGTCCACCACTTCGCGGAAGACTGGCTCGTGCTCGTACACCGCGCGGGCCATATGCGGATGCTGCGAACCCTGTCCGGGAAACAGGAACGCAACCGAACGCGGCTTGCCCTCGCGCACGGACGAAAAAACATAGCGCGGGTCTCTTGTCTTCAGGTAGTGGGATACCTCGCCGTTTTCATGGGTCGAGGCAATCAGGCACCGCCGGTACGGCATGTCCTTGCGCCCGACTCGCAGCGTGTAAGCCACGTCCGGCAAGGACACCGCCGGGTCAGCCGCGAAGTGATCGCTCAGCCGGGTACTCATCTGGTCGAGCACGGCCGTCGAACGCGCCGAGATTCCGAGGATCTGGTAAGGCCGCGACGGACCGCTGGGGTCGCGCGGCGGAGCCTCCTCCAGGATCACGTGCGCATTGGTGCCTCCGATGCCGAATGAGCTTATGCCGGCGCGCCGCGGAGTCTCCGCGTCCGGCCAGTCCCTCAATTGGGTGTTTACGAAGAACGGGCTGGCTGCCATATCGATCTTGGGATTTGGCCGTTCGAAATGAAGACTGGGTGGAATCTGCTTGTGCTCGAGCGACAGCACGCACTTCAGGAAACCGGCCGCGCCAGCAGCGGAGTCCATGTGGCCGACGTTGGATTTTACCGATCCCAACGCGCAAAACTGTTTGCGCCTGGCTTTGCGAAAGGCCTCGACCAGCGCAGAGAACTCGATGGGATCACCGAGCGGTGTCGCCGTCCCATGGGCTTCGAGCATGGTAATCGAATCAGCCGGGACATTAGCCATGGCCATCGCCAGCGCGATGGCCTCGGCCTGCCCGCCAACGCTGGGCGCCGTATAACCCACCTTCGCCGATCCATCGTTATTCAGGCCGTAGCCGCGGACGACGGCGCGTATGGCGTCGCCATCGCCGATCGCTTCCGACAGCCGCTTGAGCAGCACAACCGCCACACCGTTGCCGCCGACCGTGCCCATTGCCGCGGCATCGAACGAACGGCAGTGCCCATCCGGCGATGAGATACCGCCCTCTTCGTACAGATAACCCCGGCTCTGCGGAACCCCGATGGTCACCCCGCCGGCAATCGCCATATCGCACTGATAGTCGAGCAGGCTTTGACACGCGAGCGAAATCGCAACCAGAGAAGTGGAGCAGGCCGTGCCGATCGTAATCGCGGGTCCGCGCAAGCCGAGCTTGTAGGCAACGCGAGTGGTGAGATGATCCTTGTCGTTGCTCGTCAGGATCTGAAAATCGGTAACGACTCCGGCCAGGCGCGGATTGTTGTAGAGATTGTAGGCGTACGTGCTCATCGTCGTGCCCGCCATGACGCCAATCGATCCCGGGAATGTTTCGGGATCGTAACCTCCATCCTCGAGCGCTTCCCACGCGCACTCAAGAAACATTCGCTGCTGTGGGTCTAGGATCTCGGCATCCCGCGGGCTGAAACCGAAGAACCCCGCGTCGAACAGATCGATATCCTTAACGACGGCGTTGGCTCGGACGTAGTTCGGAGCCGCGAGATCCTGCGGCCGGACTCCCGCCTCCAACAGCTCCTCGACACTGAAGAACGTGACGCACTCCCGGCCCGATCGCAGGTTATCCCAGAATTCGCCTACGTTGCCGGCCTGGGGAAATCGGCCGCTGATCCCGATTACCGCTATGTGTTCGGCGCCTTCGCTCATGCAGGCCGTCCTCGTTCGATAGGTGCCTTCGGGCTCCTCCCGGCACGCGCCATCCGCTGTTTGGCGGCCCGGTCCTCCACCTGATTGAACAAATCCTCCTCCCTCGCACGCTGCGGTTTTGCCGACCCGTTCATGTGACTCGCCAGCGCTTCCACCGAGGAGTAGCGGAACAGATCCACAATCGACAAGTCGTTCGCCAGCACTTCCTGCAAACGGCTGTGCACGCGAACCAACAGTAGCGAGTGGCCGCCCAGATCGAAGAAGTTGTCGTGCCGGCCCACCCGCTCCACGGCCAACACCTCACGCCAGATCGCGGCGATCACCTGTTCGACGCCGGCTTGTGGTTCGGCGAACGTTTCTTCCACGCGCCAATCCGCATCCACCGGAGCCTGGAGCCCGGCGCGATCGACTTTGCCGGTCGGGGTTAGCGGAATCGAAGCCACTTTCACAACGACCGCCGGCACCATATAGTCGGGCAGTTGCTGCTGCAGCCACCTGCGCACTTCGCTCGCGGCCGATGCCGGGACGTTCTCCGAAAACACGGCGTACCCAACCAGTTGCTGATCGCCGCGATCTTCCCGCACAACGACGCAGGCATCGCGCACCAGCGGGTGCTGCCTGAGCGTAGATTCAATCTCACCGAGTTCCACGCGGAAGCCGCGCAGTTTCACCTGGTGATCTTCGCGGCCCAGAAACTCGATGGTTCCATCCGCCCGATACCGGGCCCTGTCGCCGGTGACATATAAGCGGCGTTTGCTGTTATTGGGCGCGAACGGATGCGCGATAAACCGCTCCGCCGTGAGAGCGGGATCGTTGAGATACCCCGCTGCCACGCCGTCTCCGCCGATATAGATCTGGCCCGCGACGCCGATCGGCACAATCTGGCGCTCGCGGTCGAGAATCAGAATCTCGGCGTTTGCAATCGGCCTCCCGATGGGCACCGCGCCCTCCACGCGGTCACCGTGTTTCATGCGATGACAGGCGGCGAATGTGGTGGTCTCGGTCGGACCGTAGCCGTTGACCAGAACGCAATTCGGCAACTCGTCGAGAACCTTCTGGCAGGCTGCCGGTGAGAGGACGTCGCCGCCCGCCAGCAACTGGCGGACGCCCCACAGCGAGCCGAGTTGGCTTTCCACCATCGCGTGAAAGAGGCTCGCGGTTAACCAAAGAGTGGTGACGCCACTGCGTTCGATAAACGCGCCGAGATCGGCAGTGGACGGCATCCCCGGCGGGAAGACTTCAAGACACGAGCCGTTGAGTAGCGCGCCCCAGATCTCGAAAGTGGATGCGTCAAATTGAAGCGGAGCGAAGTACAGGAATCTCTGGTCTGGCCCGAAGGCGCAGTAGTCCGTGTTCCGGACCAGCCGGACCACGTTGCGATGCGTCACCGAAACACCCTTGGGCTTCCCCGTCGAACCCGACGTGTAGAGCACATACGCCAGGGAATCCGCCGTCGCGACCGGTTCCAGATTCGACTGGTCGCCGGAGCACTGCCTGACATCCACCGTGCTGCACTCGAGCATCCTCGCCAGCCCGTCCACGACCGGCCGCGAATCGTCACGGGTGATGATTACGCGAACGCCGGCATCCCTGGCCATCGTATGAAGACGCGGGAGAGGATAGGCCGGGTCCAGCGGCAGATAGGCTCCGCCAGCCTTCAATACCGCGAGTACTGCAAGAACCTGGTCGGCGGACCTGGGCATACTGATTCCAACGGGCTCCCCCGGTCGAACGCCCCGCTCGCGCAGGACCCGCGCCAAGCCGTTTGCACGCCCGTTCAGATCGGCGTAAAGCCACTCGCCATCCTCGCTGTTCAGGGCCGGCGCATGGGGCGTGATCGCGGCCTGCTCTTCGAACAGTCCCGTGACGGTCGCATCGCAAGGGTAATCAGCGGCAGTCCGATTGAACTCCACCAGCAGTTTGTGACGCTCCTGCGCCGGCAGCAGGGGCAGCCTGGTTACGGGCAGATCGGGATTTGCCAGCATACTTTGCAGCAGCAGGAACCAGTGGCTTGCCAGGCGTCGGATGGTTGAGTCGTCAAACAGATCGGTGCTGTATTCGTAAATGCACGTGAGACCCGAGTCGGTTTCAGCGACGTAGAGCGTCAAGTCGAACTTCGCGGTCCCATACGTAGTCTCGCCCGGCGCGGCAGTTCCCGGCTGGAATGCAGGCGAGGGCGCGACGCTGCCGCTTCTGCTAATGCTGTTTTGAAGCACGAACATCACCTGGAACAGCGGATTCCGGCTGAGATCGCGCTGCGGCTGCAGCTCTTCCACCAGCCTTTCAAACGGCAGGTCCTGGTTTGAAAAGGCGCCGAGAGCCACTTCCCGAACGCGGCGGACTACGTCGACGAATGTGGGAGACCCGCCCAGATCGGTACGCATCACCAGGGTGTTGACGAAGAATCCGATGAGCGGTTCGATCTCGGGCTGACTGCGGTTGGCGATCGGTGTGCCGACGACGATATCCTCCTGCCCGGTGTAACGCATCATCAGCGTCTGGAATGCCGCGAGCATCGTCATGAACAGCGTGACGCCTTCGCGCTGGCTGAGGCGTCGCAGCCCCTCCAACGTCGCGGAAGGGATTTCGGCGCTGCAGAATGCTCCGCGATAGGTTGGCACAGGAGGCCGCGGCCGGTCCGCCGGCATGTCCAAAACCGGTAGTCCTGCAAGCTGCTTGCGCCAGTAGTCCAGTTGGCCTTCGAGCCTCTCGCCCGAGAGTTGCTCGCGCTGCCAGAGCGCGAACTCGGGATACTGAATCGGCAGATCGGGTAGCGGAGACTCCTGGCCGTTGGAAAAGGCATCGTAAAGAATGGCGATTTCCCGCGCGAGCACATCCATCGACCAGCCGTCCGACACGATGTGGTGCATCGTGAGGAGGAAGATGTACGAGGTGTCCCAGAGCCGTATCAACGTGCCGCGCAGCAGCGGTCCTGAGGCCAGATCGAATGGCCGTTGCGAGTCCTCAGCCGCAACTCTTCCAACCTCCGCCGACCACTCCTCCTCGGAACATCCGCGCAAATCCACGGTCGGAATGCAGAGGTCCATGAATTCGGAAACCACCTGCACCGGTTGGCCATCGACGGAATGGAAGGTGGTTCGCAGCGCCTCATGGCGCCGGATGATCTCCGCGATGGTCTGCCGCCAGGCCGCCTCGTCCACCGCGAAGGAAAGAGGAATATCGATCTGAAGGTTGTAAAGCGGGCTCCCTGGAGCCACCTGGTCGAGAAACCAGAGGCGCTCCTGCCCGAAAGACAGGGGATACACCTTCGCGTCAGCCTGCATGGGCTGCCCCTCCCTTCCGCGCGCCGGCCGCCACGCCATTTCCGCCGCCCTCCAACTCTGCCAGCACTGCCTCTCCTACCAACGTTGGATCGTCATAGAGATAGAAGTGTCCGCCGGGAAACAGGCGCATCCGGAATGGTCCGGTGGTATGCCGCTTCCATGCCACCAACTGCACCTTCGATACACGGGTATCGTTGGCGCCTCCCAGGCACGTGATTGCGCACGCAAGCGGCGGCTCCGGCCGACAGGCATAGGTTTCGCAGATTCGCAGGTCGGCGCGCAGAACCGGCAACAGAACCCGCAGTAATTCGCCATCTTGCAGTACTTCGGAAGGCGTACCCCTCAGCTGGTTCAGCTCCGCGCGGAGCAACGAATCCGGCAGGGAATGCAGCGGCCGCTGCTCCGGTAAGTGAGGAGCGCGATGCGCTGAAACGAAGATGTGCAGTGGTTCGGGCAGCTTCTCTCTTCGGAACCATCGCGCCAACTCGAACGCGAGCAGCGCGCCCATGCTGTGTCCCAATAACGCATAGGGCAGATCGAGGCTACCCTTCACGGCATCTGCCAGATCTCGCACCAGCGCGTCAAAACTCGGGAGCATCGGTTCACTGAACCTGGCCTCGCGGCCGGGTAAAGACAGTGGCACGACCTCAATTCGAGGGGCTAGCACGCTGCGCCACGCGCGGAATGACGACGGCCCGGACCCAGCGTGCGGAATGCAATAAAGACGCGTGGGGACCGGGTTTGAACTTGGGAAATGGGGCTCGTTCATAGGAGGAATCAGGAACCCTTGTCGGATACTGCGAGCAGCTCTTCGATTTGCTTTCGAGTCTCAGCGAGTTCGCTGCCGATCTGGGCGAGCTGACGTCGGTGCTCCTCCCGCTGCTCATCCAGCCGGCGAGTTGTGCCCTGCTGAAGTGCCGCGCAGGCGAGCAGCCTGGCCGCATTCGGCGTGCCGTAGCCTTGCAATTCGGCGGGTAGTCCCAGGTCCTGCGACGCAGCCGCCAGCATCTCCCGCACTCCAATCGCCTGGCGCAGGTCGCCCGTTTTCAGTTGCGGGTAAGCCGAGAGCGCAAGGGCCGCGAGCCCAGCGACCGAGGCCGAAGAAATCGATGTGCCGTCCCACGCGGCAACCCCGTCAGGCACCGCGGAGACGACTGCGACTCCGGGAGCGCAGAATGCCACTTCGGGGCCGACGTTCGAAAAGTTCGCAAAGAACAATCGGGTTTCGGCATTCGCAAATGCGCTGACCCGGAGCGCATGAGCCGAATCTTCGGGAAAAGCCCCAAGGTGCCCGATTGCGCTTACGGCAATCACGCCTTCGATTGCCGCCGGCTGCCGCACCGCGCCCCCGTCGTTTCCCGTCGCCGCCACGCACACAATGCCATGCTCCAGTGCTGAAGCGACCGCCTCGGCGAGCAAGGCGCTCGGCTGTGCAATGGCGAGGCTGAGATTGATTACATCCATCTGTTGATCGATCGCCCATTGGATGGCCTCGATCAGGTCGCTCAAGCGACCACCGGGAAACACCTTGAGCGAGTACAGTTCCGCATCCCGGGCTACTCCGGCTATGCCAGCGCCAGTGCCCCTGCCTGCAATAATCGCGGCAGCGTGAGTGCCATGGCCGTCCTCATCGACCCGGAAGCGCGAGGCGTCCTTCCCACCCAGAAAATTCGCTCCGCCTGCTACGACCAGGTCGGGGTGATTCGCGATGCCGCCATCGATCACCGCCACTTTCACTCCGGCGCCCGAAGCCGCCAACTCGCCTGGATCTACTCCGAGTAACTCCAGATGCCAGGCCTGAGCGCCGGCCGCCTCGATCGGAGTAAGCGTCACGGTGGTCTTCTCTCCAGGGAGCGGCGGAGGAAGCACCTTCGACCAGTAGTTCGCTCTGGGAGACACGATGATCTGTTGCAGAGCCGATTCGAACACGCGGAGAGATGCCTTACCGTCGGCCCCGGTCTTAGCTGTATAGGTAGCCCGGATCCCCTGGGCGAAGATACTGACGTCGCTTACCGGAGTCTTTCCGTTGTCGGACAGCACTCTGAATTCGAGCGCAGGAGCCGTGTCGTCCAAGCGAAAACCCAGGCCGGGCATCGGCATCAGTTGCTCGAGCGGTTGGTCTTCCTCGACCAGCAACCCGGGGCGCTTCCGGAGCAGATCCAAAAGCCCGGCCTCGGTGAGTTCGAGCACATAAGCGCCTGACTTCAGAGACCGCACCACTGCATTGTCCGGCACTAATGCCGCGAGATCCGCTTCGCCATCGATGCCCGGCGGCGCCACTCGCGTAGAAACAAGGTATCTTGTCGTGTTCGCCATCGTCCCCTCCGAACACACCCGCAGCTCAACGGACTTCTTGAGCGCACGATTCTAACCCAGGGATTTGAAGTTTTTCACTACGGCTCTGCCGCAGCGAACTACGGGCCGTCCGGCGAAATCATGCCGACGGCTGTGCTTCCATTTGTTGGAGGTACGCGTATTCGTCCGGCGTAAGGCCGGCCTGAGCCATCTCCAGTTCCTGTAGCTGGACAAACTCCTCCGGAGTGATTCCAGCCTGCGCAAGCTCCGCTTCGAACTGCTGGATTTGTGCAAACTCCTCCGGTGAGATCCCGGCTTGCGCCAGTTCCGCTTCCAGTTGTTGGATTTGTGCGAACTCTTGCGGCGAGATGCCGGCTTGTGCCAGTTCCGCTTCCAGTTGTTGGATTTGTGCGAACTCTTCCGGCGAGATGCCGGCTTGCGCCAGTTCCGCTTCCAGTTGTTGGATTTGTGCGAATTCTTCCGGTGAGATGCCGGCTTGCGCCAGTTCCGCTTCCAGTTGTTGGATTTGTGCGAACTCTTCCGGCGAGATGCCGGCTTGCGCGAGTTCCGCTTCCAGTTGTTGGATGACCGCCAGTTCCTCAGGGGAAACGCCCGCCTGCGCGGCCAGTTCGGCGTGCTGGGCGGCGGCCCATTCCATCTCGTAGGCGGCTATTCCCTCTAAATAGGCCTGTTGCTCCAACGCGGCCAGTTGCTGCAGTTGCGCCGCCTGGGCGGCCGCGGCCTGTTGCAGATACAACGCTTCCTGTAAAGACGTAGGGCTCATTTGCCTATCTCCTGTGCGAACGCTTCTTACGCGTGTTCGAATGAGGTCGCTTCGTTTTCACTTGCGGTTCGACCTTTACCTGATCCGCATCCTGGGCCGTCTGTTGCGGTTGTGCCCAGAGTGAACTGTTCCGGACGTGATCCGAAACACTATCGCAATAGGTAAGTAACTGCTTCAGATTCTGCTGCAACTCCGCACGAGCGATTCCTTGCATATCCGCGTCCAATGATTCGACTCCAGCGATTGCCCGACGGCACTCTTCGAGTCGGTTTTGGAGCAGATCTTGCGCCGTCGCTACCTCCTGCAGAAGAGAAGCAACGTGGAAAATCGGCTCAGGGGGCGGACGCCTGGTTTGAGCGGACGCATTCGCCGCCGCGGCATCCTGATACCCGGCCAGAAACGAGCTTTTCAGACGGTCCCAGGGATCCTCAACCGCGTTACCCATTTCACCTCCGCGACACGAGGACAGACAACACTGTCCGCGAGTATATATCAATATCCTGGAGAAAGGAAGGGGCTTCGGTGTCGACACGACTGCCGACGTGTGATCCACCCCGCAGCATCCAGACGGCATCCGCAAGTACTTGAAAATCCGTACAACCGCATCGCGGACGCCGCCTCAGACACGGCTGGGCCCGTCCGGCAACTGCCACCGTACATGCCGCTGAAATCAAGGAGACTCCACCGCACCGGGATCGGCAAGTCCGAGATCGTCCGCCGGGCTCGGGTCGGCCGCACCTCGGTACGGCGCATTCTGGCCGTTACTTCCTCCCTTAACTAGGTCGCCTCTTCTCCCTTACGCAGGCTTGCCGAAACCACGCGTTCGTTGCGCGCAGTCGAACTCCTGAGCTCAAAATGAATCCGACGGCCAAGGCGCGCAACAAGTTGGGGCATGGCCTCGATGTCGCCGGCAGAAGCGCGAAAATTCACAATGCAAAAACGCAGAACGTACTTGCCAGCGATCACTGCATTGGAGATGAATGCCTCTCCGCTCTTTTCTATGGCTTCCAGCAGGTGCCGATTCAATTCATTCAGATATCCCTCCGTCTGTTCAGATACCGGCCCGGCCTGAAGTTCTTGAGGAACATAACGCAGAGTCGTGATGCTGAGGTTGTGCGTGATTGCCTCCAGTTCGGGGTGGTCCACTGCCAGGTCGTAAAGGTGCCGCGCCAGAGTGATGTCATCCTGAATCATCTCGCGGTATCCTGCTGCTCCCGCCTGCTGCAGGGCAAGCCAGACTTTGAGTGCGCGAAATCCACGCGAGTTCTGAGGGCCGATGTCGTAGTAGTTTAGGCCCTCACCCTCGAAACTGTAGTATGGCGGATGGTACGAGAACGCGCTCCTCAAAGCTGAAGGATTGCGAACGAGAGCACATCCAGCCTCAAGGGGTGCGTATAACCATTTATGAGGATCGACAGCCACGGAATCAGCCGACTCCAGGCCCTTGAGTTCCGGCGGTGCGCCCGCCAGGCGGTTTGCAAATGCCCCGTATGCGCCGTCGACGTGGAACCAGAGTTTGTGCTCTTGACAGAACGCCGACAATTCCGGCAACGGTTCGACCGCGCCAGTACTGACGGTTCCCGCGGAGCCAACCAGGAGAAATGGCTGATAGCCCTCGTCTCTATCCCGCCGGTACCGGACCTGCAACTCACCCAAGTCCATGCCTCGCGGCCCGTCGATCCAATGAATCGCTTCGGTTCCCAGTCCTGCCAGATCAGCGGCTTTCTGTATCCAGGTATGAGTTTCCGCGGAAGCGTAGACACACAGGCGCGGGCCACTGGCCACGCCTTGCGTGCGGATATCCCAGCCGGCCTGTGCCGCACGGGCAGCCAGAAAGCATGTGAGATTGGCCATGTTACCGCCGCTCACCAGCAGGCCACCGCAGTCGGTCGGGTAGCCGATGAACTGCGCGAGCCATCGGATTACCTGGACTTCGATTTCGGTGGCAATGGGAGACAGTTTCCAGGCGCCGACATTCGCGTTTACGGCAGCTGCCAATAAGTCCGCCAGCATGCCGATCGGAGCAGCGCTGGATGTGATGTAACCATAGAAGCGCGGATGGCCGTTGAGAAGCGAGTGCTCAAAGAGCAGCGCGGCAGTGTCCCGTAGCAGGGACTCGGGAGCCTGCCCCTCCTCCGGCAACACGCGATTCGCGCCCAAGGTTGTGCGAACTTCTTCCGGAGATTCCGCCCGCGTGACTGGATGCGTGCGGATGGACTCCAGGAACTCAGCGATCCGATCCACGAGGTCGTGGCCGAGCAACCGAAACTGGTCGCTCGTCATATCGAAAGGAGCGACGCGGGTTCTGAGTTGTTCGATACGCGGAGCAGGAGACGTAGATCTCGTCGAATTCGCCGGCGTGGCTCCAGCCTGCTTATCTTCTGAATGTTGATGAATCGTCATTGTGCCTCCTATGATTGACGATGAAGTAGACCACCGGTACCGTCAACCGCGACAGTGTTAACGAAGCTATTTCACCGGCCATCAATGCAATGGCCAGACCTTGAAAGATCGGATCGAAAAGAATAACCGCGGAGCATACGATTACGGCGGCCGCGGTGAGCATCATGGGGCGGAAGCGAACCGCTCCGGCATCGATCACGGCCTGGTCCAACGGCATGCCTTCCTTCAGGCGCAGCTCGATGAAGTCTACCAGGATAATCGAGTTGCGTACCACGATGCCGGCGCCTGCGATGAAGCCGATCATGGAGGTGGCGGTGAAGAACGCGTGCAGTAGGCCGTGAGCGGGCAGGATGCCCACCAGAGAGAACGGAATCGCCGCCATGATTACCAGCGGCGTCACAAATGACCGGAACCAGCCCACGATGAGGATGTAGATCAGAATCAGCACCGCGCAGAACGCCAGACCGAGGTCGCGAAAGACCTCGTAGGTAATTTGCCACTCGCCGTCCCATTTGAGTGCGTAATGTGAATCGGTGGGCGGTAAGCCGGCCGTGTATTGCTGGATGCGGTAACCTTCCGGGATCTGAATCCGTTCGATCTCGGGCCCGGCTTTCAACATGGCATAGACCGGGCTTTCGATGACCCCCGCCAGATCGGCCGTGACGTAGGTCACCGGCATCAGGTTCTTGTGGTAAATGCTCTTGTCCTCGACGGCGCTCTCGACGTGAGCGATCTCGCGGAGAGCGACTAGGTTGCCGCCGCGGCCGCGCAGCCTCAAGCTCTTCAGGCGCTCGAGGTCAGAACGCCCGGCGCGCGCGAGGCGCACCGTGATGGGCACGTCTTCGTTCTCATCAGGGGTGTGCAGCAGGCCGGTGGAGACGCCCGCGCTTGCCAGGCGCAGCACCTTTGCCACGTCCTCGTCGGTGATTCCGTTGAGCGCGGCCTTCTCACGGTCGACCAGGATGCGGCGCTTCGGCTGATCGTCTTCCACATACCAGTCGACATCGACCACGCCTTCCGTCTTCTCGAAGATCTCGCGGATCTGCCGCGCGATCTCAATCCGGCCCCGCTGCGCCGGGCCATAGACCTCGGCGACCATGGTTTCGAGCACCGGGGGGCCGGGCGGCACTTCGGCGACCTTGATGCGAGCTCCGGAGCGCCGGGCCACCGGGATCAACTGCTCGCGGACCAGCTTGGCGATCTCGTGACTCTGGAGCTTGCGCCGCGACTTTCCGACGAGGTTCACCTGGATGTCGGCGACATTGGGCCCGCGGCGCAAAAAGTAGTGGCGCACCATGCCGTTGAAGTTGTAGGGTGACGCAACGCCAGCGTAGGTCTGGAGGTTCACGACCTCGGGCTGCTTCCGGACGACGGCGGCGAGTTCGGTGGCGACGCGGGCTGTCTCTTCAAGCGTCGTTCCCTCGGGCATGTCGATGATGACCTGGAACTCGCTCTTGTTGTCGAAAGGCAGCATCTTCATCTTGACGAAGCCGACGCCGACGAGAGCGATCGAGCCGAGGAGCAGTGCGGCGACCAGCGCTAAGAATCCGTATCGCGCAGCGGTGTGGTGGAGCAACGGATTCATAACGCGACGGTAGAGGCGGGTGAGGCGGTCCTCGCCTTCGCTGTGGGCGTGGCCGGCGGAGCTGCCGAGGATCCGTACGGAGGCCCACGGCGTCACCACCAGGCCGACGATCAGCGAGAACACCATGGCCGCTGCACCCACGATGGGGATTGGTCGCATGTAGGGACCCGCCAGCCCGCCCACGAAAGCGTTGGGCAGGATCGCGGCAATTACGGTCAAAGTGGCGAGGATGGTCGGGTTGCCGACTTCATCGACTGCTTCGATGGCCACCTGCGCCAGGCTTCGGCCCTGGTTGTGCGGCATGCGCGCATGGCGCACGATATTCTCGACAATGACGATCGCGTCATCCACCAGGATGCCGATGGAGAAGATCAGCGCGAACAGCGTGATGCGGTTCAGCGTGAAGCCGTAGAGATAGAAAGTTGCGAGCGTGAGGGCCAGAGTAACTGGGATCGCGCTGAAGACGATACCGGCCTCGCGAAAGCCAAGTGTCAGCCAAATGAGCGCCGCCACCGAAATCACGGCGATCAGCATGTGGAAGAGCAGGCCGTTCGATTTCTCGGCGGCCGTTTCGCCGTAGTTGCGCGTGACGGAAAGTTGCACGTCGGAGGGGAGCAAAGAGCCACGCATCGAGTTCACGCGGGCCAGTACGCGATCGGCGACGGCGATGGCGTTGGCGCCCTTGCGCTTCGAAATGGCAAGTGTGACGGCGGGCCACAAGGAGGGATCGCCGGCCGAGGCGTAGCGGACGTATTGCGAGGGCTCCTCGCCGCCGTCCTCGATCCGGGCGACGTCACGAAGGAACACCGGGCGGCCATCGGCTACGCCAACTACCACGCGACGCACGTCATCGGCGCAGGCGAGGAACGAGCCGGCCTCCAGCACGAACTCCCGGTTCGAGCCGGAGAAACTGCCGGCCGGCAGGCGGCGGTTGGCCATGCCGAGCGCGCCGGCGACGTCCGAGGGAGAGAGATGATAGCCGGCCAACCGAGTTTCGTCGAGATCCACGCGCATCTGCCGGCGCTGCCCGCCGATGATGGCGACGGCGGAAACCTGGTCTACTTGCTTGACGGTATCGTGCAACTGCGCGGCGAGGCGCCGCAGATCGTAATCGCCGTAGCGCTTGCTCCAGAGCGTCAGGGCGAGAATGGGCACATCATCGATCGAGCGCTGCTTAATGAGCGGCGGAGAGGCGCCCGGCGGGATCAGGTCGAAGTTGGCGGCCATCTTCTGGTTCAGACGTACGATGGCCTTCTCTTCATCCTCGCCGACGAAAAACCGCACCACGGCCATTGACATGCCGGGGCTGGATGTCGAATAGATGTACTCGACGCCAGGAATCTCCCACAGGAGCTTCTCCATGGGCTTGGTGACCCGCTCCTCGACTTCGCGCGGGGAGGCGCCGGGCATCTCGACGAAGATGTCGATCATCGGGACGACAATCTGCGGCTCCTCTTCGCGCGGGAGTTTGACCACCGCGAATACACCCAGAAGGATCGAGGCCACCACAAAAAGCGGTGTGAGCTTGGAACTGACGAAGGCGGCGGCGAGCCGCCCGGCGGCGTGGAGGCGGGGGCTGTCGTTCACTTTGCGGCCTCCTGGATCGCCACGCGGGCGCCGTCGGCAAGCAGCGGCGCGGGCGTTACGATGATTCTTTCACCGACAGTCAGGCCTGAGAGAATCTCGCGTTGGTCGTCGAGCCCCTCGCCCAGTGTGACGAAGCGCAGCCGCGCCGTATCTCCCTCCACGACGTACACGGATCGGATCTGGCCGCGCTCGAGAACCGCGGACTGGGGAACCAGCAAAGCCCCGCGCTTGCCGGCGGCGAAGCCGGCACGCCCGAACATCCCGGACCGCAGGCCTGGCAGCGCGGGCAGGTCGATCTTCACGGTGAAGGTGCGTGTGGCAGCATCGACCGAGGGTACGATTTCGGCGACACGACCAGTGACGGTTCGGTTCAGGCCATCGATCTCGACCACAACGCGCTCACCGACCTGAACGAGACCTTGCCGCGACTCGTCGATCGAAGCCTCCAGGCGCGGGTTGCCTTCGCGCTCGAGAGTGAGCAGCGGCGCGCCCGGCGTGGCCAGGCTGCCGGGATCGGCTTTGCGTTCGGTGACCAGGGCTGCGAATGGCGCGGTAAGCGTGGCGTAGCCGAGGGCCACACGCGCGGAGGCGATCTCGGCTTCGGCCTGGCTGCGGCGCGCCCTGGCCTGCCGGCCTTTCGATGCCGCCATCTCGAGCGCTGCCTCGGCGCTCCGGAGCCGCGCCTGCGACTCGTCGAACTCCTGCTGCGAGACGGACGCATTGGTGAGCAGGTCCTGGAAACGCTTGTGAGTCACTCGCGCAAGTTCAAGGTTGGCGCGGGCGGCCGTTATGGCGCTTTCGCTCTCGTCGATGGCGCTCTCGGCTTCTTCGCGGGCGGCCTCGGATCGGCGCAGGTTCGCCTCGAGATCCCGGCGGTCTAGCACGATGAGCGTCTCGCCGGCTTGCACGTGGTGGCCGGTTTGCACGCGGATTTCGAGAATGTTGGCGGAGATTTTTGCGGCGATAGCGGCGCTATAGCGGGCACGCACACTGCCGCTTGCCTGGTAGATATCGGCGATCTCGGAATCGGCGACGGTTTCGACCCGGACGGCGGCCACTCTCTGTTCGGCGCCCGCCGCCGCAACGCTCGCTTCGTGCTGTGAGCAGCCGGCCGTCATCAAGATTAGAATCGCGAGCGGCAACAATCGGTTCATAGGTGCGCCTCAATTCAGGGCCGCGGAATCGGCCGCCAGCGTTCCAGCGGCGTACTCGAGCGCTGCGGCGGCGATGCGGTGATCGTAGACGGCCGCCAGGCGCCGCGTGCGCGCGGCGGCTAGAGCCGCCTCGCTGCGCAGCAGTTCGGTGACGGTGACCAAACCGGCCTGCTGGCGGTTCTGGATGATGCGGTGTGCCTCTTCGGCCTCGGCCACCGCAGCGGAAGCAACTTCGACTCGCTGCGCGGCGGCCCCCAGATCCAGATACGCCTTGCGCACCTCCAGGTGGATCGCCGAATCGGCGTGCTTCCGCAGGGCTTCGGCGCGGGATTCGGCGAAGCGCGCCTGCTCCACGCGGGCCTTGGTTTCGCCGCCGTTCCACAAGTTCCAGCGAAGAGTAACGGCGGTGAACCAGTTCGCGCCACCCTTACCAAAGAAATTCTGCATGTCGGCCTCGACGATCCCCTGAAGGGCGACCTGCGGCCAGTACGTGGCACCCGCGATCTGCTGCTGCGTCCGGGCGAGGCGCTGGGCGAGTTCGGCCTGCCGCAATTCCGGACGGTCCTCGGCGGCCAGGCGGCGGAACTCTTCAAGCGTGCCCTCGGGCGCGCCGACGCTGGACTCGAGCGTCGTCGTCAACTCGAACGTGCGATCGAGGCTGACGCCAAGCGCGTCGTTCAGGGCCGCGCGGGCCACGGCCAGACCATTCGAGGCGCGGATCTGCTGCTCCTGCATCGCAGCGAGGTGTACGCGCAGGGCCAGCACGTCCGCCTGGGTAGTGCGGCCGGACCGGTAGACGGACTCTGCACGCTCGAGGTCCGCCCGGGCGCTGGCAACCGATTGCCACTCGACCTCCAGGTTCTTCTCCGCCAGCGTCACGCCGAAATAGGCGCGCAACACATTCAGGATGATGTCCGAGTGGCTTCGGCGCGTATCCTCGCCGGCCATCTGGCGGGTGAAGCGCGCTGCCTCGACGCTACGGCCGGTTTGCCGCCCATCGAATACTACCTGCTCGACCGTCAATTGCGACCGGTAGTTATTCATGGCGTCCGGGCGATTCAGAGAGCCCACCGCGAGATTTGCGTCACTGAACTGGTGCTGCGTGAGAAGCGAGCTGAATACGAACACGGGGTTGTTGCCGCTCTGGAGGGTCTCCGAAAACTGCACCCGCGGCAGATAGCCGGATTGAGCCTGGTGAATGCGCGCCTCCGCTTCTCTCTCACCGGCCTCCGCAGCGGCGGCAAGCGGATTCGAGTGTAAGGCGAGATCGACCGCCTGTCGTAGCGTCAGGGCTTCTTGCGCCAGAAGAGGAGGAGCAGCAAGTGCAAGTATTGTCAAGAATCTGCCGGTCCCGAATCTCTCTTTCCGAAGAAGAGAAGACATGGATGTTCACCGTAACCCTTCAAATAGATCGGTTTCGAGCTTCCGTCCGCCATTGACCGTGCTGTAGATGCGGTAAAACTCTTGTGAGCCCCACAGCGCCTTCTGCTGTTCATCCGTGAGATCTTCCAGCTTCTCGTAGATGGACATCTGCGTCTGATGGCAGCAAACTGCTTTCCAGACGACATGCCACCAGGCTGACGTGTCGATCTCGGTTGTCACGGCCCAATCCGGCCAGGGCGTTGCCTGCCGCGCAACGCCGTCGACCATCGAGGTCAACTTCTTGAACGCGGCCTGGTAAGCCTCCCACTTGTTGCTTCGCCATGCCAGGTAGTACAGCTTCGCAATTCGGTGAGGCGGAAGCGAAACCTCTTCCGAGCCGTCGTCCATGCGGTATCGGCAATCGGCGGCGCATACGGTGGCCGCGGTCGTAAATTGGGAGATGGCAATGTGGTCAGGGTGTCCGTACGCTCCCTCCGGACCGAAGGTCACGACCACATCGGGCTGAATTCGTCGAATGTGCGAGACGACGGCGCGAATGGCAGTGGTGGCCTCGACCTGATCAACGGCGCCGTCCGGGTAGTTCAAGAGGGAGACCTCGCGAATTCCGAGCACCGCGGCCGCGGCGCGTAATTCCGCTTCCCGAACGCGGCCCACTTCAACCGGATCGCCTCCCTTTCCGAATGAGCCGAACCTTCCGCGCTCTCCGCGTGTGGCTGTGACGAGATAGGTCTCAACGGCTTCGGCAGCATACTTGGCGAGCGTGCCGCCGAAACCTAGTGATTCATCATCGGGATGAGCGAGGACGGCCAGCAATTTGAATCTTCTGTTCATCGTGATCCTCCCTCCGCCTCGGCGCGGTGCTTGAGTCCCCGCGCCTCTATCGCGAGATAGCGTGCGTTCAGGCGACGCGTCAGACGACCGCAAAGGGGGCCGAGAGGGCCCGAGAAGTCGAGCGAGAGCGTGGCCCGGCTGCCGTTGGCAGCGGCTTCGATCGAGTGGCGCGCTGTTACGAGTACGCCGGGGCCACGCGTGATCCAGGTAAAGCCGCGGCCCTCCTCGAGCTCTGTGATCTGCCAGCGCGCTGGAAGAAGCTTAGGCTGCCGGACGATGGCTCGGGTTCCTACGGCGAGCGGGCCGGCGTCGAGCGGCTGGACGCTAATGATCGTCGGAGTCCACTCGGACCAGTGCTCGATGTCGCGCACCGCAGCCCAGACGCGGTCAGGTGGCGCCTGGATATCGATTGTGGTGTAGATATGTGTCATAGGCCAACGAGGCGTCGAGCCGGGCGCTAGCGCGCTAGTGCCGCCTTGATCCGGGCGAGATGGTGGTAACTGTGCCGCACCGCATGATCCTCCAGGAAGAATTGGCAAGTGAGTGGAGCGTCACTGTTCAGCGACACAGGCGCGGCGCAGTCGAGCTCTTCGTCGGTAAAGGCCCGGATTGCAGCGGCCGCCGCCGCGCTGTTGGTTTTCAACAGCGCGAGTGCGGCCTCTTTGGCGACGGTGTCGTTCTCCTTCGCATGGTCTCGGTTGATCGTATCGACCGCGTCCCACGTCACACCCACGATCGGCTGGCCGGCAGCGAGCAGACTCGCAAGCTGGATCTCAATTGGGTACATACTGGCGACGTGGTGTACAACCACCCCGACTTTCCGTCCGTCCTTGGGAAGGTGCGTCTGCCACTCCGCCTCAGAGAGCGCGCCCGCAAAGGCAGCAAGATCTGCCGCTCCGTTCTCAAGACGTGTGGCAAGCGCTTCAGCCCTTTGGTTCAGAATTGCCCCGGGCGAGGGCGATTTGGTTTCGGTGATCTGTCCATAATTATGGTCTTTCATTCTTCTGCCTCTCCTCTTCAAAGAGTAACGGTGACTCTTAGAAAACTGGCGGGTATCAGTGTGCCGTCATTCGTGCTCTTGTTGTGTGCTTTCGCAAGGTCCAGCAGTTGGCCGTGAAGCTCTTCGCCTCTTCCGTTTTGTTCCGCGGCTTCGAAGGCGTTCATGGTGGGGCCATAAAATCGCCGGAAGCGGCTAATGAAGTCTGCTGGGCCCTGGTTTGCTGACACAAAGTAGTACGTATCTTTGGCCATAGATACGTTTTCCTCGGGCACGCCGGCTTGCGCAAAACGCTCAACGACGTGACTTTCCACGCCCCACAGCATGGGGCTGACGGTGCCCTCTGGGGGTGGTGGTGAAAACGATGAGCTGATCTTCAGGAGCTGCGAAACGAAGGTCGGATCGTTTGGGATCCAGTTGCCCATCACAATGGCCCCGCCTGGTTTTGTTACCCGGACCATCTCCCTGGCCACGTCAAACGGCTTCGCGGCGAACATGGCGCCGAACACGGAGAGAGTCAAGTCGAAGGAGTTGTTGTCGATGCCTTGCAGATCACAGGCGTCACCCTCGTGAAATCTCAGTCGCCGGAGGCCCTGCTCCGCCGCCCGTTTGTTCCCGGCCGCAACGAGATTCCTGGCGATGTCGATCCCGGTGACTTCAGCCCCCAGACGCGCCAGTGGCACCGCCGTAGTGCCGTCTCCACAGCCGAGATCCAAGGCCTGCAGCGGAGGCTTGACCCCGAGCGATTCCACGACGGTCTCACCGGATTCGCGCATAAAGGCGGCAATCGCGGTGAAATCGCCCTTTTCCCAGAGTGCTTTGTTCGGATTCATAACAGATCCTTTCCATTGACGCGAGCGCTTGCGTTCGGGCCAGCCGAAGCGATCAGAGGAGCCAGCGCCGCTTCGATCCGTCGCATTTGCTCGCCGGTGATCATGGCGCTGAGCACCTTCTGAAACCGCCGCTCCTCGACACCGGAGAGAATGTACTGCCAGCGATAGGCCCGGAGCACCTGGTCGTGCAGCAGCTTAACCTTCTGTTCGGATAGAGCCGCGCCTTTTGCGCTTAAGAAGTACCGAACATCGGCGGCCGCTTGGGCGCACACGATCCCGTCCACGGCTCCGACGAGCGCGATCATGTCGTCAACGGCCTGATTTCGCTCCTCGGCGGACAAGCCGGCGTTTTCGCGTATCCATTCCAGCTCGTCGATTCTTGCGTGTTGGGATTCCTCCTTCCAGTGGTACAAGAACACGTCTTTGAACAACGGCGATAATTGTGAATCCGGCTGGATGCTTTTCAGATAATGCGTCTGCGTGAACAGCTCGATCATCAGAGTCATTCCCAGCACCGCCCATGTGGATTTCGAAAGCACCGCCGCGGCCACCGCGTTCGGCTCCGGCAGGAAGCTGTATCCCGGCGGCATTTTCGATGCGATCATGCGCTCAATGCGCCGGAACAGTTCCTGGTGTTTGAGTTCTTCATCACTGAAGCGGACCAGCGCCTCCAGAGCGACCTGGTCACCGGTCCAGTGAAATTTGCTCAGCTCAAGAACCTTGCAGTTGATGAAACGTTCCACCAGGCCGAAGATGTTCGCATAGGTCCGGCCTTGAATCTGACTGAGAAAGACGCGCTTCCTCCTCGCTCAGAAACTCAATTTGATCGATGCCGGAGATGGAGTCCGGCAGGAATTTATGCGACGTATCGAACTCGCGGCCTCGCAGCACGTCCTGGTCGATGTCCCAGCGTACGCGCTTGGAAGCGCCGACACATTCGGCATATTGTTGGGTTTGGACAGGAATGGGGGTGGTCATAGCGTTTTTCTCCTTCGTGTATCGGTCTGACGCGTCTTCATTTCGCGTCTCGTGTCGTTTACAATTGTGGGGTGCACCGGGTGCTACAACCATGCCCGAGCGTCCCGATGAATTGCTCGGACGGCTCGCGTATGCTGGCTGCTTTGCAGTCTGGCCGGATAGCTTAGCCGACCGTATAGGGGGGCCGAATGGATGCGTTCTCCGAGATTCTGAGTGGGGTCAAGCTGAACGGCGCATTGTTCTTCAGTGCCGAATTCTCCGCCCCCTGGTGTTTTTCGTCGCCCGCCTCCAACGCGCTTGCCCCACTGCTTGCGCCAGGAGCGCCGCACCTGGTGATCTACCACTTCGTCATCGACGGCGCAGCGTTCGTGACGTTACCCGATGGACAATCGATTGCGCTTGGTCCCGGAGATATCGTCGTCCTTCCCCACGGAGATCCACACGTAATGACCAGCGCGCCAGGTGTGTCGGCGGCATCGCTCAACTCGGCGATTCTTTCCAAGATCGAAGCGCGCGACTTGCGTCCCATGCAGGCAGGCGGAGGCGGCGATTCAGCGCGATATGTTTGCGGGTACATGGCTTGCGACCCCTTCCTGAGCCGGCCGATTCTGGGTGGTCTGCCGCCCGTCTTTAAGGTCAACATCCGAACGGACCGCTCGGGGCACTGGCTCGAGAGTTCGATTCTGCACCTGGTGGAAGAAGCAGCTTCGGGACGGGTCGGCAGCGATGCCATGCTTGCCAAGCTATCGGAAGCTTTGTTCGTCGACACGCTACGCCGCTATGTCGCCGGGTTGCCGGAACAACAGACCGGTTGGCTCGCGGGAGCGCGCGATCCCATCGTGGGCAAAAGCCTCGGATTGCTGCACCGCCGCGTTGCCCACCCTTGGACGATCGCGGATCTGGCGGGGGAGGTGGGCATTTCACGGACTGCGCTCGTGGAACGTTTCACCCGGTACCTTTCCGAGCCACCCATGACGTATTTGACTCGCTGGAGGCTTCAGTTGGCCGCGCGGTCGCTTGAGAATACGCCGCGGGGTGTAGCAGAAATCGCTGGCGAGGTGGGATACGAGTCGGAAGCGGCCTTCAATCGCGCATTCAAACGAGAGTTTGGGGAGCCCCCCGGCCGCTATCGCCTCAAGCATAAACGGACCTTTAGCAGGAGCGCTGACGTGACAGCTCGCCACGCCACCTAGAACAAGCTTGAAGCCGTAATATGGAACTACTATCCAAGATGATCGAGGATCCTGCCGCTCAAGTCTTCGTCGCGTTGTTTCGGCCTAACTTTCGATTAGCCGTCGAAATGAACACACGTTGCTAGCGTATCGCTGCTGTCGCCGCCGGTGAGAGGAAG
>CAVZVI010000003.1:0-174154 GCA_963778675.1 Bryobacterales bacterium
CGCCAATTCCGGGGGCAAACCCCAATCCCAGGCTCTACGCCAATTGCGGGGGCAAACCCCAATCCCATCCCTTTCTAAGAACATAACACCTGCACTCGCTGACGGTAGTTTTCGAAGTTGCGGAAGCCATACGCCTGCCTGCTGATCGTTTCCATTTTGTTGTGAAACCCTTCGGTAATTCCGTTGGATCGCGTGAAGCGCCACATGCGCGCGATCTCCTGGGACCAGGAGTGGAGCGTTTCTCCCAAGGCGACGAGTGGCATCAGTCCGGATTGGCGCAATTCGACGACCGCGCGGAGGAACCGGGGAATCAGCTTTTGGCACTGCCGTTTGCTTTTGTGTTTCTTCAGCAGCAGATAGCAGAGCCGCTGCTTGAAGCGGTAGATCGCATCAAGGGCCGGCCGGTCGGCCAGGTAGGCCATGAGCCGGAGTTTCTGTTCCGGTTTGAGGTTGTGGCGATGGCGCCGCATCAGCGAGAGCAAACCGCGGTTCTTGGCGGCCACCGCATCGATCTCTCTCCAGCAGGCCAGGAAGTGGTGATTGACGAGCCGGATCACGTGAAAACGGTCGGCCACGATGACCGCCTTGGGAAAATGCTTTCTGACGATCGAACGGTAGACCACAGCCAGGTCCATGCACACGATCCGCACCTGCTCTTTGCCCGCAAGCCGAAGGAAATAGGACTCCAGGGCCGCTTCGGAACGGCCGAGAACGACATCGTAGATGCGGTGATTCTTCAGGTCGCACATGGTGGTGGCGTAGCCTTTGCGGCGGGTGAAGAAATGCTCGTCGATGCCCAGAACCTTGGGGCATGCCGGCGCATGGTCCTGGCGCGCGCGTCGTTGCAGTCGGCGGAGGAAATAGCGCTGCACCGTCGCCGCTCCAATGCCCTTCTGTCTTGCCAAGCAGCTCCGGTTAATTCCACCCAGGTGCTGCTGAAAGACCATCTCCTGGAAGCTCTCGCTGGCTCGCTGGTACGGCTGGATGCCTGGCGTTGACTGGCGAAACGAGCGGCCGCAATCCAGGCAGCGGCTCTTGCGCACTTGCAAGTCCACGATCCCACGGCGGAAACCCCAGTCATCGTGCCGCACGGTTCTCCGGCACCAGCCCTTGTTTCGCAGACGCGATCCCCCGCACTGCGGGCACGATATCGGCCCGGTATACCGGGCCGATATCGTAATCGTGCCGCCGTTTTGCGTCTTCGCGGTAATCTCGTATTGGGGCAGGCCCAAATCGATCTCAGAGTCGGTCAAAGCATTATCTCCCAAGATTGTTTTACCAATCTGGGATCATGGTCTGCCCCCGCAATTGATCAAGAGCCCAATCCCATCCCTTTCTAAGAACATAACACCTGCACTCGCTGACGGTAGTTTTCGAAGTTGCGGAAGCCGGTTCCGGATGCTTAACCTGGCGAGCATAGCGGACCGGCTTTCGCGTGAGTGCACCGCTTCTCAAAGCCGGATGCTCGCGGCGCAAATGTAGAAGGGTGCGCGTGAAGTCGAACACCTTGGCGGCATTTCCGGAGCGGCCTTCGGCGGAAAAGGCATTCACGGGGTCGTCCGGCCAGCCTCCCGGAAAATCGCGGCGGTTGTCCGGATCGCGTCCGCCCTGCTGCGCGTCGCAGCAAGGGGCGGGCTCCCATGCAGGGCTACGTCCGCAGGCTCGCTAGTGCTCGATTTTGAAGCCGACCTTTATGGTCACCTGGAATTCCTGCACTTTGCCGTTGACGATCCGGCCGCTCTGTTTCACTACGTCGAACCAGTCCATGTGTCGCACGGTATGCGCCGCTTCCTCTACCGCCGCTTTGACCGCCTCGGCGAAGCTGACAGGTGAGGTGCCGACGAGCTCGACCATCTTGTACGTTCCGGGCATAAGGGTGCTCCTCTTTGTTGGTCCTGCCTCTATTGTCGGCTTTTGCGGTCGTATTGGCATTCTGTCTGGGCGCACCACAAAATCCGGCTGTACGCCAATTCACCCCAATGCTGCCTGCAGCGCCTCGGGCCATGCCTCGGGCTCCATCACGCCGTTGCGCTTGCGCATGCATGCGATCCGCTGCACGCCGCGTGCCGCCAGCGTATCGCCCTTCCAGTACTCGAAATCGAGCGTCAGGCGCGACTGCGTCATCTCCCGCAGGGTCATCCGGATCGTAATCTGATCGAAGGCGATCAGCTCGTCATAGTAATCGCATGAGCAGTGGGTTGTGACGAGCGCCAGTCCCCGCTGAAGCTCCTCCAGCACGGAGGGCGCATGGTCGCGCAAAAACATCTCGCGGCAGCGCCCCTGCCAGCGGACATGATTCACGTAATAGACATTCCCGACGAGGTTCGTCTCTTCGAACCCGATGGTGTGTCGAAACTCGTAGGTCTTCATTGCCCGGCCACCAAAACCGCGAACGCCACGGGATCGGCAAAGCCTGCCACCGGCGCCACCACCGTGGCGATCCGGGCCGCGCCCGCCCCCAGCACCACCCAGCCGGATGCTGCGGACCGCGGCTCCCGCGGTGTCGCCAGCACGATCCCGATATCGTGCCGCAAGCCGGCTTTCTTCACAGCTTCGATCGCGCACCAGACGCGCGTCGCCGCTGCTTCAAGCGGCTCGCCGCCTTCCCGCGCCACCAGTTCGGCCAGCGCGAACCCGCAGGCGCCGAGCAAATCGCGCCAGACCTCGGGCGGCCGAGCGGTAACAGGCTCGCAATCGCAGCCCACCGGCGCCGGAGACATCACCGATATCGTCAGTTCCCCCGCGTGCGATCGCGACACGTGGAATCCGTTCCTATACGGCTTGCCGTCGCCACGTTTTAACAGGCCGCTCGTGTGCCCGTTCACGCCGGCCGCCACCGACACAGCCGCGCCCGGTACGATCTCGGCCACCCTCCGTTCCAGGTAGGGAGCAAGCAGAGCCGGGATCCATTCGTTCGGCGACGCGGCGGAGCTGACCATGCGCAACTCAAGACCGGTCCATCGCTCAACCAGCTCGCCCGCTGCAGTCGCGATCTCGACGTCGTACACCAGCAGATGGCGGTCGGGGCGCCGTTCGCGCGCGGCGATCACGTAACTCGCAGCCGGCGGATGTGGGCACATGACGATTCCGGCAGCGCCGACCGGCAACACGCGGGCGTGCGGAATACAGGCCTGAATCGCATGGATCGCCGTGTCGCGCAGACCCGCGTCGCCCAGCACGAGCGTCTGGGGCAGGTAGCGGCTGAACCATTCCCGGGGCGGCCCGCCCGCCGCCTCCACCACACATTCGGTGGCGCTCAGACGGCGATACGCCTGCAGCCTCCGGAAGCGCCCCTCCTGGAAGAGCAGCCCGCCGTACAAGTGGCGCGCCGGATCGAGCGGAATCGCTTCACCGGCGGGCATGGCCGAGAGCCCGAGCCCTTCACGCGCCTCAAACCGGCAAATCGCGTGGAAATGATCCGCCTGGAACTGCGTGTCGGCGGTGCGGATCGAGACCTCGACTTGGCCACCGGGATGCACCAGCGCCGCCACCCGGATCGCCAGCTCACCGGTTTGCGGCACGATGATCGGCCGCAGGAAACGGACATTCTCGAATGCCGGCGGCACGGTCGAGCCGGTGACAGCCATGGCCGCCTGTGCCATCGCTTCGAGGGCCATTACGCCCGGCAGGAGACGCGCACCGGAGAAGATATGATCGTCCAGATAGGGGTCGTTTGCGCCCGAGAGCGTCGCCTCACATACCAGTTCCACGCCAGGGTAGTGCACGCGCGCGTTTTCGAGATACCGCAGCAGCGGCAGCCCCGGGCGGTCGAACTGCACCGTAGCCGGCGAGCCGAAACGCCCGGAGACTACGATGGATCCGCGTGCATCCGACGCGAGCAGGGAGCGGAACGCCGCCACCCCTTCTTCGATCGAAATCGGCGAGACGCCGGAGCGCATCAGCGTTTCCAGGTGCGCAACCCGCTCGCCCATGCCAGCGCCGGACCACACCGAAAACTCGAACGTCAGACACCGGCACTGCGGGTGCGCCGCGCCGAACGCCTCGACATCGCGCGCCAGCCACTCGTTCCCGATGGCGTAATCCAGTTCCCCGGCCATCCCGATGCGGGCGATGATCGAGCCAAACGCCGCCACCAGCTTGAGCCGCGCCGGGTCCACCGCGGCCAGAACATTCCGCAGCCCGTCCACTTTTACTGCCAGCGTCCGCCGGAAGCCGGCCTCGTCGACCGCACCGATGGATCTCGGCTGATTGACGCCCGCGCAGTGCAGAATCGCGGTCACCCCCTCGAGCCCCGTCAGCGACGCGGGGTCGGTGACGTCCGCGCGCCGATACTCGAATTGCAGGCCCATCGCCCGCATGCGCTGGAGGTTGGGGTTATCTTCCATTCGGGAAGTACCCACCAAGAGCAGCTTCGCCCCGCTCACCCGCGCCGCCTCGATCGCGCATTCGGCGCCGATCCCTTTGGCACCGCCGGTGACGAGCAAGGTGTCGTCCGGACCGAGCGGAAAGTCGCGCGGCTCGAAGGAAGCCGCCGACATCACCGGCTCGCGCCTGACCCCATCCGCGCCATAGTGAACTTCCGTGTAACGCCGGACGGACAACGCCTCGGCCGCGATCCGCTCCGCCGCCCGCGGGTCATGAGGCGGCAGATTCACCACGCACACAGGCAGATCATGCGCCTCGAGAAACACGGTGCGAGCAAGCGCGGCCGAATTGCCGTCGTGCTGCACCAGGACGAACCGGGCGGGCCGGCGCAACCGGACCGCCGTCCGGGCCGCTTCGATCATCACCGGAACCGGCGCCGGCATGGCCAGTACGACACCGCCACTTGCAGGCAGCAGCGGACCGAGCGATCCCGGTACATCGCCGAAGAATTTCCACTCGCCGCCTTCCTCGTTGTCGGCCTCTGCCGCACCGGGAAGCGGACGACGTTCGAGCCTCGTCACGAACGGGCGGACCCACGCATCCACGCCGGCCGGAACTGAGGACTCCTCCCTGCGCGGACCCCTGGCAGAGGCTTCGAGCGCCTCCGCCATCTCCGCCACGGTCAACCCCGCGTATTGCAGCGGAGCGGGCGGCGGCGGCAACTCCAGCCGCCGTGCCGCCTCGGTCGCGATCTGCGCCACCATGATCGAACTCAAATGCAGATCGGCCAGCAGCCGGGCATTTTCCTGCACTGCCGATGCCGGCAACTCCGCGCGGCTCCGGATGAGCTCGCGTAAGACGGCGAGCGGCGTGCTCGCAGCGGCGATGGGCTCGGGTTCGGACGCCTCCACCGGTTCTGCCCGGCCGACAGAGTCAACTTCGCATGGGCTGGCGAAGAACTGGCGCCGCGCCCGGAACGGCCGCGTAAACCGGTCCGCGAAGAGCGCCGTGGTATCCAACGAAATTCCGGCATTCACCGCCGCCGCGACTGCTTCGAGGAACGGCCGTCGCGATCCGCTGCCCCACTCGATCGAAACCGCCGGCCCGCTAACTAATCCCGAAAGAACCCGCCCCGGGCCCACCTCGATCCATAGATCGACTCCCGGAGCCGCTGAAATCGCCTGTTCGAAACGTACCGGCGCGGTCAACTGGCGGACCAGCAACTCACGCAGATCGTCTTCTCCGATTTCGGCCGCCGTCACGGTCGAAATTACCCGGCGCGAGGGCTTCCGCAGATGCATGCCTGCGAGAAAACGTCCGAATGGTTCCGCGGCCCTGGCCATCATCGGAGAATGGAAGGCATGAGTGACCGCTAGCGGAATCGCGCCAGTGCGTGCGACCACCCGCTCGATCGCGTCTTGCGCGCCCGAAATCACGGTCTGGCGCGCGCCGTTATAGCCGGCTATTGCGACCGCCTCATTCGCGATCAGCCGCCCGACCTCCTGCTCGCCCGCTCTTAACGCGGCCATCGCACCACCGGGAAGAGCCGCCATGAGCCGGCCCCGTTCCGTTGCGATGCGCACAGCCGTGTCCTCATCGATCGCGCCGGCCCAACAGAGCGCCGCAATCTCGCCCAGGCTATGCCCGACGGCCACCTCCGCTTCGATGCCGAGAGCCCGTAGTTCCCGCAATCCGCCTAACGAATCCCGCATGATCGCCGGCTGCGCAATTTCCGTCTCGGCAGCGGAATTTTGTGAGCCCTGTCCAGGGAACAGGAACCCGATTCTGGGCCGGCGGGGCACAAGCCTCGCCTGTGCGCTGGCGAGCTTTTGAGCCAGCTCCTGCGGAGTCGATGCGACGACGGCACACACCGCGTCACCCGCGCCACTCAGGCTCGCGGCGTAATCGGTCAACTCCGAGAGCGACAGCCCCGCGGCAATCTCCTTTCCTTCCGCCAGGCGCTCCTTGGAGAACAGGAACAGCTCGGCATCCTGCGGAGTCGCGGCCAGCCGGGACTCCTGCGCGGTCAACGATCTCCGCCTCTCCGCAGCAACGCTCTCCATCACGATGTGGCAATTGATCCCGCCGAAGCCCATCGCGCTCACGGCCGCCCGCACCGGCATCCCGTCGGGCCACAACTCCGGGCTGCGAGCCACGCGAAGCACGCCGTTCATTGCCGGATGCGGTGTATCGCATGCTGTGACCGGCGGAATCACCTGCGCGTGCACCGCCATGGCCGCCTTGATCACACCGGCGATTCCGGCGGCCGCCTTGGTATGTCCGATATTCGCCTTCACGCTCGAGACTACCGCCGCGGACGAAGCGCCGCTCCGCGCCCTTGCGAGCGCGCGCAGCTCCGTCGCGTCCCCAACCGCGGTTCCCGTCCCGTGGCCCTCGAAGTACGCAACCGAATCGGCCCCGAATCCTGCGCGCCGATACGCGCGCTCGAGCGCCAACAGTTGCCCATCGACTTCCGGCCGAGTGATGCCACCACTCCCGTCCGAAGAGATGCCCCAGCCCCGCACCACAGCGTATATGCGGCGCCCTGATGCAATCGCATCGTCATACCGCATCAGCATCGCGAAGCCGCAGCCCTCGCCCGGCCAGAACCCCGCGGAGCCGAGGTCGTAGACGCGCATCTGTTCCGCGGCCAGAGCGCCGGCCTTGGCAAAACCGATCAATTCGAATGGATCGAGGCTCAGGTCCACACCGCCGGCCAGGGCCGCATCGCAATCGCCGGCCACCAGCGCCGAACAGGCCGTCGCCACCGCCAGCAGCGACGACGCGCACGCCCCGTCAACCGTGTATCCGCCGCCATTGAAGCCAAAATGATTGGCGATGCGTCCGGCGATCGTGTTGGAAAGGCCGCCCGCCAGCGTCTCCTCCCCCACCTCGGCAAAGGGCCGCTTGTAGGCGTCTTCGATGTCGCGGAGCAGCCCGGCACGCTCTTCGGCCCCGATGCCCCGTTCTGCGAGGGCTGCACCGACCACCTTCTGAACGTAGGGCCAGCGCAGCCGCATCGTCGCGGCGCGGGAAAATTCGCCCGTCAGTGTATTGCCCAGATAGACCGCGGTGCTCCGTCGGGGCAAGCCCTCTCCTCCGGCCCATCCGGCATCCGCGAGCGCCTGGCCTGCGATATCGAGCGCCAGCCAGTGCGCCAGGTCGGCCGAGCGATATGCAGCGCCGGAGACGCGGTGACGGATGCGGTCGAATTCGTAGTCCTCGATCACCGCCGCCGTCATCGCATAGGTCTTGTCCGGCGCATGCGGATCGGGCGAGTAGTAGCCGCGACTCAGTCGTACCTCGGGTATACACCGGAAAGCGCGCCGCTGGGCCAGCACGTTCTCCCACAACTCCGACGGCGAGACCGCGTCTGGATAGCGGCAGCCGAGCCCCACAATGGCAACCGCTGGATTCGTCACTGCCCACCGCCATGGCAGGTTCGGGCAGCGCTTTACGCTCCGCCGCGCGGTCTGCCAGCCGCGTTTCGCGCTTTACAGCGCATGCCCCGTTGGATGCGGCGTGCGCTGTTTTGGTTTCAAGTCCTGAATCGCCATGGCGAGCCCGCGGCCCGCGCACACGATGCTGAATCCGTGTGGTGGCGGGGGCGGTCACCCATGTACAAAGTATATAGAATAGACGCCGCGCCGGAAATCGGCAGCAACGCCGACTCGAGGCGTCTATTCGGGAAGTTTTGCCGCGACCTGGGCAATGGTCGCCAAAAGCGAATTCCACTCGTAGGGTTTAATCAGGATGGAGGCGACCAGTGCCCGGGCCGTCGGCTCCAATTGACTAAGGAACGTCTCCTCCTCGCCCTGGGCCAGGTGGCCGGTGATGATAACGATCTTGAGCCCGGACGAACGAGGATCCAGGGCCAATTCGCGAATGATCTCAGAACCAAAGGCATCAGGCAACGCCAGATCCAATAGAAGAATCTCAAAAGGCAATCGCGGGGCCCGTTCCGGTATAAACTCACGCATGGCCTTGCGCGTCATGCACCAGCCAGCGCCGTAGCCCTGGCTTCGCAACTTTTCCGTGATCGCGGGACCAGAGACGTTGTCATCTTCCACGACCAGCACGCGAACGGCGCCGTCGGAAATCGGCATGCTCAGGGGCGGCGCATCGTCCGCTTCATCGAGAAACGAGGCCGTGGCGGGCCGCGAGGGCGTTCCTAGCGCTGCATGAATGGCCTTGGCGAGCATTGGGGCATCGCAAGGCTTCTGCACGCAGCCCTTGATCATGGAGCGCATCGATCCTCCCAGTCGGTTAAACCACTCCTCCTGATCGGGGAGCGCACCCGAACACAAAATGACCTTGATGGCCCGCAGCTCCGGATTTTGGCTGACGCGCTCTAAGAATTGCAGCCCGTCCAACTTGGGCATCCTGTAATCCAATACAATCGCGTCAATTTTCGGTTTTCCGGAAAGAGCCTCAATAGCCGCCTGACCGTCGTTAGCCACCATGACATCGAAACCTTCGGAGCCGAGGGCCACCGTCATCAGGTCGGTAATCTCTTTTTCGTCGTCAACGTACAACACGTGCGGTCGCTCTGCCATACCTCTGCCCCCTTATGCCACCTTCCTAGCCAGCGTTTCCGGATCTACCATCGCCGCGTCAAACTCTTGAACTCGGGATACGGAAGGCAACTCGATGACGAACGTTGTTCCATGCTCCAATTCCGAATCGACGCGGAGCGAACCCTTGTGCAGGTTGACAAATTCCTTGACGTTGGACAAGCCGATACCCGTGCCCTGAGCCAGCCCAGGATAATTGGACCCTTGATAGAACGGATCGAAGATCCGCGGAAGATCCTCGGCGGGAATGCCGGCTCCCGTATCGCTCACCGTCAATCGCAAATTTGCTCCGGCCGGCTCCACCTGCACGAGAATCCGGCCGCCCGTTGGGGTGAATTTCAGAGCATTGATCACTAAGTTATCAATGACGCGGCGAATCGAGCGAGGGTCCCCGATGCCGTCCGGGCAAGGCGAGAGAGAGGCTTCCAGAACCACGCCCCGGCCCTCGGCCTTAGCCTGATAGGCGGCGATGGACGCCTGAGCGAGTTCACCGAGGCGATACTCGCGCATGCGCCATTTGCCCTCCATCCGCAATTCGACCAGGCGCTCCAACTCCAGCAGGTCACGAATGCTCTCTTCAATCAGGTCCTTCTGCTTCCAGAGCGTCTTCAAATGCTTTTTCTGGTCCGCGCTTACAGGGCCGCAACGCTGAGCCAATTCCTGGATCGCCAGTGTCTGGGGATTGATGAAATTCAGGATATCGTGGGACAACTTGGCCAACATTTTGGCCTGTTCATAAAGCATGTAGGCTTGCGCAATCGCGCGCTCGGCTTTGCGGCCCAGATCGGACAGCGTGGTGATATCGGCGCTGTGGAAAGCCTCCTGACGGAGTTTGGGCCCGAACCCGATGAATCCGAGAAGTTTGTCGCCCGAATACATCGGCAACGCAGCAGCGATGCTCCAGCGAGCCAGTTCCTGCGCCGCGTCCCGTTCCTCATCCTGAGCTGTTTCATCCGAAAGCAAAAGCGTTTTGTCGAACTCAAAGCGTTTGATCAGCGGGCTTATAGCGCCAAAGGACGTAGTCCACAAATGATGAGGTACGTCGTTTTCACTGGCAGATCCGGATGCCCGCTGGAGATGAAAGGCGCCAGCTGTAATGTCCATGAGCCATACCCCGACCCAGGACATACGGGCCCTTTCCGCCAGGTCGCGCGCCAGGCCGCGCAAAAGCTCGGAAAGATTGGTGCGTCGGTAAATGTCCTCACCGAGGCGTTCGATTTCTACGAGGTAGCGAAATTTGTCCTTGAAAAGCCGGTCGACCAAAGCCTGGATGGAGCCCTTGCTCTGTTTCACGATGGTAGCGGCAAAAGCAGCTAGCAGAAAGGCAGCGAGTCCTCGCGCCACCAAGGAATAGGCCAGCATCGCGCCCGCCGCGAAAGGAACGACCAGAATCATCGCCCCGAGACGAAAATCGATCGGCTGAGCAGTCCTTTTCATCCGGTGAGACAAGGCGGCCGTGAGGCAAAAACACATGACGGCCACCATTGGCGGATAGTAATGCCAGCTGATCTGCTTCATGACAAAGAGAAAATAGCTCACGGCCGCGCCCGTAACGGAGATCAATGATGCCATGATCCACGTCTTCTGGGATCGGGACGTTTCCTCCGGGAATCGGCGGATCGCTTGAACGGACCACAGACCCATGCAGACAAGAGACACGACAAACCATATGGCAAAGATGCCATACAGCGGCCCCGGCACCTCCCTGGCGGCCAGACGGTGGCTAGGATCAAATGCGAGGCCGCGGATGATCCAAGGCGTCAACACCGAAAATACCGCCATCGCTAGAACGGTCCACTCTAGGCCGTGGCGCACAATTGTGGAAAACCGATCCTTGGCGTTTTGAAAGAATTCCTCCCAGAATGAAAAAAGCGCAAGCAACAGAAACGCTCCAACAGCGTAACCGCTGCGGTAGACGACCTGAGACCAGCGATAGGGCGGGCTGGTTAACAGCACAACCGTCAACAACTGCCAGGTACCCAAAAGCGTGAACACCCAGCGGAGCCGGTCGCACAGCGGGTCCCTGTAGTTGCGCAGGAGCGTTAATGCCAACGAATAATTCAGGGCGGCGCAGAGCAAGTCCCAAGGCGCGCGGTCATAGAGAAATTCAGCACGGCTGCTTAGGAAATGACCCATGATCATGCCGATGACAAACGGAAGTCCAATCACGCCCCAGGCGAGCAATTTCGTCAAAGTGTGACGCGCCACCAATTCGATATCCATCAGACGATGCTTTACGATGGCGACGGACATGATCAGGGGATGAAGCACGATGCCAAAATTTCCCCATGGGTAAATATCAATACCAAAGGCGGGAAAATAGGCCATGCTCCCTCCCGAAAATCCCATCGCTGTGGCGAAGAAGAAATACTTGATTTGAGTCTTTCTGCCCGGCGAGGCTGTGTGGTACGCCCGAATCAATTCATAATGGCTAAACAGAACGAGGGTGATCCACCAGGCAAAATAGACGGGGTATAGTGCACCGCCAAGGACATAGTAGAGGGAATCGAAGACCCATCTGACGCGGGAGAAAAACAGAGAGGTTGGGATAGTCGAAAGGAAAACGAGTGTTATGAAATAGTGAAGTGCAATGGATCGCTTCCGTCGAAGGTCAAGGAAGGTGCAAACGAAATGGTAAAAAACAGGAGAAATCCATACGACCCCGAAAGCAAATGCCAAACGCCAGGCCAATAAGGCTTCGGTTGCGGTTTTTGTCCAACTGATCCACATCCCGCCAAAGCCCCAGGCACCGACCGCCAGAGTGAATAAAAACCAGATTCTGCCGATCTTGCGATTCGCGCTCATCAACAAGACGAAGAGCCCGAAACTCACGGAGGTGATTCCGATCAGCAGGCCGGAGAGGCCAAACGGGGTCATGGTAAGCCCTTAGGACATCGATCAGTTTGTAATAAATGTCTCCGCTGAACCTCGAACGAACTGGGTCACTCGCGTATCTACCGTTACAGTTTTGTCGCTTTTGACTTGAATCTGCAGGCCTTCCTCCGTTCCCCGCCTTCATAGGGCGGCCGAAGACTTCCTGGAGCCTTGATTCGAGGCAAGGAATCGATGATTCCATTTGGAGGGTGAATCTCGCGGATTTGTTTCGCGGACGATTTCGGGTCCGCAGCACGAGAATGGGACATAGCCCCAATTGAATTGCCCGCTGGGTGGTCGATCTCGTTTAGTCAAAAATCGGAACGCTTTTCTAACAAGCTCTTGTGGGCACTGCACGAGATTGGCGAGATGATCTAAATGGCGGACGTAACGGGACGTTAAGATACGTGCAGGCCGATCCTTGATGTCAGGTTAGCCCCGCCGCGCCATGGCCAGCCGCAGAAAGGATCCCCGCGCACATGCGCCCTCACCTTGGCCTATCGCTCGGGTGAAGGGCAGTCGAGATCGGTTTCGGCAATCCGCAAGCAATGTTCGCACGTATCGATTTTCATACTGTCATCATGCTCTTGTCGGGGAATGACGCAGAACTTGCCCAGGCTGTTCTGAGGACCGACGGGGTGGCCTTGCTTTCGCTTGTGATTACGAGCGAAGCGTGGCCACTTGGCCGTGTCACGCCGGTCTCGCCATTAGCCGCTGGTCCTGGCATGCGGCCCCGAGGTTCTAACCGAGCACCATGCCCTTCCGCGTTCCTATTCGCTCCGCAACGACTTCTGCGGATCGATCCGTGTAGCGCGCCACCCTGGCACACCCGCGGCTCCCACCGCGATAATAGCTATCAGCCCTACGACACCGACCAGCGTCACACCGTCCAGAGGCCGTACTCCATAGAGCAGCTCCCGGATCGCGCGCGTGACGGCCGCAACTCCGATTAACCCAACCGCCGCACCCGCTGCAGCAAGCAAAACGCTCTCCCGGATCACAATCGTAACAAGGGCTTTGACGCTGGAACCCAGCGCCAGCCGGATTCCGAACTCCCGCGTCCGCTGCGCCGTCAGATACGCCAGTGTTGCGTAGAGGCCCACTGCGGCCAGCAGCACGGAGGCCCCTGCAAACGCCGCCAGCACGAACAGGATGAACCGCGTATCTCCGATCGAATCGGACACATAGTCGCTCATGGGCCGTATGTCGAACGCCGCCCGCCCCCCATGCGCCGCATCCACCGCCGCCTGAATCTGCGGTGCCATCCTCTCCGCCGTCTCGTGCGTCTTGATCACCAGCGACGCCGGATACTCATCGGGCATCATGTAGTGCGGAACGCTCTCATCCCGCACGCGCGTCACCCGCACCGGCGCCGTCACCCCGACCACCTCGAGGTCGTTCCGCCAACCGGTCCTGTAGACGGACAAGGTCTTCCCGATTGCGCTCTCGTCCGGCCATAGCCGCTTCGCAAGGCCCGCGTCGATAATCGTGACGTTACGGCGCTGTGCAGCTTCCTCGGCGGTGAAATCCCGGCCATCGAGCAGCGCCGTGCCGATCACTCCCAGGTAGCCCGGAATCGCTCCTTGCTGCGTCGCCCGGATCGGCGGCATATCGGGCTGATCGGGACGCCCTACCCTTCGGTTCTCCTGGCTCGCGAGTGGCAGCGGGCTCGCGGCGCTTGCTGACTCGACCCCGGGAAGCGCGCGCACATGATCGAGCACATCCTGCAGAACCGCCCATCTCTGCTCCGTTCTTGGGTATCTGTTCAGGTTGACCGGCACCTTAGCGGTGATCACGTTGGCCGGATTGAACCCGAGCGGCGTATGCATCAGGTTCAGAAACGAACGCAGCATCAGGCCCCCGCATGCAAGCGGCACGATCGACAGCGCGACTTCCGCTGCCACCAGCGTCCGTTGCAGCCGCCGCGCCCCCGATGCCGCTGTTTCGGTCCGCCCCGCACGCAGCGCATGGCCCGTCTTGCCGGACGCCAGCCGCCATGCCGGCAGCAGGCCAAACAGGATACTGGTCACCATCGACAGCGCCAGCGCGGCGAGCGCCGCTGTCCCGTCCATTCCGATTCTCGACGGCAAAGGAATATGCGAAGCGCTTTGCCTACCGATCGCTTCCAGGCCGAAGCGCGCGCAGAAAAGGCCGAGCCCGCCCGACGCCGCTGCGAGCACGACGCTTTCCGTAAGGAGTTGCCGGATGATTCGGCTTGTCCTCGCGCCCAGCGCCCGCCGGATTTCCAGCTCGCGCTGCCGCGCCGAACCCCGCGCCAGCATAAGGTTGGCGACGTTGACGCACGCAATCAGCAGCACAAACCCCACTGCGCCCGCTAGAAGAAACAGCGCCGGTCGGGCATCGCGCGTCATGTCGTCATGCACCAGCCGTGCCGTGAACCGCACCTTTGGGCCTGGACCGCGATCTGCCGGCGATGCCTGCCATCCCTTGGTGCCGGAATAGAACTCCGGGTGCTCGCGCTCGAATTGCGCCGCCAGCGTTTCGAGCTCGGCGTTCGCACGGTCTAGCGTGACGCCCGGCCTGAGCCGCGCCACCAGCGGTACGCCGCGGTATGGCACCGTGGGGTCGATCCGATAAGGGAGCCAAATGTCGACCTGCTCCGCGCCGCTGACAGAAGGCGGCAGGAACAGCCGGAATCCGGGAGGCAGCACGCCGGCGATCTGCACATCGGCGTCGTTGATCCGCACCGTTCTCCCGATTACGCCCCGCTCGGCGCCAAACCGCCGTCGCCACAACCCGTCGCTGATCAGAATCGCGAGCGCCTGCTGCTTACCGGCGTCAATCCGCGAATCCAGTATCCGTCCCAGTTGCGCCCGCGCGCCCAGTAGCGGGAGAAAGTCGTCGGAAACTTCCGCCGCCCGGACGTGCTCCATTTCGCCCGCATAGTCGAGGTCCTCGCTGACGGACTCGATGGTCGAAACCTGCTCCAGCGTACGGCTTCGTTCTCGGAGCTCGAGCAACTCTCCACTCGTGCCGCCGGTGTTGGGGACGTTGCGCGCGTCCACCTGAATTACCACGATCCGGTTTGGCTCCGGATACGGCAGCGGACGCCACAGCACCGAGCGCATCAGGCTGAACATCGTGAGGTTGGCGCCGATCCCAACCGCCAGCGTCGCGATCACGATCGCAGAAAACCCCGGCGACCGCAGGAGCGAGCGGCCCGCATACCGAAGGTCTTGAAAGACGGTCTCGATTCCCAGCCCGAGCCATGTTTCCCGGACTGCCTCTTTGATCTGCTCGATACCGCCCGCTTCCACCGAATCCCTCTGGAGCAAGTTGCGGAAAAGCCCCTTCACCCGATTGGCAGCGCTCATGCTAGGCGGACTCCAGGAGCGCGCTCATCGCCAGCCTACGCAGTATCAGCAGGTCGAGGGTACCTTTCAACAGTTCAAGAGCAGCTTCCGGCATGTGTTAGAGGAATCCAATATAGATATCCTATGTCAAAAGCGTGGAGAGCGAAGCGAAGTGCGTTGCTTCCGATGTCGATCCACTCGGGAATTGGCAAACACTGCGGCCAACGGGCGGCGCCTCCTTGGGCTACCAGTCAGCCTCTCTCGGAGCCGTTCATTTCATTGCTAAATACATCTCCGGCTTGCTCGCGGCGCGATCCCTCTCCGTAAACAGTTGCCGTTGGCGAGATTCTAAGGCAGAACGGCTACGCAAGGGAGACGTCGACACGGGGACGAATCACCTCGCGCGGCGTCCACTCATTGAAGCGCCACCGGTCGTGGGGCGTTGATAGTCGGGGTATGGCGGCTGGTGCGGAACGGGTGGCGGTTTCTCCTTCAGGGTCTGTAGTGCGATGGACACCGCGCGTTCCAATTGAGGGTCGTGGCCCTCGCTCACCGATTTCGGGTCAAGTTCGACCTCCACGTCGGGCGGTACGCCCTTGTTCTCCGCAATCCATTCGCCGGTCGGGCTGAAGATGCGAACGTTTGGTGCCGTTACCGTACCGCCGTCCATCAGGGTGGGAAACGCCAGCACGCCGATCAGCCCGCCCCAGGTTCGTTTGCCCACCAGTGTTCCGGTCTTCGTGTAATGGAACATCCACGGCATCATGTCGCCGCCGGAACCGGCGAATTCGTTCGTGATCATCACCTTGGGCCCCTGAATCGAGCCCGCCGGAGTGCGCTGCACGGCGCCGTAGCGGAACAGGTTCCAGGAAAGCAGTGGCCGGTTTAGCACGTCGATGATGTAGTCCGCCACCTGGCCTCCGCCGTTGTAACGCTCATCGATGATGACGCCTTGCTTGTCTGTCTGCGCGAAGAAATAGCGGTTGAAGCTCGTAAGCCCGCCCTGTGCTGTATCGGGCATATAGACGTAGGCCAGTTTGCCGCCGCTCAGCTCGTCCACCTTGCGGCGATTCCCCTCGATCCACGCCAGATTGCGCAGCGATTGCTCGCTCGCCACAGGCGTCACTGTCACATCGCGCGCGTTCGCTCCCGACGGCTCGGGCCCCACCCGCAGCACGACGCGCTTTCCGGAGGTGCCTTCCAGCAGGGAGTTGATATCGTCGGTGTCCGAAAGGGGGCGGCCGTTCACAGCCAGGATGTATTCGCCTTCCTTAACGTTGATACCCGGTCCGCTAAGCGGCGCTCGCAACTGCGGATTCCAACTCTCGCCGGTGTAGATCTTCCGCAGCCGGTACTTCCCATTCGCGATCTCATAATCGGCACCGAGCAGCCCGCCCGGTACCGGCTTGCCGCGCGGGACGGTACCGCCGCCCCCGCGTAGATGGCTCGATGTGATGTTCGCCAGCATCTCCTGGAAGATGTAATTGAGGTCATCGCGCGAGGTGAGCGAATCCAGATAGGATTCGTACTTCTTCTCTTCGGCGTTCGCATTCAGCCCGTGCAGGTTCGGATCGTAGAAGTAGCTGCGTTCAATGCGCCACACGTCGTGGTACATCTGCTTCCACTCGGCGATGGGATCCACCTTCACTTCCATGCCCGCGAGGTGCAGGGCCCCTTCGCCCGCTTTCACCGGTGCGTTCGCCGGCACAATCGACCACTGCACTGCCGCCCCATGCCGCATTCCCAGAAGCATCTTCTCGCCGTTCGCGGAAAGATCGAATGCGCTCACGCCCTCGGCCAGTTTCTCGACCTTGCGTGTCTTGAGATCGAACTTCGAAAGGACGTCGCCCGATTGTCCGGCGGCCTGCAGATCGGCCGGAATGCTCTCCAGGAGGTAAATCTGGCCGGCTTTGCCTGATGCCAGGGCGGCGTAGTCGCGAGCCGGAATCGGCAGTGCCACGATGCGCTGCGTCATCCCGGCGAGATCGATGCGGACGGGCTTAGGCGTCGTCCCGCCTTTGCTGTCGGGCTTCTTTTCCTCGGGTTTCGCTTCCGCCGGCTTCTCCTCGTCACTTTCGGGTGCGACGGGCGAGGCCACATCGGCCGGCAGGACCAGCGCGTAGACGCTGCGGGTTACCTCGTGTTCGTCGCTGGTCATGTCGAGCGGGTGGGCGCCCGGGCCATAATTCGTGCTGGCCGTGAAATAAAGATACTGGCCGTCGTGATCGAACGCCGGGTAGCGCGCGTCGCTCATTCCATCAGTCACCTGCGTGCTCCGGCCGCTCTCCAGTGAATACAGGTCGATCACGTGCAGCCGGTTCGGCAGGAACTTGGCGTACGCGATCCACTTCGAATCCGGCGACCAGGCGATATCGCGGTCGGGCTCGCCGTATGGATAGAAGTAATCGGAGTCGACCTTAGTGACCTGCCCGCCGGCCACGTCCGCCCGCCAGAGATTTAGGGCGTTGTCGCTGAAGGCAATCTGTTTGCTGTCCGGCGACCAGTGCGGAGCGAAATAGAATCGTGACTGACCGCCGAGCGCGATCTTCTTTACAGTCCCCTCCCCAGTCTGCGATTCAACGTGCAGCGCGTATTCGCCCGATTCGTCGGAGAAATAGGCGATCGATTGCCCGTCGGGGGACCACGCGGGCATACGTTCCATTACGCCGGGTGTGTTGTTCAGGTCGCGGATATCGCCCTTCTTTGCGGGCACCGTCATGATCTCGCCGTGTGCTTGGAAAACCGCCCGTACGCCCGTGGGCGAGATGCGGCCGTTCCGCGCTTCCCGCTCGACATTCTGAAAGCGCGGCCGCACCTCACTTACGTCGGCATCGATCTCGATGGGCACCGGCCGGCTCTTTCCGCTGGTCAGGTCGTAAAGCTGGATCTGCCCGAACTGCTCGTAGACGATCCCGCCCGGACCGGCACTCGCCGCGCGAATCGCCGTGCCGTTGCTCTTGATCAACTCCGTGACCGCTTTGGTCGCAGGCTCGTAGCGGAACAGTGTCATCGGGCCGTTGCGGTCGGAGAGGAAGTAGACCTTGTTTCCGACCCACATCGGATTGATGTCGTTGGAATCGGTGCGCGGGATCTTCTCGACACTCAGATCGGCGAAGTTGATGATCCACAGGTAACTCGCTTCGCCGCCCCGGTACCGGTTCCACGCCACCCAGCGCGCCGGCGTGCGGCCGAACTGTCCGCCGTCGAGGGGAGCGTATACCATGCGCCGGCCGTCGGGTGAATACGACCCGCTGAATGCCATCGGGAGAGGCAAGGCAGTGGGCAATCCTTGGCCCGGGGTGATGGTGAAAAGCTGCGTATATCGGGAGAAACTTTGCCGGTTGGAGCGAAGCAGTATTCTCTTTCCGTCCGGGGTCCATCCCACGGAATAGTCCGCGCCCGGGTGGTAGGTAATCCGCTTCGGGACGCCGCCCGTGGCCGGCATAGTGTATACATCGACATTGCCGTCGTACTCGCCGGTGAAGGCGATGGTTTCACCATCAGGCGAGAAGACCGGGTGGTCCTCAATACCCGGGCCGGACGTGAGCCGCGCGGCGTTACCGCCTTGGCGGCCAACGGTCCACAGATCGCCCGCGTAAGAGAAGATGATCTGCGTGCGGTTCATGGCAGGGTCATGAAGCAGGTGTAGGCTCGTGTTTGCAGCGAACGCGGCCGGTACGGCGAGCGCACTCACTACAAGGAAGAAGGTTTTCATCGGGCTCCCCGGTTCCCAAGTCTATCAAAGCCGCACCAGGAGCCCTGCACGACTGTTGCGTGTAGGGGAACCTGGCAGATACACCGAGTCCGCACGTACGATACGCCCGAAAAATAGTGATTTGGGCGGCCGCACGCGCCCGCGTTAACTCGCCGGCCTGCCGAGGCCCAGGTCTTTTTCGCGTCCGGCGACCCGGATGAGGGGCTTGATCTCGCGGGTCGCGACGACCTCGACGTGCGCCGCCGTGCCGGCCAGGGCGCGCACACGAATCAGAATCTCGGCGAAGCGGGGTTCGGCGGCCGGTCGTCCTCCGCCCGGCATAGAGGCCAGCGCCGCCGCCAGAGAGCCGTTCATGGCGAACTCTCCGGCAGCTTCCGTGGCCACCATGTCGATACCATTCAGAACCAGGACCGTGCCCGTGCCCGACAGGTTCGGCAGCACGGCAATACCGGCATACGTCTCTTCCTGGTTGGCCGATTCCCGGTATTCCGGCTGTTCGCCGGACCGCGGCGCGAGATTTCGAAGGTAGTACTGGTGGGTGGCCTTGTCGGTGGCCAGCGGGAAATTCAGCGACGGCTCGAACATCTCCACCCACGGAACACTCAGCCGGCTGCCCAGAAGAATGAAGTTGTCGGTCTTGAACTCCCGCCCGTTGACGTGCCGGGGGTACCGTATGACCGGATCGCCGCCCATGCGGATACCGAAAGCCAGGAGCCGCGATCCCAAGCTGGCCGATCCAATGGAGGTGGTCTGCTGCCGGTCGAGAAACGCCAGCATCCGTTGCAGTTCCGGCCCGGTCGAATGCGGCAGTGATGCCGGATAACCGGGTGACAGATACTCGGTCAACGAGAGATCACGCCCGAGGAGAAACTGAATCTCGCGGTAGATCGCGTCGGAGAGCACGATGTTCGTCTTGTGCCCGCGATCGAAAAACCGCGACCAGAACGCGTCCGGCCGGACGGCGCCGGGCGCGGCGCTGGCTGCCGGGTGAGCCGCCGGTGCACCGCTCCGCCGGCCCGGACCCGCAAACCGGTAAAGCACGGCGACTGCGGCGATGAGCAGGAGAATCGCGGAGGCCCACATCCACGGAGACCGTCGCGGCCACCTCCGTGGCGCTGCCGGCACCGGCGGAGGCTCCGCCGCACCTGGCGCAGGCCAGTGAAAACCGACGGCGTACGATCCCGGAGGCAGGCTGATCACCGGGTTCTCGGATGATCCCGTGTCCTGGTAGTATTGCGCCAGCCTCTTTCGAACTTCGTTGGCAGTGACCCGGACAATCGCGTCTTCGCTGGTGTCGTAATCGCGCGGACGCTGCAGCGCCTCGATGCCGATGGTCCGCTCCTTCAGTCCATCCTGTGCGGATCCCTTCAGAACCTGCTGAACCGAATATTCCAAAAACCGGCAGCACCTCCGGCTTCCGCGGAAGGAGGGGTGCTCCACGATGCGCGCCAACTCCGCAAGCACCGCGGCCTTGCGCTCTTCGGACAGAATTTCGTGCTCGGTCACGTGCATCGCATGTCCTGCAGCTTCAGGGGGCCGCCGTGCTTAACCGGCCCGCTTCCGCCTACCAGTGTATCCCCGTTTCAGCTTGTGCGCGCTTGGAGTTAGCCGCGGTTCGGCACCGTTAAGAACCTTGCCCGGCGGCGATCCCGGGGACCACAATTCGGATTCAACCCGATTCGGAAAAAGGCGTAGACTGGAGACGCCCGGAGAGATTCCAACACGATGCAGAGACTCAATCGTGCAGTGATCGCGGGGCTGGCCGTGGTGGCCTGGTCCGCATCGGCGCCGGCACAGGATCGCGCCGCCTGGATGCAAGATGCCCGCTGGGGAGTGATGACCCATTACCTGGCCGACTGGCAGGCCCGCGTTCACCATCTCGATATGAGCGTCGAGGAGTGGAACCGGCTGGTTGACGGCTTTGACGTGGAGAGGCTCGCAAACCAGCTCCAATCGGCCGGCGTCCGCTATTACCAGATCACCCTCGGACAGAACTCCGGCTACTACATCGCTCCGAACCCCGTGTACGACCGGCTGACCGGCATCACGCCGAGTAAGTGCTCCCGGCGCGACTTAGTGGCCGATCTCTATACGGCGCTCAGCAAGAGGGGCATCCGTTTGATGGTCTATCTCCCCTCCGGCGCTCCCGGCCAGGACAAGGCGGCGGATGCGGCGCTCGAATGGCAGAACGGTCCCCATCCCAACAAGGAGTTCCAGCGGAAGTGGGAGCAGGTGATTCGCTACTGGTCCGAGCGTTGGGGAAAGAAAGTGTCGGGCTGGTGGTTCGATGGCTGCTACTTTCCGAACTCGATGTACCGTTCGCCGGAGCCGCCGAATTTCGCCAGCTTCGCCGCCGCGGCGCGCGCCGGCAATCCGGGCGCCGCCCTGGCCTTCAACCCCGGCGTATTTTACCGGATGTTCTCCCTGACACCGGACGAAGACTTCATCGCGGGAGAGATCGACAAGCCGGAGATGGTCGCCATCCGCCGGGGGGCCAACGGCAAAGTGGATGGCGTCCAGATTCAAATGCTCAGCTACCTCGGTGAGACTTGGGGCAGGGGCAACCCGCGATTCACCAACGAAGAAGCGATCGGCTATACCAGGAAGGTGGTGGATGCCGGCGGCGCCGTCACCTGGGATGTGCCCGTGGAACTGAACGGCACCATTTCACAACCCTTCCTCGATCAACTGACCGCCCTGGGTAAGGCGGTACATTAGGACTCTTTCCGTGTCTATCCATCGCATGAATGCCATATTGGCCGGCCTGGTCTTTTGCGCGGGCCTGAGCACCGCCCAGCCCCGTCCGGCGGCAGATACCGGCGCACCGCAGGTTACGGTGACTCATACCGGCGATACCTGGACGCTCACCGGCCGGAAGCATACCGTCGAGATCGACGCCAAAAGCCTGGCGATCGCGGTTCACGCCGGGCCGGTGGTGTGGAAGATGGTTCCGTCCGCGGCGAACGACATGCTGGTCGCCGCGGGCGGAGATCAGTTCCCTATCCGCCTTGCCGATGCCGGGCGCATCGAAGTGACTCCTTACGAGACCGGTTACAAATCCGGCATCAAGATCGTCCTCTACGGGTTCCGCAGCACCGGCCTTCGTTCACCGGATTCGCCGCTCGACCTGCGCGTGGTCCTCACCCTGTGCCTGGAGGGCGGCGACGAAGACCTGGTCTTTGAAACCATGGCCAACGAACTCGGCGCGGCTGCCGTGAAGGAACTCCATTGGCCGCCGGCGGTGGACGGCCGCGAGGTCGATTACACCGTGATTTCGAGCGACAACGGCACGCTGCTGCCGCGCGACTGGCCCAAACCCTACCACCCGATTCTGCGCTCCGCCAACGAACACAGCGTCATCCAGAGCCACCTGATCGAATCGTGGTCGATGTCGTGGTGGGGCTTCCTCAAGGGGCCGTCCGCGATGATCGTGATCGTCGAAACGCCTGACGACGCGGCGTATACGTTCAGCCACCCGGCGGGCGGGCCCACCTCGATGGGACCGGTGTGGCGCGCGGAACTCGGCCACTTCCGCTATCTTCGCCGCCTCCGGATGGGCTTTCTCGCCAAGGGGAATTACGTCGATCTCGCGAAGCGGTATCGGCGTTACGCGATCGATTCGGGACTCTTTGTTTCGCTTAAAGACAAGATCGCGAGCCGGCCCATCGTCGCCAACCTGATCGGCACACCTTTTGCCGGGGCCAGTGTGTTGCGCAACAAGAAACCCGGCAGCGCGAGCTACGACACCAGGAACCCCGCCTCGAACCGGCGGCTGGCCACATTCGCGCAGAATGTCGAACGTCTCCGCGATTTCAAGGCGCGCGGATTTTCCCGCCTCAACGTCAGCGTCTCCGGATGGCTGTACCAGGGGTACGACCGCCAGACTCCCGATGCGCTTCCGCCATCGCCGGATGCCGGCGGCTGGCAGGGCATGAAAGCCCTCTTCGACGCCTGCCGCGAGCTGGGCTACACCTGCTGGCTGCACGATCAGTACCGCGACTACTACCTCGATGCGCCGTCGTGGAACCCCGAATTTGCGGTCCACGAAGAAGATGCCACGAGCCCGCCCACGGCGTTCCCCGGCACGCGTTTCAAGCATGACTGGAAAGAAGGTTACGTTCCCCTGATGGACAACTGGGACGGCGGCGCACAGGGGTATCTCAATAACGATTTCATGCTGGGCCACGTGATCAAGAACTACCGCGCGATGTTCGAGCACGGCATCCACCCGCAGGGCAGCTATCAGGACGTCTTCGGCTATATCCCGCCGGACGAGGATTTCAACCCGGATCACCCCTCCACCCGCACCGAATCGATGAACGCGCGTGCCGCGGTATTCCACTGGACGGCGCAGCACCTCGGAATTGTCGGAACCGAAGACGGCTCCGATTGGGTGGTGCCGTTCGTCGACTACACCACCGACCGTTTCAACCGCGGCGCCAATACCGGCACGGATCCCGACCACCAGGACGCCATTCCGGTTCCGCTCTACGAACTGGTCTATCACGACGCGGTAGTCACATCGGCTTCGCCCAACAACCTGCGCGCGTTCCTCTACGGAAATGCGCCGCTGATCGGCTACGGCGGCATCGATGCCAACCTCGACCAGGTGCGGCGCCTGGCCGCGTTACACCGCCGCGTGGGCCTGCTGGAGATGACCAACCACGAGTTTCTCGATGCGGCCCGCCGCCGCGAGCGCACCACGTTCGCCGATGGCACGACCGTAACGGTGGACTGGCAGGCCAACAGCGTCGAGATCAGCCCGGACGTGCCACGCTGACCGCGGTCACACGATCCGGGAAGTTTTTCAATCCCAGGCAGGGCGGCAACTTAGCGGCGATCGGCCTTTCCCGCCACGGCGGTTTTGCGGGCCGCCCGTGCCATCATGGTCACGGGAGAACGATTTGGGACACGGTGTCCCGAATCGAAATCGTAACTCCCGCATTCTGAACAAAACGGGATTGGACTTTTGGGACACGGCGTCCCAAAAGCCGGAGGTACGCATGAACAAAGTCGAAGGATCGACCCCTGTCTGCGAGGGGGATACGCTCGCGGAGGGCATCGAGTTAGGGAAGTGGCTGGGCCGGCGGGAGGCATTCGGCGCGGTGGCGGGAAGCTGCGCGGCCGCCGATGTCGAGACGCTTCGCCGGATTCGGGAGGGCAAACTCTACCGGAAACTGGACTGCACGTGGGCGGAATACTGCGCGAAGCATCTTCACGTTTCCCGGCGGTCGGTGGATCGCGCCATCGGGTATCTCGAGGAGTTTGGGCCGCGGTTTTTCCTGGTGGCGCAAATGACGCACGTGGCGCCCAGAGATTACCGGCTGATCGCGGAAGCGGTAGGGGAGGACGGCATCCGGGTGGACGGCACGGTGATCGCGCTTCTACCGGAAAACAGCCAACGGATCTCGGCGGCGGTGGCGGAACTGCTGAAGCGAACCGCGCCGGCGGAGGCTCCCTCGAAGCCGGGCGCTTTCGATTCGGCGTTGCAGAAGTGCCGCGCCATTGCCGGGGCGCTTTATGAACTGACCGGTTTGAACGGACGGCAGAAACTGGATCTCGCGCGGGCGGTGGCGGAGATCGGCAAAGCGGCCGCGGTTTTAGGAATTGCCCCGGGAGAGGGCGAGTAAGATGGGAAGACCGGCGCGCCGGCAGTGATGCCGGTGCGCCGGTTGACCGCAGGCGGGCGAATCAGAAGCGGAACTTCGCCGCCAGTTGAAGCTGCCGTGGTGTGCTGCTGACCCCGGAAACCTGGCCGGTGTTGGCTTGGCCCAGGGTGGTGTTGGGAGTCCCCAGGATCTGGAAGTTCAACACGTTGAACCCTTCGAAGCGAAGCTGGAGCGCGCGGTCTTCACCGAGGTGGAACTCCTTGTTGACCGAGAAATCCAGATTGTAGAACGGCTCGTTCCGGAACGTCATCTTACCGAGGTTGCCGAAAGCACCCGAGGGCACCGCGAACGCCGACGGATTGAACATGCACTTGTAGGTCCCCGCGTTCCAGGCTTGGCCGCCAACGGTGCAGGCCGTATTCGGGTCGCCGGTCAGGTCCGGGCGGCCGTAGTTGCCGGTGGAGCCTTTGCTACCCGAGATATTCGCGATATCGCCGGTTGCCACCAGCGTATAGGGCTGGCCGCTGCGGCCCATGAAGACGAAGTTGGTGTCCCAACCTCCCAGCAGGTTCGCCGCGAGGCCGTGATTGAGGAACCGCCGGCCCTGGCCGAACGGAATCTGGTAATTCGTGCTCCAGACCAGCAGTTGCGGAATATCGTATCCCGACGGGCCGTAGTTCGAACCGGGCGCAAAGTAGTTCTGCACCACCGAGCCGCCGCCCGACCCGTTTTCGGCGGAAAAGAATCCGCTCGAAGTGTCCAGGCTGCGGGACCACGTGTAGGCGAGCAAAGTGCTGAGTCCGCGCGAGAAACGCTTTTGCAGCTTCACTTCGAGCGCGTTGTAGTTAGACCAGCCGATACTCTGCGAGTACCGGATATTCGCCGTGGCCCACGGAATGGCGCGGTAGTTATCGACCGTGGTGGCCGCCACCGATTTCGGCGACGCCTGGTTGGCGGCGTTCGCGTAACCGGTGTAATCCAGCCGCGAGTTGTGGCTGCCCACATAGGCGACCGAGAGTACCGTGCCTTCGCCGAATTGCCGCTCGATATCGAGATTCCACTGGTGCGACCGGGCGTTCTTGTAGTTGGGATCATTCAGGTAGCGTCCTGACAACGAACCCCAGGCATCCACCGGAACGCTGGGATCCGGGAAGCTGCCCTCGATATCGGTGATGTAGCTTAGCGGGTTGGATGCCGCACCGGGGTAGATATTGCCGCTGAGGTTGTTGGTGGTGCGGGTGCCGATTCCGGTGGTCCAGGGCCAGGACGTACCTTCGAGCGTATTCTGCGCGTACTGGCTGCGGGCGGAAATCGTGTCATAGAGCAGGCCATAGCCGGCGCGCAGTACGGTATTTTTGGCGAATCCCCACGCCACGCCTAAGCGCGGTCCGAAGTTGTCGCCGATCGCCCCGGGCCCGGCACTTTTCTCCCCGGTCAGGACAAAGGCGTCGCTGTGATCGATGTTGGACATGCCTCCGGGAATGCAGGGATCCTGGAAAGGGGTGCCACAATTGGGGATCGAGCCGGCCCCCAGCAGGTATTTCTGGTGGAACAGGTCGAGTGCGTTCGACAGGCGGTTGTTGAGCGGCTTGATTTTCGGGGCGTAGTCGTAACGCACGCCGTAATTGAGCGTGAGGTTGGGTTTGACCTTCCACTCATCCTGGAAGTAGCCGGACCATACGGTTACGCGAAAGAAGATCTCGGCATACTGCGGCAGTTCGCCCGTGAACTGATAGGGCAGGCCGAGCAGCCCGGAAGCGAGCGAGTTGCCGGTCTTGCCGCCCTTCATATCGGCGCTGGTAAGGTTGTCATTGAAGTTGAACTGCTGGAACAGGTTGTTCTGCAGCCGGTTCTGATAGAGATACTGGAAGCCGGCCTTCATCGAGTGGTTGCCTTTGATCCAGGTGAGGCTGGCGTCCAGGTTCGCCACGGGATTGCCGCGATAAGACAAGCCGCGGTTCCCGATATTGGACCCGAGGTAAGGACCGCCGAGCACCACGAACATCCCGCCATACTGGTCCACGTTCTTAAAACCCGCGGCTGCGGCGGGCTTAGCGCCCTCCGGGGCATCGGCCTGGTTGAAGACGAACGGCTTCAACATCGCGCCGGCACGCACGTCGAGCACCAGGGTCGGGGACAAGATATGGTCCCAGCCACCGCCGAAGTTGCTGGTCCGGTAGGTGTTGTGGTTCGAGGCAACCGTGCCGTTCTGCCATTGGGTGTCCGAAACCCACTGCTGAGTCAAACGGCCGAAGAGACGGTCATTGTCGCTCAGGTTGTGGTCGATTTTGACGCTATAGCCATCCATGCGGTCCGTCTGCGGGCGGTTTTCGATGTAGTTGTGGGCCGGGTCTCCGGCGAGGTTCGGCGCGCGCAGGTAGGAACCGAGGAAGGAAGCCATGGATTTGGTGGCCGGGGCGGCCATCAGGCTGGGGGAAATCGTGTTATTTGGGAACGGAGTTCGCGTGCAGGTGCTTCCCGCGCAGACTGTGGAGGTCGGGTCGTAGATCGGGTTGCTGTAGGAGGAGTGGGAAAAGTCGCCGCTCAATTCCGCAGCGGTGGGCACCAACAGGAGGCTGGAACTGGGCTTGGTGTAGCGCCAGCTTTCCCATCCGGCCGAAAAGAAGGTCTTGTTCTTGAAGATGGGACCCTGCACGGCGGCGCCGAACTCGTTCTGCCGGTAGGCCGGCGGCCCGCCCGAAAGATCGGTGAACGGGTTGCGGGCGTCGAAGGCGTTGTTGCGCACGTACTCCCAGAGGGAGCCGTGGAACTGGTTGGTCCCGGACTTCGAAACCAGGTTCACGACGCCGCCCAGCACGCCTCCGTACTCGGTCTTTTCGTTGTGCGACTGTACCTTGAACTCTTCAACGGTATCGATGATCGGCAGGGCGCCGTAGTTCGAGATGCGGAAATCGGTGTTGATGATGCCGTCGAGGAAAAAGGCGGACGAGCGGTTCTGCTGGCCGTGCAGGGATGGCTTGAACAACCCGCTGCCGGGGATGCCGGTCATGCCGCCGTCCGTGGCGCTGATACCCGAACCCTGCGAGGTGGAGACCGGGATCGCTCCCGGGGTCAGAATCAGCAACTGAGTGAAGTTGCGGCCATTCAACGGGAGCTCCTGGACCGCCTTCTCGGCGATCACGCTGCCGAGTTCCGAGGAGGACTGCTGCAGCAGAGGCGCCTCCGCCGTCACCGTCACAGACTCGCTGACCGCGCCGACATCCATCCTGATGTTCTGGGTAATCCCCTGATTCACCGCGACGTTGAGCCCGGAAAGGCGGGCGGATTTGAAACCCTTCGCCTCCACGGACAGGTTGTATGACCCGGGCTGAACGTTGATGAACAGGTAGTAGCCCGTTCCGTTGGTTTCCGCCTGGCTGACGATGTTGGTTCCTTCGTTCGTGAGCTTGACGGTGGCGCCCGCAATCGCCCCTCCCGAACTATCCGAGACGATTCCGTTCACCTGGCCCGTTGCCGTTTGGGCATATGCCCCGGGCGGCAGCGAGAGAAAAACTGCGCATATCATCACTCCCAACGCCTTCGCTGTTTTCATGAGATCATTTCCTTTCGCATTCTGCGAGACGGTCCAATCGCCCGGCGCGCTCTCGAATGAGCACGCACGCAAGGCTCACCCTCTGATTGATATCTACCCTACGGTGTCGTTTTCCCTACATCTATAGCGCATTTTCTCATCTGAAACTGCACAAACGATTAGTTACGACGTGTAATTACGGCGTTTTTAACGTATTTTGAACGCTCCGTAATGAGCGAATGGTCAGTTTTTAGTTGTGAAAGGAGGACACTTGTACTAGAATCATTCCGTTCGCGGAGTTCGAATGGCTACGGGAGCATCGAATCTGGGCATTGTCGGCGGCCGGAAAGCGGTAAAGCGCCGCCTGTCGCGAATTCTGGAGTGCCTGGCCGCGGGCGAGCGGATCAGGGTAGAAGAACTCATTAAGGGCACCGGAACGTCGGCCGCGACGCTCCGGCGGGACCTCCGGCGGTTGCAGAGCGGCGGGTTGGTACGGCGCGATCATGGCGGAGTGTTTCTGGCCGAATCGCTGGCCTTCGAAGCGTTTCTCTACGACCCCAGCTTTCGCGACCAGGTGCAGCATCTCTCATCCGAGAAGCGCCGCATCGGGAGCGCGGCGGCCGGACTGGTCAAGGACGGGCAAACCGTTGCCATCGCTCCCGGAACGACGACGGCGCAGATTGCGAGGTCGCTGCACGGTCGCCGGGGGCTGACCATTCTCACAAACGCCGTCAACGTGGCGACGGATCTGAGCCGGCACAAGGACGTGACGGTTCACCTGACCGGCGGGTATTTGAGCGGGGACTGGTTTGCCATGGTGGGTCCGCGAGCGCTGGAGTTCATCCGCAGCATGTTTCCGGCGCAGTTCTTCTTCGGCGCGAACGGAGTCCATGCCGAGCACGGCGTGACGGACCGGCATGCGGAGGAGTCGGCGGTCAACCGGGCGATGGTAGAGCAGGCGCAACAGCGGATCCTGGTCGTGGATCACACGAAGTTCGGGCGGGTGGCCGGCCACCTGGTTTGCCCGATTTCGAAAGTGAACGTGATCATTACGGATACCGGTGCGCCGGATGACATTGTGGCGCCGTTTAGGAAGTTGGGGATCGAAGTCCTGCGGGTATGAACGGAGGCCGCGGCCGCGAAGCCGTGGAGGACGATGACGGAAACTTTGGAATCGGCCCAGGAAGTCCGAGGCTCGATGGAGGCGCTGTTCGCCTCCTGGAGGCCATCGCTATTCCGGTACGCGCTGCGGTTATGCGGCGCTCCGGACCTGGCGGAGGACCTGGTGCAGGAAGCCTTCCTGGCGCTGTGCCGCAAGTCGGCCGAAGGAGAGGACATACGCGATCCGCGGCAGTGGACGCTCTCGGTGGTGCGGCACCAGCTATCGAAGCATCTGCGAGACCGCCAGCGCCACGGAGAAGAATTGCAGCCGCCGGAGGTTCTGGAGAGCGTCGCGGCAGCGGCCGTGTTTCCGGCATGGCAATCGCAGCGCTCGAGTGAGATGGGGGATCTGCTGGGCGTCCTGACGCCGCGCGAGAAAGAAGTCATCCTGCTGCGGATGGAATCGCTGAAGTACCAGCAGATCGCCGCACGGCTGGGGATCAGCCCGAAGACGATCGCCGCGCTGCTGGCACGGGCGTTGCGCAAACTGCAACGCGCGGCGGGGATGCTGGAAGCTCAGTTCGGGACATAATCCGCCGACGGCATGCTTTCGCCTGCCGTGCGGGAACTATCGCCTTTCCTCCACGGAGGAGCACCTGCTCGTGCGCGGTTGTTGCATGGCGGTGGTGGAAGTGGACGAGGAGTCGCGGCGATGGTCAAGACCAAGAAGTCGGGGCCCCAGGGGAGCGCGCGTAAGGGGGACGAGCAGACTGATGGTCCGTTTGCTCCTGCGTTCTATCAGGGGCCGAAGAGGCTAGGTACCGCCTCAGCGGAGACCTTAACTACTGAACGGGAGTTGTTTGGCTTTGTTTTCAGTTGGAGGCGCGGGTCGGAATTGAACCGACGAATAAAGGTTTTGCAGACCTTTGCCTTACCACTTGGCTACCGCGCCGATCGAGGACAGCTCTAGATGCAAAAATACCGCGCCGGGGGCCGTAAAGTCAATCACATCGAGCACATCGGGCGCGCTCGCCCTTACCCGTCGCTGCGCAGCGCTGTCATCGGATCGACCCGGGTGGCACGGCGGGCCGGCAGATAACACGCCAGCATGGCGAAGACTGCCAGCACCGCCGCCGCGGCGGCAAAGACAAGCGGGTCCAGCGGGCGGACTTCGAACAGGAGCTTGCGCATCACCCTGGTTATCCCGAACGATGCCACCACACCGGCTCCCATCCCGGCCAGCATTAACCGGACACCCTGCCGGAACACCAATGCAAGCGCCGCCCTCGGAGAAGCTCCCAAAGCCATCCGCAATCCGATCTCCTGTGTTCGCTGCACGACGGATTGCGAAATCATGCCGTAGATTCCCACCGCGGCCAGAAGCAGCGCTGCCCCGGAAAAGCCGGTCAGCAGCCACATCACGAAGCGCCGCTCCGCTGTCGACCGCTCCACCAGGTCTCGCATCTCGTAAATGTTGTAAGCCGGCACCTCCGCGTTTACCGACCGGACCGCCGCCGAGAGAGCACCCAGCAGCGGGCGGGAATCGGTCTCGGTGCGGATGACCAGAATCGGCGCCCCCAGCGGGTTCACCGCATACGGCCGGTACACCTCCGGGCGCGGCTCTAAATCCAGCGCAACGTGTCGAACGTCGCCCACCACGCCAATTACCGTGATCCACGGCTGCCGCTCCGGATTCGGACCGAGTTTAACGCGCTTTCCCACCGGGTCTTCTCCTTGCCAGAACCGGCGAGCCGCGGCCTCATTCACCAGCAGCACAGAGGCGGCATTCGCACGGTCGTGGTCGTCGAAGAAGCGGCCGCGGCGCAACGGGATTCCCATCGTGCTGAAGTAATCGGGCGTGGCCACCCGGTATTCGACGTCTCCGAGCGGCTGCCCGGCTCTCGATCTCCCTTCCACGAACATCCAACTTCCGAGGCTCGATCCCATCAGGGGAAGGCGGCTCACCGCTGCCACGCTTCGGACCCCGGGTACAGCCAGCACGCGCTCGCGCATCAGATTGTACGTTGCCGTTCGCTGCGCCGGCGTGCGTGCTCCATCCGGCATCTGCGTGGAGATCGTGACCAGGTTCGCCGGGTCGAAGCCCGGATTCACGTCCAGGAGCCGTTGAAAGCTCCGGATCAGCAGGCCCGCACCCACCAGCAGCATCAGCGCCACGGACACCTGAACCATAACCAGGGCCGAACGAAGGCGATGACCTCCGCCGGTCACTCCGCGGCCGCCGCCTCGCAGGGTCTGCTCCAAATCGGACCGGACGACCCGCCAGGCCGGAGGCAAACCCGCAAACCATGCCGCCAGCGTCACGGCCGCGATCGTGAACAGAAGGGCCCGCAAATCCATCGCAACCGCGCCGGCATGGATCAGGGTGTGCGGCGCCATGGCAGCAAGGATCCGTAAGCCATAACCCGCAACCAACAGCCCCAGGCAGCCGCCTGCGCCCGCCAGGACGATGCCTTCCGTCAGCAATTGCCGCAGCAGCCGCGAACGACTTGCGCCCAGCGCGACTCTTACCGAGATTTCGTGCCCGCGGGCCACCGTGCGCGCCAACAGCAGGTTCGACACGTTGGCGCAGGTGATCAGAAGAACAAAACCAACCGCACCGAGCAGCAGGAGCATCGGCGTTCGCAGCGGCCCCGTCACCTGCGTCTGCAAGAGTTCGGCCTGGATCGAGAATCCCCGGTCGGACGCCGGATACTCTCCGGCCAGCCCGTCGCCAATCCGCCGCGCTTCGTCGCGCGCCCCCGCGAGCGTGGCGCCCGGTGCAAGCCTTCCAATGACTTTGAGGAAGCGCAGCCCGCGATTCGATCCGGCAAGCTGATTCGACGATAGCGGGAACCAAGCGTCGATCTCCGCGTCGCGTCCGGCTAGCGGCTGGCCGGCATAGCGGAAACCGGCGGGCAGCACACCGATGACCGTGTAGCCCCCTCCATCGAGTGTCAGCCGTTGCCCCAACACGTTCGCCCCGGCACCGAAGCGCCTCGCCCACAGGTTGTGTGAGATCACGACAACGCTCGTTGGCGCCCCGCGCCGGTCTTCCTGTGCGGTAAAGACTCGTCCCAAGGCCGGCTTCACCCCCAGCATCGGAAAGAACCCGGCCGAAACATAGAGACACTCCAGGCGTTCCGCGGACCCCTGCCCGGTCATCACCACATTCCACACAGGCGAAATCGCAGCCATGCTGGAGAACGTCCGGGCGCGCTCCCGAAAGTCGAGGAAATCGAGGTCCGACGTCCATGGCTCCACTTCGGGCTGGTCCGACTTGCGAGTGTCGATCGCCAGAATACGGTCCGGATCGCGATACGGAAGGCTGCGCAGCGCCACCGTATCCACCATGGTAAAGATCGCGGTGTTGCCGCCGATGCCGAATGCCAGCGTACCGATGGCGATCGCCGCAAACCCCGGCGACCGCCGAAAGGAGCGCAGAGCGTAGCGTACATCGCGCAGCGCACCCTGCCAGAAGCCGCCGCCCGCGGGAGCCTCCAGGGGCGCCGGCGGGAGCCTTTCCGCCGATTCGATCTCCCGTGCGAGGGCCTGCCAGTCGCGAAACGGGCTCATGGCTCGCCGCTCTGCCTCCGCTTCCGTCGAGCCGGCGGCCACAGCATCGGCGAAGGCCTGCTCAATCTGTAAGGCCAACTCCGTCACGATTTCCGCCTCGCGCTCCGGACCCACCTTTAGCGGAGGCAGATGCTCCCGAACATACTTGCGCCAATCACGCATGGCTGAACCCCGTGAGCCGGTTCAGAGCGGCGACGAACTCCCGCCACGTCCGGCGATGCGCGGCAAGCGCCCGGCGTCCGGACGGCGTCAGGCGGTAGAAGCGGCGCCGGCGCTCCCCCGCCTTCTCCACCCACCGGCCTTCCACCAGCCCCTTTCGCTCCAGCCGGTACAGCATGGGATAGAGCGAAGCCACGTGGAACTGGAGCTTGCTCTCCGACTGCGACTCGATCAGTTTGGCAAGCTCGTAGCCATGGCGGGGACGGCCTTCGAGCAGCGCCAGCAGGATCATCTCGGCACTCCCCTTCTGCAAGTCGCGAGTCCCCACATCAGCATTTGCCATAGCTGTCGATTGTACATGTGGCGGCGATATATATCAAGCCCACCGTGCAACCGATTGACTTCGGATGCCGCGCTCTCCTACCATCTACCTTATCTGTATGAAGTCTGCTTCGAAAACCGCACTTGCCTTCATGGCGCCAGTCTTGGCGTTGACGGCGGCCGAGCCCTACCGGAAGCCGCCCCAGGCCGTCCTCGATGCGCTGAACGCGCCCGTGACACCCACCCTTTCGATCAGCCCGGCCCGCGCCTACGCCATGCAGGGCAGCCCGGTGCGATACCCGCCCATCGCGGAGCTCTCGCAACCGATGCTGCGGCTGGCCGGCCAGCGGATCAATCCCCGAACGAACGGGCTTCACAACACCACCTTCAACAGCTCGCTGGTGCTGCGCAAGATTCCCGAAGGCACGGAAATCAAGGTGGAGTTGCCGCCCAACCCGAAGCTGAGCGGCGCCCGCTGGAGCCCCGACGGCACGCATTTCGCGTTCACCAACACCACGCCATCGGGCATCGAGTTATGGATCGGCGACACCGCCACCGGTAAGACCCATAAGGTCGAGGGCGTCCGCATCAATGAGGTAATGGGTAGCGCTTTCGGCGGCGGCGGGCGGGGCGGATTCGGCGGTGGCGGCGGAGGCCCGGTGCAATGGCTTCCCGACGGTAAGGGCCTTCTCGTGCAAACGGTGAAGCCGAATCGCGGGGCGGCCCCGCGGGAACCGGCCGTGCCCACCGGACCGCATGTGCAGGAGAGCCTCGGCGGCGCGGCGCCGGTCGTCACCCACGAAGACATGCTGCAAAACCCCCACGACGAGGATCTTTGGGAGTATTACGCGACCTCACAACTGGCCACGGTCGATCTGGCCTCGGGTAAGTCAACGCCTCTCGGCAAGGCCGGAATCATCGAATCCGCCCGCATTTCCCCCGACGGACGCTACTTACTGGTTACCACGATCCACCGGCCGTTTTCCTACCTGCACCAGTACCGCGAGTTTCCCAAGGAGATCGAGGTCTGGGACCGCGCCGGCAGGATGGTCCACAAGGTAGCCAGCCAGCCGCTCGAGGATAAGGTGCCGATCAACGGAGTGGCCACGGGACCGCGCAGCGTCCAGTGGCGGCCCAGCGCGCCGGCCACGCTGCTCTGGGTCGAAGCGCTGGATGGCGGCGACCTCCGGAACCGCGTGCCGCATCGCGATCGCATCGTCTCGCTCAAAGCCCCCTTCCGCGGCGACCCTCAGGAGGTGTTCCAGACCGAACAGCGCTTCGCCGGAATTCAGATGGCCGCCAAGGGAGGGTTCGCCCTGGTGGATGATTCCGAGCGCCGCACGCGCCGCGTGCGCACCTTCCAGATCGATCTCGACCGTCCCGGCGAGCCCCGCCTCATCTGGAGCCGCAACAGCCAGGACCGCTACCGCGACCCCGGCCGCCCTGTCGAAGAGCCGATGCCAAACGGCGGCGCCGCGATCCTGATGGATGGCGACAACCTCTACCTTACGGGTAACGGCGCGTCGCCCACGGGCGACCACCCCTTCCTCGACCGCTTCAACCTGGCGACCCTGAAATCCGAACGCATCTTCCACTGCGACGACGATCACTACGAAACCGTAGTCGCGCTGCTCGACCCGCACGCGGCCCGGTTTCTGACGCGGCGCGAGAGCCCCACCGAACCACCCAACTACTTCGTTCGTTCGGCGGCGGGCGGGATGACGGCGGTCACGAAGTTTCCCGATCCGCAACCGATCTTCCGCAAGGTCACCAAACAGTTGGTCACCTACCGGCGCGCCGATGGCGTGCCGCTCTCCTTCGACCTCTACCTGCCGCCCGATTACAAACCCGGCACGCGCCTTCCCACCATCATCTGGGCTTATCCGCGCGAGTACGGCGACGCGAGCACCGCCGGTCAGGTCAGCGGATCTACCAAGCGCTTCACCGAGGTCACCGGCTATTCGCAGATCTTCCACGTGCTCGACGGTTTCGCCGTGCTCGACAACGCCGCCATGCCCGTGGTGGGCAACGACCCCGACACGGTCAACAATACCTACATCGATCAGATCGTGGCGGACGCCAGGGCGGCAATCGACAAGGCCGTCGAGATGGGAGTTACCGACCGCAACCGCGTCGGAGTGGGCGGCCACAGCTACGGCGCGTTCATGACCGCCAACCTGCTGGCGCACTGCGACCTGTTCAAGGCCGGAGTCGCGGAAAGCGGAGCGCACAACCGTACGCTCACGCCGTTCGGCTTCCAGAGCGAACGGCGCACGCTCTGGCAGGCGCCGGACATCTACCTCAAGATGTCTCCCTTCATGTACGCCGACAAAATCAAAACGCCGATCCTGCTGATCCACGGAGAAGCCGACGACAATGATGGGACGTTCCCCATCCAGTCGGACCGCATGTACCAGGCCATCCGCGGTAACGGCGGCATCGTTCGCCTGGTCTTTCTGCCGTTCGAAGCCCACGGATACCGCGCCAAGGAGACCGTTGAAGACGTCTTGTGGGAGAAGTTCACCTGGTTCGACAAGTATGTGAAAGACGCCGTGCCGGGAACCAACAACTAGGGCGCGCAGGCAGGCGCTTGCGGAGCGCGGATTACTCCCGATGCGGCATCACCATCAACACGAGGCGCGACGGATGTTCCCGGTCGTGGTACACGGTCTGCGCCGCCTTCAGCAGGCGCGTTTCCGTTGCGACAAGGGTCCCGGTGTTCGGGTTGCGGTCGAACCGCGGAAAGTTGCTGCTGGAGATTTCCAGCCGGATGCGGTGTCCCTTCAGGAACGTGTTGCCGGTGACCCCGGCGTCCACCGTGATCCTGTAGATTTCTCCTTCTTTGGCCGGCTCGGGGAGTTCCAGCGAATTGCGGTAGCGCAGGCGCAGAATTCCGTCGGTGAGGTTGCGGGCGTAGCCGCCCGGAGCCACGTCCACGAGTTTGGCCGTGAAATCCGTGTCGCGCGCGCTGGTAGCGACGTACAGTAGTGCCCGCACGGGTCCGATGACATCCGTGTCTTCCCGGAGCGGGCGCGTCGTGTAGACCAGCACGTCGTTGCGGCGCTCGACCGGACGCTGATCCATGGGCCCCCACGAAAAGACCTTCGGGTTGCAGCAGACCGCTCCGCCGCGGGTGGGAACCGGGTCGCGCGGGTCGAATACATAATGGTCCTGCGCCTGGTGCCTGGGAGCCCTCTCCGTCAGCGTGCCATCTCCATCCATCGAGTTGGCGCGGCCTTCGCCATCCAGGTAGAATGCGACCGCGCGCGCATCCTGCGGGGGCCACTTCTCGTCTTCGAGCCAGCGGTTCGAGCCCATCAGGAAGACTTTCACCGGCGGCTTGGAGGCCAACTCCGTGTCTTTCCCCATCAGCCACTGGTCGAACCATTCGATCTGAAGTCTGCGGACCGGCACATGCGACTGCGGACCGAAATCCGTTCCGGGGAACTGGTAAGACATATTGTGGGGCCAGGGACCGATCAAAACGCGGTTCAGACCCTCCGTTTCGTGCAGGGCCGCATAAGCCTCCAGGTCGCTCTGCACGAAGTTGTCGTACCATCCACCCACCGCAAACACCGGGATCCTGATCCTGTCCAGCTGCTCTTTCACGCTCAATTCGCGCCAGAACGTATCGAACGCCGGATGCGCCGCTGCTTCGCGATACATGCGCGTCGACCATCCGGTGGCGGCGATGTCCGCGGTGCGCAGCGGCAGGTGCAGCACGTACCGCGAGAAGTCCGGCTGGTAACCGGGCGCCTTGAGATTCTCCGACATCCACAGCAGCCGGTTTCCCAACTTCATCGCGCCGCCCGTGGAATAGAAGCGGTCGCGATAATCGTCGTATCCGGAAACGACCGGGAAGATTGCCTTCAGGTGCGGATTGCCGGTGAGCGCCGCCTTCCACTGCACAATTCCGCGGTACGACCCGCCCGTCATCCCGATTCTGCCGTTCGACCAGGATTGCCGCGCGATCCAGTTCAGCGTATCGTCGCCGTCCCGGGATTCCTGGCGCAGCGGATCGAATATGCCTTCCGATCCGTAGCGCCCGCGCACGTCCTCGGCCACCACGGCATACCCGTGATCGACCAGCGCCTGGTAGTTCGGCGTGATCGCGGTTCCCTTCCCGTAAGGCGTGCGCTCGAGGATCGCCGGCACACGGCCGGGCTTGCCGGGCAGAAAGACGTTGGCCGCGAGGTGTACCCCGTCGCGCATCGGTATCTGGACGTGAAGGCTCCGGACCACGGGCGGCGAGGAGGCCGCCATGGCGGCGGCACAGGCCGTGATCAGGTGCAACAGGCGCACATCAACTCCCAATACTGTCTGGAAATGGCTTCCACGCGGTGCTGCGCCAGGATGTGCGCCGCCCCCCGCCGGCCGATCGCACGAGCCACCTCAGTCATCGATGTTAGCAAAAGCATGTGGGCGGTGAGCGAATCGAGCTCTGCCGCGCCCGGGGCCACGCGCACGCACGCGTCTTCGGGGATGCCGGCACACTCTTCCGAATCCGTGACCAGCACCGGCTTGCCGATCCCCATCATCCGGATGGCAATTCCGGAGGTCTCCCCAGCCGCCGGGTAGCGCAGGTTAATGCACGCATCCACCGCCGCTGCCGCCATCCAGAACTCGCGCTCGGACAGATGCGGCAGCCGCACTACTCCGGGTTCGGCGAGCAGCGGTTCGGCCGCCCGCTCCAGGTCGGAGGAAACAAACTCTCCGGCCACCAACAATGCCGCCTTCGCGCCTCCGCGGCGGAGTTCCCGGTGGGCGCGAAGCACGGTGACCAGGCGCTTCGACTCCCGCAGGTAACCGAATACGCCGAACAGGAATACGTCCGGCTCCACCCCGAGCCCCTGCCGGAAGCGGATCGCCGCCGCCTCCGAAGGCAGTTCGGGCATCGCGAACAGATGCGGAATCCCGGCGACCCTTGCCTCGGGCGCATGCGCGAGCACCGCCCGCGCCGCCGCCCGGTTGTGGACTACCACCGTCAAGGCCCGCTCCGCCACGCGCCGCAGCATGGGGTAGTCGAAGTAGCGGCTGTCCGATGCCGAGCCTGCCCTGCCCCGCCATAACTCCCGCGCCAGGCCGCGATGCCATTCGCCGTAGTTGTAAACGAACTCCTCGACGTACGCCTCTTCATCGAGCTGCCCGAGCAGGAAGTGGTTGAGCACGGCGTCGTGGAGGATGACCACGCCTGGGCACTGCAGCGCGCGGCGGTAGATCCCGGCATGGAGAGCGTTGTTCCCGACGTGGTAGAGCGCAATGTCGCAGCGTTCGGGAGCGACCTCTACCTGCCCGTGCCGCCCGAGACCTTCGAGCAGCGCCGCCGCATAATCGGCCACCCCGGTATGCTCCGGCGGAAGCGGCGCATAAAACCCGACCGTCACGTCTTCTTTCGCTTCCCGAACAGAGCGGTTCCCACCCGGACGCAGGTCGAGCCCTCTTCGATAGCAGTCTCGAGATCGTGCGACATCCCCATCGAGAGCTGTTGGAGGCCGTGCTGTTCGCCGAGTTCCCGCAGGCGCCGGAAGTAAGGACGCGAGGCTTCGGGGTCGTCCGACCACGGCGGCATCGTCATCAACCCCAGCAGCCGCAGGTTCGGGCATTCGCGAACCGCCGCGATCAGCTCCGCGAGCGCCGCCGGATCGGCTCCGCTCTTTGCCTCCTCGCCGGAGAGTTTCACTTCCAGCATCACCTCGATCGGCCGCCCGCTCTCGTTGAGCCGCCTCGCCAGTTTCGGGGTATCCACCGTCTGAACCACCTGGAACAGCTCCGCCGCCTTTCGCGACTTATTCGACTGCAGGTGGCCGATCAGGTGGAAGCGCACTCCCGCCAGGTCCGCCACTAGCGGCGCCTTGCCCTCGAACTCCTGCACGTAGTTCTCGCCGAACTCGCGCAAGCCCGCGGCGTAGGCCTCGCGGATGACCTCCGCCGGAAAAACCTTGGTTACGGCCAGCAGCAGGATCCGCGCAGGATCGCGTCTTGCCCGCTCCGCAGCCCGATGGATCCGGTCCCGAACCGCCGCCAGCCGCTCTGGAAGTGTGTTGATCGAAGGCTGCACGACCCAGTATGCCACGGGGCGCGCCCCTGCAATCCGGGCGTAAAAGGTCTGTAATGAAAACGAAATTGAGATTTGCTACTCTATTACGCACCTCCCCCCGGAAACGAGCCTTCTAGGGCGCCTGGCCGTGCCATTCGGACGGTTATTTAACGATGTGTGGGGTCTGTTTGCATACAAATGTAATGGGAAGTTTGATATTCTGGCGTTCAGGGTCTTGAGAGGTAAATTTGATGAAACGTACGTTCTCGCTATTCGTGTGCTCGCTCCTGTTTTCCGCCTCCGCTTTTGCGCAGGCAGTGGCTGGTCTCGGTGCAGTTTCCGGCACGGTGCGCGACGCCAGTGGAGCTGTAGTTCCCGATGCATCGGTGGTCCTGGCTAACGAGGCCAAGGGCATCCGGCGGACGATGCAGACCACGGATGCCGGTGTTTTTGCAGCTCCCGCGTTGACACCCTCCTCCGGCTACAGCCTCACCGTCACGAAGCAGGGCTTCGGCACCTGGGAAGCCAGGGATTTCGATGTTCAGGTCGGGCAGACGGTCGATTTTAAGGTGAACCTGCAGGTTTTGGCGGCGGCCACGAAGGTGGACGTCACCGCCGAAGCACCCCTGGTCGAGGACACCAAAAGCGGCGTCACGGCTACGGTGGATCAGTCGCAGATCGACAACCTGCCCATTAACGGGCGGCGGGTCGACAGCTTCGTGCTGATGACCCCGGCGGTCACCAACGATGGCGAGTTCGGACTGATCAGCTTCCGCGGCATCGCCATGGGGAACTCCTTCCTCACCGACGGCAACGACACGACGGAGAGTTTCTACAACGAAAACGCCGGCCGCACCCGGATCGGGAGCCAGCTTTCCCAGGATGCCGTGCAGGAGTTTCAGGTGCTTTCCGACGGCTTTTCGGCCGAATTCGGGCGCGCCATGGGCGGCGTGGTCAATACGATCACCCGCAGCGGAACCAACAACCTCCACGGCACCGGCTACTGGTACTTCCGCAACCGGACACTCGAAGCGGCCGACCGCTATGCCAACGGCCAGAAGGGGCCGGAATACCGGCACACCGCGGGCTTCAGCCTGGGCGGCCCGATCAAAAAGGACAAGCTCTTCTACTTCGTCAACTACGACTACACGGACCGCAATTTCCCGGGATTGAACCGCATCGTCAACGGCACGCTCACGGATCCGACCGGCAACTTCATCCCGGCCTCCAACTGCACGGCAACGGCCGCTCAGTGCACCGCGGCGATCAACTTTATCCAGCGGCAGATGAACGTGCTCGTCCCGCGCAGCTACAACCAGGATTTGGGCTTCGCCAAGATCGACTGGCGGCCGACGGACCGGAATTCCTTCAGCCTCGACATGAACGTGCTGCACTGGGTCTCTCCCCACGGCATTCAGACCCAGACGGTGCTGACCAACGGCAACATGATCGGCAACAACGGAAATTCCACGGTGGAGGATCGCTACGGCAAGGCTTCGTGGACTTCCATCGTCACGCCGAATTCGGTCAACGAATTGCGGTTTGGCTGGTTCAAGGATCGCCTCTCCGACCCGGCTGCCTCCGATCTCTGGCCCGCCGAAACCGGCGGGCTTTATATGACGGTTGCCGGTTCCACCGTCGGCGCAGCGCAAGGCTACCCCCGAACTTATCCGAGTGAAAATCGCTACCAGTTGGTGGATAACTACAGTTGGACCCACGGCGCGCATTCCGCCAAGTTCGGAGTCGATTTCCAAACCACTAAGGATTGGATGAACCAGCTCTACAACGCGAACGGCGGGTACAGCTACTCCAACCTGACGAATTTCGCCAAGGACTTCAACGGCGGCGACTTCAACTCGGGTGTGCGGAACTACAGCAGCTTCACGCAGACATTCGGCAACCCGATCCACAGCATCCGCACTACCGACATCAACTTCTACGCCCAAGACACCTGGAAGATCAACCGCCGGCTTACCCTGAATTACGGGATGCGATATGAAAAGACATTTATCCCGCAGCCGCAATATCCGAACACCAACTGGCCGCAGACCGGGGTAGTCAACTCGCCGAACAAGGATTTTTCGCCGCGCGCCAGCCTCTCGTACTCGTTCGACGACAAGACCGTCCTGCGCGCCGGATACGGCATTTTCTTCGCCCGGTTCCACGGGAACATGCTGGATACTCTTTGGCTTGGAGGCGGTACCTACCAGTCGTCGATCTCCATTAATCCCAGCCAGAGCGGGGCGCCGATTTTCCCCAACATCTTGGCCAACGCGTCGGCCACCGGCGCCATCAAACTCGAGTTCGCCGCGCCCGACTTCCACAATCCCTATACGCAGCAAGGTACCGTCGCCCTGGAGCGCCAACTCACGCGCGATATGGCGATCACCGCCAGCTATATCTGGAGCCGCGGAATCGGCCTGTACGTTCAGCGAGACCTGAACCTCGGCGCCCCCGGGCCCACCGAGACTTATACGATTCAGGACATCTCGGGCGCCACTGTCGGTGCGTACACGACGCCGGTCTACGTCATCGGTAACCGCGTCGATCCCCGGTACAGCCAGATTCTACAGGTCGAAAACGGTGCGCAGTCGTGGTACAACGCACTCGCGTTGCAGGTCCGGAAGCGATTCTCCCATGGGTTCAGCGCCCAGGTTTCCTATACCTGGTCGCACGCCATCGACGACGGCAACGAACAGGGCGCAAGCTGGAACATCTCGAACAGCTACAACAACGCAACAGTGCCTGGAAACTGGGCTTTCGACAAGGGTAGTTCGACACTCGACCAGCGCCATCGCGCCTCCATCAATTGGATCTGGGAACCTAAGTTTGTGGAGAGCAAGGCAGCGTGGGCGCGTTTTCTGGTCAACGGATGGCAGCTTTCAAGTCTCACAACCCTGGCATCCGCCCACCCGGTCTCTCCCACCATGACTTCGGCTTCCACCAGCGCGAACGGTGTTTTTCCGGGAGTCACGCTGGCTTCCAGCACACTCAATGGCTCGGGAGGCTGGAATCGGGTCCCCTTCCTGCCGGTTGGGGCCCTGAATGTCGACCAGATCTACTCGGTGGACGCCCGCATCACTCGCAAATTCCCGATTCGTGAGCAGATGAGCTTGAACCTCTCCTTCGAGGCGTTCAACGCATTCAACACGATCCACAATACAGCGATATCTACGACTGCCTATACGGTCAGTTCCGGCGGGATACTGAAGCCCGCCCTCACCGGCGGCGTCTCGACCCTGGGCAACGGTACGCAATCCCAAGGCTTCCCGGACGGCACGAACGCGCGCCGCTGCCAGGTGGCCATGCGATTCGTATTCTAGGCTTCGAGCTTCCCGCAGATCATCGGGCAGGCGGTTGGTACCGCCTGCCCTTCTCTTTTTCGTGCGGGATGTTAGTCTGAACTCGTGCGCAGCTTCTTCCTGTTCCTGTCGCGCCAAAAGCACTTGCGCAAATGGATGGAAACCTCCTCTCTGGCCAAGCGTCTCGCTGCCCGGTTCGTGGCGGGGGAGACCCTCGACCAGGCGCTGGCAGTCGGCCGAAAACTCAACTCGGAAGGCATTGCCGTTACCCTCGACCACCTGGGCGAAAGCGTCTCGAGCCTGGAGGAGGCCGCGGCGGCGCGGGACGTGTACGTCCGCACTCTCTCCGCCATCCATGACTCGGGCATCCAGGGCAACGTCTCCCTGAAGCTCACCCAGTTCGGCCTGGATATCTCTTACGAGCAGTGCCTGGCCAACGTCGAGATGCTCGTCCGCCGCGCCGACGAACTCGGCAGCTTCGTCCGCGTGGATATGGAGGCCAGCGAATACACCGACCGCACCCTTCAGCTCGTTTCCACCCTCCACAGCCGCTATCCGCCGGTCGGTATCGTTATTCAGGCTTACTTATACCGAAGCCGGAAAGATGTGGAGAAGCTCTGCGCCCAGCGCATTCGAGTCCGGCTGTGCAAGGGGGCATACCTCGAACCGGCGGACGTCGCATTTCCCCACAAGGCTGATGTCGACAACAGCTTCGTGGAACTGATGAAGCTGCTTCTCACGGAGGGCGCGTACCCGGCCATCGCCACTCACGACGAGGCTATGATCGGGCATACCAAGGCTTGGGCCGCCGCCCGCAACATCCCCCGGGACGCTTTCGAATTCCAGATGCTCTACGGGATCCGCCGCGACCTGCAGCGCCAACTGGTCGCCGAGGGCTACCGCCTGCGGCTCTACGTGCCATTCGGGCGCGCCTGGTACCCCTACTACATGCGCCGGCTGGCGGAGCGGCCGGCCAACGTTTTCTTCATTCTGCGCAATTTGTTCCGGCGGTAGCCCGAAGTGGATGCGATCGCTCTTGCGCCGCGGCCCCTCCACCTTAGAAACTAAATATAGGGTAGGCGAGTCTATAAGGTATGCGCTATTGGGGTTATTTCGCCGCCAAACTGGCGGTGGCCGCCGCGACGTTATATGCCTTATTAGCGTTACTGAACTGGTTTTGGCCCACTTCCCCGCAGTTCTTTACCTATGCCCCCCCTCGCTTCGGATACGACCTCGGGTACACGCTCGCGGTCCTGATCTGGTTCCTGATGTGCAGCGGCGCGGTCTATCTCGCCATTTGGGATCAGCGCTACCGCTGCCGGGTGTGCCTGCGGCGCCTGCGTATGCCGGTTGAGACCGGTTCGTGGAGCCGGATGCTCCAGTTCGGCCGCCCGCAGATCGAGTACATCTGCCCTTACGGCCACGGCACCCTGAGAGAAGATGAGCTGCAAATCTTCGGGTTGGAAAACCCGGAGTGGACCCCCCATTCGGACGACATCTGGGAGGAACTCTGCGCATCGACCAAGGAACCCGGCGACCAGGCTTGAAACGGGTCGCTCCCTGGCGCATCGCCGCCGCCGGCGTGATTCTGGCCGGCATGGCGTTCCTGTTGGCCATGATCGCACCCGTGTATTTCCGTAACCTCCAGCTTCAGAATTACGTGGCGCAATTGACACAGTCGGCCTCCGACCAGGCAAAATCCGACGACGTACTCCGAACCCTGGTTCTGGATAAGGCTCATCAGCTCGAACTTCCGGTTCTGGCAGACAACGTGCACATCAAGCGATCAGCCGATGGAAGCCTGCAACATCTGGACGTCCGGTATTTCGTACGCGTGGCTTTTCCAGGCTACACCGTCGATCTGCATTTCTATCCCGGCGCCGGCAGCCGCTAGCCCGGCGAATGCCCGCGACGCGGCTTCATGCGAGAATCAAAATTAGTGCCCAAGACTGCCAAGACGGCCGCGAAGCGTGAGATGAGGGTTCGGATTCCGAGTCACTCGGGTCTTGCGAGGTTCGCCCTCGGACCTGTGGGACGGATTCTGATCGTCGGGTTCGCCCTTTTCGTGATCGGCGGCCTGGGCACGTTCACGTACTTCTACCATAAGTATTCGCAACTGATCGACGAGAAGCTGCGCTCCGGCCCGTTCGCCAATACCGCGAAGATCTATGCCGCACCGGAAACGGTGGCCGTGGGCGACCCTGTGACCCCGGCCGAGATCGCCGCCGACCTGCGCCGTGGCGGGTATAACGAATCGCAGAGTAACCCTATTGGCTACTACCGGATGCGGCCGGATACCATTGAGATTTTCCCCCAGGTCGATTCGTATTTCGACCAGGAGGCCGGTCTCATCAAGTTCGCCAACGGCAAGATCTCGCAGATTGTCTCGCTACGCGATAACACGCAGCGCAGCCAATACCAGCTCGAGCCCCAACTGATTACGAATGTCTCGGGAGTCCGTGAGAAGCGGCGAATGGTTGCGTTCCGGGACATTCCCACGGTCTTGGTGCAGGCGGTGACATCCGCCGAGGACAAGCGCTTCTTCCAACACGCCGGTTTCGACCCGATCCGGATCCTCAAAGCGGCCTATATCGATGTCCGGGAAGGGCGCAAGGACCAGGGAGCGTCCACCCTGAGCCAGCAGTTGGCCCGCATGTTCTGGCTCGACCAGCAGAAGCGTTGGACCCGCAAGCTGGCGGAGATGATCATCACCTTGCAGTTGGAGCAAAGGCTCTCCAAGGAAGAGATCTTCGAGGATTACGCCAATCAGATCGACCTCGGCTGGCGAGGTACCTACAATATCCGCGGGTTCGGGCAGGCTGCCGAGGTGTACCTCGGAAAGGACCTGAGCCAGATCTCCCTCCCCGAGGCCGCCGAACTGGCCGGATTGATCCAGCGCCCCGGCTATTTCGACCCCTTCCGCCACCCCGACCGCATGACCGAACGCCGCAACATCGTGCTTAAGTTGATGAAGGAGAACGGCTTCATCAAAGATCACGATTACCAACTGGCGATCGCCGCACCGCTCACCGTGGCCAAGGGCGCGGCTCAATCGGTGGAGGCGCCCTACTTTGTGGACCTGGTGACCGACGCGGTGCAGAACAAGTTCCAGGACACGGACTTCCGGTCCAACGCCTTCCGGGTCTATACCACTCTCGATATGAACCTGCAGCGGGTTGCCACCGATGCGGTTCGCAGCGGCATGGAACTGGTGGACGCCCAGATTAAGAAGCAGCGGCGCTTCCGCGGGCAGAAGCCGCCCGAGGCCCAGGTCGCGCTGATCGCCATCGACCCGCATACCGGGGAGGTCAAGGCCCTGGTTGGCGGGCGCAATTACGGTGTCAGCCAGCTCAACCACGTGCTCGCCAAGCGCCAGCCGGGTTCGATCTTCAAGCCGTTCGTCTACGCCACGGCCATGGATACCGCCGTCGAGGGCAGCTCGCGAATCCTTACCCCCAGCACCACCGTGGTGGATCAGCCCACGACCTTCTGGTTCGACGGTAAGCCTTACGAGCCGAGCAACTTCGAGCACAAGTTTTATGGCGAAGTGACGCTGCGGGATGCCCTGGCGCACTCGCTGAACGTGGCTACGGTGAAGGTCGCCGAGATGGTCGGGTACGACAACGTGGTGGAGATGGCCAACCGGGCGGGAATGAACTACAAGATCCAGGCGACGCCCGCGGTTGCCTTGGGCGCCTACGAGATCTCTCCCCTCGAAGCCGTTGGGGCTTACACCATATTCGCCAACCATGGGGACTACGTGAAGCCCGATTTTCTCCGCCTGGTGCGGTCGCAGGAAGGGCGGACCCTTTTCAAGAATAAGGTGGAAGACAAGCAGGTGCTGGACCCCCGGGTGGCCTACCTGATGACCGACCTGATGGAAGAGGTGCTGCGGACCGGCACTGCGGCCGGAGTACGCGCCCACTATAACCTCGACATGCCGGCTGCAGGGAAGACCGGCACGTCGCACGACGGCTGGTTCGCGGGCTACACCTCCGAGCTGCTCTGCGTGGTGTGGGTAGGATTCGACGATAACCGCGAGCTCAATCTCGAAGGTGCGCACTCGGCCGCCCCGATCTGGGCCGAGTTCATGAAGAAGGCGGCGACCTACCGCGAATATCGCGATACGAAGCCATTCCAGGCGCCCGACGGCATCGTTTCGGTTACGATCGACCCGCAATCCGGCATGCTCGCCACGCCCTCGTGCCCCAACACCCGGCAGGAGGTCTATATCGCCGGCACCCAGCCCGTAACTTCCTGCCCGCTGCACGGCGGCAGCCGTCCGGTGACGAGCGTTTCCGGCTGGCAGGTCTCCGAACCGGCGCAGACCCCCGCCGGGGGAGACATGGCTCCGCATATCACGGGTTCCGGCACCGATGGACAGGTGCAGCCGGGCGACGTGTCTCGCCGCGCCGCACGCCAGAACAGCCCGGAACGGGCTGCCGCCGGTCCTCCTCAACCTGCTCCCGCCCCGCAACCAAAGAAGACGGAGAAAAAGGGATTCTTCCGGCGTCTAATCGGTGTGTTTAAATAAGACAAAGGAGGTGACGTGCATGCTTCCTAGGCTCGTCGCGTCCGGACTCGGGATTTTCCTCTGTTCGCTCGCGGCGCCGGCTCAATCCAGTTCCCCGCTGGACCGGGTGGTGCCGGCTGTGCCGGCCGCCAGCCGGCAGAACAATCCGGAACTCACACCAGAAATGCGCGGCGACATCTACATGGCCCGCAAGATGTACCGCGAGGCTATCGATGCGTTTCGCCAAGGCCCTTCCAACGATCCCGTGCTTTGGAACAAGACCGGGATCGCCTACCACCAGATGATGCAGTTGGACAAGGCGAAGAAGAGCTACGAGCACGCGATCAAACTGAAGAAAGACTACGTGGAAGCCATCAACAACCTGGGCACGGTATACTACGCCAAAAAGAGTTACCGCCGCGCCGTCAGTTGGTACAAGAAAGCTCTCAAGCTGTCCGAGGGCCAGCCGAAATCGGCTTCCATTTATATGAATCTCGGCACCGCCTACTTCGCCCGCAAGAAATACGATGACGCGAGCAAGGCCTACCAGGCCGCCCTGCAGCTCGACCCCATGGTGTTCGAGCGCCACAGCAATTACGGCGTCATGCTGGAAGAGCGCAGCATCGCCGAGCGCGCCAAGTATCATTTCTACGTCGCCAAGCTGTACGCCAAAGACGGCCGGAACGAACTGGCAATTCAATACCTGCGCAAGGCGCTGGAGGAAGGCTTCAAGGAAAAGAAGAAGCTCGAAGACGCGCCTGAGTTTGCCGGCCTCAAGGACCTTCCGGAATTTAAAGAGCTATTAACCAAGGAGCCGCGTGTTCTTTAGGCCCGCCGCCCTGGCGGTCCTCTGTGTTTTTGCCATCGCGTGCTCTTCCAGGCCGGCGGCGACCGGCACCGAGCGGATCGCTGTCCTTCGCTTCGAGAACGTGGGCCCCGATCCATCCGCCGACTGGATGGGCAGGGCCTTCGCCGAGATCATTGCGGCCGAGGTCTCCAACGCGCGCGATTTTCACGTGGTCAATTCCTCCCGCCTTCACTCATACGGAACGGCGCTGGGAGTCAGGCCTGCCTCGGCACCCGGTATCTCCGCCGAGCGGCCGCTGGCCCTGGCGGCAGGAGCCACCCGCGTCGCTTACGGCGACTACATCGCGCGGCCCGGCCGTGTGACCGCCCGCCTCACCATCGAAGATCTCAACTCCGGACAGATGGTCCGTGTAGTCTCCGCCTCCGCTCCCGACGTATACACGGCAGCCACCAACCTCGCGTCGCAAATTGCCGAACCGGTCCAACCATACGCCACGCACAACACGGAGGCGATTCGGGCTTATGCCACGGCCATGGAATCCGACGGTGCGGCGGCGATCCCGGAACTCCAGCAAGCCATCGCCTCTGACCCGAATTTCGGCCCCCCGTACGAACTGCTCGCGCAATACCAGGCCCAGCGGCAGGATCGCGGCGCTGCGGAGGCAACCCTTGAAGCGGGCATGGCCCGCGGCAGCGCCATGCGGCCGGCCGACCGGGCACGCATCGCCGTGGAGCTGGCGAACGTTCGCGGCGACGCCGGGGCGCGGCTGAAGGCCTTGGGCGAGTTGACCGCGATCACCCCGCGCGACGGGACCGCGTGGCACTCGCTCGGCGACAGCCTGATGGCTGCGCACGACTACCCGAAGGCCGCCGACGCCTACCGCAAGGCGGTGGTCCTCGATGGGAACGACGTCAATGCCTGGAACCAACTGGGCTACGCCTCCGCCTATGCCGGTGATTCCAGCGCCGCGACGAACGCGCTGCGCCGTTACCAGTCGCTTCGCCCGGCCGAGGCCAATCCGATCGACTCGCTGGGCGATATCAACCTGCTGGCCGGACACCTGGGCGAGGCCGAGGGATTCTACCTGGAGGCCGAAAAGAAGAGTCCGGCGCTTCTGAACCACGGCGACCTCTTCAAAGCGGCCATGGCCCGTCTCATGACCGGCGACGTTCCCGGCGCCGATGCGCTGGCGAAACAGTACGCCGGTGCGCGGGCAAATGCGCACGACCCGCAGGCCGCGCTGTTCGAGCCGGAATGGTCATGGCTCAGCGGGCGGCGCAGGCAGGCGTTGCGGGAGATGGCAGATTTGGCGCAGAACGGCGCGCCGGCCTTGAAGATCCCGGCCGCTAACCAGGTTGCCCTGTGGAACCTCATGCTGGGCGATCGCGCCGCGGCGGTGCGCGCCGTTCAGAGCGTACAACCTCCAGGCGCCACGGCACTCCCGCGGTTCTTGCTCGAGCCTGCCGCTTCGCCCGCGGAATGGACACGCCGGGGCACGGAACTTCTGCCGAACCCGGCTGCCGCGGCCATACGGGACACCGCCGTTACCACGGCGCTCCTGCTCGCCAAAGATTTCGGCGCCGCATCCCCCATCTTGAAGCAGCTCTACGACTCCCCCGCGGCGGCCTCAGATCCTTCCGTGCCGGTCACCCTGGCCTGGGCGTTGATCGAAACGGGAAACCAGGGCGACGCCGCTCCCCTGCTGCGATGGAATCCGATCCCTCCGCCGGCTGGCCCGAGCCCGCTGATATCGCTCTATTTCCCCCGGCTCTACTATCTGCGCGCGGAGGCCGCCGCCAAGGCGGGCAACGGCGCGGAGGCCCAGGCCAACTACCGCCTGTTCCTCAAGCTTTCCGGCCCCGATCCGCTGCAATGGGGAGAAGAGCAGAAGGCGCACGCGGCGTTGCAATAGCCCCAGAGCTTGCTAACCTCTACGCAGTCTCCAAGTCCAACCCTGAGAAGGGAGAGTCGATGCTGTTGCAAGACCTGCGGTATGGTGTGCGCGCGATGCGCCGCACGCCCGGATTTACGGCCGTGGCCGTGATTGCGCTGGCGCTCGGAATCGGCGCGAACACCGCCGTGTTCAGCGTCGTAAATGCCGTGCTCCTCAGGCCTCTGGGCTACCGCGACCCCGGCCGCCTGGTCACCATCCTGCACGACGGCTCAGACCCGGTTTCCGTCGCCAACTACATCGATTGGCGCGACCAAAGCCGGTCATTCGAAGCCATGGGCGCGGCGGATTACTGGTCTCCCAACCTGACCGGCACGGATTCGCCGGAACACCTCCGGGGACTCAAGGTGACCCAAAACCTGATGCCCATGCTGGGCGTCGAGCCGATGCTCGGCCGCCTCTTCGCCCCGGGGGAGGACCAGGCCGGATCGGAGTACGAAGTCATCCTGAGCTACGGCTTGTGGCAGCGCCGGTTCAGCGGCGACCGTAGCGTTTTGGGGAAACCCATTACTCTCAATGGCAAGGCCTACACCGTAATCGGCGTGATGCCCGCCACATTCCACTTTGCGCCGTTCTGGGCCACCCACGCGGAGTTGTGGGTGCCGAATGCATTCGGAAGCCGTATTCACAATCGGGGCGGCAACAGCCTGCGGATCTTCGCGCGGCTGAAACCCGGCGTTACACTGGCGCAGGCGCGCGCGGAAGTGGCAGGCATCACCGCGCGGCTGGAACGCCAGTATCCCGGCACCAACCGCGACGTCGCCGTGACGCCTCTGAAAGAGAACGTGGTAGGCAAAGTCCAAACGCCTCTGCTGGTGCTGCTGGGCGCGGTCGGTTTCGTGCTGCTGATTGCGTGCGCCAACGTAGCTCACATGCTGCTGGCGCGCGCCTCCGCACGCCACAAAGAGATTGCCGTGCGCAGCGCCCTGGGGGCCGGGCGCGCCCGCATGGTGCGGCAATTCCTCACCGAAAACCTGCTGCTGGCGGCCGCCGGCGGAGCCCTCGGACTGCTGATCTCGGTATGGGGCACGCGTGCCCTGACGGCGCTCAGCCCGGCGAATCTTCCACGCGTGGAATCGGTGGGGATCGACGCGCGGGCGGCGCTCTTTCTGCTGGCGGTCACCCTCGCCACCGGGCTCGCCTTCGGCCTCGCGCCCGCGCTGCGCAGCTCCTCGGTCAACCTGGCCGCGGCGCTCAAAGAAGGCAGCCGCGGCACCAGCGACGGCAGCCGCAGCCGTTTACGAAGCGCCCTGGTGGCATCCGAGTTTGCGCTGGCGCTGATGCTGCTGACCGGCGCCGGCCTGATGATCCGCAGTTTCGTGGCGCTGCGCTCGGCCGACCCCGGATTCAACCCGCATCATGTGCTCTCGATGGTGGTCTCAGTCGCCGGGTCGAAAGAAGCCGATCCGGGCCGGCGGGAGATCTTCTACCGCCAGGTGCTCGACCGCGTACGCGCGCTGCCCGGGGTCGAAGCCGCGGGCGGCATCAACCATCTGCCGCTGGCCGGAGACCTGTGGGGCTGGCCCTTCACGATCGAAGGACGTCCCAAGCCGCGGCCGGGCGAATCTCCGGGGGCCATCTACCGCATCATCATGCCCGGATACCTGGAAACGATGCGGCTGCCCCTGATCCGGGGCCGTGACATTTCCGCGAGGGACGACACCTCGGCTCCCGGCGTGGTACTCATCAACGAGCGGGCGGCTGCCCGGTATTGGCCCGGCGAGGATGCGATCGGGAAACGGATTACGTTCGACGACCACACCTGGCTGACCGTGACCGGCATCGTCAAGAACGCGAAGCAGGGCGACTGGACCAGCCCGATCTACCCCGAAGTGTACCTGGCGGCGCTGCAGAACCATGCGTTTCTGACCGACCCCGCCGCGCACTTCGCCTATCTCACCCTGGTGGTGCGTACAGCGGGCGACCCGGCGGCGCTTGCCCCCGCGGTGAAGCAGACCGTGTGGTCGTTCGACCGCAACCTGCCGGTCTCCGAAGTGCTCACGATGGATGGCGTGGTCGCGGATGCCACCGCCGAGCCGCGATTCGAAATGCTGCTGCTCGGCATCTTCGCCGGGATCGCGCTGGTGCTGGCCGCGGTGGGGATCTATGGCGTGATGAGCTACTCGGTGACGCGCCGGACGCAAGAGATCGGCATCCGCCTCTCGCTCGGCGCGAGCCAGGCCGACGTACTGCGGATGGTCGTGCGGCAGGGAATGACCCTGGCGCTGGCGGGCGCCGCCGCGGGAGTCGCCGGCGCGCTCCTGCTCTCACGTTTGATGGCGGGGATGCTCTACGGAGTGCGCCCGGCCGACCCGCTCACCTACGTGGGCGTAGCAACCCTGCTCGGGCTGGTCGCGCTAGTGGCCACCTATGTGCCGGCGCGCCGGGCCACCCGCGTCGATCCGATGACGGCCTTGCGTTATGAGTGACCGCCGGCGGCCTGCAGCGCGACGGCCAGGTGATGCGGCTGTCCCAGCGCAAAGCGGATCCGGTCGATCTCCTGGAATGGCTTGAAGAATTCCGGCTCCTGGAACGGCCACAAACTCGCCGGGGCCGCGGCGGACCCGGACGCCGCCAGCAGGCAGTTGACGGCCCGCCGCGCCGCTTCGTTGGCGGCCTCCATGCACGCGATGTCCGTGTAGGTGCGGACATAGTCCGAGGCCAGGAACAGGTTCTCCAACTCGACCTGGGCTTCCGGACGGTCCTGGAGAGAGCCCGCGGTATTGATCATGAGCGGCTCGGCATTCGCGGCGTTTCCGGGGTTGGGAAACTCGATATCGGGATCGAGAAACCATGCCAGCAGGTTATGGTCGTCGATTACCGTTTCGCCGCCGTCGTTGAGGTGTTGCTTGAGCTGCGCCCACACCTCGTCCTTGATCTCCTCAGCGCTCGATGCCCGCGCGGGCTTGCCGCTGAGTGTGCCGGGAGCATCCCAATCCGAGATGTCCACGGAGAGAATCCCGTGAACGGTTCCGTCTCCGAAGCTCCCGAAATCCACGCCGGTCCAGAACTGGCGCTGCGAAATCGACGTCAGCGCCCAGGGCGAATCGAGATACATGGCGTGTCCGTGGACCAGCGGAATGTCCTGCGCCAGGTAAAACTGGATTCCGTTCATCCAGCGCGTGCTGAGCTTTGCCAGGCGTCCCAGAGAAGGCGCGGCAGCCGTCAGTTCGGCGGTCACTAACGCGGCCATGGCCTCCACCGGCATCGCGGCAATGTAGTAATCGGCCGTCACCGTTTCCGCGCCCTGTTCCGTGACGATGGCGGCACCGGTCACGCGCGACCCCGCGCATTCGATTGCCGTCACGCGCGCGCCGCGGTGGAACTCCACGCCGAGTTTCTCGAGGTATTGCGTCCACGGTGCGATCCACACGTCGTTGGTCGGGCCGCATAGCAGCCGGTCGAAGACGCGGTCGGGACAGATCAGCCCGTAGAACATCTGCAGAAGGATGTAGCCCACCGTCCGGGTGCTGCTCTCTTCGGCGCGCATGGCAACCAGCGACCGCGTCATTCCCTGCCCCAGGTACGCCTGGTAGTCGTGAGACATTCGCGGCGCTTCGATGAAATCCCACCAGCGGATGTTCTCGTACTCCATCAGGCGGCGCGCCTCGCAGCTCGTAGCCAGGATCAGCAGGCGGCTGACGAAGAAGGCGACTTCGTCCGGCGGCACTCCGAGCGGCGTCAACAGCTCCACCAGGAAGACGCGGAAATCTTCGATCGTTGCGGGAGAGCGCGCCACCCAGGTAATCTCCGTTCTTCCCGCGCGCGCCAGCATCATCCGCGTCGCCACGGCCAGGTTGTCGAACGTGTTGCCGTGCGCCCCATAGGGAATGCGGCGCATGGTATCGGTGACGTGTTTGTAGAAGCCCGGAAAGAAGCGAAACCCGTGCTCGCCGGGAAGGTCGGCGCGGCCGCCGGTTCCGGAGTTCGGTACCGGGATGCTGCGGGCCTTCCCGCCCAGCACCGGCTTGCGTTCGTAAACGCGGACGTGGAACCCGCGCTCCGCCAGCTCGTGCGCCGCGCTGAGGCCGGCGACCCCTCCACCCAGGATGGCGACTGTTTTCGGCATTCCGCCATTCTATGCCAGCGGACGCGGCGCCGCACAAACGCTTGACAGGTTGCTCGGACGCGATCTGGAACAACTGGTTGTAGAGTCGCTCAAACTCGGGCTGACGCTCGACGAACTGCAGTCGGCGGCCGCCGCGCACTGGCGCCGGCTGACTCCGGAGAACCTGTCATGATCCGCACCCGCGATCTCAGCAAACGCTACGGGCGCACGGAAGCCCTTCACGGCCTGACCCTGGAGGTCCCCGCGGGCTCGGTCTTCGCCGTTAGGGCGCAGGCTCGCGGTGGCTCGTCCCTCTGCCGGCCGTGGCCGGGGCTAAGATCGCCATTACGCCCGAGTTGGCGCCGGGCAGCACGGTCGTGCGATAGAATCCAAGGCCGGCAACCGCAGAGCCGCGTTATTGTCTCGGAGGCGCGGCCGGCAGCCTCGCGAGCAGTTCTTCCATCTCGTCCATCACCCGGTTCATCTTCTTGACGGTGGAATCCAAGGGTTCATCGGTAGTCATGTCCACCCCGGCGTCCTTCAACAGGTCGATCGGGTACTTCGATCCGCCGGCGGCGAGGAAGGCAAGGTAACGTTTCCTGGCCGCCTCGTCCCCCGCCAGCACCTTCTCCGAGAGTGCGGATGAGGCCGTGAACGACGTCGCGTACTGGAACACGTAGAAGTTCATATAGAAGTGCGGGACGAGACTCCATTCGTTGGCCACGTAGTCGTCCACGATGCAAATGCCCTGGTCGTGGCCGTAATACTTCTTGGTGATGTCGAGGTACAGCTTCGCCAAAGCATCACCCGTCAGCGGCAGCCCCATCTGCGCGCGCTCGTGCATCCGGAGCTCAAATTCGGCGAATTGTGTTTGGCGGAACACCGTGCCCTTGATGTTCTCCAGGTAGTTCCCAAGCAGCGAGAGCCGCGTGGCGTCATCTTTAATCTGCCCGAGCATGTAGTCGATGAGCAACGCCTCGTTGAAGGTGGACGCCACCTCCGCCACGAAGGTCGGGTAATTCGAAAGCGGGTACGGCTGAGTCTTGTTCGAGTAGTAGCTCTGCAAGGTGTGCCCCAGTTCATGTGCCACCGTACTGACGTCGTTGTACTTCCCGAGGTAGTTGATGAGCATGAATGGGTGCACGTCATAGGCGCCGCCGTTCGAATACGCACCCGAGGTCTTCCCTTCGGCCGGCAGCAGATCGATCCAGCGCTCGTTGAACGCGCGCTGCACAACCGAAACGTAATCGGGCCCCAGCCGCGCTACCGCCGCCAGAACCAGCTTTTGCGCCTGCTCCGGGGTGTAAGTCAGGTTGACCGAGCCCACCAGCGGCGCGTAGAGATCGTAGTAATGCAACTGATCGACACCCATCATCCGCTTGCGCAGCTTCAAATAGCGATGGAATGCCGGAAGGTTCCTGTTGACTCCATCCACCAGGCGCGTATAGACGGACACGGGGATATTCGGGGAATCCAGTGCCGATTCGAGTGTAGTGGGATATTTGCGTGCCTTGGAGAAAAACAGCGCCTTCTGCACGTTGGCATTCATTATCGTTCCGTAGGTACGGCTGAAGTTCCCCACGGCCTTGAAGTACGCCGACATGACTTTCTCGCGGTCGGCGCGGTTCGGCAACGCGCGGAGGTCGGTGTAGCCGGCCTGGTCGAGTTTCACCGTTTTGCCGTCGCTCAAGGTGATGCTGGGATACGGGAAGTCCGCGTTGGAAAGAATGCCGAAGATGTTCCCGGGCGACGCAGCCAGCGGCGTCGCGTTCGCGAGGATCTTCTCTTCATTGTCGGTAAGCGTGTGCGGGGCGCGGCGGGCGATGTCCTCGAGGTAGAAGGTGTATACCTTCAACCGGGGCTCACTCGCGATGAACCTGTCCATCGCGGCGGCGCCGGCCTTGAGGATTTCGGGCTCCAGGTACGACCTTGCCGCATCGAACGACGCAGAGTGCTGTTGCATTTCCTGCACCATGCCCTGCGGCTCGGATGCCCGCGTGTCCTGGTCCGCCAGCATGCTCGCGTAAACGTAGACGCGGGACAGTTCTTTGTCGATCCGGAACATCAGGTCCAGCGCGTCCGCCAGCACGGCCGGAGAACTCGCGAGCTTGCCCTGAAAGGCGCGAATCTTCGGTATCTCCGCAACGACTCGTTCCTTTGCCGCGCTCCACGCGGCCTGGTCCGGATAGATGTCGGCCAGGTTCCACTTGTACCGATCTGGGATCTTGCTTCGGTCGCGATCCTGGGCCGCGGCCGCCAACGTCAAAGCCGCGAGCAGAAAAAACGTGTTTAGAATTCTAACGGCGGAACCATGGCGCACACGCATAGGTAGATTTTAGCGCGGCACCGGGTACGCGGCCTGCCTGTGTGCACCGATCCGTGGACCGCGTACCGTGTTTTACACGCGCACGAACCATTTCCGCCGGTACATCACGTAGGCGATCAGATACATGAGCAGCATGTAGGTGACCGCATAGATGAGCGAGGCATTATAGGGCGAAGCCAGCGGGGCGAAGAAGGTCTGATAAATCCAGGTCCGGCAGTGCAGGGCGGAAAGCACCCCTTCGCCCATCTCCGAGGCCATGTAGACCACGATGGCGTTCATCCCCATGATCACGGCGGGCTTCACGAAACGCTGGTAGCCGCGGCCGTCGATCAGCCAGAGGCAGATCGCGAACATCACGAAATCCAGGCCGGCCATAAAGATCGAAAACGAGCTGGTCCAGAGCTTCTTGTTGATCGGCAGCCAGTGGTTGCAGATCAGGCCGAGCGCGATCAGGAGATTGCCCGCCACGAACAGCCACGTGGTGCGCTCCGCCAGTTCCTTGCGGGCCCGCAGGATGTGGCCGGCCAAAATGCCGAAGAGAGCCGTCGCGATGGCCGGCAAGGTGCTGATGATGCCTTCCGGATCCCACGTCTTGGTGTTGGCATAATTGTGCGCGCCCAGCACGACCCAATCGACATAATGCGCCAGGTTGCGTTCCACATCCAGGTGCCCGGCGCCGTAACCCGGCACCGGAATCAGCATCATGATCAGCCAGTACGACGTGAGCAGCGACGCAATCCAGATGATTTGACCGCGCAGCGACGTCGTGAGATAAATGGCGGCGGCGATGGCGTAACAGATCGCGATGCGCTGCAGGACGCCCATCAGCCGCAGCGTGGAAAGATCGTACCGCGGGAAGCCATAGATCACGAGGCCCAGCACGTAGAGAACCAGCGCCCGCCGCAGAACCTGCAGGTAGAGCTGCGATTTCGGAACTCCGGCGGCCACGCGCTTGCCGAGCGATAGCGTCATCGCCACGCCGACAATCCACAGGAATGAAGGGAATACCACGTCTGTGGCGGTCCAGCCGTTCCACGCCGAGTGGTTGAGCGGGCCATAGGCGTGCGCGCCGTCCCCCGGGGAGTTGACGACGACCATCAGGGCCATGGTTGCGCCGCGGAAGGCATCGAGCGAAACCAGCCGTTTGGCGGATGCCAGCGGGCCGGAAGTCTTGGCGGAGACGGCTTCGGTAGATAGAACTGAGGCAGGTTCCATGTGCCTCATATCATACTGCGTTCGAGTTCCGCGGCGAGCGTCACCAGGGCGTCGTCCCGTCCCCATGCCCCGGCGGCCTGCAGGCCGAGTGGCGGACCTTCACCGGGAAGTGGGATCGAGATGGCGGGCACGCCGAGCGCCGTCCATGGGGCATTGCACACCGGGTCGCCCGTAGTCGCAAGGCCGGGCGGCGGCGGACCGGGCGCCGCCGGAGTGAGGATGGCGGTATACTCCTCGAAGATCCGCGCCATTGCCGCCCGCATCCTCCGCACGTGGGCAAGGGCTTCTTCATATCGCGGGCCGGAAATCCGGAGGCCGCGCTCCACCAGGTCCGCGAGTTTCGCGCCGATGCGCGAGCCGAACTCGCGATACCGGGCCTCATGCGTGCGGGCCCCTTCGTACTCGTTGATAAGGAACGCCGCGGCTGTCAGCCCTTCCCAACCCGGCGGCGGGTCGAGCGTGTCTGCCGGAACCTGTGCCACCAACTCCTCGCCCGGCACGCGAAAGCGCGCGAGATGTCCCGGAGGCGGCGCCGCCACCCCACCGAACGCACGCGGCCACAGCCACTCCATGTCAGAGGCCGTTGCCGTGAAGAGGCCGGCGGTATCGAGCGTTGGCGCAAACGGCAGGACGCCCTCCATGGAGAGCCGGCCGAACGTCGGTTTGAACCCGCACACGCCGCAGTAAGAGGCCGGCCGCAGAATCGAACCGAGCGTCTGCGTTCCCAGCGCGAACGGCACCATCCCGGCGGCGACAGCGGCGGCGGACCCGGAAGAACTGCCGCCCGGCGTGTGGCCTTGCAGGCGCGGGTTGCATGTAGGCGCGGGGTCGAACGAGGCGAACGCGGTCGTGTGCGTCTTGCCGAGCAGGATGGCGCCGCGCCGCCTCAAGGCGTCGATCACCGCGGCGTCGCACTCGCCTTTGCGGCCGGCGTAAACCGGCGACCCGTACTCCGTCGCCATTCCCGCCGTCTCGAAAATGTCTTTCGCGCCGAAAGGGATGCCGCTCAACGGACCTTCGGCGAGCGCCGCCTGCGGATTCACTTCCACCCACGCACGAACCGAAGGCTCGCACACGGCGATGCGCGCCAGCCACGCCGCGAGCGGCCTACATTCCCCAATCTTCATTGAAGAACCCGGCCCGCACGATTTTGCCGGGGAAGCGGGCATCGGGCGGTGTGCTCAAGTCGACGAATGCGTAGTCGGGCAGCTTGGGCGTCTGGCGTGCATTGCTGACCCAATCGGCTTCGCGAAACGTGAAGCCGCTGTTGAGCACCACGTAGCGTTTCGGGTTGAGGGGGTTCGGATAGATCAGGATCAGGGCGCCCGACGCCGGCCATTTCAGCGGCAGGCGATCCGCAATGCGCGCCAGCACGGAGTTGCTCGAAGGGTCTCCCCACAGGATCAAGTTGTTGTTGGCGATGTCGGCGTCGGTAATATCGCGGTCGCGCTTGACCGGGGCATCGCCGCGGAATTCGCTTCGCCACACGCGAATCGCCCGCTGCTCTTCGGAATCGACCCACCGGCCCACCTCGGGCGACACCGGCGTTCCACCCGGCGAGACGAAGAGAAAGCTGTCGAGGAAGGCGTCGTCGACCGGCCCCTGCAGCCCGTGGCGCTTATGCAGCCCGGGCTCCCCGGCGGATGCCACGGCGACCCACTTTCCGCCCGATGCGCGGAAATGCGCGGTCCACGAGCGGTCCGACATCGGCCCGGGCGCAGTGACCTTCTGGCCGTCGATCGCAACCACGGGTTTCGCCGCCGGATCGAGCGGGCATCCGCCCGGCCCCATCTCCAGAGTGAAAGCCGTGACATTGGCCGTCTCCACGCGCACCGCGGCATCACCCGTGATCTCGGCGTTGAGGCGCGCCCGCTCCCAGTGCCGGCCCAGGGAATCCACCGTCACCCATTTCATGCGGTTGTACGCCAGGGTCCAGGTAGTGAAGCGGATCTTGCGCGGGTACGGGTCGCGACCGCGCTCCGCCAGCGCGTCCACGATGCGGCTGATTTCGATCTTGGATTCCGGATGGTACCGGTGCGGCGTCTGCGGGCCTTCGATGCGGATCAGCCGCAGCCCCTCCTCCGCCATGGCGTGCTGCATGACGTCGCCCGCCTGCTGCTGCGGGTCGATCTCACCGTGGTATTCCACAACCGGAGTGTTGTAAAGGTTGGCGGCGTAATCGGTGGCGTCGTAAAGGTGAAACAGCTTCTGCTCCCACCACGGGGGCGCGCTCTCGCCGGTGAGTTTCAGTTTGAGATACTGCTCCGATTCGGCGAAGCCCGCGCCGGGAGCTACCGCCGCCCACAGGCCCGCGAAATGCGCGCCGATGTGCCAGGCGGAAGCGCCGCCCATGCTGAAGCCGCGCACCAGGATGCGATTCTCGTCGATCGGATACTGCCCCTTCACCGCGTCCAGCGCTTCGAACAGATCCACCTCGCCGGCGAACTTGCTGGCGTTGCAGAACCGTCCGTAGAGGTGCAGAACGATGGTGTCGCGGGGCGTGAACTCGCCGGGCCTGCTCTGCCGGTCGGTCAGGAAGTTGACCTCGCTCAGGGTCTCGCCGCGCCCGTGGAACCACGTGTCGAGACGCCAGCGGTGAGGCGCATCCGGCGAATAGGAGGGCGGCAGCACCAGCCCGTACGGCTGAACGCTATGGTCGATCTTCGAGATGTAGCCTCGTACCACAAGCCCGGTGGCCGTGGTCCAGGGCGCGCGGCCGGCCGCCAGTTGCGCGGCGCGCTCCTGCCCCTGCGCGAGCAGCACCTTGGCCTTTGCGATCTCGTCCGGCTTGAAGAACTCGTGGTACTCGAGCGCATAGCGGACGGCCTTCTCGTAGATCAGAACGTCGGGCAGTAGCCGATTGCCCTGGAGCGCCGCGGCGGCTTCGCGCAGGCGGTCGAGGCCGGCCTGCAACTCCGCGCGGTCGGCGGCCGGAATCTCGATGCCGGGAGGCGGCAGCGGTTTGGGCGCCTGGGCCCAGGCCGCCGCGGCCAGCAGCACCAGCCAGGGCGGCGTCTTCATTGCTTCGTACCATCGGCCGACATCGCGGGCCTGGGCGCCGGCCTGTCATCGCCGTATTCCGCCGCCAGGTACTCGAGCAGCGCTTCGCGGTCCGCCACCTTCGCGCCCCAGCCGGCCATCTTGCCGATCTCCTTGTCCCACGTCGCCTTCGACAGCCGCTGCGAATGAATCAGCCGCAGGCTATGGCACGCCACGCAACTGCGCGCCTCTTCCTTGCGGCCGCGCTCCACAACGGCCTGGTCGGCGCAGAGCGCTGAACCCGCCGCCAGCCCTACCAGCAGAAGCAGCTTCATACCTTCTCCAGCGTCACGCCGACGCGGTCGATCGCGTTCCACAAGTAGCCCGACGGATTCCATTCGGCCACGACGGGCTGCACGCGGCCGGCGGTATCCGTGGCACGAGAGAGAATCGTGTAATAGCCCGGATCGCCCGGCCGCCAGGCGTACTCGAAGAGCCGCCAGGCGAACGGCAGCTTCTGTTTCGAAAGCGACGCCGCCTGCCAGCGGCTGCCCCCATCGGTCGAAATCTCCACGCTTTCGATGGCCTGTTCGCCCGCCCACGCGAATCCGCGGATGGTGACCGGCCCGAGCGGCAGTTTCGTTTGATCTTCCGGCGCGGTGATGCTCGATTTCACCGGCATCGCCTCGATCACTTCGAGTTCGGCCGGCCGCGCCGGCGTCCCCGGCGGAAGAGCGTACTTGGGATATCGGTACGCCGGGTTCATGAAGAAGCCCCGGTTCGCCGCAGCCGCCGCGGAGATGCGGATCACCCACTTCACCGAGCTCGTGCCGTCCCAGCCCGGAACGATCAGCCGCAGCGGAGCGCCGTGAATGTCGGGCAGATCCCGGCCGTTCATCTGGAGGGCCAGCAGCGTGGCCGGGTGCATCGCCTTCTTCATCGGCAGTGAGCGTACGAAATCAGGCGTCGACGCGAGGCCGGTATCGGCGCCATCGGTTTCGAGAAACGCGGCGGAATCGCTGGCCCCCGCCAGCTTCAACACGTCCGAGACCCGCACGCCCGTCCACTCCGCCTGGCCGATCGCGCCGCGCCCCCACTGAATGCCCGGAACTTTGGGGGTGTAAAAGCCGCGCCCGTTGCCCGTGCATTCGATGACAGCCGGCAGGGTGTGCTGCGGCAGACGGCGAAGGTCCGCCAGCGTCAACTGGAGCGGCTTCGATACCATGCCGTTCACGGTCAGCCGGTATGCCGAGGGATCGATCCTGGCGGGCCGCGGAATGTGCTGGCGGACGAAGAAGACGTCCACTGGAGTGATCCAGGAGTCGAAATAACGGAGCGGCGTTTCCAGGTCTTCCGGCCGGTCGTTGTGCAGGATCATGGGCCGCTTGCCTGGAATGACGACGGTCTCGTCCGCGGCCGTGGCCCTGCGCGCCGCGGCCGCCACCAGGGCGGCAAACACCTCGCGCCGGTTCGGTTGCATCGTTCTCACAGCCTAAACCAGCGGAAGCATGCTTGGCAATGGCGAAGAATCGCGAAGAATCGCAGCCGCTTAGTCGTGCACGGGCTCTTCGCCCACGGCAACTGCCTCGCCCGGCCGCAGGCCGGACATGATGGCGACATCCACGTTGTTCTCGAGACCCAGCTCGAGATCCCGCTTCTCCCATCCGGAAGCGGTTCGAACGTAAGCGACCGGGTCGCCGTCCTTCGGATCGTGGAACACGGCCGTTCGCGGAATGATGCGGGCGTCGGGCTGCTTCTTCACTACGACGTCCGCGCTTACCGTCAGACTCGGAATCACCCTCGGATCGGTGCCTTCCAACCGGATCAGGACAGGAAGCTCGGACACATAGCTCTGCCGCCATCCACTGCTCTTGGAGACCGGCGACACGGAGTAGACCGTCGCCGGAATTACCAGCCCCGGATAGGCATCGAAGCGGACCATCGCCGTCGCTCCGACCCGCAGGTCCGTCACGTCCACCTGGTTGGCCTTCGCCTCCACGATCATGGAACTCGGATCGACAATCTGCAGGAACGGCTGCCGCGGGTGCAGTTCGTCCCCGTTGCGAATCTCCGCCAACTGGTCGTTGCGAGAGATTTCCTGCGCGACCACCAGGCCGTCGATCGGCGCCTCGATGGTCATGCGGCTCAGGTTGTTCTTCGCCTGGGACTCCTCGAGCACATTCGACCGCAGGTCGAGCGCCTGGTTGCGGTACTGAGCGGCCATCGACGTCTCGTAGAGCGGCCTCTGCCGGACCAGGGAACGGTACGTGGCATCGGCTTCCTCCAGGTTGAGCCGGAGCACTTCCGCATCCAACCGCGGACGGACAGGCGCCGTCTGAAGGTCCAGACGCGCCGACTGCATGGCCGCCCGGGCGGCGCGGATCTGTTGCTCATTGGCTTCCTTCATCGCTGCCAGGTCGGCCGCCAACTTACGCAGGCGGCCCTCCGAATCGACCCGGCTGGCAGTCACGTCGTCCAGGCGGTTGCGCATGTCCACGTGGTCAAAGACTGCCACTACATCACCCTTCTTGACTCGCTTGCCCGAAGGCGCCAGTTCCTGAAGTGTGAGATGAAAATCCCGCGGCCCGCCGCGGCTGCGCCGGCCGCGCATGAAGGGGGCCCGCAACATCACGCCGTTCTCCGCCGACGTGCTGCCGGTAATGCGAATCGTCTGCTCGAGCGTGCCCGAACGCACGCGGGCGGTCGGCACCGCCGGCGGAGGAGCCGGCCGGAGACGGTTCGATAGCCGGTAAGCCAGCGGAATGGCCGCGGCACACGCCACTACGGCCAGCAGCGAGAACCACAGCCACCTGCGGGAACGGCGAGCCGGCCGCGCCGCCGGCGGCGCCAGGACCGGCGCCGGAGCAACCTGTTTGTTCGGAGATAGTAGCGCCATATTCTTCCGCGCCTAACTTGCCAGGCCCACGGTTCGGGCGCGTCCCCACGCTTCCCGCACTTCCTGACACGAGACGCACAATCTGGCCCACGGCACAATCTCGAGTCGCTTGGCTGGCAGGTCTCGCCCGCAATCGGCGCAGGTACCGAAAGAACCCTCGTTCATCCTTACGAGAGCTTCCTCGACGTCGTGCAGCAAGCCGTTCAACCGGCTCACGTCTTCGGTCGTCGAATTCCGTTCTTCCATCCTGCGCACACGGTCCATCCGGTCGCCGCCCTCGTCTATGGCGAGGGCCTGCACCTGGGCTCGCAACTGGCGGACAACTTCGCCCCGCTTCGCCTCGAGACCGCGCCGGAAGCGCTTCTCTTGACGTTTAGTCATAGGAATACTCCATTTGTTTCTACAACTTAGATTGTACGGAGAGCCTCGGGGGGAACCCATCCCGAAGACAGGTGAGTTCGGAGCAAAAATGCGGGTAACTCTAGCCGCGCCAACGCACGCCGAGGTCCAGCACCTTTTTGGCGTACTCTACGCTGCGCTCCATGTGGTCGCGCTGCTGGTACTTGAGAGCCTCCGCGTAGGGCTCGATGTTCGACCGCCCGGCCACGTCCTCGATCACCATTTCCCGCTCGTAGGGGTGTCCCGCCTTGGCCAGCGCCAGGAAGCGCGCCAGCGTGGAGGCCTTGGAATCGCGATAGGTCTGCATGAACGTCCGGTCCAGGTACGGCATAACGGCCGGAGGCCGCCCCGTAATCGGCTTAATGTAGATGTAAAGCGGCGGGCACAACTCGCGGGCCCGTTCGATGATCCGCTTGAAATCCACCACGCCGTCGCCCAGCGGCACCCACTGCACGGCCACGCCTTCGCGCGTTTCATACACCACCGAATCGCGCAGGTGCAGCGTCACCGCCAGCGGCCCCAGCGTCTCCACGGTCTCGAGCGGATCTTCCATCACGAATACCGGGTTGCCGGTGTCGAGGTACGAGCCGACGAACTCCTTCCCTGCCCCTTCGATCAGTTGCCGGGTTTCCCAGCACAGCAGATCTTTGTGGTTTTCGATCGCGAACTTCACGCCGGCGTCCACGGCCTCCGGCCGGACCGTTCGCAGCAGCTTGATCATGGTTTCGATGTGCTGCGCTGGCGGGCCCGGCGGCAGGTGCGCCCGGTCGGTCGCTACCAGCGTCCGCACGATTGGCGAGCCCATCGCCGATGCCCGGCGCACGGCATCCCGCAGCAACTTCACGGAATGGTCGAACTGGTCCGGCCTGCGCGGCAGCGATGCCCCCGTGCCGGTTTCCAGATGCAGCCCGAGGCGAGCCGCGGCGTCCTTCACTTCACGCCAGTGCGCCGGGTCGTTCGTTCCGGGATCTACCGAGTCCTGCAGAAAAACGGCGTCGAGTTTCAGGCCCGCCGCGTACTCCAGCAGTTTCAAGTCGTGCCAGCGGAAGGCGCGAAGGCAGTACGTGTTCAATCCGATCGGGATGCGGTCCACGCGCCGATCTTATCACGCGCGCCGCACCGGTTTGCGCTACCGTGTGAGGTATGAAACGAGCGCTCCTCTTCGTGCTCTCCGCCGGCCTGGCCTTCGGCGCGCAGAAGGTCGAGATCCTCCGCGATGAGTACGGCGTTCCGCACATCTTTGCCGCTACGCCCGCGGCCGCGGCGTTCGGCTCGGGCTACGCGCAAGCCGAAGACCGCCTGGAAGAGATGCTGCGCAACTATCGCAAGGCCGAAGGCACCATGGCCGAAGCGTTCGGGCCCGACTGGGTCACGCATGACTACCGCCAGCGTCTCTGGCGCCACCGCCAGGTCGCCCAGGAGCACTATAAGGACCTGTCTCCCCAGCTTCGCGCTATCTGTGAAGCCTTCCAGGCCGGTGTGAAGAAGTTCATGCAGGAGCACCCCGAGCAGGTTCCCGCCTGGGCGCCCAAGCTCGAACCCTGGCAGATCATTGCCCTCGGCCGCTACATCATTTGGGGTTGGCCGGAGGGCGAAGCCGCGGGCGACCTGAAGCGCGCCGGCATCGAGCCCGACCCGGTGGCCTACCACGGTTCGAACGAGATGCTGCTCGCCCCATCCCGCACCTCGCTCCACGTGCCGTTCGCCGTGGTGGACCCGCACCTCAGCTGGTACGGCGAATTCCGCTTCTATGAGATGCGCATCTACGGCGGCGAGTTGAGCTTCTCCGGCGCGGCGATCCTCGGCCTGCCTTTCCCCTCGCTCGGACACAACCGCTATCTCTCAATCGCCATGACCACCGGCGGCCCCGATACATCCGACGTCTACGAAGAAGAGGTCAAAGACGGCAAGTACCGCTTCCGCAACGAGTGGCGGCCGCTCGAAATCCGCACGGAACGGATCGGCGTCAAGACCGGCAGCGGAATCCAATATCGGGACTTCCAGATCGAATCCACCGCGCACGGCCCCATCGTCGCCCACAAGAACGGGAAGGCCTATGCGGTGGCGATCCCCTACGCGGACCAATACCGCCTGCTCGATTCCAGTTGGCGCATCGCCACCGCGCACAACCTGGCCGAGGCGAAGAAGGCGCTGGCCGATCTCCAGTTCATGGCGCAGAACATCATGATCGGCACGGTCGACGGCGACATCTATTACGTCCGCAACGGCCGCGTGCCGGTGCGCCCCGCCGGATGCGACTCATCCCGCCCCATGTCCGGCGCGGCGGGCAACTGCGAATGGCAAGGCATCCACCCGTTCGACGACCTGGTCCAGATCACCAATCCGCCGCAGGGCTACATGCAGAATTGCAACGTCTCGCCGTTCGCCATGATGAAGGATTCGCCGCTGGTGCCCGAGAAGTGGTCCGCGCACCCCTATCTGTATAACGACGGGCGCCGCGCGCCGCACCAGCGCGCCGCCATGATGGTGGACCTGCTCGACGCCGCCCACGACGTGACGCCCGAGCAGATGATCGGCATCGCCTTCAACCCGCAGGTGTGGCACGCCGATCTCTGGCAGCAGCGCATTCTCAAAGCCGCGCCGCAGAGTTCCTTCGCCCGCCTGCTCGCCAACTGGGACCGCCGCACCGACGCCGGTTCCCGCGCCGCCCTGGCCTACTACTACTTCAAGCTGGCGCTCGGTAAAGAGGCCGCGCGCGCGCTCGACCCGCCCGCCGGCCTCACGGACGATGCCATCCGCACGGCGCTGGCGAAGGCCGAGCAGCGTCTGAACGCCGATTTCGCACCGGACGCCGTCTTCGGCACGCTGTTCCGCGTGGGGCGTCAAGGCGCCGGCCGCACCTGGCCGGTCGGCGGAGGGACGCTTTCCGAAGCCGCCATGGCTACCCCGCGCGCCATCTCCTTCGACCCCACCGGCAAGGAGATGGTCGGCCACTCCGGGCAGACCTCGACTCAGATCGTCGTATTAACCAGGCCGCCCCAATCCTGGATGGTGATCCCCCTTGGTGAAAGCGACCATCCGGATTCCGGGCACTTCGACGACCAGGCCGAAAAGCTCTTCAGCAAGAGCCGGGCAAAGCCGACCTACTTCGCCAATCGCAAAGAATTGGAGAAGCACGTCACCAAACGGGAAGGGCTGTCATATTGACGGCGCGCGGCAATGTAGCCTACGCCGTCTGCCCCTTCGCCCGCAACTGCCCGACCGCTTCCTTGGCCTTCTCGAGCAGAAGCCCGTGCTCCGCCCCTGCCCCCACAAACCGCATTCCGCGATCGGCCCAGAACTTCGCCATGGCCACGCTGCGTGTCTGAATCCCCGGAACCACGCCGTGCTGATTGCACTTCTCGATCAGCTTGTCCACGGTCGACACCAGCAGCGGGTTCTCGAACTGCCCCGGAATTCCCAGCGCGATCGAAAGATCCGCCGGGCCTACCATGATGACGTCGAGCCCCGGAATCGAGAGCAGCTCATCGGCCCGCTCCACCGCGGCCACGGTTTCGAATTGCACAACGGCCAGGGTGTTGCGATTCTGGTGCTCGATGATTTCGCCGAAGCTCCGCGCCTCGTACGCGACCATCGTCGGGTTCACTCCGTACCCGCGCTTGCCCACCGGCGGGAACCGCATCCAGCTCAGCGACTCCGCCAGCACCTTCGGGTCTTCCACGCGCGGCAGAATGATCCCCTGCGCGCCGCAATCCAGCAGCCGGGCAACCAGCGAATACAACAGTTCGCAGACCCGAACGATCGGCGTGATCCCGGCATCGTGCGATGCCTTGATCATGTCGTGGACGGTCTCCAGGTCGTAAGCCCCGTGCTCCATATCGATAAAGACGTAGTCGAACCCGGCCACCGCGAAGGCCCGCGGGATCTCCGCCGAGCGGTAAACTTGCAGCCCGCACCCGAAGACCGTCTCCCCCCGGGACAGGCGTTCCCGGGTCTGATTCACGCGCATGTATGTAAGAGCTCCTTTCGCTGAACCTCGAATATACCTTATAATCCGAAGCAGCCTATGACTGTCCGCTAGCCAAGCCGGATCGGCCGCTTCGCCACGAGGCGTAGTGTGTCTATCCGTTCGGCCCTCCCAAGTCCACCCACAAACTGGAGCAGTAGAACAGTCATGAATCTCGAATCTCTCGGGGCCGGCGCCCCGGTGCGTCAGTCGTTCCAACCTCACGCCGCGCGCGGACTCGTGCTCGCCCGCGTGGCCGTCTCTCACCGCGATCGATACCGCCTCCTGAGCGAATCCGGCGAGCTCGACGCCGAACCTTCCGGCCGGCTCTGGTACGAAGCCGCCGGAATCATCGATCTGCCGGTTGCCGGCGACTGGGTGGCGGCTCGCGCCGTCGCTCCCGGCCAGGCCATCGTCGAAGCCGTGCTGCCGCGCCAGACCTTGTTTTCACGGCGCGCGCCGGGCCGGCGCGAAGACCAGCAGCCCATCGCCGCCAATATCGACCTCGTTTTTCTGGTGTGCGGCCTCGATGCCGATTTCAACCTTCGCCGTATCGAACGCTACCTGGCACTGGCCGCCGAAAGCGGCGCGGCACCCGTCATCGTCCTCAACAAGACGGATCTCTGCAGTGACCTCGAAACTCGCCTGACCGAGACGGCCGGCGTAGCCAACGGCGCCCCGGTGGTTGCCTGCAGCGCCGCCACTGCTCCGCTCGACGGCCTGGATGCCTTCCTCGCGCCCGGCCGCACGGTCGCGCTGCTCGGTTCCTCGGGCGCCGGCAAGTCCACCATCGTCAATCGACTGCTGGGCGAGGAGCGCTTCCGCACCGCCGGCGTCCGCGAATCCGACAGCCGGGGCCGCCACACCACCACGCATCGCGAACTGGTTCCGCTTCCCCGGGGCGGCGCACTGATCGACACGCCCGGGATGCGCGAATTGCAGCTCTGGGCCGGCGAGGAAAGCGTGGACCGCGCCTTCGAAGAGATCGCTGCGGTGGCCGCCGAATGCCGGTTCCGCGACTGCTCCCATTCCGGCGAACTCGGCTGCGCCGTGGCCGAAGCCCTCGCCCGCGGCGACCTCGCACCGGACCGCTGGGAGAGCTACCGAAAGCTCCTGGCCGAAGCCCGCCGCCACGAACGCCTGGCCGACCCGCTCGCCGCGCTGGAACAGAAGCGCAAGTGGAAGGTGATCCTCAAAGCCCACCGGAAACATTACAGAGGGAAAGGTTGAACGGCTGTATACTAGCCCTTCAGGATGACTACCTTGAACCCGCTTTCTCCGAGACTCCTGGATCCGTCCGGGCCCGCATTCCCTCTTCCTGTCGCTCTGTGTCGCGAAATGGAGAACCTGTTCGCGCACCGCTTCGACGATGTCCGAATTCACGTCGGACCGCAGCCCGCACTGCTCAACTCCAGTGCATTCGCTTGCGGCCGGGACGTTTACTTCACTCCCGGGACATACGCTCCCGGGAAGCCCGGCGGAAAGCGTCTGCTCCTTCACGAACTCACACACGTTGTCCAGCAAAGCAATCAGCGGCGTGGCGTTTACGCCGGAGCCCCGGCGCTGCTCGACGATTCGACACTGGAAGATGAGGCCGATGGCGTCGCGGACGGCCGCAGGTGCTCCACCACCGTCCTCCCCGAAACGGGCCTGCGCCTGGTTCAGTGCTCCACCCTGCGGCGCGACAACAAGCAGGCTCTGCATGGCGCCCTGGAGGATCTGGTGAAACAGATTCCCCTGGTATACGCCTATAACGCCGAGAGCTATCAGAAGGGTCTTGTCGAGTGGATTCGCGAACACCCTCACGTCTTCACCGGGGAGAAGTACGAATTCGGCGGAATGAAGAACCAGTCCGCGAAAGTCCCGGTGGTGATCAAGACCGGCCAGCGAATCTCGCTCACAAGCCTGGATCGAAACGACTGGAAGTGGATCGAGAAGACCATTCTGAAACTGGCGAGAAAACATCGATACGGCGGTAACTTTACCGAGATCACGACCCGCATCCTCGACGAAGACGATAACCAGTGGGTCTCATGGAAGACCAGCGATTGCGTTTTCACGGCGATCCTCATCGTCCTGGGGCTCCGCTTCACGGGAAAAGGCGCCACCGTGGAGGGACATGAGCTCGCGGTCGAGACTGACCTGGCCCAGCACCTCCATGTCCCCAAGCGCGTCGTTCAGGATCACGTGCTCGTGCACCTGCTCGAAGACCGCCTCGGTTGGAAACGCATGCAGGTGAGCGACCTCGAGACTCTCAACGCGCAGGCCTCCAGCGGCCACAGTTACGTGGTCAGTTACTGCGACAACGCCACTACCGACTTCTGGCACACTGTCTACGGCAGTTACAAAGGGAATGGCAAGTGGAAGTGGGTGGACCGGCAGTGGGAGCGGAACTTCGGGACCGTCCGTGACAGCCTCAAAGGCGATCTCTCGGCGGAAGCCAATGGATGGGAGATCGACGAGGACTCGGGCCTGGTGCAGTCGCTGCGCAGGGATCTGGACATCGATGGGCTGAAAACGACTTACAAAGCGTTTCTCGAATAGGAAGCAACCAGCTCAGGAGAGGAACCGTATGCAAGAGGAGACGTCAATTCCGCAGCAGGGGAAAGCACCAGCGCGGCCAGGCGGGGAATTTCGGATCGCGGGCGATCTCCCCGTCGCACGCCTCGGCTTCGGCGCAATGCGGATCACGGGCAAAGGAGTTTGGGGCGAGCCCCCGGATCGCGCGGAAGCCCTTCGTGTCGTGCGGCGGGCCGTCGAATTGGGGATCAATTTCATCGACACCGCGGATTCCTATGGCCCCGGCGTGAGTGAAGAGATCATTGCCGAGGCTCTGCACCCGTACCCGGCGGGCCTCCTCATTGCCACCAAGGCAGGCTTCGACCGGCCGGGCCCCGGCCAATGGGTCGAGAACGGACGGCCGGAACATCTGAAATCCGCCTGTGAAGGAAGTTTGCGGCGATTACGGCTGGACCGGATCGACCTTTACCAGTTGCATCGAATCGATCCGAAGGTCCCGGCCGAAGATCAACTCGGCGCGATGAAGGATTTGCAGGCCCAGGGCAAAATCAAACACATCGGATTATCGGAGGTGAGCGTCCGCCAGATCCAGCACGCTCAAGAGATGGTTCGTATCGTGAGCGTCCAGAATCGTTACAGCATATCCGACCGCGGGTCCGAAGACGTACTGGAATACTGCGAGCCGCAAGGAATCGCCTTCATCCCCTGGTTTCCGCTCGCGGCCGGACGGCTCTCCGGCGCGGAGAGTCCTATTGGTCGAGCCGCGGCGCGATGGAAGGCCACTCCTTCCCAGGTAGCTCTGGCGTGGCTGCTGGCACGATCCCCCGTGATTCTGCCGATCCCGGGCACTTCCCGCGTCGAGCACCTTGAAGAGAACGCGGCCGCAGACCGCTTGAAAATTGACAAAGGCACCATGCGCGAGCTGAGTGAAATGGCCACCCAAGCGAAGTAAACGGGTGTTCCCTAGACGAACTTGTATTGTCCCGGCACCGGCAGCGGCGTCGGCTCCATATTCACCTCGTAGCCGAAGTGGCCGGGCATCAGATCCTGCTTCGAATTCGTGATCTGGTCCCAGGTGATCTCCAGGCCCGAGTAGGCCGATTCGCGCGCCATGATGCAGGTCAGCGTGCTCTCGGCGATCGGAATCGACTGGTTCACGTACGGACCCCGGCCCAGGATGCTGTCGATGAATTGAATGTGCTCCTGCACGTAGGGGCTGATGCCTTTCGTCCCCAGGTCCCGGCCGGTGCTGGTGCCCTTCGCGCCGACGATCAGGTCGCTCACGTTGTTGTACAGCCCGCGCGGATACTGGCGGCAGTGGCTGCTCAGATGGACTCCGTTGGCGTAGGTGAAATCGGAGTGCATGTGGTCGTAGATGTTCCCATAGAGTGCGGCCCGCGGCCGCCAGGCGGCGCCGCCGGTGGCAATCACGCTCACCGGGTGCGTGCCCATCACCCAGTTCATGAAGTCGATGTTGTGGAAGTGCTGCTCCACGATCTGATCGCCGCAGAGCCACAGGAAGCTGTACCAGTTGCGGTGCTCCCATTCCATGTCGCCCCACTTGGCGTCGCGCGCCTGGGCGTGGAAGACCGGCCCGCTGAGGTAATTCGAATGCAGAGCGACCACGTCGCCGATGGCGCCGTCGTGAACTTTGGCCACGGTCTCGACGTAAGGCGTGTCTTCGTGGCGCTGCGCGCCGGACATGACGGTCAGCTTCTTCTCTGTGGCCTTCCGTCCGGCAGCCATGAAGCGGCGCACTCCCGTGGCGTCGGTGCCTATGGGCTTCTCGGCGAAGACGTGCTTGCCCGCTTCGATAGCGGCCTCGAAGTGGATCGGCCGGTAGCCGGGAGGCGTGGTCAGCATCACGATATCGAGCTCCGAGTGGATGAGCTTCTGATACGCATCGAAACCGACGAAATGGTGGTCGGGCTCGACCTTGATGCGCGGCGTGATGGACGCGGCCAGGTCCTCCGCGCTCATCTCTTTCGGCTGCCCGTCGCGCTCCACGGTGATGCCTTTGTGCAGGCTGACGAACTTCGGGTCGCGCAGCTTCTTCAAAGAATCTTCGAGGTGATCTTCGAAAATATCCGCCATCGCCACCAGTTCGACGTTCTCGTTGCCGGTCAGCATGTCCACCACGGCCTGCGTGCCGCGTCCGCCGCATCCGACGATGCCGGCCCGCAACTTTTCTTTGCCCGCGCCGCGAACGAGGTGGGGCTTGACGATGGTGAAGGCGGATCCGGCCGCGGCAACGTTCCGCAGCAGGGACCGCCTGGAGATCGGAGTCGGTTGATCTGCCATGATGTCCAGGATGTTATCCTGTCGCGGCGCCGGATTCAATCGTGGCCTGCGGAAGCGGGGGCCGCCGGCGGTCTTCCCGGCTCCGGTTTCGGCAGGTCGTCGAAGTTCAGGATGGAGTTCACCAGCATGTTGAACTCGCCGAGATTCTGCCACCGGTAGCAGGGGTTGGTCGCGAACAGCACCACATGGCCCCGGCCCACGGCCGAATCGACGATCGCCGGCCGGTTTCGCGTTTCCGCGTAGCCCCGCATCAATCCGCTGAGCACCGACTTTTCGGTGCCTTCGAACTGCATCAGAATGCTCCGGCGGTCTTCGGTAGGAACGGTCAGCAGCGGCCCGCCGGCCCAACGCACCGGAAGAGTGCGATCCGAATAGCCGTAAAAGACCGGGTGTTCGGGCCGCATTACCTGCGCTTCGACGATCGGTCCGGGGGCGTAAAACTGGGGCGACGTGCGGGCCGCGTTGATCTCGCGGGTGATGCCGAAATCGGCGGGCAGGAAACTGGAGGCGCCGAGGGTGATGAGCACGCCGCCCTGATGGACGAAGTGGTCGAGCGCGGCAACGCCTTCGAGGCCCATGCCGCCGGTGATATCCTCCGACTGGCCGTACATCCCGAGCGAGGGATATTCGGGCGTCTTGTCGTACGCGATGGTCTGGCCGGCGCGCGGTTCGATATCGAAGACCAGGCTCTTGGCGCCGCCGCGCCCCTGGCTGGGAATCACGATGACATCGTAATCGGCGCGCAGGTTGCCCCTGCGGATGCGCTCCTTGTAAATCAGGTCGTAGGGCACCTCGAAATGATCGAAAGCGTAGCGTACCCAGCCGACATCCTGGGTGCTGCCCCAGGTGCTGAACACAGCCAGGCGCGGGGGGTTCAGCAGGTGTTTGGGAATGTCGGGCGCCTTCCCGAGGGCCACGGCCTCGAGTCCGAGCTTTACGATTTCGCTTCTCACCCGCGGGCTCGATTCCACCAGGAACGAACCCGCCGGCAGATCGATGTCGCCCGACTTGTACTCTTTTTCGATGGCTTCGAATTGGACGTCTTTCAGCCGGTAGCGCAGGGTCACCAGCGAGTTCGAGCCGTTATCGATGACCGCGGTAACCGGACCGCTGCCCTTGACAGTGCCGGCAATCTCGAGGACGTCGACGGGCTGAACCTTCGCTTCGAGGACGGTCTTATCGGCGGTTTCACGCACTTCTGCCTGGCTCATCAGCCCCATCGTCCAGGCGGTATCGTCGTAGGTGGTGAGGCTCGGATCGGGATAGTTTTGCTTCTCGAGCAGGATCTTGGCCAACCGGCCGTAGGGCTGATTGCACTTCACGATGAGAGAGCCGGCCGGGTAGGTTCCGTCCTTGAGCTTGACCTCGGCGGAGGCGCGGCCGACCTCGATTCCCTGCAGCCGGAGGATGTTGACGATGAATGCCACCCGCGTCATATCCGGCTGATTCGCCGGCAGAATATAGCCGTAGGGAGCCCCGGTTTCGCCCGATTGGATCGAGTTGCGGCTTTTCTCGTAGAAATTTTCGAGCACGATCCTGGGGAACCCCGCGGTCAGCTCGAGTGCCGAGAGAACGCCCGTCTCCATGTAATTGGTGTTGTTCCGCATGGACCACGTCAGGCGGCGCGGCGGGGGAAGCGGCCGGTACCATTCCCGCGCCGTCATACCGCCCCCGCGGCCTCCGCGTCCCGCCGCCGCGGCCTCCGGCGCGCCGCCGCGGCCGCGGCCGATCGTGCGCACCATGGTGTTGGCGCCGCCGTTGCCGAAGGTCTCGTACATTCGCAGCATGCCGTTGTGATTCGAAGACATGAAGCCCAGATAGCCCGGCGACCACATATCGACGAAAGCATGGGTCCACACACCGGGCATGCCGTAGGCGATCATCTTCGTCATCTCGAAGTTCGAAAACCAGGGGAGCTCGGCGTAGAGAATCGGGTCGAGCGTGGGGTTCTGAGGGGCCTGGCCGCTGAAGGTGTACATGAGGGGCTGCGACTCATGCAGGTCGTGCAGGATGGGCGGGTGCCATTCGAGATAGAACTTCAGCCAGTTCCGCATGGTCACCTGGGAGTAATTGATATCGCGATTGTTGTCGTGATAGATGTACTTGCCCCAGTAAGGCGGCCCGGGAATGCGGTCCTGCTCGGTTTCCTGGCTGGTCATGTACCGGTAGTACCAGTCCACATAACGGTCGCGGCCATCCGGCTCGGCGGCGGCGGTCATCATCACGATGACGTTCTTACGGATGGAGTCGAACAGCGGCGACTCCTCGACAACCAGCCGGTAGGCGAGTTCCATGAGCATCTCGGGCGGGCCGGTCTCGGAGCTGTGCAGGCCCCCGGTAAACATGTAAATCGGTTTGGCCTGGGCGATGATCGTCTTGGCATCGGCCTCACTGAGGCCGCGCGGATCGGCCAGGCGGGCGAGATATCCCTTGTACGTATCGAGGTGGGCGATCGTGTCTTCGTCCGAGATCGCGATCACCAGGCACTCGCGTCCTTCATCGGTAGTGCCGGCGGGCAGCAGTTTTACGCGCTTGGAAGCAGCCGCGAGAGCGCGGTAATAGCGGCCCAGGTCTGCAACGCGGGTCAGTTTCTTGGGTGCGCCGACGTAATAACCGAGGACGTCCTTGGGAGTGGGAATACCGGCGGCCTTGGGCAGGTGATCGACCAGCGGGCTCATGAATTCGGGGCTCGTGGTCCACTCTTTGACGAGCTTGGCATAGTCCTCGTCTTCTGCCTGCTTCGGTTGCGCGAGCAGGGCGGGCGCGGCGGCCAGGAGGGCGAGCGCAAGGATGCGCGGGAATCTCATAGATGCCTCGGGATGCTGGTTTACAAGTATACATCGAGGCCGCTGTTACGCTCCGGCCGTTTGCGACACTATCTCCTGGAGGTGCCATGGCGCTGAAAATTACAACGACTTCCAATCCGGTACCGGCGGCGAAACCCGTTCCCGTCAAACAGGTGCAGGATGCCGCGGCGGCTCAGGGAAATCCTTTTGCCGCCAGGGCGATCGCGATCACCAAGCCCACGCTGCATCACGAAACCACGCAGTTGAACTTCGAAACCGTGACCAACAAGAAAGGTACGCAGTTCCGGTTCAAAGCGGGGACCCTGCCGCTGACCCTGAGCCAGGAGATTTGGATCGCCGATTCGCTGTCCGATTGCGCCAAAAAGATCTGGCTCGCCCACGAGCAGGGCCACGTGGCCGACAACGACGCGGTACTGAATCAGATGGAGGCGGAACTCCGGAAAGATCAGCAATTCGCGGACATCCTGCTCTTCCCGAAGTGGACACCGCTCGGGAAAAACAAAGAAAACTACACCAAGGCGCAAAAGACCATTGCCGACCGGATCGGGGCGGTGTTCCACAGTCTGACGGTTGCCGCCGCCACGGCGCGGGACACCGACGCGGAATACAAGAGGGTTCAGGACGAAGTCAACAAGTGCTAGGGTATCCCGCGTATCCGGCCGCGCCTTCCGCTCCGCCTATTCGATCAGCCGGAAGGAATAGATCTTCCCGATGCGCCCCGAACTCGAAGTGGCATCGGACGACGCCGGAGGCAGCAGGCCGTACTCGCCCGCGCCGATGTTCGGCAGCACGACCTCGTAAGTCCGTGGGGCGAGCTTCTTATTCTCGAACGGGACCAGGTCGCGGGTAGCGCCGCCGGAAACGTGCATCACGCCACCGGTGACGGTACGGAACTCGCGAGAGTCCTTCTGGTCCCGCAGGCGCAGAAGTTGATATTCGGTGATGGAAACTCCCTCCGGCGTGTAGACCAGAATTTCCACCGGCGACTTCAATTGCGTCGGGCTGTGACTGCCGTTCACATGACCGTTCACGTCCCCTTTTACGATGCCGGCCGTGCCGATCGTTTTGAGCACCCCGCCAGTTTTGAAGTTGACAACCTCGGGTTGCAGGTCCGCCCACGCTTCGCCCTTCTTGTAGTAAACTCCGACCTCGGCAACCAGGGAGGCGGCGGGGGCCGCGGCAGTCGCCGGCGCGGCGGGCGAAGCCGGCTTGGCCTTCCCGCCCGAGCCCATCTTTTCGACCATGGCGGCGATAACTTTGTCACTGACGCCCGCGGTCTTCAGCGCAATCAGGGCATCGGCGCCGGTCGTGAAATTGCCAGGCTGCGACTGGATGGTCGCGAGGATGATCTCCTCGCCCAGCCCGGCCTTGGACATCTTGATGATCGTGTCGTTATTCAGGGTCGCCTGTCCCAGTAAGACGGCCGCAAGAAACAACGCCAGAATACCCGTGGTGAGCCTCGCTCGCACGTGCAAACCTCCTTGTATTCCCTGGATAGTGACGATGCGTCCGGTCCCGTTACAAAAAATACGTTCACGGAAGTCTACACCCTGGGCGCCGCCAGGCGCAATACGGATTCATTCCTGCCGCAGCGCGATCGCCGGATCGATGGAAGCCGCCCGCCGCGCGGGAATGTATGACGCTAACAGCGCAACCGCGCCCAGTCCCGCCGTGACCACCGCGAAAACTCGGGGGTCGAGGGGAGACACGCCGTAAGAGCAGAGTGGAGAGCAGGCGCGTGCCGGCGGCGGCCAGGAGCACGCCCGCGCACAAGCCGATGACCGTCAGCCGGGCTGCGTAGCCGCCGATGCTTCGCACCACGTCCCACTGGCTCGCGCCGATCGCCATTCTCAATCCGATTTCGCGCGTCTTCTGCGACACGACATACGCGAGCACACCGTAGATCCCCAGCGCGGCCAGCAGCAGCGATAGGGCCGCGAATGCCCCCAGCATCTCGAGCACCTGCCGGCGCGTTGCGAACTCGTCGTCCACGATCGCGCTCATCGGCCGGATCCGCGCCACCGGCTGCTCGGGGTCCACCGACCAGACGGCCCGCTGCAGCTCTTTGGCGAGGCTGAGCGGCTCCCGCGATGTCAGCACGGCAATCTCGGAAGGTTGAAAGAAGCCGATCGCCGTCTGTGTGAACGGCACGTACACTGCCGGTTTCAGTCCGAAGTCCATGCCGCGCTCGCGAATGTCGGCGACGACCCCCACAATCGTCATCCAGAGCCGGCTTCCATCGCCCGTTCCGGTGTCGATCCTATGGCCGAGCGCGCTCTGGCCCGGCCAGTACTGCCGCGCCAGCGATTCGCTGACCACCACAACGGGAAGCGTATCGCCGTGATCGCCTTCACTGAGGAAGCGGCCCTCCTTCAGCCGCGCGCCAATCGTCTCCAGGTAGCCGGCGCTCACCAGCCGGAACAGCGCGTCCTGCTCCAGGCCGGTCTGCGCGGGCCGGCCCTCGATCACCAGGCCCATGGTATTGCCGCGCGAGGTATACGGAAGATCGGAGGTCAGTCCGGCACTCTTCACGCCGGGGATCGACCGCACACGCCCGAGAAGGTCGCTGTAGAATTGCCGGCGCTTCCCGCTGTCCGCGTACTTCGGATACGGCACCGCGATGTCGGCCGTCAAAATCCCGTCAGCCCGAAAACCCGGATCGGCGGCGCGTAGGTGGACCATGGTCTCGATCAGCAGCGCCGCACCGGCCACCAGGACCAGCGCGATCGCAACCTCCGCGACCACCAGCGTGTCGCGAAGCCTCCGCGCCCCCGATCCGATTGTGCCCCGGCCCGCAAGACCGCCGGCAGCGAATCGCAGGGCGGGCGCCAGGCCGAACAACAGTCCCGTGAGAATGGATATGCCGCCCGTGAAAGCCAGCGCGCGCAGATCGAGCCGCAGGTCTGGAAAGGCGCCGGGGACCATCGGTTCGAGCGCCCGGATGCTCCAGGCGGCGAACAGCAGACCCAGTCCCCCTGCGGCCAGGGCGAGGACCAGGTTCTCGGTAAGGACCTGCCGGACCAGTCGCAGCGGCCGGGCGCCGAGGGCACTCCGTATGGCGAACTCCCGGCGCCGGCCCGAAGCCCGCACGAGCAGCAGGTTCCCGGCGTTCGCGCACGCGATCAGCAGCACACAGGCCGCGGCTGCGAGCAGGATGATGAACGCGGTCCGCGTGTCTCCCAGCATCTCGTCTTTCAGGGGAACCACGGCGATCCCAACCTTCGAGTTGGTGGCCGGGAATTCCCGTGCGAGCTCGCCGGCGATGGCCACCATCTCGGCCCGGGCCTCCGCGAGCGTGTGGCCGCTTCGGATCCTTCCGACGACTTTCAGGAAGTGGCTGTTGCGCCGTGCGAGAAGCTGCGGCGACAACCCCAGCGGCATCCAAAGCTCCGTATCGCGATCGGGGAACGTAAACCCCCTTGGCATGATTCCGAGCACGGTGTAGCGCTCGCCGTTCATCACGACGGTCTTTCCCACCAGCGCCGCATCGCCGCCGAATCGCCGCTGCCAGAGGCGATAGCTCAGCACCACCGCCTTGGTCTCCGGTCCTTCCTCGCTCTTCAGGAAGGTCCTGCCGGCCAGCGGCGCCACCCCGAGCATCGGCAGCAGATTCGCCGAAACGGAGAGACCCAGCACCTCCTCGGGCGTCCCGGCGCCCGACAGGTCCATGTTCCGCGGGCCGGCATACGCGGCCACCTCTTCGAAGATGCGCGTGCGCCTCCGCCAGTCGAGGAAAGTCGCCGGCGAAACACGGTTTTGCGGGACTCCAAAGGCGGAGAAGTCCTCCCACAGCATCACTAGCCGGCCTGGCTCACGATAGGGAAGGGGCCGAATCACGGTCTGGTCGAGCGCGCTGAAAATGGCCGAGTTCGCGCCGATTCCCAGTGCCAGAACCCCGATGACAGCCAGCGCGAATCCGGGGGCCCGTCTCAGAAGCCGGATCGCCTGACGGAGGTCGGAAAAGGCTGCGGCCATCGCCGGTTAGACGGTTCAGGACGGAGAAGGTTATCCTTTTCGAATCCAGTTTGGGACGACTCGATCGACGGCCTCCCGGAGTGCCCGGCTCACAGGGCTGGAGAGCCCCGCTCCGAGCTCGAAACCGGCCGCCCCGGCGGTGAGCAGCGCTGCCGGAGGACAACTGCCATAAAGGGCGCGGGCACCCGCCAGCAGGCCGGAAGGCGTTGCAAAGTGCGTAAAGCCCGTTCGGGATTCCGCGTGCGGCTCGAGCGGCTCGAGCGAGATCTCCCCGGGCCCGGCACCGTCCCGGGCGTCGATGAAGAGGACCCGTCCGGCGCGGCTCACCGGCTCCATCAGCTCGGGCGTGAGCTGGGGAAGCGCCAGGATCTCGACGGCCGGATCGTGGATCGTCCCCCGCAGGCGTTCCGCGACTTCCCTGCCGAAGCCATCGTCGCCGCGCAGCAGGTTGCCGTAGCCGATGATCAGGATCCGTGCCATCGGCGGAGCGCTCCTTTATCCCAGTGTATCCAGCAGCGCGCCGTCGTGCCCGCGCAGCTCCACTTCCAGGGCCATGCGGCCGTCGGCATGCGTCGAGCAGCTCAGGCACGGGTCGAAGGCGCGGATCACCGCTTCCACGCGGTTGAGCATCCCTTCCGACAGGCGGTTGCCGTGCACGAAATGCCGCGCCACCTGCAGCACGCCGCGGTTCATGGCGGCATTGTTATGGCCGGTGGCGATGATCAGGTTCGCCCAGGTCATGAGGCCGTCGCGATCCACCTTGTAGTGGTGGATCAGGGTGCCGCGCGGCGCCTCGGCGACGCCGACGCCTTCGGTGTTGTTCACGCTGGCGTGAGCCCGCACTTCCGGATCGAGAATCTCGGGATCCGTCAGGAGCTGCTCCATCTTCTCGAGCGCGTAGAGGACCTCGATGAGCCGCGCATAGTGGAAGTAGAAGGAGCTGAGCACGGGGCCGCGGTCGAGCTCGCGGAACTCGGCCCATTCCTGGCCGGCGCGCGGGGTGCCGCAGCCGTCAATCAGGTTGAGGCGCGCCAGCGGACCGACACGGTAGACGCCGTCGGGATAGCCCAACGGCTTGTAAAAGCTGGTCTTGAGGTAGGTCCAGGGATGGGCGATCTCGCCGATGTACGACGCGTAGCCGGCCCCATCCACATCCGCGACGATTTTCCCGCCGGAATCGAGGAAGCGCAGCTTGCCGTCGTAGTGCTCCAGGCCGCCGTCTTCCGCCACCAGGCCCATGAACAGCGTCGGGAAATTGGCGAAGGTGCGGATCTCTTCCCGGAAGCGCTCCATTTCGCTCTTGAACCAGTCGAGAGCGCGTTCGGTGGCGGCGCGCGCTTCCGGGATGGCCGCGACGATGCGGTCGCGGCGTTCGGCGTCGAGGGCTCCGCTCACGCCGCCGGGTACGACCCAGGCGGGATGGATCCGCTTGCCGCCGAGTAACTCGATGACCTCCTGGCCGAACCGGCGCAGCCCGATGCCGTCCCTGGCCATCGCGGGGTGGGATTCCATGACGCCGAAGATGTTGCGCCGGGACGGGTCGCCATCCATGCCGAGCAGGAAGTCGGCCGAGGAGAGGTAGAAGAAGCTCAATGCATGCGACTGCACGATCTGCGCCAGGTTGAGAATGCGGCGCAGGCGCACGGCGTTTTCGGGAATCCGCACCGCCAGGATCTCGTCGCACGCCTTGGCCGAGGCGATCAGGTGGCTGACCGGGCAGATGCCGCAAATACGCGCCATCAGCGAAGGCATCTCGTAGAACGGGCGCCCTTCGCAGAACTTCTCGAATCCGCGGAACTGGGTGACATGGAAGTAAGCCTCCTCCACATGGCCCTGTTCGTCGAGATGAATCGAAATCTTGGAGTGTCCTTCGATGCGGGTGACCGGATCGATGACGATCTTTTGCCGTGGCATGGTTTTATCCGAATTTGGCGGCCGGGCTGGCGGTATTTCCCTCCAGCAACTGGCTCAGCACCTGGAAAATAAGGTCCGCCGAGGGCGGGCAGCCGGGAACGAAGACGTCCACCGGCACGAATTCGTGCACCGGCCGCGTCATCGGAAGCAGAGCTGGAATGATCTCCCGCGGAATCTGGGCGTCGGAGGTGACGTTTTCGAGATACGCCCGGCGCAAAACGGCGTCCGGACCGAACTTGTTTCGCATGGCGGGCACGTTGCCGGTGACGGCACAATCGCCGAGCGACACCAGGATCTTCGTGCGGGGGCGGACCAGTTTGATGCGGTGCACGTCTTCCTCGCTCGAAATGGCGCCCTCGACGAGAGTGACGTCTACATCCGTGGGGAAGTCCTTGGAATCGACCAGGGGTCCCCATACGACCTCAACATGACGGGCGAGTTCGATCAGCCGTTCGTCGGTATCGAGCAGCGACATGTGGCAGCCCGAGCAGCCGTCGAGCCATACCGTGGCCAGGCGGATCTTGTGTTCGCTCACCGGCGTTCCTCCCGCATCAGCGTCAGGTAAGGCAGGAATTGCCTTCGTTTCGACATCTCGGCGACCGATTTCCCTTTCTCCGAGAGCGCGCCGGTGGGACACACCTGGACGCACTTGCCGCACCCGGTGCAGCTTTCCGAAGCGCCCCAGGGCTGCGCCAGGTCGGTGATCACGCGGCAATCGGCGCCGCGCGACATGACGCCCCACGTGTGGGCTCCCTCGATCTCGTCGCATACCCGCACGCAGCGGGTGCACAAGCACGCAGCGGTTGTGATCCACCACGAAGCGCTCGTGCGAGGCGTCCACCGGGAGGCGCGGATAGCGGTAGGGGAAGTGAACGTGGGTCATCCCCAACTTCAACGCGAGCGACTGCAGGTCGCAGTGCCCGTTGGTGACGCACACCGAGCAGACGTGAACCCGTTCGGCGAAAAGCAGCTCCAGGATGCCGCGCCGGTAGCGGTCGAGGCGCTCGGAATTCACCGTGACTTCCATGCCCTCGGCCACGCGGGTGACGCAGGCGGGCAGCAGGCGCGGAACGCCCTTCACCTCCACCAGGCACAGGCGGCAGGCGCCCACGGACGTGAGCCCCGGCAACTCGCAGAGGGTGGGAATGAAGATGCCGTTTTCGCGCGCCACATCGAGCACGGTCTGGTCTTCGCGCGCGCCCACCTCGCGGCCATCGATCGTGAGGGTCTTCACCCGGACGACGGCTTTGGTCATGCGGTCACCTCCTTGCCGGCCTTGCAGACGCCCGCCGCGCAGCCGGCTCCGCCGACGTGATCCTCATACTCTTTCCGGAAATACCGCAGCGTGGTCAGAATCGGATTGGGCGCGCTCTGGCCGAGCCCGCACAGGCTCGTGTTCATCACCAGGTCGCAAAGCTCGGCCAGCATCTCGATGTCGCTCGCCGTAGCCTCTCCGGCGGTGATCTTTTCGAGGATCGCGTGCATCTGCTGGGTTCCGGCGCGGCACGGGACGCACTTGCCGCACGATTCGGTCATGCAGAACTCCATGAAGTACTTGGCGACATCGACCATGCAGGAGGTCTCGTCCATCACGATCATGCCGCCCGAACCCATGATCGAACCGATCTTCTTGAGCGATTCGTAATCCACCGGCGAATCCATGTGCTGTTCCGGAATGCAGCCGCCCGAGGGCCCGCCGGTTTGCACCGCCTTGCACTTCTTTCCTTCGGGAATGCCGCCGCCGATCTCGTGGACGATCTCGCGCAGCGTGATGCCCATCGGCACCTCGATCAGGCCGGTGTTGTTGACCCGGCCGGCCAGGGCGAACACCTTGGTGCCCTTGCTCTTTTCGGTGCCGATGGCCGAGAACCAGTCGGCGCCGTTGCGCATGATCGGGGCGATGTTGGCGAAGGTCTCGACGTTGTTGATGAGCGTGGGACACTCCCACAGCCCGGCTTCGGCGGGGTATGGAGGACGCGGGCGGGGGGTCCCGCGCTTGCCTTCGATGGAGGCGATCAGCGCGGTCTCCTCGCCGCACACGAAGGCACCCGCTCCGAGACGGATGTCTACGTGGAAGCTGAACCTGGTGCCGCAGATGTTGTTGCCCAGCAGGCCGAGGCGCTCTGCCTGGCGGATGGCGGTCTTCAGGTGCTTGACCGCCAGCGGATATTCCGCGCGCACATAAATGAAGCCCTTCTGCGCGCCCACCGCGTAGGCGGCGATGGCCATGCCCTCCAGCACGCGGTGCGGATCGCTTTCCAGAACCGCCCGATCCATGAAGGCCCCGGGGTCGCCCTCGTCGGCATTGCAGATGACGTACTTTTCCTGCTCGCCGGTCTTGGCGACGGTGCTCCACTTGAGACCGGTGGGGTAGCCCGCGCCGCCGCGTCCGCGCAGCCCGCTGCGGATGATCTCGGCGACCACTTCCTGCGGCGTCTTCTCCGAGATCACGGACACCAGAGCCTGATACCCTTCGGCGGCGATGTAATCCTCGATGCGCTCCGGATCGATCTTGCCGGAGTTCTCGAGCACGATCTTCTTCTGGCGCTGAAAGAACGGCACATCGGTGGAGCACTCGGTGAGCCCGCCCGCTCCCGTATCGATCTCGCGGATGATGTCCGGCGCCTGCTCGGGGGTCACGTTGGCGTAAAGCTTGCCTTCGGATTCGACCGACACCAGCGGCCCCGCGCTGCACAGCCCCATGCAGCCGACGCCCTTCACCAGGACTTCGTTCTGCATGCCGGATTCGGCCACTTCCTTCTTCAGCGCATCCCGCACCTGGTCGCTTCCCGAAGACAGGCAGCCGGCGGCGATGCAGACGCAGACGTGTTGCCCGAACTTGGCCTGCGCCCGGCGCTCGGTTTCAGCAATATTGCGGAGTTCCTCAATGGTCATGGCGGATGCCTTTCTCGATACGGCCGAGCATCTCGGTGGCGCCGATCCTGCCCAGAACCGCGGAATCCATCACGGCCGCCGGCGCCAGGCCGCAGGAGCCCAGGCAGCGGGCCGTGAGCACGGAGAGTTCGCCATCCGGCGTGGTCTCGCCCGGCTTGATGCCGTAGGTCTTTTCGAGCGCTTGAAGCAAGGCCGGAGCGCCCTTGATGTAACATGCGGTTCCGGTGCACACGACGCAGGTGTGCTTCCCCTTGGGCTTGAGTGTGAAGAAATGGTAGAAGGTGGCCGCTCCGTACACCCGGCTCAGCGGGACGCGAAGCAGGCTCGCCACAAAACGCAGCGCGGTCTCATCCAGGTACCCGAAGCACTCCTGGACGGTGTGCAGGGTCTCGATCAGCGCATGCGGTTCACGGCCGTGGCGGCGCGCGGTGGTTTCGACAATCTTCCAACGCTTGTCGTCCGAGGGCGGCTGGGGATTGCCCAGGTACGTCTGCATAGAATAGATATGCATGCACGCGCCATTCCAGACACGCGTGTGTGAAATGTGAACAACTTGCGCCGGTCCTGCCCTGGGGCAATCGCGGGCTATGGCGCAATCGGGGCAAAACCCACATCTTTTCAGTGACTTAGATTTCCTCAGAGCGTAGCGGAAATCGACGGCTGTAGGTCAATCATTGCTCTATGAATCTATCCCGCAGAGAGCTCCTGGCAGCGCCCGCGGTTCTTTTGCCGGGTTGCGCCGCACGCCGCAGGGCTGTCGCGTCCCCTCCATCTGCCATACACCTGGCACGGGTGGAAGTTGCCGCAGAAAAGTGCGCGGCCGCGGTTTCAGCGCGGGATGCCGAGATCGTTGGCCACCCGTTCGAGGGTGGTGACCAGCCGCTGCACGTGCCGTTCGGTATGCGCCGCCGTGCAGGAGATTCGCAGCAGGTTCTGCGCAGCCGCCGGGCGCAGCACGGGATTGATGTAGATGCCTTCGGCGAGCAGCGTCTTGCACAGCCGGCAGAGGTCGAGTTCCTCCTGGATCACGACCGGGACAATCGCCGTTTCGCCGGGCAGCACGTTAAAGCCGCGCGCCATCAGCTCTTCCCGCAACGCCCGCGCGATGCGCAGCACATGCAGCCGCCGCTCCGGCTCCTTCCGCATGATCTGCAAGGCGGCGGCGACGGCCGCCACCGACGCGGCGGGAAGGCTCGCCGAAAAGACGAACGGACGCGCGGTGTGCTTGAGATAGTCGACTACGGCGCGCTCGCCGGCGATGAATCCGCCTACTGACGCCAGCGACTTGCTGAACGTCCCCATGATGATATCGATATCGTCCAGCACGCCCAGATGCTCGGCCGCGCCCGCGCCGGTGGGGCCGAGAACGCCGATGCCGTGAGCTTCATCCACGTATACGCGCCCGCCGTACGGCTTGGCGACGCGCAGGATGCCCTGCAGATCGGCGATGTCGCCTTCCATGCTGAAAACGCCTTCGGAAACCAGCAGGATCTTCTCTTCGGGCGGGCAGTTTTCCAGGCACCGCTCGAGATGCTCCATGTCGTTATGCCGGAACCGCATGGTGCGGGCCGGCGACCGCAGCGCGCCCTCCACCAGGCTGGCGTGGAGGTTGTGGTCGCAGATCATCACGTCGCCCTTCTCGGTGAGTGCCGAGAGAGTGGCGTAATTGGCCTGGAACCCGGTGCCGAAAATGATGGCGGCCTCCTTGCGGACAAAGGCCGCAAGCTCCGCTTCGAGGCTGATGTGGAGGTCCAGCGTTCCGTTGAGCAGGCGCGAGCCGCTGCAGCCGCTTCCGTATTTCTTCACGGCATGTGCGGCGGCTTCCTTGACCTTTGGGTGCGTAATGAGATCGAGATAATCGTTCGACCCGAACATCAGCACCTTGCGACGGCCCATGCGGACTTCGCCCGGGCCGCAGCCCTCGCGATCGCCGAAGACTTCGAAATACATGTACAGCCCGGCTGCCTGGAGATCACTCGGGCGAGTGAAATTGCGACACTTCTCGAAGATATCGTTCGAGACGCTTCCCTTCTTCCTGCCCGTGCTGTCGGTAGTCGATACGCGCATGGTCCTCAATTCCATTCGTAGATTCGGTAGGTCTTGTATCGGATTGCCCCCATGACTTCGATGGAGCGATTCATCAGAACGTTATCTTCCAGGATCCAAGACATTTCGCAATCGCCAAATCCCAGCCTCCGGGCGTTGCGGACAAGTGTTGCATAAAAGGCCGCCGCGATGCCGGAGGTGCGGTACTCCTCCACCACCCCAAGCGCAAGAACCCGCACAGTCTTAATCAATCGCTGATAATACAGGATTTTGAATAGTCCCGTTGGAAATAGCTTGCCTCCCGCCGGCTTGAGGGCCTGATTGACATCGGGCAACGCCAACGCGAAACCCACCACCTGATCGCCGACTTCTCCGAGGAGCACCAGCTCGGGATTGAGAATCTGTTTCATCTCCTTGCCCATCGCGAAAAACTCCTCGCGTGACATTGGAATGAACCCCCAATTGCGGCTCCACGCTTTGCAGTAAACCTCCCAGACGCGCGCCACCTCCCCCGCGTAATCCTTCATGTTAATGGGCCGGACTTGCACGCCACTATTGGCCAGCACTTTGTCCGCCACCCGCCCGATCTTCTCCAGGTCGATCGTATTCGCGTTGCTCAGATAGGCCAGCAGATCCTTGGCCTTGTGTAAGCCGGCCTGGTCCATCAACTCGGGATAATAGCGGGGATTGTACGGCATCATCACCATCGGGCTCGAATCGAAGCCGTCGATTAGCATGCCGCACTCATAATTCGTAGACGGACTCACCGGGCCGCGTAGAAACGCCGCGCCGCGCTCGTACACCCACCGCCGCGCGGAGGTCAGCAGCGCGCCCGCGACTTCGGGCTCGTTCACGGTTTCGAAGAATCCGAAAAATCCCGGCATTCTCTTCGTGCACTCGGTTGTGCGCCTTGTCCAGGATAGCCGCAATCCGCCCCACCGTGAGTCCGTTCCGCCGCGCCAGGAAAAGTTCCACATCCGCATTCGCATAGTACGGGTGTTTGCGCCGGTCAAGCAATTCCTTGACCGCAAGGCGCAACGGCGGAACCCAGTGCGGGTCGTCGCGGTACAAACGGTAAGGCAAATCGATAAACTCATTTAGGGATTTCTGACTGTCGACCGCTGCGACCTCAATTCCCGCCAATTGCAAGGCCCCCTTTGGAGAGTTTGTGGTATAACATCGGGGCGGTCAGAATCAGAATGGCCGCGGCAACGGCCCCCGCCATCACGTCTACCGAATAGTGGTATCGAAGATAAACTGTAGCAAAAATGATGCAAAGAGTGTAGGCAAAATAGAGCCAGAACAACTTCCAGGAGACCAGCCGGCTTCCCCACCACGCCAGGATGGTGAGTTCCGTATGGCCGCTCGGGAAGCAGTCATAATGCGCTGATTCCAGCCGGTCGAGAGTCGATTGCATCGCGTGAAACAGCCATAATCCTTGCAATGGAACGTGTTGCAGGTTCCTCAGGAGAAACCGGGGGCCCCGCGCCGGTACAAGGAGATACCCGATATAAGACACCAGGAACCCGAGGGCGATTAAAAAAGCTAAATATTGGAAATCCCGGTAGTGCCGCCGCCTCCAGACCAGAAACGGAATGAGTAGGACTGCTGGTACAAATAGCGTATATATGATCTGCAAAAATTCGGTTAGTTGGGGCGTCTGGATGTGCTCCAGCCAGACCGTCGGATGTGCGTGCCAGATCCGCAAATCGAGAAGTGCCAGCCACTGATCGGCGTTGGTACGGCGCACCGCCGGAACAAACAGAGCCATCTCCTTATAGCAGGAAGCTACGTAGGGCAGCGCATACCAGTTCCGGAAAACCCAACTGGTGCGGTTCGGCCGCTTGACCTCGTACACCAGCAGGGCTGTGGCCGCGAGGTGGGCCGATAGCAGCCACCCCGCGCCCGGAATACGGCTCCACCAGCCGGCGATGATGACCACGGCAAAAGCGAAATACCCGAGAACCAGCTTGTCGACAGCCCAGAATTCGTAATCGTAGGGAATCTTCAGTAACTTAGCCAACCCGCCTCCTTGTACCAGGCGAGGGTCCGCGCCAAGCCGGCTTCGAGCGAGGTCCCGGCCTCGAACCCCAGCTCGGTGGCGGCGCGCGCCGGGTCGCAGGTCCAGTACGCGCATTGTGCCTCCAGGAGCTTCTCCCGCGAGATGATGCCGGGCTTACCCCGGACGCGCGATCCGATCTCAGCCAGCAGCCCCGCCGCGCGCGCGACACCCACGGGAAGGCGCAGGATGCGCGGACGGCGCCGCATGATCGCCGCCGCGGTTTCGCCGAAGCGGGTCCAGGACACCGGCTCGCGGTTCGCGAGGTAATAGGTGCGGCCGGCCGCCGGCATCGCGCGCGAGGCAACGATCAATCCCTCGACCAGGTCCTCCACATAGATCGCGCTGAACCAGCGCTCTCCGCCGGCGATCTCGAGCACGATACCCCGTGAAATCGATTTGAGAAGCTGGAACACGTCAGTGTCTCGCGGCCCGTAGACTACCGGGGGACGAACAATGATCGCATTTGGCGCGAGCCTTCGCACGACCTGTTCGGCCTCCAGCTTTGACTTGCCGTAATGCGTAAGCGGCCGGGGCGGAGCGTCCTCGGTGAGAGGAATGCCGTCGGGGCTGGGCCCGGCGGCGGCCAGCGAACTGACGTGCACCAGCCGGGCGGAGCTTCCGGCCATCGCGCCGGCCAGGATTTCGGTCGCACGAACGTTCCCGGCGTAATAGTGGGCCGCAGCGAGCGCCTTGGTGACACCCGCCAGGTGGATCACGCGGTCTACTCCGCTCAGCGCGGCCGCCACTCCCTCGCCGCTCTCCAGGTCCCCGGGCGCCGGCTCTACGCCCGCGGGCAGTTTGCGGTGGCCGGGTTTCTTGCGGATCAGGCAGCGAACCGGCTCGCCCGACGTGCTCAACCGGTCGAGCAAGTGGCTGCCGATGAAACCCGTCCCGCCAGTGACCAGGATCATCTATTGAAGAGTACTGCGGAAAGCAACGTCTCCGAAGTAGCTCTCCGCAATTGTGCCCGTGTGCTGCGAGTTGATCTGGATGCGCAGGCCCTTCACGTGGGGAGGCGCCTTTCCGAATGCGCGCTGGTAATCGCTGTCCAGGTTATGGTTCTCGTCGATCCAGCGGTTCGTCTCGCCGGCTCCGGACCGGCACACGATGGCAAAGATGTGAACCAGCGGAACCGAACTGGCGCTCTGAGCGGTATCCTTCGGCGCCGTGCTGTCCCAAAGGTAAGCGATGACCCGGCGATCGGCGAACAAAACGAGAACCTGGGCCGCCTGATCGTCCGTGGCGGTGCGCCGGAAGTCTCCGCCCGCGGGAAGTTGAGTGACTTTCCACCGCCAGGAGAGGTATGGCATCCGCGCCGGGTCGACATCCACTCCCCTCTCCAGGGCGAAGGAAGCTCGCACGCTCTTGAGCCGGACGCAAGGCTGGTCGCCCTCCGTGCAGACCGAGAAGTCCGGCCTGCCGCGATTCACCTTGATCTGCCAGTCGGCGGGAAGCCGGCCGGTTCCCAGACTGGCGGCGTTCAAAACAATCAGGGCCAGTTGCGAAGAGTGGGCGAGGAACAAAAAACCTGAGATAGCGCAAACAACCGGGAGCTTCTTCAAATGACCTTCCAACGCGAGACTAATGCCAATTCCTTACTAATATCGCATGTTTCAGCGATGTTTCACCATAAGGAAAGGCACGAAAACGGGCAGGAGCCGCGGTTCTTGGTGTGCCGGTCTCACAGACCCGGCCGGCGGCTCCGGATGGCTTCCGCGGTCGAGGAGGCCTGCCGCTCGATGGTGTCGGGCATGCCAGGTACGGGGCGCAGGTAGCGTTCTACATCTTCCAGATCGGCCGGTTGGCCCACCAGGTAGAGGCCGCGGAGGGCTTCCCATACATGGTTCTTGTCCGCGCCGAGGTCGACGATCGGGTCTCCCGCGCGGACTTGCGATCCGTCCGGGCGATCGAGGTCGCGCACCTCTCCGGGCACGGCGGAACGCACCTCGCGATCGCCTACGTGCGCCACCATGGTGCCGGGGTTGACGTAGTCTCCCAGCTTCAAACGGTATTTGAGCGTACCAGCCGCGGGCGAGGTGATGGTGAACGGCCGCAGCATCGCGACCAGTTCCGGACGCCCGGCCGGGTCGCCGTAGGAGGCCAGGGCTAGCGCGGCGTTTCGCCGCACCATCGGTTCCGGGTCGCGCACCAGCCGCAGCAGCGCTTCGTGAAACGGAGGATAGCGGTGCTCCTGGCCCATGATCCAGGCGGCCGTCTGGCGCAACTCCAGGCTGGGGCTGGATGCCTGGGCGAGAATCTGCGGGTACCAGCGCGAAACATCCTGGTGCATCGACAGGCGCTCGCCGATCTGCACCAGCGCGTGCTGCGCGTGCCGGGGCGTGGCGCGGTCGGCGAAATACTGGTCGATCTGGGAGTCGGTCAGCCGCCGGCCGAACCAGGTGTAATACCAGAACAGGAAGGGAAACAGAACCAGCAGGAACGCGAAACCCGCGATCAGCAGGTAGGCCTTCTTGCCGGGCCGGCGGCGGGCTGGGGGAGTTTCTGGCGTCATGCGAGACTCATCATACACCCGGCCGCCAAAAGAAAAAGGCGGGCCACCGGAACGATGACCCGCCGCGTTTGCGTAAACCGGTTACTCGGCGAGCGATTCTTCGCCCGTGTCTTCGGGAAGGCCGCCGGCATACTGCAGCCGCGTCTCCTCGTCGTAACCCGGGATGACTTCGAGCGCCGGCTCGGCGACGGGCTCTTCCACCACGTCCTCGCCGGCGATCTTCACCTGGCGGTAGTACTCCATGCCGGTTCCGGCAGGAACCAGCCGGCCCATGATGACGTTCTCCTTCAGGCCGCGCAGGTTGTCCACCTTGCCGTTGATGGCGGCTTCGGTGAGCACGCGCGTGGTCTCCTGGAAGGACGCCGCCGAAATGAACGAATCGGTCGAAAGCGAGGCCTTGGTGATTCCGAGCAGCTTCGCCTTCCCCTGCGCCGGACGCTGGCCGGCCTCGATGACCCGCTGGTTCTCCATCGCGGAACTTGAACTTATCGACAATCTCCTGCGGCAGGAACTCGGTGTCGCCGATGTCCTCCACCTCCACCCACCGCATCATCTGCCGCGAGATGGTTTCCAGGTGCTTGTCGTTGATGTTCACGCCCTGCAGCCGGTAGACCTCCTGGATCTCGTTAACCAGGTACTTTTGCAGTTCCTTTTCACCGAGCACCGCCAGGATGTCGTGCGGATCGCGCGGTCCGTCCATGAGCGGCTCGCCGGCCTTCACCTTCTCGCCCTCCTGGACGTTGATGTGGACGCCGCGCGGCAGCGAGTATTCGCGCTGCTCGCCATCGTCGCCGACCACGAAGATCTTGCGCTGGCCCTTGGTCACTTCGCCGTACTTCACCGTGCCGTTGATCTCCGCGATGATGGCCGTCTCACGCGGCTTGCGCGCTTCGAACAGTTCCACCACGCGCGGCAGACCGCCGGTGATGTCCTTGGTCTTGGTGGTCTCGCGCGGGATCTTCGCCAGCAACGTCGCCCGCGTGGACCTCTTCGCCGTCGCGCACCATCAGGTGAGCGTGGGTCGGCATGAGGTACTTCTTGGCGTTCGCCGCGAGGCCCGCCGGTGCCCTCCGGCCGGACTTCGATGGTCGGCTGCCGCTTCTCGTCCGGCGAATCGGTGACCACCAGCTGCGACATGCCCGTTACCTCGTCCACCTGCTCCTGCAGGGTGAGGCCGTCGACCAGGTCGCGGAAGTGCACCACGCCGCTGACTTCGGTGAGAATCGAGAAGGTGTACGGGTCCCACTCGAGCAGGATCTGGTTGCTCTTCACCGGAGCCCCGTCTTCCACCAGCACACGCGCGCCGTAGACTACCGGGTAGCGCTCTTTCTCGCGCCCCTTTTCGTCCACCACCGCCATGATGCCGTTGCGGTTCATCGCGATCAGCTCGCCGGCCTTGCTGCGGACCGTCTGGATGCCGATGTAGCGCGCGAAGCCGTCCGATCTTCGCGTCCTGCGTGGATTGCTCGCTGACACGCGTCGCGGTTCCGCCGATGTGGAACGTACGCATGGTGAGCTGCGTGCCGGGCTCGCCGATGGACTGCGCCGCGATCACGCCGACCGCCTCGCCGCGCTCCACCAGCCGCCCCGTCGCCAGGTTGCGGCCGTAGCACGCCACGCACACGCCGCGCTTCGATTCGCAGGTCAGCACCGAGCGGATCTTGACCCGCTCGATACCGGCCGCCTGAATCGCCGCCGCCAGGTCTTCGGTGATCTCCTGGTTCACGCCGACGATCACGTTGCCTTCGTAGTCCTTCTGATCTTCGAGCGCCACGCGGCCCACGATGCGGTCGCGCAACGGCTCGATGATTTCGCCCGATTCGATGATCGGCTCGACGTAAATGCCCTCGGTGGTGCCGCAGTCGTTCTCGGTCACGATCACGTCCTGCGCCACGTCCACCAGGCGGCGCGTCAGGTAGCCGGAATCGGCCGTCTTCAACGCGGTGTCGGCCAGACCCTTGCGGGCGCCGTGCGTCGAGATGAAGTACTGCAGCACGTTCAGGCCTTCGCGGAAGTTGGCCGTGATCGGGGTCTCGATGATCTCGCCCGACGGCTTGGCCATCAGTCCGCGCATACCGGAAAGCTGGCGGATCTGCTGTTTCGAGCCGCGCGCGCCGGAGTCGGCCATGATGTAAATCGGGTTGAGGTAGCGGCCCGTGCGGTCGTCCTCTTCCATCGCCTGGAACATCTCGTCGGAGACCTTTTCCGTGACCTTCGACCAGATTTCGATGATCTTGTTGTAGCGTTCGCCGTGGGTGATGGCGCCGTCCTGATATTGATTTTCGACGTTCACCACTTCCTTCTGCGCTTCACGCACCAGCCCGGCCTTCTCGCCCGGCACCACCATGTCGTCGATGCCGATCGAAATGCCCGCGCGGGTGGCATACAGGAACCCGAGCGCCTTCACTTCGTCCAGCATCTGCACGGTCGTCTGCAGCCCGAACTTGAGGTAGCAGTACTGCACCAGTTGGCTGAGCCCCTTCTTCTTCAGCAGGCCGTTGACGAACGGCATATCCTGCGGCAGCGCGTCGTTGAGGATCACGCGGCCGACCGTGGTCTCCATGTACTGCTTGATGAACTCGATCGGCTCGGTGTGCAGCACGTTCTGGTTATCGAAGGCGTGCACCAGGTCGATCACCCGGCCGGTGTACCGCAGCTTGATGGGGGTCAGCGTTTCCACTTCGCCCATCTCGAGCGCGATCAGCACGTCGTCGATCGAAGCGAAGGTGCGGCCCTCGCCCTTGGCGCCGGGACGCGCCTTGGTCAGGTAATAGCAGCCCAGCACCATATCCTGGGTGGGAATGGCGATGGGGCCGCCGTGCGCCGGCGAGAGAATGTTGTTCGACGACAGCATCAGGGTCGAGGCCTCGATCTGCGCCTCGGGCGACAGCGGAATGTGAACCGCCATCTGGTCGCCGTCGAAATCCGCGTTGAACGCGGTGCAAACCAGCGGGTGGATCTTGATGGCCTTGCCTTCCACCAGCACGGGCTCGAAGGCCTGGATGCCGAGGCGGTGCAGCGTGGGAGCGCGGTTCAGCAGAATGGGGTGATCCTTGATGACTTCTTCGAGGATGTCCCACACCACCGGGTCCTGCTGCTCCACCAGTTCCTTGGCCTGCTTGATGGTGGTGCAGTGGCCGCGCTGCTCCAGCCGGTGATAGATGAACGGCTTGAACAGCTCGAGCGCCATCTTCTTGGGCAGCCCGCACTGGTTCAGGCGCAGATCCGGGCCCACCACGATGACCGAACGGCCGGAGTAGTCCACGCGCTTGCCGAGCAGGTTCTGGCGGAAGCGGCCCTGCTTGCCCTTGAGCGTATCGGAGAGCGATTTGAGCGGGCGGTTGTTGGCGCCGCGCAGCACGCGGCCGCGGCGGCCGTTGTCGAACAGCGCGTCCACCGCTTCCTGCAGCATGCGCTTTTCGTTGCGCACGATCACATCCGGCGCGTGCAGCTCGATCAGCTTCTTCAACCGGTTGTTGCGGTTGATGACGCGCCGGTAGAGGTCGTTGAGGTCGGAAGTGGCGAAGCGGCCGCCATCGAGCGGCACCAGCGGGCGCAGCTCCGGCGGAATCACCGGGATCACGTCCAGAATCATCCACTCCGGCTTGTTGCCGGATTTGCGGAACGATTCGACCACGCGCAGCCGCTTGGCGAACTTGAGCTTCTTCTGCTGACCGAGGTCTCGGTCTTCATCTTCTCGCGAATCTCTTCGCTGAGCTGTTCGACGTCGACCTTCTTCAGCAGTTCCTTGATGCCCTCGGCGCCCATCATGGCGACGAACTTGCCGGGGAATTCCTGGTCGAGCTGCCGTTTGCGCTCGTCGGTAATGACTTCACCGGAGCTGAGGCCTTCCACCTCGCCCGGATCCACCACCACGTAAGCTTCGAAATACAGCACGCGCTCCAGTTCGCGGAGCGTGATATCGAGCAGGTGTCCGATGCGGCTCGGCAGGCCCTTGAAAAACCATACGTGCGAGCACGGGCTGGCCAGTTCGATGTGGCCCAGGCGCTCGCGGCGTACGCGCGCCAGCGTCACTTCCACGCCGCACTTGTCGCAGATCACGCCGCGGTGCTTCATTCGCTTGTACTTGCCGCACAAGCACTCCCAATCCTGCGTGGGACCGAAGATTCGCGCGCAGAATAAGCCCGTCGCGCTCCGGCTTGAAAGTCCGGTAATTGATGGTCTCCGGCTTGGTAACTTCGCCGTGGGACCAGCTCCGGATCTTTTCCGGAGACGCCAGGGAAATGCGGATCGAATCAAAATCCGCGATCAAATTCGCTCGATCGTACGGAGAGGATCTCAAAATAGCCTCCAGTTTCCAAAAACCTTATAAGCCGCGGATGAACACGGATAAACGCGTGTGTTCATCCGCGGCCATTGTTGTTCTCTAATCCGCCGCCAGAGCCGTATCCGGCACTTCCTGCGGCTTCTTCATCAACTCCACATCGAGGCAAAGCGACTGCAACTCGCGAATGAGCACGTTGAACGATTCGGGCACGCCCGGCTCGATGGCGGCTTCGCCCTTGACGATGGCCTCGTAAATCTTGGCGCGGCCGTAAACGTCGTCGGATTTGGCCGTCAGCAGTTCCTGCAGAATGTATGCGGCGCCGTAAGCTTCGAGCGCCCAGACTTCCATTTCGCCGAAGCGCTGGCCGCCGAATTGCGCCTTGCCGCCCAGGGGCTGCTGCGTAATCAGCGAATACGGGCCGATGGAGCGTGCGTGGATCTTATCGTCGACCAGGTGCGAGAGCTTCATCATGTAGATGTAGCCGACGGTCACCGGCTGCTCGAACTGCGTTCCGGTCATGCCGTCGAACAGCGCGGTCTTGCCGGAAGTGGGCAGCTTGGCGTCGGTGAGCGCCCGCTTGATCTCCCGCTCGGTGGCGCCGTCGAACACCGGGGTCGCGAAATGCACGCCCAGCGCCTGCGCCGCCCAGCCGAGGTGGGTTTCGAGAATCTGTCCCACGTTCATACGGGAGGGAACTCCCAGCGGGTTGAGAACGATTTCCACCGGGGTGCCGTCGGGAAGGTACGGCATGTCTTCTTCCGGAAGGATGCGCGCGATGACGCCCTTGTTCCCGTGGCGGCCGGCCATCTTGTCGCCCACCGAAAGCTTGCGCTTCATGGCGATATAGACTTTCACCAGCTTGATTACGCCCGGGGGCAGCTCATCGCCCTTCCGCAGCTTGGCCGACCTTTTCATCGGTGATCTTTTCGAGTACCGCGATCTGCCGCGAAGTCATCTCCTCGATCTCATCGATCTGCTCGTTCAGCCGCGGATCTTTGTTCGCGAGGCGCATGCGCTTCAGGTCGCGCGACTTCATCTTCTCGATGATCTCGCGCGTCAGCTCCGTGTCCTTCGACAGCAGGCGCTTGTTGGTCTTTTCGTCGTGCAGGTCGGCCAGCAGCTTCTTGTCTTCGAGCAGCCCGGCGAGGCGCTTGGCGCGCTCGTCGGTCAGGATCCGGATTTCATCCTGCAGGTTGCGCTGCAGCCGCGGCGATCTGCGACTCTTCGATGGATTTGGAACGCTCGTCCTTCTCCTGCCCCTTGCGCGAGAAGATCTTGCAATCGACGATGGTGCCCTCGATTCCGGGCGGGCAGTAGAGCGACGCGTCCTTCACATCTCCGGCCTTTTCGCCGAAGATGGCGCGCAGCAGCTTCTCTTCCGGGGTGAGCTGGGTTTCGCCCTTGGGCGTCACCTTGCCCACCAGGATGTCGCCCGGCTTGACCGTGGCGCCGATCCGGATGATGCCGCTTTCGTCCAGGTTCCGCAGGAACGAATCCGCGATGTTCGGAATGTCGCGGGTGATTTCCTCCGGCCCCAGCTTGGTGTCGCGCGCTTCGATTTCGAACTCCTCGATGTGGATCGAGGTGTAGTAGTCTTCCTTGACCAGCTTCTCGCTGACCAGGATGGCGTCTTCGAAGTTGTAGCCGCGCCAGGGCATGAACGCCACCAGCACGTTGCGTCCCAGGGCCAGTTCGCCCAGATCGGTGCACGGGCCGTCGGCCAGCACCTGCTGCTTGGCGACCCGCTGCCCGACCCGCACGATGGGCTTCTGGTTGATGCAGGTGTTCTGGTTCGACCGCTTGAACTTGGTGAGCTGGTAGATATCGGCGCCCACCTCGCGGGAAAGCTGGCCTTCGTGCGCCGTGCCCTCCACGCGGACGATGATGCGCTCCGAATCCACCGAATCCACCACGCCGGCGCGCTTGCACAGCACTACCGCGCCCGAGTCGCGGGCCGTCACCATCTCCATGCCGGTGCCCACGTAGGGAGCGTCGGCGCGGAGCAGCGGCACGGCCTGGCGCTGCATGTTCGAACCCATCAACGCGCGGTTGGCGTCGTCGTTCTCGAGGAACGGAATCAGGCTGGCCGCCACCGAAACCAGCTGCTTCGGGCTGACATCGATGTACTCGATCTCTTCCTTCGGCTTGAGCACGAAGTTACCGGCCTGGCGGGCGTTCGAAAGATCCGGCACGATGCGGCCGTTCTCGTCGAGCTCCACGTTGGCCTGCGCGACCATCCACTTGTCCTCTTCCCACGCCGACAGGTACTCGCAGTGAGCTTCGTATTCGGCCGCCTGCGGATGTTGCTTCTTGGATGCCGCCAGTTTTCGGTTGGCGGCCTCGGCTTCCGCCCGCGCGCACGATGTCGCCCACCTTGAAATCGGTGTCGCCCGGGTTGACGATGCGGATTTCGTCGATCACCACGCCCTTGACCACCTTGCGGTACGGGCTCTCGATGAAGCCGTACTCGTTGATGCGCGCAAAGCAGGAGAGCGAAGAGATCAGTCCGATGTTCGGACCTTCCGGCGTTTCGATCGGGCAGATGCGCCCGTAGTGCGTGGGGTGCACGTCGCGGACTTCGAATCCGGCGCGTTCGCGCGAGAGACCGCCCGGCCCCAGTGCGGAGAGGCGCCGCTTGTGCGTGATCTCCGAGAGCGGGTTGGTCTGGTCCATGAACTGCGAAAGCTGGCTCGATCCGAAGAACTCGCGGATCGCGGCCATCACCGGCTTGGCGTTCACCAGGTCGTGCGGCATGGCCGTCGACATTTCCTGGTAGACCGACATCTTTTCCTTGATCGCGCGCTCCATGCGCACCAGGCCGATGCGGAACTGGTTTTCCAGGAGTTCGCCCACCGCGCGCACGCGGCGGTTGCCGAGATGGTCGATATCGTCCACCGCGCCGATGCCCCGGCGCAGCTTCAGCAGGTATTTGATGGTGGCGCGGAAATCTTCCGAATCGAGCGTCCGCTTGTCGAGCGATGTGGCGTCGGACCGGTCGAACAGCTTGATGTTGAACTTCATGCGGCCCACGCGCGAGAAATCGTACTTGCGCGGGTCGAAGAACATGCCCTGGAACAGCTGAGTCGCGGTATCGAGCGTCGGCGGGTCGCCGGGACGCAGCTTGCGGTAGATTTCGATCAGCGCCTCGTTCTGCGTCTTGACGCTGTCCTTGCGGATGGTGGCCGAAATCACCGTACCGACATCGTCGCGCTCGGGGAAGAAGATTTCGAACTCTTCGATGCCCGAATCCATCAGCTTGGTGAGCGCGGTGGTGGTGAGTTCGCTGTTGGCGTCGATCAGCACTTCGCCGGTCGACATGTCCACCACGTCCGCCACCACGTAGGCGCCTTCGAGATCGTTGGACGCAACCTCGACCTGCTGGATCTTATGCTTCTGGATTTCCTTGAACAGCGTGGACGGTGATCTTCTTGCCCTGCCCGACCACGGTCTCGCCGGCCTTGTTGTTGATGGCGTAGGAAAGCTTGAGCCCGGTCAGGCCCTCGTCCACGTTCCACAGCAGCTTCTTGTCTTTGATGTTGATCTTGCTGACGCGGTAAAACGCGCGCAGAATCTGCTCGTCGGTCTTCAGACCCAGAGCCCGCAGGAATACGGAGCCGTAGAACTTGCGCTTGCGGTCGATACGAACGTACAGGATGTTCTTGTTGTCGTATTCGAATTCGACCCAGCTCCCGCGGTACGGAATGATCTTGCCGAGGAAATAGCCCTGCGCCGGAATGCGCTCGAAGAACACGCCCGGCGAACGGTGCAACTGGGAAACGATGACGCGCTCGGTGCCGTTGATGATGAACGTCCCGTTATCGGTCATCAGCGGAATTTCGCCGAAGAAGACTTCCTGCTCTTTGATGTCCCGGACGCTCTTCTTCTGCGTCTCCGGGTCTTTCGAGTACACAGTGAGGCGAATCGTCACCTTGAGGGGCGCCGCATAGGTCATGCCGCGCTCCTGGCACTCCTGCATGTCGTACTTCAGCTGCAGACCCACCGGGTCGCCGCACTTGTTGCAGAAGGTCACTACGTTCTTGTTGAACGTTCCGCAGTGGTGGCAGAGAATGTCGCCCGCGTGAAACGGGTCGGTGCGGATCGTCGCACCGCAATTCCGGCAGGTCGACCGGAGGTGGTGCAACCCTTTCAGGTTGCCGCACTTGCATTCCCAGTTGCCGATCGAATAGTCGACAAATTCGAGATCGCTGACGCCGCGGAAATCCGAGATCGGAAACACCGAGTTGAAGACGGTTTGCAGGCCGATGTCCTCGCGCTCATTAGGCAGCAAGTCCATCTGCAGAAATCGCTCGTAGGAATTTTTCTGAACCTCGATCAGGTTCGGGATCGGGATCGAAGTCTTGATCTTGGAAAAATCAACTCGCTCGGTGGCGGCGCCGTTATTTTGAATATCCATTCTTTTACTCCTGACGGCCGAAGAGCCAAAGCACAGAATCTGCGCTTAACAGCACAAAACCAACGGCGCCCAAGGAGGAGAGATCACCTCGGGCGCCGAATGATGAAGAAACAGGGGCAGGAATCGAATTTCCGGAGTGGTGCGCGCAATGAAAACGGGATCTGTGTATGTGCAGGCGTACGAATCCTGTTGGAAGCATGCTGGCGCAAAGACGCGCAGAGATCCCCTCTCTGCAGCTCCGGCCGAACTGCAATTAATATACCAGGATTCGGGAATCACAGTCACCAATTGGGATCGAATCCGGCTGAACTCAAAGCCCAACTATTCATGTTAACAGGACTTACGCCCTGCGTCAAACCCTCAAAACCATGGGGTCGGGGATCGGGCCCGGCGCCCGGACCCCTGGCCCCGCTTCTCACTTCACTTCGACGGTCGCGCCCGCGTCGACGAACTTCTTCTTGATGGCTTCCGCTTCGTCCTTGCTCACGCCTTCCTTGACCGGCTTGGGAGCGCCATCCACCAGGTCTTTGGCTTCTTTCAGACCCAGGCTGGTCACTTCGCGAACGGCCTTGATCACGTTGATCTTGTTCGCGCCGGCAGCCGTCAGAACCACCGTGAACTCGGTCTTCTCTTCCACCGCCGGAGCTGCCGCCCCGCCTGCCGCACCGGCTCCCGCCACCATCACCGGAGCTGCCGCTGCCGCCGAAACTCCCAGCTTCTCTTCGAGCAACTTGACGAGCTGAGAGGCCTCCAGCAGCGTCAGGCCCTGAATCTGATCCGCAATTGCGTTGATGTCCGCCATTTCTAAACTCCAAACTCCTTAAGGTATTGAAAATCCGCTTCCCGCGGCCAGGCACGCCCGGACGCTACGACTGAAACTTGTTCTCTTTGACGCCCTGATCCACCACCACGGCCAGATTGCGGCCGACGGCGTTCATCACCGTCACCAACCGCTGCGCCGGGGCGTTGATCAGGTACAGCAGCTTCGAGAAGATCTCTTCCTTCGACGGCATGTTCGCCAGGTCGTGGATCGCCTTCACGTCGATCACACGGCCTTCCACGATCCCTGCCTTGAAGGTGAAACTCGGATTCGCCTTGGCGTAGGTGGTGAGGGCCTTGGCCAGGGCCACCGGGTCGGTGGTGGTATAGGCCATCGAAGTCATGCCCTGCAGTCCCTTGAGCACCTGCTCGGCGGCTGTCCCTTCCGAGGCCTTCTCCGCCAGGTTGTTCTTCACCACGCGGTACTTGCCGCCCACTCCGCGCACCGCCTTGCGCAATTCGAAGTCCTGGTCCACCCGCAGCTTCTCGTAGCCGGTGACGAACAGGTTCTTCAGATTCGCCAGATCCTGGCGCAGGGCTTCGACGTCTTTCTGCTTATCTTCTCTCTTTTTCATGAAAGCACCTGTCCGGCGTCAGACCGCCGCCTTAACGCTGAACGGAGTCGTGTCGATGGCGACGCCGGGGCTCATGGTGGAGCAGATGGTCGCGCTCCTCACGTACTTGCCTTTGGCTACCGCCGGTTTGGCCTTGATGACCGCCGTAATGAGAGTGGAGGCGTTCTCCACCAGCTTGTCCTGCGAGAAGCTCAGCTTGCCCACCGGAGCATGGATGATTCCGGTCTTATCCACGCGAAACTCCACCTTGCCGGCCTTCACTTCCTTTACCGCCTTGGCGACGTCCGTCGTCACCGTGCCGGTCTTGGGATTGGGCATGAGGCCGCGCGGCCCGAGGATCTTGCCGAGCTTGCCGACCGAGCGCATCATGTCGGGCGTGGCGATGACGGCATCGAAGGCCGTCCAACTCTCGGACTGGATCTTGTTCACCATGTCCTCGCCGCCGACGAAGTCCGCACCCGCCTCGGTAGCTTCCCGCTGCTTATCGCCGCTCGCGATCACCAGCACCGATTTCGACTTGCCGAGCCCGTTCGGCATGACCACCGTGCCGCGCACCATCTGGTCGGCATGCTTGGGATCGACGCCGAGGCGCATGTGCACCTCCACGGTCTCATCGAACTTCGCGAACTTGATTTTCTTGAGAAGCGGAATGGCCTCTTCCAACTGGTATTCCTTGGATTCGACCTGTTTCGACGCAGATTGATATTGTTTGCCTGGTTTACGAGCCATAATTCCTCATTGGTGCAAGCGGTTCGCTCAATAGACAAACGAACCTCCCACTGAGCTTTAAAGGGACATTGGCCAGTGTACCAGAACGCGCGCTCCGGTGTCTACTGCGCGGTGGACACCGCCAGGTAGTCGATACCCATCGCCTGGCGCACCTCCGCCAGCGTCTGCGCCGCGGCGGCTGCCGCCACCTCCGTCCCCTCCTCGACGATCCGCATCACTTCCGCGGGGTCTTTGGCGAACTCCTCCCGGCGGGCGCGGATCGGGTCCAGTTCCGCCAGCAGCACCTCGAGCAGACGGCGTTTGACAACCGTATCCCCCAGCCCGCCCCTCTCGTAATGCGCCTTCATTCCGGCCAGCGCCTCCTGGTCCGGATCGAAAGCGTCCAGGTACGAGAACACCGGATTGCCCTCCACCGTACCCGGGTCTTCAACGCGCAAGTGCTTTGGATCCGTATACATACCTTTAATTTTTTTACGGATTACATCAGCGCTGTCGCACAGCGAGATGACGTTGCCGAGCGACTTGCTCATCTTCCCCTTGCCGTCCGTTCCGGGCAGCCGCGGAACCCGCGAGAGCAGCCCCTCCGGCTCGACCAGGACCGAGCAGTTATAAATACGATTGAAACTGCGGACGATCTCCGTAGTCTGCTCGATCATCGGCAACTGGTCCTGCCCCACCGGCACCAGGTGCGCCTTGAACGCCGTGATGTCGGCCGCCTGGCTCACCGGGTAGCAGAAAAATCCGGCCGGTATGCTGGCGCCGAATCCCCGCTGCTGGATCTCGTCCTTTACCGTAGGATTTCTCTGTAAACGGGCCACCGTCACCAGGTTGAGGTAATAAGCCGTCAGCTCATAGAGTTGCGGCACCAGCGATTGGATAAAAATGGTCGAGACCGAGGGGTCGATTCCGACCGCCAGGTAGTCCAGCACCACCTCCAGAATATTGCGCCGGATCTTGCCCGGATCCTCGGCATTGTCCGTCAGGGCCTGCGCGTCGGCAATGATAATAAACGTGCGGTACTCGCGCTGCAACTCCACCCTCTGCCGGAGCGAGCCGACATAGTGCCCGAGATGGAGCGGACCGGTGGGGCGATCGCCGGTCAGTATGATTTTTGGGGGCGACACCCGTTCAGTGTAACAAAGCGCCCGAAGCGGCCTGATCCTTAGACAACCCGATCCGGCCGGCGGCATCCCCTCTTGGGTATGACCCTCTTCAGGATCCTCGCCGCTGTTCTCGTGATTGGAACCGGGGCCGCCAGCGCCCAGGACCCCGCGACTCCCACGCCGCCGCGCGACAAACGTGTCTTCGGCATTATCCCCAACTACCGGACCGCGGAAGCCTCGGCTCCGTTCCATCCCATCTCTCGCAGCGAGAAGATGAAGATCGCCAAACAGGACTCTTTCGACTGGCCGGTATTCCTCACCGCCGGCGCCTTTGCCGGGCTATACCAGCTTCAGGACCAGAATCCTTCGTTCGGCCAGGGGATGTCCGGCTATGGCAAGCGGTATGGCGGCGCCTATGGCGACCAGTTGAGCGGCAACATGTTCGCCGAGGGGATCATGCCGTCCCTGCTGCATCAGGATCCACGCTATTTCCGCCTCGGCAAAGGCAGTTTCGGCCACCGGATGTCCTATGCCCTCAGCCGGGTGGTGATCACAAAGAACGATTCCGGCAAACGCGCCTTCAACTTCTCCGAATGGAGCGGCAACTCGATCTCGGTGGCGCTCTCCAATTCCTGGTACCCGGATACCCGCACCGCCTCGGATAACGTGGGGCGCCTGGCGATCGCCGTCGGCACCGACGCAGTCGGGAACGTGCTCAAGGAGTTCTGGCCGGACGTCAAGCGGCGCCTGCAACACCAGCCGGCCCCGTCTACAGCGCCAGCCGTCCCCGGTAAAACATCTCCTTCGAGGTGAACTTCGTTTTGACCATCAAAGCTCCCATCTGGGTGGCGAAGTCGAACTCCTTATCGTCCGCCGACAGATCGAGAGAATCCTTGGAGAAGCCGAAAAGATAGGTGCCGCCCTGCTGTTCGACCACACCGGGCTGGGCGATCTCCTTTCCCTTCGGCTGCAGGCGCGTGAACTGCTTCAACTGGTCGAAACGGTCGTCCTGCGAGTTGTCCGCGCCGCTGTCTTCGCCCTGGTACCGGCGGCCGCCCGTCATCGGAATCCCGCTGACGCTGATGACGTAGTGACGGTTGAACTTTTCGGGCAGGGGTATCTTATCCGCATCGCGGATGGGCTGCGCGCTTTCCCATCGAACCACCCCCGTATATGAACTCGAGGTCTGGCCCCGGCCGCCGCCGCGCGGCATGCGGCCTCTTCCCATCGGGATGCCAAGCCCGCCGATCCCAATCCGTGGACCGCCCATGCCTCCCCCGCCCGGGTAGCCTCCGCCACCGCCCGGATATCCGCCGCCGCCGCCCGGGTAGCCTCCTCCGCCCTGCCCTCTGCCGCCCGCGGCATACTGCGCCGTGACCTGCTTCGCCCAGGGAGATTTGTTCAGCAGGCGGCTCACCTCGTCGGAGGTCCACTCCGAAGGCGCCTTCTTGTTCCAAAAGTCTCCGCTGGCTGCCATCAGCCGGCTCGAACCTACCCAGATGCTTCCGGCCAGGAGCAATGCTTGGCGCCGGGTTAGACTCTCCATGCCTGTTGGACGGCGCCTGTTCCACAACGCGTTCCGCAAAAGCGCTTAACATTCGGGCCGTAGACGCAGGCTCATCAGCAGGCCGTCGCCGCCATCTTCGTAATACCGCGGCACCGCCCGCACCCTGCGAAACCCGTACTTTTCGTAGAAGGCGCGGGCGGCCGCGTTGGCCGGCCGCACCATCAGGATCAGACGGTCGATACGGCGAAGGCGCAGCCGCCTGAGAACGCTATCCATCAGTCTCGACGCCACGCCGAGTCCGCGGAATTCCGGATCGGTAGCCACCGACACTACCTCGGCGGTCCGGATCCCCTTAACGGCTCCGTCGCGAATGCAGGCAACGAGGTACCCGCAGATGCGGCCCTTCCGCTCCGCGGCCAGGAAAAGGTTCCCGCATTTGTCGAGAAATTCTGCAAACAAGTTGCGATCGTATGCATCTGTTCCAAAGCTGGCCTTTTCGATCAGCAGGATACAGTCGAGATCTTTCGCGCGCAGGCGCCGGACCACGATAGGAGCGGCCATCTGTTATCCTTTATTTTGGACCATTTGGAGGCTGCTTGAGACAGGGGCCGAAAAAAAAGCGCCGCCCCCCGGTTGCGGGTATTGACAACAATTTCAGACTTGCGCATACTGAAACCAAGATGCAACTCAGTGGCAACAGCAGCCTGCAGGAAACCCACCCCGGTGGCGGCGCATTTACCGCCACTCTGGTCGACCTTCGCCGCGGCGACGTAGCGATTCTGGATCGCATCGATCTGCCCGGTGAGGATGCCCGCCGCCTGATGGAGCTCGGGTTTCTTCCCGGCACGCAAGTGACCGCGGGGCAGAGCGCTCCCGGCGGCGACCCCCGGGTCTTTCAGGTGGATGGCTCGGAGATCGCCTTGCGCACCGAAACTGCAAGGCGCTTAAGGATCCGCCGCAACCGTCCGGGTGGCCCGAGGAATCGATGAGCCAGTGCAGCGACTGCCACGGCTGCGGCTCCGCTGCTGTCCTTCCGTTTCCCGCGTCAACCACCGTTCCGCGGACGGTCGCCCTGATCGGGCCTCCCAATTCCGGCAAGACCACCCTCTTTAATCGCCTCACCGGCCTCCGGCAGAAGGTGGCCAATTTCCCGGGCGTGACCGTGGAGCAGCACACCGGAATCGCCGAACTCCCCGACGGCCGGGCCGTGCGCATCATCGACCTGCCCGGGGTCTACAGCCTTTCCCCGCGCTCCGAAGACGAGCAGGTTGCCCACGATGTGCTGAAAGGGCAGCGGGAGGATACGCCCCGGCCGGAAGCGGTCCTGCTGGTGCTCGATTCCACCAATCTCGGGCGGCACCTGATGCTGGCGGCGCCGATTCTGTCGCTCGGCCTGCCCACCCTGGTGATCCTGAACTTCGCCGACGACCTGCACAGCCGCCGCGGTAAGATCGACCCGCAGGCGCTCTCGGCGGAGTTAGGCGCGCCGGTGGCTCTCGTCAGCGCACGGCAGGGCGAAGGGATCGGGCGCGTCGTCGAGTTCCTCACGGGCGTGATGCCCAAGCCGGCCCCGCGGGAATTGCCGGTCTTGCAAGACGTGCCGAAGTGCCGCGAGTGGGCCGGCCGCGTCAGCGGCGAAGCCGCCTACCGGGCGCCGATTCCGCCCCGCTGGACTCGCCGGCTGGATGCCGTCTTTCTCCATCCCGTGGTTGGCCCGCTGATCTTCGTGCTCGTGGTGCTGGCGGTCTTCCAGGCGATCTTCAGCGTTGCCGATCCCTCCAAGGACGCGGTGGACTGGCTGATCCAGGGTTCCGGCAAATGGATTGCGGCCGTGCTGCCGGACGGGGTTCTGAAGTCGCTGCTGATCGAGGGCGTATGGACCGGCGTCGGCTCGGTGGTGGTTTTCCTGCCCCAGGTGCTCTTGTTGTTCCTCTTCATCGGAATTCTGGAAGATTCCGGCTACCTGGCCCGCGCCGCCCTCATTGCCGACCGGACCATGGCCAGAGTGGGGCTGCAGGGCAAGTCGTTCATCCCGCTGCTGTCGGCCCATGCCTGCGCCGTGCCGGCCATCATGTCCACGCGCACCATCGAGAACAAACGTGACCGCATCGCCACCATCCTGATCGCGCCGTTGATGACCTGCTCGGCGCGCCTGCCGGTGTACGCCCTGGTCATCGCCGCGTTCATTCCCAATCGCCACCTGCTGGGCGCTTTCCTTACCGCCCGTACGGCAGCCATGGTGGGGCTGTATGCGCTCGGCTTCGCCGCGGCGGTGGTGACCGCGCGAGTGTTGAAGTCCTCGGTGCTGAAGAGCGGCCGCACTCCGTTCCTGCTGGAGATGCCTTCCTACCGCTGGCCGACCCTGCAGTCCCTCGGCCTGCGCCTGTATGACCGCGCCAAGGTCTTTCTGTATCGCGCCGGCACCGTGATTTTGCTGGTGACCGTGCTGTTGTGGGTCATGGCCCACGTCCCGCTGCAGAACGGGCATGCCCCGAAGATCGCCAACAGCCTGGCCGGAACCGTGGGCCGGACGATCGAGCCCGCCATCAGGCCCCTCGGGTTCAACTGGAAGATCGGGATCGGCCTCATCACGTCGCTCGCCGCGCGGGAGACCATCATCGCCACCCTCGGCACCATCTACGGCATGGATCCGGCGGCTCAGAAACTCGGTCTTGAGCAGGCGCTTCGCCAGGACCTGACGCCCGGAGGGGCCTTCGCGCTTCTCATCTTCTTTGCCTTCGCCATGCAGTGCATCTCCACCATTGCGGTGGTGCGGCGCGAGACCGGCGGATGGAAGTGGCCGGCCTTTCAATTCGCCTACATGACCGTGCTCGCATACTCCGGCGCGTTCGTGGCGGCGCACCTGATCCGCTGACGGAGCCTCGCCTACCGGAAGATGCCGGTGTGACCCAATGAGTAACGCCCCGGCTGCGGATACACGCACAAGCCGTGCGGGCCGTGGCCCACCGGAATGCGCGCCAGCAGATGGCCGTCGCCGGTGTCGATGGCGTACACCTCGGAGTTGTACCGGCCCGATAGCCAGAGTACCTTGCCGTCCGCCGAAACCCCTCCCATGTCCGGGCTGCCGCCGCCGGGCAGCTCCCACTTGCGGCAAACCTTGCGGGTCGCCAGGTCGATCAGCGAAATCGAGCCCTCGCCGCGGTTCGTCACGTAGAGCACTTTCGAATCGCGGCTCACGTAGAGCCCGTGGGCGCCCTTACCCGTGGGGATGAACCCGATCTCGCGCAGCGATTCGCCGTCGATCTCGTACACCCCGTTCGACTCCATGTCGGCCACGTAAAACACCGTGCCGTCGGGCGAGAGCTTCACGTCCTGCGGCATCCCGTTGTGCTTCAATTCCAGGCGTCCCAGCACCTTCTGCATCGACACATCGACCTTAATGATGCCGCCGCCAAACTCGCAGCTCGCGATCAGGTACCGGCCATTGGCCGAAAAATCCATGTGGTCGATGCCCTTGCACGGCACCCATAGCTGGTGTTCCAGCTCCATCGTCCGGGCGTCGTAGAACTCCAGCCGCTCGCGCTGCTCGGCCACCACGATGGCGTACTGGCCATCGGGTGTGTAGTACATGTTGTAGGGGTCGAGAACCTTGATGGTCCCCTTCACCTTGCCGCTCGCCGGGTCGATGCGCGTGAGCGTGCTGCTCTTATCGTTCAGCACCCACAGCGTCTTCATGTCGTACGAGGGAGTCACGTGCTGCGGCAGGCGCCCCACCTTGAAGTGATCGATGACCTTGTAGGTGGCCGGATCGATCACATCCACGGTGTTGCTCTCGGTGTTCGGCACGTAGACGCGCGCCGGGAAGTCTTTCACCACGGGGCTCAGATCGCCGGCCCGGTCGGCCGAGTAAATGTCTCTGGTGTCGAGCACCGCCGGCATCCCGCGTAGCGGATCCCGAAAGAGGCGGCTGGTATCGGGGGGCGCGCCCTCGCCGCGGGGCTTGGGGGTTCCTCCCCGCGAAGAGCAGCCGGCGAGCGCCAGTGCCAGCAGCGCCGCGGCGAATAACCTGGTCATGCTTCTATTTTTGCGAAGCGGCGATCGCCTGGTCCAGGTCCCAAAGGATGTCATCGACCTCTTCGATACCAACCGAAAGGCGTACCAGGTCCTTCGATACACCGGCCTCGAGTTGCTGTTCGTCGCTCAACTGCTGGTGCGTGGTCGAGGCGGGGTGAATGATCAGGCTCTTGGCATCGCCCAGGTTGGCCAGGTGCGAGAAGAGCTGAACGGAATCAATCAGTTTGCGTCCCGCTTCCAGCCCGCCCTTGATGCCGAAGGTGACGATCGAGCCCTGCCCCTTGGGAAGGTACTTCTGGGCCAGCGCGTGATACGGGCTGGAGAGCAGACCGGGATATTTCACCCACGAAACCGCGGGGTGACGCTCCAGCCACTGCGCCACGGTGAGTGCGTTGCGGCTGTGCGCCTCCATACGGAACTTGAGCGTCTCGATGCCCTGCAGGAACAGGAACGAGTTGAACGGGCTCACGCACGGGCCCAGGTCGCGCAATCCCTCGACGCGCGCCTTGATGATGAAGGCCATGTTGCCGAACACTTCGGCGAACTTCATGCCGTGGTAGCCGGGGCTGGGCTGCGTGATGGCGGGGTACTTGTCGGTCCACTGGAAGCGGCCGCTGTCGACGATGATGCCGCCGATCGATGTTCCGTGCCCGCCCAGGAACTTGGTGGCCGAATGGACCACGATATCCGCTCCCCACTCGATGGGCCGGCACAGGTAGGGCGACGCCATGGTGTTATCGATGATGAACGGCACGCCGGCGCCGTGCGCGATCGCCGCCACCTTTTCGATATCGAGCACGTTCATGCGCGGGTTGGCGATGGTCTCGCCGTAAACCGCTTTGGTCTTGGGAGTGATCGCCTTGCGGAAATTTTCCGGATCGTCCGGTTCGACGAACTTCACGTCGATGCCCATCCGGCGGAAGGTGACGTCAAACTGCGTATACGTTCCGCCGTAGAGCGTGCTCGACGAGACCAGTTCGTCGCCCGGCCCCATCAGGCTGCTGATGGCGAGGAACTGCGCCGCCTGGCCGCTGGCCGTGGCTAAGCCGCCGATGCCTCCTTCGAGTGCCGTGACGCGCTGCTCGAAGACATCCGTCGTCGGGTTCATGATGCGCGTGTAGATGTTCCCGAACTTCTGGAGCGCGAACAGGTCGGCGGCATGAGCCGAGTCCTCGAAGGTGAAAGAAGTGCTCTGGTAGATGGGCACGGCGCGCGCCCGGCTGGCGGCATCCGGCGTGTGGCCGGCGTGCAACGATTTCGTGGCGAAGCCCATCTCCCGGGCAGGGGCGGTTTGATCAGACATAAGATTCAGGATACAACCGAAGTCAATGTCAGAAATGTTAATGGCGATTACCCGCGCAGTGAGTCCGGCGATGAACCGCTGCGAACTGAGCCACCTGGAGCGCGTGCCGATCGACATCGCGAAAGCCGCTCAGCAGCACAGCGCCTACGAAGCCTGCCTGAGGGAGTCTGGCGCGGCGGTGGTTTCGCTGCCGGCCGAACCCGGCATGCCGGACTCGGTTTTCGTGGAAGACCCGGTAGTGGCGGTCGACGAGGTAGCGGTCATCGCCCGGACCGGGGCGGCGTCGCGGCGAAGCGAGGCGGTTTCCTTGGCCGCCGCGCTCGAGCCCTATCGCCCCCTGCGGTACATGCGCGCTCCGGCGACGCTCGAAGGCGGCGACGTCCTCAGGGTGGGCGGAACCCTTTTCACGGGGATCTCTGCCAGGACCAACCCCGAGGGCATCCGGCAGTTGAGCGAGGAAACGAAGCCCTTCGGATACACCGTCCGGCCGGTGGAGGTCCGCGGCTGCCTGCACCTGAAAAGCGCCGTCTCGGATCTGGGCGGCGGAGCAGCCCTCGTGAACCGCGCGTGGCTGAACGCCGAAAGCTTGGACGGACTCCAACTCATCGATCTGCCGGAGCGCGAACCGTGGGCCGCGAACGTGCTCGCGATCGGCGGCGTCATCGTCATGCCCGCCGGCTTCCCGGAGACGGCGGAAATGCTGGACCGCCTCGGCTACCGCGTGCGCACCATCGATGTCTCCGAGATCCAGAAGGCCGAGGGCGGCGTAACCTGCATGAGCATCCTGCTATAACTGGCTGCCGTAGATCGGGATCGCGGCGCCGGTGATCTGCGAGGCCGCATCGGAAGCCAGGTACACCAGCAGAGCCGCTACCTGGGCGGGTTGCACCCAGCCCGACGGATCGCCGCCGCCGGCGCGGTTGCCGGGGGTGTCCATGGTGCCGGGCAGAACCGCATTGCAGGCAATCCCGCGATCTTTGTTTTCCAGGGCCAGAGTCCGGATCAAAGCCAGCACCGCGGCCTTCGACACGTTATACGCTCCAACCCCGGGCGCCGGGTCGACCGCCTGCCGGCTGGCCACCGCCAGAATCCGGCCTCCGTTCTGCCGGCGCATGTGCGGCACCACCGCCCGAGCCACCAGGAAGGCCGAGCGCAGGTTGAGGTCGAGCATCTTTTCGAAGGTGGCGTCATCGGTTTCGGCAACGCTTTGCCCTCCGGCGAAGCCGCCCATCACGTGCACCAGGGCGTCGATGCGCGGAAAGCCCGCGGCCACCTCATCCACGAGCTTCCGGACCGCGTCCGCGTTCGTAAGCTCGGCTGGCCGGGCGGTGAACGACGGGTGGCCGAAATCCGCCGCCTCGATCGACCGGGACACCCCGATCACGCGCGCGCCGGCATCCAGAAACGCTTTCGTGACAAAACTTCCCAGGCCGCCCTTGGCGCCGGTAACCAGGGCCACCTTGCCGTCTAGAATCCCCATAAAGACAGCGTATGCGAAGAAATCGCCGCTTCCCGGGAATATTCTGTGGAATAGTACGGATTACATCATCAGATGCCGTTTGCGAAAGCCAGGCGGGAAGAATTCGAGACGGCGGCCCTGCCGCACCTGAACGACATCTACCGCATGGCGGCGAGGCTGCTCGGCCCCGGCGGCAAGGCCGAAGACGTGGTGCAGGATGTGTACCTGCTGGCCTGGAAATCGTTCGACCGCTTCGAGCCGGGGACGAATTGCCGCGCGTGGCTGTATAAGATTCTCTTCCACGCGGCTCACCACTATCGCCGTAAGTGGCTGAATATCAGGATGATCCGCGAAAGCGAAGAGATTCTGGAAGAGACTTTGGCGGCGCCGCCGCCGGTGCCCGCCGAGATTACCGACCAGGAGATGCTGGCGGCGCTCGACCAGGTGCCGCAGGAGTTCCGCGCCGCGATCCTGCTGGTGGATGTGGAGGAGTTTTCGTACAAAGAGACGGCCGGGATTCTCAATGTGCCGGTCGGGACGGTGATGTCGCGGCTGAGCCGGGGACGCAAGATGCTGCGCGAACGGCTGGTGGAGGTCGCGCGGTCGTATGGCATCGGCGGCGGCAAGCGGGAGGGAAAGAGCGCATGAACCAGGTTCAGCCGGGAGAGGCCTGCGAGAAGACGCGGCTCTACCTCGATTCCTATGTCAGCAACGAACTGCTGATCGAGACCAATCACGAGGTGCTTCGCCACCTCGAAGCCTGCCCCGCCTGTGCGGCGGAGGCGGAGGCGCGCAGCCGGCTGAGGAGCCGCCTGAAAGCCGCGGTCGAGGGGCAGACGGTGCCGGCGGACCTGCAGGCGCGGATCCGGCAGAGGTTGGAGCCTCGCCGCAGGTTTGGCTGGTGGACGGCCGGTATGGTGGCCGCGGCGGCCGCGGTCCTGTTCCTGGTTCTGAGCGACCCGCGCGCGTCGCTGCCGTCCCTCACCGACCGCCCCGCGCAAACGGCATACATCGAAAAGGTCTCGGCGAACGTGGCGGCGGTGCTGCGCGTGGGGTTGAGAGATCACGTCCATTGCGCCGTGTTCCGCCGCTATCCGAAGGACCCGCCCTCCGTGGAACAGATGGTGCAGGATCTCGGCCCGGCGTATCAGGGACTGCTGCCGTTGCTGCAGGCCGCGGCGCCCGAGCGGCTACCGCTGCGTGATGGCGCACCAGTGCAGCTACGCCGGCCGCAAATACATCCACCTCACGCTGCGCAACGGCGAGAAAGTGCTCTCGCTGGTGATTACGCGCAAGGATGCCGGAGAGACCATGGCCGGCATGCCGGCAGTGCGGCAGGTGTCCGGGATTCCAGTCTACGAGGCGAAGGCGGGCCAATACCAAATTGCCGGGTTCGAGACGCGCCGGCTACATGGCGTACGTGATCTCGGAGATGAGCCGCAACAAAAATCTGGAGCTGACCGCCGGGTTAGCTCCGGCCGTCAGCCGCCTGCTGGAGCGCGGAGCCTAGCCGTCAAGCCAGAATCTTCTTACAAAACTCGTAGCACTTGCCGACTTCCGTCACCGGATCGGACTCGCCCTGGTATTCGTACTCGATGTTGCCGGGGAACGGGTACCGGTTCTCCTTGAGCAGCAGCAGAACGTCCTTCAACGGCGTATCGCCCTGCCCCCACGGAGTGTTGGGCCCGTGGTTCTTCTTGCGGTCCTTCAGGTGGAGATTGGTGATGCGGGCGTGATGCTCCTTGATGAAGGCGACGCGCATCGTAGTTGGACGCCGTGAAGTGCCCGATATCGAGGTTCACCCCGTTGTACTTGCCGTAGCTGAAGGCCGTGGCATAGCTCTCGAGCGTGGCGAACTGGTTGGGATCGGAAGTCTGGTCGTGGCCATGGTATCCGACCATCATCTGGTGCTTGTCGGCCAGCGGCGCGATTCGCTTCGACATGCTGATCGTCGTGCTCGTGCTGATGGCTTTGGCTCCCAGGGCCTTGGCAATGTGGAACCCGTATTCGATCTCGTCATCGGTCATGCTGTCCTGCATGTTGTAGCAGAGCAGTTGAAGATCGATTCCGGCCGTATCGAACTTCTTGCGGACATCCTTGAACTTGTCCATGGAGACGGACATGCGCCACTTGCGCAGTTCCTCGGCGCGAGCCTGCATGGCGGCTCGCATCTCGGGAGTGATCTGGCGCCGTCCACCCTTGGCGCGCGCGGCGGCTGGAGCGCCAGCCCGGGGAGCGCCCTGGCCCTCGGCCGGCGCGCCGGCATCGGCTTCGGCGTGGTTGGACATCAGTTCTACTTCACTGAGCCCGATCTTCGTCATGTACCGGATAATATCGTCGATACTCTGCTCGGGCATCTGGCGGAAGCTGTATGAAATTACTCCGATCTGCACGCCGTTGATCTTCGAGTTGGGCGCTCCAAACGCCCTGGCCAGCGGCAGCGACGCCAGCGCAAACTTGCCTAAATCTCTTCTTGAATAGACCATAAGGGACCTCTTCGCGGAGTCAACGCGAGCATATCAGAAAAATCGTACACAATGGAATCTGATGCGAGCCGTCGGCGTATTTCCCGGTACCCGCGAAGTGCGGATGACCGAACACCCGGAGCCGCGAATCTCCGCCCCGGGCGAGGTGAAGCTGCGGATGCTCGAAGTCGGAGTCTGCGGCACAGACCGCGATCTCTGCAATTTCAAATTCGGCACCGCGCCTGCCGGCTGCGACCACTTCATCCTGGGGCATGAATCGCTGGCGGAGGTGATCGACGCCGGCGATGAAGCGGCCCCGGTAAAGAAGGGCGACCTGGTGGTGGTCGTGGTCCGTAAACCGTGCACCGACCCGAATTGCCCCGCCTGCGCCGCCGGGCGCCAGGATTTTTGCGTGACCGGGGGCTATCGCGAGCGCGGCATCCAGGGCATGCACGGGTTCATGACCGAATACGTCGTGGAAGACGCGCGGTACGTCTACCCCGTGGCGCCGCAACTGCGGGAGGTGGCCGTGCTGGTCGAGCCTCTCACGATCGCCGAGAAGGCGTTCCTGCAGTTTCAGTCGATCGACACGCGCCTGCCCTGGCGCAAAGACCGGCGCACCGCGGTGGTGCTCGGAGCGGGCCCGGTCGGAATCCTCGGCGCCATGCTGTTCCGCAGCCGCGGATTCGAAACCTGGGTGTACTCGCGGGCGCCCGCTGCGAACGTCGCGATCCTGGAGGCCGCGGGCGCCCGCTTCGTTTCTTCGGTCGAAACACCGCCGCGCGAGTTCGCGAAAATCGCGGGCAACATCGACGTCGTGTACGAAGCCATGGGCGCCCCGCAGATCGCTTTCGATTTCCTCGAATGCCTGGGCGGCAACGGCGTCTTCGTCTTCACCGGGGTGCCGCCGTTGTCTGAGCAGCTCTCACTCGATCTGCACCAGCTTCTGCTGCGCATGATCATCAAGAACCAGGTCATCGTGGGCACCGTGAACGCCGGGCCGGACGCCTTCGAAGCGGCCATCCGCGATCTCGCCGGGTTCCACGCCCGCTGGCCGCGGGCCCTCGCATCGCTGATCAGCGCGCGGTACCCGCTCCCGGCGTTTCGCGAGGCGATCCACGATCCGGGGATCAAAAACGTCCTGGTTCCTGAATGAGAAGATAGAGGGATGCAACGCTGGGTATTGCTGGCCGTGCTCGCGCCGGCGCTATTGGGACAGGAGAAACCGGGAAAGCTGGAATTCGAAGTCGCGTCGATCAAGCCGTCGGCGCCTCTTACGGCGCAACGCGTCGACATCGGTCTGCACATCGACGGAGCGCAGGTCCGCTGTACGCATCTTTCGCTGAGAGACTATATCCGGTTGGCATACCAGGTGAAGGACTACCAGGTTTTGGGACCGGACTGGATCGAGTCGGAGTACTTCGACCTCGCCGCCAAGCTTCCCGAAGGAGGGTCGCGCGGCCAGGTCCGCGAGATGCTGCAATCGCTGCTGGCGGACCGGTTCCGGTTGACGCTCCATCACGATAAGAAAGAGTTCCCGGTCTACGCCCTGGTAGTCGGAAAAGGCGGGCTCAAGATCAAGGAGTCGGCGCCTGCGCCGGAGGCCGCCGCCGGCACGCCCGTCAACATCTCCGCCAGCGGCGCGCGCGAAGGCACTTCCATCAACCTCGGCAACGGTGCCTCCTTCACCGCCGCGGACAATAAATTCGAAGCCACCAGGCTGACGATGGTGTATACGGCCGACCTGCTGTCGCGCTACACCGATCGCCCTGTGGTCGACATGACGGAGTTGAAAGGCCGTTACGACTTCACCCTGGAGTTCACGCCCGAAGACTTCCGGGCGATGCGCATCCGGTCGGCGCTGGCGGCGGGGATCACTCTGCCGCCGCAGGCGATCAAGTTGATGGAAGAGTCCTCCGGGGATTCGCTGTTCGCGGCAGTCGAAAAGCTGGGGCTCAAGCTGGAATCGCGCAAAGCTCCGCTCGACGTCCTGGTGGTCGACCACATCGAGAGGACGCCGGCGGAAAATTAGCGCTTGCCGGGAAGCGTGAGGACCACGGTATCGCCGCTGGCATTCGTGGTAGGGTGCGCGGTTGCCGGGTTCCCGGTGATGGTAACGGCGCCGCCTGCCGGTGCGGGCCGGGAAGCAGTCGCGCGCGACTGAATGGCCTTGCGCAGTTCCTCTTCCGGAATCGCCAGGGAGAGCTTCAGCGTGTTCCCCTCCACCTGCGTATCCAGTTTGACCGCGACCGGTGCCCGGTTCGGCTGGTTAGCCACCGCGGCCTTGATCAGTTGCACCGAAGCCGCCAGCTTTTCAATGTCCTCGGCCGAGCGGGCGTGCAGTTCGGCGGAAGCCTCGATGCCGTGGCTCAGCAGCAGGCCGAACTGGAACCGGTCCACCGAATCGAGGCCCGGGGCCTGGCCCGCCGGTGACTTGAAGCCCGGCGGCACATCGCCGACGCCCCAGATGTCGTAGCGGCTTCGCAGCGACTCCACGCGCTCGGCGAACGCGCTGTCGAGCGGGCTGCCGCGGTGGTCGATCGCGGCGCGCACGATCGCGGCGTCCCCCGCGATCGCGGTCGTGTCGCTCAGCAGGGCGGTCAGACTATTGGAGCCTTTGGTCACCGAAAGCAGCGGAACTCCGTGGTACCGTTTGGCGCCGGCAGCCAGGCGTTCCACATTGAAGTGGCCGCTCACCACCATCAACGCCGGGGCGTTCTGGCGTTCGGCGCTGGTTGCGATCAGGATCTCGTCGATATCCTTGAGCGGGTCGAACCCGATCATGGATGCCATCGTCATCCAGTCGGAGCCGGAATTCATGGCCTGCGTGGCGATTCCCTGGAAGAGCGGCGACCCGGTAATGGCTCGCAGCCGCACGCCCATCATGACCTTCGTATTCGCGGGAAGGAAGTCGGGGAGCGCGGCATCGGCCGCGGGCAGCAGTCGAGCCGCCAGCAGCAGGCACAAGCATAGCGGTCTCATGAAGCGATGGTACGCCCCGGCGGCCGCCAGGCGTAAGACTACGCTGGATAGGTGCCGGGGTGTTAACAGAAGTAAGTGTCACGACTTTTGAGCCGCCTGAGGCGGCCAACTGGGCGCTTCAGCGCCGAACTGTTCGGCGTATTCGGCGGTCAATCGCCGCCAGGCGCCGAGCTTCATGGCATCGCCGCCGGCGATGCGGCCGGTGGGAGTTCCGCTGAGCAGGCGATCCAGAACATCGAAACAGATGTGCCACCCCGCGGCGCCCCAGGAGACGAAGCGGCGATCGATGCTGTGCCACAGCGTCAGGCGCGTGCCGCCGCCGAGCGCTTCGAGTTCCCACCGGATATCGCCGTACTCGAGCACGTTGGGGGCTTCGGCTCGTGTCACTTTCGTTTCCAGAGGCCGCGGCGCTCCCGCCCAGGTGAGATTCACTGTGCCGACCGTACCCAGGCTCCCATCCGTCACGAAGGGCGCCCACTCGCGCAGATGCGCCGGGTCGGTAAGGGCCTGCCAGACTTTCTCCGGCGGGTGGCGCAACTCCCGGATGAGAATGAGCGTCCACTTCTCTCCGTCCTTCCGTACCTGCGCCCCGCGGGCCGGGCCCGGTTCGTACGGTTCGCGATAGGTCATTCTCCCCTCCCTGTCTTCTTCGTAAGTGCGAATCGATCCATGCGGTCGAGGTGGCGTTCGGGAGCATCGGCGGAACTGCGCCAATGTGCGGAGCGGCCGCACTAGTAGTGTGCCAGCTGCACGACCTGAATGAGATTGCCGCAGGTGTCGTTCAGCATGGCGATCTTGGAGGCCGTCACGTCCGTTGGCGGCATGGTGAACTGGGCGCCGCGCGCTTTCATACGCTCGTAATCGGCCTGCACGTCGTCGGTGTAGAACATAGCCGCCGGCTGGCCCTGCTCGAAAATGGCCTGCTGGTAGGCTTTTGCCGCCGGGTTGTTATTGAGCGCCAACTGCAGCTCCGCGCCGTTTTGGTCCTCTGGCGAGGCCACCGTCAGCCAGCGAAACGGCCCTTGGCTGAAGTCGGCCTTTCTCACGAAGCCCAGCACTTCGGTATAGAAGCGCAGGGCCTTCTCCTGATCGTCGACATACACGCTGGTCACTTTGATTTTCATTTCGTCTCTCCTATGTCACGTTTGCGTTTGGGCTGCGCCGTCTCCTCGTGTTCGTTGTCTTCCTTTTCGCCGGTGTGGATGGATCCATGCGGTCGAGGTGGCGTTCGAGAGCGTCTACGTGAGCGGACCAGAACCGGCGGAACGGAGCCAGCCAGGCATCCACCTCCTGAAACGGTTCTGGCTTCAGCCGGTACAGGCGGCGCTGCGCGTCCACCGTGGATTCCACGAAACCGGCCTGTCGCAGCACTCTTAGGTGCTTTGACACGGTCGGCTGCGGCATACGAAGTCGGCGCTCGATCTCCCCGACCGACTGTTGTGACGAGACCAGGAGGCTCAAGATCGCGCGGCGGTTCGGCTCCGCAATGATTTCGAACACAGATTCCACTCTTCGTATATACTCCGCACGGCATATACGTGTCAAGCTATATTTCGCCCGGCCTTCAGGCCACGAGCGCGTGATCCAGCGGATGTAACATAAGACCCAAAGTCCCGGGACGAACCTTGCTGATGCGTTTGATGCTAAACTGAATACATCATGAGCATCAGAACCACGGTTTCTCTGGATGACGATGTCGTGGCGCGCGTTAAACGGGAGAGCCTGTCCAGGGGAGCTTCGTTCCGGGATACCCTGAATGATCTGCTGCGAACGGCACTGTTGGGTATCGACTACCAGCCCCGCCGTCGTGCGCTCGCAATTCAACCCACCCACATGGGGCACAAACCAGGGCTGAATTATGACAGCATCGAGTCGCTCCTGGAGTACGGCGAGGGCGACCGCCACCGGTGACCATCATCGACGCCAACCTGCTCCTGTACGCCTATAACGCCGATGCGCCGCAGCAGAAGGCCTCTGCAAAGTGGCTTCAGCAACTGCTCAAGAGTGGCGGAATAATCGGCCTGCCTTGGGTAACGTTGTGGGCATTTATTCGCATCAGCACCAATTCCAGAATCTGGGCGAATCCGAGATCTGCCAGGGAAGCATTTGCAATCGTTGGCGAATGGCTGAGGCAACCCGGCGTCGTCCCATTGCATCCCGGGCCACTTCATGCTGAGATTCTGGAAAAACTCGTCAATGACCACGGAGCAACCGGCCCGTTGGTAACGGACGCTGTCCTTGCCGCACTCGCGATGGAACATGGAGCCCTGCTGGCATCGACCGACCAGGACTTCCGCCGCTTCCCGGAGCTACGGTGGCTGAACCCACTCGGGACTTAGCACGGCGCGCCGGCCTTGTCACTTCGGCACCCGCCACTCTGGCTGGCGGTGAGTGCGACGGCTATGCCATCGCGATCTTGAACGTCACGCCGAAATCAGACGGCCTCTGCTCCGGCAACTGAATCTTCAGCCCGGCCTCTTCCTGAGAAAAGCCGATCTTTCCCTTGTGCCCGAGCAGCTCGACATTGTGGATCTTGCCGGGATCCTGCGGGCTCTTCGTGCCGAGCGCCGCGATCACCGCCTCCTTCTCCGGCCAGCCCATGACGAAGGCGTACAGCGTCTTGCCCTTCGTGGTGAAGCGGACGTCCTCCGCGGTGAGGTCTTTCCGCCCGTTCTCGTTGAAGCCCATGCGGCCCTGGCGTTCGGGCCGGGGCATGGTGCTCGGGCCCGAGCCGTAGATCTTCCACGGGCGCGTCGAGTAGATCCCTTCGCTGTTCACCGACATCCAGCCGGTGAACGCGGAAAGCACCTGCATCTCGTCCGGATCGAGCTGCCCGCTGCCCGGCAGGGGGAAGTTCAGCAGCAGGTTGCCGTTGCGGCTCACGATATCCACCAGCATATCGACCACCAGCTTGGGAGTCTTGTACTTGATGCCCTTCTTGTAATGCCAGTTGCCGATACACGTGTCGGTCTGCCACGGATCCGGCCAGATCCGGTCCACGATGCCGCGCTCCAGGTCGAGCGCGCAGGTGCCGGTGACGCAATCTTCCCGCCGCTTGCTGGTATAGACGGCTTCCACTTTTCCGTGATGGCGTTTGGCGCTCACGTTGTAATGGTTCGCCACCAGGCTCAGGCCGTAGCTCTCGAACGGGATGCCGCCATCGGTGTAGAGCAGGTCCGGCTGGTGCTGGTCCACCAGGTCTTTGATGCGGTTGAAATACTCCATCTTCCAGGAATCCGGCGCCACGCGGCCCATGGCCTGCGCCTTCTGCGCAAAATCGGCGGGCATGTCTTTATAGCTGTGGTAGAGGTCCGCGTAAGCGGCTTCCGTGCCGTCGTAGGGAACGCCCGCGAACTCGCCCGTCTTGTCGCTGCCGTGCGATGTAGCGAACCAGTCGAAGCTGTTGGAAAGGTGCTCGCTCACGCCGAAGCGCAGCCCGCGCTTGCGAGCCGCCTCTTTCCAGGTACCCACGATATCCTTCTTCGGGCCGGATTTCGCCGCGTTCCAGCGCGGCTGGTACTTCGAATTCCACATGTCGAAGTTGTCGTGGTGTACCCCCATGCTGACGAAATATTTGGCTCCGGCCTTCACGTAGAGATCCATCAGGTGCTCGGGATCCCACTGATCGGCCTTGAAGGTGGGGATCACATCCTTGAAGCCGACTTTGGAGGGGTGCCCGTAATGCTCCAGGTGGAACTTGTACTGCGGGCTGCCCTGGATGTACATGTTGCGCGCGTACCAGTCGCCATCCTCGGTGGCCGACTGCGGCCCCCAGTGGGCCCAGATGCCGAATTTGGCGTCGCGGTACCACTCCGGAATCCGGTAGGCCTCGAGCGATTCCCGTGTGCCCTGGAACGGGCCTTTCTCGATCGCCAGCGCCGGTTCCTGCGCCTCCGCCCGGCGGAGATGAACCGCCGGGAATGCGCCGGCCAGGGCTCCCAGCGCGCTTCTTCTACTGATCTTCATGTGCACTCCTTTTCCGGTCAAACCAGTTCCTCGTCGAAGCAGACGGCCACTTTGCCGCACTTTCCGGAAGCCATCAGGGCATAGGCGTCCGCAACCCGGTCGAGCGGGAAGCGGTGCGTCACGAGATCGGCCGGATGCAAATTCCAGCGGACCAGGCGCTCCACCAACTCCTCCATCAGCCAGGTCGAGGTCACCCATGACCCGTAAATGGTCTTCTGGTCGTGAATAATATCAGGCGACGGGTTGAACTCCACGCGGCCTCCCTCGCCCAGGAAGACGATGCGTCCCCATTTGCGGGTGGCGCGGATGGCGGTCGCGCGCGCGCCATCGTTGGCGGAGCAGTCGACCGCGCGCTCCACACCGTGGCCACCGGTCAGCATCTTTACTTCGGCCACGTTGCCGGGCCCGCTCTTCAACACCTCGTCGCACAGGCCCAGGTCGCGCGCCAGCCGCATCCGTTCCTCGACGATATCGATGCCGAAGATGCGCTCCGCGCCGAGTTTGCGGCACAGCGCCGCGGTGGCCAGGCCGACGGGACCGAGTCCGGTGATCAGCACCGCATGGTTGCCGCTGATCCCGATCTTTTCGAGCCCTTCGTAGACCGTGCCGAACCCGCACGCCACCTGGGCGCCATCGGCGTATGTCAGCTCTTCCGGAAGGTGGATGAGGTCCTTCTCCTCGGCCAGTAGATAATCGGCCATGCCGCCGTCGCGCTGCCATCCGTACGCGCGGCGGTACTTCCCGCTGGTGCAGGAGATCATGTATCCGCGCCGGCAGTCGTTGCACACCCCGCAGCCCGAGATGTGATACACAATGACGCGGTCCCCCGCGCCGAAGCGCCGGCAGCCCGGACCGGTCTTAACGATCTGCCCGCACGGCTCGTGTCCGGCGATCACGCCCTGGTAGCCCTCCGGCCCCTTGCCCAGGTGCTCGTGATAAATGCAGCGGATGTCCGACCCGCAGATGGTGGAGGCTTTCATGCGCAGCAGCACTTCGCCGTGGCCGGGTTCGGGCGCCGCCACCTCTCTCAATTCGGCCGTGCTGTTGCCCGGCAGGTAGGCTCCGGTCATTGAGCGATCTCTCCGTTCAGGTCCCACAGGTCTTCCCAGCTCTGGCCCGCCTTCCACAGGAAGACCTGCCCCTTGATCAGCCTGCAATTGCGGTCGATGGCCGCGATGTCGCGCATATCTTCGGCGGTCAGCGGCTCGCTCACCACTCCCTGCAGGTTGGCCAGGTAGTTGCGGCGGTTGGTGGAAAACGGAATCGGTGTCTGTCCGCGCTGCACCGCCCACTTGATGCACACCACCGCGGGATGGATGCCCAGCCGCCGGGCAATCCTCACGATCACCGGGTCGTCCATGTCGGATGTGTCTTCCGGGGTACGATCGCGGTCGGGGCGGTTGGGCGAGCCGACCGGAGAGTAGCCCACCGGCTGGATGCCGCTGGCGCGCACGAAGTCGAACAGCGCAGGCTGCTGGAAGTGCGGATGCAGCTCCATTTCGTTGATCGCCGGCTTGATCCGCGCATCGTGCAGCAACAGCTCGAGCTTCGGGATCGTCATGTTGGAAGTCCCGATGTGCCGTACCAGGCCGAGGTCCACCAGCTTCTCCATCTGCCGCCAGGTCTTCATGAAATTGGCGTGGATATAAGGACGCGCGTCGGGGCTCCGCGATCCGGCGTCGCACCCCGGCGGATGGAAATTGGGGAATGGCCAGTGGACCAGGTACATGTCGAGGTAATCCAGCCCCAGGTCGGCGAGCGACTTCCGGCATGACGGGATCACGTCGTTCTCGGCGTGCTTATCGTTCCAGAGCTTGGAGGTGATCCACAGCTCGTCGCGCCTGAGACCCGCGGCAACTGCGGCGGCCAGCGCCCCGCCGATGCGGTCCTCGTTGCCGTACACCGACGCGCAGTCGATGTGCCGGTAGCCCACGCCGATCGCGCCCCGGACAGCCTCCGCGACCCGCTCCGCCGCGGCGTGGTCGGAGCCGAAAGTTCCCAGTCCGATCGCCGGCATCTGCGCGCCGGTAGAGAGCGTGCGTTTGGGGATCAGGGCGGGATCTATAACGGTATCGATCATCTCGGGAGACAGTGTATCAGGCGGCGGGGGCCGGGCGCCCGCCAGGCTGCATTCACTCCGTTTCTCCCCCAATTCGTGAGTTCACCGGGGGCACGAGAGCATCAACGGTAACGTACGGGAGGCGTGCAAAATGCAAGGATCATTAGCGAGGCGCTCGTTCGCGGAATTTGTAGGAACCTTCTGGCTGGTCTTCGGCGGATGCGGAGCCGCCGTGCTGGCGGCCACGTTTCCGAATACGGGCATTGGCTTCCTGGGAGTCTCCCTGGCCTTCGGGCTCACCCTGTTGAGCATGGGGTATGCAATCGGGCACATCTCCGGGTGCCACATTAATCCCGCTGTATCGGTCGGCATGGTGGCGGCCCGGCGGCTTCCCTTCTCCGACCTGCCGGCCTACCTCATTGCCCAGGTGTTGGGCGGTATCGCGGCAGGCGGAGTGCTCTACGTAGTCGCCAGCGGGAAACCGGGCTTCACCCTGGCGAGTGGATTCGCGTCCAACGGATACGGGGTGCACTCTCCGGGCGGTTATTCGCTGTTGGCGTGCGCCGTCATCGAGGTCGTTCTGACCCTGATGTTCCTCGTCATCATTCTGGGCGCGACCGACCGCCGCGCGCCGCAGGGATTCGCACCCATCGCGATGGGGCTCGGCCTGACCTTAATCAACCTGATCGGAATTCCGGTCACGAACTGTTCCGTGAATCCTGCACGCAGCATGGGGCCGGCCGTGTTCGCGGGCGGCTGGCCGATGGATCAACTGTGGTTGTTCTGGGCTGCGCCGATTGCCGGCGCGCTCCTCGGAGCTCTGGTGTACTACCTGTTCGCGCACGAATGGCAGCTCTCCACCGGCGAGGTTCCTCACGCGCTGCCGACCCGCATGTAGCACGCATTCGAACGGCAGGGCCGCCCGCCGGAAACATCTGGCCGTTTCCGGTGGGCGCTCCTTGTGTTTACTCCGGAATGAAAATGAGACCGCAATGAAGATCACTTCGCTCACCTGAGCTGCTGACGGTGAAGGTGGAGGTGATGAACCCGCGGGCAGCCGTGAATTGTCCCTCGCCGCCTTCCACATTCCAGGTCGCCGAGCCCGCCAGAACGCCGGGCTCCAAGTCCCGGACGAGGTGACCTTCGCCTACTGTCGAGAACCGCAGAACATGATCGCCGTCGTCTCCGAACGTGATTTCACCCTGTTCCTGAAATTCGCCGGGCGCCGTCACCCGCAGCTCCGACTCGAAGAACGCCAGTCCGCCCTCCGAGGCCTTCAGGTCGGTCTCGACCCCGGAGGGCTGGACGATGGTGCTCATCACGCAACTGGTGGCACTGCCCGTGGTCCGCAGGATTTCGGTGTGGTCCGCGGTCCGCGAGGTCTGGCTGATGAAGTGCATTACATAGACGAGTTTCCGCATATACCTCACGGACCGCGAAAATCAATGCGCAGGCGCCGGCATGGCCGGGCCGCTCAAGGACAAGCCGCTGAAACCACGGAGGCGGATCCCCAGGACCACCTCGATGATTCCGAAGATGAACGCGTAAGCGCCGACCCACAAGGCCACCACGAGGGCGCCGGCGATCGGCATAAACAGGATCAGGAAGCCGAAGATGACGGAGGCGGCGCCGGCCAAAGCCAGCAGCCACTCGCCCGAAATGTACTGCCTGAGCCGGATGGCGGCAGCGATTTCGAGGACGCCCGTCACGATGGCCCACGCTCCAATCACGATTACCAGAGCCAGCACCGTGATGGTGGGCCACAACACCGTCAGAGCGCATGCCGCCAGCCCGGCCAGGCCCTCGAAAACCAGCGCGCCCCAGCGCTCGTGCCGCTCGGCGGCCCGCACGGCGCCTACGATGCTCATCACCCCGTCGATCAAGGCGTAGGCCGCGAACAGGAAGACCAGGGCGGCCAGGGTGATGCCGGGCCACAGGAAGGTAATGACGCCGAAGGCGATTCCGGCCAGGCCGCGAATCACCAGCGACCACCAGTTTCTTGCCAACGCGACTCTCATAGGTTTACGCCGCCTTTTCCGTGCCTCCCGTTGGCCGGGAAGCGGGCTCGATCGGGATCTCGCGACGCTGGCTCCGCTGGGCTTCCATCGGCACCATGATTTCGAGAACGCCGTTTTCGTAACGGGCACGAGCCTCGTCCACCTTGGCCCCCTCGGGCAGCGGGATGCTTCGATAGAAGCGCCCATACTTGCGCTCGGTCAGGTGGATGCCGCCCTCTTCGCGCTCCTGCTCGACCTTGCGTTCCCCCTGCAGGATAATCGCTTCGCCGGTGATCTCGAGCTTCACGTCGCCGGGTTTGACTCCCGGGAGATCCGCGCGCACGACGTAGTTTCCTTCGCGCTCGGAGATTTCGATGACCGGCACCCACGCTGTCGGTTCTTCCTCGCCGGGCGCGGGGACCCTCCCCAAGGCACGGTCCATCTCCTCACTCATCCTCCTCATGAGGGAAAACGGACCCATTCGAAACAGGTCGGCGGGCCCGATTGCCACCCGGAGCGGATAACCGCCCTGGTGTTGCGGAGCCTGCTGACCGCCGCTTCTCTCTTTTGCCATTGATGCCTCCTCGATTCTTACCGGTGACATCGGGGACCTCCGGCGGCGGAACAACCCGTACCACAGGCGGAGTGAATCAGCCGGAGGTCCCCACCGGCATGGATATGCAGTGCAGGTGCGATGCCAAGCCGGCCGGCAGACACACGACGGGCGCCCAATGGCGGTTAAGGCCGGGTGAATTCGAGCATCATGTTATCCACGTAACACCAGCCCCAATCCTCGCCGGGCTCGAAAGAGCGAATGATCGGGTGTTTGGTGTGATGGAAATGTTTGGTGGCGTGGCGATTCGGCGAGGAATCGCAGCAGCCGACGTGTCCGCACGTGAGGCACAGGCGAAGGTGAACCCACCAGTCCCCGTTTTGAGGCACTCTTCGCATCCCTGCGGCGTGCTCGGCTTCACATTGTGAACCTGGTCCAGATGAGTACATTCAGGCATACAATCCCTCCTGTATCTCTTTATCCTACTTGAAGGATGATCTTGCCCAGCACGTGGCCTTTCATCAATCCGTTCATGGGCTTTGGCCGCTTCGGCCAGGGGATAAGCCGCCGCGATCGGAACCTCGAGCCGGGACGCATCCACCGCAAGGTTGAGCGCCTCGAACTCGCGCACGCCGGCCACCGCGTCATAAGACTTCATGCGGATGCCCGGCCGCGCCGCCGGCACAGGTTCCACGCCGTTCGGCCACGCGGCCCGTCCGCCCGGGCGAAGTGCGTCCAGACACCGTTCGAAACCCTCCCCGCCCACCAGGGCGAGAACGGCGTCGATTCCATCGGGAGCGAATGCGCGCGCGGCGGCCAGGATATCGCCGCGGCGAGCGTCCACCGCGGCAGCGGCGCCCAGTCGCCGAACCAGCATCTGCCCGTCGTCACCGGATGCCGTTGCCAGAACCCGCGCTCCGCGAAGCTTGGCAAACTGGATGGCGAGGGTTCCCACGCCGCCCGAGCCGCCGTGAACGATCACCGCTTCGTCCTTGCGGATCTCGAGGGCGTCGTCGATTCCCTGCAGCGCCGTCAATCCGGTGGTCGGGATCGCGCCCGCTTGCTTCAGGCTGAGCCGCTCAGGGAATCAGCGAGACTTTGCCCGCATCCACCGCCACGTACTCCGCATAGAATCCGCCCTTCGGGTTGGCAAAGCTGTACGCATAGACCGCGTCCCCAACCCTGAACCGCCCTACGTGGGAACCCAGTGCGGCCACCCGTCCGGCCCCGTCCGTGCCCAGCACCAGCGGAAACGCGGCGCCTTCGATCGGGATCTCGCCGGCACGCATCTCCGCATCCCAGATCCCCACGCCGGCGGTCTTCATCTCGATCAGCACCTCGCCGTGATCGAGAGCCGGCACTTCGGCTTGTGCAGCGACAATACCTCCGGTCCGCCGTAGCGGTCGATGGCCGCCGCGCGCATCGTATCCGGAATCGGCTCCCCGGTATTCGCCGTGCTACTCTTCTTCGATTGGATAGCCATACTGATCCACCTGCCAGATCGTCTCCTCAGGCTCCCGCCCCAAACCACCATCGTAACGCTCCGAGTCGAGGCGGGAGGGCAGCGCATCCACGCCGGGATGGCGTCCGGGGAGTCACCAACCGGATTCGGCCGGCACCGCCGATGGCCGCTTAGACATGCGCTCCGCCGGCCCGTTGGTTACGCTGCTGCTGCGGCGGCGCGGTAATGCCCAGGCGCCGCATCTTGTAGAACAAGGTCGAGCGCGGCACCCCGAGGCGCGCCGCCGCAGTGGTGATGATGCCGTTCACGTCGCGAAGCGTTCGCAGGATGTGGGCCCGCTCCGCCTCCTTGAGGGTGATGGGGATCGGTTCCATCTCGCCCTCGCCGTCCGCGGAGCCCAACTCCGCCAGCGGCGCCTCGAGAACCGAGTCGCGCGACAGAATTACGGCCCGCTCCAGGAAATTCTCCAGCTCGCGGATGTTCCCCGGCCACGGATAGCGGGAAAGGCCCTCGATCACATCCGGCGGGATCACTTCGATATCCTTGCTCATCCGGTGCGAAAACGTATCGACAAAGTGCATCACCAGCAGCGGTATGTCTTCGCGCCGTTCGCGCAGCGCCGGCATCCGGATGGGAAACACATTCAGCCGGTAGAACAGATCCATGCGGAACGTGCCTTCGGCCACCATTTTGCGCAAATCGTGCTGCGTGGCGGCGATCAGCCGGACATTTGTGGTGAGGGTCCGGGTGCTGCCCAGGCGTTCGAACTCGTGCTCCTGCAGCACCCGCAGGAGCTTCGGCTGCAATTCGAGAGCGATATCGCCCACCTCGTCGAGGAACAGCGTTCCGTGGTTCGCCAGTTCGAACCGTCCGGCGCGCTGGGCGATCGCGCCGGTGAAAGCCCCGCGTTCGTGGCCGAACAGTTCGCTTTCGAGCAACCCCATGGGAATCGCGGCGCAGTTCACCTTCACGAACGGGTGCTGGCGGCGCCCGCTCATCTCGTGGATGGCGGCCGCCAGGCGGCCTTTCCCGGTTCCCGTTTCACCCAGAATCAAAACCGTCGAGTCAGTAGGCGCCACGATGGCGGCCTGCTGCATGACTCGGCGAAGTGGCGCGCTTTCCCCGACCATGAGTCTCTCGCTGGCTTGGTTGACTGCTCTACCCCTACACTAGCGTTTCCTCCGCCCAATCGCTAGAGCGAACATGATTTACGCGGCGGCCGGCTGGTCGTTTCCGCGCCTTTCGCTGATTTGCGCGTCTGCGGACACGCACTTCGACATTGTCCGTAAGTCAGAATACGCGCCGCATCACTTCGGGCGAGAGGTTGCGGCCGCACAGAACCACCACCACCGTTTTCCCGGCGTAGCGCCCGGCCTCTTTGAGGAACCCCGCCAGCGCCACGCCCGCGGCACCTTCGATCAGCCAGTGCTCCGCCTCGAACGCGAGCCGCATCGCGGCACGAATCTCGTCTTCCGAGACCAGCACCCCGCGGTCGATCACGTCGCGGCACACTCCCAGCGTCACCGTTTCCGGCTCCAGCCCCCCGGCGGTGCTCTCCGACAGCGTGGGCTGCTCCGCCACTTCGACAATCCGGCCGGCGCGCAGGCACTCGTATAGCACGGGCGAGTTTTCCGGCCAGCAGCCCACGATCTCCGTGCCCGGCGAAACCGCCTTGAGATACGCGCCGATGCCGCCGATCAGCCCGCCGCCGCCCACCGCCGCGAACACCGCGTCGATCTTCGGAACCTGGTTTACCAGTTCCACCGCGATGGTGCCCTGCCCGGCCATCACGTCCGGATCGTTGTACGGCGAGATGAAGACGCGGCCGGATTCCACGGCGGCGCGCCGCGCGGCGAGCTCGGCATCCAGCGGATCGTCGCCTGCGCAGCGGATCCGCGCGCCCATCGCTTCGATGCGCCGCGCCTTGGCCGCAGATACCTGCGCCGATACGAACACTTCAGCCTGAATGCTGCGGTCGCGCCCGGCCGCCGCCACTCCGAGTCCGTGGTTGCCGTTCGACGCCGTGACCACGCCCGCCGCCGCCTCGTCCGCGGAGAGCATCGCCATCTTGTTGGAAGCGCCGCGCAGCTTGAACGACCCGGTCCGCTGCAGGTGCTCCAGTTTGAGCAGCAGGTTGGCCCCGGAGCCGGGCGCCAGGCCGCCCGCCTCTTCCACCGGCGTCTCCCGCACGTAGGCCCGGATGCGCTCGTAAGCCGCGTTGATCGCGTCCTTCATCAGCTTCAATTCTGCCACGATGGTATCCTGCTTCTCTATGCGCCGAACCATCCTGCTGCTCGCCCTGCTGGCCTTTCCCGCCGCTGCTCAAAATCTCGATCCGTCGCTCTATTCCGGCCTGCGGTGGCGAATGATCGGCCCCTTCCGCGCCGGGCGCACGGTCGGCGCGGCGGGCATTCCCGATCAGCCGAACGTCTTCTACATCGGCGTCAACGATGGCGGAGTCTGGAAGACCGGCGACTACGGCCTCACGTGGCAGCCCATCTTCGACGACCAGCCCACCGGCTCCATCGGCACCATCGCGCTGGCGCCCTCCGACCCCAACATCATTTACGTCGGCAGCGGCGAGGGCCTGCAGCGGCCCGATCTTTCGGTGGGCGACGGCATGTTCAAATCCACCGACGGCGGCAAGAGTTGGCGCCACCTCGACCTGGCTGACGCGCAGCAGATCGCCTCCATTCTGGTGGATCCGCGCGACCCCAACCGCGTCTTCGTCGCCGTGCTGGGCCACCCTTACGGCCCGAACGCCGAGCGGGGCGTCTTCCGCTCCACCGATGGCGGCGCGACCTGGCAGAAGGTCCTGTATAAGGATGACCGCACGGGCGCGGTCGATCTGGCTTTCGATCCGCGCAATCCGCGCAAGGTCTATGCCGTGTTGTGGCAGGCGCAGCAGGGGCCCTGGGAGAACGGCGAGTTCTCGGGTCCCAACAGCGGCCTGTTCCAATCTACTGACGGCGGCGATACCTGGACGCCGCTCACCGGCGGCCTTCCCACGTTCGCCCAGGGGCTGGGCCGCATCGGCATCGGCATCGCGCCCGGCGATCCCGACCGCATGTATGCGCTGGTCGAAGCCGATCGCGATCACGGCGGCCTGTACCGCTCCGACGACGCCGGCCAAACCTGGAAGCGCGTGAATCACGAACAGCGCATCTACGGGCGCGGCAACGATTTCGCCTGCGTGCGCGTCGACCCGAAGAATCGCGACGTCGTCTATGTCGCCAACACCTCGACGTATCGCTCCACCGACGGCGGCGCGGAGTTCACCGCCATCAAGGGCGCGCCCGGCGGCGACGACTACCACACCATCTGGATCAATCCCATCAATCCCGGGATCATCCTGCTGGCGGCGGACCAGGGCGCCACCATCACCGTGAACGGCGGCGCCACCTGGAGTTCCTGGTACAACCAGCCGACCGCGCAGTTCTATCACGTGATCACCGATAACCAGCGCCCCTACTGGGTGTACGGCGGACAGCAGGAGAGCGGCTCGGTCGGAATCGCCAGCCGCGGCAACGACGGCGAGATCACCTTTCGCGACTGGCATCCCGTGGGCGCCGACGAGTACGGGTATATCGCGCCCGACCCGCTCAACCCGAACATCGTCTATGGCAGCAAAGTCCACCGCTACAACAAGGTCACCGGCGAGGTGCGGAATGTGGCCCCGCGCGGCCACTACCGCTATGTGCGCACGTCGCCCCTGATCTTTTCCTACGTCGACCCCCACGTCCTCTACCTGGGCTCGCAGATGGTCCTGAAAACCACCGATGGAGGCGCCACGTGGAGCGAAATCAGCCCCGACCTTTCGCGCGAAACCTATCCGCTGCCCGCCAGCGTGGCGGCTTACCCCGGCGAGGCGAAACGCCAGGCCACGCGCCGCGGCGTGGTCTATGCCATCGCGCCGTCGCACCTCAACGTAGACGTCATCTGGGCGGGCACTGACGACGGACTGATCCACGTAACCCGCGACGGCGGGAAGAACTGGAAGAACGTCACTCCGCCCGGCCTGACCCCCTGGAGCAAAGTGTCGCAGCTCGATTCCTCGCACTTCGACGACCAGACCGTGTACGCCGCCATCAACCGGCTGCGCCTCGACGATCTCAAGCCGCACATCTACCGCACGCACGATGGCGGCGCGACCTGGAAGGAGATCGTCCACGGCCTGCCCGATAGCCCCGTGAATACGGTTCGCGAAGATCCCGTCCGCAAGGGCCTCCTCTTCGCGGGCACCGAGACTTCCGTCTGGGTCTCGATCGACGACGGCGAAAACTGGCAGCCGCTGCGCCTGAACATGCCCGCCACATCGATTCGCGACCTGGTGATTCACGATGGCGATGTGGTAGTCGGAACGCACGGCCGCAGTTTCTGGATTCTCGACGACATCTCGCCGCTGCGCCAGTTGTCGGCCGAGAATGCCGCGGCCGGGGCGCACCTCTTCGCCCCGCGCACGACCTACCGCTATCCGCGCGATACCAACACCGATACGCCGCTGCCGCCCGAAGAGCCTGCCGGACAAAATCCGCCGGATGGAGCGATCCTCTACTACCATCTGAAATCCGCGGCCGGCGGCCCTGTCACGCTGGCGATCCTGGACAGTACGGGCAAAACCGTGCGGCAGTTCTCGAGCGCGGACAGACCCACACCGCCCGACCCCAACCTGAACGTGCCCACGTATTGGATCCGTCCCTTCCAGCCGCTTTCCGCCGCGGCCGGCATGCACCGCTTCGTCTGGGACCTGCACGGCCCGCCGCGCCCCGCGGGCGGACGCGGAGGCTATCCGATCTCCGCCATCTATCACGACACCCCCGGCTCGCAGGGCGAGTGGATGCCGCCCGGCCGCTACACCGTGACCCTCACCGTCGACGGCCGGAGCTACACACAGCCTCTGACCGTGCGGCCCGACCCCCGCCAATAGATGCGAGAGAACACCCCGAGCAAGACGGCCTATCGCGTGGCATTGCGCCGCGCCGCCCACCAGTTGCTGGACCACCCGCGCATTTTCGAAGACCCGGTGGCCCTCCCGATTCTCGGCCCGAATGCCGGAGACCTCGTGCGAAACATGCCCGAGTCGGCGACTTCGCGCCACATGCGCGCCTTCATGGCCGTGCGCAGCCGTTTTGCCGAGGACGAACTCGCGTCCGCGATCGGTAGAGGCGCGGTGCAATACGTCATCCTGGGGGCCGGGCTGGATACATACGGCTACCGGAACTCCGCGGGCGTCCGGGTGTTCGAAGTGGACTTCCCGGCAACGCAGGAGTGGAAGCGCGGCCTGCTGGCGGCTGCGGGCATCCCCATTCCGGAAAGCCTGACCTTTGTCCCGGCGGATTTCGAGCACCAGACCCTGCACGATGCTCTGTCGCGGACCGCCTTTGACCCGCACGCGATGACATTCTTCTCGTGGCTGGGAGTCACCCCATACCTCACGCTCGAAGCGATGACGGCGACGCTCGCCGTCGTTGCCGGCATGCCCGCCGGAAGCGGCGTGGTGTTCGACTATGCGGTGGAGCGTTCCGCGCTGAGGTGGATGGAGCGGCTGGCCCTCGATGCTCTGGCTGCGCGCGTAGCTGCGGCCGGTGAGCCCTTCCGGCTGTTCTTCACGCCGGAGGAACTGGCCCGCATGCTTCGCCGGATCGGTTTCACCTCGCTCGAAGACCTCGACCGGCACGAAATCAACCGGCGCTATTTCGAGCACCGCAGTGACGGACTCGCCATCGCCGGCGGCCTGGGGCGGCTGATGAGCGCCAAAGTTTAGGACGCCCGGGAGTATCCTGGACACTATGAACCGGCGCAACTTTCTTACCGCTTCCGCGGGCGCGGCCCTCCTCACGGCGAATCTCCCGGCCGCCGGCGATGACGCCATCCCGGAATACCAGAAACCGGTTTTCCACCTTCATCAGAGTGTCAAAGACCCGGTCAAGATCGCCTCTGTCGAGCTTCTGCAATCGGGCAAGCTCTACTTCGTCCGCACCCGCTCCACAGACGGGGTCGAAGGCGTCATCCAGACCAAGGACATGGAGGACTTCGTCCCCATCCTGCTGCGCCGCGTCGCGCCCCACTTCCTCGGCAAGGACGCCCGCGACCTCGAGAGCCTGGTGGACCAGGTCTACATCGCCAACTACAAGCTCTCCGGCCAGGCCTTCTGGTGCCCGGTGGCTTACGTCGAGCAAAGCCTGCTAGACCTGCTCGGCAAGACCGTGCACAAGCCCGCCGCCGAGTTGATGGGCGGCATTCTGCGCAAAGAAATTCCGGTCTATCTTTCGGGCTCGGGCCGCGACACCACCGCCGAAGAGGAAGTGGATGTCTATGTCCGCGGCGTCGAGTTCACCGGCGCCAAGGCCGTGAAGTTCAAGATCGGCGGGCGCATGAGTGACAACCGCGACGCCTACCCCGGCCGCACCGGCAAGCTCCTGGAACTGGCGCAGAAGAAGCTCGCCGGCAAAGTCACGCTGATGGCGGACGCCAACGGGTCCTACAGCGCGGCTAAAGGCATCGAGATCGGCAAACGCCTCGAAGCGATGAAGTACCTCTGGTTCGAGGAGCCCTGCCCGTGGGAGGAGCTCAGCGAGACCAGGAAAGTCGCCGACGCGCTTTCCATGAAGGTGGCCTTCGGCGAACAGGATTCGAGCCTCTGGCTGTTCCAGTGGATGATCGAAAACAAGGTGATGGACGTGGTGCAGCCCGATCTGAACTACAACGGCGGCTTCACCCGCGCGGCGCGCGTGGCGCGGATGGCGCGCCAGGCCGGCATGTGGATCTGCCCGCACAACACCCAAACCGGCGCGGCCTCCGTCAATATCCTGCAATTCGCGGCGTCCACGCCGAACATCGGCCCCTGGATGGAGTACGTCTGGCGCGCCCCGCAGAAGAAGCAGTCCTGGTTCAGCCCGAACTTCGAGATCCGCAACGGCGTGATCCCGCTGCCCCCGGCCCCGGTATGGGCCTGGAATTCGACCCGGACTTTCTCAAGAAGGCCACCGTGATCACCAGGGCATAGCCGCCCGCCATCCCGTACCTTGACAATCTACCTAGATAGATTATCATTCTAGGTGGAATGCCTACCAAGAAGACCGATCTCCTCCAGGGTACCCTGGACCTGCTGATCCTGAAGACCGTCGCGCACGGGCCGCTCCACGGGTATGGAATCGCGCAGCGGATTCTGGTGACTTCGCGGGAGATTCTCCAGGTCCAGCAGGGATCGCTCTATCCGGCGCTGCACCGGCTGGAGCGTAAGGGATTGCTGAAGTCGGAGTGGAAGGAGTCGGGCAACGGTCCGATGGCGAAGGTGTACCTGCTGACCGCGGCGGGACGGAAATACCTGCAGGCCGAGGTGCAGCAATGGCAGCGCTACGCGGGAGCCGTGGCGCTGGTGTTGGAGGGCGAATGAAGCTTTTCCGGCACCGCGCGGAAACCGACCTCGAACGCGAGATCGCGCACCACCTGCACTATCTGGCGGCCGAATTCGAGCGGCAGGGACATTCCCGCGAAGAGGCGCTCCAGATGGCGCGGCGGGAGTTCGGCGGCAGCACACAGGTCAAAGAGAGTTGCCGCGATGAGCGGAGGGGGGCGTGGATGAACGGCTTGTGGCAGGACATTGTCTTCGGTATCCGCATGATGCGGCGATCCCCGGCGATCACCCTGGCGGCGGCGCTCTCGCTGGCGCTCGCCATCGGCGCCAACACCGCGATCGTATCGCTGGCAAACCTGGTGCTTTGGCGCGACCTCCCGTTGCCGGAGCCGCAACAGCTCAGCCTGGTGAACTGGCAGGGGAACGGCTTTCCGCGGGACCTCGCCCACGCCGCCAGCGGCAGCATGCGGAGCGTGGAAGGGATCCGGGTCGCGGACTTTTTTTCCTATCGCAGTTTTGAAGGGTTGCGCGCGGCTGTTGCGGGCCGGGCGCAACTGGCGGGGTTCCGGTACCCGGATCCGGTGAGCGTGAGTTTCGCCGGCCGGCCGGCTGTCGCACACGAGCGCGCGGTGAGCGGAAATTTCCTTTCGACATTGCGACTGCGCCCCGAGATCGGGCGGCTGCTTTCCGATACCGACGACACCTATGCCGCTGCCGCCGCGGTGGTGGTGTCGCACCGGTTCTGGGTGCGCGCCCTCGGCTCGGACCCGGGCGCGGTAGGGCGGACGCTGAGCATCAACAACCAGCCGTACACGATCGCGGGCGTCCTGGAGCCGGAATTCTACGGGCTGTTTCCGGGAGATTCGACCGAGATCTATGCGCCGCTGCACCAGGTGCATAGCGACCACCGCACGCGGCTGGAAGACGACTGGTACTGGGGCACGCAACTGATCGCGCGCCGCGCGCCCGGTGTGACGGATGCCCAACTGCAGGAGTTGCTCGAAACGGTATTCCCCACCACGTGGGCGGCGCAGCCCAAGGAACCGGCCAAGGCGCCCCGGATCCGCCTGGATGAGGGCGCGCGCGGGTTGGGCTTCCTGCGGCAGGAGTTCCGCAATCCGCTGCTGGTTCTGGGAGGCCTGGTCGGGCTGTTGCTGTTGATCGCCTGCACGAATATCGCGAACCTGCTTCTGGCGCGGGCGGTGGCCCGTCAAAAAGAAGTGGCGATGCGCGTTTCGCTGGGCTGCAGCCAGGGCCGGCTGATGCGGCAGTTTCTGACGGAGAGCGCCCTGCTGGCCTTGCTGGGCGGCGCCGCGAGCATCCTGGTCGGCTATTTGACGGCAAACCTGCTGGGGCAGTTTCTGGCGGGTCGGGAGAACCTTCCGATCGCGGTAGCGTTGGACTGGCGGATCCTGACCACCGCGGGCGGGATCACCGTGGCGGCGCTGGCCGTGTTCGGGCTGCTCCCCGCATGGCAGGCGTCGCGGGTGTCCGGCGCGGCGCGGCTCAAACAAGGGCCGGGCAGCGTGGGCGCGGGGCTGCGGCAGAGATGGAACACCGGAAGGCTCTTCGTGATGGCCCAAATGGCGCTGTCGGTGGTGCTGGTGATGACGGCGATCGTTTTCACGCGGAACCTGACCGCCATCGAATCGGCCGACCCGGGCTTCGACCGCCGCAACCTGGTGATCTTCGGCACGCGGCCGGGCACCTCCGGGTATGAGAAGGATAAGCTGCCGCAGTTCTATTTCCAACTCGAGCAGCGCCTGGCAGCGACACCCGGCGTGGCCGGCGTCGGCCTGGTGGCCTTCCGGCCCATGAACATAGGCGGCTGGTGGGAGAGTGTGCGGCTTGCCGGCGAGACGGATTCCTACAACGCGTCGATTAACGGTGTCACCGCAACCTACCTTCCGCTCTACATCCCGCGGATGGTGGCGGGACGCAACTTCACGGCGGCCGACGTCGGCAGCGACGCAAAAGTGGCGGTGATCAGCGAAGACCTGGCGCGCAAAATGGGCGGGGTGCGCGTGCTGGGGGGTACGCTCGAGTTCACCGACGGCCCTCCGGGTGTGAAGCCGCCCCGGTACGAGATCGTTGGCATCGCTCCGGCAATCGCGGCGACATCGATGAAGGAGCGCCCCTACGCCGTGTGGCTGCCGTTCGGAAAGGACCGGTCGGAGGCCACGGTGGTGCTGCGGACTACCCTGCCCCCGCAGGTGGTGCTGCCGGCCATCCGGCAGACGATGATCCGGCTCGATCGCAACCTGCCGATGGTGGATATCGCGACCATGGAGGAGCAGATCTCCAAAGGGCTGCAGCGCGAGCGGATGTTTGCCACGCTGTGCAACGGGTTCGGGATCCTGGCGCTGGTCCTCTCGGTGGTAGGCCTCTACGGCGTAATCGCCTTCCGGACTTCGCGCCGGCGCAGCGAGATCGGCATCCGTATGGCGCTCGGCGCCGTGCCGAAGGACGTGGTTTCGATGGTGCTCCGCGAAGGCCTGAGCCTCGCCGCCCTCGGGATGCTGTTGGGCTTGCCCGTCGTATGGGCCGGTGCCAAATACGTGGAGAAGGAACTGACTCAGGCGAAGCCCCTCGAGCCCTGGTCCCTGCTGCTCGCGTTAACCATTCTGTTCGCCGCGGCCGTCGTAGCCGTAGGGATCCCGGCCCTCCGCGCCTCCGCCCTGCAACCCGCCGAAGCCCTTCGCCAGGAGTAAACTTTCAATTCGAGGCTAAGAAATTCCCCACACCACGAAAGCGCTTGGCGGATTGAGACGTGACATGCGAGTAGCGCGATGGCTTGATTCTCTCCGTGCCGACGCCGCTTTCGGATGGCGCCAGCTCCTGAAGAGAAAGGCGACTTCGGCTGCCGCCATCCTTTCGCTCGCCCTCGCCGCCGGGGCGTGCGCCTCCGCCTTCCGGATCATCGACGCTCTGCTGCTTCGTCCCTTACCCGTGTCGCAGCCGGACCGGCTGTACGCGCTCTCCCGCCAGTCCTTCCGCGTCCGCGCCACCCTCACCACCTGGGACGGATGGGAGTACCGCCTGTTCCGCCAATTGCGCGCCGCCGTGAAGGGGCAGGCAGAGTTGATCGCCCTCTCCTTCGCCAACCGCGCCGACCTGACCTACCGGTCTGACGAGGAGATGGAAAAGGCGCACCTGCAATACGTTTCCGGCTGGATGTTCCAATCGTTTGGTCTCTCGCCCGCGGCGGGACGCCTGTTCACCGAACGCGACGACCGGGAACCGGGCGCGCATCCCGTGGCAGTGCTCTCGTACGACTACTGGTCGCGCCGGTTCGGGCGCGACCCAAAAGTGATCGGGCGGACGTTTCGCCTGGCGAGCAATCAGGGGCAGGCCTCCCCCGGCGACCTTTACCAGATCGTCGGCATCGGCCCGCAAACCTTCAGCGGCACCGAGCCCGGCACCGTGACCGACATCTTCCTCCCCACCGCGATGAACGGGTACGTAAACCTTCCCATCGCGGCGTTTCTCCGGATCTTCGTGCGGCCGGCGGCGGGCGTCGGCCCCGAGCCGGTTCGCGCCCGCCTCCGCGCCGCGTACCAACACCTCGAGGAAGAGGAACGGAAGAGTTCCGCCGATCGCTGGACTACGCCGTATCACACGCTCCTGATGGAGCCCGCCGCGGCCGGCGTTTCCCGGATGCAGAAAGATTACCGGCTTCCCCTTGCGACGCTGGCTGTCCTGGTTGGGCTGGTTCTGCTGATTGCATGCGCGAATGTGGCGAATCTGATGACCGCGCGGGCCGCCGCGAGGGCGCGCGAAATGGCGCTGCGCGTCGCAATCGGCGCGGGCCGCTGGCGCCTGGTGCAACTCGTCATGGTGGAGAGCGCGATGCTCGCGTTGATTGCGGCGGCGATCGGCGCGCTTTTCGCCTCGTGGTCCGCGCCCTTTGTTGTCGCCAGAATCAACCCGCCGGATAACCCGGTGCGGCTGTCGCTTCCCGCGGACTGGCGCGTGCTCGCCTTCGGCCTGTTGCTCACGCTCGGCGTGACCCTTCTGTTCGGGCTGGCGCCGGCGCTGCGGGCCTCTGCAGTCAAACCCGCAAGTGCACTCAAAGGCGGAGAGGATCCTCACTCGCACCGGCGCCTGATGCATGTCCTGATCGTTGCGCAAGTCGTTTTCTGTTCTCTCGTGCTGTTCATCGGCGGCCTGTTCATCGCCACCTTCGACCGTTTGTCGAATCAGCCAACCGGCTTTTCGGCGGAACGCCTGCTCGTTCTGGACGCGGTCTCGCAACAGGCGCCCGCGGTCGCCTGGGAGCAGGTAGCCGCGCATCTGCGCACGCTGCCGGGGGTGGAAAAGGTCGCGCTGGCCGAGTGGGCCCTGATGGATGGATGGGGCTATAAGTACAGCTCCGTTTCGATCGCCGGCGCTCCTCCCTCGCAGGACGTGGGAGCCGGGTTTCTCAGCGTCTCTCCCGAATGGCTGGACACCATGAAGATTCCGCTGCTTGCCGGGCGCGGCTTCCGTGCAAGCGACATCTATCTCAACGCGGGCAAATCCGGCGTGGCGATCGTCAATCAGACCTTCGCCAGGCAATACTTCAACGGCGAGAATCCCGTCGGCCGCACGTTCGCGACGACCACCGGCGGGTTGCGAGACGTCCAGTTCCGCATTGTCGGCCTGGTGGGCGATGCCCGCTACCGGAACATGCGCGAGCCGCTGGGTCCGGTGGCCTATAGTCCGTTCCGTTGGATCGAGGGCGCGGATTGGGCGCGGCTGACCAGCCGGGCGGCGTTCATCGTGCGAACGTCCGGCTCGAATCCGCTGGCGCTCGCCCCCGCTCTTCGTCGCGAAGTATCGCGCCTGAGGCCCGATTTTTACGTCAGCAACATTCGCACGCAGCGGGAACTGATCCGGATGCACACCGTCCGCGAACGGCTCCTGGCCATGCTGGCGCTGTTCTTCGCGGCGGTCGCGCTGTTGCTTGCCGGCGTGGGGATGTATGGAGTCCTCGACTACTCCGTCTTCGAGCGAAGGCGCGAGATCGGCATCCGCATGGCCCTCGGCGCGCAACCCGCCGGCATCGCCCGCCGGGTCGCCGTGGATGTGCTCGCCATGGTCGCCGCGGGAGCCGTCGCCGGCCTCGCGCTCGGTATGGCGTCGGTGCGGTACATCGAGAGCATCCTGTACCAGGTGAAAGCTACCGATTCGAACGTGCTCGCCCTCCCCTCGCTGGCGATTCTGGGGGCAGCCTTGCTCGCCGCCGTACCCGCGCTGATCCACGCCGTTCGCGTCGATCCCGCCGCCGTGCTGCGCGCCGAATAGGCTTACCGGCTGCCCAAGTGCAACCAGTTCCCGCCGCTTCGAAAGGCCCCTGTGGATCAGGTCGACGTCGGCGCCCGCAAACCGCAGCGACCCCGCGAAAATCTTGGTGAATTCCCCGTCCGCCCAGTGTGCTTTCATGATGCCCTCCCCGGAGTGCCAGCTGACTTCTTCGAGCACGTGTCCAATTTCATGGGTCGTGACATACCCGAGCAGCACTCCGTTCTGCCTAGCCGAGGAACACCACACCCGATCGACGAAGACCTGAATCTGCGTGCCGCCCTCTTGATAGGGCAAGGCATACGCCAGGGCGCCGGGATGGAACGTCGCGGGCGCGCCTGTGACGAACCGCAGACGAATCGGTATGCAGTTCTCCCCCGCGGGACGCGAGGCGGAATAAACCCAGCGGACGGAAACGCCGATATCCCCAAAGATCCGGGATGCTGTAGCTTCGGCGTATGCCAGAACAAGGGCGGACATCAGATGTTCACCCTGAAGATTCACCGTCACGCAATCGCCCGCGGTGGTGCGGCCATCGGCTTCCATCGCCGCCACCGCCATCAGGCATACGGTCGCAAGAGCTTTTCCGGTTTTCATGGCAGTTGCATTCGCCTCTGCCACTCTTAAGCGGAATTCCGGCCCAAAGTCCGCCATCTGCGGCGGAGCAAAGCTCGCCGCTCTTGCGAAACGCGGAATTCGGTGCCCTAAACCCCCGGAAAGGCTCCCTATCCGTGCCCGTGCTCCTGCGCCCCCACCTTCCCCTTGAACATCGTGTACACCAGCACGAAGTACCCTAGCGCCACCGCCATCCCCAGGCTCCACCAGATCAGCCCGATCGATAGCGATTGACTTCCCGCCGCCGCGTTCTGGATGGTAATCGCGTTGGCCGGGTCGCCCGAAGAGGGCAACAGCGTGGGATACAGGGCGAATGCCGCCCCGCATAACACCGCCACGATATACAGGCAGGATGAGAGAAACGCGTTCCGCTCCTGCCCGCTGCGCGTGAAGTACAGCACGCCGCCCAGGCCCAGCGCCACGAATACCGGAATGATCCAGCCCACCGGACCCGCCCGATAGTTGTCGAGCAGTTGCGGCCGCACCGCGATGGTCGCCACGAGAGACACCGCCGAAGTGATCGCCACCAGTGGCCACAGCCACCGGACTACCGCCCGGGTCCGCCGGTTCAGGTCGCCCTCGGTCTTCAGAATCACGTACAGCGCGCCGTGCATGCTCACCGCCGCCAGAGCCGTTACGGCGCACAACACCGTGTACCAGTCGAGGATTCCCGGGTTCGGCCCCGGAGCGAAATTCGTCCACAGCGGAACGAAGAAGTAATGGTCGGCGCCCAGCGGAACCCCGCGCATCACGTTTCCGAGGGCCGCGCCGAAGAAGATGATCAGCAGAATGCTCGCGATCGAGAACGCGCCGTCGAAAAAGTCGCGCCAGATGGGATCCGCCAGGTGCGCGCGGAATTCGATCCCCACGGCGCGCGCCACCAGCAGCCACAGCACCATGTTCAAAGCCAGGTAGAACCCGCTGAAGCTCGAGGCGTAGAGCAGCGGAAACGCGTAAAAGAGCGTGCCTCCCGCCGCCAGCAGCCACACCTCGTTGCCGTCCCACACCGGTCCGATGGCTCCCAGCACCGCCCGCCGCTCCTCGTCGGTCCTCGCCACGAACAGATGCAGCACGCCGGCGCCCAGGTCGAAACCGTCCAGCACCACGTAGCCCACCAGCATCAGGGCCACCAGAGCAAACCAGAGAGTCTCCATGGTCAGGCCTCGCCTCCCGAAACCGACACGTATCCGTGGGTGACCGGAGCGCCTCCCGGACCCTGTTCGATCTGGCGCCTCAGCAGGAACAGGAAGAACACCGAGAGCAGCGCGTAAAGCCCCATGAACCCGAGCAGCGTGAACAATCCATTGGCCGCCGACACGTTCGAGGAGTACCCGCTAGCGGTCCGCAGCAGGCCGTACACCAGCCACGGCTGCCGGCCCACCTCCGCCGTCAGCCAGCCGGCCGTGTTGGCGATGTAGGGAAATGGAGCCGCCAGCATCAGCACCCACAGCATCCACTTCGTGTGGAACAGACGGCCCTTCCAAAGCAGGAAGGCGGAGATTCCCATGATCGCCACGAACATGGTCCCCAGCCCGGCCATCACGTGGTAGGCGAAATACAGCAGCGGAATGTTGGTCGGCCAGTTCTCCGAGGGGAACTGGTCCAGCCCCTTCACCTGCGCCGTAGCCGTGCCGTAAATCAGGAAGCTCAGCGCTTTATTGACGATAATCGGGTTGTCGATCCGCTGGTGGACCACATCCGGCTGCCCCAGAATCACCAGCGGCGCGCCGGCCTCGGAGTGGAACAGCGCCTCCATGGCTGCGGTGGTCACCGGCTGGTGGTTCGCCATGTATTTTCCGTGGAGGTCGCCCGAAGGGAAGATCTGGAAGATCGAAGCCGCGATGCCCGCGATCACGCCGCAGCGGATGAACATCGCTCCGTAATCGGGGTGCCGCCGGCTCAAGACGTAGAAGGCTCCCACCGCCGACATCGCAAATGCACCGGTGATGACCGCTCCGCTCATCACGTGTACGTATTGGATGAGCGCCCACGGATTCGCCAGCACGCCCCAGAAGCTGGCCACCTGGAAGGACCCGTCGGCCAGTCGCGTGTAGGCCACCGGATGCTGCATCCAGGCGTCGGCCGCCACGATGAAGAAGCCCGAAAGCCACGATCCCACGAAAACCATGAAGGCGGCCCACCAGTGGCCCTTGCGCCCCAGGCGCCGCTCCCCGAACAGAAACAGTCCCAGGAACGCCGATTCCAGGAAGAACGAAAACACGCCTTCCATCGCCAGCGGCTGCGCGATCACGCCGCCCGTGATCTGCGAGAATCGCGACCAGTTCGTTCCGAACTGGAATTCCATGGGGATGCCCGTCACCACGCCGGCCACGAAGTTGATGCCGAAGATCTTGGTCCAGAAGCGGGCCGCATCGTCGTACATCGGGTTGTTGGTCCGGAGCCCCAGCGTCTTGAATGCGACGATCAACGGCGCCAGGCCCATCGTGAGTTGAGGGAACAGGTAGTGGAAGGTTACAGTGAACGCGAAGTGGATTCTGTGAATAAACAGAGCGTCGTCCATGATGTAAATCCCAGTGTAATCCTTCAGCTATGATCGAGGATATGATGATCCGATTTGCCGGTGCGATTCTTTTCCTCCTGGGCGCCGCCGCGCTGCCTGCCGCCACCGCAGACATCCTTCCGGACCAGGCTCTCCAGGGCTGGACCCGCATTCCCATCCCTCCCATCGACGGCGTGAAGCCCAAACTGCAATGGCGCGTCGACCCCGCCCAACACGTCCTCATCTGCGCCGGCGACGGCCAGCACGAATGGCTGCGCTACGACAAAGAACTCGGCGATTTCGTGCTCGATGTCGACTGGCGCTTCACCCCCAAGGGCGATGTCCGTTATAACAGCGGCATCGGCATCCGCCTCTCGAAATATGGCGAGCTCTGGGTCCAGGCGCAGACCGGCCTCTCCGGCGGCTACCTGTTCGGGCAGAACCTCGTCGATGGCGCCCTCAAGGGCTTCAACCTCAGCAAGCAGATGAAGGAGAACCGCGTAAAGCCCGCCGGCGAGTGGAATCACTACCAGATTCGCGCCGAGGGCGGCACAATCACGCTCTCGGTCAACGGCGCGGTGGTGAGCGAGCTCTCCGGCTACGCGCTGCTCCACGGTTACATCGGGCTGGAGGCCGAGGGGCACGAAGTCACGTTTCGCAACCTGAAGCTCCAGACCCCCGACTAACGTGCCGCTCCGGGTGATATCCCACCCGGTGCTTGTAAATCTCGATCGCGTTATAGACAATCGGGCAAAGTGCTGCCCACCGGCACAACGACTCCACCCGGCCGCCCAGCGAGTGCGTTCCATGCGCCACGTGAGGGAAGTCCTGACATGCCTTCGGACGGTGCTCGTAGATGGAGCAGAGATTTCCGTGAAGAAACACACAACCGTCGCGCGTGCTTTGCAGGATCCGGCGCGCGGAGTCTTCCGGGTCCGGCAGCGTGAAGCGGTGCTCCGCCTCCGCCGGTTCGATTCCCAGGTGGCCGGCGATCGACGCAATGTCGGCACTCGTCACGTTCACGATGGAATGCCGGCAGCAGTTGGCGCACGCCGTGCAGTCGATTTCCTTTGCCACCGTGCCCGCCACCGCCTGCAGTTCTTCGACGCGGTGGTGGTGCGCCGAAAGGTAGCGGCGGAAGTGTATATTCTCCGCCTCCTTTACGGCGCCGAGCCGGCCGATCTCCACCAGGTCGGTGGTAAGCACGACTAAAGCATACAGCGGCCCGAAGCCGCTTGCTGTGCCACTGCACCCGAAGCTGGTATACTGGTATCGTCCTGTTAGGCAGTGCCGCGACGATGGAGCGAGTCCCCGTTCTGCCTGAATGCCAGACGCACCCCAAACAGCGAACGGGAATGATGGAAGCGGAGTGGGGCAGGGTTTGTGTCACTGGCAGCGTTTCAGGCCGGTCCCGATCCGCCGGCCGATTTCATTGAGGAGCCACGAACTATTCCAAACCGATCACGCACTTCATTTCAAAAACGGCAAAAAGAGCTTGCCCGGATGGAGAAGCAAAAGGACAAGGCAGCCCGTAAGGCTCAGCGGAAGGCGGAGCGCGGGCCCTCAGTGGGCATCGACTCGATCCCCATCGAGCCTTTTGAAGACTATCTCGCAGACTCTGCGGATACCACGGACGATTCCGACGCCCATTCCGAATAGCATGGACGTCCCGCGGTCCGCTCCGGTGCGGTAGCCGCGCCTGTTGACCGTGCCCCTCCCGGGAGTATCATCAATCCGGAGGTGGCATGACATCCGATCCCAACCGCCGCAAATTTTTGGCAACCGCAGCCGGCGCTGCTGCGTTTACCATCGTCCCGAGGCATGTCCTGGGCGGCCCTTCCTATATTCCACCCAGCGACAAGATCACGCTGGCCCATATCGGTGTAGGTACCGAGGGCCTGCGCGAAATGCTCAGCCTGCTGCCGATCCCCGAAATTCAAATCGTCGCCGTGTGCGACCCCAATAAAGACGCGGTAGGCTACCGCGACTGGTCCGCCACCGGGTTGAGAGACGACATTCGCCGCGCGCTCAACAAGCCCGACTGGAAAGCCGGCGCCGACACCGCCATCCCCGGCGGCCGGGATGCCGCCAAAGACATCATCGACACCTACTATCGTTCCCAGCGTGCCGGCGAGGGCATCCGCGGATGCGCAACTTATGCCGATTTCCGCGAGCTGTTCGACAAGGAAAAGGACGTCAACGCCGTCAAGATCATGACGCCCGACCACCTGCACGGCGTCATCAGCATTGCCGCCATGAAGCGCGGCAAACACGTCATCCTGCACAAGCCCATCGCCAACCGGCTCAAAGAGGCCCGCATGGTGGTCGAAACCGCGCGCAAAACCGGGGTCTCCACGCACTTCATGCCCTGGGATTCGAACGGCTCGATGGAACCCGTCATGGCGTGGATCAAGGATGGCGCCATCGGCACGCTCCGCGAAGTACACAACTGGACCAACCGCCCCGTGTGGCCGCAATACCCCACCATTCCCACCGATACGCCGCCCGTGCCCGAGGGCTTCGACTGGGATCTCTGGCTCGGTCCCGAATCCGCGCGCCCCTACCACCCCGACTACACCAACATGGTGTTCCGCGGCTGGTACGATTTCGGCGGCGGCTCCATGGCCGACATGGGCCACTACTCCCTCTGGACCGTCTTCAACGCCCTCGAGCTCGATTCCCCCACCAGCGTCGAGCCCATGCTCTCCCACAACTGCATGTTGAAGGAAGGCGTCTCCACCACCATCCGCAACGACTTCTCGTTCCCCACCGCCTCGATCGTGCGCTTCCGCTATCCGGCGCGCGGCGCACGGCCGGCCATCGATCTCATCTGGTATGAAGGCGGCATCCGCCCGTCCACGCCGCCCGAGCTCGAAGAAGATCATGGGGAGCTCCCCGCCGAAGGCATGATGTTCGTCGGCGATAAGGGCAAGATTCTCGCCGGGTTCCGCGTGGAGAGCCCGCACCTGATCCCGGCCTCCCGCATGAGCGGCTATCAGACCCCGCCGCCCCGCCAGCGGCGGCAGCGCGACGAGCCTCCCCAGCTTTCGCCCGGACTCCGCGCCTGGGTCGATTTCGCCCGCGGCAGCGGTGCGCCTTCTCAGGGCAGCTTCCTCAACGCGGGCCCGATCTCCGACGCCGTCAACCTCTACGCGATTGCGCTCCGCACCGGGAAGAAACTGATGTACGACGCAACCGCCACCACCATCACCAACGTGTCCGATGCCAACCGGTATCTCGCGCGCGAGTACCGCAAAGGGTGGGAGCCCGAAACCGTATGACCATCTCCAGACGTCATTTTTTGAGCGGTACCGCGATGTCCCTCGCCGCCACGGCGCTGCGGGCCGATCCACTCGGCATGCCCATCGGATGCCAGACCTACCCCGTGCGCGAATCGCTCGGCAAGGATTTCGAAGGCACGCTGCGCCAGATCGCTGCGATCGGCTACCGGACCATCGAGATGTGCTCGCCGCCGGGCTACCGCAATGCGGGCTATGGCCCCCTGGTCGACATGAAGGCCGCCGCCATGCGCAAGACCATCCAGGATGCCGGGCTCCGCTGCGAAAGCTGCCACTACCAGTTTCGCGAGCTCAAGGAAAACCTCGACGATCGCATCGCCTTCGCCAAAGAGCTGGGACTCCGCCAGATGGTGCTCTCCACGTTCGGCATCCCCCGGGACGCTCCGCTCTCCGCGTGGACCGAAGCCGCCGGCGAGCTCAACCAGATCGGCAAGAAGGTCCACCAGGCCGGAATGCAGCTCGGGTTCCACAATCACGACTTCGAGTTTCACGAAATCGGCGGCGTGCTGGTCTACGACCATCTCATGAAGACCTTCGACCCGGCGCTCGTCAAAATGCAGTTCCAGGTGTCGGTGATCAGCCTCGGTTACCAGGCCGCGACGTATCTCACGAAATATCCCGGCCGCTTCCTCTCGCTGCACCTGCAGGACTGGTCTCCCTCCGAAAAGAAACAGGTGGCTGTGGGACAGGGCATCGTCGATTGGAAGAAGCTGTTCGCCGCCGCCCGGACGGGGGGCGTACAAAACTACTTCGTCGAGCTGAACATGGACATGATGAAGCCCAGTTACGCCTATCTTCACGAGCTGAAGGTCTAGCCCGGGCGCGCGGCGGAGCGGGCCGTCGTAAAATATCCGAATGGCCTCGCCGGATTCGGAAATCCTCCACGTCAGCGACACCGCCTTGATGGTCGCCGCCTGCCGCGCGCTCGAAACCGCTCGACCCTGCGGCATTATTCGCGACCCTTTCGCCGAACACCTCGCCGGCGCCCGCGGAATGGCCATCGCCCGCGCGCTTTCGGGCCTGGAGTTGATGTGTTTCGGTATCGCCGCGCGAACCTATTTTCTCGATGAGCTGGTCACCGCCGTGATTGCCGGCCATTCGGTCGCGACGGTGCTGAGCATCGGGTGCGGCCTCGACGCGCGGCCCTGGCGCCTCGATCTTCCCGCCGGCCTGCGTTGGATCGAGGCCGATTTCCCGGACATGATCGAATACAAGTCCGCCCTGCTCGCCTCGGAGACTCCCCGCTGCCGCCTCGAGCGCATCGCGGCCGATGTGACCGACCCCGCCCAGCGCAATGCCGTGTTCGCCGCCGCCGGGGATGCTCCGGCATTGATGATCACCGAAGGCCTGCTCATGTATCTGCCGGGCGAAACCGTCGAAGCCCTGGCTTTCGATTCCGCCCGCGCCTGCGGAGTCCGTCACTGGCTCATGGATACCACTTCGCCGGCGTTCGCAAAACGGGTCCACATGTCGTCATACCAATCGATCGAGAATGTGCGCGCCGCCGGTCATCTGGATAGCGACCAGACCCTCGACGCGATCCGGCGCGCCGGTTGGACCACGGAGACCCACCGCAGCTATTCCACCGATGTCGCCGCGCGCATCCCGCAGGCTCGCCTGCAGGACTTGATGACCCACCTGCCTCCCATGCCGCAGCCTCCCCCGCCCCTGACCGGCGACCCGAGCGGTATTTACCTGTTCGGCCACTAGTCCGAGTACGATAAATCATCTACTCGCGATCCCCTATTTGCCTGATTCGCGTTAACCCCAGTAGCAACTTTATCGGATTTACGGTCCCCTTTTAACGGTATATAGTCGGCACCCAGAGGAGTCCCAAATGCTATCAAGGGTGAAACGTAAACACTCGACGATTGTCTCAATTCTGTGTCTCAGCGCCGCCGGGCTTTGTCTGGCGCCTCCCGTTTTTGCGCAAGCAGTCGCGATCGCACAGGTTAGCGGCATTGTGACCGATCCGAGCGGCAGCCCGGTCCCCGCCGCGGAAGTCAAAATGACTCAGACGGACAAGCAACAGGTGCGGTCCGCGGTTACAGACGCCCAGGGCCGGTATACCCTGCCCGGTCTTCCCGTAGGTCCTTACCGTCTGGAAGTGTCTGCCCAGGGGTTCAAAGGCTACACCCAATCCGGCATCGTGCTGCAGGTGGGCAGCAGCGTACAAATCAACGTGCCCATGCAGCTTGGCGCGCTTTCCGAGCACGTTGAAGTGTCGGCCCAGGCGGGCATGGTCGAGACCACCGAGAACTCGGTCTCGCAGGTCATCGACGAGCGCCGGATTGTCGATCTTCCGTTGAACGGCCGCCAGCCTACGCAGCTCATTCTGCTCTCCGGCGCGGCCATGACGACCCCCGGCGGAGACCTCAGAGGCAGCAAAAACTTCTACAGTTCCACCACGATCTCGGTCGCCGGCGGGCAGGCCAACTCCATCAACTACCTGCTCGATGGCGGCGACAATAACGATTCCTTCACCAACGTCAACCTGCCCTTGCCGTTTCCGGACGCACTGCAGGAATTCAGCGTGCAGACCAGCAGCCTCCCCGCCCGCTTCGGATTGCATCCCGGCGCGGTGGTGAATGCGGTCACGAAATCCGGAACCAACGACTGGCATGGCAGCCTCTTCGAGTTCCTCCGCAACGGCGACCTCAACGCGCGCAACTTCTTCACTCCCACCCACGACACGCTGAAGCGCAACCAGTTCGGCGGCACCATCGGCAGCCACATCATCCGCGACAAACTGTTCTTCTTCGGCGGGTTCCAGGGACAATTCAACCGCCAGGATCCCGGCTCGCACATCAGCTATGTGCCCACACCCGACGTGCTCAACGGCAACTTCAGCACCATCGACGGCGCCGGCTGCATTTCGGGCGGCAAGGGTAGGACCCTGACTGACCCGCTCAACGGCGCGCCGTTTGCCGGCAACCAGATCCCCGTCAGCCGCTTCAATCCGTCGGCACTGGCCCTCACCAAGTACCTTCCCGCCGCGCAGGATGGTTGCGGCAGGGTCGCCTACGGGATTCCGACGACCGGAGACGAAGACCAGATCATCGGCCGCATCGACTGGCTCCAGAGCTCCAAGCACACGCTCTACGGCCGCTATTTCCTTGACGATTACCGCAATCCCGCGACTTTCGACGGCGCCAATCTGCTCACCACCACCAGCGCCGGAAACCTCGAGAGAGCCCAATCGCTCACCATCGGCGACACCTACACGTTCAGTCCCACGCTGGTAAACGCAATCCACCTCACCGGCACCCGGCGGCGCGACGATCGCGGGGCGCCCGCCAACGACATCAATCCTTCCAAGCTCGGAGTCAATGTCCCAACCCCGGTGCCGAACTTTATCCAGGCTTCCGTGAGCGGATATTTCAGTGTCGGCTGCGGCACCTGCGCCAACGCTTTCTTCAACGTCAACTCCATTCATTTCGCGGATGACGTGGACCTGATCAGGGGCAGGCACCAGATCGCCTTCGGCGTCGATTACATCCGCGACCAGTTCAACTCCATCAATATCTGGAACTCCAACGGAAACTTCTCGTTCAACGGCCAGTACGCCAGCGGCAAAACGATCAATGACGGGCTCGCCGCTTTCATGCTCGGAACCATGAACTCGTTCACGCAGAGCGCGAACCTGCAGAACGCCACGCGCGGCACGGTCTTCGCGCTGTACGTCCAGGACAGCATCAAGCTCACTCCCCGCCTCACGATCAACGGCGGCCTGCGGTGGGATCCGACTCTCGTGCCGTACGACTATTTCAACCGCGGCGAATCGTTCAGCGTTGCCGCGTTCAACGCCGGGCAGCGGAGCAGCGTCTATACGAATGCGCCGGCCGGCCTGCTCTTCTACGGCGACCCTGGAATCCCCAGGGGCTTCCAGCACAACCACCTGGCGAACTTCTCGCCGCGCGTAGGCCTGGTCTGGGATCCGACGGGCAGCGGCAAGCAGACCATCCGCGTATCCGGCGCGATCATGCGCGACACCGAAGAGATGTTCTATAACGAGCGGCAGACCACCAACCCGCCCTACGCCAACTCCATCGACGTTCCCTTCCCGGCGGGAGGTTTCTCCAACCCGTGGGCGGGCTATCCCGGCGGCATCCCGTTCCCGCTGCCGTCTCCGCTGCCCAAGACCTTCGAGTTCCCCACGGCGGGCGTCTACGTCTACCTGCCCCTGAACCTGCGGCCCACCTACATGGCGCAGTGGAACCTGAGCTACCAGCGGCAGTTCTCCGCGAACTGGCTGGCCTCGATCAGCTACCTCGGCAACAAGACCACCCACGTCTGGGGCGGTGAGGACCAGAATCCCGCGGTCTACATTCCGGGCAGTTCCGCCAGCACCAATCTTCGCCGGCCGCTCTACCTCCAGAACCCCACGCTCGGCGCGGCCTACTCGAGCATCACGCAGTCGGACCAGGGCGGCAACTCCCACTACAACGGCCTGCTCCTCTCGCTGCAGCACCGCTTCGGCCACGGCTTCACCCTGCTGACGAACTATACCTGGTCGCACTGCATCAGCGACATCGACTTCACGGGCGAACTCGCCGGCTCCGCATACATGAACCCGTATAACCGCGCGCAGGACCGCTCCAGTTGCAACTTCGACGTCCGCCACCAGACCAATACTTCGCTGATCGCCGTCAGTCCGGTGAGGGGCAACGGTATCGCCGCCAAGGTCCTTGGCAACTGGCAGATCGCGCCCATCGTCTCCATCCACAGCGGCATGCCGATCAACATCACCGACGGACAGGATATCGCGCAGACGGGCATCGGGCAGGACCGCCCCAATCTGGTCTCGAACAACGGGTATCTCTCCTCCACCGATCCCCGCTACTATCTGAACCGCGCGGCGTTCCAGGTCCAGGCGGCAGGAACATTCGGAAATCTCGGGAAGAGCGTATTCAATGCGCCCGGTTCCGTCAATTTCGATCTGTCGCTGAGCCGCACGTTCGCGTATCGCGAGCGCTGGCGGCTGGAAGCCCGTGCCGAGTCGTTCAACGTCATCAACCACACGAACTTCAACGGCCCGACGACCGGCCTGAACAGCTCCAGTTTCGGAATCATCAACAGCGCCGGCGATCCGCGCATCATGCAGTTCGCACTCAAACTGCACTTCTGAGCGCTTGCCGCACACCGAGCCGCGGGTAAGGGAGGCCCTCTCCCTTACCCGCGGCTCTGTGTATCGAACGGTGTCATAATCTCCGAATGGCGCCTCTCCTCGGCCCCCTCGGCGGTCGCATCGATCAGATCGGCATCGTGGTTGCCGATCTCGAAGCGGCGATGGACGCCTCCGCTGCTCTCACCTCGCTCGGCTGCCGTTCCGTCCTCGAAGGCGAAATTCGCGAACTCGGCCGCTTCGCCTATTTCGACGCTCCCGCCATGCACTGCATCGTGGAAGCGCTCGAACTGGCATCCAGCTTCCCTCTCTTCCTCGTCGAGCACGCGGCCCCTTATAAGGCCGTCACCGCATGAACGTGTGAAACTGAAACCAGGAGCACATGAACGAAGGTTCTGTCTTCATCTACCTCGTTGAGGCGCTTGCCGGAGCCGTGATCCTCCTGCTGCCGCACTTCGCGCCGCGCCAGTACTTCTTTGCCGTCACCGTGCCTTCCGGTTTCCGCGATAGCGAGGCCGGCCGCGCCTCCCTGCGCCGCTACTACACCTGGGCCTGCGCCGCGCTTGCCCTCTGCTGGGCGGCCGGCCAGTTTCTGTTCCCCCGCGCCTGGGGTGTTGGCGCGGCGGTGGGCATCGCGATGATTGCGGCTCTTGCCGCCTTTGTCCGGGAGCGGTCCCACATTCTGACCATCGTGCGGCCGCCGCGGCCCGCCGCCTCGATCGGCGCCCCCTCCGCCGATCACCTGCCGCGATGGTTCCCATTGTCCCTGGGGCCGTTCCTCCTCCTGCTCGCCGCCGCCCGCTATCTGCGCGCGCATTGGAACGAGATCCCCGCGCGCTTCCCGGTTCATTGGGGCGCAGCCGGACAGCCGGACCGGTGGGTAGACAAATCAGCCTCGGGCGTATTCGGCCCGTTGTTGTTCGGCGCCGGGTTGCTGCTGCTCCTGCTGATGCTGGCCTTGGGGGTGTTCTACGGTTCCCGCCGCGCCCCGCAGCGGGTCGTAGTCTTGAAGATCCTGGTGGCGCTCATGTATACGCTCTGTTTCGTCTTCGGCGGAGTGGCGCTGCTGCCGGTGACGCACCTTTCCCCGGTCTGGCTGATCATCCCGATTCCCCTCGTGACCATCGCGATCGTGGTCTGGTCGTTCCAATATGTGAGGGACCCGAGCCACCCGGCGGAAGCCACGCCCGACGAATGCTGGCGCCTGGGGCTTCTCTATTACAATCCTCGCGACCCTGCGCTGTTCGTGCAGAAAAGGGTGGGCTTCGGCTATACGTTCAATTTCGGAAACCGCATCGCGTGGGTGATATTCGGTTCCTTCCTGGTCGGCTTGATCGCCCTGATTTATACGTTGCCGTAGGGCAGACCCCTACATGTGATAGAGCATCAGGTAAACGATCACGCCGGTCACGCTGACATAGAGCCAGATCGGCAGCGTCCAGCGGGCGATGCGCCGGTGCTTGTCGTAGCGCGCCGCCAGGCCGCGCCGCAGCGTGATGATCGCCAGGAACGGCACCGTCGCGGCCAGCACGGTGTGCGTTCCGAGGATGCTCAGGTACACCGTGCGAATCATCCCCGGCTTCTGAAATCGCACCGAGCCCACCTGCAGGTGGTACACGATATAGCACACCAGGAACAGGCAAGAGGTGATGAACGCGGCGGTCATCACCTTGCGGTGCGTCTGGATGCGCTTGCGTCTGATCAGCGTGTAGCCCCACACCAGCAGCACCGCGGCCGTGGCGTTGAGCACGGCGTTCACCGAAGGCAGGAGGGGAGTAGTCATGCCTGTTCGCGGTGGAGCTGCCGGATGTCATGCATCAGCTTCGGCATGAAGCCGTCCTCGCCGGTCAGATAGTAGCCGCGGATCTGCCCCTTGCCGTCCACCAGCACGAAGCGCGTGCTGTGCGTCAGGCTGCCATCCACCGAGTTCAGCTTGAAAGCGTGGACGCCCAGGTCGTTCAGCTTCGCCGGTTCGCCGGTGAGGAAGAACCACCGGGCCGGCTCATACTTGAAGTGCTTGGCGTATTCCGCCAGCACCGGCGGCGTATCGTGCGCGGGGTCCACCGTAAAAGAGACAAACCGCACGTCCTGCATCTCGCTCGAAGTCTGGGTCTGGATCTGGTGCATCGTAGAGCTCATCATGGGGCACGGCCCGGTGCAGGTGGTATAGATAAAATCCGCCACCCAGATATGCCCGGCAAGCGATTTGCTGTCGAACGGATGCCCGTCCTGCGCGGTGAGTTGGAACTCGGGAACCTGGCCCATCACCGGCAGCGGCTTCGGCTGTATGCAGGCGCCCAGAAGAACGGCGAGTGCCGCGACCATCCCGGCCCCCTTCTTCATGCCGCGCTTCGCGTGGCCTTCTGGGCGGCCATCATGCCCGAAACCAGCAGCAGCACCAGGCCGAATACGGCGGTCACCACCAGGCTCTCCATTGCGCCCGGTGCGGCGTTCGGCAACTGCAGCGTGTGGTTCAGCAGGGCGATCGAATAGGTCAGCGGATTGACCCACATGATCGCCTTCACCCACCCGTGCGCCGTCGACATGGGGAACAACGAGCCCGAAACCATCCACATGGGAACCAGCAGCAGGTTCATGATGGCGTGAAAGCCGGCGGTCGAATCCATGCGCCAGGCGATGACAAAACCCAGCCCCGTCAGGGTGAACGAAATCAGCAGAATCGCGGCCGCTACCGGAAGAAAGTCGAGCAGGGGGATCTTCACCCCGGCCAGAGGAGCAAAAGCCAGAAAAATCAGTCCTTGAATCCATGCCAGTGTGGCGGCGCCCATGATTTTGCCCAATACCATGCTGGTCCGCGGCGCCGGGGAGACCAGCATGGAAAGTAGAAAGCCCTCGCGGCGGTCTTCGATGATCGAAATCGTCGAAAAGATCGCCGAAAACATGACGGTCAGAACCAGCGCTCCCGCGTAGAAGCGCGCCAGGTCGTTCGAACCGTAGCCGATCAACAGCCAGAATACAAGCGGAGACGCCACCACCCCCAGCACGCGGCTCTTCTGGCGCCAGAAACGCACCAGTTCCCGCTGCCAGAGCGTGGCGGCCGGTAGAAAAAAGCTACTCAATGCCGGCTCCTGTTTCACGAACGAAAACATCTTCGAGCGTCGGCTTGTGCAGGCCCACCGATTCGATCGCGCCGGGGAAGGCTTCCACCACCTCCGCGATGAAGCGGTGCCCGTTAGGCATCTCGACCCGCACCTGCCCGTCCATCACCGAGGGCTTCAGCCCGAACCTCTGCTCGATTCCCGCCGCCAGCGCCGCGGTATCGCCCGCCTCGAGCACCACCACGTCGCCGCCGATGCGCGAACGCAGTTCCCCCGGGCTGCCCGTGCGCCACGATATGCCCCTGGTGCAGCAGCACCAGGCGGTCGCACCGGTCCGCTTCCTCCAGGATGTGAGTGGTCAGCAGAATGGTCACGCCTTCGTGTTCGCGCAGGTTCTCGACGTGCCGCGAGAGGTCCCGGCGCGCCGCCGGGTCGAGCCCGGTGGAGGCTTCGTCCATCAGCAGCACCTGCGGCCGGTGCAGCAGCGCCTTGGCGATCTCGACCCGTCGCCGCAGCCCGCCCGAGAGCGTGTCCACGAGATCCTTGCGCCGGTCGGAAAGCCCCAGGCTCCCCATGGCGTACTCCATCCGCTCCCTCAAGGTCGCGCCGCTCAGCCCGTGCAGGTGTCCCTGGGCGCGCAGGTTCTCTTCCACGGTCAGCGCCTTGTCCAAGCTCTGCGTCTGGAAAACCACCCCGACCGACCGCCGCACTCCGGCGGGATCGCGCTCCACGTCGTGCCCCGCGATGACCGCGCGGCCCTCCGTGGGAACCATCATCGTCGAGAGAATCCGGAACAGAGTGGACTTGCCTCCGCCGTTCGGCCCCAGCAGGCCGAACACCTCGCCCTTTTTCACTTCAAATGTGACATTCGCGAGTGCGACGCGTTCTCCGTAGCGGTGGGTTAAATTTTGTACTTGGATCACAGTCCGGGCCTATCTATGAGCATAAGCCCGTAGATCAGCGGCAGGTAAATGACAGAGGTCATCAGGACATTCCGTGCGCGCACGTGGCTGCGTTCCAGTGCGACCCGCACCCCGGAGTAAAGAAACCACAGACCCAGGAGAAATGCTCCTACCAGGTAGACGCGCCCGGACATCCCCAGGACTCCGGGCATCAGGCTTACCGGAATCAGCGCCATCCCGTAAAGGACGATCTGGCGCGCCGTCGAGCGGCCGTCCGGCTCCACCACGGGCAGCATGCGGATGCCGGCCCGCGCGTAGTCTTCCTTGTACATCCAGGCGATCGAGTAGAAGTGCGGGAACTGCCACAGGAACAGGATCGCCGCCAGCACCAGCGCCTCCCGGCTGATCGCGCCGGCCGCGGCGGCATAGCCGATCAGCGGCGGCATCGCCCCCGGAATCGCGCCCACCGTGGTGGACCACCAGGTGCGCTGCTTCATCGGGGTATACAGAAAAAGGTAAGACGCCAGGGTGAACGCTCCGGCCAGCCCGGAGAGCAGGTTGACCCCCAGCCACAGATCGAGGAATCCGGCCACCGACAGCGCCGCGCCGAAGACCAGCGCGCTCGTTGCCGTCATCCGGCCCGAGGGCAGCGGGCGCATCGCGGTGCGCCGCATTTTGCGGTCGGCCTCGCGCTCGTACCACTGGTTGAGAGCGGCCGTGCCCGAAGCCAGCAGGGCCGTCCCGATCATGGTGTGGAGCAGCGAGAGCAGCGGGATGCTGCCCAGGAACTCCCACCAGTTCGCCCCGCGGGGGAGTCCGAAAAAGTAGCCGATCCCCGTGCTCATGAGGATCAGCCAGGTGATCCGCGGCTTGGTCAGTTCGATGTAATCGCGCATCAGGCGGCCACCATTCCTCCGTGCGCCAATTCGGTCTCCATAGGTTGTGTTTGCCTGTAAACCATTGCCAGAACCACCGCGGCCCCGAACGCCAGCGATCCCACGGCAACGTGCGCCACCGTGAACCAGACCATCAACGGCATGGGCTGCGGAGCATCGGCCGTGGCCGCCAGGGCCATGTAGGCGCCGATGCCGAGAAAAACCTGGGAAAACGTCAGCGAGAGAAGCGCCATCGCCGAACGGCGCAGCGCCGCGTTCTCCATGTGGTGCATCAGCGTCGAGAGCCCGGCCCACATCACCACAACGGTCGCCGCCACCGCTCCCGCGATATGCGGCAGCACGCCGATCATCTCATGCCGCACCGCCGCACCGAGAATGCTCTGGCCAAACAGTGCCGCCGCCGCAATCAGCGGGGCGGCCCTCCAGCCGTGCCCGTTCGCGGGTTCGAACACCAGTGCCACCAGCAATCCGAAGCACAACTGCGCCAGGCAGGCATGCACCACCGCCAGAGCCCTGGGATCCACCAGCTTCACCAGCAGACCGCCCACCACCGCCTGCGCCAGGATGGTCGCCACAGCCAGCCACGCCAGCTTTCGCCGTGACCAGATCGCCAAAATGATGCTGAGAATCGCAACGGTCAAAGCCAATACGCGATGGCTGAACTCGAAGCGAATGCCGCCATCGAGCGGCGGAATGAGTTTCCCCCAGGCCAGCGGCCAGTCCGGTATCGACAGCGCGGCATCATTGCTGGTGACCAGTCCGCCGGCCACTACCAGCAGAAAGGCACACACGGCCACCGCCACCGAAAACCGGCGCAGCCCTCGATTCCCCATAGGTTACAGATGCATCCGAACTGGAGCAGGCTTCCCGAAACCTGCCCCTGATTTCCCTACCCTTTGAATGAAAAATCTACAGTCTTGCTCTCCTTGGCGCCCACGGTGACCTGCTGATCCTGCGTACCGTACTTCTCGTGCCAGGTCTCGATCGTGTATGTCCCGGGAGGCAGACCTTTTATTGTAAACGTTCCGTCGTCGCCCGTCACGGCGAAGAAGGGATGGGAGACTACCCCGATATAGGCGCGCATCCAGGGATGGATGTTGCACTTCACCGGGATCATGACCTCCTGGCGCGCGAAAGACTGCATCTTGGGGACGCTCCCCGGCGGCTGCGATTCGTTCCATTCCTGGTTGGACTTTGGCAGGGGATGGATGTTGTGGTTGGTGGGGTCGGTGTTTTTGATCTCGATATTCTGGCCCGTCATCACCCCAAGGACGTGCGGTTTGTACATGCAGCCCGATTGGTCGAGCTCCACGGCTGCCGAGGGCACCTGCCAGTTCTTGTCAGGCAAACCGGCCTTGATCCAAACGAACGCGTTCCTCAGCGTGCCGTTGTCGTTGACGACCACCTCTTCGGATTTCTGGGGCGACGAGGCGTGGGCGCGCATGCAGACCGGGTTGGCCGACATGTCGATCGTCCTCATCACCGGCTTGGTCCCCTCGAACGAGACTTTGCCCGTGACCGTACCGCCGTTGACGTCGTCCGGGACCGCCGCCGGCCCTCCGCCGGCGTCTGCTGCCTGCTTGGGGGCTTCGGTCTTGGTTTCACCGCCGCCGCACCCCGCCAGGGCCAGCATGCAGGCCAGCCCCGCTCCGATCCAGATCTTCTTCATGCTCTGAGAGCCTCCTTGAGTGAATCTTTTCCGCGTCATTGTCCCGCTCCGCTGGCGCGCAGCCGTGCCAGTTCCTCCGGCGTGAACTGGAACATGTACCGCACCAGCAGGTCCGCCTGGTCCTTCTGATACCCGTTGAAACTGGCTGGCAAGGGGCCCGCGAATACCCAGCGCGAACCGTCCTCCTGGAACAGCCCGGATGGCATCGCGGTCCCAGGGCTCATCATCGCGGGGTCGAGCATCCAGCGCTTCGTCCAGCCCGGCTTCAGGCGCTCCTTCGCCACGGTGAAATTCGGCGCCGTGGCGTGAGCGTCGTGCTTCGGATCGCCCGTCATGTGGCATTTCAGGCAGGGGGCGCCTTCGCTGGTGAACAGCGCCCGCGCCATCCCGCGCTCCTGGTCCGTCAACGGCTCCAGTTGCTGCGCGATGAACGGCTCCGCCTGCGAAGAGAGCGCCTCGAAGAAGCGCACCAGCTTGCGGATCTCGCCGTCGGAGAAGCTGAAGGTCGGCATCCGGGCATGCAGGTACTGCCGCACCCCGTCGCGATTGGTGTCGGTGTCGCTCAGCGCCGGGTTGTTCAGGAAGCGCATCAGCCAGTCCGGGCGGACGCGCGCGCCTTCCCCGATCAGCGTGGGCGGCTTCTGGTCCTTCCAGTCCGGATCCTGGTACCGCGGCAGGGTGTCGAAGACCGAGGTCTGCCCGACGTGCACATGGTGGCAGCCCATGCAGTTGTACTTGCGAACCACCCACCAGCCGTCAATGATGTCCTGTTTCTGATCGGTCGGCGCGTAGAAGTAGCGCGCCGGCACCGTGGCATCCACCGACCCCAGCAGGAACGTCGTGACGGCATCGATCTCCGGCTTCGACAGGTTGAAGTTCGGCATCTTCAGGCGGTCCTGCTTGGCCTTCTCCTTGCCCTGGTCGTAGACGGCCGGGTCCGCCAGCTTGTGCTCGAAGAAGCCCTTGTGGGTGTACCAGCCTTCATCCTCGGCCTTGTGCCCGAGCAGCGCGAAATCCAGGCGTTCGATCGGCTTCGAGCCTTCTTTGGTCAGCTCGGTGCCGATCCGCTGCTCTTCTTCGAGCCCGGCGATTTCGTGGCAGCCGGCGCAGCCGTAGTTCCGCACCAGCGCCAGTCCCTTGTTCTTCAAGCCCGGATCGTCCATGTAATCGGCGTTGGCGTAGGTGGCATTGTCATGCTTGCGGGTCATCAGGTAGCTGGCGATGTCGCGCGCCTCGTCCTCGCTGAGCCGCAGGCTGGGCATCGGGGTCATCTGCTGCACCTGCAGCTCGTGGCCGTCGTTGGGGCACTTGGAGTGCTCCAGGTCGAAGACGAAGGGCAGCCCGTGCCGCTGGTAGTCTTCCGCCGTCAGGTCTTTCTTCTCGAACGGGCAGTAAGGCTCGGTGCGCTGGCGCGGGTTGTGCACCCAGCGCACCAGGTAATCGTAGTTGGCCTTCTCGCCCTCGCGGCTCAGGTTGGCGGCGAAGGTTCCGCCCTGCTTCTGGGCGCCTTCCCCCATCGAGTGGCACGCCATGCAGCCGCGGGTTTCGAAGTCCTCTTTTCCCTTCACCGGGTCCCCGGGCTTCTGCTCGGGCAGCGTCCCCTGCACTCCGGATTGCCAGATAAACGCGGCGATGGCGTGGATCTCACCGTCGTCCAGCCGGAAGGTCGGCATCTTCGTGCCTTCGCGCCACGCGTGCGGATCCTTCAGCCATACCGGGATCCACTCCTTGCGCAGCTTCATCCGCACTTCCTTCAGGCTCGGCCCGACCTTCTTCTCCTCGCGCACCAGGCTGCGCGCCCGCATATCGAGCTGCTCCACCTGCGCGTCGATCCCGCTCGACCGCACCTTCAGATCGTTGGCCTCCTGGTAGAGGCGCTGCGCCTCCGCGTTGCTGCGCGTCTTGTTGCCCTTCTGCACCGCGAAGCCGGCTTCGCGCAGCCATTCCGCCTTCTGCTGCGTGAGCTGCCGGATCTCCTGGGTGACCGAGGTCATTTCGTCCGCCTCGCGGTCGAAGCCTTCGTAGCGGTGGCACGCCATGCAGCCCCGCAGCCGGAAAACCTCGCGGCCCGCGTTGAGCGTGGGCGCCATCTCGGTCACGATCTCCCGCGCGTGACACTGCTGGCAGCCGGCTTCGATATTCTCCTTGTGATGAAGCGGCCACAGCCAGTGCTCGTTGTAGCCGTGCGCCTTGGTCACGCTCGATACCGCCACTCCATTGCCGCCGTGACAGGGGGTGCAGCCGAACTTCTCCGGATCGTGAACCTGCAGCAGCTCCTTGTCGGGGTGGCTCTCGTAGACCGCGTTTCCGCCCATCTCCGCCGCCGTCAGAACCACCGGCTCGCGGGTTCCCAGGTGGCACGATTCGCAGCGATCGACCAGGTCGACATCCTTGATGTGGATCTGCCGGATGTGGATGTCGAACTTCTCCAGGGAATTCTGTACCGCCTGAATAGTGTCGCTGCTGGTGTCGGCGATGCGGTCCGACAGATACTTGTCCCGCTTGGCCCGCAGCTCCGTGGCCTCTTTCATGATGCCGACGCGCTTTTCGAGAAGCTCCGCCTTGCGCGCCTTCCAGGTCTGAAGCTGCTGATCCATATCGGCAAACTTCATCGAGCGCTTCTCGGCTTCACCCGGCAGCGCGACCTTGTGGACCTCGGCTTTCAGCCCCTCGATCTCCTTGCGAAGCGAATTCTTGTGGCTTTCGCTGTGCGACGTCTCGATCTCGTAGGTCAGCGCGCTGATGTGGCTGCGCACTTCCTGGAAGGGGTCGTTGAGCGCGAGAATCTTCGGGACCAGCTCCTGGTTGACCTCCTTGTCGATGGCCGAAGCCTCCGGCATCGCCGCCTTCTCCGCCGCCAGCATTTGCGCATCGAGCCGCCGGTAGTCGGGCGAAGCCTTGATCTGCTTTTCGATCTCTGCTTCGCCCAGCTTCGCGCTGTCCAGGTACCTCGAATACAGCTTCTCGAACTTCGCCTGGTAGCCCTTCCACGGGCGTATGCCGTACATCTCGTCGTAGAGCCCCCAGATCAGCGAGAGCACCAGCAGCGCCGACCAGATAAAGAGCGGCCTGCTCAACGAGGAGTGAACGACTGGGTCCTTTTCTTCTTGTTGATCGCTCATATGTTGAACCAGGGGGTCACCCAGACGTACTTGATCCGGAACAACTGCCGCGCCAGAATCTTCACCGGCAGCGACAGCATGACAATCAGGAAGAACTGCATGACCACGTATTGCAGAACGCTCATGCGCGCCAGGATCTTGCGGTTGAACGCCGTCCGCGTCATGAGCTTGTGGATCAGCGCGCCCGCGGCGATACAGTAGCCGCCGATCACCACCGCGCCGAAGATGATCTTGCCCACACGCCCGGTGATGCCGAAGATGTCCGGGAGGTCGCGGTTGACCTCGAAGATCAGCCGGTTATGATCCCACGTGGTTCCCGGCCAGAACCACATCCAGCCCGGCCCGCGGATCATCGTACCGATCACGATCATCGAAACCCACAGCACGATGAAACCGAAAATGAACGTGAGGATGGCGTACTTGCGCTGCCGGAACGTGTAGTAGCCGTTGCCCAGCGGGTTGGCGTCGATATAGGGAATCACCATCAGCCCGATAATGATCAGCGACGGCATGACCACGCCGGCCATCCACGGGTCGAAGTACACCAGCATCTCCTGCAGCCCGAGGAAATACCACGGTGCTTTCGCGGGGTTCATCGTCAGCGTCGGGTTCGCGGGCTCTTCGAGCGGCGCGTTCAGCGCGATCGACCAGACCATCAGAATGACGGTCACGATAATCGCCGCCAGGAACTCGATGCGCAGCAGGTAAGGCCACACGTGTACTTCGCGGGCCCACTCCGGCCGCCAGGGCTGCGTCTTGCGATGGTGCGTCTTGGCCATCACCGGATCGGCCTCGAGCTGCGCGATCAGCCGGTCGTTGGCGAAGGACTGCCGCAGCGCATACCACGTATAAAAAGGAACCACGAAGAGCAGCAGTACGATCGGTACGTTGTCGGGAGTACTGACGATTGTCCACAACTGATGCATAAAAGCTCCAGATTTGCCCGCTCAGATCTTCCGCGGTTCCTTGATTTCGCTCTCCAGCACCATCGGCGACGGGCCCGAGATGCCACCGTCTTTGCGCACGCGCCAGAAGTGCACCACCATGAACGTCGACGCCAGGATCGGGATTGCCACGCAGTGCCAGATGTATGCCCGCAGCAGCGCGTTCGAATCCACGATCGAGCCTCCCAGCAGGCCGAAGCGGACGTCGTTGAATGGCGTCATCCCCAGTTGCGGGCCGAACGGTCCGGCGTGGCCCAGCAGCGGCGTCGCACGCGCCATGTTGGTTCCCACCGTGACCGCCCAGAACCCGAGCTGGTCGTCGGGCAGCAGGTAGCCGGTGAAGCTGAGCAGCAGCGTCAGCACCAGCAGAATCACGCCCACCACCCAGTTGAACTCGCGCGGCTTCTTATAAGACCCCGTCAGAAAGACGCGGAACATGTGCAGCTCCACCATGATCACCATCAGGTGGGCGCCCCAGCGGTGCATGTTCCGCAGCAGCTTGCCGAACGGGACGTCGTTTTCCAGGTAGAGAATGTCGCGGAAGGCCACGATCTTCGACGGGTGATAGTAGAACATCAGCAGCGTGCCGGTGAAGACCAGCGTGATGTAGACGTAGAACGTCATGCCGCCCATGCCCCACGTGTAGTTGTAGGAAACGGCGTCGCGGTTGATCTTGGCCGGATGCAGGTGAAGAAAGACGTTGCTCAGTACGCCCAGCGCGCGGCTTCGCGGAGTCTCGTCGTGCTTGACGCGCAGTACGGACTTCCAGACGTCGGTCTTCTCCGGCGCCTTGATGGTCCCCTTCAGTTCCTCCACCGCGCGCGCCTGCACCGCCTTGGCGCCGGCCAGAACCGTCGCGACCTTGCCGCTTCCGTTGCCGTCGCCTCCACCGTTGCCGGAGGCGCCGGCGCCGCCATTGGATGCGGGGGTCCCGCTATGTCCGTTGGTTTCAGGCATGTTTGAACCTCAGACCCGGAGGATGGCGCCGGGATCGCCGAATTGGGAGCGTTCGCCTTTCGGCCAGGAGTACAGGTGGCTCAGATCGACCACGATCTGGCCCTGGGGGTCGATTTCCACGTGCGCGCGGTCCATCGGACGCGGCGCCGGACCCTCGAAGTTGATCCCTTCGGAATCGTAGCCGCTGCCGTGGCACGGGCACTTGAACTTGTTTTCCGCCGGCTTCCAGTCGGGCGTGCAGCCCAGATGCGTGCACACCGCGTAGATCACGAAGATCCCCTCGGTATTCCGGACCACCCAGATGCGGTATTGATTCTGAAATTTCGTGTCGACGCCGAATCCGAAGTCGGACGGGTATCCGATGCGGAACCGGGTCTTCGGCTCGTAAAGCGCCCGCGGAAAGAAGAATCGCAGGAACATCAGGAAGTTGACTCCCAGTGTTCCCAGCACCGCGGCCATCACAAACCGGCGGCGGCGCGCGATCTTTCTGGCTTCGTCCGGCTCTTCGTTTTTGCTGAAGATCGACTTGAGTGCCTGGATCAGAGACGGTTTCGGTTGAGGCTCCGGCGCCACCGTCCCGACGGGCTCAGTTGTGGTATTCGCCATCTTGTCCCCATTGGCCGGCAACCCGGCCGGTTTCCCTCTGAGTGCCCTCGCCAGAGAGGTATAACAACCGCGGGGACGGGCAAGACAACTGGCTCGCATTCGACGAGCAGGCCCTTACTGTGTAGGAAGAAGTGGCCCGTTGAGGCGCCTGAAGCTGAGCCCTAACCCCTCACCATATCCCTCGCATTCCCAAGTTCCATCTCTGGTGTATTTTATCCAGACGGTATTCTATACCAGAATTACGGATTTGCAAGCGGGGGCCCGAATTTTTGTCCCGCCCGCCCGCGGATTTCGGCGCCGGAAGTCTGCGGATCCGCCGCCCGGAACCGGTGCGATTGAGGACATTTTTCGCCTGCCGATGCTATTGCTCGGCATCGAAGGCGGCCATGCCATCGAGGACAGCCTCCGCCTGCTGCGCCGCTACTACGACGAGGGAGTGCGCTACATGACCCTGACGCACACCAACAGCAACCACCGGGCGGACTCCTCGGGCGACCCCAACCAGCCCAGCAACGGCCTCTCGCCGTTCGGCAAGCAGGTCGTGGCCGAAATGAACCGTCTGGGAATGATCGTCGACATCTCGCATGTCTCCGACAAGACGTTTTGGGACGCCCTCGAGACCAGCAAGGCGCCGATCTTCGCCTCCCACTCCTCGTGCCGCGCCATCTCGCCCGTGCCCCGCAACATGACCGGCGAAATGATCCAGGCCCTGGCGAAAAAGGGAGGTGTGATCCAGATCAACTTCTCTTGTGATTTTCTGAATCCCGAGGTGGCGAAGGCGGACGAAGCGACCGCCGGAACGCGCCGCGCCCTGTTCGAGCAACTGTCCCAAAAGTACGCCGACGACCCGGCCGGGATGAGCAAAGCCTTCGCCGAAGTGCGCGCCGCCTACCATGGCCCACGCGCCACGCTCGCTGATGTCGTCAAGCACATCGATCACGTGGTCGCGATCGCCGGAATCGGCGCCGTGGGCCTGGGCAGCGATTTCGACGGCATCGGCTGCGCCCCGGAAGGCCTCGATAGCGTGGACAAGTGGCCCAACCTCACGCGCGCGCTGCTCGAGGAAGGCTACACCGCCGGCGAGATCCGCAAGATCTACGGCGAGAACACCCTGAGACTGATGTCCGAAGTCGAGCGCGTCTCCCGGTCGATGCGCTGAGGGGCCGCGCATCTCGAAACGCCGCACGCACCTACCGCGTGGTCGCCGCCAAAAGCCCGCGTTCGTGGTCTTGCGACGGGTCCGCGGTTCTCCGGGCCGGTGAGGCCGATCTCCAAGAGGACACCGGCCAGATCGAAGCCCGCGGCATCGTCACGGTCACCCGCGAGAGATCCGCCGACGCTCGTCTTGGCCGTTGAGGTATAGAGGGCGCCGGAGAGTACCAGTCTCCAGGAGCGGCCCGCCGGAGGTTGGGTACGATAAGCCTACATATCGTCAGGTGAGCGGCGCTACACTGGCGTGGTGCGCTTCGCCTTGGCCCTTGTTCTCGTTGTTGCGTGCGCTGGGCAGGAGAAACCGAACGATGCACCGGTTGTGAGCGTTTGCGAAGTTCTCGCGAACGTTGACCGGTATGCTGATACCGATGTTTCCATCGTCGGACGGATGGAGCGTAGTGTGAGCTTCGTGGACCACTCTGAGTTCTTATCTCAGGATCGGTGCTGGCACCCACTCGTTACACATGGGCACACCTTTCCCAACAGGATTCTTATCTTGACTGAATGGGAGAAAGGTATGCCGAAACCTCCGGGCAACAGCCCCACTTTCGCACGGACCCGCATCGCGGCGAAGCTCTCGGAGGTCCGCAGGACGACGGAGTTGGGATCACATGAGGAGCCGCAATTCAACAGCGCAGGTAAGCTAACCACTAAACTCGTGCCGAACGAGTGGGCTCTTGTCTACGGGCGGCTTGTGAGAACGCCTCGGCTCAACGAAGATTGCGGCGTTGGTGGCTGTGGTGGAGATGACGTGCCTCTGGTTATTATTGCGAAGGAACGGGAGGTTCACGTTCTTTCCGGTTCTGGCGCACCATCGCGGAAATAGCCGTTCCACACATCCTGGACGTTCCGTGTCCACGTTCTGGTCGAAACACGGGGTTATCGGAAACTTGACCGGCTCAGAACATCAGCCCTACGAGAAACTCGACCTGGTTCGGCGCGAAACGAAGGGCGCCGCCTGGACCTGAGATATTTGCGGTCCAGTGCGTGTATCGTAGTTCCGGCATTACAGACAAGCGCCCGCCGCCAAACTCCACACCGCCCGCCACACTCACGCCGGGATAGAAGCGCTTTCTGAGTTCCGAGGGCTGCGACGTATCCAGCGGGACCGTGGACGAGGTCCCTGTAACCAGCGAGCCGAGGGTCTCTTCCCCACGCCCCCGCACAGGGCCTACATACCGCAGCACGCCGCCTCCCGTCACGTACGGGCGGATCACATGGCCGAAGCGGTACTGGATCATCAGCGGGAAGTCCCACGAGTTCCCCTTCACGTCGATGGCGGCCTTCTCGAAATTCCCGCTGGCCGAATCGAAGAAATTCAGGATCGCGACATAGCCCATGCGGTGGTACAGCGTGCCGGCCTGCACGCGGAAAGCATCCGACAACCTCAATTGAGCGAACGCTCCAACCGTGTAGCGGCGCGTGGCCGCGGAGTACTCACCTCCCCCATGCAACCCGAGTGGGTATCTACCGGTATCGAAGTATGCGGTGATCGGAACGCCTATCTGTAAGCCGGCTTGAAAGGTTTGGCCGCATACCGGGACAGACCAGAGAACGATCGTCAAAAGAATGGCAAAGCGCATAAAGAAGGAATTTACGAAATCCGTATGAACTCGGGCTTCTACCTCCCCGCCTGTGCGTGATTCGCGGCCACCAGCAGCGCGGCCGATAGCGCCAGACGCAAGTGTCCCCATACTTCAATCTAAGACCCGAATGCACCGGCTATCACCTACACCCCGCGTCAACTTCCCGAGGTTCTGCGCGCGCCGCCGGGCGGGGCATCGCTCACCTCGCTCGAACGTGCAGTAGGATGTATGGGTGCCGGGTTGGAGAAAACGATTCCATGTGGTGTAAGACGGTGAAGGGTTCGGGACTGCGCGCATTTCGAGGCGCGGCGTGTCTTCCGGTCATGCTTCTGTTTGCGGCTTTCGCGCATGCCGCCGCTCTGCCGGATGGCCCCGGCAAGGCGGAAACCGTACGCATTTGCGGCAAGTGCCACTCCCTCGAGCAGGCCGTCTCGCTGCGCCAGGGACAGGCGGGTTGGACGGCAACCATTTCCAAGATGGTCAACCTGGGCGCGGAGGGCAGCGATGCGGAGTTCGGCACGATTTTGAATTACCTGGTGAAGAACTACGGCGCCGGAAACGCGAACCCGTCCGTGCCAGGTCCGGCTCCAGCGACCGCGCCGCCCCCAACTCCCTCGCCCAACGATGCGGGCGCGCCCGGGGGAGCGCCCAACCCGGAAGCGCGGGCGCTTCAGGATCGGAAAAATCTCGAGGCTTTCCACCCCGGTCCGCCCATCCCGGCAGCCAGAGAGTGGCCCACTTACGGTCACGATCCCGGCGGCGAGCGCTTCTCGCCGCTCACGCAGTTGACGCCCGAAAACGTCGGCGGGTTGAAGATCGCCTGGACCTATCACATGCGGCCCCCCGGCTTCACCGGAGGCGGGGGCCGGTTCGTCACCATGGAAGGGCGCGGGCCCGGAGGAGCCGTCGGCGACACGCCCGAAACTCCGGGTGGCCGGCGCGGCGCGGGGCGCGGAAGGTTCGGCTCCGGGTTCCGTCCGAGCGAGGAAACGCCCCTGGTGAGAAACGGCATCATGTACATCGCAACGCCGTATTCGTGCGTGGCCGCGGTGGACCCGGTGACGGGAAATGAGCTCTGGTCGTTTCAACTTCCGTCGGGCAACCCTTCGACGCGCGGCCTCGAATTCTGGGCAGGCGCCGGAGCGACGCCGGCGCAGGTCGTCTTTGGGTCCACCGACGGCAAGCTCTATTCGCTGGATGCGAAAACCGGAAAGCCCAACAGCGGTTTCGGAGATAACGGGGTCGTGAATCTGAATACCGACGCGATTATGCGCGGCCTGCCCGGCCGCAACGGTCTCACGTCTCCGCCCGTGGTTTACAAGAACCTGGTCATCGCCGGCGGCACGACCCAGGAGAACCCGCCGCACGGACCCGCGGGGGACGTTCGCGCCTGGGATCTGCGCACGGGCAGGCTGGTGTGGACCTTCCACTCGATCCCGCAGAAGGGCGAAAAATACAATGACACGTGGGCCGGCGATAGCTGGAAGAACCGCTCCGGCGTCAACGTGTGGGGCTTCCTCACGGTGGACGAAAAGCGCGGGATCGTCTATATGCCGTTCGGCGCGCCCTCGGTCGATCAGTACGGCGGCGATCGCGCCGGCGACGATCTCTTCAGCACCAGCCTGGTTGCCGCCGACGCCAACACCGGGAAGTACCTATGGCATTTCCAGGTGGTTCATCACGATATCTGGGATGCCGATATGACCGGTGCGCCCGCGCTGATCGACGTGAAGCAGGGAGGCAAGACCATTCCAGCCGTAGTCGCCATGGACAAGGCCGGGATGGTGTTTCTGTTGAACCGCGTCTCCGGCAAGCCCATCTATGGCGTCGAAGAACGGCCGGTGCCGCAGAGCGAGGTGCCGCTGGAGCGCACGTCGAAGACGCAGCCGTTCCCGCTGAAGCCGCCGCCGCTCGCGCGCATGACGTTCAGCAAGGACGATATCGCGACCGTCACGCCGGAGCTCGAAGCGGCCTGCAGAAAACTGGTCGAAGGCCTGGAGACGGGCGGGCCGTTCCTCCCGCCCAGTTACAACCACCTGCGCGTCCAGTTCCCGGGGAATCACGGCGGCGTGAATTGGGGCGGAACGTCGTTCGATCCGCAGCTCGGATATCTGTTCGCCAACGTCAACGAACTGGGCCAGATGTCCGGGTTGAAGGATCACGATCCGAAGAGCGGTCCGGCGGTGGCGAACGGCCAGGGCAACCGCGTCGATCCCGACGGCCCGTACGAGGGTGTCGCGGGCGGCGGCCGCTTCAGCGTCAAAGGACCAACCTCGCAACAGTTACCGTGCCAGCAGCCGCCATGGGGCGAACTGGCGGCCGTGAATGTGAACACCGGTGAAATTGCCTGGAAGGTGCCGCTGGGGGTCACAGACAGCCTGCCGGAAGGCAAGCAGAACACAGGCCGCCCGGGCAACGGCGGCACGATCGTCACGGCCGGTGGACTGGTGTTTGTGGGCGCGACCGACGACGGCCGCTTCCGGGCGTTCGACGCGAAGACCGGCAAGGAACTTTGGACGTTCAAGCTGCCCGGGGCGGCGGAAGCCACGCCGATCACCTATCAGGGCCGCGACGGGAGACAGTACGTGGTGATCACGGCCACCGGAGGAGGCTTCTTCAACAACCCGGTGACCGGCGACAGTGTCATCGCCTTCGCCCTCGACGAGCCCCGCCAGTAGTGATCTCCGCACGTCGTCAGATGGCGTGATCGGCGGCCGCGTCTTCGCCCCGCCACAGGCGCCGCGACGTCCAGTCTTCCGCCGCGCCGCTCCAGAATGCGCCGGAGGGCTTCAGGCCCAGAGGCAGCATGGCGGCAGAGCAAAGATACAGGCTGCCCGTCGAGATATACGGTTCGCCCAGGTGCGGCTGGTGGCCGCACAGGCCCACGGTCAGCCACCCTCCGCTATCGAACGTGCCCGGGGCATCGAGCGTCCGGCGCATGACGGCGGTCAGGGCGGTGCGCACACGGGGGCCCGTCAACGGCGCGGGAAGCTCGCCGGCGAGCGCCATCTGCGCCAGCACCTGGAAGGCGCCGCAGCGGTAGGCGATCGAGCGGCCCACCGCCGGATAGCTGCCGTCGGGCGCGATCAGCCGCTCCTGAATCGCGGCGTACCGCTTCGCCCGCGTCATCGCGCCGGGCAGAATGCGCGCCCAGCGGTTGCTGTGCGGGCCGATCGTCCGCAGCACGTCCACCAGCATGGGCTGGATCACGAAGCTGTTGTAGTAGTCCCAGTGAAACTGCGGGCCGTCGCCGTACACACCGTCGCCCAGGTACCACTCCTGGTGCTGGCGGACGGCGTAATCCACACGCATGGCGTCCCACGGTTCGCCCATCTGCGCCAGTGCCGCTTCCACGGTGGCCGAGAACAGCAGCCAGTTGTTGAACCCGGGGGTGATGACGCGCGAGGAAACCAGCGCCGCCGCCAGGTTACGCCGGGTCGCGGCGTCCAGCTTCTCCCACAGTTCGGACGGCGCGCGCAGCACCGCCTGGGCCAGGAAGCCGCAATCCACCACCGGCTGGCTGCCATCGTGAAAGTTGAGGAAGTCGGGCGATTTCGGGTCGCACCCCTGGCGGATCGATTCCCGCGCCAGATCGCGGTAGCGCTGCTGCAGGTCGCGCTCCGCGCCGCCATCGAGCTCCACTTCGAGCCACGGCGCGATCCCCGCCAGCAGCCGGCCGAGGGCCTCGAGGTGCGTGTACTTGCGGCGGTCCTCCACGTTGCCCGTCACGCACTCCACCGGCATGTTGCGTTTCAGCGTGCCGGCCGCCAGGTTCCGCAACACGGGGTCCGCGACCTTTTCGAGCGTCCGCACCCAGTATTGGCGGTCCGTCCCGGAAGCCTGCGGTCCGGCCTGCGCGGCCGCAGCCGCTACGCCCAGCCCGGTCATGGTGCGAAAGAAGTCGCGGCGATGTCCCATACAGACAACAGTCTAGCGTCGAAACACCCGCACGATCCCGGTGCCAACCCCTCCAATGCGGGGAATACCAGCAGGAAGGGCCGCGATATACTATTAATTTAAGACTCAGAGTTACCGGATCGCCCCATGGCTGAAATGAGCGTTATCTGGCTGCGCGTGGCCGCCGCGTTGTACTCCATCGGTCTCCTGCATGCCATCCTCACCCTGGTCCGCCGCCGCGAGCATCTCTTTCGCGTGGCGCTCGGCGCCTTCGGGTTAGGCTCCGTATTTCACTTCGTCTCAATCATCGAAGAGGGCGTCCTCAACAATCGCTGCCCCATCACGAATTTCTACGAAACGCTCTCGATGTGCGCGTTCTTCATCGTCCTCCTTTATTTATTCGTGCACTGGAAATATAAGATGGAGAGTCTCAGTGTCTTCATCTTCCCGCTGGTATTCGTGATGGCGCTGGTGGCTACGCTCGGCAATCCCGTAAGCGCCTGGTCGAGCCCGGTGGTCCGCGATACCTGGCTCACGGTGCATATCGTGCTGGTGCTGCTGGGATACGCCGCGCTGCTGCTCGCCATGGGGGCCTCGGTGCTCTACCTGTTTCAGGAGCGCGAGCTCAAGGCAAAGAAACCGCACAAGGTCTATTACCGGCTGCCCGCGCTGGGCACGCTCGATGACCTGATCTCCAAATCGATGGCCATCGGTTTCGTGCTGATCACGCTGGCGGTCATCGCCGGCAGCACCTGGGCGTTCGTCGAATTGAAGACGGCGTGGATCAGCCAGCCGAAAATTGCGATCTCGTTTTTCACGTGGGGAGTCTACCTGGCTCTCATTTTTCTGCAGACGACCGCTGGATGGCGGGGGCGGAAGGCCGCTATCATGACAGTCACCGTGGTTTGCCTTTCCGCGCTCACCTGGGCCGCCCACGCGCGGCTGGGCGCAATGCTCTTGAAACAATGAAGCTGCTGATCACCGGAGTGAGCCACAAAACCGCGCCCGTCGAGGTTCGCGAGGGTCTCGCTTTCCGGGAAGACTCGCTGCCCGAGGCGCTGGCCGATCTCAAGGCGCGCGACGGTGTGGCCGAGGCCGTGATTCTTTCCACCTGCAACCGGGTGGAGATCACGCTCACCACCGACGACCGCGTCGATCCGCAGAGCGTGGTGGACGGCTTTCTGACCGATCACAAGGCCGTCAATATCGCCGAGATCGCCCCGCACCTCTACCGGCACGAAGGCCGCGACGCCATCCATCACCTGTTCCGCGTGGCTTCGAGCCTGGATTCGATGGTGGTGGGCGAGCCGCAGATTCTCGGGCAGTTGAAAGCCGCCTACGCCGCCGCCAAAAGCTGCGGCTCGGTCTGCGGCTGGCTGGACGGCCTGCTGTCGCGCTCGTTCAGCGTGGCCAAGCGCGTCCGCTCGGAAACCGGCATCGGCCAGATGGCCGTCTCGGTGAGCTACGCGGCGGTGGAACTGGCCCGCAAGATCTTCGGGAACCTGAACAATCGCACGATCATGATCGTGGGCGCGGGAAAGATGTCGGAGCTGGCCGCGCGCCACCTGCGCCGCTCCGGCGCGTCGCACGTGTTCGTCACCAACCGCACGCACGAGCGCGCCGTCGAGATGGCCCAGCTCTTCCAGGGCACGCCGGTGGAATACACGCGCTTCGTGAGCATGCTGCCGGAGGTGGATATCGTCATCACGTCCTCCGGCGCTCCGCACTACATCCTGTCGAAGGACGATATGCAGCGCGTGATCTCGGCGCGCCGCAACAAGCCGATGTTCCTCATCGATATCGCGGTGCCGCGCAACATCGAGCCGGCGGTGAACGACGTCGCCAACGTCTTTCTCTACGACATCGACGACCTGCAGGAAGTGGTCAACGCCAACCTGCGGGAGCGCATGAAAGAAGCCAGCCACGCAGAGGAGCTGGTGGCTGAAGAGGTGGAGCGCATGATGGCGCGGCTCAAGGTGGCCGAGGTCACCCCGACCATCGTCGGGCTGCAGGAGCAGCTCGAGCTGATCCGCGCCGCCGAAATCGAGAAGGCGCGGCGCCGCTGCGGCCCCTTCACGCCGGAACAGGAACAGGCCATCGAGGCCATCACCCGCGGCATCGTCAACAAGATCGCGCACGGCCCCATCTCCGAGCTGCGCAACCACGCCGGACACCCCGAGGGCGCCCACGTGGTGGCGGCCATCAGAAAGGCGTTTCACCTTCAGGATTGATTCATGCTGGTTATCGCATCGCGCGGTTCGCAGCTCGCATTGTGGCAGGCCCATTGGGTCTCCGGGCAACTCGCCGCCGCGGGGCGCGAGAGCCGCATCGAGATCATCAAGACTACCGGCGACAAGATCACCGATGTGCCGCTCGCCAAGGTCGGGACCAAGGGCCTTTTCACGAAGGAGATTGAAGAAGCGCTGCTCGACGGCCGCGCCGACCTCGCGGTCCACAGCCTGAAGGACCTGCCGACGGAGCTGCCGGAAGGCCTGGTGCTGGCGGCCGTGCCGGAGCGCGAAGACCCGCGCGACGCGATCGTCGGCAAGCGGCTCGCCGAGCTGCCCCGGGGCGCGAAGGTCGGGACCAGTTCGCTGCGGCGTTCGGCGCAATTGCGCAAGCTGCGGCCGGACCTGGTGGTGGAATCGGTGCGCGGCAATCTCGACACGCGCCTGCGCAAGCTCGACGAAGGACGCTACGACGCCATCCTGCTCGCCGCCGCCGGGCTGAAGCGGCTCGGCTGGGCAGACCGCATTGCGGAGATTCTGGAGCCCTCGGTGATGTGCAGCGCGGTCGGCCAGGGCGCACTCGCAATCGAGACGCGTGCTAGCGGCGCGGGCCGGATGGCTTGCGCGCCTTTCGATCACCCCGACACCCACGCAGCCGTCACCGCCGAGCGCGGCGTGCTCGGCGCTTTGGGCGGCGGCTGCCAGGTGCCCATCGGCGCACGCGCCACGGTGCACGACGGCCGGCTGCATCTCGAAGCCATCGTCGCCTCGCCCGACGGGTCGGAGTTGATTCGCGGCGAATCGGAAGGCCCCGCCGCCGGCGCGGAGGCGATCGGACGAGCGCTGGGAGAAGAACTTCTGGCTCGCGGCGCGCGGAGGATCCTGGAGGCGGTCTACAGCGCATGAGCGGCGCGGGAAGGGTCTACCTCATCGGCTCCGGACCCGGCGATCCCGAACTCATCACCGTCAAAGGCCGCCGCATCCTGGAACAGGCAGACTCGGTCCTCTACGACCACCTGGCGCCCGACGCCCTGCTGGCCCTCGCGCCCGCGCATGCCGAGCGGCTTTACGTCGGCAAGAAGAAATCCGACCACGCCTTTTCCCAGGAAGAGATCGGCGCGATGCTGATCGAGCGCGCGCGGCGCGGCCTCACCGTGGTGCGGCTGAAGGGCGGCGACCCGTTCCTGTTCGGGCGCGGCGGCGAAGAGGCCGAAGCGCTGGCCGGCGCCGGCATTCCCTTTGAGGTGGTTCCCGGCGTCACCACGCCGCTCGGCATCGCGGCCTACACCGGGGTTCCACTGACGCACCGCGAGCACACGTCGGCGGTCACCTTTGTCACCGGCCACGCGGTCGGCTCGATCGATTGGGACAGGGTCGGCCACGCGGAAACGCTCGTGATCTTCATGGGGCTGACGACGTTTCCCGAGATTGCGCGCGAGCTGATCGCGCGCGGGCGCTCCGCGGAGACTCCCGCTATGGCGGTCCGCTGGGCGACCCGGCCGGACCAGGAAACTCTCGTGGGAACGCTCGCCACCCTTCCCGAGCTGATCGCCGCGCGCGGCATGAAGCCGCCGGCGACCATCGTCGTCGGCGAGGTGGTGCGGCTGCGCGAGAAGCTGAACTGGTACGAGCGGCTGCCGCTGTTCGGGCGGCGCATCGTGGTGACGCGCGCCCGCGGGCAGGCCGATGTGTTCTCGCGCGGCTGCGCGCGCTGGGCGCGGACGCCGTGGAACTCCCCACCATCGAGATCCGGCCCGCGGCGGATTACGGCCCGCTCGACCGCGCCATCGCCGGGCTCGCCGGCTACGACTGGCTGATCTTCACCTCGGCCAACGGCGTCCGCTTCTTCGTGGAGCGGCTGGACTGTTCCGGCGCGACCTGCGCGGGCTGCGAGCGAAGATCTGCGCCATCGGCCCGGCGACGCGGGCGGCCGTGGAAGCGCTTCACCTGAAGGTCGACCTGATGGGGACGGAGTATGTGGCGGAGGGCCTGCTCGAGGCCTTCGCGCCGTTCGACCTCTCCGGCAAGCGCGTGCTGCTGCCGCGCGCCGCGGTGGCGCGCGACCTGGTCCCTACCGAACTCGCACGGCGGGGCGCGCAGGTAGACGTGGTGGAGGCGTATCGCACGGTCGTACCCGAGGACGCCGCGGCGCGGGTCCGCGAGTGTTTCGGCGGAAGCCGGACTGCGTCACGTTCACCAGTTCGTCGACGGTGCGGAACTTCGCGGAGGCGGCGGGCGCGGAGATCCTGCGGGGAGTGGCGGTGGCGACCATCGGACCGGTGACTACCGCTACCGCCCGGGAACTGGGCATCGAAGTCACCGCGCAGGCGAGCGTGTTTACGATGGACGGGCTGCTCGAAGCGGTGCTCGCGGTGTGCGGCAACTGACGGTGGCGCCGGTCAAACGCTTTTGGGTATAATCAAACCTTAGCGGAGGTGGGTCTTCTCGAAGCAGTAGGCGAGCCGCAGTCGCGAGTGCCGGTCCTTCCGTAGTACAAGCAGTCTCCCGCCTCCTTTTTCCCTCTCTGTACCCCGACGATTGCCGCGTATGCGGACGCCCGCTCGCGGAGATTTCGCGGATCCCGGTATGCCGGTCGCGCCTGCGGTCACC
>CAVZVI010000004.1:0-46587 GCA_963778675.1 Bryobacterales bacterium
CAGCCTGGGCGAGCTCGTAGAGTTTGGCCAGCAGGAACTCAGCGCCGGCAAATTCAATGTGCAAACGGCCGGCTTCCAACGCGATCCCAGCCGAAAGTTCGTCCAGCTTCCGGCGGGATACGCCGGGCTCCACCGGGATCCTCACACGCGCCGCGGCCTGATGCCGGCGGAGTTGATCGATGGCATCATCCGGGCTCAGGAATATGCGGCAACCACAGGGCCTTGGCGGGCATCGATTATGTTGCTGCACAGTTGTGCCACGGAAGCGAATTCCCGGGTAATGATAATCGCGCTTATCAACCACTGGCTCCTGCCTGACTGTGGAGGTTCGCGCGCTCTTTTGATTCCGACAGCAGGAATTCAAAGTGGCATTTGCCCACCGGACTGCACGGAGGCAAGCAGCTCAGGAGCCTGGAGTTGTCGCCTCTGCCCCTTCGCGCAGCGCGGCGATCCGGTTCTGCAGCGTCCGCAGGCTGATCCCCAACACCTCGGCGGCGCGTTTGCGATTGCCGTGCACGTGCTCGAGGGTAAGTTGGATGTAAGCGTCCTCGATCTTCGCGAGTGGCTGGCCAGGCCGGAGCATAATAGGGCCCTCATAGTCGGATGATGGCTGGGGGTACGGATTCGGGCTCGCACTGAACGAAGGGGAAGGAAGGTGCGCCATCCGGATCAAGCCCTCGCCCGCAATGATGGTGGCCCGCTCCAGAACATTGCGCAGCTCCCGCACATTACCGGGCCACTCATACCGATGCATCAGATCCAGCACTTCGGCATCGATACCGGTAACCCGCGTGCTGTGTTTCTTGTTCAGATTCTGCAGCATGACATGAGCGATCGGCGGGATACCTCTATATGTTCACGCAGCGGCGGAACGACGATCTGGAATACACTCAGGCGATAGTAAAGCTCTTCACGCAAATGGGTTCCGAGTTCCTGGCTGGTCGCGGCAAGAACCCGAACGTCTACGGGGATTTCTCTTTTACCGCCAAGGCGCCGCACTCGCAAATCCTCGAGCACGCGCAGCAGCTTTGGTTGCGTAGGTGCGGCATCTCGCCGATCTCGTCGAGAAATAAAGTGCCCCCGTGAGCCTGTTCAAAGCAGCCCGCCGAACGCTCCATGGCACCCGTAAACGCGCCTTTCTCATGGCCGAATAACTCGCTCTCAATCAGAGTCTCGGGCAAGGCGGCTGCATTGATCGCAACGAAAGGGCCATCGCTGCGGGGGCTGTATTTGTGAATCTCCCGGGCAACCAGTTCCTTCCCAGTGCCACTTTCTCCCCGGATCAATACGGGCGCTGAAGTAGGCGCAACCTGCCTGATGAGCGAAAAGATCTGCTGCATTGCCGGGAAATGCCCACCATGTCCCCGAGTACGCCGCGGAGGCTCAGGTCGCGCTTAGCTCATCGGTTTTCTGCAGACTTCTTTTGTAGCGAATCGCGCGCTCCAGAAGAGCCTTGAAGGCGCGCGGTTCCACGGGTTTTTCCAGGAACCAGAATGCCTTGAGGTCATGAACAGCCGACAGCGCCTTTTCCAAGCTGCCGAAACCGGTGAGCACGATCGCCGGTGTGAGGTCGCCACGTTCCTTCAGGTGCCGGAGCAGTTCAAAGCCGTCCATTCGCGGCATCACCAAATCCACAACGATGACGTCCGGGTCGAAGGCCGTAAGCCGTTCCAGCGCTTCCTGCCCGTCGGCTGCGACCTGCGTCTCAAAGTCAGACTCGGACAGCATGCCAGCCAAGGCGGTACACTGGCGCTGGTCATCATCGACAATGAGGATCCGGCCAGAAACCGCGGGCAGTTGGCGCATCAGGTTCTATTCTAGCGTTTAAGTAGCCTCGTGGAAAACAGGCTCAGCGATCCCGGCTCAATTAATCTGAACCTCGGCCGCCTTCCTCTTCAACGAAGCTGAGCACGTCGAAGCGCTTCAGCGCACGATCCGGGAAGAAGCTGTTCACCGCATCCTGCTCGTCATCGAAGAATTCAAAGGCGATGGCGAGCCTGGTCAACAAGAAGAGTTCCAGATGCGCCCGATTGAGGTTTACCAGCGCGAGCCTGCCACCCGTTTTGCGCAGCCTGGCGAGTCCAAATACGAGGGTCCCCAGTCCAGTGCTGTCAATATCGCTGACGTCTTTGAGATTCAATATGATATTGACCTTGCCGGATTGGTGCAGCGCAGGGAGCCTGTCGCGCAGTTCCAGATCACCATGACCCAAAGTAAGTGGACCTTTCAGGTCAAGAATGATGATGCCTTCGATTTCCCGCTGTTCGATCTGCAGATTCATGTTCCACCTCTCTGGCGCAGATTAGGGCCGATCATGGTTTTCGGCGCAGTATCTTCCGTTTTATGTCCGGCCAGAATTCGGAACCGAGATTGCTGGCGAATTCGAACCCGATTTGGAGGGATCCCTGCGCCACGCCCAAGCGAACGGTATTCAGGCGGTCCGGATACCACTGGTTAGAAAGAAAGGCGGCGCCGTACGCACTACCCAGACGCCATGTCGCCAGTGTCTCGCCGCCGCGGTCGGTGCGCGTCAGTATGGTTCCGCGGAGCGCATGGGCCGTCCGGCGCCAGAACCCTGTGCGTCGTGAGCGGAAATACCGCGGGTCTTGGTGCAGAGTGGAATCCAAACCAAATGCGAGACCAGCATGGATCGCGGAGCCGGCGACGGTCGAAGCAAAACGTTTGCCGTAGGCGCCAGCTCCCTGTCCCCACTCTTCCGGGGTGCCGATCGCCTGGAGGATTCCCGCGTATGCAGCGGATCCTGCCATGGATAGCGGGCTATAGACGCTTTCGGCATGAAAGCTCAGTTTTCCCGTCAGATCGAGCGAATCCGCAGGCTGAGCCATGGCTACAACCGGAATCGCACACAGCAGCATTATGCCGAATCTTGTCATTCAGGCACCAGGGAAACAGCGCCGCCTCATTGGGTAAACCGATAACTGGTGATTCGCCCCCACATTCCGACCGCCTGCAGGACCCAAATTGCGACCGCAACCACGACTACCACATTCAGAATGGTCTTGATGCTGGAGGCCATAGGGATGAACGTATTGATGAGCCACAAGCCCACGCCGACTACGATCAGCGCGATGACGATGGTTATCAAAGGCATATTCTTTTACTCTCCTGAAACACTAACGTAGCAATCCACTGCCCGATCGCCGGCTTGAGGAACGCACTAACCAAGGATCCTGCGCCCTTGAACCAGGCGGATTACCAGTATCACCAAAGCAACGATCAACAGGATATGAATCAGCCCGCCGGCGGTGTAGGAGGTTAGCATTCCCAACGCCCACAAAACCAGCAGGATTACACAGATTGTCCAAAGCATCTTTTCTTGCTCCTTCCCAACGCAGGACTGCAGGTGCAGGTCCAGAGCGTCAAGTTGGAGCGAGATGGGGACTACCGGCCGGCTGCAACTGCCGGCCAAGGGGGGTTCACTGCCGCAAGGTGCAGAATCTGCACGGAATCCGGCAGTTGCTGCATGTCGACCGACGCGGCAACCGCGAGTTGTCTGCCAATTCGACGTCGCCGTCCAAATGGCAGGATCCGATTCCCAGTCACTAATTTCTGGCTCGACATGCGGTCAATGCGGAGGACCTGACACCGGCCCGTGCCCGCCATCGTTGCCGGGTGCGATTTGCCGCTACATGATGACAGTGATCGCAAGTCTGACGCTCGGATAGCTACGGTTGTACAGGTAGTAACCATCGTCATAGCCGATGTAAACCTCGTCAGCCTGGTACCAGTTATCCACCCAGTATTCCGGCCAGGGATCCACGAGCAGGAACGAGAAGCCGCCGTACTGGAAACGAGGATAGCCCATGTACATGATGGGGCGGCTGTTGATCCGGAACCAGTGTTGACTCCCGAAACTGAGATTGAACCGGGCCTGAGGAATGTAGTAACCGCCGTAGCCTCCACGCTGTTCCCAAGTGCGATGATCACTTGACCACCGTTGAGCACGACCCTGCTGCCATGTACGTTGCCCCTGCCAGGCGCCCTGCTTTTGCCATCCGCGCTGCTGCTGCCACGCGACTGCCTGCTGCTCGGTACGCTGCGGCTGCTGCTGTTGCCGGGCCTGCTGGGAACGTTGCACCTGCTGTCGCTCTTGACTCTGTTGGGCCCGCTGCTGCTCCTGCCGCCGGGCGGGTTGCCCATGTTGCTGTTGCTGAGGCTGTTGGGCCCGCTGCTGCTCCTGCCGCCGGGCGGGTTGGGCATGTTCCTGTTGCCGGGGCTGTTGGGCCCGCTGCTGCTCCTGCCGCCGAGCGGGTTGCCCATGTTCCTGTTGCCGGGGCTGTTGTGCCCGCTGCTGCTCCTTCTGTTTTCGGGCGGGTTGTCCGTGGTCCTGCGGCTTGCCCCCTTTTTCGTCTTGCTGGTCGCGCTGCGCATACGCGGGAACCATCGTCGCGAATAGCACATAGAGGGCAGCGGCAGTAGTAACTCGAACGAACTGCATAAGTTTTACCTCCGTTTACGTCGCTACAAGGTATGCACGCAGGCGACCAGTCCACCTAAGCGGGCTTCAACGACCTTGCCGTCTCGCTCTTAGTGAAAGATACCCAATAGGTAGGCTACGAGGAGAACTAATAGTATGGTGCCTAGTCCTACGCCCGCACCCCCGCCATAGCCCCACCGGGTATGCCCATAGTATCCTCCGCCAGCGCCCAGAACCAACAACAGAACGATAATCAGTAATAGCATTTCCCTTTTCCTTTCTTCTAATCGTCTATTCGTCAATCCCGCCGTGATTGATCATTTTCTAGTGTCGTCACCGGGGTATTCGACCGTCTGTTGGGGAGGCACTTCGCCACGATGCACCAGGACCGCCGGCGCCCTTTCGGTCGGCTTGTCCGTCGTCCCGTAGTCGGCGGCAGCCTCAGATCCGGACGAAATGTCGCGGGCGCCTGTGTCTTTCAGGGTCTTCTTCGCCCGGTCACACCACTCCGGACTGTCGCAGTGAACGGACAGGAGAATGCCGCCGCTTCGGTTTCTGCCTGCGTACCGCTTGGCAACGTATTCGGTCAGACCCAGGCCTGCCAGCAATCCCACGATCCAACCCAGTGCCCCGCCGGCACCGGCGCCAGCCAAAGCAGCCAGCAGCGGTCCGGCCGCGACCAGCGGCGCTAAGACCGTGACAGCGACGGTGTGAGTGGAAACAAACCACGCCATTGCCGATCCCACCACCGCGCCCGCCAGTGCTCCCGTGGCCGCGCCTGCGAGTGACTTGTTGTGTTTCTCGTGCGCGAAATCCTTTGAACCTTGGTCGTCAGACGACAGGACCGAAATGTCCGGCGCCCTATACCCTGCCCGATGCAGGATGTCGATAGCAGCCGAAACGGTTGCCCGATCCGAATAGATTCCCATGACCGATGTATTCCTTGCCATTTAGCATTCCTCCTTATGGAAGTGCCTTAATTCTGTCTAAGCACGAGGCGGGCCAAGCGGTGGAGAACCGCCGCGGAGGGGGATACGGAAATCAGGCAGCCGTGCGCACGTGCAGAAGTTGCCTCTCCACATGCACATTTGGCTGAACCGGTAGGCCGGACCACGTGGCTCCCGGAAACTCACGGTCCAAACGGCGGCACACGTGCTGCGGAAGGTGAGCCTAGAAACCATGCGCCTGGGCAAGAGGTGTGGATCGATGAAACCGACGCGAGCACGGATCGCGGACTTCTGGTGCAGGTTGATGCACACGGAGCCCATGTGGCCCTCGCACGGCCAGTACGAATGCCGGACGTGCGGACGGAGGCAGCGGGTGTGTTGGGAGCAACCTTCGCTACGCGAGACGGTATTGCCGTGCGAAGCGCAGACCGAAGCTTCATTGATAACCGGCACATAATCGGGGATCATCCGATGCCCGTAACAGTGTCCCTGGACGCTCTTGTACGGTGGAGACCATTCGTCGCGGAAGTCGCGCGCCACTTTCGGACCACCGAGGTGATATCTGGCCGTCGGGGTGCTGGGAGATTAGTTGAATTGGCGAAGTAACCTTTCAAACTTTCTCCCTCTGCCGCGACCGGCAGCCAGAAAGGAGAGTGGGCTATCGCAACAGCGTGCTTGCGGGAGCCGGTGTGCGATCTATTATCACCGCTCACTTGCCTCTCCCTTGTTTGTTGCTGCAGAGGGATCTTTGTTTGGGTTGTTCTCATCATGGTCTCTCAAGGGATCCTGTAATTCGCAGCAATTCCTGCATCCAAAGAGGCAATAGCTGCATGAGCCTGCAGCACAAATCAGGAAGACAAGTTGGGGGGATTCCTTGCGTTGTGGGCGGAGGCCTGTTTCTCAAGTCCCAGCAAGCACGGTCCTGGAGCGAGATAGCAGACGTGTTCTTCGCGCAGCCTTGTTTCCGATGGACCCCGGATTGCTTTCCCTCTTTCGTTTGCGGTTGGCCAGCCGTTGCTGCAGGCATGGCGCCCGACGAAGCGGAGAGCCGGCCGCATAGATTCGAGAACAGAGGAGAAAAGCAGATGAGTGTTTTGAAAACAGTAACAGCGACGGCGTTTTGCCTCGCGCTGATGGGCGCGGCATTCTCACCAAACGCAAAGGCGGATGCGTGGGACAGAAAGACCGTGATGACTTTTAGCGGGCCGGTAGAGATTCCGGGAGTCCACCTCAAGGGGTGGGGGGTGTTGCCAGCCGGCACCTATGTGTTCAAAATCCTGGACTCACAGTCCGACCGCCACATTGTCCAGATCTTCAACGCGGATGAGACCAAGTGCTACGCCACCATCCTGGCCATCCCGAACTACCGCCTCAAGGCGACTGGCAAGACTGTAGTCACTTTCCGGGAGCGGCCGGCAGGCCAGCCGGAGGCGCTTCGCGCATGGTTCTATCCCGGCAGAAACTGGGGTGAAGAGTTCGTTTACCCGAAGGCGAAAGCAATAGAACTAGCCAAAGTGACCAACACGCCCGTCCTCTTCGTGGCCGCCGAGATCCCGGTGGAAGTCGCGGAGCCGATCAAGACGGCGGACGAGCCAGTGGTCGTGGAACTAAAGGAAGCGCCCATCATGGCGATCAAACCCACGGGAGAAGAAGTAGAAGTCGCCGAAGTGGTTACCCCGCCACCAGCGCAGGAAATGGCAGCGGAGAAGGCCGAGCCGACAGAGGTAGCGTCGACGGAACTCCCGAAGACGGCGAGTCCGTTGGGGCTGATCGCGCTGTTCGGATTGCTCGCTCTAGGCGGTGCCTGGACCCTCCGGCTGGTGCAAAAGCGCGTTATGTAGGGGCCTTAGCCCACGACGCGGCGCGTCTAAGTTCCGGCGCGCCAGCGGCCGGTGGTGGTGCCGCATCCGAGACGATATGGCCGGGCAGCTTGCCAGTGGTGGCCCGGCACGCTCGGGAGGAGAGTACATGAAAGCTCTGTTTTGGATTGGAATGTTGGTGCTGATTCTGGGTGTCGTTTCGCTCGCTGTACCGATACCCCGCACCGAGCGAGAAGGATTCAAGGCCGGCGGCGTGTCTGTCGGCGTTGAATCCCGGCATGACGAAAAGGTCCCGCCCTTTGTGAGTGCGTTGCTGATTTTGGCCGGAATCGGCACGATGGTTGCCGTAAACGTAAAGAAAAAGACCTAGTCCGGCTTCTTGTGTGGTGCCGTTCGCAGCGCAGGGCTGGATGGTCGAGGTACGTGGCGATGGCAGGAGGACAGAAGCGATGAGAATGGGGCTGTCACGGGCGGGAGAGCGTGGCGTGGTGAAGACGTTCGTTCTCCTGGTCGTTCTCCTGATCGCCCTGGCAGGCTACGCCAGACCTCAAGCTTTACCCACAAGACAAGATCACGACCTTGGATCTTTCCGAATCTCGGTGGACGTTGCCCTGGTGGTGTTGCACGCTACGGTGACCGACCGGGAAGGTGGCCTTGTCCACAACCTGGGCGAGCAGGACTTTGCCGTTTATGAGGATGGCGTACCGCAAAGCATCCGTCTCTTCAGGAACGAAGATATTCCGGTCACCGTGGGACTGGTCGTCGACCACAGCACGACCATGCAGCGGAAGCTTGCGGAGGTGACCGCCGCGGCCCGGACCTTCGTCCGGTCGAGCAACCCGGAAGATGAAATGTTCGTCGTCAACTTCAACGAGAAGGTGTCGCTGGGGCTCCCCGGCACGATCCGATTCACCAACAGCACCGCCGAACTCGAAAGCGCGATTGCCGCACCCGCCGAAGGCGAGACGGCTCTTTACGACGCGATTGCCAAGGCGTTGGAGGAATTGCAGGCAGGCAGCCGGGATAGGAAAGTGTTGATCGTCGTCAGCGATGGCGGTGACAACGCGAGCAAGCGCAACTTGGCCCAGGTCATGAAACTGGCCCAGCAATCGAGCGCCATCATCTACACCGTGGGTCTATTCGACGGACAAGATCCAGACCGGAACCCGGGCGTACTGAAGCGCCTGGCAGAGGCGACGGGCGGCGAAGCCTTCTTTCCCGGCCAGTTCATCGATGTGGTGACCACCTGCAAACGCATCGCACGGGACATTCGCCACCAATATACGATCGGATATGTTCCAAGCAACCCGGCTCGCGGCGGTACTTATCGTGCTATCCGGGTAAGTGCCAGGGCAAAGGGCCACGACAGAATGTTCGTGCGCACGCGCGCCGGCTACATAGCCGCCGGCGGAGGAAGGCTGGATGAGAAGGGCGCCAGATGAGGCTCGTAGTTAAGAAAGAACCGATCCGGCGAATTCTGAAATGGTCGCAGCGCGCGCTTTTTGCCTGCGCCATCCTGCTTCTGGGCTATTGCGGATTCGCCCTGGCGGACGCCTGGAATTTCCAAAGGCGCGAGAGCCTGGATCTCGACCGCCTGCTGCGTGATCAGCGCGCGACGAGCGGGGGCGCACCTGCCGCCAGGACGGACGGCCTGATCGGCCGCATCGAGATCCCACGTCTCTTCCTTTCCGCGGTGGTCGTCGAGGGGGTCGACAAGCACACTCTGCGGCGCGCAGTCGAACATATTCCCGGAACGGCGCTGCCGGGACAACCCGGCAACGTGGGCCTCGCCGGGCACCGGGACACATTCTTTCGTCCGCTGAAGGATGTGAGGATCAAGGACGAGATTCGATTCTCGACGCCGGAGGGCGACTTCAGATACGAAGTCGAATCGCTAAGGGTGGTGGAGCCGGACAACGTAGGGGTACTCGCTCCCTCGTCGGAGAAGGTGCTGACGATGGTGACCTGCTATCCCTTTTTCTATATTGGCGCCGCGCCCAAGCGGTTCGTCGTGAGGGCCCGGCAGGTGGCACCGCAAGAAGTGTCACCATCAATTGTGGAATGATGAAGAGTTGGGGGGAGCTTGAAACACGCCTCGGTTGTGCGCACTGCCCGAATCCTTGTCATTGAAGACAACGGCTCGGACGTGTTCCTGCTCGAGCGAGCCCTGAAAAAGCAAGATCTGCGATTTGAATTGGTTCACTTGCTGACCGGAGCCGAAGCTCTCTCGTTCATCGGCAGGCGGGGGGCCTACGCGGATGCGGCAACTCCGGACTTGATCCTGCTGGACCTGAACCTGGCCAAGTACGCCGGCGAAGACATCTTGCGCGAGATCCGAACCGCCGGACATCTCGGCGGCGTTCCGGTGTGCGTGTGGAGTTCTTCCCGGTCCCGGCGGGACGAGGCTCTTCTCAAGGAACTTGGCGTTGCCCAATTCATCACCAAGCCTTCCGGCCTCGATCAATTTATGGAGATCGGCAAGATCATCAAGCGTCTGCTCGCAGGTCCGCGAGCCGCCTGACGCCGGCTGGATGCCGTCGCGCCCTCTTCGCGAGATCGAGACGGCGTTACAATTCAGGCAGTTGGCTGATCCCCAACGGTGAAGACCGCGCACCGGCGCAGAGGACGGGGCCAAGGTGGCACTCGGCGTGCTTGGATGGTCGCGCCCCCGTTCCAGTGATGACGCTCGTGGTCCCGGGGAGAAAGGTAATGGTGGCGTGTGGCAAAGAAGACCGGCAAAAGCCGGCCCGGTGACTCGCCCAGCCCAAAGCGACGAACTGCCTCGATTGAGAAGACCCCCAGGGCCGCCGCGGCTATGGTGCAGCCAGTGGCCGAGGAACGCCACAAAGCCGGTTTCCCCACTGTCGTTGGCGTAGGGGCGTCCGCCGGCGGACTGGAGGCTTTCACGGAGTTGCTCAGCCATCTGCCGGCCGATACGGACATGGCATTCGTGCTGATTCAGCATCTCGATCCAAAGCACAAGAGCCATCTGACGGAGTTGCTCTTCAAAGCAAGCAAAATGCCTGTCGCTGAAGTGAAGGGCGAGACTCGCGCCGAGGCCAATCATGTTTACGTAATTCCGCCGGAGCGCAATCTAAGCATTTCCGATGGAGTCCTTCTTACCCCGCCCCGGCCAGACAGTGGCCGCAACATGCCAATCGACTCTTTTTTCCACGCCCTGGCGGCAGACCGCGGAAGCAAGGCCCTCGGCGTCATTCTGTCCGGAGCCGCATCAGATGGCACGCTGGGCCTCCAGGCGATCAAGGCCGCGGGCGGCATCACCTTCGTTCAGGAAGTGCGAACCGCGAAGTTCGACAGCATGCCGAGAAGCGCCATCGCCGCCGGTGTGGCGGATTTTGTGCTGCCGCCGGCCGGAATCGCGCGGCAACTCGCGGCGGTCGCGCACGAATCTCGTGTTCCGGTCGAACCCGGGGAGGCGATTGAGCCGCCGGCAAATGCAGAACTGGCCAAGATATTCCGCCTGGTGCGGAGCGCCACCGGGGTGGACTTCACGCACTACAAGCACAGCACCCTCACGCGACGCATCAAGCGGCGCATGGCCCTCCGCGGGTTCGAAACGCTGGCAGACTACAGCCGGGATCTCGAACAGAACCGCGAGGAGGCAAAGGCGCTGTGCGAGAACTGTTTTATCACCGTCACTGCATTCTTTCGAGAACCAGCGGTCTTCGAGGAGCTGAAAAGGAGGGTATTCCCCGCTCTGGTCGAGAATAGAGGGCCCAAGGATCCGGTCCGGATCTGGGTGCCTGGGTGCGCCACGGGCGAGGAGGCTTATTCGATCGCCATTTGCCTGATGGAATTTCTGGAAGACACGAAACTGAGCGTCCCGTTCGAAATTTTTGCGACCGATATCAGCGAAACGGCTATCGAAAAAGCCCGCGCCGGCACATACAAGGATTCGGAGTTGGCCAATGTCTCGCCGCAGCGATTGGCGCGGTTCTTCACCAGAACGGAACGCGGCCGCCAGGTTGCGAAGGGTATCCGGGACGTATGCGTTTTTGCAGTGCATAACGTGGCGCAGGATCCGCCTTTTTCCAAACTGGACCTCATCAGCTGCTGTAACGTGCTGATCTACCTTGGAGCCGTCTTACAGCGCAAGGTTTTGTCGACCCTGCATTACGCCCTCAAACCGACGGGCTTCCTGGTACTCGGTCCATCGGAAAGCATCGGCACGCTTTCCGAGTCATTTCATCAATTGGAGAAGACCCACAAGATCTATTGCAAGCGGCCGGGCGCGAGAACGCCGGCGCCGCGCCTGAGCGAAGGCCGCAGCGCTACAGGCCGGGTGGATCTCCGGCAGACGATTGCCGAGGACCGAGCCGGGCTGAACGTGCTGCGAGAAGCAGACCGGCTGGTGCTGTCCGAATACGGCCCCCCCGGCGCCATCATTGACGATGATTTGAACATCGTTCAGGTCCGGGGCCGCACTGCTCCGTACCTCGAGCTTTCGCCGGGCCAGCCGACGCGGAATCTTCTGAAACTGGCGCGAGAAGGCTTGATCACCGGTCTGGGTAAGGCGATCCGGGCGGCAAGGCAAAGGAACGCCGCAGCCAAAGAAGACGGCTTCCGGATCGAAGAAGGCGGCCAGTTACGAGAGGTCGCGATCAAGGTAATCCCGTGCAGGGGTTCGTCCTCTTCCCAGGAACGCTGCTTTTTGGTCCTGTTCGAAGACGGCGAGGCGAGCGGCGGCACCAGGGCGACGCACAGGCCCGCGATCCAGGAAAGCGAGGCAAGCGCCCGGCTGCAGCGCGAGCTGGTGGCAAGCAAAGAATATCTGCAATCGATCGTCGAGGACAATGCAGCCACGCTGGAAGAACTTAGGGCCGTGAACGAAGAGGCACAGGCGGCCAACGAGGAGCTGGAAACCGCGCAGGAAGAGCTGGAAGCATCCAACGAGGAATTGAACACGCTGAACGAAGAGCTGAAGATCAGCAACCTGGAATTCAGCAAGGTCAACCGGGATCTGACCAATCTACTCGAAAGCATCAGCATTCCCCTGGTGATGGTTGGGCGGGATCTGCGCGTTCGCCGCTTTACACGCGCCATTGAACCCATGTTAAATCTGATCGCCTCGGATGTCGGGCGGTCGATAACCGATCTTCAGCCTCAAATGGAACTGCCGGACCTGCGGCGGTTGCTGTTGGATGCCATGGAGGGCGGCAATCGGAACCCGCGTAATATCCGCGACGCGCACGGCCGCTGGTATTCGCTGCGCATTCTGCCATCCGTTGGTCCGGACGGCAAAATCGACGGCGCCGTGCTGATGTTGATCGATATTGATGCTGCAAAGCGCGGTCTTGACTTCGCCGAAGCTATTGTAGAAACGGTCCGGGAGCCCCTGGTGACCCTGGACCAGAACCTCCAGGTTCTGAAAGCGAACAGGACGTTCTACGAAACGTTCCGGACCGTGCGGGAGCAGACCGAGGGGCGCCTCATCTACGACCTCGGGAACGGACAATGGAATATCCCGAAGCTGCGCGAGCTACTGGAGAACATTCTGCCGGCGCACTCGACGTTCCGGGACTTTGAGGTGACCTACGAATTCGAACATGTCGGACGGAAGGTAATGCTGCTCAATGCGAACGAGATCTTCAATCCGAATGCGCAGGCGCGAACGATCCTTCTGGCGATTGAGGACGTCACAGACCGCAAAGAGGCCGAGGAAGCACTCCGAACTACCAATGCCGAACTGCAGCATTTTGCCTTTGCGCTCACGCACGATCTGCAGGAGCCGCTGCGGATGGTCGTCAACTTTACGGAGCTTCTGAGGCAGGAGTATGCAGGAAAGCTGGGCGACGAAGCGGACCGATACATCGCCTACTCGGTGGAGGGGGCCCTGAGAATTGAGGCCCTGCTGAAGGCCCTGCTTGCCTATTGGGAGGTTTCCGAGCGGAAGCACGGCCGGCTCGTCCCGGTTGACAGCGGCGCCGTTCTCGCCAAGGCCCTGTTGAACCTCCAGGCGGCGATCGCGCAGAGCGGCGCTATCATAACTTCAGATCCGTTGCCGATTGTGGTGGCCGAAGAGGTTTTGCTGGCGCAGCTTTTCCAGAACCTCATCTCCAATTCGATCAAATACCGAGGCGAGGAAACACCGAAAATCCATGTCTCGGCGGAGAGAGACGGGGTGGGGTGGTCGTTCGCCGTGCGGGACAACGGAGTCGGTATCGATCCGCAAGACAGCGAGCGCGTGTTCGGCATGTTCAAACGCTTGCACGGAAGCGAAATTCCCGGTGCCGGCATCGGACTTGCGATTTGTAAGAAAGTGGTCGAGCGTCAGGGGGGACGAATCTGGGTGGAATCGGAAGCTGGGCGGGGCGCTACGTTCAGGTTCACAATTTTCCCCCCGGTCCCGGACTACGGCGAGCGGGCTGAGCATGGGCGACTCTGAACCAAACCGCACGGCAGACGAAATCGAGCGTTTGCGCAAGGCGCTTGAGGCGGAAACCCGGACGTGCATGGAGGTCCAGAGGAATTTGGACCGGGCGAATGCAGAGTTTGAAGAGTTTGTCTCGATGGCGGCTCACAACCTGCGCGAGTCGCTCCGGGACGTGACCTCATTCAGCCAACTGATGGCCGAGACTTATACCGGCCGCCTCGATTCCGATGCCGGCGTATTCCTCGAGCGCATCCAGGCGGGAGCGGCAAGAATGCAGTCGCTGCTCACCGACATGGTGGACTACTGGGCCACGGGTACTGGCGACCGGGAGGCCTCGCGGACGGACATGGAAGCGGTCTTTCACCAGGCGCTCCTCTCGGCGGATCAGCAGATAACAGAACGGAGCGCAATCGTAACCCATGACCCTTTGCCGCTGGTGTTCGGGGACTTCGAAATCCTGACCAAGGTCGTGCATCATCTGATTCGAAATGCCATCGAATACGGCGGCACGCCTTCACCGCGGGTTCACATTTCATCCAGACGAGAAGGTCTCGAATGGGTGTTTTCAGTGCAAGACAGTGGTCCTGGTATAGACTCCGCATTCCAAGAACGCATATTCGGAATGTTTAAGCGCCTGCACGGCACCGAACACCCCGGGAACGGACTTGGACTCGCGTTCTGCAAGAAGGCCATCGAGGGGTATGGCGGCCGCATGTGGATGGAATCGACACCTGGGGCGGGATCGACATTTTACTTCACTCTTTCTCCGGCTGATTAACGCTCGCCGGCAATTAGCGCGTTCCGACTATTTCTTGCGTTCGTGAGTTCCGGGCGGCGGGACCTGCCTCAAACGCTTTTTCGTCCTGGCCCTGGCCTCAATCGCCGACAATCTCAGGTAACCAGCGGCTGCACGCAGGCGCACCGGCTCTTTGTCGTCCTCCAGCAGCGGTTCCAGGTCCTTTTTCAAAGCGGGGTCATTTCGCAGACTGATGGAATGCACCGCCGCGGCCCTGACGGACGAATCCTTGTCGGAGAGCGCATCCCTGAGCGCGTCGATCGTGGCGGGATCCCGGTCAGCACCCAGCAGTAAAGCCGCCGACGCGCGCCCCGAGACTCCCGAGTTGGCCAGGATTCCCTGCATGGAAGCAATCCCCTCGCCCAGTCCAGGCAGCGGAACGAACCCAATACCTTGCTGCACGGCAAACAGAAACGTGGTTCGCGGCGTGTGCATCATGCGCAGGGCATCGCGTTTCTCTTTGGAGAAAAAATTGGATGTGCTCTTGCTTTCCTTTGAAAGAACCGCCAGCAGCGCGGCCCTGCCAACGGGGTCATGGCGGGCCCACAGGGCTTTGGCCGCCGCGAAACTCACTTCAGGCACCGCGTCCTCGAGGGCCTTGCGTAGCGCTGCGGTGGCGCTCACACTCTTCACGTCCGCGAGGCTGGCCACCACGGCTACCCGCACGTCGACATCTTTGTCCTGCAACATCTGCTCCAGACGGAGAAACAACGGCCCGCGCCCAGACGCCAGACTCAACGCGACCACCGCATCTTTCCGCGTCTCCGGATTGCCGGCAGCCAGCGCGCGCTGCAATAATTCGCTGCACTGCGCGTCAGTTGCCGCCAAACCGCGGATCGCCAAACCCGCCGCCATTGACACAACCACAATCCACCGCATGTTGTCCTCCGTTCCACTGACTGGCTATGGTATCCGAAGGTTGAACCGCGCCGCTGAAGCTGCCGCCTGGCCGAGATGCCAAAGGAACTCCTTCACTCATGAAACGCGGAGCAGATTCGAGGCCGAACCAGAATGCATGAAATGACGAGTGCCTGCCGATTCCTGCCGGGGAGCCGGCGCGTCGAGTAATGCACTCGAGTGCAGCTTTTGCCGCTACCCGCGTAGCCGGCTTATGACCTGTTAGCGGTTTGGGTATGGCTATGCGCATGCACTGCTAAGCCTCGAGGACGACGAGAATATGATCCAAACGAAAAAGGCACAACGCACTCTACTTGGCCTCGCGCTGTATTCCTCCTGCGCAATCGCCGCTTACGGCCGGTCCTCATACTCGATCCGTTCATTGACGGGACAAACCGAGACCATCTCGTTCTTGGCTTGGATCGCTCTCGGTTTGGTGGCCGGGTTCATCGGCAGCAAGTTGGTAAATCGGAGGGGTGAGGGGATCGTGCTCGACATCCTCTTGGGTGTTGTCGGCGCCCTTGCCGGCGGCTGGCTGTTCCACCTATTTGGAGCTCCCGGCGTAAGCGGCCTCAACCTCTACAGCCTCTTCGTGGCGGTAATCGGCTCAGTAGTCTTCCTGTTTCTCTATCACGCCCTCAGACGGAGAAGAGCCTGGTAATTCGATCCATACTCCCGGTCTTGATACTCTGCGTGGTGCACGGCTATGCGCAAGGTCCACAGCCGCCGTGCGGAGGGACCCCCGTTCCGTCGTATCCCGGTCTGGATGATTCGCCCAGCGTGAAGTTCTGGAGCGAATCTGATTTCGGCCGCGACTGGAGGCCACCCGCGTGCACCGGTTGGCCCACGGTGGGCTTTTCTACGCTAATCACCACAGTCGCACGATTTCGCTATGCCGCGGGACCGGACGGCTTGCTACGCCGAATCGGCGCAACTTCAGAGCTGTCGGGCATGCGCTACTGGTCGACCACTCACAAGCAGTGGAAGACCTTGATCGTGAGTGCCCACGCTTTAAGCGGCTCGCAACCAGGCCGCCGCCGCCAGGACTTCACCCCCGATGAGATGAGGGAAGGCAAGGTGCTCTACTTTGAACAGGCCGATAATCTTTCCGGCGCGGCCATCTACCGAATGCACATTACCGAGGTGTCGGCGGACCGGCTCGTCTTCGAGGTCGAGAATGTCAGCATCATGCGCTATCTCTTTGTGACACTCTTCCATCCAGGTGAGATGCAGTCGATCTACTTCCTGGATCGCGAATCGGAGAATGTCTGGCGGTACTACAGCATCGCGCGCACAGGACGGAACGCGAGCCGCCTGGCCACCGGACATAAGTCGTCCTCGATCAACCGGGCCGTGGCGTTCTATCGCTCCCTCGTCGGGATTCCCACCGACCAGGAGCCTCCGGCGGCACGATGACGAAGAGAGGACAGGGTCCGTCCGTATCAGTTCTGCAGATGTAAGTGATTTAGGATAAGGAGATTAAACATGTTAATCCTGTTAGTCATCGTGGTTATTGTGCTGCTGCTTGGCGGCGGTGGTGTCTATGGCCGCGGCCGGTGGTACTAGGCACTGGCTCAGCCTCACAAGGGATCTACGTTTGAAGCTGGCGGGGCTGTTGAAACGCCTGCAGTTGGACGCCCTGACGTTGGCCCGGCGAATCCGCACCAGCCGCTTCGCCGGACTACCCTGGCGGCGTGGCATCGTTCACAGTCTCGTTGCGACGGCAATCATCGCATCCGCCGTGGCTGCAGCCGGAATTCATTACATCTATTTTGACCGAACCGGCCTTCCTGACCTGCAGGCGTTCAGCCGGTTTGAGTTTCCCACCGTTGGGCATGTCTACGATGTCAACGGCAGGCCGCTCATTGAGGTGGCCACAGAATACCGGCGGATCACCCGGTATGCGGACATCCCGCCGATTGTTCGCGGCGCAATCCTGGCCGCCGAGGACAAGAATTTCTTCTCACATAGCGGAGTCGACTACTCCGTATTTGCTCGCGTAGCCGGCAAACTCAGGATCCGGAATCTGATAGGACGCCTTACGAAGATGGGACGGCGAGACGCCCTCAATACGGCCGCGATCTTCCCGCAGGGCGGATCGACCATCACCCAACAGCTGGTGCGCGGCTATTTTCTCAGAACCATGACGACCCAGGAGAACAGCGATCAACTCCGGCACAGCCAAGGCTTGGCCCGCGTGCTGTCGCGCGTCATCGGCGCGCGAACGGTCAACATGATGGTTCGAAAGCTGGAGGAGATCCGCCTGTCGTTGTGGGTCGAACGAGAGATGCGGGAGCGGTTCGGTTCGAAACGGCGCGCCAAGGAAGAGATTCTGGCCCGCTACGCCAGTTTGATTTACATGGGAAACGGTCAGTACGGGTTTGCAAGGGCCGCGGAGTACTATTTTGGCCGTCCGCTTACCACGTTCACCGCACAGGATGCGGACAAGGCGGCGCTGCTGGCGGGCACCATCAAGTCGGCGCGTTACTACGCGCCCAGCGCGAGACCGACCCAGAGAGTCTTCGAGCGCAGAAATCAAATCCTGGCGCTGATGGCGGCGAGGGGGTTCATTTCCCCGGAGCAGGCCAAGGCAGCTAGTGAGCGGCCGATTGAGACGGTGGCGCAGTTGAAGGAGAAGGCGATCGGGGCGTCCGCGGTGGTTAGCAGCGTCCTGGAGGAACTGAGAGGCCACCGCGCCGACCTCGGCATGACGGACCTGTTGCAAGGACATATTCAGGTTTACTCGACGGTAGACGCCCGGCTGCAGCAAATTGCGAACCAGGCACTCGAGCACGGGCTCCTGGCGTATGAGGAGCGACACCCCAGGTCCAGCGGACTGACCCAGGGCTCGGTGGTCGTGCTGAGAAACCGCGATGCGAGTATCCTCGCCGAGACGGGGGGCCGCCAGTTCTACAAAGGCCGCTCCAGCGCATATGGCGACTTCAACCGCGTGACGAAGGCACTTCGGCAACCTGGCTCCGCCATGAAACCCATTGTTTATCTCGCTGCCTTTCGGCAGGGCGCATTCAATCTCGACACTGCGGTGCCCGACGAGCCGATCAGCGTTGCCAATGGAGCGGGCCATGAGGCGAAATGGATCTCGAACTACGATGGTGAATTCAAGGGCATGATGCCCCTCCGAATGGCGCTGGCGGAATCCAGAAACGCCGTCGCCATTTGGATCACTGAGCAGATCGGCATTGCCAGCGTCCTTCAGACGGCGCGCAAACTGGGAATACGGACGCCGCTGCGACCTTACGTCACAACGGCCTTGGGGGCGTCCGAAGTGAACTTGCTGGAGCTTGCCAACGGGTACCGCGCGATCGCGTCCGGCACTCTCACCCAGCCGCATGTGATCCGCAAGATCGTCCTGGATTCCGGCGAGGTGATCGCCGACAGCGGACACGGGTCGTCTCCGCTCGATATCGATCGCGGCGCGCTCTCGCTGATTCAAGAAGGTCTGCGTGGTGTCGTGCGCCTTCCCGGCGGCACGGCGCATGCACTGGATTCCCGCGGATTCCCGGTCGCGGTCATGGGGAAGACGGGAACGACCAACGAGTTCCGGGACGCGCTCTTCGTGGGATCCACGTACGGCCCCGAAGGAATCACCGTGGCCGTCCGAATCGGGTTTGATGACGACCGTTCCCTGGGGCAGAGAGAGACCGGCGGCAGGGTTGCGCTCCCGGTGTTCAAAGAGATCGTGCTTGGCGCGTACGGCGGGAAACTGCTCGGCACCGCGCCGAGGTTTCCGGCTGAGATGGAACAGAGAATCGACGTATATCTGGAAGGCGACCCCGTAGAAGCGAGCGTGGCGACCAACTCCCCTTGGAGTTCTTCGCGATCCTCAAATCCCGGTTGCGGAGGTTCCGAACAGCGCTCCGACACCTGCGGTCAAAGCCATGGCCAGAGCACCCCAAAACGTGACCCGTAATGCGCCCAACGTCACGCCTGCACCACCGGCGCGCGCGGCCAACCCTCCCAGAAGGGCCAGAAACAAGAGTGAAGTTGCGGAGACAAGGGGGATCAGAGCGGCCTCCGGGGCTACGGCCGTGACCAAGAGGGGCAGGACCGCACCGACGGCGAAGCTGCCGGCCGAGGCCAGCGCGGCCTGAATCGGCCGCGCACTGAAAGCCGCGGAGATACCGAGTTCGTCGCGGGCATGCGCGCCCAAAGCGTCATGGGCCATCAGTTGCCCGGCAACCTGTTTGGCGAGCGCGGGATCGAGCCCGCGGGCGACGTAGATCGCCGCCAGTTCCTTGTGCTCGCCCTCGTCGTCAGTCTTCAATTCCTCGCGTTCCAGCTTGAGATCGGCCTGCTCGGTGTCTGCCTGCGAGTGCACCGACACGTATTCACCCGCCGCCATGGACATGGACCCGGCGACCAGGCCGGCGACCCCCGCAACCATTACGTTGCTGTGCGTCGCGTGCGCAGCAGCAACACCGAGCACCAGGCTCGCCGTCGAAAGGATTCCGTCGTTCGCACCCAATACCGCCGCGCGCAGCCAGCCGACGCGTTTGGTGCGGTGTCGTTCCGTTTGGCGCACGCGCATTCCTGGCCTCCGCCACCTTACCTGCGCTTCACTTGCACCGAGCGGATGTTGCCGCTGTCCAAACTGACCGAGCAGCCGATGTCGAAGTCATAGGAGCGCCCGTTGTTGCCCCGTTGCGCGCTGGCGGTCCCGGCGATCCAGTCGCTCCGGCGGTTGTCGGCGTTCAATGAACCGAATTGCACGTTCCGGTATCCGTCTCGCTGAATCCGCTCCTCAACCGCGCGCCGGCACTCGGGGGTCGCATCGTCGCGGCCGGCATAGCGACCGGCCGTCTCCGGATCCCGTCTCTGAGAGATGTCCACTCCCCGAACTCTGCCATCGGCCAGGTTTATCGCGCACGAAAAGCGGTAGGTGTCTCGGTCGTAGCCCCGGCGCACATCGAAGGAGCCCCGGATCGTGCCGTTCCGGCCCGGGTTGTCGTCAGCATTCCGGTTTCCGAAATCGATGTCGCGGAGGCCGAACTGCTGATTTGCTCTTTCCCGGACAGCATCCTGGCAGGCACGGAGGACGTCGTTCGATGAGGCCCGGCGATCTCTTCCGTCGAAGGGTTGTTCCATGCGGCTCGGGCCGGAGCCTTCGCCATGCCACTCCAGGTCGAAGGTGTAGCCTTCGGCGCCGCCATCGGGATCCTGAATCCTCACAACGGCTGCGCCGCGGCCGCTCCTCGGGTCCTGGATCAACTCCTGCCTGCCGCGGCCATCGACGCCGGTGAAGCGGAAATCAACGGGGTTCGCGGGCATGGGCCCGGAGCACTCGAACCGGCGCCATTGCGCCGGCCGTCCCGCGAGCGTTCGCAGGACGCCGTGTTCGCCGCGGATTTCGATATCAGCGGAGCCGTCCACGTAGACTTCGACGGTGCACTTGCCGGTGTCGCTACGATCACCACCTGTGAAAGTTGCCCGGCGCTCTGCGGTCTGGGCTCGTCCAGACCCAACCAGCGCGGCGGCGGCCGCCAGTGTCAGAAGATAACGCCCAAAGGTACTCATATGGTTTAGACCAGCAATTCTATTGCCTAGCTCGGGCTGCGTTGTTCTGCGCCAATGGTCCTGCTCATCTGGAAGGAGGTACTCCCACCGCGGCTACTGTCGGACGCCGCAAGTCCGCGTCCACAGCCTGCAATTGATCGAGTTCTTTGAGAACCCTGGCCCAATCGTCGTCGTTAGCCTTGGTCGAGTTCGGAGCGACAGGGGCGCGGTAGAAAGCGAGAATATCGCTTCGGAGTTCTTGAGGAATTTCCGTGTAGTGGCCATGCAACTTGTGCAGCAGTTGCGAGTAAGCGTCATCCATCAGCGCATATTTCCCCTCCGCGGTGAACGTTCCCACGTCAAGGTTGTAATTCGGCAGCCTAAGACTGCCCGCCTTCTGTTCCGAAAGCAGTTCGCGATAACGCATAATCGTCGAATTGAAGCTGGCCATGTACATCTTTTCGATCTCGGGTGTCAGCCGCTTAAAGTCCAGCGGGCGGAACGGACCCACCTTTGGAAAAATGCGGAATAGAAATGCCAGGATCTTCGACCGGATCCCCGGCCGCTTATAAGTAGAGCCCCAGTTTTTTTCGTAGCTGGAGCGGGATAGATTGTAGAGAAACGTCTTACGCGTAATGCTGGGAGCGTCCTTCCTGATCTCCTGTTTCCTGATTTGCCAGGCAACTCTCGTCATAGCCGGGAGAATCGTCCCGACCGCACGGCGATACGATCCGATGGCGAGATCGACATTCATGAATACGGATTCCAGTCTCATTCCGTAAGTGATCTCGAACGCCCGTTCGAGCAACGGTTTTGCCACTTCAAATCCGATGAAGTCTTTATACGCGGCAGAGGCGTAGCGGCCCTTGGACGCCTGAAAGACATCGAATGCGAACTCCGTCTTGCTGTGGGAGAACGGATCGTCGGCATAGGTTACCAGCTTTCCGAACTTCAAGCCAAGCTCCGGATAGAACAAGGGAACTGCCCGGTTAACAGCCATTGAATGACCATGGTTATCCGCGGCGTAATGCGACAATGCCCCCAAGGCGAAAGCGTACTCATTCAGGTCCTGGGAGTCGCGGATCAGGTTGACGACGAAATCGCCGCTCCGGACGTAATGCGTCAAATCGCTGAAACGCTTACTGCCGAACGGATAATATCCCAGATCCTGAATGATGCACCCTCCGTAGGCGTATGCGTGCGCTTGCGTCAACTCGTCCGGGGTGGCAGCCGGGAATCGTTGGAGTAGCAGTGGTTTGATCGAACTGTCCCAAGTCGAATCGATGATGGCTTCGTGGGTGAGAACGGAATAGGAGTAGGCGGCTGGGATAGGGAAGAGGAGCAATAGCCCCAGAGCGACCGAAGGCCGGAGTGTCCTGAGCCGGCGCATTACCTCGTGTTGTGTCATGGTTGGTTTCGTCTGCCGCATTACTTCCCGCTGACGGGTGGGGCACGTTCGTGACCACCAGCGCCTGCGGGCGCTCTACTTAGATTGGAACTATATGCCGCGGCAAATTCCGCACTTTAGGTGCAATTCCTGCATCTTGCTCCGGGTTCTGCTGAACCGCTCGTTATCGCGGCGCACATCCGCGATGACCAGGGAATTCGATGGTCTCGAAATTGCTCGATGCGACTGGTTCCAGACTCAAGTCATGTGCAAGGGTCCGCGTGGCTCAGTTGGTGCTTACTTTGCCACGCCGAGAGGCTAAAGGAGACGGTTATGGACGAGAAGCCGGTGCCCGGAGATGCCGGGCCGGGAACGGAGCCGGACGAAGGGCAGGCTTTCTCTCCCGGATCGCCCGAATACGACGGCGCAGCCAGGGTGGTCGTCCCCGTGGCCGGCATTGGGGCCTCCTCGGGTGGGCTGGAAGTGTTCAAGCTTCTGCTCGCGGGATTGCCAGGCGATATCGGCTTGGCCCTCGTGTTTATCCAACATCTCGATCCAAATCACCACAGCATGCTGGCGGAGATTCTGGCGCGAGCGACCGACCTGCCGGTCAGCGAAGCGGCCGACAATATGCCATTGGAGCCCAACCACGTCTATGCCATACCGGCAAATGTCGATCTGACTATTGCACAAGGCACGCTGCGACTGACGCCCCGCACGCAAGCGGCGGGATCACATATGCCCATCGACCGGTTCCTGCGGTCTGCGGCCGCCCATTGCGGCAGCAGGGCCATTGGGGTGATCCTTTCCGGCACGGGCTCTGACGGCTCGGCGGGCGTGGAAGCCATCAAAGCCGCGGGTGGCGTGACCTTTGCGCAGGACTCGGTCACCGCGAAGTTCGCCACCATGCCGCAAGCCGCCGCGGCCACCGGTTGCGTGGATTTCGTTCTGCCGCCCGAGGGCATTGCCGCTGAACTGGTAAGGATTGGCAGGCACCCCTATATCGCGGATGCCCACCGCACCGAACAGGAGCGGACGTCGGCCGCCAACAACGAATGGTTTGTTCGCATTTTGGCCATTCTGTGTGGGGCCACCGGCATCGACTTTTCGGTGTACCGGGAGAAGATGGTCAAGCGCCGCATCCTACGGCGGCTCGCCCTGCGCAACATCAAAGGCCTCGCGGAGTACAGCGAGCGGCTGGAGAACGATCCCGGCGAGCTGATGTCGCTCCAGCGGGACTTGCTCATCAGCGTGACCAGCTTCTTCCGGGATCGGGAATCGTTTGAATGCTTGAAAAGAGTCGTCTTCCCCCGCATTCTCCAGGGGAGGCCCGCGAACGAGACGATTCGCGTCTGGGTGGCGGGTTGCGCCACGGGAGAAGAGGCATTCTCGATTGCCATATCGTTGCAGGAATACTTGAGCGAAACCAGCGCCGCCTTTCCGGTGCAGATCTTCGCTTCCGATATCAGCCTGGCGTCAATTGAAAAGGCTCGCACCGGCAGGTACCTGGAGAACATTGCGGCAGACCTTACCCAAGAGCGCCTCAACCGTTACTTCACAAAGATCGAAGGCGGCTACCAGATCAAGAAGGACCTGCGCGAGATGTGCGTCTTCACCAGGCATAACCTGATCGGCGATCCGCCATTTTCGAAGCTGGACTTGATCAGTTGCCGCAACGTCCTGATCTACCTGGGAAGCGTGCAGAAGGACATCCTCCCGCTATTCCACTACTCGCTCAAACCGGCCGGGTTTCTCATGTTGGGCGCATCGGAGGCGGCGGCGCCTGACGACCTGTTTTCGGTGGCCGACCGGGAGCACCGCATCTATGCCAAGCGGGAAGCGGCGAGGAGGCCACGCTTGTATTACGCGGCCGCCCGCGGTGCAAGCGGGGTGGCGCCCGCTGGTAACGACCCTGGCGCGCCGGCCCGGGAATTGGGCGGCGTCGACATACGGAAAGAGGTCGACCGGATACTCCTGGCGAAATACAGTCCGGCCGGTGTGGTCGTGGACGACGACCTGGAGGTCATCGAGATCCGAGGCAAGGCGAGCCCCTACCTCACTCTGCCGGCCGGCAAGGTTAGCTTCAATCTCATGAAGCTGATTCCTGACACCGGGTTGTTCCTGGAAATCGAGCAACTGATCCAGCAGGCGCGGCAGAGCGGCGAGCCGGCGCGGCAGGAGCACATACCTCGCGATCATGACGGAATCGCCGGCGGTTTGAACGTGGAAGTGGTGCCACTGGACTCCAATCAAAAGCGATTGACCCTGGTCCTTTTCGAACCTGTGCCACGGGCGGCCGGGCTCGAGGCCGAACGGCCGGGCGCCCCTCCCGGAGGCGATGTACGGGACCGTCAGATCTCACGGCTGAAACAGCAGCTTGCCGGCGCGAAAGAGCGGTTCTGCTCCGCAATCGAGGCGCACCAGACATCCAGGGAAGAAAGCCAGAACACGACCGAGGAAGCGCTTTCGGCCAACGAGGAATTACAGAGCCTCAACGAGGAACTGGAGACCGCCAAGGAGGAGCTGCAATCCACCAACGAAGAGCTGATCACGGTAAACGACGAGCTGCGGGTCAAAAACGCGGCTCTCTTGCAGGCGCGCGATTTCGCAATGTCGATCGTAGAGACCGTCCGCCAGCCATTATTGGTACTCGATACGGACTTGCGGATCAGGATGGCGAATCGAGCTTTTTACCGGACGTTTCAAGGGTCGCCGCTGGAAGCCGAGGGACAAGTGATCTATTCGCTGTCGCGCGGCAGGTGGGACCTTCCCGGCCTGCGGCATTCACTGGATGGTCTTCTTCAGGGCGGCAACTCGTTCCCGGATTTCGAAATCGAGCAGGATTTTCCAACCGTGGGGCGCAAAAGCCTGGTGCTCGGCGGCTGCCGCATCAATCATCTGAAGATGATTCTGCTGGCAGTTGACGACGTTACCGAACGCAAATTAGCTCAGCAGGCCCTGCACAGGAGCGAGGAGCATCTTCGCCAATCACAGAAAATGGAGGCGGTCGGCAGGCTCGCGGGCGGCATCGCTCATGACTTCAACAACCTGCTCACGGCCATTATCGGATACAGCAGCATGCTTTGCGACAGGCTGGCAGGGGACGAGTCCGCCATCCAGCAGGTGCTTGAAATCAAAACCGCCGGAGAAAGGGCGGCCTCGCTCACGCAGCAGTTGCTCGCCTTCAGCCGGCGCCAGGTGCTTCAACCGAAGGTGCTCGACTTGAACTCCATCGTCGCGGACTTCGAAAAGATGCTGCGCCGTCTGGTGGGCGAGCGGATCGAGGTCGCCGTCGGTTGTGAGCTCGCCCTCTGGCAAGTGAGAGCCGACCCGGGCGAAATCGGCCGCGCGATCATGAACCTTTCGTTGAACGCACGGGACGCGATGCCTGATGGCGGCACGCTCGCCATTGAAACCGCCAACGTGATCCTTTCGGGGGCCGATGCACCCGGGGAAGACCTTGCGCCGGGGCGCTACGTGACGATGACCGTGCGCGACACCGGTGTCGGCATGGACGCGGAAATGCGGGCGCATATCTTCGAACCGTTCTTCACGACGAAGGAGACCGGCAAAGGAACTGGCCTGGGGCTTGCCACCGTTCTGGGAATTGTCGAGCAAAGCGGTGGTGTCATCCGTTGCGAGTCGCAGCTGGGCGAGGGAACGACCTTTAGAATCTTCTTGCCGGCAGTCGCCGAGGCAGTGGACCAGGGAACTCCCCGGGCTGGAGGCCTTGCCAATGCTCCCAAGGGCTCCGAAGTTGTTCTCCTGGTGGAGGACGAAGACGCAATCCGCAGGCTTGCCCGGATCATTCTGGCGAAGAGCGGATACGTAGTTCTGGATGCCCGCAACGGGCGCGAAGGTCTGGCCCTGTGCGAAACCCACGAGGGCCCAATCGATCTGCTTGTGACGGATGTGGTCATGCCCGAGCTCGGCGGACGCCAACTCGCCCAAGCGGCCCTCAAGCTTCGGCCGAGCTTGAAAGTCATGTTTATATCCGGCCACACGCAGGATGTCGTGTTGAAGGAGGGCGTCAAGAAAGGAACCCCGTTCCTGCAGAAGCCATTTACACCGGCCGGACTCGCCCAGAAGGTGCGCGAGACCCTGGATTCCAATGCGAAATCCGCAGGGCGGTGTTGATCGCGGGTCGGCAAATCTCGCATCTGACGTGCAGCATTTGCATCCGGGCTCCGGGACTTTCCGCTAACCACCGACGCGGGCTCCGCGCGTAAGGCTAAGAACAGCGGAAATCCGCTATGGACCATCTCGTGCAAAGGACGGGAGACGGCCCGCGTGGGCTAGGGAGATGGGCATGAAGATAGCACATGACGAGATGGGCGGCGTTCAGGATGTCCTCGAACGCAAACAGGCCGAACTGGTTCAGGTACTGCGGAAGCGAGACGGCATTGCCGTCGAGAGAAGCGCGGATCAAATGGATGAGATTCAGTATGCGTCGGAACGAGATCTGGCGATTGGAAGCGTGGATCGTGAGTCCACCCTGCTGCGTGACGTGAAAGCCGCATTGCGGCGGATTCACGACGGCAGCTTTGGAACCTGCACGGAATGCGAATGGGCGATCAGCCCAAAGCGCCTCGCGGCGGTGCCGTGGGCGTCGCGTTGTATCCAGTGCCAGGACGCTGCCGATCGGGATGGGCAGGAGAGAACGGCGTCTCTCGGCGAGGCACTCGTCAATGCCGCATAAATGAGTGCTCCCCAGCCCGCTGTTGCCGTAAGGGATGAGTGGATTCAAGTTGAAAACAGCCTCCAATATGTACAGACCCCACAGCATGCTCAACTGCGCCCCATCGGGGGCAATGGATTCTACAAGCGTGGCCCGGCCTTTCAACTTGAGAGCCAAAAAAGGGCCGGGCGTGGACCCCGCGCGACCACGGCATAGAACGAATTGAAAGACACACTATAGAGGAGAAGACAATGGCATCCAGTACCACATCGTTTCAATTGCATACCCGGCTCGAGGATGTATTAGCGCACTTACCGATTTCCAGCACGGCGGAATATGTCAAGGGTCAGATGATCTACGGTCCGGATATTCTGTCGAATAGAATCTACCTGGTCGTGAGCGGCAAGGTCGGGATCTCGCAGATAGCTGAAAACGGCAAAGAAGTGCTACTGGAAATCGTACGGCCTGACGAGTTGTTTGGCGAGTCGGCATTCCTCGGCGTTCCACCCTCCGAACGGGCCACCGCTATCGAAAAGGCCAAGGTGATGACCTGGCCGATTTCCGACATGGAAGACCTCGTCATGAAGCGCCCGCGCCTGGCAGTGGCGCTGCTGCAGATCCTGGCACAGCGCAACACCGAGTTATCCCGCCGGATCGAGAGCTTTTCAACCGACACCATCGAACGGCGGCTCGCTCGTTCGCTTCTCCGGTTCTCCGAGCGGCTGGGAACTCAGGAGAAGGACGGATCCGTGCGGATCATGCCGTTTACTCACGCGCTGCTGTCACATTACGTCGGCACGTCCCGCGAGATCGTCACCCACTATATGAATCGCTTCCGAAGACAGGGCTACTTAAGCTATTCCCGGCGGGGAATCCTTCTCCATTGCGATACCTTAAAGACGGTGCTTGATAGAAGTGGCGTCGCCGCGGCTGGAACCGTCAGCTAAGGCCGCCATGTGGTGCCGAACAACGTCACGGGTACCAGCTGTACGTGATCCCAACAGCGACTACAATCGCAAGCATTATCGCCAATCGCGCATTGACTGAATCTGGCGGATGCCAGGGCAAAACCTGCACTTGCCGTGACAGAACCTGCATCTGGTAAAGCCTCCCTCCCTCCCTTTGCCACCCTCGCAGCCTTCCTCGCGACGCTCGGGTTCCCGCAAGGCCTTTGCCTGCAAGGTTGCCGCAGTGCCGGCGAAGACCGGCCGCAAATGGCGCCACCCGTGCAATAGCACCGGGGTCGCGATCAGTAAATGCGGCAGAAGAGGCACAACGAATGAAAATGGTAGTCGTGGTCGGTTTGGCCCTCACAACGTCATTGCTTGCTATCGATAGGGAGCCAGCCAAACGGTTGGGAGAGGCCGCGTCGGTCTTCTCGGAGGTAATGGCAACACCCGACAAGGGGATTCCCCAGGATCTGCTCGAGAGGGCGCATTGCATCGTCATTGTGCCGAGCCTTAAGACAGCGGCTTTCCTGGTCGGCGGGAAGTACGGAAAAGGCTACCTCTCGTGCCGTAACAAGGGCGGCGGAGGCTGGTCGGCACCCGCCACGGTTCGCATCGAAGGTGGTAGCGTCGGCTTTCAGATCGGCGGCTCTACGACGGACCTGATTATGCTGGTCATGTCGCAACGCGGAGCGGACAAACTGCTCGAGAGTAAGTTCACGCTGGGCGCCGAAGGTTCAGTTGCCGCCGGCCCCGTGGGACGGACCGCAACCGCTCAAACCGACGCCCAGATGCACGCTGAAATTCTTTCCTGGTCGCGTTCCCAGGGCCTGTTTGCCGGCCTTGCCCTGGAGGGAGCCACTCTGCGGGAGGATCTCGACGACAATGCCACACTTTACGGCAAGAAACTGGAAAACCGGGAGATCGTGACCAGTGGAATGCGTGCGCCCAAATCGGCCGCTCGCCTGATCGCCCTCCTGAACAAGTACTCCCCGCGGGAGCGCTCCGAGCGCACGGGGACCGAGCAGTAAAGGACACCATGAAACTCATCGGTACTTTCTTGACTCTATGTGGACTTGTCGCGGCGCAGTCGTCGCAAGCTCCGAACCCGGTTCAGCAGTCAACCGAGAATACGGCCAGAATGGCCGCCGGCTCAATGCCCATCTATCGCATAACCGTGGTCGAGCGGACTACGAAAGCGATCAATTATAATCACCGCGGCGGGGCGACGAAGATTGACTTTCTCGGCACCCCTCTGCTGCCCAAGGCCCACGGCGAAGCGAAAGTGGAGAGCAAGCAGGGCTATATCGAAATCGAAGTGGAATTCCGCAATCTTCAGCCTGCCACCGCCTACGGGGCCGAGTACCTGACTTACGTGATGTGGGCTATTACCCCGGAAGGCCGAGCGACCAACCTGGGCGAAGTGCTATTGAACGGAACCAACAGCAAACTGGACGTTACCACCGAACTGCAGTCGTTCGGCCTGATTGTGACCGCAGAGCCATACTTTGCCGTGACACAACCTAGCGACGTTGTGGTAATGGAGAATGTCGTCCGGCAGGACACCCGTGGAGCGGTCGAAGCGGTGGACGCGAAATACGAGCTGCTGAAGAGGGGCCAGTACACCCTAAACGTGAATCCGGCGGAGGTTAAGCCTCTGATACTGGACAAGAAGATCCCGCTCGAACTGTACGAGGCTCGCAACGCCGTCCAGATCGCGCGCTGGACGGGCGCTCAACAGTATGCGGCCGAAACCTTCCAGAAGTCAGTCCTGGGCCTTGAAAAGGGCGAGAGCTACTTGAAGGGCAAGGCGGGGATGAAGTCGGTCGTTACGGTCTCACGAGAGGCCGTCCAAATGGCTGAGGATGCCCGCATCATTACCGTCAAGAAGATCGAGGAGGAGCGGCTGGCCAATGAGCGCCAGGCCGGCGCAGACCGCGAAGCGCTCGCCGAAAGCGGACGCGCGGCTGCACAGGCCGACGCCGCGCTTGCTAACCGGGACGCAGAGGCGGCGCGGGTTGCCGCACAGGCTGAAGCGGACCGCGTGAAGCGCGAAAACGACGCGAAGATGGAGGCTGCTCAGAATGAGGCGGATCGGGCAAAGCGGGACAACGCAGCCCAGATGGTTGCGGCGCAGAACGAAGCCGATCGCTTGAAACACGAGAACGACGCTGCGACGGCCGCCGCCCAGTCCGAGGCCGATCGTCTGAAACGCGAGAACGACGCGCAGCAGGCCGGCGCCCAGGCGGAACTCGATCGGGCTGCGAAGGACAAGGCGCAGGCGGAGGCGGAGAAGGCCGAACTGCGAGCTCAACTGCTGCTCCAATTCAACGCCGTTCTGCAGACCCGCGACACAGCGCGCGGCTTGATCGTGAACATGTCGGATGTTCTATTCGACACTGGTAAGTATTCGTTGCGGTCTCTCGCCCGCGAGAAACTGGCGAAGGTGGCCGGCATCGTCTCCGGGCATCCAGGCCTGAAGCTGGATGTAGAGGGCTACACTGACAGCGTTGGCGGGAGCGAGTACAATCAGCAGCTTTCCGAGCAGCGCGGCGCAAGTGTACGCGATTACCTGGTACAGCAGGGTATGCCGGTGGCTTCGGTCACGTCGAAGGGCTTCGGCGAAACGGCCCCGGTGGCATCGAATGAAACCGCGCAAGGCCGGCAGCAGAACCGGCGTGTGGAACTGGTGATTTCCGGCGAGCTAATTGGCGCGGAGATCGGCACGCCGGTCGTAGCCAAATGATCGGAGGGTGACTCGGTGCGGAGGCCGCCACGCTGGTGGCGGCCATCCGCACCCACACGTTTCAGCGGCCGGGTTGGAGGAGTCAAATGGTTGACGTTTGGATGATCGTACCGGCTGTTCTCGTTCTCTACCTGATCTCTTCGATCAAGATCCTCCGAGAATACGAACGGGGAGTAGTGTTTCGACTGGGCCGTGTCCTGCCCCAGGCCAAAGGACCGGGCATCGTGCTGGTCTTCGCCCCGATTGACCGGTTGGTGCGCATGTCACTGCGCATAGAAGCGCTGGAAGTGCCTGCCCAGGACGTCGTGACGCGCGACAACGTGACCGTGAAGGTGAACGCCGTGATCTTCTTCCGCGTGATCGATCCGCGTTTAGCGGTGCTCGAGGTCTCCAATTTCCTCTACGCAACTTCGCAACTGGCCCAGACGACGCTGCGCAGCGTGTTGGGCGAAGCGGAACTCGATGAACTGTTGAGCCAGCGGGGTAAGTTAAACCTGCGTTTGCAGTCGCTCCTGGATCAACACACGGCGTCATGGGGCATGAAGGTCACACTGGTTGAGGTGAAGCAGGTGGAGTTAGCCGAGCAGATGATTCGCGCCATCGCCCGGCAGGCTGAAGCCGAACGTGAGCGTCGCGCGAAAGTGATTCATGCAGAGGGTGAATACCTCGCGGCGGAGAAACTGGCGATGGCCGCAGCAGTGATCCAGAAGCAGCCGGCGGCGATTCAATTGCGTTACCTGCAAACCCTGGTGGAGATCGGGGCCGAGCATAACACGACCATTGTCTTTCCGCTGCCAGTCGATCTGATCACCTCCATGACGCAGACGCTGAATGGCGCGAAGACAAACGGAGCAGCCACTGCCTAGAGCGGTCCCTGGTTATGAGCCAAGCTCATCGACGTTGACTTTTTCGCGCATCGCCTCCGTCTCCGGGTGGAATTCCGGTTTATTTTGGCGGCCTGGCGTGATCCAGGCACAACGCAACTAAGTCGGAGACATTCGCTTCGCCCACACACATCACTGTGTCCGCACCGCCCCAATAGATCTTCACGGTTCCATCGGGCTCCGCAACGGCTCCGCAGGTGAAGACGACGTTATGGACATACCCCGTGATTTCCCAGGGATCTTCCGGCTGCAGGATCCACGAGTCGCCGACACCGACGATCTTCGCCGGGTTCAGGAGATCATGAAGAGCGACCCCCAGCCGGTAGACCGATCCGTCCATCGTCCGGAAAACACCGTGATAGATGGAAAGCCATCCCTGGTCCGTCCTGATCGGCGGCGCGCCGGGACCGATCTTCATTTCGTCCCAGTGATAGGGTTCGGGCTTCATGATGAGCTGGGACTCGCCCCAGAACCGCAAATCCGGCGAATAGGAAATCCAGATGGACCAGGGAGCGATTTCCGAATGCGGCCGGTCCAGCCGCGCATAGAGGCCGTTAAACTTCTCGGGAAAGATCACTACATTCCGATAGTCCGCCTCCGTGATGAGCGCGACTCGTTCCAGTCTCCTGAAATCGTGCGTCCTGGCCAGTGCGATTTGCACTCCGTCTCGCGAGTAGACGCTGTAGGTGATCAGGTATTCGCCCTCCACCAGGGTCACTCGCGGATCCTCGACGCTGAACTCTTCCCCCGCGGGAGTCAGAAACGGCTCCGCACCGGCGGTGAAGTGGAATCCGTCGGGGCTGCGTGCCAAGCCAATGATGGACCGTCCCGTGCGCAGGTGGGATCGGAACAGCATGATGTACTCGTTCCCGTGCTTTACTACCGCTGCGTTGTGGACTGTTTCAACCGGGTAAGGGATATCGTTCCTCGTGAGGATCGGGTTGTGGGCGTAACGTCTGATCATCTCGCCGCCTCCAGTTCGAAAATCGTCTGGTAAACCCGTTCGTACGCCTTCACCATCGTTTCGATCGAGAAATTCTCCTGAACCCGCCGGCGGCATGTGTGGCGGTCGATTTCGCCCAGGCGTTTCAGCGCCTGCACCGCCTCATCGACGTTGTCGACCAGGAAACCCGTCTGCCCGTCCTCGATCACTTCCCGGCAGGAGCCGAGATCCATGGCGATCACTGGCACGCCGGCGGCGTTCGCCTCTGCCAGGACGAGACCGAATCGCTCCGGGATCGTGTTCAGGTGCAGCAGCGCTCGAGCTCGCGCGAACAACTCGTTCTTGCCCGGCACGTCCACCGGCCCGAGATAGCGGATCGTCTCATCCAGGTAAGGCTCCACCTGCTCCCGGTAGTAGGCACGATCCTGGATGATGCCCGCGATGAGTAGCGGCAACCCGCTCAGACGCGCAACCTCGATCGCCAGATGAACACCCTTATCCGGATGGATCCGGCCGAGAAAGACCAGATGATCGCCGCTGCGCTCCTGGAGCGGATATAACGAGAGATCGATCCCGTTATAGACCGTTGCCAGGTAGTCGAGAACCGGTGCGCGATCGGAGTCACTGATGGAAACAAAGTATCCGCGGCGATACTTCTCATACATGGGCATGATTCGGGGCGACGAGAACCCGTGGATGGTCGTCAGGACCGGCGTCTTCACCAGGCGGGTGTATGACAGCGCCATGAAGTCGTAATGGCTGTGGATGAGGTCGAATTCGGCGGCGTGCTCGAACGCTTCGGAGATGTGCAGGTATTCGGCTACTTTGGGATCGATGTCTGGATCCTCTTCATACCCCCGGTCGACTACCGCATGCAGGCGAGCGCGCGTCACGGAATCGCGGGTGGCGAACAACGTCACATCCCAGCCACGGGAGACCAGTCCTTCGGCGATGTTGCTCGCCACCGTTTCCCACGCGCCGTATTGCCGGGGAGGAGTCCGCCAGGCTACGGGCGACAGAATAGCCACTCGTTGGTTCGGGAGGGTCATTCCATGGCCGCCAGCACCTCAGCAAGCGGGACGGTTGCGAAACCGGTGGCGTGGTCGGCCAGACCGTAGGGAATGATCAGTTCGCCGTTGTGAACGAGAGCGCCGCAGGTATAAACCACATTCGGTACGTAGCCCTCCCGCTCCGTCTCGTTCGGCTTGAGCAAAGGTTCTCTGAGGCGGCCGATCACCCTGGCGGGATCATCCCGGTCGAGGAGGAATGCGCCGATCGAGTACTGTCGCATGGGGCCGACGCCGTGGCTGAGTACCAGCCATCCGGCATCCGTCTCGATGGGCGACCCGCAGTTTCCGAGCTGAACCATTTCCCATGGAAAGGCGGGCTTGAGAAGCATCTGGCGCTCATTCCAGAAGTGCACGTTGTCGGAATACATCAGGTAGATGTTCTCGTTATCCTGGCGCGAGAGCATGGCATAGTGGCCGCGGATCTTCCGGGGGAACAGGGCCATGCCTTTGTTTTCGGCGGCCGGGCCGTTCAGGGTTCTGAATCGAAAAAGGAGGAAGTCGGAAGTTTCCACCAGTTCCGGCACCACGATCCTGCCATCGTAGGCAGTAAAGGTGGCGTAGTAAGTGTGGGTGCCGCTGGCGTTATCGAAGCAAACGAAGCGGGCGTCCTCGATGCCGTTGCGTTGAGACGGCGTGGCCGGAAAAATGATCCGTTCGGACAGGTGCTGTTCCGGTTGGAACTGAACTTCGTAGTTGGACCGGGCCAGCATCCAGATCCCCTGGGAGGCGTTCTGATCTTCCTGCGTCATTCCATCCGGCAGCCGGAACTGTTCGGCCTGGATACCGGCGCGAAGGTCTTCCAGTGCGAACGACTCGCCGAGTTTGTTCATGACCCGGCGCGTGAATTCGCCGGTCAATCCGAGTTCACAGAGTTTCCGCTCGAACAGCGGCTTTTCGTACAGGGGATTTGGGATCTGGCGCGGCTCGGTAAGGAAACCGGTGGGGGTTATTACCTCGATCCGCTGGTCGGGATGGATGACGCCGGTTCGGAAAGTGATGGAGGAAATGTGGCCTTCCCCGGTGGCGCGCAAACTGAGAATGAACCGCAGGGCGCCGGGCGCGAGGCCGGCCTGGTCGGGGTGCGGAACGATCGATGGATTGAAGAGGGCAGCGGATTCCAGGGAGTATTCGGCGAGGAAATAGGAGCCGATCAGGAGCCGTCTCGGCTCGGACAATTCCGCGTCCGATGCCAGCGACTCGCGCACTTGTTCGAAGCGCTCCAGAAAGAGCTTGCGGATGTGCTGGTGTCGCGCGGAGAACGCCGCGGAGACGTTGTCGAGAAGTGGGCCGACCCGGTCTTCCGGAAGCGACATGATCCGGGATATGATCCTGGCGACCCGCTCGGGCCCCCCGGGAGTGAAAGGCCGGAGAAGAACACGTGACTGGTCGGGCCTGAGAATCGTGGACGTGCGTTTGAGGTGCATGGATATGGGTGTTGGCGGCTACTCCGCGATCGCGATCGGTTGCTTGAAACTCGTCAGGATGTTTTGCGCCAGCCGCATTTCCGCCAGGGAAAGCAGGAAGGCCAGGGTTGATTCCGCTCCCTGGTTCCCGTTGACCCGATCGACGTGCAGGCCATCGCGGCAGCCGCCCGTCCCCGGAGAGTAGAGCTCGAGCCCGAGGTCGTTCCAGCCAATGAACCAGTCAAAAGCGCGTTGCGCCTGTTCGTGCCACCAGAAGTCCGATGTGGCGCGATAGGCCTCCAGACAGGCCGAAACCGTTGCCTGCGCTTCGACGGGCTGCTGATCGAAGGTGGCGCGCGTGCCGCCACGCCGGTAGAATCCGTTGCTGCCGATGGGCCGGAAGTGACCCTTCTCGGACATCTGCAATTCGGTCAGCCAGCGCAGGGCTTCGAGACCCCGGTCGAGCACCGCTTGTTGTCCGGTTGCCTGTCCGCTCACGATCAAGGCTTGCGCGAGCTTCGCGTTGTCGTACGAGAGCTCCTCTTCAAACCACGGCCAGTCCGGATGCGCGCTCGCTTCGAACAGCTCCATGAGCCGGCAGGTCAGTGTCTCCCGGGTTTGGTTGACCAGGGTGTCGCCGCTCAAACGCCGCAGATACTCATGGATGCCGATCAGGCCAAAAGCCCACGCCCGAGGCGAGGTGAATCCCGTCAGCGAGGGCAGAGCAAGGGCGAAGAGTTGTCCAGCCATCATCTGAAAGCTCCGGAAGGGTGAACGGCCCACGCCTGTACCCAGCGCCCAGAGCGCTCTCCCCTGACAGTCTTCCGATCCCTGTTCGTCCAGCCAGCGCCGGTCGAAACTCAGGTGGTTGTGGAAGCGTTTCGTTTTGAGATCGAAAGCGTGATGGAGGAAGGCCGCGGAAGTAGTGGCCAGTGTCCGCACGCGCTCAGGATCGTCGCCCAATTCCCCAAGCAGCACCGCCAGGATGAAGGCGCGAGCGTTATCGTCGGTGCAATACCCTTCGGAAAAGTTGGGAACACTGAAAATAGCGTGTTGGAAAACTCCGGTCGAATCGGTCATCCGCGAAAGATGTGCCAGCTTCATCTGCGGCAGTTCCCGCGGCTTCTGGTCGAGCGTCTTGGTGGCGAGGAATTTCCGCGAGAGCGCCGCCACTTCCAGCCGGGAACACTCGAAGGAGTGCATGTATAGCTGTGCCACGTTGCTCCAAACCATCTCGCGGCCTATCCTGTAAGCGTTCTTGCGAATGGCATGCCGGCGTGTGTCGTCTCGCAGCAAGGCCACCACTTCGCGTCCTATGGCCTGCGCGTCGCCGAATGGCACCAATATCCCGCGGTCTTCCGCCAGCAGTTCCGCGGCGTGCCAGTACGGCGTCGACACTACCGCTTTGCCGGCGCCGAAAGTGTAAGCCAGCGTTCCCGAGGTGATCTGCGCTTCGTTCAGGTAAGGTGTGATGTAAAGGTCGGCTGCGCCGATGAACTCTTTCAGGTTCTCAAGGTCCACGAACTGGTTGTAGAAAATGACGTTCTTCTCGATCTTGTTCTTTTTTGCGAGGATCTCGAGGCTGAGCCGGTAAGCTTCACCGTGCTCCCGCAATTCGTTCGGATGGGTGGCGCCCAGGACGATATAGACCACCTCCGGGAACTCCGCCAGAATCTGCGGCAGCGCGTTGAGCACATGTTCGATGCCCTTATTCGGCGAGAGCAGGCCGAACGTGAGCAGCACCACTCGTCCTTCCACGCCGAACTGATCCTTGAAATACGTCGGATCGACGAAGCCTACATCGGGAATGCCGTGCGGGATGAGATCGATCTTGCCCGGCGGGGCCTGGTATATCTGCCGCAACATCTGCCGCCCGCGCTCGGCCATGACCACCAGCCGGGTGGAGAGCGAAATCAACCCTTCCATCACGCGCCGCTGGTCGGGTCTCGGCTCGCGCAGAACCGTGTGAAGCGTGGTCACGACAGGCATTCTCAACTCGCGCAGCAGTGCCACGATGTGACCGCCGGCCGGCCCGCCGAAGATGCCGAACTCATGCTGTAGGCAAACGATATCCACGTTGCCGATATTGAGGAAGTCCGCGGCACGCAGATACGACGACAGGTCCTGCTCCTCAATCTCGAACCGAACCACCTCCGGGTATTCGTAGCCGCCTGGAATGTCGTTCACCGAAACCGCGAGGCACTGGCTCTGGGGGTATGCGATTGCGACGGCGGCGAGCAGGTCGGACGTGAAAGTGGCGATACCGCATTTGCGCGGCAAATGGTCGCCGACAAAGGCAATCTTCCGGACTTTAGAAGCTTCTTTCATGAGGCATTTTCCAATCCTTTCAGCCCTGACGGTGGCTATCTATTCGTGAACCCCTCAGCATGCCCGGATGCGCCGATACTCCGGCTGCCACATCGCGTCCTGCACCTGTTGTTCGATGTCGGCCAGTTTGACTCCAGCCAGGCCCTCGGCATCCGCGGCCTCGGCAACAGCAACCGCGACGGTGGCCGATACGCTGCGCAGGTCGTCGATATGCGGAAGAAGTGATGCGCCGGGCTGCCGCACAGTCACCAGGCTCGAAACGGCATTCGCCGCCGCCGCGAACATGCCGGCGCTGATCCTGCTGGCTCGCGAGACGATAGCGCCCAGGCCCAGCCCCGGGTACAGCATGGCGTTATTCACCTGGGCGACTACGTAGGTCACCCCTCTGAAAGTGACCGGCGCAAACGGACTTCCGGTAGCGATCAGCGCCCGCCCGTCGGTCCAGGCGATCAGATCGGCCGGGTTCGCCTCGGACTGCGGCGGCGGATTGGAGAGCGCAAAGATAATCGGCCTCTCCGTATGTGCCGCCATTTCCCGAACAATCGATTCGGTAAAACTGCCGGGCGCGGTGGAGGTGCCGATCAGCATGGTCGGTTTCACCCGGCGCACCACCTCGGCCAGGCTTGCTCCCATTCCATTCCCGTCGTGCTTGCCGCCCTTGCTTTCGGCGGCCGGCCGGGCGTACGTTGCCTGGTAATCTGGCACTTGACCGGCCATATCGGTCGTGAGCAGACCCAACCGGTCGACGCACCAGAAGCGCCCGGTAGCATCCGGTTCCGAGAGCCCCTCGCGTACCATCGCATCGCGAATCTGGTCGGCGATTCCAATTCCTGCCGTACCGGATCCGAAGATCACTACGCGCTGGTTGCGGAGCGGCGTCCCGCAGACGCGCACGGCGGAGATCGCCGCCGCCAGCGTGATTGCACCGGTGCCCTGCATGTCGTCGTTGAAGGTACAGATCCGGTCGCGGTACTTCTCGAGGATGCGCCGGCCGTTGCCGGGAGCGAAATCCTCCCACTGCAGCAGAGCGTTCGGAAACAGCTTGGTCACGGCGTCGACGTATGCCTCGATGAAGGCGTCGTACCGCTCTCCGCGTATCCGGGTGTGCCGGTTCCCTATGTAAGTGGGATCGTCCAGCAGATCTTCCCGGTTGGTGCCGACATCGAGCATCACCGGAATCACGCGGGTCGGGTCAATGCCTCCCGCCGCCGTATAGATCGCCAGTTTACCGATCGACACCTCAATGCCGCCCACCCCCCAATCGCCGATTCCCAGGATTTGTTCGGCGTCGGTCGCGAGGATCAGGTCGATATCGCCGGAGCCGGCGCCGAGGCTGGCAAACGCTTCCTCGATCGTTTCCGCATGATCGATCGAGAGGTACACGCCCCGCGGACGACGGCACTCGTGGTGATACTGCTCCATCGCCATACCCACGGTCAGATCATTGACGATCGGGATCATTTCGCGCAGGTGCTCCGAAAACAGCCGGTAAAACAGCACCTCGTTGCGATCGTGCAGGGCGGTCAGGTAGATGTTCTTGCTCAACGCATCCGTCAGCCGCTCATACTGGATGTAGGCGCGCTTCACCTGGGTCGCCAGCGTGCTGATGTCCGGCGGGAGCAGACCTGTAAGGCCCAGCGCTTTTCGCTCTTCTTCCGTGAAGGCCGTCCCCTTGTTCAATAGCGGTGAATGGAGCACGCTCAGCCCGCGAGCCCGGGTCTCGTAGCAACTGTCCCCGTTCTGACGGCGCTTCGTCTCAGGCGCCAACAGCGGGATTACTCTCTGTCGCATGCTGCTACCTCCCTTCTACCTATCCGAGCCCCCCGTACCGCGCGCTTTTCAAACAGACAGGCATTTCGGGGTCCGTCGGAGCCGAATCGCTGTTCAGGCCGTGCATGCCCGCGCCGGTCGCGCCTCACGAAGCTTACAGGGCCCCCATCCGAAACTAAGCACCTGGCCCAACATTAGCCTCCCCCGGGTGGGCGGCCCCCGGCCGAAGTGACCGCCCATGGTCGACTGACGACAAGCGGTCAGTCGTTCGACAACCCATTCCTTCCCGTCCTGATTTGCAGCCCGCCTCGCGGCGAATTGTTTCAACAAGAGATGGGGTTGGGGGGACTCGTGCTCTAAGGAGGGAGGTCGGATCTCCGGGAGGTGGTTGAAACGGAGATCGGCACGGCGGTCGCTGCCAGGTGAACGACTTCCGGGGCCGGCTGTCTGTGTCCTCCCTCTCGGGGCCGGCACCTTCCCCCTCAGGCAACGAGAAAAGAGGAATACGATGCTCACCCCGGGAAGCGTTCTGATAGAGAAGGACGCGCTGCGCCCACGATGTTTTCAGATCCAAGACGACTCACTTCCAGATGCCTGGATGTCGGTCACCCACAATCTCACTCCTCACGAACTCGAAAGTGAACTCTCGAACACGGGATGGACGTTCTTTTACATGGCCAGCGCGATCCGGAGGAGGGCCTTCGGCTTTGACCGGCCGAAAATGATACAGGCAGCGTTGAAGCGCGTGATCGCGAATGTGAGACAGCTGAGGTGCAATTGCCTTGAAATCGACGCCGTGGCGACGCACTCGTTCCTGGGGATTCCCTACGTGAGCGTTTCCGCACACCCTCGTCAAATCCAAAAGAACATGCTCTTCTCCGGCCTTTGACACACCGCAAGCCTGTGGAATGTAACGGCCATCGCTTTCGTCACCGACCGAATATGGTCAAGATCGTCCGCTCCCAGTCGCCCAAGTGGTAGCATGTAGCCAGCGGCCCGTCCGGCGTCGACCGCCTGTAGTCAGGGCCAACGTAGACGTGTTCCCGGGGCCGGCGCGCCTGGACGAGGCGAAGGAGAAGCGTTGGCATCTGAAGTCTCACCGGCACACGCGACTGCCTGGCTCCTGGAAAACGGCCCGCGAGAGCTCGAGTCCCTGTTTCGGGCAATCGTGTATCACCCTTCTGTCCCCATTCTCATTACCGACGACGAGCGCAATTACCGGTACGCCAGCGCTGGGGCCGGCAAACTGCTGGGGCTTTCCCAGGACGAGATCATCGGCCAGAAGATGGATGATTTTGCTGATCCCGGCTTCAGGCCTCAGATCTCAGAGCTTTGGCGGGCCTTTTTGGGACAAGGTAAGCAGGAGGGTACGCTCCGGCTGGCCGGCCCCGATGGAACCCTGTGGGACGTCGAGTACACTGCCAAAGGCAGCGTGTTGCCCGTGCGGCACCTCCTGGTCCTGCGCGACAAGACAACCTCCGCCCAAACGGAGAGTCTTGCCGGGGCCGCCAGCGATCCGATCCCGTCCTGGATTCAGGACTACGCGCTGTTCCTGTTGGACCCGGACGGATGTATCGCCAGTTGGTACTCGGGAGCCGAGCGCATTTATGGCTACGAAAGAGACGAGGCCGTTGGCAAACACGTATCTCTTCTCTATCCAGGCGAGGAGAATCCCGGTGCGACTCCGCAGCGGGAGTTGAGCCGTTCCGCTGCGGAAGGCCATTTCGGGTATGAAGGCTGGCACGCAAGGAAAGACGGATCGCGATTCTGGGCGAATGCCATTACGATGGCCCTCAGGGATGAAGACGGAGAATTGCGTGGGTTCGCGAGGGTCGTCCGGGACTTTAGCGACCGTCACGAGAGGGACGAGAAATTGCGGCGCAGTCGAACCCGCATCCGTCCAGTCCCCTCGCAAACCACGATTGCCGGCGTCGTTTCCGGTGAGTTTGACCGTGTTCCTGAGGTGAACGATGCCTTTCTGGAACTGGTCGGCTACAGCCGCGAAGATCTGGCGGCCGGCCGGCTACACTGGCCCGAACTGACGCCGCCCGAATACGCCCCGCTGGATGAACTGGCGCATGAAGAGGGTCTGAAGTTCGGTGCCTGCACGCCTTTTGAAAAGGAGTTGATTCGCAAGGACGGGACCCGTGTGCCTGTTCTGGTTGCCACGGCGGTCTTGAAGCTCTCTCCCTTCCGATGGATTACGTTTGTGCAGGACCTTCGGGAACGCGACCGGCTGGAGAGCATTGAGGACGAAGAGGTCGAACCGAAGGACGAGTTCGGGGAGATCGTAGGCAGCAGCGCGGCCCTGCGGCGGGTTCAGCGTCAGGTTGAAGTGGTTGCGCCGACCGATGCGAACGTATTGATCCTGGGCGAAACCGGCACCGGCAAGGAGTTGGTAGCGCGCGCCATCCACCGGATGAGCCCTCGCAGAAACCTGCCCTTCGTCACGTTGAACTGTGCCGCCATTCCGACCGGCCTTCTCGAAAGCGAGTTGTTCGGCTACGAGCGAGGGGCCTTTACCGGCGCCCTGTCGCAGAAGATCGGCCGTTTCGAGATGGCTCACCGGGGAACTCTGTTTTTGGATGAAGTGGGAGATATCCCGTTGGACCTGCAGCCGAAATTGCTCCGGGCGCTGCAGGAGAAGGCCTTCGAGAGGTTGGGCGGCACCAAGACCATCCCGATCGATGTCCGGCTTGTGGCGGCGACCAACCGGAATCTTGCCCAGATGATGGGGGATAAGCTCTTTCGAAGCGATCTCTACTACCGGCTGAAGGTTTTCCCGATCACGACGCCTCCATTGCGCGATCACCCCGAGGACATACCGATCCTTGCCCGGCACTTCACCAGGAAGTACGCCGCGAAAATGGGCCGGCAGATAGACAAGATCCCGTCGGAGACCATGCGCGCCTTGGTGAGCTGGCATTGGCCGGGCAACGTACGAGAGCTGGAGAACTTCATCGAAAGGGCGGTTATCCTCTCCCGGGGGCCCAATCTCCGCGCTCCCCTGGCCGAAATACGGCCCGATTCCCTGGAACCTGCCGGCAACAGCACGCTGGAACAAGTGGAAAGAGAGCATATCCTCCGCGTGCTGCGGGAGTCGGGTGGGGTGATCAGCCAGGCCGCCACTCGTCTCGGGATGCCGCGGACGACCCTAAACGCCATGATGCGGAAGCTCGGGATTTCTCGCAAGGATCTCTAACCTCCCTCAAACAACCTAACTAACCCTTCGGACCGCGAGGCCCGTTCCGGAAGCGATTGGCCGGGCGCGTGCAGTAAGTAGAGGTGCGACCGAAGGAAAAGCCGCAGATCAACAGGAAGGAGAAGACGAATATGACTTGGGATCAACTCGAAGCTAAATGGAAGGAGTTTGCAGGTTCGGCGCGCGCGCACTGGAGCAAACTCACCGACGATGATTGGCGAACCATCACCGGCAAGAAGGAGCACCTGACCGCGCGCGTTCAGGAGCGATACGGAATTGCGAAAGAAGAAGCCGAGAGGCAAGTAGACGAGTGGTCACGTGCCCTGCAGGACATAGTCGAAACATCGAAAGGACGCTGACAGGCCGTAGGTTCCGTTGCGCGAAAGCCGTGACCGCCCGCGGTCAATTGACCATATGTCGTTACCCGCGGACACTTCACTCCTTTCGAATCGGGTCCGGCACTCGCCTTTTAACGAATCGGTTAACACTGGTCCAATTCGTGCGTTAGCAGGAGTGGGATGGATTGGAGCGGGCTGAGGAAGAAGGACAAGACATGGCTACGTTAGTTGGATTCCAGGAGTCACAACACGGTTGGGAGCCGCCGGCGGCGAAGGCGCTTGACGAGGCGGTATGGCAAGCATGGGTAGCGAAAGGGCGGGCGCGAGACCGGCGGGTGAACGACGCGCTGGTGAGGACCGCGAAGTGGGTTTCCATGGCGGGGCTGCTTGTCGCAGCGGGGCTCTGGTCCCACCTTGCGCCCTACCAGGTTGTGGTCAGGTTCGTTGTCGCTGCGGGTGCGGCCGGTGTGATGTTTCAGGCCCTTCATGCGAGACATTTTGCCTTCGCCGCCGTGTGCGGAGCGCTCGTAATCCTCTACAATCCGCTGGTGCCCGTTTTCGAATTTTCAGGCGACTGGCAGCGTGCTGTCACGGCGGCAAGCGCCGTCCCGTTCGCCGCGTCACTCATCTGGGAAAAAGGGAGGATGGCACACCATGACTAGGCTTCGAGCGGCCGTACCGAGCGCTGCTCTCCTGTCGTTCCTTGTAGTGGGAATGACATCGGCAGGCGCGTTGGCGGGAGATCTTTCCAAGTACCGTGATTTCAAGTTCGGGAGCGACCTGCCGACCGTCGCCAGACAGGTGAGTGCGAGCCCATCTCAAGCGGACACGATCCATAGCCGCCCGGCTCTTATTCAAGAGCTGGAGTGGCGGCCGCAGCCGCTCGGAGCGTCTTCCCAAGCCGAGGCAGCACAAAGCGTGGTCTTCAGTTTTTACGAGGGAAAGCTCTTTCAGATCGAAGTCAACTATGACCGCTACGAAACTGAGGGAATGACAGCCGGTGACTTCATTGAGGCAATCTCGGCAAGCTTTGGGATTGCCGCCGAGCTCAACCCTCCCTCCAAGGCTACGGAAGGGCCCTACGGGGACTCGGAAGAGCTGGTCGCACGATGGCAGGATTCACAGAACTGTTTCGAACTGATTCGTTCCTCGTACGGGCCGGGTTACAGGTTGGTCGGCACCCAGAAAACGCTCGCAGCACAGGCCGGCGTCGCCAATCTGGAAGCCAAGAAGATCGAGGACCAGGAAGCCCCGCAAAGGGAGGCCGCCCGTATAGCGAGTGAAGCAGATGCGGCGAGAACGGTGCTTGAAAAGGCGAGGCTGGTCAACAAGCCGAGGTTCCGGCCATAGGATGGGGCAAGTGGGAGAGGCACCGCATGATGGAGGTATACGAACGTGAACACAGTCAGACCCGTTAGTTCCGTATTCCGCGAAGGCGACGAGGTGCGTCTGGCGGAGGGCACATACCAGGGCACCCCGGGTGTCTTTCTCCGGCTGAGGGAGGACGCCAACTGGGCGGACATCGCTGAGCGCGATGGCAGCATTCGCAGCCACCCTGTGGCATGGCTCGCCCATTCCGCGGAGACCAGGAAGTGCTAAGTCCTACTGCAAATGGAGGCAGCGTCATGAATATTCGACCGTTATACGACCGCATCGTGGTGAAGCGAATCGAGGAGCAGGAGACTACTCGCAACGGAATTGTCATTCCCGATTCCGCCAAAGAGAAGCCCCAGGAGGGGGAAGTGAAGGCCGTCGGGAAGGGTAAGCGGCTCGACGACGGCCAAATGGTCGCCCTCGACGTCAAGGCCGGCGACCACATCCTGTTCGGCAAGTATTCCGGCAACGAAATCACTCTGGACGGCATTGAGTACATCATCATGCGCGAGGATGATGTGCTCGGAGTTTTGGAAGCCGCCCCTCAGAAACTTTCGAAAGCCAGCTAATTGACATCCGAATCACGAGGACAACATCGATGGCAAAACAGATAACTTATAGCGACCACTCCCGTCAGGCAATCCTGCGCGGCGTCAATCAACTCGCCGACGCAGTCAAGGTGACCCTTGGCCCCCGTGGGCGTAATGTGGTTCTCGAAAAGAAGTACGGTGGACCGACGATCACCAAGGACGGTGTCACGGTCGCCAAAGAGATCGAACTGAAGGATCCACTCGAGAACATGGGCGCGCAAATGGTCCGGGAAGTGGCGTCGAAGACCTCCGACGTTGCGGGCGACGGAACGACCACCGCCACCATCCTGGCCCAGGCAATCTACCGCGAGGGCGTCAAAGCGGTGGCCGCCGGAGCGAATCCGATGGCCATCAAGCGCGGCATCGATAAGGCCGTGGAAGTTGCCGTCGAGGAGGTCAAAAAGCTCTCCAAGCCCGTCTCCGGCGACATGATCGCCCAGGTTGGAACGATTTCAGCCAACAGCGACTCCACCATCGGCAATATCATTGCGGAGGCCATGAAGAAAGTGGGCAAGGATGGCGTGATCACGGTCGAGGAATCCAAGACAATGACCACCGAATTGCAGACGGTGGATGGCATGCAATTCGATCGCGGCTACCTCTCACCCTATTTCGTCAGCGACGCCGAACGCATGGAGTGCGTCTTCGAGGATCCCTACGTCCTTATTCACGACAAGAAGATCAGCAGCATGAAGGACCTGCTGCCGATCCTCGAGCAGATAGCGCGCGCGGGTAAGCCGCTGCTGGTGATTTCCGAAGACGTGGAAGGCGAAGCCCTGGCCACGCTCGTAGTCAACAAACTGCGCGGTACGCTCAGCGCCTGCGCCGTGAAGGCCCCGGGCTTTGGCGACCGGCGCAAGGCAATGCTGGAAGATATCTCGATCCTGACTGGCGGCAAGGCGATCATGGAAGAGACCGGCATCAAACTGGAGGGCGTCAGGCTGGAGGATCTCGGCCGCGCCAAGCGCGTCACGGTGGACAAGGACACGACCACCATCATCGACGGAGCCGGGCCGCAAAAAGATATCGAGGGACGAATCAAGCAGCTCCGGGCCCAGATCGAAGAGACCACCTCGGACTACGACCGCGAGAAACTGCAGGAGCGGCTGGCGAAGCTCGCAGGCGGCGTGGCGATCATCAAAGTCGGCGCCGCAACCGAAACCGAAATGAAAGAGAAGAAGGCACGCGTGGAAGATGCTCTCCATGCCACTCGCGCAGCGGTCGAGGAAGGCATCGTACCGGGCGGGGGCGTTGCATTGCTGCGAGCTTCGGTTGCCCTGCAAACTCTCAAGCTAGAGGGCGACGAGCAGTTCGGCGTGACCATCGTGCGTCGCGCGTGCGAGGAGCCGGTTCGGCAGATCGTGTTGAACTGCGGTACCGAAGGGGCCGTCGTCGCCGAGAAGATCAAGAACCACCGGGATCCTAACTTCGGCTTCAACGCTTCCACGGAAGAGTACGAAGACCTGGTAAAGGCCGGCGTGATTGATCCGACCAAAGTGACTCGAACGGCTCTGCAGAATGCGGCTTCCATCGCGTCGCTGATGCTGACCACTGAGGCTATGATCAGCGGGGTTGTGGAAGAGCCAGGCGAATAGGATACGGATGAACAAAAGGCTGCTGAAACGACACAAGCGTCAGGTCGCGCGTGCGAGAGAGCGGGTGAAACTGTCGGAGCCCGACCTAAGGACGCTGGAACAACTGGCCGCTGCGCGCGAGGCGAGCCGCGCCGTGGCCAGCCGGAGAAACGACCCCCGCGCACCGTATTCGACACCTTCCCCAAATCACGCTCACCCTGCCGCAACGCGTGTGGTGAATGGTGAGACAGCGCCATGATCCGCGCTCCTGTAGGGCTGTTCTCCACATGCTGTCCACATTGCAGGTCCGTGGACTTTAGAGGCGTAGGCACCCGAAATGCAATCGAGGCCGCGCTGCAATGGCTCCTTCAACCCTGCCGGTGCACTCTTTGCGGTCACCACTTCTTCCTGTTCCGCTGGCACGCTCTCCGCGGGGGCACGGCGTAAGCGCAAGCCGCAGCAGGCGTAATGGGCTGTTCAGTGCCGGACCCGCATTAGATGTTGGGAGAACCGGCAGTCCGCATCAACAGGAGCAGCGCTTCGGCGC
>CAVZVI010000005.1:0-39396 GCA_963778675.1 Bryobacterales bacterium
ATGGAGCCACCCGCCGGGATCGAACCGGCGACCTGCTGATTACGAATCAGCCGCTCTACCAGCTGAGCTAGGGTGGCGTCCTCTTTTGTCAACTACTTGCAATTAATCGAACGGGCGAGGCTTTCGCTTTGTGCTGGATTTGTGCCAGATACCCCCCGACCCTGCCCTGGCACACGGTTTCGCACCGACGTCGTGATATTACCGCTCTGCATGCGCCGTGTACGGTCCATATGCTTTTTTATACTAGCATCGTAGCCGGGCTTTGCGCACGTGCGCCTGGGGCCCAAGGCCTCCGCGCCCGCTCCGATCATTTCTTCGAACCGCCGCCGTACCCGTGCCATAGATATTCCAGAGCCTCGGGCAGGGTTTGCTGTTTCACGGCGCGGTCTGTGTGGCCGGCGTTGCGCGCGAATACGAACTGATAATGATAGCCCTTGGCGGCCAGTACTTTGGCCATGTTCTCGTTGGCGAGGACCCAGTCGTGCATGTTGTCGCGCATGACATTCGGATTGAGAAGGTCGCGGTCGCCGACCTCCATCCAGATGCGCAGCGGCTTGGCCGGATTGTCGGGGATGAGGTGTTCATGGAACTCCCATGCGCCATGGGGTGTCTCGGGACTGGATGGCCACTGCTGGTTCACATAGGTTCCCGAGTAGGTGAGAACGCGGTGATACAGCTCCGGGTGATACCACGCCATAATCAGGGCACACGAGCCGCCGGAGCTGCCGCCCATGGTCGCCCGGCCGTCGGGATCCCTGGTCAGTTTCACGTGGTATTGCTTCTCGACGAGGGGCAGCACCTCAGTCTCGACAAACTCCGCGTAGCGGCCGGACATCGTGTCGTATTCGAGGCCGCGTTCGCTGCCCTGAGCGTCGCCGCTGCCGTTGCTGATGGAGATGGCGATCATGACCGGCACCCGCTGTTCGGCGATCAGGTTGTCGAGGGCGGTGAACAACAGCCGGTCCGGTCCATCGGCCCCGACGATAAACGGCGCGGCTGTGCCGGGCACATATTGCTTAGGGACATAGACCGCCACGCGGCGGGTATAGGGAGCGGGGTGACTGGTAGTGACGATCAATTTGGCGGGGTCGTTGGGATCGGGCTTGCCAAAGGTGCCGGGTTCGCGCGCGATGCCGGGATAGATCTTGCTGTCCGACGATTCCATGGTGAAGGTATAGACGGCTCCCTGCGGCACGCCTTCCTGCACTGCCATCTCCGGCGCGGGATGGTGGGTGGGGCCGAGGATGAAGTTTCCGTCGGCGTCGGCCGGAGCATTGACGCCGTCTGGCAGTTCTTTTGCCGTGACGAAACCGGGAGTATGGGGATCGCGAGTGGGCGGTGTTGGACGCGCCGGGCGCGGGGCGGGCGGAGTCTGGGCCATGGACGGGTCGAGGCAGGCAACCAGACTGATGAGAGCGATGCTGAGAAGACGGAACATCGAGGAAATCTTATCACTGACCGCTCCGTCCGCGGCGCCCTCGTTCACGAATTCAATTCCTGCCACAGGGCCTTGTAGTACCTAAGGAAGCGCTCGGGTTCCTTGCTTTCGGCGACTTCCGCAAGGGTGTATCGAGAGTAGCCCGATTTGCGCAGGAGGCCGAATAACTCGCGGTAAGGGTAGCCAGTGTACAGTTCGTTTATGTGGACGCTGCGGACGAACGGGCCGAGAAGTGCAAAGCTTTGCCTGACGGTGCCGTCCGCAACGTCGGTCGGGTTCGAGTTCCAGCAGGCGCCCACGTTTGAATGGTTGGCCGTATGCAGGATTTCGGCGGATGTCTTGGGCTCCTGCGTCTGGCGGCCATGGACTTCCATCCAAATCTCAACGCCCTTCGATTGTGCGTACGTGCCGAGTTCGCGCAGGCCACCGGCGATGTTCCGAATCGTCGTCGCATAGGGAACGCCCGCTGGCAGTCCGTTGGGGCGCACCTTAACCCCGAGGGCTCCGGTATCGTGGGCGAGGTCTACGAAAGATTTGCCGAGGTCGATCTGTTCGCGACGTACGGCCTCGTCGGGCGATTGGAACTCGCAGGTTGTGCCGTAGCTCAGGAGCCTGATTTTGGACCGCTGGAAGCGTTCGCGTACTGACGCGCGTTGTTCGGCAGTCAGCGCCGGTTCGACACCATGTTTATGACCGGTTCGCAGTTCAACGGCGGCGAGCCCGGCGCTCTCGAGGGTTTTGATCAGGGTCTCGAGATCCATATCCCGGAGGAGGTTGTACGTGACGCAACCGAGTTGAAAGCCGGCAGCAGCGGAGAATGAGGGCACCGGAGCGGCAACGGCGCCCGATAATGCGATGAAGGATCGTCGGTTCATGATTTGAGCGCTCCCAAGCGCATTTATATCACGACTGATTCTCCCAAAGAGCAAACCTGCCGGGTTGAGATGGGGCATGCTTTAGCTTGCCCGTGTTGCGCCGGACCAAGGCCAACTCTGAAACGGGGTTCTCTTCGACGTAGGCCACAATCCGGTTTACCTCCCCTTTACAGGAATTGGGCCGAAGGACACAATCGCCTGCGTGCGCGCGTCTGCGTTGATGAGAATCCAGCCGGGGCATGCGGTGCCGCTGCAGGGCGTGTGTCCATCCCACTTCCACAGTTTTCCGCCGTCCTGGCGCATGAAGAGCGTGCCTCCTCCGGCAGCGATCTCCTGCGTGCGGGGGTCTGCGTTGATGAGAATCCAGCCGGGGCACGCGGTGCCGCTGCAGGGCGTGTGTCCGTCCCACTTCCACAGTTTTCCGTCGTCCTGGCGCATGAAGAGCGTGCCTCCTCCGGCAGCGATCTCCCGCGTGCGCGCGTCTGAGTTGATGAGAATCCAGCCGGGGCATGCGGTGCCGCTGCAGGGCGTGTGTCCGTCCCACTTCCACAGTTTTCCGTCGTCCTGGCGCATGAAAAGCGTTTCTCCCCCAACCGCGATCTCCTGAGTGTGCGCGTCTGAGTCGATGAGAATCCAGCCAGGGCACGCGGTGCCGCTGCAGGGCGTGTGTCCGTCCCACTTCCACACCTTGCCGTCCACGTGGCGCTGGTAGAGTGTGTTCCCGCCGGCGACGATCTCCGCGGTCCGCGGGTTCGTGTCGATAAGGGTCCAGCCGGCGCACGCAGCGCCAGTACATGGGGTACTACCATCCCACTTCCACACCTCGCCGTCCACGTGGCGCTGGTAAAGCGTGTCTCCTCCGGCAACGATCCCGGCTGTGCGCGGGTTCGAATCGATGAGGCCCCACCCGGGGCACGCGGCGGCAGTGCACGGCGTGCGACCGTACCATTTCCATACCTTCCCATCGGTCTGGCGAAGAAAAAGTGAGTTGTTGGATGCAGCGATGTCCTGCGTTCGTGAGTCGGTGTCGATGAGCGTCCACCCGGGGCATGCGGCGCCGGCGCACGGTGTGCGGCCGTCCCACACCCACAGCTTTCCATCCACCTGGCGCTGCACTACTGAGATCGCGCATCCCGGCGACAGGCCCGGGCACGGGTTCATCCCTTCCTGGACGATCTGCAGAATGTCCCAGCGAATGGTGGAGACGGGGGCGCTATTACAGCTCGTGATTCCGGTCACCCAGATCCAACGCGTTGGCTTACCTGGCACGCGGCCGGAGGCAACGCAAGTCGATTGCACACCCGCAATACCCAGGCCTACACCATTGGGACCGGTCACAATGTCAGGTCCGCCACTATCGCCGCCCTCACCAACCTGGCCTGCACTGTTGACGCCGAGCGTGTATGTAGTGGCACTCGCGCCTGACAGGGTAAAGACGGCACTGCGGTAGCGGCCATCGCTCTGCGCGGGTACGGGTGGTGGGCCGGGGCTGGCATACTCGAAGATGCCGCGACCGTATTTGGTCAGCGTCATGCCGTCTTCCACGTCGCCCACAAACAACAGTTGAATGTTGACCTGACCGAAATCTCCTGCGCCGAGGAAGATCAGGGCCACATCCAGGCCGCTGGCGCCCCAGTTGCGGACCAAACGGGTGGGAACAGGCGCCCTCGTCGACCATGCGGCGGTGATCGGCAGCGCGGTTAACGCTGCCGATGGGCCATTGATTGTCCCGGTGCTTGTGACGCAGTGGTCCGCCGTCAGCACCCAGAATCGGTTCAGCAGCGTTCCGCTACAACCGCTCGCGACGGTCACAAGCCCACGCTCACGCTGGGTATCGACGGGTACCAACACGCCTTGGCGAAGCTCTTGCGTGAGGGTGCAAATACGGCCTTCCGGTGTGTCGATGCAGCTGTTCTGGGCGTGTGCCAGTCCCGCGGCTGAGAGACAGACCGCAAAAGAGATGAACCAACTCACGGTTGCGGTCTTTGTTGAGAACTTTTTCATTTGGGTTTTTCCTCTCCGGTGACACAAGCGAGACCGGCCAGGGATTCCCGCCAATATTTTTCGGGGAGTCAGGCACCACTCTCCATTTTCGGGAGAAGGCGAGGTGGATTAGTCGAGGCGGGCGTACTCGGCGGCGGCGTGCTTGAGCAGTGGAGTTTGCGGGTCGGCCTGCTTCCAGCGCGCGAGAAAGTCCTGATAGGCGGCCTTCGCCATGGCGAGCTGTCCGGCGGCTTGGTAGGCCCTGGCTAATTGCACGCGGGCGACGGCGGCGACCGGATCGCTGAATGCGATGCCGGGGTGTTGGAGAATCTTTTCAAATTCGGCGGCGGCCTCGGCCGGCTGGTGGTCGGCCAGCAGCGCTACGCCGCGAATGTAAGGCGGATACAGGTTCCCAAAGAAGCCGGACCAACTGCCGGTGATGGCAAGGTCGAACGGGGCGGCGGTCTGCAATACCTCGAGGGCTTGCCGGGGCTGGCCGTTGTGGATGCTCGCCAAGGCTCTCAGCATCGGCACATAGGCGAACTGGACATCGGTATCCTCGGGGAATCTCTTCTCCAGTACGAAGGTGAGCGCGGCGGATTTGGCGAAGTCTCCGGCGAGGGCGAAGGACAGCGCCGCGCCCCATTTCACATCCCGCGTGTCGGATAGCGCAAGCGCCGCCGCCGCCGCCCGCTTGGCTTCAGCCGCGTTCCCGAAGAAGGCCTCGCGAACCGATTCGCCGGCTTCGTACATCGCGGCGCGTTCGCGATTATTGGCCTGGCGGGCCAGCTCCACAGCCCTGCGCGAGAATTTGCGGGCCTGCTGCAGTTCTCCCGACCAGGCAAGGACGCCCGACTGCGCGTGAAACATCCAGTCCTCTGCGTCCGGCCGCTGCGATGCTTGTGCGACCGCCTGTCGCATGCCGGCCTGGTCGTCTTTCAGGAACGCGATGTAGTACCGCATGATGAGCATTTCGCCGGCTTCGAGCTTGCGCCCTCGAGCGAGTGCGAGGACCTTGAGCGCATCGTCCGGACGGTCGAGCAGGACATACGCCCAGCCGAGATTCAGATAGCCGGGGATAAAGTAGGGATCGAGTTCGATGGCCTTGCCGGCGTTCCCGGCTGCGGTTTGGTACTTGCCGAAGCTCTGGTTGATGACGGAAAGAAGCGCACGAACTTCCGCGTCGCGAGGATAGGCGGTTGCCCACAGTTCGCAGGTCTCTGTGGCTTTGTGAAGATCCCTCACGACCTGGCATTCGTAGTTCGCCGAAATGAAAAACCGTTCCCGATCGCTTGTCCGCTGCCGTAGTTCGTAAGCTCGGCGGAAACTCTTCTCGGCCAGGCCGGACTCCCAGTTGTCGGCGTAAATGCGACCCAGAAACGCATGAGCCATGGCGAACTCGGGGTCGATTTCGATGGCCCGCTTCACCAGCGGCATCGTGCTTGGGCTGAATGCGGAGCGCAGCGCTTCGCTATAGGCTTTCCAGGCCTCAAGCGATGTGGTGGTCGCCTCACTGATGGAAAGCGAATGCTTCCGGACGGTGGCCAGCGATTCTCCGGCGCGGGTGCGGAAGCGGGTCGCAACCTGGTGCAGGAGGTTGATCACGTCCTCCTTCCTCGATGCCTGCACCTGTTCGGCGTACAGATCGTCTCCGTCGCTGCAATTCCGGGCGCGAAAGCCGAGGACGTACTGGCTGCCAAGCGCTGCAATGGAACCCTTCCACCACCGCTGCGCTGCCGGTGCGTTCGCAGATTTCGCGGGCGAGTTCCGGCGTGAGGCGCGCGCCGGCATCCCGGCCCATGAGTTGGAGCGTGTGGCGAATGCGCTCGTCGGAGACGATGCTGAGGAATGGCGACTGCCCGAGTTCCACCACCAGTCCCTGCCGGATCGATCCGTCGAAGACCGGGTCGCCGGTCTTGTTGTCGAAGTCGGCGAGGACGATGGTGTCTTTATCGGTGAGCTTCGGAGAAGGGCGCGGCCGGAAGTACGCGGCGGCTGCGCCGGCGACAATTACCAGCACGGTCGCGGCAATCAGAAGTTTCTGCCTGGATGTCCGGCTCCCGCCGGACTGCAGCCGGCGAAGGGCGGCGGCGATTTCGGCCGCGCGGGTGTAGCGCTTCTCCGGGGCCTGCTCGAGGCATCTCGATACGATACGCTCCATTCCCGCCGATGAACGCGCGCCCGTCGCCATTTCGTGCAGCACGAGGCCGAACGAGTAGAGGTCCGACCGCGCGTCGGCCGGCTCTCCGCGGGCCTGCTCGGGCGACATGTACCGCGCGGTTCCGACCACGGCGCCGGGATGAGTCATCCGTTCATCGCTGGCGAGTTGGGCCAGACCGAAATCGAGGATCTTGGCATGACCGGCCGCCGAGATTAGAATGTTCGCCGGCTTGATGTCGCGATGGACGATGCCCGCCCTGTGCGCAGCTTCCAATCCGTCGGCGATCTCGATGGCGAGGGAGATGGCGGCGCTTTCGTCGAGTCTTCCGGCGGCCAGGCGATCCCTCAGGCTCGCGCCTTCGAGATGCTCCATCACGATGAACGGCCGGCCATCCTGTTCGCCGATGTCGTAAATCGTACAGATGTTCGGGTGGTTCAGAGCCGAGGCCGCTTGAGCCTCTCGCCGGAAGCGGTTCAGGACCTGCGGGTCGCGGGCGAAGTCGTCGGACAGGAACTTGAGCGCCACACTGCGGCGAAGCCGCAAATCCTCGGCGCGGTAGACCTGACCCATGCCGCCGCGGCCCAGTTGCGCCACAATCCGGTAATGCGAGATGGCCTGACCGGGAAGGATGCCGGGGGCGCGGTTCGCAGAGGCCAGCGTTCGCGCGGCGACCTCGACGGCGGGACAGTCCAGAAAACCAGCCGCGCGACGGTCGGAGGTGAGCAGCGAGCGGACTTCGCGCTCGAGGTCGTCATCGCCGGCGCAGGCCGATCTCAGGGCATCCTCGCGCTCGGCCGATGGCAGGTCGAGGACCGTCTGCAGCACCTCGTCTACGCGTCGCCATCGCTCAGAGTCCATCAGACGTCACCCCGGCCAATTCCCGGTAAAGCCAGGCCTTTGCCGATCGCCACTCGCGCTTGATCGTGATGGTCGAAAGGCGGAGCGCTTCGGCCGTCTCTTCCACGCTCAGGCCGCCGAAGAACCGCATTTCGACGATCCGCATTTTACGCGGGTCGATCCGTTCCAGTCCCTCCAAAGCGCGATCAAGTGCGATCAAATCGACGTCCTGGTCTCCGCCCACCACTGCCGCCTCGTCGAGCGAGACGTGCTGCACATTGCCGCCCCGTTTCAGATTGTGCCGGCGGGCGTGGTCTACCAGGATGCGGCGCATCACCTGGGAGGAAACGGCGAAGAAGTGCGAGCGATCCTGCCACTGCATGCGCTTGTAGTCGACCAGCCGCAGGTAGGCTTCGTTGACCAGGGCCGAGGTCTGCAGGCTGTGCCCGGCACGCTCGCGCCGGAGATAGCGGCGCGCGAGGTTGTGAAGTTCGCTGTAGACGATGGGGGTGAGACTCTTGAGGGCTTCCTGGTCGCCATCGCTCCATGCTCGCAGCAAGCGGCTGATGTCGCCTGCCTCCCGGCCGCCGGGCTGAGTTTCGAGCCCCATAAGGTATGGGCTGAATTATAGCGTGATCCCCTTTCAGAGTGGTCTGCGCCTAAGCCAGTGGAGATAAGAACATGAACTTGATTCGGAATTCGATCGCGGCGGCCGGCCTGTTCGCCGCTCTTGTCCACGCACAGGCTCCCAAGCCGCGCTATGAAGTGATTGACGTCGGCACGTTAGGCGGCGGATACACCTACGGGTATGGCCTGAACAACGCCGGGGCCGTCGTCGGCGGAGCCGCCACGCCCACCCAGACCGATGGAGTCGCCCAAACGGCTTTCCTATGGAGGAACGGGCAGATCCACTCCCTGGGCACGCTGGGCGGCGCTGCATGCCCCGGCTGTAGTAGCGAAGGCGCCGGAAACACTGGCGGCAACGTGATCGCGGTGATCTCCGAAACCGCGAACCTTGATCCGAACGGACAGGATTTCTGTGGGTTTCAGACTCACCGTCAATGTCTCGGGGCCGTCTGGAAGAACGGCGACCTCAAGCCGCTGCCTCCGCTTCCCGGCGGCTACAACAGCCAGGCGTATTCAATCAACAATCAGAACGAGATCGCCGGCTTCTCGGATACCGGCGTTCATGACGCAACCTGCGCCGCGCCCTTCCAGGTCTCGCGCTTTGTCGGCGTCATCTGGGACGCGCAGCGCAAGCCGCGGCCGCTAAAGCCCCTGCCCGGCGACAACGTCTCGTTCGCCTTCGGGATCAACGAAGACGGCCAGGCCGTGGGCGTGTCCGGTCTTTGCTCCAACACGACGCTGCCGCCGAACGGTCCTCCGGGCGGACCGCACGCAGTGCTCTGGGAAAAGGACGGGACCCCGAGACTGATCGACACCAGCCCGCTCGGTGCGCCGGCGGACGGCAATAATGTCGCCACCAGCATCACGAACCGGGGAGAAGTGGGCGGAACGGCACTGCTGGTTGACGGTACCATTCATTCCTACCTCTGGAGCAACGGCCGTATCCGCGACCTCGGCACGCTGCCCGGTGACTTTGCCACCGTCGCCGGATGTTGCGGGACGGTGAACAATCGCGGCGAAGTGGTCGGGTTCGCGTTTCCCGGACCGCGTGGGATCGGCCACGCCATCGCCTGGCTCGACAACAATGGGCCGGTTGATCTGAATGATCTGATTCCCGCTAATTCCGGTTACTACTTGGTGAACACCGGCGGGATCAACGATGCCGGAGAGATCGTGGCCGGAGCCGTCAAAGACGGGCAGACTCGAGCAGTTCTGTTGAGGCCGGTGCGCCGGCCGGCGGCTCGGGTGAGCGCCCCGGCCCCGGCTGGTCCCGGAGGCGCCGTGAAACCTCCCAAGTATCCTGGCAATCGCGGAAGATAAGGTCCCTCTCCCGGCGGCCTGAAGCGGCCCGGACAATCTCAATGGAGACGCTATGGTGCTGCCGACCGGCCGGATGAGGCGGTTGCCACCTGAGTTCTGCCTGAACCGGCTGGCCCGGCGCCGGAATGGATTACTCTTGTTCGGCTGCGGTACGTCTGTTAGCGTCAATAGTTTCAATGATGATTCCCGACTTTCCGGCAGGTTCGGCGGCTCGCGGCGGCGGGAGGCGATTGCCATGCACGAACCGCCGCCCTGATCCTCTGGGCGTGCCTCGGCTACGGCCGGCAGCGGGAATGCGGGTCCGGGGGTTTGCGCTCTGGGTCTGCCTCTTTTCCGGAATTGCCGGTGCGGCGGCGCAGAAGGAGAACGAGGCTTACCAACTGCACATTCATCGCGCGCCGTCGCCGATCGTGATCGACGGCAACGCGCACGAGCCGGCCTGGGACTCCGCCGAGGTGGCGAGCAATTTCTGGATGGTCCTGCCGATGGACAAAGGCCGGGCGCAAGTACGGACTGATGTTCGCATGGCCTACGACGACCACCAGTTGTATCTGAGCGCGATCTGCTATTTCGGCAGCATTCCTGGTCCCTATATGGTGGAGTCACTGAAGCGGGATTGGTCGTTCTCCAGGAACGATAACTTCATCTTCTTCCTGGACACCTTCGACGACCAGACCAACGGTTTCACTTTCGGCGTAAACGCCGCCGGAGCCCAGTGGGATGGCCTGCTCTACGAAGGGGGCAAGGCCAACCTGAGTTGGGACAACCGGTGGACCTCCGCGGTGAGAACATATGAGGATCGCTATGAGCTGGAGATTGCGATTCCATTCAAGAGTATCCGCTATAAGAAAGGCATCACCCGGTGGGGCGTCAATTTCAGCCGGCTGGATCTGAAGACCACCGAGAAGTCTTCGTGGACCCCCATACCGCGCCAGTTTCCGACCGCGGCGCTGGCCCTGGCCGGTGTTCTCGTCTGGGACGAACCGCCTCCCGCTGCTGGTCCCAACGTCTCCGTCATCCCATATGCGCTCGGCGGGATCAGCCGGGACTATGAGACGCACACACCGTTATCCGCGCGCCGGGACATCGGAATGGACGGGAAGGTCGCGATCGGTTCGGCGCTCAACCTGGACCTGACCGTCAACCCCGATTTCTCGCAGGTGGATGTCGATCAGCAGGTGACCAACCTGAGCCGATACGAGCTGTTCTTCCCGGAGAAGCGCCAATTCTTCTTGGAGAATGGAGACCAGTTTACGAATTTCGGCTATGCCACGATCCGCCCTTTCTTCAGCCGGCGGATCGGCCTCAACGGGGCGCAGATCCATTTCGGCGCCCGCCTGAGCGGGAAACTGAACAAGGACTGGCGTTTGGGCGTGATGGACATGCAGACCGGGGTCCCGGACGGCCAGGCTCTGCCGCCGCAGAACTTCGCGGTTTTTGCTCTGCAGCGCCGGGTCTTCTCCCGTTCTAATATCAGCTTTCTGCTGGTTGACAAGGAGTCCTTCGACTATGGAGGCGCGGGGGCACCGGCAGCGCCGTCGGGGTACAACCGCAATCTTGGGTTCGAGTACAACCTGGCGTCCAGAGACAACCTGTGGACCGGCAAGGTGCTGTATCTGAGATCCTTCACATCCGGCGATCATCGCGATGGGAACGTCTATGCCGGCCATCTTCAGTACAATAGCCGCCGGTGGCTGATCAACGGACAGACGGAGAACGTCGATCCGAACTACATCGCTGAAGCAGGCTACGTGCCGCGGAACGGCTATCATCGCGCCTTGGGGACGATCGGATATACGCTCCTGCCGGAGGGCGGCCCGGTATTGAGCCACGGGCCGCTCTTGACCAGCAGCAACTTTTTCGACTGGACGGGAAAACTGAGCGATTACGAGACTGCCCTGGGTTACACCGTTGCATTACGGAGCGGTGACGTATTTTCGACTTCGGCCGGCGCGGACTACGTCCGATTGCTGCAGCCTTTTGACCCGACCAATTCGGGGCGCGAGAAACTGCAGACCGGCAGTGTGCACCACTGGAAGTTCTGGAGCACCAGCTTCAACTCCCGGCCGCAAAGCACGTTGACGTACGGGTTCTCGTCCCTGGTGGGAGGCTACTATGCTGGTGGAACTCAGCGGAGCGTGTCCGGCACGATCGGATACCGCTTCCAGCCGTTGGTCAGCCTGGCCGGCACCGTAACCTACAACGATCTCCGGTTGCCGCAGCCGTGGGGACACACCCGTTTCTGGCTGGCCGGCCCGCAAATCGACGTCACGCTGACGAACACACTGTACTTCACGACGTTCGTCCAATACAACGAGCAGCAGAGGAACCTGAACCTGAATAGCCGCGTGCAGTGGCGCTACAAGCCGGCGTCCGACGTGTTTCTGGTCTGGACCGAAAACTATCTTCCCGACTACCTGCAGCCTGGGCAGGCTGGATTGTTCTCGACCCGAAACCGGGCGATTGTGCTGAAGTGGGCTTACTGGTGGAATCTGTAAGCGCCAGGGTCCGCGGCGTGAGCCAGGCTTCCCGGCGGCCCGCCCGGCGCTGCCGTCGGCGTTCCTTGATAAGATGACGCGGAAGGGACTTGCGGCTAGCGAGGCACAATCGTGAACGATACATATCTGAATTGGGCGCTTGAGAATACGCCCACGAAGTGGTGGCATGATTCCGCCCAGGCAGTCGAACTCGATCTTGGGCTGAAACGGGGAGCCATCGGCGTGACCACCAATCCATTCCTGTCCAGCACGGCGCTGCACAAGGATCGCGACGTGTGGTCGCGGGAAATCGGCGAGGTGCTCGCCCGGAACCTGCCGGCGGAGCAAAAGGCTGAAGCACTGATGCGGATTCCGGTCATGTGCGCGGCGCTGAAATTCCTGCCGGAGTTTGAAGCCAGAGGGCGGAAGCTCGGGGTTCGTCTGCGCGCAGGTGAATCCGGCGCGCGCCGGCGACCGCGACTGCATGTACGCAATGGCCAAACGCTTCCAGGCATGGTCGCCGAACATCGCGGTGAAACTGCCGGCCACCGCGGCAGGGCTCGACGTGCTCGAAGATTGCGCGGCCGAAGGCATCGCCACCACGGCGACCGTGAGTTTCACCGTGCCGCAGGTGCTGGCGATCGCCGAACGGCATCGCGCCGGGTCGCGCCGCGCCCGGGAAAAAGGGATCGCGCCGGGCCGGTGTTTCGCCGTAATCATGATCGGCCGGCTGGACGACTATCTGCGCGACGTCGCTCACGATAACCGCGCGCCGGTGACCGAATCCGACATCCGCCAGGCGGGCCTGGCCGTCACCAAACGGGCCTACCGCATCTACCGGGAACGCGGCTACGAGGCAACCCTGCTGGTGGCGGCCTTGCGCGGCCCTTACCATATGACCGAACTGGCCGGTGCGGACCTGTTGATGTCGATTCACCCCACGCCCCAGGAGTGGTTTGTCACCCAGGACCTGCCGCGCGAGGAACGGATCGACCGGCCCGTCGATCCCGATGCCCTGCATCGTCTGCGGCAGATGCCGGAGTTCGTGCGCGCGTTCGAACCCGAAGGCATGGCTCCCTGCGAGTTCATCGGTTTTGGACCTACGCAGCGGACGCTCACGCAGTTCAGCGAGGCCGGCTGGAAGCTCATGGAGACTTATCACTAGATGGCGACACCGGTCGAGGTGCCGAAACTCGGAAACACGGTCGAAGAGTGCCTCATCAGCAGGTGGGTGAAGCGGAAGGGCGAGGCCGTCGCGGCCGGCGACTTGATCGCGGAAATCGAGACGGACAAGGCGACCTTCGAGCTTACCGCCCCGGTGAGCGGCACCGTGATCGAGACGTTCTTCGAGGAAGGCGCGCTGGTGCCGGTGTTCACCAACCTGGTGGTGATCGGGGAGCCGGGCGAAAGCGCGGACGCGTTCCGGCCGCCCGGGTCCGCCCCGCCGCCGGAGCCGGCTCCACCTGCGAAGGCCGCGGCGGAACCGGCCGCATTGGCGGTGCCTGCCGCGGCTGCAGCCTCTGGCGCGTCGGTGCATCTGAGCCCCCGGGCCAGGCGCTTTGCGCGCGAACATCATCTCCATCCCGTCGAAATCCGCGGCTCCGGCCCGGGCGGCCGCGTACTCGAAGAGGACGTGCGGAAACTCTCCGCGCCCCAGCCGGGTACCCGCATTTCGAGCGTCCGCGAGAAGATCGCGCGGCGCATGCGGGAGTCCCTCGCTTCGACAGCGCAATATACGCTCCATGCGTCCGCCGGCGCCGCCGGGTTGCTCGCAGCGCGCGCGCGAATGAAGGGCCGGGCCGGCCTCCCGGAAATCACCATCAACGACCTGGTGACGTTTTGCGTGGTCGAATCGCTGCTCGAAGTTCCGGCGCTGAACGCCGAATTCATCGATGGCCGGCTGCTCGAGCATTCCGAGGTGCACATCGGGTTTGCCTGTGACACGCCGCGCGGCCTGCTCGTGCCGGTGGTGCGGGATGCGCAGTTGCTGGCCGTCGACGAACTGGCGGTCCGGATGCGGGAACTGGCCGCGCGCGCCGTGCAGGGCAATATTGCGGCGGACGACCTTTCGGGCGCCACGTTCACCGTCAGCAATCTGGGCGGACTCGGGATCGAATCGTTTACCCCGCTGCTGAATCCCCCTCAAGTCGCGATTCTGGGGGTGGGCGGTATCCGTCTGGCGCCGGCGCGGCGCAACGGGCGCATCGAGTTCACCGATGTGATCGGATTGTCTCTGACCTGCGATCATCAGGTGATCGACGGCGCGCCCGGCGCGCGCTTCCTCAAAGTGGTCGCCACAAATATGGAGAACGTAGAGGCGTTGTGCGGAATCTGACGCCGCCGCGTGTCATCCTGTTCTGTAAGCCTCGTTAGGAGCCAGGCGGAATGCCTAAGTCAATCATCATCGAACCGGAAAAAGTCTTTGCCGCGGATACGATCCGCTTTTTCGACATCCCGGTGAATGCATACCGTAAGACGGTGGAAGAAGAGCTCGCGGAGTACTCGCCCGGGGACTTCCTGAATATCTGGGTCGACATGTGCGGGATTCGGGAGTTCGAAACCATCCTCAACGAGATCAAGACCAAGGGCGCCTACAAGGGAATCACGTACAATCACGCCGGGCCCGCCCACCTTTCGATCGGCCAGGAAGCCGCCGCGGTCGGGATGGCGTTTGCGCTGTCGCCCGAGGACCATATCTTCGGATCGCATCGCAGCCACGGCGAGATTCTGGCCAAGGGCTTTTCGGCCATCCGCGCGATTGACGACCAGCGGCTGCTAGAGATCATGAAATCCTACCGCGATGGCGCCCTGCTTCGTCCGGTGGAGAAGGGTTACCGCGGGACGGTCAAAGGCCTGGCCCTGCGGTTCTTCATTTACGGCGCCTATAGCGAGATCTTTGCGCGGGAGACGGGCTTCAACCGCGGCCTGGGCGGTTCCATGCACGCTTTCTTCGCTCCGTTCGGGATCTACCCGAACAATGCCATCGTCGGCGGATCCGGGTCGATCGCTCCCGGAGCGGCGCTGTTCAAGCGGGTGAACCGTAAGCCGGGAATCGTCGTAGCCAACATCGGGGACGCCGCTTTCGGGTGCGGGCCGGTGTGGGAAGGGATCACCTTTTCCGCGATGGACCAGTACCGCAACCTCTGGGAGGAATCCCTGGGCGGCGGCCTGCCGGTCATTTTCAACTGCATGAACAACTTCTACGGCATGGGCGGCCAGCCGTTCGGCGAAACCATGGGAGTGCAGCAGATCGCGCGGGTGGGCGCGGGCGTCAACCCGGCGCAGATGCATGCCGAGCGTGTGAACGGCTACGACCCGTTGCCGGTGATCGACGCCTTCCGGCGCAAAAAGCAGGTGCTGTGCGAAGGCGGTGGCCCGGTCCTGCTCGACACGGTGACCTACCGCATCAGCGGACACTCGCCCTCCGACGCGTCGAGTTATCGTACGAAGGAAGAGATCGAACGGTGGCAGCAGGCCGATTCCATCCGCGCTTTCCGCAAGAAACTGCTCGATCACCGTGTGGTCGCGGAGGATGCGCTCGATGCCGCCAGGGTTTGCATCGAGGCGGCCGTCTTCGACATGTTCCAGCTCGCGGCGGATCTCGACGCCAGCCCGCGGGTCACCGCCGGCTCCGAGCTGGTGGGCTCCGTGATGTTCTCCAACCAGCGCGTGGAGAAGTTTGACGGCCGCGCTCCGGAGTTTCTGCAGGACCTGTCCGAAAACGCCAGGGTGCAGCAGATCCGGGGAAAGATCCGCACCCCCACGGACCAGGGCAAGCCGGTGCCCAAGATGAAGGCGTACAACGTCCGCGACGCCATCTTCGAGGCGATGCTCCACCGCTTCTCCATCGATCCCACGATGATCGCGTTCGGCGAAGAGAACCGCGACTGGGGCGGCGCCTTCGCCGTGTACCGCGGCCTGACCGAAGCACTGCCCTACCATCGTCTGTTCAACTCCTCGATTTCGGAAGCGGCGATTGCCGGTGCGGCGGTGGGCTACGGCCTGGAGGGCGGCCGGGTCGTGGCGGAACTGATGTACGCGGATTTCATGGGACGCGCGGGCGACGAGATATTCAATCAGCTTTCCAAGTGGCAGTCGATGTCGGCCGGCCAGTTGACCATGCCGGTGGTGCTGCGGATCTCTGTCGGGGCCAAGTATGGCGCGCAGCATTCGCAGGATTGGACGGCCCTGGTGCACCACATCCCCGGGCTGAAGGCGGTCTTTCCGGTGACCCCGTACGATGCCAAGGGCATGATGAACGCAGCGCTGGCGGGCACCGACCCGGTGATCTTTTTCGAGAGCCAGAAGGTCTACGATTACGGCGAGATGTTCGTGGAAGAAGGAGTGCCCGAGGGCTATTACGAAATCGAGTTGGGCGAGCCTTCCTTGAAGCGCGCGGGCAAAGACCTGACCATCCTGACCCTTGGACCCGCCCTGTATACGGCCATCGCGGCCGCCGCGGAGCTGCAGTCGCGTTTCGGTCTGGCGGCCGAGGTGATCGACCTGCGCAGCGCCGTGCCGCTGAATTATGAGCCGCTGAGGGAATCCGTGCGGAAGACCGGCAAGGTGATGCTGGTATGCGACGCCGTCGAGCGTGGATCGGTGATGCAGACTGTCGCGGCGACCCTGACGCAACTCTGTTTCGACGATCTGGACGGGCCTCCGGTGGTAATCGGGTCTCGCAACTGGATCACGCCGGCCGCCGAGTTGGAAGCGCTGTTCTTCCCGCAACCAGCATGGCTGCTCGATGCCATCCACGAGCGGATCCTCCCGCTCAAAGGGTATCAACCACAGACCAACCAGAGTCTCGGCGAGCTGGCGCGGAGAGCCAGGGCCGGAGTCTAGCGGCGCTCCGCCGCCGCGAACAGGCATTTTATGATCAAAACCGCGATACTGGGTCTCGTCCTTCTTGCTCCGCTGGCGGCACAGCGAAAGCAGGGAAACCCTCTGGAGCACCTGCCCCCGCAGATCGAGATCCTGACACACTTCGGAGAACGCGCCGACATCTCTCCCGATAACCAGCGGATCGCCTTCATGGACAAAAGCTTCGGCGATGCGTTCGTGATCGATCTGAAGACCAGGGTGATCCGCTGTCTCACGTGTAACGTGCCGGGGGCGGCGTTCCTGCGGGTCATGCACCTGTCCAGCGGAGACTACCTCCTGATCGGACCGGAGCGCTTCCAGGATATCCATACCAGCCGCACCCGCGATAACGAATTGTGGTTTCTGTCGAAAGAGCCGGGCTCGCGGCCGCAGCGATTGGGGCAGAAAATGAGCGAGGGCGCGGCCGTCTCGAAGGAGAGCCTGAAGATCGCCTTTTCGGTGACCCATGCGCAAGACCCCGCCCTGTCGCCGGAACAGTCTCAACTGTTCGTCGCCGATGTGGACATGTCGGGCGGCCAGCCGCATCTGGCCAACAAGCGCCTCGCGTACCAAAGTCAAACCAGCGGCTGCGTGATCGAAGCGCAGGATTTTTACGCCAACGACCGGAAAATGACGTTCACCTGTTACGAGCCCAAAGGGCTAGCCTCGGTGATGACCATCGACCTCGCGACCGGCAAGGCCGAAAACATGTCGAAAGCTCCCGGCACTTACAACGAGTGCGAAGGCATCATGCCGGGCGGAAAGTACACTCTCGTGGAGGGCGACAGGCAGGTGCAAACACTCGGCGGCAGCCACGGATCCCGTAACATCGATATCTGGAAGCTGGGCCTCGACGGCACGGGACACGATTTCGAACGCCTGACCCACTTCAACGACTACGAAGGTTTCAAGGCGTCGAACCCGGTGGTCTCGACCGGCGGCCGCTTCATGGCCTTCCAGGTGGCGCGTACTGCTGACGCGGCCGGCGTCGGGTACGGCATTCTCCTGTACCATTTCCGCTAGCCGCGTCGCCTCGCTGATCAAAGACGGGCTGCGCCGGTCAACGCTGCTGTCCGCCTCTGCCGCCGCGGCCGCCGGACCGCCTCTGCATCTGGGCCATGAGCCCGTCAAATTCGGCGCGAGTCATCTTCAGCTTTTCGGGATGAGCGTCAATCCACTTTTGAAAGGCGGCGAACTTTGCTGCATTCCAACCGCCCTCGAACTCGGCGCCGTTCTTGCCTTGACGGTTCAATTCAAAGTTAAACGCATCCTGGAGGTTGGTAAACTCCGCCCTGCTGACTGCCGCCGCCGCCAGCACCGCGGGAATGAAGATCACCCCGTCCCGCTTGGCCAGGACGAGGTCGCCCGGCAACACAACGGCACGGCCGATACGGACCGGAACGTTGATCCCCGTCAACTGCATCTGAGCCCAGGCCGAGGGATCGTAGCCCCGGTAGAATCCATTGAGGTTCGCGATTTCCCGGTTCTCCTCCGCGTCCCTGATTCCGGCGTTGAAGATGAAGCCCGAATGGGTGTGTGCGGCAATCCCGCTTCCCAGGTTGGAACCGATGAGAGTGCCCTCGATGATCTTTCCATAGCCGTCCGCGACCATCGTGTCGCCCATCTGAAGTTCATTGATCACCCAGCTATTGGTCCCGCTGACGCGCCCCTCCGCTTGACCCTCCGCGCCGACCGCGGCCGCCATGTCGGGCCGCCGCGGCATGAATTGCGCCGTGAGGGCGCGGCCGGCGAAGGGTTTGTCGATGTGGAGAGCCTGCCAGCCGTTCTCAAACTGGTTTACATAGCCCTGGCCGCGCAGATAGTCCCATATGTCCTCGATCGACACGTCCTTCGCGCGCTCGAGCAGATTGTCTGCCACCTTGGGACGCCCGTCGGGGAAGCGCTCACCCTTCCACTCCGACGTGTAGAACATGATCTGTTCTTTCGTCTGCTTTACCTGAGCGATCGCGGCCGATGCTCCAAACAGTAGGCAGGCGATTAGGCCGTTCGAAACAATCCTTTTCATGGAACTCCTCTCCAGAGAGCATAGCGACAAGCGGCTCGCTAGACAAGTGCGTCGTCGGCTTTGCCCGTCGCCCGCTTCGCCATCCTCGCCTTCTGCTGTCGGCAACTCCCTCGACGTCGGCCCTCGCACCGCCCCTACTTGGTGATCCCCACCTGGTCCATCAGCCACGCGTATTCGAACGCCGTGTCGTGCAGCCGGTCGTACCGGCCGCTGGCGCCGCCGTGCCCCGCCGGATCCATCTTGATCTTGAGCAGCAGCGGGTTCGCATCGGTCTTCATCCTCCGCAGGCGCGCGACATACTTGGCAGGCTCCCAGTACATCACCTGGCTGTCGTTGAAACTCGTGGTCACCAGCATCGCCGGATACGCGCGTTTTTCCAGGTTGTCGTAAGGGCTGTAAGTCTTCATGTAGTCGTAGGCGGCCTTCTCGTTGGGGTTGCCCCATTCGAGATACTCGCCCACGGTCAACGGAAGCGACGCATCCATCATCGTGTTCATTACGTCCACGAACGGCACCGCCGCGTGAACCGCCCGGAACAGGTCGGGCCGCATGTTCACCACCGCTCCCATCAGCAGCCCGCCGGCGCTCCCGCCTTCGATCACCAGCCGGTCCTTCGACGTCCACTTCTCCCCGATGAGGAATTCGGCGCAGTCGATGAAGTCCTGGAACGTGTTCTTCTTCTTCATGAGCATGCCGTCCTCGCGCCACTGTTCGCCCATCTCGTCGCCGCCGCGAATGTGCGCGATCGCGTACGCCATGCCCCGGTCCAGCAGGCTCGTCCGGTTGCTCGAAAACGTGGGCGGCGTCCCGAACCCGTAGCTGCCGTAGCCATACAGGAACAGGGCGCCTTTGCCGTCGCGGACGAAGCCCTTCCTGTATACGATCGAGATCGGCACCTTCACCCCGTCCCGCGCGGTGGCCCACAGGCGCTCGCTGGCGTACTGTTTCGGATCGTAGCCGCCCAGCACTTCCTGCTGTTTGAGCAGCGTGGATTTGCCCGAGCGTACATCGTAATCGAATACGCTCGACGGTGTGATGAAGCTCTGGTAGTTGTACCGGTATGTGTTGGATTCGTACTCCGGCGTGCTCGCCGGGAACACCGAGTACACCGGCTCGGGAAACTCGATGGCGCTCCACTTCCTGCTCTGGAAATCGTAAATCCGGAGGTGATTGAGGGCATCCGACTTTTCCACCGAGACCGCGAAGTCCTGAAACAGGTCGATGTCCTGAAGGCGCACGTTCTCGCGGTGAGGAATGAAGGTCTTCCAGTTCCTGGGGGACGGGTCGCCTTCCGGGGCCGTCACCACGGCGAAATTGTGGCCCGGCTTGTTCGTGCGGATGTAGAACAGGCCCTCGCGGTGGTCGAGATAATAGCGGTGGCCCTTCTCCCGCGGCAGCAGCACCGTAAAGGCGTCGGCGGGCCGGTCCGAGCGCAGGTAACGCACTTCGGCCGTGTCCTTGGATTCCACCTGCAGCGCGAGATACTTCAGGTCGCGCGTCTTGCCCACGCCGATATCGAACAGCTCATCCTTCTCCTGGTAGATCTGGTCGAATTTCGGAGACCCCAGCGCGTGGCGCCAGAACGTATCGCTGCGCTTGGTCACCGCGTCTTCGGTCACCAGAAAGAGGGTCCGGTTGTCGGCGGCCCATTCCACCGAAGTGACTCGCTCGATCGTATCCGGAAGGATCCGGCCCGTGCGCAGGTCCTTGACCTTCAGCGCATACTGCCGGAAGCCGGTGAAGTCCACCGTATACGCCAGCAGGTTCTGGTCGTCGCTGATGGCGAACGCGCCCAGGCCCACGAACTTGTGGTCCTTGGCAAGCTCGTTGAGGTCGAGCAGCACCTCTTCCGGCGCCTGCATGCCGCCCTTGCGCCGGCACTGTATGGGATACTGCTTGCCCTCTTCCGTGCGCGAGTAGTAGAGATAGCCGCGGCGCGGCGTAGGCACCGAAAGGTCCGTCTGTTTGATCCGGCCCAGCATCTCCTGGTAGAGTGCGTCGCGGAACGGCTGCAGGCGCTTGGTCATCGCTTCCGTGTAGCTGTTTTCGGCCTCCAGGTATTCGGCCACCTGGGGGTTGGATTTCTCGCGCAGCCAGTAATATTCGTCGATGACGGTGGCGCCGTGTCGCACCTCCCGGTGGTCGACGCGCGGCGCGGCCGGCGGTGTGGGAGCGGTTTGGCAAATGGCAATCATCGTAGCGGATAAGCCCAATACACCCGTATGGCGCAGGGATGGCATCCCTCCAGCCTACTGCGGGAGATCTGGCTCGGCAACTATCCCCCGTGCGGTTATTGCGGCTCGTCCTGCTACTCTATCCCGTCACCGGCCCCTGCCGGCGATGGGGTGCGGGTGGTCACTTGCAAGGCTCGTCGCGCTTGACGAGGCGGGCTAGCGCCGTGACTGCCAGCCCGGCGCCGATCAAGAGGATCGACGCGGGCTCGGGTGTCTCCGTCGCGTCTACGCTACTGAACTTCAGATTATCGAGTTCGAAATTCCAGTTCTGCCCGTCCGATCTGGTGGAATAGACGACTGCCCGGGTAATCTGAGCATCTTGCAGCACCAGGTACCCTTCCAGTCCCACCGGGCCCCCTCGCGCGAGGCCCGAGGTAAACGATTCGAGCAGCGTGTTTCCGCTGTAAACCGCCAGGGTGAGGGTGCTGGTAGAGAGTTCGTTGCTGCTGCCCTCGACAAACATTCCGACCACGGATTGAGGCGTCGAAAAATCGATGAACAGTCCTTGGGCCAGGGAACCGCCGTTTCCGCCGCCCTGGTCAACCCAGATCACGTTCGGCATGGAGGCCAGGGACGAAGCTGTGGCGAGAATCCCATTCGTCGCGTAGGCGGCGAAGTTTGGAACGCTGAACGTCACACCTAGACCCGCGAACTGATTGGTCAAAACCTCTCCAGCGCCAAGAATCGGCGACCCCGCGAGGGTGTCGAAGTTGATGACCGTGCCGCCGAAGCTCGCATAGGTGACTGTCCCGGCTTGCGCGCGGACCCCGGCTAGGAAACAACCGGCTATGGCAACGCTGACGACGCAACCTCTTCTTCGCAAGAATCACCTCCCCCGAATACTCGCACTCTGGAAGATAAATCGAATGGCCTCGCCTTCGCGGTGCCGTTACATTCAATGTGTTCTCGTGCCAACCCTGGTTCTGTGCGGTTAGGGGCCAGAAACTCGATCGAGCCGTTCGCAGGTTGTGAGAATTATTCCACGCTGGCAGCAAAGCAGTTAGCCGGAGCGGCGCCAATATCTCTATTGACCCGGCGGTTATCATGAGATTGTAAGCAGGGTCGCGCCCCACCGCGCCGCCCCCAACAGGCTTTTCTTCCTGGCCAGGAAGCGTTGCGTTACGGTGGACTGAACTTCCCGTACGGCCCTTAAAGCCAGAACGGTCGTCACCTACGTGGATGAGATCGGCGGGGAGACCTTGGGTTCGAACCCATCACACCCTTTGGTGAACGGATAGCGCGGATCGCCGTCCCATCGGATCTCAGAGAGCGGGAATCGAATCGGCAAGGATATGTGGGCCATCCAGCCCGCCTAGGTCCTCGAAGATTCCGCTCGACCCACTGGCGGCCGGACACGTCCGGCGATAAGTCCGAGTTACCCCCGGCCGCCCGCACCGCTTAGCCGCAGTGTCTCCATTTTCCAAAAACTCGGCGTCTCGGCGGTATGTTCCTGCTCTTACTCCTTCGGCCCGATCCCCAGCGTCCGCATCTTCCGGTACAGGTTGCTCCGTTCGAGTCCCAGCAGCTCGGCCGTCCGCGTCACGTTCCCGTTCGTCTCTTCGAGCTTCTTCAGGATGTACTCCCGCTCCGCCGCCTCCCGCACTTCCTGCAGGCTGCCGAAGCGGTCGAGCGGCCGTTCCTGCTGCCGCCGCGCCGCATTCAACGGGATGTGCCGCGCGTCCACCCGCACCTGCGGGTTCAGGATCACGATCCGCTCGATCAGGTTCTTCAGCTCGCGCACATTTCCCGGCCAGTGATATTCCCGCAGCACGCGGTAGGCCTCGGGTGTCATCTCCTTGGGCTTGCGCCCGTACGCTTTGGTGAACTCCGCTAGAAAATGCTCGGCCAGCAGCGGAATATCCTCGCGGCGGTCGCGCAGCGGCGGCACGAAAAACGGGATTACGTTCAGCCGGTAGAAAAGGTCCTCCCGAAAATTGCCGCGTTCGATCTCTTCCTCCAGGTTCTTGTTCGTCGCGGCCACCACCCGCACGTCCACCTGCACCGATTCGGCCGCGCCCACCGGCTCGAACCGCTGCTCCTCGAGCGCCCGCAGCACCTTCGCCTGTGTGCGCAGGCTCATATCGCCCACTTCGTCCAGGAACAGCGTGCCGCCGTCGGCCTTCTGAAACTTCCCGACCTTGTTTTCGTGCGCGCTGGTAAAGCTTCCCTTGTTGTGTCCGAACAGCTCGCTCTCGATCAGCTCTTCGGGAATGGCGGCGCAGTTCACCTCCACGAAGGCCTCCGGCAGCCGCGGGCTCATCGCGTGAATGGCGTGCGCCACCAGCTCTTTGCCCGTCCCGCTCTCCCCGAAGATCAGCACCCGCCCGTTGGTCCCCGCCATCAGCGAAAGCTGCTGCCGCAGCGCCTTCATCGGCACGCTCTCCCCGATGATCCGCCACCGCGACCCGCTGTCGCCCTTGAGCCGCACGTTTTCGAGCGAGAGCGAGCGGTGCGCCAGGGCGTTCTTCACCACCACCAGGACTTTCTCCACCGAGAGCGGCTTCTCCAGGAAATCGAACGCTCCGAGCTTGGTCGCCTTCACTGCCGCTTCAATGCTGCCGTGGCCGGAAATGATCACCACCTCCGGCCGCTCGCCGAACGGAATCTCCTGAATGCGCGCCAGCACCTCCAGCCCGTCCACGCCCGGCAGCCAGATGTCCAGCAGCACCAGCTCGTAGCTGGCGCCCGGCAGCGCCGCCAGGCAGCTCTCCCCGCTCTCCACCGCCGCGACCGTGTAGCCTTCGTCCTCCAGCACACCGCCGAGCGATTGCCGGATCGCCGGCTCGTCGTCCACTACCAGGATCCTTCGCTGCTTCATACGCCCGCTGCCGCCGGACGTCCGGGCGGTTCCGCCGGCTCGGTCTCCAGGATCGCCGGAATCTCGATCGTGAACCGCGCTCCCGCCGGCTGGTTGTCTTCCACCCGGATCTGCGCGTTGTGCTCCGCCACGATGTGGCTCACGATCGCCAGGCCCAGGCCCGTGCCTCGATTCTTGGTCGAAAAATAGGGCAGAAACAGCTTCTCCTTATCGTCTGGACCCACTCCCGGCCCCGAGTCCGCCACCACCAGTTCGACGGTTTCGGCCCCGCCCGGCTGCGTGGCGATCAGCAGCCGCTTCACCAGCGAATCCTGCATGGCTTCGGCGGCGTTGTCCACCAGGTTCACCACCACGCGCCGGAACTGGTCGGGGTCCAGGCTCACGGCCGGCAGATTGGGCGCGAAGCTGGTCTGCATGGTGATGCCGTCCAGCCGCCCCCGGAACACCGTGAGCGCTTCCGCCACCACCCGGTTCAAATCGCTGCGCACCGGCTGGGCCGTGGGGAAGCGCGCGAACTGCGAGAACTCGTCCACCAGCGTCTTCACCGATTCCACGGATTGGGAAATGGTGGCCGCGCATTCATGCAGGATGCGGTCCGTGTTCGGCGCCAGTTCCAGCCGGTCCACCTGGCGCGCGATCCGTTCCGCGGAAAGCGCGATGGGCGTGAGCGGGTTCTTGATCTCGTGCGCCACCCGCCGCGCCACCTCGTGCCACGCCGCCGCCTTCTGCGCGCGCAGCAGCTCGCTGGTATCTTCGAGCACCAGCACGAATCCCGAAGTCAGCTTCTCTTCGAGCGCCGAGACCGTCACCGCCAGTTGCAGCTTCCGCGTGTCCGTGCGCAGTTCCATCTGGCGGGAGGCCGTCCCGGTGCGCCGCGCCCGCTTCATGAGGTACTTGATTTCGGCCGTGTCCTCGCGCGAAAACAGGTCTTCCAGGCGGTTCGCCCGCGCCACCGCTTCCGGCCCGAAGATCTTCGACAGGGCGCGGTTGACGTGGTGGATCGAGCCGTCCGCGCCGATCGAAATCACGCCGGTCGGAATGCTTTCCAGGATGGCTTCGATGAACCGCCGCCGCCGGTCCAGCTCGCGGTTTCCCGAATCCAGGTCCTCGGTCATGCGGTTGAAGGCGCGTACCAGCGAGCCCAGCTCGTCGGCGGCGCGCACGTTCACGCGATGCTTCAGGTTGCCCTTGCTCACCTCGTGGGCCGCGTCCAGCAGCGCGCTGATTGGCACGCTGATCTGTTTGGCCAGGAAGAACGCCAGCCACGTGGCGAAAAACAGGACGAACACGGTGATCAGGCCCATCACCATGTTGTAGAAAAACTTGGCGCTCTTCAGTTGGTCTTTGAGCTCGATCGTCTGCCCGTGGAACCTCTCGATGGCCGCCAGTTGATCCGCCACGTCCAGCGGCAGCCGCGCCACCAGCTCGGCGTATCCCGTGATGCGCCCGTTTTCGACCACGGGCGCCCGCGAGCGGATAGCCTTCCCGGGGGCCTCCGCGGACCCTCCCCACCGGGCCGCCGGAGACATGCCGTCCGGTGCGTAGATTGCCGCCGATTCCGCGTCGTACTCCTCGGTGAAGTGTTTCAGGAAGGCCTTGTTCGCGCCCCCGCCCGCCAGCATCCGCCGCACTTCCGGCTGCGCCGCGAGGAGCGCGGCCTGGGCGTTCACCTCGTCCTGCATCTCGCGCTGCAGCAGTTCGGCCACTTTCACGAAGCGTTCGATGGTCTGGTCTATCGGGTTGGTGAACCACCGGTTGACGCTGTGGCTCAGTACTTCGAAGCTGAACAGCACCAGGAAGACCACCGGCACGCAGCTCAGCGCCAGCGCCCCCAGAACCAGCTTGGTGCGGATCCTCGACCCCTGCTGGTTGCTCTGCCGCGCGATGTACAGCTTCAGCAGTTCGCGGAACAGAATGAACCCCAGCGTCACCATGAGGATGAAAATCAGCACGGAGGTCGCCCAGAAAACGACCGTCTGGTGGGGGTCGATCGGTGAGAATTGGCCGCTGTTGAACGACCCGAGCCAGGCCACCAGCAGCACCGACACCGCCAGCAGCACCGCGCCCGAACCGAGCATCAGCCGCTTTTTCATGATCTCTTTGATTATAAGTGGCTTCAGGCGGCCCATTCATCGGCCTAAGGAAACCCCCGTTCCGGCCGATAAATATTGCGAGGTTCCAAACAGGAATGCTGAGAAGTCTCTTCCATTCGATCGGTCTATTGCTCATCTGCGCCGCTTGGGGGGTCTGTGACGGCCCGCCCAAGAAGGTCACCCAGGCGGAAGCCCTGAGTGCGGTGGTCACCAAGGTTGCGCCCGAGTTTCCGGTGATGGCCCGGCAATTGCACCTCTCCGGTACCGTGACGATCGAGGTCCTGATTGCCGAAAACGGCAGCGTGGAAAATGTCTCGGCGGTAAGCGGTAACCCGGTCCTCACCAAGCCGGCCATGGACACCCTGAAGAAGTGGAAGTTCAAGCCGTTCACCGCGGACGGGGCGCCGGTCAAGGCGCAGACCCAGATCTCCGTCGATTTCAAACCGTAAAGGGGCCCGCATCTCATGACTCTGACCAAGAAACTGTTGGGCGGCTTCGGCCTGATGCTGGGCCTCCAGCTTGTCTGCAGCGTGGCATCCTTCGTGGTGATCCGGAGATCTCAGGCCGATCTCGACCGCTCGATCAACCTGACGGGACGACAGCGGTATCTGGCCAGCCAGGTGAACGCCGCCTCTTTTCAAATGATGAGTCTGGAAAGAGGCAGCGTTCTGGCCGCGGTCGTGGGCGACCGGACGCATTCGGACGCCTACCAGCAGGAATTCCAAAAGCCGCAGCAGCAACTGCGAAATTCCCTGGGAGAACTGGAAAAGCTCTCCGACTCGGCAAACACCACGGCACTGTTGAGCAAGCTTTCGGCCGATGCCGCGGAAACGGCCCGGGCGCAGGAGGAATTACGGCAGGCCATGGAGAAGCAGCAGATGGATGCGGCGCTGGCGATTTTCGCGCAAAAGGTCCAGCCCAGCCTGGAGGAGATCGCGCGGCAGGCGAACAACCTCGAGGAGCATGAGAATGCCGAGCTGAACGGCTTCGCGCAGGCTTCGGCCTCCTCCGCGCGCGGTGCGAGCCTGCTGACCATCCTGCTCGGTTTGGGCGCGCTGCTCATCGGGGCCGGAATGCTCTGGGTGGTCCACACCGCCAACCGCTCGCTACAGCACCTCGGCGGCCAATTGTCGGAGAGTGCCGCGCAAGTGGCGGGTGCGGCTTCGCAGGTTTCCGATTCCGGCCAGACCCTGGCGCGCGGCGCCTCCGAACAGGCGGCCTCGCTCGAAGAGACCTCCGCCTCCACCGAAGAGATTGCGTCGATTACCCGAAAGAATGCGGATGCGGCTCAGGAAGTGGCCGGCCTCATGCGGCAATCCGCCGAACATTCGGTGGACGTCAACCAGACGCTCGATCGCATGATCGAGAAGATGAAAGAGATCGATGCTTCCAGCAACAAGATCGCCCGCATCATCAAAGTCATCGATGAGATTGCGTTTCAAACCAACATTCTGGCGCTCAACGCGGCGGTCGAGGCGGCCCGCGCCGGCGAAGCCGGTCTCGGGTTTGCGGTGGTGGCTGACGAGGTGCGAAACCTGGCCCAGCGATGCGCCAAGGCGGCCCGCGATACGGCCGGATTGATCGAGGAATCCATCGAAACGTCGCGCGACGGCAACTCCCGGCTGGACCGCATGGCCACTGCGGTCCGCTACATGACCGACAGCGCAACCCGCGTGAAGACCCTGGTCGATGAAGTGAACCTCGGGAATCAGGAACAGGCGCGCGGCATGGAACAGATCGCACGCACCGTGCTGCAAATGGAGAAAGTGACTCAGCAGACCGCCGCCGGCGCGCAGGAAAGTGCTTCGGCCGGAGCGGAACTCAACGGATACGCCAACCAGCTCCGCACCCTGGTGCAGGAAATGCGCGAAATGGTCGGGTCAGCCTGAGGCAGGCGCGAGGCGCGCATCGCGCGCCTCGCTTCCCAAACTTACATCGCTTTGATGCTGTCTACCGTGATGGTATCGCCATCGATCTTGCCGGTGATGGTGACCTTCTTGCCCGCGTCCTCTTTCACCTTGTCCTGGTCCGCGATCTTGTAAACCTTGCCGTCTTCGGTTGCCAGCACGGCCGGAGAACCTCGCCCGATGCAGCTCTTGGCACAGGCTACGTTACCCAGCATTTCTTTCTTGCTCGCGCAGTTCTGGTCGATGATATAGCCCGTCCAGTCCGCTGCCATGCAAAAACCGGCTCCCAGCGCAAAGACGGCGATCAATTTTTTCATTCCAAGTGCTCCTCTCCAAGTAGTGTTGCGGTTGATACGACTATACTCCAGATCCGCAAAGCCCGCAAGCTGCGTATCTTTTTGAATTGTCTATATTTGTAAACCGGCTCTAATAAAAGAGGTATTTGCGCCACTGCGCATCGCTTTTGCCGAGCATTCGCATGAGATGCCGGCTGGTGTGCAGGCTGAAGGGCTTGGGTTGCCGCGCCAGCTTCATCCCGGCTTCTTCCGGAGTCCGGTTGCCTTTGGTGTTGTTGCAGGGATGGCAGCAGGCCACCAGGTTTTCCCAAGCCGATTCGCCGGCGCGGGAGCGGGGAACTACATGGTCCAGGGTCAGCTCGCCCGAAGACATGGTGCGGTGGCAATACTGGCAAGTGTAGCGATCGCGCATCAGGATGTTCTTCCGCGACAGCGCCCTGGTCTGGTGCGGAATCCGGCGGTATTCGAGAAGGCGGATCACCGAAGGCAGCCGCACCGTGTTTCGCGCCGAGTGGACCGCCGCCAGGCATTCCTCCTCGGCCGAGGCCACCCCCTTGAGCACCAGCACCAGGGCGCGCCGCGCCGCGCAAATATTGATCGGCTCGTAGCTCGCGTTGAGTACCAGCACGGGTTTCTGCAGTCGATCGCTTGCCATGATCAAAGACTCCCCCCTATGGAAGTAGACGCGGCCGGCAGTGCCGGCGGCTCCATCCGCCGGTCGACCCGGGCCACCGTCAAGAGCGCGACACTCGCCGCGCCCGCCCGTTTCAGGGCGAGGGCGCAGGCCGCCGCGGTAGATCCTGTCGTCATCACGTCGTCAATCAGAAGAATCCGCTTCCCCTGAACCCGCCCCGGCCGCCGGCACCGGAAGGCAGCCGTCACGTTGCGGCGCCGCATCGTGTTGCTCAGCCCGGCCTGCGTCGCGGTGGCCCTCGCTCGTCCGAGCGCCGCCATCACCGGAACGCCCGTGCGGCGCGCCAGGCGGCGGGCCAGCAGCTCCGACTGGTTGAACCCGCGGGTCCACTGCCGCCGCCAGTGCAGCGGCACCGGCACGATGGCATCGAAACCCTGTTCGCGCGGCAGTGCGTCCATCAGCAGGTTGGCCAGCGGATTCGCCAGCGTGCGGACCCCGCTGTACTTGAACAGGTGGATCAGCTTGCGCAGCGTGCCGTCGTAGACGCCGAACGAATAGGCCGCATCAAAACCGCGAAGGCCGTTGCGGCATAGCGCGCAACGGCCTTCTTCATCCAGGGGGAAGCCATTCTGAAATGGCGTTCTGCAACTTACGCAGAAGTATTCGGCGCTCAGCGGCTGCGGTGACCGCAGGCACGACCGGCATACCGGGATCCGCGAAATCTCCGCGAGCGGGCGTCCGCATACGCGGCAATCGTCGGGGTACAAGAGGGAAAAAAGGGCGCGGGAGACTGCTTGTACTACGGAAGGACCGGCACTCGCGACTGCGGCTCGCCTACTACTCGAGAAGACCCACCTCCGCTAAGGTTTGATTATACCCAAAAGCGTTTGACCGGCGCCACCGTCAGTTGCCGCACACCGCGAGCACCGCTTCGAGCAGCCCGTCCATCGTAAACACGCTCGCCTGCGCGGTGACTTCGATGCCCAGTTCCCGGGCGGTAGCGGTCGTCACCGGTCCGATGGTCGCCACCGCCACTCCCCGCAGGATCTCCGCGCCCGCCGCCTCCGCGAAGTTGCGGACCGTCGACGAACTGGTGAACGTGACGCAATCCGGCTTCCGCCGAAACACCTCGCGGACCCGCGCCGCGGCATCCTCGGGTGCGGCCGTGCGATACGCCTCCACCACGTCTACCTGCGCGCCCCGCCGTGCGAGTTCGGTAGGGACCAGGTCGCGCGCCACCGCGGCGCGCGGCAGCAGCACGCGCTTGCCGGAGAGGTCGAACGGCGCGAAGGCTTCGAGCAGGCCCTCGGCCACATACTCCGTACCCATCAGGTCGACCTTCAGGTGAAGCGCTTCCACGGCGGCCCGCGTGGCCGGGCCGATGGCGCAGATCTTCGCTCGCAGCCCGCGCAGGTCGCCGCCGGAACGGTCGAGCCGCTCCACGAAGAAGCGGACGCCGTTGGCCGAGGTGAAGATCAGCCAGTCGTAGCCGGCGAGCCCGGCGATGGCGCGGTCGAGCGGGCCGTAGTCGGCCGCGGGCCGGATCTCGATGGTGGGGAGTTCCACGGCGTCCGCGCCCAGCGCGCGCAGCCGCTGCGAGAACACATCGGCCTGCTCGCGGGCGCGCGTCACCACGATGCGCCGCCCGAACAGCGGCAGCCGCTCGTACCAGTTCAGCTTCTCGCGCAGCCGCACCACCTCGCCGACGACGATGGTCGCCGGCGGCTTCATGCCGCGCGCGGCGATCAGCTCGGGAAGGGTGGCGAGCGTTCCCACGAGAGTATCCTGGTCCGGCCGGGTCGCCCAGCGGACCGCCATAGCCGGAGTCTCCGCGGAGCGCCCGCGCGCGATCAGCTCGCGCGCAATCTCGGGAAACGTCGTCAGCCCCATGAAGATCACGAGCGTTTCCGCGTGGCCGACCTTGTCCCAATCGATCGAGCCGACCGCGTGGCCGGTGACAAAGGTGACCGCCGACGTGTGCTCGCGGTGCGTCAGTGGAACCCCGGTGTAGGCCGCGATGCCGAGCGGCGTGGTGACGCCGGGAACCACCTCGAAGGGGATGCCGGCGCCGGCCAGCGCTTCGGCCTCTTCGCCGCCGCGCCCGAACAGGAACGGGTCGCCGCCCTTCAGCCGCACCACGGTGAGGCCGCGCCGCGCGCGCTCGATCAGCATCGCGCCGATCTCTTCCTGGGAAAAGGCGTGGTCGGATTTCTTCTTGCCCACGTAAAGCCGCTCGGCATGCGCGGGCGCGAGGGCCAGCAGGGCGTCGGGCGCCAGGTGGTCGTAGAGGACCGAGTCTGCCTGTTCCAGGATGCGGCGGCCTTTGACGGTGATGAGTTCGGGATCGCCGGGTCCGGAGCCGATGAGGTAGACCCTTCCCGCGCCGCTCATGCGCTGTAGACCGCCTCCAGGATCCTCCGCGCGCCGCGAGCCAGAAGTTCTTCTCCCAGCGCTCGTCCGATCGCCTCCGCGCCGGCGGCGGGGCCTTCCGATTCGCCGCGAATCAACTCCGACCCGTCGGGCGAGGCGACGATGGCTTCGAGATGCAGCCGGCCGTCGTGCACCGTGGCGCGTGCGCCGATGGGCACCTGGCAGCCGCCGCCCAAAGCGCCGAGCACGCCGCGTTCGGCGGTGACGGCTGCGTGGGTGTCGGGGTGATCGAAAGGCGCGCAAGCCATCCGGCCCGCGCCGCTAGCACGCGTCTCGATTGCGAGTGCGCCCTGGCCGACCGCGCTGCACATCACCGAGGGCTCCAGAATCTCCGCAATGCGGTCTGCCCAGCCGAGCCGCTTCAGCCCGGCGGCGGCGAGCAGGATGGCGTCGTAGCGTCCTTCGTCGAGCTTGCGCAGGCGCGTGTCGAGATTGCCGCGCACCGATTCCATCACCAGGTCCGGCCGCAGCTTGCGCAATTGCGCCGCACGCCGCAGCGAACTGGTGCCGACCTTCGCGCCCCGGGGCAGCTCGGCGAGCCGCTTGCCGACGATCGCGTCGCGCGGGTCTTCGCGCTCCGGCACGGCCGCCAGCACCAGGCCTTCCGGCAGTTCCGTCGGCAGGTCCTTCAGGCTGTGGACCGCGAGGTCGGCGCGGCCGTCGAGCAGCGCTTCTTCGATCTCCTTCGTGAAAAGGCCCTTGGTCCCGACCTTGGCGAGCGGCACATCGGTGATCTTGTCGCCGGTGGTCTTGATGATCTCGATGCGGCTCTCGCGCCCCGCGGCGGCGAGTTGCCCGGAGACCCAATGGGCCTGCCACAGTGCGAGCTGCGAACCGCGCGATGCGATAACCAGCATGAATCAATCCTGAAGGTGAAACGCCTTTCGGATGGCCGCCACCACGTGGGCGCCCTCGGGGTGTCCGGCGTGGTTGCGCAGCTCGGAGATGGGGCCGTGCGCGATCTTGTTGACGATGCCGCGGGTGATGCGCCTCGATGGCCTGTTCCTGTTCCGGCGTGAAGGGGCCGCAGCGGCGCCGCGCCTTCTCGATTTCGGCGGCGCGGATCAGCTCGAGCTGCTCCTGCAGCCCGACGATGGTCGGGGTGACCTCGGCCACCTTGAGCCGCGCCATCATGCGCTCCACCTCTTCGGCCACCAGCTCCTCGGCGTGGCTGGCTTCCTTCATGCGCTCCCGCAGGTTGGCGTTGACCACTTCCTGCAGGTCGTCGATGTCGTAGAGAAAGACGTTGGCGATGTCGTTCACCGCCGGCTCGATGTTGCGCGGCACCGCGATATCGATGAGGAACATCGGCTTGTTGCGGCGCGCCGAGATCACGCGCTGCATATCGTCCTTGCGACAGGATGTAGTGCGGAGCGCCGGAGGACGTGATGACGATATCCACCTCCGGCAGCATGCTCACGAAGCGCGTGTATTCCACCGGCGTGCCCTGGAAGAGCTGGGCCATCTCGACGGCGCGCTCGTGCGTGCGGTTGGTGACGAACACGTGCGACGCGCCGGAGCGGCGCAGGTGGCGCGCGGCCAGCTCCGACATCTTTCCCGCGCCCACGATCATGATCGTGCGATTGTCCAGGGTCCCGAAGATCTTGCGGGCCAGTTCCACCGCCGCGTAGCTCACCGAGACGGCCATCTGGCCGATGCCGGTTTCCGAGCGGACGCGCTTGGCCACGCTGAACGAGCGCGACAGCAGGCCGTCCAGCCAGCCGCAGACCGAGCCGCAGCTTTTGGCGGCGGCGTAGGCGGCTTTCAACTGCCCGAGAATCTGCGGCTCGCCCACCACCATCGAATCCAGGCTGGCAGCCACGCGGAACAGGTGATGGATGGCGTCGCGGCCTTCGTGCCGGTAGAGGTGCGGGGCGATCTCGGCGATATTGACGGCCTTGTGATCGGTCAGAAAGCCGTCCACCACGCTCTGCGGATCGACGCCGTCGTCGGTGGTGAGCGTGATCTCCACCCGGTTGCAGGTGGAGAGGATCACGGCCTCGGCCACACCGTCGCGCGCCTTGAGATCGGCCAGCGCCTCGGGCAGCGAGTCTTCCCGGAAAGCGAGACCCTCGCGAACCTCGACGGGCGCGGTTTTGTGGCTCACTCCGGTGATCAGCAGCTTCATTGTTTCAAGAGCATTGCGCCCAGCCGCGCGTGGGCGGCCCAGGTGAGCGCGGAAAGGCAAACCACGGTGACTGTCATGATAGCGGCCTTCCGCCCCCGCCATCCAGCGGTCGTCTGCAGAAAAATGAGAGCCAGGTAGACTCCCCAGGTGAAAAACGAGATCGCGATTTTCGGCTGGCTGATCCAGCGCCGTCTTCAATTCGACGAACGCCCAGGTGCTGCCGGCGATGACCGCCAGCGTGATCAGCACGAAACCGATGGCCATCGATTTGGAGATCAGGTCATCGAGCGTGCCCAGCGCGGGCAGCCGGTAATAGACCTTGTGCGGTTTCTTTGCCTTGAGCTCGCGCTCCTGAAACAGGTAGAGCACCGAGGCCCCCATGGCGAGCAGCAGCGCGGCGTATCCCAGCAGCACCAGCACGATATGCACCGTGAGCCAGGTATCGCGGACCACCGGGCTCGACCAGGCGCTTACGGGATTGCCGAGCGTAGCCACCAGCGCCATCACGAATACCAGCGGGAAGATGAAGACACTGAGACTCTCCATCTTATATTTCCAGTGCACGAATAAATAAAGGAGGACGATGAAGAACGCGCACATCGAGAGCGTTTCGTAGAAATTCGTGATGGGGCAGCGATTGTTGAGGACGCCCTCTTCGATGATTGAGACGAAGTGAAATACGGAGCCTAACCCGAAGGCGCCGAGCGCCACGCGAAAGAGATGCTCGCGGCGGCGGACCAGGGTGAGGATGGCATGCAGGAGACCGATGGAGTACAACGCGGCGGCCACGCGCAGCCAGATAACGCTCATTTCAGCCATGGGGCGATCCGGTAACTCTGAGTCTTAAATTAATAGTATATCGCGGCCCTTCCTGCTGGTATTCCCCGCATTGGAGGGGTTGGCACCGGGATCGTGCGGGTGTTTCGACGCTAGACTGTTGTCTGTATGGGACATCGCCGCGACTTCTTTCGCACCATGACCGGGCTGGGCGTAGCGGCTGCGGCCGCGCAGGCCGGACCGCAGGCTTCCGGGACGGACCGCCAATACTGGGTGCGGACGCTCGAAAAGGTCGCGGACCCCGTGTTGCGGAACCTGGCGGCCGGCACGCTGAAACGCAACATGCCGGTGGAGTGCGTGACGGGCAACGTGGAGGACCGCCGCAAGTACACGCACCTCGAGGCCCTCGGCCGGCTGCTGGCGGGGATCGCGCCGTGGCTCGAAGTGGAGCTCGATGGCGGCGCGGAGCGCGACCTGCAGCAGCGCTACCGCGATCTGGCGCGGGAATCGATCCGCCAGGGGTGCGACCCGAAATCGCCCGACTTCCTCAACTTTCACGAAGGCAGCCAGCCGGTGGTGGATTGCGGCTTCCTGGCCCAGGCGGTGCTGCGCGCGCCGTCCGAACTGTGGGAGAAGCTGGACGCCGCGACCCGGCGTAACCTGGCGGCGGCGCTGGTTTCCTCGCGCGTCATCACCCCCGGGTTCAACAACTGGCTGCTGTTCTCGGCCACCGTGGAAGCGGCACTGGCGCAGATGGGCGAACCGTGGGACGCCATGCGTGTGGATTACGCCGTCCGCCAGCACCAGGAGTGGTACCTGGGCGACGGTGTGTACGGCGACGGCCCGCAGTTTCACTGGGACTACTACAACAGCTTCGTGATCCAGCCGATGCTGGTGGACGTGTTGCGGACGATCGGCCCGCACAGCAACCGCTGGGCGCGCATTCTGCCCGGCGCGATGACGCGGGCGAAGCGGTACGCCGCGATTCAGGAGCGGCTGATCGCGCCCGACGGCAGCTATCCGGCGGTGGGCCGCTCGATCGCCTACCGCTGCGGCGCCTTCCAGGTGCTGGCGCAGATGGCGCTCGCCGGCGAGCTTCCCGCGCCGTTGACGGGCCCCCGTGTGCGCACCGCCCTGACCGCCGTCATGCGCCGGACGCTCGATGCCCCGGGCACGTTCGATAGCGGAGGGTGGCTGACCGTGGGCCTGTGCGGCCACCAGCCGCACCTGGGCGAACCGTATATCTCGACGGGCAGCCTGTATCTTTGCTCTGCCGCCATGCTGCCTCTGGGCCTGAAGCCATCCGGCGCATTCTGGAGCGGCGCGGCGGAAGACTGGACGTCGCGGCGCCTGTGGCGGGGCGAAGACGCGGCCGCCGATCACGCCATCTGACGACATGCGGAGATCACTACTGGCGGGGCTCGTCGAGGGCGAAGGCGATGACACTGTCGCCGGTCACCGGGTTGTTGAAGAAGCCTCCTCCGGTGGCCGTGATCACCACGTACTGTCTCCCGTCGCGGCCCTGATAGGTGATCGGCGTGGCTTCCGCCGCCCCGGGCAGCTTGAACGTCCAAAGTTCCTTGCCGGTCTTCGCGTCGAACGCCCGGAAGCGGCCGTCGTCGGTCGCGCCCACAAACACCAGTCCACCGGCCGTGACGATCGTGCCGCCGTTGCCCGGGCGGCCTGTGTTCTGCTTGCCTTCCGGCAGGCTGTCTGTGACCCCCAGCGGCACCTTCCAGGCAATTTCACCGGTGTTCACATTCACGGCCGCCAGTTCGCCCCATGGCGGCTGCTGGCACGGTAACTGTTGCGAGGTCGGTCCTTTGACGCTGAAGCGGCCGCCGCCCGCGACACCCTCGTACGGGCCGTCGGGATCGACGCGGTTGCCCTGGCCGTTCGCCACCGCCGGACCGCTCTTCGGATCGTGATCCTTCAACCCGGACATCTGGCCCAGCTCGTTGACGTTGGCGAACAGATATCCGAGCTGCGGATCGAACGACGTTCCGCCCCAATTCACGCCGCCGTGATTCCCCGGGAACTGGACGCGCAGGTGGTTGTAACTGGGCGGGAGGAACGGCCCGCCCGTCTCCAGGCCTTCGACCAGTTTTCTGCAGGCCGCTTCGAGCTCCGGCGTGACGGTCGCGATATCGTCCTTGCTGAACGTCATGCGCGCGAGCGGCGGCGGCTTCAGCGGGAACGGCTGCGTCTTCGACGTGCGCTCCAGCGGCACCTCGCTCTGCGGCACCGGCCGTTCTTCGACGCCATAGATGGGCTTGCCGGAGACGCGGTTCAACAGAAACACCATCCCGGCCTTGTCCATGGCGACTACGGCTGGAATGGTCTTGCCTCCCTGCTTCACGTCGATCAGCGCGGGCGCACCGGTCATATCGGCATCCCAGATATCGTGATGAACCACCTGGAAATGCCATAGGTACTTCCCGGTGTTGGCGTCGGCGGCAACCAGGCTGGTGCTGAAGAGATCGTCGCCGGCGCGATCGCCGCCGTACTGATCGACCGAGGGCGCGCCGAAGGGCATATAGACGATCCCGCGCTTTTCGTCCACCGTGAGGAAGCCCCACACGTTGACGCCGGAGCGGTTCTTCCAGCTATCGCCGGCCCACGTGTCATTATATTTTTCGCCTTTCTGCGGGATCGAGTGGAAGGTCCACACCAGCCTGCCCGTGCGCAGATCCCAGGCGCGAACATCCCCCGCGGGTCCGTGCGGCGGGTTCTCCTGGGTCGTGCCGCCGGCGATGACCAGGTTCTTGTAAACCACGGGCGGAGACGTGAGACCGTTGCGGCCGGGCAGGCCGCGCATAATCGCGTCGGTATTCAGATTCACGACCCCGTTATCTCCGAAACCGCTGTTGGGCTTTCCGGTTTTCGCATCCAGCGAATAGAGCTTGCCGTCGGTGGACCCAAAGACGACCTGCGCCGGCGTCGCTCCGGCGCCTGCCCAGAATTCGAGGCCGCGCGTCGAAGGGTTGCCCGACGGAAGTTGAAACGACCAGAGCTCTTTTCCCGTCACCGGGTCCACCGCGGCCACGCACGAATACGGCGTTGCGATGTACATGATGCCGTTTCTCACCAGGGGCGTTTCCTCGCTCGGACGGAACCCGGAGCCGAACCTTCCGCGCCCCGCGCCGCGCCGGCCACCCGGAGTTTCGGGCGTGTCGCCGACGGCTCCACCAGGGCCGCGCCCTTCCATGGTGACGAACCGGCCCCCGCCTCCGGTGAAGCCGGGGGGCCGCATGTGATAGGTCCAGGCGATCTTCAACCCGCCGACGTTTTCGGGCGTCAACTGCGTGAGCGGCGAGAAGCGCTCGCCGCCGGGATCGTGACCGTAAGTGGGCCATTCTCTGGCTGCCGGGATGGGCGGACCGGGGTGGAAAGCCTCGAGATTTTTCCGATCCTGAAGCGCCCGCGCTTCCGGGTTGGGCGCTCCCCCGGGCGCGCCCGCACCGTTGGGCGAGGGAGTTGGGGGCGGCGCGGTCGCTGGAGCCGGACCTGGCACGGACGGGTTCGAGTTTCCGGCGCCGTAGTTCTTCACCAGGTAATTCAAAATCGTGCCGAACTCCACATCGCTGCCCTCCGCGCCCAGGTTGACCATCTTGGAAATGGTTGCCGTCCAACCCGCCTGTCCCTGGCGCAGCGAGACGGCCTGCTCGAGGGAGTGGCACTTGCCGCAAATGCGTACGGTTTCCGCCTTGCCGGGGCCATCCGGCAGAGCGGCGGCATGCGCGAAAGCCGCAAACAGAAACATGACCGGAAGACACGCCGCGCCTCGAAATGCGCGCAGTCCCGAACCCTTCACCGTCTTACACCACATGGAATCGTTTTCTCCAACCCGGCACCCATACATCCTACTGCACGTTCGAGCGAGGTGAGCGATGCCCGCCCGGCGGCGCGCGCAGCACCTCGGGAAGTTGACGCGGGGTGTAGGTGATAGCCGGTGCATTCGGGTCTTAGATTGAAGTATGGGGACACTTGCGTCTGGCGCTATCGGCCGCGCTGCTGGTGGCCGCGAATCACGCACAGGCGGGGAGGTAGAAGCCCGAGTTCATACGGATTTCGTAAATTCCTTCTTTATGCGCTTTGCCATTCTTTTGACGATCGTTCTCTGGTCTGTCCCGGTATGCGGCCAAACCTTTCAAGCCGGCTTACAGATAGGCGTTCCGATCACCGCATACTTCGATACCGGTAGATACCCACTCGGGTTGCATGGGGGAGGTGAGTACTCCGCGGCCACGCGCCGCTACACGGTTGGAGCGTTCGCTCAATTGAGGTTGTCGGATGCTTTCCGCGTGCAGGCCGGCACGCTGTACCACCGCATGGGCTATGTCGCGATCCTGAATTTCTTCGATTCGGCCAGCGGGAATTTCGAGAAGGCCGCCATCGACGTGAAGGGGAACTCGTGGGACTTCCCGCTGATGATCCAGTACCGCTTCGGCCATGTGATCCGCCCGTACGTGACGGGAGGCGGCGTGCTGCGGTATGTAGGCCCTGTGCGGGGGCGTGGGGAAGAGACCCTCGGCTCGCTGGTTACAGGGACCTCGTCCACGGTCCCGCTGGATACGTCGCAGCCCTCGGAACTCAGAAAGCGCTTCTATCCCGGCGTGAGTGTGGCGGGCGGTGTGGAGTTTGGCGGCGGGCGCTTGTCTGTAATGCCGGAACTACGATACACGCACTGGACCGCAAATATCTCAGGTCCAGGCGGCGCCCTTCGTTTCGCACCGAACCAGGTCGAGTTTCTCGTAGGGCTGATGTTCTGAGCCGGTCAAGTTTCCGATAACCCCGTGTTTCGACCAGAACGTGGACACGGAACGTCCAGGATGTGTGGAACGGCTATTTCCGCGATGGTGCGCCAGAACCGGAAAGAACGTGAACCTCCCGTTCCTTCGCAATAATAACCAGAGGCACGTCATCTCCACCACAGCCACCAACGCCGCAATCTTCGTTGAGCCGAGGCGTTCTCACAAGCCGCCCGTAGACAAGAGCCCACTCGTTCGGCACGAGTTTAGTGGTTAGCTTACCTGCGCTGTTGAATTGCGGCTCCTCATGTGATCCCAACTCCGTCGTCCTGCGGACCTCCGAGAGCTTCGCCGCGATGCGGGTCCGTGCGAAAGTGGGGCTGTTGCCCGGAGGTTTCGGCATACCTTTCTCCCATTCAGTCAAGATAAGAATCCTGTTGGGAAAGGTGTGCCCATGTGTAACGAGTGGGTGCCAGCACCGATCCTGAGATAAGAACTCAGAGTGGTCCACGAAGCTCACACTACGCTCCATCCGTCCGACGATGGAAACATCGGTATCAGCATACCGGTCAACGTTCGCGAGAACTTCGCAAACGCTCACAACCGGTGCATCGTTCGGTTTCTCCTGCCCAGCGCACGCAACAACGAGAACAAGGGCCAAGGCGAAGCGCACCACGCCAGTGTAGCGCCGCTCACCTGACGATATGTAGGCTTATCGTAC
>CAVZVI010000006.1:0-30695 GCA_963778675.1 Bryobacterales bacterium
CCGGACAAGTGGCGGGCCGAACCGGACCGGCGAGGTCTATTTTCCGCAAACGCCGTATCGACCGCGATGAGCGCCGCCGCTGCCTGACGGGCGCTATCTTCTTGACAGTTATGACTCGCTGGCTCGTACTGATGATGTTAGGTCGACTGGCTGGCCTGGATGGCAACACGGCGAAACGGTTGTCGTTCAATGATTTCCCGGCGTTGGCCTCTTTTTACGGGGTTCCAGCGGCACCTCTGCTGAAGACTGCCGGTCAACGGCTCTTTCGTACACGAATCCGCGAGGCTGCGAAACAGGGTCCCAACTTCGGACAACCGATCTTGTTGGACTTGCACCGAAGACCTCAGTAAACGAGGACATGGTCATCGCGCAAGGGGCCGGTGGATCTGCTGGTCGTCCCTACCGAGGATTGATATCGAGCGACCCTCTCACCCTTTTCAAGGGCTGAGGTCTTGGGCTTTGTGGCAAAGCGGAGAAGCCGCGGTTCTCACATCTCGTCGATGCTCAGCTTCACATCGGCCTTGCGCCACGCGGCGTCAAATTCCCGCTTCACCGATTCGGCGTCTTCGGTCTTGCCCTGCGCCCGCAGGCTCTCCATCAATCCGAATAGCATGCGTCCGTTCCGCGGCGAACGGTTGACGCCGTCACGCAGAGTGGTCTCGGCTTCGGCCGGCTTACCTGCGCGGATCAACGCGGCGCCCAGCGACTCCCGGACCGGGTAATACCACGGCGGCGGCTCGTCGTAAGTCAGGGCATCCTGGAGGGCGACGGCGCGGCGCCAGTGCGCGACGGCATCGTCCGGGTTCGCCGCCAGGCGGGCGGCCGCCACTTCGGACGCGAGGTTCAATACGCCCACGGCTTTATTGGAGCCCCACAGGGCATCCGCAGGGACCGCCTGCCGGCCGGCTTCGAAGGCCTGCTGCTCGCGCACAGCCTGCTGATGATCGCCGCGGGCGGCGAAGGCCAGTGCGCGCGCGAAGTGCCAGACCAGCGTCGTGGAGTGAAGCGTGTCCTTGGGCTGCGGCATGCGGAGGATGCTCTCCCAGTCGGCGAAGCGGACCCGGGCGAAGATCGGCATGGTGAAAAAGGCGTCGGCCATATCCGGAATGGTCTGCTCGAGAGGCGCGACGGCCGCGGCGATATCATCGGCCGCTTTCAGGCCATCGCCCTTCCTGCCCTGCATCCAGCGGGCGTAGGCGACGAAGTGCAGGTTGTGAACGTAGTATCCGATGTAGGGTCCGCTGACATTGGTCTGTGCGAAGTAGTCCCGGTCTACCTGGGCGGCGCGCTCGTTGACGCCGGCGGCCAGGTCCCAATCGCCGAGGACCAGCCAGATGTGCGCCGGCATGTGGACGATGTGGCCGGCTTCCGGCATCAGACCCATGAGCCGCTGCGCGCTGGCTACCGCCCGTTCCGGGGTGCGCGACGATTCCACGGCGTGGATGTAGTAGTGGTTCGCCCCGGCGTGGTCGGGCCAGCGGCGCAGGACGCGCTCGAGCACGTGCTCCGCTTCGGCCACACCGGGCGCCGGCGTTCCGTCGGCCGCGTACCAATGCCAGCGCGGCGGGAGGAGGAGGCTCTCCCCGTAGAAGGTGGCGGCATCGAGATCGTCCGGCCACCGTTCTGACAGCGCCTTCATGGCGTCGATATAAGCCTGCGGACGGTCGTCCGGGCAGCGTGTGGCGGCGGCTTGCAGCCAGGCTTTCTCGCGCTCCGGGGCGCCGGCGATTTTGAGCCCCTGCTCCACCGCGGCGCAGGATTGCTTCGGATCGTAGGTGGGGTCGCCATCCATGTTGATATAAGGGCCGAACGACATGGCCAGGCCCCACCAGGCCATGGCGGCATTCGGATCGAGCTCCGCCGCCTTGCGGAACGAGCGCTGGGCTTCGTAGCGGTTGAAGCCATACAGAAGCGCCAGCCCCTGGTCGAAGAACCTCTGGGCGTCGGCGTTGGTCGTGGCGATGGGATGGTGCCAGATTCCCAGACCCTTATAGAGAACTACGGGTTTCTCGGCCGGCGGCGGCGCCATATGGTGCTGGGCCATGGCCAGGCTGAATGGAAACAGACAGAGCGCAATCGTTCGCATAATCCCCTCGTCGCGCCGCCGTCGGGCTGCGGGCGCTTTTCAATAGTCTACGCCAGGGCTTCTATACTCAAACTATGTCCGGCGTACTCTACATCGTGGCGACCCCTATCGGCAATCTCGCGGATATCACCTACCGGGCCGTGGAGGTGCTCGGCAAGGTGGATGCGATCGCCTGCGAAGATACGCGGCAGACCCGCAAGCTGCTGGAGCACTACGGGATTCAGAAACCCACCGTGAGCTACCACGAGTACAACGAGGCGGAACGAACCGGGGAGCTGGCGGCGCGGCTGCGCGCGGGCGAAACGCTCGCGCTGGTGTCGGACGCCGGGATGCCCCTGGTTTCCGACCCGGGATACCGGCTGGTGCGGGCGGCCATCGAGGAGGGAATCGAGGTGCACCCGATTCCGGGGCCCTCGGCCGCGTTGACCGCGCTGGCGGCGGCAGGGCTTCCCACTGACGCGTTCCACTTCGCAGGCTTCCTGGCGCACAAGCCAGGGCAGCGTGTCAAAGCCCTCGAAGCACTGGCGCAGGAGACCGCCACCCTGATCTTCTACGAAGCGCCGCACCGCATCCTCGAAAGCCTGGAGGTGATTCAGCAGGTGCTGGGCCCGCGGCCCGTGGTGGTGGCGCGCGAGCTCACCAAGATCCACGAGGAGTTCCTGCGCGGCACCGCGGAAGAAATTCGCGCGCGGCTGGCGGAGCGGGATTCGATCAAAGGCGAATTCACCATCCTGATCGGCAAGGGCGGCCGGCCCCCTGCCGACGACACACCCGTCGAGGACGCGGTGGATACGCTGATTCGCGCCGGCACGCCCCGCATGGACGCCATCAAGCAGGTGGCGCGCCGCCGCGGGCTGTCGAAGCGGGAGGTCTATGACCAGCTTTTGCACGAGAAGTAGCCTGCTGCTGCTCTGCGTTTGCGCGGCGGCGGCCCAGGACTACGTCGACCGGACCGTGGAGCGCGCGCGCCGCGAGTTCGAGGTTCCCGGCATCGCGGTGGCCGTGGTGAAGGACGGGCACGTGGTGCTGGCGAAGGGCTACGGCATACGGAAGCTGGGCGAACCCGCCGCGGTCACGCCGGAGTCGCAGTTTCGCATCGCGTCGAATACGAAAGCCTTCACCACCGCGGCGCTGGCCATGCTCGTGGACGAGGGCAAGATCCGCTGGGACGATCGCGTCATCGATCACATGCCCGAGTTTCAGATGTACGACCCCTACGTCACGCACGAAATGACCATCCGGGATCTGCTGGTGCACCGCAGCGGCCTCGGGCTGGGCGCGGGGGACCTGATGTTCTGGCCGGCCACCGATTTCACGCGTGCGGAGATCATCCGCCGGCTGCGCTTTCTCAAACCCGCCAGCAGCTTCCGCAGCCGGTACGCCTACGACAACCTGCTCTACCTGGTGGCCGGCCAGATGATTCCGCGCATCACCGGCAAGAGCTGGGAGGAGTTCGTACACGAGCGCATCTTCGCGCCGCTGGGCATGACCCACACCAACGCCAGCACGCGCGAATTGATTGCGGCGGCTGACGTGGCGGCGCCGCACGCCCGGGCCGGCGGCAAACTGGTGCCGCTGGCGCAGACGGACCACGATAACAACGCGCCGGCGGGATCGATCAATTCCTGCGCGGCCGACCTGGCGAAGTGGATGATCGCGCAGCTCGGCCGCGGAGCGTATCCCGGCGGGAGGCTGTTCAGCGAAGCGCAGTCGAAGGAGATGTGGTCGGCGCAGACGATTTTACCCATCCGGGACCTGCCGAAGGGCGCTCCGGCGGCGCTCGAGCCCATGTTCAGCGCTTACGGGTTGGGGTGGATGCTGCGCGACTGGCGCGGAAAGAAGATGGTTTACCACACGGGCAGCCTGGCCGGGTATGTGTCCCGCACCACGCTGATTCCCGAACTGCAACTGGGGGTCGTGGTCTTGACCAACCAGGAAGCCACCGCGGCGCACGCGGCCATCGCCTACACCATCGTGGACCATTACCTCGGCGCGCCGGAAACCGACTGGATTTCCGCGCTCCGCGAAACCGTTCCGAAGGAGCCGGCACCGCCGCAGCGAAATGCTGCTTCGAAGCCGTCGCTGCCGCTGGCGGAATACGCCGGGCGCTACCGCGACGCGTGGTACGGCGACGTGCTGGTGCGCGATTCCGGCGGAAGGCTCTCGATCTCGTTCACTCACACGAAACAGTTGGCGGGCGCGCTGGAACACTGGCAGTACGACACGTTCGTGGCGCGCTGGAACGACCGCACGCTGAACGCGGATGCCTTCGTGACTTTCTCGCTCGGGCCCGACGGGAAGATCGAGGAGGTCAAAATCAAGCCGGTGTCTCCGCTGACGGATTTCAGCTTCGATTTTCAGGACCTGCTGCTGCAGCCGGTCCGGTAGAGCGCAGGCGGCCGTAGAGGCGAACCATTTCGGACATCCTGCGGGCCAGGGCGGGGGTGAGCGCGCCGGGCGCCATCCTCCACCTCCAGTTGCCGCTAAGGGTGGCCGGGGTATTCATGCGCGCCTCGCTCCCCAGGCCAAGGAGATCCTGAACGGGGAACACGACGGTATCGGCGACCGATGCCATCAGGGTGCGGATCATGACCCAGTGGATCTCTCTCGCGCCGAGATCGAGGTAGGCGCAGGCGCGCTCCTTTTCGGCGCGGATCTCTTCGGCGGTCCGGGTGCTGTCTCCGCCGTCGCTGCGCCACCATCCGGCGACGGTATCGTTGTCGTGAGTGCCGGTGTAAGCCGCCAGGTCGCGCGTGTAGTTGTGCGGCTGGAAGTCCGGCGCCTGCGGGTCGCGGCCGAAGGCGAACTGGAGAATCGCCATGCCGGGAAAGCCGAACTCCCGCCGCAGGGCCTCGACCTCCGGGGTTATGACACCCAGGTTCTCCGCAACCAAGGGAAGATCGCCCAACTCGTGCTTCAGGGCATGGAACAGGGAGGCTCCGGGACCCTTCACCCAGCGGCCGCCGATCGCGTTCGGAGCACCGGCGGGCACTTCCCAAAACGCCTCGAAACCGCGGAAGTGGTCGAGCCGGACCATGTCGAACATGCGAAGCGCGGCGCGCATTCGCTCGATCCACCAGCGATATCCGCCGGACTCCATGCGGTCCCAGCGGTAGGTGGGATTGCCCCACAACTGGCCGGTCGCGCTGAAGTAGTCGGGTGGGACGCCGGCGACGCGGTCGAAGCGGAACAACTCGGGATGCGCCCACACGTCGGCGCTGTCGCCGGCGACGTAGATGGGAAGATCGCCCATGATCCGGATGCCGTGGGCGGCGGCGTGCGCTTTCAGGGCTCGCCATTCGCGAAAGAACTCGAACTGCACGAAACGGTGGAAATCCATCTCGCGCGGATCGGGAGCCGCACCCGAGGCCCATTCGGTCCACGACGCTCCCCGGTGGGCGTGTTTGAGCGCCATGAACCGCGCGTAGACCTCGAGCCAGGCGGACTCCTCATGGCAGAAGGCATCGAACTCCGCGCCGCCGCCGAAGCGGTGGAAGGCACGGCGGAGCAAGCCGTTCTTCCAGGGAATGAGGGTTTCGAAATCGACGCGGTCAGCCGGAAACGAGGGCGGATCGACGGGATCGAGCCACCCGTTTTCCACCAGGCGGTCGAGGCTCACCAGGAGCGGGTTGCCGGCGAACGAGGAGAAGAGCGCGTAGGGAGATTCGCCGTAGCCGGTGGGACCTGCCGGCAGCACCTGCCAGATGGTCTGGCCCGCGCCGGCCAGCCATTCCGCGAAGTGCCAGGCCTCCGGGCCGAGGTCGCCGACGCCATAGGGGCCGGGCAACGAGGTGGGGTGGAGTAGAATCCCGCTTGCCCGCATACTTCGATTGTCCGCCAATTGCGGGTCGAGGCATTAGAATGGAAGCCATCATGGAGCAGAATCGCCGCGGGTTCCTTCGAACCATCGCCGGAGGACTGGCAGGTGTGCCGGCTCTTGCGGCGGCCCAGCCCAGGCCGAATATCGTCCTCATCATGGCGGATGACATGGGCTACTCCGATCTTGGCTGCTACGGGTCGGAGATCCGGACGCCGAATCTGAACCGCATGGCGCGGGAAGGCATCCGGTTTACGCATTTCCACAACACGGCGCGGTGCTGCCCCACGCGGTCGTGCCTGATGACCGGTCTCTATTCCCACCAGACCGGATTGGGCCACATGATCGAGGATGCCGGGTATCCGGGTTACCGGGGTGAAATCAGCCGCAACTGCGTGACGATGGCAGAGGTGTTGCGGCCGGCCGGTTATCACACCCTGATGGCGGGCAAGTGGCACCTGACCTTCACCACCCCGGGCCACGAGTACGACTGGCCCAGGCAGCGGGGTTTCGAGCGCTTCTTCGGGACCATTGCGGGAGCGGGCAATTACTTCGATCCGGTGACGCTGCAGCGGGATAACCAGGCGCTGCACGCCGGAAAGGACTTCTATTATACGGATGCGATCGGCAGCCAGGCCGCAGCCTACATCGATGAGTACGCGGGAAAGCCCGAGCCTTTCTTTTTGTACACGGCGTTCACCTCGCCGCACTGGCCGCTGCAGGCGCTCGAACCGGATATCGACCGCTACCGGAACCGGTACCACGCGGGCTGGGACGCGCTGCGGGCGGAGCGCTACGCGCGCATGGTCGAGATGGGGATCATCGACAAGCGCTGGAAGCTGACGCCGCGCGATTCGCAAGTGCCGGCATGGGAGGATGCGCCGGACAAGGAGTGGGAGGCCCGCCGCATGGCGGTCTATGCGGCGCAGGTGGACCGGATGGACCAGAACATCGGGAAGATCTTCGCCAAGCTGAAACAGAAGGGCGCGGATAAGAATACCCTGGTGCTGTTCCTCTCCGACAACGGAGGCTGCGCGGAAGTGCTGGGGCCGAACTCCGCGGCCTACACACCGCGAACCACGCCGGATGGAAGGCCGGTCCGCGTGGGGAACGACCCGAAGATCATGCCCGGCGGCGCGGATACATTTCAAAGCTATGCGCGGCCGTGGGCCAACGCCAGCAACACGCCGTTCCGGCTGTATAAGCACTGGGTGCACGAAGGCGGCACCTCGACGCCGCTGATCGCCTGGTGGCCGGAAGGCATCCGGCACCCCGACAGTTGGAACCGGCAGCCGGGGCACCTGATCGACCTGATGGCGACCTTCGCGGACGTGGGCCGGGCGGAGTATCCACGGACGTATGAAGGCCACTCAATCGTGCCGGCCGCGGGGATCAGTCTTGCGCCGAGCTTTGAGGGCAAGCCGCGGAAAGAGCACGACGCCATCTATTGGGAGCACGAGGGGAACCGGGCGGTCCTCGAAGGCAGTTGGAAGCTGGTCTCGAGGTATCCGGATCAATGGGAGCTCTATGACCTGGATGCGGACCGGTCCGAAATGAACAACCTGATTGCGGAGCACGCGGACGTGGCCAAACGGCTGGCGGCGAAGTACGAGGCATGGGCGGCGCGTTCGAACGTCCTGCCGTGGGAACAGGTGCAAGCGAGGCTCCGCGCCGGGCGGAAAGGCTAGCGCCGTCCGCGATTTTTGGAGAATTCCGCTCCCGGGGCCGCACCATATCACCAAAGCATGAAGCGCGTCGCGTCCCTTTCTCTCCTTGCCTGCGCGTCGATCCTCGCCCAGGCGCCGGACCCCGCTTATGTACCGCTTTCCCGCGCCTATGAAGCCCTGAACCAGAAGCGCTATGATTCCGCGATCGCCGATTTTCTGAGCGGCATCGAGGCGGCGCCGGACCGGCCGGGGCCGCGCAAAGACCTGGCCTACACGTATCTTAAAGTGGGTGAGAACGAGCTGGCCCGCGAGCAGTTCCGCGAGGCGATGCGGCTGGACCCCAAGGACAGCCAGGTAGCGATGGAGTATGCATTTCTGTGCTACGAATCGAAGCGCCAGGCAGAGGCGAGGCGCATCTTCGACCGTATCCGGAAGAGCGGCAACCCCGTAGCCGGGCAGGCCTTCGAGAATATCGACCGGCCCCTGGCCGAAGGGATCGAGCGCTGGAAGCAGGCGATCGCGATGGGCGCGGACAACTTCAATGCGCATTTTGAACTGGCCACGCTGGCCGAGCAGCGCGACGAACTGGCGCTCGCCGCGGAACACTATGAGCGAGCGTGGCGCCTGGTTCCGGCGCGGCGCGGCGTGCTGGTGGACCTCGGCAGGGTGTGGTTAGCGCTCGGGCGGAACGACGATGCCATGGCCGCGCTGATGGCGGCTTCGCGCGGGGGCGAGTCCCGCGCGGCGGAGATGGCCCGCGAGCTCCTGCCGGAGCGCTACCCGTACGTGAGCGAATTCCGGCACGCGATCGAGTTCGACCCGGAAAACAGTGAGTTGCGCCGGGAGCTGGCGTACCTGCTGCTCAAGATGGACCGGCAGGCGGAGGCCGAACGGGAGTTCACCGCATTGGTGGAACGCGACCCGAATGACCTTCTCTCGGCCACGCAACTGGGGTTTCTGTTGTATTCGCGGGGCGAACATGCGGCCGCGCAGAAGTTGTTCGACCGCGTGCTGGCGGGGAACGACGACGACCTGGCGAACCGCGTTCGTGCCGTATTGCGCATGCCGCAGGTGTTGAAGCCGCGCAGCCGCGCCGCGCCGCTTTCGATCGATGCCAAAGTCATGGCGGAGCGCAGCATCAAGGCGGGCTACCTGAAGGACGCCTTGAAATACCTGCAAGTGGCGCACGAAGCCGACCCGGGCGACTTCAACGTGATGCTCAAGCTGGGCTGGACGCTCAACCTGCTGCACCAGGACCGGGAAGCGGTCCGGTGGTTCGACCTGGCGCGCAGGAGTTCCGATTCCGAGATCGCCGGCGAAGCGGGAAGGGCGTGGCGAAACCTGCGCGGCGAAGGCGAGGCGGTGCGGATCTCGGGATGGCTCTATCCGATATACTCGACTCGCTGGCGGGACCTCTTCGGTTACGGGCAGATGCGTGCCGAGTTGAGGAAGGGCCCGCACATCCATCCCTATGTAAGCGTGCGCCTGGTTGGGGACACACGCCGCACCATCGGAACGCTGATGCCGCTGTACCTTTCGGAAAGCTCGCTGATTGTCGCGGCGGGGGTGGGCACCGACACGTGGCACGGTATCCGGGCCTGGGCGGAAGCCGGATGGGCAATCAGCTACGTGAAGCGGAGCATGGTGCCGGACTACCGGGGCGGCGTTTCCGCCTACCGCCGGTTCGGACGAGTGGCCGACAGTACACTGGATGCGCTCTACATCTCCCAGTTCGACAAGGATTTTCTGGTCTACAGCCAGAACCGCGCCGGCTACCTGGCGGGGCCGCTCGAGCCATATTGGAATCTGAATGCGACGGTGGACGCACGAGGGGAGGCGTGGGCGAACATTATAGAAACGGGTCCTGGTATCCGGTTTATCGGCAGGCCGCTCCCTGCCGCCGCGTGGCTGAGGCTGGACCTCCTGCGCGGCACGTACCGGACGGGCGCGAAGTACAACGACATGCGGGCAGGGTTCTGGTATGCGTTTAGCCGTTAGCGTAGTCCTGGCCGCGTCGACGCTCGGGGCGACGGGTCTTCCGTATTTCTCGGTGCTTTCCGACGATACGGGGGCGTGGCCGGCAATTCTCTCGTCGATCGGGCTGGAACAACGTGCGGCGGGGCTGTCGCGCGTGTTCGTGGCGCGGAGCGGCGCAGCGGCATCGCCGGAATGGCCGGCGCGCGTGGAACGCGGGGCGGTCCTCATCCTGGAAGGGGAGTCGTCGCTGGCGGACCTGTTCGGGTTCCGCCGGGCGGCGGGCAAGGACAACGTCAAAGTCGCGAGTTTGACGGACATCCACCGTCCGGGGTTATCGATCGTGTGGGAGAAGGGGTTGGAGTTACCCGCGTTTGAAGTGCCGGCGGGCGCGACGGTATTTGCGCGGGAGCGGTGGAGCGGCGCGCCGATGGTTGCGGGGTTCCGGCGTGGCGCGGGAGCGGTGCTGTGGATTGCCGCGCCCCCGGGTGCGCAGGGCTACGAGCGCTTCCCTTATCTGCTTCAGGCCCTGGCGGACCTCGGCCTCGAGGCGCCATTTGAATCCGACCGGCTGTGGGCATTCTTTGATTCGGCGTACCGCTCGCGAGTGGACATCGACTATTTCGCCGAACGATGGAGGAAGGCCGGAATTGCGGCACTGCAGGTGGCGGCTTGGCATTTCTACGAGCCGGACGCGGAGCGGGACAAGTATTTGCGAAAGCTGATCGAGGCGTGCCACCGGGAAGGGATTCTGGTTTACGCCTGGCTGGAGCTTCCGCATGTGAGCGAGAAGTTCTGGAACGATCATCCGGAATGGCGCGAAAAGACCGGGGTTCTGCAGGACGCGCAATTGGATTGGCGGAAGCTGATGAACCTGGCCAACCGGGACTGTTTCCGCACGGCGGCAGCCGGGGTGCGGGAGCTCGGAGCGCGCTTCGATTGGGACGGGATCAACCTGGCCGAGCTGTACTTTGAGTCCCTCGAAGGAATTGGGAATGCCTCACGGTTCACCCCGATGAACGACGATGTGCGCGCCGAGTTCCGGCGGGCCGCGGGATTCGACCCGATCGAACTGTTCGGCAACCGCAAGGACGAGAAATCGCGGCGGCAGTTTCTGGACTTCCGGGCAAGCCTGGCACAGCGAATCGAGCGGGAGTGGTTGGCGGAACTGGAGGCGATGCGGCGCTCGAAGCCGTATCTGGATGTGGTCCTGACGCAGGTAGACGACCGGTTCGACAAGGGGATGCGGGATGCGATCGGCGCGGATGCGGAGGCGGTGATGCCGCTCCTGGAGGGCCGCAACTTCACGTTCCTGATCGAGGACCCGGCGACGGTATGGAACCTTGGAGCGCAACGCTACCGGGCGATTGCGGAGCGGTACCGCGAGCTGACTCCGCGGCGGGACAGACTGGCCATCGATATCAATATCGTGGATCGCTACCAGGACGTGTACCCGACGAAGCAACAGACCGGCGCGGAGCTATTTGAACTGGTTCACGAAGCGGCCGCGAATTTCGATCGGGTGGCATTGTACTTCGAGAATTCACTGCTGTCGCCGGATCTTCCGCTGCTACCTTCCGCCGCGGCGCGCGTGAGACGGATCGAGGCGCTCGGCGGGAAGACGGTGGTGGATGCGGAGCTACCTGTGGGCGTCCGCTGGAAGGGGCCGGCGCTGGTGGATGGCCAGCCGTGGCCGGCGCGAGATGAGCGCACGGTGTGGCTGCCTGCCGGGCGCCACAGTGTGGAACCGGGGCCAGACCAGGGCGGTCCTCGGTTGCTGCGGCTGAATGGCGAACTGGAAGCAGCGCGCTGGGCGGGGAACGCGACGCTCGAGTTCAGCTACCGGAGTGGGGCGCGGGCAATCGCGGTGTTGAATCGAACTCCTAAGAAGGTCGAGGTCGATGGCGTGGAGGAGAAGGCCTTGTCGCGAACCTTGATGCTTCCGCGCGGACAACATTTTGTGAGCGTGACAACCGACTGACTTCCGGGTGACAATGGTCTGCAACTGGGCTAGGATGGCCAGTGGCCAATGACTGATGTCGCATTACAGCACGGGTCTCCGGAGATCCCCGATAAGCTGTACTTCAAGATTGGGGAAGTGAGCGAATTGCTCGGGGTGGAGCCCTACGTCTTGCGATATTGGGAGGGCGAGTTTCCGGTTCTTGCTCCGAAGAAGTCTGGCACCGGGCACCGTCTGTACCGGCGGAAAGACGTAGAGTTACTGCTTCGCATCAAGCATCTGCTTTACGAGCGGCGGTTTACGATTGAGGGCGCGCGCCAGGCACTTCAGAGCGAGGCGCGAGCACCCAAGCCGAAAGCGCCAAAGCGGCTGCAGCAGGAACTGTTCTCGGATGACCCGTTACCGGAAATACGCCGGGAGCTGGAAGACATCCTGCAAATTTTGAAATAGCCTCACTGCCCGCCGACGATGGTGGTGTAGATTCGGTCGAGGTCATCGGGGCTATAGTAGTCAATCTCCAGCCGGCCGCCTTTCTGCTTCGGCTTTTCGACAATGCGCACCCGCGTGCCGAGAACCCGCTGCAACTCCTGAATGGCGGCTTTCACGTTCGGATCCGTTTCAACCTCATCGACGTGCTTGGGCTTGCGGCCTTCCGTCATTTTTTGGGTGACACGCTCGATCTGCCGGACCGACCAGCCTTGCGCGACGCTCTTCTCCGCAACTTCCCGCTGGAGTTCTGCGTTGGGGAGGCTGAGAAGGCAGCGTCCATGACCGGCCGAGAGCCGGCGTTCCGCGATCAGTTGCTGAATATCAGGAGGCAATTGCAGGAGCCGTTGGAAATTGAGGATGGTCGTGCGGTCCTTGCCGGTGCGCTGGCCGATCTGTTCGGCATTGAGATTCAGCTCTTTACCCAGACGCTCGTAGGCTACGGCCGTCTCAATAGGGTTGAGGTCCTCGCGCTGGATGTTTTCGATGAGGGTGATTTCCAGGAGGCGGTCATCGGGAATATCCTCGATGACAACAGGGACGTGCGTCAACCCGGCGAGTTTTGCGGCGCGCCACCGGCGTTCGCCGGCCACCAACTGGTATTTGCCTTGGGAGCGGCGGACGACCAGGGGCTGAATGATGCCATTGGAGCGAATGGATTGTGCGAGTTCGGCGAGGCGTTCGCTTTGGAACACACGGCGGGGCTGAAGCGGGTTCGGCTCAATGGCGTCGATGGGTACTTCGCCGGATGGCTCGGCGTGACCGGCCGGGGGTGCCTGGGTGCGAGTCTGCAGTAGGGCATTGAGGCCCTTACCGAGAGCCTTGCGCTGACTGTCTACTTTGTTCATGGTCGAGGATTTCTTTGGCGAGCTGGATATAGCATTCTGCGCCGCGAGAGCGCGGGTCATAGGCCAAGATAGGCTTTCCGAAGCTGGGGGCTTCGGCCAAGCGGATGCTGCGGGGGATGATACTGGCAAAAATCTGGTCTGCGAAGAACTCTTTGAGGTCGGCTGCGACCTGGCGGGTGAGGTTGGTGCGGTCATCGAACATGGTCAGGAGAATGCCTTCGATGTCGAGGGGATGGCTAAAGGAATCGCGAATGCGGTCGATTGTATCCATGAGCTCGGAAATCCCTTCAAGGGCAAAGAACTCGCATTGGATCGGCACGAGGACCGCATCGGCGGCGATGAGGGCGTTCAGAGTGAGGAGATCGAGGGCTGGGGGGCAGTCGATGAGAATGTACTGGTAGTCACGGCGAACCTGCTCAAGACGCTGGCGGAGGCGGAACTCGCGGTCGGGAAGGTCGACCAGCTCAAGATTGGCGGCGATGAGGTTCTTATCCGCCGCGATGAGATCAAGGCCATCAAAGTCAGTGGAAACGATGGCGCTGGCGGGTGGGGCGTCTCCAAGGAGGACGTGATAGAGGCTGGGGCGGTCGGGATCTTTGGTGACACCGAGGCCGGTAGTCGCGTTGCCCTGGGGGTCGGAATCGATGACGAGGACTCGAAGGTCGCTGGCTGCCAGGGAGGCTGCCAAGTTGATGGCAGTGGTGGTTTTGCCGACCCCGCCTTTCTGGTTAGCAATTGCAAGAACGCGGCTCAAGCGGCCATACTAACACGCTTCCAATGTTCCACGTGAAACAGTCCTCACTCCGTTCCACGTGAAACACGGAGGAAGCGTTGATTTCCCCAAGGGAGGGAGATCGATGGCTCCCAGTGCAGGCCAAGGGACTCCGAAGGGGCTTCAGCCCCCGTCAGAAGGGCCACTCTGCCAGCCAACGCCGGCAGGCACTTCGCCAAATCGTCGTAGCTGACGGCCCGAGAAACCAGCCAATCGAAACGCTCTTCGATGTCTTCCGCTCGCAGTGAAATTACCCGGATATTCGGTGTATGGCGGCTTGCTTCGCGCAGGAAGACGGCTTTTCGCTGGTGCGACTCGATCAGCGTCACCGAGCATTCCGGGCGGACCACCCCCAAGGGAAAGCCCGGAAATCCGGGGCCGGACCCGACATCAGCTACGCGCCAGTTACCGGGAGGCAGGTGGCTTGCGAGGAAGAGCGACTCCCCATAGTGGCGCTCGGCCGCCTCTTCGGGCCGTTCCACCCGGGTGAGATTCAGAACCTTGTTCCAGCGACAGAGAAGCTCATAGTGTGCTTCAAGGGCCTTCCACTGGCTTGGTTCCAACGAAAACCAACGCTCGAGGATTTCACGAAGCACGGACCACGCTCAGGTAAACGTCCAGTATGGCGATGGCAGCCGGAGTGACGCCGGGGATCCGCGCCGCCTGCCCGAGAGTGGCCGGGCGCACCCGCTCCAACTTGTCCCGAATCTCGCGGGACAAGCCGGGAATACCCTGAAACCCGAATTCCGCGGGGATCGGGCGCCTTTCGGCCGTCTTCAGACGCTCGATCTGCCGTTCCTGCTGCCCGATGTAGCCACTGTACTTGGTTTCCGTCTCGACGGTGTCGAGGAGGCCACGTACGGGCTCCTCACCCAACACCTCGGCGACCCAACCCGTGATCTCCCGGATCGAGGCTTCCGGACGCTTGAGCCACTGGCCGTGGCGATGACCATCCAGCGCCGCGGAGAGGCGCTCCTTTTGGCGCTGCTTTCGCGAGTAAATCTCCCACCTTTCTTCGGTCACCAGACCGGCGCGCCGGCCGAGCGGAGTCAACCGGGCGTCCGCGTTGTCGATGCGGAGGTGCAGACGGAACTCGGCACGCGACGTGAACATTCGATATGGCTCGTCGGCGCCCTTCGTGATCAGGTCGTCAATCAGGATTCCGGTGTATCCTTCGGAGCGGCCGATGATTACGGGCGCCTTCCCGGAGAGGGCGCATGCGGCATTCAGGCCGGCGACCAGCCCCTGGCAACCTGCTTCCTCATAGCCCGATGTGCCGTTGATCTGGCCGGCCAGGTAAAGCCCGGGGATAGACTTCACCTCTAGCGTGTGACTCAATTCGCGCGGGTCGATGGCATCGTATTCAATCGCATAACCCGGGCGGATCATCTCGGCCTGCTCCAGCCCTGGAATGGAAGTCAGGACAGCCGCCTGCACGTCGATCGGCATGCTGGTCGACATGCCGTTGACGTACACCTCGTTCGTGTCGAGGCCCTCCGGCTCAAGGAAAATCTGGTGACGCAGCTTATCCGGGAACTTCACGACCTTGTCTTCAATAGACGGGCAATAGCGGGGGCCAACGCCCTCGATCTGTCCGCTATACAGGGGCGAGCGTGGAATCGCCTCTCTCAAGATACGCAAAGTCTCGGCCGTCGTATATCCGATGTGGCACTGCACCTGGGGGCGGTCGATCTTAGCGGTAAGGAACGAAAAGGGGGTCGGGTCGGAATCGCCCGGCTGGCCTTCGAAGCACTCCCAGCGAATCGTGCGGCCGTCGAGCCGGGGCGGAGTGCCGGTCTTCAACCGAGTCCACTGGAGACCCAAGGTGCGAAGCTGGTCGCCCAACAAGTGGGACGGGGCCTCGCCGTTGCGGCCGCAGCTATATTGCATTTCACCGACGTGGGCCAGACCGTTTAAGAATGTTCCAGTAGTCACCACGACCGCGCCGGCAGTAATACTTCGGCCATCCCGAAGCCGCACACCCGTCGCCCGGCGATTCTCGATCACGAGAGCGGCCACTTCCGCCTGCTTGATCCGGAGGTTCGGCTCCTGCTCCAGGACCTCGCGCATGCGGACGCGGTACATCTTCTTATCCATCTGGGCACGAGGCGACCAGACCGCCGGACCGCGGCTGGTGTTGAGGAGACGGAATTGAATGCCGACTGCATCCGCCACTTCGCCCATGACGCCGCCGAGCGCATCGATCTCGCGCACCAGGTGACCTTTCGCGATTCCGCCGATGGCGGGGTTGCAGGACATCTGGGCGATGAGGTCGAGATTCATCGTCACCATGGCGGTCTTCAGACCCAGGCGGGCGCAGGCTCGGGCGGCTTCGCACCCGGCGTGTCCGGCGCCGATTACAACGACGTCGTACCGTTCGTGCATTGCTACCATTGTAGCGAGCGAGATGAAAATACTGGTCATTGGCAGTGGAGGAAGAGAGCACGCCCTGGCATGGAAGCTGGCGCAGTCGGCGGGAGTCGAGGTCTTTGCGGCGCCCGGCAATCCAGGAATCGCGCGGATCGGGACGTGCGTGTCCCTGGCGCAGGCCGAGGAACTGAATCCGGACTTGACCGTGGTCGGACCGGAGGCGCCGCTGGTGGAGGGGATGGTCGACCGGTGGCGGGCGCGGGGATTGCGCATCATCGGGCCGACGCAGGAGGCGGCGCAACTCGAAGGCAGTAAGATTTTTGCAAAGAACTTTTTTGTGCAAAGTAATATTCCGACCGCGGGCTTCGTGACGGCCGAGAATCCGGAAGAAGCCCGCAAGGCGATCGGCCGCTTCGGCTTTCCGGTGGTCTTGAAGGCCGACGGCCTGGCGGCGGGCAAGGGCGTGATCATCGCCCATGACCGCGCCGAGGCTGAGGCCGCACTGGGATCGCTCAAAGGCCGGCTCGTGGTGGAAGAGTTTCTGGCCGGGGAGGAAGTGAGTTTCATCGCGCTGTGTGACGGCCGCGACGCCTTGCCGCTCGCTCCCACGCAGGACCACAAAGCGGTCTTCGACGGCGACCGCGGCCCGAATACGGGTGGGATGGGTGCGTACTGCGACTCGCGCATCCTGACAGACGCCCAGATGAGGGAGGTGCTGGACCGTGTGATCCGCCCCACGGTGGAGCGTACGCACTTCACCGGCTTTCTCTATGCCGGACTGATGATGACCGAGGCGGGTCCCAAAGTGCTCGAATTCAACGTGAGGTTGGGAGATCCCGAGACACAGCCGCTGATGTACCGCATGGCCTCGGATTTCGTCCCGGTTCTGATGGCCGCGGCAGAGGGCCGGCTGGAAAGCGTGCGTCTCGAATGGAAGCCGGATCCGAGCGTCTGCGTGGTGCTCGCGTCGGGCGGGTACCCGGGCGCCTTCGAAACAGGAAAGCCCATTCATGGTATTGAAGAGGCCGAAGCCGCCGGAGCCACGGTGTTCCAGGCCGGCACCCGCAAGGGCCCGGCCGCTGTGGAAACTGCAGGAGGCCGCGTTCTCGGAGTGACGGCATCGGGTACCGATCTCGCCGCGGCGATTCACCGCACGTACGACGCGGTGCGTCAAATCCGATTCGACGGGATGCACTACCGCAAAGACATTGGACGCAAAGGCCTGGGACGCTACAATGGAAAGACAGTGGGGACGTAGCTCAGATGGATAGAGCGGTCGCCTCCTAAGCGACAGGTCGGCAGTTCGAATCTGCCCGTCCCTACCACTTCCACCTCCCCCGGGAAGAGCGCGCGATGTCATTCGTACACCTGCACTGCCACACCGATTATTCGCTGCTCGACGGCGCTTGCGATATCGACCAGTTGATGAAGATCACGGTCGAGCAGAAGATGCCGGCAGTGGCTATGACCGACCACGGCAACCTGTTCGGCGCGGTGAAGTTCTATAACGCAGCCAGGGCCGCGGGCGTTCATCCGGTGATCGGGTGCGAAGTGTATGTCTCGCAGCAGGGGCACAAGACGCGCTCCGATACGGACCGCTACAACCACCTGGTTCTGCTGTGCGAAAACCAGGAGGGTTACCGGAACCTGATCAAGCTGGTTTCCACCGGCTATCTGGACGGCTTCTATTACAAGCCGCGGATTGATCTCGACCTGCTGGCGCAGCATTCCAAGGGACTGATCGGCATGTCGGCCTGCCTCCGCGGTCATATCGCGGAGACCCTTCTCGCGGACAAATACGACGAAGCGCGGCGGCTAGCCCATACCTATTCCGACATCTTGGGAAAGAACAACTTCTTCCTCGAAGTGCAGGACCATCACCTGGAACAGGACCGGAAGCTCACGCCGGAACTGAACCGGCTATCGCACGAGACCGGCCTGCCGCTGGTGGCGACCAACGATTCGCACTATCTGCGCAAAGACGACGCTCGGGCGCACGAGATCCTGCTGTGCATCCAGACCGGCAAGGGATTCAACGACCCCAACCGGATGCGATGGAACACGCCGGACTTCTACCTGAAGTCGCGCGACGAGATGATGGAGCTGTTTGGCGAGCTGGAGGACGCGCTCGACCGCACGTGGGAGATCGCGCAGCGCTGCCAGGTACACGCTCGAGAAGGTCAAGGAGCCGTTCCCGAGGTTCGACGTTCCGGAAAGCCATACCACCGATACCTATTTCGAGTACGTCGCGCGGCAGGGTTTCGAGAAGCGGCGGCCGCGCCTGGAGGCGATGCGCGCCAAGGGCGTTTTGAAGCACGACCTCGCGGAATACGGGGAACGGCTCGACCGCGAGATCCAGATGATCCAGAAGATGAAATTCTCGGGCTACTTCCTGATCGTCTGGGATTTCATCCGCTACGCGAAATCGGCGGGCATCCCGGTGGGCCCGGGACGCGGATCGGCGGCCGGCAGCCTGGTCGGGTATGCGATGGCGATTACGGACATCGACCCGCTGCAATACGGGCTGCTGTTCGAGCGCTTCCTCAATCCGGAGCGCGTCAGCATGCCGGATATCGACGTGGATTTCTGCATGAACCGCCGCGGCGAGGTGATCCAATACGTCACCGAGAAGTACGGCCGCGAGCAGGTGGCGCAGATCATCACGTTCAATACGCTGGGCGCGCGCGCGGCGATCAAAGATGTGGGGCGCGTGCTCGAAATGCCGTTCGCCGACGTCGACCGCATCACCAAGCTGGTGCCCAACGTCCTGAACATTTCGCTCGACCGAAGCGATCGAGCAGGAGCCGGGGTTCACCGAGCTGCGGAAGAAAGACCCGCAAGTCGACGACGTCCTAAATGTGGCGCTGCGCCTGGAAGGGCTGGCGCGCAACTGCTCCGTACACGCCGCCGGTGTGGTGATATCGCCGCAGCCGCTCAAGGAGCTGGTTCCGCTTTACAAGACGAACCGCGACGAAATTGTCACGCAGTTCGACATGAGCGGCCTGGAAAAACTGGCGCTGCTCAAGATGGATTTTCTGGGCCTGACCACGCTTACCCTGATCCAGGATGCCCTGCGCCTGATCGAGAAGCGCCACGGCGTGAAACTGGTTCCGGAAGACCTGCCCCTCGACGACAAAGAGACCTACGAGATCTTCTGCAAGGGATTCACCAGCGGCGTGTTCCAGTTCGAATCGTCAGGAATGCGCGACATTCTGCGGCGCTACCAGCCGAGCCGGCTGGAGGACCTGACGGCCCTGAACGCGCTGTACCGGCCGGGCCCGATTCAGGGCGGCATGGTGGACGACTTCATCGAGCGCAAAGTGGGGCCGCCGCGCGGTGCAGTACGACCTGCCGGAGCTGCAGGAACTGCTCGAGGAGACGTACGGCGTGATCGTCTACCAGGAGCAGGTGATGCAGATTTCCAACCGGCTGGCGGGCTACTCGCTGGGCGAGGCGGACCTGCTGCGCCGCGCGATGGGGAAGAAGAAGCTGGAGGAGATGGTCAAGCAGCGCGCGCGCTTCATCGAGGGTGCGATGGCGCGCGGGTTCCCGCAGAAGAAGATCGAGAAGATCTTCGACCTGATGGAGCAGTTCGCGGGCTACGGGTTCAACAAATCGCATTCGGCTGCGTACGCCTTCCTGGCGTTCGTGACGGCCTATCTGAAGGCGCACTACCCGATCGACTTCATGGCGGCGCTGCTGACCTCGGAAACGGGGAACACCTCCAAGGTCGTGAAGTACATCAACGAATGCCGCGAGATGGGCATCACGGATCCTGCCGCCGGACGTGAACCACAGCGGAGTGGAGCTTCACGCCGGACGGCGCAGGCGATCCGCTTCGGCCTGGGCGCGGTGAAGAACCTGGGGCAGTCGGCGGTGGAGGCTATCGCGCGGGCGCGCGAGGAGGTCGGACGCTTCACGTCGCTGCACCAGTTCTGCGAGAAGGTAGACCTGGGAGCGATCAACCGGCGGATGATCGAGAGCCTGATCCGCGCCGGGGCGATGGACTCGCTCGAAGGGACGCGCAGCCAGAAGTACGCGGCCGTGGAAGGCGCAATGGAAGCAGGGCAGCGCGCGTGGCGCGACCGGGAATGCGGCCAGGCGGGACTGTTCGGCGAAATCATAGCGGAAGAACCGCACGCCGCTCCTCTCCCCAACGTGCCGGACTGGCCCGACAAAGAGAGCCTCGCGGGCGAGAAGGAGTTGCTGGGTTTCTGGGTGACGGGCCATCCCCTCGACCGCTACGAAGACAAGATTGCGGAGCTGGCTACCCACGACACGGGCAGCCTGGAAGGGCTGGCGAAGAACACCGAAGTGGCGCTGTGCGGCGTGCTGACGGGAATCACGCGGAAGCGCAATAAGGAAGGCAAGCCTTGGGTCGCCATGACCATCGAAGATCGAAACGGCAGCGTGGAGGCGATGGTATTCGCCAGCAATTACGAACGCCTGGCTTCCCAGGTGGTGGAAGACCAGGCGGTGCTGGTTCGCGGGCTGGTGCTGCCGGAAGAGAATGCGGCGCCCAAGATCTCGGTGCAGGACGTGGTGGCGCTGGATAACGCGCGCATCGATCTGCCGGCGGTGATCTCGATTCGCGTCTGGCTGGGGCGGAACGGCGGAGTGGATCGCGCGCAGGCGCTCGAAGAGATCTTCCGCCGGAAGCCCGGTCCAACGGCAGTGCGGCTGAGGCTGGAGGCGCCTCGCGACTTTGCCGTTTTGCTGGACGTTTCCGCAAAGGTGCGTCCCGATAAAGAATTCCGCGCGGCGGTGGAAGCCATCTGCGGAGCCGAGTGTATCGAGAAGGTCGCGGGGTAAGCCTCAGCAGACCCAGGCCGTACCGCGCTAGAATCACAGATATCGCACTGTCCGCGAGGATTGCGGCTTCTGCGAGCGCACTCCATGACTACCGTTACCAGTACCCGAGCACAGGAATTCCGCGATCAACTCTCTCGCCGAGTTTTGGTGGCCGACGGAGCCATGGGTACGATGCTGTATTCCCGGGGCGTCTTCATCAACCGCTGCTTCGACGAGTTGTGCCTGTCGTCGCCGGACATGGTGCGGCAGATTCACCAGGAGTACGTGAAGGCCGGCGCCGAGATTCTGGAGACGAATACGTTCGGCGCGAGCCGTCCGCGCCTGGCCGGTTTCGGGATTGCGGAGAAGCTTCAGGACATGAATCGGGCGGCGGTGCGCCTGGCGCGTGAAGCCGCCAACGGCGGACCGTTCGTCGCGGGAGCGGTCGGGCCGCTGGGCGTCCGCATCGAACCGCTCGGTCCGACCTCGTTCGCGGAGGCGCGGGCGGCCTTTCGGGAACAGGTGGATGCCCTACTCGAAGCCGGAGTGGACCTGCTGATCCTGGAGACGTTCGGCAACCTGGACGAACTGCGCGAGGCGGTCATGGCATGCCGCGAGGCGGCCGGCAACGATGTCCCTATCGTTTCGCAGGTCACGATCGACGATTTCGGCCATTTGCCGGGCGGCACGGACACTGAGACGTTCACCCGCGAAATGGATCGCTGGCCGGTGGACGTGATCGGCCTGAACTGCTCGGTCGGCCCCAAGGCGACCCTGGAAACGATCGAGCGCATGATGCAGTATTCGTCGAAACCGATGAGCGCGATGCCCAACGCCGGGCTGCCCATGCGGATCGAGGGACGCAACATCTATTTGTGCTCGCCGGAGTACATGGCGCAGTACGCACGGAGACTTCTGTGGGCCGGGGTGAAGGTGATCGGCGGCTGCTGCGGCACGACGCCCGATCACATCAAGCTGATCCGCTCCGAGACCCGGTCTCTGCAGCCGCTGCAAAAGAAGTTGGCCGTGACGGTGGAAGAGCCGCAGGTGAAGGCGCATGCGCTCATGCCGGTTCCGTCGGCCCAGAAATCGAAGCTCGGCGCGAAGCTGGCGGCTGGGAAATTCGCATCGTTCGTGGAGATTCTGCCGCCGCGCGGCGTGGACGCCTCGCGGGAGATCGAGGGCGCGCAGCGATGCGCCGAAGCGGGCATTGATTGCATCAATGTGCCGGACGGACCGCGGGCCAGCGCGCGTATGAGCGCCCAGGTGACCTGCCAGTTGATCCAGCAGCACGCCGGCATCGAAGCGGTGCTTCACTTCTGCTGCCGGGACCGCAACATCCTCGGGATTCAGTCGGAACTGCTCGGGGCGCATACCGCCGGCATCCGCAACCTGATCTGCATCACCGGCGACCCGCCGCGCATGGGCGCGTATCCGGACGCCACCGCGGTGTTCGACGTGGACGCCATCGGGTTGGTCAATATCGTCCGTAATCTGAATCACGGCCTGGATATCGGCGGGAACCCGATGGGCTCGCAAACCGCGCTGCTGATCGGCGTGGGGGCCAACCCCGGCGCGCTGAACATGGAGGAAGAGATCCGCCGGTTCGAGTGGAAGGTCGAGGCGGGCGCCGAGTATGTAGTGACGCAGCCGGTCTTCGATCTCGACCTGCTCGAAAAGTTTTTGGAGCGCATCGCGCACGTGAAAATCCCGGTGATCTGCGGGATCTGGCCGCTGACGAGTTATCGCAACGCGGAGTTCATGGTGAACGAATTACGTGTGCCGGTGCCGGAGGAATTCATGGAGCGGATGCGCCGCGTGGATAATGCCGAGCGCGCGCGCGAAGAAGGAGTCGCCATCGCGCGTGAGATGGTCACGCGTGTGCACGGCATGGTGCAGGGTGTGCAGTTGAGCGCGCCTTTCGGGCGCTACCAGATGGCGCTCGACGTCGCTGAAGCTTTGGGCCCCCGCTGAGATCGCATCAAAATGGCAACCGACCTGATCGAGATCAATCCGGAACAGCCCCAGCCGGAAGTCCTGGAGCGAGCCGCCGCCGCCGTGCGCCGCGGCAGAGTAGTGGCCATCCCCAGCGACGCGCTCTATACGCTGGTGGCCGACCCCTTCAACCTGCGCGCGGTGTCGCAGGTCTTCAAGGCGAAAGGGCGTGAGTCGCACCGCTCGCTCCCCCTGCTGGTGCGCGATGCGATGATGGCGGAAGAATACGCCGGGGAGCTGAACAACCGGTTTTTCGTTCTGGCGCGGCGTTTCTGGCCGGGACCGCTGACGATCATTGTCCCGGCTTCGGCCAAGGTTCCGCTGAAGGTGACGGGCAATACCGGCCGGCTGGCGTTGCGGCAGTCGAAGTCCAAGATCGCGAATCAGCTCACGACGGTCCTGAACCAGCCCCTGATTTCCACGAGCGCCAATATTTCGAGCCATCCGACGTGCCGCAGCGGAATTGAAGTTTTCGGGATGATGGACGGGCGGGTAGACCTGGTGCTGGACGGCGGAGTTTGCGCGGGGCAGGGGGCCACGACGGTGGATATTACCGAACCCTACTGGCGCCTGATCAAGCCTGGCGCGATCGAGGAAAAAGAGATCGCCGAGTGCCTGCAGCCCTCCTGAGGCCGGGGACCGGGCTGACCTCCCGGGCGAATCAGATGTCAGACCTGGCGTAAGCGCTCGATCAGGGTTTCGACCACCGCCAGCCGCCGGCGCAATTCGTCGCGGTAAGCCCGATGATCGGTGTGGCGGATCCCAACCAGCAGCGTGGCGCGCTCCGACTCCATCATTTCCGAGAGAATCTCAATCTCCTCGCTCGTCAGGTTGAGAGGCTCATGGCTCAAAGCGTTCATGAAAACCTCCTTCCGCGGATGCCCGCTCGATTTCATTGGACGCCCGGCCGGCCCTCACGTCAAGTGGTCACTTCTTGGCGCCGGGGTCTTCCGGGGGTTTGGAATCTGTGCTCTTTTTCACGGGTTCAAAGAAAGAGCGCTCCGCCGTGTCGTTGGGGTCGGTCGAGACGGCGTGGTCGCGCCATAGCCAGCGCATCATGCCGGGGAGAATGGCGCCGCCCATCTTCTGTCCGTGCTTGTTCATACCCCAGGTGTAATTGACGTCGTAGCCCTTTTCGGTGAGAGCGTGCATCAGGCGGACATTTTGATAGAACCAGTCGCGAGCCTGGTTGTACGTGCCACCGCGCCCCATTCCGCGATTGTCGTTGCGGCCGTCCTGGAGGAAGATCCGGATGGGCTTTCTCTCACTCTTGAGGACGATATCGGGATACGCATTGCCGCCGCGCAGATCGACAAAGCTACCCACGATACTGAGGACCTTGTGGAACTGCGCAGGCCGTTGCCACGCCACGGTGAATGCGGCGATGGCGCCGGAACTGGCCCCGCCGATGCCGTGCCGGTCCGGGTCCTTCGAGATGTTGTACTCCTTGTACAGCACGGGGAGGAGTTCATCGACGACGACGCGCGCGTAGCGGTCGTCGAGTGTGTTGTACTCCGTGGGGCGGTTGGTGGTGCGGTCGCCCCACTCGTGGAGGTTGGGCTCGGGCTGGTCGGGACGGCGGCCGGGATTGATGAAGACTCCGATCATTACGGGAATCTCGCGCCGGTAGATCAGGTTGTCCATCACGTTCTGCGCGCGCGCGTCGCCTTCAGGGTGCATGAACGCCTGCCCGTCGTTAAAGATCATGAGGCTGGCCGGGACCGCCGGATCATACTGCGCCGGAACATATACCCAGTAGGTGTGCTGAGTGCCGGGGTAGGCATTGCTGGGAAGGGTGAACGGGCCGCGGATCTCACCCTTGGGCACTCCTTCCTGCGGCAGCGAGTCCGGTCCCAGTTGATAGTGGATATCCGGATTGGGCGCCTGCCCCTGACTTTGCGCAAAGGCCGCTGCGATTCCCGCGAGCACGACGGCCGGCCGGCACACGCGTGTTGCTCTCATAGAAATAATCCCTCACACCCGCTCCCTTACGGGCGCGGCTCTGTTGCGTCAACATATCACACTCGACGGCTTGGTATGCTGGAACGATTGTCAGGAGGACTCACGAACATGGACGAAAAACAGGGGCAATCGCACATCGACCGGCGAGACTTCTTCAAGGCCACCGGCGCCGGTTTTGGCGCCGCCGGCCTGCTTGCGGCTTCCGCGGCTCCGGCCGCCGCGAGTCCGCTCACGGAAAAGGAAAAACTGGCGCGGATCGCCTCCAACACCTGGCCCATCCGCTACATCTTCAAAAGCCGCATGGGCTTCGGCCGCAATCCGCGTGCCGAGGAGATGAAGAAGAAGTACGGGGAGCTGACCATGATGGACTTTCCCCAGTTCACCAAGGACACGTTTCCGGGCGTGACCCACATGGATCTTTTCTCCGGCCTCTTCGGCGACGTCACCGACGACAGCATGTACGTAGAGGTTCCGCTTCTGGTGGGCACCGCCACGCGCGTCACCCGGGAGTTCGACCCGTCGAGTGCGTCCGGAAAACGATGGCTCGGCCAACTTGCGAATAAGATGGCAGCCACCGGCACGCGCTGCCAGCACATCTCCAACAATGCTCCGCGCGACATCTGCGTTCCGGACGAGGAGAAGCGCAAGGCCGGCGTCGAGGTTGCCAGGAAATGGCTGGACGGCGCGAAAATCCTGGGTGCCAAATCGATGCGTGTGAACAGCGGTGGTCCGCGGATTCCCCCCGGGCCGGTGGTGGCCAATGGAGACTATCCGAAGAACGACGAGCTCGCCGGGTACCTGACCCGGTGCATCGAATCGTTCAAGGCGATGGCGGATCATGGCAGTAAGGTGGGGGTGAAGGTGACGCTCGAGAACCACTGGGGCCTGACCGCGAATCCGATCAACATCCGGATCATCGTGGACGAAGTGAACAGCCCGTTCTGCGAGGCTTCGCCCGACTTCTGCAACTGGGAACACGAATACCTGATGTATCACGGCCTGAAGGCCCTCGCCCCGTACGCGCACACCAACGTGCACGCCAAGTATTGGAACCGCTGGAAGGATAACGACGTGCGGCGTTCGGTGAAGATCATGAACGATGCGGGGTTCCAAGGCACGTTCGCACTGGAGTACGAAGACGGCCCGTGGGACGGTGTGGAAGGGGCTAAGTACCTCTATAAGGAAGTCCTGGCCGCGCTGTAAGGGACCGTGCAAAACCCCATCTTCTGAACCGCAGTCTTGCACGCGGAATCCCCCAATAACAGTGGCCGGAGGTTATGTTTTCATGGCCCCGGCCGCGGTAGAGGGGGCGTGCAATGTTACCTCCGATGTTCCGCGGCGCCGCCAGGGCGGCCGTTGCGGTTGTGTTTCTGGGCGGCGTTGTTTCGATGTTCGCCGGCGATCCGCCGGTCGATTCCGTGGAACTGTTGCAGCGCATCCGCAGCAAAGTAGCGGCGCGTCTTGCGCAGTTGCCGAACTACACCTGCAGCGAAGTGATCGACCGGTTCATCCGGCGTCCGTCTACCGGGCTCCAGCGCATGGATCGGGTGCAACTCGAGGTGGCCTTTGTCGGGAACCGGGAACTGTTCGCGCGGCCGGGAGGGGAGTTCCAGGAGGGCCACGCAAGCCGGCTGGTCAACGACGGCACCATCAGCGACGGCGAATATGGTTCGCACATCGTGAGCCTTTTCCGCACGGACCACGCGGAGTTCCGATACGCCGGGATGGCGAAGAAGGAAGGCCACAAGACGTATCGCTTCGATTTTCGAATGCCCCAGGAGAAAAGTAACTTCCTTTTGAAGCACGATGCCGCGGAAGGAATCGTCGGCTACAAAGGGTCGTTCTGGGCGGATGCCGAAACGCTCGACCTGGTGCGGCTGGAGATCAAGGCGGAGCACATTCCGTCGCAGATCGGCATTTATTCGGTTTCGGAAACCATGCGGTACCAGATTGTCCACACCTCGACGTCCGAATTTCTGCTGCCGGAGCACTCGGAGTTGACCGTATCCTACGACGGCGGCAATTACAGCGTCAACATGGTGAACCTGGAGCAATGCCGCGAATACACGGGAGAATCCAGCGTGGCGTTCGGATCCGCGACAGGGAGCGCGGACGACGGCGGGAAGAAGACGCCGGACAAGCAATAGTCAGCCCCGCAGGTTTACACCCGAAGATCCGAATCTGCACAATCCGTTCATGCGACCTGACGATCCGGGAGGGATCATCGTCGGCCCGGCGACGCGTGGGTGGTCGTGGATCGCCTCGGGTTGGGGCTCTTGCGGAAGGCTCTCACGATTCGGTACCCCTGTACTGATAACCGTGGCCTTTCACTGTGCCGATTACCCAGGCGTTGCCGCCCAGTTTTCTGCGAAGACCTCGAACGACCACATCGACAACATTGCTTCCGCCGAAAGGCTGCTTCCAAACCTCACGCAGCAGTTCGTCGCGTGTCACCACGCTGCCGGGACGCTGTGACAAGTAAGACATCAACTCGAACTCCAGTTTTGTGAGATTGAACCGGCCGCCGTCGCGGGTTGCCAACTGCCGGCGGGAGACATCAAGCTCGACCTGAGGTTTCGAAGAACCAACCGGCTCCCGCGACAGGTCGCTGCCGACGAACTCCAACATCCAATGCATTGGACCCTCTGGCCCAAACGAAAGCACGGCGGTGTGAAGGAGCGACTGACCTATCGAGACAGTCAGGCCTGGTTCGAGTTCAAACCCGAGGTCCCTCACAGCTTGTGGAACCGACGCAGGTTCCCGGATCGCCGTAAACACCCCCACTGCTCGCGGATTCTCCAGATACGCTCGCTTGGCATCCAAAACGCAAGCCGCCCACTCCGGACTTTGGCGTTCCCCCAGGGTGCGCGACAGCAGACAGCGAATCAAAAGGTAGGGCCGTCGCGGATCGCTCCCGCGAGCGTGCACGTAACTAAGCCAAACCGCCAGCAGCGGATCGCACTCGGCCAGAGATCGAGGGATATCCTGCGGCCGCGTCATGACGTAAAATCCGACCACCTCTCCAGCGCTTCCACGAGCCACGGAGAACGTGTGCGCAGCTTGTTTCCACCACTCGGACAGGATGGCAGCGCCACTGTCGCCATCATGGATTCGTGCTATGTCCAAAATCGGGTCGCGATCGGCAGGTCTGGCCCTTTCGACGGGCAGCGTAGCCCCGGAAGGAAAGAACGCCTCGCGTAGGACGGGGCGCTCCAACAGGAACAACAAGTCGGCGGTGTGCCGCCAGGTATCTCGCGCTCCCGCAACTACCAACTGATCTCGCATCGATTGCCAGGCCGCCCGTTTCAGTTTCCGGGTTCGGACCGGGTCCGTGGCCGCCACGCGGGACTCAATAGCCAGGCGAAAGGCATCGTGGAATACAAGCCCGTCGGCCGCCGACTCGACGAATGAAAGCCGGCGCAGATTCGCCAAAATGTCTTCGGCGGAATGGTCCGGCAGCATCGCTTCGAGAACGGGTCTAGTGACGCGGCGAACGAGAGATGCGGCTTCGATCGCCTCCCTCAACACGGGGTCGGCGATTTCGTTTACGCACGAGAGCGCCAGGTAATCGATAACCTGATTGAGTTCCAGGTCGCCGGTGAGAGCGTCGGGGTTGTCCGCAAGACTGGCCGTACACAACTGGAGAGCGAGAGGATTTCCTCTGGAGAAGCGGGCAATCCGGTCCTGGACCGCTTCGGTGAACCCGCGGCTGGCCAGGAAGGCCGCGACATCTGCCTCCGGAAGAGGACCCAGCCGCAAACTCAGCACATGGTCCGCCCACCGGGAGCTGCTATCCAAGGGGCGGTAGCGAGCGAACGCCCCATGATAATGAACCTCGCCGATGTGGGCAGGGCTGGAAGGAACTCTGTGCGCAACCAACCATCCAGAAGGCGCAGGGCTTCATAGTTGTCCAAGGCGAAAACCATCGGCTCGGCTAAGGCACCGACCGCGGCCGCCACCTCGGAGACATTTCTCAATTCCAAGCCGAGCGAGGTTCCGATGGCACCCAAAAGGCCGAGCGGAACCGGCTCGACGCCGCGGCAATCGAGCAGGCGCACCTGCCGGCCCCGAGCAGCCGATTCCCGCTCAAATACGCGCACCAGACTTGTCTTCCCGATGCCGCCAACGCCATGCAGGAGCACGATGAGCGGTCCTGTGGGATCGAACAGCGTGGCAAGCCGCGCCAACTCGCGCTCCCGCCCGCTGAAACGGTCAGCGTGAGAGCGCTCAAGACTGTCCTTGATGGTACTCATACAGCATCGCAATCCATTGAAATACAGAGAGTTATCAATGACCCTGATTTCTCATCCCGATCTCATCCCCGCCTCATGCTCGCCGGAGCAAGCCGCGCCAATACTGACAGTGTAGAGCAGTTATTGCAGCCTGTCCGCAAGGCACCAGACAACTGCTGATTCCGCTCAGAAGAGAAAGAAAGAGGATACGGTCATGAATATCAACGAACAAAAACTGCACGCGCTGCTGGGCAAGGTTGTGTCGGACTTCGGCGCCGTGTTTCAAGCCCCGCTGATCCTGATCGGGGACAGCCTCGGACTGTACCGCGCGATGCGGGATGGCCAACCGACCACTCCCGCCGCGCTCGCAGAACGAACGGCCACGGCCGAACGATACGTCCGGGAGTGGCTCAACGCACACGCAGCGGCGGGCTTTGTCGACTATCACCAGGAAAATGGAACATACTCGCTGTCGCCGGAGCAGTCGATGCTCTTCGCCGAGGAAGGCGGACCCGCGTTCATCGTGGGCGCCTTTCAGGTGGCGACGGGAGCGGGGGCCATCCGCCCGGCGCTGGAACAGGCGTTTCGAACCGGCGAGGGGCTACCTTGGCACCGGCACGACCACCAGGTCTTTCATGGTACCGAGCGCTTCTTTCGCTCCGGCTATGTTGCCAATCTGGTCTCGAACTGGATACCGTCGATCGCCGGAGCTCAGGAATCGCTGACAAGGGGTGCCTCGGTGGCAGATATTGGCTGTGGCCATGGGGCATCCACTCTCCTGATGGCGCAGGCATTCCCGAACTCGCGGTTTTTCGGCTTCGATTCCCACGCCGCTTCCATTGAAGCGGCACAGGAGAGGGCCGCGGCCGAGGGTCTGTCAGAAAGGGTCCAGTTCGCCGTCGCCGAAGCCAAGGACTTTCCGGGGACGGGCTACGATCTGGTTACCAACTCCGATGCTCTCCACGACTTGGGAGACCCGGCAGGCGCCGCCGCGCATGTCCGATCCAGCCTGAAGCCGGACGAAGCCTGGATGATCGTCGAGCCCTACGCCGAGGACCGGTTGGAGGCCGAACTTCTATCGGTTGGCCGCGCGTACTTCTGGGAATCTACGCCGCTTCGCACGCCCTCGCTCACTGTCACAGGGAGGCGCACTTCTGCGTCGGCCTTGGAGGCTGGCCAGGCTTGGCTTCCAGCCGGTCTACGTCACCGACTCAGGGTTCGGCCTGATTCCGCCGGGCTCGCGCAAACACCATCAAGCTTGGATTTTTGAGGGCCGAAGTTCAGAGCACCATGCGCCGGCATGCATGCAGGTCATGCCGCCGGCACCTACGAGGAGACGTTTCACATGATTCTGCAAATCAATTTCAATCTCAATATGCCTGTCGAGGAATATCAGAAGATGGCTGGTTCTGTCGCGCATGCCTTCCTCGATGTGCCTCGACGAAGGTGGAAGATCTGGCTTCTAAACCCGGCTACTCAGGAGGCTGGCGGCATCTATCTATTCGATAGCCAGGCGTCCCTGGATGCATACCGAAACGGTCCATTGGTGGCACAGCTAAGAGGGCTCACGTCCATACGAAACATTTCGATGAAGCAGTTCGAAGTCATGCCAGAGATTACGGCCTTGACCCGCGGCCCCTTCGACGCGGCATTGACGTCCGACGCGTAGCGAATCGTCGGCGGAATGTGGTGACCCTTCACGCCGCCATAACGTGGTGCTGGAGGTGGGGGTCGA
>CAVZVI010000007.1:0-406220 GCA_963778675.1 Bryobacterales bacterium
TTCCCATGCTGGAGCTGCAGGCGAAGTTGGGGGCGTCGCCGGACGGCCTCAGTCAAGCCGAGGCGCAGAAGCGGCTGACCCAATATGGACCGAACGAGCTTGAGGAGAAGAAAACCAACCCGTTCCTGAAGTTCCTTACCTATTTTTGGGGTCCCATCCCGTGGATGATCGAAGTGGCGGTGATTTTGTCAGGCGCGGTTCGGCACTGGCCGGATTTTTTCATCATCCTGCTTCTCTTGATTTCCAACGCTGTCGTCGGATTCTGGGAGGAAAGCCAGGCGGGCAATGCCATCGCTGCCCTGAAGGCCAAGCTGGCGATCAAGGCCCGAGTGAGACGTGATGGAGAGTGGATCACCCCGGCGGCGCGTGAAGTGGTGCCGGGCGACATCATTCGCCTGCGCTTGGGCGACATCGTTCCGGCGGATGCGCGCTTGCTGGACGGCGACCCGGTGGAGGTCGACCAGTCCGCGTTGACCGGCGAATCTCTGCCCGCCGAGCGCAAGGCGGGCGAGGCTGTATTTTCCGGGTCGATCATCCGCCAAGGCGAAATCGGCGCACTTGTCTATGCCACCGGCGCGAACACTTACTTCGGCACGACGGCGCAACTGGTGCAGGAGGCGCACACCGTCAGCCATTTCCAGCGCGCCGTGCTGAAGATTGGCGATTACCTGATTCTCCTCGCGGTGGCTCTGGTGGCAGTGATTATTGTTGTCGCGCTTTTCCGCGGAGACCCGATCTTCACTACACTGCAGTTCGCCCTGGTGCTGACGGTAGCCGCAATTCCCGTGGCGATGCCGACGGTGTTGTCCGTGACGATGGCGGTCGGCGCGCGTCTCCTAGCGAAGAAAGAAGCGATTGTAACCCGGTTGGCCGCCATCGAAGAACTAGCTGGCGTGGACGTGCTATGCGCTGACAAGACCGGCACCCTGACCCAGAACAAGCTGACGCTGGGCGATCCGTTCGGTGTGAACAATATCCCTGCCGATCAAGTCATCTTGAACGCCGCGCTGGCGTCGCGTGCTGACAATGACGACACCATTGATCTGGCCGTTTTAGGTGGCATGAGAACCGATCAGGAGTTGAATGGCTATCAGGTGCTCCATTTCCAGCCGTTCGACCCGGTGCATAAGCGCACCGAATCCGCTGTCAAAGCCGCTGACGGAACCACGTTCAAGGTGACGAAGGGCGCGCCGCAGGTGATTTTGGATTTGTCGGCGAATGCCAGGCAGGTGAGGCCCGCGGTCGAGAAGGCGGTCAATGAATTCGCGGCGCGAGGCTTTCGTTCATTGGGCGTGGCGCGAGCGGAGGGAGAAGGCCAATGGCAGTTTCTTGGTGTGTTGCCCCTGTTCGACCCGCCACGGGAAGATGCCGAGCGAACCATCGCGACCGCGGGCCACATGGGCGTGAAGGTCAAGATGGTTACCGGAGATCAACTGGCCATCGCCCAGGAAACAGCCAAGAAATTAGGGATGGGTTCCGCAATTCTCGACGCCCGCGGTCTGGGCGACGTCAAGCATCACGAGACTGCTCAAGCGGCGGAGTCCATCGAAAGGGCCGACGGCTTCGCACAGGTGTTCCCCGAACATAAGTTCCATATCGTGGATGTCCTGCAGCAGCACGGCCACATCGTCGGTATGACCGGCGACGGGGTGAACGACGCACCTGCGTTGAAAAAAGCCGACTGCGGCATCGCCGTCTCCGGCGCGACGGACGCGGCACGCGCAGCGGCGTCCATCGTGCTGATGACGCCCGGACTGTCCGTGATTATCGACGCGATCAAGGAGAGCCGAAAGACTTTCCAGCGGATGAACAGCTACGCGATCTACCGCATCGCCGAGACGCTGCGCGTGCTGTTGTTCATGACGCTGGCGATTCTGGTGTTCAACTTCTATCCATTGACCGCCGTAATGATCGTCATACTGGCTTTGCTCAACGACGGAGCCATTCTGTCCATCGCCTACGACAACGTTCATTACAAGGACAAGCCTGAGGCCTGGAACATGCGGCTGGTGCTGGGAATTTCGACCGTGCTTGGCGTAATCGGGGTCGTATCTGCCTTCGGATTGTTCTATCTCGGTGAGCGCGTCTTTCATTTCGATCGCGCGCACATCCAGACGCTGATGTATTTGAAGCTCTCCGTGGCCGGCCATCTGACCATTTTCCTGACGCGCACGCGCGGCCCGTTCTGGTCGATACGTCCGGCGCGGATTTTATGGGCAGCAGTGGTCGGCACCCAAGCGATAGCGACTCTGATTGCGGTTTATGGCCTGTACATGACTCCCCTGGGCTGGGGCTGGGCAGCTTTCGTGTGGGGCTACGCTCTAGTGTGGTTTCTGCTGAATGACCGCGTGAAACTGTTAGCCTATCGGGTTTTTGACCCCACTGTAGCCCCATTGTTGGCCAGAAAGCCGCTCGATCTTACACCGCAGGTTGCCGCACTGGCCTATGAACTCTATGAGCATCGAGGCCGCCGCGAGGGCCAGGCAGAGCAAGACTGGCTTGAGGCGGAGCGCGAGATTCGGAAAGGTTAGAAGATGGATTTTTCAGGCGATGGACGCCGCCGGCAAGGACGGCGCCATTCGGCACGTCATGTCCGGCAACAATCCGCAGGGCTGCCAGGTTTTCAGCTTCAAACAGCCTAGCGCCGAAGACTTGGAACATGATTTTCTCTGGCGCACCACATGCCGCCTTCCCGATCGCGGTCACATCGGTATATTCAATCGTTCCTATTACGAGGAAGTGCTGGTGGTTCGGGTGCATCCGGAGATTCTGCGCAGCCAGGGGCTTAAGAAGCCCCCGGCCTGGAACCTCTGGCAACTCCAGAAGCTCGGCTTCAAGGGCCACGCCGATGTGTACATGGGCGTCTTCTGGAACAACAAGCGGAGGCGCGTGGGCGCGATCTACCCGTACGCCACGATCGCATTCTCCGGCACTCCGTCTCCTGGCGACGTGGTCTCATTCTCGATTGGCGGCACCACGGTGGCACACGCCATCGGTTACGGCGAGTCGCTCCAACAGATCGCCTCCCACATGCGCGCGTCGATCAACGGGATGTTCTCGGGCGTGTGGGCCGATGACAACTTCGGCACAAGCACCACGCTCCGGATCCAATCGACGGCCCCGTCATGGACGTTCACCCGCCTGGCGGTGAGCGCACCGAACTCCGTGAGGCTTACGCTCTCGAACCACATGGCGACTGCCGGATCGGAAGGCGTCTGGGAGATGACAGACGGCATTTCGCCCGTGATGACCGAAGGTGCGCGCGCGGTGGATCAGGACCTCGCCGGTTTCAGGCAGCAGGCATTAAGGCGTCGTTCGCTTTCTCGATGGAGTGTTATCTGCCACCCGCCGCGATACGCGGGAAGTATCTCTCGTACACGGCCGACGTCGTCGCGTCAGGCGCGGATGTCGATCTCGGCGTTCCTTCTCACCGGATGCACTTCGGCACACGTGTCCGGAACTACCTGAAGCAAATGGACAAGGAGTGCGCCGATAAGATCGAGGCGGCGGGTCTGCCGGTGGTGCTCCAGTTCGGTGAGACGCAGTGGTGGTATTTCGACAACACCGCAACGGACCCGAACGGCGGGATGCCCTACTATGATGCACAGACGGTCAGCGACTTCGCGGTGGTGAAGGGTCACCAGATTTGGCCGTTCGGCACGCCCACTGAAGATCCGAAGGGCGATCTTGCGCACTCTTACGAGACGGCGGATTTCCTGCGGGACCGGATCTGGGCCTACTGCCAGGATGTGATCACGTACGTCCGGTCGTATCACCCGACCGCCGTCTTCGAATGCCTCTGGCCGCGGCGGCACGAGAGCACGCCAAATCACGGTCTGCGTACTCCGAGTCGCCAGAGGTGCCGCGGACCGAGCGCGTTGCGCTTAACTCCGAGAACTGTTTACCCTATCGCCAGGTTCGTGGCTCATCGTCTCGAACAACTCCGGGCTCGTTCTGCGCCAGTTGCTTCTCCACCCAATGCGGAACAGCCCCGACGGACTGCCTCCCATAGCTTCTCCGTCTGGCCGCAGCGAGGCGAGTGAAATTCCGAGATCGTTTACCTCCCTGGGGCGGGCGCCTGCGCATAAAGGTATGAGGGGGCACCAGCGTGATCGGGTCTTCAAGAATTCCGAGTATTGCTGACTCCGCCAACTCCGCCTGAGGAATTGTGGAGAAGTGAATCGATGTCGTCGCACCGGTATCGGGTCTGCGGTGTCTGGCTCCTGGCTCCAGAGATTGCTATCAACAGCCGCACTCCGACGGAACGCGGCACTCCGCCAAGCTGGTGCCCCAGGAATTCTTGATCGCCGGACGCCGGAAAGAGACGAGCCAGCGCGATGGGCGCAGGCGGGATTCGGTGGGCTATGAAGCGTCTGGTAGATTCGGAACGAGAGAGCACCGGGGGAGTTTGAGAGCCCCGGCGTCAGCAGATTTCGAGTGAGTTTCCATGTTCTCGAAACCCAGAATTCTCCACGAAGGAGTCGTTCAGACGGAGGCAGAAGTCGAGCATCGAAGCATTCAGCACTCGATTTTCGGATCGTTCGCTGTTACCCCGTTTACCTCAATAACCAGGAGCCTGAGAATGAGTCATTGAAAACTATCGACATATATCACCAGAAAACAGCGCCATAAACGCCTAAGTCATTTATTTACAATCGACGCTCATGTTCCCAAGCTGGACGTCGCCGGTTCGAATCCGGTCTCCCGCTCCATGTTTTCAATAACTTTAGCCCCTCCCAGTTCACGCGTTTTACCTCGTTTACCTCGAAATCCCACCTAAGGTGGCTGACCACGCTTTGCGAGGTCCAGATCGGGAAGCCGCAGGATTCTTCTCGGTGCAGCCTTGCGTTTGCGGTCCCAGTGGACAATCGGCGGTGGCCCGGCACTCGGCGCGCTTGTCGGCGGCTTCTGCCGCGCACCTGCTGGGGAGACGAGCAGGCGCCGTTCTGAGGGTCACGATTGCTCCGTGTCTTGTTCCTCGCCCGACCATTGGACTTGAGGACGCAGGGAGAACCGCTGCTTTGCGAGGGAAAGGCCGAAAGCTACGTGGCGGTCGGGTTCACTCGCTTTTCAGCGTATACTGTTACGTCGACCGGGCGGAACGGCCGCATCCGCCTCCACGGAACGCTTGTAGAACGGCCACTCGGGCAAAGTGGACCAATCGGGCGTGGGGAATGACTTCGCGCTCTCAATAGGAGGAGGAAACTTGGAGAGTTCGCAGCCCGCATTGAACCAGTTGCATCAACCGGAAGGGAATTTCTTCTTTGCCGGGCACCACGCCATCATCCTGCTCGGCCTCTTGATGGGAGCAGCGTGCCCCGGGCAGGCGCTGCCGTCCGGCTCCCCCGATTCCGCCGTGGCATCGCAAACCAACCGCTTGCAGCCGCCTGTCTTGTTCGAACCCAACCTGGGGCAGGCTGACCCCTCGGTGCGGTTCTTGTCGCGCTCTGTCCGCTCCACGCTGTTCTTAATGCCGGGCGGAGAGACGCTCCTGCGCACCCCCACCGGCAGCCTGAGGATGAGACTGGCCGGCGCGGCCAAGCCGGCGGGAGCGGGAATCGAGCCCCTCCCAGGCAAAATTCATTACCTGATTGGCAGCAACCCGAAGCGTTGGCGTACAAATCTCTCGGCTTACGCCGCGGTCGAGTTCCAACGCGTGTACTCCGGGATCGACTTGGTGTACCGCGGCTCCGAGCAGGTCGAGTACGACTTCGTCGTCGCGCCCGGCGCCGATCCAAGCGCGATCACGATTGAGTTCTCAGGCGCGGACCGTATGGAATTGGATCGCGGGGGCGACCTGGTGTTCTCGCTGGGGAGCGAAACTCTGCGCCATCATAAGCCGAACGTCTACCAGTTGTCGGGCGGGGTCCGCCGCGAGATCGCCGGGCGCTATGTGCGCCGCGGCGCGCGGCGGGTCCAATTCGAAATCGGAGCATGGGATCGGACTCAGCCACTGGTCATCGATCCGGTATTTTCATACGGAACCTTCCTGGGCGGCGCAGGCAACGACGGCGCGTTCGCTCTGGCGGTCGACACCGCCGGCGCCGCCTACGTGGCTGGCATCACTGCCTCCTCCGCCTTTGCGCCGCCCGGGGTCGCTCCCCTACGAAACTTCGCGGGCGGAAGCGATGCGTTCGTGGCCAGGTTCAATCCGCAAGGGACGGCTCTGGTCTACCTCACCTATCTGGGCGGCACCGACCAGGACGCGGCTATGGCGGTAGCCGTCGATGCACAAGGCAACGCGTATGTCACCGGCGGTACGAACTCCAAGGATTTTCCGTTGACCTCCGGCGCCTTCCAGCCGCGCTTCGGAGGCACGGGCGGCAGTTCGCTGCCCCCCTTCTCGGCGCCGGCCGGCGACGGCTTCGTGGCCAAGCTGAATCCCGCCGGGACCCTGGCCTACTCGAGTTATCTCGGAGGTGCTGACAAAGACCAGGGCTACGCCGTTGCCGTGGACGGCAGCGGCGCGGCGTTCCTCGCCGGCGCCACCTCCTCGCCGGACTTCCCGGTGACGGCAGGCGTGCTGCAACCGGTCCGCCATAGCGCCACCAGCGACAGCTTTGTAGCCCGCGTCAGCCCGGACGGTTCCCGTCTGCTTTACTCGACCTATCTGGGCGGATCGCGCGAGAGCTACGGATTCGCCGTCGGGCTGGACTCCTCCGGAAGCGCCTACGTTTCAGGCATCACCTCGTCCGATGATTTCCCGGTCACAGAGGGGGCGTTCCAGACCCAGCTCACGGGCCGGCTTGCGGGCTTTGTCGCCAAACTCAACGCCACCGGGACGAGCTTGTCCTATGCGACTTACCTGGGCGGCGACAACACCACCTATGCATACGGCCTGGCGGTCGATGGATCGGGCTCCGCCTATGTCACCGGCGCGACCAACTCGACGAATTTCCCGATCACCACGGGAGCCTATCGGTGGCGAGCGAAATCGATCGGCCAGGGCGGCGATGCCTTCGTGACCCGGCTGGCTCCTTCGGGCAGCACCTTGGTGTTCTCCAGCGTCATCGGCGGCAATGGGCCCGATTTCGGCCGGGCCATTGCGCTCGACACATCCGGCGATGCCTACATTACCGGCTCTACGGCGCCGTACGGCAACGGGCGGATCCTCGACTTTCCAACCACCGCCGATGCCGTTCAACGCTGCGGAATCGGCAATCCCACGGGCTTCCTGGCACGCCTTTCGGCGGATGGAACCATTTTGAAGTACTCCAGTTACCTCGGCGGCAAATCGGGGGGAGGAACTTCGGGAGCGGCCATTGCGATTGGCCCGCAAGGCAGGATCTATGTGGCGGGATCCACCGGCGCGGCCGACTTTCCCACCACAGCTAATGCGCCCCAAACCGCATTTGCCGGCCCGAACGGCAGCTTCGATTCCACCAATCTGTATGCCTTCAGCGGCGACGCATTCCTCGCGCAGGTGGTCCCCACTGCGCCAGCTCCGATGACGCTCGGCTGCGAGGCGGACTCCGCCAGCATTGCGCCAAACCTGGTCTCGCCGGGCGAAATCGTCAGCTTCTTCGGCTCAGGTATCGGTCCGGCGGATGGCGTGTCCGCCGCCTTCGACTCCACCGGTCACCTGCCCACAATTCTGGCTGACACCCGAGTGCTGTTCGACGGCACGCCTGCGCCGCTGCTGTTCGTGCGCTCCGACCAGATCAACGCCATCACTCCTTTTGCACTGACGGGCAAGCCCTCGACCCAGGTCGAGATCGAGTACGCCGGTGTGAAAACGCCACCTCTGACCGTGCGGGTCACTGGAGCCACTCCCGGCATTTTCAGCCTGGACGCCTCGGGGAGTGGCCAGGCTGCAGCGCTGAACCAGGACAACTCGTATAACACGCCGTCTAATCCCGCTCACCCCGGCTCCATCGTGATTCTCTTCGCGACCGGGGCGGGTCCGCTGGATCCGGTGCCGGAGGACGGCACGGCTGTCCTGGGAACCCCGCCTGGCACGTTGCCGGCATCGGCCTACGTTGGATCCTGCCCCGCCGAAGTGCTGTATTCGGGCAGTGCGCCGGGGCTGATCGCCGGGGCGATTCAGGTCAACGTGCGCATCCCCGCTCAGGCTCCTCCTCCCGCACCACCGGGGATCCCGTGCGGCCAGGGCGATGTGCCCGTCGTACTGTTGTTCGGCGGCGTACCCAGTCAGGAGACCGTTACGATCAGTGTGCGGTAAGCCTGCTGCCTCGCGCGCATTACACGGGCGTCTGTGATATGGTTCGTTGAAATGAAGCCTGTTACTCGGCGGGTTGTTCGCGCACTCCGCGCCGGCGGGCCGGAGGTTCTCGAGGTCGGCATCGAGGAAGTCGCTCCTCTGCGGGCAGGAGAGGTTCTCGTGAGGGTCGAGGCTGCCGGCCTCAATCACGCCGAAACGTTGATTCGTTCAGGCAATTACACAGTTCGCCTCCCTTTCCCGTACGCAGTGGGCGGAGAGGGATCGGGTGTTGTCGTAGCGGCCGGGCCAGAGGTGACTATTTCCGTGGGCGCCCGCGTGTGCTGGGGAGCGGTGCTCGGATCGTGCGCCACCACTGTCACAGCGCCGGCTTCCCTGTTGGTGCCTGTTCCCGACACCCTCAGTTTTGAGGACGGCGCGAGTTTGGCAGTGGCGGGGCTAACCGCCGGCGGCCTCGCCCGCGTATGGCCGCTGAAGGACCGCTCCGCAGTGGTGTGGGGCGCCGCCGGCGCAGTGGGCCGAATGCTGGTGGCCATCCTGGCGGATCAAGGCGTCGAGGTCATTGGCATCGCCAGTGGCAAACGGGTGGAGGCCGTTCGCGCCGCCGGCGCCAGTCACGCCATCGATCGGACGGCTGAGGATCCGCTGGACGCCGTTCGGACATACACTGGCGGCCGCGGTGTGGATGCTGTATTCGACCCGATCGGCGCTTCGACTTACGAGACCAGTCTGCAATTGCTCGCGCCGCGGGGCTGCCTCATCAATTACGGTGAGTTGTCAGAGCCAGTTCCTGCCATCAACCTCCACCGGCTATTCCCCGGGTCTGTCTTCGTCACCAAGTACAACGGTATGCATTGGGTGAAAGGAGTCCACGAATTCGCTCCTCTGATTTCCGATGCGCTCGCCTTGGCATCGAAGCGCCGTGCCGTCATCAGCGAGATCGGCGGCCGCTTCCCACTCGACCAGGTCGCTGACGCCTACCGGGCGCTGGAATCTGGTTGTCGCGGCAAAGTGCTTGTGCTTCCCAATGCCTAGATGATTTCGCGGAAACCTCGCGGTTAGCCCGATTCGCCGGCGCAGATACAGCCGCCTCTACGAGTACGCCATGCGGAGCTAACGGGGCCTCACGGCAACCTGGCGGCTTCCGTGTGGCCCCGGTAGGAGGCTGCGGCCTCGGTCAGAATTGGAACCTTGCGGTCAACTGCAGTTCACGCGCATGGCTGTCGAAGACCAGGTCGGAACGATTGAACAGAGCGTTGCCCGGGATCAGGTTGTTGCGCGTGTCCCGGCTTTCGTGGAATTGCACGTTGTTCAGGTACCCGGGCACGTACTGCGGATGGTTGAAAGCGTTGAACATCTGTACGGCCAGTTGCAGCTTGTACCGTTCGGTGAAGGAAAACTGTTTCTTCACCTGCAGGTCGAAGTTGTTGATGTGTTGGGTAGCGATGGTCTGCCGGCCGCTGTTGGCAAGCGCGCCGTAGCCCGCCATAATATATTGCGCGTTGGGGTTGTTGGCGACGTACGCCACCGTGCTTTCGTCGCCGTAGGGGACGGCACTGCCGCTGCGGTCGATGGCGGTCACGCCGCTGCCCGTATTGGGAACGCCGTTGACGTTGACGATGGCGCGGTCGCCGGCCGAGTCGGAGTTGAGGTTTGAATCCGTCCCGCTCTGCACCGTCGCATACTGCGGGGTTTCGAAGGTGTAAGTCCCGCTGAACGTGAACCCGCCGGCCAGATTCCGCATCAGCGCCGAGGGGCTGTGGCTAAACCACGGAAGGTCATACACCCATGTGTAAGTGAAGCGTTGCCGCCGGTCGATGAACGAACTCGACCGCTCCGGCCGCATGTTCTGGAAGTCCTGCGGCCGCCGCGGAGAGAGCAGCGTGGAGTAGAGGTCCGCGGTGCTGTCGTCGATGTTGTGGCTCCAGGTGTAAGACGCGTTGAACAACAGGTTGCGCGTGAAACGCCGGGTCAGCTCCATCGCCAGGCCGTGATACGAGGAGTTGCCCCGGTTGGGGAAGGCGAAGATCAAACTGTTGTCGAAGTACGGCTGGAATTCGGGCGAAATAGGGTCGATGGCGAACAGGTCGCCGAGCGTGTACTGCAGGCCCGAAAGCGCCCCTGCCCCGGGATTCTGCATATAGGTCGGCAGATATCTTGCCGGCGTGACCACTGACTGCGCGTTGATGATCGATTGCGTGAACAGGTGCACCCCGCGTGTCCCCAGGTAGCGGACCTCGGCAGTGTAGTCCTGGTGGAAGACATGCTCCACTCCGACGTTCCACTGGATCGAATACGGAAGCTTCTGATCGTAGATGTAGGCCGACGTGTTGTCCCGGCAATCCTGGGCGCTGGTGCAGTTGACACCCGCGGCGCTGGGCGGAATGCCGCCGTTCTTGAGGAAGTTGGGCGTGTTGGCGCTGGGATCGAGGTGCACCGTGCTCGAGACCTGCGGCGGCGTTGAAAGCAGCCCCAGGTTGTCGAAAGACTTGTCGTACGCCATGCCGAAGCCGGCCCGGATCGAGGTCCGCCCGCTGTTCCCCGGCGAATAGGCGATGCCCACGCGCGGCACGAAGTTCCACTTCTGCGCCTGCGGCACGCCGAACTCCAACAGGCCGGGGACTGACGAGATCGCATTCAACTGCTGCAGCTTGTCGCCCTTAGGAATCCCCTTGTACTCGTAGCGCACCCCAAGGTTGAGCGTCAGGTTAGGGCGAAGATGGAAGTCGTCCATGGCGAAGAACGAGGTGTTGATCTGGTTGCCGTCGTACGGCGCGCCGCCCACGTTGCGCTCCGCGATGAGGTCGGGTTGCAGGTCCATCACGTATTGCGCCAGGTTGGAGTATCCGTAGTCGCCGCGGACGCGCTGCGTAAAGGTCTGCGGCGCGATGTACTTGCGCCCTTCCCATCCGAACTTGAACGAGTGGCGTCCCTTCGTCCAGCTTAAGTTGTCAATCAACTGGTACGTATTGATAACCCCGGATTGCGGCGCGCCGTCGTACGGACCCAACTGCACATTGAGGTCCTGCTCGATGGTGATATTCGGGAACACATCCAGCCCCGGAAATTGGAAATTGCCCGCCGGGATGTCGTCGTTGTAGCGGTTGTAACCGAACCGGAACTCGTTAAGGAGGGTGGGGCTGAAGCTGTGAAACTCGGAGAGCGCGAAGAGCTTCTGGGTAGTGGTGCGGCCCAGGAAGAACGCAGGCAGCGCGGGCAGCGTGCTGGTGCTGAAGCCGGACGTGCGCCCATCCACGTAGCGGCCGCGCAGCCGGTCCGCCTCGGAGATGTTGTAGTCGACGCTGGCGAGCCAGGTGCGGATGTTGGTATAGCTGGGCTTGGTGATCGGCACGATGCCGATCGGGATATCCACACCGCCGACAGTGGTTGTCGTGGAAGCGCTGGCGGCCGCAGGCAGATATTGCTTCAGGATTCCCAGGTTGGTCTGCGAAACGCCGGGCAGGCCGGACAACGTGGAATACCCGGCGGCGGTCGGCGCATAGATGGCGCTCGATGCCGTGCCCTCGGCGCCGTAGGGATTGTATTGAAACAGGCCGTAGTAGAACAGCTTGTTCTTGATCACCGGACCTCCCACGGAGCCTCCGAAGGTGCTTTGGTCGTAGCGCGGATGCGTGAGAATGCCCTGCCGCTTGAACGACTCGTCCAGAGCATTGAAGTTCCGGTTATTCAAATACTCATAGGCCGCGCCGTGAATCTCGTTGGTGCCGCCGCGGAGCACGGTGTTGAACTGGCCGCCCGTCCCGTTGCCGTACTCGGCCGAATATTGATTTTCGAGCATCGAAAATTCGGCCACAGCCTCGTTCGGGATATCGATATTGTGGCCGGTAACGTCCTTGCGGTTGTTGTCCACGCCTTCCACGCTGAAATTATTGTTGCGCGGCCTCTGCCCGCCAACCGCGGGTCCGTCCCCCAGCCCCAACCCGCCGGTCGAGGCCACGCCTGCGCCGAGCAGGGAGAGGTTCAGCACTCCCAGCGGGAGCGATGAGGCTGGCACATCGATCGCTTCCCGCGACTTGAATGACTGGCCCACCTGCGATGTTGTGGTGTCGATCAAGGCCGCCGATTCCTGTACCTCGACCGAGGTCGACACCTGGCGCAACGTGAGGGCGACGTTGGCGGTCGCAGTCTCCGCCAGGGCGACCGCCAGGTTATGAACCGTGGCCGTGGCGAAGCCCGTGTGCGTGACCTCCAGATTGTACGTTCCCGCCAGCAGATTGTTGAAGCGGTACTGACCCGAGGAATTCGTTGTTGTGGAGAGGGTCACTCCGGTATTGACGCCCGTGATTTCGACTGTCGCGGCCGGAATTCCCGCGCCGCTCGGGTCGGTGATTGTGCCCACCAGGTTGCCGTCTGCGGCTTGCGCCCGCAGCCGGGAAACTCCGCCGAGCAGGAATATTGCGACCGTAGCCAGGGCCGCAGCCTTTCCCCGAAACGTGCTAAATGGTGCGTTCACTGGATAACCTCCAATTGTTATTTGTGTGCGTCCCGAGCCCGGATACAGGGCGGCGCAAAATCGACTCCGGGCGTGCTCCTCAACGGGCGTGTTTACCTCGCGCCGGACTCATGTTTCGGGACTCCCTTGTTTCGGGTTAGACGAAGTCTGAGATAAGCCGGCGCGTTAATTGCGCCGATTAACGGTAAGCGGAAGCCGCTTACCTTTCATTTTTGTAGGTTAAGTATTGAGGGGAAAGGGACGAAAGTGCGTGAGATCGAACATTCCGCAAACGCCATGACGGCGGTAATATGGCGTGCCCGCGGCGACTCGAACGCCAGATCTCTACCGTATCGAGGAGGGTGTGGCTAGGCACGGGTTCGCGAGCGGACCGCGGCCTTTCGTCATCATCGGATTGTTGACATCGGGTCGGGAAGACGCCCCCTTGCTCGATCACGGTGAGCCGTAATCGGCGAAGAACGAGGTCACTGATCTCCTGCGAAGCCGCCATCCACCGCTTCTGTGCAGCCTTCTGTTCCGAGGGTGTAGATGCGGCCTCCCGCCTACCGGACCGTAGCCAGCCAGTCGAACACCTGCTCTTGCAGCGTACGCGGGAACCGGCTGAATTCGAGCGGCGTCTCCAGCCGCAACCCGTCCGGCCGGCCCATCCTCTCATACACCCGCCGGACCTGGCCGATTTCGCTGCGGACGTCATCCGCGCGCGCATATCGATCCAGCGCTGGAGCCACGACCAGCACGGAACGCGGGGCCACAGCGGCCAGGGCCTCGTCGAAATCGAGCGGCAGCCGCTCTTCGTACCCCGCGAAGAACCCGAACCGTGGGATCAGCCCGTGCAGGTGCGAGTATTGCAGAATCCCTTCTGTACCCTTCTCCTGTGTGTCCAACCGCAAAGGATCGAACCCGTCCACGGCAGCCAGTCCTTGGACACGCTCGTCGAGCGCCGCGGTAAGCAGCCCGACTTTTGCTCCCAGAGCGTATCCCACAATATAGATGCGCTGCGGGTCGATGTTCTCCAGCGCCGCCGCGGCGTCGATCGCGGCCCTAGTGTCGGTCACCATCTTACCCATCAGGCTCCACTTGGGATACCGTTGGTAAAACGCGCGCGCATCGCGGATCCGGGTGCCGAAGCCGATCTGGTCGAACGCCAGCACCGCAAAGCCGCGCCTCGTCAGAGACGCGAAGGCGGACCTGGTATCCCGTGAGTAGCCGGTCGAATACGAGAACGGATGCAGCCACAACACCAGCGGCAGCCGCTGTCCGGCCGCGACGGTATCGGGGTAGTAGAGGTCGCCTTTGAGATCGTCGCCAAATGCCAGCGGCGCCGATGACATGCCGGGCGCCTTCAGCGGGCGCTGAAACAGCAGTGACATCCAGCCGTCGCTCGTATACACGGATTGTTTCAGCTTTTCGCGCGCCGGGAACCGGACACCGGCCGGCTCTTCGCCCAACGCCCACAGAATCTCATGACGGATGCCGGCCTTTTTTTCCTCCCAGTTTCCCTGGTTGTAATCGCCGGGCGTCCTGCGCGGATACCGCAGGGGATCGATGGATTCGCCCGAAACCCGTTTCCATTCGTCGAAGGTGTACCCGTTGATCCACGTCTCGCGTTTGGGGAAATGCTTGCGGCCGAATACGGAATCCAGAAAATCCATGAAGATCTCGATATCGCCCGCCGTGGTGGGGTGCTCCCCATCGCGCAGATTCAGCCAAAGCTTGTCCGCGGCGCCCCAATGCTCATAGACCTTCAGCACTGACCGGTATGCCTGCTCAAAACCGAACGGACCACCCTGCGACTCCGAAAATGCCGAATACATGAACAGGCCGCGCGGAGCCACCAGCGCCATCAGCAGGTTCTCGTCCACTGGCAGTTTGTCCTCGCGGCCGGCGAAAAACCGCAGCCGCGGGTGGAACCAGTGCGGAAACGAGCCGGTGATCTGCTCGAGGCTCTCGTTCTCGAACATGTCGCTCGTGTACCTCCAGGGATTGCCTTCGCCGGTGTTCCCGCTGGAGGGGATGACGGCCGCGATGCGCTCGTCGAAAGCGGCCGCGAGCAGCGCCTGCTTGCCGTTGCGGGAATGGCCGCTGATCGCGATCTTGCCTTTGTCCACCTCGGGCAGTGTCGTCAGGTAGTCGACCGCGCGCATGCCCGCCCACGCCCATCGCGCCAGGCATGAAAAATCGTATTCCGGATAGATGTCGATGTACGCATCGGAATCGTCGGCGTTCCCGTAAATCGGGTCGGCCGCGAAGTAGATCGCCCCGATGTACCCTCGCCGGACCGCCGTCGCGACCCATGGGCGCGTGCGCGGGTGGTTCGTGAGAAAGACGGGGAACGGTCCCTTGCCGGGAGGAATCATCAGCTGCACGCGCAGAGTCGCGCGGTGCGCGGGGCCGAATTCCAGGCGCACGTCGCGCACCGTCACGCCGCCTTCGTCGTGACTCCCGGTGACTACGGCCCGCAAGTTATCGGGCGCCGGGGGCATTTTCCCGTAAACCCATTGCTCGAACAGCGCCCGGATTCGCTGCCGTTCGCGCTGCCATGCCTCGACCGAAGCGAAGGGCGCCTCGGGGAGCCCCGGGATCGAGGGCATGCTGTCAAAATCGGGAGGAAGCTCGCCCGTGCGCCGCACCCAGTCTTCCCAGGACTTGTCCTTCGCGCTGATCCTGCCCGTGATTCGCGTGTTGGAAGGAGGAAGGATCTTCAGCAGATCGTCGAGTTCCTGCTTGCGGTCGGCCGCCGGTAACGCGGCGGCGGCAAGCGCCAGCCATATCGATAGCTTCATCATTTTCGGAGCCTGACCTCCTCGTTGCCGATTCAGTATAGCTCCTGGCGTGGGCGGGCCGGTTCGCCGCCAGCCCCGGAGAAGCCGTCAGCGCCGCGGCGGAATCCGGGATTCGTATTCGGCGATGCGCGCCTTCAGCATCTCGATCGACCTTGCGTTGTTGCTGCGGGATGCGGCGGCGAGAGCGCGCCGAGCCGTTGCCGCGGCCCGTTCGAAGCCTCCGGTCGCGGCATACATCCTGGCCAGCAGATCCAGAATCGCCGGATCGCCGCCGCCGGTCAATTTGGCCGCCTCCTCCAGAGGAGGGATGGCGTCCGCGTAACGGCCCGAGATCGCAAGCGCCACGCCGAGATTGTTCTGCGCATCGGCAAGATCGGGCTTGTACGCGACCGCTTTCTCGAGTTCGGAAATACCCTCGGCGAGTCGGTTGACCTGCGCGAGCGCCGAGCCGAGATTGCTGTGAGCGCTGGCATAGTTCGGGTTCAGTTCGATCGCTTTCTCCAGGTACGGAATGGCCTCGTGGAACTGCCTGCGGCGGACCAGCGCATCGCCCAAGTTGTTGAGCGCTTCCGGATACTCGGGGCTGAGTTCCAGGGCCGTTCGGTAGTGGGCGATCGCTTCCTCCACCTCGCCGGTTTTGAAGAGGCACACGCCCAGGTTGTTGTGGGCGCGGGCCTCGCCGGGACCGAGTTCGAGAGCCTTTCTCCACTCCGCCGCACCCTCCCGGTACAGACCTCGTTTCATCAGGTCGGAAGCGCTATCCACCAGGCCGTAGTAATCCGTTACGGGCGCGTCGATCTTCAGCATGCCGTCCGGCGGGGTATTCACGAACTCCGGAATGTTGACCGCGCGATTGGCGGCCGTGGCGTTCTCGACCAGGATCGCGGGGCTGTCGTCGCCGTCGGCATCGATATGGGTCAGGAACATCTGGGTATAGGGCGAGCGGCTCTTCGAGGAGAAGACCAGCCAGCGCCCGTTGGGCGAAAAGCTGTGCCAGGAGTTCATCAGGGGGGTGTTGCAACGCATGCGCCGCGCCGCGCCGCCGGCTGCCGGAACGATATAAAGTTGGCTGTCCGGGCGCATCAGCAGTCCGTTACGGCTCTGCACGAAGACGATCCAGCGGCCGTCCGGCGACACTTTGGGAAAGCTGTTGCTCATCCCGTTGCCGGATGCGCCAGCGATCGCTTCGGGGCGGCCGCCTTGTCCGCCGTTGAACGGGATGCGATAGAGGTCGTAGCGGATCTGGGTTTCGTCCGGGTCATTCGCCCGCGCCGCCACCGGCGCCCCCACCGGATACGGATCGCGGGCTTCGGCACGGGCGAAGACCAGGTATTTGCCGTCGGGGCTCCAGACGGCATTCGTGTGCACGTAGAGCGGGTTGTCGGCGCCGGGCAGCGGCTGCAGGGCGCCCGCGGCACGATTGTACCAGGCGAGGATGCCCCGGGTCGGATAGAAAACCTGGAGGAAACGGTAGTCCTTGAAGTTGGCGACGAAGTAGTTGAGTACCACCTCGCGCAGGTTCTTGCGCCGCTCGTACTCGGTCTCGTCCGTCCCCGGATCGTTGATCGTCGTCACCACGTAGCTGCCATCCGGGGACACTTGGCTCATGAAGCCTACACGCAGCCGTCCGCCGAGCTTTCCGCGAAAGGTACTCCACGCGACGATGTTGTCCTTGCGAATCGACATCCGCGGCGCAACGGGGACGAGCGCGTAGAGCCCCTTGTCGTTCTGCGGACCGTCCACGTCCATCCCCATGGTTTTCCCGTCGGCCGAAAAGGAATGGCAGTTGGCGCAGGTGTGCAAGCCTTCCATGAGCAGGCGGCTGCGGGGCTGGGCGACGTCGCGCAGGCGCCATGCAATGAGCGGGACGGCGGAAGACGCGAGCGGCTTGATCACGCCCTTTTCCGTCTCCGAGGGCATGAGGGGGACGTCGCGATAGAAGATTGGAGCGCCCACCGGGTCGGTGGAAGTACGGATTTCGAGCCGGCCGCGGGAGACGGGAGCGCCGCCGCGATAGCCGGTGATCACAATTCGGGCCGGCGCGGCTGCGGAAGCCTGCTGGACGGCGCGCCAGACAGCGGCGTCCGGCCGCCACCGCCGCGCGGCGGCCTCTTGCGGGCCAGGCGCGGGAGGCATATTGGTCGGAGACACCGCGCGGGGGTCGAGTTCCGGAACCGCGGCCTTCTCGCCGGGAGTGCGAAGATGCAGAGGCGCCCGCCCGGCGAGTTCGATATCGATGGTCCACTCGGCGGAGCCGGAACGCAGGTCCCGCCAGAGGAACTCCGGCGCGGGGAAGTCCCGGGGAAAGATGCTGCCGTCCGCCGGGTAGTCGATGGCGAGGCCGGCCGGAGGGGGAGCCGCCGGGGCGAACGCCAGCAGCAACGTGCCGAAAACCGCCACCCGGAAGTGTGTGAGCTTCACGAGCGCCAGTGTAACGCGTGGCGGCATACGGCGCCTCCCTATTATCAGTAGTTTAAGGTCTTTAACGCTATCTTTTGCCCAAGTATTGCAATATACTACTTCGCATGAGAAAAGGTTTGGGTCTCGCCGTGGCAGGCGTTCTGATCCTGCTGCTGGCGTGTTCCGCGTTTGCGCAGAACATCAGCGGAGTCATCACGGGAACAATCGTCGATTCCGGGGGCGCGGTCATTCCCAACGCGCAAATCACTCTCACGAATCAAGAGACGCGGGCGGTACAGACCCTGCGCTCGAACGAGGCCGGCATCTTCGTCTTCTCCAGCGTGCTGCCGGGCACCTACACTGTCGAAGTATCGGTCGGCGGATTCCGCTCCTACCAGGTGCGAAACATCTCGGTGAGCATGAGCGAGCGCCGCTCGCTCGGTGAAATCGCCCTGCAGGTGGGACAGGTACAGGAGCGCGTTGAAGTGACGGCGGAGGTGACGCCCGTGCAGACGGCCTCGAGCGAGCGCGCAGGCCTGGTCGCCGGACAGCAACTGCTCAATACCGCCATCCGCGGGCGCGATTTCGTGGCCCTGATTGCCACGCTTCCGGGCATCGTGGATCTCAACGCGCAGTCGCGGGACGTCTCGAAGGGTCCCGGAGCGGGCGGATTGCACATCAACGGTGGCCGCGACACGTCCATCAACTTCGCGCTCGATGGCGTGCAGGACACGGATACGGGGTCCAATGGCGGTTCCCACGTGCAGCCGAACATGGATGCCGTCGCGGAAGTGAAGGTGCTCACCAGCAACTACCAGGCCGAATACGGCCGCAGCGCGGCGGGTACCATCAACGTCACGGTCAAGAGCGGCACGCAATCGTTTCACGGCAGTGGCTATTGGTATTACCGCCATGAGGGCCTCTATGCCAACAGTTTCTTCCGCAACCGGACCGGCACCGTGCGCCCGATCGAACGCATTCAGAATTTCGGCTATACCCTCGGGGGGCCGGTCTATTTCAAGAATTTCAACCGGAACAAGGACAAGCTCTTCTTCTTCTGGTCGCAGGAGTTCGTGCGGCGGCGGAGCTATCCGGGCACGCAGTTTGTCACCACCCCGACCGCATTGGAGCGTGGCGGGGACTTCTCGCAGACCCGCGACGTGAACGGCGCGGTCATCACAATCAAGGATCCAACGACCCTGGCGGCGTTTCCGGGCAACGTGATCCCGGCATCCCGCATCAACCAGGCGGGATTGGCGATCCTCGACTTTTTCCCGAAGCCCAACTATGTGGAAGCCGATCCGGCGCTGAAGTACTCGCGCAACTACCGGGCCAACGTGAGCGGCGCCTTTCCGCGGCGCGAAGACCTGTTCCGCATCGACTACAACATCACCCCCACGCTGAATGCCTATTTCCGCGGCACGGAGGATAACGACGACGAGAACTGGCCGTATAACAACTGGACGGCGGGCAGCCACAACTTCGACATGTACAACAATTACCGCTGGCAGCACGGACGCGGCGTCCTGCTGCACTTGGCCAAGACCTTCAGCCCGACGCTGGTCGGCGAGTTCACCTTCGGTGTGAGCACACGCGGCCAGGCGTTCAATCCCAGCGACCCCAGCCTGATCTCGCGCGACAAGATGGGCAATATCGGGCAGTGGTACCCCGCGGGGAACGAGTCCGGCGCGATTCCGGACGTTACGTTCGGCGGCGTCGCCAGCGCCATTAACGGCGGCATCGGCAACATCCCCTACCACAACGAAAACCCGGTCTTTTCGTGGATCTATAACATGACCAAGGTGCAGGGGACGCACACGCTGAAAGGCGGGGTGTACATCGAACGCATGCGGAAGGATGAAGTCGGCAGCGGCAACACTCGCGGCGCATTCGACTTCGGGCGCAACACCAACAATCCGTTCGATTCGAACTACGCGTTCTCCAACGCCCTGCTGGGCAACTTCAACAGCTACTCGGAAGCGAGCATGCGGACGTACTCCCTGTATCGCTACACGCAGGTGGAGGTATACGGGCAGGATTCGTGGAAAGTATCGAAACGCCTGAACCTGGAAATGGGGCTGCGCGTCTATTCCTCGCCCGCCACTCACGATATCCGGCACTTCCTGACGACGTTCATTCCCTCGACGTACGACGCGAATACGGCGGCGGTGATGTACCGGCCCGCGATCGATCCAGCGACCAATAAGCGGGTGGCGGTCGATCCGCGCACCGGCACGTTGGCCCCGGTCACTTACATCGGACTCTTCGTGCCGGGATCGGGCAACTACGCCCCCGGAATGGCGGTAGGCGGAGTCACCGCTCCCGACGGCCTGTACTGGACGTCGTTGTCGCTGGCACCTCGCTTCGGCTTCGCGTACGATCCCAAGGGCGACGGCAAGACGGCGATCCGCGGCGGCTTCGGGATGTTCTACGACCGGCCGCAGGGGAACGTCTACTCGGGCACCGTGGGACAGCCTCCCGTCTCTTACAACCCGACAGTCTCGTTCGGGAACGTTGGCACGTTCCTGCAATCGACCGGCGTGGTCGGGCCTCCGGGCGTGACGGTGGTGGAAAGCGCGAACCAGGCGCTGCCGACCACGATGAATTTCAGCCTCGGGGTGCAGCGCGAGATCGGCTTCGAGACGGTGTTGGACGTGTCTTACGTGGGCAGCATGGCACGGCACCTGATTGAGCAGCGGAACATCAACTCCATTCCGATGTACGCGCACTTCGATCCGAACAACATCGACTCGACCACGCGCAGCCCGCTGCCCGACAACTATCTCCGGCCCTATCTGGGGATGGGCACCATCAACATGCGCACGTTCGACGGCAGTTCGAACTACCACGGCCTGCAGGTGGCGGCGAACCGGCGCATGTCGCACGGCATACAGTACGGTGTCTCCTACACCTGGTCGAAGACCCTGGGAGTCTCCGATGGGGACTTCGGCGGACTGAGCCTTTACTTCCCGGTGCGGCAGCGCAACTATGGCCCGCTGTCGTACGACATCCGGCACGTGGCGACCATCAACTACACCTGGGCCCTGCCCGAGCTCGGCAAGAAGATGGGCAACAAATATCTCGGTGCCGTCGTCGACAGCTGGCAACTTTCAGGGATCACCAGCTTCGCCACGGGCACGCCCTTCACTCCGGGGTTCAGCACTTCGGACGGGGCGGACATCACGGGATCTCAGGAGAGCGCGCGCATCGACCTGATCGGCGACCCGAACCTGTCGAAAGACCAGCGGACGTTTTCGAAGAACTTCAACACGGACGCGTTCGGACGGCCGGCAACCCGCACCTTCGGAACGGCGGGCCTCGGCATTCTGCGCAATCCGGCGTGGAACAACTGGGACATGAGCTTCTCGAAGCGCATTCCTTGGAAGGGCGAGTCGCGTTACTTCCAACTGCGCGGCGAGTTCTACAACGTCTGGAACCACACCGAGTTCAGCGGCTACGACACCACCGCGCGGTTCAATGCGGCGGGCCAGCAGATCAATGCGAACTTCGGCGCGCTGACGGGTACCCGCGACCCGCGCAAAGTGCAACTCTCACTCAGGCTGATGTTCTGATATGGAGCGATCACGCCGGCTTTCCTCCGCGGGAGGGGAGCCGGCGCTCGCAAACGTTGCGATATGGCCCGAACCGGAACAAGAGGTCTGTAAATAGCATTCGGGCATAAAATCCTAAGCAGCCAGAAAGAGATCCTGCAAGAGGAGGAAGTGTATGTCGAACAGGCGAGAGTTTCTTAACAGACTGGCGGGTGGCGCGGCCGCCCTGACGGTCTCGAACCGCATCCTCGGAGCGAACGACCGCATTCGTTTCGGCATCATCGGAGCGGGCGCCCGGCAGATGGAGGATTTCCGTGCGGCCCTGGCCTGCCCAAACGTCGAGGCGGTCGCAGCCGCGGATGTCTATAACGCCCGTTTCACCCCGTTCCAGGCGCTTGCGCCGAACATGAAGACCTACGGCGATTTCCGCAACCTGCTCGACGACAAGAGCATCGACGCAGTCCTGATCGCCACGCCACAACACTTGCACGCGCTGCACTTCATTCCGTCCATTCAGGCCGGCAAGGACGTCTACCAGGAAAAGACGATGGCGTTCAATCCCGCCCACGCGCGCCGCATGCGCGACGCCTTCAAGGGTTCCGGACGGGTGGTGCAAATCGGGATGCAGATGAACAGCGGGCCGGGCCTCCAAAAGACGCGCGAGCTCGCGGTCCGCGAGCGCATGGGCACGCCCACTGCGATCCAGGCGTTCCATTTCCGCAACGCGTCGCACGGCGGTTGGCTGCGCAAAATCCCCGCCGATTGCAACCCCGAGCACGTCGATTGGCGGGCATTCGAGGGTGAAGCGAAGTCCTACTCGTTCGACGCCCAACGTTTCATCAACTGGCGCTTCTTCTGGGACTATTCGGGCGGAAATGTCTTCGAGAATATGGTTCACCAGGTCGGTTTCTGGTACGGCGCTTTGGGTTTGAACATCCCCGAGTCGGTGACTATGACCGGCGGCAATTTTCTCTCGCCGCAGATGCAGGTGCCGGACACTATGAACGTCGTCATGGTGCAGCCGGAAAAGCTGATCTTCACGTGGAGTTCGCTCTTCGGCAATAATTACTTTTCGGAAGGCTACGACTATCTGTTCGGAACCAGCGGAACGTTGATCCACGACGAGTCCGACCACGTCGCTTATCTTCCCCAGCGGCGCAGGGGGAACGCGCCGCCCGCGGCCGAGAATGATGCCGCACCGCCCATCGGTAAGGGCGGGTACAAGGACTACACTGCGCAGCACATGCAGAATTTCTTCGATTGCGTGCGCAGCCGCAAGGAACCGAACTGTCCGTTCGAGCTCGGGTACCGCACCGCCATCGCCTGCCAGATGGCGAACGCGTCTTACCGGCAGCAGCGGACCGTGCGCTGGGACGCAGCGAAAGAGGACATCGTCTAGCCGGCGCCTCTAGACGTAGCCGCCGAGCCACTCCAGCACGCGCTCCTGCATCCGGCGCGAAAAGCGGTTAAAATCCACGGGTGTTTCCAAGGACAGAGCGCCGGGCTGCCCGAGCAAGCGGTAAATCCGCTTGCTCGCCTCCACCTCGCGCTCGACATCCGCCAGGCGGGCGTAACGGTCGAGCGTGGGCGCCATCACCAAAGCCGGTCTCGGCGCGATCAGGGCCAGCACTTCGTCGAAGTCGAACGGCACGCGATCCGGATGGTTCGCGAAGAAGCCGAGACGCGGGAGCAGTCCATGCAGGTGGGAGTACTGCCGGATGCCTTCCAGGCCTTTGTCCGGAGTGTCCAGCCGCAAGGGGTCGAGGCCGCATACCGAGATTACGCCTTTGATGCGATCCTCGAAGGCAGCGGTAACCAATCCGACTTTGCCGCCGAGCGCATACCCTAAAAGGAAGATCCTGGACGAGTCGATCTCCTGCAACCGGGAGAGCGCATCGACGGCCGCGCGTGCATCGGCAATCATGTTTCCCAGCAGGGACCACTTCGGGTAGCGCTCATAGAACGCCTTCGCCTCGTGGATGCGCGTTCCGAATCCGATCTGATCGAAGGCAAAAACCGCGAACCCTCTTTTGACCAGCATCGGAAACGACGGCCGCTCGTCCTGTTGATAAGCCCATCCGCCGGAAAGCCACGGACGTCCGGCGGACCAGCCGTTCTGATAGCTGAACGGGTGCAGCCAGACGATCACCGGCCACTTGCTTGGCTTCGGTTTGCCGTCCACGCCCGCCGGATAGTACAGGTCGCCCGAGAGTCCGTCGCCGAAGGGGAGACCGAGAACTCCCATGCCTTCGGATTGGAAGCGTGCTCCGGTCCGATCGTCCAACGGGCGATTGTAGAGCGTGGCCAACCACCCTTCGTTCGCCAGGTTCGGTTCCGAGAGGTTATGAAGCGCGTCGAAGGTCACGACGGGCGGAGCTTCGCCTAGAGCGTGCGCGATCGTCTGGCGAGTGGATTTCGCGCGCTCTTGCCAGTCTGACGCCGACTCGATCCCGCGCCCGAAATCGCCTACCGCCCTTTTCGGCGAGGAGAGCGGATCGATCGTCTCTTTCGTGATTTCGCGCCAGCGATCGAAGGTATAGCCGCAAATCCAGGTTTCGAATTTCGGGCGCCGCCGGCGGCCGAATACCGAATCGAAGAAGTCCACAAACTGCTCGATATCGGCGGAATTGGTGGGATGCTCCCCTTCTCGCAGATTGAGCCACAGGTTCTCTTCGCGGCCCAGGAAGCGGTATACGCTGAGTACGGATCGATAGGCCTGCTCGAAGCCGAATGGATTGCCCGCCGACTCGGCATATCCGGCGTACATCATCAGCCCGCGCGGCGCCATCAGGGCCATCAGCAGGTTCTGGTCTACCGGCAGCTTGTCTTCGCGCCCGGCGAAGAAGCGCAGCCGTGGATGGAACCAGTGGGGCTGCGCCGCGGTTAGGAGTTCGATGCTCTCGTTGACGAACATGTCCGTGGTATAGCGCCACGGATCGCATTCGCCGGTATTCCCGCTGGAAGGGATGACTGCTCCAATCCGCTCATCGAAAGCGGCGCCCACCAGCGCCTGCTTCCCTCCGCGGGAATGGCCGGTGAGGCCGATCTGATCTTTAGCCACTTCCGGGAGCGTCAGGAGGTAATCTACCGCGCGCGAGGCGGACCAGCCCCAACGCGCGAGACAGGAAAAATCGTATTCCGGGTAGATTTCAATGTACGCATCGGAATCGTCGCCGTCGCCGTAGAGCGGATCGGCAGCGGCGTAATAGCACCCGATATAGCCGCGCTTCACCGCCGTGTACAGCCAGGGACGCCGGCGGTTGTGATCGGTCAGGAAAACGGGGAAGGGGCCTTGGCCCTCGGGAATGATCAACTGCACCCGCAAGGTGGCGCGATGGCCGGGCCCGAATTCGAGCCGGACGTCGCGAACAGTCGCGGTGCCTTCCCTGCGCGACCCCATGACCACCGCGCGCAAGTTGTCCGGCGCGGGCGGCATCTTTCCGAATACCCACTGTTCGAACTGCGCCCGGATGAGCTGTTTCTTGCGATCCCACAGGGCGGCGTCGGTCACCGGCAGTTCGCGGCCGCCCTCGAAAAGCACGAGCGGATCCGGGAGGCCGGCGATCGAGGGCATGGAGGAGAAGTCCGGTGGCAGTTCACCGGTGCGCTTCACCCAATCCTCCCAGACCCTATCCAGGGTGTTCATGCGGCCGCTGGCCGGCGGGCGGCTCGGCGGAAAGACCTTCAGAAAGGTCTCGAGATCGGCCCGCCGGCGGGCGGCGATGCCTGGGGATGTTGCATCGGATTGCGCCGCGGATCCTGGTGTCGATGCCAGCACCGACGCTCCCAGAGAGACCGCGGCCCGGGTAAATAGTGCTCTTCGCGTCATCTGGATATCGGTTCGTGACATGACGGCGCGGGGTGAGTGCGGTCAGTCCGCGTTACACTGCGCCGGACAGATCCAATAATCAAAGGAGAGCCGTCCGCCCGAATCGAGCTGTGGCGCCCACGTCTCGCCGCATTTGTTGCACTGCAGGCCCGATTCATCAACTTCATTCTTATGACTCCTCTCCGACTGTATAGGCCAATGCCGAGGAAGAGTCAAGGGTGTCTGCCGGCAGGGTGTCTGCCGGCCGAGTTCGAAAAGGTGGAAAATGCATGCAAGGCTGTAAAGGCATAGCCGCTCCAGCGTTGCGCCGGGACTGCGCGGCGCATATTTCAGCGTTCCTTGTCTGAATGGCGATTCACCCGACGAATGGGCATTGCCGGGGACGCGGCAGGCTGAAGCCTGTGAGAACCTACCTCGGCCGAAAATTATTGAGGTAGTCCAGGAATGTCTTGGCGGCGCGGTCCAGGTTTTCTTCCGACCCGCCACCGTCCAGCACCTCGCATAACTCGTATGCGACGCAGCCGCGATAGCCGATGTCGAGAAGCGCTCCGAAGAACGTCTGATAGTCGACGATACCCGTTCCCATCGGAACCGCGCGCACCAGGTCCGTCTGCTGGGTAACATAGTTGGTCAGAGTCGGCTCGTACTTAAAGCGCGGGAACTTCCGGTAGTCGGCGGCAATCGTGAACGACAGGTAAGGAGCCATTTTGTGTATGGCATTGCCTATTTCGGCGCTGCTCAAACCCTGGAGAGTTGGCGCCCATGCGTCGAAGCCCGCCTTGACGTTTGGCTCGTTCACTTCCTTCAACAGCCAGAGCATCGAATCGTGGTGCAGCGCGATGTCATGGTGGTTCTGCACGATCAGACCGACGCCGTATGCGGCCGCTTTCCGTGCCGCCATCTTCAGCCCCGCCACCACCGAGCCCCACTGCTGGTCGAAGGGAATCCCGGGGCGTTCGTATCCCGTGAACACGCGGACCAGCGGCACCTGCAGATCCCGCGCCAGACACGCCAATTCGCCGACATATGCAGCCTGGATTTCTGCGACCGGGATGCCCGGCCGATCTAGTCCCGCGCTGAAATCCGTGTAACCCGCTAGCGCCACGACTTCGAGCCCCAGTTCCACAATGCGGTGGCGAAGCCGGCCGCGGGCCTCCTCATCGTAGTCGGCGGGTGCGAGATGCGGCCGCTTGGCCACCAGCATGACCCGACTGTAGCCCAGCAGTTTCGCCTTGACGAGGAACTGATCGAGCGTGAGTTGGGCCTGGCCGCGCCAGATGCCGCTATAACTGACGGAGTGCAATACTGGCAGGAAGCTGTGCCCTTCCGGATGGGGCGGCCCCTCAGGCGGCGCTGCCGCCGTGACAGATGTCAGAGAGCTTTCCGGCGCTTTCCTTTTCACAGCAAATACCTCCTCTTATGACTGGCCCGATGGCCAATAGTGTCCGAACAAAGGCCGCTTCGAGCCGACGAAATCCCACCGGTGTCAAAGGGCCGCAGGCAGCTCACACCATTTACGCCCTAAGGCGCGAGTGAGCGAGGAATATTGCCAGCGGCTAGCCGAAGATTGTCAGGCTCGTATAGTCATTCAAACGATCCATGCCGATTATAGCGGCCGTCATGGGAGTGGAGGCGAGGAGTTTGCTTTATGGAACGTGTGCCATTTTGAGGTGATTCCCAATCTGATCATGCCAACCAATCACTCCCGAACCGGATGACGGATGCGGGGAACTCAAAGTTGCTCCGGCGAGGACCGCTAGACTCGAATGCCCGACCCCACCACCGCGGTGGATGGAGCGCCGAGGGCACCGAGGCGCGTCATCCGCCGCTGTCAGTGGAGGAAGGTGCGCAGTTCTGGGCCAACTTCCGCCGAATCCCTCACCACCGTGCTCAGCGACGGAGCCGTCCGTGCTTATCGCGCTACTCTCCGGAGTTTTCTGCGTTATCCGGGCACTCAGCATCACGAGATCTGCAGCCTGGAACAACTGCGGCGCGACCCGCACATTCTCGGCTGGCTGACCGCCGAGTTGGAAGCGCGTTCTCGGCTCCCGATCTGACCTGCGCAGCACCGGAACACTGTGCGATACTCGCCAGGAGCTTCGTACTTGGGCCGGCTGAAGCTGCCCTCCGCCGGTTGGAGGTGTTCATGCAGTCCAAAGTCAAGGCGCGTTCTGGTTTGCGCATTTTTTTCGTGGTGTTGATCGCGGGATCTGCCTATTTCGAACACAGGATTCTGGTGCTCGGTGGGTCTATCCAGAATCACCTTGGCCTTATCTTCGGGCTTGTATGGTGGGTGACCATCTCATCAGTCGTTGCGAGGCTCGTCCTTCGTGAAGGGATCGGCGATGTTTCCTTCCGATGGGGTGGTGCGGCTGGGACGCGCGCATTTGCGATCGCCGGCGCAATGCCGCTTGTCGTGGGATTCACCGCATATGGAATCGCCTGGAGCACGGGCCTGGCGCGCTTCCAGGCGCCAGTACTTCCCGGTGCTGTTCTGGGAATCCATTTTACGCCTGCCGGAGGCGGGTTCGTGAGATTTTGCCAGTGTCTCGGAGTGATGTTGCTGTTCGGCGCGCTGGATAATTGCAAGTACGCCGCGGGTGAAGAGATTGGCTGGCGCGGCTATATGTTGACGCGATTGGTCGATTCCGGTATCCCGGCGCCCATCCTGATCAGCGGCTTGGTGTGGGGGCTATGGCACACACCTTTGATCCTTAGCGGGCAGTATGCATCGGGACCGCATCCAATATTCTCGACCTGTCTCTTTGTGGTCGGCATCGTAGCGGGCGGATATGTCTTCGCATGGCTCCGGCTTTCCTCGGGAAGCATTTGGCCCTGTATCTGGGGGCACGGCGCATGGAACGCGGTCGTCCAGGGTGCATTTGACAGGTCGACGGCCGGCCGGAGCGTGTGGGTCGGCGAATCGGGCGTGCTCACGGCGGGTATGCTCGTCCTCTTTGCGGTTGTGCTTTACAAACTGTGGCCGCTGACGCAGCTCCCTCACAAGCCGAAAACGTACAAGACGCGATCGGCCGCTATCGCGATGTATTGATGTCTGTCTACCGTGAAGCTGATGGGGTTCGCCGCAATCGCACTGCCGGTCTGAAAGTCCCACAGCGGCTTTCCGGTTTGCGCATCCAGAGCATAAAAATTGCCCTCGTCGGAACCGGAAAACACCAGGCCGCCGGCGGTCGACATTACGCCCGCCCATGGTGGCGAGTGCAGCTTGAACTCCCAGCGAATCTCACCGGTCTCGGCCTGCAACGCGCGGATGGCGCCCCACGCATCGTCCATGGGTAATTCCTCTTCGCCGCCGCCCATAAACTCCGTTCCCGGTCTATAGGGCGTTTCACGCTTGAAGTACCTGGAGCCTGTTTCACGCACCGCTACGTAGAAATAGCCGGTCGCCGGGCTGAACGAGGGGCTGAACCATACCGTCGCTCCGTTGGCATTCGGCCAGACCAGCACACCCTCTTTCGTAGGTTCGGCGTTGCCCGCAAGAACGGGCCGCCCCTTCGCGTCCAGACCTTTCGCCCAGGACTGCTTCGCGTACGGTCTTCCGGTTAAGAATTCACCTGTCACCCGGTCCAGCACGTAGTAAAACGCGTTGCGGTTCGCCACGGCGACCAGTTTACGCTTCGCGCCGGCAACCTCGGCGTCGAAAAGAACCGGCACGTGGGTCGCATCCCAGTCGTGCGTATCGTGGGGCGTGAACTGAAAGTACCAACGCAGCTTTCCGCTATCCGCATCCAGCGCGACCAGCGAGCAGGAATACAAATTGTCACCCGGCCGGACGTCGCCGTTCCAGTCCGGGCCGGGGTTGCCCACGCCCCAGTACACTAATTTCAGTCGTGGATCGTAGGCGCCCGTCACCCAGGTCGGCGCGCCGCCGGTTTTCCAACTGTCGCCCGCCCAGGTGTCATGGCCTGGTTCGCCGGGTCCGGGGATCGTCCAGAAACGCCACGCCTGGTTTCCCGTTTTCGCGTCATACGCATCGATGAATCCGCGAATTCCAGCTTCCCCACCGCTCACGCCAACCACAACTTTGCCGTCGATGGCCAGGGGGGCCATCGTCATGCTGTAGCCTCTCTTGTAATCCAGCACCTTGCTGGACCAGCGCTCAGCCCCGCTCTTCAAGTCCAACGCGACAAGAAAGCCGTCAAGGGTAGCCACATATAACTTGTCGTCCAGCACCGCCGGCCCACGGCTTGTATGCCCGAACCCGATGCTGCGATAATCCGCGGGCAGCGCGCGCTTCCACGTCCACAAGGTGCGCCCGGTTCGTCCATCCAGTGCGGCGGCGGAATTCGGCCCGGTAATGTAAACGATTCCGTCCACCACAATTGGCGATACTTCGTTCTGGGGGTCGGGGAACTGATAAGCCCACTTCACCTTCAGGCGCGAAACGTTTTCGACGTTGATTTCCGTGAGCGGTGAAAACCGCTGGCCCTCCAGATTGCGCGAATAGGTCAGCCAGTTGCCCGGCTCCTGGTCGGCATTCACGATGCGTTGAAACGGAACCTGCGCCCCAATTGAGGAGCACGCCAGCAAGAAAGACAGCGGCAGTCTCATCGGAGCCCCCGTTGCGATGCCAGAAACGCCACCAGATCGTCCAACCCTGCGGCCGAAAAGGCCGATGCATAGGAAGGCATCGGCGTCTCATTGCGAAGCATCTTCAAACCGCGTAGCTCGCTTTTACGAAAACTATAGATTCGACCCTGCATGTCTTTCCACTGAATCGTGAATGTGTCCTCGTTCAGACGGACGCCGCGCAGTGTCTCGCCCGCCGATGTCGTCGCCTCCACCAGCAGAAATCCATCCGGGATGGTTTTTGCGGGGTTCCGCAGCGTTTCGCGGAGCCGCGCCGCCCCGCGCCTTGCTCCAATGTCCGTCAACTCCGGACCGAATCCCACGCCTCTGCTACCAAGAATGTGGCACCGGTCGCATCCGCTCCGGGCATACAACGCCTTGCCGCGCGCCACGTTGCCCGGCAGCTTTTCCGTTGGAACACTTCCCAGGCTGCGCACAAATGCGGCAATGTTCGCGATGTCTTCCTTGCTGAGATACCATCCATCCGGCATCTCCGGCGGAATCCCATTTTCGATGAGGGATTTCAGCGCTTCGTCGTCGGCGGCGCGGTCGAGTTTCGGGCGCCGCAAGTCCGGCCCGCGGCCGCCTCCGCCCTCCAGACCATGGCACAGCGCGCAGTGTGCCTGAAAGATGATTTTTCCCGCGGCAGGGTCTACCCTGGGCGCTCCCTTCGGCTGCATGAGGACCTGGCAAATGGCTGGCGAAATCAACAGTAAGCCGGCCAGACTCGTCCACAACAGAATCCGCATGTCTTCTATCCTTCCTCGGGAAATGCTACTCGGAGGCCCGATGCGCCATGGGTGACCTATTCTACGACATCTCCGATGTGGCGCCCGGCCTATCGTTTGCCTCAAAGGGCTATCGCCGTGTGAATGCCGGCACCCAGCTCATTTGGGTTTCGGCTGAAAGGCAGGAAGCGCATCTTCCCATTGGTTATCCGTCAATTGCCGAACTCCGCTTCCATCCGCATGCATCGCGAACAGTTCGCCGTAGGGCTGCGGTCCGTAGTCGCTGGCCAACGCTTCGTCCTTCCACCCCAGGCGGGAACTGCTGAACACAATCCACTCGCCGTCCGGTGACCATATTCCGTGCGCGTCGTTGCCTTGCGTGTTGGTTAGCCGCCGAACGCCGGAACCGTCCGGCTTAATTGTATAAATCTCGAAATCGCCATCCCGGAAGCTGGTAAACTCGATCAGGTCCCCTTTCGGTGACCAAGCCGGAAAGTTGTCATATTCCGTCGTGAGCGTAACGACCTTGCCGTTCCTCAGGTTTAGAATCCGTAAGCCCTGCTCCGATCCTGCCACTCGGTATACGATCCGTTTCCCGTCCGGCGACCAGCTCGGAAAACCGGCATTTCCCGGCCCCTCGGTCAGCGTCCGAAGTCCAGAGCCGTCTGGGTGGACCATCTCAATTGCGGCGGGTTTGGCGTGGCCGGTAAAGTAGGAGCCGAACCCGAACGCGATCTCTCTTCCATCCGGCGACCAGGCCGGAAACGTTACCTGGCCGTCCTTGCCGCCGCTGTAAATTGTCCGGCCGCTTCCACCCCCGGCGTCGAACATCTGGAGCGCCGAGCCCACCGTCACTACGAAACGGTCGCCCGCCGGCGACCAGGCGGGGAAATTGCCAGTGCGATAGAGCGAAAACCCGGAGTCGCTGCTGAAAGCCGGGAGCATTTCGGGTGCCGCGGCGTCAATCGCCTTCTGGTATACCACCGTCTTACCGTCCGGAGACCACGACGGATTTCGCATGACGCCAGGCACCCCGGTTTTGCCGGACACGAAGGCCAGCCCTTTGGTGCCGCCGAACTTCTGTAGAAATCCGACCTCGCCACCCAGCAGCCACTGTGGCGCGACTTTCAGTCCGGGGCCTGAAGTATAGTCGTGGACCGCACCCGACTCCACATCCATCGACACGATTTGCGATACCGAAGGGCGGTTGCGGCCAAACCGCCCCGGGTAAACGTCTTGCGGTGTCGACCGGTAGAACACGATTCGCCGCCCATCGGGACTCCATCGCGGTGACCCGGCGTAGCCGCCCGGTTCGGTCAGCCGCCGCAGCGAGCTTCCGTCGGCTCGAACGATGTACAAAGCGGTCGACTGGATTAACTCCCACCCGCCGTCCCATCGCGCGCGCCCGGTGTCGCGATCGGAAGTAAACGCGATCCACTTTCCGTCCGGCGACCAGCTCGGCCGAAAGCTCCCCGCGTTCGCCTTTGCGACCGGCCTGGCGTGCCGGCTCGGCCTGGACAGATCCTGCACCCAGAGATTGGCAAAGCCGCCTCCCCGCGTGGATACAAACGCGAGCATCGACCCATCCGGTGACAGTGCCCCCTGGTCGTCAAAAGCGGGATCATCCGTCAGCCGTTCCAGTCCGCTGCCGTCTGGATGCACCCGGTAAATGTCTGCCGATCCGCCGCGCTCGGAGGTGAACACGATCCACTTTCCATTCGTGGAGAACGACGGGTTATAGTCCAGGCTGTCCGCTGGCAGAAGCGCACGTTCGTTACTGCCGTCAGCATTGGCGAGGAATAGGCCAATCAGGGTGGGTCCAACCCGCGAAAACTGCAAGCGATCGGGTTCACCAGCAGTTACCAGCTGCAAGCTCAGAAGGCACAGCAGAAGTAGGACTCTCATGGCTGCGGAATTTTATCATGGCCACGGCCCCCGGATGTGCATTCTCAGATCGACTCCGGCCTGCCTCCGGCCAAAGTTCGCCATGCCCGCTGCTATATCCAAGCGACTTCGGCGGCATTCCCACCATAAATTCCGCCGTGTCCCCAGCGTTTACCGTCTTTAAGCCGGGCCTACAGGATCCGCACCGGCATCCAACGAACTCACACGACCGCGACCTTGACATTGTAAATCGGGGGCAGCGAATCGAACAGGCAGTCCCATTGCTCACCACCCTCTCTGCCGATCCACAGCTGGCCGGTCGTCGTGCCGAAATAGAGTGCCGGCGCCTTAAGCCGGTCGATGTCCATCGCGTCGCGCAGGACGGTGAAGTAGCTCTGCTTTTTCGGCAGTCCCCGCGCGAGACGGCTCCACGACTCGCCGCCATTTTCGCTGCGCCACACTGCGGGCGCGCCGCCCGGACAGGAGCGAGTCGCCGCTTCAAGGGGCATGACATATACCGTGTCGGCGTCGTGCGGGTGAACCACGATGGGAAATCCGAAGTCAGACGGCAATCCTTTGGCGATCGATCGCCACGAGCGGCCGTAGTCGTCGCTGCGCAGCACGCCGATGTCCGGCCGCGGCCCCCCAGGCCCGGTCCAATCTGCCCATCCGCCGTGGTTCTGCATGTAGAGCCGGCCGGGCGCGGCGTCGTGCCGCGCAATCTTGTGCACGCACTGTCCGAACTCTGGATAGGGATCGGGCGCAAAGCCGGCGCCGACGCCTTGATTGGACGCACGGAAAGTTTCGCCACCGTCCTCGCTCAGATAATGACCGCCGGTCGAGATGCCGAGGTGCATACGATTTCCGTCGCGAATAATCGTGTGCATGCAGAGCCCGCCGTTGCCGGGTTGCCACTTCCGCGCGTGATCGTGGTTGCTGATTCCAGGCACGAGTGCCCACGAATCGCCGCCGTCATGACTCATAAACAAGGCCGCCGGCTCCACGCCGCACCATAGAGCCTTCTTGCCTCCTCCGACCTCGAGTGCCCAGATGTTGGCAAGCGCACGTCCATCCTCTTTGGGAAACGCCGGTGCCGACTTCGTTTCCTTAAAGCTCTTTCCCATGTCCGTCGAACGCAATAGTTTCATGCCGAAGAACGGATTACAACTCGAGGCATATAGCCGCGGTGTCCCGCGCGTGTCGATCAGTGTCGAGTACACAGGAACGCCGGGACCGAAGGGCCCGCGCAGCGCGAAGCTCCGCCTCGGCTTCGCGCCTTCCGCGACAAACACACCCTTCTTGGTGCCGATGGTGAGAATGACTCGATCCGCCATCTTCAACCTCCCGAGACCGCCGGTAGAATCGTTACCACGTCACCCCGCGTGAGCCTTGTATTGACTCCGTCGAGATCGCGCACATTATCCGAATTCACGAACACGTTCAAGTGCCGGCGCACCTTACCCGTTTCGTCACAGACATTGCGATACAACGCGGACTGGCTCCGCTGCAACTCCTCGAGCGCGCCGCGCACAGTGTACGCCGAGATCGAGAGTTGCGCTGCGCCCGCACAGTACGTGCGCAGGGCGCCCGGGACATGGATCGTGATGGTCGGCGTTGGGCCCATCGTGTGAGAGGAAGCTTATCATTGGCGGTTGGGGCGACGCAACCGCGTCACCGGGTATCTGCGTCAGCAGCATCCGTCAGCCAGTCGATCTGCTCAAACGCTCGTCTCTCCGGCATTCTCGGCGGGCTCGCCTTTTGCGGAATCTTCTCACGTCGACAAACGAGTCGCGACCAGTTGACATAGTCGACTCGTAGACTGGGCCGAACCCCGGCGGCCCGCGATAGCTGGTGCTAATCCCCTTGCCACCAGTGATGGCAGGCGTTGGGCGAGGTCAATGACGGCGAGTCGGGCCAACAAGGCAGGAACCAAACAGATTCGCAAAAAGGATATCAGACCGTGTGATAGTCTTGTTGCACCATGAAGAAGCCGGGAACAGCCGTATTGTTAGGCGTGTCGTTCGGCGTCATCAATCTGATGAGTATGGCGGCGCGGCTCGAAGCGATTCGCGTTGTGGATGTGGTCCAGTTGATTGGCGTCGGCATGTGTTTCGGAGCGGCGCTTGTCGGTATCGTCACCATGCTGCGCAAACGTCAGTAGGCAGTGGATCACGGTGCCGCGGCCTAGGGGTGCTCGCCTTCGCATTCCTGGCGATGGCGGCGACAAAGATTCAGGGGCATCGGTATTGCCCGCTGGAATCTGGATTTCGGCTCTTGATCAATTGCGGGGGCAGACCATGATCCCAGATTGGTAAAACAATCTTGGGAGATAATGCTTTGACCGACTCTGAGATCGATTTGGGCCTGCCCCAATACGAGATTACCGCGAAGACGCAAAACGGCGGCACGATTACGATATCGGCCCGGTATACCGGGCCGATATCGTGCCCGCAGTGCGGGGGATCGCGTCTGCGAAACAAGGGCTGGTGCCGGAGAACCGTGCGGCACGATGACTGGGGTTTCCGCCGTGGGATCGTGGACTTGCAAGTGCGCAAGAGCCGCTGCCTGGATTGCGGCCGCTCGTTTCGCCAGTCAACGCCAGGCATCCAGCCGTACCAGCGAGCCAGCGAGAGCTTCCAGGAGATGGTCTTTCAGCAGCACCTGGGTGGAATTAACCGGAGCTGCTTGGCAAGACAGAAGGGCATTGGAGCGGCGACGGTGCAGCGCTATTTCCTCCGCCGACTGCAACGACGCGCGCGCCAGGACCATGCGCCGGCATGCCCCAAGGTTCTGGGCATCGACGAGCATTTCTTCACCCGCCGCAAAGGCTACGCCACCACCATGTGCGACCTGAAGAATCACCGCATCTACGATGTCGTTCTCGGCCGTTCCGAAGCGGCCCTGGAGTCCTATTTCCTTCGGCTTGCGGGCAAAGAGCAGGTGCGGATCGTGTGCATGGACCTGGCTGTGGTCTACCGTTCGATCGTCAGAAAGCATTTTCCCAAGGCGGTCATCGTGGCCGACCGTTTTCACGTGATCCGGCTCGTCAATCACCACTTCCTGGCCTGCTGGAGAGAGATCGATGCGGTGGCCGCCAAGAACCGCGGTTTGCTCTCGCTGATGCGGCGCCATCGCCACAACCTCAAACCGGAACAGAAACTCCGGCTCATGGCCTACCTGGCCGAGCGGCCGGCTCTTGATGCGATCTACCGCTTCAAGCAGCGGCTCTGCTATCTGCTGCTGAAGAAACACAAAAGCAAACGGCAGTGCCAAAAGCTGATTCCCCGATTCCTCCGCGCGGTCGTCGAATTGCGCCAATCCGGACTGATGCCACTCGTCGCCTTGGGAGAAACGCTCCACTCCTGGTCCCAGGAGATCGCGCGCATGTGGCGCTTCACGCGATCCAACGGAATTACCGAAGGGTTTCACAACAAAATGGAAACGATCAGCAGGCAGGCGTATGGCTTCCGCAACTTCGAAAACTACCGTCAGCGAGTGCAGGTGTTATGTTCTTAGAAAGGGATGGGATTGGGGTTTGCCCCCGCAATTGGCGTAGAGCCTGGATTTCTCTCTAGGTTGTTGATTCTAAACTGGCGGAGAGAGAGGGATTCGAACCCTCGATAGAGTTTCCCCTATACACGCTTTCCAAGCGTGCGCCTTCAACCACTCGGCCATCTCTCCGGTTCGGAAGGCGGAAACCGCATTGGGATTCCGCGGAACGGCGCTGTTGCTCCCATCAGGTTAACATACGCCGAAGTACAATAACGATCAGGTGCCCCCTCTCGATCTCTCACGTAGAAACCTGCTGCTGGCGGCCCTCGCGGGCGCGGGATGCGGCAGGAGGAAGGCCACCGCGTATGGTGGATACTGCTTCGTCGCCAACCAGCAGGGGCGCTCCATCGCGGCCGTCGACCTAAGCCGGTTTCGCGTCCGCAAGCAGATCCTCCTCGACGCCGAACCTGCCTCTGTGATCGCTCACCCGGCCGAGCCCAAGGTTTTCGCCCTGGCGCCCGCCACGGGCACCGTTTACGAGATCGACGCCGCCTCGCTCGCCATCAGCCGCCGGGCCAGGGCGGGGAACACCGCCGCCGGCATGCTGCTCTCGCCCGCCAGGGACGCTCTGTGGGTCCTCTATCGCGACCCGGCGGCGCTGGTGGAACTGCCGCTTCGATCCTTCGTCCCGAAGCGCCACGTCCGGCTCCCGTCCGCTCCCGATAGTTTCGACCTCAGCAGCCGCGGCCAGGCCGTCGTCGCCAGCACATCCGCGCGGAGTCTCACGCTGATTTCGATGGCCGACGCCCGGGTCGAACGCACCGTGGCGGCGGGCGTCGAGCCCGCGCTGGTGCGCTTTCAGTCGGACGGCCGCCAGTTGATTGTCGGCAGCCGAGCCGAGCGCAGCCTGAGCATCTTCGAAACATCCGGCGGCCGGGTGGTCGTCCGGCTGCCCCTGCCGGTCGAGCCGCGCCATTTCTGCACCAAGCCGGATGGCGGCGAGATCTTCATCACCGGCGATGGAATGGATGCCGTCGTGGTGCTCTATCCCTACAGCACCGAGATCGCCGAGACGATGCTGGCCGGGCACGCACCCGGAGCGATGGTCGTCACCGACTCGTCTTCCTCTTCATTTCTGCTTGTGGCCAATCCCCAAAGCAACAGCGTCACCGTCCTCGATTACGACAGTATGGGCCGGAAACTAGTGGCCGTGGTGAACGTAGGGCAGGAGCCCGGGTCGATCGTGATCACCCCCGACCAGCAATACGCCCTGGTGCTCAACCAGAAGTCGGGCGACCTGGCGGTAATCCGCATCTACGCGCTTACGAACCAGGACGCTTCGAACCGATACAAACCGACCCCGTTGTTCACCATGATCCCCGTGGGCGAGCGCCCGGTGAGCGCGGCCGTCGTCGCGTTCTCGTAGCCGCCCTGCTCCTGCCACCAGCCTGTAAGCGCCTTCAAGGAGTCTCCTGTACCGGTACTCCTATCGAATCCGCGTTTCCGCTCGGCTGGAAGTCTCCCATTTGCAACCACTTAGCAGAGTACTGCCCAATCTGTAAATAGGTTCGTGTTAACCACCGCAAACCTTGTTGGCCGCGCGCCGGAATGCAATCCTCTTCACGTAGGAAGGCATGTACCCAACAGCCTCGTGGTGGGCTCGCCTGTTACTACTGCTGGCCGTGACGTCGTTTCCGGCCGCAGGTGCCACGGCGGTGGCAACCCAGAGCCTGAACGCCACGATCAATCCCGCATGGACACTGACCGCGCCGGCAACCGCTAGTCTGACGCACGGCCAAAACGCATTTCAGCCGTTTCAGGCAACGGTGTCCGTCAACTATCAGGTTCGCACCACGCCGACCGGCAGCGGCAGGATTACGCTGCAGGTCACCCGCGATTTTTCTCCGTCTGGCGGACCTTCCGTCTCGGCGGGTGCACTGAGCTATACCTGTGCGGGCGCGAGCCTTGGTGCCCCGTGTAGCGGATCGCAAACCGCATCCACTACCTCTCAGACCCCCGTGCTCACGTTGCCTGCTTCGGCGTGCACCGGCGGCGGGGGCGCCTGTAGTGGTCAGGACCCTAATTCGGTGAGCCTGACTTTCGTCCTGACCGACGACCCGGGTTATTCTACCGGCACTTATTCGGCAAATGTAACTTTTACCATAAGCGCAATATAGAGGAGAGAAGTATGTATCGAAAAGCAACGATGATCGCCTGTGCTGTGCTCGCAATGGCCGGCTTGATGCAGGCGCAAAACACAACGAACCTGTCGGTAGTCGTGGGGCCTGAGGCGGCTCTCACGGTCACGACGGGCACCACCAGCCTGGCGACGACCGGCACGAACTTCACCATTCCCTACACCGGCACGACCAACTTCACCTACCAGATCCGCACCACGAAAGCGGGAGGCACCGGGTCCATCACCTCCAAGGTGACGGCGGACTTCGGGGGAACGGGTGGGCCTTCCGTCGCTGCGCCGCCTTCCACCGGGGATGCGCTGACCTATACCTGCACCGTCAGTTCGCCTGCCACCGGCTGCAGCGGCTCACAGACCGCCAGTACCACCGCGGCGACCTCGGTTGCCACCTTCGGCGCGGCCGCCAGCTCCTCCAAGGCAGGCAATTCCGGATCGGTGGGATGGTCCCTGACCGACGACCCCATGTACGCGACCGGGACGTACGTCGCGACGGTGACATTCACGATCAGTGCCACATAACCGATGACCGGGGCGATTCCAGTTGCGTTGCTGATAGCCATTGCCGGGGGGAATCCCGCGACCGTCGGTCCGAAGGCCCGGGCGATGGCTCAGGCGGCGCTGCAGGCTGGCAACTTTACGCTGAACGCGACGCCGGCAACGATCACCTTCAACGCCACCAATCCGGGGACGGCCCCGGTGGTTGCCGGCAGCGCCACGGCGAGCATCACCTGGCAGGTTCTTTCGGGCGGCAACAACTGGAGCCTGAAAGTCCAGGCGAACGCCCCGGCGTTCGCCAACTGCCCCACCGTGCCGATCTCCGCCGTGACGGTATCCTGCGCGTCCGCCAGTGCCGGAGTGTTGGGGGGAACCGGCACGTGCGCCGGCTCATTCCCGCTCTCGACCGCGCCCGTACAGGTGGCCGGGGGCTCCGAGGGACTGCTCGCCTACAACTACTCGGTGACCATCAATTTCACCCTTGCCGATCGTTGGAAATATATTGCGGAGACCAATCCTGCATGTTCCGTATCGTTGATCTACACTGCCGACGTTCCGTAGCGGCATTCCTTGTGGCCGCCGCAACTTTTGCCGCCGGCGCCCGTGCTCAGACGGGACTGGGCCTTGCCCCGATGCGCGTGGACCTCGCTTTGTCGCCCGGGGCCGCGCATTCGGGAGTCCTGACGCTGGCCAACAATGGAGGCTCCCTCGTCCGGATCGGCGGGGAAGCGCTGGACTTTTATCTCGATGCGACGGCAACGCCCCAATTCGGGCGCGAGTTCGCGCGGGAAGCCGAATTCTCATGCCGGAACTGGCTGGTGGCTAATCCCATGGAGTTGGAGTTGAACAGCCAGGCCCAGGTCGCGGTGCGTTACACGGTGCGGGTGCCGCAGACTGCAGCGCCGCGCAGCTATCATTGCGCCCTGGGGTTCACTACGCGGCCCACCGCCGGGGAAGGCAACGCGATCGGCCTCCGTACGGCGGTCCAGATCGTCGCCGCCATCTACGTCGTTGTCGGGAAGCCGCAAATCGAAGGCACCGTCAAGGACCTCCAACTGGAATACCGGTCCGACTCGGGAAGCCCTGGATGGCGGGCAGTGGTCACCATCAATAATGCGGGGCTCATGCACTTCCGGCCGGAGGGTGATCTGGAGGTTCTGGACGAAAGCGGAGCGGTAGTGGAAACCGCCAAGTTCGTTCCCATGCCGGTTTTGCCGAAACGCGACCAGGAGTTTGTGTTTCCGCTAAAACTTGCCGCGGGCGAGGGCAAATACAAGCTGCGGGTTCGGGTGGATTTGGGCGGGAACGAGATTCAGGAGGCTACAGCGGATGTTGTGGCCACACGGGCCAAACCATAGGACCCGCGCACTGCGGGTTGCGCGGTTTGCCGTCTGGCTGGCCGCCTTGTCCCTCGGCTGGGGACAATCCGGCAGTCCTCCGGCCGCATCCCCCGGCGGTCAGGGAGAGCTTGCTTTCCAGGGATACTACCTGTCCGGCAATCAACAGGACCTGTTGAACACGACCGGCACGGCCTTCCGCTTTCAACAGTTCTTGCCCCGGATCGGCCTCCTGTCAGGCAGCTTCGAGGGGTATGGCAGCCAGAATCGCTTCCAGGCGGGCGACAACTTTCTCGAGTTACGGGGCTTGCCGTGGGCCGGACATTACTGGACCTTTGCCGCCGGAGACTTCCGCACGCCGGCCTCGCTGGTGGAGTTTCCATTCAACAACATCTTCGTTCCCGAGATCGAGGCGCGCGGCGTCCGGGTTCAGGCGGTGCACGGCGACACGCAGTACATCATCTTCGGCGGCCAGGAAACCCTCACGGCGGGACCACGCGTAGCCTACCGGATTACCGCTCCGCAAACGGTAATGGGGGCTTCGGCCGTGCACAGGGTTGCATCGCACCTGCTGGTGGGAGTTCGCCTGATGCAATTTTCGTCCAGCGCGCAATCCATCCTCGACAACCCCTACCTGTTTCCGGCGGGACGCACGTCCGCCCTGGCGCGCACAGGGGCGGTCCAGGTGCTGTATGCGCCCGATAAGCGGCTCAAAGTCTATGCGGAAGCTTCACGGCCCGTCTTCGGCGGAGAACGTGGTCTGACTTCCGTCCTGGCTGGATTTACCTGGGAAGGCGCGATCCTTACACTTAAGGCGAACTATGTCTCGCAGGGTATCTTGTATTTCCCGCTTGCCGGCTACTTCTCGGGAGACCGCCGCGGCCCGTTCGGCGAAGCGCGGATCCGTCCCTGGAAGAGCCTGGAGCTTTATGCTTCGGCCAGTCAATACCGGAACAACCTGGAGCGCAACTCGAGCCTGCCTCTGCTGACCAGCAACAGCACCTCCGCCGGTGTATCCGCGTTGCTGCCTGGAAAGGTGTCGTTCACCGGCCAGGTCTCCACCGTACGGTTCTCCGACCAGGCGCCCGGGCAGGACACCGCCACATCCAATAACCGGCAGATCAGCGCCGCCGTCGCCCGCGGCTTCGGGCGGCAGACCGTGCAGTTCAACTGGCGGGAAATCCGCCTCGATATGCAGCCGAACCGGCAGCGGCAGCGATCCACCGAGTTGGGCGACACCTACCAGTTCAAGCACTTTTCGCTCGGCGGCGCCCTGCGGTACCAGGAAACGGCGGGAGCTGAGAGGCTGAATTCGCTCTTCGTCCGGGGACTGGCGCAAGTGAACGTGGGACCGGTGGCCGCTTTCGCCAATATCGAGGCAGGCGACGATCTCGCCAACCAGACCGTCTTCTCGACCCAAGCCTACCGGACTTCAGTAGTGGGCGTCTCGCTGCGGCTGCCGGGCCGGTGGAACCTGCAGTCGGAGATGTTCCGGAACCAGTTGAACCTCACTCTCAACGAAGACAATCTGTTTCTGCTGCAGAATGGAGCGGCCTTGGCTGGGATCAACCCGGCGGCCGCCAGTCTCAATGCCTTTAGCCAATGGAGCGTGTTCTTCCGGCTCTCGAAGCAACTGCACTGGGGTAGTGGGCTGCCGTCGGAGAGTGTGGCCGGGCCGGCGGCCCCGGCTGTCAAGCTCACGGGAAACATCGAGGGAGTCGTGCGGTTGAAGGCCATTGCCGCGGCGGCGATTGCCCCGTCCATTCCCCTGATCCTGGATAACAGCCGCACCGTTCTGAGCGGGCCGGATGGCCACTACGTTTTCGACAATGTCGCGGAAGGCGTTCACGAGGTGGGCCTGGACCTGGCTCAACTGCCAGCGGATTTCGATCCCGGCGACCTGAGAAGCACCCGGGTCGTGGTGCAGCCGCGGCGCGCCGTCCGTGCCGATTTCGAAGTGCTCCCCCTGATGGAGATTTCAGGCCGTGTGACCGGTCCAGCGAATGTGCCGGTCCAGGACATCGTGGTCCGCCTGCTGCCCGGGACGCGCTACACCAGCACTCGCAACGACGGAACGTTCACCTTCCATAATGTACGCGAAGGAGATTTCGAACTCGCTGTGGACGCCAAAACCCTGCCGGAAGGCGCCGAGATGCAATCTCCTGCCACCGTCGGGGTCTCGGTTCGCGTGGGAGCCCCGCTTCCCGCTGTCGAGTTTGCCTTCGTCGTGAAACGCGCGCAAAAATCCATCCGAATCGTACTGGACCGTAAGTAGTAAGAATTCCGGCGTTAAGCATTACTTTCCCGCCACTTCCGGCCTTGCCGGCCCAACTCAAAACCGCTAGCATCAGGCCGATAAGGAAAATATGCCCAAACGAACGTTGGCCGTAGCGCTGATGTTGTTTGTATGGACGCTCGCTCGGGGTGTTGCGCAACATAGCGGCACCACCAGCCTGGTCCTGCGCGTGGGGCCGGAAGCGCGGCTCGATCCGAATCAGGTCGTACTGCACTTCCGGGTGTCGGCGGACGGCAACTCCGATGTGACTACCCAGGCCGCGAACCTGGCGGCATGGGTGAGGGCGCTGCCTGGACAGCGGATTCGGATCACCGCGCAACTGGCAAGCCTCGAAGGTCCGGACGGGCCCGCCGCTGTGAGTGCGGTGCGCTGGTCCGGTTCGGCACTGAGTGCCGTCGCCGGCGCCCGGCAGGCCGGTTGTACCGGCGGGGTGTTCGGACAAGGGCTTCAGGACCTCGTGCAAGGCTGGGTCGGTTCGGGGGGGCTCACATGTGCATTGAGATTCGACTTGACCCCGGTTCGGGACCTGCCGCCCGGCCTGTACACGGGCGTGGTGAACCTCGCGGTATCGACCTTATAGGGCCCGCTCCCTGCGCGGTGGCGCCTGCGCGCCAGGGAGCGGGTTCGTGATGACTTGCGGCTACTTCTTCTTTCCCTGCGCGGCTACCGCTTCCATGGCGGCTTTGACTTTGTCCGGGTCGCCCAGGTAGTAACGGTTCAGCGGCTTCAGGTGATCGTCCAGCTCATAAACCAGCGGCATCCCGGTGGGGATGTTGAGCTCGACGATGTCCTGTTCGGAGACATGGTCGAGGTACTTTACCAGCGCGCGCAGGCTGTTGCCGTGCGCGGCGATCAGTACCTTCTTCCCGGCATGGATGTCCGGAGCGATGGTCTCGTGCCACAACGGCAGGAACCGCGCCACGGTGTCCTTCAGGCATTCCGTAAGCGGCAGTTCCGCCTGGCTGAGGTTGTGGTAGCGCGGGTCGCGGCCGGGGTAGCGCTCGTCGTCCGGGGTGAGCGCGGGCGGCGGGATGTCGTAGCTGCGGCGCCAGATTTTCACCTGGTCCTCGCCGAACTTCGCCGCCGTCTCGGCTTTATTCAGCCCCTGTAGCGCCCCGTAGTGCCGCTCATTCAGGCGCCACGAGCGGTAGACCGGAATCCACATCAGGTCCATCCCGTCGAGCACCGTCCAGAGCGTGCGGATGGCGCGCTTCAGCACCGATGTATAGGCCACGTCGAACGTATAGCCATCGGCCTTCAAGACCTCGCCGGCCTCTTTGGCTTCGGTGCGGCCCTTCTCGGAAAGGTCGACGTCGGTCCAGCCGGTGAAGCGGTTCTCCTTGTTCCACGTGCTTTCGCCGTGGCGCACCAGCACCAGCTTCGTCATTGGCGGAAGGCCTTTCGCCCCAGGAACTGCGCCGCGGCTCCGAGTTCCTCCTCGATCCGCAGCAGCTGGTTGTACTTGCAGATGCGGTCGGTGCGGCTGGCCGAGCCTGTCTTGATCTGGCCGGCGCCGGTGGCTACCACGAGATCGGCAATGAAGGCGTCCTCGGTCTCGCCGGAACGGTGCGATACCACCGCGGTGTAGTTAGCGCGCGATGCCATTTGCATCGCCTCGAGCGTCTCGGTCAGCGAGCCGATCTGATTCACCTTGATCGAGGATCGAATTCGCGATACCCTGCTCGATTCCGCGTTTGAAGATCGCCGGGTTGGTAACGAAGATGTCGTCGCCCACCAGCTGGATCTTGCTCGCCCAGCTTTTCGGTCATCAGCTTCCAGCCCGGCCAGTCTTCCTCGGACATGCCGTCTTCGATCGAGACGATCGCCGGATACTTGCGCACCCAATCGGCCCAGAACTCCACCATCTGCTCCGAGGTCCGCTGGCTCTTGTCGGACTTCTTGAAGACGTACTTGCCGTTCTGGTAGAATTCGCTGGCCGCCGGGTCGAGGCAAACGCCGATCTGCGTCGCCCGGCTGGTAGCCGGCCTGGGTAATCGCCTCCAGCACCGACTCGATAGCCTCTTCGTTCGACTTCAGCATGGGGGCGAAGCCGCCCTCGTCGCCGACCGCCGTGGAGTAGCCCTTCTTGCTCAGTACCTTCTTCAGCGTGTGGAACACTTCCACGCCCATGCGGAGCGCTTCGGAGAACTTGAGGGCGCCGAAGGGCGCGATCATGAACTCCTGCACGTCCACGGAGTTGTCGGCGTGCGCGCCGCCGTTGATGATGTTCATCATCGGCACGGGCAGCGTGTTCGCCCCGGCTCCGCCCAGGTAGCGGTAGAGCGGCGTCTTCTCGGCGGCTGCAGCCGCGCGCGCGGTAGCCATCGAAACCGCCAGGATGGCGTTGGCGCCCAGGCGGCCCTTGTTGGGTGTGCCGTCGAGGTCGATCATGGCGCGGTCGATCGCCGCTTGCGCGGTGGCGTCCTTGCCTACTACGGCCTTGGCGATTTCGCCGTTAATGTGGCCTGCGGCCTTCAGCGCGCCTTTGCCGAGATAGCGCGATTTATCGCCGTCGCGCAGTTCCACTGCTTCGTGCTCTCCGGTGGACGCTCCGGAAGGCACCGCGGCTCTCCCCATGCTGCCGTCAGCGAGATGAACATCCGCTTCCACCGTCGGATTCCCGCGGGAATCGAGAATCTCTCTTCCAACTACTTTTACGATCGTCGTCAACTTATGCTCCTAGTCTGAAAAAAACAGGGATCGGAGCCGGGGCCCGATGCCCCCGCTCTGCCTACGCCACCACCACGATGCCGCCCTCGGTGATGTGATGGCCCTTGGCGCGGTCGGCTTCCAGGTCGAATCCGATGATGCTGGAATCCGGAAGCTTCACGCCGGTATTGAGAATGGCGCGGCGGATCCGGCTGTAGCGCCCGATCTCCACGCCCGGCATCAGAATCGAATATTCCACCTCGCAGTAGCTGTTCACCCGCACTCCGGGTGAAAGCACGCTGTGCAGGACACGGCCGCCGGAAACAATGCACCCGGCGCTCACAATCGAATCCACCGCCACGCCCATGCGCCGGCCTTCCTGCGCGAACACGAATTTGGCCGGCGGTTGCTGTGTCACCTTGGTACGAATCGGCCAGCGCTGATCGTAGAGGTTGAATTCGGGAGTGACATCCACCAGGTCCATATTGGCTTCGTACAGCGCATCGAGCGTGCCCACATCCCGCCAGTAGCGCACCTGCTTGGCGTTGATATCGCGGAAATCGTACGCAATGACTTTGGCCTCTCCCAGAATTCCGGGGATCACGTCCCGGCCGAAGTCATGGCTCGAATTGGGGTTCTGTGCGTCGGTGTGCAGCGCCCGCAGCAGCACGTCCGTCTTGAAGACGTAGATCCCCATGGAGGCGCTGACCATCGCGGGGTCGAAGGGCGAACGCTTGGGATGCCCGTGCTTGGGCTTTTCCTCAAATCCGGTGATGCGGTAGTTGTCGTCGATCTCCGCGACCCCGAACCTTACCGCGGCCTCGGGAGGAATCTGGATGGTGGCGATGGTAATGTCCGCGTCGTACCGCCAGTGCCATTCCAGCATGTCGCGGTAGTTCATCTTATAGATATGGTCGCCCGCGAGGATGAGAGTCTCCTGAGGGGCTTCTACCTCGATGCTCTGAAAGTTCTGAAAAACCGCGTCCGCAGTCCCCTGGTACCAGTCCTCATGGACCCGCTTCATCGGCGGGATCACCTCGATGAACTCGCCCAGTTCGGGCGACAGGATGTTCCATCCGTCGCGTACGTGGCGGGTCAATTCCAACGCCTTGTACTGTGTTAGGATGAAAATGCGCCGAACGTCGGAATTGATACAGTTGGAAAGAGTGAAATCGATAATGCGATAGGCGCCTCCGAAAGGAACTGCCGGCTTCGCGGTGTCCCGTGTAAGCGGGTAGAGGCGCTCTCCGGCACCCCCCGCCAGGAGAATCGCTAGTACATTTTCCATCTCATCCTAAGTCCCTGAAAAGAAAGGGTATTCGGATATTCTGGCCGGTTATTGTGAACGGCGTGTGAAAAATTGGGCTTGACTTTATCTGTCAACCACCTATGATATCAGTACCTTCTGTGCGAAGTGCAGGAAATTTTCGGTATTGCGCCACACCTTTGCCAATGGTTAGCGCGTATTTCCACCTTCCAGCCGAGCACAGGAATCTTGGTCTAGTTGGGAGGTGTATTTCGTTTGGCTGAAGTAAAGCTTCAGGAGGGCGAGACGTTGGAGAACGCCCTTCGGCGCTTCAAGAGAAAGGTCCAGCAAGAGGACATTATTAAGGAGGTCAAGAGACACTCCTTCTACTTGAAGCCGGGTGAGAAGCTCCGGGCCAAGCAGGCGCTGGCCCGCAAACGCAACCGGAAGAAGAGTCGCCGGGAAGTCGAGTAATAAGACGCCGGCGGGGCGCCGGGCAATTTGCCGCGTCCCGCCGGCGTATCCAACAGGTCGTGTAAACGGGGCACAGGTGATATGGCGGAATTCCAGGATCGCGTATTAAAGTGCGTAGATTGCGGAGCAGATTTCGTATTCACAGCGGGAGAACAACACTTCTTCCACGACAAGAATTTCAAGAACGAACCCAAACGCTGCAAGACCTGTAAGACCAAGCGCCAGGGTTCATCGTCATCGGGCTTTAACAAGACGGAAACCATGACCACCTGCTCGCAATGCGGCCGGGAAACCACGGTGCCCTTCAAGCCGACACAGGGTCGGCCCGTCTATTGCCGCGAGTGCTTCCTGAGCCGTAAGGCCTCGGCGGCTGTAGGCGGAAACCGATAGATCTTCAGGTTTGGACAACCGGATCGCCATGATCCGGCTGTTTTGCGTTTGGGCACCCCTTAGGACTGCCCGTTATGGCCCTAAAGGGCTACGGCGGACCACTCCTCGGGGGTGATCAAAAACTACAACTCTTCCCTTATTATTGGACAAAGCCCCTTCCAGCGGAATAGCAAATGTGGATAGTCCGACTAGCCCTGCGCCGCCCGTATACCTTCGTGGTGATGGCCGTGTTGATCGCCATTCTGGGCGTCAGCGCAATCAACAGCATGCCGGTAGATATCTTTCCTTACATCGATATCCCGGTGGTGAGCGTGGTGTGGACCTACAACGGCCTGTCGCCCGAAGAGATGGAAAAGCGCATGGTGACCATCTTCGAGCGAGCCATGACCACCACGGTGAACGACATCGAGCACATCGAGTCGCAATCCTATAACGGGGTCTCGGTTACGCGCGTCTACTTCCAGCCGAACGCGAAGGTGGAGGTGGCGCTCTCCCAGATCACGGCGATCTCGCAAACCTTGCTGAAGATCTTCCCACCCGGGACGACTCCGCCCAGCATCCTGAAGTACGACGCGTCGAGCGTCCCCATCCTGCAGCTCGGTCTGGAAAGCCCCGTCATGAGCGAGCAGGAGCTGTTCGACATGGGCCAGAACTTCATCCGGACCCAGCTTGCGACCATCCAGGGCGCTTCCGTGCCGCTGCCCTACGGCGGCAAGTTCCGCAACGTGATGGTCGACCTGAACCCCGAGCAGATGTTCGCCCGGGGACTCTCGCCCGCCGACGTCTCGGTGGCGCTGGGCAACCAGAACCTGATTCTCCCCGCGGGCACCGCCAAGATCGGAGACAAGGACTACCAGGTCAAGCTGAACAGCAGCCCCCTCCGCCTGGCCGACATGAACAACCTTCCCGTGAAGGTGGTAAACGGCGCCACCGTGTACCTGAAGGATGTGGCGCAGGTCCATGATGGATATTCGGTCCAGACCAGTATTGTCAAGACCAACGGCAGCCGCGGCGCGCTGTTGACGATTCTCCGCAACGGGAAAGCATCCACTCTCACGGTGGTCAACGACGTCAAGAAGGCACTACCCCGGATTCTGGCCGGTCTCCCCTCCACACTGCACGTGAGGGAGTTGTTCGATCAATCGCTGTTCGTCCGCGCGGCCATCAACGGCGTGGTCAAGGAAGCGGTTACCGCGGCATTCCTGACCGGCTTGATGATCCTGCTGTTCCTGGGAAGCTGGCGCAGCACCGTAATCGTCTGCATCTCGATTCCGCTTTCCATCCTGGTTTCCCTGATCGTGATGAGCCTGCTCGGCCAGACGATCAATGTGATGACCCTCGGCGGCCTGGCGCTGGCGGTCGGAATCCTGGTGGACGACGCCACGGTGGAAATCGAGAATACCCACCGCAACATGGCGATGCGCAAGCCGCTGGTCCGGGCGGTGCTCGATGGCGCGCAGCAGATCGCGGCTCCGGCCTTCGTTTCCACGCTCTCGATCTGCATCGTCTTCGTGCCCGTGCTGCTGCTGACCGGCGCGGCCCGGTACCTGTTCACCCCGCTGGCGATGGCGGTGGTGTTTGCGATGATGGCTTCTTACTTCCTGTCGCGCACTCTCATTCCCACCATGGTGCACTACATGCTGAAGCCCGAGGTCAAGCTGTACGCGCGCGGGGAGCACGGCGAATCCGCGGGCGGCAAGGGCTTCATCTGGCGCGCCCACTACCTGTTTAACCGCCGGTTCGAGATCATGCGGGCTTCCTATTCGGGATTGCTGCACTGGTGCCTGGATCACCGCTTCGGGGTGCTGGCGGGCTTCGGGCTGTTTGTTGCCGGGTCGATGGTCTTGGTCGGCTGGATCGGCAGCGATTTCTTTCCGACAGTCGATTCCGGCCAGATGCGGCTGCACGCGCGGGCGCCCTCCGGCACCCGCCTCGAGACGACCGAACAGATCTTCGGGGATATCGAGGCGGAGATCCGTCAGCTTCTTCCGGCCCACGAGATCGCCAGCATCATCCAGAACATCGGCATCCCCAACGGCGGGTTCAACCTGGCGTTTGGCGACAACCCCACCCTGGGGGTCAGCGACGGCGATATCCTGATCTCGCTCAATCCCGAGGACCATGGCTCCACGGCCGCGTACACGGACCTGTTGCGCAAGAGGTTGCACGAGAAATTCCCTGACGTCGTATTCTTCTTTGAAGCGGCCAACATCACCAACCAGATCCTGAATTTCGGGCTGCCGGCGCCCATCGACGTCCAGGTAGTGGGGCGCAACACGGCAGCCAACTACGCGATCGCGCAGGAGCTCCAGCGCCGCATCGAGCGCATCCCGGGCGCGGCGGATGTCCATATTCACCAGGTGGTGGACTATCCCGAGATCCAGGTCAACGTGGACCGCAGCAAGGCCGGGCAGGTCGGATTGACGCAGCGCGACGTCAGCACCAGCCTGCTGATCTCGCTCAGCGGCACCGGCCAGATCTCGCCGACCCAGTGGCTCGACTGGAACACCGGTGTCAGCTACTTCGTAACCATGCAGACCCCGCAGTACCGCGTCGATTCGGTGAGCGCGCTCATGCGAACGCCGATCGGCAGCCCGCAGAACAGCGTCAACACGAATACGGCGACGTCGCTCGCCGGCGCGGCCAACGCCAACAGCTCCTCCGTCAGCGCCGCGCCGAGCCAGGCATCGGCCGCCTACGGAAACCCGGGATCGATCGCGGGCGGGCCCCAACTGCTGGAGAACCTGGCGGGGATCTCGCGCGGGGCGGCGCCCGAGATCGTGAATCACTATAACGTGCAGCCGGTCTTCGACGTTTACGCGAATCTCGACCGGCGCGACCTCGGCGCGGTTGGCGGGGAGGTGGAAAAGATCGTTCAGCAGATGTCCGCCAGCCTTCCGCGCGGCACCACGATCGACATCCGCGGGCAGATCTCGACCATGGAAAGCTCGTTTTACCGCCTGGGCCTGGGCCTGATCTTCGCGGTCGTGCTGGTTTACCTGCTGATGGTAGTGAACTTTCAATCGTGGCTCGACCCGTTCATCATTTTGATGGCGCTGCCCGGGGCGCTGGCCGGCATTGTCTGGATGCTGTTTCTGACACAGACCACCTTCAGCGTGCCGTCGCTCATGGGTTCGATCATGTGTATCGGGGTGGCCACTGCCAACAGCATTCTGCTGGTGGTGTTCGCCAACGACCAGCGGGAGGAGGGCATGGACGCCCGCTCTGCGGCGCTGTCGGCGGGCCACACACGCATCCGGCCGGTGCTGATGACCGCCAGCGCGATGATTATCGGGATGCTTCCCATGTCGCTCGGCCTGGGAGAGGGCGGCGAACAGAACGCGCCCCTCGGTCGCGCGGTAATCGGCGGCCTGGTGCTGGCTACGATCACGACCTTGTTTGTCGTCCCCATCGTGTACAGCCTGCTGCGCAAGAATCCTCCGGTCGATCATGAGCGCAAGATCGCCGAAGAGGAAAACGCCTGGTTGAGTGATGAGATGACCCTTCGCGAGGACGTGCAATGAACGAGATCCACACCACCGAAGATCAGTTGCGCGCGGAAATCACGGCTCTCCGGAAGCAACTGGAAACGTTGCAGCATCAACCGGCGGCGAGCGCCGGCCCAAAGCGCGGCACGCTTCTGGTGCTGCTCCTGATTCTGGGCGGACTTCTGGCCGCCGGCTACTTTTTGGGCTATCTTCCGCGGCAGCGCCGGGAACAGGTGTTGGCGGCCGAGTCCCAGCTGGAGGGATCCACCCTCCCTGTGGTCAACGTGGAGCGCGTGACGCGGTCCGGCCGGGACACCAGCCTGTTGCTGCCAGGCAACATACAGGCGATCACGGAAGCGCCGGTGCTCGCACGCGCCAGCGGCTACATCCGCAAGCGTTATGTGGATATCGGCGACCGCGTGAACTCCGGCCAGGTGCTGGCCGAGATCGAGGCCCCCGAACTCGAGCAGCAGATCAAGCAGGCCGGAGCCACCATCGATCAGGCCAACAGCAACGTGCAGCAAGCCGAAGCCGCGCTGGAACAGGGGCAAGCCAACGCCAACCTCGCCAAGGTCAACGCGCAGCGCTACGCCAACCTGCTGGCAAAGGGAGTGGTATCGCGGCAGGACAATGACACGTACCAGGCCCAGTTCGCAGCGCAGCAGGCCAGCGTTCAGGCGCTCGGGAAGGCCGTGGCCGCGGCGCGGAGCAACGCCGCCGCTGCACAGGCGAATCTCGCGCGGCTCCACGAGTTGCAGGGCTACCAGACGGTACGCGCTCCGTTTGCCGGCGTCATCACCGTGCGCAACATCGATTCCGGCGCGCTGGTGAATGAAGGCAGCACGCTCTTGTTCCGGATCGCGCAGACGGACCGCCTGCGGCTGTATGTCAACGTTCCCCAGGCGCAAGCCGGTTCAGTGCGGCGCGGGCAGGTGGCGAACCTCATGATTCCCGATATGGCCGGCAGGAAATTCAGCGGAACGGTGAGCCGCACGGCCAACGCGCTCGACCCAACTACTCGCACCCTGCTGGTGGAACTCGAGGTCCCCAACCAGGCCGGCCTGCTGCTGCCGGGCATGTACGCGCAAGTGGATCTCTCGATTCCCCGTTCCAACCCGCCGCTGTTGATTCCCGGCGACACCCTGGTCGTACGAAGCGACGGACCGCAGGTGGCGGTGGTGAATCCCGGCGGCGCCGTGCATTTTACGCGCATCCAGTTGGGCCGCGATTTCGGCGATCACCTGGAGGTGCTGTCCGGGCTCGAGGAAGGCCAGGAACTGGCCGTGAACCCGAGCGACTCGGTGCGCGAGGGCGTTCGCGTGAAGCCGGTGACGGTTTCCCGGGCCCAGCCAAAGAAGTAGCATCATGCGGAAATCATTTCTCAGAAACCTGCTCATCGCGCTGTCATGCGCGGCTCCGGGCCTGGCGCAAAGCGGACTGCCGCAGGCGGCGCGGCCCCTGGACTTTTCAGACTCATCCCGCATTCACGACCTGATCCGCGCCGGCAATCTCTACCTATCCCTGCAGGACGCCCTGGCGCTGGTGATCGAAAACAGCCTCGATATCGAGCTCCAGCGCTACGGCTTGGACGTGGCAGCGGCCGACCTGGAGCGGGCCAAGGGGGGCGGGGTGGTTCGAGGGCTCAACTATGTCGTGGCGGAAGCGCCGGTGGGCGTGGGCGGGCCGCTTAGCCCGGTCATCACGAATGCCGCCGCTTCCGGACGAGCCACCAATGGAACCTCGATCGCCACGAACGCCCTGGAACTCGGCGTCCTGGGCGAGCCGCAGGCCAACCTCTCGATGCAGGGCACCATTTCGCAGTCGAACGGAACGGCCGTCCCGATCTTCGACCCGGCGCTCGTCGGACAGGTCAACTGGACCCACCAGTCCACCCCGCAGACCAGTCTTCTCGGGGGCGTTAGCGCGCTGGTGACCAATACCGCGGTGGCGAACGTGGGAATCCAGCAGGGTTTCGCCAGCGGCGCGCAGGCCGGCTTCAATTTCAACAACAACCACCAGGCCCTGAACCTGCTCAACTCCGCCTACAACCCCTACAGCGGCTCGAGCCTCGGGCTGACGGTGACACAGCCGCTGCTGCGCGGCTTCGGCCGCAGCCTGAACCGCCGGTTCATCCGCATCGCCGGGAACGAGCAGCGCATCGGCACCCTGTTGTTCCGGCAGCAGTTGATCGCGGCCGTCTACGGGGTGATCCGCCTGTATACCGACTTTGTGGCCCTCTACGAAGACGAGAAGGTGAAACAGGACACTCTCAACCTGGCCGACAAGCTGCTTTCGGATACGAAGGCACAGGTGGAGGAGGGCACGCTCGCGCAGGTCGAGGCCACCCGGGCCAGCGCGCAGGTATTCTCCGCGCGGCAGGACCTGATCAATGCGCGCGGCCTGGTCGACGAGCAGGAAGCCATCCTGAAGAACGTGCTGACTCGCCGCGGCAACGAAGATCCCGAAGTCCGGGAAGCGCACCTGATCCCTACCGACACCCTCAGCATTCCCGACAAGGACGAGGTTCGCCCCATTCAGGACCTGCTCCAGCAGGCGGCCGAGACGCGTCCTGACGTCGGACAGGCGGAGTTGCAGGTCGCCAACCTGCGCATCGGCCTCGAAGGAGCGCGCAGCCTCACCAGGCCGCAGGTGGACCTGGTGGGCATCCTGCAGAACAACGGCCTGGCGGGGGATGTAAACCAGTTGGCTCCGAATTCCGGAGTGGCGATCGCCGGCGGATACGGCGGCGCCCTGGAGCAGGTCCTCTCGCGCAAATACCCGACCTATGGAATCGGTGTGCAGGTCACGCTGCCGATCCACAACCGGATCGCCGAGGCTGACCTGGCGCGCGATGAGCTGCAAACGAAGCAGTCGGAGATCCGCCTGCGCCAACTGCAAAACCAGGCGAGGTTGGAGGTGGAAGACGCCCTGATCGCGATGCGCCGCGCGCGAGCCTCGTATGAGGCGGCCGTCGAGGCGCGCAAACTGCAGGAGGAGTCGCTGGCGGCCGAACAGGCGAAATTCGAGGTGGGTGCCTCAACCAGCTTCTTCGTGATCCAGTACGAGAGCCTGCTGGCGCAGGCGAAATCCACCGAGGTGGCGGCCAAGAGTTCCTATGTGAAGGCCCGCGCGGCGCTCGCGCGCGCCACCGGGAACATCCTGGATGAAAACCACATCTCAGTCGTGGCCGCGGTGAAGGGCCGCCGCTAACCGGCCATCGGATTAGTGGGCGCCGGCGGTTTCTTCCACCGGGGCGAACGGGCTGATCAGGTCGGCGGAGCCGTTGAATTCGAAATCCACCGTGGCTTCGATTTCGAGGTCCGCCCTCTTCTCGATGGCGGAGCGCAGATTCTCGCTAAAGGCCAGCCTGCCTAACTCCATCGTGTTGCGAATCCAGCCGAAAGTCACTTCCGAAAGGTCCAGTTTTCCCACGGTTGGCCAGATGCGCTCCAGGCATTCGCGATCCGTCGGGAAGTGAATCGGGGTACGGATGGCGGCCGGGGTATTCGCCGTCAGGGAGTTGATGATCGTGGGCTCCCAGTTGATCCGTTTCACCAGGCGATCGTGGACGATGTCCGCCATCCCCAGCCCGACTGCGCTGTTATAGGTGAGAGCGCTGAGATCGCGCACGAAGATGCGGCGAAACCGGGGCGTATCCGGCCACGGGTTGTACTCCCCGTTGACACCGCGGTTGGCCACCTTCGTATCCATGCCGGCGCCGCTGATGTTCTTCCCGATTTCGTCCAGGGTCAGAATATCCAGATCGAACGGCACCCGCGCCATCCACGATTTCACCAGCGCCAGGTTCTCTTCCTCGCGCTGCTCCATCAGTTCGACCGGGACGGCGTCCAGTTTGGCGGTGTTGTGATTGGCGTCTTCGAGGATGGCCAGGCCGCCCAGAATCTTCCCCGATGCCAGGACCTGCCGCCCCACGCTGCGGATGACGTGCTCCAGCCCAAGCCGGTAGGCGTAGGCGTGATAGCGCTGCGCGCCGGCGAACTTGCCGAGCCCGATGGCCATCATCTTGAACAGGCCGCTCTCGATCTTTCCCGCGAAGTCGGTGTGCCACTTCACCCGGCCCACCAGCATCACGCCATCGGAGGCGTAGGCCTGCTTATCCATGAACACTTCGATCCCGTCGGCCGTCTTGCCAAGCGAGACGACGTCGAGCCGGCTCACCACCGGGCAGCCCATGGTTTCCTCGATGATGCCGTAATGCGCCAGCACATCCGCCTGGCCCTCCGCCGAGGCGGCTCCGTGGCTGCCCATCGCGGGAAACAGGAACGGCTCCATGCCCTGGTCTTTCCAATACCTGACGACGCTGCGGACGATCGTGGCGATATTGTGGATGCCGCGGCTGCCGACTCCGATGGCTACCCGCGAGCCGGGTTTCAGCCGCGCGGCGAATCCGGATTGGGCCAGCTGCCGGCGCACTTCCGCGGCAACATCGGGAATCCGGCGGTCGGGGAACTTCTGGCGAACCAGGCAGAGGCGAGGGAACGTCATAATGGCCTATATTTTATCGTGAAGCCGGGGCAAGCGGATCATTCCGCGCTCCATTCCGATTCCAAAAGCCGCGAATATTCGCCGGAAGCGTATAGCTCGAACCGGAAATTGGCCGAAGTGATCGAATCGTGCGGCTCGGATTCCATATAGGACTGGAAGACGGCGTCGGCATAGCGGTGGTAGTGGTTCAGGAAGTCTCCCGCCAGAATCTCGAAAGGCGGCGGCTCGGCGAACAGGCTGTTCAACCCGATCGCGCGCGAGAAGATCGCCGGGTGGTCGGCTACCCCCCAGCGGATCAGCTTCTCTCTCACCGATTGCGGCGGGCTGGCCGTCAGCAATCCCGCAAAGCTCTGATGGCGCAGGGAGTTGCCGGCCAATTCCGGCGTTCGCCCGGCCCATTCCACGCATTGTTCGACCCAGCGGCGGACGTCCTTCCCGAGAAAGAACAGCATCCGGATTTCGCTGTAGCGTCCGGATAACAAGCGGCGGCGAAGTTCGTCCGGATCCGTGCCATCCCCCGGAATCAGGCCGGAGAGCATCAGGGCCGCTTTGGAGTTTTCCAGCAGGGCAGCCGGAGGAACCCGTTCATTGAAAGGGTGAAGGATCAGGGGGGGAAGTTCCCATACGCTGGTACCCGGGTTGGTGGCAGACGTCGGCATATTATTCCCAAGTCTCAGATCGGCAGGAAGCGCCGGAGCTTGAATGCTTCCTTTCAAAGAGTATCTCCGAAAGAACACCCCTGGCTAATATCGAAAGTCATCATAGTAGTTACTACGGCTACCCCCTACAATGAAAACCGAGTCAGGGTAAGGCAAATGCTTCGCAGGGTACTAAAAGCTTTCGTAGGAGAAGAGTTGGGTCAGGATCTGGCCGACTACTGTCTCCTCACCGCGCTGGTCGCATTGCTCGCTTTGGGGGTACTAATCAAGGTCTCCGGGGGTGTGCAAAACCTGTGGACCGTGGCTAATAACAATCTCGCCAACGGCAACTCAACGGCCACCACGAGCACGGGCGGGGCCGGCACGCACTCGGGCCAGTAGCTCTAACCGACGCCCAGCCCCAGGAAATTCTTCGCGTTCCCGTAGCAGATATTGCGGATCGTCGTTCCCACCAGTTTATCGTCGTCCGGAAGCTCGCCCGCTTCGATGTCCTTGCCGAACAGATCGCACAGCACCCGGCGGAAGTACTCATGCCGCGGATAGGACATGAACGAGCGCGAGTCGGTGAGCATGCCCAGGAACCGGGAAATCAGCCCGCAGTTGGATAACGCATTCATCTGCCACTGCATCGCTTCTTTTTGATCGAGAAACCACCAGCCGCTGCCCAACTGAATCTTGCCCGCGGTAATGCCGTCCTGGAAGTTGCCCACCATCGTCGCCATGGCGTAGTTGTCGGCGGGATTCAGGTTATAGATCACCAGTTTGGGCAGGGCATTCTCCTGGTCGAGGCGGTCCAGGTAGGCTCCCATGGCATCGATTTGCGGCCAGTCGCCGATTGAATCCCAACCCGTGTCCGGCCCCATCTCCTTCAGGCGCCGCGTGTTGTTGTTCCGCCGCGCGCCGATATGCAGTTGCTTGGTCCAGCCCTTCCCGGCGTCCAGCCGCCCGAACAGCAGCATCAGGTTGCCGGCGAAGCGCTGGTGTTCGGCCGCCGTCGCCGGCTGGCCTTTGCGCGCCCGGTCGAAGATCGCGCCGGCTTCCTGGTCGGTGGCGAACTCGCCGAAGGCATGGTTCAATCCGTGGTCCGAAAGCCGCCCGCCCATCTGGTGGAAGAACTCGTGCCGCTGCGTGAGGGCGTCGGTGAAGGAGCGGAACCCGTCGATTTCGATATTGCTGGCCACCGCCAGGCGGTCTACCCAAGGGTTGAACACTTCCGGCAGGTGTACGGTGAGAGCCTTGTCCGGGCGGTATGCCGGAAACACTTTCGTCTGCAGCCCGGAAGCGGCGATCGCCTTGTGGCAGGAGAGGTCGTCGGTCGGATCGTCGGTGGTGCAGACCGCCTTGACCTGGAACTTGCCGAGGATGCCGTGCGCCCGCAGCCCTTCGGCTGCGAGCATCGCGTTTGCCTTTTCCCAGATCCCGGGCGCGCTCGACTCGTCGAGCAACTCGTCGATGCCGAAGTAGCGCTTCAACTCGAGATGCGTCCAGTGGTACAGCGGGTTGCGCAAGGTGGCGGGCACGGTGCGCGCCCACGCCATGAACTTGTCTTTGGGGCCGGCATCGCCGGTGCAGTACCGCTCGGCCACGCCGTTGGCCCGCATGGCCCGCCACTTGTAGTGGTCGCCTTCCAGCCAGATTTCGAAAAGGTTGCGGAACTGCCGGTTGGCGGCGACGTCCTGCGGCGGCAGGTGGCAGTGGTAATCCAGGATGGGCTCGCCCTCCGCATACTCGTGATACAGGCGGCGGGCGGTCTTCGTACTCAGAAGGAAATCGTCATGGATGAAGGACATGGCTCAATGCTGATTGAATCACACATTGAGCGGTAAATGCAGCGGCCAGGGCTAGTCTACCGGGTAGCCGTGGTCGATCCAGTCCACCTTGAGATTGTCGGGTACGTACAGGGCCTTCGCCTTGGTGAAACCCATCTGTTTCAGCAGTTCCATGGCGGGCCTGACATTGGGGCAATGGTCCCAGGGGCAGCATCCGCAATAGATCACGATCTCGCGGCCGCGCGGCAGTTTCTCGACTGCAGCCTTGAGCAAGGCAAGCCCTTCCGGCTTCGAAGCCGGTCCTGCGTAGATCGATCCCGCGATGTGCTTGCTACGGTAGAGGACGTTGAAACCGACGTGGATGATTTCGGGCCTCGCTCCCTTCGCCGCCAACCCGGCGGCGAGGTCTTTCGGCTGAATCAGGGGAAAATCCGCGGCCAGCGCGAGAGCCATCACGCTGGTCAGAGCTAAGATGAATCGCCTCACAAGTTTACTGTACCGCACCGGGCACGCCTGTGAACAAAGCGCCCACTACGAAGTGCGCGCTACGCATGTTTTAATAGAAGTTCGCGTTCTATCTTTGATCAGGGATCTATATGCTCCGTTTGTCTCGCTTTGCGACTCTGGTATGCTCCGCGTCGATGCTGGCCGCGGCAGGGCGTTCCGTGGATCCGGGCGCCGCTGCCATGGCGCAAGCACGGTCGGCGATGGCGCAACTGCCGCTGCGCTTTGAAGCGAACCTGGGCCAAATGAATTCGGAAGTCCGGTACGCCGCGCGGTCTGGCGGCGTCACCCTCCTGCTAACCAGCCACGGTCCTTCGTTCCGCCTGCCCGGTTCCCGCCGCCTGGATGTCTCTCTGCTGAATTCCAACCACGCGCCGGAAATCGAACCCCTCGACCGCTCCTCGGCCCGAATCGATTCGTACGTCGGCAGCCCCGGCCGCTGGCGTACGCATATCCCCAGCTATGCCCGCGTCCGGTACCGTTCGGTGTACCCCGGCGTGGACGTGGAATACTACGGCAACCAGGGCCGGCTGGAATACGACTTCGTCGTGGCGCCGGGCGCCGACCCGCGCAACATCCGCATGCAGTTCCGCGGCGAGGCCACGCTCAGCCTGACCCCGGAGGGCGACCTGGTTCTGGAGTCCGGAGGCCAGCGGCTGGTGCAGAAGCGGCCGTTCGTCTACCAGGAAGACCCGGGTACCTCGGCCCGTGTGGAAGTGCCGGGCCGCTACAGGCTGCTGGGCCATAATACGGTGGGCCTCAAGCTTGGCCGGTATGACCGCCGGCGGAAGCTGGTGGTCGACCCGGTGCTCAGCTACCTGACCTATTGGGGCGGTCCGGGCGCGGATCAGATCAACGCCGCGAAGATGGATTCCAAGGGCCGGCTGTATATCACCGGACAGACGGATACGGGGTTGATTCCTTACGAGGACGGCGCCTACAGCAACGGCAACACGGGATTGATCGACATCTTTCTTTCGGTCATCGATACCACCGGCGGCAACTACAACCTGGTGTATTCGACCTACCTGGGCGGAACCGGCAACGACGTGCCGCTGGCGATCGACATCGACTCGGCCGGGGTGGCCTACCTGACCGGCTATACGACCTCCACGGACTTCCCGTTGGTGGGGGCTACCCAGACGAGTCCGACGGCCAGCTTCATGAACGGTTTCGTAGCCAAGCTGGATCCCTCACAGTATGGCGGCGACGGGCTGATTTTCGCCAGCTATCTGAACGGCACCGACGGTGACACGGTCGTCAACGGGATCGCCGCGGGAAACGACGGAAGGATCTATCTGATCGGCACCACCAAGGCGAGCGACCTTCCTGTTACGCCCAGCGCCTTCCAGTCGGTTCGCTGGGGCGATCAGGATGGATTCGTGGCCAAGATGGATCCGGGCACCGGAGGGATCGACTACGCCACTTACCTTGGCGGCGAGGACCTGGACGATGGCCGCAACATCCTGGTCGGTAACAACGGGCTGGTGTATTTTGCCGCTTCGACGCTCTCGACCGAGTTCCCGATGGCGGGCTTCTCGATCAACGGCAATTCGTCCGGCGCGGCGGACGTGGTCGTCGGTGTCATGGATCTGAACAAGCAGGGGGCGGACTCGCTCAAGTACGCTACCTATTTCGGTGGTTCCGATAACGAGGAAGTCCGCGCCATGTCATTTGACGGCAATGGCAACGTGGTCATCACCGGCTATACGCTATCCAGCGACTTTCCGCTGACGCCGGACGCCATCCAGCGGGTGAACAACGGCGGAGGCGACGCCTTCGTGGCGGTAATCGACCCGGCCGAGTCTTTCCAGAGGGGCCTGCTCTATTCCACGTACCTCGGCGGCGCCGGCGGTGATGTGGGATACGGAGTCGCCGTCGACGCCGCGGGCAGCATCTACGTCACTGGCTATACCCTCTCGCCGGACTTCCCGACGGCCGGCTCGGTCCCGCAGGCGAATTGGGGCGGCGGCACGGACGTCTTCGTCACCGAGTTCAAACCCGGAGTGCCCGGCAAGGCGGCCATCCAGTTTTCGACGTACGTCGGCGAAACCGGCATCTATGTACCTTCGGCGGTGGCCGTCGGCGCGGATGGCAGAGTCTACGTTACGGGCTGGGGCGGCATCGGCCTGCCGAGTTCGGAGTACGGGCTGCAGGGCGGCTACGCCGGCGGCGGCAGAGACGGATTCTTCCTGGTGCTTACGCCGGACGCATCGTCATCAACGCAGACGCAGCAGACGCAGAATGCGCCGCCGGTCCTCCGCCGACATTCCGGAGTGCGTTCGAATATCCGCACGCCGCGCTAACCGGCGGCGGTAGCGCGCAAAATACTCGGGGATATCTCCGCCGTATTCGAAGCTGTACATGATGTCGGCGAAATCCGCGGTGTGCGGAAGCCCCAACGCGTGTCCGGTTTCGTGCAGGCAGGTCAGGTACACGATGGCGTCGCGCAGCAGCGGATCTTTGCCCACCTCGCTATCCGGCGGCGGAAGCACATACACCTCCGCCCCGCGCAGGCCATCGACCACGATGGGGCGCGCTTCGCCGTAAAGGCCGTCGTGCCCGCTGGTCCAGTAGACGCGGACCTGTGCCGTTTCGCGGCCGGCGGCTCTTTCGAGCTTGAGTTCGCCGCCGGCGGCTTCCTGCCAGGCCTCGAGCGCCCATTCGGCCAGTTGCGGATCGCCGGGGTGGCACTGCCGGTCCCCGGCGCCGCACGGCTCCACCCAGTAATGCAGGGTGACCGCCGGGGCGGTGAATGAAACCACGAAGAGCGCGGGTAACAGGAGCCGCAAACCAGGAACCCCCGGGGTGTCAGTTTACACCGGTTGGGATCCGCGGCGGCGCCACTCTTCCGCCAGCAGGCCCCAAATGACCAGGTCGATCCAGCGGTCGTTCACCCATTGCGCCTCGCGAACGACTCCTTCGCGGGTAAAACCCAGCCGCCGCGGGACCGCGCAACTGCGGTGGTTGCCCGAGCCGCAGCGGATCTCGACCCGGTGCAAATGCAACTCGCCGAACAGATAATCGAGCATCACCGCGCAGCCGCGCGTGACCAGGCCGCGGCCCTCGTGGCTGTCGTCGAGCCAGTACCCGAGGCTGCAACTGCGGTCTGACCAGTTGATCGGATGGCAGCCGATCGAACCGGCGAATGCGCCATCCACCCAGATGCCCGACTGCGGTCCCAGGTTCGATTCCGACTGTTCGATGGTGCGGCTCAGGAAATCACGCACATCCTCGGCCGATTCGGTCTGATCTACCCAGGGGAGCCACACCCGGATGCGGTCCCGGTTGCGTTCGACGGCGGCGAAGATCTGTTCGGCGTCGGCCAGTTGAAACTGCCGCAACTCCGCGCCGGGAAAGATGACGCGGCAGAACATCAGGGCGTGCCCATCGGCTTCTGCGGTGTCAGGGACTTCGAAATGGCCGGCGTTTCGGGGGTCTCCGCCTGCAGCGCATACACCGTGAGGCCCTCCTTGAGAATCTCGAACGCCGTGGCCGGATCGTCGGCGTACCGGAAGAGATTGAGATCCTCGGGCGAAATCATTTCGTATTTCACCAGGGCGTCGAAGTTGACGATCTCCTTCCAGTATTTCGAGCCGTACAGCACGATGGTCATCTTCTTGGCCAGCTTCTGGGTCTGGGTGAGCGTAAGAAGCTCCATCATCTCGTCCATCGTGCCGAAGCCGCCGGGGAACACCACCAGCGCCTTGGCCATGTAGGCGAACCAGAACTTGCGCATGAAGAAGTAATGGAACTCGAAGCTGAGCTCCGGCGTGATGTAGGGGTTGGGAAACTGCTCGAACGGCAGCCCGATATTCAGGCCGACGGTCTTGCCCCCCGCTTCAAAGGCGCCGCGGTTGGCCGCCTCCATGATGCCCGGCCCGCCTCCCGAACAGACCACGAACCGGTACGTGCTGTTGGTGAACTGGTCCGCCCACTCGGTGAGCGTCCGGGCAAGCGTGCGGGCATCCTGGTAGTACCCGGCCAGAGGCCCGTCTTCGCGGACCCGGGCGGAGCCGAAGAACACCACGGTGTCCCTCACCTTCTCGCGGCGCAAATGCGAGAGCGGCTCGAGAAACTCGGCCAGAATGCGCAGGGCCCGCGCGTCCGGGCTGTTCAGGAACTTTTCATTCAGGTAAGCGACCGGGCGGCGCTCGCTATGAGGTGGTTGGTTTGGCTCGGACATTCTGCTCTAACTCATCGACTCTCTTCTTCAATTCGCGCAGGGTCTTCAGCAATTCGGGAAGCTTGGGGAAGGCGGTCACCGCCCGCAGCCATTCACTCGCGGCGAAGGCAGGGGAGCCGGAAATCCGGTCGCCGGCCGCCACGTCTCCGCCGATGCCGCTCTGTGCGTAGACGATGGCGTTTTCGTGTACGGTGAGATGCCCGGACGAGCCGACCTGGCCGGCCAGCAGAACGTTGCGCTCGAGGACGGTGCTTCCGGCCAGCCCCGTTTGCGCACAGATAATGTTGTCTTCGCCGACCGTGCAGGCGTGTCCCACCTGCACCAGGCTGTCGATCTTGGCGCCGCGGCGGACCCGCGTCTCTCCCACCGTCGCGCGGTCGACCGACGTCAGCGACTGCACTTCGACATCGTCTTCGATCACCGTCACGCCGGATTGGACAATCTTGAAGTGGCTGCCGTCGGCCCGTTTGGCGAAGCCGAAGCCGTCGCCCCCGACCACCACCCCGTTCTGCAGGATCACGCGGCTGCCGATGCGGCAGAACTCGCGGACGGCGGCGTGCGAGTGAGCCAGAAAGTCGTCGCCGATCTCGGCGCCTTCATACAGGACCACGTGGGGGTGCAGCACCGCGTTCCGGCCGAGGCGCACGCGCTCGCCTACCACCGCAAACGGCCCGATCGAACAGTTTTCCCCGAGGGTCGCGCTGGGCGCTACATAAGCCAGCGGGTGGACGCCGGGGGCGGGGCGCGGGGGCTGATAGAAGAGGGCCAGGGCGCGGGCGAAATCCAGGTACGGGTTTGCGGAAACCAGGCAGGCGATCCCGATGTTCTTCAGGGGCTCCGACACCAGGATGGCGCTGGCTTTGGTGTTCTTGACCTTGTGGGCGTACTTGGGGTTGGCCAGGAAGGTGAGGTGCCCGGGGCCGGCATGCTCCATGCCGGCTACGCCGCCGATAGGCAGTTCCCCATCGCCTGCGAGGGCGCACCCCAGCGCTTCGGCAATTTCGCGGAGTTTCATGGTTTGTCCAAAAGACAAACCTCCAGCGTACCGCAAGCGGCTAATGGCGGAAGCTATACCAGGCGAGAAGCAGCCAGGCGGCGATGAAGCTGAGGCCGCCGATGGGCGTGATGGCGCCGAGCCAGCGGTTGCCGGTGACCGCCAGCAGATACAGGCTCCCCGAGAAGATCACGACGCCTATCAGCAGCAGGGCGCACACATTGGATGCGGCCGATACCGAAAACGTGCCGGTCTTGGGGAGATACGAGACGATCAGCAGGCCGAGCGAGTGGATGAAATGATAGAAGACGGCCTTCTCGTAGACGCTCATCGAGTAGGCGTCCAGCCGGTCCCGCAGGCCGTGGGCGCCGAACGCCCCCAGCGCGACTCCGAGCGCCATCAGGATTGCTCCGGTGAGACTCCAGTTCATTCGATTCGGCTCCTCAGTGGGTCATGGAGTAGATGAGATAGTTCAGCCCGATACGGATGCCCAGCGCCGAGAATTTTTCGGGATAGAGCGGGTTATCGGCGTGCTCCCACGAGTCGCCGAGATCCATATTGTGGCAGATGGCTACCATGAGGCGGCCCCGGTCGTCGTAGATTCCGCGCCAGTGGGGAGGCTTGCCGCTCGATCCTTTCTCGTAGGTCAGGCCGGTTTCGAGGTAGAGCGCCCCGGGCACCTGGTAGCGCTGGTCGAGGTCATAGAGCACGTGGAAGATCGGGTCCTTGTTGTCGATCTCAACAATGGGACGGTCCGGAAAGACCTTCTTCATACTGGCGGCGAAGACGCTCCATTCGATGTCGCCGTGGAAATCGTCGCACATGAAGAAACCGCCGCGCAGCAGGTACTCGCGCATGGTCCGTGCCTGGGCGTCGGTCAGGTTCCAGTGTCCAACCTCCACGCCGTAGAGCCAGGGCCAATCGTAGACGTCCCCTTCGTCGAGATCCACCGGCTGTTCCGCGGAGCGCGCCTGCAACCGGGTCAGGCGGCGCACGGCCGCCGAAAAGTGGCGGTCCGAACGGGGATAATCCATGGTCCAGTTGGATCCACCCTCTTTCCAACTGCCGTAGAATTCAAAACCGCCATAATAGCGGCCTACCGGCGGGTACATGAGGCGGGCGAATGCCCACTCCCCGGGCACTTTGTAGTCCTTCGGAAGGGGGAAGTCCGAGTACTCGACTCCCGGATACTCACGAAAGGGTCGCTGGAAAGCATACAGGGCGCCGAGGATCAGGAAGCTGCCGATGAAGATGGCTCCGGCGCGCCGGAGGTGGATTAGCGGAAACACAAGTGCTACGTCCAGAATACCATTCGGTTTGAGGTAACATGGTTGCGGCATGCATTCGAACCCGTTATCGCGCCGTTCGTTCCTCGCAATGGCCGCGGCCACACCGTTGCTGTCCGCCGCACCCCAGGGGAAGCACATCCCCATCGGCCTCGAACTCTTCTCGGTTCGCGACCTGCTCGCCAAGGACCCGAAGGGAACCGTCACCGCGGTGGCCAAGATGGGCTACGAAGTGGTGGAGTTCTTCGCACCCTATTTCAGTTGGACCACGGATCAGGCCAAGGACATGCGGAGCCTGATGAACGACCTGGGCATCCGCTGCCTTTCCACTCACAACGGCCCCCCTTCATTCACCGGCGACGGGATTGCCAAGGCCATCGAGCTGAATCACATCCTGGGCGGCAAATTCATCGTGATGGCCAGCGCCGGCACCGTGAAGGGCCTGGACGGCTGGAAGAAGGTGGCCGAGACCATTACGCAGGCAAATGAGAAATACAGTGCCGCCGGGCTGCACGCGGGCTATCACAACCACCAGGCGGAGTTCACGCCGGTGGAAGGAAAGCGCCCGATCGAAGTGCTGGCCGCCAATACTCCCCAGGATGTGATGCTGCAACTCGATGTAGGAACCTGCGTCGAGGTCGGCTCCGATCCGGTGGCCTGGATCAACCAGAATCCGGGGCGTATCAACTCCTGCCACCTGAAGGATTGGGCGCCTGGCGCGAAGGCCTTCAGCGTACTGTTCGGTGAGGGTGTCTGCCCGTGGAAGAAGATCTTCGCCGCGGCGGAGGACCGGGGCGGCGTGGAGTATTACCTGATCGAACAGGAAGGCAGCCGCTTCCCGGAACTGGAGACGGCTCAAAAGTGCCTGGCTTCCTACAAAGAGGTTCACGGCTGAACACCGGGCAGGCCGGGAGGCCTACCCTACCGTCATGGTAGTTGCCGGCAGACGGAAGTCGATCGTACTGTTCATTGCGCTCGGCACAGGTCTCATCCTGGTCACCCTCCTGTTGTATGTGGGGTGGGTGCTGCTCAACTGGCGCACCGGGATCCTGCTGGTCCTCGGGCTTCTGCTGCTTTCCACCATCATTTGCGGCGTGGTCCTCAACACGATTTTCCTGGTGCGCGAGATCCGGCGGAACGAACAGAAGGACGCGTTCATCAACGCCGTCACACACGAGCTGAAAACACCCGTGGCCTCCATCCGCCTGTATCTGGAAACCCTGCAGAGGCGCTCGATAGACGATGAGAAACGCCAGGAATTCTACAAGGTGATGCTCGCCGACAGCGACCGGCTGCTCACCACCATCGAGCAGATTCTGCGCACGGGACGCATCGGGGTCGCCAGCCGCAAACTGAACCTGGGGCTGATCGAACTGCGCCCCCTGGTGGAAGAGTGCGTAGCAGGGGCGCGTGCGCTGCACCGGGCATCTCCGGACGCCATCGACTTCCGGCCGGGGCCGCCGGTGAAGGTGAGGGGCGACCTGGAAGAGGTCCGCGCCGCGATCTCCAACCTGATTGACAATGCGGTTAAATACAGCGGTCGCGAAGTGCGGGTGTTCGTGGAGGTGCGGGCCGAGGACGGGCACGCCACGGTGCGGGTGCGCGATGAGGGCCCTGGAATTCCCAAGGGCGAGCTGAAGCAGATCTTCAAGCGGTTTTACCGGGTGCCGGGGCCGCTCGCTTCGAGCGTCAAAGGGACCGGCCTCGGTCTGTTTATCGTTCGCTCCGTCGCCAAGCGTCACGGCGGCCGCGTGTGGGCCGAGAGCGAAGGGCCGGGGAGGGGAAGCACCTTCGTGCTGCAATTGCCGATTGAACGATGAGCCGCATCCTGGTAGTCGAAGACGAACAGCACCTGGCCGAGGGCCTGCGCTTCAACCTGGAAGCGGAGGGCTACAAGGTCGAAGTGGTGGACACCGGCGAAGCCGCGCTCGAAACGCTGAAAGCCGACCCCTCGGGCTTCGACGTGGTGGTGCTCGACGTGATGCTGCCGGGGATCGACGGTTTCGAAGTCATGTCCCGGCTGCGGCAGGAAGGGCAGTTCATTCCGACCCTGATGCTGACGGCCCGCGGCCATCCGAACGACATCCTCGAGGGGTTCGCCGCCGGCGCGGACGACTACCTCCCGAAGCCCTTCGAGCTCTCCATCCTCATCGCCCGGATTCACGGCCTGTTGCGGCGGCATGCGTGGATGCGGGCATCGCTGGGCCTGGCGGCCTCCGCGCCACAGCCGAACGACGTCTTCACCTTCGGCGACAAGTCCGTGCATTTCGACCTGCTGGAACTGCACGTCCGCGGGCAGGTGTTCCCGCTGACTTTGATGGAGGCCAACCTGCTGCGGTATCTGATCCAGCACGAAGGACGGCCGGTGGCGCGGAAGATCATGCTGGAAGCCGTCTGGGGCCTGCATGAAGACACCGACACACGTGCGATCGACAACTTTATCGTGCGGCTGCGGCGGTACCTTGAAGACGACCCCACCCGTCCGCGGCACCTGCTGACGGTGCGCGGCGTGGGGTATCGATTCGTCGCCGCGCCGGAGACTAAAGAATGACCACAGAATGGATTCACCAGTTCGCCGCCGCGCGAGTATTCGACCTCGCGCAGCCATACTTCGCCGGGATGCCGCATCACCCGGCGCATCCGCCTTTCCTTTTCGGGCTGGTGAAGCAGCATGGCGACTACGTGGGGCCGGGTGGGAACAGTTCGGCCTCCGACGCCATCGCCATGGGCAGCCATGTCGGGACGCACATCGACGCGCTGTGCCATTTCTCGTGCGGGGGAGTGCTGCACGGGGGCGAGCCGGCCGAGGCCGCGCAGTCGAGCAGCGGCGGCCTGCGGAAATTCTCCATCGACCAGGTGCCGCCGATCCTGCGGCGGGGCGTGCTCCTGGACGTGGCAGGCCTGCACGGAGGCGCGCTCGCCGAGAACCACGAGATCACCCCGGCGGACCTCGACCGCGCATCGCAAGCGGTAGAGGTGCGGCCGGGCGATGTCGTTCTGCTGCGCACCGGGTGGGCGCGGTATTTCAGCGACGCCCGCAAGTTCATTTCAGAAGTCCGCGGGCCCGGACCGGGCCTCGCGGGCGCGCAGTGGCTGAGCGCCCGCGGCGTCTATGCGGCGGGTTCCGACACGGTGGCCTTCGAGAAGGTGCCGGACGCGGGTATGCCGGTGCATGTCCACCTGCTGGTGGAGAGCGGAATCCACATCATCGAGTGCCTCAACCTGGAGGAACTGGCCGCCGCCGGCGTGAGGGAGTTTCTCTTCGTGGCGCTGCCGCTGAAGATCCAGGGGGCCACGGCTTCGCCGGTGAGGCCGATAGCGCTGGCACGGTAGCACAGACGCGCGAAGAGGCTGGGGCCTATTGCACCTTGAGATCGCCTTCGGCCGACCAGTACAGCGCGTCGAACAGCAGCGGCAGCGTGGCGTGAGTCTGCGCGCGGTGCTGCGGGCGGATGCCGAAGAGCACGATCTTGCCCGGGTTCATTTCCACGGTCACGACGGCCGCGCGGCCGTACATCAGGTTTTCGCCGCGCAGCCAGCCGGACGCATTCACGCCGGTGTTCGGATACCGCGCGACCACGTTCACCTTTTGCGAGGAGAATCCCTCGGTGAGCTCGAAGAACGGTGAGTTGATGTAAAAGCCGTACGTATCCGGCGCCATGCCCCATCCGACCGGATTGGCCGTATCGATCTGCAGGTTCACGATGGTGCCTGGCGCAAAGTGCTGGTCGCGCGAGAACGTGCGCTTGAGGTCCTTCACGCCCAGCGGGAACTTGTCGAGCACGAAGTTCGAAGCCTCGCCGAGCGCCACCAGCGTGCCGCCCTCGGCCACGAACTGGCGCAACGCTTCCAGACCTTCGTCGCCGATTCCGCCGCGATATTCGGGAACGATGGTCTTATAGTCCAGGCCGTTCAGGATCGCGTTGCCGCGCTGGTCGGGCAGGATAATGGCGTCGAACTTCTGCCGCAGTCGGCCTGCTTTGATTTCGGGATTGTGGAGCCTGGTGTAATCGAAGTCGTAGGTATCGAGGATGTACCGGGTCCAGCCCTCGTCCATCGACGGATCGTAGGATTGATAGATGCCCACGCGGGGGCGATTGAGGAGGGTCGCGAGCGCTGCCGCCTTCGCCGCAGGTGCAGGGATGATCTCGAAGCCCGCCGCCGCCTGCTTCCATACCTCAGGCTTGGCGGCGGCCACGACGGTCGGCACTCCGCCCGGCTCGGGCTTCGTCAGGCTGACCTTGGCGCCGGCCTTCAGGAGGCGGTTGACTACCATGGCGGCCAGCGCGCCGTTGTACGGGAAGCGCCACGTTCCGCCGGTGTTCGCCGCCGCGAGCGTATAGCGCGGCCTGGACGTGACCGGCTCGAGCGGCAGCCCGGCCGGCAGCGCGGACCTGGCGAACGTGGTCTTCACGCCGAACTGCATGCCGAGCGACCATGCCGAGACGTCGTAGGGAGCCTCGGCCGGCGCGTTCGGCGAACGGCGCACTTCGGGATAGGTCTGTTTTTCGAGCAGGTCTTTGGCATATCGCGCGAATATCTGGGTGAATGGCACGACGAAAGTGCCGGCGGGCCAGGTCTTGCCGTCCTGCGTGAATTCGGCCGTCGCGCGATAAACCTCCACTCCGCCGGTCAGGAGCCGGTCCACCAGGTCGATGGCCTCGTCCGGGTCGTGCTGGCCGGCCACCGGGATCAGGATCCCGAAGGTCTTCTCCTTGCCGGTGCCAATCTCGCCCTTCCTGCCGGCTTCGATCGTGTTGCGATTGATGTCGTAGATCTGGCGCAGAAGGGCCTCGCGTCGGTCCGCCGCGGTGTCGAGCAAGGCGAACGTGGAGATCAGCTCGTAATCCACGATGTCCCGGAGGGTCCACTTGCCGCCCAGCCAGGGGCGCGGATACTCGGTGCGCGGCGTGATGTCGCGGGGCGGCGGCAGCGGAGCGTCGGGATGCTCGAACTGGCGCCGCCGCTCGGCTTCGAATTGGGACACGGCGCCGGCCGGCCCCGTGGCAGCTCCGCGCCCTCCGGTAGCCGGGGCGGCGTTTGCGGGCGGCTGCGACGGGTCGGCCATCTGCTGTACCGTCGGCGTCGCAATGCGCACGCTCGCAACCTCGGTCAGCAGCCCCACTTCGTTATGCCACCAGCCGGCCCAGGCCATCGCGCCCTGCCAGAAATTTGTGTAAGTGGCATTGAAGATGATGCCGGTCTTACCCTCGGCTTCGAGCGCGGCGGCCTGCGACTGTCCATAAAGACTGTTCAGGCGGTAAATCAGCGGATCCACGTTGGGATTGATGGGGTCGGTGGCCGGCATGGTGAAGATGCGCGGTCCGGAGGTGCCCTGCTGGTGTTCGTCGAGCCAGATGGCGGGGAACCATTCGTGCCAAAGCACCTCGGCGGCCATACGGCTCTCTTTCTGCGAGAACAGGTACATGTCGCGATTGTTATCGTGGCCCGTGTATTTGTGATAGAGGTACGGCAGGGGCGAAGCGGCGTAGGGCGTGTCGACGGTTTTGTTGTACCAGTCGGTCACCATGATCTGGCCGTCGGGGTTGAGCGAGGGCACGAGCAGGAAAATCACATTGTCCAGAATCTTGTGGATCTCGGGCGAATCCTCCGTGGCCAGCCGGTAGACCAGCTCCAGCACCATCTGCGAAGCGCCGATCTCGGTCGAATGGATATTGTTGGTGATGAAGACGACGGCCTTGCCCGAGCGGAAGATCTCGTCGCGCTCGGCGTCGGTCGGCGCGCCGCCCTGGAAATACAGCTTCTGCTCGAGCCGCTTATACCGGTCGACGTTTCTGAGATTCTCCGCCGAGCTGATCTCCATCATGATGAATGGATTGCCGAGCGTGGTGGGGCCCAGGTTGCGGAACCGGACGCGGTCCGATTCGTGGGCCGCCGTCTGCATGTACTCGACAATCTTGTCCCACCGGACCAGTTTCTTGTCCGTCCCGATGCGAAATCCGAAATACTGTTCGGGGGATGGGACCGCCGCGGGCAGGACCAGCGCGAAGAGGAACAGCGCGGCGCAGAAGCGCTTCATGAGTTTCCCTCCAGGGGTATATCAGATTGTAGACGAATTGCAGCCGTCCCGCCGGCGCCGCGGGTTGGCGCGTTCAGCTGCGCCAGTTGATTCCGACGTCCAACTTCTTCTTTGCGTAATCGAAGCTGCGCACCAGATCGGTGAGTTGTTGTTCCTTGAGTGCCTCCGCCATCACCTGAGGGTGACGGCCGGGCACGTCTTCGATGACCATCGGACCCATGTAGGGGTGGCCGCTCTTGGCGAGCTCGACGAACCTCGCGAACTCCCAGGCGGGCATCTTGGGGAACGCTTTCCAGAAGGGAGGTTCCAGGTAGGGCAGGGTAGTGGGCGGCCGCCCGGTGATGATCTCCAGTTGCATCGACGATTTCGGGCACAGCTCGCGAAAGCGAGCCACGAACTTCACGAAATCCACGTTGCCGTCTCCCAGCGCCACCCACTGCGCCGCCGCGCCCCGCGGCACCTCGAATACCGCCGAATCGCGGACGTGCGTGGTGACCACATAGGGAGCCAGGGTTTCCAGCGTGACGAACGGGTTTTCCACGCACCACATCGGATTGCCGGTGTCCAGGCAGGACGCAACATAGTCTTTCCCGGCGGCTTCGATGATGGTCTTCACCTCGCGCGCCTGCATATCGCCGGAGTGATTCTCGAGGGCGATTTTGACCCCCAGGTCCAGCGCTTCCGAGCGCACCGAGCGAAACACCTGGATGGTGCTCTCCATGTGCGGCTCGATTCCGCCCGGACTGAGGCGATCGGCGCTGGAGCCGAGGAAGCAGCGCATGGCCTTCGCGCCGACTCCCCTGGCTACCCGCAGCCCTTCGAGGACGCGTTCGCGGGCGGGCGGCCCATTTTTCGAAAACGACTTGCTGGTCGGGCAGACGCAACCCATCCCGGCGTCGATCGACATGTTCAGGCGGGCCGCCTGGTCCTTGACCTTCTGCAGGTAGGCGGGCTCGTAGCTTTCATAATCGGACATCGAGGAAAACTGGATCGTGTCGAGCTTCTGCGAGGCGGCGAATTCCAGGAACTGGGGCGCTTTCCACTTGAAGGCCCGGATGGAGTAGGTGTCGAAGCCCAGTTTGACCGGAACCTCGGCGCCGGTGGCGGCGGCTACTGCTGCTGCGGCAGGCAGGGTCTGCAGAAAGGTACGGCGAAGCATGCTGTTACTTTATCGCAGATGCCAGTTCCCAATCGGTCGCCGGGGCGCGTGCCGCTGCGCGCCGGACCAGGGCGAGCCGCTCCCGGTATTGGTGGCGCAGTTGCAGCCGGTATGCAGCCTGTGTCAAGCCTCTTCCGGCGGCGTTCCGCCGCACCAGCTCCTCGGCGGCCGCGACGCCGTGTTTCAGCGGGCCGCCGGCCTGTTCGAGAAAGGCCGGGTCGCATTCGAAGCCGGAGTCCGCTACGGCCCAAAGAGGCAGGTCGTAGTTGTTCGGAAGCCCCACGGATTCGAAGGGAAAGCCGGACGCCCAGTCGGTGTGATAGCCCACCCGCATATTGTCCGGATTCACGGAGACCTGCGCGTGCGTCACGCAGTCGGCCGCCGGGATGGAGTACCGGGCACGCAGCATCTCGATCAGGACCGCCGCGGCGCGCTCCTGTGCCGGGCTGACGGCAGTCTCCCTGCCTGGAACTCCTCCGGCTTCGAACGAGACTCCCAGGAAGCTCTCATTCAGGTTGACGTAAGTCCAGTGTTCGTCAGCCCATACGGAGAATCCCGCGTGGTTGGCGGCATCACTCTCCCGCACAACGCGGTAGACTCTTCCGAAACGGTCGATCACGAAGTTGTACGCACATTTGCGGCGGACATAGTCCAGCGTGGATTCGCCCAGTTTCTTGAGGACCCGGTTCTCCCGCTCTTCGAATGGCGCCTGCCGGCTCTCGGTGGCGTGGAAGACGATCCCCACGGGTGTGTTGCGGATTTCGCCCGCCTCGCGGCCCGAGCCGCCGGCCGCGAATGCCACGTACCGGCGGGGGTGCGTCGACACTTCATAGCGCGTCTCGACGCGAAGGCCATTACTGTAGATTTCGAATTCAGCGGTCTTTTCCACTTGCCAGATGGCTGGTGGTCCGCCGGCCGCACGGCTTGCCGCAGGCAGGGCAGGGGCCACGACCGTCGTCTGCGGAGCGTTGGCCTCGACCCTCGCCTTGGCCTTGAGAAGGAACAGGACCGCCACGACGCAAAGGAGCGCAACCGGAATGTACCGCCGGTGCGCTTTGGAATTCCCGGGGTCCGGGCGGCTATGGGCCGTTACGACCTTCAGAAAGCGCAGCTTCGCCACTGGATCGTGAATCTGTCCTGCCAGCCAGTCCACCACCGGCCGCGAATCTGACTCCGGTTGCCTCTTCGGTCCCATCGTGACATTGATTAGATCGGCCGGCCGGAAAAAAAACCTTAGCAATCCCTCAAAGAACTCTACTGAGAACAACCGTACCCTGCCGATACTACTTGAGTGATACCCGACAGGAAAGGGCAACCGCGATACCGGACTGCTGCTTGAGTCCGGACCCGTTGCGCCGGTAAGCGTAGTGGTTCGCGGGGTATTCGAGCATGTTGAAACAATGGTTTAACTTTTCGTATCAGAACGGCTCTCACCATGGAGTGGCTCATCCGGCGACGGAGACCTCCACGCTCACCCAGGCCGATACGGCGAAGGACGCTGCTCCGTCGCCGGAGTCCAGGATCGCCGCTCCGCCTTCCTTCGACCAGATCTATAGCGGCGCTGCCGTAAAGCCGCCCCGGATTCCTTACGGAATCCTCAAGATTGCGGATATGATCGCCAGCGCCCATCTCTCCGGGATGTCGCCGGAGACCAAGCGCTCCGCCTTGTTAATGGCCCTCGAAGCCGCGGGGGCCGAGGTGGAAGATGTGCTCCAGGACGCCGTTGTCCGGCAACGCGCCCTGAACGACTATGAAGAGGCCTACCAGGGCCGGCTGAAGGATCTCGAGAACGTCAAATCCGAAGAGAATTCCAAGATTCAAGCGGAACTGGACCGCATTACCGGGCAGTACATGGCGCGCATCCAGGCCAATGTCGATGATGTCGCCCGGGAACAGGACAATTACCGCGCCTGGCAGAAGCGCAAACAGCAGGAAGTCGGGCGGATTACGGAAGCTGCCGCATTTTGCGTGCCTGCCGGAAGCCAGAATGGCACCGGCCTCAGTTCGGTGCTCGAGCGGGCTACCTTTCCGCGGAGGTAGCGGTGCGGATCGGTGCGCCGGAAGAGACTTTTCCATTCGATTGAGAAGGACGGAGGTTCATTGATGAGTCAACCAGAAGAATACACACAGCCGATCGGACTCGATATCGGCACCAGCCGCATCGTGGCAGCACGGAACGCGGACCGCGTATTTCGATATTCCGCGCAGTTGAATGCCTTTATCACGCTGCCGCACTCGAAACTGACCCTGAGTCTCCTGGAGCGGGAGAATGTGTTCCATGAAGTTCAGGGCCAGGACATCGTGGTCATCGGAGACGACGCCCAGAAGTTCGCCGAGGTGTTCCATGTGGAGACCCGGCGGCCCATGTTGCAGGGCGTACTGAATCCGCACGAGCCCCATAGCCTGACGGTGATGCGGCGTATCATCGAGAAGCTGCTGGGGAAAGCGGCGGTGGAAGGGCAGAAGGTGCTCTTCAGTGTTCCGGCGCCGGTCCTCTCCTCGGAGGTCGGCATCGCCTACCACGAGGCGTCCATCCGACAGATTCTGACCGAGTTGGGGTATGAGTGCCAACCCATTGAAGAGGGTCTGGCGGTGGTATTCGCGGAGCTGGGGGCGTCCAACTATACCGGAATCGGGATTTCCTGCGGCAGCGGGCTCAGCAATGTTTGCCTTTCGGTGTTATCGGTACCCGTGATCAGCTTCAGCGTTTCCAGGGCCGGCGACTTCATCGACAACCAGGCTTCGCTGGTGACTGGCGAACTCGCGACACGCCTGCGGGTCCAAAAGGAACAGAGCTTCTCGCTGAACGGCCTGTCGGGCGACCGCATCAAGAACGCCCTCACGGTCTACTACTACGAGGTGATCGACCAGTTGGTGAACGCGCTGCGCAACCAGATATCCTCGTCTCAGAAGCTGCCCAAACTCGACAAATCCGTCCCGCTGGTGGTCAGCGGGGGAACCTCGATGCCTCAAGGGTTTATGGAACGTTTCACCCAGGCGCTGAAAGCCAACGATTTTCCGGTGCGCCTGGCGGAAGTCCGCCGGTCGAACGACCCGATGAACTCGACGGCGCGCGGCGCGCTGATGGCTGCTCTGATCTAGCCGCTGAGATTTTGCCGCGTGCGTCCGCGGCGCTGGCATGCGGCGTGCACTCCGGGCCGCGTGGTCTCGCGTAAATGCTTATTCCCTCAGGGGTTCGGGAACCTTCGGCGTGCCGATTCCGCACACTGGTGTGGCCCGAAGGCACTACCCGTCCCCTGCTATAATCGGGAGTTAATACAGGCATCGTTACGCTTCCTAACCTATCGCGCATGAAGTGCATTTCGGTATTCCTACTGAGCGCGGCGACCTTATGCGCCGCCGATTTCACCACGGGCCAGGCTGCCCGCCTCGTCATCGGGCAGACGACTTTCACCAGTCAGGACCCGAACTCGAGCGACACCATTGTCGGCGGGGTAAGCGGATTGGCCTATGCTGCCGATACCCTCTTCGTCGTCGACTCCAACCGCGTCGGGGCCAGTCCGATTAACCACCGGGTGCTGCTGTTTAAGAACGCTTCGTCGCAGATTCCCGGTCCTACGGCGGAGCTCGACTACACCCATAAGTGTCCGGCCTGCGTGGGAAAGGCAACCGTCGTCCTGGGCCAGCCTGACTTCACCACAACCACGGAGAATCTCGCGGCCAGCGGGAGCGCCCTGCGCCAGCCGACTTCGGTCGCCAGCGACGGAGTCCACGTGGTCGTGGCCGACACCAATCATAACCGCGTCCTGATCTGGAACCGCATTCCCACGGTCAATGACCAGCCGGCCGACGTGGTGGTGGGGCAGCCCGACTTCACAACCGCCACGCTGCCCCCGGGAAATACGCCGACCGCCACTTCGATGCGCGGCCCGCAAGGCGTGTGGATTCAGAACGGACGGCTGTACGTAGCCGATACACAGAACAACCGGGTACTCATCTACAACCATATCCCGACGTCGAACGGCGCGGCTGCCGATGTCGTTTTGGGGGCGCCCAATTTCACGACTTTCGTTCAGCCTGATCTGACCCAGCAGAGCACCAACGCGACCGCCACCAACATGTTGAACCCGGTGTCGGTGACGTCCGACGGCGTGCGGCTTTTCGTCACGGACCTCGGCTACAATCGCGTGCTGGTATGGAACTCGATTCCGTCCGCCAATGCCGCACCGGCAGATTTCGCGCTCGGCCAGCCCGACCTCACGAGTTCGTACGCAAACAACGCCTACAGCATCGACGCCAACGGCGTCGAGACGCCGGTCCTCTGCAGCGAGTCCAACGGCAAGGACTCCAATGGCAACCCGACCTATCCCACCTACTGCAACTCGACGCTGAACTTCCCCCGCTTCGCGCTTTCCACCGGCACGCGCCTGTTCGTCGCCGATGGAGGCGACGACCGCGTGCTGGTCTATAATCAGATTCCCACGCAGAGTGGTGCCGCGGCGGATTATGTCATCGGCCAGATCGGCGGTTCGGTCAACCAGGCAACGGACGCGGCCGATTCGCTGCGGACGCCTTTGGCACTAGCCTGGGACGGCACGAATCTCTACGTGAGCGACGCTTTCAACCGGCGCGTCACGGTGTACTCCGTCGGGCAGACCACCGTACCCTACCAGGGAGTGCGCAACTCCGCCAGCATTGCCATCTACGCGAGGGGCAGTATCACCATCTCCGGAACGATTACCAAGGGCGACATCATTACGCTCGAGATCGGTACCGATGCGCTCTCCACATCGACCATCAACTCGAACGGAACGACCACCACGACCACCAGCACCAACCCGAAGTACACCTATACCGTTCAGGCAAACGATACCCTCGCCACCGTGACCCAGGGGCTGGCTGCGGCCATCAACGGCAGTAATTCCGGCGCCGGGGACCCGAACGTCCGGGCTACGCCGGATACTACGAACGATGTGGTGATCCTGACGGCACTGAACCCCGGAACTGCGGGCAATAGCATTAACTACCAGACCAGCCTTTCGACGAACGCGACGATCGGCGCGGGGGTGGCCGCCAGCACCCTGACCGGCGGGGGCGACGCCGCCTCGATCGCCCCGGGCACGATCGTGTCGATCATGGGGACCAATCTCTCGGCGAACACTTTATCGGCGGATCTCTCGCAGACCGCGCTGCCTACCCAACTGGGCGGCACCGAAGTGTACTTCAACGGTATCCGGGCGCCGCTTTATTACGTTTCGCCCAAGCAGATCAACGCGCAGGTGCCCTGGGAGCTGAACGATACGACCAGTATCAACGCCTACGTGCGGTCCGTTATGGGGGACGGTTCCGTCGTGAACACCACTCCGGTGGCGGTCACGATCGTCCCGGCCAACCCCGGCGTGTTCACCACTGGCGACACCGGGGTCGGCGTGTTTTACCACGGCTCCAGCAGCGCGATCGGCATCATCTCGGTAGACGGTACGGTGACCGCGGGCGATGTCGCCACGGTGACCATCGAGAATCGGAGCTATTCCTATACTGTGCAATCCGGCGACACTCTGGATAGCATTCGCGACAACCTGATCGCCCTGATCAACCAGGACCCCAAGGTAAGCGCGCAAGCGGCAGGCGTTTATGACCGCATCATTATCCAGGCGCGGGTGGAAGGTCCGGAAGGCAACGGCATTGCGATCAGCGGGAGCGCCAACTCGAGCGCCGCGGTCATCATTACCGCCTTCAGCACGACCCTGTGCTGCGCGAATGTCGCGGGCGGGCTGGTGACGCCGGAGAATCCGGCGATTCCCGGTGAGACCATCGTGGTCTATGCTACCGGCTTAGGGCTGCCGGTGATCAACGACCAGGTCGCAGCGGCGCTGCAGACCGGCGTGCAGTACCCCACCGACGCGCCACCCACGGCCCCGCAGAGCGCAGTCTCCTCCATCGCCGGCGGATCGACCGCAGACGTGCTCTCCGCCACGTTACTGCCCGGCACGGTCGGCACCTTCAAAGTGCTTCTCCACCTCAACAGCTCTTTGCCGACTAATCCCGCCACGCAGTTGACCATTGCGCAGGACGTCTATGTCAGCAACATCGCTACCTTCCCGCTAGTCAGCCCGGCGGACTCGGGGACGAGTAGTGTTGCCGGATCAACTCCACAATCGGCTCCGGCACCAAATGCTCCCACGGTTCCCGCCGCGCGATCCGGTGCCGTACCTCGGTCGCTGAGACATGGTCAAACGCCCCTTCGAGGGGGAGTTCTGAAATAGACTTCGCGAATTCCGGCGGGGGAGTGTACTCGCCGAGCCGGGCAGCCACCAGCATGTCGAACTGGTTCAGCATGTTGGCGAGTGCGCCCGGTGCACCGTAGTCCCAGGAAACGATGCGCTCGGCGGCGTCGCGTCCACACAGGAACGTCAACTGCACGCCAGGGCCGTAGTCGAGGCGGCATTCATCGGCAATCTCCGTGAAGAGGCCGCGCCTGCTCGTTGCCACCGAATAGCGGGGCTGTCCGGCGAGGGCGGCGGCCAGCATATCGAGGCGCTGTTGGAAGGTGGCGCCGGAGTAGTGTTTGTGCGGGAACACTCGTGGCAGAACGAAGACAACTTCATCTACCGAGGGAAGCGCGGCTTCTGCCAGCGCGAGGTGGGCTACGGTGGGAGGATTGAACGTGCCGGGCAGAATTCCCAGCCGTTGCGGTTTGATTTCGACCCGGCGAAAGAACTCCATCGCTTCGATTTTCCGACTTCACGGCCTCATTGCGTGAAATCGCCCATCTTGCCACGCGGGATGGGGTGTGTTGGGGGCGAATTTGCGCAGCAAAGTACTCAGCCTGCGGCCAGAGACAAGAAAGGCGCGAGAGCCGTCTCGCGCCTTTCCTGAAACCGGTTTAGGCAGCGTTCGCCAGCAGTTCGTCGATGGTGTCGCTGGAATCGGTTTCGAATTCGTGACGGTCCGCCGCCTCCTGGCAGCGGATGCAGTACTTCGTCCAAGGCACTGCATCCAGCCGTTTCGGCTTGATTTCTTCTTCGCAGTGCATGCAGATTCCGTAGCTGCCGTCCGCAATCCGTACCAGCGCTCCCCGCACGTTGCGCAGGAGGTTCGATTCGCGATCCAGGTTGCGGATTGCCAACTCGCGCTCTCCGGCGAGTTGTACTTCATCGAGTGCGTCTGGCGTCTTTTCAATTGCGATGTCTTCCCGGTTTCTGAGGCCGGCGGAAAGCTCAGCTTGCTTGGCTTCCAGCACCGCTTTGTATTTGTTCAGTTCGGTCTGGTTCATGGTCCATCTCCTTCTAAGTCGGCTTTATCTTCTTTTCTTTTGTTCTTTTTAGCTCGTTCAGTGCCGCAACAGTATAGACGACAAATCAAGCCAAAGGTTTCAACTTCCGATCCCCCCTAAAAAGGGCCATCTTCGACCGCCGGGTTGCCCCAACTGCCTCTGACGAGTCCACTTCATAGCAATTCTCCTGCCAAACCAGATTCCGTCGCCGCCGCCGTTATCATTCGGTGCTCCCAATTCCATATCGGACGGATGATACCATCTGTTATCTGGTCTCTCGAACGTGACTCGCCGGATCATTTCAAACCGTACAATACGTGTCAAGACCCTCGCCGGCGTCGCATGTATATTTTTCTTTTTGGCCGGCCTCGCCATGGCTCCGCTGCTGGGGATCGAGGCTGACGAGACACTGTTCATCCAAGGCATCTACTCCCCTCGCGCCGATCTGTACGCTGTCCGTATCGGACACGCTTCCATCCCGCTGATGCTGATGAACTACGTGGGGGCTCTGAAAAGTTGGTTGTACCCGCGTATCCTTCACTCGTTCGGTGCGAACGTCATGACGCTTCGTATCCCGATGGTGCTGGCGGGAACCATCAGCATCTGGCTCTTCTTTCTGCTCCTCCGGCGCATGGCCGGAGACCGTGCTGCCTTGGTTGGATGCACGCTGCTCGCCGTAGATTCAGCGTACCTGTTAAGCCTTTGTTTTGACTGGGGTCCGGTAGCTTTGCAGCACCTTCTATTGATCGGCGGGATGCTCTCGATCCTTAAGTATTATCAGGACAAGAAGATCCTGGCGCTGGCCGGCGGATTCTTCCTGTTCGGCCTGGCCCTCTGGGACAAAGCGCTCGCGGTGTGGATGCTCTCCGGCCTCGGTCTGGCCACCGTCGTGGTGTTTCCGCGAGAACTGTTCTGGCGGCTGGACCGGCGGAGGGTCGCCCTCGCCGTGATGGCGTTTATCCTGGGCGCCTTTCCCCTGCTGCTGTACAATTCCGGGCATCATTGGGTAACATTCGCGGGGAACTTTCACCGCGACACCAGCGAACTGGCCGGTAAAGCCCGAATGCTGCGCGATACCGCCGAAGGCCGCGGCCTGTTCGGCTGGATGACCGCGGAGGACTGGCAGACGCCGCATCCCCGCCTGCCAAACGGGCCCATCGAGCGGGCTTCTGCCGATATTTCGGCACTTGCGGGCCATCCCCGCCGGCACCTGCTGCTCTACGCCTTCGTTTTGGCGCTGCTGCTTACCCCTCTCGCCGGGCGCAACGGCATTCGCGCGATCGCGTTTGCCCTGATTACCATGGCCGTGACGTGGATTCAGATGGCCATCACCGCCAACGCGGGCGGCAGTGTGCATCACACCATCCTGCTGTGGCCGTTTCCGGAAATGGTCATCGCGATTTCCTTCGCCGCCGCCTCGCGCCGCCTGGGCCGGGCCGGCATTCCCGTGCTGGCCGCGGTGCTCACCGTGATGCTCGTCTCCGGCGCTTTGGTGACCAACGAATACTACGCTCAGGCCGTGCGCAACGGAGGGGCGCAGAGCTGGAACAACGCCGTTTTTTCGCTTTCGCAATACCTGAAGAAAACCCCGGCCAAGACCGTCTATTGCATGGATTGGGGGATTCTCGATCCGCTCCGCTTCCTGAATCGCGGCAGCCTTCCGCTGGCCATGGGCACCGATCAGATTGCTCAGCCGGAAATGACCGCGGACGACCGCGCGATCGTCGAGCGCATGATCACGGATCCGGCTAACCTCTTTATTTCCCACACCGCCGAGTTCGAATTCTTCCCGGGCCGAAGCCCGAAGCTGATCCAGTTCGCCGCCGCGGCAGGGTATCAAAGGGAGTTGCAGGCCGAGATCTCCGATCCTTTCGGCCGCCCCGTATTCGAGGTCTACCGGTTCAGGAAAGCTCCCGCACAAACCGGCCGTGTCGAAGGCCCGTCACTTGGACTCGAGGCCCGCCGAGGAGACGATGATTCCGAGTTCGCGCACATCCGCGCCGGCAGGAGGCATCGCCTTGTCCAACTGGAAATTCACCTTGGCGGAATCGCCTGAGAGCGCGGTTGCGGGAATGTCGCGGCGGTAACTGTACTGCCCGGGCTTGGTATAGGTTTCGGGAGCCAGGGCGGCGCCGTTCATCGAAGCGGAAAGCGTCACCGACTGCAGCTTTTCGATCGTTACCGGCGGAACGGTGAGTTTGAGCTCCAGGACGGCGCCCTTTTGCGCCGCTCCCGCCGGCGTGCCCAGCGCCACCGCGAACTCCCTCCCGGTCCAGCGCCAGGCGCCGTTCTCGATGCCGTAGAACCCGCTGAGCAACTGCCCGGCGGAACGGGCGTCGTTGGTATGGACGGTCGTGGCGAGGCGGGCCGGCTCTCCGGCGGCAGGCCGCGTCTCGACCGTTCGTTGTTTGCAGCCGGGCGTAGCCAGCACCAGCAGCATGATGCAGGATAGATGTTTGGCCCTCATCAGTCTCCGATTCTCTCCACTTCCACGAGGCAACTGTAAAACGTCGGGCCGCCGCCCGCGTCCGTCAGGCGGTCCGACGTGACCGCGTTGACGTTCCGCTTGCCGGGCGAACGCTTTCCCCAGCGCACCGACGGCGCGGAAACTACGCCCGCCCGCACGGTTTCGTCCACCTTCGCAGTCAGAACCACCGCGCCGCGGTCGTTGAAGACGCGGACGGCGTCCGCTTCGCGGATACCGCGGGGCCCGGCATCGGCCGCGCTCAAGTGAAGGGTGGCGGTCTGGAGATCCACGCCGTCGCGGTGGCCGAAGGTCGAATTCATGCTGTCATCGTTCTTCGCCGACACCAGCTCCAGCGGATACTTCCGGCGCAGCGCCGCGTCCCCGTGCCGCGACTCCACCGGCGGCGTGTAGTCGAGCGTCCCGGCGCGGAAATGGCACTTGCCGTCGGGGGTGCCGAACCCTCCGGTGGCGAACGGCTGGAAAGGCTCGGGCAGGCGCAGGCGGACGGAATGATCGCGATCGAGTTCCTCGATCGTGATGCCGCGGACGAAGGGATGCGGGGAATCGAGCAGGGTGCCGGATCATGTCATCTTCCGAGTCCCGGAAGCACGGATCGTCGAACCCCATGCGTCCGGCCAGCAGCCGGAAGACGTCCACGTTCGACTTCGCCTCACCCGGCGCCGCGAGCGCCGGTCGCGCCAGTTGCAGGTAGTAATGCCCGTAGGCGAGGTAGAGGTCGGTGTGCTCCAGGAAAGTCGTGGAAGGCAGCAGGATATCCGCGTAGTCCGCCGTGTCGTTCTGAAACTGCTCGAGCACCACGGTAAAAAGGTCTTCGCGCCGCAGGCCCGCCAGCACGAGGTTCTGATCGGGCGCAATCGCGGCCGGATTCGAGTTGTACACCACCAGGGCTTTCACCGGCGGATTGTCGAGCGCCGTCAGCGCGCGCCCGAGGTGCGTCATGTTGACGAGCCGCGCCTCGCGGCCGAGCGCCTTCTGCTGCAGGTCTTCCCGTTCCAGGCCCGCGCGGTTCAGGTGGAATGCCTGCGAGGTGGAGAGCTGGATGCCGCCGCCGATCTCCTTCCAGGAACCGACCAGCGCCGGCAGCAGAGCGATGGTGCGGACGGCCATCGCCCCCCGCTCGCTGCGCTGCACTCCGTAGTTCAGGCGGATCACCGCGGGGCGCGTGGTGGCGTACTCGCGCGCCAGTTGCACGATCTCTTCGGCGGCGATGCCGGTCAGTTCCGCGGCGCGCTGCGGCGTCCAGCCGCGGACCCGATCCCGCAACCCGTCGAAGCCCTCGGTGTATCGCTCCACGTAGGCGGCGTCGTGGAGCCCTTCGCCGATGATCACGTGCATCATGGCCAGTGCCAGCGCCGTGTCGCTGCCCGGATTGATGAAGAAGTGCTTGTCCGAAGCCGCGCCGGTGCGGTTGCGCCGCGGGTCGATGGTGTAGAGCCTGGCTCCGTTCCGCCGGGCCTCCATAACGAACGGCCACAGGTGCACGTTGGTGCCGAGGATGTTCGCGCCCCACGCCAGGATCAGCCGGGCGTGGCGGAACTGCTCCGGCTCGGTGGCGTAGCGGATGCCGACCGCCTCCGTCATGCCCGTCATGCCGGCGGAGGAACAGATCGTGCGGTCGAGCCGCGACGCCCCCATCCGGTGGAAGAAGCGCCGGTCCATCCCGCTGCCGTTCAGATAGCCCATGGTGCCTGCGTAGCTGTAGGGTAGGATCGATTCCGGCCCAAACTGCTTCGCCGCGGCCTTCAGCTTCTCCGCGATGGTATCGAGCGCTTCGTCCCACGAGATGCGCTCGAAGCGTCCCTCGCCCTTCGTCCCGACGCGCCGCTGCGGAAAGAGCAGGCGTCCCGGGGAATACTCGCGCTCCAGGTACTGGGCCACCTTGCCGCACAGAAACCCGCGCGTCACCGGATGATCCGGGTCGCCGCGCAGCTTCGTGGCGCGCCCGTTTTCGACCGTCAGGACCAGCGAGCAGCAGTCCGGGCAGTCGAGCGCACAGACAGAATGACGGGTCTCGGGCATTTGCAACGATTATAGCGTTGCGGGGGCGTGGCGTTCTCCCTCCGGTCCCGGTGCGGCCCGGCCGCGATATACTGGCACCGGAGGCTTCGAAAGGCAATGCCAGGTTCTCGCTTCTCACGCCGCGACTTCGTGAGAGTCGCGGGTACGATGGCAGGAGGCGCGTTACTGTACGAGACTCCGGGCTGCAGCCCGCCCGCCGCTTCCCACACCAAAGAACCGGCTGGTCCGGCCGATTACACCCTGACCATCGCGGTGACGCCGGTGGAACTGGCGCCGAACCGCATCATCTCCACTACTACTTACAACGGGCAATTCCCGGGGCCGCTGCTGCGCTTCAAAGAGGGCACACCGGTCACGATCGACATTCACAACCAGACCGACACGCCCGAACAGTTGCACTGGCACGGGCAGTTTCTTCCCACCGATGTCGATGGCGCAGCCGAGGAGCGCACACCGTTCATCCCCGCGCATGGAAGCCGCCGCATCCGGTTCGTACCCAGGCCGTCCGGGTTGCGTTTCTACCATACCCACGTTCATGCGCGGGCGAATCTGAGCGCGGGACAGTACACCGGCGAGGTGGGTCCGGTGTATATCGAGCCGAAGAACGATCCGGGCGGCTACGATCGCGAGGTGTTCCTCACTCTCAAGGAATTCGAGCCGGCATTCAGCCGCGGCGGCGACATGGCGATGGACTTTCTGTCTCCCGCGGCGACGGTCAAGGCTCTGAAGGATTCCGGCGAGAGCGCGATGAAGGCGTCGCTCGCCAAGGGCATGCCGCACGGATTCGAGGTCGGGTACGGTTCTTTCACGATCAACGGCCGCATGCTGGGGAGCGGGGAACCGGTACGGGTGAAGCAGGGCGAGCGGGTGCTCTTCCACATCCTGAACGGGAGCGCGACCGAGATCCGCAGCCTCGCGCTGCCGGGACACACCTTCACCGTGGTTGCGCTGGACGGCAACCCGATCCCCAAGCCGGTGGCCGTGCCGGGACTCTGGCTGGGCACCGCCGAGCGAGTTTCCGCCATAGTCGAAATGAACCACCCCGGGATCTGGATTATGGGCGACACGTCGGATGACGACCGGCAGCACGGCATGGGAATCGTAGTGGAATATGCCGGCCGGAGCGGTAAGCCGCAGTGGGTGGCTCCTAAGCCGTTCCGCTGGGACTACGCGCAATTCGGAAACCCGGCGAAGGCCGCCCCGGAGCCGGACCAGGTCTTCGAGATGACTTTCGCCAAGGAGAACGCGGCCGATGGTGGTTTCAACCGGTGGACGATCAACGGTGTCGCATTTGCGGAGGATCGCATGGAGCCCATGTTTCGCGTGCAGCAGGGCAAACGGTACCGGCTACACACGCGCAACGCGAGCGACGACATCCATCCGATCCACCTTCACCGGCACAGTTTCGAGTTGACGCGCGTGGCGGGGCAGCCGACGTCGGGTGTCCTGAAGGATGTCGTGATGGCCGGCGGCTACCAGGAACTGGAGATCGATTTTGTCGCCGACAACCCCGGCCTCACGCTCTTTCACTGCCACCAGCAACTGCACATGGATTTCGGTTTTATGGCGTTGTTCGAGTACGTTTAGCCCCGCGGATCCGGTGTGACCGCGCGCCGCCGTTTGAACGCGACCAGGGCCACCAGGCCGGAAAGCGACAACACTACCGAAAGGGGTTCAGGCGTGCTGGTTTCGGCGCCAGGACCGCCGCCGGTACCCGCCGTGTCCCTTCCCAGAGCGAAGTCGCCGATGTCGGAGGTGATGACCAGGTGGTCGAACCCGCCAGGATCCGTTACCGTTAGGACGCCTTCTGCATAGGAGTAACCGGACGGAGGAGCGGATGCCGCGGTGAAGTCGGCGATGTGGCTGCCGGACAGGTATTCGGCGGCGTACATGTGCCCACTAGTTCCCGTCGTATCCAGGGCGAAGCTGGTTGCAAAATCGGTGATGGGCGCGCTGAAGGTGATGTCCAACGTATAAAACTGCATCCCGACATCGTACAGAGCATTGCCGTTGATGGAATAGAAGAATGTGGGGGTGATCGAGAACGTCCCGTTCGGAGACGAGAACGTGAGCACGACACCACTTGGATCGGTATAGCTCAGGGGGGTGTTCGTTCCCGGCGAAAAGCTGCTGAAATCCGGGACGACGGTGCCCGCCGACGCCAGGCCTACGAACAAAGGAAAGGCCAGCGCGAATGCTGCCGCCCGGCCGTACTTCACACAATTCACCACAGGCTTCCTCTTTCCGGTGTAACAGGATGAGATCGGCCGCTCTTACCGATGGTTTCCGCGCCGATTCGGGCGCCGCAGTTGATCACAATACGCCGCCAAGACCTATTCGTAGCATTGAGAGGCGGCCCGCAAACACTAACTTTCGTTATACGCGAGTGGTATTAAGGTACTACGACCGGAATATCACAATCATTCATGAAAAGATCGGGAGCGCCGATAGCCGCTTGCCGTGTCAGCATTTCCGGCAAGATCCTACTCGAGGGCGCTCAGCCGCCCACACATCGGCCCATCTCATCGTCGCGCGTTTTCCGTCAGGGTGGCAGCCAGGCTCCCGACGCGCTCTTACGGCACGCCGATCCGCCTGCGGAGATCCTGGAACCGGGGGTCGGCCCGAAGGGGAGCGAACATGTCAATCGCGGAGACGACGCCCGGCGGACCGTGAACGTGGTCCCAGGGCAGCCAACTCAACCGCGATCGGTACGCCTCTTCCAGCCAGCGGAAGGCCTCGTCGTGGTCGCCCAACTCTGTGTAAATCGCCGCCAGGCCCCACTGATCCATCGGCGCAGGGTTTCTCGTTATCTCGGACGCCATCTTACGCGCCCGGGCTTTCTGCCCCAGCCGTGCGTAGGTCCGGGCCAACTCCCATCTCCAAGCCGGGTTGGCGGCAGCCGCCCTTTGATGAGCCGCCAGGGCCTCCCGGTACATTTTCTTGTTTAGGTAGACACATCCTTCGAGTGCCAGCGTCTCAGCGAAATTGGGATCTAATTCGAGTGCTTTGTGGGCCTCGGCCAGCGCAGCGTCGAGGTCTCCGTGGCGCAGGTATTGCCATCCGAGATCGTTGGGGAAAATGGGCACCAGCGGCTCCACATCCTCGGCGAGTCTCATCTCCGCTAGGCCTTCTTCGGCGCGTCCGGCGAGCAGCAGATACCAGGAATAGGCGCGGCGCGCCTCGGCGAGATTGGGGGCGAGCTCCAGGGCCCGCTGCAAATCCCGCCCGGCAGAGGCAAAATCCCAGTCGAAGTAGAGTTCCACCATGCCTAGCGTTGCATAGGCTTCCGGCACCGGGCCGCCAAGCTCAAGAGACTTGCGCGCCGCTGCCTTGGCTCGGGCGAACTCCTCGGGAAACCCGTCGTGGGCCATGATGGCATATCCGAGCCCCAATGCAGCGTAGGCGGCCGGGTCGGCCGGGTCTTCCTCGATCGCATGCTGGAGGTAGGCCGTTCCTCGCGAAAACCCTTCCGGCGTGAACTTGTTCAGGTGGAACATCCCTTTCAGATAGTCTTCATAAGCTTCCGGCTTTACGGAGCGCCTTACCGCCAGACGGGCTCTCTGTTCCGGCGTAATGGCCACCTTGATTTCCCTGGCGATCGCCAGCGCCAGGTCGCTCTGCATGCGCAGCACGTCCCGCAGATCGCGTTCGTAGGTTCTGCTCCACAGGTGAGTGTCCGTGGATGCCTCGATGAGCCGGGTAACCACGCGCACCCGGGAGCCTGACCGCAAGACGGAGCCTTCCAGCAGGGCATCCACCTTGAGCCGGCTGGCAATCTCCGATGACGATTTCCGGCTTCCCTTGTAAGTCATGGCGGAGGTGCGTGAGATCACGCGCAAGCCGCCGAGTTCGGCCAAATCCGACGTCAATGTCTCGGTCATGCCGTCGGCAAAGTATTCTTGTGCGGCATCACCCGATAGATTGACCATGGGCAGCACGGCGATGGACCGGATGCGCGGGCGCCCGCCGGGAGACGCGCCCCGCCTCCACGCGATGCCCGCGGCCACAACTGCCAGTCCAACGATTAGTACCGCCGCCCAACGCAATCTGCTCCCCGTTTGGCCCCGTTCTTTCTTGAGGCTCTCCAGCGCGGTCTTCAGCTCTTCCGCGGTCTGAAATCGATTCGCCGGATCTGGTTCCACGCAACGAGCGATAACGCGTTGTGCCGCTTTGGGCACGTTTGTCGGCCAGACCGGCGATGCAGAATCGCCGCCCCCCGCAAACATGCGGCGGCCAGTGATCATCTCATAAAGAACGGCGCCCAGTGAGAAGATATCGGAGCGGCTGTCCAGCGCGCCGCGCTGGCTCTGTTCCGGCGAGGCGTAGGCCGGAGTGCCGCCGCTCGCCGTTCCGGTGTCGCCGGCGGCCGCCGCGATCCCGAAATCCATCACCTTGGCCGGACCGTCCTGGGTCACGAACAGATTGCCTGGCTTGATGTCCCGGTGGAGAATTCCCCGGGCATGGGCGGCGGAAAGGGCAGCGCACACCTGGTCCGCGATATCGATCGCCCGGTCGAGCCTCAGCGGTCCTGCGGCGATCAGCCTGTCCAGAGGCGTTCCCTCCAGAAACTCCATGACGAGACACGACCGCCCTTCATGCTCCTCGATACCATGGAGCGTGCAGATGCTCGGGTGATTCAGCGATGCGGCAATGCGCGCCTCGCGTCCGAAGCGCTCCAGAGCGGCGGGGTCATTAGCGGCGTCTTCGGGAAGGAACTTCAGGGCGACGGTCCGGCCGAGACGGACGTCCTCCGCACGGTAGACCACGCCCATCGCGCCACGCCCGGTTTCGCCCAAAATACGAAAGCGGGGGGTGTCGCCGGGCGGCGGGCCGATCGTCTCTACCCGCTCCCGAAACCGGTAGCCTCGCCGCGGAACAGTTTCTATGAAGCGCGGAGTGCTTCCCGCATCGCCGAGCACGTCGCGAAGCCGCTTCACGGCGGAGTTCACGCTGTGCTCGAACTCCACAATGGTGCCATTCGGCCAGAGGCGTTGACAAATCTCCTCGCGGCCGACCAACTCGCCGGGGCGCGCGACCAGCATCGCCAGGATCTCGAAGGATTGATCCGGCAAGCGAAGCCGGATCCCGCGCTTGCGTAGCTCGCGCTTTTCGAGGTCCAGCTCAAACGCTCCGAACCTGGCACCTCTTGCCACGTTACAGGCCAAGTGTATCACAGATTTACAGGTATTAAACTCTGTAATATCAGCGGTTTGACGTGTGACATCGATGTCAGATCCGCTGCATCGCATAGAAATGCCTTCTGCCGGAGGATCGAGCAGGAAGGAGATCCAAAAGATGTCACAGCGAATCACCGCCAAGACGCTTGTTACCCTGGCCGCGCTGCTCGTTCTGGCGGCGCCTGTCACCCGGGCGCAGAACAATTGTCAATCGTTCCGGGCCCTGCTGCCATTGACCTACGACAACAACACCGGATGGAGCGGACCCGTATACGCCATGATCGGCAGCGAAGTCCTGATCGGCAAATGGATCACGGAAGTGCCTCCCCAGACATCGTGCGACGCGGTGGCGTGTCAAGACACCGCCAGCCGGTCGCGGATCGATTTCGGGGGAAGCGGTCTCATGAACCCCGGCGACAACCTGGTCATCGAACTCCAGACCGCGCAGTACGCCATACCCGAGGGATACGCTGTCTACCATGCGATGTGGAAGATTGTAGGAGGGACGAACAGGTTCGCCCAGGCCTCGGGAGCCGGCTTCGAAAACGGCCCCTTCCTTGCCTGGATGGATGCCAAAAATATCCCGCAGGGGCAATACAACGGCGAAGTCGAGGCAGATATTTGCGGCGTCAAGCCGGCGACGAATCCTCAAGCCACGTCTTCCGGGAAGCCCCCGGCCGGCATGCCGGCCTCGATACGGGCGTTCTTTTCGCGGCAGTTCAGCCCCAGCGTACGCAAGTGATGCAGCATTCGGTTCGTCGATGCCCGTTCGTTTGTTGCCGGACGTGGCCGCGCCTGACCACTGCGGTGAGCGAAACAAACATTCGACTCGCACAGCAGTACGGGCCTGTAATCCCCGGAGCTGCCCCAGATGGCGAGACGGGCGGGAGACGGCCAAGTGGCCATCCCGCGGATTGGGGCACTTACGCCACCGGCCCAGCCAAGGGAGAGCAACGGGCGTGATCCGTCAACTTGACCGCCCTGCCCATTCCGGTTGGGCTTAAGCCGCCCGGAATCCGGAAACGCCCATGGCTAAACGCTGGGCGACTTCTCGCGGACTATGCTTCGGAGCGGACCGTTCGGTCCTTTTTGACCAGACGGCGACTCTTCGGCGAGATCGGTTTTCGCACCTGCGGTGTATTTGCAAGCAATGGGGGTGGGAACCCGGTGCAGTCTGGCGCCGAAACGCCGCTGGACCGTCGCGTGTCATACTGGTCGAGACGGGTTGGCCTGATGCAGAGAACGTTGCGACTGAGGGCGGTCCCTTTCGGTAGGACTTTGGCTCTTTTTTGGTGCGGCGCGCTGGCGATTGGGCAACAAGGGCTCTCTCCGAGAAACGAGCAGGACACCCAGTTGCCGACATTCCGTAGCAAAGTGAATCTTGTGCTTGTGCCCACTGTAGTACGCGACGGGCACGGACGGGCAGTCGGTAACCTGGCACAGGGTGATTTTCAACTGTTCGATAATGGCAAGCGGCAGAGCATCGCTGCCTTCTCGGCGATCAGGCATAGGAGTCCCGCGCCGAACAGCAACACAGTTGGAAGGACCGCCAGTCCTCAGGGCGCGGCTGCGTCGGCGGTCGTCGACAGCTCGCGAAACGGGGGCCCAGACGGGGACAGTCATCACCCCCGGCGAAACTTCATCTATATATTCGATGACCTGAACATCAAGTTTGGCGATTTGGCGCGTGTCCGCGTCGCTGCGGCTGCGTATTTCAAGAATGACTTCTCCGCAGGAGATCGCGCCGCGATCTACACCTTGACAGGCAAGCATTCACTGGACTTCACCAGCGACCGAGAGAAGCTCGAAACCGCCGTATCCAAATTGCAGTGGGGAACGGTAGCCGGCCACGGAGGGATGGAGTGTCCCGACGTCAGCTACTATATCGCTGATCGGATCGTCGAGAAGGCCGACATTGAGGCGTTGGACGCCTTGACCCTTCGTACTATCGAGTGTGCACCCGTGCGTCCGGACGTGGCGAGAGCCATCGCAATGAGCGCCGCGAATCGGGAAACAATCTTGGGTCGCGAGGGTACGAAACTTACGCTATCGACGTTGCTGAGCGCGATTCGGCGGCTGTCGCGATTGCCGGGCGAACGCGTCATCGTATTCGTGTCGCCGGGGTTCTTCGCCCAGACTCCCGAAGCGGCCAAAGCCACAACGGAGTTGCTTGAACTTGCGGCCAGGAACGATGTGATCATCCACGGGTTGAGTGTTCGCGGCGTAATAATGGCAGAAGAAGAGGAGGATGTCACGCGCCGGGTGATAGTCTCCCGCCGAGTGCCGCCTTCGGCGTCTTCACCCGCGCGAGTATGGATTCGCTACCAGCGGGAAAGCGCGCGCGCTGACGGCGACGTGATGAAAGATCTCGCCGAAGGTACGGGCGGGACGTTCTTTCACGACAACAGTGACCTACGCTCCGGCTTCGAGCGACTGGGTGCCATCCCCGAATTTTCGTATGTACTGGGATTCTCGCCATCAGCGTTCAAGGCCGATGGCAGCTTTCATCGGCTGAAAGTTCGTGTGGTTAACGAAAAGCACACCGCGGTGGAGGCGCGGCGAGGCTATTATGCTCTCGCAGCAGGCACACGAGAACCCCAAGCGACAACCGAACTCGAAGACGCCGTTTTCTCCCCCGTTCAGCGCAGCGAGATCCCAGTCGTGCTCCAGATTGGATACTCCAAACCCAGTCACGCCGCTGTCGTGAAGGCTTACGTTGTGGCTCGAATCGACATCACGCCCCTTCACTTCGAGAAGGTCTCCGACCGAAATCAGGATTCACTTGACGTGGTCGTTGCGCTCTTTGACTCGGAGGGAGGATACGTGACCGATGCTGCGGAGACCGAAAACCTGAGCCTCGACGACCAGGCGCTCGGGAAGAAAGATCAGGCAGTCACGCTGCGCTGGGACTTCCCCGGCGTAAAGCCCGGCGATTACGTGGCGCGGTTTGTGGTCCGTGAGCCGAAGACCGGGGCCACCACGATAATCGATCGGACGTTGAAAATCTTGTGAGTGAGATTGGCCCCTCTCTAGACGTCTGATCGGATCAGGATCTTCACAAAAGTGTGAAGGTTTCGGTTTTACACACACTACTATTGGACAGCGCGCTCAGTTACTCCGCAGCGAGGCAAATGACTGTGGATCGGCTGCATCAAGAGCCTGCATGTACCCGCAAGGGGTTATGCTTCCAATCACAAGGACCGGATCGCTCAAAGCGGGATGTTCCCCCGGTTTCGCAGGCTGAACGCCAATGGCGATGTCGAGATTGGACTCGACCGTCGATCCACAGTATTTGTGTCTCGATTGTAACGCCTTCAAAGCGCCGGTCCGCCAGCCCTCGTCGGTTTGAGGTAGAAGACCTCGCTAGCCCCTCGCTGACGGCGCAGCGTTACCATCTGCTCGGAGCGGATTGTCGGCATACGGAAGTGATCCACTTTGACGCTTTGTCCTCTAACCGCCAAGCTGGCACTCGCTGCCGACGACGGTCCGGACCGGGTGATAGCGCACGTCTCGTTCAGACAGGCGCGCGGCTACCTTACCATTACGATCTTGCCTGGGACTCCCACAAGCATCAACCCCGCAATTCCGATTGCCGCCGCTGCAGAAATCGGCGCACCGCGGGGTCGCGCTCGAGACCGATCGCGATCCCGTAGGCGCGCCGGGCTTCGCCGGTTGCGCCCGTCTGGGCCAGCAACTCCGCCCGCACGGCCCAGTAGGGTTGGTAGTCCGCAAGGCGCGCATCGGCGGCCAACGGTTCGATCGCTTCGAGCGCGGCTCGGGCGTCCTGCAACCCGGCGATCGCCACGGCGCGATTCACGGCGACTACCGGCGAGCCGGTGACCGCCGACAGCGCGTCGTAGAGCTGCAATACCGCCGCCCAGTTGTCCCGGCCCGTGCGGTGGCGGTAGACGTGGGCCGACTGCAATGCGGCCTCGAGCTGAAACCGGCCGATCGAGCGAAACCCGCCTGCGCGGCGAACCAGCGCCTCGGCCTCCTCGATCATCCCCCAGTCCCAAAGCTCCGAATCCTGGCGGGCAAATGGAACGTATTCGCCTTCCGGTCCGCGCCGCGCGCGGCGCCGCGCTTCGGCGTGCAGCACCAGAGCAAGCAGGCCGAGCGTTTCCGGCTCGTCCGGCAACAGTTCGCTCACGAGCCTGGCCAGGAAGATCGCTTCCCCGGTGAGATCGCGGCGGAGCGCGTCCGTCCCTCCGGCGTCGGTCCAACCTTCCGCGAAAGCGGCATACACCGCGTCGAGCACCGCGCCGAGCCGCCCCGGAAGCTCTTCGCGCTCCGGAATGCGGAAGGGAATGCCGGCCTGGCGGATCTTTTCCTTCGCCCGCCCCAGCCGTTTGCCCATGGCTGCCGGAGACGTGAGGAACGCCGAAGCAATCGCCTTCGCATCCAGCCCCAGCACTACCTGCAGCATCAATGGCGCGCGGATGCCCCGCTCGATCGCAGGGTGCGCGCAGGCGAACATCAGCGCAAGGCGCTGGTCCGGAATCGGTGCGGCCGCCGCGCCGGCGTCGATGTGGTCGCTCATCACCCGCAACTGCTCGGCCGCGATCCGGGCCCGATCTCGCCCTCGTGCGGCGTCGATCGACTTCCGCCGGGCCACCGTCAGCAGCCACGCCTCCGGATTTGCAGGACAGCCGTCTACGGGCCAGGCGGCCAGTGCCGCGGCGAACGCCTCCGAAAGAGCGTCTTCCGCCGCGGCCACGTCCCGCGTCCGTGCCGCGAGCATGGCGACCAGCTTGCCGTAGCTCCGCCGGGCCACCGCATCCGCGATCCTACGCGGCGGCCCGCCGCCCTCGCCCGCCCACTGCTCCTTCACGCCGCCGGCTCGTACCACAGCACCACGCTGCCATTGCCGAAGGCCCGCGACTTCGTCAGCTTCAGGGGAAGCCTCTCTTTGACGCCTTCGAACATCGTCCGCCCCTTGCCGAGAACGACAGGAGTCATCGCGACCTGGTATTCGTCGATCAATCGCGCGTCGGTCAATTGCGAAACAATACTGCCGCTTCCCAGAATGACCATGGGATCTCCGGGTTCCTGCTTCATCCGCCGGACTTCCGAAGCCAGGTCGCCCTTCACCATTACCTTCCTCATATCTCCTCTCTCTTCACGAACTCGGCGGGGTCTCTGGTCAGCAGCGTGCCTTCCCAGAGCGGACGAACCTCGACGACGCCATGAAGCGCCGTCGGCGAGCGAGCCGCCCACGAAATCGCAGCGTCCAGATCGGCAACCTCAATAATATGGAAGCCGCCCAACTGCTCCTTCGAGTCGGCGTAGGGACCGTCCAGCACCTGCGCCTTCCCGTCCGCGACACGCACCGTCGTCGCCGACGCCGTGGGCCGCAGCCCCTTGCTGTCCGTCAGGACGCCCGCCTGGGTCATGGCCTCCATGAAGGCTTTGTAGGCGCCCAACCAATGTTCCTGCTCGGCTCTTGTCAGTTGAGGCCAGCCTGCCTCGTTCACGTAATCCATCAGGATGTATTTCATTCGGAATCTCCCTCATGAGTCTGGGCGGCACCGTTCTCCGCCACTACAATGACGCCCGGCCCGCCGCGATTTGGACAGAGGGGCGAGCGTCATTTGCGGATGCTCCCGCTGCATTTTTTTTGCAAACTTCCGCACCAATCCCTTCGTTCTACATAATGATGCTCCGCTATACACTGCGCGCCCTCTCCCGCGACCGAGCGTTCGCGGGTATGGTGGTCTTCAGCCTCGCCCTGGGGATCGGTGCCAATACCGCCATTTTCTCCCTGGTCAACGGCGTGCTGCTGCGGCCGCCGGACTATCGCCAGCCCGACCGCGTGGTGGCCATCGACCAGATCATACCTAAGTGGGCCAAGCTGTACCCCGCGCTGCCCATCAATCCGGGAATCCTCATGGAGTGGCGCCGGCAGGCGAAGTCCTTCGAGAGCATAGGGATGCTGCGCCCCTCGACGTTCAATATCACGGGCGGCGGCGAACCCGAAGTCCTGACCGGGGCGCGCGTCTCCGCCAACCTCTTCGCCGTCCTCGGAGTGCAGCCGCGTCTCGGCCGGAGCTTCCTCGAAAGCGAGGACGCCTCCGGCCGCGACCATGTCGCCATCCTCGCCGACTCCCTCTGGCGCCGCCGCTTCCACTCCGATCCCTCCGTGGTCGGCCGCAAGATTCTGTTGGACGGCAGCCCGTACGAGGTCGTGGGCGTGCTGCCGCCGTCGTTCCAGATGCCCCAAGGCATGAATTTCTTCACCGGCCACAACGACCGCAGCGAGATTTTCCGGCCCATCGGTTATTCTCCCGAGGATCTCAAGCTTCACATGGGCGATTTCAACTACTGGGCGATCGCACGCCTCAAACCGGGCGTCCCGGTTGCAAGGGCCAACTCCGAACTCAACGTCATCCAATCCGCCATCTCCGCCAAAATCCCCGAAGGCCTCGACCTGCACGCCACGGTATCCCCGATTCTCGACCGCATTGTGGGTAAATCCCGCAAGAGCATCGTCCTGGTGATGGCGGCAGTGGGAGCGGTGCTCCTGATCCTCTGGGTCAACCTTGCCAACCTCTCCCTGGTCCGCGCCGCCGGACGCGCACGCGACTACGCTATTCGCGCCGCCCTCGGCGCCGGGCGCGCCACCCTGGTCCGCCAGTCGCTCACCGAAAGCATGCTGCTCTCGGTCACCGGAGGAGCGCTCGGAGTCCTGCTCGCCTGGTGGGGAGTGCGCGCGCTCCTCGCCGCCGCGCCGATCGATCTGCCGCGCCTCAACGAAGTCACGGTCGATGGCCGCGTCCTGCTCTTCGCCGTCGGCCTGTCGCTTGCCGCCGGCCTCGTCCTGGGCATCGTGCCGGCTCTGCGCAGCGCCGCTGCCGCGCCATATGAAGCGCTGAAATCCGGCAGCCGGGGCAGCACCGAAGGCAAGGGCGGAATGCGCGTCCGCAATACCCTGGTCGCGCTCGAAGTCGGGCTCAGCGCCATGCTGCTCGTCACCGCCGGCCTGCTCACCGCCAGCTTCGTCCGCGTGATGACCGTGGATAAGGGCTTCGACGTGGATCGCATCCTGGCCGTGGACGTCTCGCTTCCGGCAGTCCGCTACAAAGAGGAGCCGGCGCGCGCCGAGTTCTTCAAGCGCGCGATGGATGCAGCCGCCACGCTGCCCGGCGTGCAATCCGTCTCGCTGGTTTCCGCCCTGCCGCTGGCCGGCGAAACCTGGATCGACGTCGTCGGCGCCGAACACGACCCCCGCCCCTTCCTCGAGCAGCCGTCGACCAACGTCCGCTTCATCAGCCCCGGATATTTTAAGACCCTGCATGTCGCCATGAAGGAGGGCCGCGAATTCGAAGAGACCGACCGCAACCGCAAGGTCGTTATTCTCTCCGCCGGCCTCGCGCAAAAGGTCTGGCCCGGCCAGGACCCCATCGGGCGCAAACTCGATGACGGCGGCCGGATCCTGGAAGTCGTCGGCATCACACCGGATTTTCGCAGCACCAGTCTGGACCACGACCCGGTCAACATGACGTACATTCCCTACTGGCAGCGGCCACGCCTCACCGCTTCGATCCTCGTCCGCACGGCTATGGATCCGCTCGGCATCGCCGGCGCCATGCGGAGCGACATCTGGAAGCTCGATTCGGAAGTGCCCATACCCGAAATCCGCACGCTCGATGACATGATGTCCCGTTCGGTTGCCGACCGCCGCTTCCAGATGCTGCTGGTAGCGCTGTTCGCGGCAGCCGCCCTCTCGCTCGCCGGGCTGGGCACGTATGGCGTCGTGTCTTACGCAGTGGCCCGCCGCCGCTCGGAAATGGGGATTCGCATGGCGCTCGGCGCCGCCCGCTCCAACGTGCTCCGCATGGTCGTGGGGCAGGGAATGGCCCCCGTGGTGGCGGGCCTTGCGCTCGGAGCCGGCGCTGCGTTCGTCCTCGGGCGGTATCTCGCCAGCCTGCTCTTCGAGATCAGCCCCCGCGACCCGCTGGCGTTCGGGATCGCCACGGGAGTGCTGCTGATCGTGGCATCCGCCGCGTGCCTCGTTCCGGCGCGCCGGGCGACCCGCGTCAACCCCGTCGAAGCGTTGCGGTTCGAATAGCGGATGATGCTACAATCCGGATGAAGCACCATGTCTTCCTTCATCCAGAACCAGTTTGAACGGAATGTGATCACCACTTCCGTCGACTACGTGTTCAACTGGGCCCGCCACTCATCCATCTGGCCCCTCACGTTCGGGCTGGCGTGCTGCGCCATCGAAATGATCGCCTCCAGCACGTCGCGTTTCGATATCGCCCGCTTCGGCGCCGAAGTCTTCCGGCCCAGCCCTCGCCAGTCGGACCTCATGATCGTGGCCGGCACGGTCACCCTGAAGATGGCTCCGGTCCTGAAACGCATCTGGGACCAGATGCCCGATCCGAAATGGTGCATTTCGATGGGGGCCTGCTCCAGCGTCGGCGGCCCGTTCAATACGTACGCCGTGCTGCAAGGCGTGGATAAAATCGTCCCGGTGGACGTGTACATCACCGGCTGCCCGCCGCGTCCCGAGAACCTGTTTTACGGGTTGATGAAGCTCCAGGACAAGATCGACCAGATGACCACCCTGGTCAAGCGGCCCACCGAGATCCGCCTCGACGAATCCATGCTCGAGAACTTCAAGCAGCAGGTGCGGATCGCGCAGATTCAGAACCCCGTGTAACGTGTTTTATCGCGATTCCGAGGTCTACCGCGTTTCCGAACTCGATCGCTTCGACTGGTTGATCTACGGCTTCGGCACCCGTCTCGCCGATATTCCCGCGCGTTTCGGCAATCTGGCGACCCTGAAGCAGATCCACTCCGCCGACTGCGTTTCCGCCGAAGGCCGCGCCGGGATGTTGGGCCACGGCGACGCCCTGCTCGAAAATTCACCCGGCTCCGTCGTAGCCGTCAAGACCGCCGACTGTATCCCGATCCTGCTCGCCGATCCGGGCCGCCGCGCGGTCGCCGCTGTGCATGCCGGGTGGCGCGGCACGGCTGCCGGTATCGCAAAGCACGCCGTAGAAGCCATGCGGGGGCGGTTTGGCACGGTTCCGGGGGATATCGAAGCCGCCATCGGGCCGGGCATCGGCGAATGCTGTTATGAGGTCGGCCCGGAGGTCGCGGCCCGCTTCGGAGGGCAGGGAAGAGCGCATTTGGACCTGCCCGGTATCAACAGTCGCCAGTTGATCGAGGCCGGTGTAACTCCCCAACGCATCTACGCGTCGAACTTGTGCACGATGTGCCACCCCGAGGACTTTCACTCTTTCCGGCGGGACAAAGAGTCAGCCGGGCGCCTGTATTCATTCATCGGTCTACGCAGCCGCGGGTAAGCGGTACAGTAAAAGTGAGAAGATTGCATGTTCACATGGATCTGCCCGCAATGCGGGCGCGAAGTGCCTCCTGCCTACACGGAGTGCCCCGACTGCAGCAATAAGGAGTCGCAGCCGGCCCAGCCGCAGGCGGCTGCCGTGGCGCCACCGCCCCAGCCCGAGTACGCGCCGCCCGCGCCGCCGCCTCCCGTGGCCGGCCAGGTGCGGGTTGCCCAGTACCAACCGCCGCCGGCCCCGGCCCCGCGAGGTGGATTGCCTACCTGGCTGCTGGCCCTGTTGTTCGCGTTCGCTTTTCTGGGGCTTGGCGCAGGCATCTACTGGGTGGTCGGCTATGCGAAGGGCAGCGGAACCAAGGCCTCCGTCAACGTGGATAGCCCGGCTGCCAAAGCCGGCCTCAAGGTCAATCCGCTGCAGAAGTACATCGAGGTGAGCGGCGTCCGCTTCATCGAAAATGCGAAAAAGGAGACCGAGGTCAAATTCGTAATCACCAACCATTCGCCGGCGGAGATCAGCGGACTGGCCGGCAATGTGACCATCTGGGGCCGCACGCGCACCTCCGAAGAGGACGCGGCCGGCACGTTTAGCTTCAATACCAATCTCGGTCCCTGGGAATCCAAAGAGATGAGTGCGCCGCTCAACAGCAAGCTCAAGATCTACGAGTTGCCCGACTGGCAGAACGTCAGCACCGACATTCAGATCACGGCCCCAGCTTGAGCAGGTTCTGGCGGGCTTCCGCCAGGTTGGGATCGATCTCGAGCGCCCTCTCGAAATCCGCGCGCGCCGCGACGGCCTGGCCGAGTGCCGCCAGCGCGACGCCCCGGTTGTTGAGGTAGAGCGCATTGTGCGGATCGAGCGCCAGCGCGCGTCCGAACTCGCTCAACGCCGCGTCGGCCTGCCCTTCGGCGAGCAGCGTCTTGCCGATTTCCGCGGCCACCGCCGGATCCTTCGGGTCGAGCGCCTCCGCCCTCCCCAATAACTCCAGCGCCTGCGCCGCGGGCAGAGCGCGCGCCAGTTGAATCTTCGGCCGGATCTTCTGGGGCGCGCGCTCCACCGCCTCCGTCCACAGCGCCCTCTCCGTCATCCACACCTGCGTCCTGACAAAGCCCAGTACCATGAACACCGCCACAATCGCGAGACCTAAGTGGGGCAGGCCTCCCGGCCTGCCCGGCGCAGACCGGGAGGTCTGCGCCACCAGCACCGCGAAGCACACCATCGGCAAGTACATCCTTCGATCCGCCGCCAGATCCGCCGCCGGAAAAATCGTCGAGCTCGGGAATCAGCAGGATCAGCCCCGCCAGCGCCCACCTGCGAATAGCGCCACGCCGCCCACACGAGCGCCGCGACCACGATCCAAGCCGCCGCCACGGCGTGTATCATCCGGATCCACCGTGAATCCGTAAGGCACCACCACCAGCCGCAGATATCGCAGGATCACGGTCCCCTGCGCCAGCAGATAATTCCATGGCGAAATTCCCGCGCTCACTCCCGGCGTCACCGAAATTGCCCAGATCACGCGCGCACCCGCCGCCGCCGAGAGCCCCACCATGCACCAGAAAGGCGCACCGCCGGCTCTGCCTTTTGTTTTCGGCAACACGGCCAGCGCCACGGGAAACGCCGCCACCTCCTCCTTCGCCAGTAGAGCCGCCGCGAACCACGCCACGGCCGCCCATTCGCGGCCCTGAATCCATTCGTAGAACGCCGCCAGAGAGAGCAGGGTCGCCAGTACGATCGCCCGTCCCCAGACGTAGTCCACGGCCTCCGCCTGAATCGGATGAACCGCGAAAATAGCCGCCGCAACCACCGCCACCGTTTCCGGCACAAGGCGCCGCAGGCACTCGAACAGCAGCAGGACCACCCCCAGGTGCAGCGCCAGGTTGACGAGGTGATATCCCAGCGGGTCGCCGCCGCCCACCTGGTAGTTCAACCAGAAGGTGAAATAAGTCAGCGGCCGCGTCTGCCTCAGGCTCCACACGCCGGCCCACCCGGATGGCGACGTCAGGACCGGATTCGAGAAAATGGCATAATCGTCAAAGTGAAAGCCCGAACCAAGCGAAGCGCCGAAAGCAATCAGCGCCGCGGCGAGCAGAAAAAGGCGCGTCCGCATGACCAAATACGAGCTTACGTGAAACGGCCGAAGACCGCAGCCGAACGCAAAGAGCGCGTCGCCGAGATCCTGCGCCGCCTCGACCAGATGTACCCCGGCGCCACCTGCGCGCTCCACCATCGCAGCCCCTGGGAGCTTCTGGTCGCCACCATCCTCTCCGCGCAGTGCACCGATAAGCGGGTCAATGAAGTGACCCCGGGCCTCTTCGCCAAATACCCGACGCCCCAGGATTTCGCCGCGGTCCGTCCCGAGGTTCTGGCCAACGACATCCGCAGCACGGGCTTCTTCAATAACAAGGCCAAGTCGATCGTCGGCGCCGCCAAACGCGTGGTCTCCGAATTCGGCGGAGAAGTTCCGCGGACCATCGAAGAGTTACTCACTGTCCCCGGCGCCGCGCGCAAGACCGCGAACGTCGTGCTCGGCACCGCCTACGGCATCGCTTCCGGCGTGGTGGTCGATACCCACGTGCAGCGGATTGCGCGGCGGCTCGACCTCACCAGGAACACCGATCCCGTCAAGATCGAGCAGGACCTCATGAAGATCATTCCCCGCGACCGCTGGATTCTCTTCTCCCACCAGGTGATCCTTCACGGCCGCGCCTTGTGCGTGGCGCGCGGTCCTAAGTGCCCCGAGTGCGCGCTCAATTCCATCTGCTACGCGAAAGACAAGACAGCGTAACGTTTTCTTTGCTCTCCATTTACAAACTATTTACATGACCGCGTAAACCGCTTTGCCCCGTGAAACGTTTGTATAGGTAGGAGGGAGAGACAAATGAAAACGAGGCTGCTGGTAAGTTTAGCGATGGCTGGAGGCCTTCTGATGGCCGAGCCCCATCAGGTACCTACGCCGCAAAGCGATACCCAGATCGCGGCGCGCGTCACTCATGAGATTCGGATGTATCCGCGGTACAGCATCTGGGACGATGTGAACTTCCAGGTGGCCAACGGGCAGGTCGTGCTGTCCGGCGAGGTCAACGAGCCGTACAAGAAGTCGGACATCGCCAACATCGTGAAGCGAGTGCCGGGCGTCACCAGCGTGACGAACGACCTCAAAGTCGCGCCGCTGTCGAATTTCGACAACCGGCTGCGCATCCAGGTGGCGCGCGCCATCTACGGCGATCCGAGCTTCACGCTGTATGGCATGCAGGCTCAGCCGCCGATCCACATCCTGGTCAATAACGGGCACGTGACCCTGACCGGCGTGGTCGCCACGGAAGCCCAGAAGCAGCTCGCCGGCATTCGAGCCGCATCCGCCGGTTTGAGTTTCGGTCCCGTCGTCAATAACCTGCGAGTCGAACGTCCCGCCAGGAAGAGCTAGTCTACAGGCATCCCGCCGATCCGGGCGGCCGGGGTTTCGCGCCCCGGCCGCTCTTGCCGTTTCAGGCCCCTGTTAGAATCGGCTTTGCAGCCATTGGCCATACTGTTCGGCGCGGCTTTCACCGCGACGGTCTGCTGGATTTCGGGCGGCCTGATGCTCGGTTCCACGTGCCGCGACCCAGCCGTGCGGTTCGTCACCGGCGCCTCCGCGGTGAGCCTGGCCGTGTTCCTGCTCTGCTGCGCTGGAGCAGCCTACCCGTTGGTATTCCTGGCGGCGGGTGTCGCCGTGTTGGCCGCGGGACGGCGGCACCTGACCTGGCCCGTCAAGCTCCGGCCCGTCCATTGGGCCGTCCTGGTGCTGTTCGGAGTCTACTTCGTCCTCTACCTCTCGAATTCGATGGCGCCGGAGTTCAGTTTCGACGGTAGCCGCTACCATCTCGGCCTGGTCGGGCGCTACTTTCGCGAACACGGCTTTCACCCGATCACCGGCAACCTCTACGCCAGCCTCACGCAGGGCGTCGAGATGCTGTATCTGATCGCGTACGCTTTCGGCCGGCACTCGGCCGCTGCCGTGGTCCATTTCGTCTTCCTCCTCGCGCTGACCTGGCAGGTTTACCGCTACGCGGCGGAGCGCGGCTGGCGCACAGCCGGCATCTGCGCCGCGTTCCTGGTGTTTGCCAGCCCCGTCGTGGGAGTGGCCGGCACCAGCGCTTACGTCGACGTCGCGGTGGCGGCCGTCGCCTTTACCCTGTTTCACCTGCTGCAGTTGTGGGACGCGCGGCGCTCGCGCCGGCTGCTGGTGGCGATCGGCCTGCTGGCCGGGTTCGCCTACGCCGCGAAACTGACCGCCTGGCTGGCAGTCCCTTACGCTCTCGGGTTCGTCGCGTGGAAGAGCCGGCGCGTGCGCGACTGCGCCGTTGTAGGCGCGCTTGCGGCGATGATGATTATTCCGTGGCTTGCCAGGAACTGGATCGAGGTAGGGAACCCCGTAGCGCCCTTCTTCAACCAGGTTTTTCCGAATCCCTACGTCACCGTGGCCTTCGAACGCGACTACCGCGCTCACCTGGAGCGCTACGACCTGAAGAGCCGCTGGGAGATTCCCATGCAGGTGACCACGTACGGGTCGCTCTCCGGCCTCCTCGGCCCGGTGTTCCTGCTGGCTCCGTTAGCCCTCTGGTCGCTGCGCCGCGCCGAGGGCCGGCAGTTGCTGCTGGGCGCGGCGGTATTCGGCGCGAACTACTTCAGCAATATCGGCACGCGATTCCTCATCCCGCCGCTACCCTTCGTCGCGCTCGCCATGGCCCTCGCCCTGGTGGAAATCCCGGCCCTGCTGGTTGCGATTGTGATCCTGCATGCCGTGCTTTCGTGGCCGGCGGTCATCAAGCGCTACTGCCACGCGGACGCCTGGCACCTGGTGAAGGTCCCTTACCGCGAGGCGCTGCGCATCAAGCCGGAGGAGGGCTTCCTCGAGTCGAACCTCTACGATTACGGCGCGACCCGCATGCTCGACCGCCTGACGCCGCCCGGCTCGACGATCTTTGCCCTCACACCGATTCCCGAAGCCTACACCAGCCGCCACATCCTGGTGGCGTACCAGTCGGCCGGAAACATCGTGGATCGGGACATCTTCTGGAGCGGGTTCGTCCCGGAATTTGCGCCGTCCCTGCGGATCCGGTTCGCCTTTCCGCGCCGGACCCTGCAGGCCGTGCGCCTGATTCAGACGAACACCGGGACCGGCGTCTGGTATATTCACGAGTTGCACCTCTTCGATGGCGGGCGCGAACTGCCGCGGGCGCCGGGGTGGCGCGCCACAGCGGACCCTTACCCGTGGGACATCGGGAACGCCATCGACGGCCGGCTGGTCACCTTCTGGAAATGCGGCGACACGCTGCGCCCCGGCGAGACGGTCGAGCTTCGCTTCGGAACGCCGGAAACGGCTGGCGCCCTGGAGATCGCAACCTCCCCGAATCAGCCCCAGATCGGGCTGCGGCTGGAGGGCCAGGACCCCGGAGGCAGTTGGACCGTGTTGGACGCCGCGCCGCGGTTTGCATCGGTTCCGGCGCCCGACATGCGCCGCGCCGCGGCGGAACTGCTGAAGCAGCGCGGCGTCGATTACCTGCTGCTGTTCGACGGCGAGCAGGGCGCCACAGAGCTGCAGCGCGACTCCGCCGCCTGGGGCATGCGCGAAATCGGCGAGTACAAAGGAGCGAGACTCTACCAACTGCCATGAAACTGTTCCTGGGAGTGGACGGCGGACAATCCGGCACCACCGCCGTAATCGGCGACGAGAGCGGGCGGATTCTCGGAACCGGGGAGGCCGGACCGTGCAACCACGCGGCCGCCGCCGAGGGACGGGCCAAGCTGGAGCGCGCCGTCGCCGGCAGCCTGGCCGCGGCCTGCGGGCAAGCCGGCCTGGACCCGGCGGCCGTCCGCTTCGAGGCCGCCTGTTTCGGGATGAGCGGTGGTCCGGAGGACAAGCGGGAGATTCTGGCCGGGATCATCCGCACCGAAAAACTGGTGGTCACCACCGACGCCGTGATCGCCCTGGCCGGAGCCGCGCCCGAGGGGCGGGGAATCATCACCATTGCCGGCACCGGGTCGATCGCCTTTGGCCGGAACGCGGCCGGCCGCACCGCCCGCGCCGGCGGATGGGGCTACATCTTCGGCGACGAAGGTGGCGCCTTCGACATCGTCCGGCAGGCGGCGCGCGCCGCACTCCGGGTGCACGAAGGATGGGGTCCGCCCACCCGGCTCCACGACGCGCTGCTCGAAGCAACCGGCTGCGCCGACGCCAACCAGATGCTCCACCGGTTCTATACACCCGACTGGCCTCGCTCCCGGGTGGCCACCCTGGCGCGGCTGGTCGACCTGGCTGCCGAAGAATCCGACGCCGTCGCGCTCGATATCCTGAACCGCGCTGCCCAGGATTTGGCGCTGCTCGCGATGTCGGTAAAATCCCGGCTGTGGACCCCCGGCGACCCGGTGTACGTTGCTCACATCGGCGGCGTTTTCGAGAGCCGGCAAGTCCTGGAACGGTTCCGGCTTCTGATGGAGATGGAGCCCGGCATCTCATGCGGCCCACCGCGGCACGGTCCGGCGGAAGGGGCGCTGTTCGAGGCCCGGCGGCTGGGTTCGATCAACTTCCCATAACGAATATTATGTAAACTTTTATAGCGACCCAAAAAAAAGGCCCGGTCCCCGCTGAATTGGACCGGGCCGTTGGGAAGAAACTGGACGCGATAAATCCAGGAAGAAATCCGTTAGTGGCGGCGCCCTCCCCTGGAGCCGCCGCTGTTGCTGCGAGGCGCGCTGCTGCGCTGTGGGCTGCTTCTTGGCGCGCTATGCGCGGGCGGACTGTACGATCTGGGCGCGCTGAGCTGGCGTGGCGCCTGGTACCTCGGTGCGCTCTGCGCCGGGCGGTTGTAGTTCTCGCGCTGCCGGACCACCGGCGGGCTGACCCGCAGAGATTGCTGCCCATCGCGTGCGGCCGAGTTCGGTGAGCCGCCGAACCGCCCGAAGCCGGAATTGCCCGGCGCGCTGGACTGCGGCGGAGGCGCGAACTGCTGGTTCGGCCCACGGCTCGGTTCGCCGAATCGCTGCCATCCGCCGCGGCCCGCCGGATCCGCATTGTTGGCAGGCGTCCGCTGCTGCGGGCTGTTCGCGCTCCGCGAAGGAGCCGTCGACCCGCCAAACCGCCGCCAGCCGCCGGCACCCGGATTCTGAGCCTGGCGTGGAGCGGTGTTCGCCGCCGGAGCCTGCGAGCGCAGGGCCCCCTGTGCTGCCTGAGGGGCCGGTTCGCGTGCTGCGGAACGAGCCATCGGATCGAACGTTCGCTGCTGCTGGGCAAATGGAACCCGCTGCACCGCGCCAGGCTGTTGATGCGTAAAGAACCGCTCGTTCCCGCGAGACGCCGGCACATTCGCCACCGTCCGGTCGGAGAACCTCAAGTTGTGGGACGTCGGCCCGATCGGCATCTGGCCGCGGATCAGGCCGGCCTCCCGGATCTGCGAACCCGAGAAACTCCGCACGTTGTGGAACCGGCCACCTGTAAAATCCCCGGCGGAGATCCCGGAGACTCCGTGGGCAACTCTCGCGTTTCTATAGATGTTTGTTACATTTACATTGGTAATATTAATGCTTCGGTCGATGTAGGTGCGGCTGCCATAGTACCCTCTCCCCCACCATGGGTGGAAGGTCTCATAGGGGGCTAGCGGCACCCAGCCGACATTCGCGAACCCGAAGCCCACGCCCACGCCGTTACCGAACCCGAAAAACGCCACTAGTGCCGGCGACCAGTAGTGGCGCCGCCCGATCACGCCCGGATACCACCACCAGCCTCCGGCGTGCGAGAACCAGCGGCCGTAGTGATATGGCGCCCAACCCCACGGGTCGTAGCTGACCCAGGTCCACCCATACCAGTCTTCCCACACCCAGCTCCCCGACTGGTACGGAGCCCAGCCCGCATTCATCACCGTCGGATGCCAGCAATAACCGTACGGCTCCACATATCCCCACGAGCCGTAGGCGTCCAGATCCTCGGTACCGTAAACTCCCTGCGGAACATATTGATTGCTGGCCACCTGGCTGAGAGCCGCGTCGCGTTGGGCGTTCCAGCGGTCCCAGTCGTCGTACGGAATCGCCGCCACCACTTGAAACTCGGCGTCAGACGCACTTCCGCGTGCCATCAGCGACTGTCCGGTCTGTACCACCTGCGACCCGCTGGGAGTAAACACCTCGACATCCCCTGCCCTGACGGTCACTTCTGTCACGCCGGCGTCATTCACGGAAATTCGATAAATTCCCTGCTTCGAAGGCTTTACCGCGATATTCGGAGTGTCCACTTCGACATTGACACTGGATGGCCTTACGATGTCGTAGGTTACCGTTCCGTGGGCGATCTCCATCTGGTAACGGCCGTACTCCAGTTGGGTCAGCCGGATCTCGGCGTTTCCGCCCAGCCTCAGTACGTTGGCTGCGTCGAATTGAATCTCCGCGCGAGAATTCGGGCCGGTCGCGATCTGATCCTCGGCCAGGAGCGGGGCATTAATAATGCCCGCAACCCAATCGCCCGAATCGCCGCGGCGGACCGAGACATCGCCATTGATCAGGCTGATGCGCGCCACAGCGCGTTGCAGGTCGCCGGGCTCATCCTGTGCGTGAACCGGTACGAACCCTCCGGCCGCGAGCAGGACGGCACCCGTCAGACTTAGAAGCCGGAAATTTCGCAAGCATCGCATGGCTGGGTCTCCCAACTACGCGCTTTGAATTTGCACGGAATTGGCCAAACATACAATAGGCTTTATTTCAACAGCTTCCAAGTTTCGATGAAGGCCGCGCGCTGGCTGAAAACCACCACCATGGCTGCGATCCATCACCGGCCGGCCCCGGCATGGACCAAGGGGATCAGGAGCAGGATGAAGGCTGCAGCCAGCGCGGGGATAAGGACTTGCTGGGTCCACCGGGTCCATTCCCTCGATGCGGCGAGACGTCCCAGCGCCGCCGCCGCCGGCATCCAGAACCAGGCGGGTGCGAACGCCAGCGCCAACCCCAGGCTCCAACCGGCCAGGTTCCAGTTGGCCGCCAGCAGGGCGAGCAGACAAAACGCCGAGGCGACTCCCCCGCCCTGAGCGGTCGTGAAAGCTGGGGTCACGAGCGGATAGACAACCAGCCAGAGAAACCACAAGCTCTTCTTCGACAGCAGATAAACCAACCAAAGGTAAAGTGCCGCTGAAAGTACCGACGGCAGCCGCAACGTGAACGGAGAAAGCCGCAGCAGCTTGACTGCCCGGCGGGCGGCAATGGCGTAGTACAGGCCGCGCCAGGCATTGGGTTGAACGATTGCTTCAACCGCCGGCACGCGGACGAGGTGGTCAGACAACCGCCTTTCGCCCGAGGTAAGGGGCCGCACGGCGGCCCGCCAGGCACACCACGCCAGCACCACCAGACACACCGCAATGACGGCTCTAATCGATCCGGTAGAGGCGCGTTCCATTGATCTCCGCAACCTGGGTGACTCCCCACAAGCTCGAGTACTTCTTCAGGTCCCCCGCAACTTGATCTGTGTCGTTAATGAGCAGATACGTGATTCCTAACTGCTTTAGACTCTTGCAGGCGGATGTTCTGAATGAAGGTTCTGCAAGAGCCCGCCAGAGGATCTGCTGTGCCTGGTACCCCCGCAAAGATTCGTACCCGACGATCATGTCCCGGTGAATATAGGCTTCGGGCCGGCCGGAATCGGTGAAGATTTGGGCACCGGCCGGAACCAGGCGTTCGACCGGTTCCTTCCAGGCATAGTCGCTCAAGCGCCGCTGGATGAAGTGCGGCTCCGGCTCCACGCGCAATGCCGCCTTCACCGGGATTTCGCCGAGGCGCCATGCCCACGGGGCGCAGTAGGCGGTCACCACCGATGGCCAGCAGAGAACCGCTTGAAAGACGGCAAGCGCCGGCAGGACGCCCCACGATTCCGCCATCGCGATTCCCATCGCCATCGACAGGAACGGCAATGCCGGCACCAGAAAGCGGACCGCGGCATTGAACCAGACCGGCAAACCGAAAACGACCGCCGCCAACAGAAGACGCCGCCCGTACGGGTTTCGCAGCGACAACAGGGCGACTGGCGCAAAAAGGAACACCGGGCCGATGAATCCAGGGAGAACTCGTCCAAATAGAGTGAATTCCAGCGGCAAGCTCCAGAAATGGTTGAAGTGGGGATAACGCGCCAGATCAGCCAGGTAGGAGTGCTCGAGAGTCGAATCCCAGTAAGGATTCGGGAACCAGGAGTTGAGAAACGGAGCTGCCGGATTTCCGAGCCAGATCCAGTTGCGCAACACCCAAGGCAGGGCGACGAGCGCGGCAGCCAGCGCCATAAACAGCAGCGGCCGAAGCGCGGCGCGGCGGTAACGCCACCACAGGAACCCGGCGGCAAACGGCGCGGCCAGCCCACCCGTGTACTTGAAGGCGAACGATTCTCCGACAAGTAACCCTATTATTACAAATAAGATATTAGATTGTATCTCATTATTCAGTTGAAGTAGGTAGAATACTGCATAAATCACCGTTGCAAGCGCCAGATCATTGTATGCGGAGATTCCCGTTATTCCGCAAACCGGTGCGGCATAAAACAGGACCGCCGCGAAAATGGCTGCGCGCGGGAACCCGAAACGGCAGCCGTAGCAGACCATCAGCAGCGGCAGGGCGGAGAAAAACGCGAAGTGAATCAGGGCGGCGGCTGAGGGTCCGCCGAACGTGTAGGCCGGCAGAAACAACATCTCCATCCCCTGCGGCATGTGCGAGTAAATGCTGTGGTAGCCCCAGGCGAAACCGTGCTGCTGCCACATCCGGTATACATTCCCGAGGTGGTAGCCGCTGCCGTCGGGACTGACCTCCGGCGCCAGCGCGTTGAAAAAGTAGGCCGTGAAGAAGGCGGCATAGATGGAAAAGAAGAGGACGAGCCAGGGAGCCGCGGGCCGGGACAGCGGCTTGCGTTTGGCCGCCGGCCGCGCCCAGAGCGCCGCGGCCGCGATGGTACCCACGCCGAAAACCGCCAGCACCACGGGCCGGGCCTGGTGAAACGCACACAGCGTGAAGATCACGATTTGTGTACAGGCGGATCCGGCAATGAACGCGAATAGCGCCGCTTCCTCCCGGTACAGGGGGAGCGGAAGGCGCCGGAGGAGCAGTCCGCCCAGTGCGGTGCAGATCGCGATGGTGAAGGCTGCGCCGAAGAGAATCTGGAGCACCTGCGGCACGGAACTGCAAGTATAACAAGCGTTCGTTTGAAACGTTGAGGACATGCCGGTGAGCAATGTTAATCTAACCAGTTAACATGACGGGCCTTCGGGGAGACCTGCGGTATGCAGTCCGCGCGGTCACGCGCAATCGCGGCGTGGCGGCGGCGGCCGTGCTCTCTCTCGCGCTCGGGATCGGGGCCAACACCACCATCTTCACGATGTTGAACGCGATCCTGCTGCGGCCCCTTCCCGTAGCCGATCCCTCGCGGTTGGTTGCCCTTCACACCATCGACCCGCGCAACCCCGGGATGTTGCTGTGCTCCTACCCGAACTATCGGGATTACCGCGATCGCAACCAGGTCTTCTCTTCCCTGCTGATTTATTCCGCCATCACGGTCACTCTGACCGGCCACGGGGACCCGCAACTGCTGATGGGCCAGATTGTTTCCGCGAACTACTTTTCCACCCTGGGAGTGCGGATGGCGGTTGGCCGGGGGTTTCTGCCGGAAGAAGATGTTGTCCCGGGCGCGCACGCCGTGGCAGTGATCAGCAACGCCCTCTGGATGCGCCTCTACGGTGGGGACCCGCAGGTTACATCCCGTACCATCGGTTTGAACGGCCGCTCTTACCAGATTGTGGGTGTGGCGCCGCCGGACTTCCAGGGCCTGAACGCCCTCTACGCCGCAGACGTCTGGGCGCCGATGATGATGTATGAGAGCCTGTACCCATACGTCGCCTGGGTGAACCAGCGGCGGGCCTTGCTGTTCTCGGTAGCCGGACGGCTCAAGCCGGGGGTCACCCTGCCGGAAGCCGAGGCAGCGACACAGGTGCTCGCCCGGGACCTCGAACGCGAGTATCCCAAGGACAATGCCGGACGCCGCATCCGGCTGATCGAAGCCTCCGCGGACACGCTGGCTGCCAAGACGCGCACCACGATGTCGCGCGCGGGCACAGTGCTCATGATCGTTTCCGGCCTGGTGCTGCTGATTGCCTGCGCCAATGTCGCGAACCTGCTGCTGGCGCGTGCGGCGGGCCGGAGCAAGGAGATCGCGGTGCGTCTGGCCCTGGGCGCCGGCCGCTGGCAACTGGTGCGCCAGTTCATGATCGAGAGCGCCTTGCTGGGACTCTTGAGCGGGCTGGTGGGCCTGGCGTTCGCGAGGTGGGCCCGCGACCTGTTGTGGTCGACGAAGCCGCCGATGTTCAACCACGCCGGATTCGCCCTTGGGATGGATGCCCGGGTATTTATGTATGCGCTGGGAGTGGGCCTGGCGACGGCCGTGATCTTCGGGCTGGCCCCGGCCCTCAAAATCACCAGCACTGACCTGGCGGCCGATCTGAAGGAGAGGGCCGGGCGCGGCTCGCACGCGGGAGGGCGGGTCAGCATCCGCCTGATGCTGGTGACCGGCCAGGTTGCGCTCTCGGTGATTGCCCTGATCGGCGCCGGCCTGTTCCTGCGAAGCTTTTGGAGCGCGACGCGGATCGACCCGGGCTTCGACGCCCAGCACCTCGGCATCGTGGCCTTCAACCTGGCCGGGGAGGGTTATGACGAGGCTCGCGGGCGGGAGTACCAGCAGCGCGCGCTGGAATTGGCGGCCTCGACCCCGGGGGTGGCCTCGGCCGCGCTCGCGAAGGACCCCCCTTTGCGGGTCACTTCGGCGCGCACCGTGCTGTTGGACGGCCGCGAGGGTACGGACTCGACGCAGGGCCGTGCCACCCTGACCAGCGTGGTCTCCCCGGGCTACTTTCAGACGCTGCGGATTCCGCTGCTGCGAGGCCGCGACTTCAGCCCGCTCGATAATAAGAAAACGCCGCGGGTTGTCATTGTCAATGAAGCGGCCGCCGCCCACTTCTGGCCCGGACAGGACCCGCTCGGCAAAGTGCTTCACTTCTACAACGACCCGATGCCGGTGGAAGTCGTTGGCGTGGCTCGCAATGCCAATTATGTGGCCATCGGGGAAGAGCCTCAGGTGCTGATCTACCTTTCCCTGGCGCAGTACTATTTTCCGGCGGCAGTGCTTCACCTCCATACGATGGGCGACCCGGCGGCCGTGGCGGCCGACCTCCGCGCGCGATTACAGCCGCTCGATCACAACCTGGTGCTGGAGGCGGAAAGCTTCGTACTGACACTGCGGGAGTCTTTGTGGGCTCAGCGCCTGTCCGCCGGACTACTGGCGGTCTTCGGCATGCTGGCGCTGCTGCTGGCGGCGGTGGGGATCTACGGAGTGATCTCGTATTCCGTGAGCCAGCGGGTACGCGAATTCGGTATTCGGATGGCGCTGGGCGCGACGGCGGGAGATGTGCGCGCAATGATCCTCAGGGAAGGCGCCCGGCTGGTGGCTGCCGGTGTGGTGGCCGGAACCCTGATCGCCTTGGCCGCCGCAAGAGCCGTACAGAGCATGCTGTTCGCGGTGAGTGCGTGGGATGTCACGACTTTCGTGATGGTACCGGCCATCCTGACGCTGATCGGCCTCGCCGCGTGCTGGTTGCCGGCCGCGCGGGTGACGGCGGTCGAGCCGGCCACGGCGCTGCGCGACGAGTAGCCGGACACTCCCGCACGATAGAATCAGATTTGGTTCTCGTCCAGAACGTCTCCAAGCTCTACCGTTTGTACCGCCGGCCTTCCGACCGCCTGCGCGAGATGCTGCCCGGCAGCCGGCCGCGGCATTCCGACTTCTGGGCGCTGCGAGATATCGGCTTTTCACTCGAAAAGGGCGAGACACTGGGGCTGGTCGGTCCCAACGGCTGCGGTAAGAGCACGTTGCTGCAGATCGTCAGCGGCATCCTGCAGCCGACCACGGGCCGCGTGGTGACCCGCGGGCCGCATTGCCGCGCTGCTGGAGCTGGGCGCCGGGTTCAACCCGGAGTTCAGCGGCCGCGAAAACGTTTACCTCAACGGCGAGATCATGGGGTTGAGCCGCGCCGCGATCGACAAGGCCATGCCCTCGATCGAAGCCTTCGCCGAGATCGGCGAGTTCATCGAGCGCCCGGTGAAGGAGTACTCGAGCGGCATGTACGTGCGGCTGGCGTTCTCGACCGCGATCCACGTGGACCCGGAGATTCTGATCGTGGACGAGGCGCTGGCCGTGGGCGACGCGGTATTCGCCAACCGCTGCGTGCGCAAGTTCCATGAGTTGCGGGAGCGCAAGATCACGGTGCTTTTCGTCTCGCACGACCTGGGCCTGGTGAAGCAACTTTCCGACCGCGCCATCCTGCTGCTGAACGGCCGGATCGCCGCCGAGGGAGCGCCCAAGGACGTGATCAACCGCTACATCGGCCTGGTGCTGGAGCGGCAGGAATCGAAGAAGGAAAAGGAAGACCGCATACGCTCCAGCTTTCGCCACGGCGACGGCACCAGCGAGATCCTGGCAGTCGAGATCCGCAACGCTCGCGGCGAGCCGGCTGCCTCGGTGTCGAGCGGAGAGCCCATTACCGTGCGGGTGCGCTCGCGATTCCACGGCGCGATCTCGGACCCGATGGTGGGGATCCTCATCCGCACCCGCATCGGAATGGACGTCTATGGCACGAACACGCGGATTGAACACGCCGAACTCGGCGACTTCCGGGAGGGCGACGAGCTGGAAGTGGATTTCCGCATCGAATGCTGGCTGACTCCCCAGCCGTACACCCTGACGGTCGCGACACAGAACGCCGATGGCACCAGCCATGACTGGCTGGATGATGCCGTCGCTTTCGAAGTGGTCGACACCCGGATGTCGGCCGGGGTAGCGAACCTGAGAGCGCAGGTGGAATGGCGCGTATCACGGTGAAGGTGCATCCCCGCGCCAGGCGGACGGCTATCACCGGCCGTTTCGGCGAAGCGTGGAAGCTCGACCTGGCGGCCCCTCCGGTGGACGGAAAGGCCAACGAGGAGTGCGTGCGGTTCTTTGCGGAGCTGGCCGGAGTGCCGAGGTCGCGGGTCCGGATCGTGACCGGGGCGGCAGGAAGGCTGAAGGTGGTGGATGTGGAAGGGGTCGGCCAGCCGGAACTCCTCGAGATTCTCACGGCCTCGACGGCCTGACCGTCCCAGGACACTCCAGAATCCCTCAAAGGTATCTCCGGCCGTAATAGCTCCTCCAGACCATCACACCGCCGGCGGCCGAAAGCAGCAGCGGCCAGAGCCGGTATGAACTCACGTGGACCGCGCCGAAGTAGGATAACTGCAGCCAGGCTCCAAGGAATACTACCGCAACCCCCTCGACTTTTGCTCCCATGCTGCGGGATGACACCAACTCCCAGACACCCACGAGCACGACCGCGAGCGGCCAGTACCGAACCACCTCCCGGCCCGGCAGGACAAAGAGGCCGAGGTTGGCAAGCTGCACGGCACCGCCGATAATGAGCAGGATCCAGCCCTCGACGCGGCGCGGCTGCTCGGCGATTCGCATCACGCCAAAGACAGCCACAAGCAACGGCCAGAAGCGCTGCGTGCTCCAGGCCTCGCCGGCGCTGAAGCTCAGGGCGGTAAGGACAAGGCCCAGGGCTACGATGGCTAACCCGGCAGGAAGACGAGCATCCGCGTAAGAGAATATCCTTCGCGCCATATCTGCGCACCCATCCGCGTCCATTTCCTGAATCCGAAAAGCGGACCCGTGGACCCTTTACAGAATATGCCATTCCGAATCCGCGGGGAGTGCGCTTACGCGGGCGGGGATCTGCCGCCGGCCTGTGGCCGGGCTTCAGCCTGATTTCTGGGAGGGCACCACCTTGGGTCCGATGCGACGCGTTTTGAATTCGTGCCGCCGAATTCGCAGTGCGGTTAAGGTCCCGTTGGTTCGGACGACGATACCCGACATGATGAGCTGCAGTTGTACACCCCCATCCAGCAAGGCTGGCCAGTCGATGGCCAGGTCAAGCCTCTGCCCTACCGAAAGCGGCCCGTCGGCGATGAAGCTCAGCCCGGAACTGCTCAGGTCGACAGTACGGCCTGAACCCGTCTCGTCGTTTCCGCGCCGGCCCGAGACGGTGTAACGGACGTCCAGCGTGAGCGGAAAGCGGGCACTCGCGCGACGCTCCGTTCCTGATTCCCACTGCAAACCCAATTCCCGTTTGCTCGCATACTGCATAACTCCAAGTGTCCGGGATTGACAGGTTGTAAGGACAGTTAGGTTAGTAATGGTTAGCGTACTGCAGGTTTCCATTAGAAGAAGAAAGGGGGACCGCCGCCTCACTTCCCAAATTACGGGTTGAGATAACGTTCCCCTTTTCAGCGCCGCCGTCGATCAATCGGCCTTCACAGGCCGCATCACGATCTCGGCCACACTGCGGGGCTCATCCTTGCCGAGCCTGGGAACGCGGAACTGGTAGGCAGGTGTTCCAAATTCGCCCATCCAGACTTCGCTCAGCGCACAGCGGCCGACACCGCATTGGAACGAGAGGACGGCTTTGCCGGCAGCCGTCCACGCCTTCTTGGCGTCCGCATTCACGAAAGACACGGCGATCACCTGCTGCCCCGGATTCTCGCCGCGGCCGCGTGGCAGCAGAGCGGCGGAGACCACAACCTGACGGCGGAGCGGCTGAATATTCACCCCAACTCGCTCAGGCGGCTGCTCCGGACGCTGCACCTCAGCTGCGGGGATCCTCGAAACCGGCGCGGTATGCCACCGCTGCCGGCCGTGTCGCCTTTGCGCCAGTCCTCCTCGGAGATCACGTGGATCGGTGCCAACTGTTTCGCCTCCAGGATGCGGTTGAGTTCTTTCTGTGCGGACTACGCTCACAGGTCCACCGCTACGACCTCGTGATCCAGAATCGAGGGGACGGTCAGACGTAGCTCTCCCCCGCCCTCCTGCACACGCGGTGTGGCTCCGCTCACCAGCAACCTGACGTGCCTGGCCTTCAGCCCATCCGGCAGGCGGATCGCCACCTGCTGAGCGGGGAGCGGGATGAATTCCCGCACAGGTCCTTTCATCATCATCGGGTTGGTCAGGTTCACCAGGTGAACGGTCACCGACTGCTTCTGGCGCCACATGGTTACGTCCAGCACGCCGGGGCCGTCCACGGTCACCGGACGCGGTTCGTTGGCGGCCCAGTCCACCGCGTTGCGCAGCAGTTTCCAGTGGTCCACGGCCAGCACTTCCCAGAACGTGCGGTCGATGTCCCAGGGGAAGTACACCACGCGGCCGGGGCCGGATTCGCGCGCGAACACTTCCGGGATGTCGGTCTTCGGAATGCGAGGAAAGACCTCTTCCATCGGCAGGTCGGGATAGGAAGGAATCAGAGTGAGAGGCGGATTGCGGTAGCCGGCCGCGGACTTCGTGTGAACGCGCGAGACGCCGTTGATGATGCGGCGGGCGTCTTCCAGGCCGGCGAGGATCGGATGGCGCTTGCCGGTCGCGGGGTCGGTCTCGAGGCGCAGGTACGAGTTCATCATGCGCGCGTCGATCGCGCCGTCGAAGGAAGCGCCGAAGAGATCCGCGAGGCCGAAATCCGCGCGGCGCACGCCCCATTCGTCGTAGAGCGAGGTTTCGTGCGTGGCCACGATGCCGCCGCCGCGCGCCACGAATTCGCGAATCTGGCGGCATTGCGCGTCGGAGAGCGCGGCGATGTTCGGCAGGATCAGAACCTTGTAAGGCGCCAGGTGTGCGGAGTCGAGCAGGTGGTCGTGCACCATCTCGAACGGGATGCGCGCTTCGATCAGCGCCTGGTAGTAGCCGAGGGTATGGTCTTCGACCTTCTGCCGCGCGCGCTCGCCCCCGTAGAAGTGCGCCGTCTGCTGCGAATAGACCATCGCGACGCGCGCCAGGGCGGCCTCGCTGCGAAGGTATTGCTCGTTGCGGAAGTGCCAGGCGTAGATCTCTTCGACCACGGGCAGCCAGCGCTCATCGTGCAGCGTGCCGCAGAATTTGCTGAACCAGGGGCGCAGGCCGTTGGCGATTCCGTCGAGCACCCACAGCCGCAGCTCGGGGCCGTTCTGCACGGAATCCTTCCAGCGGTAGGGCTCTTCGAGGCCGACGCTGAAGATGCCGCCGATCTGCTTCTTCCCCATGGTGGCCCGGTATTCCTTGCCGTTCTTGCCGTTGGCCCACGGGGCGGCGAGACCGCTGCGGCCCTGGCGGTCGGCAAACAGGGTGGGTGCGAGCTCACCGATGGTTTTCATGTCGAGCTCGCTGAGGGCGCCGCCGCCGGCATTGGCGATATAACGGGCGGCGGGGTTGGCCTGGCGGATGGCGGCATCCCAGACGTGCCAGAGTTCGAAGAGCCGCTGCTGCTTCCACACGATGTAGGCCTTGCGGGCCGGGTCCTGCGGGTTCAGGGTACGGGGCAGTTCGAGCCCGCTGGCGGCGCGGAAATTCGTCCGGCAATGTTCGCAGTAACACATGCCGGAACCGGCCCAGCGGTTGCTGAACACTCCATCCACCTGGTAATCGGCGACGATCTCGCGCGTCACTTCGGTCATGAACTCGAAGTTGTAGGGGCCGAGCGCGCAGGTCACCCACAGCTCCGGCATGGACCAGTGGCGGCGCCGGTTACCCTGGGCGTCCACCGCGATCCAGTCCGGATGGGCATCGTAGACATCCTGGTGGACGGCGTGCGGATCGGTGCGGGCCAGCACCACCATGTTCATCTTGCGGCAGCCGGCCACCAACTCACCGAAAGGGTCGCCTGAGCCCATCCACTTGCTGCGGTAGTGCAGCGGGATGCGCGTGGGATAAAACGCCACGCACCCGCCGGCGCTCAGGCAGGCCGCATCGGAGTGCGTGCGCCGGAAGTAATCCAGCCAGAACTTCGGGTCGTACTGGCCGGGATCGTTTTCCGCCAGCGTAAGCTGGGCCCATCGCATGGGCCGGTCGGACCAAGGCTGTGGACCGGCGGCGTAAGCCGTGGATGCAGGCCCGCTCAGCGCGAGCGACGACACGGCAACGGCGGCATTCCGTACGAACTCCCGGCGGGGCAATTGAGCGCTCATGATCACCTCTATAGAGTTTTCAGCCGGAACTTGCGGTACTCGACTTTCATGGGCGGACCTACGTGCACCTGCACGCCGATCAGCCCTTCCAACATGCGGCCCACCGGATCGTCGTCGATCACCTGGCTCATCATGTGGCCGTTCAGGATATGGGTAACGATGTTGCCGCGGGCAATGATGTGGACCGAATTAAAATCCGCCGTGATGAAGCCGGCCAGTTGTTCGGCATCGCCCAACGACGCAATGACCAGTGGCAGTTGGGTCCCGAGTACGTGAGTCATCTGGCCGCGCACCGCGAGGAACAGGCGCCCCTTCTCTTCATAATTCTGCCCGGTGTAGCGGTTGCGGCCGTCGATATCGAACTGGTAGCCGCGCATGGCGAACTGGTTGGCGGGGGTGACGTGGTCCGGCACCACCACGCTGCGGTAATTGACGCCGCTGTTTCCGCCCTGGGTGATCCGGTAATCTACTTTGAGCTCGAAATCCTTGGGCTTCCCTCCCCGCCAGATGATGAAGGTGTTGCTCTTCAGGAGAGTGTCGGGAGTGATCTCGCCCACCAGGCATTCGTTTTCGACCCGCCAGTATTTCGGGTTTCCTTCCCAGCCTTCGAGAGTCTTGCCGTCGAAGATCGGCTGAAATCCAGGCTCGTCGCCGGCAGGCTGCTCGGGGCGGTCGCTTTGCTTCGGCACGAACCGCGGTGCGGACTCCTGCTGCGCGGCCAGCGGAAGAGCGGCGAGCCCTCCGATCATCGAGGCAAGGAAGGGTCTTCGTCCGGTGGTGTTCATCAATCCTTCTCCTCGAACGAGTTTACCCCCACGGATCCATGCGCGTGATATGATCGCACCCAAAGGATTCTTATGAGGGCCCCACGGGTTTTGCTGTTCGGTTTCCTGTCTCTTTCCACCGCATTCGCCGCAGACGCTCCCGGCCAAATCTCACTGACGGTTCCCGCGGGCGCACCGCTCCGGCTCTACCTGACCAAAAAGATCTCCAAGCGCCTGGGCGCGCCGGTCGAGGCGAAGCTGCTCGAGCCGGTTTATGCATTCGACAAGCAGGTGGTGCCGGCCGGCGTCGTGGTGAAGGGACAGGTCAGCCGTCTCGACTCGCTGACCAAATGGCAGCGGGCCATGACCATCCTGGGCGGCGACCTGACGCCGCTGCACCGAGTAAAGGTCGAGTTCACGACCGTGGTGATGCCCGACGGCCGGATTGTGCCGATCCATACCCTCGGCGCGGCGCCCATGAATTCCATCTACACGCCGCCGAGACCGCCGAAGAAACCGAAGAAACAGACCGCGCAGGCCAAGCCGAAGGCGCAGAGCAATAAGAGCGGGGCCATCGCCATGGGTGAGCAGAAGGCGAAGGAGCAGATCAACGCGCAGATCAATTCCCGCACTCGCGGCGTGGCCGATATCGTCCGCGCGCCCGATAAGAAAGAGCGTCTGATCGACTACGCCATGTCGCGGCTGCCATACCATCCGCAATGGGTGCGCCGCGGAACGCGCTTCGACGCGGAGTTGAAAGCTGCGCTCCAATTCGGGACCGAGACCGTGACGCGCAAAGATTTCGCACTGCTCGGGTCGCAGCCGCGCCCGGATAGCGTGGTGCACGCCCGCCTGCTGACGCCCCTCGATTCGGCGTCGACGAAGAAAGGCCAGGCGGTGGATGCGGTAATCGCCGAGCCGCTGTTCTCGCCCGACCACAAGCTGATTCTGCCGGAGGGCACGCACGTCACCGGAACGGTGGTTGTGGCGAAGCGGGCCCGCTGGCTCCATCGCGGCGGCCAGCTTCGGTTTACTTTCCAGAAGTTCGACCTGCCGTCGCAGGCTGAGGCGCTCGAAACCCGCGAACCCAGCGGACCCGGGCCCGAGCCGGTCAGCACGCAGGCCATACTGGCAGCGGCTGAGCGATCCGGCAAGACGAACATCAAGGTGGATGACGAAGGCGGCGTCAAGGCCACGGAATCGAAGACCCGCCTGCTGGCTCCACTGATCGCGGTGATGATCGCCAACAAATCGGCGGACACCGATGCCGGCCGGCACAGCGCAAGCGGAGGAGAAGCAAACGTGGGCGGCCGTACGCTTGGCGGAGCGTCGGGGTTCGGCCTCGCGGGCGCCGCGGCCGCGCAGAGTTCCAAGTATGTCGGGACGGCGCTGGGGTTCTATGGCATGGCGTGGTCGGTGTACGCGAACGTGATCGCTCGCGGAGGAGAGGTGCAGTTCAACCGCAACGCCGTGATCGATATCCGGTTCGGCGCGCGCACCCCGCCGAAGGCGTCGAAGTTCCTGGCAGCGGCGCGCTAAGCCGGCTCACGCGATGTCGGTGGTGTATGCCACCATGAACGTCCTGCGGAAGGGAAACAACACCTTTCCATTCGGCCGCGGCTGGTAATGCGGGCGAATCCGCCCGGTGTATTCGGCGACGAACGCCTCCCGCTCCGCGTCGCTCGAGAGCACCTCGAGGAAGGGCCGAAGGCCGCTGCCGCGATACCAATCCACAATGCCCTCCACTGAATCCATGACGTGCAGGTACTCCGTATCCCACAGGTCGAGGCGCGCGGCGAGCGGCGTCAGGACATCGTAGTAGTACGCCGGGTCTTCCGTGTGCCAGTCGGCAACATGTGCACGGGCCATGAGGGGCGACCACTTGGGTAAAGCGGCCAGCGCACGCATCTCCCGGTGCGCAGGCGAATTCCAGTTGGAGGGGATCTGCACGGCCAGCGCCCCGCCAGGCCGTACCCGCGCGAAGAGGCGGCGGAGGATTGCGTCGTGGTCGCGCACCCACTGCAGCGCGGCGTTGGAGAAGACCAGGTCGAAGCGCGGGCGATCCTCCCTGGCCCACCCGCCGATATCGCCCGCGATCCAGTGCCTGCCGGGGTAGCGCTCGCGCGCGGCAGCGATCATCTCGGCGGAACTGTCGAGGCCGGTGATCGCGGCATCCGGCCACCGGGCGGCGAGCACCGCAGTACTGCTCCCGGGCCCGCATCCCAGGTCGACAATGGTGCGGGGCGATGCGATTTTCACGCGTTCGGCAAGATCGCGGCACGGGCGGCTGCGCTCTTCGGCGAATTGAAGGTACTGCGCTGGGTTCCAGGTGGGCATATCAATACCAGTATTTCGTCTGCTGTGTCCAGGGAGAGTTGGGATAGCGCCGGTGCAGCAGACTAAATGCCTCTTTCGAGTAGGGACTGCTGGAGGCGCCGGCCGAACTGCCGTAGTGGGTGGCCTCGACGACCAGGTGCAAAGCCTCGGGAACGCGCGAATCGTCCGGATGCGCCTTAGCCCACTCGATGGCGGCAGCGCTCAGATAATTTACCGAGTTGGCGGCGTCTTTGCGGAGTTGGCCGGCCTGGCGGGCACCCTCGGCGCGGTCCGGCTCGGGAAGAAATGGCGCGGAGACGGCGGCGGTCACGGGCTGGAGATTCCACCAGTTGTCGCGGAACTCGTCGAGTTTCGCGACGGGGGTCAGGCGGTCGAGGCCGACGCGCAATTCGGGCGAAAAACCGGGGTTGCGCAGCACGAGGAACATCGCCGCGAACTGCGCGGCCCGCGGGTCGCTCTCGGCCAGGTATCCGCGCATTCCGGCCGCCCGGTCCGGCCGCAGTTGCGCCAGCCGTGCGGCCAGGGCGCGGGCGGCGTCGCGGTCCTGGAGCACGACGGCCCGCACCCAGCCGGCCTGTGCGATGTCGGCCTGCAGTTCCGGGGGCACCAAGGCATTCGAGGCGGCATCGACCCAGCGCGAGAGCGGCACCATGCGATTCATCGGGACGACACTGTCGGCATCGAAGGCAATGGCTTTGCTCGGGGTGCCGGGCGCGAAAGGCTGATCCGGATTTCCGTCTCCGTAGTCGACGGCCACGGGACGGCGGGTGGAGTAGCGCAGGAACTCCGTCCAGTCACGCGCCATCGCCAGGCGTTCGGCGCGGAGCAGGTTGCGGGTGGCATCGGATTGGGGGGCGGCCAGCGCCTGGTCCGCCCACTGGCGCGCGGCGTCGACATCGCCCCGCAGCCGTTCGATGCGGATTCCATAATAGGTCGCGCTCGGCCATGGGGGTTCGCCGTGTTTCACCTGGCGGGCGGCGGCGATCAGATCGGGGACGGCCGCATCCGTGGGCGGGGCCGTTGCGAGGGCGGCGATGAGCCACGGCGCCGCGTGGGTGTCGCGCCAGCGCTCGACCGAGTGTTGCGCGCCCACGGGGAATGCCAGCAGCCAATCTCCAAAATCGCTCTCCGGCGGGGCCTGCGGAGCGCGGCGGTTCCAAAGATAGATGAAGTCGCCGAGGGTTGTCGCGATCTTCGGACCCTGTCCGGGACGCATCAGTTCGGTCGAGACCTCGCGCAGCCGGGCCTGCGGTTCGATCCTGGACTGCACGTAGCCGAGAAGAGAACGCGCGGCCTGCTTCCATTGCTCAGGACCCGAGCCGCCGATGATGGCATTCAACTGGTCCGCAGCGTCGCGCAGTTTCGCCGGGTCGGGGCGGAGGGTGCCTTCCCGGATCAACGTTCGCGCCACCAGGTAGGGCGCGGCGGGATTCGAGGCCAGCGCGCGGAAATCGCGCCCGGCGGCATCCAACTGTCCGGCGTAGAACTCGGCCGCGGCGATCTGGTAGCGCCGCTCGTCGGCCAGCGCGGGGTCCGCACCCGCGGGAAGCGGCGCCGGAATGGAAGGCCCGGCTGAACAGTTCTCGAAGACCTGGTCCTGCGCCGTGACCCAATCCCGTACCTGCGGGCTCGCCGCGCCCAACCGGGTGGAGAGAGATCGCAGCTTGCCGGCGGCCGCGTCGAATGCGTCGTCCAGGCAATTCTGGTAGTAGTAAAAATCTTTCGGATCGAACGATCGCCGGTACGTGTCAATCGGCTTCGGCGGCGGTAGCCCGGGGACCTGCTTGCGCGAATTCAGCCAGTCCGCGGCCGGAGACACGAAGGGGCTCCGGGAAGGCGGCGGATAGAGGGCGGCGCCCTCCGGCGCAGCCAGCGGAACACCGGTGAGGTAGCGCCAGGCCACGAACAGATCGCGATACCGGAAGGTCGGGCGCACCACGCCCAGGTCTCCGCGCGCATAGGCCGCCGGATCCACGGGGCCGCGCACCGGCGCGAACTCCGCTTCCGGCAGGAACGGCCCGCAACTCTCGCCGTCGCGCGGGCCGACCCACACGGCGAGAACGGCCACGATCGCCAGCAGGCGGAAGGCTCTCATCGCCACCTCCTTGCCAGCGCGAGGGCGCCCCGGTAGTCCGCCTCGCTCCAGGGCCGCGGATCGAACACGAACAGCCGGCGCCCGTGCGGGAGAGCGAAGGGCAACTCGTCCGTGGAGACCCCGACGCTGGTGCGGCACAGCGGGATGCGGAAATCGCCAATCTCGCGCGGTTGTCCGGCGCCCATGCGGAACAGCATGGGCACCGCATCGGCCACCGGCAGGCCGCGGATCCAGGGATCGCCCAGACACCAGGAGGCCAGGGCCGTGATGGTCAACTCTTTGGAAGGATAGAGGCCGCTGCGAACGCGCCGGAGCAGTTCCCTGTACCACGGGCGCTCGGAAGCGCGCGCGTCGAAATCGAGCTCCAGCGCCCGGGAGCGGGGATCGTTGGCGTCTTTGAGGATCTCCTCCACGACCAGTCCCGCATCGGGCAGCGGAGGCCCGCCGGATTCCAGGCGGACCACCGTCATCAGCGCCGTGGCGGGGGGCACTTCGAGCGGCTGCAGGCGCGGCTGGGACGCGACCTGCCCGTCGCGCCAGGAAACGGACCGCGCCAGGTAGGCCACACCGGCCGCGCGCGGGTCGATGTAGCCGAGGTGTTCGGGCCGCTCCCAGGCCCACAACATCAGGCGGGGGAATTCGGGCAGCGGATCGCGTGCACCGCAGGATGTGAGCAGGCAGGTCAGCAGGAGCAGAAAGCCCTTCACCGGTTCCTCCTTCCCGATCATAGCGTGTGCGGCCCGGGGGGCTTGCCTGGTCATCACTTCCGGGCGGCGCATGCTATAGTGATTCCGGCGCGCGCCCCGAAAATGTCTCGTGCGGCTCTGGTTTTATTCACGGTCTCGCTCTGCTGTGAGTTGCTGGCCGGCCCGCAGCCTCCGTGCGGCGCAGCGCCTTCCCCGCCCTATCCTACGATGGATGCCCCACCCACGGTGCAGGTCTGGAACAATGCAGACTGGATGCCGCCCGGGTGCACCGGATGGGTCCCCGCCGATTCCACCACCCTGGTGGCCACAGCGGCGCGGTTCCGGGATCCGGACGGAGTCGAAGGGCTGCGCCGCCGCATCGGAGCCATTTCCAAACTTGCCGGGCTGCTTTACTGGTCCACTACACAGAAGCGCTGGCAGCCGCTGATTGTCGATGCCTCGGCATTGGCCGCCCAGGACGGCGTTCGCCGTTCGGATTTCTCCCCGGATGAGATCGTGCAAGGCCGCAGCCTGTTCGCCGAAGAGCACGACAATCTGCTGGGCAAAGGGACCTACCGAATCCGCATTGCTGCGGCCGGTCCGGGAAAGCTTGTGTTCGCAACGGAAAACGTCACCACGCTGCGCTTCCTGGGAATCCCGATCTTCGCGCCGGGCGAGATTCAGTCGATCTGCTTTCTCGAGCGCGAATCGAAAGACGTCTGGCGCTACTATGCGCTGGCCCGCATGGGAAAGCAGGTAAGCCTCCTGGTGTCAGGGCACGAGGCTTCGCTGGTCAACCGCGCCGTGGCGTCGTACCGCTTCCTGGCCGGCATTCCGGCGAACCTGGAGCCCCCCGCGGCGCGTTAGCCCGAGCATTCCCCAGTCCGCCAGGCCGGTGACGCGCCCCTGGCCGTGCGGGGGTTGCAGTTCTTTGATCTGGAACTCAGCGCCGGCGCCGCGCACCTCCACCAGCACGTGCGCGAAGAACCATCCGTCCTCGTACTTTCGGGAGGCCCGCAGGTGCCCGCCGGCGCTCGGCATCGAGAGGTACGTCACGCCCTGCAGGCCGATGCGCACCAACTGGTGGATGTGCCCGGCGATGACGTATTGCACGCCGTATTTCCGGGCCAGTTGGTGCAGCGGAAAATCCGGGCTCTGCAGCGCCGCCCTCACGATCCACGACGGCCGGTGAGAAAAGACGAACTTCAGCGGCTGCGAGGCATGGGCCTGCAGGTCCTGCTCCAGGAACGCCAGTTCCGCGGGTTGCAAGTCTTCCGTGCGGCTGTTGTCGAGAATCGTGAAATGCGCCTTGCCGTAATCGAAGCTGTAATGGGTCGGGTGCGCGGCGTGCTTACGAAAAAGCTTTTCCGAGACCTCCGACCAGATGTCGTGATTCCCCGGAGTGAGGTAGAGCGGGATGCGCCGGTACGGCCTGAGTCCTTTCTCGATGGCCGACCATTCCGATTCCGCCGTGGCATCGTTGCCGCCCTGAATCGTGTCCCCGACCGTGATCACAAAGGCCGGGTGCTCGGCCGCAGTCTCGCGCCACACCTGCTCCCAGACTCCGGCCTGCGCTTCGCCCGTACGGTCGCCGAGGATGACGAAGCGGAAGGAATCGGCGCCTGCCGAAACGGAGACGAGAAGTACAAGAAGGATCGCGGCCCGGCGGAGCACTTAATTCACCAGCATCTGTGTGATTCGAACGGCGTGGCCTTTGCTGCGGGTATCCGAACCGGCCGCCACCCGCATCACCAGCTCGTGCCTTCCAGGGCTCAAATCGGCATCGAGCACGTATGCCCACGGAATGTGCAGGCTGCCGCTCCATTCCGTGAACAGGTTCTGCGTACGCACGGGACCGCCGTCGATGGTGTACTCGACCTCGCCCGCGTCCGGCCCGGCCGCTACGAAGATCCCGACCGCTGTCCCCTCAAAGACGAAGCGGCACTCCGCGCCCGGAGCGTCCGCCACCAGCATGGGGACATGCACGAAACCCTTGCGCGTGGCCGCCTTATCCGCAGGGGTCCAATCCGGATCGATCCTCCACCCCGTGACCTCCCGCACATCGACCAGCCGTCCGCGGAAGTAGCTCTTCGGGTCGATCGGCTCGGGCATTGCGTGGGCTTCCCGCGGCCCCGTCACCATCGGGGGCTGCTTCCATGCTGCATCGAAGAGCCGTTCGATCGACCTGGCGTAGACCGTCATGCCGAACGGCGACGGGTGCAGGCTGCGGAAGTCCTTCTCCCAGGTGAATTCGCCGGCGTCGATCCGTTCCGTGACTTCACGCGCCAGGTTGATCGACGGCACCCCGTAGCGCTCGGCCACACTCTCGTGCGACGCGATCACCTGCGGGGTCTTGCCGGCGCGGATGTCCTGCATCTTTTCCGGGTCGACGAAATGCAGCATCACGATGTCGAGATTCGGCGCCAGCAGCCGCGCGTGCCGCACCTCTCCTTCCATGCCGCGCACCTGTTCCCGCGGCGGGAAGAAATTGGTGGAGTCGTTGACTGCCGCCTCCACGAATAGCAGGTCCACCGGGCCGCGGCTGAAGACGTCGCGCACCAGGCGAAACGCGCCGGGCGTGGATCCGGTGGAGGCGATGCCCGCGTTGACAAAGTCAAACTGAGTTTGCGGGAAGCGCTTGGACAGGTGTTCGCAAACGAGGTCGCGCCACCCCTTCATCTCGGTGATGGAGCCGCCCAGAAAGACCACGCGCGCCGGACCGCCCGCGCTGAAGCGGCGAAGCGAGTTACGCAGACCGCCCCGCAGTTGAAAATACTCCCGGCCGTGCGGTGTCATCCCGGTGCCCGTCTGCCGCTCCATACCCGGCGTATGCGCCAGGATGAAATTGACGATCCGGCCCGGATCGTCCAGCGGGAAATGGTGGCCGTTCAACGCATCGGGCATGCCGGTATTGCGATATACCTCGATCGGCCCCCCGGCTTCGCGATACCGCGCGGCGAACACATCGGTGTTCTCGGACGGAGGAACGAGTTGGTCACGGTCGCTGACCACGTGCAGGATGGGAATGCGCTTCGCCGCCAGCGGCGCCACCTCGTCCACGGGATTCGTCATCCGCGATTCGGACCCGTAAGAGCGCAACGCTTCCTGCCAGTCCGCCGCACTGCCCAGCCCTTTCCCTTTTCCTCCGGGCCAGCTCTTCATGTCGCAGACCGGCGATTCGCAGTAGACGCAATTCACCCGATCGGGATGTTTCGCGGCCCAGTTGTAGGCGAACAGGCCGCCGCGGCTGACCCCTTCGAGCGCCATCTTCGGCGACAGGCCGAACGTCGTGGTTACGTAGTCATAGAAACGATCCCAGGCCGTTACGGCTTCGGGATTTCCGAAGATGTTGGGCAGGTCGAGATACGCAAGGTGAAAACCTTTCGACAGCAGAGCGATGGCGGGCGCTGGATGGTATTCCGGAAACCGGGCGCGCCACAGCCACGCATTCGAAGGATGCGGGTTGCGCGGCAGCACGACATACCCCTGGTGCCCCCCGACGGTGAAGTCGCGCTTCTCGTATCCATTCCAGAAGCCCGCCGAAGCGGGCGCCTGCGCGACGAGGACCGGGGCCGCCATGCCGGCCAGGAACCCGCGCCGTGTGAACTTAGCCAACGGCCGGCTCTCCTTCGTCCGCGGTGAAGTAGGCGCAGTCCGGATGGTGGAACACCAGCGCGCTGACGCTGGCCTCGGGCTCCATCATCATGCCTTCGGTCAGACGCACGCCGATCTGATCGGGTTCGAGCAGCTTCCAGATCCCCTGCTGGTCGTCGAGATTCGGGCACGCCGGGTAGCCGAAACTGTAGCGTTTGCCGCGGTACTTCGAGGTGAAGCGGTCGTGCATCGTGAGGGTCGGCGGATCCGGAAATCCCCAGTCTTCGCGGATGCGCCGGTGCAGCCACTCGGCGGTTCCTTCCGCGGTCTCGATGGCCAGCGCCTGGATGGCGTGCGCCTTGAAGAATTCGCCCGCCTGCTTCCACTCCTCGGAGCGCTCGCGAACGCACGAGCCCGCCGTCACGACGAACATCGCCAGGTGATCGCGGCGCTGCTCGTCGGCTTCCAGGATGTAATCGCTCAGGCACAAGCCGTTGGGCGCGGCGCTGGCGTCCGAAATGAAAGGTGTGGATCGGCGACTCGCCGCCGGGTCCGAACAGGTGAATGGCGTTGCCGTCGCGCTCGGCTTCGAAGAACTGCCACACCACCTTCACCTTCATGAAGCGCGCGGCCTCCTGCTTTACTGCTTCGAGGTTGTGATACAACTCCAGCGCCTTATCCTCGCGATCGGCGAGAGCCTTCTCGAAATTGCCCTTGTATCCGAGATGACGCCCGTACAGCATGAATGGATTGATGTAGCTCCACAACTCGGCCAGGTGCGGCACGTCGCGGACCTTGCGCTCCAGGTACGGCGCGGCAGGAATCGGGATATCGGTGCGGACCTTGCTGCTGCGCTCGGTGGTGAGCGGTCCCGCGGGCGCTTCCACGGGCGCCTCGGGCGCGGGCGCTTCGGTGAAGCGGTGACCGGTCAGGACGTTCTCGCGCTCCACCGGGTCCATGATGCGGTTCATCAGGCTCAGGCCGGTCATCGCGTCCTTGGCGTAACAGACCGCCTCGCCATAAGCCGGCGCGATCTTCGTCCGCGTGAACTTCTCGGAGAGCGCAGCGCCTCCCACAAGCAGTGGCACGGCCAATGCCGGAACTCCGCATGTCGGTGGCCGTAATCACCATCTGCTGGGTGCTCTTCACCAGCAGCCCGGAAAGCCCGATGGCGTCGGGCCGGTGCTCCTGGCAGGCGCGGATGAGGATATCGGGCGGCACCTTGATCCCCAGGTTCACCACCTCGTAGCCATTGTTCGCCAGGATGATTTCCACGAGGTTCTTGCCGATATCGTGCACGTCGCCCTTCACTGTCGCCAGAATCACCTTACCGCGGGCGGCCGTTTCGGACTTCTCCATGAACTGCTCCAGGTGGTTCACCGCGGCCTTCATGGCCTCCGCCGACTGCAGCACCTCCGCCACGATCAACTCGTTGTTGTTGAACAGGCGGCCCACCTCGTTCATCCCCGCCATCAGCGGACCGTTGATGATCTCGAGGGGGCCTGTGCCCTCGGCGCGCTTCCGCTCGAGGTCGGGGATCAGCCCGTCCTTGGTGCCTTCGATGATGTAGTTGGCCAGGCGCTGGTCGAGGGGCAGATCCTCGGCGCGCTGCTTCTCGCGCTTTCCAGCCTTTCGGAAGTGATCGGTGACGGCCCCGATGTGCCACTGGTTAATGGCGGCCTTCTGTTCCGCGGTCTGCTCCCGCCAGTCTTCGGGCGCCGTGCGCAGTGACTCGTCTTCGGAATCCACGGGCGGCGAATTGAAAAGAAGATTCTCAGCGAGGCGCCGCTCCTCCTCCGGAATGGAGGCGAAGCGCTCCAGTTTCTCGGCGTTCACGATCGCCAGGTCGAGTCCGGCCTTGGTGCAGTAATAGAGAAAGACCGAATTCACCACCTCGCGCGCACTAGCGGGCAGGCCGAACGAAATGTTGGAGATTCCCAGCACGGTCTTGACCAGCGGCAGCCGCTCCTTCACCAGCCGGATGCCTTCGATGGTCTCTACCGCCGCGCCGATATAGTTGACGTCCCCGGTGGCGCAAGGGAAGACCAGCGGGTCGATGATGATGTCCTCGGGCGGGATGCCGTATTTCTCGGTGAGCAGCCGGAACGAACGCTCCGCCACGGCCACTTTGCGTTCGCGCGTGAACGCCTGCGCCTGGAGCTTGTCTTCATCGATCGAGCCCACCACCAGCGCCGCGCCGTATCGGCGCGCGACGGGGCACATACGCTCGAACTTCTCTTCGCCGTCCTCCAGGTTGATGGAGTTGATGATGCTCTTACCCTGGCACCAGGTCAGCGCCAGTTCCACGGCGTGCGGGTCGGTGGTGTCGATCATCACCGGCGCCTTGATCTTGCGGATCAGCCGGTCGTAGAACGGGTCGATATCCTGAAGCTCTTCGCGGTCGGTGCTTTGCAGGCAGACGTCGATGATGTGCGCGCCGTTCTTCACCTGCCTGCGAGCGATCTCGGTGGCCTCTTCCCACTTTTCCTCCGCCACCAGGTTCTTGAAGAGGCGCGAGCCGATCACATTGGTCCGCTCTCCGACAATCAGCGGCCGGCTGCTGTCATCCGCCTCCACCAGTTCGATGCCCGAGTAATAGGCGCGGTGAGCGCTGGGGCGCAACGGGCGCGGCCGCTTGCCCTCCACCATTTGGGCGATCGCGCGGATGTGCGCATCGGTGGTTCCGCAACAGCCGCCGACTACGTTCAGCCAGCCGTTATCGACGAACCGCTCGAGCTGCGAGGCGAGCGTCGTCGGAGTCTCCAGGTACTTCCCTTCCTCGTTGGGCAGTCCCGCATTGGGATAGCACGAAACGCGCACGGGCGACATCTCGCTCACGGTGCGGATGTGATCCGTCATCAGCTCGGGCCCGGTGGCGCAGTTCAGCCCGATGGAGATCAGGTCGGCATGGGTGATCGAGGCGACGAACGCATCCGCAGTCTGCCCGGCAAGCATCGTGCCGCTCAGTTCGATAGTGCCGGAAACCATGGTCGGAATCGGAACGGCCGATCTCGCGGCGCAGGCGGTCGATAGCCAGTAGCGCGGCCTTCACGCTGCGGGTGTCGTTGCAGGTTTCCACCAGTAGCACATCCGCGCCACCCTCAATCAGGCCGCTGGCCTGCTCGTAATACGCCTCGATCAACTGCGGAAACGTTATGCCGCCGACTACCGTAATGGCCTTGGTGGTGGGACCCATCGAGCCGGCGACGAAGCGCGGGCGCGAAGGCGTCGAATATTCCGCTGCCGCCTGGCGGGCTAACCGTGCCGCCACCACGTTCAGTTCGTGGGCCCGATCCTGCTGCCCGTATTCTCCCATCGAAACACGGCTGCCGTTGAAGGTATTGGTCTCGATGATGTCCGACCCGGCTTCCAGGTATGCCCGGTGAATTCCCAGCACGACATCCGGCCGGTGCACCAGGAGCATCTCGTTGCAGCCTTCCAGCGCCGGACCGCCGAAATCCGCGGCCGTGAGGTGTTGCTGCTGCAGCATGGTCCCCATGGCCCCGTCGAGTACAAGGACACGTTGGTTCAGGATGTCGGCGAGCGCCTGTTGACGCTCCTGGGGCATAGTCATAAAAGGTTGGCTCTTTTCATTTTAAGGGAAAATTAATGGCCGCCGCGGAAACCAGTCAGCCCGCCCCCACATCGACCGGAGCAGGTATGCTGAAGGTAATGGAACACGCAAACGTTCTCCGTATCGGGGTGGCCGTGCTGGGGCTGTGCGCGGCACTGCCCGCACTGGCCGACACGCAATTCCGCGTCCGCCAGATGACCCGCGATGACGTACCGCTCGGCAAGGGCCAGTGCGATATCCGCCTACAGGTCGATAACCAGGTCGAAGTCGCTGTCCGCCGCGACACCGTCTCCATTCGCACCATCTCCGGGCGCGGAGCCTACGATGACGGGTCTGAGTGCAATGCGCCCCTGCCCGACCGCGATATCCAGAACTTCGGCTTCCGGGTGGTGGACAGCCGCGGGGATATCCGGCTGCTGTCGGAGCCTTCGCGGCGTAACAATTATGCCGCCGTGGTGATGATCCGCGATAGTTCGGGCGGCCAGGGACGCTACCACTTTCGCCTGACCTGGGCGCAGACGGGTGGCGACTACCGGACGCGGCGCGATTTCGATGACCGTCCGGGCGGGGCGCCGCCGGTTCCGGGCTTCTCCTGGAACAACACCATCGATTTTCGCGGCAACGGCCGTGGAACCGCCACGCTCAATCGTTTCGACCGGCGCCTGTTCAACTGCACCGTCAACATCGACCGCGGCGGGCGGATCGTCGTCAGCTTCCGCACCGACCGGGGGCCCATGAACTTCACCGGCCGGGTGACCAGCCGCGACGGCGACCGCCTGCGGGCCGACGTGGTTTCCGATGACGGCCGCTTGCGCGGACCCATGTTCATTTCGACCGGCCGCCGCGACAATATCGACCGCATCACGCTCGAAGCCACCGACGGCCGCGACCGCCTGCGCCTGAACTGGGACCGGCGATAGGCTCGCGCTGCGCCGGACTCCGGCGAAACCTCGCGCATTCGACCCGAAACACGGGTAGACTGTAGTTTCGCCATGGAACTCGAGAAGATTCAGCAGGAGCTGCGCAAGCAGGAATTGGACGGGTGGCTGTTTTTCGATCACCACCTGCGGGACCCCTTGGGATACCGGGTCCTCGGATTCGAGCCGCCCCGCACGCCCACACGGCGCTGGTATTACCTGATTCCCGCCAGCGGCGAACCGCGCGGCCTGGAACACCGCGTCGAGCCCGGCATGATCTCCGCGCTGCCCGGAGAGAAAACCCCCTATTCCAGTTGGACGGAACAGATCGAAGGGCTGCGCAAAATCACCGCCGGCCTGCGGCGAATCGCCATGCAGTACTCGCCCAACTGCGCCATCCCCTACGTCTCGATGGTCGACGCAGGCACCGTGGAACTGGTGCGCGGTGTTGGGGTCGAGGTGGTGACCTCGGCCGAGCTGATCCAGTTCTTCGAAGCCCGCTGGACGGCGGCCCAATTGGAAACGCACCTGGAGGCGGGGCGGCGCGTTGACCGCGTGCGCGAGGCAGCCTTCCGCATGGTGCTGGAGCGGCTGCGCAACCAGGCCAAGGTCACAGAGCTCGACATGAAGGATTTCGTCCGCGCGGAGTTCACGCGGGCGGGAATGGTCACGGACCACGGTCCGATCGCCGCCGTCAACAGCAACGCCTCGAATCCGCACTACGAGCCGACTACAGAATCGCACGCCGAAATCCACCCCGGCGACCTGCTGCTGCTCGACCTGTGGGCCAAACTCGACCAGCCGGGCGCCGTTTACTACGACATCACCTGGACGCACTTCCTCGGCGACAATCCGCCCGACGCGATGCGCCGCGTGTTCGAAACCGTAACCGGAGCCCGCGACGCCGCCATCCACCGCGTTACCGAAGCGGTGGCGGCGCGGCATGAGCTCTATGGTTACGAGGTGGACGACGCGGCACGCGGCTACATCGAGAGCCGCGGCTACGGCGCCTTCTTCACCCACCGTACCGGGCACTCCATCGGCCAGGAGGTACACGGCAACGGCGCCAACATGGACAACTTCGAGAACCACGACGAGCGGCGCGTCTCCCCCTGGACCTGCTTTTCGGTCGAACCCGGCGTCTACCTGCCGGAGTTCGGCGTGCGCTCCGAGGTCAACATGTTTGTCGGGGATGTCGACGCCCGCGTTACGGGCGCCATCCAGCGTCAGCTCGCTCTCGGCTGACCGCCGGAAGACCCGGCACTAATCTGGTATATTGACTGCCCAGGAGTAGGAAATGGCTCTATATGACGCGGTCTTCGAGGGCGGCGGCGCCAAGGGTGTCGCTTTCGTGGGCGCACTGGAAGTGCTGAAGGAGAAGGGTCACACGATTCGGCGGTACGTGGGCACCTCGGCGGGCGCCATCACCGCCACGCTGCTCGCGGCAGGCTATGGTACCGCGGAAATGATGGAGGCGGTCATGGAGCGGCAGGCTGACGGAACGCCCCGCTTCAGCAGCTTCATGGACATTCCGCAGGCCGCGGATTTCTCCGAGTCGGTGAGGGACCAGAGCATCACGGCCCAGGTGTTTCGCGAAATCGACCTGCCGTTCGTTCCGGCCGCGTTCGAGAGCCACATCGACACGACCCTCCTCGACCGGCTCCTGCACAACTCCCTATATGCGCGCATGTTCTCGTTCACCGAGTGCGGCGGGTTCTATTCGGGACGGACGTTCCTGGGCTGGATCCGGGAGAAGCTGGGCGCCAAGGGTATCGAACCCGGCGACACGCTCGAGACCTTCGCGCGGAAAACCGGCTCGGACCTCTCGGTGGTAGCGTCCGACACCAGCGACATGGAAATGCTGGTGTTGAACCGCCGGACCGCGCCCGGTCTTCCGGTAGCAAACGCGGTTCGCATGTCGATGAGCATCCCCTTCGTCTGGCAGGAAGTGAACTGGCAGGAAGCCTGGGGGCCTTACATGGGCCGCGTCAAGACAGGCAACACGATTGTCGACGGAGGGGTGCTATCGAACTTCCCCATCCGGCTGATTGCCTCTTCGGATGACGACGTCCGCGCAATCATGGGCGAAACCGATGCCAACGCTGCGGGAAATCTCGGCTTGATGATCGACGAGACCCTGCCGGTTCCGGGCGCGCCGGCCACCACCCAGACGCCCCTGCCCATCACCCGGTTGCGCATCATGAAACGAGTCTCGCGACTGGTCGATACCATGAGCGGCGCCGCCGACAATGAGATGATCCGCCGTTTCGATAGCGACATCTGCCGCCTTCCGGCGAAGGGCTACGGCACCCTGGAGTTCGGGATGATGGGCGAGCGGCTCGACAAGTTCGTCCAAGCCGCCCGCTCCGCCATGCTTGCCCACCTGGGCAGAGCCGCCGCCGCGGGCTAAAAGAGGTGGAGTTCAAACAGGGCATCCCGGTAAAAGCTCGTACGTGTTCCACCACGTGCTCCCGACCCGACAGGGAAACCCCGAAAGTAAATCCGGCTCAGTCGATCGCGGGTCCGAAATAGCCTTGCGCCAGCGCCGGCTCGGTTTCGAGCGCCTTGCTCCAGCAATCGCGCGCCTCGGCCGACCGGCCGGCCGCCTCGAGCAGCCGCCCCAGGTTGAGCAGAGCTTCGGGCATGTCCGGCTGCAGCGCGAGAGCTTCGTTGTACAAGGTCATGGCCTTGTCCGCCTGGCCGCCCTTCTCATACATCAGGCCCGCATTATAAAGAATCTCCGGCGACCGCTCGCCGAGGTCGATCAGCCGCGCGTGGAATTCAAGCGCCGTCTCGTAGTCGGAAGCCTGAATCGCCAGCGACGCCATCCCGCGCAGCGCTTCCACTGACTTCGGGTCCGCATCCAGAATCTTCTCGTAGATCCGGCCGGCGCGTTCGCGGTCTCCCAGCCCGCTGTAGGCCAGGGCCAGATTGGCCTGCGCTTCGGGCCAGTTCGGACGGTATTTCAGGCAGCCTTCGAACGCTTCCATGGCGCCGCGGAAATCCTGTCGCTGCAGGCGCAGGAATCCCAGCCGGAAGCGCGCTTCTTCCTCTTTCGGCGCCTTCTCCAGAAGTGTCCGGTACCAGCGCTCGGCCTCTTCTGCCTGGCCGCTCTGCTCCAGCAGCAGCGCTACGTTCCACAGCGGCGCCAGCGCGGAACTGTCGGCCTGCATCGCCTTGTCGTAGGCTGCCCGCGCGCCCAGCGCGTCGCCGCGGTGCTCCCGCACGATTCCCAGGTTGGTCAGCGTCTCGCACGACCGGGGGCGCACCTTGAGAGCTTCTTCGTACGCCTCCTCCGCCTGCTCCCAGCGGCCGGATTTCTGGTGCGCCAGGCCCAGGTTGAACCAGCCTTCGAAATGCGCCGGCACCGCCGATACCAGCAGGGTGCAGAACTTGGCCGTGAGCGCGTGCTCCCCGGCCGCCGACGCCCACGCCGCGAGACCCTCCAGGGCCACCGTCGAGTCCGGCCGGAGTTCGAGCAGCCTCTCGGAGTACTCCCGCACCATGTCGAAGTCTTCCTTCGACATTCCGATCAGGACCAGGTTCGAGAGCGACTCCTCCGATTCAGAATTGTGCTCGAGAATGCGTTCGTAGATCTCGGCGGCCTCGTCGGGGTGACCTAGCGATTGCAGCGCCGCAGCCTTCCCGAACGCCGCATCCTCGTGCGCCGGCGAGAGTTCCAGGCAGCGCTCGAACGCGAAGAGCGCCGATTTCGGATCCTCCTGCCGCAAGTGGCAGACGCCCAGCCCGAGGTGGGCATCGAGGTTCTTCGGATCGAGCGTGGAGGCGCGGTGGAAGGCCTGGGCCGCGTCTTCCCAAGTGCTCAACCGCTCCAGGCACACCGCCAGGTTGAACCACCCCATGGCGTATTGCGGCTTCAATTGGGTCAACGTGCGGTAGGCTTTCGCCGACTCGCGGTAGTCCCCAATCTCGAAGAGGATGTGGGCCATGGCCCGGTAGATTTCGGGCGTGGCCTCCTGGGCGGCGACCGCGCGCTGCAACTGCTTCAACGCTTCGTCGCGCTTGCCCGACAGGTGCATTGCGACGGCGCGTGCCAGGTACCCGGATCCTTTATTAGTAGTGTCCGGATCCGGATTCCGTACCGCCTGGAGGGGGGTTCTCATTGCTGTAGTGCTCATTGGATGGATTGCTCCTCGTCCGAGTAGCCAAATGACATATCGCCCGAACCGAATGGGACGCCCGAGATACGCTGCTCCGGCCTGGACGGCAGGGGAACGGCCGTCAGCGCCAGCAACCCGAGCGCCGGAGCCAGGTGCGCCTCCCCAACCGCGCGGCTTCGCTCAGGGCCCTGTACGACATCGGCGTTCGGGGTCCACTGTGGGCCCGACACCCTGGCAGCCGGTGTGAAATCTTTCACCGGCGTTGGGATCCGCAGCGTTTCCGGAGGCCGGTTGCCCGGGTACGGATGCGGCACGGGCCGCCAGCGGCCGCCGGCCTCGATCGTGCGCCTCGGAAACAACACCTCCATCGCCTCCGCCTCGCGCGGCGGGCGAGTCGAATCGAGGGACCTTCGCTCCTTCAGCAGTTCGGGCCATCGCAGAGCCACCGGCGCCAGTCGGCCACCTTTGAAACTGCCTGTGCCGCGCGCCGGAAGCCGGAACCCGACGGCCCGCGAAACCCGGAGAAGCATGCCCTCCCGGGGAGGGATGGGAACCGCGCGGAATACCGCCGCGGCGGCTCCGTCGTTGCGTGCCCGAAAGCGCCCGGTCTTGGGCGGAACCACTTTGCCCCTGTAGTCTGAACGAGGCGGATTCTCCTGCCGCCGGGCGGCTTCGTGCGCCGGGGCCGCAGCCGGAGGGAGGACCGACTGAGATTGCGGAATGCCGCAGGATCTATGCTCATGGACACGCGGTAAGGCGAGTCTCTGTGCCGTCCCCGCCTGCACCGATGGCTGCGCCGCCCGCGGCTCCATCCGGTCCGCACTGCCGGCCGCGCGCGCCGCCACGTAGCCGGCCGCGGGGAGTCCGGGTATCCTCCGCCCCAGCCCGCTTCTGGGAGGAATGCGGACCGTCTGGCTGGTATCCGGCATGGATTGGAAGTATCCGCGCCAGATAACCTCCGCCACTGGAGTTACGGTGATCGGTTTCGGGTTTTCGCGCCGGCGCATGAGGCTGGCGACTTTGTTGGCTTCCTGAAGCCGGTCCATGCCTCGCCGCAGCCGGTACTGCGTGCGGTGCTCGCGGGAGCAAAACTCCTCGCCGCCGCCGACCCGGATACGGCTGAGAGGCTTCCCGCAGAGCTGACACGTCCGCTCGCTCATTACAGGCGTAATTATAGGACGGAACGAATGGTAATAGTAAGGTGTCATTACGGAATTAATTCCCTAATAACCAAGGTTAGCGAAATCGGCCGGAGTTATTAGACTGCACACAGGACATCATCTGGCGTCATACTGAATTTGGTTAATAGCAACGAAAATTAGTACCATAAAGATAAGATAGTCGGCTAGAATCAGTGCTTATCAAGGCACCCGTATTTTCGGAGGATAGCCGATGAACGAATCGACAGCCCGCGCTGAGCGCTACGATATACCGCCTGCTCCCCTGCCCTCTTACACTTGGACCGTCCCGCAGAAGCCGATCTCGGTCTGTTTCCCGCTGGATATCATCGACCGCCTGGAGCATGAAGCGGTCGAGAGTTTCCGGTCGCTGAGCTCCCGCGGTTCGGAGATCGGCGGCGTCCTGTTCGGTACCGTCGCACCCGGCAATCCTGCGCTCATCACGATCGCCGGCTATGATCCGGTGGTCTCGGATTACAGCCGCGGGCCGCTCTATCGTCTTTCCGAGATCGACCTCGTGCGCTTTTCCAAAGCCATGGAAGCCGGCGCCCGCAATGGTCTGGTTCCGGTCGGTTTCTTCCGCAGCCACACGCGCAAGGGTCTCTCGATGGACCCGGACGATGTGGCTCTGCTCGATAGCAAGTTTGCCGGGCCGTCCGGCATCGCCCTCCTGATCCGGCCTTTCGCCACCAAGGCGAGCGTGGGGGGAGTCTTTTTCCGCGAGGATGGCTCCATCCGCAGCGAAAGCAGTTGGCTCGAATTTCCGTTCCGCGCTTCCGAGTTGGCGGGACGCCTGGGTGCGGCGCAATCTGAACCGGTGACGGCGCGTCCGGCCGCTCCGCCCGTACCAGCCCCCAAGGCTACGCCGCGCGCCCAAATCGTCCCCATCGCTTCCCGGCGGGAGATCTCCACCCCGCCGCCGCTCCCCCCGGTAGCGGCGACGGAACCGGAGCCTCCCGAGGCCATTGTGGAAGCTCCGGCGCCAGTTCCCGTCTCCGTACCCGCGCCGCCTGCGAAGGCTGAGGCTGCGCCCGTCAAAATCGACCCGCCGGCCGCGAAGGTCGAAGCCCCGCCTGCACAGGTCGAGACGCCGGCAGCGAAGATCGATCCGCCGGCCGCCAAAGCCGAAACGCCGCTTGCGCCTCCTCCCGCTCCCGCGGAACCACCCGTAGCCGCGGCCTCTCCGGAAACGGTCCATGAGCCGGAGCCGGAACCCGTCGAAACCGTACCGGCGGCGCGCGGCAGTAAGATCGTCATGATCTCCGTAGGCGCGGCGCTTATCGTTCTGATTGCGGTCGCCCTGTTCGTTTACCCGGGCTTCCTGCGCCATAGCGCCAGGCTGGCCTCGGCACCGCCGCAGGATACGTCCCCTCTCGCCCTCCGCGTCGAGCGGAGCGGCAGCGAACTCGTGCTGACCTGGAACCGGGACTCGGCGGCGATCCGCAACGCCAGTCACGCCGTGTTGTCGATCACCGACGGCGCCCAGCATGAGAACGTCGAGATGGACCTGGCGCAGCTTCGCGGCGCCGGCAGTATTTCGTACTCCCCCGCTACCGGGGATGTGGTGTTCAAAATGGAAGTGACCGGTCCCGATCAGGCGCGCACCACCAGTGAATCGGTTCGCGTTCTGCGGACCCGTCCTTCGCCCATGGAAGAACAGCAGCAGCAGGCGCCGGGAATGCAGGTGCCGGCACCCGCCGGTCAGGCACCGGTCTCCGCGGGCCAGCCCCAGGCGGCGGTTAATCCCGACCAGCCCGCTGCGGAGCCGGAAGCGCCCAAGACGCCGGCCGCTCCACTCAAGCGCTTCAGCACGGACTCCCTCGCACAGCGCCTCCGTCCGACCCGCCCCGCCGACTTGCCGGCTGCTCCCGCACTGCCCCAGCAGACCAGCGGCAGCGGCTCGGGATTGGCCGCACTGAACCTGGGCGGACCTGCCGTAGCTCCGCCGCCGCCGCCACCCGCCGCCGCACCGCAATCCACGCCGCCCGCGGCCACTCGGACCGTTGCCCCGAGCGGCGGACAGGTCCAGCAGGCTCAGTTGATCCGTCGCAAGGATCCAGAGTACCCCCGCCTGGCCAAGGAATCCGGCGCGCGCGGCACGGTGGAGCTGATTGCCACCGTGGGAACCGACGGCAAAGTGAAATCGGTCAAAGTCGTGAAGGGGCACCCGCTGTTACAGCGGGCCGCGGTGGATGCCGTGATGCAGTGGCTGTACCGGCCGACCATCCTGAACGGCGTCCCGGTGGAAACGCAGACCCAGATCTTTCTGAACTTCGTGGGCGACCGCTAACCCGCCGCAGCCCCCGGGTCTTTCACCAGCATCGGGAAGGCAGCTCCCGCAAGCTTGGGCCGGACGGAACAAACACCTGGAAGGACCCCATCCGCTTTGCGGTGGCGCTCAATCCGAAGGGCAAGCCGAAGCCCCGGCAAGCGAGCAGCAGTCTATGCGATCTTTTCGATGACTTGGGGTGCGGCCACGACGACTGGCCCGGGCTCCTCGGCGTCGCCGCACAGGGCGTTGAGGATTTCGTCCAGATCCTGGAGGAAGAGCGTCACTTCCTCGGGTCTCGCTCCGGCCGGTGCCAGCAGGTTGATCAGTTCCTTGCGTTCGAAGCGCGCGCGGGCCGCCGCGTCACTGCTTCCCAGGTAGCGCGACAGGTCCCGGCTCTGCTGGTCGAGGTTGAGGCTCAGCCAGTCGGTGAAGCTCCGCATGTGCAGGCGGTGTAGAACCCGCACGGTCTCCGCTTCCCCATATTGCCGGATCGAATCCACGTCGTAATACTGGCCGGTGGCCCGGTTGCGGAACCCGGCCAGGAATGCGAGCGTGCCGAAGGCCGTTTGGATCTTCGCGAGCTGGTCGCCCCAGTGGTCGGCACAGGTGTCCGCCATGATGGGAAGCAGCACCGACTGCTTCGCCGGCGTTCCCTGCTCCTCCTGCACGAAACAGCATTCGAACGCCCGGTCCAGAATCTCGTCGTTCAGCGCGTATGGCAGTTTCTCGAAGTTCATCAGGTTGATGGCATGAGAAAGCAGGTCGCGCGGATGGCACCGCCGGAAGACCCTGCCCGTTTGCCGGAAGCGGCGCTCGATGAAGCGCATGAGCAGGTCCCGGCTGCAAGGCAGCTTGCGGCTGGCACAGAAGGTCTCGAAGATCTTGATGAATTCGTTCTCGGCCGGCCCCGGCAGCAGCATCTTGTATTGGATCCGCCGCAGGAAAGCCTCGTCGCCGAGATCGGCCGGATTCAGATTAGTGGAGAACACCAGGAATGCTTCGAACGGCACAGTCATCTTGCCGCCCGTAATGAAGCTGAGGTAGTCCACCCGGCGTTCCATCGGCACGATCCAGCGGTTCAGAACCTCCGCCGGAGTAGCGCGCTGCCGCCCGAAATCGTCGATCAGGTAGATTCCGTTGTTGGCCTTCAACTGGAAGGGGGCTTCGTAGACTCGCGAGGTCGTGTTGTACCGCAGGTCCAGCATTTCCAGCGAGAGCTCGCCGCCGCTGACGATGAACGGCCGCTTGCACTGGAGGTACCGGCGGTCGTAGGTCCGCTCTTCGGATACCGCGAGTACCGACGGCTGGTCCTCTTCTTCCTCGATGCGGTGATGATAGATGGGGTCGTACAGTTGAACGATGTTGCCCTGGCACTCGAGGGAGTATGGAAGATAGATCGGGGCGGTATCCAGGTTCTGCAGGGATTCGATGAGAAACGTCTTCCCGTCGCCGGGCTTTCCATAGAGCAGGAGCGAGCTCGCGGCGCTTACCGCCGGACCGATCTGGGAAAGGATCTGCTGCGTTAGAACCATCCCGCGAAAGGCGGGGATCAGGTTCTCTTTCGTCAGCCATCCCTCCGCCTGCCGCTGCAGACGGACGCGGTCGGAGTACTGCGACAGCGGCACCGGCGCCGGACCCGCGTACTGGTTGGCTTCGAGGTACTCTCTCGCCCGCTCGCGCCCGGTCTCGGTGAGCGCGAACATGGAACCCACACTGCTGATTCCCATCGACCGCTTCACCTGCACGAGGTGCTGCAGCTTGAGCGTTTCCACGATATCCTGAATGACGCTGAAGCGCAGGCCAATGGCCCTCGACAGATCCTGTCCGTACAACTCGCCGCGGAAGTACAGAATCTTCAGCAGGAGCTGTTCGATCAGAGACTCTGGCAGCCCCGCCTCATCGAGCGTCGACGGCGCCACTGGGCGAGGGATATTATCGTGGGACGGCATACCCGGAGAGCTGACCATTCCCTTCCGTTTTCAGAATGACTTACAAGTTCAATTCTTAGGGATCTTACCGGCGAAGTTGAGTTGTCTTTGGTTATGGGATTTCTGTAACGGTACTATTTTCTTAGGCTGGCAGGCGTAGCCGCGCAACGCATCCTGGGCCCGGGACGCGGTTTTCGAGCATCAGCGCGCCGCCGTGGCCCTCGGCGATCTGCCGGCTCAGCACCAGCCCGATCCCGGAGCCTCCCGGCTTGGTGGTGAAGAATGGGACGAACAGGTTGGCCGTGCTCGAGAGTCCCGGCCCTTCGTCCTCCACCCGGATCTCGAGCATCGATCCGTCCAGGCGCCACCCGATCCGCACCCTGCCATTCGTCGTGAGAGATGCGTCCGCGGCATTCCGCAGAAGGTTGATCAGCACCTGCTCCAACTGGTCCGGATCGCCGCGCACGGTCATTTGCGGTCCCGGCTCCACCGTCACCGGCACACGCGTTTCGAAGCTGACCGAACGCCCCACCCAGGGACCCACGTCGAGCGGCTGCAACTGCGGCCGGGGCAGCTTGGCCAGGCGGGCGTAGGCTCCGATAAAACGGCTGAGGCTCTCGGAACGGGACGTGATCACGTTGAGGCCCCGCTTCATGTCTTCGCGCCAGTCCTCCGCCAGGGGATCGCGCGAGATGATGGCCACCAGGCTGCCCGCAATCGACTTGATGGGGGCGAGGGAGTTGTTCAGCTCGTGTCCGAGCACGCGCACCAGGCGCTGCCACGCCTGCAGTTCCTGCTCGCTCAGGGCCTGGGTGAGGTCGGAGATCACGATCAGCTCGAGCGGCAGCCCGCGCTCCCGGATCCGCGTGCGGCGCACTCCCCAGCGCCCCGCGCCGCCCGGAAAAACCATCTGCAGCGTGCTCTGCGACGGGCCTTCGAGAGACGCCTCCAGGTTCAGCTCGGCGGCGGTCTGTCCCAGCAGCCGCTCCGGAGTCATGGCCAGCAGGCGCTCACCCGCGCGGTTGACCAGCCGCAGCCGGCGCCGTTCGTCGAAGGCGAAGATCGCCACGTCGATCTCGCGCATCACGGTGCGCAGCAGCATGGTGGCCTCCATGGCCCCCAGACGCTGCTCGCGCAGAGTCCCGCCCAGCGTGTTGACCTCGTGCATCACCTCGCCCAGGGCGTCGTCCGGGCGGGGCGCCCGGCCGCGCACCGAATAGTCGCCCTCGCGCAGTGCTCCCAGCAGGTTGGAGAGGGTCTGCAGTGGAAATACTACGCGCTCGCGCACCGCGAAGGCGAACGAGAGCCAGCAGCCCACGATCAGCACGGAAACCGGCCACTGTGTGCGGGCTTCGTAATTGCCGCTCCACAAGAGCCACAGCGCCACCACCACTCCCGGCAGCCCGGCCGCCAGCGCCAGCAGCACGATTCGCCCTTCGTAGCCGATGCGAGCGGGCTTCTCTTCGGGCGGAACCGTCGTGTGATCCACGGGCTACAATCCGTACCGCTGCAGGCGGCGATAGAGCGCACTGCGGCTGAGGCCCAGCGCGTTGGCCGCGTGGCTCACATTCCCGCTGAAGCGCGCGAGCGCCTTCTTGATCAGAAGGGCTTCGACATCTTCCAGGCTCATCTCCTCCAGCCGCGGGGGACCTTCCCGGCCGGCCCGCAGACCCAGGTCGCCGGACCGGATCGTATCGCCCTGCGCCATCAGTACCGCTCGCTCCACCGCATGGTCGAGTTCGCGGACGTTGCCCGGCCAGGAGTGCGCCAGCAGCGCCTTGATGGCGCCCTCGTCGAATCCGGTGAGCGCCTTCCGGTAGTGTTCCGCGTGCTGGCGCAGAAAGTGCGCCGAGAGAATCGGAATATCCTCCCGGCGGTCGCGCAGCGGAGGCAGCCTGATCTCGATGGTGTTCAGGCGGAACAGCAGGTCCTGGCGGAAGCGGCCTTCGTTCACCGCCGCGTGCAGGTCGGCATTGGTCGCGGAAAACACCCGCACGTCCACACGCCGTGTCTTGGAAGAGCCTACGCGCTCGAACTCGCCCGCTTCGATGGTACGCAGCAGCTTGGCCTGCAATCCTTGCGAGATATTGGCGATCTCATCCAGGAACAGCGTGCCGCCGTCGGCCATTTCGAATCGCCCGACGCGGTCGCTCTTGGCGTCGGTGAAGGCGCCTTTCACGTGGCCGAAGAGCTCGCTTTCGAAAACACCTTCCGCCAGCCCGCCGGTGTTGACCGTTACCAGGGGCCTCGTCGAGCGCAGCGAAACCGAGTGCAGCGTCTGCGCCACCAGCCCCTTCCCCGTGCCGTTCTCGCCGGTGATGAGCACGTTGGCGTCCGACGGACCGACTCGCGAGACCACGTCCAGCACCGGCCGCATGGCCGCCGATTCGGCGATCAATTGCGGAAAACGCTCTGCGCGCAGCGCCCGGTTCTCGGCCTCCAGCCGCTGCCCGGTGCGCAGCGCCCGCCCCAATTCGATCTGCGTCTTGAGAATCGCCGAGAGCCTCGCGTTATCCCAAGGCTTCTGAATGAAGTCGCGCGCCCCGCGGCGCATCGCTTCGACCGCCAGTTCCACCGATCCCCAGGCCGTCATCACGATTACCGGCAGCGTGGAATCGAGGGTCTGGATGCGGTTCAGCAGCTCCAGCCCTTCCTGTCCGGAGGTGGTATCGCGGGTGTAGTTCAGGTCCATCAGAACCGCGTCGAAATCGCGCGATTCGACGGCGTCGATCGCTGCGGGCGGCGAGGTCACTGCCTCCGCCTGGTACCCTTCGCCTTTCACCAGGAAGCGCAACGCTTCCAGCACATCTGGCTGATCGTCGGCGATCAGGATGCACGGTGTCCGTGACTCGGATGATTTCATTACGTCCCTATTTGGGCTTAACCGGAAAAGCAGCGCACGTACGTTGCCATACAGAACCGATTATAAATGAACGAGTTTCAGCCTGTTGACCCGGCTCTTCGAGTGTCCGCTTTTGGGACGCAGCGGACAGGGGGAAGGAGGCTCCGCGGTTCTACACCTTCTGCGCTCCGGTTACCTTCGCAAGATTCCGGTCGAACGTACCCAATGGCAAATTACCGGCTTCACGGGCCAGTTCCAGCATCAGGCAGTCGGAGAACCCGAGGGAAGGCCGCGACCGGAAAAGGTTCAGCGCGGCGGCAATGGCTGGTGCGTGCTGAAGGACCAGATTTTCATGATCCAGGAGCATCTCGATCGCAGCCGCCACCTCGTGTGTCTTGCGATGGTACACACCTTCGAGAACCCAAGCCGTTTCCGCGAGCGCGAGAACCGGCACCCAAGCCCCCTTTTCGATGAACCTGTCGGCGCTTCCGGCCTGTCGGACATCAGCGCGCGTGATGAGTCTGATCAGAACGTTTGTGTCAACGGCGCGCATGACGTTTCCTCATGCGCCGCCGGATCCCCTGCTTGATCTCGCTTGCAGTTCGTGATTTCGGCGCGCCTTCGGGGAACACGGCCCGGTGGATGTCTTCCGAGGTGTAGCGGCCGGAGCGCCGCACCACGATCTTCTCGCCATCTTCGTCCCATTCCAGGACCGACCCCGGGCCGAGGCCCAGCTTTCGGCGAACGTCCGCCGGCACGGAAATTTGTCCCTGCGCAGTGACCTTCGAGTACGCGATCGCCATGCCTTTACATTACCGTGGTAATGGGGCCGTTTCGGATTCTACTGAATCACTTCCCGGCCCACCGCCAGGTTCAACTGGCTGGCCGCCGCCATGTAGGACCCCACCAGGTTCAGGTAGGTGACCTGGATGCTCCGGTAGTCGTTCTGCGCGGTCAGAAAGTCCAATAGCGACGAAGCTCCCCGCTGGTACGCAAACGAAACCGTGTCCCGCACCCTGCCGGCCAGATCCAGATACTTCGTTTTGTAGGAGCGCAACAGGACCAGGCTGCTGTTCAATGTCGCGAACGCCGAATCGACGTCGTTGAATATCTGAGTCTCGGTGGCCTCCCGCAGCCGCTCGCTGCGGCGGATATCGAGCAGCGTGCGCTCCTTTTCGCCCTGGTTCCGGTCGAAAATGCGCAGCGGAATGTTCACGCTGAACCCGACGTAGGCGACCAGCGGCGGATTCCGAGCCAGGTCCACGCCAAACGTCGGATCGGTGGATCCGTTCGCGATCGCCAGCCTGTGGTCGGTCTGCGCCTTGCCGACCGCCTGCACCGCGGCCAGCAGGTCCGGCCTCGAGGCCAGCGCGATCCGGTGCAATTCGTCCAGCCCGATGGCCGGCTCCGAATAATCGAAGTTGCCAGTCACGTCGAACTGCTCCACCGGAGTCCGGTCGTTCATCAGCGCCAGCAGTTGGATCTTGGCCGTCCGCAGGTTCACTTTCGCCGTCTCGACATCGGTCTCGAACTGCACGCGCTGCAGCTCCATCCGGTCGAGGTCCACCTGCGCGATGTCGCCGCTCTGGACGCGCCCGCGGTTCACTGCCAGCAGGCGGTCGTAGTATGCCAGGTTCTCGTTTGCCACCGCCAGCACCGCCTTGCCCTCCAGCGTCTGCACGAAGGCGTTGCGCAGGTTGAATAACAGGTTTCGCTGCAGGTCGGTCTGCTGCGACACCGCGATATCGGTTCCCTCCTTCGCGCTCTCGAGGCGCAGTTCCCGCTTGTGCTGCCGCTCGTGCAGGTAGCTCGACCCGATCAGCGGCAGCGCGGCGCCCAGCGGCCGGTACGGATTTCCCTGGAATGGCGCGACCTGGTCGACGAGCAAAGTGAAGTCCGGATTCGGCCTCAGGTAGGCCGTTGTCTGGTCCGCCTTCGACTCGTCGATGCCGAGTTGCCCGGCCTGAAGCTGCCGGTTCGCGGCTTCGAACCGGTCACGCAGTTCCTGCCATGTATATGCCCTTTGTGCGAACGCTCCGCTGGCCAGACAGCCCGCCGCCAGTAGCGTCGCGCTCGCGCGCGAAACCAAGTAGCGCATTCGTATCTCCTGTATCCTGCCGAAAAATATGTGCCTGCCGGCGCGTCACTATACCTGCAGGGTGTCGCCATCCTTCGCCACCAGGGCGTACAGCACCGGCGCCAGGAAGATGGAGAGCAACAGCCTTGAAACCAGTCCGCCCACGATCACGATCGCGAAAGGCTTTTGCGAGTCGCTGCCGATTCCCGTGGACATGGCCGCCGGCAACAGTCCGAAGCAGGCCACCAGCGCCGTCATCATGATCGGGCGCAGCCGCAGCAGCGACGCCTCGAGCGTAGCCTCCATGACGGGCCTTCCTTCCAACCGCAGCTTGTTGATGAAGGAATACAGAATGACGCTGGTCTGCACCGCCACGCCCATCAGGGCCACAAACCCCAGCATCGATGACACGCTGAAGTTCGTCCCCGTCATCCGCAGCGCCAGCAGGCCGCCCACCGGCTCGGTCACGAGCACGCTGAAAAAGATAATCAGCGGGAATTTCAAATTTCCGTAAAGCGCGAACAGGATCACCAGGATCAGCAGCACCGTCAGCGGCAGAATCACCTTCATCTGCTCCCGCGAGGCCAGGTAATCCTTGTACTCGCCGCCCCAGTCGAAGTGGTAGCCGATCGGCAGCTTGACGGCCGATTCCACTTTCTGCCGCGCTTCTCCCACCGCCCCCGCCAGGTCCCGGCCCTCTACGCTGAACTGCACCCCGAGATAGCGGGAGTTCGATTCGCGGTAGATGAACGACGCGCCGCTCTCCACGTGAATGTCGGCGAACTGGCCGAGCGGCAGGTGCTGGCCGTCCGGCGTCGTGATCAGCAGACTCTTGATCGCGTTCTCGTCGCTCCGGTACTGCGGCTGCATGCGCACCACCAGGTCGAACTGGCGCTCGCCCTGGATCACCTGGGTGGCCGCCGTCCCGCCCATCGCAGTCTCGACCAGTGTATTCACGTCGTCGACGTTCAGCCCGTACCGCGCCAGCTTTTCCCGGTCCGGCGTGATCGTCAGGCTGGGCTGCCCCAACTCCCGCACCACCGTGATCTCGGTGATGCCCGGAATCTTCTGCAGGATGCTCTTCACCTGTGCGGCCTTCTCGTCCAGAACCTTCAGGTCCCCGCCGAAGATCTTCACCGCCAGCGCACTCTTCAGGCCGGTCTCCGCTTCATCTACGGCGTCCTCGGCGGGCTGCGTGTAGTTGAAGATGATCCCCGGGAATGCGGCGAGCTTCTTCTGAACTGCTTCGATCAGTTGCGGCTTGGTGTGGATCGATCCCTGCCACGCGCTGTCGCCGTAGGGCTTCAGGCCGACGTAGAATTCGTCGTTGTAAAAGCCGGTGGGATCCGTCCCGTCGTCCGGCCGCCCCAGTTCGTTGGCCACGGTCGTGACTTGCGGAAAGCCCAGCAGGATGTCGCGGATCTGGGGAGCCAGCTTGGCGGCCTCCTCGAAGGAAATCGTATAGGGCGTCGTGGCCCGCACCCACAGCGCGCCTTCATCCAGGTGGGGCATGAACTCTCCGCCGATCCCCGGGATCAGCAGCAGCGAGCTGCCGAACACCAGCAGTACCGTGAACACCGTAGCCAGCCGGTGGCGCAGACACCAGCCCAGAACCGTGCCGTAGGTGTCGCGCACTTTTTCATATAGCCGCACCCTCGGCTCGTGCAGACGCTTCCGCAGCAAGTAGGAGCACAAGACCGGCAGCAGCGTCAGGCTGCAGAGCAACGAGCCCAGCAGCGCGAACGACATCGTGTCCGCCATCGGCTGGAAGAGCCTTCCGGAGGGCCCGGTCAACACGTAAATCGGCAGGTATCCCGCGATGATCACCGCGATCGCGTAGAAGATCGGCCGCTCCACGTCGCGCGCCGCCGCGCGAATCACATCCATCAGGTTGTGGCCTTCTTCGCGCGCCGCCAGTTCGCGGAAGATGTTCTCCACCATCACCACCGCGCCGTCCACGATGATGCCGAAATCGATGGCGCCGATCGAGAGCAGGTTTGCCGGAATGTGCCGCCAGGTCCAGGCAGATGAACGAAAACAGCAGTGCGAAGGGTATCGTGACCGCCACGATCAGCGCCGTGCGCACGCTGAACAGGAACAGGCCCAGGATCACCAGCACCAGCAGCATCCCGCGCAACAGGTTGGCCTCCACCGTCCTGGTGGTCTCCTGGATCAAACCCTGCCGGTCGTAGAAAGGCTTGATCTTGACGTCCGGAGGCAGCACGTGCTCATTGAGGTCTTTGGTCATCGCCTCCACGCGCTTCAGGATCACCTGGGCCTGCTCGCCCACCCGCATCAGGATGACGCCTTCCACCGCGTCCGGCTGGTGCATGAATCCGAACTCTCCCAGCCGCGGCGCGTGGCCGATGGTGACTTGCGCGAGATCGTGGACGTAGACTGGAATACCGCCCTTCGACGACACCACGATATTGCCGATGTCCTGGGTGTTGCGCACCAGCCCGAGTCCGCGAATGTAATAGAACTGGCCGCCCTGCGAGTAAAACCCTCCGCCCGCATTGGCGTTATTGCTGCTCAATTGCTGCGAGATCTGCGGGACGCTCACCCCGTAGGAGAACAGCTTGTTCGGGTCGAGCAGCACCTGGTACTGCATCGTCGTGCCGCCCAATCCCGATTCATCGGCGACACCCTGGATCGAGCGGTAATGCCGGTTCAGCACCCAGTCGTCGATGGTTTTCAATTCCTGCGGCGAGCGGTCGGGGCTCTCGAGGACATAGCGGTAGATCAGCCCGCTCGGGCTGAACAGAGGCGACATGCTGGGCGTCAGCCCGGGAGGCAGGGTCGCGTTGCCCACTCGCTCGAAGGCCTGCTCCCGCACGAAATAGGGGTCTGCGTTGTAGTCGAAGTTCATCTGCACGGAGGAGAGGCCGTAGAGTGAAATCGAGCGCAGCGCCTCCAGCCGCGGGATGCCGTTCATCTCGATCTCGATCGGGATGGTGACCAGCCGCTCCACTTCTTCGGCCGCATGCCCCGGCCATTGCGTGACAATCTCCACGTGCGGCGGCGCCAGGTCCGGGTAGGCGTCGATCGGCAGTTTCTGAAACGAGAACGCTCCCCAGATCATCAGCATCAGCGATGCCATCACGATCAGGAAGCGCTGGGAAAGGGCAAAGGTAACGATGCGCGAGATCATCTGGATGGGCCTATTGAGCGGACAATGCGAACTGCACGAATAGACTGCCTTCGGAAACTACCCGCTCGCCCGGCTGGAGCCCCCCGCGAATCTCCACCTGGTCCTCCTGCTGTTCACCCACCTGGACCAGGCGCTTGGCGTATTTGCCCGGCGCGGTCTCCACGTAGACCATCGGCTCGTTCTGCTCGTCGTGCAGCACCGCGGAGACCGGAACCACCAGAAGGTTCGCCCGCTCTCCCGTCCGGATCGCCGCATCGACGAACATGTCCTTCTTCAGAAGTCCGTCCGGGTTGTGCGTCACGATGCGCACCGGCGTGGTGCTGGTCGCGGGATCGACCGACGCGCCGACGTATCCCACTTCGCCGCGGAAGCTGTGCGCAAATGCCGGATTGGTTTCCTCCACCGTGTCGCCGCCGTGCACCAGTGGCAGGTCGCGGTCGAAGATGTGGCCCTGTACCCAAACCGTGGACACATCGCTGATCACGAAGCACGCCGTGGCGCCGGCCTGAATGAGTTGTCCCGGCGACACCAGCTTCTGCACCACGACGCCCCCGATCGGGGCTCGCACCGCCAGTTCGGGGCTGATGGCGATGCCCTGCTGGTCCGCGTGCTCGATCTCATCCTGGGTGATACCGAAGATCCGGAGCGACTGAAGACTGTTCTCGACGTCGGTGTTGGCGTCGTTGTAATCCGCCTCACTGCTCTCCAGGTCCTTACCGGCGAGGGCTCCGCGGCTCAGCAGTTCCTTGTTGCGATCCAGAATCCGCTTCGCCAGCGCCTCACGGTTGCGCGCCTTGCGGTATGTCGAGATCGCGTTGGCCACGTCCGGGCTCGCCACGAAGAGCAGCGGATCGCCTTCCTTCACCTTCGATCCCAGGTCCACCAGGATCCGCGAAATGGGCCCGTTCACCTGCGTGATCGCCTGCGTGGTATGGTCTGCGTCCCAGTCCACCGTGCCGGTAGTGTGGACCGTGGTGAACCACCTCGCCCGCGTCGCCGGGACCACCTGAAGGTGCGACTGCTGCTCCGTGGATACCGTGAACAGATTGGCCTGGCCAGCCGCCGCAGCCTCGTTTGCCGCGGCCTTGGGCGACGCTCCCTCTACCTTCTTAAGTCGCTCGCACGCCGGCTGCGACAACGCCAGTAACACCGTAGCAAGAGCTGAGATTACCAGGATGGACCTGGATTGCACACACCAGATACGACTCGCCATCGAAACAACCCTCCCCTCGTCACCCAGCGCACAAGGCGCCGGGTCTGGAACTAACCTGCGGAAACCGGGAGGGCCGGCGGAGGCGCGCGCGACGAGCGGGAGATCAGGAAAGCGTCACGGAAAAGTACAAAGTCCGGATCCCAGGTCAGCCACTGCACACGCGCGGAAGGTGCGGCGGAGACACCGGAATCAGGCTGCAGAAACGGCAGGACTCCGACATGGCACAGCAGGCAGCAGTGGTCGTTCGCAAAGTGCGGTGTGTGGGAATCGGCCAGCGCGGCAAACTGGGCATAAGCCGTCGCGCAGAGTAGGAGCACAATCAAGGCGGCTCTACCGCGTGCGCTCCTGCTGAGTGCCATTTGTATTCAGCGTAACATAGTCGGTGCGGAGACCATATGAATACCGATCCGATCACGCGCCGCTCCTTCCTCGAGAGCGGCGGAGCCGCCATGGCCTTGCAGGCAGCGGTTCCGGCCCGGGCTGCCGATTCGCGGAAACCCAACTTCATCCTCTACATGCCCGAGACCATGCGCGCCGAGAGCCTCGCGTGCTATGGCCACCCCGTCGTCCGGACTCCCAACTTCGACCGCTTCGCCGGCGAGGGCGTCCGGTTCAGCCAGTGCCATGTCCAGAATACGGTCTGCGGTCCCTCACGGTGCAGCCTGATGACCGGGTGGCCCGTCCACGTCCGCGGCCACCGCAGCCTCTACTATCCCCTCCAGCCTGACGAGCCCAACCTGTTCCGATATCTGAAGCAGGCCGGCTACGACGTCTTCTGGTACGGCAAGAACGACCTTTTGGCTCCCGGCAGCTTTCCCGACAGCGTCACCGATTGGGGCACGGCCCCGGGCCGCCCGCCGGGCCGTCTCTATCCACCCGGCGACCCGCACTTCTACTCCTTCCTCGCGCCTCCCGGCGGCGACCGTACCGACACCGCCGACTGGCGTAACATCCAATCCGCGATCCGCGTGCTGGAACGCGGGAATGGCAAGCCGTTTTGCCTCTTTCTGCCGCTGACTTTCGTGCATCCCCCGTTCACCGCCCCCAAGGACTTCTACGGCATGTACGACCCGGCGAAGCTTCCGTCCCTGCGCCCGCCCGGTCTTCCCCGCAAGCCGAACTACCAGGAAGCGCTCCGCGGCGTCATGCGCCTCGACCGCTTGAACGACGCCGACTTCCGCAAGATCCAGGCCGTCTACCTCGGCATGATCAGCTACAGCGACTGGATGTTCGGCGAGCTGCTGGCGGCCGTGGAACGGACCGGACACGCGCAAGACACCGCCGTCTTTCTCTTCTCGGACCACGGCGAATGGGGCGGCGACTACGGGCTCGTCGAGAAGTGGCCGAGCGCCATGGATGGCGTGCTCGAACACGTTCCCCTCATGGCCCGCTACGAAGGCCTCGCCCGCGGCCACGTGTCGGACGAAATCGTGGAGCTATACGACGTGATGGCGACCGTGCTCGAACTCGCCGGTATCGAGGCCCGCCATACGCACTTCGCGCGCAGCCTCATGCCCCAGCTCCACGGACGGCCCGGCGACCCGGCCCGCGCTGCTTTCGCCGAAGGCGGCTATAACGTCAACGAGCCCCAGGATTTCGAGCCGCTCGACCAGTTTGCCAGCCCCGACAACATCTACTACCCCAAGGTCAGCCTGCAGAACCGTCGCCCCGAGACCATCACCCGCGCCACCATGATCCGCACGAGGACCCACAAGCTCGTCTTCCGCCCCGACGGACAAAGCGAGTTGTACGACCTCGCCGGCGATCCGCGCGAGCTTCACAACGTCTACGGCGACAGCGGCTATTCCGCGATTGCCGGCGAGTTGCGGCAGCAGACTCTCGACTGGTACATCCGGACCGCGGATGTGGCACCCAAGCAGCGCTTCCCGCGGAACTTTCCGCCCAGGCAGTAGCGGGCCTGCGCGTTCTATTGAGCGATCGGGCGGCCTGCCTCGAGTGCGGCGACCATTGCTTCCAGGCTCTGGCGATTCACGGGGTCTGGTGCCTGGAGCAGCGCCTTGCGCGCATGCTCGAGCGCCTGTTTCAGATCGCCGTTAGCGGCATAACCGCGAGCCAGTCCCACATGCACCGGCCACTCGTCGCCGTTACGCGCGTAATTCAACTGGAAGACCTCGAGCGCCTCCCGGTTCTTCTTCTCGCCGAGCAGGCGGCGCCCGTACTGGTGAAGATCGATCGGGGTGGCGGACCGGTGGTGGATAGCCATGTCCATCGCCGCCTTCGCCTCTTCCATTCGTCCGAGTTTCTCCAGAACCTGCGCTTTATTGCTCAGGGTGGCAAAATTGGCCTCCCCGACAAAGGGCTTGCTCACGGCGATTTCGGCCCATTCCAGCGCCTGCTCCAGATGAGTGTTCTGGGCGACGCAATACTGGGAAGCCGCCACCCACCCGCGCCAACCGAAGCCCTGCACGTTGGTCAGGTTTTCTTTCAGCTTCGAGATATAGAGATCGTCGATGTTCTCCACTTTGATGGTCCACGGGACCGCAAGATCCTCCCACTGCAGCTCAGCGACGGACTCGGAGGGGCGGCGGGTCGTGAACTCGTAGGTCAGCCATTCGCGATATTCATGCTTGTGCGGCCTGATGGTTACCCGGAGCGCATCGTGGTCCGGTTCGTAGTAGAAGCTGCCCCAGGCGTTCGAATCCCTGGAAAGAATCAAGACCCACTCTTCGGGCCCCGCGATCATATGGAGTCCGTAACGCCCGGCAGGTAGGGGTTTTCCCTCGATGGATACCTTATCGGAGATGTCGAACACCGTGTTCTCATTGGCTCCGGCGCGCCAGGGCGCTGGTTTGCCGTTGCCGAATCCGAGGTCCGCCAGGCCGTAGGGGACAAGTTTGCCCCAGATCTGGCCGCGCCGGTCCTTGCCGTCAGGCCCATGGACTGCCGGGCTGGAGTACTCGATGGTGACGCGCACCGGCCCGATGTACTGAGTTACGGAAGCTTTTTGATTGTTACCGCTCGGCGGGATCGTGAGCCCGGGAATGATCTGGGCTCCCGCGGGGATGCCGAGTGCCATAGCCAGCACGAGACGAAGCATGGTGCGGTAGACGGAGGTGAGGTGAAAAAGTAACGGTATCGACGAGTCGGACAGGGCGAAGAATAGGAGATCGAACGGCCTTGAGTAGAGACAGCCCTAGCGCCCGCTCTTCACCGGGTGAGTGTCGATCAGTGTCGACTCTTTCAGCCGCCATCCCGCCGCCGTCCGGACCCAGGTATCGCGGTTCGAAGACGCCACCGAGTCCTGGCTGTCCGCCCGCGTGCGCGTCGCGACATTATTCACGAACACCGTCGCCGTGTCACCCGCTATCTCGACCGAAGTGACCTCCGACTCCGACCGGAACTTCATGCCTTTTCGCAGGTCGTCCATAATTGGAGCCAGGGCGTCGGCGAGCGGGATCCTCTCCGCGCCCAGCACGATCTGCGCGGTGGGCAGCGCGAAACTCGCGACGGCATCCACGTCTCCGGAGCTGTATGCCGCGTCGACTCGCGCGTAGACCGCACGGATGGCCGCGCGGTCGGCCGTCGCGCGCGGCCCGGAGACGCCTGCGAGGATCTCGAACGCCGCTCCGTCGACCCAGACGCGCCCCTTGCCGCGGGACAGGATTCCGAGGGTGATGCCCTTCGCGTCCGGCGCCACCTCGCCCGTGATCTCGCAGGGCTGCCACTGCCGCGATGTCACCGGGCGGTCGCCCATCGTGTCGAAGAAGCCCAGCCGGCCGCCGGGCAGTTCCACGCGCAGCCAGAGTTGCCCGCGCGACGCGGGGTCGGTTCCCTCCACCCGCAGCCACGCGCGCAGGCGAACGGTCTTTCCGCGGTATGGCGCGGCATCGAACGATTGCTGGAGGTTTCCGAGGCTCAACGACGGCGGTTCTGCGGGCGCCGCCAGCACGGCGCAGGCCGCCGACCTGCATCCATCCGTGCGGGTCTCCGCCGAGTAGCCGGCGCTCGACGAGGCGGCGGGTTCGCTCCATCCGCTCAGGCCCTCCGTGAAACTCAGGTTCGTCTGAGCGGTCAGAAGCGCGGGCAGCAGCCAGAGCGCGCCGCGAAGCAGCGCCGTCATCTGCGCCCGAAGCGGCGCGGCATACTCCGCATCGGCGGCCGGTACGAAGGCGCGGGCCGGTAGCTGCGGGCGGGAGGCGGCATGGCGCGCTCCGAGCCGCTGCCATAACGGCGCGGTGCGCTGTCAATATCGGGGTTGCGCGCCCCCGGGCTCGAATAGCGGGAGCTGCGATAGCCGCCGCTCTTGCTGGCGTATTGCGAATCTCGGAATCCGCCGTTCCGCGAGAACGTGCTCCCGGAGTAGCGCTCCTGCGTGGTGCTGCCCTGTGTCCCGTATTTCTGGCCGGAACCGGAGCCGCCGTAATAGGTTTGGCCGCGGTCGCGATACGTGCGGTACCCGTCCCAGTCGCCGCGGTCGAGCGGGCGGTAATTCCGATTGAAGAGCAGGTCGCGCAGCAGCGAATATTGCCCGTACCAGACCCAGAAGTCGCGGCCGTCGCGATGGTCCCAGTAGCCGTACTGGTTTCTGCCCTGGGCGGGCGAAGCCATGTAGGCGAACCCCGCGGGCTCGACCACGCGGTCGGCTTCGGTGTCGTACTTACCCGCCGGCTTGTGCGCGACGGCCATCCCCAGGTCGCTCTTGCGGGCGTCGTACTCGGCTCGCGAAACGGTGACCCATTGATCCTGGGAAGTGGTCTCTCCGGTCTTGGCAGTCGCGTCGGCCAGGTGCGTGGTCACGGTACGGATCTGCTGCCGGTACTCGCGGGAGTTGCCCCGCCCGTTCACGTCCAGATCGACCAGCAGTTTGTCCCAGGCGTTGTACAACTGGCCGCTGAGGGCCTGGAGTTCGGCGCTCTTCTGCGGCAGCGCGGTCGCGGTGCCGTGCATCGTTTCGGCGGCGGTGATCAGCCCGGCGACGTCGATCTTCCCCAGGCGGCCGGCGGCCGCCTCGCGGCGTGCGTCCGCTGTCGATTGCCACAGGGTCTGGCTCTGGCTGGCCATGCCGCGCAGGGACGCCAGCCGGCTCTCGAGATCCGTTTTCTTATCCGGCCAGTCGATTTCCGCCTTCTGAAGTGTCGCGGTGAGCGGGCCGAAATCGAACGCCTGGATGGCGCGGTAGTCCTGGTCCATCCGCGCCAGTTCTTCCGGCAGGTGGCGCTTCAGATCGACCCAGTGGTCGGCATCTTTCTGTATGCCGCCCGCCCGCGCGGAGGCCGAACTTCGCAGGGCGCGGGTTTGCGCCAGCAACTGCTCCACGCGCCGGCGGTCCTGGCGCCGGTTTTGCTTGCCGAGCGTGGTGAGTTGATCCACGTCGCGGGAGGCGGCCTGCAGGTCGGTGGATGCGGCGGCAAGCTGCGCGGGCCACTGTGCGGCCGCGGGCACGCCGCCGAACAGCTCCGGCTCGGCGGCCAGGTCGCGATTCACCGCGTCGACGGAAGAGCGCACCTGCTGCTGCGCGGCGGCGAACGAGCTTCGCTCGCTATCGATTTGGGCGCGCAGCGATCGCGGCAGGCTGTCCAGCCCGGCGAACGGCACGACCACCATCATGGTGGCCAGCAGCGCGATGCCAAACTTCAAAAATCCGCGATTCATTCCTTCTTATCCCCGGCGGTAGATGGTGACGTCCCCCGCCGGAATCCCCTTGAAGAGCGAGACGCTGAACGGCTCACCTTCAGGCTTGCGGATGGCCAGCAGGCCGGGACCATCCTGTTCGCGAAATTCCCAGTAGTAGTATCCGGCTGCCCGCGGCTGGTCGTCGCGTTTGGCCTGCACTTCCCGGCTCAGCCGGTAGAACCACATCTTCTCGAATTCGAACGAGTCGCCGGTGTTCTGGCGCTCGTCCATGTCGGCCAGGTCTGCTTCGGTAAGCCCCAGGTCCTCTATAGTGATCTTGCGCGGGTCGTTCTGGATGGCCACCTCGAGTTCGTCCTCGTTCGCCACGCGCATGGTTACGCGCCGCTCACGGTACGGGCCGCTCACCTCCGTCCAGGCGTGGGACCCTGCCTGAAACCACGTGGTGCGGTCGGCCGTAAAATCGAGATCGGACATGTTGTCTCCGGCGCCGGCGATCGAAACGACGTCGCCGGTGCGGGCGTCGCTCGGCTTCAGGTTGGCCAGGTCCTGCTGAGGCCCCGCGGGAGCGGCCTGGGTGGTCGGGTGTTTTTTAAAAAGTTGCATCAGAAATAGAACCAGGAGGACGCCGAGAACGGCTTCCACGATTAGAGTGATCATCGGTTCTCCGCAAGGGCCGGGATACCCACCGGCCCCTACTCGTTACACGTTCGCCTTCTCTCCGGATTTTTCGGTCGTTTTGATGCTGGTTCCGGGCGAGGGGAGTTCCTTGGGGATGTACGGCGCGGTGGCTTTGCCGCCGCCCTGCCGTGCTGCCTTCAAGGCCGCCAGTTCGGCATCCACGCTGTTTCCCCCGAGTGCCGCGAACTGCGCTTCCAGGTCGTCATCCTTGCCGGCCGAGGCGAGCTGATCGAACGCTTTGGCCGTCGCCTCTTCCTTCGCGACGGTTTCTTCAAACCGGTTCAGCGCTGAAAAGGCATTGTCGGCACTGCCCACGCCGGACATTGCCTCGGCCACTTTGCGCTGCGCGGCGGCGGCATTCTTGCGCGCCACCAGGGTGGTCGCGGTGCGCTCGCCCTCTTCGATCTTGCGCTTCAACTCGGTCACCTGCTGCTTCAGCTTTTCACTGGTCTGCGCAGCGGCGTCGACCGCGGTCTGCATCGAGGCGACCTGTTTGTCGCACTCGGCCTTCTTCGCCAGCGCCTTCCGCGCCAGGTCTTCGTTATTGGCGTCGAGAGCCTGTCCGGCGCGGTCTTTCCACTCCTGCGACTGCCGGACATATTTCTGATACTCGGCATCCAGGCGGTTGTAGTTGCTCATCGCCACCGCCGACGCCTGCACGACTTTGTTCAGCTCGGCCTTCATATCGGCTACGGTCTGCTTCACCGTCGCTTCGAAGGTGGCGTCCTCGAGGACGTCCACGCCAGAGTTGGCCTGTCCGCGCGCAACGCGGCCCATGCGTCCGAAAATTTCCGATAAAAATCCCATCTTGATCTCTCCGTTTACGCTTTGAGGTCGCCAAGCAGGTTCCGGGCCGTCATCACGTCCACCATCAGAAAGTGCACGCAGGAGAGGATATCGTCCTGATCGTCGGCGCCCAGATCCTGTAGTTTGCAGAAGTTGTTGAGGGTGACCGCTACCTGGCCGGAACCGGCTGTGTAGAGTTGAAAATAGGATGTGGAAATGCCATTGTCCGCAGCCAGCATGCGCCGCATGACATCCGGCGTAATGGCGGATTCCGGTACAACGGTGCACACCAGCGAGAAGAAGACGATCTCGCCCTCCAGCACCGCCTGGATGGTGACTCCGCTTTCCACGTCCCTGATCTTGAGCGTGTCGGGCGCTGTTTCGGAGATTTCGTATCCCCTCTCGGCAAGCAGCGCGTGAATCTGCCCGGCATGCGGGCTGCTAGTGGCTGTCATAGATCTCGGGAACTCCTCTTTCATTCTACGAGTTCCCCGGCCTATCTGTTCCCGGAATCGGGAGAAGGCGGCAATACCCTGCCGCGGCACGCGCCGAAGCCGATACGGCGAAAACCGGGAGCTTCGCACCATCCGCGAAAGATTACCTCGTCGCCATCCTCGAGGAAGCGCCGCTCGCTGCCGTCCGGCAACGCGAGCGGTTCGGTGCCGCGCCAGGTGAGTTCCAACAGGCATCCCCGGCTCGACTTTTCCGGGCCGCTCACGGTGCCGCTGCCGATGAGGTCGCCGGGCCGCAGGTTGCAGCCGTTGGAGGCGTGGTGTGCCACCATCTGGGCGAGGTTCCAGTACATCGAGGTGAAGCTGCCGCGGCTGATTCGCACCGGCTCGGCCATCCGGGCGGAACGAAGCCAAACTTCCAGTGTGATGTCGTAGGTTGAAGGTTCCGCGGCCAGGTGGGGGAGCGGCTGGGGATCGGTGGCCGGGCGCGGCTCCATCGGCCGGCGAAACGGCTCGAGCGCATCCAGGGTCACGACCCACGGGGAAAGCGTGGTGGCGAAGCTCTTCGCCAGAAACGGTCCAAGCGGCTGATATTCCCAGGCTTGGATGTCGCGCGCCGACCAGTCGTTGAGCAGGCACAGGCCTGCGATGTGGTCCTCGGCCCGGCCGGCGGGGATGGTCTCCCCCAGTACATTGCCCGGTCCCAGGAGTGCGCCGACTTCCAACTCGTAGTCGAGCCGCCGGGTGGCGGCGTAGACCGGAGGGCCCCCCGGGTTTCCGGCGATCTGGCCGGAGGGGCGCCGCACCCCGGTGCCGCTGACCACCAGAGACGAGGCGCGCCCGTGGTATCCCACCGGAAGCCATTTGTAGTTCGGCATCAGCGGATTGTCCGGGCGGAACATGCTGCCAACGTTGGTAGCGTGGTGGATCGAAGCGTAGAAGTCGGTGTAGTCGCCCACCCGGCAAGGCAGCAGCAGCTCGGCTTCGGCCATCGGAGTGAGAAGCGCGTCCGCGCCGGCCGAATAGCTCAAAAGAAACTCGCTGATGCGGTGCCGCAGTTCTGTGCGCTCCTGCCGGGTCATGGCCAGGACATCCTCCATCGAGGACGTTCCGAAAGCCCTCACGTCGAGGATCTGGTCGCCGATTGCCACCCCCAGCCGGGGGACCGTGTCACGCACCCGCCGGAACGTCCCAAACGGCAGATTCTGAACGGGAAACTCGGTGTCCGGGCGATTGGCCGGCTCTACCCAACTAGTGAGGGCGGCGTCATGGGTACGGTCCGTCATGGAAGCAGTCCCAGCTTCTGCAAGTCCGCGACCGGCTCCTCGAAGGAACACGAGCCGAAGCTGTGCGCGAAGTTCCGCCGTGCGGTTTGGACATCGGCGGCCGGCAGGACCCGGCCGCGCCAGCGGAGCTCATCCTCTCCGAAAACGAACGCCTCGGGATCCATCTCCTCGAGAATCTCCGTAAGCGCCACCCGCTCCAGTCCCTTCCAGGCAAAGGCGGCCGCTGTGAACACATTCAAGAACCCGTGGACCTCGGCGCGGGGGCTGTCCAACTCGTAGGTCAGCGGCTGCAGGGAGCGAACCGGATGGTGCAGGCCGGCGGTGGCTTTGAATGGCAGACCGCGCCCGGCCGCCTCCACCAGAAACTCCGCCACGTGCTCCGTGGAAGGGATCTTCTCCGCTGACAGGCCGCCGGTGCGGATTTTTGCGAACGCGCCTTGAATCGCGGCCGGCGGGGCTTCACAGTAGGTCGGGAGGGAAAGCTTCCGGGGCAGCGCTGTTTCGAGAGTCTCGACCTGGGGCGGCAGCGGTCCGGGCTCCTCCTCGACCAGCAGCGTGACGCGCCAGCCTGCCTCCAGGGTGACTTCCGGCAGCCGCGCCGCCGGCAGGACGAGCCGGTTCAATATCCAGTTCTCGGGCGAATGCAGGAAGCCGTTGTAGCGCTCGACGGCGATCGCGAGCGGCAGGCGCGCCGGCGGATAGAGCCCGGCATAATCGATCAGGCCCGCCAGCAGCGCGCGAAGCGAGCCCGGGATGCGTGGCATGCGATTCCTATTTTAACGTCGCAGGAATCCCTTCGTTCTACATCCGGCGGTCCGGTAGCTGCATCAAAAGCGCAGTGGGAAGAATGTACATCTTGATGCGCCAGCAGTGGATCGACTGCCCCCAGGAGGAAGTCTTCGAGTTTTTCTCCGACGCGCGGAACCTCCAGGCCATCACGCCGCCCTGGCTCAAGTTCCAAATCCTGAGTCCGGCGCCGGTTCCGATGACGGAGGGTGCGCGGATTGAGTACCAACTCTCCTGGCGGTTCATCCGGCTGCACTGGAGGACCCTGATTACCCACTGGAGCCCGCCGCACTTCTTCGTTGACCTGCAACAGAGCGGACCCTATCGCTATTGGGAGCACACGCATGCCTTCCGCGACGAAAACGGGGGTACACGGATGTTCGACACGGTACGCTATGAGCTACCCCTGGGGATTCTGGGGCGCATTGCGCACTCCCTGAAAGTCCGCCGCGACCTCGAGCGCATATTCGACTACCGCGCCGCGAAGATCACCGCCTACTTCGAACAGGCACACGCCAGCCAGCACTCTCTGGGGAGTTAAACCGAGCTCAGGCGGCCTGACGCTCCGCAATCCGGGAGTCCACGTGCGCGACCTGGATCGATTTCGCGAGACCAACCGCCTTCAAGACCTTGATCAGGAGCCAGGAGGGGTCGAACTCATACCAGGCCAGGCCGTGGCGCGCAGAAGTCGGGTGGGCGTGATGATTGTTATGCCAGCCTTCCCCGAAGGAGATCAGCGCGACCCACCAGTTGTTGCGCGAATCGTCGCGAGTAGCGAAGCGGCGCGCGCCCCACATGTGAGTGGCGGAGTTCACCAGCCAGGTGGCGTGCAGGCCGAAAACGATCCGCAGGCAGTTGCCCCAAAGCACCATCGGTAGGCCGCCCACCAGGTAGAGAGCCGCGGTAAGCGCCAGAATCGGCGTCCAGTGGTAGTTGTTCAGCCACACGTAGAAGGGGTGCTTGGCCAGGTCCGGCGCATACTTGGACATGATGCGCGTGTTGTTGTGGTTGGTCTCGCCGAACAGGATCCAGCCCATGTGCGCCCAGAAAGCGCCGTCACGCGGCGAGTGGGGGTCGCCGGGCAGGTCGGAATTCTGATGGTGAACCCGGTGCACGGCTACCCAGAAAATCGGGCCCCCTTCGAGCGTGAGTGTGCCGCAGAGCGCGAAGAAATACTCGATCAGCCGCGGAACCCGGTAGGAGCGGTGCGTGTGCAGACGATGGTAGCCCATGCTGATGCCAAGGCCGGTGGCAATGTAATACAGCACCAGGGCGACCGCCAGGCGCTGCCAGCTAAAGCAGAAAAAGGCTCCGATAGCGCCGATATGGAGCACTACCAGCACCACGGTGGTGAACCAGTTCATCCCTTCCCGGGTGGTATAAAATTTCAAATCGTTCTGCACTGAGTCTCCTGGACTAAAAGGGTCCGCATTCCCAACTTAGCAAGGCGGACTCCATTTCTTATGTAAGACTTTCGTAATTTCGGAGTTCCAGGAGAGGAGCGGCTATCCGTGGCCGAGGTACATGAGCCAGCCGATTCCGAACAAGGCGATCATGAACGATGCGAAGGTATAAATGCCGTAGTGCAGACGCTCGCGGTCGGTCCGCTTGGTGACCACACCGAGCACGATGGACGTGAACAGCGCGAACAGGAAGGCCGCTTCGAAGTGCGAAAGGTTCATCTTGGGCATCAGTCTTTCCTCCCCACCGCGATTTCGAAGGCGTCCACCATGGCGAGCACGTTCAGCAGTCCCGCCGTCACCAGGAACTTGGTTCCATAGTCGTGAACCGCGCCGGCCACGTCCGGCTGCGCATATCCCAGCCACTGGCTCAGCAGGTAAAGGATGCCCGAGCACAGGTCGCCGATGAATCCGCCGGTGTTGATGAGGATCGTCAGCAGGTCGCCGGACGCAGGTTGAAACATCGCCCCGCGCATCATCAGGCCGCACAGAAACATCGTAGTGACCGAAGCCAGCAGCAGCAGTCCGCGTCCGTTGCGCTTCAGCAGGAAGTGTCCGCCGCCGGGAATCAGCCACCCGAGGGCCACCGCCGGGGCCCAGGTGCCCAACGGAGGCATGGGTTGCCTCTGTTCTTTTTCCTTCGCCATTTTCCTTTGAGTTTAGCAGGGTCGAGGCCGGGCCTGCCCGCACGCTACGGATCGAGAATCCTGCCCCAGATCACCTGGTAGGCCTCCACCTCGCCGTACACGTCCTTCCCCGCCCTGACGAATACCCGCATGTTGGGCTTGAGACTTCCCGCTTCCACCGCCTCACCGTTTTGCAGGTAGCGCGTGTCCTTGCGCACGTTGATGGACTGCTCCGAGCCGTCGCGCACGTGCAGGGAGATGCGGTCGGCTGTGATCCGGAAAACTACGCCGGAATACGTGAGGTTTCCCGTACGCACGAACAGGTCGTCGGACGGGCGGCGCAGTTCGTCGGAGGGCCGCCGGAGGGCGCGGTACCTCCCGGCCGAGAGCGGGCGTTCCGGAGGAGGCGCCTCCACCACGTGGACCGTGCGGGCGTAGCGCAGCAGCGAATCGGGGACGCTGTCGGAAAGCACCTCCAGTTTCTCGCCGGGTGCGAGCCCCTGCATGTCGATCATCCGGTTCTGGCGCTCTACATAGGTCTTGCCGTCGAAATGGTAGCGGAGGACATGATTGTCGGCGGCCCGGATACTGAATTCTCCCGGCGCCTTCCGGTCGCACTCCAGCAACACCCCGCGAACCAGGGCGGCTGGCGGCACCTGCGCCGCGGCCGTCAACGCTCCCACCAGAAGCAGCGCGAGACGCCCCATGCGCCCATCTTACTGGAAGCTCATCCCGAAATGCACGTGATCCAGGACCTTCTGGGTGATGCTCCTCTTATGTTCGAGATCCGAATTGTGGCGTTTCGCATAGACGTAGTCGCCGATGAACCAGCCCATGGCGCCCCCCGCGATCACGTCGCCCGGAAAGTGCTTGTTGGCGGCGAGTCGCGCGGCCTCCACACCGCCCGCATAGCTGTACGCCAGAATCTTGACCCACAGTTTGTCATGGTACTCATGCGCGAAGACCGAGGCGAGCGCCATGGTGTTGATCGCATGGCCCGAGGGAAAGCTCTTGCTCCACGGATTGCCGGGGCTCGCCCAGAAGTCACCCTCGCCTTCGCCCTCGAACGGCCGCGAGCGCTGTGTCACGGCTTTAATTCCGGTGTCGACGATGGTGGCGTCGATCATGGCCTCGAATGAGAGCAGTCCGGCCTCCCGAAACCGTTGGTTCTGGTAGTGTGTACCCGTGAGGTAAAAAGCCGCCGAAAGCGGGATCAGGGTGTACGCCGCGCCCAGTTGGGAGGCGGCGTCGCCGAGCGTCACCAGACGATGAGTGTTCGGCGCTTCGACAGCAGTGTACTTATCGGTGGCGATTAATGCACCGGTCAGTCCGCCGAATATACCCCACCACTTGGCATCCTTCCTGGAGGTGTGGAAGGGGCTGGTCCAGATGGCTTTCTGGTCCTCGAGCACGAAACGCCCCATGCGCCGGAAAGGGTGGAAGTATCCGGTAGTGTCATAGAAGTCCTTATTTTTGATCGCAGACTCTCCGGGTTTGACCCCGAGCACGGTGCGCCCCGGTTTGGCGGAAGGTGGCGCCGTGCCGGTCCGCGCCGCGGTTCCGGTGGGTGTCTGGGCCTGGCCGAGCGCGGGTAAAAGTACCAACACGAATAGTGCCGATTTCATTCGGAACTCCCTAAGCGAGGTTGAATTGCAATCGGGTTGCCGTTTCCTGAGTTAGTCTTCTATTTCACGTTCAGGCATCCATCCGGCCCTCCGCGAACCTGCGCTCCTAAACAGTACCTAACCTTCGATAGTAAAGCGTTAACACTAATCTTGACCGCGCATCCCCGCCTTGCTAGACTCCCCCAAAGTTCGTCACGTCAGTGAGTTAGAAAGGAATGTAGTTAATGGTTCGCCGCTTACAAATGATAGCAGTCGGGTTGGGCGCCCTCCTACTGGGAAGCTCCCACCTACTCGCCGGGACGGTAACTGTTACCAATCCCGGCTTCGAAACCGGAGACCTTTCCGGTTGGACAATAACGGATTCCGGACAGGTGACCGCGATCGGCGCCACCATGGTACAGACCGCAACCGGGCCTGTCTGGAATATCTACCCCGCCGGCTCCTTCATGGCGCAAATCGTGGGGTCTTCCACTTCGGCAGCAAATCTCGACCTGTTCTTTGGACTCGCGGCCGGGACCATCGAAACGAATATCCCAAGTGTCACTTCTGGCGACGGGATTGTCCAGACGGTGACCGGCAATGCGGGAGATGTTTTCACCATGTACTGGTCCCTGGTCGAAACCGACTATCCCCCGTTTAACGACACGGTGTTTGCGGTCGTCAACCAGGGAAGCACCAATGTTCTTTACCAGAACCTCGGCTGTCTGACCGGGGGATGCCCGAATGTCGTCGGCGAGGGCGGGACACAACCCTGGACTTTGTTCACCTATACACTCCCCGCCACCGGCACCTACACCTTCGGATTCGGCGCTGTGAACACGGAAGACGATGCTGTGCCCCCGTACCTGTTCCTGGACAATCAAGCAGGGGGATTCGTGAATACCGCTGCGACTCCCGAGCCGTCTACTTACGGTTTACTCGGTACCGGACTCCTCGGTCTGTTTGCGGCCGTCCGGCGCAAGAAGTCGGCCTAGTCGTTTCGATCTTCCCGGGCGCGAGGCTCAGCAGCCGGGTCTCGCGCTCATCTTTACTGTCCGCAGGATTCCTTCCGTCCTATCTGGTTTCCACTTCATGCAGCCAGTCCGGGCGCTTCAGCACTTCGCGCGGCTTGCTGCCGTCCGGGGGACCGATGATGCCGTCGCGCTGCATCATGTCGAGGATGCGCGCGGCGCGGCCGTACCCGAGACGCAGATGCCGCTGCAGCGTCGAAGTCGAAGCCTTTCCCATCTGGAGCACCAGCCGCACGGCCTCCTCGTACATCGGATCCTGATCTTCGTTCCCTACCTCGGCATCCGCGGCGCCTTCCTCTTCGCTCGGCGGGGCGATCAGGAACGACTGGTCGTACTCCGGCTTGGCCTGCTGTTTCCAGAAGTCGACCACCCGGTTGATTTCGGACTCGGTGACGAACGCGCCGTGCAGGCGAGTGAGGCGCGATGAGCCGGGCGGCAGAAACAGCATGTCCCCTTTCCCCAGCAGGTGCTCGGCCCCCATCACGTCGAGAATTGTCCGGGAATCGACACGGGTCGCCACGCGGAAGCTGATGCGCGCCGGGAAATTCGCCTTGATGAGCCCGGTGATCACGTCCACGCTGGGCCGCTGGGTGGCCAGCACGAGATGCATGCCCACGGCGCGCGCCATCTGGGCAAGTCGCGTGACGCTTTCTTCCACGTTGCGCCCTTCGAGCATCATCAGGTCGGCCAGTTCGTCGATCAGGATGAGGATGTAAGGCAGCGGGCGGAGATCGTCGCGCGTGGCCTCGGCCTCCTCTTCGAACAGACTGCGCGGCTCCTCCTGCAGCTTGCGGACCTTCTTATTGAACTGGTCGATATTGCGGACGCCATATTCGGCCAGCAGGCGCAGGCGGCGCTCCATTTCGAGCACGGCGTTGCGCAGCGCATTCGTAGCCTTCTTGGGGTCGATGATCACCGGCGTCAGCAGGTGCGGGATGCCCTCGTACATCCCGAGCTCGACGCGCTTAGGGTCCACCATGATCAGCCGCACGTCGTCCGGCGTGGCCTTGTAGAGAATCGACATGATCATGGAGTTGATCATCACGCTCTTGCCCGAACCGGTGGACCCGGCGATGAGCAGGTGCGGCATCGTCTCGAGCGCGGACACGCGAATGCGGCCGTTGATGTCCTTGCCGAGCGGGAGGGTCAGGTGCGAGTGCGACTGCTGGAACTCGTCGGATTCGAGCATCTGGCGCAGCGCGATCAACTCGCGGCGCGTGTTCGGCACCTCGATTCCCACGGTGGGCTTCCCGGGGATGCGCTCGATCAGGATCGATTCGGCCTGCAGCCCGAGGCACAGGTCTTCGGTGAGATTGGTGATGCGGCTATACTTGATCCCCGCTTCCGGCTTGAACTCGAACGTAGTGACCACGGGGCCTGGATTGATCTGCACGACGTTGCCGAGCACGTTGAACTCTTCGAACTTCGCCTTGATTCGGGAGGCGGTTTCCTTGAGTTCCTGCTCGTCATACGCGTTGCGGCCCGGCACTTCGTTGAGCAGGTCCGTAGGCGGAAGCTCGAACAGCAAGGGGGCTGCCGGACGAGGGTCGGGGACCGGGGGCGCCGCGATGGGGGCCGGTGGCCGGGGGTCCGCGGCGGGCGCGGCCTCGAGGTCTTCGAGCCGGCAAATAGGGATCTCTTCGATCGCGGCGTACTCTGCCGCAGGCTCGGGCTCCTGGTGCTGTGGATCGTCCGCCCACGGCGGCGTGTCGCCCGCGAGCGGACCGGGCGCCGGCGTGACGGCGGTCCTCTCCTTTTCCTTCTTACGGGGTCTGCGCTGTGCGAGAGCCCGGCGCTCCAGGGCCTTTTCGACGGCGCGCTGCCGCATCCGGGCGCGCCACTCGCGGAAGGCCTGGGCGCGGCGCTCGAACCAGGCGATCGGCCGGGCGAACCATTCCCCGAGTTTCGAAAGCGTGAAGGTCGACACCAGGTAGATCGAAACGACGACTACGGTCAGGGTGGCGAGAATGGCGCCGGCGAGGTTCAGCGAATCGATCAGCCAGGTTGCCAGTTCGAGGCCGAAGATGCCTCCCAGCCGGACGCCCCCGCCGAAGAGGCTCCAGGGAAGGAAGGACAGGGCGGCGCAAAGGCTGAAAGTAAGCAGAAGCGAACCGAGAATCTTGGCGCCGCCGGCCTCCAGGTCTTCGCAGCGAATCCACTTCCAGGCCAGCAAAAACGTGAGCAGAGGGAACAGAAAAGCGGTGGCGCCGAAGCTCTGGAACAGCAGATCGGAGAGGTACGAGCCGGGATAGCCGACCAGGTTCAGCGGGTGCGCTCCAGCGGCGGTGTCCCACGATGGATCCTGGGCGTGATACGACACGAGGCTCAACAAGATCACCAGGCCCATCGACAGGAGCAGAAAACCGGTGACCTCGTTCAACCTTCTATGTTGCGTCGGGGATAAGAGCTTCATCACGCTGGCCGGCGGATGAAAGCCAGAGCAAGCACTATTATGCCAAAAATTATGCGGTAGTACACGAACGGCATGAGGCTGCTGCGACGCAAGTAACGCAGAAACCAGGCGATCACCGCGCAGCCGGTGAGTGCGCTGACCGTGATGCCGACCACGAACTGCGCGGTCATCAAAGTATGGAGACCGCCGCCGTGTTTGTGAATGTCCCAAAGCGCCTTGGCTGCGGCGGCGGCGATGGCGGGCGTGGAGAGCAGGAACGAATACCGCGCCGCGGATTCGCGCGTCAGGTTCCGGAACAGTCCGGTCGAGATCGTAATGCCGCTGCGTGAGCAGCCGGGAACCACGGCCAGGGCCTGCGACGCTCCGATGAAGACGGCGTCGGCGAAGTTCACCGAGCCCAAGTCACGCGTGCGGCGCCCGCTGCGCTCGGCAATCCACATCAGGACCCCGATCACCACCAGCATCACGCCCATCACGAAGGGGTTGCGCCACGTAGTCTCGGCCTGTTTGTTGAACAGCAGCCCGACCACTCCAATCGGAAGGGACCCGATCGCCAGCAGCCAGAGCAGCGCGCGGTTCTGCTCCAGTTCCTTGTCGCTGCCGGCCGCCACCCCGAACCCCTGGGCCACGATCTGCACCCAATCCCGGAAAAAATAAAGGAGCACGGCCACCAGGGTCCCGAGGTGCAGCATGATGTCGAAATCCAGAGATTCCGTCTGCCAGCCCAGCAGCCAGGAGGAAAGGTAAAGGTGAGCCGTGCTGCTGATCGGCAGAAATTCGGTGAACCCCTGGACGATTGCCAGGACGACAACCTGCGCAATGGGCATAAACGTTCAGGTTGAAGGATGGGGTGAAGAGATGTCAAGCCCGGAATCCGGCAGGTGATCAGGGGCAACTATCTGAGGTTATGGGCCGCCCGCGCCTTGGTACGTCTATCCGTTCCACACCGCCGGGGGAACCTGCAGGACTTTTCTCAATCTCTGCTTTCCGCCACGATTGAACCAGAAGGCAATTCTAAATTTCTCAATGAATCACACCAATCTGCTTCGAAAGCTTCTGACAAACATCGCCCTCGGGCTATTACTCGGCGGGTCCGCCATGGCTAACACCCTGATTATGCCGACCGGAGTCGACTGGAACCGCGGTGAGGGTTTTTGGATCCAGGAAGACGGGGTGGACACCCAGGCCTACTTTGGCGGTGTCATCCTGATTTCCGTTTCGGATGGGGGACAGCAATGGTCGCGCGATACCCTGTGCGTAGACTTATTTACCGACATCTATCTCGGGCAGCAGTACGGAACCACCATTCTTACTCCGAGTGACGTGCCGGGCAAGAATCTGCAGCGGGTATCGTGGCTGGTCGACAATGCCCTGCTGCCGACTCAGGTTTCCGGGACCAGCAGCACGCTTCCGAGCACGCAATGGGTCACCACCGCCGCCCAGGGCGCCGGTATTCAGCTTGCGATCTGGGATATCGTCCATGACGGCGGCGACGGCTTTTCCAGCGGACGAGTGCAAGCTGTGACCAATCCATCGGATCCGACCGACCCCGCCGTGCTGGCCTGGGCCAACACATACGAGGCTTTGAGCCTGGGCAGGAGTTCCAATCTTGCTTACATCTACGATAACGTGGATCTCGGCAACGGACAGCCCGCCCAGATGCTGGCGGGGCCGTTGTTCCTCGACCACGGCCCCACACCCACGCCCGAGCCCGTCACACTGAGCTTGGTCGGCAGCGCGCTGGTGGCCCTGGGAGTGGGGTTCCGGCGCCGCACGGTCCGCTCGAGCCGCTAGAGTCCGCCTGTCTTACTGCTGCTTCTTCTCTACCTTGCGCTCAGACCGCCGCTCTCCCCGGGGTTGCTCCTTCTCCTGCCGCCGCGCGGCGGGGGCGGGCTGCTCCGTGCGCTGCGGCTGGGCGCGAGGGGCCGGTTGCACGGGACGCGGCTGCTCGACGCGCTGGGGTTGTTCGAACCGGCGCGGTGGTTCCGCGCGCTGCGGCTGCTCGACGCGCTGCGGCTGTTCGAACCGGCGCGGCTGTTCCGCCGGGCGCGGCTGCATTTGTACCTGCGGCGTATCCTGCACGCGGCGCGGCCGGTCGTCGCGAAAGACGGGTTGCGATTCCACGACACGCGGCGAAACCGGGCGCACCGGCGGAGCGATCCGTACCATGGGGGCGCGAGGCGGTGCACCGCCGTCGAAGCGCGCCCGCTGCGCCGGAGGCTGGCTCCGTACCACAACGGCACGCTCCGCGAATCGCGGTCCCTGGCGCGCCGGCCCCGGGAGCATGCTCTCGCGGCGGGGCTGGATCGGGGCAGTGAATCCGGCGATGGGCGCCCTTGAGACGTCGCGGAGGTCTACGCTCGCGGACGCTCTGAGCACGTGACGGCCGCTGGCGAAATCGGATTCTCGCACGGCGGTCACGGCGCCGAAGACGCCCCGGTTCACATAGCGTCCCTCCGCCACGTTGAACGTGCCGTTCACATGGCGGAAGTAGCGGTCGCTGGCCCGGTAGCTGGGCCGGTACGCCTCGCGCGGCCCGAGCGGAAACCACACCGCGGATCCGCCGAAGCGCGGGCCGCCCACAAACACGACCAGCGCCGGCGCATAGACGGGGCGGATTCCGGGCATCCGCGGCCCGGGTACCCACACCCATCCACCGGCGATATACGCCCACCGCCCGTAGTGGAAAGGCGCGAACCCCCAGGGCGCGTCATCGACCCACGTCCATCCCCACGGCTCGACCCAGCACCAGCGGCCGTAGCGATAAGGGGCCCAACCGATCTCGACAGTGGAAGGTCCCCAAACCCACCCGTAATCGGGCTCCTGGCGCCAGGTCCCATACTGGTCGAGGTCCTCGTAGCCGGTCATTTCGGTGGGGATGTAGCGGGTGGACTGCACCTGGTCTTCACCTCGATCGCGCTGGTCGCACCAGTCGTCGAATTCCGCGGGAAGCGGCGGCGCGGAAACCTGGTACGCCAGTTCGTCCATTCCGCTAATGCTGGCCGACTGGCGGGCGTGCACCGGAAACGCCAGGCCGCCGCCGGTGACGGAAACGTCGCCGGCGATGACCGTGACGGTCGTGGTATTGCGCTCGCCATCGGCATCGACCCGGTAGCTGCCCGGACGCAGGATGGTGATGGCGACGTTCGGGGTATCGACTTCATAGCTCTCGTCGTCGGCCAGTTCGCGGATCCGCAGGTTCACGGAGCCTTGCGTGACGCTGAGCTGAACGGCGCGGTCATCGAGGTTGAGGAACGAAAGGGCGGTCTGGGAAGCCATTCGGATGGCAGTGGAGCCGATGTGCATCTCGGTGCGGGCTCCCGGATCGGCCCAGAGGTGATCGCCGGTGGTGAGCGGGTAATTCACCGTAGCCGCCGCCCACTCATCGACGGTTCCCGGGCGGAACGACACCGGACCGGTGAGGTAGTTCAATCGGGCGACGCGCGACGGCGGATCGGGCTCCTGGGCGAGTGCGCAGACGGCAGCAGCGAAGAAAAACGCGAGAACTTCAGATTTGCGCATCATCATAACCGAATGCCTCCAACTCCATTCACTCATTGGATCGTTAAGATTCGACGGCGCGTTTCATTAAATTACCGCAATGAATTTCCTGGGAGAATCAGGAAATGTATAACCCTGCCGCATTTCGCGAGGAGAACCCCGACCAGATACGGGGAGTGATCGAAAGATACCCCCTGGCGACCCTGGTGACGGTGGCGTCGAGCGGTCTCTCCGCCAGCCATCTGCCGATGATCTACACACCGGCCGAGGGTAGCGCGGGCGTGCTTCGCGGGCATCTTGCACGGGCTAACCCGCAATGGCAGGACCTGGCGCGGCAGGAGGCGCTGGCGATCTTCAGCGGACCGGACCACTACGTCAGCCCGTCGTGGTATCCCTCGAAGCGCGAGCACGGCAAAGTAGTCCCGACCTGGAACTACGTCGTGGTGCATGCTTACGGCCCGGTGCGCTTCATCGAGGATCCGGCGTGGCTGCTCGAAAACGTGCGGGCGTTGACCGACCTCCACGAGAAGTCGCACGGTACGGGATGGAAGGTTGCCGACGCGCCGCCGGAGTTCATCGCCAGCCAGCTACGCGCAATCGTCGGGGTCGAGTTGACGGTGACCCGTCTGCAGGGCAAGGCGAAGGCCAGCCAGAACCGCACCGCCGCCGACCGCGAAGGTGTGGTCGAAGGCCTGGAACAATTCCCGTCCACGGCGGCGAGCGAGATGGCCGAGGTGGTGAAAACGAAGTTACAGGACTGAACTGCGCGCGTTCCCGATCCGGTCCAGATCGGCGCGGAGTTGCGGAGCCCGTTCCTGGCCGCCGCTCTCTACCAGGCGTTCGACGGTATCGACCAATTCATCCAGGCGCCGGCGGGTTTCCTTCTCGACGCACCACAACGCGCCGTTGATGCCGGCTTCCCACTGCGTACTGAGCCGGCTGAGGTTCTGAAAAATCAAGGCGGAGATGGTGCGCCGGAAATGGCGGCGGACCACTCGCCGGATGATCCGGACCGGAAGGACCGGGGAGAGCAGTTCCCAGTTCCTGTCGAACACTCGCCCGACGCGGATATCGGGCGTACCCGGCTCCTCGACCGTGATCTCGGTCTCCGTCGTTCGCAGCGGCACGCCGAACGCCCGCTCGGTGCGGCCCGACAAGCGATCCCGAAACTGCTGAAGTTCGCGGAACGCCTGCCGCCGGACGTTGTGCAGAGGCGCCAGAAATGCATTGCGTTCTTTCAACGATAGGGCGGTCAACTCGTCGCGCAGAGCGGCCGCGAGCCAGTCCTCGAACGAGGAGAGCATCGTGGCCAGGCTCTCGCTCCACAATGGAAATTCGCGCTCGAAGGCTCCGGCGAGACTTCTTTCCAGTTCGGTCTGGTGCGTCTCGAGCTGGTGGCTGACCGCGGATCGCGTCGCGGCGGCGGTGTCCTGCACCATCAGTCGGGCTGCCCGCTTCACCTCGTCGACGATTTCCTTCTCTCCGATGACCTGTTGTTTTAGAGCCTGCCGCTCCGACTGAATCAGCTCCGCCGATTTGAGAATCAGGGCCAGGTAGTCCCCGCACTCCCGCAGGAGGGTGTCTACCTTCCGGGCGAGGATGGATTCGCGTTCTTCGGCGAACCGCTCCAGGGTTCCCGCAACGAGCTCGGCTTCCAGCGTCCGGCGGAACTCTTCAAAACCGGGCTTCGTGGAATACGGAAAGACCCGGGGAGTTCCGGGTAGGTGCCGGGCAAGCTGGGCGCGCACGAACCCGGCCACTTCCGCGAGTTCCTGTTCGCTCAGAAGGTCGGCCTTGGTCAGCAGGACGCCCACCTTCGGCGTGTACTGGTAAAGGATCTTCAGAAGTTCGATGTCGCGCTGCGACAGCGGCGGGTCGACACTCACCGCCACTAACGCGAGGCCGACATTCGGCAGCCAATCCAAGGAGGCCTGCGTATTGTGCGCGAGGGCGCTCTCCAACCCCGGCGTGTCGACAAATCGCAAGCCGCGAAATCGCCGCAATTCCGGCAGTTCCACGGTAACGGCATCGACCTGCTTGCGGTTCTCCGGATTTTCCTTCTCCGAGACATAGCTTTCGATCCGATCCAGCGGAACCGCCGGATCGCGGCCATCCCGGTGATGGATTCGGGCTTCTTCCCGTGGACCGTAACGGATCTCCGTGACCACGGCGGTAACCGGCACCACCCCGACCGGAAGGGCGTCCCGGCCGATGAAGTGGTTCAGGAAACTGCTCTTGCCGGCCTTGAATCGTCCGAGCACCGCGACGGTGATTTCGTCCTGCCGCAGCGCCGCGAGCGTGCTCGCCAGCAAGCCGGAGAGTGCTGAGATCTCGTACCGCGCCGCGAGTTCCGCCGCCAGGTCCAGAGCCTGCTGCAGTGGTGCGTTTGCGGGCATTGCGTTGGGGTGGCCGCTGGAACCGGGGGTCCCGGTTCGGTTGGCGTTCGGGCGGCCGTCCTGCGTCTCGAGAGTCATAACTCCCCACAAGTAGGAGCTATCATTCCCGAGGCGGCCTCGAGACGGTTGATGGCGGGCTCCATCACCAACGGTCTAAACCAGATTATAGCGTCCTTTCGCGTCCACGCCGCGACCCGCGAAGACCTCGTCAAGATCCACTTGGAACAGGCCGTGGCGGAGCCGGCGGCGCAGATTGCATCCACCATTCAGGAAGCGGCCCGCGGCGCGGGAAGTGTTCTGGCGAAAGCGGCCTCGGCCAAGGGGCAAGACCTTCGCCGAACTGCAGGAGCGGTATGACAGCGATGCCGGCGCATTCCGTGCGCACCTGGATCGTCTCGCGGCAAGCCCGGCCGGCGTGGCGGACCAACAGGCCCTCAGGAGCGACCTCGCGGAGCTCGCCGCCGCCGCTCAGCCGCGTTCACAGCCAGCCCCCGTGCCACCGACGTAAACTCATTTCCGGTGCGGATCCGGGCGGCGCCGAAGCGGGTTTCGAAGATCCGCCGTACGGCCGGCACGAACGAAGACCCGCCGGTGAGGAATACCATGTCCACGTCTTCGGCTCCCGCTCCGGAAGCGGCGATGAGGGAGTCGATACAGGCTTCGATTTGCGCCAGTTCCTCCGCGATCCACTCCTCGAAGGCGGTTCGTTCCACGGCGGCCTGAATCTCGATCACGCCGTCGGACAGTCGGAACGGAGCCGCCGGGTTCTCCGAGAGCTCGCATTTCGCTTTCTGCACCGCGCGATGCAGGTCGTAGCCGAGATCCTCCCGGATCAGGTGGATCAATGCTTCGATCTTTTCCGGTTCCAGCGCCGTCGCCCTGGTGCTGTTCAGCATGTTCATGACGCTGCCGGTGCGCAGAAAAGAGAGGTGGTGCCAGTGCTCCAGCTTGGCGTAGACCCAGTTCGGAACGGCCGGCAACACCTTGTTCATCGAGCGCGCCGAAGAGCCTCTCCCCACGGCAGGCGATACCAGGTTGCGGACGATCTTGGCGTCGAATGCGTCGCCGGCCAGCCCGACTCCGCTATTGCCGAGCAGGTCCGCGGGAGTTCTGCCGCGCTTGCGGATGTCCGGGCCGACGCGCAGCAATGAGAAGTCGCTGGTGCCGCCGCCGAAGTCGCCGATCAGAATCAGCTCGTCGTGATCGAGCGTGCTCTCGTAGTAGTGGGCGGCCGCGACCGGCTCCAACTCGAACTCCACCGATTCGTATCCGGCGAGCAGAAAGGCGGCCCGCAGTCGTTCTTCGGCGAACTGATTGTCGTCGGCCTTCTCGGCGCCTACGAACCGCACGGGGCGTCCCACCACCGCGGTCCGTATGGGCGCGCCGAACTGGATCTCGGCCTTTTCCCGCAAGTCGCGGAGGATTCGCGCGATGAGGTCTTCGAGGGTCATGCGCCTGCCGAAAACCTCCGTGCTCTTGAGCCCGCGGCTGCTCAGGAACGACTTGAGCGATTGCACCAGGCGGCCCTTGGTTTCGGCGGCCAGGTACTGCTCGATGGCATCCGGCCCGCTCCAGGATTTGATCCGGCTGACGCCGCGCTCCTTCGCGTGTTCGAGGTACAGCAGGGAGCGGTAAGCGTCGGTGAACCCGCCCGCATGCGGAAACCGGGCGAGCTCGATTTCACCCGCACCGTTGGCGCGGGCGATCGAGCTGTTCGTGGTGCCGAAATCGATGCCGATTGCGAGTGTGCCCATCTGCCGCCCGGAACCCTTACATGGTAAGCATTGCGGCCATCAGCTCGATGCCGTCCCAGAGGTTTTGAATCCGCAGGTTCTCGTTGAAGCTGTGCTGGTTGTTGTCGTGGTTGGCGATCGGCACGGTGATCGTCGGGGCGTGCAGGATCTGCTCGATCATGAAGAGCGGGACGCTGCCGCCCATCGTCGGAAGCTTCACCACGGGGCCGCGCGCCGCCTCGGCCGTTTTCAGCACCAACTGCGAGATGGGCAGGTCCATGGAGGTGCGCGAGGCGTTGTAACCGCCCGGGTCCACTGTGACCTTGGCGACGCGGGGATGCGACATGCGCGTGTCGCGGTCCGGATCGCTCGAGACGACGAAGTAGCCTTGCTTGCGTATGTGGTCGATCACGCGCTGCGCGGCCATTTCGGTCGTGATTCCTTTTACCAGGCGGCAGTCGATCGAGGCGGTAGCGGTGGCGGGGATGACGTTGCTCGCCCCGGCTCCGGTGCGCGCGCTGCTCATCCCGCGGATATTGAGCGACGGGTAGTTGAGCAACTCGACGAGCGACTTCCCTCCCCCTTCCGTCCGGCCCAGGGCGAATTCGCGCATCAGGTCGCGATCCACGTCGGGCGCTTCGGCGATGGCGCGCTTTTCGGTTTCGGTCAGGGGCTCGATGCCGTCATAAAAGTGGTCGATGGTCACGCGACCGTCGTCGTCTTTCATCGAGGCGAGCAGGCGGGCCAGCATCATGGCCGGGTTGGGCGCCCAGTTTCCGTAGTGACCGCTGTGCAGTTCGTGGCTCGGTCCGTAGACCGTGATTCCCAGCTCCACGATACCCCGGGCGCCGAAGACAATCTGCTGCCGGCGGCTCTGGTGCACGGGGCCGTCGCAGATCAGCCAGACGTCGGATTTCAGCAAGTCCTGGTTGCGGCGAAGGATCTCGGCGAGATGCGGCGAACCGGCCTCCTCCTCACCCTCGAATACGAATTTGATATTGGATTTCAATGGGATATGAGCGGATGTTAAAGCATCGAGTGAAGTCGCGAGGGCGATGATCGGGGCCTTGTCGTCGGAAGCGGAGCGCGCCCAGATGCGTCCGTCGTGGATCACCGGCTGCCAGGGTGGAGTGGCCCACTCCTTGGGATCGAGCGGCTGGCCGTCATAGTGGGCATAGAAGATGATGGTCCGGGTGGCGCCCGGCGTGGGGATCTCACCATATACGACCGGCGGAGCTCCGGGGACTTCCAGCAGGCGGGTCTGGACGCCTCGCTTCTCCAGGATGGCCTGGACGGCGGCGGCGTTTTTGCGGATTCCGTCAGGGTCCCGGGCGAGGTTCGGGATTGCCAGTAAGTCCATGAATTCATGAAGGATCGCTTCCTCGTGAGCGGTTCGCCACCGCCGCGCGGCGAGGGCGCCGGGGTCGGACTGGGGAAAGGCGGCGAGGGTGGTGAGGAACAAAGCCAAGGCGAGCTTCATGGGTCTACTCTACCGGTTTTGGCGGGCCGCTGCTTTTACAGAATGCCGCTCACCTTTACTTGACAAGATAATGCTCATATTTTATGATTGCTACAGATGAGGTCTTCAGAGGGCCTCTCAGATCTTGAAAACATGAGGAGTTTGAACAACACTATGTCTCTCAGCCATTTCGATCCCCTGGCCAATCTGCGCGCCTTCGAAGATGCATTTTCCCGAATGCTCAGCGAACCCCAGACCAACCGTCCGTGGGCGCCGGCAGTGGACATCTATGAAACCGAGAACGACCTGGTTCTCAAGGCCGACCTCCCGGATGTCGACCAGAATGCGATCGACGTCCGCGTGGAAAACCAGACCCTGACCATCGCCGGCGAACGCAAGTTCAACAAACACGACGGCGAAAAAGGGTTTCACCGGATCGAGCGCGCTTACGGCAATTTCGTCCGCAGCTTTTCGGTCCCGAATGCGTTCGACACCGAGAAGATCGGCGCGGAGTACAAGAACGGCGTGCTGACCGTGACGCTGCCCAAGAAGGAAGCCGCCAAGCCCCGGCAGATCAAAGTCGAAGTGAAGGCTTGACGCATCTAATCTAACAGAGGCCGGTATGGTGCCGGCATGACTTGAGGAGGGCCGGGCCTTTGCCCGGCCTGAAGTTTCTAAAAGGATAGAATGTTCCGCCTAGACAAACTAACCCAAAAGGCCCAAGAGGCGCTGCAGCTTACCCAGGCGGTTGCGGAGAAGAACGAAAGCCAGGTGATGTTCCCGCTGCACCTTTTGATTGCCCTGGCCGAAGAACAGGAAGGCATCGTCCGCCCCATCCTGGAGAAGTGCGGAGCGCACCCGGATACCGTGGTCGCCGAGGCCCAGCATCAGCTGGCGAACCTGCCCAAGACCTCCGGCGCGGCGCCGGGAATGTACCTCTCGCAACCGTTGAACCAGGTTCTCGAAAAGGCGTTCGACGAGGCCGCCAGGTTCAAAGACGAATTCGTATCCACCGAACACCTGCTGCTTTCGCTGGCCGAACAGCGAAACGATCCCGCCGGGCGGCTCCTGGAGCATGCCGGCGCCGGGCACGACGCCATTCTCAAGGCGCTGGTCGGCATTCGCGGCAGCCAGCGGGTCACGGACCAGAATCCGGAAACCAAGTACCAGGCTCTCGAGCGCTACGCGCACGACCTGACGGAATCCGCGCGCGAAGGGAAGCTCGACCCGGTGATCGGGCGCGAAGACGAGATCCGGCGCGTGATGCAGGTGCTCAGCCGGCGCACGAAGAACAATCCCGTGCTCATCGGCGAGCCGGGCGTCGGCAAGACAGCCATCGTGGAAGGCTTGGCCCAACGGATCGTGCGCGGCGACGTACCCGACCAGTTGAAGAACAAGCGCCTGGTCTCGATCGACCTGGGCTCGATGATCGCCGGAACCAAGTTCCGCGGCGAGTTCGAAGACCGCCTCAAGGCGGTGGTCAAAGAGATCATCGACTCGAATGGCGAGATTCTCTGCTTCATCGACGAACTGCACACGCTGGTGGGCGCCGGCGGGGCGGAAGGCGCCATCGACGCCGCCAACCTGCTGAAGCCGGCCCTGGCCCGCGGCGAGCTGCGCTGCATCGGCGCCACCACCCTGAACGAATACAAGAAGCACGTCGAGAAGGACGCCGCGCTGGCCCGGCGCTTCCAGACCGTGATGGTCGGGGAGCCGTCGGTGGATGACACGGTCGCGATTCTGCGCGGCCTCAAGGAGAAGTTCGAAATCCACCACGGCGTGCGCATCAAGGATTCGGCGATCATCGCCGCCGCCGTGCTCTCGCACCGCTACATCGCGGACCGCTTCCTGCCGGATAAGGCGATCGACCTCATCGACGAAGCCGGCTCGGCGCTGCGCCTGCAGATCGGCTCCATGCCGATCGAGATCGACGACCTGGACCGGCGCATCTCGCACCTGGAGATCGAACGCCAGGCGTTGAGCAAGGAGCTGGACACGGGATCCCACGAACGGCTCCGCGTCATCGAGAACGAACTGGAGCGCCTGCGCGGCGAGGCCGCCGGCCTCAAGGAACGCTGGAACCGCGAGAAGAACGCCATCACGCGCGTGAAGAAGTTGAAAGAGGAGCAGGACAGCCTGCGCCAGGAAGAAGAGAAGGCCACGCGCGCCGGCGATTGGGAGACCGCCGCCCAGCTCCGCTACGGCCGGCTCTCGCAGATCGAGAAGGACATTGCGTCCGCCGAGCAGGAACTGGAAGCCGTCAAGGAGACCGCGCTCCTCAAAGAGGAGATCGGCGAAGACGATATCGCCCGCATCGTGGCCAAGTGGACCGGCATCCCGGTGACCCGCATGATGGAAGGCGAGATCCAGAAACTGGTCCACATGCCCGAGCGGTTGAAAGACCGCGTGGTGGGCCAGGACGAGGCCGTGCGGCTGGTGTCGAACGCCATCCTGCGCAACCGCGCCGGCTTGAGCGACCCCAACCGGCCGATCGGCAGCTTCATTTTCCTGGGCCCGACGGGCGTCGGCAAGACCGAGCTCGTGCGCGCCCTGGCACACTATCTCTTCGACGACGATAAGGCGATGGTCCGCGTGGACATGTCCGAGTACATGGAAAAGCACGCGGTAGCCCGCATGATCGGATCGCCCCCGGGATATGTGGGGTTCGAAGAGGGCGGCCAACTGACGGAGCAGATTCGCCGCCGGCCGTACTCGGTGGTGCTTTTCGATGAAATCGAAAAGGCACATCCGGACGTCTTTAATATGCTGCTCCAGATTCTGGATGACGGCAGGCTGACGGACGGCCAGGGCCGCACCGTGAGTTTCAGGAACACGGTGATCGTGATGACATCCAATATCGGCACCGGAATGGTCGAGAAGAACACGATCGGATTTTCGGTGCACGGCAAGGACAAGAAAGGGGAAGACACCCGCAAGCGCCTGCTCGAGACGCTGCGGCAAAGCTTCCGCCCCGAATTCCTGAACCGCGTTGACGATATCATTGTATTTAACGCGTTGACGCGCGAGCACCTGACCCAGATCGTGAGCATTCAACTGGATAACGTGAGCAAACTTCTGAAGGACCGCAAAGTGAAGCTCGAAGTCACTCCCGCCGCGCGGGACGCGCTCATCTCGGAGGGGTACGATCCGCAATACGGCGCGCGGCCGATGAAACGGGCCATTCAACGGCTGGTTCAGGACCCGCTGGCTCTCAAGCTGATCAACGGCGAGTTTAGCGACGGCGACACCATCCTGGTGGACGTCGCGAGCGAGGGGGGTGAACTGCGGTTCACCCGCCTCGTGCCCGTGGCGGCATAGCGGGCCGCCGGAACGGAGGTTCCCTCATGACTTTCAACACTCTCAAAACCGTGCTGCTTCTCGGGTTGCTCAGCGGCCTGCTCCTCGTCGGAGGGGAGGCCCTGGGCGGACGGCAAGGCCTGTATATGGGCCTGGGCTTCGCGGTGCTCATGAACTTCGGCAGCTATTTCTTCTCGGACAAGATCGCGCTCTCGATGTACCGCGCGCAGCCCCTCACCGAGACGGATAACCCGGAAGCCTACCGGAGGGTCGCCCCCATCGTGCAGGGCCTGGCACACCGCATGAACCTGCCGATGCCGAAACTGTACCTGATCCCCGAACCGTCGCCCAACGCTTTCGCCACCGGCCGCAATCCGAAACATGCTTCGGTGGCGTTTACCAGCGGCATCCTGCAACTGATGAACGACAACGAGATCGAAGGCGTGGTGGCCCACGAACTGGGTCACGTGCTGCACCGGGACATTCTGATCAGCTCGGTGGCGGCGACCATCGCGGCGGCCATCACCTTCCTGGCGCGGATGGCCTTCTGGTTCGGCGGCAGCCGCGATGATGACAACCGCGGCGGAGGCATGATCGGCGCGATCGCGATGATGATCCTGGCGCCGATTGCGGCGATGATGATCCAGATGGCGATCTCGCGGTCGCGCGAGTACGACGCGGACGCGGCTTCGGCCAAGTATGTCGGGTCGCCCTACCCGCTGATCAATGGCCTGGAGAAACTCGACGGGTGGTCGAAGCGTATCCCGATGGACGCTTCGCCGGCCACGGCCCACATGTTCATCATCAAGCCGTTCACGGGTGACAGCCTGTTGCGGCTGTTCTCGACTCACCCCAAGACCGAGGACCGGATCGCCCGCCTGCAGGCCATGCGATGAACGAAATCCGCGTGAACCGGAAGGCGGCGGGACGGGTCGCCTCCGGTCACCCGTGGATTTTCTCGAGCGACATCACGGACCGCGACGGCGCCCAGCCGGGCGCGGCGGTCAAAATTGCTGACGAGCGCGGGCGGCCTCTCGGCACCGCGCACTACAGTTCGGCTTCTCAAATCGCATTGCGTATGTTGTCGCGGCAGGTCGAAGAGATCGGCCGCGATTTCTATTTGCGGCGCATCCAGGCCGCCGAGGCGCACCGCTGCCGGGTGGTCCGCCACTCGGACTCCTACCGGGTGGTGCACGGCGAGGCCGACCTTCTGCCGGCGTTGATCGTGGACCGCTACGGCGAATACCTGGTGATTCAGACGCTCGACCAGGGGATGGATGCGGCCAGGAACGAAATCGTGTCCTGCCTGGAGGAGATCTTCCGGCCGAAGGGGATCGTGGCCCGCAACGACGCGGCGGTGCGTGCCAAGGAACAACTGCCGCTGGAGACGGCCGTGGTCTCGGGCGAGGTTCCGGAGAACGTGGCTGTCCGGATGAACGGCTTGCGCCTGCAGGCCGACCTGTTGCACGGACAAAAGACCGGCATCTACCTCGACCAGAGGGAGAACTACCGCGCGGCGGCACGCTACGCAGCCGGAGGGAAGGCGCTCGATTGCTTCACTTCGACGGGCGGGTTTGCCCTGCACCTGGCGGAGAAATGCGAGTCGGTGGAGGCGGTGGACAGTTCCGCGGCGGCGCTCGCCACGGCGCGCGCCAATGCGGAGGCGAACGGAATCGGCAACGTCGAGTTCCGCGAGGCCGACGTGTTCGATCTGCTGGCGGGCTACGCGTCGGCGCGGCGGCAGTTCTCGCTGGTGGTGCTCGACCCGCCTGCCTTCGCCAAGTCGCGGGGATCGATCGACGGCGCGGTGCGTGGATACAAGGAGATCAACCTGAAGGCGCTGCGGCTGCTGGGGCCCGGCGGCATCCTGGTGGCCTGCTCGTGCTCGCACCATATCAGCGAGGCGATGCTGCTGGAACTGGTGGCGGAGGCGAGCCTGGACGCGAACCGCCCGCTGAGGGTTCTGGAACGGCGGACGCAGGCTCAGGATCACCCGATCCTGTTGACGGTTCCGGAGACGCTGTATCTGAAGTGCCTGATTCTGCAAGTGGTGTAGGAGACCTGCCCCACATCAGGGTCGCGCATAGTAGCCGGCCTTGGCGCGCACGATCAGCCCGGGGCGCTTGGTCCGGATCACGATCTTGCGGAAGGTGCCGTCCCGCTCCGGATCGGTCGATTGGTAGGCCAGTTCGTAAGAATTGCGGAGCTGCTCGCCGATCTCGCGAAAGTTTTCCGCCAGTCCTTTCTCCCGGGCGTCGAAATCGGCGCCGCCCGTGTCGCGCGCCATCCGTTCCATCACGCTGCGGCCGTACTTGTTGCGCGAGTTCCAGCGGCCGTTGCGAACATCGGTGTAGCGCACGCAGAACAGCAGCACGTCATTCGCCTGGGCCAGCTCAATGGTGTCCATTTCGTTGTGCGCGCTCGAATTGTCCTCGCCGTCGCTGAAGATGATCAGCGCTTTCCGGCCGCCGTCGACCTTTTGAAACATCTGGTTCACCGAGTGATAGATGGCATCGTAATACGCGGTTCCGGCCGTGCGGATCTCGAAAGGTCCGAGTTCCGGATAAGCGGCGGTATCACGTACCCTCGCGTACCCGAGGAACGCCTCCACCAACACGCCGGGCGAAGATGTGTACTCGGCGACCAGGCGCGGGTGGTTGGCGAAGCACAACAGGAAGGCGCGGTCGCGCGTACTCAACACGGTATCCAGGAACGCCTTCAAGTCGCGCTGGTGCGGCTTGACGAAAGAACCCTGGCTGCCGCTGATATCGACAATCAGGCCGAGGTTGAGGGGAACGTCGCTGCTGCGGGCGAAGAAAGCAATCTTCTGCCGGACGCCGTCTTCGAACACTTCGAAATCGTCCCGGCCGAGACCGGAGACGAGGTGGCCTTGCGCGTCGCGCACCGAGAACCCGACGTTGACAAGCTGAACGTCGACGCGAAAGGGCGTCTGGGCCAGACACAAAGCGGGCAGGAAGAGAAGCCACGGCCTCATATGGACCAAAACGCCGCAGCCGCCGGTCCGGTTGCAGCTTGATCCGACTTTAACGTCCCATCCAGCCGCCGTCAACGGTCAGGATGGTGCCGTTCACGTAGTCGGATGCCGGCGATGCCAGGTAAACCACCGCGCCGGCGAAATCCGCCGGGTCGCCCCAGCGTCCCGCGGGAATGCGCGCCAGGATGGCCGTGTTGCGTTCGGGGTCGTTGCGCAGCGCGATGGTATTGTCGGTCGCAATATAGCCGGGGGCGATGGCGTTGACCTGCACGTTGCGAGCGGCCCACTCGTTGGCCAGCGCCTTGGTCAACTGCGCCACTCCGCCTTTCGCCGCGGCGTAGCCGGGGACGGTGATGCCGCCCTGGAAACTGAGCAGCGAGGCGGTGAAGATAATCTTGCCCGAGCCGCGCTCCAGCATGCCGCGGCCGAATTCGCGGGCCAGGACGAACTGGGCATTGAGATTGACTTCGATGATGCGGTCCCAGTACTCGTCCGGGTGCTCGGCGGCCGGCTTGCGCAGAACGGTGCCGGCGTTGTTGAGCAGGATATCGATGGGCGGACATTCGGCAGTCACGTGCGCCACCAGCCGGTAGGCCGCCTTCCGGTCCGACAGGTCGAAGGCGTACCCGTGGAACTGCCGGCCGAGCGCGCGGACCTCGCTGCCGATCGCACCGCCATCCTTTTCGAGCGATGCGCTGGTGGCGACGATATCGGCGCCGGCTTCGGCGAGGGCCAGCGCCATGGCTTTGCCGAGACCGCGCCGCGCTCCCGTCACCAGGGCTGTCTTTCCATCGAGCTTGAAGCGATCGAGTATGCCCACCGCTACCTCGCGCAGTAAACCGGTACCTTCATGCCTTCCCCGCGATCGCCTTCGAATATGCCGCTTGCATGAGTCTCTACCGCGAGAGCCGCACCGCGATCGCCAGGTAGAACACGGTACTGACCGCGATGACCGCGCCGTGGGGCAGTCCCAGGGCCTTAGGGCTGCGCACATCCAGCGCTTCGTTGCCGAGATACGCGGGCCGGCCGCTTTTCAACTCGGTGAGGATGAAGCTCATGTTCCAGAACGTGGATTTCACCCGCTTGCGCGCCAGGATCAAAATCATGGCCATCACCCCGCCGATGATCGCGCTCACGAAGAAGATCCCGAGCCAGCGCTGCCAGCCGACCATGGCTCCTACCGCCGCCATCAGCTTCACATCCCCCGCGCCCATGGCGCGCAAAACATAGAGCACCATGTAAACGGTGAATGCCACGGCCAGACCCTGGAGCGTGAAGCCCAGACCTGCCAGGGGCGGACCGATCACCGCGTTCATCACCACCGCCACGATGACACCGCCCACGGTGAGCCAATTGGGGATCCTGCGGTACCGGACGTCGTAGACCGCCGCGGCCAGGAGCAACACCAGCAGGGCCATCTCGACCTTCTGAGGGGGAAGGCTGAACATACCAGGACCCCTCAGTATAACCCGCGATTACTGCGACGCGCTCGGCGCATGCGGCCGGGTGGCTTGCAGAGCGATTCCTTCTCCATAAGCAGCCTGGCCCGGTATGGTGACGGGCAGGTGTCCCGAGATATCGATCTCTCCCCAGAGCGCCTTCAAGGCGGCGGTTTCCGAAGGCGGCACGGGGCTGAAGGTGGCGAGGTAGGAAGTCACGTTTGGAAAATTACGCAGCAGGTACGGATTTCCGAGAGCCACCAGGGCCACCGGCTTTCCCGCGGCGCTGATGGTATCGAGCGCGTGCGGCAGCTCCCCCGCCAGGCCCACGGTTCCGCGGTAGGCGTTCACGGAAGCAAACGCCGCGACCGCATAATTGGGGCACCCGGAGAGCGTTCCGAGCAGGTCGTCCACCTGCTGCCGCGGCATTCCGGGATCGAGCGTCACCAGCGGCGCGCGCGGAGCCCGCTTCCGCAGTTCCTGGGTGAAGACCTGTCCCTCGCTCGAATAACGGCTCTCAGGCATCACCACATAGCAGGTGTTTTGGGGCGCCGCCAGGGGAAGCAGGTTGCCGGTGTTGCGAACCAGGGTCACGGCGCGATCGGCCACTTCCTGTGCTTTTGCGTTGGCCTCGGGCGAATCGAGGACGTCGCTCATGGCTTCGAGATTCACATACCGCCGCCGGTTCAGCCCGACCTTCTCCTTGGCGGAGAGAATCTTGACCACGCTCTCGCGAATGCGGGCCCGCGTCAGCCGGCCTCTCTCCACCGCCGCCACGACGGCTTTGATGGCGGCATCGGGATCGGTGGGCATCAGCAGGGTGTCGGCGCCGGCTTCGAGCGCCCGGACGCAGGCTTCGCCCGTGCTGAATCCCTTGGCGATGCCGCCCATGTCGAGCGCATCGGTAACCACCAGCCCGTGAAAGCCGAGGTCGCGCCGCAGAAGGCCGGTGAGGATCTCGGGCGAAAGCGTAGCCGGCAAATCGGGCGGCGCCAGCGCGGGGACGGCGATGTGGGCGGTCATGATGGCATCCACTCCGGCCGCGATGGCCGCCTTGAAGGGAACCAGTTCCACGTGGTTCATGCGCTCGAGATCGGCGGGAATCGAAGGCAGGTTGACGTGGCTGTCCACCGAGGTGTCGCCGTGCCCCGGAAAATGCTTGGCGGTCGTGAGGACAAAGTTCCTGCGATCGGCGTGCGCGCCCTCGATGAAGGCCGTCACCTGCCGGGCCACGGCTTCCGGATTCTCGCCGAACGAGCGAATGTTGATGATGGGGTTGTCCGGGTTGTTATTGACGTCGGCCACCGGGTAATACACCCACTGCACGCCGACCGCGCGCGCCTCGCGCGCCGTGTCTTCGCCCTCGTAGCGCGTAAGCGCCAGGTCGTTGGCGGCGCCGAACGCCATGGCATGGGGAAAGACCGTCGTGCCTTCGAGACGCATCGAAGCCCCGCGCTCGAAATCGCCGCCGACCAGCAGGGGGACCCTCGCCATGCGCTGCAGGCGGTTCAGAAACGCCGCCACCTTGTACGGCTCGGCCCTCTGGATGGTGTGCCCGTTCGAGACGTTGTTCAGCAGCAGCCCGCCCACCCTGGCATCGCGGATCAGGCGGATGAACTTGCGGTATTCCCGCGAGCGGGTGTTCGGAGATTCGCCATGGAAGGGAATGAACACGAGCTGCGCAACCTCGTCGCGCAACGTCATGCCCTTCATCCACCGGCGAACCACGGGAGAAGCCTTGATGGTGGTGGGCTTCTGCTCCGGCTTGCGAGCCGCGGGCGCGGCCGGCGCCACTGCGCACAGGCCGGCGATCAGAATACGGGAAAACAACCGGGACACAATTTCAGTGTGACAGATCAGGTGCCGGTTGCGCGCGCACGGACCGTCGCACGCTCCTGCGTGGATGGTGGTTTGCGCGCGGGACCTCGCGTGATCAGGCGCTTCACGGACCGCCCGAGCTGCACGGGTTCTTTGACGTTCTTCGCAATCACCGCGTCGGCCCCGGTGTTCTCCTCTGTCAGGCCGAGGGGTTCGATCAGGCCGCACACCAGAACCACGCGAGCATTGGGGTTTACCTTGCGAATCCGTGCGATCAGATCGATGCCGTTGAGACCGGGAAGGCAATGGTCCGTAACGACCACATCGAAGTTGGAAGCCTTATAGAGTTTCAGGCCTTCTTCGCTATCGGAAGCAACCTGGACGCGGAAACCGAGTTCTTCGAGGAGGGCCCGGCGCACCAATAAGCCATCGCGGCTTTCGTCGACCAGCAGAATGTCAGGGGTAATCGGCGCGGAACTTTTCATTAAGACGGATGCGAGCGTAACAGAGCTGTAGCCAAGCTGTCAACCGATTTGCATCGCTTTGGAAAAACGCCAGATCTAGTTCTTGACAATTGGAACACGAAATCGCCGTCAGAGCCGGAGAAATCCGACCCGGTTACTCAACAGCACGCGGGGCTTTGTAGCCGGCTTTGGCGATGATCTGGTATTTCACTGGCTTGCCCTTCTGGTCCTTGATCGGCAGCGGCTCGTTGGTCGCAGGGTTCACCAACTCGACTTTGATCTTGCGGAAGGTACCGTCGTGCTTGGTGTTGGTGGGCGAGTACGTGAGGACGTACTGATTTCGCAGTGCCTGCTGAATCGCCTGAAAAATCGCGGGCATTTCGCCTTCGAAGCGCGGGAAGAAAGCCTGGCCTCCCGTCTCTTTGGCGAAGGTCCGCATTTCGTTATCGGCCTGCAGGAAGTCCATTCGCTGTATGGAGCCCATCATGCCGTAGGAATCGTATAGTTCGCGAATCGTCTGCATGAGCCCGATGGCGTAGATAGGAACCCCGGATTCCTGAAGGGATTTACGGCATTGATCGTACGTGATCTTGCTGAAGGTGTCGATGCCCGACGCAAGTAGTACGATGGCTTTGCGTCCTTCGATGCCCGACATGCGGTCAGCCGTGTCCGTGACCGCATCGAAGAGATTCGATTCGGAAAACGCCGGAATGTTGAGACGCTGCATGGCCTCCTGGGCCTTCGACCGGTCGGTGCTGAAGTCGGAGAGAATCTCCGGCTTGATGTCGTACGCCACGATGGCCAGGTAGTCTTCGGGCTTCAACGTCGAGATGAATCCGAACGCCGCCTGCAGGGTCTGATACCAGGTGTAGCTCCAGTACTGCTGGAAGAGGTTACTGAACTCGATCACCAGCGACACCGTCAGCGGCGCTTCGCCCATATTGACGCTGGCGAGCTTCTGCGGGACGTTGTCCTCGAGGATACGGAAGTTTCCAGGAGGAATGCCCGGGATGAAGTGCCCCTTGTTGTCGAGCACGGAGACATCGACAGTCACGACATCGACGTCGGTCTTGAAGTTCGCCAGGTTGCCGGCGTCGATCTTGTCCTTCTTGTACTGCGAAGGAATCTTGGGCAAGGTGCTTTCAGTGCTGTTACCGGCCCCGGCATCCGGTTTGCGGGGGCGTGCTACGGTCCGGCTGGGATCCGTAATCGGCCCCTGCTCCTGGGCAATCACCAGGCCGGCCGCCGCGAGGAGTGCGGTTCCGCACAAAACATACGGTTTCCAAGATCGCATAGGCGTACTTCAGTCGTAACTATACCAAAAGACGCACAACGCGGACCGGCCGTTGCGGCCGTCCTTCAGTTCACCCAGGGGCCGTTGCCGTGCTTACGCATGTAAACCTGGAACTTCTTCTTGGCGCGCGCCAGCTTCCATTGCCGGTATGCCCCGCCGAGATCGGGCATGCGGACCTTGGGGAGCCTGCCTTTGAGGTAAACGTACCCGAACGCCATTCCGCCCAGGTGGGCAATGGTGCTCACGCCGTTGTTGGGTCCGAACGTCATCAGCAGTTCGATGGCGGCGTAAATGATCACCAGGTACTTGGCCTTGATCGGGAACAGGAAGCTCATCAACACCGTCTGGTCGGGGTACAGGACGCCGAACGCCACCAGGATGCCGAAAATAGCGCCCGAGGCGCCGATCGTTGGGGTGAACCAATCGCCCAGGAGAATGTTGACGGCGAGCACGCAGACACCGGCGGCGATTCCACAGTAAAAGTAATACTTGAGGAATTGACGCGTTCCCCAGTCCCGCTCCAGTTGGGTTCCGAAAAACCACAGGGTGAGCATGTTGAATAGCAAGTGCCAGATGCCGCCGTGCAGGAACATGTAACTGAACAACTGCCAAACGAACAGGTTGTGCAGCGCGCCTTCCCCGTAAAGCGCGAAGAGCACGGTCATGTGGCGGGCGATGGTCCGGCCGCCGAGGTAGTACAGCACGAAGACTGCGGTATTGATAATCAGCAGCCACTTCAACCCCGGTGGGAAATAGTCGTGAATGAACGAGTTTCGAAAGGTGTACCGACGCTGGGCCATGGCGGGTGCTCTACGTCCAGGATAACAAAAGAGTCACCGCGGAACGCTCAAGAAACGGCCGGATCGCCGCCCTTTCCGTAGTGGTTCAGAATGCGGGAACACAACTGCAGCAGGACGGCCGCGGCCAGCCAGACCTGCCAGTGGGAAAAGAAACCAGTGGAGATGGCAAAGCGGCTGGTCCAATTCATGTCGGCCGCAATTCGCCACATGGCAAGCACTGCTGCCATCACCGCGGCGGGCGTCAACAACGCGGCAGCCGCCAGCGCGAATTTGCGATTCTTGCCACGCTTCCTGACGAGTCTCGGCCCTTTTCTGAAGCGAATCCGGACCACCATGTCGCTGTTGATACCAATCTAACAGCTTTTTGCGATAGATTATTGTCTTCGGAAGGTTCGGACTCATTCGAGAGGACAATCATGCATCGACTGAATACTGCAGTTTTCGGCACCGGTTTTGTGGGGCGCGTCCACCTGGAAGGAATTCGCCGCGTGGGCTACGTGAACCTCTACGCGATCGGAGAGCCCGAGATCGAGAAGGCCAGGAAACTGGCCGATGAATTTCAGGCTGAGAAGACGGAAGCGGATTACCACAAGATTCTGGATGATCCGGCCGTGGACGCCGTCCACGTCTGCACGCCCAACGCGCTGCACTTCCCGATCGCGCAGGACGCCCTGAAAGCCGGCAAGCACGTGATCTGCGAGAAGCCGCTGGCGATCTCGGTGGAGGAGGCGCGCAAGCTGGTGGCGCTGGCCAAAGAGACCAAGCTTCGCAACTGCACCTCCCACAACCTCCGCTACTACCCGATGGTGCAGCAGATGCGCCGCATGCGGGAAGCGGGCGACCTCGGCGAGATCCTGGTGTTGCAGGGCACCTATTCGCAGGACTGGCTGCTCTACGACACCGACTGGAACTGGCGCATCGATTCGCAAATCCAATGGACCGTCGCGCTGCATGGCGGATATCGGCTCGCACTGGTGCGACATGGCCGAGCACGTGACCGGCCAGCGCATCACTTCCCTGTGCGCCGACCTGCAGACCTTCCACAAGACGCGCAAGCGGCCCAAGGGTCCGATCGAGACGTTCGCCGGAAAGACGCTGAGGCCGGAAGACTACGTGGAAGTGCCGATCGACACGGAGGATTTCGGCGGCGTGATTTTCCGCATGGGCGACCGCACGCGCGGGGCCTTCACCGCAAGCCAGGTATCGGCGGGCCGGAAGAACCGGCTGAGCATCGAGATCTACGGCAGCAAGTGCAGCGTGGCCTGGGACCAGGAACGGCCCGACGAGCTGTGGATCGGGAACCGCAACACGAACAACCAGATCCTCGATCAAGGATCCGTCGCTGATGAAGCCGGAAGCGCGCTCCTACGCGGACCTGCCGGGCGGCCACAGCGAAGGCTACGACGACACGTTCAAGCAGGTGTTCCGGCGGTTCTACCGGTCGATCGAAGAGCCCGGGTCGCCGGCGGAATACCCGCAGTTCGCCGACGGGCTGCGGCAGCTCACGATCCTCGAGGCCGAATTGAAGAGCAGCCAGTCGCGGGCGTGGGTGGACGTGCCGGCGATGCAGGCGGCTTCCGCGTAGCCTTAGCGGCGCACTGGTAAAATCGCGGCACAACCTGCCGGCCTGCGCGGGAGGAATCCTTTCAGGCCGGTTGGCCGCCGCCCTCCCCGGACTGGACGTGCGAACCGGCCCCCTCCCAGCCCCGCAGCAGGCGAAGGGTGCGATCGCCGATGCGGGCGCGGTCGTGTTGCAGGCGGATTTCGCTCAAGGCGGCCTCCCGGATGCGGTAAACCATCTCCCGGAGGGTGGCGATGCGGTCCTCGCGAGTGACGCGGTAGTGGATCCGGTCGAGTACGCTCAAGATGCGCTCCAGGATTTCGGCATTGCCCGGGGAGTTCGAAACAATAGGGTCGATGGCCTGTTCGAGCAGGCCGGAGAAAGTGATCTCGCAGGTGATGACGCGCAGCGCGCCATCCAGGTAGTGCCGGTTTCCGGGATCTTGACAGTCGCAGAATGGCAGCAGCACGGCGCCGAGGTAATCGACGCACGTCATGGCGGTGGCCGTGTCGTTGATGCCGGGGGAGAGCGCCTTGAGGGCGACGTCCACGATCTGCCGGACGCCGTATTCGGGATCCTGATGAATCGTCCGAAAGCCCATCAGGACGAACATCCGGTTCAGTTCGGCGATGCCGGGATCGCCGGGTGGCCTCGCGCCGCGGCATCGCAGTATGGGTTCCGACCTCACGATGAACGTCCCTACTTCGCAGGCAACGGCCAGTACCAGGTCATGCCGGGCGGCGAATCGCAGGAGAGCATCGCGGTCGAGGGTTTGCAGGTATCCCGTTTCGAGCGCCGGCACATCGTGCCACTCGCCTTCGCCGGCCGCGACGTCCTCATCCCCGCGGCCGGCGCGCGCATCCCTGCCGCGATACAACTTATCGAGTGCGGCTCTGGTCTCGTCCGCGATCGTGGACACGAAATGCGAAGCGGTCAGCGAAACCGCGATGTGATGGACGAAGTAGATGAACAGGCCGACACTTACGATGGCCAGCAGGATGCCGCCCAGGACGGCAATGGAAGGAACAAAGGAGTCCGGCTCCCCGCGGATCATTCTCAACACGACAAGGGCATAAGCGAATGACCCGGCGAATACACCCAGCGTGAGCTGGCTCCAGCGGTCGCGCATGTAGTTCCGTAGCGTGCGCGGGCTGTACTGATTTGCGGCAAGTGAGAGGGCTACCACGGTAATCGAAAACGTGACGCCGGCTACCGTGACCATGGACGAGGCGATGGCCGAAAGGATACTGTACGCGCCGGATTCGCTCACCGCGAACAGGCGCGGAAAGCGTTCCGTGATCAACGAGTCGTACTTCAAATCCAGGTTCAGGGCGCCGTAGGCCAACAGGACGCTTGCCGCCAGGATGACCGCGGGGAGAAACCAGAGCCCCTCCCGGATCATCGACCCCAACTTTCTCAGCTTCTGCCACATCGACAGTGCCCTGACACTGCACGGGCGTTGCCAAGTACGGAAACGCACGCCGGTGCGGCGGGGGCAGGCGCGTGTGCCTGCCCCTCGAAGACATCAAAAGATCAGCTTGGCGCCCAACTGCATCGAGCGGTTGCCGCCCGCGCCGGTGATGTAGCCGAACGTCTTGTTGCCGATTCCGGTATCCGGATTGTTCCACTGCGGCGTATTGATGACGCTGAAGCCCTCTCCCCGCAGCTCCAGGCTCGCCCGTTCGGAGAAGCGGAAACTGCGGAAGATCGAAGCATCCAGGTTCCAGTAGCCTGGACCGTAGATCACGCTGCGCCCCAGGTTGCCGAACTCCGGAGGAACCGGCTGGCCGTTGGGGATCTCGGCGCCCGGCTGGGCGAAGCACTGCGTGGTGACGGGGTTGGCCGAACCGAAGTTGCAAACGGTCGGGCTGAACCAGGGGGCGTCGCGGCCGGTACCATTCAGGATCTGGATGCCACCCGGACCGAAGTAGTTCAACGTGTTGCTGTTGCCCGGAGCGTGCAGAATCGCGCTGGTTCCGCCGAACGTCAGGGGCGTCCCGCTGGCAATGGTCAGGACGCCGTTGACCTGCCACCCGCCCGCCAGCTTGGACGCGAGGCCCGATTGCAGGAGTTTGCGTCCCTTGCCGAACGGCAACTGGTACACGTAGCTCTGCACGAAGTTGAACTTCCGGCTGAAATTCAGGATCTGCCAGTTCCGGCTGAGATCGCCGACGTAGTAGGAGAGGCCGCTGTCTTCGCTCTGGTAGCCCATCGCCTTGCCATAGGTAAAGGCGGTGGTGATCGCCAGGCCGGAAGAGTACCGCTTGTCGAACTTCACCTGCAGCGCGTTGTAGTTCGAGCTGAAACCGACGTAGCGCAGGTTGGTGCCGGCTTTGCGCCCGAACTTCTGGTAGAGGGGCTGCCCGTTGACGTCCGCCCCCAGGGTGGTGGCGGCGTTCATGTTGTAATTGGCCGGCTGGGCCACCCCGTGATTGCCGACATACGACACGTCCAGGGTCAAGTTGTGCGGCAGCCGCCGTTGGACCGCCAGGCTCCAGGATTCGACATACGGCTCGCGGAAGTTGCCGTTGACGACGTCGTACACCTGGTTGAGGTCGGCGTTCGGAATGATTCCGTTGGACGGAACGTCCGCGGGCGTCGGCGCGGGGAAACCGGCCGCCAGCTTGGCGGTGTTGCCGTTCGGCAGAATCGCCGGACCGTACGTGTTATTCGGCTCGTAAGCGTTGTTCTGCTTCACCGGGAAATTGTAGGCATAACTGTTGTCCGGGTACGGGCTGTAACTGATGCCGAACCCCGAGCGGATCACGGTCTCGTCGGTCAGGCGGTAGGCAATGCCCACACGCGGAGCGAAATCCTTCTTGTGCAGGGGGAGCCCCAGGTTCATTGGATTGTTTCCGATGCCCGCGATGACCAGGCTGTTGGTGTTGGGATCGTAATTCGAGAAACCGCCGGGATGAGCCGGAGTGGCTGCCGGATAAAGCTCCCAGCGCAAGCCCAGGTCTACGGTCAGTTTCGGAGTGACGGTCCACTTGTCCTGGAAGAACGAGAAGAACTCCCACGCGCGGTAGGCCGGGAAGATGATGGGCAGGTCGCGCCCCACCTCGCTCGGCAGGTCGAGCAGGAAGCTGGCGAAATCGTTGCCGGGGCTGGTGGAGGCTCCCGGAATCGAGGTCTGCGACGTGCCGTAGCTGTAGCGGCCGCGGGGGCTGAAGGTCTGCGTCTGGAGCAGGTCGTCGCGAATGCGGCGCACGTCGATGCCCCACTTCAGCGTGTGGTTGTTCAGGGTCTTGGTCCAGGTATTGACGAAGTTGATATTCGTTTCCGCGCGGATCCACGGAAGGCTGGCCGAGTATCCGATAAACGGGCTCGAGAACCCGCCGATGTTGATGCCGACCTGGCCGCTGGTGAACGGGCTGACGTTGACGCCGGGGATGCCCAGCGCCTGGGCGTCGTTCGATCCATAGTCGATCTGGTTGGCTTCGTTGCGGTAGCGGTTGACGCCCGCGCGCGCTTCGGTAATCAGCGTGCCGCTGAAAATGTGATCGTAGTTGATCGCCGCGCTGTGGGTGTTTTGCGAGCCGGTTGCCTGGAACCCGCCGCCGTGAGGGCCGCCCGCCGCACCAAACGCGGACTGGTCGACGGTCTTGGGGCTCTCGAAACTATAGCGGATCGAGAAGCGGTCATTGTCGGTCTGGTTGTGGTCCACCTTCACGTCGAACTGATCGGTGTTGCGGACGAAGGGAATCAGTTCGAAGTAGTTCTGGGTGAGTCCCGAGAGATTCGGGCCGGGCACGAGTCCGAGAATCTTCATCGAGATCGGATCGATGCGGGCGCCCGGAATCGTGTTGCCCGGGAACGGCGTCCGCCCCGTGCCGTCGGCATTGCCGGTGAGCGGGTCGTAGATCGTGGTGCCGTACTCGCTCAGATTGCCGCTGCGCGCCTGCAGCGTGGGCAGCGTATAGCGGTCGCCATTGTACTGGTGATCCATGATGCGCAGATAGTCCCCGAAGAAGAACGTCCGGTTCTTGACGATCGGGCCGGAAACCTGGCCGCCCACGTAGTTGTAAACGAAGTGCGAGCGGGCCGGGCTGTAGAACGACCGCGAGGAAAGCGCGCTGACCCGGTTGAACCAATATGCCTGGCCGTGCAGGCGGTTCGTGCCGGACTTGAGGATGACGTTGGTCACGGCGCCGGTGGCGCGGCCCAACTCCGCTTCGTAATCGCTGGTCGTGACGTCCACCGTCTGGATGGATTCGAGCGGCGGGATGAGCACCTGCAGCAGGCCGGTGCGCTCATTGTCGTCGATACCTTCGAACTGCAGGTTATTGGCCAGGCGAGACTGCCCGTTGACCTGCGTGGAAAGGGAGTTCTGCGGATTGAAGAACTGGGAATGCGGACGAAACGGCGCGGTGGCGCCGGGCACCAGGGCAATGAAGCTCTGGAAATTGCGGCCGGCCGTGACCGGCAGGTTCTGGATTTGCTGGGTTTCGATCTTGCGGCCCGTGTCGGCCCGTTCGGTCTGCAGCGCCGCCGCATCCGCCGTTACCGTCACGACCTCGTTCACCTGGCCGGGTTGCAGCGTGAGGTCGGCGCGAATTGTGGTGTTCACCACGACATCGAGACCCACGCGAGTAGCACGCTTGAAGCCGCTCTGCTCGGCCGAAACCGAGTAAGTGCCGGGCGGCAGGTTGGGAAACGTGTAGTTGCCGTTCGAGTTTGCCGTTGTATTGCGGCTGATTCCGGTGTTCACGTCAGTCGCGATCACATTTGCGTTTGGCACGATCGCGCCCGAGGCATCCGTGATCGTGCCGAGGAGCGTACCATTCACTGCCTGTCCCCAAACCGAGACAGCCAGCGCGGCGCACAAGGCCGCCAAGGGCGTCCAACGAAGGACGAATCGTTTCATCGAAGTATCTCCCCAAATTCCCGATGCGCCTTCCCCCGGAGACACAACTCCGGTACGACATGGCACATCGAAGATTGCGGTGAGGCGCCGCCTGGCGAGACCCCCTGTTTCCAAATCCCCGTCGGCAGGCTCAGACTGGGCCGCTGCCGGGACGCCCCTTACCGTGTGGCACTACAATACTCCAACTCGGCAATTCAATCCATCCTGGAAACAGTGTACTTGGGCTGAAAACAGCGCTAATTCTGCGGGTTATCGAACCTTGGTGTAATGCAAATCCTCGACGTGCGATACGATATAGACCCGACGATTCGGCCGGTTTGGGGCGGGGCGTGGCGTCGCCGTCGGTCATCCGCGTCTCACACCTTCAATGGAACAGGTCCGAGACATCCAATTGGAAGAAGAGCGCGCCTCTACCCTGGCCGGAAGCGGGCCGCGGATTGACTGCATAGCCGAGCGTGAAGTTGACATTGACCACGCTTAGCCGCATGCCGGCGCCCGCGGCATATTGCGCACCTGCTCCGGAAGGCCAGACCCGAGCCGCGTCGAAGATGGCAACCGGTGCGATGGAATAGACGTTCAACTCGTAGAGCACGGTATCGAGTGCGCTCCTGGCGGTGGCAAGATCGCGGCCCGCGCGTTCCTCGGCGCGCTTTCTGGCGGCATCGCGCGTGGGGCCGGATAAGCTCGCGGACATCGCCTGGCGAGCGGCGGCAAGGCGCTGCCGCAACTCGATGATCCGCGCGGCCGCGGGCGGAGCGAGCGACTGCGCCAGGTTTGCCAGATCCGCTTCGAGCCTCGGAAGAATCGTCCCGGCCAGCGCGCCGGCGAGTACGCTGCCGCCGCGGATCGAAGCCGCGGTGCGCAGGGCGCGGCCCAGATCCGCGATGGCCGGCCCCGCCGGAAGTGGCTCGAGTTCCTGTTTCAACTCGTCGAGAACCTTCTCAATCTCGGGAAGGGCGTCCCGAACCGCAAGCAGAGACGGATCCTTCGCCAGATACGCATCCGCAAGCGCGCCCTTGGCCGTGTGGATCGCGAAATCCAGGTTGCCGACGAATTCTCGCGTGCCCAATTCGCGAGGAAGCAGCGGCCGGGCATATACGGCCTTGGCCACGGTCAGGTTGAACGCGTAAAAACGGGTCCCGCCGGCGCCGCCCAGGCGGTTTTCCGGAATGCTGCGTATGAATGGCTGGCCGCGCACATCCCACGGAGCGCCTTCCACGAAGGGCAGCTTCTGATTTCCGCCGAAGAAGCGCTCGGAGAGCGGCACGGGGCCGGATGCCTGGATGATCCCGGCGCCCAGCCGCGCTTCGATCGTCAATGGGTGGTGCGGATTTCCGATGAACCGCGGGCGGTCGCCGGGGCTCTTGGGAAGGGGCACGAAGCTGGCCGTGTATCCGATGTCGGCGATGTGCCTGGCGAAATTCACGGTGCGCCCCGAGATCGGGCTGCCGAGTTCGAAGCCGTACGACGCGATCCAGGCGCCTGCTCCCGAGCGCCCGGAGACGCTTGCCAGGGTCTTGAGATCGCAATCAGTGCCGGCGCCGCCGCTCGCCTCATGCGCGCCTTCGAGCGCCGCGCCGTAGCGAAAAGCCCGAAACGATCCGAAGTACCCGGCGGCGAGCGTCGACTTCACGATCTTCGTCTCTCCCGCCGGAACATCCCGGTAGGCCGCGGTGAATCGCCATGGCCCCTCGGACAGCGCCAGCGCCCCGGCCACGCTGTTGCCCGACGCCATCGAGTTCAGTTCCACCGCCTCGGAGCGCAGCCGCAGCCCTCCGTATCCGCCGCGGGTCTGGTTGTATCCGAACTGCGGCACAGCCAGCAGCCGGCCCGCCGAACCCAGTTGGGCGCCCGTTGTGGCAGGCCGTTCGGACGATTCCGCGCGGGCTTCGAAGGCGCGGCTGCCGATCGGAGGCGCGATCGTGGTGTAGACGATGTATCGCACATCGAGTGTCCTTTTTTCGGCATCGCAGTTTTCCAACGATCCGGCCGCGGCCGCGATGCGCAGCGCCGAGAAGTCGCCGGACCCGACTCGCAACGCCGCGGTGATTTGCGAAGGCCCCAGGTTGTACTTTGCGATATCGAATGATTCATTGCTGCGCAACGCAAGAGACTCGGCCAGCCGGTCGAATCCGAAGGTGGCGGCGCTGAAGAAGGAGACGGGGGAAACAATGCGGACCTGGCCGATGCGGTAGCCCTGGTAATCGCTCAGAGGGCCCGTGCACGGAGCGGCGGCCAGGCCCGTCGCGACGAGAAACAGGAGTGCGGAAGTATTCCGCAGGGGGTCCACGGCGGCGCCCGATCAGGTCAGGGAGTTCGGATCTCGAGCCGGGATGATGGCCGCGGCGTCCTGCGCCAGATCGGCTTTCGTGGCGCCGCCTTCGGCCACGGCCTTGGCGGTATCGGCCGCAATCGCCGCCTGGGCGCGCTGAGCGGCGTCCAACCCACTGGCGGCGGTGGCGTCCGCGGCCGGGTGGTCGCGCTTGTTGATATCCACATCCAGCTTGACGATGGAGATCATCGTCCCGCTAGAGTCCTGCTCCTGTAGCTCAAAGTGCAGCTTCCACTCGACGGTGTTGTCAAAATTGCAGGTCTTATCCAATTCCAGGACGACCAGCCGGTTATCGGACAGCCTGACTTCCAGGCTGACGGTTACAGGGGTACATTGCATGGCGAGGGGGCCCTAGATAGGCGGGCTAATCCTGGTCCGATCGTACGGAGCCGCCCCATTTCATACAATATTGTCTTAAGTTATCGAAGGTTAGCAGCCCGCCAGTATCCACCCGACAATCGTATCGCCCTCCGCCAGCGCCCCCTCCCACTGCACCTGGGGGATTTCCACGGCGCAGGCCGCGATCTGCTCGTCGGACGCACCCACGAAGCAGAGGTCGCACACGCCGAGATCCTCCCCTGCGAAATGGATCGGCGGCCCGAACGTGCGGCACGCGATGGGCCGCGCGGCGTAGAGATCGCAGGCGCCGGTTTCGGGGTCGAGCACCGGACATGGCTCCTGGTCGGCCGGCCCGTCTTCGGCCAGCAGCCGCGCCACGGTATCGCCGGGAAACTCGCGCTCGAACCGGGCCCGGTAGGCACGGGCACGCTCCCGTACACGGCCGGCGCGCGCCGGGTCGCGCGTCTCCAGTTCCGCCAGGCCGTTCCCCAGGCGCTGCGCATCGAGCGGGGTGATGGGGAAAGGGCCCATACAGCAATCCGTACAGCCCAACCGGCAGGCCAGCCAGGGACCGCCCTTGCGCGCGGCCTCGGCAAGCGCCGCGTCGACAATCTGGATCAGGGCCGCATCATTCATACCGCAGGGCAACTACGGGGTCGAGCCGCGCGGCGCGCCCGGCGGGCCAGATGCCGAAGAACAGGCCGACCCCGACCGACACCAGCACGCCGGAAAGCGCCGCCCAAAGAGGCACGGCGGTCGGCAGGCTGGGGAAGAGCATGCCCGCGGCCCGCGAGATCAGCCATCCAACGGTCAGGCCGATGATGCCGCCGAGAGCCGTAAGCACCACCGCTTCGGTCAAAAACTGCACGATGATATCGGACTTTCTCGCGCCCACTGCTTTGCGAATGCCGATCTCGCGTGTGCGCTCAGTGACGCTCACCAGCATGATGTTCATGACCCCGATGCCGCCTACCAGCAGGCCGATCGAGCTGAGAATGATCATCACCAGCGCCACCATCGCAGTCACGCTGTGAAACTGCTCGATCATCTGTTCGGCCGTGGTCATGGAGAAGTTGTCGGGGGCATTGAAGGGCACGCGGCGGTTCAGCCGCAGTACGGCCCGCAACTGGTCCTCCGCCTCGCTGACCATCCCCGGGTAAGCGATCACGATCAACATGTTCTCCTGCATGTTGGGGAACATCTTGTGCATGGTGAAGTAAGGCACCAGCACACGCGTATCGTTCTGGCCGGGGAGCTGGTTGGCCGGGCGGTCCATCACGCCGACGATCTCCAGCTCGTGGCCGTCCACCGAGATGCGTTTGTGAATCGGGTCCTCGTTCGGCAGCAACTGCTTCTGCAGGTCCTCTCCGATCACCACCACCGGCATATGATGCTGGTTCTCGAATTCGCTGAAGAAGCGGCCGAACTTCATGGTGGTTCCGCCCGCGGCATACGCCTCTTCCGTGCCGCCGAGCTGGATATTGTAAACGTCGTTCCCCTTGTAGCGCGCGCTGTGGATCCCGCCCGGCGCGAACAGGAACGGGCTGACATGCGCCACCGCCGGACAGCGCTCCGCAATCGCCCGCGCATCCTCGTAGGTCAGCGGCTTGCGCCGGCGCTCCTCGCGCGTGGCCTGCCCCATGGCGGTGGTCTTGGTCACGATCACAGTCTCCGGGCCGAAGCTCTTGAGCAGGCCGGTAATCGCGCCGTCGAGCCCGGCGATGATCGACCCGACGCCGATCACCGCGCCGGTCCCGATGATGACGCCGAGCACCGTCAGAAAGGAGCGCATCTTGTGCTCCCGCGTGGTAGCCAGCGCCAGCTTGACGCCGTTGCTGATGGATGTCATCGTCATTTCTCGACCCTCAACGCTTCGATCGGGTCGAGTCGCGCCGCCCGCTGCGCCGGATAGATCCCGAAGAATAGCCCCACCGTGGCCGAGAGCGCCACTCCGATCACCACCGCGCTCAGCGGCACCGCCATAGGCACCGGCGTGAGGCTGCGCACCAGCACCGCCACCAGCCACGCCAGCGTGACGCCCATCAGCCCTCCGATCCCCGCGAGCATCGACGATTCCACCAGGAACTGGTTCAGAATGTCCTGCCGCCGCGCGCCCACCGACTTGCGGATGCCGATCTCATGGGTGCGCTCGGTGACCACCGCCAGCATGATGTTCATGATCACCACGCCGCCCACCACCATGAAGACCGAGACTACCCCGACCGCCGTTGCGGCGATGGCGCCGGTTAACTGGTTCCAGAAATCCACCAGCGAATCGGAGGTCACCATCGAGAAAGTATCGTCGTCCTTCGGACCCAGGTGCCGGTATGCCCGGATCAACGAACGTATCTCGTCCTGCGCCTGCATCAGGTGCGCGTGATCGATGGCGATTCCCGCGTAGTCCATGCCGTTGCGGGCGCCCCAGGTTTTGAAATAGGTCTCCGCCGGAATGATGACGAAGTTATCCTGCGACTGGCCGAAGACCGAGCCTTTCGCCTTGGCGACACCCACTACCTGGAACGGAATGCCTTCCGCTCTGAGGGTCTGCCCCACCGCGTTGCCGCCGGGGAAGAACTTGTCGGCTACATCCTTGCCGATGAAAGCGACGCTCATATGGCGCTTGTTTTCGACGTCGGAAAGGAAACGCCCCTGCTCGGCGTCGAAATTCAGGATGATCCCGATATTCGGCGACGCGCCCATGAGTTGCACGCCCTCGGCGGTCTCCTTACCGGTGGTCAGGGTGACGCCGCGGTTGGCCACCATGCCGATTTCTTTGGTCAGTTTGGCGTGGGTTCTGAGGAACTCGAACTCCTCGCGGCTGAGCTGCGGGTTGCGGCGCTGCATCTCCAGGAACTTCTTGGGGTCCCACTGCATCATCACGATGCGGGTGACGCGATAGCCGTCCGCCCCCATCTTGGAGACGTTTTCGGCAATATACACGTCCATTCCGGAGATCACCGACATCACCGCGATCAGCGTCGTGGTGGCGAGGATGATTCCGAGCAGGGTAAGGAAACTGCGGAGCTTGCTGCCGCGCAGCGATTGCAGCGCTCCTACAACCGCTTCCCAAAACGACGCGTGCGTGTTCATTCAAAGCCTCGACGATCCGGCCGGCTGCCCGTTAGCGTTCTGCGTGGTGATCCATTCCATTATCGCCGCATCGGCCCAAAAGCGCTCGGGTGAGCGCCCGAGGAACCCGAGATGGCCTCCGTGGTCGGTTGCCAGCAGCTCGATCCTCGGGCTGGAGCGCACCTCTTCCCGTTTGAAAATATCGAACGGAACGAAAATGTCGTCTCTTGCCTGAATCAGCAGCACCGGAATGCGAATGGCCTGGAGGAATCCGATCGCCGACTGCGTGCGGTAATAGTTGGCGGCGTTTCCGAATCCGAACGAGGGCGCCGTGATCCGATCGTCGATGGCCATTACGGAGTGCAGTCCGGCGAAATCGGCGGGGCCGTAGCGCCCGGTGGCGCGCATGCGCGCGAGCATTCGCCGTACGAAGCGCAGCTCATAGAGCCGGTTGGCCGGCGCGGCAATGCGGCGCGCGCAGGCCTCCAGGTCGAGCGGCGTCGAGACCGCCACGACGCCGTGGACCAGTTCCGCCGCCCCTTCCCCCAGTTCGCCCGCCAGTTTGAGCACCACGTTGCCGCCGAGCGAGAATCCAGCCAGAAACGCCGGCGCGCGCCCTTCCGCCCGCAGTGCGCGCAGCACGGCCCGCAGGTCGCTGGTAAGGCCCGCGTGGTAGAGCGTAGAGCACAGCCGTTCGGTGCCTCCGCAGGTGCGCATGTTGAAGCGGTGCGCGGCGAAGCCGGCGGCAACCGCGTCGGCGCTCAGCCGCTGCATGTAGGTGGCATCCGCCGATCCCTCCAAGCCGTGAACCATCACGATCTCGCCCGCGGCCTCACCCGCCGGACGTTCCGTAAGCACCTCCACCTGCACCTCGGGCTCGGTTCGGAACAGACGGCGCTGAACCGGGGGATCCCGCTCCGCCCGCCTCCGGCGCCAGTAATGTCCGGCGATGGTCTGTAGATGAGCATTGCGGAAGAGCGGTCGAAAGGGCGCCATGGCGACTTGGGGGCGGCCGCCCGCTATCACGGCTTCGGCGCCACCTTCACATCGGTCACGTAGTAGGACGGGTCTTCCACCACCACGGTAGCCTCGATGTGGTCGCCGACGTGGAGCTTTTGAAACTCCGCGTCCGGCTTCACAGGATATTCCATGGTCATGGCTTCCATCCAGTCGTCGATCTTCCCCGCGTCGATGGTCGCCGTCTTCGCGTTGGCGTCTAGCGCCTTCACCTCACCCTGCATCGGATAGCGTTTTGCCGCCGGCTTCTGCGCGCCGCAAGCCGCCAGCGCTAGCGTGAATAGCACTATGGTCAGAATTCGCGTCATGTTCACCCTATGATCGCAGGTATAACCGGAAAGTGGAATCGGCCTCGACCCGGCGGCGATCGCGCCAAATTATCGTACTGTAACCCGGATCGGAGATAATTGCGGACATGGGCACCAGGAGGGATTTCTTCCGCGAAGCCGCCGCTTTGACCGGCGGAGCCAAGATGGTGAGCGCGCTTCTGGCAACGGTAGAGCGGGCGTCGGCAATCGACCCTCCGGAGGGCAGTTCGTTTCTCGACGCCGAGCACGTGGTGATCCTGATGCAGGAGAACCGCTCGTTCGATCACGCCTTCGGAACCCTGCGCGGGGTCCGGGGTTTCAACGATCCACGCGCCGTTACGCTGCCGGATCGGAAGCCCGTCTGGCTGCAGACCAATGCCGCCGGAGAGACCTACGCTCCCTTCCGGCTGGATTTCAAGAACACGAAGGCGACTTGGCTGGGGTCGCTGCCCCATTCCTGGCGGGACCAGACGGATGCCCGCAGCCACGGCAACCATGACGGTTGGCTGGATGCCAAGCGCTCGGACCACGAGGGCTGCGAGAAGATGCCGCTCACCCTGGGCTACTACGATCGCGAGGACCTTCCGTTCTACTACGCCCTGGCCGACGCCTTCACGATTTGCGATCAACATTTCTGTTCCTCCCTCACCGCAACCACGCCGAACCGCCTGCACCTGTGGACCGGCACGATCCGCAATCAGCCGGATGCGGCCTCCGCCCCGAACGTCCGGAATTCCGACGTGGACTATAGCTCCACGGCGGGTTGGAAGACCTTCCCCGAGCGCCTCGAGGACGCCGGCGTTTCGTGGCGCATCTACCAGAACGAGGTGAGCGTGCCCTCCGGGCTGGAAGGCGAGGAAGACGCATGGCTCGCGAACTTCACCGACAATCCGCTCGAGTGGTTCGATCAATACTGCGTCGGCTCGCAAAGGAATCATCGCGAGTATGTGGAGCGGGCGGTGGTTACGCTGCCCGCGGAAATCGAGAAACTGCGGGCCGGGGGCGCACCCGCAAAGGAACTGAAGGCGAAGGTTCAACTGCTGGAGTATGTCAGGTCGGAGCGGGCGCGCTGGACGCCGGAGGCGGTCGCGCAGCTTTCCGGGCGGGAACGCACCCTGCACGAGAAGGCGTTCACGACCAACCAGGAGAATCCCGGCTACCGGCAGTTGTCCACGCTGCGGTACCGCGACGGAAGCGTGGAGCGCGAAATGGCCGTCCCGAAAACCGATCCGCTCTACCGGTTCCGCAAGGACGTCGAGACGGGGAAGCTGCCGGCAGTTTCGTGGCTCATACCCTCCGAGCGGTTCTCCGACCATCCCGGTTCGCCGTGGTATGGCGCCTGGTATGTCGCCGAGACGCTGAATATCCTGACTAAGAACCCGGAACTATTTAGTAAGACCATCTTCATCCTTACTTACGACGAGAATGATGGATATTTCGATCATGTTCCGCCATTCGTAGCGCCGGAGCCGGGCAATCCGGAATCGGGTAAGACGTCGCCCGGAATCGACGCCGGCCTGGAGTATCTTCCGCTCGACCAGGACTTGAAGCGCCATCCGCCGAAGGAGGCGCGCGGCGGTCCGGTGGGCCTGGGCTTCCGGGTGCCGCTGGTGGTCGCATCGCCGTGGAGCCGCGGCGGATATGTGTGTTCCCAGGTGTTCGACCATACCTCGGTCCTTCAACTGCTCGAACACGTCGTGAGCCGGCGGTCGGGCAAAGAGATCCGCGAGACGAACATCAGTGCGTGGCGGCGGACGGTATCCGGCGATCTGACCTCGGCGTTCCGGCCGTTTCAGGGCGGCGCCGCGGGAGTTCCCGTTCCCCCGAGGGACGCCTTCTTCGAACAGGTGCACCGCGCGCAGTTCAAGCGCATGCCTTCGGGGTACCGCCAGTTGACGGCAGAGGACGCGGCGCTGGTCGAGAAGGACCGGTTCGGCGTCCCGTGGATGCCGCGTCAGGAATCCGGCGTGCGGCCCTCCGCCGCGCTGCCGTACGAGCTCGCGGCCGCGGGGTCGGTCAGCGCCGATGGGAAGCGCTTTGAGATCGAACTGGCGGCCGGCAACGAGACCTTCGGCAAGGCCGCGGCCGGTGCGCCGTTCCACGTCTACACGCCGGGGAAGTTCCGCGATCAGGCACACTTGCGCACGCGCGCCTACGCCGTAGCCCCCGGAGACCGCCTGACGGATTCCTGGGATCTCGATGGGTTCGAAGAGGCGGCCTACCACCTGCGCGTTTGCGGGCCGAACGGCTTTCTGCGCGAGTTCGCCGGCAGCGCCGAAGATCCCCGCGTCGAGATTCGATGCGAGTATGCGAAGGAGAAGGGCGTTCCCACCGGCGACGTGGAATTTCATATCGCCAGCCGCGCCCATGGGCCTCTGATCTTGCAGGTGAAAGACCATGGCTACCGGAGCGGGGATCAGACCGTCACCATCGAGCCCGGTTCCCGCCGTGTCGTCGTGGCGCCTCTCGCGCAGAGTCATCACTGGTACGATTTCAGCGTTACGATCGCCGGCGCGGATCGATTTCTGCGCCGTTTTGCGGGACGCGTGGAAACCGGACAAAGCGGCATCAGCGATCCGGTGATGGGCCGGGCCTGGGCGTAGGAACGCCGGCGGCCGCCGCCCGTTCCAGTCTCACCAAAAACGCCAGTCTCCAGTCCAAATGACCCAGGCTGCGAGGATGGCGTTGGTGATTGCATGAGCGATTACGGCTTCACCGAACTTGTCCCGGCGCCGCACCACCAAAGCATAAAGAAGACCGGCCAGGGAGCCGGCGACCCAGCGCCCTCCGTGCATGAATCCAAAGATCAGCGACGAAACCAGAATTGCCGGAAAAGGGGCACCCCGAAAGTCGACCCGCTCAAAATCGGCCGCGGCCAGCCGGCGAAGTAGAAAGCCGCGGAAGGCGAGTTCTTCGGCGACGGGGACAGTGACCACTGCGCCCATGGTTCGAAACACCAGCCACGTAATCCACGGCCAGCCGTGCAAACCGGAGAAGCCTGACGCAACGGAGCGGGCGGGGGCTCCGGCCAAGCGGTCGGCGGCGATCCAGATAAAGAAGACAAGCACCCCCGCGGCCGGACCAAGCCATGTGAATCGCCAGTCTAGATCGCTGTACCGCCGGCGGAAATGCCAGAGAACCGCCGCCGCGGCGAAGAATCGCAGTGGGTAGAGCCATTCAAATTGACTGCTGGCGGCGCGCGATACGATGGCCGCTGCGAGGATCGCAAGAAAAGGAGCGAGATAGCGGGCGGTCGGGTTCTCCGCGGGAGCGGCCACCGGTGCCGGCGCCTTTCGCGGCGGCCCGAACCACGGCAAGCGCTGCGCGCCGACTGCGAAACTCAAGGCCAGCGCATTGAAGGCGATCCATCCGGCCTGCGAGTGAAAACCGCCGGCCGCGACACCGGGAGCGCCGGCAGTGCCCAACAGAATCAGGGCCGCGATACGAACGCTGTTCAATAGGAACGCAATCGCCATGCTCGCCGGGAGCAACAGAAGGGCGCGAGGAAAGCGGAAGTCGCGGTGGAAGAGCGTGAGCCAAAAAACACCAAATGCCAGCATGAGGCCGACTCCCTCCATTCCGGAACATGTGGGGTCGACGGTTACCAGGAAGCCGGGAGTGCCAATAGTCAGGCTTGCCGGGTCAGAGACGATGCGCGGCAGAAAAAAACTGAGAATTCCTTTGACGATGGCAAAGGTCAGACGGGAAGCGGGAACCCAGAGACTGCGGCTGGCATTGCCAACCCAGCACGTCAGGAGAGCCGCGGCCAATGCCCAAGCCCATACATCGCCTGTGACCCGGACCCATCTGAGCCAGGTGCGAAGTGATAGGAACGCAATGGCGGCAAGTGTGATGGCCGCCAATCCCGAGACGATCCAGATGAGCGCCGCTGCGTCCGTTGCGTAGCCCAGCGGCGATTTGCCGAATAGAGCCGGCGAGAGAGCCACAAATACGCCCAAAGCGCACAGATGGGCAACCATGAGAGGCCGGCTGACAGCAGTTGGAGGAGTTTCCCGGCCGATCTTCAGCAGCGCCTCGCCCGCGCGGAAGTATCCAAAAATCAGAAACAAGGTGACGAAGGCGACAACGGCCCGGAGAGTCCAGGAGCCCCAACTTGCCATCAAGTGGGTAAACAAGTTGGCGGGGCTGAGAGACGCTGCATCCAGCCACACCGAAATCAGAAGCAATTCCAGGATGAATAGGGATGCGAGCCAGGCCAGACGGCCGTAAACTGTGGACTTTATTTTGACGGGAATGAAACCGGGCGAGAGTTGCTGTGTTGGTCCCAGGAGTTATCCAATTGTTCAGTAACGGGAACAGAAGGATGGGCAGACACAACCGGAGTCCATGTCTACCCCCCGAGGTTAGTTCTTGCGACGGCCGCGAACCACAAGCAAAGCGCCCGCCAGCAGCGCCACTGCGTTAACGGCTGCACCAGCATCGATCTCTGGTGCTGAGACAACCGCCGCCGCAGAAGCGAGTGCCGAAACACCGATAGCGAGTAACACTAGTGAGGTGACTTTTCTCAAGCTGGCTCCTTTGAAATAAACTCCTGCTCAAACCGCTTACCCTACAACTCAACCAATTTTATGGGCGAGGGAATCCGAGAGTCAATCGCTTGTGGGGTGGTTTGCGGGAACGGACGCGTGGTTAAAGTACCAGTACTGTACCCGTTACGAATCGCTTGTATCCTCTCGCCGCATCAGGCGTTCTTCGCTCACCAAACCGGCTCCGCTGCCCGCGCAATGCCGTGGGCCATTCACCTTGACACGCTACCGGAATGAGCCTATCATTCACCTAGAATGTCTACCAAAGAGGAGCGGATTGAACTGCTGCAAGGCACGCTCGACCTGCTGATCCTGAGGACGCTGGCTCCCGGGCCGGCTCATGGCCACTCCATCGCCAAGACCATCGAACGCCACTCGGAAGACGTGCTCCAGGTGGAGCAAGGGTCCCTCTATCCTGCCCTGCACCGGCTCATCAAGCGCGGCTGGATCTCCGCCGGCGAGGGCACCTCCGAAAACAACCGGCGTGCCAAGTTCTACCGGCTCACCGCCAAAGGGCGCCGGCAACTCCATGTCGAAACCACCCGTTGGGAGAAGTTCGCCCGCGCCATCGGCAACGTCCTCAAAGCCGCCCGGGAGGGTTCGGTATGACACGCCGCCGGCGCGCGCTCGCCGGTCTCGACCAGGACATCCGCGACCACCTGGAGCGCGAGACGCAGGAGAACATGGAGCGCGGCATGTCGCCGGCCGATGCCCGGGCGGCCGCGCTGCGCAAGTTCGGCAACGTGGGGCTGATCGAAGAGCAGACCCGCGCGGTCTGGCGTCGCCCCTGGATCGACCAGCTCTGGCACGACTTGCTGTTCGCGTTCCGCATCCTGCGGCGCGCGCCGGGATTCACCGCCATCGCCGTGCTGACGCTGGCGGTCGGCATCGGGCTGAACACGGCCGTATTCAGCGTCGTCAACTCCGTCCTGCTGCGGCCGCTCGAGTACCCTCATCCCGAACGCCTGGTGTGGCTCGGCGAGTACGACCCCGCCGTCCACCGCGACCTGGTCATGCTCTCCGACGCCGCCGCCTGGCGTACTGCCGCCCGTTCCTATAACGGCGTCGCGAGCTACAGCTTCCAGCAGGCCGCGATTGCCACCAGCCGCACCGCGTTTCCCGTCGCGGCCGTATTTGCGGGCGGCGACTTCTGGAGCCTCACCGGCGCCACTCCCGCGCTCGGCCGCCTTTTCAAACCAGGCGAGCAAAACGGCGTCGTCATCTCCTGGGAGCTGTTCCAGCGCCAGTTCGGCGGAGACCCACACGCAGTCGGCAGCGCCGTCACGGTGGACGGAAGCGCTTCCACCATCACCGGCGTTTTGCGCAGGAACTTCCGCTTCCAGTTCCCGCGATGGTGGACCGCTCTCCATCCCGAGCCCGTCAACGCCTACCTCACGCTTTCACCGGCCGAGGCACAGCATCGCGCCGGCCAGGTGGTGGCTTCGCTCAAACCCGGCGTCTCGATCTCGCAAGCGTTCGCCGAGCTAAAATCCCTGCAGCGCAGCCTGCATCCGGCGAATGCCTCGCGCTCGCCGTCGCGCGCCACGCTCCACGCCACGCTCCACGTGGAGCCACTCCACGACGAATTGACGTCCGGCGCGCGGCGCGCCCTTTCCGTACTCCTGGCGGCCGGAGCGCTGCTGCTCTTGATGGTTTCGGTCAACATCGCGAGCCTGCTGCTCGCCCGCGCGGCGTCGCGCCGGCGGGAACTGGCGATTCGCCTCGCGATCGGCGCCGGCCGGTTCCGCGCGCTGCGCCAGCTCCTGGTGGAATGCTTGACGCTCGCGTTCCTCGGCGGCGCCGCCGGCCTGCTCCTGGCGCGATGGACGATCCTGCTGCTGGCGCGCCTCGGACCGGCTTCGATCCCACGGCTGAATGAAGCGTCCATCGACCTCCGCGTTCTCGCCTTCACCTTCTGCATCACACTGGCGGCCGGAATCTTGTTCGGCATCGCACCGGCGATCGCGGTTTTGCGGACCGACCTCCACGACGCGCTCAAGGAGGGCGCGCGCTCCACCGGCGGGCTGTTCGGGCTCCGCATCCGCCGCGTGCTGGTCGCCGGCGAACTGGCCCTGGCCGTGATGCTGCTCACGGGTGCGGGCCTCTTGCTGGCCAGCTTCCTGCGGATGAACGAGCGGCCGGCTTCTTTTACGCCGGAGAAGATCCTGGTGATGAAGATGCGGCTGCCTGTGCCGCCGTATTCCCCGGCCATGCAGCAGCACTACCGCGACGAACTGTTGCGCCGCCTCAGCCTCCATCCCTGGCGTCGAAGCCGCCGGCATCTCGGCGCAGCCGATGTTCTGCTGCGCACCCGCGTTTCCCGCCGATTCAAACCCCGACCAGAGGCATTTGCTGCACCTGAATTTCGCGACACCGGGCTATTTCCGCGCGCTCGGCATGGAACTTAGGAAAGGGCGCTGGCTCACGGACTCAGACAAGGGCGGCGTCATCCTGCTGAACGAGAGTATGGCGCGGGAGGCCTTCGGCTCGGCCGACCCGATCGGCCGCACCCTCAAGACCCCGCAGCCCAAGACCGTAGTCGGAGTACTCGCCGACCTGCGCTACACCAAGCTCGACGGCGGCGTCGTCCCGGAGATCTTTCTGCCGTTCGACCAGCCGATGATGTTTCAGTTCGACATCGCGGTCCGCGCGCCGGACCTCTCGGGTATACCGGCTGCTGTGCGGCATGAAATGGCGGCCATCGATCCCGGGCTCCCGCCCTACGAGATGAAAACGCTCCGCGAAGCGCTGGCCGATTCCATCGCGTCGCAGCGCTTCAATCTCTTCCTGCTCGGGTCGTTCGCGCTGACGGCGTTCGTGCTGGCGTTGGTCGGCATCTACGGCGTGGTGACTTACTCGGTGGCGGCTCGCACCCGCGAAATTGGAGTGCGAGTGGCGCTCGGAGCGCAGCGCGGCAACGTGATCGGAATGGTGGTCCGGGAAGGCATGACGCTGGGGCTGGTGGGGATCGTCGCCGGTCTGGCGGCCTCGTACCCGCTCACGCGACTAATGACCAGCCTGCTGTATGGCGTCAAAGCGACCGATCCGCGGATCTTCGCGGCGGCTTCCGCGACGTTGGCCGTGACGGTGCTCTTCGCGAGTTGGTGGCCGGCACGGAACGCGGCCAGTATCGAGCCGGTGACCGCATTGAGAAACGAATAGCCGCCGCGCGGTTCGTCGTGTCCATGTAGCCAGCGCGGCGGCCAGAGCCGTACCTTGCAGCGCCAATATCGACATCCGGGTCGCCTTGGACCAGTAGTGAGAACTTGCGCCGGCAGGATGATTCGGGCGTCGGTCAGCTTCCATCGGGGAGGCGCCCATCCATGCCGCAATGATCACACGGAGAACGAAATCACGCAACATCTCGACATGGCCCGGATTCCCTGCATAGACTTATAAGGTCATGTCGAAGTTACGAATCGTCCCCGCGACCAAGTTGGACGTTCCCGTGATCCTGGAACTGATTCAGGCGCTCGCGGAGTACGAGAAACTCGCTCACCTCGTTAAGGCAACCGAAGGACGGCTCGGCACGACGCTGTTCGGCGCCACCCCGGCGGCCGAAGTGCTCTTGGCGCATTGGGACGGGGAATGTGCGGCTTTTGCCGTGTTCTTCGCGACTTACTCCACCTTTCTGGCTCAGCCCGGACTCTACTTGGAAGACCTGTTCGTGAAGCCTCACCTGCGCGGCAAAGGAATTGGCCAGGCGCTGCTGAAACACCTGGCAAAAATTGCGGCCGGACGCGGCTGCGGCCGGTTGGAGTGGGAAGCGCTCGATTGGAACCAGCCGGCCATCCGGTTCTATAAGAAAATAGGCGCCGTCCCCTTGGATGACTGGACGAAATTCCGTCTCGAAGGGGAGGCCCTCAAAAAGCTGGCCGCGCTGTAAACTTCATCGTTGCTGCAAAGCATGTGACTTAAACCATATCTTTGCCGCGAATAAACCATAACCTTGCCGCCGTAAGGTCGCCAACCCGCTGATTTCCGGTGAACGGCTGGCCGGCCGTGCGGAGCCCATAAACCATAACCTTGCCGGAAGTACAAGCTGGCGGTCGGGTTTGCCAGTCAAAACGCAGAGGCAGGATTTTGTTCTTGAGTTTTCATTGTATGTGTGTCAGTATGCACCTGTACAATGACACGCACTGAAACCCCGGAACAGGTGAAACTCTGGTTTCAGGCCGCAGTCCGCGATCTCTGGCCCGTTGCCATCGGTTCCGTCTCGTTGCGGAAGAGCCCGTGCATTCGAAAACGCTGCCAGCTCTGCGAATCGGGGCAAGGGCATTCCAGTTACGCGCTGTATGGGCGCAGTGGGAAGAGACGCTTTTCCATCTACGTCCCGGACGAGCTGGCCGAGGACGTGGAAAAGGCCATCCAGAACGGCCGCGATCTTCAGAAGTTGATGACTGAAGCCGGCCGGAGGTACACACTGGCGCTGAAGAACCAACGGCGCACGCGAAGCGGAAAGTAGCGGCCGCTCAGGCGGCCGCGAGGTGACACGTTGCTCAACGAAACCGACTTTCTCCTCTGGTGTAAGCGCCTGGCGTTAACCGAGAAGGCGCAGGCCGCAGTCACTGCAGCACGGTCCCGCAATCCTACACGCCGGGTGGGCGGCGGGCGCAAGAACGTTTCGGGGCGATATCCCAGCCGGAAGATGGGCGTGACCATCCAGTTTGAAAGCCACCGTGTGGAGTTGCCATTCGTTTACGAACTGGAGCGCGACGCCACTGTCTTGGAATACTACGACCAGCCGCCGTCGATTCCGCTGTCCTACACGGCGAACGGGAGATCCCTCTCGGTAATGCACACACCGGACTACTTCGTGGTTCGTCAAGGTTCGGCTGGATGGGAGGAATGCAAAACCTCGGAGGATCTCGAAAAACTCGCCATCAAGAGCCCAAACCGTTACTGCCGGGATAACGAAGGCAAGTGGTGTTGCCCGCCCGGTCAGGCACACGCATTGACGACAGGGCTGTATTATCGAGTGCGAAGCTCAGAGGAGATCAACTGGATCCTCCAGAGAAACCTGCAGTTCTTGGAGGACTATCTCCGATTCGATCACGCGAGCGTGGACGGATTCGTCGACCAGGCTGTCAAAGCAGCAGTGCAGAGGGAACCGGGGATCCTTCTGAGCGATCTCTTGGAGAGGGCCAAAGATGTTGCGAAGCGTGACGACATTTATCTCCTGGTCGCTTCTGGCGAAATCTATGTGGACCTCGGTGCCGCGGCGATGGTCGAAACAGAACGGGTTCGCGTCTTTGCCAACCCAGACACCGCCGCTGCGCACCAGCACGCCTGCCCTGATTTGCAGCGATCGGTCGGGACCATCGGAACCACAACGTCGCTGGTCCAGGCACATGGTGAGGCCTTCCAGCTGCTGACAGCGGCAAGCGCACAGGAATTGAAGGTTGCGAATGTACGCTTCGATGTTGTGAAGCGCGCCATGGAGGGCGAGGTCGCCCCTGCGGCAGTTCCCGCACGGACCCTGCGTTCATGGTTGGCCCAGTATCGCCTTGCCGCGGAGAAGTACGGCAACGGATATGTCGGCCTGCTGCCGAGAACTGGGGATCGAGGCAACCGCACCCTCCGCCTGCCGGAGGCATCACACAAACTGCTTGCCGAGTTCATCGCCAACGACTACGAGAATCTCAAGCAGAAGACGCGGGCAGCCTCATGGGCGGCGCTGAAGCGGGAATGTGAGGAGCGGGGCATTGTCGCGCCGAGCTACGTTTCATTCTGTCTTGCCGTCCGCGAGCGTCCGGCGTTCGAGCAGGTACTGAAGCGGCAGGGCAGGCGCGCAGCCTATGCTCACGCGGAATTCTATTTCGAGTTGCAACCCACCACGCCGCGTCATGGAGATCGCCCCTTCGAGATTGGCCACATCGACCATACAGAGTTGGATGTTGAAGTTGTCTGCTCCCTTACCGGCCGTCCACTCGGACGACCGTGGATGACGATTCTCACCGATGCCTTTTCACGGCGCGGCCTTTCACTCTACCTGACATTCGATGCGCCAAGTTACCGATCCTGCATGATGATCCTGCGGGAATGTGTGCGGCGGCATAGTCGCCTGCCCCAGATCCTGGTCCTCGATGGCGGACCCGAGTTCCAGAGCACCTATTTCGAAACCCTCCTGGCGCGCTACGAAGTCACTAAGAAGACTCGGCCACCGGCGCAGGCCCGCTTCGGCTCCGTTTGCGAGCGGCTATTTGGGACCACGAACACGCAGTTCATTCACAATCTGCGCGGCAACACGCAGATCACTCGCAACGTGCGTCAGGTCACGAAGTCGGTTAGCCCACAAGGACAGGCGGTGTGGACCCTGGGCGCACTGGAAGAACGCCTCAGCGAATACCTCCTTGAGATCTACGATACGGTGGTCCATCCTGCGTTGAGCCTGAGCCCGCGAGAAGCGTTTACGGCCGGACTGGAATCTTCCGGCCTGCGCGTTCAGCGGACGATCCCGTATGACGAAGACTTCCTGATGGCAACGCTACCGACCACCGCAAGAGGCGTCGCGATGGTCCTTGCAGGTCGAGGCGTGAAAGTGAAGCAGATCTACTATTGGTCGGATCGCTTCCGGAACCCGGCGGTAGAAGGCACTTGTGTGGCGGTGCGCTACGATCCTTTCGACGTTGGCACCGCGTACGCTTTCGTGGAACGGCAATGGGTGCGCTGCTACTCGGAGCACCACCTGATATTTCAAGGAAGATCGGAGAAAGAGATCCTCCTGGCGAGCCACGAGTTACGCCGTCGTAACCAGGTGTGTGCCGGAGGAAAAGCCACGACAGCACGAAAGTTGGCAGACTTTCTGCAAACCGTGGAGAGCGAGGAGCTGTTACTGGAACAACGAATGCGGGACCGAGAGGGCCAGTCGGCCCGCCGGGCATCGCTCACCGTTGCACCTGATCGGCCTGTTAACGGCGGCGCCAACCTACAGACACCTCCAAGCCCATGCGCGGGGACTCCGTTCGAGTTGTATGGAGAATTCTGAATGACAGTGACGACCGGATTTCCACGGGAACTACTGACCAGGCCGTCTGCGGAAAGGCTGGCTTACTTTCGGGCGTATACGGTGGCCCACCCACTGCTTGCAGAAGCGAAAGAGAAGTTGATGGCCTCCATCTCCGAGTCGGAGCCCAACTCACTGGTATTCGTGTTTGGGCCGACAGGCGTCGGAAAGACAACGCTCAGACTCAAGGTCGAGCAAGTCATCAGCAATGACCTTCGGTCTGGTTTGGAGCAGGACCGCGGTCGGATTCCGGTAGTGGGTGTGGAGGCGATCGCGCCGGAATCTGGCCGGTTCTGCTGGTCGGATCATTTCAGGAGATTGTTGGTGGCCATGAACGAACCTCTGCTGGACTGTAAGCGCGATGAGGAGACACTTTACGTGAGGCCCACCGCAACATTCGGAGCGAAATCGACCGCGGCCGAGTTTCGGCATGCGGTCGAGCAGGCATTGCGATTCAGACGACCTGCCGCCGTCATGATCGATGAGGCGCAGCACTTGTCGAAGATGGCTTCCGGCCGCCGACTACTTGATCAACTTGACGTCATCAAATCGATAGCCAATCAGACGCGAATCGTCCACGTATTGTTCGGCACGTATGACCTGCTCTCCTTCAGAAACCTCAACGGGCAGCTCAGCAGACGGAGCCTGGATGTCCACTTCCCGCGGTACCGGGCGGAGTCGGCCTCTGAGCGGCAGGTGTTCGTCAATGTAGTGGGATCATTCGCCAATCACATGCCTCTGCCCGAGCAGCCGGATCTCGCCAGGGAATGGGAGTTTCTCTACGAGAGGAGCATTGGCTGCGTCGGCATTCTCAAACAGTGGCTCACGAGGGCGTTGCACTCGGTGTTGCGGCGTAACGGGAACACGATCGTCCGCAAGGATCTGGAGGCTCAAGCCCTGTCCGTTATGCAATGCGAGAAGATTCTCTCAGAGACTGCTGAAGGAGAGTCGCGTGCGGCGGAACCGGCAGAGGCGCGTGGTGCGCTTCAGGTGCGGTTGGGTCTCCCAACCTGCGCGGCACACATGATCGGCGACGTGAACAAACCGGCGGTCCCGCGAAGCACGAGGCGGCCGGGAATGCGTCGGCCGCAACGGGACCGAATAGGAGTGGCAGTTAATGCAGGCAAACTTTGATTCCTGGGATCTGGTGCCGGTCTCGATTCCGGCCCGAAGCCGCCTTCATTCGATTGAGCCGATCGGCATAGGTACGCCATTCGTCGAAAGCTTGACCGGCTACATGATCCGGGTTGCCGCCTCGCACGCGGTGCGCGTAAGCGACCTGATTGAGTACGAACTTCGAAGTAGCATTCCATATTTTCACGCACCAGCAGGGCTTCCAAACGCAATCAACGGCGTCAACGAAAACGCGCGGAGTTGGGTCTCAGCGCTTGAGAGGTTCACGCTCCGCGACAATCTCCAACTCTTGACGCTGTTGCCGTTTGCATCATTTCTCCCCACACCGTTCCTCATTCGGCAGGAACGCGCGTGGTGTCCCCGGTGCTATGAATCTCAAAAGGCCCAGGGACAGGATGTGTATGAACAGTTGGTCTGGTGCCTGCAATCCGTTGAGATCTGCCCGTTGCATAAGACGCCGCTGGAAACTTCATGCCCCGCATGTCATCGAGGACTGCGACCGCTATGTGCCGTATCGCGGCCCGGCTTTTGCTCCCGGTGTTACAAGTGGTTGGGATTCCCGCGACCCTCAACGCCAGAAACCCTCCCGACGGACTACCAGGCCTGGGTTGCTCAACAGTTTGGGCAACTCTTGGAAATCGCTCCACATGCCCAGCCAGTCGGAAAGGAGAACATCCAGAAGATTCTCGTACGTTATGTGGCTTCATTCGCTGAAGGGAGCAGGGTGACAATCGCCGAGAGCGCCGGTTGTTGCCGGAGCTCCTTCTACAACTGGTACAAGGGCGCATCGACCGCGCGCGTCGACCTGCTACTGCGAATGTGCCACAAGTTAAGGATTCCGCTGACGTCCCTGGTCACGGGGGCCATCGCAGAGCCGGAAGGCGACGCCCGCGCTGACGCAGCAAGGCAGGGGCGCCGACGGCGGCCCCTGAGGCCGCCGGACCAGATCCGCGAAGTACTTCGCCTGGCTACGAAGGAGCAACCCGCGCCCAGCATTGGCGAGGTAGCGGAACGGCTCGGGTATTCGGCGCCAACTCAGCTTTATCAGGTGGATGGCGATATGTGCAAACTGATCGTGCGGAACTTCAACAAATCCGGACGTAATCATTGGTGGAGGAGGGGTGGCACCGAGTCTGTCGATGAATCCGGTATCAGGAAGGCGCTCAAAGAATCGCTTTCGCGCGAAATACCTATCCCCATATATCGGAGTGCCAAGGCGTGTGGATTTGAAACCGAAGGCCCGCTGACGGCGAGATTCCCGGAGATTTGCCGGGCGATCAAAGCGAAGCGCGCTGCCGTCCAGTTGGCGCGGCGAAGCAGAGTCGCGTCAACACTCAGAGCAGCGCTCAGCGAGGACCCGCCCCCAACTGTGGAGGAGGTTGCCAGCCGGCTGGGCTACGCCGGCAACAGCCTAGGCGCCTGGGAGCCGCGTTTGTGCGCAAGGCTGATCGAACGCCGCCGTAGGTTTGCTGAACAATCCAAGAGGGCGCTGAAGAACCGGCTGAATGTTGTGCTGAAGGAGAATCCGCCACCCTCATTGCGAGAGGTACATGCGCGGCTCGGTGTCACCAAGGCTATCTGTCGCAATTTTCCCGAGATTCACCGCGCCATTTCTGCGAGGCATCGGGAGTTCCAGAGGCAGGCGCAGTCCGCCAGTCGCTCACCTTGTTAGAATTGCGTGGTGCATGCCGATATGACAAGGGCAGCGGATCCGGAATGGCAGCGCTAGAAGAAACTGTCCGTCCACTCGTCGAGCCGGAACGGAGACTGCTCAAAAACAGAATATCGTCACTACACCGTCGGCGAAAGAGATATCGGAGGAGAATGGTGACAGTCGCGCTTGTCCTCTGGACGGGTGGCAGCGCATTGACGTTGCTCGCCAGTCGGGCGACATCGGATTGGCCCACTGTATTGCTTGCTTGGGCTGGAATTGCCGCGCTAATTGCGGTCTGGGCACTCCTTGAGGAACGCTCTAAGGGCTTGGCCCGCGTGCGCTCTTACGAGGATTCACTGCGACGGAATGAAGCCCACGTGATTCGAATCCAATCTGACGAGATGGTGGTATTTGAGGAACAAGAAGACGAAGGCGCGCGTTACGCGTTCCAGGTTGGAGATCGCATTGTATTCGTTGCGGGGCAGGATTTCTATCCTTCCGCCAAGTTCCCGAACAGCGATTTTTCTCTGGTGGAGATCACCGATAGCCGAGGTACCCTGGTCGAAATGATAATCGACTCAGCCGGCAAAAAGCTCCAGCCCATTCGGACGATCGCTGCCGAACTGCAATCAAAGTTCAGGATCCCTGAGCACCTACAAATTCTTCAAGGCAAGCTGGAAGACATTGATCGCCTCTTGGCCGAATGATCGACTCCCCGGGAGCAACAGTACCCCAAACTAGCCGACCTGTTCCCAGCGAGATTCTTCAAAACCGTAATTCAGGGCGCACGTTTTCAGATTGCGCCACGTCCAAATAAACCATAACCCTGCCAAACGGCAACATTATGCCTTAAGTGACAAAGCAGGGACTGGCGTCCAGCAGATTCCAACCTCCTAAACTTTTAGTTGACAACCCCGCTTCTCGCGTGCATAATCCTAATTGTTTAGGAGGAGAAGTTGCCCAGACGCAAGAGCCCCGACCAGCAGCTCACCCCGCTCGAGCTGGAAATCATGAACGTTCTCTGGGAGACCGGGCCCGCCAACGTTCAGACCGTTCAGGCCGGCATCAAGGGCCGCGAGCTTGCCTACACCACCGTCCAGACTATGCTCAACGTCCTCCACCGCAAAGGCAAAGTCAAACGCCAGTTGAAAGACCGCGCCTACCTCTACCGCCCGGTTCTCAGCCGCCGGAAGGCGGTTTCGCAGGCGGTCGGCGACATGCTCGACCGTTTCTTTGGAGGTTCAGCCGATAATCTCGTGCTCAACCTGGTGGAAACCCGGCACCTGACCCCGGAGAAACTCGCGCAGATTCAAAAGCTGCTGCGCCAGCCGCGGGAGGAGCAAAATGGAAACGATTAGCCGCTCTTTGCTTACGTTCATTCTCAATTCTCTCTGGCAGATCCCCCTTGCCGCCGCCGTCGCGGCGCTCGCCTGCCGCTTCATGCGCAGCGGACCCGCCGCCCACCGGCACGCCGTCTGGGTGGCGGCCCTGGCTGCGGCGATCCTGCTGCCCACCTTCAGCGTCCGCCGCGCCGAACCCGCGGCAGCGCTGCAATTTTCCCCCTCCCTGGCAATGCGTGACGCAACGGCCGTGACACCTCTACCTCTGCGGCCTGCCCCGGCGCCCGTGCCTTCGCAGACCCCGGCTTCGCGCACCGTCTCCTTTGCCTCGACCACGGCGGCCGTGCTCCTCGCCGGCTACCTTCTGTTTGTCTTGCTGCGCCTCGTCCGCCTCGCCCGCGCGGCCATCCGCACGGTGAGGATCAGCGGGGACGCGCGGCCTGCCCCAATTCCGGAGCCGCTCGAACGCGTGTGGAACCGCTGCCGGGATGCCTTTGGCCTCGCCGGCGTGAACCTGGTCTTTTCCGGGCGGGTTTCCGGCCCCGTCACCGCCGGACGCACCATCATTCTTCCGGAATCTTTGCTCGCCGAGCCCTCGGAGGATCTCCTCACCGCCGCCATCGGTCACGAGATGGCGCACATCGCCCGCCGCGATTTCGCCTGCAACCTTCTTTATGAGCTGGTCTACCTGCCGGTCAGCTTCCATCCGGCCGCCTGGCTGATTCGCAGCGGAATCGAGCGCACCCGGGAGATGGCGTGCGACGAACTCGTGACCCTTCGTCTGATCGACGCCGGAACCTATGCGCGGTCCATCGTGAGCATCGCTGCCTCCATGACGGCGCTGCCGAGTCCCGGCTATACGCTCGGGGTCTTCGATGGCGATATCCTCGAAGCGCGCATCCGGCGCCTCGTCGAGCGGCCCGCGGCCAACTTCAAGCGCGCTCGCCTGCTGTTGATTACGGGCCTCTCGGCGGTGGGGCTTTGTGCGGTCGTTGCGTCCAGCCTCGCGCTCAGCGCCCGGGCCCAAAGCGCCGCCCACGGCATCATGAAACAGGCCGAAGCCGCCTATAACCGCGGCGAATACCAGGCGGCGGCCAACCTGTTCGCAAGCGCCGTCAAGATCGACCCGTCCGACGTGAGCGCCAAATTATTCCTCGCCCATACCCTGCTGCAGGAGTACGCGCCCGGAACCGCGGCGTCCAGCCCGCTCGTTTCCCAGGCCCGCCAGCAATTTCTCGACGTGCTGGCGATCGACCCCAACAATAAGTATGCCCTCCAGGGCATGATGATTCTGTCGACGAATATCCGGCAGTTCGCCGACGCGCACGAGTGGGCGCTGAAGGCCATCCAGGCCGATGCGACCGACAAGAGCGCGTATTACACGGCGGCCTTTGTCGACTGGGCGATGACCTATCCCGACTACGGCCACGCGCGCCAGGCTGCGGGCATGAAACCGCAGGACCCCGGAATCATCCCGGATCCCATCCTCCGCCAGAACGTACGCGCGCAGCACATGGCCCAGATCGAAGATGGCCTACAGATGCTGCAAACCGCACTACAGCTCGACCCCGATTACTCCGATGCCATGGCCTACATGAACCTGCTCTACCGCGTCCAGGCCGGGATCGCCGACACTCAGGCGCAGTACACGGACCTGATCGCGCAGGCCGATAGCTGGGTCGGGAAGGCTTTGGCCGCCAAACGCAAGCAGATGCAAAACCCGCCGCCGCCGCCCCGCGCGCTGGACGTGGATGGAGCGGTTCCCGAGCCGTCCGTCCCGCCGCCCCCGCCGCCCCCTCCTCCACCCTCCGTGGCCGGTCAGGTTCCCATGGTGCCGCCGGGCGCGGTCCGGGTCGAGGGCTCCGTGCAACAAGCGAAGCTGGTGAGCCACACGCCCCCGGTCTATCCTCCCCTGGCGCGTCAGGCCCAAATCTCCGGCGTCGTGCGCCTCAGCGTGGTCATCGCCAGGGACGGCACCGTGCGAAACATCCAGGTGCTGAGCGGACATCCGCTGCTCGTGCCCGCGGCCATCGAGGCAGTCCGAAACTGGGTATACGAGAAGACCTTATTCAACGGACAGCCGGTGGAAGTGGTGACTCCGGTGAATGTGACCTTCAACGTCGCCGGCCAATAGAGAACGGCTGCAAAATAGCATCTCCGTGTGATAGGCTCTCATACCAATAGGGCTGGTCTGTGGTTGCACTTCGCTGGCGGGTGAATCAATGTGGTTAGGGTGACTGAATCGCTGCTGAACGGTTCCGCGCGATAGTTCGCGTGCGATCCAGGAACCGCGCGGCAAGTCTCCGGAAAGAGGATAGTCAATGTATCGTCCAAACTCTGTGGCCGCGTTGGTTGCCACGGTCCTTTGGCTTGAGATCATTCCAGCCGTTGCCGCAAGCAAGGCGGACCATCGCCCTGCGCGGACGGCGCGGATCGCCACGCTGCTGGACCTGCAAGGGGCCCAGGCCAGCCTCGGCCAGCCCGCCATGAATGGCTTCGTACTCGGACTCCAGCAAGGTGTGGAAGGCGGCCCTGTCCCCTTCTCCGCTCTCATCGACACAAAGTCGGATCCGGAAGCCACGGCATCCGCCGCCGAAGGCATCGCCTCAAGCGTGTCGCTCGGCGCCGGCTTCACCGACAATGACTCTGTGTTAATCGCGGGTCCCTTCTTCCAGCGTAGGAAGACGCCGTTCCTGTCGATTGGAGCTACGGATCCCGCTCTTCCGGACGTGATCGGGGACAGCATCTTTCTAGTACCATTCGGCGACAACACACAGGCGGCGGCCGCCGCGGAGTTCGGCCGGCAACAGTTCGGTGGACCGGTGGCGATCCTTTGGGACTCCACCTCTCAATACTCGCGAACCTTGCCACGCTATTTCCGCACGCGTTTTGAGCAGTTGGGCGGCAACGTGGTCCTGGATGCCCCCTACAACGGCGGATGCGATATCGGCCCGCTGGCGCAGCAGGTAAAGGGTCTGGCGCAGCAGCCGCGCTTCATCTACCTCGCGGGCCTGCCCGACTGCATAGGCGGCGTAATAGGATCGCTCCGGGCCGCCGGCGTCAGTGAACCGGTCATCGGCGGCGACGGCCTCGATACGCCTAAACTTCTCGAGAGCAATCCTGGCCCGACCACTGACGTTTGGTTCACAACTCATGCCTGGCTTTCCGAGCAGACGGGTACCCCCGAGGCGAAGGCTTTCATTGCCGCGTATCGCAATGCCTACGGAGCGGCGCCGCCCGACGCCTTCTCCGCTCTTGGCTACGACGCTGCCCGCCTCGCGCTCGACGTTCTTCACCGGGCCCCGCACGAGTCCGGGCTGATTGAGGCCCTTGAACACACCCGGAACTTCCAGGGCGTCACCGGGACCATCTCATTCAGCCCCGCCAGCCACGTCCCCCTTAAGACCGTTTGGATCATTGGGGTGCATAACGGAGAAAAGAGCCTCGCCGGCGCCTTGGTGCCGGACTCGGTCCCGCCGCCCCTGCCGGAGTCCGTAGATAAGGCCCTCACTTTGTTTTTCAAACCGGACGGAAGATCGAAGAGGCAAAAATAGTCAGCCGCGCAGCCGTGTTCGCGTCAGCCTCGCCGTGCCGCCTCGATGGCGGCGATGTCGATCTTCATCATCGTCATCATCGCCTCGAAGGCACGCTTTGCCTCACCGCCACCGGCCGCAAGCGCATCGGTTAGCGCGCGCGGGGTGATCTGCCAGGAGAGGCCCCATCGGTCCTTGCACCAACCGCACGCGCTTTCCGCACCGCCATTGCCGGTGATCGCGTTCCAGTAACGGTCCGTCTCTTCCTGATTCTCCGTCGCGATCTGGAAAGAAAAGGCCTCGCTGTGTTTGAACGCCGGGCCGCCGTTGAGACCGAGACAGGGAATGCCCACGACGGTGAACTCCACCGTCAGCACATCGCCCTTCTTGCCGCCCGGATAGTCACCGGGAGCCTCGTGAACCGCGGTTACCTTACTATCCGGAAACGTGGCGGCGTAGAAGCGTGCCGCCTCGTGCGCGTCCTTGTCGAACCACAGGCAGATGGTGTTCTTTGGTTTCATGTTCGTGTGCTCCTTGTGCTCGTTCAGGACCGGTGCGTTTCAGGTTCTTCGTGCGTGGTCAGTTACACCGCATGGCACCGCGAAGGTGCCCGGCGATCGGGAATTGTGCGGTATTCCGGACCGCCGGGCCCAACAGGCGAATTAGGCCTATATACCTTCAGTAATAATCGGAAGGTGTAAGGCTCGCTTCGACGTCCTCCCTTTACGTATACGCCTTGTCTCCGCCGAACTGCGAATCCCAATACGTCGTAGGATCGGTGAAGAACTCACCCTGCCTGCAGAGGGGGCGAATCGCTTCTTCATTGACTTTGATGCCCAGGCCCGGCCCCGTTGGCACGGGGATGTGACCCTGCACCACCAGGTCGCCTTTGTCGGTCAGGTCTTTGTGCCAGGCCGGCTGCGGCTGGTGCCATTCCATGGCGAAGAAGTTCTGGCAGGCGGCGATCGCGTGCGCGCCGGCTGCGTAGCCGATCGGGGTAGCGTTGCTGTGGACCATCATCCCCACCGAATATTTGGCCGCCATGTCGGAGACCTTCTTCAATTCGAGACAGCCGCCGATCACCAGGTGATCCGGGTGGATATAATCGACTGCACGCGCCTGGCAAAGCGGCTCGAGCGATTCCATCAGGTAAGCGTCTTCGCCGGTCAAGGTGGGCACCCTGATCGAATTGGTGATGAGCTTCCACTCCTCTACCCGGAACCACGGGACCATGTCTTCCAAAGTCGAGGGAGTGACTCTCTCCAGCGCGTTAGCCAGCTTGATGCAACTTTTCGCGGTGAGGTGCCCGAAATGGTCGTGACCCATGGGAACGTCGGCGGCGTCGCCCATGGCCTCCTTGATGGCAGCGACATGGTCGGCTACGAGTTCAGCTCCCTTGTCGCTGATCTCGAATCCCTGATAATAGTTCTCCGGGTTCTCTCCCGGTTCCCCGTTATAGCCTGCCGGCGCAAACATCGTGCCCCGCTTGCCTCGGAGGATGGGAGCTACGCCCAGATCATACTTGAGCATCGTAAACCCAGCGGCGACGCGCTCCTTATAATCGGCGGCGATGTCTGCGATGGAGTTCGAGCGCGGGTTACCCTCGGAGTACATGCGGACCTTGTCGCGGAATTTCCCGCCAAGCATTTGATAGATCGGCACGCCATAAGCTTTGCCGGCCAGATCCCACAACGCGTTCTCAATCGCGTTGACGCCGCTCCCCTGACGGTTATACGCGCCGTGGATCTTGATCTTGCGGAAGATCTTGTCAACGTTGCAGGGATTCTCGCCGAGCACTCGCGTCTTATGCATCAGCACGTAATTCGGCTGGGGGCCGTCCCCAATCGTCTGGCCGTATCCCGAAATTCCCTGATTAGTATCGATTCGAACGACGATTGTGCCGCCCGATGCCCCTCCCGTTCCCGGAGTCGGAGGAGGCAGCGGTCCCCTGCCGCCGCGTGCGCCCGCCCGGCCCCCGCCCGCCTGGCCTCCCGGCCCTCTCAGAACGGCGATGCGCATGTCAGTCACTTTCAAATCCGACGGAATTGAATTCCGGTTGACATTCTGGGGATACGCTTCGAGGTCAGCCAAGAGGCCAAGCCCCGCCGCCGCCGCGCCCGTGCTCAGAAGCGAACGTCGCCCAATTGCGTTTTCTTTTGAAGACATTTACTCTCCTTTCGCCACCATATCTACTCGCGTCTGGAACTGGTCCATTCTCTCATCACATAAGGTATCCGAAAATGCACCTCGATGCAGATGCTCGCCCGCCCCAAGGTTCAATCCTACCAGTACCGCTTCGCCGGCTCGATACGGTGGAACCGTAATCCGCTCAGAGCCTCACCGCACCGCACGGGAGCCGGAAATCCGCCGGCACCCGATCGCAAGCTGAGCCCGATCACCATTGAGTGATAGCGCGGACGCGCTCCAGGCTCTGATATTCTGTTGGTACCGCAGAATGGAAAGGACTCCGACTACGCGGCACGAGCCGTCGGACATGGTATGGGTGTCGCCGGGACTCCTAATCCGGTCATTCAGGTTTCACGCATCCGCAAAAGCTACGGAACCACGGCGGCCGTCGCTGACGTCTCTTTTGACGTCCGCGAGGGTGAAGTTTTTGGGTTGATCGGACCGAATGGCGCCGGCAAGACGACCACAATGGAGTGCGTTGAAGGAGTGCGCCGGCCGGACGCGGGCCGAATTTCGATCATGGGCCTCGATCCCTTCCGCGACGTGTTTCAGGTCCAGAACCGGATTGGGGTACAACTCCAACAGGCGCAGCTCCAGAAGAGAATCAAGGTCTGGGAAGCTCTGGATCTCTGGGCCTCTCTCTACCCAAAGCCCCTCGACGGCAACCGGCTACTCGAACAACTCGGCCTCGCCGACAAACGCAACGCTTGGTTCATGACCCTTTCAGGCGGGCAGAAACAGCGGCTGTTTATCGCCCTGGCGCTGATCAACGATCCGGAAGTCGTATTCCTGGATGAGCTGACCACCGGGCTCGATCCGCAGTCGCGGCGAGCCATCTGGGACCTGGTGCGCGGCATCCGGGATCGCGGCAAAACGGTGTTTCTGACTACTCATCTGATGGAGGAGGCTGAGCGGTTGTGCGACCGCGTGGCGATCATCGAATACGGAAAGATCATCGACATTGGCAGTCCGCAGGAATTGGTGGGGCGGCACTGCCCCACCCGAACGGTAGTCCTGGCGACCTGGGATGCCCTTGCCGAAGAACGCCTGCGAGCGATTCCGCAGGTTGAGAACGTGGTGCGGCAAGACTCCCAGTTCACTCTTCAGGGGCGGGGCGACGAATTCGTGACCGGGGTGATCCAGTGTCTCTCGGAGAATCGGATCCGTGTCACAGACTTCCGCACCGTGCTGCCCAACCTGGAGGACGTTTTTCTGAAACTGACCGGCCATTCGATCCGCGATTGAAAAGAGGCTCGCCAATGCTGCGTGGACTTTGGAAACTGACCTGGCTGGAGACCAAGATCTTCCTGCGTGAGCCGCTCGGGGCGTTTGGATCGATCCTGTTTCCCGTCCTGGTTTTTGTGGCCGTGAGTCGATTTGCGGGAGGCCGGTCCACGCCGGGCTCACTGTCTACCGCTGGATTCTTGGTCGTCGGGCTGCCGGTCTTCGTATCGGTGCTCATAGCGCTCAGCGCGGTATTGTCACTGGTCACGATCATCTCGATTTACCGGGAAGGCGGCATTCTCAAGCGGCTCCGGGCCACGCCGCTACGCCCTCAGACGATTCTGAGTGCTCACGTGCTTGTCAAACTGGCGCTCACTGCGCTCACCATCGCCCTGACTGTGCTGGCGGGCAAGCGCTATTATCCCGTCCACGCTCACTTCCCGGTGTTCGGGTTTACGATAGCTCTGCTGATCAGCACGTGGAGTATCCTGTCGATCGGTTTTCTAATTGCCAGCATCGTGCCAACCGCGCGCTTCGCGCAACCAATCGGCGCGGCGATCCTGTATCCGATGATCGGCTTGTGCGGATTGTTCGTGCCGGTGCAGTCGATGCCGCCTGCGCTTCAAGCAGTGGCGCGCGTGCTGCCGCTGACCTACGCGGTATCGCTCCTTGAGGGAATCCGGAAAGGCGAAGCGTGGTCGACTCATTTGGGCGACATCGTGGCGCTGGTTGTTGTATTTGCGATCTGCACGGCGCTTTCAGCGAAGGTGTTCCGTTGGGAATAGCGCGGGCTTCAGGCGCAATTCGTTCGGCATCGGCCAAACTGCCCCCGCCTGATGTCTTCCATTTTCGTCATCGTTTCTTCCCCCCGACAAAGGGGTTCGCGGCTGCCTGCTTCATCCACGAGGCTACCTGGTGCTCGTCGAGATCGTCCACGGATGCCAGCTCTACGCCTCGTGTGGACTTGCCCATCCCAATCGGCGTCACAGGCGGTTCAGGCTTGATCTCCGTGCCGCGTATGAACATCAGTTTCACGTGACCGACGAAAGCACCGGACGAGAAGCACCAGCCTCCGCCCACACCGTAGTACGCCATCCCCCACTTCACTGCACGTTGGAGGTTTGGCAACGTCTTGGCGGCCAGAGCATCGACACGCTCGGCGATGCTGCGCTGCGGCTGCGGCAAGCTCGCGATATAGGCGAACACGGGCTCGTCGCCTTCCGCGGCCTTCGCGGCGCTTGCCTTGCCGGTCATGGCGGCCAGCAGCTTCGTGCCGGTTTGGCCTTGGGCATCAGGCTTGAGGGGAGGCTTTCTCATGATCTCACCAGGGTGACGAGAAGTGTGTCCAGCTGCTCGAACTGCTCGCCTGCCCCGCTTGTGCTTCCAGAGGCGATTGCGTCGTCGAGGGCTTGCTTTGAGGGATAGAGTTCGTGCAGGACCAGTAGCGTCTTGTCGCCCTTTTCCTCGAAGGTCACCGTGGAGACGGCAGAATCGGCGCTTTCCTCATTCGTCCAGACGATGCGCGAGTGGGGCGTCACTTCGATATACCTGCCGAAGAACGCCATAGGCTGCTCAGAGGCAGCGTGGCTGAACACGAAACGGTACGTGCCCCCCGTACGAACATCGGCCTCGCACGAAATGAAAGATATTCCACACGACTTCGGCGCCCACCACCGCTTGAGCAACTCAGGCTTGGTCCAGGCCTCGAACACGATGTGCGCAGGGCCGTGGAAGGTTCGCGTGACGACTAGCTCACGCTCAGACTTTCGTTCTACCGTCGTGGGGTTCTTCATAAGCGCTCACTTTCTCTTCTTTCGTCCATCGACTCTTTCCTCCCGTTTCAATGACTCAACGATCTTGTCCAACTCGTCGAAGCGTGCCTCCCAGAGCTGGCGGTACCTCTCGATCCATGCCGCCTCTTCCTCCAGGCGGCGTAGGCCGAGCTTGCACGTACGCACGCGCCCGACCTTTTCCGTGGTGACGAGCCCCGCCTGCTCCAGGACACCGACGTGCTTCTTCATGCCCGTGAGGGTCATATCGAACTTCTCGGCAAGGTCGGTTATCGAAGCGTCCGCACGCCCGAGCCGCTCCAGAATGCCGCGCCGGGTGGCGTCCGAAAGCGCGGCGAACGAGGCATCCAGGTGGGCTCGTTGAAACTGAACCATTAGGTTCAGTATATGACACGGACCGGCGGCATGCAAGGGGAGGTCGAGCGCGAGATGCATCGGCCCGGCCACCTTCACTCCCAGGCGCTCCTTCCTGGGCGGCGTGAGTGCATTCTCTGCCCAGTCGACGAGACGGGACAGATAGGGGACGAAAGACGCGTTGTGTTTACTGCTCTGTCCGGATCGCCGGTTTATACCGGAAGTAATCTACTTGGCCGTGTAGTCGCCATTGCTGATCTTGACCGGCCCGTCATGCGCGGACCAGTGGCAGATGGCGAGACGGGCGTTTTCCGGCCAAGTGCAACCAGGCTCGCTCTGAAGGTCCGTTGTGCGTAGCGGGTCTGGTTGGTCAGGGTACCGTGAGATGGCGCTAACATTTTTCTGTGAGCCAAAGATCATGAGAATCGGACTACAGGCGTGGGGAAGCGAGGGGGACATCTCGCCTTTCCTGGCACTTGCCACCGGGTTGGCTCGTGGCGGTCATGAAGCCACACTCGTCGTCACAGACAATGCCGGACGCGATTACTCACGTCACGCCCACGAGGGCGGATTCGAGCTGGTCTGCGTTCCACCGCCACCACCCGCCAACGGCGTAGATGTGGAAACGATCTGGCGTGAGATCATTGAAATCGGCAATCCCCTTCGTCAGGCCGAGTTGGTCTTGAGGTACGGCTACGATCCTGTCGCAGACGCGATGCTGGAAGCCGCTACTGCCCTGGTCGAAAAGAACGACGCGGTGGTAGGCCACTTTTTCGCGTATCCACTTCAAATCGCAGCCGAGCGACGCAGTAGACCAGCCGCCACGCTTCAAATCGTGCACAATTGCGTCCCCACCGTCACGCGGCAAGCCCCCGGATTGCCCGATTTGGGCACATGGTCGCATCGATGGGGCTGGCGGCTGGCGCAGAGCATTGTGAATCGCATTTTCCTTCCGCGGTATAACGGACAACGGAGGCGGCTCGGGCTGGCCCCGCTTGGAGACACAATGACCCAAGCGTGGGCAAGCAGCCGCTTGAACTTGCTCGCGGTCAGCCCTTCGATCTGCAACCGCCCCAATGATTGGGCGAGCAACCATGTGGTGACCGGGTTTATTAACGAAGCCAATCCGCCGTCGAATCGTTCGCTTCCAACGTCGCTTCAATCATTCTTTGATGAGGGTGAGCCCCCGGTATTTATTGGTTTCGGTAGCATGATGCTTTCCGGCGCCACCGATTACGCAAAGGAGACGATCGGAATATGGCGAGAGGTCGTGAGCACGCTGAAAATCCGTGCGATCTTTCAACTTCCGGAGCCGCTGCTCAATCTCGCTCCTATCGACGGCTCGGTACATGCCGTCTCCTGGGTGGACTATCGATTGGTCTTTCCTCGGTGCTCTGTGATCGTCCACCACGGCGGCGCGGGCACTACGCAATCGGCCTTGCGGGCCGGTCGTCCTTCGGTCATTGTGGCGCACGTATCAGATCAGTTCTTCTGGGGACAGGAACTCGAACGGTTGCGTGTCGCCGGACCAACCCAGCGGCGAAAAGGACTGATCTTGACGGCGAGAGGGTTCGATTAGATCGAGACGCCCGCGTCCCGTGCGATCCGAAGGGCGAGGCCGGGCTTCAAATTCTTGCTCCCGTGTACGGGAATCGAGAGGACTCTGCGCTCGCCCGGTTTGGAATAGATGTGATGACTGCCGCTAATGCGTTTCAACGACCACCCGTTTGCTTCGATCAACCGGCACATCTCCGGCCCGGTGATCGATTTCAAACGGCCACATCCAGAATCTGAATCTTCGAGTCCGGTGCCCGTCCCTCTTCGTGCAGGACTGCAAGCACGCCGGAAATGGCCTCGCGGATGTTGTGCTTGAGTTCGTCCACAGTTTCCCCTTGCGAGTAGCAGCCTGGAAGTGCTGGGACCTCCGCCCAGAATCCGCCCTCCGGATCTTCGTGGATGACGACAGCGTAGCTCTGCACGCCTTGATTTTCGCACAAAAATGCGTGCGCGGGTCCAGTTCGAAGACCGCGGATCTCTAGATGACTGTGTCGTCCCCGTTCCGTACACTGGCCCGAAACAGCCGTCTGGGAATTGCCCCCCTGCACCCCGGAGTGCATCGTCGCCATCCGGACACGATCCGTGCCACGGCATCGAGTCCGGATGGCGCGTAAAACCGCTCAGGACCGAGAGCTTGCGGGGCACGGACCCCCGGCGCAAACTGCCTTCGGCATCACGGCGTCGTCCGGGACGGTTCGAAGTACTCCCACCCCATTCCGTTCCACAGGCGCCCTCATGGACGCCTCCTGTAATACTGGTTGGGCGCGCCGGGTGTGGGAACGTTTACGGCGACCTGCGCCCCGCCGGCATGCACCCGGGTCAACGCGGCAGTGAGGGTGATGCCGGTGCCGGAAACCGGTGCGCCGGCCGCGTGCGCAAACGTGAGCGGCGCGGCGACGGTGATCGAAGGTCCGCCTCTGCCGAAGAAACTGGTGGAGGCGACAACCGCCGTCTCATGGTTCGCGCCGCTATCAATGGTGATGGTCTGGCCGGCGCTAAAGCCCATCACGCTGGCGACAGGGATCACGGTCGCGCCCGCGTTGGTGGCGGCGCCCGCCGTGGTCGCGCCTGCCGTGCCGACCGTCGCGATGACGGCGGTCTCGAGGTTCGCGCCCGTATCGATCATGATCTTCTGGCCGGCCGCAAAGTCCGCCACGCTGGCGACTTTGATGTTGGTGGCGCCGGCGGCCGAACCGGCAGGCAGGGTGGTGGCGGCCTGCAAGAGGAAATCGTTGCAGTTGCTGTCCGTGTCGGCGCCGTCCGGGAAGCGGCCCGCGCTCCTGTCGGTTTCGCCGGCGGCCGATGCGAACCGCCCGAAGCGGCTGGCCGGGCCGGGCGTAGTCACGTGGCAGCCACTCTGCCCGGATCCGGAGGCGGCTTGGTAACCCTCGGCGGCCCATGGGTCGACCAGGCCGCCGTAGTTGAGGCTGTCGACGACCAGGCCGGCGGCGTCACGCAGCACCATGTTGCCGGCGCTGGGGGAGAGGGCCGGGCCCCCGAACCACTGGTTCGGCGCCGGCGTCCCCTGGTAGCCCGCTGTCGTCACCGCGGCGTCACGCACAACCGCGTCGATCTCGTGGTCTTTGGCCAGCGGGCTGTCGAGCGTGATGCCGGTGCCGAGCGGCAGGACGGGCTCATTGCTCGAGTGGGCAAAGGCCGTCTCCGGCTGGAAGCTGATCCCCGTTCCCCGAACGCTGAACGGCAGGTTGGCTGCATGGTTGAACTTCAGCGGGGCGGCCAGGTCGAGCCCCGTGCCCGGATCTACCACCTCCTCGCCGTCGGCATGCGCCTGGGCGAGGGCCGGCGCAAAGTCCACGCGGGTGCCGGTCGAACTCCGCCGTATCGACGGCGCGGATGGTAACGGTTTGCCGGTTCGCGGGGGTGCCGATGGTCATCTTGTCGCCCACAGCGAAGCCGTTCACTCGGCCGCGCGCGCGCAAGATGACATTGGTCGCGCCGGCGCTCGCATCCGCCGAGAGCGCCGCGCGGTTCGCCTGCGTGCCGGCCTTCGTGACCGTGACGGTTTCGATCCCATGGCCGGCGCTGTCGATGTCCAACCTGATCTTGTCACCGGCCGAGATGTTGGCGGTGGACGTCACCTTGATGTTGGTTGCGCCGGCGGGCGCGTCCGCCCCCAGGAAGGCTTGCGTGCCCGGCTTGCCGACCGCGGTGACCGTGGCTACCTCGTACTTCTCCAGGGATCTTGCGACGGCGGGGTAGGTGGCGCCGTAGCCCAGGGCGATCTTCTGGCCAACCACGAAGCCGTCCACGCTCGTGACAGGCACGTTGGTTGAGCCGGCGGGGATCGTGATCACCGGACCGTCGGGGAGCGGTTGCCACAGCGTCGTATTGCCGCTGGATGCGCCTGGACGGCCTCCACCGAACGGCGACTCGGACACCCCAAGCCCCGCCGCCGTGCCGACGCTTACGATCTTGTGGGTCTCGACGTTCGAGCCGGTGCCGATGCGGATCGTATCGCCGGCCGACATGCCGGTCGTGCTCCTGACGTGGATGGTGGTATCACCCTTGTGCGCCGCGGCCGCCAGCCCGGAGTTGGAGAGGCCGAGCAGGTAGAAGCCGCGAGCCGCGAGCTTCGTCCCGGCCGGGATCTTCACCGTCGAGAAGATGGCCTCCTGAGTCGGGTGCTCGGTCAGGGTCCAGTTGGAGATATCGACGGCACTGGCGCCGGCGTTGTAGAGTTCGATGAACGAGTCCGTCGTGTTGCCGGGAGAACCGGCGCTGATGCGGAACTCGTTGATCTTGACCGGGCTGACGTTCCGCACCTTCTCGGCCGTTGTCTCGGATTGCGTCCTGCCGGTCGTCCGGTTCGTCCACGAGGCGTTGCCGACGCAGATCGCCGTTGAACGCCGCCGGCCCCGAGGTGACCTTGAAGGTCGCGCTCACGCTCGCGCCCGGCGCGACCGGGTCGGCGACCGGCGCCGAAGTCCTGGAGGTGCCCGGAACGAAGGAGGTCCACTGCTGGTTGGGCACGGAAATGCTCAATTGGACGCCCACCGCGGGCGCCCCCGTGGTGTTCGTGAACGTCACAGTGGTGTTCTGCGAGGATCCCGGTGAGAACGTCTGGAGTCCCGGCGGCGTGGCAGTTTCCGGGCCGGGCGCCAGGCTCAGCCGCTGCACGTCGTACCTGGCAGCCACGACGTTGGCCTGCACCAACTGGTCGGTGGCGTCCGTCGGGAAGGTGCCTGCGGCCGTCATCGCGCCTTCATAGAAGGTGCCCTGCGAGCCGTTGCTGTTGTCGCCGCCGTTGCCCAGTAGGATGGCCCCCTGCTTGCGCATCGGGTCATACGTGGAGTTGACGCGCGGTCCGTCGAACATGACCGACAGAGGGCCCCGCTGCGCGTCGCCGCCCATGGAGGTCCAGTGGTGCGGTTCGCCCTTGGCCATCGCGGTCACGAATCGCCAGGTGATGCTCGGCAGGTTTGCGCAGCCTTTGGAGCGATCCGGGTTGACACAGCCGACCAGGTTGTTTTCCTGATCGGTCATGATCCATGGGCCGGGGGGCGGCCCGTGATACCAGGCGCCTGCCGTGCCGTAGTAGGTGGTTTCCATGGTGCCGTTGCCGTCGTCGCGGCTGTCGATCTCGGCGTTGCCGTAGTCGAAGCAGCAGCCCGAGTTGTAGTGCCGGCCGTTAATGACCCAGTACTGTCCCTCCGCCTGGTCGTCGACCGCGGTGCCCTTCGCGTCGTCCTGGCGGAGGCCCATGCCCGGCTCGATGAAGACGCCGTAGGCCTTGTGGCCCATGATCGTAATCGGCGCCATGTCGGCGACCGGGAGGTTGTTGAACCCACCCATGGCCGGGCCGCTGAATCCGCCGCGGGGCGGCTGGATGAGGTCGTTGTGCTTGGGGGATTGGTCGTAGATCGTGGTGATCCAGCAGTACGTGTTGGCGCAGAACGCGTCCTGCGCGGCCGCGTTGGCGTATCCGCCCGCATCCGGAACCGGCGACGCGGCGGGCTGGACGACGCCGATATCCAACGTCTTGCCGTCCGACTGGCGCAGGACCTGGTAGAGCGGGCCGTTATAGGAGGCGTACAGCGCGCGCGTGGTGCTGTGGGCGGCCACGCAGGGGTCGCCGGCGGCGGCGTAGATGTCACATGGGCCTTTCGGCCTGGGCGGAGCCTCCCCGGCCGGTGTGGCCATCGTTAACGCGGCGCCAATCAGCGTGAGCGCCGGTGCGAGCATTAGCCCAAGATGGATTCTCGTTTTCATGTTGATCCGCTTTGCCTTGGCAAAACCGCCAAGATCGTCATCCTATCGCGCCAGCCCCGTTCACCGCATCTCTCAAAATATCTCCTCAATCCCTGCAGCCACTTACCGCTGACGTCGTCCAGTCCGGTCTTGCCCCGCTGTTACCTTCTAGGTAGCTCGCCTATGCCGTCTCTCAAACAAATTGAAGCGAACCGCCGTAACTCGCAAAGATCGACCGGTCCCCGCTCCGCCGGGGGCAAGGCCGTCTCCTCCCGGAATGCCCTGAAATCCGGCATCGACGCCAGGTCTCAGACCCTTCCCGGTGAAAACGTCGAATCTCTCGAATCCCTCACCGCCGAATACTACGGCCGTTTCCGCCCCGCGACGCCCGAAGCCCGCCATCTCGTCGACACCCTCGTCTCCAACGAGTGGCTTCTTCGCCGCTTCCGCCGCATCGAAGTCCAGATCCTCAAGCACGAAATGGAAGCCGCCTACCACATCGACAGCAAGAACCCCATCGGCCACGCCTATACCCGGTCCGAGCGCTCGTTCGACCGCCTGCAGCGCCGCATCAACGCCGCCGAGCGCAACTACCACCGCGCCCTCAAAGAGTTACAATCCCTGCCCCAGGAAATTGGCTTCGTTCCTTCATCCGCCCCCGATACGGACACAGAGGCGCGACCGTCAGGCAGCGCGCCCCAACCGCCCACCCACCCGGCCCTTCCACAGCCCCCACACTCCAGCCCCCCGGCCCGCCGCCTGCCGCCTGACCCGCGATATACTTGGTTCCCGTCATGTTCAAATCGGCTCCCGTCGTTGCACTCGTCTTTTCCCTCGCCGCCCCCGTGATCGCCGGCGACTGGCTTACCTTCGGCCACGACCCGCAGCGCACCGGTTGGGCGTTCGAGGAAACGCAGCTCACCCCGGCCAACGTCGGAACCCTCGGCATCCGCTGGAAGACCAAGCTCAAGAACGAGCCCTACAGCCTCTCCGCGCTTACCGCTCCCGTGGTCGCTTCCGGTATCTCGACCGTCAAGGGCATTCGCCCCGTCGTCTACGTCGCCGGCATCACCGGCACCGTCTTCGCGCTCGACGCCGAAACCGGCGAAGAGCTCTGGAACCACGCGTTCAAATACGTGGTCCTCCCCGGCAAGGGCGGGTATCAGGGCACCTTTCTATGTCCCAACGGAATCACCGCCACCCCGGTCATCGATAAGAGCACGAATCTCCTCTATGTCATCGGCGGCGACGGCGCCCTCTATGGCCTCGACCTCGGCAGCGGCAAGGTCCGCGTCGGCCCCATTCAGTTCGTTGCGGCATTTTCCAAGAGTGCCAGCCTCAATCTCGTCGACGGCGTCATTTACACGACCCTTGCGCAGGGCTGCGGCAACGGCCTCTCGGGCTTCTACGCAGTCGACGTCCGCAACCCCCACCACCCCATCCTCCACCAGTTGCTGCTCTCCAACACCAACACCGCGGGCATCTGGGGCCGGGGCGGCCCGGTCGCCGGCACCAACGGACGCGTCTATGGCGGCACCGCCGACGGTGTCTTCGATCCCATCGCCGGCGATTACTCCGACGCCGTCGTCTCCGCCTCGCTCCCTGCTCTCGACTTACTCGATTACTACCTTCCTACTAACTGGCAGTATCTCCGCAGAAAGGATTTCGATCTCGGCGCCACCAGCCCGGTCTTCTTCGGATGGCGCAATCGCAACCTCGTCGCCCACGGTGCCAAGGAAGGCGTGGTCGACCTCATGGATGCCGACCGGCTCGGCGGCGCCGATCACCAGACGCCCCTCTACACCTCCCCGCGCCTCGGCAACGACCGCGCCGTCTGCTGCGAAGGCCTCGGCATCTGGGGCGGACTCTCCACCTACCGCGATACCGGCGGCCAGACCTGGCTCTACGTCCCCATGGGAGGACCGCCCTCCACCACCGGCCCCAGGTTCGCCATCACCAACGGCGACAACCCCCACGGCAGCATCATGGGCTTCAAGGTCGTCCCCGACCCCCAGACCGGCAACCCCATCCTCGACCCCGCCTGGATCTCCGGTGACTTCAATCTGCCCGACCCCGTGGTCATCGCCAACGGAATCGTCTTCGGACTCTCTACCGGCGAGAACGCCGTGCAGCACGGCGGCGAGGCCCATCGCTTCGAGAACACCCGCCCGGCGGTCCTGCAGGCCCTCGACGCGAAAACCGGCAAACTGCTCTACTCGAGCGGCGGCGCCTTCGCCTCCTGGGTCCACTTCAGCGGACTCGCCGTCTCCGACGGCAGGGTCTTCGCCGTCGATCACGACTCCAACGTCTACTGCTTCGGCCTCCCCGACCGCCACTGACGGCTTCTTGGTACAATCTTTCGACTAGGGAGTTCAACAATGATTCGCACACTTAAAGTAGCTGGGATTTTCGTCTTTCTGGCCGCCCTCTTAGCCGCGGCCGATGTGAACGGCAAGTGGACGGGCAGCGTCGACACGCCGGATGGCGCCGTGCCCCTGACCTTCAACCTCACCGCCAATGGCCAGGCTGTCACCGGTACGGTCACCGCTGCCGCCGCCGAGCCAGCCGCCAAGATCGCCGACGGCAAGCTCGAGGGCGATGTCGTCACGTTCTCGTTTGTCACTCAGTACCACGGCGACCCCATCAAGCTCCTCTGCAAGGGAGAGGTCACCGCCGACGGCCTGAAGATGCAGATGGGCACCGAGGACGGCGGCTGGTCCGCCGAGTTTCTCGCTAAGAAGGCTTCGTAAGGCCCATTCGCCGGCCTACTTTTTCGAAGACGCCGAGCGCGCGGTCCAGTTCTTCCCGGGTGTGCGTCGCGGTGACGATCGTCCGGACGCGCGCTTTGCCCTTCGGCACGGTCGGAAATCCGATCCCGGTCGCCAGCACCCCTTCGTCGAACAGTTCCCGCGAGAACTGGTGCGCCTGCGCGGCCTCGCCCACCATCACTGGAGTGATGGGTGTCTCGCTGATCCCGGTGTCGAACCCGGCCGCCACCAGGCCCTGCTTGAAGTAGCGCGTGTTGTCCCAGAGCTGTTGGATTCGTTCCGGCTCCTGCTCCAGCACGTCGAAGGCGGCCAGGCAGGCGGCCGCCACTGCCGGCGGGTGCGAAGTCGAGAACAGGAACGGGCGCGCCCGGTGGTAGAGGAACTCGATCAGGTCGCGGCTGCCGCACACGTACCCGCCCAGTACTCCAACCGCTTTCGACAGCGTGCCGACCTGGATGTGCACCCGGCCGTGCAGCCCGAAGTGGTCGACCGTGCCCCGTCCGTTGCGGCCCAGCACGCCCGAAGAGTGCGCGTCGTCCACCATCATGATGGCGCCGTGCTTCTCCGCCGCGGCCACCAGCCCCGGGAGCGGGCCGATGTCGCCGTCCATTGAGAAGACGCCGTCGGAGATCAGCAGCTTGCGGCCGGGGGTGCCGTCCAGTTCGCCCAGGATCGCTTCGGCGCGGGCCGTGTCCTTGTGCGGGAAAACGTGGATCCGCGCCTTCGACAGCCGGCACCCATCGATGATGCTGGCATGGTTGAGCTCGTCCGAAACGATGTGGTCCTCCGGAGTGAGGATCGCCGAGACGGTCCCGGCGTTGGCGGCGAAGCCCGACTGGAACACCACGCAGGCCTCCACCTGCTTGAACGCTGCGATCCGTTCCTCGAGCGCCATGTGCAGGCTCATGGTCCCCGAGATGGTCCGGACCGCGCCCGAGCCCGCGCCGTACTTGCGCACCGCCTCGAGGGCCGCTTCGCGCAGCTTGGGATGCGTGGTGAGCCCCAAGTAGTTGTTGGAGGCGAGGTTGATCACCTGCTTGCCGTCGAACTGCGACTCGGCGGCGCACGCCGATTCCAGGATGCGCAGGCGCTGGAAGGTGCCCTCCCGGCGCCACAAATCGAGCTGATCGTGCAGATACGAGAGAGGATTGCTCATCAGCCTCAGTCTAACGCCAGTCGGCGATAGCAGCCGCGGAAATGGATCAGCGGCTCGCCCTCCGAAACCTGTGCGCCCACCATCCGGGCGATAAAAATGTCGTGATCGCCGGCCGGGATGCGCCGCTCGACGGCGCACTCGATGGCCGCGAGCACTCCCGGAATCAGCGGCACCCCGGTCAGGCCCGCATACCACGGAATGCCGTCGAAACGGTCCTCGCCCTTGCGGGCGAAGCGTTCCGACAGCGGTTGCTGGTCATCCGCCAGGATGTTGATTCCGAAGTTTTGCGCCGCCCGGAACAGGTCGATCGCCGTCACTGCATGGCCGAGGCAGATCAGGATCAAAGGAGGGTCCAGGGAGATGGACGTGAAAGAACTTACGGTGAGCCCGTGCGGCGTCCCCAGGGCGTCCAGAACGGTGGCAATCGTCACACCGTTGGCGAACCGCCCGCACGCACGCCGGAATTCCTCGCTGGTAACTCGTGACCCCTCGCTTGACATGAGTATAAATTCAATCCTATCATGTGGTTGACTGATGCGGGTACCAATCGCGGACCCGCCCTGGGCCGTTCCGTGTGGGGATGCCCGGACAAGGAGGCTCTTTTGATCAAGCTGGACATCATCAACGAAGTCGTCAACCGGACCGGCATCACCAAGACGAAAGCCGAGATGGCCGTAGAGACGGTATTTGAGTCGATGAAAAAGGCCCTCGAGCAAGGTGACCGCATCGAGTTGCGCGGCTTCGGGGTATTCAACGTCAAGCCGCGAAAGACAGGGATCGGACGGAACCCGCGAACCGGCGCGGAAGTTTCCATTCCTCCCGGCAAAGCCGTGCGTTTCAAGCCCGGCAAGGAGTTACAGACGCTGCAGTAATCACCGCTGCAGGCGGCCGTTCATCGTGTCCTCTAGGGATTTTTCGCCCGCGCCGTACCCGTTCTATGCCGAAGACGGCACAGGAGAGAGTTACGAGGTCACGCCTCCTGGTACGCGCGAACGGTATTGGCTGTATTGTCTGTTGTTTGCAGCCACCATGCTGACCGCCACGGTAGTCGGCGCGGCGATGCAGACGGCCTTTGACCGCAACCTGCCGTTCGATATCGACAGCAGCTTCGATATGTATGTGGCGATCTGGCGCCACCCCATGGGGCTGCTCTCCGGTCTGCCGTTTTCGGTCACCCTGCTCGGCATTCTGCTGGCTCACGAGTTCGGCCATTACCTCGCTGCCATGTACCACCGCGTCGACGCCAGCCTGCCCTACTTCATGCCGTCGCCCTTTCTCGGCACGTTCGGCGCCTTCATCCGGGTGCGGTCGCCGATCTACTCGAAGAAGGTCCTCTTCGATATCGGCGTATCGGGTCCGCTCGCCGGATTTGTGCTGCTCCTTCCCGCCCTTTCGGTGGGCATGGCGCTTTCTAAGGTGATTCCCGGAATCGCGCACCAGGGCAGCCTGCAGTTCGGCGTCCCGGGGCTCGAATGGCTGCTCCGCCAGGCGATCTTCCCCGGAGTTGCGTCCGCGGATCTGTACCTGCACCCGATCGCGCGGGCCGCGTGGATCGGGATGTTCGCCACGGCCCTGAACCTGTTGCCCATCGGACAGTTGGATGGCGGCCACATCCTGTACTCCTTCTTCCCGCGGCGCCATCGGGCCGTCTCGAAGGTGATCTGCGTGCTCATGCTGCCGCTCTACCGCTTCTGGTGGGGCTGGGTGTTCTGGGCCATCGTGCTGCTGCTGCTCGGACGCAGTCATCCGGTGGTTCACGACCCCACCGACCTGTCGCCCGGGCGCCGGACACTCGGCTGGATTGCCCTGGTTGTGTTCCTGCTCTGCTTCACCCTGGATCCGATCCGCGCCGGCGGACTCTGACCCTCATGAAGATCACAGCGACGATCATCACGCTCAACGAGGAGCGCAACATCGTCCGGGCCATCGAGAGCCTGCGCTGCGCCGACGAGATCCTCATCGTGGACAGCGGATCGGTCGACCGCACCGTCGAACTCGCGCAGAATCTGGGAGTCCGCGTCATCGAAGCCGGATGGCTGGGTTACGCCGCACAGAAGAACTGGGCGGCCGAGCAGGCCGCGCATGACTGGATCCTCTCGCTCGACGCCGACGAAGCGCTGAGTGAAGCCCTGGAGGCCGAGATCTGGGCCCTCAAGAAGTCCGGTCCGCAGTACGACGCCTATACCATGCCGCGCCTCGCGCTCTATCTCGGCAAGTGGATCTTTCATTCGGGCTGGTATCCCGACCGCAAGGTGCGGCTCTACGAGCGCGGCAAAGCCAAATGGATGGGCGACTTCGTTCACGAGAGCGTCGTGCCCTCCGGCCGCGTGGGACACCTCAAGAGCAACCTGCTGCACTTCACCTGCGACTCGCTTTCCGAGCACCTGAAGACGCTCGACCGCTACACGACGCTGGCGGCGCAGGAACTGGCCGCCCGGCGCCTCAGGCCTCCCCTCAGCAAGCTGATCTTCGATCCCTTCTGGACCTTCTGCGTGACCTATTTCTTCAAGCGCGGCTTTATGGACGGCCTGGAGGGCTTGATCATCGCCTATATGGCGGCGTTCTACACCTTCCTCAAGTACTCCAAAGCGAGAATCATGAGCTGATATGCGGATCCTGCATCTCGATGCCGGCCGCGAGATGCGCGGCGGGCAATGGCAGGTCGTGCGGCTCATCCGGGGGCTGGCCGCCGAGGGTCTGGAATCGACCCTCCTGGCCCGTCGCGACACTCCCCTATACCTGGCGGCCCGCAAGGAGGGCTGGCGCGTGGAGCCGTTCGGTCCGGCGCGCGCCCTCGCCCTGGCCGGGCGCCACGACCTCGTCCACGCCCACGATGCGCGCAGCCATACCCTGGCCGCGTTCCTGCGCGCGCCGCTGGTGGTCTCGCGCCGCGTGGCCTTCCCGGTCCGTTCCCGCTGGAAATACGCGCGGCCCCGCCGGTACCTGGCCGTGTCGGAGTTCGTCAAGCGCGTGCTGATCGAGGGCGGGGTTCCGGAAGTCAAAATCAGCGTGGTTCACGACGGGGTGCCGCTGCTCGACCCGGCCGAGGGACCCGCCGTGCTGGCTCCCGCCGCCCAGGCCGACCCGCGGAAAGGAACCGCCCTGGCGATCGAGGCCGCCAGGATTGCCGGTGTGCCGCTGGAACTGGCCGCCGATTTCGAGCACGACCTGCGCCGCGCGCGTCTTCTGGTCTACATCACCCACAGCGAAGGCCTCGGGTCGGCAGTCTTGCTGGCCATGTCGGCGGGCGTCCCCGTAATTGCCAGCCAGGTGGGCGGGCTGGTGGAGATCATCCGTCCGGAGGAGAACGGCATCCTGGTGGCCAACGAACCGGTGCAGATCGCCGGGGCGATCCGGCGCGTGCTCGACGACCCGGGTCTCGCACGCCGGCTGGGCGATGCCGGCCGCCGGACGATCCTCGAGAAATTCACCGAAGCTCACATGGTTCGCCGTACCATGGAGGTTTACCGGCAGGTGCTCGCTTGATGGAAGCCGTATTCGCGCTGTTGTTCGGACTGCTGATCGGCAGTTTTCTGAATGTCTGCATCCACCGCTGGCCCCGCGGCCGGTCGGTGGTCCGCCCGCGGTCGCACTGCGTCCGCTGCCGCAAGACCATCCCGTGGTACGACAACATTCCGGTCGTCAGCTACCTGCTGCTCGGTGGCAAGTGCCGGTACTGCGGCCGCCACATCTCGCTCCGCTATCCGTTCGTCGAGCTGATCACGGGTCTGCTCTTCTTCTTCTTCGTGGCGACGCTCGGCCCGACGCTCGCCGCGGTCAAGATGTGCGTCTTCGCCGCCATCCTGATCGCTCTGACCTTTTCGGACCTCGAGAAACGCATCCTGCCGGATGAATTGACGCTCGGCGGCGCGGCAATCGGCCTGGTGTTCGCGGCGTTCGTGCCGGTCCAGGACGATACCAGCGGGCCCCTGCTTTGGCTGATGGGGCTGGATTGGACCGGGCGCGCCGAATGGCTGTTTGCAGCGGCTGCCGGAGCCATCCTGCCCGCCCTGTTCCTGTGGACCGGCGGCTGGCTATATTCCAAGGTGCGGAATAAGGAAGGCCTCGGCCTGGGAGATGTCAAACTGATGGTGATGGTGGGGAGCTTCCTCGGCCTGCAGTATACTTTGCTGACGCTGCTCGCCGGATCGGTGCTCGGGTCGGTGGTCAGCCTGCTCTATATCTGGAGAACCCGAAAAGACGCCTCCAGTTACGAGTTGCCTTTCGGCTCGTTCCTGGCGGGGGCCGGCCTGCTGGTAGCCATCGCGGGTTCGCGGCTGCTCGGCTGGTACGGCGGAATATAATAAGAAACCATGTCTCGCGAACTGCAGATCCAGACGCCGGACGGCCAGATGAAATCCGTTCCACTCGCCGGGGAGCGGATCGCGGTGGGCCGCTCGAGCGCCGCGGAGCTGAGCTTTCCGGAAGATGCCGGCCTGTCGCGCCAGCATTTCGTCTTTGAAACCCAGGGCGATGACTGGACCGTGCAGGACATGGGCAGCAAGAATGGCACGTTCGTCAACGATATCCCGCTCAAGGCCAAGCTGATCTTGAAGCCCGGCGACCGCATCACGGCGGGCCACCTGCTCATTACCTTCTGTCCGGATGCTACCAGCCCTCACAAGGGTGTCGTCGTGTTCGATGGTGGCCAGTCGGAATCGCCCAGCACCTCCACCGTCGTCACCAGCCTGGAAAGTGCCAGGAAGGGCGCGGCGGCAACCGCCGCCATGCAGGCGCTGATCAAGGCCGGTCAGGAGCTTTCCGAAAGCCGGCCGCTCGAGGAGCTCTTCCCGGTGATCCTCGACCTCGCCGTCCAGGCGGTAAATGCGCAACGCGGCGTGCTGCTGCTGCTGGAAGGCGAGGCGCTGGTGCCGAAGGCCCACAAGGGCGAAGGGTTCCGGATCAGCACCAAGGTGCGCGACCAGGTGATCAACGAGAAGTCTTCGATCCTGGTGCGCGACGCGCAGCTGGACGACGCGTTCAAGTCCCGTATGAGCATCGTCGAGCACAAGGTCCACAGCATGATGGCGGTGCCCCTGCAGGCCAAGGAGCGGATCATCGGGCTGCTCTACCTCGATTCTCCCTTCGTTCTTCGCGAGTTCTCCAAGGACGACCTGAGCCTCCTGACGGTGATGGCCAACGTGGCGGCCATCCGGATCGAGAACGTGCGGCTGGCGGAGGTCGAAGCGGCCGACCGCATGATGCGCCGCGATCTCTCGCAGGCGGCCGATATCCAGAGGGGCAGTTTGCCGCGGAGTTCGCCGAAAATCGCGGGAGCCGACGTGGCGGGCTTCAACGCGGCGTGCCGCACGGTGGGCGGCGACTACTACGACTTCTTTCCCTATCCGGATGGACGCGTCGCCCTGGCCCTGGGCGACGTCTCCGGCAAAGGCATGCCGGCCTCCCTCATGATGATGGCGCTGCAGGCGCGCGTGCAGGTGCTGGCGGAGGACCCGGGCGATCTGGGCGGCTTCATGTCGCGGCTGAATAAGGCCACCTGCTCGAACTGCCCGACCAACCGCTTCATCACGTTCTTCTTCTGCGTGCTCGATCCGGCTTCCGGGTTGCTGCGGTTTGCCAACGCCGGGCACAACCCGCCGATCCTGGTGCGAGCGTCCGGCGAGTTCCAGATGCTGGAAGGCGGAGGTCCGGTGTTGGGTATCCTCTCCGTCGCCCCGTATGCCGAGATGACCGCGCAGTTGGAGCCTGGCGACATCCTGCTGATCTACAGCGACGGCGTTACGGAAGCTACCAACCCGAACTACGACGAGTTCGGCGAAGATCGCGTCATCGAGGTCCTGCGCCGGCACCGGAGGGAGCGGTCGGAGGTGATCGTCGAAGAAGTCACCCGGTCTCTCGCGGAATTTGCGACCGGAGCGCCGCAGGCGGACGATATCACGCTGGTCGTGGCGAAGCGTCTGGGATAGCGTGAACTACCCAGACTCCGTACACTTCCTCTACGCGCTCGGCAACGAGATCAAGACCGCCAAGTTCGGACTGGAGCGGATCCGTACCGTGCTCGAGGCGCTCGGCAGGCCGCAGGATCGCTGCCCCTTCGTGCACGTCGCGGGAACCAACGGCAAAGGCTCCACCTGCGCCATGATCGAGGCCGGGCTGCGGGCCGATGGACGGCGCACCGGGCTGTTCACCTCGCCCCACCTCCAGGAGCCCACCGAGCGGATCCGCATCGGCGGTCGTCCGGTTTCGGCCGGGCGATTTACCCACGCGTTCGACCGCGTGCACGAAGCGGTAGAGCGTCTCCTGGCGGACGACGCGATCGATTTTCACACCACCTACTTCGAAACCGTGACCGCGATGGCCCTGCTGATCTTCGCCGAAGAGCACCTGGACATCGCGGTTCTCGAAGTGGGGCTGGGCGGGCGGCTGGACGCCACCAACGTGGTGCAGCCGGAGCTCTGCGTGATTACCCCGGTGGATTTCGACCATGAGGCGTTCCTCGGCAAGAGCATTGAATCGATCGCCGCGGAGAAGGCGGGCATCCTCAAAAGCGGAGTGCCCGCGGTGGTCTCACGGCAACGCGAGGAGGCCGCGCGGGTCATCGGACAACGCGCGGAGGAACTGGGGATTAGAGCGGAGTGGGCGGGCGAGTATCCCGTCAGCGGCCTCGAGATGGATGCCCGGGGCAGCACATTCCACTTGCGAGGCATGCGCATCCGCTGCCCGCTGGCGGGCGAGCACCAGGTGGAGAACGCCGTTACGGCCGCAGTGGTACTCGAGCGGTTGGGCGTGAGCCCGTCCCGCATCGAAGCGGGCATCGCGCAGGCCGAATGGCCTGGGCGGCTGGAGCTGGTTTCGCAACGCCCCGAGATCATTCTCGACGGTGCACATAACCCGGCGGGCGCGCGGGCCCTGGCGGCCTACATCGAACGCTTCTACGGCGATCGCAGGCTGCGGCTGATCTTCGGTGCAATGCGCGACAAATCGGTGGATGAGATCAGCGGCATCCTCTTCCCGCTTGCAGAGGAAGTGATCGTGACCGCTCCACGGCAGACCAGGGCGCTCGCCCCGGAGACCATGCGCACGGTGGCCGGCCATCCGAACCTGAGGATTGCCGCTCATATTGAGGACGCACTGGCCATGGTCCGCGAGGACGCATCCGGCGGCGATGCCGTGTTCGTGACCGGCTCGCTCTTCCTCGTGGCCGAAGCTCGTGCGATTCTGAAAACGTGAACCGACGGGAGTTTGTGGGATTCGGCCGGGGCGCCCTGATCGGCGGCCTGGCGGCGACGGCGGCGGCCGCGCCGGCGGATACGGGAGCGCCGGGGCTGCGTCTTTACGACGTGAAGACCCACGGGGCCGCGGGCGACGGCAAGACGCTCGACACCGAAGCTATCAACCGCACGATCCGCCTGTGCCACGAGGCCGGAGGCGGCGTGGTGTACCTTCCGCCGGGCACCTACCTCGCGGGCTCCGTGGTGCTGCTCAGCAACGTGACGTTGTACCTGGAAGCGCAGGCGACCCTGCTCGGCAGCAAGCGCCTGGCGGATTACGGCAAGTTCGAGGGACCGCCCGAGAAGGGCGACGCCAACCAGAAGCACCTGGTCTTCGCGCGCGGCGCGGAGAACATCGGCATCGCCGGACCGGGCCGCATCGACGGGCAGGGTCCCGCGTTCTGGGAGCCGAGCGGCCGCAAGGTTCCGCCGCCCGAGGATAGCTGGCGCGACGTGGCAACCTACGACTGGAAGCCGCTCGACCGGCCCTCGCCGATGGTGGAGATCGTGGAGTGCCGCAATGTGCGGATCGAGGACGTGCGCATCGAGAACGCTTCCGGGTGGACCATGCGGCCCATCGGCTGCGAGAACGTGTGGATTCGCGGCGTCGCCATCAAGAACCCCGTGATCGGGCCGAATACCGACGGCATCGACCTGACCGGATGCCGCAACGTCATGATCGCGGATTGCGTGATCGACACCGGCGACGACGCCATCTGCCTCAAGAGCGAGAACCCCTATGGCAGCGAGATCCCGGTCTCGAAGAACATCACGATCACCAACTGCGTTCTCACCTGCTGCTGCAACGGGCTCAAATTCGGCACGGCCACTCGCGGCGGGTTTGAGAATGTGACCTTCACCAACTCGGTGATCTATAACGAGCCGGTGGACTACAAGGCGCGGGTGATCGCGGGACTGGCGATCGAGATGGTGGACGGCGGCTGGCTGGAAGGCGTGATGGTGTCGAACATCCGGATGCAGAACGTGCGGACGCCGATCTTCATCCGCCGCGGCGGGCGCCGCCTGCGGCCGGATGGAACGCCGGGCACGCTGCGCGGCGTGCAGATCGACAACGTGCACGCCACCGGCTCGATCCTCACCAGCTCGCGTGACCGGGCTGCCCGGCTTCCCGGTAGAGGATGTGTCGCTGGCGAACATCGGGATCGAGAGCCTGGAAGCGGGCAAAGCAGAGTGGGCCGGGCGGGCCATCCCCGAGCAGGAGAAGGCCTATCCGGAGGCGCGCATGTTCGGCAGGCTTCCCGCCTACGGTCTGTATGCGCGGCACGCCGCGGGCCTGCGGGTGCGCCACGTCGATTTCCGCGCCGCCGCCGAAGAAGCGCGTCCGGCAGTAGTCTGCGACGACGTGGAGAACCTTGACCTGAGCGGGTTCCGCACCAATCGCGCAGGCGCACCCGCAGTGCGGCTGAACGATACGCGGGCGGCCTTGATCTATGGCTGCGCCGCGCCGTCCGGCGGCGGGAAGTTCCTCGAAGTGAGCGGACCGCGCAGCCGGGACATCGAACAGCGATGAGTTTCCTGCGCTCGCTGCTCTTCTCGACGCCGCTGATTGTCGCGGCCACGATTTTCATGGGCACGTTGTCGATCCTGGCATCGCTGGTGGATGGCAGCGGCCGCACGCAGCACCGCCTGGCACGGGTCTGGGGCAAGATGCTGCTGGCGGTGAGCTTCATCCGGGTGAGGGTCGAGGGCCTCGAAAAGCTGGATCCGAACGCAAGCTACGTGTTCGTCTCGAACCACGCCAGCTACATGGATATCCCGGCGATCCTCTCTTCCCTGCCCCACCAGTTCCGGTTCTTTGCCAAGAAAGGGCTGTTCCGGATCCCGTTTCTCGGCACCCACCTGAAGCGCGCGGGGCACTTTCCCGTAGACCGTTCGAACGCACGGAACTCGCTGAAGAGCATGAGCGAGGGCGCCAGGCACATCTCCGAGCGCGGGATCTCGCTGCTGCTGTTTCCCGAGGGCGGGCGATCGCCCGTCGGGCTGCGCGACTTCAAAGAGGGCGCCGTGTACATCGCGATCAAGGCGGGCGTGCCGGTCGTGCCGATGGCCCTGGCCGGCATGCGCGAGAAGCTGCCGATGCACTCGATCCATATCAAGACGGGGAGCGTGACGCTGCGGATCGGAGAGCCTATACCGACCGCGGGCCTGAAACTCGCGGACCGCGCCGAGTTGAATCAGAGGATCTACGACGAGGTGAAGCGCATGCTGGTACGCTAGAAACTTACCGTACCTATGCCCGAATCTCCTATCACAGCGCGCGCCCAGGATTTCGCCACCTGGTATCAGGACGTCGTCCTGCAGGGCGACATGGCCGAGCCCGCGGAAATCGTCAAAGGCTGCATGGTGATCAAGCCCAACGGCTACGCCGTCTGGGAGGTGCTGCAGCGCGAATTCGATCAGCGCTTCAAGGCGACCAATCACCAGAACGCCTACTTTCCCCTGCTCATCCCGCAGAGCTTCCTGCGGAAAGAGGCCGAGCACGTGGAAGGCTTCTCCCCGGAACTGGCCGTGGTAACGATCGCCGGCGGCAAAGAGCTGGAGGAGCCGTACGTCATCCGGCCGACGTCGGAAACCATCATCGGGCACTTCTTCGCGAAGTGGATCCAGAGCTGGCGCGATCTGCCGGTATTGATGAACCAGTGGGCCAACGTGGTGCGCTGGGAGCTGCGGACCCGCATGTTCCTGCGGACCACGGAGTTTCTATGGCAGGAGGGCCACACCGCGCACTCGACGCACGCCGAGGCCATCGAAGAGGTGCTGCGGATCCTCGACATCTACGCCGAAGTAGCCGAGGAAATCATGGCCATGCCGGTGATCAAGGGCGTGAAGACGCACGCGGAGAAGTTTGCCGGCGCGCTGCAAAGCTATTCGATCGAAGCCATGATGCAGAACGGCCTCGCGCTGCAGGCCGGAACCAGCCACGACCTGGGACAGAATTTCGGCAAGGCCTTCGACGTCCGCTTCCAGAACAAGGAAGGCCAGCTCGATTACGTCTGGCAGACCAGCTGGGGCGTGAGCACCCGGCTGATCGGCGGACTGATCATGACGCACTCCGACGATAAGGGCCTGGTGCTGCCTCCCAAGCTGGCCCCGGTTCCCTCCGTGCTCGTTCCGATTTACCGGAAGGACGAGGAGAAGAATGCCGTGCTCGAAGCGGCGCGGCGCATCGCGGCCGAACTCGGCGCGAAAGTAGACGACCGTGAGGGGCAATCGCCCGGCGCGAAGTTCTTCCACTGGGAGCGGCGCGGAGTTCCCCTGGTGCTGGAACTGGGACCGCGCGACCTGGCATCGGGGAATATCGTGCTCAAGCGCCGCGACACGGGCGCGAAGGAAGTCGTGCGCCAGAGCGAAGCGCGCGCGAAATACCAGGCGGCGCTGGCCGCGATGCAGAATGACCTCTTCATGACCGCCAAGAATCGCTTGAACGCGAATACCGTCACCGCCAATTCGCTTGGCGAGGTGCAGGAGATCCTGCAGGACGCGAGCGCGGAAAAGGGCGGCGGAAAATTCGTGATGGCGCATTTGAAGGACGATGCGGAATGTGACGCGCGGCTCAAGGAGTTCAAGGCCACGGTCCGGAACATCCCGCTGGTCGATGAATTCGACGGGCCTGGTAAGTGCATCGTTACCGGCGAAACGGTCGAACAGCGATCCGTGATCGCCAAAGCTTACTAGGGCGTTACGTGCTGCGAAGCACACATAGCTCCAATTAGTAAGAAACGAGTAAAGGATTCCGGGGTTCCAACACGTTATACGTCCCGGGAGGGAACGATGCGCCAGGGAACCCGTTTCCGTTCGCTGTCAGTCTGCGTGTGCTTCGCCGCAGTAGCCGCCGTGCCGGCAGGCGCGATGTCGGTCAGGTTGACCGCGTCCAACGACTCGCCGATTACGCTGGGTACGCCGGTCCATTTCAGCGCCACGCTGTCTGACGACACAAGCGGGACCGTCTGGTACCGCTTCCGGGAGCGCCCGCTGGGCGGCGTCTTCCGGACGATCCGGGACTACGGACCGCTCACGGACCTCGACTGGACTGAGGCGGACCATGAAGGCGTATTTGAGATCGAAGTATCGGCGCGCAGCCTCGACACCGGCGATATCGGCGTCACATCCGCGGTATACAACGTTCAGCCGCTGGTGACCGGCGGCGAGGCGCTGGTGACACCTACGCAGAATCCGCTGGTGTTCCTGTACAGCGCACCCGCCTGCCCTGCCGGCCAAAAGATGCGGGTGGAGTTCCGGGTTCCGCACGAACCGATCCAGACCACTCCCTACAAGCCCTGCGTGGCCGGCGTGAGCATGAACTTCTACCTTGCCGGATTGCGCGGACGCACGTCGTACGTTGCCCGCCACGTAGTCTACACGGGCACGCAGTCGCTGGCCGGAGCACCGATCCCGTTCACAACCGGCAGCGTCCCGGACGGATTCTATAAGAGCACAGTCCTGTTGCCGGAGCAGTCGGCAGCCAGCGAACGGGTGCTGCTCGGAAGCGCTTTTGGCGCGCCGGTGGCGCACGATCTCAACGGGAACGTGATCTGGTACGGACCGGCTGACATCTCCTACATTACCCGTCCGGAGGCCGGCGGCATGTTCTGGGGCCTCGTGGAGAACTTCAAGGTCGACCCTTCCCAACAGGCAGTGCGTGAGTTCGACCTGACGGGTATGACGGTGCGCGAGACGAACGCGGCGCGGGTGAACGAACAGTTGAAGGTCCTGGGCCGGCGCACCATTACCGCCTTCCACCACGAAGCCCGCACTCTTCCGGACGGCCGGATTCTGGTGCTGGCTGATGTGGAGCAACTGCTAACCGGCGTGCAGGGTGCAGGACAAGTAGACGTGCTGGGCGACATGATCATCGTCCTCGATCAGGAGTTGAACATAGTCTGGACATGGGATACCTTCGACCACCTGGATGTCACGCGGAAAGCCGTGCTGGGCGAGACCTGTCTCGGATCCGGGGCTTGTCCCCCGTACCTGCTTGCGCCGGATGCCAACGATTGGACCCACGGGAACGCCGTGCAGCTAACACCGGACGGAAACCTGCTCTATTCGAGCCGGCACCAGGACTGGCTGATCAAGATCGCCTATGACAACGGAAACGGAGACGGCCACGTGATCTGGAGGCTCGGCAAGGACGGCGATTTCCAGATCGTGTCGAGCGACCCGTACCCCTGGTTTTCGCACCAGCACGACGGGAACTTCGTTTTGTCGGACCCTTCGAAGCTGCTTGTATTCGATGACGGGAACACCCGGGTTGCCACCCTGGGCAGCGGTCACAGCCGCGGTCAGGTGTTCCGGATCGACGATCAGGCAATGACGGCCACCCCGATGGTGAATGCGGACCTGGGGGTCTACTCGGTGGCGGTGGGTTCGGCACAGCAACTCAGCAACGGCGACTACCACTTCGACGCGGGCTACGTGCCGGTAAGCGGCGGTGCGGTGGCCTACTCGATCGAAGTCGACCAAAACGGCAATATCGTCTATAACGCCAACGCCAACGTACCGCTGTATCGCACTTTCCGGCTCAATAGTATATATTCGTACCATTGAGCCTCGATGAAGCGCCGCACGTTTCTCCAAACCGCTAGCGCGGCCGCGCTAGCCCCTTTCAATTCCAGGGCGGCTCTGTCCCCGCCCCCAAACGTGATCGTGATCCTCGCCGACGATCTCGGATATGGAGACCTGCACTGCTATGGGTCGCGCATCCAGACGCCCAATATCGACCGGATGGCTGCGGAAGGAGCGATGTTCAGCAACTTCTACGCCGCCAGCCCGGTGTGCTCGCCCTCCCGGGCGGCGCTGCTGACCGGCCGGTACGGCGTCCGCTGCGGCATTCGCACCGCCCTGCAGCCCGGGGACACGATTGGCCTGCCGTCTACGGAAACCACCATCGCGCAGATGTTGAAGCCCGCGGGATACAACACCATGTGCGTGGGCAAATGGCATTTGGGAACCGGCGATTTCCTGCCAACGAAGCGCGGCTTCGATGGATATTACGGCATTCCCTACAGCAACGACCAGTCCCCCTCTGTGTTGATGCAGAACACCACCGTCATCGAATCGCCGGTGAATCAGTCTACGATCACCCAGCGGTATACGACCCAAGCCATCAACTTCATCCGGCAGTCGAAGAATACACCCTTCTTTCTGTACCTGCCCCACACGGCGCCGCATATTCCGCTGGCCCCGTCGCCGAACTTTCTGGGAAAGTCTTCCATGGGGTTGTACGGAGACGTGGTGGAAGAACTCGACTGGAGCGTCGGGCAGATCCTGCAGGAACTGGAAGCCAACCATCTCGACTCCAACACGCTGGTCGTGTTTACGAGCGATAACGGTCCCTGGTTTCAGGGCAGTGCCGGCCGCTTGCGCGGACGCAAGGGCGACACGTTCGACGGCGGCATGCGCGAACCGTTCCTTGCGCGCTTTCCGGGGAAGATCCCTCCCGGCCGGAGGGTAAAGCCATTGGCCAGCACCATGGACCTCCTGCCGACGATCGCCGGGCTGACGAACGCCAAGCTCCCCGCGAACCCGGTCGACGGCGTGGACATTTGGCCTCTCTTGACCGGCCAGGGCCGGCCCTCGGAGCGGCCGCCGTTCCTCTACTTCGCTGACTGGAACCTGCAGTGTGCGCGGGTGGGGCGCTGGAAGCTACACCTCGCCCGGTACAATACGCCCGCCTATAGTCCCATGCCGAAGGTCGGCTATTACAACCTTCGCTTGCTCAGCCCGGAGTTATACGACCTCGAGAACGATCCCGAAGAGGCGGAGGACGTCTCCGACAGCCATCCGGAGATCGTCGCCAACATACGCACCCAGGTGGAGCAGATGCTGCCGGCTCTGCCGGCCAAGGTGCAGGCAGCCTGGCAAGACACGCAAAGCCGCCCGGTCTATCCCAATACGCCGGGAGCTCTGCCTGAGCCGATTCAGTAGCCTGTTAGCGTACCGCAGCAGTAGTCTGGCTGGGCTTCAGATACTTCGCGTACCAGGCGAGATAGCGATCGATGCGATCCGTTTGGTAACTGGGCCGCGTGATTCCGTGAAACGAGTTCGGATAAACGATTAACTCGGTCGGAACACCAAGGCTCGAAAGCGCCTCGTACATCTCCTCGCCACCCACCAGGGGCACATTGGCATCCTTCTCACCGCCCAGGAAAAGCGTGGGAGTGGTGATCTGGTCGGCGTGCATGAAACCGTAGGAGATCTTCAGCCACGGCTCGATACCGACCTTCCACGGAGGGCCGATCTCTTCGTCGTACTGCAGGATGTACTGGTCGACGCCGTAGAGAGCCAAGGGAAACGCGGTGCCGGCGCCGCTGATGGCGGCTTTGAAGCGGTGGTCCTTGGCGATGATGGCGTCGGTCAGGATGCCTCCGTAACTCCAGCCTCCGACACCCAGCCGGTCGGGATCGGCGAGACCGATCTTGACGACGTAATCCATGGCCGCCTGCAGGTCGAGGACTTCCTTGTCGCCCCAGTCACCGGAAATCGCCACCTGGTACTGCTCGCCGCGGCCGGAGCTGCCGCGGTAATTCACGTTCACTACCACGTATCCGTTGGCGGCGAAGATCTGGCGCTCGAAATTGAATGAGTGCGCGTCCTGGCCATTGGGACCGCCGTGGATGCGAAGCAGCGCCGGATACCGCTTGCCCGGCTGGTAATCGGGTGGCTTCGTGATCAGGCCATGAACCTCGTTGCCATCCTTCGCCCTGCAGGTGAACTCCTCGGTGGCGCCGAGTTTCAACTGCGCCATCAGGGAGTCGTTGTGGTGCGTGATGGCGCGCAGTTTGCCCTCCTCGAAGACATGGATCTCGGGGTGCGTGTCGTCACTCGAAGCGAGCATCGCGATGCGGCCGTCCTTGCCGATATCCATGGCCGAGATCATGCCCGGACCCCTGACGAGACGCTCCACCGCGCCGCCGGAAGCAGGCACGGTCTCGGGGTAGTCCCAGCGATCATCGGCCACCAGGAAGACGACGGACTTTCCGTCGGGAGTGTAACGCGGCGCGGAAACGCCGCGGTCGAGATTCGCGGGCGAGCAGCACAGGCTCGCCACCAGAGGCGGCCACGACCGCAAGACGGGTCATGTTGTAGGCGCCCTGTTTGGCGCCCGAGCTTTGCGTATAGGCGATATGCGTGCCGTCCGGGCTCCATGCGGGCCGCCCGCGCGACGCGGAGGAATGAATGCCGTCGTAGTGCGTCAACTGGCGGGGAGTGGCGCCTGTGTGGGCCTCGATCACATAAAGATTCCAGGTGTTGTAGCGCTCGGCGTCCTTACCCTCCTTGCCCAGAAAGGCGATCGACTTACCGTCGGGCGACCACACGGGAGAAGCCGCTTCGAGCGGGCCGGAGGTCAACGCTTCAGCCTTCTTAGTGGCAACGTCGAAGAGATACAGGCGCGGCGGTTTCTGCGTCAGGTATCCAACTACGTCCTGCTTGAACTTGTAGCGGTCGATGACGATCGGCTTGGGCGCCTTGGCGTTGGGACCCGCCGGAGCGGCACCGGCGCCTGCCGGGCGCTGTTCGTCGGGTTCGTTGGGGTCGCGGTCGGTCACCACGAGCAGGAGCGTTTTGGAATCGGGCGACCACTCGTAGGAGGAGAGCCGCCCTTTCACATCGGTAAATTGCTGTGCCTCGCCGCCGCTGCGATCGAGCAGCCACACCTGGCTGCCCTTGGCTTTGCCGGGACGCCCGGAGAGGAACGAAAGGTAGCGCCCGTCGGGGCTCCAGCGCGGCGCGTTTTCGCCTTCGGTGCTCGAAGTCATGCGAAGCTGGCGTTTGCCGTCCCAACTCGCCATCCACACGTCGGTGTCGCTTTTATCGGCAGCCACGTCGACGGTGCTCACGGTATAGGCAACCCACGCGCCGTCCGGCGAAATCTGCACGTCGCGGACGTCATGGAACGCGTGCATATCTTCGACCTTGATCAGGCGCTTGCCGCCGGATTGAGCGAAAGCCAGAGCCGACAACAAGAGACCGCATGAAACAGATGTGACGATTAGGGTTCGCATGAGTTTCGAGTTTAGCAAATCGTTTCCAGCCGCGCTGCCGCAAGATTGACATGACCGCGGGGTTTGTGATACCCAAGATCCAATACCTGAAATTGGGGTGAGTTTACAGTGTACGGGGTTCACCGAGTGGCTGAGCCCACACTTTCAGAAGGGGATACAACATGCAAAAACTGTTTGGGGGTCTGTCCATTGCACTCCTCCTGGCGGCAGGTCTGTTTGCTCAGTTGACAGGCCTCAGCGGAACCGTAACGGATCCGAGTGGAGCCGTGATTCCAAACGCGGTGATCACGATCGTCAACGATCAAACCGGCGCCCAGCGCCAGGTAACCACCGATTCGGATGGCCGCTACAGCATTCCGCAGGTACAACCGGGGACCTACACGCTTACGGCGAAGGCCTCGGGATTCACGGACGTCACGTTGCCGGGCATCAAGCTCCGGGTGAGTGAACCCGCGAGCATCCCGATCACTTTCGTCAAAGTGGGATCCACCATGACCACGGTCGAGGTTTCGGCGGCCGGGACCCAGGTCAATACGACGGATGCATCACTCGGAAATGTGATCGGCTCGCAGGCGATTGTGGAGCTGCCCTCGTTCGCGCGGAACGTGGCGAACCTGCTGACGTTCCAGCCGGGCGTCTCCTACTTCGGCGGCACCGACGACCGGAACGGATCGGTGAACGGCGGACGGCCTGACCAGGAGAACATCACGCTGGACGGCGCGGACGTGAACCAGCAGTCGGACCGGGCAGCGTTTGCCAGCGTGCTGCGTGTGACGCCTGACTCGGTGGAAGAATTCCGCACCACGACCACCAACGGGGGCGCGGATACCGGGCGCGGCTCGGGCGCGGACATCGTGCTGGTGACGAAGTCGGGCACCAACGACCTGCACGGCTCGCTCTACGAATACCGCCGCGGCACAGAGACCGCGGCGAATTCGTTCTTCAACAACAAGGCCGGGCTTCCGACCGCGCCGCTGCTGATCAACCTTTTCGGGGGTTCGGCGGGCGGTCCGATCAAAAAGAACAAGGCTTTCTTCTTTGCCAACTACGAGGGACGGCGCGATGCAAGTTCGACCAACGTCACGCGCACCGTACCCACCGAGACGATGAAGCAAGGCATCGTGCTGTTTCACAATACCGGCGGCGCGCTGACGCAGGTCGGACCGGATCAGATCAAGTCGGTGGTCGACCCGGCAGGCATCGGCATCGACCAGGCCGCGCTCGATGTGATGAAGCTGTACCCGGCAGGAAATAACACGGCGGTAGGCGACGGGCTCAACACGACGGGATACCTGTTCATCGCGCCGCAGCACAGCAAACAGGACACATACACGGCGAAGCTGGATTACCGTGTGGACGATGCCGGAAAGCATTCGCTGTTCTGGCGCGGCACCCTGCAGAACGACCATGCCAGCGGAACGCCGCAGTTCCCGGGCGCTCAACCGAACTCGGTGACGCTGGCCAACAACAAGGGGCTGGCGACCGGGTGGACGGCGGTTCTGAAACCGACAGTGGTCAGCACGCTGCGCTACGGCTTTACCAGGCAGGGCGGTGAGACCACCGGGGTCCGCGCCGGAAGTCCGGTAACCTTCCGCGGCATCGATCCAATATACGGCAACACCACCGGCCTCGCCCGGATCGTCCCCGTACACACCATCTCCGAGGACCTGGCGTGGACCACCGGGTCGCACGACTTCAAGTTCGGTGGAATCGCGAGGTTCATCTCCAACCAATCGACCGATTACAGCAAGGCGTACAACACGGCGATCACGAACGCCTCCGTGCTGAACGGCAGCGGCGCCGATATTACGCCCGCATCGCTAGGCGTATCCACCGGCGATAAAACCAGCTATCAGTATGCCATGGTGGCGCTGCTCGGAATTGTCACTTCAGCCACCGGGAACTATAACTACAAGACCGACGGCAGCGTCATCCCGACGGGCTCTCCGGTAACCCGGAATTTCGTCAGCAAGGAGACCGAAGTCTATGCCCAGGATTCGTGGAGACTCAAGAGCAATCTAACGCTGACCTATGGGTTGCGGGCCTCGTTTATGCCTCCGGTGCGTGAAGCAAATGGCCAACAGATCACGACCAACACGCCGATCGGCACGTGGATGGACACGCGGGGAACTCTGGCTGCGCAGGGGCTCTCCGACCAGACAGCCGGCTTCATCACTTACCTGGTGGCGGGGCGGCCGTATTATCCACAGCACAACAACTACGCACCGCGGTTAGCGGTGGCTTACTCGCCGAGAGGCGAGAGCGGCCTGGCCAAGTTCCTGTTTGGCGGCCCCGGGAGAACCTCGATCCGCGCCGGCGCCGGTATGTACTACGACCTGATCGGGCAGCCGCTGGCGGCCTCCATCAGCTCAAACTCGTTCGGGCTGGCTACGTCGCTCTCGACTCCACCGAACGTTTACACCGCCACTCAGCTTCCGCGTTTCACGGGCTTCTACCGGATCCCGTCTTCGCCGGCGGATGCGCCGTTGTTTCTGCAGCCGGCGCCGCCGGGAGGATTCCCCGCGACCTATCCCAACAGCTTCGCGATCACCAGCTCCCTGGACGATCAGTTGAAGGCGCCCTACACCATGAACCTGAACTTCAGCATCGGCCGTGAGTTCAACCATGGCTTCTTCGTCCAGGTGTCTTACGTGGGACGGCTATCCCGGCACAACCTGATTCAGCGCGACCTGGCTATGCCGACCAATCTGAAGGATCCGGCATCGGGGCAGACTTACTTCCAGGCGATGACCCAACTGGCGACGATGCTCGATCTGCAGGGCGTCAACGTGCAGAATCTGCCCAAGATTCCGTTCTTCGAGAACATGTGGGCAACCGCGGCGGGCAGCGGCTACACGGCTACGCAAGCCATTGCCAAGGACTACCTGGAGCGCAGCAACCCCGGCGACTTCACCAACGTCCTGAGCGACATGGATGGCGCGGGCTGCGGCCCGTCGTCGACCTACAAGTCGTCCGGCTCCATCAGCCGGCTGGCCTGCGGAGTGCTGGGCCAGTACTCGATGTGGAGCTCGCAGTTTTCGGCGCTCAATGCCTGGAGTTCCCTGGGATCCGGCGCCTATCACGCCATGCAGTTGACGGTACGCAAACAGCTTTCGAGCGGGATGACGTTCGACTTCAACTACACGCTATCGAAATCGATCGATATCGGATCCCGGTCGGAAAGCTCCAGTAATTACTCCTCCGATTTCATGATCAACTCGTGGGATCCCAGCCAGCTTCGCAGCGTTTCGCGGTACGACACGCTGCACCAGGCAAACGCCTACATGGTCTGGGACCTGCCGTTCGGGCGCGGCCGCCGCTTCGGGACGAACATGAACCGTGTCCTCGATGCGTTTGTGGGCGGGTGGGAAGTGGCTCCGACCTGGCGCATGACTTCGGGGCTTCCGTTCTCGGTCAGCGACGGCTCGCGATGGGCGACCAACTGGGAACTCAGCTCGTTCGCCACTCCCAACGGGAAACCGATTCCCGCAGTGGTGACCGCGCACAACGCACCTGCGATCTCGGGCGCCGGGGGGCCGAACCTGTGGGCCGACCCCAAGGCCGCTTTCGGCGCGTTCCAGGAGACGATGGCCGGACAGACGGGGAGCCGCACTTCACTGCGGGGTGACGGGTACTTCAATATCGACACCGGCTTGTACAAGTCGTTCACCATGCCGTTCAATGAGAGGCACAAGCTGCAATTCCGGTGGGAAGCCTATAACGTCACCAACACGGTGAAGTTCGACCCGAACTCGGCGAATCTCAGCCTGACGTCATCGGCGCGGTTCGGGCAGTTGAGCGGCCAGCTCGGACAGCCGCGGCAGATGGAGTTTGCGCTGCGGTACACGTTCTGACCAGCAGTTGCGGGGCGGCGCGGACCAGATGGCTCGCGCCGCGCCCTCAGACGTGTCTCAGACGAATCTCGCGATGTCGCAGATGTGCGCCTCGACCACAGTGGCCAGGCCGGCGGGGCTCACCAGCATCTGGCAGCCGCGGACACCCGCGCTGATCGAGATTACGTCCCAGAGTTCGGCAGTCTCGTCGAGAAAGAGCGGATAGGGCTTGCGTGCGCCGACCGGAGAGACTCCACCGCGGATATATCCGGTGAGGGGGAGCACCTCTTTGACGGGAACGAGTTCCACCTTCTTGTTGCCGCTGGCGGCGGCAAGCGCCTTCAGATCGAGCTCCGCATTACCCGGTATGCATGCCATCAGGATTCCCGTGCGGTCGCCCCGCACGACGAGGGTCTTGAAGACCTGCTCTGCCGGCATGCCGATGGCCGCTGCAACATGGGGCGCGCTGAGATCCTCTTCGTTGACGGGATATTCGCGCAGCTCGTAAGGGACGCCGGCGCTATCCAGAATGCGCGCGGCGTTGGTTTTGACGGAGGTATCCTTCCTGCTCACTCGCTTCCATCGTACAGTGGGGCAAGGGGAAAATCGACGGCCTTTGCTACAATAGTGTCCGGCACGCTTCTGGCGCGGAGAGGTGGCAGAGTGGTCGATCGCACCCGCCTCGAAAGCGGGCGTACCTTAACGGGTACCGGGAGTTCGAATCTCCCCCTCTCCGCCATCCTTGCCCGGCCCGGCTCTACGGCGCAGCGAGATCGGAATCTCGCGGGCGCGTTTTGTCGAGCGCCGCGGCTACCGCTTGAATCAGCGACTGCGCGGTGAACGGCTTCTGGATCACGGCGGCGCCGGCCGGCAGTCCGCGAGCCTGCAGAATCGGATCGTTGGTGTAGCCGCTCATGTACAGGACGTGCATCCGAGGGCATCGCCGGAGCATCTCTTCCGCCAGTTCCCGTCCGCCCATTCCGGGCATCACGACATCGGTCAGCAGCAGGTCGAAGGGAACGTTGCGGCGCTTCGAGATCGCCAGCGCTTCGGCGGCATCGCTCACTTCTGTTACCGAGTAGCCATGGTTCTTCAGAATCTCCGCGGCAAGACTGCGGACGGGCGCGTAATCCTCAACCAGGAGGACGCATCCGGTACCCGCCCGGGCAGGCCGCCGCGGCGGGGCGGGCTCACTGACCTCTTCGCCGGCAATCGCGCGAGCGACGGGAAGGTAGATCGTAAACGTCGTGCCCTCGCCCGGCGCGCTGTGGAACCAGATGTGACCGTTGTTCTGCCTCACCAGGCCGTAAACCACGGAAAGGCCCAACCCCGTTCCCTTGCCGATTTCCTTGGTAGTGAAGAACGGCTCGAAGATGTGCTCCTGAACCTGCTTGTCCATGCCGAAACCCGTGTCGCTGACCGTGATCCGCACAAACTGGCCGTGCGGAATCTCGGGTGGGAGCAGAGGTCCAGCATGGGTGATATCGGCTGGGGCGGTTTCAATCACCAGGCGTCCGCCATGCGGCATCGCATCCCGCGCGTTAAGGCTCAGGTTCATCAGAACCTGCTCAATCTGGCCGGCATCCGCGCGGACGTTTGGCAGACCGTCGTGAAGAGTCAATTGGAGATCGATGTCCTCGCCGATCAGGCGCCGCAACATGCGGTCGAGGTTGGAAACGAGATCGTTGAGATCGATCAGGCGCGGCTCGACCTTCTGGCGCCGGCTAAATACCAGCAACTGGCGGGTGAGCAACGCGGCGCGGTCCGCGGATTTGCGGATTTGCTCGATATCCCGCCGCAGGTCAGCGTCGGCGGCCACTCTTGATAGAGCGAAGTCGCTGTAACCGATGATCACGGAGAGGAGGTTATTGAAGTCGTGCGCCACGCCGCCGGCGAGCCGGCCCACCGCCTCCAGGCGCTGTGCGTGGCGAAGCTGTTCTTCGAGCAGGCGCCGCTCTTCGAGGTCGCGCGCACGTTCGCGCATGTATTGCTGGTTGACCGCCAACTCCTTGATCAACAGTCCCGTGCCGGCAAACGCCGCCGCAATCGTAAAGAAATGGGCGAGGTAGTCGTCGAACCAGGGCATCGGGGTGCCAAGTTCGCGCAAGAGTGAAAAGCCGAGCGCTAACGCCCCGATCTGCCACCGCTTGAGGAAGCCGGCGGCGACGCCCAGTGGGATGATGTAAAGGAACCCCAGAGAAACGTCGTGTACGATTCCCAGATCGAAGATCGCCAGGATCGCCGCCGCCAGGGCGCACGCCACCAGAATCTTGGTGCGATTGATCCGAGAGTAGTCGATGATGGCGGGAAAGGACACTGCCCACTCCTCCCAGTCTCCGTAGCTCCTCCGTGCTGAAGTCCGAATTCCTGAAGTTCCGATCGGGGCGTTTCCTGAAGTCGTGTCTGCGGTGGCGGCGCGCCGACTGAGCCAGCGATTAAGTTCAGCTACTGGCGAGCACCCGTATCAATCTCGCTCTCTTTCCAAGACCGGTCCTCCGGTCGTCTGAATGCGAACAAACATCCTTATCCACTATTATGCAGCCGCGGACCTTCCCGCGGCATACCAGGAAGGCTGCATTTGCAGGTAGGAAATGAGGTAGATGCCTAATTCACGGGCGTCTTCGGCTCCGGCAGCGAGGGGTTTGCGATTCGTATGCGCTTCCGCTCCGGGCATGCGGTTTCGCAACCGGTGATGTCCGGAATCATACGATTCAGCTCGCGGAACCGCCGGGTGTGGCTGCGGAGGCGCCATAGGATCAGCGGCTTTCTTGCCGGCCTCACTTCTGCGCTGACACTCGACCGTGATATACAGTAGGACCGATGGGTCTCAAGCGGCGCGAGTTCCTGCGGGCGGCGGGCGGAGCACTCGCGGGTGCGCCGGCGATCCTGGGGCAGCGGGCGCGGCGGCCGAACGTTTTGTTCCTTCTGGCGGACGAGTGGCGGGCCCAGGCCACTGGCTACAACGGCGACTCAAATGTCCGCACCCCCACGTTGGACGCGTTCGAGACGCAGAGCGTAAACTTCCAGAACGCCGTATCGGGATGCGCGGTGTGCTGTCCTTACCGAGCCAGCCTGATGACCGGCCAGTACCCGCTGACCAACGGCGTCTTTATCAACGACGTGGAACTGCGTCCCAAAGGGCCGACCCTCGGGACCAGCTTCGCGGGCGCGGGATATCGAACCGGGTACATCGGCAAGTGGCACCTCTACGGCAGCCCGGACGGCAAGTACGGACGGCGCCTGGCGTACATCCCGCCGGAGAAGCGCTTCGGATTCGAGTACTGGAAGGCATGCGAGTGCACCCACGACTACAACCACTCGCTCTACTACGAAGGCAATGACGCCACGCCGAAGTACTGGCCCGGGTACGACGCCATCGCCCAGACGGAAGACGCCTGCCGCTACATACAAAAGCAGGCCGCCGGGCCCGACCCGTTTCTGCTCGTGCTGTCGCTGGGGCCGCCCCACTTCCCGTACGGCACGGCACCGGAGCGCTACCAGGCCCTCTATCGCGACCGCGAAATCCGCTTCCGGCCCAATGTCCCGGAGGGCCGGAAGAAGGAGGCGGAAGGCATTCTGCGCGGATACTACGCGCATATGGCTGCACTCGACGATTGCCTTGCACGGCTGCTCGAGACCCTTGAGCGGTCGGGCGCGGCGGAGGACACGATTGTCGTCTTTACGTCGGACCACGGGGACATGATGCTCTCCCAGGGCCTGACCACCAAGCTCTATCCGTGGGACGAGTCGATACGCGTGCCCTTGTTGGTCCGCTATCCGCGGAAACTCGGCCGCAAGGGACGGCGCCTGACAGCGCCAACCAATGCGCCCGACATCCTGCCGACACTGCTGGGACTCTGCGGCCTTCCGCTGCCCGGCACGGTCGAAGGGAGCGACTTCTCGGGATACATGACCGGCCGCGAGCATCCTCCGCGAGACGCGGCATTCCTGAACCTGCCGGTTCCGATTACCGAAGCCCGGCGCAACGGGTTTGCCGCCTACCGAGGCTTACGCACCGAACGATACACCTACGTGCGGTCGATCCACGGGCCATGGCTGCTCTACGACAATCAGCTCGACCCTTACCAGATGCACAATTTGTGCGGCAGGGCGGAGGCGCGGGGCTTGCAAGGCCGCCTCGACCGTTCGCTCGACGCGGAACTGAAACTCCGCAAGGACGAGTTCCTTCCCGCCGGGGAGTACGTGCGCCGCGCTGGCCTGGGCCATTACGGCGAGGTCAACGTCAAGATCGGACGGCACCCCAGCCCATGGGGCGACTGGGATTCGACTCTGACCGCACCGTAGCGGCGGCGCTACTTTTCGCCGAGGCGGAACGTAAAGCCCGCAGCCGCGGTGAGGGGGTATCCCGGGGTGCCGTGGATCCGGGCGACCACCGGCGCATCGGGGGTCACTCGCGACTCGAAGTAATTCTGGGTTTCGTAATAGTCCCGGCTGGTGAGGTTGTCGACGCTGAGGTTGAACTCTACCCTCCGGCTGAGGCGGCGCGCCATTCCGAAATCGAAGACGGTGTGTCCGGATGCGACGATCGCGGGATCTTCGCCATCCAGCCGGTAGTGGTTGATCGCCCGCATCCGCAGCGACCCGCTCCAGCCGTGCCACGCAGCCAGGGTGAGTGCGGAGTTGGCCACGAAGTGCGGCGCGCTATCGACGTACACCCGGCGGCCGCCACCTTTGTAGAAGGCATTCGCGATCTTGGTCAGACCTGCGTTCCAGGAGAGATGCCGCGTCAGTTGGATCGACGCCTTGGCTTCATAGCCGTACGCGCGGCTGGGCCCCTTGAATTCGAAGCTGCCATCGTCCGGCACGTAGACCAATTCATTGGAGTGATCGATCAGAAACACATCGGTGCTGATCTCGAAATGCCCGAAGTCGGATGACGTGCCCAACTGGTAGAAATCGGTGGTGGCCAGCCTGGGCTCGTCGGGACGCTCCACCACGCCGCGGGCGTCGATGCTATTGATGCCGCGGCCATAGTTGGCGTGGATCGTCAGCGGAATCCGGGGGGCCGGCGTGAAGGCCAGGTTGCTCTTACCCTGCCATCTCCCCGCGGCCTCGACACCGCTCGCCAGAGGGTCGACGCGGTCCTGCAGGCCGTAGCGGAACTCGTCGTAGCGCAGGCCTGCTCCCGCGATCAGGCGGCCGCGCAGCAGGCTCAGCGTTTCCTGAACATAGCCGGCGCCATTGGTAACGTGAGCGTTGGACCGCGTAGTCACTCCCAGTGGGACGCGATTCACGTCGGGGTAGAGTCCGACGTTGATCTGGTTGTCGTGGAAGTTCGAGCCCGCGGTGAAGGTAGCCGGCACACCGCCGAGGCGGTGCGGGTGAAGGTATTGCAGGTTGGCTCCCTCCTGGAGACGGGAGTCGTGCTGCTGAAAGGCGTCGCCGTGCACCGGATCGTTCAGATAGAAAGTGAAGTCGGAATAGAGATCGAACAGGGAGCGGCCTAGAAAGCCATCCAGCTTCAACGTGTCGCCTCCGGCAAACGACTGGCTGTAGTAGGTGGAAAGCGTCCCGAGTTTCACCCGCCCTCCATCGCTCGGGTTGATATAGCCGAAGCGGTCCAGCAGCCCGGCGCTCACGAGGTCAAGCGGAATCTGGCCGGACGAGTAAAAATCATTGCGGCCGAAAATGAACCGGAAGCCCAGCTTTCGCCGGGCATCGAGCGACCGCGTGTAATTGGCGTTGAGGTTGTCGCGGCGGTATCGCCCGGGGTTCACAAACGGACCGTCGGTGTACGACCCTTCATAGGCAACATAGGCATCCACGCGCTGGACGGCGGGGCTGTATGCCAGGAAGGCGCGGCCGGTATTGAAGTTCCCGGCCTGCAGGCGGGCCGTGAGCTGGTCGGGAAGGGATTCGCGCTGCCGGATGTGCACCACGCCGAGGCCGCTGAAATCGCCGTACTCGGGACTGAACGGTCCGTTGATGATCGTCACGTCCTGAATCAATTCGGGGCTGAGGGCCTTCAGCGCGCCGAGATAGCCCTGGCCGTGTCCCTGCGTTCCCTGATTCTGCTGGACGTCATCCACCAGCACCTTCAGCCCGCCGTTGACTCCGCCGTGATCGAGGTTGAAGCCGAAACGCCGGATCTCCAGGGACTTTCCGCCGCCCTCGTGCTGCCCCGCATCGATGCCCGCATTCAACTGCTGGAAAACCTGGTCGTCGCGTGTGAATAAGGTGCGGTCGAACGATTCGGCATTGCGCAGATCGACCTCGGGCTCAAGCGTCCTGGCGGTGATGACAATGCTCTGCGAGCGCGGTTCCAGCCGGGTGAACTCGAGGCCGGCGGCGGTTTGGCCGGCAACCGACACGTCCTTCGACACGGGCTCGAAGCCGGAGGCTGATGCGCTGAGGCGGTAGGCGCCGGCGGCCAGGTTGCCGAACCGGAACTCTCCCTCCTGGGACGTCGCGGTTTGGGAAACCAGTTTGCCATCGGGCATGAGGAGGCGAACCTCCGCGCCGGCAACGGCCTTGCCCTGCGGATCGGTCAGCCTTCCGGATAGAGTGGCGAGTTGCTGGCAGAGGCCTGCCCACGCCATGGCTGCCACCAGCGTGGCACGGTAGAGCGGCGTCAACACAACGCGATATCGTAGCACGATTTAGCTAATCGTGTTACCAGGATTTGTGCTACGACAGTACATATACGAGGAGGCAGCATGAGGAAGGCCGGAAAGCCGGAGGGCGATCTTGCACGGATCGGCGTGGCCATCCCCGCCAACCTGCTGCGCGAATTCGACCGGTCGATTACGAGGAAGGGTTATGCGACCCGCTCGGAGGCCTTTCGCGACCTGATCCGCGACGAGCTGATTCAAGAAACGGTCGCCCTGCCGGAGCAGGAGGTGGTGGGAACGCTCACGCTGGTCTACGACCACCACGTGCGCCAGTTGAGCGACCGTCTGACGCAGATGCAGCACGAACATCATCACCAGGTGGTCAGCACGCTGCACGTCCACCTGGACCACCGGAACTGCCTGGAGGTCCTGGTTCTGCGAGGGCAAGCCGGTCAAGTGCGAAAGATCGCCGACCGCCTCATCGCCGCCAAGGGAATCCATCACGGCAAGTTGACGCTCACCACGCCGCGGCACGAATGAGAGCGCGGACGGCCTTCTGGCGGAATTTCAAAACGCGCTATCATCATCAGAATGTCACTCGCTACCTTCAGATCCGCTACTACTGTCATCGCCTCGTTTTTGTTCATGCTGGCGGCGGAATTCGCGCCTCCCGCCCGCGCGCAGGGCCGGCAGGGCACGCAGCCCCAGCAAACGCAGCGGGAATCGACACCGCCTCCGCAAGCTACGCCCGGCGGCCGGGGAGGCCGCGGCGGAGTGGCAGGGCCCGGGCCCGCGATCGGCGGGGAGATCGACGAGACGCCCGTGGTCACGAAGCACTCCATCAGCGTCGACGGCAAGAAGCTGAACTATACGGCCACCGCCGCGCAGATGCCTTTGAAGAATCCTTCGGGAGAGACCGAGGCGCACATCTTCTACGTCGCATACACACTGGACGGCGTCTCGGATTCGGCCAAGCGCCCGCTCACGTTCTGTTTCAACGGCGGTCCCGGGTCGGCATCGATGTGGGTGCACATGGGTGGGATGGGCCCGCGCAGCCCCAGGCTGCAGCCCAACGGCGGCATGCTGCAGCCGCCCTACCAGATGAAAGACAACCAGGACACGTGGCTTGACGACAGCGACCTGGTCTTCATCGATCCCGTGGGAACAGGCTACAGCCGGGCCAAGAACCTGGAGGTGGCCCGCCGCATGAACAGTGTGCAGGGCGATATCCAGTCGGTCGGCGAGTTCATCCGGATGTACCTGACCCGCAACAGCCGTGAACTCTCCCCTCTGTTCATCGCCGGGGAAAGCTATGGGACGTTCCGCGCCGCGGGCCTGGCGGGGTACCTGATCGATCGCGGGATCGCCTTCAACGGCATTGTTCTGATCGGCACGACGCTCAACCTGGAGACGATCTGGAGCCGCAGCGACGACCTGGTGTACGAGTTGGAGTTCCCCACCTATGCCGCCGACGCCTGGTATCACAAGAAGGTGGCGGCCGACCTGCAGCGCAAGGATTTGAAGACGTTCCTGAAGGAGGCAGAGGCGTTCGCCGGCGGAGAGTATGCCGCAGCCCTGATGAAGGGCGACCAGCTTCCGGCCGCCGAGCGCAAGACCATCATCGACAAGATTGCGCGCTACAGCGGGCTCGACCCGCACTATATCGACGAAAGCAATCTGCGGTTCGACGTGCAGCACTATACGCGGCAGTTGCTGCGCGACCGCCACGAGATGATCGGGCGGTACGATGGCCGCCTCACCATGCCGGCTCCGCTCAACGTCGGAGAGACGAGCGAGGGCGATCCTTCGAGTTCGCTGATTACGCCGCCTTTCACCGCGGTGCTGGCGAACTACCTGCGGACGGAACTCAATTACAAGACCGACATGTACTATTATCCAAGCGGGGGAATCCAGCCCTGGAATTATGACGTGCAGAACGGTTTCGGGGACACGACCAGCCTGCTCCGCAACGCCATGGTCAAGAACCCGTACATGAAGGTGATGGTCGCGGCGGCGTACTTCGACCTGGCCACGCCGTACCACGCGGTGGAGTACACCTTCAACCACATGGGCCTCCATCCCGAAATGCACCAGCGCATCACCTGGGACTACTACCAGTCGGGCCACATGCTGTACATCGACAGCGACTCGCACACCAAGCTGAAACACGACTTCACGCAGTTTCTCGAGAGCGCGCTGCCGAAAGACGTTCGCTAAGACCGCCGGGCACCCGCGGGCAGGAAGCCCGAGTCCTCCAAAGTACCGCTTGATCGGTGTATTAATAAACTAGTACACTATGGCAGGCAGGGCTCGAGGAGGTCACCGAGATGTTGCAGGATATTCGCTACGCGCTGCGCATGATGCGGCGGGCTCCGGGATTTACAGCGGTCGCCGTACTCTCCCTGGCGCTGGGGACCGGCGCCAACACCGCGATCTTTACCCTGATCAACAGCCTGATGCTGCGGCTGCTACCGGTGCGCGCGCCGGAACAACTGGTGGAACTGCTGGAGAAGTACCCGGGCGAGCCTCGCGGGAGCTACTTCTCCTGGGCAAGCTACGAGTACTATCGCGATCGCAACCATGTATTCTCGGCCCTGATCGCCGCAACGGGACCTGCGAGGCTCACAGTGCGCGGCGCGGGACTCGAACCGGCCCCTGTGAACGGCGCGCGTGTCTCCGGCAATTATTTCCCGGCGCTGGGGTTGGAGCCGGCGACCGGCCGGCTGATCGGGCCGGAGGACGACCCGATGGGCACCGGCATTCCGGCGATCGCGGTGGTGAGCTGGGCGTGGTGGAAGAACAGGTTCAATCAGGATCCGGGGATTGTGGGCAAGCAGATCGTCGTGGAGAATACGCCAGTGACGATTGTGGGGGTCGCGCCACGGGGCTTCGCCGGATTGTTACCGGGAAGCAGGACCGATCTCTGGCTGCCCGGCGTGGCCGCGGCGCGCGGGGGCCTGTCCCTGGTGGCGCGATTGAGGCCCGGCGTATCCATCGACCAGGCGCGGGCGGAGATGCCGGTGCTTTTCCGCTACACCATCGAAGAGAGGACCCGGAACAGCAAGGACCCGCTGATGCATCAATTGAAAGTCGAAATAGAGCCGGCGGCCACGGGGCTTGTGCAACTGCGGGATCTGTTCGCCAAGCCGCTGCTGCTGCTGATGGTAGTGGTCGCCCTGCTGCTGCTCATCGCGTGTACGAACCTGGCCAGCCTGCTGCTGGCGCGCGGCGCCGCCCGCCGGCACGAAATGGCATTGCGCGTCGCACTGGGTGCCGGCCGGGTGCGCCTGGTGCGCCAGGTTTTCACCGAAGCCCTGTTGCTCTCCGGGGCGGGCAGCCTGTTCGGTATCCTCCTGGCGTATTTCGGCGCCGGCGCGCTGTTGCGGGTCCTGACTTCCGGACGCCCGATCATCGGGCTGCCGCAACCCCTCGTGATTCCGCTCTCGCCTGACGCGCACGTGCTGCTCTTTACGGCCGCAGTCGCCGTGTCGACCGCTATGCTGTTCGGACTGGCTCCCGCGTGGAACGCATTTACCTCGGCCCCGGCGTCTGCGCTGCGGGAGACTGGACGAGCCGGGGAAACGAAGTTCCGGCGGCTTTTCGGACGGAGCCTGGTGGTTGCGCAGGTGGCCCTGTCGGTGGTGCTGCTGAGTGCGGCCGGCCTCTTCATTCGCCACCTGTCGAATCTGGAGCACGTCAATCTGGGGTTCCGCCGCGACCATGTGCTGCTAGTGTCTCTGAACCCCGCAAACAGCGGCTACAACGGCGAACAACTATCTCTCGCCTACCAGGAGTTGCTGGGGCGCCTGCAGGGGATTCCGGGTGTGCGCTCGGCCACCATCAGCGCGCCGACGCCGCTCTCCGGCGCGGGCGCCAGCGGGTTTGCCACGGTGGAGGGTTACCAGGAAAGGCCTGAAGATCGCCGCTACATTTCGATCGCCTATGTTGCGCCGAGGTATTTCGAGACACTCGAAATACCGCTCCTCGCCGGACGGGAATTCCGCTTCGCAGACGCGGCGCAACCCAACGTGGCGGTCATCAGTCAGACTTTGGCCCGATACTATTTCGCAGGCCGCAACCCCATCGGCGAGCACGTCACCCTCGATCACGTGACTGGCGCACCGGAACCCAGGACCTATGAAATTGTAGGCGTGGCGGGAGACGCGAACTATCAGGAAATTCGCGAAGCGGTGAGGCGCTCTATCTACCTGCCGGCCTTCCATGACGGGCGTATCATCGGAAATTCTTTCCTGATCCGCACCCGGATCGACCCGGAAGCCGTCGCGCCCGCGGTACGCCGCGTCGTGGGTGAATCACTCAAGACCGTACCGGTGGCACGCATCACCACACTGCAGGAACAAGTAGATGCGACGATCGTCCCGGAGCGGCTCGTCGCGATGCTTTCCGGGGTGTTCGGCGCCCTGGGCGGCTTGCTCGCGGCCATCGGACTCTACGGCCTGCTCGCCTATACCGTTGCGCGCCGCAGCAACGAAATCGGGATACGGATGGCACTGGGGGCAACCGGAACCGCCGTGACCCGGATGGTCCTCGTGGACGCGTTGGGCATGGTTTGTGCGGGACTCGCAGCCGGCGTACCGCTGGCGCTCTGGGGCAGACGCATCGCAGCGAGCTGGGTGGCGGACGTGCATGCGAACGCCATCGCCGCGGTCGCCTTCGGCGCATTGGCGATGCTGGCGATCGCCCTCGTCGCGGCCTATCTGCCGGCCCGCCGCGCGGCCCGCGTCGATCCGATGCAATCCTTGCGTTACGAGTGAGGTCCCAGTGCTGCGCGCGCCGAAGGCGCTTTGACTATATCGGCCGGAACAGGATGCCTGCGATTTTGCCGTCCGGCGTCAGACCGATGCGGAGTTCGGCCAAGCCGTTCTCGAACTTCACTTCATAGATATCCGCGCCGCCGGGGTCGACGCCCCGCGTGATGGTGAAGACCATGCCGGAGTCGCGGTAGGCGCCGACATAGGCGTCTAGCCTCTTCGGGTCCACCTTGGTCACGGCGCGTTCCTTTGGTCCGAAGTCCGGCCAGCCATATTCGTGAGCCACGGTGCGCTGAATCTCAGACGCCAACTCGCCGCCGTTGTCGCCATTCGTCATGATGACCACGCCGTCGCCATCGTCATAAGCAGTCAGGTTGCAGCGATACCCTTCGTTCGCGCCGCCGTGCGTAAAGAACGGGTGCGCCGCCCCGCCGCCCGTTCCTGGCCCCAATCCCTGGTGATTCATGCCAGGCGTAAGCATCCGGCGGACCATGGCTGCCGAAAGCACATGATTCGCCTTACCCGCCAACGATCGCTGCACCTCGATGGCGTACCGCGCGAGGTCCGATGGCGTGGTCCACAGGCCCGCCGGAGCCATCTCCGGATAGACGTGCGGTCCGCCCGGAACCGGCTGTCCATCGGCCCGGTAAGGGATGGCAACTTCATCCATCCTGCTCCCAGGTAAGGGCTGCTCGTAGGTGCTCTTCGTCATGCCGATGGGCGCGAGCACGGTATCGTGCATGAGCTTGGGGAACGGCTCGCCAGTGACATCCTGCAACAACTGCTGCGCCACCACATAGCCCCCGCCGGAGTATCGCCAGATGGTTCCCGGCTCCGTATCGACACGGATCGGGGCGCTGTTCGCCGGCTTCTCGCCGTTCAAGATCCCGACCAGTGTGGGCACCGGAGCGCCGGAGGCATACCCCGCAAACCCGTGCACGGTCAACCCGGCGGTATGAGTCAGCAGTTCCCGTAACGTCACCTTGGAATGCGCGGTGAAAGAATTCTCCGGCACCTTCCACGTCTTGAGGTACTGGTTGACGTCCGTATCGAGGTTGAGTTTTCCCGATTCCACGAGGCGCAGCACCGCCATTGCCGCTACCGGCTTGCTGATGGATGCCGCCTGGAACAGCGTATCGGGGGTCACAGGCGGGCCGCCGATGCGCGTGACGCCGAAGCCGCGCGCCCATTCGATCTTGCCCTCGTGGATCACGGCGATACTCACCCCGGGCACGTGCAAGGCGGCCATGCGATCGGCCAACTTCGTCGTCGAGACCGGTTCGCCCTTGACGATGACGGCCGGCAGAAGCCCATTGCGGATACGCTCGATTCGTTGTTCGACGGCCGAAGGCGTCTGAGCAACGAGTGCGCACAAGGCTACCGTGACGAGCGCCGCGCTAAGGCAGCGCCCGACAGCGGCCGAGGTGGACATGCAGTACCTCCCGTGTTTCTTATTTCAGGGTCCGGTCGAAGAACTCCACCATCATCTCGTTCATCTGCCGCGCCGCCGGGCCGCTCACGCCGTGCGACTTCTGCGGGTAGAGCATGAACTCGAACTGCTTCCCCGCCAGTTGCAAAGCGTTGATCAATTGCAGCGAGTTCTGAAAGAGCACGTTGTCGTCCTCGATGTTATGTACCACCATCAGCTTCCCCTTCAGGTTCTTCGCCTTGGGGGGCAGCGCGGTGTCGCGGTACCCGTCTGCATCTTCACTGGGCAGACCCATATAACGCTCGGTGTAGATGGTGTCGTAGTTGATCCAACTGGTCACGGGCGCCCCGGCGAAGCCCGCGCGGAACACATCGGGCGCGTTCAGCATGGCGTTAGTGGTCATGAAACCGCCGTAGCTCCAGCCGTGGATGCCGATCCGCGCCGGATCCGCGAATCCGAGCGAGATCAGATACTTCACGCCGGCCACCTGGTCGGCCAGTTCGTTGACGCCCATCTTGTGGTAGATAGCAGTCTCGAAGGCATGCCCGCGGCCCATGCCGCCGCGGTTTTCGCACTGCCAGATTACGTATCCCTTGTGCGCGAACACCTGGTCGATGTTGATCCCCTGCCACGAATTGTGAACCGGCAGTCCCACGCCCGGGCCGCCGTAGACGCTCACGATCACCGGGTATTTCCTGCCCTGCTGGAATCCCGCCGGCTTGATCAGCCGTCCGTAGAGCATGGTGCCGTCCGCCCCGGGGAACTGCACGATTTCGGTGGGCAGGATGTCGTACTCATCGGCTTGCGTGCGGTTGACCGCGCGGTAGACGGCGAGTTCCTTGCCGTCCCCCGCATGGAGGATGGTCTGCGGAGGCGAAGTCAGGCTCGACCACGTATCGAGATAGTAAGCGCCTGTGGGTCCCATGGAGATCGAGTGGCTGCCGGCTTCCTCGGTCAGCTTGCGCTTACCGCGGCCGTTCAGGTCGATGCTGTAAAGGTGGCGCTCGAGCGAAGACCCCTCATCGGAGGTGTACCAAAGCCGGGTCGCGTCCACGCCGTTGATCGCGGTGACCTCCCAGGGACCTTTGGTCAACTGCTTCACTTCCTTGCCGTCGTTCGAGTACAGAAAGACGTGGCGGAAGCCGCCGTCGCGCTCGCTGGTCCAGAGGAAGTGCTTGCCATCCTTGAGGAACTGCACGTCGCCGGAGAGATTGATCCAATATGGGTCGGACTCCTTGAAGATTGTCGATGGCGCGCCCGATTCGACGTCGATCGAGAACAACTCGTCGTGGTTCTGCACGCGGTTCATCCGCAGCACGTACACGCTGCGCGAATCGGGCATCCAGCCGGCGCGCGCGGCCAGATAACTGTCGCGCGTGTTGCCGATTTCCAGCCAGCGCGTCGCGCCGCCGGCGGCCGGCACCACGCCGAGATGGATCGTCGCGTTATTCTCGCCCGCCTGCGGATACCGCTCCGGCTCATAGATGGCGCGCACGCGCAACAGGTCGGCATGCGGGAAAAGCGGTTCGCGGCTCATATCGAACTGCAGGTAGGCAATCGATTTCGAATCGGGCGACCACCAGAAGGCCGTCCCCAGGTAGAGTTCCTCGGGGTACACCCAATCGGTACCGCCGTTGCGCAAGGTCTCGGTGCCGTCCCGGGTCAGGCGCGTTTCTTTTTTGGTGGCGACATCCACGGTGTAAAGGTCCCACCCGCGGCGGAAGGCGACCGATTTCCCGTCGGGCGAAAGCTTGGCGTCGATCTCCGGCTCGGGCGTTTTGGTGACCTGGTCCCAGGCGCCGGTATCGGCGTGGATCACGAACACGTCGCCGCCGGACGTATAGAGCAGCGACTTGCCATCGCCGGACCACTCCATGCCGCCGAGCCGGGAGCGGCGGTTCTGCCAGTCCATCGGCTCATCATCGGAGGGGGCCTTCACGGCCGCCGCATCGATCGCCTCGGTCGAAACCAGCTCTTTCGAGGTCTTCGTCGCCGGGTCGTAGATCGCCAGATTTCGACCCTGCCGGGTAACGAAGGTCCTGCCGTCCGGCGCCCAGAGGACCGATCCGCCGCGCCCGCCACCGCGGCCCGCCTGGTTCAAGGTTTCGAGGGTAATCGGCTTCTTCTGCGCGAACAGCGCCGGAGCCACCACTAAAAGGAGGAGAAACTTCCGCATGTGTACTGATTGTAGCGGCTCTCCTACTCCTGCCGCAGCGCCACCAGGGGATCCACCTTGGTCGCGCGCCGCGCCGGTATGTAGCATGCGAGCATGGCGACGACTCCCAGAAGTAGAGCCACGGCCGTCGGAAGCGAGCACCTGAACCTGAGGGATTTCCGCCGAAGCGCGTTTTCCAGAACGCGTGGCTGATGAGTGCCGCGCCAGCGCTGCCCGGTTTCTCTTCCCCCGCGGCAAACGGCCGCCCGATTCATTCAGAAGTTGGCGCGGCCTCAGGAACATAGCAAATACCGGATGTCCGGTTCCGGGACGGAGGTGTACCATGATTGGAAATGCTGTACTGCACCCGGAGACCCGCCGCGCCCCTCGACCGGTACGTCCGGGCGCTGTGGACGTGGGAGGGATTCCAGCAGCCCCACCACAAGGAACGCCTGCTGCCGGACGGGTCGCTGCAAATGGTGGTGAACCTGCGCGAAGACCAGACCCGCATCTACGACCGGGACCACCTCGACCGATTCCAGACGCACTCCGGCGCACTCGTCGCCGGTGCGCATTCCAGCTACTTCGTCATCGATACCGCGGAGCAGACTTCCGTCGCGGGGGTACATTTTCTGCCCGGCGGCGCGTTCCCTTTCCTGAGCGTTCCCGCCGGAGAATTGCGGGACCAGCACGTCTCGCTCGATCTTCTCTGGGGCGGCCGCGCTGGTGAACTGCGCGAGCAGCTGCTGGCGGCGTCCGGCGCCGAGGCCCGCATTGCGGTCCTCGAGCGCGCGCTGCTGGCCCGCCTGCGCGGCCCGGTCGAGCGCCACCCGGCGGTCGCCTGGGCGGTGGGTGAGTTCGAGCGCGCTCCTCTGCCTGTCCGCGAAGTGACCGGCCGGATCGGCCTCAGCGAGCGCCACTTCATCGAACTGTTCCGCAACCAGGTGGGACTGACGCCGAAGCGGTTCTGCCGGATCACCCGTTTTCAGAGCGTGCTGCGGCGCATCCAGGGCGGCCGTCCCATTGAGTGGGCCGAGGTCGCGCTGGACTGCGGCTACTTCGACCAGCCGCACTTCATCCACGATTTCCGGCAGTTCTCCGGGCTGAACCCGACCGCCTATCTGCCCACCTACCCGCGCTTCCTGAACCACGTTCCGATTCGCTGACGTCAATTTTTTACAATCCGCCGCTACCCGGCTTCTGGCAGAATCACCACATGAGCACTCAGCCCAAACTTCGCAAAGGATTTTCCACCATCACGCCGTACCTGACGGTGGCCGACGCGGGCAAATTGATCGAGTTCATCACGCGTGTTTTCGCCGCGGAGCAGACCTTCATGTCCCACCGCCCCGATGGCAGCGTCTGGCACGCCGAGGCCCGCATCGGCGATTCGATGCTGATGATCGGCCAGGCGGGGGGGCCATGGCAGCCGCGCCCCAGCACGCTCTACATCTACGTGGACGACGTGGACGCGATCTATAAGACCGCCCTCGAAGCCGGCGCCAAGTCGCTGGCCGAGCCGCAGAATCACGACTACGGCGACCGTAGCGCCGGGTTCGAAGACCCCTGCGGCAATTTCTGGTGGGCCGCCAGCGTCGTCGAGGACCTCTCCAACGAGGAGATCCTCGAGCGCATGAAAGCCGGCACGCACTAACGCGCCTTCTTCCAGTGGTCGATTTCGTGGGAGATGAAGTACGCCACCAGGTCGCGGTAGAGCTTCTCGATCAGGTCCGGGTCGACCCCTTCGCGCTCGGCCCACCGGCGGCGTACTTCCAACATAGCCGCCTGCCGCTCCGGCGCCGCGACGCCCGACTCGCTGGTCTTGAACCGCGCCGCCGCTCTTACATATCCGGCGCGCTCTGCGATCAGCGCGACCACCCGCTCGTCGATGCGGTCGATCTCCGAGCGGACTTCCGCCAGCGATCCGCACTCCTCCGGTTTCTTCATCTCCGACATTCTAATGGTTCCCGTGTCCGATCGATCAGTTGAGATACGCAGCCCCTAAACTTCATAATGGAAAGGAATGCCCCTCGACGATCGCGCGATCGCCATTACGGCCACGTTTACCGCTGAAGCCATCCAGCCGGGACTTGCTTTCTGGACCGGGCTGCTCGGTCTCGATTACGACATCCGATTCGCGGGCTACAACCAGATCTTCCAGCAGTTGCTCGATCCCGCCGGCATTTTCGCCCGCAACCGCAACGGCTTCAATGTCGCGCTGGTTCGTCTGGAAGACTGGCAGCACGCGGGAGTTCCCGCCCAGGCCAGGCGTTTTGTAGACGCGGTGCGTGCCTGCGCTACGTCTCCGCTGATTGTGGTCATCTGTCCCTCCACGCCGGAACATGCGCCTTCCCTGGCCGCGCTCGAATGCGATCTCGCGGTATCACTGGCTGAGATGCCCGCCGTCTACACCATCACGGCGGCCGAAGTGCACGCGCTCTACCCGGTCGCCGAAGTGCATGATGCGCACGCCAACGAACTGGGGCACCTGCCTTACACGCCGCTCTACTTCGTCGCCCTGGCCACCGCGGTTGCCCGCAAGATTCACGCCATCGCGGTACCGCCCTATAAGGTAGTCGCGCTGGACTGCGACGACACGCTCTGGTCCGGCATCTGCGGCGAGGACGGGCCCCAGGGGGTCGTCATCGATCCGCCGCGGCTCGGGCTCCAGGAGTTTATGGCCGATCGCCGCCGCGCGGGAATGCTGCTCGCGCTGTGCAGCAAGAACAACGAAGAGGACGTGTTCGACACCTTCCGCGCGCATCCGGAGATGCCGCTGAAGCTCGAGGATTTCGCGGGCCATCGCATCAACTGGCAGACCAAGAGCGCCAACCTTGCTTCGCTCGCCGAAGAGCTCGATCTCGGCCTCGACAGCTTCATCCTGGTGGACGACAACCCCAAGGAGTGCAACGAAGCCCAGGCCGGCACGCCCGAAGTTCTGGCTCTGCCGCTGCCCGCCCGGGCGGCGGAGATTCCGGCATTCCTGGCGCACGTTTGGGCTTTCGACCGGGCCCGCGTCACCGAGGAAGACCGGCGGCGCCCGGAACTATATGCCCAGCGGGCCGAGAGAGTCCGCGCGGAGCGTGCCGCCGGCAGCCTGGAGGAGTTTCTCGCCTCGCTCGACCTGAAGGTCGCGATCGAGCCCGTCGAGGCGGCGCAAGTTCCCCGCGTCGCGCAGCTCACGCACCGGACCAACCAGATGAACGCCACGCTGGTGCGCCGCACGGAAGGCGAAATCCAGTCGCTCAAGGCCGAGATCCTGGCCGTCGAGGTGAGCGATCGTTTCGGCAGCTATGGACTTTCGGGCGCGATCGTTTTCCGCTGCGCGGGGGACGCGCTGGTGGTCGATACGTTTCTGCTGAGCTGCCGGGCTCTCGGCCGCGGCGTCGAGCATCGCATGCTGGCGCGCCTCGGGCGCATCGCGCTGGATCGCGGCCTCGGGTGGGTGGAGATCCCGTTCATCGAGGGCCCGCGCAACCGGCCCGCCGCGCTCTTCCTCGAATCGCTGGCCGCTCCCGGCCCGGGCAGGGTCTTCCGCTTCCCGGCCGCGCGAGCCGCCGGCGTCGAATACAAACCGTCCGCCGCCCCCGAGAGGCGCGACCGTGAGGGAGCGGGCAAGCCCGCCACGCCCCGCAAGCGCCCGGACTACCTGAAGATCGCCACCGGCCTGCGCACGCCCGAAGCCATCCTCGAGCGCATCCGCGCCGCGTCACAGAAGGCCGCCCCGGCGCACGCCGTCACCGACCCTCCCCGCACTCCGCTCGAACGCGAACTCGCCGAGTTGTGGGCCGGGCTGCTGAACATCCCGGCGGTGGGCGTTCACGACAATTTCTTCGAGTTGGGCGGCCACTCGCTGCTGGCGGTGCAATTACTCTCCCGAGTACGCCAGATCCACGGCGTGGAACTCTCGCTCGAAGTGGTCTACAGCGGCGAATTCACGGTTGCCGAATTGGCCAAGGCCGTGGAGCTGAAGGAAATCGAACAGGCCGGGGGCGATTACCAGGACCTGGTGCGGGAGCTCGAAGGCCTTTCCGATGACGAGGTGCGTGCCCTGCTTGCCGAAGAGCAGGATGCGAACTGACCCATGCGCATTTTGCTGACCGCCAACGCGTCGTACGCGCCCCCGCGCGGCGGCGCCACCCGCAGCAACCTGATCTGGCTCGACCACCTGGCGTACTCCGGGCACCAGTGCCGCATCGTCTGCGGCGCCTCGGGTGAAGGCGCGGAGTTGCGCCATCACGAATCCATCCTGGTCTTCGCCGTGGAAGAGCCGGCCCGGCGGATCCACGTGCTGCGGCAGCAGATCCGGGAGTTCCGTCCCGATTGGGTGTTGGTCTCATCCGAAGACCTGGGCCACGGCCTTCTGCGGGAGGCACACCATTCCGGGCCTGGCCGGGTGGTTTACCTGGCGCATACGCCGCAGTTCTTCCCGTTCGGCCCCGCCAGTTGGAACCCCGACCGGTCCGCGGCCGAACTGGTCGCGCGATCCGCCGGGGTTGTCGCCATCGGCGCCCACATGGCCGGGTACATCGAACGCGAACTGCGCCGGCCGGCCGCGGTGATCCATCCGCCGATCTATGGCCTGGGCCCCTTCCCAAACCATGCGTGTTTCGACCGCGGCCTGATTACCATGATCAATCCGTGCGCGGTCAAAGGAATCTCCCTGTTCCTTGAAATCGCCGGCCGGATGCCGGAACGGGAATTCGGCGTGGTGCCCGGGTGGGGCACTACCGCGGAGGACCGGCGCGCACTCGAGAAGCTGACGAATGTGCAGTTCCTTCCGAACGCGCGCAACATCGACGACGTGCTCGCCCGCACCCGCATCCTGTTGATGCCCTCGCTCTGGTACGAAGGGTTCGGCCTGATCGTGATGGAGAGCATGCTGCGGGGCATTCCCGTGGTGGCCAGCGACTCGGGCGGCCTCACCGAGGCAAAGCGGGGCACCGGGTACGTCATTCCGGTCCGCACGATCGAACGCTACCAGGCGGTGTACGACGAGCACGCCATGCCGCGGCCGGTGGTCCCGGAGAACGACGCAGCGCCGTGGATCTCGGCCGTTTCCGAACTGCTCACGGACCGCGATGCCTACGAACGCGAATCGGCCGCTTCGCGCGCCGCCGCGGGGCGATTCACCGGCTCGCTCGACGCCGCCGGGCTGGAGCACTACCTGTCCGCTCTGCCGGCCGCGAACCCGGTACGCCCCGCCGCGGAAGCGGCTACCATCGAATCGCTCTCGCCCGAGAAGCGCGCTCTGCTCTTGCAGCGGCTGCACCAGCGAAGGACCGCGCGCTGATGCGCATTCTGCTGGCGCAGAATTCGCTCTACTACCCGGCGCACGGCGGCGGCGACAAATCCAACCGTCTGCTGATCGAGGCGCTGGCCGCCCGCGGGCACGAATGCCGCGCGGTCGCGCGCACCAGCGTCTTCGGCGAGGCGGAGCACGACCGGTACCTGGCGCAGCTCGCGCAGCGCGGCGTGGATCCCCGTTCGACGACTGGCGGAATCGTGGCATTCGAGCGCAACGGTGTGGATGTCCGGGTGGTGACCAACGCGGGCCTGCGCGCCTGCTTCACCAATCAGGCAGAAGAGTTTCGCCCCGACGTAATCCTGACCTCGACCGACGACCCCGCGCAGCTCCTGCTCGAAGCCGCGCTGCGCTCCGAGGCTCGTGTTGTCTACCTGGTGCGCGCCACGCTGGCCGTCCCCTTCGGCCCCGATTGCGCCTTCCCCAGCGCAGCCAAGACGGCCCGCATCCGCGCCGCCGACCGCGTGGTGGGTGTCAGCCAGTACGTGGCGGATTATATCCGCCGGCATGCCGGAATCGACGCCGTGCACGTTCCGATCTCCCTCATGGAGCGGCGCGAGTGGCCGGCGCTCGGAAACCCCGGGAACGAATTTGTAACACTCGCCAATCCGTGCGCCGTCAAGGGCATTTCGATTTTTCTGGCGCTGGCCGATGCGTTCCCCGAGACCGCCTTCGCGGCTGTGCCCATCTGGGGCACCACCCGGCAAGACCGCGCGGCGCTCAGCGCCCGCCCCAACATCCGCATCCTCGACCCGGTGGACAACATCGAGCTACTGCTCAAGCGGACACGGGTGCTTCTGGTCCCGAGCCTGTGGGCCGAGGCGCGCTCCCGCATTATCGTCGAGGCCATGCTTTGCGGGGTCCCGGTGATGGCCGCGGATGTCGGCGGAATTCCCGAGGCAAAGATGGGAGTGCCGTACCTGCTTCCCGTCAACCCCGTCGCGAAGTACCAGACCACGCTCGACGAGCAGATGGTCCCGGTGGCTGAGGTTCCGCCGCAGGAGATCGGACCCTGGCGCGAGGCTTTGAGCCGCTTGCTGAACGACCCCAGTCATTACTCCGAAATCTCCGCCTGCTCGCGCACAGCCGCGCTGAGTTACGCCGCCAACCTGACCGTCGGACCGTTCGAGCGCCTGCTCGACGAAACTCCGCGCAGACCTCGCACAGAGCCGCAAAAGACGGGGGGCGGGCCGCCGCTCGCCAAACTCTCCCCGGAAAAGCGCCGTCTTCTCGCTCTACGCCTGCGCCAGAGGGCCCCCGCTGCCGCCTGGTTCCCTGGTATCCAATCCGCACCGGCGCCTCGACTGTTCTGGTTCCCGCACGCAGGAGGCGGCGCCGCCGGATTCCAGACATCTGCGCTCGAACGCTGGTCCTTGTGCCCCGTGCGTCTTCCAGGCCGCGAGTCGCGCCTGGCGGAAGCGCCCTTCGAAGGGATGACTCCCCTCGTGGAGGCTCTCGCCGCCGCCATCGAACCCTGGCTCGCGCAGCCATTCGCATTTTTCGGACACAGCATGGGAGCTGTGGCCGCCTTCGAATTGGCGCGCCTCCTGCGGACTCGCGGCCTCCCGCTGCCCTCGTTGCTGATCGCTTCCTCGGCGCGCGCGCCTCAGTACCGCCGTAACCACGTGCCGCCGCCGGCGCCCTCCGAAGCGCAGTTCATCGACGAACTGCGGCGCCTGAACGGCGTCCCCATCGAAGTGCTCGATGACCCGGCTGTCCTCCGCGCCATCCTCCCCGCACTCCGGGCCGACGCCGGACTCTACCGCAGCTACGTCTACGCGGAAGGTGCGCCTCTCCCCTTCCCCATCCGCGCCTGGGGCGGCGCCTCAGATCCAAACATCACTCCGGCACACCTGGAAGCCTGGAACGAGCAGACTACTTCTTCCTTCGCCGTACGCCTCTTCCCCGGCGGCCACTTCTACCTGAATACGGCCCGCGCCGAATTCGTGGCCGCGCTCGACGAGTCCCTGAACCCGCCTGCCGTGTGATACCGCGGTTTGCCGCGATTCAAAAGGTCCGGATGAACATGATGACGGAGATGGTGAACCCCACGGCGATGACGAACCGCCGCACGGCAGTCCGCCCGATCCGCCGCGCTACACCCGCCGCGCCGTATCCACCGGTGACCGCCGCCAGCGCCATGGGAAGGACGTACGGCCAGTAGATCATCCCGGCCCAGATGAACAGGATCGCCGCCACGCCGTTGATACAGAGCGAAAAAAGGCTGGTCAAGGCGTTCATCTGGAGAATGTCCGTCATACCGAGGATGCCCAGGGCGGAGAGCATCATGATGCTCACGCCCGCTCCGAAATAACCGCCGTAGACCGCTACCGCCAGTTGCAGCGCCAGGGCGCCCGGCAGCCAAACGCGGTGGCCGTGCCCGGTCCGCTGTTTGAGCTTCTGCTGAATCGGACCCTGCACGGTAAAGAGAAGGGTCGCAAACAGGATCAGGAATGGCACCAGGTGGTCGAACAGCTTCGGCGGCGTGAGCCGAAGCAGCATCGCGCCGATGCCGCCGCCGAGCAGGCTCGAAAAACAGAGCGTTCTCATGCGGGGATCGGTCTGGCCGAGTTCGCGCCGAAATCCCCAGATGCTCCCGAGCGACCCAGGCCAGATTGCCACCGTGCTGGTGGCGTTCGCGATGACCGATGGCAGGCCTAGCCAGAGAAGCGTGGGAAACGAGATCAGGGTGCCGCCACCCGCTACCGAATTAATCGCGCCCGCCAGGAACGCCGCTGCGCACGCCGCTGAAATATGGAGAAGGTCCGCCGGGGCCATCGCTCCATCTTAGCGTCTCCGCCTCAGGCTCCCGTTGCCGGGCGCGCCGGCCTCCAGCTCAAATGCGCTTCGCCGCTATCCACGGCTTTCCGGCAAGGCACACAGAAGGCAGCCCAGGGCACCGCGTGCAAGTGACGCTCGCTGATGGGATTCTGGCAGGCAAGACAGATGCCGAAGCGTCCGCTATCGATGCGGCGGGCGGCGGCCTGGACCCGCAGCAGCAGAGCGGCCTCGTTGCCCAAACGGCGAACCGCAGCTTCATGGCCGGCGGGATGGTGCATATGCCGCACGCGCCCGGTCAACCGGGCGAGGGCCGCCGCGCCCCGCTTCCGGGCGATCCGTTCGGTCAACATCTTCTCGATTGAATCGAGCGTCATTCGGAATCGCTTGAGTCCCACCGAATCCATCCCTATGCTCCGTGATTCACGCGTGCGCCGGCGCGTAGCCGAAGAGCCGCTGTTGCTCGATCAGTTCCGCCGCCTCGGCCGGCACATACCTGGTCCACGCCGGATCGCCCGATTGGATCATCTGCAACACATCGGCGGGACTGGTGTGAAGCTGGGTGGCGTCGAATTCGCGGATCGACTCGATCCGGTCATTTTCGAGCAGGTAATCGTACAGCTTTTGCAGCTTGGAATCGAACGTGACATGGTCAGACGTTTCCAGTTCTCCATCCGGAGACATCGTCGGATAAACGAACAGCCTGACCACTCCTTGAAACAGCCGCCCCAGTCCTTCGAGTATGCCGCCCTGTAGCTCCCCGTAGTACTGTTCGTCGAAGATTGCGCGAAGCGTCGGAATCCCGACCACCATCCCGACCCGGTCCTCCGTGTACTGGCGAAGATAAGTGGTCACGCAGTCAAACCGGGTGTAGTTGGAAATCATGACGGTCTTGTTCAACGCGCCGAGGACTTCGGCGCGCGCAACAAAATCCTGGTGGTCGATCTTTTCCTCCGCCATCAGGTTGTTCAGCGTCATTTCCATCAGGACCACCGGCTCGGCCGCGTGGTCGCCCAGCTTTTCGAGTTGCCGCTTCGCCGCTTCCAGCATACCCAGCGTGACATTCGTAACCGGGCGGAAGCTGCCGCGCTCGATCAGCACCCGCCGGCCATGCAGGATCTCGGACGGCTGAATCACATCACCCGCTGCCGTGAACATGGCCGCATCCGTAAAGCCATTCTCCACCAGTTGCAGGCTCATCAGACGGTGGTCCACGCCATGGAACACCGGCCCCGAGAACTTGATCATGTCGATCTCAATCCGGCGGCGGTCAAGCCCGTCCATCAGGCCGCGGACCAGCGCCGCGGGGTCCTCGTGCGACGTGAATGCGCCATAGAGGAGATTTACTCCCACGAGGCCCACCGCCTCCTGACGGCTGGTGGTGAACTTATCCAGCATTTCAACGTGGATGATCACTTCCGACGGCTCGGAGCCAGGCCGGTCCTGAAAGTGAACACCGAGCCATCCGTGGCCCTCCGACGCGCGCGACGAGCCGTGCGTCGCCATCGTGTCGGCAAAGACGAAGAGGGCACTCTTATTGCGGTGCGCGGCGTCGAGGCGTTCCGTAAGCTGCTGGAACTCGGCTTGCATCATCGCTTCCAGCCGCTCGCGGCTCACATAGTGCGTGGCCGTGCCATAAAGGGCGTCGCTGATCTCCTTACCGTAAGCGGAGATCGACTTGGCCACGGTACCGGAAGCCTTGCCAACATGAAAGAACCAGCGGACCACTTCCTGCCCGGCGCCGATCTCCGCAAACGTGCCGAACCTTTGTGGATCCAGGTTGATGGCCAGGGCTTTTTCCTGGGCACTGCGCGCTGCTCCGTTCATCGCCCACCAGTCTCCCACTTCCGCGAGACTGGCCGCAATCGAATTAGAGAGCTGCGCGGAAGCTGTATGTGCCAGATTCCACTTCGAACACGGCGCGGTCGCCCTCGGCGCGCACGAACTTCACACCCTTTGCGCCGTTCGCGGGCTTCCCCGACTCGGTGACGGCTGCAGCGTCTTTCGCGGGCAGCCACACGGTCGCGGTGGTGTTGGCCGGAATCGACACGTCCAGAAGGAAGGAACCCCGGTCGCGCTTCCAGGAACTGGCGATCGTTCCATACATCGAACGGTGCGACGCTTTCACGAACGTCAGGTCTCCTGCCGGATAGGGCCGGATCAGGATGTGCCGGAAGCCAGGTTTCACCGGATCGGTGCGGATCCCGGCCAGGTATTCATACATCCACACCGCCAGGTCACCGATCTGCATCACGTGGTTGCCGGAGTTCATCGCGGGATCGGCCGTGTCGCCGTTCCACAGCTCCCAGATCGTCGTGGCGCCCTTCTCCACCATGTAGCCCCATCCGGGGTATGTCTTCTGGGTGGCGATCTCATAGGCGATGTCGGCGTGGCCGTTGTCGGAAAGCGTGCGCATCAGCCACTGCGCCCCTACCAGGCCCGTGCCCACGTGGCCGTGGCTCACCTGGTCGATGTTCCGCACCAGGGTCGCCACTACCGATTCACGGTTCTCCGGTGGAACCATGCCGAAGTACAGCGGCAGGATGCTCGAAGTCTGCGTGCCGTTGTCGTACATGCCGCTGAACGGCTTGAAGAATCGCTTCTGAAAGGCGTCTTTCACTTGCGCCGCGGACGATTCGAAGCTCGCCGCCTCGGCCGGCTGGTCGAGAATCTGCGCGTACCGTGCGAGCAGCTTGAGCAGCTCGTAGTAATAAGAGGTTGCGATCAGGGTCTTGTCGGTCACACGCGTGGGATCCTGCGAGTGGATCAACTTCGGATCTTCCGGCGGAACGCACCAGTCGGCGTACTGGTCCTTGGAGATCAGGTTGTTCCGGGCGAAGGTGCGGATGTGCGCCATCCACTTTTTCATCTCCGGATAAGCCTGCTCCAGCGCGCGGCGGTCGCCATACTGGTCGTAGAGCATGCCCGGAACGAAAAGGAACGTGCTCGGCCACGTGAGGTCGTCGTTGTATAAGGGCCAGTAGTTCGGCGAAACATCCGGGATGCTGCCGCTGGGGCGCTGGGAATCTTCCAGGTCTCGCGTCCACTTCGTGTAGAACGCGGCCACATCGAACATGTACGATTCGCTGCGGCTCACTTGCGAGCGGTCGCCGAGCCAGCCCTGCCGCTCGTCGCGCTGCGGGCAGTCGGTGGGGATGCTGCGGTAGTTGCCGCGAATGCCCCAGAACATGTTGTGGTGGATCTTGTTCAGGAGGTCGTTGGAGCTGGTGAAGTCCCCTTCGCGGGTCATGTCGTCGTGGACCACGCGGCCCTCGAGCGCCGACGCCGGCGGCCGCCCCGGATATCCGGTCATCTCGACGAACCGGAAGCCGTGATACGTAAACCGCGGCTCCCAAACCTCCGTGCCTTCCCCCTTCAGCGTGTAGATATCGGTGGCGCGTGCCGAACGGAGGTTCGCGACATACAGCGATCCGTCCGGGTTGAGTGTTTCCGAATGGCGCAGCATGACCTGCGCGCCTTTGGGGCCCGCCACGCGCAAACGGCACCACCCGACCATGTTCTGCCCCATATCGAAGATGTAAACGCCCGGCCGGAGCTCCTTTACGCTCACGGGCTTCAGGGTCTCGGTCACGCGCAGCGGCTCGGCCATCTGAGAGACTAAAGCGCCGGATGGTGCCGCTACCACCTGCGCCGCCTCCCACTTGGAATCGGCGAAGCCGGCGCGGCTCCATCCCGGCAGTTCCATGCGGGCGTCATATTCCTCGCCGTCGTACTCGTTGTTGGCCCGAATCGGTCCGGCGGTGGTCAGCTTCCAGCTTTCATCGCTCACCACGCTCTGCCGGCTGCCGTCTTCGAATTCGATATTGAGCTGCACGATGGCCTTCGGATACCCGAAGTTGCGCGTGCGGCCGTCGTCGCGCGGCGCGTAGAACCGGCCGTTGCCGAGCATCAGGCCGACGGCGTTTCGCCCCTGCGCCACCTGCCGGGTCACGTCGAATGTTTCGTAGAGCACGTGCTTGTCGTAGTCCGTCAGGCCGGGCGAGAGCACGTGATCACCCACCTTGGCCCCATTCAGATAAAGTTCCGAAGTGCCCAGTCCGGAGTAGTAGACGACCGCCCGCCGCACCCGCTTCTCCACGGCGAACTCTTTTCGCAGCATCCGTGCCGGAAGGCGATGCTCGACTTTGAATCCGGCCGCGCCCCACGGGGCCATGCCGTATGGGCCCAGGTCTTTGGCGGCCTGCCAGGTGGAGTCCAGGTAACCGGGCTTCTCCCATCCGGCTTCCACCTTGGCGCTGGCGCGCCACAAGTTGCTCGAGACGAAGACCAGCGGATCGCCGGAGGCGAACTCCACGCGGACCGCGCCGATCAGCCCGGCCGGGCCGTCCGCGCGCCGGTGTGCCGCCTGCACCGCGATCAAGTTATCGCCATCCCGGACCAGCAGCGTCACGTCCTTCACCTGCGGCAGTTCGGCGTTCGAATCGCTGGCGATATTCTCGCCGTTGAGATACACCTGCGCGCTGTTGTCGGCGCCGATCATGGCGAGTGCGTGCGTGACTTTGCGCCCGGCGGGCACTGTGAATACGGCGCGGAAAAAGCGGTCTCCCACCGGCGCGCCGTTGTCGGCGTTGCCGGTCTCCCAGATCCAGCGCGCACTCTCGAAGGCAACGAACGGGCTGCCCGGATCCTTCACGACGCCGTGCTCGTCGCGCCCGATCCATTTTCCCTGCCAGTCGCGCGCTTCGAGCAGGCCCATGGACCACTGCGCAGGCGCGCTCCAACCACTCGCGGCGCCATCCTGGTCCCACACCTCGACCTTCCAGAACGCCGGCACGCCGGAGACCAGCGGCTTGCCGCGATACACCACCTGCGTCGACTGGCTGGAATCGACTTTGCCCGAATCCCAGAGGTCGCCCGTATTCGCGCGCAGCGCCCGCTCGCTGGCTGCCACCAGGACGCGGTAGGCTGTTTGGCCCAGCCCCCGCGCCTTCGGGTCGACCGGAGCCAGAACCCAACTCAAGCGCGGCGCCGTGGTATCGATGCCCTGCGGGTTTACCCGATACTCCGTTCGCAAATCGCGCGGCTGCAGCCCCGCACCCACACACAATGCGGCGCTGAGGAAGAAATAGAGAATTCCGTTACGCATGGCGTCCTTCCATGAAACCAGTACCGTATCATAATGAGGCGGTGCGCGATATACTTGGGCGCATTATGAGAGTCGCCTGGGTAGCCATCCTCTGTTCTGCCGCCATCGGACAGGAAGCGCACCAGCATGCGGCGCAGCCACCCGCCGTGCCGCTTCAGCCCCTGGCGCAGCAGGTCCGCCGGATCGAAGAAGCCCTCCAGTATCTGGGCCAGCCGCTATCCCCTTCGGACCACCGCCGCATCAACCAGGCCATCGGCAACCCCAGATGAGTCCGCCGCCGTGTCGGAGCTTCAGTCCGTTTTGGATCCGTACGTCCTGGTCAATGTCGAGATCAACGCGGAGAGCCGCGTCAAGGTGGAGCAGGGCGCCGCCAAACCGGAACTGGTGGAAGCCGGGGGCCGCTTGTTTCTGGTGAAGGTCGCGAATGGCGGAAACGTCACCGCGCAGCTCAACGTCGAGAGCCCCAACAGCGGCCGCGTCTATATCCCTTCGAACGGCGACCCCTCGCCTGCCCTGCGACTTTCGCCGCGCGAATCGGCGGATAAGTGGGCCGAAATCTCGCTCTACCAGCGTCCGCCGATGGCGCGCCGCCTCTCCGGGCTGGCGGTGGAATACGCGATCCTCGAGATCTTCAGCCGCGATGCCGGCAAGCGCTCCGCCAAGATCAGTTTCAATGTGGGACAGGGCAGTCAGGATATCGGCTTTCGCAACGACGTCTCGATTCTGTTCGACGCGCTGCCGGCGCGGCCCGTCGTGCTGCGCGTCAAAGACGAAAACGGCAGGCCCACGATGGCGGCCTTCACCATCCGCGACCGCCTCAACCGCCTCTACCCGCTACCCGCCAAACGGCTGGCACCCGACTTTTTCTTTCAGCCCCAGGTTTATCGCGCCGACGGGGAATCCGTTCAGCTACCCGCCGGCTACTACACCGTGCAGTACAACGGCGGCCCCGAGTATGTGACCCACACGCATGAATTCGCCGTTACGGCGGCCGGGCCGGCCGAGGAGTCGTTTCAGCTCGACCGCTGGATCGACCCATCGAAATACGGCTGGTATTCCGGCGATCACCACATTCATGCGGCCGGCTGCTCGCACTATATGAATCCGACGGAGGGCGTCGAGCCGAAGGACATGATCCGGCAGATTCTCGGCGAGCACCTCAACCTGGCATCGGTGCTCACCTGGGGACCTGATTACTACTACCAGAAGCAGTTCTTCTCCGGGAAGGACGACCCGCTCTCCCAGCCCGGCCGGCTCATGCACTACGATCTCGAAGTCTCCGGATTTCCTTCGAGCCACGCCGGCCACATCGTGCTGCTCGATCTCAAGGAGCAGGATTATCCCGGCACCAAGCGGATCGAAGACTGGCCCACGTGGGACCTCCCGATCTTCCGCTGGGCGAAATCGCAGGGCGCCATCACCGGCTTCGCGCACTCGGGGTGGGGCCTGCAGGTGATGAGCAAGGACCTGCCGACTTACGAGATGCCCGGCTTCGACGGCATCGGCGCCAATGAATACATCGTCGACGTGACGCACCCCGGCATGGTCGATTTCATTTCGGCGGTCGATACGCCGTACGTCTGGGAGTTGAACATCTGGTACCACACCCTGAACGTCGGCTTCCGCACTCCCATTGGCGGCGAGACCGATTTTCCCTGCATCTATGACGGCCGCGTCGGTATCGGCCGCACGTACGCCAAGATCGACGGTCCGCTGACGTATTCCTCGTGGCTCGAAGCCCTGAAATCCGGCAGAAGCTACGTCTCGGACGGCAAGACGCACCTGATGGATTTCCGGGTCAATGGCACGGAAGTGGGCGGCGAGTTGAAGATGCCGGCGCCCGGCACGGTGACGATCACGCTCAAGGCCGCCGCCTATCTCGCACCCACGCCGGACGAAGCCATCCGCAAGCTGCCCTACGACGAGAAGCCTTATTGGGATGTAGAACGGGCGCGGATCGGCCAGACGCGGGACGTCCCCGTGGAGATCGTGGTGAACGGCAAGGTGGCGGCGCGCCAGACTCTAACCGCCGATGGCAAGGTGCGCGATTTGAAATTCGAGGTGCCCGTGACCGAAAGCAGTTGGATCGCCGCTCGTGTACTCCCCGCCGCTCATACCAACCCGGTGTTCGCCGTGGTGGCGGGCAAGCCGGTGCGCGCCTCCCGCCGCAGCGCCGAATGGTGTCTCGACGCGGTGAACCAGTGCTGGACCCAGAAGGCCCCGCGCATCTCGGTCAACGAGCTGGGAGAAGCGAAGCGCGCATACGACCACGCCCGCGAAGTCTACGGGCGACTGGCGCAGGAATCCGCTCACGATTGAATCAGGCGGATTTTCTCAAATGTAAACAGCAGAAAATGGCAGAACAGCGCCGTGACCAGCCACGAGAAGATGAGAACCGCACCGTCCCAAATGGGGATCCTCCAAAAACCGGGGTTCCAGAACATCTCGGCGAGCGGGTGGTATCCAGCCACTGTAGGCTGATCGGCGAGCCAGACCAAAGTGCCCGCCAGGGCCGCGAGTAAGATCCGGGACGAACCCCTCCGCAGTCGCTTCATACCGTTCATCATAACCCTGGACACGCAACCGTTCAAAACGCCGGATTTCGCCTACGCCGCCGGGGCCGACGCCTGCTCCAGCCAGCGCCGCATCTCGATTCGCGGGGTTACGCCCGCCCTCTGCGTCACCATGCGGCCGTTGAGCAGCACCACGAAGTTGGGGATGCCTTGAACCTGGAAGCGCGCGGCCAGGTCGGGGTGCGCTTCGGTATCGACCTTGAGAACTACGGCGCGGCCCGCCATCTCCTTCGCCACGGCTTCGACTTCCGGAGCCGCCATACGGCAGGGGCCGCACCAGGCGGCCCAAAAGTCCACCAGCACGGGCACGCGAGCCTCCCGCACCACTTCGTCGAATAGACCGGTATCGGCTTCGATCGGCTCGGAGGCAGGAGGGAGCGGGGACTTGCAGGAACCGCAGCGGCCGGTATCGGCCACGTGTTTTGCGGGTATCCGGTTCACCGTCCCGCACACGGCACATTTGCGAAGCACGGACGCACTCATATTTCGGAAGCGCGGGACGGGCCGGAGCCCGCCCCACGCCTTGTCGCTACACTTTCTCAGGAACCACGAACGGCTTGCGGTAATTCCGCGTGAACATCCGGTTGGCTTCTTCGTCGCCCTTGGCGGTCATGGTCACCGGGTCGAAGTGAATGGTCCGGCCAAGGCGATAGGAAATGTTGGCCAGGTGGACGAGCACCGTCGATGCCGCGCCCTCTTCGATCTCGGCGTTCAGGTGTTCGCGCTGCCGGCTGCGAACCGCTTCGATGAAGTTCAGGTAGTGGTCGCCACCCTCGCGCCCCTCGGGGCCGGGGGTCTGCTCTTTGCCCATCCACGTCTTGTAGGACGCGTAGCTGTCCACCGCAAGGTAGCCCTTGGAGCCGTAGAACAGGTCGCCGATGGCGTTGTTGCCGCGGTCGTGGACTGTGGCTTCGCCGTTGGTCATCCAGTGGCGGACTTCGAACTCCATCATTTTGCGCTTGCCGTTCCCGTCGAACTCGAAGGCGCAATTCAGCGTGTTGGGCGTCTCCTGGTCGTCGTCGAACATGAAGTGGCCGCCGATGGCGCTGACCTTCACGGGGTACTTTACGCCCAGTCCCCAACGCGCGATATCCACCTGGTGGATGCCCTGGTTGCCCAGGTCGCCATTGCCGGTATCCCAGAACCAGTGCCACTTGTAATGGAAGCGGTTCTGCGTGAACTGGTGCATGGGCGAGGGCCCGGTCCAGAGATCATAATCCACTCCGGCGGGCACGGGCTCGGGCTTGGCATGGCCAATCGTGTCGCGCCATTTGAAGCACAGGCCGCGCGCCAGGTAGACATCGCCCAGGAAGCCGTCGCGCATCTTCTGCACCGCTTCCTGCACGGCCTTCGAGGAGCGGATCTGGCTGCCCTGCTGCACCATGCGGTTGTACTTGCGCGCCGCGGCCACAATCTGCTTCGCTTCGAAAATGTTGTGCGAGCACGGCTTCTCGACGTAAACATCTTTGCCCGCCTGGCAGGCCCAGATCGCGATCAAGGTGTGCCAGTGGTTGGGCGTGGAAATCGATACCGCATCGATATCCTTGTTCTCGATCAGCTTGCGGATATCTTTGTAGGTTTCCGGCTTGGGCTTGTTCAGCCGTTCCATCTGCTTCAGGCCGTTCGCGATGTGCGAATCGTCAACATCGCAAATCGCGGCGATCTGCACGTTGTCGAGCTTACTGTAGCCGCCGATGTGATCCCGGCCGCGGCCGCCAATGCCGACGCAGGCGACGCGTACCGTGTCGTTCGGACTACCGAACACGCTGGATGCGGCGCCGAGGGCCGCCGCCGAACTCATCAGGAAATGTCTTCGATCCATTAGCCGCTCCTCCACCACCGGTAACCAAGAATGCTCTGGCGCTTGTGCAAACGTTACCGATAATTCGGCTTCACCTTATCACATTTGAGGGGTTTCCCGCCAGAAACGCCGTGATATTCTCCACGGCTGCCTGCATCAGGCGGGCACGCGCTTCCCGCGTCGCCCAGGCGATATGCGGAGTGACCAGGCAATTGCGTGCGGAAAGCAACGGGTTGTCTTCCTCCGGCGGCTCAACCGAGAGCACATCCAGGCCGGCGCCCGCCAGGCGGCCTTCGTTGAGCGCATCCGCCAGGTCGCGGTCGACCACGAGCGGGCCGCGCGATGTGTTGATGAGGAATGCCCCCGGTTTCATCAGCCCGAGGCTGCGCGCGTTGATCATGCCGCGGGTTTCCGGAAAGAGCGGCGAGTGCAGGCTCACCACGTCGGACTCCCGCAACAACTCATCCACCTCCGCCCATCGGAACCCGGGCCAGTCCGGCGGATCGCCGTGGTAGGTGTCGTTCGCGATCACCCGCATTCCGAGAGCGTCGGCGATCCGGCCGGTCTGCCGCCCGATGCGGCCGAAGCCCACAATCCCCATCGTCTTGCCGGCCAGTTCGACAAGAGGCGTCTTCCAGAAACTCCAGTCGGGGCTGTGCGACCATTCCCCCGCGCGCACGGCGTCCGAGTGCAGCTTCACGTTATGGCAAAGCTCCAGAAGGAGCGCGAACACGAATTGCGCGACCGAGGCAGTACCGTACGTTGGGATATTCGTGACCACGATGCCGCGGGCGTTTGCGGATTCCGTGTCGACGATGTTATATCCGGTGGCCAGCACCCCGATATACCGCAGGTCTGGAAGCTGCTGCAGAATGTAGCCCGGCAGCGGCGTCTTGTTGGTAAGAACGATTTCCGAACCGGCGGCGCGCGCCGGCACTTCTTCCACGCGGGTGCGATCGAAGACCCGCAATTCTCCGAGGCCGCTGAGCGCATCCCAGGAGAGGTCTCCCGGATTGAGACAGTATCCATCCAGAACGGTAATTGTCATAGAGGCGATTGATGAGGAGCGGCCTTACTGCCCCGCGTACTCCTGGTACATCTCCGCGACGTGGCCACTCCCGGCATCGCCGGGGTGAATCACCACGCGCCACTGAAATCGCAGTTTCTGGCCGGCGGGCAACTTCCATTGGCTTTCGGGCAAGCTCGGATCGAACGCGTTCCGCCCGAACGGGTCGAGCGCGAACAGACCATAATCGCGCGCGTGCCAGTAGGTCGGGTGGCGCGGGTTCATCGGGTTGTCGAAGATCGCGACCCCCAGCCGTTCGCCGTCGAGCACCGTGGTGTAATCCACCCAGTTCGAACGTTTGCCCCATACCTTCATCATTCCGGAGAGGCCCTCGGCATTGACCATCCTGCCGCCGCGCTTTTCGGTGAATGCGTCATTCAGCCGGATGGCGAATGCGCCTTCCTTCGTATCGCCGAAGGTAACGTCGGTCGCGGCCGTCAGCGTGATATCGAAGTCGATCATTCGCAGTTCGGGGCCGGAATGAAACGTCATTTTGCGATCCTCCACCAGCAGCGTCTCGCCGGAAGGATCGCGCCAATCCATTGTCGCGGTGAGCACGTCGCCGTTCAAAGCGGCGTTGCGCACCACGATCCGGCCGATGTGCGGCTTGGTGTAGGAGGGGTCGTTCTCCCAGAATTTGACTCCGTTCACATCGTCGTAGGAGAACCAAAGCCCGCGGTGATGAAGATGATCGCGGCTCTCGCCGGGGATGTTCTGCATCGGAAAGCCGCGGGTCACGATCTTACCGGACGCGGACCAGATCGGCGCCATGTACGGCTTGTTGGCATCGTTGCCGTAGTGGAAAACGGCAAACGGTTTCCCACCTACATTCACGGCAATCTGCGGATCGGCGGTCGGCGCCTGCGCGGAGGCGCATGCCGCGGAGGCGAGAAGAGCAATCAGTAGGGATCGCATGGGCTTCGAGGAGATAATATCATTCCATGTCCCTCGCAAAACTGACCGCTGTGCTCCTTCTGGCGCTGCCCGTGATGGCCGCCGAAGCTCCCCTGCCGCAATTGCGCATCGAACCCACCGGCGGCGGTTCCATCTTCTACATCCACAACGCTGCCTCCGAGCCGCTCACGGCCTTCCTCATCGAACTGGTGAACTATCCCGGCAGCTACTACGCCTTCTGGCAGGATGACGTCACCAAGCCCGTCGCGCCGGGCGCGGATTTGCGGATCCAGGTGGGTAATATGATCGTAGGCGCGGCGCCGGATTACGTAAAGATGCGAGCGGCTCTGTTCGCGGACGGCAGTTCGAGCGGAATCCCCGAAAAGGTCACCGCGCTGATCGAGCGCCGCCGCTCTGTGCTCGCAACGACCCGCGAATTGATCGGGCGGCTGGAAAAGGGAGCGAGCGCGGGCGACCTCAAGCAGTGGGCCGCTTCCATTCCCGAGCCGACGCGCGCCAACCGCACCTCGCAGCCCGCCATCAACCAGGCAGCCGCCAAATCTCTGATCATGGACACCGCCGCGCGGCTGGACGGTCATTCCGCGGCAAACGTGCTGGCAGACTTGCGCGCCTCCGGGCGTGCTCTGGCTGCGAGCAAACCCGCACTGTAAAACCGCACAAAAAGAGTCAGCATTGGGCCGCCCGCATCGTCTTCAGTGAGGAGCGAGAGATGACGATTAGCCGACGCTCGTGGTGGGCGGCCACCGGCGTGTTGAGCCTGGTTCTCGCGTCATCGTACGGTTATCAGGCCCCCGAATCGCAGACATCCCCCGGCGGCGCCGCCGATGGAGCGCCGATGAGCGCGAGCGAGTTGCAGGCGTTAACCGCGCCGATCGCGCTTTATCCCGACGCCCTGGTCGCCCAGATTCTCTCCGCGGCGACATTTCCCGACCAGGTCGCCGTTGCCGACTACTGGCTGCACCAACACCCGAACCTGTCGGGCGCGTCCCTCACGGGGGAAGTCGACCAACAAGGCTGGAATGCGAGCGTGAAGGCGCTCACCGAATTTCCCTCGGTGCTCGATAATATGGCGAAGAATCTCAGTTGGACCTCTTCGCTGGGCGAAGCCTATCACAACCAGCCGTCCGAGGTGATGGAAGCCATTCAGGCTTTGCGGGCCAAGGCCAAAGCCGCCGGCAACCTCAAGTCCACTCCCCAAATGACGGTAGTGCAGCAGGGTCCGCAGACGATTCTCATTCAGCCCGCGAATCCGCAGGTGGTTTACGTGCCCGAATACAACCCGGCGGTGATCTACGGCACGCCCTACGTTGTCCCGGGATACACAGGCGGAGAAGTCGCGGCGGCCGGGGTGCTGGGGTTCGGCGCCGGCGTCGCGGTCGGAGCGCTTGCGGGCAGCGGATGGGGATGGAACTCCTGGAACTGTGACTGGCACGGCGGAACAGTGGTCTACAACCACAACACCTTTTACGGAAATGCCGCCTGGCACGGCGGATATTACAACGGCGGATATCACGCCGGCTACGGATACCACAACGCGTATCAGGCCCGGGCCACCACCGCCTACCACGGCAGCGCCAGCCGTGCGGAGGCCGTCCGGCCCGATGCGGACCGCGGGTGGGCCCACGATGACAGCGCGTTCGGGAGGTCGAACGCCTTCACCGGCCTGGGTAACCGCTTCGGCGGGACCGGCGGTTGGGAATCGAGAGCGAACAGCTTTCGCGGCTGGGGCAGCATGCGCGCCGGCGGATTCGGCGGCGGCCGGTTCGGCGGCGGCTTCCGCGGCGGCGGCGGATTTCACGGCGGCTTTCGACGTTAGTCAGAAAGGATGAGTATGTCCCGGTTATCGACCACTTACAAAATACCGGCCGCAGTGGTGCTGTTCCTTGTGCTGGCTGCCTGCAGTAAGCCGTCCAGGACCACGGCGGAGAATGCAGCCCAGCCGGCAAACTCCTCCCAAAAGACGTTCGACTCGCCGACGGCCGCGGGAGAGGCATTGTATAACGCCGCGCGGACCGGCGACCGGCACGCCCTGGTTGCGATCTTCGGGCCGGACGCAATCGGGATTCTGTTTACCGGAAACGCGAAACTCGACCGTCAGCAGTTGCAGGATTTCGCCGGCGCCTACCGGCAGATGAACCGTTGGGGGAAGATCAAAGCCGGCGGCGAGACTCTCTACGTGGGGGCGGACAACTACGCATTTCCCGTTCCCCTGGGACAAACGCCCTCGGGCAAGTGGTATTTCGACACGGCGGCGGGAAAGGATGAGATCCTCGCCCGGCGAATCGGCAAGAACGAGTTAACGGCCATGGCCGCCACCCAGGCAGCGGCCGCCGCACAGCGACAGTTCTTCCAGGAGAATCACAGGTACGCCAGTAAGTTTGCGAGCGACCCGGGCAAGCAAGACGGGCTGTACTGGCCGGCGGCCGAAGGCCAGCCTCCAAGCCCGCTGGGGCAGTTAGGCGACTTCGGGAAGGTCGTAGGATCCGGCAGCGCCGAGCCGTTCGATGGCTATTACTACCGCATGATTGCCAAGCCTGGCGGCTACGTGATTGTGGCCTACCCCGCGCAATACCGCGACTCGGGAATTATGACCTTCGTGATTACGCAAGACGGCACGGTGTACCAGAAGGACCTCGGCGAGAAAACCGCGGAACTGGCCGCGGCCCTCGCCGGCGCCAGCCCGGCTGATGGCTGGACGCGTGCGACGGCCGCAACCGGCACCGCTTCGCGCCAACGATAACGGCTACTGCGCGATCGTCAACACGACGCGGAATCGCGCCTTACCGCTCATCATCCGGTCATACCCCTCCTGCGCGCGCTCCAGCGGGTAGGACTCATTCATCGGCCGGATACCGGAAAGCGCGCTGAACGCCAGCGTCTCCTGCGAATCGATCGACGTGCCGGAATACCAGCCTTTGACTGAGCGGCGGCCCGAGAGCAGGATCAGCGGGGACACCTCGAGCGAACCCGCGGCGCCCAGCACCATCAGCGTACCGTGCGGCGCGAGGCCGCTCTGTGTGGCGCTCATTGCCTCGCCGTTGGTGACAGTGGCGAGCACGACCCTGGCGCCGCCCATCTTCGCCAGTGCGGCGCCCGGATTCTCCGCCTGGCTGTCGATGTAGTGCGATGCGCCCAACTTCCGCGCCAGCGGCTCTTTGTCTTTGCCGCGCGCGATCCCCACAGTCCGGAAACCCATCCTGGCCGCGTACTGCACGCCGAGGTGGCCCAGGCCGCCAAGTCCGAGGATCGCCACGAGATCGCCCGGCCTCGCCCCGCTGTTTCGAAGCGCGTTGAACGTCGTGACGCCGGCGCACATCAGCGGCGCTGCATCGGCGGCAGGCAGTTCGCCGGGCACCACTGCCAGCGCGTCGAAAGGGGCCACCATGTACTCGGCGTAGCCGCCGTCATACGTGATGCCCGTGACTCGCGTTTCCGTCTCGCACGCGAAGAAGTCGCCGCGCCGGCAAGCATCGCAGTACCGGCAGCTACCGCCGTGCCATCCAACGCCTACTCGCTGGCCCGGGCTCCATCTCGGAACGTCTTTGCCTGTTGCGTCGATGACCCCGACCACCTCGTGGCCAGGCACGCGCGGATACCGGATACCCGGCATGTGACCTTCCTTCGTCAACGAATCGCTGTGACAAATCCCGCAGGCTTGTACCTTGATTCTCACGGTTCCCGGCCCTGGCTCCGGTATGTCACGCTCCACCAACTCCAAGGGACCGCCGGGACCGGATACCTGAACGGCGCGCATTTTCGGCATGAATTCCTCCACTCCTGATCTTGGCACGGGCTGCCTACCCCTTGATTACGCCCATCGGACGCAACCGCGCCACCTTGTACGCCAGCCCCGCGTGGTGTACGACCTCAATCACTTCGTCGACGTTCTTATATGCCTCCGGCACTTCTTCGAGGATGCCGTCGCGCGTCTCGCTGCGCGCCAGGATGCCGCGTTCCTCCAGTTTGCGCTGCTCCTCGCGCGCATCCCTGCCCTTGCGAGCGGCCGTGCGGCTCAACAGCCGCCCCGCGCCGTGGCACACACTGCCGAAGGTTTCCCGCATAGCGCCCTCGCTCCCCGCCAGCACCCACGAGGCAGTTCCCATGCTTCCCGGAACAAACACCGGTTGGCCCACTCCGCGGTATGCAGCAGGGATCTCCCGGTGGCCTGGCGGAAATGCCCGGGTCGCTCCCTTGCGATGCACCAAGAGTTCACGCCTGCGCCCGTCCAGTTCGTAATGCTCCCGCTTGGCGATGTTGTGGCACACGTCGTAGATCAGGTCGAGCCGCGTGCTGTCACCGAAAATCCGCTGGAACGCACCTCGCAGGAAGTGCAGAATGCCCTGGCGGTTGGCCCATGCGAAGTTGGCGGCAGCGCACATCGCGCCCAGGTATTGCTGCCCTTCCTCCGACCGGATCGGGCCGCAGGCCAGTTGCCGGTCCACCAGTTGGATGCCGTGCCTGGCCATCGTCCGGTTCATGAGCGCCACGTAATCGGTGCACACCTGGTGGCCCAAACCGCGCGAGCCGGAATGGATCAGCACAACCACCTGGCCTTGCGAAATCCCGAAAGCCCGCGCCGCGTCGGCATCGTGCACGTGTTCCACGAACTGCACTTCGAGGAAATGATTCCCGCTTCCCAGGGTGCCGACCTGCGGAAGGCCGCGTTCCCGCGCGCGTTCCGAAACGGCTTTGGCGTCGGCGCCTTCGAGCGCTCCTCCGGCCTCGGCGAACTCCGCGTCGCGATCCTCGCCGTATCCGTTCTTCACCATCCAGCGTGCCCCTTCCATCAGGATGCGCTCCAGGTCGCGCACGCCGATCCTGATGAATCCGGAGCCGCCCGCACCGCACGGCACGTCCCGAAACACCTGGTTGATCAGTTCCCGCAGTTTCGGCCGCACGTCCTTTTCCTGGAGGGTTGTCCGCACCAGCCGCACCCCGCAGTTGATATCGAACCCCACGCCGCCGGGCGATACCACGCCGGTCTCCCAATCCATGGCGGCTACTCCGCCGATCGGAAATCCGTAGCCCTGGTGGATATCCGGCATCGCCAGGCTCGGGCCGGCGATCCCCGGCAGTGTCGCCACGTTGACCGCCTGTTGGAGCGAAAGGTCCTTCCGGATCTGCGCCATCAACGCTTCGCTGGCGTACACGACGACGCCGGTCCGCATTCCCCGCGACTCATCGCGCGGGATGCGATAGCGCAGCCCGTCGGTCGTCTCCACGCGCATTTCAGATGTCCAGGTATACCTCTGCCAACCAGATGCCGTGGCGCAGTTCCAGTTTCAACTGATGCCAGGTGACGGCCTTCACGATCACATGCGCAGGATGGCGCAGCGGATCGCGCGGTTCACCGATCCCAATGGCGTTGATGCCGGAGTCCGAGAGATCCAATACCCGGAAATCGCGAAAAGCCACACGCTTTCCGTCGTACCAATAGAGGACTTCGCTTAGCCACGCCACCATCAGCGATTCGCGGTCCGCACCGGCAGCCGACACCGAAAAACCTTCCCGAGGTTCGACAAACGACAGGTCCCCGGCAATGGAAAGCATGGCCAGCGCCGAATGGACGAAAAGCGCCGGAAGCGTGTCCCCGTAGGCGCGAAAACCGATATCGGCAGGGTGCTCCAGCACCTCGAAAAATGGCGCCTCCATACTTTTATGGTAAGTCCGCCCCTTGCCTGCCGCCTCATCGTACACTGTGTATTCATGGCTTTTCCGTTCCGCCACTCCACGTGCAACGAAGCGTTTGAGAAATGGGCGTTTGCGGACGCTTGCAAGGCGATTCGCAAGGCCGGATATACGGGCATCGAGATCGCGCCCTTCACCCTGGCCGAGAGCCCATCCGGCGTCGACGCCGCGCGCCGCCGCGAACTCCGCGACGTGATGGCGTCCGAGGGCCTGACCTTCGTGGGTCTGCACTGGCTCATGGTCAGCCCCAAGGGGTTGCATGTCACGGCACCCGACCCCGATCTCCGCCGCCGTGGATGGGAGCACATCCGGCAACTGGTGGACCTCTGCGCCGATCTCGGTCCGGATGGCGTCATGGTCTTCGGCTCGCCCAAGCAGCGCTCCACCACCGGCGGCGCCACTCGCGAGCAGGCTACCCGGAATTTCGTAGACGGCCTTGCGGGTGTAGCGCCGCACGCCGCTGCCCGTGGCGTTACCATCCTGGTCGAAGCGCTGCCCGCCAACCAGGCGGATGTCATCCTAACGCTCGAAGAGGCCGCCGGAATCGTTCAGGAGATCGCAAGCCCCGCGGTCCGCACCATGTTCGACGTTCACAATGCTATCGATGAAGTGGAACCGCACGCGGCCCTCATCGGCCGCTACTTCGACCTGATCCGGCACATTCACGTCAACGAGCTCGACGGCCGCCATTGCGGCGCCGGCGACTACGATTACAAGCCCGTGTTCGAAGCCCTCCGCCGCCGCGGCTATCGCGGCTGGATTTCGCTCGAAGCCTTCGACTTCTCCTACGGCGCCGAGGAGTTGGTCACCCAATCGCTGCGCCACCTCGAATCCGAAATCGCAAAACTATCATGAGCCACTACGTCGTCACCGGAGGCGCGGGCTTCATCGGTTCCGCCATCGTCCGCGCGCTCGTGCGCGAAGGAGCACGCAAGGTCGTAGTCATCGACAATCTGCTGACCGGGTACGAGCGGAATCTCGACGAGGTGCGCGGAGACATCGATTTCCAGCGCGCCGATATCCGCAACTATGACGAGATCGCAGCGTTGATCCGCGGCGCCGCCGTGGTCTTCCACGAAGCCGCGATCCCCTCCGTACCGCGGTCGATCGACGACCCCGTCCCCTCCCACGAAGTCAACATCGACGGCACGTTCAACGTCCTCCGCGCCGCGCACGAAGGCAAGGCCGGACGCGTGATTTACGCCGCATCCTCCTCCGCCTATGGCGACACCGCGGTCCTGCCCAAAGTCGAGACCATGAATCCGCAGCCTAAGTCGCCGTACGCGCTGCAAAAGCTCGTCGGCGAGTACTACTGCGACGTCTTCACCGCCGTGTACCAACTCGAGACCGTGGCGTTGCGGTACTTCAACGTATACGGGCCGCGCCAGGATCCGTCGAGCACTTACTCCGGGGTGCTTTCGATTTTCATGAAATCCGCCATTCAGGGATGCCCGCCCACGATCTTCGGCGACGGCGAACAATCGCGCGACTTCACCTACGTGGAAGACGTAGCGGAGTTGAACCTCAAAGCCGCCCGGGCCCCCAACGTCTCCGGACGCATGTACAATGCCGGCAACGGCGGCCGGATTACGCTCAACCAGGCATGGACACTGGTGCAGAAGATCGCCGGAGTCAGTATTCCCGCCGTGTACGGCCCGCCTCGCCCCGGGGACGTGCGCGACTCGCAGGCCGATACCACCGCTGCAACCCGCGAACTCGGCCATGCGCCGCGCTTTTCGTTCGAAGAAGGCATGCGGCGGACCTTCGAGTGGTACCGGCGAACCGCCTGAACCAAGAGTTCGCTGGTTCTTACTGTTGCTTCGGCGGCGTCTCCTTCAACTTATCCGCCGGTATGTCCGGCGTATCGAACGTAATGCTCGATTCGGTACCGAACTTCCGGTAAGCCACGTAGCTCACCTCGTTCCATGCCGCCATGCGCCCCTCCCGCGAGCGGATGCTCGAATGCAACGGCAGCAGGTATTGCTTGCCCGAGATCTCCCCGAAATCGTAATCGAGGAGGACCGAGACGCTTTGAATCGGGAAATCCGCCGGTATGCCTTCGCACTCCATGCTGATCCGCATGACCATACGGGTGGCCTGATCCACCAGCACTTCGCCATGCGTGCGCGTCGTGACCTCGCGCTTCGATTCCTCGTCCCGGATGCTGTACATCGGCACTCCGGTATGAAACGTGAAGACCAGCGTCCGCTGCCCCCGCAGCGTCGCCCAGCGCGCCCAGCCGAACTCGGTCTGGACCTCCGGCGCGAAGATCGAGTGCAGGATGCTCCCGAACTCTCCCGACGAAGTAGCACCCCCCAACTGGTCGTGTTGCAGCGGCCTCGTCACCGGGCTGTCGTTCACCATGATGACCTTGTAGCTCTCTTTGTGATCGAAGAAGCTGAGGTGCTCCAGGATCGTGTCCGCCACCCGCCAGTTACCCGAGCCCGTCGGATCCACCCTCCGCTTCGTCACCTGCGTGCACAGGTAGTTCGGCAGATTGTCGGTGTAGTTGAGGGCGTTCTCTCTCACGTCGGCAAGGATGCTCTTCTGCACTTCCTCCGAAGGCGGCGGGAAGGCCACTGCGGTGACGTGCTGCGGCTCCGGCGGCAGGCTCGCCGAAATCTGGCTGAGGTGGCGTAGCGCCGCGACTGTCTTCGGACCCGCTCCCGCCCGCTGCAGTTCGGCTACGGTAGTCTCGTCCAGCCGGTACTTGAGCTGAATGGCCTCTACCGCCGCCGCCACCTGTTTGTCGGCCGCCTTCTGCTCGATGGCCTGCCGCACGAAGCCGGTCAGCTCTTCCACCGTCCGGCGCACTTGCGCCATTCCCGCCGCCGCGGCCAGCGCCAGCAGAATCACGATCCGGATCTTACGCACCATATCTCTATGTTAGGCGCGTGACGACCCCCTCCGGTTTCGGCTGCGATACGCTGGGAACCATGCTGTCCGATTCCGACCGCCGCCAATTGGAAGAACAGGGATACCTGCTCCTGCCCGGCCTGATGGACTCCGGCCTGCTCGCCCGCGCGCGCAACCGCATCGAGGAGCTTTTCGCGGAAGAAGGCGATTCGGCCGGCGCCGAGTTCAAGCAGGAGCCCGGCGCGCGCCGCCTCGCCAATCTCGTCAATAAGGGCCGCATTTTCGAAGAGATCATTCTCACGCCGGAGGTGCTCGAGTGCATGGCCTGCGTCCTGGGGCCGCGCTTCAAGCTCAGCAGCCTCAACGCGCGCTCGACCAATCCGCACAGCGACGCAGACCAGCCCTTGCACGCCGATAGCGGGGCTCTCCCCGACGGCTCCGGCTACTGGGTGTGCAATTCGGTGTGGCTGCTCGACGATTTCACCCCTGAAAACGGCGCTACCCGCATGGTTCCCGGCTCGCACCGCTGGCATAGCCTGCCCCCGCCTGAAATGTACCAGCCGCATCCCGCCCAGCAACTGGTGATTGGAAGAGCCGGCGACGTCGTGGTCATGAATGCCCACATGTGGCACGGAGGCACGGCCAACCGCACCGCCGCTCCCCGCCGGGCCATGCACGTCTATTACACCCGGTGGGACAAGCCCCAGCAGCAGTGGCAGAAGCGGTGGCTGAGCCCCGAGGTGCAGTCGCGCCTGAGCCCCGAGGCCCGCCGCATCCTGGCCCTCGACGATCCGCTTAACGACGAGCTCTGCGCCACCGGCAGCGGCAAGAGCGGCTTCATGAAGTGAGCCTTACAGCATCAACTGCCCGCCGTTTACCTCGATCGTCTCTCCCACTACGAAGCTCGCCGCGTCGGAGGCCAGAAACGCGATTGCGGTGGCGCACTCCATCGACGTCCCGATGCGTCCCAGCGGAATCCCCTTCACGAAATTCGCAATCATCTCCGGGGTCGAAAACACTTCGTGGAACGGCGTATCGATCACACCGGGCGAGACCGCGTTCACCCGCACGCCGTGCGGCGCCATCTCCTTGGCCAGTGCCTTGGTGAAGGTGATCAATCCGCCCTTCGCCGTCGAGTACGGGCCCGCCCCCGGCCCGCCGCCGTTGCGCCCGGCGATCGATACTACGTTCACGATGACGCCGCGCCGCCGCTCCATCATCGCCGGCACCACTGCCTGGGAACACAGGACCGCGCTCTTCAGGTTGAGGTCCATGACATTGTCCCAGCCCTCCCCGGTGATATCGAGAATCGGTGTCCGCTTGACCAGCGATCCGGCATTGTTGACCAGGATATCGATGACGCCGAACTCTTCCGCGGTGCGATCCACCAGCACTTTCACCTGGTTCGCCTTGCGGACGTCGGCGCGGATCGCTACCGCCGTCCCGCCCGAACCGGCAATCTTATCCCGGACCGCCATAGCGCCCGATTCATTTTGAAAGTAGCCGATCGCTACCTTTGCCCCGAGGTCCGCCAGCACCTCCGCCGTAGCGGATCCGATGCCCGAGGACGCTCCCGTCACCAGCGCGGTCTTGCCCGACAAATCCAGATAGTTCCGCATCTTCTATGTTCATGACCTTTCGAATGTCACACGCCGGACCGGCCCGCCCAATGCGAATAACACCGCGGTACCCAGCACGGGAAGGAGCCCCGCGGTGACCAGAATCGGCGTGTAGGAATGAAAATGATCCACCACAAATCCGGTAGCCTGCGTTAACAGAATAGCGCCGAGCCCAGCCCCGGTGCCGCCCAATCCGGTGACGGCGCCCACTGCCTCGTCCGGAAAATAGTCGCTGGGCAGCGTCTGCACATTGTTGATCCAGCTTTGAAACCCGAACAGTACGGCCGCAATCAGCGCCAGCGACGCGGCCGCGCTCCGCGCCGTAGCCGCGAAGATCCCCGCCGACATGCACAGCATGCCCATCACGATCACCGTCTTCCGCGCGCGATCGACGCTCCAGCCGCGCCCGATCAGGAACCCCGACAGCCAACCGCCGCCCAGGCTGCCCGCATCCGCCGCCACGTACGGGAGCCACGCGAATGCGCCGATCTCCCGCAGGCTGAAGCCGTGCACCTCGTAAAGATAGAGCGGCAGCCAGGTGATGTAGAGCCACCACACCGGGTCCGCCAGGAACCGGGCCAGCACGATCGCCCACACCTCGCGGTGCCGCAGCAGGACACGCCAACCGACCGGCACGGCTGCCGGCGGACGGTCCTTCTGAATCAGTGCGTACTCCCCGGCGCTGAGCCGCCGGTGCCGCGCCGGGACCTCGTAGAAGATCGTCCACAGCGCCAGCCAGACGAACCCGGCGCCGCCCAGCGCGAGGAACGTCGCCTGCCAGCCGAAGTTGCGCTCGACCCAGATCACGAGCGGCGGAGCCACCACCGACCCGATCGAAGGCCCGCTGTTGAAGATGCCCATTCCCAGTGCACGCTGGCGCACAGGGAACCACTCCGCGATCACCTTCGCCGCCCCCGGCCAGTTCCCTGCCTCGCCCAAGCCGAGGAAGAACCGGAAACACTCCAGGCTCACCACGCCGCGCGCGAATGCGTGTCCCATCGAGGCAAGCGACCATACCGTCACCGACAGCGAGAATCCGCGCTTCGCGCCGATGCGGTCGTAGAGTTTGCCCGAGAGCCCCTGGCTCAACGTGTAGGCAATCAGGAAGGAGTTGGCGACCGTCGCAAACTGGAAATTCGAGAGGCCCAGGTCGTGGGTGATCACCGGCGCCAGCACCGCCACGGTCAGCCGGTTCACGAAGTTGATCAGGGTGGCCAGGAAGATCAGTGCCGCGATCCACCAGCGCAGACCGCGCACGGTTCTCACAGGGCTATTATCTAACCGGATTTCACTTGCAAATCGCAAGTGAGATTGATAGCATGAACCGTGTCTGGGACGCCGAAATCGAAACAACGGTCCGGTTGCCCCGTCAGTATCTCTCTGGATATTTTCGGGGATCGCTGGTCGCTGTTGATTATCCGCGATCTCATGGTGCGCGGATACCGGACTTTCAAGGAGTTCCGGGAGTCGGGAGAGGGGATCGCCACAAATATTCTGACTAACCGGCTCCGGAAGCTCGAAGCGTCCGGCATCATCATCACGGAGGCGGAGGAGGCGGACAGGCGCAAGGTCAACTACCGTCTGACACAAAAGGGCATTGACCTGGCGCCGGTCCTGTTGGAGTTGCTGGTTTGGGGGTCGCGGCACGAAGATGCGGGTTTACCATGCACCTTCATCGAAGAGATGGCGCAGAACCGGGAGGCGATCCTGGCCGAAGTGCGCCGGCGTTGGCGGGAACGGGACTCAAATCCACTGATACCAAAATTCGCAGACAGGAGAGAGGGATGAGTAAAGTAAGGGCTCTGGTCGGCACGCGCAAAGGCGCATTCGTTCTGGAGTCGGACGGGAAGCGCGAGAAATGGGACATCCGGGGTCCCTTCTTCGCGGGCTGGGAGATCTACCACGTCAAGGGATCGCCGGCCGACCCGAACCGGCTATATGCATCGCAATCGAGCGGCTGGCACGGCCAGGTGATGCAGCGCTCCAACGACGGCGGCAAGACCTGGGAGCCGGTGGGAAATAAGTTCGCCTACGACGGCGTCCCCGGCACTCACCAGTGGTACGACGGCACCGCGCACCCCTGGGAGTTCAAGCGAGTCTGGCACCTGGAGCCCTCGCTCACCGATCCGGATACGGTCTATGCCGGAGTGGAAGACGCGGCCCTGTTCCGCTCGACTGACGGCGGGCAGACGTGGGGCGAGCTCTCCGGCCTGCGCGGCCACGGCTCGGGACCCCGCTGGCAGCCGGGCGCCGGCGGAATGTGTCTGCACACCATCCTTCTCGACCCGAGCAACCCCGCTCGCATCTACATCGCGATTTCGGCAGCAGGCGCCTTCCGGACGGATGATGGCGGCCAGACGTGGCGGCCGATCAACCGCGGGCTGAAGTCCCAATACATCCCCGAGCCCGAAGCCGAGGTCGGCCATTGCGTTCACCGCATTGCGATGCACCGGTCGCGTCCCGGCGTGCTCTTCATGCAGAAGCACTGGGACGTCATGCGCAGCGACGATTCCGGCGACTCGTGGCACGAGGTCAGCGGCAACCTGCCGACCGATTTCGGCTTCGTGATCGACGTTCACGCGCACGAACCCGATACCATTTACGTCGTCCCGATCAAGAGCGACTCCGAGCACTTTCCGATGGACGGCAAACTGCGCGTGTACCGCAGCCGCACGGGCGGCAACGAGTGGGAGGAGTTGAGCAAGGGTCTGCCGCCGGGCGACTGCTACGTCAACGTGCTGCGCGACGCGATGGCCGTCGATTCGCTCGATCAATGCGGCGTGTACTTCGGAACCACCGGCGGCCAGGTCTACGCCTCGGCCGATGCCGGCGACAGCTGGCAGCCGATTGCCCGGCATCTTCCCGCGGTGCTCTCCGTCGAGGTCCAGACGCTGCCATGATCCGGGTGGTACTGCCGGCGCATTTGCGGCTCCTGGCGCACGCCGGAAACGAGGTGAAGCTCGAAGTCGAGGGCCCGGCCACGTTGGGCTCGGTCCTCGACGCCCTCGAAGCCTCCTATCCGATGCTGGGCGGAACCATCCGCGACCATGTCACCGGCCGGCGCCGTCCGTACGTGCGATTCTTCGCCTGCCAGGAGGATCTGTCGCACGAGCCGCACGACGCTCCCCTGCCCGCGGCGGTGGCGACCGGGGCCGAGCCCCTGTTGATCGTGGGGGCGATCGCCGGCGGCTAGAGCCCGGCTACTCCGCGCCCGCCGCGCGGAACGTGCGCTCCACCAACTCCTGCGCCTCTTTCTGGATCCTACGCAGATGTTCTTCCCCGGCGAAGCTCTCGGCGTAGATTTTGTACACGTCCTCCGTCCCGGAAGGCCGGGCAGCAAACCATCCCCGGCGGGTGCCTACTTTGAGTCCGCCCAGCGGGGCGCCGTTTCCCGGTGCCGATGTCAGCATCGCTTCAATCGGGTCCCCTGCCAGCTCTTTGGCATCCACCTGCTCGGGTGAGAGTTTTTGCAGGACGGCCTTCTGCGCCGGAGTGGCGGGGGCGTCGATGCGCTCATACACCGGCGCGCCGAACCGTTCGGTGAGACCCCGGTAGACCTCCGCCGGGTCCTTGCCGGTCCGCGCCAGGATCTCGGCCGCCAGCAGGCCCATGATCATGCCGTCCTTATCGGTGGTCCAGACCGTGCCGTCGCGCCGCAGGAACGACGCGCCGGCGCTCTCTTCGCCGCCGAAGCCGAGGGAACCGTCAAGCAGACCACCGACGAACCACTTGAAGCCGACCGGCACCTCCATCAAGCCTCGCCCCAGGTCCGCCGCGACCCGGTCGATGATGCTGCTCGACACCATCGTCTTTCCGACCCCCGCCCCGCCCTTCCAGCCAGGCCGGTTGGAAAACAGGTAGGAGATGGCCGCCGCCAGGTAGTGGTTCGGGTTCATCAGGCCGGCGCTGCGCGTTACGATCCCGTGGCGGTCGTGATCGGTATCGCACGCGAACGCTATGTCGAACCGGTCCTTCATCGCGATCAATCCCGCCATGGCGTAGGGCGACGAACAATCCATCCGGATCTTCCCGTCCCAGTCGAGAGTCATGAAGCGGAACGTCTGGTCCGGATCCGCATGCTGCACGGTCATTGAAAGACCGTAGCGCTCGGCGATTCGCCCCCAATACCGCACGCCGGCCCCGCCCAACGGATCGGCTCCGAGGGAAATATGCGCGTCACGCACAGCTTCCAGGTCCAGCACCGACCCGAGATCGTTCACGTAATTGGAGATGTAATCGAACCGTCCGGTAGTCCCGGCCTTCAGCGCGCGCTCGTACGCGCAGCGTTTCACCTCGCGCAGGCCGCCGGCCAGTATCCCGTTCGCGCGATTCTCGATCCATTTCGTGGCGCCGGTATCGGCCGGCCCGCCGTTCGGCGGATTGTACTTGAAGCCCCCGTCATCGGGAGGGTTGTGCGACGGCGTGATCACCACCCCGTCCGCCAGACCGCTCTTCCTGCGTGCGTTATAAGTAAGGACGGCGTGCGAGAGCGCCGGGGTCGGCGTGTAGCCCAAGTCCTGGTCGATCTTTACCGCCACCCCATTGCCGGCGAGCACTTCGAGCGCCGTGGCGAACGCCGGTTCGGAGAGCGCATGAGTGTCCATTGCCAGAAAAAGCGGGCCGTCTACACCGTTCTGCGCCCGGTATTCGCAGATCGCCTGGGTGATCGCCAGAATGTGATCTTCATTGAACGATGCGAGAAACGAGGACCCCCGGTGCCCGGAGGTTCCGAAGCTCACCTTCTGGGACGGCACGGAGACATCCGGCTTCACCGCGTAGTATGCGGTGACCAGTCTCGCGACATTCACCAGTTGGGAAGGTGCCGGCGGCTGTCCCGCCTTCGTATCGAGCGCCATGTCAGTCCAGGTCGATATCGCGCTTGGGAGGCGTCAGGTCGGGGTTCTCCTTGGCGCGTTTGAACAACTCGTCGAACTTCTTTTCCAGTACCCGCCCGTGCGTTTTTTCGGCTTCGAACTGTTTGCGGAAAAGCTCTTCGCGGCGAGCGCCCTCCCCTTTCAGCTTGGCCACCTCGGTGGCCAGATCGTCGATGGCGGGAGGCTTGACTGGAACCGTGTGGGCGATCACGGCGCGCGTCTCCGGATCGATTTTGAGAATCGCCTGGCAGCAGGGACAGGGGACCTCGAACATACCTTGAGCCATATTCCTATGGTAGCCGAATCCGGCTACAGGCCCAGGAAGAAACGACTGTGAGGAGATTTGCGGGCTACAAGCAGGGTTTTATGCGAGGTGACTGATTTGGCGGGAGACAAAAGCGAAGAGCAATCGTCTCTTCGTGGGCCTGTGAAAAGTTAGTCACGCTATATCACAAGCAATTTCCGGACCAAATGCTAAGCATCCCTGAAATGAGGGATTTCCAGCAGCCAGGCACAGTAGCTGTACGCAAAATTGGCACGTGGCGTGTCAATTCTTTGTCGAGATCTCGAGGTGGCGGCCGGCGCCACAGCGTAAATCTTGCTAGTTATGCGCGGGAGGGGGCTGCACGTCCGGCGGAATCGGGCTAGGCGGACGCGCGACCACACCGCGATACGCTTCGTCGAGTGAAATGTTCTGGTCGTTCAGGATCTGGCCCGTGGAGCGCTCCAGCTCTACCCTGGCTTTGGCATAGGCTGCCTTTGCCGCAACCTCGTTGGATTCGGCCGAAGTAAGCGCTTGCTGGTCCTGAATGACGTTGTAGATCGTGGAGGCTCCCAGCGCGAGCTTCTTCTGTTCGGCATCGAGGGTCTGCGCCTGCAAGACAGTCTGCTTGGCTGCGGCAAGGTATTGAGCGCGAGCCTGGGTGAGCCCGATAACGGCATTCTGAACGTCTACGCGCACCTGATTCTCGAGCCGCTGCAAGCCGAGCTGCTGCTGCCGGTAGGTCAGCTCGTCATTGATGACCTGGGCCTGCGCAGCCCGGTTGCGGATCGGAATTGTCAGATTGAAGCCAACCGAATAGTTGGGAAAGTTGCGCGCGAAGAGCTGCCCCAGCACATCGGAGTAGCCGCCGATGAAGAAGGGGTTGTTGCTGTGTACCGTTCCAGGCGGCGCAGGCAGAGCGTTCGGCTGCCCGATCAGGCCGCTGTTGGAAAGGTTGGCAACTGCATCGAGAGTGGGAAGCAGGGCGTTCTTCGAGCCCCGCATGGTGAGTTGCTGGTTCTGAAGTTGGATCCGGCTCTGCGCCAGTTCCGGGCGCGAAGAGATAGCCATGGACATCAGGTCTTGAATGGGAGTGACCGGTTCGACGTCGGGAATGCGGATCTGGTCGGTCGGGATGATGTGAGCATCGGCGACGGAGGGGCTGGCCACGCCGGTGCGGCTGAGGGCCGTCTTGATGATGGTCTCCTGTTGCAGGACGCGCGTCTGCGCTACGGTAAGTTGTTGCTCGCCGGCAGCGATCTGGGCTTCGGCCCGCGTCACTTCAATGGGTGCCAGGGTGCCCACCTCGACCTGGCGCTTATTGTCCTCCCACAGGCGGGTGGCGGCGGCCACCGCTTCCCGGGCCACGCGGACGTTGTCGTTGAACGCAACCAGGTCCCAGTACAGGCTCATGACCGCCGCGACGGTCGTCTGCACCTGGAGCTTGAAGGTGAGGTCGGAAACCTCGCGGTTGTTCTTCGCGATATGGATCTGCCGGGAGTTGACCGCCAGGCCGAAGCCCTGCAGCAGGTGCTGCGTGATGCTGAGTCCGAGGGAACTGCTTGTCGACGGGTTGAAGTCGTTGCGCGGGTTGTTGCTCGTCACCGCGTTGTTATTCAGCCCGAGAGAGGCAACGGTTCCGGTGAGAAAGCCCTTCTGCAAGCCGAAGTTCGCCACCTTGGCATTCTGGACGAGGAAGTTCGTTCCGGTAATGAAGGCGCTGCTCTGAGGCGTGGTCGCATGGCCCCAGTTCAAGTTGCCGGTGATCGCCGGGTCGAGGCTGGGGATGGCGGGGCCGGAGGACTGCAAAACGCTCCCGCTCACGGCCGAGGAGGTCGCGGTGCTGGCCTGCGAGGAAGCGTTCTGGTTGGTGCCTGGCGTGGTGCCGGAACTGGCGACGGACGCGCTGCTCGGGCCGGCGGTAACCGTGGTCGAGACGCCGCGCGCGAATCCGCCGGCCTGCGCCTGCTCGACCGCGGCTTCGGCGATCTGCGGGCCATATCGCTGGATCGCGATATCCAGGTTATTCTCGAGGGCGAGCGCGATGGTGTCCTGGAGCGAAAGGTAGAGGTTGCCACCGCGCAGCAGCGATTCGAGCCGGTTGGAATTGGCCAGGCTGGGCGGCGAGACCGAAGGAGCCTCGTACGGCGATGTGAATCCGCGAAGAATGCCACGGGGAGCATTCACCACGGGGGCTGTGCTCTGCGGCTGGGGGTTCGGTGAGCCGGAGGGCTTATCGGCGGCCAGGACGGCCGGCGGCGCTGCCATCAGCAGGACGCACAACACTGCAAGATACGGTTTTACACGGTACATGGAGACCTTCCTCAGGATCTGTTTAACTTCAATGGTATAGTAGGCGTTTGTGACGCCGCAAGCCGAATCCATCCTGGAGCTGTTCGAATCAACCGGCGCATACTTGAAGGGCCATTTCCGCCTCACGAGCGGGCTGCACAGTGCGGAGTACCTGCAGTGCGCGCTGGTGCTGCAACATCCCGGAGCGGCCGAACAACTCGGGCGCATGCTCGCGGCGGAACTGCGCAAGGCCGCCGGCCCTCGTAAGATCGAAGTCGTGGTTTCGCCGGCGCTGGGCGGCGTGATTATCGGCCACGAAGCGGCCCGCGCGCTGGGCACCCGGTTTCTCTTCACCGAGCGGGACCCGGCGACCAAGCAGATGGCGCTTCGACGCGGGTTCACGATCGGCGCGGGCGAAGCCGCCGTCGTGGTGGAGGATGTAATCACGACCGGCGGCAGCACCAAAGACGTGATCGACGTACTGCGCGGAGCGGGAGCGGACGTACTGGCGGCCGGCTCGATCATCGACCGCAGCGGCGGAAGGGCCGACGTCGGCGTGCCGCGGATCGCCCTGGCAACCATGCAGGTGGCGGCCCATTATCCGGAACAGTGCCCCTTGTGCGCCCGCGGGATCCCAGTCGTCAAGCCGGGCTCGCGCCCCGTGTGATGCGCCGCATCCGGATCCGGGTTGCCTACGACGGCACCGCATTCCATGGCTGGCAGGTGCAGCCGGACCTGCCGACCATACAGGGCATTCTCGAAGAGATCGTTTCCGGGCTGGAGGGCCGCGCGGTTCATGTTGCGGGGTCCGGGCGCACCGATGCCGGGGTGCACGCACTGGGGCAGGTGGCGGCGTTTTCGATCGAAAATCCGATCCCGCTGCCCAACTTGCGGCGCGCCATCAACCGGCTGCTGCCGCCCGCCGTCCGCGTGCTTTTGGTCGAAGAGGTACACGCCGGGTTCCATCCGCGCTTCGACGCCAAAGCAAAGACTTATGAATACCGCATCGTGAGGGAGGAAGTCTGTAGCCCTTTCGAGTGGCCGTACGCACATCACTACCCGTATCCGCTGCGGGAAGACCGTATGGCCCGGCTGGCCACGGCATTCGAAGGCGAGCACGATTTCACGGCATTCGCGGCCTCCGACGATCGGGATGCAGAGGGGAAATCCAAAGTGCGAACGGTGTTCGCGTCGGTGCTGGAGCGCGGGGAGGGACGTCTGATCTACCGCGTGCGGGGCAGCGGCTTTCTCAAACACATGGTAAGGAACATCGTCGGAACGTTGATCGAGGCGGGCAGGGGGAATATCGCGAACCTGGAAACGCTACCGGAGAAAAGCGGGCCGACCGCACCGGCCAAGGGATTGTTTCTGGTGAGCGTGGAGTATTAGGATTCGGGCCGGCGGCGGCGAGAATGCGCGCGGGCCATGCTGAGGAGAATCCACAGCATGGCCCAACAGGCCGTCGCGCCGATGAGGAACGAAACCAGGCACACAACGGTGACCACAAGAATCGCTTCGAGCACCGGCGCGTCCGAGACACAACTACACTACTACTTCGGGCACCCGAGACCGCTCACGGAGAGCGACTCGGCGCTGCGAAGGTTGGTCACCATGGCGGGCGTCTGGCCGCCGCTGGGGACGAACCACACAGCGACACGCCGCATATCCGCCTCGCTGCCGGATCCGGCTGCGCGTACGGAGGCGCCGCAGAAGCCCGACTCGAAGCTGATGCCGTTCTGATTGTCACCGATGGCATCGAGCATCACCTGCGACTGCGGAACCGACATGCAGACTCCGGTTCCCGCGGTGATGACGGCCGCCGCGTTCATGGCGCGCTTCATGTCGAGACCGGAGATTTTCTCATCGGGGGAGGAGTTTCCGACGAGGACGACCGTACCGGTCGGGTCCTTGTCCACGTAGGCGCGCAACTGTTCGAGCAGAACGCGCTTGCCGCAATTATTGACGCGCGAGCTGTCGCGAGAGAACAGGACGTCTGGCAGACGGACCGGAGCCACGACGGCTTTCTTCACGACGTCGATTGTAGTGGTGGCCGTGCCGGTATTGCTGCAATCGGAGGCATTGGCGGTGATGGTGACGGTCTTGCGCTGTTCCATGTTGCTGGCAGCGCTGAACTGCACGCCGGTGGAGTCGAACTGGTCCCCGCTGACGGACCCTTCAGAAGCCGTGTAAGTCGGGGTCTGGATGGCGCACTTGCCGCACTGGCCCTGGAAATTCGAGGAGAGGGTGGCCTTGTCGCCATATTCGACCTGTGCGGGGCTGGCGTTGACGGTCCCGGTCGGCGGCATGTACTGCTTAACGGTGATGCTGGTTTCCGCCTGGGCGGGGTTGAAGTTCGCGCCATTCAGAGCCAGGCTGATCTTGTAGGTCCCCGGTTGACGGCCCTCGGTGCCAAATGAGAAGGAGTGGCCCTGGCTGATCGGCTGGCCGTTGACGTACCAGACATACTTAAGCTGATCCGGGCTCGCGCCGCTGATGGAGGGATTCACGGTAACGGTGTCTCCGGGGCAAACTTCGGTGGAAGACGGCATCAGTTGCAAGCCGATATTCTGCTTCGGCATTTGCCGCGAGGCCTGGGGAGGAGGAGGAGGAGGAACATGCTTCTCGCCGCCGAACAGGAACGAAATGCCGGCCGAGTACCGGATGTTGTCCTGGATCCGGTTGTCCGACAGCGCGAGGTTCTGGATGCGGGTCATGTAATAATCGACTGCACCGGGCCTGAAGCTGAGATGCCGGTTGATCTTGATGTCGAGACCGCCGCCGGCGACCATCGCAAAATTATTCTGATGCGCCACCAGGCGGGCCGTGATGGGCTGCCCCGGAATGATCTGCCCGGCGTCATTGAACTCGGGAAGAAATCCGCCGACCGAGGCACTGGCGGTATAGTAAGCGCCGCCGAACAGTGTCTGGACGTACGGCGTAAAACGGGACCATTTGCGAATGCTGATGCGCGGTCCGAACAGGTAATTGAACGTCGTGTTGTCAATCGAGAATCCAGCGAAATTGCTGTTATGTACGGCACCGAGGTCCGCCACGCCGCTGATCCATTTGTTGAAGTTAAAGATGAACTGACCACTTCCGCCGTTCGCGCTGAATGACGAGAGAGTGGTAGCAGGGTTAAAGTGTACGTAGTTGTAACCGAGATAGGCTTCGACTTTAGGGACTTCCTGTGCAGCCGCCGACCCCACAATCAGTAAGGCGGCGCCCAAAACAGTAAAACACTTCTTCATAGCGAGATCTTCTCCTTTGGGACAAACGTCAGGCAGAACCTGAACCCCGGGTCCCACCAGGACCCTCACGGACTGAACTAGTCCGGTAATTGACCCCTGTGGATCTGTGATCGGTTAAGAGCAGGGAGAGTTGGAATTTTTTTGGGTGGTAAAGCTGCCAAAAGAGACGGTAGTGCCGGTATTCACATCGCGCCTGCGGCCGGGGAACGATCACGCCGGCGCGTGATCAGGCCACCTGCATCTCATTCTGTGGGTGCTTTTTCCCAGGTATAAGAGCGGCCCATCGCATATTTCTCGAACCAGTCTAGCTCTACGTTCATCTTGAACAGAACATGGCGCAATTCGGCCCATCCATGCGGCTCTCGCGGGGCAACGTAGAGATGGGTGGGAATGCCGTTGCTTTTCAGCGCGCGGTACATCTCCACCGACTGCGGCTCCGGAACGCGAACATCGTTCTGTCCCACAAGAAAGATCGTGGGCGTCTTTACCTTCCAAACATCTTTTAGCGGCGAGTTGTCCCAGTAAGCGGCTATGGGTGCGTCCTTCTGCCAAGGCGTGCCGCCGAACCACGGCGTCCGGTAGGTTCGCACGTCGCTCTGCGCGTACATGGAGATCCAGTCGGCCGCCCCCGCCCCGGCCGCGGCGGCCTTAAACCGGTCCGTTGCCGTGATGAGCTTGTCGGTCATGTGGCCGCCTGCGCTCCAGCCCATGGCCACCAGGTGATCGGGATCGGCGATCCCAGTCTTCACCAGGTAGTCGACCCCGGCCAGCACATCCAGGTGCGAGTTCTTGAAGTAATGCCCGACCATGTCGCGCAGGAAATCGTCGCCGTAGCCGGTGCTTCCGCGATAGTTCGGCTGCAGAACTGCATAGCCTTTGGCCGCAAGAACCGGCACGTAGTTCTGGCCTCCGCCGAGGCCGAACTTATCGGATGACTGCGGTCCGCCGTGCGTCTGCACCACCAGCGGATAGCGTTTGCCTTCCCGATAATCGAGCGGATAATAGAGGAGTCCTTCCACGGTCACGCCGTCCTCACCCTTCCAGGCGATCCGTTCCTCCCGCGGCAGCTGGAAATCCCGCACCACCCTGTCGCAAACGGACGTAACTTTGCGCGGACTGCCGGCCTCCATGATCCAAACCTCTCCCGGGCTGGTCATTTCGTGCGACGCAAAAACGTGGGTATTTGAGGGGCCGGTCATGCTCCACGCCGTAATGGCGTGCCTGCCGCCGGTGAGTTGCTCCGGCTTGCCGCCCCGCTCGCTCACCTTGAACAGCTCCGTGTGCACGCCCATGTTGGCCAGGAAGTAGATCGACCTTCCGTCCTTCGACCAGGACGCTTTACTCACTTCGTAAGGAAGATCGGGCATGAGCAGGCGCGCCTCGCCCCCGCCCGACGGTTCGACGAAAATCTTGCGGTTGTAATACGTCTCGAACTTCTGGTTGGCTTGCGAAAGGAACAGCACCTGCGCGTCGTCCGGCGAAAGCTCGGCATCGCTCTCCTGGACACGGTTGTGCGTGATCTGTTTCGCGTTAGTACCGCCGGCGTCCATTACCCAGACTTCGCTCTGATCGCTGTCCTCGAGCAGCGGCGTGGGCGCGCGATGGAATACGATCTTCTTGCCGTCTTCCGATACTTCGTAAGCCAGAACGGAATAGGCACCCTGCGTGATGCGACGTTCGGCGCCGCCGGCCGCAGGCACGCTCCAGAGATGCTGCTGCTCGTAGTTTTCATTGAACAGGAAAACATCGTCTTTGAGCTTCTCACGCGCCTTCTGTGCCTCGGGCTTGGGATCAGCGGCGCGGAAATAGATGACCGCGCCATCGGGCGACCATTCGATATTGGAAACCGCGGTCGCGTGTTTCGTGAGCGGCCGCGCTTCGCCGCCGGATGTCGAAATCAGGAAGACCTGGGGGACGGCGTCCGGCTCGGCGCCGCGCCTGGCGATGAATGCGATGGTCTTTCCGTCAGGCGACCATCGCGGATCGTTCTCGCCATTGGCGCCGCTGGTCATCTGCGTCAGGCCGGAACCGTCGGCATTGATTCGCCAGATGTGGCTGATTCGCCGGTCGGCCTTCCAGTTCGCTTCCGATTCGACGAAAACGATCTGATGGCCGCCGGGCGAAAGCTGAGGGTCGTTAACCTGCGGCAGGTTAATCATGTCGACCAGCGTCATGGGACGCTGTGCCTGCGCCAGCAGCACGCAGCCGCTCGCGGCCCACAGCGAAATCCCCCAAATCCGATTTTTCGAGAATGTCCGCATAAGAGTTCTATTGGCCGTACGCCGCTGCTATTTTTTCACATCTTTCCGGTCTTCCGAGGTGCTCTCGTATGCTGCTCCGAACTTTTCCTTTTCCTGCTCACGCTCGATGTAGGGGATGCCCTTCGCCATCCACTCCGGCTCGGGCGCTCCCTTCAGGAAGTGGTCGAAGAACTGCTGCAAACGGACGGTGTAATCCTTCTGGTTCGGGCGCCGGGTAATGTGATGAGGCTCGCCGTTGTAGTCGAACAGATAGACCTCTTTCCCCAGGCGCCTCAGCGCGAGGAACAACTCGACGCCCTGATACCACGGCACGGCATCGTCGGCGTCGTTCTGGAGGATCAGCAGCGGCGTCGTCACCCGGTCCGCCATGTAAACCGGCGAGTTTTCGATGTATCGCAGCGGGTACTCCCAGATGCTTCCTCCGATCCGGCTCTGCGTCTTCTCATACTGGAACTGCCGCGGCAATCCGCTGCCCCAGCGGATTCCATCGTAGGCGCTGATCATGTCGGCCACCGGCGCGCCCGCCTCCGCCGCCTTGAAGATGTTGGTTTGCGTCAACATGTACGCCGTCTGATAGCCGCCCCAACTGTGGCCCTGGATCCCGATCGCGTTTCGGTTGACATAGCCTTTCTCCGCCACCGCCTCGATCGCCGGCAGCACGCATTTCAGCGCGCTCTGGCCCGGGTAGCCCGTGGTGTAGACGATATCGGGCGTCAACACCAGATAGCCGTTGCTGACGTAATAGCTGATGTTGATGGAGTGGCCGGGCGCCGGCCGCACGAACGTGTTCACGTTCTGGGACAGCCGCTCATAGAGATAGACCATCATCGGATACTTCTTCGACGGGTCGAAATTCTCCGGCTTGTACAGCGCGGCTTCGAGTGGAACGCCATCGGCGTTGCGAAAGTGAATCAGTTCGCCCGATCCCCACAGGATCTCTTTCTGCTGCGGATTCGCATCCGTGACCTGCTTCAGGGTGTGGAATGACGAATCGGTGATGTGAATGTCCGGCTGGTCGTGGAAGGTGGTGGCCGTGACCATGATCACGTCTGCCTCTTTGGCCTTGCCAAGCGTCTGGTAATTCTTGGGGCCCATCAGCAGTTTGCGCGGTTTTGCGTCAAAACCGGCGAGAGAATAAAATCCGCTGTCGCGGGTTTCCAGATCTTCGGCGCGCAGCAGGAGCGGTTTCGACGTGTCGATGCCCCGTTCCTCGTCTTCGGCATCGCTATTGAGGCGGTCGACGCGGAACTCGATGCCGGACTTGCGGCCGTCGGTCAGCTTGCGCGGCGGCGCACCCTCGGGCGATACCGCCCAGATGTCGTAACGATCGTAAATCAGCGCCCGCTTTCCGTCTTTGGTCCAGCCGGCGGCGCCATAGGCGGGAGGCGCGTCGGGATGGTCGTCGTCCTCGTTATACACCGCGACGCCAAGCTGCGACGTCAGGTCGGTCATCCTTCCATCCGGCACGGAGATCGACCACCACTGCTTCTCCTTATAGACGATCGCGTGTTTGCCATCGGGGGACAACTGCACACCGCCGCCACCGCCCCCGCGGCCTCCGCGGCCGCCGCCGACGGCCCCGCGATACTCCTTCAACGCGAGTTTCCGGGCGCCCGTTGCCGTATCCACCAGGTAGACGTCGGTGTAGTTTCCGTCGTAATCCACCATGCGGCGGTAGGCCCGGTTGTCGGTGCCCAGCGCCACATGCCCATCGTCGCTCGGGAACAGCCCTTCCATCGAAGGATCGGAAAGCTGCTGGAACTTCCGGTCTTCGAGGCCGTAGGAAGCCCGGTAGGATCGCGACCGGTCCTGCGCCGCGCGAACCTTTTGCATCGGCTGTACGTAGTCGTCTTTCCAACTCCACAGGTCAGCCACCACCTTTTCGTTCGAGGGGACCGTTGGCGCGGGAGACGGCTCCTTTTCGAGAGCAGAAATCTCCTCGAGGGGCGCGCAACTCACGAACAGGTGCGAGCCGTCGCGCGAGAAGCTCACCGGGCCACGGTCCAGAATCCCGTAACCCGAACGGAATCCCGCGGTGGCCGTGGAGATAACCTCCGCCGGAGCGCCTTTCCGGTCCCAGATGTAGGCCTTGAACTTAGCGGGCTTCGACGCCTGATCGTCGCGGTCGCTCAGGAACGCCAGGCGGTTGCCGGCGAAATCCCAGGTGAGCTTCGTGTAGTGGCCTTTGCCCCCCAGAAGAGAGGCGGGCGCAGCGTCCGTACCGGGCGCCACCGAATAGAGCCCGTCCGTTTCGGACTTTTGGGACCGGACCGCATAGAGCAGCGCCTTGGCATCCTTGGCCATCGAGTATTCCATCACGTCGGCAAAGGTCCGCTCCTTGGCCGGCCGCAGGTCGCGCAGCACCAGGTCCGAGCCAAACTGGTTGCGTGCCCGCCCGGCTCCCGCGGCGCCGCGTCCCCTCGCCTGGTCCTCGCCACCTTCGGCGGGAGTGCCGCCGCCCGAGCGCGGCTTGGGGCCTCGCAAGTAGGCCACGAAGCCGTCGCCGAGCTCCGGCACCTCGAAGCTCGCGACGTCGGGAATTCGCGTGGCCGCGAACGTCGCCAGATCCACGAGAATCATGCTGTTCCGCGGCATCTCGCCGGGCCCCTTGTGGGCCTTCCTGGCCTTCTCGGTTTCCGCTTTTGGGGGAAACGCGCTGGCGATGAGGAAGGAATTATCGTGCGTAAACACGATGCGGATGCCGCGTACGGCGGGCGGCCCTTCGGCCGGAGGCTCCTCGCCGGAGTTCTCGCCGGCGGGGGGCGCCGAGCCGCAATCCTCCCTGAGCTCCTTGCCGGTCGCCAGGTTGCGGACCACCAATTGGCCGTCGCCTTCCTCGGGCACGAGGGAATAAGCCAGGAATTTGCCGTCTCGCGACAGTGCCTGGCTCTGAATGGTGCGCCAGCTATCGTAATCGCGATGGTTGAGCGGGCGCTTGGCCGTCTGCGCCAAAACGGAAAGCGCGAGTCCGAAGATCAGGGTGAACCGAGCGGAGCGAAGAGTCTGCATGCGAGGACCTCGTCAATTTGTGCCGGCCGGCTGCCGGATCGTATTTACCAGTTCAGCCGCCCACCGAGCACTATAATACGGTTGTCGTTGGCGCTGCCTGCGCCCGTGAAGCGCCCGAAGGTCGCCGAGTCGATGCTGGTGTCGATGGTGGCACCGGAAAAATCGGGATGATTTGTGGAGTTCAGCCAGTCGGTGCGGACCTCGATGTCCTTTCGGCCGGCCGCCCGGAAATAGTAGAGTCAATTGCATGACCCGAAGAACTTTGCTCCAGATCGGCGGCGCCGCAGCGGCGGCACGGGGAGCGGCGGCGCAGACCGCGAGTGCGCGGCCCGCGACGCGCCCGAACATCCTGCTCCTGATGACGGATCAGCAGCGGGGCGACTGCCTGGGCGCAGCCGGGAACCGTGTCATCCATACGCCGAACCTGGACCGGCTCGCACGGGAGGGCGTCCGCTTCAGCCGGGCTTACTCTTCAACTCCCACCTGTACGCCGGCCCGCAGCGCGCTGCTGACCGGACTTTCGCCCTGGCACCATGGAATGCTCGGATATTCGGATATGGCCGAGCGCTACCCGCTCGAGAAACCGCGCGCCCTTCGTGACGCGGGCTATTACACCATGACCATCGGGAAGCAGCACTATTCCCCGATGCGCAACGGGCACGGGTACCATCGCATGGTGCTCGACGAGCACTGCCCGTGCGGCAACGGACCGGAGGCGCTGGCGGCGGCCGAGAAACGCGGTCCGGTGGAACGCGCCGATTACGAATCCTGGTTCTGGTCGGAGGCGCCGCAACTGGATCCGCACGCGACCGGGCTGTGGTGGAACGACTATCTTTCGAAGCCATTCGCCCTGCCGGAACGGCTTCACGCCACAACCTGGACCGGCGACACGGCGGTCCGGTTTTTGAACGGCTACGAGGGGCGGCAGCCGTTCTTCCTCAAGGTCTCGTTCATCCGGCCGCACAGCCCGTACGATCCGCCGGAGCGATTCATGCGGATGTACCAGGACGCGGACCTGCCTGTGGCGCAGGTAGGCAAATGGGCCGCGCGGTACGAAGAGCGGAACAGCGACCGCACCGATATCTGGCGGGGCAAACTGCCGGCCGAGACGATCCGCCGCTCGCGCCAGGGCTACTACGGCTGCATCACCCAGGTCGATGCGCAAATCGGCCGGGTTCTCGAGGCGCTGGAACGGCGCGGCTGGCTCGAGGAAACGCTGATCGTCTTCACCTCCGACCACGGCGATATGACCGGTGACCAGAACTTGTGGCGCAAGTCATATGCCTACGAGCCTTCGGCGCATATTCCGATGCTGATGCGGTGGCCGGCGGGCCTCGTAGCGGCGAAACGCGGCCAGGTGATGGCGCAGCCGGTGGAACTGCGCGACATTCTGCCGACATTCCTGGACGCCGCCGGTGCACCGCCGTCGAGGCCGGTCGACGGGCGCAGCCTGCTCTCGCTGGTGAAGTCGGGGGGAACCGGGTGGCGGGAATTCATCGACCTGGAGCACGATGTCTGCTACAGCCGCGTCAACCACTGGAACGCCTTGACCGACGGCCGCTCGAAGTACATCTTTCACGCGCTCGATGGGGAGGAGCAGCTTTTCGACCTGGAACGGGATCCGCATGAACTTTCGGACCTGGCGTCGCGCACCGAGTACGAGGCCGAGTTGCGGCGGTGGAGGCAGCGCCTGATCGCGCATTTCGAGGAGCGCGGCGAGCCCTTTCTGCAGAACGGAAAGCTGGGACTGCGGCCGGAGAGCATGCCGCGGTCGCCGCTATTCCCCAAAAAATCGGGTATTATGTAGCCTGTCACCGAATTAGGGATTGGATATGAGCTTTTTCTCGAAGCAGTTCATCGACGTTATTCAGTGGACCGAGACGGGGGACGCGGTGCTGGCCTGGCGCTTCCCGATGGAAGATCAGGAGATTCAGACAGGCGGCAAGCTGACCGTCCGCGATTCGCAGATGGCCGTCTTCGTCAACGAAGGGCAGATCGCGGATGTCTTCGGGCCGGGCCTGTTCACGTTGAGCACCCATACGCTGCCCCTCCTGACGAACCTGCTGAATTGGGACAAGATGTTCAAGTCTCCGTTCAAGTCGGACGTCTATTTCTTCTCGTCGCGGCTGCGGATCGACCAGAAGTGGGGCACGGCCACGCCGATCACCATCCGCGACCGCGAGTTCGGCGCGGTGCGGATTCGGGCCTACGGCATTTACGCGTACCGGATCGCCGATCCGAGAGTCTTCTACCAGAAGGTGAGCGGCTCGCGCGGCGTCTACCTGGTGAGCGATCTCGAGGGGCAACTGCGCAACACCATCGTGGGAGGGATGACCAACGCGTTCGGGAACGCCAACGTCAACTTCATCGACATGGCAAGCAGCCAGGCCCAGCTCGCCCAGACGATGACGGCGACGCTCAAGCCGGTGTTTGCCGACCTCGGCCTCTCGCTCGAGAGCTTCGTTGTCGAGAATATCTCTCTGCCGGAAGAGCTGCAGAAGATGCTGGACCAGCGGATCGGCATGAACATGCTCGGCGACATGAACCGCTACACGCAGTTCCAGGTGGCGCAGTCGATGCCGATCGCGGCGGCCAACGAAGGCGGCGGCGCGGCCGGGATCGGCGCGGGGCTGGGAGCTGGGATGGTGATGGCCCAGCAGATGATGAATGCCATGAAGCCGCCGGCGCCCCCGGAACCGGCGCCGCCCGCGCCGCAGGCTCCGGCGCCGCCTTCCGGTCCGGCCGCGGGAGGCGCGACGAAGTTCTGCATGAACTGCGGCAAGCCGATCGCGAAAGCCGCGCGCTTCTGCCCGGAGTGCGGCGGCGCCCAACAGTAGCTACCAGCGCGTGGCGGTGGCGTTGGACCAGCGCGTCATGTTGCGCGATTCGCCTTCGATGCGGTCAAAAACCGATTGAATGGCCACGCGGCCGGGTCCGGTGAGGCGCAGCCAGAGGTACCGGTTCCCCCAGTTGCGCCACATCGTGAAGATGGCGCCGGGGTGCTCGAAGTGAAGCTGCATCTGCACGGTCGGATCCTTGAAGACCAGTGCGGTGGGCTTCACCAGAATCGTCTGCCCGTAACCCAGTTCGCGCACGAAGACATTGCCGCCGGCGTGCAGCAGCAGCAGACCGGGAGTCCGCGGAGCGGTGAAGCGATCCATGAAGCGGCCCACCGGGTAATGCGTTTCGGTGTCGTCTCCCTCTTTGGTTTCGAACCAGATGCCGGTCTGAAACCAGTCATAGGTGACATTGGACGTGGCCGCGAGCAGCATGTGCTCGCGGACATCGATGGAGCGGCCGGGTTGGATGGGGACCGGGATCAGTTCGCCCGGGTCGTCCTTGGAAAACGCGATGTGGCCTGGTCCCTCGGCTTGGGTCATGATCAGCGGCAGCCCCGCGAACATGCGCTTCCAGGCGCCCAGCTAACGACATGGTGCTGACGTTCACCTGGGGGTCCTTCCACAGCAGGACGTGGTGCGTGAAATACACGCTGTCGCCGGCCGCAAGGTTCATGTCAGCGACCGGCACGTAGACGCCTTCGATCTGGCACGAGGAGTTGCCGATCTGGAGCTTGGCCATGTCCTTGCGGGCCGGCAGTTGGGTCCAGCCGCTGTGCGCCGTGGCAGTCGGCACCTTGAGGACCGCGCCGCAGCGGGGGCACGCCGGTTGGGAAAAATCGACGTCGGATCCGCACCAGGTGCACCGGCCGGCCGCGACGACCGGTGGCGGCGCGGCGGCGGGTGGTGGCGCAGCGACGGGCGGCGCGGCGGCGGGTGGCGCGGCGGAATAGGGTGCGGCAGACGCCGCAGCGGCAGGGCGCTTCACGGGTTGGCCGCAGTTCCGGCAGAAGTTCTGGCCTTCGAGAATCGGGGTACCGCAGTTGATGCAGAACATGTTGGTTACTCGGTGTGGTGGTGGACGTACATCGACTGGATGCCGACGCGGCCGGGACCTGTTAGTCTGGCCAGGCTCATGTTGGTGCCGCCGAAGAAACCGGTGCCCAGCTTCTGGAACTCCACGTTCATGCCGACCGAGGAATCCTTATAGAGAAACGCGCCGGGTTCCACCATGATGCTTTCGCCGGGGCCCAGGCGGCGTTCGAAGACGTTGCCGTAGCCATGCAGGATCAGCAGGCCGGGGGCCCCGGTGGTGATGAACCGGTCCATGTACATGCCCTGGCCGCCGAAGAGGATGTTGGAGAGGCCTTTGATGCGAACGAAGGAGTAGGCGATCTGGTGGGAAGAGAGCAGAAAGGCGTGCTCGCGGACGTCCAGTTCCATTCCGGGATGCAGCGGCAGCACGACCAGTTCGCCGGTGGCGTCGCGGGAGAAGGCGATGCGGCCGGGGCCGGTGGCCACGCTGATAATGAAAGGCATGCCGGCGAAAGCGCGCTTCAGTCCTCCGGAGAGCTGCATGACCGACATGGCCACGCGTTCCTCCTTCCACAACATCACGTGATGCTCGAAGAAGATCGAGTCCCCGGGGCCGAGGTTGATTTCCGCGGCGGGAACGACTTCGCCCTCGACCTGGCAGGTGCTGGAATTGAACTGAATTTCGGTCATATCGCGAATCCGCGGCGCTTCGCGCCATCCTGATTCGCTGACCAGGTTCCGGATATCGAGGGGAGCCCCACAGGCGCGGCAGGCCAGCGCGGCCTTCTCGTTCATGCTCTGGCACCACTGACACTGGATTCGTTCGAAAGGCTCAACGGCAGGGCTGTGAGCGGCATCGGTCATAGTCTGGAATTATACCGGGTTTTGGTCCACGCTACTGCGGGCGCGCATCCACGGTGACCACGGTCTTGCTCTGCTCGGACTTCAGATAAGCGTTCGGGTCGTGATACAGAGCCCCCGCCGGGAGCCACTCCACGAGCGACCCGAGGTCATTTCTGATCATCTCGAGATAGAACGGCGGAAGATCGGTGGACTCCTGCTCGAAATAGCGGACGAATTGACGGTCGGACGCCAGCCTGTCACGAACCGCTCGATGATACTTGAGTCTACCGAACCCCTCCGTCGAAACCGCCCGTACCAGGTTCATGAGCCGCGGGGTCATCGACTTCGTCGCCCGCAGGCGGCGAAAGATGGCGGGCCACGAAAAGGAATACTTCGTGAGGCCAATCACGTGGTCGTAGAACGCGGGCCAGGAATAGTTCCTGGGTCTGACGTTCATCGCCTGGTTGTTGTTCAGGAAGTGGAACGGAAAGGGGAGCATGCGGTTGGCGCGCTGGTAATCGAGATTCAGGGGCGCGGCGCGGCCGAACCCGGTGAGCAGCGAGTAGCCGGGAAATGCGCCCGGCGTCATCGCCAGGAACCGTTTCGTGAGCTCGAAGGGTTCGGCCCCTTCATCGGCATCCAGACCCAGTACGAAGTTGGTTTGCACGTACGGTATGTAGCGCAGGATCAGATTGACGTGTTCGGATACGTGGCGGACTTTGTCGCCTCCCTGCAGCCCGCCGGTCTTGGACTTGTTGCCCACGTCGAACCACGACTCGACGCCCGGCAGGATGGCCCGGAATCCATTTCGCGCCAGCCTTTTCAGGTGCGCCTCCGAAAGAAGAGACAAGCTGCTTTCCGCGATGAAATCGATACGGCCCGGCGGCACGGCTTCTTCGATCGCATCGAGATAGTCGTTGAAGCGAACACCGAAATTGGGGTCGTGCCAGCCTACCAGCGGCCGCTTGAACTTCGTCAGCAGGAATCGCAGGTCCTCCCGGAGCACATCGAAATCCATCGGCTGATACGGTACCGCCGCGTCGATGCAAAAACTGCACGTGTACGGACACCCCAGGCTGCCGAGCATCGGCACTAACTTGAGAAACGGCGCTTTTCGGAGGGTCGGCTCGATGAACGGCCAGCGCTCCCGCACGCCGGGGAGGCTCGCGGGCTGCTGTGCGGCCTCGACGTGCACACCGACCGGCCGGTGTTGCGAGCAATCGTGAAGGACGTCACTGAGTGTCTTCCGATCTGTGAACCCCAGCACATAGTCGAAGTAACGAACCGCGTCCTCCGGGTAGCACCGCGCATGCGGCCCGCCGATCACCGTAACAGCTCCCTTCGCGCGGAAGAGACTGCTCAATGCATAGGCTGTATGCGCGGCTTCGGTGAACGCGCTGATAAACACCAGGTCGGCGTTATCCGGCAGTTCCTTCAGCAGGTCTTCAAAACCCGTGTAGCAAACGAAGGCAACATCATGGCCGGCTTCCCGGCACCAGACGCCGATCACCTGGGGCATGATGCTCGCGAGGTTGGCGTTCATTACCCGGGCGTACAGAGCGCGCGTCGGACCCCTGGAGACAATATCGATGATCCCGACGCGGAGTTTCCTCATGCTTCAGCCGAGGTAAGTTGTCGAAGCCAGTATACACCCGCAGTTACTGCTGCTTCGCCTCGAGCTCGGCCCAGCGGCCATAAAGCGACTCGACGCGGGCTTCGGCGGCTTGCAGCTTTTCGTAACAGGATTGCAGGCGGACAGGGTCGGAGACCGTCCCCGGCGCCTGCATCTCGGCGCGGATCGATTCGACTTCCCGCTCGGCTTCGAGAATACGAGGTTCCATCTGCTCCCATTCGCGGGCCTCCAGGTAGCCCAGCCTCTTCTTGGCGGGGAGGGCCGCGGGCGGTGCAGTCTTCAGTTTCTCCGGCTTGGGCTTCTCGGTGACCTGAGCCTGCTCCCACTGCCAGTAGTCGGCATAGATCTCGGCGCCGCCACGGCCATCGAGACCGAGGACGGCGGTGGAGACGCGGTCGAGCAGGAAACGGTCGTGGGTCACGAGGACGAGGGCGCCGGGGAAATCGGTGAGGCTCTCCTCGAGCACCTCGAGAGTGGGGATGTCGAGATCGTTGGTCGGTTCGTCGAGCAGCAGCAGGTCGGCCGGCTGGAGCATCAGGCGCGCGATAAGGACACGGGCCTGCTCGCCGCCGGAGAGGCTCGAGACGGGGCGTTCGAGCTGGCCCGAATCGAACAGGAAGCGTTTGGCCCATCCGGCGACATGGATGGAGCGGTCGCGGTAGATCACGGTATCGCCGTGCGCGCCGAGGCCCTCGCGCAACGTCGCGCTCTGATCGAGCTGCTCGCGCGACTGGTCGAAGTAGACGGTGCGGAGGATCTGGGCGCGCTCGATGCGGCCGGAATCGGGTTCCAGCTCGCCGTTCAGGATCCGCAGCAACGTCGTCTTGCCGGTGCCGTTCAGCCCCAGCAGGCCGAGGCGCGTGCCGGGTGTCAGGGTCAGGCTGAGATCGCGGAACAGCGTGCGTCCACCGAGATCTTTCGAAATGCCTTCGACGGAGACCAGGCGCTTGGTGCGCCGGTCGGTGGCGGTAAAGTCGATCTGCGCGGCGCCGCGCGGAGCGCGCGCTTCCAGGCCCGAGAGTTCCCGCATGAGGCGGCCGGCTTCGTCGATGCGGGCACGCGACTTGCCCGTGCGGGCTTTGGGACCGCGGCGCAGCCACTCCACCTCGCGGCGGACCTTGTTGGCGAGCGATTCCTGGCGGCTGGACTGCGCGAGCAGAAACTCTTCCTTCTTTTCGAGGAACTGGCTGTAGCCGCCTTCGACGCGGAAGAGGCCCTCGGGGTAGACACGGTTGATTTCGGCCATGTCGTTGACCACGTTGTCGAGAAAATAACGGTCATGGCTGACTACCACGCTGGCGAAGGAGGCCGTCGCGAGCAGCCGCTCCAGCCACAGGATGCCTTCGAGATCGAGGTGGTTCGTGGGCTCGTCGAGGAAAAGCAGGTCCGGATCGAGGGCCAGTTCGCGCGCGATGGCGAGCCGCCGCTTCCATCCGCCGGAGAGAGTTGCGGCAGGAGCGGCGCCGCTCGTAAAGCCCGCGCGGCCGAGCGTCTGGTTGATGCGCGCGGCGCGCTCCAGATCGTCGAGACGCTCACCGGCAATGGCTCCGGCGATGATTTCCGCGGCGGTGAGCCCCTGCGGGAAGGTCACCTGCTGCGGCACGTAGCCCACGCGCGTATTGCGCCGCATGGAGATCGAGCCGGAATCGGCCTCCATCTTGCCGGCCAGGATTTTGAGGAGGGTGGACTTGCCCGAACCGTTCGGACCGATGAGGCCGAGGCGCTCGCCTTCGGAAATGCCGAGCGAAATGTTCTCGAACAGGATCCGCGGCCCGAAGGTCTTGGAGAGTGAGGTGCAGCTTTCGAGGAGCGCCATTATTCGTAACGGAGCGCCTCGACCGGGTCGAGGCGCGAAGCCTTGACCGCCGGCCACACGCCGAAGAAGACGCCGATCGCGACCGAGACGCTGAAGCCGGTGATCAGCGCCCAGCTCGGCACCTTCGAGGGCAGCGACGGTACGAGCACCCCGACCAGCATGGTAATGAGCACCGCGATCAGGATTCCCAGCACTCCGCCGGCGCCGGTGAGCGTCATCGCCTCCACCAGAAACTGGCCGATGATGTCGCGGCGGCGCGCGCCGAGGGCCTTGCGGACGCCGATTTCACGCGTGCGCTCGGTGACGCTGACCAGCATGATGTTCATGACGCCGATGCCGCCGACCAGCAGGCCGAGGCCGGAGATCGCGATGGCGACCAGGCCGATGAGGCCGGTGATGCGGTCGAACTGCTGGATGATCTGGTCGGGCGTGGAGATAGAGAAGTCATTCGGTGCGCCGGCGTCCAGGCGGCGCAGCTTGCGCATCGTGCCCTGGACTTCCTCGTAAGCGTCCTGCCGTTTGCCGGGTCGCGCCTTCGCGATGATCATGAAGCGATCGATCTGCGGGTAGCGGCTCTCGGCGGTGCGCAGCGGGATGACGATGGCGTTATCCATTCCGTTTTCGCCGAAGAAGCCGCCCTTGGCCTTGGCATAGACTCCGATAATGTTGTACTCGGCGCCATCCACCATCATGGTGTTGCCGAGCGCATTGCCGGCGGGGAACAGGGATTCGGCGAGGTTGGAGCCGATCATGGCCACGTGGGCGCCGCGCGCGTCCTCTTCGGGCGTGAAGTAGCGGCCCGAGGCGAAATCCCGCGGCGAGATGTCGGCCATATTCGAGGAGTAGCCGGAGAGGTTGATGGTATCCGATTCGTAGCCCGGGACGCGCGCCGTGATCGGATTCCCCTCGACCACCGGCGGGATGAAGAGTTCGAGACCCACATCCTCGACCGAGTCGCTGCACCAGCGCTTGATGACGTCGGCATACTCGGGCTTCATGGGCCGGCGCTTGCGCTCTTTGGGAGGCTCCATGCTGGGGTCGCCGGAGGTCTTGTAGAGGAAGATGTTGTCCGGGCCGAGCTCCTGGAAGAAGACGACGACGCCCTGCCGCAGCCCGGTAAGCAGCGACGCGACCGTGACCACCGTGGTGATGCCGATGACGATGCCCAGGATGGTGAGCAGCGAGCGGAAGCGATGCGTCCACACCGCGTGAACCGCCATGTTCATGTTTTCGGTGGCGCTGATGTTCACGATTTACTCCGCACGCAGGGCCACCACGGGGTCGAGGCGGGCGGCTCGCGATGCCGGGTACCATCCCGAAACTACGCCCACAATGGTCGAGACACTCAGGGCCAAAACGACATAGCCGAGCGTGATGTGCAAAGTGAGCTGGAAGATTTGGCCCAGCAGCACCGTGGCGAGCGCGCCGATTCCGATCCCGATGGCGCCGCCCATCACCGACAGCACCACGGCTTCGATCAGGACCTGGAGCATCACGTCGCCGTGGAGCGCGCCGACCGCTTTGCGGATGCCGATTTCGCGGGTCCGCTCGGTGACGCTCACCAGCATGATGTTCATGATGACGATGCCGCCTACTACGAGCGAAATGCAGGTCACCGGCACCACCACCGCCGCGATCATTCCAAGCACCTGGTCGATGAAGCCGCGAATGGCATCGGGCGTGAGGACGTCGAAATTATCCGGCTGGCCGGGGCGCGTGTGGAAGCGGGTGCGCAGGGCCACGCGGGTCTCGTCGAGGGCCTGTTCGAGGTCAAGGCCGCTCGAAGGCTTAGGACGTCCGAACAGGGCGAACCCGTTGCCGGAGCCGTACAGGCGGTCGAAGGCAGTGTCCGGAATGTAGATCGCGTTGTCCTGGTCCCGGCCGAAAGCCGAGCCGAGCCGCTCCTGCACGCCGATTACGGTAAACTCCACTCCTTCGATGCGAATCGTCTCGTTGAGCGGCGACGTGTCGGCCGGGAACAGCGTCGAAAGCACGGTCTGGCCGATGACCGCAACCATCTTGCGCGTGCGGTCTTCCTCGCCCGTAAAGAAGCGGCCGTCCACCACGACGATGTCGCGGATGCTGGCCATATCCGCGGAGACGCCGATGATCGACGTGTCCTCGCAGATCTGGTCTTCGCGCTTCACGTCCGAGGTGTGCTGCCGGTAGGGGCTATAGAGAACCGTGCTTCCGTTTACTTCTTCGAGGAACCGCGCATCGTCGGCGCGGATGGGCTTGTTGCGCTTGAGCTTGTCGAAGTATTCGCGGCGGCTCAGTCGTCCGGTGGAGGCGATTTGGGCCACCAGGAAGGATTCCGATCCGAAGGCCTTGGCCGTGCTCTCTTCGGCATAAACACCGAGCCCCCCGATGGCGGAGCCGACCATGATGACGCTGGCCACCCCGATGATGACTCCCAGAACAGTCAGGAAGCTCCGCAGTTTGTGGGCGCGGATCGAGTCCATCGCAAGGGCGAAAGCACTCTTGAACTGTTGCCAGGAACGCGCGAAACCCGCGCCGGATTGAGACATTTAGCTATCTCCAGGATAACGTAAGATGGAGGTGCGCATACCGATGCCCATCCTTCGACTTGCCTATTCGACGCAGTTCCTGATCGCGGTGATTGCTATTTTTGTACTGTGGAGCGAAGTGGGCGGCCAGAGCCACCTCGACCTCATGCCCTGGTATCTCAAGCTGGGACTCGGAGGAGGGGCGGCGTTCGCGGTGGTCAAGGCGACGGCGGCCTCGGTGGAGAAGAAGCAGGCATGGAACGGCGGGACGCTGAAATGGTTCGGCATCCTGCTGGCGCTGCTGCTGGGGTGCGGGCTCGCCAGCTACTACTATCACGTGTACGGCGAATCGGACCAGGACGATCAGGACGATACGGCGGCGGCTTCGATGATCGCGAGTCCGGTCTCTACAGGTCCGCCAGGTTACACAACGCCCGCCGGCTAGCCCGTTCGGCACCCACTTCCGTCACGACAATCCGGTCGCCTTCGTGCAGGAACTGGCGCAGGACGTCTTTCAACTGCCCCGCCGTGTGGGTACTGTGCAGAGCCCACTGGTTGGCCAGGACTTGGCGGGCTTCGAAAGTGCGGAGACGAGCCCGGAAAGAAGCGTAGTCGCCTTCGTGCAGGAGGTCGCAGGAAACCAGATATAGCTTCAGTGACACGCCTCATTATAGCGAACAAAAAGCGAATATGCGGAGGCATGCTAATCTGTGACGTCATGTACAAATGCGCTTGGATCGCCCTGGCGGCCTTGTGTCCACCGGCTTTCGGGTGGGGAGTCGAGGGGCACGCCCTGATTGTCCGGATTGCGGAGGCCCAACTCACCGCGCGGGCCCGGGGCCAGATTGCGCTCATTCTGGGGCCGGGGCGGACGCTGGTATCGGTTGCCAGTTGGGCCGACGAAGTGCGGCGGTCGCGCCCGGAAACAGGCCCCTGGCACTACGTGGATATCCCGATCCAACGGGCGCATCTCGATATGGCGCGGGACTGCCCGAAGAGCGAGTGCGTGATTGCCCGCATTGAAGACTTCGAAAAAGTGGTGGCGAACCAGTCCGCGCCGGCCGTCGAACGCCGGGAAGCGCTCATGTTCCTGATCCATTTCATCGGCGACATGCACCAGCCGCTGCACGCCTCGGACAACCAGGACAAGGGCGGCAACAATGTGCAGGTGCAGTTGGCGGACCGGCGGCTGAACCTCCACAGCCTTTGGGATACGGCCCTGCTGGCGCGCATGGGCAGCGAGAATGAACTGGCGGCGGCGTGGACGGCGGATTCGGAGAAACATTTCAAGAAGTGGTCGAAGGGGTCGGTGGAAGACTGGGCGGAGCAGTCGCACAAAGCTGCGCAGAAAGTGACGTACGGGAAGCTGCCCGCGGGGACGCCGGCGCTGGTGGGCGCGGCGTACGAAAAACCGGCGGATGCCCTGATCCGCCTGCAGATCGAAAAAGCCGGAGCGCGGCTGGCCCGGGTCTTGAACGAAACGCTACAGTAAGCGGGCCGCTTTTGCGTCAGGGTGTGGGTTCGAGCTTGAGCTTGGCCAAAGTGCCGGTCATGCGCATCTCACTCGCGCCGTTGCTGAGCTGGATCACCAGGCGGCCATCATCGAGAGTGCTTCCGCGGCCGGTGTAGGTTTCATCTTCCATTTTCAACTTGAGGGCCGTCAAACGAAATCGCGGCGCCAGCGCCAGGCTGTAGCTGCCCGACACGCTGCGCCACGCCGGAGCCGTACCGAAATCCAGCGCCGATCCGCTGAACAGGCCTTCCGACCGCAGGTTCGCCAGTAGCTGCTTCCCTACCCCGGACGATTCCAGCGTTCCCTCGGCATCGAGCTTGCCCGATTGCCAGGCCATGCCTTTCAGCTTGCCGGTGAACTGGTAGACCGGGCGTTCGCCCCGCAGATTGATCGCCAGTTTCCCGGCGACGGAGGCGCGATCGATCTTGGCCTGCAGGTTGTCCAACTCGACGTGCCCGGCGTCCCACAGCAGGTGGGCTCGGACGTCTTCGAGGTGCAGGCCGCCGACGTTGAAGTCATCGATCAGTATGACTCCGTCGGCGTCGCGGCGTTTGAGCCAGTCAGGCATTCCGGTCCGGCCCAGGGCGCGGGCGATCAGGCTGCTGCTGCGGCGCAGGGTCGGCATCATCTCGGCTTCCACCGCCGCTGCGTCGAGCGTTTCCACCCGCAGGCGGAAACGGTGCGGCCGCGCGGCGCCGGGCTCGTAGCGGTAATCGCCCCCGAAGGCGATTGAGCCGAGGGAGGCGTCGAGCCGGTCGAGCACCACACGCGCACCGTCGATCTGCGCGCGGGCGGAGGCCAGTGACAGCGGGTCCGCCAACCCAGGCACGGAAATGCGCGCGCCCGTCAATTGAAGCTGTCCGGTCCAGCCTGCCTGGGCCGGCTCGCGGTGGTAGTGGAGGCTCCCGCTCCATTGGCCGGACTGCACCTGTTCCAGCCACGGCACGGACGCCAGAGCCACCTGCGCGCGCAACGATCCTACCTTCATCGCCTTGGTGCGAATGGCGAGGTCGAGCGTGTCGCTATCGATGGCGTAGTCGGCCTGAATCTCGGCCTCGTCCTGATCGGCGGTGTGAACGGCCGCCGGCGACAGGTGGATCTGTCCGTGGTCGAAGACGACGTAGGCCTGGTCGAAGCGAACGGGCGGCGAATCGGGAATCGTCACCGCAGTGTCATGGAACGAAAGTTCGCCCTGGAAGCTTCCCAACCCCGAATAACCGATGGCCCCGTCCATGGTTCCGCTGAGCTTGAGCTTCGGCGGAAACTGGGCCCCCATATCGGTGGCGACCTGCATGAGCGGATCGATGGGGAAGCGGTTCCAGTTGACGGCGACGGCCCAATGCGGCTTGGAGAGGTAGTCGCTGGCTCTCAGACGGACGGAGAGCGGCAGGATTCCGCCCCCGGAAGAGCTCGATTGCAGCTCGAGCTGTTGCCCGATGATGTCGAGGCGGCCGCGCACGTCGAGCGGCCAGCCCTGGCCGTGGGGCGGCAACAGATCCCAGCGATGCACGTCTTCGACGTTCAGCCGGCCCTGGATGCCGATATCGTTGATCGGGCCGCCCAAGTGTAGCTGCGCGGTGGCGGTGCCGTGTATGCTGCCGGCCTGCCCTCGCAGCAGGGCGGTGAGCTCGCCGAGGCCGGTTCGCTCGACGTCGAGATCGAAATCCACGCGCTCCGGCGCTACATACCAGCGTCCGCTGAGCGTGAAGGAACCGAGACCCTGTGCGGCGCGGTCGCTGCGCGCGGGCTGAGCGGAGCAGGAAACCGTCCAGCCGCCGCCGCGGCTGCCCGGCGGCGAAATATCGAGGTCGGTTCCGGTGAGATAGAAGACGGATTTGGTATCGCCGAACTTGAAATGGACGCGGCCGTTGCGGATGTGGATGGCGGGAGTCGCGCTCATGACCGAGGGATTGACGAACGACGAGAAGTTCCAGCGCCCCGGCTCATCGGCTGGGCCGGTCTTGCTCAGGTTGATGCTGGCGTCTTCGAGCTCGATCGAGGAGATCACGAACTTGCCGCCGAGCAGGGACCAGAGGCTGGGCCGGACCCGCATCGACTCCACGTAGGCGATCGGTTCGATACCGATCGAGGGATCCTCGTGGATCACGACGCCCGGGCCGCGCTCGTCGCGCTCGACGGAAAACGCCGGCCCTTCGAGAAGGCTGAACCGCACTTTGCCGATGTCGACCCGCCGTCCCAACGCCTTCTGCAAAGACCACTTGAGGCGCAGCCCGTACTGGTCGGCGTTGACGTACGGCACGATCAGGGCGGCCAGCAGCAGCAGGCCGAGCGCGGCTCCGGCGCACTGGAAGATGCGCTTCCTCATACGCGGGCTCCCAGGAGGTCGCGATAAGCGGCAGGGTCGTCGATATCGGCCACAACGCCGGCATCGTCTACGTCGAGAAACTCGGTCTCGGCCGAGTGAGCGCGGACCACGTCGCGCGCGGCTCCGGTTTCGGGAAGCGCCAGAAACTCGGCAATCAACTCGCGGCGGAACCAGACCGGATGCCCGCGGCGTCCCTGGTAGCGCGGCACGCGAACCAGCGGCCGGGGGCCGGCCAGTAAGCGGTCGAGAGTCGCGGCGGCAACGGCCGGGTGATCCACCAACGTGAAGAGCACGCCTTCGGCTTGCGGCGGCACGGCGCGCAGGCCGCACTGCAGCGAGCCGGTCTGGCCGGTGCGATAGTCGGGGTTGAACACGAACTCCGCCGGGCGCGCCGCGCGGGCGCGAATTTCATCCGCATTGGCCCCGAGCACCACGATCACCGGCGAGCAGAGGCCGGCGAAGAGTCCCGAAAGGCGATCGACGAACGTCTCGCCGCAGTATTCGAGGAGGGCCTTGGGGGTGCCCATGCGGCGCGATTCGCCCGCCGCCAGAATGAGGCCGGCGGTCACTTCGAAAGCACAGCCCGCGCCGGATCGCCGGCGAACACCGACATCGAGAGCGAGCGCCAGTTGGAGGCCGCCCCGCGGCGCACCGCAATCATCTCGGCCGCCACCGAGATCGCGATCTCCTCCGGAGAAATGGCGCCGATATCGAGACCCATGGGGGCATGGATCTTTTCGAAAGCCGCGCGAGGAATACCCTGCTTCTCCAATTCGCGAATGACGTTCAGCACCTTGCGCTTGCTGCCGATCATGGCGATGTACCGGGCCGGCGTCGAGATGGCGAGTTGGAGCACGCGCATGTCGTCGCGATGGCCGCGGGTCACGATGATGATGTAACTATTCTCGTTGATGGCGAGTTGGGGAAAGACCTCTTCGTACTCGGCGGCGTGGACCTCTTCCGCATCGGGAAACCGCTCGCGGTTGGCGAAGCTGTCGCGGTTGTCCACGATCACGGCGGCGAATCCCGCCAGGGTGGCAACCTTGGAAAGGCTCTTCGAGATATGGCCGGCGCCGAAGATGTAAGCGCGCGGCACGGGCAAGACCGGCTCGACAAAGACTTCGAGCTGGCCGCCGCAGATCAGGCCATTGTCATAAGCGGCGTCCTGCCCGAGATTGAACGTGAGACGGCGCGGCTTTTCCGTTTCCAGCACCTCCCGCGCGGCATTCCAGACTTCCGCCTCGACGCAGCCGCCGCCGATGGTGCCTACCATGGAACCGTCCTCCCGCACCAGCAGCTTGGCGGATTCGTAACTGGGAATGGAGCCGCGCACGTCGACGATCGTGGCCAGCGCACATCTCTGACCTAGTCCGCGGAGCCGTACCAACTCCGAATAAACGTCCATTATGAAGCGATTATAACGTGGCGCGGGGGAGAGGGGGCGGTAGGCTGGACGGGGTCAAGCCCCGGCAGCGGCCTGCCGGCCATCAGGCGTAAATGCCACGCAGCCGGACAGCGGAAGCAACGCGATCAAGAGCCAGCATGTACGCGGCCGTGCGGTTGTTTACGCCGTGCTTTCCGGCGTAACCGATCACTGCATCGAAGCTCTCATCCATGACTTCCCGGAGCCGCTGATTGACCTCCCGCTCGCTCCAGAAGAACGCCTGGCGGTCCTGCACCCACTCGAAATACGAGACGGTCACACCCCCGGCATTGGCCAGGATGTCCGGAATGACAAAGACCCCCTGTTCCGCCAGAATCTCGTCGGCGGGGCGGGTTGTCGGTCCGTTCGCCCCCTCGCAGAGAATCCCGCACCGGATGCGATGAGCGTTGCGGGACGTGATCACATTCTCGGTGGCGGCCGGCAGCAGCACGCCGCACTTCAGAAACAGGGCCTCCGTGCGGTCGATGTCTTCAGCGCCGGAGAACCCCGCAATCGAGCCGGTCTCTTCCCGGTGCCGGAGAAGCGCCGCAATATCCAGGCCCTTCGGATGATAGACTGCGCCGTCCACTTCGATGATCGCGATGACTTTGAAGCCGGCCTCGTTCATCAGGGAGGCGGCCATGGCTCCCACGTTGCCGAAGCCCTGGACCACCACAGTGGTATCCTCCGGGGCCCGGCCCAGCAGTTTCAACGTCCGGAGCGTGACCAACAGACAACCGCGGCCGGTGGCTTCGCGGCGGCCCCGGGAACCGCCCAGGGACATCGGCTTGCCGGTCGCAATCGTGGTGACGGTGTGGCGGGCATGCATGGAGTAGGTGTCCATGATCCACGCCATCACTTGTTCGTTGGTGCCGACGTCAGGCGCGGGGACATCGCGTTCGGGCCCGATGAAATCCATGATCTCCGCGGTATAGCGCCGGGTGAGCCGCTCCAGCTCGAAATCCGACAGCAATCGGGGATCGCAGATGATGCCGCCCTTGCCGCCGCCGAATGGGATGTTCACGACAGCGCATTTCCAGGTCATCCAGGAGGCCAGCGCGCGCACTTCGTCCAGAGTGACATCGGGAGCGAAGCGAACCCCTCCCTTGGCGGGTCCGCGAGCCAGTGAGTGCTGCACGCGGTAACCGGTGAACACCTCGAGGCGCCCGTCGTCGAGCAGGATGGGGATGTAGACGGTGATCTCCCTGGCAGGAGAGCGCAGGATCTTGCACATGCCCTCGTCGAGACGTAGTCTGGCTGCCGCCTCATCGAACCGTCCGGCAGCGGCCAGCCAGGGGTTGGTCTCTTCCTCAGGCGCAATGGAGGGCGGTTCGAGCACAACCATATGGTGGGCCTCCAGGGCCTGACCCGGCCGGTGCACGAGCGTTGCCAGAATCGTTCGCGCATGCGGCGCACAATCGACAGGCCGTTCGCGGCTGACGGATCCGCCGGGAGCGGGGCGTTCCTCCCCAACTGGTTCGAATCTCCCCTCTGGAGCATCCGCCGTGAACCCTCAGGTGCTGCAAATGCAAGCGAATGAGTGTGGCCCGGCATTTGCCTTTGGTTGTGCTGCGGGCGCCCACCGGCGTATTCGCGAAACCGGGCCCGATGGCGGCTAACGGTAGCCGGGCTCGAGTGCGGAGCGTTGGGCAGCGTTCAGGCGCGCCGCCGCGCCCGGATTCCGGCGCCCGCGCCAGGGAGAACAAACATGTTGATGGTCAGGACGAGACATGGTGTCTGCTCCGCGTGCATCCACGAATTGGTCTGTGCGCATCCCAGAGATCTGGAGAGACCGCCTCTGCAATGCGCGGAATTCGAGATCGGCTACAGGCCGTCCGACAAGCTCGAGGCCGCCGGGCCCGACGGGGCGGCGGATGCCCCTCTCAACAGCCCGGCGCGGCCCGGCAGCCTGAAGGGGTTATGCGTCAACTGCGACGAGCGCGAAACCTGCAGTTATCCCAAACCCGAAGGCGGCGTTTGGCGCTGCGAAGAGTACCGTTAGGCCGCCGCCGCCCGCCGGTGCTACCATCAGGGTTCCTGAGTGGCTAGAGAGCTTGCGGGCCGCGGCGCCGGGTCGCTCTGGTCTGACGATTATCCGGCGCTATCGCAGGAAATCCTCCGGTATGCCAACCGCGGCACTCCACGAATCGAATTCCTGACTGAAGTCTCCGGCATCTTTCTGCGCTTTTCCAGGTGCGACGCTCTGGCGATCGAGGTACGAGACCCGGACCTGCATTACCGCTGGGAATTCGCCCAACGGCATGCGCGGCCGCCGCAGTTCACGGTGCTCGGCCCCGGCCGGGGCGGCGCAAGCCGGGCCGACGCCTCTGACCCGTATCGGTCGACCGCCTCCGTCGAATTCGCCTGTGACGACCGCACGGACGGGATTTTGGAAGCGAAAGCGCTCGTCCCCGATTACTTCGACCGCGCCGGCGTCGAGAGGCTTAGGCTGATGGCGCAGACGCTCGGTCTGGCCATCGCCGATCGCAGGGCACAGTGGGCTTTGCGCGAACGGGTGAAAGAGCTCACCTGTCTCTATGGTATCGGCCGCATCGCCCGGCAGAGCGATACCCCGCTGGAGGAAGCGCTGCAGGCCATTGCGGCCCTGCTGCCTCCCGCCTGGCAGTTCCCCGAGATCGCCTGCTCCCGCATCGTGCTGGATGGCCTTTCGTTTGTTACCCCGGGGTTCCGCGATGGGCCGCACCGGCAATCGGCTGCGATCATCGTCAATGACGGAACCCGCGGCGAGGTCGAGATCGTGTATACAGCGGAGCGGGGCGAGTTTGCAGAAGGGCCGTTTCTGAAAGAGGAGTACAGCCTGATCGAGACGGTGGCCCGGGAATTGGCGGCGATCGTGGAGCGGCGGGAGGCCGAGGAGTACCGCGCCAACCTGCAGACCCAGTTGCGGCACGCGGACCGGCTCGCAACCATCGGACAGCTCGCCGCCGGCGTCGCGCACGAACTGAACGAGCCGTTGGGCAGTATCCTCGGTTTTGCGCAGCTCGCTCAGAAGCACCCCGATCTTCCCGCGAGTCCCGCGAAAGACCTGGAGAGAATCGTGAAGTCCTGTTTGCACGCGCGGGACGTCATCCACAAGCTGCTGCTCTTCGCCCGGCAGAAAGCGCCCTTGAAAGCGAGAGTGAACCTGAACCGCATCGTGGAAGAAGGACTCTACTTCCTGGAGTCGCGCTGCGCCAAGGCCGGGGTCTCCATTACGCGCGAGCTGGAGCTCAAACTTCCCGAGATCGATGCGGATCCCTCGCAGCTGCACCAGGTGCTGGTCAATCTCGTGGTGAACGGCATCCAGGCGATGCCTGGGGGCGGCTCGCTCACGATCGAAACCCGCACCGGTCCGGAGAGTGTGTTCCTCGCCGTGAAAGACACCGGTGCGGGAATGAGCGAAGAGATCCAGGCGAAAATCTTCACCCCGTTCTTCACCACCAAGGATATCGATCAGGGCACCGGCCTCGGCTTGGCGGTGGTCCACGGGATTGTGACCTCGCATGGCGGCTCAATCCGGCTGGAGAGCACTCCCGGGTTGGGCAGCCGGTTCGAAATCCGGCTGCCCCGGAATGGACCGGCAGGGGAGAAATCGGATGCCTGAACGCGCCCGCATATTGGTGGTGGATGACTCACCCGACACTCTCGAGGTGGTGCGGCGCAATCTGGAGGCTAACGGATATCAGGTCTACACCGCGTCAGCGGTGCCCGAGGCAGTTCTCGCCCTGGAAGGGACGCCGGTCGAGCTGGTGATCACCGACCTCAAGATGCCGCGGGTGAGCGGCCTCGAACTGGTCCGGCACGTCCGGGAAAACTATCGCTCGACCGAAGTAATGATGATCACCGGCTACCCATCCATCGGGGGCGCTGTAGACGCAGTGAAGACGGGCGCCGAAGAATACCTGGCCAAGCCGTTTACGGAAGAGGAACTGGCTGCGGCCGTACGACGCGCATTGGAAAAGCAGCACACGCGCCAACTCGCCGAGGCCGGGACCCCGCTGGCAAACCTGGAGCGCCACGGGCTGATAGGCGATTCCCCGGCGATGCGGAAAGTCCTGTCGGAGATCTCCAAAGCCGCGCCGACTTCCGCCACTGTATTGATCACGGGGGAAAGCGGTACCGGCAAGGAACTGGTGGCCCGAGCGATCCACTACAACAGCCCGCGCGCCGCCGCCCCCTTCGTGCCGGTGAACTGTGCCGCGATTCCCGAGGGGCTGCTCGAGAGCGAGTTGTTCGGATATGTAAAGGGCGCTTTTACCGGTGCGGCCGAAACGCGCGCAGGTTTCTTCCAGACCGCCGACGGGGGCAGCATTTTTCTTGACGAGATCAGCGCCACCAGCCTGTCGATGCAAGTCCGGCTGCTGCGGGTCCTGCAGGATCGCCAGGTCTGCATGGTAGGCTCCACGCGAAGCCGTGCCGTGGACATCCGCATAGTAGCCGCGACCAACCGCGATCTGGCCGCTCTCATTCAGAAGCAGGCATTTCGCGAGGACCTTTACTTCCGCCTGAACGTCATCTCGATCGACCTGCCGCCCCTGCGCGAGCGCGATGACGACATTCTGGTCCTGATCCACCACTTCGCCGCAATCTATGCCGCGGAACTGGCGAAGCCGGCGCCCCGCTTTTCCGACCGGGCGCTGCGAGTTCTGCGGCGGCATCACTGGCCGGGTAACGTCCGGGAACTGGAGAACGTGGTCCACCGGCTGGTGATCATGACCGACAGCGACTTGATCGACGTCCCGGACCTGCCCCCGGTCATGCGGTTCTCCGCGCCGGGCCGCGCGGCATGCAACCGCACGCTGGCCGAAGTGGAAGCCGAGTATATCCGCAACGTGCTGGCGAGCGCCAACGGGAATCGGACAAAGGCGGCGGAGATCCTTGGGATCGACCGTAAGACGCTCCGCGAGAAGCTTAAGAGCTCTTCCAGCTGAACGGAGCCAAACGGCGTGCGCCGCGCGGCTCCCTGAGGCCTGCGATTGGCCAGCGTTGTTCGGCGCTGGACAGGTCCAAAACCACTAGCCTGAGCCATTGGTCATAGTACCTCGGTACCATTTCGGTTGCCGGAGACGGCGAGAACGGTGAAATGTATCACAAAATACACCTCCCGCCGCCTCAAATGTCCCGAAAACCATTGGCTTTCGCGCAATTTCTATATAAAGTGAGTCACTATCCAGTCATGCAGGCCTCCGCGACAATCAATGCGCGATACGAGATCCGCGGCCTCGTCGGCCATGGGGGAATGGGGTTGGTGTACCGGGCTTACGACACCGTCGTGGGCCGCGAGGTTGCGCTAAAAACGGTTCGGGATATCCAGGGCCGGAGCGCCATCGAGATGTTTTACAAGGAATGGCGCACCCTGGCCAACCTGCATCACCCCAATATCATCGAGATCTTCGATATCGGAGAATTCGAGGACGCCGGCGTGGTTAAGCCGTTCTTCGTCATGCCGTTGCTCAAAGGCATGACGCTCGAACAGATGCTGCACACTCCCGGGCAGCAGCTTTCGGCCGAGCGGCTCGGAGACATTCTCTCCCAGACCTGCCGTGGGCTGCAGGCCATCCACGATAACGGCCTGGTGCACCGCGACCTCAAACCGAGCAACATCTTCGTCCTGGATTTCAACTCCGTCAAACTGATCGACTTCGGCATCGCCCACCTGGTGAGCGCCCAGACCGAGACCGGGCTCAAAGGAACCGTCAGCTACATGTCGCCGGAACAGATTTCCGGCCAGGAATGCACGCTCGCTTCGGACATTTTCGCGCTGGGCGTGCTGTGCTACGAAGCGCTGGGCGGCGTGAAGCCGTTTCAGGGCAAGAACAACGAAGAGCTTTTCGAGGCCATCCTTCATGGCGTCCCGCAGCCCATCTACGACCTGAACCCGGGAATCAGCCAGACTGTCAGCCGGGTAGTCCACAAGGCCCTCGCTAAGGAACCCCGCCACCGCTACTCCAGCGCCATCGAGTTTTCGGACACGCTCTGGAAGGCGTTGCGCGGCGAGCCGATTCCGGCACTTGACCCCAGCCGCATCCAACCCCGGATCCAGCGAGCCATCAAGGCTTTCGAACAGGGAAAGTACGAAATGGCAACGGAGATTCTGAGCGACCTGGAAGCCTCCGGCCACATCGACGTTGCACTGGCGCCGCTCCGCAAACAGATCGACGAGGCGATGCGCCGCACCAAGGTTCGCGAACTGCTGGATCGCGGCAAAATGGGCCTGGCCGAGGAAGAGTACGCGTTGGGCCTTCAAAACATCGAGTCCGCCTTGAGAATGGACCCGAGTAACGAGGAGGCTCTCCAGCTCCGCGCGGCCATCCAGGCGGAGATTGCGCGCCGCGATATAGGGGAATGGCTGAAATCGGCGCAGGAGGCGGCGAAACAGTACGCCTTCGGCCGCGCGCGGCAACTGCTGCACAACGTGCTCGAACTCCGGCCCGGCGATCCTCAAGCCGCCGCCATGCTGCAGGAGTTGGAGAGCCGCGAGCAGGCCTACCGCGCCGCCCGGCAGGAAAAGGAAGACCTGTACCGAACCGCCAAAGACGCGTGGCAAAATGCGGAATTCAACACGGCTGCAGCGAAGATCGAGCGGGTATTGGAACTGGAGGCGAAGGCGCCGGATACCACAGTTCCGGATAACGGTGCGAACTATACCAACTTCCTCGACCTGGTGCAATCCGCGCGGGCGGCCATCGAACACGTAAAAGCCGAGGTGCCGGCTTGTGTGGAGGCCGGCAACTACAAGCGCGCACTCGAGTTGTGCAAGGAAGCCATTGCAAAATATCCCGAACATCCCGTTCCGCAAGCTTTGAAACTTGCCGCCGAAGCCCACTGGAGGCGCGGGTCGTTGACCAGGATGGCGGAACTGACCCGCGAAGTGGACGCTCAGCAGGAGTTGGGGAAAAAGCTGGAGGCGCTACAGCGCGCCGTACAGGAGTTCCCCACTGAGCCCTTGTTCGAGCAATGGGCGCGGCCGATTCGGGATCGCATCACGCTGGCTAGCGCGGTCGTCGCCAAAGCCCGTTCACACGAGGAGCACGGACAGTTCCAGGAGGCCCTGGAACAATGGCAGATGCTGCTCAGCGTCGATCCGCAGCAGCCCGGGCTCATGCAGGAAATCGATCGCGTGGCGCGGCGGGCGGGAGTCGCGACTACGGTCGCTTCGGTTGTGGCCCCGGTTGTGACTCCGTTTGCGGCTCAGGTCCCGGCCCCGCTCACAGCTTCGGCCGCAGCTTCCGCCGCTCCGCCGCCCCCTGCTACGGCCACCGTGGAGCCGCACTTCAAGCCGCAGGGATCCCGGGCGACTTTCGCTCCGTCTGACGCGACCCTTCCCGTTTCGCCTCCATTAGCTTCGCGGCCGGCGCCCTCGCCGGCGGTGAACCCCACGGCCGCACCCGCGCCGCCTGCGCCCCCGGTACCGGCGGGCCCGAAGGCGCCCGGCGCAATCGAGCGCATTCTCGCCGTAGTAACCCAAACCGCCAAGACCTTACCCGAGCGGACGCGAGCGGCCTGGAAGTGGGGCACACGTCCCGGGATTTGGCCCATTACGGCCGGCTGCGCCGGCTGCGTGCTTTTAATCTCGGCGGCCGTGGCTTTCACGCATTTCCGGACCAAGACAACCACGCCTCCGCCACCGGCGAAAGCGCGGATTGAACTTCAGGCGGCAACGCCTGGCGCGACCATTACCGTCGGAAGCATCGTGGGCCGACCGGACGGCAGCCTGACCGCGGAACTCGCTCCCGGAGTTTACGCCATCGAAGTTTCCCGCGACGGCTACGAGCCCTATCAGGGCACCTTGACCGTACCGGCCTCCGGCCTCAATCAGACCCTGCCGGAACTGGTGGCGCTGAATACCGCCCTGCATATCAGCACCGATGTGCCGACTGCCAAGATCCGCCTGGACGACCGGCCCGAAGGCGGCTTCGACCAGTCGGAATATGTAGTGGACGACCTCAAGCCGGGCGATCACACCTTGACCGTGTCGGACCGGGGAAGCGTGGCGCGTTTCACGTTCGTCACCGCGCCCGGGAAGGCGCCCGAGCTCAAGGGTCCCATTGAAGCCAAGGAAGTGGTGGCGTTTGCGGCGACCGCCCTGGGATCCACCCTGCGGGTCTTCGGTAGCGGCACGCTGCCGTCGGTTGAAGTGGACAAGGTACAAGGGTCGGCGGGTGCCGACGGCGTCTACCAGTTCACCGGTCTGGCCCGCCAGCCGCACGAAGTGGCGGTGGGCTCGGACAAGGATCAACGCAGCTTCACGGTCGGCTCGGACCGGCATCCGGCCCTCTGGATCAACCTCATGTCCGACCGCAACGTTGGCACGCTGACCGTAACCACAGGGCTGACCGCCTTCCAGGTATTCCTCGACGGCAAGCCATACAACCGCCGGATCCGCGATGGATCGATGAGCATCTTCAGTCTCCCCGTGAAGCACTTCAAACTGAAGGTGACTGCCGACGGCTATGAGCCGGCCGAACAGGATGTAGACATCAACAAGGGCCAGACCTACACGGCGAAACTTACGCTCGCTGCCATCCCTCAGTTTGCCACCCTCGCGATTCAGGGCCTGCCTCCGCGAACGCAGGTGGTGCTCGATAGCTCGCCGCTCGGCGTCACCGGTGACGATGGGACGGCCCGGTTCGGAAAAATTGCTCCCGGCGATCACACGATCGAGCTGAGGAACCCGCCGAGGTACAAGCCCTCGTCGATTCAGAAAACTTTCGTGGCCAACGGGACCGTCAACATTACCGACGCTGACGCGAATCTGTCGCTGAATGCCGCAACGGTAAATCTGACCGGTGCCCAGCCCGGAACCCAGTTTTCGTGGACATGCGGCCAGACGAAGGGTTCCAGCGCGACCGCCACCTGCGCAGAGTCTCGGATTAGCGTGACCGCGGTGGCGCCCAACTACCAGGAGCAAACCAGGGAATTTGCCTTGACCCCGGGCGCAACCCTTCACGAGACGTTCGACTTGAAACGGACGGTCGTGACGCCAACGAAGGTAACGCAGACCTGCGGCCCTGCCGACCTGGCCAAAGCCGGCTGGACGCCCGATCACGCCTGGTACACTCCGGGGAACGACGCCACCTTGCCATGCAGCGGGCTGATCGGACGTTATACGTTTACCGTGCCGGTCCCTTCGGGCGGTTTCTTGAGTGGAAACAGGTCCTTGCAGTGGAGCATCGAGGGCAGCGGGGGCACCGAGCGGGAATTCGAACTCCAGAAGAAGACGTTTCAGCCGCACGGAGGCACAAAAGCCGATATCAGCAAGGACGAGCGCGAGGGTACCCTCACGTTCCAGGTGATCATCGAGCCGAACCGCGTGATCCACGAGGTCCGCACGTCCAACGCGTGGCGCCAGGTGAGCGTTACCCCGGGCGACTTCAAGGGCGCCAAGATCGTCTTCCCCAAAGACGTCCGGATCGGTAACTTCTCTTTCCGGGAGCAGTAAGGGCCGCGGCGGGCTACACTCGATGTAACGACCGTGAACTCCCGAAATGTAATCGTAATCGGCGGCGGCATCGTCGGACTGGCCACCGCCTACCGCCTGGGCGAGCGATTCCCCGGAGCGCGCGTCACCGTGCTCGAAAAAGAGAGCGCCGTGGGGCAGCACCAGACCGGCCACAACAGCGGCGTGCTGCATTGCGGCCTCTACTACAAGCCAGGCTCCACCAAGGCCAGGCTGGCTGTCGCCGGCATCCGGCAGATGGTGGCGTTCTGCCAGGAGAATGGCGTACCCCACGACGTCTGCGGCAAACTTGTGGTGGCCGCCGATGAGAGCGAAGTGCCCACGCTGCGCGGCCTCGAGGAGCGCGGCACGGCCAACGGCCTGGAAGGGCTGCGCTGGCTGGGGCGCGAGGAGATGCGCGAGATCGAGCCGCACGTGGGCGGCGTGGCGGCCCTGCGGGTCCCGCAGGAGGGCATCGTCGACTATCCGAAGGTCTGCGAGACGCTGGTGGCGAAGCTGGCCGCGCACGGCACGAAGGTCCAGACCGGCGCGCGGGTCGAGCGCCTGCGCGCGTCCGGCAAGGGATGGGTAGCCGAAACCCCGGCCGGCGCGTTCGAAGGCGACTTCCTCATCAACTGCTCGGGCCTGCACTGCGACCGCGTGGCGGCACTCGCCGGCGAGCGGCGCGAGATGCGCATCCTTCCGTTCCGCGGCGAGTATTACAAGCTCAAGCCGGAGCGGCAGAGCCTGGTGCGGCACCTCATTTACCCCACGCCCGATTCGCGCTTCCCCTTCCTCGGCGTGCACTTCACGCGGCTGATTCACGGCGGCATCGAGGCCGGGCCGAACGCCGTGCTGGCCTTTGCCCGCGAAGGCTACCACAAGACCGACGTCAACTTGCGCGACCTGTTCGACGCCCTCACCTACGGCGGCTTCTGGCGCTTCCTGCGGAAGTACCCATCGATCGCGTGGTACGAGCTGCGGCGGTCCTTCAGCCGGGAGCTGTTCTGCCGCTCCCTGCAAAGGCTGGTGCCGGAGATCCGCCCCGAGGACCTGGCTACGGGAGGCTCCGGCGTGCGGGCCCAGGCCATCGCGCCAGATGGAGATATGGTTCACGACTTCCGCTTCATCGCGCGTCCGAACGCGCTGCACGTGTTGAACGCTCCGAGCCCGGCGGCCACCGCCTCGCTGGCGATCGGCGCCGAGATCGTGTCGATGGCGGAAAAGACGGCTGGGTAAGCGATGGTGGTCGGGCGAGACTTGAGCAAGACAAAGACGCCGGATCATGAACCGGGCTGCAAGCGTTTGGCGAGCAGAAGGAAGCTCACGCCCGCGACCAGGGTCAGCGGCGCAAGGGTAAAGACGACCACCGTTTCGGCGAGCATTCCGATTCCCGCCGCGAGCAACACCCCACGGCGTGAAAGCGCCGCGCCCATTACTGCCAGGATTGCGGCCGCCAGCAGCCCTCCCGGCACCATAGCGGCTCTGGTCACAGCACGAGCCTTCGACTCGCTGTGTACGCTGGCTGTACGGCACGGGTCGTGCGGCCCGACATGGAGATGCACCCCCTGTCCCGGTGGGTAGTCCCATGTTGCGCACGGGTCAGAGATCTCAATCACCGTGTGGCCGATCGACCATAGGGCAATCGCGGCAATGGGCGCAGCGGTCACCAGCACCAGTGACAGCATAATTCGTCGAGTTCTCGGCACACGGATTCGCAAACCGGTTACCTCGCGAAGCGTATTCTTCAGCCAGGCGGCGGGCGCCTACCGCGCGGCCTTGCGAGCTTCCGCGGAGTCGTAGCTTTCGCCGTAGATCGCGGGAACTTTCGCGCCCATCGGCCGCAGATACATCGACAACTGTCCGCGATGGTGGATCGAGTGATGCAGTACGAAGTTCAGGTACATCACCGCCGGCAATTGGAACATGCCCCGGAAGTCGACTACCTTGGTTAGCTGATCATTCGACAGCTTCGCCAGCGCTTCGACACGCGGCTCGAAGTGGTCCGAGTACCAGGCTGCCAGATCCTTCGAGTTCTTGACGGAATCCGGCAGGGGCCGCGGGGTGAGATCGAACGCGCCCGCTGCCACGGCTTCCAGAAACCGCATCTCCGTGGCGGCGATGTGCCAGGCCAGATCCAACGCGCTTTTCGAGATGCCATCCGGACGATAGTCGCCACGATCCAGGGGAATCGCTTCGATCACGCTTTTCGTGAGGCGGTGCTCGTTCTTGAGCCCCGGGAGATAAAGACCATGGAGCAGGAAATTCGCTTGTTCGGGTTGGATCGGTTGCATGGGTACAGAATAGCTCACACGCGGGTCCCGCGCCGGTCAGCTTCCCGGATGGTACTCGCGCTCGGTGTGGCCCTTCAACTGGGAATGGTAGAAATACACTTCGCGAAGATTGCCGGTCGCGTAGCGCTGCGCTTCGTCGTTGAAGTGCGGCGATTCCGGATGGCCGCTCTCGCCGCCCGCGGTCACGGCTTTGGCGCGGACGGTGGGGCCGAACTCCACTACGGCTACAAAGCTGTTGCCGCTGGTGCCGTACCACTTCTTCGTCCCCGGGTACGGCCTCGCACCGAAGGAAGCCAGGGACCCCCAGAGCGACGAGGTGAAGCCGACGGGGATGCTCGGGCGCGCGTCGTTGAACGGCTGCACGATATCGCCGGTGAGACGCTGGAAGCGGTTGATGTCGCCCCAGGGTGTCTTCCAGGTTCCGAAGTCGGACTGCAGACGGTCGGAGGCAGCGGCCAGCGACTGCAGAAGCAGCTCCGGCGGCGCCTCGGTGCCGATGTAGTCTTCGGCGGCGATGCCCGACTTTCGCGCATCGGCGGCCACGCGCCTGCGGATGTCCTCTCCCCAGAAGACTGCCAGCGATGTGGGCACGGAGTCCACGGCCCAGCGGTGGTCCCACTTGCGCAACAGTTCGATCTGGCCGGCCAGCCTGCTCTTCAGCGGACTGCGTTCCGGAGTATTGTCCCAGGCCTTGACCAGGGCGGGCAGAGGCTTGTCGAACCAGGTGAGAAAACTGTCGTAGGCGGCGGCGATGAGGGAGTCGATGGTAAAGTCCCGCTTGTCTTCGAGGACCCGGATGGCGTGCAATCCGCGCGCCGATTCGCCGTGGGTCTCGACATACGCGGGATAGTCTGCGCGCTTCGGGCTGCTCGGACCGGCCGCGGACCAGGGCCAGTTGTTGGAGTTGTAGAGCCAGCCGCTGGCGGGGTTCAGCAGGTGAGGCGTCTCGTCCACGGAGAGAAGGCCGTGCCAGTCGGTGGCGGGGTTGCTGCCGTCCACGGGCTTGGTCCAGTCGAAGGCGGGATCGCGGCGCGGGATGAAGTTGCCATGGAAGTACGCGATGTTGCCATCGGCATCGGCGAAGATGGTGTTGTTCGAAGAGTTGGTGTGCAACTCCATGGTCTGCCGGAACTCCTTGTAGTTCCTCGCCTTGGTGCGTGTGTAGGATTGCGTCAGCGCCTTCACGTGTTCCTGCATCAGCCGGACGCTCACCCACTTGCCGTTGAGCGCGCGCACGACGGGCCCATGCAGCGTGCGGTAGACGGTAAACTTCTTCCCGGCCATTCCGTTCGCGGTTTTGTAGGGCACCGTGATCTCGGCCGTCATCATCGGCCGCTCATCCTTGCCGTACGCGTAGAAGTACTTTCCGCCGCGCTTTGACACGGTTTCGAGGTACTCGTCGATCGCGTCCGCCCCGCTCGACGTGTGCATCCAGCCGGCATGGGCGTTGAACCCCTGGTAAACGAAGAACTGGCCCCACGTCACGGCTCCGTAGGCGTCGAGGCCCTCGTCGCTCACCATCTGCAGCTCAGACCGGAAGAAGAACGAGGTGTGCGGATTGATCAGCAGCAGGGCGTGGTGCGAGGCAGTGTTGGCGGGCGCGATAGCCATGCCGTTCGATCCGCTGGGTTCCGCCGGATGGATCCGGGTACCCGAATCCGCAAGAGCGACGGGCTCGCCGTAGAATGTCTGCAACTGCCTGAGGTTGACGCTCTCGATATCGCCGCCGATGCTTCCTTCCGTGAAGGAGAGCGCCATCCAGGGCTCGAACTTTTTGATGACGCGAGGGTGCACCTCGGGGTGCTTGTAAAGGTAGTAATTCAGACCGTCGGCGAACGAGTTCATCAGCGCCTTTAACCAGGCCGGGCTCGTAGCGTATTCCTGCTTCAAGGCGGCGGGGTCGATGAAGAGCTTCATACGCAGGTCCTGATAGATCGCGGACTCGCCTTCGGCCTCCGCCAGGCGACCCATGGCGTTGATGTAGTTCGTCTCGACGCGATTGAAATCGTCCTCGGCCTGAGCATACTCGGTGCCGAAAACGGTATCGGCATCGGTCTTGCCGTATATGTGGGCGATGCCCCAATCGTCGCGCACGATGGTGACATTGCGGGCTTCCCGCGCCCAGCGCGCGGTCTCCGCGTCGCTGCCCTGATACGCGGCAGCGGCGGATGCCGCGGCGACGAGGAGGACAATCGTCTTCAGGCGAGGATGGGTCTGCATGGCTGGATTTCTATTTTAGCCCGGCCGGGCCGGCCGGCGGCTATGGGATCATGAAGGTTGGACTCCTCGCTCGCGCTTGCCCGGGAACTCGTCCTCACTTACGGCTGGAACTCCACCGCGTACCAGATTTTGAATCCGGAGATGCAGCACTGGCTCCCCTCCGGGAACCGGGCAGTGGCCGGATACTTGCAGCGGGGCCGGACCCTGCTCGCGGCCGGCGCGCCGGTTTGTGCGCCCGAAGCATTGCGCGATGTTTGCGCGGCATTCGAGGCCTTCGCCCGGGCGCGGGGCTGCCGGGTCTGCTACGTGTGCGCCGGCGAGCGGATGCGCGGCGCACTGGCGGCATCCGCGGAACACTCTTCCATTGTTCTGGGCGCACAGCCGGCCTGGGACCCGCACGACTGGCCGGAGCACGTCGACCGGCTCGGATCCCTGCGGCGGCAGTTGAACCGCTCTCGCAACAAGTCGGTCGAAGTGGAATGCGCGGATACGGCGTGGGGTAGCTCCGATCCGGGGATCCACGCGGTCCTCGAGGAATGGCTGGAGAGCCGCCCATTGCCTCCGCTGCGCTTCCTGGCGGCCGCGGATATTCTTCGCGAGGGCTCGCGGGATCGCGTCCTGCTGGTGGCGCGGCGCCACGGAAAGCCGGTTGCCTTTCTGGCCGCATCGCCCATTGCGGCGCGAAACGGATATCTCATCGAGTTGCTGGCGCGCTCCCGGGCCGCTCCCAACGGGACCAGCGAACTGCTGATCGATGCCGCCATGCGGCGGTTCGCCGGGGAGAGCCGCGGATACATCACGCTGGGACTGGTCGCGCTGGCCCGCGCCGCCGACCGGGAGATGCGCACCAATCCGTTATGGCTGCGCGGCCTCATGCGGTTCGCGCGGGCACATGCCAACCGCTTCTATCACTTTCGCGGACTGGAGCACTTTCGCACCAGGCTGGCTCCGCGCACCTGGGAGCCCGTCTATGCCATCTCCAACGAAAGGCGCTTCTCCGCGCGCACGCTGTACGCGATGGGGTCGGCGTTTTCGGGCATCCCGCCGTGGCGGGCCGTCGGAATCGGCGCGGTTCGATCGCTGCGGACCCCGCGGATGCCGGAAGCCTCGCTTGCGGCGGAGGGCTGACGCCCGCTGCGCTTCGATTTTCGCCATTGGATATCAGGAGAGTTCCCGCCCGGCGTCCCACCTGGCAGTACCACGACTGCCAGAGTTAGCACTCGCATGTTAACCCTTGTGGGCTGACAGAACTACCAATCGTTCTGACAATGATTGGTTATGGTCATGATGCTCGTGATTCTCTCCACCGCGATCGGCACCGTCACCGGTGTGATCGCGACGATCCTCCTGATGCAGCGCAAGGGGCAGTATCTGGCAACCGGCGCCGACCTGACGGCGCGGCGGCAGCTTCCCGAGACAGAGCGGGCACTGGCGAACGCGACGGCGACCGTCGAGGAACTGCGGAAGCAGCTTGCAGCCCAGGGACAGATTCTGCAACAGAATCGCGAGGAACTGGAGAAAAGCCAGCAGGAGCTGGATGCGGAGCTGAGCCAGCGCTCCACGGCCGAACAGCAGCTTGGCCCGCTCACCGAGCGCGTCCGCGAGCTCACGGCCCAGCTCGAGGACGAGAGGCGGCAGAAGGACGAATTGGCCTCCTGGAACGTCACCCTGACGGCACAGGCCGGGCAGCAGAGCGGTGCCGTGGCCGAGCAATTGCGCGAAGCCGAAGGCAAGGCCGTGGCGGAGCGGCAGTCGCTGGCTGCGGAGCTCGACAGGCTGAAGCAGGAAAGAGACACGCTCGCGGGCCAACTGCAGGAAGTTCAGGCCAAATCCGCTGAAGAACGCCAAGCCGTCTCCACAGACATCGGCAAAGTCCGGAGCGAGAACGAGGAACTAACCCGGAAGCTGACGGAACTCGAAGCCAAGGCCGTGGCGGAGCGGCAGTCGCAGGCGGCCGAACTCGACGCCCTGAAACGGGAGAACGAGGCGCTGGCCGGACAGGTTCGCGATCTCCAGGCTAAATCCGCCGAGGAGCGCCAGGCGGTCTCCACGGACGTCGACGGCGTTCGGAGCGAGAAGGAATCGCTGGCGCGGCAACTGCGGGAACTGGAAGTCAAGGCTGCACAGGAGCGGCTCGCGGTCTGGGCGGAGCTCGATGGTGTCCGGCGTGAGAACGAAGTGCTGGCCGGGCAGTTGCGCGATCTCAAAGTCGCCGCCGCGGCCGAGCTCGAAACCGAACGAAGCCTCAAGGAAGATTGGGTGCAGCGCCATACGGCGCTCTCCGCGGAATTCGGCCAGCAGACCGCCAGCCTGGCCGCACAGTTGCGAGCCTTGGAGGCCAAATCCGCGGAAGACCGGCTCCAGTTTGCGACCGAGCTGGATACCGAGCGGCAGCGGAAGGAGGCTCTGGAAGCCGAGGTCGAGCGTGAGCGGACCTCCGCCGCCGAAGGCATGGAGCTGTTGTCGCTGGCGCACAAGAAGTTTTCCGGTGTGTTCGAGATGCGCTTCAGCGAGGGGCGCAATGGTCACGCGAACGGGCACCACTCCGGCGTGGGCAGCTCGCATGGCGAGAATGTTCCGGTTCCAGCGCTCGGCCTGGCGGCGGGGGAAGACGATGTCTTCGCTTTCGCATCCGGCGATGCCCGTGCGGTAAGCGAAGTCGCGGGCGATTGAGAACCGTCGATAACAGCCGCAATCAGGTAAGTCCTGCAGGGCCGGGTGTGAGGAACCAGGATGGCACGCGCAGGACTATCTTCGGGCGGGCAGGACATGTTACCAACGGGAATATTGAACTTCGATTGCGGCTCCTTTAGGATTCAGGTAACTCGGTCCGTTCGAGTTAGAGCTGCATGAGAGGACCGGAGGTATGGGTATCTTGAGGAAGCGCAGATCGCGGGCAGAGCGCTGCAGGGGCGCGGAAGTCCTGGAGTTTACATTTGTCTTTCTTCCCATGATGGCAATGATCATCCTGCTGATCGATGTCGCCTGGGCGGTCTTTGTCAAGGCCACGCTGGAATACGCCGTGCGGGCGGGAGTCCGTTCGGGCATCACGATCACCGGGAGCCAGGCGACGCTGGCGGGCTCCGACCTGACTTCCATGGTGAAGAGCATCGTACAGACGAATTCGATCGGTATCCTCCGCGGCAGCACCGGTTATTCGAAAATCAAGGTCCACTATTTTCAACCTCCGGCGGAAGGCTCCACGGCCGCGGCGGTTGACGTGTCGAACCAGACCTGGGGAAATACGCCTCTCTATATCATGCAGGTGTCGGTTGAGGGGTTCGTGCTGCCGGCGCTGGTGCCGCGCCTCTTCGGCCTGAACAAGCCGATGGACGCATCCGGAACGCCCATCGCCGCGGTTTCGGCCGACCTGATCGAACCGTCGCGGGATGTGCCGCCGATCGGCGCGGCCCCTTAGGAGAGCAGCCATGAAGAAACAGAAATCGCGAGGCGTCGCCATTCTGGAGTTTTCGCTGATTGCGCTGGTGCTGGTGCCGCTGCTGCTCGGAACGATGTCGATCGGGCTGAACATGATCCGCTCTCTCCAGACGGTGCAACTGGCGCGCGATGCCGGCCACATGTACGCGCGGGGCATGGATTTCTCGCTGCCGGGCAACCAGACCATCCTGACAACGATCGGGGCGGATTTGGGACTAACGACATCGTCCACGACCAGCAAGGCGCTGGTAGTCCTGTCGCAGGTTACCTATGTCGACAAGGCCACTTGCGCCGCAGCCGGGAAAGTCGATTCGGGCGGCAATCCCCTGGGCTGCACCAACTACACGAAGTGGGTGTTCACGCAAAGGATATCAATCGGCAAGACGAGCATGCGGACCAGTAACTTCGGAAGTCCCATCACGACCGGACCGAGCCCGGTGATCATAGACTCGTCGGGCAATATCGCGTTGAGTTACCAGGCGACGAATCCCGGCGACGTAGCGACATTCACGGGAATCAACCCATATGCCAATGTGAATGGCACGGTATCGGGCTTGCCATCGCGCCAGGTTATCTACATTGCGGAGGCCGCGACCACCGGAATGACGATGGCGCCGTACTCACCCAATTCGATCATGTACTCCTACAACATGTTCTGAGGCACGACGGAGGAACAGCCAACCATGCAACTACCATTTCGTTCGAAAGCCGGGCGGCGGGGGTCGACTCTGGTGCTCTTTACCCTGATGCTGCCGACGATGCTCATCCCGCTGGCGGGCCTGGGAATCGATGCCACGATGCTTTACATCGTGCAGGCCAAGCTTTCGGCGGCGGTAGACGGCGCGGCGCTGGGAGCCGGACGCCTGCTCGGCACGCTGGCTTCACCAAACGAAATCGCGGGCGAGTTCCTGACAGCCAATTTCCCCGCAAACGGAACGATGGGGTTCTGGGGGGCCTTCAACCTGACGCCGTCCATCTCGGTCTCCATGGGAACTACCAAGTCCATACACGTCACCGCCACCGCCGATGTCCCGCTGTTGTTCGCGCGGATCTTCGGTTTTCCCACGGCCAGGGTCGCAGCGAACGCGATGGCCACACGCCGTGATTCGCGGGTGGTGCTGGTCATCGACCGCTCCGGCTCCATGAACACCACGGACCATGCCGGCAGCACGGTCATTCAGGATGTGATCAACTATTCGCAAAGCTTCACGCAGGATTTCACGCCCGGAGTGGACGAGGTGGGGCTGGTCGTTTTCGACGGCAGCGCGGTGGTCGGCTACCCAACGGTGCGGCCGTGGGATTCGACGACCACGTCGGCATCCACGGGCGGTCCGGATACCGCCTTCATGGACGGCTCCAGCACGGACATGGTTCACCAGATCCAGGCCATTACCGCCAACAGCGGTACGGGAATCGGCGATGCGCTCTCGGTCGCTTATATCGAGCTGCAAAAGGCACACATGAAAGACCTGTTGGCCAAGGGCGTGGACGACAAGCTGAATTCCATCGTGCTGTTCACCGACGGAGTGCCGTCGGCTGTATCGATGTTCCTGAACAACCCGGCCAACAACAACGCGGACAACGTGGTTACCAGCAGCAGTTGCAGCTATAGAGACATCCGCACGAACAACACGACGCAAAAGATGTATGGCTGGCTGGCGATTCCAGGCCCGGCATTTAGCGGGTCGTCCGGTTACGGCTTGTACCTGATGGCGAGCACGGATCCGTCATCCAGCCACACCGCCAACTGGTGGATGAAGAATGGAGGGTCCGATGCGGCCGCACCCAATCCTTCGACGCCGTTTAACAACTGCGGCAGCAACTTCACCAACAGCGGCGGCAGTTTCAGCTACAGCAGTCTCTCCGCCATCCCGCACTATGACATGTGGGGAAACGATCTGCGAACCTCCAATTACAAATACTCCCACGTCGTCGGGGGCTCGGTCAGTTCCATTTACACAGGAACCAATCTGAATCCTTCCCAGAAATCGAACAACTATCACTGGGGCCTGGCCATCTGGAATGCCGCCGACAGCGCGGCCTACGCAGCCCGGACGGATTCGAATATGCCGAATCGTCCGGGTGACACCCAAAACATGGCAATCGCCATCTATACCATTGGCTACACCGGCAACGGCGGAACCGATGACGGCCTGCTGCGCCGGATCGCCAATGACAAGAGCGCTTCCGGCTACGATGCCGGCCAGCCCACCGGTCTCTACGTGCAAGCCAGCGATTCCGGAACCTTGAGCACCGCCTTCAGCACCATCGCCGCGGCCATTCTCCGCCTGGCACAATAAGGCTCGCAATTCTTGCGAACTTGTGGGCGGCCGGAGCGTATTGTCCCATATGGGAACTCTGCTCCAGCACCCCAGGCACATCGCGCGACGGCTCCTACGCTCACCGATGTTTGCGTTCCTCACGATTCTGACGCTGGCCATCGGGATCGGCGCGAATACCGCTATTTTCAGCGTGTTGGACGGGGTACTGCTGAAGCCCCTGCCGTTCCCCGCATCCTCGCGGCTGGTCGGGGTCTGGCAGACCGCGCCGGGTATCGGGATCGGGGAGTTGAATGCGTCTCCCGCCACCTACTTCACCTATCGTGAAGAATCCAGGACCTTCCAGGATATCGGCCTGTGGCGCCGCGACAGCGTGAGCGCCACCGGCATCGCGGAGCCGGAAGAGATCGACTGCCTGATGGTGACCGACGGCACGCTGCCCCTTCTGGGAGTGCAGCCCGTCCTGGGCCGCTGGTTTACCCGCAAGGACGATTCGCCGGATAGCCCGGAGACCGTCATGCTGGCCTACGGCTACTGGCAGCGGCGATTCGGCGGCGACCCCGGCGCGATCGGGCGGCGGATTCTGCTCGACGGCAAGGCTCGAGAAGTGATCGGCGTGATGCCGCGCACATTCCGGTTTATGAATTTTCAGCCGGCCGTGATCCTGCCTTTCCGGTTCGACCGCGGCAAAGTGTTCGTCGGCAATTTCAGCTACCAGGCAGTCGCCCGCCTGAAGCCGGGCGTCACCCTGGCACAAGCCAATGCGGACGTGGCGCGCATGATCCCGATGTTGAGCGTCAAGTTCCCCCCTGCCCCCGGGCTGACCGTCAAGATGCTGCAGGACGCCCGCATGGGGCCGCTGGTGCGGCCGCTCAAGGTCGACGTGGTGGGCGATATCGGCAAACTCCTGTGGGTGCTGATGGGCACGGTGGGAATCGTGCTGTTCATCGCCTGCGCCAATGTCGCGAACCTCCTGCTGGTGAGGGCCGAAGGGCGGCAGCACGAGCTCGCCATCCGGACGGCCCTGGGCGCCAGCCGCTGGCAGGTGGCGCGCGAGCTGCTGCTCGAAAGCGTAGCGCTCGGGGTGATCGGCGGAGCCTTCGGCCTGGGGATGGCCGAAGTGGCTTTGCGCCTGCTGGCGGCCGCCGGGCCGCGCAATCTTCCCAGGCTGGATGAGATCGGAATCGACTTCCAGGTCCTGCTGTTCACGCTGGGAATTTCGCTGGCGGCCGGCCTGCTGTTCGGGGCCATTCCGGTGCTCAAATACGCCGGGCCGCGGGTGGCGGGCGCACTGCGTCAGGGCGGCCGGACTTTGAGCGAAGGGCGAGAGAGACACCACGCGCGCAACGTGCTGGTGGTGGTGCAGGTTGCTCTCGCGCTGGTCCTGCTCATCAGCTCGGGACTCATGATCCGCACGCTCCAGGCTCTCAAGCGGGTACAGCCCGGGTTCACGAAACCGGAAGACGTTCTTTCCTTCCACGTTTCCATACCGGGAGCGCAGGTGCCGGACCCCCAGCAGGTGGTGCGGCTTACCAATCAGATCGTGGAGAAGCTCCAGGCCTTGCCGGGGGTCACCGGAGCAGCAGTTTCCAACTCCGTCACCATGGAGGGCACGAGCGACAACGACCCGGTTTTTGCGGCGGACCGCACCTATGCGGAGGGTCAACTGCCGCCCATCCGCCGCTTCAAATTCATCGGCCCGGGGACCTTTGCTGCGATGGGCAATCCGCTGGTGGCCGGGCGGGACCTCACCTGGACGGACATCTACGAGCACCGTCCCGTTGTGCTGGTGTCGGAGAACCTGGCGCGCGAGCTATGGGGCAATCCGGCGGCGGCGCTGGGGAAACGGGTCCGCGAGAGCCCCAAGGGAACCTGGCGGGAGGTCGTCGGCGTGGCAGGTGACGAGCGCGACGACGGCGTCAGCCGGAAGGCGCCCTGCATCGTCTATTGGCCCCTGCTGATCACGAATTTCTGGGGAGACGCCCAGAACGTACAGCGCTTTCCCGCATTTCTGATCCGCAGCACGCGCAGCCGCACCAGCGCCTTCGTGCAGGAAGCGGAGCGCGCGGTCTGGTCGCTGAACCCGAACCTCACCATCACGCGGGTGCGGACGGTCGAGGAAGTGTACGAACGCTCCATGGCGCGCACCTCTTTCACCCTGGTGATGCTCACCATCGCAGCAGGGATGGCGCTGCTGCTCGGACTGGTGGGAATTTACGGCGTGGTCTCCTACTCGGTGTCGCAGCGCACCCGCGAGATCGGAATCCGCATGGCCCTGGGCGCCCGGCAGGAGTCGGTGCGCCAGATGTTCGTGGGGCACGCGCTGGCGCTGACCGCCATCGGCGTGCTATGCGGCTTGGGCGCGGCGGTTGCGTTGACGCGGCTGATGTCGGCGCTGCTCTACGGCGTTACGCCCCTCGACCCGGTAACCTACGTCGCGGTATCGATGCTGCTGGCAGCCGCTGCGCTTACCGCCAGCTACATTCCTGCTCGAAAGGCGACCGGAATCGATCCGGCCACGGCGTTGCGGGCGGAGTAGTCTGGCCATGCTTCCGGCCTGCCGCCCGCCGGATGGGAAAATGGAGGCATGGACTTCGAGTTCCCGCTGCGCGCACTGCGTTCGCGGAACTACCGGTTGTTCTTCACCGGACAAAGCATATCCCTGATCGGCACCTGGATGACGCGGGTTGCCACGGCCTGGCTGGTGTACCGGCTCACCGGCTCGGCCTTGCTGCTGGGCGTGGTGAGCTTCTGCGGGCAGATTCCGGCGTTTTTCCTGGCGCCCCCGGCGGGCGTCTGGGTGGACCGCTGGAACCGCCACCGCGTGCTGATCGTGACGCAGGCGCTCTCCATGGCGCAGTCGCTGGCGCTCGCGGCCCTGGCGCTCACCGGCACCATCCGCGTCTGGCACATCGTGGCGCTGGCGCTGTTGCAGGGAATGATCAACGCTTTCGACATGCCGGCTCGACAGGCGTTTGTGGTGCAGATGGTGGAACGCCGCGAGGAATTGGGGAACGCCATTGCGCTCAATTCCTCCATGGTGAATGCGGCGCGCCTGGCGGGGCCGGCCATCGCCGGTATCGTCATTGCAGCGGTGGGAGAAGGCTGGTGCTTCCTGGCCGACGGGCTGAGCTACCTGGCGGTGATCGCATCGCTGATCGCAATGCGCGTCGCTGAGCAGCCCTCCCGCCCGCCGGGGCGCCGCGCCTGGCAGGAATTCGCCGAAGGGTGGCATTACGTGCGGACCTCGAGGCCCATCCGTTCGCTGTTGTTGATGCTCGGCCTGGTCAGCCTTCTGGGGATGCCCTACGCGGTGCTGATGCCCGTATTCGCTTCCAGGATCCTGCACGGCGGGCCGAACACCCTGGGCTTCCTGATGTCCGCCTCGGGAGTGGGAGCGCTGGCAGGCGCTTTCCTGCTGGCGATGCGCAAGTCGGTGCTGGGCCTGGGCCGGCGCATTGTCCTGGCGGCGGCCATGTTGGGCGCGGCGCTGATCGGCTTCGCTCTCTCGCGCTCGCTCTGGCTTTCGCTTGTGCTGCTGCCGTTCGCCGGCTTCGGCATGATGCAGCAGATGGCCTCCACCAACACCATCCTGCAGACCATCGTGGATGACGACAAGCGCGGGCGCGTGATGGCGTATTACGCGATGGCCTTCCAGGGAATGGCGCCCTTCGGGAGTCTTTGGGCCGGGGCGCTGACGGCGCGCATCGGCGCGCCCCCGACCCTCGTGATCGCCGGCGCGCTGTGCCTGGCCGGGGCAGCGTGGTTCGCATCCCAACTGCGGGAAATCCGTACCGTGGTGCGTCCTATCTATGTGCGGCTGGGAATTCTGCCGGAAGCCGCCCTGGGTGTCCAGGCGGCGTCGGCCTTGGAAATAGAAGGGGCACCGTAAAGGAATATGCGGCAAAGAAAGGACGATTACCGGTCCCCGCTATAGTAAAATACAACAGGGCCTGAATATATCAGTGGTACCGCAGCCCGCCCGGAGGAGTGATGACGCAGCCGCCCGCCCGCCGCACGCCTTACCAACTGGTCGCCTTGTTTCTGGTCCTGGCCTGCTCCATTGTGGCAATCACCTGGCGATACGACGCGGGCCAGCGGGAGGCTGTCCAGCGGCAGGTCCAGAATCAATTGATGACCATCGCCGATTCCAAGGTGAAGCAGGTCTCCGAATGGCTGGCGCAGCGCATGGGAGAGGCCCGCTCACTGCTGGCGAACCGAATGACTCTCTCGGTCATCGAACGGCTGGCAGACGGCCGCGGAACCCGCGCCGAGGCCGCCGAGGTAAAGGACTGGCTGGTGGCCAGCTGCCGCGAGTTGCAGTTTGCAAACGCGATCCTGACGAACCGCGAAGGAACCGTAATCGCCTTCGCGGGCCGCACTTACGGTGACGAGGGGCATCTCCGTAGCGTGGCCCTGGAAGTGATCGCCGCGGGAGACATCGAGCTGCGCGATCTGCACAACGAGCCCGGGGTGGGTACCCACCTGGGGCTGAATATACCCTTGCGGATGACAGCGGAAGCGCCGCCTTTTGGAGCGCTGCTCATCGCCATCGACCCGGCCGACTATCTCGACCCGGTACTCAACCGCTGGCCCGTTCCGACGTCGAGCGGCGAAGTGCTGCTGGTACGGCGGGAGGGAGACCAGGCTCTGATACTGAACGAATTGCGCCTGCGGCCCGGTTCGGCCATGCGGCTGACCGTGCCGATGAGCCGCACGGACGTTCCTTCCGTAAAGGCGCTGGAAGGTCACGAGGGCGTGTTGCAGGGACTCAGCATCGACGGAATTCCGGTGTTCGCGGCCACTCGCCCGGTGCCCGGGACCTCCTGGCGGCTGGTGGCCCAAATGAAATCCGATGAGGTGCTCTCCCCGCTTCGGTGGAGGTCGATGGCATTGGGTTTTTTGGCATTTTCTCTCGTCGTGGCGGCGGGCGGCGGAGTGTTCGTTCTGCTGCGCCGGCAGGAGCGTCAGTTCGACCATGCCCAATACCAGGCCAAAGTGGACCTTCAGGAAAGCGAGAAGCGCTTCCGCAGTGTGGTGGAGAACGCCCCCGAAGGAATTGTGGTGATCTCCGGACTGGCATACCGGTACTTGAACCCGGCGGCCGTCCGGATGCTGGGCGCAGATCATGCCGGGGAAATGATCGGCAAACCTGCAATTGAGGACGTTCACCCCGAGGAACGGGATTCGGCCTTGCAGCGGATCCGCCAGGTCGAAGCAGGCGAAGCCGCCCCGGCCCAGGAGCGGCGCATGATGCGCCGGGACGGGACGATTTTCCAGACGGAAGTGCTGGCCGTTCCGTTCGAGCATGACGGCCGGCCGGCGGCCATGGCCTTCTACCGCGACATCACCGAACGCCACCGGCTGGAAGAACAGTTACGGCATTCGCAGAAGATGGAGAGCGTCGGGCGGCTGGCCGGCGGGGTGGCGCATGACTTCAACAACATGCTGACCGTCATCAACGGCTATTCCCAAATGGAGCTTGACATGCCGGGGCTGCCGCCGGAGACGCGCGCGAGTATCGAGGAGATCCGGGCAGCCGGAGAGCGGGCGGCGGCATTGACGCGGCAGTTGCTGGCTTTCAGCCGGAAGCAGGTGTCCGAACCGGTACCGCTCAATTTGAACCGCCTGGTGGAACAGGAAGCCGGCATGCTCCGCAGGCTGATCGGCGAAGATGTGAACGTCTCGATGCGGCTCGACCCCGCCATCGGCCTCGTTCTGGCCGACCGGGGTCTGCTTCAGCAGGTGCTCATGAATCTGACGGTAAACGCCCGCGACGCAATGCCCTCCGGCGGGAACATCGTCATCGAGACTTCCAACACCTGGTTGGAGGGAGCTGCGGCCGCCGAGGCTCACGCCAGCCCCGGCCCGTATTCCGTGCTGGCCGTGAGCGATACGGGCACCGGCATGAGCCCGGAGACTTTGCAGCGGATCTTCGAGCCTTTCTACACCACCAAGCCGAACGGTACCGGCCTCGGCCTGGCTACCGTTTACGGCATCGTGCAGCAGAGTCACGGGTCCATCCAGGTATCCAGCCGGCCGGGGGAAGGCTCCACTTTCCGCGTTTACCTGCCACAGACGGATCGTGTTTCCAGCCCGGCTCCGGAGCCTGTTCAGGGCAGCCGGTCCGACCAGGGCGTGGGGGCGACCGTCCTGGTCGTAGAGGATCAGGACAATGTCCGCGGACTGGCTTGCGGGGTGTTGAGGCGCCATGGCTACCTTGTGATCGAAGCGGCCAGCGGCGCCGAAGCGCTGGCGATCTGCCGCCGTGAGGGGAGTGCCATCGATCTGCTGCTCACCGATGTGGTGATGCCCGGAATGTCGGGACCGGAATTGGCCGCCCGATTGTGCGAGTCCATGCCCGGACTCCAGGTGCTGCTCACCACCGGGTATGCACCCGACAAGGTCGCATCTGAAATCGCGGGGTCCCTGGAGAACTATCTCGCCAAACCGTTTACTCCGGATGAACTCCTGAACAAAGTGCGGGCGCGACTGGCGGATTGCGCCGCCCGCAAGACGGTGCTGGTGATCGACGACGATGACTCCGTGCGGGCGGTGCTCACCAAGACCCTCAGCAAGGCGGGCTACCGCGTCCGGGCGGCGCGGGACGGAAAGGCCGGAATGCGACTGGTGCGCCAGGGCCCGGTACATCTCGTCATCACGGACCTGGTCATGCCCGAACAGGAAGGCCTCGAGACCGTGCGGATGCTGCGGCAGGACTATCCGCGGCTCCCGGTAGTGGCCATGTCGGGCGCGTTTGACGGCGACTTTCTCAAAGCCGCCGGGACCTTCGGAGCGAACTCGCTCCTCCGCAAGCCGGTCCTCAAGGACGACCTTCTGGCGGTCGTCCGCGAACTGGCCGGACAACCATCCTGACGGTTCTCAGCGCTTCAACTCTGCCACGATTTCGGCAGCAATTTCGCGGGCGCGGCCCAGTTCGCCGGGCGGCAAGCTGATCGCCCCCACGCGGGCGTGTCCGCCGCCGCCGTAGCGTTCGCAGATCGTGGCCAGGTTGTGCGTGGGCTCGCGGGAAGCCCACGGATTCGACCCGACCGAGATCTTGGTGCGAAAACTGGAAGGGCTCACGGAAACCGTGTAAGTGGCGGCCGGAAACAGGTAATAGGGAATGAATTTGTTATAGCCTTCCACGTCATAGTCCGCCAGGTCGAAGAACACCACGCCGTTGTCTTCGCGTGCCTGGCGGCGGATGATCTCCTTGTTTTCGAGGTGGCGCCGGTAGAGCGGCTCGTAGAGCGCCTCGATTTCCGGCTCCGCCACGATATCGGCCAGCTTTCGATGCTGCATCCAACCGATGATCTTTTGCACGATGCCGGAGCCTTTGGCGGCCTCGATCACCAGGGTCAGTTTCATGGCCGGAGCGCCGAGTTCCACCGCGGTCTTGGCATCCGGATACTGCGCGCCGTCGATGATGATGGACCAGTGGACCAGGTCGTCCAGGTCCGGCGCACGGAAGCCGAAGCGCTCGCATGCCACTGCCGCGATGAAGGAAGTGCACGACTTATAGCTCGGGTCGTAGAGTTTACGCCCGCTGCTTTCGTGCCGGAAATGCTCGGCGTCCTCAGGGGTGAGGAAGGCGCTCTGATGGTGGTCGAACCACCAGGTGAGCTTCGGATTGCTCGAATATTTAAAATCCACGATGGCATTTTCGTCGCCGTCGAACAGGGCGTCGTCGAACAACTGCGAAGCCTTGTGAGCCATTCCGGTGTAACGGAATTCCGCATCCGGGTGGATCGCCCCCGCGATAAAGCGGCTGAAGAAGGCAGCAGAAGCCGCCCCGTCGAAGCAATGGTCGTGGTACAACACTCGTTCCAGCATTCGATAGTTGAGGAAAACCTACCAGGATGCCTGAACCGGCGCGAAAAAGCAAGCGCACGCGCAGGATCAGTATTTCCGGTCTTGAACTACTTGAACTCGGTGCTGCCCGGGTGCACAATCAGGATATGGAATCCGATCGTCCCCGGGAGTCGCGCCGAGTATTTTTGAAGGGCGCGGCCGGACTCGGTGCCGTCGCGGCGGCGGCCGGACAAACGGAGAGTGCCACACTCCCCAAGGTCAAGTTCGGCAAGCACCAGATCACCCGCCTGATCGTAGGGTCGAACCCGCTCTATGGATACTCCCACTTCAACCGCATCCTGGATCAGTGCATGCGGGAGTGGTACACCCAAGACCGGAAGATGGAGGTGCTGCACGCCTGCGAGCGCAGCGGCATCAACACCTGGCAGCTTCACTATAACGACCAGCCCATGGCCGATTTCCGCCGCTACCGCGAGGAGGGCGGCAAAATGCAGCTCGTCCTGCTGGCGGATTTCGAGCTTATGAAGAATCCGAAGCTGCTGCCGGAGGTGGCCAAACTCGGCCCGCTGGGCATCGGCCACCACGGCAACCGCACCGACGAGGCATTCCACGACGGCCGGAAGGAAGCCGTCCGCGACTATCTGAAGCGGGTGCGCGACACCGGCGTGATGGTCGGGCTCTCCACCCACAACCCCGCCGTGATCGATATCGTCGAGAGCGAAGGCTGGGATATCGACTACTACCAGACGTGTCTTTACCGGGTGTCCCGCACCCGCGAGGAGGCCCGCGCCGAGTTCCGAGAGGCGCCTCTCGGCGAAACCTTCATGGAGAACGACCCCGAACGAATGTGCAGGATGATCCGCCAGACGCGCAAACCCTGCCTGGCATTCAAGGTCTTCGGCGCCGGCCGCACCATCAACAGCCCGGCGGTGGTGGAGCGCTCCTTCCAGTTCGCCTTCGACCACATCAAGCCCGGTGATGCCGTGATCGTCGGCATGTTCCCTCGCTTCAGCGATGAAGTCAGGGAGAACACCGGCATCGTCCGCCGCATCCTGCAAGCGGGCTAGGCAGCCCTCTTTTTTCCAACCTTCGGCCCCACCGCTTCGTCCAAACGACGAAATAGTGAAAATGGTGGGAGCAAGCCAATTGGCTCTAGCCGGACGCATGGCATCCGTGGAATACGGCTCCGAGGCCGAACTTCTGGCCGCGTGCAGGCGGCAGGATATCCGTGCGTTCGAGCAACTGTACCAGGCGCACGGGCCGCGGCTGAAGTCGGTCGCCTTCCATATCGTGGGCAACCGGCAGGACGCCGAGGACGCGGTGCAGGAGACGTTCCTCAAGCTGTACCGGGCGATCGGCGGGTTCCAGGGGCAGTCGAGCATCGGGACCTGGCTGTGCCGGATCGTGATCAACGTGTGTTATGACCTCGCCCGGAAACGGCAGCGGGAGGCCGGTCCGCCCGGCGGTGACCGCGCGGCGCCGTCCACCCAGTTAGGGCTGAAGGTGGCGCTCGACGACGCCATGCGGCGGATCAATCCGCGGCATCGCATGGTCTTCCTGCTGTTCGAGGTGGAAGGCATGCGGCATTCGGAGATTGCGTCGATTTTGGACATTCCGGAAGGAACCTCCAAGGCCTGGCTCTTCGAGGCCAAGAAGGAGCTGAAGCGTTTGCTGACGGAGACACGGCGATGATTTTTCAATGCAATGACCTGGAACGCGCGCTGCGATCTCCCGAGTTGATGCCCGACGCCCGGGCGCACGCCGAAACCTGCGAACGGTGCCGGCAGGAGCTGTACCTGTGGTCGGAGATTTCCCGAGTCGCTCCACAGCTTCACGAGGATTGGGAAAGCCCGGGGCTATGGACGCGAATCGAGGCGGAAATGGCGGCCGCCGGGCGGACCCGCAAGGTTATTCCGATCTGGAGGTGGGCAGCGGCCGCGGCGGCCATCATCGTTCTGGCGGCCGTCCTGGTACAGCCCTGGAAACCTGCTCGCCGGCCCCAAGGCCGCGACTTCCTCACGGAAGAGACTTTGCGCCAGGTGCAACAGGCGGAAGCCGCCTACGCCCAGTCGATCGACCGGCTTTCGAAAGTGGCGGGGGCCAGCCTGGAGCAGTCGCCCACACCGCTGGCAGCCGCGTACCGCGAAAAGTTGACGGTGCTCGACTCGGCGATTGCGGATCTCAAGGCCAATATCGAGGCCAACCGCTACAACGTTTACCTGCAGAACCAGCTTGCTTCGCTCTATCGCGAAAAGCAGAACACGTTACAGGAATGGTTGCAAAATGCGAAGCGTAATTAATCTCGTCCTGATTTTCTCCTGCGCGCTGACGGCGTTCGCGCGTGAAGAGTACCGGCGCGACTTCCAGAAGATAGTCGCACTCGCGCCCGGAAAGACCTTCCGGATCGACCACCGGCTGGGCAATATCGACATCCGTACGCAGGCAGGCAGCCAGGCATCGATCCACGCGGTAGTCCGCACCTCGGCCGGCAGCGCGGAAGAAGCCAAACGGGTCGCTGACAGCATCCAGATTTCGGTGGACGAAGCGGCCTCCGGCGTGTCGGTCCGCACGACCTATCCGAGCAACTGGCACAATGTTTCGTTCGGCGTGGATTATGACATTACCCTGCCGGATAGCGCACCTCTCAACATCCGGAACCGTTTCGGTGGCGTGACCGTTGCCGATGCGCACGCCGGCACTTCGATCAACAACGGAAACGGCCGCGTCAGCGTGAGCGGCGGACGCGGGCGCCTGGAGGTGGAGAACGCCTTCGGCAGCGTGGAGATCCGCGGGAACGACGGCGACCTGCTGGTGCGCGGCGGCAATGGCGCCGTGACTGCCAACGACGTAACCGGGGCGGCCGATATCACGAATCGATTCGGCGGCGTGGACGTGCGGAACCTGGGCAAGGGCCTGACGATCCATTGCAACAATGGCTCCATTACTGCCAGCAACGTGGGCGGAGTGACGAATATCGCCAACTCGTTCGGCAAGGTCGTCGTGACCGGCGCCAAAAATGATCTGTTCGTCCAGAACCAGAACGGCGAGATTCAGGCGACCGGGATTGCCGGCGCGGCCGACCTGCACAATTCATTCGCCGCCGTGCGCTTCTCGCGGATTGGCAGGAACCTGACCGTCCGCTCGCAAAACGCCAACGTGGTGGGCGATACGGTGGGCGGGTCGGCAACCGTGGAGACGACCTTTGGGGGCGTCGATCTGCGCGACGTGAAAGGCGGTGCGCGCGTCACGGCCGGAAACAGCTCCGTGCGGCTCGCCGCGGTGACCGGGGAAGTTTTCGCCAAGACTTCCTTCGGCGGCATCACCATAACCGACGCCGACGGACCGGTGACCGTCGAGAACGGCAACGGGTCGATCACGCTCGAAGTCCATTCCGGCCGGAAGTGCCAGCCAATCGCGCTGCACACCACGTTCGCGCCGATCCGCGTGACCATCCCTCAGGGAGTGGGATACAACCTGAACGCGCAGACCTCTTTCGGGCGAATCCGCTCCGACTTCGAAGTCGCGGTGAGCGGAGAGGTCGGAAACGACTCGCTGACCGGCAAGATCGGCGGCGGAGGCTGCGATCTCCGCCTGATGGATCAAAACGGAAACATCGAGATACTCAAGGGCCAGTAGGGGGCAACAATTCGGTATGCGCTGTGCGATCGGCCCGAGGAACACTAGTGGGAAAACTGTATGCCTCGCCCGAGTACCACGATGTAGCAGGCTCCCAACACGATGGCCGCGATCCACCATGCCGGCGCCCGTTGCACCAGGAGTTTCCGTTCCGCCGGCCCTCGCGGCAGCAGGCTGTCCGCCCACATCAGACCCGACGACCCGCCGAACGCCGCGGGAACGGTCGAAACCAGGAACAGCCTGATCCCGAGCGGGTCGAATAGACCCGCTGCACAACTGAAAAGGCAGGCCGCGTAATACGGCAGTCTCCCGACAGTGTTATACATCCGGCGGTTCGCCACAAACGGCCGCACGGAGACCGCAAGCAGCCGGACCACGCCGGCATACAGCCCCGCCCCAAAGACCGTCATGGCGATTCGCAGAACGGCTTGATGCGGCATGCCGCGGATCACCTCGTTCCAGTCGCCGAATCCGAAGATTCCGGAAAACAGGAAGTAACCGGCACCCGGCAGCAGGTTCAGTGCCGCCAGAATCCACAGGAAGTAGCGAAGGTTCGGGCGATTTCCCGCGCGGCGCGCCGCAAGCAGAGAGCACATTCCGACGGCGAGGTTGACGAGTGTTCCCCCGGCCTCGACCCAATGATCGGGCCGCAACGAAGAAAGGTGATTGCTGGTGAGTTCCGTCGGAATATCTCCCCGCAGCCACGCCGTTACCCCATGGCCTACGCCTTCGTGCAGTAGTGTTGCCAAGGCAGAGGCGATCACCGCCATGCTCACAATGGTCGCCTTATTGTGCTCGGCCATGACGGTCACTTTACCGCGAATTCCGACCGGCTTCTCTAACCCTGCGGAATGAATAACTAAAGGTAGCGTGGACTTCACTATTTTCGGTGTCTAATGTCTGAAATGGAGGTCCCCTTGTCACCGGAAACACGGCCCGACCGGTCGCGCAGGAGCATCTTCTCTCCGCGTCTGCGAAATCTCGTGATAGGTTCCGCTCTGCTTCTGTTCTTCATTGTGATCTTTACTCACCGGGTTGCCGGCCAGGAGGACTCCGGTTGGCGCATCTCGCCGCAAAACATCAACGTCCAGGCCGGAACCGATCGCGTCTTGCAGGTGCTCGATGATTCCGCGCACGAGCTCGACGGTGCGGACTGGGCCGTCGATAACTCGACCCTGGCAGACATCCGTGAAGAAGGCAGCCGCGCGGTGTTGCACCCGAAAGCTGCGGGCACCGTGAGAGTGAGCGCTACCTTGCACGGCGAGCGGCGCTACCGCGAAATCAAGATCTGGCCTGAGGATCAGCCGCTGCCCCCTGGGACCACGGCTTGGGGAAATCATCCGATCGGCCGTGAGATCGGCGATATCGCAGCGGTACCCGGGTTCGGCGATGCGAACATGTTCTCTCTGGAACAAACCCCAGGCGGCAGCACCTATCTCCGGGCAGTCGACGAAAACGGCATCCAGGTCTGGTCCTGGCTTCTTCCGGAAAAGACTCGCAACGTGGACCTGGTCTGCGGCGATTGGCTTGGCGGGGCATTGATCAGCGCCAACCGCGGCGACTCTTACACTCTGTACACCGTCGGCAATGATGGCGCCCTCCGCTGGAAGCGGACCCTCTCCGGCGTCCGAAAGGCACATGCGTACAACCTCCAGCATCTCGTGCACGTGCTCAGCCAGTCTCCGGATGGCAACCTCGCCACACTGACCGCTCTCGATGAAGTGACTGGAGAACAGAAGTTCGAACTCCCCATCCCCGAGTCGCACCAACGGTTCACCAACCTGCGCCAGGCGGCGGGCAAGTTCTCTTGCGGATCTTCCTCTGTAGCCTCTCTGCCCATTTCCACCAGCACCCTCTTTGTGAACGTCGATGGTTTCGCGTATCTGGCGTTCGCCCAAAACGAGTGGACCCTGGCGGTTCCTGCCTGTACGCCCGGCTCCCCGGTCGAACCGGAAAAGGTCAGCTTCTCACGCGATGAGAAGGCCGTGCTCTGGCAGATCCACCCCGACGGAACCCTTCGCAGCACGGTCGTCGAGCAGACCAAAGGTATCCATCCGCTTTCCGAACCGGCGATGGCGGCCTCCCCCACCGGAGCGCTGATCCCGGATGGGCTCGGCGGCGTGCTGCTTTCTCTCCGCAAATCACAAGCCGGTCTGGTCTTTGGTATGCCTCGTCCGGCAGATGAGTTCGTCTACCGCCTCGACCCGGAAGGCACCGTGCTCTACCGGTTTCTCCTACCCCGGTATAAGGGCCGGCGCCACGACGGGATGGTGCTCGGCGAAAACAATCGCGGATTTGCCACACGCGGCGGCACGCTGGTTCAGTTCGACGTTGAGACCGGAAAAGAAACCTGGCGATGGGACTCGCCTTCGGAAATTGAAGTCTTCGCCGCCCTTGCCGATGGCAGTTGCCTGGTCCAGACGCCCACCGCCGTTGTCGACGTGTTTGGCCCCGGCGCAGCCAGGCAGGCCTTCGAGGGCAAGGCCGTAATGGACTGGCGGGGCAACATCTACCGCAAGCACAATTAGGGAGCTGAGGCGCGGCTACCCGGCTCCCCTGCCCCTAATGCGCCGCCAGGGTCAAAGGCTTGCGAGGCGCCCCGGCCCGGCCTACCGGCTTCCTGGGGATCCTTTCGAGCGAACGCGCCCACTCCCGCGCCGTAAGAGAATACTCTTTCTTCCAAAGGTCGCGAAACTCGGCGGCCTTCTTTTCCTCTTTGCGCTTCAGCGAGGTTGCCAGGGAACTGTTGGCGCCCAGGCCGGCGATCAGGTTCCGCGTCGCCCGGTAATCGTTCATGTCCCCGAGCACCGTCTGCAGGTGCTTCATCCGGCCCAGCCATTCGTCCGCCGCCGCTCCGTAAACGGTCCGGAACAACTCTACGGAATAGCGCAGTTTCTTGGCCATGATGCGAAAGCGGTGGAGGTCGCCGGCCGACGAGTGCGCCTCGGCCGCCTGGTCTCCGGCGCGGATGAACTTCTCCGCCATCCGGACCAGCACACGTTCCGGCTGCGGGGCTGCGGCCTCGACCGGCAGAAGTTCGGCCCGCCACTTCGACAGCGACTTCCTCGCTCCCCAACGGCGCAGTACCGCCAGGAGCACGGCTTCGGCCTCTTTCCGCTGAGCGCTGAGCTTCACCTGCAGCGCGGCCGCTTCCACCGATCGCGAGTGGGCCAGCAGCCCGATGGCGATGTCGCGATCCCGCACATCGCCCGCGAAACCCATGATCTCCTTCAGCCGGCGGCGAATTTTCTTCCTCACGCGAGCCGGGAAAGAGGGCTTGAAGACCGACAGGACCTGGGAGAACCGGCGGATCGCCACACGCAGATCGTGTACCGAATCGGCATCCCTGGAATGCAGCGTGGAGTTCACCTGCTGTGCCAGGCGCTCGAGGAGCCTGGCCGTGTGATCGCCCGCGAATTTCCCCGGGTCCAACCTGTCCCGCATAACCCCTAGGCAATTCTATTACACGCCATTCGCCCGGCAACCGCAATCGGGCACTTTGGTACGATGAAGTTTCCCCCTCATCTATGCCTTTGCGCTTCTACAACACGTTGACCCAGCAGGTGGAGGAGTTTCATCCGGCGCTCGACAATACCGTCCGCATGTACACCTGCGGCCCGACGGTCTACGATTTCGCCCATATCGGCAATTTTCGTTCGTTCACGTTCGTGGACCTGCTGCGCCGGTGGCTGCGCGCCAGCGGGTTCGCACTCGATCACGTAATGAACATTACGGATGTGGACGACAAGATCATCCGCAACGCCGTGGCCCAGCGGAAGGAACTGCGGGAATACACGGCGATCTACACTCAGAAGTTCCTGGAGGACTGCGACAACCTGCGCCTGGAACGGCCCGAGCACCTGACCCCCGCGACGGAACACATCGATGAAATGGTCAGCGCGATCCAGCGGCTGACCGAGACCGGCCACACCTATACCAGCGACGGATCGACGTACTACCGCATCTCGACCTTCCCGGAATACGGCAAGCTCTCGCACAACGATTTCAGCGGCAACATCGCCGGCGCGCGGGTGGACGTGGACGAGTACGAGAAAGCGGACGCGCGCGATTTCGCCCTGTGGAAGGCCCCCAAGGAGGGAGAGCCGGCGTGGCAGACCCCCATCGGACCGGGGCGTCCCGGCTGGCATATCGAGTGCTCCGTCATGGCCATCGAGTACCTCGGCGCAACGCTCGATATTCACGCCGGCGGCGTGGACCTGATCTTCCCGCACCACGAAAACGAGATCGCGCAGTCGGAGGCGCTCACCGGCAAGCCGTTTGCCCGCTTCTGGCTGCACGCCGAATTCCTGATGGTGGAAGGCCAGAAGATGTCCAAGTCGCTGGGCAACTACTATACCCTCCGCGACATCCTCGACCGCGGCTACGCGCCCGAGGCCATCCGCTACCTGCTGCTCTCGGTACCCTATCGCAAGCAGCTCAATTTCACTTTCGAGGGGCTGAAGTCCGCCGCTACCGCGATCGAGCGCCTGCGCAATTTTCAACTGCGTCTGGAAACCGACCGCTTCGAGGAAGGGCTCGACCAGGCGATGGCCGGGCGTACCGCGGCGGCGTCCGCGGCATTCGTCGAGAGCTTGAACGACGACTTGAACACCGCCGGCGCGCTGGGAGCCATGTTCGAATATCTGCGCGACGCCAACAGCGCCATGGATTCCCGTGCGTTCCGCGCCGGCAATGCGGCCGCGGCGCTGGAGTTCCTTCGTTTCTTCGATTCCGTTTTCGACGTGCTCCGGCCCACCACGCGGACCAGCGGGCTATCCGATGCGGAGGTGGAATCGTTGGTCGCGGAGCGCTCGGCCGCCAAAAAGGCGAAAGACTTCGCCCGCTCCGACCAGATTCGCACCCGGCTTCTGGAACAGGGCATAATTCTGGAAGACACGAAATCCGGCGTTCGCTGGAAAAGGAAATGAGTTTGAAGATCCATACCAAGGCGATTCACGTGGGCGATCGCAAGAAGGCCGGCCCGCAGATTCCGGTGACGACACCGATCCACACGGCCACCAGCTACTTCTACGAATCGATGGAGCAGCTCGACCGCGTCTTCGGGCGCGAGGAGCCCGGCTACTGCTACGCGCGCTACGACAATCCGTCGAACGCCGCGCTCGAAGAACTCATGACGTCGCTCGAAAGCGGCCACGGCGCGCTCGCCACCTCTTCCGGCATGTCGGCCCTGCAGATTGCCATCACGGCCGCGCTGGCCGACCGTCGCAAGTCGATCGTCGCGGCGAACGCCCTCTACGGCGCGACCGTGGGCCTGCTCATGAACGTCTTCGAACCCATGGGCGTGGCGGTGCGGTTCGCCGATGTCTGCGACCTGGAGGCGTTCGGCTCGGCGGTGGCCGAAGCCAGGCCGGGATGCATTCTGATCGAGACCATCTCGAACCCTCTGCTGCGCGTCGGCGAAATCGACCGCATCGCGCAGATCGCGCGCCAGGCCGGCGCGGCGCTGATCGTCGATAACACGTTCGGCACGCCCTTGATTGTGCGGCCCCTGGAGCTCGGCGCGCATTTCACCGTTCACAGCCTCACCAAGTATCTTGCCGGCCACGGCGACGTGTTGGGTGGAATCGTGGTCAGCGACCGCGAGCACTACGATGGATTGCGCGCGCTCAGCCGCTCCACCGGCCCGGTCCTCGGGCCGTTCGAAAGCTACCTGACCATGCGCGGCATCAAGACGTTTCCCCTGCGCATGGAGCGTCACTGCGCGAACGCCTGCCGCGTGGCCTCCTGGCTCAGCCAGCATCCGGCGGTCGAGCGGGTGCATTTCACCGGCGACCCCGCGCACCCCGACGCGGCGGTCATCCGGCGGCTGTTTCCGCAAAACCTGTACGGGGCCATGGTGAGCTTCGAGATCCAAGGCGCCGGCCGGGCGGAGGTCTTCCGCTTCATGGACGCGCTGAAGATGATCGTTCGCGCGACCTCGCTCGGCGACGTGCAAAGCATGGCGCTCTATCCGGTGATGAGCTCGCACCGCGAAGTTTCGCCGAAGCACCGCGAACGCATGGGGATTCGCGACAACCTGGTGCGGCTCTCGGTAGGGATCGAGGCGCCCGAGGATATCATCGAAGATCTCGACCAGGCGTTCAAGGCGTGAGCTGCTTGACGAAAACCTGCACGAGCTGAGAAGCCCGGTTCTTGGCTACTACCGTGACGTAGTCGGTCGACTGGTCCGGCAGGAGCCGGAAATTGATCTGGACCACGCCCGCAATGATGCCCGGCGCAGCTCCCGCGTAGACCACCTCCAGGCGCGTGAGGCCGCTGTACACCTGGCAGCAATTGGTATTTTGGGCGGTGGAGGGGATCGACCCGTCCGCCGGAATCGGAATGGTCACGCCGGCTCCCGTGGCCCAAATCGCGAGAATCGAACCGCGGTCGGCTGGGTTGTCCGGTCCGTTAATGGTGCCGTCCTGGTTGATCGCGGCCGCCTGTCCACCCGCGAATTGAAACACCTGCGGATCGGACCGGAGCACCACCGGGATAAACTCCGGCCCGCTCCCGATCCGCACCGGCACGGTGGACATTCCGTCGATTCCGAACGGCGTTACGGCGTTGATCTGCGAGTCCGATGAGTACAGAATCGGCGCAGCCACTCCGTTGACGAACACCTGGGTGTTTGGGCCTATATGCGGACCGTAGAGCGAGATCACTTCGCCCGCGGCAATCTTCCCTCCGACCGGCCCAAAGGCTGCGTTGGCAATCCCCATGACACGCGTCATCGGATGAGCGCTGGCAGCGATCGCGGAGAGGATCCCGCCGCCCCCGCCGATGTGGATGAGGCCCGTAGAATCCAACGCGATAGCACCCGCGGCGGTTCCGTTCGGGTAGCGCCCGGCATACGGCAGCGCCGAACCGGCAGCACCCAACTCCACGACAAACTCCCCGCCGTTCGACCATCCCTGGGCGTTGGGGAAATCGGTGGAGGCAGTCGTTCCGGAGATCCACAGGTTCCCCGAGGCATCCAGCGTCGCCGCCGTAGCCGCGTCTGCCGCGCTTCCGCCGATATAGGTTGCCCACACCGCGGCGGTACCCGTCGGATTCAGCTTGATGGCGAAAGCATCCGGCAAACTGGAAACATCCACCTGGCTCGGGCCATTGTAGACCGCCTGGTACGCCCCCGGTGTCGCGGGAAACTGCGGATCGAACGTGGATCCCACCACGTAAGCATTCCCGGCCGCATCTACGGTGATGGCTTTGGCCGTATTGGCGGGATACGAATTGGGCGAGATGACGAGATTCCCCGGACCGATGTATGTGAGGTACCCCAGCGAGTCCCCGCTCGAATTGATCTTGGCGACGAAGGCTCCCGGACCGGTCGCCTGCATCGCTCCCGGCGTGCTCGGGAGATTGAGGGTGTCCGTGTTGCCCGCAACGTAGGCATTGCCGGAGGGATCGACCGCGATTCCCACGCCGAGCGCACTGCGGATGCTGGTGAAGCAACTCGAACAGCAGCCGCAGTTCTTATCGCCCCCCGCCAGGATGGTGGACCACACGATCCGGTCGCCCGCTGCCGCCAGTTTGGTGACGAAGGCGCCAAAAACGTACGGAACGCCGGTGCTGACGCCGCCGTGGGGAAGGCCGGCGGTCACCGGGAAGGCGCTCGAATTCGTGATACCGGTGACATACATATTGCCCGCGGCGTCTACGGCGATCGCGTTGATCGCGGCGGGGAAATAAGTCGAGTAGAGCAACTCCCGGCCGTCAGGACTGAACTTGGCGATGAAACCCGGCCCAGGGGCGGACTGATAGGGGTTCCGCAGCGGGAAATCCGGCGAATTGGTGGAGCCTGCCACGTAGATGTTGCCCGCGCCATCGAGCGCCATCCCGTTGTCGGTGTCGTTGCCTTTGCCGCCGACATAGGTGGAGAACAGGACGACGCCCGCGGGATCCACTTTGTTGACATAGACTCCGTTGCCGGTAAGGGGGCGCAGCGGGTCGCCGCTCAGGTTAAACGTGCGGCTGCCCGCCACGTAGGTGTTTCCCGCCGGGTCGGTAATCACCCGCACGATTGGATAGGGATTGGTGTCTCCGAGATAGGTGGTGAATTCGGCGGCCGGAAGCGCGGCCAGAAAACCGAGCGCCGCAGCCAGGCGCCGCAATGCAAGGGGGCCCATGGCTGCATTATCGCGCTTTGGAATTTCGGATTCCATTCGCCTGAAACCTAGTACGATAAGGCCATGGCAACTGCCGCAGCGCCTGAACCCAAGACACTGCCCAAGAATGCGTACACGCCGCTGGCTCCCGGCGAAACCTACAAGCCTCCGATTCCGGCCGATGCCGTGGTCCCGGAACTGACCGCCCGCTCGGTGGGATGGGGCCTGTTTCTGTGCGTGATTTTCACCGTAGCCTCAGCCTACTCCGGGCTGAAGGTGGGACAGGTGATGGAGGCCGCTATCCCCATCTCGATCCTGGCGATCGGGCTGGCGAGGCTCTATCCGCGCCGGTCGACCCTGCTCGAGAACGTCATCATCACGGGCATCGGCGGCCTGGCCGGCTCGATCGTGGCGGGAGCCATCTTCACCCTGCCCGCCCTTTACATCCTGAAGCTCGACCCGCACCCGGTCCAGACCATCTTCATCTGCCTGGCGGGAGGCACCCTTGGGGTCCTCTTCCTGATCCCGCTGCGGCGCTACTTCGTTCGCGAAACTCACGGCGAGCTTCCCTACCCCGAAGCCACCGCCATCACCGAAGTGCTGGTTACGGGTGAGAAGGGCGGATCCCAGGCGAAGCTGCTTTTGCAGGCCACCGCGATCGCCGGCGTCTACGACTTCCTGGTCACGACGTTCCACGTCTGGAAAGAGTACGTCGATTTTCAATTCCTCGGTTTCATGCGCGTGCTTTCCGACCGCGCCCGGGTGGCCGTCAGCTTCGATGCCATCGGCTTCATCCTGGGCCTCGGCTACGTGATGGGGCTGCGCAGTTCGCTGATCCTCTGTGCCGGCGGGGTGCTCTCGAACCTGGTGCTGGTCCCGCTGATCTGGATGATCGGCAGCCACCTCGGCAACACGGTGGTCTATCCGGCCACGACTCCGATCGCCCAGATGACGGCCGTGCAGATCTTCCGCGGCTACGTGCGGTTCGTCGGGGTGGGAGCCATCGCCACCGCGGGGATTTTCGGAATTCTGAAATCCATGAAGATTGTGGCGGGCTCGTTCGGCGTGGCGGTGCACGCGTTCCGGCGCGGCGAAACGGCCGGCGAGCGCACCGACCGCGACATTTCCGTGATGGCCATCCTGGCCGGGGTGGTGGTCAGCGCGCTGGCGGTTGCGATCTTTCTCGGCAATCTCTCGGGGAGCCTCGCCGTTATCGCGGCGGGGCTGCTGCTGACGCTGCTGTTTTCGTTCTTCTTCACATCGGTGGCGGCCAACGCCATCGCCACCACGGCGCGCAACCCGGTATCCGGCATGACCATGCTGACCATCATCATCTCGTCGGTGGTCCTGCTGCGGTTCGGCCTCTCCGGCACCACCGGGATGTTCTTCGTGATGGCCATGGCCGGGATGGTCTGTACCGCGCTTTCGGTCTCGGGCCAGGCGATCACGGATTTCAAAACCGGCTACTGGCTGGGATCCACCCCTTCGGCCCAGGAGAAGGTGAAGTTTCTGGGAGTGCTGGCGGCCTCGGCGGCCGTCGGATTGACCATCGTGATGCTGGCGCACGCATTCCAGTTCGGCGAGGCGGTTCCGGGAGACACCCGAGTCGTCCTGCCTTCGCCGCAAGCCTCCATCATGAAAGCACTGGTGGAAGGCTTCATGAGCCGGCAGCCGGTTGCCTATCTGCTATTTGGCGCAGGCGCGGCGATCGCCGTGACGATGGAGATGCTCGGCGTACCCGCGCTGATCTTCGCGCTCGGCATGTACTTGCCCCTGGAACTGAACACCCCCGCGCTGGTGGGCGGATTCCTGGCGCACTTCCTGAGCCGGAAAGGAGCCACGGCGCGCGAACGTGGCGTGATCATCGCCTCGGGACTGATGGCCGGCGGGGCTCTGGGAGGAGTCTTCGGCGCCGCCTGCCGGTTGATCCCCGGTTACTCCGAAGACTGGATCCGCACGCCCTTCTATGCCAACGACGCGATTTCCCAGAGTGTCTCCACTCTGTTGTTCCTGGGGCTATGCGCCTACATCTGGTGGGGATCCCAGCGCCGGGATCTCAGAGGTGAATGATCCCGCGCTGGATGGCGGCGGTGGCCGCCTGCGTGCGGTCCTGGACCCCCAGCTTGCTGAGAATGTTCTTCACGTGGTTCTTTACGGTGTGCTCGGCGATGCTCAGGGAGTACGCGATCTGCTTATTCGCCTGGCCGCGCACAATCAGCTCCAACACCTGGATTTCGCGCGCGCTCAGGTCCGGGCGCGGCATCTGCGCGGCCAGCGCCGCCGCCACCGCCGCCGGGAGGTACGTCTGACCGGCATGGACCGCGTGGATCGCCTTGATCAACTCGTCGTGCAGCACATCCTTGGTCAGGTAGGCCTGCACGCCGGCCGAGAGCGCCCGCCGGATGTCCTCGTCGCCGCCATACGTCGTGAGCGCCACCATGCGCGCGTTCGGGAACTCCGCGCGAATCGCCGTGGCGGCCTCCACCCCGCTCATCCCCGGCATGCGGAGATCGAGCAGCGTGACATCCGGCAGGTGCCTGCGGAACATCTCGACCGCCTGCTGCCCGTTGGCGGCCTCCGCGACCACCGTCATATCGGGCTGCAGATTGACGATCGTGGTCACGCCGACCCGCGCCACCAGGTGGTCCTCTGCGACCAGAATTCGAATCTTCTCGCTCATGGTAACGGTACCCTCACCTGCACCTCGGTTCCCTTTCCCGGCTCGCTCGCCAGTGTCAGTTCGCCCCCCAGCCGTTCGGCGCGCTCGCGCATTCCTATCAGCCCGAAGTGACCTCCGAGGGAGGCGAACACGCCGTCCTGCTCGAAGCCGCGGCCGTTATCCACGATGCGCAGGTAGAGCTTGCGGGCTTCCATGTGAAGCTTGATCAGGATCTTCGTCGCCGAGGCGTGTTTCAGCGCATTGGTAACCGCCTCCTGCGCAATGCGCAGCAGGTGCTGTTCGTAATCCTGCGGAAGCTCGCTCGGGGTCCCGGAAACCTCGATATCCACGTTCACCCCGGATCCGGCGGTCCACATGCGCGTGCCGGAGGAGAGCGCGGCCGCCAGGTCCTGCCCCTCGAGCACCGATGCCCGCAGGTCCATTACCGAGCGCCGCGCCTCGGTGAGGCTGTGGCGCGCCATGCGCCTCGCCAGGTCGAGATAGCGCCGCGCCGGCGAGCTCTCGTTAGGCATGCACATGGCAACGGCATCGAGCTGTGAAGAGATACCCACGAACCCCTGGGCGAGGGTGTCGTGGATCTCGCGGGCCAGGCGCGCGCGCTCTTCGAGGACCAGCGCGAAGCGCGAACGGATCTGCCGCACCCGCAGGCGGTACGCTGCCCAGGCGGAAGCTGCCAGGAGCAGCGCCACCAGCAGCCGGAACCAGGGAGTCTCATAAAACTGCGGCAGGATGGTGAAGCCATAGGAAGCCTCGCCGGACTGTCCGCCGGAGAGTTCGGCCCTCACCACGAAACGGTACTGCCCGTGGCCCAGGGTCGTATAGTTGATGGCGCGGCGGGTGCCCGCGTGCACCCAGTCGCGGTCCAGTCCCTCCATGAAGTAGGAGTAGCGCACCTCTTCGGGCGCAGCCAGGTGGATGGCTGTGTAACGGATCTGGATGCGGCCCGCGTTGGGCCCCAGCCGGCCATCGGGCGTCAGTTCCACCGGGCGGCCGTCCACCGCCAGTTCCGAGATGTGGACGATCGGCGGCAGGGCAGCCTGTTTGTGGGCGCCGGGATTGTAGACCGCCAGGCCGCGGGTAGTGGTGAACCACAGGCGGCCGTCCCCGGTTCGGTACCCGCCGCCGCCGATCGGATAGCTGGGCGAACATTGCGCGCTGCGCAGTCCGTCCTCGATCCCGTAATTGGTCGGTTCGAGCGTCGTCCGGCGGTGCTCGTCGAATTCGCGAAGCTGGGCCTTCGAGATGCGGCAGATTCCGCGGGTGGTGCTGAGCCATAGCGATTCCCCGTCATCCATCACGTCCGCGACGTTATCGCTGAGAAGGCCGTCGCCCGCCGTGTAATGCCGGAACTTCCCGTCGCGGAGCGCATCCAGGCCGCCGCCGAAGGTGCCGATCCAGAGCGTGCCGTCCGGGTCGGGATGCAGGGAGCGGATCTGGTCGCTCGAAAGGCCGTCCGAGACCGTGTACTGGTGGACGGTATCGCCCTGGATATGCCACAGCCCCTTGCCGTAGGTGCCGGCCCAAAGGCCTCCGGCGCCGTCGAAGCAGAGGGTCACCGTCGAGTTGGACAGCACGGGCGCTCCGGGAATCACGATCCGGGTCCGGTCTCCGGTCTGCTCGATCAGGCCGCCGGGCGTGGCCATCCAGATGCGGCCGCTCGAATCCTCGATCGCGTCGAAAACGTTGATGCGCGCCAGGGGATCGCGCGGCACAAAGGTATGGAAGGCCCCATCGTGCATCCGGACCATCCCGCCGCGCGCGCCGATCAGCAGGTCGCCGTTGGAGGCTTCGTGGATCGAGAAGATTTCATTGTTTGGCAGGCCGTCGCGGATGGTGAAGACGCGCCTTTCGCCGCCCGCGAGCAGCATCAATCCGCTGTCATGGAACCCCACCCAGACACGGCCCCGGCGGTCCTGGAATACCACGTTGGGCTCGTCGCTGGGCAAGCCCTCGCTCTTGCCGTAGGCCACGAACATGGTGTCGCGGAAGCGGGTCAGGCCGCTATTCGAGCCCACCCACAGGTCGCCTTCGCGATCTTCAAACAGGCAGCGCACGATGTCCCGGCTGTTGTCGCCGTCGTTGAGCGTAACCCAGCGGTCGCCACTGAGCCGCGCCAGGCCCAGGTTGGTGCCGGCCCAGACGTTGCCGTCGCGATCGATCCACAATGAGCGAACAAAGGCGTCCGGGAGGCCATCCCGGGTAGAGAACCTGCGCATTCGCCCGTCCGGCCGGCGTTCGATCACCCCGTTGCTGCCGCCCAACCAGAAATTGCCGTTGCGGTCCGTCACCATGGCGGTGACGATAAACCCTTTCAATGCCGCGGCATCCATCACGGTCACGAATTTGCCGTTCGTCATCTTGACGATCGCGGTGAAGCCGGCCACCCAAAGGTCGTGGTGATCGTCCTCGCGGATCACGCGCGCCGAAGTGACCGGCAGTTCGGCGCCAGGCGCGAAGTTCGTGAACCTGACGCCGTCGAACCGGCTGAGATACACCCCCGCGACGATCCAGAGCGTCCCGGCGTGGTCCTCGTAGAGCCCGGTGACGGTATTGTCCGGCAGGCCGTCCTTGACTGTGTAGGTGCGGAAGCGGCCTTGCTGGTAGCGCGTCAGTCCGTCCGCGGTGCCGATCCAGAGGGTCCCGTCCTCCGCCGCCGCAAGCGCGGTGATGGAGTTGGAAGGCAGATTGCCGCGGGTCTTGTTGAAGACGGTGAATTCATAGCCGTCGAACCGCGCAAGGCCCTCATCCGTACCGAGCCACAGATACCCGTCCGGGGTCTGCGTAATCGCCCGGATGGTGTCCTGCGGAAGGCCATGCTCCTGGGTCCAACTGGTGCGTGTGTACTGGGTCAGGCTCTTGCGGGGGTCGAGCGCCCACGCGTCCCGCCCAGCCACCAGGATCAGGATGCATACAGCAGCCGCGTGAATCCGCCAACGGCGCGTAACTCTTTTGGACACCTTCGTTATCAGTATAAACCGAGGCCTTCCACAATCTTCTGCATGCGCTGGTGGTGGCCCCCTTTCCAGTAGACGCGGCCGCACTGCCCGCAGCGCTGAAATTCATCGTGGAGCTGGGCGGTGCGCGGCGGGAGCGCTTCGGCAACCTCGTCTTTTGCAGCCGCCTGGAGCGGGTGATTGCACCGCATACAGCGGGTGAAAGGCCGGAGCAGGCGTCCGAGATCGAAGCGCTTCACCACCTCGGCCAACTGGCGGCGCGGAGCGGTCTCGCGCACGAAATAACCGTGCGTCACTTCTCCTCGCTTGAGCAGCCCCACATCGCGGGTCAGCAGAATGCGGTGCTCCCCGCTCGACACGGCAGCCAGTTCGTCGTCGCTGTAGCAGTTGCGGTAAAGCGCGTCGAAACCGGCCATGCGGAGATAGGCCGCGAGCTTTCCGAGGTGCACATCCAGCACGAAGCGCGGTTCGCGCAGCGGCTCTGGCCGCAGCCGCGTGAGGCCGGCGATGTCGAGCGCCTCGAAAACCGGGTAGACGCTGATGCGGTCGCCATCCCGCACCCGCCAATCGAAGCCGCGCGACACGCCATTGACCAGCACGAGATCTACTTCCGTGTGCGGCACTCCGAACGACTCGATGCGGTCCTTGACCGTGCCGGCGTCGAGGAAGTCATAGGCGAACTCGGCAAAGCGCCGCTCCGCCGGAAGGAAGTCATTCAACTCGGCGTAAAAGCGGAACCAGGCGCGAGGCATCGCGTTACTGGAAGCCCAGATCCTCCGGCAGCGCCGCGGGCACTTCGAATACCTTGATGCCGAACAACAGCGCGGAAAGGCCGTTCGGGTCCGGAATGGTCGCGCCATCCGCCGTCACGAATCCGGCGATCTGCTGCTGCGCATCCAGGCTGACGGCGAGACCGGAAAGTCCGGGCAGCGTAATCGTACCGCCATCCAGGCTGACGAACAGCACCAGGTACGGGTGTGGATTCACCGGCAGGTCCGGAGCGAGGGGGCGCGCCAGGTCGTGGCGATACAGCCAGGTGGAGGATTGCAGGCCCGCCGCCGCGACCAGAGCCGAGTTGGACGGGTTGGGAACCGTCCGGTCGCCGCGCGCAAACTGGATCAACACCGGACGCGCGGAGAGCCCGGGAAGCGGCGAGATCTTCAGATGCGGCGCGAAGGCGATGGGATCGCCGGACATGCCCAGCCACTCGACGGTCTCGAAAAAGTTCTGGATGTCGATCGCTCCCGGCACGGTCGTCACCTTCACCGGTTGGCCCGGAAGCACGTAATCTTCGTCGTAGCTGGTGCCCTGGTTCAGCAGGGGCGGCAGGCGGAACTGGAGGCTCTCGGTCGTGAGGTCGCGATACGAAGGGCTCCAGCGCGCAATATCGACCACCGTAGCGCCGCCCACATTGAGCGCCGCCGCGCGGACCGACGGCTCGACGGCGGTGAACATGGTCCCGTAGATCGCGCCCAGCGACTGGCCGGCGTAATAGATGCGCGACGGATCGAGATCGGGGATGCCGTCGCCGTCGAGATCCAGGCCCAGGCGGATCACGCGCGCCAGTTGCATCAGGTCCACCGCGGTCTGCCGGAAGCAGTCCCGCGTACCGTAGGCGATGGGCGTTACGAGGGCGCATCCTTCGTTGCCCTCGATCACGCCGTCGCCATTGAGGTCGATACTGCGGCCGCCCGCCGTGATGGTGGTGGCGTTTCCGGATTTATCCACGAAGGTGACGGTGCTTTGCGGGCCGAAGCCGTGGCCCACCGCGTTGATCGCGATCACGGCGAACCCCGCACGCGCCATGGTGGGCGCGACGGCGGTCGGCCCGCCGAAACGGCTGTCGCCAAACCCGTGTCCGAAAATCAGAACCGGGTATCCAGCCGCCGGCTTGGGAGTGGCCGGCAGCAGCGCGTTGAAGTAGACCTGGTTGGTAGACGCCGGCACCGCCAGGCCGGGCAGGGTGGGGGCGTTGCGGATGGTCTGATCGGCTTCGAGGAAGTTCGGGGAGCTGTAAGAGCCGATGACCACGCGGTCGAGACCGCTCAGCAGCGTCGAATTGAGGGGCAGCGAAAGGTCGGTGAACTGCGCCGGGTTGTCGCCCGTCTGTTCGTGCAGGGTCAGGGACGCGAGGTCCGCGATGCGGAACGAGCTTTGGGGTTGCGCGAGCGTGACGATGGGCGCCACGTAGTCGAGAATCCCCCGAGCGTGCTCGAGCCAGGCGGTGGCGCTCATGGTCGTGAAGATGGAGGCGGCCACGACCTTTTGCGGGGCCGTGGAAATGCCGGCGAGCGCGGCGGCCAGCCGCCCGCAATATCTGTCGACACCCTGGGCGCAGCTCGAGAACGCCGGGTCCGGCTGCACCGCGGATCCCGCCGCATCCTTGACCGCGTCGGTCACGACCAGGGCGAAATGCCGGTGCTGGTCGAGCACCGAAACGGGCTTGGCGTAGGCCGTGTTGGTGGCCGGATCCCAGACCACCTGGTCGGCGGCGATGCGGTCGCCGGATTTGTAGATGCCCGGCTCCTCCTGCGTGAGGTTATCCAGCGCGACGAAGAAGATGCCGTCCTTCAGAGTCGCCGGGTTCACGGAACCGGAGAAGCGGATGCGGGCCCGGGCGCGCAGGCTGAAACCGTCCAACTGGTCGAGCAGGCCGCCTTCCTGGCAGGCCGTGTAAGTGGCGCCGCAATCGGGCACCGGCGCGTTGATGCGCAGGCCGGTCTTCTGCAGCGGGTCGAAAACCGTCAGGGCGTCGGACGGAAAGGGGCCGGTAGAAGGAGTCAGCGGGTCGAATAAGACGGTTGTGCCCGCGCCGAGGAGCGCGGGCACAAGCAGAGCGAGCAGAATTGTGCGTGACATCGGGCCTCAGTACTCGATGATATCGTGCGAAGGCCCTGCGCCGTCGGCTAGGTCCGCTTACCCTTCTTCAGCTTGGCGAGCTTCGCCGCGAGATCCTTCGTTTCCTTGCCCGCCGGGGCTGCTTGCAGCGCTTCGTCGGCTTCCCCGGTCATCACGTTGAGGCGGTTCGGCTGGTCGAGCTTCTTGGGCGAATAGAGGTCGGCCAGGTCCACCAGTACCTTGGCGGACTCGAGTGCGAACACGGGTTTCGCGACCTTCACATTGCCGGCCTTGAAGATCTCGAGCGCCTTGGCCGTGTCTTCGCCCGCGCCGACCGAGCGCGTCATCGCGAGCAGCACTCCGCGCTGAATCATCTCCCTTTGCAGGGAGTCGACTTCCGCATCCGGCAGCAGCATTCCCTTGGCCACTCTCTGCAACGATACCGGATCGGATGCAGACCCGGCCGGATACCCGAACTCCAGCGGGATACTGTCGGGCGGGTTCGATTGCAGGAACGCGTGTACGGCTTCAGCGGTCTGGACCGCCGCGGCGCTGGCCTGGCTGCGGAAGAGGTTGACCTGGCGGCGGAAGGGCGTGGGATTGGCACGATTCACACGGGCGCCGGCTTCGAAGTTGTCGGCCAGTTCGGCGTAGGCGTTGGCGATCCCGGAAGTCAGCACGATCGCCAGCGGGCGCGACCGCGCCGCATATTCGGACGTGCCCTTGGAAAGCTGCGTCAGGCCATCGTTGGCTTTGACGAAATCGCCCGCCGCGTAGGTCGACTTGGCGGCGGACCAAATGAATTCGGGAGTGCCGGGCTGGGGCGGCCTGGGACCCGAGTTACAGCCGGCGGCAAAAAGGATGATACTCAGGGCCGCCGGAAAAATCCAGGTGCGTCGCATAGCTGAACCACCTTTCAGCTATGCATTAACACACACCACTTCCGGCTGCAAGGGTTTTCGGGCCTTTTATGCCGGAAATCACGGAATATCGTCCGGGTCAACCGCCGACTTGTTCCCGGCGCCGGCATAGCGGATGTACGCGATCAGGTCGGCCATCTGCTCCTTGGTCCATTTCTTGGCGCTCGGAGGATGCTTCCAGGAGTTGTTGGGCGTAAAAGTGACATCCGCCTTGGGCACCTTGTGGGATTCCGGAGGCATCTTCGAGAGGTCGAAGACTTCGATGGTGTCGCCGGTCTGAGCGCCCGTCATGGACGGGAAGCTCTCGCCATCTTTGATCTTCGCGATCTGCACATACTGTGTAACCGTGGAACGGATGGACATGGCGATACCCACGGGAGTTAACCGGGCCACAATTTTCAGATCCGGCCCAACCGCCGTACCCTTCCCCTTGAGCGCATGGCAACTCACGCAGCCGTTCGCGGGATCCGTAAACAACGCTTCGCCCCGCTCGACCTGCGTCGGAGCCGCGCTCTGGGCCATCATCAACAACAACGGCCAAAACATCTAGGTTCCTCCTTTGGAGGCAGTAAGCAGACCCTGTACTCCGAAATGAGCATAACTCACGGCACGGTTGTAAGCAATGCACGCACGAGGGCGCCGCCATTATCGGCCGGGTCGGAGCTGACCTTGACGCGGCATGGGACCGGGCGGCGGCGGCCCAATGATGGGTGGCGTCCCGGCGGCTTCGGGCCAATGGGCGGCTCCGGAACCTACAACCGGAAGATCGACGTGCAGTTGCGGCTGGGATTCTGAAACTTATCGCCCCAGCCAGGCAAGTATGGTCTGAAGCTCGAGCGCGCCGGCCGAGGGTTTGCCTTCCGGGATGCGGACCAGGGTGGATTCCACCTTCCTCTGCCGGAGCGCGAAGTACAACTCGCCGCTTTCTGGGTCGGGGTCGCCCGAAAGGATCAAGGTGGGGGTTCGGAAGCCGGCTGCGACATAGATCGGCGAGTGCTGCGTATACTGCGCGGGGTCGTCCCAGGGCATGGCGCCCATCCACTCCGCGGCGCGGCGGGCGCCATCGGGAGTCGTGGCGACGTCGACTGCCCAATCCATGATGGGGCGGCGCGCAACGGCGCTGTGGAAGCGGTTGGTGTGGCCAATGGTCCACGCGGCGAGCAGGCCGCCGGCCACGGCCATGCGGGCAGTATCGATGTAGCCTTTGGCGGCAACGAAATCCACGCCGCGCATCAGGTCGTCGTAATCATCGCCGGGGAATCGGCTGTGCAGCAGGTTGCCAAACTCCTCGCCGTAGCCGGGGGTGCCGCGGGGATTGAGGTGCAGGACAACCCATCCGTGCGCGGCGAAAACCTGGGAGCGGAGGTCGAGTTCGCCGCCGTACATGCGGCGCGGATCGTCCTGAATATCGAGAAGAAGCGGGTATTTCTTCGCCGGATCGAATCCGGGCGGCTTCACGATCCAGCCCTGGATGGAGCGGCCGGCTGAGGGATAGGCGATCTCCTCGACCGCGCCGAGATCGCGATCGGCCAGCACGTGCTGGTTCGGCGCCGCCGCCGTGACCGGCTGCGAGACTACGTCCACCGTGAAAGTGACCACGTCCCCAGCCGCGGTGGCCGAGGAGCGGATACTGGCGGCGCGGCCGTTGTCCGCGAGCGAGAATCCGCGCAGCCGTTCCGGCTGAGTCGTCACCTGGCGGACCGTGCCGTCGTTGTGCGCGGCGTAGACGTGGGTTGCGCCGCGGTCATCCGCAAGGAAGTAGACGGTGCGAGAGTCGGAACTCCAGCGCGGCGATTGCGGATCGCGGTCGAGCGCCCCGGCCAGCAGTTTGGCGCGGGAGCCGTCGGCGTTCATGACCCACAGCCGGCGGACGGTGTAGCTCTGGGGGCGGACGGCCGAGGCGAGCCAGGCGATCTTGCGGCCATCCGGTGAAGGCAGCGGGTCGTCGAACCGCGCATCCGCCTGGGCAAGCACCTTGATGGCGCCGCCTTCGATCGGGATCTCCACGATCTCATTGCCGCCGCGCACGGCGACCAGCCACCGGCTATCGAGCATCCAGGCAGGTGCGGTGTAGTCGAGGGCGCCGGTGGAGATCTGCTTCGGTTGACCGCCGGAGGAAGGCACCACGAAGATCCGGCGCCGGGTGGAAGGGCCGGGCCGCAGGTACGGGATGAGTTCCCGGGGCGCCCACGCCGGAACGGGATCGGTGGCCTCGACCCGCGAGGTATAAGCAAGGAACTTGCCCTCGGCCGACCATGCCAGGGAGAGCGGGGCTTCGGCCGTGGGAATCACTACCTCGCCGGGAGCGGAATTCGATGAACGAACCCGGATTTCCCATTTTTCGCCACGCCGGGAAATCCAGGCGATCTGGTCGCTCCCGGGTGACCAACGCGGCATTTGATCGCACCAGGGGCCCTCGGTCCAGGCGCGTTGCTCCCTGCCGTCTGAGGAAACCAGGCGCAAATTGGACAACCGGGCGTTGGCGGCGCGATCGTTCCAACTCTCGGTATATACCACCAGGCGCCCGTCGGGGCTGATGCGCGGCTCGCCGGCAAATCGCCAGTTCCACCAATCCTCGACGGTAAACGGCTGCCGGGCGGACAAGGCGCCGGCGGCAAATATAAGTAAAATCAGGGCGATTCTGGTCAAAAGGGCTCCGGACGGTTCCAGTTTCTCACACCGGCGCGGACCTGCGGCGGATGGCTTTGGCACGCCGGATAGTTACCTTTGGATAACTAAGAATTGATAACGGACCTTATGGTAATTTGTCGTCTAAAGGCAAGGATAATACGATGGAATTTCCGTGGTAGTAATGAAGACAGTAATACGACTATTCGCCAGGCACTTCTGTGGGCTGCTTATTTTGCGGGAAAGAAATCGGCCCGTTCCGGCAACTCCGGGACAGTGAATTCTGCAGCTCTGTCCACCGCAAACGGTATGGGGAGAGACTGGGGAGAGCACTGGGTCAACTAGCCGCGCCGGATCCCGTGCCCACCGGCCTGGCGGGATTCCTGACCGCTCTTTCTCCGCTCGACAACACCTGGCAGCTTTCGCGCGGCCGCTGGGAATTCGGCTACAGTTCACACCAGACGCAGGTAGGGGACATCTGCCCGGTATTGCTGAACCCACCGCTGGGCAGCCGCTTCATGGCGTCCGCGGGGCCGCGAGCCGGATCTCCGCCGCAGGCGCTGCGGCGCAAGGGCAACGTAGGCACTCTGTTGCGGGAAGTGGTGTCGCCCTCCGATCCCCCGCCGGCGATCCTCGGGCGTGGAATCGCGGCATCCGGCATCCTAAGGCCTATAGAACCGGCCGTGGGGCCGGCAGAAATCGCGGCAAGGCCGTCCCTGGCGGAAAGCGAGGGCTGGGCGCCGCGCCAGGTGGAGATCGCGGCAGCGGGACGCGAGATGCCTCGGTTGACCGAGACCTTCTGGGAGTCCTGCGCTACGATCGCACCCGGACCTGCGGAGCGGTGGCTTTCTCTGGTGGTGGCGAAAGAACCGGTCATGCCGGTACGGCCGGCCCGCATCCCCCGGTTTGCAATGGCAGCGGAAACGGCCGAGTGTTTCCGCGACGCCGGCACTGCGCCTCCGCCGCCCGGCGGAAACGTGGATGCCGGGAATGGCCGCACAGGCTGCGGAACGGTGGATCCAACCGGCGGTTGCAGAGGCCCTGGCGGCCGGCTGCGCGGCCGTGGCTCCGTCGTTCAGCGCGGCGATTCTCTCGGCAGCCCCGGAAGTGGCGGGTTGGGCCGCGGTCCCCCCAGCCGAGGCGGTGGAGCGCTGGATTCAGCCCGCGGTCGCGGCCAGCCTGGCCACGGGCAGCCTGGACGTCCGGATGCAGCCGTTTGGTCTGGCGGCAGAGCGGTCGGAAGTGCTCCGGGATCCGGCCGAAGCGCCGCCGCCGATCGCCGAATCCTGGGCGCCGCCCGCGGCCGCGGAACCGGTGGAAAGCTGGCTGCGGCCGGCCAGCGCTGAGGCCTTCTGGGCAATTCCGGTCTCGATACCGGAACCGGCGATCGCCGCCACAACGTGCGCTCCGGAGCTGTCCGGCGCGGTTCCTTCACTGGCTGCTGAAGCGGCTGAGCGTTGGATCGAGCCTGTCAAGACGGAAGCGTTCGCGGTTGGCGAACACGCCCCGGAGACGCTGCCGTTCGCGCTAACCGCCAGTTGCCCCGACATCTTCCGCGATCCGGCCGATGCCCCGCCGCCGCCCGCCGAGACTTGGGCGCGGATTCCCGCCGCAGAGCCAGTGGAGCGCTGGCTGCAGGCGGGAAGCGCGGCCCACGTGCTTCGCGCCCCGGTGCCGGTGCTGGCGCCGCAGCCTTCGATCGCGGCTCTGTATTCCACGCCCCGGATGGCAGGCGCCGTGCCAGGCCCCGCCGCAGAAGCGGTGGAGCGCTGGATGGAGCCTGTCTCGGCACAGAGTTTCGCGGCCCCGAGCTACACGATTCGGACGCAGCCCTTCACGGTCGCCGGCACATGTCCGAGCATTCTCCGCGACCCGGCCGACGTTCCGCCGCCGGTTCGGGAGGAATGGATGCCCGCGCCCGCCGCCGAGCCGGTCGAGCGCTGGGTCGAGGCCGCGACAGCCGCCGCTCTCGCCCCCGTGCTGTCCTGCAGGCTACGGTCCCTCGACCTGCAGGCGGTGGAGCCGTTCGTTCCGTTCATTCCTCAGTTTGCACGGCCGCACGCCGCTGAACCGGCCGCCGCGTTCGTCATGCCGGCATTCTCGCTTCTCCCGATGCATCCGCAAGTCGTATTCCCGCGGATGCCGCAGACAATTGCACGGGGGACCGAGGATGGGGAGCATACGCACTCGCTGCTGGAAGCCAAATCGCTGCCCGCCCTGGAAGCGGCTCCGGTGGAGTCGATGCCGGCGGCGCAGAAGGCGCCGATTCCGATCCGCAGCGCCCCGGCCATTCTGCCGGCCCAGGAAAGGCCCTCGGCGGCGGCGCGTTTGTCTACGGCGGGCGTGAGCGAAATCTATCCGGCTGCGGCGCGCGCGGGATCCGGGGCGCCTCCGGCGACCCGTCTGAATCCGGTGGCCACTTTGGGTGCGCTGCCGCCCGCGGGCCAGATCGAGCGGCCGGCTCCGCGGGTTCCGGAAGCGGAGATCTACAGCCTCGAATACTACTCACAGCGTGGAACTGGATCGCCTTCGCGCCGCCTGAGCTGGGCCGCCCCGGGCATTCCTCCCGCGGCACTGCGCTTCCAGATGAAGCCGGTGTTCGAGACTGTCGAAGAGCAGGCTCCGCCCAAGCCGCAGCGTAAGGGACTGGCGATCGCCGAGATCTTCTCGCTGCCCGAGGCACGCAGGCAGAGCTCGCAGTCGAGCCTGGGCTACGCGGGGAAAATCGCCGCCGGTATCATGGTGGCAATTTCGCTGTGGTTCGGCGCAAGGGTGGTCAATTTCGGAAGGCCGCCGGAGACCGTTGCGCGGGAAAGCTCGTCCCCGCAGCGATCGGCGGAGCAGAGGCCGCTCGTGGCGCGAGGAGCGGCGCCGCAGAGCGGCCCGCTGGCCGGCTTACGGCAGGCGATTGCGAAAAGGGCCAGCGTCGAGGTGGGCGATACCTTCCGCGGCGGGATGGAATCATGGGGTACCGGCTCTAAGGAATGGGCTCCGGGCTGGTCGCACAGCCCCGATGGATACGTACGGGTTGGAGACCTGGCGCTGTTCCGGCCGACTCAGAACTTCGCCGATTACCGGCTCGAGTTCTACGGGCAGATCGAAAAGAAGAGCATGGGCTGGGTGGTTCGCGCTCACGATAAGCAGAACTACTACGCCATGAAATTCACGGTTGTGGAGCCTGGACTGCGGCCCATCATCGCCATGGTGCACTACCCGGTGGTCGGCGGAAAGAAAGGCCACAAGATCGAGACGCCGCTTTCCGTGATGGTGCACAACAACACCCCGTATCACGTGACGGTGGACGTGAAGGGCAATCATTTCGTCGCGTCGATCGAAGGCGAACAGGTCGAATCCTGGACCGACGACGCACCCGCTTCGGGGGCGGTCGGATTCTTCAGCGAGGCGGGAGAGGCGGCGCGGCTCTACTGGGCCAAGGTCTCGAAGAACCAGGATTGGCTCGGGCGCTTCTGCTCGTACCTGGCCGGGGACGACAACCGCCGTACCGCCGAACTGTGGAACCCGGCACTGCCGCCGGAAGCCCCGGCGCCGCCCGATCCGCGGCCGCACGATTTTGTTTTGACCGCATGCGAAGTATCACCCGAAGAGAACACAGCGCCCGCACGGGGCAAGATCGCAAAGAACTGGAGGATCCCAATATGGATTTCCTGAGCGCAACCGAATCGGCCGTCAGCCCGTCGCTGCCGCCTGGAGTTACACCAATTACGGAGCTGAAGCAGCAGAAGCGGGTGAACCGCACGTTGTCGAAGGCCGTCTCGCTGCACCTGGAGGGCAAGCTCGAAAGCGCCGCCCGCCTGCTCAGTAAAGCCATCGAGTCGGGCGAGCGCGAGCCCGGAATATATACCGCGCTCGGCCACATCCAGTACGAGATGCGCGATTACGATGCCGCCTCGCAGACCTACGCGGCACTGGCGGAGTTGGAGCCGCTGCATCGCACCGCGCACTTCAACCTCGGCGTCTGCCACGGGCACCTGAAGAACTGGACGGCGGCGGCGGACTCGTTCCGCAATGCCAGCGACGCCGACCCGACGCGTGTAGACGCGCTGCTGGGGCTGGGACTCTCCCTGCTGCACATCGGGCGGCCCGCGGAGGCCCTCGAGCCGCTGGAGAAGTACCTGAGCCTGTTCCCCGAAAACGAGCAGGCTCTGTTCGGCCAGGCGGTGGTGTTCCAGCAGACCGGCAAACACGCCGAAGCCGTGGAGCAATACCGCCGCGTCCTGGCGCGGAATCCGCGGTGTGAAGAGGCGCTCTCGAACCTGGTGGCGATGTTCCTGGAGAAGAAGGACCCGGAATCGGTGCGCCGCTACGCCGAGATGCTGGTGGAACTGCAGCCGGAGTCCACGGTAGCGATGGAAGCCCTGGCCAGCCTGGCGTTTTCCGACGGCGACTACCTCAGCGCGGCGCGCTACTGCCGGAACCTCTCCGAGCAGGCGCCGGACCGCTACGAAAGCTGGTTCAACCTGGGTGTGGCGTACCACAAGATGGGGAACCACCAGAAGGCCGCGCAGGCCTATCAGCAGGCCACAATCCTGAATCCGAACGCCGGGCAGGCTTACTTGAATCTGGGGGTGGCGCACCAGGAACTGTCGGACCTGCCGGCGGCGCGCACCGCCTATGAGAAGGCGCTGGCGATCGAGCCCACCCAGGCGGATGTGATGTGGAACCTGGCGCTGGTGCTCGAGCAACTGGGTGAACGCTCGCGCGCCGAACAGTTGTACGCGAAAGTGCCTCAGGCAGCGCCTGAATGGTGCGACGCCTGCTTCCGGCTGGGCTACCTGCGCCTGCTCCAGGGCGATTACGCGGGCAGCGCCGAAGCCTTCCAGTTGTGCCTGGTGCAGAAGCCGGACTGGCCGGAGGCTCACCTGAACGCGGGCATCGCGTACGCGCGGTCGGGCAATCCGGACGCGGCGCGGCGCTCCTTCCAGGAGACGCTCATGATCCGGCCCGACTCATCCGACGCCGTTCGCGGGCTGGCCGCACTGGCGCTCGAGCAGCAGGATTTCGAAGCGGCGTACGAGCTGCACAAGAAGCTCCTCGAGCTCGGCGAGAAGAGCCCCGAACTTTACTACAACGCCGGGCTCATCTGCCAGAAGCGGGGACAGCCGGCGGACGCGGTAACCTTCTACCAGCAGGCCCTGAACGAAGATCCGCAGTTTGCCGAGGCGCTGCTCAACCTGGGCCACGCCCTGATGGCGATGGGGCAGGAGGAAGAGGCGCGGTCCTACTGGCGGAAAGCGATTCGCGAGAAGCCGGACCTGGCGCAGATGTACTTCGAGCCGCCGGCAACGCAATAGAGGCTGACGGTCGGAACATTCGGACCTGAAAATCCGTCATCATATCTTTCAAGGAGGTCATTGGTGCTCCCGAAAGATATTCGCTACGCCCTTCGTCTGTTCGCCAGGAATCCGGGCTACGTGGCCATGGCGGTGCTCGCGCTCGGCTTCGGCATCGGCGCAAACAGCTCGATGTTCAGCTTCGTGAACGTCTACCTGTTGCAGCCGCTGCCCACGGTCAAAGACGCCGGCCGCATCGTGATTCTGCAGTGCCAGAGGCGCGGCGACTCTACGGGCGCTTCCTACCTCGACTTCACGGACTGGGAGAAACAGAGCCGCAGCTTTGAGGCGGTGACGGCAATTCAGGACGCAAACCCCATTGTGGTGGGTCTGGGCGAACCGGAGAGGGCTGCCGGAGCCCGCGTCTCGAGAGACTTCTTCCAGGTGTTCCCGGTGAGGCCGCCGCTTGGGCGGCTCTTCCTGGCGTCGGAATCGGCGCCGGGCGGCGAACCGGTCATGCTCATCAGCGACGGGTTCTGGCAGAGGAAGTTCGGCAGCGCGCGAGACGTAATCGGGCGCTCGCTTTCGCTCGACGGGATCAGCCACAAGATTGTAGGCGTGCTGCCCGCGGGGTTCCGGTTCTCCTGGCAGGATCGGGATTTCTTCGCGCCGCTGGGCACAGATGCCGCCGATACGCCGCGCGGCTACCGCTCCCTGAACGTGATGGCAAGGCTCAAGACCGGAGCCACCATCGCGGCCGCGCAGGCCGAAATGGACACGATCTCCGCGCGGCTGGCCGCGGCTTATCCGGAGAGCAATGCGACGCTGCGGGTGAGTGTGCGCGACCTTCTGCACACGATTGCCGACGGGCCGCGTGAATCCGTCACGATCATGATGGGGGTCGTGGTGTTCGTGCTGCTGATCGCGTGCTCGAATGTCGCCAACCTGCAATTGGCGCGCGCCACGGGTAGGGCGAACGAGGTCGCCATCCGGATCGCCATGGGCGCCGGCCGCGGGCGGATCATCCGTCAGTTGATCACCGAAAGCATGATGGTTGCGGCGGCGGGAGGTGCGCTGGGCGTGGGATTGGGGTACGCAATGTGCAAGGGCTTGATGGCCGCAACGCCTCCCATGATTCACCCGTTCAACCAGAACTACCTCGACGGCAGGGTGCTCGCATTCACAGCCGCCATCTCGGTCCTCACCGGGCTCATTTCGGGCATCGCGCCGGCTTTCCAGGTTTCGCGCGTAGGGGTAAACGATACGCTGAAGGAAGGCGGCCGCGCCGGAGCCGCAGCGGGTTCGCGCGGCACGCTGCGGAGCGCGCTGGTGGTAGTGGAGGTTTCTCTCGCCATGATGCTGCTGCTCGCCGCAGGGTTGCTGATCAAGAGTTTCGGCAATTTGCAGCAGGCGAATCCGGGGTTCCGCGTCGAGAATCTGCTGACAGCCAATGTCTGGCTCCCCGATACGAAGTATCCGGAGCCGGAGCAGCGCTCGGCCTTCTTCCGCCAACTGGTGGAGCGTGCGAATTCGATGCCCGGCGTGGTGTCGGCCGCGGCCTCCACCGGCATTCCGCTCGCGGGCGGCGGAGGAGCGTCGAATTTCGTCATCGAAGGACAGCCCGCTGCGGCGGCCGGACACGAGGCCATCACGCGGACGCTCTCGGTCACGCCGGGCTATTTCCAGACGATGGGGATGGCGCTGCGCCGGGGCCGCTACCTCACCGAACAGGACGACGAGAAGGCGCCGCGCGTCGTGATCGTCAACGAGCGAATCGCCCGCCAGTACTTCGGAGGCACCGACCCGATCGGCAAGCGCGTCAAGTGGAGCCGCGAAGCACAGGGCGGCGCGCCATGGATGACGGTGGTCGGGGTGGCGGCGGATGTACGGCCCTGGGGCCGGGCATCGCAGCCGGCACCGGAGATGTACGCGCCGTTCCGCCAGTCGCCCCGGCCGGCCAGTTGGCTGGTGATCAGGACGAAGAGCGCCGAGCCGGCCGGGGTCGCGCCGGCGCTGCGAGCCGAACTGCGCGGTCTCGACCGCGACCAGCCGCTGAGCAGCGTCGAGACGATGGAAATGCGAATGAGCGACTCGATGACGCTGCCGAAGATGATGACGTCGCTGATCTCGATCTTCGCAACGCTTTCGATGCTGCTGGCCGCCATGGGGATCTACGGCGTGGTTTCCTATTCGGTGGCGCAGCGCCGGCACGAGTTCGGAATCCGGATGGCGCTGGGCGCCGGGCCGCAGAGCGTCGTCCGGCTGGTGTTGAAGCGGGCGGTGTGGATGATCCTGATCGGCGTGGGAATCGGAGTTCCGGGCGCGGCGGCGATGACCAAGGTGCTGCAATCGTTCCTGTTCGGAGTGGGCGCCCGCGACCCGCTGACGTTCGTGCTGGTGCCGCTGGCACTGGCCGCGGTGGCGCTCATGGCCAGCCTGATTCCGGCGCGCCGCGCGACGCAGGTGGACCCGGTGGTGGCGCTGCGGTGCGAGTGAAAACTCACGCCGCCTTGCGGCCCCGGATCGCCAGCGACGTCCAGGTGATGTAGAGCAGCGCGGCCATCGGGACCAGGAACGAGATCTGCACGGAGCCGGACCGGTCCGCGACCAGGCCCATCAGCGGCGGAACGAAGGCGCCGCCTACAATCGCCATGATCATCAGGCCGGAGAGCGCGTTGGTGTGCTTCGGCATGGTGTCGATCACGATGGAGAAGATGAGCGGGAAGATGTTGGCGAAGCCCAGGCCGATGACGGCGAAGGCGGCCACCGCCGCCCATTGATTGGGGACGAACAGGCCGGCGATTCCCAGCACCGAGACCACGCAGGTCACCAGGAAGAACTTCTTGGGCTGCATCCAGTTCAGGATCACGCCTCCCGAGAAGCGCCCGACGGTGAGGGCAAGGAAAAAGAGGCCGGTGCCGAGCAGCCCGATGCGGTTGATGTCGACGCCGTAGTGATCCTCGAGGAAAAGCGGGATCCCGGAGCTCATCGATACCTCGGCGCCTACGTAGAGAAACAGCGCGAAGACCGTCATGGCGACGAAGCCGTTCTTCAGCAGCGAAAGCGAAGAGCCCAGGGTAGCCCGATGGCCTTCGGGCTGCTGCTCTTTCACGCGCAGCGGCAGGACCGCCAGGAAAGTCACCAGCAGAGCGACGCTGTAGACGGGAAAGATTACGTTCCAGCCGGCCCCGAAGGCGCGCGCGGCGATCACCGGGATCAGCGGTCCGGAGAGCGAGCCGATGGCCTTCACGAACTGCGCCAGGGAGAGGTTGCGCGAGTATTTGCCCTCGGCGGAGACGTCCCGCATGATGGGGTTGCCGGCCACCTGGAGGATGGTAGCGCCGGCTCCCAGGGCGAGGATGGTGATCAGAAACACCGGGAACGTGGAGAGTCCCATCACCGCGGGAATCAGAATGCCGGCGAGCATAACGGCGAGGCCGAGCAGGAGGACGAATTTCTTGCCCTTTTCATCCTGCAGAACGCCGACCGGCACGGAGAGAATGCCGAACATCAGAAAGCCCACGAAGGGGATCAGTTGGGCCACGAAATTCGACAGCCGGAACTGCTCCCGCGCCAGACCGACGAACGGTCCGACGGCATCGGCGAAACCCATCGCCACAAACACGAGAAAGATCGGCAGCGCACTCGTCCGCGTCCGGTTCATAGACCCAAAACTGTAGCACCAATCGGCTCCGATTTCCGGTGATCTGTTAAGATTTGGGTTCGATGCGAACGATTGCGCTTGTCGTCACGTCTTGTGTGCTAGCGGCGGCCGCGCCGCAGTCGAAAGACCCGGCCGACCAGGTGAACCCGCTCATCGGGACTGCCGGCGACGGTCAGACCTTCCCGGCCGCGGGGACGCCTTTCGGCATGACGCAATGGACGCCGCAGACGCGCGACGGCGAGGCCAAGTGCGTGGCGCCATACTACGAAAAGGACACCCGCATTCAGGGCTTCCGCGGCAGCCATTTTCCAAGCGGGTCGTGCACGCAGGAGTACGGCAGCGTTACGGTGATGGCGCTCACGGGGCAGCTCAAACTGGGGGCGGCCGAGCGGGCATCCGGCTTTGAGCGCTCGAGCGAAAAGGCGCGGCCCTACCGCTACGACGTGACGCTGGACGATTCCGGGATCGAGGCATCGGTAGCTGCTTCCGCGCGAGCCGGGATTCTCCAGTTCCGGTTCTCGAAGGCAGGCCAGGGGTGGATTTTGGTGCAATCCAACTCGCGGCGCGGCGAAGGGCAGGTCCGGATCGACCCGCAGCGGCGCGAGATTTCGGGTTTCAACCCGGTACACCGGCTGTACGCAGGAGCGGGCAAGCCGGCGGGATTCAGTGGCTACTTCGTGGCCCGGTTCGATCGCCCGATCGGCGCCTTCGGCGTCTGGAGCGGCACCGAAAGACGCGACGGCGCCACCGATCAGGACGGCACACAGGGTGCGCCGGGCGCGTACATCGGCTTCACCGCCAAAGCGGGCACGACGGTGCGCGTGAAGGTCGGCACATCGTTTACGAGCATCGACGAAGCGCGCCGCAACCTGGACGCCGAGATTCCCGGCTGGGACCTGGAGCGGACCGCCGCCGAGGCGCGCCGGGCCTGGAACGCGGTGCTGTCGCGGATCGAAATCCGCGAGCCTTCGGCGGCGCGCCGGCGCGTCTTTTACACGGCCCTCTACCACGCGTACCTGACGCCGCGGATGCTCAGCGACGAATCCGGAACCTATCCGGGGTTTGCGGGCGAAGGCCGCACCGAAACCGCGCGCGGATTCACCTACTACTGCGATTTTTCGCTGTGGGACACGTTCCGATCCCTGCACCCGCTGATGACCATCATCGATCCGGGGCGCACGCGCGACATGGTGCAATCGCTGATCGCGAAAGGCATGGAGGGCGGGTGGCTGCCGATGTATCCAGCCTGGAACAGCTACACCCAGGAGATGATCGGGGATCACGCGACCGCGATGATCACGGACGCCTACATGAAGGGCATCCGCGATTTCGATGTTGCGGAGGCTTACCGGCTGATGCGGCGGAACGCCATGGACACGCCTGCGACGCGCGAGGAGTATGTGGACGGCCGCGGACGGCGCGCGCTCAACAGCTACCTGGAATACGGATTCATTCCGCTCGAAGACCCCGTGAACGAAGCCTTTCATCGCGGCGAGCAGGTCTCCCGGACGCTCGAATACGCGTACGACGATTACGCGCTTTCGCAGTTGGCCAAGGCCCTGGGCAAGACCGCCGACGAGAAACTGTTCCGGGCACGCGCCGGCAACTATCGCAACGTAATCGACCCTGCGACCGGGTTCGCCAGGGGAAGACACACCGACGGGTCATGGGATGCGCCCTTCGACCCCGCCGGGCACTATCACTACATCACGGAAGGACTGCCGTTCCAATACACTTTCTTCGTGCCCCAGGACGTGGCGGGGCTGATCGGGTTGGAAGGCGGACGCGACGGTTTCATCCGGAAACTCGACCAGCTTTTCGAAGGCAATTACTATAATCACGGCAACGAGCCGAGCCATCACATTGCGTACCTGTACGATTACGCGGGCGCGCCGTGGAAGACGCAGGAGCACGTCCGCCGGATCATGGACGAGCAGTATCTCGACCGGGCGGCGGGGATCGCCGGGAACGACGATTGCGGCCAGATGTCGGCATGGTACGTGATGAGCGCGCTGGGATTCTATTCCGTATCGCCGGGGACGCCGGTCTACCAGATCGGAACGCCGCTGTTCGACGAGGCGGTGATTCATCCGCCGGGGGGCCGGTCGTTCCGGATCGAGGCGAACGGAGCGTCGGCCGGCAAACGGTATATCCAGGCGGCCGCATTGAACGGGAAGCCGATCACGCGGACGTGGATCTCGCACGACGAGATCGTGCAGGGCGGCACGCTGGTGTTTCAGATGGGAGCGCAGCCGAATCCGAAGTGGGGCAGCGCGCCGGAGGACGCGCCCCCATCGATGAGCACGAAGCCTTAGCGCGGCTTGTTTTTCTGCACCTGGGCGTACATCATTTTGACCAGCTCCGGGTTGCTCATGGGCTGCCAGCCGTGGCCTTTCATGGGGCGGCCATATTCGAAGGTGGCGTCGGAGCCGGCCGCTTTGAGCTGCTGCTCCAGCCGATACACGGCGAGATTGAGATAGTAGTTGTCCATGTCGCCGACATAGATGTGCAGCTTGCCTCGCAGTTGCGGGCCGAGCCGCGTCCAGTTCTCATCGAGGTACGCCGCCAGGTCGTAGCCGTGATCCTTCATGTAGGCGGCTACGGACTTGTCGATCTTCCCGGTGCGCTTGTCCCAAAGCGGCTTGGGATAGCCGTCCTCGCCGACGGGGCCGTAAACGGCCTCCCACGCCTCGAATTGCTGGGCGGAACGGCCATGGCTGCCGAGCACGTCCTCCAGCTGGCTCATCTGGCGCATGGTCTGCACCACCTGGCCTTCGGCGGTGCGCATCATGGGCCGCTCCGGCACCATGTACTCGTAGCCTGGCGCGGTGAAGGCGTTGTCATCGTCGTAGATGTTGACCATCTGGTAGCGGTGAAAATCGATGGGGTCCGGATAAAGAGTCCAGGTGCCGCCAAAAAAATCGGGGTGGTAGACCTGGAGCGCCAGCGACTCCCAACCGCCGGTCGATCCGCCGGTCAGCACGCGAGCCCAGGGGGCCGCGATCATGCGGAAGTGATGTTCGAGGTAAGGGACGAGTTCTTTCAGCAGCGCATCGCCGTAGGGGCCGTCGTTGGCGGAGTTCACGGCATAGGAATCGTCGAAATAGGGCGTGGGGTGCTGCCAGGTGACCGCGATCATGCGCGGGAAGTCGTCGGACATCCAGGCCCTCGAAAGTTCGGCTCCCCTGCCCCCGCCGGTTTCACTGAAGCCGTACGGTGCGTTCAGGCCGAAGTGGCCCTGGATGTAGATTACCGGGTAGCGTTCTTCGGGATGCTCGTTATAGCCCTTGGGCAGAAGGACGGTCGCGCCAAGGAAGATGGGATGGCCCCAGAACTGGGAGAGCATAGGGCTCTGGATCCGGATGTGCTTCACCCATGCGGTGTCGGCAGGCAGCTCGACAGGCGAAATGACGTGCGTGAGCTCGAGTTTCACGTCGTATCCGGCGGCCGGGTCGAGGTGCACCTTGCGGACGTCGCTATAGAGGTTGCCGGGCGAGCGCGTAAAGTGCTGGCCTTCCCACTGGTCCATGTGGGCCCAGATGGTGTGGCCGTCCGCGCGCGGAAACCGGGTGTAGACATTGACGAGGGCCTGCACGTAGTAGTCGCCGGCCGGAACATCCTTCAGGCTGGCCGCCGGATATCCCAGGGCGCGGGCATCGAGGACGGCGGCGCGGCCCGGCGCGAGCGCATCGACATCCACGGCGAAAAAGGGGGTCTTGCCGGTCCACGAGCCGGTCTGCCGGATGGGCTCGGGAGACTCGGCCTTTCCGATGGCGACGAAGACCCGGCCGGTGATGGGTCCGTCATGCGCAGGCGCGGCGAAAGAGACTTCAAAACGGGGTTCCGCGGCGAGCGCAGCGGCCGCGGCGGCCAGGAGCAGTAGAAACAGGCGAAAATTATGCCTCATGCCCGATAATGATATTCTGTTTTTGGCCCTTTAACTACTGATAAGGAGACATCCACGTGAGAGTCGGCGTATTGACCGTATTGTTATCGCAACTACCCCTCGATGACGTTTTGAAAAAGCTGAAGAGCTTAAAGATCGATACCGTGGAACTCGGTACCGGAAACTACCCGGGCGATGCACACTGCAAGCTCTCGATGCTCGACAACAATAGCGAGCTCATCGAGTTCAAGAAGAAGCTGGACGATCACGGCGTCAGCATCAGCGCCTTGAGCTGCCACGGCAATCCGCTGCACCCGGATAAAGACCGCGCCAAACACGACCAGGAAGTGAGCCGCAAGACCATCCGGCTGGCCGAGAAGCTGGGCGTTCCGGTGGTGATCGATTTCAGCGGCTGCCCCGGCGATTCGCCGAACTCCAAGTGGCCCAACTGGGTGACCTGCCCGTGGCCGCCCGACTACCTGGAAATCCTGAAGTGGCAATGGGAAGAAGTGGTCGCGCCCTATTGGATCGCGCACGGCAAGTTCGCTGCCGATCACGGCATCAAGGTCGCGATCGAGATGCATCCGGGGTTCGTGGTCTACAGTCCGGAGACGATGCTGAAGCTGCGCTCGATTGCCGGGCCGAGCGTAGGCTGCAACTACGATCCGAGCCACATGTTCTGGCAGGGGATCGATCCGATCGCCGCGATCCGCGTGCTGGGCGATTCGATCTTCCACGTGCACGCCAAAGACACGCAGATTTACGAGCGGAACCTGCCGCTCACGGGCGTGCTCGACACGAAGAGCTACACCGACGAGCGCAACCGGGCGTGGATCTTCCGCACCTGCGGGTACGGGCACGGGGCCGAGTGGTGGAAGGAGTTCGCCTCGACGCTGCGGATGTTCGGCTACGATTACGTGCTCTCGATCGAACACGAGGACAGCCTGCTTTCGCCCGAAGAGGGACTGTCGAAAGCGGCATCGTTCCTGAACGACCTGGTCATGCGCCAGCAGCCCGCCGCGGCTTGGTGGGTGTAGGGCGAGACCTCCGGTATGGCCCGCTCTCTCGGCCGCGGATCTGAGCGATGAAAGCGGGCCACTACCAACGCGGCAAAACGCGGCGCCACGAGGCGTCCACGTGCTTCCGCATTTCGGCTTCGTCGTCGCGCTTGCGGTATGGGATCTTCGCGTACCGTTCCCGGCCGCGCGCAACCTGGTCGTAATCGAGATCCACTCCCAGGCCCGGTTTCCCGGGAATCCGCACGCAGCCGTTCTCGAACCGGATACGCCCGCCCGCCGCTACTTCGTCCTGGGCGGTTTGCCACGGGTAGTGGGTGTCGCATGCATAAGTCAGGTTGGGGCACGCGGCGGCCACATGCGTCATCGCCATCAGGCTCACGCCCAGGTGGCTGTTGGAGTGCATCGAGAGGCCCATCCCGAGCACACCGGCCAGGTGCGACAGGTACTGCACATTTCGCATTCCTCCCCAGTAGTGCGGGTCGGACAGGACGATCTGCACGGCGTCGAGATCGCGGGCGTGCGGCACATCGGCGAACGAGGTGACCGCGACGTTGCTGGCCTGCGGCGTATGGTTATCCTCAGCCAGCAGGCGGCGGCGCACTTCGCCCATACCCTCGAGCGTGGCGCAGGGGTCCTCCAGGTAACCCCCGCCGGAAAGCTCTTCCTTCAGTTCGCGGCCGACGCGCACCGAGGTCTCGACGCTCCAGGCACAGTTGGGGTCGATTCGCAGCGGGTAGGAAGGCCCAAAGGCTTCGCGCAGGGCGCGGATGCTGGCGATCTCCGTCTCGGGGTCGAGCACGCCGCCCTTCAGCTTGATCTCGCGAAAGCCGTACTGATCGATCATCTGGCGGCACTCGCGCACGCACGCCTGGGGGCTGAGCACTTCTCCGTACTCGTCCTCGCGCGCATCGCCGCCGATACCTCCGCCGCCGGCGTGCTTGTAGAACAGATAGGCTGAAAAGCTGACCGCGTCGCGAACCCTTCCGCCGATCACGTCGCACACCGGCTTGCCGGCGGCTTTACCGATGAGATCGAGACAGGCGATCTCTATCGCGGCGAAGGTGCGGGCATGGCGGTCGAGCGGATTTTCGCCGGGAACGAGGTAGGTTTGGGAGCGCCCACCGGGGCCCCCCGCCGTCTCTCTGGCAGCCTCCGCCGTCAGGTCGCGGTTCAAACCAGCCAGTTGGAATGGATCCATGCCGGTTACACGGGACCGCACCGCTTCGAGCCCCGCCAGCGGACCGTCCCCGCCATAGGTCTCGGCGATGCCGGTAAGGCCGGAGTCGGTCTTGAGTTCCACAATCGTACGCAGTGCAAATGGCGCGTGCAACCCGTAAGAACTACGCAGTGGAGGGTCCGCGATCGCGATAGGGTGAAGAATCAGCTCGGTAATCCGCATGGCATGTAAATTGCACTGAAACGGGCAGGAAAGGACGCGACATGGAAGCGGTTGTGATCGCCGGCACGCTGGTCGGAAGTTTTCTGGGAGCGCTCGTTATTCAGCGGGCGGCACTCGAGGGATTGTTCCGGATCCTGGAATCGGAGCGCCGCGGCCGCCACTGACGCTACTTGCGCGAGCCGCGCTGGGGGTTTTTTAACTGGCTCTGGCGTGCCTTTGCCTTTTTGCGCTTGGGCTTGCTGATAACAAAGGTTCCGCTGCCCACATACTCTGCCTGATAAAGTTTTTCGTCCGCCAAAAGATCTCTCCTCGATGAAACGTGAATTGATCATTCATTGTACCGCGCATTATTCTGGAACAGAGAATGGCGGCGGACGAACAATCCGGGGAGCAGGCCGCCGCGGTCCGGATGGCCGCGGCGACGCCCGCAGTTGGGCACTTGCCGCCGGGCGGGCAACCCGCGCCGGCGCCATCCGCCGGGGTTGGCCACACCTTCCGGGCGCTCCGGCACCGCAACTTCCGCCTGTTCATCAGCGGCCAGATCATTTCGCTGGTCGGCACGTGGATGCAGAACGTGGCGGAGAGCTGGCTGGTATACCGGCTGACTCACTCCGAACTGCTCTTGGGAACGGCCTGGTTCTGTTCGCAGATCGCAGTCTTCGCGCTCGGACCGCTGGGAGGGTTGGCGGCCGACCGGGTCTCGCGGCACAAACTGGTGATCGTCACCCAGACCCTGGCGATGTTGCAGGCCTTCGCGCTGGCTACGCTGACGCTCACCGGACTCGTCCGCGTCTGGCACCTGCTGGTAATGGCCGGGCTGCTGGGCGTGATCAATGCTTTCGACATGCCGGGGCGGCAGGCGCTGGTCATCCAGATGACCGGCAAGGAAGATCTGCTCAATGCGATCTCGCTGAACTCCGCCACATTCAACGCCGCGCGCGTGTTGGGACCGGCGGTCGCCGGCCTGGTGGTTGCGGCGGTCGGCGAGGGACTGTGTTTTTTGCTGAACGGCCTGAGTTTCCTGGCGGTGATCGGCTGTCTTCTGGCGATGCGGCTTCCACGCTTCGAGCGGCCCGCTCCGCAGTCTCCCTGGCGCCGCGTGGCCGACGGCTTCCGTTACGCAGGGCGCCATCCGTCGGTAAGGCGGATCCTCGCGCTGATGGGAGCGGCCACGCTCTCCGGCACACCGGTCATGGTTCTGATTCCGGTCTTCGCTGACGAAATGTTCCATCGCGGATCCAGGGGAATGGGCTTTCTGATGGGAGGGATGGGGGTCGGCGCAGTGACCGGAACCCTGATGCTGGCCCGCCGCACGCGCCTGAGCGCGCTGCCCCGGGTCATGGTCTGGAGCGGAGCCGCCGTGGGCACGGCCTACCTGGCCTTCGCACTGTCGCCTTCCTTCTGGTTTTCCCTGGCGGTCATGCCCGTAATCGGCTTCTTCGTGATGCAGCAGATGGCGTCCGCGAATACGACGATCCAGACGCTGATCGAGGACGAGTATCGCGGGCGCATCATGGCGCTCTACGCCATGACCGTCGTAGGATTGGCACCGTTCGGCAGCCTCGCATCCGGTGCTCTGGCCGGCTGGTTCGGCGCGCGTCCGACTGTGGCCGCGGGCGCTGTGCTGGCTTTGTCCGCCGCGGCGGCGTTTCAGTGGAGTTTGAAGAGGAGGCCGATTGCAGCCTGAGACGAAGAGACGCCTGGCTCTCGCGGCGGCGGCGTTGTTCTGGGCAGGGCTTGCCTTTGGCCAGACGGATCCCCGCGCCCGGGATCTCTGCTCGCAGGCAAACCAGATCGCCCAGGAACTCACCACGATCTCCGGCATGCCGCTGCGCCACCCGGTGCCGTGCGACTTTATCTCCAAAGACAAGGTCAACGAGTTCCTGAAGAACCGGATCAAGGAAGTGGCGGACCCGGAAGACATTCGGGCCGAGGAATTGACGCTGAAGAAATTCGGCCTCGTTCCGCCCGGCTTCGACCTGGCCAAGAGCACGGTGGACCTGCTCACCGAACAGGCCGCCGCCTTTTACGACTACGACAAGAAGAAGCTGTTTATCACGGAATCCACACCCTCGGACACGCAGCAGCCCGTGCTTGCCCACGAACTTTCGCATGCCCTGGCCGACCAGAATTTCAATCTCGGCAAGTACATTCGCAAGGGAAGAAAGAGCGACGACGGCGCCACCGCGAGGCTGGCGGTGATGGAAGGGCAGGCCACCTGGCTGATGTCGGAATACCTGGCACGCAAGATGGGGCAATCGCTTCTGAATTCGCCGGCCCTGGTGCAGACGATGGCCACCCTGAGCGAAGCGGGCGCCGGGGACTACCCTGTCTTCGACAGCGCACCGCTCTACCTGAGGCGCTCCCTGGTGTTTCCCTATACGGCGGGAATGCTGTTCCAGAACGCGCTGGTGGAGCGCGACGGGCAGCGCGGGTTCTCCGAGGTGTATCGCGACCCGCCGCTTTCGTCGCAGCAGATCCTGCATCCGGAGAAGTACTTCGAGCGCGTCAAACCCACGATTCCGGAGCTGCCCGATCCGAAGCTGCCGCATGGATACAAGGGCCTGGTGGGCGGATCTCTGGGCGAACTCGAGCACAGTATCCTGATCGAGCAGTACCTGGGCAAGGAGCGGGCCGCCGCGATCGCGCCGCACTGGCGCGGATCGGACTTCGAGCTCGACGAGAACAAAAAAGCCGGCCGCGTTGTGCTGCGGTACTCGGTGGAATGGGACAGCGAAGAGAGTGCCCGCCTGTACTTTGCGGCCTACCAGGAGATCCTCCGCAAGAAGTGGAAGAAGATCACGTTCCAGCCGGAATCGCCCGATGCCGTGACCGGAGAGGGCGACGACGGCCGCTTCGAACTGCAGCGGAAAGGTGCGGTGGTGACCAGTGTGGAAGGCCTGGACCCTGCGCTACACTGAGGCTTATGGCAAGACAGGGAATGTTGACCGCCGCGCTGGCGATGATGTGCCTGGCCGCGCCCCTCGTCGGGGCAACCCTGCCGCGCCCGGCACCGGATTTCACGATTAACCTCACGAACGGGAGGCAGCTTCACCTAAGCCAGTATCGGGGAAAAGTGGTGGTGCTGGCGTTCATTCTGACAACGTGCTCGCACTGCCAGCGGACCACGGGCTACCTGAACAAGCTGCAGGCCGAACTCGGCCCGCGCGGGCTGCAAGTCATCGAGTCGGCGATCGAAGAGAATGCGCGCGGAAACGTGCCAGGCTTCGTGCAGCAGTTTCAGACGCCGTTCCCGGTGGGTTACAACGCCAACACCGTCCAGGTACTGGACTTCCTGCAGCATCCCACGATGATGATTCCCCACATGCCGCTGCTCGCGTTTATCGACCGGCAGGGTGTGATCCGCGCGCAGCACGAGGGCAACGAAGAGCCATTCTTCGGCCCCGAGCACGAACAGTATCTGCGCAACCAGATCGAGACGCTGCTCAAGGAAGGCGGCGCGCCTGACCGGAAGCGCGGAGCCAAAACGAAGGCGACTTCCAAGAAGCAGAGCTAGTGGTCCCGTTCAGCCTGGAGAAAGTCGATCGCCAGTTTCGCCAGCACTCTCTCGAGCGAATCCACATCGGGCACACTTCCCTGTGCCATGCGCGCCGTACCGCCGCCGCGTCCACCGGCTTCGGTGATGGCCGCCTTGAGTAGTCGTCCCGCATCGAACCCGGCATCGGCCGAGGCGGCCGCCAGTACGGAAGGCGGCTGGGAGAGAGCGGCTACGAACACGGCCTTGGGCCCCGCCGTAAAGCTCTGCGCGACCGCACGGAGATCCTCGAGCGAGCCGGCGGCCAACCGGGCGGTATAGCGGCGGAGGCCTTCCGCATCGGGCTCGGTGGCGTCGTACAGATCGCGACCTCGGTAGACGGCCAGGTCGAGTTCCAGTTTGCGCTGCGCCTTTTCGGCCGCCCGCGCGGCCTCGAGTTGCGCCGCCACCAGCGCGGGTACTTCGTCCAGGGGCGAGGAGAAAAGCTGTGAGGCTCTCACCAGCGCTTCGTAATCGGCGCGCGCACGGCGAACGGCGCGCGCTCCACAGAGGAACTCGACGCGCACGGACTGCCGGATTTTTTCCAGCTTTCGCAGCAGCACCACTCCGATCTCACCGGTACCGCGGACGTGCGTGCCTCCGCAAGCGCTGCGGTCCAGGCCCTCGATGGAAACGATGCGCAGGGTGCCCCGGCGCCCCGGCGCTTTGCGCAGACCCTCGACCTCTGCGGCATCTTCGAAGTCCACGGCGAGCGGGCGGTTCTCGCAAATGATCGCATTCGCGCGGCGTTCCGCTTCCTGGGCGGTGCGCGGCTCGACGGCGCCGCCCTCGAGATCGATGGTGGCGCTCTCGGCGCCCAGGTGGAAGCTGACGGTGTGGAGTCCGAACGACTGTTCAAAGACCGCGGAGAGCAGGTGCTGTCCGCTGTGCTGCTGCATGTGATCGAAGCGGCGGTTCCAATCGATCGAGCATTCGACAGCCTCGGCGGCCAGGGGTGCTGCCAACCGGTGCGCGATGCGCTCCTCCTCGTCGAGCACGTCGACCACCGGAACGCCGCCGATCACCCCGAGATCGAACGGCTGCCCGCCCGAACTGGGATAAAAGGCTGAGCGGTCGAGGTAGACGGTCTGCGCGTCCAGGGAGCGATCGACCACGCGAGCCGTGAACTCGCGGACGTAGGAATCGGTGTAATAAAGCCGTTCGGTCATGAGGAATCTCCATTTTGGCAGACCCGGCTACAGGGTTGCATGAAGGGTGCACGGTCGGGTACATTGTAGGAGTCGTCCCTCGCTAGCAACGCGCCCATAGCTCAGTTGGATAGAGCGTCTGGCTACGAACCAGAAGGTCGGCAGTTCGAATCTGTCTGGGCGCACCACAAAATCAAACGGCTGTACGCCAATTCCGGGGGCAAACCCCAATCCCAGGCTGTACGCCAATTCCGGGGGCAAACCCCAATCCCATCCCTTTCTAAGAACATAACACCTGCACTCGCTGACGGTAGTTTTCGAAGTTGCGGAAGCCGGTTCCGGATGCTTAACCTGGCGAGCATAGCAGACCGGCTTTCGCCGGCGCAAAATCGAGTCAGCGCTCGTGCTTTGCGGAGTAGATCTGCACCTCGGCGGGACTTTCGATAAGGACTTTTCCGCCGGTCACTACCGTCTCGCCTGACGGGGGCAGCAGCGATATCAACCGGAGTCCGTCCCGGAGTGGAAGATCGCCCACCTGCAGTTCGATCGGCTTCCCACTTCCCGCGCGGTTCAGAATCACCAGCACATCCTCTTCGGGCGAGGAGCGAAGATAGACATACCGGTCAGAGTCCACGAGGAGCTGCGTGAGTGCGCCGCTTTTCAAAGCCGGATGCTCGCGGCGCAAATGTAGGAGGGTGCGCGTGAAGTCGAACACCTTGGCGGCATCTCCGGAGCGGCCTTCGGCGGAAAAGGCATTCACGGGGTCGTCCGGCCAGCCTCCCGGAAAATCGCGGCGGTTGTCCGGATCGCGTCCGCCCTGCATCGCGACTTCGTCGCCATAATACAGGTGTGCGACCCGCCGGGTCGTCAGCACGAAGGCCTCGGCCATCATCAGTTTGGAAACGTCGTCTTTCGCCGCTGTAAGGAATCGGGGCTGGTCGTGATTTCCCGGAAAGACTACCAGCATCTCGGGATGCTGGTAGAGCGAATCCTGCGCCAGGACCTCCACCAGCTCATTCATCGGCTTCCCAGCCGCGAACACCTGCCGGACCGCCCCTTCCAGTGGAAAGTCCAGAATGGAATTCAGCTTCGTATCCACGCCCCGGCGGGTAGTGCCGCCTTCGAAGAAAGAAAGTGCCACCGGGTTCGGCGCCGTGATCTCACCCGTCACCACGAAGTGCGGGTACTGCCTCAAAATTTCCGTCTGGTACTTTTCCCAAAAGGGCCGGTCGACGTACGGGAACGTGTCCATTCGGAAAGCATCCACGCCGGATACGCCGATCCACCAGAGGCCATTCTGAATCAGGTAGTCGGCCACCAGCGGATCCTCCTGATTCAAATCCGGCATGGCGGGGGTGAACCAACCTTTGAGCGGCGGATCGCGGCGCGATGGCCGGGAATACGGATCGGCCAGCGCGGCAATATCGAAACGGATGCGCGGTTTCGGGTTCTGGTCCTGGTAGTGCACCCAAGTCTTGTCCGGCCAGTCGCCTACCCAGGGAATCCGGTTTCCGCTGTGGTTCGCCACCTGGTCAAGCACGAATTTCATCCCCGCAGCGTGCGTAGCGTCCACCAGTTGTTTGAGTTGCTGTAAGGTTCCATAATGCGGCTCTACATCGTAAAAGTCGGAAGCCGAATAGCCGTGGTAGGCGCCTCCGGGATTCTGTCCGCCGGCGGAGTTCTTGGTGATCGGAGTGACCCAGATCGCTGTCACGCCGATATCCTTCAAGTAGCCGAGGTGGTCCTGAATGCCTTTCAAGTCGCCGCCATGATAGCTGCGGGCGTCTCTTCGATCGGCGCGGCGCCCGTACTCGGGCAGGTTGTCATTGGTGAGATCCCCATCGGCGAACCGGTCCGGCATGAGCAGATAAATCACGTCGTCCGATGTAAATCCCTGAAATCGCCCTTTGGCCTCCAGCGGCCGATCCAGGCGAAAAGTGAAATTGGTAGTTCCCGACGGGGTCTTCAGCGTGAATGTGTGAGTTATAGGGCGTGCGCCTTTGCCGATATCGAGGTAGACGAATGCGTAGTGGCCGTTCTCCGAGACTTTGCGGACCTCGATCCGGAAACCCTTAGACGCGGTCGCGACTACCGCGCCCGTCAAATCGGTCCCGGTGAGCAGCACCTGAAGATGATTCACCGTATGGGGAGTCCACCAGTTCGGAGGCTCGACCTTCGTAACCTTGGGTGCGCCGGCTGCGCAGACGGTGCTAAGGATAGCCAGGAGAGAGACCTTCAACCGCTTCATTCCGCCCGATTGTAACGCTCCGGCGTCAGAGGCAGCAATCATCTTTGTCAATTGCTCTTCAATTTGCAATCATCTGAAATGAATGCGGTTTCCGGATGCCTCCCGCAGATATTTTTCCCTTCGGTGCGCCCCGGCCGACGTTCTCCTCTGCCATCCGGCGGATGAGATCACGAATCTCCCGGCTCATCCGAGCATCGTGTCTTTCGTCGGGATTTGGATACCACCGGTGACGCGCCGCCAACTTCTGCGTGAATTCCCCTGACTGCCAGCCGATCGAGCTGCGCGTCGCAGCAAGGGGCGGGCTCACATGCAGGGCTGCGTCCGCAGGTTCGCTAGTGCTCGATTTTGAAGCCGACCTTTATGGTCACCTGGAATTCCTGCACTTTGCCGTTGACGATCCGGCCGCTCTGTTTCACTACGTCGAACCAGTCCATGTGTCGCACGGTATGCGCCGATTCCTCTACCGCCGCTTTGACCGCCTCGGCGAAGCTGACAGGTGAGGTGCCGACGACCTCGATCATCTTGTACGTTCCGGGCATAAGGGTGCTCCTCTTTGTTGGTCCTCCCTCTATTGTCGGCTTTTGCGGTCGTATCGGCATGCTGAAATTCGGATCCTCACGGGCCGGAAGACGGGGCGTGGAGGTGCCGAAAACTGCATGGACAAGCGTGGGTGTTCGGCGCTCTCCTA
>CAVZVI010000008.1:0-535155 GCA_963778675.1 Bryobacterales bacterium
CGGACCCGACGGTAAACCCACGTCAAACCGCGCCGCACCGGGTTTTCGGGAGGGCTCGGGGCGGCTTTTTTCCAATACGTCGGAATCTGCCGCCCGAGCGGCGTTGACGATTGCGCCCTCGTGACTCGAACATTAGCCAGAAGGAGCTAATCATGAGTTGTATCCGCGCAATGTCTGTCTGGGTCTGTCTCACTTTCAGCGCGCTGCTATTTGGCCAGGTAGGTACCGAGGGCGCCTTTTTCGGGACCGTGGCCGATAGCAGTGGCAGTTCCGTCCCCGGAGCTCACATCAAGGCCACGCATCTCGCCACGGGCCTCTCCAAGGAGGCCGTCTCCGACGTTCAGGGGAATTTCAGCATCCTTTCGCTACCGATCGGACGGTACTCCGTCGTGGTCACAGCCGACGGTTTTAAGCAGTGGGAATTGCCGGACGCCCAGGTCACGGTCGGCGACCGCACCCGCCTCTCGCCGGTGCTGACTGTGGGTGCGATTTCGGAGTCGATCTCCGTCACCTCGGACGCGGAGCTTCTGCAGACCGAGAAGAGCGATGCGGAAACCGTCGTCCAGATGCGCCAGATCCGCGAGATGCCGCTCGATACACGCAATTCGCTGGCGCTGGTCGCGCTGGTGCCCGGCATGCGCTGGGTGAGTACACAGTCCGGCGGCGAGCGTGCCACCTATGTGCAGGGGCAGGGGCTGCGCCAAAACAAAACCTCCTTCCAACTCGACGGCGTTTCCTCGAATGCCCCCATGGATGAAGGCGGCACTGGCATTCCGAATGTTGACGCCATCGCTGAGTTCAACGTCCAGACGCTGAACTTCAGCGCTGAAAACGGGCGCGACCCGATGCAGGTCATCGTCGCGACCAAGTCCGGCAGCAACCAGTTCCACGGATCCGCGTGGGAGTTCAATCAGAACGACGCCTATAACGCGCGCAACACTTTCGCTACCAGCACGCCGCGTGTCCGCCGCAATGAATTCGGCGGCGATATCGGCGGCCCGGTGATCAGGAACAAGACGTTCTTCTTCGCCAACTTCGACGGGACCGTCATCCACAATGCGCAGATCTGGAACACGCAGGCGGTGACGCCCGCGATGGAGCAGGGCAATTTCAGCGCCCTCTCGAAGGCCATCATCGATCCCACGACGAATACGCCGTTCGCGGGCAACATCATCCCGCAGTCGCGAATCACTCCCGCGTCATCGTACTTCCTGCCCAAGCTGCTGGTGGCGAACACACCGGGCGGGCTGTTTCGGAGCAACACCGGAACCGTAAACGACACCTGGGAAGGCACTCTCCGCGTCGACCACCAGATCACCGCGAGTCAACGGATCTATGGCCGCTACGTGACGCTCCGCGAGCCCAGCACACAGCTCGGCTACTCGCCTGATGCGGTCACCAACGACCTCGTCACGCAGCACAATCTGGGCCTCAACTACACGTGGACGCTCTCCCCCAACTCCGTCCTGACTTTCGTCGGCGGCATGCTGCGCACGCGTGAAGAGTACACCAACGACGCTCTCGGGAAGACCAATGACGCACTCCAGGCGGGCATCCAGGGCTTTCCGACCGCTGGCCGCGAGAAGTGGATCGGGCCGCCGAACCTGAACTTTGGCAGCGGCTATCAGGGCATCTACTACGCCGGCTGGGGCGTTCCAGGCGCGTTGTATGGCGGCGTCTATAACGGCAAGGTGGACTTCCACTATTATCACGGTGGACATACCATTGCTGCCGGCATCGAGTACGACGACATCCACACCTATGGCGATCACGGCAGCGGCAACGTCCGCGGCACGTTCAACTTCAATAACCTCTATACGAACGACGGCTTCGCCGATTACCTGCTCGGGTACACGTCGTCGAGCGCTCGCAACGCCCCGCTGGCGGCGTTCGGCACCGATAGCGCTCCGTACACCGGCATGTACGTCAACGACGCCTGGCGCGTCCGCCCGAACCTGACCCTGGATCTCGGGTTGCGGTACGAGCACTGGTATCCGAGACAGAATTCCCGCAACGCCGCGAGCACCTGGGATCCCGCGCTCGGGAAGGTCGTAGCCGCCAACCAGTCCGACGGCTTGATCAACATGAACGCGTTTCTGACCACCGCCAACGTGGCGGCGGCGACCGCCAATCTCTGGGTCACCGCGCGGCAGGCGGGCTATCCCGACGGACTCTGGACGGGCAACGGCAACTGGGCGCCCCGCCTCGGCGTGGTGTACCGCCCGTTTACCAATCACCAGTTCGTGGTCCGCGGCGGCTACGGGCTCTTCTATAACGCCATGACTGGCAACCGCTCCGCCTCGGCGGCAGCAAACCTGCCGTTCTGGGGCGTGGAATCGGTGAGCTATGGACTGGCGCAGCTGCAGCCGTGGCAGTCGGTGTGGAGCTCTGACCCGAACGCCTTCGGTATCTTCAGCATCGGCGAATCGCAGGATCCGCGGATCCATGCGGCGCGCACCCAGGAATGGAACGTCACGGTGCAAACGGCCCTGCCCTGGCAGACGGCCCTCACTCTGTCGTATGTAGGGACGAGCGTCGACGGCGAAGTGGTCGGCATTCCGTACAACTCGCCGACCGTCGGACCGCACACCAACCTGCAGGCGGACCGGCCGAATCCGTTGATGGGCAGCGTGCTGCGGCTGGAAAACTATGGGCACAACTGGTACAACGGGCTGCAAGCCAAGATCGAGCGCCGCTTCGCCTTGGGTCTGGCCTACACCTTCGCGTATTCCTACTCGCGGAGCATGGGACAGGGCTCCGGCGGGGCCGACGAAGGCACCTCCATCCTGCCGTTCTCTCCCGACTGGTATAACCGCGGCCGTACATCTCTCGACTATCGCCACGTCGAGTTCGCCACCGTGTTGTGGGAGATTCCGTTCGGGCAAGGGCGCAGGTACTATTCGAATGCAGGCCGCGTGTTGGACGCCATCGCGGGCGGCTGGAATCTAAGCGTTACCCAGCAGGCGCGCTCGGGCGCTCCGCTTTCGATCTCGGGCGGCACGTCGAACCTCGGCAACGGCAACGGGACGCGCGCGGACGTGATCGGCAATCCGTCTATCGCCAACCCGAGTGCGGCGATGTGGTTTAACAGGTCGGCGTTCGCCGCGCCGGCGCTCTACACCTGGGGCAACGCGGGGATGGGGATCCTGGACGGGCCGGGGCTGCTGCAGTTCAACACGGCGCTCTCGAAGCAGTTCCGCGTCACCGAAGGCAAGAGCCTGGAGTTCCGGTGGGAGGCGTACAATGCTCTCAACCGCGTTAACTACAACAACCCGAGCACCAACGTGTCAAGCTCGCTATTCGGGAGAATCACCTCGGCAGGGACGGCGCGCTACATGCAACTGGCGCTCCGCTTCACATTCTAAGCGACTCCGCAACTGCTGCTGGGCCGGACGCATCGCGTCCGGCCCGGTGCGTCTCTGGCAAACTACGAAATTTCTACGTGCTAAATTAGCGGACTTATGGACAGGGTCAAAGGCAAAATCGCTGTGGTGACCGGCGCGGCGAATGGCATCGGACGCGCCATCAGCGAGCGGCTCGCGGCCGAAGGTGCCTGGGTGCTGGTCACGGATATCGAAGACGACGCGGGCTGCACCACCGTCGATGCCATCCGGCAGAGCGGCGGGAGCGCGGAATATCAGCGGGCGGACGTGGCGCGGCCGGAGGATGCGGCGCGGGCAATCGCGCAGGCCGCCGCACAGAATGGCCGTGTCGACATCCTTTGCAACAACGCGGCCTACCTCGGGCCGGCACACGCCATTGTAGAATCGACCGCAGAGGAATGGGACAAGTGCATTCAAATCGCGCTCCTTGGGACGCATTATTTCACCAGGGAGGCACTGCCCTACATGGTGCGGCAGAAGCAGGGCTCGATCGTTAACGTGGCGTCGATTCAGGCGATGGCCGGCATGATGACGTCGGCCGCATACACCGCGACCAAGGCGGCGGTGCTCGGCTACACGCTCAGTGCCGCCTATGATTACGGTTCGCACAACGTGCGGGTCAACTCTCTCTGCCCGGGGCCGATCCGTACGCGCATCTCGCCGCCTGCCGACGCGCCCCACACCAGGTGGCAGTGCGACAACACGGTTCTCGGCCGCGTCGGGACGCCCGAAGAGGTGGCTTGGGCCGCGCTGTTCCTCGCCTCCGATGAGGCTTCCTACATCACCGGCGTCACGTTGCCGGTGGATGGAGGCTGGACATCGAAATGACGATGCTCAATCTCGCTTGGCCGCTTTCCGAAAATACCCCGTTCTACGAAGGACTCGCCAAGCCGCGCATCGAGCAGATCTATGACCTCGGCAAGGGGCACGCCTGCAACTCGTTCTACTTCACCTCGAGCAACCACGCGGGCACGCACGTCGACGGGCCGTTTCACTTCAATCCGGCGGGCCGGAAGATCGCCGATTACGACATGAACGAGTTGGTATTCACGCGGCCGGCGATTCTCGATGCGCCCCTCGCGCCCTCGCAACTGATTATGCCTGAAGCGCTCGCGGGGCTCGACGCCGTGCGCCCCGATTGCGACATCCTGCTGCTGCGGAGCGGCTTCGGCGCGCGCCGCGGAGATGCGCGGGTCTACGTAAACGAGGGGCCGGGATTCTCGGCCGCCTCCGCCCGCCATATCCTCGAACGGCTGCCCTCGCTGCGCGCTCTGGCAATGGACTTCATCTCCGCCGCCGCCGTGGCCCACATGGAAGAGGGCTGCGAGGCGCATCGAGTCTTCCTCGGGTGCGCGGGGTATGGCGACCGCGCGGTGCTGCTGATCGAAGACGCGCGTCTGCCAGTGGATCTGCCCGTGCCGTCGCGCCTCATTCTGGCTCCGTGGCTGTTTGCCGGGCTGGACAGCGCTCCGTGCTCGCTGCTGGCCGAATTCGCGGAAGGAGAACCCCAATGAGCGCGCCGGCGGTGGTTCGTGAACCCGGAGAAATCGACTTCAGCCGCCCAGGTAAACATCATTATCAGGTGGCGTTCCATCTCGATTCCGGCTGGGGCTACTCGCTCGTGCCGATGACTGTAATCAACGGCACGGCGGGAGCGGCGGCGCCCGACACGCCCGGCGTCGTGGCGTTCGGCGGCACGCACGGCAACGAGTACGAGGGGCAGGTTGCGGTCAAGCGCCTCTGTAACGAGCTCGACCCGGCGCGGATGCGGGGGCGCGTGATCCTCGTCCCGCAGTTGAGCGAGAGTGCCTGCCGCGCGCACCAGCGCTGCTCGGGGATGGACGGCGTCAACATGAACCGCGCATTCCCCGGCGATCCGCGGGGCACGGTGTCCTACCGCATTTCGAATTTCGTCAAGACCCGCATCTTCCCGCAAGTGCGGGTCGTGCTCGATATTCACGCCGGCGGGAGGGAGGCGGTGTTCCCGCTCTGCGCGTCTTTCCACCCGCTGCCGGATCCGGAACAATTCGCCGAGACCGAGGCCGTGGCGCGCCTGTTCGACACGCCCTTCCTCTTCGTCTACTCGCGCCAGATGGCCTCCGGGCTGTTGACCGATGAAGCCGAGGACGAAGGCAAGATCGCCCTCGGCGGTGAGTTCGGCCACGCCGAAGGGTGCGCTCCCCGCGGCGTGCGGCACGCCTTCGAAGGAATCCGCAACATCCTGCGGCACTACCGCATGCTGGAAGGCGAGATCGCGCGCATCGCCACCGACCGCGAGACGCCGCCTCGCATGGTGCAGGCGCCGCATCTGGCCGACTACATTCCCGCACCAGTCACCGGCATCTGGGAACCCGCCGTGGCGCCCGGAGACGATGTCGGCGTGGGCGACCTCATTGGGCGGCTGCACGATTTTGCGGACCACAGCTCGGCGCCCCTCGAGGTGCGGGCGCACAAGGCGGGCGTGATCATCGCGATGTACTTCGCGGCGCTGTGCCACAAGGGTCTGACGCTGTACGTGATTGGCGAGGATGTGAAGCGGGCATGAAGATCACCAACGTCGAAGTTCTCGTCTTGAAGTCGCCGGGGCTGTACAACCGGCCGGTGGGTTCTGAGGAGCCGCTGGGGCCCACATACATGGGCCTGGTGCGCGTCTCGACGGACGCCGGCATTACCGGCTACTCGGACATGGAAACAGCCGCACCGGTGGCCAAAGCCGCGGTCGAAGCGCCGTCGTGGAGCGAGGATGGGGTGTCGTACTTCGACGGCCTGGCGTCGCTGATCGTCGGCGAAAATCCGCTCGAGCCGGAGCGCCTCTGGTACAAGATGTACCGCGGCAGCATCTATTACGGCCGCCGCGGCGCGGCCATCCAGGCGATGTCCGCCATCGATATCGCGCTCTGGGACATTATGGGCAAATTTTACGGGCAGCCCGTGTGTGTCCTGCTGGGAGCGAAGTGGCGTGACCGCGTCCGCGCCTACGCCAGCACGCTCTTCCGCCCCACGGCCGAGGCGATGCGCGACGCCACCCGTCGCTATCTCGACGCCGGCTTCACCGCCGTGAAATTCGGCTGGGGCGTTTTCGGCGAAGACCCGAAGCAGGACGTAAAACTCGTGGAAGCCGCGCGCCGCGAGATGGGCGAAGGCTGCGATCTGCTGGTCGACACCGGCTGGTTCGTCGAACGCACCCCCAAGCAGGCGATCCAGGTGATCCGCTCGCTCGAGCCCTACCGCCCGTTTTTCGTCGAAGAGATTCTGCATCCGGAAGACTACGACGGCTACCGGCACGTGGCCGAGACAGTGGATACACTGGTGGCCTGCGGCGAGCAGGAAGCGACCGAGTGGGGCTTCCACGAGCTGATCACGCGCGGGAAAGTCGACGTCCTGCAGCCGGATCTGACCCGGTGCGGCGGGTTCACGGTCGCTCGTAAGATCGCCCACATGGCGGAGTTGGCGAACGTTCTCGTGATCCCGCACTCGTGGTCCTCGGACCTGCTAACGGCAGCGTCCCTGCACCTGAACGCGTTTATGCGGCGGGCGGTGTTCATCGAATTCAACACGTCGCAGGGGCCGTTGAGCCGCGAACTGGTTCGCGAGCCGCTCCGGATGACCGGCGGCTGGCTCTCTGTGCCTGAAGGGCCCGGCCTCGGTGTCGAGGTGAACGAAGAGGCGGTTCGTAAGTACCGGATCGCCTGAACCTCTACCGGGTCGGTTCGAAGCTCCAGAACGCCACTCCCCAGGGGCCGAGCTCGATTTCGGTGTGGAACGCTCCCCTCTCGACCGTCACCGGCTCCAGCGGCCGCAGGCGCGCGTTCTCGTCGTAGGAGGCCGCGGCGGCGTCGAGCAGTTCCGGCCGCATCAACAGCTTGCCGGGAGCGTCCGCGGCGTCGATCGCGAGGCGCACGGGCTTGTCGGAATAATTGACCAGCAGCAGGTTGTGTGTCAGATACAACGGATCGTACGAGAACAGTCCGTGCACCGTGGGGTCCGACGAATCCAGCTTCAGCCTGTCGCCCGTCAGCCGGCTCAGCAGCTTGAAAGCGTAGTAGGCCGGGCGCACCGTGTCCTGATAGTCGAAAAGGCCGTCGAACTGCGGCATGCGGTTCCACCAGCGCGCCATGAAGGCTGCGCCCCGCGCGGACATGAATTGCGAGAAGCGGTGAACATCCACGTAGTAGTCGCGGATGTGATAGTAGCAGGAGTGGTCGAGCCCCGCGTCCACCATCTGCCACGCCGTTTCGACCACGTAGGCCGGCTGGAAGCGCGGGTCCTGCACGGGATGCGACAACGACATGTTCCACTCGTCGAGGAACGTCTCCACCTTGAGGTTCGGCCGCTTCGCGAGCAACTCGTGGACGTAGTCGATCGTGTGGCGCACCGCGGTTGGATCGCTGCTGTAGATGTGCCAGGAGACGAAGTGCACCGGGGCTTTGCCGGCGTTACCGAAATCCAGCAGGACAGGCAGTAGTGCGGAGCGGTAATTGGCCACCGCCGGGCCGCCGACGCGCGCGTCGGGATCGGCGCGCAGGATCGCCGCCGCGGTGTGCTGGTAATACGTCAGATAATTCTCCGGCGTGAAGTGGTACGGGCAACCGCCGTCTTCGCCGATATCGCCTTCGTTTCCGATCTCCCAATAGCGGATTCCCGAGGCGCGCTCCTTGTAGTGGCGCACCATGTGCTCAATCAGGTCCTCCCACTTGCCCCAGTCGTTCGGAGCGACGATATTCTGGTCGATCTTGGGGAACAGCACCTTCGGCTTGAACGCGATCGTCATCAGCGGCGTGGCGCCGGTCCGGCGGATCAGATCGACGGAGCGGTCGAGCGTGTCGAAATGATACCTGCCTTCGGCGGGCAGCAGGTCGAAGTACTCCTGCAGAAAGAGGCGGATCAGTTGCGGATGGAGCGCTCGCACTTCCACCATGCGGTCGCCCCAGATCGTCTCCTCCGAGAGTCCTCCCTGCCCCAGCGCCATGCGCTCGATGTTCATCTGGACCGGCGTATCGGCGAACGAGACATGCACTGAAGCCGTCCGCGGCTGCGCGGCGGCGATGGCCGCTATGAGTAGAAGTCCGAAATATTTCATCCGATTCCTAACAAGTCCAAAGTGTCTCGGTGGATCATTGCCTCGATCTTCTCTTCCGGGATGCGAGGCAGGTGGGTGCCTTCGACCATCTGGTTCACCTTGCGCAGCGCCTCCATGGTGGACGCCGGAGTGGTGAAGGGATAGTCCGAGCCGAGCAGCAGCCGGTCGAGCACGCCGTACTCCATGGCGGAGACCAGCGCGCCATAAAACTGCCACGGGCGGTAGTAGAGCGCCGAGATGTCGCTGTAAAGATTGGGGTGCTTACGGATCAGCACCAGGGTCTCGTCAATCCACGGGTGCCCGAGATGCGCAATCACCATCCGCAGGTTGGGGAACTCGTGCGCCAGCGGCTGCAGTTGTATCGGGTTGGCGATTTCGAGCGAGACGTTCTCGCAAAACGTTGTCCCCTGGTGGATCAACATCGGGATGCGCAGTTCCTCGGCACGTTTCATGATGCGCCGGAAGCGGGAGTCGCCGGGGGCCACGTTCTGATAGATCGGCCCCATTTTGAGGCCCTGCAATTTCAGACGCTGGACGCAGTCATCGAGTTGCTCGACCGCGTCCGGGTCCTGCGGATCTACCGAGCAGAAGCCGATCAGCTTCTCCGGATGGCGCGCCACGTACGCCGCCACGTACTCATTGGGCACGAGCACCCCGACGTGCCGCGCGCGGAAGCCCAGCACTACGGCGCGATCGACCGCCTGCATCGCCTCCCAATGCTTGTCGAGATCGACGTGGATGTCCTTATAGCCCTCGCCGGCCGTGCGGCGGGCGTCATCAATGAAGCGCTCGCCGATGTGGCAGGGGCATTCCCAAACGTGCGTGTGGACGTCAACCATCATAGTTTTAGAGCACTCCGTATTTGGCGTACACGTCGCGCAGGTACGCCCCTTGCATCAACTCCTGGCGCGTGGAGTTTTCGCGGCTTACCTTCTCGGTGGCGAGCCGGACCGTCTCGCTAACGGCTTCGGAGGGGATAGCCACGACGCCGTCATAATCGGCCACCATCAGATCGCCGGGCGACACCACCACGCCGCCGCACTCCACGGGGACGTTGTAATCGGTGACGATGCCGCGCCCGCGCGAATCCACCGGCTTGATGCCGGCCGCGAAAACGGGGAAGCCGAGCGCCAGAATCTTTTTCACGTCGCGGGTGAGCCCGTCAACCACGGCGCCGCGGGCGCCCCGCGTCATTGCGGCGGTCGAGAGCAGTTCGCCCCACGGCGCGTTGCGCTTCGACTCCCCGGTCCCGACCACCACCACTTCACCGGTGAGGACGCTATCGAGCGCCTCGATTTCGAGGCCGTACGGATCCTCGTGCTCGTAGTGCAGGTCCATGCAGGTGATGGTGCGCGCCCACCCAGCGAAGACGAAGTCCGGAGCAAGCGGCCGAAGGTGTTCCCGCATGGCGCGGTCCCGGAAGCCGATCTCGTCGAGGGCGTCGCAGATTACGGCTGTGTAAAGATCCCTCTCAATGTGCGAAAACAGTTCCAGGTCCGCAGCCGCAACCGTCCTCCCGGAGGCCCGTCGCGTGGGTCGTTTGGTCGTTGGAGACAAGGTCTAGCCTTTCCCCGGCGGGCCGTCCCGCGCACGCGCGTGGCAGGCCCGCCGGATGTCGAAATCTCATTCTTGAGCACAGCACCGGCCCCGTCAACGGCGGAGCGGCCGTCCAGCGGAATTTCTTCCACAGTAATGGAACCAATGGAACCCTTCCGCCGGATCTAATAACTCGCCGTAATCGTGTACCGCCCCTCAGACGGCGACGGAATCCGCACCCACTCCTTCGCGGTGTCGAAATCCGTCCAGTTGCGGCCATTCACCGTCACGCTGCGGATTCGCCTGCCGTCGGGGTGCCGCAGCCGCACCAGTAGCGTCCGCGGACGCTCGCCCTGAGACATCTCGACGGTGGCGTCGATGTGCCCGGCGGCGGCATGGCTCTCCAGCGTCATCGACAAGTCACCGAAATAGGTCGGCGCGCGCTCGACCACGATCTTCTTACCGTCGGCGAGCCACGCCCGCGGCGTCGCCATCCCCAGCACCAGCGACCCGTCGTCGCGCTCGTGCACCAGCATGTTGCGGAAGAGTTCGAACCACGCGCCGTCAGTCGAGGGCGGGCCGAAGTATTGGCCGTGCGTCCAGCGGTGCTCGACCGGCTCGTAGACGGAGTGGCTGAACGCGCTCGCCATGTAGCTGTAGAAGGTGCGGATCACGGCCTTAGGGTCGTCGCGCAGCAGGTAGGCGGTGGCCTGCTGGTTGTAGACGGGCTCATTGGCGATGCCCCAGCCGTGGAGGTAGAGATTGTCCTCGTGGTCGTTGAGCAGCAGGTCGGCGAGGCGTCCGGCGGCCGGAATGGCCTTGAGGCGGATCAGGTGGACGGCGCCGGTGTCCACATCGGCGGGATACCAGTCGTACATGAGCCGGCTGTAAGTAGTGGCCTCGCAGGGCAGGTAGGGCTCCCAGGTATGATCGCGCAGTTCGACAATCGGGGACCGCGTGCTGGCCGCGCCGAAGCCGCGCCCGATGGCGGTGCGCAGGTCCGCGGCGGCGCGCCGTATCTCGGCGCCGCGCGGATTGCCGGTCTCCTCCAGCACGCGGCCGAACAGGTCGAGCCCCGCGTACATGTAGGCTTGGTTGAACGCCCAGAGTCCGTTGCCGGTGCCGTCGTTGAGCGGCGCCTCGATGAGGCCCTGTGTCTCGCCCGGCCGTAGCGCCGCCTGCCGGACCTCGCGCATGCAATAGTCGAGCGCTTTCAGGCTGTAGGGCAGCAGCGTATCCAACTCCTGCCGGTTGTGCGAGAGCAGATAGTGCTGCGCCACGGAGTACAGCATGCCGGGCGTGTAGGCGCCCCAGTTGGCGTAGCCATTGATGTGACCGTTCTCCTCCTGGTTGTTGCGAAACTGCGCCAGCAACTCCTCGGCGGAGATATCGTGGTACCCGCGCAGGTCGTATAGCATGTAATCCACGTACACGGATTGGTTTACCGGCCATGGCGTGCCGGTCTGGCTGTAGGCGAAGTTTGAATACGGCAGGTCGATCCGGGTGTCCGGACCCGGCCCACCGTGGCGGCGAGGCAGGCGTAGCGCGTGCCAGAGGGTTGAGCGAAACAGATCGTTAACGGCCTTCTCCGGCGTCACGAATTGCGCGCCGCGGGCCACGTACTGCGACCAGAAGTCGAGCGTCTGCCGCCGCGCCGCGGCATAATCGAGAGCGGCGAGTTTAGCGGCGTCCGTGGCGGCGGCCATTGGCGATGCGAGCGTCACTTCGAAGGCCCGGTCGCCGCGCGCCGGCAGGTCCAGATACACCGTCCCATCGACGCGCTTCATCTCGTGCTGGTAATCCGACACACCGTTCCAATCGACCCCATCCGCCGCACCGTGGACGGCAAGCAGGACGCGTCCGTGCGCGCGCTCGCGGAACAGCACCGCGCTTCCCACGCGCTCTGTGTAAATCGGGGAGTGGATATACGAGGGCAGTAGCCGCTGGTGGCTGAAGGTCACGGGCACCCGCCGCGCGCGATTCTCCAGATTCGCCACGCGCACCTGCTGCATCAGGACCATGGCGATATCGCCCCGGCGTTCCTTGGGCGGCCCGTCGAGCGGATAGGCGAACTGCTCCACCGTGTAGCGCAATCCGTCCTGTTCGTACACTGTGGTGATCACCGGCAGGCCGTCGTCGAGATGCTGGCCCTTCCAGGTATGGGCGATGCCCTGGTTGATATCGCCGAACCCGAACCAGAAACGGAAATGGTCGGGATTGCCGTAATCGTTCCACACGCCGGCGCCGCGGTCGATGCCGAACTTGGGGATGGCGCTATCCCAGGTGAGGCAAACGATGTGCCCGGGCCCGTGCGGCTGCGGGTTGACATAGGAGGGGTCGCCCATATCTTCCCATCGCGCCGTATACTGCGCGTAACTGGCTTCGGGGTCGCGATTGACGCGGTCGAGGATGCGATCGTCCTTCCACGCCGCAAGCTGCCTCTGGTGTTCAGCGAACGGCGTGGGGTCGTCGCCAGCCGTCACATAGACGTGCAGCGAGGGGATCCAGATCGCCTTTTCCGTTTTGAGTTGCTCGACCGTAACGGTGAAGCCGCGCGTGCCCTCGGGGTTCATCTCGACCGTCAGGCGAGGCGAATCCGGGTGGATGGCGGCGTCGTGCGAGAGGCGGCGCGCGGTGTCGGCGTCGCTGTGCGAGATCAGGTCCGCCCAGATGACGTGCATGTTGTCGAGGGTGGCCGCGGGGGTGTCAGGGTAAGTCAGGGTGAAATTCACGCCATCGACGTCGCCATGCCCGGCGCGCGTATGCCACACCCCGTTCTCCATCGTGTCGCCGGCCTCGAGCGAGTCGCCGGCCGCATCGGCAACCTGCAACCCCGGAGTTTCCGGCACGAGCTTGATGAAGTAGGACTCGCTTTGGGGCGACTCTTCTCCCCAGCTCAGGCGGACTTTCAAGTGGCGGTCGGCGGCGGCGGCGGATGCCGCAAGAAGGGCCGCGGTCAGCAAAAGCATCCCGATGATTCGCATGGGCACCTATTTCGGAATTATAGGAAAACAGCCCGGCGCGGCACGCCGGGAGAGCCCGGAGCGCGAAGGAATTTCCAGCTAATCGGAAAGCGGCACGCCGGAACGGCCCGGCCGCGCGCATAATCCAAACATATGTTTCGAGGACTATTCAGCACGGGACTGCGCGCGGGCGTTCTCGCGTTTGCGCTGCTCTCTCCGGCGCTCGCCGCCACGGCGCCGCGCGAGGGGATTGCGCTCGATGGCGCGTGGCAGTTCCGGATCGATCCCGGCAACGCAGGCGACGCCGGTCATTGGTACCGGGGCGCAACGCCCTTCCCGCAAACGATTCAGGTTCCCGGCGCATGGCAGGCCCAGGGCGTGGGCAAGCCGGAGGGCATCCTGCGCCACGACTATGCCGGCGCCGCGTGGTATCGCCGCGCCGTCGCCGTTCCCGAGAACTGGCGAGGACGCATTGTGCGGCTGCGGATCGGCGGTGTCCACCGGAGCGTTCGGGCGTACGTTAATGGCGTCGCCACAGGCACGCACGACGGATTCAACGCGCCTTTCGCGCTCGACGTCACGGGCGTCATCCGTCCCGGCGCGTCCAACCAGATCGTCCTCCGCGTCGAAAATCCTCCCTCCCCCATCACGACCTCGCCCGATAAGCAGCCGCCGCTCATGCCCACCGGCATGCTGAACTACATCGGAAATTGGGGCGGCTTCTACGGCGATATCTCGCTCGAAAGCGCGCCGCGCGCGTGGATCGACTCCACGTACATTACGAGCGACGTGGCGAACGGCCGCATTTCGGTACACGTCCACGTCGCGAGCGAAGGAGCGGCCGCGGGCCCGGCGATGGTGCGGATCGCGGCCCGCGGGCACCAGGCCGAGGCGCCCGTCGAGATCCCGGCCTCGGGCGCGGCGGACGCGACCGTTGAGCTCCCACTGCCCGATGCCCCTCTATGGTCGCCCGAGCATCCGAGTCTAACGGTGGCATCGATCGAGCTCGTCCGCAATGGCACGGTGGCCGATCGCATCGATCAGCGCTTCGGCTTCCGCACGATCGCGACCGGGGGCAATCGCCTGCTGCTCAACGGCAAGCCGGTCTACCTGCGCGGATATGGCGACGACAATGTCGAGGTCCTCACCGGCTTCCCTCCCGCGTCGAAGGACGTCTATCGGAAACGCCTGGCCATTGCCAAAAGCCTTGGCTTCAACGCCGTCCGCTTCCACTCGATGACGCCTCCGGAGGCCTTCTTCGAGGCCGCCGACGAGGCCGGCGTGCTGGTCATGGCCGAACTGCCCGCGGCCTACACGCAGTACTTCTACGCGCACCGCGCTCATCTCAAAGCGGAGTTGAAGGATACGCTGCTCGCCTATCGCAACCACGCCTCCCTGCTCAGCCTCGGATTCGGCAACGAGTTCAACCTGCGATGGCTCAAAGATGACGCCGAGCGGCACGACTTCACCAACTCTATCGCCGAGTTCTATGCCTATGCGAAGACACTTGCGCCGGAGACGCTGATCATGTCCAATGATGGTTTCGACCTGCGCCCCACAGACATGGTCAGCGAGGGTCGCGGAGCCGCGTCCGACCGCCCCACGATCCGGCACGAGTTCGGCGCCTATTATTGCTCGCTCCCCGACATCGGCCTGATCGATCGCTTCACCGGCGTCATGCGGCCAACGTGGCTCGAAGAGAAGCGCGACTGGGTCGAGCGCCACGGCCTCGCGGGCGCGTACCCGGCCTACCTGCGCAACTCCGCACGGCTCCAACAACTCGGCCATAAGTATCAGATCGAGCGCGCGCGGGCGGACAACCGCGTCTCCGGCTACGACTACTGGCTGCTTGTCGATTACCCCGGCGGGACCGGCGAAGGCGATTCCTGGGAAGAGGGTTGGCTCGACTATTTCTGGCGTCCCAAGAGCGCTCCGGAGGAAGGCCGCGCGTGGAACAGCCCAGTGCTGCTGCTGATCGACTCCCAGGTCGACGATCGCTCCCTATGGACGGATAAGCCGAAGCCGGTCGAGGTCTCAGTCTCAAACTACGGGCCCGCCGCGATCCGCGATGGCGTGCTCTCCTGGTCCCTGATGGCGGGCGCCCGGCATGTCGGCGGCGGCGAACTGCGCGGCTTCTCGGCGCCGCTCGCTGCCGTGTCCAGCCTCGGCCGTATCGCGCTCGATGCCTCCTCGCTCACCGCAGCGGCACGCCTCGAACTCGTCCTCACACTTCAGACGGAGAACGGCGCCTACACGAATCGCTGGAGCTTTTGGGCCTTCCCTCGCCTCCGCCCGACGCCCGCGCCCGAAGCGCGCGTCGTCTCGGACCTGCGGTGGGACGGGCTGCGCCGCGTCTATCCGTGGATTCGCCGGGAGGCGGGCGATACCGCGCCGGACGATCTGCTCCTCACCGGCCGCCTGGATGACCGTGCCCTGGCGCATCTTCACGCGGGCGGACGAGTTTGGCTGATGCTCGGCGACAGTCTCGAACGGCACGGCGCTTCCTTTTTCCCCGCATCGGGCGGGGCGCAGGGAACGGTGGTCGCCAACCACCGGGCGCTGGCCGGCTTCCCGCACACGGATTTCTGCGACCTGGAATGGTTCAACCTGTTGGATGGCGCCTATCCGCTGCCTCTCGACGATTGGCCCTCCTCGATCGCGCCGATCGTCGGCGCCATTCGCACCACGGCCGGGTTCCTCAGCAAAACGAAGAGCCTCTCCCGCGTCGCCTATGTCATCGAAGGGAAGGCGGATGGCGGAAAACTGCTGATCACGACCCTAAAGCTGCGCGACCGCTTCGACGAAGCTTATCCCGATGCCATGACCGCTTTCGACGGCTTCCTGCGTTACGCCGCGGGCAGCGATTTCCAGCCGCCGGAGCGATTTTCGGATAAGGAACTGCGGCGTATGGAGACAGAGTGAAACCGCGTTACGGCCGGAGCCGTAAACCGGTTTTGATAGAATTGTCATAATTTGCCAAGAAGGGGGCTAGCCATGGCAACCGAAAAGACGCCAAACGTGCCTGCGCTCGAAAGAGGCATGGAAATCCTGGAACTGGTGGCGAATTCGAAAAATGGTTTCACGTTTTCGCAATTGGCCCGGCAGCTCGATTTTCCGAAGAGTTCGGTCCATTGCCTGTTGGTCACTTTTGAGCGCCTGGGATATTTGCAGCGAATCGCTTCGTCCGGCCGCTACGTAGCCGGCATGAACCTCATGCGCATGGCCAACACGGCCTCGCACGGCATCCTGCTGCGGCAGAAAGCCGGGCCGCTGCTCGCTGAACTGACACAGCGCACGGGTTTGACGGCCCATATGGCGATTGTCGAGGATAACGAAGCCGTGCTCATCGCCAAGGTGGAGCCCTGCGGAACGTCGCCGGTCGCGACCTGGGTCGGCAAACATATCGACTGCCACTGCACCAGCCTGGGCAAGGCGCTCCTCGCCTGGCGTTCCGAAGAGCAGGTCGCCGACATGGTGAAGCGGCGGCGCATGCTGCGCCACAATGAAAACACCATCTGTACACTGGCGCGTCTGAAAGAAGACCTGGCGCGCACACGGCAGTGCGGCTACTCGCTCGATGACGAGGAGGAGGAAATCGGCGTCCGCTGCATCGGTGCTCCTTTGTTCGGCACTTCGGGCGATGCGGAGGCCGCCATCAGTATCTCGGGCTCTGTGGAGCAGATCTCGGACGGCAACATGGCGCGTCTCGCGTCGCTGGTGCAGGAGACGGCGTTCGAAATGTCCCTGCGGCTGGGATGGTCACCGCACCCGTTCCTGCCGGAGACGCGCAGCCAGTCCGCAGGTCTGATGTAACGCCCAATTTTCCGATTACCTGGAAAGCGCCCGGGCTACGTCAAGGCTGGCGATCCCGCTTCGGCGAGAATGGGGAAATGATGAACGCGGGTTACGGGTACGCTCTGCTTGGCCTTTTGAGCTTCGGCGCGTTAGGCATCTTCCATAAGCTTGGCGACACGTTTAAATGCGGCCCCAGCAGTCTGAACGCGCTGTTGTATGCGTGGTCCTGCGCGTTTCTCGCCGTCAGCATGTCGGCAAGCCATACGGCGTTCGCCGCGCCGGCCAGCGTCTCGACCATCGCGGTGCCCTTCGGAATTTGCGCGTCGGTGGCGATCCTCGCGTTTCAGGCGGGGATCCGGCACGGCGATATCGCCACCAGTTGGCTCGCCATAAATCTTTCGTCCGGCGTCCCCACACTCGCCTCGATTCTGATCTACCAGGAGCATCTGGACGGGAAGCGCGCCTTCGCTCTCTGCCTGATTCCAGTCTCGATGGCGTTGCTCTGGAAAGACAAAAAGGAAGCGGAGAAGGCTCGTGGCTGAGGCCGCGATGGAGAAGGCAAAGAGCCGCGACACCGGCACGTGGCTTCGCCTGATGCTGGTGGCCTTCGCCGCCAACGGCCTCGGACCGTTCGGCTTGAAGGTATTGACCGCGCGGAACCTCGGCGCCCACCAGTCACAATATCTCCTCTACTGGTATCTGGGCGGGTTGCTGTTCGCCGTGGCGGCGCTGGTCCTGAGCCGGTCGCGGATCAAGGGCCGCGAGATCGTGATCGGCGCACTGATGGGCGCGTGCAGCCTGGGTGGCCAGAGTTTCACCGCGATGGCGCTCGCGAGTGGCGTCCCGGGACACGTGACGTTCCCGCTTACCACCGGCGGATCGCTGTTCGTGGTGGCGATCGCGGGCATCGTCCTGTTCCGCGAACGGGTCGGCGTCTATGGGATCTGCGGCATTGCGCTGGGGATCGCGTCGCTGGTGATTCTGAGCATCGGCTGAGCGATCGACGCCTCGGTGGACGGCTCTGTTGCAAACGTGGTTGAACAGATTTGGCAGGGTATATCCTGACCCAAGAACGACCGGCAATATCCCGCGGGCGGCATGTCGAAGACGCGATCGTCCGGCTGTGTGTTTGCTAGTACCTGCGACCTGCGATACCCGCTCACATATCGTGACCTGGAGGAGATCCATGCTGGAGCGGAATCTGTCAGTTGACCACGTCAGATTTTGACGCTGGGTCCAATGCTATGCGCCTGCTTTGAATCAGCAGCTCTGGCGACCCCCGTGACCAGGTGTGTTGCGGGTGAGGGATGGCGTGCCGCCCTGCGATGGCTGGGTCGCCCGCAGAGCGTCCCAACACAAAGCGCAACTGCGGGTGCGAGCGCGAGTCCTGGCCCCCCCGGACCACTTGGACGAGCGCGGTGTCATGTTGACGGTCCTGGCTCACGGTGGCTTGGGCAATTTCAGCGACGGCTGACCTGAGTATAGGCGGTCTGCGCCGGGCGGGCGAGCGAGCCACCGAATTGGCGCGACTGCCGGGCGTCATCGCTTGCAGCCGCCCCTTCCCACTTGGGGGCTCTCCGCGGGCTCCTTTCGAGCGCCAATTCGCGAACCTTGGGCGGATGTGCCGGTCACCTCGAAGGTCGACCTGTTGCAGAGTGTGGGGGACGGCTATCTCTGGTGACGACCCAATGGCGAGTTCTCCATCGTGAACGCCAAAACGAGGCGAAGCGATTGAACTGCTCGATGAATGGGGAAATGCGGAGCAGGCCTGCCTCTTGCGCATGACTGATGGCATGTTCGATTTCTGGCGGGGCGACAACGGGCAGATCGAGTTTGCGAACATCGGGGAATCCACCCATGCCGGCATCATGGAAAGCTGCTATCCGGAACTCAACAAGGCCTTGGCCACAGCCGAGTAGAATGAGGCGGAGGAAGGCTACTCGGAGAAAAGGCACGCGCAGATTCGGGAAGAGGTCGAGTTGGAGCGGGCGCGGCTATCCCGAGATCCCGATATTCTGTTGCCATTGTTCACTTCCCTTGAGCCTTCCAATACTTGCGTTTTTCTCCGGCGATGGTCGGGAGCGAATCGGAAAGCTTCTGTCGAAAGCCTTATTCGTAGGCCATCTCAAAGTCAATGGCGGAGGGTCTCGACGTCACACCGGCTTCAACGATCTCGGTCATTTGATGCATCGTTTCGCTATTTGCGAGAGGCACAAGTGGCGCAGAATGACTTTCGTGCACGCCTCGGCCCAATCGGATTCGAGGTTGTACTGCGCCGCGGAAAGTGAGATAGACAGTATCGTGACCGTGGGGGCCCCACTCGCGACGTTGGCCTTTCCCAAGATCGAACTCGAGGGCGGGACCTTCACCTCCCGAGTAAAATTCCGACTGGAAAAGAATAACGCCTTTCGACTGGCCTATCTTCCTCTGCCACGATTAGCCGGTTAATCACCGAAAGCTCACGGCCGCCAACGCAACCAACATCGCGATCTTCTCGCCCGCCACCAAGACGTCCTACTGAGTTTGCGGGCACCACAGTTGGAACTGAGCCGGAAGAGCCTAGCTCCCATCGTCACGGCCTCGGAAACGGCCCGCCCAATCGCCCACCCACAGGCGTGTTTTTGATACCTTAAATGGAATTTAATGCGAAAATATTCGCTGTATAATCAAGGGCTTACGGAACCAGGTCTGGCTACGAACCAGAAGGTCGGCAGTTCGAATCTGTCTGGGCGCACCACAAAATCAATCGGCTGTACGCCAATTCCGGGGGCAAACCCCAATCCCATCCCTTTCTAAGAACATAACACCTGCACTCGCTGACGGTAGTTTTCGAAGTTGCGGAAGCCACCGTGCATGAACTTCTCGTGCGACCGGGACTCCGGCGACAGCACGACGCCCTCTTTGACCAAGTGGATCTCGAGGTCCAATTCGTCGATGGTGACCCAGTCGCGCAAGTTGCGGTACAGGCGGTCCGTCTTCTCCACCAGCACCAGCACCCGCCCCCGGTGCTTGCGGGCAAAGGCGACCATGCAGCCGAAGGAGGCGCGGCCGGCCTGCTTGGCGGTCTCGACGTCAACGAATTCTTGGAGAACCTGCAGCTTGCGGCCAGCAGCATACGATCGCAGCAGATCGAGTTGGGCCGGGATCGAGTAGCCTTCCCGCTCCTGATCCTTGGAGGAAACCCGGGCATAGAGAACGGCACGATTCATAGGATCTGGTTTGAGGATAGCGCAGCGTTTGCAGTGCCGCATCGGCAGCGACGGTCTAAGTCTAGGGCCTTCTATTTCGAGTGACTGGCCCCGATTTTCCGTTTTTCTCGCGCTACGGGCCGGGAGAACGGAAATGAGAGGATTCCAACTGACAGCGGCGGTATTCGGCGCAGCGTTGGCGTGCACAACCACCCAGGGACATGAAGCAAAGCCGGCTGGCGTGATGGTCTACGTAACCGGTGATATCCGCAAACCCACACTAAACGTGCTTGTCTATGATTACACCAGGCTGCCGATTTCTGAACTCGAAGATGCTATGGTGCTCGCCCAAGGAATATTTCTCAAGGGCGGCGTCGCAACGCAATGGATCAAGTGTGCCGCCGTGCACGAATCCGGACAAGGCTCCGGTTGCCTTGAGGCGCTGGGGATGGCTCACGTGATGGTCAACATCGTTTCCAGTGACTGGCGCAGTTCTGCTGGTCGGCGGGACCGCATGGGTACCGCTCTGCAAGATGCCAAAGGGCGCCTTGACGTCACCGCCTACGTGTTCGAAGACGGCGTGGAGCGTGTCCTCCAGTCGGGTGGTTGTGACCGTTTCCAAGTCCTAGGGCAAGTAATGGCTCACGAAGTTGGGCACTTGTTGCTGGGCGCCGAGTCGCACTCCGAAACCGGCATTATGCAGTCGCACTGGGCTGGATCGCAGATGGCCCGAGATCCGGGGAGGGTGACGTTTACTCCGGACCAGGCTCGGCGGATACGGGTCAATATCAAGACCAGAATGCAGGAAAGAAGCAGCCTGGGCATTCCGAGCCGCGTTCTCGTGACGACGAGACCCTGGGCCGGCGGAATCCTCCGGACTGATCAAGAAACGCTGTTGCGAGGGTTGCATACTCCGTCGTCCAACACGTCGGGCTACCCATCGGCTGCGAAGAGGTGAATCTTCGGCATCCCCGTGCCAACTTCCGGATTCCGTCAAAGAGCGAGTGGCGCGCGCGGACAGTCTTCCAGATCGCATCTGTGTATTCGGCAGTGGTCTTGCTCATCACCAACACTGGCGGTGAGGTAGCCGCCGACGGTGATCCGTTTACTTTAGGTTGGCGTACTCCTGCCTGGATGCCTTCAGGATCGGGATGTCAGGGTCGGCGTCCGTCCACAGAGTCAGAAAATCCCGGGGAGCCTTGCGCGAGCGACGGTGTCGCCGGTTAGGACGGCGGCGCGGGCTAGTCCCAGCCTGGCCAGCGGCCGCCGTCGTGCAGCATAACCAATCGCACTCCAACCGTGTCCCCTCCGCCTGGTCCGGAGACATGTATGCCGGGCCGAGCAGTTGAACTCCCGGTTTGTGTGATCCGGCTGAAGCCCCAGGGCTCGATCCCGAGAAAGCTCGGTCAGCGCACGTTCACGAGGGGCCGTGCCGGCCACGACTCACCACGGCCGGAACAGGCGACTCCAGAACGTCCTCGGCGGCTCGATGCCATCGATGATCCAGGGCTCGAAGCGCAGGCTCAACGTGGATGCCGCCAGGCTCTTCCCGTCCGGCGAGGGGCTCAAGCCCGTGGTGCTCATTGCGAAGTATGAAAAGTGCAAGGTCCCAAGATCGCGGATACGCCGTTCAGCCCCCGAGGCGACATCGAAAGCGGACAAGACTCGGCCTTTTGGGGTCAGGTAGGCGAGATACAGCGTTGAGCCTTCGCGCGACCATCCGCACGCGGATCCCCAGTCGAGCATACCTTTTCGCAAGATTTTCCTGCGGGCCCCGTCGGGGGAGATGACACCGAAACCTTCGGGAAGCTGGATCGTGATCCACTTGCCGTCCGGCGACCAGCGCGGGAGCCAGGTTCCCACCGCGCGCTGAATGACCACCGCATCCTGCGGGTGGCCGACCGGTACTCTTATGAGTTCGTTCTCACTACTCCATGGATCGGTGGCAATCGCCAGCCAGCCCCCGTCGGGAGACCATGCAGCAGCCCACCCGGAACACATTCGCACTGGCAGGCCACCCGCGACCGGCGAGACCCAAATCGCCTTCTTGGACCCATACGCGATGCGCGTTCCGTCCGGCGAGAATACCGGGCTGACAAACTGTTGCAAACCATTGCCCGGTGGAAAATCTTGCTGCGTCACAAGCGGACGCCGCCGGCCCTCTTTACGGCTGGCCAGCCAGATTTCAGGCCGTCCGCGCTCGTTGGTGACGAACAACATCTGCTCGCCGACCGAAGACCAGGCCGGATATTGCTCCTTCCGGAACCCCCCTAGCAAGGGCCGGATCGCAGAGCCGTCGAGGGGGATTTCGATGGCATTTTCGTCCGCTCTTACAACACCAACGAGCACCCTTCCGTCGCGTGAGACCCTCGGTGGGTGATAAGCGACAGGACCGGGAGTCAGCCGTCGCCAGGTTCCTTTCAGTGTGTCGGCAATCCACAAGGGACCGCCGAATTCACCCTCCGCAGGGACGGAGACGACAAGGTGGCGATTGTCTGGAAGCCAGTCCCCTGTAAATCCCAAAAAGCCCCGGGGACCGGCCTCGAACAGTCGCCGGACGGCACCCGCCTGCTCTGCTGCCGGAGGCGGCCACCGGAGTAACCACCACTCCACCGGTTTCTCGTCGGCCGCGGCCAGCGTCACGAGCAGCTTAGATCCGTCCGGCGAGAAATGGAGCCAGACGCGGTTGGGACGGCGGCGACCAGGTGAACCCGGGTAGGGGCGCGGTGCGGCACCAGGCGGCGAAGAGATCCATAGCGACAGTTCTTCGTCTCCGGGCTTCCGCGGCCGGACTACGACGAGCGCTTTCCCGTCGCGAGACATCGCAGCGCCGCCGATCATGGGAGAGTGGCCGCCCAGATCGCCCAGTACTCGTTCGGGTTGACCGCCAGCCACAGACACCGACCAAAGCTCGTGGGGTGTCTGTCCGGAGGTCAGGTAGTAAATTCGCGTGCCCTCGGGCGAGAAGAAAGGATGCATTCCCCTGTCGGTCAGCTTCAACGACTCCGTCGAATCGATTCTTTGGAGGCGCAGCCCATCGGCGGAGTACACGATGTTCTTGCCGTCCGGAGACCATGCGGGCATGTGCGCTCCTAGACCACCCCCTTCCTCGATGCGCCGCTGGTGCATGACAGTGGCCACTGGCGTGTACTCGTACTTACTGACATCAATGTCGTGGCCGGGGAACAGCCACGCGCCGACGAGGATCGCCGCGACTGTAGCTAGCGAGACGGCAGCAATCCAACGCCACCTCCGGCAGCGGCGGGGCTCAGCCGGCGCGACCTCGAGAAGCTGACCCGAGTGCGAAGTCGCCTTCAGTTCCTCGAGCTCGACCTTTACGTCATCTATGTGCTGGAAGCGGCGTGCGAGATCCTTGCGCAGGCAGCGCGCGATAATCTTCTGCAATTCGTGCGGGATCTTCTCCGCCAACGGAGCGGGCTCCTCCCGCAACACTGCCGCCAACACGTCTGCGGTCGACTTGCCCGCAAATGCCGGCCGCCCCGCCAACATCTCGTACAACACCGCACCGAACGAGAAGACATCGGACCGCGCGTCCAATGCCTTCCCCTCCGCCTGTTCCGGCGACATGTACGCCGGCGTGCCCGCTATCACACCTTCCACGGTGAGGGTGGCGCTTTCCTGTTGGTCCAGATGCACTCGCCGGGCCAGGCCGAAATCCAGCAATTTCACCAGCCCCTCCGCGGCCACCATGATGTTGCCGGGCTTCAGGTCACGGTGAATCAGTCCTGCCGCGTGCGCCTTGGCAAGCCCGGAGGCAATTTGCACAGCGCAGTCCAGCGCCTGCGTAAGCGGGAGCCCCTTGGCAGGAATCACCTCGCCCAAGGTCTTCCCCTCCACAAACTCCATCGCGATGAAGTTCACGCCTGTCTCGGAGCCGACCTCGTGGACGCTCACGATATTGGGGTGGTTCAGCGCCGACGCGGCACGCGCCTCCCGCATCAGTCGCTGCTTGTTACCCGGATCGGCGAAATCGGGAGGCAGGATCTTCAGCGCTACCTGCCGGCGGAGCCGGGTATCGTAAGCCCGATAGACGGCGCCCATGCCGCCTTGCCCCACCTTCACCTCCACACGGTAGTGGGACAGCAGGTCGCCAGCCGCAAGTTCCGGCGTTGTCTGAGCGAGAACAGCCGCGGCGGGACTTTTCATGCTTCCATCATCTTGGGCCAGCAGCCGTTCCACCTCGGCGCGCAGTAGGTCATCGGCGCCGCAGGCCGTATCGAGCCAGGCGGCCCGTTCCCCCTCCGATTGCTCCAGCGCACCACAAAAGACTTCCTTGATTTGCTCCCATCGCTCCGCCGTCATGAGAGCCTCCGGTCTGCCAGTTGGGCACGCAGCCATGCTTTCGCCATCGCCCAGTCGCGCTTCACCGTGCGCGATGAGATCTCCAGGGCCTCGGCCGTTTCTTCGACAGAAAGCTCCGCGAAATAGCGCAGCTCCACGATTTGCGCCTGTTGCGGATCGAGTTCGGCAAGCCGGTCCAGAACTTCGTCCACTGCGAGGATCTCTTCGGTCCGGTCCATCCCCGCCCCCGGGCTGAACCGCTCTTCGTCCAGGGTGACCGCAGATCCCGCACGTTTGCTGGCGGCGCGCTGCCGCGCGTAGTCTACCAGGATGCGCCGCATCACTCGAGCGGCTACTCCAATGAATTGCCCACGGTGCTGCCAGTTGGCGCGGTCCTGGCCCACCAACCGCAAGAATGCCTCGTGTACCAGGGCGGTCGGCTGTAGGGTGTGGTCTATGCGCTCGCCTCGCAAATAGTGCCCAGCCAGGCGGCGTAACTCCGCGTAGACCAATGGCATCAGCCTGGCGAGAGCATCCCCGCGGCCGAGCTTCATCTCGGCCAGGAGTAACGTGACCTCACCGCCCGTGTTCGCCATGGCGGACTCCAGCGTCTGCAAGCATTCTAACGCTTTCATTTTCGGGTGTCTGGCCCCGATTTTCCGTTTTTCTCGCGCTATGGCCGGGAGAAATGGAGATGAGAGCCTACCAGTTAGTGGCGGTGTTCGGGATGGCCGCGTTCTGCACAACCGCCAAGAGCCAAGAAGCAAGGCCGCCGATCGATGTGACGGTTTACGTGACGGGCGCCGGCCTACTGTCAAAGTCTGAAAACCAGGCGGTCCGAGGCACCGTGAGCGGCATGCTCGTGCGCGTTGGCGTCCACATTACCTGGCTGGATGGCAAGCCGAAAACTCACGGGGCTGCCGCCGCCCCGGTGGCGATCTCCGTCAGGTTTGTCCGGCAACCCATGGGCATCCAAAGTTCGGGAGCACTAGCATACACCTCGCCATTCGCCGAGGGAGTAAAGACGATCACCGTGCTGTATGACCGAATTCGACTGGTTGCCGGCGGGCCGAAGCAGGAACCACGCCTCATTGCGCACGTCTTGACGCATGAACTCGGCCATGTATTGCAGGGCACCAACCGGCATTCCCAGACCGGTGTGATGAAAGCCTGCTGGGACGGGGACGATTACCGTGCGATGGAAAAGGAACCTCTGGAGTTCACGTCCACCGACGTGAATCTGATCAGGGAGGGTTTGAACCGGCTGACGGCCCGAGCCGGACATTAGGCTGTCGCGATGGAGGAGCCCCCGCGGGTTTCGGAGTTGTGACGGCTATTGTAGCCTCGTGTACTCCGCCTTGGCTTCCTTCAGGATGGGGATGTCTCGGTCGGCGTCTTTCCAGAGCGTGAGGAAGCCCTCATAGGCGGCACGGGCCCTGGCCCTGTCGCCCTGCAAGGCGTACGCACGTGCCAGTCCCAGCCGGGCCAGCGCGCCCCATGGGAAGTTCCCGACCAGTCCTCGGTGGTCGATGAATTTCTGGAACTCCGCTGAAGCTCGGTGGCCGTCGTGCAGCATGAGATAGGCTTGCCCGCGTACATAAACGCGATTCATGCATATCGCGAGGTTCATCAGGGCGCTAAGGTCGATCGTGCTCGCCGCGTTCAATAGCTCGATTGCCCGGTTCGGGTCTTTACGTTCCAGGGCGACCCCGGAACGGATCGTGGGCAGCCAATACGTCTGGACCAGCGTGTCCAGCGGGAAGGTCTTGGCGAGTTCGGCCGCCAACTTCTCCGCCCCCGCCGTATCGCCTGCCCGCGCCAGGGCAAGCGCCGCGATCGCCCGCACATCACGATTCGGGCCCAGCTTCAACGCCGCATTGGCCTCGGCACGCGCTTCTTCCCGGTTTCCTGATTCCACCTCGCGCAGCGCCGCTGCTGCCTGATAAGCCGCGGCCGACTCTTTGGCTTCGTTACGTTGGGCTGAATCCATTGCCCGCCTAGTCAGCTCATGCGCGTTCTTCAGCTTGCCGTACCAACCTTCTGTGTCCGCTTGTGCGGCCAGCAACAGGTCTTCCGCGCCCGGTTTGCCCATGGCGGCCGAGACCAACTGTGCCATTTGCGCCGAATTGCCCTTCAGAAAAGCAAACCAGTAAAAGCTCTGGAGCAGCAACTCGTTCTCTGGCCTGCGCCCTTTCGCCTGCTGGTATATTGTCTCCGCTTCATCCAGCCGGTTGAGGACCGCGTAGTCGAAGATCAAGTTTAGATAGGTGAGCGCGCTACCTGGATCCAGGTACAACGCCTCACGATATTCCTCCAATGCCCTCTCCCAGTTTCCCAGCAGGGCAGAGACCCATCCTAGGGTCCGGTAAGACGTGACGTCTCTCGGATAGATCTGCTGCCACAACTCCGCGTTCTGCGCCGCCTTCTCCAGTTCTCCGGTCGCAAATATGTAGTAGCAAGACCCGATCAAGAGCCGCTCTTTTTCGCTGACCTTCTCTCGCAGCGCGTAAGCCTTGCGTGCATTTTCGGCCGCCCGTGCTGCTTCGCCGAGAGTATTGTAGTAAGCCGACATATAGGCGTAGGCCGTCGCGAAACCAGGGTCAAGGTCCAGCGCACGTTTGAGGAAGGGCAGCTCGGCGGTGACGCCTTTGACATGGAGGGCTTTTACTGCAAGGCTGAAGGCTTTCAGCGCTTCCAGGGATGGTGTGGTCGCTTCCTCCACGGGCGTGGCGTACTTCTGCACTTGAAGACTCGCACCCACGACTAGGGCCAGAGCCGGTCTCTATTCCGAAAAAAGAGGTGCAGCGACTACCTGCCGGCGCAGTTCGAATTGGGGCCATTTGGGACCCTGGAAGACAAGTACCGGTGGGACTTCATCTTTGCGCTGACCTACAGCCACATGTGATAGCTTCGACCGCGCTGTTCCAGACTGGAACGCCGCGAGGATGACGGAGTTCGAAGAAGGATATTCCGAGAAATATTGCCTTCCACGTCCAGCACCGTGAGAATTCACGTGTAGTCGTGTGGCCACAGGAGTCGAGGTTTGACTATGCCCAAAACAATGCCCACTCCCTGCATAGACAGAGCGTGACGGGTTTCGACAAGGAGTCGCTCCATCAAGCGCAAGTTCTTGATCCGGAACAACCTGTCGAATTCGGTCGTACCCGCTATGCCCACAGGCAACTTATTAATTTTCCTCGTCTTCCTGGTTCGGGGCCAGGAGGTCGACTGTCTCTGGTCCTGATCAACGTTCGTTCGGAGGCGTCAGGTCTGGCGGGCAACAATTCTCGGTAGTAATGTTCTTTCAGGCAATTCCGAGATTCTTCGGTCCTAGCGATCAAAACTGCGCTGCGCCGTATAGTGCCGAACTTGGCTCGAGCTAGCAAGACTGGCACTGGGCCGTGAAGAGCGAAAAAATCCGAGAACATTTGCCTCCAAGGTCGTCGTTGTTGGGCACTGCGATATTTCATCCGTGGGGTCACCGCGTAAAGGAACGCACTCCATGTCCAGATTAGAAGAAAAACGCGGTGTCGCCGTTTCTGCAGGCTTAGAACAACGCGATTGACGGAATCCTGCATCGCCAGCAGTCCCATGTCAGACGCGGCGGTGACCATAAAGCCAAGTCTCTCCAAGGCCGCCTTGACGTCGCTAGAATCGTGGCTGGGATTGACCAGCGGATTCCGGGGATAGGCCGAATTGCCGATCACGAGCGCGACCCGGCGCAGTTGTAGCTCGCCCCAGCAATTTCCCTAGCAATTTCTCCGAAAGGGGATCCCAAGAGGACCTCAACGCGATTCTGCACCATCGTAAGATCAACAGGTTGCCGCTGGCCGCAATGCCTCCGGAGCAAAAGGTCGGTGATTCGAATCCACTCGGGCGTACCACATTCCAAAGAACTTATCGTTCCACTCCAAAACAACAGGTACACAATTGGTCCGAAGGATTCTGCGCGGATGCGCGTATTGGCACTGCGGGCTCTTCTCCTGTGCTGTGGAGCGACGCTCTCACGCTGCAGCAGCTTTTGCCAGGACTTCGCGAAGGCGCCGGGCCACGATAGCGTCCTCACCGGGTTGGAGCATCCAAACACCCACGACGATCGTGTGTTCGTCCGTCGGAAGCCCGCCGGCACGGTTCCGACCCGTTCCAGGGTTGAGTTCAATACTCGGATTGCCCCGACGTAGTTCGGCCGCGACCGCCATAGGCGAGATCTTCACGCGCTGCTGGTCATAGCGGATCAACAAGTGCGGGACCGCATTGGCGGCGACGCCGGGAACGGCGATCGTGGAACTAAGGCTCGGAATACTCTTCAGCTGTGATGCGATGCGATCCGCCCGCCGTCGAAATTCGGTTTCCATGCCGGCATCGGATTGCGCCAAAAACCAGTCCAACGCTGCCACCATTCCGACGATCTGTTCCTTGGCCACTTTCATGCCCCTGCCGACGGTATCCGAGAAGGGCGAGTTGTTCAATGCAGCCGCGGCGACGAGTTCCTTTTTCCCTAGTAGAAGTCCAGCATTCTGGGGACCCCGAATCCCCTTGCCACCGGAAAAGGTCACAAGATCGAATCCCATCTCCGTGTACTTCCAGAGATTGGCAATCGGCGGCACATCTGCGGCGGCGTCGTTGAAGCAAGGAACGCCACGATCGTGGCTCGCACGGATCCAGTCTTCGCGACCGATCTGGCCACCTTCCGCGGCGTTGAAGAAGTGCGTCATCACCGTACGATCGTTGAACGCTGCCTGGTACTCGCCCATCGTCTCGACTTCGACGAATCGCGCGCCACAGTTGCGAAGGGCGTGGTCGTACTCGTACCGGTGGGCCCTCTGGACGATCACCTCGTTCTTGAGACCGGAAAGATCTGTGGGGATATTGTGGATGGCGGCCCGGTTCGCTCTCGTCATGCAGGCGGCCATGCCGAGCGTCAGGGCGGATGCAGCGCCATCGGTCACGAGGGCCGCCTCGCAGTGAAGCAGCCGGGCGATGTATTCTCCGGCCGCGGTCTGCAAGTCAGCCAGGCGAACCGGATGCCTGGCCGCGCGAGCAACCGCGGCCTGAACGGCGGGTGGCATGATCGAGGCCGTGAGGGCCGTGTAGGTGCCCGCCGCATTGATAATCTTGGCGACACCCAGTTTTTGGTAGTAGTCTTCGCCCTCCGGCGGGCGCGAATCGGCCGCTTCGAGAGTCCGGGTCACCCCGGCTGCCGCCAGCAGCCCATTGACCCCTCCCAGAAATCTACGGCGTGTACTCCCAAGTATGTGCATGGATACCTCCTTGTGAAAGCTCGGCGGCCCACCCATGGATTTCCGCGGCGCCGCCTTCATGCACCCACAATGGCGGGGTACACCTTGCGGATGGCAGTCACCGCATCTTCCGTGTCGCGCCTGGTGTACTTCGGCCCGATCATGACACCGGCGAAACGGCTGAGAATATCGAGCGTGCGCGGACAGCATTCCCGGCCGTAACGAATCGATTGCCCGCGCTCCGAAGCAAACGATGGCCATCGCGGAGTGACGGTGACCTTCTGTTCGATTTCCGGAACCACCGGCAAAACAACCGAACCGGCCGGGCCGGCAACAGGGACGCCTTCCGCCTTCATGGCATCGGCATAGCGCTGCCGTTCGTCGCTGGACCGAAAAGCGAGAAAGACTCCCGTGCCGAGCTCACCTTCCGCATCGGGCAGGTGGCGCAGGCGCAGGCCGGGAAGATCGTGAATGCCGCCGTAGACGCGGCGGGCGTTGCGGCGCACGTCGGCAATGATGGTGTCCAGCTTGCGCAACTGCGCCAACAGGACTCCGCCCGTGAACTCATTCATGCGGTAGTTCAGGCCGGGCATGTAATGGAGCCTGACCGGGAAATCGCGGCGAACCGTGACGTCGTGGAAGCGCACGGCGCGCTCAAAAAGATAGGGATCACTGGTAACCAGCGCACCGCCTTCGCCGGCCGTAATCGTCTTGCTTTGTTGCAGGCTGTAGATTCCCATATCGCCCAGAGATCCGAGCGGGCGTCCTTTGTAACTGGCGCCGACGCTCTGGCTGCAGTCTTCGAGCACCTTGAGGCGATATTTGCGGGCGAGAGCGAGGATGGGGTCCATGTCGGCGGGACTGCCTTGCAGATGTACCGCCATGATCACCTTGGTTTGCGGTGTAATGCGGTGCTCGATGTCCGCTGCATCGATATTGAACGAATCGTCGATCTCGGCAAAGACCGGCAGCGCGCCTGCCTGGATCACGGTGGAGTAGCAGGAGTACCAGGTCCAGGCGGGAATGATGACCTCGTCGCCGGGGCCGACTTCCAGCGCCGCCATGGCGGTGTGGAGGGCGGCCGTGCCGGAGGTGACCGCCAAAGCATACTTCGTCTGCATGCGCGCGGCGTATTCGTTCTCGAAGATGGCGACCTTCGACTTATCGAGGGGGTTAGCGAAGCGGAAGGGCTTACGGCTTTGGAGCACTTCGGAGAGCTGCGTCTGTTCCTTGTCGTCGTAATAGAGCGGGCCCCAGTTAGCGGTGCCCAGGGGCTGGGAGCGGACGGGCGTGCCGCCGTCGGCCGCCAGTTGCGGCGCGGCGCCGGCGGGGGCGAGGGTCGCCGCGGCCGCGGCTCCCAGAAAGGCTCTGCGATCCATGGAGAGACCTCCTTCTGCTGAGAATCAGTTTACGCTTCACGAGCGCGGGCGGAAAGGTGATTGGCCTCTAGGCCCTGGCTTCCCGGTTGGCGCGGTCCCGAAGTGCGCGCATGTAGGCGATGCTGTAAGCGAGAGCGGCCCGGCCGTAGGCATCCCCTCCGCCTCTTCCGGCGGACGCACCACCGGCCACCCTTTCCGGGCCCATCCGCGGGACGTGATCGGGGATCACGATGCCATCGTAATCGACGTCGCGAAGCGCCTTCATGATCTTGTACATGTCGTAATAGCCGTTGTCCATGAATGTCTCGATAAAGTGAGGCAACGGAGCAGTGACATTGCGGAAATGGATCTTGAAGATCTTTTTCTGAGCGCCGAAGTAACGGATCATTTCCTCCGGATCCTTGCCGGTCAACGCTTTGCCGCCCTCCAGCCACGTTCCACAGCACAGACAAAGGCCCACGTTGGGGCTGTCGGCGATTTCCATAGCCCGCTTGTAGCCTTCGAAGTTGGCGAAGATACAGCGCGGAACACCGGCCAGCACGGGCGCCGGTGGATCATCCGGGTGTATGCCGATCCGGACACCCGCCTCTTCGGCGACGGGCACCACCTGTTTGATGAAATAGGTGTAGTTGTCCCAGATCTCCTCTTTCGTGAAAACCCGGCCGTGTGAGAGAGGCTCCTTGTAGATCTTGCCGGCCCAGACGCCCTGGCGGTTGGGGCTCGCCAGGTCGAGCTCCCTGGTATCGCAACCACGGGTCTTTGCCCGGCCGCTGCTCCAGATGCCGTTGCCCATATGGGCATAGGTGGTGTAGTGGATGCCGGCTTTCCCGAGGTAACGCAGATAGTTCTTGTATTCTTCGATTTTCTGGTCGCGTCCGGGAAGGTTGAGCGTGACTTCCGGCATGTTGTGGAGACTGCCACTGGGCCCGACCCCACTGCCGACGTTATAGACCTTGATCCCGGCGGCTTCGTAACGTTCCCGCATTCTGATGAAGCTCTCGGCATTGGCCGTATCCGGCGTTGCGCCGAGGCTCACGTATTCCACACCAATCTGCTGGAGGAATAGCAGGTCGTCGTCGGTCGGATCGGCCCTGTACGACGTCGCGATCTTTATGCCTGGCGGGTTCGGATGCACCGTGGCAGGAGCATTTTCCTGGGACGCAAGGAACGCAGCCGTCCCAAGTGCCCCGCCCAGAGCCATTTTGCCGAATCGTCTTCTTCCGGCATCAAACGCCGGATCTTCCGCTTTTCTCGTCGTCTCAGGAATGCTCATTGGCCAACCTCCGTCCTCACAAGGGAAGCTTTTGAAGAGCTGACAGTCTAGCACGCACCAGTGTACTTCAATCCTATTTCGCGTGAGGCTCCGTAAGGCCCGCGCTGCCGCAGGGCGGCAGGCTCGTCCTATTCAGCGCGCAATCAGATACAAAGCGCTGAAGTAAGCAACCGCCATCCCGAGAATTGAGAAGCTCAGAATCAGGGGCATGCGCGCGGAACGTCGTGCCGCCGCCTCCGTAGCTTCCTGCTCGTTAAGTTCTTTCTTACTTACCAGGACTCTCATCGCATTGACCTCCTCTCGACTGGGGCCGGCCGTTCGCATCACGAGCAGCAGTCCCTTTCCGCTCAAGGCCTTCTCAGCACTCAACAGCGTTGCAGAAAGCCATTCCACATACTGGGAGCGTACATCGAAATCGGATTTCTGAACAGAGCTTTTACATAGCTTGACGCGAATTTCAACACAATATGGGATTGAGAGGTCGTTATATCCGGTGTTGCGGTTCCGAATCGCGCAGTTTGTTGAGAAATACCGCAGCATGACGGCCGTGAATCTGGCACTGCGCCCCGGCTGACTACTCGCCTCGACGCCCGCACGCGGCGAAACTGCATCCCGAGGACTTTTGGTCTGTTTCCAGACGTCCAAATCGGCGGCAAGGCCTTTCGCTCGCACAACCGAGAGCGCCATTTGGTAACATTCCACGCAGCGGGGTGAGTAGACTTCTCGATTTCGTCAGTTCCTCCGCTCGTGTGCCCGACCGAAGGTCGAAGCCGCGTGGTGGCTGCCGGTGAAGGGCTGAACGCAAATCTGGGGGCTTGCGAAAGGAACCGTAATCCAAAACTGAGGGAGAGAGTCGGGCGTGTTCTCGATTTCAGGCCGGTATCTGCGAACGGGCGCCCTCCTGATCGCGGCTGTGACGGCGGGCGGCTTGGCAGTCTTGTATTTTGCGAACCGGCTGCCGCCGATTCCGCAGCGGACTCTCCGCATCGGTTTTGAACAGAATCCGCCGCTTCAATATCATACGGCCGACGGACTGGCGGGCCTCGGAGTGGAAACGGTGAACGAAGCCGCGAAACGCGCGGGGTTGCGAATTCGGTGGATCGAAACCGGCGTGAGTTCGGAAGAGGCTTTCCGGAAGGGGCTGGTCGATCTCTGGCCGGTGATGGCCGACCTTCCGGAACGCCGGAAGATCATACACTTTACCAGACCGTGGCTGCACAGCGGTCACGCGCTTCTGGTGCGCTCGGGCTCACCGATCCCCGGCCGGGAGTCTACAGGCCGCATCGCGCTTTTCAGATTGCCGCTGCACGTTCGAATGGCGCGGAGCCGGTTCCCTTCGGCGGAACTGGTCCAGTTCCCGAAAGCGACCGAGGTCTTGAGTGAGGTCTGCAAAGGCACGGTCGCCGCGGGCTTCCTGGAGTTCCGAACGGCTCTCGGTACGCTGCAGGCGAAGCCCCCCGAGTGCGCCGCGGTCACGATCCGCACCCAGATCCTTGCAAACCTGACCAACCAGCTTGCTGTCGCTTCGACCTTTGAAGCCGCCAGGGCGGCCGAGAGGCTCCGCCGCGAGATCGGAGGCATGTTTCGCGACGGCACCATGGCACTCATTATGGCCAAGTATTCTTACTATGGCCTCGACGACACTTGGGCCGCCTACGATTCGATAGAGGCCGCGCAACGTGCGCGCTGGCTCGGTGGCGGGATCAGCGGCCTGACCGTCCTGCTGGCTGTGATTATCTGGAGGGCTGTCTCGGCGCGCCAGCGCCGGCGCACCCAATCGGCGCTGCGGGAGAGCGAAGAGCGCTTCCGCAACATGGCCGACACGGCTCCCGTCATGATCTGGGTCACGGGTCCAGACAAACTGTTCACCTTTGTCAACAAGACCTGGCTGGATTTCACGGGCCGCACCCTGGAACAGGAGTTGGGGGACGGCTGGGCCGGCGGCGTGCATCCTGATGACCTCAGGCGCTGCTACGAAACCTTCGGTGCGGCGTTCGACGCCCGCCGGAGCTTCCAGTTGGAGTGCCGCCTGCGCCGGGCCGACGGAGAATACCGGTGGATCCTGTGCAGCGGTGTTCCGCGCTTCGCTCCCGGCGGGGACTTTGTGGGTTACATCGGCTCCGATATCGACATCACCGATCTACAGAGCGAAGAACGGTTCAGGCAGCTTGCGGAAAACATCGAACAGGTCTTCTGGATGCTGGATCTCGCCACCAACAAGGTCGTTTACGTCAGCCCCGCTTTCGAGAGAGTATGGGGCGCCGGCACCGCGGCCCTGTACAGCGATCGGGACTGGCTGGCGCAGACCGTGCATCCGGAAGACCGGGAGCGCTTCGCCGGGTTTTTCGCCAAGGTAGGGTCGGGCTCCGTCGAGGAGTGCTATCGCATCGTCCGTCCGGACGGCGCCGTGCGGTGGATTCAGGACCGCGCGTTCGTCGTGCGTAATCCGGAAGGAAAGCCGTACCGTGTGGCGGGAATTGCGGAGGACATCACTGCCCAACGGGAGCTCGAGGAGCATCTCAGCCACACCAACAAGATGGAGGCGGTGGGAAGGCTGGCGGGAGGCGTCGCTCACGATTTCAATAACCTGCTCACCATCATCGGCGGCTATTCGCAGATGCTGCTGGAAAATTCCTCTGCCGAAGATCCAAGACGAGACAAGCTGGAACAGATTCTGAACGCGGCCAATCGCGCCGGTATCCTCACGAAGCAACTGCTTGCCTTCAGCCGCCGCCAGGTGCTGCAGCCCCGGCTGGTCAATGTGAATCACCTGGTGACCAACATGAAGACCATGCTGGGCCGGATCATCGGCGAACAGATCACGATCGAAACCGCGCTCGATCCGGAAATCGGCCTGATCAGGGCGGATCCTCATCAGCTGGAGCAGGTCGTCATGAACCTGGCGGTGAATGCGCGCGATGCCATGCCGAACGGCGGATTGTTCCGAATCGAAACCACAATGGCAGGTACGGTTCCCTTGCCGAACGCTGAGAGCCAGGACGAGTCCGGAAGGCGGGTGCGGTTGAGCATCAGCGATACCGGGTGCGGTATGGACGAACGCATCCGTGAGCGGGCTTTTGAACCTTTCTTCACGACCAAAGGTATCGGGAAGGGGACCGGCCTGGGCCTGAGCACCGTCTACGGCATCGTCCACCAAAACCAGGGCACGATTCAAGTATCCAGCCAGCCGGGCCAGGGCACCGCTTTCGAGCTTTATTTTCCGGTTGCGCCGGCAGGAGCGGCCGAGGATACGGCACCGGCGGAATCGAAACTGAGGCCGGAAGCAAGCGAGACGATCCTGGTGGCCGAGGATGAACCGGCGGTTCGCGGGTTGGTCCGGGAAACACTGCGGCAACTGGGATACACCGTGCTGGAGGCTACGGACGGCTATGAGGCGTTGAAGCTCATCGAAGAACACAAGGCCGAGATCCATTTGCTGCTGACCGACGTGATCATGCCGTTGATGAACGGGCACGAACTGGCCCTGCGCATGGAAGCGGTTCGTCCCGGAACCAAGGTGCTTTTCATGTCCGGCTATACGGACGACGTTCTGGCATTCCACGGCATTGCGCCGGAGATCGACTTTATCCAGAAGCCGTTTTCACGGGCCGACCTGGCGGACAAACTGGAAAAAATATTGTCGGCCCGGAAGAGCGCGGGCGTGTAGTCAAAAGTTCAACGTCGCGGCGGATACGGCCTGCTTGTTTTCGATCCATTTCGCGGCGGCTTCCCGTTCCTCATCCGGCCGGTTCATCGTGAACGCCGCTACCAGGACACCATGGCGCAGCCACCAGACGCTGAAACTGCCGCCTGCCAGATCGCCACGGTGGATGGTCTCTTCGGCGCCCGCCGGGTCGCCCCAGAATTCGTAGGAGAGGTCGAAAACGTCCGAAAAGAAGTACGGGACGTGCCGGAACGGAGAGCGCTCCCCCATTAGCGCGCGGGCGCAGTGCTGGCCCTGGGAGACGGCGTTGTCCCAGTGCTCCACACGGCGGCGCTTGCCGAACAGGGCGTCCTGGTAGCTGGCGACATCGCCGGCGGCCCAGACTCCCGGGCGGTTCGTCTCGAGATACTCGTTTACCTTGATGCCATTCTCTACTTCGATGCCGCTTCCCGCGAGCAACTCCGTTACCGGCAGCACCCCGATGCCCGCGGCCACGAGTTCGCATGCGACAGTTTGGCCGCTGTCCAGGACGGCTGCACTCACCGCCGAGCCGCCTCGCAACTCTGTGACGGCAGCAGTCTTGACGAAGCGCACCCCGCGCGCAGTGTAGTATGCCTCGAAGAAACTCGACATTTGCGGCGTGAAGAATTGCCGCCAGATGCGGTCTTCGCGCAGCACCATGGTGACCTCGATGCCCTTTTGCGCCAGCACCGCCGCGACCTCCATCCCGATAAACCCGCCGCCGATCACCACCGCACGCCTGGCGTTCGCGTACGCCTGGCGAATGGCTTTGGAATCCTCGAGGGATCGCAGGTAATGAACGCCCGGCAGGCGGGCGCCCGGGATGTCGAGCGTTCGCGGGCGCGCGCCCGTCGCGACGATCAGCTTGTCGAACGCGAAGCCGCCGTCGGACGCCAAAGAGAGCCGCTTGTGTTCGGTGTCTACGGCCGAGATGGTGCAGCCGAGCCTCAGCTCGATGCCGTGCTGCCGGTAAAAATCTTCGGGATTGATGCGGATGCTCTCCTCGCTATCGCGTCCGGCGAGAAAGCCTTTCGACAACGGCGGCCGCTCGTAGGGGACGGCAGTATCGGCGGAGAGAATCGCCAGATCGCCCGCCGGCATCCCCAGTTCGACCAGCTGCTTGGCGGCGTAGCCCGCCACCATGCCGCCGCCCAGAATCACGAACTTCGATGCGTCCATGGGTCTACTCCTGGGCCCTCAGAAACGTGCCCTGGTCGAGCTCCTGAAAAGCCTGGCGGAGCTGGTCCTGGGTGTTCATCACGATCGGGCCGTACCAAGCCACGGGCTCCTGGAGGGGCTGGCCCGAAACCAGTAGAAATCGGATGCCCTCGTCGCCCGCCTGAACAGTCAGTTCGTCGCCGCGGTCGAACAGCACCAGCGACCGGTTGTCTGCGTCCGCGGGCGGAACGGTGTCGGCCCATCCCACCCCTTCGGTCGGCACTGCGAGAGGGCCGGAGGCGTTGCAAAACTTCCCGTGCCCGGCGAAGACGTAGGCGAAAGCATGGCGTGTCGTTTCAACGGGCAGGCTCTTGCGGCGTCCGGGCGCCACGGATACATCCAGATACATGGGGTCGGCCGCAATCCCATCCACCGGGCCTTTCTTGCCCCAGAAGCTCCCGCAGACCACGCGCACGTGCGTGCCGTCATCGTCCGTGATCTGCGGAATCTCGGCGGCCTTCACCTCCTGGTAGCGCGGCTTGGTCATCTTGAGCGCGGCGGGAAGGTTGGCCCACAACTGGAAGCCGTGCATGCGGCCCGCCTGATCGCCCTTCGGCATTTCCTGGTGGATGATGCCGCTTCCGGCGGTCATCCACTGGACGTCGCCCGCCGCGATGGCGCCGCGGTTGCCCATGCTGTCGCCGTGCTCCACGGTGCCGGCCAGCACGTAGGTAATGGTCTCGATGCCGCGGTGCGGATGCCATGGAAAGCCCGCCAGGTAATCCTCCGGGACGTCGTTGCGGAAATCGTCAAGCAGCAGGAAGGGATCGAAATCGGAGGTGTTCCCGAAACCGAATGCGCGGCGCAGGTGCACTCCCGCGCCTTCGAGCGTGGGCTTGGACTTGATCAGGCGTTTCACGGGTCGTATGGACATGATTTCCCTCCGGTACTTGCAGTCTACCGTGCTTCGAGCGGCTGGCCGCCGGCGCCCAGCGTCACCACGAGCGCGGTGGTGCGTTTCGGCCCAATCCGGCGGTAGGAGTGCTCTACAGAGGAATCGAAATAGATGGAGTCGCCTTCCCCCAGCTCATGCACGTGGCCGCCGGCGCGCAACTCCAGTTTGCCGGAGAAGACATACAGCAACTCGACGCCCGGATGCTGATGCAGGCGCGCGAGCTCCTCGCCGACCGGCTCGAACTCCGCCAGGTAGGAGTTGAGGGCGCGGCCGGAGACGGGGAAGTCGAGGCTTTCGAAGTAATAAGCCGGCTCGGCGGCGCCGGGGGAATCCGGAAACCGCAGGCGGTCTTTCTTGCGAACGATTTCGAGTACCGGCTTCGGCTCCGGATTGAAGAAGTATTCCAGCCCCACGCTGAAGACCATGGCGATACGCAGCAGCGTCGGCAGCGTAGGGTGCATCACGTCGCGTTCCAGCTTGGAAAGCAGCGCCGGGGATAGGCCGGTGTGCCTGCCGAGTTCCACCAGCCCCATGCTCTTGCGCAGGCGCAGCCGCCGCAGCTTGCTGCCGATTGCGTACGGTTTCAGACCGTTCGTAATGGTGTCGGTTTCCATAATGAAGATGGTTTTCCTCTCAATGCCTGTTCCGGCCGGATTTTTTCGGCAGGCGACAATCAGTTTCCCTCTGTTCTTTACAGTAAAACAGATTTTCTTTAGGATCAAATCGAGGGGAAATAAAATCTATGAAGCTTCGTTTGAAGACCTTAAGTGCCGGCGCCTTCGTGCTGGCGCTCGCCTGCAACTCTGCGTTCGCGGCCGATATCGTGGATACGGCCGTGGCCGCACATTTCAACACCCTGGTCGCCGCGGTCAAGGCCGCGGGCCTGGTAAGCACTCTCAAGGGACCCGGCCCGTTCACGGTGTTCGCTCCCACCGATGAGGCGTTCGCCAAACTGCCGCCCGGCACCGTCGAAAACCTGCTCAAGCCGGAAAACCGCGCAAAGCTGCAATCGATCCTCAAGTATCATGTGGTAGCGGGCAGAGTCATGTCTTCGCAGGTCGTCAAGATGGACTCCGCGAAAACCCTGGAGGGCCAGGACCTGGAGATCAAGACCATGGGGGGCAAGGTGATGGTGAACAACGCTCACGTAGTCAAGCCGGATATCGTGACGTCGAACGGCGTGATTCACGTCATCGATACGGTACTTCTGCCCCAATAAAGGAAGCCGCCATGTACCTGCTCACGGGCGCGACCGGCTATATCGGAGGCCGCCTGCTGAGGCGTTTCGAACGGGATGGCCAAGCGGTCCGCTGCCTGTGCCGCAACCCGGAGTCGCTGCGCTGGCGGGTCTCTCCCGGTACGGAAGTGGTACGGGGAGACCTGCTGGAGCCGGCGACTCTGGGTCCGGCATTTTCCGGCGCAGACATAGCCTACTATCTGGTCCACTCTCTCCATGAGCGGAGGGGATTCGAAGCCGGCGAGCGGCAGGCGGCGGCTAACTTCGCCGCGGCCGCGCACAAGGCCGGAGTGCGGCGGATTATTTACCTCGGCGGCCTGGCGCATGGCTCGGCCCTGTCGCCCCACATGCGCAGCCGGGCGGCAACCGGGGATGTGCTGCGCTCGAGCGGCATCCCGGTTACCGAGTTTCAGGCGTCCATCGTGATCGGCTCGGGCAGCGCGTCGTTCGAGATGATCCGCGCGCTGGTGGAGCGGCTGCCGGTGATGATCACTCCGCGGTGGGTGAACACTGCCGCGCAGCCCATCGCGATCGAGGACGTCATCGAGTACCTGGCGGCTGCCGCCCGCGCTTCCGCCGTAGACAACCTCACATTCGAGATCGGCGGAGCCGACGTGGTTTCCTACGCCGGGATCATGCGCGAGTATGCCCGCCAAAGGGGGCTGCGCCGTTTAATTGTGCGGGTGCCGTTTCTGAGTTTGTCGCTCTCCAGCCGCTGGCTGACGCTGATCACGCCGGTATACGCGACCATCGGACGGCGCCTCATCGAAAGTGTCAGGAACCCGAGCATCGTGCGCAATCCGCGGGCTCTCGAAGCGTTTGACGTGAGGCCGATGGGAATTGCGCGAGCGATCGAGAGGGCCCTTTCCTATGAGGACCGGGACTCGGCGGAGACCCGCTGGTCCGATGCTTCGGCGCTGGCCGCCATTCCTCCCGAACCCCCCGGCGACGTGCTCTCCAACGAACAGACGGCCCGCGTACCGCTAGCTTCCTGGCAAGCGTTCACCCCGATCCGCCGCATCGGCGGACGCACCGGTTGGTATTTCGGCAACCTGCTGTGGCGTGTGCGCGGCGTGCTCGACCTGGTAATGGGCGGCGTCGGCATGCGGCGCGGGCGCCCCGATCCGGAGATTCCGTTCCCGGGAAGCACCCTCGATTTCTGGCGGGTGGAAGTGTACGAGCCGGACCGCCGGCTTCGCCTCATCGCCGAGATGCGAGTCCCCGGGCGCGCATGGCTGGAGTTCCGCGCGGAGCCGGAGGGCGGCTCGACCGTGATCCGTCAACTGGCGCAGTTCGAGCCGCGCGGCCTGGCTGGCCTGCTCTACTGGTATCTGCTGTGGCCCATCCACGAGGTCATGTTCCGCGGAATGCTGCGGCGGATCGCGGCGGCGGCGATGAAGGGTTCCTAGCCGAACGGCAGCATCATCTGGTCGTCGAATTCGGTAGCCCGGCGGTACTCCAGGCGGTGGGCCTCCTCGGTGCGGCACCAGCCTTCCAGGATCCACACGATTTCGCGCGCGGATTCTTCGAGGGCGGCGCGGTCTTCCTGCTCTTCGGCGGCGGCGTGCCACTGTTGCATCAGCTCGTAGCACTCGGCGATCCGCCCCTGTTCCCGGGTGAGCCTCCGGCCCAGGCGCGCCAGGCGGCAGATTTCGTCCCATGGCGCGGCGCCGTTCCCTACCGCGGCCTGCGCTTCCCGCAGCGGGTCAGACGGTTGCGTGGGCCACCTGCCGGAAGAGACCAGGGTCGAGCATCTCCCGCCGAACTGGAGGTGCTCGGAACCCTCGCCGGGGGCATCGTCGAGAATCAGCAGGAAACGGCGGGCTTCGCAGAACTCGCGCAGGCGCGCCAGGTTCTGTTCCAGATCGCCTTCCAGGCGCAGGCCCAGTTGCGCGGCAAGATCTCCCGCCAGTGCGGCGAGAGTGCGGCTGCCGCCTTCGCAATCGAGCAGGAACACTTCGTCGAAGTCTTCGCGGTAGGCCCGCACGAACTCGAAGGCCAGCGCCGTATCGTCTACGTACTCCACGCCTGCGCGGTCGGCCAGGGCCACGCCGAGCCACTCGAGGTCGGCATCAGGATAGCGCGCGTCTTCGGGCGGCTCGAAGGCCGCGGCACGGGCGCGCACCCATCGCTTCAAGCCGCGGACCTGCCTGCGCTCGAAAACGTACGGCAGCACTCTGGGCGGCACGCAATCGTCGCATTTGAAGAATGCGATGCGCACGTTCTCCTCTTTCGGCTCGTTGAGGAGCGCCGCTTCCCATTGCGCCCGGGGCCAGCGCGGCGGGAGCGAATCGCGGGAGAACAGCACGATCACGATGTCGGCCATGCGGCCGCGGCGCGCCGCTTCGGCCAGGTCCTCGCCCGGAAGCATCTGGCCTTCGTCACGCAGGACTCGGACATCCGCGCCTTTCTCCAGAAAATCGGCCAGAGTGCGGGCGGTCTCGCGGTCCGCGGCCGCGTGACCAAGGAATACGGTGGGTTGGTCTAGAGTTTGCACGCCAGTGTGAGCCCGTCTCCCATGGTCGCCATGCTCAGCGCGATGCGCTGGTCGGCGTGCAGTTTGCGGTTGAACGAGCGGATGGCCTCGGTATCCGGGTCTCGGTCTTCGGGGTCGATCACGGCGCCGGCCCAGAGGACGTTATCCACGGCGATCAGCCCGCCCTTCCGCAGCAGCACCAGGGCGCGTTCGTAGTAGTTCAGGTAATTGCCCTTGTCGGCGTCGATGAAGGCGAAATCGAAAGAGCCGGCCTGGCCGCCGGCGATCAATTCGTCGAGCGTCTGGAGGGCCGGCCCGAGGCGCAAATCGATCCGGTCTTCGACTCCGGCTTCTTGCCAGGTCCGGCGGGCGCGGGAAGTATACTCCTCGCTGCGGTCGCAGGCCACCACCTTGCCGCTTTCCGGCAGCGCCATCGCCACCCAGGTGGAACTGTAGCCCATGAATACCCCGATTTCCAAGGTTTTGCGGGCGGCCACGGCGCGCGCCATCAAGTGCAGAAACTGCGCCTGCTCGGGAGAGGTCTGCATGGAAGCCCTGGGGTGGCTCTCGGTCTCCTCACGCAGCCGCCGAAGCGGCTCCGGCTCCCGCAAGGTCACCTGGCGGATGTACTCCGCCAGTTCATCGGTGATGGGGGTGTGGACTCTGGACATGGTAAAGGGTCAATTTTACCGTGCCGGGCCCGGCGCCGCCGTTCACTTGTCGGATGTTCCTCCCTGCCCGGTTAACTGTTTGCGGATGGCGCCATAGCCGCCGGCCAAGGTCGTCAGGAAGCCAACGGCGCGTGTGGCCACCTCCTCCTGTGACAGGAACAGGAGGATGCCGCCCACCACCATCACCACGGCCAGCAGCGGCAGGCGGCTGCGGGTCGTCACGCCAGGCAAGGTGCGATCGGGCGGTTCATAAACCCGTGCCACGAAGCGGCGCAAGCCGGCGCTCGGAAGCTCCAGCCACCCGCTGGCCCGGCGCAGGATCAAACCGCGCCCGATCAGCGTTCGCACCACCGACTCTGCCTGCGGGTTGACGATGCGGTGCTTCCACAAGTCGCAAAGCACGCGCTTTTCTGCCGGCCCGCAGCTTTCCCACACTGTGGCCCAGTCAGGCTGGGCGCGGCCCGGACTTTGACCGGCGCCGAGGCTCCGGCGCTCGAAATAGGTCATGGCGCGCCGCCAGCGCGCAATTTCGCCGGCCTCCGGCGCCTTGCCGGTAACCTGGGCAATGTTCTCCAGGTAGAGGAGGGGGTCGACCGAGGAGGCGATGACGACCTTCCCCTTCTCCCCCAGGAGGCCCTCGATCCAACCCAGCTCGGTCAGTCTCTCGGTCTCGTCACGCAGGCCGGCGCCGAGGTCTTCGATTACCGCCACTCGATCGGCCTCGCTACCGCTGCTGCCGGATGCGGATGCGGCCTGGGCAAAGACCGGCGGGCAGGCCCCCGAGGGCGTGATCAAAAGGAGCCGGGACAACCCGACGTCATTCTCCGTGAACTCGCGTGGATCGCCGGTGACTCCCGCCAGCATCAGTTTGGCACGGAGCTTCCAGATCCAGAGCGCGAGCAGGGCGGCCAGCGCCGAGATTCCCGCCCATAGCTCCAGCCGCGGCTCGAGCGGCGCACCGGCCGTGCTCGCCAGGACAGGGTCCTGCACCCAGGGGGGCGCGGGCGGACCGCTATCGCGCGACCCCTGAAACGCGCCAAACACGGGCAGGGTGGACCAGGCCACCGGCTGCGCGCCGGAACACAACCATGTCCAGTTGGCATGGTCTGGATCCTGTTGCCAGGCCCAAAGTCCGCCCGCTGGAGTGAGCTCACGATACCGGGCGTCGAAACCGATCTCGGAATCCGCAAGCGGGAGCTCGGCGGCGGCAGCCACCCTGACCGGCAAGGACCTCAGCCGGGCGGCGGCTTCCGAGTGCTTCCGCTCCAGGCAGACACCTGTGGGGGGAGGGGCGGCCGGCGGCGCGCAACGGGAGAGCACCTGACTGGAGCTCGCCGCGGAGGCTGCCGGCGCATTTTCCGGTCCCTGCAACAGGACCAAGGTGGCCGCGGACGCGGTTCCATAAAATCCCAGGGCCGGACAGCCGGCGGCGCCCGAAATCAACCCTGCGGCCCGCTTCAGGTTAGCCTGTTTGTCCTGCCAGTTAGATCCGCCGACTCTTTCGATCTGGGTGGCGGTGGCTGCCGAGCGGGCGCTTTCCGCCCTCCATAGCGACCATTGCTGGTCGCGGCTGGCCAGGGTCTGTTCGTAGTCGTAGGCGAACCTGCCAAGGAAAAACACCGGCATGCTGCAAAGCATCAGGACCAACATCACGTTCCAGGCGACCCAGGAGCCGAGTTGGAGGCTGGCGTACCGCCTCTTCGGCATGCGGCCGCACCAGCGGGTCAGCCACAGACCGCCCGCGGCCAGCAGGGGCGCCGACACCAAGGCGGCCTTCCAGTCTCCGACGGTTAGTGCACTTACCCCGGCGGCCACAGGCACGGCCGCCGTGCTGGTCCATCCGGAGCGGATCCACCGGCCGCCCATGGGGCGCCGGAGAGCCGCGGCGCTCACGCCGATGAAGACCGCGGTCAGCCACACCGCGGTGTAGAAGAGCTCCGGCCCATCCTGCCGGTTCAAGGCGCGCCAGGCAATCACCAGCATCACGATGCCGGCCGCGGCGGCGTTCGGGAAGGCGCCTTGCCGGTGCGACCACCAGGAGAGCCCCAGCAAGTGCCGCGGCAGCAGCCGGATGGCCCGCAATACCAGAAAAATACAGCCGGTCAACAAGGCGAGAGCCGCTAGATAAGCGGCGAACGCGACGATTGCGTCCCAGAGAATCTGGATGCGCATCATGCGCGGGTGCGACATGTCGCGGTACACCACCAGGGTCCATGGCAGCTGTTCGAGGCCAGGTATCGGGCTGACCAGCATGCGGTGCGCCGTTCCCTCATAGTTGGTGGTCGAGTAGGCCTGGACCCTGCGCGACGCGATCCACCGCAATTCCGGCCTCTCCGGGCATTCCTCGAACAGATTCTCTACGAAGATGCGGCTCGCCTCGGAATGAAACAGCGCGGTGCCGTCCGTATTGAGGATCGCAAAGCCATATCCTTCCGCCAGCACCGGATTGGAGACGGACAGCGGCCGCAGCCCGACGTCCGCTACCGGATGCTCTTTGAAGGCCACGGAGGGCATCGCCATCATCAGCAGAAGTTCGTTCGTGGTGCGCGAGAGGACCTGCTCGATGGCGAACCGCGGGCTTCCGTCGATCGAATACTGGGGTCCATCCCGCGCGTCCTTGAAATACGAGCGGTCCGCCACGGTAATGGGCCTCAGGGTCTTGTCGGCTAGCGGCGACCACCTCACTTTCTTGCTGCCGTCCGCTTCAATCCAATCGACGTACTCGAAGGCCGAGAAAAGCCCGCCGGCCGGGAGATTTCTCAGCTCGCTGTACAAATCGTCCGTCGACCTTTCCTCCCGATTCACCCTGGTCGCCAGGTTATCGAGCGCCTGCAATTGGAAAGCTGTCTGGCGCAGCTCGGCTTTAAAATCCCTACCAATCGCCTGTGCCAGGGAGTTGAGCCGCTGGTCGGTCGCCCGGTTTCCCCGGGCGGTCGCATACCGGTACAGGAAGAGACAACTCAGCAGGAATACCAGGGTCAGCGTGCAGGCCACGATCTGAACGATATCCCGTCGTCGCAGCGTGGCGGCCGGCGGCATGCACCAGAGCTTCGGCAGCGGCCATCCCGCCACGACCAGGAGGAGTGCGAAGGGAAGCAGGACCATCAGTGCCCCGGGAGCCGACTGTTTCAGCAAGGACTGCCGCTCGGCCAGGCCGATCAGTACGAACTCGTGCTCCGGACCCCAGGCAACCGGTTCGACAAACACTTCGAACTCGCGGTCGCCGATGGTCTTCCTCAGATGTTGAGTGACAGTGGGTACCTCGCCGTGGTTAGCCTCCTTCGGCGTACTTGCCGCCTTCTTGGCATCCGCGCCGTCCCCCGTCAAGGTCGAGAGAAGGGAAGTGCGCTCCGGCGCGGCGCCGCTGAACAGGAATCTGATGTCGGTAAGGCGGGTCTCACCGGTCTCCGACTGGTATATGACGCCGCCCTGGCGGTCGGCGAGAATCACCGAATCGAACGCGCCGGCCCGGATTGTTTTCCCGACGAGTATACGGAGATCCGCCTCCAGGCAGGTATGTGAGTCGCGGCCGCCGAACGTGATTTTCGGAACGTCTCCATCGAACCAGAAATTCAACGTGGTCTGCTGCGCGCAATTCTTTACCAGTTTCAGATTGTCCAGGTCGGTTTCGTCGGGGTTCTTAGCGACGCTGGCCAGGAGGTTCTGGTCGTGCTGGACCCGGTCGTGGAGGTTCTTGCCCATCTGGGCGAGCCAGCGCGCATTCCGGCTGTGGATCGACTCCTCCTGCACCGAGGCGCTGTGGAATAGCCAGACTGCGAGCAAGGCGGGGAGCAGAATCGCGAGCGTAATTCGGGAGATGAGGCGCCAGGATGCGGAGCTGTCGGCATTGTTCGCGGCCATGGGCTTCCCCCTCGGTGCAATCTCGGTTCACCGAGTATAGCCCTGCCCGGCGCGCCAGGCAATGAGTTTATTTCTCGCTGCCCGGGAAGAGTGACGGCCGTCTTAGTGAGTTACTAGGCTTTCGGCTGCGGATGCCGCCAGTTATAGATGGCCCACACGATACAGCCGGCGATTCCCAAAACAATCAGGATTTCCGGAACGTCCAGGGAGCCCATACAGCCCTCCGATTCAGATTATATACTCCGAATAACCGAGCTGCAATTGCGAAAGCGTGGACCGGCTGGGCGGTCGCCTAAGCACCCGCGTACAGCCGGGTTCACCCTGGCCGGCTGTTTGTGATAGGTTCTGGTCAGGTCAGAAAGGAGAACGGCATGCGTTACTTCTCCGGGCTTTTGGCGCTGTTGAGTGTTGGTTTGCTGCTGGCGATCGCTGCGCCGGCTCTTGCCGACACCTCGGCCGGATTGGAGGCTTTCAAGAACGGGGACTACCAGCGAGCGTACCGGGAATGGAAAGCGGCGGCCGATGCCGGACAGGCCGAGGCCGAATTCGATCTAGGTGTTTTGTACGCCCAAGGGCTGGGCGTCCGCCGCGACCTCACCACCGCGGCAAACTGGTACCGGAAATCCGCGCGGCAGGGCAACGCAGAGGCCGAGTTCGCGCTGGGACAGATGTACTCGCGCGGCTGGGGTGTTCCCAGGGATGAAGCCGACGCTCTCCGCTGGTTTCAGATGGCGAACTCCGTGGATTCGAGCGGGGCGCCCACCGACTGGACACGGGTGGAAGGGTACGGCATGCCGCAGGACCAGCGGCAAGCCGCTTATTGGTACCGGCAGGCGGCCGACCAGGGCCACCCCGAGGCGCAGTTCAATCTCGCCCGTCTGTATGCGAGCGGCCAGGGGGTGAAGCGCGATGAGGAGCAGGCCGCGCGATGGGTCAGCGCCGCGGCGGCTCAGGGGTATGCCCCCGCGCAGGCGAACCTCGGAGAACGCTTCGCCGCCGGCAACGGCGTGGCCCAAAACCATAGGCGCGCGTATTTCTGGCTGACCCTGGCCTTCCTCCACGGGGACGAGAATGTGGAGAAGAAGCGCAGCGTCGAAGCCGCTGCCCTGAAACCCGCCGACGTGGCGAAAGAGGACCGTGCGGCACAGAATTGGAAGCCAAGGATTGCGACCGCACACCTCAGGCAGTAGGTTCGGCCGGGGCTACGTCCTCCGGGCCGCGATGAGATCCGTCCTGTTCGCGGCCGCCGCCCTCGCGGCCGGCGGCCAGACTCTGCGCGATCCCAATGTGGTGCTAGAGCAGGCACGCATCCGGCTCCGGAAGGAGGCTGAAAGTCTCGAGAAGTACATCTGCGTCGAAACCGTGGACCGCAACTATTATCGGCACGTGGCGCCGCGGGAAGAGCCGGCACGGTCGGCGAGCGAGCCGGCGTGCGGCCAAACCGCCGCCGGCCCGCTCCAGCTCGAATCCACCGATCGCGTGCGGTTCGAGGTGACGGAATTTCAAGGGCGCGAATTGCACTCCTGGCCCGGCGCCACGCGGTTCGACGAGCGCGACGTCGACGAACTCGTCCGCGACGGCCCGGTGTCGACGGGCGCTTTCGGAGCATATCTCGCCAGTGTCTTCGACCGGCCGGGAGTCACTTTCCACTACAGCGGCGAGCGATCCGCAAACGGCAAGACCGTGTTCGAATATCGATACCACGCTCCGGTCGCAGCCAGCCGCTTCGATATCAGAGTGGCCGCGGCGTGGCTCCCGGCGGCCTATGAGGGCGATTTTCAGATCGACTCCCAGTCTCTCGAGCTGGAGCGCCTGACCATCCGCACCGAGGAATTGCCGGCGGGGGCTACCTTTTGCCAGGCTGCCGCGACGCTGGATTACCAGCGCGTTCACATCGGCGATAGCGACGTGTTGCTGCCGCGCCAGAGCCAGTTGGAGATCGTGCTTCACGGCGGCCGGGAAACGCGCAACGTCACCACCTTTGGGAGCTGCCGCGAGTATCAGGCCGAATCGCAAATCGTCTTCGGCGCGCCTTCGGACGCCCCGACAGCGGCCGCCCGGAGCGGCGGACGCGGCCGCATGGAGCTGCCGATCGGCCTGCCGGTCACCCTGGCACTGGCCGAACCCATCGATACGGCCGTGGCCGCGGCGGGCGACCCAGTCAGCGCGACCGTTGCCAAACCGGTTCGGCGTTCCGGCTCGGCTGAGATACTGATTCCAGCCGGCGCGGTCGTCCATGGCCGCATCCGCCGCGTGGAACACCACCTTTCCGGGACGCCGTATTTTCTGATTCAATTGGCGTTCAACCGCGTGGATGTGCAGGGGGTGGTATCCCGTTTCGTGGTCCGGAGCGAGGCCAGCGCCGGGCTGGCCAGGGAGTTGGGCGCGAACCTGGAAATGCGCCGGACCGGGATCAGCTTTTGGGGGGTCGGCACGTTTCTGTTCCCCACCAGGCGGAGCCGCATCGTCATTCCCGCCGGATTCGAATCGAAGTGGTTCACCCTGGCTACCGGCGGGCGCTGACGGTTAGGCCGCCGGATCAAGCTTCGGGATTCAGATGTGCGTGGGTTTCCGGCTCCGGCAGGACGTCGCGCTCTCCGGCCACCCAGACATAGAGGGTGGGCAGGAGGAAGATGCCCAGCACCAGCGCACCGACCAGTCCGCCCACGATCACGATGGCGAACGGCCTCTGCGAATCGGATCCGATTCCGCGCGAGAGAGCCGCCGGAAGCAGACCCACGCTGGCCACGAGCATGGTCATCATGATCGGGCGCAGGCGCTGCACGGAACCGGCCACCGCCGCCTCGTGAATCGACTCGCCGCGTGCGCGCAACTGGTTGATGTACTCGAGAAGGATGACCCCGGTCTGCACCGCCACTCCGAACAAGGCGAGGAAGCCGACACCGGATGACACGCTGAAATGCGTGCGAGTCACGAGCAGGGCGATCAGGCCTCCGATGGGCGCCATGGCTACGTTCGCCAGGATCAGCGCCACCCATTTGAACGACTGGAACATGGTGTAGAGGATCATGCAGATCACCAGCAGGGTAATCGGCACCACGATCATGAGCCGTTTTTGTGAACGCTTGGCGCTCTCATATTCCCCGGCCCACTCGATGCGGTAGCCGGCGGGAAGTTTCACCTGCTGGTCGACACGGCGCATGGCCTCTTCGACCGTGCTGCCCAGGTCGCGGACGGGCACGCTGTACTTGATGGCGACGTAGCGGGAGTTGGCTTCGCGGTAGATTTCCGACGCGCCGTCGAGGGTGTCCACGCGGCAGAGTTGCGCCAGTGAAACGCGTTCCCCCGAGGGCGCCAGAAGGCGGATGTTCTCGATGGCTTCCTTGGTGTCGCGGTAGTCCTGCTGGTAGCGCACGACCAGGTCATAGCGCTGTTCGCCCTGCAAGACCTGGCTGACGGCTTTGCCGCCCACCGCGGTCTCGATGGCGTCCTGCACGTCGGCGACATTGATGCCGTAGCGGGCCGCCCTTTGGCGGTCCACAACGAACTGCAGGTTGGGCTGGCCGATGACGCGGAACAAGCCGAGGTCGGCGACGCCGTCCACTTTGTGCAGCACGTTGACGATCTCCTCGCCCTTCTGCTCGAGCGTCTTGAGGTCGTCGCCGTAGATCTTGATAGCGAGCTGTCCTTTGACGCCGCTGACCGCCTCTTCCATGTTGTCCGCGATGGGTTGGGAGAAATTCCAGAGAGCACCGGGGATCTTCGAGAGCGCCCGGTCCATGGCCGTGACCAGCTGCTCCTTATCCTGGTGGAAAACCGGCCGCCACTGATCCTTGGGCTTGAGGTCCACGAAGTACTCGGTGTTGAAGAAACCGGTGGTATCGGTGCCGTCGTCCGGCCGCCCGATCTGGCTCACGACCTGCGTCACTTCCGGGAACGATGCCAGGATGATGCGGGCCCGGTTCATGACTTCCGTGCCGGCGGTGGGTCCTGTGCTCGGAGCCAGCGTGGCGCGCGCCCAGATCGCGCCCTCGTCGAGATGCGGCAGGAATTCCGACCCGATGATTCCGCTGCCCATGAGCCAGGCCGACCCCACCACCGCCGCGAGCGCCACCGCCACGGTCGCCCAGCGAAACCGGATGGCCTGCTGCAGCAGGCTGCGGTACGCCTTCGTGATCCACACCATGGCCGGGTTGTGCCACTCGGTTACGTGGCCGCGGAACACGTAACTGGCAAGCACCGGCGCGATCAGCATGGAAAACAGCAGCGAGCCGAGCAGCGCGAACGACACCGTCCAGGCCATTGGCTTGAACAGCCGCCCCTCCACCCTTTGTAGCGTGAAAATCGGGAGATAGGCGGTGATGATGATGCCGATCGAGTAGAACACGGGCCGCTGGACCTCATGCGCCGCAACGCGGATCGGCCCGAGCGGCGAGCCGGCCAGTTGACGGTCCCGGCGCCCCAGGTAGCGCACGATGTTCTCCACCATGACGACCGCGCCTTCCACCACCATTCCGAAATCGAGCGCGCCGAGCGAAAGCAGGTTGGCGGGAATCTGATTCAGGCTCAAACAGATCGAAGCGAAGAGCAGCGAGAACGGAATCGTCAGCGCGACGATGAGGGCCCCGCGGGCGTTGCCCAGGAAGAGGAACAGGATCAGGGCAACCAGCACGATGCCTTCCGTCAGGTTGTGCAGCACCGTGTGGGTGGTGAAGTGGACGAGGTTGCTGCGGTCGAGGAACGGCACGATCTTCACGCCCGGCGGCAGAATCCGCTCGTTCAGCTCCTTCACTTTTTCGTGGATGGCGTCCAGTGTGGCGTCCGCCTCCGCCCCCTTGCGCAGGAGCACGATACCTTCCACCACGTCGCCGTTATCGACGACCGCGCCGTCAACGCGGTGGATCGCTTTGCCGATCTGCCCCAGGCGGATTTTCGGCCCCTCTACCACGGTGCCGAGATCGCAGACGCGAATCGGCGTCCCGTTCTGCGTCTTGACGACGGTCTCTTCGATATCGCGCACGGTGCGGATCAGACCGACGGCGCGCACGTTGATCTGCTGCAGGCCGGCTTCGACGAAGCTGCCGCCGGCGTTCACATTATTGTCGGCGAGCTGCTGCTCCACCTGCCCGATGCTCAGCCCGTAGGCCACCAGCTTGTCGGGGTCGATCCGCACCTGGTACTCGCGGGTAATGCCGCCGAAGCTGGCGACATCCACCACGTTCGGCACGGACTTGAACTGCTTTTCGAGCGTCCAATCCTCGATGGTCTTGAGGTCCATCAGGTCGTAGTTCGGATTGGTGCTCCTGAGCGTGTACCAATAGATCTGGCCGACCGGGCTGTAGTCCGGGCCTAGCTGCGGCTGCAGGCCGGCCGGAAGGGTCACCTGCGAGAGCCGCTCCAGCACCTTCTGGCGATTCCAGTCGTTGACCGACTGGTCGTCGAAGATCAGCATCACGCTCGACAGGCCGAACAGAGACGTGGAGCGCAGGTGGTCGAGGTGCGGAATCCCGTTCATGACGATTTCGAGCGGGATGGTGACCTGTTGCTCCACCTCTTCGGCGGCGCGTCCCGGCCATTGCGTAATCACCTGGACGTAGTTGTTGGCCACGTCCGGGTACGCTTCCACCGGAAGGTTGTGAAAGGAGATCGCGCCCCACAGCAGCAGCAGCACGGCCAGCGCCGTCATCAGGAAGCGGTTATTCAGCGCGTAATCGACAAGCCCGCGAATCATGAGTATCCCGGTTTACTGTTGGGCCGTATCCTGCATGACGAGGGCGTTCGAGACCACCTGGTCGCCCGGGCGGATGCCGGCCACAATCTCCTGCAGGCCGGATGGAACCATGGCGCCGGCGGTCACCTCCACGCGGCGGAAGGTTTTCTCCCCGGCCGGTACGTAGACCCAGTCGCGGTCGTGGAGGTGCAGGACGGCGGATGCCGGAACGGCCGCCCGCAGCACTTCCTGCTGCCCGTGGAAGATCGCGGTCACGAACATACCGGGCCGCAGGATGCCGGGGTTGCTTACTTCGAGCCGCACTTTCGCGGTTCGGAGGTTAGGGTCGAGAATCGGGCCGATGTTGCCGATGCGCGCATCGAGAACGCGCCCGGGATACGCGGCCAGCCGAATCTCGGCGCGCTCGCCCACGTGCACCGCGGCAAGGTCATTTTCATATACGTCGCAGAGGACCCAGACGTGGGAGAGGTCGGTGATGGTGAACAGGTTGGGCGAGTTGTCGAGCGTCTTCACGCCGGCCGCCGGAGTGACGTTCTGCTCCGTGATGACGCCCGAGGCCGGAGCGGTGATGTCGATGATGCCGCTGGGGTTGTTCAAGGTCGCTCCCAGAACATTCAGTCGCTCGAGGGCGGTCTCCACATCCACCTTGGCCTTGGCCTCCGTGTCCTGCGCCACTTCCAGATCCTTCTGGGCGACCGCGCCCTTGTCATAGAGAAGCTTGGCGCGTTCGTACTGTGCGCGAGCCAACACTTCGTCGGCGGTAGCCTTGCGGTAGTCCGAGACGGCCGAGGAGATGTCGGAGCTTTGCAGCTTCAGAAGGAGTTGTCCCTTCACGACCTGGTCGCCCAGCCGGGCGTGCACCTCCAAAACTCGTCCGGACGCCAGGGAAACCACCGGAATGTTGCGAGAGACATCGACGCTGACCACTCCATTGACGTTCAGTTGCGGGGAAGACCGCCGCGCGGTGGCGGTAGCCAGCGGGAACTGTTCCGGGTGCTCCACCGTCACCAGGCTTGGGTCCGAATCCTGGATCACTTTCGCCGGGGGAGGGGCCTCGGCCCCCGGGTCCGGCGTATCGCCCTTGGCGCCGCATCCGGCGAGGAGGAGGGCAGCCGAAATGAGGATCCCGATGGTGGAGGAGGCCCAAAACTGCCCGCTCTGTGACAGCCGCGGCTCAGTTTGGCAATGTTTCATTCGATGACCTCACGTCCCACCGCCAGGTTCAACTGGCTCGCAGCCGTCATGTACGATCCCACCAGGTTCAGGTAATTCAAACGTACGTTCCGGTAGTCGTTCTGCGCTTGCAGGAAGTCCAGCAGGGAGGCTCCGCCATGCTGGTACGAGAACGACACCGTATCCCGCACTTTTCCGGCCAGCGTGAGGTAAGTCGCTTTGTAGGGCCGCAGCAGCGCCAGGCTGCTGTTGAGCAGGGCCCAGGCGGAGTCCACATCGCTGAATACCTGGGTCGTGGCCGAATCCTCGAGCCGCTGGCTGCGCTGGATATCGATCTCGGTGCGGGCTTTTTCGCCCTGGTTGCGGTCAAAGATGCGGAGGGGAACCGAAACGCTTACGCCGATGTATGCCGGGATCGGCGGATTCCGCCCCGCGTCGAGGCTGAATATCGGATCGGTCGAGCCGTTCGCAATCGCCAGGCGGTGGTCGGTCCGGGCTTTATCGACCGCCTGCTGAGCCGCCCGCAAATCGGGGCGCGAAGCCAGCGCCATCTGCCGCAGATCCTGGAGGCCCAACAGGTTTTCCGCGAAATCGAACGTGCCCGTGACGTCGAACTGGTCCACCGGCGTACGATCGTTGAGCAGCGCCAGCAGTTGGATCTTCGCGGTTCGCAGATTGACCTGTGCCGCGTTGATGTCCGAGAGGAATTGCACCCGCTGCAGTTGCAGCCGTTGCAGGTCTATCTGAGCGATGTCGCCCGCTTTGAAGCGATCGGAGCTGACGCCCAGCACGCGGTCGTAATAGGCCAGGTTCTCGTTGGCCACGTCCAGTACGGCCTTCGCCTGCAATGTTTGGACGAAGGCGCCGCGCAGATTGAAGAGCAGCGTGCGCTCGAGGTCGGCTTCCTGCGAGGCCGTGATGGCGGTCTCGTTCTGCGCGCTTTCGAGGCGCAGTTCCCGCTTGTGCCCGCGCTCGTGCAGGTAGCTTGCCGAGATCAGGGGGAGCGTGTTGGCGAGCGGGCGGTAGGGGTTCGGCGTGAACGGATCGAGCTGGTCGAGCGTGGTGGTGACGTCCGGGTTAGGCCGGAGATGCGCCGTGATCTCCTGGGCCCGGGCTTCGCTGATTCCCAGCCGGGCGGCCAGCAAGGCCGGATTGGCGGCTTCGAACTGGTCGCGCACCTGCTGCCAGGTGCGGGCGGTCTGCGCCGCGGCACACGACGAGTACAAGAGCACAACGATCCCATACAGGCGGCGCCGCATCGATTCTCCCTGGCCCGCTGCCCCGCGGCCGCGGCTTCGTGTGGGGTGGAGAGCCGCAACCGTGGGGTAAGCGGATGCCATAATTCGACGTTAGCTTGGCCCCTTTTGGCGGGCTACCTATCTTTCAGAGGCGGGAGCCTATCTTTCGGTGGAGCGGCTTGGCCGGAGCGCGCCATTTCTCTAGAATTGATAGTGCAGGGGGTCCGACCGTGAACGTGCGTCTTTTCAGCGCCAATCCGCGCGGGGTCGTCGCTCAGGCAGCCATCCTGATCGCCGCGATTGCGCTGCTCGATTGGCGCATCGACCTCAATATCTCGTTCGGGTTCCTCTACCTCTTTCCCATCCTTCTCATCGGGACGGTCCTCTCGCGCTGGCAGATCCTCGGGGTGGCCGTGCTCTGCACGCTGCTCTCGGACCTGCTTGATCCATTCCGCTTCACCTTCTCGGTAGGGCTGCCGCAGGATATCCTGGTGTTCACGTCGCTCGCCGGCACGGGCCTGTTCGCCTACGAAGTAACGCGCAGCCGGCGACGCGTCCAGGAAGAGGCCGCCGCGCGGCTGGAAGCCGAAAGGCAACTCGAGTTCATCATCGAGAGCAGCCCCGCCGCGATTCTGACCACCCGGGCCGATTGCGTCGTGGTGCGCGCGAATTCGGCCGCGAACCGGCTGTTTGCCGTAGCTCCGGGTGTGCTGCCCGGCCGGAATATCCGGCGCTACATTCCGGCGCTCGGCCGCGTACCTTTCACAGGTGAGACGAACCAGACCTTCCGCACCGAGATGCAATGCCGCGGAGAGCGCGAAAACGGCGATGTTTTCCTGGCAAATGTTTTCTTTTCCACTTACACCACAGCGAGCGGGCCGCGGCTGGCCGCGTTGATCGTCGATGCCTCCGAGGAGCTGCGCGAGCGCGAGGAGGCCGGGTTGGAGCAGCTCATGAGCGGCTCGCGCATCCTGGTAGCCGCGGTGTCGCACGAAGTACGAAACGTGTGCGGCGCCATCGCCGTCGTTCATGAAAACCTGGTGCGGCGCGGCGGACTGGCCGGGAACCAGGATTTCGAAGCACTGGGCGCATTAGTGGATACCTTGAGCCGGATCGCCTCACTCGAACTCAAGCAGAGCTCCGGAGAGCCGCCCGCCGAAGCCGCCGACCTGGCCGAGATTCTGGACGACCTGCGCATCGTGCTCGAACCCTACTGCAAAGACGCCGATATTGCGCTTCACTGGAAGATCGCACCGGGTCTCCCGCTGGTCTGGGCGGACCGCCACCGGCTGCTGCAGGTTCTCCTGAATCTCGCCAAGAACAGCGAGCGCGCGCTGCGCGCATCGGCAGTGAAGACGATCGATATCGATGTATCCGCCGGCCCCGCGGCCGTCTCGATCCGTTTCACCGACAGCGGGCCGGGTGTGGAAGCGCCCGGCAAGCTTTTCCAGCCGTTTCAGAAAGGCGCGGAAGCGACCGGCCTGGGCCTGTACCTGTCGCGCGCGCTGCTGCGGTCGTTCCGCGGGGATCTGCATTACGACGCCGCCGCGCCGGGTTGCGCGTTCGTGATCGACCTCGCCATCGCGGGAGGTTCCCAGGAGAACCAGGATGCTGCCCATACGACTGTTATTGCTCGATGACCACACCCTTTTTCGGGAAGGCTTGAGCCGCCTGCTGGCCTCCGAGCCGGATTTCGAAATGGCCGGCCATTGCGGCCTGTCCGCGGAAGCCCTGGCACTGCTCCGCAGCGCGCGGGTGGACGTGGTGCTGCTCGATTTCGACCTGGGGGAAGATCACGGCAGCGAGTTCATCTCCGCGGCGCGCAAAGCCGGCTACCAGGGCAAGTTTCTGATGATCACGGCGGGAATGTCCGCCACCGAATCGTCGATTGCCCTGCAATTAGGTGCCTCGGGGATTTTTCTCAAACACAACTCGCCGACGGTCCTGGCTCAGGCCATTCGCGGCGTGGCCGAGGGCGGGATGTGGGTCGATCCGAAGATCATCCGGCTGATGGCGGATGGGGTCAACCAGGCCATCGAACAGGGCGTTCGAAAGCACCTTACCGAGCGCGAGCGGGAGGTGCTCCGCGGGATCTTCGAGGGGCTCAGCAACAAGGAGATCGCGTCGCAGTTGGATGTCACGGAAGGCGCCGTCAAGGCTACCCTGCAACAACTGTTCCAGAAGACCGGCGTGCGGACGCGCAGCCAGTTAGTGCGGATCGCCCTCGAAGCCTCGCTGGTGAAGTAGGCTCCGGCTACACCATGGTAGGGACCGGCAAAGCCCGCTCGATCGCCAGTGAAACCTGGTCCGCGGCGAGGGAGCCATCGACTGTCCAGACATGGTTCTCGAACCAGGCAAGCACCGGGCCGGTCAGCTCCTGATAGGCCTTCAGACGCTGGCGGATTACCTCTTCCCGGTCGTCTTCGCGGGTAACGAGTGCGGCGCCATCCACATCGCAGATTCCCGCCACACGCGGCGGCTGAGACTGCAAATTATAGATGTGCAAGCACTTCGGGCACTGTCTCCGGGCGGTCAGCCGCCCGATGAGAGCATTGTCGGGCACATCCAGGTGGATCACCACCGGATCGGGTAAACCCCGTTCCTGCAAGAGGGCAGAGAAGTGCCTCGCTTGTGGAACGGTCCGCGGATATCCGTCCAGCAGGAAGCCCTTGGCGCAATCCGGACGCGAAATCCGGTTGCGGACGATCCCGTTGACGATTTCGTCGCTGACCAGCCCACCCTTCGACAGGATGGTGCAGGCGGCTTTACCTAATTCCGTGCCGGCTTTGCACTCGGCGCGGAACATCTCACCCGTGGATATGGCTGGTATCTGAAGTCTCTCGGCAAGGAAGGCAGCTTGCGTACCTTTTCCGCAACCCGGCGGACCAAACATCAGCAGAATCAACACTTCCTCCGTTACCCCGCACTTCCCCGTGGTGCGCGGGCCTGAATGTCAGACTAACCGGGTTTCCCGCGGCTCGTCAATCAAAACAAGTGGGATCTTTTGGGTAAGACTTGGGTTTTTTCACAGATGCGGCCCTCGCGATCAAGCCGCAAACGGCTGCCGCGCCAGTCGACATGGCGCCCGAAGGCCCCGCCCAGCCATACCGCGAATCCGAACAGGTCCCGCAGCGGAATGAGCCAGAAGCTCGGCAGGGTTTTGCGGTCTTTGAGAATCCTTGCCCCCACCACTACTCCGGCAGCCACCCGAATCGCCAGGGCGAGGCCTCCCGCCCACCATTGCCCGGCCGCGAAGGCCACCAGCGACCAGAGAGTGGCATGGGTGACGGCGTATCCGTAGTAGCCGGCGGGCCGCGACACCCGGATGGTCCGGGACCAGCGCAACTGGTGGCGCCAGGTCTGGGCCCAGCTCTCCCCGCCGAGCCCGGTTTCGACCACCACGGGCGCGAAAACGACGCGAAGCCCCAACGCGGAGATGCGGCGGCCGAGCTGGTAATCGTCCGCCACGTAGCCGGCGATCGCCTCGAACCCGCCGATCTTCCGCAGCGCCGCGGCGCGGAACACCATGGTGGAGCCGAGAGCGAACTCCGCGACTCCCAGAAGGCGCGCCACCAGCACGCTGGGTGCGAATTCGGTGGCGATGCCCAGCGCCTCGGCGCGCGCGGCCGGAGACTCGGCGGCCGCACGATAGAGGCAGGTCACCAGGCCCACCCCGGGGTCATCGAGCGGGGCGGTGACCGCCTCCAGGTATCCGGGCTCGACTACGATATCGCTGTCGTTCACGAGCAGCAGGGGGTGGCGCGCGTGCTTCGCCAGTTCCGCCATCACCCCGACCTTCGCGTTCGGCGCGGCGGTGGCGACCGTGTATACGGAGATCGGCAGGCCCGGATATTCGCGCCGGAGGCGATCGACATCCTCGAGCGCCGGGTCGTCGGGGTCGCTGACTCCGAAGAGAATCTCAAACTCGGGGTAGCGCTGAAGAGCGTGCGAGAGGATAGCCTCGTAGAACCGGGGATCGCGTCCGCGCAGCGGCTTCAGAATGGAAACAGGCTGCGGGCTGGCTGGAACCGGCAGTCGGCTGCTTCCCTTTTGCCAGCGCCACGCAGCCACCAGCACCAGGAGGTAGTAGCAGGCCCCCGCCAGCGCCGGGACTGCCCACCAGATCACAGGGAGACCAGCGCCACGCCGCAAATCACCAGCGCCGCGCCCGCCCAGCGCAGCCAGTTGACCTGCTCTTTGAGAACATACTTGGCCAGCACCGTCTCGAGGACATAGGTGACGGCCGTAGCCGGAACTGCGAAGCTCAATTCGCTGACGCTCAGCAGTCCCAGGTACGCGAAGAAAGATACAGCCATGGCGCCCACCGATCCGATGACATAACGGTTGCGCGCCAGCATCGCCATCGTCCGCCCGATTGCGTTCGGGCGGAAATCGTGAATCTCGCCGTGATGGCGCATGCCCATGGCCTGCAACACTTCACCGGCCGTCGTGGCTGCTACGATGATCGCGATGAGGAACCACCTCATGAGGCGTCGCCCGCGCGCTTCACCCGAGGCGCGGCGGTCTGAGGCGCGCTGTACGCGCCGACCAGGGCCACGCCGGCCATGATCAGCCCGATCCCCGCCCATCGCGGACCCGTGATGTGCTCGTGGAGCAATACTTTGCCCGCGAGCGCGACCAGGACGTATCCGACGGAGGTGACAGGCAACACGTAGCTGAGGTCGGCCCAACTGAGCAGCGCCATACGCGAGAGGGTCCAGAGGATGAGCAGCAGCACACCGGCGGAAACCCAGGGCCGGAACAGCACCGTGACGTAATCGAGAGGGGCGGCCAGTTGCGGCGGCATCCCCTGCTTCAGAAAGAGATTGCCGAAAACGTTGCTCAGCACCACTACCGTGGCGCAGGCCCACGTCTTGAGGCGCAGACGCGCGGATTCGGTGGTCATCCCGGCGTCAGTCGCCGCTGCCGGCAGGGGCGGGAGCGGCTTTGGCCGCCGCTTTATGATCGGCGACGAAGCGCTTGCGTTTGGCGCGCAGGGCCATATATTCCCGCGCCTCTTTCATGAGGCGGCGCCGGTCGTCGCCATCGAACATGGCATTCTTCACGATCCGCCAGACCACGCGCGGCCGGAAGAAGTATTCACCGTAGAAGCGCTCCACCCACTCCACCAGTTCGCCGCGGTCCAGACCGGGGTAGATGATGTTGGGAAGCTGGTGGCCGGTCTCATCGGTCATTGAATCGATGGTGATGAGGCCGTTGTTCTTGACGTAATCGTAGAATTCGGTGCCGGGGTACGGATGGGCGATCGACACCTGAATGGTTTCGGTATCGAGGCGCTTGGCGAAATCGATGGTCGTACGGATGCTGTCGCGGGTTTCGCCGGGGAGCCCGATGATGTAATCGCCGTGCACCACCAGGCCGAGCTTCTTGCAGTTGGCGGTGAAGCGCTGCGCCATATCCACGGTGGCGCCCTTCTTGATGTTCTTCAGAATCTGCGGGTCGCCCGATTCATATCCCACGATGAGCAGCCGGCAGCCGGCTTCCTTCATGGCCTTGAGGGTGTCGTAGTCGGTGGTGACCCGCGACGTGCAGGACCAGGTGAAGTTCAGCGGCTTGAGCTTTTTGCACAGCTCGATGGTGCGCTCTTTACGGTAATTGAAGGTGTCGTCGTCGAAGAAAATCTCTTTAACGTTGGGGAACTGTTCCAGGGCATACCGTACTTCGTTGGCGACATCGTCGTTGGAGCGCAGCCGCCAGCGGTGCCCGGAATGGGTCTGCGGCCACAGGCAGAAGGTGCACAGGGCCGGACATCCACGCGAGGTATAGAACGAGATGAACGGGTTGAGCAGGAATGGGACGTTGTAACGCGTGACGTCGAGATCCCGCTTGTAGACCTTGGTGACCCAGGGTAGGGAATCGAGGTCTTCGATGGCGGGCCCTTCCGGGTTGTTAACGACCTGTCCGTTCTTGCGGAAGCTGACGCCGGGCAGCTCGGCGAGCGGCTTGCCCTTGGCGTAGTCCGCAATCTGGTGGTCGAACTCGCGGCGGACCACGAAGTCAATAGCGCTGTTGCCGAGTAGGGTCTTCTCCGGTTCGATGGTGACCGGAGGCCCGACGAACGCCACTTGAAGCTTAGGGTTCGAGTCCTTCATCATCCCGGCCATTTTCACGTCGACATGAAAGCCGGGAGTGGAGGTGTAAAGCACCAGGAGCTCGAAATCCCTGGCCATGGCCACCGTCTGCTCGATGGATATCTTGTGCGGCGGGGCGTCCACCACCTTGCTGTCCGGCAGCATGCCGGCCGGATAGCACAGCCACACCGGGTACCAGTACGATTCGATTTCGCGTGAAGCAGGCCAGCGTGAACTTGCGCCTCCGTCGAAACCCTCGAAAGATGGGGGATTCAGAAACAGCGTTCTCATGTGCTCTCCGTTGCCGCGAACCTCCTCGACGGAGGTCCGGTTCCGCTACCCTAATCTACTGGCTTTCGCTATCTCCGAGCGCGGCGCGCTTCGGGGTTTCGATGGAAAAGTTGCTGAAATCGATGGTCAGCTCCGCCTTGCCCACCAGCCGCGTGTCGACTACGCTTTGTACCTGCAGGGGGACCGAGATCCCGTCGCGAATCTCGTACTTCCGGACGAATGCCACCTTCTTGATGAGAATCGAGGGGCTCTTCACCAGGCGGCCGGATTCCTGGACCCGCAAAAAGGTCGCGGAGTCGATCCAAAGCTCGCCTTTGTATAGACCGGGCGCTTTCTTTTTCGGCGAGACTTCGAATACGTAGGCCGGGCGGCCGTCGAGCACCCGTTCGCCTTTGTATTTGAATTTATAATGATCCGGCGTTACCGACAGAGCCAGCGCCTGGTTCCTCTGGGATTCTGCTTCCGCCGAGAGATAGCGGGCAATGACTTCCCGCTTGACCGTGTTGTCGCCATCAAATTTGAGGGCTTCGTAAGTAATCCTACCGAGCGCGGAAATCCGCCGGAGAGCGTGCAGCCGGCCCTGCTTTTTCAGCCTGGGAATGGCGCCCGCAATCTCGACCTCCATCGACGCCCCGTTGAGCGATTGTTCCTGTGTGCGTGAAGCGGCACAATAACTCTGAACAATGGCATCCGGCGCCTCGACCGAGGACTCGGCAATCAGTGACAGGCTGGCAATTAAGAACAAAGAGAGAGTGCGCAACTTCAAGTTCACCGACCCCGAACAGAGAGATAACCTTAGAAGCCTTTAGTCTAGCAGTAACGGGCCGGTGCGGGCAATTCGGGAAAACAGCCCGCTTCTGATGGTCGCGGCTCCGGTTCGATTTCAAACTAGCGGTACGCCAGGATTACGTCGGCACGGCTCTTGAGGCGCGCGGCCTCGTCAAAGCGGCGTTCGCGTTTGCGGAGCTCCGCCAACGCCTCCAGGGTCGCGGCCATGATTGGGCCGGGCTTTAGCATGTACTTCTCCTCGAGCGCCAGCGCCCTGGTTAACAACTGGTCGGCCTCTTTGAATCGATCCTGCCTGACCCGCAGCAGTCCCAGGTTGGCGAGCGTCATGGATTGTTCGAATCCGCAATTGGGGCAATTCTTATCCATGATCTTCTGTGCGCGGAGCAATGCCTGTTCCGCCATCGCGTACTTATGATCGGTCAGGAGCAGCAGGCCCTCCTCGCTCAGGATGCATCCGACGCGCGGGTGCTCGGGTCCGAGTGTCTTTCCGTAAATCTCCTGAGCCTTGCGATAGAGCGGGAGCGCGCGGTCCAGCCGCCCGGAGACGCGATGGATCTCCGCCACGTTGCTGTACTCGAGCGCGGCATCCACGCTGTTCTCGCCCTCGGTCTCGAGCGTGAGTTTCAGCGCCTCTTCGGCAAGAGGAAGGGCTTCATCGGGTTTCGACTGCTGGGTATAAAGGGCGGCCAGTCCGCCCAGGGTTCGCGCCAGCTGCAGGTCGTGCGGGTAGAACTCCCTTTCGATGGGGAGTGCCTCGTTGAAGAGTTTCTCCGCATAGCCGGCGTCCTCCAGCATCAGGGCGACGCCACCCAGCAGGTTCATGTTCATAAGCGTACGTTCGTTGCGCACTCCCAGAGTCCGGCGGAAGATGGCGAGGGAATCCTCGAGGGTTTTCTCGCATTCCTGGCGCCGCCCCTCGCCGCATTGTGCCTGCGCCAGGTTCACTTCCGTAACCGCAAAGTGCGCGTCATGTCCGGGGCCGAGGGCGCGCCACCGGTCCATGGCCTTGTGAAAGAGGGCTTCGGCTTCCTGGTTGGCGCCGCGCGCGGCGGCCGCGAGGCCTTCGTCATTCCACTGATAAGCCGGGTCGCTCTGGGCGGCCGCCGTACAAGCCAGAACCGATAGAGCAAACAGCTTGAGCCAGTTCATCCCTGCGTCACTCTCCTGCTGCTTGTGACGTTGCGCCGGGCACGCGGTCTTGCCGTTTACCGTAAACCCGGGGACGGGAGCGCACGGAAGGCGTCTGTCCAGTGTGCCGCATCGTCCGGTAACCACCGGCAGGTGGCGGTGCTACGCTTGGGGCATGGGAACATACAGGATCGAACGCGGCCGAAGGCCCGGCGCGCCCGTCGCTCGAATCACCCTCATCGCTGTCATTGTGCTACTGCTGCTCAGCGCTCGTTCGATCGCCTCCTATGCAGTCGACATCGCGTGGTGGAGAGAGTTGGGCCAGTTCCGCACCTGGCTGAGCATGCTGTACTACAGCCTTGCCCCGGTGGCCATCGCTACGCTGCTGGCGTTCGGGGTGTTGTGGCTGGCGCACGCTCGCGCGGTCAAGTTCGCCGGCACGGGCCTGCGCGAGCACCGCCTCTATTTCTGGATTTCCACCGCCGTCCTGTTCGTACTCGCCTATCTGATTGCTGCTTCCGCTATCGACACCTGGACTGTGGTGCGATTTGCGGGCTCCCGGGGGCTGCCCGCGGCCACGACCACGTGGCACGATGCGGTATTTCTGAAGCCGCTCTCGTTTTACCTCTTCGATCTGCCTTTTTACCTGATGCTGCGAAGTTATGTGCTGGCGCTGGTGATCTTCTGCATTCTGGTTTATTGGATCGCCGCACGAGCCTGGCAGCTTCGCTACCGCTTTCCGGACCTGCGGGAAGCGCGCGAGATCGACCCCGGCTTCTTCCGGCTGGAAGGCGGCCTTGAATCGAAGTTTCTCCGCGGCGCGGCAGTGGTTCTGCTGCTGGCGCTGGCGGCGCGGTTCTTCCTGGGCCGGTACGAGATGGTGTACAACGATCACGGGTCGTTCCTGGTCGGCATCGACTGGGTGGATCAGAAGATCGCTCTGCCCCTGCAGTGGCTGATGATCGCGGCGTGCCTCGCGGCCGCGGCGTTCGTCTGGGCGGGCCGGTGGCTGCTGGCTGCGTCCATGGCGGTTGCACTCGTGGTGGCGTTCGTCCTGCCGCCCGCCGTAAGCGCGCTCTACGTCAAGCCCAACGAGATCTCGCTCGAGCGGCCATACATCGATACCCACATTCACGCAACCCTCAGCGCCTTCGGCCTGGAGAAGAACATGCAGCAGATCGACTTCAAGGCCCAGCCCGACGCTCCCATCGACATGGCGCAGAACCAGCCGCTGCTCGATAACGTCCGCCTCTGGGACTGGAAGCCGTATCACGACACCATCACCCAGCTCCAGGCCCTGCGCACCTACTACGCCTTCCACGACAGCGATGTGGACCGCTATACGATTGACGACCAGTACAAGCAGGTTCTCCTCTCTCCGCGCGAGCTCGATATCAGCCAGCTGCCGGATGCCCGCGCCAACTGGATCAACCCCGCATTCATCTACACCCACGGGTATGCGCTCGTGCTGTCGGAAGTGAGCAAGATGACCGACGACGGCCTGCCGGTGATGATGATCGACAACGCTCCGCCGGAGATCAAGACCAAGAGTCTCAAGATCACGCGTCCCGAGATCTACTACGGCGAGATTACGCACGAGCCGGTGTTCGTCAACACCGCGCAAAAAGAGTTTAATTATCCTTCCGGCGAGCAGAACGCCTACTCGAAATACGAGGGCAGGGGCGGCTTTCCCATCTCGTCTTTCCCCATGCGGCTCGCGGCGTCCATCAATGAGGGCCAGGCCAACATCATGCTTACCGACTACCTGACTCCCAACAGCCGCATGATGATCCATCGCAGGGTGCTCGACCGGCTTAATACGCTGGCCAGCTTTCTGCAGTGGGACTCGGACCCCTACATGGTGATTACCGACTCCGGCCGCCTGGTCTGGATGGTCGACGGCTACACCACTTCCGACGCACACCCCTACTCGCGCGCGGTGAACGTCCCGGATATGGGAAGCGTGAATTACATCCGCAACGCCGTGAAGGCCACGGTGGATGCCTACGACGGCGAAACGCACCTCTACGTTTTCGCGCCCGACGATCCGATCATCGCCTCGTACCAGAAGCTGTTTCCGGACCTGTTCCGGCCGGAATCGGAAATGCCCGCCGACCTGCGGAGGCATGCGCGGTATCCCGAGACCCTGTTCCGCATCCAGGCCGAGATCTACCGCACCTACCACATGCTCGACCCGCAGTCGTTCTACAACAAGGAAGACGTGTGGGACCTGGCGCTGCACTCCGCGGGCCAGGACAACAGCCCCGCTCCCGTCACCCCGACCTACATCATGGCCACGCTGCCCGGCGAAAGCAGCCCCGAGTTCCTGCTGATGATTCCCGTACACGCCGCACAACAAGAACAACCTGATCGGCCTGCTGGCGGCTCGCTGCGACGGATCCCACCTGGGCGACATGTCGGTCTGGTTGCTGTCGAAGCAGGAACTGATTCCCGGTCCGATGAACATCTCGGCGTACATCAATCAGGACCAGAACATCTCGAAGGACCTGACGCTGTGGAACCAGCAAGGTTCGCACGTGATTCGCGGACAGATTCTCGTGCTGCCCGTGGGGAACACATTCTTATACGTGCAGCCTATCTACATCCAATCGAGCGAAGGCAGCATACCGCAGTTGAAGAAAGTGGTGCTGGCGACGGGTAACCGGCTGATCTACACCGATACCTACAACGAGGCGCTGGCGCAGCTATCTTCGGGCGCGCAACAGTTAGTGACCCAGGCGACTTCAACCGCCGCCCCCGCGGCGCCCGGGACCGCGCCGCCTCCGTCGGGAAATGCCTCAGGGGCCGAAGCGCGCCTGCAGCGTGTCCGCGACCACCTGCGAAAGTATCAACAACTCGCCTCACAAGGCCACTGGGCCGAAGCAGGCAAAGAGTTGGAGGCCATCGAAGCCGAGGTAAAGCAGTAACGCGGGCGAGCGGCTTTCCGAATAATTTAGCGCCACTGTAGTGATTCGGCAATGCCGGGGGTCTTAGTGTCGAGAGGCAGCGAAGGCTGCTTCACGAAATCAGGCCGAACGGTATCTCTATCTTATGAAGCTTTGCCGGAGCTTCCCGATTACTCAGCGGGTGCTGGCTGCGATCGCGGCGCTGCTCGCGACATACGCGTTCTTTTTTGAATATCTGCCTCCGTTCCAACGGGTTCACATATTCTCGGATATCGAGGGATATCATTACCCGCTGCAGTGGTACGCATTTCACGCCCTCAAAGCGGGCCGCTTCCCGCAATGGGATCCTTCTATTTATTGCGGAATCTCCTTCGCGGGAAATATTCAGGCGGCGCTGTTCTATCCGCTCACGTGGCTGATGTACGCGGGGGCGTGGGGCTACGCGGTCATCCCTTTCAAGGCCCTCGAATGGTTCGCGCTGGCGCACGTCGCCGGCGGCGGGGCTCTCTGCTACCTCTGGCTGCGCGGCCGGCGTCTGGACGTGCTGCCCAGCGTGTTCGGCGCGGCCGTTTTCGGCTACGGCGGGTACATGGTCTCGCAGATGGTGCACCTCGGCGTGGTCACCGGGTTGGCGTGGATGCCGCTGGGTTTGTGGGGCGTCGATGAAGCGGTGGAACGGCGCGACTGGCGTCCCTTGTGGAAGACCGCGCTCGCTTCGGCATTGTGCTTGGTCGCCGGATATCCGCCGTCGTGGATCGTGTTCTGTGCGACGGCGTTCGTCTATGCGCTGGCCAGCCGGGAGCACTGGCGCGCCGCGGCCGGAGTGTGCGCGGCGGTTGGCGCTTCCACCATGCTGGCGTGCGTGCAGATGATTCCGGCTCTCGAAGCGCGCTCGCACATGCTCTACGGCGAGAAGTACGGTGGAGGCGTCAGCCGGTGGAGCGCCCTGCTCCCGTTCCTGGTGCCGAACTGGTTCGACTACAACCGCCGTACCACGGCGCCGTATCCCGATGACGCGGTGTACGTATATCTTGGACTGGCGGGAATCTTCGCGCTGATTTGGGCGCTGCGCCGCGGCCGTGTGAGACCCTACCTGCAGGCGCTGATCCCGGCGGCGTTCTGCCTGATCCTGGCCACCAATCCGATGTTCCTGGTGTATCGGGTGATCACGCGGATTCCGTTCCTGGCACGCATGGTGCAGAGCTACAACTTCTACGAAGGGGTCACGGCCATGGCGGCTTTGATCACCGCCATCAGCCTGCAGGATTTCCTTTCGCAGCCGCGGCGGAAGACGGCTCCGCGCTGGGCGGTGCCGCTCGCTGCGGGGCTCCTGCTCGTATGGTCGATCCGCCAGATCCACTTGTGGAGGCACGGCGGCACATTCCCGGCGGGCGGGGGCGCCGTGATCCAGACCGTCATCGCCCTGCTGCTCTTTTCCATCGGTCTGTGGACGGTGCGCGCGGAAACAGGGCGGCGGCGGTCGTGGATGGTTGCGGTGCTGCTGCTGGCCGCCCTCGTCGATTACAAAGTTTACGGCACGAGCCGGAGATTCAATACCGGCAATGGAGACCCCGACCGCGAAGAGATCGCGCAAGGGATTGCCGGGATGAATGACGCTGCCTTTCGCGCTCTCCGCGAGAACCGCAACTACCGTATCGCGCTGGACGAGGACGGCTCGCCCTACTCCACCGATTTGCGCAAGTACGGACTGGCGACGCCGCAGGGATTCGATCCGTTTCTCCCATCGGCGTACCACGACAAGATCGAACAATGGGTGAAATTCCGGACCAACCGGTTGTTTTTTCCGGATGTGGCCAGCGAGCCGATGCTGCAGTCGCTCGCCGTCCGCTATGTGATCTCCCACGAGGGGGCAGCCGGCGACGCGCGCTTGCAAAAGGACCCGAACTACCGCCGGATCGGCCCGGATGACTCCTATTACCGCGTCTACGAATATCGGAACGCGAAACTGCCTTACGGTTGGGAAGGCGGCTCCGGCCGGGCGCAGGCGCTCGAGTGGACGCCGGAGCGCCGCGTCTTACAGGCGCGTTCGGATCGAGGCGGCCGCTTCTACTTCGTCGAGCAGTTCTACCCCGGTTGGAGCGCCACCGTGGATGGCCGGCCGGCAGCCATCGAACGCTGGAACGATACTTTTCAGGCGATCCACGTGGCCGCGGGTGAACACCGGGTAGTGTTCCAGTATCACGAACCTCACCTGGCGCTGGGAGCGGCGGTGAGCCTCACGGCTTTGGCCGCTCTGATGCTGGTGATTCTCTCAGACCGCCGCCGGAGGAAGCCCGCCCAAGTACTCTGGTTGGAATTACGATTCGGCGTGGAAGCCGGACTGGCGTGGAAGGGGCCCGGGAATCAGACTGCCGTCAGGTAGGACACCCGATTTAAGCATTGGTGGCGGCGGGGCGACTCGAACGCCCGACCTACGGATTATGAGACCGTCGCTCTAGCCAGCTGAGCTACACCGCCATCAAGAACCAAGTGTAGCAAACCGGCCTGGATAGCGCGAAATAGCCCAATTTAGGGTCTTTCCCCGAATGTGCAATTGTGGAAAACCTGTTCCGCAAGCCGGCCCCGGCCGGGGTTTTTGCGGGTTTTCTTCGATTGGCCTGCGGAATCGGGCTAACTCTTGGAGGATCATACGGCTGCCCGGGTTGCTGCGCATTGGTTCAAAGCGTTGTAAGTACTTTCTTTAACAGTACTTTCATAATCCCCAGGGAGGCTTTCCCACAGAGTTTTCCACAGAAGCTGTGGGTTTCCTAGCTCCGTCGGGCTAGCCGGCTCTTGAGGGACTCCGGGATGTCGGCTTCGACCTCGCAGGCACCGTCGTCGAGGTAGCGGGTAGAGAGCACCCTCCCAAACTCGTGCAGCAGTGCCAGGGTCCCTCCGTCGCCCGGGGCGAGCGACAGGTGGGCGCGAACAATGGGGTCGAGCGGTAGCAGTTCGTCGATGGTGGCGAGCAGACGGTCCAGCCCGGCGCCGGTCCGCGCGGAGACGGCGACGGCACGGGTATCCTGGCGGCCGGAGGAATCGCCCAAGAGGCGCTGCCGGATCGTGGCGAAATCGGCTTCGGGGGCGGGCAGCAGGTCCATCTTGTTCACGACCAGGACCTGCGGAATGGCGGCGGCGCCGATCTCGGCCAGCACCTTCAGGACGTGCGCGGTGTGCTCGGGGGCGGCGGGGGAATGGACGTCCACTACATGCAGGATCAGAGCCGCCTCGGTGACCTCCTCGAGGGTGGCGCGGAATGCCTTCACCAGCGTGGTGGGGAGGTTGCGGATAAAACCGACCGTGTCGCTCATCAACACGCGGCGGCGGGAGGGAAGCTCGAGCGGCCGGACGGTGGGATCGAGCGTGGCGAACATGCGGGCGTCGACCAGGACTCCGGCGCGCGTGAGCCGGTTGAAGAGCGTCGATTTGCCGGCATTGGTGTAGCCGGCGAGGGCCAGGGTCGCGAGCGGTACGGCACTTCGGCGGCGGCGGTGCAGGGCCCGGCCGGCGCGGACACCTTCCAGGTCGTCCTCGATCTTCTTGATGCGCCGGGCGATGCGGCGGCGGTCGGTCTCGAGCTGTGTTTCGCCGGGACCCCGCGTGCCGATGCCGCCGCCCAGCCGGGACATCTCCACGCCCCTGCCGGCGAGGCGCGGCAGCCGGTAATTCAACTGCGCCAGTTCCACCTGCAGGCGCCCTTCGCGGGTGTGGGCGCGGGAGGCAAAAATGTCCAGGATGAGCTGGGTGCGGTCGATTACCTTGGTGTCCAGCGCCTTTTCGAGGTTGCGCTGCTGGGTGGGAGTCAGGTCCTGGTCGAAGATGACGGCATCGATGGCCCCTGCTTTCACTGTTGCCGCGAGTTCTCCGACCTTGCCGCTTCCGAGCAGGGTTGCGGCCTCAGGGGCGGTTCGGGATTGGATGACCTGATCGATGACTTCCGCGCCGGCGCCGGCGGCCAGCTCCGCCAGCTCTTCCAGCGACTCTTCGGCCTCGTTCAGGGCGGAACGTCCCGGTATCCCCCGCGCCTTCCATTCCACGCCGACGAGGATGGCCCGCTCTCGAGCCGGGTAGGTCTGCGGCGTGTTCTAGCCCTCCGTGGAGTCCGCGTGCACCGGCACACCCGGCGCCGAGCCGCCCGCTCCGCTCTGGGCGGCGGCCTGCGAACTGGGAGGACCATAGGAGTGGGATGACTTCGGCGTCACCACCGTGGAGATGGCATGCTTGAAGATCAACTGCTCCTGATTATTCGTTTCGAGCACCAACGAGTATTTGTCGAAGCTCTTAATGCGCCCGGAGAGCTTGACGCCGCTCATCAGGTAAATCGTCAGGACAATCTTGTCCTTGCGAGCGTTGTTTAAAAAGCTGTCTTGAATGTTTTGCGCCGGTTTTTCCATGCCAGCCCCCAAAAACCCTTTCGGGAAGTAATACAGTTACGAACGGCCCTTGTATTTTACAATATTCACCCCGCGAACGTGGGGCAAGGCCGAAAAGGAAGGGGCTACCTACTCGTCTTCGTGCTCGGCGGCCGCCGCCGCGGGAGTGCCGGATGCGAGCGCGGCCAGTTGCTCGCGGTTCAGAATTTGCGGTCTCGGGGCGTTCTTCCGGCCGTCATCGGCGACAGCTTCGAGGTGGAACTCGCCGGCGGCCGCGAGTTCCTCTTCCAGGTTGAAATCCGGAACGCGGTTCAGCCCGGGCACCTGGGCGATGCCGTGCTCGCTGATGACGCACTCCATCCCGTCCCGGATCCGGAAACGGATTCGGGACTGGCGCCGGATCGAGAACTTGCGCAACTCCGCCAGCTTCATCGATCGGCTTCCTGGTATTCGTCTACTGTCTCGCCCTGGGCGATGCGGGCGGCGATCGCTTCCTGGCAGCGGACGCAGTAACGGGCCCACGGCAGCGCATCGAGGCGCTTGACGGAAATCGGCTCTTCGCACTCCAGGCAGACTCCATAGGAGCCGTGCTCGATGCGCCGCAAAGCATCGGAGATTTCCCGCAACAGCTTCATATCGATGGTATTGCGGTTGAGAAAAATCCACTCTTCGTGGTGCTGTTGACTGAGATCCCCCTCGTCGGAAGGTACGTCCAGGCGCGACACGACTTGGGCTGCCTTCTGGGCGGACATGCTCCGGCGGACTTCCTCCGCCTTATTCTCGAGGACCTTCTTATAATGAGCCGACTTGGGCTTGGGTCCGTTTTTCATGGCTATGCTCACTTCACTTTGCGTCTTTCGCCGACCCCCTGCAAAGCCGGTTGCCGGGCGCCGGCATGCACAAGTTTGCCGGCAGATTCATAGGACGCGAACCCGGGAAAAAAAGTTGCAAGACTCCAGGGAGGCCGAGCGGCGCGGATGGAGAAGTATAACCATCCGCGCCCCGGAAAGTCAACGGCGAAGCCGGCTGGTTATTATGGCGAGGCGGAAACGGCAAGAGGCGGCAGCGAAGCTTCCCCCTCCAGAAGCTTCCCTGCCGCCTCGGCTCAAGTAACGACTTTCCAAATGAGAAACAGCATCCCGGCGGCGAATCCCGCACCGGCTTGATATTCCTGGTTGGTTAGATACAACGAGAATCTAAAACGATTCGACGATTTTTGGGGAAATGGACGTATCCGCGGGAACAGCGCGGGGACCTGGTCGGCGTAGCCGGCATATTCCGGGAAGAGACGGCGAAGATGCTGCTCTTCCAGCTCGATCACGGGCAGGTAAACCAGCAGGAAAACGGCGGCGAACAGTGCCGCCAGCCCGAGGCTGCGTGACGCGATAGCCAGTCCGGCCGCCACCAGGAGGGTCCCGGCATAGAGGGGGTTCCGCAAGTGTGCGTAAGGGCCGCCGGTAGCGAGTTGCCGGTTCTTGGCCAGACACCCGGCGGCCCAGCCGCGCAGGGCCAGTCCCGCCAGCGAGACGGGTAGCCCCCAAGCCAGCGAGCGCGGGCTGGGATGAGAAAACCAGGCGAATACCGCCACTAGCAGGAAGCCGCTCGGCACCCGCAGCTTGGCTACGAAATCAGCGTAAGCCTTGGGGAACGAAATCATCAGACCGCGCACCCGGCGTGCGGGCGGCCCTCCCGCAGCACGGCGCGCAGAGATTCGAAGACTTCGTCCGGAGAAATTCTCTGCATGCTTTCGTCGATGGTATCGCCGCGCCGGTAAGTCGTCACCGCGGACGAACTACGTAAAATCTGCATGCTTTCCCCGTAGGGACCGTTGCGAGCGGGGTCGGTCGGGCCGAAAACGGCGACTCCCGGCTTTCCCAGGGCGGCGGCCAGGTGGAGCGGGCCGCTATCCACGCCGAGCACGGCGGCAGCCCGTCGCGTCGCATCGATCAGGCCGGCCAGGCCGGAAAAATGCGGCACGCTTCCCGCGGCCAGCTCCGGCTCGGCGCCGGGTGGCAGGTTCAGGACCAGCGGGATCCCCAGTTCGGCGCGGAGCCGGGCGGCCAGGGCGCGGTAATGAGCCGGAGGCCACTGTTTGGAGCGCCAGCCGGCGAGCGGCGAAGCGAGCACAAAATCGCCGGGTGGCAGGTCGCCTTCGGGACGGCCGGCGGGAAGGGGGAATGTGCGGGTGAGATTCGTGGCGCCGGCGGCCGCAGCCAGGTCCAGGTTCCGGTCCACCACGTGGGCCGACCGGCTGACGGTCTTGTTGGAATAGAAGAAAGCCGCGGCGCGCTCCCGCACCTGGGTGTGGTGGAAGCCGAAGATGCGTTGCGGATGCGCCGAAGACGCCGCCAGGCCCGACTTGAGGAGCCCCTGAAAATCGACCGCAAAATCATACACCCGCGCGCGCAATTCGCGCCAGCTTCGGTATATCGCGGCGAGGGACTGCCGGCGCAGGTATAGGACGCGATCCACGAACGGGTTGTCCTCGAGCAACGGAGCCCATTTCGGCTCCACCAGCCAGGTGAGGTCCGACCCGGCGAAGCTCTGCTTGAGGGACGCCGCGGCGGGCAGCGTGTGGATGATGTCGCCCATCGCGCCGAGCCGGACCACCAGGATCCGGCAGCCGGCGGGTTTGCCGGAAGTGAACATGCTAGGTCATCCAAAGTCTAGCATGCAGGGCCGCGGCCTCTCTGCCCGCGATCACCTGATAAGATATGAGTTGTACATGCTGAAGCGCTTTATCTTGTGGGACTATCCGCGCGGGGGCTGGCAGTACGACGTGATGGTGGGGATCATACTAGCCTTTATCTTCCTCACGCCCCGCGAGTGGTTCCGCGATCAGCCCCGCATCTGGAAACCCAGCAGCATCGCAATGCTGCCCACCGAGAACGGGACGTCCGCCTTTTTTGTGAATGCGGAGACCCTGGCAAACATCCCGGAGAACCAGCGTGTGAACCGTTTGACGCAGGAACTCCAGAAGCTGACCAGTAACCGGCATCTGACGGTCACGCGCGTAGAGCCGATACTCGACTCCGAGGGCGAGTTGCAGGGATATATGGCGTTCTCCCGGCCCTGACGGGGCCGGTCACAGTGGATCGTACTCCACAACAGGATGGTCTTCGTATGACGTATAGGAGCAGTAAATAGCGGATGGTCAGGTTTCGCCCCCTTCTGATTCTTGTGTGCGCCGCGGCCGCTTTTGGAGCGGACGACCCCCTCCAGGCCACATTTGCCCGCATGGATGCGGTAGCCGCCACGTTCAAAGGCCTTAAAGCCAATATCCGCCGGGTTTCACACCTCGACGTGATCAACGACGACACCGTGGAAAATGGCACCATCCTGGTGCGGCGTACCAGCCCAAAGGACCTCCGAATGCTGCTCGTGATCGAGTCGCCGCCGAACCCCCTGAAGGCGTACATCGGCAGCGGGAAGGTGCAGGTGTATTACCCGAATTCGAACACGGTGCAGGAGTGGGAGCTAGGCAAAGCCCGCAGCCTCCGCGATCAGTTAATGACCCTGGCGTTCGGCAGTAGCTCGAAGGAGCTGTCGACCGTCTATACCATACGGCTGGTCGGTCCCGAGAAGGCGGCGGATCAGAACGCCACACGCATCGAACTCACCCCGCGGGACAAGGAACTGGCCGCGCACTTCCCGAAAATCGACCTGTGGATCGCGGATGCTACCGGTATCACGGTTCAGCAGAAGCTCTACCAGCCCGGTGGCGACTACATGATGGCTACCTACACCGATGTGCAACTGATGAGCGTGCCCGAATCCGCCGTCAAGCTGGACGTTCCGAAGAACGCGCACTGGGAGCGGCCGCAGAAACAATAGCAGCGATGGCCACCAAGACCAGCACCTACCGTCTTCAGTACCTCGATTGGCTGCGCGGCATCGGCGCACTGATCATGCTGCAGGGACACGTCTTCGATTCCTTCCTGAGGAACGACCTGCGCCCCGGTGGAGCTTACGTCTTCTCGCAGTTTGCGGGCGGAATGCCGCCGGCGATCTTTCTCTTTCTGACCGGTGTCACCTTGTCTTTTCTGATGGACAGCACGGAGCGCAAGGGAATGGCGCCGGTGCAGCGGGTCTCCCACGCCTTCCGCCGCTGCGGCTACCTGTTCTTTCTGGCGTTCGCCTTCCGTCTCCAGATGTTCCTCTTCGGGTTTCCCGCGGCGTGGACGGACTTGCTCCGGGTAGACATCCTGAACTGCATGGGATTCGCCATGGCGGTGATGTCGGTGATGGCCATGCTGCGCACGGTGGACCGGGCGCGGTGGTGCGCGATCGCGGGGCTGGCGATCGCCTTCGCCTCGCCGCTGGTCTCGCAATTGGACGCATCGCACTTGCCGTGGCTGGTGCGGGATTACCTGGTTCCCGACCACCGCTTCTTCAGCTTCTTCCCCTGGGCGGCCTACCTGGCTTTCGGCATGAGTGCCGGAAGCATCATCCGTGCCGTACCTCAGGAGACGATCGAACGGGTCATGCAGTGGGCGGCCATCCTGGGCGGCGTGCTGATCCTGGTCTGCCAGTATTTTTCCAGCCTGCCGTTTTCCCTGTACGAAAAGTCCGACTACTGGTTGAACAGCCCCGCACAGATCCTGACGAAGCAGGGGGTCACGCTACTGATCCTCGCCGTCGCCTTCCTCTGGACCCGGTACGCCTCCGGGCCCGGCTGGAGCTGGGTGCGCCAGTTCGGCACCACTTCTCTGCTGGTCTACTGGGTACACATCGAGCTGGTCTATGGCCGCTGGCTGTGGTTCTTCAAGAGCAGCCTGAACGTGATGCAGACCGTGATTGCCGCGGTCGCGGTGATCCTTCTGATGTTGGCCCTGTCGACGGTCCGCACCAACTGGGGCCGTATCTCCGCGGCTTTGGCCGAGATGGGTTGGTGGTACGGCCGCAAAGCGGAGCGGGTACCGGGAGATTAGATTCACCGCCGAAACGCCGGGACAATTATTTGAATTTCCGCAACGCCAATACCGCGTTCAATCCGCCGAAAGCGAACGAATTCGATATGGCATACTCGACCTGCTGCTTTCGGGCATGGTTCGGGATGACGTCCAGGTCGCATTGCGGGTCAGGCTCGTTGAAATTGGCGGTCGGCGGCAGGATTCCGTCGCGCAGCGCGAGCGCCGTCGCGAGGCACTCCAGAGCTGCGGCCGCGCCGAGCGCATGACCGTGCATTGATTTCGTCGAGCTGACCGGCAGTCCGTCCACGTGCCTGCCGAACACCGCGCGGATGGCCGCGGTTTCAGTCTGGTCGTTGGCGGGGGTGGCGGTGCCGTGCGCGTTGATGTAGCCAACCTGTTCGGGTGCGAGGCGGGCGTCGCGCAGGGCGGCGCGCATCGCGCGGGCGGCGCCTTCCGATGACGGCTGGGTGATGTGGCAGGCGTCCGACGACATGCCGAATCCGACAATCTCGGCGTGAATCGTGGCGCCGCGAGCCACGGCGGCTTCCAGCGGTTCGAGGACGAACATCGCCGCGCCCTCACCCAGGATCATGCCGCGGCGGTCCTTTGAAAACGGCCGGCAGGTATCGGGCGACACCACCCGCATGGCTTCCCACGCTTTGAGAATTCCGAAGCTGAAGGGGGCTTCGCTGCCGCCGGTGATGGCCAGGTCGGTCTGCCCGGAGCGCACCATCCAGTAGGCCTGGCCGATGGCGTGTCCCGCCGAAGAGCAGGCGGTGGAAATCGTGAAACTGGGGCCGGTGATGCCGAACTCCATCGAAATGTGGCTGGCGCCCGCGTTCGCCATGGTCTTCGGAATGGTGAGGGGGTGGACGCGGTTGTGGGCGAACTTGTAGACCTCCTGAAATCCGATATCTTCGGTGCTCTGGCCACCCACGCACGAGCCGGTGATGATGGCGGCGGTTTCCCGCAGTTCGGCCGTCCATTCTACTCCGGCGCCTTCCACCGCTTCGCGCGCGGCGATGACCGCGAACTGGGCGAAACGGTCGATGAAATCGGCGCGGCGATCTTCGAAGTAGGGCTGGTGGCAATATCCCTTGATTTCGGCGCCATTCTGGAAGCGGATCCGGCTCATGTCCGTCGACTCGACGGGGCTGATCCCGGGACGCCCGCAGCGGAGGGATTCCGCGAACTCGGCGGTATTGCGGCCGATGGCACAGATAGCTCCCGCGCCGGTAATGGCGACACGCCGCATCATTATTGTTTCGCCGCCGCGTCGGACTTGGCGGTGACCAATCTCTCGATGCCCTCGCACATCTGGCGGACGTTGCGGACCTGGCGAACCTCTTCGTCGGGAATGCTGACGTCGAATTCGTTCTCCAGGGCGAAGAGAATCTCCACCGCGTCCATGGAATCGATTCCAAGCTGCTGGAAATCGCTGTCGATCGTGACGGTCTCGGGCGGAATCCGCTTGGAAGCGGCAATCACTTTCAAGACCCGTTGGATTAAATCGTCGGACATAATAATCGGCTAATTGTCTCGAACCGGTATCCCCGGTCCAGCAGCACGGGAACCAGGCGGCGAACGGCTTCCAGCGTTGCGCCGGTATCCGGCCTGGCCCGAAGCTCGCGTCCGTCATGCAGGCACAGAATCGCACCTTTGGAGACGCGGCGGAGGATCCGTTCGACGACCTCGTCAGCTCCCAGACTCCAATCATAGCCGATTACAGTCCACATGACGCCGCCGAGGCCGAGACGGCGCTGTGCCCGACCGATGCCGAACCAGCGAACTCCGAACGGGGCGCGAAACCAGACGGGGTTCGCGCCGGTATGGCGCCGGATCGCTTCCTGGGCGCGGCGGAGGTCGTCTTCCATGAATCGCGAAGAGCGGAAACAGAATAACGGGTGAGTATAGCTGTGATTGCCGATTTCATGTCCGGCTTCGCGGACCGCACGGGCGATTTCGGGCAAACGGTCGACATTCGCGCCCACCTGAAAGAAGGTAGCGGGTACGGCATGACGCGCAAGAACCTCGAGAATCGCCGGCGTTCCTTCGCTGGGCCCATCGTCGAACGTCAGCGCCAGGGCAGGCTGGTCGTGCGGCCCCCGCCACTTGGAGGGCCCGAACACAGCCGAAGATCGCCCGCGGACCGCCCAAGCCAGGCAGGCAGCGGCTCCCGCCGCGGCGGCGCCGGTAGTGGTCAGGCCGTTCATTGAAATCTATTGTAATCGCCATCGCGGCGGCGCGCCCCTGTGATAGACTTTCGGCGAATCCGATCATGCGGAACGAAACACGGCGTCTGAACCGAAGAGCATGGATGAACCTGGCCGGGACTGCCCTCGCCGGCGCTGTAGCGGGTGTGGGGAGGGCGGAGGCGGCGCCGCCGGCCGTCCCTCTCTTCGACGGAAAGACGCTCGATGGATGGATTCAGATCAATAGGAGCGCTTCCAACGGCTGGGTGGTGAAGGATGGCGCCATGGCCAGCACGGGGGCCGGGCGCGGCGTCATCTGCACAGCGAAGGATTATGGGCGCTTCCGCCTGATGTTCACGATGCGGCATGTGTCTGGCAACCCGGACCACCAGGCCTGCGTCCTGATCTTCTGCAGCCGTCCGCAACCGGGTGAACAACCTCTCGACGCTCTCGGGGGGATTCAGTTTCAGGTGCCCAACGGCGGCCACTGGGACTACCGGCCGGGCATGAACAACAACGGCGGGCCGGAATTTACGTCCGTTACGAAGACTCACTTCGATCCGCACGAGTGGAGCCGGGTCGAGATTCTGGCGGATGCCGCTACGGGAACCGCCCGCATGGCAGTTGCCCAGCCGCCGGGGAGCAAGGCCGTCGAAGTACTCGATTTCAAGGATTCCACCGCGGGCAAGTCCGGCCCGATAGCCTGGCAGATGCACAACGCCGGCCTGTTTGACGAGTACAAGGATGTCACAATCGAACTGAACCCGAAGGGCGACGACTTGATCACCGTAAGGTGATGAGGCCTACGGCCTAAGTCTGCGGGCTGTCTTCCGGTTGGAGAAGCTGTTCCAGAAGTTCCCGCGCCTCCGCCTCGCGGTCGCGCGGCACCTGGAGCCGGACCCACTTGCGGAGAAACGGATCCACGTCTTGAACCAGCGTGGCGATTTGGCCCAGCACGAAAAAGGGGATTCCCGCATCTTCCAACAGCCCCTTCGCCATCGCAAGCTGGATCCCTACGTTGGTTTCGAGCACCACGACGAGGTCGAGCCCGGGGTCGAACATTATAGGCCTCCAGCCCTAGTGTACCGCCGCCCCGGCCGCGCGCCTGCCTTCAGCGCCGGTCAGTCGACCGGCCGGACCGGCAGCTCGAACTTGTATCCGAACTGATTGGAATTGTCGATGTACCTGACCCACTCCGGTTGAAAGCCATAAACCGTGCTGCGCAGGACCACGGGTTCCAGCGAGCGGCCAAGGCGAAAATGGCGCCGGTAAGCTTCCACGATCCCGGCGCGCCCGGCGCGTGCCGAGATCACCAACACCGAGCCTCGCATCTGTACGCCGCGGATCTGCCTCCACTCGACGGCCGGTTGGTACACCGATACCGCCGCTTGCGGATTCCGCTTCAAGCTGCGGCTATGCTCACTCGAGGCGGAGGACAGCCAGTACAGCCACAGGCCCTCGCCCGCGAGATAGAACAGCGGCGTCGCGCGCGGCGCGCCCTCCGCGGTTACCGTTGCAAGCGTCAGCGTGCTTTGGCCTTTCAGGAATTGCGCGACCGTCTCGAGCCGGTTTCGCTCCATCCGCAAGCTCTCCTCACGTGAGCGTACACCACCCGTTAAGATAAAAGAGAATGGCGCCTCCCATTTCCCTGCGCTCGAATTTTGCCTGGACCTTCGCGGGGAACGCGGTGTACGCAGCAGGCCAGTGGGCCATTCTCAGCCTCTTCGCCAAAGTGGGCGGCAGCGAGATGCTGGGGCAATATGCGCTGGCCGTTGCGGTCACTTCGCCGGTCGTGATGCTCTCCCACCTGAACCTGCGCGCGGTGCTCGCCACCGATGTCGCCGCCAAACATCCGTTCGGCGATTATCTCGCGGTGCGCCTCGGCGCCACCGGGATCGGCATGGCGGCCATTGCGGTCCTCGCCCCGGCCACCGCGCACTCCTGGACCTTCGCCGCGGTGATCCTGGCGGCCGGCATCGCGCAGAGCGCCGAGAACGTCAGCGACATCTACTACGGGGCGCTGCAGCGCCGCGAGCGGATGGACCGGGTCGCGTGGTCCATGATGGGGCGTGCGGCTCTTTCGGTGGCGCTTCTGGGGGGCGCACTGTGGTGGACGCACCGAATCCTGCCAGCCGTGATCGCACTCGCCGCGGGCCGGCTCTCGATGCTTCTTGTGTACGACCGCCCTGTGGGCTCGGCCGGCGAGTGCCTCTCGCGTTCGACCTTTCGCGAGCAGTTCCGCATTCTGCGGACCGCGCTGCCCCTGGGTCTCGTGCTCATGCTGGTGTCGCTCAATTCCAACCTGCCCCGCTATGCCATCGAGCACTTCGTGGGCACCAGCGAATTGGGCGCATTCGCGGCGGCGGCGTCCTTCATGACGGCGGGCGGCACCGTCATCAACGCGCTGGGGCAATCCGCCACGCCGCGGCTCGCACGCTACTTCGGCGAAGGCGACCGCCCGCGCTTCCGCCGCCTGGTGGCGCAGCTTCTCGCTCTGGGGCTGGCACTCGGTGTGGCTGGAGTGCTCGGCGCCGCGCTGCTTGGCAGGTTGGTGCTGCGGCTTCTCTATCGCCCGGAATTCGAGGTTTATGGCGGTCTGCTTACTGGCGTGATGGGCGCGGCGGTTCTCGGTTATGTCGCCAACGCGCTCGGCTATGCCGTGACCAGCGCGCGCGCCTTCGATGCCCAATTGCCGCTCTTCTGCGCAGTGGCTGGAACCTGCGGGCTCGCCGCCTGGCTGCTGATTCCGCGATTCGGCCTCTTCGGCGCGCCGATGGCCCTGGCGGCCGCCGCCTGCGTGCAAATCGGCGGCGAGCTCGGGATTCTCGCCCGGGCGATGCGCCGCCAGGAGTGGGCCCGTTGAAGACGCTATCCTGGACTGCCTGGGCCCTGCTATGGCTGTTGGTCTTTTCCGTGCCATGGGAGAAGAGCCTGTGGGTCCCGCACGTCGGCACTATCTCCCAGCTTCTCGGGATTCTCGCGTTCGCCACCGGCGTCATTCTGGCCGCACGCCGCGGTTCCCTGCGCGGCCCGAACGCAGTCCTGATCTCCGCCGCCCTGCTGGTCGCCTGGTTCGCGCTCACTTACTTCTGGAGCCTCGACCGGCCGGCCACCCTGCTGCGCATGAAGACCTTTGCCGAACTGCTGGCTCTGGTGTGGCTGATCTGGGACGAGTGCCGCGGCCCGGTGCGGCAGCGGCAGTTACTGGCGGCCTACGTCGCGGGCGCGGTGGCGGCCTCGGCGAACGCTTTCTGGCGCTACGCCCATCATCAGCAGACCTATTACCTGCGCTACGCCGCCACCGGTTTCGATCCGAACGACTTCGGCCTGATCCTGGCCCTGGCGGTCCCGCCGGCGCTTTACCTGATGCGGCGGGAGCGCGGCTGGCTGCGGTGGTTTTCGATGTCTGCCCTCTTCGCGGTGATCCCGGCGATCCTGCTGACGGCCTCCCGCACGGCCATGGTGGCAAGCTTCGTCGCATTTCTCTTCGCCGTGATCACGTGGCGCGCCTCCGATCCGGCGTACAAACTTGCGTCCGCCGCGGCCATCGCGGCACTGGCCGCGGGACCGCTGCTGCTCGCGCCCGCGCCCCAACGCAACCGGCTCCAGACGCTTCCGGCAGAATTGAACCGCGGCACGTTCCACGGCCGTACGCGCATCTGGAAGACCGGCCTGAAAGTGTTGAAGCGCCATCCCATCCTCGGCATCGGCTCCGGCGCTTACCCCCGGGCTGTCGAGCCGTGGCTCGGCACGCCGGGCGTCCCGGGCGCGCAGTACGTGGCCCACAACACTTTCCTCTCGGTGCTGGTCGAATCCGGGGTCATCGGCTTTGCGCTGTTTTCCCTCCTGGCCTTCTTCCTGGCAATCTTCATTGGAGCGATGCCTTTTCCGGAGCGCGCTCTCTGGTGCGTGATGCTGGCCGTGTGGGCGGTTGGCGTTTCCACACTCACCTGGGAGCAGTACAAACCCACCTGGCTGATCGTGGCGCTGATCACTACGGAGTGGGCGCGGTCGTATTGGCCCGCGCGCCAGAAACCGTGAAGATCCGGATTCTCGAAGTGCTGGCCTCGCTGCAACGCGCCGGCGCCGAACGCATGGCGGTGTCGCTGGCCTGCGGTCTGGACGCCAACCGGTTCGATACCGAAGTCGTTTCGCTGTACGATGCCTACCCCGAAGGATTCGAGCCCGCGCTCGCTGCGGGCGGCATCCCGGTGCGCCACCTGGGCAAACATCGCGGCTTCGACCCGCGCATGGTGCCCCGGCTCGCTCGCGTGATGCGGGAATATCACCCGGCGATCGTCCACACCCATTCCTACGTACTCCGTTACACCCTGCCAGCGGGGCTGGCCGCCGGGCGCCCCTGCATGGTGCACACCGTTCACAACCTCGCATTCCGGGAAGTCGATCGCTTCGGCAGGCTGATTCATCGCGCCGCTTTTCGCGCCGGAGCCGCCGCCGTTGCCGTCTCCGCAGAAGTGGCGCGGTCGTTCCGCGAGGTTTATTGCGCGGACCCGGCGGCAGTCATTCCCAACGGTGTGGACCTCGACCGCTTCCACCGCCCCGCCGAGGACTGGCGGCGCGGCAACGGCTTCAATGAGCAGGACGGCCTGATCGTTTCGGTCGCCCGTCTCGAGCCTCAGAAGAATCCCCTGCTGCTGATCGATGCCTTCGCGCGCGGCCTCGCGGGCGATGCCCGCTGGCGCCTGCTGCTGGCGGGCGGCGGCAGTCTACGGGAGACCGCGGACCGGCACGCCGTTCGCCTGGGGGTCGGCGAGCGGGTACACTTCCTGGGCGTTCGCACCGACATTCCGGATTTGCTGGCAGCCTGCGATCTCTTCGCTCTCGCGGCCGATTGGGAGGGAAGCCCGATGGCCGTGATCGAGGCTATGGCCGCCGGATTGCCGGTCGTGGCCACCGCGGTCGGCGGCGTCCCGGAACTGGTGGAGCATGGCGTAACGGGCCTCCTGGCGCCTCCCGGGGACACCGCGGCGCTCGCGGAATCGCTCGCGGCACTGGCCCGCGATCCGCGCCGGCGCACCGAATTCTCCGCACGCGCCCACGAGCGGGCCGCCCGCTTCGGCGCTCGGGCCATGATCCGGTCTTATGCGGAGCTCTTCGAGCGTGTGGCGGGTGGTGCGCGATGACCCGCGTCGTCCTGCTAACAACGAATCTCGCCCGCGGCGGCGCGGAGGTGCAGGTTGCTCAACTGGCGCGCTCCCTGCGGCTGCGCGGATGGGACGTCAACGTCATCTCATTGCTGAAGCCGAGCGCCCTCGAAACCGAACTGCGCGCCGCGGGCGTACCCGTGTGGCCGCTCGATGCCGGCCGGAACCGGTTGGGCGTCGCGCGCCTCGTCCCCCTGATCAACCGGTTGAAGCCGCATATCGTACACGCCCACATGTTCCACGCCAACCTGCTGGCGCGCCTGGCCCGGCTGGTATGCCCCATCCCGGTCGTAATCTCGACCATCCACAGCATGGCAGAGAGCAGCCGGCGCTCTCCGCGTGTCCGCGGGCGCGACTGGTTGTATCGCGTCACTGGACCGCTTTCCGATCGGGTCGTATGCGTCTCGGAGGCTATCGCGGAACGGCACGCGGCGGCGGGCGCAGTCTCCCAGGCGCGACTGCGAATCATCCCCAATGGCGTGGATACCACCCGCTTCCGCCCCGATGCCGAACGGCGCGCGCAGATGCGCACCGCCCTGGGATTGGGCCAGGATTTCGCATGGCTCGCCGCCGGCCGCCTGATGTGGAAAAAGAACTACCCGGTGATGCTGGAAGCTGCCGCCCGGCAGTCCGGCACCCTGCTGATCGCCGGCGAGGGCCCTGACGGCGCGGAACTGAAGGCCCTTGCCGCGAAACTGGGAGTCCGGGCGCAGTTTCTGGGGCCGCGCGACGACATGCCGGATCTGATGAACGCTTGCGATGGTTTCGTGCTGTCCTCGGCTGTCGAAGGACTGCCGATGGTGCTGCTCGAAGCGGCCGCCAGCGGGTTGCCGCAGGTGGCGGTGCACGTTGGGGGCGTGCCCGAGGCGGTCGTCCACGAGAGAACCGGGTATGTGGTCGCGCCGGGCGACCCGACGGCCCTGGCGGCGGCCATGGCACGCCTCGTGGAAATGCCCGCCGGAGACCGGGCGGCCATGTCGCATGCGGCGCGCGAGCACGCGCTGGCCCGCTTCGAGCTGGCGGCCGTAACCGGGCTCTGGGAGCGGTTGTACGAAGAACTCCTGCAAGCGGCGCGGCTTTCCGGCCGGGAGCCTTAGCCCATGCAAGATCTCGATGTCACCACCCGCTTCGTACTCGAGTTTTGCCGCGGTTTCGTCCGGCAGCATCGCGACGCGCGGGTTCTCGATTTCGGCTGCGGAGCGGGAAACCTCGTCGCGGCGGGACGCGCCGCCGGCATCGAAATGTGCGGCGTGGACATTTATTACGGCGGTTCTCAGACTCGCGCCGAAGCGGAGTCGTCCGGCCTGCTGGGTACTGCTATCATTGAAATTAGAGGCGGCAGGATAGGCTTTCCGGACCGCTATTTCGACCTGGTGGTGAATAATCAGGTCCTGGAGCATGTCGAAGACCTGGAAGCGGTCCTGCGCGAAATCCACCGTGTATTGAAGCCCGGGGGCCGGGTTTTGAGCATTTTCCCTTCCCGCGACGTATTCCGCGAAGGGCACATCGGCATTCCGTTTTCGCACTGGTTCCGCAGGAATTCGCGGGTTCGCTTCTACTATACGTGGGCGCTTCGCGCTCTCGGCCTGGGGACCTGGAAGGAGCAGGCTTCCTCCGCCCGCCAGTGGGCCGCCGACAAGCTGGAGTGGATCGACCGGTATACGCGCTATCGCAGCCGGCGCGAGATCGTCGAAACCTTCGGCCGTTATTTCCGGAGTGAAATGCGCGAATCCGATTACATCCGGTTTCGGCTGCTCGACCGGCCGGGCAGGCAGTGGATCGCCGCCGTGGTGCGCCTTCCGGGGGCCGCTTTTGCGTCGCGGGCGGTGTTCCGCAAACTGGCGTTCCTGGTAATTCTTTCGGAGAAGAGAGAGCCGTGAAGATCGCATACGTCATCACGCGGGCGGACGCCGTGGGCGGCGCCAGCATCCACGTGCGCGACCTCGCGCGCGCGATGCTCGAGCGCGGCCACCAGCCTCTTGTGCTGCTCGGCGGAGACGGCCCGGTAGCCGATCAACTGGCGCTTGCCGGCGTGCCGTTCCGCCCACTCCGCTTTCTGCGGCGTCCCGTCCATCCGCTTCGCGACTGGCGTGCGGTCGAGGAGATGACGTCGGCCCTTCGGTATTTCGGACCCGACCTGGTCTCTACCCACACGGCTAAAGCCGGCTGGCTAGGGCGAGCCGCCTGCGCCCGTCTCGGCATTCCAGCGGTCTACACGCCCCATGGATGGGTCATCGGCTCACGCATCTCCGCCGCATCGGGGATGCTGTTTACGGCCGCCGAGCGGATGGCGGCCCGCTGGTGCCGCGCGATCATCTGCGTCTGCGACTACGAGAGGCGCCTCGCGATCGAAAAGCGGGTGGCGGAGCCGGCGATCTTACACGTGGTTCACAATGGAGTTCGCGACATCCCGTCCGTGCAGCGCGCCGAACCGGGACGGAGCCCCGTGCGGATCTGCTCGGTGGCCCGCTTCGAATCTCCCAAGGACCACGACACGTTGCTGCGGGCCCTTGCCTCCTTGCCGAGCCGCGATTGGAAACTGGACCTCGTCGGCGATGGTCCCCGCGAATCGAGAGTCCGGCGGCTGGCTGCCTCGCTCGGCATCGCGCCACACGTAAATTTTCTCGGCTACCGGAGCGATGCCGCGGAGGTGCTGGCGGCCTCGCAGTTGTTCATCCTCTCGTCGCGGTCCGAGGCGCTGCCGCGCAGCGTGCTCGAAGCCATGCGCGCCGGATTGCCGGTTCTAGCCGCGGACGTGGGCGGAGTGCGCGAAGCGGTCGCTCACGGCCAAACTGGCCTGCTGGCGCCCGCGGGCGACGGCCGTGGGTTCGCCGCCGCGATCGCCGAACTGTTGTCCAATTCCGGTCTGCGGCAACGCCTCGGCGCCGCGGGCCGTCTCATATTTGAACGGCGATTCCGCCTGGAACAGATGATCGAAAAGACAGAGACCGTGTATGCCGCCGTGTTGGACCGGACCGCCTCGGCGAGGAGGATTGCCTGACGTGGATTCGCATTGGGTGACCATCCCGCTAGTCGAGCCTTCGGAGGAATTCTGCGTCACCGGTCTGCTCAAGCCGCGCAACCAGGCAATCAAGCGCATATTCGAGGTGGGCATCGCGGCGCTTCTCCTGATCCTCGCCCTGCCTCTGGCCTTCGCGATCGCGATTGCGATCGTTCTCGAAACCCGCGGCCCCGTCTTCTACGGCCATACCCGAATCGGCAGGAACGAGCGGCGGTTTCGAGTCTGGAAGTTCCGCTCGATGGTGGCTGACGCCGATGCGGCCCTCCAGGAGTACCTGAAGGATCATCCCGGGCGGCGCGCCGAATGGCGCCGCAGCCACAAGTTGAAGGAGGATCCCCGCGTGACACGCGTCGGCCGCCTGCTTCGGCGATCGAGCCTCGACGAATTGCCGCAGCTTTGGAACGTGCTGCGCGGCGATATGAGCCTGATCGGTCCGCGCCCCATCGTCGAGGAGGAGATCGCCAAATACGGCCCCTCCCTCTCTCTGTACCTGCAAGTGCAGCCGGGCCTCACCGGTTTATGGCAGGTGTCCGGCCGCGCCGATACGGGCTATCGCCGGCGGGTCGATCTCGACTGCCAGTACATCCGCAACTGGAGCCTTTTGGCGGATCTGAAGATCCTGCTGAAGACCGTCCGCGTGGTCTTGTGCGGACACGGCGCTTACTAGTCTGATTCCGCACGGCATCTGACAACTCCATGCGACTCCCCGGCGGCCGGCTCATCGCGCTCTGAAGGAGCATCTATGCCGAGCCGATCCGACAAGATCCACGGGCGTGAGCATGGCCTACTCTTTCGACGCAGCCGCGGCAACCGGCGGGTGTAGGCTCCCGCATTGTCGACACACTGGAATTCGGCGCCGGTTTTGAGTATAAACAGGAAGGCTGAAACTATGAACCGTCGTCATTTTCTGAAAGACATTGCCGTGGGAAGCGGCGCTTTGCTGTGGGGGGCCGAACTCGCCATGGCCGCGCCCGATTGGACGAAACAGGTGGGCCTCGAGCTGTACACGGTTCGCGACCTGACCGCCAAGGATTACGAAGGTACGCTGGCCAAGGTAGCCGAGATCGGCTATAAGGAAGTCGAGCCGGCGACCGATTACGACAAGCTCGACCCCAAGCGGTTTCGCGCGATGCTCGACCGATACGGCCTGAGCGCGCCCAGCACACACGTGCCCGCCACGGATGGCCCGGGCCTCGAAAAGGAGCTCGAAGGCTTTCAGGTCATGGGCATCAAGTACACCGAGATCCGCGAAGCGCACCCGGCTTCGGGCGGCGGCCCGCGCCGCGCCCAGACCGAGGAATCCGTCAAGCGCACCGCCGAAGAGATCAACCGCCACGGCGCGATCGTCAAGAAGTTCGGCATGAAGATGCTGATCCACAATCACACCATGGAATTCCAGCCGTTCGAAGGGAGCAAACTGCGGCCCTACGACGTCCTGCTCGCCGAGACCGACCCGGCCCTGGTCGCCATGCAGCTCGATATCGGCTGGGCCTCCGTGGCCGGACAGAACATCCTCGACATGTTCCACAAGAATCCGGGCCGCTTCGAGTTGTGGCACGTCAAGGACGCCCGCGGCATCAAGCTGATGAACGCCGACATGAACGAGGCCGAGCGCATGCGCGCTGCCACGCTGGTACCGGTGGGCGAAGGCGACGTGGATTACAAGACAATCTTCGCCAATGCGGGCCTGGCGGGTATGAAGCACTACTGCATCGAGCAGGACAACGCCGCCGCCTGGGGCGACTCGATCGCGGCTGCCCGCGTCAGTTATCAGAACCTTGTCAAAATGTTGTCATGACTTCAACTTATTCCCGCCGGACCGTCCTTCTCGGGTCGCTCGGCCTGTCCGCGGCCGCGGCCTTCGCGCAGCGCAGCATCAGCCGGGTTGCCGGCGTCGGCGTGAAGCTCGGGCTCAACGCTTACTCGTTCAATGCCCCATTACGCGACGGCAGCATGACCCTCGCGGATGTGGTCGATTACTGCGCCGAGCACCGCATCGAAGCCGTCGACCCGACCGGGTATTACTTCCCCGGATACCCCAAGGTCCCGCCCGACGAGTACATCTACGGATTGAAGCGGCGCGCCTTCCTGAACGGCGTCACGCTCAGCGGAACGGGGGTGCGCAATGATTTCGCCGTCGCCGACGCGGAGGCCCGCCGCAAAGACCTGCAACTGGTCAAGGACTGGATCGAGGTAGCTGCCAAGCTCGGCGCGCCCGTGATTCGTGTTTTTTCCGGGGCCAAGGCTCCCGAGGGACACAGCTTCGACCAGGTGCTGGAGTGGATGGTGCCCCTGTTTCGCGAGTGCGCCGCGTACGCCGCGCAGTACGGCGTGATTGTCGGACTGCAGAACCACAACGATTTCGTGAAGACCGCCGGCCAGGCCATCCGCATCATCGACGCGGTGGATTCGAAATGGTTCGGCTCGATCCTCGACATCGGCAGCCTCCGTACCGGCGACCCTTATGAGGAGATCGAAAAGCTGATCCCCTACGCGGTCTCCTGGCAGCTCAAAGAGAACGTCGGCTACGGCACGAAGGAAGTTCCGACCGACCTCGCCAAAGTAAAGGCCATCATCGACCGCCACGGCTATCGCGGCTTCCTGCCTGTCGAGACGCTGGGTGCGGGCGACCCCCGCGTGAAGGTCGCCGCCTTCATCGAAAAAGCGCGAACGGTGTTCGGATCTTAGGCGCCCGCCCCGCGGCTCAACTCGACACCGCGCGTGCTCACGGCATACTTCGCCAGCATGCACGGATTCTCCCAGGCGGGGAAACTCTCCGGTTTTCGCAAGTACCCGAAGAACCGGTTCGCCACCTGCGCAAAATGCGCCTCGTGGCCCACGCGATACACATCCGGAATCGTTACCCGGACGCGCGGGCCCTGCTGCTCCAGCGCGACGCCGGGGTACTCCGCAGCGATTGCCGCGACCCGCTTCTCGATCGCTTTCTCCACGCCCGCACCCTCCGGCACCACGTACAATTCGGGCCGGTAGTTCTCTTCTTGGCCTTGCCTCACTTCGACTCGCGACCTGGTTCCGCGATACACCGCCAGGTGCGTATCCCCGCCGGCGGCAGGCGCCTCCCACCTCCACAGCACGTCCAGCCTGGTGTGGATCCCCCGCAGCATATACGCCACCCGCGTATTGCAGTAGTAATCGAGGCCAGGCCCAGGCTCGCCCGTTACCTGCCGGAACTGCTCCGCCGTCATCGTGGTCGGCCAGCGCCGGGCGTTCAAAATCCGCAGATCCTTTCGATGGTCGATCGCCTGTTCCGGGAACAGTGTCCACTGCACCATGTCCACCAGGTGCGTCCCCACGTCCGCCAGGGCTTCGCCCTGCTCTTCGACGTCGAAGAACCAGACCGGCCGCAGATTCGGGCTTCCCGCCACCAGCTTCAGGATATGGTGAACGCTTTCCATGTAGACGGCCGGGTCCTCTTCCGTGCCTGCGACAATCGTGCCGAACACCTCCGGGTCGTTCACCAGTTCCCGCTGCAGCATCGTGGTGATCTCGTAACGCTCGGTCATGATGTCGTACGCGATCAGCCCGCGGCGCTCCGCCACGGCTAACGCCTCCTCGAGCGCCGGCATATCCTCGGGGCGAATGATCCACGGCTTATCCGCCAGCACGTGCAGCCCGGCATCGAGCGATGCGCGAATGTACCCGATCTTGGCGCGGTTGCGTCCGGAAAGCACCACGATATTGCCGGGACGCTCCGCCTTCATTCGCTCCAGGAAGTCCGGCGACGCATGCACGTCCACTTCCCAACGGGTCGGATTTTCTTTGCGCAGGTTGAACCGGGCGACGCGGTTCAGATGGGCGGCAAGGTCGGTTCCGAGCGGTGAGTAAACCGTCGTCCGTACCGCCACTCCGGCGTACATCTCTTTCTGGATCAGGGCGGCGTGAAAATGGCCCGGGTCGAGCGTGATCAGTCGGAATTGGTCATCCATTCTGAACCCAGCTTACTATCGAACCGCGGCCGTGAGCTTGCCGCCCTCGGTGCACTGGTGAGACCCCGCCGGCACGTTGCGGAACTCCTGCTTCGCGCCGCTCGGCCACTCGATCACCAGCCGCGATGCCTCCGCGCGCCGCCCCAGCCCGAAGGTCAGTGTCAGTTCCGATTGCGAAAGGTAACTGGAACCGCTGTGCACCACGCGCGTCTGTGTGCCGTCCGGCTCGAAGACGCGCACTACCGCGCCGATGGCATCGCGATTCGATTTGGTCCCCGTCAGCCGCAGGCGCAGCGAACGGTTTCCTGAAGACATGTCGTTGCGGTAGAGGTAAGCCGGCCCCTGGTTGGTCGTGACCAGCAGGTCCAGGTCGCCATCGCCGTCGAAATCGCCGTACGCCAGTCCTCGCGCCACTTTCGGCTTTGCGAAGGCCGCGCCCGCCTGGGCGGCCACATCGCGAAACTTTCCCTTGCCGCCGTTGAGAAACAGGTGCGGCGGCTGCGCGTAGCCCACGTTGCCGCGAATCCGCCGCACGGTCTCGTCGATGTGCCCGTTCACCGCCACCAGGTCCAGCCACCCGTCCAGGTCGATGTCGAGAAACGTGCAGCCGAACCCCAGGCTGGAGCGCGATGCCTGCCCCACCCCCGTGCGCCCGGCGATGTCCGTGTATCCGCCGCCGGGCGCGGCGCGGTAGAGGGCGATCATTTCGTTGTCGAAATTGGTGATGGCGATCCCCTCCACTCCCGAGTTGTCGAAGTCCCCGGCGTCCACTCCCATGCCCGCGCGCGCTTTGCCGTCCTCGCTGAATGCGACGCCCGCCTTCACCGCCACTTCCTCGAACGTTCCGTTGCGAAGGTTGCGATAAAGCTTGTTAGGCTGCGTGTCGTTGGCGATCAGCAGGTCGGGCCACCCGTCGCGGTCGTAATCCAACATTGCCGCTCCCAGCGATTTCGAGCTGCTGTCGAAGATGCCGCTCTGCGCCGTTACGTCTTCGAACGTGCCGTTGCCGCGATTGCGGAACAGCCAGCAGGTCTCCCCGTGGTACGCTTCCGGCGTGCAGTACGACTTGTGCTTGCCATCGACGCTGCAAAACACGTCGTGCGCCGGCGACCACTTCACGTAGTTGCAAACCAGAAGGTCGAGCAGCCCGTCACGGTTGTAGTCGAACCACAGGGCGGACGTGCTGAAGGCGCTCCGGCCGCCCAGCCCCGCCTTTTCCGTCACGTCCGTGAAGCGGCCCTTTCCGTTGTTCTGGAACAGGCGGTTCTGGCCCACCGCGGTGATCAGCAGGTCGGGAAAACCGTCGTTGTTGTAGTCCCCGACCGCGACCCCCATCCCGTACATTTCCACCGCCAGCCCCGCGCGCTCCGTGACGTCCGTGAACGTGCCGTTGCGATTGTTGCGGTAGAGCCGCATCGTGCTCCGGGCGCCGGAGTGCCCGGGCCAGTTCGTCCCGTTGACCAGCAGGATGTCGAGCCAACCGTCGCCGTCGTAATCGAGAAACGCGCAGCCCGGCCCCATCGTTTCCGGCAGGTACTTGGCGCCGAAGGCTCCGCTATTGTGTTGGAAGTGGAGACCTGCCGCTTCCGTCACATCTGTCAGGCGGAAGCCCGGGTCCCCGGTCGCGGCCAGCAGCGGAGCGGCGCCGAGAAGAAAGGTCCGCCGCGTCACGCGATGCTTACCAGCCCCTGGCGGATGGCGTAAACCACCAGCTCCGCCGTGTTGTGAATGCCCAGCGTCTGCATGATGTTGGCGCGGTGTACGGCCACCGTGTTCGCGCTCAGGCCGAGCACCGCGGCGATCTCTTTGTTCGACTTGCCATGGACGATCAACTGGAGCACTTCGAGTTCCCGCGTGGTCAGTTGCGGCTGCGGTTCTCCGTCCCCGGCGACCGCTGCCCGGTCCAACCGCGCGTCGAGCACTCGCTGACCCGCGGCCACTTTCTTCACGGCGCTCACCATCTCCAGGTCCATCGCGTTCTTCAGGAGGTATCCCCGCGCGCCGGCCTCCAGGCAGGTCCGCACATAGGATGTCTCCGCGTGCATGCTCAGAATGAGGATGGCGGTCTCGGGCGCCGTACGCAGAATCTGCCGCGCCGCCACCGCCCCGTTCATACTCGGCAGCGCGAAATCCATCACCACGACGCGCGGCCGCAACTGTGCCGCCAGTTCGACCGCCTGGTGGCCGTCCTCGGCTTCCCCCACCACGCGAATCTCCGGATCGTCCTCCAGCAGACGCCGGAACCCGCGCCGCACCAGGCTATGATCGTCCACCAGAAGAACGGTGATTTCAGATTCCGGCATGGCTCTCCCGCGGCGAGGTCGGCACTGAGAGCCGGATCTTGGCTCCCTCTCTTCCTCGCCCCTCGATCTCCAGACGTCCCTTGACCAGTTCAGCGCGTTCCCGCATCGAAATCAGTCCCATCCCCTGGCCGTCCGATGCGTCGAACCCCACGCCCTCGTCTTCCACCTCGAGCTCCACCGATTCCGGCAGGTAGCGCAGCCGCACCGAGGCACGCTTCGATTTCGAATGTTTCGCGACGTTATTCAGCGCTTCCTGCATCACGCGGTAAAGGTGGATGGTCACCCCCCGGTCCAATTCTCGCCCAGTGCCGGACTTCTCAAATTGTATGGCAATTCCGGTCTGCTTCTCGAACGCCGGCAAATATTGGTCCAGGGCGCTCTCGAGGCCGATCTCGTCCAGGATCACCGGGTGCAGCGCGTGCGAGAGCGTCCGGACCTTCTCCAGCGTCGATTGCACGATCTCCTGCACCTCGCGCAGATCCGACCGCACCGAGTCGGGATCCTGCGCCAGCCTGCGGCTCGTGCGCTGCAGCATGGTTCCGATCGCCGTCAGAATCTGTCCGAAATCGTCGTGCAATTCGCGCGAGATCGACCGGAACGCGCTTTCCTGCATGGAGATCAACTGGCGCGCCAGTTCGCTGCGCCGTTCCGAGAGCGCCGACTCTTCTCGAAACAGCCGCCGGTTATACTGCACCAGGTAGAGGCTGGTGAACAGAATCAGGATCAGCATGGCCCCCACGAACAGGTACAGGTTGCGCTCCGCCCCGGAATATACTTCGCGAATCCGCGCGGCGGCCTCCTGCTCGGTTTCATTGTTCTGCACGAGCAGCCGCGCTACCGCCGTACTGAGCGCCTCCTGCCTGGCTTGCAGGGAGAGCCGGATGAGCGATCGCGCTTCGGCCTCCTGGCCGCCCGCGGCCATCGCGAACATGCGGTCCACCGCGTCCCAGAACTGTTTGACGGAAGCTTTCAGGTAGCTCCTCTGATCCGAGTTCCCGCCGAAGGGCGAGAGCGCCGCTTCGCGCTCCATGGCGTCATCGAGGTCCGTCCGGATTCTTTGCAACTGCGCCTTCCAGGCGGTCAGGGGATACGGCTCGGTACCCTCCGTCATATCGCGCATGGCGAGCGCCACCGAGTTGAGATCGTTCTGGATGCGCAGCAGCAGCAGGGAATCGGCGCGGTTGCGGTCGATCGTGCCGGTCTGCAGTCGCTCCAGGCTGCGCAACTGCGCCACCGTGTATCCCGAATAGAGCGCGACCGCCGAAAGCGTAATCGCCAGCCCCGCCAGCAGCCGGATTGTCGGTGATCTCCCCATATCGGCGCGGCCCGCTCCCCGGCGGTCGCGGTTCTGTGTGGCGCCCTCTAATATTTTCCTATTATTGCTGCTTTCCTGCTCACGGGATATGCTGTCAAGCACTCTGCGCCACAGCCGGTGCACACTGGGAGGGTATGAGAATCCGTTTTCACCGCGTGTTGTGGCTCGCCGTGACCTTGCTCGGCGCGGTCGTTTGGGTATTGCTGGCGCAAAACGCCCGGCGCAGTGACGCCGAACTATGGCGCTACCGCAACCTCGGCAAGGCGTTTTACGAGAACCCTACCACCCAGGCCCAGGCCGTCACCGAATTCCGCAAGGCCCTCGACCTGGCCCCCGATTCCGTCCGCGAGATCGTGAACTACGGGCTGGCCCTGCTGCGTGCCGGAAACACGCAGGCCGGCATCGACCAGCTGCTGAAGGCCCAGAAACTCGACCCCAAGCTCCCTCACACCTGGTTTAACCTCGGCATCGCCTACAAGAACCAGGGCGATCTCGATGCCGCCATGGTGCAATTTCGAGGCATGGCTCGTCTCGTGCCGGACGAGCCGGTAACCCACTACCAGATGGGAACGATTCTGAAGGCGCAAGGCGATCAGCAGGCAGCCCTGAAGCAGTTCGAAATCGCTCGCGACCTCAATCCACTGCTCGCGGCCCCGCATTTCCAACTCTACGGTCTCTACCGCCAGATGCAGCGTCCGGAGGATGCGGCGAGGGAGTTGCGCATTTTTCAGCAGTTGAAGAAGTCGCAGGAGGGCGCCGCCGTCCCGGAGGACATGGCGTGGAGCTGGTACGCCGAGGTCTATGACCCCATCGATGCCCTGCCGTCCGCCCCGCCCGCGCCCCCGGTCTTCCGCGCCGAACGGCTGGCTGAGGGATTCACTGGAGTTACCGCGATCCGATTGGACACCGGCCCCCGCGCCAGCCTGATCGCCTGGTCGCCTTCCAACACCGAAGTCTTCCGCGACGGCAAGACTCCCGTAACGGATTCGGGTCTCGCAGGCCTGCGTGACGTGGTTTCGATCGCCCCCGGCGATTTCGATAACGACGGCTTTACCGATCTGTGCGTCATCACCACTCACGGCGCGGCGCTCTATCGTAACGTCAACGGCAAATTTCACAAGCAGGCCGACTTGCCTGCCGGCTCCTACCGCCAGGCCCTGTGGCTCGACTACGATCACGATTACGATCTCGACCTCTTCCTGTTCGGCGACGATTCGAAGCTTCTCCGCAATAACGGCCAGGCCGGCTTCGGCGACGAAACCAGCCGCTTCCCCTTCGTGCGTGGACGTGCCCTGAGCGCCGTACCGTTCGACCTGGAGCCCGATACACCCGGCTTCGACCTGGTGGCGTCCTACCAGGACCGCCCGGGTGTTCTCTATCGCGACCACCTCGCCGGCAACTACCAGGCAGTGGATCTCAAGGAACTTCCGGCAGCTTCGACGCTTCTGCCCGCCAAGGATCTCAACCACGACGGCCGCACCGACCTTGCGGCCGAACCTCCGCTCGTCCTGCTGAACCGGCCCGGCGGCTTCCAGAAAGCGCCGCCCGTGAATCTTCCCCCGGCCGTGGCCGCCGATTTCAACGGCAACGGACGCCTCGACCGCGTTTCGATCCGCGGCGGCGCGCTGACGATCGATCGCGATGTGACCCCCGACTACGGCAACTGGATCGAGGTCGCGCTCACCGGAATCAAGAATCTGAAGTCGCCCATCGGCGCCAAGGTCGAAGTCAAGTCCGGCACGAGCTACGAGAAGCAGACCTGGGCGGGCCTCCCGCTGGTCTTCCGGCTGGGCAGCCGCACGCAGGTGGACACGGTCCGCATCACGTGGCCGAACGGCCTGATCCAAAACGAAATGAACCAGCCGATCAACAAGCTGGTGACCATTCCGGAGTCGCAGCGGCTTTCCGGCTCCTGCCCCATGATCTTCACCTGGAACGGCGAACGGTTCCAGTTCGTTACCGACGTGCTCGGCGTCGCTCCGCTCGGCGCAAGTTCCGGAGACGGCCGCTACTTTCCCGTGGATCACGACGAGTACGTCTCGATCCCCGGCGAAATCCTCCGCGAGCGCGGCGGCGCCTACGACGTGCGCATCACCGAGGAACTGCACGAGGTCTCCTACATCGACCAGGTCCGCCTACAGGCCGTGGACCATCCCGCCGGCACCGACATCGTCACCAACGAGAAATTCAAATCGCCGCCATTCCCCGAGTTCCGCCTTTTCGGGGTGAAGCGTCGCATCTATCCCGTTGCCGCGCGCGACCAGCGGGGCGCGGACGTGCTTCCGGCGCTGCTGCACCGCGATTCGAAGTATCCGGACTCGTTCCGCCGCGATGCCGCCGGCGTCGCCGAATTGCACACCCTCGATCTCGATTTCGGAAAGGCCGCGCCGGGGAACCGCGCCGTGCTCATCCTCGAAGGGTGGGTCGATTGGGCCGACGGCAGCACGTTTCTCTCCGCCATGCAGGAACACAAGGATTTGACGTTTCCTTACCTTCAGGTGAAGGACGCTGCCGGCCACTGGAAAACCGTAATCGAGGATATGGGAATCCCTTCCGGCAAACCCAAGCCCATGGCGGTGGATCTCAGCGGCAAGTTCCTCTCCTCCTCCCGCGAGGTTCGCATCGTCACCAACCTGTGCGTCTATTGGGACGAGGCCTATCTGGCGGAGAGCGACGCGCCGCCGCCCGTCCGGCTCACCACGCTGCCCTCGCTCTCAGCCGGCCTGCAATTCCGCGGATTCTCACGCCCGACCATCGACCCGCGGCGCAAGCAGCCGGAACAGTTCGACTATCAGACCGTCAGCTTCACCTCCTCCTGGAACCCGACCTCCGGCAACTACACCCGCTACGGCGATGTCAACACGCTGCTGGCGGAACCGGACGACCGCATGGTGATCATGGGCTCGGGCGACGAAATCCGCCTGCGGTTCGATCCGGGAAGCCTTCCGCCTTTGCCCGCCGGCTGGAAGCGCGATTTCCTGCTGCTGGTGGATGGCTGGGCCAAGGACGCCGACGCCAATACCGCCTTCTCGCAGAGTGTTCTGCCGCTGCCCTTCCATGCGATGAGCAGCTACCCTTACCCCGCGGGTGAACATTATCCGCAGGATGCGCTTCACCAGGAGTATCTGCGCCAGTACAACACGCGCCCAGCCCTGAAACTCATCCGCCCCCTGGAGGCGGCCAGCCCCGAGAGTTCGCAATGAAACGTTATGTCCCCTATGCCCTCGCGATCCTGATTGTGAACAGCGCGTACCTCGCAGCTTTCGCGCAAGCCAGCATCTTTTACGAAGCCAACGTTCTGCTCCACCTGGGACTTGGCCTCGCGCTCGCCGCGCTCGCGATCCGCCTGGCCCCGCGCTATCCGCGCGAATGCGGCGCGTTCGTAGCAGCCGCCATTCCGGCCGTATACCTCGCCGTCGCCGGAAATACCCTGCAGCATCGCTGGGCTCTGTGGCTCCACATCGCGCTTTCGCTCGCCGCCGTAGCTCTCATTGGATGGCGGGTCTTCAACGCGGGGCGCTACCGGGCCGTGTTCGCCGCGTGTGTCTCGATCCTGGTGCTGCTGCCGGCTTCGGCCGCGCTCTGGCGCACCCTGTGGCCCAACCCCGATAACTTCATCGTGAACCCCACCAGCCCGCCGCTCTCCATGGACCAGGAAGGCGCCGGCGCGCATTCGCCGTTTGCGCCGTCCTCCGCTCAAACCAACACCGGCAAGATCATCCCCTCCAACTTCTTCATGGATTCGGAGACCTGCGGCCAGTGCCACAAGGACATCTACGAGCAGTGGAAGAGCTCGATGCACCACTTCGCATCGTTCAACAACCAGTTCTACCGGAAGGCGGTCGAGTACATGCAGGATACGGTGGGCACCCGCCCCAGCAAGTGGTGCGCGGGGTGCCACGACCACGCCGTCTTCTTCAACGGCCGCTTCGACCGTCCCATGAAGGAGCAGATCGATACGCCGGAGGCCCACGCCGGCCTCGGCTGCATGTCGTGCCATGCCATCGTTCATGTCGACAGCACGATGGGGAACGCGGATTTCCGCGTGGAGTACCCGCCGCTCCACCAGTTGGCGTCCAGCCACAACCGTTACATCCGGGCGATGGATTACTTCCTGACTTATCTCAACCCCAAGCCGCATAAGGCGACGTTCCTCAAGCCGTTCATGCGCGATCAGTCCGCCGAATTCTGCTCGGCGTGCCATAAGGTCCACCTGGATGTCCCGGTGAACCGGTATCGCTGGCTGCGCGGCTTCAACGATTACGACAACTGGCAGGCCAGCGGCGTTTCCGGAGAGGGCGCGCGGTCGTTCTACTATCCGGCCAAGAGCATGGTCTGCGCCGATTGCCATATGCCGCTGGTGGCTTCTCACGATCCCGGCAACCACGGCGGCAAGGTGCACTCCCACCGCTTCGCCGCTGCCAACACCGCGGTTCCGTATGTCAACCAGGATGAGGCGCAACTGAAAGCCACCGAGGACTTCCTCAAGTCCGGCTTCATCTCCGTCGATATCTTCGCCGTCTCTCCCGCCGGCGACCGCAAAGGCACGGCCATGCTGCGCCGCAGCGACACCGTCCAGGCCAGTTCCACTTTCGCGGTGGGCGAGGAAGCCGAGCAATCCGGCGCCGCCGTGATTCGCGACGTCGGCAAAGTCGCCGCGCCCTTTGAAACCGCGGTCCTCGAGCCCGGCAGCACCGTGCGCGTGGATGTGGTGGTGCGGACGCGCAAGATCGGCCACTTCTTTCCCGGAGGCACCGTGGATGCGTTCGATACCTGGCTCGAGCTTCAGGCCAAGGACGCCGATGGCCGCGTGATCTTCTGGAGCGGCAACGTCACCGACAACGGCAAAGGCCCGGTCGAGCCCGGCGCCCACTTCTATAAGTCCTACCAGCTCGATGGAGAGGGCAACCCGATCAACAAGCGCAACGCCTGGCAGGCCCGCAGCCTGCTGTACGTCCGGCTGATTCCGCCGGGCGCCGCCGACGTGGCGCACTACCTGGTGAAGGTGCCGAAGCAGGCGCGAGGCCCGATTCATTTCATCGCGAAACTGAATTACCGCAAGTTCGCCTGGTACTACACCCAGTTCGCCTACGCGGGCGTGCCCAAGCCCGGGCAGGACCCGGCGCTGCTTTCCGCCGACCACAACGGCCTGGAGTACGACTTCGACCCGAAGGCAATCCCGGCCAACGTCTCCGGCAACATTCACGGCTGCATTCCGGACCTGCCCATCGTCACCCTGGCGAAATCCGAAGCAACCATCCCGCTCGGCAACGCGACCTGGACGCCGGTGGTTCGCAAACAGGACCGCGAGCGCTGGAACGACTGGGGTATCGGCCTGCTGCTGCAAGGCGACCTCAAGGGCGCCGAGTATGCGTTTCAAAAGACAACCGAGGCGGAGCCGGGCTACGCCGACGGCTGGCTCAACGTGGCGCGGGCGTTGATTCAGGAGGGCGAGACCGAGGCCGCCAAGCCGTACATCGCCAAGGCCCTCGCCATCGCTCCGCAGTTCGGACGCATCTGGTTCTTCAAGGCCGCCACGCAGAAAGCCGACGGCGATTACGACGGCGCCCTGCAATCGCTCGAGCGGGTGCGCGAGCAGTACCCGAGGGATCGCGTGGTGCTCAACCAGATCGCGCGCATCGACTTCCTGAAGCGGCAGTACGCGCAGGCCGTGGATGCGTTGAAGCAGGTGGCGAGCGTCGATCCAGAGGACGTGCAGATGCACTACACCTGGATGCTGTGCGCCCGCGGCCTGGGCGATACCGCCGCCGCGGCCCGCGAAGAGAAGCTCTTCCGCCGCTTCAAGGCGCGAAGAGTCCTCGCAGGCGATCACCGCACGCCGCCGCGCGCTGAGCCCTGAAGACAACAACGAGCGCCAGCCGATCCACGATCACGAGAGTGCCGTCAAAGGAGACCTGCCGTGAGAAACTGGCTTCTCGCCGCCGCGGCGACAGCCATCGCCGTCGCGATGGCCGCGACCCAAAGCCCATCGGGGCTGAAGTTCACCGACGTCACCGCCCAGGCCGGCATTCGTTTCACCCACAACAGCGGCCGCGCGGGCAAGAAATATCTTCCCGAAACCCTCGGCTCCGGGTGCGCATTCTTCGATGCCGATGGCGACGGCTGGCCGGACATTCTCCTCATCAACAGCAAAGACTGGACTCCGCGCGGCCGCAAGTCGCTCTCGGCGCTCTACCGCAACAACCACAACGGCACCTTCACCAACATCACCGCCGGCAGCGGCCTCGACGTGGAAATGTACGGAATGGGCGTCGCCATCGCCGACTACGATAACGACGGCCGCGACGATGTCTACATCACCGCGCTCGACGGCGACCACCTGTTCCACAACGAAGGCAACGGCAAGTTCCGCGATGTCACCAAAGAATCCGGCATCCACAACGCCAGTTTCGGGACCAGCGCCGCATGGTTCGACTACGACCGCGACGGCAAGGTCGATCTCTTCGTCGCCAACTACGTGCAATGGGATCCGAAGCACGATCTGTGGTGCTCGCTCGACGGCGCCACCAAGTCCTATTGCACGCCCGAATCGTACAAGGGAACCGCATCCCGCCTCTACCACAACCTGGGTAACGGCAAGTTCGAAGACGTGGCCGCCAAGGCCGGGGTAGGGGACCCGACCAGCAAGTCTCTCGGGGTGACAGTCCTCGATTACAACAGCGACGGCTGGCCCGACCTCTTCGTTTCCAACGATACGCAGCCCAATAAGCTCTACCGCAACAACCGCAACGGCACATTCACCGAAGAGGGCATGACCGCCGGTGTGGCTTACGGCGAAGACGGCGTGGCGCGCGGCGCCATGGGCGCGGATGCCGCCGATTACGACGGCAGCGGCCGGCCGGCCCTGCTGGTCGGCAACTTCTCCAACCAGATGCTCGGCCTCTATCACAACGAAGGCAACGGCCTCTTCGTGGATGAAGCGCCGCGCTTCCACCGTGGGCCGGGCCAGCTTGCTGACCCTGGCCTTCGGCGTCTTCTTCTTCGACTACGACCTCGACGGCCACCCCGACATTTTCGCCGCCAACGGCCACATCGAAGACGAGATCGGCCGCGTACAGCCCAAGGTGAGCTACAAGGAGCCTCCGCTTCTTTTCCGCAACCTGGGAGGGCGGAAGTTCGAGAACGTATCGCGTGCCATGGGCGAATCCTTCGCCCGCCCCATCGTGGCGCGCGGCGCCGCCTACGCCGATTTCGACCGCGATGGCGACCTCGACGTTCTCGTCTCCACCAACAACGGCCCGGCCTACCTGTTCCGTAATGACGGCGGCAATCGGAATCACTGGCTCTGCCTCCGGCTTTCCGGGTCCAAATCGAATCGCGATGGAATCGGCGCGGTCGTGCGCGTCACGAGCGCAGCCGGAAAGCAGTGGAGCACCGTGCGCAGCGGTTCGAGCTACTGCTCCCAGAGCGACCTGGCGCTGACCTTCGGGTTGGGGCAGGATACTTCCGCGGCGGTCGAGATCGACTGGCCCAGCGGCGCCAAACAGCAACTGGGCAAGGTCGCCGCCGATCAGTTCCTCAAAGTCGACGAGGCCCGCGGCATTGTACGCTGAAATCCGCTAGAAATAGAGAATAGTGAAGCGCGACAAGAAGAAAGCCGCGAAGGCCCCGAAGAGAACCGCGCCCGGATGGTCGCGCTTATGGAAGCACGCGCTCCCGGTGGCCGCCCTGGCCGGCTCCCTATTCCTGGTGTACTCGAATTCGTTGCACGCGCCGTTGCTTCTGGATAACGAAGACGTCATTCTCAAGGACGCCCGTATCCAGACGGTGTCGTCCGTTCAGCTCCACCGCATCCTCGAAGGCCAGTATTGGGAGACCGCTCCCACCGGCCTCTACCGGCCGCTGGTAACGCTCAGCTACCTGTTCAACTATTCGATCCTCGGCAACGGCGCGAAACCCGAGGGCTATCACTGGATCAACCTGATTCTGCATACGGTCAACGTCATTCTCGTGTACCTGCTGGGGCTGGCGATCTTCGAGCAGATTCCACCGGCCCTGCTGCTGGCCGCGGTCTGGGGCCTGCATCCGCTCCTCACCGAATCGGTGACCAACGTCGTGGGCCGCGCCGATTTGCTGGCCGCTTTCGGCGTGCTGGCGGCCTTGCTCTGCCACCGGCAGGCTCTGCGCGCGGAGGGTGCGCGGAAAGCCGCGTGGCTCGCGGCCATCGCGCTCGCCATGACGGTAGGCATGTTTTCCAAGGAGAGCGCCGTGGTCGCGGTGGCGGTCCTCGCGATCTACGATTTCACCTACGAACGCGCCGCCTCCTGGCGCTCCCGCGTTCCGAGCTACGCCGCGGTAGCCGTCCCCTGCCTGGCGTTCCTGATCATTCGCGCGCACGTGCTCGCGAGTTCGCCGCTGTTGGGAACGCAGTTCCCCGACAACCCGCTCCTGGGGGCCGGCTTCTGGACGGCGCGAATGACCGCCGTCAAAGTCATCGGCAAGTATTTCCTGCTGTGGATCTGGCCGGCCAACCTGTCCTACGACTACTCGTACAATCAGGTACACCTGTTCCAATGGAACGACTGGCTGGCCGTCCTGGCCCTGATCGCGTGCGTGGCGGCGGCCGTTGGGGCCTTACGGTCCACCCGGCGCCACAAGCCCGTTTTCTTCGCCGTGGCGTTCTTTTTCGTTACCCTCTCCCCCATGTCGAACCTGGTGATCCGCATCGGCGCCATCATGGCGGAGCGCTTTCTGTACCTGCCCACGGTGGGGTTTGCGATCCTGGCGGTCTACGTGTTCCAGGCTCTCCAGCGCCGGCGCCGCCAGGCCGCGGAGGCAGCCGCCGTGATCCTCCTCATCGCTGCTTCCACCCGCACCTGGGCGCGCAACAGCGACTGGCTGGACCCGCAGCGGTTCTGGCGCAGCGGCGTCGAAGTCGCTCCAGCCAGCTACAAGACGCATCTCAACCTCAGCAACGCCGCCGGTCTTCTTACGCAGGCGGATTGCGACCGTTCCCTCCGCGAAGTCGAGCGCGCGCTGGCGATCCTCGAACCACTGCCGGATGATCGCAACGCGCCGGCCGCCTACCGCAACGCCGGCATTCTCTACAGGGAAATCGGCGAGAGACTGGCCTCGCACGGTCCCACCGCCTCTGCGGCTACCGGGACGAGTCCCGAATTCTGGTATCGCAAATCGCTCGACGCCCTGCTGCGCAGCGAGCGCATCGAACTCGCCTGGAACGCACAGTATCGTGCGGAGAATCCGAAGTGGAGCGGCCGGGGGCTCACCTCCGTGCCGGGCGAGTTGTATCTGGCATTGGGTAGGACCTACGAGCGCCTCGGCGACGCGGCCCGTGCTCTCGATGCCTTCGAGAAGGGGCACATGCTCGGGTCCGATCCGGATCTGCTCGAGGAACTTGCGTCCGCCTACCGCTCCGCCGGCCAACCCCACAAAGCCGCCCTCGCCATGGTCGAGGCCCTGGCCGTCGATCCCAGTCGTACCTCGCTCAACGGCCAGTTGCTGGAACTCTACCAGCAGATCGACCCGCGGGGCTGCTCCATCAGCCACGAGGGTGGCTCACCCAGTTTGAACGTGGATTGCCCGCTCGTCCACGGCGACATCTGCGCCGCCTCGCAAAACGTGGAAAACAACTACCTGCGCCGGGGCCAGACTTATGAAGCCGGCGAAATCCGCCGCGTCGCCACAGACCAGCTCAATTGCCCCGCCACAGAGCAGCGGCCGTAAGGGAGCGGGCCGGCCGTTACCGCCGCGCCTCGGTGAACTCCGACTCGTCCACCACCTCGATCGCGTTCACGCAGGCGTAGTTGCGCACGGGGTGCAGCGAGATCTCCAGCTTTCCCTGCGCGTCCGGCTCCAGCCCGTTTGCGGTGAAGGAAACCGCGCGGTGGTTCCCGCGGGCTTCCTTGAAAATGTCGAAGCCGCGCCGCAGGGCAATCCCGTTGGCCAGAATGTCGAAGACCCGGCTGCCGGTTCCGCCCCCGGCGGGTGTCCCAGGTCCGAACCACGCCTCCGCGAAGTATAAAGTCACGGTGTAGCGTCCCGGCGGAACCGGGATCACATACAGCAGGTTGCCGAACCGCTCGCCGTGGAAAAGTTCCGGATCGCCGTCCGTCTCCACCGGTTGCGTCCGCACCACCAGTTGCCCTCCGTGGGCGTAGCGGTCTGGCTCCCAGGTCCGCCCCTGGCTGTCGGTGTACCCGTGATCCCGGGAGACAATGCGCACCGGCCGCAGCCTTCCCGGCGTGCCCGGAGTGATCTCGATGGCGTTCACAAACGCCGGGTTGGTGACCGTTTCGAATCTCAGGTGCAGTTTGCCGTCGGCCGCGGGAGTGATGTCCTTGAAGGCCCGTATATCGGCGGTGGTCGCCCCCACCTCGCCGATCACGTCGAAGTTCTGCAGAATGCGGTTTCCGTTCACGAAGACATCGAAAAGCCGGCTGGTTTCACCCCCTCCGGCGGCATTGTTCTCGCCGTAAAGCGTCTCGGCGAAATACAGACGAAGTTCGTAAACACCGGGCGCCAGCGGAATATCGTAGCTGAAAGTTCCCTCGCGCCGGCTCTGGTACAGTCGAGGTTCGCGGGTTCCGAAGATCGGACGGTCCCCACAGTCGAACACCGAACCGCCCTGGAAATACCGGTCGCTCTCCCACACCTGGCCCGAGCGGTCTGTGTAATTGCCACTCTCGAACCCGGCCAGCAGGCGAACCGCTTGTGTCCCGGCGGCAGCCGCCGGCATCACCAGGCCGGCCCTCGCCGCCGGCACGGCACGACCGGCATAGTGGATCAGGGCGGCGCCGCCGAACAGCGCAACTCCAATGACGGCGGCGAACATCGTCTTCCGGTGGTCGCCGCCCGTATGACTGGTCACGATGGCGCGAGGTACTTCCGGCAGCGCCGGCGCCTCCGTGACAAGCGCGGGTTCAGGCCCTGCCGCCGGGGCTGCAGGAGCGCTCCCGTTCTCCGCCACCGGGCGTTGCGGCACGAACCTCGGGGCGTACTGGCCCGGGGGAATCTCGATGCGAACGGCGTGCTGCGCGCCCTCGCCCTCGTAATAGTCTCGAAGGCGCTTTCGCAGTCGGTGTGCCTCGACTCGAACGATCGAATCGCGCTTCTGGTCGAACTCCGCGGGACGGCCCAGGGCGTCCACCGCGATGCTGTACTCCTTGATCTGACTCGCCGAGCCCTCGAAGTACTTCACGCAAACATACGTAAGTAGCTGTTCCAGGTTCGGCGCGCGGTCAAAGATGCCGGAGCTGAGTACGGCTTCGAGTTCCTGTTTTTCCAAATCGAGACCCACGACCGAGTGCGTCATTTCCCCACCGAGGCTGGAGGGCAGTATACACGCACCAGTGAACAACCGTCAACTGCGTTAACGATTCTTTCGAAATCCGTTAACAACCGGCCGAACGAAGGCCTAAGGCAGGAATCGCACTTCCGCCGTCGTGGTCGATGAGGTGTTCCCCTGCCGGGCCGTTGCCCGGATCTGGTAGTCGCCCGGCGGAATCGCCGCGGCGGGTATCGTCATCAGGTAGGGGATCCGGCCGTTCGAATCGGCGGCAGGCAGTTGCATGGGAACGTTGGCCAGCACCTTTCCGCCCTGAAGAAACTGGACCTCCACCGTAGGCGGGGCGGAAATGGAAGGATCCTGATAAACCGTGAAAAACAAGCGGAGCATCGCATTCGCGCCCTTCTGAATACCGTCGTCCAGCGTGGGAGTCACCCGTCCGCCCTGGAACTGGAACGGCTCGCTGGAATCCAGGCCCTTCGCGTTGGGAGTGTAGGAATGCATGACCGTAAGCGACGAGATGCCGACTCCCTGGGGCTTCGGCGCAATCGCAAATTCGGAGCGCTCGACACCCACCTTGCCGCTCTCGCGATCCATCACCGCGGCATCCAGCGTGTACTTGCCGGGGGGAATGTTGACCGTCAGCTTGTCGACGAAGTTGCCCGCCTTCAACTGCTCGGCAGTGACGTGAAACGACCGGTCGCGCGAAAACTTCCGGACTACTTCGCCGCCGGAGTTTTTCACCAGCGCGGCCAGCGAGCAGTGGACGTCGAAGGCATGCTGCTGCTCGTCGGCCTTCGCCGCGAGCGAATGCAGCGGCACCTCCACCAGGAGCGCTACGTCGGTCCCCTCCGCTTTCGGTTGGAGCAAAACCGCGCCGGCGCGAAAGGCCACGTCTTGGGAGAGCTTGCCGTCGGACATGGCCTTGAGCAGCGGCAACTCGAATGGCAGCAGGCCCGACGACCGGGCTTCCGGTGGCAAGGCGAAGTAACCGTTGCGGGCGTGGATCACCAGGCCCTTGCGGTCGGTGCTCACGGACAGCTTGCGGAAGCTCCCATCGTAGTTCTGGATATTGGGGTTGAACGACAGCTCGTAATAGCTCGCGATCTCCTCGTTGACCTCCCGCAGCGGCCCGCGCAGGTCGTTGCTGTCGCCGATCAGGAACCCTCCGGTAGCTTCGGCCAGGTCGCGAATGCGGAGCTGGGTATTGGCGCGGGCCGAGAGCTCCGCGTTGTCCGACGCCATGATCTCGTCTTTGGTGGCGGCGCCCTCTGTTCGCGTGATGGTGGTGCGGCTCGCGTCCGCCGCTCCGTTCAACTGCCCCGTGGCACCGGAATTCTGAGCCATGGTCATGACCCCGCGGGTATCCACCGAATAGAAAGTCACGTTGGCGCGGTTGGCGAGGCTGGTGAGCGCGCGGAAGGGCTCGTCCAGCTCCGGCGTGAGATACATACCGTTCGTAAAGTAGAGTACCGACTTGCGCCCGGGCATCGATTGCAGCCCTTGCACCAGCGATTTGAGCGCCGTCAGAGTGAGCCGCGTGCCCTGCCCGGCGGCAGCCGAATCCATTCGCATCATGTCGAGCATCACCGAAGCCAGCTTGGCGTCGAGCGCCTGCGAACCGTTCGTGACCGTCTGGCTTGCCGCTTTGCCGGCCGCCGCGATCAGGTCCGAATCCTGGTTGGCCTGGCCGCCTAAATTGCGTTTGAGCTCGGCCAGAATGGCATCCGACTCGGTGACCAGCTTGGGCCCTCCCAACCCCTCGGTGGCGCGGTCGATCGCTTGAGTGAGCTTGGTCTTATCAGTGGTGAAAGGCTGCAGCACCGATAGCTGCGTGTCGATGACCACCACGGAATAGAACACGTTGGCGCCCTGCTCCCCTTTGATCAGATCGAGTGCCGCGCTGCGCGCCAGCTTCCGCCGGTCTGGCGCGGTCATGGCCTCGAAGGCCAGGGTCACCAGGCGAATCTGCTGGAGCGGGTTGAGATTGGTGGTCGTGCCCGAGGGAGTGATCGCCTCGGCGCCGCGCACCAGCCGGAAGCTGGTCAGCGTCTGCTTCTGGCCGTCGTCGGAGACTGTCAGGTCTTCCGGCTTCAGGTCGGTCACCGGCTTGCCCTTCTTGTCGCGCACCACGATGTCCAGGATGACCTCCTCGGCGTTGCTTTTCACGAGCGGAGTCTGTGGCGCTTGCTGGGCCGATGCGATGGCGCACAGCAGAGCCAGGGGGCGGATGCCGATTTTCATGAGGGATCTCCTATCTTGCGTTGGTGAGACGTTTGAATTCTCCGAGTTCGCGGGCTGCGTCCGCTTTGCGTCCCAGCCGCGAATATGCGAAACCCAGGCTGTAGCGGGAATCGGGGTTCTGCGGGGCGAGCTTCACCGCCAGTTCCAACTCCGCCAGGGCCTTCGCCGGCTGGTCTTTCGCCAGCAGCACCCGGCCGAGTTCCAGGTGAGTCGAAAAATCTTCCGGGGCGGCCTTTACCGCCCTCTCGCCGTATAGGAGAGCCTGGTCCGTCTCCTCCCGCTTGAGGTAGATGACCGTCAGGCTCACCAGTGCGAGCACATGATTCGGGGCGTGCTCGAGCGTCTTCTTGATCTCCACGATGCCGCGGTCCGAATCCTGCATGTTCAGGAACGCGCCGAAGCGAAAGTGTACATTGGGCTCGGAATCGTACTGCTGCACGACCGCCTGGAACTTTCGTTCGGCCTCCTGGTAATCCATCTCCATTCCCGAGGACATCGCGTCGCCGAGCTTATAGACCAGGTCGCGGCTCGCCTCGGGTACCTCGAAGGGCAGCCACGGCCGGCGCAGTCCCGCAATCCCGGCGGCCACGATCGTCTCGGGCGACTTCCGGTTAATCCGCGTCAACTCCGTGAGGGTCGTGATTGCCTCTTCGAAGCGGCCAGCTTTGGTAAGCACCAGGGCGTAGTGCAGGCGCGCGGAGCGGGCCAGTTCCACCGGTTCATCGAACTTGAGACGTTCCGCATGAGTGAAGCTCTCGAGGGCGGTATCGTAGCGGCGCAGCCGGTATTCGCAGAGCCCTGCCATGGTCCAGGCGGGAGCGCTGTCCGGCTTGACCTCCGCCATGTGGCGGAATATCGGAGCGCATTCCGAATACCGGTCGAGGTCGTAGGCGATCGAGCCCGCGCTCCAGAGGCCCTCCTCCCAGTTCGGATTCAGCCCCAGGGCTTGCCTGTAGAGTCCGAGCGCTTTCTCCAGTTGTTTGGCGTTGCGGGCGGCATCGGCCTGCCGGGAGAGCGCTTCGAACGACTGCGGCGGATTCTGAGCCCCGGAGGCGGTTGCGAACATGATGAGGGCTAACGCGGCAATCGGCATCCTGCGTGTATCTTATCCAAAAACAGAGAAGGCGGCCGCCCCTCGTCGGGACGGCCGCCTGTCGGATTCAAACCGGCGATCAGAAGTAGAACTTGATCGCCACTTGCACCACGCGATGGCCTTGCTTGTTGGTCACATAGCCGAACAGCGGTGTATTGACTTTGCCGGTGTTGGGGTCGAAGCCCAGGGTCAGGTTGCTTCCGTTGAACGACCACAGCGGGTGGTTCAGGAAGTTGTAGCCGTTCAGGCGGAGTTGCAGCTTCTTCGATTCGGAGATCTGGAAGTTCTTGAAGAGCCCCATATCCCAGTTGAAGAAACCCGGCCCGTACATGGGCGGCAGGACGCTTCCTCCGTTCTGCCCGATGGCGGTCGGGAACGAGAAGCAGCTCGAATTGATGTATTGATTCGTTCCCAGACCCGACGTCGGATTGCACGTCAGAATCGGGTTGAGCTGGATGTCGTTCGTTCCCAGCAGCGACACGTTGCTGATGTTATAGGTCGTGCCGGGAACTTTCGCGCCGTTCAGGTTCATTCCAAAATTGCTCGCGCTATTACTCCCGCTGCTAAATCCAGCGAGGTTGGCGCCGCTTTCGAGTTGCAGGATGCCGGATAGCTGCCAGCCATTGACAAAACCGCCGGCGATCTTATGTCTGGAGAAATTCCCCAACTCGACCGAGTAGGCCATGTTGAAGATATGGGTTCGATTCGCCGGCTGCACGCCATAATCGTTGGCCAGGTTGAACTGGTCGACCGTGGCGTTGACGATTCCCATCGCCTTGCCGTACGTGTAATTCATGTTGACCGTGTACCGGCCCTTGGTGCGAACCCAGGTCATCTGTAAAGCGTTATAGTTGGCGTACCCCTTGTTGGTCGCGAGGTTCAAATCGGAGAAGCCCTTCAGAGGACGGAAGTTGTCCGCCGTCAGACTGTTGGGATCCACTCCCTGGTTGAGCATCGCTCCCACCGGAACCAGGTTGATATTCGATCCGGCTCCCGAGTTGAGCGCCAAGTCGTGGCTGGAGTTGCCTACGTAGGCCACTTCGAGGAGGCTGGACCACGGCAGCCGTCTGGAAATGGTGAAGCTGTAGCTGTCCGTGTACGGCTGCCGGTCGTCCTTGCTGTCGACGGCCGAAGGGCTGGATGCCTGGTCGGCCACGTCGATCGTATCGAGGTTCTTTGCAAGAACGGGAATGCCGTTCACATTGGCGCCAAGACTCCGGCTCACTACACCTGCCGAGACGTCCAGGCCGTTGGTGAACTGGCCGGAATGGTAGTAATACCGGCCCCAGCCGCCGCGAAGAACCGTCTTGCCGCTGCCCGTGAGGTCGTACGCCATGCCGAACCGCGGCTGCCAAAAGACAGCCCTTGTCGGGAATCCAGCCAGCGGAACGCTCGGATTGCGTTTGTTCCATTCAAATCCGCAATATTGCAGCGGAGTGCACGACGAGCTGTATTTCGAGTAGTCGAATATCGAGTACCCGTACCCCAGCCGGTCCACCCAGGGCTGGAAGTGCGTGATGCGGAGCCCGAGTTCCAGTGTCAGGCGGCGATTGACCTTCCACGAATCCTGAACAAAGCCTTCGTACGTGTTGTAAGCGATGTCGTTGATGCGGTTGAACGAACTCTCCTGGTAGGAGTTGAGTGTGCCGCTGATGAGGTCGGCGTAGGCATTGCCCAGAGTGTTCGGGTTGCCAACGTTGAACTCCAGGAATCCGTTGGTGTTGTTGTTCGCGGGTTGCGCGTTGCGGATCCATTCCCAAAAGACGCCGGCTTTGATGGTGTGGGTGCTGACCACCTTGGTCACGGTGTCACTGGCGCTCGGCATGTACTTGTTGGCATAGAGACCCGCGGAGGGGCCGCCTGCCTCGAAACCGCCGGGGTTGAACACCAGAGCGGCTTCTCCACCGCCCCATCCGCCGAAAGACGGAATCTGGGCTACACCGTTCTTAAACAAGCCTTTATAGTTGTAGCCGACCTTGGTGCGGTCCACCTTAGAGGGATCCTGGAAAACGTTGGGGAACCCGATGAAGGTGTAGCCGAACACGAATTCGTTGGTCATGCTCGGGCTGAAAACGTGAGTCAGCGATGCGGAAATCGAGTCCGAACGATTCTTGCCTTCCACCGGCGTGGGATATGGGACCTGTCCACCATTGCGCCACCAAAGCCCCACCGGGAACAACTGCGTCTCACGCTGGAGGTTGTAGCGGACGAACAGCTTCGTGTTGTCGCTGATGCTGTAATCCACGCGCGACATCCACTGGGTGTTGTTCTGATTGAATGTCTCGGCTTGCACGTAATTGTAGCCGCCGTTCGCGTTCGAGTCGGCGTTCGGCTGCGGGAAGAGTTTCGCCAGAGCCTGCATGTTCGGGTCGATCAGGGACGGCGGCAGGATGCCGCCAGGAGCCTGCTGCAGGGCTGCCGCATTCAACTGTCCCGGGGGGCCGCCGGAAGCCGTGATGTTGCCTTCCTTGGCCACCTCGGCGGGTGAGAAATTGCCGGCGATCTCGCCTGCGGTGGGCACGGTGGCTCGCAGCAATCCGGTATCGAGCGTTTGGTAGAAGTATTCGTACCCGGTGAAGAAGAAGAGCTTGTTGCGGTTCTTATTGAAATTGGTGCCGGGGATCAGGACCGGGCCTCCGATCGTGAATCCTGGATAGTAATACTTGTTCTCCGGCCGCTGCTGCCCGCTGGCGTTGAACAGCGCGTCGTTGGCGTTCATCGCGTAGTTGCGGGCGTAGAAGAAGCCTGAACCGTGGAAATCCCTGCCACCCGATTTGGCCACCGAAGTGACGACCGCCGGCCCCTTCTGGTTTTCGGCGCTGAAGTTCGAGGTGAGAACCTTGAACTCTTCCACCATGTCGGAGTTGGGATTCACCGGGGTGTCGCAGTTGCAACCGGGGTCCGAAACGTGGGCGCCGTCGGCGGTGATGTCCAGGGAATTGCTGGGTAAGCCGTTGTAGGAGAACGCGTTGTTCAACGGGCTTTGACTGCCGGCGTCGCCGTTGGCATTGATGCCGATCGTTTCACCGGTGTAGTTCGACTTGTTGGATGTCCCGTTCTGGATGCCGAATCCAGGCATGATCTTAATGAACTCAGCGGCATTGCTGCCCACGGAGACGTAGCTCTGTAGTTCCTTGGTCGTAAGGGTGGCCGATTTTTCGCCGGAATCCACGGGGACGATCGTGTCCGCCGTTCCGGTGATTTCCACAGTCTCTGAAGTTGTGCCGACCTTGAGCGTGGCGTTGATGTTGCGCTTTTCCGCGCCGCTCAACGAGAAACCGGAAACCTTGAATGTCTCGAATCCCTTCGCTTCAATCGCCACATTGTAGGTGCCGACCGGTACCGAGGCGAAGGTAAAATAACCATCGCCGTTGGTGACGGTCGTACGCACCGAACCGGACTGCGCGTCGGTGAGCGTGACCTTGGCGCCCACAATCGCCGCCTGGGAAGGGTCCGAGACGACGCCGGTCAGCGTCGCATAAATCCCCTGCGCGGCAAGCGTGGTCGCGAGCAACGTCATCGCGGCAATCGCTGCAACAATCCCCAACCACCTAGTGTTCAAAAGTTTTTTCATCCGAACCCAGCCCTCCCAATTAGGCTTCCGCACAACCCACCGCGGACTTGCCAAGTAATATAAACCTACTAGGATCAGGAAAAAAGGCTAATGCGCAGGAAATGTAGTGAACGGCACAGATGGCCCCCCGCCATTAACTTCAGCGAATTTCAACACATATTTCTGGCGCAACAACCCCTCCGGAATCAAAGAGCTGTGGAGTATCCCTCGCGGGTGGATGCATCGGGTCTGCGCCTGCCACGGTAACGGAGCGAGGGGTTAACGGAGCCGGTTACGGCTGCGTTAACGGGAATTCAGACTTCTAAGTCTTTGATTTATCAGCCTCGACAGAGCTTCGCGGCCCAAGTTAGTGATAGAATCCTTGTCCTGGGGGGAAGTCTGTTTTGTTCCGGTATGGTCTCTGCCTGGCACTATTGGGGGCAGGTCTGAGTGCGCAGCAGGTTCACCCGGAATGCGCCCTCGACCGGGCGATCGCCCTTCATCAGGCCGGTGACCTGGAGGGTGCCGCTCGGGAGTATAAGGCCTGCGTCGCGGCCGATCCGGATCGGGTAGAGGTCCGTTCCAACCTTGGAGTGGTGCTGGCTGGTCTCGGACGCTATCAGGAAGCGATCGATCAGTACCGCGCCGCCATCAAGCTCGCCACAACGGAGATCGCCGGCCGGCTCCGCTTCAACCTTGCCCTGGCCTACTATAAGTCGTCCCAGATTCCGGAGGCCGTCAGGGAGTTTCAGGCTCTACACAGCGCCAACCCGGGAGACCTGCGGATCGCCCTTCTCCTGGGAGATTGCTATCTCCAGACCGGACAGTTCCCACGGGCGATCGACCTCCTCACCCCGATGACCGCACCACCAGGCGAACAGGACGCGCTGGATTACGTCCTCGGAATGGCTTTGATCCGGGGCGGGCGCGCGGCCGAAGGGCAGGTCCACGTAGATCGCATTCTGCGCCGGGGCGAGACGGCCGAGGGGCACTTTCTTCTGGGATCGGCATTGTTCATGGACGGAAATTACCCAGGTGCGGTGCAGGAGTTTGCCAAGGCCGCGGCCCTGAATCCGAAGGTGCCGTCGCTCCAATCCTACTATGGCCGGGCGCTCCTCTTCACCGGAGACGCGGACGGCGCGGAGGCGGCATTTCGTAAGGAGCTGGCATTGAATCCAAATGACTTCGATGCCAACTTTCAGCTTGCCGCCATTCTTTCCCAGCGGGGCAAGACGGCTGAAGCGCGGCCCCTGCTCGAGCACGCGGCCGAACTGCGTCCGGAATCCGCGGAAGCGCGTGCCGCCCTGGAGCACGGATTCTCCAGGGTCCGTCCGGCGGACACCGGAGTTCCCGTGGGAGCTCCGGCGCCCGCGATCGCCTCTCTCTCACTGACCCGCCTGCCCAAACCGGTGGTGCTGGTCTTCGGAAGCTACACCTGCCCCAAGCTCCGGTTTTCAGCGGCCGACCTGAAGCATTCCTGGGCCGAATTCCATGATCGCGTCGATTTCCGTCTCGTTTACATCCGGGAGGCCCACGCCGAGGGCGACTGGCAGAGCACCATCAATCAAAAGGAAGGCGTCGATCTGGAGCCGGCGCACAATCTGGCGGAGAAGCAGGCACACGCCCAACTTTGTCTCCGCAAGTTGAGCCTGCCTTTTGCTTCCGTGGTGGATGGCATGGACGGCGCCGCTGAGAAGGCCTACAACGCGTGGCCCAGCCGTGTATACCTGGTCGCCCGCGACGGCCGGGTGGCCTTCGACAGCCGCCTCGGGAGAGCAGGACTTCCGGGTGGCGGACTTCGAGGCCGCGATTCGTGAGATCCTTGCGGGAAGAGGGACCCATGGGCGTGCGCAGTAGGATCGGGGTGGGGCTTGCAAGGTTGGCCTGTGCCGCCCTCCTGTGCCTGACTTCCTGGGCCCAGCCTCCGGGCGGCGCGGAAGCCATCCTCCGCCACGCCATCGAGTTGCATCAGGCCGGCGATATCGAGGGCGCCATCCGCGAGTACCGCGCCTACCTGAAGCAGAACCCGGAGAATGTCATCGCGCTCTCCAACCTCGGCGCGGCCCTATCGCGCAGCGGCCATTACGAAGAGGCCACCGTCGAATACCGGCGCGCGCTAAAGAAGGATCCCGACAACCTGCCGGTCCGGCTCAACCTGGCGCTGGCCGACTACAAGGCCGCGCGCATCGGAGAGGCGGCGGACGAACTCGAAACGCTCGTGAAGCGGCAGCCGGACAACCGGCAGGTTGTCTACCTGCTGGCGGATTGCGACCTGCGGCTGGGCGAAAACAAGAAGGTTATCGCCCTCCTTTCCCCGCTCGAGAAACAGACGCCCGATGACAAAGCGTTGATCTACCTGCTCGGAACGGCTTTGATTCGCGATAACCAGGCGGCGCGCGGACAGGTGCTGGTGGACCGCATTCTGCGGGACGGCGACTCCGCGGAAGCCCGCCTTATGCTGGCCGCCGCCAAGATGAACGTGCAGGATTTCTCCGGTGCGCTGGAAGATCTGAAAAAAGCGGTCGCGCTCAATCCCAAGCTCCCCGACGTCTATTCGTATTACGGGTTGGCCCTGCTTTCGACCGGCGACACGCCGGAGGCCGCCGTGGCGTTTCGCAAGGAATTGGAATCCAACCCCAACGACTTTGTCTCCAACCTGCAACTCGGTGTGCTGCTCAAGCAGGACGAGGATTTCGCCGGCGCCCGCCAGTGCTTCGATCACGCCCTGATGGTGCGCCCGAACGATCCGGGTGTCCGTTACCAGTTGGCGACAATCGATCTGATGTCCGGCAAGATCGAAGAGGCTCGCGTTGCCCTCGAGCGGCTGACCAAAGAATCGCCGCAGTTCGTAGAGGCGCATGTCTCGCTGGCTACGGTCTACTACCGGATGAAGCGCAAGGAAGATGGCGACCGGGAGCGGGCGATCGTCCTCAAGCTGAACGCGCAAAAGCAGGCCGCTGAACCGGGGGCAAAGGTGCCGTGAGAATCGTACTGCTCCTTCTGGCTCCCTTGCTGGCGCACTCCGAATCGCCTTCTGCCGGCGTCGCGGTTTGCGCGGAATGCCACCGGGCCGAGGCCGCCAGTTACCGGGAAACCCCGATGTCGCGCGCCCTGGTGCCGGTGGCCGATTGCGAGATTCTGCGAAAGCACGCGGACCTGCGGCGCGAAGCCGGGGGATACCAATACCGCATTGTCCGGCAAGGCGACGCCAGCATGATGACGGTGACCGGCGGCGGCCGGAGCCTGACCGTTCCCCTCTTGTGGGCTTTCGGGCGCGGCAAGGCGGGTCAGACTTACGTGTTCGAACGCGATGGCGTGTTTTACGAGAGCCGCGTCAGTTTTTACCAGGCGCTGGACGGTCTCGATCTCACCATGGGGGCGGTAGGCGGGCGCATCACCAGTATCGACGACGCCGCCGGGCGCCGCATGGACATGATCGGGGCGCGCGACTGCTTCGGTTGCCACTCCACCGGCGGCGTATCGCAGGGCCGGCTGCACCTGGAGTCGATGATTCCCGGTGTGCAGTGCGAGGCGTGTCACGGGCCGGCCGAGAAGCACGTGGCGGCGATTCGAACCGGCAATGCCGTCGCGGCCAGGATGCCCAAACTCGCGGATCTGACTTCCGAAGAGATGTCGAACTTGTGTGGCCGCTGCCACCGGACGTGGTCGCAGATCGCGCTGAACGGGCCGCGGGGTGTCAACAACGTCCGCTTCCAGCCGTACCGCCTCGCCAACAGCAAGTGCTACGACGCGTCCGACGCCCGGATTCGCTGCACGGCATGCCACGACCCCCATGGTCCGCTGGTCCGCACGGCCGCGTCTTACGATTCCAAGTGCGCAGCCTGCCATTCCGCGGCGGCGCATACCAAAACATGCCCGGTGGCCAAGGCGAACTGCGTGACTTGCCACATGCCGGCGACCGATCTGCCAGACTCTCACGCACAGTTCACCGATCATGAGATTCGCGTCGTTCGCGCGAACCAGCCGTATCCCGATTGATGAAGGACCCCATGGAAAAACGCATCTTCAGCCGCCGCCACTTTCTTTTCGCCGGGGGAGCCGGCTTGACCCTCCTGCGCGGCGCGACACAGCCGGAGCGCCCGACGTTTGAAGAGGTTCCGCCGGGAGCGAGCGGCATCACCTGGGTCCATGACAACGCCGCTTCGCCGGAACACTACCTGCCGGAGACCATGGGCCCCGGCTGCGCGTTCCTGGATTACGACAACGACGGCTGGATGGATATCTACCTGGTGAACAGCGGACCGTGCGACTTCTACAAGCCCAAAAAGCCCATTCGCAACGCGCTCTACAAGAACAATCGCGACGGCACGTTCACCGACGTCACCGAAAAGGCCGGCGTGGCCGGCGGGACCTTCGGCATGGGTCTGGCGGTGGGCGATTACGACAACGACGGTTTCCCGGACATGTTCGTCACCGCCTACGGCCGCCCGATCCTCTATCACAACAACGGCAACGGCACCTTCACCGATGTCAGCGAGAAGGCCGGTCTCGGCGCCAAGGTGTTCGAGGACCACTGGAGCACCAGCGCCGCCTGGTTCGATTTCGACAACGACGGCCGCCTCGACCTGTTCGTCTGCAGCTTCGTGGATTACGGCGAGCAGAGCCACTTCTCCTGCGGCGATAACAAGATGGGGCGCAAGTTCTACTGCATTCCACGAGTCTTCAAGCCCACCGCCAGCCTGCTGTTCCACAACAACGGCGACGGCACCTTCACCGAGGTTGGCCGCGGTACCGACATCGCGAAATCGCTCGGCAAGGGATTGGGAGTGGTGGCCGCCGATGTCAACAACGACGGCCGCATGGATCTGTTCGTGGCCAACGACACCGTGCAGAACTATCTCTACATGAACCGCGGGCCGGACGCCAAAGGCAAGACGAAGTGGGAGGAGATCGCGCTCGCCGCCGAGGTCGGGTTCAGCGACGACGGCCGCGCCCGCTCCGGCATGGGGGTCGATGCCGCCGATTTCGACGGCGACGGATTGCAGGACCTTTTCGTGGCCAACGTCGACCAGGAGATGTTCTCGCTGTATCACAACATGGGTAACGAGAGCTTTCGCGACGTGGCATTCAAGAACGGCGTGGCCCAGGCCACCCGCCTGCTGAGCGGTTGGGGGCTGCGGTTCTTCGACTACGACAACGATGGCGCCATCGATCTGTTCCTGTCCAACGGCCACCCGGACGACATGATCGACAACTACTCGCAGCAGGTGAGGTACCGGGAGCCGCTGCTGCTGTTTCACCAGGAGAAAGGGCAACTGCGGGACGTCAGCGCCGAATCCGGGCCGGTGTTCAAGAAGATGTTTTCGGCGCGCGGCATGGCGATCGGCGATTACGACAACGACGGCCGTGTGGACGTCCTGGTAGGGAACAACGGTGGCCCCCCGGTTCTGATCCACAACAACGCCGGCCAGGGCAACCACTGGCTGGGAGTTAAACTCGAGGGCGTCAAGTGCAACCGTGACGCCGTGGGTGCGCGGCTGACGTGGTCGGCCGGCGGCGTGAAGCACTCGCGCACGAAGAACGGCGGCGGCAGCTATCTTTCCGCGCACGACCCGCGCGAGGTTCTGGGCACCGGCGGCGTGGCCAAAATCGACTGGCTGGAGATCCGCTGGCCGCAGCCCAGCGGACGCACCGAGCGCTTCACGGACCTGCCGATCGATCGCTACGTCACAATCGTGGAGGGGAAGGGAATTCAGGGGGTGTGAGCGCCGGCGCGGGAGCTAGAACGTTGACGCGCTGTCGACCCACATCAGTTCGCAGGCGCCGTTGCCGGTGTCGGCACGGCTCAGGGAACTGCGCCAGTGCCAGCCATCCGGTGCATCCACCTGGACCAGGTAGCCGCTCAGGTTGATGAGATCTCCGCGGCGCAGCGATTTCAGGGTGGAGTCGATATCCGGGTTGGCGGGAATGAGGTGCATGTTGGCCGAGTGGGTAATGATGTCCTCTTCCTTGGCGGGCATGCGGCCGTTTCTCTCGGTCCACATGTAAGCGCGGTGGAGGCTATACAGGCGCAGGCCGTCCAGGATCTCCTGGTTGGACATCAGCCGCCAGCCCACGGTCAGGTCGAGGGGCGACAAGTCCGATTCGCGGCCGAACCAGTAGCGCTCCGTAAGCAGCACCCGGGCGCGGATATGATAAACGGCGAGCGGGGTCACTCGATAGTCCTTCACCTGCCAGGGCCTGGGCTGCGGGATCAACACCTGGGTGGGTTCTTCGGGCACCAGTACGCCAGGCGGACGCCACCGTTCGCCGCCGGGCCAGAAGAGTATGACGAGCACGAATCCCGCGATGCAGATGAAGCCGAACGAGCGCATGGAATCGCCAAAATCCCATGATATCCGGGTTCTTGTGGTTACGGGTGCGGCGAGGGTGCGGGCGGCGCGTTGTTGAGGAAAGCCGGCGCCGGAAACTCGACCTTGGTGCTCTTGTTTTCGTCCGAGAGCCACTTGGCGTAGTGTTCCTGCTTCAGTTGGGTGAAGATCTCCGTGCGCACCTCCGAAAGCGGCCGGTAAGTCACTTCCTCGGCACGCAAGAGGTAATACCCGTTCGGCTGGCGGACAGGCCCGGCAACGTCGCCTTGTTTCATGGCGAAAACGGCGGCGCGAATGGCATCCGGGATGTTATCGGACGGGCGAAAGACCGCCAGGTCTCCATCCTTGGCCTTCGAAGTCTCGTCTTCGGAGTCCTCCTTGACGAGTTTGACGAAGTCCGCGCCGGCATGGATCTGGCCCAGCAGTTTTTCTGCTTTGGCCTTGGCCTCTTCCTCGGTCCGTGACGGTTTGCCGCTGGACGGGTGGGAAGCGTCGGTGCTGAATCCGATATAAATTGCTTTCACCCGGACCTGCTTATACTTCTCTTTGTTGGCGTCGTAATAGTTCACGATTTCGGCCGGCTCCACGGTAGTCGTAGAGACCACATCGTTTACCTTGGCCTGGCTCAAAATCATCATCCGGTAATATTCCAGGGCTTCCTTGGTGGGGCTTTGCACGTCCAGCTTTTGCTGTTCCGCCATCTTCGCCAGCTTCCGCATGAATGCCCACTGTTCGAGGAACGTTTTGCGGTCGCGCAGCGCCATCTGCTGATTCTGCGGTGGCAGCACGGCGTAAATCTTCTTGAAGTCGCCCATGGTGAACTGCGCGCCATCGTCGAACACCGCAATCACGGTGTCATCCGGCAACTGCGGCAGGGCCGGGGCCTTGGGAGCTGAGGCCGTTTGGGCCCAGACGGCGGACAGACAAAGAAATGCAAATGAAGTAAGGAATTTCATGACTGGATCTGCGATTTTTCCAGTCTAACACGCGGCATCAGCGGCTCTGGGAGTGTGCCTCGCCGCGCTTCACCTGCACCCGGCGGCGGCCCTTTTCGAGGTTGGCCGCCGCCTTTTTTCGGGCTGCGTCGCTGATCTGAATCCGGTTATTCACGGCGGCGGCTCCCGCGCTCCGCGCGATGCGGGTTGCCACGCCCTTGTGCTGCACCACGTCCGTGCGCCCTTCGAACGTGGCCACGCCACCCTGCACCTTGACCGTGAAGCCGTCCGCTCCAATCTTGGACCTGGCCAGCCTTGCTCGAATATCCGCCTCGATTTGCGCATCCGGTAACCGGGCGGCAGTCGATTTGGAGGCGGCGGGACGCTGGTGTTGGGCGGCCGGCCGTTGATCGGCGGCAAAAGCCAGGGCGGCGAGCGCCGCAATTAGAGCGATCCGATGCATGGAAACCATAGAAGTGAGGTTCCCAAGCCCGGCTGTTGTTCTCAGAATTCTGTGCTAAAGTTAGGGTTTCTCAAGGCTTTTCTGGTTCGATGCCCGAACAGATCCTGCTGCAAGGAAAAATCCTGGGCACGGAGGAGTTCCTCCTGGCCGGACCCGCCGAAGGGCGTTCCGCGCGTTCGGCGGGTGAAGATCTGCTGGCCGGCCGGTCGCAGTGGATTACCCTTCTGTGCGAAGTGTTGCCCCGCGCCCTGCTGGCGGAGTTGGGGCTCGCCCGGATCCTGCTCGGCTCGAGCGGCGGCGGCCAGTTTCTGGTGGTCCTGCCCGGCGAAGTGCGTGAGGCGGCGGAGAGCTTCCTGGAAGGGGCGGAGCGGCAGATCGCCGATTTGAGCGGCGGCTATGTCCGCCTGGTCTGGGGAGTTACGGACAACCTGGGCGATTGGGCCGTGATCCGGAAGCGCATCAACGAAGACCTGCAGCGGAAGCGGAACGCGCCGCTTGGAGGCGTTCCGGCCGAGACCGCATTCCTGCCCTTTACGCGCGCAAACCTGTCCGATGCCGACAGCTATTTCGCGAAAGAACTGGGCGCCAAGGTGCGCGAGGCATCCCGGATCGGCTGGTCGCCCGAGAATCCCGGCAAAGTCACGCCCGGGGAAGGGAAGTATAGCTGGTCGCTGACTTCGAATCTCTCGCCGGACGGCATCATGGTGGCGCGCCACGCGGCGCCTTCGGACGACGGAAGGTCGGCGGCCCCGGTCCAGACGCTGGCTCGGCGCGCGCAGGGGCGCTCCATCTGGGGCGTGCTGCGGGGCGACGTGGACAACTTCAGCCTGCGCCTGCGCCGCGTCCACAGTATCGAAGAGCACGTGCCGCTTTCGGTGCTGTACAAGCAGTTTTTCGCCGGCGAGCTGGAGGTGCTCTGCTCCCTGCCGGAGTTCTGGCGCAAGGTGAGCATCATTTATTCGGGCGGCGACGATTTCGCGGTATACGGCTCCTGGGACGCGCTGATCGGACTGGCGCGCGAGGTGCAGCGCCTGTTCCACCGTTTCACCGAGGAGAATCTGAAGGAGTACCCGGGACCCGAGGGCAAGACCATCTCCATGGCGATCGCTCTCGCGCCCGAGACTTACTACCCCCTGGCTTCGGTTTACGAAGAAGGCGGGAAGGAACCTGGACCTGGCCAAATCCGCGGACAAGGATTGCATCTACCTGCTGGGCCGGATCCTGGAGTGGCGGCACTTGTCGGACGCAGCCGAACTCAAAGACACGGTTACGCGGCTGGTCCACGATTTCCGCATGTCGCGCCAGTTTCTCTACCAGCTTCGCAGCTTCTACCGGCGCGAGGCGTATGACGAGGGAATCGACGAGGTGCAGCGCACCTGGCGCTTCCACCGCCGGTTCAACCGCATTCTGAGCGGTACCCGCGACCGCGAATTCCAAAAACTCCGCACGCACCTGATCAGCGAGCTGGTGGGGCGCAAGATCGGCGGAGGTGAAGCTGCGGCCCGCGGGCCTGGTGGCCCTGGAGTGGGCCAGATTGGTGACAGAGGTTTAGCACATGGCACAAGAGCAGGAGCAACGGAAGGAAAACCGTCCCCCTCGCGAAGGCCGGGGTCCGGGCGGGCCGGGTGGGCCGCGCGGAGATCGTCCGGGCGGAGATCGCGGAGAGCGTGGCGACCGGCGTTTTGACCGCGGCCGGCCGGAGGGCCCTCCCGAGATCGAACTCGAGAAACTGATCAACGACTGCCTGTACCTCGACAACCAGGCGCACTCCATCGTGAGCCGGATGCGCGACATGGATTCGGGAACCAAGAGCCAGTTGCGGCGCCTTTACAGCGCCGTGCGGCGTGCCGTGCGCACGCCCGAGGGCGAACGCCAGCATGAATTCGTCATGCTGCGGGCGCGCCTTGCCTATACCATTGCCCGCCACGGGCTGCGCAGCCTCGACCAACTCGAGAAGCTGCTGTTGCAGGTGACGCGCAAAAACGACATCCGCGGTTACGAGCGGTTCAAAGACCTTTTCGAGGCCATCGTGGCCTACAACGAGTAAAGCATGAGCGCACACACCTCCCAAACCGAGCTGAAACTGATCGGCAAGCTGATTCTCGAAGGCGAGATGCACTGCGAAACCGGCCTGCACGTGGGCGCTGGCAAAGGTTCGCTGGAGATCGGCGGGTCCGATAACCCGGTGGTCAAAGACGCGTTCGGCCGGCCCTACGTGCCGGGCAGCTCGCTCCGCGGCAAGATCCGTTCGCTGCTCGAACAATCCTCCGGGCTGGCGGTGCCGGCGGAACTCGTGTACCTTTCGCGCCGCAAGGGGCAGGAAGTGCGCATTCACCAGAGCGACCGCCCGGACGACGAAATCTGCCTGCTGTTCGGGCGCAATCCCGGCCGCATGGAGCGCGTGCAGGGCGAGACCCTGGAGACCAGCCAGGCCACGCCCGCGCGGCTGGCCGTGTTCGATGCGCCGCTCGATCCGGAAAGTATTACGCCGCAGATGCGCGAGAACCTCGACGACGAGCTGACCGAAGTGAAGAGCGAGAACGCGATCGACCGCATCACCTCGCAAGCCAACCCGCGGACGCTCGAGCGGGTTCCGGCCGGCGCGCGGTTCCGCGCGCGGCTCGTGGTGGACGTGCTCTGCGAAGAAGATGCGCCGCTTCTGCTGCGGGTGCTGGAAGGCCTGCGGCTGCTCGAGGACGACGCGCTCGGCGGCGGCGGTTCGCGCGGCAGCGGCCGCGTCCGCTTCTCCGGCCTGCGCCTGGTCTGGCGTGGAAAGAGCCACTACGCGTCCGGCGCTCCCGAAAAGGAGATCGCCGCGGGCGCAACGCTCGGCGACATTCAGGCCGCCGTCACCGAAGCCGCCTTCTCCTTCCTGAAAGAGGAGTAATGAATCCCGGACTGGTTGTCAAGCTGCGTCCGGCCGGTCCCTGGCGCATCGGCCCCGATTCCGGCGCCCGCAACGGTGTCGACGTAATCTACCACAGCGACTCGCTGTACTCCGCGGTTACCTCGGCCATGGCCTTGTTCGGTTCGCTCGACGCCTGGCTCGACGCCACGGCCCGTGCGAGCGAGCCGGCGGTGTGCTTCAGTTCGTGCTTCCCGTTCCTGGATGACATCGGATTCGTGGTTCCGCCGCGCACGATCTGGCCGCCTTCTTCGCCGGCATTGATGTCGGCGCGGGTACGCTGGAAGAGCGCGCGCTTCGTGCCGCTCGGCATCGTGCAGGCAGTATTGGCGGGCCAGACGCTCGACGCGAATCACTGGGCCGTGGATGGGCCGAGCGAGTGCCTGGTGCCTGCCGGCCGGCTGGGTCCCTTCCGCACTTCGGTGCGATGGGCCGCCGGAGTCGATCGCCTGACTGGAGCCAGCGAGCGGCATTCCACCGCGTGCCTGGAGTTTCGCCCCGGTGCGGGCCTTTGGACGATCGTTTCCTTTGCGAATGAATCCGCCCGGGAGCGCTGGCTGGAACCGGTCAAAGCCGCTTTCCGCCTGCTCGCCGATACCGGCTTCGGAGGCGAGCGTTCGCGCGGTTGGGGCCGCTCGGAACCGCCGGAATTCATCGACGGATCGCTGCCGGACATGATTCTACTGGGGGCCGGAGGTCAGGGGCCGGGGGCCGGGGAAACGGTCGAGCCCGCGCCCGAGCCCGAGCCTCAACCTTCCGCCGAGCCACCTGCCGAAGAGTCTGTGGGGACTGAAAGCGTTGCGGTGTCCGACGCCCCGGCTCCCGACCCGGCCCCCGCCGTCTCCCACTGGCTGCTCTCCCTGTTTTCGCCGGGCGCCTCCGACGTGGTCGATTGGGGGCGCGGAAACTATGCGGTGCTGGCCAGGGGCGGGCGGGTCGAGAGTCCCGCGGGGTCCGGCGAATTGAAGAAGCAACTCCACATGGTCGCGGAAGGGTCGGTGCTGGTGGCCGCCGCCGGTCCGCGCGGCGCGGCGCCCGACGTGGCGCCCGATGGATTCGCCCACCCGGTGTTCCGCTGCGGATTCGCTTTGTCCATCCCGCTGCCGGAGGTGGATTGATGCGATATCGCGCCACCGTGCTGACTCCTTTGCTGGTGGGGGACGGCCGCAAGCTCAGTCCCATCGATTACATGGTCTGGAAAGACCACGTCAACGTGCTCGACCAGTGGCGCATCTTCCGGTTGCTGGCCAAGGGACCGCGCCTGGAAGGGTATCTCGCGCAGTTGAAAAAGGCCGACAAGCTGGATTTTGCTTCCTGGGGCGGGTTTGCGCAGAATTTTGCGGGGCGGCGCGTTCCCTTCGAGAGCCCCGCCTATTCCGCCTACTGGAACCGCGCTTCCGGCGAAAGCCTGCACATCCCCACGTTCTCGGCGGGACCGTCCGGTCCGTACCTGCCCGGAGCCTCCATCAAGGGCGGACTTCGCACGGGCATGGTCTTCGCGCACTGGCGCGACGGCATGCTGCAGGACCTGCTGGCGCGCGTACAGGGCGAGCGGCTCCCCCGGCGTCCGGCGGAGGGAGCGGAGGAGCAGGCGCTCGGGCCGGCCGGATCGAACCGCATGCGCTTCGTGAGCGCCGGCGATTCGGCGCCGGTCGCCACAGCGCAGTTCAAGATCTACCTCCTGCGGACCTCAACTTTGCAGCCTCGCGGCGGCGCGCTGGCACTCGGGTGGAAACAGAGCCCGCGCGGCGCCGTGGATGGCGCGCGTCCCGAAGACAGCACGCCCGCCTTCGCCGAGATGGCGACTCCGGGCACGGTTTTCGAGGGCGACTGGGGCGAGAAGGCGTTCTTCCTCCAGCCGGAGGTGCGGCGCTCGATCCGCTGGCCGGAACTCAGCCGCGCGCGCATCTTTGAGGCGGTGAACGTCTATGCGGCAGGTCTGCTGACGCTGCAGCGGCAATACGCTTCCTGGGCCGGCCTGGGTGTGCTCGATCAGAGCCTGGTGGAGTTGGAAGCCCGGCTGGCCGCCGCCCGCGAGCGCGGTACCTGCCTCCTGTGCCTCGGATGGGGTGGCGGGCTGCCCGCCAAGAGCGCGTGGCTGGACACTACGAATGCCGACTACCGCCAGATTCTGCAGCAGTTCGCCCTGTACAACCGCGCGCTGGCGAGCAATCTGCCGTTCCCCAAGACGCGCCGCATCGTCTTCCTGAACAACCGCCCCGCGACCTTGCCCGGGTGGGTGGAACTGGCCGTCGAGGAATAGTTCAGGCTTCGATCTCTTCGCTCAGCTCGAAGCCGCACGGGGCGATGTTGGCGTAGAGCGTCTCCGAATCGTGGCCGTTGAGGCGGAAGATCTGGCGCACCAGGTCGCAGACGCCCTCATTGCCGCGCTCGTAAAATACCAGGATCGAGGGTCCGGCGCCGCTCAGCGTGCAGCCCAGCAGGCCGGGCGCCCGCAGCCTCAGGATGTCGTGCAAACCCGGCACCAGGGCCTCCCGGTAAGGCTGGTGAAAGCGGTCTTCGAGCGCTGCTGGAAAGGCCGCTGTAGACCCCGCCGCCAGGGCTGCGATCAGCAGGGACGCACGCTGCACGTTGAAAACGGCGTCGGCGCGGCTGTAGCTGTCTGGAAGCACGGAGCGCGCCTTGGAGGTCGGCAGGTCGAAATCCGGCACGACCACGGCGAGGCCGAAGCGCTGCGGCAGGTCCAGGCGGACGGCGCGGGTGACGCCTCCCGAATCAATCGCGCTGGCGACGATCGACCCCAGCGTGCAGGGAGCGACATTGTCGGGATGGCCTTCGAGTCGCGCGGCCTCGTCCAGGATGCGCAGCGGCTTCCAACGGAGATCGAGCAACTGGTCGGCAATTACCACTCCCGCCGTGAGCGCAGCGGCGCTCGACCCCATCCCTTTGCCGAGCGGAATGTCGTTGCGGATCTCGAGCTCGATGGGCGGCATTTCGGCGCCGTGACTCTCCGCCACCGTCGCCGCGGTCTGCCAGATCAGGTTGTCCCGGCCGAGCGAGATTTGCCCGGCATCTCGGCCCTCCGCGGAGATCACCAGTTCCCCGCTGCGGCGGAAACGGCATGTCAGGTACACGCCGAGCGCCAGGCCGAGTGCGTCGAAACCGGGCCCCAGGTTGGCGCTCGATGCCGGTACGCGTAACGTGTACCAGGGCATAAAGCGTTCTCGAAGCTGCGTTGTCAGCGAATCTCCAGGATCTCTTTTTCCTTGGTCTTGGCGGCCTGGTCGATCTTCTGCATGTACGAATCGGTCAGCTTCTGGATCTCGTCATGCGCCCGCTTGTCGTCGTCTTCGGTAATCTTCTTGTCCTTGAGAAGCTTCTTGACCGCTTCGTTGCCGTCCCGCCGGATGTTGCGCACCGACACCCGGTGATGCTCGGCGGCGGCGTGCAGCTTCTTGACCAGTTCCTTACGCCGCTCCTCGGTCAGCGGGGGAATCGGCAGGCGGATCAGCTTGCCGTCGTTGGCTGGGTTCAGGCCCAGGTCGGAAGTACGGATGGCCTTTTCGATGGGGCCGATCTGCGAAACGTCCCACGGCTGGATGGTGATCAACGCGGGCTCCGGCACGTGCAGATTCGCGAGCTGGTTCAGGGGAGTCGGCGTTCCGTAGTAGTCCACCCGTATATGATCCAGAATCCCCAGTGAGGCGCGTCCGGTCCGGATGGACGCCATCTCGTGCTGCAAGTCGGAGACAGCCTTATCCATCCGCGTCTTCAGGTTCGATTCAACCTCTTTGAGACTGTTGAATGTTTGACCGCTGGGTGCTGCTTGTTCTGTTTTCATAGCACACGAGTTCCAAGTACTGATTATACGTAAGGAAGGGGCTGCCCTGTAAGGCTAATGAATGATCGTGCCGACGGGCTCGCCCATGGCGATTCGCATGATGTTTCCGGGCGTGGTCAGGTTGAAAACCAGGATGGGCAACTGGTTATCGCGGCACATGGCGATGGCGGTCGCGTCCATCACCCCCAGTCTCTTCGCGAGGACGTCGAGGTAGGAGATCGAGTCGTATTTGACGGCGTCGGGAAACTTCAGCGGATCTTTATCGTAGACACCGTCCACCCGGGTGGCCTTGGCAATCACATCGGCCTTGATTTCGAGGGCGCGGAGAGTGGCTGCGGTGTCGGTCGAAAAGTAGGGGTTGGACGTGCCGGCGGCGAAGATTGCGATGCGGCGTTTCTCGAGGTGGCGGATGGCGCGCCGCCGGATATACGGTTCGGCCACCTGGTGCATTTCGATGGCGCTCATGACGCGGGTCGGAATGCCCATCTGCTCGAGCGCGTCGGATAAGGCCAGGGAGTTGATCACGGTGGCCAGCATCCCCATGTGATCCGCCGTGACGCGGTCCATATTCTGTGCGGCGGCGGCGACGCCCCGAAAGATGTTGCCGCCACCCACTACGACTCCGATTTGGACCCCCGCCTCCGCCACATCCGCTACCTCACGCGCCAGGCTATTGACCCGGTCGGCGCTGATCCCGAAGGGGGCGCCGCCTGCCAGAACCTCACCGCTCAGTTTCAGCAGAATGCGGTTGTAGCGCGGCATTTACTCGGCGGCCGCCTGCTCGCCGCCCGTTTCCGCCGCGGCCACATCGCCCACCTTGAAGCGGATGAACCGTGCAATCGACATGTTCTCTTTCAACTTGGCGATCTTGGTCTTCACCAGTTGATCGATGGTCAGGGTCGCTTCCTTCACGAAGGGCTGCTCCAGCAGGCAGACCTCTTCGTAAAACTTGTTGATACGGCCTTCCACGATCCGGTCGACCACCTTCTCCGGCTTGCCCTCGTTCAGAGCGCGGGCCCGCGCGATCTCCCGTTCCTTTTCCAGCACATCCGCCGGAACATCCTCGCGGCGGAGGTATCTCGGATCGGCCGCCGCGATGTGCATCGCAACGTCGTGAACCAGCTCCTTGAAGTCCTCGGTGCGCGCCACGAAATCGGACTCGCAGTTCACCTCGACCAGCACGCCCAACTGGCCGCCGGCGTGGATGTAGCTGCCGATCAGGCCCTGCTTGGTCACGCGCCCGGCCTTCTTCCCGGCCGAAGAGAGGCCCCACTTGCGCAAGAGGACTTCCGCCTCGCCGATATCACCATTGGCCGCCACCAGGGCCTTCTTGCATTCCATCATCCCCGCGCCGGTGCGTTCGCGCAGGTCTTTCACTAGTGCCGCGGTAATCTCCGCCATAACTCTGTTTCTTATCCTTAGTTGCCCGCTCCCTCGAGGTGCGGCTCTGTTCGTACATGCGTCGTCACAGAGCCGGGGCCGTGAGGGAGAGGGCGGATCTCTAGTGGCCGCCTTCGGTCACTACCGGTTCTGCCGTTGGTTCGGAAGTCTCGGAGGCCGGACCCTTGCGCGGGGAAGCCGGCGCCGGCTCATCCTCCATGCTCAGGCTCTCCGCCATGATCTTCTCCGCGTACTTGGGATCCACGTATTCCGTGTATTCCAGCATGCCTTCCTCGGCCGGGGTCTCCTCTTCGGCGATCTTATCGGCAGCGAAGTCATGCTCGGTGGCAAGCGAGCGTCCCTCGATCACGGCATCCGCAATCTTGCTGGCGAACAGCCGGATGGCGCGCAGCGCATCGTCGTTGCCCGGGATGACGCAATCCACTTCATCCGGATCACAGTTGGTGTCGACAATCGCAACTACCGGGATGCCCAGGCGCCGCGCTTCTTTGACCGCGATCGCTTCCTTGTTGGAATCGATGACGAACAACACGTCGGGAAGGCCCGGCATGTCTTTGATACCCGCCAGGTTCTGGTCCAGGTGCTTGCGCTCGCGCTCCAGCCGGATGATTTCCTTCTTCGGCCGGCCGGCGTAGCCGCCCTCGACCGACGACATGCCTTCCAGTTCCTTCAGCCGCTTGATCGATTTCTGTACGGTCGCCATGTTCGTGAGCAGGCCGCCCAACCAGCGCTGGTTCACGTAGAACATCTGGCAACGGGTGGCCTCTTCAGCGATGGCCTCCTGTGCCTGACGCTTGGTCCCCACGAAGAGCACGTTCTTGCCCTGCGCGGCCATCTCGCCCACGAAGCGGGCGGCGTCTTTGAACATCTTCAGGGTCTTCTGAAGATCGATAATGTAGATTCCGTTACGTTCGCCGAAGATGTACTCTTTCATCTTCGGATTCCAGCGCTTGGTCTGGTGCCCGAAGTGAACGCCGGCTTCGAGCAATTCCTTCATGGATATTGCAGGCAAACTACCTCCTCACTCTTCGGAGAGGAAATACCTCTCGGTTGTGTCTTCCATCCCGGTTGCGCCGCCGCCGCGCGGTCCAAAGCGAGATTTGCGCCGCGGCTGCGTAACGGAAGACCGGTTATTAAACGCACGTCGGGGCCGGGAGAGCCCGGCCCCGGGTTGTGGGATCCCTTTAACGCTTGGAGAACTGGAACCGCTTACGCGCACCTTTTTGGCCGTACTTCTTGCGCTCGTGCGCACGCGGATCGCGGGTCAGGAAGCCGAGCTTCTTCAGCCGGCCCCGCAGCTCCGCGTTGAACTCCACCAGTGCCCGGGAAATGCCCAGACGGGCCGCGCCCGCCTGCCCGGCGACACCGCCGCCCACGGCGAGAATCACCAGGTCGAACTTGTCCATGGTCTCGGTGGCCGCCAGCGGCTGCCGCACGACTGCCCGCGCGCTCTCGGTGGGGAAGTAGTTCTCGAACGCGCGCCCGTTGACCTGGATCTCGCCCTTGCCGGGACGAAGAAAAATTCGCGCCACCGACTTCTTGCGGCGGCCCGTACCCAAATATTGAACTATCGTCGCTGCCACTAAACTCGCACCTTCCTGCCTATTTCACGGCCAGCGCGGCCGGCTTCTGGGCCGCGTGCGGATGCCGGTCACCCGCGTAGACCTTCAACTTCCGGAACATCTGTTTGCCGAGCTTGGTCTTCGGAAGCATGCCCCGAATGGCCTCTTCCACGATCCGGGTCGGCCGGGTTTCGCGAACCCGCTTGATGCTGGTTTCCACCAGCCCGCCCGGATACCCCGTGAAGTGGCGATAGACCTTGCTCTCTTCTTTCCGGCCCGTCAGCCGGATTTTGCTCGCGTTGATGACGATCACGTGATCGCCGGTATCCAGGAACGGCGTGTAAGAGGGTTTATTCTTGCCCATCAGCAGCATAGCCGCCTTGCTGGCGAGCTTGCCCAGAACCACTTCCTGCGCGTCGATAACGTGCCACTGGCGGGTGATGCCGTTCTTGGAGGGGAACTCGGTACTCATTGACACACGTCTCCAACTCTTTATCTTTCAAACTATTCAGACTACCGGGATAGAGGGTTCGTTGTCAAATCGGGTGACAAGCCGGAACCCGTCAGCCGGCGGCCGGTTGCTCCTCCGGATGGTCCTCGTGATCCTTCAGGTACTCGCGGAGAACCTCGTTGACCACTTCTGTTACAGTCCGCCGGCTATCCAGAGCCAGCCGGTTCACCGGCTCGCAAACATCCAGGTCCAGGCGGACGGATTGAATATACATGCGCTATACCCCTGGCGACGTCTTGCTGCGATATGGCGCTTCTTATTCTCCCTTCATCCATTATGGCAAGCCCCAGCGGAAAGTGGCATTGGAACTTTTGCACTTGACCGGTCGTTCGATTTGCCATACAGTGTTAGACAAATGGCAAAACCTGATTCGCTCGGCCAGTTTGAGCAGTTAGTGCTTACGGCAATCCTGGCCCTCCGTGAGGATGCCTACGGCGTAACGATTCACTCCCGCGTGCAGGAACTGGCCAGGCCCAAGGCGGTCTCCCTCGGCGCGATTTACGTCACGCTCGACCGGTTGGAGGACAAAGGCCTCGTCGCGTCCTGGCTGTCGGATCCGACTCCGGAGCGCGGCGGCCGCGCCAAACGCTGCTACCGTCTGGAAGCCCTCGGCGAGCGCGCTTTGCAGGAATCGGCGGTCACCGCAAAGCGTGTCTGGGACATGATCACGGAGGTTTGGGGCAAGGAGTGGGCCAAAGAATGGGGAAAGCGTTGGGGCAAAGAGGCCGGCTGATGTCTTCCGGGCCATCGAGGATCGCCGAAGCGATCGTCGCCGTCTTCGTCCCGCCCGCCTGCCGCGAGGAGGTGCTCGGCGACCTGCACGAGCGCTACCGTTCCCCGCGCCAGTACATTCTGGAGGCACTGTGTACCGTCCCGCTGGTCATCCTCAGTAGAATACGCCGCACCGCAGACCCGCAGATCCTGGTGATCCAGGCGTTCGCCGTGTACGCGTCGTTCCTGGGCGCGGCCTGGCTCAAAGATCGCACCCTTCTGAGCGAGCAGTGGGGACTGCTGCGGCTGGCGATTCCGCCGGCTATGACCATACTCGGCTTGATCCTTGACGATGCTTTTGCGAATCCCGGGCGGCGGTCCGCGGTGAGCCTGGCACGAGGTCCCGTCCTGGGCCTCTTCTTCGTGGTGGTGTCCCAGGAAACGTTCCAGGCCAGCAGCCCGGACCTGGCTCTACCGCGCTGGGTCACGTTCTACGGATGTGCAATGAGCCTTCTGCTGGCCTCCACCGTCCGGATGTGGTTCCCGCCGGTAACCAATCAACTCCAAGGCGCCCACGCTCCTGCGCGCTGGCTGAAGCAGGCATCCGGATCGCAGGGAAATCCGCAAGGCGGGATCCGCGTCCTCGAGACGATCTTCTTAATCGTCATGGTCGTTCTGCTGGTTGCGTATCAGCTTTGGAGACGAGCGTGATGCCGCCGGCGTCGGGTCAGAGTTTGAACAGTTCGCGCAGCCGCCGGGTTTGCACCCGGCTCACCGGGATCTCGCTGTGCTTTTTGTCGTCCATGCGCAGTTGGTAGCTCGATTTGAACCACGGCACGACTTCTTTAATGCGATTGATGTTCACCAGGTAGGAGCGGTGCACCCGCCAGAACAGGTCGCGATCCAGGCTCGCCTGCAGGTCTTCGATCGTGCGGTAGGTGGAGTGCCCTTCCAGGTTCGTGGTCACCAGCGTGATCAACCCGTCATCGATGGTGGCGTAAATCACGTCGGCCGCGTCCACGATGAAGTGACGGTTGTTCGCGCGCACCAGCAGCTTATTCCGGGGCGCCGCGGGCGGTCCCTTGGGCGCTTCCGCCGTCTCCGGGCCCTTCTTTTCCTGGATGGCGCGCCGCGCCCGTTCGATGGTCTCCGCCAGGCGGCCCTTATCCACCGGCTTCAGCAGGTAATCCATCGCTTCCAGGCGGAATGCTTCCACCGCATACTGGTCGTACGCCGTGACGAAAATGAAATGCGGGAGTTCGATGTCCCGCTCCCGCAGCCGGCGGACTACGCCAATCCCGTCCAGACCCGGCATGTGTACGTCCAGAAACACCAGTTCCGGCTCGATCCGCTGGATCAGGTCGACCGCCTCTAAACCGTTGGAACCGGTAGCGGTTACCTCAATTTCGGGGAAATCTCTGAGGAGGTAGGAAAGCTCGTCGCACGCCAGTTGCTCATCGTCAACGACAACGGTAGTAATTGTGGCCGTCGCACGGTCTCGCATGGAGTTGCTATTATAGCATTTCGACCCCAAAGGAGATTTTATTTGCCCAATCCAGACAACGTCCAAATTGCGCCCGCCGATGGCAAACTTGGCGTCTTGGTACCCGGTATGGGCGCCGTCACGACGACCTTCATCGCGGGGCTGGAAGCCATGCGGCGAGGGTTGGGGAAACCCATCGGCTCCCTGACCCAGTTGGGAACGATCCGGTTGGGGAAACGCACCGAAGGACGTAGTCCTGCGATCCGCGATTTCGTGCCGCTTGCCAGGCCGGAAGACCTCGAAATCGGCTGCTGGGACATCTTCGAAGACAATGCGTATGAAGCGGCCGTGAAGGCCGGTGTGCTCGAGATGGGTCTGCTCGAACAAGTGAAAGGGCCGCTGTCGGCGATCAAGCCGATGAAGGCGGTCTTCGACCAGACCTTCGTCAAGCGCCTGAACGGACCGAACGTGAAGACCGGCGGGTCCAAAATGGATTACGCCGAAATGGTGATGGACGATATCCGCGGTTTCCAGGAGCGCACCGGCGTGGCCCGGATGGCGATGATCTGGTGCGGTTCGACCGAGGTCTTTCATCAGCCCGCCGCGGTGCATGCCAGCCTCAAGGATTTCGAATGCGGGCTGCAGAAGAACGACCCGGAGATCTCGCCCAGCCAGATCTATGCTTACGCCGCGCTCAAGATGGGGGTCCCGTATGCCAACGGCGCCCCGCACCTGACGACGGATATGCCTGCCCTGCTCGAACTGGCGCGCAACCGGAACGTTCCCATCAGCGGCAAGGATTATAAGAGCGGCCAGACTTTCATGAAGACGCTGATCGCCCCCGGGCTGAAGTCGCGCCTGCTGGGTCTCAACGGCTGGTTCTCCACCAATATTTTGGGGAATCGCGACGGCGAGGTCCTGGACGATCCGGGATCCTTCCGCTCCAAGGAAGTCAGCAAGTCGTCGGCGCTCGAGCACATCCTGCAGGGCGATCTCTATCCCGATCTGTACAAGGAGTTCTACCACAAGGTGCGGATCGAGTATTACCCACCGCGGGGAGACGCCAAAGAAGGTTGGGACAATATCGACATCTTCGGATGGCTCGGCTATCCGATGCAGATTAAGATCAACTTCCTGTGCCGCGATTCCATCCTGGCCGCCCCGCTGGTGCTCGACCTGGTTCTGTTCATGGACCTCGCCCAGCGTGCCGGCATGCGCGGCGTGCAGGAGTGGCTCTCGTTTTACTTCAAAGCGCCCATGCACGCACCGGAAGTTTACCCCGAGCACGATGTCTTCATCCAGCTCATGAAGCTGAAAAACACGCTGCGCTGGATGCGGGGCGAGGACCTGATTACGCACCTCGGCCTGGAATATTACGATTAGCTGTTGTATTTTCTTTCTTGGGCGCGGCGGTTCGCAGAGACAGCCGCGTCTTATTGTCTAGGAGCATATGAAAGTACTGGTTATCGGGGGGACCCTCTTCATCGGCCGGCATTTGGTGGAGGCGCTGGTGAAGGGCGGCCACGAAGTTTCGATCCTGCACCGCAAGCCGAAGCACGATTTCGGCCGGCGGGTCGAAAACATTCTGGCCGATCGCAACGATCCGGAGTCCCTGCGCGACGCGTTGAGCACGCGCCGTTTCGAGGTTGTCTTTGACAACGTTTATGACTTTGAGCGCGGCACCACTGCCGAGCAGGTCGAAGCCACCATTCGTCTCTGCGGCGATCGCATCACGCGCTACATCTTCATGTCCAGCGTGGCCGCTTACGGCGACGGGTTGAACCACAAGGAGAGCGATCCGCTGGCGCCGGACTACCACGCCATGCCCTACGTGCGCCACAAGGCGACCACGGAGCGGATGCTCTTCCGGATGCACGCGCAGACCGGCCTGCCGGTGGTGACCTTCCGCCCGCCGTTCGTATACGGACCGCGCAGCAACTACTACCGCGAGCAGTTCTTCTGGGACCGGCTGCGGGCCGGCCGGCCGATCATCATCCCGGGCGACGGACACCGCCTCATGCAGTTCGCCTATGTGCACGACCTGGTGAACGCCATGATCCGTTCCATGGAAGAGCCGCGCGCCGTCGGCGAATCGTTCAATATCGGCGACCCGAAGCCGGTCACGCAGGCGGAGCTGGTGGAGAAGCTCGGCCGGGTCGCGAATATCGAGCCCGTGCTGGCGCGCGTGCCGCGCGATGTGATCGCCCAGGCCGGCGGCAACGTCATGGAAGAGCCCTTCTACTTCGGGGAATACTACGACCTGGCGCCCATCACCGAGAACATCGGAAAAGTGACGCGCATGCTGAAGATCAAGCTCACGCCCTTCGAGACGGGCCTGAAAGAGACCTACAAGTGGTACCTGCGCAACCACAAGCCGCGCACCTCGACGTTCGAGTTCGACGATAAAGTATTGTCAATGGCGCGCACCGGCTCGCCGGCGAGCGTTTAGGGAGGGGACCGTCCCGGCGGTCACCTCAGCCGCATCGAGACGCAGCCTTCCAACTCCAGCAGCCTCTGCTTGAGCGGCAGCCCGCCGCCATACCCGGTCAGCTTGCCGCTCGCGCCGATCACGCGGTGGCAGGGCACCACGATCGGTATGGGATTGGCTCCATTGGCGGCGCCCACGGCCCGCACGGCGGAGGGCGCGCCGATCGCCTCGGCCACCTGCGCGTAGCTGCGGGTCTGGCCGTACGGAATCGTCCCCAGGTACTGCCACACGCGCACCTGAAAGGGCGTCCCCTGCATGTCGAGCGGCAGGTCGAAGACGCGCCGCGTACCGGCGAAGTAGGCCGCGAGTTGCTGCGCCGCCTGCGCAATCAGCGGGTTGCGATCGTTCCTTTGCCCGCCTGGTTCGCCGGCAGGTGCGAACTCGATCGACCGGATTCCCGCCGGCGCGGCCGAGATCCGCACCGTGAGCTCGCCATCGATCCGTACATCCGACCACTCCACCATCCTCACAGTCTGGCACAGGCCTCGGGCGCAAACGCTTACCGTTCACTACCTTTCCCGTAGGATGGGGTGAAATCGCCTGCTATAATTGAAACATTCGTCTCTATGTCTCTTAAGCCTTTCGCACCCAACGCCGGCGCGGACAAGAAGATTTTTCTGCTGAAGCCGCGGGGCTTCTGCGCCGGGGTCGTCAGGGCCATCGATGTAGTGAAGATTGCTCTCGACCTCTACGGTCCTCCGGTCTACGTCCGCAAGGAGATCGTCCACAACATGCATGTGGTCGATGAATTGAGGCATGCCGGAGCCATCTTCGTCGAGGAGTTGGACGAGGTACCGGAGGGCGCGCGCGCGATCTTCAGCGCGCACGGCGTGGCGCCCGCGGTTCGGAGCCAGGCAAAGGACAGGCGGCTGGAAGTGATCGATGCCACCTGCCCGCTGGTCACCAAGGTCCACCTGGAGGCGGTGCGCTTCGCGCGCGACGGCTTCAGCATCGTGCTGATCGGCCACAAGGATCACGACGAGGTCATCGGAACGCTCGGCGAAGTGCCGGACCGCACCTACCTGGTCGAGACCGTCGACGATGTGGACCGCCTGGAAGTGCCGGACCCCACGCGTGTCCGGTATCTCACCCAGACCACCCTCAGCCTGGACGAGACGCGCGACATCGTCGCCCGCCTCAAGGAGCGCTTTCCGCTGGTGCAGGGACCGCCGGCGCAGGATATCTGCTATGCCACGGAGAACCGCCAGATGGCCGTCAAAGCGGTCTCGCGGGTGGTGGACCTGCTGCTCGTGGTGGGCTCGCAGAACAGCTCCAACTCCAAACGCCTGGTGGAAGTGGGCGACAACTTCGGCGTCCGTTCTTTCCTGGTCAATGACCGGAGCGACGTCGACCGCTCATGGCTCGACGGTGTGAAGAACGTCGCAGTGACCGCCGGTGCCTCCGCTCCGGAGCACCTGGTGCTGGAACTCATCGAATTCCTGCGGGGTCTCGGCTACCATGAAATGGAAGAGATCGAACTGGTCGATGAAGACGTGCGGTTTTCCTTGCCGTCGGAACTGATGATTTCGATTCGATGAGCGCATCCGTACAGATCGGCAACGCGCTGGAATCCACAGCCGAACAGGCGATGCGCCGCGCCGCCTCTTGCCTCGCCGGCCTGCAGTCCTCCGACGGCCACTGGTGCGCGGAACTGACTGCCGATACCACGCTCGAGAGCGATTTCATCCTGTTTCAGCTCTGGCTCCATCCGCCCGTCAACGGCGTCTGGCAGCCCGCGACACGTCCCCTGATTGAAAAGGCGGTGCGTTCGATTCTCGATCGCCAGCTTTCCGACGGCGGTTTCAATATCTACGTCAACGGCCCCTCCGAGGTGAGCGCTTCGGTTAAGGCGTATGTCGCATTGAAACTCGCCGGCCTGCCCGCCGCGGATTCGCGCATGGCTCGCCTTCGCGCGCGGATCCTGGATCTGGGCGGCATTCAGGCGGCCAACAGCTACGTCAAAGTCAACCTCAGCCTCTTCGATCTGTATCCGCGCCGGTACTGCCCGAGCATCCCGCCGGAAGTCGTGCTGCTGCCCTGGAAGCTGCTGTACCAGATGTCGTCGTGGACGCGCGCCATCGTGGTCTCGCTCTCCATCGTGCACGCCGCCAATCCGCGCATGCCCGTTCCCGCGGGCTTCACCTTGGAAGAGCTTTGGCTGCCCGGCGTGAGTCCCGCGTTCCGGAGAGATGGCGGCCGGCTCACCTGGCACAATGCTTTCCTGACCATCGACCGCCTGCTCAAATGGTGGGAGCGCCGCGGATCGAAGGCCCTGCGGCGCAAGGCAGTGGCCCGCGCCCGGGATTGGATGATCGAGCGGCTGCAACACTCCGACGGCCTGGGCGCCATCTATCCGCCGATGATGTATTCGGTCATGGCGCTCGATGTCCTCGGCTTCGCCAAAGACGATCCCCTGCGCGCCGGACGCCCTCGATCAGTTCAACCGGCTGATGGTAGACGACGGCTCGCGGTTCTTTTTCCAGCCCTGCTTTTCGCCCGTCTGGGACACCGCCATCGGAGCCTACGCCTTGGCGCAGAGCGAACCGCGGCACGCCGGGCTGCGGAGCGCGGCCGACTGGCTGCTGGCGCGGGAGGTCCGCCGCAAGGGCGACTGGTCCGTAAAGCGTCCCGCTACCGAGCCTTCCGGCTGGGCCTTCGAATACCGCAACGAGTTCTACCCCGATATCGACGATACCGCCATGGCGCTGCTGGCACTCAGCGAGGCGCGCGGATCCGATGCCGCCGCCCAGGAAGCGTGCCGGAAGCGCGCGCTCGAATGGCTGCTCGCCATGCAGTCGAGCGACGGCGGATGGGCCGCCTTCGACGCCGATAACAACTGGAATTTCCTCAGCAACGTCCCGTTTGCCGACCATAACGCCATGCTCGATCCCACCTGCCCCGATATCACGGGCCGGGTGCTCGAAGCGCTGGCGGCGCAGGGGCTCGATCGCAACCACGTTGCCGTCGGACGCGGCGTGGATTGGCTCATCCGCAACCAGCAGCCCGACGGAAGCTGGTACGGCCGCTGGGGCGTGGCCTACATTTACGGCACCTGTTTCGCCCTGCGCGGCCTGGCCGCCGCGGGCGAAAGCGACCGCGAGGCCCACGTGCTCCGCGGAGGAGAATGGCTGCGGTCCATTCAGAATGCCGACGGCGGCTGGGGCGAAAGCTGCGCCAGCTACGACAACGGAATCTTCACCGCGGGGCCGAGCACGCCCTCGCAAACGGCCTGGGCCATCCTCGGCCTGATCGCCGGGGGCGACGCCAACAGTCTCAGCGTGCATCATGGCATCGATTACCTGCTCGAAACCCAGCGTTCCGACGGAAGCTGGGCCGAAGAGCTCGCCACCGGAACCGGCTTTCCCAAGGTCTTCTACCTCAATTACCACTTGTACAAGGACTACTTCCCGCTCCTCGCGCTGTCTTCGTTCGTGAAGGCTCGCGCGAACTCGAATGGATAGCCTATGAAATTCCCCATCGCGATGACCGCCGGCCTGGCCGGATACATCTTCAAGAACAAAATGCGGCCCCGTCCGGAATGGCAGAAGAACGCCGCGCCGGCAGTCGATACCGCCAACCCGTTCCGCATCCTGCCCGCCAAGACCGGCACCCAGCGGCAGCCTCATCCGATGATCAACAAGCGGTTTCCCATTGTGCTGATGCTCGAGCCGCTGCACGCCTGCAATCTCACGTGCACCGGCTGCGGGCGCATCCGCGAATACGAATCGACCATCACCGAGCGGGTCCCGCTGGAAGAGTGTCTGGCCGCGGTCGATGAGTGCGGAGCGCCGATCGTTTCCATCTGCGGCGGCGAGCCGATGATGTACCCGCAGATCGGCGAGCTGACCGCCGGCATCCTCGAGCGCAACCGCCACATTTACCTGTGCACCAACGGCATGTTCATCAAGAAGCGCCTCCACGAATTCAAGCCCGACCAGCGCTTCTACTTCAACGTGCACCTCGACGGCATGGAGAAGAACCACGACATCGTCGTGGAAAGGGAGGGCGTCTTCCAGGCGGCCATCGAGGGAATCCGCCTTGCCAAGGCCGCGGGCTTCCAGGTCTGCACCAATACCACGGTCTATAAAGAGACCGATATGCGCGAGATCGAGGAGCTGTTCGAGTTCCTCAAGCAGTTCAACGTGGACGGCCACCAGATCGCGCCGGCTTACGGATATTCGGCCGTGGACGATCGCGAGATTTTCATGACCCGCGACGACATCCACGAGAAGTTCCGGGACATCGAACGCCTGGCGAAGAAGTATGCCGATCCGCCAGACGCCGGTCTACCTCGATTTCCTCAAAGGCGAACGCGAGATGCCCTGCACCGCCTGGGGCAACCCGACCTACAACATCAAGGGCTGGAAGGGCCCCTGCTACCTGATCACCGACGGGCACTACAAGACGTTTGAGGACCTCATGACGCAGACGCCCTGGGAAAGCTACGGCAAGGGCAACGACCCTCGCTGCGAGCATTGCATGGTGCATTGCGGTTTCGAGCCCTCCGCCGCCCTGGGCATCAATGTCGGCCTGGCCGACAACCTGAAGATGCTGGCATGGACCCTGCGCTAGCTCTCGGCTGCACCGTGCCGTCGGGTGTATGGGCCGCGGTGCGCGCATGAAACCCGCTCTCGTCACCGGCGCCTCCGGCTTTCTCGGATGGCACGTCGCCCGCGTACTGGTGGAGCGCGGCTACTCCGTGCGCGCCCTGGTCCGCCCCGGCAGTCGCGTGGAAGAGCTTGATTTGGAGCGGGCCACGGGCGACCTGCGCGACCCCGCCTCGCTCGAACGCGCCGTCTCCGGGTGCGGCCTGCTATTTCACGTCGCGGCCGATTACCGTCTCTGGGCCAAGGACCCTGGCGAACTCTACCGCTCCAACGTGGATGGCACCCGCAATCTGCTGGAGGCCGCGCGCCGCGCCGGCATCGAGCGCGTGGTCTACACCAGCACGGTCGGCTGCATCGGCATTCCCCACGACGGAGTCGGCGACGAGACCACGCCGGTCGCTCTCTCGGATATGGCCGGCGACTACAAGCGTTCGAAGTTTCTGGCCGAGCAAGTGGCCCTCGAATACGCCCGCGGGGGCTTTCCGGTGGTCATCGTCAATCCCACCGCCCCGATCGGGGACCATGACGTCAAGCCCACTCCCACCGGCAGGATCGTCCTCGATTTTCTGAACGGAGACATGCCGGCTTTCATCGACACGGGCCTCAACGTGGTGGATGTGCGGGACACCGCCGAGGGCCACGTGCTGGCCTGCGAGCGGGGCCGGGCAGGGGAGCGCTATATTCTCGGCTCGGAAAACCTCACCCTGGAGCAGATCCTGGTCGAACTCGCCGGAATCACCGGCCATAAGCCGCCGCGCATGAAATTGCCCTACGCGGTTGCGTGGTGCGCTGGAGCCTGCAGTACTGCATGGGCCGGAGTTACCGGTACGCCGCCGCGCGTGCCGATGGACGCCGTCCGCATGGCACGGAAGAAGATGTGGGTGACGCACGAAAAGGCGCGCCGCGAACTCGGCTTCGAGCCCGGGCCCGCGCGCATCGCGCTGGCTCGCGCCGTCCAATGGTTCGAGGGGAGCGGCCGTCCGGTCCGCGTCCCCGCCGCCTGAATGAGGATCCTGTTGGTGGCATCCGATCCGATGGAGTTCCGCGGCATCCTCTCTCGCGCGCGCGACGTGCGCCCCGTGCCCATGGGCGTCGATTGGGCCCGCTCCGGCCGGATCGGCGCCTACGACGCCGTCTTCGCCGCCAACGGAGTGGGCCGGAAGCGCGCCGCGGCGGCTGTAGATGTGGCGGCCGCCGAGTGGCCGCCGGACGCCATCGTGAGCACCGGTTTCTGCGGCGCCCTCGACGAGAAACTGGCGGTCGCTGAAATCGTGGCGGGTACGGCAATTCTCGTATCCGGCCGTTCCTGGCCTGCCGCCCCGGTTTCGGCTGCTGCGCCCTTCCGCTCGGGGGTGGTCTGCTCCATCGACCGGGTTGCCCGCACTGCCGCCGAGAAGCGGGAGCTTCGCCGGTCCGGCGGCTGCATCGTCGAGATGGAGGCGGCCGGAATCGTCGAACGTGCCGAATCGCTCGGCATTCCTTTTCATTGTGTTCGCGCCGTTACCGATCTGGCGGGCGAAACTCTGGCGAATGACTACAATAGCGCCCTGCGCCCGGACGGCCACTTCGCTACAATGCTTATTTTACGGGGAGCATTGCGTCAACCAACTGTCCGGCTCCCGGAGTTGCTGCGGCTGCGTAGCCGTTGCGTCCGGGCGGCACGGGGTTTGGGAGATTTTATTGCCGACTGCCGATTCTAGTCTCAGCGCCATTCCCGAAACGATGCACGCCGCCGTCTACCGCGGTGAGAGTGTGGTTACCGTTGAGGAGATCCCTACCCCTGCCATACGGGCCGGCGAGCTTCTGATCCGCGTGGAGGCCTGCGGCATCTGCCATACCGATTTGAAGAAGATTGAGCACAATCTGCTCACTCCGCCGCGAGTTTACGGCCACGAGACCGCCGGTGTGGTTGCCGCCGCCGGCGAAGGCGTCTCGGGGTTCCGCCCCGGTGACCGCGTGTTGGCGTTCCACCACATCCCCTGCCTGGAGTGTTTCTACTGCCGCCGCAAGTTGTACGCGCAATGTCCCGTCTACAAGAAAGTCGGGATCACCGCGGGCTTCGAGCCGGCCGGCGGCGGCTTCGCCCAGTATGTGCGAGTGATGCCCTGGATCGTCGAGCGAGGCGTCGAAAAGATCCCCGACGGAGTATCTTACGAACGCGCCACCCTGGTGGAGCCGTTGAATACCTGCCTCAAGGCGGTTGTGCAGTGCGACCCGCAGCCCGAGGAACTGGTAGTCGTCATGGGTCAGGGCCCGATCGGCCTGATGTTCACGATGCTGGTGCGGCGCACCGGAGCGCGGGTAGCGGCCACCGATACCATTGCCGAGCGCCGCGAGATCTCCACTCGCTGCGGTGCCGGGTTCACCTGGAATCCCCGCGCCGTGGACGTCCCCGCCGAGGCGAAGAAGCTGACCGGCGGCCGGGGCGCCGATCTCGTTATCGTGGCGGCTTCCGCCCCCGGCATCGTCGAACAGGCCATCGCCTGCTCCCGGCCGGGCGCCCGGATTCTCCTGTTCGCCCAGACCTCCGCCGCCGAGCGCATCGAGACCACCGGCGCGGACCTGGTTGCCGGCGAACGGACCCTGTTCGGCTGCTACAGCGCCTCCGTGGACCTGCAGGCCGAGTCCGCCCACCTGGTATTTGGAGGGGAGTTGCCCGTCGAAGAACTGATTTCGCACCGGTTCCCCTTGGTTAAAATCCGTTCAGGTTTTGATTTGGCATTGCATCCAGGACCTAAATCGTTGAAAATAATCGTTCAGCCACAGAGGTGGTCATAGTGAACAACCACATGATGGCTGCCGTGCTTTACGGCAAGGAACACTTGCAGGTCGAGCCGGTAGCCGTTCCTACAATCGATAGCGGTGACATCCTCGTACGAGTGAAAGTGGCGCTGACCTGCGGGACCGATGTCAAGGTGTTCCGTCGCGGATACCACGCCCGGATGATCGTCCCCCCTGCCGTGTTCGGGCACGAACTGGCCGGCGACATTGTGGCGGTCGGGGAGGGTGTCGCGGGGTTTTCGGTCGGACAACGCGTGGTTGCGGCGAACTCCGCTCCTTGCGGCTCCTGCTTCTTCTGCTCCCGCAATCTCGAGAATCTCTGTGAGGACCTGCTGTTCAATAACGGGGCTTACGCCGAATACATCCGGATCCCCGCCCGCATCGTCGAGCGCAATACCTACCTGATTCCGCCGCACGTCGGCTATCACGATGCCGCCCTGGTGGAGCCCCTCGCCTGTGTGGTGCGCGGCTTTGAAGAGACCGCTCCACGCGAAGGGGACAGCCTGGCGATTATCGGTCTCGGGCCGATCGGCCTGATGTTCGTAAAGCTGGCCAAATTGCGCGGCTGCCGCGTGATCGCCGTCGGCCGCCGCCAGACGCAGCTCGAGCGCGCCGCGCTTCTGGGCGCCGACGAGCTGATCGTGGGGGGCGACGACTCCGACCCCGTCAAGGCGATTCGCGAGCTCACCCACGGCCGCGGCGTGGATATTGCGATTGAGGCCGTCGGCAAGCCCGACACCTGGGAGTGGGCCGCCAACATGGTCCGCCGCGGCGGCACGGTCAACTTCTTCGGCGGCTGCCCGAACGACAGCAAGGTCAGCCTGGATACTTCCGTGCTGCACTACTCCGAGATCACCTGCAAGGCCAGCTTTCACCATACGCCGGCCTACATTCAGAAGGCGCTCGAGCTGATCTGCGCCGGGCACATTACCGCCGGCTTCTTTGTCAACAGCGAGGAGCCGCTGGCCAACCTGCTGGAAGTGATGCGGCACCTCATGAGCCACAACGGGCACCTCAAAACGGCCATCGTTCCATAAAGCCGGGCCGGGTCGCCGGCCCTTTTGCCCGACATGCTTCTCGCCCCCGCCGAATTCGTTCGTTCCCCAGAAGCTCTCCGGAAGCCGCATTCCCTCGAGGAGGCCGAAGCCTACACCCGGTGGCTCGCCACCCACCACTACGAAAATTTCCACGTGGTGAGCTTCCTGCTGCCGAAGCGCCTCCACCAGGACTTCTACAACGTCTACTCCTACTGCCGGTGGGCCGACGATCTCGGCGATGAGATCGGCGACAAGGCCGAAAGCCTTCGCCTGCTGGAGTGGTGGAGCGGTGAGCTCGACGCCATGTACGAGGGCCGCGCCACGCACCCGGTGTTTGTCGCGCTCGCCCCCACGGTGCGGAAATATGAAATTCCACGCCAGCCGTTCGCCGACCTCATCGCGGCGTTCGTGCAGGACCAGCGGGTGGGCCGTTACCGCAACTGGGATGAGCTGTTCGGCTACTGCCGCTGCTCCGCCAACCCGGTGGGACGCCTGGTGCTGTATCTTTGCGGATACTCCGACGCCGCCCGCCAGAGCCTCTCCGACGCCACCTGCACCGCGCTGCAGCTTGCCAATTTCTGGCAGGACGTCACGGTGGACCTGCTCAAAGACCGCATCTACATTCCCCTGGAGATTATGGAGCGGCACGGCTACACGGTCGAGGAGCTCTTCGCGCACCGCTTTACACCCGGTTTCGTCGAGGTCATGCGGGAGATCGTCGCGAAGGCGCGGGAACTGTTCCTCGAGGGGTTGCCCCTGCCGCGCATGCTGGACCGCCGCCTGGCCTTCGACATCGACCTTTTCAGCCGCGGCGGCATGCGCGTTCTCGAAAAGATCGAGCGCCAGGGCTACAACGTGCTGGCCGCCCGTCCGGCCATCTCCAAAGCCGAGCGTGCCGGCCTGCTGCTCGCTTCGCTGGCGCGCGTGGCCTTCTCGCGGGCGGCGTAATGATCTCGGTCGAACAATCCTACGCCTATTGCCGGCGCATCGCCCGCGCGCGCGCCCGCAATTTCTACTACTCCTTCCTGCTGCTCTCCGCACAGCAGCGCAAGGCCATGTGCGCCATTTATGCCTTCATGCGCTACTGCGACGACCTGAGCGACGAGCCGGGCGCCTCCCGCGCCGCCATCGACCGCTGGAGCGCGGAAATGGAGGCGGCGCTCGGCGGCCGGTTCAGCGATCACCCCATGTGGCCCGCTTTTCATCACACCGTGCGCCGCTTCGGTATCCCGCACCAGTACTTCCGGGAGATGATCGCGGGCGTAGCCTCCGACCTGGAGCCCCGCCGCATGGAGACATTCGACGAGTTGTATCGCTACTGCTACCAGGTTGCTTCGGTGGTCGGCCTGACCATCATTCACATTTTCGGATTCGACACGCGCAGCGCGCTGCCGCTGGCCGAGAAGTGCGGCGTGGCGTTTCAGCTCACCAATATCCTGCGCGACATTCAGGAGGACGCCGGCCGCGGCCGGATCTACCTGCCCGCCGAGGACCTGCGGCGCTTTAGCGTGAGTGCCGAGGAACTGCGGGAAGGGCGCCGCAGCGACCGGTTCCTCAGTCTGATGCAGTTCGAAGCGGGCCGCGCCCGCCAGTACTACAACGAATCGCTGCCGCTGCTCGACCTGATCCATCCCCGCAGCCGCCCTTCCCTTTGGGCCCTGATCTCGATCTATTCTTCGCTGCTCGACCGGATCGTGGGGGCGAATTACGACGTTTTTACGCGGCGCGTCCGGCTCTCGCCGCTGAAAAAATCCTGGATTGTGGTGCGCGCTCTGGTCGGCTGAACGGGTCAATCCCCGATCAAACTCAACTGCCGGGGGTCGTGCAGCGGTTCTTTCACGGGTGGCCGCTCCAGATCGTCGTGCTTGGGGTCGAATCTGCGGATGAGCTGATTGAGCTTGAGGGAGGCTTCCCAGATATCACACAAAAGACTGCAGCGCAGGCAGCCCCCAATGATGCCTCCGCGTCCGTCGATAGCGGGGCTGTAGCGTTTGTGCCTGGCGCAGCGGCCATCGAACTTGCGGGCGCGAATTTTCAAGGCAGCGTCGTCAACAGGTCAGATTTTCTCGACTTCGTTCTTTACGTCCTGTACTTCCTGTACCTCGCCTTTAAGCGACGTCTTGAAATTGCGAATACCTTCTCCGAGGCCTTTCGCCAATTCCGGTATTTTCTTGGTGCCGAACAAGAGCACAAAGACTAAGCCGATCACCAATAGTTCCGGCCAGCCGAGCGTATCCATCGGTTCCCTCTTTCGTCTGATAGACGCCTCTATTGTAACCCGCGTTACCCCCCTTGAGGTCGCGGTACAATCCGAATGAATGCCGTCCGCTCAGCGCGTTCAGTGGGCCAAGGTTCGCTCCGCCACCGTCATCGTGGTCGCGCTGGCTATCCTTTCGGTCCTGGTTTCCCTGCTCACGGGCGGCAGCTTCTTCACACAGAAGGCCAAGATCTACTATTACGTGCCCGACGCCTCCGGCCTTGCGGTGGGCTCGCCGGTGCGCGCCGACGGCGTCGACGTCGGCAAAGTCGAGCGAATCGAACTCTCCGGTTCGAACCAGCCTCAACGCGTCATTCGGGTCACCCTCTCCATCGGCCGGGCCGCCCTGCAGAAAATTTCGGCCGATTCCAATGCCCAGCTCAGTGCCGATTCGCTGGTCGGCGACATGTTCGTCGACATCTCGAGCGGAAGCAGCGCGTTACGCCTCCAGCCTGGAAGCGAACTGGCTTACGAGGCCCAGCCGGAACTGCTCAAAACCCTGGATCTGCAGCAGTTTCGGAAGGCTTTGAGTTCGGTGGACGCCACCTTGACGGATATCGAGCAGGGCAAGAGCCGCGTCGGCCAATTCGTGATCGGGACCCAGTTTTATGACGACCTGCGAAAGAGGCTCGGGGAGATCGAGAAAGCCTTCCGGGGAAACGCCGCAGTGAGCGGCACGGTGGGCAAGCCGCTTTACACCGACCGGCTGTACCGGCGGATCCTCGATCCGCTGGTCGCCCTCGACCACAGCCTGGCGGCGATCCAGGCTGGGCAGGGACCTGCGGGCCAGCTTCTCCGCGACACCGCTCAGTACGATCATTTCCGCACCGTCGCGCAGGATCTGCGGAAGACGATCGAGGGAATCCGGTCGGCCGGGTTCATGCAGTCCGACCGCGCCTACGAGAATCTCAGCCGCAGCATTGCCTCTCTGATCCGCTCGGTGGATGAATTCAACACCAGCCCGCTGCTGATGAACTCCTCCCTCTATGACAACCTCAACGGCCTGGCCAGGGAGATCCGCCAGTCGGCCCGGGACTTCCACTCCAATCCCAAGGCCTACATGTGGATGAAGATTTTCTGAGGCGTACGCGCTGACCAAACCAGCCAGGCTGTCACAAACCGGGCCCGGCTGGCGTCTCCGGCCCCTCCTGGATGGAGAGCCAGCGCTTCGACGTCATCGTCAAAGTCCCCGACGGCGCCACCAGGGAAGATGCCCGGAAGCTCCCCGCGAACCGAACGACTCCGGTCCCACCATCTTCACGGCCCTTCAGCAGCAGCTCGGTCTCAAGCTCGAATCGCGCAAGGGGCCGGTGGATCTGCTGATCGTCGCGGGCGCCACGCGGCAAGTGTCATAGCTTACACTCGAACTACGTGCTCAACCGGGGCTATGCCTACACCACAGTCATCAGCAGACAATGCCATGGACAAACCCTGCTCTCCCACCTGGCAAGCCTTTATACCCACTCAACACTGGAAGCCTGGCAACAAAACCTGAACAACGGCGAAGTCACCCTCGACGGTATCCCCGCCACCGGAAGCGAATCGATCGTTTCAGGCCAAATCCTCGTCTGGAACCGTCCACCCTGGAGGGAACCAGACTCCCCTCAGCACTTCGAAGTCCTGTTTGAAGACGCGCATTTGTTGGCCGTCAACAAACCCAGCGGGCTGCCCACCATCCCCGGCGGCGGCTTCGTGGAGAATACCCTGCTCCGCCTGGTGCAAAAGCAAATCCCCGGCGCAAACCCTGTCCACCGGTTGGGCCGAGCCACCAGCGGCATCGTTCTCTTTGCCAAAACCTCGCGGGCGGCTTCGAATCTATCGGCAAACTGGAATACGCCGAGGATTCAAAAGCTCTACCGGGCGCTGGCTCAAGACATTGCGCGGCACGACATCTACGAGATTCTCACGCCCATCGGCCTCGTACCACACCCGCGCATCGGTTCCGTGTGGGCCGCCAGCCCAACCGGCAAACCGTCAAAGTCATTTGCAAAGGTGATCTCACGCGGCAACAACACGACAACGTTTGAGGTGAGCCTCTATTCGGGCCGCCCTCACCAAATCCGAATCCATCTGGCATCCATCGGCCATCCCCTGTTCGGCGATCCTGTGTACGGCTTCGGCGGCCAGCCTCTCGATGATCTCGCCGGCCTCCCCGGCGATGGAGGATATTTCCTGCACGCCCAGTTTCTGAGATTTCACCACCCCATTACCGGAGAGCAAATCCATCTGCAGGCAGCTTTGCCGCCCGAATTCCCATTGCATCGGTAGTTCCCCGGCGGGATTCTCCAAGATGATAAGATCGCGTGCAGATGCGGATGACGAAGTTATTACTGATAATGGGCGCGATTGCGGGGCTGGCGGCCGCCCAGGATTCGACCACGGATGCGGGCGCCGGATGGGCGCCGGAATTCAAGATGGCCGGGCGGCAGATGATCACGCTGGCCGAGGCGATACCGGCGGAGAAGTACGGATGGCGTCCGGGGCCGGGCGTGCGCAGCGTGAGCGAGGTTCTGATGCATGCGGCGTCGGGGAATTACTTTTTTCTGCGATCGATGGGTGTGAAGGCCGGCGAGGATCTTCCGAAGAATCCGGAGAAGAGTGTGACCGCGAAGGCGGACGTGGTGCGATGGCTCAAGGCGTCGTTCGAAGCGGTGCAGGAGAATTATCCGAAGATCGATCAGCAGAAAATGGTAAAGTTCCTGGGCCACGACGCGACGTGCGAAGGGGTGCTGCTGCGAGCGCTGGCCCATGCGAATGAGCACTTGGGGCAGATGATCGCGTATGCACGGGTGAATGGGGTCGTGCCGCCGTGGTCGAAGTGATGTGATTACTTCACAAGGTGAAGGCGCCATCATGACACGGGGGGGACTTTCCTCGCTCGGCATCGCAAACTGATCGGCCAGAGATACGATCGTGGACGGGGCGTCGGCCGGCGGCGGCGGACAAGGGCCAATCGCGCGGCGGGAATCGCGGGTGGGGCCGGACACCTGCCAATCACCGGAACGGGGACAACTCGCTCCGGTGGATCGGTTCGGATAAGAACGTTCAGCAAATCCGGTCAGATTCGGGAACAGGCATTGTTGTTGGACGAGCCTCGTACATCTGCGCGGCTTTTAGGAGCGCCTTCGGCGTGCCCATGGGATCGTTGTTATTGAGTATGCGGCTCAGCTTGCAGACGCTTACGCTAAGGGCCTTCGATGGCGTCGATCGATCACATCCAAGAAAGCCGGACCAGATAGAGGGGCTATGAGCAGGAGACTCTCGTATTTCGCGACATTTATCGGAGCGCTCTGCGTCTACTTCTTCATCCACCTCTTCTTCTCTACTCATGTGAGAACGGTGCGTAACGACGTCATACAGGGTTTCCTCATCGGCTTCGGACTGGCGTTTGTCACGGCCCAGGCGTATGCGAGGATCAAGGCCGTGAAGGTAAACGGCTGGATCACCATGTTCGGCCTCGGCAAACCTGGCAATGGCATGTTTCTGCGGGCCGCGCACGCCCAACTGTTTCCCGGTCCGGTCAACGTGCCCGAAGAGGCGATGTACTGGTGGACGAATGCGGACGGCGCGGGGCGGGTGCTCTCTGGCCGGCACGACTACGTCATGCATTTCCCGGCGGGCCAGCTTCCACCCAACCACGCGTTCTGGTCCCTCACGATGGGTACGTCCCGGAATCGTTTCGTGCCGAATCCGATCAAACGGTACAGTGTGAGCGATCGCTCCGGTCTCCAGCCGAACGCCGACGGTTCAATCGACATCTACATCCAGAATGCCGCTCCGACAGGGCGCGAATCTAACTGGCTACCCGCGCCCTCGGGCAACTTCATACTCTGGCTGCGCGTATACGAACCCGGCGAGGCCATTCTCAACGGCCAGTATAGGGTGCCTCCGGTCGTCGAGGCGAAAATACCATGACACTTGAACACCTCCTCATATTCGGCGGGGTCTGCGTTATGACATGGCTTGCTTTTATCTATTTGTGGCCGAGCTTTATCCTTCGTGTGTTCAAGCGGGCAATCCTCGTCAAAGGGTTCGGCGACGGCCCCATCCCGGTCAATACGCTCTACACGGAGCCCCAAGCGCTATTCGCGGATCCCATCCACCCGCCCGCCTCGGCTTCGAAACTGGGGACGACCGGCGTGAACCGCGACACGCTCATAACGATCGGCTGGTTAGACCTCGCCAAAGGACCACAAGTTCTGCACCTGCCGGACATGGCCGGTCGCTACTACAGCGTGCAGTTCACCGATCCTTCGAACAACACTAACTTTGCTTACGTCGGCAGGCGCACAACGGGCACCCAAGCCGGCGATTACCTGATCGTCGGTCCGCATCGGAAAAGCGTCCCGGAGGGAATGAAGCTGATATCCTCGCCGAACAACTCGGTGCTCATAGTGGGGCGCATCCTCGTCTACAGCGACGCCGATCTCCCGACTGCCTATCAGCTTGCAAAGCAGATTCAGGTCACACCGCTCACCAGTCCGAAAGTCTGACGCCTGCGCGTTCGCACAGGAGGCAGAGGAACGAACCAGCTCAAGCGCGCGATCCACCATTCATTTTGACGTCTAACGCCCGATGCTGATCAGTGAACCGTCCCAAGATCAATTGGCGGGACGACGACACGGCAAATGTGGATCGCTTCCTAGTAGCCGATACGGAAGCTGAGAGGGCTGGGCGCCGCCACCTTTTTCATGGCTGGCCGCAGAAGCCCACCGTGTCTGAAGACACAGCGCCCCGAACCACGATAGTCAGATTGGAAGGCCGGCCCGGACCACAAATGGGAAGGCCATTCGGCAAAGGCGGAACGCGAAAATTTACCTGATACAGGCCCACCTGACCGGGGACCAGCCCCGAGTAAACGGCCATGTCCTCACTTGTGGCGAGGCCCGTGAACTGCACCGATACTGGAGTCTCCAAGCGAAGTCCAGGTTGGGGTGTAGCCGTGCCGGCATCGATCAGCGCCTCCGGTCTGCCAAGTCCATATCCATAGCCGACTAGAGTTTCACCGCTTCTTGCCGGGTTCGACGCGCTCACAGGTTGCCCGTTGCCGTGGTAAATGTCGGGACTGCATCGCTCTTCACCATACAGTTGATCGGCCCCAAAGCATGTCCGCAGGATGTGCACTTGATCAAGCACTGGGACCACGCGCAAATCGCGGCCCGCACGCCCGTTCTCCTGGATGGAGAGGACGGCGTCTGACACGATCTGTCGCACTTCATCGAGCGGCCCCGGTCCGTTGACAACAAGTTTGTATGGCATTTGAACCTGAAATACGAACGCTCCCGCATCGGGATCGTCGCACCGCGGTTGCAGCATCGGGTCCGGAGCCACAACCGTCCACGCACAAGCGTCGGCGAAGTCCCCGCGGATGAGCGGCAGCGGGACGCCTGTCACGTCGTTATTCTGGCGCAGCGTCACAGAAACATCACCGAAGTTTAGGGGGAGGGGGACGGACGTGGCAACCTGTGTTGACTCAAATCTCTTTGTCAACCCTCGTACGCGGACCGTAACCACCTGCCCCGGTGCAATCTTGATCGCGGGCGACCTGGTGTCAGAGGCAACGTCAGTAATGACCGCCTGGCCAAACGCGCTGACTGCTGCGAGAGAGGATAACATCACTACGATTGTTCGATGCATGATTTCACTTCATTTGACGCGCAACGACGAGCGAACGTGGGGGCGCCAACGTCTAAACAATAGGGCGTCCGGGCGAATAACGCCCGAGGATTCCCTTTGTCGGTCCCGGTGCCACGGGAGCTGCAATCAGCGGAACGACAATGCGCTCATGTGGATTCTCCCGAACGGCCGGATTAGCCTTGAGCGCCCCGGCGCGAACACGCGAAGAGCGCCGACAATGGCGCCCTCAGCGTGCACAATCAAATCTCCGCAGCGGGCGATGAAGCGGCTATTTATCCTTGCGGAAGAAGTAGTAGTCGGCCGTGTAAGGCACGAGCGTCTGGTTGCCCACATCGCTGGAGACGGCACAACCGTCCCCGGGGGCGGATCCCCCTTTGGTATTCAAGCGCTGGACGAAGGTGGTTTTGCTCAGGGCCGTGCCGCCCGTCGGCCCCTCTTGCGAACCGATTGACTGCAGTAAGAGGCAGGCAATGGCGCCGGTATTCGGGCAGCTCGGGTCGGAGCCGGCGGGAATCGAAGCGGGGGAAGGGGGGTTGGTCGAATTCGAAAGCGGGACCTGTGCCCACACTTTGCTGCTATCGAAAGAACTCTGCCACGTCGCGCTGCCGAAGGGTAGCGGGTTAGGGGCAGCATCGTTGGGGTTTGTATCCGGGCTGAGGAAATGGGTGATGATTTGGAAGTTCTTCCCGAAGAAGCTCTGAAAAAGGGTAGCCTCGGGGCGGGCGCCCTTAACAGTCCAGGAAGCGGTAGAAGCGCCGGGGCTCGTGGGCAGGCAAACATAGCCTTGCGTCCCCCGCGCATGTCCCACCAAGAACGCGGTGTTTCCCACCGGCGGCGTGATGATGGCGGGAGTGCTTGGCGACCCGATGTTCTGCGCCCGCGCTTGAGTGGCCGCACCGAGCGCGCATCCGAGCGCGAAAGCGGCTATGGACAGCCTGCGCACTTGCGCATTCCTGCTGATTTGCCGATCGAAGTTATGGCTCATTTGTTTTGTGGTTCTCCAGTCCTCTGTGTGATTTCGAGTTTTGAACGTTGATGTTTGTCAGGCGCAGCGTTTGGCTCCGCCCAACTCTTCTACTTGCAGCCGACAACTCCCCGTCAACGGCAGGCTGAACCCAAAACAGGCTCCCCTGCCGGGCCGGGATTCCAGCCACATCTCACCTCCGTGCTCGATGACGGCTTGGCGGGCCTGGGTAAGCCCCAGGCCCCAGCCGTTCGGTTTGCGAGCGGTGACGAATGGTTGGAACAGGCGGTCGCGAATTTCCGGCGCAACTCCAGGTCCGGTGTCGAGGACCCTGATCACCGCCGAACTCTCCGCGGCAACTGTAGAGATGTGAATCGATCCGCCCGCCGGCATGGCCTCCAGGGCGTTCGCCAACAGACTGGCTAGCACGGAGCCGATCCGACGGCGGTCCATGATGACGACCAGATTCGCGGGAACATCCTGTTCCACTACCACCGACTGCGCTTCGGCCACAGCCGCGATCTTCTTTACGGCGTCGGCAACCAGGCTGCAAAGATCGGACGGCTGCGGTTGACTGTCCCTCGTCCGGCATAGCTCGAAATAATCCTGGAGCAGTTCCTGTATCCGAACCGAGGCGTTATACACATTGCGCGCGAGACGCCGGACCTGCTTTTCGGATAATTGCGAACTGTTCAGCATTTCTGCCCCGCAGTGAATTGCAGCGAGCGGGTTGCGCAAGTCGTGAACGACTGACATGGCGAAAGACCCCAGGGCGGCTTCTTTTCGCAGGTCCACGCCCGTGTGAGTGGGCGCCGGCTCGCCAACCGTAAGCATACTCGTCATCGAATCCAACTCCTTGTTACGTGGGCCAAGTCCCTCGCCCACTCCAGCAGTTTCGCCCGGGCCGAGAAGTACTTCAATGCCAACGGAGTGACATTTGCGGCAAACGTGCGTGACAACAGAAGCACTTCTAAATCAGCGACTTGCGCGGATTTATGACCGCCTCCCGGCGCTGTGATATACTCCCTCAAGCAGACGAAGGGAAATCCACAGCTTACTGGCCGTGGGTCGGGCGTACGGATTTTCCTGTCGGGATGTGCCGGATGGTCCCCTCAACGCTTCTGGGCGCCGTGGTTCGATTTGGCGTTTTCGAGTTTCACCTCAAATCGGGAGAGCTCCTTAAGCAGGGCCGGCGGGTGCGACTATCGGGCCAACCGTCCCAGATCCTGGCTTTTCTGCTGCGGCGTCCCGGGGAATTGGTGGCCCGTGAAGAGCTCCGGCAGGCGCTCTGGCCCGCCGATACGCACGTCAACTTCGACCAATGCCTCAATGCAGCCATGAAACGGCTACGGCGCGCGTTGGGTGACTCGCCGGAGAAACCGCTCTTCGTCGAAACCATGGCGCGTCGCGGTTACCGCTTCATCGCTCCCGCCACCGCTCCGGGCGAGTCAGCCCTGCCAACGATGCGGCCGGTCCACGCAGTCGACTCCATTGCGGTGTTGCCCTTCGAGAACGCGACGGCCGATCCGGATGCCGACTATCTGGTCGACGGGCTCACCGAGGCCATCATCAATGCGATTTCGCGACTTCCTGCTCTTCGGGTACTGGCCCGAAGCACGGTTTTCCGCTACCGGCGCAAGCCTGTGGATTGCCGGGCGCTCGGGCGGAAGCTGAACGTTGGCGCTGTTCTTCTGGGGAGAGTCTCTCAGCGCGGCGATGAACTGATGATCGGAACCGAACTGGTGGAAGTGCAGAGTGGATGGCTAATCTGGGGTGAGCAGTTCAGTCGGAAACCGTCAGACGTTCTGCTGATCGAGGCGGAACTCTCGGCCAAAATCTTTGAGAAGCTCCGTTCCGAGTTGGCCGGGAAAGCGAACCCTGCCGTTCCCGCGCGCCGGCGGACCGAGAGCACGGAAGCGTACCAGGATTACCTTAAGGGCAGGTATCACTGGAACAGGATGTCGGCCAGCGGGTTACAGACGAGCGTTGATTACTTCCAGCACGCTCTCGAGAAGGATCCGGGTTTTGCGTTGGCTCACGCCGGACTGTCAGATTCCTACTGCCTCCTGGGCTTTTTCGACCTGTTGCCGCCCGCCGAGGCGATGCCGAAAGCCAAGGAGTGTGCCATGAGGGCAATCGAGATCGACGGCGATCTCGCCGAAGCATACGCATCCCTCGCCAGCGTCCTGAAGGTGTATGACCACGACTGGCTTGCCGCGGAACGTCGTTATCAACAGGCCCTCCAGTTGAACCCGAACTATGTCCATGCCTATCGCGGGTATGCGGCGCTACTTGCTGCAATGGGACGATTCGCGGAGTCCGTGCTCCAAATCCGGCACGCGCAAGACCTGGACCCGCTGTCTGTCGTGGTCAGCATGGAGATGGCGTGGAACTTCTTCATCGCCAGAGAGTACGACCATGCCATCCAACAAGCGTTGCGCGTCACCCACCTCGATCCGGAGTTTCCGTCTGCGCAATACATCCTCGGGCTCGCCTGCGAGCAGAAGGGGAGATTCGCAGAGGCGCGCGCCGCGCTCGAACGGTCTCTCGCGGGCTCTCACAGCCATCCGTCCGGAGTGGCCAGCCTCGGGCGGCTATTCGGCGTCGCCGGCCACAGGGAGGAAGCGCTCCGCATGCTCGATCAATTGAACCGGCTCGCCTCGTCCGGGTACGTGGCCCCGTTCTGGCATTCGATTCTCTGTACCGGTCTTGGCGACATTGACGCCGCCATCGCCCACCTGGAGCGAAGCTACGCCCAGAATGATGTATGGCTGGTGTGGCTCAACACGGAACCCCGGCTGGACAGCCTCCGAGCCGACCCGCGATTTCAGCAACTCCTTCGACGCGTGGGCTTCGGCGTCCGGGCCGCAGGGGCCTGAGGCCGTCTCCTCCGCACTCGCTGCTCGAACGGAGCAGGGACTTGATCCCGAATTCCTGCGTACCGGCAGGCTTCGTCATTTCGCGCCTCCGGGCTCGCCGAGCATCTCCACAATGCCGGAGTGTCCCATTTTCGCGGCCCATGCCCGGGGCTGAGCCCACGGCTCGGCGTCCGCTTCCACGGGAATCGCGCCCCGCTCCAACATCGCCCTGACTACACTCGCACGGCCCCACCGGCAGGCCCAGCCGAGAGGTGTGCTCTTCAGAATGTCGTCGCGCACGTCCATCCTCGCTCCGGCGTCCAGGAGTGCCCTCGCGAACGCCTCCGCTTCGCCTTCTGCGACATGCTCGCCCATCGCGGCGACTTCGTGCAGCGCGGTCCGCGCGAAGCCTCCGGTCAGGTTCGGGTCGCACCGCTCCAGAATGAGGCGGAAGCACACCAGGTAGGTTGACCGGTCGAACTCGCGATTGCCCGCGTACAGCCACGGAATGTGGTGCCAGAAACTGAGCGGCTCGGTCAGGCACCGGAACCAACGCGGGTCTTCTCGCGGCCACTCGATCCGGTCGAGCGCCATGCGCACGATCTCCGGATCGCCGCCGCTTGCTCCAAAGCGCAGCAGTTCCTCCGCCAGCGCCCCGCGGCTGTCGTCCGCCAGCATCTGCCGCGCCAGATCGGTCTGCCGGTAGATCGCGGCCGTATCCGCGCTCACCACACCGCCGTGGCGGCACAGCAATTCGACCATCCCCCATTGCTTGTGGCTATACGCGCCGTATACCGCCGAGCCGCTCGAATCCACGTGCACATTCGGATTCGCGCCCCGTTCGAGGAGGATTTCAGCCATCTCGCGGCGGCCGAGCGCCGCGCAGGACCACAGCGGATATCCTTGCGAGTACGCCACCCAGTCGCCTTCGCCCGACGAGACACGTTCGTCCGGGTCGAAGCCGTAGTCCAGCAGCAGTTGGAGAATCTCCGGCCGGTTGTGCCGCACCGCGACCGTCAGCAACCCGCCGCCGTCCCACCGGATCGGGTTCACCAGGGTCCCTTCCGCGTGCCGCGCGCGCAGCCAGCCGATGTCGCCCGCCGCTACCGCCGCCCGGGCAGCTTCGTCGCCGGCCGCTTCCGCTGGGGGCTCACCCGCGGTTGCCTCGCCACTCTGGCGCTGTTGCTCCTCTTCCTCGATGATGGCTACGATTTCCTCGTATCCCCGCTCTTTCGCGATCGTCCAAGCCGCCGTCGCGTCGCGGTGCGGATGAATGCCGTGCCGCGCACCGGCGCCGTGCCGCATGAGCAGCCGCACCATCTCCGGCGAGCGTTTCATCACCGCATAGTGGATGGGCCGGTGTTCGTCGCCATACGACATCGTCAGGCCGGCAATTTCCGGCCGTGCTCGGAGCATCGCCTCCACCCGGGCCAGATCCCCCGCGAGTATCGCATCGGCCAGCCGCCTGACCGTCACTCCGTCCACGTACGCTTTGAGTTTCGGCCAACTGTCGAAGCCGTAGCTCCTGGCGATCACGAGCTGCGCGTCGTGCAGGGCGAAGCCCTTTGTGTCCGCCGCGCGGTAATGTGCATGGACCTCCGCGACGGCAGCCGCTTCGCCGGCCGCAAAGCCGCGCAGCAGTTCCTTCGCCTGCCGCTTCAGTTGTTCGAGATCCGGATGCTCCCGCATCCGGCGGGTGGGCAGTTTCTGCTTCACATGAGCTCCTTTCCGTTGCGCCCGGTGTCCGCTCGCTCGGGCAGAAAAGAGTTCATCGAAACACGATCCAGGGGACGACGATTTCAGGGGGACGCAGTCCTTTCCGCGGACACGGCGGCGCCCTGAAACGCGCCTGAAACATCATAGCATTTACTTCAATTTCACCGGCGACGGAAGCCTTCCTTCGCGATCGGCCTTGCGCAGCAGGGCGGCCTGCACCCTTGCGTCGATGGCATCGGCCTCTTCGGTCCGGTTCATCTGGCGCAGCAGGCGCGCCTGGATGCGTAGCAGCGGGTCCATCACTTCATCCGCCACCTTGCAATCGTCCCCGATGCGGATGGCGCGTGTGTACAACTCCCGCGATTCGGCCAGCTTGGCCTGCATCAATTCGATGCGCCCGGTCTGGTTGAAGCTTGCCATCAGCAGGTTGGTGCGCATCGCGAGCGAGCGCTCCACGAGTGGTTCGGCCTCGGGGTAGCGCTGTTGCGCCGCGTAAAACTCGGCCATTTTATCCAGCGTCAGCGCCACCATGGGATGCTCCGGGCCGGCGCTGTTCTCCCAAAGCGACAGCAGGCGCTTGTAGAGTGGCTCGGCTTCGGCGTACTTCTTCTGGCCGAACAGCACGTAGGCGAGAGAGTCCACGGTTGCAATCAGCTCTGAGGCGTCGGGGCCGTACGCCGCCTCGCGCGCACGAAGCGCCCGCACCAGCAACGCCTCCGCTTCCGGGTATTCGGCATCGTCGCGTTCCATGGCGGCCAGGGAATCGACGGCGGTGAGCTCCTGAACGCCGTCCGCGGAGGGCGCCCGGCTCCACAGGTCGACAGCGCGGACCAGAGACTCTTTCGCGGCCTTGCGGTCTTTCGCCGCGAGCTGAAGCATGGCCATCCGAGTCACGTCCTTCGCCAGCTCATCGGGCTGGGCGGCGCCGTTATCCTCGTGAAGTTGGATGGCGGCCCGCACGTAGGCCATGGCGTCGTCGGGCTTGCCGGCGGCACGGGCGGCGGAAGCGAGCAGTCGCAACGTTTCGAGGCGCTCCTTCTCCTGCCCTTCCTGCGAATCGAGGATCGCCAGGGCGGCCCGGAAATCTTCGAGTGCCGGGATGTAGCTTCCTTGCGCGAGTTCCTGTCGCGCCTTCTGCATGGTGGACGACCAATCCTGGTCCGCGACCAGCGGCAGCGCTATCAGCGTCAGCAGCGGAATCAGATACTTTGCCATCACGCCGAATCTAGCGTACGGCGGATTCGGCGGCAACGGCCCCGCGCGCCTCCTCGAGCCGCACTGCCACATCCAGCAGCAGTTCGTCTTCAAAGGGGCGTCCCATCAGTTGGATGCCGGCCGGCAGCCCGCCCGCGGTCAGGCCCATGGGAATCGTCACGGCCGGCAGGCCGAGAACGTTGGCGATTACCGCGGGCATCATAGCCTGGAAGAGGCCGATCTCCTGCTCGCCGACCTTCCACTTTCGCTCGCGATGGCGGAATGCCGTGATGCTGCTCACGGGCATGAGCAGCACAGGAACGTCTTGCATCTGGCGTACCAGGGAGGCCCGCATGCGGTCGCGCGCCGCCAGCGTCAACATCACCTGTTCGGAAGAGGGAGCGGGGGCGCCAAGAGATTCCAGGAGGGTCCAGTGAGCCTCCGATTCCCGTCCTTCGACCAGTTTTTTGGTCTCCTGCTGCGGCCACTGGCTGAACAGGAGCGCCCAAAGATTGGGCGCGCGCTCGAGTCCCCGCGGAGCGAACTCCCGGGTGGGAAAACCGGCGAATTCCAGAAGCCCGGCCGCGCGCCGGATGGCGCCGCGGATCTCCGGGTCGACAGGCACCGAGTAGAAGCCCTCCCACACGCCGATGCGCGTTCCTTCCGCGGGCAGACGGCGCAGGGCCGCAGGACTCGAGAATGGATCTTCTGGGTCGAAGGCCGCCAGCGCGGCGAAGAGCAGCCGCAGATCCTCGGCGGTGCGGGCCATCGGACCGGCTGTGCCGGTAAGTCCGCCAGGATATCCGAGGGAGGGGAAATGGCCGCTGCCGGAAATACGGCCGGGGGTGGGCTTCAGGCCCGCGATGCCGCAAAAGTGAGCCGGCACACGAATCGATCCGCCGCCGTCGCTGGCCAGGCCGCCCGGGGAACAGAAGGTCGCAATGGCCGCCGCTTCGCCGCCGCTCGAACCGCCCGGCGTCCGTTCGGAATCGAGCGGGTGATTCGTGCGGCCGGTGAGGAAATTGTCGGTCTCGTAGCTCGCCAGCAATTCCGGTGTGTTGGTCTTGCCGAGTATGATCGCGCCTTCCCGCCTGAGCTGCGCCACGGCCGCGGCATCGCTCGCAGCGGGCTGGGTGGAACGCAGGCGGCTCCCGGCGCGGGTCGGGAAGCCCGCCACGTCGAAGCTGTCTTTCACGGTGACGGGCACGCCGTACAACAGTCCCGGCGGCTGGCTGTGAACCAGGTCCGCCTCGCGAGCGCGAGCTTCGGCTAGCGCCTCTTCGGCAAAGACCGCTACAAACGCGTTGAGAGAAGGATTGCGGGCATCGATCTGCTGAAGATGGGATTCGACCAGTTCGACCGGGGATACCGCACCGCTCCGTACCATCGAAACCATCAGGCACAGCGACGAGTGGTACGTCACGATTCCAGTGTAGCGTTGCCCGCTCCCGGACGGTCATGGTCCTGATCGCGGGGGAGCGGGTGCTGATTACCCGATCGGAATGCGCCGGCTCTTGCGGTGCTCTTCCGGATATGGCACGCGGACCTGCAGCACGCCATTCTTGAATTCAGCCTTGGCCTTTTCGGCTTCGGCGCCTTCGGGGAGCGGAATCATGCGGGCAAAGTGCCCGTAGCTGCGCTCCGTGGTATGGATACCGCCTTGTTCGACCTCTTTTTCGCGCTTCTTCTCACCCTCGATCATGATGCCTTCGGCTGTGACTTCCACCTTGACATCTTCTTTGTTCATACCCGGAAGCTCGGCGTAGATTTCCAGGTTGTTGTCTCGCTCCCGTACTTCGATGGGCGGCAGCCATGTGCCGGTTTCGCCGAAGCCGCGCCCCAGCCCGAACGAGGTGCCGAAAGCGCGGTCCATCTCTTCGGTGAGCCGCCGCAGCATCGAAAACGGATTGAAAATATCCCGCGCGTACTCGCGGGCAGGAAGCGTCTCCTGCCAGCGCGTCGCAAGGCCGCGCGAGTGTTCTTGTGCTTTGGTGTCTGGCATTCAGATCCTCCTTCCCTATTGTCGAAACGCGTGGTGTCGAGATCAACCATTTCTCCCGTGCCAATGTAAAGCGCGATACCTGCGCCTACCCTACAATGGAATTTGTGGCCACGCTGACATTTTCCGAAGCGCGCCAGATGGTGCTCTCGACGGTGGCAAGCGCGCTGCCTGCACTCGAGGCTGAAGATACTCCACTCGAAAGCGCGGCCGGGCGGGTGCTTGCCGAAACGGTCCGCGCCGACCGCGACACACCGGCGCTTTCGCGCTCCGTGCGGGACGGCTTTGCGGTACGAGCCATCGATCTGCCCGGCAGCCTGGAAGTGATCGGAGAAGTGCGGGCGGGCGAGCGCTTCGCGGGCTTCGTGGGCCCGGGGCAGGCGGTCGAGATCATGACCGGTGCTCCCGTGCCGGAAGGCGCCGATGCCGTGGTTATGGTGGAACATTCGCGGCGCGACGGAGGCCGCGTCGCTTTCGATCTCAGTGCCGAGCCGCATCAGCTCATCAACCCGCGCGGTTGCGAGGCCGGCGCCGGAGAGGCCGTGCTGCACCCCGGTGAGCGCCTGGATTACAGCGGCGTCGCGGCACTGGCGGCATTCGGGCGCACTTCCGTGTCGGTTTACAAGCGCCCCGAGGTCGCCATCATCGCCACCGGAGATGAGATCGTCGAGGTCGGCGAGACTCCAGAGGAGTTCCAGATTCGCAACTCCAACGCATATTCGCTGGCCGCCCAGGTGGCGCGCGCCGGCGGGATTCCGAAAATTCTGGCGGTGGCGCGGGATACCGTCGAACATACTCGCCAGCGAATCCGCGAGGGATTCCAATCCGGGCTGCTGCTGCTCTCGGGGGGAGTCTCCGCCGGCAAGTACGACGTAGTCGAAGAAGTGCTCGGGGAGTTCGATGCCCGTTTCTATTTCGACCGCGTGTTGATTCAACCCGGTCAGCCGCTGGTGTTCGGCAGCGCATCCGGCAAGTTCTTCTTCGGCCTGCCCGGTAATCCGGCCTCTACCATGGTCACCTTCGAGGTCTTCGCGCGCGCCGCCGTGGAGTTGCTCGGCGGCGAAGCGGAGCCTGCGCTGCACATGCCTTTCGCCAGGCTTACCCGGGAGTTCCGCCACCGGCCCGGATTGACCCGGTTTTTGCCCGCGCGGCTCTCCGACGACGGAGCCGAACTGACCCCGATCGGCTGGCACGGCTCCGGCGACGTTCCTGCGATGACCCGCGCCAATGCCTACCTCGTGGCGGATCCCGGCCGCGCGGAATATCCTCGCGGCGAATGGATCCGGGTGCTGCGCAAATGAGCAAGCTATCCCATTACGATTCGGCGGGCACGCCCCGCATGGTGGATGTTTCCGGGAAGGCGGAGACCCGCCGCACCGCGCGTGCGCACGCATTCGTACGGATCGCTCCGGCCGTGCTGGCGAAACTGCCGGAAAATCCCAAGGGCAATCCGCTGGAAGTCGCCCGGCTGGCCGGGATCATGGCCGCCAAGCGCACGTCCGAACTGATCCCGCTATGTCATCCGCTGCCGCTCTCGCACGCCGATGTGGAGATCACGGTGGAGAAACAAGGCGCGCGCATCGTCGCCAGCGCGGCCACCACCGCGCAGACGGGCGTGGAGATGGAGGCGCTCACAGCCGCGGCGGTAGCGGCTCTGACGGTATACGACATGGTGAAGGCGCTCGACAAATCGATCGAGATTCAGGATCTTTATCTCCTCGAGAAGACGGGCGGCAAGAGCGGGACCTTCCGCAGAGAGGTGAAGGCATGATCAACGCCGCGGTTTTGACGATCAGCGATTCGGTCAGCGCGGGAACGCGCGTGGATCGCTCGGGGCCGGCCGTGCGTGACCGGTTGGAACAACTGGGCTGGAGCGTCACGGTCATGGAAGTGATTCCGGACGAGTCCACCGACATCAGCGGCCGCCTCGCGACCCTCTCGGATGGGGGCCAGGTCTCCGCCATCTTTACCACGGGGGGAACCGGCGTGGCCTCGCGCGATGTCACCCCGGAGGCGACCCGCGCGATTCTCGACCGTGAAATCCCCGGATTCGGTGAATTGATGCGTGTCCGGGGCCGCAAATCCACGCCGCTCGCCACCCTTTCGCGATCGATTGCTGGAACCCGTGGGCGTGTTTTGATCGTCAATCTTCCAGGATCTCCGCGAGGAGCGGTGGAATCTCTGGATGCTATCGTGGAATTGGTGCCGCACGTGCTGGAGTTGCTGAAAGGCGAAACCGAGCACGCGCCGGCCCATCAGGAGTAGAATGCACCGATTGATTTACGCGACGTTTCTCTGCGGGTTGTTGCTCGCACAGCAATCTTCTTCCGACCAGTCCAAACCCGCGGCGGCCCCGGCCCAATCCCAACCGGCTTCGGACGAAGATCTGCTCCGCTTCCGAGTGGGGGCTGAATACGTCGTCGCGCCGGTGCTGGCATTCGACCGCAACGGCGATTATGTAAACGGGTTGCGCCCGGACCAGTTCCGCCTTTTCGACAACGGCAAGGAACAGAATGTCCAGGTCGACGTCTCGTTCAATCCCATCTCCCTGGTACTGCTGGTTCAGGCCAATGAGCACGTGGAAGGGCTGCTGCCGCAGGTGAAGAGAATCGGCAACCTGATCGCGCCGCTGGTGGTGGGCGATCAGGGCGAGGTGGCTCTGATTGCCTATGATTCGCGGATCCGTGTGCTGCAGGATTTCACGAACGACCCCCAGAAAATCACCGAGAAAGTGAAGACCATTTATCCGGGAAGCCAGTCGAACCGGTTGATCGACGCCGTGGTGGAAGGTACGCGCATGCTGCGGAACCGTCCGAAGAACCGGCGGAGGATTATCCTTGCGATCGGCGAAACGCGCGACATCGGCAGCGAAGGCCGCGCCCGGGAAGCGCTCATCGGCCTGCAGATCCAGAACATTGCGTTCTATTCGGTGGATATGTCGCGCTTCATGACCACCCTGACCGCGCCGACGCCGGTTGGCCGGCCGGACAACCTGCCGCCCGCTATGCATCCCATGCCGATGGGCGTCCCATCCACTCCTACCACGGTAGCGCAGACGTACGGTTACAATGCGGGCCGCGCCGAGTTTCTGCCTCTCATGGTGGAGCTCTTCAAAGACGCCAAGGCGATTTTCAAAGACAATCCCATCGAGCTGTTTACCAAGGGAACCGGCGGGAGCGAATTCGGATTTCACAACCAGAAGAGTCTGGAGCAGGCGATCGAGCGGGTAGGCGAAGAACTGCACAGCGAGTACATGATCAGCTATTCGCCCAATAACCGGGATGAGGGCGGCTTCCACGAAATTGTCGTGGATGTGACCGGCCGCCCCGACGTGAAGCGCGTACAAACCCGCCCGGGATACTGGCTGGCCCCGAAAGTAGGGGACAAAAAGTAGGGTAGGCCTCCCGGCCTGTCCAGGCGAGCGGAGCTCGCCCGCGGCCCTACTGTTTTTCTACGCGCAGATTGTTGGTCACCGAGAAAACGCCGGGAACGGAGTTCGCCTGAATCCCGGCCAGATTCTTATCGGCCTCGTTCAGGACCGCGCCCACCAGCGTCACCTTGCCGTTATCGACGATGATGTGGATCGGCGGCACGGCCTGCATTGCGTATTTCTGCAGGCTCGGCTCACTGTAAATCATGCGGTACTCTACGATGCGGATGCGGTTGTCCATCGGGGACAACGGCAGCACCTTGATCTCATTGACAACTTTTTGCACGCCCTCGACCCTCTTCACGACATTTTCCGCGTCGCTCTTCAAGGTCGGCCGGGTCACTTCGCCCAGCAGCGTGACGGTGTGACCATCGACTTTGAACATCAGATTGTCGAAGACGCCGTAATACGGCAGCATTACCAGTTCGTGACGCACTTCGTGCGCGATGTGCTCGTTGCCCGCCGTCCCGGGATTGACGGAGCGGTCGGCCGAGTTCATGGCCTGAGCTCTGAGCCCGGGCACCGCAATCATGGCGAGCGTCAACACACAAAACCCCAACAGTTTTTTCATTCGCACCTCCTAATGATTAGATGTGCGAGCAAACCGCCAGGAACGCGGTTTGCGGCATGTCCATCACCAAACATTAGGGCTTTGTGTATGAAAACACACGGTTTAGGCGATTTGCTCGCCAATCTTCGCGTAGTCTTCGCTGCAACTCAATCGTTGCCGGCGATATTCACGAGGGGCGCAACGCCCGTGCCGTTGGCCGCGGCTTCGGCTTCTTCGGGCGTGAACGCTTCCACCTTCGCCGAGATGTTCATCGAGCAGAACTTCGGCCCGCACATGGAGCAGAAGTGCGCGTCTTTGAACCCGTCGTCCGGCAGCGTTTCGTCGTGCATGGCGCGGGCGGTCTCCGGGTCGAGCGAGAGGTCGAACTGGCGATTCCAGTCGAAGCGTGTAGCGGGCGCGGGAAAGCGCATCGTCGCGGTCGCGGGCGCCCGGGCGTCGCCGCGCGATGTCGGCGGCGTGCGCGGCGATCTTATACGCGATGATCCCCAGCTTTACGTCTTCGCGATTCGGCAGGCCCAGATGTTCCTTGGGGGTCACGTAGCAGAGCATGGAAGCCCCGTACCAGCCGATCATGGCGGCGCCGATGGCCGAGGTGATGTGGTCGTAGCCCGGAGCGATGTCTGTGACCAGCGGGCCCAGGGTGTAGAACGGAGCCTCGTAGCACATCTCGTTCTCCTTCTGGACCTGCATCTCGATCTGGTCCATGGGAATGTGTCCGGGGCCCTCGATCATCACCTGGACGTCATACTCCCAGGCCTTTTTGGTGAGCTCGCCGAGAGTCTTCAGCTCCGCAAACTGCGCCTCGTCGCTGGCATCGGCCACGCTGCCGGGCCGCAGCCCGTCCCCCAGCGAGAAGCTCACGTCGTGCTTCTGGAAGATCTTGCAGATGTCCTCGAAGCACTCGTACAGCATGTTCTGCTTGTGGTTCTTGACCATCCACTCGGCCAGGATCGAGCCGCCCCGGCTGACGATTCCGGTGACCCGCCGGGTGGTGAGCGGAATGTACTGCACCAGCACTCCGGCGTGAATGGTCATGTAGTCCACGCCCTGCTCGGCCTGCTCTTCGATCACTTCGAGCATCACCTGTTTGCTCAGGTCTTCCACGCGGCGCACTCTCGACAACGCTTCGTAGATGGGCACCGTTCCGATCGGCACCGGCGAAGCGCCGATGATCGCTTTGCGGATCGCCGGGATGTCGCCGCCGGTCGAAAGATCCATCACGGTGTCGGCGCCGTACTTCACCGAGTAGCGCAGCTTCTCGAGCTCTTCCTCGATGTTCGAAGTGACCGCCGAGTTCCCGATGTTGGCGTTGATCTTGCACTTGGAAGCCACCCCGATGGCCATGGGTTCCAGGTTCGCGTGGTGGACGTTGGCCGGGATAATCATCCGGCCGCGCGCCGTTTCGGAGCGAACCAGCTCCGCGGACAGGCCTTCGCGTTTCGCGACGTAATGCATCTCCTCCGTGATAATGCCCTTGCGGGCGTAATGCATTTGCGTGCGAATTGGATCTTCGTTTCGTTTCGCTACCCACTCTGTGCGCATGATCGCTCCCCTGAAAATGGCAGCGGACGGAGCGCCGGGCTAAGACAACGCCCCGGCGAACCGCCCGCGCCGGACCTTTTTCCTCGTCGTTGCCTGCTACTTCTTTTTCTTGGGCTTCTTTACTTCCTTCTTCGGGCTTCTGTCCTTGGCCACTGAAAATCCTCCCTTACGTTGAGATTATAACTGCTATACCGCCGCGCGACGGCTCAATTTGTATTGATGCCCGCGCCATTCGATGGTATTGCCGAACGCCGAGCAGACGAGCACGGCGAGCCAGACCCACGTCGCCAGGGGCACCCACATGGCATGTACCCACTGGTGGCGGCGGAACCACGGCTCGCATTCGGGCAGCGCGGCACGGGCGAGGATGGCGCGGTTGAGCCCCTTCAACATGCCGGGCGAAAGCTGCGCGATCAGCGCCCACTCGGCCAGGCGGTTGCCGCGGACCGACGCGATTATCGAGGCCGCCATGCCCCCGCAGTAGAAAACGTGCGCCGCCATCGCCGGCCACCACAGGCGCGGGCGGTAAACGCGGGTGATGGTCATCTGCCGTCGCGCCCAGCGCAGAAATGCCGCCGCCCTGGTGCGGCCCAGGCACGGAGTGAACGCGCCGGGCGCCCAGGCGATCGTGAGGCCGGCGGCATGGACCGCCGCGGCCAGCGCGTAATCGTCGCTCACCGTATTCTTCCAGTGCTCCGGCACGTGAATCTCGAAGAAGGTCTCTTTGCGGATGGCCATGGCGCCGCCCCAGGCGAAGGGATTGTCTCCCGGTCCGAACGTGCCGGCCGCGACGGCGTCCCAAACGCTGCGCATCAGCGACCAGAAGGTGGGGGGCACCGGCGTAAACCAGCGGAAGCCGGTGGAGGCTCCTACACCCTTCTCCCCGAGCGGCGCGGCCAGCGCCCGCAGCCAGCCGCGCGCCGGGCGCCCGTCCGAATCGGCGAAGGCGAAAATCTCGCTCCGTTTGCGGGCGGCCCGCACCGCCGCCTGCAGGTTCTGCACCTTCTCACCGGTGTCCGGATCGGCGCCATGCGCCAGAACCACCTTGACGCGCGCCGGCAGAACGCCCGGAGGGATATCGCGGGCCGAGCGCGCGGTGACGATCAGCTCGTAATCCGGATAGTCGAGCGCCGCCAGCGCTGCCAGGTTCTCGCGCAGACCGTCGTCCTCGCCCTTCACCGGGACGATCACCGTGGCCGGCGGAAGCCTGGAGGGCTGTTCCGAAAGCCGCAGAGATACGTAGGCCGCGCGTTTGCGCTCGCCGCGCAGCGAAAGGAAGGCCAGGATGAGGGCGGGGCCGACGAAGAACCAGTACCAGAACACGCCAGTCGTAGGATATCAGGGCGGCCTGCCAAACGCTTTACGTCTGGCGCAGAGTCACCACGGGATCGACCTTGGTTGCGCGCCGCGCGGGCAGATAACTCGCCAGCAGCGCGATCACGCCGAGGAACAGCGCCGAGCCGGCAATCGCCGCCGGATCGCCCGGCTTCACACCCACCAGCAGACCCGCTGCCATGCGCATTGCCGCGGTCGCCAGCACCGCCCCGATCACAATCCCCGCCACGGTCAGAGCGACGCCGCGCCGCAGCACCAGGCCCACCACATTGGACGCCTTGGCGCCCAGCGCCAACCGGATGCCGAACTCGTGCTCCCGCTGGCTCACCGCGTAGGCCAGCACGCTGTACAGGCCCACCGCCGCCAGCAGCAGCGACACCGCGCCGAGCACGCTCAGCAGCGCCGCCGCTACCTTCTGGGCATACAGCGAGCCGGCGACGATCTCTCCGAACTCCACCACCTCCGAGACGCCGGCGTTCGGTTCGATCGCCGTGGCTGTGCGCCGGACCGCGGCGATGGACCCGCGCGCGGGTCCCACCGTCCGGATGAAGAAGGCAGTCCAGAACTCGCCGCCGTGCCGCTGGCGGTAGGGAAGGTAAATGTAGGGAGCAGGCGGCTCCGTCAGCCTGTGATATTTGCTGTCCTTCACCAGGCCGGCCACCGTAGACCACGCGCCGTCCACCAGGATCCGGCGCCCCACCGGGTTGCGGCCCCCGAAGTAGCGTTGCGCGAACGTCTGGTTGACGATCACCACGGCCGGGCTGCCGCGGTCGTCGCGCTCCGTAAAGTCGCGCCCCTCGAGCAGCGGAATGCGGAGCGTGTCGAAATATCCCGGCGCAACCGTGGCGCTCGATACGCGCATCTCTTCGCTCGGGCCGGGAACGTATCCCTCCACGCGTATTTCCGATGACGGGCCGCTGCCGATCTCCAGCGGAACGGTATTTGCGAAGCTCACCTCAGCGACGCCCGGAAGAGCGCTGATGTGGTCGCGCAGACGCAGGCAGAACCTCTCCCGCTGATCCGTGTTCGAACAGAAGGTATCGAGGTGGTATTTCGCAAACAGGACATTGTGCGGGTCGAGGCCGGGATGAATGGCCCGCGCATTCTGAAAACTTCTCGCGAACAGCGCGGTCCCGACCAGCGCCACCAGCGCCAGCGCCACCTCCGAAACTACCAGCAGCCCGCGCGTCCGGTTCTGGTTCGCGCCCGGCGTCGTGCTGCGTCCTCCTTCCTTCAGGCCCTCCAGCAGGCCGTTCCTCACCGCGTGCAGTGCGGGCGCAAGACCGGTTAGCAGGGAAACGGCGCAGCACAACAGCGCGGTAAACGCGAAGATGTCCGCGTTCAGGCTGAAATCGACCTCTATGGGAAACCCGATCGGCGGCAGCATCCAGACGAGCGAGCGTCCCAGCCAGACCGCCAGCGTAAGGCCTCCGAGCGCGCCCATTGCCGCCAGCAACAGGCTCTCGGTAAGGAGTTGCCGCGCCAGCCGCCAGGCCCCCGCGCCCAGGGCCATTCGCACGCTCAGCTCTTTCCTGCGCGCGGTGGCGCGGGCAAGCTGCAGGTTGGCTACGTTCGCGCCGACAATCAGGAACAGCACGAAGCAGACGGCCATCAGAATTCGCAGCGGCGCAAGCAATACCGACTGCATCCCAAAATGCGCCTTCCACACGGGCATCAGGCTGGCGTGGAAGCCGGCGCTGGTCCGAGGCGACTGCTCCGCCAGGCGCCGCGAGCAGGCCTCCACCTCCGCGTTCGCCTGCTCGATCGTCACGCCGGGCTTCAGCCGCCCGGTAACCCACATCTGCCGCTCGGACTCGGACCGGTTTTCCAGCAGCCAGTTGCCCTGGCCGTTCAGCATGGGCGCCATGGTCATGGGGATCCAGATCTCCATCGCCATGCCGGGCATCGTTCCGTGAAACTCTTCCGGGGCGATGCCGGCCACGGTCAGTTCGTAGCGGTTCACGCGGATGGTTCTGCCCACCACGCCCGGATCGCCCTGGAACAGGTTCTGCCACAGCCGGTAGCTGATCACCGCCACCGGAAAGGCGCCCGGCTGGTCGCCGTTTTCGGACGGCAGGAACGCGCGCCCGCGTACCGGCTTCACGCCCAGCACCGCGAAATAGTTGCCGGAGACGTACTCGCCGTAAATCCGGCGCGGGTTATCCGCGGGACCCACGTTGAATGCGTTGAGCAGCGAGGCGGCCAGCCCGGAAAAGGACTTCAGGCTGTCGCGATAGTCGCGGTAATCACGATAGGAAGTGTTGGAATATTCGCCACTCGGGGAAACAGTTTCGAGAGCCGCCAACTGTCCCGCCTTGGCCACGCCGGGGAACGGGTGCACCAGCAGCGCGTCGATCCAGCCGAAGACCGTCGCGTTCGCCGCTATACCTAGCGCCAGTGTGACCACGGCCACCGCCGTGAACCCTGGACTGCCCCGAAGAACGCGGATGGCATAGCGCAGATCCTCAAAAAGCCTGCGCATGATGTTCTCTCTCCCGTATGCAACCGGGGTGCCGCGCCTAAGTTGAAGATTCTTCTGCCCGTCAGGCCGTGCCGCCGTTCGCTTCCGCTTCTCCGTGTCCGCTCGTGGGACGCCGTCTCCCGCCTACACCGCCACCTGCCGCAGCGATTTCACGCGGTCGCGCAATTGGGCGGCCTTCTCGAACTCGAACTTTCGCGCGGCCTCGCGCATCCGCTCTTCGAGCTCGCCGATGAACCGCTCGCGCTGCTCCGGTGTGAGCGTCTCGACTTCCTCATCGGTCTCGATCGGCACCGTCACGTAGTCGCCTTCGGCCACCGCCACCAGGCTCATGTCGATCGGCTTGATGATCGATTGCGGCACGATGTGGTTGCGCTCGTTGTAGGCCAGTTGGATCTCGCGGCGCCGCGCGGTTTCGCCGAGCGCCTTGCGCATGCTGTCCGTCATCACGTCGGCGTACAGCACCGCGTGCCCCTCCACGTGCCGCGCCGCGCGGCCAATGGTCTGGATCAGCGACCCCGCGGACCGCAGGAAGCCTTCCTTGTCGGCATCCAGAATCGCCACTAGCGAGACCTCCGGCAGATCGAGGCCTTCGCGCAGCAGGTTGATGCCGATGAGCACGTCGAACTCGCCGCGCCGCAAGTCGCGAAGAATCCGGATGCGGTCGAGCGTGCTCACTTCCGAGTGCAGGTAGCGGCAGCGCACCCCCACCTCGGAGTAATATTCCGCCAGGTCCTCCGCCATCCGCTTGGTGAGCGTCGTGACCAGCACCCGCTGGCCGGCCGCCACCCGCTTGCGGATTTCGCCCAGCAGGTCGTCCACCTGGCCTTTCACCGGCCGGATCTCGACGCTCGGGTCCACCAGTCCGGTCGGCCGGATGATCTGCTCCACCACCACGCCCGCGGCCTTGGTCAGTTCGTACGGGCCGGGGGTAGCCGACACGTAGACCACCTGGTTGACGCGATGCTCGAACTCCTCGAAGGTCAGCGGCCGGTTGTCCAGGGCGCTCGGCAGGCGGAACCCGTGCGCCACCAGCACCTCCTTGCGCGACCGGTCGCCGTGATACATGCCATGCAACTGCGGAACTGGTCTGGTGGCTTTCGTCGATAAAGATGACCGAATCGTGCGGCAGGTAGTCGAGCAGCGTGGGCGGCGCCTCACCAGGCAGCCTGCCCGAGAAGTGCCGCGAGTAGTTCTCGATGCCGTGGCAGTAGCCGATCTCCTTGATCATTTCGAGATCGAACATGGTGCGCTGGTACAGCCGCTGCGCTTCGATCAGCTTGCCCTGCTTTTCCAGTCTCCTTGTGCCACCAGTCCAGCTCCGTCCGGATGCTCTCCATGGCCTTGCAGCGAGTCTCCTCGCACATCACGTAGTGGGTCTTCGGATAGATCGGCAGCCGTGGTGTATGTCTGCTTGACCTGGCCGAGCAGCGGGTCGATCTGGGAGAGGCTCTCGACTTCGTCGCCCCACAGCTCGATGCGGTAGGCGTAATCGTCGTAGGTCGGGATAGACCTCGATGACGTCGCCGCGCACGCGGAACGTGCCGCGCCGGAAGTCGGTATCGTTGCGCTCGTAGAGGATGTCCACCAGCTTCGCGCAGAATCTGGTTGCGCGAGATCTTCTGCCCCTTTTCGAGCATCAGCAGCATGCCGTAATAAGCCTCGGGCGATCCCAGGCCGTAGATGCAGCTCACGCTCGCCACGATCACGCAGTCGCGCCGTTCGAACAGGCGACTTGGTGGCCGAAAGCCGCAGCTTGTCCAGCTCGTCGTTGATGGTGGCTTCCTTCTCGATGTAGACGTCGCTCGAAGGAATGTAGGCTTCCGGCTGGTAGTAGTCGTAGTAACTGACGAAATACTCGACCGCATTGTCGGGAAAAAACGACTTGAACTCGTGAAAGAGCTGGGCGGCCAGAGTCTTGTTGTGGGCCAGAACGAGCGCCGGGCGGCCCGCGGCTTCAATCACCTTGGCCATGGTGAACGTCTTGCCCGAGCCGGTGACGCCCAGCAGCACCTGGTGCTGTTCGCCTTCGCGCACGCCCCGCGTCAGCTCGGCGATCGCGTTCTCCTGGTCGCCCCTCGGCCGGTAGTTGACGGCCAACCGAAACCCCATTCTTCCAGCTTACCAGCGGCTGGAAACGAACTCCGGGCTTCAGGTGGTCAGCGATTCGTCCGGCACCTCTTCGAAATCGAGGACTACGCGGCTTTCGGCCAGCGCGGCTTTGAACTCGTCTTCGCGGCCTTCGGCGATCGTGAACACCCAGCTTTCCGTGCCGAGGCCGAGGAACCCGTTGTCGTTGCTCTCCCGGGAGCCGGTGCCTTCGTTCAAATCCTCAGCCACGCCCAGGCCCGCCGGTTCCAGGATCTCGATGAATTCGGCGTCTTCCACTACGCCGTCTTCCGCCGAGACCAGCGACATGGGGTCGTCCGCCGGTTCGCCCTCCGGAGTGAACCGCTTCCGGAATGTGACTTTGTACTTCATCACCCTGAATACGGCATTTCGATCCCCACTGTTATGCTATGGACAGTGGCCTTGAACCCATCCTCCGTTTCACGGATCATGGTGCGCGCCACCAACTGGCTGGGCGACGCCGTGATGTCGCTGCCCGCTATCCGGACGATTCGCCAGGTCTTTCCGCGCGCGCACCTGGGGGTGGTGGCACGTCCCGCGGTGGCCGGCCTCTATGCCCGTGAAGCCGCCGTCGACTGCGTGATCCCCTACGCCGCCCGGAAGGGGCTTGGCGCGAAACGGGAGTTCGCCGCCCGCATCCGGGCCGAGGGTTTCGATGCCGCCATTCTGCTGCAGAACGCATTCGACGCCGCGCTGATGGCCTGGATGGCGCGGATTCCCGAACGCATCGGCTACGATCGGGACGGGCGCGGCCTGCTGCTCACCCACGCGGTCACCGTGCCCGAGCCCGGCGAAATCCCGCGCCACGAACGTTTCTACTACCTGGAACTGCTGCGCCGCGCCGGCCTGATCGAGCGCTTCCCGGCGTGCGATTCCATCCGGCTGGATGGCATCGACGTTGCGCGCCAGGCCGGTATGGCGCACCTGGCCGCGCTCGGAGTGGAAAGCGAGCCGGTCGGCATCAGCCCCGGTGCGGCCTACGGCAATGCCAAACGCTGGCTCCCCGAGCGCTTCGCCGAAACCGCGGCCCGCTTTCCCGGAGTGCCCGTGCTGATCTTCGGGTCGGCGTCCGAGCGCCCGTTATGTCAACTGGTAGCCGCTCCCCTCGAACGCGCGGGCTTCCAGGTGCGCAACCTGGCGGGTGAAACCACGCTGCGCGAATTCATCGACCTGGCAGCCGCGTGCCGCCTGTTTCTGACCAACGATTCCGGCGCCATGCACGTGGCCTCCGCGGCAGGCGTGCCGACCGTGGCCGTTTTCGGCGCCACCGACGATACGACGACGGGGCCGACCGGGCCGCTGGCGCGCGTGGTCCGCGAGCACGCCGAGTGCAGCCCGTGCCTGCTGCGCGAGTGCCCCATCGACCACCGCTGTATGACCCGGGTGACCGCCGAAACCGTCTACTCCGCCGCCTCCCAATGGATACACGCGACAAAATCCTGACCCTCGCCGCCGCGCGCCGCCTCGACCTCCCGCTCACGGTCATCGCCACGGCAAGCACAATATTGCGCGCGGGTTTGATCGACGAGCTGGCTGCGCTGCGCCGGCCTGGCCGCGCGCTGCTCGCGGTGGTGCTTCCCGCCGAGCCCGAGCTGCTGCCGCGCCGCGCGCGCGCCGAGCTGCTGGCGGCCTTGCGCATCGTGGACTACGTAACGATCGCCGGCCTGCCGGAGCTCGATGGCCTCGATGCAATCCACCTGGAGAGCCGCGACCTCGACCTGGTCCGCCGCGTCCGCGGCTCGGTCCACTACAACACCACCATCGGATGATACAGGTTCGGCAGCACGGCCTCGCCGATTGCCACGAGGTCCCCCTGCCGGTCCACCGCCTTCACATACTTCGATGCCGGCTGCGAGCGGAAGGGCGAGGCGGGGAAGTTCCTTCCGTTCCGGATCTGCGTCACCGTCAGATCGTCCACAAAGACGCTGGGGAGGCCCGGCAGCATCTTCGCCGGAGGCACCAGGGCATCCAGCAGCCGGTCGTCCTTCGCCAGCGATTCGAGCTGTTCGAGCGTCCGCGCCTGGCTCAGTTCAAACTCTCCGCTGGCCAACCGGCGCAGCTCCCGCAGGTGCGCGCCGCAGCCCAGCGCCTGCCCGAGTTCGTGCGCGATCGAGCGCATGTACGTGCCTCCCGAGCAGTGTGCCCGCAGCCGCACTTCCGCGCCTTCGATGCTCAGAACCACCAGCTCGTAGACGTGGACCGGGGCCGGCTCCAGCTCGACCGCCACGGATTGGCGGGCCAGTTCGTAGGCTCGCCGCCCATCCACTTTTTTGGCGGAGACCGGTGGAGGCGTCTGCAGAAACTCGCCGCGGAAATGCTCCAGAGCGGCTTCCAGGGCGTCCTGCCGCACCACCGGCTCGGTCTTCCCGCCGGTCACGGTCCCGGCGCGGTCGTAGGTGTCGGTGGCCCAGCCGAACCGCACCACGCCTTCGTAGATCTTGTCGCTTCGCGTGTAGAACTGCGCCAGGCGCGTGGCGCGGCCAATCACCAGCGGCAGCACGCCGGTCGCGATGGGATCGAGGGTTCCCAGGTGTCCCACCCTTTTCGTGTTCGCGATGCGGCGCGCCTTGTTCACCACATCGTGCGAGGTCCAGCCCTCGGGCTTATCGACTACGATTACTCCGTCCAAAGTTTGCGGTCCGCTTTCTTGCCGTGCAGAGATATCCGAGTGTGAAGTTGCGATCCCGGTCCAGAAAATCCAACCAGGGCAGGATCAGCGCGGGAGGGACCAGCAGCATCGCGGCAGGCACGAAACACAGCCAGCGAACACCGCCAGTAAAGAATTGTAACCCGTTCAGCAGGCGTCTGGCGAGCAGGCGGAAATAGCCGCCGGCGGCGCGCAGTTCCACCACTTCGAGGCCGCTCCTCTCGAGCAGGTGCTCGAGGCCGTAGCGGGTATAGCGGAAGTAGTCGTGCGGTGCCTGGTGCACCTCCCACTCGTGTGGCGCGGCGATCAGCAAGAGGCCGCCGGGAGCGAGCGTGCGGGCGATCTCGGCGAGCGCGCAGGCCGGTTCGGGCAGGTGTTCGATGGTGACGATGTGGAGCGCGGCGTCGAACGTCCCGGTGCGAAACGGCAGCGCCGTCAGGTCGGCCAGTGCATCGAGGCGGCTGTAATCCCAGGCGGCATCGCCCACCGCGAGATCCACACCGCAGTAGCGCTGTCTTCCAAAGTGGTGCGCGTACTGCCCTTCGCCGGAGCCCGCATCGAGCACCCGCGCCCCCGCGGGAAGCTGCGCGGCGAACGCAATGACCGCGTCCTCGATGATGGCTTCGAAGTGCAGGACGTGGCGGCGCAGCGGCCGCGGCAGGCGGTACGCGAGCCCCGTGTATTTCATCTGCGGCGCGCCTCGATCATCACGGTCGACCCTGCGCGGAACGCGGCTTCCATCGCGGTGAACGGCAGTGCCGCCGCCACCAGCGCGAGGTAGACCAGGTCTTTGGCCAGCCGCCCTCCCGGGCCTTCTCTCATCTTGCGCACCCGCCGCGCCATGGGGTCGAGCGAAGGCGCGAGACTGCTCGCCAGGCCCGCCGGGTTATCGCGCAGTGAAAAATACTTGCGCCGCAGCACTTCGAAGCCGCACGCCGCCATGAGCATTTCGAGGTCGCGGTCCCGGAAATCGAACAGGTGGCGGGGCACGTCCACGCCGTTCCACGACCGGCCGAGCACCTTGAACTGCCAGCAGGCGGCGTTGGGAACCTGCACGATCAGCCGGCCGTCGGGCGCCAGCAGATCGTGGGCAGCGGCCAGGTAGGTGCGCGGGTCGTACAGGTGTTCGACCACGTGAAACATGGTGAGTCCGGCGACGCTTCCCGCGCGGAAGGGCGAATGCTCCAGCATGGCGCAGACGGCGGGCGCACGGTGCCGGCTCCAGGCGATCGCGGCCGCTTCGCGCGAGAAATCAAGGCCCAGCACGCGGAAGCCGCGCTCGCGCATCATTCCCAGAAAAAGTCCGCCGCCGCAGCCCACGTCGAGCAGCGGGCCGCTCGCGCGCGAATCGCGCAGGGCCCGTTCCACGAACGCCACATGGTCGCGCAAGACCAGCCGCCGGTAGGCTTCCTCCATGCGGCTGGCGGCGCTTTCGTCCGGTGCGAACCAGTAATTGTCGGGGTAGTAGCGGCGTAGCTCCTGCGGATCCGGCTGCGGATCGAGCCGCACCAAACCGCATTGGGCGCACCGCACCACGTCGAACTCCCGGGTGGTCGTGTGGTAGAGCCGGTCGGATGCGCGGAAGAGGCGCGCGTTCTGGAGGGATCCGCAGAGCAGGCAGGCGCTCATGCGATCTCCGTCAAGGGGAGCCGGTGCGCCAGGATCAGCCGGCGCACCTCCCTCGGCGAGAGGCGGCTTAAGCGCTTCACCTCGCGCCTTTTGCGCAGAATGCGCGGGGCCATGCGCAGCGCGCTCCAGTCTCCGCGCGCCAGAGCCCCGGCCATCGAAAGTTTGCCGCGCAGCCCGGGAAAATGGGCCGTGTCCCCGGCGTTGCGCCCTGCCGCCGCGATTCCCGCCGCCACGCGCACGGCGAAGAAGAAGGGGTTGAGCCACAGCAGGCTCCAGGGAAACAGCTTGAGCGCCAGCAGCAAGCGGTTGCGTTCGATCAAGACCAGGCGCTCCGCGGAAGCCTTCCCCATAGTCGACCCGCGGTGGTGCCGCACCACGGCGCGCGGCGTATAGATGCACCGCCAGCCGGCGATGCGCGCGCGCAGCCCGAGCTCGGCGTCGTCGCCGTATGCGAAGAAGTCTTCGTCGAACCCGCCGATCTCGTCCAGCATCTTCCTGCGGTACATGGCGGCGCACCCGTCCGGCCAGAGCGCTTCCTCTTCGCGGTCGAACTGGCCGCGGTCGAGCGTGCCCGCGCCGCGCCCCCGGTTCTGGCCGTCCGGAAAGATCAGGTGGCCGGCCTTGTCGATGCGTGAAGGGTCCTCCCAGACCAACACCTTGCTGGCGGCCATCCCCACGTCCGGCGCCGCGGTGCAGGCGCGGTAGAGCGCCTCCAGCCATTCCGGTTCGGCTTCGGCGTCGTTGTTGAGCAGGGCGATGTAATCGCCGCGCGCCGCGGCGATGCCCTGGTTGTTGGCCGCGCAAAACCCGCGGTTATCCGGATTGCGGATCACACGCGCGGCAAACTCCCGTTCGGCCAGGTCGGCGGATCCATCCGCTGAACCGTTGTCCACGACGATCGTTTCGAATTCCACACCTCTTTGGCGTCCGAGCGAATTCAGGCACGCGCGCAGAAGTTCCTTCCGGTTCCAGTTCACTACCACAACGGAGATCAACCGAATATGCTAGCAGGCCCGGCCGCCGCGTGCCGTTTCGGGGGTCTTTTGCACATTATCCGGCGGCTTCGCGGTTCCAGGAAATACCCCGTAGTAATATAGACTTAGGGGCCTAGGAAGACCACGGTATGACTTCCATCGGCGAGAGTCTGCGCCAGGAACGCGTGAGGCGCGACCTCGGACTTGAACAAATCTCCCGGGAATTGAAAATCTCATCGCGGTTTCTGGAAGCGATCGAAGACGAACGCTTCGAGAAGCTCCCCGGCGGTGTGTTCGCAAAGAGCTTTGTGCGGCAATATGCCCGCTATCTCGGGCTGGATGACGACGAGTATGCCGCCGCGGTGCAGCAGGTCGTGGAGCCGCATGGCGCGCCGCAGTTCCTGTCGGCGCCATCGCTCCCCCCGGTCGATATCGCTCTGCCTCGCGTGGAGGAATGGCAGAGTGTCGGCGAGCGGCGCTTCAACTGGTCGTCTTCCCTACCCGCTCTTGCCATGGTTGTGCTCGCGATGCTGGTGTGCTCGGGAGTTTATACGTGGTGGCAGCACAGCCGTCGCGCCGCTCAACTTCACGAACAGAAGCCGGCGGCAATGGAGACCGTGCATGCATCACCGCCGGCTGCGCAACCCCCAGTCCAGCCGCCGCCTGCGCAGCCGCAACCGGCCCAGGCCGCCGATGCGGCGGCGCCTCGGCGACACCCCCGGTGACGGCGGCGCAGACCGCGCCGTCTTCCGTACCCGACGCCAACCGCCCGGCTCCCGAAGCGGCTGCCCAGGCTACCGGAACTCCGGCCGGTGCTTCCACTCCAGGAGCGGCCGTGAAGGTCGAGCTGACTGCCACCGAACCGGTCTGGGTGCTTGCGAAGGCCGACGGCAAGTACCTGTTCTCCGGCACCCTCGATGCGAATCAGACGCGCACCGTGGAGGCTACCGGTGCGTTGACCCTGCGCATTGGCAACGCGGGTGGGTTGAATATCACGTTGAACGGCAAGCCGATCGGCCCGGTTGGCCCCAGAGGGCAGGTGCGGACGGTTCAGTTCACCTCGGGCGGCTTCCAGATCGTCGCCGCGCCCAAGCCCTCGGCGCCGCCCGATCCGCTGTGACGCATGGCTTCCCGCTGGCGGCGCCGTTCCAGGGCAAGCAGTTCGCGCCGGCGGCGGTTCTTGATGCGCTCGTCCACTTTGTGCCAGAACTTACGGAAGTAGCTGATCGCCGAAAGAATCGCGAAGAAGATCACCGCCCACATCAGAACCATGGCCGGCACCCGCAGCACCTGGTGCCGCAGGCTCAGCAACATACACGAGATCGCCACAACCTGGGAGAACATCTTGGTCTTTCCCAGGTCGCTGGCCTTGATGGTGTAACCCTCCGCCGCCGCGATGCTGCGCAATCCGCTGACGGCGAACTCCCGGCCGATGATCAGGATCGCCATCCAACCGGGCAGCACGCGGACTTGCACGAGGGAGATCAGCGCCGCGGAAACCAGCAACTTGTCGGCGATCGGGTCGAGCAGCGTCCCGATGGTGGTCACCTGTTTCCAGCGCCGTGCCAGGTAACCGTCCAGTAAGTCGGTTCCGGCGGCGGCCAGGAAGATGGCCAGCGCAAGCCATTCGTTCGAGATATCGACCGATCCGACCCGAAAGCCGAGTTTCTCCTGTACCAATACCGCCACCAGAAGCGGCACGAAGAAGATCCGGAGAATCGTCAACGAGTTCGGAAGATTCATCACCTGACCCAAATATAATGCGGTATGCCTCCCGGCAACAACTATCCTTCGGACGCCGGAGAGCAGAAAGGCTGCCAACAGGTACCAGCCCGCATTCTATACTTGAATTTCATCATGATTTCCCGCCGCCATTTCTTCTTCGGCACGTTGGCTGTCCCGGCCCTCGGCCTGCCCGCCTGGGCCGCGAAAAAGCCTCCCGAGCGCCCCGCCGTGCTTCTCATCACGGTCGATGACCTCCCCGCGTGGGTTCTCGGTAGCTATGGGAACAAGGAAGTGCGCACGCCCAATCTCGACCGGCTCGCACAGACCGGCACCCGGTTCGAACGTCATGTCGTGTGCACCCCGGCGCCGGGTCCGAGCCTCGCCACGATGCTCACCGGCCTTACCCCCATGCAACTCGGAGCCGGCGGGGCGGCGCCCGGGACAGCCGCCACGCTCGACCGGTTGCTGGGCGGCGCCGGTTACACCTGCCACGCGGCCGGCGCCGCCGGGGCCCTGACGTTTCTCAATGCGCAGACCGCCGGCAAGCCCTTCTTCCTGCGGGTCCACTTCAGCAGCCTCAAACCGCCGTACAGCGGAGTTCCGCAGAAGTATCTGGATCTTTATTCGGCCGCGACCTTCGAGAGTTTCGGTCGGGAAGCTGCCGCGAAGAACGCCGCGCAGGGCAAAGAGATGCTTGCGGACCGCGTGAGCAGCCAGCGCAAAGCGGCCGCCGCGGTGACGGCATTCGACGACGAGGTGCAGTCCCTCCTCTCCCGCGTCGCCGAGCGGCGCCTCACCGATACGACCCTGGTGATCTTCACCTCCACCTGCGGAGCGCTTCTGGGCCGCCACGGGCTGTGGGATGCCGGGGACGCTTCCGATCCACCGAACATGTACCGCGAATCGGTGGAGACTCCCCTCATCTGGAGCTGGCCGGGCCACGTCCCGGCACAGGCCAGCCGCCCCGAACTGGTCAGCACCTACGATCTGCTGCCGGCGCTCTGCGATCTGTTATCGATCGCGCCGCCCGGCGGAAACCTGTGCGGCCGCAGCTACGCCCTGATCGCCACGGGTAAGCCTCTTCCGAAAAAGCACCCATGGCGCAGCACGGTCTTCGGCCGTCTGCGCAATACCGGCATGGCGCGGGTGGAACGGTACAAGCTTGTCTCGCGGGACCAGGGAGCAGGGGAGTTGTACGACCTGAGGACCGACCCGGGGGAGATTACGAACCAGTATGACAATCCGCAGTTTCTAACCGTTCGGAGTCAACTGGGGTCGGAGTTGAGTGCCTGGCAGAGCCGCTACTCTTCGTAGCCGGCGGCCGCGGCTGCGAGTGCAGCCGCGTCGCCGGGCACTATCGGACTACTTCTTGCACTTGGCCAGCGAGTGGTCGTTCTCCGCGTAGCACTTGCCGGTTGCGTTGAGGTTCTTCGCCATCAGGTCCTTCGCTTCCATCTTGGAATGGCAGACGGTGCAGGACTTGACGCCTTCCTTCTTCATGTATTCCGGCTTGCCGTACGAGGCCGTCGTACAAATCATGAAGCCGGCTGTCAGCAGCGCCGCGGGAACGATCAGCTTCAGTGCGCGCATTCGATTTCTCCTTCACCTTTCAGGATATAAAACCCTAAAATCTTAAACTCTAGCCACATTATAACTGCGTTGTCGTAATTTGCTACGAATTGTGGAAAAACTTTAATGTATTTCTGGCCGGGGCTTACAGGTTTGCATTGGGCTCCAGGCTGCGCCAGAGGTACCAGCTCGCCACCGTGCAGTAGGGCCGCCAGCGGCCCGCGATCTGTTCCATTTCCGCGGGCGAGGGGAGTTCGGCCAGGCCGTAGGCCTTGCGAATGGCGTTGCGAATGCCGAGGTCGCCGGTCGGCAGAATATCGGTGCGCCGGAGGGCGAAGATCAGGAACATGTGAACCGTCCAGACGCCGATCCCCTTGACGCGCGTCAGGCGGTCGATGACCTCCTGGTCGCTGAGCCCCTGCAGTTCATCGAACACCACGATGCCGTCGCGGGTGTGTCTCGCCAGGTCGCGGATGTAAGCCGTTTTCTGAGTGGAGAGCCCCAGCGTCCGCATGCGCGAGGGGCGCAGCTTCAGAATGCTCTCGGGCGTGATTCTTCCGCCCGCCCCTTTCGCCAGGCGTTCGAAAATCACGCTCGCGACGCGCCCGCTGAGTTGCTGGTAGACAATCGACTTAACCAGCGTTTCGAAGTCCGGCTCACGGAAGCGAATGGCATACTCGCCGACCCGTTCGATGATCTCCGATAGAATGGGGTCCGACCGCTTGAGGTGGTGTATGGCTTCCTGCATCTTGAAACAATTGCCCGTGGGGATACGTCACCCCTATTGTACCGGGATGCGAACAACGCTTTTATTTGCACTGGCCACTGCGCTTTCGGCGCAGGTGCAGCCCACTAAACCGGCCGACCAGGACCTGCCCGCCCCCATTCGAGTGGATGTGGATGTGGTAAACATACTAGCCTCTGTGCGGGACCGGCACGGAGCCCTGGTCTCCAACCTGGAAAAGCAGGACTTCACCATCCTCGAAGATGGTAAACCTCAGAATATCAAGTACTTCACGAGGGAAACGGATCTTCCATTGACGATCGGCCTGCTGGTGGATGTGAGCGGGAGCCAGCGAAACCTGATCGATATCGAGCGCAGCGCCGCTTCGCAGTTTTTCTCCCAGGTGTTGCGCAAGAAAGACGAAGCTTTCCTCATCAGTTTCGGCGAAGACGCCGAGCTGCTTCAGGATTACACCGGCAGCCCGCGCCTCCTCACTGAGGGGCTCAGGCAGTTGCAGGTCAACTCCGGGGTGAGCGGGATCGGCCCCGGCCCGGTGCCGACCGCCGGCCAGCCGCGCGGGACCGTGCTCTACGACGCCGTGTACCTGGCGGCCAACGACAAGCTGAAGACCGAAGTGGGCCGCAAGGTGATCGTGATCATCACCGACGGCGTGGACGAGGGCAGCCGCCTGAGCATCAACCAGGCAATCGAAGCCGCCCAGAAATCGGACGCCGTGATCTACAGCATCGACTACTACGATCCGAGCGCCTATGGCGGGGGCTATGGCTACGGCATCACGTTCGGCGGCGGGGGCGGGGAAGGGGCTCTCCGGAAGATGTCCGACGAGACCGGCGGCCACATGTTCAAGGTGGACCGCAAGCACTCCCTGGCGCAGGTGTTCCAGGAGCTGCAGGACGAGATGCGCAGCCAGTACGCGATCGGCTACACCCCGACCAACGATACGAAAGACGGCAGCTATCGCAAGATCGACATCAAAATGTCCAGCAAAGACCTCAAGGCCCAGGCCCGCAAAGGCTATTACGCCATCAGGCCGGGTGCGCAGTAACCGGCCGGCGGGCAAAGTACGCCTGGACCGCCTCCTGTAAAGACGGCATCGGCGTCAGCCCCGAGCGCTCGATCTTGGCGTTCGACAGCGCCGAGTATTTGGGCCGGCGCGCCACAGTGCGATATTCGCGCTCGCTGGTGGCCAGCAGCATCGGATGGAGACCGGCGACCTCGAAGATGATGCGCGCGAACTGGAACCAGGAAGTCGGTGCGCCTCCGCCGATGTGGAAAACGCCCGATTGGGTCCGTTCCACCAGGTCGGCTGTCCGGGCGGCCAGCAGTGGTGCGAAGGTCGGCGAGGCGACGTGGTCTTCCACTACGCGGATCGGCTGCCCCGTTCCGGCAAGCCGGAGCATCACTTCTACGAAATTGCCGCGCGCCGTATTGAGCCCGCCCGGCCCGAACACCCCGGAGGTGCGGACGATCAGGACCCGGTCCAGATAGGCCTGTGCGTACAGCTCGCCGGCCAGCTTGGATACGGCATAGGCCCCCAGCGGATGGGGCGGGTCGTCTTCCACATAAGGGTGGGGGGCGCGGCCGTCAAAGACGTAGTCCGTTGAAAAATGAACCAGTTGCGCGTCAATCTGGCGGCACGCCAGCGCCAGGTTTCGAACCGCCAGTCCGTTCACCTGTAAAGCGGCCAGGGGCTCCTTCTCGGCTACATCCACCTGGTTGTAAGCCGCCGCGTTGAATACCACTTCGGCATCCGTTTGCGCGAGGGCCTGCTCGACCGCCGAGGTGTCCGTGATATCGACCTGGGTCCGGTCCCACCCGGTTACCGAGTACCGCCGGGCCTTCAGTTCATGGACCAGTTCCACGCCGAGCTGCCCGGCAGCCCCGAATACTACCGCTCTCCGGTTCATACGCATACCAGAATAACTCAGGGTCTCCGCCGGTTCGCCATTTTTGCCGAATCCTGTAACCACAGGATCCCGGCCTGCGTTAATCGGTACAGGAAAAGGGGAATGCGCCATGAAGAGTCTGCTCCAGCCGGAGATGAAACGCGGGCGCGTCGCCGAGCGGGCGGCCCTGGCTCTATTTCTGGCGTTACTGACGGTCCTGTTTGTGTCGGTCGCGCACGGCGTACTGTGGCTGGGTTCCTGACGGTTCTTCGGAGTACTCCTGGAGGATCCTGCCCAGCTCGGCGAGGCCGGACAGAATCTGTTCCAGGGCGACCCCGACGAAGTAGCTGCTCTGGTCGGGGCGGCAGAAGACGGCCTCAGCCAGGATCATCGCGTCGCCGGCCTCGATCTTCAGGGCCGCTCCCGGGCGGATCGCCGAGGCGACTTCCAGCCCCAGGCCACGTCCTGACACGTTTCTAACGCGAGCCTGCACCGGAGATTCACAATCTCCCAGGATGGTCAGATTGACGACTTCGTCCGCCTGAAACCGCGGTTCACGACGCTGCTCCATACCCCTCATATCGGCAGGGAGAGGAGAAAATTCCAGGTTATCTTCGAGCTACCAGGTATGGGTGAATACCAGGCCGATCACGGCCAGGGCCGCCAGGACTACCGCTCCGAGGACCGCGCGCCTCCGTCCCAGCGTCATCCATTCGGCCAGGCCCGGAGCGGATCCCGAGCCCAGGATCGAGCGCATCAGCCGGCGCTGGGACGGCCCGGTCAGGTTTCGCATCGCTCGCTTGATTTCCTCCCGCCCCCGCCGGTCGGCGATCAGGATGGTGGCCGAATTACTCGAGTTGGTCGATTTCAGCAACCGGCTTCGCAGTTTGTGCGGGACGTCTTCCACCGAGCGATAGACCGTGCGGCTCGCCCCGGCTGCGATCAGGACCGTCGAAGTCTGATACAACTCCCAGGCATCCGGGTTCGGCTCCCCGCAATAAGGGCAGCGCGTGGCATCCTTATCGATGTTCTTGCGGCACCGGTGGCAGGTCATTGTCCGACGGCTCTGGGAGACCGGGGTTTTTTCATTTCCCCGGCTTCGTCTCCTACATTATCCAGCACGACCTGGATGAAACCCAAAGCCGCTTTGGAGAGAGCTTTATCCTTCCGATAGATTAACCCGAGGCGGCGCACCATGGGTTCCGGCGCCAGCGAAATGGCCCGAAGCCTTCCGGCGGACACCTCCTCCCGGCAGTTCGACGCCGCCAGAAAACTGATCCCCATTCCGGCCATGACGAACCGCTTCATCATTTCCGTGGAATCGAGCTCCATGGAGATCTGAATCTCGTCCTCGACTGGTTCGAGCCAGGCATTCAGCCGCGTCCGCGTCTTGCCCTGCTGCGGGAGGACCAGGAAGAATTCCGTGAGGTCGGTAGGGGCGACCGAGGGCTTCCCGGCGAGCGGATGTCCGGCCGGCACAATCAGCTTGATCTCGTCTTCATGCACGTGGACCATCTGGATGCGTTTCTCATTGACGGGGAGCTGGGTCAGGCCGAAATCCGCGGAGTTGTCGAGCACCGCCTCCACGACGTGTCCTCCGTAGGAGCGGTTGACCTGCAACTGGACGGCGGGGAACAGGTGGCGGAACTGCGAAAACACCGTCGGCAGCACGTAAATACAGGTGGCCTCGTTGGCCGCGATCACGAGTTCGCCGCGGGGGTTACTCTCCAGCTCCGCGATGGCGTCCTGCGCGCGCCGGCGGAGGTCCAGCATCTGCTCCGCGTAGTCCGCGAAGATCTTCCCGGCTGTGGTCAGGGAGATGCGGCTGCCGAAGCGCTCGAACAGCTCCGAGTGCAGCTCCTGCTCCAACTGGCGGACCTGTGCGCTGATCGCAGGCTGCGTGCGATAGCAGGTCTGGGCGGCTTTGGAGAAACTCTTCAGCCGCACAATTTCCAGAAACGTATGGAGTTGATCAAAATCCATAAGCTGCCGGTCGGCCTCCTCGCCGGCACACTGGAGGCGACCCGGCCGTCCGTAAAATGCTGATTCCCCGTATTGTAGCAGAGCTCGTGCCGGTTCCCGGATCCGGCTGCTACCATCGGGCTGTGGTACTGCTCCTGTGGCTGTTGCTGGGTATGCCGCTCCTTGCCCAGACCGGGGAAAACGTTTTGCTGGTCGTAAACAGCCGGGACGCCGCTTCGCGCGAGATCGCCGAATACTACCGGCCCCGGCGTTCGGTTCCCCTATCCAACGTCTGTTCGATCGAGACGACTCCGCAGGAGGAGATCGACTGGCAGACGTATCAGCGGGAGATCGAACAACCGGTTGCCCGGTGTCTCAAGAAGGCACATCTCGAGGAGAAGGTTCTCTACATTGTCACCACGGCGGGCGTGCCGCTCAAGGTATCGGGGGGCGGCTCCGGGCTGGCGGCGGAGCAGTGCGCCGTCGATTCCGAACTGGCACTGCTCTACGGAAAGATGAAAGGCGTGAAATACCCGCGCGGCGGTGGAGTACCCAACCCCTTCTTCCGGAACCGCGATGCCCCGTTCCAGCACCCGCGCTTCGCGGAATACCTGGTGACCCGCCTGGCGGCTTACGACGTGGCCGGCGTCAAGGCCCTGATCGACCGGTCATTGGCGGCGCGCAACCGCGGCAGGTTCGTGGTCGATTTGAAATCCGACAGCGACGAGCCGGGTAACGACTGGCTCCGTACGGCGGGTATTCTGCTGCCGGCCGGCCGGGTCGTCATGGACGAAAGCACAAAGGTACTCTACGACCTGCAGGACGTCATCGGCTATGCCTCGTGGGGCTCGAATGATCCCAACCGGAAACGGCGCCGCCTGGGCTTCCACTGGCTGCCTGGAGCCATCGCCATGGAGTTTGTCTCCACCAGCGCGAGAACGCTTAGGCGCCCGCCCGAAAACTGGACCTACGTGAAATGGGCCGATCGTTCCCACTTTTTCGCGGGATCGCCGCAGGGATTGAGCGGGGATGCCCTGGACGAGGGCGCCACTGGAACCTACGGAAATGTATATGAGCCTTACCTTCTCGGCTGCGCCCGGCCCGACTACGTGCTGCCAGCGTACTTTCACGGACGCAACCTTGCGGAGAGCTTCTACATGGGCCTCCCTTATTTGAGCTGGCAGGAAGTCGTCCTCGGAGACCCGCTTTGCTCAATCGGGAAATAAGGCGCACGGGGCCACGACCTTAAGCCGCGGCTCCGTGCGATACGAGATAATCCAGGCCGGCGTCATTCTCCGTTGCTGTTGCTGCGGCGCTGCTGCTGCCGCTCGAAGCGTTGCTGCATCCGCGTCCGGGCCTGCTCCTGCATCTGGTCCACCTTGGTGCGCTGTGCGGGCGTCAGGATCTGGTAGAACTGCGCCATGGCCGACGAGCGGTTCGCCAGCAGTTCTCCGCGCAGTTTGCCCTGCGTGGCGGATAGTTGCTGGATTTGCGCCGTGTCATTAGCCTTGATGGCCGCCGAGAGGGCCTGGCGGTTCTGTTTCAATTGATCCATAACCGGCTGCGAGTTTTGCCGCGCTGTCTGGAAGATGGTCTTGGCCTGCGCCTTTTGCGCGTCGGTCAGGTTCAGGGCCTGCATCATCTGGCCGTGCCCAAAAGCACGCCTGCCGAAGGGCCGGGTTGCCGGCGCCTTGGGGCTTGCAGGCGCCGGCGTAGTCTGTGCGAACGCCATACCGGCCGCCATGGCGGCGGCCGCTGCGATTTTCATGAAGTTCGGTTTCATGTGTATTGCTACCTCAGTACTAACTCTAAGGACCTGCCGTAAATGGAATTTGAGCCCAGGGTAAAGCTCTGTAAATCTCTGCCACACTTCTAATAAACCCCGCCCGCGGGCTGTGGTTTCGGTCGCGTAACCGGTTTACAAAGCCTTACGAAGCCGTTCCAAAGCCTTACAGCCCGAGGCCTCACGGCGTGGTAAATTTTAGCCGTGAAGATCTTACTGGTCGATGACGATGCCGAACTCTGCATGCTGCTGAGCGAGTTTCTCACCCGGGAGGGCTTCACGGTGGAGTGTGAGCACGAAGGCAATCGCGGGCTGGAGAAGGCCGGGCAACCGGGCATTGACCTCGTCGTACTAGATGTGATGCTTCCCGGACTCGACGGGTTTGAGATTTTGCGCCGCCTGCGCCAGAAGAGCAGAGTCCCGGTTATCATGCTGACCGCGCGCGGCGAAGACGTCGATCGTATCGTAGGGCTCGAACTGGGGGCGGACGATTATCTCCCCAAGCCCTTCAATCCGCGCGAACTGGCGGCGCGCATCCGCGCCATCCTGCGCCGCTACGAAGCGCGTCCGGCTTCGGCATCCGGCCGGATCGAGGCGAATGGCGTAACCCTCGATTCGGGCACACGCGAGGTGACCAGCGATGGAAAGCGCGTGGAACTCACCACCTTCGAGTTCGACATTCTGGAAATGCTGATGCGGTCCGCCGGACGTGTGCTTTCGCGCGATGCGCTCATGGAGAATTTCTATAATCGCAAGGCGACGCCGTTCGACCGCTCGATCGACATGCATATCAGCCACCTGCGCAAGAAGCTCGAAAACGGAGACGCCCTGATCAAGACGATTCGAGGCATCGGCTACCAGTTCTGCCGGACCCCGGAAGATGCGCGGTCCGAATGAGAACGCTGTTTGCGAAGATCCTGCTCTGGTTCTGGTGCACGGTGGCCATCACCGTGGTGGGCTCGGCTTTCATTTCGGCGCTCAGCGTGAACGACATGTCGAGCGACCAGTCGCCCGGAGCGCGGCTGGTGACCTTCCAGTTGGAAGAGGCCCGCGCGACATACGAAACCGGCGGCCGCCCGGCCCTCCAGACGTTCCTCGGCAACCTGCGCCGTATCTACGGCGCGAAGGGCATCCTCACCGACGCTCGCGGCCGCGACCTGGTCACCGGCCAGGACCGCTCCGATCTCATCCGGCGGGCGCGTCGCCGCGCGCCGTTCCGCCTCATTCGCATGAGCGACAACATGATGGCGCGGACGGCCGGCGACGGCCGCTACTGGTTTTTCTTCATCGTGCCTCGCCAGAACCCGGGGCCGTGGTTCCTCAAACCCGATCACTTGTTTATCATGGGCGCGGCAGTCCTGCTGTGCTACTGGCTGGCGTTTCACCTGACCCAGCCCGTGCGCAAACTGCAGCGGGCGGTGGAACGCTTCGGCCGCGGCGATCTTTCGGCGCGCTCGGCCTCGACGCGGCGCGATGAGCTCGGCCAGTTGGCCCGCACTTTCGACCGCATGGCGGACCGCATCGAAACTCTGCTGACGGCGGAGCGCCGGCTGCTGCTCGATATCTCTCACGAGCTGCGCTCGCCGCTGGCGCGCCTTGGCGTGGCAGTCGAGCTGGCGCGCTCCGGCGACAATCTCGATACGGCGCTCAACCGCATTCAAAAGGAGTCCGATCGCCTGAATTCACTGGTCGGCCAGTTGCTCCAGGTAACGCGCGCCGAAGGCGACCCCAACCTGTTGCAGCGGGAACCCGTTCAGCTGGACGAACTGGTGCAGCAGATCGTGGAGGACTCGCGAATCGAAGCCGAGGCGCACGGCTGCTCCCTGGTGCTCGAAGCGCAAGAGTCCACGACCGTGCAGGGAGATCCGGAACTCCTCCACCGCGCGATGGAAAACGTCATTCGCAACGCCATCCGGTACTCTCCCCGGGATTCGAGCATCGACGTCTCGCTGCGCCGTGCCGATCACCGCGCGGTGGTCAAGGTTCGCGACCATGGCCCGGGCGTGCCGGACGAGGCGCTGCCGCACCTGTTCGACGCGTTTTACCGCGTGGAAGAGGATCGCAACCGTTCGAGGGGCGGCATCGGGCTGGGACTCTCCATTGCGCGGCGGTCCATCGAGCTGCACAAGGGCAGCATCCGGGCCCGCAACGCGCAGCCGGGGCTGGAAGTCGAACTGGAGCTTCCCGCAGCCTGATATACTCGACATTCTCCCTATGGCGAACCCGAAATATGCGGTTTCCGACAAGCCCGTGCCGGTGGCGGAACTGGTGGACACGCTGAGCGACGGCACCAAGGTCAAGCGCCGTATTCCCCGCATGCGCGCCTGCAGCGAAAAGGACGCGAAGGGCAAGCTCTGCGCCGGACACCTGAAGCGCTGGTACTTCTTCGGCGAAGAGGTGGCGCGGAAGTTCGGCAAAGACGCCGAAATCTATCGCTGCGAGCACTGCAAGACGCTGTACCTTCCCAGCCTCGAAGAACAGCCGAGGACGGGGACGTTGAGCTATTAGGCGGCTGGTTCCTTCAGATCCGCACGATCCTCCGCAGCGTTCCGCTGGCCTCTTCCACCTTCAGCGCGAACGCCGACGCCAAATAAACCACGCCATACGCCCCTAGAATGGCGGCCGCGCTGGAGATCGGGCCATGGGACCCAATCGACATCTTGACGCCCCATCCCGCGGCGGCTGCGGCTGCGGCGGCAGCCCATAGCTTGCCCGCCAGCGCGGCCGGCAGGCCGGTCTCCCCGATCCGCCGGTTCAGGGTCCTCCGCAATAGGAAATACTCCACCCAGGCCGCAATCCCCGCCGAAGCCGTGAGCCCCGCCACTCCCCAGCGCGGATCGACCCCGATCCACTTCGGCGCGGGGACGGCGCTGAGATACCCGAGCACGGTAGTCAGGGTCACCCGTACGACGGCAAACCGCAGCGGAGTGCGCGTGTCCCTCAGCGCATAATACGTGGAAGAGTAGAGACGGCCCAGGGTGGACGCCAGCAGCCCCACTGAACTCCCCATCAGGATCCCCCACACGTACATCGAATCTTCGTGCGTGAACTTGCCGTTCTCAAACAGGGCCGCGGTGATGACGCCGCCCAGCGTCAGAAACCCCATCGCGGAAGGGACGATAAAGAACGCGATCTGGCGCAGGCCGGAATTGAGCCGCCGCCGCAGGTAGGCAGCCACCGACTGCTCGTCGCCCAGCGCGCTGGACATCGCCGGCAGCTCGGCGGCCGACACCGCCATGCCGAAGAGGCTTACCGGCAGCGTGCTGAGGGTCTGGGCGTTGGTCAGCGCGGCCACCGCGCCTTCCCCCAACAGGCTGGCCAGCAGCGAATCCACGTAAGCGCTGATCTGCACCACGCCGCGGCTCACGAAGACCGGAACGAAATTCCGGATGACGTCGCGAACGTGCGCCGCCCGCGCATCCAGGCTCACCCGGAGCTTCCGCGCCAGTCGCAGAACCACCGGCACCTGAACGCCGAATTGCAGCGCGCTGCCGGCAACCGATCCCCAGGCGAGGATAATCGCCAGGCTGCGCTGGTCGTGGCGGCGGAACATGATGAGCGTGGCGATCATCGCCATGTTCCACAGCACCGGCGCCGTATAGGACAGGAAGAATTTGCGGTGGCTGTTCAGAATCCCCAGGCACCATGCCGACAGCACCAGCAGGCCCGCGCCTGGAAAGAGAATGCGCACGATCTCGATGGTGAGCTGGCGTTTGGCGCCGTGAAACCCGGGCGCAATCGCGTCGATGAGCAGGGGCGTCGCGAGCACTCCGAGCAGCACGATCACCGACGTGGTCAGCGCCAGAATCGCCAGAACGGCGCCCGCGACGCGTCCGGCCTCTTCCTCGTCGCCCTCAGCCAGCAGCCGCGCGTACACGGGGATGAATGAAGCGGATAGTACGCCTTCGCCGAAAAGGTTCTGCAGGAAATTGGGAATGCGGAACGCCGAGGTGAAGGCATCCGCTTCGTCCGACAGCCCGAAATAGCGCGAGAACACGCGCTGCCGGACAAGCCCCAGCAGGCGGCTGAGCAGGATGCCGGACGCTACCAGGAACGCGTGGCGTCCGGTGCTCTCGCGGTGCGGCGGCTTCGCCACCTAGGCCAGCTTCTCCAGAACCGCGGAAGTCACCTCTTCGGTGCTGCTCTTGCCGCCGAGATCGGGCGTGCGCACGCTGCCTTCGGCCAGCACCGCCGCGACCGCCGCCTCCACTTCGCGGGCGGCATCGGACATCTCCAGGTGGTCGAGCATCATCCCGCCGCTCAGGATCATCGCCAGTGGGTTTACCACCCCCTTGCCGGCGATGTCCGGCGCGGAGCCGTGCACCGGTTCGAACATGGAGGGGAAACGCCTCAGAGGATCGAGATTGGCGCTCGCCGCGAGGCCCATGCTGCCGATAATGATGGCGGAGATGTCGCTCAGGATATCGGCGAACAGGTTGGAGCCCACCACCACGTCGAAGCTCTCCGGCCGGCGGATGAAGTTCATGGCGGCGGCGTCCACCAGCAGCGACTCGGTCTCCACGTCCGGAAACTCCTGGGCCACCGCTTCGAAGGCGCGGTCCCACAGGACCATGCTGAACCCCTGCGCGTTCGATTTGGTGATCGAGGTCACGCGCTTCTTCCTGCCGCGTTTCATCGCCAGCTCAAACGCGAAGCGCACGATGCGGTCGATGCCGCGGCGGGTGAACACGGAAGTCTGGATAGCGACCTCTTCCGGCTGGTGCTGGTAGACGAACCCGCCCACCTGCGCGTACTCGCCCTCCGTATTCTCGCGCACCACTACGAAATCGATATCGCCGCCCTGCTTGCCCGCAAGCGGCGAATGGACGCCCGGAAAAAGATACGCCGGGCGGACGTTGGCATACTGATCGAAAGCGCGCCGGATGGGCAGCAGCAGGCCGTTCAGCGTGGTGTGATCGGGAATCTCGGGATGGCCCACGGCGCCGAGCAGGATCGCATCGCAAGACTGCAGCAGGTCGATCGCGCCGGCGGGCATCATGCGGCCCCAGCGGAAGAAATGGTCGGCGCCCCATTCGAAATCCTGAAACGCGAAAGACACGTCGTGCTTCTTGGCAACCCGCTCGAGCACGCGCTTGCTCTGCGGGACGACCTCCTTGCCGACGCCGTCGCCCGCGATCACCGCAATGGTAAAAGTTTTCATGCTTCTAACCGATTTTAGCGGGTCGCGCGCCCGCTACCAGGCATCGCGGTTGGAAATCGTCACCCGGAAAAGCGGCTTCTGTTGTTCGGCCGGGTCCATCTGGTATTCCTGGCTGGTTTTCGCCGGATCGTAGCCGCGCCAGAGCCAGGTCAGAGATTCGGGCAGGTCGAGCGACGCCTGGGGAGCGCCGTGCGCGGCCGTGCCGAAACGGAAGTGGAAGTCGTAGCCTCGGAGCTTCAGCGAGTTGGCCATCTGGATGTTTTGCATGGGCCAGGAACCGTGCGTGTTTTCCAGATCGTCGGAGCCGTCGCTCATCCAGATCCGGATGTTGCGCTTGGGCTGTTTGCGAACCATGAAGGGGAACAGGTTGCCGCCGTCGAGTTTCTCTTCGGGGTGCCACTGGATCGAGGTAAAGCTGCCCACGGCGGAATGGACGCGGCTGAACCGGTCGGGCATCAGCCAGGCAACGTTGAAGGCGCAGATGCCGCCCGAGGATTCGCCGGCGATGGCCCGGCTGTAGGCGTCCGGGCGGAGCTTGTAGGTCTTTTCGACCTCGGGAAGCACCTCCTCCATCAGGAACTTCGCGTAGCGGTCGCTCATCGTGTCGTATTCGATGGAGCGCATGGCCTTGCCGTCGGGCGAATGGCCGGGCGCGATCATGACGTGCACCACCGGCGGAATCAGCTTCTGGTGCACCAGGTTCTCGGTGACGGTGAGGAGGCGCATGCGCGAGTACTCGCCGGTCAACCCCTGGCCGTCCTGCCAGACCATCAGGGCGGCGGGCACGTTGGGGTCGACTCCGGGAGAGGCGTAAACCCAGTAGTCGGCGGTCATGCCGTTGTAGATCTTGCTGACGATGGTGTGCTTTTCGCTGAGTTTGCCGCGCGGCGTGCCGGGCTTCTCGTAGGAATCGGGGTTGTAGCCGACCGCATCGCCGCGGGCGCCGAGCGGTTTGCCCGAAGCATAATACTGATACGAGTGAGTGACGCCGGTGCGCATCTTGGTCAGCAGCATCCAGAAGTTGGAACCCGGAATCTGGGCCATGGGCTCGGCCGGCTGCTGGTCGATCGAGATGGTAACCGGGGCGGGGGAGTCGGCTACGAACAGATAGTCCTGCCCCCAGACGGTTTGGCCGCCATGGGTGGAGAGCGTGGCGGTGATCTTGTCTTGGAGGCCGGGAGTGCCGGGACCGCCGCGGGCGGCGTCGATCAGTTCTTCGAGCGGAGAGGTCTGGGCGAAGCAGGCGGCCGCGGCCGCGAGGACAAGGAGATAGCGTCGCATGGTGGCCAGTATAACCGCAAAAAGCAAAAGCCCCGGCGGTGAACCGGGGCCTTTCGCAGAATAAACCGGGCGACTTCCTACTCTCCCACACAGTTGCCTGTGCAGTACCATCGGGGCTGAGGAGCTTAACTACCGTGTTCGGGAAGGGAACGGGTGGGTCCTCCTCGCTAAGGTCACCCAGAAGGGGTTTTGAGCTGAATATTGACGGGCCGGCGGAAAGCGGAAAGCAGCGCACAGGGTTGTGTGTGCAGTAGTATTTTATGGTCAAGCCGAACGGGCAATTAGTAACGGTAAGCTCAACGTGTTGCCACGCTTACACATCCGTCCTATCAAACTGGTCGTCTACCAGTGCCCTTGTTAGCTTACGCTTGGGAGATCTCATCTTGGGGAAGGTTTCACGCTTATATGCATTCAGCGTTTATCCTGACCGAACTTCGCTACCCAGCGATGCCCCTGGCGGGACAACTGGATCACAAGAGGTTCGTCCACCCCGGTCCTCTCGTACTAAGGGCAGGCCCCCTCAAATCTCCTACGCCCACCACAGATAGGGACCGAACTGTCTCGCGACGTTCTGAACCCAGCTCACGTACCGCTTTAATAGGCGAACAGCCTAACCCTTGGGAGCTTCTACACCCCCAGGATGCGATGAGCCGACATCGAGGTGCCAAACCGGAGCGTCGATGTGAACTCTTGACTCCGATCAGCCTGTTATCCCCGGCGTACCTTTTATCCGTTGAGCGATGGCCCTTCCATACAGAACCACCGGATCACTAAAGCCTACTTTCGTATCTGCTCGACTTGTTGGTCTCGCAGTTAACCTGGTTTATGCTTTTGCACTCGTCGGCGGATTTCCAAGCCGCCTGAACCAAGCTTCGCGCGCCTCCGTTACCGTTTAGGAGGCGACCGCCCCAGTCAAACTACCCGCCTTCCACTGTCCCTCACCCGGATTACGGGTGGAGGTTAGAACCACAGAACGATCAGGGTGGTATCTCACCGTTGGCTCCTCCGAGTCCGAGAACCCGGATTCAAAGCCTCCCACCTATCCTGCGCAGATCGCCCCATAGTTCCATGAAAGGGTATAGTAAAGGTGCACGGGGTCTTTCCGTCTAGTGGCGGGCACCCGGCGTCTTCACCGGGACCACAAGTTCGCCGGGCGGCAGGTTAAGACAGTTCTCAGATCGTTACGCCATTCGTGCAGGTCGGAACTTACCCGACAAGGAATTTCGCTACCTTAGGACCGTTATAGTTACGGCCGCCGTTCATTGGGGCTTCAGTTCAAAGCTTCGGGCTTCTCTTTCAAAAAACCCTGACCTCTCCCTTTAACCTTCCAACACCGGGCAGGCGTCAGCCCCTATACGTCGTTTTCGACTTTGCAGAGACCTGTGTTTTTGTTAAACAGTCGCCTGAGACTATTCACTGCGGCCCACGTCTTAGGTGGGCACTCCTTCTCCCGAAGTTACGGAGCTAATGTGCCTAGTTCCTGAACCTACCATCACCCGAGCGCCTTAGAATATTCTTCTCGTCCACCTGTGTCGGTTTGTGGTACGGATACCTTGCTTCTCCTTAGAGGCTTTTCCTGGCGGACGACCCGGCGGATTTGCCTTTCCGGATCTCCCTTCACTCTGGATTGAAACCATTGCGCACCAGAGCTTACGGTCCGCGTCCCCCCTTCGGTCTTGATCGAAACAAGGTAGTGCAGGAATGTTAACCTGCTGTCCATCCGCTACGCCTTTCGGCCTCGCGTTAGGCTCCGACTAACCCTGAGCGGATTAACCTTTCTCAGGAATCCTTAGACTTACGGCGACCAGGGTTCGCACCTGGTTTCTCGCTACTTATGCTGGCAGAGTCACTTCTCAACGCTCCAACCCTTCTTTCGATAGATCTTCACAGCTGTTGAGAACGCTCTCCTACCATCTGTTTTTCCGGAGAAAAACAAATCCGTAACTTCGGTACCATGCTTGAGCCCCGTTATATTGTCGGCACCGAGCCGCTCGACCAGTGAGCTATTACGCTTTCTTTAAAGGATGGCTGCTTCTAAGCCAACCTCCTGGCTGTCTGAGCGTCCCGACTTCCTTTCCCACTGAGCATGGATTTGGGGACCTTAGTTGACGGTCTGGGCTGTTTCCCTTTCGACAATGAAGCTTAGCCCCCACTGTCTGACTCCCTCGCTACACATTCACGGCATTCGCAGTTTGGTTGGATTCGGTAACCTGGGAAGGCCCCTAGTCCAATCAGTTCTCTACCACCGCGACGGACCACGAGAGGCTAGCCCTAAAGCTATTTCGGAGAGAACGAGCTATCACGGAATTTGATTAGCCTTTCACCCCTACCCTCAGCTCATCCAAGCTGTTTTCAACCAACACTGGTTCGGACCTCCAGCCGCTGTTACACGGCCTTCATCCTGGCCAAGGGTAGATCATCCCGCTTCGCGTCTATTCCCAGCGACTCCATCGCCCTGTTCAGACTCGCTTTCGCTTCGGCTCGCTTGCGCTTAACCTTGCCACTGAGAATAACTAGCCAGCTCATTATGCAATAGGCACGAGGTCAGGCATTCTCCTTGCGGAGCATAGCCCTCCCACTGCTTGTAAGCGTGTGGTTTCAGGTACTATTTCACTCCCCTCGCAGGGGTTCTTTTCACCTTTCCCTCACGGTACTGGTTCACTATCGGTCGCAAGTGAGTATTTAGCCTTGCCGGATGGTCCCGGCGGATTCAAGCAGGGTTTCTCGTGCCCCGCCCTACTTAGGAGCCACTGGAAGGAGAATTGCATTTTCACCTACGCGGCTGTCACGCTCTATGGCCGGCCTTTCCAGACCGTTCGATTAACGCTTTCCTGTCCCTCGTTTAACCAACTGACCGCTCCATCGCTGAAACGCCCAGTTGATTATTGTGGTCCTGCAACCCCAGGCTCTCCTTGCGAATCACCTGGTTTAGGCTGTTCCGAGTTCGCTCGCCACTACTTTCGGAATCACGGTTGTTTTCTTTTCCTCGGGGTACTGAGATGGTTCACTTCCCCCGGTTCGCTCCGCCACCCTATGGATTCAGATGACGGTAACGGGTGTTCGCACCCGTTGGGTTTCCCCATTCGGACATCTCCGGATCACAGCCTGTGAGCGGCTCCCCGAAGCTTATCGCAGCTGACCACGTCCTTCTTCGCCTACTTGCGCCTAGGCATCCACACACACGCCCTTAGTAGCTTGACCATAAAATCTACTTCACACACAACACTTGTGCACGCTACTTTCTTTGCGCTTACATCTTGTGTTTATAATGCCCGTCAATATTCAGTTGTCAAAGATCTCGATTGCTTCAGCAATCAGCAGAGCCTTCCGCGGCTCTGCAAACTGCTGACGGTTCCTTGGTGGGCCTGGGTGGAATTGAACCACCGACCTCACCCTTATCAGGGGTGCGCTCTAGCCATCTGAGCTACAGGCCCAGGTGTGTGCCACACACTGGTGGAGCTGGTCGGGATCGAACCGGCGACCTCCTGAATGCAAATCAGGCGCTCTCCCAGCTGAGCTACAGCCCCAGAAACTTCCGGGGAGCCCTTACGGCTCCCCGTGGATCTTAATCGAGGCCAGTTGGATGCAGAGACCGGAAGACCTGCTTCCGGCCGCTTCGGAAAATCTCGCGTACTCTAAGTGGAGATCCGGAACGGGCTCACCACCAGGACCGAAGCCCCGATGGCGGTTTGGAGTGGAACGGCTGTTCCCTACTCGCGCCCCGTGTACACTCAACAGGGCATTGCTTTCGGAAACTCCACCCACGTTCTCTCTTAGAAAGGAGGTGATCCAGCCGCAGGTTCTCCTACGGCTACCTTGTTACGACTTCACCCCAATCATGAATCATACCTTGGGCCGCTGCCTCCCTTGCGGGTCAGCCTGCAGACTTCTAGTACAATCCACTTTCGTGATGTGACGGGCGGTGTGTACAAGGCCCGGGAACGTATTCACGGCAGCGTGCTGATCTGCCATTACTAGCGATTCCAGCTTCATGCAGGCGGGTTGCAGCCTGCAATCCGAACTGAGAACGGTTTTTTGCGATTGGCTCCCCCTCGCGGGTTCGCTGCGCTTTGTACCGTCCATTGTAGCACGTGTGTAGCCCTGGACATAAAGGCCATGAGGACTTGACGTCATCCCCACCTTCCTCCAGGTTATCCCTGGCGGTCTCCTGCGAGTTCCCAACTGAATGATGGCAACACAGGACAAGGGTTGCGCTCGTTGCGGGACTTAACCCAACATCTCACGACACGAGCTGACGACAGCCATGCAGCACCTCGACCGGACCCCCTTGCGGGGTAGCGATGTTTCCACCGCCGTTGACCGGCCGTTCGAGCCCAGGTAAGGTTCTTCGCGTTGCGTCGAATTGAACCACATGCTCCACCGCTTGTGCGGGCCCCCGTCAATTCCTTTGAGTTTCAGCCTTGCGACTGTACTCCCCAGGCGGCATATTTAACGCGTTAGCTCCGGCACGGACAGAATGAACTGCCCACACCAAATATGCATCGTTTAGGGCGTGGACTACCAGGGTATCTAATCCTGTTTGCTACCCACGCTTTCGTGTCTCAGCGTCAGTTACGGTCCAGAGAGCCGTCTACACCACCGGTGTTCCTCCTGATATCTACGCATTTCACCGCTACACCAGGAATTCCACTCTCCTCTCCCGCACTCGAAGTCATTCAGTATTCGGCGCACCCTCCCAGTTGAGCCGGGAGATTTCACACCAAACTTAAACAACCGCCTACACACCCTTTACGCCCAGTAACTCCGAACAACGCTCGCTGCCTACGTATTACCGCGGCTGCTGGCACGTAGTTAGCCGCAGCTGCTTCTGCAGGTACCGTCATTATCGTCCCTGCCGAAAGAGCTTTACACCCCGAAGGGCTTCATCGCTCACGCGGCGTCGCTGCATCAGGGTTTCCCCCATTGTGCAAGATTCCCCACTGCTGCCTCCCGTAGGAGTCTGGCCCGTGTTTCAGTGCCAGTGTGGCCGTGTGCCCTCTCAGGCCGGCTACCGATCTATGCCTTGGTGGGCTCTTACCCCACCAACTAGCTAATCGGCCGCGGGCTCCTCTCTCAGCGCATTGCTGCTTTCCTCTCTCGAGCTTATGCGGTATTAGCCCCGGTTTCCCAGGGTTATTCCCCACTAAGAGGTAGATTACCCACGTGTTACTCACCCGTACGCCACTGTACTCATGGATTGCTCCACTTTCTCGTTCGACTTGCATGTGTTAAGCGCGCCGCCAGCGTTGATTCTGAGCCGGGATCAAACTCTCATTTGAACATGTAGAGTTGATACAATTCGTTCCGGTTTACTCAGAGTTCTGACGAGTTCTTCTTACTGCATCCAACCAGATTGTCAATGATCTGCGCAAACCTCCCCGGCATCTTCGAATACCAGGGTCGGCTGCAGGCCTCGAAACTTGGCCCGGCACGCCTGCCCACGCGCTATTTACAAACGCTGGTGCGAGCCGGAAAATTTCGATGATTACGACCAGAACTTCGGTCTGGATCGGCTGACTCGTTCAGATTAACAGACGGTTTCAAAGTGCGCAAGTGAAACGGAAAATTTGTTCAGCGCTCGTGGTTGTTCCCGCCGGCCAGGTAGACGGTTCGCGTTGGGAACGGGATTCCGATGCCCTCTTCCCGGAACCGCCGCAGAATCCGCTTCCGCAGCTCGTGCCGCACGCGGTACTGGTTGGAAAACTCCGCCACCTGGAACAGCAGGGTGAAGCCCAGCGCGGAGTCGCCAAACCCGGGGTCGAACATCACCGCCGGCGCCGGCTCGGCCAGCAGTCCCGGAATGTCGCCGGCCCCGTGCTGCGCCACCTCCAGCAGGATCCGCTCCACCTGGTCGGGATCCGACGCGTAGTCCACTCCCACCTGCAGGTTCGTCCCCATCCGCTTCTCGGGCAGGTAAAAGTTGGTCACGATGGCCTGTGCCAGCTTCGAGTTGGGGATCACGATGAGGTTGTTCGCCAGCGCCCGCACCGAGGTACTCCGCCACCCGATGTCCGTGACGTATCCCTCCTCGCCGGTATTCAGCCGGATGTAATCCCCCAGCCGGACCTGCCCCGCCACCGCCACGTAGAATCCGCCGAACAGGTTCGAGAGCGTATCCTGCAGCGCCAGGGCAACCGCCAGGCCGCCGACCCCCAAGGCCGTCAGGATGGGCGTGATCTTCACGTCCAGCGCTCCCAGGATCAGCACGATCCCGAGGATGAGGACGCCCAGTTGCGCCAGGTTCTGGGTGAGCGTGGTCACCGGCAGGGCCCCTGGCGCCTGCCCACCGTAATACCGCACCAGGTTGCCCGCGATACGCATCGACATTACGGTAAGAGACAGAAACCAAAGAACCAGCAGCCCCTTGGAGGTCCACACCGTGTAATCCGACGGCAGCTTCGAGCTTTGGATCGCCAGGTGTGCCGCCACGATCACGATCCAGATGAGAATCGGGCGCCTCAGGGTGTCGTAGAGAATGAGTCCCGGCTTGCTGTCGGTGCGGGCGCTCCACGCCTGCAACGCCCTCAGGATGATCCGGCGCACAACCCAGCCCACCAGCAGCGTGGCCGCAAAAATGATCAGCGGTGACAGTACGAGCATCGGATCATTCACCAGCCGCTGGACGATCTGGAGCAGGGGCAGGGGCATTCGGTTGTCTCCTCAAGAGATTCTCACACGATTCCGCTGCACGCTCGATTAGATACCGGCGTCAACCTTATGTGCGGACACGTACGGCCATCTTGTGTCTGATCCTGTGCGTCTGCCTGACGGCCGCCGATCCGTCCGCAGCGGAGCTCTTCGAGCAGGGCCGGAAGGCGGAGAAGGCCGGCCACATGGCCCAGGCGTACCTGCTGTACTCCGAGGCCGCCGCCCTGGAGCCGAAGAACCAGACCTACTGGCTGCGCAGCCAGGCCGTCGAATCGCGCGCCCTCCTCGAATCGAAGACCGCTGCCTCCCTGACCGGACAGGCCGCTCCCGCTCCGAATTCCCCCCCGCATCCCGGCATCCCCGAGGCTACTCTGCAGGACCGGCTGGATTCCCAGAAGCCCCTTCCGCCCTCGGAACTGGCCGCCAGGCCCCTCACGCTGGATTTCAACCTGCGCGGCGATTCGCAGAAGCTGTTCGAAGAGGTCGCGAAGGCCTACGGCCTCCAGTGCGTGTTCGACGGAGAGTACCAGCCCGTCCGTTCGTTCCGCTTCGAAATCACCGGCGCGGATTACCGGACCGCCCTCCATGCCCTGGAAGCCTCCACCGCCTCCTTCATCGTTCCGCTGACCGGCAAACTCTTCCTGGTGGCCAAGGACACGCCGCAGAAACGCGCCGAACTCGAGCCGAACGTCGCGGTGGAAGTGCACATCGATAACGCCGGCAAACAGCAGGATTTCACCGCCGTAATCGCTGCCGTGCAGCAAACGTTCGCCATCCAGAGGGTTGCTTTCGACACCCAGAACAGCACCGTGATCCTGCGCGGCCCCATGTCGAGCGTGATCCCCGCCCGCGTCATGCTGGAAGACCTCATGCACCCGCGCGCCCAGGTGATGATCGAGATGAAACTGGTGGAGGTGAGCCGCAACGACATGCTCACCTATGGGATCACCTTCCCCACCAGCTTCCCGATCATCCCGCTGACCAACTGGATGAACAACACGATCTCGGTCCCTTCCAACATCGCGGGCCTGCTGACTTTCGGCGGCGGTCTTTCACTGATGGGAATCGGCATCATGAACGCTTCGCTGGTGGCCCAGATGTCGGATGCCCGCAGCCAGACACTGCTCCAGACCCAGGTGCGTTCCCTGGACGGCCAGGCGGCCGAGTTGCACGTGGGCGACCGCTACCCGATCATGACCGCCGGCTACTTCGATACGCCGACCGTGCAGAATTCGCAGGCTCAGGCGGGCCAGATCCCGGCTTCGCTGATCCCCTCCTTCACCTTCGAGGACCTCGGAATGGTCCTGAAGGTCAAGCCGCAAGTACATGACATGCATGAGGTCAACCTCGACATCGACGCCGAATTCAAGGTGCTCGCGGGCCAGGCGCTGAACGGAATCCCGATCATCGCCAGCCGCGTCATGAAGTCGCAGACCCGGCTCAACTTCGGCGAGTGGGCCGCCATATCCGGCCTGCTCAATGCCTCGGAAGCGCACCAGTTGGCGGGCGTGGCGGGCCTCTCGCAGATCCCCTACGTCGGGCCGATCTTCGGCACCCATAACCGCAACCGCTCCCGCGACGAGGTGTTGATTTTCATCCGCCCCCACCTGCTCACGCCGCCTCCCACCGAGTCTGTGCACCATACGATCTACATCGGCGCCGACACCCGCCCGCTGACTCAGTTCTGACGGCCCGCGCCGCCTGATATCGTGGAAGACTATGTCGCGCATGTTGGAAGAGATCCGGCAGCAGCCGGCCGCCCTTGAGCGGACCCTCCTGGGCGGGATGCCGGGCGTCAAACGGTTCCGGCGCCAGGTGGAGAAGCGCCGGCCCCGCCTCATCGTCCTGGTGGCGCGCGGCACGTCCGACAACGCTGCCACGTTCGGCCGCTATCTTCTGGAGATCACCACCGGGATTCCGGTCTCGCTTGCCGCCCCGTCCGTTACCACGCTCTACGACGCCCGGATCGACTACCGGGATACGCTCGTGGCCGCAATCTCGCAGTCGGGCGAATCGACGGACACCAACCTGGTGCTCGAGCGCGCGCGGCAGCAAGGCGCTTTGACCCTGGGGATTACCAACGAGCGCGCCAGCTCTCTGGCGCGCCTCGCCGAGCACGTCTTCCTGGTGCGCGCGGGCCGGGAAAAGAGTGTTGCCGCCACCAAGACGTACACCGGCCAGATGCTCATGTTCTACCTGATGGCTTACGCGCTCGGCGGTGGCGTGAGCATGGCGGATCTGGAGCGCGTGCCCGATGCGGTTCATGCCGCGCTGGGCATCGAGGCAGAAGTGGACGCGCTTTCCGAGCGCTACTGTTTCATGCGCAACGCTGTCGTGGTCGGGCGCGGCCTGAACTACGCCAACGCCTACGAATTCGCGCTGAAGCTCATGGAAACCTGCTATGTGGTCGCCGAGCGCTTTTCCTCGGCCGATTTCATGCACGGCCCGATCGCGCTGGTGGAGGCAAGCTTCCCGGTCTTCGCGTTCGCCCCTCCCGGCCCGACGTGGCCTTCCATCAGCGAGACCGTCGACAAGCTCCGCAGTCTTCGCGCGGAGATCGTCACCATCACCGATTCCGGCAACCCGGAGGCGGCGCGAAAGGCGACCCGCGTGATCCGCCTGCCGCGCCGGCTGAAGGAAGTGCTGACACCCATCCCTTACATTGTTCCGGCACAGCTTTTTGCAGCCAGCCTGGCGGCTCAGAAAGGATTGGACCCCGACAGCCCTCGTACCCTCAGCAAAGTCACTCTGACGATCTGAAATGCGGGCGCGCCTACTTCGTTTCCCTGGGCGAGTACTTGTTCAGCTCCGCGATCAGTTTCGCCGCGGCGGCCGGCGGCTTGGCCCCGCTGCCCAGAATCTGCTTGCTGGTCCACTCTTTCCCGTACATCGCCCGGTTCTCGTCCAGGTCATTGCGCAGCGTCGCGCCGTCGAGCGAGACACCCGCAAATGCTCCCCGGGAGCGAGACCAGGAGAGGATCTCGGCGGTCATCAGGGCGTCTGTCTGCGCGGACGCATTGCGCCCCACAGGGCCGGCTGCGGCTGTAGCGTCCGCCCCGATCGTAAACTTGCTGCTGGTGAGCTTCCGCATGCCGCGTTCGTTCATCACCAGGAGAATGACGTCGCTCGACGAAACCCCAATCTGAAAGCCGACGCTGCCGCCTTCAATCCGGATCGCCGCCGGCGCGCCCCATCCCTGGCCCCCCGAATGGCGGCAAATTGCAAATCCGCGTCCAAACTTGCCGCCGAATACGAACGCTCCCTTTTTCAAACCCGGAACCAGCACGATGCATGCCGCTTTGTCCAGAAGGTCCTGCGGGATTGCCTTGTCCGGCGCGCCCATGATTTCCGAAAATAGGGCCGCGGAATCGTCCAGCCTTTCGTTCGTCTTGGTCTTGTCCTCTGCCGCGAAGAGCGGCGAGATGCCCATCGCCAGTGCCAGTGTCAGGGTGAGAAAACGCATATTCCTTATCGTAGCGCGTGAGGTACTGCACCTCTGCTCTAAAACTGTGAGTTCCGCAACAATCGCGCCTACTGCGCCTTCGCCCCGCCCAGCGCGGCAGTGGCCAGCGTGCCGCCAAGTCCCATGGTCTCGACCGCCGAAGAGGGCACGATCACCATCGACCCGCGCTCTTTGATCGCCTCGTAGAGCATGTTCATGGCGCGCAGGTGCAGCGCCACCGGGTTGTCCTGGTAAACGAGCGCGGCTTTCGAGAATTTGTCGGCGATCTCCGTCTCGGCCTGGCCCAGGATGATGCGCGCCTGCCGCTCCCGTTCCGCCTGCGCCTGCCGCGACATGGCGTCCTGCAGCGCCAGCGGAATCTGCACGTCGCGGATCTCCACCGATTGCACCGTGATTCCCCACGGATTCGTCTTTTCGTCCAGAATCCGCTGCAGCTCGTGGCCCAACAGTTCGCGCTCCGCCACCATCTGGTGCAGCTCGTGGCGGCCGATCGATTCCCGCAGCGCCGTCTGCGCGCTCAGCGTGATCGCCTGCGAGAAGTCCTGCACCTCGAGAATCGATTTCTCCGCGTTCCAGATCATCCAGAAGACGATCGCATCCACATTCACCGGCACCGTATCGCGCGTCAGCGTCGATTCGGCCGAGACGCTCTCCACCCGCACCCGCTGATCGACGAACCGGCTCAGCGAATCCACTACCGGTATGATGTGAAACACCCCCGGTCCCCGCAGCCCGATATACCGGCCGAAGCGCAAGACGGCCACCTTTTCCCACTGGTCCGCCACGCGGATCGCGAACAGGAAATACAGGCCAGCGAGCACTCCCGCGATCGCCAGCACCGCGTACCCGGTGAGGGCAAACGCGCCGGCTCCCACGCCGGCGCACGCGATCAAAAGCGTTACCCCCACACTGCTCAACCGCATCTCGGAAAAATCGGGCTTCATGGCGTCATTTCCTCGCTTTCATCGAATCGGTGGCAAAATCGTTCAACTGCTCCATCAGGTCCTTCACGGTGAAGCCGGCGGCTCCCGCGCGCGCCACCAGTTCGTTCACCAGTTGACTGAGCTGGCGGCGCCGCTCCTCGTCGTCCCGCTTCACCTTTTGATGGCTCACAAACGTGCCCGTGCCCTGCTGGGTCTCGAGCGCGCCGCGGATCTCCAGTTCCCGGTAAGCGCGGACCACCGTGTTCGGGTTGATCTCCAGGTCCACCGCCACCTGCCGGACCGTCGGGAGCTGGTCCCCGCCGCGCAGTGTCCCCGCCGCGACTCCGCCCAGAACCTGGTCGATCAACTGGCGGTAGACCGGCACTCCACTGTGCAGATCCAGCCGGAATCCGAACCTGCCGGATTGGTTTGTGGTGCTCATCTGGAATAATAATGTACTAGTTGACTGATACAGTCAAGGGGAAACTTCAGGAATTCTCAGCCCAGGTACCGCTGCAGGTCGTCATTCCGGAAGCAGTGGGCGTATGCCGTGTCCGGCGTGATCCGCCCCGCCCGTACCAGTTCCGCCAGCGACTGTTCCATCGTCATCATGCCGTCGGCCTTGCCCACCGAGATCTGCGACCGCAGTTGGTGATCGTCGCCCTTGCGGATCAGCGCCCGCACCGCGTCGGTGGCCACCATGATCTCGGTTGCCGGCCAGCGCGAACCGCCGTCGACTCCGGGGACCAGTTGCTGCGCGATCACCGCGGCCAGCGCCAGCGATACCTGCTGCCGGATCTGCGGCTGGTTGGCCGCCGGGAACGAATCGAGAATCCGTCCCACTGCCTGTATGGCGTCGTTCGTGTGCAGCGTCGATAGCACCAGGTGCCCGGTTTCGGCCGCCGTCAGCGCGGTAGCCATGGTCTCCGCGTCGCGCATCTCGCCCACCAGGATCACGTCCGGCGTCTGCCGCATGATGCTGCGCAGCGTGACTCCGAAATCCGGCGTGTCGCGGCCCACTTCGATCTGCTCGATGATCGAACTGCGGTTGGGGTGCTGGTACTCGATCGGGTCCTCGATCGTCACCACGTGCGCCGCGCGGCGCGTGTTCACCAGGTCGATCAGCGCGGCCAGCGTGGAAGATTTCCCGCAGCCCGTCGGCCCCGTCACCAGCACGAACCCCTGCCGCCGCTCCGCCAGCTTCGCCAGCGACGCAGGCAGGTGCAGCCATTCGAGGCTCGGAATCCTGGAAGGCAGCAGCCGGATGCTCGCCGCCAGCGTCCCGCGTTGGTGGTGGATGTTGATCCGGAAGCGGCCCATCCCCTCGCGCACGAAGCTGAGGTCCACCGAGCGTTTCTTTTGCAGTTCCTCCGCCTGCCAGGGCTCGAGCAGCGGCAGCACCAGGCTGCGGACGTCCTCCGCTTCGAGAGCCGGCCCGGTGCCGGATACGAGCGCCCCGTTGATCCGCAGCATGGCCGGCGCCCCTACGATCAGCAGCACGTCGGACGCCCCGCGCCCGGCCGCCGCATGCAGCAGCTGGTCGAGCGATGGAGTGGATTGCGGCGTCCGCGCCGCCGGAGATTTCTGGCTGGGGGCCGCGCGGTTCAGCTCGGCGACAATCTTCGATAGTTCGCTGTCGTACTCGCTCATCACCGTTCCTGCGATACCATTCTCTCTTGAATGAAGCTGCTGATCTTTTCCGACATCCACAATAATTGGAAGACGCTCGAAGATCTGCTCGGCGTGGATGCCGATTTTTACATCGCGGCCGGCGACCAGGTGAGTTGGGGCCGCGGTCTCGACCGTTGCGGCGAGATCCTGAGCACCCGCGGCAGCAAGGTCTACGTCCTGCCGGGGAACCACGAATCGGCGTCGCAGGTGTCGGAGATGTGCGCCCGCTACGGGCTGCACGACTTTCACCAGAAGCACATGGAGGTCGGCCGCTGGCAGGTGGCCGGGCTCGGCTACTCCAGTCCGACGCCCTTCGAGACCCCCGGCGAATACAGCGAGCCCCAGCTGGCCGAACGCCTGGAGCGCTTCGCCGGGCTCTCACCGCTGGTCCTGATCTGCCACACGCCCGCCCTACGGCACGGCGCTCGACCAGGTCCGCCCCGGTCTTCACGCGGGGTCGGTCGCGGTTCGAAATTTCATCGAGAAGCATCAGCCCGAGTACTTCTTCTGCGGCCACATCCACGAAGCCGAGGGCGTCTCCGCGGAGATCGGCAAGACCCGCGCGTGGAACGTCGGCAAGAAGGGCTATTTGTTAGAATTGGATTGACACTCCATGACAGTCGAAGAACTAGAACGCACTTATCAGCCCCTCCGCGACCAGGCCCTGGCCGTTCGGAGGTATCTTTGACGCCCCCGCGCAAAAACAGAAACTAGCCAAGTCCGAGCAGCAGATCTCCGCGCCCGATTTCTGGAATCAGCCCGAAAAGAGCCAGAAGGTCATGCAGGAACGCAAGCGCCTGGAAGAGGCGATTGCGAGCGACGAGCGCGTCCGCGCCATGACCGACGATCTGGATACCCTTTTCGAGCTCGCCCGCGAGGGCGAGGATGTCGGAGCCGACATCACCCGCGATCTGAAAGCCTATGGCGAGCTCCTCGAGCGCCTCGAGACCGCCATGCTGCTCTCCGGCGAAAACGACGTGCGCAGCGCCATCGTCACCATTCACCCCGGTGCGGGCGGCACCGAAAGCCAGGACTGGGCCGAAATGCTGCTCCGCATGTACCTGCGGTGGGCCGAGCGCGACGGCTTCCAGACCGTCATCACCGACCGGCTGGAGGGTGAAGGCGCCGGCATCAAATCCGCCACCTTCGAGGTCAACGGCGAGAATGCCTACGGCCTGCTGCAGTCGGAGATCGGCGTGCATCGCCTGGTCCGCATCTCGCCGTTCGACGCCAACGCCCGCCGCCACACGTCGTTCGCCTCGGTGTTCGTCTACCCGCAGGTGGATGACGAGATCAAAATCGACATCACGCACCGACGACCTCCGCATCGACACCTTCCGCGCGTCGGGCGCCGGCGGCCAGCACGTCAACATGACGGATTCGGCCGTGCGCATCACCCATTTCCCCACCGGAATCGTGGTGCAGTGCCAGAACGAGCGCTCGCAGCACAAGAACCGCGACAGCGCCATGAAGCAGCTTCGCGCGCGCCTCTACGAGCACGAAATGGAGAAGAAGCGCGAAGAGACGCGTAAGACCGAAGACTCCAAGCTCGAAATCAATTTCGGAAGCCAGATCCGCAACTACGTGCTCGCGCCCTACCGGCTGGTGAAGGATCTTCGCAGCAAGCTGGCGATCGGCGACGTGGACCGCGTGCTCGACGGCGATCTCGACCCCATGATGCACGCCTACCTGGTGTGGCGCAAAACCGGCAAAATTGCCGGCGACGACAAGGACGAAACTCCGGAGTGAGCATCGAGCGCGCCGCAGCCCTGATCCGCGCCGGCCGCCTGGTGGCCTTCCCCACGGAAACCGTTTACGGTCTGGGCGCGAACGCGTTGGACCCGGCAGCCGTGGAGCGCATCTTCGCCGCCAAGGGCCGTCCCCGCACCAGCCCCCTGATTGTGCACGTCGATTCCGTGGAGATGGCGCAGAGCCTCTGCACCAGTTGGCCCGCGACCGCGGAGACTCTGGCGCGCCGCTACTGGCCCGGCCCCCTGACGCTCGTGCTGCCGAAACGCGCCGCGATTCCCGATATCGTCACCGCCGGACTACCCACGGTCGGCCTGCGGATGCCTGCCCATCCCACGGCGCTGGCACTGATCCGCGCCGCCGGTGTCCCGGTCGCGGCTCCCAGCGCCAACCGTTTCACGGAGCTCTCGCCCACGGCCGCCGAACACGTGCCCGAAGAGATCGCCGACTATGTTCTGGAAGGCGCCCCCGCCACGGTCGGGATCGAATCGACGGTGCTCTCGCTGGTCGATGAGCCGCTCCTGTTGAGGCCCGGCGTGATACCGCTCCCGGAAATGGAGGCGCTGATCGGCCCCATCGCTGTGGCTTCCGCACCCCTGGAAGGCGCGCACGCTTCTCCGGGAATGCACCGCAGACACTACCGCCCCGCCACCCCGCTGTACCTGTTATCGCCCGGCGACCGGCCGCCCGAGGGCTCCGGCGCCTGGCTTCGAATCGGCAGGGAGATGCCCCCGGACCCCCTCGATTACGCGGCGGTCCTTTACGAGACCCTGCACCGCCTGGATGCGCAGCACCTGGATTGGATCGCTGTAGAGTGCCCGCCCGAAACCCCCGAGTGGGCCGGCGTGCTCGACCGTCTCCGCCGTGCCGCCAATTGAACTCCCCGCGCCACCTCGGCTGCAACCCTAGATGAACATCTCTTCGTCCTGCGTCGCCGACGCCACGCTGGACTTCCGGCCCTTCACCAGGGTCGCGACCGCCGCCGAGATTCCGGCCGCCAATCCGTTCACTTCACGAACGGGCCGCATCACGGCTTTCTTCACGCTTTCGCCCGCCAGTTCGACCTGCTCGACCGTGCTGCTCACGGTGTCGTCGATCTGTTCGAGGCGGCTGCGCGCGCGCTCCGATGCGTCCGTAAGAAGCTCGCCTAACTTCTCGACCTGCTCCCGGCCCGAACGGGCAACCTCGACGGCCTCGCTCGAAAGTTCCGCAACGCGGGGGCGCGTCTCCTCCGCGATCCTGTTTACGGTGGCAAGCAGTTTCTCGGCCTGGTGCGCGGCCTTGTCGATGCTTTCCATCAGAGGTTGGCCCTTGTCGAGCAGCGGCGCCAGCTTTTCGATCGTCGTCCCGGCTTTTTCGACGGCCGGCCCGACCTTTTCCAGGAGCGGGCCGACCTTTACGATCACGGGATCGGCCCGATCGGCAAGCGCTTCGACCTTTCGCTGCAACTTGCGCGAACTGCGATACAGAGCAACCACCACGATGGCCTGCACCACGAACGCAAGGCAGGCTAACCCTACCCCGGCCACCACCGCGATGCGGAACCATTCCTCTGACATCGAATCAAACGTCCCCGTCTACTCTACCGTCGCACTACGAATGGGAGGGGCCTTCGGCCGGCGGAGGGGTCTCACGCCCCACCGTTTCCCGGTATGCCTGGCGGCCTGCCTCCATCGCCTCCGAGAGACTTTCCCGCTGGCGGCTGATTGCATCCTTGCCGCGGTCCACCCATTCCGATGCGTTCTGCTTGATCTCCGAACTGCGTTGTTTCACGTATTCCGTGCTTTCGCCGGCTTTATTCTTGATATATTCCGAACTTTCGCCAGCTTTATTCTTGATGAGATTGCGCGTCTCCTCGCCGGACTTCGGCGCGAACAACATGCCGATGCCGACTCCCACGCCTAGTCCCAACAAGAAGCTGGAAAGACCACTCTTATCCATCATTTCCTCCTGACGATCGGCTCCCGCATCGACCCGAAAGCCGTAGTAATGAACCCGTTTCCAGTATACTCCCCAGTAGATAAGGCATTCATGGATCAATCCCGCGTTCGCCGGCTCGACGCCGATGCATTGTGGTCCTTCGCACTGAAAGCGTTGGGCGGGCGCGCCCATTCCACGGGCGAGCTTCGCGAAAAACTCCGCCGCCGCGCGGAGCGCGCCGCCGATGTCGACGAGGTGCTCGCCCGCCTCAAGGACCACGGTTACCTCGACGACCGCCGCTTCGCCGAAGGGTTCGCTGCCGCGCGCCTCTCCAACGAGCGCTTCGGCCGCACCCGTGTGATCCGCGATCTCCGCCAGCGCCGCGTCGCCCCCGCTCTTGCCGAGCGGACCGTGCGGGATGTTTATGAGAACGTCGACGAGCAGGCCCTCATCGAAGAGTGGATCCGCCGCAAGTATCGCCTCGCCTCCCGGGAGTCGCTGTTCCAGGAGGATAAGGACCTCGCCTCCGCATACCGCCGCCTCCTTCACGCCGGATTCAAAACCGGCGACATTGTTCGCGTCCTCAAGCGCTTCGCAAAAAGCCCCGAGCTGCTCGACGCATTCGAGCCCCCCGAAGAGCCCGCGGAATAGTCGTCCGCGCGCAGGCCCGCCTTTTTCATCTGTGATACTCTGAAATTTCCACGTGTGCCGTCGCGTGTCAGCGAAGCCCTGGTGTTGCGAACTTACCCGCTCAAGGAGGCGGACCTCGTCGTCAGCTTTTTCACGCGGGACCAGGGCAAACTGCGGGGCGTAGCCAGGAGGGCGCGGCGTCCGAAGAGTCCTTTCGGATCCGGGCTGGAGCGGCTGTCGCACGTGAGAATGGCGTATTTCCAGCGCGAAAATCGCGAGCTGGTCAATCTGGATTCCTGCGAATTGATTCGGTCGCAATTCGACCTGGTGTCCGATTACTGGGCCGGGGTGGCGCTGGACTACTTCGCGGAAGTGTCGGAGCAGTTGCTTCCCTCCGCGGAGCCGAGCGAGAAGTTTTTCCGTCTTCTGCTCGCCGTGCTGGATCGTTTGCGCGCGGCGGAGGGCGGCAGTATATGGCGGGCCGTAACGTATTTCTCCCTGTGGGCGGTCCGGCTTTCGGGATGGCTGCCGGAATTGCACGTCTGCCTCGCCTGCGGCAGCCTGCTGGACGATCCGGACACCCCCGAGCGCGCGTTTTTCAGCCGCGGGCGGGCCGGCCTGATCTGCGGCCATTGCCGCCGTACGTTGGGAGCGGGTAGCAGTTGGGAACTCAGCGCGGAATCTCGTGCCGCCGCCGCTGAAATGTTGCGCAGGGCGCCCGCGGAGCTTTCCGGCGCCGAATGGGGACCGGGTACGGCGGCCGACTTGCGGCGGTTCCTGGTTCAGCAGATCGAATCGCACGCCGAGCGGCGGCTGGTGACGGCCACGCTGTTGGAGCAGGGATCGGGAGAGCCCGGTTCGTACGTTTAACTAAATCGATGCAGTCTTTTCAAGAGATCATCTTCAAGCTGAAGCAATACTGGGCGGACCGGGGATGCATTATTCAGGAGCCTTACGACGTGGAGGTCGGGGCCGGCACCATGTGCCCCGAGACCTTCCTGCGGGTGCTCGGGCCGCAACCCTACCGCGTAGCCTATGTGCAGCCCAGCCGGCGCCCCGCCGATGGCCGCTACGGGGATAACCCCAACCGCCTGTTCAAACACTCCCAGCTTCAGGTCATTCTGAAACCCTCCCCGGCCGACGTCATCGAGCAGTACCTCGGCAGCCTCGAGGCCATCGGCATCGACCTCCGCGCGCACGACATCAAGTTCGAAGAGGACAACTGGGAAGCGCCTACGCTGGGCGCCTGGGGCATCGGCTGGCAGGTCATGCTCGATGGCCTGGAGATCACGCAGTTCACCTATTTCCAGCAGTGCGGCGGCATCGACCTGGATGTCGTCCCCGCCGAAATCACCTACGGCCTCGAGCGCCTGACGGCTTTCCTGCAGGTCAAGGACAGCGTATACGACATCGAATGGGCCCCCGGCGTCACCTACGGCGATGTGCGCTATCAGGACGAGTTGCAGTACTCGGTCTACAACTTCGAAATGGCCGACGTCGAGACCCTGTGGAAGCTCTTCGAACTGCACGAGGGAGAGGCCGGCCGCCTGCTTCAGGCCTACGACCCGAAGGCGCCCGCGAAGAAGCGCTTTCCGCTGCTCCCGGCGTATGATCAGGTGCTGAAGTGCTCCAATGTTTTCAATACGTTGGATGCCCGAGGCGCGATCAGCGTCACCGAGCGCGTGGGAGTGATCCAGCGCGTTCGCCGGCTGGCCGTGGGTGTTGCCCAGGCTTGGGCCGACCAGCAGCAGAGCTCCATCGCGCAGGAAGTGGCCCAATGAGCCTCCCCTTCCTTCTCGAGATCGGTACCGAAGAGGTGCCCGATTGGATGATCCCCACGGCGCTCGAAAACCTGCGCCTGCTGTTTGAAAAGCTCGAGATCGCCCACGACTCCGTCACCCTGGACGCTACTCCCCGGCGCCTGGTGCTGCGTGCCGAAGGCCTCCCCGCCCGCCAGGCCGACAGCGAAGACCGCATCCTGGGACCGGCCAAATCCGCGCCTCCGCAGGCTGTCGCCGGTTTCGCCCGCAAGCACGGACTCAAGCCCGAGGACCTCACCGTCGAATCGACCCCAAAGGGCGACTACTATCTCTTCGTCAAGAAGGTTCCCGGCCGGCCCATCAAGGACATCCTGGCCGAATCTCTGCCCGGCCTGATTCTCCAGATCTACTTTCCCAAAACGATGTATTGGACCGGGAAGGGCGGCCCGCGCTTCATCCGGCCCATCCGCTGGATCGCGGCGCTCCTCGGCACGGAGATCGTCCCGTTCGAGCTCGCCGGTGTGCGGGCCGGCGCTTTGACTTCCGGCCACCGGCGGCTGGGCGCGCGGGAAATCGCCATCACCACCGCCGATTATGAGCAGCGGCTCCGCGATCACTACGTCATTCTCTCGGCCGGGGAACGCCGCGGCAAGATCATGAACGAGCTCGCCGGCGTCCGAATCAAGCCCGACCCCGCGCTGCTCGAAACCCTGGTCTACCTCACCGAGTACCCCACACCCATCAGCGGCAGCTTCGACCCCCAGTTTCTGGAGCTGCCCGAAGAGGTGCTGATCACCGTAATGCGCCACCACCAGAAGTACTTCTCGGTGGAGGATGCCGAGGGCAAACTCGCGCCCGAGTTCGTGGCCGTCATGAACATCCCCTCGGACCCGCAGGGTTTTGTCCGCCGTGGCAATGAGCGCGTGCTGCGCGCCCGCTTCAACGACGCCCGTTTCTTCTGGGATTCCGACCAGAAGAAGTCGCTGGCGGCCCGGAAACAGGACCTTGCCCACGTGACGTTCCAGGCCCAGCTCGGTTCCTATCTCGAAAAGGCCGGCCGCATGGTCGGCATGGTGAAGGAACTCGGCGGGGACGCGCACGCGGCGCGTGGCGCCGAGCTGGCCAAGTGCGACCTCACCACCGAACTGGTCAAAGAGTTCACCGAGCTCCAGGGCATCGTGGGCGGCCTCTACGCCCGTGTGCAGGGCGAGCCCGAGCCCGTCTGGCAGGCGATCTACGATCATTACAAGCCGGAGAGCATGGAGGATTCGATCCCCCGCAACCGCACCGGCCAGATCGTCGCACTCGCCGACAAGCTCGATACCCTCCGCGGGTGTTTCCGGGTCGGCCTGATCCCCTCCGGCTCGCGCGACCCGTTCGCGCTACGCCGCGCCGCCCAGGGCGTCGTCAAGATTCTGGTCGAAGGCAAGCTCGAATTGCCGTTGCTCGATCTGCTCGGCGGCGACCGCGAGCTGCAGTCGTTCTTCGAAGACCGCGTCCGCTTCTACTTCCGCGACATCCGCGGTTTCCAGTACGACGAGGTGAATGCCGCCATGGCCGCCACCGCCGGATGGGGAAACCTCGTGGATCTCGAAGCCCGGCTCGCCCGCCTCCAGCATCTCAGGTCCTCGCCCGATTTCGAACCACTGGCCGCCAGTTTCAAGCGGATCCGCAATATCCTCGAACAGGCCAGGTTCGCCGGCGGCGGCTCCATCGACGAATCCCTGCTCGAATCCGGGCCCGAAAGGGATCTCTACGACGAATACCGGCGCATCGCGGGTCAGCCGATCGAGAGCGTCATCTCCCGGCTGCGGCCCAAGGTGGACCTGTTCTTCGATAAGGTGTTGGTCAATGCGCCGGACCCTCGCGTCCGGCACAACCGTCTGACGCTGCTTCACACGTTGCGCCAGGAGTTTTCCAAGGTAGCGGACTTTTCTGAAATTGTTACTCATTCATAGGAGCAAAGCATGAAGAAGCTTGTCTACTCGTTCGGCAACGGAACCGCCGACGGTGACGGAAAAATGAAAGATACGCTCGGCGGCAAAGGCGCCGGGCTGGCTGAAATGTGCCGGGCCAAGCTGCCGGTGCCGCCCGGCTTTACGATCTCGACGGAAGTCTGCAACATCTACTTCCAGAACCACAACGCCGTTCCCTCCGAGATTCATGAGCAGATGCTCGAAGCCCTCCGCCTCCTCGAGGAGCGCATGGGCCAGAAGCTCGGCGACACCAGCAATCCCCTTCTCGTCAGCGTTCGTTCCGGCGCCAAGTTCTCCATGCCGGGCATGATGGACACCATCCTCAACCTCGGCCTGAACGACGAGACCGTAAAGACCCTGGAGGCCAGGAGCAACAACCCGCGTTTCGCCTACGACTGCTACCGCCGCTTTATCCAGATGTACGGCAACGTGGTGCTCGAAATCTCCAAGCACGATTTCGACGAGGTTTTCGAAGGCCAGAAGAAAAAGGCCAAGGCCAAGCTGGATACCGAGCTCACCGCCAGGGACCTTCAGGAAGTCATCGCCGGCTACAAGAAGCTGGTGCAGAAGAAGACCGGCAAGCCCTTCCCGCAGGATGCCATGGTGCAGCTCCAGGGCGCCCGCGACGCCGTCTTCCGTTCCTGGTTCAATGAGCGCGCCAAGCATTACCGCAAGATGAACCAGATCCCCGACGACCTGGGCACGGCCGTCAACGTTCAGGCCATGGTGTTCGGCAACCTCGGCGAAACCTCCGCCACCGGCGTGGGCTTCACGCGCAACCCGGCTACCGGCGAGAAGGTCTTCTACGGCGAGTTCCTCGAAAATGCGCAGGGCGAAGATGTCGTGGCCGGCATCCGCACGCCGCACGAGATTTCCGAGCTCGAAAAGTGGAACCCCGCGGTCTATAACCAGCTCCGCGAGATCACCACGATGCTCGAGCAGCACTACCGCGACATCCAGGATTTCGAGTACACCGTCCAGGATGGCAAGCTCTACATGCTGCAGACCCGCAACGGCAAACGCACCGGCCCGGCGGCGGTTCGTATCGCGGTGGAAATGGTCGGGGAAGGCCTCATCACCAAGGAAGAGGCCATTCTGCGCGTGGATCCGCAGCAGCTCGACCAGCTCCTGCACCCGGTTCTCGATCCGGCTTCCAAGAAGATCTCTGGGCATCCTCGGCAAGGGGCTTCCCGCGTCGCCGGGCGCCGCCGTCGGCACGATTGTCTTCACCGCCGACGAAGCCGTCGTCCGGGCCGCCAAGGCGCCCGTCGTCCTGGTCCGCAAAGAGACCGTTCCCGACGACATTCATGGCATGGAAGTGGCCAAGGGAATCCTCACCTCGCGCGGCGGCATGACCAGCCACGCGGCGGTGGTCTGCCGCGGCATGGGCACCCCCTGCGTCGCCGGCGCCGAGGCCTTCACCGTCAACGAGCACAAGAAGGAAGTCACCGTCACGGTGAAGGGCAAAGCCACCACGCTCAAGGAAGGCGACTGGATCTCGCTCGACGGCTCCACCGGTGAGGTTTTCGCCGGCAAGGCCAACACCATCGATGCCGACCCCTCGTCCGGAATCCTGGCCAGCTTTATGAGCTGGGCCGACGAGTTCCGCGGCGGCTTCGGCGTGCGCGCCAATGCGGATATTCCGCGTGACGCCAAGGCCGCCCGCCGGTTCGGGGCCGAAGGAATCGGCCTCTGCCGCACCGAGCACATGTTCTTCGCCGAAGACCGCATCGAGCACATGCAGGCCATGATCCTGGCGCGCGACGAGAAGTCCCGCCGCAAGGCCCTCGCCAAGCTGCTGCCCTTCCAGCGCAAGGATTTCGCCGGCCTCTTCGAAGCCATGGACGGCTTTCCCGTCGTCATCCGCACCCTCGACCCGCCGCTCCATGAGTTTCTCCCCAAACGCGAAGACCTGATGGTCGATGTCGCCATCCTGCCCTACGCCGACATCAAGAAGAAGCGGGAGCTGGTGGAGAAGTACAAGCGCTTCGGCGCCGAGGTCAAGACTCTCAAGCCGGTGCTCACCGGGCTGCTCGGCCGCGTGGAAGAGCTGCACGAGTTCAACCCCATGCTCGGCCACCGCGGCTGCCGTCTCGGCATCACCTATCCGGAGATCACCGAGATGCAGGCGCGGGCCATCTTCGAAGCCGCCGTTCAGGTGGCCAAGAAGGGCAAGAAGGTCATTCCGGAGGTCATGATTCCGCTGATCGGCGGCGTCAAGGAACTGGAAAACCAGAAGCAGATCGTGGTTCAGGTGGCCGAGGAAGTCCTGGCCAAAGCCGGCATGAAAAGCCTGAAGTACATGGTCGGTACCATGATCGAGATCCCGCGCGCCGCCCTGACCGCCGATAAGGTCGCCACCGAGGCCGAATTCTTCAGCTTCGGCACCAACGACCTGACCCAGACCACCATGGGCCTCTCCCGCGACGATTACACGAAGTTCCAGAAAGACTACCAGGATCGCAAGATCTTCGCCAACGATCCGTTCGCCGTCCTCGACCAGGAAGGCGTCGGACAGTTGGTCGAGATGGCGGTGGCAAAGGGCCGTAAGGCCCGGCCCGATCTGGAAGTCGGGATCTGCGGCGAGCACGGCGGCGAGCCGAGCTCGGTGCAGTTCTGCTACCGGGTGGGCATGAACTACGTTTCCTGCTCTCCCTACCGGGTGCCGATCGCCCGCCTGGCCGCCGCGCAGGCTGCGATTTCGGGTGACAAATCCGAAGCCATGCGCACCGCGTAACCTGCGACTGCGGGGCAGGCCGGTGGGCCTGCCCCGCGAGCCGCATAAAGGGCTTAGATCAGCTGATAGAGATGGGAACCAAGCGCCCGGGGATCTGGGGCAAGGGTAGGGGAACTAGCTCTTCACCGCGCGCCGCCGGAAAGCCAGTCCGATCACCAGGAGGCCGGCCCCGCAGAGCGCGGACGTAAGCGGCTCCGGAGTCTGGGTGAGGGTGTTGGTGAAGTTGGAGAGGTGCGTGTTATTGGTCAGGCCGCTGCCGCTGGAACTCAAAGTGAAAGTATCGGTGATCGTCAATGTGGTTCCAGGCAGCACTCCGCTGAAGGCAGGCGAACCAACGCCGCCGCCGGAGGCCGTGTTCGGAAACGTCACGGTCGACAGCGTCGTCGCCCCGTCTTTGAGTTTGGCGGTGCTGCCGGACATCGTGCCCGTCCCGTGAGTGGAAACGGTGTCCTGGGCGGCGAACTTCGTAATTTTTTCACCCATGGTCATGGCAGTGTAGGTGAGGGTGAAGGTCTCTGTCTGGGTCCCGACTGTCACCGGAGCCGGAGCGTTGGGTGTGAACTGGAAACCCACCTGCGTGCCGGCGAGCGTTGGTGAAACGAGGATCCCGCTGGCCGTAGGCGCGGTCCCGGTCCCGCTGAACGAGTAGCTGCTTGCGTTGAACGTGAACGTCACACCGCCCAAGGTGCACTGCCCGGCATTGATGTAGTCCTGCAGAGTGCCCGAGGTGCACAACGGCGTTGCGTGCGCGCTCGCAGCCACCACCGCCACCAGCGCGATAGCGCCCAGGACATTTAAGACCTGCTTGCGCCGCCGGATCAAGGCCAGCAGCCCGATGCCCGCGGCCGTAAGAACGAACGGCCCCGGCTCCGGAACGGAAGTGTACGTGAACGTCTCCAGAATGCTATTGACCTGAACCGAGTTGGTATCGAAGGCGACCAGGTTAATGTCTTTGTTGATATGGATATTCGCCGCCTGGAACGAGCTGGATCCCGTCAGTGCCGTGCCACCCAGGAGGAGCGATGAAGCGTCCGTGTTCCCCACCCCTGTCAGACTGATCGCTCCGAGCGCTGACGAGTCGGCATTGTCGCTGATGTTCTCACCTGCCAGCACGCCGGATTGGCCGGTCTCGTTCGCGATCGTCAGGCCCAGCGCCAGGCTCGTGCCATTGATAATGTACGGAGATGGAGCCAGCAGGAGCACGTCGAAGGTGATGTTGATATCCGCGGTATTGGTCCCCGATACGTCCGGGTTGGTCGCGGTCCAGTTCCCTGCGCTGAAGGTAAAGCCCGTGGGGTCATTTGCCGCCCCCGTCCCGTACGGGGTCACCGTCACCGCCGACGCCGGCACATTGGTGTCGTCCGGGGAGTAGAGGTACGGGTTTGCGCCGAAGGTGAAAAGGAAATTCCCGATCGCACACGACGTATTTGCATAGCTCGCCATCGTCCCGGAAGTGCACAGCGGAGCCGCAATGGCGGCCTGGCCCATCGCCAGTGCAAAAATCAAGACGATAAAGATAGAGCTTTTTTTCCAAAAATCCCGCGTAATCTGTGCCAAAAAAGGCCTCCGAATTTCGAATCCCGTACTTTCTGGAAGGACTAGTCCGATCTAGTACCTTTCCCTGGTATCGTACGATACAGGACAGGACTGGTCAAGGAAATGGTACTTATTTCTACAGAAACAGGTAGCTATGTCGTACTAGTACCTGAAAAGCCGCCATACGTTAAATTCAGGATTGCGGGAAGAAATTCAATCGCTCTTTTAGCCAGTCGCCGGCCGCATTTTCCTTTATCGTGCAAGAGAAATCAATGCGTTGGGCCTGTCCCGCCGGGCTGATCTGGTCCACCCAGCCCTGGATCATGTAGCTGCCGTCGCTCAGACGCCTGATGTTCGTCTCATCTTTCGGGGAAAAATAGACCTGGTCCCCGGGTGCCGGCTGAAGTTCGTTTCGAACGAGTATTCGGGCGGCCGATAGGGGTGCGATTGGAGGCTGCCACCGGTGAACTGTCCGATAGGCAAGAGCCGCAACGGTCAGCAGAATCGCCGCCAGCAGTCCGCCCAGTAACAGGACAAACTGGATCTGATTTTGCCGCGGAACCATCCGGCCGTCCGGACCCTTGCGATATTCGACCCGATCCATCGGAATCGCTTCACCTTAGCACTCCGGGCCAATCCGGATCAATGACGAGGGCAACCCGCCGGATCGGATCGCGAGCTTTGGAGCTATGATGAAGGCGGGTCCAGGCCATGCTAACCCTAGCCGAACAACTGGCGCGCCAGACCCGCGAAGCGCATTTGTACCGGGTCCTCGAGGGAAACCGTGTAGAATGTTTCGCCTGCGGCCATCGCTGCCCGATCCCTTCCGGTTTTTCGGGAGTCTGCAAAGTCCGCTTCAACCGTAGCGGCACGCTCTATGCGCCCGATGGCTACGTCAACGCCGTGCATTGCGACCCGATCGAAAAGAAGCCTTTTTTTCATGCACTTCCGGGTAGCGTCGCGCTCAGCTTCGGGATGCTCGGGTGCGACTTGCACTGCGGCTACTGCCAGAACTGGCTTTCCTCTCAGGCGATTCGCGACTTCCGCGCTCCCCTGGACTTCCGGTCCGCCACTCCGGAGGGACTCGTGAATCTGGCCCTGGAGCAGGGTGCCGCTGCCATCGTCAGCACCTATAACGAGCCGCTGATCACCGCCGAGTGGGCCGTCCGCGTGTTTCGGGAAGCCAAGGCCGCCGGGCTCACCACCGGCTTCGTCTCAAACGGCAACGCCACCCCGGAAGTGCTTGAATACATTCGCCCCTGGGTCGATCTGTACAAGGTGGACCTAAAAAGCTTCGACGATCGCCGCTACCACGAACTGGGCGGGCGCCTCGCGCCCATTCTGGATTCGCTGCGACGCATCTTCGAAATGGGCTTCTGGCTCGAAGTCGTCACCCTGCTCGTCCCTGGTTTTAATGACTCCGATGAGGAGCTTCGAAAAATCGCCGAATTTCTGGCGGGAATTTCTTTGAATATTCCCTGGCACGTCACCGCATTCCACAAGGATTACAAAATGACCGGTCCCGACGACACGCCGCCCGAAACGCTCATCCGGGCGGCCGCCATCGGCCGTGCCGCGGGACTCCACTATGTGTACGCCGGGAATCTCCCCGGCCTCACCGCCAACCTGGAAGATACCCGCTGCCCGTCGTGCGCCGCCACCCTGATCCGCCGCCGCGGCTTCCGGGTGCTGGCCAACCGGCTCGCCGGCGGGAACTGCCCCGATTGCGGCGCCGCCGTTCCGGGCGTCTGGGGTAAACAGCCTCGTGCGCCAAATTCCAGCCCCGATTTGCTCCATATTCGCTGCGGCTGACCGATGATCGCGATTCACACCTCGCCGTACGCCGGTACGTGGTATCCGGAGCAGCCCTCCGAACTGAATCGCCTTCTGGACGAGCGCTTCGGTCAGTCCGGCGCGCGCATCCATGCGCCGCCGGGAGCCCTCGGTTTCGTCGTCCCCCATGCCGCCCCGCAATGGTCGGGCACCGTGGCTGCCGCGGCCTACCGCGCGATGGAACAGCAAAAGCCGGAACGCGTCATCGTTCTGGCATTCCCCCACCGCGGCGGGTTGCATGGAGTCGCTGCTCCGGACGTGTCTTCGATTCGCACCCCGTTGGGCGACGTGGAAATGGATCCGCTTGGCTTCCCTGTGACTTCCGAAGGCCGCCTTTGCGACCATTCGCTCGAAATCCAGCTTCCTTTTCTTCAAAGATCCGCTCCGGCGGCCTCCGTCACCGGTCTCTATGTGGGTCCCATGACGTCCGAGGAGCGGGAGCGCGCAGCCGGCGAACTGGCTGCTGCCTGGCGTCCGGGAACGGTCTTCCTGGCCTCCTCCGACTTCAGCCATTACGGCCGCGAGTTCGGCTATGTTCCGTTCCCTCCCGACCACCAGGTGGAAGCCCGCCTGCGAGAGCTGGATTTCGACTGTATTCGCGCCGCCGGCAGCTTCGATTCGAAGTTGTTCCTCGAGACCGTCTCCGCCCGCCGCGCTACCGTGTGCGGGGTCGACCCGATCTCGCTGTTGCTCGATGTAATCCACCGGCTGACGTCCGGACGCGCCTTTCAGTCGGTGCTGGACTACCAGACGTCCGGCGCCATCGGGAACGACTTCCGCCACTCGGTGAGCTATGCGGCCCTGGGTTTTTATCCGCGGGGAGCCTTCGACCTGGAAACCGCGGACAGCGAGGCCCTGCTCGACAGCGCGGAAAAGACCATCGAGCACCTCCGCTCGACCGGCCGCCGGCAGGCCGTTCCTGCGAAGGGATCGCCGGCCCTCCACGCGTGCCGCGGAGTGTTCGTCACGTTGCGTCAGGCGGGGGAACTGCTCGGCTGCGTGGGAAATGCCGCGGGCCGGGAGACGCTGGCGATCGATACCCCCGAGATGGCGCTGGCTTCGGCCCTCGACGATCCGCGTTTCGAACCCGCCGCGCGTACCGCCGGGCCGATCGACATCGAAATCTCGGTGCTGACGCCCCTTCGATGGATCGGCGATGCTTCGCGCCTGTGCTGCGGCCGCGATGGCGCCCTTCTCGAAATCGCCGGGCGCTCCGGTCTCCTGTTACCCCAGGTCGCGATCGAGCATGAGTGGTCCGCAGACCAGTTCCTGGCCGCTCTTGCCCGCAAGAGCCTGCTGGGTCCCCGCGCGTGGCTCGATCCCCGCGCCCGGCTTTCGGTCTTCGAGGCCCAGGTCTTCAGCAGACCAGGTCGTCCCGCCCGATCTTGAACTCTTCGAGGTTGCCCAGCACGGTCAGCGCGATCTGCTTGGAGTCGAAGAACGTGCGCGCGATCCGCTGCACGTCGTCGCCGGTGACCGATTCGATGCTCTCCACCAGTTCGTCGAGCGTGAAGAAGCGGCCAAAGTACATCTCCTGCCGTGCCAGGTTCGACATGCGGCTGGCGGTGGATTCCAGGCTCAGCATCAGCGAGCCCTTCAGGTGGTCCTTGGCGCGCCGCAATTCCTCATCGGTTACGCCCTCCTGCTTGAGCTGGCGGAACTCTTTCGTGATCGATTCCACCACCTGCCGGGCCGACTCGATCGAGGTGCCCGCGTAGATCGCCAGGCAGCCGGTATCGCGATACGGATTGAGCTCGGAAAAGACCGCGTAGGCGAGCCCCTGCCGCTCGCGGATATTCTGGAACAGGCGCGAGCTCATTCCGCCGCCCAGCAATGTGTTGAGGACATAGCAGGCGAACCGCTCATGGTGCGGCAGCGGATAGGAGGGTACCCCCAGGCACAGGTGCACCTGTTCCAGCGCTTTCTTGTTGCGCAGCGCAATGCGCGCATGCGTGCTGGGGGTCTGCTCGGCCGGCGCGGGCGGCCCTGGCTCGAGCCCCAGGAAATACTGCTCCACCAGCGACACCAGCCGCTCGTGCGTCAGGTTCCCCGCGGCCGTCACCAGCAGGTTGGAAGGCTCGTACACGCCGGCGTAATAGCTGCGGATCATGTCCTGGTCGAAGCGCTTCACCGTTTGCGGTGTGCCCAGAATCGGCTTCCCCAGCGGGTGGTCTTTCCAGAAGTTGGAGGAGAAGATCTCGTGGACCAGGTAGTCGGGGCTGTCCGCCTCCATCTTGATCTCTTCCAGGATGACGCCCTTTTCCTTCTCGATATCCTCGTCCCGGAACAGCGGGTGCAGCACCAGGTCGGCCAGCACGTCGAAAGCCTGCGACAGGTGCTCGTCCAGCACCTTGGTGTTGAAGCAGACCAGTTCCTTGGCGGTGAAGGCGTCCAGGTTGCCCCCGATCGAATCCACCGAACGCGCGATATCCTCGGCGGACCGGCTGGTCGTGCCCTTGAAAAGCATGTGCTCGATGAAGTGCGAGATGCCGTTCTGTTCGCCGTTCTCGCGCCGCGAACCCGTGCCGATCCAGATCCCCACGGAGACGGAACGCACGTGCGGCATGGCCTCCGTGATGATGCGGACGCCGTTTGCCAGCGTAGTCATTTCGATCTCTCGCGCGGGGGCGATCGGTAGAGTCATATTTTGGAAAGGAAGGGAAACCCTGCTCTTTTTGTAACACCGTTCGGGCCTCCCGCGCCAATCCGGTAAACTGGTATCGGATGACCCAACCTCTCGTGGGCATGGATCTGGCGGACCTCCGCGAGGCCCTGGGCCCCGGCCAGCCGGGATACCGTGCGAAACAGCTCTACCAGGGGCTCTACCAGGCGGGCGTCTCGGAACTCGTTCAAATCACGTCGCTTCCGGCCGGTGTTCGGAATGCCCTGGCCGGCAGCCATGCCTTCGGCCTTCCCGAAATCGCACGGCTCTACCAGTCTTCCGACGGCACTCGCCGCTACCTGCTGCGGCTTGCCGACGGCCGGACCGTGGAAACCGTTCTGATGCCGGAAGGCGAACGCGACACCCTCTGCATTTCCAGCCAGGTGGGCTGCCCGGTGGATTGCAAGTTCTGCATGACCGCCCTGCTCGGCCTGGAGCGAAGCCTCACCGCGGGCGAAATCGTCGGCCAGGTGCTGCTGGTCGCCCGGGAAAACGGCCTCAGCCGCGATTCCGGACGCATCAATATCGTCATGATGGGCCAGGGCGAGCCCCTCCTCAACCTGCCCGATGTGCTCAAGGCCACCCGCATCCTGCTCGATCCCGACGGTTTTGCGCTCTCCCCGCGCCGCATCACCATCTCCACGGCGGGGATCATCCCCAGGATCGAAGAGCTCGGCCGCGAACCGGTCCGCCCGAAACTCGCGATTTCGCTCAATGCGTCCACGGAGGAAATGCGCCGCGAGTTGATGCCCATCACGCGAAAGTATCATCTCAAAGACCTGATGGCTGCCTGCAAGGCCTATCCGCTGCGCCCCTGGGAAAAGCTGACCTTCGAGTACGTTCTCCTGAAGGGCGTCAACGACACCGACGCCGACGCCCGCCGCGTTTTGAAACTGCTCGCAAACCTCAACTGCAAGGTGAACCTGATCGCCCTCAACCCGGGCCCCGAGATCCCCTACGAAACCCCCGATCCCGCGCGCGTTGCCGCCTTCCAGCAGATCGTGCGCCGGGGCATCCCGTGTTTCGTGCGGAAGCCCCGCGGCCTCGACATTTACGCGGCATGCGGCCAGCTCAAGCGCGCCTCCTCCTGACGCGGCGCGCGCTGCTCGGCGCGCTCGCCGCCGCGCCCCTGCGGAGCGCCGCGGCCGAACCGGTCACCCTGCCGGCGCGGCTCAACGATTTTCAGCAGATCCAGATCCCGGTGAGGCTCAACGGCTCCGGCCCGCTCTGGTTCGAGCTCGATAGCGGCGGCGGCGGTCCGCTGTTATTCATCGACCTGGCCAAAGCGGCGGCCCTCGGGATACAGCCGACTGCGGTGGGACAGAGCGCCAGCCCCAACGAGGGCGCTATGGAAATGGACGGCCGGACCCGGGTGACCGCCGGCCTTCCCGGTCTCCGGCTCGAAAACCAGGAGCTGGTCATCAAGCAGAAGCCGCTCGGCAAGGATGGCATCATGGCCCTGGCGGTGCTTTCGGGCTACGTGGTGGAGTTCGACTATGAGACCCCCGCCGTCCGGTTGCACGACCCTGCTTCGTTCGAGTATCGCGGCGGCGGGAAGACGGTGGCGCTTTCGATCCAGCAGACCAACCCCTATGTCGCCGCCACGCTCTCGCTGCCCGGAGGCGGCACGGTGGCCGGCCGCTTTGTCATCGATACCGGCGCCGCCGGCAGCATCCTCTACCTGAGCCAGGGCTTTGTCGAGCGCGCGCGCCTGCTCGAGCGGGGGCTGAAGTGGGTGCCGGACAGCGTCGGTTTGTACGCCGCCCGGTTCCAGCGGTTCTCGGTGGGCCCGCTACAGGTGGCGGAGCCGGTCGTCCGCCGTTTCCCGGCCCGCGGATTCGGCGGGTCCACCGAGCCCGATGGGATGATCGGAGCCGAATTCACCCGCCGCTTCCGCCTTTTTTTCGACTATCAACGCAGCCAGGCGATTTTCGAAGCCAACGGGCATGTGCAGGACCCTTCGACCTTCGATGCCTCGGGGATCCGCGTGGAACGCACGTCGCGCCCCGACGCCCACCGCATTTTCCAGGTGATTCCCGGCACCCCCGCCGCAGCCGCCGGCATTCGCGAATCGGATCTCCTGCTGGCCGTCGACGGTGTGCCGGTCATCCGGCTCTCCCCGATGATGGTGCAGGACGCTCTTTCCCGCGACGGCCGCACCTGCACGCTGCTGATCGAACACGGTCCGGAGGTTCGCACCGTAACGCTCGAACTGCGCAAGATTCTGTAGGCGAGAGCCTTGCCTACGGCCGCGGCATGACGTCCACCTTCTCCGAAACCCAAATGCCGCCCGGTATGGCCAGCATGATGCACGAGAAATCGAGCGTGGCCTTTGCGCCCTGCTCGTCGGTCACCTCCATCCATCCCGTCACCAGGTAGCGGTTTTCTCCCTTTGATTCCACGTGCGTTTCCTCCAGCGGCGCGAAGCGGATTTCGGCTTGCGGGAAACGCTCGCGAAGTACTCGCTGGGCGGCCGTCACCACCTCGCGGGAATCGCGATCGCCCGTGCGGAGCAGCAGCGTGATCGCCGCCGTCAGCCCGCCCCCCACCACCAGTGTTCCCAGAATCAACCCCGCCAGCGTCCGCCGCGGGATGCCGTCGGCAGCCATCAGATCCTCTGCACGCGCCGCAGCGTGAACAGCTCCGCCTTCATGTTCTCCCGCTCGAAGCGCTTCCAGTCGTCGTTGACGTGAATCAACTTTCCCGTAATGTGATTGGAACGGTCCGAAGCCAGGAAGAGGGCCAGTTGAATCTGCTTTTCGGCCGGGATTCCACCCGTGAGCCGCACCTGTTCGGCGCCGGCAATCTCTTTGGCGCCTGCACGTTCTTCGCCGGCATGCAGGATCTCGTCCGTCATATGCGTGTAAGCGCCGCCCGGGGAGATCGAGTTCACCTGGACATTGGAATCCGCCACTTCGGCCGCCAGGCACTCGGCGAACCGGACGACCGCCGCCTTGGAGGCCGCGTACGCGCTGAAGTTCGGTCGCGCATTGCTCGAACCTCCTCCCGCAATCAGGATGATTTTCCCAGAGCGCCGCTCTACCATCGCGGGCAGCACGGCGCGGCAGGAATTCACCATGCCGATCAGGTTGATCTCGATCGTTTCGTTCCAGGCTTTGGGTTTGGTCGAGAGCAGCGGCCCGATCGGCCCTTGTACTCCCGCCGCGGCCACCAGGATATCCACGCTGCCGAAGACCACCCGCATGCGGTCCACCGCCGCGGAAAGCTGCTCCAGGTCGCGCACGTCGGCCCGCAGGCGAAGGGCATTGCCGGCGGCCTGTTCGATCTCCAGTTTGGCCAGGTCCAGTTCCGACGGGCTGCGCGAAAGCAAGCCGACTCGCGCGCCCGCCTGCGCGAAACCTAGGGCCAGCCGTTTCCCGACGCCGCGCCCGGCGCCGGTGACCAGAACGTTCTTACCTTTCAAGCTGGCCAAGATCGCCCGCCATTCCACACCCCTTCGGTCAACGGATTCACAATGCGATTGTAATCCGCTTTCAGCCTCAGCTTGCCGCGGCCACGGCCCGGAATGATTCGATTTCGGCGATCTCCGCGTCGCTGAGCCGGAACTCCAGTGCCCCGAGCACGCCCTTCGTCTGTTCGGCCGACCGCATCCCCACGATCGCCGCCGTTACCGCCGGGTGCCGCAAAGTCCACGCGATGGCCGCCTCTCCCGCGGTGCGCCCGTGACGCGCGCCGATGGTCTTCAGCAGTTCCGCCAGCGCGAGGTTGCGGGTAAACTGCGGCTCCTGAAACGCCGGCGCCCGCTTCCGGAAGTCGTCGTCCGGCAGGTTCGCCACCCGCTCCCTGGTCATCTTGCCCGTCAGCAGCCCCGACTTCATCGGCGAATACACGATCACGCCGATCCCGTGGGCCTGGCAGTACGGCAGCGTCTCCGCTTCGATCTCCGGGGAAATCACCGAGTAGGGCGGCTGCAGCGAGGTGACCGGCGCGATCTTGCGGCAGCGCTCCATCTGCCGCGCGTTGAAATTCGAGACGCCGATCCATCGCACCTTGCCCTCTTCCCGGAGCTTCGCCAGTGCCGTCCAGCCCTCTTCGACATCCTCATCCGGTTCCGGCCAGTGGATCTGATACAGGTCGATCACGTCCAGCTTGAGCCTCCGCAGGCTGCTTTCGCACTCGCGCCGGATCGAATCGGCCTTGAGGCTCTTACCGATTTCGCGCTTCTCGTTCCAAATGCGGGCGCACTTGGTGAAGACGTAAGGCTTGTTCGCGCGGCCGGCCAGCGCGCGCGCCACCACCTCTTCGGAATGCCCGAGCCCGTACACCGCGGCGGTGTCGATCCAGTTCACGCCTTGATCGAGCGCGGCGTGAATCGCGGCTACCGATTCGGCGTCGTCCTGCGCGCCCCAGGCGAACGCCCAGCCGCCGCCGCCCATCGCCCACGCACCGACGCCGATTGGCGTCAAGTCCATATCGCTGTTGCCGAGACGTTTCTTCTGCATCTCCTTTACAATATCCCGAGGTTGGCCGTTTCGGCGAAAAGTAGCGCGCTGGTAATTGGGTCGGGGCCGAACGGTCTCGCCGCCGCCATTCTCCTGGCCCGTGCCGGGTACCCCGTGACGGTCCATGAAGCCGCCGCTGGGATCGGCGGCGGCGCCCGTACCGCGGAACTCACGCTTCCCGGGTTCCTGCACGACGTCTGCTCCTCGATTCATCCCATGGCCGCATGTTCGCCCTGCTTCGAGCAGTTCCCGCTGGCCGCGCACGGTCTCGAATGGATCCATCCCGGCATCCCGCTTGCCCATCCGCTCGACGACGGCACCGCCGTCCTGCTCGACCGTTCCATCTGCCGCACGGCCGCCGATCTCGCCGCCGATGGGGCCGCGTGGCGCCGCCTCTTCGCGCCGCTAGCCGCCAACTGGATGACCCTGCGCCACGACGTGCTGGCGCCGCCCGGTGTGCCCCGCCACCCGATTGCCATGGCCCGGTTCGGGCTGCATGCCATCCGCTCCGCCCGCGGCCTCGCCGAATCTCTTTTCCGCGGAACCCGTGCCCGCGCCCTGTTCGCCGGGCTGGCGGCGCACTCGATCATGCCTCTCGACCGGATGCCCAGCGCCGCCGTCGGGCTGGTGCTGGGAACCTGTGCTCACACCGTCGGATGGCCGTTTCCGCGCGGCGGCGCGCAGTGGATCAGCAACGCCCTGGCAGGTTGCCTGCGCTCGCTCGGAGGCGAAATCCATGCGGAATCGCGCGTCATTGCGCTCCCCGATCGCGGTATCGTGATGTGCGACATCAGTCCCCGGCAACTGGCCGCGCTCGGAGCCGGCCGTTTCCCGGCGTCGTTCCGTGACAAGCTCGAACGCTTCCACTACGGCCCGGGGATCTTCAAAATCGACTGGGCACTCGATGCGCCGATTCCCTGGCGCGCCGCCGGGTGCGCGCTTGCCGGGACCGTGCACGCGGGCGGTACACTGGAGGAGATTGCGCGCTGGGAGTCCGAATACCGGGGTTCGCCTTTCGTGCTTCTCGCGCAGACGAGTCTGTTCGACCCCACCCGCGCTCCCGCGGGAAAACACACGGCCTGGGCGTACTGCCACGTGCCCAACGGCTCTACGGAGGACATGACGACGGCTATAGAGGCCCAGATCGAACGCTTTGCGCCCGGTTTCCGCGCCCGCATTCTGGCGCGGCACACGATGAGCCCGGCGCAGCTTGAGGCCTATAATCCGAACCTCGTCGGCGGCGACATCGCGGGCGGCGCCATGGACCTGCGCCAGATGTTTCTGAGGCCGACTCCTCTGCTCTACCGGACCCCCGCCGAGGGCGTGTTCCTGTGTTCCGCCTCCACCCCGCCAGGCGGCGCCGTCCACGGGATGTGCGGATACCACGCCGTGCGCCGGGCAATCTGAGGGTTTGGTTTGCACTTGCGCCCTACTTCGAGTAATATCTATATATCGATAGAGATTAAGGTGATTTATGGGAACTCTCGCCGAGAACGCTCTCAACGCCCGCCAGGAGTTTGAAAATCAACACGATCAAACCGTTCGCCAGGAGATCGAAACCTTCCGCGTGAAAGCCGCCGCATTCCTGGCCGGAGAGATTCCCGAAGCGGAATTCCGTCCCTACCGATTGAAGCACGGCATCTACGGCCAGCGTCAGCCGGGCGTCCAGATGGTGCGGTGCAAGATCCCGAGCGGCCTCGCCAGCGCCGCCCAGGTGAACCAGCTTGCCCGTGTGGCCGACGAGTTCGGCGCCGGGAAAGGCCACCTTACCACCCGCGAGAACATCCAGTTCCACTTCGTGCCGCTGAGTCAGGTGGCAGACCTCATGCACCTTCTGGCCGACGTGGGCCTGACCAATCGCGAGGCCTGCTACAACACCGTGCGCAACGTCACCGCCTGCCCCTGGTCCGGCATCGCGCACGATGAAGTCTTCGACGTCCGCCCGTATGCGCAGCGCCTGGCCTATGCGTTCCTGCGCAAGGAACTCACCGGCAACCTGCCGCGCAAGTTCAAGTTCGCCTTCGATGGCTGCGCCTCGCGCGATTGCGTGCAGGGCGCCATTCACGATGTGGGCCTGCGCGCGGTGATCCGCGACGGCCGGCGCGGCTTCCGCATGGTGATCGGAGGCGGCCTCGGCCCGCTTCCCACCGAAGCGCAACTGCTCGAAGAGTTCCTCCCCGAGGAGCGCCTGCTGAACAAGTGCGAAGCTGTGCTGCGCGTGTTCAACCGCTACGGCAACCGCCAGAACAAGAACAAGGCCCGCATGAAATTCGTCATGCGCGAACGCGGCTTCGAGTGGCTCAAGGAACAGGTCGAAAAGGAATACCAGGATATCCTGGCCAACGGCGGCATCGCCTGGCCAGAGATGGTGCCCGAGGGTTTCGGCGGCTATGAATCGCAGCCGCAGCCGCCCGGCGACGGCGCGCTGCTTCCCGTGCTGCAGCCCCGCCACAGTGAGGACCCGTCGTATGACGCCTGGCTCGAAAGCAACGTGGTCGAGCAGCGGCAGACCGGCTACGCCGCGGTGATCGCGCGGGTGGACCAGGGCAATCTCACCGGCGCGCAGCTTCGCGGCATCGCGCAGCTCGCTTCCACCGCCGGTGACGGAATGGTCCGCGTGGGAATCGACCAGAACGTGGTGCTCGCGAACATCCCGCTGGCCCGGCTGCCGCAAGTGTATGCCGCGCTCGGAGAGATCGGGCTCGGGGAATCCGGCGCGCGCAGCATTATCGACGTGCTCACCTGCCCCGGCGCCTACTCCTGCAACCTGGCGCTCACCAAGACCATGAACCTCGGCGCGGCGCTGCAGCAGGCCGTCCGGGCATATGACGATCCGCAGGTGCGCCGCCTCACCATCAAGGCGAGCGGCTGCCCCAACGCCTGCGGCCACCATTGGATCGGGGATATCGGTTTCTACGGCAACGCCCGCAAGATCGAGGGCAGGGAAGTGCCGTATTACCTGATGCTGCTGGGCGGCGGCTACGACGACGAGGGCATCATGCGCTTCGGCCTGGCCATCCAGTCGATTCCCGCGCGGCTCGCGCCCGAAGCAGTGGTCCGCGTGCTCGAGCACTTCCAGGCCAACCGCTTGGCCGGCGAGACGTTTCGCGCCTACGTGATGCGCCACAAGGTGGAGACCTTCCGCGCCCTCACCGCCGACCTCGCCAAGCCCGCCGAGCTCTTCCCAGAGATCTACCAGGATTGGGGCGATGAGATCGCCTACTCCGTGCAGCTCGGCCGCGGCGAATGCGCCCAATAACACGCTGAGGGTGCCCATGCTACCCTCCGGTTAGATGCCCAGAATCCAACGCGTCCTCATCAGTGTCACAGATAAGACCGGCGTCATCGAGTTCGCCCGCAGCCTGAGCGCGGCCGGCGCGGAGATCGTTTCCACCGGCGGCACCGCCCGCCTGATTCGCGAAGCCGGAGTGCCGCGTGCGCGATGTCTCCGACCTCACCGGATTCCCCGAAATGCTGGACGGCCGCGTGAAGACGCTGCACCCCAAAGTCGCCGGCGGCATCCTCGCCATGCGCGGCCGCGAAGAGCACATGCGCGCCCTGGCGGAGCACGGAATCGCCCCCATCGACATGGTGGTTGTCAATCTCTACCGCTTCGAGGACGTCGCCGCCAGGGCCGGCGCGTCTCTCGAAGAGCTCATCGAGAATATCGATATCGGCGGACCCACCATGATTCGCGCTGCCGCCAAGAACTATCAGGATGTCGCCGTGGTCGTGTCGCCGGACGACTATGCACCGATCATCGAAGAGCTGCGCGCCGGCGGCGGCGATCTGTGCCTGGCAACCAGGTGGCGTCTGGCCAGGAAGGCGTTCCGCACCACCGCCGATTACGACTCCGCCATCAGCGCGCGCCTCGAGCGCGTCGATCACGCGGGCGATCTGCCCCTCGACCTCGCCCTGCGCGCCCCGAAACTGATGGACCTGCGCTATGGCGAGAACCCGCACCAGTCCGCCGCGCTTTACGGCAAGCCTGGCGTGGGCGTGGCCGGCGCGCGGCAACTGCACGGCAAGGAGCTCTCCTACAACAACCTGGTGGATCTCGACGCCGCCTGGCAGTTGGCCTGCGAGTTCACCCGTCCCGCCGCGGCGGTCATCAAGCACACCAACCCGTGCGGCTGCTCGGAAGACGAGGCGCTCGCCGAGGCATACCGCAGAGCCTTTGCCGGCGATCCGGTCTCGGCCTACGGCAGCGTGATCGGCCTCAACCGCCCAGTGGACGAAGAGACCGCGCGGGAGATCGCCAAGACCTTCGTCGAAGCCATCGCCGCTCCCGATTACTCGCCCGAGGCGCTGGCCGTGCTGAAAGCCAAGAAGAACCTCCGGCTCCTGAGCGTCGCTCCCGGGCTCGACCGCCTGGTCGTCAAGTCCATCGCGGGCGGCTATCTGGCGCAGACCGCCGACGACGCGAAACTCGACCGCTCCAAGGCAGTCGTGAAGACCAAACGCGCGCCCACCGAAGAGGAATGGGCGGCGCTCGAGTTCGGCTGGAAGGTTGTCAAGCATGTCAAGTCCAATGCCATCGTCTACGCCCGTCCCGGACAGGTGGTGGGCGTAGGCGCGGGCCAGATGAGCCGCGTCGATTCGGTGAAGCTCGGCGCGATGAAAGCCGTCCTGCCTCTCGCGGGAACGGTGGTGGCCTCCGACGCCTTCTTCCCGTTCCCCGACGGCGTCGAAGAAGCCGCGAAGAACGGCGCGACCGCCTTCATCCAGCCCGGCGGCTCGGTGCGCGACGAAGAGGTCATCGCCGCCGCCGACCGCCTGGGCGTTGCGATGGTCTTCACCGGCGTCCGCCACTTCCGCCACTAGGGCTGCTAGTCCGCCCGGATCGCCTGGATCGGATCCACCCGCACTGCGCGCAGGGCCGGCAGAAGGCTTCCCGCGACGCTCATCAGCACCACCAGCGCGGTGGCCGCGGCAAAGGTCGCGGCGTCCGCGGGCTTCACTCCAGCCAGCAGCGCCTCCATGGCGCGGCCCGCGGCATACGCGAGTGCGATCCCGGGGATCACACCGGCCGCCGTGAGCAAGGCGCCTTGCCGCAACACCATCCCGAGGATGTCGTGCCGCTGCGCGCCCAGCGCGATGCGCACGCCGAACTCCGTCCGGCGCTGCGAGACGGCGAATGCCAGCAGGCCGTGGATCCCGATCGCGGCCAGGAGAAACGCCATCGCCGCGAAGCTCCCAATCGCGTACACCTGCACCGACCGGGCCGCGCTGTCGGCGGCGACGATATCGGCCATGCTGCGCACGTCGGAGATCGATTGCTCCGGGTCGGCCGCGTGGATGATGCGGCGGATGGCGGGCATCACGGAGTTGTTCGGCGAGAGCACCACCAGGTCTTTGGGCACGTAGAACGGGAAGGATCCGTCGTCGACTTGCCGGTAGGGCAGATAGACCTGCGGCTCGCTGGTGCGTTCCAGGCCGCGCACCCGGATATCGCCCACCACCCCGACCACCATCCGGTCGTGAAGCGCCATCGTGAAGTGGCGGCCGATCGGGTTGGCGTCCGGCCAGTAGCGGCGCGCAAACGAAGCGCTCACCACCGCGACATACTGGGTAGCGGGCGTGTCGCCTTCGCTGACGTCGCGCCCGGCCCGAAGCGGAATGCCCAGCGTCGCAAAGAAACCCGGGGTGGTGAAGCGCATGCTGGCCGTGTAGGATGGCGCGGACTCGTCTACGTGCCCGTTGACCTCCACATTCCAGATCCCGCCCCGCATCACCATCGGGAGAAAACTGATATAGGCGGCGCTGCGAACCCCGGGAAGGGCGCGAACTTCTGACAGAACGCGGTCGTAGAAGGCCTGGCGGACGGCGGTGCGCTCATACTTCGGCATCGGGAGCGCGGTGCGCAGCGTCAGCACGCCTTCCGAGCGGAAGCCGGGATCGATGGAGCGGATTCGCCAAAGCGCCCGGGCCAGCAGGCCGGAAGAGATCAGGAGCACAACCGAGACTGCCACTTCGGCAATCACCAGCGCCGAACGCAGGCGCGCCTTGCGGCCGCCGCCGGCGCGCGGACCTTCGCGCAGGGCGGCCAGTCCGCCGCCGCAGACCCTCCAGGCGGGCGCGATCCCAAAGGCTGCCGCCGTGAGCGCGGTGATCAGCGCGGCGAAACCGAGCACGCGGAAATCGACCGACGGAGTCTCGGCGATCGGCAGCGAATTCGGAACCAGCCGGGAGAGCAGCGGGGCGCCGAAAACCGCCAGCAGCACGCCGAGCAAGCCGCCGGATACGGCCAGCAGCAGGCACTCCGTGAAGAGCTGGCGCACCAACCGCTCGCGGCCGGCGCCGATCGCGGTGCGTACCGCGAGTTCCTGGCGTCGCGAGAGTGCCCGGGCCAGCAGGAGGTTGGCGAGGTTGGCACAGGCGATCAACAGGACGCATAGCGCGGCAGCGCACAGCGCGGCCAGCAGCATGCGGGATTGATCCGAGACCTCGCCGCGTAGCGAGATCACAGTGGCGCCGGTGTGCAGGTTCTGCTTCGGATACTGCTTTTCCAGTTGCGCCGCGATGGCCGACAGTTCCGCCTGCGCGGTGGCCATCGAGACCCCCGGCTTGAGCCGCCCAACCGCGCCGAGCCAGGTGTCGGTGCGGTCGACATAATTGTCTTCGCGGAAGCGCGCCGCGGTCCACAACTCGGCTTCGCGGCTGGGGAAGAGAAAATCCGCGGGCATCACGCCGATGACGGTGTAGGCTTCGTCGTCGAGAATCACCTTGCGCCCGAGCACGGCCGGGTCGCCGCCGAATACGGCCTGCCAAAGCCGGTAGCTCAGCAGCAGCGTCCCGGGTGCGCCGGCGCGATCGTCCTCTTCGCTGAAGATGCGGCCCATGAGCGGCTGCACTCCCAGCGTTGGGAGCAGACCGGCGGTGAGCGCGTCGCCCTCGACGCGTTCCGGCGCCCCCTGGCCGACCAGGTTAGCCGAAAGGTTGTGATACGCGCCCATCGACTCGAACGAGGTGCTCATGCGCTGCCAGTCGCGGAAATTGCCCGGCGAGAGCTCCATCCGCGAATATTGCGGAACGCGCTCCCAGAGTTTGACCAGGCGGCCGGGCTCGCGGAAGGGCAGCGGCCGCAGCAGGACGTGGTCGGCGATCGAGAAGGCCGCGGTATTGGCCCCGATTCCCAGCGCCACCACGACGATGGCGGCGAACGCGAACCCCGGCGTGCGCGCCAGGGCGCGGACCGCATAGCGCAGGTCCTGCTTCAGGATGTCCCAGTGGACCGCCGCCGCGTTCGCCGCGATTTCGAACGGCACGGAGATCCACAGCGCCAATGCGGCGAGCGGCCCGGCGTCTCGCAGCCGCTGTGCGAAAATCGCCGCCATCTCCTCGCCATACTCATTGCGGAACGAGGCGGGATAGAGGTGCAGCAGGGCGCGATAGAGCCGCATCACGCCTTCTCCGGAGCGAACCCTCGGCCGCGGGCCATGTGCACCAGTTGCGAGAGACGGCGCACTTCGGCGCGCGCCACGGCGTTCCCGAACGGCGTGATCCGGTAGTAGCGGCGGCGCTCGTCGTCCAGTTCCGGCGCGGGCCGGTCGCGCGTTTCCACGATCAACCCCTGTTCGAGCATGCGCTGGATCGAGCGGTAGAGCGTGCCTGCGCTGAGCTTGAGCTTGCCCCCCGTGCGGGCGGCGACGTCCTGGATTACGGCATAGCCGTGGCGGTCTTCGCCGGCCAGCGCCATCAGGATGTGAAAGGTCGCCGCCGGAAGCGGCAAGAGAGATTCCGGTGGTGGTTGGCCGTGCGCCATGCAGCCATTATATCCATGCCGGCTATATTTGCAATGGCTATAGTTGGCCGCCAGTAGACTGTAGGCATCTTTATGCGAACAGTCGCGTTCCTGCTGGCGGCGGCCGCCTGCTGCGCCCAGACAGTCGAGATCCGCGTGGACGGCAATGCGAAGCAGGGCCCGTTCCGGCCAATCTACGCCTACTTCGGCTACGACGAGCCGAACTATACCTACATGCCGGACGGCCGCAAGCTGGTGGGCGAATTGGCGTCGCTGAGCCCGGTTCGCGTGCAGATCCGTGCGCATCACCTGCTGGTCACCGGAGACGGAGAGCCCGCGCTGAAGTGGGGGTCGACCAACGCCTACACCGAAGATGCCGCCGGCAAACCGGTGTACGACTGGACCATCGTGGACCGCATCTTCGACACGTATGAACACGCCGGCGCGCGGCCCTTCGTCGAGATCGGCTTCATGCCGGAGGCGCTCTCGACCAACCCCGAGCCGTACACGCGCCACTGGCCCAAGCCGGACGACGGCAAGGGCTGGTCCTACCCGCCGAAAGATTATGCGAAGTGGGCGGAACTGGTGCACCAGTGGGTGCTGCACTCGGTGGCGCGCTACGGGAAGGCCGAGGTGGAGACGTGGTCGTGGGAGCTGTGGAACGAACCCGACATTTCCTACTGGCGCGGCACGCCGGAGGAGTACGACAAGCTCTACGATTACACGGCCGATGCCGTCAAGCGCGCGCTGCCTGCCGCCCGGATCGGCGGTCCCGGCACCACCGGTCCGGCCTCGCCGAAAGCCGCTGCCTACCTGGAACAGTTCCTGGAACACTGCGCCCGCGGCACGAATGCCGTGACCGGAAAGAAGGGCGCGCCGCTCGATTTCATCAGTTATCACGCCAAGGGTTCGCCGGCGGTCGTCGAAGGGCACGTCCGGATGAACCTGCGCAAGGAGCTGCTGGACGTCGAGCGCGGCATGCAGGTGATCAGCCGGTTCCCGGAGTTTCGCGGGCTGCCCATCGTGCTGAGTGAAGCCGATCCGGAAGGCTGTGCGGCCTGCTCCGCCCGCACCTATCCGCAGAACCTGTACCGCAACGGTACGATGTATCCGAGCTACACCGCCGCGGCCATGAGCGGCATGATCCGCCTGAACGACCAGTACAAAACCAACCTTGCGGGAATGCTGACGTGGGCGTTCGAGTTCGAGGGCCAGCCGTACTTCGACGGCTTCCGCACGCTCGCCACCAATGGGATCGACAAGCCGGTCCTGAACTTCTTCCGCATGGCCGGAATGATGCGCGGCGACCGCGTGAACGCCGGAAGCAGCGGCGCGCCGAACGTGGACGCTCTGGCGGCGCGCGCCGAGCGGGAGATCACGGTGATGGTCTGGAACTACGACGACGAGGACGTCAAGGCCGACCCGGCCGCCGTGCGGCTGGCCGTGGCGGCGGTTCCGGAAGGGCGTGTGCTCGTTACGCATTACCGCATCGATGACGAGCACAGCAACGCCTACACGGCGTGGAAGCAGATGGGCTCGCCGCAGCAGCCGTCGGCGGAACAGTACGCCCGGCTGGAGTCGGCGGGCCAGTTGCAGTTGCTGGGGTCGCCCGAGTGGGTTACGGCGAAGGACGGGTCGCTCGAGCTGAACTTCGCCCTGCCCCGGCATGCGGTCTCACTGGTGAAGATCGCCTGGTGAGCCTATTTCGCAAGATCGGTGATAAACCGGTACATGAATTCGACGCCCTCGTAGAACGACTTCACGGGCAGGCGTTCATCCCGGCCGTGCGCGCGCACGTCGTCTTCGTCCACGAACAGGCCGTCCACTCCGTAGCTCGGCACGCCGGCGTTACGCAGGTATAGCGAATCGGTCGCGCCCGTCTCCATCACCGGGATCACGCGGATTCCCGGCCACATCGATTCGGTCGCCTTGGTCACGGCGTCGAGCACCTGCGGATTCATCGGCGCGAAGGGGCTGGGCTTCGCCGGGCTGAGTACCGAGAGGTGAATCTGCGGATCCGCAAGCACGCCGGCGAGCGTCCGCTCGACGCTTTCGGCATTATCGACGGGCAGCAGGCGGCAGTTCACCACGGCCTTGGCGGTCTGCGGCAGGGCGTTCTCGGCGTGCCCTCCGGAGAGCATGGTGGCGACGCACGTGGTCCGGAGCAGCGCGTTGTAGTACGGGTCGGCGGAAAGGCGCGCGACGGCCGCGGCATCGTTCGGGTTGGCGACCACCGCCTTCATGTCCGCCGCAAGCTGCCCGCTGTAAATGGTGGACATCCGTTCGAAATACGCCCGCGTCACGTCGAACAGCCGCACCGGAAAATCGAAAGCCGCGAGGCGCGTCAGCCCCTCCGCGAGATGATAGATCGCGTTGTCCTTGCGGGGCAGGGAGCTGTGGCCGCCGGGATTCGTCACTTCGAGCGTGAAGCTGAGGAAGACCTTCTCGGCCGCCTGTACGCCCATGAACGCGCGCTTGCCGTTCTTGATGTGCCCGCCGCCGGAATCGGCATTGATGCAGAATGCGGCGTCGATGAGATCGCGATGATTCTCCACCAGCCAGTGGACGCCGTTGGCCGTGCCTCCCTCCTCGTCCGACGTCAGGGCCAGGATCAGATCGCGCGCCGGCCGGAAGCCCTCCCTCTTCATGCGCAGGAACGCGGTGACCATTTCGGCGTCACCAGCCTTCATGTCCTGCGTCCCCCGGCCGAAGAAGTAGCCGTCCTGCTCGCGAAACTGGAACGGGTCGAACGACCAGTCGGACCGCTTGGCTTCCACCACATCGAGATGGCCGATGAACAGGACCGGCTTTTCGCTCCCGCTGCCGCGCAGTCGCACCACCAGGTTGCCCTTGCGCGGCACGGGAGTCAGCACGCGCACGTCGGCCTCCGGGTATCCGGCCTCGCGGAAGCGTGCCGCCATCGCTTCGGCGGCGCGGGTATTGTCGCCCACCGAATCGGTGGTGTTGATGTTGATAAGCTGCTCGAAGATGTCGCGGCTGAGGCGGTCGTAAGACTCCTGCTGCGCTGCCAGGGGTAGTGTCGCAAGAAGAAGGATGAGGAATCGCATCTCTATTTCCCGGTGAAGTCGGCGGTAGCTGCGCGGACCACGGTGAGGGGCCGGGCGCCGCGTGGCGCTTCCGGCTCCGCGGCCGCTTCGGTCCATGCGCCGTAGACTTTGTTGTCGTATGCCGTGAGCCAGGTGTAATCGCCCAGGAACACGTTCTGCCCCTGGAATGGCTCGTCGCTCCAGGCGTAGTTGGTGAAGGTCTTGCCGCCGTCGGTGGATCGCGCCAGGGTCATCCGCGTCTTGCGGTTGGCCGGGTCGTCGCGGCGGTCGTAGAACTGCACATAGACGGCGCCGGTGATCGGGTCCACGGCCATCCACTGGAAGAACTGGTCCTTGCCGTCGTGAATCGGGTCGCTGTTCACGCGCACCGGCTTCGACCAGGTCTTGCCGCGATCGGTCGAAGCGGCCGCGAAGACATCCACGTCGCCGTTGCGGAAATCGCTCCAGGCGACGTGCAGCGCTCCGGCCTTCCAATCCACGCCGATCTGCGGGAACCCCATCGCCCGCGAGACCCCGGGGATTCCGCCGGCGCCTCCGAAATAGGGCGGGCCGACGTCGATGATCGACCGCGAAGGCGCGAAGCTCTTGCCGCCGTCGCGCGACGTCGTGAACGCGATCGAGAGCCCGTCGTTCCAGATCGCATAGATCTCTCCGTCGGCGCCGGCCGTGCCGACGAATCCGACGAGACCGCCGTTATCGTCTCGCGGCAGGCCGGCGTGCGTGCTGATGCGCATGGGAGTGGAGAAGGATTTGCCGCCGTCGGTCGAGCGCGCGAACAGGATGACGGACTGAGCCAGCTGCCACTCGATCCAGCCCACATAGACGTTGCCGGCGAAAGGGCTGTTCGGTGCGTTGTCGGCAAAGACCCTGCGGCATGTCTTCCCACTCGATATCGGGCTCGTTGCCGTGCCACGCCTTCACCGCGGCGGCATCCTTCTCCCACGTCCTGCCGCCGTCGAGCGAGCGCCGCACGAAAATGCCGTTGCGCCCCGCGTTGTGCGCCCAGTAGGAAGCGGTCCCGAGACGGTCGAAGTGCAGCGTGCCGAGAAACGCCGCGCCGCGGTTGTCGAATGTCACCGAGACGTCTCCGCCGCCGCGCCAGCCCTCGACCGGCGGCAGTTCCGCGGGCGTGAAGGTGCGGCCGCCATCGGTCGAGTACGACACCGAAGCCGGTTGGTAGACGGCCACGACCTGCGACGGGTTCTTCGGGTTCACCGCGATCGAGGGCTCGTTGCCGCGGCGCTCGGGCGGCGAGATGGTGACGGCTCTCGCGCCGGGCGCGGCCGGCAGCCCGGATTGCGCAAAGGCCGCCGCGGAAATGAGCAGGACGAGAGAGACGCGCCGCATGGCAGGAGTCCGCATTGTAAGCGGAGCCGCCGGGCGTTTGCAACGTGGTATATTCCATAGCCAAATGCGGCTGATTCCGATATGCCTGGCGGCGATCGCCTGCTTCACCGCCGGGGCGCAAACGAAGGGCGGCGAATGGCAGTCGCTATTCGACGGAAAATCGCTCAAAGGCTGGCGCGAGGCGCAGTTCACGTACCACGGCAAAGTGAGCGTCGAGGATGGGACTCTGCTGCTCGGGGCCGGCGCGCCTATGACCGGAGTGACCTGGACCGGCGACTTCCCCAAGTCCGATTACGAAGTCCGCTTCGAAGCGGAACGGCTGCGCGGCGGCGATTTCTTCGCCAGCCTGACTTTTCCCGTCGGCGACTCGTTTTGCACCTGGGTAACCGGCGGATGGGGCGGAGACATCGTGGGCCTCTCCAGCATCGACAACTGGGACGCCTCGGAGAACGAGACGCGCAGCTATTTCAACTTCGAACACAACCGGTGGTACCGCTTCCGGCTGCAGGTGACGCTCAAGCGCATCCAGGCATGGATCGACGATCAGCCGATCATCAACGTGAACATCGAGGGACGATCCATCGATCTCCGGTTCGGCGAAATGAAGCTCTCCGCGCCTCTCGGCTTCGCCTCGTATAACACCGAAGGCGCCGTTCGGAAGATCGAGTACCGGTTGTTGAAGCCCGCTCCCTGAAGGTTGCGAGCCGCAATTCACCCGTTCAGCGTCCAGCCGCTGCGATAGGTCCTCTTCAACCAGTCGTTCGCCTCGGCAAAGTTGGTCACGCGTCCGGTCGCCGGGTCGTACTCCAGGCGCTTGCCGGCGCGATGCGCCACCAGGCCGAGCAGCATCTGCTCGATCATCGTGCCGCTGTAGTCGAAGTCGCAGTGCGTCTTGCTGCTGGTGCCGTGCGTAACCCCGTTGCTCTTCCCCTTGCAGGCGTCGATCCACTCCCTCTGGAAGACGTCTCCGCCGGGACGCGGCGCCGCGCCGCTCTGCTCGGCGCGCAGAATCTGCTCGACACTCGTATTCGGCAATCCCAGCGCGGCCGGAATTCCGCCCTCCATCATCTGCACCGTGGGGAATCCGTTCGGACCCGGTTCGGCGCTCGGCATCGCCGTAAATCCGGCAGGAAGAGAGCGGCCGGCGGGCGCACCGCCACGCCCGCCCCGGCCGCCGCGTCCGCTTCCGGCGCGGGGAGGCGCCTGCGTGATCTGGCCCGTGCCCTCGATCAACGGCAGTAACGCGTCCGGCGAGCGGCGCTTATAGTAAGTCAGGTCCCCATCGTCGTTGTTGGGTAGAATCATCCGGCTGGTGAAGTCGGCCACGATCGAGCCCTTGGTGCCTTCGAAGATCGCGCCGTTCGGGATGCGGCTGACGTCCACGTACATCCGCGGCGATGGCGGCTTCAGACCGCCCTGGTACCACACCACCGTGACCGGGCCGCGCCAGTGATTGGCGGGGTGCTCGAAGCTTGCCTTCAGTTTCACCGGGGTGATGTTGGGGTCGAACTTGTCGCTGACCTCCTGATCCACCTCGATGGCGGTCGGCGCGCCGGCATCGATCGAGTTCCAGAGCAGGTCCATCGTGTGCGCGCCCATGTCGCCCATCTGGCCCACGCCGAAATCCCGGTACATATTCCAGAACAGGCAGTTCAACCCGCTCGATCCACCGAAGTACTGCGGGCTGTAGGGGTGGTACGGCGACGGGCCGATCCACTGCTCGTAGTGCAGGAACGAAGGCGGCATGCCTTCGCCGGCCGGATACCCGGGGCGCGGCAACTGGCGGCTGTCCCACCCGTGGATCGTCTTCAACTCGCCCACTGCTCCATCGAGAATCAGCTCCCGCAGACGCTCGAAATTCGGATAGGCGTGGCGCTGCGTGCCATGCTGCGTGGCCACCTTGGCGCGCCGGCTGAGGTAATTGGCCCGGACCGTGCGTACTTCATCCACCGTGATGCCCAGCGGCTTTTCGCAATAGACGCTGATGTCGCGGTTCAAGGCCCAGTTGGCGATGAATGCGTGGTGGTGATCGGCGGTGCAGATGATCACGGCCTCCACGTCCTTCTGGTCGAGCAGCCGGCGCCAGTCCCAGTAGGTCTTGGCCTTGGGGAAGATCTCGAGCGCTTCCTTGGTCCGGCGGTCGTTGACGTCGCACAGCGCCACCACGTTCTCATCGCGCAGAACGTTATAGTGCGCCGTCCCGCGGCCCCACACGCCGATCAGGGCGATGTTGAGCTTGTTGCTGGGGGCCGTCTGCCCGCGCAGCATGCCGCTCTTCAGTATCGTCAGGCCCGCGCCGGCGGCCGCGGATTTGAACAGGTCACGTCGTAGCATGGTAGTCCTCGATGGAGCTACCAGTAGCACGGATACACTACGGGTTCAAGCGCGCCCACCAGCCGGGCAGGTCGGCCACCGACTCGAGCACAGCGTAGGGCTCGATGCCGCTCTCCAGGTCGGACGCCTGAAACTTGCCGGTTTTGACCAGCACTCCCTTCAAGCCTGATGCCTGCGCGCCGCCGATGTCGGCATGGATATCGTCGCCGATCATCGCCAGCTCCGCGGCGGGAAGGGCCAGCCTCGCCGCGGCCGCCTGAAAGAACGCGGCGGCCGGCTTGCCGAACACCATCGGCTCCCGCCCGGTGGCGTGTTCCAGCGCGGCCACGAACGGCGCCACGTCGAGCGAGATGCCGTCGGACGCAAGCCAGTAGCGCGTCATCCCCAGCGCGATCAGCTTCGCTTCGGGGTCATAGTGCAGCAGGCGGAAGGCGCGATTGAGCGTGCGGAAATCCCAAAGGTCGCCGAGGTCGCCCACCACCACGTAAGAGGCGCCGCGCTCCGCGCTGTCGGGCAGGCAATCGAGTCCTGTGAACTCCGCGCGGGTGGAGGGGCGGAGGAAGAGGGCAATGTTCGCGCCGCCTGTTGCCCGCAGCCAGTCCGCTACCGCGACTGCAGGCGTCAGGATTTCGGACTCCTCTGCCGCGATCCCGAATCCGCGCAGCTTCTCCACCAGCACGGACCGCGCACGCGAGGTGGTGTTGGTCACGAACAGGTGCGGAATCCCCCGTGCCTGCACCCATCGCACCGCCTCGGCCGCCCCGCCGATCGGCCGGTCGGAGTTGTACACCACGCCATCCATGTCGAAGAGAATTCCGCGCACAGCCCATTGTAATCAGTGCCCACTCGCCGGAGGCGCGCATCGAGGCGGCGGTTTTGTGCCGGGAGAACGATAGAATGAGAGGACCATGTCGAGACGACTCATCGTCCTGGCACTTCAGTGAAGGCCACTTACACTGCTCCCGGAGCCGAATATCTCGCCGAACGGCGCCTGCGCCGCCACGCCCGCGTGCTGCATCTGTGGGCCATGGGCGTGGGCGCGGTGATTTCCGGCGATTTCTTCGGCTGGAATTTCGGACTCGTCACCGGCGGTTTCGGCGGGATGCTCCTGGCATTCGCCGTCATGACCCTGATGTATGTCGGGCTGTGCTTCTCGATCGCCGAAATGTCGCCCGCTCTGCCGCACGCCGGCGGCGCGTACTCCTTCGCCCGGACGTCCATGGGCCCCTGGGCCGGCTACATCACCGGGCTCGCCGAAAACATGGAGTACATCCTCACCCCGGCCGTGATCGTCGTGGGAATCGGCGGCTACCTGGGCGCCATCTTCGGCACGCCGCCCGCCTGGGAGCCTCTCTGGTGGCTGGCGTGCTACGGCGTCTTTGTCGCGCTCAATATCTGGGGCGTCGAGATGACCTTCCACGTCTCGGTGGGGGTCACACTCATCGCGCTTGCCGTGCTGGCGGTCTTTTGGATCGGCGCTGTCCCGCACTTCGACCTGGCCCGCTGGGCGTCGCCCTACTTCCCCGCGGGCGCGCACAAGGCGAAAGCGGCCCTGGTCGAACTGCCTTTCGCGCTGTGGCTCTACCTGGGGATCGAGCAGCTTCCGCTGGCCGCCGAAGAGAGTCACGACCCGAAACGCGATATGCCGCGCGGCATCCTCTACGGGCTGCTCACGCTCATCGTGATCTCGTTCCTCACCGTGGTGCTGAGCTCCGGAATCGCGCCGGGCGCGGCCAAAATCGGGACGTCCAATGAGCCGCTGTTCCTCGGTTTCCAGACCATCTTCGGGCTGGGATTGCAGGCACGGGTGCTGGCGCTGGCTGCCTGCGCGGGGCTGATAGCCAGCTTCCATACCATCATCTTTGCCTACGGCCGCCAGATCTACTCGCTGTCCCGCGCGGGCTACTTCCCGACCTGGCTTTCGGTGACGCACGGCCGGCGGCAGACGCCCCACCGCGCGCTCCTGGCCGGCTCGGCGCTGGGGTTTGCCGCCGCTCTGGTCATTCACCTGGCGCCGCAGGGCAGCCCGGTGGGCGCGGTGCTGCTGAACATGGCCGTGTTCGGCGCCGTGCTCGCCTACATTCTGCAGATGGCCTCGTTCATCGTGCTGCGCCGGCGCTTCCCGCGCATGGAGCGGCCTTATCGCAGCCCGCTGGGAATCGCCGGAGCGGGCTTTGCCGCGCTGGCGGCCGCCGTGACCCTGGCCATCCTCTTCGCGAATCCGGACTATAACAAAGGAGTGATCGGCGCGGCGGTGTGGTTCCTGCTCGGCATCGTGTACTTCGCCGTGTGGGGCCGCGGGCGGCTGGTGCTGGCTCCCGAAGAGGCATCCGCGTTCGCGCACCGCCACGAGCGCCCACCGGTATGAACCTGCGTGAGCTTCTGGCGAAGGCGTCTCCCGCGCGGAGCGGCGACGAACTGGCGGGCATAGCGGCTGCCGGCGCCGAAGAGCGCGTGCGCGCCCAGATGAAGCTGGCGGATGTTCCGCTGAAGGCCTTCCTCGCCGAGCCCGTGGTCCCCTACGAGGAAGATGAAGTCACGCGCCTCATCTGCGATTCGCACGACGCGGCCGCCTTTGCCCCGGTCTCGCACCTTACCGCCGGCGAACTCCGCGACTGGCTGCTTTCCGAAGAGGCCACCACGGAACGCCTCTCGGCGCTGGCGCCCGGCCTCACTCCCGAGATGGCGGCGGCGGTCTCGAAACTCATGCGGCTGCAAGACCTGGTGTCGGCCGCGCGCAAGTGCCGCGTCGTCACGCGCTTTCGCTCCACCATCGGCCTGCCCGGCCGCATGGCCACGCGGCTGCAGCCCAACCACCCGGCCGACGACCCCAAGGGCATCGCCGCCAGCATCCTCGACGGGCTTTCCTATGGCAATGGGGACGCCGTGATCGGTGTCAATCCGGCCTCCGACAATCCCGGCACCGTGGAGATGCTGCTCCAGCTTCTCGACCGCATCCGCGAGCGCTACCGGATCCCGACGCAGACCTGCGTGCTGGCCCACGTCACCACCCAGATGCAGGCGATGGCCCGCGGTGCGCCCGTCGACCTGGTGTTTCAGTCGATCGCCGGAACCGAGGCCGCCAACCGCTCCTTCGGCGTCAGCCTGGCGTTGCTGGATGAAGCTTTCCAGGCTGCCCGCGAGCTCGGACGCGGCGAGAACGTCATGTACTTCGAGACCGGCCAGGGCTCGGCGCTCTCGGCCGGCGCCCATCACGGCGTCGACCAGCAGACCTGCGAGGCGCGCGCCTACGCCGTGGCGCGCCGCTACCGGCCCTTGCTGGTCAACACCGTGGTCGGATTCATCGGCCCCGAGTATCTGTACGACGGAAAACAGATCCTGCGTGCCGGCCTGGAAGACCATTTCTGCGGCAAGCTCCTCGGCGTGCCGATGGGCTGCGACGTCTGCTACACCAATCACGCCGAGGCCGACCAGGACGATATGGACGCTCTGCTCACCATGCTCGGCGTGGCCGGCTGCAACTACATCATGGGAGTGCCCGGCGCCGACGACGTCATGCTGCACTACCAGAGCACCAGCTTCCACGACGCGCTTTACGTGCGGTCGGTCCTGGGATTGAAACCGGCGCCGGAGTTCGAAGAGTGGCTCGAACACCGCCCGCCGCTCGAGCCTGCGCCATGGCTATTGACCTGAGATCGTTCACCCCGGCGCGCGTGGCCCTCGGCCGCACCGGCCACAGCCTGACGTGCGCCGAACTGCTCCGCTTCCGTCTGGATCATGCCCGCGCCCGCGATGCCGTCTACGAGTCACTCGACCCTGCATCGCTTCCTAAACCCCACCTGCTGGTGCGCAGCGCCGCGCCCGATCGCGCGACCTACCTGCGGCGTCCCGACCTCGGGCGCCGCCTGCACCCCGATTCGCGCCTCGAACGTGGCGATTACGATGCCGCCATCGTGATGGCCGACGGGCTGTCGGCGCCGGCGGTGCATCGCCACGCCGCACCCCTGCTGGCGGCGCTGATGCCCAAGCTCGAAGGCTGGCGCCTCGCGCCGTTGACGGTGGCCCTCCAGGGCCGCGTGGCCATCGGAGACGAAATCGGCGAGCGTCTTGGCGCGCGCTTGGTCGTGGTCCTCATCGGCGAACGGCCCGGCCTGACCTCGCCTGACAGCCTGGGAGTCTATCTCACCTGGGATCCGCGCCCCGGCCGCACCGACGCGGAGCGAAACTGCATATCGAACGTGCGTGCCGAGGGCTTGTCCTACGACCTCGCGGCCCACAAACTGCACTTCCTGATGAGCGAAGCGCGCCTGCGCAAGCTCTCCGGCGTGGCGCTCAAAGAGAATGCGCGGCTCTTAGGGCCGCGCTAGAATCTCGCGAATCTTCTGCCCCAGCACCTCGCGGCTGAACGGTTTCGGCAGAAAATCCACCGCCGAATCGAGAACCCCGTGGTGTACGACGGTGTTCTCCGTATAACCGGAGAGGAAGAGAACCCTCAGGCCCGGCCGGATCTGCAGCAGGGCGTCGGCCACTTGCCGCCCGCTCATGTTCGGCATCACCACGTCCGTCAGCAGCAGGGATACCTGGCCGGCATAGGAACGGCCGATTTCGATCGCCGCCTCCCCCGACGCGGCCGTCAGTACCTGGTAGCCCAGCTTCTGCAGAATGCGGCACGTCAGGTCGCGAACCGCCTTCTCGTCTTCCACCAGCAAAATGGTCTCGGTCGCGATATCCTTCGCCTGATCCGACCCGCTGCCGGATACCTCCGCCACGGGCTCGTCGACCTTGGGGAAATAGAGCTTGAACGTGGATCCGGTCCCGGGCTCGCTATACACCCAGATGTCGCCGCCGCTCTGTTTCACCATTCCATAGACGGTGGCCAGACCCAACCCGGTCCCCTTGCCGCGCTCCTTCGTGGTGAAGAATGGTTCGAAGATGTGCTGCCGCGTAGCGGAGTCCATGCCGACGCCCGTGTCGCTCACGGCGATCATTACGAAATCGCCCGGCTTCACGCCCATGTGGGTTCTGACATAGGTATCGTCGATCTGAAAGGCTCCCGTCTCGATCGTGAGGCGGCCCCCGGTCGGCATGGCGTCCCGCGCGTTCACCGCAAGGTTCACGATCGCCTGCTCGATGTGGTTCGGGTCGGCCTTGATGTTGCCGGCGTTCGGGTTCAGAGTGATCGCCAGCTCGATATCCTCGCCGATCAACCGGCGGAGCATCTTCTCGGTGTGCTCGATCGCGGTGTTAATGCTGATCACCCTCGGCTGCATGATCTGGCGCCGGCTGAACGCCAGCAACTGGTTGGTGAGCGCCCCGGCGCGGTCGGCGGCCTTGAGAATCTCCTCCGCATACCCGCGCAGCGGATCGACCGTCGACAGCTCGTCGAGAATCATCCGGTTGTAGCCGGTGATCACCGTGAGCATGTTATTGAAGTCGTGCGCCACCCCGCCGGCCAGACGGCCGACCGCTTCCATCTTCTGGGCGTGCATGAGCTGCTCTTCGAGCGTCTTGCGCTGGCTGATATCGCTCACGAACGCGATCCCGAAAACGGCGTCTTCAACTTCCACCGAGCTCAGGCTCACCTCGACGGGAAATTCGGTACCGTCCTTCCGCCGTCCGGCCAGCTCGAGCCCGGTGCCCATCGGGCGCGTCCTCGGGTGATGGAAGTATTCATCTCGGTGCCGGGTATGAGCCGCCCGCTTCGACTCCGGAAGCAGCAACTCAATCCGGGCGCCGATCAGTTCCTGACGCTCGTAACCGAACATCTCTTCCGTACGGTCATTGGCCAGTACGATCCTCCCAGTGCGATCTGTACTGACAATGGCCTGTGCGGCCGATTCCAGCAGGGCTACGAGCAGTTTTTCGCTCTTTTGCAGATGCGGGTATTCCGGACTGGCAGCCATCCCTCACTCCTCCGAGTACTATGGCTCACAGTATAACGTGAAGTCCGGAACAATTTCCGTCCCTGGTAGGGGAAATTCCGGCAGGGCAGAGTTACTGCCGCATGGCGTAGGTTCTTTGTGCTTGATTCAGCAGGCTTTGCGCCTTTGGCAGGCTCTGTATGGCCTGAGCGATTTCCGGATCGTCTTCCCAGCTGGCCCGGTTGGCGGTGTCCTTGTCGAAGGCGCGGAAGTAGAATTCCCAGCGAATGCCTTGCTTGACCCACTCCCGGTTGGCGGCGAAGTCTGCGTCGGTGAACGGCATCTTCTGCGCGGTCAGGAAAGCCTTGAACCGGTCCAGCGTCGCATCGTCCGGCTCCCAGCCTTTCGGCAGTTGCGGCTTCTGGGCGCCGAAATAAGTGTTGGCGAAGCGGTAGAACATGTTGGCGGAGTTCGGAATCACACCCAGCCGCCGCTGGAAGATGCTGTATTTCGGGCTGGGATACTTCTCGTCCGGCGTTATGCCGCCGCCGCCGTAAACCTTCCGCCCGGAATCGGTCGGATGCACGTCCTTAGTGTCGGTGGTGTCCGTGTTCATGTGGGCGTAATACGAGTAGAACGACTGGTGCGAGTAATCACGCTGGATCAGCCGCCCGCTCGGCGTGTAGTAATGCGCGATCGTGAGCAGCAGCGCCGCGCCCTCGGAAAGCGGGAACTGTGCCTGCACCAGGCCTTTGCCGAACGTGGTCTCTCCCAGGATCCACGCGCGGTCGTGATCCTGCAGCGCGCCGGAAACGATCTCCGATGCCGAGGCCGAACCGCCGTTCACCAGCACCACCATCGGATACTTCTGCGCCAGCGGGTTGGCGCGGGCGCGGAAGATCTGCTCGCTTTCCGCGCGGCCGCGGTGCGAGACCACGGTCTGTCCGTTGCGGAGAAAGCGGCCGGCCAGGGCCACGGCTTCGGTCACCAGCCCGCCCAGGTTGCCCCGGAGGTCGAGGATCAGGCCGTTGACGTTCTGCTCACCCATCTTCCGCAGCAGGTTCTCGGTGTCCTTGGAGACGTTCTGCGCTTCGAAGCTCTCCACGCGCAGGAACGCGATGTTCGGCTTCACCCAGAAGGCATCCACCACGCTGGTTTCGATTTCGCCGCGCGTCACCGTGGCCGTGTACGGTTCGGTAGCTCCATCCCGCATCACGCTCACTTTGACCGGCGTGCCCTTGGGCCCGCGCAGCAGCTCGGCAACGCCGGGCGATTCCATCTTCGTGGTGTCCTTGCCGTCGACCGCGACAATCACGTCGCCGCGCCGCATACCGGCCTTCCACGCCGGGGAATTGACGAACGGCTCCATCACGACGACCTTCGGCCCGTCCATCGTGATCTGCATGCCCACACCGTAATACTGTGCGTGCTGCCGCCGCTGCATCTCCCGGTATTCCGCCGGATCCACGAAGTTCGAGTGCGGGTCGAGCGTGTGCAGCATGCCCGGTATGGCGCCCGCGTAGAACGCCTTCTCCGAGGAGACCGGGTCGGCATAGTTCTTCTCCACCAGCGCGTAAACGTTGGCGACCGTGCGGATGTCCTTGTCGAGGTCGTCTCCGGTGGATGTGGAGGCCGCGTGCGCGCGGATCTCCGGACCGTAAACCGGCGCAAGAAGCACCGAAAGGGCAACGATCAGGACGGCGAATACTGTGGTTCTGGTCTTCATGGCTTTACCGCGCGAGGAAAACTCCCGCAAGAGACTTCTGACTTTCCGGACAGGTATTGGGCGGATTGGCGGGGAACATCTCGATCAGCGACATGAATTTCCGCATTCGGGCTACCGCCCTGATTCGATGCTCCCTTCCTTATTGCTATCATACTCGACTTTTGCGTTTTCCGTGAAACGGTGTGGGGCTCTGCCTTACCTATATAGTGGAAAGGATGTCTGCGAGTCCGATTCTGGAGATCCGCGCCGTGCACCTGGAGATCGGCGGCCGGCCCGTGCTCCGGGATGTCAGCCTGGGAGTGGATTCCGGCGAGACGGTCGTGCTGCTGGGGCGAAGCGGATCCGGCAAGACCAGCCTGCTCCGGACGGTGAACGGCCTGCTGCGGCCCGAGCGCGGCGAGATTCGCTTCCAGGGGAAGCCGGTGGCGAATTGGGATCCTATCCGGCTTCGGCGCTCGATGGGCTATGTCATTCAGGATTCAGGACTGTTCCCGCATTGGACCGTGGAGCGCAACGTCGGGCTGGTCCCCCGCTTGGAAAACTGGCCGCCGGCCCGCATCTCCTCGCGGGTGGACGAACTGCTCGCAGCCGTGGGACTCGACCCGGACGAGTTTCGGGCGCGCCTGCCGCGAGAACTCTCCGGGGGCCAGAAGCAGCGCGTGGGAATTGCCCGGGCGCTGGCCGCCGAGCCTCCCCTGCTGCTCCTCGACGAGCCCTTCGCCGCGCTCGACCCGATTACCCGCCTGGATCTGCAGCGCCAGTTCCTCGAATTACGGCGCTCCGTGCGCACCGCCGCCCTGTTCGTGACCCACGACGTGCGCGAGGCGCTCATGATGGCGACCCGGATCGCCTTGCTGAAGGACGGAGCCCTCGATGTTCTGGCCGGTCCCGCCGGATTCCTCGATGCGGACACGCCCGAGGCGCGCGCCTTTCTCGCCGGCCTGGAAGAACCGTGGAGACCTGATGAACGGCACACTCGCTTCTGAAATTCTGGCGCTCTCCCTCGAACACCTGGAGCTGGTTCTGGTGGCTCTGGCGATCGCCGCCGCCATCGGGCTGCCCGCCGCGGTGCTGCTCACCCGCCGCGCCGCCGGCCGCCGCTGGGTCATGGGGTTCGCCAACATCGCGCAGACCGTACCCAGCCTGGCGCTGTTCGGGTTCCTTCTGCCCATTCCCTTCATCGGAGGAATCGGCAAGCGCACCGCGATCGTCGCACTCTGCCTCTATGCCCTGCTTCCCATCCTTCGCAACACCCTGACCGGCATCCTGGGCGTGGACCGGGCCGTGCGCGAATCGGCCGCTGCCATGGGGATGACCCGCAGCCAGGTGCTGTGGCAGGTGGAGTTGCCGCTGGCGGCGCCCTCCATCGTGGCGGGGCTGCGGATTGCCGCCGTAGCTACCATCGGAACCGCCACCATCGCCGCGGCGATCGGAGGCGGAGGTCTGGGAGTATTCATTTTCCGCGGGATTTCCATGGCCGACACCCGCACCGTACTGGCGGGCGCCGTGCCCGCGGCGGTGATGGCTCTGCTGGCGGACGAGGGGCTGGAATGGATCGAGCGAAAGCTGTCGCGGGCCTGATCGCGCTGCTGCTGGCCGCCGCATGCGGGAGGCAGCCGCGCATTGTCGTGGGCTCCAAGAACTTCACCGAACAGGTGCTGCTGGGCGAAATTCTGGCGCAGCAGATCGAGCGCCGGCTGGGCGTTCCGGTCGAGCGCAAGCTCGATCTGGGAGGCACGCTTCTGGCGCACGAAGCGCTGGTCCGCGGCTCGATCGACCTTTACCCCGAATATACCGGCACCGCGCTGACCACGGTCCTCAAACAACGGCCGCTGGCCGATCGCCATGCGGCTTTCGAACAGGTCAGCGCGGAGTATCGACACCGCTGGAACCTGGACTGGCTCCCGCCCCTGGGGTTCAACGATACCTTCGCTATGATCGTCAGCAACCGGACTGCCCGCTCCGCCGGCATCGCCACGCTATCGGAGGCGGCGGCCAGCCGGCCCTGGCGCCTGGGAATCGGCTACGAGTTCCAGCAGCGCCCCGACGGTCTCGAAGGTCTGCTCAAAACCTATGGATTGCGGGTTCAGGGGTCGCCCATCACCATGGACCTCGGACTCCTGTACCAGGCCTTGAAATCCGGCAAGGTAGACATGATCGCCGCCAACTCGACGGACGGATTGGCTTCGTTCCTCCCCGTGACCGTCCTTCAGGATGACCGGCACTACTTCCCGCCGTACGAGTGCGCGGTCGTTGTGCGGGAGGAGGCCCTCAGGCAATATCCGGATTTGAAAGCTGCCTTGACGGAACTCTCCGGGAAGATCTCCGATTCAACGATGAGAAAGCTGAATTATCAAGTAGATGGCGAGCATCGACCCGTATCGGAAGTGGCGCGGGCTTTCTTAGGTAGTACTGCCAGTACAGATATGGTACAATACTAACTTCCTTCCCTTTCCCGCCGAAGGGATCATGGAGTTTCGGCTAACATCATGCTACGCGCTCTCGGATGTCTCGGATTAGGGATAGGGTTCCTGCTGATTTCTCCCGCATTCCGGGCTACTTTGCTTGACTCTCTAGGTAGCGGGCTCCAGAACATGGACAAGCACAGCCCGTGGTCCTATGTTTGCGCCGGGGTGCTCACCCTGGTATTCCTGATGGTCTACCTTTATAGGGCGGCTCAGCCTCGCTGAACGCTCCCCTCAGACCGCGCGCGCGCGGCGCGAAGGAACCTGCGTTTCGGAGCGCGCCGGCTTCCGTTCGCCAGCCGCGGTCAACCGCTTGACCTGGTCGGTCACGCAGACCAGGAACATGGGCTGACGGGCGTTCTTCAACAGGTCGATGATCCGGTTCGGAGCTTCTTCGAGATAGATCGACTTGCCGTCGGTCAACAGGTGAATGTCGGACGTAGACTCCAGGGCTTCGCTCAGCCGTTTGCCCATGTCCTTTTGCAGGAAGCGAAGCACGCGCCGGATCTTTTGCAGGGAGAACCCTTTGCGCCGCAGTTCCGCAATTACCGAAATCTCCACGACCTCTTCGGGCATGTAAATCCGCTTGTGGCCGTCCTGCCGCGGGGATACGACATTACGCTCGTCCCACCACTGCAACTGACGAAGGCTAACACCGCAGATCCGGGCGACTTCGCTGCTGTTAAAGCCCCGGCCTTCGGACGGAGAGGACTGCGCGGACTTCCTGCCTTTGAACATTTTTCGCCACTTCCGTTGTTAAATTAGTGCCACCTTGGATTGTACATGGGCCATCGGCCGTGTCAATAGGGGTTGGCCGGAAGAAAAACGGGGAGCGAGGTCCGAATTCTCCTTGGGAGAAGTGCTCGCCTTCACCATGCCCCCGGCAATGCTGTGTGGAGCCGTACGCGCGGGACGCGGTGCGGACGTTCGCGTGCTGAAGTCGCCAGTACACTGGGATGGGAGGAACTATGGCGATGACTATGGGAAACGGAAATAGCCGGTTGATCTGGATCGGAGTCGCGGCTGGAACCGCGATCGGAGTCGGAATCGCACTCTCGCGGCGGAAGAAATCCGGATGGGAAACGGCCCGGGCCGTATCGCGGCGAATGGCCAATCGCTCCGGAGACCTTGCGGACGCGACGAAAGATATTATGGAGCGCGTGAAGACCATCTACGAAGAGGGTTGCCGCGTGGTGGAAGATGCCACCGAACTCTGGGAACACGGGCGTAAGCTCGTGGGCGTGTAGAAAATCGGTACTTCGCCTTCATACTGTACCCAGTCCATTAGTACGGACAGAACCGGCTGTGGTCTTCCCTTCGTTGTTGTCCGCCCGCAACCGCCGCGGCCTACCGGTCCCCCGAACGGATTCGAGGAAAGCCTGCCGGCGCCCGTGCCGCTATCTGCCTTTCCGCCGTCCGCCGGAAGCGCTGGAAGGTCGCTAGTATTGCCGGCCTTCGACAGCTCCCCACACCGTGATGAGCAACCGGGCAGACAGGCCCAAAGACTGACCGGTTGGAGCCAAACTGCCCTCCAAATTCAGTCGAGCCTTTTGTCGGCGCTAATAACAATCTTATTTTCAATAGGTTGCAAGCAGGAATTTCAGTTGGTAGGAATGCTACAATAAAGACGTCCCCCCTTCAGGAAATCAGGTGACGTTATGAAGACCCGCAAATTTTGGCCCCTGGACTACGACCCCGAAGGTGAAATCTACGAAAACCTGGCGTGGGATCTGCCGGGCTTCCGTCGCCGCCGGAAAACTCACGCTCCGCCGGCCAGCGCCGCCAAGCCGGCAAAGAGAAGAGCGGAGTTGTAGCGTAGCAATGTCCTATTTCTTCCGGATCCGCCCGGCCGGATCCGGAAGAACAGTTGACTTTAGGTAATCCTTACATCCCAGGCGGTACTATGGCTCTGTTCAAAATCGCGGCGATCATTTGAAAAAAAACGGGTTAGGGTGAACGGCTGCTGGATTGCTATGTTGGTCGCGAGGTTTTGAACTATGAAAGCTTTCTTTGCGACCACGTTCATCGTTACAGGCGCCCTGCTTGCTGGTGGCTGTGCAACCAAGAAGTACGTGCGTAACACGACTGCCCCGATCCAGGCCAAGGTGGATCAGGTCGGCGAGCAGACGACTCAGAATGGCCAGCAGATCCAGGACACTCGCAACCAGGTGAAGCAGGTTGACGAAAAGGCAACAGCCGGGATCAGTGCGGCACAGGAAAGGGCGTCCGCTGCCGACCAGCATGCGGCAACCGCCGATCAACACGCGACCGACGCTATGAATCGCGCTTCTCAGGCGGACCAAAAGGCCGACCAGAATACCCAGGCTCTAGGCTCGCTCCGTCAGGTAGTATCGAACATCGACGACTACAAGCTGCAGACTACGGTTTCCGTACCGTTCCGCTTCAACCGCTACACGCTCTCGAACGACGCCCAGCAGGATCTGGACAAGCTCGCCGATGGCGTGAAGGCCGACAAGCGATTTTTCATCGCGGTGGAAGGCTACACCGACAGCACCGGCTCGAAGCAGTACAACGAGACTCTGAGCCGCCAGCGCGCCAATTCCGTCGTCGAATACCTGGTAGCCAAGCACGACATTCCGATCTATCGCATTCACATGATCGGCTTGGGAGAAGAGCGTCCCGTGGACGAAGCCCACAATCGCGAAGCTCGTGCGAAGAACCGCAGGGTAGAGGTCAAGGTCTTCAGCGCCGACCAGGTGACCGCCTCGCTCAATCGGGATAGCGCCAGCGCCGATCGTACACAAAAGTAACCCGGAGATTTTTGAGTTAGAGAACCGTCTGAGGAGCCGCCGCCGCGCGGCTCTTTTTTTTATGGGGCGGCCGCTGCTTTGGCCGGGTGCTGCCGAAAGGTCCTCCACCAGATGTAGAGGACGGACACGTTGGCGACGAGCATCAGGATATTGCCGGCCATTACTCCGCCGATGCCGTGGCTGATGGCCCGGATCGCTTCGCCGATGGCCTCACTGGTAAATTGGATCCCGAGCGAGCCGCTCAACAGAAGCAGGCGCTTGTCCTTTTCCCGGGAGCCGATCAACATTGCCCACAACGCCAGGTCCAGGATCGTCGAGCTGAAGTTCAGGTCTCGGGACCAGGGAGTCATCCAGGTGCTGAGCGCCACGTGGGGCCCGTAGTGAACCAGGAACGAGATTCCGGCGAAGAGAATCGCTCCGGCCACGAGAAGAACTCTCACCATCCGCCGGGGCCCGATGTTCTTCGTGGCGTGGTAAATCAGGCTGATGACGAGGGCGAATACAAGCGCCTGCATGATCCCTTCATTCGTCCAGTACCAGAACACCCGGTTGCCTTTGGCGCCGCGAATCCCGGCAAAGTAGGCGGTGTTCACCGAGATATCGATCGCGGTGGTCAAAAAATAGCCGAGGCAATACAGGAAGAAAAAGGGATAGCGCCGGTAGTGCCCCCGCAGCAGCGCACCAATGACGAGGAGTTCAAGGGGAACCGCAATCGTCCAGGCGACCACCTGTACAACTAGTTGCATGAACTCCAATTCTAGGACGAGGCGCTAGCGGTTCGGAAATGGTTACCGGCAACGGGCCGACTTCCTGGAGGCGATTACGCAGTCAAACTGGAACCGGTGCCCTCCCAGGGATCCGGCGGCATGGTGGGGCCGTGCTTCTGGAAGCTGGAGCCGGTGCCTTCCCAGGGGTCGGGCGGCATCGTCGGTCCGTGCGCAATCAAGCTGGAACCGGTGCCCTCCCAGGGATCCGGCGGCATGGTGGGGCCGTGCTTCTGGAAGCTGGAGCCGGTGCCTTCCCAGGGGTCGGGCGGCATCGTCGGTCCGTGCGCAATCAAGCTGGAACCGGTGCCCTCCCAGGGATCCGGCGGCATGGTGGGGCCGTGCTTCTGGAAATTGGAGCCGGTGCCTTCCCAGGGGTCGGGCGGCATCGTCGGTCCGTGCGCAATCAAACTGGAACCGGTGCCCTCCCAGGGATCCGGCGGCATGGTGGGGCCGTGCTTCTGGAAGCTGGAGCCGGTGCCTTCCCAGGGGTCGGGCGGCATTGTCGGTCCGTGCGCGACCAGGTTCGAGCCAGTTCCTTCCCACGGATCCGGAGGCATCGTCGGACCATGCGCCGTTATGGCCACTTCCGGGAGCAGAAGCCGGTCAACAGGGAGCGGCGCGGTATTGCCCGACAGCAGATTCACGCTGCAAGCCGCCAGGAAGGTCAGCGCAATCGCGGCGAAAGTGATCTTGTTACTCAGAAGTTTGTGCATAGTCATCAAAGCTCCTTGGTTCATAATTGAACAGAGTGTTAGTGCGTTTTATCACCTGTAGTGTAGTATGGGGTCATAAATAACCATAGGGGATATAGGGTAATCCCCCCACACGGTCGTGGTGATGTTCGATTCAGCCCTTACGGGCGATGCGAGCGAAAAACGCTCTGGGGATAGGCGGGATCCGAGGTGAATTGCTGCTCGCGAGGGTAGTCCAGCCGCATGTCGGCGGTCACTTCGTTCAACATCTCCAGATCCGCTACCTTGCTCTCCATGGCGAACGCCGTGAGCAGCAAGTTATCGCAGATCGAGTTGATGAGCCGGGGTATGCCTTGCGAGCGGAAATGGATTTCAGCGATCAGCTCCTGGGAAAAGATGGGCTGGTCGGCAAGGCCCGCCCGCGCCATGCGCGAGCAGATATAGGCGGACGTTTCCTGGTCGCTGAATCCACGGAGCGAACAACGCAGGGAGATCCGCTGCTTGAGCTGGCGGAACTCCACCCGCTCCAGCTTGGCGTCGAGTTCCTGTTGCCCGGCGAGGATAATCTGCAGCAGCTTCCCCCGGCGGTTCTCCAGGTTGCCGAGAAGGCGGACCTCCTCGAGCACGTCCCACTCGAGGTTGTGCGCTTCATCCACAATCAGCACGGTGGTGCGGCCGGCGGTGGAGCGCTCGAGCAGCAGGGAGTTCAGGGAAAGCAGGACCTCGGTCTTCGACAGGCGGTTGCACCGAAGATCGAAATCATACGCCAGCAGGTCGAAGAACTGTTCGACCGTGAGACGGGAATTGACCAGGGATGCGAATGCGATCTGCTGCGAGTCGAGGAAGTCTCTCAGGCACTCGAGCATGGTCGTCTTGCCGGTGCCGACCTCGCCGGTAAGGACAATAAAACCCTTGCGGCTTTGAACGCCGTAGATCAGGTTGGCCAAGGCCTCTTCGTGCTGCGAGCTGCGGAACAGAAACGCCGGGTCCGGGCTCATGTTGAACGGGTTCTGCGTAAATCCGAAGAAGGCGTTATACATACCTGAAAGCTGCCCGGGTGACCCTTCGCATCTTATCACGGGCTTCGCAGCTCAGGCCGTCTGAGTGCACTACGCCTGCGGGGCTGCCGGTGTTTGAGGTTTCTCTCCGCCGGCGGGCACCTTGGCAACGGCCTTCACCGGGCTAATCAGAATGTGAGCATTGCGGCCTTCCATCCGCGGTTGACTTTCCACGGTGCCGTAGGCCGTCAGGTCGGCGGCGAAACGCATCAGCAGCTTTTTACCCAGATCGGAATGGGCGATCTCGCGGCCCCGGAACTGCACCACCGCTTTGACGCGATTGCCTTCCTGCAGGAAGCGGATGGCGTGGTTCTTTTTGAAGTCGTAATCGTGGTCATCGGTGTTGGGGCGGAACTTCAGTTCCTTCACCTGCACCACGTGCTGCTTCTTCTTGGCGTCGTGCTGCTTCTTCTTCTGCTCGTACTGATAGTGTCCGAAGTCCACGGCCTTAGCCACCGGCGGGACCGCCGTTGGGGCCACGAGGACGAGGTCGAGCCCGAGTTCCTGGGCTTTGCGCAGGGCCGCCGAGGTCGGCATGATCTCCGTCGTGCCGTCCGGGAAGACCGCGCGCACTTCGCGTGCACGAATCGACTCGTTCACGTTCTCTCTGCGATTCTGTCTGCGAGGAGGGTAGTTTCTGCCTGGATACATTTTAGGTTAAGCGTTCACACTCTAAGGGACTGAATAGCGGAAAGGGGCGAGCCGCCCGAGAACGTTCTCGGATCGAGAATCGGGATTTGCGAGTAGAAAACAATAGCAAGCTTCGTCAGTTCTCAGTCTACACCAAAAGGATCCGTCAAGCGAGGCGGTTGTCAAATCTCTCCTGTCCAATGGGGGAATAAACCACGTCTCTAAGGCGCGCTGCGCGGCTTCACCCACCCAGCGACTCTTCGCTGTTGATTTTCACATCTTGTTTTCTATGAGTTACGGCTGGCATCGCAATTGCATTCCCACAGGCATATGGCATATGTAATTACCGACACCTGCACCAAGGACGAGTTATGCGTACAAGCCTGCCCGGTGGATTGCATCCACCCGAAGCAGGATGAAGGCAATTTCGCGGAAGTCCCGCAGCTTTACGTGAACCCCAACGATTGTATCGACTGCGGCGCGTGTATTCCCGTGTGCCCGACCAATTCGATCTATACGCTGGACGAACTGCCGGCGGAACTGGGGCGTTTCGCGGAGATCAACGCGGGCCACTTCAACTAGGAGAGTCGCGACCGCCCGCCCGCTGTCCGACGGTCGCGTCCCGTTCTACTTTCCGACTACCAGTACATGGAAGCTGTCCGGGATAACGGGGGGGCGTCCCCGGCCTTTCTGGCCTTGCCTGGCTTCGGGCATGGGGCCGTACTCGGCGGCCGGCAGATATAGTTTGTGGCTCTCATGATCCACCGCCATCGTGCGGGCTCCGCGCTCGGTCTTCACGGTATCCACGGGTTCCCACTTTCCGTTCACCTCCTTGACGATCGTCAGCGTGCCCTCTCCATTCGAACTGAACGCCAGCCCTGAATCGTATCCGGCCGCGTCCGGCCCCTGCCCGATCGCGGGCGTCGCGACCACTTTGAGAGTGGGAATGTCGGTAACCGCCATCATCTTGTTGCCGCAGACAGAGAACAGCTTCCTGCCCCTGGTGTCGATGGCCAGGCCCGAGGGTTCGTCACACGGCGCGAGCGAGGCGCGGCGCGTGACCCCGGGCTTGGCGGCGTCGATTTCGACGATCTCGCCCGAGGTTTCGATGTTCACGTAAAGCTTCCCGTCGCCATCCGGCCGCGCAGAATTCCGGCTTGGGCCCCACGGGGAATGTGCCCACCACGGCGTTGGTTTTGGCGTCGATCGCGGTGGAATCGTTCGAACGGCCGTTGAACGTGAAGATCCGATTCGTCTTCGGCTCATAGCAGATCGAATCCGGGTTGGTGCCCGTGGGCACTTCCCCGGTTTTGGCGAAGGTCTTCAGGTCGAACACAACGGCCTTGTTGGCGCGCCCGTCGCTGATGAATCCCTTATTCAGTTGCGGCACGACGGCGATTCCGTGCATGCCCTCGAGGCCGGTGACCGTCCCGAGCACCTTGTTATCCGTGGTGTCCACGACGGCCATGCTGGTCCCGTGGGAGACATAGAGCCGGTGATTGGCGCCATCGGCCAGGACGTAATCCCAACCGCCGGCTCCGCCGATCTTGATCTTGTCGAGAACGTGGTAGCCTTCCGCGGCAAACCCGGCAGAGGCCGCCGCGAGAAGCAGGGTGATCGTCTTCTTCATTGGTCCGACTCCTTCTTTTTCAGTCGTTTTGCCGGCCGGCGATATAGTAGTGCACGGCCGGGGTTACCACCAGCGAAAGAACCATCGAGGCGAGAATGCCGCCGATCACCGCGATGGCCAAAGGCTGCAGCATCTGGGAACCGGCTCCCCACGCCAGCGCCAGGGGGATCATGCCGGCCACCGTGGCCAGTGCCGTCATCATGATGGGGCGCAGGCGGCGCTCGCCGGCCCGCAACATGCTCTCTTCCGGGGTCATCCCTTCGGCTCGGAACCGGTGGTCGGCGTCGAGCAGCAGGATGCCGTTCTTGGCCACGATGCCGATCACCATGATCAACCCCATAAAAGACGACAGGTTGAACGTGGTACCGGTGACCAGCAGCGCGACGAACACCCCAGAGGTCGAAAGCAGCGCCGACGAGAGCACCGCGAGGGGCGCGGCGAAATCGCCGAATTCGAACAGCAGCACGGTGAACACCAGCACGATGGCGAGGAGGAGAACGACCACGAGGTCGCGGAACGATTTCTGCTGCTCCTCGTACTGCCCGCCGTAGGATACCCGGATCGTGGGCGGTAGGTGCAGGTCGCTGATCGCCTGCTGCACCTTGGCCATACCTTCGCCCAGGCTCATGCCCTCGAAGCGCGCGGTGACCTGCACGTCGCGCTGCAGGTTTTCACGCCGGATTTCGGTCTGGCCGGGTACCTCGGTGATGTTTGCGAGCGACCCGAGGGTCGCAGTCTTGCCGGTGCTGCTGACGAGCAGGGTATTGCGGATGGCGTCGAGGTTCAGCCGCGTGGATTCGGGGAAGCGGACGCGGATGGTGTAGGCGCGGTCATTCAGCACCACCGGGTTGGGGGCCGGCTCGCCCTGCAAGACCGCGCTCGCGTCCAGTTCGGCTTCCTGCGGAGTAAACCCCGCGCGCGCCGCCACGGCGGGATCCACGGAAAACGTGATGGCCGGTCCGCTGATCGTGTTCTCGATGCCGTTCAGGACGTCCACCACGCCATCGATCTTCTTGATCGAGTCCGCGACCTTCGGCGCCCACTCGCTCAAGATGTCCGGGTTCTCCGAAAACAGCTTGATGACCGCGGGCTCGGGTGCGCTGGTGAGGTCTCCGATCATGTCCTGCAGGAGCTGCGGGAATTCGACATCGAGCATGGGTTCGGCCTGCCTGATTTTGGCGCGCACCTCCGAAATGACTTCTTCGCCACTCCTCTCGCGGTCATGTTTGAGTTTGACCGAGATGTCGCCGGTGTTTGCCTCGGTTACGGCCGCCAGGCCAAGCTGCAGTCCGGTGCGCCGCGAAGTGCTTTCCACCTCGGGGATGGAGCGCAGGATCTGTTCCACGTGGTTGATGACGCGGTTGGTGTCGTCGAGCGACGACCCCGCGGGCATGATGTAGTCGATGATGAACCCGCCCTCATCCATCTCGGGCAGCAGGTCGGAGCCGAGATGGTTGTAGCAGAAATACGATCCGCCGATCAACGCCACGGCCGAGATGGCCAGCAGCAGGGGGTGTTCCAGGGTAAATCGCAGCGTTCGCTCGTAGGGCCGCATGATCCAGCCGGGCACGCTCTCGTTACGTATGCCGCGGCCGGAGCGCTGGCGAATGAAGTAGTGGCTGAGCGTCGGAGTCCACGTCATCGCCAGCGCGAGGGAGGTCAGCAGGGCGGCCCCCACCGTGATGGCGAGTGCGCGGAAGAACACGCCGGTGACGCCGGTGATCGAAATCAGCGGCAGGAAGACGACGATGGGCGTGATCGTGGAGCCGATCAGCGGTTTGCGGATCTCCCGGATGGCGCTGCGGATGGCCTCCGCGCGCGACTGTCCGGCGTCGCGGTGCATCACGATGTTTTCGACCACCACGATGGCGTCGTCGATCACCAGCCCGACCGCGGCCGCCAAACCGCCGAGCGTCATCAGGTTAAAGGTTTCGTTGGCCACCCGGAGCACGATGAAGGTGACCGCAATGGTCGCCGGAATCACCAGCCCGGCCACCAGGGACGTTCCCCAGTCGCGCAGGAACAGAACCATGATCAACGAGGCCAGGATCAGCCCGATCAAGATCGCATCGCGCACGCTCTTGATGGATTCGGTGACAATTTCGGACTGGTCGTAAAACGGACGCAGGTCGATGCCCGCCGGCAGCGTTTTACGGATCTGCTCGATCTCGGCATGGACCGCGTTAGCCACGGTGACGGTGTTGCCGTCCGGCTGGCGGAAGATGTTCAGCAGAACGGCCGGCTTGCCGTTGGCCGTCACCACCGTGTATACCGGCATCACGGAAGGCGCTACCGAGCCGATGTCCCCCACATGCACGGGCGCGCCGGAGGGCGTGGTCTTAATCACGATATTCGAAATCTCTGCCGGGGTGCGCGTCTGTCCGGTCACCAGGCTGAGGAACAACTGGTGGCGCATTTCGATGAGGCCGGGCGAGTCGATCAGGTTGCTGCGGCCGATGGCGTCGAGGATATTCGGCACGGTGATGGCGGTCTGCAACAACTTGGAGGGATCCGGTTTGATTTCGAATTCCGGCACCTGCCCGCCCTGCACGACAACGGTCGAGACGCCGGGCATGCGGTTCAGCCGGGGCTTCAAGTCGTAGGTCGCCATCTCCCAGATCCGGGTCTGCGGAACGGTATCGGAGGTAAGGCTGTACCCCATGATGGGGAACGCGGCGAACGTCAGCCGGTTGGCGGTGAGCTTGGCTGTCGGGGGCAGCGTGGGTTGCACCCGCGCCAGCGCCGCGTTGACCAGAAACAGGGTGCGGTACATATCGACCTTCCACGAAAAGAAGAGGTCGATTTCCGCGCTGCCGCGGCTGGTAATGGACCAGAGATGGTCGAGGCCCTGCACGGTGTTGACGGCCTCTTCGAGCGGCCGCGTGATCGTAACCAGCATCTGGTCGATGGGCATGACGCCGTTATCGACGCCCACCACGATGCGCGGGAAGTCGGTCTCCGGAAAAACCGCCACCGGAATCGTGAGCGCCAGGTAGATGCCCACGGCCACCAGCGTGAGGATGACGAAGATGACCGGTTTTCCGTGGCGTTCCGTCCAGTGGGCACCCGGGGACTCGGTGACGGGGGGAGGCGTCGCGGTCTCGCTCATTTCTTCTCCTCGTCCTTGTCGCCGGTGTCCTTCGCTCCCTCGTCCTTATCGCCGGGTTGCACGATCCGCACTTTGGCCTTGTCGTCGAGGCCGAGCCCGCCGGTGACGATGACGAGCTCGCCGGGAGCCACGCCGCTCGAGATCTGCACGTTGTCGTCCTCACGGGCGCCTACGGTGACGGGACGCCGGTGGGCGATATTGTCGGCCGAGACGGTCATTACCGCGGTGCCGCCTTCCTCGCCGGGCAGAATCGCGCTGGAGGGGACCACGGTGGCGCCGGAAATGGTGGCCGCTACAATTTCGGCGCGTACGCTGGCGCCCGGCTTGAGCTGTTCGTGCGGGTTGTCGGCCTGCACCCAGACCTGAACGGTCGTGCTGCTGGGATCGGTGGCCGGGCTCACCACCGTCACCTTGCCGGGCATCTCGAACGACCCCGTGGGCAGTTTGATGGTGGCGGGATCCCCCACCTTCACAGTTGCCGCTTCCGTCTGCGGCACGTTGGCGCGCGCCACCACGGTCGAGATGTCGACCACGGTCGCGAGCGGCTGGCCCGTGCTGGCCATGTCCCCGGCGTAGAGCGGGCGGTCGGAAACCAGCCCGGCAATCGGGCTGCGGACTTCCGAATACGCCACCTGGGCCTGGGCCGACTGGTATTGAGCGCGGGCTGCTTCCACCTGGGCTTTGGCGGACGCGATCTGCTCCTTGTTGCCGACGCTCTCGAGCGCCCGCAGGTGCTCGTTGGCCGTCTCGAGCTGCGCTTTGGCCTGGGCGTAGGCCACGCCGGCTTCGTCTACCAGGCGGCGTGCCAGCGCGCCCTCCTGATAGAGATTGCGCCGGCTCTCGAGCAGTTTCTGCGCGGCGTCGAGCTGCTGCTGCGCCGCCTGGACATCGGACTTGGCCTTCACCGCGGCTTCCGGAACGGTGGCGCTGGCGATGGTCCGCAGGTTTGCTTCGGCCTGGTCCAACTGCGCCTTGGCGGCGGCCGCCGCGGCCACCAGGTCGCGGTTCTCGAGAGCAGCGAGCAACTGTCCGGCCTTCACGTGGTCTCCGCGGTTCACATAGAACTTCGACACCGGCGCGGCGATCTTGGACATGACGTTCGCCTGGTCGATGGGATACAGCACGGCGTCGGCGCTCACGATGCGGTGGATCGTCGCACGGGTTGCCGGCGCCACCTGAACCGGCGCGACGGCTTCGGCTTCCTTCGGTTCCGGCTTGGAGCAGCCCGTGAACAGCAGCAGCAGCGGAGAGAGCAATAAGATCGTGTTCTTCATGTGCTAGAAAGCCCCCGTCAAGGTCTGCAGGTTCGCGAGCGCCAGTCGGTACCTCAGCAGGCCGTCGGCGTAGGCGTTGCGGGCCTGCAAAAGGGTGGTTTGCGCGTCCACCACTTCGAGCGCCGTGGCCTCGCCCGCCTGATAGCGGAGGTTGGTGAGCCGCAGGCTTTCCTCGGCCAGGGTCACCGAACGCCGCAGCGCGTCCAGCAGGCTGCGCGAGAGGTTGGCCTCGCCGTAAAACGCGTCGAGATTGGCGAGCAGCTGGCGCTGCGTGAAACTCAGGTCGGTCCGGGCCTGCCGCAGGCGTATCTCCGATTGCCGGATCCTGCTGCGGGTGGCGCCCCACGTCCATACCGGGATCGTCAACTGCGCCTGCGCCACCGAGCCCAGCAGGTTCTTGCCCTCCGGGTTATGGAGCGCGTACTGATTGGCATCGATGCCGTAGAAATAGTCGAATGAGAGCGTAGGGTAAAGCAGCGCACGCGAGGATTTGAGCTCGTAGGTCTGCTGCTCCACCGTCGCCTCCGCCGCGCGGATGTCCGGGTTGTTGGTGGAAGCCAGGCGCCGGATCTCGGGTAGGGGCGGCAGCGCGGATCCGCTCTCCAGGTCGTCCACGAGGGTGAACATTTGCCCGTAGTTCGGAAACAGGATGACGGAAAACCCGATCCGGGCTTTTTCCAGGTCGAGCTGGGCGTTGGAGAGGTCGATGCGGCGCTGCTCGAACTGCAGTTCGGCCTTGACCACGTCGGCGTGGGCGGCTTCCCCGCCGGCCTCCTGCTTTCGCGTGATGTCGAGAAACTGCTGGGCGTCCGACACGCCCTGCTGCGCGCTGGTCACCTTGTGCTGCGCCGCCAGCATGCCGTAGTAGTTCTGGACCACCACGGCCACCAGGCCCCTCGTGGCGATCTGGTACCTGGCGCGGGCCACCGCCTCGGCGGCCATCGTCCGGCGGTAGTCGGCGATCTTTCCGGGTGAGTAGATATCGCCGTGGACCTGCAGGTATTGCGCGTAGATGTGCGGCCCGTCGTTGGGGACGAAGATCCCGGAAGGTGTGTCGTTGGGCTGCGTGTAAATGAACTGGTTGAACACGTTCGCGCTGGGCAGCAGCCCGGCCTTGGCCTGCACCCGGTCTTCGCGCGCCAGCAGTGCCGCGTAGTTTGCCGCCAGCACCTGCTGGCTGTATTGCTGCGCCCGCTGCAGGGCGGAGGTGAAGTTCAGGGTAACCGCCGGACCGGGCGCGGCCTGCGCGCCGGATTGCGGCGGCACACCGGGCATGGCCGGGAGCGGCGGAGGAGTTTGCGATGGTGCTTGTGCGAGTGCAGCGAGACAGAACGCGAGCGAGGCAAACGGCAGCTTCGGCATCATGGAAAAAGTCCAGTATAGGATTCGTGAGATGAACGGACGATGAATCATTGGGGCAGGGTGACGGTGAAGGTTGTGCCCCGTTCGGGGCGGCTGTCGAGTTGTACGGCGCCGTGGTGCGTCTCGGCGATCCACTTGACGATGGAGAGGCCGAGGCCGAATCCGCCGTCTTCCCGCGAACGCGCCTGGTCGACGCGGTAGAAGCGCTCGAAGATGTGGGGAGCGGCATCCGGCGGGATCCCCGGACCGGTATCGGAAATCCGCAGACGGACGCCGTGCGCTTCGGCTTCGAGCGCGGCCGCGACGGTCCCCCCGGGAGACGTGTAGCGGACGGCGTTATCGAGCAGGTTCAGCACCAGGCGCCGCAGCAGTTGCTCGTCGCCGCGAAAAGGGATATCGGTTTCGCCGGTGCATTCCAGCCGGATGCGCCGCGCGGCCGCCAGCGGCGTCAGGGCGCGGCAGCAATCGGCCAGCAGCTCGTTGAAGTAGAACTCTTCCACCCGCAGCTTGACCCGTCCGGCATCGGCGCGCGCGAGATTGAGCAGATCGTCCACCAGGCGCGAGAGGCGGCGCGATTCGTCGAGCACGATGGCCAGCGATTCGCGATATTCCGGGGCGCTGCGCTCCTGGGAAAGCGCCACATCGGCTTCGCCGCGGATCACCGAGAGCGGAGTGCGAAGCTCGTGGGAAGCGTCGGCGACGAAGCGGCGCATCCCCTCAAACGACTGGTCGAGCCGCGAAAGCAGCTCGTTGAACGAGGCCGCCAGCATCTGCAGTTCCTCGGCCGCGTTGCCGATCTCGAGGCGGCGGTGCAGGCTGCTGTCGCTGATCTGGCGCGCCTGCTCGGACATCCAGCGGAGCGGCGCCATGCTCCGCGTGGCGAGCAGATAGCCGCCCAGGCCCGCCAGCAGCAGCATCACGGGGGCGCCGAAGAGCAAGGCCTCCCGCACGATCTGAAGGTTCGCCGCGATCGGCTCCAGCGGCCCGTAAGCCAGGATGACGTACCCGCCCATGTGGTGGACCGCCACGCGGGCGCCGCGGGCGGGCAGCACCCGGTCGGATGGCGCGCGCGCCGCCAGTACCGCCAGTTCGGAGGAAGGAACCGGCCGGCTCGCCGCCAGCATCCGGGAACCTTGGAAGATCGCGACCGGGGTTCCCTGCGTTTGCATCTCCGATACGGCCTCCGCCGCCGCTTTTTCGACGTCTCCGTGCATCTCGTCCAGCTCGTCGGCCAGCAACCCCGCGGCGAGTTCCGCTTCCGAGGTCAGGGCCTGGTCCAGCCGCGCCTGGAGCGAGCGCGCCAGCACGCCGTAAAGAAACAGGCTGAACAACAGGAACAGCACCGAGAAAAAGGCCACGTACCATGCCGTGAGCCGCAGCCGCAGGCTTCTAATCATCGCCGGGCTCCGCGCCGGGAGTCAGAATGTAGCCCTCGCCCCGGCGGGTGTGGATCAGCCGGCGGCCATACCCGGTGTCGAGCTTGGCCCGCAGCCGCTTCACGTATACGTCGATCACGTTCGAGAAAGGGTCGAAGCTCTCGTCCCAAACGTGCTGCGCGATGGCTTCGCGGCCCACCACGCGGCCGGCATTCAGCACCAGGAACTCGAGCAGGGCGTACTCCTTGGCGGTGAGGCTCACCGGATGTCCGGCGCGCTCCACGGCATGGCTGGCCGTATTCAGCGTGAGGTCCGCCACGCGAGCCACCGCCGGGCGCAATTCGGCCGAGCGACGCCGCAGCGCCCGCAGGCGCGCCAGCAGTTCCTTGAAGTCGAACGGCTTGGTGAGGTAATCGTCGGCTCCGGAATCGAGGCCTTCCACGCGGTCGTCCACGGCGTCCCGCGCGGTGAGCATCAGGATAGGGGCGCGGAAGCCGCCCGCGCGCAGCTCGCGGCAGACCTCATAGCCGTTCTTGACCGGCAGCATGAGGTCGAGAATGACCAGGTCGTACTCGTTGACCGAAGCCTGGTACAGCGCCTGCTCTCCGTCGGAGGAGACATCCACGGCGTAGGTCTGCTCCCGCAACCCCCGGGCGATGAAGCCCGACACCCGTGCGTCGTCCTCGACCAGCAGAATTCTCACCTTTGCTCTTTCTCTATTGTGATGAAGTAAAGATGAACGCACAATGAACGAAGGGATGGGAGGGGCATGCCGGAACGGACGATGACCGCGGAGGAGCGCCGGCTCGAGGAATCGCGCCAGCGAAAAGCCCACTGGAACCGCTGGGGGCCGTTTCTGAGCGAACGGGCCTGGGGCACGGTGCGCGAGGACTACAGCCCGGACGGCGAAGCCTGGTGTTATTTGCCTCACGATCACGCCCGGTCCCAGGCGTACCGCTGGAACGAGGACGGCCTCGCCGGCATCTGCGACCGGCACCAGAAGATCTGTTTCGCGCTGGCGCTGTGGAACGGTCACGACCCGATCCTCAAGGAGCGCCTCTTCGGCCTGACCTGCCATGAGGGCAACCACGCCGAGGATGTGAAGGAGTGCTATTACTATCTGGACAATACCCCCACCCACTCCTACATGAAGTATCTCTATAAATATCCGCAGGCGGCGTTCCCTTACGCACAATTGCTGTCGGTGAACGAAAGCCGGACCCGCGAGGAGGGCGAGTACGAGCTGACCGATACGGGGGTGTTCGACGGCGGCCGCTATTTCGATGTGGTGGCGGAGTACGCCAAGGCGTCGCCCGATGACATTCTGATCCGCATCAGCGTCTCCAACCGCGGGCCGGAGGCGGCGGAGATCCACGTCCTGCCGACGATCTGGTTCCGCAACACCTGGTCGTGGGGCCGCGGCGACCCCCTTCCGGAGTTGCGCGCGGCATCCCGGTGCGAGATCGCGCTGAACGAGCCCCAATACGGCGCGCGCCGGCTGCTGACGGAAGGCGGCGGGGAACTGCTCTTCACCGGCAACGAGACCAACCAGCGGCGGTTCTACGGCGTGGACAACCCGGGTTTCGTCAAGGACGGCATCAACGATTACGTGATCCACGGCGCCGCCGGCGCGGTCAACCCTGCGTGCACCGGCACCAAGGCGGCGGTGCATCACCGGCTCACGATCGGGCCGGGGGAGACCGCCGTGCTGCGCCTGCGGCTTACCGACAGCCTCGTCCTCGACGATCCCCTGGGCGCGGCATTCGAAGCGATCTTCGCGGCGCGCCTGGCGGAAGCCGATGAATTCTACGCCAAGGTAACGCCCTCCGACCTCTCCGGCGACGCACGCAACGTGATGCGGCAATCCTTCGCGGGTCTGCTGTGGTCGAAACAGTTTTACCACTACATTGTAAAGGACTGGCTGGAGGGCGACCCCAGTCTGCCGCCGCCTCCCCCATCGCGCCGCACCGGCCGCAACCACGAGTGGCGGCACCTCTACAACTCCGACGTGCTCTCCATGCCCGATAAATGGGAGTATCCGTGGTATGCGGCATGGGACCTCGCCTTCCACACCGTGCCTCTGGCCGTGGTCGACCCGGATCTGGCCAAGGAGCAACTGACGCTATTGCTGCGCGAGTGGTACATGCAGCCGAACGGTCAATTGCCCGCCTATGAGTGGAACTTCGGCGATGTCAATCCGCCGGTGCATGCCTGGGCCGCGTGGCGTGTCTACAAGATCGATAAAAAGCGGTGCGGCAAGGCGGACCGCGAGTTTCTGGAGCGCGTCTTCCACAAGCTGCTGCTCAACTTCACCTGGTGGGTCAACCGCAAGGACACCGAAGGGCGCAATGTTTTCCAGGGCGGCTTCCTCGGCCTGGACAACATCGGGGTCTTCGACCGCAGCAAGCCGCTACCGACCGGCGGCTACCTGGAACAGGCCGACGGCACCGGCTGGATGGCCATGTACAGCCTGAACCTGCTGGCCATCGCGATGGAGCTGGCGCGCGAAGACCCGGCCTACGAAGACGTGGCCAGCAAATTCTGGGAGCATTTTCTGTTCATCGCCAACGCCATGACCCACCTGGGCAGCGACGGGGTGGGGATGTGGGACGACGAGGACGGTTTTTTCTATGACGTGCTCTTCACGCCGGATGGGCACTCCCCGCTGAAGATCCGCTCGATGGTGGGGCTGATTCCGCTGTTTGCGGTGGAGACGCTCGAGCCCGCCCTGGTCGAAAGGCTGCCCGGTTTCAAGCGCCGCCTGGAGTGGTTCATCGCCAACCGCAAGGATCTGGCCGCCAATGTGGCCTCGATGACCAGGCCCGGTAAGGGCGAGCGCCGCCTGCTCTCGATCGTCAACAGCGCGCAGTTGCGGAGGGTGCTGGGGTTTCTGCTGGATGAAAACGAGTTCTTTTCGCCCTACGGCATTCGCGCGCTCTCGCGGTTCCACAAGGACCATCCGTACGTGCTGAAAGCGGGCGGCGCCGAGTACCGGGTGGATTATGAGCCGGGTGAATCGACCACCGGGCTGTTCGGCGGGAATTCGAACTGGCGCGGGCCGGTATGGTTTCCGGTCAACTTCCTGCTGATCGAATCCCTGCAGAAGTTCCACCACTACCTGGGAGACGGGTTCCTGGTGGAGTGTCCCACCGGGTCGGGCACCTATATGACGCTATGGGACGTGGCCGCCGAGATCTCGCGCCGGCTGATGCGCCTCTTCCTGCGCGACGAATCGGGACGCCGTCCGGCGCACGGCGCGAACGGGCTCTACCAGACGGATCCGCACTGGCGCGACCTGGTGCTGTTCTACGAATACTTCCACGGCGATAACGGAACCGGATTAGGCGCCAGCCACCAGACCGGCTGGACCGGTCTGATCGGAAAACTGCTGCAGCAGTACGGGGAGTAGACCTTCATGCGGCGTAAGCAGCCGGCGGAATGGGGGGAAATGGAATAAATGGAATGCGGAAATGGGAGTGCGGGGGTTGGGGGAAATGGGGTCGGGGAAATGGGGGGAAATGGGGTCGGGGAAATGGGGTCAGCCTGAACTGAGCGATTATTCTCCACCGAATAACGAGAACTGGCCGGCCGGAACCGCACTACGCGGCGCCTTTTCCTTCTTCGGCCGCCCGCGAGTCCATTGGCGGTCGCTGCGGGTGTGGCTGCGGAGAAACCAGCGGGCGCAGACGAACTCGGCAGCGAGATGAAGGTGCGTGGCTGGGGCGCCTAGCGCCGGGTCAGGTTACGCGGCGTCTAGCACGCGCATTTCGATGCGTAAGCCCGCGGCTGTTGCCATGTTCACCAGCGCGTCGAGGGCAAACAGGTTGATCTTGCCACGCATCAGGTCGGAGATGCGCGGCTGCGTCACGCCGAAAAGCTGGGCCGCTTGCGCCTGGCTCATGCCGGTACGGCTGATGTGATCCTTCAAGGCGATCATCAGCGCGGAGCGCAGTTTCATGTTGGCGGCCTGCTCGGGCGTGTTTTCGATAGCGTCCCACACACTGGTAAAACGTTGCTTCTTCATTGCCCTAGCTCCTTCAATAACTCGCGGTAACGCTTGGCAGCAAGCTCCACGTCCGCCTTGCTGGCTTTCTCGGTCTTCTTCTGGAAGCAGTGCAGCACGTAGATGGCATCGGCGAACTTCGCCACGTAGAGGACGCGGAACGCGCCAGCCTCATCCCGAATTCGAATCTCCTTGACACCCTGGCCCACCGTGTTCATGGGCTTCCAATCGTCTGCCTCACGGCCATTTTGCACCTGGTCCAACTGATGGCCGGCCTCACGCCTGGCCGTCAGCGGGAAGGCGCGGAGGTCTTCCAGGGAACTGCCCCGAAACTCGACAGGTTTGGAACCCGCCACGTCCAATAGTATACAAAGTTTTGTATGTCCGGCAAAGTGGCCGCCCCGGTCCCGGGGTCGAAATGGGTCGAAATGGGTCGAAATGGGGTCAGCCTGAACTGAGCGATTATTCTCCGCCGAATAACGAGAACTGGCCGGCCGGAACCGCACTACGCGGCGCCTTTTCCTTCTTCGGCCGCCCGCGAGTCCAATACCGGCCAAAGAGTTCTGACATCTCCCGCAGAAAACTCTCGCTTCCAAACGGTCGTCCGGCGTAGGTACACCGTCTCAGCGATGAGGCCGCATTCTCATCCTCGAGATGCAGGACTGCCTCCCACTGCGACGCCAAGCCTTCCCGCTCCCACCACGCCATGTCCAGAATGCCGGCCTCATCTTTACCGGTGATGTGCGCCGCCGCGCTCGACCAACGATAATCCCCCGCCCTCCGGACCATGCCAGCCCGCTGTGGATTGCGGTCCACGTACGCCAGCGCCGCCCGCAGATGGTCTTGCCCCAACAGACAGGCGAAGAAGCGATTCTGCCACAAGTGGCCGGTCCGTCCAGAGCGCGCATTGTAATACTGCGCGTATCGACCGTGAACCCGTCGCAGCAAGACGGCCAGGGAGTCCGTCTGTTGCGGCAGGGCAATTAAATGGACGTGGTTGCTCATCAGGCAATACCCGACGAGGCCGACCTGCGTATCGGCAAGATTCTGCCGGAGGAGATGCAGATAAGTGAAGCGGTCCTGGTCCGACGAGAACGTCTCCCGCCGGTCGACGCCGCGCTGCGTGACGTGGCAGACTACGCCAGGGAGTATGCAGCGGTTGCGTCGTGGCATATGGTAGGGTAGTGCGGGATGATGGACAAGCTTCTCAGGAAATCGCGCAGATCAGGCTGACCCCATTTTCCCGACCCCATTTTCCCGACCCCATTTTCGCCGACCCCATTTTCACCCAGCATGATGCGCAGCGCCGCCGTGCGAAACGAACCCGAGACCCCTGTGTTCGCCATCCGGATGCGGAAGTCAACTGCTGCAGCAGTACGGGGAGATACCTCAGCCTGACTATCCCTACTTCCGCGTCACGATCCCGGTCCTCGCCGGTACCAGTCCTTCCGACGAGGCCGCCAGCTCGATGCGCCCTGCCTGGCCGGGCTTCGAACGGAGGATCACCAGCGCCAGGCCGCTGAACGCCTTGCGGTAGTCCGCGTGGAACGGCTCCACGGTGGCTGCGTTGCCGTTGTCCACGGCCTGGATCATCCCCGCGCCCGATACCTGGAACTTCACCAGGTTGTCCGCCGAGGGGCAAAGGGTGCCGTCCTTGTCTTCCACCCGCACGGTGACGAAGGAAAGGTCGTCGCCGTCCGCGGCGATCTGGGTGCGGTCCGGAACCAGGCTCAGTTTGGCGGGCGCGCCGGCCGTCCGCCGCTCGTCCGCGGCCACTGCTTTGCCGCCCGTGTAAGCCACGGCCTTCAGGGTCCCCGGCTCGAACGGCACCTGCCACTCCAGCCTGTACTTGCTGGCGAACTTCCGGTCCTGGCTGATGTTCGGGCCGACCGGAAGTTCCACCGGCTCGGAGAAGCGCTTCTTGCGTCCCAGCGATTTGCCGTTGAGGAACAGTTCGGCTTCCTCGCCGTTTGTGTACACCATCACGGGGATCGGCTGGCCGGCCCTGCTCTCCCAGTTCCAGTGGGGCAGCACGTGCACCATCGGCTTCTTCGACCACACGCTCTGGTAGAGGTAGTAGCGGTCTTTGGGGAAGCCCGCCAGGTCCACGATTCCGAAATAGGAGCTGCGCGCCGGCCAATCCGCCTGCACGCCGGCGCCGCGCCCTTGGAAGTAGGGCGTCGGCTCGCCGATGTAGTCGAAGCCGGTCCAAACGAATTCGCCGAGCACCTGCGGGAACTGGTCCTGCGCCTTGAATTCGGCATCCGGCAGATAGGCCCAGGGCGGCGCGATGATGTCGTAGCTGGTCAGTTGGTGTGAGGGGTCCTTTTCGTACTTCTCGATGGGCAGTTGGTAGACTCCGCGCGAGCTGACGCAGGAGCTGGTCTCGGAGCCGTAGATCACCCAGTTGGGATGCTCTTCCAGGAGTTGCCCGTAGTGGAAGGGCTTGTAGTTGATCCCCGGAATATCGACCTCGTCGGCCAGCTTGTTGCGGATGGCGGCGAAGTCGTTGTTGAACGCCGACGTGGTCGGGCGGGTCGGGTCTTCCTCGTGGAAAAAGCCGGTGAGGCGTTTGGCTACCTGCCATCCGTCGGCGCGTCCCTGCTCGGGGACCTCGTTGCCGATGCTCCAGAGAATGATGCTCGGATGGTTGCGGTCGCGCCGCACCATGTCGCGGACGTCGCGCTCCGACCATTCATCGAAGTACTTGCTGTAGCCGTTCGGCACTTTGGGAATCCGCCACATGTCGAACGCTTCGTCCATCACCAGCAGGCCGAGGCGGTCGGCGAACTCCAGCACTTCCGGCGAAGGCGGGTTGTGGCTGGTACGGATGGCGTTGACCCCGCCGGCTTTCAGGATCTCCAACTGGCGCTCGGTGGCGCGGCGGTTGACGGCGGCGCCGAGCGCGCCGAGGTCGTGGTGCTGGCACACGCCCTGCAGTTTCAGGTGGCGGCCGTTGAGCAGGAACCCCTGCGCCTTATCGAAGGCGATGGTGCGGATGCCGAACGGCGTCGTGTAGCGGTCCGCGGCGCGCTTGCCGTCCAGCACCTCGGTGACGAGCGTGTAGAGCTGGGGGTCGTCGACGTCCCAGCGCCGCGGATGATCGACGGTGAGAGTGGCCGCGATGGTCTGCGTGCCCTGGGCCGGCACGGTGCCGTCATTACGGCTCCTGGCGACGGACTTGCCCGAGGGATCGAGCACGGTCGTCTGCAGAGTCACTTTGGCCGGTTGGCCCGCGTGGTTGCGAACCTCGACTTTCACCGCCACGGTGGCCTGGGCGCCGGTAACCTGCGGGGTGGTGACGTAGGTCCCCCAGTGCGCCACGTGCAAGGGTCCGGTGGTGGTGAGCCACACGTTGCGATAGATGCCGGCGCCGGGATACCAGCGCGAGGAATGTTCTTCCGGTGTCAGCCGGACCGCCAGAACGTTGGGCGGGCCGCCGAATTTCAGGTGCGGCGTCAGGTCGAGCGCGAAGCTGCTATAGCCGTACGGACGGCCGCCCAACTCTTCGCCATTGAGCCAGACCTTGGAGTTGGACATGGCGCCATCGAACTCGATGCTGAAGTAGCGGCCCCGGCCGCCGGCGGGAAGGGTGAACGCCTTGCGGTACCAGCCGGTACCGGAGATGGGCAACGCTCCGGTATGCGGATTGAGCTTCGGATCGAAGGGCCCGTCGATGGCCCAATCGTGCGGCAGGCGGAGTTCCTGCCACCTGGAATCGTCGAAGGCCGCCTGCTCGGCTCCGCCCGCTTCGCCTTTGAAAAAGCGCCATCCGTCGTTGAAGGCACGGCGCCGCTCTCCGCCGGCCGGCACGGCCGTGGCGGCTTCGGCCGAGGGCAAAAGTTTGATTGGAAGAAGGGCGCTGAGGCCGGAAATCAAAATCCCGCGGCGTGTACTCTCCATGGCGTTCGCTCCTTGGCGAAACCTTATGTTAATCGGATTTCACGGAACGCAGGGTAACCCTCCCGGCCTGCCCGCCATATATGAGGACATCCTCATATATAATAGAGACACCGATGCTGTCGCCCACCGGACCGAGGAGGATTCCGTGCCAGGAACGGGGAGAGCGTCGCGTAGCGGAGTTGATCGGGGCCGCCGAGTCCGTGATTGCGGAAGCGGGCTATGAGGGCGCCACCATGTGCGCGATCGCGGAGCGTGCGGGAGCTTCCATAGGATCGCTTTATCAGTTTTTCCCCGGCAAGCCCGCGATCACGCAGGCCCTTCGCAGCCACTACGTGGAGCAGTTCGACCAGATGTGCGCGCCGCTCGCCGAGCAGGCGAGGACGCTGAATCTCGAAACGTTCGTAAGTCATCTGATTGATTTGACCGTCCTGTTTGTCGACAGTCATCCCGCGTTCCTGGCCCTGCTCGACGCGCCGCGGAGCACCCGCACGTCGCCTGCCATTCGCAACCTTCTCCGGGAACGCTTTGCCGGCTTCTTTGTGGCCCGGAAGCCGCGCATGTCGAAGGCGAAAGCTCTGCAACTGGCGACCGTAACCCTGCATATTATGAAGGCTCTGAATCAGCTTTACACCGAACTTTCGTCCGATCAGCGGCGAACGTTCATTCGGGAATTCAAAGTAGTTCTCTTTTCCTATTTAAGCGCGCGGATCGAGCCTCGCCGCGCGGCCGGGAGGGCGGGCCAATGATCTCGAAGAGGAGACCGGCCGCTGTAACTTTCGCGGCCTGCGCGGCGATCGTGCTCGCCGGATGCGGCGGGAAATCGGAGGCCACAACCACCTCGCGGCAAGCGCCGCCGCCCATGGACGTCGGCGTTACCACCGTTGTGCAAAAGGACGTGCCGGTTTACGGCGATTGGGTGGCTACGCTGGATGGATATGTGAACGCGAATATCCAGCCGCAGGTCAGCGGTTACCTGATCCGGCAGGACTACCGCGAGGGCTCGTTCGTTCATAAAGACGACGTGCTGTTCGAAATCGATCCGCGTCCGTTTCAGGCCGCGCTCGACCGGGCGCAGGCGCAGCTCGCCCAGGCGAACGCACAGCGCTCCCAAGCCGAGGGGCAGCTCGCGCAGGCGCGTGCTCAGTTGGGCCTCTCGCAGATCAACGTCAAGCGCGATACCCCCCTCGCCGCGGCACACGCGATTCCGCAAAGCCAGATGGACAACGACGTCCAGGCGGAGGCGCAGGGCCAGGCACTGGTCAAGACCGATGAAGCGGCGATCCAGTCGAGTAAAGCCGCGATTCAGGCCGCCCAGGCCGCCGTGGAGCAGGCGCAATTGAACCTCGGATTCACGAAGGTGCGATCGCTGATCGACGGCATCGCGGGCATTGCCAGCGTCCAGATCGGCAACCTGGTCGGCCCCACGAGCGTCCTGACCACCGTTTCCTCGCTGAACCCCATCAAGGTCTACTTTTCCATCAGCGAGCAGGAATACCTGGAACTGGCGGGCAGGCTCCATACCGGCGGGACGGATATGCTGCGGCGCGGCAGCGACATTCCGCTGCAATTGACTCTTTCCAACGGCGACACGTATCCGCATGAGGGACGCATCATCTTCGCCGACCGCCAGGTGGATCCGCAGACCGGGACCATCCGCATCGTAGGGAGTTTTTCCAATCCGGGGAACGTCCTGCGGCCCGGCCAGTTCGGGCGCATCCGCGCCATGACCGGGTTCACGAAGGGCGCCCTGCTGGTGCCGCAGCGCGCCGTCAGCGAGCTGCAGGGACGGAACCAGGTGGCCGTTGTCGGGCCCGGGAACAAAGTCAGCATTCGAACGGTGCAGGTGGGCGACCGGGTGGGCGAGATGTGGATCATCCGGAGCGGCATCGAGCCCGGCGACCGCGTGGTCTCGGAGGGAACCATGAAGGTGGCGGAGGGCGCACTGGTGAATCCGAAACCCGATACGGGCAGCGGGAGCAGGTAGCCCATGTCGAAGTTCTTCATCAACCGCCCGATCGTCGCCATGGTGATTGCGATTCTCATGGTGGTGATCGGGCTGGTCTCCGCGCTCGCCCTGCCCGTGGCGCAATTCCCGAGCATCGTGCCGCCGGAGATCATGGTGGCCGCCATCTATCCCGGCGCGGATGCGCAGACGCTCGAACAGTCCGTTGCCACGCCGCTCGAAGAGCAGATCAGCGGCGTCGACAACATGAATTACATGTACTCGGTGAATTCGAGCAGCGGGCAGACGCAGATCACCGTGGATTTCGACGTCAACACGGACCCCAATATCGACCAGGTGCTCACGCAGCTTCGGACATCCCAGGCGCAGCCGCAGTTGCCCGCGCAGGTCAATACTTCCGGGCTGATCGTGCAAAAGTCCCTGTCGGCCCCGCTGATGCTGGTCTCGCTGTATTCGCCCAAGGGCTCGTACGACAACACGTTTCTCGCCAATTACGCCTATATCAACCTGATCGATGAGCTGACGCGCGTCCCCGGAATCGCCCGGGTTCAGGTGTTTGGCGCGGGACAGTACGCCATGCGCTGCTGGGTGAAGCCCGACCAACTGGCGAAGTTGCACGTGACGGTCCCCCAGATCGTTCAGGCGCTGCAGGCCCAGAACGCGGTGAACCCGGCCGGGCAGATCGGCGGCGAACCGGTGCCGCCGGGGCAGCAGTTCACGTACACGGTCCGTGCGCAGGGACGGCTGACCACGCCCGAGGAGTTCGGGAATATCATTCTCCGCTCGAATCCGGACGGCTCCAATCTCCGGCTGAAGGATGTGGCCCGCATCGAGCTTGGCGCTCAGACGTATAACCTCAGCGGCCGCTACAACGGCAAGCCGGCGGCGATTCTGGCCTGTTACCAATTGCCGGGGTCGAACGCGGTAGACGCGGCGAAACGGCTCAAGGCGCGGGTGGCGGAGCTGAGCAAGAGATTTCCTTCGGACCTGGCTTACACCGTGAGCCTGGATACGACGGCCGCGGTGACGGCCGGCATGCGCGAGATCATCTACACGCTGCTCGAAGCGCTGGGCCTGGTCGTGATCGTGGTCTACGTCTTCCTGCAGGGATGGCGCGCGACCCTGATCCCGCTGCTGGCGGTCCCGGTCTCGCTGATCGGGACGTTCGTGGTGTTCCCGATGCTCGGCTTCTCGATCAACACGCTCTCGCTGTTCGGCCTCGTGCTGGCGATCGGACTGGTGGTGGACGACGCGATCGTGGTGGTGGAGGCGGTGGAGCGGCACATCGAAGAGGGCCTCTCGCCGCGCGACGCGGCGCTGAAGGCGATGCAGGAGGTGTCGGGCCCGGTAGTCGCGATCGCTCTCATCCTCAGTGCCGTGTTCATTCCGACGGTGTTCATTCCCGGAATCACCGGCCGCCTGTATCAGCAGTTTGCCGTGACCATCGCGATCTCGGTGATCTTCTCGGCATTCAACGCGCTCTCGCTGAGCCCCGCCCTGTCCGCACTGCTGCTGCGGCCGAGAAAGAGGCGGCGCGGCCCGTTGAACTGGTTTTTCCAGTGGTTCAACCGGATGTTCCGGCGGGGGACGGAAAAGTACGTCGGTTTCTCGGCGGTCTTGATTCGCAAGGCCGGACTGAGCCTGATGCTCCTGGCCGCGATTACGGCCGCCGCGGTCTTCGTAGGCGGAAAACTTCCGTCGTCGTTCCTTCCCGAGGAAGATTATGGCTACGTTTTCGTGAGTTTGCAGTTGCCGAACGCGGCGTCGCTGCAGCGCACCGCGTCGGCGGCCAAAAAGGTCGAAGATATCATTCTCCATACGCCCGGCGTCCGGGGCTGCACGTCGGTGCTCGGTTTCAGCCTGCTGAGCCGCGTCCAGAATACCTACAGCGCATTCTTCTTTGTCACCGAAAAACCGTGGGATGAGCGGACGAAGCCGGAAGAGCAGTACCAGGCGATCCGCAACCACATCGGGCAGGAACTGGGCAAGGTGTCGGACGGGATTGCGTTCTCTTTCTCGCCGCCGGCGATCCCGGGAGTCGGCACTTCCGGCGGCGTCACGTTCATGCTCGAAGATCGCTCGGGCGGCACGCTTCAGTTTCTGGGCGACAACGTCAACAAGTTTGTGGCCGCGGCCCGGAAGCGGCCGGAACTGGTTGGCGTGTCGTCGACCTTCCTCGCTGGCGTCCCGCAGGAGTACGTCGATGTGGACCGGGCCAAGGTCACGCGCGAGGGCGTGAATATCGGCGATGTATACCAGACGCTCCAGACATTCATGGGCGGCTATCTGGTCAATTACTTCAACCGCTTCGGCCGCCAGTGGCAGGTGTATGTCGAGGCCGAGGGAGAGTACCGCACGCGAGCCCAGAATATGGGCCAGTTCTACGTGGCGAACAACCGGGGCGGGATGGTGCCATTGAGCGCCCTCACGGAGATCAAGAGCATCAGCGGCCCGGAATTCACGATGCGCTACAACGAGTATCACGCCGCGCAGATCAACGCCGCGGCGGCGCCGGGCTACAGCTCCGGCCAGGCGATGAAGGCGCTCGAAGACACGTTCGCCGAGACCATGCCGCGGGAGATGGGGTTCGATTATACGGGGATGTCGTTCCAGGAGCAGCGCGCGGCGCAGGGAGTGCCTCCGGCGGCCATCTTCGGGCTGTCGCTCCTGTTCGTGTTCCTGATTCTGGCGGCGCTGTATGAAAGCTGGTCTCTGCCGTTCAGCGTCCTGCTCGGCACGCCGGTCGCCGTATTCGGCGCCTACCTGACGCTCTGGCTGCGGCACTTCGAAAACGATGTCTATGCGCAGATCGGGCTCGTCATGCTGATCGGGCTGGCGGCAAAGAACGCGATTCTGATTGTCGAATTCGCCAAGGCCGAATACGAGAAGGGAAGGAGCCTGGAGGAAGCCGCGCTCACGGGCGCGCGCATCCGGCTGCGGCCGATCCTGATGACGGCCTTCGCGTTCATTCTCGGTTGCATTCCTCTGTGGATCGCGGCCGGCTCCGGCGCGGTGTCCCGCCGGATCCTCGGGACGGCGGTGATCGGCGGGATGATGGCTGCTTCGCTGATTGCGATCTTCTTCGTCCCGGTCACATTCGAAGTGGTCGAGAAGCTGTCTCACCGGTTTGCGCGAAGGCCGCACGTCGAGGCGGAGACGGAGACGGCGGGATGAGGGCCGCGATTGCAGTCGCCGCGATCCTGGCGCTTGCCGGATGTACGGTGGGGCCGAACTATCGCCGCCCGGCCGTCAGCATTCCGCCTGCCTACCGAAACGCGGATCAGCCGCCCGGGACTCCTTCGATCGCCGATGAAAAGTGGTGGACGCTGTTTCAGGACCCGGAACTGCAGACGCTGATCCGGACCGCCCTGCGGCAGAATTACGACGTACGGATCGCGGCGTCGCGCATTTTGCAGGCGCAGGCCGCGCTGGGAATCGCGCGTTCGCAGCAGTTTCCGGCCGTGAGCGGGGCCGCCGGGTATACCGGCCAGAAGATTCCGTCCTTTGCGTTCGCCGCCGCCGGATTGCAGGCGATCTTTTCCTGGAACATCGACTTCTGGGGCGAATACCGGCGCGCCACGGAGGCGGCCCGCGCCAACCTGCTCGCCTCGGAGTGGAACCGGAACCTGGTCTTGAGCACCGTCGTGGCGGACGTCGCCTCCGCTTATTTCCAGCTTCGGGAACTCGATCTGGAGCTCGAGATCGCGAAGCGGACATATGCGTCGCGGCAGCAATCGCTTCAGCTTACCCAGACGCTCGAGCGCGGCGGGGCGGCAGGTCTGCTCGACGTGCGGCAGGCCGAGCAACTGGTGGAAACGGCGGCGGGAACGATCCCCGAGACCGAGCGCCAGATCGCGGTGCAGGAAGATCTGATCAGCACGCTGACCGGCGAAAATCCGCACGGCATTCCGCGCGGCCTGCGCATCACCGAGCAGCCGCTGCCGCCGGAAATTCCTCCGGGCCTGCCCTCGGAGTTGATCGAGCGGCGTCCCGATATCCGTGACTCCGAAGCGCAGCTCATGGCCGCCAACGCGGAGATCGGCGTGGCGCGGGCACAGTTCTTCCCGAGCCTGCCGTTGACCGGCGCGGGCGGCCTGGAGAGCACGCGGCTGGCGCGGTTGTTCAGCGGAGCGTCGGATGCCTGGAGTTTTTCGGCGCAGGTATCCCAGCCGATCTTTACCGCAGGCCGCCTGCGGTCGAACCTCCGGCTGGCCCAGGCGCAGCAGCAGCAGGCGCTCCTCAGCTACCAGCAGACGATTCAGCAGGCCTTCCGCCAGGTCTCCGACGCGCTGATCTCTTACACCAAGTTTCGCCAGTTCCGGGAGCATCAGGAGCGGCTCACGACGGCGGCTGAAGGGGCGGCCAACCTCTCGGAGATGCGCTACCGCGGCGGCGCGGCGAGCTATCTCGAGGTCCTCACCAATGAGACGAATTATTTTTCCGCGGAGCTGAACCTGGCACGGGCCCGGCTGGATGAGCGGCTCTCCCTGGTCCAGGTCTACAACGCCCTGGGCGGCGGATGGCAGCAGTAGGGAAGGGAAGGCTCTCTACTTCCAGGTGGACATTGAGTTGCTGCGCGTCTGCGAGTCGTCCCGCTGGCGGCGCGGCACGCCTTTTCGGGCTTCGGCTCTTCGCGCTTCGGCGAGGGCGCGGTTGTCTACGTGGCGGCGCAGATCGTCGCTGACCAGCTCGTGATCGCCTTCGGCATTGCTTTCGAGGTCTTCGGCGAGTTTCCGGGCGCACAACGCGGGCCCCTCCTGAAGGCCGACGCGGTGCTGCAGGAAGAGGCTGATATCGGCCGTAACGATAAAGTGCCTGGTGGGTTCGGCCTTTGCGATCGCGTCGAACTTGTATGCGCGAGCGTTCCCGCTTTGATCAAAACCCAAGTACCGAAATTCCATGAAATGCTCCCTTTGGTGCGATGAGCTGCACCAGTTTCCGCCTGGGGACTCGGTTCGTACGGGCTGCGCCTGCTCCCGGACTGCCTGATTCTCGGCAGGGAGCAGCTGGCCAAAGCTCGTGGCCGCTCGGTGGGGAGAACTGTTCGTATTATCGCACATTGGGTCTTCCGGCCAGACGAGCCAGGGGTTCCCATGGTTACGCGCCCGCGATTTCCTTGGCCTTGGCGAAGAACTGGCGCTTCCGTTCGGTATTGATTCCCCAGTTCACGGGCGGGCACTGATATCCGTCGGAGTAGTCGCTTTTGCCGGGATCGAAGTAGCCCCACGAGACGTATTGGCCGAGGGCCGTCATCATGTGGCTGTCGGGAGCGTCGAAGCGGAAATGGTCGTCCTCGTTGATGAGCACCGGCATCGGACGGTAGCCGTCCGCCTGGCGGGTGGTTTCGATCATGCGGCGGATGCGGGCCGGATCGTCCGGTCCATTCCCGTGGAGCAGGATGAAGTCGGAAGCCTTGATGACGTTCGAACGAGCCGGGGTTCCCCCGCCGTAGCTGGCGCCTACGAGCATCCGGCGCCCGCCGTGTGTGATGCTTCGGGCCTGCGCGATCAGCTCATGTACCCGGTCCGCTTTGAGAATCGCGTGATCGTACGCTGCGATGTTGCATTCGTTGTCGATCTCCACCAGGACGTTGCGGTAGTTCCGTTCCAGCAGCCAGTGGGTGGCATTGGTCACGGCGCGCCGCACGGCCGCTTCGTCCTTGACCCGCTGATCCTGCCCGAAGTAGAAATAGCCGACGATCGCCACCATGCCGAGCGAATCGGCGCGGTCGAGGACGCGCGCCAGCCGGTCCATATAGTTCGGCCGCAGATTGCCGCCGGGGTCGATCGCGCTGTTCTCCCATGGCTGTGCCTTGGAGTATCCCTCCGGGCTGCCGCCTTGCAGGTTGATGGTGAAGGCCAGCACGCCGTTCTTCCGCCAATCCGCGAGGGCGGCGACGAATTCCCGCGTGTTGCGCCGCGGGTCCCACTTGCCGGTGTCGGGATACACCCATCGTCCGCGAGTCTGGGGGTTGAGGTCATCGAAGATGCCTTGGACCGCACGTACGTTCAGCAGCAAGCCCTCGATTTTCATTCCGCGGTAGGTGCGGCCCTGATAAGTCGGCTGCCCGTTCAGGAAGAAGCGATCTCCCTGAATGGAGACGGTAGTCCGCCCCGCCGCGCGCAACGGCCACGGCGCAGCGCCGGCCAGAGCCAGGAACGATCTGCGGTTCATAACTGACGACTCCGGTATAACACAGCGCGTGGAGCAGAGCCCGCGGATTGTTACCTGGGAGCCGATGCGTGGGCAAACGGCAGGCGCACCTGGAACGAGGTTCTGCCCGGCCGGGAGTCGACCTGCACGTCGCCGTGGTGCACGTGCACGATGCGATAGACCGTATCCAGGCCCAAGCCGGTGCCTTCGCCCACCGGCTTGGTGGTGAAGAACGGCTCGAAGATGCGATCGCGAATCTCGGGCGGGATACCGGGCCCGCTGTCGCGAATCTCCACCAGCACGCGCTGAAATTCGGAGGCCGTCCGAACCACCAGTTCGCCCTCGCCGCCCATCGCGTCGATGGCGTTGTCGATCAGGTTGGTCCAGACCTGGTTCAACTCGCTGCCGTACGCGCAGATGCGCGGCGTCGAACGGTCGTATTCGCGCACCACCGTAATACCGTGCTTCAGCCGGTAGTGCAGCATGATCAGGGTATTCTCGAGGCCTTCATGAACGTCGATCTCCTGCTGCGGAGACTGGTCCATGTAGGAATACTGCTTGATGGCGCGAACCAGGTCGGAAATCCGCGTCGTCCCGCTGTCGATCTGCTGCACCAGGCGGTTGACACTGAGCGAGGCCGCCAGATGGGTGACCGCGTCGCCCAGGCTGCCGTCGTCGAACCGGCTGGACAGGCTGCGCAGGGTATCGAGCTCGCATCCGGCATCCACCAGGTCCGGCGCCAGGCGGCGGGCCTCCGCCACGCCGTGCCCTTCCAGCCAGTTGCCGATTTCTTCTTCGCGGTCGCTGCGATCGAGAGAGTCGAGCGCGGCGGGAGGATGAAGTTTCGGCCAATCGCATTCGATCTGTGCCAGAAAGACGCGATCCTCGGGTGAGGGAGTACTTTGGCCCAGGTGGAGGCTGGCGGTGCGGAGCGTGGCCACCGCCTGTTGCAGGTTGACGGCGGCGTTCCGCACCGCCGCGGCCGGATTGTTCAACTCGTGGGCCAGGCCGGCCGACAACTTTCCCAGGGCCATGAGCTTCTCGCGCTGCTGGTCGTTTCGCGTCGTCTCGCGGATGCGGTCGGACATCACCCCGACCAGCCGGCCCCCGAGCGCGGGCAGGCGTTCGAGCAGTTCCGGGAAATGCGACACGTTCATTGTCGCCACGGTGGAGGGCGTCATGGCGCGGGAGGTCAACGGGAATTGCTTGAGCCGGGAATAGGGAAGCATTCCGGTCAACTGGCCGGCGTGGGCGGAGTAGATGCGGCCGTCGCCGGAGCCCTGCTCACGCTGAATCTGCGCCTCGCCTTCCAGGATCACGATCATGCGGTCGGCCGGAGATCCTTCTTCAACCACGACGTCTCCAGCCTGGTAGTGCATCAGCTCCATGCGCGAAGCGAGCCATTCGAGGTCCTCTTCCGAGAGGTCGGAGAAGACCGGAACCGCCTTCAATTGCCGGGCCAGTTCGGTAGTTTGTGATTCCATATCAGACCTCCGCCAGATACCGGTGGACGAACTGCACGGCGATCGAACCCTCCCCCACCCCGGAAGCCACGCGCTTGACGGAGCCGTGCCGCACATCTCCCACGGCGAAGACGCCCGGAACGCTGGTTTCCAGGAGGAACGGATCCCGCTCGAGCGGCCAGCCGCGGGGGTGTTTGCCTTGACGCGGCAGGTCGGGCCCGGTGAGGATGAACCCGTGATCGTCGCGCTCCACGAAGCCGTCGAGCCACTCGGTGCGGGGCGCCGCGCCAATGAAGACGAAGACGGAGCCGGCCGGCACCTGCTCCACGGTTCCCGAGCGGCGGCAGGAAATGGAAATCGATTCCAGCTTCTCGTCACCATGCGCGGCGACGAGCTGGGAGCCGAACTCGACGTGAATGTTGGGCGTCTGGGCAATGTCGTCAATCAGGTACTGGGACATGGTGGCGCCCAGGCTCTCGCCGCGCACGAGCATCGTAACCCGCCTTGCGTAACGGGAGAAGTTCATCGCCGCCTGCCCGGCCGAATTGGCGCCGCCGACGATGTACACGTCTTCGTCGCGGCAGGAGATGGCCTCGGTGGACCCCGCCCCGTAATACACGCCGGCGCCCTGCAGCCGCTCGATGCCCGGCACATCCAGCTTCCGCCATTGCACACCGGTCGAGATCACCATGGCGTGGCAGGAGAACTCCGATCCGTCTGCCAGCGTGACGATCTTGTACGGCCCCTCGACGCGGGCTTTGGCAACTTCCTGGGGCGCCAGAATCTCCGCCCCGAATCGCTTGGCCTGGGTCACCGCGCGCCGCGCCAGATCGTTCCCGCTCAGGCCGGATGGAAAGCCGAGATAGTTCTCGATTCGGGAACTGAGCCCGGCCTGGCCCCCGGGGGCCTCCTTTTCCACGATGACGCTCTTGAGGCCCTCGGAAGCGCCATAAACGGCGGCGGCCAATCCGGCCGGGCCGCCGCCGACGATCACCAGGTCGAAGAAGTCGGTTTTCGGACGCGTCCGAAGCCCGATGCGATCCGCCAACTCGCCCGCAGAGGGTTGGGCAAGCATCGAGCCGTCCGCGAGAATCACTACCGGGAGCGTCCCTTTGAGATCGCCGATTAAGGCGATGGTCTTTTCCGCCTCCGCGCTGCGGCCGGCGTCTTCAATGTCGATCCACTGATAAGGAACCTGGTTGCGGGCCAGGAACTCGCGAATCTCGTAGCACCGCGCGGACCAGCGCGTGCCGATCACGCGGATGCCCTCGAACGGCGGGCGGTAGGATGCGGACCACTCATCCAGAAGATCGTCGAGCACCGGATACAGGTTGCGGTCGGGAGGATCCCAGGGCTTCAGCAGGTAGTGATCGAGCTTAACCACATTGATGGCGCTGATGGCCGCTTCGGTATCGGCGTAAGCGGTGAGCAGGACGCGGCGAACATCCGGGAATTCACGAACCGCGGCCGTGAGGAATTCGATACCGTTCATCCGCGGCATCCGGTAATCCGCGACCAGCAGCGCCACCGGTTCGGCGCGCTGGGAAAGCCGGGCCAGAAGTTGCAGGGCCCCGGCGCCGGAATCGGCGGAAACCACGCGGTAGCGGTCGCTGTACTGCTTCCTGAGATCGCGCTCGACGGCCCTCAGCACGTCCGGGTCGTCGTCCACGGCGAGCAACACTGGTCTTGGCATGAGTCCCGTCCCCTCGGAAGAATCTCGCTTTCCTCCAGGGTACAACGGACGGGGAGTATTCCAACGCGTGCAATCGCTATGAGGGCATGGCCGTATGCTGGCGGAACCGGTTCAAGATATGGGTAGCGCGCGTAACGTCTTCAGTCGAGCCGTTTGCGATCAGCAGGTACTTATTGGCCCGCAGTTCGGCTTCGTACTGCCTGGCCATGGGCCGGCTGACACCGATGGTGTAAAGACCGGCGCCGAACGCGCTTAGCTCGCCAAAGATCGTCGCGTTCGCCATCACTGCGATGAGCCAGGTTTCCATCGGCCCCAGAACGAAGATCTCACCTACGTCGGGCAGAGAGAATACACTGTAGGCTTCGTCATTGTCCAGCGGCAGACCTTTCCTGCAAACTAGAGAAAGGGAACGTTTGTCGAATCCCGCTCGGGAAAGCGCGGTCCAGGCGCTCCTGGCTTCCATGTGGTTGGCGAAAACCACAACAGCTACGTTTTGCTCTGACATGTGGCCCTAACGCCTTTGAGATCAAGCAACTTCCGGGCCAGTAGGGAAAATGCCGGATTTCACCCGTATCCCGCCAGCATCCTGCCACCTTTTACGGCATGATGCCGCGATAACGTACAACGCCTCGAATGCGGGGCCGGCGGGAGACGTTCCAAGGGCCGCCCGGGAGCGTTTCGTTAGTGTGAATCCCGGTTCCGGCCGGACGATGGCACCGTTTGTGCTACGATGCTCCCAACCGATCAGGTCAAGCCCATGGACAGGCTGTTAATCGGCGCTTTCGGACTAGCTCTGGCGGTCTTATCCGGTATCGGTTTTCTATCCTACCGCAGTACCGAGGAGATGATCGCAGTCGAGCGGCAGGTCGACCGGACACACGAGGTGCTGCAGCGTCTCGACAGTGTGCTGGCGGATGTCCTGCAGACCGAGAGTTCCACGCGCGGCTACGTCATGTCGGGCAACGATCAGTACCTGGCGTCGCGGCAGGCGGCGGACAGCGAGTTGGAGCAAAGCCTGACCGCCCTCCAGACGCTACTGGCGGACGACACCCAACAAATGCAATTGCTGGGCGAACTCAAGACCCCGGTCGAAAGAAAGCTGGGTCTCGAGGCGCGCAAGGTCGAACTCCGGCGGGACGGACATCCGGAGTTGGCCGTACAGGCATTCCTGACGGGGGAGGGAAACGAGACTTCCGAACAGGTGCGCGGCCTGGTCAACCGCATGAAGGATCACGAAAGGCTGCTGTTGAAGGCGAGGACGGACCAGGCCAATTCAGATGCAGCCACGTCAATTCGCACGTTGTGGATAGGCTCGCTGCTCAGCTTCCTGACGCTGAGCCTGGTGTGCTACAACCTGATCCGGGAGATCTGGCGGCGGAGGGCTTCCGAGTCCCGGCTGGTTCACTCCAACCGCATGTACGCGCTGTTGAGTGAAACCAACCAGGCCATCGTCCGGGCGCGCGAAAGCCGGACGCTTCTGCGGGAGGTCTGCCGGATTGCGGCCTCCCAGGGGCTGTTCGAGTTTGTCTGGATTGCGCCGGCACCGGCGGAGAATGGGGCCGAGACGGTTGTGTGGCCGGCCTCTTCCGGTTCACGTCCCCCAGACCCGGCCTGCCGGTGGGAGGAGTCTGCGGCTGCCCGCCTGCGCGAGGGCAAGGCGCTGATCTGCAACGATCTCCAGCGGGAGCCCTGGGATACCCCGTGGCACGAGGACGCGCTGGTGCGGGGATATCGCAGCGCCGCGGTATTTCCTATCCGAATGGAAGGCGTCTGGACCGGTGCCCTCGGGTTGTACAGCGCTGAGCCCGGCATTTTTCAGCCCGCCGTGGCGGCACTACTCGATGAGGTTACCTCAGACCTGGCCTTCGCCCTGATCAACATCGACAGGCAGAAGGCACGCGAACGCGCGGAGGAGGCGCTGCGAAAACAGGCGCAGATCATCGACCAGGTGCACGACGCCATCATTTCGACGGACATGGAGGGCTTCGTCACAAGTTGGAACAAAGGTGCTCAAACGCTGACGGGATACTCCGCCGAGGACGCGCTCGGCCGGCACATCTCTTTCCTGTATCCCGTCGAAGAACAGGAGTTTCTGCAGAACGGCCTGATACAGCCGCTACGGCAGGATGGTATTCACGAGGCGGAAGTCCGCATGCGCAAGAAATCGGGGGAGGATTTCTACGCGCACCTGGCGCTCTCTCTGCAACGCGACCGGGACGGCAAACCCTTTGGAATGATCGGCTACTCGATGGATATCACGAAGGCCAGGGAGTCCGAGCTAGCGCTGCGCGAAAGCGAGGAGCGGTTCCGCCAAATGGCCGAGAATGTTCGCGAGGTATTCTGGCTGACCGATGTGAAATCCGCGCGGGTCCTCTATCTGAGTCCTGCATTCGAATGGCTGTGGGGCCGGCCCTGCGCCAGTCTCTCAGGCGAGCCGGCACGCGCCAATGAGGAATGGGTGCACCCCGATGACCGGGCGCGCGTCGCGGAGTACTTCGAGAACGCCCTCCGCGGCGATGACTCGACCATCGAGTTTCGCCTGTTGCGGCCGGATGGAACCCTGCGCTGGGCGTGGGACCGCGCGTTTCCGATTCGCGACGCGTCGGGGCGCGTCTACCGGGTCGCGGGCATCACGCAGGACATTACCGCCCGCAAGTCCGCTGAGTTGGAGATCCGCCGGTTGAACAGCGACCTCGAGGGACGCGTGGCCGAGCGCACTTCGGAGTTGGATCATGTGAATCGCGAGCTGGCCCTTCGAAACCAGGAGGTGGAGCGCGCCAACCGGCTGAAGAGCGAGTTTCTGGCCAGCATGAGCCATGAACTCCGCACGCCGTTGAACGCGATCATCGGCTTCTCCGATCTTCTGGCGCGCGGCAAGGGCGGACCGCTGAACGAAAAGCACCGGCACTTTGTCGGGCATGTGCAGGACGCGGCCCGTCACCTGCTGCAGCTCATCAACGACATTCTCGACCTTTCCAAGATCGAAGCCGGCCGGGTGGAGTTGGAGCCTCAGGAGTTCTCACTCGCGGGAGCGCTGGATGAAGTTCTCTCAGTGATTACCCCGCTGGCGATCAACAAATCGATCCGGATTTCGACCCGTGCTCCTGCCGATCAGGTGATCTATGCCGAGCGGATCCGGTTCAAGCAGATTCTGTTCAACCTCTTGAGCAACGCGGTGAAGTTTACTCCGGAGCAGGGAAGGGTAACGATCGAGTGTTTGCCGGCTCCGGAAGGGACGGTGATTTCGGTGAGCGATACCGGCGTCGGCATTCCCACCGAGCAGCAGCAAGTCGTCTTCGAAGAGTTCCAGCAGGTCGATGCCACAACCAAGGGAGTCAAGGAAGGGACGGGGCTCGGGCTGGCCATCACGAAACGGCTCGTGGAGTTGCACGGAGGCAGGATCTGGCTCTCGAGCGAGCCGGGCAAGGGCAGCCGGTTCAGCTTCACGCTGCCCATGAAGCCTGCGGCAGGCGAGACGGCGGCAGTGCAAACGAGGGGTGCACAAGCCCAATGAAGAAAGTTTTGGTAGTCGACGACAACCCGGTAAGCAGAGAGCTGATTCGCGAGGTGCTGGAGGCTCCGGACCTGGAGATTCTGGAAGTTCCGGATGGGAAGGCCGCCCTCCAGTCGATTGCAGAGTTGCATCCGGACGTGGTACTCATGGACATCCAGATGCCCGTGCTCGACGGCTTCGCGGCATTGCGCGAGCTGCGCAAGGATCCGAGTTTCCGAAAGCTGCCGGTGCTCGCGGTGACGGCCTTCGCCATGCGCGGTGACCGGGAGAAGGCGCAGCGCGCCGGCTTTGATGCCTATATCACCAAGCCGATCGACGGCGCGGAGCTGGAACGCCTGGTCCGCGCGTTCCTCGGCGGCCAAAGCAACGAAGCGGTGTCCAATGGCATCTGAAAAGTATATGGTGACTCTGGTTGCAGTAGACGATGACCGTGCTGCGCTGGAGTTGATCCGCGCCGCGCTGGACGAGGAAGGGCTCGAGATCCTCACCGAAACCGACGCCTCCCGCGGGCTCGAACTGATTTTGAGCAAACGGCCGCAGATCGTGCTGCTGGATCTTTTCATGCCCGGAATGACCGGCATGGACCTGCTGGAGCGTGTGGCCGAGGCGTCTCCGGAGACGGATGTGATTCTGATCACCGCGAACTACTCCACCGATGCCGCGGTGGAAGCGATTCAGAAGGGCGCCTGCGACTACATCACGAAGCCGGTCTCGGTGGATGACCTGGTGCAGCGGGTGGGCAAGCTGGCGGCGGAGGCGCGGCGCCGGCAAAAGACTCTCGAGCTCGATGACGAACTGCTGCGGACGTCGCAGTTCCAGGACATGGTGGGCCGGAGCCCTCTCATGCTCGAGGTATTCGCCAGGATCCGGCGTGTAGCGGCGCACTTCCGCACGGCGCTGGTGACGGGCCCTACCGGCACCGGAAAGGAACTGGCCGCATCGGCCCTGCACCGTCTGAGCCCGGTGGCCGCCCACCGCTTCGTGGTGTGTAACTCTTCGGCGGTGGTGGAGACGCTGTTCGAGAGCGAGCTATTCGGACACGTGAAGGGCGCCTTCACCGGAGCCAACCAGGACAAGATGGGGCTGATGGAACACGCCAATGGCGGCACCATGTTCCTGGATGAAATCGGCGATATGCCGCTATCCACGCAGGCGAAACTGCTGCGAGCGCTGCAGAACCAGGAGATCCAGCGGGTCGGTTCACTGGCAATCCGGAAGGTGGACGTGAGGGTGATTGCCGCCACGCATCGCGATCTGCGGCAAATGGTCTCCCAGGGGAAGTTCCGCGAGGACCTCTTCTACCGCTTGTCGCGGGTCGAGATTAAGCTCCCCCGGCTCGCGGACCGCAAGGAGGATCTGCTGCTGCTGGCGCGGCATTTCATGGACCGATTCGCCGAAGAATATCAGAAGCCGATCCACGGCATTACTCCCCGCGCGCAGGTGGTGCTGTCACGATACGCGTGGCCGGGGAATGTCCGGGAACTGGAAAACGTGCTGAGCGAGGCCTGCATGATGACGGACGGCGAGCGGATCGACGTCCGGGACCTGCCGGAGTATGTCCGGGATGCGGGGTCGAGGCCTGAGATGGACGCCGAACGCGAGATCGAGAACGCGGCCGAGGAAATGCTGCCGCTCGAGGAGGTGCATAGGCGTTATTGCCTGCGGATCCTCGATCGCGTCAGGGGGAACAAGGCGCGAGCCGCCAAGGTCCTGGGCATCAACCGCGCCACCCTGTACCGGATTCTGGGCGAGGTCGCGAGCGCGAGCGATGCGGAGGCGGCCGGCGCGGGAGCCCAGCCGCCGCACTACTGACGAAGGACGACCGTCAGGAACGCCAGAATTCCGAGGACAGCGATCAGGGCGGCGATGCGGGGTGTGGCCGACCGGGAGATGGTTGGATTCTCACGCAGCAGTTCGTGCATGCCCATACGGTGCTCAATCACGCCGATCAGCAGTGAAAGCAGCCCGATCCCGACCATCATGAGAGCAAAGCCGCGATAGCCGATCAGCCGGTTTTCCGGATGAGGGCGTCCTGGCTCCAGTTGAAAGAACTTATAGACGCTGAATCCGAAGCCGATCAGTGATGTCGCGGTGCGGATCCAGGCCATGAGGGTCCGGTCGTACGCGACGCGAGTCCGGTCGAGCGCGAGTCTCGTGCTGAGGTCAAGGTCGGCCACCCGCGGAATCTCCGGGGAAGGGTTTCCCTTACTTAGTTATTCCCTGAGGACTTCCGGACCGCTTCATTGAAGCGGGTGAGCTGTCCCGCCGCCGCGCGGTCGGCCAGCACCAGGGCGCGCTCGCGTTCCACGCGTCCCGCGGGAATCGAGGGATCGCCGTCTCGCAGGCGCGCGAACATCTCCGCCTTCTCGCTTCCGGTAACCACCCACAGAATGGACCGGGCGCGGTTGATAACCGGATAGGTCAGCGTCATGCGGCGCCTCATCTGGTAGACGCCGGTCACCGCAACATCCCGATCGGTGATCTCCAGCACGGGGTCGCCCGGCACCAGCGAGGCGGTGTGGCCATCGGGTCCGAGGCCGAGGTGAACCAGGTCGAGCGTAGGCGGGTCTCCGGCAATCTCACGCAAGATCGCGGCATATTCGGCCGCGCCGGCGTCGAGATCGGGGGCGTCCACGGGCATGGCGTGGATCTGGGTGGGGGCGAGCGGGGCATGTTCGAGCAGACTCTCCCGCAAGTGGGCCAGGTTCCGGTCGGGGTGTCCCTCGGGGGCCACCCGTTCATCCACCTGGACTATCTGCAGTTCGCGCCACGGCATCTGCTGGTTGGCGAGGGCGCGCAACATCATCCAGGGAGTGTGGCCGCCGCTGACCGCCATCACGAACCGGCCGCGCGCCGCCACCGCCATCCGAGCCTCGGCGGCGATCACGGTGGCGGCCCTTCCCGCGACGGATTCCGCATCGGCAAGCACTTCTATGTTCATAACTCTCCTCCCCGCCTATCCGGCCATGACCTTAACTCGCACGTTCATGGCCAAACTGGTATCCCGGCGCCTTCACCGGGCCACCTCGATTTCGCCGCGGGCCAGCAGGGGAGGAAGCTCGTACTGCAGGAGGTCGCCGATCCGTTCCACCGTAATGTCCGGTGTTGCGTGGCGGCCGAGGTCTGCCGCGAGCCTGGCGGATTTGCACTGGCGCGAAAGCACGGTCGTTACATGACTACCCCACGACTCCCGGAACGCAGACAGCGTTCGCGGGCTGTGGTCCACCAGGACGTAATGCTGGGCCGGGTAGTTCTCCTCGATATCAGCCAGGGCGTCTTCTTTGTGGATATAGATCAGGACATGGCCGCCGACCGCTTCTTGAAGGCCGGAACGTTCGATTTTGCGGGGCTGGAAAACCACATCGCCCTCCGAGAGGATAATGACGGGCCCCCAGCTCCGAAAGCGCTTGAGGACATCGAGAGCATGGGGGTAGAGGCGCCGGTCAAACGGATAGTCGATCAGAAACGACGCCATCGAACCGACGCGGTTGTCACGGCGGTACTCGATTCGGTACCGCTCCAGAGCTCCCAGGTAGTCGCAATAGCCCAGGGAGCGGCGCAACTGACCCAGGATGGCCCAGTAGCGTTCGCAACAAGCCGATCCGTATTGCCGTGCGAGGTGCTCTCTGAGGTCATGCTGGATCGCGTCATCGTCGAGCAGAGTGCCATCGACGTCCACGAGGAACGCGACTGAGGTCGTCGTATCACTATCGGTCATAGGCTCACCTCGCCGATAGCGGCCGCCAATCCGCGTTGGGGGAGGCCGCGAAAATTGGTTATCCGTTCCGTAGGCATGCGTTGGAGGGGGATGATTCCGATTAGGGTGGAGATTCTTTTTTGTTCTATCTCAGAATCCGGGCGATACCACTTTTCACATCGAGTGTCCACGGCGCAGGTTCGGGAAGCCGCAGCCGGCCGCCGCCGATCTCCACGGGCATCCACAGATAGCGCGAATCCCACTGGGTGCGCGGCTTCCACTGATCCCCCATGAAAATGACAACGGTGCCCTTCCTGCCGGTTACCTTCAGCAGCATGGTGGATTGCGAACCGTACGTGTTGGTTTCGGGGGGCGCGATATCCTTGAATTCCGACCAGGGCCCTTCGAGCCTGGCGGCAGTGGCGTACTTGTTGGGATTCGGCCGCCATCCGGTCAGGGCCGAACCGAGAGCATAGTACAGGCCCTGGTAGTGCACGACCGCGCCTCCTTCGAGCGGCGCCTGGATGAGGCACACGTCCTTTTCCACATTGAGGTAGTCATCGGAGAGCTTCGCGATATGGAAGCCCTTCACGGGGCGATCCTCGAAGATCAGGTAGGCGGAGCCGTCGTCGTCGATGAACTGGCCGATATCCCGGCTTTCGTGGCCCAGTGGGCGGAAGCTTTTGAGGAAGCGGTAGTCCCCATCCACGGAATCGGACACGGCTACCCCGACGCGCGCGTAGCGGTAGCGCGCGTCGTCGAGGTGGACGTACATCACGAATTTTTTGGTCTTCGCGTTGTAAAAGACTTTCGGGCGTTCGAGGACCCAGCCGGGGCCCAGGTCCTCGGGGTCCGAAAAGGCGATCTGGCGGCGGAAAGTCCAGTGGACGAGGTCCTTCGAGGAGTAACAGCCGACATACCGGCGGGTGCGGTCGAGCCCCTGGGAGCGGTCTTCGCCGAACCAGAACCAGGTATCGCGCAGCCTGATGATGCCTCCACCGTGGGCCTGTACATGCAGGCCGCGGTTATCCGGCCAGGGCTCGCCCGGCCTGATGACCGCGGGCGCCGAGGCGATGCCGGCCGCGGCGAGCAGCACAAGGGGCGCCGCCCGCCACTTCATCTTGCCTGCCTTGATGCGCCACCGGATTTCGCCCGCTGGAATAGAAACAGGCCGGACTTCCCGCCGGTGATGACCTCGGGGTACGGATCGGATCCGACCTTGGCCACGGCCACCTGCATCCCGCCGCCCGCCCGGGAGCTGTAGTCGATCACGTGTTTGACCCATTCGATGGAGCCCGCCGGCGTCTTGAAGTGCTCGTACCAGTAGATGCCCAGCGGTTCCCTTCCGCCGGGATCGCGGCCATTATGAGCCATGAATCGCTTGCCGGTCACCAGGTCGGGCTGGCCGTCGCCGTTGATATCGGCCACGGTCAGGGAGTGCGACTGCGACCAACTGTCGTCGATCATGTGCTTCGCCCAGGTCCCGTCGGCCTTCCGCTCCATCCAGAAGATTCCATAGTTATGAGCCATCGATGTGACGAGGTCGGGGCGGCCGTCGCCGTTGACATCGAGCACGTGGATGAAGCCGACATCGCCGAGCTGGAAATCGGGGTGGAAGGTCCAGGTTCCGGAACGGGGATCGGCCGGCGCTTCGAACCATCCCTCGGGGGTGAGGATGTCGTTCCGCCCGTCGCCGTTCACGTCGCCGGCGCCGATGCCGTGGCCGTAGGAGCGGCCGGAGACCACGTGCGCCACAAACTCCCCGCCGCGTGCCTCGTACCAGGTGAGAGGGGCTTTGGGAGTGCCGAACTCCGGCAGCACTTCCTTCGCCTGGCCGTCATTATCCAGGTCCACCAGGAAGGCGAACTCTACGGGAAAGCGCGCTTCGATGGAGTGATCTTTCCACAGCGCGTCCGGCCTGCCCGGGTTTTCGCTCCACCAGACGCGATGGCTGAACCAGGAGCAGCTTACGATATCGACCCGTCCGTCGCCGTTCACGTCCAGCGGAAGGTCGCTGAAGTCGTCCACGTAGTTGTTCGTGAAATCGATCTGGCGGAACTTGTGCCTGGTCCAGTTCGGCGATTCGTACCAGTTCTCGCCGGACACGATATCCGGCCGGCCGTCGCCGTTGATGTCGGCCACCGCCACCGTTTCGCTGGCGCCCGGATCGATCATCCGGCGCTCAAAGACGATGTCGTCCGGGCGGCTGGCTGCCCATCCCATCCAGACGATCGCCGCCGCCGCCGCGGCAAAGCAAAGGATTCTGCGGAACTCCATGGTCCCTCCTGTTTGCCCGCTCCCTTACGGTTGCGGCTCTGTCTCACCGCGATGCGCTATCCGCCCCGAGCACGACTTTCTCGCCGCTGCGGCAGGAGCGGTAGACGGCGTCCACCAGTTCGAGAGCCTGGTAGCCCTCTTCTCCAGCTACGAGGGGCTTCCGTCCTTTGGCGATGGCGTCGCCGAAATCCAGGAACTGACGTTCGAACGGTTCGAGCGAGATCGCCATGGGGTCCGACGCGCCGGAAGCTACTTCGCGAGCTACCGGAGCGGGATCGCCCGCATCGTTCTCCACATCCCAGGTGGTCAGCTTGTCGCCGGTGATCACCGCCGTCCCCCTGGTGCCGTGAAACTCGGTACGCTCCGGATAGCCGGGCCAGAACGCCGTGGAGGCCTGGATGACGCCGGTCGCGCCGCTGGCGTACCGCACCACTGCGTTCACCACGTCCTCGGACTCGATCTTGTGCAGTGCGCCCAACTGCCAGGCGCCGAACACCTCGCGAACCGGGCCGGCCAGCCACCGCAGAATATCGAGCTGGTGAATGGCCTGATTGATCAGGGCCCCGCCACCTTCGGTCTGCCAGCTTCCCTTGATCGGCCGCGAGTAGTATTCCGGGGAGCGGTACCACTTCACGTAGCAATCGGCCTGGAGCAATTTGCCGAGCCTGCCGCCGGCGATGGCCTTCGCCAGAAACAGGCTGGCGTCATCGAAACGGTGCTGGCTCACGACACCGAGCAGAATGCCGCCGCGCCGCGCCGTTTCGATCATTTGCCGCGCCGTTTTCAGATCCGTGGAGATCGGCTTCTGTACCTGCACGTGCTTTTTCGTCTGGGCGCAGATCTCGATCGGCTGCATGCGGAAATCCGGGAAAGTACACACGTCCACGTAATCCACTTTGGGGTGGCGGCACACCTCCTCGTAAGTGCGGACGAACTCCGCGCCATATTGGGCGGCGAACTTCCTTCCTGACGGCTCGAAGATATCCGTGCAGACCGTCAGCTCAAATCCGATTTTCTTGTAGACCTGCGCGTGCTTGTGCGAGATCGCGCCGGTACCGATCATTCCGACTCTCATGGAATGACCATTCTATCCCGGGCGGCCCCTCTCCGGAGATCGGGACATCCGCGATTTGCGCCCGCATTCGCCGATCTGCGAAACTGGCAGTTCATGTTCCCGAAGGCGCTGTTAGCCATGTTGCTAGTTCCGCTTGCGTCGCCGCCCGGCGCGAGCCTTCCGGAACACGAGACCCTGCATTACAACGTCGAGTGGCGTCTGATTACGGCGGGCAAGGCAACCCTGGAGCTGCGGTCGGACCCGGCGCCGGCGGCGAGTTCCCGCGTCAGCCTGCGGGTGGAGTCGGTCGGGCTGGTCTCCAAGCTGTTCAAGGTCGAAGACGATTACGTGGCCCTGCTCAATGATTCGCTCTGCGTCCAGAACGTCCACAGCGTCTCGCAGGAAGGCAGCCGCCAGCGCGAGACCCGCATTACGTTCGATGCCGCAAGCCGGAAGGCCAATTACCTGGAACGCGACCGGGCGAAGAATTCCGTGATCCTGGCGAAGGAGATCGAAACTCCGGGCTGCGTTCACGACGTGGTCGGCGGCCTGTATTATCTCCGGACGCTGAATCTCGAGCCGGGTGAGTCGGCACAGGTGCCCGTCAGCGACGGGAAGAAGAGCGTGACGGCGAAGGTCGAGGCGCAGCAGCGCGAAGACATCAAGACGCCGGAGGGGACTTTTCACACCGTGAGGTATGAGATCTACCTCTTCGACAACGTCCTGTACCGGCGTTCCGCCCACCTGAACGTGTGGCTCACCGACGACCGCCGCAGATTGCCGGTGCAGATCCGCGTGAGGATGCAGTTCACGATCGGCACCATCACCCTCCAACTCGAAAAGCACGAATAAATAGCAACTCCGCGCGGCCGGCCGCATCCCTCCTTCAGCGCCGGGGGGCGCAATCCGAATCAGCGTGCGGCCGGGAAGTGAGCGTCCTCACCGGCGGCTGCGAAGGGGGCGTATGCGTTCAACTTGGATCTCCGCGGTTTCTCTAGCACTGTTTTGTTCGGGTGGCTGTCTGGCGCAGCAATGGGAACTCGGCGCGCTGGCAGGGTATGCCTGGGATCACGACGCGTCGATCGAAAATCCCACGGGCTCGGCGGAGGCCGGCTTCAAGCCGGGATTCGCGGGTGGGGTGGTCTTCGGCGAAAACATGTACGAGCATCTCGGTGGAGAGATTCGCTACCTGTTCCGCGTCGGCGGTCCGCAATTGACCTTCGGCGGCACCAGGATCAGCGCCAGCGGCTACACCAATATCATTCACTATGACTTCCTCGTTCACATTACCCGAAAGGAAGACAAGATCCGGCCTTACGTTGCGGGAGGGGCCGGCATCAAGGTCTTCACCGGGCCGAGCAGGCTGCTATACACCCAGCCGTTGCAGGATTTCGCCCTGATCGCCCGCGGCAACCAGGCGAAACCTCTGATCAGCGTAGGAGGCGGCGTCAAATACCGGGTTCGTAAGGGATTGCAACTACGCCTGGATTTTCGAGCCTACATGGCTCCCGCGCCCGACCTCGTGTTCCGGACGGTCTTCCCTTCGCAGATTCACGGGTGGACCTACGACTTCATGCCGACGCTGGGGGTCAGCTATCTTTTCTGAGGCCGATCTAGTACCGCCTGGTACCGCTCATCCTGGTCTCAGCCGGCATTCTGCGGCATGATGGTCGAGGCGGCTCCGGGTTCAACTTCCCGTTCAATTGTTCGCGTCCCAAGGTTCGGAGGTGGGGCCGCCGCTATGGCTGGTTCTGGTCGGGCTTCTTTTCGCCGGGCCGCATCAGGGTAGGGGCTTTGCGCTTCTTTTCCTGGTTAGCGGCGGTTTTCTCCGCGGCCTTCTTGTCTTCCGCCTGTTTGTTCTCGCGTTCCGCGGGGGTCATGGCGGATTCGATTTCGGCCTTCTCGCGGGCTTCCCGCGCCTCTACTTCCTTCGCGCGCTTACCCAGGTCTCCGGTTGCGGCTTCCAGGCTGTCGCTGGTCGTTTCGATGGCCGTTTGCAGGACGAAATCGTAGCGGTCCAGGTCCTGCGGGTGGCTGTCGCGGGCCTTCTGAAGAACCGGCAGTGCTTTCCTTTCGGTATCCGCTACGGCCGCGAGCCCTTTCTGAATGTCGACATGCCGTGCGAGCGCGTCATCGGCCACATCGTCAATGGCGTCGAGAATCTTGGCGTAGTCGTCGAGGGCGTCGTGGATCAGGGCCGACCTGCCAGGTTTGTTCTTGGCGAGCAGGCTCTTGACCATCTCCACCCGGTCGGTGGCGAAGCCGGCGTAGAGCGTCACCCGGTCATTCGGCTCCTGCGCTTCGCGGATCTGTGCGACCTCGGCGGTCGTCAGGAAATCGCGGTGCACCTGGGCCATCATCGGAGCCGCCAGCAGCACGCAGCAAAGAAAAGTCTTCATTTAGGGTTGCCCTCCATCAGGCCCATCAGCAGGTCGTCGTGGATCTTCTGCACCCGGGCCTTCAGTTTGTCGAGCATCGGGCGGTCTTCAAAACTCATGTCCCGCTGAAAAGCGTCCAGGTGCCGCAGCAGATCGCGGGTTTCGATCTCCGCGCGTTTGAACCACTTCGAATGCTTCCGGGGATCCTTGCCGGTATCCTTCAACGAGGTGTACGCCAACTCGACGGAATCCTGAATCTCGCGAATATCGGCCGCCAGGCGGGTGCCGTCTCCCTTCTCGTAATCGGCCCGCGCCGCCTCGAACGCTTCGCTGGCATTTTCGAGCGCGAGCTTGGAGCGCTTTTCGAGGTTCGATTCCGCCATGGCTTTCTGCAGGTCGGCGGAAAGCGTGCCCGTGAAGACCACCCCTACGATCAGCAGCGTTGCCACGGACATCGTCGTTCCCATCACCGTTTCTCCAGTTCCCTCTCGAGGATCCGGGCCCGTTGCCGTGCCTGGAACTCCTGGTCGGGATTTTTGCCCTGGCTCATCGAGAGGAATTGACGGTAGGCTTCGAGCGCCGGCTTGGTTTGCTTGAGCTTATCTAAGATGATCGCACGGAGAAACCAGTTACCCGGAGTGTTTTCACCCAGACTGCGCGCCCGGTCGAACGCCCCGAGGGCGGGCTCGTACGATCCCATCAGGTACAGCATGGCCCCCAGATCGCTCCAGGTTTGAGCCTCCTCCGGCTTGAGCTTCGCCGCCGCCAGAAACTGGTTGGCGGCGGCCGGGTATTGCTTCCGGTCGCGGAGTGCGCGCGCATACATCAGGCGCAGATCGCAGTTGGATGGTTCCGCCGCCACTGCCTGTTCGAGAAGCGGAAGCGCCTGCTCCAACTGGTGATTAAAGAGGTAGGCCATCGCCAGACCGGTGCGGTTGGCCTCGGTCGGGCTCTTGGTGTAGGCTGCCTCCAGGCGCGGAATCGCTTCGGCGTACTGCTTGTTTTCGAGCAGCAGTTCTCCCAGGTGCTCCTGGGCCGCCGGGTTGTCCGGGAACTCGCGGTAGATGGCGATAGCCTCCCCCGGCTGCTTGTTCTGCTCGTAGAGTTCCGCCAGTTCGAGAAGGTTGTCCCGGTATTTCGGGTCGAGTTGCGCCGCCTGGCGGAAATGCGGAGCGGCCTCCGCCAGTTGATTCTGGCGCGCCAACACATGCGCCAGCCCCAATTCGGCGCCGGCCGATTTGGGATTCAACTCGAGTGCCAGCCGGTAGCTTTCGCCGGCTTTTTCCAGGGCGCCGGTTGCGAGCTGTGCTTCGGCCGTGTAATACCGCGGCCGGAACTCCTTGGGCTTCTGCCCGGCCGCGCTTTCCAGCAAGGGCAGGGCCTCCGCCGGGCTTTTCTGCCGCAGCAGGAGAATTCCCCCGTTCAGTTCCGCTTCATAGAGTCCGGGCTTGAGTTCGAGCGTCTTGCGGTACTCGGCGATCCCCTCCGCGTCCTTGTGCAGAAAACTGTAAGCAAGAGCCAGGTTGAAGTGGGCGGTGTAATCCTTGGGGTCGGCGGAGATTACCTTCGTGAAGGCGTCCACGGCGACCTGATACTTCCCATCATCCAGCGCTTTCAGGCCCTCGGAACTGTAGTCGGGAGTCTGCAGCAGGAGCAGAGCGACTGCAACGGCCCACATATCTCTATTCTAACGGCAGTCGCAGGGAAGCGGAATACCGGCGTTACTTCTTGAGTTCGCTCGGAAGCGGCACCTCGGGAGTCTCGGCGTTGAACGACAGGGGAATGTCGATCAGAGCCGCATGATTGGAGTCTTCGTCCAGAACCCTCAGCTTGTAATGGCCCGGAGGGGCATCGAAGACGAGATTGCCCTGCGCCGAATCCGCCGGCTTGATCTGCCGCAGGTAGCCGATCCATTGGGGAACGCCGTCGCCGTTGCTCAGCTCACGGTATACGTGTCCGTGGTCATCCTCCACCGTGAGGTTGGGCGAGATCACTTCCGATGCGCCCGAGTTGACGATACTCGCCCGCACCAGGAAGAAACGGTTTTGCGGGATTCGGGGAGCGGAGGGGTCGCCCAATTGCGTGAGCCACTGCGTCTCGAACACGGTGTAGGTCAGGTGTCCGATCGTGACCTTCTCACCCATCGGATAGGTGCGTACCGGGAACGTCTGCTCCCCGCATCCGCTGAACAGCATTGCGGCACCGGCGACCGTCAGGAAGAGCGCAGTTCGAAGAAAGGACATGAGCGTAGCCCCCATTTTCTCCGCGGGTTGGAGGGGGTGTCAACTGCTCAAGCTTCAGACCGCGGCCAGCAGGCTTTCCGCGAAGGGCCACTCCTGGTCCACCCACTGCGCGGCCACGCGGAAGCCGGTCTGCCGCGCCAGGTCGCAGATCTGCTCGGGGCGGAACTTGTGGCAGGCCTCGGTGCAGATCGTCTCGCCGCGAGCGAAATCCAGTGTGAGGGCGGCGTCGCGGATCGTAGCGGTCTGCGGAATCCGCGAACGCAGGTGCATTTCGATGCGCTGCCCGGCTTCGTGGTAGCGGGCCACGTGCTCAAAACGGCGAAGATCGAAATCCGCATCCAGTTCGCGATTGATGCGTGCCAGCAGGTTGAGGTTGAAGGCGGCCGTGACCCCAGTCGGGTCGTCGTAGGCGGCCAGCAGGTCTTCCACCGGCTTCACCAGGTCGGTTCCCAGCAGCAGGGTATCGCCGGGGTGAATCTCGGCGCGCAAGGCCAGCAGAAAGTCGATGGCGGCTTCGGGCTCGAAGTTGCCGATGGTGCTGCCGAGGAACAGCAGCAGCAGGGTCTGGCCTGGCCGGCGGTGCTCCACGACGAAGCGAACGCCATCCAGGTAATTGGCCTCGACCGGCAGGACGGCGCCGAGCGAGCCGAGGTCCTGCGCGCATTTCGCAAGAGCGCTGGCCGATACATCGATCGGGTAGTAGGTTACCGCCTGCCGGCGCCGGATCTGCTCCAGCACGGGCCGCGTCTTGACCCCGACGCCGCTTCCCAGTTCCGCAGTGATGAGATTGCGCGGAAGAAGCTCCACCAGGTCGGCCGAATACGTGTGGAGGATGCGGGCATCGGCGCGCGTAAGGCCGTATTCCGGCAGGCAGGTGATGGCTTCGAAGAGCGCGGAGCCGAGCTCGTCGTAAAAATAGCGGCAGGGCAGAGTCTTCTGATCGGTGCGCGTCAGCCCGGCCCGGACCGCGCGTGCGAATTCGCTGTCGAGCGCCCGCGCGTACATCAGGAATCCGCCAGCCGGAAGGTCGCGTAGTGATAAGGGTATGATTGCCGGAACCAGTTGCGGAACGAGGACCGCAGGAAACAGGCGGCCGTGCGGGGTGAGGCTCCTTTCAGAACGTAGTGCTCGCCGTCGAAGAACGGCTCGGAGTAGTTCTTGTAGAACGGAAAGGGCTCGAAGCCCGGAAAGGGTGCGAACACCGTGGAGGTCCACTCCCAGCCGTTGCCGGTCAACTGCTGCGGTCCGTGCCATTCCCGCTCGTCGGCGTTCACCGGCGTAGGATCCCAATGGCGGAAATCGAGGTTGCCGGACACGGGCGCCGAGCAGGCCGCGCGGTGAAACTGCGGTTCCGTGGGAATCGACTTGCCCCGCCATTGCGCATATGACTGCGCCTCCCGGAAGGTCGCGTATACCGGGCAATCGAGCGGCAGGGGAACCTCCGCGAACATCCCGCGATAATGCCACCGGCCGCCGCGCTCGATCCAGAAAAACGGCGGCGGAGCGCCCTGGCGAACGAATTCGAGATACTCGCGGTTGGTCACCTTATACTTGCCGATGGCGAAGGACGGAACAGGTGTGGTGTGAGCTTCGAACTCGTTGTCCCATCCGAAGCCTTCCGAGGCGGTACGCCCGAGCCGGGCGTCGCCTGCCGGGATCTCGACCATGCGCATCGCGGGGGTGGGGACTTCCGGCGCCGGCGGCAGATCGAGTGCCGCCTTGCGGTTGTAGGCAAGATGATGCAGGATGTACGCGAAGGTCTCGGCATGCATCAGCCGGTGCTCGATGGCGACGTGCAGCAACTGCTCGGGAACTTTCTCGAGTAGGGCGTCGAGCTCACTGCGCACGCGCTGGTTGTACCGTTCGACCTCGGCCGGGCGGGGCCAGTCGGATGGCTGGTCACAGGGAAGCCGGCCGGGCGGCGGGTCGATGCCAAAAGCGAAGAGGCGGTCGAATTCCGGATGGAACGCGGGCAGGTCGAGCGCGTATCGCGCGATCAGGTTCCAGTCGAACGCTTCGACATGACCCAGATAGAAGAGGATGCGGTGGCGTTCAGGGATCGGCCGTTCGTATAGGGCATCGGGATGGACCATCTCGAATAACTCGTCGGTCCTCTCGCGAGCCCGTGCCAGCCGGCGGCTCAGGTCAGGGTGTACACGCATGGCAGTCGTTATCACCGAGGCCGGCGGAAGCACCGCCGGTCACACTGGTCTTTCCAGTCTAGCGAAGCCGGGCCGAATATTGTGTGAGCGGCGTCACGGAATGCCATCACTGGCGTTCCAGGGCTTCCTCGTAAGGCTTGTATCCGTTGGTGCGCATCAACTGGTGAGCGGCGGCAACCGCTTCGGGGAGCACGTAAAAGAACGCGCCCGCGCGCACCGTGCGGAAGACGATGCCGCCGCGATACTCGTCGGCTTCCACTCCGTAATCCAGGCCCGCGCCGTTGAAGAGCGACTCCAGCCGCAGCGCCTCCCTCAGCCGTTTCGCGATATAGACGAGGACCGGCTCCTTGCCTTCGAAGAATGACGCTTCCTGCTTCATAGAGGTTTTCTTCCAGTTTACCGGGATTGCTATAACGCTGCGCCGGGCCGCCGCCGATGTGTGTTACGGTGGAAATCGAAACGCTCCGCTCCATGCATTCATCCGTCCTCAGCCGGGAAGAGGAACTTCACTGGCTGGCTCTCAAGCTGGTGCCCGGCCTGGGTGCCCGAACTTCAGGCAAACTGTTGGAACGATTTCGAACACCCCAGGCGATCTTCCGCGCTTCGCGGACCGAGCTCGAGGCGGCGGGGGTCAGCGGCACGGTAGCGCAGTCGATTGCGAGCGGTTGCACGTTCGAAGATGCCGTCACGCAGCAGGAGAGGATGGCGGAATCCGGCGCGGTGCTGGTGACGATTGGGGACCCGCGCTACCCGCAAGCGCTGCGCGACATCTTCGATCCGCCGCCGGTGCTGTTCGCGCGGGGACGTGTCGAGCTTCTGCAGTCGCTATCGCTGGGCGTGGTGGGCACGCGCAGGCCCACGCCGTATGGCGTCGCCGTGGCGGAGAGGCTGGCGGCCGACCTGGCCCATGCCGGTCTGGCCATCGTCAGCGGCATGGCGAGAGGCATCGATACCGCGGCGCACAAGGGCGCCCTCAAGGCGGGCGGCGAGACGGTTGCGGTCCTGGGCTGCGGGGTGGACATCGTGTATCCTTCGGAGAATCGCAAACTGGCGTCCGAGATTGCGGCCCGTGGATTGATCGTCTCGGAATTCCCGATGGGCTCGATCGCATTTCCGCAAAACTTCCCGATCCGCAACCGGATCATCAGCGGGATGAGCCTCGGAGTTCTGGTCGTGGAAGGGGCGCAGTACAGCGGATCGGCGATTACCGCCAAGCTCGCGATGGATCAGGGCAGGGAAGTATTCGCCGTTCCCGGGAACATTACGTCGAAACTGAGTTGGGGCCCTAACCTGTTGATAAAGCAGGGGGCCCATGTGGTGCAGGATTGGAACGACGTAGTGCTCGAGCTTCCTCCTGAATCCCGCCGGCATCTGATTGAGAAGAGCAGAAAAATCCTTCTCGGAGAGAGCGGCGAAACTCCGGGGGAGGGATCCGCATCCTTATTTAGTAACTCCCCGATGCAGACCGGGGAGACGGCTTCGCAGTTGAACGAAGCATCACGAAGAGCTCTGGAAGCTCTGCCGGTGGACGCAGCCGTACACTTGGACGATCTGCTTGATAAGCTGGGAGATATCTCAACCTCCGAGTTGATTGCCGCACTCTTTGAGCTGGAAATGCTGGGACTTGTCAAACAACTCCCGGGAAAGAACTTTGTAAAAGTGTGGTAACGTCATCTGGGTGATCTGCATCATTTCGTGCGTACGAGAGGGCGCCCGATTCTGAAAGTCTCTCTGAAAGTTTCATATGCCAAAGGCTCTGGTAATCGTGGAGTCGCCTGCGAAGGCGAAGACCATCAATAAATACCTGGGCAAGCAGTACATCGTAAAAGCTTCGCTCGGTCATATTAAGGATCTCCCCAAGCGCGATCTCGCGGTAGACATCGAACACGGCTTCGAGCCGCGTTACGAAGTCATCGAAGGCAAGCGAAAGCTCATCAGCGAGCTCAAGGCGGCCGCAAAGAAGGTCGAGAGCGTGTATCTGGCGGCTGACCCGGACCGCGAGGGCGAGGCCATCTGCTTTCATCTGCAGGAAGAGCTGCGGGATAACCGGAAGGACGGCCCGCGGGTTTACCGGGTCATGTTCAACGAGATCACCAAGAAGGCCATTGAAAAGGCCTTCGAGAAGCCGGGCCAGGTGGACATCAACCTGGTGGACGCGCAGCAGGCGCGCCGTGTGCTCGACCGGCTGGTGGGCTACAAGATCTCGCCGCTGCTTTGGGATAAGGTCCGCCGCGGGCTCTCCGCCGGCCGCGTGCAGACGGTGGCCCTGCGGGTTATCGTGGAGCGCGAGCGGGAGATCCGCGCCTTCGTCCCCAAGGAGTACTGGACCATCGATGCGGACCTCCACGCCAAAAAACCGCCGCTCCTGACGGCGCGCCTGATCAAGATCGGCGATCAGCCGGCGGAAGTCGCAAACCAGCAGTTTTCGGATGAAGTGCTGGCCGCTCTCGACGGCGCCGATTATGTCGTCAAGTCCGTAGCCACGCGCGAAAAGAAGCGCAACCCGGTGGCGCCGTTTATCACGTCGACGCTGCAGCAGGAATCCGCGCGCAAACTGCGATTCAGCGTAAAGCGCACGATGATGCTGGCGCAGCGGCTGTACGAAGGCGTGGAGATCGGCAAAGAAGGCGCGGTGGGTCTCATCACCTACATGCGCACCGATTCGACGCGCGTTTCCGAAGACGCGATCCGCGACGTGCGCGATTATATCCTGGAGCGCTACGGCAAGCCGTTTCTCCCGGACGCGCCGGTTGTCTACAGGTCGAAAAAAGAAGCCCAGGATGCGCACGAGGCGATCCGCCCGACTTCCATGGCATTCACTCCGGAAGTGGTGGAAACCTATCTTGCCGAAGACGAGATGAAGTTGTACCGGCTGATCTGGAACCGGTTCGTGGCCTGCCAGATGATGCCGGCTCTCTACGACCAGACCACCATCGACGTATCGGCCAAAGGCAAGAGTGGTGTGGATTACACGTTCCGCGCCACCGGCTCGGTGCAGAAGTTCCAGGGTTTCCTCAAGGTCTACGAGGAAGGCAAGGACCAGACCGACGAGGAAGACGAAGAGCTGCAGCACCGGCTGCCCCTGGTTTCCGAAGGCGAGCGCCTGCGGCTGAAGGCGATCCGAGCCGACCAGCACTTCACCGAACCACCGCCGCGCTACAACGAAGCCACGCTGGTGAAGCGCCTGGAGGCGGATGGCGTCGGCCGTCCTTCCACCTACGCATCCATCCTCTCCACCATCCAGGAGCGCGAGTACGTCAAGAAGGAGGGCGGCCGCTTCGTTCCCACCGAACTGGGAATGGTGGTGACGGACCTGCTGCTCGAGAGCTTCGACGACATCTTCGAGGTGAAATACACGGCGCGGATGGAAGAAGAGCTGGACGAGATCGGGGATGGCAAGCTCGACTGGCGCGCGGCCATGGCCGAGTTCTACGACCGCTTCGACCGCGACCTGAAGCACGCCGAAGAGCACATGACCGACATCAAGCGGATGGAGAGACCCACCGACTTGACGTGCGAGAAGTGCGGCAAACCCCTGGTGATCAAGTGGGGCAAGCACGGCAGCTTTATCGCCTGCACCGGCTATCCGGAGTGCACGTATACGCGTGAGTTGACGGTCGACCTGCCGGATATCGACAAGGCCGATCTTTCCGAGCAGGGCGCCGAGGAGTACTGCGAGAACTGCGGCCGCCCGATGGTTCTGAAGAAGGGCCGCTTCGGAACCTTCTTTGCCTGCACCGGCTATCCCGACTGCAAGACCACCAAGCCGATCGGCGGTCCGCAGAAGAAGGCCGACCAGCCGCTCGACGAGAAGTGCCCGCAGTGCGGCAACCACCTCGTCCTGAAGAGCGGACGCTTCGGCGAGTTCACGGCCTGCAGCAACTACCCCACCTGCAAGTACGTCAAGCAGAAGACCATCGGGGTGAAATGCCCGGAGTGTTCGGAAGGCGAGATCATCGAACGCCGCTCGCGCAAGGGCAAGACCTTCTACGGCTGCAACCGCTACCCCGACTGCAAGTTCGTGGCCTGGGGAAAGCCGGTGGCCGAGAAGTGCCCGGAGTGCGGCAGCCCGTACATGATCGAAAAATGGCTGAAGGCCGGACCCGTGTGGCAGTGCCCGAACCCCGAGTGCAAGCACAAGCAGCCCGCGCCCCAGCAGGTCGAGACGGTGACCCAATAGAGGGATTCGGGCCGCTTCATCCGAATTGCGCTAAAATACTCTCATGCAGCCCTTTAAGTGGAACAAGAAGCATGAGGTATTTGTTCCGGAACTGGACGCCGAACATCGGAATCTCTTCCGTATCCTGGAAGAGTTGCGCGCGGCGGTGGCAGCGGGCGGCGGAGAAGAGCAGGTTCACTCGCTGCTGGCCGCGCTGGCGGCAGGAGCAGAGGAGCACTTCCGTCACGAGGAGCGGCTGATGCGTTCGGCGCAATACTCCGCCTTCGATTGGCACAAGCGGCAGCATGATACGGCGCGCAAGCGGCTCAAGGAGTTCTCCGGGCGGGTCGAGGCCGGAGATTCCGAAGCGGTGCCCGCGTTGCTGGAATTCCTGATGCCCTGGCTCGCCGATCACGCCGGCCTGCCCGATCGCATGATGGGCGCGTACATCCGGAACCACCGCCGGCTGCACGCGGCTCTGGCGTCGTAACGTTCGCTACGCGCGCACGGCCACGAAGAACGTCCGCCCCTCGCCAAGCTGCCCGCCCATTCCGAGGTCGCCGGCGTCATAGCACAGGATCTCGCCGAACCCGGCACCCACGAGTGCCTTCTCAATCTCGGCCGCCGTGTAGCAGCGCTCTCGAACCACCGCGTCGGAGCGCCTCCACGAGCCCTCCACCAGCCGGAACATCGTGACGTCACACTTCGCGAGTCGATGGCGGAAATCGTAGCCGGAGCCGGTGATGGTGAGCACGTGGTCATCGCGGACCAGGGCGAACGACTCGCCCCAGTGTGTCTGGTAGGCCTCTTCGAGCAGCATGTCGAAGGCGAAGGGGCTGCCCGGCGTCATGGCCGCCGCGGCGTTGCGGAAAGCGGCTTCCAACTGGGGGAGTTCGAGGATATGGTTGAGGCTGTCGAAGGTAGAAACCGCAGCGTCGAACGGTCCGGGCAGACAGACCGCCGCGGCGTCACCCACCAGAAATTCGGCGGCGGGCGCATTTTCCCTGGCATAGCGAATCATGTCGCAGGAGAGGTCCACCCCGGTGACGCGGTAGCCCCGCGCGGCCAGCAGCCCAGCCAGGTGGCCAGTGCCGCAGCAGAGGTCCAGCACCCGTGCCGCGCCGGGTATGCGCTCGAGCCAGATGCGCTCCAGAATGGGGAACGCCAGGGTATGGAACTCCTCGTTCCAGTAGCGGTTGTAGAACCAGGCAAACTCGTCGTACGCAGCCATTCTGGGAACCGATTCCAGCATGCCATACTGGAAATCGATGGTGCGGAAAAAGCTTGCTATTTTTCTGACAGCGGCGGCATGTGCCGCGATGCTCGGATGCTCTTCGCCGGAGGCGTCGAAGAATCCGGAGCCCAAAAAGGAGGCGGCGAAGGAGGAGCCGGCGCCCGCCGTGTTCCAGGTCAACCTGGACACTTCGAAGGGCCCGATCGTGATCGAGGTCCATCGCGACTGGGCGCCCCATGGAGCCGACCAGTTCTACTCGCTGGTGAAGACCGGGTACTACGACGGCGATCGGTTTTTCCGCGTTCTGCCCCGATTCATCGTGCAGTTCGGCATCAACGGCGACCCCAGGACCAACCAGTTGTGGGCCAACGCCAACATCCCCGACGATCCGGTGCAGGAGCACAATGTCAGGGGCACGGTGACGTTTGCCAACGCCGGTCCGAACACCCGGTCGACGCAGCTCTTCATCAACATGAAAGACAACCGTTCGCTCGACGCGCAGGGATTCGCTCCGATCGGAAGGGTGACCTCGGGCATGAACGTGGTGGAGAGCCTCTATAGCGGCTACGGCGAGCTGGCGCCGCTGGGCGGCGAAGGCCCCGATTCCTCACAGATCATCGTGCAGGGGAACGACTATCTGGCAGGCCGCTTCCCGCGGCTGGACTACATCAAGAAGGCCACGATTCAGTAGAAAAAGTTTGGTATAGTAATGATTCCCCGATACGAAGGGGACCAGGAAGTTACCAATACAGGGTCAATTTCGAACGACGCGGCCCGGCGGGACCAAAGGTTCCGCCGGGTTTTTTCGTGCGTTCGAGACGACGGCGCGGGCAGGCGGAGAGGCCTACGCTACTTATGCGACGGTCTTCTTCGGTTCGTGAATCTCCTGCAGGCTCCACACGCGGATGGGGTCGCGGCAGTCTGGCGGCTACCGCGTCGGCCGCCGCGCGCGCTCCGCTCATGGTCGTGATGCAGGGAACGCGGTACGTCACCGCCGCCGCGCCGGATGGCCTTCTCATCGAAGAATGCCGGTGCGCCGGTGGTGGTGTAGATGGCCAACTGTATGGTGCCGCCTTTGAGCAGGTCTACCGCGTTCGGCCGTCCCTCGTTTACCTTGAAGATGGTCTTGCACGTGAGGCCGGCGTTGCGCAGCGCGGCAGCGGTGCCGCGCGTGGCAACCAGTTTGAATCCCAATTCAGCAAAGCGCCGGGCGACCTCCACCGCTTCCGCCTTGTGGTGGTCGTTGACGCTGATGAACACGGTGCCCGATTCGGGCAGAGGGCTCCCGGCGCTGATCTGAGCCTTGAGGAACGCCTCGCCGAAATTGATCCCGACCCCCATCACCTCGCCGGTGCGAGCGCATTTCCGGACCCAGCGCCGGGTCCACGCCGGGGAACTTGTTGAAGGGGAAGACCGGCGATTTCACGAAGTCCTGCGCCACTTGCAGCTTGCCCGAGGCGAATCCGTAGTCGCGTTCAGCTTGCGCCCCCACATCAGGCCGACGGCGATCTTGGGCAGCGCCACGCCGGTCGCCTTGCTGACATAGGGCACCGTGCGGGAGGCTCGCGGATTCACTTCCAGCACGTACACCGTGCCGTTCTGAATGGCGTACTGGACGTTCATCAGCCCGATCACGTTCAGCGCCTTGGCTAGCCGCACCGTGTAATCTTCGATGGTGCGGAGCGTTTCCTCGACGGAGCGACTGCGGCGGCAGCACGCAGGAGCTATCGCCCGAATGCACGCCGGCCTCTTCGATGTGCTCCATGATGCCGGCGATCAGCACGTCTTCGCCGTCGCCCAGGGCGTCCACATCGACCTCGGTGGCGTCTTCCAGGAAGCGGTCGATCAGCACGGGACGCTCCTGCGAGAACGTCACGGCCTCGCGCATGTACTGGCGGATCATCTCCTCGTCGTAGGCGATCACCATGGCGCGGCCGCCCAGCACGTAGCTGGGGCGCACCAGCACCGGGTAGCCGATGCGGCGGGCGACCTCGCAGGCCTCTTCCACGCTGGTGGCGGTGCCGTTGGCGGGGCAGGGGATTTGCAGGTCATCGAGCAGCTTGCCGAACAGCTTGCGGTCTTCGGCCAGGTCGATATTCGCCGGGTCGGTGCCGATGATCGGCACACCGAGGCGCTTCAGCGGCAGCGCGAGGTTCAGCGGCGTCTGCCCGCCGAACTGCACGATCACGCCGTCGGGCTTCTCGGTGTCGTAGATGTTGAGAACGTTTTCGAGCGTCAGCGGCTCGAAGTACAGGCGGTCGCTGGTATCGTAATCGGTCGAGACGGTTTCCGGGTTGCAGTTGACCATGATCGACTCGACGCCCATCTCCTGCAGCGCGAACGACGCGTGGCAGCAGCAGTAGTCGAACTCGATTCCCTGGCCGATGCGGTTGGGGCCGCTGCCCAGGATCATCACCTTCTTGCGGTCCACCGGGTCGGCTTCGCAGGAGGCTCTCGTAGTTGGAGTACAGGTACGGGGTGAAGCTTTCGAACTCCGCGGCGCACGTATCCACGCGGCTGAAGACGGCGCGCACGCCCAGCTCTTTGCGGCGGTTGCGGACGGTGATTTCGTCCACGCCCCAGGTGCGGGCAAGCTGCACATCGGAAATGCCGTAGCGCTTGGCCCGGCGGAACAGCCCGGCAGTGGCCTGCGCAGGCCAGGAGACTTGCGCCAGGACAGCCTCGAAATCCACGACCTCCTTCATCTGCTCGAGGAACCACGGGTCGATGGAGGTCAGCTCGTGGATCTCGGTCGACGCTGTAGCCCTGGCGAGAGGCGAAGCGAATGTAGTTCAGCCGGTCGGGCGTGGGGGTGATCAGCTTCTGGCTGATCAGCGCCGTGTCGTACTTCTCCGAGCCGAAGGCCTTGCCCGTCTCCAGGCTGCGCATGCCTTTCCAAAGCGCCTCCTTGAAGGTGCGGCCGATGGCCATGACTTCGCCCACCGACTTCATCTGCGTGCCGAGGGTCAGGTCGGCGCCGGGGAATTTCTCGAACGCCCACTTGGGGATCTTCGCTACCACGTAGTCGATGGTCGGTTCGAAGCACGCCGGCGTCTTGCGCGTAATGTCGTTGGGGATCTCGTCCAGCCGGTAGCCCACCGCCAGCTTGGCGGCGATCTTGGCGATGGGGAAGCCGGTGGCCTTGGAGGCCAGCGCGGAGCTGCGCGAAACGCGCGGGTTCATCTCGATGATCACCATGCCGCCCGTCTGGCCGGGTTGATGGCGAACTGCACGTTGGAGCCGCCGGTATCCACGCCGATCTCGCGCAGGCAGCGCAGCGCGCCGTCGCGCATCATCTGGTATTCGCGGTCGGTGAGCGTCTGGGCCGGCGCCACCGTGATGGAATCGCCGGTGTGCACGCCCATCGGGTCGAAGTTTTCGATGGAGCAGATGATGATGCAGTTGTCGGCCAGATCGCGCATCACCTCCAGCTCGAACTCCTTCCAGCCGAGGGCGCTCTCTTCGATCAGCACTTCGTGCACCGGCGAGAGGGCGATGCCGCGTTCCAGGATCTCCGCCAGCTCTTCCTGGTTGTAGGCGATGCCGCCGCCGGTGCCGCCCAGCGTGAAACTGGGCCGCAGGATGCACGGATAGCCGATGCGTTCCGCGAACTCGAGCCCGCCCTTCACGCTGTTGACCAGTTGCGATTGCGGGGTCTCGAGGCCGATCTTGCGCATCGCGTCCTTGAACAGCAGGCGGTCTTCGGCCTTCTTGATGGCATCGATCTTGGCGCCGATCAGTTCCACGCCGTACTTTTCGAGCACGCCGCGCCTCGGCCAGTTCCACCGAGAGATTCAGGCCGGTCTGGCCGCCCACGGTCGAAAGCAGCGCGTCCGGACGCTCGCGCCGGATGATCTCTTCCAGATACGGCGCGCGTCAGCGGCTCCACGTAGGTTTTGTCGGCCAGTTCGGGATCGGTCATGATCGTGGCCGGGTTGGAGTTGACCAGGACGACTTCGTAGCCGTCGGCCCGCAGGGCCTTGGCCGCCTGGGTGCCCGAGTAGTCGAATTCGCAGGCCTGCCCGATGACGATCGGCCCGGAGCCGATGATCAGGATGCGGTGGAGATCGTTGCGGCGCGGCATTAGCGGCGATCCTCGGTCATGAGCTTCACGAAATCGTCGAACAGGTAGTGCGAATCGTGCGGGCCGGGCGCGGCCTCCGGATGGTACTGCACGCAGAAGACGGGATGGTTGCGGTGGCGGAAGCCTTCGAGCGTCTGGTCGTTCAGGTTGACGTGGGTGATTTCGATCTCGTTGAGGTTGAGGGAATCGGGGTCCACCGCGAACCCGTGGTTGTGCGAGGTGATTTCCACGCGCCTGGTGAGCTCGTTGCGGACCGGGTGGTTGGCGCCGCGGTGCCCGAATTTCAGCTTGTATGTCTTGCCGCCCACCGCCAGCCCCAGCAACTGGTGACCCAGGCAGATCCCGAAGACCGGCTTCTTTCCGATGAGCTTCCGGATGTTTCCCACCTGGGGCTGGAGCGGCTCCGGATCGCCGGGGCCGTTCGAGAGGAAGACGCCGTCCGGGTTCAGCGCCAGCACGTCTTCGGCGGAAGTCAGCGCCGGCACCACCGTGACCCGGCATCCCGACTGCACCAGGCGGCGCAGGATGTTGAGCTTGATTCCGAAGTCGTACGCCACCACGTGAAACTGGGGCTCGGGCGGCCGGGGGACGATTTCGGAGGGCGAGCACGGATCCACGGGTTTGGTCCACTCGTAGGGCGCCGCGGTCGACACCCGGCTGGCCAGGTCGAGTCCGGACATGGTGGGGATGGAGCGAGCTTTCTCGATCAGCTTCGCGGGGTCATTTTCGATCGAGGAAAGCACCCCGCGCATCACGCCCTGCGTCCGCAGGTGGCGGACCAGCGCGCGCGTGTCCAGGTCGTCGATCACCGGGATGCCCGCCTTCTTGAGAAAGCCGTCGGCCTCTTCGTCGGAACGCCAGTTGCTCGCGATCGCCGAAAACTCGCGGACTGCCAGCCCTTCGATGTAGGGCCGCAGCGCTTCGTTATCTTCCGCGCTGGTGCCGTAGTTGCCGATCTGTGGGTTGGTGAGCACCACGATCTGGCCGGAATAGGATGGGTCGGTGAATACTTCCTGGTATCCGGTGAGCGCGGTGTTGAAGACGACCTCGCCGGACCGCTCTGTGGGCGCACCAAAACACCTGCCCTCGAAGACCTTGCCGTCTTCCAGGGCGAGGATCGCAGTATTCAATTTAGGCTGTTCCTCCCAGGGAGTGGATAACCTTTATTCTAGCAGGACCCGGGGCATCCTCACAGAGCCACATCACCGTTGTGGAGCGGGTCGCCCCGGCTCCGTGATAAACTACCCTTTCGCCCTTACAGAATGCTGCTTGCCAGAGAATTCGTAGCCTATCTTTCGCGCCAACTCGTCAGAAGGCTGAGCCCAGGTGTCATTGAAACCACCACGCCCGATGTTGTTACCGAGCGCATCGCCGAGGTAATCACGGAAGAGCTGGCGGTGGAAGATCGCCTGAACGACGAGGTGCGCGACCTGCTCAGCCAGTACAGCGAATACATGCGGCGGGAGGGCGTGAGCTATCAGGAGATGTTCCGGCGGATCAAGAACACTTTGATCTCCCAGCGGAAAGTCATCCGCGCCGCCGGACGCGATACCGGCGACCCCATGAAACTCTCGCGCGACAAGGTTACCGATATGTCGCACAAACTGGTCGAGATGCTCCGCAAGAGCCGAGATCTCCGCCTCAAGGTCAAAGACAGCAACACCGTGCGGCTCGAGATCGTGCGCGTGATGACCGAACTGCTGACCGCCGAGGACAAGGTGGATCGCGCAGCCCGCCAGAAAATTCGCAGCCAGAAACGGGAAATACCCGAGGGCAGCGAAGAGTGGGACCTCCTGCACAGGCGCTATTACTCGGAAGAGCTCAAGAAACTCGGCATCGATCTCGCCAAGTAACTCCGCCGTTCAGCGCTTGTATCCGATCATCCGCAGGAAGCCCCGGCGTTTTTCGACATCCTCCGCCGTTTCCAAGCCTTTGGGGGGAACTCCGTCGATGACTCCCAGCACGCCGCGCCCCTGTTCGCTCTCCGCGATCACGGCCTGCACCGGATTCGCGGTGGCGCAGAAAATCGAGCACACTTCCGGCACGTCCTTGATACGGCCGAGTACGTTGATGGGATAGCCCTCGCGCATCACGACCACGAAGATGTGGCCGGCCGCCACGGCGGAGGCGTTTCGGATCGCGAGGGCTTTCAGTGCGTCATCATTGCCGTCGGCGCGCGTCAGGCACGGGCCGGAGGCTTCGTTGAACGCCACTCCGAATTTCATCTGCGGCACCGTGTTGACAATGGCTTCGTAGATGTCCTCGACGGACTTGATGAAGTGGGTCTGTCCGAGAATCAGGTTCCCGCCCTCGGGAATTTCGAGCGGCACGAGCTTGAGTTCCATAGAAGAATCAGGATACCGCGGCTGTAAACGGCTTTCCGCTACAGCCAGCCTCTCTGCCGCGCGATCCGCGCCGCCTCCGTGCGATTCGACGCGCCCAGCTTGCTGATCGCCTCCGACAGGTAATTCCGGACGGTGCCTTCGGAAAGGTGCAGCCGCTCTGCGATCTCCGCTCCGGTGGCGCCTTCGCCGGCATAGCGCAGCACCTGGCGCTCGCGATCCGTCAGGGGATCGGCCTCGGTCCACGCCTCGGCGGCCAGTTCCGGGTCGATCACTCGCGCTCCCGCTTTAATCCGACGGATGGCGTTCGCGAGGGTGGAAGCGGGCGCGTCCTTCAGCAGGTATCCCGACACCCCCGCGTCGAGCGCCCGCCGCAGGTAGCCGGCGCGCGCAAAGGTCGTCAGAATCACAATCTTTACGGGCAGGCGCCGCCGTTGGACTTCGGCCGCCACTTCAAGGCCGGTCAGCTCGGGCATCTCGATATCGGTAAGCAGCACATCGGGCAGCAGCTTGCCGGCGAGGTCGAGCGCGGCGCGCCCATCCTGCGCTTCACCGGCCACTTCCAGATCGGGCTCGGTCGCCAGCAATGCCGCCAGCGCTCCGCGCACCATGGCCTGGTCTTCAGCGATGACGATCCGGATCTTCACGCCGGAACCCGGATGCGCAGGCTCGTGCCCTTCGAACCATCGCGCTCGAGAGTGCCGCCCAGCGCCTCAACCCTTTCGCGCATGCCGCGCAGCCCATTGCCTTCGTCGAGGCTCCCGCCGCGTCCGTTGTCGGCGATGGTCAGCTCGCAGAACTCCGCGCGCCGGGCGAGCGTCAGGCTGCACGCGGTCGCTTGCGCGTGCCGGACGATGTTGGTCACGCTCTCGCGCAGCGCGAGCCCCAGCACACCTTCCTGAGCCGGGGAAAGAGAGGCCTGCTCCACCGACGCTTCCAGGCGGATCCCCGCCGACTCGAGCGCCAGGCGCGCCTCGGTGAGCTCACTTTCAAATCCAGCCGAGCGGTATCCTCGCACCGCGTGGCGCACCTGCTGCAGCGCCTCCCGGGAGATCCGTTCCACGTCCCGGATCTCTTCCGCCGCCCGCTCCGGCGCCGTGGCCGCCAGCCGGGACGCCAGCTCCGATTTCAGGATGATCACCGAGAGCGTGTGCCCCAGCAGGTCGTGCAGGTCGCGCGCGATGCGTTCCCGCTCCGCAACCTTTGCCATGTGCTGCGCCTCGTCCTGCGCCACCAGGAGCTTTTCCGTCAACCGCCGCCGCTGGCAACTCTGGATTACGATCGAGCCGATGAGCGCCGAAAAAACGACCGCCGAAACCCAGGTAGGCATCTGCCATCTCAGCGCCCACGCGGCGATTCCCGTGACCGCCAGCAGCGCCGCCAGGTAGCGGTAGGCGATTCTCGGTTCGAAAGCCTTTCCCAGGTAGGCGGCGCCGTAAACGAACAGCACCGAACCCCCGGGGTTGCGGCCGCTGCTCACGATGCCCATCAGGACGAATGCGCCGATGACCCACAGAACCCGCCGCCCCGTCAGCCAGTACCCCAGGAAATAGAGGGGCAGCGCGATGGCCAGTTCGGCCACCACCACCACGCGGTCCAGTGTAGAGCCGTGGAACAGGAACGGCGGCGCCAGCAGCCAGAGGAAGTAGATCAGGTAGGCGTAGGGCGTCCAATCCACGTCCTCGGGCAGCAGGCGCCATTTCTTGCGGTTTGGCATCTCCCTAACCGTACATCTTCCCGCGTTCGCGCGAATTTCCCAACCACGCCACGCCGGCGAAGATCAGGGTGAAGCCCACCAGGGCTCCAACGTGCTCCGCAATCGCGCCGTGGGTCGGGGCGCCCAGCACCGCCAGCGCAATCTGCGCGAAGTGATAAGTGGGCAGGAAGGGCGCGGCCTGTTGTATCGCGGCGGGCAGGAAGTCCAGCGGTATCCAGAGGCCGGCGAGGAAAGCCAGCGGCAGGTAAACCATGTTGACCATCGCCGGCGCCGAATTGGGACCTGCAAAGCAGCCGATGGCCAGGCCCAGCGCACAGAACGGCACCGCGCCCGCCACCAGCACGCCGCCGAGCCGCAGCCACTGGTCCCACGGCATCCGCACGCCGCCGAGCGCCGCTCCCAGGCCGAACAGCAGGGTTACCACGATCGCGCTGAACCCCAGCGATACCGCCCCCTTTGCCAGAAAGTACGCCGCCGGCGGCATGGGGCTGGCACGCTTCACTTCGAGCCACCCCAGGCCGCGCTCCACCGCTACCCCCACGCCGAACGCGAACAGCGACGCGCCCATCACGCCAAATGCGCCATAGGTGGCCAGCAGATACCGCGCCATGGGCATCGCGGCGACTCCCGGCTGTTGCCGTCCCATCGCCAGCCCGAAGAAGCAGTAGAACATCAGTGGGAACAGCACCGTGGACATCGAATACTGCTTCATGCGCAGCAGCTTCAAGAACTCGTTGCGGGTTTCCAGCCAGTAAACGCGGGCCATCTCAAGCCACCTCCTCTTCCTTCAGGATCGAAAGAAATGCATCTTCCAGACCGCTTGCCGCCGTGCGCTCCTTGATCTGGGCAGGCGTGCCTTCGGCCGCGATCCGGCCCTTCTGGATCACCACCACGCGATTCGCCAGCGCGTCGGCTTCTTCGATGTAGTGCGTCGTCAGCAGGACGCTGCCGCCGCGCGCCACGAACGCGCGGATCCGGACCCAGAGAGCGCGCCGCGCTTCGACGTCGAGCCCCACGGTCGGTTCGTCGAGAAACAGAAGGTCCGGGTTTCCGCAGATCGCGAGCGCAAACAGGGTGCGCTGTTTCTGGCCCCCCGAAAGGTCGCCGAACAGGCGGTCTTCGATCCCGCCCAGACCGGCGGCCTCGACGACTTCGGCCATCGGCATCGGGTGCGGATAGTAGCTCGAGAACAGCTCGATGTGCTCCCGCACCTTGATGGTCTCCGGCACCTTGGCCACCTGGAGCAGGGCCCCGCGCCGGACCTTCGCCCCATGGCTCGCCGGACGATGCCCGAATACCAGGACACTCCCCGAATCCGCCGAAGCCAGCCCCAGCAGGATTCTCACCGCCGTTGTTTTACCCGCCCCGTTCGGACCGAGCAGGGCGACCAGTTCCCCGCGCTCGATCGTCAGATCGATTCCCCTCAGCGCCTTTACTTCCCCGTAGGTCTTGCTGACGCCGCGTAATTCCGCGACCGGCATTGGTGTTACCTCCAATGCCAATCTTGCGCCTGCCCGCACCGGCATCCCAGTGCGGATTGTCAGGGATCTCGTATGACGAATGTCATTCGGCCCGCAGCGCCACCGCCGGGTCCACTCGTGCTGCCCGCCGGGCGGGAATCCAGGCTGCGGCCGCCGCCACGATCGCCAATGCGAGGACCGCGGTTGCGAGCGCCAGCGGATCTCCGGGCGATACTTCGAATAGCAGTCCCTTGACGGTCCGGGCCAGCGCCAGCGAACCGGCGACTCCCGCCGCCGCGCCCACGCCCGTCCAGACCCACGCGTGCTTCTCGACCGCGAGCGCGATATCCCAGGGCCGCGCGCCGATCGCCATCCGCACCCCGATCTCGCGCGTCTGCTGTGTCACCAGGAACGCGAGCACGCCGTACAGGCCGACCGCTGCCAGCAGAAGCCCGCATCCTGCGAAGAGGGCCACCAGCATCGCCACGAATCGCGGCCGGCCGGTGTACGTTCCGATGCGTGCCTCCATCGTGCCGATCTCGACCGGGAGTGTGGGGTCTACTGCCCCGATCTCTCTCCGGATCCACTGCGTGAGCGTCGCCTCATCGAGGGGCGACCGGAACAGGGCCACCGTGCTTCGTCCGACCGGCGCCGGCCCGTTCATCCGCAGCCGGTAATACTCCGGGTCCGACCGCCCTTCCAGGCCATTGTTCTTGGCGTCCGCTGCCACGCCGACGACCTCGCACCAGCGCCCTTGGCCGCCGTCCAAGTCGAGTTGCTGCCCGATCGGGTTCTCGCTTCCGAACAGCCGGTGCGCGAGCGTGGCGCTGAGAATTACCGGCGATTCGCCCGACGCCCGCTCTTCGTCGCGGAACCCGCGGCCGGCGACGATCGGAATTCCCATCGGTGTGAAAGTAGCCGGGGGTTACCCAGCGGAACAGAACCATCCCGCCGTTGGCAGCCACCGGTCCGTGCCCGGCGATCCGGATATTCGAGTAGGGCCGCCCCATGGCGCCGCGCGGAGGCACCGAATCGCTCAGCGCGAATTCGCCTCCGCCCGGAATCTGTTTGAGACGCGCCTCCACCTCTCGGAAAAACGCCGCCTGAGCGTCCGCCGCGCGGTAGCGCTGGCGCCGCAGCGTGAACGAGGCGGTCACCACGCGGTCCGGCCGGAAGCCCAGCGGCTGGCTCTCCAGTTTCCACAGGCTGCGGACGAACAACGACGCGCCCGTCAGCAGCACCAGGGAGATCGCCACCTGCGCCGACACCAGCGCCTTGCGGAAAAGGGTGCGCGCCGGGGTGGCGCGTCCGCCGGTCAGCCACTCCGCCCGCGGCCGATCCATCACCGGCGCCAGGCCGAACAGCAGGGCGGACGCACCCGAGGCAACCAGCGCAAACAGCAGGGCGCGCAAGTCGATCCTGGCCTGTTCGATGCGCATCAGGCCGTCCGGCGCCAGCGCCACGAAGGTCCGCAGCAGCGCCCAGGCAACGCCGCATCCGGCCGCGCCTCCGGCGAGGCCGAGCATCAGGCTCTCGGTCATCATCTGCCGGATCAGCCGGCCGCGCCCGGCGCCGATGGCCGCCCGCACCGCCAGTTCACGCCGTCGCGCCGCGGCCCGCGCCAGCAGCAGGTTGGCCACATTCGCGCAGGCCAGCAGCAGCAGCCCCAGCACGGCTCCCAGCAGCATCCACGATGCAGCCTTGACTTCGTGAATCTGCCGGTCGCGCAACGATTGCACCACCAGCCGCACTTCGGACCGCAGCGACGCCGGCACGTCCAATCGCACGCTGTCCTCAAACAGCGGAAGCATCCGCTGGCGCGCCTGCCCGATCGAAACGCCTTCCCGCAGGCGCGCAAAAGTACGCAGAAACGAACTTGAGTTGGCCGCGCGCGGCAGGCTCGCGTTCAGTTGCTCCGGCAGCATCAGGTCCACGGTGCCCAGTTGCGGCATTTCGAAACCGCGCGGCAGCACCCCGATCACCCGGACGCGATCCTCATCGATTGTGATGGACTGCCCGACCGCCTTCGGATCGCCCCCGAACCTCCTCTGCCAGGTCCCGTAGGAAAGCAGCGCTACGCGTGCGGCGCCCGGATGGTCGTCCGCGGCGGTGAAATCCCGCCCGGCGGCCGGGGCCACACCGAGCGTCTTCAGGAAATTCGCTTCCACATAGAAGCAACTCACCTGCTCGGCCGATTCCGTCTGCACCAGGTCGCAGCGCGAGGCCGGCCTCATCGAGGTCATCGATTGAAACGCGGTCTGCCGCTGCCGCCAATCGAGGTAGCTGCTTACGACGTTGAACTCGTTGTTGTCGACCGGCCCGAAGAATCCCACCGAAACCAGTTGCTCACCGTGGGGATACGGCAGCGGCCGGAATAGAAGCGGATCCACTACGCTGAACACCGCCACGGAAGCGCCCACGCCGATGGCGATCGTTGCGAGAGCGACGGCCGAAAAGGCCGGTGCTTTGAGGAATCCGCGCGCCGCATACCGGGCATCCCGGGCGATGCCTTCGAGCCACGTGTTCATACGCCATGCGCGGGCACGCCCGCGGGCTTCCAGCGTAGCACGGCGGGGCTAGTTCCGCCGTTTCAACGTCGGGCGTTCGTCCTGGTCGGTCTTCTGCGGGTTGCCGTCCTGATCCTCGGTGGGTGTTCCGTTGCCTTCGCGGCGGTGAAGGGTCGGCCGGCTGTCGTCACTATTCTGTTCCGGCTTCCGCCGGTTCTCCAGCGCGGCAAGCCGCGCCTTCACATCCATGAACTCGGATGTATTCAGGACATATTCTTCGCGCGGCGCGAGCTCGTCCTGAATCTCCTTCTGTGCCGCCACGATGCGGTCTTCGGTCATGGGGTGAGTCGAGAATACCTTCGAAAGGGCGCCCGGCTTCCGCTTCTCCATGGTCTCCAGCTTCTCGAAAAAGTCCACGAATGCGGTCGGGTCATAGCCGGTCTTATACATGTACTGCAGGCCCAGGTGGTCGGCCTCGGCTTCGAACGCGCGCGAGAACTTCAGGAATCCGAGGGGCACAATCGCCCCCGCCCCCTGGTAGATAGCGTATCCCGCCCAGCCGCCCATGAAGATCAAGGGCAGGCTGGCATAGTTGACCAGTTCCCCCCGGGTCGCCTGCCGCGTTCCATGCCGCGCCGCTACGTGAGCGATCTCGTGCGCCATGACGCCCGCCAGTTCGGCTTCGTTGTTCGCTTTGAGGAGCAGACCCGTATTGACGAAGAAGAAGCCCCCCGGAAGGGCGAACGCGTTGACTTCATCCGAATCCACCACTTTGATCGTGAACGGCACCTTCGCGTCGGAGTTCCGCACCAGGTTCTGTCCGACCCGGTTGACGTACTCCGCGATGACCGGATCGTCCACGATTTTGGCCTGGCGCTCCACCTCCTGCGCCATCTGCTTGCCGAGCGCGATCTCCCTTTCGAGAGAGTAAAAGTTCACTCCTTTGCCCACGTCGCGATTGCCGATCTCGTCCGGATCGTTCTTCTTGTTTTTTTTGTCCTTCGCGACGCCGGTGGTGACGATCAAACACGCGGCCAGGGCCAGCCCGGCCATATTCCTCAGGAATCTCACGGACCCCTCCCGAAGCCGTATTGGCGGCTACTTCGAAATTACGCCCGGCGGCGACGGTTGAACATACAACAACTTCAGTACTGCCGGCCTGGCCGCTGGCTGGGCGCTTTCCCTTTACAATCAAGGATTGAGCCAGATCGGTTTTGAAGTCGTGGCGGAGTGCCCCGAGACGCGCGCCCGCGCGGGCCTTCTCCACACGCCGCACGGAACCATCGAGACCCCGGTCTTCATGCCGGTGGGCACCCAGGCCACGGTTAAAGGCCTGACACAGCGCGACTTGGCCGAGGATCTCGACGTCCGGATCCTGCTTGCCAACACGTATCATCTTTATTTGCGCCCGGGCCACGAGCTGATCCGGAAGCTGGGCGGCCTCCACCGCTTCATGTCCTGGCCGAACGCCATCCTCACCGATTCCGGCGGCTTCCAGGTCTTCAGCCTGAGCGGCCTCCGGAAGATCACGGACCACGGCGTCGTCTTCCAGTCCCACCTGAACGGGGACCTCCATACGTTCACGCCGGAATCCACGGTGGACGTGCAACTGGCCTACGGCAGCGACATCCTGATGGTCCTCGACGAGTGTCCGGAATACCCGGTGAGCCACGAATACGCGCGGGAAAGCATGCACCGCACGGTGCGCTGGGCGCGCCAGGCGCATTCCCACTTCCTCGGCCGGATCGCTCAAAGCCCTACCCGCCACGCGCTCTTCCCCATCGTCCAGGGATCCATGTTTCCCGACTTGCGGCGGGAATGCGCTACGGCCCTGGCCGATCTCGACGCCGACGGTTACGCCATCGGAGGCCTCTCGGTCGGCGAACCCCGCCCGCTGAGCATGGAAGTGGTGGAGGCCACCGAGGACATTCTGCCGCGCTCCCGCCCGCGCTACGCCATGGGAGTCGGCATGCCGGCGGAATTGCCCGAGTACGTGGCCCGCGGGGTCGACATGATGGATTGCGTGTTGCCCTCGCGCAATGCGCGCAACGGGTACCTGTTTACCTCCCAGGGCCGCGTCATCATCAAGCACACCCGATACAAGGATGACGACCGCCCTCTCGATGAGAATTGCGGGTGCTATACTTGTAAAAGCTACTCCCGAGCATACCTTCGCCACCTGTTCCAGTCCGGGGAGATTTTATATGCCGCACTGGCAACCCGTCACAATATCAGGCGGTACCTTGACATCATGCGTGGGATTAGGCACGCTATAATATCGGGTTCATTTCCAGGATACTTGAGGTGTGTTCGTTCGGCGTCTGAGGACGCCGGATGATCTCCCCGTTTGGTCACAACGTGATCTTAAATCTTCTTCTGCAAACGCCGTCGGGCGGCTCCCAACTGGGCATGATGCTGCCCATCCTCCTCATCTTCGGAATCTTCTATTTTTTGTTGTTCCTTCCGATGCAGCGCCAGCGAAAGCAGCAGCAGAAGATGCTTGCGGCGCTGCAGAACGGAAACACGGTGGTGACCAGCGGGGGCATCGTCGGAACCATCGTTGCGATTGAGACGGACGACACCCTGGTGTTGCGCGTCAAGCCGGACAACGTCAAGATCCAGGTGACGCGAAGCTCGGTTTCGAGCTTGGTCTCGGGTGAAGCGAAGAAGTAGGATTATCAGAAGCAGGCTCTAAACTCCCATGAAGAAGAATGTAAAAGTCCGTAGCGCGGTCATCGCTGCGACAATTCTGGCATGCGTCTTCGGCATTATCGGGTTCCCCAAGTCGATGGCGGAGCTGAAACAGAACTTTGCCGACAACATCCGCCTTGGCCTCGACCTCAAGGGCGGCAGCCACCTGGTGCATGACCGTACAGGTTCAGGACGCCGTCAAGGCGGACGCCGATCAGACCATGGAGCGGCTCAAGGAAGATCTCAAGAAGCAGAACGTCACCTGGGCCAGCATGGACGTCAGCGAGCCGCAGAGCATCGCGGACGCGAACAAGGTCGACCTGACGATTAAAGGTGTGCCGGTCTCCCAGACCGCCGCCTTCCGCAGCCTGGTCACCGACCGGTATCCCACCTACCTGCTGACGGCCCTCAACTCCACCGACTACTCGATGAAGCTGAAACCCACCGACCTGATCAGTCTCGAGAAGGACACGGTGCAGCGGACCATGGACACGATCGGCAACCGTATCGACCAGTTGGGGCTTGCCGAAAAGGCAGTCCAGCAATATGGCGGCGGTTCCGATGACCAGATCCTGGTCCAGTTGCCCGGCGTCGACGATCCGGCCCGCGTGAAGGAACTGATCGGTACCGCCGCGGTCCTCGAGATCGACGATGTCAAGGACGGCCCGTTCTCCAGCCGGGATGCCCTGCTGGCGCAGCACGGCGGCGTCCTGCCGCTGGGAACCAAGCCGGTAAAATCGATTCCGCGCGCCGGGTCCGACGGCGAACAGTGGTACCTGGTGAGCAAGGTTCCGGTAATCTCGGGCCGCGAAATGCGCAACGCCCATGCCGGCCAGGACGAGTTCCGCAAGTGGGAGACCGACTTCACGTTGTCGCCCGACGCCGGCAAGCGCTTCGGCCGCTACACCGGCGATAATATCGGCAACCGCCTTGCTGTGGTGCTCGATAACCAGATTGTCAGCGTGGCCACCATTCAGGCGCGCATTGAGGATTCCGGCCGCATCACCAATCTGAGCAGCGAACAGGAAGCCACCGATCTTTCCCGCTACCTGCGGTCCGGCTCGCTGCCGGCCAGCGTGAAGTACGACGAGGAGCGGTCCATCGGCCCGTCGCTCGGCGCCGACTCGATTCATGAAGGCTTCATGGCCGGTATCGCCGGGCTGCTCGCCGTCGTTGTGGCGATGCTCATCTACTATAGGCGGTCGGGTGTGAACGCGGTGCTCGCCCTGGCGTTGAACACCGTCATCCTGCTCGCCGCCATTTCGTACTTCCACGCGGTCCTGACGCTGCCGGGCATCGCGGGCGTCATCTTGACCATAGGTATGGCGGTCGATTCCAACGTCCTCATTTTCGAGCGCATCCGTGAAGAGCTGCGCGCCGGGAAGGGCGTGATCGCCGCCGTGGATACAGGCTTTAACAAGGCCTGGTGGACCATCGTCGATACCCATGTCACCACTGTCGTTTCGTGCGCATTCCTCTTCCTGTTCGGCGAAGGACCGGTGAAGGGATTTGCGGTAACATTAACAATCGGTTTGATCGCCAACATTTTCACCGCGGTGTTCGTCTCCCGCACGATTTTCGATTGGGAGCTTTCGGGCCGCCGCCGGGCGGAGGCCCTGAGTATTTAAAAGGGACCCCCTCGCGGGGCTCTCCCACACGGGAACAAATTTAAGAAGGCTGGTGTCCAATGTACTGAAGTGCACCAGCACGGCAAGATTCGATGGAATTATTCAAGAACACGAATTTCGATTTCCTGGGCAAGAAGTGGCCGTTCATCATTCTGTCCCTGGTGCTCACAGCAGCCGGATTGATCAGTATCGCCATGCAGGGCGGACTCAAATACGGCATCGACTTCAAGGGCGGAGCCCTTATGACGGTCAAGTTCGCCGGCCCTCCACCGCTCGAAAAGATCCGTTCGGCGATGACCCACTCCGACAAGATCAAGGGTGGAGTCAGCGTGCAGAACTTCATCGGTGCCACCGCCCAGAATGAGGTGGAGATCGGCACCGAGCTGCAGAACGAGGCGCAGTTGAATATCAATCGCCAGGCGATGGAAGACGTCCTGTTCCAGACCTTCGGCCAGCCCGCCTCGGGGAAGCTCGACTTCAACAATGCCAGCCAGGAAGCCCTGGTCAACCGTCTGCGCGACCCTATCGCGCGCGCCGGCATTCCGATGAGCGATCAGCAACTGCAACAGCTGGTCCACGGCATGCTTTCTGTGCGTGACTCCGACCACTCCGGGTCTTCTGACGAATTTCAACGAGCTGTCATCCGTACCGGGCATGAATGCTGGTATTATGAACACACTCCAGCAGGAGACGTATTTGGCTCCGTTTCACGTCATGCAGGTGCAGATGGTTGGGCCGAAGGTCGGCGCAGACCTCAGAAACAAGGCGATTCTGGCCACACTCTATGCGCTCGGCGGCATGCTCGTTTATATCGCCTTCCGCTTTGAGTGGATCTACGGGCTCGGCGCCGTCATTGCGGTCTTTCACGACACGATTATCACGGTTGGACTGTTCTCCATTTTCCGGGAAGAGATCTCGATGACCGTCATTGCGGCCCTCCTCACACTGGTGGGCTATTCCATGAATGACACCATCGTGATCTTCGACCGCATCCGGGAGAATTTGAAGATTTCCCGCCGCGAGCCGCTCGAACAGGTCATGAACCGGTCTGTGAACCAGACCCTGAGCCGTACGGTTATGACCTCCGGCCTCACGTTCCTGACGGTAATCGCATTGTTTATCTTTGGCGGCCCTGTATTGCACGGCTTCTCTTTTGCGTTGCTTTGTGGAATTATTGTCGGCACGTACTCGTCGGTGTTCATTGCCAGCCCTATCGTTCTGTTCTGGCATAATTACACTGATCAGCGCAGGCGGCGGACCGCTCCGGCGGCCGCACCGGCTCCGCGTACCGATTCGGTTCGGAACCGTCCGACGAAGGCGGTTAAGTAGAAGGGCCCGCGGCGCCGCTGGGCATGGGCGTCGCGGTTGACAAGGAAAGGAAGCTTCTTATGTTTGAGCAGACATTCGTAGGCGGCGGCAAGACAAAGAAGACCTGGACGGTTCTGGTAGCCTTCATCGCCCAGATCGTGCTGATCGTGGTCGCGATCATCATCCCGATGATCTACTTCGACGTGCTTCCGACCGCTCAGTTGACCAGTTTTCTCGTGGCTCCGCCGCCTCCCCCTCCTCCGCCTCCCCCGCCCGCGGCCGCTCCACCCGTCAAGGTTGTGAAAGTGATCCCGCGGCAGTTCGACGCCGGCAAACTGATGGCGCCGAAGGTGGTCCCGAAGGAAGTGGCGGTTATTAAGGAAGAAGAGCTTCCGCCTCCGACTTCCGGCGTTGCCGGTGTCGTCGGCGGCGTGCCCGGTGGCGTGGCCGGCGGTGCTGCCGGCGGCGTGCTCGGCGGCATCATCGGTGCGGTTCCGTCGGCGGCTCCTCCGCCTCCGCCTCCGCCCGAGAAGAAGGCGCCCCCACCGCCGCAGCGGATTCGCGTCGGCGGCAATGTCCAGCAGGCAAAGCTGATCCGGCAGCCGCGTCCGGTCTACCCGCCGCTCGCCAAGCAGGCGCGTATCTCGGGCGTAGTGAAGCTCAGCGCCGTGATTTCGAAGGACGGCACGATTCAGCAGCTCGAAGTGATCAGCGGCCACCCGCTGCTGGTCCCGGCCGCTCTCGAAGCGGTGAAACAGTGGGTCTACCAGCCGACCCTCCTCAATGGAGAGCCGGTCGAGGTGGTCACTCAGATCGACGTGAACTTCACGTTGAGCCAGTAACCGAAAGTCCCTTGGGAACGTTGGAAGAACAGCAGTAACAATTCAACTCGCAGGAGAGAGAAACGAAAATGCTTTTGCAATTGCACGTATGGTCCCTTTATCTGCTCCAGGACAGGCAGCGTAGGTTGGGACCCCGTCCACCTCTGGGCCCAGATGGGTCTTCTCGCAAAGATGGTCGTGATCCTCTTGTTCATCATGTCGGCCTATTCCATCGGCGTCATGATCGACAGAGTCATGGCCTACAACGCCGCCCGCAAGCAGTCGCGCGCGTTCGCACCGGCGGTTGCCGGGGCTCTGCGCGAAGGCAAGCTCGATGAAGCCGTCAAGATAGCCGACCGCTACAAGAAGAGCCACCTGGCGAAGGTTGTCGTCGCCGGTCTGCAGGAGTTTCAGGCGCACCAGATCAGCTCCGAGATTCCGGGTGAAGAGATCGAAGCTTCCAAGCGCGCTCTCGAGCGTGCCGAAGCCATCGTGCACGCCGAACTGAAGCGCGGCGTCAGCGGTCTCGCCACCATCGGCTCCACGGCTCCGTTCGTCGGTCTGTTCGGAACGGTTGTCGGCATCATCAACGCGTTCAAGGGAATTTCGACCGAGAAATCCACCGGTCTCGGCGCAGTCGCCGGCGGTATTTCCGAAGCCCTCGTGACCACGGCCATCGGACTCTTCGTGGCCATTCCCGCGGTCTGGATGTTCAACTACTTCACCAACAAGATCGAAGCGTTCGACGTGGAAATGGGCAACTCGAGCTCCGAGCTGATCGACTACTTCCTGAAGCGGTCGCAGCGCGGCGCCGGCGCCCGCAAGTAGTGTGGTATTGCTGAGCCGCGGCCTTGAGGGCGCGGTAGACTAATGGATCCGGCGAGTTGAAAAACGGGGAGCCTGACCGGGCTCCCCGCTCCTCCCGAGTTCCGTGGAGAACACGATGGCGAAGAAAAAGGAAGAAATCGGGAAGCATAAAGCTCCCCCGCCCGTCGCCGACATCAACGTCACCCCCATGGTCGACGTGATGCTCGTGCTGCTCATCATCTTCATGGTCATCACCCCCATGTTGTCGAAGGGCGTTAGCGTCGATCTGGCGAAAACCAGAAATCCGATCCCCATGCAGGCGGCCGATAAGAGCGACGCGATCGTCTGCGCGATTACGCGAGATGGAAAGACCTACCTCAATACGACGCAAATGCCTCCCGAGGACCTGCCCAACAAGGTAAAGGATCTTCTGAGCAGCCGCGTGGATAAAGAGGTGTTTGTGAAGGCTGACGCACGTGCGCGATACGAAAAGGTCGTGGACGTCGTCGATAATTTGCGCGCCGCGGGAGTGGACAGCCTCGGCCTTCTCACCGAGCAGGTTCAGGACAAGAACAAGCCCGCAAGCGTGGCGGCTCCCGCCGCCGGCCAATAGGTTTGATAAAGGAGCAATTTTATGGGAATGGCAGTCGGCGGACCCGGTGGCGGTCCGAAAGCTGATATCAACATGACGCCGATGATCGACGTCCTGCTGGTGCTGATCATCATCTTCATGGTGATCACACCTTTGACGCCGAAAGGGCTCGAGGCCCTCGTACCCCAACCGCCTCCGCCTAATCAGCCGCCGAACCAGTCGGACCAGCGCACCGTTGTCATCGTTATCGACAAGGATCACAAGTACGCGATCAACAGCGATCCTATCGCCGAGGACCAGTTGGGCGAACGTCTGGAGCAGATCTTCAAGACCCGCGCCGAGCGGGTGGTGTTCGTGAAGGGCGATCCTTCTATCGAGTTCGAGTGGGTGGCGAAGGCTATTGATATCGCCCATGGTGCGGGGATAGACAAGGTCGGGCTGATGACCGCGAAAGTGGAGGCCGGACAATAGCTATGCGAAAATCCATCCTCATCCTCTCCGTGGCCGGGGCGGCGCTCCTGGCAGCGGGCTGCACGCAGCTCAAGGCGCGCAACGAGCTGAACAAAGGTGTGCAGGCGTTCAAGTCGGCACAGTATCCGGATGCCGTCGAGAGCTTCAAGAAGGCCGTGGAGTACGACCCGAACTTCCCGACCGCGCGTCTCTACCTGGCCACTGCTTACATGCAGCAGTACATTCCGGGCGCGGATTCGCCCGAGAACAACCAGATGGCGCAAGCCGCTCATGACCAGTTCATGAAGGTTCTCGAACAGAATCCGAACGATAAGGTGGCCATTGCCTCCATCGCTTCCCTCTATCTCAACCAGAAGAAGTGGGACGATGCCCAGAAATGGTACGAGAAGCTGACCGCCATCGATCCGAGTAACAAGGACGCCTTCTACAGCCTGGGCTTCATCGCCTGGTCGAAGTGGTACCCCGCCTACGGCACGGCGCGGGCCAACCTGGGGATGAAGCAGGAAGATCCCGGCCCGATCAAGGACAAGAAGGTGAAGGACGAGCTGAAAGCCAAGTACGGTCCGGTTATCGACTACGGTCTGCAGTCCCTCGATAAGGCCCTCCAGATCGACCCAGAGTACGACGACGCCATGGCGTACGAGAACCTTCTCATCCGCGAACGCGCCGATCTGATGGACAACAAGCAGGAATACGAGCAGCAGGTCAAAGATCGCCGACGACTGGGTGCAGAAGGCACTGGCCACCAAGAAGGCCAAGGCTGAAAAGAAGGCATCCCAGGGCGCCGGCGGTATCGTCGCCGACACTCCGAAATAGTTCCCATAAGGCAGGCTGCCGTGATTGGCGGCCTGCCTGCTCGGCGCTGCCCCCTGCTACAATCGAATTAGCGTGGCATCCGAGTCCCCCAGCGTTTCTGAATCCGTACCCCAAGAACATCTCTCCGACCCGGCGGAGCAGTTATACCGCGAACTCGAAGCAAAGATTCGCGAATACCGCCCCAAAGACGACCTGACACTGCTCGAGAAGGCATTCCGCTTCGCCAGGCAGTGCCACGAAGGACAGACGCGCGATTCCGGCGAGCCCTACATGGTGCATCCCGTCATGGTCGCCCATATCCTGGCGGACATGCGGATGGACACGGTCTCCATGGTCACCGGGCTGCTTCACGACGTCGTCGAGGACACCAGCGTCACCGTCGAACAGGTTCGCAAGGAGTTCGGCGAGGAAGTCGCGCGCTGCGTCGACGGCCTGACCAAGCTGAGTAAGCTGGACTTCTTCTCCGCCGAGGACCGCCAGGCGGAGAGCTTCCGCAAGATGCTGCTCGCCATGGTCGAGGACATCCGCGTCATCATGGTGAAGCTGGCCGACCGCATGCACAACATGCGGACTCTCGGGTACCTCGATAGCGACCGCCGCGAACGCATTGCGCGGGAGACGATTGAAATCTACGCTCCCATCGCGCACCGCCTGGGCATGGGCAAGGTCCGCGGCGAGCTCGAGGACCTCGCGTTCCAGCACCTCGAGCCGGAAGCATACGAAGAGATCCTGGGCGCCATCGAATCGCGCCGCCACTCCAACGAGGAGTTCCTGAACGAGATACGCCAGACGGTCGAGATCGGAGCTTCGCCGCGACGGCATCCCGGCGCGCATCGACGGACGTGTCAAGCGGCCCTATTCGGTCTTTCAAAAGCTGCGCCGGCAGAAGATCACGGTGGACCAGGTCTACGACCTGATGGCGCTTCGCATCATCACCGACTCGGTCAAGAACTGCTATGCGGCCCTGGGCGTGATCCACAACCGGTGGCGCCCGATTCCCGGCCGCATCAAGGACTTTATCGCGATTCCCCGGCCCAACTTATACCAGTCGCTGCACACTTCGGTCGTCGGCCCGCACGGCCAGACCTTCGAGGTCCAGATCCGCACCGAGGAGATGCACCGCATCGCCGAGGAAGGCATCGCCGCCCACTGGAAGTATAAGGAGGGGCGCAAGGGTCCGGCCGCCGACGACCAGCGCATCGCCTGGCTGCGCCATCTCGTCGAATGGCAGCGCGACGTGCAGGATCCCGCGGAGTTCATGTCCACCCTCAAGGTGGACCTGTACCCGGAAGAGGTCTACACCTTCACGCCGCGCGGCAAGGTCATCGTGCTGCCGCGCGACGCCACCCCGATCGACTTTGCCTACGCCATCCACTCGGATGTCGGCCATACCTGCGTCGGCGCGAAAGTCAACGGCCGCATCGTGCCGCTGCGCTCTTCGCTGCGCAACGGCGACATCGTCGAGATCATGACCCAGCCCGGGCACGAACCGAGCAAGGACTGGCTGGCCTTCGTCAAGACCTCGCGCGCCCGCAACAAGATCAAGCACGTCATCAACACCAGCGAGCGCACCAAGGCCATCGAAATCGGCCAGAAGTACCTCGAGAAGGAAGCCCGCCGCCTCGGCGTGCAACTCGGGAAGGTGACCAAGGCGGATCTCGAAAAGGTGGCGTCGGAGTACGGCTACAGCAAGATGGAGGACCTCTACGCCGCGCTCGGCTACGGGAAGTTCTCCGCCCGCCAGGTGCTCAGCAAAGTCGCGCCCGGCCAGGTGAAGGATGAGACGCCGGAAAGCCGCCAGGCTCCGGAGGCGCCGGCGCCCTCCGGCGCACCCGGCAAGCCTCGTGACGGCGACGCGATTATCAAGGTGCGCGGTATCGACGACCTGCTGGTTTACCGCGCCAAGTGCTGCAATCCCATCCGCGGCGAATCCATTGTGGGCTACGTCACGCGCGGCAAGGGCGTGGCCGTGCATTCCAAGATGTGCCCCAACGTGCAGAGCCTGATGTACGACGTGGAACGTAAGATCGAAGTCGAGTGGGCGCGTGCCGCAGAAGACGCATTCCCCGTCCGTATCGTGATCCACACCGACGACCGTCCCGGCATGCTCAACCAGCTCACCTCGGTGCTCTCCAGTGAGAATACGAATATTCGCAGCCTGGAGGCCAAGACCGAGCTCGACCACGACGGCGGCGTCGTGGAAATGACCGTGGATGTGCGGGACAAGAAGCAGCTGGAGAAGCTGGTTTCCGCCATGCGGCGGATCTCGGGCGTGCGCGACGTGGAGCGCCAGTACAACTGAAGATGCCTTTTTCGAACGATCCGGAACATATTGCCATCTCCAAGTCGAGCGGGATCAAGATCGATTGGAAGGATGGCCACCACAGCGAGTACGGCATAACGTATCTGCGCGATAAATGCCCGTGCGCCTCCTGTACCGGCGCGCACGGTACGCCGCCGCGCCAGCCGGAGGCCGGCAGCCAGTTTCCCATGTTCAAACCCGCACTGAAGATGTTGGGGGTGGAGCCGATCGGCAACTATGCGATCCGGATTAACTGGAGCGACGGCCATAGCTCCGGTATTTACTCTTACGAACATTTCCGGCGCATCTGCCCTTGTGCGGAATGCCGCGCCCTCTACGCCGCCTGAACGCAAAAAAGGCGACCTCGCGAAAGGTCGCCTCGTTCTTCGGTAAAACGATTCGTTCTTCAGAGCAGCCGGAAATTCACTTCGATGGTCGCTGCGACCGTAACCGGCTTGCCATCCTTATAGCCCGGTTTGAACTTCCACTTCCTCACGGCTTCGATGGCCTTCTCGTCCAACCCGAGGCCCAGGCTGCGAGCCACGCGGATGTTGGTGGCGTGACCGCTGGGATCCACTTCGATGTAAAGGAGAACCGTTCCCTGATATTTGGCCTTACGGGCTTCTTCGGAGTACTCCGGCTCTACCTTGTAAAGCAGGGCCGGGGCCGTCACGCCGCCGCCCACGCGGAAGACGCCGCCGCCCGCTCCGCCGCCTTCGCCAGGTCCGTAACCGCCGCCCTTGCCGGGACCTACGCCGCCGCCTGAGCCGGATCCGATACCGCCGCCGGACCCCGGCCCGTTCGAGGGAGGACCGATCTTCGCCAGGGGATCTCCGTACTGGGCCATGTTCACCTGGGGCAGGTTGATGTCCGGGGGAGCGATGATGCTGGGCTCCATGGTGAGCTTGGGATTCGGATTATTGACCACCGCCATGGGAGGCGTGAACTGTCGCAGGGAAACCTTCGGGAGCCGCCCTTTGCTGGCTGGCAACGGGGAACGGTCGCCACCGCCACCACCGCCGCCCATGGTCTGCTTCTTCGGCGCCGCCTTCGGCATGAACGGATCCACGTCGACCGGCATGATCAGCGTGGTCATTTGCTTCACTTGTTCCTGGACGACTTTGGTCGAGAACACAGTAAACAGCAGGGCAACGACACCGACCTGAAACCCGGTCGACATCATGAACGACTTCTTCTGACGCCCGTACAGACCCCAAATGTCCTTTACCGCCACAGGCTTGGAAGTCACTTCCAGCGGCGGCAGCTTGGGCGGGTTGATGGTTTCCTTGACGTTGCGGACGAAGGAGCGGTACCAGGGCTCCTCTACTTCCGCCACCAGGAGTCGCGACAGATGATCGTCGGCGTTTAAAAACGGATTGTTGGGTTGCGACAGGTCAGCCATTTTGATCCACCAGCTCTCCAGGGAGAACCGCTGTCTACAGCAGATTGGACGCTTTCGGCAGCTACGCCGTTACAGGTTTTGGAAAATCTGTACCCAGGGGTCTCAAGCTGCAGTGTACCACATCCTTCGTATCAGTCGCTTGTAAAAACAATGACATAGGACTCCTGGGCCGTTACCGCCACAGTGTGCGAGGAATATTCCAAAAATGGAATTCGGCAGGTTGAACCATTTTCATTTGCTCCCGGTTGTGCCCTCCGTCAAAATCGGAATGATGCAGATCACGATCGAAGGCAAACCCCTCGAGCAGGTCCCAGCCGACGCCCTGATCGTCCCCGTGTTCGAGGGGCGCAAGGAGGAGCGGTTCGGCGCCGCCGAGCTCTGGGAATCCGGCGAGGTGTCGGGCAAGATGCTCGAATTGACCTTGCTCCACCACCCTACGGGTATCGCTGCGAGCCGCGTTCTGCTCGCCGGCGCCGGCAAGCCCGGAGAGTTCGGCGCCCCGGGGTGGCGCAAACTCGTCGGGGCCGCTGTCCGCCACTTGAAGGCAAAGTCGGTTAAACGGGTGGCGATTGTCCTCGATCCGGAATATTCCGGTCCCGAATATGCCTCTGCGGCTGTCGAAGGCGCGATCCTCGCCAATTTCGAGCCGGACCGCTACCGGACCGGCAACGACAAGAAGTCGATTGCGGCCGCCGCTATTGTTCCACCGGCCGGCGCCGATCTCGGCCGGGCTGTCGAGCACGGGCGCATCATGGCCGAGGCACAGAACTTCGCCCGCACGCTGGTGAACGAACCGGCCAACCGGCTCACCCCCACGGCTATGGCCGACGCCGCCCGCCGCATGGCTTCCGAGTTCCACCTGGAGTGCGAAGTCCTGGACCGGGTCCAAATGGAGCAACTGGGGATGGGCGCGCTGCTCGGCGTGGCGCAGGGGAGCGCCGAGCCACCGGTGTTGATCGTGATCAAATATCGCCCGCCACAGGTCCCCAGCGGCGGCCCCCACCTGGGACTGGTGGGCAAGGGCGTCACGTTCGATACCGGCGGCATTTCGATCAAGCCGGCGGACGGGATGGAGAAGATGAAATACGACATGGCGGGCGGCGCCGCCATGATCGGCGCGATGCAGGCCATTGCCCAGATCGGTCCGGCGATCCCGGTCACCGCCTTCATCCCCTGCGTGGAAAACATGCCCGGGAGCCGCGCGCAGCGGCCGGGCGACATCGTGACCGCGCTCTCCGGAAAGACCATCGAAGTGATCAACACCGATGCCGAGGGCCGGCTGATCCTGGCTGACGCCCTGGTGTACGCGCGCCGGCAGGGCTGCACCCACCTGGTGGATGCCGCCACCCTGACGGGCGCCATCGTAGTGGCGCTGGGACATCTCAACGTCGGGCTGTTCGCCAACAACGACGCCATGCGCGACCGCGTCCTCGCCGCTTCCAAACTCGAAGGGGAGCGCATGTGGACGATGCCGCTCGAGCCCGACTACAGAGATTACCTGAAGAGCGCTTTCGCCGATGTCGCCAATGTGGGCGGCCGGTGGGGCGGCGCCGTCACCGCGGCCATGTTCCTCAAGGAGTTTGCCGAAGAAACTCCGTGGGTGCACCTCGATATCGCCGGCACCGCCTGGCTGGACGACGAGAAGCCGCATCTCGCCAAGGGCCCCTCCGGCGTTCCCGTCCGAACCCTCATCCGGCTGGCGGTAGATTGGGATTCGAGCCGCTGATCCCGGGTGACCTGTCCGTCTCCGGCGGCGGGATGGAAATGCTCGCCTCGCCCCAGCCCGAAGGATGGCACAGGACGATCTTCAAGGTCTTTGCCCGCTCTACGGCAGGCTGGTAGGTGATCTCGTAGTGGACCTGTAAGTTGAGGTATGCCTGTTCCACCAATGCGGCCAGTGCCGCCGGCGTCCGGCCGAGAAGAAAGAGGCCGCTCACACGGCGGCAGAGGCCCTCGAGCGCCGGATTGCCCACCGAAGACACCACCTGCACCAGGCTGCCGGACGCCATTACGTTCGCAATCAGCTCTACTCCGGGCGCGCGATCCGACGGCGAGTCATTGCAGATGATCAGATGCCGCCTCGAGCCGCTTCTTTCTACGTCCGGCTTGACCGACCGCCAGATGGCGTGCCATATGTCGGTGCGCGCCGGCGCCAGCGGCAGTTTGCCGAAATCTTCCCGGATGGCCGCCTCTTCGGCCGCAAACCGCGGCGCGCCTTCCTCGGCGGCCACCTCTCCGGATTGGAGAATCCCGGACGAGTACGGCAGGCATGACCAGGCGTCCGCCGGGCGCTTCAGGGCAAGACAGGCAAGTGCATAGCGGCTCCAGGAGGAAGGGGCCCCCGATTCGGAATTGGGCAGCAAGAAGACGACCGACGCCGCTTCCGCGCCGGCGGGCCGTTCGACCTGGTAATGATGGACTGCCCGGTCGTCCTCGCTCAGTACGATTTCAGTGGGAAGCACCGGGGACGATTCCGCGCCGGCGCGAACCGCAACCGCCAAAGCCACGCGGCGCTGCTCCGGGTTGCTCCGGCCGCTCAGAAAGTGGGCGGCCAGCCGCCGGACCGGCAGAGCCTGCGCTTGCTTCACCGCATGACGAAGTCGGCCCAGCGCGACAAGGGCGGCCTTCCTCGGAACCGGGTGCGGGTCCTTGAGCATCCGGGAAAGCTCCCCGGCGAACCGGGGATGGCCGGCCGCCCCCATCACCCACGAAGCCGTCGAGCGGAATGCGGGTGTCTCGTGCTCAGCCATATGAACGATCTCCGGAATTATGGAGGCGTCACCCAGCCGGTAAAGCCCGAGCAGGGCATTGCCCGCCACCCGGTTATTCGGATCGCCCCGCAGCGAACCCAGCAACTCGCGTGCTTCGGGTGTATCTAATCCCCAAATCGCTTCTACCGCGTTGGCCCGGATTCGCGGATCGGCATCTGCCAGTGTCTTCCGGACCCAGTTCACGTTCCGGGTGCCGCGCGCGATCATCAGAACCGCCTTTGATCGCAGGTAGGGGTTGGGCTGCCTCAGCAGGCGGAGGAGTAGCGAAAGGTGGTCCTTCTCGCCCGATTTCCCTTCGAGGACTCGGATCACGCGCGAGGAGGCCACCCGATCGGCGGACGCCCGGCCGAGAACCACTTCCTTGGTGGAATCCGCGCGCATGGCCACGCGAGCCATGGCCAGAGCCTGCTCGTGGGTGAGGGAAGGTTCGCACAGGGCGGGAAGAATCAGCCCGCTTGATACGAGCAAGCCCGCCACGACTTGAGCGCCGCGCGTATCCAGTTGGTTCTTCATTACTTCGATCGCGGCGGACACAAAGGCCTGCGGATTTTCGTTCAGTAACTGCCGGATCTGTTTGCGATATTCGGGCGGGTCCAGTTCCAGGTCGCGCACCAGACCCGCGAGTATCTCCGACGAGCCTTTTGTATATGCTGTCACTGGAACTGAGGACGCCACAGCCACAAGATCGGACAGGAGAGGGGGAATCTTTAGCTTCTGCCCGAGTCTCGCCACTATAATTGAACTGATGTCTAACGATAGCTTTGGCGCGGCGGCGAAGCTGCGCGTCGGTAACACGGAGTTCGACTATTTCCGTCTCGCTACTCTCGAGGAGAAGGGTGTGGGCCATATCGGTCGCCTGCCCGTCTCCACCCGAATCCTGCTCGAAAACCTGCTCCGCTCCGAAGACGGGCGCCGCGTTTCCGCTGCTGACATCGACTATGTCGCGCGGGGGGTCGCCGGACCCAACGGCAAAGAGATCAGCTTCATGCCCGCACGCGTGCTGCTGCAGGACTTCACCGGGGTCCCTTGTGTCGTGGATCTGGCCGCCATGCGTGACGCGCTGGTCGAAATGGGCGCCGACGCCGGCCGCGCCAATCCGCTGATGCCGGCCGATCTCGTGATCGACCACTCCGTGCAGGTCGACACCTTCGGTACCAACGACGCGTTCAACGTCAACGCTCTTCTCGAATTCCAGCGCAACCGCGAGCGCTACATGCTGCTCCGCTGGGGCCAGACCGCGTTCCGCAATTTTCGCGTGGTGCCGCCCGACACCGGTATCGTTCACCAGGTCAACCTGGAATACCTGGCGTCGGTGGTTTTTCGCGCCGGACAGATGGTCTATCCAGATTCGGTCGTGGGGACCGATTCGCACACCACCATGGTCAACGGCTTAGGCGTCCTCGGGTGGGGCGTGGGCGGTATCGAGGCCGAGGCTTGCATGCTGGGCCAGCCGATTTCCATGCTGCTGCCGCCCGTGGTCGGGTTCAAGCTGCACGGCCGGCTGAAGGAAGGTTGCACGGCCACCGACCTCGTGCTCACGATTACCCAGATCCTCCGCAAGAAGGGCGTGGTGGGCAAGTTCGTGGAGTTTTATGGGACGGGGCTCAGCGCCCTGAGCCTGGCGGACCGCGCCACGGTCGCTAACATGGCACCGGAATACGGCGCCACCATGGGCTTTTTCCCTGTGGATCAGGAGACGCTCGGATATCTCAAGTTCACCAACCGCCCTCCAGACGTCGTGGCATTGGTCGAAGCTTACACCAAGGAGCAAGGCCTCTTCCGTACCGATGCCACACAAGACCCGCTCTACGCCGAGTCGCTGGAACTCGACCTCGCCGCGGTGACGCCTTCCATGGCGGGCCCGAAGCGGCCGCAGGATCGCGTGGATCTGCCGGCGGCTCGCAAGAATTTTCACGACGCTTTCCCCGGCCCCGAAAAGCACGCCACCATTCAAGCGAATGGCGATTCCGCCACGATCAGCGACGGAGCCGTGGTGATCGCCGCCATCACCAGCTGCACGAACACCTCCAATCCCTCGGTCATGCTGGCTGCCGGCCTGGTTGCCAAGAAGGCGGTCGAGCGCGGCCTCAAGGTGAAGCCGTGGGTGAAGACCAGCCTCGCGCCCGGCTCGAAAGTGGTGATCGATTACTACCGCGAAGCGGGCCTGCTTCCGTATCTCGAGCAGCTTAAATTCCATCTCGTGGGCTTCGGCTGCACCACCTGCATCGGCAACAGCGGCCCGCTGCCCGAACCGGTCGCCCAGGCGGTGCAGAAGGAAAACCTGGTGGTCGCCGCGGTCCTCAGCGGCAACCGCAACTTCGAGGGCCGCATCAACCCGCAGGTGAAGGCCAACTATCTCGCCTCGCCTCCGCTGGTCGTGGCCTACGCGCTGGCCGGCACCATGGATGTCGACATCGCCAACGATCCGCTCGGCCAGGACACGGCCGGCAACCCGGTCTACCTGCGCGACATCTGGCCTACCAACGAAGAGGTGCAGAACACGGTTCGGGCCGCCATCAACCAGGGCATGTTCGAACATGAATACGCCCACGCCTTCGACGGCGACCAGAACTGGCAGACCATGCCGGTCCCGGGCGGCGTCACGTTTCAATGGGACGAGACGTCGACTTACATCAAGAAGCCGCCATACTTCGAGCAGATGGTGGATCCGGAGACCTCCGTACACGACTTCGCCGGTATGCGCGTGCTGGCGCTGCTCGGCGATTCCGTCACGACCGACCACATCTCGCCCGCCGGATCCATCCCCAAGGATTCGCCTGCCGGGAAGTATCTGATTGCCCAGGGTGTCGCCCCCAAGGATTTCAATTCTTACGGCGCGCGCCGCGGCAATCACGAAGTGATGGTCCGCGGCACCCTCGCCAATATCCGACTGCGGAACCAGCTTGCCCCGGGCACAGAGGGCGGCTGGACCGTACACCTTCCCGATGGCGCGCAGATGAGCATCTATGATGCGGCGATGTTGTACCAGCGGGAAGACATACCTCTGGTTATCGTGGCCGGCAAGGAATACGGCTCCGGCTCCTCGCGCGACTGGGCGGCCAAGGGCGTCCTGCTGCTCGGCGTACGCGCCGTGATTGCCGAAAGCTTCGAGCGCATTCACCGCACCAACCTGGTCGGCATGGGAGTATTGCCGCTGCAGTTCCAGGCGGGCCAGAATGCCGCGTCGCTGAAGCTCACCGGCAGGGAGACGTTCCACATCGAAGGTGTCAAGGCCGCGCTGGGCGGCGGCCCTCGAACCGCGACCGTGCGGGCCGTCAGTGACGACGGCACCGAGAAAACATTCACGGCGGACGTTCGGGTGGACACCCCGCAGGAAGTGGAATACTACCGGAACGGCGGCATCCTGCCCTACGTGCTCAGGCAACTCGCCCAGTAATACCTCTGTAACCTCAGATCCTTCGTCGGCTGACCGTCCGGATTCGCCGGTAAAATGGGGGCGTTCGTCGGTCCGCGGTTGAACACTGACCGAGCGGCAAGCGTAAACTCAGTCTATGCTCCGCTATCTTCCGCTGGTCCTGAAGAATTGCTGGCGCAATCGCCGCCGGACGGTCCTGACCATCTTGAGCGTCGGCGTCTCGATGTGCCTGCTGGGCGTGATGATCGCGATGTACCACGCGCTTTACCTGAGCGATCCCACTCCGGAACAGGCGCTCCGGCTGGTCACCCGAAATAAGATCTCGCTAACCGTCCCGCTCCCCGAAGCCTACCGCCCGCGGATCGAACACATCCCGGGCGTCCGGGAGGTCATGACCGAGGGCTGGTTCGGCGGCACCTACAAGGATGCCCGCGACCCCAAGAACTTTTTCGCGCGCTTTACGGTGGAGCCCGAAAGGCTGTTCCGGGTCTACTCCGAATACCGGATTCCCGAAGACCAGCGCAAAGCGTTCGAGCGCGACCGCACCGGCTGCGTGGTGGGGCGCGACCTCGCCAACAAGTTCAACTTCCACGTGGGCGATCACATCCACCTGGTGGGCGATATCTATCCCGGCGACTACGAGTTCACTATCCGCGGCATCTTCGACGCTCCCGGCAACAGCGAGGCCATGTTCTTCAGCCGTGAGTACCTGGAGCAGACACTACCCGAACGCCGGCGCGGCTCGGTCGGGACGTTTGTCACGTTGATCGATAGCCCTGCCAGCGCCACCCGCATCGCCGAAACGGTCGACAGCGAGTTCCACAATGCCACGGCGCAAACCAAGACCGAATCGGAGCAGGCCTACCTGCTGGGGTTCGTCGCCTTCCTGGGCAACGTGAAGATGTTCCTGATCGCGATTTCGGCGGCGGTGATGTTCACGGTCCTGCTGGTTTCCGCCAACACCATGGCGATGTCGGTTCGCGAGCGGGTACGCGAGGTGGGAGTGCTCAAGACGCTGGGCTTCACTCCAGGCACCATCCTGGGTCTCATCCTGAGCGAGGCTTGCGCCATCTCGCTCGCCGGCGGCGTCATCGGATTTCTGCTTTCCACCGTCCTTGTCAGCGGGGTACAAAAGAGCCCGGCCGGCGGATTTCTGCCGGTGATTCCGCCGTTCCAGCCGGCGGTGGCCGCCGCCTGCATCCTGACCGCGGCTTCGATCGGGCTATTGAGCTCGCTGGTCCCGGCTTTGGCCGCGTCCCGCACTCCCATCGTGCAGGCGCTGAGGAGCACCGATTAATCATGGCCATCCCAATCGCTTATAACCTGCGGAACATGGTGGTCCGCAAGACCACCACCATCATGACGGCCCTGGGCATCGCTCTCACCGTGGCGGTCCTGCTGGCGATTCTGGCGCTGGTGAACGGCCTGCGCACCACGCTCGCCACTACGGGCGACCCGCTGCACGTCCTGGTGCTTCGCAAAGGCTCCACTTCGGAAATCGTCAGCAACTTTCTGCGCAGCAACTTCCAGGACCTCAAGTTCAAGCCGGGGATCGCGCGAGGAAAAGACGGACAGCCCCTGGCCTCGCTCGAAGTTGTGACGGTCATCAATCTTGCCTCGGGCGACGGGCAGGAAGGCATCAACGTCACGGTACGCGGGCTGCAACCGGCCGGCATCGAAATGCGGCGGGGTGTTCACCTCACGGCCGGGCGCTGGTTCCAGGACGGCCGCCGCGAGGTGGTCGTCGGGAAGCCGGTAGCCGACCGGTATCCGGAGGCGGGCATCGGCAAGAAGATCCGCTTCGGGCGCGGCGACTGGGAGGTCGTCGGCGTGATCGACGCCGGCCGCGGCGCCCAGGGCAGCGAGATCTGGGGCGATCTCAACCAGGTGGCGTCCGACCTGCAGCGCCTCGAAGTGCTCAGCTCGGCGCTGGTCGAGGCCACCGACCCGGTCGCCGCCAAAGCGCTCGTCAACGACATTAATAACGATCAGCGCCTCACCATGACGGCGCAGTCCGAGCAGGAGTATTATGACGCACAAACCACTTCGGCCGCTCCGATAGAATTTATCGGGATCTTCGTCTCCATCATCATGGCGGTCGGCAGCAGTTTCGCGGCCATGAACACGATGTACGCAGCCGTGGCGCGCCGCGCCCGCGAGATCGGAACCCTGCGGGTGCTCGGGTTTTCGCGCCTGAGCATTCTGCTCAGCTTCTTTGTGGAATCGGTGCTGCTCTCCGCGCTGGGCGGCATCCTGGGGTGCCTGCTCGTGTTGCCGCTCAACGGCGTCACCACCGGGATCGGCAACGCCAACTTCGCGGAGACGGCTTTCAATTTTCACGTCTCGCCGCAAATCATGCTGGGCGGCATTCTCTTCGCGGTCGTGCTCGGGGAGCATCGGGGGCGTGTTCCCGGCGCGCAACGCATCCAGAAAAGAGATCCTGACGGCGCTGCGGGAAGTCTAATGAGGGAACCAACATGGACGCGGAATTGAAGAATCTGCAAATCGACCGGTCGAGCCGCCGCTCCGCGGAGCCCTCCAAATGGGCGGTGCGCTGGATTCTCGCCGGGGTAGCCCTATTCCTGCTGCTGGGTGCGTGGCGCTTTACCTCCGCCAGGCTGAACGCCGCACCGGAGGTCCGCACCGAGCGCGTCGCGGCCATCAGCGCGGCCAGCGCTCCGCAGGGGGTGGTGCTCAACGCGACCGGCTATATCGTAGCCGCCCACAAGATCGAGGTTGCCGCCAAGGTGGTGGGCAAAGTGAAATGGATCGGCGTGGACAAGGGCGACCGCGTGCGGGAGGGCCAGATCATGGTCCGCCTGGAAGACGATGAATACCAGGCCCAGCTCCAGCAGGCCAACGGGCAGATGGCCATGCTGCAGGCGCGCCTCGATGAGGCCCTGCACGGCTCGCGCCCCGAAGAGATCGCGCAGGCAATGGCGAACGTGGACGTGGGCAAGGCCGACCTGGAAAACGCCGGGTGACGCTCGACCGCACCAAGGGACTGGTCCGCGAAGGCGTTGCGCCCCAGCAGTCGCTCGATGACGCCCAGGCCCGCTACGATTCCGCCGTGCACAAACTGAACGCGCTCCAGAAGACCTATGAACTGGTGAAACTCGGGCCCCGGAAGGAAGAGATCGACGCGCTGCGCGGGCAGTTGGAGCAGGCCAAAGGCGCGGTGGCCTATGCGGAAACAGCTCTCAACAATACCGTGATTCGAGCCCCCGTCAGCGGCACGATTCTCGAGCGCGCCGTCGAAAAGGGCGAATTCGTCACCACCAGCTTCGTGGGCGATCGCGGCGCCAAGGGATACGTGGTCTCCCTCGCCGATCTGAACGATCTCGAAGTGGAGCTCGATATCAGCCAGAATGATTTCGCCAAATTGCACGCCGGCCAGCACGGCATCATCACCACCGATGCCTTCCCGGACCGTAAGTACGACGGCTTCATCAAGGAGATTTCTCCCGAGGCCAACCGGCAGAAGGCCACCGTGCAGATCAAGGTGAAGGTCGTCAAGCCGGACGATTTTCTGCGTCCGGAGATGAACGCCAGCGTGGCGTTCGTCTCCGATGAAAAGCCGGAAACGTCCGCTGCGCCCGCCAAGCCGGTGATCCTGGTTCCTACCTCGGCGTTGCGCGACGGCGCGGTCTTCGTGTATCTCGACGGCAAAGCTGTGCGGCGCGCGGTCAAGCCGGGCATGAGCAGCAGCCAGGGAATAGAGATTCAAAGCGGCCTGATCGGCGGAGAGGACCTGATCGTCGATCCTCCGGCCGGATTGAAAGACGGCGACAAAGTGCGCCAGAAGGTATAAACCTATGAGCGAAACCGTCATCGAAACACGCAGCCTGACCAAGGAGTTCGTGCGCGACGAATTTCACGTGGTGGCCCTCAAAGAAGTGAGCCTGGAGATCCACAAGGGCGAGTTCGTCGCTCTCATGGGCCCTTCCGGCTCGGGAAAATCCACGCTGCTGCACCTCATCGCCGCCATGGACCGTCCGACCGGAGGAGAGATCCGCGTCCTCGGCCACAACCTGCGTGAACTGAACGAACGGCAGATCGCGCACTGGCGCAACGAGCACGTCGGGTTCATCTTCCAGCAGTTCAACCTCATCCCGGTGCTGACTGCGATGGAGAACGTGGAGCTGCCGCTGAAACTCACCAATTTGAAGAAGGCCGCCCGCGGCGAACACGCCGCGACCGCGCTCAAGCTGGTGGGCCTCGGCGACCGGATGAATCACTTCCCGCGGCAGCTTTCCGGCGGACAGGAACAGCGCGTCGCCATCGCCCGCGCCATCGTCACCGATCCGGCCCTGATCCTCGCCGACGAGCCCACGGGCAACCTGGACGCGGCTTCCGCGCAGGAAGTGCTCACGATTCTCTCCAAGCTCAATCGCGATTACGGAAAGACCGTCGTCATGGTGACGCACGATCCACACGCCGCGCAGTTCGCCAGCCGGGTGCATCACCTGGAGAAGGGCGAACTGGTGCCGGATGACGTGAATTCCGTGAAAAGTGCCGGTACGGCGAGCGACTGACGGGAGCCGGCTCCGGGGCCGAACGCATCGCACCGCCGTTTGCTATACAATATCTGGCGGCGGGTGCAGTGCCGCCAGAGGGGAAACTTCGACTGCCTATGTCGGACCGCGGATTCTTGTTTCTGTTCAGTCTTCTGATGATCGCCGGTGGCTTGGGCGCGGCTGGATGGCTTCTGGTCTCCGGACAAGCCGGAACAGTGGACGGTCTATTCCTGCTGCTGACCGTTCTGCTGATCGCGCTGGCCTTTCTGCTCTACCTGGTCTTCATGATTCGCCGCCAGATGGCCGCGGTTTCGCAGCCGGCGGCGCAAAAAGCCAAGGCAGCCGCACCGGCAGCCGCGGCTGCCAGACAGGTGCCCGCCCGCTCCTGAGCGCTTACTTCTTGGCGGGGGCCTTCTTCGCGCCGGTGGCGGACTTCTTCGCCGCGGGACGCGCAGGCGGCGGTCCGACCCGCTTGATCGTCACGCTGATCAGCCGCACAGGGGTCCGGGGTTTGTCGTTTGCGCCGGTGGGTACGTGCGCGATCTTGTTCACCACGTCCTGGCCTTCCACAACCTGCCCAAACAATGTGTAGCTTCCGTCGAGCGAAGGATAAGGGACCTCGGTGATGAAGAACTGGCAGCCGCCGGTATTCGGAGACCCGATGTTGGCCATCGCAAGCCGTCCCGGCCGGTCGAACTTAAGCGTGGGGCGAATCTCGTCGCGAATCGTGAACCCGCACTCCGCGGAGCCGGTCCCCGTCGGATCTCCGGTCTGGATCATGAAATTCGGAATCACGCGGTGAAAGGTGATGTTGTTGTAGAGCGGCCGTTTCACCATCGCTCCCGTTTTCGGGTCTTTCCAGGCCTTGACGCCGCGCGCCAGGGCGCTGAAATTCCGGACCGCGATAGGGGTTTCCTTCTCATACAACTGAGCCGTGATGGTCCCCATCGAGGTCCTGAGAACGGCGTACAGGCCGTTCTCGAGGGCGGGCGCGGCGGCCGCCGTTCCGGCGGGCGGCTTCGGGGGAGCCGCCGGCGCCTGCGCCCATGCGGCGCAAGCGGTCAACAACAGAAGCGGTAGAGAGAGTGCTTTCATCTGATACTCCGTCAAAGACGCATTTTATACTGAATCCGATCGGTGCGCTCCCAAACAATCCGGCAAGCAGCCTTCTGCATAAATCCTGCACAATAGGTAAAGTGCGCCGCGGACGGCGGCAGTATTTCAGCGAGGTACCCAGATGAAAGCGTTCTGGTTGGTCCCGGTGTTCGCGCTGACCCTGTTCGGCGCCGACATCACAGGGAAATGGTCGGGTAATATCGAGGTTCAGGATCCCTCGAGCGGCGATAAGATCAACACGCCCGTGAGAGTGGTCTTCGATCAGAAGGATGGAGCCGTCTCGGGTCAAATCAGCAGGTCGGAAGACGAGCAATCCGAGTCCATCCGCAATGGAAAACTGGAAGGCAAGCGGCTGACGTTCGATGTGCAGCCGCCGGAGGCGACCAGCGCGATGAAGTTTCAACTCCTGCTGGTAACCGACGACCGGATCGAGGGCGAGATGAAAGGCGCTGTCGATGTCGGCAATGTTTCCGGCAAAGTGACCCTGCAGAAGGTGAAATGACGGCGGTCACTTGGCGAGTTCCATCTGGAGCTGCCGGTAAGCCGCCTCGTCGTAATTCGTTTTCAATCGCACCCGTCCCTCGGTTTTGGGATCCCCGGGACGGGGCGCCTGCTGTTGCAGCGCGTGTCCCAACAGGGCAGTCGCTTCGGCGTCGTTCGCGTTGCGCGCCAGCACCTCCCGAAAGCTGGCGGCCGCGGCGGCGTACTGGGCCGCATGCCACTGTGCATACCCCAGGTTGAAGTAGTAATCCGGATCGGAATCGTCGCCTTCGAGCGCCTTCCGGAAACTGGCGATGGCTCCGGAAAAGTTGCCTTGCCGGTCCTCGACGGCGCCCAGATCGTTGTAGACCTCGTTGAGCGGCATGGAGGCTGCCACGAGCTCGAAGCTCTTCTCGGCCCCTTCGAAATCGCCGATATGGTATCGCGAAAGTCCAAGAAAGAACTGCGACTCCAGGTAGTGGGGATCTTTCACGCCCACCCGGTTGAACCAGCTCGCGGCGGTCTTGTAGTCCTTCCGCTCCCAGGCGGTGCGGGCCAGTTGAAAACACGGCTGCGAATAATGTTCGTCGAGGCGAGCCGCCTGCGTGAAAAGCCGGTGGCGCTGCTCGGGGGAGGCGCTCAGCAGGCCCCGGATGTAGCTCTCGACCGCGTCGATCCGCACGGGAGGACGCGCCCTCAGAAACTCCGCCTCGGTAGGCGCCGTCTTCGGCCGCAGCAGCTCCAGAGCGTGCCAGCCCAGGCGCGCTTCGATCGCCGCCAGGTCCTCCATTGCCCCCGTCTCGCTGAATGCCGGACCGAGGTGAAGCTGTTTGAGGTCGAGAATGTGCGCCGTAATCCGGATCGAGCCGCGCGATTGCTGGTTCGCCGGGCCGGCGGGCGTCAGTTCGTAGTTGCCGAAGATCACCCGCGAGGCGTCCAGCGCTTCGCCCAGCTTGATTACCGAAGCGTGAGTCAGCTCCACTCCGGGACGCAGCGAGAGGCGGCGGAAAGCCTCCTGGCGGTCTTCCCGGTCAAGGACCAGGAGCCCTTCGGAAGCCAGCGAATCGCGCACCGATTCGGCGATGCTCTCGCCGATCCAGTCGAGGTTCGCCTGCTTCGTGTGGTTGAAGAACGGCAGCGCCAGAACGGTCTGCGCCTGTAAGGCGCCGCCGCACAGCACGGCCAGGATTAGAAACTTCCCCATGAAATTTCAGTGTAACAGCGGGGGCGGGGCCGGTCCCCCGTCTTACCGCTTCGATACCCCGCGCAACAGATCGAGCTTCTCCCGCGCCTCGCCGTTCGCCGGATCGATCGCCAGCGCCTTCTCGAACTGCTCCCGGGCTTCGTCGAACCTGCTCTCGAGCATGAGCGCATTGCCCAGCCGGACTCGCAGGTCCGCCGCGCCGGGCCTCAGCGGCACCGCTTCACGGAAGCATTTCACCGCCTCCCCCCACCGGCCGGCCGCCGCCAGTTCCGCACCCCTGCCCGCCAGGGCCGACGCCAGCCCGTCGCGGGCCCGTTCGTCGGCGGGGTATACCCGCAGGACGGCGCGGTAATCTTCCAGTGCTTCCTGGAAATGTCCTGACTTGTTGAGCACCCTGGCCAGGTTCAAGCGGGCGCTGGAGAAATCCGGACGCAGCCGCACCGCGGTTTCATACTGCCGGGTCGCTTCGGCGGTAAGACCGAGCCTTTCCAGTCCAGCGCCGAGCATGTTGTAGGCCTCCGGACGTTGCGGATCGATCCGCACCGCCTCCCGCAGCATCGTCACGCCTTCGGCCACTTTCAAGCGGGTGAGGAGGATGGCTCCCAGGTTGAAACGTGTCTCGAAGCTGTTCGGATCCTTTTCGAGGCGATGGCGGAAGACCGCTTCCTGAAGCTCGCGGCGGCGGTCGTAGGGCCCGCGTGGCAGGATCTGCAGCCAGAGGTGCGCCATCTCGTCGGTAGCCCGGTTGCCCGCCCTTACGCGGCGCGGCGGCTGGTTGGGGTTCCTCACGTTGCCGGACGAATTGTCGTAGTGGTACCGCATCGAAATGACCGACCCTTTGGGAAGGAAAACGGGCTTGCGGTAGTGATAGACGGCCTGCCAGTTCGAGTCCCAGTCCGGAATGCGGATCAACCACGTTCGCCGGCCGGACGGCAGGGTGGCGTACCCTTCCAGGAGCTTGCCCAGGTAGTGCGCATGGGGATAAACCGCCAGCACATCCGCGTCCATCGGCAAGGTGAAATCGTCGGAGACCACGAAGTCCCTGGCGCCCGGCGGGATGTCCAGTGCGGGGTCGTTTTCCAACTGCACCAGGAGGGGAAAGTGCGTTGGCGGCTTATCCGTGAAGTACAGCCCGATCGAGGGGCGAACCTGTTCGGGTTTGCCCGAAGGCTGAAGGTGCGAATTCAGCACGAGCTCGTTCCCGGGATCGAGCCGCCAGGAGTATCCGTCAGGCTGCTCATACGGCCGGCTGCCCGGTTTCCAGAAGAGGAAATGGCCGGCCGGGTCGAACGGGCTGCGCATGATTTCGAGATCCATGCCGCCGAAGCCCTTACCCGGAGAAGCCTCCTGCAAGTGCGAGGTGCCCATCCGGTCGATCAGCAGGTTGGCGTGATGCACCAGCCTGCGCTCCCCGGGCCGTATTTCGATGGCGCGAACATAGCGGGTCTTCGTGATGTTCGGTGTAAAGATGAAGTTCCAGTAGACATCCGGTCCGGAAGCCGGCAACGGGTGGGCCTCGGGTGCTTCCAGGATGAGGTCGGGCCGGCCCAATTGCCAGCCCTCCTGGAAATGGGGCGGCGCAGGAACTTCGGAAGGCGGACCCTCCGGCGCCCCCGCCTTCACCCAGTCGGTAATGGTCTGGATCTGGGCCGCGCTCAGGTGCACGTCACCCACGAAATCGCCGTAGCCCGGCTCCGGCAGCCACGGCGGCATATAGCGCCGGCGGGTGACGGCGGCAATGAGCGTTGCGCGCCTTTTCACGTCGGAGTAGCTCAGCAGGGGAAACGGTCCGGCCTCGCCCGGGCGGTGGCACGGCGCGCAATACCGGTAGACGAGCGGGGCGATGTCGTGGGCGAACGTGGGTGTCGACGGAACCTGGGCGAAGGCCAGAGGTGCCGCGGCGATCAGGAAACAAACTGCCTTACTCTTTCGAGCGCATCCCATTGAATTCCCGCGTCATCGCCAAACCCCTTCAGCCACACCAATCCCGCCTCCCGGCGGAACCAAGTGATTTGACGTTTCGCATAGTTCCGCGTGTTTCGCTGCGCGTAAAATAGTGCGTCCCGAGGGCTCAATTCGCCCCGAATCTGTTGCAGCGCCTGCTTGTAACCGTGTGATTCGAAGGGCTTGGCGGAGTCGGGAAAGCCCATCGCCAGGATACCTCGCACCTCCTCCAGGAGCCCGCTTTCAAACATCCGTGCGCAGCGCTGGTCGAGCCGCCGGTACAACTCGTCCCGGTCCGGCAGCAGGCCGAGCTTGAGCGTGCGGTATCCGCGCAGCGCATCGCGTCCCTGGCGGAACAGCTCCGTCACGGGCCTACGCGTCAGAAGGCATACCTCCAGCGCACGCATCACCTTGGGCACGTCGTTGGCGTGGATCCGGGCCGCGGCGCCGGCGTCCAGCCGCCGCAACACGCGATGCAATGAGCCGGGCCGGCGTTGTTCCCTGGCCGCCAGCCGGTCGCGCAAGCGCTGATCGCGGGTGGGCCCCTCGAACAGCCCGTCCAGCACGGCCCGCAGGTAAAACCCGGTGCCGCCGGCGATTACCGGCAGGCGTCCCCGTCCGGTGATGGCGCCCACCGCTTGCCGCGCCCGGCGCGCATATTCGCCCGCGGTGAAGAGCTCGTCCGGGTCGGCGATGTCCATGAGGTGGTGCGGAATCCCACGCCGCTCCTCCAGCGCGAGCTTGGCCGTCCCGATATCGAAGTGGCGAAAGACCTGCAGCGAGTCGCAATTGACGATTTCGCCGTCGAATTTCTCGGCGATAAGCAGCGCGAGTTCCGATTTCCCGGACCCGGTCGGCCCCACGACTGCAACCAGTGGATGCCCGGACGCGTCTTGCCCTGCAGGGCCTGTGTATTCGCGTGAGCCGGTTCTCGGAGGTACAGATGTCATCGGGCGTTGTCTGGGAACCTCGTTATACAATAAAAATGTGATCTTCGACCTTCATGAGAGGCCTCCTGGCGGTCGAAAGAAAGTAAAGACTTCATGCCTCGGATAGCCAAAGTGTTTCTTTGCCTCGCTCCGATGGTCGCGATGGGCTACGCTCAAACGGCGCAGACTCAGCCTGCAACCACCACCGCCCCGGATGACAAAGCCGGAGCCTACTATAACTTTGCCATGGGCCGGCTGTATGCGGAACTGGCCGCCTCGGACGGAGGCAAGAATGACTATGTCTCCAAGGCCATCCAGCACTACCAGGAGGCGTTGAAGCTCGAACCTTCCGACAGCCTGATCTTCGAGGAGTTGACGGACCTTTACATCCAGACCAACCGTCTGCGCGATGCCGTCACGCAAGCCGAGGACATGCTCAAGCAGAATCCGGACAACCTCGAGGCGCGGCGCATGCTCGGGCGCATCTACACCCGCATGGTCGGCGACAGCCAGCCGGGCAAGATCCCCGAGGAGTATCTGCGAAAGGCTATCGAGCAGTACCAGAAGATCACCGAGAAGGACCCCAAAGACGCCGAAAGCTGGGTGATGCTCGGCCGCCTCTACCGGGCGTCCAACAAATCTCCGGAAGCCGAGAAGGCTTACAACGAGGCGCTCAAGGCCGAGCCCGATAACGAAGATGCGCTCACCGGCCTGGCCATGCTCTATGCCGATCTCGGCGATACGAAGGCCGCCATCGACAAGCTCAAGGCGGTCACCGACAAGTCGCCCAACGAGCGGCTGCTGGCCATTCTCGCCGACCAGTACGAGCAGGCTCACGACTATAAGAACGCTGCCGATGTGTTGAAGAAGGCCTACGAACTGGCCCCGGATAATGGCCGGATCGCCCGCGGACTGGCCAAGGACCTGTTGTATTCGAACCAGTTCGACGAGGCCCTCAAGCTCTACACGCAACTGGCCGCCGACGAGCCGCGCGACCAGGAATTCCCCACCAGCATCGCCGAGATTTATCGCGCCAAGCGTGATTTCGCCAAGGCCCACGAGTATCTGAACAAAGCGAAGGCTATCGATCCCAGCAATCTGCAGGTCCGGTACGAAGAGGTCAAGCTGCTGGAAACCGAAAACAAGACGGACGGTGCCATCGCCGCGCTGAAATCGATGCTCGACGACACCGCCCGCCGGAGCTACTCCGATGGCGAAGCCAGCGTTCGCTCCACCATGCTCGAGGAATACGGCATCCTCCTCCGCAGCCAGGAGCAGTACCCGCAGGCGGTCGACGCCTTCCGCCAGTTGGGTGCCCTGGGAGGCGACCGGGCTCCGCGCGCCGCCGTGCAGGTGATCGACACCTACCGCCAGCAGAAGGATTACGCTGCCGCTTTGAAGGAAGCCGACGCGGCGCTGAAGAAGTTCCCCGACGAGCGAATGATCAAGATGGAGCACGCCACCGTCCTGGGCGACCAGGGAAAGGTGGATGAAGCCGTGGCCGAAATGCGGGGGCTGCTCAAAGGCGACCACGACCGGGAGACATGGCTCACTATCGCCCAGGTTTATGACAAGGCCCGCCGTTACACGGACGAAGGCAAGGCGCTCGACCAGGCCGAAACGCTGTCGAAGTCCAAGGATGACCAGGCGGCGGTCTACTTCATGCGCGGCGCCATGTACGAGCGCACCAAGAAGTTCGACGCCGCCGAGGGCGCGTTCCGCAAGGTACTCGAACTCGATCCGGACAATGCCGGCGCGCTGAACTACCTGGGCTACATGTTCGCCGAGCGCAACATGCGTCTCGACGAAGCCGAGAAGCTGATCGCGAAAGCCCTCGAACTGGATCCCGACAACGGCGCCTATCTCGACAGCCTGGGCTGGGTTTACTACCACCAGGGCAAGCTCGACCAGGCCGAAGGGCTGCTGGTTCGCGCCCTGGACCGCATCGGCCAGGACCCGACGGTGCACGATCATCTCGGCGACGTCTATTTCAAGCTGGGCAAGACCAGGGAAGCCATCAACCAGTGGCAGGCTTCGGTGAAGGAGTTCCAGACCGCCACCGCCGCCGACCGCGACCCCGAAGAGATGGCCAAGGTCAACAAGAAGCTGGATGCGGCCCGTGTCCGCCTGGCCCAGGAGACTAAAAAGTAGGGTAGGCCTCGCGGCCTGCCCGCTCTAGTCCTGGTCGATCGGCGTCACCGGATCCAACAGTGCCCAGCACAGGATCCCGAGCGCATAGATTGCAGCCGACACGTAGAATGTGAAGTTCCAGTTGTTGTTGGTCCACTTCAGCATGTAGCCGATCGCGAGCGGGGACAGCGCGCCGCCCAGATTGCCCCACATGTTCATCGCGCCCGACAGCGTTCCCGCGTACTTTCCGCCAACGTCCATCGCGGCCGCCCAGGCATTCGGCATCACCAGGTCGTTGCAGAAGCTCGCGGCGCCGATCGACAGTACAGCCAGTAAAGGGTTGTGGACCATCGTCGAGTAAACCAGGAACGCGCTCGCCCCGGCGAACCCGAAACACGAAAGCAGCCGCCTGGTCTTCACCACGCTGCCGGTCCAGCGCAGCATCGGACCGGTGATCAGCACCGCCGCGGGGTTGCCCAGCCCGCCGCAGAACAGGGGCAGGATGCCCAGGTACGCCGTGTTGGTCACGTCGAGGTGCCGCCCTTCCCGCAGGTACGTCGGCAGCCACGTGATGTAGAAATACCACCCGTAGGAGAGGCAGAAATACTGCCACAGCAGCGCCCAGAACTGCCCGGAGAAGATGAAGCTCCGCCAGGGCACGTCGCTGTGCCCCGATGCCAGGGCGGCGCTGCTCCGCACCAGGTCCCGCTCGGCGGCATTCAGCTTCGGGTTCTTCAGCGGATCGTCCCGGTACCAGGCGAAAAAGATGACGGCCCAGACGATTCCCAGGCAGCCGAATATCTCGAAGGAGTGCCGCCAGCCCACCCAGGCCATCACGAGCGCCACCAGCGGAGGGGTGAACGCTCCGCCCCACCGCGCGCTCAGCCACATGATCCCCTGGGCGCGAACCCGCTCCTCTTCCGGCAGCCAGGTGGTGAATGCCTTGGTGAGATTGGGGAAGCATCCGGCCTCGCCGGCACCGAACAGGAAGCGCGTCACCGTCAGCGAAACGAAGCTCCAGGCCCAGCCGGTCGCGGCGGTGAAGAACGACCACCACAGCACGATCCGCATCAGCACCTTGCGCGGGCCAATCCAATCGCCCAGGAAGCCGCCCGGGATTTCGAACATGGCGTAGGCCCAGCCGAACGCGGTGAAAGCCCAACCCATCTGGACCGGCGTGAGGCCCAGGTCGTGGCTCATATCGGGAGCGGCGAAGGAGATGCAGACGCGGTCGATATAGGTGATCACTGCCAGCGCCACGGCGAACACGATCACCCAGTAGCGAACCCGGGTCGGGCGTTCCTGAACCGGAGCGGGCGTCATAGCGATCCACTCGTCGCGTCAGTTTCGGCGGCAAGTGCGATCTTTTCTGGTTCCCATCCGGTGTCCATGCAGTCTCCTAGTCGTTTACACCCGCGGCGGCCTGATCCCGAAGTGGTACACCAGCGCCCCCGCGCCGACCGTGGCAAATGCGGTCAACGAGGCCCGCGGCTGCTGAATAATGCCGTAAATCATCATACAGGTTCCGACCGCGATATATGAAGCAGGGATCAGCGGCCACGCAAAATCCAGCGCCTTGAGCCGCTGCCATCCCGCGCGTTTACGCCGGAAAACGAACAGCGAGGCCACCGACAGCACCGTGAACAGCGTGAGGCTCATCCCGATGTACAGCACCAGTTGGCGAAACGGGGTCAGTGTCATCAACATCGCGCATACGCACTGGCTGACGATCGCTGTGACCGGCGAGTGCCACCGCGGGTGGACCTTGGCCGCCGAGGCGAAAAACGCCTTGTTCTTGGCCATCGCGTAGTAGACGCGCGGGCCGATCGTCACCTCCGCGTTCACCGTCGCCGCCAAGGCCAGCGCCATCAGCACCGAAAACACTCCGGCAATGTGCGGCCCGAACAGGTTCTCCGCCGAGAGGGACCCGATCGCGATCTCACCCTTCATCGCGTTGAGCGGCGTGGAGTAGATGAATACCGCGTTCAGGCCCAGGTAAAGCGCGGCCACGATCGCCGTGCCCGCCGCCAGCGCCGCGGGCAGCGTGCGCGCCGGCCGGCGCACCTCCTCGGCTACGTAGGTTGCCGCGTTCCACCCGCTGTAGCCGAACATCACCCACAGCAGGCTGATCACGAATTGCGCCGGCAAGCCTATCTTCGAGGTGCGCACCGCCGGCTCCGCAAAGTGCGCCCAGCTCCCGCTGCCGACCGCGAACCCCAGCGCCACGAAGACCGCGATCATGATGAGCTTCATGGAGGTCAGAACGTTCTGCACCTTGGCCGTGCGCCCCACGCCGACACAGTTCAATACCGTGAACGCGACGATCAGCGCCGATGCCACCAGTTGCGCCCCGCCGAGCTTCAGAGAAAGCGCACCGGAACCGATCACGATGCCCGGGCGCTCGGCGCTCAGCGGCGGAATCACGTGCCCCAGGTAATCGGAAAACGCCAGCGCCGTTGCCGCGATGGGAGCCGAGAAACCGGCGAAGAACGAAACCCACCCGGTCATGAATCCCCACTCCGGCCCGAACGCCTGCGTGAGGTACACGTACTCCCCGCCCGAGCTCGGAAAGTTGATCCCCAGCTCCGAGTAGCTCAACGCGCCGGCGAAGGCGAACAGCGCGCCCACGCTCCAGCAGGCCATGATGAGCCCCGCGCTTCCCAGGTCGCCCGCCATGAATCCCGTGGTGGCGAAAATCCCCGTCCCCACCATGTTGGAGATGACGAGCGCCGTCGCGCTGAAGAAACCGAGTTGCCGAAGGAGACCCGGCTTCGACGTCTGCGTCTGGATATTTGCCATGCAAGACCTTAGAGCTATTGTAGGGCAGCGCCCGCAGGTGTATAAGGCATGGACGCTTCAATGTCGCGAAATGACGGTGGAGGGTTTTCTCACTTCCTCCGAAGGCCGGGCGCCAGCCTCTTCATCACCGTCTGCACCACGATTTTGGTCCCCGCCGCATTCGGATGCAGGCCGTCTCTCTGCATCAGCCGCGGATTCCCGGCCACTCCTTCCAGCAAAAACGGAATGTACGTGAGCTTGTATTTCGCCGCCAGCCGCTTATACATCGCATCGAACCGCTGGATGTACTCCGGTCCGTAATTCGGCGGCAGCGTGATCCCCGCCAGCACGACGTGTGCTCCGCTCTGCTTCAGCGGCTCGATGATCTGCGCCAGGTTAGCCTCGGTATGCGACAACGGTTGGCCACGCAGTCCGTCGTTGGCACCGAACTCCAGCACGACGAACGCCGGTTTCAGCGCCAGCACCATCGGCAGGCGCGCCAGCCCGTCCTGGCTGGTATCTCCGCTCACGCCGAGGTTCTCCACGCGGTAATGCATTCCCCGCCTGTCGACCTCCTTCTGCAGCAGGTCGGGGTAGCTCAGGCCCGGGTCCAGTCCGAACCCTGCCGTCAGGCTGTCGCCGTAGCACGCGATCACCGGCCGGCGGTCCGCGGCGTACAGTGCAGCAGCCAGAGTCAACAGCCAAAAGATTTTCATCGGAGTGCCATAATGAGGGTTGATTCAGGTTCGCTCTCTTACCAAGTCTATCGACACCGGGACCCACCGTGTCGACATCCTCAAAGGTATCGATCTCGAAATCCCCAAAGGCCAGTTTGCCGCCATCATGGGTCCTTCCGGCAGCGGCAAGAGCACCCTTCTCGGCCTGCTCGCGGGCCTCGACTCTCCCACGAGCGGCCAGGTGATCCTCGATGGAGAGGACATCACGAACCTCACCGAGGACCGCCTGGCCCTTCTGCGCGGGCGTAAGATCGGCTTCGTCTTCCAGTCCTACCAGCTCATTCCCACCCTCACCGCGGAAGAGAACGTCCTGCTCCCGATGGAACTGGCCGGCGCCGGGTCCGGCGGCCGCGAACGCGCCCGCGGACTGCTCAAACGCGTCGGACTCGAGGGCCGCTTCGATCACTACCCCGTACAGCTCTCCGGCGGCGAGCAGCAGCGTGTCGCGCTGGCCCGCGCCTTTGCCCTGCACCCGCCCATTCTGCTTGCCGACGAGCCCACCGGGAATCTCGATTCCACCAACGGCCGCGTGGTTCTGGACCTTCTCCTGGCGATGAACCGCGAGGAAGGCGCGACGCTCGTCCTGGTCACCCACGAACAGTCCCTGGCCGAGTGCGCCGACCGCCGTATTGTCCTGCACGACGGCCTGGTCGTCAGCCAATGACCCCCGGCCTCTCCTGGGCGGCCGCCATCCGGATTGCGTGGCGCGAGTTGCGCGCCGCCCGCGTGCGCTTTCTGTTCGTGATCCTGGCTGTGGCCGTCGGGGTCGGATCGCTCACCGGGGTACGCGGGTTCAGCCGCTCCTTCCGCCGCATGCTTCTCAGCCAGGCCCGCACTCTGATGGCCGGCGACCTCACCGCGCGCGTCTTCGCCCTACCCTCGCGCGAGCAGCAGGCTGCGCTCGACCGCCTGGCGGCCGAAGGCGTCCGCCGCACCTGGATCACCGAAACCGTCACCATGGCGTCGTCGAAGACGGTGCCCGATCCATTGCTCATCTCGATCAAAGCCGTCGATCCCGCGGCTTACCCGTTCTACGGCGAAGTGAAGCTCGACCCCGCGCGCCCCCTGCGAGAGGCACTCGACGAGAATACCGTGGTCGTCTCGGACGACCTGCTGCTCCGCTTGAACGTGCGGACCGGCGACACGCTCCGGATCGGCGGGCAGGACTTTCCGGATTGCGGGCGTTGTCACAGCCGAGCCCGACCGCATGACCGGCAGCCTCAACGTGGGCCCGCGCGTGATGATCACCCGTGCCGGACTCGACCGCACCGGCCTCATCACCCTCGGCAGCCGCGCCTCCGAGCGCTACCTCTTCAAACTCCCGGCCGCCGGCGGCCCGGGCGTCGAGCAGGTTCGCCTGGCGCTCAAAGACGCCTTTCCCGAAGCCACCATCGCGGATTACCGGCAGACCCACCCCATCATCACCCGCGGCCTCAATCGTTCCGAGACGTTCCTCAGCCTCATCGCCCTGATCGCCCTGGTGATCGGCGCCATGGGAGTGGCCAGCGCCATGCACGGGCATCTGCAGCAGAAGCTCGATTCCATCGCCGTCATGAAGTGCATCGGGGCCCGTTCCGCCCAGGTGATCAAGATCTACACCGCGCAGACCCTCCTGCTGGGCCTCGCCGGTGGAATTCTCGGAGCCGTCGCCGGGGTGGCCGTCGCCGCGGCCTTTCCGCCCATGATCGCGAAGTACTTCGCAGTCGATGTCACCGCCTCCTGGGACGTCTGGCCCGCCCTGCAGGGCGTTGCGGTCGCCTGCCTCATCACCCTGCTCTTCACCTTGCCGCCGCTGCTTTCGATCCGCGACATCCGCCCCGCTCTCGTGCTTCGCCGTTCCGTCGAAAAGTGGAGCAGGCCTCCGGGCCTGTCGATCCTGCTTCGCGCTGTCATCCTCCTCGGCACCGGTGCGGTGGCCGGTACCCTCACCGAAGGATCTTTCCACGACGCCCTGCGTACGGGCGCCGTCTTCACCATCGGTCTTTCGCTCGGCATCGCTCTCCTCTGGCTGGCCGGATGGCTCTTCCTTCGCCTTCTCCGCATGGTTCCCCGCAGTCTGCCTCCCGTGCTGCGCCATGGCATCGCCAATCTCTACCGGCCCGGGAACCAGGCGCAGGCCGCGGTGGTCGCCCTGGGCGTGGGCGTGATGTTTACGCTGGCAGTGTTCCTGGTCGAGCAGTCCCTGGTCCAGCAGATCCGCGGCAGCGCTCCGCCCGGCATGCCCAACGTCTTCCTGCTCGATATTCCGGGCTCGGAGCGCGAGGCGGTCTCCCGCCTCATCGAATCCCAGCCTGGCGTGAAGTCGGCTCCCGACGTGGCGTTCGCCGTGGCGGCCCGCATCACCGCCATCAACGGCGCTTCCCTGGACCGGCTCGGCCTGCGCGATTACGGGCGCCGGTTCCTTCGCACCCGCTCCGTTACCGAGCTCGACGAAAAACCCGAGGAGACCGAAATCCTGTCGGGCGCATGGTGGCCGGCGGGGTCGCGCGATCCGCAGGTCTGCGTCAGCGAGGAAGCCGCCCGAATCCTCAACCTGCGCCCCGGCTCCACGATCGACTGGGACATCTGGAGCCATGCGATCCAGACGCGCGTCGCCTGCATCCAGCGCACCGAGTCGTTGCGCATGTCCGCCCGCTTCGAGTTCTTCTTCAGCCCGGGCCAGTTGCGCGGCATGCCCGCCGTCTACTACGGCAGCGCCCGGGTGAAGCCCGCGGATGTGCCGGCCCTCCAGCGCGTCCTGTATCAGCGCTATCCCACCGTCACCGTGGTCAACGTGGCGGACGTCATGCAGATCGTGCAGGACGTGGTCTCCCGCATCGCCGCCATCATCCGCTTCATCTCGGCCTTCACCATTCTGGCCGGCGCGGTCATGGTGGCTTCCAGCATTGCCGGAACGCGCTTCCGCCGCATGCAGGAGGTCGTGATCCTCAAGACTCTGGGAGCCACGCGCCGCCGCATCGGCTGGATTTTCTCGGTCGAGTTCCTGGCTTTGGGCGCGGTGGCCGGGGTCATGGGCAGCGCCCTCGCGTCGGGCTTCGCCGCCCTCATCGTGAAGCGCCTGCTCGATATCGAATACCACCCCGACCTCTTTGCGAACCTGCTGGCGGTGGTTCTCGCCGCCGGCGTCGCGGCCGGCGCCGGATGGGCCGCGAGTTTCCGCGTTCTGGGTCGCAAACCGCTGGAAATTTTGCGCGAAGAATGAGCTATTCTATGTCTCAATGCGCACATCCCTACGTCTGGTTACTCTCGCTGCCTGTCTCATTCTCCCAGCCGCCCTTACTACCGCAGATGAGAACGCCGTAAATCCGAAAATCGCGAAAATTGTGGACGAAGTTTCCGAAGCCCGCATCAAGGCCACCATCGAGAAACTGGTCAGCTTCGGCACGCGCAACACCATGTCCACGCAGGACGACCCCAACCGCGGCGTCGGCGCCGCACGCCAGTGGATCTTCAACGAGTTCAAGAGCTACAGCCCGCGCCTCCAGGTGAGCTTCGACAAGTACCGCGTGAAGAAGCAGGGACAGCGCATTTTCAAAGATGTAGACCTGTGGAACGTGGTGGCCGTGCTGCCCGGCACGAAGTCCCCCGATACCCAGGTGCTCGTGACCGGCCATTATGATTCGTTAAACCTCGGGGCGCGCCGGCCCCCCGCCGAACCCGGAGCGCCGCCCGTCCAGTTGACTCCCGCCGATTACGAAAAGAACGCGGAGTTGCCCGCCCCCGGCGCCTGCGACGACGGCAGCGGCACGGCCGCCGTGATGGAACTGGCGCGCATCATGAGCCAGTACGAGTTCGACAAGACCCTGGTGTTCGTCACGTTCGCCGGGGAAGAGCAGGGCCTCGTCGGCAGCACGCTCATGGCCGCCAAGGCCAAGAAGGAAAAACGGGTCATCGAAGCCGTGCTCAACAACGACATTATCGGCACCGACACCGCCGGCAACGGCCGCACGGGCAATTCTTCGGTGGAGGTCTATAGCGACGAGTCGATGGACTCTCCCTCGCAGCAGTTGTCGCGCTACATGCGGAAAGTGGCCGAGCGGTACATCCCGTCGATGCGCGTGGACACCGTCTTCATGCAGGACCGCCTGGGCCGCGGCGGCGACCACACGCCGTTCCAGTTGGAAGGCTTTGCCGCGGTCCGCATCTCCACCCCGAACGAGATTTACGCCAACCAGCACCATGACACCGACCTCCTGGAGAATATGTCGGTGCCGTACACGGCGAAGGTCGCCAGGGTGAACGCCGCGGTCGCCGCCAGCCTGGCGCTGGCGCCCAAGCCCCCCGATGTGATGCGTCTGCCCGGCGCGGGCCGCGGCCGCGCGGGAGCGGCTTCGGAGGGAGCCCCTGCCGCGGGTGGACGAGGTGCCGCCACCCGCCGCCCCACGCCGATGATCGCGCGCGGCTCCGGCTACGATGCCGTGCTGAGTTGGAAGGCGGCCGGCCCCGACGATAACATCAAGGGCTACGCCATCGTGATCCGCCCCACCACCTCTCCCTATTGGCAGCAGGAGATCTACGTCGGCAAGGTAGACCGCTACACTCTCAAAGACGTCTCGATCGACGACGCCAAATTCGGCGTCAAGGCCATCGGCCTCGACGGCAGCGAAAGCCTCGTCACCGTGTACGCCTATCCGCCACGCGCCAAAGCGGAGATACAGACCATCGACCAGTAAATGTGAAGCGGAATACACTCGCTCACCAGTACTGCCGGAGGTTCAGGCCCGGCGCACGTCCAAGAACAACATGGGGAGATTGCTTCCAATTAGACCCTCGTTGTTTCTTGGCGCCTGTTCCGTACTCATATTTGCTGTCGCGCCCGTCCGCGCGGACGAAGCCGACGCGCTCGCGATTACGGCCAACATCCAGGCACGGCATCTGCCATTCGGCACGATTCTCGATCCGATCTTCACTCTCACCAACAGCGACCAGGTCGCGGGCTATACCCGCTGCGGCGATTCCGCCCTCTGGACCGGGCACTACCTGGCGGCCGAGGCCTTCCGGTACAAAGTTACCCAAGCGTCCGGCGCCTTGAGCAACGTGCAGGCGGCAATTGCCGGCCTGAAGTCCCTGGCCGACGTCACGGGAACCAACCTGCTGGCCCGCTGCCTGGTCCCCATCGATTCACCCTACGCCGCCGGGATCCGAAATGAAGAGGCGGGCAATGGAGTTTACACCAACAGCTCTGCCGGATGGATCTGGGTCGGCAACACTTCGCGCGACGAGTATTGCGGCGCGCTGTTCGGGCTGGCCGTGGCCTACGACATGGTAACCGACGCCGGTATCAAGAATTCCATCAGCGACCTGGTGACCCGCCTGGTGGACTTCCTGAACGGCAACAACTGGTCGGTCGTGATGCCGGACGGCAGCAGCAGCACCAACTTCCTCATCCGACCCGACCAGATCGAGACGTTCCTGGCGATCGGACGGCACGTCAATTCCGACCATTTTTCGAGTGTCAGCTACGAGACCCAGCGCGTGCTGCTGGCCGCCACGGTGCCCGCTCCGATCGGCGTGGACACCGCCAGCGATGATTCCTATTTCAAATTCAATCTGGACTACATCGACCTGTACAACCTGATTCGCCTGGAGGCCAGCTCCGCGAAGGCCATCTACCAATCCGCGTACACGCTGCTGAGGGATCACACCGCGCCACACCAGAACGCGTTCTTCAACATCGTCGATCTCGCGTTGAACGGCCCGGACGCGGCACGCGACCACCAAACGCTCGCGCTACTGGACGGGTGGCTGCTGCGGCTGCGTCGGGACTTCGGCGTGGACCTTCACGGCATCGTGCCCGTCTGTGGCGACCAGGCCTGCCAGCCGGTGCCCGTGTGGCTGCGGCCGCCCACCGATTTCCTGTGGCAGAGAAATCCCTTCCAACTCGCCGTAGGGGGAGCCGGGATTATCGAATCCGCCGGGATCGACTACATTCTGCCGTACTGGATGGCGCGATATTACGGTCTCCAGGAATCCATCGTGGTGCAGTCGGCGGCGGCGGGAATTTCAGTAGTGGCGCCGGAGTCGCTCGGCTCCATTTACGGTGCGAACCTGGCATCCACCACGCAAAAGGCGGAAGCGCAGCCACTGCCGCTCTCGCTGGGAGGCGTCACGGTCACCGTGCAGGATTCAGCCGGAACCTCCGAGGCTGCGCCGCTGCTCTATGTGTCCCCCGGGCAGATCAACTTTCTCGTGCCACCGGGGCTGGCCAGGGGCGTGGCGACCTTCACCATCGCGGGCGGGTCCGGGCCGCCGCGCGAGGCCATGGGCGCCGTCGGACAGGTGGCTCCCGCTCTGTTCAGCCTGAGCGGCACCGGCTCGGGACTGGCCGCCGCCACGGCCATCCGCGTCAATGCCGGCGATCCAACACAACAATCTCCGGTCACCCTGTTCGATTGCACCGGCTCTCCGTGCCAGGCGGTGCCGATCGACGTCGGGCTCGACACGCCCGTGTATCTTACGCTCTACGCCACGGGAATCCGGAATCGCAGTTCGCTCGACAATATTCTCGTGACCATCAACGGCATTAGCGTGCCCGCCCTCTACGCCGGCCCCCAGCCGCAGTACGCCGGCCTGGATCAGATCAATTTGCCGCTCACGCTTGACCTGCGCGGCAGCGGGGTAGCCAACGTGGTGCTGAAGGTGGATCAGCACCGTGCGAATACCGTCGCTGTATCCATTCAATGAGGGTCAGGCGCATTCCTTACCAAGGTCCGGAAAATGCGTCTGTCCCCTTTTCCTTTTCCGTGAGGTTGTATTCCTTCAGCCGGTATTGCAACGTGCGGAGGCTGATGCCGAGTTGCTTTGCGGTGCGGGTACGATTGCCGTGGTTCTCGGCCAGAGCTTCCTCGATGGCCTTGCGCTCGATGTCTTTGAATAACACGGCGCGCGCGGGTCCGGTGCTCGTGATTGGGAGATCGTCCGGCTCCACCATGCCGTCGCACAGAATGGCCAGCCGCTCCATGGTATTTTGCAGTTCCCGGACGTTGCCGGGCCACCCGTACTCCATCAGCACGCTTTCCGCCTCAGGGGAGAGCGTGAGGCCCGGTTTGTTCAGTTCGCGGGAAGCGCTGTCCAGGAAGAAGCGGGCCAGCCGCCGGATATCAGAAGTGCGCTCCCTCAAAGGGGGAATCTCGATGGGAAATGTGCTCAGCCGGTAATAGAGGTCCTCGCGGAACGCGCCGTCCGCCACCGACTGCTTCAGGTTCCGGTTGGTGGCGGCGAGGATGCGGACATCGGCCGTAATCTGGCGGGTCCCGCCCACCCGCTCGAAGGTCTTCTCCTGCAGGACGCGGAGCAGCTTCGCTTGCAGCCCCGCGTCCAACTCGCCGATCTCGTCCAGGAACAACGTGCCACCGGCCGCACGTTCGAAGCGTCCGGCATGCTGCCCGGTCGCGCCGGTGAAGGCTCCGCGCTCGTGTCCGAACAGCTCGCTTTCGATCAACGCCGGCGAGAGAGCCGCGCAGTTCACCGGCACGAAGACACGCTGGGCCCGGGGGCTGTTGCGGTGGATGCAGCGCGCGATTACCTCCTTGCCGGTGCCGCTTTCACCGGTGATCAGGACCGTGGCATGAGTCGCGGCGACCCTGCGCATGAGTTCGACCACCCGGAGCATGGCAGGGTCGCCGGCAATCAGGTCGGAGCAGGAGAATCGTGCGTTCTCCTGTTCGCGCAGCAGGTCCCATTCACGCAGGGTCTGATTTTGCTCCAGCGCCTTTCGAACGACGACGCGCAGCTCGTCGGGGCTGCTGAGCGGCTTGCCGAGATAATCGGCGGCACCGAGCTTCATGGCTTCGACGGCCGAAGCGACCGTACCAAACCCGGTGATGACGACGACCGGGATCTCCGGCATCTCCTGCTTCCAATAGCGCAGCACATCGAGCCCGCTGCCGTCGGGCAGCTTCAGATCAGTGACGACCAGGTGGAAGCTGCGGCGGCCGCCCGCGGCCAGCGCTTCCGCCGCCGAAGCCGCGGATTCGGTCTCATAGCCCTCGCCTTGGAGGATGGTCTCCATCAAAGCGCGGAAGCCCGCATCGTCATCCACGATCAGAATCGTTGCCATAAGCACCTTGTTCGGTCGTGCCAGGGAATCGCAGCGTCGCCTCGACGCCCTTTTCCCGTCCGGGCCGCAGTTCCAGTGTTCCTCCCAGCGAGACCGCTAATTTTCGGGTGATTGCCAGTCCGAGGCCGGTACCGGACGCCTTGGTGGTGAGGAACGGCTCGAAGAGGCGCTCCCGCACGGCGTCGGGGAACCCGTCGCCCGTGTCACGGACCCGGATCGCGATCTCGCCTGCCGCGGTTCGCTCGGCCTCGATCCAAACTTCTCCCGCCGCCCCGGGCGGAACCGCCTCTACCGCGTTGCGGACGAGGTTCAGCAGCGCCTGTTCGAGCAAGGCTGGATCGCTGCGCCAGGCCAGCGGCTCCGCCGAGACCCTGAGCAGGACCGGCCGGTCGCCGATCAAGTGGCGTGCGTGGGCTTTGGCTGCGGACGCCACGTCCTGCCAGTGCACCTCTTTCCACTGCGGCAGGGACGGGCGGCCGTAAGCCAGAAGATCCTTTACGAGGTCCTCGAGCCGCTGAGTCTCGGAAACGGCCCGGTCGAGCAGGCTGCGAGCCGGCTCGCCGGCTCGCTCGCCGGCCAGTTGTACAAAGCCTTTGATAGTCCCGAGCGGGTTGCGAATCTCATGAGCCAGCACGGCCGACATCTTGCCGATGTGCGCAAGGTGCTCCAGCTCCAGTTGACGCACCTGGAGCCGGGACGCCCGGCGCATCGCCCACATCGAGTACACCGAGAGCAGCACCAGCACCAGCCCGCCGATCGAGGCGACGATTACGTTATGGCGTCCGTGGGTCAACAGGAAGTCCGCGGCCGCCGGGTCGAGTTCGATGTGAGCGATGTGCAGCCCGCCCCTCGTATGGAAGGGCACGTCGGCGCGGAAGGACGTTCGGGTCAGCTCGGTGCGGAAGAGTTCCCGTCCGTTCCAGAGGGCCGCCAGATCGCCGGCGCCCGGTTCGTCGGGGCGGGAGATCACACGAAGATCCGCCAGGTAGGGGTCCTCTTCGGCGAGGCGCTCCCGGAGTGCCCCGATGTCCAGGGCCGAGTCCAGGTTTTCCAGCCGGGAGACGAGGAGCGAAACGCGGTGCCGCAGGTAGATGGCCCGCTGCTCGTTGAGTTCCCGCAGCGTCCGCAGCGAACTGAACAGCAACACCAAGGGGAGGGCTGCCATAACCAGCGGCAGGACTACCCGGGGCACCAACTGTCTGCGGAGGCGGACCACCTGTCTATGATTCACTTTTCACGGCTTTGGTGACGCGTCCACCAGAGCCGGCAGTCTTATCGCTGGCCCCAACCCATTCCTCCGCGCTGCGGCCCGCGCTGGCGGGTATCCGAACCGGTCTGCGGCTGGTTTTGACGGCCCCGCTGGCACGGCCCATTGCATTTGGCGGTGCCTTTCCGCGGGCAGGTCCCCTGGTTGGGGCAATCGGGACGGGGGCAGGACGGGTTCTGCGCCAGCGCGAAGCCCGCCGAGAGCAGCAACAGAAGCGCGACCCTGATGGAACGTTTCTTCATTTTCGTGAACAACCTCCTCCGGTGCGAAGGCAATCTCGCAGCCAAACCCGCCGTTGTTCGAAATACGGAGTAATCTGTCCGGTTTTCTTGTTAGCATGGTCTTCGCTGCCGCGCGAATTCTGCGTAGCCTGGCAGTGGGAAGGCGCAAATCCTGCGCGGTTCCTACCGGCACGTCGCGACTTTTGAGATGCATCCGGTTGGCAGATCATGTGCGAGGAGGGAGGAGGGAGATCTCATGGTCCGCTTTGCCGCCATCCTACTTTCGGCTGCCTTCCTCTCGTTGGGCGCGCAGCCGCGAAACGTCTGCGAGGGAAATGCGGATTACTCCCAAGCGGCTCCGCCAGCGTCCGCCGGAAAGCCTGTCGAGATCACCGGAACTGTCGGACAAATCCACATCGCCGCCGGTCAGGGTATGCCGTACCTCGAACTGAAGCACGGCTCCGAGACCACACGCGTCTACCTGGGGCCGATGCCCTTCCTGGTTGCGGAGAATTTCAATCCCAAAACCGGCCAGGAGGTCGCTGTCAAGGGCTATAGGCTGCCGGACTGGATTCTGGCCGCGCAGGTGACGTTCGTAGCCGAAAAGCGCACCGTCAAGTTTCGCGATGAGCGTGGCTGGCCGGTATGGCGGGGCGGCTTCGGAAGGGGAGCCGGCCGCAACCGGTAGTCATCCTGTTTCGCAATAATCGGAAGAGAGAGGAACGCATGGAACACTGCAGCCAATTGCAGTACGGATACGTGCGCGCCGTCGCACTGCCATTCGAGGAGACGCTCGTCCGCCTCGAGGCGGCCCTGAAAGCTGAGGGTTTCGGGGTCCTTTGCCAGATCGACATTCAAGCGAAACTGCGGGAGAAACTCGGAGTGGATTTCCCGAGATACGTGATCCTGGGCGCCTGCAACCCTCCCCTGGCGCACCAGGCGTTGGAACACGAGATCAACCTGGGGCTCCTGCTGCCTTGTAACACAGTCGTGTATGAGAGAGACGGGCAGGTGTGGGCCGGGGCGGTGGATGCCGCCAGGATGCTGTCGGTCGTCGGGAACCCGGAGATGAACCCGATGGCCGAGGAGGTGAACCGGAAACTGCGCCGCGCCCTGGACAGCCTGCCTCCTACGTGACGCGGAAAGGTTGCGCGGTACGCAACGGCCGGTGCGCGGAGTTTGCATGGTCTTCCGCGCAACTGGTTGATTCCATAGAACGGCGACGCTGGCATTGGGGATGCCATTTTGGACATCGGAGTCAGAAAGGAAACTTCCGATGAAGAAGAGCATTTTCACCGTGGTGGCGTTATTGACAATGGCGGCCGGCGAGGCACTCGCGCAGGGCCGGCCTATGCCGGTGCCCAATCCGAACGGTCCCCAGGGCTCGCAGTCCGGACAGCGGGGCGGCAAAAAATTGGGGCCGCAGGATGGTTCCGGTCCCATCCACCAGCCCGGGACAGGCGGCGGAACGGGCCTTGGCCGCCGCGCAGGCCGCAAATAGCGACCGAAATCCACCGGGGCGGAACGTGGCATCCGCCCCGGCGATCAGAATCACAACAGACGAAAGTGGACTTCGACCGTCGCGGCAACCGTGACCGGTCTGCCGTCTTTATAGCCGGGGCGGAACCTCCATTTCCTGACCGCCTCGATCGCCTTCTCGTCCAACCCCAATCCCAGGCTTTGAAGCACTCGCACGTTCCTCGCCCGTCCGTTCGGATCCACCTCGACATACAGAACTACGATGCCTTGATACTTGGCCTTCCGCGCCTCTTCGGAGTATTCGGGCTCGACCCGGTAGAGCAGGGCCGGAGCCGTCACTCCGCCGCCCACGCGAAAGACGCCGCCACCTGCGCCGCCGCCCTCGCCGGGACCAAACCCTCCGCCCTTGCCGGGTCCTATGCCGCCGCCGACGCCGGAGCCTATGCCGCCGCCCGCCCCCGGGCCATTCGAGGGAATCCCGATCTGCGCCAGGGGGTCGCCGTACTGAGCCATATTCACCGCGGGAAGCTGGATGTCCGGCGGCGCGATGATCGAAGGTTCCATTGCCAGCTTGGGATCGGTGTTGCGGATTACCGCCGCGGGCGGCGTGAACTGCTTCAGGGCGGCCTTGGGAAGGCGGCCTTTCGATGCGGGCAGCCCCGACCGGTCGCCGCCTCCTCCGCCGCCATTCGCCGCGGCTTTCGGAGGCTCCGCCCGATAGGTCGGAAGATTCGGATCCATCAGCGGAATGAACTGAACCACTTTCTGCTGCACCGTCCTGCTGGAAACGAACGTAAACAACAGCAGCACGGCCACCGACTGGAGCGCGACCGACAGCACCCACGACTTCTTCTGCCGGCCGTACTGGCCCCAGATGTTTCGCACCAGGACCGGTTTGGACGTGATGTCCAGGGGCGGAACCTGCGGCCCGCAGCAGTCGCGAACACTGCTCCACAACGAGCGGTACCACGGTATGTCCAGAGCCGGCAAGAGCAGGCGGCCGAGATGGTCGGTCGGCGGGATGACCGTCCAGCGGAGTACCGCGGCGTAATCCTCAGCGCTGGCCCGTTCGCTCCAGTTCCGGACGGCTCCGCGAAAATAAGAGAGGGGCGTTGCAACGGCAGCGATCTTCGCGCGGCAAGCCGCGCACTGCTCCGCGTGCCGGCGTTCTTCCATACCGGCGTCACCGATGAGGTACATGGAAACTCCTTTTTCAGACAGGTGCGTGCTCATTCTGTGCCCTCCAGTCTGGCGCGGACCGAATGCAGCGCCCGAAAGAGGTGTGCTTTTACCGTGCCTTCCTTCATCCCCGTAACCTCGGCGATCTCGAGAAGGTCCATATCTTCCACAAACCGGAGCAGAAAGACGGTTCTCTGCCGGGCGGGCAGACTCGCGGCCGCAGCCCACACGGCCCGCACCTGCTCCTGGATCGAGGCCAGCATCTCCGGAGACTGCCGGCGGTCCGGAATCGAGCTTCCGAGATCCTCTACATCCGCGCCGGAATGCAGCATGCGCCGCCAGAACTTCAGGCGGTTGCTGGATTCGTGATCGCGCACCACATTGGCCGCGATTTGCATGAACCACGTTGCGATGCTGGAGGCGCCACGAAACCGGCCGCGTGCCTGATACGCCCTTACCAGGCAGTCTTGCGTCAGATTCTCGGCGGTTTCCCGGTCCCTGACCGAAGCCAGGATGAACCGGAAGATTCGCGGCCGGTGAAGGCGGACCAGCAAATCGAAATCCTCCGGCCCTTCCGTACCGCTTTCGCCCGCCGCTGACGCCAGCCTGGACGACCGAGCTCGTTCCATTCGACTATGTAGACCGGTTTTCGCCTGGCGGGGTTTACACGCGATCGCTGGAGAAATGCGTGGCTCCGGATGCACGCTGGCGCATGATCGGCTCAGTGCGGCCATGATCATCCGCCCGACTGAGCAAGGCCTTACTCGTCCCGCAACGCGACAATCGGATCTACATTGGTCGCGCGGCGCGCCGGAATGACGGTTGCCGCGAAGGCCACCACCGCCATGATCAGGGCGACGGCGCCAAACGTGATGGCATCCGTGGCGCGGATTCCGAAAAGCAGGCTGGCCATCACCCGGGTGAGCGCCGCCGCGCCGGCGAGGCCCGCCACGATCCCGATCGCCGCCAGCCCCATGCCCTGCCGTACCACCAGGCAGACGATGTTGCCTGGCCTCGCACCCAGCGCCACGCGGACGCCGATATCGTGAGTTCCCTGCGTCACCATGTAGCACATCACGCCGTAAATGCCCACCGCCGCCAGCAGCAGCGCGACTGCCGCAAAGGCCCCCAGCATGAAGCTCGCAAAGCGCTGGCGGGCCAGTGAGTCGTGCAGGCGTTCCTGCATGGTCCGGATTTCGTAGACAGCCACGTTCCCGTCCACCGCGTGGATCTCCCGGACGATCGCGCCGGCCAGTGCGGAGGGATCCGACGTGGAGCGCGCCACCATATACGGGCTGTTATCCGTCTCCTGGTCTTGGGGGAAATAGGTCGCAATCTTCCCGTCGGTATCCAGACCGTACTGCTTGACCACCCCCACCACGCCGACGATCGTATATGGCTTGTCCGGGTGGCTGAACCAGACGTGCTTGCCGATCGCATCTCCATGCGGCCAGAACCGCTGCGCGAACCTGGCGTCGATGATCGCCGCCTTTGCCGCCTCGAGGTTGTCATGCTCGGAGAACGTCCACCTTGTCGATGGGCCCCTCCGACGGCATCACTTCCGCGTTCACCAGGAACTCGGGGCGAAGCACGCCGCACACCGTGAATGGACTTCCGTTGAGCGTGATGGTCTTGCCAACGATATGAGGATCCGAATTGAAGAGCCGTTTCCAGAGGCGATCGCTGAGAATCGCGACCGCCGGCTTGCCGGGTTTGTCTTCTTCGGGAACCAGCAAGCGGCCCAACAGGGGCTTGGCCCCGAACATCTGAAACAGGCTGGATTGCGTGCGCATTCCGTCGATCAGCTCCGGCTGCTCCAGGCCGGTGAGCGTGAAGCTCCTGGTCTGCGCCAGGGCCATCTGCTCGAAGGAGTGGTTCTCGTTCTGAATGTCGATATACTGGCCCGGCGAGGGCCAGTCGCGGAAGATTCCGATTCCGGGCGAGTGTAGCCACACCGCGGCCAGGCGGTCGGGTTGCGGGTAGGGCAGGGGACGAAGCAGCAGCGCGTCTACCACGCTGAACACCGCGGAGTTCGCCCCGATGCCGATGGCCAGCGACGCGACGATCACCAGCGTCACCGCCGGATTCCTGCGCAGCATGCGCAAGGCGTAACGGAAATCTTGCGAGGACGACTGCATGAACCCCTCCTGATAAGAGGAATCATACTATGCCGTTCTTCCCGCTATGCTGAAGTTATGAAGCTCCTGCCCGCGCTCGCCCTGGCGGCGTGCGCGTTCGCCGCACAGCCCCCCTTCACTCTCGACCAGGTTCTCGGCGCGGCCTTCCCCACGGAACTCACCGCCGCCCCCGCCGGCGGCAAAGTTGCGTGGGTCTCCGATGCCCGCGGCGTGCGCAACATCATGGTGGCCGAGCCGCCGCACTACCAGGCGCGCAAGATCACTCCCTACACCGCCGACGATGGCCAGGACCTCACCGGCCTCGTTTGGACTCCCGACGCCTCGGCCATCGTGTATGTCCGAGGGCAGGATCCCAACCGCGCGGGTGAAGTTCCGAACCCCACCCTCAACCCCCGCGGCGCGACGCAGGACGTCTGGATCGTTTCGCTCGATGGAGGGTCTCCGCGAAAAATCGGAGAAGGCAACTCGCCCTCCGTCGCGCCGAAGGGCGGCCGGGTAACCTTCCTCCGCGGCGGCCACCTCTGGTGGTCGCCCCTCGATGGCCAAACTGCTCCCGGCGAAGTTTTCAAGGCCCGCGGCGCTTCCGGCCCCGCCGTCTGGTCTCCGGACGGCGCCCGTTTCGCCTTTACCAGCGATCGCGGCGACCACGGCTTCATCGGTGTCTATGACGTCGCTGCTTCCACGCTTCGCTATCTCGACCCCTCGACCGATGTCGATCTCTTCCCCGTCTGGTCTCACGACGGCCGCAGCGTAGCCTACGCGCGCATTCCCAGTAGCGGCCTGCGCGTTCCGCGTGAGCCCCACCGCGAAGGCGAGCCGTGGTCCATCCGCGTGGCTGCGGTCGACACGGGTAAGGGCCGCGAGATCTGGCGCGCCAATCCCGGCCCCGGCAGCGTCTTCCGCGGCGTGACCGCCGAACATCAACTGATGTGGGCCACCGGAGACCGCATTGTCTTCCCCTGGGAAGCCGGCGGCTGGACGCACCTCTACTCAATTTCCGCGGCAGGCGGCAAGCCCGAGCTCCTTACCCCCGGCCGGTTCGAGGTCGAAGACGTTGCGCTCACGCCGGATGGCGCCGAGGTGGTCTACTCCTCGAACCAGGACGATATCGACCGCCGTCACCTGTGGAAGGTCTCGACCGCCGGCGGCACGCCTCAAGCCGTGACCTCCGGCGAGGGCATCGAAAGCCACCCGGCCGTCACCACCACGGGAGCCATCGCGTGTCTCCGCTCCGACGCCCGGCGTCCCCTGCGTGCAGCCATCGGGGACAAGGACCTCGACCCGTCCGCCATTCCCGCTGATTTCCCCGTGCAACATATGGTCACGCCGCAACAGGTCGTATTCTCCAGCGCCGACGGCCTGACACTCCACGGGCAGTTGTTCCTCCCTCCGCAGCACCCCGCCGGCCGCTCTCCCGCCATCGTGTTTTTTCATGGAGGCTCCCGCCGCCAGATGCTCCTCGGCTGGCACCCTATGTATTACTATTCGAACGCCTATGCGCTCAACCAGTACCTCGCCAACTCCGGCTACATCGTGCTTTCGGTGAATTACCGCAGCGGTACAGGTTACGGCCTGAACTTCCGCGAAGCCCTGCATTACGGCGCCAATGGAGGCAGCGAATATAACGACGTCCAGGGCGCGGGCACCTACCTACGCTCCCGCCCGGATGTTGCGCCCGCCCGCATCGGCGTCTGGGGCGGGTCCTATGGCGGCTACCTCGTCGCCATGGCCCTGGCCCGCGCCTCCAGCATGTTCGCGGCCGGCGTGGATTTCCATGGCGTCCACAACTGGGCCACCGAGCTCGAGATCCCGGCAGGGGCGCCGGACTATCAACTGGCCTTCGATTCCTCACCGATGGCCTTCGTGAAGGACTGGCGCTCTCCCGTTCTGCTGATCCAGGGAGATGACGACCGCGACGTCCACTTCAACCAGACGGTGGTGTTAAACGACGCCCTGCGCAAGCAAGGTGTAGACGTGGAAGAGCTGGTTTTCCCGGACGAGATCCACGATTTCCTGCTTTGGCGGACCTGGCGCGCCGCCTACCAGGCCACCGTGGATTATTTCAAGCGGAAGCTCTAAACGAACTCCGGATCGGGGCCTAGTGTCCAGCCCCCACTTTCACCGCGCCCAGAGAATCCGCCTTGCTGAACTTCGGCCAGTTGAACCCGTAGTACGCTACGAACGCGAAGCAGAACAACGGCACGATGAATCCGCGCGACATGTCGAACTTGTCCGCCACGTATCCCATGAGCTTCGGCAGGATCGCGCCGCCCATGATCGCCATCACGATGAACGCCGACGCTTTCTTCGCCCGCGCCCCCAGTCCGAAAATCCCCAGCGCGAAAATCGTCGGGAACATGATCGACATGAAGAAGTAGATCAGGAACACGCAGATCACCGAAATCCAGCCCAGCTTGAGGAAGACCAGCAGGGTCATCGCCACGTTGGCCGCGCCGTACAGGCCCAGAATCTTGTGCGCGGAAAACTTCTTGACCAGCCCAGCTCCCGTGAAGCGTCCGATCAGAAAACAGATCAGCCCCAGGGACGCCACGTTCGACGCTCCCTTGTTGCTCAGAGAAATCACGCCGGCGGCGCTGGTGTCGAACCACCCCTGCAGCCAGTCGCTCAGGAACCCGGCGTGCACGGAGAGACTCGTCATCCCTGCGCTCCAGGAAGCCGGAATCGCCGGCACCTCCGAGGTCATATAGTTGATGAAAAAGCTGAAGACTCCCGCCTGCGCCGCCACGTAAAGGAACTGCGCCGCCACGGCCATCACGAAATGCGGGTGCTTCCAGATCGAATGAGACGTTCCCGGCGTCGCTTCGTCGAGGTGATAGTCGTCTTCGGTCTTGATGTCGGGAATATTGGAAAAGAAGAAAACCACCGCGATGATGAGGACCGCTATCGCCACCCCGACATACGGAATGTAGAGCGTCTGGCTGCCGGTATTATGTCCCGCAGCATCCTTCGAGTAGAAGTACATGCTGCCCACGATCGGGCCCAGGATCCAACCCACTCCGTTGCACGATTGCGCCAGGTTGATGCGCGTCGCCGCGTAATGCTGGTCCCCCAGCACCGTTGTGTAGGGATTGCAGATGGTCTCGAGAAACGTCAGCCCCGTGGCGATAATGCAGACTCCCGCCAGGAATGCCACGAAGGCGGTAGTGGAGGAGACCGTCCCCTGGTGCACCATCGCATTGATATGGGTTGCCGGAATGAACCACAATCCGCCCGTAGCCACCAGCAGCAATCCGGTGATGATCCCGCCCTTATAGCCCAGTTTGCTTGCCAGCCAGCCCGCCGGCAGCGACATGAGGAAATAGCCGAGATAATGGGCGAACTGCACCCAGGCCGATTGCGATTTGCTGAGACCCAGCTCCTCCTGGAAGTGCTTGTCCATCACGTCGATCATCCCGTTGCAGAATCCCCAGATGAGGAACAACGTGGTGACGAGGATGAACGTGAACATCAGGTTCCGTCCGTCCTCGGTTGTGAATAGGCCCGGCTTGTTCGAACTCATGGCGTCGCCACGATTCTATCAGGTGTCCGGATTCCCCAAATCATGGGGCCGCTGCATGGGGGTTTCTCCCCTCACTGGTACCTCCGCGCTTCTGAAATGCGGTTATTTGGAGTATAATCTCGGCTGGTTAGTTGTCTCGCAAGCGGATTTTTTTGAGGGTTTAGAAGCTTTAGGAGGTTTTGTAATGAAGGATCTACGTACGATCTGCTTCGTCCTGTGCCTTGCTATGTTCAGCGCGGGCGCAGCCTGGTGCCAAGCGGTGAACGCCACCCTGCTCGGCACGGTTACCGACGTTAGCGGCGGTGTCGTGCCGAATGCCAAAGTCACCATCACGGAGACTCAAACGAGCGTCGTCCACACGGCGCAGACCAACGAAAGCGGAAACTGGATCGTTCCCAACCTGCCGCCCGGGGTGTACTCGGTAGCAGTGGAGGCGGCCGGTTTCAAGAAAGAAACACGTTTGAACATTTCCCTGCTGGTCGACACCAGCACGCGCGTCGACGTGAAACTGCAACCGGGCAGTGTCACCGAAACGGTAGAAGTGACGGCGTCGGCCGCGACCCTGCAGACCGACAGCGCTTCGACCGCGCAGAAGATCGACCGGGAGGTGCTGGCGAACGTTCCGCTGGTCAGCTCGAACCGCAATTTCCAGAGCCTGCTCAACCTGGCGCCGGGGGTAGCTCCGGTGGTCGAGCAGCACTCGCAGTTTTTCAATGCCTCCAGTTCCCTCCAAACCGAGGTGAACGGACAGATGCGGATGGGCAACAACTTCATGATCGAGGGGTCGGACGACAATGAGCGGACCGGACTGCTGCAGATCTACATTCCGCCCATCGAAGCCATCCAGACGGTGGACGTGTCGTTGAGCAACCACGATCCGGAGATGGGCCGGGCTTCCGGCGCGGTGGTGAACGTGATTCTGAAATCGGGCACCAACGCCTGGCATGCAGCAGGCTACGAATTCCTGCAGAACAGCAATTTTAACGCCCGATCGTTCTTCAACCCGTCGGTCGGCCACCTGGCGTACAACTACGTGGGCGGCAACGTCGGCGGGCCGATCAGGAAGAACAAGATGTTCGTCTTCGGCGATTACCTGCGGGTGATGGACCACGAAGCCAACACCAACCAGATGACGATCCCACCGAACCCCTGGCGGACGGGAGATTTGAGCGAGGCGGCAACCACGATTTACGATCCCGCTACGGGCAATCCGCTGGACGGCACGGGGCGCACGCCGTTCCCGGGGAACCAGATTCCGTCCAACCGCATCAACCCCGTCTCCGCGAAGATCATGGGATTACTGCCGTCAACGAACGAATCGTACAAGATCGCCAGCCCGAGCAACAATTACTTCGCGCTGCTGCCTTTCACCAAGACCACCGACTCGTTCGACACGAAAATAGACTACAACATCACGGATAAGGACCGGCTGACCGGGCGCTTCAGCTTCTCGCGGCCCGTAATCTTCCAGGCTCCGTTGTTCGGCAATGCCGGCGGCGCCGCGCAGGGCGCGTTCGAGGGAACCGGCACCCAGAAGACATACGTCAGCGGCCTCAACTACGACCGGATCGTTTCACCGACGCTGGTGGCCGAAGTGCGGCTCGCAGTCTCGCACTATCACAACGAGGCCCAGCCGACCGATTACGGCTCCAACGATGCGCAGAACCTCGGGATTCCCGGCGTGAACATCAGCCAGTTCACCAGCGGCATGGTGGGGATTCAGATCAACGACGGCTTCTCCAACCCGGTGGTGGGCTATTCGGCCAGCCTGCCCTGGATCCGCGCGGAAGCCAACGTCGACCTGGTGAACACTTGGACCAAGATCAAGGGCAATCACACGTTCAAGTGGGGATTCGACCTGAAGCGGCTGCGCGACGACCTGCTGCAGGACCAGACCTACAGCCCGCGCGGCATCTACTATTTCGGCAACCAGCAGACGGCCCTGTGCACGCCGGTGGCGATCGGATCGAATGGGCTGGCGACGAGTTGCAACTCCTCGAAACTGGGAATCGCCAACGACATGGCCAGCTTCCTGCTGGATGTGCCGTACCAGCTCGGGCGGGATGTTAACACCTATTTCCCGGCCTACCGGCAGTGGGAATTCTTCGGCTTCGGCGGGGACAAGTGGCAGGTTTCGCCCAAGCTGACGCTGGACCTTGGCGTGCGCTGGGAATTCTATCCGCCGGCCACTCCGCAGTTCCCGGGCGGATTCTCGAACTACGATCCGACCACGAACAACCTCGTCATCGCGGGCGTCGGCGGCAATCCCTCGAATCTCGGGATGAAGACGCATTACAACTACTTCGCGCCTCGCCTCGGTTTGGCCTACCGGCTGACGGACAAGACCGTGATCCGCGCCGGCTTCGGCACCAGCTACACGCCGTTCCCGGACAACACCTACGCGTACAACTATCCGGTCCGCTCCAACAACTTCTACACCAACGTGGGGAACGGATACGCTTCGGCGCTTCTGCCGAACGGCCAGCCGGCGACCTTCCAGACCGGCTTCCCGCTGCCGGTGCCGGTGGCGGTTCCATCGAATGGAATCATCCCGGCGACCGGTTCGCTGCTGAGCCAGAGTTTCGATGTCATTAACCTGAACTTCAAGAATCCGTACACCGAGACCTGGAACCTGGCCGTCCAGCGATCGCTGCCTCACCACTGGACCCTGGATGTAGCCTATCTGGGCGTTCACGGGGTGGATACGGTGGCGAACTACAACATGAACTCGCCCATGAGCGTGCTGGGGGGCGGCACTGCCAGCGAACCATTGAACATCTTGTACGGCAAGACCGCCGGCGCCACGCTGCGCTGGGCCGGGTACTCCTCCAGCTACCACGCTCTGCAAGCCAAGGTGGACCGCCGCTTCAGCGATCTGACGGTCACCACGGCGTTCACCTGGGGCAAGGCCATGACCTTCCAGCAGGGCGACGACGGCGGCCTGATGTGGCTGATTAACCAGCGCCGCAACTATGCACGAGCGGATTTCGACCGCACTCTGAGTTTCACGCAGAGCTACGTCTACCAGTTGCCGTGGGGGAAAGGGCAGCGCTGGCTGAGGAGCGGAGCGGTGTCCCATGTTTTGGGGAACTGGCAGCTCTCCGGTGTGCTTTCACTGATGACCGGTACGCCTTTCAACATCTCGGCGAGCGGCAGCAGTCTGAACACTCCGGGCGAATCGCAGACCGCCAACCAGGTGGCTCCAGTGCAGATCCTGCACGGGATCAACACCGGGAACCAGTGGTTCAGCACCGCCAGCTTTGCGCAGCCTACGGGCGTGACGTTCGGCAGCGTCGGCCGCAATCCAATCAACGGGCCGGGACTTTTCGGACTGAATCTCTCGCTTTCCAAGAGTTTCCAGTTCACCGAACGGGCGAAGTTGGAACTGCGCTGCGAAACGTTCAACTTCACTAATACGCCGCAGTTCAGCAACCCGCAGGGCTCGCTGACCAACGCGAACTTCGGCTACGTGACGGGGACGATCGGGAGCGGTACCGGCGTCAACGGCACGGGCGGCGGGAGAGCCGTCCAGCTAGGGGCCAAAATAACGTTCTGACGTTTGAGCGGCCGGTCCGCCCGCCGACGAAGGCTGCCGGCGGGCGGGCGGCCGCTCGCGCTGTCATACAATGAGATCGTGGAACCCCATTTAGAAACGGAGTCTCGGAACGGAGCCCGCCCGTGACCGAATCCGGTAAGGAAAAGGCAGGAGCGGCGGCAGCGGCGGGCGTAGGCGCCGGCGTCGGGGGCGCCGGAGGCGCGACTGTCGGAGTATTGGAACTTGCCGCGCAAGGCGTTGCGACGGGGCTAACGGCTGGTGTGGTGATCGGCGCCGGCGCGCTGGTAGGAGCGGCTACCTTCCTGTTAGGCTACAAGGCATATCGGCGTTTCCGCAAATCCAACAAGCCCACCGCCGGCTAAGAGCGCCGGTTCGGAATTGACCTGTCCGGTTCCCTTCGTTTACACTGCAGAACGATTCTATTCAGGGGGAACTATAAGGATGCCGTCTATCGACCGCCTGCGCGGGAGACTGCTCTTAGTGCTGGCGTGCGCCATGCTATCCGCCTTGCCGGCTTTGCCGCAGCGGCGGGGCGGAGGCGGCCCTACCCTGGAACCGCTGCAGTTCCGGTTTATGGGGCCGGCGGTGGGCAACCGGATCGCGGCGGCGGCCGGGGTGCCGGGCGATCCCAGCACGTACTACGCCGGAGCCGCCTCGGGAGGTGTCTGGAAGTCGACCGACAACGGGCGCAGCTTCGTCCCCATCTTCGACAACGAGCCCGCGCAGGCGATCGGCGCGCTGGCGGTGGCAGACTCCAATCACCAGATTGTCTGGGCGGGAACCGGCGAGGCGTGGGCCATCCGCGACAGCGACATGATGGGCGACGGCATCTACAAATCGACCGATGCCGGGCGGACGTGGTCGCACATGGGACTCGGGGAGACCGGACGCATCGGACGGATTATCATTCACCCGACGAATCCGGATATCGTCTACGTCTGCGCGGCGGGCCGGCTGACCGGGCCGCAGGAAGAGCGCGGCGTTTTCAAGACGACTGACGGCGGGCGCAACTGGCAGCGCGTGCTCTTCGTGAACCCCGACACGGGGTGCTCCGGCCTGTCGATGGACGCCAACGACCCGAACACCCTGGTGGCCGGCACCTGGCAGGTGGTGATGCATAGTTGGGCGATGTTCAGCGGCGGGCCGGGGAGCGGCGTATTCGTGACGCACGACGGCGGTGCGACGTGGAAGCGCGTCGTGGGGCATGGGATGCCGAAATCCCCGGTGGGCAAGATCGATGTGGCCATCGCGCCTAAGAATTCCAAGCGCGTCTACGCGCTGATCCAGACCGCGGACCAGGGGTCGGTGTGGCGCTCGGACGACGGCGGGGAAAACTGGAAGGTAGTGAACTGGCAGCGGGAATTGATCGGGCGCGCGGGGTACTACATCCGGATCGCCGTGAACCCGGTGAACCCCGACGAGGTGCTGGTGGCCGATAGCAGCTTCTGGCTGTCCACCGACGGCGCCAAATCGTTTCGCAGCGTGCCGTGGGGCGGCGATACGCACGACATCTGGATTGACCCGGACGGCAAGCGCATCATCGTGACGCACGACGGCGGCATGTATATCACCACCGACCACGGCCAGAGCCCGGCCGCAGCGATGCGAGTGACGCTGCCCATCGGGCAGATGTACCACGTGGCCGTGGACCACGACGTGCCCTATCACATCTACGGCAACATGCAGGACGATGGCACGATGCGCGGCCTGAGCACGACGGTGGAGGCCGGGCCGAATGTGCCGGGACTCGGAGGGCGCGGCGGCTTCGGCCGCGGCGGCGGAGGCGGCGAGTGGGAGCACGGGCTGGGCGGCTGCGAATCGGGCTTCACCCTGCCGGATCTTACCGACACCGACATCGTGTGGGCTTCCTGTTACGGCAATGAAGTCACGCGATACGACGCGAAGACCAAGATGGCCCGTTCCGTCAGCCCCTGGCTGCACACGCTCGATTCGGAGCCGAACAAGGCGAAGTACCGCTGCCATTGGACGCCTCCTCTAGCCATCGACCCGTTCGACCACAACACGGTGTATTACGGCTGCCAGATGATTCTGCGCACCACCAACGGTGGAGTGAGCTGGACGGAGCTGAGTGGAGATCTCTCGCACAAGGACCCCAGCCGCATCGTCTCCTCGGGCGGAATTGTGGGAGATAACCTGGGGCAGTTCTACGGCGAGGTCGTGTTTGCGATTGCGCCCTCGCAAATACAGAGGGGCCTGATTTGGGCCGGCACGGACGACGGAAAGGTCTGGTACACGCGCGATGGCGGGAAGAATTGGGTGGACGTCTCGGCCAATATCAAAGGGATGCCGGACTGGGGCGTGATCTCCAAAATCGAGCCTTCGCATTTCGACCCGGGGACGGCCTACGTCTGCGTGGATTATCACATGATGGATAACCGCGATCCCTGGATCTACAAGACGACCGACTTCGGCAAGACCTGGACCAAGATCAGCGATGGGCTTCCCAAGGGACCTCTGGCATACGCACGGGTGGTGGCCGAGAACCCCAACCGGAAAGGAATGCTCTTTGCGGGCACCGGCAACGCGCTCTACTACACGATGAACGACGGGGAGACCTGGAAGCCGCTGCAGGCGGGGCTGCCGCACGCCCCGGTTTCGTGGATCGTTGTCCAGAAGGAGTACCACGACCTGGTGCTGTCTACTTACGGCCGCGGCTTCTACATCATGGAAGACATCACGCCGCTCGAGCAGGGGGTGATGGAAGGACCGGGCGCGGGCGAGACCGCGAAGCTGGTGGCGCCGCGCCCGGCATTCCGCCTGGTGCGCGGCGAGCGGGCACTGCTGAACTACTGGCTGAAGGCGCCGGCCAGGTACGCGATCGAATTCGAGATTTCCGATGCCAAGGGTGCGCTGGTTCGCAAGCTGTCGGAAGGGACGGGCCGCGCGGGGATTAACCGTGTCACGTGGGATATGCGGTACGAGCCTCCGCGGACCGTGGCGCTCCGGACCACCCCGCCGGAGAATCCGCACATCTGGGAGGAGCCCCGCTTTCAAAACTCCCAGACGCGTCCGATTACGCATTGGGGTCTCGCGCAAGCCGAGGTGGGGCCGATCGCGGCGCCGGGAACCTACTCGGTGAGGATGATCGTGGACGGCAAGAGCTACACGCAGCCGCTGCAGATTCTCCGGCCGCCGGACAGCCACGGGTCGGACGCGGACCTGCAGTCGTCGGTGCGGCTGCAACTCAAGGTGCGGGACGACATCAACACCGTCTCCGACATGACCAACCAGATCGAGTGGATGCGCCGGCAACTGGAGGATGAGCGGAAGACGGTGGCGGGAAAAGGCGAACTGCTGAAGGCCATGGCCGCCATCGACGTGAAGCTCCAGGACGTGGAATACCAGATGATCACGCGGGCCGATGCGCTGAGCGATGACAAGTATTTCCAGACGGCCTACAAACTGTACCAGAACTTCATCTGGCTGAACGGCGAGATCGGGACCGGCGCGGGCGACGTGGCCGGAACCGGCGACTGGGGACCGACGGAGACGGCGATCGGGCTGGTATTCGGCCTGGAGAAGCAACTCGCGGCCGTGCAGGCCGAATACAAGAGCCTGATGGAACGAGACGTCCCGGCTTATAACAGGGGGATCGCGGGCAGCGGTCTCGAGCCGTTGAAGACTACCGGCGCGCCGCCCCCGCCGGCGCGTACGGGCGGCCGCTTCGGCGGCGCTCCGGACCAGGATCAATAAATGTACGATCCGCTTGCGCGTTACTCGCTGCAGCCCGCCCGTTACACCTGCTACCGCGCGGCGGGACCGATCCGGGTGGATGGGAAGCTCGATGAACCGGCTTGGGAACTGGCTCCGAAATCCACTCCGTTCGTGGATATCGTGACCGGCGAGCCGGCATGGTTCGATACGCGCGTGGCGATGCTCTGGGACGACCAGAACCTCTACTTCGGCTTCTGGGCGGAAGAGACGGACGTGTGGGGCACCCTCACCGAACGCGATTCCAAAATCTGGGAAGAGAACGATCTCGAAGTGTTCATCGCGGGCAGCGATGCCTATTACGAATTCGAGATCAACGCGCTGAACACGGTCTACGAGGTGTTCTGGATCTGGAAGGACATCCTGCGGCCGGGATCGCGATATTATGGGCGGCCGGAGTTCGACCCTTCGACACAGCGCACGATGGTGCTCGACGGCGTCGGCGGGCACGTGCATCCGCGCGGCGAGCGATGGGGATTTCTCGATTGGGATTACCCCGGGCTGCAGACGGGGGTGTGCGTGGAGGGGGTCGTCAACAGCCGGACGAATACGGATCGGGGCTGGACTGCGGAATTGGCTTTCCCCTGGCGCGGGCTGGAGTTGCTGGCCGATGGCCGGTCTCTGCCGCCGCGGGATGGGGACGTGTGGCGGATCGACTGTTCGCGGTTCGAGAAGATCGGTAGGAATCGCGAGATACTCGACCCATGCGCCGGATGGACCTGGAACCGGCACGGCCACTACGATTCGCACATTCCCGAAGTGTTCCCCTACGTGACGTTTTCGACGGAAGTGGCGCCGGGGCCTACTGAGTATGAGCACGAGTGACTTTTGGTTCCAGCCCGACCTGGCGCGGGCGTCGACCATTCCCGCGCGCTGGTACACCGACCCGGCGATGCTGACAGCGGAACGGTCGAAGGTATTCGGCCGGACGTGGCAGGCGGTGGGGCATGCAGGCGAAGTAGCGGCGCCGGGAACCTTCCTGGCAAGCGATGTTGCAGGCGAACCGGTGCTGGTCACTCGCACGAAGGAGGGAGTGCTGCACGCCTTCTCGAACGTCTGCCGCCACCGGGGATCGGTATTGGCGGAGGGGTCCGGCGAGGCTTCGTCGATCCGCTGTCCCTACCACGCCTGGACCTACACGCTGGAGGGTAAGCTGCTGGGTCAGCCGGAATTCGAAGGCGTGGAGGAATGGGACCGGTCGCAGGTCTGCCTGCCAGGCTTCCAGGCGGAGACCTGGGGACCGTTCGCTTTCGTCAACCAGGACGCCGGAGCGCCGCCTCTCGCCGAGGTGCTCGGCGCGATTCCCGAGGAGATTGCGCGAATCGGTTGCCCGATCGACGCGCTGCGATTTTCCCGGCGCCGCGACTATGTGATCGAGTGCAACTGGAAGGTGTATGTGGACAACTACCTGGAGGGGTACCACCTGCCGGCCGCGCACCCGAGCCTGTTTCGGGCGCTGGATTACCAGAATTACAGGGTGGATACGTTCCGGTATTATTCGTCGCAGATCGCGCCGCTTCGTTCGCGGGAGGGCAGCAGCGCGCTCTATTACTGGCTGTTTCCGAATTTCATGCTCAACGTGTATCCGGACAACCTGAGCAGCAACCTGATCGTTCCCCTAGGGCCCGACCGCACCCTGACGATTTTCGAGTGGTTCGCCTATGCGGGCGAGGTGCAGCAGGCGACCATCGACTTCAGCGACGAGATCCAGCAGGAGGACATCCGGATCTGCGAATCGGTACAGCGCGGTCTGAAGTCGCTCCACTACGACCAGGGCCGGTACTCGGTGAAGCGAGAGAACGGCGTCCACCACTTTCACGGCCTCCTAAGCGAGTTCATGGCCTGAAAAGCGAACAGGCGACGTTTCTCCCTTTTCTTCTACAATCACGGTATGACTTTTTCGCGAAGAGACCTGGGGAGGCTGTTACCGGCGCTGGCCGCGACTGCGGCGGCGGCCGAAGATCCGAAGGTTCTGCCGTCCAGGGCCTGGAAATACGAGGACCTGCCCGTCAAGAAAAATGGGGTGAACGAATCGCGCGACGTATTCAAGGGCGTTACGCACTCCAACTTCCCGATCGATCTGCACATCACCAAGCTGGCCGCGGGATCCGCCCCGCATCCTCCGCACAAGCACCTGCGCGAAGAGATGGTGATGTTGGAGATGGGGAACCTGGACGTGACCATCGAGGGCAAGACTACCCGGCTGACGCCGGGCTCGGTGGCCTACGTCCATTCCAACGAAATGCACGGCTGGACCAATCCCGGTCCGGGTCCGGCACAGTATTTTGTGCTGGCCCTGGGGCCCAACGCATAAGGCATCAGACGCGCAGGAAAAGCTTCCGGCGGTACATCCAGTAGAGCACCAGCCAGTACACCAAAAGGACCGCCGCACCCCGCAGAAGAGGCTCGACGCCGGTGCCGAGGAACTGGAACGCGTGCGGCCCCAGATGAATGCGGAACGAATCGATCGTGAACTGTTCCCACAGGTGCGCGATCAGGTAGGCGGCAATGGAGTTCATTCCGATCACCACCAGCGGGAATGCCCACTTGCGCCACAGCTTCACCTCGGTGAGCCAGCAGAAACCCGCCAGAAACAGGAAGCAGATTCCGCCGCTGAAGAGGGTCCAACTGGGAGTCCAGATGCGCTTGACGACCGGACAGACGCCGGTGAAGTGCAGCAGCAGCCCCGCGGCGATGCCGGCGGCGCCGCAAAGCAGGAAACGCTTCATCGGAATGCGCGGAGCCGCGGCGCGCAGCCACCGCCCGGCAAACAGCCCGAGGATCATCGTGCCGAGCGTCGGGATGAAGCTGAGCGTCAGGTATCCGCCGTCGTTCGCCACGTAGGGGGAGGTGCGCGGGAAGAGGTTCAGGAACCACTGATCGAACGCGTTCCCCAGGTTGAACTGCTTGTTCCAGTGCGCGGCGAAGCCGGTGTAGGCGCCGGGGCCGACGCCGGGATAGAGCGCCCAAGCCAGCCAGTATCCGAACAGGATCGCGCCCAGGGCGATCCACTGCCAGCGCGGCGGCCGCCAGGCCAGCAGGAACAGGATCGGGTAGCCCAGCCCGATCTGCGTGAGCGTATCCTCGAAGGTGAAGTAGGTCTGCGAGCTGTGCGTGGACCGCAGGAAAATGCCGAGCGCGATCAGCACCAGCGAGCGCCATAGGGCGTGGGCGAAAAGCTTCCCGAAAGTGCCTCCCTGCGCGATCCGGCGGGCCATGGAGTACGGCAGAGCCACGCCCACCAGAAATGAGAATCCGGGCTGGATGGTGTCGTGCAGCGAACAGCCGGCCCAGGCGACGTGCGTCTGGTTGTAGGCCAGGAAGCCCCAGAACCAGTTGCCGGGGAATGCGCGGGCCACTCGCGAGAGCTGCAGGACTTCGGCCATCATCAGCAGCATGACCAGGCCCCGGTAGGTATCGATGGCAACGTTGCGAACGGCCGCTTGGGGAGCCGTGGTCGACGGCTTCGCCATCGCGGATGACTGGAGTGTGGCTTGCAAAGGTTTGCGCCTCCTGACCCTGCAGTATAATCCTCCCTCCGGCGGTTGTTGTCAATACTTTGCCGTATGGCCGTTACTGGCTTTTCCGTATTGTGATGCCGAGGGTTGAGCGATAAAGTGAACCCAAGATTCCGGGCGGTGAAAGCGTTTTCGCTTTGGGAGTGACCCGGAATGAAATCGTAGGGGGATTTGATCTTGTCAACCAAGACGTTGCGATTAGTGTGTCTTGCGGGGCTTTTATGCGCGGCGCTGCCGGCGCAGGAGTTCCGAGCCACCATCTCAGGTCACGTAGTCGATCCCACCGGTGCCGTCGTGCCCGGCGCCAAGATCGAGGCGACCAGTGTACAAACCGGTCAAACCACGAACGCCACATCTGACGCCGCGGGGGCGTATACGATACCGTTTCTCCGCCCCGGCAGTTACGACGTGACGGCCACGGCCACAGGATTCAAACAGTTCGTCAAGAAAGGCGTCATGCTCGAAGCCGCCAAGGTCGCAGGCGTCGACATATCGCTCGAAGTCGGAGCATCCACGCAGAGCATCGAGGTCTCCGCAGGCGCGGTTATGCTCGAAACGCAGAGCGCCAGCCGCAGCGGTATCGTCAACACGACGCAGGTCTCCGAACTGCCCCTGAATGCCCGCAACCCGTTCATGCTCGGCGCCATGATGTCCGGTGTGACCTTCAATGGAGCAGCGATCTGGCAGCGCCCGTTCGATAACGGCGCCATCGCCCAATGGTCCATCAATGGCGGCCGGGATTCGTCATCGGAATACTACCTCGATGGCGCCTCCAATGGCGGCCAAATGGGCAACAACAACATTGCCCTGGTGCCCAGTGTCGATGCCGTTCAGGAATTCAACGTCATGACCAACATCTACAACGCGGAGTATGGTCATACCGGCAGCGGCATCATGAACGTTGTTCTCAAGAGCGGCGGCAGCCAACACCATGGCGCCGCTTACGAGTTCATGCGCCGCACCCCCCTGGATGCGAACACCTTCCAGAACAACGCCATTGGCAAGCCGAAGCCGACTCATTACCTGGACCAGTACGGCTTCGAAGCCGACGGGCCGGTCCTGGTTCCCCGACTGCTTCGCAAGGACGGCGCGGTCAAGCTGTTCTACATGGGCGCTCTGGAACTCTACCGCGAGGGCACGCCCAACCCGCTTAACGTTTCCTATCCGATGCCCGAAATGCGCACCGGGGATTTCTCGAAACTGACCGATGCCAACGGGCTTCCGATCACCATTTACGATCCTTCCACGGCCACCTACGACGCCAACGGCAATACGGTGGCGGCCCGCCAGCCTTTCCCCGGAAATGTCATTCCGCAAAGCCGGATTAATCCCATCGCCGCCGCGGTCACCAAGTACATGCCGCTGCCCAACCGGGCATCTCCTCCCGGATTCCGCTACGCCAACTCGGATTTGTCGATTCCCGACTATTTCGACAAAGACAAGTTCTACAACCTCGCCCTGAAGTTCGACTGGAACTTCGGCGACAAGCACCGTGCCTACTTCCGGCACGCCTCGAACGACCGCACCGAAGACCGCGCCTCCAACGGCATCGATAACAAGCCCGGAACCGACGGCCAGCAGCCCTTCCAGCGCATCAACGACGCTTACGTGGTGGATTGGGTCGGAACCATCTCTCCGACCTTCATCCTGAACGCCCGAGCGTCGTTCAACCGCTTCATCGAAAAGGGCTTCGGCCGCGCCAATGAGGGCTTTGACCTCACCACTCTGGGAATCTCCAAGTCTCTGCTCAGCCAATTGCCCAGCCCGGTCTATTTCGGCCGCTGGGACTTCCAAGACGGCTACAACTCCTTGGGGCGCAGTCAGAGCAACAACTACACCAATACCTACGAAACCCAGTTCAGCGCCACGAAGGTGGCCGGGTCGCACACCATCAAGGCCGGCGTCGATATGCGCCAGATCAACTATGAGCAGCAAAACACCGGCAACATCCTGCAGTTTAGGGGAGATACCACCTGGACGGCCAATGCCTGGACCAGTGCCAACCCCAACTCCGGCGATGGCTACGCTTCCTTCCTGCTGGGACTGGGTAGCGGCTCTTCCAACTATCCTCTGTTCCCCTGGTGGAAGCAGTTGTACGTTGCGCCCTATGTCAACGACGACTGGAAGGTCACGCGCCGCCTGTCGCTGCAGCTTGGTTTGCGCTGGGATTTCCTCTCGCCCCAGTACGAAAAGTGGGCGCGCCAGACCGCGTGGTTCGATCCGAATGTGGCCAGCCCCGTCGCGAGCGCCGTGGCGGCCAACGTAGCCGCGCTCGGGTCGTCGATTCCTGCCTCTGTGGCGCCAATCTACGCCGGCATGGCTAACCTGAAGGGCGGCCTCACCTTCGCCGGTGTAGGTGGCCTCGGTCATAACCCTTTCCCCTGGGACAAAAACAACATCCAGCCGCGTGTCGGATTCGCTTACCAGCTCAGGGATAAACTGGTGCTGCGTGGGGGCTTCGGCGAATACATCTCGAACCCCAACAACAACTACCAGCAGACTAGCGGCTTCAGCACCAGCACTGACATCGTGAACTCCCTGGACGGCGGCCGGACTCCCATCGCCAATATCCTCTCCAATCCCTACCCGACCGGCATTCAGGTCCCGACTGGTTCTTCACTCGGCGCGGCCACGTTCGTCGGCAAGAACCCGAACTGGTTCGATCCGGGCTTTGTGGATCCCAGCGTGTGGCAGTTTTCGATCGGTTTTCAGTACCAGACGACCGCGGACTCCACCCTGGACGTGTCCTACGTCGGCAGCCGCAGCTATAACCTGAACATGCAGGCCGACTATAACATTCCCAGCCTCGCTGTGCGGAAAAGCTGCAACCTTTTGGAAGGCGGCAACCCCTCGGTCTGCAAAGCCAGCTACCCCAACCCCTTCAAGGGCATCCCGGCTTTCAACGGGACCAGTTACTATACCGCCAACACGATCAGCTACTCGGATCTGGTCCGCCCGTTCCCGCAGTTCCCGGGCTTGCTCGAGCAGTACGGGCGGAACGATTCGTGGATCACGTACAACTCGCTCCAGATCAACTACAACTGGCGCACGCGCAGGGGCCTAAACCTGATTGCCAACTACACCCTCGCCAAACAAATCGAGGAGTGGGGCTTGAACGATCCCTACACCAATACCTACCAGGACGGCCCGTATTACCTGGACCGCCCGCAGACCGTCAAGATCAACGCCGTCTACGATCTGCCGTTCGGCACCGGCCAGCATTTCGGCTCAGGGACACACGGCTTCCTCAACCGGCTGATCTCAGGCTGGGAGTGGAGCAATACCTTTACCTGGGGGCTCAGCGGCTATCCGGCGAATCTGCCGGGCCTGAGCGCCGGCTCGAGCAGCACCTGCTGCAATGCGATCATCCTCAAGGATCCCCGCGATCCGGTGAAGGATGCCGGCGGCAACTTCGTCGGCGGATACGACGGTACGGTCAACTGGAAGGCTTACCAGGTCCGTGAATGGAACCCCTGCGTCCTCAAGCAATACGACGACGGGCACATCGCCCCGACGCCGGCCAGCCTCGGCCTTGGCTGCGGGACGGACTTCAGCAACAACTGGGGTAATTACGCCTGGCTGGAAACAGCCAGTTACGCTCCACGCTACACGCCGTACCGTTCCGGAAATATCCGGGTGAATGCGCCGATCTACCTCGACGCGTCGATGCTGAAGAGGACCAGAATCAACGAGAGGCTGTCCTTCCAGGTCGGGTTCGAAGCATTCAATATCCTCAACCACAACTACTTCGGCCGGGATAATATCAGCACCAGCCTAGAAAGCACGAACTTCGGCTCCGTCATTCCGGCCACCGTATCCACTCAGAACATACTGCCGAGGCAGATCCAGGTCCGCTTCAAGTTCTTCTGGTAGAGCCAGACGGCAAAACCCGGCAATCCCAAGGGCGGCCCGACCCCGGACCGCCCTTTCTTATTCCGCATTCATTTCAAATCGCATCCCATTGCATGGAACCGTGCCTCGGGCTATAGTATAGCGGTATTTCGGAAAATGAGACCGCTTTCACCCGATCAGGGGCGGGGCGCGATTTCCCGAAATTCGATTGCGAAAAGGGGGTCTTTAACTTGCGAACCAGGTTGTTTTGGGTGATTTCTCTCTTGGTATTCTTCTGCGCCGCGCTGACGGCCCAGGAGTTTCGCTCCACGATCTCGGGCCACGTGGTGGACTCGAGCGGCGGCGCGGTGCCCGGGGCGAAGATCGAGGCGATCAATCAAGGCACGAACGAAACGACGCCGGCTACGAGCGACGCGTCCGGTGCCTATACCATCCCGCTGTTGCGGCCGGGCAACTACAAGGTGACAGCCACGGCGCCCGGCTTCAAGACGTTCGTCAATGCGGGAGTGGTCATCGAGGCGGCGCGCGCCATGGGCCTCGATATTACCTTAGAGGTCGGCGCGGTCTCCGAGAGCGTGGAAGTGACCGCGGAGGCTCTCGCGCTCGAAACGCAGAGCGCTACGCGCAGCGGTATCGTTACGGAAAAGCAAGTGGCCGAAATGCCGCTGAACGCCCGGAATCCCTTCATGCTGGGAGTCATGATGTCGGGCGTCAACTTCAACGGAGCGGCCATCTGGCAGCGCCCGTTCGACAACGGCGCGATCGCGCAGTGGTCGATCAACGGCGGACGCGACTCGTCGTCCGAATATACCCTTGACGGCGCTTCCAACGATGGGCAGATGGGCAGCAACAATATCGCCTATGTGCCGACCGTGGATGCGGTGCAAGAGTTCAACGTGATGGCCAACATCTATAACGCCGAATATGGCCACACCGGCAGCGGCATCATGAACGTTGTGCTCAAGAGCGGCAGCAACCAGCATCATGGAACCGCCTACGAGTTCATGCGCCGCACGCAATTGGATGCCAACACCTTCCAGAACAACGCGATTGCGGCTTCGGCATCGAACCCCACCGGCGGGGCGCCGCGTCCGAATCATTACCTCGATCAATACGGCTTCGAAGTCGACGGCCCGGTGCTGATCCCGAAACTGCTCAAGAAGGACGCGGCGGTGAAACTGTTCTATATGGGCGCGTTTGAGAACTATCGCGAAGGCACGCCCAACCCGCTGATCGTCTCCTGGCCGCAACCGGAGATGCGCACCGGCGACTTCTCCAAGCTGACCAATCAAAACGGCCAGGCGATCACGATCTACGACCCGTTCACCGCATCCTACGATGCGAGCGGGAACACAGTGAATGCCCGTACGCCGTTCCCCGGGAACGTCATCCCGCAGAGCCGCATCAACCCGATTGCCGCGGCCGTGACCAAGTACATGCCGCTGCCGAACCGGGCCTCTCCGCCGAACGCCCGGTATGGGACGCAAGACCTGTACCTGCCGTCCTATTTCGATAAGGACAAGTTCTACAACCTGATCATGAAATTCGACTGGAACTTCGGCGACAGGAACCGGGCTTACTTCCGGCATGCGTCAAACGACCGTACCGAAGATCGCGCTTCGAACGGAATCGATAACAAGCCGGGAACCGATGGCCAGCAGCCTTTCCAGCGCATCAACGACGCGTATGTGGCGGACTGGGTTGGGACGGTCTCTCCGACCTTCATCCTGAACGCGCGTGTTTCCTACAACCGCTTCATCGAGAAGGGCTACGGGGCCGCCAACACGAACTTCGACCTGACCAGCCTGGGCATTTCGAACTCGCTGCTCAGCCAGCTTCCCAGCCCTGTGTATTTCGGCCGGTGGGATTTCGAGAACTATAACTCGCTCGGCCGCAGCCAGAGCAACAACTTCACGAATACCTACCAGTTGATGTTCAACGGCACCAAGGTTGCGGGATCGCACACCCTCAAGGCGGGTATCGATGTACGGCAGATCAACTACGAAATCCAGAACACCGGGAACATTCTGAATTTCACCGGCAGGTCCACGTGGACGCAGGATAAGTGGACCAGCGCCAACTCCAACACGGGTGACGGCTACGCGTCGTTCCTCCTGGGAATCGCGGGCGGTTCGGTTGACAATTTCAGCAGTTCCAACTATCCGCTGTTCCCCTGGTGGAAGGAGATGTACTATGCTCCTTACCTGACCGACGACTGGAAGGTTTCCCGGCGCCTGACGCTCAACCTGGGCGTCCGTTGGGACCTGCTCACTCCCCAATACGAAAAGTGGAATCGCGAGAACGGCGCATTCAATCCGACGGTAGCCAGCCCGATCGCATCGCAGGTGGCTGCCAATGTAGCAGCTCTCGGCTCCCAGATTCCGGCTTCTCTGCAGTCGCTCTATGCCGGCCTGGCCAATCTCAAGGGCGGCATCACGTTTGCCGGAGTTGGCGGCGTCGGCAGCACCCCGTGGCCGCTCGATAAGAACAATATCCAGCCGCGCGTCGGAATCGCCTACCAGATCAATGACAAACTGGTGTTGCGCAGCGGGTTCGGCGAGTACTTTTCGGACCCGACCAACGACTACCAGCAGACCAATGGATTCAGCACCAGCACCAGCGTGGTGAATTCGAATGACGGCGGCCGCACGCCCATCGCCAATGTTCTGTCGAACCCATTTCCAACCGGCGTCCAGGTTCCGACCGGCTCTTCGCTCGGTGCGGCGACCTTCCTGGGAAAAAATCCAAGCTGGTTCGATTCGGGGTTCGTGCTGCCCAGCGTATGGCAGTTCTCGGTGGGCTTCCAGTACCAGGTCACGCCGAACTCGATGCTCGACGTCTCCTACGTCGGCAGCCGCAGCTACAACCTGAACATGAGCGCCGCCTACAACATTCCGACTCTGGCGGTGCGCAAGACCTGCAACCTGCTGGAAGGCGGGCTCCCTGCGAACTGCGACGCCAATGTACCGAACCCGTTCAAAGGCATCGCAGCGTTCAATGGAACCAGCTACTATACGGCGAACAGCATCTCCCTCTACAACCTTTCCCGTCCGTTCCCGCAGTTCAGCGGAGACCTGACGCAGCTTGGCCGGAACGATTCGTGGATCAAGTACAACTCGCTCCAGATCAACTACAACTTGCGGACCCGGGGCGGTTTCACCCTGCTTGCGAACTACACGCTCTCCAAGCAGATCGAGGAGTGGGGCCTCAACGATCCGTTCACCAATACCTACCAGGACGGGCCGTATTACCTGGACCGCCCGCAGATCATCAAGATCACCCCGATCTGGGATTTGCCGTTCGGTAAAGGTAAACGCTTTGGCGGCAATGCGCATGGTTTGGCTGACCGGCTGATTTCGGGCTGGGAAGTGACGGGATTCATTCTGGATCCCCTGTCCGGATATCCCGCCAACCTGCCGAGCAACGCCATCATTCTGAAAGATCCGCGGACGCCCGGCGGCGGTTTCACCGGCGACGTGAACTGGAAGGGCTACGTGGTTCGCGAATGGAACCCCTGCGTCTTGCGCCAGTTCAACGACGGTTCCATCGCGCCGACACCGAACAGCCTTTCGCTCGGCTGCGGCACTGACTGGAGCAACAACTGGGGCAACTATGCCTGGCTCGAGACTGCCAGTTACGCCCCCCGCTATACCCCGTATCGCTCAGGCAATATCCGCGTTCATCACGCCGTGCAGATGGATATGTCGATCCTCAAGACCACGAGGATCAACGAGCGGATGAGGTTCCAGTTCGGGTTCGAGGCCTTCAACGTCATGAACCACAACTATTTCGGCCGCGATAACCTCAACACCGATCCCAATAACATCAATTTCGGCGGCGTGGTCCCGTCCACGGTATCGACGCAGAACATTCTGCCGAGGCAGATCCAGGTCCGCCTTAAATTCTTCTGGTAGGATAAGCCTCCCGGCCTGTCCAAGGCAGGCCGGGAGTCATATCAAGCTTCCAAATGGACAGGCCGGAAGGCCTGTCCTACTTTCGATCTTCACTTAGGGATAGTATCTGATCCGGCTTAACGCCTTCTAACTTCTGTATAACTCCGCTCGGCCAGTGAACCTCCAGAGAGTCGATCCTCTCATGACCACCTAGCCCGAAATGCTGGCGATACGGGTTAGTTGTCCCGAAGCCTTCCCCGCCTTTTATCTCGCGATAGACCAGCAGATTGCCCGCTTTCACCGTAATCTGCGCGCCGATAGCGAACCGGTTACTCTTCACTCCGTGCAAGTCCACTTCCAGCCAGTGATCCCGGTTGCCCTTTAAGTTCCGGTAGAAGGCGTTATAAGTGTGGTCGCCAGGATAATGTCCACCCAACTGGGCGAAGATATCCAGGTCCCCATCCCCGTCGATATCAATGAAGGTAACTCCGTGCCCCTTGTTGCCGGGGCGCGCAAAGTCCACATAATTCGTAAAATCCACAAATGTCCCATCGCCGTTGTTCCGGAAAAGCCGGTTCGGCTCGAGACGGCTCATCTGAGGATCGCCGGTTCCGATGTAAAGGTCCACATAGCCGTCGTTATCCAGGTCCGCGACGCCGGCGCCCATCGTCCCGGCCGGGTAGTACAGCTTGGACTCGAACGTCACATCCGTGAACGTCCCATCGCCGTTATTGCGAAACAGGCGGCTCGAATCCGGATGGATCGCCCGTGCATTCGCGGGCGCATAGCCCTTCTTCAGTCCCTCGACGGTGACGTCCCATGGAGCCAGGCTGGTGGTCAGGATATCGGGCCAGCCGTCGTTGTTGTAGTCGAAGAAGAAGCAGACGAATCCGTCGTGCGGCGGCTGCACGACCCCGGCCCTTGCCGCCGCGTCCGTGAAGTGCCAGTTGCCGTCATTGTGATACAGGCGGTTGGGCGCTCCGGCAAGGCCATTGATGAGAATATCGAGCCGGCCGTCTTTGTCGTAATCGCCCAGCGCAATGCCGATCGCGCCATACTGCGGCGGCTCGTCGAGGCCGGCCTGCTTCGTGACGTTCGTGAAGGTGCCGTCGCGATTGTTGCGGTAAATCTGCGGGACGCTGCCTTCCTTGAGCACGCCATTGGCGATCACGACATCCGGGTAGCCGTCGTTGTCGAGATCGCCCCATAGCGACACGAACCCGGAACCCGCGTCGTCCAGGCCGCTTCGCCTGGAGACATCGACGAACTTTCCGTTTTCATTGTGAAAGAGCAAGTTCCGCATCGGCCCGCTCCAGCCGTTGAGCGAGACGTAGAGGTCGAGCCAGCCGTCGTTGTCATAATCCACCAGGTTCAAACTGTAGCCGGAAGGCACATGGCTGAGGCCGGCCGGCCCGGTGATGTCGGTGAATCGACCGCCATCGTTGCGGTAGACGCGTAGAAAGGTGCCGCTGCCCGCCACGATCAGGTCCTGGTCGCCATCGCCGTCGATGTCCCCCCAGGCGCAGGTCCCGTTCCCGTTCAGCGCGCGGATGCCCAGCGATGCCGCCACGTCCTGGAACTCCAGGTTGTAGTCGCCCGGGGGCCGGGGGGCGGCGGGAAACAGCGTGGCCGCCGGAAGCGGCGGTTTGGGCCCCTTGATCTGATCGAGCGCCACCTTGAGGAGCCACTGGTCTACGGAGTTCATTCTCCATTGCAGGGCCTCATAGAAATTGGAGGCGGCATCCTGATACTCGCCGAGCCGGTAGTATGCGGCGCCCATCTCGCGCAGCGTGGCGGTCCTTTGCTCCAGGGTGATATTTCGCTTCAACTCCTGCTGGTAGTAGGAAATGGCCTCCCGGAACATGCCGCGGCGGGAGAGCGTGTTCCCCATCAGGAACAGCGCGGCGGTTTCTTCGTTGCTGTAGGGAATCGAGTCGTCGATCACCCGCTCCAGAAGGTCGATCGAGCGGTCGAGCCCGATCAGGGGATCGTGCGGCACGCGGTCGCCGCCCTCGCGAGTGAAACGCACCTCTCCCGACATCCACTCGCTCAGATTCAGCAGGAACGTATTGGCGTGCGGCTCCAGTTTGGCGACCCGCGCCGCCATCTCGTATGCGAGGTTCGGGTCGTAGTACAGCAGTTCCGCCCTGGCGTGGATCACGGCCGCCGCGCGCAGAGCGGGGATGTGATCCGGATCGAGCTTCAGGGTGGAATTCAGCGCTTCCATCGCCAGCGCGAGCGAGATCCGGCGCTTCTCCGGCTCCTTCCGCTGGTAGAAGTCGAGCAGGTGCGACCTGGCGATCTGGTATAAGACCTCGGGGTCGCCCGGCCGCTTCTTTCTTTCCGACTCCAACTCGGTGCGAGCCTCCGCCGTCTTGCCCTCGCGCAGCAGCGCCAGCGCCTTCTGCAAAGGCCCGGTCTTTTCCACCAGCGGCGGGAGGTGCGGCGCATGCTCGCCCTGCTGAGCGTAGACGATCAGGACCGCGGCAGCGGCGGCCACGGCGGCTGCCGCGCGCTTCATCGCTCGGCCTGCTTCCGCGCTTCGTAGCGCGCCGCGGCCTGAAAGTGCGGCTGTGCCTCGGCGGCCCGTCCGGTCCGAACATATGCCTTAGCGAGCAGCAGGTGAGCCTGGGCGGAAGTGGGCGCCAGCGCGACGGCGGATTCCAGGTAAGGGATCGCCTCCGCCGTCTTGCCCTGCTCGAGCAGCGCCCGGCCCAGGTACGTGTGGGCTTCGGCCGAATTCGGGAACCGTTTCAGAACTTCCTCGAGGGGCGCGACGGCTTCATTGAACCTCCCCTGCCGCTCCAGGAACAACCCGAGGGCCAGGCCCGGCCTCGGGTCGGCCTCGTGCGACAGCTCCAAAGCGCGGCGGAGGCTGGCCTCTGCGTCTTTGGGACTGCCCATGGCCTCCCGGGCGCGGCCCAGGCCGAGGTGATACTTCCAGGAATTCGGATCGCGGCTCAGGGCGCGTTCCAGCACGTTCATGGATTCCTGGTAGCGGTCCACGAGAAAAAGGGCGCGCGCATAGTAGTAGCAGGCGTCTTCGAGGTCCGGCTCGAGCCGGCATGCGCGGCCGAAGGGTCCCTCGGCTCGTTCGTAGTTATCCTGTTCGGCATAGGCGACGCCCAGTGCTTTCCAGACCTGCGCATCGTTGGGATGGGCCTTGACGGCGCGCTCGAAGGCGGAGGCCGCCGCGGCGAACTGCCCCTTCTGAAAGAGCGCAAGGCCCTGGTCGTAATCAGAAGTTTGCGCCGCGGCGGCCATTGCCGCGAACGCCCCAACTCGCAGTACCGATCCCCAGTTCACGCAAACCTTGGATGCTAATATATCGGGATGCGCTACGCTATCGCAAGCGTGCTGGTGCTGTGCGCGATGGCGGCGGACACCCGCTGGTTCGAGGACCGTACGGCGGCATCCGGCATTGTTCTCACGCTGCAGTACGCTCCGACGCCGAATAAACACCAGATCGAGACCATGGCGGGAGGCGTCGCCGTGCTCGACTACGATCATGACGGCCGCCCCGACCTGTTTTTCACCAACGGCGCCCCTCAGCCGTCACTGGTCAAATCCGGGGGGACCTATGCCAACCGCCTGTACCGCAACGTGGGCGATTGGGCCTTCGAGGACGTCACTGAAAAGGCCGGGCTGGGCGGGCAAGGGTTCGACATTGCCGCCGCCGCGGCCGATTTCGACAACGACGGCCACACCGACCTCTTCGTCGCGGGAGTGAACCGCAGCTATCTCTACCGCAACCGCGGCGACGGCACATTCGAGGATGTGACCGCCAAGGCCGGAGTGGCGGACCTGGGCCGCTGGGCGGTTTCCGCAGGCTGGTTCGATTACGACAACGACGGCCGCCTCGACCTGTTCGTCGTCAACTACGTCAAGTGGGACCCCGCCAAGGAACCATTCTGCGGCGAACCGGGCGGCTACCGCACGTACTGCCATCCCCGTTTTTATGAAGGCCTGCCCGATACGCTGTATCACAACAACGGGGACGGTACCTTCACCGACGTCTCGGAGCAATCGGGTATCGCTGCGCATATCGGCAAGGGTATGGGAGTGGCTTTCGCCGATTACGACGGCGATGGCCGGATGGATGTCTTCGTCGCCAACGATACCGTACCGAGCTTCCTCTTCCACAACCTGGGAAACGGCAGGTTCAAGGAGGTGGCGTTCGAGGCCGGGGTGGCAATGAACGACGATGGCCGCGCGTTATCGTCCATGGGAGTCGATTTCCGCGACATCGATAACGACGGCCGCCCCGATCTCTTCATCACCGCGCTCACGAACGAAACCTTCCCGTTCTATCGCAACCTGGGCAAAGGCCTGTTCGGAGACGCTACCTATCAGAGCCGGATCGGTGCGGCCACCCTGCCGCTCAGTGGCTGGGGCGCCGGTGTTTACGACTTCGACAACGACGGCCGCAAAGATCTGTTCGCCGTCTGCGGAGACGTCCAGGACAACACCGAGCGCTTTTCCGGACGCAAGTCTCGCCAGCCAGCCTTGTTGCTGAAGAATCTCGCGGGCGGCACGTTCGAGTCTCACGCGGTCACGCCGCCGGCGCAATACCGCGGCGCTGCCTTCGCCGATTTCGACGGCGACGGCCGGGTGGATGTGGTGCTGACCGCCCTTGGCCAGCGGCCCGTGCTGCTGCGGAACAGTTCGGGGCAGGGCAACCACTGGCTCGGGTTGAGACTGACAGGCTTGCGGAGCAATCGCGACGCGATCGGCGCTCGCATCCACCTCGTCACGGCTTCCGGTGAACAGTGGAACCACGTGACTACGGCGGTAGGCTATGCCGGCAGCAGCGAGCAAGCCGTTCACTTCGGCTTGGGCCAAGACGGCCGTGTGAAGCTGGTGGACATCACCTGGCCCTCGGGTGCCATACAGCACATACCGGATCCTCCCTCCGACGCATATCTCAGCGTCCGCGAACCATAAAAGTTCGCATTCACAACAAATCTGCCTTCCAGGAGCGAAAAATGCTTGCATCCCGTACTGGGTCTGATATAATCCAACACAATTTTTGAAACCATTCCGTTCTTGGGTGCTTTCGGGCAGGAAGTCTGAAAAGTGAGGGATACAAATGCAAAGATTGACCATGCAAGTCATGGCGGCCACGCTGTTTTCCGCCAGTTTCCTCTGTGGCCAACAGATATCGGGATCGATTACCGGTGTGGTGAAGGACAGCCAGCAGGCTGCCGTCGCCGGCGCCAAGGTAACCGTCAACAACCAGGAGCAGGGAACCACGCGTGAGGTGATTGCCGCGCCTGACGGCTCCTTCGTATTCACCCAGTTGCAGCCGGGGGCCTACACCATTGCGGTGGAAGCGACCGGGTTCAAGAAGTTCGAACAAAAGGACGTGCGGGTGTTCGCGAATGACCGTCTGAGCCTTGGCGACATCGTCCTGAGCGTTGGTGCGCTAACGGAGACCGTCACGGTCGAAGCGCAGGGCGACACCGTGCAGACCGGAAGCGCCGAACGTGCCGGCGTGTTGACCGGGCGGCAGGTGATGGAACTTTCCGAGAACGGGCGCAGCCTGTTCGACCTGACGCGCGTGCTTCCCGGCGTCGTCTACACCGGCGGGCTTGGCGGCATTCAAGCCAACGGCAACCGCGGCAACCAGAACAATTTCACGCTGGATGGAGTTACGAATGTCGATACCGGGTCGAACGGCGGAACGCTCGCCACAACGAACATCGACATGATCGCCGAGATGAAGGTGATTACCAATTCGCAGCCGGCGGAGTTCGGCCGGTCTTCGGGCGCCCAGATTGAGGTTGTCACCAAGAGCGGGACCAGGGACTTTCACGGAACGGGTTACTTCTTCCACCGCCACGAAGACCTGAACGCTAATTCCTGGCGCAACAATGTGGATGGCCGCAAGAAGGATTATTACCGCTACAACACGGCGGGTTTCAACGTCGGCGGCCCCGCGTACATTCCCGGGAAGTTTAATCGCAACAAGGACAAGCTGTTCTTCTTCATGGGAATCGAATGGCAGAAACAGTTGGTGCCCCAGGGGCTGCACAATGTGACCGTGCCCACTGCGGCCGAGCGCCAGGGCGACTTTTCTCAAACTCACGATGGCGGCGGCGCACCGGTCACCATTTTCGATCCCGCCAACGGCAAACAGCCGTTCCCCGGCAACATCATTCCCAAGAGCCGTTTCAACCCGGACGGCGCCAAGATCCTGAACTGGTACCCGATGCCGAACGCTCTCGGCGTCGACCCCTCGTACAACTATCAGACCTCCGACTCCAACACCTACCCGAGGCGCGAGGAAATCTATCGCGGCGACTACAACATCAGCGACAAGTGGAAGGCCTACGCGCGCTACATTCGAACCAAGGATGAAACCAGCATGGCGTACGGCCAGTGGAATGCGAGCTACAACATCCCGTTCGGTCCGATGAGCTTTGGCGCTCCGGGATGGTCCTTCGTATCCAACGTGACTACGATTATCAACCCGACGCTGACCAACGAGTTCGTGTTCGGCTCTTCGCGCAACGACCTCCATATCACGCCGATCACCGACGCCTTCAACGCCAGCAAGGTGGGGGTGTCCTACACCATGCCGTTTCCGAGTGCCGACAAGCTGAAACTGGTGCAGAACTGGAACTTCGGCGGTGTTTCCAACGGCCCCACCACCAACTTCGCCGGGACGCCTTTCCTGAATTTCAACCACACATACGACATCACGGACAGCGTCGCGAAGGTTCACGACACCCACACGATGAAGGCCGGCATCTATCTGCACAAGAGCCTGAAGGACCAGACGGCATTCACGTCCGTGAATGGCATTATCAACTTCGACCGGGACGCCAACAACCCGCTGGACAGCAACTGGGCGTTCTCGAACGCGCTGCTGGGGAACTACGACACCTTACAGCAGTCCAGTGAAGTGTTGAACGGCCAGTATCGCTCGTGGAACGTCGAATGGTATGTTCAGGACAACTGGCGCGTGACCCAAAAACTGACTCTCGAATATGGGATCCGGTTCTACTGGGTGCAGCCGCAGTACGACAAGGCACTACAGACTTCCGCGTGGAACCCTGCGCTTTACAATACCGCTTCCACAGCGGTGCTTCGGACCGCCGGTCTTGATTCCAACGGCAATCGCATCTCCATCAACCCCTTGACAGGCGAGCAGGGTCCGGCGGCGCTGATTGGCTCGATCGTGAATACGGGCAAGGGTTTCGTGAACGGCGTTTACGCGAACGGCATGGGCCAAGCCGGAAAGAACGGGTATCCCAAAGGCCTGATGGCGGACCGCGGCATTCTCTTTGCTCCCCGTCTCGGCATCGCCTACCAGTTCGACTCAAAGACCGTGGTGCGCGCGGGCGGCGGCGTTTTCTATGACCGCCTGCAGGGCAACCCGGTGTTCGATATGCTGCCGAACCCTCCTTCCACGATCATCCCGAAGTTCTACTACGGCAACCTCGCCTCAATTCCACCGGCCTCGGCGGGCACCTTCTTCCCAGCCGGCGTAGTAGGCTTCGACGAAGGTGGCAATATTCCGACGACCTACAACTGGAACCTGACGGTTCAACGCCAGTTGCCCTTCGATCTGCTCCTGGATGTCGGCTATGTCGGCTCGGTATCGAATCACAACCTGTATCGCGTGAATCAGAACGCGATCCCGCTGGGCGCCGCGTGGCTGCCCCAGAACCAGGATCCTCTCAATGCCAACCCGAAGTTCGACGGCACCACTTCCAACCAGCCGAACTTCTACCGGCCTTACCTGGGCTATTCCAACACCACGGATTACGGCTTCGGTGCCAACTCGAACTATAACTCGCTCCAGGTAGCGGCCCACCGCCGCTTCGGCCGGAACTTCACATTCGACGCGGCCTACACCTGGTCGAAGGTCCTGGGAACCGCCAACGATGACGGCGTCAACGTCAACCCGTTCAATGCCCGCGTCGCCGAGTACGGTCCGCTGTTCTACGACCACACGCACGTGTTGGTATTCAACTACGTCTATAACCTGCCTACCTTTGTGACGTCCAAATCGGCCTTTGGAAAACTGGCCGGCGGCATCGCCAACGACTGGCAGATCTCCGGCATCACCACCTTGCAGACAGGCCAGCCGGACAACCTGTCGTTTTCGATCAGCGGCATCGGCAACCTCAACGAGCGCTACACCGGTTCGCCGGATGTCGGCCCGCGAGTAGTCATGAACGGTTCACCCAGCTACCCGAAGGGCATCTACCAGTGGATGAATCCTTCGATTCTCGGCCTGCCGCCGGTGAAAGGCAGCGCGGGCTTCGATTCCGCGCCACGCTCCATCCGCCGGCCCGGCGACAACGACTGGGATGTTTCGATCTTCAAGAACATCCCGCTGCCGCGTGAGGGAATGAAGATTCAGTTGCGCGTGGAGATGTTCAACGCGTTCAACCACGCGCGCTTCAACGACTTCAACCGCAGCGCGCAGTTCAATCAGGCCGGCCAGCTCATCAATACGCCTACCGTGTTGGGCGGCACCGGCGGACGTTTCGGATTCGGCGCCCTTACCGGGACCGCCGATCCTCGCCGGATCCAACTCGCAGCGAAGTTTTACTTCTGAGTATACTGAGCGTGGATGCCAATTCCGCGCATTCTCCAGTGGGGCAGGCCTCGCGGCCTGCCCTCTCTCGTCTGTGGCCTCTATTTGGCCGGCGCACTGACTGCCGGTCAGAACCTGCTCGATCTGGGCCGCCAGGCCCTGCAATCCGGCGATCTGGCCCGCGCCGAGAAGAACTTCCACGACTACCTTCAGGCACATCCCAACTCGGCCGAGGCCCTTTCCAACCTGGGAGCCGTCTGCGCCCGGCGCGAGCAATTTCAAGGGGCGGTGACGTTTTACCAGAAAGCCCTGAAGGCCGATCCCCGGCTGGTGCCGGTCCATTTCAACCTGGCCATCGCGCTGGGCCGGCTGAATGAATACGATGCGGCGGCGCGGCATCTTCGAATCTTTCTGAAGTCCTATCCGGACGAGCCCAGGGCGCATCAACTGCTCGGGCTGTGCCTCACGGAAATCGGTGATTTTCGCAGCGCCCTTCCCGAGCTGGAGTCGTCCTACAAGCTGAACCCCAAAGATACGAGCATCCTCTACTCGCTTGCCTACGCCAACGCGCGCGCTGGAGATGTCGACCGCGCGGCGGACCTGCTGCGCCGGTCGGAAGCCGATCCGGCCCAGGCGAAATTGATCGAGGGCCTGATCGAGTACCGGCGCGGGCGGTTCCCCGAAGCGAAGGCCTTGTTTCAGGCCGTGCTTGCTCTGAAACCCGATACGGCGCCGGCCATCACCGCGCTGGGGCGGCTGGAACTGCTCGACCACAACGACGCGGAAGCGATCCGGCTCCTGGAGCGCGCCACGCGAATGAACCCTTCCGACGCGGAATCGACCTACCAGCTCGGTGTGCTCTACGACCGCAACGGACGAACTGAAGAGGGCATCCGCCTGCTGAAGCGCGCCATCATGTTGCGGGCCAACTATCCGGACCCGCACTATCAGTTGGGGCGCATCGCCCTGGGCCGCAAGGATTACAAGACCGCCGAGAAGGAACTGGAACTGGCGCGCCGCCTTTTGCCGGACCAGGAAGCGATCCGCCTGCTACTGGGCCGGACCTACCAGGCGCTGGGCCGTGACGCCGACGCGAAGGCCGAGTTCGCCGAAGTACGTCGGCTCAAGGCCGCGGTGATCGAGCGTGACCGCCAGCGGGTGGAATCCGATGCGCTCATGAAGCAGCCATGACGCGCCGCGCGGCCCTCTTCTTCGCGCTTTGCTGCTGCGGTGCATCGGGGCAGGGAATCGCCACTCGCAATGTGAAGGCCGCGCCGCGCGCGAAGGCATCGGGGCGTCCCTGGCCCTCGCGCCTCACCAACATTGCGAAGCAGGCCGGGCTGATCCACGACACGGTGTATGGCGCCGAGAAGGGAGTCGAGTACCTGTCTGAGACTTCCTCGGGCGGCATCGCCCTGTTCGACTATGACGGCGACGGTTGGCCGGATATCTTCGTTGTCGGCGGCACGCGCTTCGACGGCGCGCCGCCCGAAGCTACGAACCGCCTCTACCACAACAACCACAACGGAACGTTTACCGACGTTACGGATCAGGCGGGGCTGCGCCGCACCGGATGGGGGCAGGGCGTCGCGGTCGGCGATTACGACAACGACGGGCACCTGGACCTATTCGTTACTTACTGGGGCGACAATGCGCTCTATCACAACAATGGCGACGGCACATTCACCGATGTCGCGGCGAAGGCGGGGTTGATCCCGCGCGTGAAGCCGGCGTATCCGGCCTGGCATTCGGGCGCCACTTTCGTGGACTATGACCGCGACGGCAAACTCGACCTGTTCGTCACTACCTACACCGATTACGACCTGCGCCGTGTTCCCAAGCCCGGTGCCAATCCCAACTGCAACTGGAAGGGGGTGCCGACGCCCTGCGGCCCGCGCGGACTGGCTCCAGGGCGCCAGTACCTGTTTCACAACCGCGGCGACGGGACGTTCGAAGATGTCTCGGAGAAATCGGGAATCGCGAAGTCTCATGCCTCGTTCGGCTTCACCGCCGTGGCGGCCGATTTCGACGACGACGGCTGGCAGGATATCTACCTGGCCTGCGACTCCACTCCGTCGCTGTTCTTTCACAACAACCACGACGGCACCTTCACCGAGGAGGGCATCGAGCGGGGGGTGGCCCTCAATCCAGACGGAATGGAGCAGGCGGGGATGGGGGTGGCGGTCGGCGATTTCAACGGGGACGGTATTCTCGACATCCTCAAGACCCACTTCGCCGACGATACGCCCGCGCTCTACCAGGGACTGGGCAAGGGCCAGTTCGACGACGTTACGCTCAAGGCCGGGCTGGCGGTCGAAACGCGTTACGTCTCCTGGGGGGCGGCCATGCCGGACCTCGATAATGACGGCCTGCCCGACATCTTCATCGTGACCGGAAACGTGTATCCCGACACGGAGCGACAGTTGCCTGCCTATCCGTACGCTTCGCCCCCGTTGTTGTTTCGCAATTTGGGCAGCGGACGGTTCGAGGAGCTGGGGAGCAGCGAAGCCGGACCGGCCCTGGCCGAACGTCACTCCTCGCGCGGCATGGCGGTAGGCGACATCGACAACGACGGCGATCTCGACATCGCCATCTGGAACCGCAACGCGCCGCCGAGCCTGCTGCGCAACGATCTGAAGTCCAGCCATCACTGGCTGCAGGTGGTCCTCACCGGGACGAAGTCGAACCGGGCGGCGATCGGGGCCAGCGTGACGGTGAAGGCCGGCGGAAGGGTGCAAAGGCAGGTGGTGCTGAGCCAGTCGAGCTTCACGTCGGCTTCGGATTTGCGGCTGCATTTCGGACTGGGCGACGCGGCCGCCGCGGAGGTGACCGTGCGGTGGCCAACTGGCGTGAGCGAGAGGTTCCCCGTGGCGGGCGTGGACCGCGTGCTGCATCTTGTGGAGGGCAAGGGGACGCGTTGACGCGCACCGCCGGCGCTTGGGCCGGCCGGAGGCCTACCCTACTGGACGTTGATATAGGCGGGCGGGCTGGAAGCGGTGCCCACTGTGACGACCACCGGCTGCCGGCCGGTCGGAGCGGTCTGCGGGATCGTGTAGTTGATCTGGGTCACTCCTACGGACCAGCTCGGAATGCCGACGTATGTGGTGGTCGCGGCCACTCCACCGACGGTGACCGTCACGGCAAGCCGCGGCTTGGGGACAATGCCCGCGGCAGGTGTATCGCCCGTGGTTACGCTGGGTCTGACCGCGCCATCGCCCGTGATGAACAACGTGACGGTCTGGTTCCGTGCGCCGCTGGGGAATGGGTTGATGGTTCCATCCAGGAAGGTGAAAATCCCCGGGCCGGCCGCGGCAATCTGTAACGGATAAGGGTCGGAATTCTCGTACGGATTGCCTATCACAAGCTGGGTAGTGCCGACGGCGGTTTCATATGGAATCTGCAGGTTCACCTGGTTCGGCGAAACATACAACAGCGGCGTCGGCACATTGTTCACCCACGCTTCGAAGCCCGCCAGGAATTGTGGGAGTGGAATGGATGCAGCCGATTGCGCCAGGCTGCCCATACCCGTGCCGTAGACGCTCACCAGTTCGCCGGGAGCGAACACCTGCTGCCCTGTAGCGGCGTTGCTGACGCCGCCGATCGTAAGGACTGTTCGCGGCCCGGTAAAGGGAATCGCAAGCTGCGTAGTCCACTTGCGATTGCTGGCATCCACGCCGCTGAAAGAGAACATCACGGTGTGGGGCGTCAGTGTGGCAAAACCCAGGCTTGCGGAAATCGATTGGCGCGCAGCAATGGTTGCGCTGCCGAACAATGTCGCAATCTGCGAGGTGTAGCTCGCGCCGTCAATGGTTAAATCCGTCAAGGTGGTGCCGACCCCCGCCTCTTCGGTGAGAGTCAGTTGGTAGCTCCACAGGTTGCCTTTGGCGTCCTTCTGTGCCAACTCGAATACCGGGTTCTGATCGATCGAAGCGACCACCGAGGATCCCGCGGATGACTGTGTCGTCCAGTTGTGCACCAGGTTGTAGGCGTCGACGGAGCCGAGTCCGCTGGCCATGTCGTATCCAAGCCCTGCCAGCCTCACGACGTACCCATTGACGCAGTTCGGAGTTCCTGACGCGCAGGGTGAGCCGTTGTCCCCCACGGTGACGTCGTGAAAAATCTCGGTGGCATTCGACCCTTGCGCCAGCCGGTATAAGCGTGGGGTTGATGTTGCCGAGGCCCGGCTGGCTCTGCGCGCCGGTCGATACCAGATACTGGTTGAGCAGTGTGGCAATTCCGGCCATGGTCGGCGCAGCTGCGGAGGTCCCTCCGAAATAGGCCGGTCCGCCGGAGTACACATAGTAGCCGTCGTGGTCGGCGGAAGAGCTGAAAGAAAGATCGGGTACGTGGCGCGCGCCGTCGTTCGGGACTCCCGGGCCCGTCTGCCACGAGGGCTGCGGGAAGAAAATGCTCGCTCCCCCGCCTCCGGCCGCAAGGGCGCCATCCGCCGCGGTATCGTTCCAGACCCGCTCCGGAATGTAAGAGCGCGCGGACGCGCCAGTGGCAGTGTTGGCGGCGTTCCAGTAGGTGCCGCCCGCCTCGTTGAATTCGGTCCCTCCCATCCCCGTGACCTCGGGGATGGATGCCGGAACATCCACCGCGAACCCATTTTGGGCGATCGTTGCGTTAGGATCCTCGCAGTCCGAGGCCCCGGAATCGCCCGATGCCGCGAACCAGGTCATCCCCTGCATGTTGGCCTGCTGAGCAGTGGATTGGAAGCTCGGCAAATCCACCAGGTCGTAGGACTCGCACCCGCCGTAGCTCATCGTGATCACCTTCGCCTGGTTGTCGTTCACGGCATACATGGCCGACTTCCACACGTCGTCGGAATAGTAAAAGAGAATCGAAGCGTTACGAGCCACGGCGCTCGACCATTCGATATCGAGAGCCGCCTCGTCCACGTCGCCCGGCACGACTCCGGGGTTTGTGGTCCCCGGAACCAGGATGCGCTGCAGGTCAATCGTCCCGAGGTTGAACTTCGAGCGGAAATTGTTGATGTCGGAAACGACAATGTCGGTCTGGCCCACGACGGCGAGTTTCTGCCCCGTACCATCGACCTTTGCCGAGTAGAGCGGCGCGACGTCGTAGATGGTCGCGAAATCGTCGGGTGCGATGTTATGCGAGCCGTTGGACTGGGTCATCTGTGGATTGCTCAGCCGGCGATAACGCGGCCGCAACCGGAAATTGTGAAGCCCGCGAACCCCCGCGACGACCGGAGCCAGATCCGTTGGAATCGATGGGTCCGCGGCGTTAGCGTAATGGGTCGTGCCGTTCACCAGGTACTGGTCGATGGGTGTCCCGAAAGCCGCTTGCACCTGCTGCGCGTCGCCCCGGAATGAGATCCACATCCGGCTTCGGGCCACCCGCACGCCGGTAAAACCCTGGGTCTGCAGCCATTGGACGACCTGGGAAACATCGTGCTGGCTTACGCCGAAACGGTCGGCGTACTGCTCCGGCGTGATCCACCGGTGGTAATCCGGTGAGGCCGGGTCCTGCTGCTGCTGGACCAGCGCGGCGGCGGCCTGCTGCTGCGCGGCCGAGGACTTCAAGAGCAAGACCAGGTCTGGCATCGGAAACGAACCCGCTACCCGCCCCATGTCCAGTCCGCCAAGGGCTCTTCGCGGCACGCGCCCGCGCAGCACCACGCTGCGGGCCAGATCGAGCTTCGACGGGACTCGATCCTGCTGGGCGGCGAGACTGAGGACCGACAGGACCAGAATTGGCGCAGTAGCGGCGAACCGCCGCAGAGCAAGTGTCATGTAAGGTTCCCGAGGGCCCGCACGGACTCCTGACCCGCGGGCACTTACCGTCTCAGACGTATGCCGATGCCGTCCGGGTTGCAGGCTAAAATGGGGGAGTCCATGCAAGTCCCGGAAATCGACACGCCCGCGCTGGTGGTGGATCTCGAGGTGATGGAGCGCAACCTGCGCCGAGTCGCTGATTACACAAGACAACACGGCCTGCGCCTTCGTCCTCATACCAAGACCCACAAGTCGACCCGCATCGGCTCTCTACAACTAAAGTTAGGTGCTGTCGGACTGACGGTCGCCAAGGTTTCGGAAGGGGAGGTGATGCTTGGCGCCGATCCTCCCGACCTGCTGGTCGCCTACCCGATCATCGGCCGCCCGAAACTGAAGCGCCTCACGGCTCTCGCTCGCAAGACGCGCGTCACCGTAGCCCTGGACAGTCCTGCCGCCGCGATGCAGCTTTCCGAGGCCGCCGGTGCCGCGCAGGTGGAAATCGGAGTCCTGGCGGAGGCGGATGTCGGGCTGGGGCGTGTCGGCGTCTCGCCGGGCGAGCCGCTGCTGCGGCTGGCGCAGTACATCGAAAAGCTCCCTCACCTGCGCCTGGAGGGCATCACGTTCTATCCCGGCCAGATCAAGGACCTCGAAGCGACGGGCATGCGCGCTCTCACCCAGGTCGGCGAACTGCTCCGCTCGATCCTGGCCGATTTTCGTGCCGCCGGCGTCGAGGTTAAGATTGTTAGCGGCGGCTCAACTCCGACCCTTTTTCACTCCCACGAGCTCGATGGCCTGACCGAAATCCGTCCCGGCACCTACGTTTTTAACGACATCAATACCGTGCGCAGCGGCGGGTGCTCGCTCGAGGATTGTGCGGCGTCGATTCTGGCCACGGTGGTTTCCACCGCCCGGCCCGGCCAGATGATCGTGGACGGCGGGTCCAAGACATTCTCCTCCGACCGGCTGGCGAACCCTGCCGAGGTCACGTTCGGATACGTCGTGGAGGCGCCCGCGGCCCGCTTCCACAAAATGAATGAAGAGCACGGGTATGTCGACATCACGCGGGCGGAACGCGAATTTTCCATCGGCGACCGCGTTCATATTATTCCGAACCACATCTGTGTCGCGGTCAATCTCCATGAGCAGGTCTACGGCATCCGTGGCGACCACGTGGAAGAGGTTTGGAAGGTGGAAGGGCGGGGCAAACTGCAATAGTCCCGCGCCTGGACACTCCGTCCCATGGGCGGACGGTGTCCGCGAGATCGAGGCCGCGAAAACCACTATAGGCCTTGCTCCATTTTTCGGAAGCTTGCGTGCTCAGCCCCGGGCCGGAGGTTTCCATGCCAAATAAAGAACGGATTCGGGAAGCGCTGACCAACCTGCCCACCCTCGAATATTTCCAGCAGCGGATCCAATTGGGCTGGAGGCCGGTCGTGGTCGAGTGGGAGCGGGCAATCCACCCCGAAACCGGCGAGCCGCAGCCGTTTACGGAAGAGATCCCCTATGGCCTGCGGGTCTCCGAGGATTGCCTGGGACTCGTCGAAAATCCCTACGAGCGGGAGATCATTACCATGGCCATCGACATGGTCGTGGAGGATTGTCCGCTCTCGCGAGTTGCCGCGGAACTCAACCAGCGCGGGTACCAGACGCGGGCCGGGCATCCCTGGACTCCCAGCGACCTGTTCAGCCTGCTGCCTCGCATGATTCAAGTCGGGCCGCGGCTATTCTCCAGCGAGGAGTGGACCAGCCGCCGGCAGAGGCTGCCGCGAGTCGTGTAAACGGCGGCACCACGTGATACTCTCTGGAGTCGAAGGGAGGTCTCCGTGGACCCGAACCGCAGGAATTTTCTCGCTTCCGCGCTTGCCGCGCCGCTCTTTGTGCCGCGCAGCGCCTGGGGCGCCAACGACCGTCTGGCATATGGCCTGATCGGTGCCGGCGGCCGCGGCCGCTACCTCAATCAGAATTTCCAGAAACTGGGTGCGCAATGTGTCGCCATTGCGGAAGTCTACGAGCCGCACATGGAAGAGGCGCGCAAGGGCGCGGCCGATGCGAAGCCTTACCTTGACTACCACGACCTGCTGGCGCAGCCGGGCCTGGACGCCGTGGTGGTTGCCTCTCCGGACCATCAACACGCGCCCATGCTCTACGCCGCGCTCGACGCGAAGAAGGACGTCTACCTGGAAAAGCCGATGTCGCATTCGCTCGAGCAGAGCCAGGAGATGATTCAGGCTGTCCGGAAGACGAAGCAGATCGTGCAGATCGGGATGCAGCGGCGCAGCGCGCCGTCGGTGATCAAGGCGAAAGAGCTTCTGGATACGGGTATTCTCGGCCGCATCACCATGGCCAAGCCGATGTGGAATTGGAACGTTTCCAAACCCCTCAACAATTCGCCGCTCCCCGGCACGCTGGATTGGAAGCGGTTCCTCGGCCAGGCGAAAGAGCGCGACCTGGAGCCGATGCGCTTCCGCTCCTGGCGTTATTTCTGGGATTATTCCGGCGGCAACATGACCGATCAGGGGACGCACCTGATGGACGTCGTGCAATGGTTCACCAACTCCGGCCCCGTGCGGTCGGCGGTGTGCTACGGGCAGCTTGCGAAGAATACCGGCTCCGAAGTGCCGGATGTCTTCTGCGCGGTTTTCGAATACGAAAAGCTGATGGCCACCTGGACGTTGAACTACTGCAACTCGTACGACAACGACTGGTCGATCCAGTTCCAGGGCGATGAAGGCACCATGATCATCAACAACGCCGGTTATCGCATCTGGAAGGAGCCGGTGCCGAAGAACCCGGAGCCCATACAGACCATGGCGGCGCCGATTCCCATCGAGACGCACATTCAGAATTTTCTCGATTGCGTGCGCTCACGCAAAGAACCGAACGCGCCGGTGGAGGTGGGTGCCAGCGCCGTGTCCGCCCCGCACCTGGCCAACCTGGCATACCACCAGGACCGCCGGGTGCGCCTGAACGGGTAGTGTGGGGCAGGCCTCCCGGCCTGCCCTTCTTACTCCAACACGTGAATGTTCTTCTTCGCGCAGATCTCTTTTAAGATTTTCGGCCACACGCTGACCGTCACTTCTCCCAGGTGCGCCTTCCGCAACAGCAGCATCAGCGTCCGCGCCTGCCCGATGCCGCCGCCGATCGAGAGCGGAATCTCGCCGCGCACGATCGCCTGGTGATACGGGTATTCAGAAATCCGTCTGCCCGTCAACTCGAGCTGCTGCTTCAACGTTCCGCGTTCACCCGGATCCCCATCGATGACAACTCATGCCGTCGCTTCGTCACCGGATTCCACACCAGAATGTCGCCGTTCAACCCGTGTACCGCCCGGCCGTCGATCGATTTCGTCTCCGTGACCCAATCGTCGTAGTCCGCTGCGCGCATCTCGTGCGGGTAGCCGTCTTTCAGTGTCCATCCGATCCCGATAATGAAGATCGCCGGAGCCTCTGAATATCTACGATACGCCCACGGCGAGGTGGTGCAAGGGGTGTTTACCGTGCCGTTCGCACCTCGACTTTCAGGCAGGACGCGGCATTTGCCGTACGGTAGACGCGCTCTGTGGCCTTGACGAAGTCGGCGGCTTTGGCATTGTAGATATCCTCGAACTTCTGGGGATTGCGGTCGGCCAGCGGGAACCAGGAGCTCTGGATCTGGATCATCATGCGGTGGCCTTTGCGGAAAGCATGGTTGATGTCGGGCATCGTGTATTCGACCTTTTCCACCTTGCCCGGCGTGAACGGTTCGGGCTTGGAGTAGCTGTGGCGGAACTTGCCGCGGAAGATTTCGCCGCGAATCAATTGCTGGTAGCCACCCATGTGCACTCCGGCGGGATTCGGGGAGGGGTCGGGATAATCCTCCGGATAGACGTCGATCAGTTTCACGACCCAGTCGGAATCCGTGCCTGAGGTGGATACAAACAGCGACGGGGTCAGGGGTCCGGCCAGCGTCACATCTTCGGTGAGTTCGCCGGTCTCGTAGGTCAGAACATCGGTCCGCGTGGAAGCGAAGCGCTGGTCTTCCACCATGTGTTCCCGGGTCATGCCGGGCGCCTGCCCGTTGATGTACGGCACGGGTTTCGCGGGGTCGCTGACATATTCGTCATAGGCGGTACCGGTTGCGGAGGGCGGGTCGAAGCTCAACTTGCCGTCCGCCCGCAGGTAGATCGCTTTGGGCTGCGCGTCTCTGGGCGGCCACGCGTCCTCGCGGCGCCACTGGTTCGTGCCGGTCTCGAAGACGAAGGCCTCGGGCAGGTTGGGCTCGCCCTTGCCTTTCAGCCAGTACTCGAAGAACGGAAACTCGATCTCGTTGCGATAGAACTCGGCCGTCTTGGACCCGAATCGGACATTGCCGAGCGCGTCGCCCTCGCTGCGCGCCCATCCACCGTGGAACCACGGACCCATCACCAGAATGTTATTCGCGCCGGGGCTGTTCTTCTCGATCTCCTTATACGTGTTGAGCGCGCCGAAGAGGTCCTCGGCGTCGAACCATCCGCCCACGGTCATGACCGCAGGCTTGATGTTTTTCAGGTGGCGGCGCAGGTCGCGCGCCTGCCAGAACTCGTCGTATGTGCCGTGCTGCATCATCTCGGTCCAGAAGGGCACGTCGTGCTTGTAATACTTCTCGTTGACGTTGGAGAGAGGCCCCAGCGAGAGGAAGAAGCTGTAGGCATCCGGGCCGGGGGCGGCATTCGGCTGCGCCGCGGCGGGCGGCGGCAGCACCGGTTCGGGGCGCGGGTGCCCGAAGCCGCTGAAAAAGCGGTAGGCGTGCGGCAGGTAGAGGGCGCCGTTGTGATGGAAGTCGTCGCCTACGAACCAGTCGGCGATGGGCGCCTGCGGCGACGCCGCTTTCAGCGCCGGATGAGCGTCAATGATCCCCGCGGCGGTGTAGAACCCAGGGTACGAGATTCCCCACATCCCCACCTTGCCGTTGTTCGGCACGTGATGGATGAGCCACTCGATGGTGTCGTAGGTGTCGGAGCTTTCGTCCACATCCTGGGGTCCGCGCTTGTGATCGATCTGCGGCCGCATGTCCATGAAATCGCCTTCCGACATGTACCGCCCGCGCACATCCTGGTACACGAAGACGAAGCCTTCGCGTGCGAACTTCTCCGACGGCCCCAGGCTCGGCTTGTAGTTGTCGACCCCGTATGGCCCTACGTTGTAGGGCGTGCGGTCGAGCATGATGGGGAACTGCTGCGAGGAGTCCTTGGGGACGTAGACGGACGTGAACAGGTGCTTTCCATCCCGCATCGGAATCCGGTATTCATACTTGGTGTAGTGGGCTCTGATATACTCCAGGCCCTGGGCAAAGCATGCGCAGGCGAGCAACTGCAGAATCAGTAGGCGTTTCATAGAGAATCATCAGAGTACACTGCTTTCGTCCCGGCGGGGTGAGCGGCCGGTTGCCGCCCGCGCTAGAATATTGACGACATCGGTATCCTGTTTTTCCGAAAGGGGCGTGATATGTTCCGCAAATCAGCCGGATTCAAGGCCCAGTATCAGGATATGACCCTCTTCGTTGCCCCCGACTTCGACGAATGGAGAATCTTCGTCCACGGCCCGGGCGGCATCATTCACGGCGGCCGCCTTTTCACGGAAGCCAAGGCGAAAGAGTGCGCCTGCAACATCATCGAGAGTTACCTGCGAGAGGAGAAACACGAACCTGTGGCCGTCGCCGTAGCGGTAGAGTGGCAGCCGCTCGAACCCGGAGAGTGGCTGAACTGGCGGCCCTGACCCCACGCCTTATTGTCAGGCCCGCCTTGTCAGGTGGTATGGTTGTCCATTAGATGAGAAGGATCCTGGCAAGCGTTGTCTTCTGCGCCATCGCGTCCGCGGCGGACTGGCAGATCGGTCCGTTCCAACGCCCGGCGGAGGGCAACCCGGTAATCACTCCGCTGAAGCAATCTCTCTTCGACTGTCCCATGCGCGGCAAACCCGTGCACTGGGAGGCGCTGCACACGTTTAACCCCGCGGCAGTGGTCCGCAATGGGAAGATCTACGTCATTTACCGGGCGGAGGACGATACCGGCGAGATGGCGATTGGGCTGCACACCTCGCGCCTGGGGCTCGCCGAGAGCGCCGACGGCATCCACTTCACCCGCCGCGCTACCCCGGTCCTTTATCCTGCCAAGGATGCCCAGCGGGAGCGCGAGTGGGAGGGCGGTTGCGAGGACCCCCGGATCGTCGAGAGCGAAGACGGGACCTACGTTCTCACGTACACCCAGTGGAACCGCAAGAAGACCGACGCCGCCATCGCCACGTCGAAGGATTTGCTCAAGTGGACCAAGCATGGTCCCGCGCTGGGGACGGAGGGCAAATACGGGGCGCTCTCCTATAAATCCGCGGGCATCGTTTGCGCGCTCCGGCAGGGGCGTCTGAAAGCCGTGAAAATTCGCGGCAAGTACTGGATGTATTGGGGAGAGGTCACGGTCCGCCTCGCGACCTCGGATGACCTGGTGCACTGGAAGCCGGTCGAGGATGACGAAGGAAATCCGGTCGTGGTGCTGGCGAAGCGCTCCGGCCGGTTCGATAGCTCGTTTCCCGAAGTAGGCCCCCCGCCCGTACTCACCAGCCGCGGAATCGTAGTCCTCTACAACGGCAAGAACGCGCCGGAGGACGGCGACCCGAATCTCGGCCCCAATGCTTACGCCGCGGGCGAAGCTCTGTTTGACGCTGACAATCCGGCCAAGCTGATCGCCCGTACGGATTCCCCGGTCTTCCGGCCCGAAATGCCCTTCGAGAAGACCGGCCAGTACGCCGCAGGAACCACCTTCACCGAGGGCCTGGTTTACTTTAAGAACCGCTGGTTCCTCTACTACGGATGTGCCGACTCGATGGTTGGTGTCGCGATCTCCGATTCAGTCCATGGCTTCTAGACCGCTTCTGGCAGCCCTCCTATTTGCCGGCTTTGCCGGCGCCCTGGCTGCAGGCCAGTTCACCCAAACCGATGTCTATGTCGCGGGGGAAGGGGGCTACCACACGTACCGGATCCCGGCCCTGACCGTCAGCACCAAAGGCACGCTGCTGGCGTTTTCGGAAGGCCGCCGCGACTCGGCGGGCGATTCCGGCGATATCGATGTCGTGCTGCGCCGGAGTTTCGACCGGGGCAAGACCTGGTCGCCTCTCCAGGTCGTTGCGGACGAGGCCGGCGACACCATCGGCAATCCCACCCCCGTCGTAGAACGGAAGACCGGCACGATCTTCCTGCTGCTCACACGCAACCCCGGCCGGGTTACCGAGAGCCAGATCATCCAGGGCGCCGCGCCCGGCCGCACGGTGTGGATCACGCATAGCACAGACGACGGCGCCACCTGGGCCAGGCCGTTGGAGATCACGGCGCAGGTGAAGGACCCCGATTGGACGTGGTACGCTACCGGCCCCGGAAACGGCATTCAGCTTCGCAGCGGGCGGCTGGTGGTCCCCTGCGACCACAACACGCGAGATGGCCGGCGCTTCTCACATGTGATCTACAGCGACGACGGCGGCAAGACCTGGCGGATCGGCGGCATCGCCGGGGAGAAGACGAACGAATCGGCAGTGGCCGAGCTGAAGAACGGCGACCTGCTGCTGAACATGCGCAGCTACCACGGCAAGAACCGGCGCGCCATCCAACGCAGCCGCGATGGCGGCCTGACCTGGTCGCCCCTGGAACTGGATGAGACGTTGATCGAGCCGGTGTGCGAAGCGAGCCTGGTGGCCGCCGTGCCTCCCGGTAAAAAGAGCAACGGCCGGCTGCTGTTCTCGAATCCCGCAGCCACCACGCGCACCCACATGACCGTGCGCCTGAGCAAAGACGGCGGCCGCACGTGGTCCGCGTCGCGATTGGTGGATGGCGGTCCCTCGGCTTATTCGTCTCTGGCCGTGTTGCGCGACGGCACGGTAGGGCTTCTCTATGAACATGGAGACCAGAATCCGTACATGAAGATCACGTTCGCGCATTTCGATATCTCGTGGGTCGAAGGCAAATAGAGATGGAGATGGGAATCCTCGAAGGAATCATCCCGGCCACCGTCACTCCCTTTGATGCCGGGGAGCGCTTTGTGCCCGCGGCTTACGAAGCGCTCCTCGAGCGCCTGTACGAGGCTGGCGTGCACGGGGTGTATGTCTGCGGAGGCACCGGCGAAGGCCTGCTGCAGCCGGTCGCGCAGCGCAAGCAGGTAGCCGAGGCCGCGGTCAAGAACTCGCCGGCGGGCAAGACCGTGATCGTGCACGTGGGCGCCTTTCGCACCGCGGACGCGGTAGATCTGGCGAAGCACGCGGGCCGCGCCGGCGCCGCGGCCGTAAGCGCACTGCCGCCGCTCGGAGCATACTCTTTCGCTGAGGTCCGCGCGTACTACGAAGCCATCGCCGCGGCAAGCGACGTGCCTCTGCTCGTCTACTTCTTCCCTGAATCGTACCCTGGAGTCGCTACCGCACAGCAGGTGCTGGATCTATGCGCGCTGCCCAACGTGGCGGGTCTCAAGTACACGGATTTCGACCTGTACCGGCTCCGGAATATCAAACAGACCGGCGCCGTCCTGTTCAACGGCCGGGACGAAGTGCTGGCGCCCGGCCTCATGATGGGCGCCGACGGCGGGATCGGCACCTTCTACAACGTGCTGCCCGAACTCTTCGTAGACCTCTATGACCGGACGCGGCGCGGCGATTGGGAAGGCGCCCGCTCCGTGCAGGACTCCATCAACCAGGTGATCCGCATCACGCTCGAGTTTCCGTGCTTTCCGGCGATCAAAGAGATCCTGCGATGGAAGGGAATCGACTGCGGGCCGTGCATTCGTCCGCGGGGCGAACTGACCTCCGCGCAAGCCTCGGACCTGCGCCAGCGGCTGGAAGGCTGCGGCCTCGCATGAAGCTCCGGCAGTACGGCTGGATCCTGGTCGCGCTGCTCTGGGTGGTCGCGCTGCTCAACTATGTCGACCGCCAGGTGATCTTCTCGCTGTTCCCGCTGCTCTCTTCGGAGCTTCATCTTTCCAGCGTGCAACTCGGGCTCCTCAGCACGGTCTTCCTGTGGATCTACGGAATCCTGAGCCCCTTCTCGGGGTACGTGGCGGACCGCTTCGGGCGCGGACGCCTGATCACCATCAGCCTGATGGTCTGGAGCGCCGTGACGCTGGCCACCGGTGCCTCCCGCACATTCACGCAGTTACTCGCCGCCCGCGCCGTCATGGGAGTCAGCGAAGCCTGTTACCTGCCGGCCGCGCTCGCCAAGATCACGGAGTACCACGGCAGCCGCACGCGCTCTCTCGCCGTCGGTATCCATCAGAGCGGCCTCTATGCCGGGCTGATCATTGGGGGCGTGGCGGGCGGCTGGGCCGGCGAGACCTACGGTTGGCGCGTTCCGTTCTTAGTGCTGGGCGCGGTGGGGATTCTGTATGTAATGGTTGTGGCCGGGTTCTTTCACCGCGAACCGCCTCCGCCGGATCACAAGGCCGCGACGCCGCTCGACTTCCGCGCCGCCGTAACTCAGTTGTTCCGCCTGCCCGGGTTTGGGACGATGACGGCCGTGTTCTCGGCGGCAGGCATTGCCAACTGGCTGGTGTATACGTGGCTGCCGCTCTACCTCTATGAGCGGTTTGGAATGAGTCTGGCCGTGGCCGGCTTCACCGCGACCTTCTACATCCAGGTGGCAAGCGCCGGCGGCATCATTCTCGGTGGCTGGCTGGCCGATCGCTGGAGCGGCGCCACCAACCTGGGCCGCCTCTACACCCAGGTATTCGGCGTCATGCTGGCCGGCCCCTTCCTGTTTCTGCTGGGCCACACGGGCTCACGCGGGGTATTGATCGCCGCGCTGATCCTGTTCGGCGCGGGGCGCGGCTTCTACGACTGCAACACCATGCCGGTGCTGTGCCAGATCGCGCGCGACGATCTGCGCAGCACCGGCTACGGAATCTTCAACTTCGCGGCATGCATCGCGGGAGGCGTCGTGGCGGCCATGGCCGGAGCGTTGAAGAACGTGCTGGGGCTTTCGGGCGCCTTCGAGATCGCCGCCGGGATTCTGTTCGTTTCCGGCCTGCTGCTGTTCAGGATTCGGAAGACGATCAGCGCGCAGCCCTAGTCCGCGCGCAACGCCAGCATGGGATCGATCCTCGACGCGCGCCGCGCCGGGAAGTAGCCCGCCATCGCCGCTACCAAGGTCAGCACGCAGATCACACCGAAGAACGTCACGGGGTCCGACGAGGTCACGCCGAACAGGAACCCGCGCAGCGACCGCGCCAGAACCCACGATGCGCTTGCTCCCACCAGCATGCCAATCCCCGCGAGGCCGAGGGTCTCGAAAATAATTCGCGCCTGCAGTTGTCCGGCGGAGGCGCCCAGGGCCATGCGAATTCCCACTTCCTGCGTGCGCTGGTTCACCGAATAGGAGATCACGGCATAGATCCCCAACGATGCCAGCACGAGCGCGAACAAAGCGAATCCGCCCAGCAGCAGCACCACGAAGCGACGGGGCGAGACCGACTTGTCAACGAGCGCCTCCAACGGGCGAAAGTCGTTGCCTGCCAGGTCGGGCGCGATCGGTTTGAGCGCCGCGCGAACTGCCGGGGCAAGCTCGGCCGGGGGACGGGTCGTTCGAATCACCAGGTCCGTTGCCATACGGTCGCCGGTCTGGCGCATCGGGATGTACATCTCCAGTCCCGATCCCTGCTCCGGCGAGAGGTGCCGCACATCGCCCACCACGCCGACAACCTGCCGCCCCCTGCCGACGTTTACCATCCGGCCGATGGGGTCCTGGCCCGGCCACAGGGTGCGCGCCATCGTCTCGTTGATCAAGATCACCTGGTCGGTCTCCGGCGTGTCCCGTACCGAGATGTCGCGGCCGGCGCGCAGCGGAATCCCCATTGTCCCGATGTAGCCGTCGCTTACGATCCGCACAAACGCGGTGGGGTATTGACCTTTCGGGTACACTTGTCCCTTGGCGCCTGCGCCCCAGGTCCGGTTGCGGCCCAGCGGCAGGGCGTCGGTCAACCCGGCCGATTCGACGCCGCGGACAGCTTTCACCCGGCGCAGCACTTCGTCGAAGTAAGTGTTCTGTTTAGCCTGGGTGTCGTATTGCGGCCCTGGATCCACGCGCATGGCGGCAGCCATCTCGGGATGGAAGCCGAGATTGACGTCGAGCACGCTGAGGAAGCTCCGGATCAACAGTCCGGCGCCTACCAGGAGGACGCAGGCGAAAGCGATTTCCGAAACCACCAGAGCGCTGCGGATCCAACTCCGCCGCTTGCCGCCGGTCGACCCGCGGCTGGTATCCTTCAGCGCATCGTGCAGCGCGGCCATCGGAATCTGAACCGCCGGCGCCAATCCGAATATCAAGCCCGTCAACACCGCCATGCCAAGGGTGAAGGCAAGGACGGCCGGATCGGTCCGGACGCTGCCGAGAAGCGGGATGCTGAAGGCGTCCAGGTGGGCCACGGCGCGGGTTCCCGCCACAGTCAGGAGCACTCCGAGCGCCGCGCCGCAGCCGGATAACGTCAGTCCTTCCGTGAGCATCTGGCGCACCAGGCGCGGCTGCCCGGCTCCCAGCGCCGTGCGGATGGCGATCTCTTTGTGCCGGGCCGCGGTGCGCGCCAGCAGCAGGTTCGAGAGGTTGGCGCACACAATGAGCATCACGACGGCGACCGCACATCCAAGCACGATCAGCGCGGGCCGGATCCGCCCGCTCACGTGCTCTTCAAGCAGGCTGAGTCTTCCCTCGAAGCCGTTCCGCTCCGGATGTGCCTTGGTGATCTGCCCCGCCAGAATCGTCAGTTCCGCCTGTGCGCTCGCCGGCGTGACGCCAGGTTTGAGCCGCCCGACAATCGCCATGGTATTGCCCCAACGGTTCGTTTCCGGGCTGAGCGGGAACGGATAGTAGAGATCGATGTGACTGCCCGGCGCGAAGACCGACGAGAAATCGAAAGATGCGGGCAGCACGCCAACCACGTTGTACGGTTCGTCGTTGAGAGTCAGACGCCGGCCGACGATTCCCGGATCGGCCGCGAAACGCCTCTCCCACAGCCCGTGGCCCAACAGGACGGCTTTCGGCCCGTGCCACTTGCATTCCTCTGCATTGAACAGCCGGCCGATTTGCGGTTCCACTCCGAGCACCTGGAAGAAGTTCCCGGAGACGGGCACGCCGCTCAATCGCTCCGGCTCTCCCCGGCCCGTCAGCGTGATGTCGCCGACACCGTAAAACGCAAAGTAAGCGCCGAGGTCCTCGAACGATCGATTCTTCTCGCGCAGGTCGAGCAGGTGCCCCACCTGGGTAGTCTGGCCCGAGAGTCCGGCGGTATCGCTGTTGGCGATCCACACCAGGCGGCCGGGATCCCGGAACGGCAGCGGACGGAGCAGCAGCGCGTTGACCACGCTGAAGACAGTGGAACTGGCGGCGATGCCCAGACCCACAATCAAGATGGCAAAGGCCGTAAACCCGGCATCGCGCCGCAGGGTGCGAAACGTGTAGCGCAAGTCCTGCGAAAAGCTGTCCAGGGATTTCATAATTAACCACTTAGACGTGCGTTTTCTTCGGCGGTTAGGGTACTTCTACTGCACCTTCGCCTGCCTGGTCACGGGCGTTTCCTTGCCGGCATGCACGGCCAGCAGCCGCTGATGCGTCGCCCGCGCCGCTTCCACCAGTTCGCGGTATGGCCGGTCCGTCACATCGATCATTCCGATGTTGTAGTTCTCGCCGTCGAAACGGCCGGTGGAAGGTTCGTCGACCCATTCGAACCAGTGGGCGCCCACGATCGATGGATCCGCCGCGGCGTTCTCCACATAGTAGCGATAGGCCACGCCGCGCTCCTCCTGGCTGGCCGTCTGCTTCAATCCGGGCGTCATCCCGCGGCCGGGCGTCCCGAAATGAAACTCGCCGATCAGGATCGGCTTATCGATCAGCCCGCGCACTTTGGCAATCTCGCTCTGGTTCACCGAGTATGCATAGTTGTTCAGGCTGTAGACGTCGAAGAGACGCGAGAGCTTCACGATCTCAGGTGGTGTCGTGGAGCCGAAACGCAGTCCGAGTGTCAAGTGGTTGGGGTCATGTTTGCGGATCGCGGCGACCGCGGCGTCCACCAGCTTCTGATAAGTCTGGTAGAGGAACTCGCGCCGCCGCTCGGGGGTGTCCTCTTTGGCCAGGAATGCCTTGAGCGCATTCTGTAGCGGGCTTGCGGGCCCGCTGAGGATGGCGTCCGCCGCCACCGTCTCGCGCCCCGGCCAGGGCGGCTCGTTACCGAGGAAATAACCAAGCAGCCAGGGGTCGTTCTTGCGCGGTTCGCACTGCTCCGCCACGGCGCGGTCGATGCGCTCTTCGAAATCCGGCGCATAGACATCCGCCACTCCCATCGGCCCGCTCTCGATGCCCCAGCCGCGCAGCCCGAAGGTGTAGGGGATGCGATGCGATTCGCCCAATCTCGCGTCCGACCAGTTACCCACGGTATTGAAGCCCCAGGCCGTCATACGCCGCACCGTGAGGTCGACCCATTTCGGCCCCCAATCCGGCCCGAAGCGGCGCACCAGGTTCCATGTATAGAAAGAAGCGCCGCCGCGGTTGCCGCGCGGCGGAGTAGGATCCGCAGGGGGCAGCGCGGCAAAGAGTTCCTCACGTCCGCGCACCGGCGTCACGGCCGAAGCGCCGATCGAATCCGCGCCCGCGGAAAAGAACCAGTGGCCGTCCGGATCCACAAACCACCACTTCCCGTCGATCTTCTCTACCCGGAAGAAGCCGGTGGCTTTTGCCTTGGTTGCGGAGTACCCGCCGTAGCGGCAGTACTCGGAGTGGACGGATTCGAGGGTCTTTTCTTCGTCTCTCCACGCCGCCTCGAGCTGTTCGAGACTCTTGGCTTTTCCCGGCCAGTCCGCGTGAATCCACTGCCCGAATTCATCCACCAGGGGCTTCTTATCCAGCAGCGAGTCGCCCGGGTCCTCTTTCGTCAGAATGACCGAGCGGATCTCCAGCACCACGGATCCAACCGGGCTCGGCATCGCCACACCGATCTCCCGCACGGCTTTCAATTCCCCCGGCGCACCCATCAGGTTGATGAACATCATCGGCCGCGGCTTGTTGTGGACCGATGCCAGGTCGTTTCCCTGCTGCGCCGGACGGGTCAGCATCGCCAGCGGCACCGCCGTGCGAATCCACGCGCCCGGCACCGGAGAGAGCCGCACCGCGCGCACACCACCGGCGTCGTGTACCCGCAGTTCGAACCGTTGCGGGGCAGAGAGCCGCATTTCGAGGACCAGGAAGCCGTACCGGCTCCAGTCGGCGGGAAGCGGCGGATCGAAATCTTTCAGGGCCCAGGTCTGCTCCGAGCCGGCACCCTCGAAAACGGCGCGCCTGGTTTCACCCGCGGCAGGCCCTGCCGAGGCGAGAAGCGCGAACAGCATGCCGATCGACAACAGTCTCATTCGCATTCTCTGGAAATAGGTTGGCATATTGCGCGGCCCAGTGCATCCCGCGGGCTGGTTCCAGTAAGCTGGAAAAGTGGCCTACTCCCATGTCAGAAGGATTGCCGCCGCTCGGTGCCGTGCGGCGGCCGGACGGCAGCGTGACTTTCACCGTCTGGGCTCCGAGGAGTCCGCGGGTTACGCTGATCCTGAATGAGCCCGCGCGGCGCGAGATCGAGATGCGGCGCGAATCGTGCGGATATTTCACCCTGGTGGTCGAGGACGTGGCGGAAGACGGGCGTTACTGCTTCGGCCTGGCTGGAGGCGCCGAGCGTCCGGACCCCGCGTCGCGCTTCCAGCCGGATGGTCCGCACGCGCCTTCGCAGGTGGTTTCGCGGGATTTCAACTGGCAATCGGGCGAGTGGAAAGGGCTGCCTCTCGAGAGGTACGTCATATACGAAGTTCACATCGGAACGTTCACACCCGAAGGGACCTTCGACGCCGCCATTGCACAGCTTCCCCGCCTGGCCGAACTGGGTGTAACGGCCCTTGAAATCATGCCCGTGTCGCAGTTTCCGGGGACCCGTAACTGGGGCTACGACGGCGTGCATCCGTTCGCGGCGCAGAACTCGTACGGAGGCCCGGACGGCCTGAAACGTCTGGTGGACGCCTGCCACCAGCAGGGCCTTGCGGTGGTTCTCGACGTGGTCTACAACCACCTCGGACCCGAGGGGAACTATCTCGCGGAGTTCGGCCCTTACTTCACCGACCGTTACCGCACCCCCTGGGGGCCGGCGATCAATTTCGACGGTCCCGACTCCGATGAGGTTCGCCGCTTCTTCATCGAGAATGCTTTGTATTGGGTGACGGAGTTTCGCATCGACGCGCTTCGCCTCGACGCCGTTCACGCCATCACCGACGCGTCAGCCGTACCGTTTCTGGAAGAGCTCGGATTGGCGGTGCACCGGCAGGCCGAGGCTCTCCAGCGGGCGATCTCGCTGTTCCCGGAAAGCGACGCCAACGATTCCCGCGTGATCCGGCCGCTGGCCGCGGGGGGCTACGGGCTGGATGCGCAGTGGAACGACGGTTTTCATCATGCGCTGCGAGCACTGCTCACCGGAGAGAACTGCGGTTACTATGCCGACTACGGCGGCTTCGGCCAGGTCGTCAAGGCGTACCGCGAAGGCTACGTTTACACCGGCGAATATTCGAGAAATCGCCGCCGGCGGCACGGGAGTTCCACTGCCGGGCTGGATAGCCGCCAGTTCATTGTCTTCTCGCAGAACCACGACCAGGTCGGCAACCGCATGATGGGCGAACGATTGACTGCCCTGACGGATTTCGAGACGCTCAAACTGGTCGCGGCGGCGGTTGTGCTCTCCCCCTTCACGCCGCTGTTGTTCATGGGGGAAGAATACGGCGAGACGGCGCCATTCCAGTACTTCGTCAGCCACTCCGACCCCGGGCTGGTGGAGGCGGTCCGTTGCGGCCGCCGCGATGAGTTCTCGGCCTTCGCCTGGCAGGGCGAGTGTCCCGATCCACAGTCCGAAGCCACCTTCGCTCGTTCCAAGATTGCCCCGGAGTTGCGCCTTTCGGGACGCCACGCGGTCTTGAACGCGTTCTACACCGAACTGCTGCGCCTGAGGCGCACCGTGGCTGCACTCCGCGCGTCGGGCTGGAACGAAATGGAGCTCACTGCCCAGGAAGATGAGCAGATACTGGTTGTTCGGCGGTGGTGCGGCGATCAGGAAGCTCTGGTGATTTTGAATTTCGGCTCCCATGCCCGCTCCCTTACGAGCGCGGGTCTTTGCGCGGGCGGCGCCTGGCGGCTCGCGCTCGATTCGGCTGCCGCGCGCTGGAGCGGTCCCGGCGCTGGTTCCAAGGTGGAGCTGGACGGCAGTCCGGAATTACCCGTTGCCGCCCGCTCCGTTCTGGTCTATCTTCGAAAATCAAACGAATAATGCATAACATTTGTATTCACGGCCACTTCTACCAGCCGCCGCGCGAGAATCCGTGGCTCGAGGAGATTGAACTGCAGGATTCCGCCTATCCCTATCACGATTGGAACGAGCGCATCTCGGCGGAATGCTACGCGCCGAACTCGGCGTCGCGAATCCTCAATAACGAGAACCAGATTCTCAAGATCATTAACAACTACGCGCGGATCAGCTTCAACTTCGGACCCACCCTGCTGCAGTGGCTCGAAAAGCAGGACCCTGAAACATACCGGGCCGTTCTGGCGGCCGACCGCGACTCGCAATCGAAGTTTTCGGGCCACGGGTCGGCGCTGGCGCAGGCCTACAACCACATGATCATGCCGCTGGCCCACCGGCGCGACAAGTTCACTCAGATCTGGTGGGGCCTGCGCGATTTCGAACACCGCTTCGGACGAATGCCGGAAGGAATGTGGCTCCCCGAAACGGCGGTCGATCTCGAAACGCTCAACCTGATGGCCGAGTTGGGCATTCGCTTCACGATCCTGGCTCCCAACCAGGCCAGCCGCGTCCGCCCGATCGGAGGGCGGAATTGGGAAGATGTGAGCGGCAGCCGGATCGACCCGTCCACGGTGTACCGCATCAACCTGCGCGGCGGGCGCCGCATGAACCTGTTCTTTTATGACGGTCCGGTGTCGCGCGCGGTGGCGTTCGAGAAGCTCCTCATCCGCGGTGAGTACCTGGCGGGCCGCCTCGCCTCCGCGTTTTCAGACAGCCGCCCCTGGCCCCAGATCGTGCACATCGCCACCGACGGCGAGACGTACGGCCACCATCAGTACAAGGGCGACATGGCGCTGGCCTACGTTTTGGAGTACATCGAGGCCCAGGGGATCGCACGACTGACCAACTACGGCGAGTTTCTGGAACAACACGCGCCGACCCACGAGGTGCAGATCTTCGAGAACAGCTCCTGGAGTTGCATTCACGGCGTCGAACGCTGGAGGAGCAATTGCGGATGCTGTTCCGGAGGGCGGCCGGGGTGGTCGCAGGAATGGCGCCAGCCGCTGCGCGCGGCGCTCGACTGGCTGCGCGATACCCTGGCCGCCTCCTATGCCGACGCCATGCGCCGACTGGGCGCCGACCCCTGGGAGGCACGAAACGACTACATCTCGGTCATCCTCGACCGCTCCCGCGAGGCGGTCGAACGCTTCTTCAGCTCTAATTCCCAGCGCGAACTGAATCCCGCCGAGAGGATCAGGATGCTCCGGCTGCTTGAAATGCAGCGCCATTCGATGCTCATGTACACCAGTTGCGGCTGGTTCTTCGACGAGCTCTCGGGCATAGAGACCGTGCAAGTGATCCAATACGCGGCGCGCGCCCTGCAACTCTTCGGCGACCTGTTCGGCCGCGGCCTGGAATCGCGCTTCCTCGAACTGCTGGCGCAGGCCAAGAGCAATATTCCCGAGCACGGCGACGGGCGGCAGGTGTATGAGAAACAGGTCCGGCCTAAAATGGTCGACCTCAAGAGCGTGGCGGCGCACTATGCCGTCAGCTCCCTGTTCGAAGAGTACCCGAGTGAGAGCCGCATCTTCTGCTATGACGTGACGCAGGAAGACCGACGAGCGCTCTCCGCCGGCAGGGCGCGGCTGGTGTTGGGGAAGGCGCGGATCGCCTCGGCAATTACCAAGGAAACCGAACATTTCACTTACGGTGTCCTCCACCTGGGCGAGCATCAGGTCAGCGGCGGCATTCGCTCTTTCCTCAGCGATGACGCCTACCGGCGGACGGCCGAAGCTCTTACCGAAGTGTTCCAGGGCGGCGATTTCGCCGAAATCGTGCGAAGTGTGGATACCCACTTCGACGCCGGAGCCTACAGCCTCAAGCTGCTGTTCCACGACGAGCAGCGCCGCATTGTGCGCCGGATCCTGGAGTCCCGGATGGCTCTCGCCGAGGCTTCCTACCGCCATGTCTACGAGAGCGACGCGATGCTCATGTACTTTGTGCGGTCGCTGGGCATGCCGCTTCCCAACCGGTTCCGCATGGCCGCCGATTTCATAATCAACACCGATCTGCGGAGGGCTTTTGAGGGGCGGCCTCTGGACCTCTCCAGGATCCACGCAATGGTGGATGAGGCTCACCGTCTGAGTGTGGAGCTGGATGCCGCGACCTTGGAATTCGCCCTGCGCGGCACGATCGAGGCGATTTCGGATGACCTCGCGAGGCATCCCACCGGATCGCACTTCATGGAGGAGTTAGCGGCGGCCGTGACGCTGGCCGATTCGCTCCCATTCGAAGTCCAGCTCTGGAATGCGCAGAATGCCTGGCACGACCTGCTGCTGCGCCTCTATCCCGAGATGCAGGACGCTCCCGATTGGTGCAATTCCTTTCGCAGCCTCGGCCACCAGCTAAAGTTCGCCGGAATGGACTGAGGCCCTCACTCGAGCCACCAGACCTTCCGCGCCGCCACACACGCGCGCGCGTAGAGGAACATTCCTGCCGACCAGGCCTGCTCGTGCACGCCTTTCGGTTCGGCCGTCCTGCCGTGATGCCATTCGTTGAAATCACCCTCGAGATTCAGCCGGGCCAGCCGGAGCAGCGCCGCCTGCGCATCGTCGTGGCGCTGCATCTTCACCAGCGCCGCGATGTAGAACCCGCCCAGGAACGGCCAGATGCCCCCGTTGTGATACTGCCCGGGCAGGTTCAGCGTGCCGTAGTAATCACGCCAGTCGGGGTCGCCCGGCTCGACAGGCGGGTAGATCGCCTTCATGGGATGCGCCGCCAGGCCGTGCTGTGCGATGAAATCCAGAATGAGCCCGCTCCGCCCCTGGTCCGCAACCCCGGCCAGGATGGCCAGCAGGTTGCCGAAGCTGTCGAACCACTCCCCCACCTGCCGGAAACCGGCATAAGGAAGGTAGTATTCGGAGGAGAGCAGGATGCGCTTCGACGGGAGCCAGCGCCGCCGCCCGAGGGAATCCTGCAGCGGACCTGGAGTGCTGAACGAGTGGGCAATGTGACGCAGCATCTCGCCATCCCCCGCGTACCAGAGCGTCCGGTTGATCGCATCGCTCGCCGCCTCCGCTTGCGCCATGTAGCGGGCCGCCGCGCCCGGCTTTTGCTCGCGTTCCGCGAGTTGAGCCGCTTTGCGCAGCGCGATCACCCGCAGGCAGTTTACGTACAGACCCTTTCCGCGGGTGCAGAAGAGGTCCTGCCAGTCCGAGGCCTCCTGCACGCTAATGAGCCCGCTGCGGTCCACGTCCTGGCAATCGTACCAGCCGAGCACTTTCCGCGCGCTGCGGAAATCCGGAGCGGCGATGCCGCTGCCGATCACGTACCACAGTCCGCCATCGGCGTAGGCACGAAAATTCGGAGACCGCGATTCGAGATCGATATGGTTCGGAATCAGCCCGGCAGGGGTCTGGTGCCTGCGGAACGACGAGACGCTGGCGAGCAGGGCGGAACGGATGGCGGGGTCATCCACCAGACTTCCGCCCAACAGCGTGATCATGCTGTCCCTCACCCAGACCTGCTGGTGACCGTAAGCCCGTGCCGAAGCCTTCAGCCCGGCGGGGTGGCTGCAATGGCGGAGCACCGCAACGGCGCGCCGGCGGGCAGCCTCGATCGTGGAATCTTCACTGGATTCGTACTCTCTTCGGTCCGCCTCAGAGTCGACTGATCCTTCACGTTCGCGGCCGAAGAGGTTCCCGTTATCTGACAAACCGCGGATCCGCCTTCGTATGAAACCGAACAATTATTATAGCGGCCCGTTAGGGGGCTTTTCCTTCGATACTTCATCGTATGGTTGGTACTAAAGCGCGCGTGAGATGATGGAATCAGCACTCGAAGCTGCAAAATATGTCTGAATCCGACGCTATCTTGCAGGATACCGAGCAGGATCTTGGCCGGATTGGCACTGCCGACCTGGTGGTCGGTATCCCCACCTACAACAACGTCGAGACGATTGAAAACGTGGTGGAGGGCGCGGTTGCCGGTCTTTCGGCAAAGCTCTCCTCTCTCCGCGCTGTAGTCGTCAACGCCGACGGGGGATCCCGCGACGGTACACCGGAGCGTCTCAAGAGCGTTCTGGACACTCATGTGCCGTTGTTGCAGTCCCGCTATCCTCTGTATCCGGTGCACCTGCTGGCGCCTCCGCTCGCCGGTGTCCCCGGACGCAGCGAGGCCCTCCGGAGCATCCTGCAGGCCGGACAGCGGCTCGGGGCGAAAGCCTGCGCGGTGCTCGACGCGGGTGTCGAAAACCTCAATCCGGATTGGATCGAGCACCTGGTAGCGCCTGTCCTCTACCATGGCTTCGACCTGGTGACTCCATGCTACCTGCGACACAAATTCGAGGGCGCCATAAATAACGGGGTTGTCTATCCGTTCACCCGGGCACTCTACGGGCGGCGGATTCGCCAGCCCATGCCAAGCGAACTGGGGTTTTCGAGGCAACTGATCGATCATTTTGCCGGACCAGCCTCGGCCGATGGCGCCGGGCCGGCTCGGACCGACCCCTGGAGCGTCACGCCGGCCATCCTCGGCCCATTCCGGATCTGCCAGACGTTTCTGGGACCTCACACGATCAGCGCGAAGGAGGTTTCGCCCGACCTCAGCACGACTCTCGCGCAGGTGCTCGGCAGCCTCTTCGAAGAAATGGAACGAACCGTGGTTTTCTGGCAGAAAGTCAGAGGATCCGAGACAGTTCCCTCCTTCGGGCCGCCGTTTACCGTGACCGCCGATCCTGTTGCCGTGAATGCCGGACGCATGCTTGAATCTTTCAAACTCGGCTACCAGGACCTGCAGGGTGTCTGGTCTCTGTTTCTTCCGCCCGCGGCGCTGCTCGACTTCAAGAGGCTTTCACGCGCTCCCGAATCACAGTTTCGCTTTCCCGATGACTTGTGGGCGCGCACCGTCTACGATTTTGGCCTTGCCTGGCACCTGCGAGTGATGGACCGGGCTCACCTGCTGCGCGCGATTACGCCGGTCTATCTCGGATGGGCGGCTTCCTCAATCCTGGAAATGCAGACCGCTGGTCCGGAAGAGGTGGAGGCACGGCAGGAGCGGCTGTGCATGGCTTTCGAGACGCAGAAACGCTACCTGGTCTCGCGATGGAGATGGCCCGACCGGTTCAGCCCGTGATCGAAATGGAGAGATTCTTATGCTGACTCAGGTGAATGAAATCCTCAACCAGGCGGCGGCCCGAATTACGAGGAGCATCGCCAATTTTCTGCCCGGGCTGCTGGCGCTGGCCGTATTGCTGTTGGTCGCCGTGGTGGTCGGCTGGATTGCGCGGGTCATGATCCGCCGCTCGCTGCGCGGAATCGATTTCGACAAACGCCTCGAGCGCTGGGGCTTTTCCGCGCTGGCCGAGTGGTCCCCTTCGCGCAGCCCCACCCTGCTGATCGCCGGGCTGACCTACTGGTGCATCATTCTTCTGGGGCTTCTGGTTGGATTGAGCGCTCTCGATGCATCCGTGACATCGCTGCTCGTAATGCGGCTCTTCACGTACCTGCCGAACGTCTTCGCGGCGGTCCTGATTCTGATCGTCGGAATTTTTCTCGCGCGCTTTCTGGCGCGCGGCGTCCTGATCAGCGCCGTCAACATGCAAGTGCATTCCGCGCGTCTGGTGAGCCTCGGGGTGAAATGGCTGGTGATGGTGATGGCGGCGGCCATGGCTCTCGAGCACCTCGGAATCGGCGGAGAGATTGTGCGGCTCGCCTTCGCCATCCTGTTTGGGGGCATCGTGCTGGCCCTGGCCCTGGCGGTCGGGCTTGGCTCGAAGGAAATGGTCAGCCGTTCGCTCGAACGCCAGGCCGGACGCGCCGAAGAAGAAGAAGTGGCGGGGCGCTTCCACAATTTGTAAGGCCCGTGGAATGACCGGAAAGGTGAGAGACCCGTGCCGGGAAGCGGGTCTGCCACAGGCACTTGAGGGTAAGCCCTTATGATGATTCGGTTCGTGTCGCCTTGTGACCAGCCAGTTGCCGCGGGCCTGACGTCCGGTTGCGGGTAGCTCCGAAAATATTCTCAGCGAGCCCCGGTGCCCCGCCGCCCGGAGGCCGGTTTCTTCTGCGCGATCATCCGCCGCGCGTCGCTCAGATGCTCGGCGAGTGCTTCGTCGTCGATGCGGCCAAGTTCGATCCCCACCCACCCGCGCACGCCGACATACGGCGGCCGGAAGTAGGTTTCCGGCGATGTATCGATCAGCGCCTCCTGCAACCCGGGCGGGGCCGGGATCCATACCGCGATGTGCCCATCGTTGTGATGGTTGTTTGCCAGCATCGCGAACACCTTCTTTCGTACGAAGAAAGTCGGCTCGCCGTGCGAGAGCTTTTCGGTGACATCGGGCATCGCGGTGCAGATACGCCGCACCCGCTCGGTATGCTCGCCGCCCGAATCCTGCGCCGCCATCACTTCACCTTCAGGGTTTTCTTGAGCCAGGCGATCATTTCCGGCTTCCAGTGCTGCATTTCCGGCGTCTTCCAGCTTCCCATGCCGTGGCCGCCGCCCTCGATGGTGATCAGCTCGCAACTGACCGACGCCTTGCGCATGGCCTCGCAGAATTCGCTGGATTGCTCATAGGCCACCTGGTCATCCTTGTTCCCCTGGATCACCAGGAACGGCGGCATCCCCTTGTGGACCGCCGCCAGCGGGGAGACGTCGTGCAGTTTCTGCAGTCCGGCCGCGTCCAGTTTCTCCAACCCGAAGTAATGGATGCCGCCGCCGTGCGCGGCGTGGCGGTTAATGCTCGCCATGTTGAAGCGCTCCGGATGCTCGCGCCGCAGTTCGGCCAGCTTCCCGTATTCGGATGGCCCGTAGAAATCCACCACCGCCCGGACCTTCGTGGCCGGTGTATAGTGCGTCCCGGCATAGTTCACGAGAAAGCCGCCCGCCGACTCCCCGATGAGCGCGATCTTTCGCGGATCCACGCGGTACTCCTTCGCATGAGCCTTCACCCAACGGATCGCCGTGTCGACGTCCTCGCCCTGCTGCGGAAAGCGGACCTCCGGCGCGAGCCGGTAGTCGATGCTGAACCACGCGAATCCGGCGTTGGCCAGCGGTTCGAAAAGCGGCCGGACGTTGGTGCTCTTGCTCCCTTCATCAAACCCGCCGCCGTGAACCAGAATGGCCGCCGGGAACGGCCCGGCTCCGTCCGGCACATGCAAATCGAGCAGCAGCGGCTTGCCGCCGGAGCGGCCGTACTCGACGTCCTTCTGATCGATCGGAGCGCCGAAAAGGGTTGCGGCGCAGACTGCAGCCAGGATAAGGGCGGATCTCATGCAGGGGATTGTATCAACCCCGTAAGCTGGTTGGCGGGCATTCAGCCGTAACGGGCGCTTTACTCCCGGGGGCGCCGGTCTGCCAGCGCCAGGATGCCCCTAAGCGGAATGCGCACCCACGCCGGACGATTGTTCAGCTCGTAGCTCAATTCGTACAGAGCCTTGTCCAGGAGAAATGCGTTCAAGAGTGTCTCGAAGTGTGCGGACGAGCGTGGTATGAACGGTGCGTCACCCGCCGCCTCCCGATAGGCGCCCAGAAACGCGGCACTAGTCCACTTTTCCCAAAACACACACCACGGCTCCAGCCTGGCGAATTCCTCGAGCCGCCGCGCCGTATATCCGAGCAGTCCGGCGTAAGCGGCGTAACTGAACGAGCGCAACATGCCCGCCACATCCTTGAGCGCGGGCTGTTTTTTCCGCCTCTCCGCCAGCGACCGGGCGGGTTCGCCTTCGAAGTCGATAATGACGAAATCATTCTCCACGCGAAGCACCTGCCCCAGGTGATAGTCACCGTGAATCCGGATTTGGGCTGCGTCCGGCTCCATCTGCTCCAGTATGCGGAAGCGGTCAACGATGCGATGCCGCTGGCCCAGTGTCTGCGCGGCCCGGTCCACGAACTCGTCCGGCAGGGAAGCCAGGTTGGCCTTCAAGGCTCCAAAGACTTCGGTAGCGTGACCTCGCAGGCCGGCCGCTAATTCCTGCAGGTCTTCGGGCGTCAGCGGTTGCGGAGCAAATGCGGGATCATCGGTCACGCTCGCAAGCGACAGATGCATCTCCGCGGTGCGCCTGCCCAGGGTGGCTGCCCAGTCCAGATAGATACCGATTTTCTCGCGCGCCGAATCGGGAATCGGTCCGCCGGCGATCTCGACGATCGACCGCCCGTCGCCCGCCAGATCGTCAGGGTGAACCTGAAACGTCGAACTATGCTCGTAATAACGGCCCAGGTCCTCGAGCGCCGTCTTCCAGCCGTCGCCCTGGTTGGCGACCAGTTGCTGCAGCATCGCCAGCGTCGACCGGCCCTCATCCACCCGCGCGTACTCGATCCCGCCTTCCAGCTTCGGAATGCCGCTGAAGCCGGCCTTCTCCGTAAGAAAGCGGCCGATTTCGAAATCGGGATTGATTCCCTCCGCCAGGCGGCGGAATAGTTTGAGGATCACGCGGCCGCCGAAGATCACGGACGTGTTGCTCTGCTCGGCCGAACTGCGGACCACTTTGAGGGGGCCTTCGCTTCCCGTGAGCTCCGCCTCGCCCGCGCCGGCGGATGCGTAGACCGTGCCGTGTTGGGCGGGAAATTCCTGCCCCGCGAGGATTGCCGCGAGGAGAGCGCGGCACGCCGCGTCGTCGGCCAGGCCGTCATGCAGGATGCCTGTCTCCACACCGATCCGCACTTCGCAGAGCATCGCCTCCGGCTTCATCTGTCGCTCCAGATCGTCTCTCGATCGTCCCATCGTGACCGCCAGTGGGACGTCGTAAAGGTCCATGCCCCCGTCCTGGTATTTCACTTCCACCAGCACCAGGGCGAACGGAGGAGCCTCCGGCAGCACCCAGGCCCAGTCCGCAATCCGGGTACTTTCGATCGTGCGCGCCTTCGCTCCGAACCAGCGTTGCTTGGGAAGAAACTCGGGCAGCAGCACGGATTCGAGCGACTTCCGTGCGCGTCCCTCAAAGAGTTCGTCCGGGCCGTCGAGCAGCAGCGGCAGCCCCTCGCCGGCTTCCTGCCCCGTACGGATCTCGATCGGTTCGGGCGCGCCCTGCAGTTCGAACCAGAAAAATGCATAGGGTCCCAGCGTCAGGCGGTAGGGTTCACGCCCGATTACCGGGAACTCCGTGAAGCCCAGCATTTCCACCGGTGTCATTCCCGCCATAGAGGCCAGGTCGAGCTCGACCGGCTGTCCGAAGCGCGAAAGGTTGGCCACGCAAAGAATCTGGTCGCCCTCGTAGCGCCGCACGTACGCCAGCACCTTGCGGTTCTCCGGTTCCAGAAACTCCTGCGTGCCTCTGCCGAACACGCGGAACAGCTTCCGCAGCGCGATCATGTTGCGCATCCAGTGCAGAAGGGAGGAGGGATCGCTCTGCTGCGCCTCCACGTTGATCGCGTCGTAGCCGTACACCGGATCCATCACCAGCGGGCTGTAGAGCTTCGCCGGGTTGACGCGCGAGAAGCCGGCGTTGCGGTCCGCCGACCACTGCATCGGCGTCCGGACCCCGTTGCGGTCGCCGAGATAGATGTTATCGCCCATCCCGATCTCGTCGCCGTAATAGATGATGGGCGTTCCCGGAAACGAGAACAGCAGGCTGTTCATCAGCTCGATGCGCCTCCGGTTGTTTTCCATCAGCGGCGCCAGGCGCCTGCGGATTCCCACATTGATGCGCATCCGCGGATCGGCACTGTATGCCAGGTACATGTAGTCGCGTTCTTCATCCGTCACCATTTCGAGCGTCAGCTCGTCGTGGTTTCTCAGGAACAGGCCCCACTGGCAGCTCGGCGGTATGGGAGGCGTCTGCGACATGATTTCCGTGATGGGATGCCGGTCTTCCAGTCGCAGCGCCATGAAGATGCGCGGCATCAGGGGGAAGTGGAACGCCATGTGGCACTCGTCTTCGGCGCCGAAATATTGGAGCACGTCCGCAGGCCACTGATTCGCCTCCGCCAGCAGCAGTCGGTTGGAGTGGGTCTCATCGAGGGCCCGCCGCACGCGCTTGATGGCCTGGTGGGTCTCCGCCAGGTTCTCGCAGTTCGTACCCTCGCGCTCCACGAGATACGGGATTGCGTCCAGCCGCATTCCGTCCGCGCCCAGGTCGAGCCAGAACCGCATCGCCTGGACCACTTCCTCCATGACCGCGGGGTTGTCGAAGTTCAGGTCCGGCTGGTGGGAAAAGAAGCGATGCCAGTAATAGGCATGGGCTTCCGGATCCCATGCCCAGTTGGATTTCTCGGTATCGGTGAAGATGATGCGCGCGTCGCGGTATTTCTGGTCGGTGTCGCTCCAAACGTAGAAATCACGCTCCCGGGAGCCCGGCGGCGCCTTGCGTGCGGCCTGAAACCACGGATGCTGGTCCGAGGTGTGGTTCACTACCAGTTCGATCAGCACCTGCAGATTCCGCTCGTGAGCCGCATTCATGAAGGCCTTGAAGTCTTCGAGCGTGCCGTAGCTCGGATGCACTACCCGGTAGTCGGAAATATCGTACCCGTCGTCGCGCATCGGGGATTGAAAGAACGGCAGCAGCCACAGGCAGGTCACCCCCAGGTCCTGCAGATAGTCCAGCTTCTGCATGAGCCCGCCGAAGTCTCCGACGCCGTCGTTATTGCTGTCGAAGAACGCCTTGACGTGCGTCTCGTAGATGATCGCGTCCTTATACCACAGCGGATCGTGTGCGCTGCCCCTGGCTTTCATGCCTTCTCCTTGAGGATGTTCATGCCTTCTTGAATGCGACCATGGCGAGCGGCGGCAGCGTGAGGTTCAGCGAAACCGGGTGCCCGTGCATCGGCACCGGCCCGGTTTCGAGCGAGCCGAGGTTCCCCTGTCCACTCCCGCCGTAAAGCGTGGCGTCGCTGTTGAGCAGTTCTCTCCACTCGCCGCGCTCCGGCACGCCCACGCGGTAGTTCTGGCGCGGCTCCGGGGTGAAATTGCACACGAAGATGACCTGGTTTTCAGGGTCGCGGCCCGTCCGGCGAAAACTGATGATGCTCCGCTGGCTGTCGTTGCAATCCACCCACTGGAACCCGGCATGGTCCGAATCCAGCTCATAGAGCGCCGGCTGGCCGCGGTAGAACGTATTCAAGTCCCGTACCCAGCGCTGCAGTCCCTTATGCGTGGGGTATTCCAGGAGCGACCAATCCAGGCTCTCATCGTGGTTCCACTCTTTCCACTGGCCGAATTCATCTCCCATGAACAGCAGCATCTTTCCCGGATGCGCCGTCATGTAGCCGTAGAGCAGCCGCAAGTTCGCGAACTTCCTCCAGTCGTCGCCCGGCATTTTGCCGATCATCGAGCCTTTCCCGTGCACGACTTCATCGTGCGAAAAGGGCAGCACGAAATTTTCGGTGAACGCGTACATCAGGCTGAACGTGAGCTGGCCGTGGTGGTACCCGCGGTACACCGGGTCCTTCGACATGTATTCCAGCACGTCGTGCATCCAGCCCATGTTCCACTTGTATCCGAAGCCCAACCCGCCGAGGTAGACCGGGCGGGAAACCATGGGCCACGCGGTGGATTCTTCCGCGATCATGAGGGCGGCCGGAAAGGCTTCGTACACCGCCTGGTTGGCCTCGCGAAGAAACTCCACGGCGTCCAGGTTCTCCTTTCCCCCGTACTTATTCGGAATCCACTCGCCGGGGCGGCGCGCGTAGTCCAGATAAAGGATCGACGCCACCGCATCCACTCGCAGCCCGTCGATGTGATAGCGGTCGAACCAGAACATCGCGTTGCTGATCAGGAAGTTTCGCACCTCGTTCCGCCCGAAGTTGAAGACGAACGTGCCCCACTCGGGGTGCTGTCCCTGCCGCGGGTCGGCATGCTCATAGAGGTGGGTTCCGTCGAAATAGCCGAGCCCGTGGGCGTCGGTCGGAAAGTGCGCCGGCACCCAGTCCAGAATCACGCCGATGCCGCGCTGATGCAGAGTCTCCACCAGGTACATGAAATCCTGCGGCGTCCCGAACCGGCTGGTCGGCGCATAATAGCCTACGGTCTGGTAGCCCCACGAGCCGTCGAACGGGTGTTCGGTCACCGGCATGAACTCGACGTGCGTGAACCCCATGTCGTGGACATAGTCGCCCAGCTTCGCCGCCATCTCGCGGTACGTCAGCCAGCGGTTGCCCTCTTCCGGAACGCGCGCCCACGAGCCGAGGTGGACTTCATAGGTCGAAATCGGCGCGTCGAGCGCGTTGCGGCGCGCCCGCGTCTCCATCCATTCCTGATCCTGCCACTCGTGCCACAGCTCCCAGACCTTCGATGCCGTGTTCGGCCGGATCTCCGCGGCGAATCCGTACGGGTCGGCCTTGTCCGCCTGGTAGTCGTTGTATTGCGACTTGACCCGATACTTGTACAGCGCTCCAGGGCCGACGCCGGGGATGAATCGCTCCCATACGCCCGCCGCACGCGGTTCCATGACGTGCGGCGCGGGGTCCCACCCGTTGAAGTCACCCATCACCGACACTTGTCTGGCATTGGGCGCCCAGACGGCAAACTGCACGCCTTTGACGCCGTCCACCTCCCTGACGTGCGCTCCCATCTTCTCGTAGCTGCGGTGGTGCTTACCTTCGGCGAACAGGTAAAGGTCGAAATCGGTTAGTAGTTGATCCATCAGTTTGTCACAGGAAGTAATCGAAGTCTCGTTCCGTGCGAACCTTGCGGCGGATGCGGAACAGGTGCGCCGGGACCGCCTGGGGATCGAGCTCCACGTAGTTCCGCGGACCTGTCCAGAGGTGCCGGCTGTCTCCCAGCAGGTCGTGAACCTGGTACGGGTACCTTTCATCCAGGCCCAGTGCCGCAAGATCCAGATTCACCCAGCCCGAATGCCTGTGGACGGGGTCGAGGTTCACGACCACCAGAATTGTGTCAGAGAGGTCGTGCGTGCTCTTGCTGTAGCAGATGAGCTGCTCGTTGTCCACGTCGTGGAACCGCAGGTTCCAATCGCTCTGCAGGGCCGGATTCTCTCGCCTCACCCGGTTCACCCTGGCGATCAACTCGCTCAGGCTCCAGGCGTCGTCGACGCGCCAATCGCGGACCTGGTACTTCTCCGAATCCAGGTACTCCTCGCTCCCCGCCTGCTTCGCGCGGTTCTCGCCCAGTTCGAACGCGGGCCCGTAGATTCCGTAGTTGGCGCCCAGCGTCGCGGCCAGCACCAGCCGTGCGATAAACGCCGGCCGGCCGCCATATTGCAGATATTCCGGCAGGATGTCCGGCGTGTTCGGCCAGAGATTCGCGCGGAAGAATTCCCGGACATCCGATTTCGCCAGTTCCGTGAAATATGCGGTCAGCTCGGCCTTGGTGTTACGCCAGGTGAAGTAGGTATAGGATTGCGTGAACCCGAGCTTGGCCAACTGGTACATCACCTTGGGCCGCGTGAAGGCCTCTGCGAGAAAGATCGTTTCGGGATAATCGCGCTTGACGCCGGCGATCAGCCATTCCCAAAACGGGAATGCCTTGGTGTGTGGATTGTCCACGCGAAAGATCCGAATCCCGCGATCGATCCAGAACCGGACGACGCTCGCGAGTTCGTCCCACAGCGCCCGCCAGTCCGCCGTTTCGAACTCAATCGGGTAGATATCCTGATACTTTTTCGGCGGGTTTTCGGCATACTGGATCGTCCCGTCGGGCCGCTTGCGAAACCATTCGGGGTGCTCGCGCACGTAGGGGTGGTCCGGCGCGCACTGGAATGCGATATCCATCGCCACCTCCAGACCGAGCTCTCCCGCCTTCCGGACGAAGGCGTCGAAGTCCTGCAGGGTTCCCAGCAGCGGGTGGATGCTCTTGTGGCCGCCTTCCAGAGACCCGATGGCCCACGGACTTCCGACATCGTCGGGCTCCGCAGTCACCGAGTTGTTCTTGCCCTTGCGATTCACGCGGCTGATCGGATGAACCGGCGGCAGATACACCACGTCGAACCCCATCGAGGCGGCATACTTAAGCCGCGACTCGCAGTCGCCGAAGCCTCCGCAGGAGCGTGGAAAAAATTCATACCACGCGCTGAATCTCGCCTTTTCGCGATCCACGGTGACTGCCAGTTCTCTGTCGTAGCGGGTGGCGAGCCGCCGGTCGGGATGCCGCAGCACAGCCTCGGCTAAGTCGGGCCCCAAGGCCCGCTCCGATTTCGCTTCAGGGCTCGCGTCGCTGCGCAGGAACCGGACCGCCTCGAGCAGATCCGCACGATCCGCGCCCTCTGCGCGGGATGCGGCTTGTTCGATCAGCTCCGCGCCCGCCAGAAGGTCGATGGCCAGATCCTGCCCGGCTTCGATCCGTTTCCCCATGTCACGTCCCCACGTCCGGAAACGGTCGATCCACCCCTCGATCGTGTACTGGTAGCGCCCCAGTTCTTCGACCACGAACTCCGCACTCCAGCGGTCGTTTCCCAGGGAGGTCATAGGAGTTTCCTCCCACTCGGGGCTTCCCTCTTTTCGGTGTAGAACTACGCAGGAGATCGAGTCATGGCCGTCCGCATAAACGTCGGCCTCGACCCTCACGGTTTCGCCCGCTGTTCGTTTGATCGCGTACCGGCCGCCGTCCACTTCCGGTTTAACACCGGATACGACAACCCTCATCCTGCGGTCAACAGCATCCATCCTCACTCCTTTGATCGTAACCGCCATCCGCCGCCTCGCCGCAGCGGCACTGTACGGGATGATACTTCAATCTTTTTCGGAACCCAGCCATTCCTGGACGATTCGCTCCACGCGGCCCGATTCCTCCAGCCGCAGCAGGTGCAGGTTCATCTCGTGCACCAGTCCGGGCGAGCTTACCTGCATTGCGAATCCGTAGTTCTGCGGCATGTATTCGGCCCTTGAAACCGCAACCGAGGGATCGTGCTTCTGAGCCATGAAATACCGAAGCTGTGGCCGGTCGAAAATCACCGCATCCGCGGTCCTCTGCTTCATCAAAGCGTAGGCGCTCTCCAGGGATTCGACGGCCCGCACCTTCGCTCCGTATTCACGCGCAAATGCTTCACCGGGAGAGCCGGCCAGGGCCGCCACGGTTCGTCCGTGCATCTCTTCGGCGGTCGTGATCGCGTTCGTGCTCATGCCGGTCAGTGTGAGAGTGCTGGCTATCCCGGCCACCAGCGAGGTGGCCATGATCACCGAGATCACGATCCACACCGCGGTTACCAGCCTCCCCAGAAACGTCTTCGGGGCAAGATCCCCATAGCCAACCGTGCTCATCGTTACGATCGCCAGCCAGATTCCGTTGGCGATGCCATGCCGCGGCTCATGCGCGAACGGCGCGTTTGGAACACGCCGCTCGGCAACCCAGATCAGCGTACCCACCAAGGCCAGGATCGACAGCAGCACGGCCACCGCGATGAAGAACTCCCTGCTGAAGAAGGGAGCGATGCGGGCCCATAAGGACGGTCTCTCGGTGCGCGAGAGAATCGAGAGGGCGGAGGCGTAATAGGGCTGCGAAAATCGCGCCGTTTGTGCGCGCCCCGAAGTGATACTGGCGGGGCCCACCACCACATCCAGTTTGCCCGCGGCGAGCGCCTCCAAGGCCTTTGGAACGCTTTCAAAGGGTTGGAACTGATATCGCCATCCCGCCTCTGCCGCGACCGCCTGCCACACCTCTACCGAGATGCCCTCCAGGCCCCCTGGCGTCTTCACGACAAATGGTTCCGATCCCGCAACTCCCGCTCTCAAGACAACGGCTGCGGCACGCGGGCGCGTAGCCGCAGCCGCCATCGCAATGCACAGAGCGCAACAGACAAGGAGAAGCTGCTTCGGAACTTTCGAGATTGCACTCAAAACCGACTAGTTGAATTGTACGTCTCGTGACAGTCTCCCTCCCATCGCGCGAATAGGTGAACTTGTCCTGAAAATTCGGGTAGTACCGGCCGCCGGGTACTTCGATCCGCGACAATGGCAATAAAGTTGTTAGAGGGTTTCCAATGATTCGACTCAGGCTGTTTCCGATTCTTCTGCTCGCTTCACTCGCGGCGCGTGGCGCGGCGTCCGATCCGCTCGGACGATCCACGCCCCGCGGCACGGTTCTCGAGTTCCTGCGCGCCGCCCAGGACCACAACTTCGCCGCCGCCGCACAGTACCTCGAAGCCGGTGAGGGGGCAGCCTCTCCCGCCAATGCAGGCTCCCGCACCCTCGCTTCCGAGCTAAAGACGGTTCTCGACCGCCGCCTCGACATCAATCTTGCCGCGATCAGCGATGACCCGCAGGGCAACATGACTGACGGCCTCCCGCCCGACACCGAGCTCATCGGAACCGTCGCAACCGACCAGGGTTCCGTGCCGGTTACACTACACCGCGTGTCAGTGTCCGGTAGCGAGATCTGGCTCTTTTCGGCCGAGACCCTGGCCCGCATTCCCGCCGTGTTTCGTTCGATCGCGCCCTCGGTAATCGAGCGGAATCTCCCCGACGTCCTGACGCAGACGCATATCTTCGGCGCGGCGGTATGGCGCTGGATCGCCCTTTTGCTGCTTCTCCCGGTGGCGGCCGGCCTCGCTCTGCTCATCACCAAAATCGTGCTGTGGATGGGCACGCAGTTCGCACGGCGCACCAGCACCGATGTGGACGACGAGATCCTCCAGAAGCTGCGTGGTCCGCTTCGACTCTTTCTGTTCGTCTCCGTCTTTCACCCGGGCATGCTTCTGCTCTCCCTGCCCCTTCTGATGCGGCAGGCCATCGGCGATCTGGAAACCATGGTTGCGGCTTCCGCGTTCGCCTGGCTGCTCCTGCGCGCGATCGACATTGGATCCGACCGCGCCAGGCTCGCGCTCGTCCGCAGTCATCGGACCGCCGCCACGGCGGTCGTGCCCCTCGGGCGGCGCATCGTCAAGGCCTTGGCTGTGGCCTCGATCTGTCTGATTGTGCTCGACAATTTCGGTTTCCAGATGTCTACGGTTCTTGCCGGACTTGGTGTCGGCGGTATCGCGGTTGCCCTCGCCGCCCAGAAGACAATCGAAAACCTGTTTGCCGGCATCTCCCTGGTGATCGACCAGCCCGTCCGCGTCGGCGACTTCTGCAGATTCGGAGACAACGTAGGCATCGTGCAGGATGTCGGTCTCCGCTCCACCCGCATCCGCACGCTCGACCGCACCGTCATCACCATCCCCAACGCGCAGTTCGCCAGCATCAACATCGAGAACTTCGGACCCCGCGAGAAGGTCTGGTTTCACCCGGTATTCGGCCTGCGCGTCGATACGACTCCCGACCAGTTGCGCTACGTGCTTGCCGGAATCCGTAAGCTGCTTTACGAGCACACCAAAGTGGAGCCGGGCGGCCGCGTTCGCCTGATCGGGTTTGCCCCCACGGCACTCACGCTGGAGGTATTCGCCTACGTGCTCACGGCCGATTATGGAGAGTTCGTAGCCATCCAGGAAGATCTGCTGCTGCGCATGCTCGAAGTCATTTTCGGCGCCGGCACCGGCCTCGCCGTCCCCGTGCAGACCAATTACCTTATGCGCGGCCGGGGGACCAAAGAGGAACTCAAGGATGCCGCCGTGCGAGAGGTTCGAGAGTGGAAGCAGGGAGGCCGTCTGCCGTTTCCCGACTTCGCTCCCGACGAAGTCGCCCGGATGCAGAACCGTCTGCCTTATCCGCCGGCCGAGTCAGCCATGCGGAATGGTGCCGGTTGAGCGCGGCCCGCTCCCTCAAGGAAGGGGAAGAGGCTGCGCCGCGCTGTCCGGTTGCCAGAACACAACCGAAATCGCAATGGTCAGCGCCTGCACCACGATCACCAGCGCTACGCACGCCGGCCATCCGCCACGCGCCCAGAAGTAGCCCGGCACCGCGGAACCGAACGTGCCGCCCGTGTAATAGAACGTGACGTAAAGCCCCACGGCCGCCGCGCGGGCCTCGCGGGCGACCACTCCCACGTAGCTCGAGCTCGCAGCGTTGGCGATGAAGACGCCGGTGCAGCAGAGCGCGAGGCCTGCCAGCACCGCGGCCATGCTATGTACGAGCGTCAACGAAACTCCGCAAATGCCGCCCCCAAATGCCAGCACCAGCGCGGCCCTGTGCCCGAACCGGTCGATCGTCCGGCCGGCGAACGGCGTGATCACGGCGCCCACCAGGTAGACCACGAACAGAAGCGCGAGCGCCTGCGTGCCCAGGCGGAAGGGCGGCGCAGCCAGGTAGAAGTTGATGTATGTGAACGTTGCGATAAGCGTGAACAGGACGCAGAACCCGACTGCGTATGTCGCGACCAGGCGGGGGTTGCGCAGGTGCAGCAGCATGGGGCGCAGCACCGGAGCGCCGCTGCGATGGCGCGCGAAGTGGCGTCCCGGCGGAAGCCAGAGCCAGATCGCTACAGCGCCGAAGGCGTTTAGGAGTCCCAATGCCACGAACGCCCAGCGCCACGACCAGTGGGCCGTCACTACCGCCGATACCATCCTGCCCGAGAATCCGCCCAGGACCGTCCCGGCAACATAGGCCGCCACCGCCGCGCCGGTCCCTGTTTCCCACTCCTCGTTGATGTAGGCGATGGTTACCGCGAAGATGCCGGGCGTAAAGACGCCCTGCCAGAACCTCCAGAAGACGAGTTGTCCCAGCCCGGCCGAGGTCGCCGCCAGGAAAGTCGGCAGAGCCAGCAGGAAAGCCGCGGGCACCATCACGCGTTTGCGGCCCAGACGGTCCGAGATCGCCCCTGCCAAGGGTGCGGCCAGGGCCACAGCCAGGGTAGAGGCGGTCACCACCAGGCTCACCGAGGCCGCCGACGCGTGAAATGTCGCGGCCAGCAGGGGCAGGAGCGGCTGTGGCGCGAACAGCGTCAGGAACGCGCAGAATCCCGCGCACACGACTGCCGCGGTGCGGGTTCGCGACTGCCCCAGCGAACAGGGCGCCGCCTGTTGCGCGGGGCTCGCCATCGCCCTATTATCCCAGGAGTCCGGCCACGGCCCCGGCAATAGGGTATTCTCAGTTATCGTGCCGGAAGAATTGGTAGAGGCGATTCGGTCGCGCAACATGGCTTCGGTGCGAGCCGCGTTGAAGGCCGCTCCGGGCGCGGCGCGAAAACCACGTCCGATTCTGGAGGCGGCGCGCGTGGCGTTCCAGCCCGCACTCGAACTGCTTTGCCGGAACGGCGCCGACCCGAACTCTTCGTATCGCAACTACCGCCCCCTGCACGCCCTCATGCAGGAAGATTCGCAGGCGGGCGCCGGGGTACCGTCGCGCGAACGGTTGGCATGCCTCCGCTGGCTGCTGGAACACGGGGCCGACCCGGAGCTGACCGCCGCCTGGCCGCCGGCTCGCGCCATCATCATCGCCGCCTTCGCGGGCAAGCGCGAGTATGTGAAGCTGCTGGAGGAAGCGGGCGCGCGGATTGACGGCTTTGCCGGCGCGGCGCTGGGCGATCGCCGGACGGTCGAAAAGGTGCTCCGCGAGCGCCCTGGTTTCGCCCGCGAGCGCGACCACGGGGGCCTCACAGCCCTGCAATGCGCCGCTGGGTCGCGCCTTCCGGGCGCGCGGACCGTCGAGGTCGCGCGCCTTCTCATCAAAAACGGCGCGGACGTCCGGGCACGTACAGCCGCCTGGGGGCACGAGCTCGACGCCACCTATTTCGCCGCCGGTTCCAGGCAGCCTCAGATGTTCCGGCTTCTGCTCGAGCACAATGCGGACCCCTGTGAAGCCCTGTCGCACGCAGTCTGGGGGCAGCACTTTGAACTGGCCGAACTGGCCCTGGCGCACGGCGCCGATCCCGACCGCGCCACGGCCAACTGCAAGCCCCTGCTCAACGACCTGATCCGCTGGGGACAGATGTCGCGGGCGCTATGGCTGCTCGCCCGCAGGGCCAGCCCGAATATTCCGGATTCCGAGGGCTGGACGGCCGTCCACCAGGCCGCCGCCCGCGGCAACGCGCGCATGATGCAGGCGCTGATCGGCGCGGGAGGCGATGTCACAAGGCGTGACCACAATGGCCGCACGCCCTGCGATGTAGCGAAGGACGCGAAGCGCGACAAACTGCTGGCAATGATGGCCTCGATATAGACGTGGATTCCTCCAAACCCCGCCGCCAACTCGGTCTGTTCGACGCCACCATGATCGTGATGGGCGGGATCGTGGGCGCGGGCATTTTTGCGAACCCTTCGGAGGTCGCCCATCGCGTCCATACGCCGTTCCTCATCCTGGGAGTCTGGACTCTGGGCGGGGTTCTGGCCCTGTTTGGCGCCTTCATCTGGGCCGAGCTCGCGACGCGCCTGCCGGGCGCCGGCGGCCAGTACCTGTACTTGCGCGAGGCGTATCATCCCGCCGTAGCGTTCGTATACGGCTGGGTGCTCCTGCTGGTGACGCAGACCGGCGGGATGGCGGCCGTGGCCATCACATTCGCGTTCTACTTCCGGCGCATGACAGGGGTGGGCTGGAGCGACAGCGCGATTGCCGCCGCGGTGCTGCTGGGCCTGACCGCGATCAACTGCCTGGGCGCCCGCGCGGGGAGCAACGTGCAAAGCGCCCTGATGCTGCTCAAAACGGGCGCAATCGCGGCGCTGGTGGTGCTGGGGATGGCGCTCGGCGGCGGCGCGATCCACTCGACACCGCTGCTCGGCCAGCCCGCATCCTTCGGGCTTCTCAAGACCATCGGCGCCGCCATGATTCCGATCGCTTTTGCCTACGGCGGATGGCAGACCGCGACGTTCGTGGCCGGCGAAATGCGCGATCCGCGCCGCGACCTCTCGCGCGGCCTGGTTGCCGGCGTCGCCGGGGTGGTTCTGCTCTACCTTTCTGTCAACTTCGTGTGCGTGCGGGTGCTGGGTCCGGCGGGCCTCGACGCCACCACGACCCCGGCATCCGAAGTGATGCGGATCGCTCTCGGAGACCGCGGCGCGCAGTGGATCGCGGTGGGGATTGCGGTTTCCACCCTCGGGTTTCTCAGCCAGGGCATGCTCACGGCGCCGCGCGTTTACTACGCCATGGCCCGCGACGGCCTGTTCTTCGAAAGGGTCGGAAGGCTTTCGCCGAAATCCGGGGCTCCCGTGCTGGCGATCGTCCTGCAGGGCATCGCCGCCACGATCATCGCGTGCTCCGGCAAGTACGGCCAGATCCTGAACTTCGAAGTCACCGTGGACTTCATCTCGTTCGGGATGACCGCGGCGGCCCTGTTCGTCTTCCGGCGGCGCAGGTCCGGAGAAGGCAGCGCCGCAACGTATCTCGCGCCCGGGCATCCCTACACCACTGGATTGTTCGTGCTCGCATGCGCGGGCATCGTGGGGAGCGCAATCGCGGCGTCCCCGGCCAATAGCGCGATCGCACTCGGCATTCTGCTCGCGGGCATCCCCGTATATTGGTATTGGAGCCGATGAGACACAAATACTCGGAGTACATGCACTGGGCCAAGACCCAAAGCCGCGCCAGGTATAACCTGGCCACCAGCGGTGTAGGCCCGTTTCCCCTGGCCGGCCTGCCGGTCGATTTTTCGAAGCTCGAGATCAACGGCGACAACCACTACGGCTATTCGCCGCTCCAGCGCGCCATCGCATCGCGCCACGGCGTGGACCCGGATTGCGTGGTGCAGGCCACGGGCACGTCGATGGCCAACCACCTGGCGATGGCGGCGCTGGTGGAGCCGGGCGACGAGGTGCTGATCGAACAGCCCGCTTACGGCCCGCTGCTCGATGCAGCGCTCTATCTCGAAGCCGGCCTGAAGCGCTTCCCGCGCCGCGAGGAAGACGGCTTCGCCGTAGATCCGGCCGAGGTTCGCCGCGCCGCCGGCCCCAAAACGAGGCTGATCGTAATCACCAATCTGCACAACCCGACCAGCGTCCTGACCCCGGATAGCGTGCTGCGCGAAGTCGGCGAGATCGCGCGTGGAGCCGGTGCTAGCGTCCTGGTGGATGAAGTCTATCTGGACGCCGTTTACGAAAACACGCCGCGAAGCTCGTTCCACCTCGGGCCTGAATTCATCGTCACCAGCAGCCTCACCAAGGTCTACGGCGTGAGCGGCCTGCGCTGCGGCTGGATTCTGGCGCAGCCGGACCTGGCCTGGAGAATGCGGCGCCTCAACGATATCTTCGGCGCCACGCCTGTACACCCCGGAGAACTGCTGAGCGTGGCTGCCTTCCAGCACCTCGACCTGCTCCGCGATCGCGCGCGCCGCGTCCTCGAAGCTGACCGTAAGCTGCTGGATGCGTTCCTGGAGGAGCACTCCGACCTGTGCGCGCCCCGGACGCAATGGGGCACCACCTGTTTTCCGCGGCTGCCGGAGGGAAACGCCGACCGGTTCCTGGAGAAGCTGCGGGCCGAGTTCGAGACCTCCGCCGTACCCGGCCGTTTCTTCGAAGTGCCCAATCGCTTCCGCATCGGCATGGGCGTCAACAACGAAGTCTTTGCGGAAGGACTGCGGCGATTAGGCGCAGCCTTGAGGGGGTAATGGCCTGCTTCAAACCTTCTCGACCACCTTCAGCAGCGCGGCGAGCGACGTCTCCGTCGAATACATCTTGCCCTTGGGATCGCGCCAGTGCGTCTCGAGCGTGAAGGTCTCCCGGTAACCGTCCTTCAGCAGCGCGCGGATCTGGCCCAGGTTGTCGAACTCGCCCTGTCCCACCGCAGTCCAGACCACCTTGCCATCGGGCAGGTGCTTGTAGTCGCGCAGATGCACGTGGAAGATGCGCGCGGGGTCCATCTTCCGGTAGCCGTCGGGGAACGACTGCTCGCCCGATTCCCCGGCATTATTGGGGTCCCACGTAATCCCCACGTTGGCTTCCTTCACGCGCTTCAGCAGCGCACCCGCCTGGGCGCCCGTAGCCACGTGGCCGCCCCCGATGTTCTCCACCGCGAGGCGGTAGCCCTTGGCGCGGCGCGATGCTTCCCGCAGCAGTTCGTCGATACGGGCATAACTTTTGTCTGATGGGGTCTCGCCCTTCCGCAACATGAAGGTGAAGATGCGGAGCTTGTCGGTGCCGAAGATCTTGGCGCGCTCCATGGCTGCGTTGAGCAGGGTCCACTGATCGTCCAGCACCTTCCGGCCTTCGGGTGTATCGGGCGGCAGCGGGATCTTGAAGAAACCGGTGCTCTCGATCGAGACATGGATTCCATTCTCGTCGAAGATGCGGGCCGCCTCGTGGATTTTCTCAACCGGCTGCGAGGTGTTGTACGGTCCCCAGATATTGCGGACCTCGGCCCACTTCAGGCCGTGCTCGCGCAGAAATCTGGCGGCTGTGAGAACGTCGTCATCGATCTCGTCGGTCGTAATGCCGAGCTTGATCCGCGAGAGCGGCAGGGCCCCCAGGCGGCGTGCGAAGAGCGCCAGCGCGGATCCTGCCAGCAACTCGCGGCGATTGAAGCGGTTCATGCTCCGCATTATAGCGGAGCGATCAGTTCCCGATGTTCACCACGTCGAAATGGAAGCGCTCCGGCGGAAGCAGAGCCGGCTCCTGCGGGAACAGGTGAGACCACGCCTGGTAGGCGCTTCCCGCCACGGTGCCGTTCAGGTAGAAGAGGAACTGGCTCGAGAAACAATCGATGGGAGGCGGCTGGCGGAACGTCAGGCGCAGCCCGACCGCCTTCTCGATGGCCACTCCCTGGGTCGGAACGTGTTTCTCCTCCAGCAGGGTGACGAAGCTGGCGCGTCCCGCATGCGGCCACACGTCGGGATGCAGCAGCTGCCGCAGCGTATCCTCGCACTCGAAGCTGATTTCACACTGGCGAATCCACTCGAGCACGGAATCGCCCCAAAGCCAGTGCGACAGGAGGTGTTTGTACTGCTCGGTGAGTTGCAAAGCGAGATCGAATTTGCGCTGCTCCAGTACACTCTCCTCGGCATCGCTCGGCGCGAGCATGTCTTCCGCCTCGAGCATCACCGATTGCAGATCCGCCGCACCCTCCGCGGCGGAATGTACGAGCAGGGGCGGAAGCTCGTGGGTCTTACTCCCCGGAATTTCCACGTACCTTTGTTCGCTCATCGCAATACCACCCCCCTATTTGTATAGACGCTGAAGCCGACTGCTTTTGTTTCATGTTGTAGCACACACGTTGCCACTGTGAATTAAGAAAGTTTCGATGGGGCGCATCGCGAAAGTTGATGCAACCGTTAGCAGTCGTGCCCACCGGCTGCCAGTGGCAGGCCATGTTATGATGCCCGTTCATATGACCGAATACGCCATCGGGGTTGACTTGGGTGGAACGAATCTGAGAGCCGCCGCCATCGACCGTTCCGGCACCATGCTCGACAAGATCTCGGGATCCACGAACTTCACCGAAGGGCGGGACGCGGTCTTGGACGATATGGTGGCCGCCATTGTGAAACTGCGGGAAAAGCACGGTCCTGCGGGGCTGGCGGGGATCGGGGTCGGAGTTCCTGGCTTCATCCGGATCAAGGAGGGCTACCTCACCAATTCCAACAATTTGCCTTATTTGGAGAACTTTCCGGTCCGCGACGAAATCTCGCGGCGTTTGGGCACGCGCGTGATTCTGGAGAACGACGCCAACGCCGCGGCCCTTGGCGAGAAGTGGATCGGCGCCGGCCGTGACGTGGATGACCTTGTGCTGCTCACGCTGGGCACGGGAGTCGGCGGCGGTATCATCTCCTGCGGCCGCATCGTGCGCGGCGCGGTCGGCATGGCAGGGGAGTTCGGCCACATCACCGTCGTTCCGAACGGGAATCCGTGCGGCTGCGGCAATCAGGGGTGCCTCGAGAAGCATGCTTCGGCTACGGCCGTTACCGCCATGGCCCACCTCCTGCATCTGGGCGCGAACCTCACCGCGAAAGATGTTTTCGACATGGCGCGCGAACCAGGGGAACCCGGCGACAAGGCGCGCGACATCTGGCGGGCGGTCGGTGAGGCGCTCGGAATTGCCCTTGCTACCCTGATCAACGCCTTCAACTTCCCGCTTTACCTGCTGAGCGGCGGAATGCTGCCCGCCTGGGAGCTGTTCGAGCCGCACATGCTCGCCGCCGTGGAGCGGCGTTCCTATACCTATCGCGCGACCAGGGGTGAAACGCGTATCGCGCAGGCTACCCTTGGCAACGAGGCCGGGCTGTACGGCGCCGCCTACCTGCCGTGGCTCGAGAAGTAGCCCACTTCGGCGCCGGTGCGCGCCAGCGGGATGAGAATCTCGGCCCTGGTGTTCTCCGCGCCGACCGATAGGGAAAGGCTGGAAGCCGTCCCGAAGCAGATCTCCAGGCGGCGCCGGACATTCTGCAGTCCGACGCCTGCGCCGGTTGTGCCGGTCCCGCCGCTGGCGGCGCTGTTTTCGACGGTGATCCGCAGTCGATCGCCCGTACATCCCGCGTGGATGCGGACAAAGCCGGGCTCGCTTCTCCTGGCCACCCCGTGCTTGATGGCGTTCTCCACCAGCGGTTGAATGGAGAGCACCGGGATGGGGATTTCGAGCGCGTCCTCGTCCACCTGGATTTCGGTTGTCAGGCGCCCGGCCAGCCGCAATTGCTCCACTTCCAGGTATGCGCGCACAATCCGCATCTCTTCCGACAGTGTGACGAAGGTTTTGTCCGATTGCAGAAAGTAGCGAAAGATGTCGGCCAGGTTCAAGACCATGCGCCGGGGGACCGTCGCTTCGCGGGGAATCGTACCGTAAAGAGTGTTGAGGGCGTTGAACAGGAAGTGTGGATTGATCTGCGATTGCAGCGCCCGCAGTTCGGCCTGGCTCACCAGGCGCTTCATTTCCTGGCGGCGCAGCGAAACTACCTTTCCCGCGATTTCGGCAGCGGCCTTTCCCAGGGCATCCAGGTCGTTGCCGAGGTAGCGGCGTCCGCCGCGCCGGCGTCCCAGCAGAATCACGCGGGTCTCGCCCTCGCCCAAGCGCATGGGGACCGCCGCCTCCGCCCATCTCCAGAGCGCCAGGTCCTCGGATGCGAGTGCGGTGGCGACTACCGGAGCATGAAGCCCGGCGGCGGGAAGGCTGGCGACGGCGTAGTCATTGGTGCCCACGCCCTCCGCGAGTGCGGCTGCCGCCCACTCCAGGTACTGACCCTCTTCGGAAAACTCCGGGGAGTTGCGAATGCGCTGCACCAGGTTGGCAACGCCGCCTTGCCGGAACACGGCCCGCGTGAGCCAGGCTTGCACGCGGCTGCGCAGCCAGGCGAAGAAGACCAGGAACAGGCAGACGCTGATGAGCAGAAAAGCTTCCGGCAGCGGCTCGCGGCTGGAACGCTCCACCAGCACGAGGCGGAAGGCGGCTTCGATCACCAGCCCCGTGAGAACCGCCGCCAGGAGCGCGTTTGCCAGGAACCGGACGAAGGCATCCAGCAGCACGAAGCGGTAGTCCTGCAGCAGCACGAACAGCGCCAGAGGAATCCCCGCATGGTGAATCACCAGTTCGCCGGACCAGGCCTGGTCGGCATGACCCGTCCCGAAATGCAGGAACGACATGGCAAACAGCGCCAGGCACATCGAGGCCACGATGCGCGTCCCACCTGAAGACCGCCAGCCGCCGCGGCGGAAGGCCGCTCCGGCCACGGCGATGGCAGTGAGGGTAAGGAACCCGACGGTAATGATCTGTAGGGCGATCTGGTGCAGCGCCGCGCCGCTGCGATGGATCTCCCAGACGTGCATTCCAATGGCGACGGCGCTCAGTGCGTAGCCGCAGGCAACCAGCGCCTTGCGGCTTTCATCGAGCGAAAGCTGCAGCAGGACAGCGGGCAGAAGGCTCAATACCGAGAAACTCACCGCGGCGGTGACATCGAGCAGCCTCGGGGGCAGTCCCGGAAATGCCAGGATTATGAGCGACCCCAGGTTCCAGACCAGGGACAACGCCGCCGCCAGTCCGGACAGATTGCGGCCTCGACTTCCAGACCATCCGCGGCCGCTGAAAAGCAGAAAGAGAAAGATGGCGAAGATGAGTGCTCCGCCGGCATGGCCGAGGACATTGTACAGAAGCAGCCGGTCGTGCACGTGCATGTTTACCATTGGACGATCTGGCGGACGGCGCGCGCCTGCCTCTTGCTGACGATGAACTCCTGGCCGTTGGTCAGGGTGAGCAGCCACCGCTGGCTGCTGAGGGGAGCCATCTTGCGCACATGATTGACGTTCACGAGCGCGTTCCGGTGCACCCGCTGGAAAGACGATTCACGCAGACGTTCGCTAATGGTGCGAAGCGTGTGCGTGGCCAGATACCGCCGCCGGGCGGTCACGATCCAAACCGTCTCGCGTTCCGCCTGAAACGCGAGCACATCGTCGAGGTCCAGCAGGTAATATTCTTCTCCCGTACGCCCCACGACCTTGCGGCCGCGCCGTGCCGCGGCGCCCGGCTCCTCGATTTCGCTGAGGCGAAGCAGGGATTCGGCCACCTCGGGCTTCTTGCCCTGCAGCGCGCGCGCCCGGTCGAGCGCCCTTTCGAGCCGCTCCCGGCTGACCGGCTTTAAGAGATAGTCCAGCGCACCGGCGTCGAACGCACGGATGGCGTGCTCGTTGTAGGCGGTGACGATGATGACCACCGGGAGGCGATCCTCCGGGAGGCGGCGGATCACGTCGAAGCCGCCGATGCCGGGCATCTGGAGATCGAGCAGCACAAGGTCGGGCTGGGAACGGCCGATTTCGGCCAGCGCCTTCTCGCCGTCTTCCGCTTCGCCGATCACCTCGATATACGGGAACGTTTCCAGTTCGTCCCGGAGCACGCGGCGGGCGACCGGCTCGTCGTCGACGATCAGCACGCGGAGCGGGCCGCCCGGTTGGCCGCTCACCGCCAAAATCCGCCCGTCTGCAGCCATATCCGGCCCGCGTGTCATTCTTTGATAAGGCCCTCTTCTATATCGTAAGCATACTGTAGGCATCGTGAAGATTCCCGCGGCTTGCGTCTCGATGCTTCTGTGTTCGGCTGCGATGGCCCAGTCCATCGGCTCTGGCACCGTCACCGGAACGGTACTCGACCCTTCGGGCGCCGCGATTCCAGGCGCCGCCGTTTCGCTTCACAATCCCATCACCGATTACAATCAGACCGCCTCTACGGATGCTTCCGGCACTTTCCGCTTCACCAATGTGCCGATGAATTCTTATCACCTCGATGCCAAGGCAGCGGGTTTCACGGCTTATGAAAAGGATGTCCCGGTGCGGTCTTCGGTTCCGGTGAACCTCGAGATCAAACTGACGCTGGCCGGCGCGCAGACCTCCGTACAGGTGGAAGCCGACGGGGCGGATATGGTTGAGAACGTTCCAGTTGCCCACAATGACGTCGACGTCAGCACGCTGGCAAAGTTGCCGACCAACTCGCCCGGCTCGGGCCTGAGCGACGCCATCACCATGAGCGCCCCCGGCGTGGTCGCGGATTCGAACGGTTTCTTCCATCCCCTGGGAGATCACGCCCAGACCAGCTTCTATGTGGACGGCCAGCCGATTAACGATCAGCAAAGCAAGACATTCTCCACCCAGATGCCGGAGAACGCGTTCCAGAACATGGAATTGATCACGGGCCTGGCGCCGGCCGAGTTCGGCGATAAGACCAGCCTGGTGGTGGATGCGGTGACGCGCTCCGGCCTGGGCAAGAAGCCGTTCGGCCAGTTCGAGACCGGATACGGCTCATTCGGCACGCTGAGCGAGAAGGGTTCGGTGGGTTGGGGGAGCAGCCGTTTCGGGAACTTCCTGGTGGCCAATGCCGACCGGTCGGGCCGCTTCCTCGACACTCCCGAATTTGACCCCATGCACGCCACCGGCAACAACGAGACTCTTTTCGACCGCGTGGACTATCAGCCCGGAGGCCACGACGCGCTGCACCTGAACCTGTTCGCGGCCCGCAACTGGTTCCAGGTGCCCAACACCTACGACCAGCCGAATCAGGATCAGCGGCAGAAGGTGGTGAGCTTCAACGTCGCGCCCGGCTATCAGCACACCTTCGGATCGAGCACGCTTTTGACACTGAACCCGTGGGTGCGCCGTGACGACGTCAACTACTATCCGAGCGGCGATCCCTTCAACGATACTCCCGCGACCCTGGCGCAGCACCGTACTCTCACCAACTGGGGGGCGCGGTTCGACGTAGCGTCGGTGATCGGGCGGCACAATCTGAAATTCGGGACCGAGATCAAGCAGACGAGGCTGGGCGAGGAGTTCACGCTCGGCATCACGGATTTCGGGTTCAACCCTGTGTGCCTGGACGCGGCGGGAGATCCGGCGGGAGGCGCAGGAATCGTCAACCCGGCCGCCTGCGCCGGAGCGGGTTTCGCTGCCAACCCTGCGCTGTTGCCGGGGCTCGTACCTTACGACCTCACGCGCGGCGGCAGCCTGTTCCACTTCAACGACACCGGCAACGTCAATCAGGCCGCGTTTTACGCGCAGGATTCCATCACCTTGGGGCGCCTTACCCTCAACGGCGGGCTGCGCGTAGACCGTTACGACGGAATCAGCCAGGCGACGTCGGCGGAGCCCCGGATCGGCGCGTCGTACCAGATCAAGGCCACGGGCACGGTCCTGCGCGGGTCGTTCTCCCACACGATGGAGACGCCTTATAACGAGAACCTGCTCTTGTCGAGCGCCTCCGGCGTGGGCGGCCTGGCCTCGAATGTTTTCGGTGCGTATGCGTCGGAGCCGCTTCAGCCGGGGAGCCGCAACCAGTTCAATGCCGGGCTGCAGCAGGCCTTCGGCCGTTACCTGCTGGTCGACGGCGACTACTTCTGGAAGTACACCAACTCCGCGTACGACTTCGACCTCCTGTTCAACACGCCGATCGCGTTCCCGATCTCCTGGCGCAAATCGAAGCTGGATGGGGTAGGCGTTCGGGTCTCCACCATCAACCTGCATGGGTTCCAGGCGTATGTGACGATGGGGCACACCCGCGCCCGATTCTTCGGGCCGGAGACGGGCGGGCTGATCTTCAACTCGCCGGTGGATGCCAGCGTGTTCCGCATCGATCACGATCAGGCGTTCCAGCAGACCATGAACCTGCGCTACCAGCGGCCGCACAACGGGCCGTGGATCGACTTCACTTGGCGCTATGACAGCGGGCTCGTGGCGGGCGCGGTCGGCACCCTGCAGGATGCGCTGGCGCTTACCGGGGCGCAGCAGGCGGCGATCGGCTTCTACTGCGGCGGGCAGGTGGCGACGGTGGGAAACCCGATCACTTCCTGCTCCGGGAACTACGGCGCCGCGCGCCTGATCATTCCAGCGCCCGGGACCGAGAATGACGACACCAACCCGCCGCGCATCGCACCGCACCACGTGTTCGACATGTCGGTGGGGACCGATAACCTGCTGCACACCGAACCCGCGCACATGACGCTGCGGGCCTCTGTGCTGAACCTGTCGAACAATGTGGCGCTCTACAACTTTCTCTCGACATTCAGCGGGACGCACTTCATGACGCCGCGGTCGTACCAGGTGAGCGTGGGCGTGGTCTTCTGAACTCTGTGGGGCAGGCCTCCCGGCCTGCCCACCTTCGTCTTACGCGAACTTTTTCACGCGGCACTCGACGTCGGCGCGGAAGCGATCGATGAAGCCGACAACGTAATCGCTGACCGGGAGATCCGGATCCTCCACCAGCGGCGTCAGGTCCATCGCAAAGTTGAGCGCCGACTCTTCGTCGGTGCCGTGCGACGCATAGTAGGTGGCGTGCGCCAGCCGGCGTCCGGCGGTAGCCAGATCGTAGCGCTTGCCGCCGGAAACCTGGGAATCGAAAACGCCTACCAGGGCGGCCGCGATATTGGAGCGCGCCGACACGGGTAGGGCCTGCTTCTCGTCGTCCGAAAGCCAGTCGAGGTCGCGCCAGACCTCGCACCCATAGATTTTCTTCGGCTTGGTCTGCCCGGCTACCGCTCGCAGCGCGGCGATGGCCCGCAAGCTGACCCCGATGTGCGTATCGTGCTTGTCCGCCAGGTTGTGCAGGTAGACCACCTCCGGCCGTGCCGCGAGCAGGATCTGCTTCAGGTCATCCACCACGGCAGTCTCCTTGGGGTTCTTGACCTGCCCGCTGGTGAAGCCGAGCTGTGCCTGGCAGCCGTAATCGCCCACGTACGCGGCTTTGCGCTGTTCGATCAGCCGGACCTTCTGCATCTCCTCGTCGGTGTAGCCGCCGTAGATGCCTGAGCGCGGGCTGCCCGCGCCGTTGGTCACCACCACGCCGGCGAACCATTTGTCCTTGCGGCCGAAGCATTCGGCGATGCCGTGGTACGCCATGATTTCAATGTCGTCCTGGTGCGCCGAGATGCACAGGTGGGTAGTGCGCGCCAGAGCCGCCTCGGGTGCAAGACCGTCGGGGACGAACAGGTCCGCGGCGGGATTATGAAACCGCACTGCTTGCCTCCTTACTTGTAATGGCCGGCAGGCTCGCGGCTGCGATCGCCTGCCCGTGCCGTTTTTCCTTCTCGTCGGGGATATGAAACCGGATTCGCTCGGCAACTTCGGGGAACTCGTCTTTGAGCACGTGATTCGCCATCGACAGTATGAGGTCGCCGCCCAGCCCGGTCATGACGCGGCCGAGCACCAGCAGATTGCGGAAGTCGTAGAACTCCGAATAGGTGGCGATGTTGTAGCCGAAGTAAATGCCGATTGTCTCGTAGATCCGCAGGGCGCGGGCGTCGCCCGAAGCTGCCAGTTTCTGCACTTGCTCGAGCTTCACCGGGAGCGGCATGTCCTGCGGAAGGTCGATTCCCGCGGGGCCCAGGAGCCGCCCCACGGCCTGCTGCGAAAAGTACTGTGCGCCCACACCGGGGTCGCCCGACCACTCATCGACCGGTGCCTTCTCCCGGTAATCGACCGGCACGAAGGCCAGCTCGTTCAGCCAGGTGGTAATGCTGCCCTGCGGCGTGACGAAGCCCGCGGCCAGGCTGCTCCCCATGGCCACGCCGAGCACGGCGTTATCGCCCAATGCCATGGAGCCGGCAAGCGCCGTGACCTCGCCGTCGTTGACCACGTCGAAGGGGATGCCGCCCCATGCGTCTCTCAGTTCGAAAAAGAGACGGCGGATTCGCTTCTCGAACAAATCCGCCGGCACGGAGCGGTAAAGCGACCCAACACGGACTTCGTTGTCGACGTAGACGCCCGCGGCGCTGCCGCCAATGGCATCGACGCGAGGCAGGTGCGCGGCGGCGCGCCGCAGGGAATCGTGAATGCCGTCAAAGTGATACTGCGGGTCGGTCTGCGCGCTCGGGTTCCAGGGCACTTCTTCGCTGAAGACGACTTTGCCGTCGACGACCGCGGCGCACTTGCGGTCACTCGCGCCCAGGTCGAAACCGATCCGGCAGCCCTCCAGGTGGCGGCCCAGCGGCGCGGCGGTCTCTTTCTCTTCCGGCGCCGCGTCGTAGGGTACATTCTCAAAAACCATGGGGCGCCCGTAAACACGCCGGCCCATGAACTCGTAATCGAAGGCGCGCACCCCGGAGGGCGCGTAGACCCCTCGCAGATACTCCGCGAGGCGCGGGTTTCCCGCCACCGTCACGCGCCAGCCTCCTTTCTGCCAGAGCAGAAACTTCAGCAGGCGCTCGGCGTACCGCTGGTTGACCGCGACGTTGGCGCCTTCGTGCGGCAGGGTGGCGGTGCGGAACACCGAGACTGACCCGCTGCCGCGTTCCAGCGCGATCGCCAGGGGTTCGGCACGGCCGGCCTCCACGCGTTCGCGGTACGCACGATTCCACAGCGAAGCGGGAACGAAGTCCGGGTCGAGCACCGGACGGGAAGTAGGAGAGATCGCTGGCATGATGCGATTTGCAGTCTAACATTATTGTCCGCCGGATATGCCACTATAGGACCATATGTGGCTGGGGATTGATATCGGAACGGGAGGTTCGCGGGCCCTCCTGGTGGACGCGCGCGGTGCTGTCCGCGCCGGCTATACGGCGGTTCACGAAGACATGCGGATGGAGCGACCGCTCTGGGCCGAGCAGCGTCCGGAGAACTGGTGGGATGCGGCCGGCGAAGCAATTCGCGGCGTGCTGTCCGAGGCCGGCATTGCGGGCAGCCAGGTGCATGGTGTGGGCCTCTCCGGCCAGATGCATGGCCTGGTGCTTCTCGACGAAAAGCACCACGTGATCCGGCCTTCACTGATCTGGTGTGACCAGCGCAGCCAGCCGCAGGTGGATGCGGTGAACGCCAGGGTCGGCCGGGAGAACGTTCTCAAGTACATCGCCAACCCGGTGCTGACCGGTTTCACGCTGCCGAAGCTCCTGTGGGTGCGGGACAACGAGCCGCGAAATTTCGAGCGCGCGCGGAAGATGCTCCTGCCCAAGGATTACGTTCGCTACAAGCTGACTGGCGAATTCGCCTCCGAAGTGTCGGATGCCTCCGGGACGGCCGTGTTCGACGTGGTGAACCGCCGCTGGTCGTGGGAGATGATGGACGCGCTCGGGCTCGACCGTTCGCTCCTTCCGGAGTGCTACGAATCGAGCGAAGTCACCGGGCTGATCTCCGCGCAGGCGGCCGAGGCTACCGGCCTGGCGCCGGGCACGCCGGTGGTAGGCGGCGGCGGCGACCAGGCGGCCAGCGCCGTAGGCAACGGCATTGTGGAGGAGGGCGTCGTATCCTGCACCCTGGGCACGTCGGGCGTGGTGTTCGCTCACATGGAGAACGTGGCGTACGATCCGGCCGGCCGCGTCCACACATTCTGCCACGCGGTGCGCGACAAGTGGCACGTGATGGGTGTGACGCAGGGTGCGGGGCTCAGCCTGCAGTGGTTCCGCAACCAACTGGCGCCGGGGACGAGCTACGACGCGCTGACGGCCGAAGCGGGGCAATCGCCGGCCGGGGCTCAGGGACTCTTCTGGCTGCCTTACCTGATGGGCGAGCGCACGCCGCACCTCGACGCCGCGGCGCGCGGCGGATGGATCGGGCTGACCGCCAGCCACACGCGCGCCGATTTGATCCGCGCCGTGATCGAAGGCGTATCGTACAGCCAGCGCGATTGTCTGGACATCATCGAATTGCTGGGCGTAACGGTGAACTCGGTGCGCGCATCGGGCGGCGGCGCCAAGAGCGCGTTCTGGCGCGGGCTGCTCGCCGGCATCCTCAATAAGCGGGTGGTGACGCTCGAGACGCAGGAAGGTTCCGCATACGGCGCGGCCTTGCTGGCGCTCGCCGGGACGGGTGAATACACTTCCGTGCCGGACGTGTGCCGCGAGGCGATCCGCGAGACCGATTCGGTGAGCGCCCAGGATGGCGAAGCGGCATTCTACGAGAAGGCGCACCGCGTCTACCAGTCGCTCTACCCCGCGCTGCGCCCGGCGTTTCAGCAGATATGCTGCATGTGACCAATGGGACTTCGGTGTCGCTCGGCCAATCGGGGCTGGCGGGCGAAGTCCTGGTGTGGGCCGATGTGCTGCACGAGGGCCCGGTGCCGGCGGAGTTGAGTCTCGAAGAGCTCTCCCGCCTGCGCGGCGCCTTTCTGGACGCCCTATGGCCCGGGCAGTTGCCGGCGGGCGAAGAGTTGGCGCGCCGCGACCGCACTCTGCTGGCGCACGACGAGATCGTGCTGTGGTTCGAGCACGATCTTTACGATCAATTGCAGTTGATCCAGATTCTGGACTGCCTGCGCGGCCGCCCGGTGCGGACCGAGTTGATCGGCGTCGATCGTTATCTGGGACCTCTCACCGGCGCTCAACTCGCGGAGTTGTGGCCGTACCGCAAGGCGGTCGCGCAAGGGCAGTTCGACCTGGCGCGTGCGGCGTGGGCCGCCTTCCGGTCGCCGGACCCTACCGGGATCGAGGGGCTGCTGCGGGCGGGCACGGAGGCCCTGCCATTCCTGGAGGGCGCGCTGCTCCGGCATCTCGAGCAGTTCCCCTCGGTGAGGAACGGGCTGGCGCGAACCGAGCGGCAGATTCTGGAACTGGTGGATGCCGGAGAACGCGCGTTCCCGCGCCTTTTTCGCGCGGACCAGCAGAAAGAGGAGCGCATCTTCATGGGTGATTCGGTGTTTCTCCTGTATCTGCGCGGCCTCTGCGATTGCCGGCAGCCGCTGCTGCGGGAATCGGGCGGCGAATACGAAGTGACGGAGACGGGACGCGAAGTATTGGCGGGACGCGCCGATCAGGTGCGGCTCAACGGTATCCACCGCTGGCTCGGCGGAGTCCATCTGGAAGGGTCCGAGGCGCGATGGCGCTGGGATGAGACAGCGCGCAGTCTGCGGCCGAACTGAGACCCCGTCTTTTCTTCAAGCCTCTAATTACGACTGGCCGGTATGCCCTACAATCTCTACTGGGATATAGGGTGATTACACCTTCCAGGCCCGGTGTGGAACCTCGATGCACGGGAGTCGCAGCCTTTACGATTGGCACATTCTGTATGGCTCAACCACAGCGAACACCAGATCTCCAGGTTCAACGTTCAGCAATGAAAGAGTTGAGCTTCCTTGTCGGCAAATGGGCAGGTGAGGCTCGCCTGCTGCGCGGTCCCGATCAGTGGGTGACCGTTCTACAGACCGAGGAAGCTCAGTACAAGCTGGACGGTCTCATCCTGGTCATTGAGGGGGTGGGACGGCCAGCGACGGAGAGCACGCCCCTGCTTCAAGCGCTCGGAGTGATCTCTTACGATGACCAGACTGCAACGTACCGAATGCGTGCTTTCAATGATGGTCGTTTTCTCGAAAGCGAAGTGAAACTTCTCGATGACGGCAAGGGGATGAAGTGGGGATTTTCGTTCGGCGAGATCAAGACCTCTTCGACACTCCGCATCACCGACGAAGGGGATTGGACGGAAGCTGCCGAAATCATGTTCGGCGCACGACCAGCGCAGAAACTGATGGAACTCAAGGTCAGCCGCAGAAATAGCCGACCGTTCGGCGAAGATTCTCAGGCGAGTCATTCTCTGGTAAGCCTACATGTCGGGAGTTATCGAAAGCTCCGCGGTTCACCACGTCCAGCGATCACCTCCCAGGACACTCATCCGGTCCGATGAATTTGATGGTGGTGTATTCAAGTTGCGCAGGTGCCTCACCGAGGTGGCCAAATCCATTGCCCCACGCGAATGAGAGTGTACCCGGACTGCCGGTTGGCCCATACAGAAGCCTGCGCGTTCGCAGCGTTCCATACGCTACCGCCCACCGTCGCGTCATCTTCTTGGAAAAGAATGTGCCGTCCGGCCTTTGAACGGGTGCGTCGTAGCAATTCAAGTGCGTCCAGATCCCTGCTCGCCGCAGCTTTTCCTTGAACTCAGGAGTATCGAAGCTGAGATTGTCTCCGGTGACATTGAGCTTCGCAAGGTCTATGCGGTTCTGCCATGCGTATCCGGTCGTTATCCCCGCGCCGTGCCGCTTGGCATCAGTAACAACACTCTGTTGGCATCGGTCTTGAACCAAGGCGCAACAGCCGTCAATCATTGTTCCGCCTTCGAACTTGCCCATGACGGCGATCTTCTTACCGGAATACATGCTGATGTCGGCTATCACCTCACAGACTGGGAGCGGCTTCACTACCATCGGCTCAGCCGCACGATCACGAGTAGCACTAGCCAAAGCGACGATCATCACATACAGACGCGGAGAGCCGATACGGAGGTGCATGTCTCAATTTAACCATGAAGAATCAGGTACCGAACGAAAGACGGCCATACCGGACTTCATCCGGTGTTGCGAATCCCAATATAGGACTTTGCGGAATGAAGTCCGTGAACCCTACCAACGTCACTGACCGGCGCTCATTCCTTATAAGGTGCGGAAGCTAAGAACCCCGCGCGCATGGACGCTGCTCCAACGAGTAGAAGGATTTCAAACAGCATCGCGTAAACTGTCGCGATGAGCATCGTGTGAATCATGTTGCCATCCCACGCGATGAGCCGAAGGAAAAAACCAAGGTCGATACGTGCAGCGCCATCGTTATGGACCACATGCCACAACATCCAGCCTGCACTGAGGTTGATCCCCGTATGGAAGATTGTCAGCGTTACGCTCCCAGTTCCCGCCCCTCCGGGATAGCGCCGAGCCATCCACCGCCCAAGCTGGAGCGCGACCAAAACATTGCACACGAACGAACTCAGCCGTTCGATCGACCAATCAGGCAACTCGGCGTGGAAAGTGGCCCGTGCGACCCCGGCGGCGAGAGCGATGGTTACGGCTATGATGGGACCCTCCACCAGAAGGAGGCCGAATGCCACGAATACTCCACGAGTCGCGACAGTCGCCGCGTCCAGCGGGGCCGCTGCCAACTGTCGAAATACCTCAGAGGCCACGGTCTGGCTCAGAAGAAGCCAAAAACGCCAAGCGCCGCTTGCCTCGGTATCTTCGAGGAGGTCACCGACGATCGAAACGGCACGCTCCTCGCTCGTCACCAACGAGAGGGCCAATTCGGCAAATTCGGCCTTACGCATAGGCGACCCCTGGAATCCTGATGCCTTTCATTAGCCTTCGATACGCTCCTTGCGCACGCGAGAGGGCCTCGATGCCGTCCGCCGTCACTGTGAATAAGCGCTTGGGACGTCCTCCGCGCTGAGGAGTCGAGCCACCTAGGCTTGATGTCACCATTCCCTTGTCCTCGAGTCGGTCCAGCGTGTTGTAGAGTGCGCCTGGCGCGGGATTTCGGTCCGTGCAGTCGCGAATTTCCTTGCGAACGGTTACCCCATAGGCGTTATCACCAAGGCGCAGGATTGCCAGAAGCACTACCTGCTCGAATTCTCCCAACGATGGCATCGGCGGCATGGTTAAACTACATAGTAGTTTAACCATAGTGGACCGTCAACCCGCTCTGTCGGGAGCCGCACCCAAAAGACAAGGAGCCACGCAGCCAGGAAGGCGTTCCGGCTCATTCAATACGGCTCGGGTAGATAAACGGTGTTACCGTAGAAGCGGACCCGGAGCGGTCCGGTTCCGGCAGTCAGTTTCCATGAAGCCTACTTTTTCGCCATCATTCGCGTGCGCGTTGAAGTATGCTCAGAGTCCGATGTCGAGAGATGAATGGTGTCGGAACACCGTCTGGAATGATCAGATGCAGATGCATTCTTTACCAAGACGCGACATCGCCACCTGATCCACTGGCCAACAAAACGCACAAACGCGTGCCAGACGACCATTCATCGGCACCAAGCCGCGAATGCAAATCAATCCGTCCGCAAGTAACCCGGTCGTGAAAGAATCTTGACTTTTGGAACGTCTACTTCAACTTTGATTGTGTGGTATCCGGCGTCGTGCGAACTGGGCGAGTAACTTAGCTGATAGGCGCTTCTCGTGTCGAGGCCGATAGCGGAAATCGCTTCCTCCAACTCGTTCTGCTTTCGAACGTGAAACTGGGCGCCCCCAGTGGCAGCAATCAATTCGGAGAACGGATCTGCTCCGGCAGCAGCGCTGCGGCTCAGGACTGAGACCAACCTGCCTAGATTGACGCTAGCCTTGAAGCCACCGCGTTCGGCAGCACTCGCAGGACCCTGTAGCGAAAAATTATCCGATACTAAGGCCTTTCCGACTTCCGGAAGAGTGATGGCGAAGACCGTCACATTGTCAGACTCCGCTTCATGCTTGAGCGCCGTCAGGTCGCTTTCGCTTCCGCGATCCAGCGGCTGCCCGATAAGTATCAGAAAGCGAGCACGGGAAGACTGGCGCTGGCGCAGTAACGTCAGACTGCGCCAGCTAGCGTCGAGCATACGGGCATTTCGGCCAGCTGCTGTAATGCCTCGAAGCGCGGACGATAGATCGCCTCTATCGAACGGCTTGAGCACTGAAACGTCATCTGCGTAGGTGATTATGGCAGCTTCACCGGATCCACCCACCAGAAGGGTTTCGAAAACGCTGCCCACTTTCGAGATGAAGGGGAGGTATGAGCGGATGTCCTGATTGATCTGAATTGCAACGGCAACGGTTATCAAAGGGTCGGCGGTATCGAGCGCGACATTCTGCCGCCGTCCATTGTCAAAAACACGGAAATCCTTCAGTTCGAGACCCGGGACCAAATGATTATTCGAAAGCACGAGCGTCGGTACAGTTACGAGGCGCACCGGGACTCGAATTGTAGGCATTTGAGACTGCGCAAGCAGCGAGTGGACAAACAATCCCGAAATGGTACCCAGAATGCGGTAACTAATCACCGCGAAGGACCTGCGGAAACAGTACCACATCCCTTCGAAACCGTCATGATGTGCCGGACTTGCACACCTGAGATAGGCGATCACACTTAATGCGTTGAGGGGTTACGGCGTAAATACGGCGATTGCGGAAACTGACCGCCCGTGCGGTCGGCGACGGTCAATGGGACGATATTCCTGTACCGGGCTGAACCTCGCACCCGCCAATCCACGATACGGGTGTTAGACGGCCATGTGGCGGTGATTGGGGTCCGCGGGCCTGCGAATTGAAATGTGTTGCACATGTTTGTATGCTTAGAGCATGTCCAAAATGATCCAGGTACGGAATGTCCCGGAGTCCGTACATGGCACGCTGAAGTCGCGAGCGGCGCGTGAGGGCATGAGCCTTTCCGATTTCATTAAGAGGGAACTGGAGCGTGTGGCTGAGCGGCCGACGATGCAGGAGTGGTTGGAGCGTACGCAGCAGGCGAAACCGATTCCATCCAAGCGTACTGCCGCGCAGGTAATCCGCGAGTTGCGAGACGAACGATGATCGTTCTGGATGCTTCCGTGGTCGTCGAACTGCTTACCAACGGCGCCCTTGCAGATTCCATCAGAAACGAACTCTCCAAGCGGGATGAGTCCTTCATCGTTCCGCATTTGATCGACATCGAAGTCATGAGTGCAATCCGAAGACTGGTGGCCGGGCAGCGAATCGAGTCTCACCGCAGCAGCCGGTTTCTCGCAGAGCTTGCGGCTTTGCCCGCTGAGCGGTATTCGCACACGCCATTAATTGGCCGCATTTGGGAACTACGGCACAATTTCACCGCCTATGATGCCGCGTACATCGCGTTGGCAGAAGCAACCGGTTCCGTCCTCTACACGTGCGATGAGAAATTGCGTAAGGGGCATCGGGCCCGAGTCACACTGTTCACCAGCTAATCGCGGCCGGCTCCCTCCGGGCTGCAAATCCGCGATAGCGCTGGTTCTGCGTCATCTCGCATCTCCGGCATAGATGGAACTGACCGGTCACGTCCGAAAATACGGCCGTGGTTTCCGCGGGCGTCATCGTGCGCGCAAACTGCAAGGCCCCATACAGCATCTTTTTCTTCTCCCGCCTGTTTACGCCCCGCCAGCCCTGTCCTACAATCTCTAGTAGGATATAGGTGATTACGTCGTCCAGCCCCGATGAACACTTCGGTAAAAGGTGAATACGCGCTCCAGGCGATCTTCGACCTCGCCTCGCAGCGCCCCGGCGAGCCTGTGAAAATCGCCGACATCGCGCGCCGTCAGAGAATTCCCCAGAAATTTTTGGAACTGATTCTGGCGGGCCTCAAACAGAGTGGGTTTGTGGAGTCACGCCGCGGCGCGGAGGGCGGATATCTGCTCTCCCGCGCGCCGGAGTCTCTCACCGTCGGTGAGGTTCTGCGCTCCGTCGAGGGCCCTCAACATGGCAAGGGCCGTCAGCGAAAGAAGCTCGAAACGCCCTTTACGGACATGTGGCAGCAGGTGGACCATGCGGTTTCCGAAGTCATCGACAAAACGACGTTTGCTGACCTTCTTCGCGGATGGTCCGAGAAGCAGAACAAGTTCGTCCTGAACTGGGAGATCTGACTTGAGAGTGTACGAAGATAACTCCTTCAGCATTGGCCACACCCCGCTGGTAAGGCTGAACCGGATCACTGCGGGTTCCCCGGCCACCGTTCTGGCCAAGATCGAGGGACGCAATCCTGCCTACTCCGTGAAATGCCGGATCGGTGCGTCGATGGTCTGGGATGCCGAGAAGCGCGGCATCCTCAAGCCCGGCAAAGAGTTGATCGAGCCGACCAGCGGGAACACCGGAATTGCCCTGGCGTTTGTGGGCGCCGCTCGCGGTTACCCCGTCACCCTGACGATGCCCGAGACCATGTCGATCGAACGGCGCAAAGTGCTGAAGGCTCTCGGCGCCAACCTGGTGCTCACCGAAGGCTCCGCCGGTATGGCAGGCTCCATCTCCAAGGCCGAGGAGATCGTGGCCTCCGATCCCGGCCGCTACGTCCTGCTGCAGCAGTTCAAGAATCCGGCCAACCCCGAGATCCACTTTCGAACCACCGGCCCGGAGATCTGGGACGATACGGACGGCTCGATCGATGTCTTGGTCTCGGGTATCGGAACCGGCGGCACCATTAGCGGGGTCTCCCGGTTCATTAAGAAAACGAAGGGTAAGAACATCCTCTCAGTGGGCATCGAGCCGGTGTCGAGTCCCGTGATCACCCAGCGGCTCGCCGGCCAGACCCTTCGGCCCGGACCGCATAAGGTGCAGGGCATCGGAGCGGGCTTTATTCCAGATACTCTGGACCTTTCTCTGGTGGACCGCGTTGAGTTAGTCACCAACGAGGAGTCGATCGAGATGGCGCGCCGCCTGGCCAAGGAGGAAGGGATTCTGGCTGGGATCTCGTGCGGCGCCGCTGCCGCCGTTGCCGTCCGATTGGCCCAGCAGCCGGAGTTTGCAGGGAAAACCCTGGTTGTTGTGCTTCCCGACGCTGCCGAGCGATACCTGAGTACGGTGCTCTTCGAGGGTCTCTTTGAGGAATCACCAAAATAAAAAGCGGGCGCGGTTTGGGTGATAGGGGTGAGTGCGCCCGCTGTCGTAACGGGGATTTAATTATAAGACGCGAGTCCCCGACTGCGACGTTACATCGAAGGCCCCTTTTTTTGAATAGTCTATGTAGTCACTCTGTGATAGCCCTTTGGAGCCATCTAGAGCCGGGCTACAATTTGTGCAGGCCATGAAGTTGCCATCACTCCTCCCGGTGTTGCTGTTTACAACGGTCTTTGCGGCAGTCGCCCAGGAGCCGCCTGCGCCTCCCGCCGCGGCTCCGGTTCTGGAATATAGCGGCAGGCCGGTCACCTTCCCATTCGACTGTTCGGAAGATGACATTCAGTGGGCGGGCCTCACCTGCTCGGCGGAAGACCCCTGCCCGGTCTACCTGGAGTTGACTTCCGTCGAGACCGCCGGCGACAGCCTCTTCGTGGCCGGCGACCTGCACTCTCCCGCGGTTACACTGTACTCCACCCTGCTGGCTAGTGAGGATGCCGGCCGGACCTGGCACGAAGCCGCTGCGCGAATTCGCGGCGCGGTTCTCGAACGGATCCAGTTTTTCGACCGCGAAACCGGTTGGGTCAGCGGCCACTCGGTCTTTCCTCTGCCGCAGGACCCTTTCCTTCTTCGAACCACCGACGGCGGAAAGACCTGGCGGTCCGAGTCCATTTTCCCGGAGAGCGCGGAGAATCGGCTCGGCATCATCCAGCAGTTCTTCTTCACCGCTAAAGATAGCGGCAGCCTGGTGATCGACCGGGGGCAGGGCAGCTACGACGACCGCTGGGAGCTATACGAATCGCCCGATGCCGGGGCCAGTTGGAGCATTAAGGAATCGAGCACCAGGCCCCTGCGGCTCAAAGCCGCGTTTACGCCGAACCCCGACTGGCGGCTGCGCGCCGACGCTTCTACCAAGTCCTTTCACATCGAGCACCGCCAAGGCGAACGCTGGACCACCGTCGCCGCCTTTGCCGTCAGTGCCGGCTCCTGCAAACCCCAGCCGTAGCGCCACCCTGTTCGGCGGCCCTCCGATTGCTCACCGGGCGTGTAGAGGTAAGAGGAAGTCATGCTGGTAGCTTCGGGACTCGCGATTTTGGTGGTGTTCTGTCTGCTTCTGTCAATGGTGCAGACGCCCCCGGCTGTAGGCCGGTAACCCACACACGGGTAAAACTGACACACAGAAGCCCGGCGGCTGGTTTGGGTGCGCCGCGGCCTTCCGACCGGATCTGGTAGAATAGGTTTGTAAAGCGGTGGCCTTCGCGGTCGGCGCGCCGGAGTTCTGGTGTGTCCTGATTTGCTCCCAATTTCCCCGTTGATCTATACTAAGGGCTTGAACAACAATGCCGAAACGCACCTTTCAACCGAATAATCGTCATCGCGCGAAGACGCATGGCTTCCGTTCCCGTATGGAAACCAAGAACGGGAGGGCCGTGCTCTCTCGGCGCCGCGCTCGCGGGCGCCACAAGCTCACGGTCAGCTCGGAGAGGTAGTCTTCCATAGCTGGTTTTCCGAAAAGTGTTCGTCTGCTGCGATCCAAAGACTTTCGAAGAATTTATGACGAGGGAACCAAGTTCACGAGTCCCCTTTTTGCGGCTTTCCTCGTCCGCGAATCGCAGCCGGACGGTCCAAGAATCGGTTTTACCATCCCGCGGGCGGTGGGCAAGGCCGTGGTGCGAAATCGCATCCGGCGGCGTATGCGCGAGGCCGTCCGCTGTTATCTCGATCGGATGAACCCACGGTGGTCCATTGTCATCAATCCACGGCGCAAGGCCCTCGACGCTCCGATGCCGGAGTTGAAGCGCGAAGTGGAGCGTCTTTTCATCCGTTGCAGTGGCTCCTGATCCGGGTTCTTCGCATTTATAAGGTTTGTATCTCCCCCGCGCTCCCCTCCGCGTGCCGTTTCTACCCGACCTGTTCCGACTACATGCGTGAGGCCGTTGAGCGTTATGGCGTAGCGAGAGGTGTATGGATGGGGTTGCGCCGGCTGGCGCGATGTCATCCGTTTCAACCCGGGGGGTTCGATCCCGTCCGGTGAGTGTCCAGTTTTTGACGGAATTATCCTGAATGGCAGAATCGGTAAACGGCGGCTCGAGCGGAACTCAACCGCCTAAAGAAATGTCGATGGAAGTGCGCCTGCTGCTCGCCTTCCTGCTCATGGGGGTCGTGATGTTCCTGACTCCCTACCTGTTCAAGACGCAGCCTCCGGCTCCGGTGAAGAAAGCGGAGCAGACCACGACGGCGCCGGCGCCGGTGGAGAAGCCGCCGGAAACCGCGCCGGCCGCCAGCTCCGCCCCAGAGACCGTCAAGGCTTCCGCCGCGGCTCCGGTCACACCCAAGATTACGGGCCCTCCCCAGCCGCCATTCGTCATCGATACCGACCTTTACCGGGTGACTTTCAGCAACCAGGGCGCAAACGTTCGCAGCTGGATCCTGAAGAAAGTCAAGGGAAACGACAACAAGCCGCTCAACCTGATGAACCCCACCGCCAAGGTTGGGTATCCCTTCTCCCTCTTCTTCCCGGACCAGAAGCCCACTTCGGACGTGAACTGGGCCTGGTACAAGCAGACTCCCGACCCCGACGGACTCGGGCGTCTCGTACGAGTACTCCGACGGTCACACCGTGGTTCGTAAGGCCTTCCGCTTCGAGAAAGACAGCTACATCTCGCACGTCACCAACAGTGTCACGGTTGACGGCAAGCCCGTCCAGAGTCTGATCGAGTGGCGCGGCGGCTTCGGCGACCTGACGGTGGGCAACCCCTCGGGCAGCCAGCGGGCGCTCTATTTCGACGTGACGAACAATAAGCTCGTCGAGAAGAACGCCGGCGCCGCCAAGAACGGTCCTGTTGCCGCGGAAGGCAACTTTTCCTTCGCGGGCGTGGCCGATACCTACTTCGCCGCAGTCTTCCTTCCCGAAAACGGCACCACGATGCACCAGGTTACGTTTTCGGATTGGGAGCTCACCCCGGGCGCGGAAAAACCGGCGATGTTCAGCGGTGTGGCGGTCTCCGCCGGCCAGTCCGACAACATGGCGTTGTTCGTCGGTCCCAAAGATCTCAAGCTGCTCAGCCAGATCAATCCGAAACTCGTTTCCGTGGTGGATTTCGGCTGGCTCTCGGTTCCTCGCCAAGCCTCTGTTCCTGGTGGTCAACTGGTTCAACGAGGGCTTCGTCCACAACTACGGATGGTCGATCGTTGTGGTCACCATCATCATCAACTTCATCCTGTTCCCGCTCAAGCTGTCGAACATGAAGTCGATGCGCAAGATGCAGGCGCTCAAGCCGCAGATCGATGCCATCAACGAGAAGTACAAAAATCTCAAGATGACCGATCCGAAAAAGGCCGACCAGAACCAGGAGGTGATGGCGCTATATAAGAAGTACGGCGTCAACCCCATGGGCGGCTGCGTCCCCATGCTGCTGCAAATTCCGTTCTTCTTCGCGTTTTACAAGGTTTTCACGGTTTCCGTGGAGATGCGCGGCGCCAGTTGGCTCTGGGTGAGCGATCTTTCGCAGGCGGAGCACCTGCCCATCCACATTCTGCCGGTCGTCATGATCGCCAGCCAGTTCTTCATGCAGAAGATGACGCCGCAGCCCAACCAGGATCCCAACCAGGCGCGCATGATGATGTTCATGCCGCTCATCTTCGGATTCATGTTCTACAATTTCCCCAGCGGCCTGGTGTTATACTACTTGACCAGCAATCTGGTAAGCATGGGGCAGCAGTTGTTCTTCAACCACACCGAAGCGGCCCAGGAAGCCGCCCGGTCGGTGGAAGTGCCCAAGAAGAAAAACGGCAGGAAATAGCCCGTGACTGAGCGCAAATACTCCGTGTCCTCGATCGGTTCCCGCATCGATGGCTTTCTCCGCACGACCCTCCAGGATGGAGGCTTCAAGCTCCAGTACGAGATCAAGGACATCGAGTCCGGCGACGACGACTTCGAGACCCCCGATATCGTGGTGAAGTTCTCGGGTCCGGACGTGGACCTGCTGCTGTCCAATCGCGCCGAGCTTCTGCTGGCGCTCGAGCATGTCACCATGGAAATGCTGCACATGCCCTCCGAGGATCATTCGCGCATTTCCTTCGACGCCAACGATTACCGCCTGCTGCGCATCGAAGAGTTGCGGGTGAGCGCCATGGCCGCCGCGGATAAGGTGAAGCGCACCGGAACGCCCTTCCGCTTCAATCCCATGAACAGCCGGGAGCGGCGCGTGATCCACCTCGCCCTGCGCGCGGAAACGGCCGTCCGCAGCGAGAGCCTCGGAGCCGGTCCGAGCCGGCAGGTAGTGGTGTACCCCGCAGGCATGGCCAGTCTCCCGGAACCACCCAGGGAGGCGCTGCCTCCCCGGCGTGGCGGCCCGCGTTCCCGCAGCGCCCGCCGTTGATTCTTACCGACACGATTGTCGCCCTTTCGACTCCCCCCGGTCGCGGCGGCCTGGGTGTCGTCCGCATCTCCGGCCAGGACGCCCTGGCTATCGCGGACGCCATCCTGCGCGGCCCCGTCGCCTGGCGATCCTGGCAGGCCCACCTCACCCACTTGCTCGACCGGGACGGGCGGGTCATCGATGAAGTCGTCGCCACGTTTTTTCAGGCCCCGCGCTCCTATACCACGGAGGACGTGGTGGAGATTGCGTGCCACGGCGCTCCGGTCGTGCTGCGCCACGCGGTGGAACGGGCGGTCGAGTCGGGCGCCCGCCTCGCCGAGCCGGGAGAGTTCACCCTACGCGCCTACCTGCGCGGCCGCATCGATCTTCCACAGGCGGAGGCCGTCCGCGACCTGATCGAAGCTACCACCCTGTACCAGGCGCGGATCGCCGCCCAGCAGGCCGCGGGATCGGTGTCCCGCCGCATCGCCCCGATCAAGGAACAGCTTCTCCAACTCATCGCGCTGCTCGAAGCCGGCATCGATTTCGCCGAGGACGATGTCGGCGTGGCGTCCGATTCCGAAATCCTGCGCCGCCTCGACCCGGTAACGGAGGCCGTCTGCGCGCTGGCCGCCAGCTTCCAGTACGGCGGCTTCGTGCAGGCCGGTCTTACGCTCGCCATCGTCGGCCGTCCCAATGTCGGCAAAAGCAGCCTCTTCAACCGGCTGCTCGAGGAGGACCGCGCCATCGTCACCGATATCCCCGGCACCACCCGGGACCTCGTCTCCGAAACCGCATCGATTGGAGGAATCCCGGTCAAGCTCTACGACACGGCGGGAATCCGCGAATCCTGCGAACGGGTGGAGACGCTGGGAATCGAACGAAGTTATCAGGCGATGGCTGATGCCGATTTAACCCTCGTGGTGATCGACGTGTCCGCGCCGCCAGACCCGGACGACGCAACCCTGATCGCCCGTGCTGCTTCACAAGGCCGCTACCTGGTCGCGGCCAACAAGTGCGACCTGGGCCGGAGCGTCCCGGCCCCTGGGCGGGGTTTGTCCGTCTCCGCCCTCACCGGTGAAGGCATTCCGCAACTCCGTGAGGCGATTCTCAACACCGTTGCGCCAGCCGGCGCCTTCGAACAGGAGACCGGCTTCATCACCAGTCTCCGCCATGCTCAACAGCTCCGCGAATCGGTGGCGGCCCTCGAGCAAGCCTGCTCCGCTGTCGAATCCCACATCCCTCATGAGATGCTTCTGTTGGATTTGTATGCGGCTCTGCGGCCCATCGATGCCATCACCGGAGCCACCACCGCCGACGACATTCTGAACCGCATTTTCTCGGACTTCTGTATCGGTAAGTGACCCGATTCCAGTGTGTTAATTTGCCAACGCTTCCTCGCAGAAAGGGTATTTGCGCCGGGATCGGTGCATGCTATAGTGTAATCGCGTTTGAATGCTTCGCGAGTCCGGCAGAGTGTTTGTAAGCGACGGCACCGTCGTCCTGCTTGTGTTCCCTCCCCGATGAGCCCGCTTTCAAATTGTTTGGAGGATTTAAGTGAAAAATATCTTCGTCGGCAACCTCAACTTTAATGCAACCGAAGAGGCTGTCCGAAGCCTTTTTGAACGGTACGGGGCGGTGAATAGCGCCCGGATCATGACGGACCGTGAAACCGGCCGCTCGCGCGGGTTTGCATTCGTCGAAATGGAAAACGAGAATGAAGCGGATCAGGCGATTACCGCTCTCAACGGGTACTCGCTGGATGGACGCGCCCTCAACGTGAACGAGGCCCGTCCCAAGCCGGAGCGCGGCTTCGGAGGCGGCGGCGGAGGCGGCAACCGGTTTGGCGGCGGGGGCGGCGGTGGACGCCGTCCGGGCGGTGGTGGCGGCGGACGCCGCGAACCTCGCTGGTAGTCGGAACGACAACGGCCCGCTCCCTGGCGGCCGCGGCTTTGTATGATGCCGCTGGAACGCCGGGTAGCGGGCTTTGCTATACCCCGTGCGTTCCGTTTTCCAGGAACGCGCGCAGCCGGTGGCTCCGGCTCGGATGCCGGAGTTTGCGCAGCGCCTTCGCTTCGATCTGGCGGATGCGTTCGCGCGTCACCGCGAAATTCTGCCCCACTTCTTCCAGCGTGTGCTCGCTTCCGTCTTCCAGCCCGAACCGCATCTTGATGATCTTCTCTTCGCGCGGCGTCAGCGTCTTCAGCACCTGGGCGGTCTGCTCGCGCAGGTTCAGATTGATGACCGCGTCCGAGGGAGAGATGCCGTTGTGATCCACGATGAAATCGCCCAGGTGCGACTCTTCCTCTTCGCCGATCGGCGTTTCGAGCGAGATCGGCTCCTGCGCAACGCGCAGCACCTTGCGGACTTTCGACACCGGTAGCTGCAGCCGCTTGGCCAGTTCTTCGTTGGTGGGTTCGCGGCCCAGTTCCTGCACCATCTGGCGCGAAGTGCGGATCAACTTGTTGATCGTCTCGATCATGTGGACCGGAATGCGGATGGTCCGCGCCTGGTCCGCGATCGCCCGCGTGATGGCCTGCCGCACCCACCACGTGGCATAGGTTGAGAACTTGTAGCCGCGGCGGTACTCGAACTTATCCACCGCCTTCATCAGGCCGATGTTGCCTTCCTGGATCAAGTCCAGAAACTGCAGGCCCCGGTTGGTGTAACGCTTGGCGATGCTCACCACCAGCCGCAGATTGGCTTCGATCAGCTCCTTTTTCGCCGCCTCCGCTTCCTGGTGCGCCTTGGTGATGATCTCCAGGGTGCGGCGCAACTCGGTAGCCGACGCGCCGAACTGCTCCTCGTAAAGCTGCAGTTGCTGGCTGAAGCTTCGCTGTTCCTTGCGCAGTTCCTTGATTCCTTCGGCGCGCGCGCCGGGCCACGCTTCCAGCTTTTTCTGCAGCCGCGAAACCTCGCGCTCGAGGGGCTTCAACTGCTCCACCGAATCGCGCACACGGTCGATCAGCAGGCGGATAACCGGCGTCTGAAACCGGATCGTGCGCGCCAGTTTCGATGTGCGCACCATCTGGCGCCCGAGTTCCCAAAGCTGGCGCCGGTACTGCTTGGGCTTCATGCCGCGGGGAATCGCCTGCAGCTTCTGCCGGTATTGCAGAACCTTCCGGTAGTGCCGCGCAATCTCCTCGGCGATGCGGACGAACTCCTGGCGCTTCTCCTCCACCAGTTCGTCGGTGAGAATCGGATCGGAAATCTGGATGATGTCCCGCGCCGGCAGGGTATCCTGCGACACCTCCTCGCCCATCGCGACGATCTCCTGGATCACCACCGGAGCGCGCGACAACGATTTCAGAACTGTTCGCTGCCCCCGCTCGATGCGCCGCGCGATCTCGACTTCGCCTTCGCGCGTCAGCAGCGGGACCGTGCCCATCTCGCGCAGGTACATGCGGACGGGATCGTTGACCTTCTCACCGAGCCCGGCCGGAAGATCCAGGTCGAGGATCTCCTCGCCTTCTTCCAGCTTCTTTTCAAAATCCTTGGGCTCTTCGAGAATCTCGATGCCGGCCGTATCCAGCCCGGCCAGCACGTCTTCGAGTTCGGCGCCGCCGGGGGCGTCTCCGGGCAGAACTTCACTGACCTCGTCGTACAGGACGTAGCCTTTTTCCTTGCCCATCTGTACGAGCCGTTGCAGCCCCTCGTATTTGTCTTCTAACGCCACTGAAGCCCCGCTACTCCCAGCGACTAATCCAACACATTGTACACCACGGCGCGCCCGTTAACAGGGGATGCACTCCTATTTCCGCTCCATGGCTCGCAACTCTTCCATGACGCGCATGGCTTCCTGCCAGTCTCCGGCGCGCTCCAATTCCTTTACCCGCGATTTCAACTGCGATCGCCGTTGCTGCCCATTCGTGCGCCGCATGCTTTCGACCGCCGCCACCACCTCTTCCCGCGAACACTCCGTCTCTTCGTTCAACACGGCCTGGGCCAGGAGGTTCTGATCCGCTTCTTCCAGGCGGGCGTGAATCTCGTCATACCCGAACCGCCCGCCCGCGTCGTCCACCGCGAAGATCGCATGGAAGATCCGGCGGGATGCAAACGTCGAGATGGTTTCGAGCGATTTCAATTCCTCGATCACCTCGGCGCGAATCTCTTCGTTCGCCAGCAGCGCGTTCAGCAGCATCCGTTCGTCGTGCCGCAGAACCACTTTCGGCGGCACGAACCTGTTCTCCTGCCGGTCCGCCGCGGCTCTCTTGAAACTGTCGAGCACCAGCCCCTGGTCGATTCCGAGGTACGCCGCCACGTCGCCCGCGATCATCAGGCGCTCCATGCGGTCGGAGATCAGTTGCACCGCCGGCAAGAGCGATTTCAGGGCCGCCACCTGCCCCTCCGTGGTATGCATGTCCACTTTCGCGCGGCCGCGGTCCGCCAGCCAGTAGAAATAACCTTTGGCCGTCTCTAATTGCTGCTGGTATGCCCCGGCGCCGCGCTGCTTGCAGTACTCGTCCGGGTCGAGATCCGCATCGAGTTCCAGAATCCGCACCTGCATGCCTTCCGCCAGCAGAACGGAAATCGAGCGCTCCGCTGCGTTCGAACCGGCCGGGTCGGGGTCGAAGTTCACGATGATGCGCTGCGCATGCCGCTTCAGAATCTGCACCTGCTGCGAGGTCAGCGCGGTGCCGCAACTCGCCACAACCGCCCCGAATCCGGCCGCCGTTACACCGATCGCGTCCATGTATCCTTCCACCAGGATGACACGGTCCTCTTTCCGGATTGCCTCCTTCGCGCGATGAAGGTTGTAGAGCACATGGCTCTTCTTATATATCGGCGTTTCCGGCGAATTCAGATACTTGGGATTGTCTTCGGCCGCCAGCGCCCTTCCTCCAAATCCGATAATCCGGCCCGATGCATCGTGAATCGGAAACATCAGGCGGTTGCGGAACCGGTCGTACAGGCTGCCGTCCTCGCGCTTGCCCACCAATCCCGATTGTTCCATCTGCGCCGGGGAAAAGTCGCGCTGTTCGAACAGCTTCAGCAATGCCCGTCCGCCGCGCGCGGAGTATCCCAGGCCGAACTGCTCGATGGTCTCCGTCGCGAGGCCGCGCTTTGCCAGGTACGCCCGGGCAGCCTCTCCCTCCGGTCCGTTCAGGTTGGCGCGGAACTGCTCGGCCGCCAGCTCATGCAGCGTCAGCAGGGCGCCCCGCAGCCGTGAATCCTCGTCGGAATATTGCGAGCGCTTCGGCATCGGAATGCCGTGGCGCTCCGCCAGCGACTTCAGGGCCTCATAGAAGCTGAGCCCCTCGATCTCCATTACGAACTTGAAGACGTCGCCGCCCGCTCCGCAGGAGAAACACTTGTAGAACTGGTGAGTCGCGTGAACCGTGAAAGACGGCGTCTTCTCGTTGTGGAACGGGCACAGGCCCATGTAGCGATACGCCCCCGAACGCCGGAGGCGAACGTGTTCGCCCACCACGCTCACGATATCGACCGAACTTTTGACCTGCTCCGCGAAGTCCATGACGTCTTGAGGCTATTATCGCCCACACCGTTCGTGAGAGGACGCGCGCGAACGTTTCGGGCGGATGTTATCCAGCGGCAACCTGACTGACGATAGCTTGACTTTACCCGTCGATTTTCGCGGCGGCCGGGCACGATCCCAGCCACGGTCTCCCGCCGGACGGCCGAATCGGCTACAATGAAGTGAAAAAGGAGGCCGTATGTTGCCCACTAGCATACAGACTGCGGGATTTGCAGGTCTGGGTGCCCCCGAGATCCTCGTTATCGCCATCGTTGCCGTGGTCCTGTTCGGCGGCAAGAAGGTTGGCGATCTCGGCAAAGGTCTAGGAGAAGGAATCCGCAACTTCAAGACTGCCTTGAAGCACGAAGACGACGAAACCAAGAAGCAGGCATAACGCTTCGTGAACTGACCCGCAAGTTGGGCACGCTTCACCTCCGCTTCAAGATTACAAACAAAAACCCCGCCGGCCTGCGATTGGGCCCGGCGGGGTTTTTCCTTTAACGGACGAGGCCGTTTTACTTCTTCTTCGGCGGTACGATCGCGTCTTTTGCGGCCTTCGCCACACGGAACTTCACGACCTTCTTAGCCGGGATCTTGATGCTCTCGCCGGTCGCCGGATTGCGGCCCGTGCGGGCTTTCCGGTCCACGCGTACCAGCCGGCCGATGCCGGGCAGCACGAACATGCCGTTCTTCTTCACTTCCGTGATGGCCATACCGGCCAGGTTGTCCAGGAACGCCCGCGCCGTCTTGTTGCTGACTTCGCAGTGTTCCGCCAGCGATCTCACCAGTTGCGTCTGGGTCATTCTCGCAGTTGCCATAAATCTCCTTCGATTCTCCCGTCAGATTATCGTTTGACTCAGCGGCCGCGCGCCGGCGGGCCGCGTTTCCATCACCATCGAACAAGGTTCCCAACGCGCCGTTCGCTCGAACACGCGCGCCGTAATCGTAACAATCATACGGGAAGCCTGAAATGATGTAAAGCAAAATGCACGCAAAAAGCCCTTATTTTCGGGCTTTTTTGATGGGTGGTGCGCTCGAAAGGCCGTTTTACGGGCTCTCCGCGAACCCCCCGCCCGGTTTCCAGACCAGGTTGGCCTCCTGAGCGCCCGCCGCCAGCCGGTTTCGGACCGCTTTCAGCCGTGCCCCGCCGCTCGCCGGATCCATCTGGATCCGCACTGCCGCGTAGAGCTTCAGGGGAGTTCCTCCTGCGCTGGTTTCGAGTTCCTCGCCCTCACGGCCACGCCACGAGCGCACCTGATTCAGCAGCACCACGGCGACGCCGCTCCTCGCCGCGGCGACCGACAGCCGCCGCAAGCCGGAACCAAGCACCCGGCCCTGCAGCCCCGGACTCTGGTTGCCGATCCCCGCCTCCAGTTCCAGGCTGGGGACCAGCGCTGCCGCCGAATCGATCACCAGCAGGTCCAGCGCTCCGGACTCGGTAAGTTGCTGTGCGATCGCCAGCGCCTCCTCGGCCGACACTGGCTGCGCCACCGGCACGCGCTCGAGTTCGATTCCCAGTTCCGCGGCCCAGGATGGGTCGAAGGTGTGATCCGCGTCGATCCAGGCCGCCCCCGCGTCCCCGCGCTGCAGGTACGCGACGGATGCCAGCAGTAGCGTGGTCTTGCCGGCGGAAGGCGGCCCGTAGAGTTCCACAATGGATCCGCGCGGCCATCCCCCGGTGCCCAGCACGGCGTCGAGCGCGGCGAAACCAGTGGGAATCCCGGCCACCGGCCGCGGCCCGCCACGCGCCAGCCTCATCCGGATCGCGCGCTGCCGTTCCTCCTCTTTCATGGGTTCGCGGGGCATGCCGGGCGGCTTGCCCGGAGCCGTGAGCGCCCTTTACCGGCGCGCCGGCGCAGGTTTGGGCGGTGCGCTCGCCGGGGCTTCAGCCGCCAAAGCCGCCTGGGGGTCCGGCTTCACCAGCCCGAGCGCTTTCCGCAGCTCCGTGTCGATCGACAGCCGGATATCCTGGTTGTCTTTCAGGAACTGGCGGGCGTTTTCGCGGCCCTGGCCGATGCGGTCGCCCTTGTAGCTGAACCACGAGCCGCTCTTCTCCACGATGCTCTGAGCCACGCCCAGGTCCAGAAGGTCGCCTTCCTTGGACACTCCTTCGCCGTAGATGATGTCGAATTCGGCTTCGCGGAACGGCGATGCCACCTTGTTCTTCACCACCTTCACCTTCGTGCGGTTTCCCACCACCGCGTCGCCATCCTTGATGGCCGCGATTCTGCGGATGTCGAGTCGCACGGAGGAGTAGAATTTCAGCGCGCGTCCGCCGGTGGTGGTCTCCGGGTTGCCGAACATCACTCCGATCTTTTCGCGAATCTGGTTGATGAAGATCAGGCAGGTGCGCGACTTGCTGACAGCGCCGGTCAGTTTGCGCAATGCCTGCGACATCAGCCGCGCCTGCACGCCCATATGGCTGTCGCCCATCTCGCCATCCAGTTCCGCCTTGGGCACCAGCGCGGCCACGGAATCGACCACCAGCACGTCGATCTGGCCGGATGCGATCAGGTGACCGGTGATCTCGAGCGCCTGCTCGCCGTAATCCGGCTGCGAAACCAGCAGGTTGTCGACATCCACGCCGAGTTTGCGCGCGTAGGCCGGGTCGAGGGCGTGCTCCACGTCGATGAACGCCGCAATGCCGCCCTTCTTCTGGGCTTCCGCCACCACCTGCAGCGCAATCGTGGTCTTGCCGGAAGACTCCGGCCCGAAGATTTCGTTGATGCGGCCCCGCGGGAAACCGCCCACGCCCAGGGCAGCGTCCAGCGAAATCGAACCCGTCGAAATCACCGAGACCGGTACGATCGCGTCCTTCGAGCCCAGGCGCAGGATCGATCCCTTGCCGAACTGCTTTTCGATCTGGCCCAGAGCGAGGTCTAGGGCACGCGCGCGCTCTTTTTCGTCCATGTAGGGAGAACTCCTGAAAAAAGGGGTGTAAAGCTCATTGTAGCGTGGACCCGGTATAATCGTCTCCAGGGGTTCATTGATGCTTACCCGCCTGTTCTGCCTGTTCCTTCTGCCCGCGATGGTCCTGTCTGCCGCCAAGAAGACCACTGCCGAGGCGAGGGGCGAAAACGAAGATCTGGTCCTTACCGTGACGCTTCATATCGATCCAGCTGAGATCAAAGAATGGATCGGCAACGACCTGGGTGGACATTATATTGTGGCCGAGGCAAAGATCGAGCCCAAGTACGGCAAGGACATCCTGGTGGACCGCAGCGACTTCGTGCTCCGCACCGATAAGGATGGCGATAAGGCCCAACCTTTCGCTGCCAGCCAGGTGGCCGGCGGCGGCGGCCTGGTGATCGCCACGGTGAGCAACCGCGACGGCGTCGGATCGCCCGGTTGGACCGGCGCTACCACGGACGTGATTCTGGGCGGCGGCATGGGCGGCTTCGGCAGCGGCCGCGCGCCCGAAGCCTCGACCTCCAAAGTGACCGGGACGGCGCCCCAGGACGCCAAGGCGAACCCCCTCAAAGCCGAGCTGGAATCCAGGATTCTGCCCGAGGGCAAGACCAGCAAAACCGTGAGCGGACTGCTCTACTTCCCGATGGAAAAGCAGAAGATGAAGGACCTGGAACTGCTCTACGGCGGCAAGGAGAATCGTATCTCCCTGCGGTTCAAACCGTGAAGAAGCGGGTGCGTTAAGCTGAAGACAATGCGAATCCTGGTCGTCGAGGACGAAAAGCGAATCGCTGACTTCCTGTGCCGCGGTCTGGAAGGAGCCGGTTATGCCGTCGACGCCGCGGGCACCGGAGCCGCCGCGGTCGATCATATCCACTCTACCGATTACGACCTGGTCATACTCGATCTGGGCCTGCCCGATATGGACGGGCTGCGCGTGCTCGAGAGGATCCGCAACCGCAAACTCGGCCCCCCGGTGCTGATTCTGAGCGCCCGCGGCGCTCTCGACGACCGCGTGAAGGGCCTCGAGCAGGGCGCTGACGACTACCTGGTCAAGCCCTTCGCATTTGTCGAGTTCCTGGCCCGCGTGCGCGCGCTGCTGCGGCGCGGCCAACCCGCGCCCGAGCGGCTCCAGGTGGCCGATCTCACGCTCGACTGCATTCGCCGCAAGGTGACGCGCGGCCCCGAGGCCATCGACCTCGCCCCCAAGGAGTTCGGCATCCTTGAATATATGATGCGCAACCGCGGCCGCCCGCTCAGCCGCACGATGATCGTCGAGCACGTCTGGGACATGGATTACGACGGCCTCACCAACATCGTGGACGTCTATATCCGCCATCTCCGCAGCAAGATCGACGACCGCTATCCGCAAAAGCTCATCCAGACCGTGCGCGGCATCGGCTACATGATCGACGCGCCCGACAAGCCGGCCGAACGGCAGGGCGAAGCGGCAGCCGAACGGCAGGTGTAGCGTGATCCGCAAGCGCGATCTGCTCCGCCTCTCCCGCGGATTGCGTTTCCGGCTGACCGCCAGCTATGCGCTCTTCTTCGCCGTCTTGCTGATCGGCGTGGCCGCCCTCTTCCGCCAGCGCCTGGAGACCGTGCAGGCCCGCGAAGTGCAGGACACCCTCGAACAGGAGTGGGCCGCCATGAAGGGGTACCTGCGTATTGAAAAGGATCCCGACCTCGGCAAATATGCGGCCGCCTGGTACTACGACGATGAGGATCCCGACGAAACCACCATCGTCCTCGACATCCAGAAGGTGTATGTCGTCACCGATGCCGATGGCAACGTCGTCCTGAATGCCGTCACGAAAGAGCCTGAGATCTCCACCGCCTATCAGGACATCGGATTGAATAAGGAGTCGATTCGCGCGCGTGTGCAGCAGGTGGTGCGCGAGAAGAAGGCCAAGCCATTCTGGAGCGAGCGTAAGAATTCCAAAGGCGAGTGGTTTCAGATTCGTTCCGGCATCGTCTATGGCGAAGGCCACGGGCCGCCGTTCTACGTCGCCATCGGCGTGCCGCTGGCGCAGACCACCAAGATCCTCCGCGAGTTCACCTGGGTGTACATCGCCATCATTCCGGGCGCGCTCATTTTCGGATCGCTCCTCGGCTGGTTCATGGCGGGCCGTGCCCTGGCGCCGGTCGGAGAAGTGGCGCGAGCCGCGCAGCGCATCAGCGGATCCAACCTGAGCCTCCGCATTCCCATGCGCCAGGCCGGCGACGAGCTGGATTACCTCATCCTCACCTTCAACCGCATGATCGAGCGTCTGGAGGCCTCATTCCAGCAGATGAAGCAGTTCTCGGCCGACGTGTCCCACGAGCTCCGCACGCCCATCACCGGCATTCGGGGCCAGCTCGAGGTGGCGCTGTTCACCGCCCAGACGACCGACCAATACCGCGAGGCCATGTTCAACGCGCTGCAGGATATCGACCGGCTGTCGCAGATTGTGCGCGCCCTGCTGCTGCTCTCGCAGGCCGAATCGGGCCAGCTCGTCCTGCAGAAGTCCCGCATGGACCTGTGCGAAGTTGTGCACGACCAGGTGGACCAGTTCCAGATTCCGGCCGAGGAAGCCGGCATTCAGTTGACGGCCAGTCTTCCCGTCGAATGCGCCGCCCTGGTGGATCGCGTGCAGATCGAGCGCATGCTCACCAACCTGCTGTCGAATGCCATCAAGTTCACGCCGCGGGGCGGGGAAGTCCGCGTGTCGGTAAGGCCCGGCCCCGGCCAAATCGAAATCGTCGTCGAGGATACGGGCCGCGGCATTCCCACCGAATCGCTGCCGTACATCTTCGACCGCTTCTATCGTGTGCCCGGCTCGGGTTCCGCGCCCACCCCCGAACAGGGTCTGGGGCTCGGCCTCAGCTTCGTGGCCTGGATCGTGAAAGCCCACCGCGGCAAGATCACGGTCGACAGCACTCCCGGCCGCGGCACCCGTTTCACCATCAAGCTTCCCGGCGACGGTGTGGGCTCCGATACGCTGGAGGCCGCCGGCCGACACGTTCCCACTCCCTGACCATGTAGGGTAGGTCGCCTGGCCTGCCCACCCGCCGAAGGTGCGCTACTCGTACCTCAACGCCACCGTGGGGTCGAGTGATGCCGCCCGCCGCGCGGGCACCAGGCACGCCGAGAGGGCGATAAGCAGCAGGAATGCCGGCACCAGGAGGAACGTGAGGGCATCCGTCGGGCTGACGCCGTACAACAGGCTCGCCGCCACACGGCTCAGCGCGAGCGCCAGGCCGAGGCCGATCGCGGAGCCGGTAACCGTCAATGCCAGCCCCTGCCTCAGCACCATTCCCAACACTTGGGTCTGCCGCGCGCCCAAGGCCATGCGGATGCCGATCTCTTTGGTTTGCCGCGCTACCGCGAAGCTGATGACTCCGTAGATTCCGACCGTGGAGATCAACATTCCCATGAGGCCCGCGAGGCCGAACAGCATTGCGGCGGCCCGCGGGACAAATAGCGCCTGCGAGAGCTGCGTGTCCATGGTCCGCACATCGAAAACCGCGAGACTCGGATCGATGTCCCGGATCGTACGTCGGACTGCCGTGGCGTATCCCGCCGGATCGCCGTGCGTGCGCGCAACCAGCGTGATGCCCGTCAGTGAATCGTTGCCCCGCATCTCCCTGGCAATCGGGAAGTACAGGCACGGACGCGGATCTTCGCCGATGGTGCGGGATTTCGTCGTCGCGACCACGCCGGTGATCCGCACCACCCTGCCGAGGTAAAAAATGCGCCGCCCGATGGGATTCTGTTTGGGGAACGCCCGGTCGGCCAGCTCCTGGTTGACGATGGCAATATCCTCCGCCGGAACGCCGGGGCGAAAGTCTTCGCCGCCGATCATGCGGATGCCGAACGTTTCAAAGAATCGCGGCGCGACCGCGTAGATGTCGGCCGATACCTTCCGCTGCTCGCCACTACCGGAATGGCCTTCCGGCACGAACGCGTTCTGCGTGCCTTCCAGGCTGAGCGGCACGCTGTTGGTGAGGGTGGCCGATTCCACGCCGGGCAGGGCTCTCGTGCGTTCGAGGATCGAATCCACGATGCTGCGGGTCTCGCTCGGGGAGTAGCGGTTCAGGCTCGGATCGAACGCCGCCATGAGCAGGTTGCGGTGAGTGAAACCGGGGTCGATGCCGCTTGCGGAATAGAAACTGCGCAGGAAAAGGCCGGAGCAGATCAGAAGAACCATGCAGATGGTGACCTGCGCCACCACGAGCAGATTGCGCAGTCCGAATCGCCGCGAGCGCCCCAGCCCTACGCGCTCGTCCTTCAGCGCGCCCAACAGGTTTGGCCTCGTCGCCCGCAGCGCGGGAACCAGACCGAAGATGACGCCGGTGAGCGCGGAGAGAGCCATGCAGAACAACATGACCCGGTAATCGAGCGATACCGTCAAATCGACGGGCATCGCCAGCGGAATCCGCGACCTTCCGATGCTGCTCGCGCCAAGCTGTGCGATCGCGTAGCCTCCGGTGCCGCCGATGAGGGCCAGCATGACACTCTCCGTGAGGAGTTGGCGAACCAGCCGGCCGCGTCCCGCGCCGATCGCCAGGCGCGTGGCGATCTCCTTCCGCCGGGCCGACGCGCGGGCCAGCAGCAGGTTGGCCACGTTGGCGCAGGCGGTGCACAGGACCAGCACCGCCGCGCTGAGAAGCAGCACGAAGAACACCACGATCATCTTCCGGAAACCCGGATTGACCTGGCCGGCGCGTTCGATGTGAAACCCACGGTCCTGGTTGGTCGCCGGATAGGCACCGCTCAAGCGCCGGCCGATCCCCTCGATTTCGGCGGCGGCCGTCTTCTCGCTGAAGCCGTCGCGCAGCCGGCCCGCGGCCATCAGCCATTGCCCGCCGCGGTCGTGGAGACGGTCGCCGCCCATGCCGGCTTGCGCCAGGCTATCCAGCATCGAGAACGGAATCCAGAAGTCGGAGAAGAACATCGCCTCCGTGCCTTGAAAGCCCGGGCCTGTCACGCCGAGAACCGTCGCTTTCCGGCCGTTCAGCTCGATGTTTCGCCCGACGACTGTGCGGTCGCTTCCAAATCGCGATCTCCAGAGCTGGTAGCTCAACACCACGACGGCGGGCGCCCCTTTCCGGTCGTCCCTCTCCGGATCGAACCCGCCTCCGATGACGAAGGTTGGCCGCACGACCTGGAAGTAGTTCGCGGTCGCCACCGATCCCCAATATCTCCTCGGCTCGCCGTTGCTGGAGATCGTGGCGGGCATGAACTGGAAGAAAGCCGTCATCCCCTGGAAGGAGCGCGCCTGGCGCAGGTCTTCGAAGTCGGGATAGCTGATCGAACCGCCTACTTTGCCGCGGCGGAGGTTCATGCCGCTGATGCTGATCAGGCGCGACGGATCATCGACCGGCAGCGGGCGGAAAAGAGCGTAATTCGCGATGCCGAAGATCAGCGAGCATGCGCCGATCCCGAGTGCGGCAGAGAGCGCCGCCGCCGCGGCGAAACCCGGCTGCCTGCGCACCGTGCGCACCGCGAATGCCATGTCCCGGAGCAGGTCGCCCGGCCACTGTGCGATCCATGCCGGCCGCGCTGGGGTCCTCGCCATAGGCTGTCCTGAGTATACGGAACCCGGCGCACAAAAGTTCCGCGACGCTCCTCGCGCCGCGAGTTCGCATCTGGGAGAATCGAGTGCAGGAGAAAGTGAGGGGATCCGATGACTGCAAGCGCACTTCGCCAGCCGGCCGTAAGCAGCGCCCTGGAACACCGAACCTCGAAGACACTGGAGCGGGGCTCGGCGTTTCCGCTCGGCGCCACCCTCGACGCGGAGGGCGTGAACTTCGCTCTTTACTCGAAACATGCGGCGGAGGTTTTCCTGCTCCTGTTCGACACACCGGACGGCGAGCCGGCCGATGTCATCCAACTCCAGGACCGCGACAAGCTGGTCTGGCATACCAAGGTCAAGGGGTTGAAGGCCGGGCAGCTCTACGGCTACAAAGTCCGTGGCGATTATCGTCCGGAATCCGGATTGCGTTTCAATGAGTCCAAACTGCTCCTCGATCCGTACGCCAAGGCGGTCACCGGAAAGTTTCGCAACACCGACAACCTGCTGCTTGCCTATGATCTCAGTCCCGCGGCGGGGGACCGAAATCCGGACACGCGCGACAACGCGGCGATTGTCCCCAAGGCCATCGTTGTCGACGATGCGTTCGACTGGCAGGGCGTGCGCTCGCCCGATTTCGGTCTCGAACAACTGATCGTTTACGAGGTGCACGTCAAGGGTTTTACAGCCCATCCCTCGTCCGGGGTCCGCCATCCGGGGACGTACCTCGGCTTCATCGAGAAGATTCCGTATCTCGCCGGGCTGGGCGTGAACGTCGTGGAGTTCATGCCGGTTCACGAACATTACGTCGACGACTTCCTGATCCAACGCGGCCTGACGAACTACTGGGGTTACAACTCGATCGGATTCTTCGCGCCCGAATGGTCGTACTGCAGCCAGACGGCGCCGGCCTGCCAGGTCACCGAGTTCAAGACGCTCGTGCGAGAACTTCACCGGGCGGGCATCCAGGTCATCCTCGACGTGGTCTACAACCACACGGGCGAGGGTAACCAGTTGGGGCCCACTATGAGCTTTCGTGGTCTGGACAACCTCTCCTACTACAGCCTGACCGGGCCGCCGGACGCGCCCCAACACGACTACGAGAATTACACGGGCTGCGGCAACAGTCTCAACTTCGACAGTCCAGCCGTGATCCGCCTGGTCATGGATTCCCTGAGGTATTGGATCGAGACGATGCAGGTGGATGGATTCCGGTTCGATCTGGCTTCGGTGCTCGGCCGCAGCGGAGATGGCGCATTCCGGTCGTCGGCCAGTTTTTTCGATACGGTCTCCCAGGACCCCGTGATCAGCCGCGCGATCCTGATCGCCGAGCCCTGGGACGTCGGTACTTACCAGCTCGGCAATTTCCCGGTGGACTGGTCCGAATGGAATGGCCGGTTCCGCGACACCGTCCGGCGCTTCGCCAAGAGCGACGCCGGCCAGCTCGCCGACCTGGGCTGGCGTATGACCGGATCGGCGGATCTCTACAGCGACGACGGACGCTCCGCCTACAACAGCGTGAACTTCATCACCTGCCATGACGGCTTCACGCTCCACGATCTGGTCTCCTACAACGGCAAGCACAACGAGGCCAACGGAGAAAACAACCAGGACGGATCCAACGACAACAACTCCTGGAACTGTGGCGCGGAAGGCGTGACCGCCGATCCGGCGATCCTCTCGCTCCGCAGGCAGCTCATGAAGAACCATGCGTGCTGCCTGCTGTTCGCGTGCGGCACTCCCATGATGCTGGGGGGCGACGAGTTCGGCCGTTCCCAGCAAGGCAACAACAACGCCTATTGCCAGGACAACGAAGTGAGCTGGTTCGACTGGAACCTGGCCTCGAGCAATAGCGAGCTGGTGGAGTTCTTCCGGAAGGCGATCGCCTTTACGCGGCGTTTCCCGGTCCTGCAGCGCCGCAAGTTCCTCCTCGGCAAGGATCTCAACGACGATGGCGTGCCGGACCTCTCCTGGTTCGCGCCGGACCTGGGCGCGCCTGCCTGGAACGACCCGAATGCACGAACGCTGTGCTATCAACTCGACAGTTCCGTGGATGGCACCCGGACGGACGTGAGCCGGCTGTTCTTCATCCTCAACGGCCACTACCAGTCGCAATGGGTGAAGCTGCCGCCGCTCGACTCCTCGCAGAGCTGGTACCGCGCGATCGACACGAGCCTGCCGGCCGGCGCGGACTTCGTGGAGGCAGGGCACGAAACCCTCATCGATCCTCCCGATCACTACATCGCCAACGCCCGGAGCACGGTGGTGCTCCTCGCCCGTTCCCAGGCTGGCTAACCGTTTTACCGGTCGATCGTCTATGGGAGTATACTGCCCGTAGATATGGCGAACCGAGACTCCCATCCGCTGGCCGGAGACCTGCTCCAGGGCACTCTGGATCTGCTGATTCTTCAAACCCTGGTGCCCGGCCCTGCTCACGGCCACACCATCGCGCACGTGATCGAGCACCGTTCGGAAGACGTTCTACAGGTCGAGCACGGCTCCCTGTATCCCGCCCTGCACCGTTTGGAAGACCGCGGCTGGATCGCCTCGTTCTGGGGGACTTCGGAAAACAACCGAAAGGCCCGCTATTACCGTTTGACCGCCGCCGGGCGGAAGCAACTCGCCGAACACACCGGCCGTTGGGAGCGTCTCGTCCGCGCGGTCAACCGTGTTCTGCGGCCGGTGGAGGAATAGCCGCCCATGAGTTGGAGGCGCTTCTTCCGGAGGAAACGCTGGGATGCGGAGCGCGCCAGCGAAATCGAAAGCTACCTCGAGTGCGAAACCGCCGACAACCTGGCCCGCGGCATGGCCGCTGAAGAGGCCGGCCGCGCGGCGCGCCGCAAGCTCGGCAATACGACCCTGATTCGAGAGGAGATCTACCGCATGAACAGCATCGGATGGATGGAATTGCTCTACCACGACCTCCGCTACGGCCTTCGCATGCTCCGCAAGAGCCCCGGCTTCTCGCTCGTCGCCGTCCTCTCCCTGGCGCTCGGCATCGGCGCGACCACCGCCATTTTCAGCGTGGTCTATGGCGTCCTGATCTCGCCTTACCCCTACGCCAGGCCTAACGAGATCTGGGCTCCCCAGGTCCGGGACCTCCGGCGCCCGCGCGGTGGATTCACCTCCTACCATCTGAGCGACTATCTGGAAGTCCGCAAACTGTCCTCCTTCTCCGACGTCATGGCGACGGGCTACGAGAACGAGTTGCTCACCGGTGACCATGCTCCGGAAAACTTCACGGGCGTGCTGGTCACGCCGAACGCTTTCCAGTTCCTGGGCGTGGCGCCGGTATTGGGCCGTACGATTCTTCCTTCCGACGTCAAGCCCGGCGGCGAGCCGGAACCGGTGGTCGTGCTCAGCTACAAGGCCTGGCAGCGCCTCTTCGACGGCAGCCCCGATGCTCTCGGCAGGACGTTGATGCTGAACGACCGCCCGCGTACGGTGATCGGCGTTATGCCGCCGCGCTTCGGTTGGTATACGAGCGATGGCGGTTGGCTTCCCATCCCTCTCACCCTGCGGGAAGACTCCTTCGTGAACCCCATCATGCGCCTGCGGCCCGGCGTCTCGCAGGCGGCCGCCGCCGAACAACTTCAGGCCCTCAATCTCCAGTTGGCGAAAGTCCATCCCGCGAACTTTCCGAAGAACGGTTTTGCCACGGCCCTGGTCAATTACATGGACGTGACGGTCGCGGCGGGCGAGATGAGATCCAGCCTGCGCCTGTTGTTCGGCGCGGTCGGATTCCTCCTGCTGATCGCCTGCGCCAACGTGGCCAACCTGCAGATGGCCCGTGCCGCCTCGCGTGTCCATGAGATCGCGGTCCGCATGTCCGTGGGCGCCGCCCGCGCGCGGCTGTTCCGCCAGTTACTCACCGAAAGCATGGTCCTCTCGCTCGCCGGCGGCGCCCTGGGCGTGCTGTTCGCCGTCGCAATCACCCGCGCCATCATTGCCCTCATGCCGGATTTCTACGTGCCCAACGAAGCCCGCATCACCGTCAACAGCTACGTCCTGTTGTTCTCCGCCGTGGTTTCGATCCTCACCGGTATCCTTTTCGGACTGGCCCCTGCCTTGCGAGCTTCGCGTCCGGACCTGGTGGAAGCGTTGAAAGACGCCGGCCGCAGTACGGCCGCCGGCGCCGCCGGGGGGAAGACGCGGAACGTTCTCGTGATCGCCGAGGTCGCCCTCTCCGTGATCCTGCTGGTTGGCGCCAGCCTGACGATTCGCGGTTTCGCCAACCTTCAAAAGGTGGACCTGGGATTCCAGGCGAACCGCGTGCTCATGGTAGGCCTGCCCCTGCCGCCCAAACGTTACCCGACCTACGAGAAGCGCATTGCGTTCACGCAGGCGGTGCTCGATCGCGTCCAGACCATTCCCGGAGTGGAAGCCGCCGCCATCGGCAACGGGGGCCTGCCTTTCGGCGGTCCCCAATCTCCCTTCTCGATCGAGGGACATCCGCAGTCCGAAGCGCGCCGCATTATGATCGGACTGGTCAGCGCCGGCTATGCCGAGACCCTCGGCATTCCGCTGCGCGCCGGCCGGGCCCTGAGCGAGCAGGAAATCGCTCGCGCCAGCCGCGTGGCCCTGATCAACGAGGCTGCGGCCAAACTCTGGCCGGCCGGTGAAAGTCCCATCGGCGCCCACATGCAGGTCGATGTCCTGGCCAAGCCGCCGGGAGCCCTGGTTCCGCCGGATAGTTCTCCCGACGTCACCGTAATCGGTATCCTGGCCGACACCCGCAACGACGGTCTCCGGAATCCCCCCGCGCCGGCGGTCTTCGTCCCTTATACCCTGGTCGCGCCGACGGGGCGTACCCTCGCCGTGCGAACCCAAGGCCCGCCGATGGCCCTGTTGAACGCCCTCCGGGAGCAGGTGCGTTCCGTGGATAAGGACCAGCCCCTCGGCCGCCCCATCACGCTCGAAGAGATTCTCGGGTTCGAAACGGTTCAGCCGCGCTTCAACATGGCGCTGTTCAGCTTCTTCGGAATGCTCGGACTGGCCATCGCGGCAATCGGCATCTATAGCGTGCTCTCCTACACGGTGGCGCGCCGCACCCATGAAATCGGAGTCCGCATGGCCCTGGGAGCCGAGCGCGGACACGTCGTGCGCCTGGTGCTTCGCATGGGCGGGCGCCTGGTGCTGATCGGTCTCGCCGCCGGTCTGGCGGGGAGCCTGCTGCTGGCAAAGATCCTTCGCAGCGAAGTGTTCCAGGTTCCCGCCACCGACCCCGTCGCCATATCGGGGGTCGTGTTCATACTGGTCGCCGCCGCACTCCTGGCGTGTCTCGTTCCCGCCCGCCGTGCCGCGCGCCTCGACCCGCTGACGGCACTAAGGCACGAGTGACGGCCTACGCCATCTGCCTTCTCAATGCTCCTTCGCGGGCGTTGCCTTCTTCAGTTTCAAAGGAAGGTCACTGCCGCCCTGGGTCCAGGTGCCGTTCAATTCGGAGAGTTCCTTATTAAGCTCAGCCTCGTACAGGCCGCCCACCATATTCACTTCGAGCCTCAGTTTGGCCCCGTCCTGCTTGACGGCGCTTACCGGAATTTCCACGTTGCCCTGGTCGACGCTGATCAGCGTCGCTTTGGCCCCATGATCGTCGTTCGACATCTTCAACACCAGCCGGAGCGATTGTTGCGCCTCGAGTGTGCCTTCCCAGGTGCCCAGGAAATCCTTCTCTACCGCCGGGCTAGTCTTCGGGGCCTCGACCTTGGGATCGCCGGTGCGGCGGAAATGGAACGGAAACGTGCCGGGTCCTTGCGTGAAATCGCCTGACATGGCCTGTCCATCGGCCGAGAGAGTGCCGGTGAACGTCGGATCGCCCGGGCCCCCCTTGATGTGAAATGTACACTTCCCCTTCTCAAAGGTAATTGCCTCCAGCGGAATGCCGGATGCGTTTTGCGCGGGTATCGAGATGGAGCCTGTCCAGCCGTCCGCTGTCTGATCCAGGTCGATCTCCATAGCCAGTGACTGGTTGGAAACATCGACAGACCCGCTCCAGTGGCCCTTGGGACTATTCTCTGCCCAAAGGGGGAGGAACCCGGCAAGCAACAGGGTCCCCAATCCGATCCGCTTTACTGAGGCGTTCATGCTGAACCTCCCTGCCAAGTATCGCAGATTCGTACCCCGAGATCCGGTTAGCCAATCCGAAGCAGCGTCTCGAGATTCCTGAAGGCTCTTCACGATGCCGGGCCAGTAGCGCGCCGCGATTTTTCCGAACAGCGACAGGTCCTCCGCCACGGTACTTTCGGCCGTGCCGTAAAGGGCGGCCGGCGCCATAGCCGCCATGCCCCGGCCGCGGCTGAAGGTGCGGGTGCGCGCCAGCGAGTCGCCGAGAAGTCCGACATCCTCCTGGATCATGGCCGCGAAACCCGCCCTCTCGCAGGCCTGGGCCGCGTCGGGTCGTGCTCGAAGTTCCCGTTTCATTAGGACCTGGTGCAGGTGCAGGCGATCGATATGGCCCAGGACATCCAGGCGCTCCGCCTCTCGCGTGCGCCCGAGCCGTGTCGCAAAGTCGCGATGGAGTTGCGCATGAGTGAGCGTTTCGATGCCGTCATAGAACTCTCCCGCATCGGCATAGAGCAGGTCGATCGAGAGCTTCCGCCGCCGCAACTCATCCAGTCGCCGCTCCGTTGCTACGAACACCAGCCCGTCGCGCCAGTGCGCCGGCGGTTCGCTGGCCCCGGCCAGGGTCCGTTCCAGGGCCTGGTCAACGGGATGAACGAAAACCGCCCGCGACGGGTCGGCGAAAGGCAGCGTATTTTCAAACTCCTTGGCTCCCAGCGCCACGGCGGCCCGCGCCACAATTCCCGTCCATACCTGCAGCCGCCCGCGATGGATCGACAGCAGGCGCTGGTCCTCGAGAGTTCCCGACCTCGCCTCTAACGCGGATTTCACCGTCGCCAGCAGCAGGGACTCCCCTTCGAGCACCGTGACGGCCATCGCCTTTGCCGGCATGGATTCGTACCGCGACAGTCCCGCCATGCGCTGCAGAAGCCGGAGCGTCCGTTCCACAGGCGCCCTCCCCGGCTTTCCGGCTGCCTGGCCCAGCGCTCCCTCCAGCGCCACTCTCTCTCCTTCGAAAAGCAGTGAGAGGACGTAACCTTTCGCCTGCGGCGCCCAATCCTCGCGGCGGTGACGGATCACTTCCTGGACCAGCGCCGGGCCGAGACCGGCCATGGCGGCATCATAGTCGTACCGGTTGAAGTAGAGGAATACCGGCGCGCGCCTTTCCGCCAGCGTCTGTACCGTCTCATCCGGGCACGCCACCCACGCCGCACCATCCACGGTTCCAAGTTCCTGATGAGGCAGGACGGCCAGGTCCCGCGAGGCCGCCCGATCGGAATAGAGGATCCGTGTTCGGGCGCCGCGCGCCGCGCCCTGCTGTCCGCGGGCACATGCCGGGAGGCATAGCATCGCGACCTGCGACAGGAAGTGGCGGCGCGACGCCATCAGATTGTCGGATCCCACCCCTTGAAACGGTTCCAGCAATTCGGAACCACCGTCACCACCCAAGGGGGAAGGCCCAGTCGAATCGTGGTCGTGGTGCCCGTCGGGGCGGATGGGAACCCTGCGCAATTGATTGCCGCCAGCGCCGCGGCCAGGTTCTGCTGGAATACCCGCTTGATTTCGGTTTCCGGCAGCCCGCTGAAGATGTGGTCGGCAACCGCGGGTGGATTGGGCGGCGAGACCTCGATCGTATAGCCCGGACGCTTGCCGGGCACCTTCTCGACGTAAAAGTCGAGGGTATCCCCAGTCGTAGGATAGAGCCCCGTTGCCGACTTGAAGGTGTAGGATATACCCCTCTCGGCGATGAGGTCCTTCATCCCTTGCCCGACGGACTTGGTGAACGCATCAGGGAACGTGGCGTCCGGCGCGAGAATGTCCTCCGAGAAGTTGTGGTAACTGATCACGCTGGCGAATTTCTGCGCGCGGATCAGACCCGCAATGGCTGCCGTCTCACGTCTCCGACTCCCCCGACATACCGCAGAAGATTTGTCCGCCGAAAGAGGCGTCGTCTCCCTGGTCGCGGGGGTCCCGGCTCGTCGTCAGGCTTGCCCCGCTCTTGGTTTCTTGTCCCCAGGTCGAAGTATTGTAGTTTCGATTGACATCCACGCCGGTGCAGGCAGTTCCCGAAGGGACCTTGATCGTGCGGCTCCCCCCGCCGAGTTGAGGCGCCTTGATGGTGGCGCCTTTTGGGAATGTATTGACGAAGCGATTCGGCCTCCATTTGCGGCTGGTTCGGATTGTGTGATCGTGCCCTTCCGCGTTGAGCATGGGAACGAACCAGATCTCCCGGTTTCCGACCAGGTGCTTAATCCGCTGTGCCTGCCCAGCCTTTGTACCGGGAGACGCTGTCTCGCTCGCAGGCACCCCGGGGCTTGGGTCGTATGTACGCTACCAGGTACTCGGCAATCAGGTAAGGAACTTCGACCGAGATCCATTCCCGCGCATGGTGGCACCCCACGATCAAAACCTTCGGAACCGGTCCCTTTCCACCCCAGAGGTTCCCCCCAATCACCAGCGAGAGCATCGGTTTAGGGTTTGCACCCTTGGTTGTCCCGATGTCGGCGGTGTCATTCCCGCTCAGAATCCCTTTTGCCGATGCATCCCGCCGCAATTGCGCCAGGTCGCGTTCCAAACTGTAGAACTCCATCGTCACCGTGCCCGAGGACGCCGTATTTCGGGGGACAGTGAGTGTGACGGTCGAGTTGGATGGAGGCGGAGCCGGCGGTCCGAAGACGGGTGGAGCGGGCAGCCCGGGGTCGGAATGAACGTGGTAGTGGTCGTCGTGCGCCATCGAGCGTCCTCAGTCAGTAATGCGGAGTCCCTGGGCCATTTCCTGTCCGCACCATCTCCAGTCTTTGCAGAGCGGGTACGATGCCCGGCCAATAACGGGAGGCCACTTTTCCGAACAACGACAAATCCGCAGCCACCGTGGTCCCGGCCGTCTGGTACAGTGCCGCCGGCGCCAGCTTATCCATTCCCCGGCTGCGGCTGAACGTTTGGGTGCGCGCCAGAGAGTACCCGAGAAGCGTCGTGTCCTCGTTGAGCATGGTTTCGAAGCCGGCGAACTCGCACGCCCGGGCCGCGTCGGGCCGCGCGCGGAGTTCCCGTTTCATCAGGATCTGGTGCAGGTGTAGACGGTCGATGTCCCCCAGAATATCCAGGCGCGTGGCCGCGGGCGGGCGTCCCAGCCGCGCCGCAAAATCCCGGTGGAGTTGGGCCTGGGTGAGGGTATCGAGGCTGTCATAGAACTCGCCGGCGTCCGCGTAGACCAGGTCCACCGAGAGCTTCCGCTGCCCCAGTTCCTCCAGCCGGCGCTCCGCTGAGACGAATACCAGCCCGTCGCGCCAGTGCGCCGAAGGTTCTCCGCTCTTGGTCAGGTCCTGTTCAAAAGCCTCGTCCGTGGGATGAGCGAAGATCGCGCGCGCCGGGTCTGCAAAAGGCAGCGCGTTCTCGAATTCTTTAGCCCCCAGCGCTACAGTGGCCCGCGCCACCATCCCCGTCCACAACTGCCGCCGGTCGCGATGGATGGTCAGCAGATGCCGGTCGTCCGGCGTCCCTACCGGAACCTTGCTCTCCAGGGCGGATTTTACGGTGGCCAGCAGCAGCGACTCCCCCTGCAGCACCGTGATCGCCATCGCTTTTGCCGGCACGGATTCATACCGCTCGAGCCCAGCCATCCGCTGCAGTAATTGGAGAGATCGCTCCACGGCCGCCGTCCCCGGCTGTCCCGCCGCCAGCCCTAGTGCGCCTTCGAGCGTCGCCCTTTCCCCCTCGAAAAGCGCCCATTGGACGTAACCCTTAGCCTGCGGCGCCCATTTGTCTCTTCGATGCCGGATCACTTCCTGGACACGCGTCGGGCTGAGATCGGCCGCCGCCACGTCGTAGTCGTGCTTATGAAAGTAAAGGAACACCGGCGCGCGCCGTTCCGCCAGCGCCTGCACCGTCTCGTCGGGACATACCACCCAGACCCCGTTGTCCACAGCCCCAAGCTCCTCGTACGGCAGGACCGCCAGTTCCTGCGACATCGCGGGATCCGAGTAAAGGATGCGTCTTGCCATAAGCGTCGCCGGTCACGCTCCCCGGGGGCCATCCCCTCCGAGTTCGAAGTGCTGCCCCGAGTCTGTCGCGATGGAATCGCCTGCGCCCGACTCGTGGGCCTCGTCCACTTCCACTTTTACTTCATCGTTCTCCGCCGCGAGCGGGTAGATCTTCCCATAGTCGTCCGTCTTGGTCTTGTGTGGCGGCTTTCCGTTGATGCTCATGGACACCGCCAGTTGCTTCAACGGACGGCCCAACTCGTCGATGACGATGATGCACCCTTTCGGCAGCGCCAGTGCGTTCTTGATCGGCCGGCCTTGCGCCGCTCGCGCCACCCGCGCTTCGCGGCCAACCACCGGGCCGCCGTCATCGCCTCCTAACATCCGTACACCTCCACCAGCTTTCCCTGCGTGATGGGTCCCGCGATGCCGTCCACCGTCAAGCCGTATTTCGCTTGAAACTCCTTGATCGCCTCGGTGGTTCTCGGACCTTTAATGCCGTCGACCGGCCCCGTGTTGTACCCGAGGTTGTTCAGCCGCGCCTGAATGCCGGTTATGGTTGTCTGAGGGTCGAGCATCCCGAGCCGCAGATCCCACGAGTAGCCGGTAACGCCATCCGGCCGGTTGAGCTTCACACTCAGGCGGGCCGTTGCCGCTGCTTGCGGAACCGGCTGTTCCAGGAAACCATCGGGACCGGTACTGCCTTCCACTACCGATTCCCCGACCGCCAGCTTGTAAGGTGCCCCAGCCATCGGCTGGTGATCTTCATCCAGCAGTACGACTCGAAGCAGCACCGGGGCCGTCTTCTTGCGAAACACGTGTTGCTGCCCGGCGGCCCGGGTTTCCTCCTTCGGCGTCAACTCCGGGATGTACAGCTCCAGCCCGGGGTAGATGATATTCGGGTCCGGGCACTGGCGGCGGAATGCCTTATTCTTATCGTGGTTGTAGATCGTCTGCCAGTCGGCAAAGCCGTGCTCGTACGCGATACTGCTCAGGCAGTCACCCTGCACGATCGTATACATCATCCCTGCCAGTCCTTCACATACCCCGTCGTAGAGTGATTCTATGTCAGTGCCCGTTTCAAAAACAATTGAGAGGAGTACTGGTTCTAGGGAGTTTTCCTCCCCTCCGCGGCGGGGTGGTCCAGCCTCAGGAAATCTTCAACTGCAGCCACTCCCCCAGCAGCCGCAGTTCGGCCGATAACGCGTCTGCTACGGCCGGCGTCCTCCGCCCTTCGAACCATTTCCCCAGGACTTGCAGCCGTCCCCTGGCGCGATCCGCCTTCAGGTCCACGCGTGCCGCCAGTTTGTCCCCAAGCAAGAATGGCAGCACGTAAAATCCGTATTTCCGCTTCTCCGGCGGCACGAAGATCTCCACCCGGTATTCGAAACCGAACAACCGCTCCACGCGCGGGCGGCACCAGATCAGCGGGTCGAACGGAGAAAGCAGCGCGATTGCTTCGATCGTGCGAGGTGTTTCCACCCGCGGATCGAGATACGCCGCCTCTCGCCATCCCTCCACGCGGATCTCCAGCAGCTCCGAGGATTCCACCAGTGCGCGCAGGTGCGGCTTGGCGTCTCCCACGGGCATCCGGAAATAGTCCGCCAGATCCTTCGCCGTGCCGACGCCGTGCGCCCGCGCTGCCTGCAGCAGCAGCGCCCGGCGGCCGTCGTCGTGCGCCACCTGGCTGCACCGGTGTTCGGACGGGATCAACCGCTCCGCCAGGTCGTAGAGCCGCGAGAAATCCCGCCGTCTTCCGGCTGCCGCCAGCGCCCCGCGCAGGAAGTGCGCTTCCAGTACCCCGCGGGTTACGGTTCCGATCCATGATCCCGGAATCCTTCTCTCGGCGCCCTCCGGCGGGGGCAGGTCGTCGGCTGCCAGCGGGCCCCGCCGCCCGACTTCTTCGAGCACCCAGGCGGCATATTCCGCGCGTTCCTCGAGTACTTTTTCGAATCCCCAGGGCCGCACGCGATCGGTCTCCCGCCGGTACCGCAGCAGGGGCCAGGTCTCCATGGGGACGATCGAAATCTCGTGCGCCCAATGCTCCGTGAATTCGCCGCTTTGGTAAATCAGCCGGTCGAGCGCCGAGCGGTCGTACGGCCCCACCCGCGAAAACGGCACCATGTAGTGCGCCGCGCAGACCACGTTCACGCAGTCGATCTGCAGCAGCCCCAGGCGCCGGATGGTCTCGCGCAAATGCCGCACCGTCGCGCGCCGGGGTCGCGCTCGGCCGAACCCCTGCGCCCCCAGCGCCAGCCGCCGTGCTTCCGCCAGTGAGAGTGTGCCGTTCGCGCTCACGCCCGCAACAGCTTGTAGACCGTGATCTCGGGCGGGGCGCCGAGGCGGATCGGCACGAAGATCGTCCCGATTCCCCGGTTCACATAGAGCTGCCCGCCCGGCCTCTGGAACAGGCCCGACACGTATGGCGTCACCAGCCGGCTGGGCGCCAGTTCCGGACTGATGAACTCGAGCGCCGCCTGTCCGCCGTGGGTGTGGCCCGCGATGCTCAGGTCGATGCCCAGTTCCGCGGCGCGGTTGAAGGTGTCCGGGTTGTGGCTCAGCAGGATGTTCACCTGGTCCGGCAAGATCAACCCCTCGATATTCGAGAGCACGTGCGGCACCGGCGGCGAAGGCCCGAAACGCCGCTGACTTTGAAAATCCACGCCGATCAGGTTCACCGTCTCGCCATGGCTGGCGATCCGGACGCTCTCGCCGCGCAGAATCCGGACGCCGGCCTCGCGGAACAGAGCCGTAATCGAATCCTCCACCCCCGCCCAGGCGTCGTGGTTGCCCAGGCAGCCGTAGACGCCGAAGGGCGCGCGCACGCCCGAAAGCGACTCCACCGCGGCTTGCTGCGTGCCCGGGTCGAAAGTCACGTAATCCCCCGTCAGCACGATCAGGTCGGGTTTCAGCGCATTGGCAATTGCGACGTACTTGCGGATCTCCTCGGCGGGCATGAACGGACCGATGTGAATGTCCGAAAGCTGCGCGATCCGGAATCCGTCGAACGCTTTCGGCAGCTTCGCCAGGCGGATCGGCTGCTCGGTGGTCTCCAGGTTGAGCCGCCCGTAAAGTAGCCCGTAGGTTCCCGCCACGAACGGTGTTGCGGCTGCCATGGTAGCGGTCCGTTCCAGGAAATGGCGGCGGCCCGGGTCTTTTGGACCCTCGGTGCGAACCCGGCGCCACCAACCCGCGATCTGCAGCGGCGCTACCAGTATCGCCACCAGGAAACCCACCAGGGAAGCGGCCATCCACACCAGGAAGGGCGCCTCCAACAGCGCCGCCTGCAGCGTGAGGTGTACAGGCGTTCCGCTCCGCTCGAAGAAGTTCCGGTTATAGGCCAGCAGGAACAGGTAGATTACAAGCACCGCCCCGCACACGGCCAACCGCAGCCCCGTCTGCGGGAAAAGCCGCTTTGCCGCGAGATAACCCTGCCACGCCCAATACAACTGGCTCAGGGCGAAACAAAAGAGAATGATTTGGAACACAGACAAGCCCTAAGGCTAGTTTACGCCCCGGCGGCCTTCGGCATTTGTACGACTTTGGGCTGCAGGCCCGCTTTGGCCAGCGCAGCGTACACTACGAACCCCGTGATGAAGCTGTAGAGCACCGCCGGTTGCGTGTACGGCTTGATATCGGGCGAAAGCGGAAGGAACGGCAGGATCCCTACGATGAAGCCCACCAGCCATGCGCCGTAGCCGGCGATGTTGACGCCTTCGCGCGGCCCGGACCAGCGCCTGCCGGACAGCAGGTAGTCCGCCGCCATGGCGCCGCAGATCGGCCCGAACGAAGCGCCCACGATGTTGAAGAATCCGATCAGGTTGGCCGCCACGCCGGTCACCGCCAGGATGATGCCGATCACCGCGCCCGTCATGGTGGAAGCCACGCGCGGCACGCTCGGAATCATCGTATTGAAGCTGTTCCCCGCGATGAACGCGCAGAAACAGGTCGGCGGCACGGAGGCTACCGCGAACAGCAGGAACATGACCGAACCGATCGGCCCGCCGATGCCCTGGATCACGTCCGCGTAATCCCAGCCCAGGTTCGGATTGGTGCCGTGCGCGCCCGCTACAGCGATCAATGGCAGCCCCGCGGCGACCAGTGCCGCCAGCGAGATCCCGACCAGACCGCCCCACTTCACGTCTTTTTCATCGCGCGAGTTGATTCCGAAGTCCGCGCCCGCCGCTCCGGCCGTGGCGAAGAAGCCGATCACGATGGCCAGCATGCTGCTGAACGCCAGGTAGGAATTCTGCTGCCCCGCCGGGACCGTGTAGCTGCTCACACCGCCCGCCGTCTGGAATACCACGATGATCAGCATCAGCAGGGGGATGAAGTTCAGGAAGGTCGCGATCTTGGCGACGTATTGAATCCCCTTGGCTCCCACGAAGGAAAGTGCGAGCCCCCAGATGGCTCCCGTGATGATGAAAGGCAGGCTCCCGGGTCCCGCATTGGCGCCCGCCGCTTTCAGAATAAAATCGGAGGCCACGAATGTGGCCACCGCGAACCACCCGATCTGGAGCAGCCCCATCAGGATGCCGGGCATCACGTAGCCGCCCGCCGTCCCAAACGTCGAACTGCCCACCACGTAGAGCGGGTACCCGGTCTGCATCCCCAGCATCGCCGGGACCCGGTAGTACAGGAAATAGCAGAGCAGGCCAGCCACCAGCAGGGCCGCCAGGCACAGACCCAGGCCGCCGTGCTGCAGCGTGTCCGCTGACATGGACTTATAGAATGCCACCCACAGAAAAATGCCCGCGTAGCTCGGCGCGGTATTGGCATACCACGGAGCGCGGTTCCCTTTCGGGTTGGGTACCGCCTTGGAAAGATAGTCTGGCAACATGGCCTCTCCTAATCGGATAAAGCAATACGAAGGGGCCAGTATACTACAGCGCACTCCACAACTCGCGGCGCCGAAGCTGCTACAATCCAATCTTCAAGAGCTCGCGCCGGAGGGTTCCACGGGACCAGCCGCCCCCTTACCACTGTGATTCGCAGGGTCTTCAAGGCGTTTCAATATCGCGACTTCCGACTGATGTGGTTCGGGGCGTGCGCTTCGAGCACCGGCACCTGGATGCAGATCGTGGCGCAGAGCTGGCTGGTCTACGAGCTCAGCAACTCGGCCTTCCTGCTGGGGCTCGATACGTTTCTCGGCGGCATTCCCATTTTCCTGTTCTCGCTGTTCGGCGGGGTGGTGGCGGACCGCTTCGAGCGCCGCCGTGTCCTGCTGGCCTCCCAGTGGACGCAGATGGGTACCGCATTCATTCTGACGGCGCTGGTGGCGTTCCACGTGGTGCACGTCTGGCATATCCTTTGCCTCTCCTTCGTCACCGGTTTTGCGCAGGCTTTCGGGGGCCCCGCCTACCAGGCGCTGATCCCCACCCTGGTCGATAAAGAGGATATGCCGAACGCCATCGCGCTGAACTCCATCCAGTTCAATGTCGCGACGGTCATCGGTCCCACCCTGGGCGGCCTGGCGCTGGTCAAACTCGGAGACGCCTGGTGCTTCGCCCTGAACGGCCTTTCGTTTTTCGCGCCAATCGTCTCGTTGTTAATGTTGCGGCTCCGGTTTATCCCCAAGCCGACCACGGAGAGCATCTTCACCAGCATGAAGGAAGGCTTCCGCTTCATCCGCAAGCAGGGTGCCATGGAAGCCCTGATGTTGCTGGCGTTCTGCATGACGCTGCTGGGCACGCCCGTGCGCACGTTTCTGATCGTATTCGCCAAGGACATTTTCCACAGGGGACCCGAAACCTTCACCACGTTCCTTTCCGTGATGGGTGTCGGTTCGGTCTGCGGGGCGCTGACCGTGGCCTGGATGGGCAACGTGCGAAACAAAGGGAGGGCTGCCCTCACTATGTTGATATGCCTTGGCGCCGGAATTGCGGGATTCTCGCTTTCGACCTCGCTCGCGGCGAGCTACGTCCTTCTGTTCTTTTCGGGAGCCTCGATGATCGGGGTCTTCACCATGGTGAATTCCCTGGTTCAGCTCATCGTTACCAACGAGATGCGCGGCCGCGTGATGAGCGTCTACAACTTCGCGTTCCGCGGCGGCATGCCGATGGGAAACCTGCTGACCGGATGGCTCGTCCCCTTATTTACCGCCCCACTGGTGCTGGCGGTTAACGGACTGGTGCTGGTCGTTCTGGCGCTATACTTTTTGCTGGTGCACCGGCGGGTGGCGGCGCTCTGAGCGATAGAGAATCATGAAGACGATGGCATGGGTGGCCGCCGGCCTGCTCCTGGCCGGGGCTTCGGGTCTGGAGACGGCCCGCGACCGGCAGGACAGCGCGGCGCTCGCCGGCAAAGTTTCCGAATTGACGGCTGCCGCGGCAAAGGCTCCGGACGATGCCGCGGCGCAGTATCGCGCCGCCCTGGCGTGCTCCTATCTCGCCGAGGTCACCACTGAGCTGCACGACCGCAAACAGGCGCGCCGCGCCGCCGAACAGGGGATCAAGCCGGCCGAACGCGCGGTCGCCCTCAAACCCGACAACGCCGAGTATTACCGCGTCCTGGGCACGCTTTACGGACAGGCCGTTACCGATCTGATGAGCGGATTGATGTACGGTCCCAAAGCCCGCGACGCCGTCGATAAGGCGGTCGAGCTGGCGCCGAAATCGGCGGCAATGTACGTGGCCCGAGGGGTCGGCAACTACTATCTGCCGGCAGCGATGGGAGGCGGCTCCGACAAGGCCATTGCCGACTTCCGCAAAGCCATCGCTCTCGATGCGCGCGACGCCGAAGCGTACCTCTGGCTGGGCGTCGCCCTGCGCAAAGAAAACAAAGACGCCGAGGCGCGCCAGGCCCTGCAAAAGTCGCTGCAGTTGAATCCAGACCGCCTGTGGGCCAAACAGCAACTGGAGAAGACACCGGCCAAATGAACCGGTTGACGCTCGGGGCCGCGATCGCCGCACTTGCGCTTCTGACTTTCTTCCAGTTCCCCGGACATACCTGGCTTCAGCAGGATACCCAGATCTACCTGCCGCTGCTCGAGCACCGCGCGGATCCCTCGTTGTTTCGCCAGGAGATCCTCGTGCAGAATCCGGCGGCGGCGTTTACCTTGTACGACGACATCGCGGTGGGCCTCCACCGGACGACCGGCCTGGGGTTCCGCGAACTGCTCCAGGGCCTGCAGATCGTCACCCGCGCGCTGGGTATCTGGGGCCTGTATCTCATGGCGGAATCCCTGGGATTCGCGATGTGGCCTTCCCTGCTGGTGGCGGCCATCGTCTCGCTGGGCGCGACCATCAACGGACCCCAGGTGCTTTCCATCGAATATGAGCCGACGCCGCGTGCCTTCGCGCTGCCGCTGGTATTCCTCGCCATGGGGCTGACCGCGCGCGGCCGGTATTGGGCCGCGGCGGTGGTCGCGGTCGCGTCGTTCCTGCTGCACCCCCCGACCGCGGCTCCCTTCTGGGTGGCCTTTGCAATCATCCTGGGGGTGAAGCGCCGGTACCGGGTGTTTCTGCCGCTAGCCGGAGGGGTCGCGGCCCTGCTCATCCTGGCGCAGCTCAAGGGCGTCGGCCATATCGATTTTTTCGCCCGAATGACCCCGTTCGAGGCGATGCTGCAACTCAAGCGCGCTTCCTACGTCTGGATCTCCACCTGGCCGCTGCACACGGTGGTGCACTACCTGATCTGTTTCGGGTTCGTCCTGGTGGCGCTCTTTCGCCTGCAGCACGAGCTGAAGTTCGATCTGCGGGTTCTGCTGCTGGCCCTGCCGGTGCTCGGTATCCTCAGCATGCCGGCTTCGTGGTTCTTGCTCGAGTACCTGGGGCGCAACCTCATGCCTCAGTTCCAGCCGATGCGCAGCCTTCTGTTCGTCATCCTGGCCATGCAGTTTCTTTCCGCGGCCGCCGGCGTGAAAGCCATGCAGGGGATGCGGGCCCTCGAAGCGGCTGCCTGGTTTGCATTGGCCTACCTGATTCCCTTGCACCCGATAATCACCGAGCCGGCCACCTGGTCCGCGGCGGCCCTGGTGGCGGTTCTGGCCATGGTCACGGTTCTGGCGGGGCGGTACGCGCCGGCCGTGGCGGTGGCCGCCTATTTCGCGATCCCCATGTTCGGCGGAGTCGTGAATTATCCGCACCTGCACACTCCGGAACTGGCGCAGCTCTCGGCGTGGGCCCGGTCTTCCACGCCGAAGGACGCCGTGTTCCTGTTCCCCGACGCCGGCCGCGGCCTGGATCCCGGCATCTTCCGCTCCAAGGCCCGGCGGGCGGTTTACGTAGACTGGAAGGGCGGCGGCCAGGTGAATTACATTCAGGGCTTCGGCGAGCTCTGGTGGTGGCGCTGGGAGCGCACCATGTCTTCCGGATTCCGCCCGCCCGATATGGCGGATTATCCGGCGCTGGGAATCGGGTATGTCGTACTGCAGCCGGCCAATCACCTGCCTCGTCCTTCTGCATTCGAAAACGGCCGGTACGTTGTTTACGCCACCCGGTAGCTCCAAGAAATAGATCGCCGCCCGAACCCCGCAATCTCACCTTACGGAGGGCTGGAATCGCGGGTATGGGAGCCGCTGGCAAGGGGTGTAGACGACGGGAGGCTAAAACATGCACTTGATTTGGATGTTGATCATCGGGTTGATTGTCGGCGCCCTCGCGAAGCTGATCATGCCCGGGCGCGACCCCGGTGGAATCTTCGTAACCATGCTGCTCGGCGTGGCGGGATCACTGGTGGCCGGCTTTTTCGGCAGGCTGCTTGGCCTTTACGCCCCGGGTCAGGGCGCAGGATTCATCATGTCGATTCTCGGCGCGGTCGTGTTGCTTGCGATTTATCGTTTTGCAACGCACGGCCATCGCCACCGCACGGTCTGACCGGAAGGTTACGTCCGGGTGCTTTCCTGGCGCTGCGGAAGCCCGAGAAGCGCCCGGACCTGTTCCAGCATGCGGCGGACGGCCCGTACGATCTTCGGCGCCAGCCAGATGAGCAGGATCAGAAAGATGCCGATGGCCGCCAGAATGATCGCCGGGTGAAACGCCGCCAGCGCCGCCATCCCCACGGTAAACACGTCTTCCCCGATGCTTAGAAAGATATTCGAAAAGGGTTCGGGGCTGGTGTTGGCCGCCATCCGAGCGCTGGCTTTGGTCCCATGCGAGCCGAGCGCCAGAGTCCCACCCGCGAGCACTGCCGCCACGCGAACCGCCGGATCGAAATTGGCAAAAGCGGAGGCCGCCAGCACCGCGCCGGCGGGAACACGGATGAAGGTGTGAATCGCGTCCCAGATCGAATCGACCACCGGGACCTTGTCGGCCAGAAACTCCACCAGGTAAAGAACGCCTGCCGCGGCGATCACCCAGCCATGGCTCACGTAACTCATGTCCCCGGGCAGCCGCACCAGGTGAAAGCGCTGTAAGAGGCCGAGAGTCAGCACCGTGGCATATAGGTTAAAGCCCGAGAGCCACGCCGACCCCATCCCCACTCCCAGGGTTGTCAGCCAGTTCAAGTCCCCTCCATGAGTCATTGTCCCCGAAATGTGTTGCACTGCGAGATCTGGCCGCTCGCCAGCCCGCGCTTGAACCACTCGGAGCGCTGCGCCGCCGAACCGTGGGTAAACGACTCCGGGCTCACGGTTCCCCGCGACATTCTCTGAATGCGGTCGTCGCCGACCGCCGCCGCCGCGTTGATTCCCGACTCGACGTCGCTCTCATCGATCAGGTTCCGCTGCGCCGTGGTATTGGCCCAGACTCCCGCGAAGCAATCGGCCTGTAACTCCAGGCGGACGGAGAGAGGATTCGCCATCCCCGGCTCCCTCTGCTGCAGCGAATGCACCTTCCCGGCGATCCCCATCAGATTCTGGACGTGGTGCCCGATTTCGTGCGCCAGCACATAGGCCTGGGCGAACTCGCCCGGTGCGCCGAACTGGCGGCTGAGCTCGTCATAGAAGCCCAGGTCGATGTACACCTTCTCGTCCGCCGGGCAGTAGAAGGGCCCCGTGGCCGACTGGGCCAATCCGCAGGCAGACTGTGTGACGTTGCGGAACAGTACGAGCTTGGCGTGCCGGTAAGGAATGCCGGCTTCCTGGGGCAGCAGCCGGTCCCATGTGTTCTGCACATCATCCAGAACAAATGAGATGAACTGCACCAGCTTTGCCTCCGCCGGACCCTGCTCGACGCTGCGCGAAGCCTCGTTCCCGGCCGGCGCCGTGGCGGGTCCACCGGAAAACAGCGACAGGAAATCACGGTGAAACAGGACGCTGAGAAGGAGCAGGAGCAGAATCCCGCCCAAACCGATGTGGGCCGGACGAAAGCCGCCCGGGCCTTGCCCGCGGCGGTCTTCGATGTCGCCGCTCATTCCTCCGGGTGTCCACCGCATACACGCTCCCCGTGTGGCGGACCGGCGTGCGCCGGTCTCTACTGGGGAAGATGCGGCGGTAGGGGGCGTGCGTCATTAATGTCGTGCGGGATACACGTGTCCTTCACACGGCCAGGCCGGTGCGCCACATCACATAGCCGATGGCCTGCTTCACATAGTTCCAGCGTTCGTGAAGCCGGTTCGAGTGCTGCTCTTTGCGCGGCGAGCCGTAGACCTGGATCTCCGAGGATTCGAGCATTTTCTTGACGCGGTATATGTGGTAGCCATCGCTCACCACGATCACCGAATGCAACCCCATGCGGCGCATGATCTCGCCCGCCATGGTGGTGGATTCCACCGTGCTTTCGGCTTCCGTCTCGGCGGTGATGACTTCGGAGGGCACGCCGCGGCTGATCAGGTACGCCCGGCCGACGCCCCCTTCCGTGAAAACCGGGTCGCCGCCGGCGCCGCCGGTGGTCAGAATGCGCGGCGCCAGGCCCCGCTGATAGAGTTCGAAGGCGTGGTCGAGGCGGGCCCGGAGCACCGGCGAGGGCCGCCCGCGGTATTCCGCCGCACCCAGCACCAGGATGACGTCGGCCGGACGCGCCTCGTCAATCGAGGACTGCTGCTCGATCCGCACCGACAGCCAGGCGATCCAGACGATCATCACGGTCACCGCGACAGCGAGCCCGTTCCATATGATCCGTTTCATGTGCGGTATTCTGATCGTTCAGATAACTTTATTGTAATCAGATGCCGAAGGCCGAGACGATTTCGAGCGCCGCCAATCCGCTGCTCAAGGATGTGCGGCGGGCGATCGTGCGCGGCTCCCTGACGCAGCAGGGGCTGTGCGTGGCCGAGACGTTTCACCTGCTGGAAGAGGCCCTGCGCAGCGATTGCGAGGTCAAGGCGGTGCTGGCCGCTGAATCGGTGCGCTCGGCGGCGGAGCGCCACGTCCGCAGCCTCGCGGGCGTCAAGGTGGTCGTGCTGCCCGACAACCTGTTCCAGAGATTGGCGGGCACGGAGAGCAGCCAGGGGGTGATGGCCCTGGTGAAGCCGCCCTCCTGGAACCTGGAACAGTTGTTCCGCGGCAAGGCCCTGGTGGTGGTGCTCGACGGCTTGCAGGACCCGGGGAATGCGGGTACGATTGTGCGCACCGCCGAAGCGTTCGGCGCGACCGGCGCCCTGTTTCTCAAAGGATCGGTGAGTCCATACAACCCGAAGACGCTGCGGGCTTCGGCGGGGTCGCTGTTCCGGCTGCCGTTCCTGCACGGCATGGACCCGGCGCTGGCGCGCGCGGCGCTGCAGCAGAATCGCGTGGAACTGTATGCCGGAGTGCCGGCGCGCCGCGGCGCCGTGGTCCGTACCCTGGAGGAAGTGGATCTGCGAGGGTCGTGCGGGCTGGTGATCGGCAACGAAGCGCACGGAGTGGGGGCGGAGTTGCGATCGGCGGCGCTCGACCTCTCGATCCCCACGGTGGCGGTGGAGTCGCTGAACGCGGCGGTGGCCGCGGGGATCCTGCTGTACGAGGCGCGGCGGCAGAGGACGCTGCGGCCGTGAGCCTGTTCGACGACACGCCGCCCCGCGAGCCGGAGCGCGGCGGCAAGCGTCCGCTGGCCGAGCGTATGCGGCCGGAGCGGCTCGAAGACTACATCGGGCAGGAGCACATCCTGGGAGCGGGAAAGCCGCTGCGGCGCCAGATCGAGCGCGACGAGCTGACGTCGATCATCCTGTGGGGGCCGCCGGGAGTCGGAAAGACCACGCTGGCGAAGCTGATCGCGCGCATCACCAGGTGCGAGTTCATTCCGTTCAGCGCGGTGCTGAGCGGGATCAAAGAGATCAAAGCCGTGATGGCCGACGCCGAGCGCCTGCGGAGGATGGGCAAGCGGACGATCCTGTTCATCGACGAGATCCACCGGTTCAACAAGGCGCAGCAGGACGCATTTCTGCCGTACGTGGAGCGGGGCGACATTATCCTGATCGGCGCGACCACCGAGAACCCGTCGTTCGAGGTGATTTCGGCGCTGCTCTCGCGCTCGCGAGTGTACGCCCTGCGACTGCTGACGGTGCCGGAGATCGTGACGCTGTTGCGGCGCGCGCTGCCCGAGGTCGGGCTGGAGGCGCCGGAGGAATTGCTGGAGCAGATCGCGATCTATGCAAACGGCGATGCGCGGCAGGCATACAACACGCTGGAATCGGCGGCTGCGGCCTCCGCGGGCACGCTGAGCGAGGCGGCGGTGCAGGACGCGATGCAGCGCAAGGTGCTGCTTTACGACAAGGGCGGCGAGGAACACTTCAACCTGATTTCCGCGCTGCACAAGTCCGTGCGCTCGAGCGACGTGGACGCGGCGCTCTACTGGCTGACGCGGATGCTGGAGGCGGGAGAGGACCGCTTGTACATCGCGCGGCGGCTGATCCGCATGGCGATCGAAGACATCAGCCTGGCGGACCCGCGGGCGCTGGAGCAGGCCGTGGCCGCGATGCAGGCGGTTCACTTTCTGGGGATCCCCGAAGGCGACCTGGCGTTGGGGCAGGCGGCGATATACCTGTGCGTGGCGCCGAAATCGGACGCAGCCTACCGCGCGATGGGAGCGGTGCGCGAAGACGTCGAAAAGACGATCGCCGAGCCGGTGCCGATGAACCTGCGGAACGCACCGACCGGCCTGATGAAATCCTGGGGCTACGGCGAGGGCTACGAGCACGCACACAACCTGGAAGACGCCCTGCCCGGTATGGAGTGCCTGCCGCCTTCCGTGGCGGGGCACCGGTATTACTTCCCGACCGACCGAGGATTGGAGAAGAGGATCGCCGAGCGGCTCGAGGAGATCCGGCGGCTGAAAGAGAAGAAGCGGGAAGGGGAGTGATCGACGCGGGGTACCGATTTCGCGGAGGTGAGCCCCTCCTGGTGTTGTGATCGAAAATACGGCGCGCGGCAGATTGTCACGGACTACGCTAAACTAGAGTATTCCTAGGCGGATCCGCTTGTACCGGTTTGTCTTCTTCATCCTGGCAATTGCCCTGGCGGCGCACGCCGCGCCGGCGCCACTGGGCCAGTTGGATGCCAGTCCCACCCTGTTTACCGTCATGGCTGCCATCAATGCGGCGGGCTATGACGCGGAAATCGATTCACCCAACAGTCACCCCCTGCGCAAAGCCATCCGCGCGGAACTGGCCAAGCGTGACATTCCGGTTCTTCCGGCGCTCAAGGAGTTCTTCGCCAAACACCGGAAGCGCACGGATACGCTGGACTTGGCTCAGTACATCTCCTTCGCGCTTTCCTGCAGCGGCCCCCCCGGTTTCGGGTTCAAGCAGCGCGATGTGGATCTCCCACCGGACGTGAGCGGAATGGCAGCTCTCTCTCCGCTGCTGGCGTCGTTTTACAAGCAGGCCGACATTGAAACGCTCTGGGCCGGCTCGCAGAAGGCCATCGATCAGTACGTGGAGCGCTATCACACGCCGGTATCGGACGCGGTGCTCCAGGTCAATGTCTACCTGCGGCAGCAGACGTCGGGATTCACGGGGCGGCACTTCCAGGTTTTTCTGGAGCTGCTGGCGGCGCCGAACCAGGTGCAGACGCGGAGCTACGGCGACGAGTACACCATCGTCGTAACGCCTTCCGCCGAACTGCGGACCTTCGATATCCGGCATGCCTACCTGCACTATCTGCTGGACCCGCTCTCGCTGCGCTACCACGAGATTCTGGACCGCAAGAAGGGCCTCGCCGACCACGCGCAGCGGGCGCGCGCGCTGCCGGATTCGTTTAAGGACGATTTTCTGGCCCTGACCACCGAGAGCCTGATTAAGGCGGTAGAGGCCCGGCTCGATCATAAGCCGGACCTGGTGCAGCAGGATCTGCGGCAGGGCTACATTCTGACTCCCTATTTTTTCGAAGCGCTGCGTGCCTATGAAGCGCAGGAGCAGGCAATGGTGCTTTACTACCAGGAGATGGTTTCGGCAATCGACCTGGTAAAGGAGGACGCGCGGCTCTCGCCGGTGGTATTCGACACCGAAGCCGCCGAAGGGCGAGTGGTGAGCACGCCGGCGCCCGTCCCTCCGCCGCCAACGGGCGCTGCCAAGACCCTCGAGACCGCCGAGGATCTGTATAAGAAGCAGAACTACGACGAGGCCAAAAAACAGTTTCTGGCGGCTCTCGAACAGACCGATGACAAGGCGATCCACGCCGCGGCCTACTACGGCCTGGCGCGGATCGCGGTACGCGAAAACGATCCGGATGCCGGGGAGCGGCTCTTCCACAAGACGCTGGAGCTGGATCCGGAACCGTTCGTGAAGGGGTGGACGCTGGTCTTCCTGGGCAGGCTCTCCCTGGCCGCCGGAGACCGCGATCAGGCAGGCAAATATTTTCAAAGCGTCCTGACGCTCGCCGGCGCCTCCGAAGAGGCGCGACAGGCGGCGCAGCAGGGCATGCAGCAAGGTTCGAAGCAGTAGAAAAATCTCAAGGAGTCTGGAATGAAACGAATAATCCTCACCGGTGTCCTGGCCGCGGCGACCGGTTTGACCTGCCTGTTGGCGCAGCAGAGCCAGGAGGCAAAGCCGCCGGCGCAGGCGCAGCAGCAGGGGCAGCAACCGTTGCTGCCGAATACCAAATCGCCGGGCGAATCCAAGGCGGTCATGGCGTTGATGCAGGCCCAGAACAATCCCGACGCCGCGATCAAGGCCGCCGACGCCCTGATCACCGAGTATGCCGACACCTACTATAAAGAAATTGCCTTGATGGTAGAAGCCCAGGCGTACAAGCAGAAGGGCGACAGCGACAAGGCCCTGATCTATGGCGAGCGGGTACTCGAGATCAATCCCAAGAACTTCCAGACAACCCTCATGATCGGCGAGATCCTGGCCCAGCGGACGCGAGAAAACGATCTGGATAAGGAAGAAAAGCTGACGCGGGCCGAGAAGCTGCTGAAGGGCACCATCGACAATCTCAACACGGCGCAAAAGCCCAATCCGCAGCTCACCGACGCACAGTGGGAAGACGGCAAGAAGATGCTGATCGCCGAAGCCCACAACGGCCTGGGCCTGGTAGCTCTCGACCGCAAGAAGTACGATGAGGCGGCCACCGAATTCCGCACCGCAATGGACACCGATCCGCAGGAGCCGACCTACGCCGTGCGGCTGGCCTCGTCTCTCCAGTCGGAAGGCAAGAACGACGAAGCCATCGCGCTGTGCGACAAGATCCTGGCGATGCCCCAACTGCACCCCCAGATCAAAGCGGTGACGGAGAACATCAAGAAAGTAGCCCAGGCGGGAAAGAAGTAACCGGCATCCCATGCGCGCGGAGCTGGCAACTCTGGAACAGAGAATCGGGCACCCCTTCTCGGATCCGGAATTGCTGCGCCGCGCGCTGACCCACAGTTCCCTCGCCAACGAGACCCACTCGGGACCAAGCTCGCCGCTTCACGACAACGAACAACTGGAATTCCTGGGCGATTCGGTGCTGGGGTTTCTGATCGCCGAGGCGCTGGTCCGCCGCTTCCCGGAGTACCGGGAAGGGGAGCTGTCGCGCCAGAAGGCTCACCTGGTCAGTGCCGCTCACCTGCACGGCGTGGCCCGGCGGCTCGACATCGGCAGCTACCTGGAGTTGGGCCGGAGCGAAGAGATGAGCGGCGGCCGCGCCAAGAAGACTCTGCTGGTGGACGCCCTCGAAGCGGTCATCGCGGCGATGTACCTGGATGGCGGCGCCGAGCCCGTGCGGCGGTTTGTGAACACGCACGTGCTGGACGCGCCGCTGGCGTGGGACGAAGACGCCGGCACGGATATCCAGCCGGCGATCACGAATTTCAAGAGCGCCTTGCAGGAGCTGGCGCAATCGCGCGGCCTGCCGCAGCCGCGCTACATGATCGTGAGGGAGCGCGGCCCCGAGCACTCCAAGACCTTCACCGTGGAGGTGCGGATCGGCAAGGATTGGACCGGCCAGGCGGAGGGCCGGACGAAAAAGATCGCCGCGCAGCGTGCGGCGCGGGGCGTCTACGACCGCCTGCAGGAAGCCGGGAAAGCCGGCGCGGTGCAAGAATAGGAATCTGCTATCATCCCCTATTCATACCGCAGCGCGATTGCCGGGCCTACCCGCGCGGCCCGCCTTGCCGGCCGGTAGCCCGCCAGTAAAGCCGCAGCCGCCAGGAAGCCCGAGGCGCCCAGAAACGCCGCCGGGTCGAGCGTGCTCAATCCGAACATCATCGATGCCATCAGCCGCGAAACCGCCGCCGCGCCGGCGAATCCCACCGCCAGCCCAATCGCTACCGGCCGCATGGTTTGCCATAAGACCAGCCGCAATACACTCCCGCGCTTCGCCCCGAGCGCCATCCGGATCCCGATCTCCTGCGTTCGCTGCGTCACGGCGAACCCGACGGTCCCATGGATTCCCACCGAAGCCATCAACAGTCCGAGCAACCCGATGATCGCGGAGCCGATCGCGCCCATGCGGGCAACTACAAACCCCGCCTGGTTGCTGAACGCGGTCTGCGAATCCGCCACCTCGCCTTCCAGGTCGCTGTGAAGCGCCAGAAACTCGTGCTCGACCGCCGCCGCCGCGGCGCCCTCATCTCCCCGCGCCCGCATCAGGATCGAACCCCCCATGCGCACGGGAAAGTAGAGGCAGGTCGGGTCTACCCGGTACAGGTCCGCGCTGCGTATGTCTTTCGCGACGCCGACGACCACACTCGACGCGGAGTGGGGATACTCCTCTCCGGCGAACCGGCTGCTGCCGCGGCCGGGGCCGAACGCCAGACGTTTGCCGATCGGGTCCTCACCCGGCCAGAAGCGCCGCGCCGTGGCTTCGCTGACGATCACCGGGCTCCCGTCGAAGTTCAGCCCGCCGCGGGCCTCCCCCGCCGTGAAATTGCGTCCCCGAAGAATCGGAATTCCCAGCGTTGCGAAGTACCCGGGCGTCACCTGGCTGTACAAGGCGATCGGCGTTCCCGGCTCATCGAGCCCTCCGCCGTGCAGGGCCACCGCGACCGACCGCAGCCCGCCGGCGAGCGGCACCCGGCCGGCCGCCACCGATTGAATCTCCGGCAGACTGCCCAAACGACGAACCAGTTGGGCAATCTCCATCTCCGTTGCGCTTCGATCCTGTGCCGGCGGCCAGACGTGCAGCACCAGAATGTGGCGATAGTCGAATCCGAGATTCACCTCGAGGGCCCGTTGCGAGGTCCGGGCCAGCAGCCCCGCCGCGATCAGCAGCGCCAAACACACCGCCACCTGGGTTCCCACCATCAGATCCCGCAGCCGGGACTTCCGTAGGCGCCCTCCGAAGGCCGCGCCTTCGTCCTTCAGGGCGGACGTCAGGTTCGGACGCGAAGCTTCCAGCGCGGGCGCCAGCCCGCTCGCCACGGTGGCGGCCAGGGTCAGGAATAGCGTGTATCCGAGCACCCGCCAGTCCGGTGCGACGTGCATCGCGATCGAAAAGTAGGCAGGCAGAGCAGACGCCACCCCCAACATGAGGAGGTGCAGCGACCACCACGAAAAGGCGATTCCGGCGGCCGCTGCCAGCAGGCTGATCACGGCGTTCTCCGTGAGGAGCTGCCGGATCAGCCGGCTGCGGCTGGCGCCGATGGCCAGCCGGATCGCGATCTCCCGCTGCCGGGCCGCGGAGCGCGCGAGCAGCAGGCTCGCCACGTTCGCGCACGCGATCAATAGCACAAGACCTACCGCAGCCAGAATGACTACGGCCATTGCCGTCGCGCGCGGGTCCGGCGGCCCGTTCGGTGAGGCAGGCACCACCATCAGTCTGCTCGTCTGGCCGCGCGGCCGGCCCTGTTCCTCCGGGTAGGCCAGCCGGAGACGACCCGTCAAGCCATTCAGTTCCCCTTCCGCCTGTGCCTGCCCCGCTCCGGTTGCCAGCCGGCCGAAGAGGCGGCAGCAGTCCGCCTTGCGGTCGCGCAGGGAATCCGTCCCTGACATCAGGCTGGCCTGCACTGTGAGGGGCAGCCACAGATCCGGAATCATGGGGAGGGTGCCGCTGAAATCGCGTGGCGTGATTCCCACCAGGGTCACGCTCCTGCCGTTGAGCGTGAGCCTGCGCCCGAGCAATCCGGGATCCCGCCCGAACCGGCGGTCCCAGAAGTTGTAGCTCATGAGCGCCACCGCCGGAGCACCGGCGGAGTCCTCTTCGGCCGTGAACGTCCGGCCCGCAGCCGCCCCCACTCCCAGCATCTGGAAATAGTTGCCGGACACCCCGAACGCTCCCACCTGCTCCCCGTGTCCGGCCAGTGCGCGTGGAAGCCGGAATCCCATGGCATCCGCAATATTCGAGTGCGCCTGCGGCGTGGCCGTTCCCGCTCCGCCCAGCGAAAGCGTGCTGCCGAAACCGGCGGCGGCCAGGCTGGAAAGGGCCCGGGTGTTGTCGCGGTAGTACAGATAGTCCGGATAAGAAAAGAACTGGCTGCGGTTACTGTGCGTGATCTGGACCAGGCGGTCGGGTTCCGGAGCCGGAATCGGACGCAGCGCCACCGCGTTAAATGCCGTGAAAACCGCGGTATTGACGCCGATCCCGACCGCCAGGGTCAACACCGCGATCGCTGTGAAGGCCGGGTTCTTCCACAGAGCGCGCAGCGCGTACTGGATATCCCGCCAGAAGGCGTCTGCGAGCGGCAGCCCGCGCGCGACGCGATGCGCCTCGCGCAGCTGCGCGAGCCCTCCCAGTTCCACCCGTGCCGCGCGAAGCGCCTCCTCCGGCGTCCTGCCGCGGCGGCGATGCTCTGCGGCCAGCATCTCCAGGTGCCCTTCGAGCTCCTCGTCGAACTCCCGGTCCAGTTCCCGGGTGCGGAAGAGCGCGTAGATCCGTCTCCACATCGCGTCACCCCCGCGTCGCAAGCTGAAGCATGCGGCCGATCACCGAAGAGATCCGCTCCCAGTTCTTCGACTCCGCCGCCAGTTGTTTCCGCCCGGCCCTGGTCAGGGAGTAGAACTTCGCCCTCCGGTTGTTCTCCGACATCCCCCAGGATGTCGAGACCCATCCCTTTTGCACCAGCCTCACCAGGCAGAGATAGATGGTCCCCTGGTTCACCCGCAGCGCCTCTTCGCTCAACTGCTCGATGCGCCGCGCAATGCCGTAGCCGTGCATCGCTCCCATGGCGTCGAGCGTCTTCAGGACCATCAGGTCGAGAGTGCCCTGCAGAATCTCCGACTTGTTCTCCGGCATTCCGCTCCTCCTGTGGGTTATATAGAGGAGTCTCGCAGCGTTCCTGTGGGATGTCAATAGGGCGGGGAAATTTCGGGCGTTCCGGTCACTCGAGCTGGCGCAGGCTGCTTACATCTCCGCGTAGTTTACGCGGAACCGGGGGCCGGACGGGATCGCCCTCACAGGGAGGGTGAAGGACTTGGTCGCCACGGCGCCGTCAAAACCCTCGGCCAGGATGGTGTAGTGAGTGGTATGTTCCGGTACGATTTCGAGGCAGTGGCTGACGGAGGGGTAAACTCCCTGCATCGCGGGCGAGATCTTGACCGAGCGAGCATTTTCCACTCCGTAGCAGAGTTGCGCTTTTTCCCCGGGCATGAGCGCGCCGACGCTGGCATAAAACTGCAGGATGCGGACCGGCCCCGGACTTGTGCCGACCGGCCGAACCCATACATGCGAATCGGTTTCCCTGAGCGAGCTGATCGCCCACAGGGCCACCACCAGCCCTAGTGCTACCCAAAGCCTTGTGAAACGGAACAGCATCGGCCTACTCTTAGACTCCCCCATTCCCGGAAAGGTTGCAAGTAGGCGGAGCCGGAAGTTTGCCCCGGTGGTTCGAAAAATTCCGGATGGCCGCCAGGTGAAAATCACCCGCAGTTGTGCGCTAACCTGACGGATCATGGGCATTCGAATCGTTCAGGTGGATGCGTTTACCGACCGGCCGTTTGCCGGAAACCCGGCGGCGGTGTGCGTGCTGCCCGAGCCGCGGCCGGACCAGTGGATGCGCGACGTGGCGCGCGAGATGAACCTCTCGGAGACCGCGTTCCTTACGCCGCAGGACGGCGGATACAACCTGCGCTGGCTGACTCCCGCGGTGGAAGTGGATCTCTGCGGGCACGCCACGGTGGCGAGCGCGCACGTCTTATGGCAAGACGGGCACCTGCCGGAAGGGCGGCAGGCGCGGTTCCACACGCGTAGCGGTCTGCTGCTGGCGGACCGCCGCGGCGATTGGATCGAGCTGGATTTTCCCGCAAAAGCAAGTGTCGAAACCGGCCCGCCGGAGGGGATGCTGAGAGCGCTGGGCGTCGAGAGCGCCCGCTACGTAGGGAAGAACGCCTGGGATTACCTGGTGGAAGTCGACTCCGAAGAGACGCTCCGCAACCTTTCGCCCGACCATTCGACGCTGCGGAAGATTCCGGTGCGGGGGATCATCGTCACTGCGCGCGCAACGGACGGCGAGTTCGACTTCGTCTCCCGGTTCTTCGCGCCGGGTTCGGGGATCGACGAAGATCCGGTGACCGGGTCCGCGCACACCGCGCTCGGGCCGTACTGGTCGCCGAGACTGGGGAAGACGGATTTCACCGCCTACCAGGCATCGGCGCGCGGCGGCGTGGTGAAAGTGCGCCTGCAGGGCGATCGCGTAATCCTGGGCGGCCAGGCGGTGACGGTGATGACCGGCGATTTGATCGCGTAGCCACGGTTTTCCCCGGCGCCGCGGCCTCTCGGCGGTGAATCAGAATTGCGGTTCGCCCGTGATACACTCCGGACATGCCGGAGCTTCGCGAGGTCGCCGATGAACCGCCGCCATTTCTGGGGACGTGGCGGCGGGTGTATGCGGCGACCCTGATCTATCTGGTCGTAATCATTTCGGTGGCATACCTGTTTACCAGAGCGTATCGATGAGGCCGCTCGACTGGGTCGTTCTTCTTACCACCCTACTTTCCATCGTGGCTTACGGGCTGTATCGCAGCCGGGGAAGCAATACGGTGGACAACTACCTGCTGGCGGGCAGGACCATGCCGTGGTACGCCATGGGGCTCTCCATCATGGCGACGCAGGCCAGCGCCGTCACGTTCATTTCGACCACCGGCCAGGCCTACGTGGACGGAATGCGCTTCGTGCAGTTCTATTTCGGGCTGCCCATCGCGATGGTGGTGATCTGCGCCACGGTAGTGCCGGTATTCCATCGCGCCAAAGTGTACACGGCCTATGAGTTCCTGGAAAAGCGGTTCGACGGCAAGACGCGGGCCCTGGCGAGCGCCGTATTTCTGTGCCAGCGCGGGCTCTCGGCCGGGATCACGATTTACGCTCCGGCCATCGTGCTCTCGGTGATCCTGGGCTGGCCGGAGCGGGCCACCACGTCGCTGATGGGGGCGGTCGTGGTGATGTACACGGTGGCGGGCGGCATCAAGGCCGTGACCTGGTCGGACGTGCAGCAGATGTGCGTCATCTTTCTCGGGCTGGTGATTTCGCTGGTGACGGTGTTCACGCTGCTCCCGGGCGCGGTGTCGATTCCAGACGCGGTGTTTCTGGCGGGCGCGGCCGGGCGGCTGAACGCCGTGACCACGCACTTCAACTGGGCGGACCGGTTCAACATCTGGAGCGGCCTGCTGGGCGGCACGTTCCTGTTCCTCTCCTACTTCGGCTGCGACCAGTCGCAGGTGCAGCGATATCTCACGGGCAAATCGATATCGGAGAGCCGCCTGAGCCTGCTGTTCAACGCGGTGGCCAAGATCCCGATGCAGTTTTTCATTCTGTTCATCGGGGCGATGGTGTTCGTGTTCTACCTGTTCGTGCAGCCGCCCCTGCTGTTCCAGCAGCACGAACTGGCGCGCATCCAGGGTTCGGGACAGTATGCGGCGATCGAAGCGGAATACAGCCAGGCTTTCGCCAACCGGCGCACCGCGGCGCTGGCGCTGGCGGCGGCGCACCGTACGGGCGACCGCCAGGCGGAAACTCGCAGCATGGCCGATTACCGGGCTGCGCAGAGGGATCTGGACGGCGCGCGCACGCGGGCTTCGAACCTGGTGACCCGGACGGGCGGCGAGAAGGATTTCAGCGATACCAACTACATCTTCCTCTCGTTCGTCACGAAGTACCTGCCGGTCGGGATCGTGGGACTGGTGATCGCGGTGATCTTCGCGGCCACCATGTCGGCCAGTTCCGGCGAGATCAATTCACTGGCCACCGTAGCGGTAGTGGACATTTACAAACGCTACGTGCGGCGCGGGGCGAGCGATCATCATTACCTGAAGGCCTCGCGGTGGCTGACCTTGTTCTGGGGAGTCTACGCCGTGGTCTTCGCGGGCTTCGCGGGGCGGCTCGGGTCGCTGATCGTGGCGGTGAACTTCGTGGGGTCGCTGTTCTATGGCACGCTGCTGGGATGTTTCGTGCTGGCGCTGGGGTTCCGGCACGTGCGTGGAACGCCGGCCTTTGTGGGAATGCTTACGGGGGAGGCGGCGGTGCTCGCCACGGCTTACTTCACGAATATCTCGTGGCTCTGGTACAACGTGATCGGCGCCGGGGTGGTGGTCTTTACGGCGCTGCTCCTCGCTTCCGCCACCAATATCGCCACGCCAGGTACCCTGCGGCCACAATAGCGGCGGCAATCGTCGCCCGCAGCAGGTAGCGGTCCACGTAGCCCTGCACGTAGTGCCACCGTTCGCCGAGAAAGTAGCCAAGGCTCAGGAAGGTTCCCACCCAGAGGACGGCGCCGCTATAGGCGAACAGGGCGAATTGCGGGGCCTCCAGTTCGCTCATGCCGGCGGCGAACGCGGTGAAGTGGCGCACCCCGGGGATGAAATAGCCGATGGTGAGCGACCAGTGGCCCACGCGGCGGAACCAGCGGTGAGCTTTCTCGACGTGCTCCTCCCGTATGTGCAGGTATCGCCCGTAGCGGTGAATCACGCCCATCCCGAAGGTTCGTCCGACCCAGTAGCTCAGGGTGATGCCTGAGATGCTGCCCGCCAGCGCCGCGGCCATGGCGATGGGGGCCTCGAGGTGGCCCTTGTAAATGAGATAACCGGTGAAGGTGAGCAGCGTCTCGTCGGGAACCGGGAGCCCGACGATCCCGAACATGAGCCCCGCGAAGATCGCCAGGTAACCATACTGCGTGATCCATGCGAGGATGTGCTGTTCCATCAAGGAAAGCGGTTCAGACGACCAGCCCGGTGATCTCGACCGGGGTGCGGTTGCCGCCCACAACGACAATTCCGCTTTCTGTTACATGGTGATTGGCGCGGTCCCGCTCGAGATCGTAGCCGATCATGGCATCCTCGGGGACGCGGACATTCTTATCGAGAACGGCGCGGCGGACCTTGGCGCGGCGTCCGATGTCGCAGTTATCGAGGATTACGCAATCCTCCACCAGGGCTCCGGAATGAATGCGGACTCCGCGCCCGAGCACCGAGTTGCGAACGGTGCCGCCCGACAGGATGCAGCCTCCCGAGACGATGGAGTCGATGGCCTGGCCGCGGCGGTTCTCTTCGTCGAAGGTGAACTTGGCGGGCGGGTCGGGATAGGGCGTAGTGCGCACGGGCCACTCGCGGTTGTAGAGGTTGAGGGCCGGGCTGACCGACCGCAGGTCCATGCTGGCCTCGTAGTAGGCGTCGATGGTGCCGACGTCGCGCCAGTAGGGAACTTCATCGGGGGGCTCGCCGGGAATGCGGTTGGTCTGGTAATCGTAGGCGTAGATCTCAGCCTTGCCGGCGAGTTTGGGGAGAATATTGCGGCCGAAATCGTGATTGCTCTCCGCTTCGGCCGCATCTTCGTGCAGGAGCCGCAGCAGCGTCCGGGTGGAAAACACATAATTCCCCATGGAGGCGAAGACGCGCTCCGAATCCCCGGGCATGGTAGGGGCATCGGGGTTCTTCTCGTGGAACGCCAGGATGTGCCCGTCTTCGGCGACCTCGACCACACCGAACTCGAAGGCATGCTTCTTGGGGACGGGGATGGCGGCCACGGTAACCTCGGCGCCCTTGTGCACGTGGTACTCGATCATGCTGCTGATGTTCATGCGGTAGATATGGTCGCCGCCGAAAATCGCCACTACGTGGGGGTCGGACTGCTCCACCAGGTTGATGTTCTGGTAGATGGCGTCGGCGGTGCCCTGGTACCAGGTTTCGCCGGGAGAACGCATCTGCGCGGGGACGGGGATGATGAACTGGGATTTGAGCATGCTGCCGAACTGCCAGCCCTCGGCCAGGTGCTGCAGCAGCGACTGGCTGCGGAACTGGGTCAGCACGTAGAGGGAATAGATCCCGGAATTAATAAAGTTACTGAGGACGAAGTCGATGATGCGGTACTTGCCCCCGAACGGGACGGCCGGCTTGGCCCTCTCTCTGGTTAGCGGATAAAGCCGGGTGCCCTTGCCGCCGGCGAGAACGATGCCCAGGACGCGTATACGCATAGGATTCGGCCAAAGCCCTATTGTTCCAGCAAGCTGCGGTTCTGGCAAGAGTAAAATCGACAGAAAGCGCGGGGAATTCCGGCGCAAGAAATCCAGCCGGACGGCCGATAAGCACAGTGTTGTTCGTGTAACCACGACATGACCGCGATTATCGGAATACTCATCGTACTGGGCGCCATTGTTGGCGGATACCTGATGGAACACGGGAAACTGGCCGTGTTGGTACAGCCCGCGGAACTGGTCATCATTCTGGGAGCGGCAATTGGAACCGTGATCGTCGCCAACCCGGTTCCGACGCTGATCCGGTTAGGCAAGGGGCTCGCCGCGATCGTCGGCGGAAGTCCGTTTACGAAGGCCTTCTACCTGGATCATTTGAAAATGTTGTATGAGCTGTTCAATTTTGCCCGCAAGGCCGGCACGGCCAAGCTGGAAGAAGATGTGGACCACCCGGAAAAGAGCGCTGTCTTCACCAAGTACCCGAAGTTCCTGAAGTCGCACCACGCGCTGCATTTCCTTTGCGACACGCTTCGCACCGCCGTGGCGGGCGGTGTCGACCCCATGGATATCGACCAGATGATGGAGATCGACCTGGAGGTGCACCATCAGGAATCGCTGGAGCCGGTGACCGCGCTTGCCACGATGGCGGACTCCTTGCCCGGGTTGGGAATTGTGGCGGCCGTGTTGGGCGTGGTGATCACGATGGGAGCGCTGGGCGGGCCGAAGGAAGAGATCGGGCACCGGGTGGCGGCGGCGCTGGTGGGAACCTTCCTGGGGATCCTGCTGTGTTATGGGGTATTCGGGCCTCTCGCCTCGGCCATGGGCAAGCAGAACGAGGCGGAAGCGCACTTCTTCGGGTTCTTGCGCATGGCCGCCCTGGGCTACGTGAAGGGGCTGAGCCCGATGATGTCACTGGAGCTGGCGCGCCGGTCGATTCCCTCGGGTGTGCGTCCGACTTTTCAGGAGATGGAGGCAACCTGCCGCGGCGGCGGGAACGTAGCCTCGAAGGCGGCATAAGATGGCGGACGCGGAAATCCCGGTTCCCTCGGCTCCCCAGCCCCCGCAGGTGATCGTCATCCGCAGGAAGAAGGGCGGGCATGGGGGCGGTCATCATGGTGGGGCATGGAAGGTGGCCTACGCCGATTTTGTCACGGCGATGATGGCGCTGTTCATCGTGCTGTGGCTGATGAGCGCCGACAAGGAAGTGCAGCAGGCGGTGAGCGCCTATTTCAACAATCCGGCCGGACCGGGGAAGATGACCGGGACGGCCACCGCGGGAGCGGGACACGCCATCGAAGTGCCCAAGGAAGACATGGACAAGCTGCGGGACAAGATCCAGCAGGCGTTGATGCAGGCGCCGAACTTCCGCAGCCTGAAAGATCATGTAGAGGTAACCATCACCGCCGACGGCCTGCGCATCGAGCTGCTGGAGACGGATGCCGGGATGTTCTTCGAATCGGGCAAGCCCGTTCCCACGGCAGCGGGGGCGGATTTGCTGACGCGGCTGGCCCAGGAGCTAGGGAAGCTTCCCAATAACGTATTGATCGAGGGTCATACGGATTCCAAGCCCTACGCCGGAGATGGCTCCTACACGAACTGGGAGCTGTCGGCGGACCGTGCTAACTCCGCACGCCGGCTGATGCAGGCTCATGGGCTGCGCGCGGATCAGGTGGCCCAGGTTCGCGGCTTTGGGGACCGGCAGTTGCGGCGTCCGGACGATCCCGAAGCCGCCTCGAACCGGCGAATCTCGGTAATTGTGCAGTGGCTGGCCGCACCGCCCGAGCGGAAGCCTGCGGCGGAAGGGAAAGGGCACTGAGCGCTTACATGTAGTCGGGTATCTGTATGCCCAGAATTGCGGCCGTCCGCTCGAGCTGGCGCCGGAAGAAATCCGTCATCCACAAGAGGAACACCTTCTTCTCACGGTTCTCCTCGTGGATGACCGGGTACTTCTGATAGAAATTGCTGAAGGCCTGGGCAAGCTGGAACGCATACCGGGCGACGTGTGCCGGCTCGCCGGCATTGACGGCATTTTCGAGCGCGGAATCGGCCTTCGATGCGGCCAGCAGGACCTGCCAGAAATCCTCCGACTGAAGCTGGCGCCCCAGGGATTGCGCGTCGAGCTCGGATTGAAAATCGGGAATGCGTTCACCCATCTCCCGGAGCTTGGCCAGGATTTTGCGCGCGCGCACGGCCGCGTACTGCACATAGGGGCCGGTTTCGCCTTCGAAGCTGAGAGCCTCCTGAAGGTCGAACGCAATCACGGTCGTGCGCGTGAATTTGAGCAGGAAATAGCGCAGCGCGGCGATGGCGATCTGGGTGGCTACCGCACGATTCTGTTCGGGAGAGTCGTCGGGGTGGCGCGAGGCGACCTCTTCGAGCGCCTTCTGGATCAGGGTATCCATCAGGTCATCGGCTTTCACGCCTAGACCCTTTCGGCCTGAAACTTCGACATACGGGCGCTTGCGGTCCTCCTCGGAAAGGGGAATGCCGAGATCGGCGCAGCATCGCGGCGACAGCGCCACCATCTCGTAGGAGAAGTGCGTGGAACGGTCCGCCTGCTCGTGGTAGCCAAGACCGCGAAGGCCCGCGACCACGACGTCCTGCAGGTAAGACTGCCGCGTGTCGATGACGTTGTAGACGCGCGAGCCGTGGCCGAACTGCTTGCCGGAGTCGGAAGGCTCGTCGGTGGTGACCCATAGGATGCGGCCGTCCTGGTAGCGCATCCACGGGCGGTAATAGAAATCCTTGCCCAGCAGGCCGAATTTCCAGAGCTGGTAAGCGATGTCCTTGCCGGTATAGACCACGGTGCCGTCGGAACGCACGATCACCTTGCCGTCTTCGGAGAGGCCGGGCATCACCCAGCAGCCGGCGTGTTTGCCTTCCGTTTCGAAGTAGATCGCCTTGCGCTCTTTGAGAAGCTCGAAAGCGGCCGACCAGAAATGGAGATGCAGGATTTCGCTCTCGCGCGGCAGGACGTCGTACTCGACATCCATCCGCAGCATGGTCTGGAGGTGTGCTTCGACGATGGCGTCTGCGACGAGGTGCGCCAGCTCCGCCAGTTCGCCTTCACCGGCCTCGATCGAATGCAGGGTTTCGGTCCGCCAGGCGAGCGATTCGGGGTTCTCTTTGTAGTAGGCCGAGATCCGGGCGTACAGGTCCCAGCAGTAGTAGTCGAACCGCACCGCGGGGTCTGCGAGCAGCGCCCGGACGTCGGCAGGACCCTTGTGTTCGAGGCGCTGGAACCCGGCCACCACATCGGCCACCTGCACGCCCGTGTTGTCGATGTAGTTCTGCACTTCGACGCTATGGCCGCTGGCGCGCAGCATGCGGACGAACGTATCGCCCAGCGCGGCGTTCCGCAAATGGCCGATGTGGGCGGCCTTGTTGGGGTTGATATTGGTGTGCTCGACGATGATCTTTTCGCCCGGCGGTGCGGCCGGCGCGCCTTCGCCCCGAAGCAGCGACGCGCCAAAAGCGCCGCGGTCGAGACGGATATTGAGATAGCCGTTGCCCGCCACTTCGAGCGAGGAAACGCCGGGAATCGGCCCGGTCTCTTCGGCCAGCTCGGCGGCGATCTGCCGCGGCGCCCGCTTCAACTGTTTGGCGAGCTGGAACGCGGCGGGCACGGCCATGTCCCCGAAGTCGCTCTGGCGCGGCTGTTCGATGGCGACGTCCAGCTCGATGCCGTAGCGAATCAGAATGTGCGCGCGAAAGGCCGCGGAAACCTGCTTTTCAATGGAATGAAACACGGGAAGCCCTCAGTATAGCAAGCGCTATTTCACCTTGAGGATGAAGATGGTCTGGTCGTCGAAAGCGGTGGTGGAGAAACGGTCGAGCTCCTGGTAGATCGCGTCGACCATCTCGCCGGCTGTGTGATCACAGTGCGAGCGCACCAGCTGCGCCAGGCGGCCACGGCCGAATTCGTGGCCGGCCGCGTTCATGTGGTCGGTGATGCCGTCGGAATAGAGCACCAGGGTGTCGCCGGGCTGGGCCTGGAACTTGACCTCTTCGAATTCGCGCGCGTCCAGCAGGCCGAGGGGCATGCCTTCGACCCGGATCTTGAGGATCTCATGGTCGCGGCAGACCATGGGCGGCAGTGCGCCGGCATTGGCCATGACGAATTCGCGCGCGGCGGGGTTCCACAGGAGCACGCAAAGCGTGACGTAGCGCGCTTCGACTTTGCGCTCGACCAGCGCCTCGTTGAGCGCCACCATCAGCTTGGCCGGCTGCCGGCGGCGCGGAGCGAGCGTGCGCAGCAGGCCGCTGACCAGGCCTCCGTAAAGCGCGGCGGCAGTGCCCTTGCCGCTGACGTCGCCGAACGCGATGACGAACTGGCCGTCGGGCAGCTCGAAGATGTCGTAAATGTCGCCCGAGATCTCGCGCGCGGGGCGCAAGCGGACCGAGGTGTCGAGGCCTTCGATCTCGGGGCAGCCATCGGGAAGCAGGACGCGCTGCAGATCGCGCGCGGCCTGCAGGTCTTCCTCCATGCGGCGTTCCCGGGCGGCGAGCTCCTGGTAGAGGCGGGCGTTTTCGACGCTGCTGGCCACCTGCGGAGCGAGCAGGGCAAGGATGCGGACATGGTCGTCGGTGAAGTGGCCGATGCGGCTGCTCTCGAGGTCCATGACGCCGAGGACGCGATCCTGCAGGATGAGCGGGACCGCCACCTCGGAGCGAATGTCGGGGTGCGAGGCGATGTACCGCGGATCTTTGGCCGTGTCGTGGACGCGCACGACGTCGCGGGATTCGGCGGCGGCGCCGGTGATCCCTTTGCCGAGCGGGACGTTGTCGATGTTGACGCGCTGGTCGTAGCGCAGGCTGAAGAGGTGTCGCAGCGCGCGCGCCTCGGGATCGATGTAAAGGATGCTGAACGCGTCGTAGTTGATCAGCTCCCGCACCGTGCTGGCGATCTTGCCGAGGAGCTCGTTGAGGTCGAGGATCGAGGAGAACTCGCGCGAGATATTGGCCAGCGTTTTGAGGGTGCGGTTCTGGCGGTCGACGCGGCGGTAGAGGCGGGCATTGTCGATGGCGATGGCCACGCGCGCAGCGATGAGGCGCAGCAGCGCGCGGTCGTATTCGGTGTAGGCGTTGACGCGGGTGGACTGCAGGTCGATGACGCCCACCAGCTTCCCGCGAGCCGTCATGGGAACGGCGAGCTCCGTGCGGACGGCATCCACCGTGTTCAGGTAGCGGGAGTCGGTGCGCACATCGCCCACCAGCACGGGTTCGCGGCGGGCCGCGGCGGTCCCGGTGATGCCTTCGCCGATCGCGATGGAGACATTACGAACCACCTCCTCCCGGTGCCCCACGCCGTAGCGAATGCGGAGGTCCTGGCGCCTCTCGTTATAGAGGAGGATCGCGAACAGGTCGTAGGGAAGAACCTTTTGCACGATCTCCGCCACATTGGGGAGCAACTGTTCGAGGTCGAGCGTCGATGAGGTGGCGGCGGCGACTTCCAGCAGGAAGTCGAGCAGCTCCGATCGTTCGCGGAACCGGACGGTGGCTTTGCGGGTGGCTTGCATGAACCTTTCTAACGGCTGCGAACCCCGATCAGGCCGCGGTGGCCTCGACGATCTTCACGCTGGCGCTGGCGCCGATGCGGGTGGCGCCGGCGGCGGTCATGGTCTTGAGATCGGAAAGCGTGCGAATGCCTCCCGAGGCTTTGACCCCCATCTCCGGGCCGACGACTTCGCGCATCAGGGCGATATCGTGCGCGGTGGCGCCGGCGGAAGAAAACCCGGTGGACGTCTTGACGAAATCCGCGCCCGCGAGCTTGCACAGCGTGCAGGCGACGGCCTTCTGGTTGTCGTCGAGCAGCGCGGTTTCGAGAATCACTTTGACGATGGCGCCGGCCGTATGGGCCACCTTGACGACTTCCTGAATGTCGATCTTGACGGCCTCGTGTTCTCCGGAGCGCAGCGCGCCCACGTTGATCACCATGTCGATTTCCTGCGCTCCGGCGCGAAGCGCGCCCGCGGTCTCGGCCACCTTGGCCTCGGTGCTGGTGGCGCCGAGCGGGAATCCGACCACGGTGCACACCTTGACTGGAGAGCCGGCCAGTTCGGCGCGCACGAGCGGAACCCAGTAGGGATTCACACAGACGCTCGCAAAATTGTACTGGCGGGCTTCGCGGCAGACCTTCATGACATCGGCGCGGGTGGCGTCCGGCTTGAGGATGGTGTGATCGATCAGGGAGGCGATGGAGGGATCGATTTTGGTGAGGCGCTCGGAGGCCGAGACGCGGTCGGCGCCCGCGGCGATGATCTCTTTGGAGTTGCGGGCGCAGGTCTGGACGCAGCGCTGCACACAACCGGGGCACACCTGGTCGGGCAGGTTCAGGCCCTCGCCTTTTTGGGGCGCAGGAACGGCCTGTCCGCCGACGCGGGCGAGGATTTCTTCGCCGATCTGGGCCACCAGCCTGTCGAGCTCCGTTGCCGTCACTGGGTTGCTTTCTTCAGATACTGCTGTTCGATCTTTCGAATCTTGTCGATGCGCCCCTGATGCCGCCCGCCGCCGAACGGGGTGCTTAGCCAGGTGCGCAGGACGTCTTCCGCCTGGCTCTCTGTGAGCATCCGGCCGCCGAGCGTAAGTATATTAGAATCATTGTGTTCTCGGCTATTTCGGGCGGAAGCTTTATCATAGCACAAGGCCGCGCGGATGCCCGGAACCTTGTTGGCCGCGATGGACGAACCGATGCCTGCGCCGTCCAGAATGACGCCGCGGGAGGCGGTGCCCGACGGCCACCAGCTCGGCAACCTGAAGCGCGATATCGGGGTAGTCGGCGGGCTTCTCCTCCGTGACGCCGACGTCTCGGACTTGCAGTCCGAGGCTCTCGATCACAGGCTTGAGCGCCTCTTTCATGCGATACCCGCCGTGGTCGGCGCCGATGGCGAGGGTGCGCTCCGGGGGGGCCAGGGCGGACAACTGGTCCTCCGGCAGTTCCAGGATGCGCACGCCGCGCGAGGCCGCGACCTCGCGCGCGGTAGGGGTGACGATGCTCCCTTCCGGAATGCGCAGATCGCCCCCGGCGGGAACGTCCTGGGCGGTGATAACCCGTTTCATAGATTGGCCGGCGCTGTACAATTCGTAAGGACTATTGTAATGAAACGGCGCCTCCTGCTGTCGGTGTGTCTGTTTACGCCCGTGCTGGCGGCTCAGCCCGGCGGCGACTATCTCTCGCGATTACTGCACGAGGGGGAGATCGGGTGGGGGATGATGCTGGCGGGGCTGGTAGTGGCGTTCGCCCTGGGGGCGATTCACGCGCTCTCGCCGGGACACGGCAAGACCATCGTCGCGGCATACCTGGTGGGATCGCGCGGCACGCCGAGGCACGCCATCTTTCTGGGCGGCATGGTGACTTTCACGCATACGGTGAGCGTCTTCCTGTTGGGATTGGGGACGCTGTTCCTTTCGCGCTTCGTGCTGCCGGAGAGAATCTACCCGGTTCTGGGCGCGATCTCCGGGATCGCGATCCTGTCGATCGGGGCCACGCTGTTCTGGCGCCGGCTGGCGGTGGTGAGGCACGCGCACGCGCATCACCGCGGGCACCCGCACCATCACGAGCACAGCCACGTGCCCGAGGAGGTCAGCATGCCCGGACTGATCGCTCTCGGAGCGAGCGGGGGGCTGGTGCCCTGTCCCTCAGCGCTGGTGCTGCTGCTGAGCGCCGTGGCGCTGGGGAGGGTGGGGGTCGGGCTGACGCTGCTGGTGGCTTTCAGCGCCGGGCTGGCGGTGGTGCTGAGCGGGATCGGGCTGGCTGTGCTCTATGCCAAGCACCTCTTGCCGGATGCGGAGAAGACGTCGAAACATGCGGCGTTCCGGTATCTGCCGGTTGCCTCGGCCGCTGTGATCATCGTGGTGGGGGTGGTGATGACCGCCGTGGCGGTAGGGGTGATCCGTCCGTTCGCCGGGGTGTAGGATTTAGGACATGTACATCTCAATCCGCTGGGCGGCCCCGATGGTGTTCGCGGCGACGCTGATCGCCCAGACACCGGATCACGCGGCTATTGAAAAGGCCGTGCTCGAAACCAATGCCCGGATGACCAGGGCGGCACAGGATCTGGACATCGACCGGTTGTTCAGCTACATGCTGGAGAACGACAAGGGATCGATCGTCCAAAACGGCAACGTCCTCCTTACCCGCGAACAGGCGCTCGAGCGGGTGAAGAGCAATCTGCGCGGCATCCGCAAGCTGGAGTACCGGTGGAAGCAACAGCACGTCACGGTCGTGACGCCTACGGTCGCGCTGCTGGTGGCGGAGGGCGAGTCGGAGGCCACGACCGGCCAGGGCGAGACGTTCGTGACGCCATTCGCGCAAACCGTGGTGTTCGTGCTGACCGGAGGGGAATGGAAAGCGCTGCACGCGCACCAGTCCGCGCCGGTGCGCCGCTGACGTTCAGCCCAATTCCAGCGTGCGGACCGCGGGCTCGGGCTGGTCTTCATAGATCAGCACGTCATCGACAACGAGTTCACTGCGCTCCAGCCGCGCAATTCCGGCCAGCACCAGGATCAGCGCCGCATAGAGCACCACCAGTTTGCCCGGAGCGTCGATCAAAGACTTCTCGAAATCCGCCATGGTGAAGCAGTAGGTGACAAAGCTGACCAGGTAGATCAGGGCCATCGTGGCCATCGCCATCTTACCCGGGAAGTAGGAACAGGTGAACGGGATCTTGCGGAACCAAACCAGCAGCAGGTTCATGAGAACCAGTGAAAGCAGCAGCGCAAAACTGATGTGTACGAAGCCCGGCCACCAGCCGCGGAAGTAGATTTCGAGCGGCGTGAGCAGGGCGAAGAGCGGCACGATCCCCATCGCGACCATCCACTTACGCGCGGCACGGATGTGGCGCACGCGCTCTTCGCTCTCAGAGACCTGAAAGATCCAGTTGGCGCGCAACTCCGCCGGCAGGTTGAAGACGGCGCGCAGTCCCGTGACCGTAAGAAACGAGAGTGTCAGCGGCACCATCAGCAGGCCTCCGGAGTGGAAGGTGAGAATCGGCGCTCCCGGGCGTGAGCCCACTTGAAACACGCTGGGCAGCGCCAGGGCCACGGCAAGCCCGGCATAGGTGGCAAGGAACAGGCGGTGGCGGGCGCTGCGGAGCACCGTGTTGTTGATGAAGTGGAAGGAGGCGCGCTCCAGGGGGTGCGGCAGCAGCCAGCGGTTCACCGCCCGGTCGAAGCACGATCGCAGGTAGCCGGGACCTTCCGCTGCGGTCTCCAGGCTTTCCATCACGCGGCGCGTGTGGCGGCGGTAGCCGGCCAGGTAGGTGAGGGCGAAGGCCGCCGCCGAGACCGCCAGGGCGCGCGGAGCCAGCGGGGCGAGTTCGTGAAAAAGCGGTCCGCCGGGCCGGCCGGGAAGCAGGTCGACGTAGAACGCCAGGAACCAGAACGGCGGGAACCAGCGGAGCAGGGAACTGCGTCCTTCAAAGAGCGGCCGGACCATCGCGCACAGCAGGGGCGTGAGAAACAGGACCGAGATGAGAAGCGCCATGCAGGCCATCTGCACCCATGGTGAAATGCGCCGGAAAGCCCGGCCGGTGAGGACATTGATGAGCACGCCTTGCACGGAGGCGAACGAGAGAGCGACGAAAAGGCCGGCGGTGGAGACCGCCAGAGCGTGAATTCCCACGAGGCGCCACATGGTGGGGATGGTGGTGTTGTTTCCGCCGCTCACCAGCGGTGCCAGCGCCGTGCCGAGCGCATTGGTATCCACCACAAACAAGCCAAGAAAGAGGAGCAGGGCAGACAGTTTGGCTAGAAAGATCCGGCTCGCGCCGATGGGAAGGGGTGTGAGGACCAGGTAGTCCTTACGGTCGGGGAAAATAGCGTCCCACTCGAAGACCATGACAAAGCCCATCACGACCATGGAATACAGCACGAAGAAGTAGTAATCGGCAACGAGCTGCCAGTTTCGGTCGAACAGCCGGTCGTACTGTACCATCTGCGGCAGCATGTAAAAGGCGACGAACATCCCGGGGACCGCCAGCAGGCCCAGCGCCTGCACGACATTGGTGCGCATATCACTCTCCTGCGCAACAATGTCGTTGTCGAAGAAGCGGCCGAAGAAGTGGCCGGCCAGCAGGCGAAAACCGGAACTCATTATGCCTCCCTGATGACGGAGACCATTTCGCGCGCCACGGCGCCGACGTCCTCCTGGCGCGCGAGCTGTCGGAAGATCTGCTCGAGCGAGGGAAGGTGCATGAGCTCGCGGAGGCGCCCGACTTCGTCGTCGGCGACCACCTTGCCCTGGTAGAGCATGATGACGCGGGCGCAGACCTTTTCGGTGACTTCGAGCACGTGCGAAATGTAGAGAATCGTCTTACCCTGGCGGGCCATTTCCGCGATCAACTCGTGCAGCAGGAGGGCGGAGGCGATGTCGAGCCCGGAGAGCGGCTCGTCGAGGATCAGCAGATCGGGATCGTGCAGCAGTGCCGAGGCGATGAGCACGCGCTGCTTCATGCCCTTGGAGTAAGAAGAGATGGGTGCGTAACGATACTCACGGAGCCAGAGCAGGCGCAGGAGCTCGTTGGCTTTGCGCTCGACCAGCGCCTCGGGCAGCTCGCGCAGGCGGCCGATCAACTGCAGGTATTCGAGGCCGGTAAGGTGGGGGTACACGAACGCCTCTTCGGGTACATAGCCCAGGCGGCGTTTGAAAGCGATGAGGTTCTGGCGGATATCCTCTCCGTTCCAGAGTATGCGGCCCCCCGTAGGTGCGAGCAGGCCGGTCAGCATCTTGACAGTGGTCGACTTCCCCGACCCATTAGGGCCGAGATAGCCGGTTACCTGGCTCGGCGGCACTGTGAAGGTGACGTGATCCACCACCGCGCGATGGCGGTACTTCTTCGTGAGCCCGTGAACCTCAAGCATCCGGCGCTCTTCCCTTCCCACGCTTAGACACCGGCGAGGGGGAGCGGGTTCCGGAGTTGAGCGGCCAGGATCGCTATTTCGCGCTGGCGGCGAGAGCGCTGGTGCAGAAGGCGCACCGCTTCGCCGCGATCGGCACCTCGCTGAGGCACTCGGGGCATTTCTTGGTAGTGGGGTCGGGGGAGACCTCGCCGCGTCGCATGCGAGCCGTCAAATGGTTGACCGGCAGGATCACGAAGAAATAGACGGCGGCGCCGATCAGCAGGAAAGAGATCAGGTCGTTCAGAAACGAACCGATTAACAGTTTGCTGCCGTTCACCGTTACCGAGATGGCGGAAAAATCTGGCTTGCCGACGATGGCCGCGATGAGCGGATTCAGAAGGTCCTTGACCAGGGCGGTCACGACGGCGCCGAAGGCAGCGCCGATCACGACGGCGACAGCCAGATCCAGCACGTTTCCGCGCAACATGAACGCTTTGAAGCCTTTCAACATACGTCCTCCTTCGATGCAGCCGGTCAGGCGCCGGCGCTCAGAAATCTACTCAGCCGCTCCATGGCCGGCTCCAGAATGGAATCCTCCGCAGCATAACAGATGCGAATGGAACCTTCGCCTCCCGCGCCAAACGCCACGCCGGGCGCCAGGCCGACGCGCGTTTCCTCGAGCAGGCGGCGGCAAAAGGCGAACGAGTCGGCCATGCCGTCGATGCGTGGGAACAGGTAGAACGCCCCATCCGGCTTGGGAACGGTTACGCCGGGAATGCCGCTCAGCGCTTGCAGGCAGAGGTCGCGATTCCGCCTGAGCCGCCCAAGCATTCCGATGAGTTCCGGTTCGCCCTCGGCCAGCGCGGTCTCGCCGGCCTTCTGGGCGAACGTAGGGGCGTGAGAAATAATGAATTCGTTGATCTGGGTGGCCTTCGCGGCGAGGTCGCGGCGAGCCACCAGCCAGCCGACCCGCCAGCCGGTCATGCAGTAACTCTTCGAAAACGAATGGACTACCATTACGGCGTCCTCGCGGGTGGCTTTGCGAAGGATCGAGGGCACGGGGTCGCCGGGGCGTTCGCCGGCGTAGTACAGCCGGTCGTACACTTCATCGGCCAGCAGCCAGAGGCCATGGCGGCGTGCGAAATCGAGAAGGCCCTGCTGCTCGTCATTGCTCGCGACCCAGCCGAGCGGGTTGGAGGGCGACGTGTAAAGCAGGAGGCGTGTGCGAGGCGTTACGGCGGCTTCGAGGGCGTCGAAATCGACGCGGTAGCGCTCGCCGCAGAGCGGGTGCGGAATCTGCCGGACCACGGCGTTCGCCATCCGGATATTGGAGGAGCCGTTGGGCCAGGCCGGCGTCAGAACCAGCGCTTCGTCGCCAGGGTCGAGCACGCAGCGGATCCCGACGTTGAGCGCCTGTACGCCGGAGGCGGTGACCACAATCTCGCCGGCCGGGTCGAGGTCCACGTGGTGGAGGCGGCGGTAGTTCTCCGCGATGCCTCTCCGCAGCGACGGAAGACCGGCGTTCTCTGTGTAAAACGTGTAGCCTTCGGCCATCGCGCGAAGGGCGGCCTGTTTGATGTACTCCGGGGTCGGCAGGTTCGATTCGCCGAAGTACAGGCGCAGCACACCGTCCATGGACATGGCGATCTCCGCCAGTTCGCGGATGCGGGAATGCGGGACGGCCTCCACCGAGGCTGCGATCTGCGGCATGAGAGCTATTGTCGCACTGCCGCGGGCCTTTATAATGAGGCTCGATGGCCCAACGCTTTCGCATTGCCGCAATCACCGACGAGTTCTCTCCGGATATCGAGACAGCCGCGCGTTCCATGGCCGGGATCGGCATGAGCGGCGCCGAGTTGCGGATGATATTCGGCAAGAATGTCGTTGACCTGACCGATGAGGAACTGGAGCGCGCGATGGAGATCGTGCGCGGCCGGGGCCTCGAAATCATTTCGATCGCCTCTCCCCTGCTGAAGTGCGTGCTGCCGGATGCGCCCGAGGTCGACGCGCGCTTCCAGCAGGATCTGTTCGCGTCTACGCATACCTTCGCCGACCAGCCGCGGCTGGCGGCTCGTGCGTTCGAAATTGCGGCGCGGACCGGGGCTCGAATCATCCGGGTGTTCTCTTACTGGAGAACCGTGCGGCCCGAGGAATGCTTCGGCCGGATCGTGGAGTCGCTCGGGGCCCTCGCCGATCAGGCGCGGGAGCGCGGCGTGACCATCGGAGTGGAGAACGAGCATGCCTGCCACATCGGAACCGGTGAGGAGACCGCGCGGCTCCTGGCGGCCCTCGACCATCCGAATCTGAAGGTGGTGTGGGACCCGGCCAACGCGCTGGTGGCGGGCGAGAATCCGTTTCCCGAAGGGTACGGGAAACTGCCGCCCGGCCGGATCGCGCACGTGCACGCCAAGGATTGCTTCGTGACCGATCACAAGGCCGCCTGGGGTCCGCTGGGCGAGTGCGCGGTGGATTGGAAAGGGCAGATCGCGGCGCTCGAGCGGGACGGGTACCGGGGGTGGATCAGCCTGGAGACGCATTGGCCCGGCCCGGGAGGCGATAAGCACGAAGCCAGCATGATCTGCGGGCGAAGGCTGCGGGAACTGGTCGGCGCCTGAGTTGCGTCAGGCTGCTATTTCTTCTTCTCGAGGTTCCAGAGTCCGCGGGAGAGGACCCGGCCGCAGAAGGGGCAGTAGTGCATGCCGGCAAACTGGTGGCGCTCCTCGCCGAAGACGAGGAAGTACTCGGTATCGATGTCGGTGATGATGGTGCCGTTGGAGAGCTGGTACGGCTGCGCGTTGCGCACCAGCCCGCGGTCCATCAGACGTTCCAGTTCCTGGCAGCAGCTCATTGGATGGTGCTGGCTCCTTCCACTCCCATGTCGGTGGTGACGACGTTGCGGTTCACATGACGGTCGAGGTTGATCACGTAGGTCTCCGGCGCCTCGATCAGCACCGGGGAGTGGGTCGCGCAGATGATGCGGAACTGCTTCTGATCGGCCAGTTCTTTGAGCATTTTCAGGATCCGGCGCTGGTTGGAAGTGGAGAGGGCCATTTCCGGCTCGTCGAGGAGAAGAATCGTGCCGTCGGGCAGCTTCGGGAAGCTTTCGCTGAAGAGAGACAGCATGATCTGGCCGTGGCTGGCGATTCGCAGGAATTCGAGCATTTCCGGTTGATCCTTGAATAAGTCGAGCTGGGTGCGTGGGTTATGCTGCTCGGCGTCGAACAGGAAGCTGCGGCCGATGGTGACCTGTCCAGGGTCGAGACGGTAGATGTAACCCTCCACCTGTTCTCCTTTGAGGGCGTAATGAATCGAGTGGAGGAGAGTGGATTTGCCCGAGCCGTTTTCCCCCTGCAGCATGACCAGGGGGTGGGTGAGATCCACCACCATCGGCATGTGAAAATTGAGACGCGGGAAGACGGGATGCGCCAGGATCTTCAGGAACATAGGATCACAGCATATCAGGCGCCGCGGGTGCCGCAGAACCCCTGCTGCCGTGCTAAGATAAAGATTCCAATACCTCTGAGGTTTTCGTGGCAAGAATCACCCGTAAAGAGCTAAAGACCGACAAGTTCGCCCTGGAAGTCGAACACACAGTCAACTTCTTCGAAGAGCACCAGAAGGAGATCATTCGTTACGGCGGAATCGGCGTCCTGGTCGCCGCGCTGGTGGTTGGCTGGATGATGTACTCCCGCCATCAGCACACCCTTCGGGAAGATGCGCTGGCGCGGGCGATCGACATTCAGGAATCGCCGGTTGGGCCGCCGCAACCGGGGCAGAACCGGAACTTTCCGACGCAGGATTCCAAGGACCAGGCTGCCATTCAGGCCTTTTCTCAAGTGAAAGCCACCTACCCGGGCAGCGCGGAAGCCGAAGTCGCCGAATACTATCTGGGTTCGATCCGGGCCGACGAGGGCAAGCTCGCCGAGGCGGAGAAGAGTTTCAAAGAAGTGTCCGACAAGGGCGATGCGAGGTACTCCTCGCTGGCTAAACTATCGCTGGCGCAGATTTACTTCGCCGACGGCCGTGAGGCACAGGGCGAGAGCGTGCTGCGCGACCTGATGGCCCATCCAACCCTGTTCGTCTCCAAGGACCAGGCGACCATCGCGCTGGCGCGCTATCTGGCCACTAAGAAGCCGGCGGAAGCCAGGAAGCTGCTCGAACCGCTGCGCAGCCAGCCCGGCGCGGTAGGACAGGTGGCCCTTTCAGTCTACGGCCAGCTGCCGCCCCAATAGGCAGCCGCAGACTGATGCTGAGCCGTCTGCGATTTCCGGTGGAGCGCAGCCGGGGGCGGGTCTACCCGGAGCCGGAACATCCCTATCGCAACGCCTTCCAGCGGGACCGCGACCGCGTCGTTCACTCACGGGCGTTTCGACGGCTCGAGGCAAAGACGCAAGTCTTCGCTCCAGGACTTTCCGACCACTTCCGCAACCGGCTGACCCATACCATCGAGGTGGCGCAAATTGCCCGCACGGCGGCTAACGTTCTGCAGTTGGACGAAGATCTGACGGAAGCACTGGCGCTGGCGCACGATATCGGGCATCCACCATTCGCACATGCCGGCGAGGAAGAGCTCGACCGCCAGATGAACCGCTTTGGAGACCGGTTCGACCACAACCTGCACGCCTTGCGGATTGTGGAGAGCTTCGAGCAGCGATATGCGCGGTTCCCGGGATTGAACCTGACCTTCGAGGTGCGCGAGGGCATCGTCAAGCACTCCCACGACTTTGGGCCGGGCGAAAGGCCGGAACTGGATGGCTACCTGCCCGGGTTGCGTCCTCCGCTCGAGGCGCAGTTGATCGACCTGGCGGACGAAATCGCATACAACACGGCCGACCTGGACGATGCCTTTTCGGCCGGGATCCTGACGGCTGAGGATGCGGCGGATTCCGTGCCCCAATACCGATCGATTTACGAGACGGCGGAGACGCAGTTTCCGGGCGCGAGCGGCCGGGAACGGTTCTACGAGAGCTTGCGGCAACTGATCGATGCACTGGTTTCGGGATTGATCGAAGGCACGGTGGCGGCTGCCCGCGGCGCGGGGGTAGTAGACGCCGAAGAGGTCCGCCGGTGCGAACGGCGCCTGGCGGCGATGACTCCCGAGACCGCCGAAACCAGCCTCGCCTTGAAGCGGTTCCTCCACGAGCGCGTGTACGATTCGCCCACGCTGGGGGACGACCGGAAACGCTCTATGTCGATGATCGGAGAGCTTTTCCGCTTTTTCCTGGCCCGCCCGGACCGGCTGCCCGAGGCCTACCGGGAGCAGGAGGCCGCCGGCCCTGCGCACCGGGTGGTCTGCGACTACATTGCGGGCATGACCGACGCGTTCTTCCGCCGCACGTATCAGCAAATGATCGGTGCGGCAGCCGGAACGGCTAATCTTCCATCGTATTGACGCTGGAAACTTCGGCTTCGCGGACTCCGTACAGCTTCATGAGCTGGCGGCAAATCTCCTCTCCGATTCTCTGCGGCTGCTCGTCGGAATCGTGTTCCACTTCGACTTTGATGAATAGATTCGATCGGCTCATCTGCCCCTTATTTCCCTAACCTCTATACTAAAAGGGAATGGCTTGCGCGATTTGCGAAACGCGGCGCCCCAGGCGCTTCTGCCCCGGCGTGCGGGGAGATATCTGCTCGATCTGCTGTGGAACGGAGCGCGAAGTTACGGTGGATTGCCCGTTCGAATGCGAATACCTGCAGGAAGCCCGCCGGCACGACAGGCCCGTGGATACCGAACCGGAGCACTGGCCCAACCGCGACATCCAGGTCTCCGAAGAGTTTCTCGTGGAGCACGAGGATCTGCTGATGGCAGTCGGGCGTGCACTGGCCGGAGCCGCATTCGATAACCCGGGGACGATCGATTTCGACGCCCGGGAAGCGCTCGAGGGTTTGATTCGCACCCACCGGACTCTCGAAAGCGGCGTCTATTACGAGAGCGTTCCGCCGAACCCGATGGCGGCGAACCTGTACCGTGCGGTGCAGGCGGGCGCCGCGGAATTCCGGCAGGCGGAACATCAGCGGCTGGGGATTTCGCGAACCCGTGACGGCGATGTGCTGCGCGTTCTGGCATTTCTGCAGCGGGTGGAACTCGACCGGAACAACGGACGGCGCCGCGGGCGCGCCTTTCTGGACGGACTACGCAGCCTTTACGCGGAAGCGTCCGCCGGGTCCGATCCTGCTCCTTCCTCCCTGATCCTCCCTTGAGTCAGATTCTTCCGCACCTGGTCGATGAGGCAGGCCCTCTTTTTTCCGGTTGTGGCGACCTGCGCCGTGTACTTGGGGGCGCCATTGACCAGCAGTTCGATTGGCCGTTCGAGCGGATAGTCGAATATCAGCAGGTGGCCTTCCTCCAGGCGCAGCAGATCTCTCACGGTCAGGGTAGGGCCCTGCAGGCGCGCTTCGAGCGAGAAGGTGGATTCGCGAAGGAGACGCAAGAGACGTGCCTGCTCCGCAACGCTGGCCTGCGTTTTTCGCACCGACCACTGCTGATCGAACTTCTGGCGCATCATCTTGATCACGATCGAAGGCATCGCGATGTTCATCATGCCCACGCTCTCGCCGATGCGCACCTCGATTCCAACAGCCACGACCGCTTCGTTGGGCGCCAGCAGGTGGAGCAGTTGCGGCTCGGTTTCCATGGACTCGATCGTGAAATCGACTGCCGTGACGGATTTCCAGGCTTCCCGCAAGTCGTGCAGGATGATGCGAAAAAGCCCGTCGAGGAGCTTTTGTTCGATCTCGGTGATGTCGCGCTGAATCGCAGTGGAAGACTTGCCGGTGCCCCCTAGCAGCATCTCCAGAATCGGAAACACCAGCGACGGATTGAGTTCGAGCACGCCATTGCCGTCGTAGGGGCTTAGCCCGAGTGTCACGATGCAGGTGGGCGATGGCAGTCCGTCGAGAAACTCCGCGTAGGAGAGCTGTTCGACGCTCACCAGATTGACAGCCAGGTAAGAGCGCAGATAGGCGGACAGGCTGGAGACCAGGTTGCGCACGAACGTGTCGTGCAGCAGATGGATGGCGCGAACCTGGGATTTGGGAATGCGGTCGGGGCGGCGGAAGTCGAACCGGACGGCAGGGGTGTCGCGTTTGCGGTCCTGCATGTTCTGAAAGACCGCATCGATTTCCTGCTGCGAGAGTTGACGGCTCACGATCCTGGCTCCTGGCAGCTTATCGGCATAATTCGCCCAAACCTTAGGCGCCCTGGCGGAACCGGGCATACGCCAAATTTCCGGGCCGGCCGGTTAATGGAAACGGCGACTTGTTCCGATGAATAGGGATGTAAGGAGCCCAATGGAATCCGACGTATTGGTGGTGGACGATTCAGCAGCCATCCGAAAGATCCTGCAAAGGGTTTTGCGGCAGACCGGGATGGCGATACGCACGATACATGAAGCAGGGGACGGACAGGAGGCGTTGGACCTTCTGAACGCCCACCGGGTCCAACTGGTCCTCACCGATATCAACATGCCGAAGATGGACGGTCTGCAGTTGCTCGCGGCGATGAAGGCTTCGGACCGGTGGCGGGACGTCCCGGTCGTGATGATTACGACCGAGGGCGGCGAGATCAAAGTGGGGGAGGCCGTTAAGCTTGGAGCCGCGGGATACGTGCGAAAGCCGTTCACCGCCGATCAAATCAAGGAGAAGCTGGTAGGCATCCTCGAACCGGCGCTTTCCATATGAATGTGCAGGAACTGATTATCCAATGTATCCGCCATGCGGCCGCCAACGTGTTCTCGACCATGCTGGGGGTGGAGTTGGGAGAGGGGAGCGCGTCGATCGAGGCGGCGATGCCGGAACCAAGTGACGGCGTCGTATCGTTTATCGGGTTGGCGGGGTCCTGGGCCGGCACGGGCAGCGTGACCTGCTCTCCGGCGTTGGCCTGCCGGATCTGCTCGCAGATGCTGATGACCGATAGCACGTCCGTCAACGAGGAAGTGCTCGACGCCGTGGCGGAGCTGACCAACATGATCATCGGCAGCGTCAAGACCGATCTTGAACAACATCTTGGCCAGCTCGGACTCAGCATCCCCACCGTGGTCTACGGCAGGAACTTCCGTACCAAAAGCGCAGGCAGCGTCGAGTGGATCGTCGTCCGGTTTGCCTGGGGAGACGAATCTCTGCTGGTGAAGCTGTGCTTGGCCCCCAGCGAGCGCCCCCACCTGCATGTCGCCGGTGTGCAGTCCTGCGCCTTGGATGTCTGAAGACGCCGCAACTCGCGAACCGGGCCGCTACTTTTCTGCGGAGTGAGCCTCGGGAAAGGGGAGGTAAGTGGAGCAAATCGTCGTAGGCATGGCAGACTGCCGGATCTCCTGCATTTCCGGACAGGTATTGACGACATTTGCGTTGGGTTCCTGCATCGGCCTCGTCGTGTACGACAGCAAGACCCAAGTCGGAGGGTTACTGCATTTCATGCTGCCCGATTCGAGCATCGATCCGGAGCGCGCCCGCGCGAACCCATTCATGTTCGCCGATACCGGCATCCCTCTGCTCTTGAGACGAGTGCTTGAGAAAGGGGCAGCCAAGCGCAACTTAAGGGTACATGCTGTAGGGGGCGCACAGATGATGGACCAGGAGCGGGTATTCGAGATCGGGAAACGGAACTACCTGGCCGCCCGAAAGATCCTCTGGAAAGCAGGATTACTCTTGAGCGGCGAAGCGGTCGGCGGCTATAATTCGCGAACCGTGCGGCTGGTAGTGGGGTCCGGGCGCATTACTCTGCAGGAAGGCGGGACACTGAGCGAATTGCAGGCCGCATCGTCCGGGCCGGCCGCGATGCCAGGTGCGATGCCGCCGAAAGGAGGAGCCCAATGGCGTACCGGGTCTTGATTGTGGACGATTCGGCGGCGATGCGGTCATTCGTCCGCCGGATCATGGAGCTTTCCGGATTTGATCTGTCGGAGTGCTTTGAAGCATCGCACGGAGGAGAAGCCCTGGAAGTGCTGAAAGAACAATGGGTGGACGCAATTCTGACGGACATCAACATGCCGGTAGTAGATGGCGAGGAGTTTCTGCGGCGGCTATCCGCCGACGGTCTGCTGAGCTACATACCGGTGTTGGTGATCTCGACGGACGCCACGCAGCACCGGATCACTCAGATGCTTGCGCTAGGGGCCCGGGGTTACGTCACCAAACCGTTTCTCCCGGAGGACTTACGCGCGGAACTGGAGCGGACCTTGGGGGTGCCCTGTGCCTGAGACGACGCTGCAGCAGACCCTGGTGTCTTCTGTGAACGAAGTGCTCGAGAAGATGTTCTTCTTTTCGGCAGGGGAAGATTTCGGTACAGGGGATGGCCCTCCGGCGCCAGAGATTGCGGCCCGGGTAACGTTTGCGGGCGCTCCGCCCGGCGAACTCACGCTTCGGGTCACGCGCGCAGCGGCGCGGTCGATTGCCGCTGATTTTCTCGCCCGTGAAGCGGCTGAAGTAGACGAGGAGCAGATGACGGCCGTGGTGTGCGAACTGGCCAACATGATCTGCGGATCGGTGCTCAGCCGGATCGAGAGCGCCGCTGCCATCCGTCTGGGCACACCCTGCCTGCTTGCGGATCTGGAGGTGGCTCCCGGTGTTCAAGGAGACGCGGCGGCGCACAGAGTGGAGCTGTACGGCGGCGCGTTGACCGTAGTCATGATCATGGATTCGTCGGCACGTGTCACAGCCGCCCCATGAATTTGGACCGTCG
>CAVZVI010000009.1:0-205309 GCA_963778675.1 Bryobacterales bacterium
AGCGCGCGTCACGGAATCGCGGGTGGCGAACAACGTCACATCCCAGCCACGGGAGACCAGTCCTTCGGCGATGTTGCTCGCCACCGTTTCCCACGCGCCGTATTGCCGGGGAGGAGTCCGCCAGGCTACGGGCGACAGAATAGCCACTCTGGGTTGGCTTGTCTTGGGAGGGCTTCATCTCCATGGCGGCCAGTACCTCGGCAAGCGGGACGGTTGCGAAACCGGTGGCGTGATCGGCCAGCCCGTAAGGAATGATCAGTTCGCCGTTGTGGACCAGGGCGCCGCAGGTATAGACGACGTTGGGCACGTAGCCTTCGCGCTCCGTCTCGTTCGGCTTGAGCAAGGGTTCGCGGAGCCGTCCAATCACCTTGGCGGGATCGTCGCGATCGAGCAGGAATGCGCCGATCGAGTACTGTCGCATCGGGCCGACGCCGTGGCTGAGGACCAGCCATCCGGCATCGGTCTCGATCGGCGACCCGCAGTTTCCGAGCTGGACCAGTTCCCAGGGAAAGGCGGGCTTGAGGAGCAGCTGCGCTCATTCCAGAAGTGGACGTTGTCGGAAAACATCAGGTAGATGTTCTCGTTGTCCTGGCGGGAGAGCATGGCATAGCGGCCGCCGATCTTCCGCGGGAACAGGGCCATGCCTTTGTTTTCGGCGGCCGGACCATTCAGGGTGATGAACCGGAAATGGAGGAAGTCGGAAGTCTCCACCAGTTCCGGCACGATGACCCTGCCATCGTAGGCGGTGAAGGTCGCGTAGTAGGTGTGGGTGCCTCGTCGTTCCGGAAGCGAACGAAGCGGGCGTCCTCGATGCCGTTGCGTTGGGAAGGCGTGGCCGGAAAAAGATCCGCTCGGACAACTGCTGTTCCGGCTGGAACTGGACTTCGTAGTTGGACCGGGCCAGCATCCAGATCCCCTGCGCCGCGTCCTGGTCCTCCTGCGCCATTCCATCCGGCAGGCGGAACTGCTCCGCCTGGAGACCGGCGCGAAGATCTTCCAGCGCGAACGACTCGCCGAGTATGTTCATGACCCGGCGCGTGAATTCGCCGGTCAATCCCAGTTCGAGAGTTTCCGCCCGAACAGCGCCTTCTCGTACAGGGGGTTTGGGATCTGGCGCGGCTCGGTGAGAAAGCCGGTGGGGGGCAGTACCTCGATCCGCTGATCGGGATGGATGATGCCGGTTCGGAAAGTGATGGAGGAAATGTGGCCTTCGCCGGTGGCGCGCAAGCTGAGAATAAACCGCAGGGCGCCGGCCGGCAGGCCGGTCTGGTCGGGATGCGGAACGATGGAAGGATTGAACAGGGCGGCGGATTCCAGGAGTATTCGGCCAGGAAATAGGAGCCGATCAGGAGCCGTCTTTGTTCGGATAATTCCGCGTCCGACGCCAACGACTCGCGGACCTGTTCGAAGCGCTCCAGAAAGAGCCTGCGGATGTGCTGGTGCGCGCGGAGAACTCGGCGCAGACGTTCGTCCAGCAGCGGGCCGACCCGGTCTTCCGGAAGCGCCATGATCCGGGCGATGATCCTGGCGACCCGCTCGGGACCCCCGGGAGTGAAAGGCCGGAGAAGAACCCGGGACTGGTCGGGTTGAGAATCGTGGACGTGCGTTTGAGGTGCATGGATATGGGTGTTGGCGGCTACTCCGCGACGGCGATCGGTTCCTTGAAACTCGTCAGTATGTTCTGCGCCAGCTGCATTTCCGCCAGTGAGAGCAGGAAGGCCAGGGTCGATTCCGCTCCCTGGTTCCCGTTGACGCGATCTACATGCAACCCATCGCGGCAGCCGCCTGTCTCGGGAGAGTAGAGTTCGAGTCCGAGATCGTTCCAGCCGATGAACCAGTCGAAGGCGCGCTGCGCATGTTCATACCACCAGAAGTCCGATGTGGCGCGATAGGCTTCCAGACAGGCCGAAACCGTGGCCTGCGCCTCGATGGGCTGCTGGTCGAAATTGGCGCGCGTGCCGCCGCGGCGGTAGAACCCATTGCTGCCGATGGGCCGAAAGTGACCCTTCTCGGACATCTGCAATTCCGTCAGCCAGCGCAGGGCTTCGAGACCCCGGTCAAGCACCGCCTGTTGTCCGGTTGCCTGTCCGCTCACAATCAAGGCTTGCGCGAGCTTCGCGTTGTCGTACGAGAGCTCCTCTTCAAACCATTGCCAGTCCGGATGCGCGCTCGCTTCGAAGAGATCCATGAGCCGGCAGGTCAGCGTCTCCCGGGTTTGGTTGACCAGGCTGTCGCCGCTCAAACGGCGCAGATACTCATGGATGCCGATCAGGCCGAAAGCCCACGCCCGAGGCGAAGTGAATCCCGTCAGCGCGGGCAGAGCCAGCGCGAAGAGTTGTCCCGCCATCATCTGAAAGCTCCGGAAGGGTGAACGGCCCACGCCTGTACCCAGCGCCCAGAGCGCTCTCCCCTGACAGTCTTCCGATCCCTGTTCGTCCAGCCAGCGCCGGTCGAAACTCAGGTGGTTGTGGAAGCGTTTCGTTTTGAGATCGAAAGCGTGATGGAGGAAGGCCGCGGAAGTAGTGGCCAGTGTCCGCACGCGCTCCGGATCCTCGCCCAATTCCCCAAGCAGCACCGCCAGGATGAAGGCGCGAGCGTTATCGTCGGTGCAATAGCCTTCGGAAAAGTTGGGAACACTGAAAATAGCGTGTTGGAAAACTCCGGTGGAATCGGTCATCCGCGAAAGATGTGCCAGCTTCATCTGCGGCAGTTCCCGGGGCTTCTGGTCGAGCGTCTTGGTGGCGAGGAATTTCCGCGAGAGCGCCGCCACTTCCAGCCGGGAACACTCGAAGGAGTGCATGTATAGCTGTGCCACGTTGCTCCAAACCATCTCGCGGCCTATCCTGTAAGCGTTCTTGCGAATGGCATGCCGGCGTGTGTCGTCTCGCAGCAAGGCCACCACTTCGCGTCCTATGGCCTGCGCGTCGCCGAATGGCACCAATATCCCGCGGTCTTCCGCCAGCAGTTCCGCGGCGTGCCAGTACGGCGTCGACACTACCGCTTTGCCGGCGCCGAAAGTGTAAGCCAGCGTTCCCGAGGTGATCTGCGCTTCGTTCAGGTAAGGTGTGATGTAAAGGTCGGCTGCGCCGATGAACTCTTTCAGGTTCTCAAGGTCCACGAACTGGTTGTAGAAAATGACGTTCTTCTCGATCTTGTTCTTTTTTGCGAGGATCTCGAGGCTGAGCCGGTAAGCTTCACCGTGCTCCCGCAATTCGTTCGGATGGGTGGCGCCCAGGACGATATAGACCACCTCCGGGAACTCCGCCAGAATCTGCGGCAGCGCGTTGAGCACATGTTCGATGCCCTTATTCGGCGAGAGCAGGCCGAACGTGAGCAGCACCACTCGTCCTTCCACGCCGAACTGATCCTTGAAATACGTCGGATCGACGAAGCCTACATCGGGAATGCCGTGCGGGATGAGATCGATCTTGCCCGGCGGGGCCTGGTATATCTGCCGCAACATCTGCCGCCCGCGCTCGGCCATGACCACCAGCCGGGTGGAGAGCGAAATCAACCCTTCCATCACGCGCCGCTGGTCGGGTCTCGGCTCGCGCAGAACCGTGTGAAGCGTGGTCACGACAGGCATTCTCAACTCGCGCAGCAGTGCCACGATGTGACCGCCGGCCGGCCCGCCGAAGATGCCGAACTCATGCTGTAGGCAAACGATATCCACGTTGCCGATATTGAGGAAGTCCGCGGCACGCAGATACGACGACAGGTCCTGCTCCTCAATCTCGAACCGAACCACCTCCGGGTATTCGTAGCCGCCTGGAATGTCGTTCACCGAAACCGCGAGGCACTGGCTCTGGGGGTATGCGATTGCGACGGCGGCGAGCAGGTCGGACGTGAAAGTGGCGATACCGCATTTGCGCGGCAAATGGTCGCCGACAAAGGCAATCTTCCGGACTTTAGAAGCTTCTTTCATGAGGCATTTTCCAATCCTTTCAGCCCTGACGGTGGCTATCTATTCGTGAACCCCTCAGCATGCCCGGATGCGCCGATACTCCGGCTGCCACATCGCGTCCTGCACCTGTTGTTCGATGTCGGCCAGTTTGACTCCGGCCAGGCCCTCGGCATCCGCGGCCTCGGCAACAGCAACCGCGACGGTGGCCGATACGCTGCGCAGGTCGTCGATATGCGGAAGAAGCGATGCGCCGGGCTGCCGCACAGTCACCAGGCTCGAAACGGCATTCGCCGCCGCCGCGAACATGCCGGCGCTGATCCTGCTGGCTCGCGAGACGATAGCGCCCAGGCCCAGCCCCGGGTACAGCATGGCGTTATTCACCTGGGCGACTACGTAGGTCACCCCCCTGAAAGTGACCGGCGCAAACGGACTTCCGGTAGCGATCAGCGCCCGCCCGTCGGTCCAGGCAATCAGATCGGCCGGGTTCGCCTCGGACTGCGGCGGCGGATTGGAGAGCGCAAAGATAATCGGCCTCTCCGTATGTGCCGCCATTTCCCGAACAATCGATTCGGTAAAACTGCCGGGCGCGGTGGAGGTGCCGATCAGCATGGTCGGTTTCACCCGGCGCACCACCTCGGCCAGGCTTGCTCCCATTCCATTCCCGTCGTGCTTGCCGCCCTTGCTTTCGGCGGCCGGCCGGGCGTACGTTGCCTGGTAATCTGGCAGTTGACCGGCCATATCGGTCGTGAGCAGACCCAACCGGTCGACGCACCAGAAGCGCCCGGTAGCATCCGGTTCCGAGAGCCCCTCGCGTACCATCGCATCGCGAATCTGGTCGGCGATTCCAATTCCTGCCGTACCGGATCCGAAGATCACTACGCGCTGGTTGCGGAGCGGCGTCCCGCAGACGCGCACGGCGGAGATCGCCGCCGCCAGCGTGATTGCACCGGTGCCCTGCATGTCGTCGTTGAAGGTACAGATCCGGTCGCGGTACTTCTCGAGGATGCGCCGGCCGTTGCCGGGAGCGAAATCCTCCCACTGCAGCAGAGCGTTCGGAAACAGCTTGGTCACGGCGTCGACGTATGCCTCGATGAAGGCGTCGTACCGCTCTCCGCGTATCCGGGTGTGCCGGTTCCCTATGTAAGTGGGATCGTCCAGCAGATCTTCCCGGTTGGTGCCGACATCGAGCATCACCGGAATCACGCGGGTCGGGTCAATGCCTCCCGCCGCCGTATAGATCGCCAGTTTACCGATCGACACCTCAATGCCGCCCACCCCCCAATCGCCGATTCCCAGGATTTGTTCGGCGTCGGTCGCGAGGATCAGGTCGATATCGCCGGAGCCGGCGCCGAGGCTGGCAAACGCTTCCTCGATCGTTTCCGCATGATCGATCGAGAGGTACACGCCCCGCGGACGGCGGCACTCGTGGTGATACTGCTCCATCGCCATGCCCACGGTCAGATCATTGACGATCGGGATCATTTCGCGCAGGTGCTCCGAAAACAGCCGGTAAAACAGCACCTCGTTGCGATCGTGCAGGGCGGTCAGGTAGATGTTCTTGCTCAACGCATCCGTCAGCCGCTCATACTGGATGTAGGCGCGCTTCACCTGGGTCGCCAGCGTGCTGATGTCCGGCGGGAGCAGACCTGTAAGGCCCAGCGCTTTTCGCTCTTCTTCCGTGAAGGCCGTCCCCTTGTTCAATAGCGGTGAATGGAGCACGCTCAGCCCGCGAGCCCGGGTCTCGTAGCAACTGTCCCCGTTCTGACGGCGCTTCGTCTCAGGCGCCAACAGCGGGATTACTCTCTGTCGCATGCTGCTACCTCCCTTCTACCTATCCGAGCCCCCCGTACCGCGCGCTTTTCAAACAGACAGGCATTTCGGGGTCCGTCGGAGCCGAATCGCTGTTCAGGCCGTGCATGCCCGCGCCGGTCGCGCCTCACGAAGCTTACAGGGCCCCCATCCGAAACTAAGCACCTGGCCCAACATTAGCCTCCCCCGGGTGGGCGGCCCCCGGCCGAAGTGACCGCCCATGGTCGACTGACGACAAGCGGTCAGTCGTTCGACAACCCATTCCTTCCCGTCCTGATTTGCAGCCCGCCTCCCGGCGAATTGTTTCAACAAGAGATGGGGTTGGGGGGACTCGTGCTCTAAGGAGGGAGGTCGGATCTCCGGGAGGTGGTTGAAACGGAGATCGGCACGGCGGTCGCTGCCAGGTGAACGACTTCCGGGGCCGGCTGTCTGTGTCCTCCCTCTCGGGGCCGGCACCTTCCCCCTCAGGCAACGAGAAAAGAGGAATACGATGCTCACCCCGGGAAGCGTTCTGATAGAGAAGGACGCGCTGCGCCCACGATGTTTTCAGATCCAAGACGACTCACTTCCAGATGCCTGGATGTCGGTCACCCACAATCTCACTCCTCACGAACTCGAAAGTGAACTCTCGAACACGGGATGGACGTTCTTTTACATGGCCAGCGCGATCCGGAGGAGGGCCTTCGGCTTTGACCGGCCGAAAATGATACAGGCAGCGTTGAAGCGCGTGATCGCGAATGTGAGACAGCTGAGGTGCAATTGCCTTGAAATCGACGCCGTGGCGACGCACTCGTTCCTGGGGATTCCCTACGTGAGCGTTTCCGCACACCCTCGTCAAATCCAAAAGAACATGCTCTTCTCCGGCCTTTGACACACCGCAAGCCTGTGGAATGTAACGGCCATCGCTTTCGTCACCGACCGAATATGGTCAAGATCGTCCGCTCCCAGTCGCCCAAGTGGTAGCATGTAGCCAGCGGCCCGTCCGGCGTCGACCGCCTGTAGTCAGGGCCAACGTAGACGTGTTCCCGGGGCCGGCGCGCCTGGACGAGGCGAAGGAGAAGCGTTGGCATCTGAAGTCTCACCGGCACACGCGACTGCCTGGCTCCTGGAAAACGGCCCGCGAGAGCTCGAGTCCCTGTTTCGGGCAATCGTGTATCACCCTTCTGTCCCCATTCTCATTACCGACGACGAGCGCAATTACCGGTACGCCAGCGCTGGGGCCGGCAAACTGCTGGGGCTTTCCCAGGACGAGATCATCGGCCAGAAGATGGATGATTTTGCTGATCCCGGCTTCAGGCCTCAGATCTCAGAGCTTTGGCGGGCCTTTTTGGGACAAGGTAAGCAGGAGGGTACGCTCCGGCTGGCCGGCCCCGATGGAACCCTGTGGGACGTCGAGTACACTGCCAAAGGCAGCGTGTTGCCCGTGCGGCACCTCCTGGTCCTGCGCGACAAGACAACCTCCGCCCAAACGGAGAGTCTTGCCGGGGCCGCCAGCGATCCGATCCCGTCCTGGATTCAGGACTACGCGCTGTTCCTGTTGGACCCGGACGGATGTATCGCCAGTTGGTACTCGGGAGCCGAGCGCATTTATGGCTACGAAAGAGACGAGGCCGTTGGCAAACACGTATCTCTTCTCTATCCAGGCGAGGAGAATCCCGGTGCGACTCCGCAGCGGGAGTTGAGCCGTTCCGCTGCGGAAGGCCATTTCGGGTATGAAGGCTGGCACGCAAGGAAAGACGGATCGCGATTCTGGGCGAATGCCATTACGATGGCCCTCAGGGATGAAGACGGAGAATTGCGTGGGTTCGCGAGGGTCGTCCGGGACTTTAGCGACCGTCACGAGAGGGACGAGAAATTGCGGCGCAGTCGAACCCGCATCCGTCCAGTCCCCTCGCAAACCACGATTGCCGGCGTCGTTTCCGGTGAGTTTGACCGTGTTCCTGAGGTGAACGATGCCTTTCTGGAACTGGTCGGCTACAGCCGCGAAGATCTGGCGGCCGGCCGGCTACACTGGCCCGAACTGACGCCGCCCGAATACGCCCCGCTGGATGAACTGGCGCATGAAGAGGGTCTGAAGTTCGGTGCCTGCACGCCTTTTGAAAAGGAGTTGATTCGCAAGGACGGGACCCGTGTGCCTGTTCTGGTTGCCACGGCGGTCTTGAAGCTCTCTCCCTTCCGATGGATTACGTTTGTGCAGGACCTTCGGGAACGCGACCGGCTGGAGAGCATTGAGGACGAAGAGGTCGAACCGAAGGACGAGTTCGGGGAGATCGTAGGCAGCAGCGCGGCCCTGCGGCGGGTTCAGCGTCAGGTTGAAGTGGTTGCGCCGACCGATGCGAACGTATTGATCCTGGGCGAAACCGGCACCGGCAAGGAGTTGGTAGCGCGCGCCATCCACCGGATGAGCCCTCGCAGAAACCTGCCCTTCGTCACGTTGAACTGTGCCGCCATTCCGACCGGCCTTCTCGAAAGCGAGTTGTTCGGCTACGAGCGAGGGGCCTTTACCGGCGCCCTGTCGCAGAAGATCGGCCGTTTCGAGATGGCTCACCGGGGAACTCTGTTTTTGGATGAAGTGGGAGATATCCCGTTGGACCTGCAGCCGAAATTGCTCCGGGCGCTGCAGGAGAAGGCCTTCGAGAGGTTGGGCGGCACCAAGACCATCCCGATCGATGTCCGGCTTGTGGCGGCGACCAACCGGAATCTTGCCCAGATGATGGGGGATAAGCTCTTTCGAAGCGATCTCTACTACCGGCTGAAGGTTTTCCCGATCACGACGCCTCCATTGCGCGATCACCCCGAGGACATACCGATCCTTGCCCGGCACTTCACCAGGAAGTACGCCGCGAAAATGGGCCGGCAGATAGACAAGATCCCGTCGGAGACCATGCGCGCCTTGGTGAGCTGGCATTGGCCGGGCAACGTACGAGAGCTGGAGAACTTCATCGAAAGGGCGGTTATCCTCTCCCGGGGGCCCAATCTCCGCGCTCCCCTGGCCGAAATACGGCCCGATTCCCTGGAACCTGCCGGCAACAGCACGCTGGAACAAGTGGAAAGAGAGCATATCCTCCGCGTGCTGCGGGAGTCGGGTGGCGTGATCAGCCAGGCCGCCACTCGTCTCGGGATGCCGCGGACGACCCTAAACGCCATGATGCGGAAGCTCGGGATTTCTCGCAAGGATCTCTAACCTCCCTCAAACAACCTAACTAACCCTTCGGACCGCGAGGCCCGTTCCGGAAGCGATTGGCCGGGCGCGTGCAGTAAGTAGAGGTGCGACCGAAGGAAAAGCCGCAGATCAACAGGAAGGAGAAGACGAATATGACTTGGGATCAACTCGAAGCTAAATGGAAGGAGTTTGCAGGTTCGGCGCGCGCGCACTGGAGCAAACTCACCGACGATGATTGGCGAACCATCACCGGCAAGAAGGAGCACCTGACCGCGCGCGTTCAGGAGCGATACGGAATTGCGAAAGAAGAAGCCGAGAGGCAAGTAGACGAGTGGTCACGTGCCCTGCAGGACATAGTCGAAACATCGAAAGGACGCTGACAGGCCGTAGGTTCCGTTGCGCGAAAGCCGTGACCGCCCGCGGTCAATTGACCATATGTCGTTACCCGCGGACACTTCACTCCTTTCGAATCGGGTCCGGCACTCGCCTTTTAACGAATCGGTTAACACTGGTCCAATTCGTGCGTTAGCAGGAGTGGGATGGATTGGAGCGGGCTGAGGAAGAAGGACAAGACATGGCTACGTTAGTTGGATTCCAGGAGTCACAACACGGTTGGGAGCCGCCGGCGGCGAAGGCGCTTGACGAGGCGGTATGGCAAGCATGGGTAGCGAAAGGGCGGGCGCGAGACCGGCGGGTGAACGACGCGCTGGTGAGGACCGCGAAGTGGGTTTCCATGGCGGGGCTGCTTGTCGCAGCGGGGCTCTGGTCCCACCTTGCGCCCTACCAGGTTGTGGTCAGGTTCGTTGTCGCTGCGGGTGCGGCCGGTGTGATGTTTCAGGCCCTTCATGCGAGACATTTTGCCTTCGCCGCCGTGTGCGGAGCGCTCGTAATCCTCTACAATCCGCTGGTGCCCGTTTTCGAATTTTCAGGCGACTGGCAGCGTGCTGTCACGGCGGCAAGCGCCGTCCCGTTCGCCGCGTCACTCATCTGGGAAAAAGGGAGGATGGCACACCATGACTAGGCTTCGAGCGGCCGTACCGAGCGCTGCTCTCCTGTCGTTCCTTGTAGTGGGAATGACATCGGCAGGCGCGTTGGCGGGAGATCTTTCCAAGTACCGTGATTTCAAGTTCGGGAGCGACCTGCCGACCGTCGCCAGACAGGTGAGTGCGAGCCCATCTCGAGCGGACACGATCCATAGCCGCCCGGCTCTTATTCAAGAGCTGGAGTGGCGGCCGCAGCCGCTCGGACCGTCTTCCCAAGCCGAGGCGGCACAAAGCGTGGTCTTCAGTTTCTACGAGGGAAAGCTCTTTCAGATCGAAGTCAACTATGACCGCTACGAAACTGAGGGAATGACAGCCGGTGACTTCATTGAGGCAATCTCGGCAAGCTTTGGGATTGCCGCCGAGCTCAACCCTCCCTCCAAGGCTACGGAAGGGCCCTACGGGGACTCGGAAGAGCTGGTCGCACGATGGCAGGATTCACAGAACTGTTTCGAACTGATTCGTTCCTCGTACGGGCCGGGTTACAGGTTGGTCGGCACCCAGAAAACGCTCGCAGCACAGGCCGGCGTCGCCAATCTGGAAGCCAAGAAGATCGACGACCAGGAAGCCCCGCAAAGGGAGGCCGCCCGTATAGCGAGTGAAGCAGATGCGGCGAGAACGGTGCTTGAAAAGGCGAGGCTGGTCAACAAGCCGAGGTTCCGGCCATAGGATGGGGCAAGTGGGAGAGGCACCGCATGATGGAGGTATACGAACGTGAACACAGTCAGACCCGTTAGTTCCGTATTCCGCGAAGGCGACGAGGTGCGTCTGGCGGAGGGCACATACCAGGGCACCCCGGGTGTCTTTCTCCGGCTGAGGGAGGACGCCAACTGGGCGGACATCGCTGAGCGCGATGGCAGCATTCGCAGCCACCCTGTGGCATGGCTCGCCCATTCCGCGGAGACCAGTTAGTGCTAAGTCCTACTGCAAATGGAGGCAGCGTCATGAATATTCGACCGTTATACGACCGCATCGTGGTGAAGCGAATCGAGGAGCAGGAGACTACTCGCAACGGAATTGTCATTCCCGATTCCGCCAAAGAGAAGCCCCAGGAGGGGGAAGTGAAGGCCGTCGGGAAGGGTAAGCGGCTCGACGACGGCCAAATGGTCGCCCTCGACGTCAAGGCCGGCGACCACATCCTGTTCGGCAAGTATTCCGGCAACGAAATCACTCTGGACGGCATTGAGTACATCATCATGCGCGAGGATGATGTGCTCGGAGTTTTGGAAGCCGCCCCTCAGAAACTTTCGAAAGCCAGCTAATTGACATCCGAATCACGAGGACAACATCGATGGCAAAACAGATAATTTATAGCGACCACTCCCGTCAGGCAATCCTGCGCGGCGTCAATCAACTCGCCGACGCAGTCAAGGTGACCCTTGGCCCCCGTGGGCGTAATGTGGTTCTCGAAAAGAAGTACGGTGGACCGACGATCACCAAGGACGGTGTCACGGTCGCCAAAGAGATCGAACTGAAGGATCCACTCGAGAACATGGGCGCGCAAATGGTCCGGGAAGTGGCGTCGAAGACGTCCGACGTTGCGGGCGACGGAACGACCACCGCCACCATCCTGGCCCAGGCAATCTACCGCGAGGGCGTCAAAGCGGTGGCCGCCGGAGCGAATCCGATGGCCATCAAGCGCGGCATCGATAAGGCCGTGGAAGTTGCCGTCGAGGAAGTCAAAAAGCTCTCCAAGCCCGTCTCCGGCGACATGATCGCCCAGGTTGGAACGATTTCAGCCAACAGCGACTCCACCATCGGCAATATCATTGCGGAGGCCATGAAGAAAGTGGGCAAGGATGGCGTGATCACGGTCGAGGAATCCAAGACAATGACCACCGAATTGCAGACGGTGGATGGCATGCAATTCGATCGCGGCTACCTCTCACCCTATTTCGTCAGCGACGCCGAACGCATGGAGTGCGTCTTCGAGGATCCCTACGTCCTTATTCACGACAAGAAGATCAGCAGCATGAAGGACCTGCTGCCGATCCTCGAGCAGATAGCGCGCGCGGGTAAGCCGCTGCTGGTGATTTCCGAAGACGTGGAAGGCGAAGCCCTGGCCACGCTCGTAGTCAACAAACTGCGCGGTACGCTCAGCGCCTGCGCCGTGAAGGCCCCGGGCTTTGGCGACCGGCGCAAGGCAATGCTGGAAGATATCTCGATCCTGACTGGCGGCAAGGCGATCATGGAAGAGACCGGCATCAAACTGGAGGGCGTCAGGCTGGAGGATCTCGGCCGCGCCAAGCGCGTCACGGTGGACAAGGACACGACCACCATCATCGACGGAGCCGGGCCGCAAAAAGATATCGAGGGACGAATCAAGCAGCTCCGGGCCCAGATCGAAGAGACCACCTCGGACTACGACCGCGAGAAACTGCAGGAGCGGCTGGCGAAGCTCGCAGGCGGCGTGGCGATCATCAAAGTCGGCGCCGCAACCGAAACCGAAATGAAAGAGAAGAAGGCACGCGTGGAAGATGCTCTCCATGCCACTCGCGCAGCGGTCGAGGAAGGCATCGTACCGGGCGGGGGCGTTGCATTGCTGCGAGCTTCGGTTGCCCTGCAAACTCTCAAGCTAGAGGGCGACGAGCAGTTCGGCGTGACCATCGTGCGTCGCGCGTGCGAGGAGCCGGTTCGGCAGATCGTGTTGAACTGCGGTACCGAAGGGGCCGTCGTCGCCGAGAAGATCAAGAACCACCGGGATCCTAACTTCGGCTTCAACGCTTCCACGGAAGAGTACGAAGACCTGGTAAAGGCCGGCGTGATTGATCCGACCAAAGTGACTCGGACGGCTCTGCAGAATGCGGCTTCCATCGCGTCGCTGATGCTGACCACTGAGGCTATGATCAGCGAGGTTGTGGAAGAGCCAGGCGAATAGGATACGGATGAACAAAAGGCTGCTGAAACGACACAAGCGTCAGGTCGCGCGTGCGAGAGAGCGGGTGAAACTGTCGGAGCCCGACCTAAGGACGCTGGAACAACTGGCCGCTGCGCGCGAGGCGAGCCGCGCCGTGGCCAGCCGGAGAAACGACCCCCGCGCACTGTATTCGACACCTTCCCCAAATCACGCTCAACCTGCCGCAACGCGTGTGGTGAATGGTGAGACAGCGCCATGATCCGCGCTCCTGTAGGGCTGTTCTCCACATGCTGTCCACATTGCAGGTCCGTGGACTTTAGAGGCGTAGGCACCCGAAATGCAATCGAGACCGCGCTGCAATGGCTCCTTCAACCCTGCCGGTGCACTCTTTGCGGTCACCACTTCTTCCTGTTCCGCTGGCACGCTCTCCGTGGGGGCACGGCGTAAGCGCAAGCCGCAGCAGGCGCAATGGGCTGTTCAGTGCCGGACCCGCATTAGATGTTGGGAGAACCGGCAGTCCGCATCAACAGGAGCAGCGCTTCGGCGCATAGGAAACCGGATGCGGAGTTTGGCATACCGCATCCGGTCTTGGAACGTAAAGGGCACCCCCGATCGATTCCGGTCAGCGAAACACGACTCTGGTTTTTGTTCCGCCCAGCCGGATCTCGGTGATGAGCGTTGCGCCCTCCACCCGCTGGGAATGGATCGTGGTATTTTCAAATTTCTTATCCGCGCTGTCGTCGATAGTGGCGTTCACTTCGAATTCCTTCCCCGTCTGCACCTCTTGGAAACGGACTTTGGAATTATCCAGGACGAGGTTGTAATCGCCGGGTCGAAGTTGGACGGAGGCGGCCGTTACGGCCTGAGTCATCGTCACGTGATAGCTCTTGTCAGCCATCGCCGGTGCTGTCAAAACGAAGAGCGCAGCCGGCAAAAGTAGAAATATCGTCTTAAGTTTCATCGCTCGATCTCCTATGGCTATTGGTCGTTCTCTGCACTGCATGTGACCTTCCATAACCGGCGCCGAGAGCCGCACAGCCCCCGGGCGACTCAGGGAATACGCCGTTTCAAGGTAGGACGTTCCTCCTGATCCCGTTTCGTGGTCTCGCTACCATCCGTTTGCGACTTGGTAGTGCCGGCCGGCCGCCGCAGAGTGGGGCCGGACTGCTCTGGCGTGCTCCTTCGGGCATTCGCCATGAGCGCTAAGTGCCGTTTGATGTCTTGAAACTCCGACGTGGTGATCACATACTGCGTCTGAATGGCGAGCAGTTGCTGGATATTCTTCTGGGTGAATTGAATTCGAGTCGCCATGTTCGGGTGAGAGCGAAACAACTCCGAAACGGAGCCGGGCTTCCTCTTTTCCATAGCTTCCATTCGTTCAAAAAAGTCGATGAAGGCAGTGGGATCATAGCCGGCCTTATAGGTATACTGGAGCCCCAGGAGATCCGCTTCTCGTTCAAAGGCACGCGAAAACTTGAGAAATGCGAGGGGTACCGCCAGACTCGCGCCCTGCCTGACCGCAAAGCCCGGCCAGCCGCCGAGGAAAATCAGGGGCAGACTGGCGAGGTTGATCATTTGCCCCCGCGAGGCTTGGCGCGTGCCGTGCCGTGCGGCTACGTGTGCAATCTCGTGAGACATGACTCCGCACAACTCGGCCTCGGTTTCTGCCTTTAAGATAAGTCCCGAGTTGACGAACAGGAATCCTCCAGGGAGCGCGAAGGCGTTGACTTCGTTGCTGTCGATCAGCCTGGCGGTGACCGGAACCTTAATGTCGGAATTCCGGGCAAGGTTTTGGGCGATCCGATTCACATACTCGGCAGGCGCCGGACTATCGATCAGCTTGGCCTGACGCTCGATCTCCTGGGCCAACTGCTTCCCGAGAGCGATTTCCCGCTCCAGCGAATAGAAGTTGACGCCCTTGCCGACATCACGGTTGCCTATCTGCTCGGGGTCGTTCCGCTTGTCCTTGGACTGGGCGACCAAGGATGTCGCCGGAACAGCCCATAAGGCCGCGATGAGTGACATGCGGATACAGAAGTTCATAAGGTACCTCCCCAGTTCCCGCCGGCTCCTCCGGCTGAAGTACCACAGCGTTTACATTTACGTCCTCCAAGGTCAGCTGCACGTCTTTCGCCAATGCGGACAGGACGCTTCGGCTGATCGCAGGTCGGGCGGTGTACCAAAACGGTCACCAACTCATTCCACGCCCGCAATACGCTCTGTGCAGCTCCCCGTGGCGTTCCAAGCAGCCACTCCAAGACCTTCAAGACGGCGGGATCGACGGTTCCCGCAGCGCGCTCGCCTCCGGGCTCCAGGCGAAGCGCTTGCCTGTATCCAGATCGGCAAGGCTCTCGAGATTCTGCTTCGACGGGTACCATTCTGGACCGGGGGCACCAGCCAACTACCGGATCTGTGTTTTCAGGGCCGTCTCTTACCCGCCGAGCAGGCAGGCGGCCAGCACCAATCCGGCGAAAAGGGCCGCGCGCAGCATCGGCCGACGGGCCTGCGGGGCGGCGCAGGGGCTCTGTGCGAGGTTTTCGAACCCCCGCCGGTCTAACCAGGTTCCGCCACATAGCTGGCAATAGTTCACGTCGACGCCGCGGTGCCCGGCGACCTTCAACGCAACGTTGCAGAGTGGGCAGTTCATGCCACTCGCCAACGCAATCCGGCGGCCACGAATCGGCCCGCTTCAATCAGTAATGCAGCCCGCCAGGCTTCTTCCGGTTAGCTGTGTCGAAGGCTGCGCCTTCGGGACACCCCACCCGTCGGAAATGGAGACGCACGTGCTAAACACGACTCTGTTGAGAAGATCGGGGTTCCCCGCGGGAGATGGAACTATGATGCCCAAGACACCAGGCTCGGACCTGAAAACCATCTATTGTCCTTATTGCCATCTTGCAACGCGAGCCGATCGTGAGCGTTGCCTTCACTGCGGCAGGAGAGCATCTCCTGATCAGCGGGGCGGACGAATGTCGGCCGGTGTCAGTAATGCGGCAGAGCCAAATCTCAGACAGCCAAACCAAACGGGTCGACAGCGGTCATGCGACGAATGACTGCCGGCCAATGTGTGCCGGACGGCCTCTGGCGAGGGGCCCTTTCACCCTTTTTTGGAACTGTTCAGCGCCCAATCTCCTGCAGCGCGCGCTTGACTCCTTCGGCGAGGGCAAGCGGGCTGAAGCGTTTTCGCAACAAGGGATAAGCCCTGTTGACGCAAAATCTGAGAGACCATTTCGCGGACCTCTGCAACATCGTCAACGACCAGGATTCGCTTCTTCATTCCGGATCTCTCGACGCTCACTGGATGCTCGCCGATTTGACTTTGGCGGTTCCCGCCACCAGGCGCGGGCCGACCTGGCGTCGCTCCCGCTGCCAGCGTAGGCAAGCCAGGTTGACCACCCTGACGGCCTCGGCCGGACAGAACGGCTTGGCAAGAACATCGTAGGCACCCAGATTGAGCGCCTCCGCCCAAAGGTACTCATCCGCGAGCCGGCTCGTGACGATCAGGGATGGTGGATTTGTGAATTGCTGCAGGCCTCCGAGAAGGTCCCTCCAATTGCCGCACTCGAGATCACGCTCGCACATGACAACAGCGTGTTCGACCCGCCTGAGTATGCTCAGCGCCGATGCAAGCGTTTGGGCCCGGGACAGTTGCCACGGAGTCTCCAGAGGAGTCACCCGCGCGGCATCGTTCAGGATGCGTTCGAGCGCCGTGTGATCCTCCTCAACGGGGCTGACGGACAGATAGTTGGCACTGATGGGCCCAGTGATTGACGGTCCAAACGGCCTCTTCATGAAGGTCCTCCCTGCAAGTAGCCACCCATCCGACGGGCGATGCGCTCGGGTCACTTCGTATACAGATTAACAGTTCTTAATATCCTCAGAATGATGAGATTTTCGACATAGATCCCGAAAGCGACAGCAGCGATCCATTACTCTTCCCATCTTCGGGCTGCGATTGCCCATCCGGGCCACGCCCGGTTCCAGGAGCGAGATACCGCAACAGACAGCCCACACCACCCAGATTCATGAGGACGTCGTTATGCTCGACCACTTCAATCCCAACCTGCTGTTGCTCCGCGAGCCGCACCAGTTCCCCTCGGATGTCAAACTCTCGAGGCCGGCCGGTTCGACACCTGGGACAAGTGTCCGGCGGAGGCATAAGGAGCTCAATGTTCCCACAGCCGCGGCACTCCCAACCCTGCCCCGGATCACTGCTCTTGACCACTACAAGAAAGTCCGCCTGTCCAGTCCTGAGGGCCTCCATGCTGGCTCGAGTCCCTGCCACGGCCAATCCGTGCGTGTGGATCTGGGTGATGAGCTTTTCCGCCAAAGCTTGCGATTCCATCTCTTCGTGTTCGAGGAACGCCTGCAGGGTGGAGGCAACGATGTCCGCAACGTCATCGGCCGGTCCGGCGGGAACGAAGTCGACAAGTCTTTCCTCGAGTCTCTTCGGCAGGAGTCGTCGGACGGCTGAAATCATCCGGGGGGTGCCCGCGAGAATCAGGTGGGCGTACCCGCTCGCGGACATCAGGCGATCCAGGCTCCGGATCTGGTCGTGAAGGAACTGCTTCGTCCTCTCACGCCGGTGGTCCTGGAAGTGCTCCTTGGTCCATTCATGCCCCACCCGGCGGCGCAGCTCCGGGCGCGAACGCCACAATTGCGCCGTTACGGAACCCAGGTTCACGCTGAAAATCCTGGCGCTCCTTTCGGTCGTCAACAGAATGACATAACGGTCATAGTTGTCTTTAAGCTCGACCAAGTGGTAGATATTCGGTGTTGAGCCGAGGGCGATCCAGTTGGGGAGAGGAACCTCGAATTGCAGCGGTAGCCAGAAAGGTGTTTCTCCCCCGCGGGAAAAGACGGCCAACCCGCGTGTGCGCGGTGAGATGGCCCCTTCGAGAAACGCCTCGATTCTACTCGCTGCTTCATCAAATTCCTCCGCAGATCGAACGGAAAGAGATCCTCTCAGAAGGCGAATTCGAGAGCTCAGCTCGTCCCGATAGCCGGACGGTCCACCGCTCGCGTCGAGGTAGCAGCTGATCAGGGGCGAATCGGCCTCTTCCAAGGTAGCTAGCACTCGGATATGTTCTTCCAGTTCTCTCAGTTCCACGTCACACTCCTCTTCTCTCAGTCCACCATGCCACTGTCTGGGCGCGGTTATTCGAGAAACCGAATACCGGTATACAGCCCGCCAAACAGCACGATCGAAACCATGAGCACCACTGCATAAAGCAGCCAGCGCTCTCGCGGCGTCGATGTAGCCTCGTCGTCGCGCTTCATGTCGTCATCCAGACTGTTGAACATTTGATCCTCCCGATCAGGAAGATGCTGCTTCCCATCATTTGGTGCGATTACCCGTGCGGACCTTCGGAAGCCTGCTGGAGTTTGGATAGCGCCTGGGTAATGCGGGCACACAGGTTCTCCAGAGGAACCTTGGCCGGCATCGGCGGCCTCAGGCCGGAACTCATCACCGGATTTGCCCAATGAACATAAGTCGTATCGCGATCTCCACTGACCACAATGTGAACGGGAAGGAACACAGCCGCTCCGCGGTCGAGCGCGATACATTCAAATAGCAGCGCCGGAGTATCCACCAGCAGGACGGTGCAGGAACGCGTGGCGACTCCGAGCTGGAAGTACGGCTCGCTAGACAAGTTGAACTCGTCAACGATGCTGAGGCCACCGTCCGAGAGCAGCCGTCGAATCAACGGGACAGACTTTCCGAAAGGCTCGGGAATGACGCGAGTGTTGCCGATGGTCACGATGCTCATGAGCGCCGCCATTTCTCGTTCCCTTTTATTCAGGCACTTCACCGGCCGTTCCTATCGGCTACAAGCTCCCTCGTTCCCAGCTCGCCGGAACCGGGCGGTTCTCTCCTTCACCCAAACTATCGCTCGCCTGGCCCACGCGAAGTGGTCGCTCAAGAGCAACAGTCCGAGCAGGATAACCGGGATCCCCGGGCCAGGAACTCCCGGGATCGCGAGCACACCTCCGACTATCAACAAAGCGAAGCCGCCCACGAGTTTCAGTGCGCGTAGTGGCCGATGTCGATTTGGAGGACGGTGGCCTTGGCATGATCATGCAGGATCCTTGTGGAAGGTCGAGTCGAAGCGGCCTTCATACCAGGCTCGGGCGCATCGCGATTGCCTCGATGGCCTCCCAGATCTTGGCCTGCGTTTCCATAATCGGCCCGGCGAGCGCCGGCACCTCGCTACTGGGACCGGCGTGGACTCTGTTCTGCACCTGAATCTCCGTGTGGGCGTCAGTGCCCGAAATAACGATGTGAAGCGGCAGGAAGATCGCGGCCCAGGGATGGATGCCGGCTGCACTGAGTGCAGTGGGATCCGGCAGAACGAAGACGATTCTGCAAGGTGGCAGATCGATTCCCAGAGACCGTTCGACCCTCCTGGACACGTCCAACTGTCCCGCCACTCGTACTCCGCGGCGTGCCAGTGACTTGTAGACGGACTCGACCGCCCTTTCAAATGGCTCCCGCAACGAATACCTGATACTCCCCATGTCGCCTGGCATTCGGTCTGTTCCTTCCTCTGCTTCATCAAAAGCAAGTCAGTCACCACGGTCGACCGCGAAGTGTCCCTGCGCAGCGAACGGTGATGGCGCCGAGCGCGGGATGATCCCGGAGTTCTCGCCGGCCGCAGGACTGAGCGGCCCCGGCAGTCTTCTCAACTGCGCAAAGGGTACGATGCGGTCTTTGTCGTGTCCCAAATGGGACAACTCAAGGAGGCATGGGAACCACAGAGGCTGGGCCGCGGTGCCGGTCCGTGAATTGCTACTGTATGGTCCGCCATCCCATTCCGCCCGTCTCGTGGCAAGCCTCGGGGCACTCTCCGCACTCCGGCAGCATAGAGCCTTCGCTAGCGCGACGCGCCGTCGTGGGCCCTCATTCGCGGCATTAAGAGTCTGAGCAGTTCGAACCACATCGCACAGATGGCACCGGCTCCTAAACCGAGCGCCATCTCCCCGGCGCGAAGCGGCGCGAAATGAAAGAGACCCCGAACCACGGGCACGAGAAGTACTGTTGCCAGAAAGGCGGCAGTCCCGCCGACCACCCACCAGAATGCGGAATTCGGCGCGCTTAGCATACTGACGATCCCATGCGTCCACGACCGATTGGCGAGAATAATAACCACCAGCGATACCACCAGGGTGAGAAAGCTCAAGGCGCGCGCTGTGTCCGGTTGCTGGCTGGCGCGGGAAAGCAGGAACACGCCCAGGCACGCAGCCAGTACACTAAGCCCCTGGAGGACCGCCACGCCGACCGTAGCTAGCGAGAATAGCCTCTCACTGGCGCTTCGCGGCGGACGCTTCATTACGTTGGCCTCGGCCTCCTCCGCTTCGAAAATGAGTGAGCAGGAGGGATCGATGATCAGCTCCAGAAAGACAATATGCACGGGGAACAGTAACAGCGGCCAGTCGGAGAAAAAGACCGGGAGCATTGAGAGGCCTGCGATCGGGATGTGGGCCGCGAAGATGAATGCGATCGCCTTCTTGATGTTGTCGAAAATACGCCGCCCGAGGCGCACCGCCCCCACGATGGACGAGAAATCGTCGTCGAGCAGTACCAGCGACGCCGCTTCGCGTGCGACGTCCGTGCCGCGGCCACCCATCGCGATGCCGATGTGGGCGGCCTTGAGCGCCGGAGCGTCATTGACGCCGTCGCCGGTCATAGCGACGATCTCTTGATTTGCCTTTAGGGCTATTACGATGCGCAGCTTCTGCTCGGGTACGACGCGGGCAAACACTTGCACGTCCTTGAGTTGCTTCGCCAGTTCCTCGTCGGACATACGCTCGAGTTCGGGGCCGGTGAGGACCTTCTCGGGATTCTCCAAGCCGGCCTGGCGAGCGATGCTCTGCGCGGTGGCGGGATAGTCGCCGGTAATCATCACGATACGGATGCCGGCCGTCCGGCACTCAGTGACCGCGGCCGGCACTGTGGCGCGGAGCGGATCCTCGAGACCCACCAGTCCCAAAAACTCGAGGGCGAGTTGGCTGTGTTCGCCCGGCAGGCTGCCCACCGTCAGCCGGGCGCACGCAACTCCGAGCACCCGGAGCCCTTCCGCGGCCAGTGCCGCGGCCTCGCCCGCCACTGCCGCACGTCCGTCCGGCGACAGCCGGCACAACTCGGCGATCGCCTCTGGGGCGCCTTTGGAGGCGACGACCACATCTTCGCCCGCGCCCAACTTCCACACCTGGCTGACGGCCAGCAATTGCGGCGTGAGAGGGTATTCGCGAAGCAGGGACCACTCGGGATGAAGGTGTTCGGTCTGCATGAGCAGCCTGTCGCCCGCCGCTTGGAGGGCGAGTTCCATCGGATCGAACGGGTCCCGCTTGCTGGCCAGAATGGCGTTCTCCAGCAACCCGTGGAACTCCTCAGAGAGGTTGGCGATGTCCGCGCCGATAGTGGCCGTGCGGCCGTCGATAGCCAGCTTTTTGAGCGTCATCTGATTCCGCGTAAGCGTTCCGGTCTTGTCCACGCATAGAACCGTCGCCGCTCCCAGGGTCTCGATCGCGGGCATGCGGCGGGTGAGCACCCGGCTGCGCGAGATCCGCCACGCCCCAAGTGCCAGGAAGATCGTGAGCACGACCGGGAACTCTTCCGGCAGGATGGCCATGGCCATCGCGATGCCGGCCAGCAGTCCCTCTTTCCAGACCTGCGCCGTGCCGCCTCGCGTGAGGGCATACATAACGACTACAAGGCCGCACGCTGCCAGTCCCACCAGGGCGAGCGTGCGAACCATTCGACCCGTCTCCTTCTGCAATGACGTGGCCTCCGGCTGAATCTGTTGTAAGGCCTTCCCAATCTTGCCGAGTTCGGTACGCCCACCAGTGTTCACCACCTCCGCGATACCCTGGCCCGCCGTGACCAGAGTCCCAGAGTATACGGACGGTAGATCGTCGCCGCCTGGCCGCTCGAGGCCCTGCGCGACTGCAGAAGGTGTCTTTCGAACGGGGACCGATTCTCCGGTGAGGAGCGATTCGTCCACGCTTAGATTGATGGCGCGTCTGAGAATGGCGTCGGCCGGCACGCGATCTCCCTCGGAGAGGACGAGGATGTCACCGCGGACGACTTCGCGGCCGGCCACGCGGCGGCGGAGGCCTCCCCGGATGACAAGGGCGCGGGGGCTGGACAGGTCCCGCAGGGCATCCAAAGCGCGCTCTGTACGGCGCTCCTGGATAATCGTGATCGCCATGACGACGAAGACGAATCCGAGGAGCATCAGTGCGTCGCCCGGTGAGCCCATCAGCAGGTAGAGAGTACCCGCTGCCACCAGCATCAGAAACATCGGCTCCCGTATGACCTCGATCACGATCTCGAGGAGCCCGCGCTTCTGCTGCGACGCAATCTCGTTGGGTCCGTCCTGTTCGATTTTGCGGCAGGCGTCGTCCTCGCTGAGCCCCGTGAACCCGCTGAGGTCGAGGCCGGTGCCACCGGCCCGTGGAGCATCCTGCAATTCCCTGGTTCTGGACATTCGTGCTTGCGAACCTCCCAATGGATGGCCTCAACTTCCGCCGCCTGCCCCTAAGTTCTCTCCAGCGCCCATCTCATATGGCCAAACCATTCGTCGAGGAGCCTGCGAATGCACGTCAAGGTCCAGTCGCTGGCCCTATGGCTCGTGTAGGCCACCTTATGAAGTGTCCGAAATGCGGCATGCAGCTTGAAGAGAATGCTTTCGGCGATGTTCGCGTCGATCAGTGTTTCTCTTGCGAGAGCCTCTGACTGGAGAAGGGGGAACTGGATGCCCTGCGACAGAAAGAGAGCGGCTACCGGGGGAGAATGTGGCGCGTGTTTCGCTGATGACTACCTCAGTTGGAAAGCCTGTCGGCATGAGCACACCACTGCGTGTGCAGTAGATGGCCTGGATCGACCGCTCAGTGAAACGCCGCGGTCGATTCGCTCACGGCGGGCTGACAGATTCGTCGGCGTTCTCTCGGAGGTCATACTTTTCCATTCGGTAAATCAACGTCCTCCGGCTGATGTCCAGATATTTCGCCGCCTGGGTCTGGTTCCACTCGAACTTTTGGAGCGCTTTCATAATCAGTTCCTTCTCGATCCCCTCCAGACTGATGCCATGGGGAGGCAATTCGAACTGGATGGCGTCCAGCCCGGCCTTCTGGCGCTGCAGGAAATCGGGCAAGTCGCTGAAACCGATCTCTTCGCCAGCAGCCAGCACCACCAGCCGCTCCACGATGTTTTCGAGCTCTCTGACATTGCCGGGCCAGCGATACCCACAGAAATAGGGAATCAAGGTCGATGGCAGTCTCAGCGTTGGAAGATCGTGCTTCTTCCTGGCCTTCAGGAAAAGGTGCTGTATCAGTTCCGCGATGTCCCCGGTGCGCTCCCGAAGGGGAGGCAACTCCAATGGGACGACGGCCAGTCTGTAGTAAAGATCCTCCCGGAAGGTCCTGTCCTCAACCATCGCCTGCAGATTCCGATGTGTGGCCGCGATGATCCGGACATCCACGTTCGTGGTTCCGGTCGCGCCCACTTTTTCGATCTCCCCATTCTGGATGAGCCGCAGAAGTTTGACCTGGAGGTCCAGCGGCATTTCGCCGATCTCATCGAGGAACAGCGTGCCCCCATGAGCCGTCTCGACCTTCCCCTTCTTCGGCGCGACCGCTCCAGTGAAGGATCCTCTCGTGTAGCCAAACAGTTCGGACTCAAGAAGATCCCTGGGGATGGCGCCGGAATTGATCGTGATAAAAGGATGGTTCTTACGCCGGCTGTTCTGGTGGATCGCCCTGGCCAGAAGCTCCTTGCCCGTTCCGGTCTCCCCCCGAATGAGCACTGTGGAGTCTCTTTCCGCTACGCGCGATGCGATTTCCAGAACCCGCACAAGCGCTCGCGAATGGCCGATGATGCTCTCAAATCCGTACTTCTCGTCGAGGGCGCTGCGGAGAGTCCTCACCTCTTCGATCAATCGCTGGTGCTCGAGCGCCCGGTTCACGGTGAGGGCCAGCTCATCGTAGTCAATTGGTTTGGTGATGTAGTCGTATGCGCCCGATCTCATGGCCTCGACGGCCGTCTGGACCGTTCCGAACGCAGTAATCATGACGACGGTCGTCTCAGGGTGTTCGGAACGAACTCGCTTGAGCAAGTCCATCCCGGAGATTTCCGGCATTTTCAGGTCGCTGATCACAAGGGCGGGCGTCTGCTCATCCACGAGCGCCATCGCCTCCCTGGCGTCGCACGCCGTGATGACATCATAGCCGGCCTCCTCGAGTTGGAGTTGCATCACCCGCCGAAGACTATCATCGTCATCTACGACCAAGATCTTGCCTCGATTCATAGCGACACCTCATGTCGAAGAGGAAGCTTAGCGGAAAACGTCATTCCAGAGTCAGGGTTTGCCTCCGCCGTCAGGAGTCCGCCGTGTTGTTCCACGATCTGGTGCGCGACCGGCAGTCCGAGACCGGTGCCGCCTTCCTTGGTTGTAAAGAATGGATCGAAGATTCTGTCCCTGGATTCGGGGACGATTCCGCATCCGTGATCCTGCACCCGGATCACAATCCGCCCTTCGTGGACGCTGGCCGAGACTGCCACTTCACCCCCGTCCGGCATCGCCTGCATCGCATTCATGACGAGGTTGAGCAGCATCTGCTTGAGCAATTCGGGGTCGCCTTCGACCGGCGGCAGATCTGCCGCGACGTCCTTGCGCAGAGTGATCGCATCTCGCCCAATGCCATGAGCCGCAAGCTGGATAACCGAATTAAGCAGTGAATCGACATCGACGGTCTGGTATCTCGGAACGCGGGGGCGCGCAAAATCGAGGAAATCGGTGAGCAGGCGGTTCAACCGCTGAGACTCCTTTTGGATGATTTCGAGGCACTCCTGGTGCTTCGGCTCGAGGTTCGCATTCCGCCGCAGGATACCGGCTGCCCCGGCAACGCTACCCAAGGGATTCCGGAGTTCGTGCGCCAGACCGGCCGCCAGTTGACCGACAGCGAACAATCGCTCCGCCCGTTTCATCTGTTCGAAATTCTGGTGCAGTTCCCGGTACACCTCCGTCAGACGCCCAGTCGTCTTCTCGAGATCCTTGCGCTGTCTCCGGTCACGATCGGAGAAGACGCCCGTCAGAACGCCTACCAGACACAACACCGGGATCTCGATCATCTGTTCGATCGCATAATCCGGCGACGTGCTCGATGTCTGCAGGATGTCCGGTAAATGAGAAATGCCCGCCAGAAGCCCGCCTGCCAGTCCGCCGCGCCAGCCGAAAAGAAGCGCTGCCAGGACGGTCGGCACGTAATAAAGGTGCTGGAACACGTTGTGCCAGTGCAAGTGCGACGAAGGCGTAGCGTGATGCAGGAGGCTGATCAACAGGGTGCCGCTCACTACACCGGCAAGGCCGAGCCGTCTGAGATTTCTACGCGCTAGTCGCTTTTCAGACATCTGATTCCGGTTATGCCTTTAGTGTATCTGGCTCGGTCTCCCAGCGGAACCGCGGGCTCCGGAATGGAGACGGGCGGCCGTGTTGTGCGCATGTTGGGGGCCGCCTGTACCATATGGGACACCCTCGGGGATCGAGCGAAGCCAACCTGAAATCAGCGGTCCAGGCGACCCATTCTCACGAAGGAGACGCCGTTTGAACAAGTTCGATTGGAACTCCGGATGCTGGGTCACCTCCAAATACAGCGGCCGGCTCGTTGTTGGTTACGGGCGGAGCCGTGAAAGGAGTCCCATGTCAAAGCAGAGTCGGAAGACCTCAAACGGCGACCGAGTGGAATCTGTCGGCATCTCTTCGGAGTTGACGGTTAAATCGTCACCTCCGGCGGCACTGAATGAACGGGATATTGCGAGCCTCGCGTACCAAAGGTGGTTGGAACGAGGATGTCCCCAAGGATCTCCGGAAGAAGATTGGTTAGCGGCCGAGCACGAACTGCGATCACGAGACCGCTCTTCATAGCCGCCCGATTCCGGATGTGTTTGTGAGATGACGTCTGCTGAGCGGCTCGGTATCTCCGACGCTGTCGAAACCCTGCCCCGAGGTCTCGGCGACGGAACTGTACGTCCCGGCACGAACGAGGCCAACAGCCCAATCGTAGAGACGAGAGACTGAAGGTATGAAGTCCGCGCATGTCAACCGGCTTGTTCTCGTCTCCGTCGCGGTAGGCATCGGACTCGGGCTGCTTGCGCCGCTGCTGAACATGCCGGCGGTGGGGGCAACGATTCTAGCAGTCACGACCCTGGCGGCCCTCATTCCCCTCACCGTTTCGGTGGCCCAGTCGCTGAGAAAGGGCGCGTTCGGCGTCGATGTAATTGCTCTTCTCGCCATGTCGGGAGCACTCGTGCTCCACGAGTACCTGGCCGGGGCCGTCATTGCGTTGATGTTCGCAGGTGGTCGTTCTCTCGAAGACTTTGCCCAGGCCCGCGCGCAGCGCGAGCTATCCTCGCTGCTGCGCCGGGCCCCGAAATTCGTTCATCGGTACCAGGGGGATTCGCTCACAACGATCAGCGTCGACGAAGTGAGCCGCGGCGATATCCTTCTCGTCAAGCCCGGTGAAGTTGTACCTGTCGACGGAATTGTGGTTGGCGCCACGGCAATCCTCGATGAAGCCGCCCTCACCGGTGAGGCGAAGCCAATCCGGTGCCGGGAAGGAGAACCCGTACGCAGCGGCTCCTTGAACGCCGCAGGCACGCCCTTCAGGCTAAGGGCGACGGCAACCTCTGAGGAAAGCACCTATGCCGGAATCATACGGCTGGTGAAGCAGGCCCAGCAGGCCAAAGCGCCTCTGACCCGCTTGGCCGACCGCTACGCCATGCTATTTCTGCCGCTCACGCTGGCAGTCGCGGCTGCTGCCTGGGCGGTGTCGGGCAATCCGACTCGCGCACTTGCCGTGCTGGTCATCGCGACGCCATGCCCGCTGATCCTGGCGGCACCCGTAGCCCTGGTGGCAGGCATATCACGTGCCGCACGGCGCGGAATCATAGTCAAGGGGGGAGGCGCGCTTGAAACCATCGCGCGCGCCAAAACCCTGGTACTGGATAAGACCGGGACCGTGACGGCCGGCGCACCGGTTTTGAGCGGAGTGGAGTGCCTCGGAAGCACAGATCCCGACGAACTCCTCCGCATGGCCGCTTCACTCGATCAGGTTTCTCCCCATGTCCTGGCGGGGCCCATCCTTCGCGCGGCGAGCGAACGCGGTCTCCCTCTTTCGTTCCCTCGGCAGGTTGTAGAAGAGCTAGGTGCTGGTATCCGTGGACGGATTGACAATCGGGAGGTTGCTTTGGGTAAAGCCTCGTGGGTGCTCCACGGACAAGCGGCGCCGCCGGCACTGCGCCGCCTTCAGCGGCGCCTGATGATGGAGGGCGCTTCCGGCGTATTTGTCGCCATCGACAATCGCCTGGCGGGCGCTCTTATTCTGGAAGACCCTGTTCGCTCCGACGCTCCTTTGACGCTCCGGTCTCTGCGCCGGGTCGGTTTCAAGCGAATCGCCCTACTCACTGGCGACCACTCGGATGTCGCGAAAGTCGTTGGCGGCGTGATCGGTGTCGATCAGGTGTTCGCGGAGAGATCTCCAGCCGACAAGGTCGAGGCCGTGCGCGCCGAACATCTTCAGGCCGTCACCGTAATGGTCGGGGATGGCATTAACGATGCGCCGGCTCTGGCGGCGGCCGATGTCGGTGTGGCCATGGGTGCGCGCGGGGCCACGGCGTCGTCTGAAGCCGCTGATGTCGTGTTGGTCGTGGACCGGCTCGACCGGCTTGCCGAGTTAGTACGAATCGCCCGTAGATCCCGGCGCATAGCGCTCGAGAGCATATGGGCCGGCATGGCGCTCTCGATCGTCGGCATGGGTTTCGGCGCGGCCGGGCTCCTGACGCCGGTTGCGGGCGCAATCGCTCAAGAGGGCATCGACGTCCTTGTCATCCTGAATGCCCTGAGAGCGCTTCGACGGGATCGCTCGCAGCGATCTCCAGCCGGTACTATTGAACTCGGCGGGCGGTACAGAGCCGAGCACGACCAACTCCTGCCGAGGGTCAAACGCATTCGTCATCTCGCAGATCGATTGGATCTTCTCAAGCCCAGTGACGCGCGGTCCCAGTTGACGGAAATGTACCGGTTTCTAGCGGATGAAGTGATCCCACATGAGACTGCTGAGGACGCGACCGTATACCCGTGCATTGCCGAGCTCATCGGCGGAGACGATCCGACAGCAGTAATGACTCGAGCACATCTCGAAATCTCACACATGGTCAACATGCTCGGACGAACCATCGACGACCTGGGCGATGACGGCCCAACTTCCGAAGACATCCGCGAGTTGCGGCGAATCCTGTACGGGCTTGACGCGATTCTGCGCCTGCACTTCGCGCAGGAGAATGAGTCGTACCTGGCCCTGATGGAAAGTGGTGCGGAGAGATTGATGAGTGGCCCGCAGGTTCGGAACCTATCCGAAAAGTAGCGGAAGGCTGACTGCGGTGCCGCGGGTTCGGTGAATGCGGCTGCCAAACGAGCCGGACCCACGGACGAGTTTCTAACCTTCTGAAGATCCCGTAAGTCCCCGGGGTTCGGAAGCGGATGCAGCTCTGGCGTTGGGGCGCGACGCTGCGCCGGGAGTGGAGATTGCGGTGATCTCGCCAGTTGTCGGATCGCCCCTGCTGAACTGCGCTACAATTTTCCGCAACAAACTGCTGGCAGCGATGGAAGACGCCCGGCGGCAGACCCACGAGGCGTTGAGGCCCGGGTACCGCCGCAGGCACCCACATAACGCAACCGTTCCAAGCCAGTTTCCACCTAAGACCATCGGTTTTCAGGCGGAGTCAGGGGTAGCCATGAGCCAAAGGAAATCCTTTAACAACAGCTGCTTAAAGACCGCGCCTGAATATCAGAGAACATCAGAGAAAAGCGGGAGATCTCGACTCATAACCCAAAGGTCGGTGGTTCAAATCCACCCCCCGCAACCAAACTTCTCCGCTTCGATCCCTTTCCAAATCAAGGCTGTACGCACTACTTCTTCTTCCCGGTCAAGCACTGTTCAGTCCGCGAAACCTCTGTGTGCGGCGGCGCGGCTGGCAGGTCTCAGCGCGCCGAGCCCGTCCAGCGTTGTCAAACGCTCTCTTCTGCGCAGGCTCTACGGCTCCATGGTTCCGGCATGCTATTGAATCCCTGTCGTGGCCGAGCTACTGTTTGTCTGCTGCCGCGTGCGACTCCTCGATCTCGATCAAGCGATCGGCCGCGACATTGCGCAAGACCTGTTTTCGCCCGCCTGGCCACTCGATTTCGACCTGCCGCGCCACAGTCTCGGGTCCGAGGCCGAAGTGCACCATCGGGTCGCTGGACGACGCGTAACCTACTGCCGATGTCGCGTGATTCACCTGTTGTCCGGCTGCTGTCGAGAGAACCACCCGCGCGCCGATTCCCTCCCGATTGCTCGTGCGCCCCTTCAGGCGCAGGTTCAGCCAGTGATTGCCGGAATCCGTCACGTTGCGCAACAATATCGCGGGCTCATTCAGGCGCGTGACCACCGCGTCCATCCGGCCGTCGCCGTCGAAATCGGCGAAAGCCGCGCCACGATGCACCGCGGGAGTCCCCGTGTCGAAGGAGTCGAACGTCCCGTTCCGCAGGTTTCGGAGCACCAGGTCTGGTTCGCGGGGCTTGCGGTCCGAGAACTGGTCGGTATTGGTCTGCACGTCGCCACAGGCCACGAAGATGTCCTTCCACCCGTCGTTGTCGAAATCGTAGACGCCGGTGCTCCAACCGTTGTGGGTCCGGCTGATCCGCCCGATCCGGCTCTTGTAAGTGGCATCCATGAAGATCCCATGGCCCAGATTGCGGTACCAGGTGAAGGTCTCACCGAAGAGTGCAGTCACGAATAGGTCTTCGTTGCCATCGTTGTCGAGGTCGCGAAAATCGGCCCCCATGGAAGAAAGGGCGACGGCGTCGTCGTTCAGCGCCACGCCCGCGCTCATCGCGACCTCGGTAAACCGGCCGTTGCCTTCGTTGTGAAACAGCGAACTGGGGACAGTATCGTTGGCGACGAAGATATCCATCCAGCCGTCGTGATCGTAGTCGGCCACCGCAACCCCCATGCCCTTGCCGGGCGAAGCGGCGATGCCCGAGCGGGCGGAGACGTCGGTGAAGGTTCCGTCGCCGTTGTTGTGGTACAGACGGTTGTGCAACGGCTGGTAGAAACGCGGGTGGCAGTAAGTGCGGATTTTTCCCGTGCCGCACCATGGCTCCTTGGCGGGGTCCCAGCGGCAATAGTAGACCACGAACAAGTCCAGCTTGCCGTCGTTGTCGAAATCGACCCAGGCGGCGGATACGGCCCACTCGGTGGATTCGAGGCCGGCCTTCCGAGTCACGTCTTCAAAGGTTCCGTCGCCGCGATTGCGAAACAGAGTATTGCGGTTGACCCCGAAGACGAACAGGTCCACGTTACCGTCGTTGTCATAATCTCCGGCCGCGGCGCCGATATCATAGCCGGTGCCCGCTACACCGGCCTTAGCGGTGACATCCTCGAAGGTCCAGTCTCCCTTGTTGCGATAGAGCCGGTTGAAGAACCGAGGCCCCGTTTTCTTTAAAGACGGCTGTTCGGCGCCGTTCGCGAAGAAGATGTCGGGTAGCCCATCATGGTCGAAGTCGAAGACGGCCACGCCCCCGGCCATGGTTTCGATCTGGTGGCGGACCGGGGTCGCGGAGTTCTCCAGGACGAACCGGACGCCGCTGCGGGAGGTCACATCTTCGAAGCGGATCGTGGGGAATTTAGTAGCGCGCGATTGCGGGCGCACTGCAAGGGCCAGCAGTGTGGCCGAGGCCAGCAGGAGGGCGTATTTCGGATGCGCTCCCATCAGTTCGGCTCCGAGGCACAGCGGCGCCACGCCGCCAGTTGCCGGTCGGCGCCGGAGGCCTCTCCGGCCTGGCGCAGGATCTTCGCGAGCAGGTTGTAGAACCGGCAATCGTGAGTCGGGAGCGCCTGCTCCAGCACCTGTTTTGCCTCGCTTCCTTTTCCCAATTCGTACAGGGCGCGGCCGAACTCGAAGCGAACCTCCGCAGAGCCCGGGGCCAACCGAAGGGCGGTTTCGAAGTAGGGCAGGCTCTCGGAGCCCCGCCCTTGCTTGAACAGAAACTGTCCCAGTGCGAATGCGGGCCGGTACGAAGAACTTCCCAGTTGCAGAGACTGCCGGTACGCGCGCTCGGCCTCGGCAGATTGTCCGAGTACATCGTAGGCAAGTCCGAGACCCTCATGGATACGGGATTCGCGCGGAGCGAGTTGCAGGGCGCGCCGGAAATCCTCCACTGCCTTCTCGCAGTGGTCGGCTTCGCACGCGGCGCGGCCGGCAAAATACCAGGCGTCGGGGTCATCCGGCTGTAGGGCCAACGCTTTCTCGAAAGAGCCCATCGCTGCGTCCCACTGTTGCTGCGCGGTAAAGACCCGGCCCTCGAGGACATAGGCCTTCGCCATGCGGCCATCCTGCTTGAGCGCGCGCTGCGCCTCGGCGAGGGCTTCATCGAGCCGATTGAGATTGAGCAGTGCCGCTCCCAGGAAGACACGGACGTCCACGCGCTGCGGATAGAACTTCAGGTACTCGCGGTAAAGGCGGACTGCATCGGCGGAATGCAACTGGCGGTAACTGGCGTTCGCCTCCTCGAGGAGGTGCGCGGCGTCGGCATCCTGGGATTGGGCAGCGAGGGTGTGAAGCAGGACAACCCCAATGGCGCAGACGCGGAACATCAGCTCTACCCGTCCCGCACCTGGTCCAAATCGCAGCGCAGCGTACGGATTCCAAATCTTGGCACCGCGAGATGCACGGCGTATCGCCCATCCGAACCGCGCCGAACGGGCAGTTCGCGAACGGGCCGGCCGCTCAATTCCACCAGTTCCACGCGGGACGGGCGCGTCTGGAAAGAGACGGCGAATTCCGATTCCGGCCCCTCCGCGTTGAATAGCCGAACCAACGCGCGGCCGGATTCCACTTGGATGCTCGGAACTTCCACTCCGGGCGCATCCACCCGAACCAGGCTCCGGGCGCCCGGATTCCCATGCGGTGTTCCCTCCAGCAGAAAAGGAACCAGCGGTTCGTGCCGCTCCGCGGTGTCCTGCCAGAGACCGGCTTCGTCCCAGAGCCCTTGGTGAGGAACGAGTGCATAGCCGATCTGGGTAGTGCCCTGCAGCGGCCGCTTGCCCCACCAGAACCCGCCTTCCCAGCCCCACCCGAGCACCAGGGAGAGCGGAAATTGCGGACCGTGTGTGTATGCGGTGGTATGGTCGGAAAATACCGCCAGACCCATCTTCTGCCGCTCGTCGAACAGGTCCACCCAATTGACGATGATGTTGTGCTTGATCTCGTCCCATCGTTGGAAGAAGGTGTCGACGTTGCGGCTCTTGCAGACGTCATAGGCGGCATTCTTATAGATAGCCTGATTGTCGAGAGCAACCGGAAAGTACGCCTGAAGCTTCCACCGCCCGTCGTTCTGGGAACGGCGCGGTTCGCTGCGCCGGTCTTCGGGTTTGATGTCCCAGGGATCGCCGATCCAGGTTTCCTCTTCGTAGTTGAAGCGCACCTGAAACTCGATCCGCCGCCGGCCTTCGGCCAACTCGACCATTGTCTGGAACGGAACGCCGCCGACCTGGCCCGAGATCCTCACCTGCGCGCGAAGCGGGCCGTTCTCCAGGATCGTGATACGGGCGGGCTGCTCCGTGCTGCTGCGCCATCGTTTCTGAGTGATAAAGTAGCCGCGATACTCATTCAGGGCGCGCTCGGCGGTGGGATCGCAAAACTCCTTTCCCAGTTTCTTGACGTAGAGGCTCGTAATGACGCCCCCACGGGCCGGGTTCAAGCGCAGGCGGTAGAGGTCGTTCTCCAGCTCGATCGAGCCGTCCGCTGCCGTTCGAGCGCCGGCGGAGCCGGCCTGCGGCTTCGCATCTTCCGTAATGGGTTCCAGCCGATAGAAATTGGAGCCGATTCCAGGCACTCGCGCGCGGAAGAGGATCGTCGAGGCGTTGAGAGACTCACCCTCGGCCAACCCGCGAACCGGGCCATCGAACCGGCGGCCGCCGGCCGGTACGCTGCCGTTGGAGTATCTCCTGGTGGGAATGAGTTGCGATGGGATTTCCGCGCCTTGTGCGTCGAGGACCCGCACGGAGCGAGTGCCGCGGTCGGTGGCGAAGCTGACCTCGACCAGCTCGTCGCGGTCGGCCGCCAGCGTATTCATTACGCGGAGCCACTGCGTTTTCAGGCCTTCGGCCGGCGTGGCGGTGCTTTGGGCGGCGAGTACGCGGCACGCCCGGTCGACGATCGAGATGGCTGCCTCTTCAGTCTGCATGGTACCGGCAGCTACCTGAAACGCCCAGGCCTGCCGCCCCCTACGCGTCGTAGCGGTGATCCACGGGTCGTGGCCCTGAGCCCACAGCAGATTATCCCACGCTTCCGTCAATTCGGCGGCCGGCCATTCGCTGCGCGATTCGATCCATGCAATCGCGGCCATCTTCTCCGCCGCCAGAATATGATTTTCCGCCGACCTCTCCTGCTGAGCGACCAGTTGCAGCGTCTTTTCTCCCCATGGGAGAGTGGTCAGAATGTCTTCGATGCTGAACTTCCAGCTCTTAGCCGGCGGGTCGGCAATTCGCGTGAAGTATTCCCGCCAAGTGACATAGCGGATGAAGTCCCCCGACACCCTGGGCTTTGCGGGCCACCCCAAGTCCTGCAGGTAGGTTCCCACGGGATGCCGGATGCCGTGCTCGACACACTTGCGCGCGAACTCGGGCGTGGGGTTGCCCGATTCGGTTTCGTAGACGCGTCTCAGTTCCTCGCAAGCATAGCGCGGGACCGTAGGGATCGCGGTGCCGTCCGGGCCCTCCCATTGGACGACCTCGGCATCGAAACCGGCCGAATAGCCGCCCCAGGCGGTTCCCGGATCCTTGAGCACGGCGGCCGTGAAACCGAGCGAGCGCAGGATCTGGGGCAAACAACTCGCCCAGCAGGGCTCCTGCACCGCATACGTCTCGACGGCAGCCCGCGGGAAGTGACGGCGCAGCATCCCCAGGCCCCGGGTAAGCTGGCGAATGTTGCTCTCGCCGTTCACTGCCCATCCGTACGGCTGGGAAAACGTCGCGCCGAGAAGTTCGATTCGCGGGATCGGCTGTGCGCTTTCCAGGTAGGCTTTCAGTTCCCGGTAGGCCTCGGGATCGTCCAGCAGAAGAGCGTCCCAGGACTCAGGTTCGATGTCGAGCCCGAGTTTCCACGCGGGGATCCTCCGCATCGTGTTGAGGATATCGCGCCACGCGCCAGCCGGCATATGGCCCTTCGCGCCGCCGTGATATCCATCGACGAAATATACAGTTGGCGTGGCGGAATCGGCCTCCAGCGGCGAAGCTGCGCTGCCGCTCAGCAGCAGCAGCCCGCCGCCGGATAACCACCGCCCGAATTCGCGTCTATTCATTGGTCTGTTTAGAAGCTTGCGGTCAAGGAAAGTTGCACCACGCGCGCCGCCTGAGATCCGCTGATTACCCCGAAGTTGGCACTGGTGATGCTGGTGTTGGGATTACTCCAGCGAACGACATTGAACGGATTGGTAGCCTCTATGCGCAACATCGTTTTGAACCGTTCGGTGAAGCTGATATTCTTCTGCAGCGATAGAGCTTCACTATTGGCCGCCGGTCCGCGAACCCAAGGAAGAACGCGGCCGTCCGTACCGAACGTGAACGCACTCGGATTGAAGAATGCGGCGGAATTCAGATAATGGTCCGCCGCGGGGTTGAATGCTCCAGTGTAGCTGCCGTAGACGTCCTGTCCGAGCACGTAGCTGGCGCGGATGGTGGGGTAACCGAACTGCGAGAGGCTGGAGTTGCCGCTGATCGAAAGCGGCGGACCGGATTGCCGGGCAACGGATCCGGCCAGTTGCCATCCGCCCGCCAGCCACCCGAGACCGCGACTCTTCAGGTAGTGCTGGCCATGGCCAAAGGGTAGATCGTAAGTGAAGGTCACGCGAAACATGTTCGGGTAATCATCCTGGCTGACCGAATACTCACCTGCGCGGTTCAGCGGATTCTGGATCGAACCGGCGCCCTCGCCGAAGTCGAACGGCGCAACGTCGTCATTCGTCAATAGCTTGGAGCGCGTGTAGAATGCGAGTAAGGACAATCCGTTCGCCAGCCGCCGCGAAAATTTGACCTGCAGCGCGTTGTAATTCGAGATTCCCTCCGGAGAATAAGGCATCGACACATTGGTGTACTGCGGGAATGGCCGTAGCGCCTGGCCCACAGTGGTGTTCGGCAAAGAGGTAAAGGAGGCGAACGGAACCGAAATGCCAGCCGCCTGCGCGGCCGACGACGTGATCGACTGGTTCAGCAGACTGCCGAGCGCAAAGTAGTTGGAGTTGAGCACGTTCATGTACGTGGTCAGGTTTCCGCCCAATTCCAGGTGCGTGCTATTGCTGCCGATATAGCTGACCTCAAGAGCCATGGAGCGCGAGAGTTGGCGCTGCAGACTGAGGGTCCAGGTTGCAATCTGCGGAGCCCGGGCGGCGTTACCGAGAATCGCGGAAACGCTTTGGCCGTTAGCAAAGGATGGATCGATGAACGGCGGACGGTTCCAATTCTGCGGCCAGATATTCGACCAGTTGTATACGGGCGTGTAGCCATCCGACGAACTGAAGCTCGGAGTTGCCGTAAACCCAGTGGCGTCTACCCGCGGCGAGGGACCCGGCGCGAAGAAAATGGCGCCGGAGGCCCGCACCACGGTCTTCGGATCGATTTCATACGCAATCCCCAAGCGGGGAGCTAGTCCCTGCCAGGCATTGGCGAAGGCGCGCTGCCCGGTCCGTCCCGAGCCTGTGCCCGCGAAGGTCAGGGCTCCGAGGATATTGCCGGCGGCCGGATTCGGCACGTTCGGATTGAACGAGGTGGCGCGGTCGTGCTCTTCAAAGACGCCAGGATAGCGCTCCCAGCGGACACCATAGGAAATCGTCAGCCGCGTGCTGGCACGCCACTCATCCTGCAGGAAGAACGCCTGATAGTTAGTGCGCCACCCGAGGTCGCTGATGGTGGTGGTGTTGGTATTGTGTACGTCGCCGAGCAGGAAGCTGGCGAACGAATTGCCCCAAGAGTTGTAGCTGCTGGAATCCGGCTGGCTGGTCGTCAAATTGCTAAAGCCGAATACGCCCGACGCGCCACCGCCCTCGAAATCTTTATAGCGCTCCCTGATGTAATTAAAGCCGAACTTCATCGTGTGGCGGCCCAGGATCCAGGTGAGGTTGTCGTTGAAGTCCAGGCGGCTGCTGACGTTGTTGGAGTAATTGGATCCGCCCAGTGCCAGAGGCGAGGCCGTGCCGCCACTGAAATTCACGACCGGGAACATGCCTGGATCGGCGGGGAGGCCGGTGATACCGAGCTTGCTATCCCAATTCTCGCCCAGGCCCACCGTCAGCGCCTTATTGTTCATGCCGTCGCCGCCGATCACCAGGTGATTCAGCAAATTCGGGCGGATGATGTAGTCGTAGTTGACGCGCGCGTCAAACGATTGCACGTTCTTGGGATTCTGGCTGCCGTCGATCGGCAAGTTAATTCCCCAACCGTTGCCGGAATAGACCCCCGGCCGTGTTTGAAGGGTCGTCGTCAGAGATAGCTTTTGGCTGTTACTGAAGTTTTGGTCTACCTTGATGGTGGTGACGCGGTTGTCGAAAATAGTTCCACCGCGGGGGTAGAAATTGTTCTGCTGGCCGGGAAGGTCGGCGGGGACCATCATGCCAACCATGGCTTTGGCGATCGGGCTAATCTGCGAAGCCGGAATGACGTTGTTCGGAAATTGCGTGCGGATGAAGCCACCTTTGCCGTCGGGAGTCGTGGAGGCGGGATCGAAGATGGGGATTACGGCCCCGGAGGAATTGAGGAGGTTGCTGAAATCGCCGTTCCGGAAGGATGCCGTGGGTACGGTGGTCAGCGACGAACTGCCAGCGGTTCGGTAGTAGAAGAGTTCCTGGCCAAAGAAGAAGAACGTCTTGTTCCGGCCGTCATAGACTTTCGGGATGTAGACCGGGCCGCCGATCGTCCCACCGCCATCGTTCTGACGCACCTTGCTGCGCCTCGCCTGGAAGAAGGAGCGGGCGTTCAGCGCATCGTTGGCGAAATGGTCGTAGACCGAACCGTGGACCTGGTTAGTACCCGACTTGATCACGACGTTCATCAGCCAGCTTCCCGTCCGGCCGTACTCGGCGTTGAAGGAGTTGGTGATGATGCTGAACTCGCCCACTGTTTCCACATCCGGGCCGGTCTCCTGGAAGCCCCCCCGCACGTTGCCCTGACTCGCCGGCGCGCCATCGAGGAAGATCTCGGTGTTGCCGCCATTGGCGCCGTTGACGCGAGCGCCCCAGGTGCTCGCATTGTTTACGCCAGGCATGAACTGCAGCCACTGGCCAACGTTCCGCTTGGCGCCGATGTTAATGACCGGGAGATCCTCCACCTGGCGATTGCTCAACGTGGCGGTGATGGTTGCCGTGGAGGCGTCGACCAGCGGGGACGCCGATTCCACTTGCACGGTTTGCGTGACATTGCCGACAGCGAGCGCGAAATCCAGACGGACGCTGGCTTGCGCCTGCAACTGAACATGGTCGCGCACCGCGGAGTTGAATCCATCCTTGCTGACCTTCACCCGGTAGGTGCCGATGGGCAGGTTCGGCGCAAAATACCTGCCGGTTTCATTTGTTTTGAGGAGGACTTCGTCATTGGTCTCGACGTGCACGACGGAAACCTGTGCGTCGGCGACCACTGCTCCAGACGAGTCGGTGACGAGACCTTCAATGGTGGCCCGATCCTGTTGCGCGGCGAGCGGCAACGCGAACGCCACTGCCAGAGACAAAACGATTTCGATCGCCGTCTTCGAGCGATTCCATAATAAACGCACGCGGTTCACTACCAGATCCTTTCCTCTTCCAACCGGAAGGCGAATGCGTCACTCCGGCTGTAGACCCTCTCGAGTAGAAGTACGGCATCGGGCTCTTTTCCCTACAACCGAACGAAAAAATATTCTTTGGTCTTTTGATTGAAAATGCCGGACCTACTGGGAGAGAATGCGTAAGAGGTCCGATGGAAGCGGCCAAAGCAGAGCGGCTGGTGGAAAGTCTGTTCGCTTCCTGGGCACCGTTTCTGGCCCGCTATGCACTGCAGATGACAGGGTCGCAGGAAGCGGCCGACGATGCAGTGCAGGAAGCATTCCTGGCGCTCTACCGGGATCTGCGGAACGGAAAATTCATCCGCGATCCGCGTTCCTGGACCTTCGGCGCCGTGCGCAATCAAATTCGGAAGCGCACGGAAACGCTGTCGCACCGTTCGGAGAACCTGGTTCCCATGGAAAGCCTTGATCGCTTCGCCGCCGAACCCCGTTGGCCGGACGTGGCCGCCAAGCCCCGCTGGCAGGACCTACCTGTGAAAACCGGCGACGACCTGGACTCGACGCTTTCGGTGCTCACCGGACGCGAACGGGAAGTGGTCCTTTTGCGGATGCAATCGTTGAAGTATCGCGAGATCGCCAGGCAACTCGGCAACAGTGAAAAGTCGGTAGCGACCTTGCTGGCACGCGCGCTCAACAAACTGCGCAGGTCCGCATCGTCCGATTGGGCCGCTGCCGCGGAGAAACATGTCCGCTGAACGTGCCGCCCATTGCAGCGATTCCGATCTGGTGGCGTACCTGGATGGGGAGCTTGCCTGGTGGCGGCGCTTTCGAGTGCGCCGGCACCTCAAGGTATGCTGGAGATGCCGCAGCCGCGCCCACGACCAGCAGGAGCAGATCTTCCAGTTGGCTGCCCGTATGGAGGCCTGGGAATACCCCGGCCGCTTCTGGCATCTCGACCAGCGACTGAAGCTCGGCCGGAACCTCCGGCGTTTTGAGGCGCTGCACGGAGTACCGCCCAGACGGATCGACCGGCGCTGGCTCATCGCAGCGGGTGCAATGGCCGCACTGGCGTTGGCCACCCTCCTGTGGACGCCGCGGCAGGCGCGGAGAAGCGTTCCGGATGCGCCCGTGGAGGCGCTCGCCGCCGCGCGAACCTTCGAGCAGCAGCTTTTCCAGCGCTCGGTCGAGCAGACGCTGGCGGTGGAAATAGAACCGGTCCGCGCGCGCCGATCGGGGGCGAGCCGGCTCGAAATCTGGTCGGACGCTACCGGCGGACGCTTCGCCTCGCGCTGGACGGCCGCGGACGGACATCTGAAGCAGGCGCTCTGGCGACCCGCTCCCGGCCGTGAGTACCTGCTCCAGCCGCACCTCTCGAACGCTTTGCTACACCAGCCGGGTCATACAGGCTCGGACCAGATGGCCGACTTTGTCGTGTCGGGGATCTCCGGCGATCTCGAAGACGCCTTCATGCGCTGGATGGAGAGCCGCTCCTGGACACCGGTGTCGTTCGTCCACGAAGCCGGTCAGTGGATGAGTGACACGCGAGCGACCCGTCACGCCGAGCGATTTGTGGGGAGTGACGGCGCGCGGCAGATCCGGATCCTGGTGGAACGGCACATGCATGGCGGACTGGCGCGGTTAACCGCCGACTTCGACTCCGCAACGTTCCAGCCGCGGAGCATGGCTATCCGGTTCGAGGCGGGCGGCCGCATTGCCGAGTTGAAGATGATCACGCAGCGGGTCCGCAGTATTCCCGCCGCCGAAGTCGCGGCGGCCGCGGAGTCGATCCCGGAAGCTCCCGTGGTGCCGGCGCCGGTCCCGGACACCCGTCGCCTGCCGGCGCAACCCACTCTGGCCCCGCCGGTAGATTCGACGCTGGCGGATGCGGCCGAGCGAGCGGCGGACGCTCAGTTCGTCTTACACACCGCCGGCGCGTGTCTGGGTGAGCCGGTGGTCATTGAGGAAATCCCGGGCGGCGTGCGGGTGCGGAGGGTGCGCGGCAGGAGCGGCACCTGGCCCGAAGCCACTTCTTCGCTTACCAATCTGCGCGACGTGCTCGGCGCTCTCGCCGACCTGCGCGATCAACTCGGGGTTAGCCCCGCCGCGGAAGACCTGACCGGTCCGCAGCAGGCGGTGGCTCATGCCCGCGCCCTGGAGGCGCTGGGACAACTTTTTCCGGCGCGGCTTGCGGTAGCCTTGCCGGAGCGCTCGCGCCGCGTGCTGGACCGGATGCTGCGGGACCACGTGGAGGGTGTGCGCTCCGCACTCGGCGGACTTCCCGCACCGCCGCCCGAGCATACGCCGCTTCCTGCCCAGGATTGGCGCGAGGCCGGCAGGCTATTGTACGTCACGCTTTCGAATTCGGGGGGCGCCTCGACGGAACGGGTGGGCGAACTGCTGCAGGCTGTTTCCGAGGGCTTCGCTTCGGAGACCCGCCGGTCCGTCGAGCATGCGCGAATCGAGCCGGGCCGTCAGAACTGATTTTCCCGTGCCACTGGCGCACGGTGCATCTGAAGAGGAGACGAAAGTGAAGACCACAGTTTCACGCAGAAGGCTCATGCAGGCAGCCGGCGCGGCCGCACTGATGACGCCGGCTAGCCGCGCCGCCACCATGCCACCGCCCCAGTTCGAGGGCCCTGATACGCCGAAGATCGGCCTTTCGCTGAGCGACGGCAGCCTTGGAATGCCGGCTAGCGGCGACCCAGCCAGCCGGAGTGAAGCCGCCATGAGGCGCATCGCACAACTCGGAGTGCAGCACGTGCTGACCAACGGGCCTCGCATTCCGTGGGACGAGAATCGTCTGCGGGAACAAATGGACGCGCTGAAGCGCAATGGCCTGTCTCTCGGCAACCTGTATATGGGATTCAGCCTCGTCGTCTACAACCGGCCGGGACGCGATGAAGAGATCGAAAAGATTCTCCAATCGATTCGTGTGGCCGGCAAGCTGGGGATTCCGGTCGTCGAATACAACTGGTACGCGCACCGCGCCTCCGAAGGCTACTTCGAAGAGACCGGCCGAGCGGGCGCGGGTTTGACCGGTTTCGACTACAACCGGGAAGTGGAAGAAAACGGCGTGAAGACACCGGTCAAGGATCTCCCGCCGCGGCCGAACGAGGGCGCCCACACGCTCGACGAGATGTGGTCGAATATCACGTACTTTTTGAAGGCTGTTATTCCTGAAGCGGAAAAGGCCGGCGTGCGAATGGCCCTGCATCCCAACGACCCCCCGGCGCCAATCAGCCGGGGATCGAAACAGATCATGGGAACGGTGGAAGGCTGGAAGAAGCTCATCGAAATCGTCAACAGCCCGTCCAACGGCATTACGTTCGACTGCGGCGTCACTCGCGAGATGGGCCACGATCCGGTGGAAGTGTGCGGCTATTTCGCCTCGCGCGACCGCATCAACCACATGCATTTCCGCAACGTCCGGGTCAAGAAGCCGTATGAGCGCTACACCGAGGTGTTCATCGACGAAGGCGAGAACAACATGTTCGCGGTGATGCGCGAACTGGTGAAGCGCAAGTACAAATACATGATCTATCCGGAGCACCCGCGGGCCCTCGACTACGACCGCGATCGGGGACCGATCCGCGGTTATCCGGGTGGTGGAGGCTACGCGGCGTACGCGTTCAATGTGGGCTATGCGCGTGCCATGCTGCAGGCCGCGCTGACGGTGTAAGTGGGGCAGGCCACCCTGTCCTGCGCAATTCTAGACTTTCCACCGCAGAGTACGGATGCCGAACCGTGGAATCGCCAGGTTCACTTCATACCGCCCGTCCCCCGCTGAGCGGACGTCCAGCTGGCGCACAACCCGGCCGTCGAGTTCCACCAGTTCCACTCGCGAGGGCTTGACGCCAAATGACACGGTGCGCCCGGAACCGTCGCCTTCAGCGTTGAAGAGGCGCACGAGCATCGCCTTCTCATGGAACATCACCGCCGGAATCTCCACGCCCGCGCCGCTGATGTTGACCAGCGACCGGGTGCTTGCGGCACCCGGATCGCCGTCAACGAGCTGCGTGATCAGCGGCTCGTTCCATGCGCCGCTTTCCCGCGAAATACCGGCATCGTGCCATTTGCCGGCATGGGGAATCAGTGCATAGGCTACTTCCTGCGTGCCGCGCAACGGGCACTTTCCGAACCAGAAGCCTCCTTCCCAACCCCAGCCCATCACGAGGGCAAGCGGATGGTCCGGGCCGTGCGTGTAGGCGGTGGTGTGGTCGGAGAATACCGCCAGCCCGAGATTCTGCTTCTCATCCATCACGTCCACCCAGTGGACGATCATGTTGTGCTTGATTTCGTCCCATCGCTGGAAATACGTATTCTCGTTACGGCTGCGGCAGACGTCGTACGCAGCGTTCTTGTAGATTGCGCGGTCGCTGAAGGGGGCCGGAAAGAATGCCTGTAGTTTCCAGCGGCCGTCGTTTTGCGACCGCCGCGGCTCCATCCGGCGGTCTTCCGGCTTGATGTCCCATGGATCCCCGATCCAGGTATCCTCGTCGTACATGAAGCGGGTGCGGAAATCGATTCGGCGCTCCCCCTGCGCCATCGTGATGGTGGTCTGGAAGCGCCGCCCGAGGATCTGGCCCGAGATGACAGCGCGTACGCGTACCGGTCCGCTTTCGGTGATCATGACGTTCGCGGGTACGTCGGCACTGCTCGCCCACGTCTTCTCCGTTACGAAGTAGCCGCGATACTCATTAAACAGGCGTGCGTTCGAAGTGTCGACATACTCGCGGTTGCCGTCTTTCACCAACAGGCTGGTGATCACACCGCCGCGCTGCGGGTCGAGGCGAACCCGGTAGAGGTCCGTCTCGAACACCACCGCACCTTCTTGGCGGCTCGCGGACGCGCCGCCCGTAGCCGGTGGCGCCGACTCGTCTTGTACCGGCTCGATGCGATAGGTCGAGTAACCGACCGCTGGAGCCTTGGCGCGAAAGACAAGGGTTGCCGCGTTGAGGCTTTCTCCGGGCCTGTACGCCGGCAGCCCGGCCACGGAGTTTTCGGCGGCGCGCGCGCGGCCGCTGCCGCTCACCGGCCCGCCCGACGTGAACTTTCGCAGGCGCGTGAACTGGCAGGGCAGTTCGCGGCCGGCCGAATCGAAGACGCGCGCGCGGCGCGTGCCGCGGTCGGCGGCCCAGCTCACTTCGACGGTCTCTTCCCGCTCCGCCCCGGTGGTGTTGAACACGCGAGCCCACTGCGTTCCGAGCGGCACCCCGACCGGCGCGGGCCTTCCGCGCGAGAGCGCCGCGGCCGATGCGCCGATTATCGCCAGGCTGATCTCCTCAGTCTCCATGCTTTCCGACGCCACTTGGAACGCCCAGGCCTGGCGCCCACTGCGGGTGGTTATGGTAATCCAGGCGTCGTGGTGTTGTGCCCAGAGTAACTGGTCCCAGGCCCTGCCGAAACGCTCTGTGGGGAATGGAACGCCCTCGAGCGCCGCCGCCAGGGAAGCCATCTTTTCCGCCGCGAGCACGCGGTTCTCCGCGGAACGCACCTGCTTCGCCGCGGTCTGTAGCGTCTTTTCGCCCCACGGCAGGCTGGTGAGGATATCCTCGATGCTGAATCGCCACTGCTTGGAGGGCTTGTCCGCTATCTCGCGCAGATACTCCCGCCAGGTTACGAACTTGATGTGCGCACCGGAAACTTTCGGCCGCGCTGCCCATCCCAGGTCCTGAAAGCAATTGCCGGCCGGGTGCGGGATTCCGTGGGCCACGCACTTCCGGCTGAACTCCGCCGAACCGGTGACGGACTCCGTCTCCCAAACATGCACCAGCTTCTCGCACGCGTAGCGCGGCACGGTGGGGATGGATGTGCCGTCCGGTCCCACCCATTCCACCAGTTCCGCGTCGAAGCCGGCCGAGTAGCCGCCCCACGCGGTGCCCGGGTTCTTCAGCACCGCCCCCGTGAAACCGAGCGAGCGCAGAATCTGCGGCAGGCAACTCGCCCAGCAGGGCTCCTGCACGGCGTAGGTGTCGATCGCGATTCCGGGAAAATGCTTGCGAATCACCTCGCTCCCGCGCAGAATCTGCCGGATATTGCTCTCGCCGCCGTGCGCCCATCCGAACGGCTGCGAAAAGGTTCCGTTGCACATTTCTACCCGCGCGCGGACCGAGGAATCGCTCAGGTATTTTTGAAACTCCCGATACGCTTCGGGATCCTCGCGGCGCAGATCCTCCCAGGAAGCCGGCTCGATATCGAGCGAAAGCTTCCAGGCGGGTGTGGCGCGCATCGTGTTGACGATGTCGCGCCACGCACCCGCCGGCATGTGGCCACGCGAGCCGCCGTGGTAGCCGTCCACGTAATATAGGGTCGGAACCCCTCCGTCACCGGTTTGGGCCCCGGCTTGGGAGGCCAGGGCCGCGATACCGAGGGTCTTCGCGAATTGACGCCTGTCCAGGCCGGGTAGAGGCATATCAGAACTCAATCGTCGCATTGAGTTGCACGCTCCGTCCGCCGTTGGCGCCGGTCACCTTCCCGAAATTTGAACTCGTGATGTTCGTATTCGGGTTGTTCCAACGAACGAAGTTGAACGGGTTGGTGATGTCGGCCCGGATCACAGCGTGCAGGCGTTCCTTGATCGGGAAGCGCTTGGCAAGCGAGACGGATTCGCTCTTCGCGGTGAAGCCGCGGACCCAGTCGAGGACGCGGGCCGTATTGCCCAGAGAGAATGTGGAAGGTGTGGCGAAGGCCGCCTTGTTCAGATACAGGTCTCGCGAGGGATCGAACGCGCGCGGATTCGTGGCAATATACGGGTCGCCGCCTACGTAATTAGCGCGAATGTTGGGGTATCCGAGCGAGGAGATGCCGTTACCGCCTGTGATGGCGAGCGCGGAACCACTGGCGTAGCGCGCGTACCCGGTGATCTGCCAGCCGCCGATGACGTGTCCCAGAGGCTTGTTGCTGTTGAGAAAGCGTTTGCCCGGCCCGAACGGCAGCTCATAGGAGCCACTGACGACAAACACGTCCGGAGGGCCATCCGTGCTGATCGAAACCTCGCTGTTGCGGTTGGTCGGGTTCTGGACGGCGCCCTCTCCCGGCGCGAAGTCGATGGGGCCGCTATCGGCGTTAGTCATATTCTTCGACCAGGTGAAGAAGGCAAGCAGCGTAAGGCCGTTGGAGTAGCGTTTGGTGGCTTTCAACTGCAGCGAGTTGAAGCGTGCGATCCCGCGGGGTCCCCATTCTTCGGTGACGTTCAGATACTGGGGATAGGGACGTAGAGACTGGCCCACGGTGTGGGTCGATTGGCTGGTGAATGCCGCATATGGCGCGCCATAGCCCGCGCCGGCGGCGGCCGACGAGGAGATGTCCTGGAACAGCAGGTTGCCGAGCGAAAGATCGCGCGGATTCAGCGTGTTCATATTGGAAAGGGAGCTGCCCAGGATGAGGTGCGTGGAATGGCTACCGATATAGGTCGCTTCGAAAGTGAGGTCGCGCGCCAGTTCCCGCTGGATGCTGAAGGTCCAGGTGAGGATCTGGGGCATCCGCGACGTGCCGGGTAAAATCGAGCTGACGCTCTGCCCGTTCTGGAACGAGGGATCGATGAATGGGGCGCGGGGGAAGTCCGGGGGATACGCCGACGTGGTCCAGTTATAGATCGGGGTATAGCCGGTTGGGGAGCTGGTGCTGTTGCCGTTGCTGAACCCGTAGGCGATCAGGCGCGTACGGAATCCGGGGGCGTAATAGATGCCTCCGGAAGCGCGAATAACGGTCTTGGGAGTGGCTTGGTAGGCGACGCCGAGGCGCGGGCCGAAGCCGCGATACCAGCCGTCGGAGAGCGACCGTGATCCGGACCGTCCAGGGCCGTTGCCGGCGAACAGGAGCGCGCCCGGGCGTCCGCCGGCGACCGGATTGGCGATCCAGGGCGCAAAGCCGCTGGCGGTTCCGTTCGGCTCGAAGGGCGCCCCGTTGCCCTCCCAGCGCAGGCCATAGGAAAGGGTCAGATTGTTGGTCATGCGCCATTCGTCCTGCGCGAACAGGGCGTAGGAGCGGACCCGCTCGCCGCGCGCATAAGGCTCGGAAATGCTCGCGCTCGACAGTTCGCCCAGCAGGAAGCTCGCGAACGAGTTGCCCCACGAGGTGTACTTGGAAGCGTCCGGCTGGCTCGTCATGAGATTGCTGAAGCTGAACGCACCGCTGCTCTGGTAGCCCTCGCGGGCATTGGCGTACTCCGGCCAAAAATCACCGCCGAACTTGATGCTGTGCCGGCCCTTGGTCCAGGCGAAAGTCTCGGTGAAGGTGATGCGGCCGTTCGCGTTAGTGGAGAAGTCTGGTCCGCCGAGCCCATTCGGACTGGCAGAGCCTCCGCTGAAGTTGACGACCGGAAAGGCCCCCTGGTCCCAGATTACGCCCTGGATTCCGAGCTTCGGATCCCAGCCTTCGAACTGGGTCAACTGCTGAGTCTGGTTATTGTACCGGTCCACCCCGATCGTGAGGTGGCTGAGCATGTTGGGCTTGATGATCCAGTCGTAATTGATGCGGCCTGTGCGGTCGTGAATGTACTTGGGGGACTGGGAGCCTTCGAGCGGGCTATCCACGCCATATCCCCTCCCGGCGATCACGCGCGGATTGTATTGATCACTGTAAGTGATCGAGATCTTCTGCGTGTTCGAGAAGCTGTGATCGATCTTCAGGGTGGACACGTAATTGCGGTAGGTTCCGGATCCGGTGCGATTGCGGAAGTTGTTGATCTGCTGGCCGAGCAGATCCGGCTGCGGGATCAGCTCGACGATCTTCTGAGATACCGGGCTGATGCGGCTTGCCGGAATGCGGTTGCCGGGAAACTGCTCGCGGATGAATCCGCCTTTGCCGTCGGGTTGCGTCGAATTCGGGTCGAAGATGGGGATCTGGGAGTTGCTCGAATCGGTCAAACCGCTGAAGTCTCCAGCGCGGAAATCCGCCAGGGGCACCGTGAACAGATTGCCGCTGTTCGTGTTGGTGTAGTAAACCAACTGCTGGCCGAAGAAGAAGAATGTTTTGTTGCGGCCGTCATAGACCTTGGGAATGTAGACCGGACCGCCGAGCGTGAAGCCGCCCTCGTTGTGCCGCACCGTGTTCCGGATCTGCTGGAAGAAGGAACGGGCGTTCAGCGCATCGTTATCAAAGTAATCGAACACGCTGCCATGGAGTTGGTTCGTACCGGAACGGATTGTGATGTTGGTGAACCAACTTCCCGTCCTCCCGTATTCGGCGTTAAACGAGTTCGTCACGACGCTGAACTCGCCCACCTGTTCGACCGCTGGACCGTTTTCCTGAATGCCGCCGCGCACATTGCCTTGGCTGGCCGGCGCGCCGTCCAGAAAGACCTCTGAGTTGCCGGCGTTTGAGCCGTTGACGCGCGCACCCCATGTAGAAGCCGTCGTCACGCCGGGCAGAAATGCCAGGTAGGCGGTGATATCCCGCTTCCTGCCGATGGTGATCAGGGGTAGATCCTGAATCTGCTTGGTGGTCAGTTGTGCGGTGATCGTGGCGGTCGAAGCGTCCAGCATGGGGGCTTCTGCTGTCACCTGCACGTGTTCGGAAGTGGCGCCGACCTCCAGTTTCAGGTCCGCCCGCACGCTCATCTGCGTCTGCAGGATGAGGTTGTCGACCACCGCGGCGTGAAAACCTTCCTTTTCGACTCGCACGCGATACGCGCCGACAGGGAGGTTGGGCGCGAAGTACCGTCCGACTTCATTCGTCTTGAGCGTGAACTGGTCGTTGGTCTCTATGCGGGTGATGATGACGTTGGCGCCGGCCACCGCGCCGCCGCTGGCATCGGTGACGATGCCTTCAATGGTCGCCCGGTCCGCCTGCGCGAACAGGACGCAAGTGCCTGCGGTCAAACAAAGACAAAGCAGGACGCGGAAAATCGCCGTAACCGGCATAGTGATCTGAAGTGTTTTCGTCATTTCCTTTTCGCACGCTCCGCACGGCAGGCATTTGGCGCCCGCCGTCGACGCGACGCCTCACTGAATGGAGTACCCGGCCGGAGTCGGTTTCCCTACAGAAAGAATTGGTATTCAGAATTCGAGCATCAGAGAGAGTTGGACGGCGCGCCCGGCGGCACTACCGGTGACCTTGCCGAACAGCGAGCTGGTGACGTTAGTGTTCGGGTTGTTCCAGCGAACGAAGTTGAAGGGATTCTGCACGTCCGCCCGCAGGGTGGCGCGCAGCCGTTCACGGAAGGGGATCGACTTGGCGAGGGAGACTGCTTCGCTTTTCTGGGAAAAGCCGCGGACCCAGTCAAGGACGCGCGCCGTGTTTCCCATCTCGAAGGTAGGAGGCGCGGCAAAGGCCGCCGGATTCAGGTAGAGGTCGCGCGCAGGGTCGAACCCGCCGCGAGCGGCGTTCCCGTACACGGGTCCGTTGACGTAATTCGCGCGGACGGCGGGATATCCGAACGCAGCCAGTGGATTCCCCGAAGTGATCGTCAGCGGCAGTCCGTCAGTGTACCGGCAGAACAGGGACACGCGCCAGTTTCCGAATAGAATGGACGCCGCGCTGAGACGGTTCAAAAACCGCCTGCCGCTCCCGAACGGCAGTTCGTAAGTGGCGTTCGCGGAGAAGACGTGCGGCGGACCATCCGTACTCACCGAGACTTCTCCCGCGCGGTTGCGCGGATACTGGATAGCGCCATCCGTCGGCCCAAGGTCAATGGGGCCGCCCTCGACGTTGGTGATGTTCTTAGACCACGTATAAAAAGCCAGCAACGTGAGGCCCCGCGAATACCGCTTGGTAACCTTCAATTGCAGCGACTCGAACCGTGCTATGCCGTGCGGCCCCCACTCTTCGGTGACGTTTAGGTACTGCGGATACGGCCGCAGCGCCTGGCCAACAGTGCGGTTCCGTTGATTCTGGAAGCCCGGATACGGTGCCTGAAAGCCCGCCCGAACGGCGGCGGGCGAGGCGATGTCCTCAAACAGCAGGTCGCCGAGCGGAAGCAGGTTGGCATCGAGCGTATTCATATTCGATTGCGGCGCGCTCAGGATCAGGTGCGTGGAGTGGCTGCCGATGTAGGTAGCTTCGACTGCCAGGTTGGGGGAAATCGCGTGCTCGAGGCTGACCGTCCAGGTGGCGATCTGCGGCATGCGGGATGTACCGGGGAGTATGGAACTCACGCTCTGATCGTTCTGGTAGGACGGGTCGATATATGGCGCGCGCGGGAAATCCTGCGGGAATGAGGTACCCCAGTTATATGCGGGGTTGTATCCATTGGGTGAGGAGACAGTATGCGCATTGTTAAACCCGTATGCGATCAGCCGCGTCCTGAAGCCGGGCGCATAGTAGACGCTGAAAGACCCTTTGGCCACAGTTTTCGGCGTGAGGGCATAGGCAACGCCGAGACGCGGGCCGAATCCCCGATACCAGCCGTCGGAAAGAGATCTCGACCCCGTTCTTCCCGGTCCGGAGCCGGCAAAGACCAGTGCCCCGGGACGCCCGCCGGCAGCGGGGTTCGGCGCCGCCGGGCCGAAACCGCTGGCTGCACCATTGGGTTCGAATGGGGCGGCGTTCCACTCCCAGCGCAAACCGTACGAAACCGTGAGATTCGCGGTCGCCCGCCATTCGTCTTGCGCGAAAGCACCACCGGACCGGAAGCGCGCGCCTCTCGTATAGGGCTCCGCGACAGCACCCGAGGCGAGATCGCCGAGCAGAAAGCTGGCGAACGAACTGCCCCAGGACGTATACTGAGGCGCGTTCGGCAGGCTCGTAGTCAGATTGCTGAACGCAAAGCTGCCGCTGCTCAGATATCCTTCGCGCGCATTGGCGTACTCCGGCCAGTAATTGGCGCCGAACCTGAAGCTGTGCCGGCCTTTAATCCAGGTGAGCGTGTCGCTCAGGGTGATGCGTCCCCCGGTGTTGGTCGAAAAATCGGGCCCGCCGAGCCCCCGGGGAATGGCGATGCCGCCCGAAAAAGTGATCACCGGAAACGCGCCCTGGTCCCCCATCACGCCCTGAATCCCAAGCTTCGCGTCCCACCCCTCGAATTGTGAAACCTGCCGCGTCTGGTTGCGGTAACGGTCCACCCCGAGGGTGAAATGATTCAGGAGATTGTTGCGGATGATGTAGTCATCGTTGATCCGACCTGTGCGGTCATGGATGGTCTTCGGTGCCTGCGATCCCTCGAGCGGGCTGGCGGCGCCCCATCCCTGTCCCGCGATGACCCGCGGGTCGTATTGATCGCTGTAGGTGATGGCGATTTTGTGCGAAGTCGAAAAATTGTGGTCGAGCTTGACCGTGGAGATGGAATCACGATAGCTACCGCCGCCGGTGCGGTTATAGAAATTGGCATCTTGCTGCGCGGGCAAGTCGGGTTGCGGGATGAGCGCCAGGATGCGGTTGGAGACCGGGCTGATACGGCTGGCGGGAAGGACGTTGCCGGGAAACGGGTCGCGGGTCGCACCACCTTTGCCGTCGGGCCGTGTAGTCGCGGGATCGAACACGGGCGTGATCGCGCCGGCCGCGTTCACCAGGGCGCTGAAGTCGCCCTGGCGGAAATCGGCGCGCGGCGCGGTGATCAGCGCGCCGCTGCCTACCTGATCCCAATAGGCAAGCTGCTGTCCAAAGAAGAAAAACGTCCGGTTACGACCGTTGTACAGCCCAGGCAGATATACCGGACCGCCCAGCGTTGCGCCGCCTTCATTCTGGCGGATGCGAGTGCGGCTCTTCTGGAAAAACGCCCGAGCATTGAGTGCATCGTTGTCCAAATAGTCGTAAATCCTCCCGTGCGCCTCGTTCGTGCCGGAGCGGATCGTCACGTTGGTGAACCAGCTTCCGGTCCTTCCGTACTCGGCGCTGAAGGAATTGGTGACGATACTGAACTCGCCCACCTGCTCGACGGCCGGGCCATTCTCCTGAATGGAGCCGCGCACATTGCTCTGGCTAGCAGGGGCGCCGTCCAGGAATACCTCGGAGTTGCCCGGATTGGAGCCGTTCACGCGTGCGCCCCAGGTCGAGGCGTTGGTGACGCCCGGCAGCAATTGCAAATATCCGGTGATGTCTCGCTTGCGGCCGATGACGATCAACGGCGCGTCCCCGATTTGCTGCATGGTGAGCTTGGCCGCAACGGTGGGGGTGGAGTGATCGAGTATCGTGGCATCCGACTGCACGTCGACGTGCGTGGCAATGGATGTAACCTGTAAGACGAAATCCGCGCGGATGGTGCTCTGCGATTGCACCACGACCTCATCGAGTTGCTCCGGCTGAAACCCTTCCTTACTGGCGGTCACTCGGTACGTGCCCAGCGGGAGGTAGGGCACGAAGTAGCGGCCGGACTCGTTGGTACGCAAGACGATCTCGTCGTTGGTTTCCAGGCGGAGGATCAGAACGTGGACGTCCGGAATCGCCGCCGATGCGGTGTCGGTGATGATTCCTTCGATCGTGGCACGGTCCGCCTGCGCGAATGCCGCCGCAGCCATGTACGCGCACAGGCCGGCCACGCGCACCATGGCCGCAAGTGCCCCTATCGCAGATCCGGAACACATTGCCATGATCTTCAGGTAGGAGTAGTGTATCGCGTTTTCGGAGAAACCGATTCCCGTTTTTGGGTCTGAACAGTAGTACCCGAAAACCGTGTTTTCCCTACAAAGCGGACAGATATTTATTTCTTTGCAGGAGCGTGAATCGGGCACGAGACTCTGTTAAGAATATATCTTGGGCGGCCCATGTAGGAGCAGCCAGCTGGGACCTCGATGAACCAGGAAGGCGCAACCAAGACGGTAACGGACCTTTTCGAATCGTGGGGCCCCTTTCTTCTTCGCTACGCCGTTCGCATGACACGCTCCTTTGAACTGGCCGACGACTTGGTGCAGGAAGCCTTCTTCGCCCTATACCGCGATTTGCGGGCGGGCAAGCGGATCGACAATCCGAAGGCGTGGACCTTCGGCGCGGTTCGCAACCAACTGCGCAAGCACAATCGCTACCTCCAGCACCATGCCGAGGAACTGGAACCGTCCGAGAACCTGGACCTGCTTCCGGCTCAACCCTGCTGGCCGGATGTAGCCGCCGATTTCGACGACGGCGCGCCGAAGGGACTCTCGCTGTTGAGCGCCCGCGAGGAGGAAGTGCTGCATCTCCGTCTGCAATCATTCAAATACCGGGAGATCGCGGACAAACTGGGAATCGGACCGAAATCGGTTGCAACGTTATTGGCTCGCGCACTGAAAAAGCTGCGGATCGCGGCAGGGGTGTTGCCGGCCGCATGCTCGGGCGAGAAACAGAAGATGGGCGAGGCATCCGATGCATTGCAGTGACGAAGAGTTGCTCGCACACCTCGACGGCGAGTTGCCGCCCCTGCGACACATCCGCGTGTGGTTCCATCTGAAATCGTGCTGGCGCTGCCGCACGCGTCTCGACGCCTCCGAGCAGGAAATCCACCGTCTGGCAGTCGCCATGGATGAGTGGCCTTTTCCGCCGCCGGAGTGGGGCCCCACGGCCGAAAAGCGGCTGTTGTCGCGGATCGAGGAACATGAAGACGAACTAGCCAAGGTTCCTCGCCGCACCATACGATTCGCGATTCCGGCGGCCGGTGTTGCGGCTGCGTCGCTCGCCGTGATCGCCGCGTGGCACTTCGGAATTCGTCGCGCGAATGCGCCCATTCGGCCAGTGGAAGTGATCGCACATGCCGCGGGCGTGGAGACCACGCTCTATGCGCAGCCGGTCCACCAGACTTTCTCCGTACAGATCGTGCAATCGCGGCCGACGGCCAAGACAGTCGATTCCGAACTGCAGATCTGGTCCGATCGCTCGAGTGGCCGCTTCGCGTCGCGCTTGAGCGGGCCGGGCGGGGAATTGCGGCACGCCATGTGGCGGCCCGCAAAGAGCCGGGAGTTCGTCTACCGCGGAGGGGGCAACCGTCTGGTCGAACGGCAGCAACACCGCATCGAGGCTGCCTCGCTGACTTCGCTCGCTGCCAACGGGCTCGACCCGGACCAAATCGAATCCACATTCCTGAACTGGATGGAGAGCCGGTCGTGGAATCCGATCTCGCTCTCTTCAGATATTTCCATCTGGGCGGCCGAGGATGGGACTGTGGCCGCCGCCGAGCGGCTGACGGGGCACGACGGCACACCGCTGATCCGGATTACCGCACGGCGCAAGACGCGCACGCTGGTCGCCGTGCTGTCGCTCGATGTCGATTCCAGCAACTATCAGCCGCGCATCGAGACCATTCGGTTTGAAACGGCCGACCGCACTGTGGAATTCCGGTTGGCCGCAGACAGCATCCGGGAAGTGAGCCGCGCAGAACTGAGCCCGGCGGTATTCCGGCCGGATCCCTCGCTCGAACACGGGACGATGGCGATGCCGGAAGGCGCCCCGACAGGCGGCGCGCCATCGGTTTCGCTGCCTCCGGCGAGGCCACGGCTCAATGCCGTCGATATCCGCGAATTGCAGGCGCGTTATGTGCTCCACCAAGCTGGAGCCTGTTTGGGCGAAGCCGTGCAGGTAATTGAAGAACCCGGCGGCTTCAAAGTCATGCGGGTTGGGGAAGCGAGCGGCTATTCCGCGGGCGGGAGCATGGATTTCGTGTTGCGGGCTCTGGCCGATCTGCGCCGCGAGCAACCGCTTGCAGTCCTGCCCGATTCGGCACTTGGCGTGGCGCTTCGGCACGCCTGGGCGCTGAAGCGTCTGAGTGTCTTTTTCGAGTCCCGGCAGACGCCGGGGCCGGCCGATCCGAGCGGGCGGCTGCTGGCGGAAATGGTGCGCGATCATCGCGGCGCCGTGGAACGGGAACTCGAGGCGGCTGGTGTTCAGCCGCCCGGCGCATCCGGCCGCCGATTCCGCGCGGGCGATTGGCGGGAGCCCGCCGGTGACCTATTCCCCAGGCTGATGCAGTTCAGCGATGACACGGGGCGGCAGCGTTCCGTTGACGGTCGTGTTCTCGCCGCGATTTACGGGTATTTGGATGAGCTGAAAACCGCGTTCCCGGATGTGGCAAGGTAGCGCGCCGCCTGATTCGGCGGATGCGGAGGCTCATTCGCGCAGCTGAGGAAAACTCTTTCCGCGTCTGGTCGAGCAAGGCCGTGGCCGTGGAACCCGCTTTGCGAACGCTGAAGGGGCCGGCCACAATCTATAAGCGCGCGTTGGGTACCACTTATCGTAATAAGTGCCGGAACAGATTGGCTGCGACGGAACGGTTGTCTTTGTGGTCGATGTATTCGTTATAGACCCAAGGGTCGCCCAGCGCGAAGACCTCGCCGAGGCCGACGTGGGCCAGAGCCATGATTGGAGTTCCCTGATCCGCAAGCAGTACTGGCACTCCGGGCGCGAGCTTCAGTGGGGCGATCTCGACCAGGTAGACCTCCGAGGCGCCCTTGAATATGAGCGTGTCCCCGGCAGCAACGAGAATTCCCTTGCCTTTCACATGCGGGTAGGTCTCTTCCAGGAATTCGATACCGAAACGGCGTGCAAGCTGGTTGAAGTGCTCGAACTCGGCGTTTCCTTTGTCGTTCCCGAGCAACACCAGTCGTCCGCCGTCGCGGACCCACTGCTCGATGGCGGCGATCTCGTCCGGCATGATGTACTGTGGGTGATCCGTTTCCGCCGGGGTGTCCGGGTCGGCAATGATGAATACGTTCACTCCCACCAGCGTGGCCGGCGTCACTTTCTCGCGAATGGTTTTCAACTCCGCGCCGAGCCCGGTGAGCAACTTGCCGAACTCGGAGTATCCTCCTGGACGCGTGCCGTTCCACTGGTAGTGGTCCGGCATTTTCGATTCATTATTGTGAAAGCCATCCAGAGCGACGACTTTCGGGGCGACGGCTTGAGCGCCGCCTAATGCGGCGCAGAGAATTCCCGCGAACACGAGCTTATGCACTTCAGTTCCTCCAGACCGGAGTCGAAAACGCACCATTGCCGGCGACATCCCATATCGCCAGACGCGCCCATTTCCAATTCCGCGCTCGGGCCTGCCAAGTGAACTTACCTTGGCTGAACTCCCGGGTGCCCGCCAGCGGAAAGATCTTGCGGTAGGTATCGTGGCCATCGCCCCACACGACCTCCGCCATCCGCAGGGGAAATGTCCAGGAGGCCGTCACGTCCGCGGTGACTTCGTCGTCGTCTCCCCTCAGCGTGGCCTGGGGCAGTAGAACCTCGCCCGTCGTTGTGAAGTAATCGCCCTTTGCGAGTGCCGCCAGCGCGTCCGCCCAGTGGTCGAAAGAAGGTATATCGCTCAGCCGAAGGTAATTGACATTCATGTGCCCGTATAACTCATGGGTAGAGTCCACCTGGAAGACATCGACCTCGCCGATCAACCGCTTGTGCAGCCCCCAGTTGTTCAAGTCATCCACCGTCTTGAAGGCTCGATCGCCGAGGCGCGGCGAAGAAAGATCGGCATTCATGGCCTTCCACCCGGCGCCGAGGTGGAACATGCTCTTCAACTGCTCGCTGTCCTTGATCCGGTCGGGAAATCCGGTCGAACCTTTGGTTCGTGGATGTGTCTGATACATGTACCCATTCTCGGCGCGCAGGAGCGCGATGGCATCCTCTGCGCCGCCCACATGATAGACCGTCCCATGCTGGGGATCGTTGGAACGGAATGGGTCTCCGGGAGCGCGTTTCATAAACCAATATACCGGCTTCGGAAAGACGATCGCCCAATGTCCTCCGAGATACGTGTTCATTTCTTCAGCAGGGATAAGCAGGAAGTTGGCGTCGGATTGGGCGCGGCACGCGTCGAAATAGGCCTTCAGCTCCCGCAACCGGATCTCGCCGGTGTCGCTGGCATGTCCGTCGCCGTGAAAATCCATGAGCATCAGCATATTCACGCCCATGTCTTTCAAAGCGGGCTTGAACGGCGGCGTCCAGTCATAGCCGTGATCCATCGCCTGAACGGTGTACGCGAAGTGCCAGTGGGGCGCGAACGTCTTATATCCTTCGAGAGGCACGAAGTGGTCGCGGTGCGTGTATGGCAGCACGGCATCGAGAACTGCGGCCGGCGGGCGGTCGTCCAATAGGAGAAACAGGTCGAGTTCCTGCTGCGTGCCAGGTGGAGCATTCATCCACGGGTAGTAAGGCGAGTTATCGTCCGGGAGTTGGCGGATGCCCAGCGAAACATTGCCCCGCCAGGCTGAATACCAGACGTAGCCCATGTTGGTCGTGTAATCGCGAGCCATGAAATAGCGGTGTGGCGGCGGAAACACCGCCACGCTGCCGGCCCCCGTCGCCGTCGATAGCGTCCGGTAGCGGACGGCGAGCGGATGCCATTCGGATGCATGTGGTGCCGTGGCTTTTTGGAGCTTGCCTGCTGTGTCATAGTAGTCGACCGTCGTAGCCATCGTGCCGCCGGAGCGCCGGTCTTCATCCACAGTCATGCGGATTCCGGCGTCGTAGAAAAACGCCGTATCCGGCTCACTCGTAGTCACGACCGCGCGCTGCTGCACGAGCAGGCTCCCAGGGAAGAAAAAGTAATGGATGCTGCCGTGAAAAATGCCGAGCGTCAAGCCGTCAAATGAAATGTCAAGCCGGTCGCCGTCGAACTTTGCATGCGCCGCGGTCAGTTTGAAAGCGCCAAGAAAATTGCGCGTGCCCTCCGGATGACTGGGCGGGAAATCGAAAAACTGGTCCCACCCGCCTCTGCGCTTCCCGGTGGAGGCCCGGTACACCGGCTGCGCACGACTCACGACAGGTTTTCCGTTTATGCCGATCGAGCGGATCAGAGGCGCCGCGGGGTCCAGCGAGAACACGGCGGAGCAGGGACGTTCGGCCTTGTCTTTCCAGCTCACACTGACCGAATCGGCACCCGGACTGACCTGAATAGTGCCGGGACCCGGACCCGCCATATCGAACGGAACTACCGCCGCGTGGAGTACCGCCGCGGAGAACAAACCCACCATCGCTTTGACAAACATCTCGGACCCCCGGTCTTCAACTGATTCGCACAATCGCCGCGCTGGCGGCCGGCAGATCGAACGTGAATTCCCCGCTTCGAATCTGCACGGCGCCCGCCTCCGCTATTCTCCACGTACCCGAAGGCGCCACCGCATCGCCGCCGAGAGTGACACCGGTCTTGGCGCTGACCGCCGGACCGCGAAGATGGACTACGGAGGCCTTACGAATCACGGCGCCCGCGTTCACGGTCGCCGCGCACGTGGCAGTTCCCTTGTTGATCAATGTCAGGACTGGAGCCGCTCTCCCCGATTGCGTCGCGTACGCTTTCACGGCGGGCGAACCGGCGTCGAGTTCGGTCCTCAGAAGATGCCCCTTTCCCGCGAGCGAGAAGGCTAGCAAGCCGTAATATTCGGGCTTAGCGGAGTAGTGGCCGTGTTCGTCGTCGCCGATCGGGGAATAGGAGCTGATGAAGTCGCGGTGATTGACTCCGGTCTCCATGTTCACGCCGGAGCACCCGGACAACGCCAGTGTAAACAGATAGTCGAGCGCCCAGAGCGCGCCCGCCATCGTGTCGCTCACGCCGGGGCGCCCGCCGCCGGAGAAGGAATTCACTTCACAGATCCGGTAGGGAAGTCCGCAGGTCTGTGATGCGGCCAATAACTTCTCCAGTTGCGGCTGGAGCTTCGGGTCAGGCCCCAGCAACTTTTCAATCGTGCTGCCCGGGTTCTGCCCTTCGCGATAGTAATGGTGGGTGAGGAGAACGGCATCCTTGCCTTCGTCGGAGGCAAAGCGGGTCACCCAGTCGGTTTTGACCGCGGCGTCCGGCCCGGCCAACGGGATACCTGGGAATCGCTCCCGCAGAGCCGCCTTGTAGCGGCGGTATTCGGCGAGCCATTCGTCATATCCGTAGCCAGCCTGGCGGTGTTTCGCGTTTGGGAACAAGTCCGGCTCATTGCCGATTTCGAAGGCGAGCAATTGCCTGCCCGCGGCTGCGAGCACCGCGTGCGCCTCCGCGATCGCGTCCGGAATCGAACCTTTCCCGAGGTTGAGGCCCCAGATCAGCCTCCATCCGGTAGCACTGAGAAACCCGCCCAGGTCGTGCAGGACGGCATCATTGACGACGGTTCCTTTGGCGCTGGACACCGGCGCGGCGGTCGGCGAGTACACCGAATAGTCGGATGTGTTGCCGCCAATCCGGATCACCCCGCGGGCGCTCAACGTCCGCACCAATTGCACATACACGCGATTACGGCTGGTTAACAAACCCGGGCGCGCAACGGATGAGATCTCATATCCCAGGCCTAAGAAATCGGGCGCGATCGCGTGGAGTCGCTCGTTCGGCCGGATGACCACCCGGACTCGGGCAGGGGTGTCGTCCCCGAAAACGGACCGAGAGGCCAGCAGAGCGGCGGCGCTTCTTTTAACAAAATCCCGGCGATCCATATACCTTCACTCCAGATCGAGCTCGACCGCCGTGACCGAGGCGGCCGGAAACCGCCACGTCAACGCCGGTGCGGCGGGCACCTGGCGCTCGCGCGGCTGAAAGACATCCGGCTGATCCTGATTGACGGCCTGCCGGAGGTCTTCGGGCGCGATTTCGAAGCACCGGCCGCCGGTAATCGTCGCTCCCTCCACTGCGAAGCCCGCCTCGACGGACCTGCCGAATTCCAGATTTGCCACGTGCAGGAAGATCTTATTCCCGTCACGGCTTGCCGCGATGTCCAGACCCGAAGGGGCCGACTTCACTTCCACGCCGTGTTTTCCGTTGTGCTTCTTGAACAGTCGCGCGATGGAAGCAACCGGCATGAGATAGGTGTTCCCATTCGGCACCGGGAGGATGACCGCGTTCACTGTCCATCGCGTGCCCTGGAAGTCCGCAGCCGTAGCAATCCGGACGCGCGCGCCGTGGCGCTGATAGATATTCCAGGACCGCGCATGGTAGGCCGCCGAGAGCCACTCGGTAAGGATCGGGTTTGCATTGTGTGGACTCAGACTTAGGTGCCCTTCGGTAACGGCGATACCGATCCGCAGGTCCGGTCCGATTGCCGATTCCAGCTCGGAGATTCGCTTCTCGATCGTGTTGGTCAACTCCAGCAGTTCTTCCCAGGCACGTTGCGGCTCTCTCTGGTAGCGGTTACCGCGCAGGACGGTGTCCGGACGCCTCGGGCGCTGACCCATCATATGAATCGCGACGAAATCGAGATGTTCGCCGGCGCGCTTCACGAGGTCCGGCGCCCACAGCTCGCCGCCACGGCCGTGGTCGCCCCATCCGATGAGCTGGATGGAGGAGTCGCGCTCCTTCATGGCACGTGCGAACTCGATGGTGTGTGCGATCGATTCGTCCTTCGTGAAAGTCGCGTTGCCATACGAGGTTTCGTTGCCGATCTGCCAGAGCTTGATGTGATAGGGTTCGGCGGTGCCGTGCGCGCGGCGTTCGCGATTTTCGGGGTCGTTGGCGTACGATACCCACTCGGCGGCCTCGCGTGCGTTTCCGGTGCGATTGCCCTCCCGCATCGACTGATAACGCTTTTCGCCGTCGCTGAGGAAGTTCACGCAGTACAGGGGCTCGGCGCCGACGCGGCGGCAGAAGTCCACGAACTCGTGAACGCCGACGCGATTGGTTTCCTTCCCGCCCCACACATAATTGCGCATCCAGGGTCGTGTGGAAACTGGGCCGACGCCCTCGCGCCAATGGTAATAGCGGCTGAACAGTCCGCCGAAGCGCATGGTATCCGGCGAAAGATTCCGCACGGCGGATATGAAGTCCTTTCGCCAGTCGTCCGCATTGTAATCCCAGGCAGCTTCGACGGAGCTGTCCGTGGTTCCCAGCGGCTCCATGAACTGCATGTAGAGCCGCGGCGAGATATCGAACAGCGGACGCGGATTCACGATGATAGCGTCGCCGCCGGCCGCGCGCACAGCGCTCTGCGCCATAGCGGCGATACTGGCCTGGCGCATGAATTCTCTGCGGGGCATCATAGGCTAGAAATGAAATCTCCCTTGAATCAGCAGGAACCGGTTCGTGCTCGACGTGTTGTTAGTGACCTTCCCGAAATTGGTAGAGGTCGGATCCATATTTGGCACGTCGAGCTGTGACCGGTTCAACGCGTCCAAGGCATCGAGCCGTATCTGGAACGACATGCCCTCACGAATGCGGAACTCGCGCTGCACATTGGCGTCCAGCCGGTTCAGTCCGTCCGCCCGGCAGGAACCGATGCGGCGCGGGAAAACTCGCGCCTGGAACGCTGCAGGCTGCTGCGCCGCTCCGGTGACGAATCCGGCAGTGTTGAACCAATGGTCGGGCGTGCGGGTGCCGGAGCAGATGCTGTTGGGGTCGCCAGTGTAGAACAGATTTCCCCATGTCAACAGGGGGCCAGGCTGATTCTCATAGGCGGCGGCGACCTGCCATCCCCCCAGGACGGCGCTTAACACGCCTGTGCGTAACAGCCAGCGGGTCTTGCCAAATGGCAACTGCCAGATTCCCGTCGCCGCGAACCGCCAGGGTGTTCCGTTATTGCTAAGCTCCCAACTCGGCGTCGGGTCGAACTCGTTGGCGAAGTAGTCGCGGTCTCGCTCGTCGAGCGCGGTGAGGCTTGCGTTGAAGGTAAACCCGTGATCGAACCGGCGTGTGGCTACCACTTCCACGGACTCGCCTTTGGTTTCGCCATAGCCGCCGGTCGCGCTCAGTCCGTTCATTTGCGGGAACGGGCGCAGCAACTGGTTCTTGCGAATCGTGGGACTGGTGAAGAACGATCGCGAAGCGAGCGCCTGATACAGAATAGGATCGGAAGACTGCAGCGATGCGAAATTCGCGATGTAGAACGGATTGGTGACGTTCTGATTCATGCTCGTCGCGACCGCGTTGTTGCGCGTCGTCCCGAAAGACCAGTATTGCGCAGGGAGAGCGTCCAGTTTTCGGGTCAGGCGGACATGACTGGCGTACATCCCGGCGTATCCGATCGAGACAACCAGCTTGCTCCCGAACTGCCGTTGAATCTCAAGCCTCCAACGCTGTTCTCGCGCGCGCTGGTAGTCCGGATCGAGAAAAGTCCAGCCGTTGCCATCCCGCGCCAGCAGCCCCAGCGCCGCAGCGACCGGCGGGTCGAAGCGTGTGCCGTCCGCTCGTACCGGAAAGGGGTTGGTCAGCGGCGAAACGCCGTTGAGCGGATCGCCTGCGAGCCACGTCTGCCCGAAGTCATTAGTGGACGGGTCCGTTGTGGTCTGGCTGAAGCCGCTCTGGTCTGGGGATTGATTTTGGGCGTTCAAAGTGTCGAAGTAAACGCCGTAGCCGCCTCGGATGGTTGTGGCCGGGGACAGCGTGTACGCAAAGCCGATGCGTGGCAGGAACATCAATTGACCGCCGGGGAAACGCGAGCCGACCCCGCCCGTTCCGGTGTAAAGCGAGCCGCCGACGGGGGTGAAAGCGGAGGGGGGCAACTCGGCTACGGGCGACTTGGCGTACGCGGCCTGCGCCAGTGCGGTAATCGGGAGACTTGCGGTAGGGTCGAACCCTGCGATGAAGCGATTGTAGCGTTCGCGCAGTCCAAATTCGTACTCCATCCGCATTCCCACGTTCAGGGAGAGTTTGGAGGAAATCCGCCAGTTGTCTTGGACATACCAGCCCAGATACGGATTGGAAAGCGCATACGTCGCATTGGTGTCCTCGCTGGAAGTGACCGGCAGTCCCATGAGGAACGAGGCCCAACTATGACCGATGCTGCCGGCGGTCAGGCAATCGTCCTGCTGGCAGGTGAAGCTATTCGTGAAGTTGAACGACCCTGACGTGACGCCAGGATTGCCGCCGGCACGCCGATGATCGCGAGTATCGATTCCGGCCCGCAGCGTGTGCGCGCCGCGAATATGCGTCAGGTTAGCCTTGAGTGAAAAGATCTCGTAGTGTGTCCACGCGGGCACCGATTGGCCGAGGGTGTCGTAGCCTGAAAAGGACATGATGGGAAGGGCGTGCGCCGATCCCGCCTTGGCATCCAGGTAAGATGGGCAGCCCCACCGAGCTCGGCGTGAATCCGAGCGCGACCGGCGTCAGGATATTGCCCTCCAGGTTGTTGTTGCCTCCCCCGGCGACGTCCACGACCGTGCTGGCATTCGGCGTGAAGACCCAGCTTGCGGTAGCACCGAGGTTGTTGCGATTGACGCCCGGGTCCACCGCCGGCCCTCACCGGCTTCTGCCCACATCCGTGAGCCTTATCGAACCATGGTATTCATCGCAGGGCCCCTCCCCCGCCCGGGGTGCCCATAGCGAAGTTCGCCGCGCTCCCCAATCAACTCCCGTGAGGAATCCACGGCGATGGATATTCATAGGAAAACCGTATCTCAATTTCTTTTAGGTGTCACGCGCTACCAGGGCCACGTTCTCATCACCTTTCGCCGTTTGAGTAGTGGTGATAGACTCCCGGTTGGTATGGGCCAAGAAAAACTCTGGATGAATTTCGCTGAGGGATCGCGGCCTGATGAGAAGGTCGTGGTTCTCGATGGCGTGCTCAAAGCGGATACGGCGTTTCCGTTCCGCGATTTCGTACGCGAGCAGGAGGCGGCCACTCTAGTTATTGACATGACGAGAGTCCGCAGCATGGATTCCAGCGGGCTCGGGGTGCTGATCGGGCTCTACGTATCGTTCGAGCAGTCTTCACGGCGCCTGCTTCTGGCGGGGCTGAACGACCGCATCTGGGGCCTGTTCCGGGTGTGCAAAATCGAAGACGTCTTCACGCGCTATAGCACGGTGGCTGAGGCGGAGAAGGCAGTAGCGATGGCGGCCGGAACCGCGGAGGGACAGGATCTGGACTCTGTTCCGAATTCTGAGCCACAGCCTACGCAGGGTTAGTTGGGCCGTAAAGGGTACGTGCGCTTGCACGCGAGGAGCACGTCCGACCACAGGTAACGTATAGACTCGACCGGGAACCAGCCGGTACCCGCCGCGTATCTGGTTGCCCAGGGCAGACCTTAATGGGCTGCCTGCCCGGCTACTCGGAACTTCGATCCCAAAGCTCGTGCGGTTCCGCGCCGAATCCGCGAATCGCGTGATCGAGGTAATTCCGAATTCTCGAACTACGATGATGGAAATCAGATCCCAGAGTCTCTTTTAAGAGCTCCGGCCACAGCGCCAACGAATGGGCCGCGTTGCCCGCCTCCGGCGGCTTCCCTCCGATCCTGAAGGCCTGGCTCTTGCGAACCCTTGCGCGATGACTGTCCCTTTCCATCGATAACGCTATCCGGCCTGAAATAAGTCGCACTCGGCCGACGTGATCCTGCAGTTTAGGCGCTGGAAGGCGGTAGGAGCCGGGCACCTCCGGCCCGCCGCCCAACCTACTCCGCTCTTAGCGCGGTCGCCGGGTCCACGGCCGTCGCGCGATGCGCGGGCAGGTAGCTCGCCAGCAGCGTCGCCGCAGTAAGCACTAACCCCACCGCCGCGTAAGTCATCGGATCCATTGACGCGACTCCGAACAAGAGTGACGACATCCAACCCGTCAGCGCCGCCGCCGCCGGGAACCCGATTGCCAGGCCGGTGCCGGCCAGCACCGCTCCATGCCGCACGAACATCCCACGGACCGTCCCGACCTCCGCGCCCAGCGCTACGCGGATGCCGATCTCCCGCGTGCGCTGCGCCACCGAGTAGGAGATCACAGCATAAATCCCCACCAGCGCCAGCAGTAGCGCCATCGCGCTCGCGATTCCCAGCATGATCATGGTGAACGAGGTCCGTGCCATCGAGCGGTCGATCACATTCTGCATGGTGCTCACCTCCGTCACCGGCAGCGTCGCATCCACCGCCCGCACCGCCTGGCGCACTTCCGCAAGCAGGGACGGCGTTGCCGCCCGCGAGCTGCGCACCGCGTAAGTGAACGAGCCGCGGATGGCGGGGAACGCGTCGCCCCACATGTATTCGTTGATCATCGGCCAGTACACGATCTGGGGTTTTGGCTTGTCTATGCCGCTGGCATGCTCCCCACCCACCACTCCCACGATCTCCCGCCAGTCCGCTTGCGGTGAATTGCGGATGCGTTTGCCCAGCGCCGCGGCCGGGCTCTTCCAGTACTGCCGCGCGAAGTTCTCCGACACCAGCGCGACCTTCCGCCTTTGCTCGATCTCCTGCCACGTGATGTCGCGCCCCGCCAGGATCCGGTTGCCCGCGGCCGTAAAGTAGCCCGGCGAGACGAACCGGTACAAGCGCAGGGCCGGCAGCTGGCCCGGCGGGGTCGGAAACTCCTCCACCAGAATCGGATCGTGCTCCCCGCTGTCGCTCAGGTTCATTTCCGACGCCGCGGCTGCGTGCGTCACGCCTGGAAGCTGTCGGATCCGTTCCAGGATCCGCTGGTGCGTGCGCGCGATCTGGTCGGCTGTCACACCCTTCGGCATCGGCGTCGGAATGCGGAACGTGAGAAGCTCGCTCGGCCGGGTGAATCCCGTATCGATGTGCCGCAGCGCCTGAAACGTCCGCAGCATCAACCCGGCGCTGACCAGCAGTACCAGCGCCAGGGCGATTTGCGCCACAGCCAGAACGTTGCGCGCGCGGCGGCGCCCCCTGGCGTCGCTCAGCGCCCGCCCGCCCTCCCGCAGCGCGGTGCCGAGGCTGATGTGGCCGAGCTTGAACGCCGGAACCGAGCCGAACAGCGCCCCGGCGGCAATCGAGACCAGGAGCGTAAACACCACCGATCTGGGGCCGATGCCGATGCTCCCCAGGCGCGGCAGGTTCGCCGGAGCGAGCGCCACCAGCAGCCGCAGCCCGGCATACGCCAGCCCGATTCCCAGCGCGCCGCCGGCGATCGCCAGGGTGATCGATTCGGCAAGCAGTCCACGCGCCAGGCGCCCCCAGCCGGCCCCCAGCGCCGCCCGCACGGTGAGCTCCTGCTGCCTGGCTTCCGCCCGGACCAGAAAGAGGTTGGCCACGTTGGCGCACGCAATTAGCAGCACGATCCCGACCGTCCCCATAAGCAGCCATAGCACCTTGCCGATGTCCCCCACCACGTCTTGCTGCAGCGGGTGGACATCGGCCCCCATGCCCGTGCTCTCGAACATCGCGCGCGTGAAGCCCGCCGGGAACGGATAACGGTCCATCACCATCGGGATCATGCGCGTCACGTCGGCATTGGCCTGCGCCATAGTCACCCCGGGCTTCAGCCGCGCCAGGCCCTGAAAGCTGAAATTGCCGACGAACAGCTTGGAGCGGTCGAACCGCATGGGGAGAACGAGGTCCGCGTTGAGATCGAGGAACCGGAATCCCTGCGGCATCACTCCGACGATCTCATGCGCCTTGCTGTCCACCACCAGCCGACGGCCGATGGCGCCGGGATCGCCGCCGAAATGCCGCTGCCAATACCCGTAGCTCAGAATCGCCACGTCCGGGCTGTCGACCTCGTCGTCCTTGGCGCCAAAGATCCGCCCGGCGGCCGGCCGCACGCGCAGGATCGGGAACATGCCGGAGGTGACGTGCAGAGCATCCACCCGCTCCGGATCGCCTTGCCCGGTCACGTTAACGGCGCCGTCGTCCCACATGGCGATCTCTTCGAAGACCCGGTTTTCCTGGCGGTAAGTGAAATGCGATGACGGAGAGGTGTTCAACTTCGGAATGCCGATGCCGGGCGCCTTGTGCCAGACGCCCACCAGCCGCTCCGGCTCCGGATACGGCAGGCTTTTCAGCAGCACCGCGTCGATCACACTGAAAATCGCTGTGTTCGTGCCAATCGCAATCGCCAGCGTCAGGACCGTGACCGCCGTGAACATGGGCGCGCGGCCGAGCCGCCGCGCGCCGAGCCGGAACCGCGCCGCCAGGGTGAGCATACTTGGAATACGATCGAGCGCCGCTTTTGTTCCCTTCGAGAGCCACTCGTGCGGCGCCTCCGGCGCGGCCAAAGCGTCCAATTACGCGAAAAGGTACTGGCTCCGGATGGTCAAATGCTTCTTAACGTCCCTGCAGTTCTCAACTTCCTGTTTGCCGATGATCCTCCGATCCAGCCGACTGCGAGGACCCTGGACTCGAACTGGGCCGCTGTGGTCGATTAGCGCGGGCGATCCTTGCCGAACGAGAACTGGCGTAAGATGATTTCAGCCGCTTACCACCAGTTCAACTGAATGTGCGACGCCCTCATCGGCTCAAGAAATGAGCCAGAGGAGAGCCGATCAGCAACTGGGGCTGGAACGAGCCACCACGATTCCGCCCCAATGCACAGGAGCGCATATGAAAACGTCCGCAGCTTTTTTGTTCGCCGGCTTTACCGGGATCATACTGAACGCCCAGCCGGTATTCTATGACAGCAAGGCTCCCCAGGTCTCCTTCGCCGCGTCCGAGATTCGTCATGCGTTCGCGCCCAATGCACCCTCCGGCGACCGCGCCATCCGCGACCTTGCTTCCGACACCAGCGCGGTGCGCTTCGTCATTGCCGGAGACGCGGCCGAGTCCAAAGCGCTCGCCCAACGGCTCGGAATCGTTCCTCTGAAGAATGCCGGTCCGCAGTCTTATGCCATCCGGCGACAAGAGCAGCGTGGGCGGCTGACAATTGCGGTTCTCGGCGCCGATCCCTCGGGAGCCATGTATGGCGGGCTCGACCTGGCGGAAGCGATCCGCCTGGGGACCATCAAGGAGACGCGGGATTCGGATCACTCGCCCCACATTGTCCAACGCGGCATCAAGTTCAATATTCCGTTGGACCGCCGCACCCCGTCCTACTCCGATACCAGCGATTCCGGGCAAGCCAATATTCCAGAAATGTGGAGTATGGAATTCTGGCACACCATGCTCGACGAGATGGCGCGGCACCGCTTCAATGAGATTTCCCTCTGGAATCTCCACCCCTTTCCGTCGATCGTGAAAGTACCGGAGTATCCAGACATCGCGCTGAACGACGTGTGGGGCAACCGCGAGCCGTTCGATCTCAAATTCAATATGAACAGCAACGCCATGTCTCAGGCTTTTCAGTTAGGTAATGTGGCCATCGTGAAGCGCATGACCATTGACGACAAGATCCGTTTCTGGCGCGAGGTCATGCAGTATGCGAAGGACCGCGGCATCGACGTCTACTGGTACACCTGGAACATCTTCGTGTGGGGCACGGAGGGCAAACACAATATTACGGAGGACGGAAATAATCCGGAGACGATTGCTTATTTTCGTGCCAGCGTTCGTGAGACGGTCAAAACGTATCCGCTCCTGGCCGGCATCGGCATCACCGCCGGCGAGAACATGACCAGCAAACAGGGCACGTTCGATCACGAGGAGTGGTTGTGGCGGACATACGGGGAAGGCATCCGCGATGCGCTCAAAGAGCAACCCGGCCGCCGGTTCCGGCTGATCCATCGCTATCATCAGACATCGCAGTCCAAGTCGATCGAAGCATTCAAGGACTATCCCGGGCCCTTCGACTTCAGCTTCAAATACTCGGTAGCGCACATGTATTCCGAGCCCAATCCGCCGTTCATCGCGCCCGTGCTGGAGGAGATGCCGAAGAACCTCCGCACCTGGCTTGAGGTCCGAAACGACGATATCTACAGCTTTCGCTGGGGCGATCCGGACTATGCCAGGGCCTACGTGAAGAACATCCCCGGCCCGGACCGCGTGGCCGGTTTCAACATGGGACCTGACGGTTACACGTGGGGCCGCGAATTCATCGACAAAGAGCCGGAAACGCCGCGACAACTCGTCATCCAGAAGCAGTGGTACAGCTTCGCATTGTGGGGCCGGTTGAGCTATGACCCCGATTTGCCCGATTCACTGTTTGAGCGGATGTTGGCGGTTCGCTTTCCGGGCGTCCCAGCGCCCAAACTCTATGCGGCGCTTGCCAATGCTTCCAAGACCATGTCTCAGATAACCCGGTTCTTCTGGCGCGACCTCGATTTCAAGTGGTTTCCGGAAGCCAATATCCAAAAAGGGAATGGCACCGGATTCTTTTCGGTTGCCGATTTCATTAACGGCCAAACCATGCCTGGAAGCGGCATCCTCAACGTTCGCCAGTGGCGGGCTCGGTTGCTTAAGCGAGACAAGATGGAAGGCATCACGCCGCTTCAGGTGGCCGAAGAGTTGAAGAGGGATGCCGCCGCGGCGCATCGCGCCATTGAGGGACTTCGGCCTCTTCCCAGCAAAAGCAGGGAATTCCGCCTGACCTTGGGAGATGCGGAGGCGATGGCCGATCTCGGCGACTACTATAGTGAGAAGATTCTCGCGGCTGCCGATCTCGCCATGTTTGACGCCGATCCCAAGCCGGAACACCAGGCGGCTGCAATCCGGCATCTGGAAGCTGCCTTAACGCACTGGAAGGCCTATGCCGACGTCGCAACCAGCCAGTATATGCCGCAATATCTCGGCCGTCTCAATCGGCTTGTGGATCTGAACGCCCTGACCGCATCCGCGGCAGCCGACATCGGCGTGGCGAAGGATTGGCGTCCCGGCACGATCACCGATGACGGCGAGGGTCCCGTCAAAGGGGACACGAATTTCCGGAAATGAGAGTCCTGGATAGTGCTATGAACAAAACCCCGAGACGGAGTTTTCTGAAGCATGCCGGCCAGGCAACGGCGGCCGGTTGGCTGGCCGGCGGACTTGCGGCAGCATCCACGCGAATCGCGATCATTCGAGAAGACTCAGACAAACCGCCGTCAGCGATCCCTGTCGGGTGGGCGATCGGCCAACTGCGCCACGCTCTGGAAGGCAAAGGCGCCACATGCGCGGTCGTTGCGTCCAGGGCGCAGGCGGGGGAGTTTCAGGCAGCCGTAATCGTTGGCGGGCAGGAGACGGATCTGCCCAAAGAGGCCTTCCGGCTCGCACCCGGCAAGCAGAACGGAAAGCCAGCCGTCCGTGCGTCCGCTTCCGAAACTCGCGGTCTCGTCTACGCCCTTACGGAACTGGCCGACCGGGTGGAACATAGCGGCGATCCGGTGGCGGCGCTGACGCTCGCAGGCCCCATCCAGGAGAAACCTGCGAACGAGATCCGCAGTATCGCGAAGGCGTTCGTCAGCGAGGTCGAGGACAAGAGCTGGTTCTACGATCGGGACTACTGGCGGGACTACCTTTCGGCTCTGGTAACGAATCGCTTCAATCGCTTCAGCCTGGCTTTCGGTTGGGGCTACGATTTCCCGCGAGGCGTGGTCGGCGATTACCTCCACTTTCCATATCCCTACCTGCTCGACGTTCCGGGATACAAAGTCCGCGCCGTGCCGCTCCAAGAGGGTGAGCGTGAGCGCAACCTGGAGGCGCTCCGATTCATCATCGAGCAAGCGACGGCGTGCGGGCTGGATTTTCAACTTGCTTTGTGGACCCATGCCTATCAGTGGACCGACAGCCCGCGCGCCCAGCATCGCATCGAAGGACTCACGCCGGAGACGCACGCTGCGTACTGCCGCGACGCTCTCGCGCTGCTGCTGAAAACCTGCCCCGGAATTCAAGGGCTCACCATGCGCGTACACGGCGAGAGCGGTATTCCGGAAGGTAGCTACGATTTCTGGCGAACCGTATTTCAGGGGATCGTTCGCGCGGGGCGGCCCATCGAGATCGACATGCATGCCAAGGGGATCGATCAGAAGATGATCGACGTGGCCATGGAGACCGGCATGCCGGTCAAAATCTCACCGAAATACTGGGCCGAGCACCAGGGGATGGGATACCACCAGGCAGCCATCCGGGAATTGGAAATGCCGCGCCCGGGGGAACGAGTGGACGGGATCTTCAGTCTGTCCAACGGTTCCCGCCGTTTCCTCCGCTATGGCTACGGCGATCTGTTCCAGCGGGGGCACCGCTATGGTGTGCTCTTCCGCATGTGGGCCGGCACGCAGCGCATGCTGCTCTGGGGCGACCCGGCCGCCGCCGCGGCGTATGGCCATGCATCGCATTTCTGCGGAGCATCCGGAGTAGAGCTCTGCGAGCCTCTTTTCTTCAAAGGACGTCAAGGCACCGGCCGGCCGGGAGGCCGCTGCGGCTACGCAGACGCGTCGCTGAACCCGACCGGCGGCGACTGGCGCAAATACGAATACAGTTACCGCGTCTGGGGACGGTTGCTCTACAACCCGAATGCGGACCCGGACCAGTGGCGGCGCTATTTGCGCTCCACCTTCGAACGTGCCGCCGCACCGGCCGAAACGGCTCTCGCCAACGCGAGCCGCGTGCTGCCTCTGCTGACTACCGCGCATCAGCCCTCCGCCTCGAATCTGGGCTACTGGGTCGAGGTGCCCGCCAATATGCCCATGATGGAAGGCGGCGCCCCGGTGCCCTACGGCGACACACCGGCGCCGAAGCGGTTCGGTACCGTGAGCCCACTCGATCCGGAGATGTTTTCCTCCGTCGAAGAACACGCTGCCGAGCTGCTGGGCGGGAGTACCAGCGGCAAGTACTCGCCCATCGAAGTTGCGCAATTCTTCGAGGACTCGTGCGACAAGGCCGCGCAGGCCCTGGAAGCGGCGGCCGGCGCCGTGCCGTCGCGCCGCGATCCGGCTTTCCGCCGCTGGGAAGAAGATGTCCTGATTCAAGTGGCCCTCGGACGTTTCTATGCGGACAAACTCCGCGCCGGCGTGCTCTTTGATCTGTATCGCCGGACCGGCAATGAGTCCGCGCACCAGCGCGCGGTTACCGCTTACCGTCGGGCCCGAGGGACCTGGGCGGCAATGGCCGAACGCGCTCGCGGCGTATACGTGGCGGATCTGACCTACGGCGACGCTCCGGTGCGGCGCGGCCATTGGATAGACCGCCTGCCTGCCATCGATCAGGATCTGGCGGCGGTCGAGAGCGCCCGGTTCGATGCCACGCCGGAACTACAGGAGCGCCTGAAAGAGGCGATGGAGCGCGCTTCAGGCCGTCCGTCCCGACCATCTTTCTCGTGCACTCACACTCCTGTCGCCAGCTATCAGCCCGGCAAGCCAGTGCCGGTCGCGGTGCGCGTGCATGGCACTCCAACGGCGGTTACCCTGCGATATCGCCAGGTGAATCAGGCCGAGCGGTGGCAGTCGATTGGCATGCAGCCGGACGGGCAGGTTTATCGAGCCGCAATACCGGCCGCTTATGCCGAGTCGCCGTTTGCTCTCCAGTACTATTTCCGCCTGCGGCAAGGACCTGCGGCAGCCTTGTACCCCGGTTTCAACGAGGTGTTTGCCAACCAGCCGTATTTCGTTATCGCGCGGGGATGATGGAGCTTACAGTTCGCCGATCAGGTGCGGGATGTTGGCCAGCGGTTGGCCGCTGCCGACGCTGATCGCCACCTTGCCGTTCGGAAGGTCAGCCGAAGGCACCGAAAAACTCACCTGCCGGCTCTCGCCCGCGCGCAGGCGAATACGCTGGAAGCCGCGGAGATTGCGAATCGGAGCTTCGTCTCCGGGGCCGCCGGCGACGTATAGCTGCACCACTTCATCGCCATCGACCTTCGAAGTATTCTTGACCGTCGCGCGGATGTCGGCGCCCTTCTCCGTGCGTTTCGCGCTCAGGCCCGAATACTGGAACGTCGAATAGCTCAGGCCGAAACCGAACGGGTAAAGCGGATCGCCTTTGAAATAGCGATAGGTGTGGCCCTTCATGTTGTAGTCGGTGAACGCGGGAAGCTGCTCGGTGCTCTTGTAGAAGGTCACCGGCAGACGGCCCGCGGGGTTGTTTGTCCCTGCCAGAGTATCGGCGAGAGCGGTGCCGGCTTCTTCGCCGCCGTACCAGGCAGAAAGAATAGCGGCGGCGTGCTCCGCGGCGTAGTTCACGGCCACGGCGCTTCCACTGGTGAGAACGACCACGACCGGCTTGCCGGTGGCAACCATCGCTTGGAGCAGGTTCTCCTCCGTCTCGGGGAGTTCAATGGCCGTGCGGTCGTGCCCCTCGCCCTCCTGCGACCCGTTCAGGCCGACGCAGACGATGGCCACGTCGGAATCTTTGGCAAACTTCTCGGCCTCGGCGATCAGAACGGGGGCCGGTGGAATCCAGTTGAGTTGTGCGGAGCCTTCGGGGCCGGCCTGCTGGAACTCGACACGCACAGCATACCGGTGGCCGCCCTCCAACTGCAGCGGCGGAGGACCGGCGCGCCGGCCGCCCTGGCCCTGCCCTTGTCCCGGCCCGAGTCCGGTGGGCCTGAAGCCGGTGCGTCCGCTGGGAATAACCTCCTTGTCGTCGAGGAACAGTTTGATCTTCCCGTTGCGATTCCACTGTCCGGTGCGCGCCGCAACGACATAATCGCCGGTGGCCGGCGGCGTGAGCGTGCCGGTCCAGCGAATCGAATACTGGTTGCCGCTGATGGCCGCCATCACGGCCGGCTCTTCCATGAAGGAATCGAAGTACACGCGCGGCTCGCGTCGGCGGAGCTTTGGCTGACCCTGGAATTCGGGGTTATCCCAATACTCGGCTAGAAGGCCCGGCGCGCCGTCGGGCGAGGTTAGAACATTCGAAGACACCAGAGCCGGCGTGCTCGAGGTGTAGGTTGCGCCCAGGGCGAATTGCACTTTAGCCTTGGCGAACTGCCTGGCGATGCCTTCGATCGGCGTCACCTGCTTGGACGAGATGCCGTTGTAGTTTCCCAGGAGAGCAACGGGATCGTCGGCGGACGGGCCGATTACCGCGATCTTGCCGATCGTGGATCTCAGAGGCAGGATGCCGCGTTCGTTCTTCAGCAGGACGATGGCTTCCCGCTCCGCGTCGCGCGCGAGTTGCCGGTGCGCCGTGGAATCGTTCTCGGAGTATGGAATTTTCGTATACGGCACACGTTCCGGCGGATCGAACATGCCCAGACGGATGCGCGCCACGAAGAGGCGTTCGGCCGCTCGCGTGATCTCGGCCTCGGTAATCGTACCGGCTTTGACTTCATCGAGGAGGCTTCGATATTCGCCGCCGCAGGTCAGGTCCGTGCCCGCCTTCACGGCAGCTGCGGAGGCGGCACCCAGCGTGGGAGTGTATTTGTGGCTCCTGTAGATGTCGCCGATGGCGCCGCAATCGCTGACGACATAGCCTTGGAATCCCCACTGGTCTCGCAAACGTTTTTGAAGCAGGTCCGTGCTGGCGCAACCGGGTACTCCGTCCACGGAGTTATAGACGCACATGACGGAATCAGCCTTGCCTTCGGTCACCGCCGCCTTAAACGCCGGCAGATAAGTGTTGAGCAGGTCATATTCGCTAACCTTGGCGTCGAAGCTGTGACGCAGAGGCTCCGGACCGCTATGCACGGCATAGTGCTTGGGCGTGGCGATGACCTTCAGGTATCGAGGATCGTCGCCTTGCATCCCCTTGACGAATGCCACGCCCATGCGGCTGGTGAGATATGGATCTTCGCCGTAGGTTTCCTGCCCGCGGCCCCAACGGGGATCCCGGAAGATATTGATGTTCGGCGACCAGTAATCCAGATACGCGATGCGGCCCGGAGCCGCACCCGGGCCGACCTCGGCGACGGGGGGACGGCGCTGCGCCTCATGAAATTTGGCCCGCGCTTCGGTGGAGATGGCGTCGGCCATCCTTCGGACCAGGTCGGGATCGAAGCTCGCGCCCAGCCCGATCGGCTCGGGAAAGACGGTGGCGCGGCCCTGGGCGACGCCGTGCAGCGCCTCGTTCCACCAGTTGTAGACAGGGATGCCGAGACGCGGGATGGCGGGAGCGCTGTTCTGCATCTGGAGCACCTTCTCTTCGAGGGTCATTCGGGAAACGAGATCCGCCGCCCGTTTCTCAGGCGATAGGCTGGGATCGAGGTATGGTGCGTTGGCAGGCTGCTGGCCGAACGACGCGGCAGACAGCGCCAGGAATGCAACTGCGAACGTGGTGGATCTCAATTCAATCTCCTGTCGGGTCTTCCCCGCCTTTCTTGAGGCGGGCTAAACGCTCGTCCGTGGGCAACATCTCGACCGCAGGATCGGCCGCCGGCATCTCAAGCTCAACGCGGCGGAACAGCTTCTGGTGGTCAGCCAGGTGAGCAGCTTTCAACGAGCCGTAGGGCTTCGAGGTGCGACTCAGGTACAGCGCGCAGGCGGCGGCCGGATCCCCGCCGCGATAGTCCGTCGCAGCCACCACCAGCAGAGTCACGGCGTTGGCTTTGGTGACGACCAGATCGCTGCCGGCAACCTCGACCTTGCCGCCTTCGGCCATGGCGCGCAGAACTCCGCGGAACTTTACCCCGGTCTGCTCCAGTTGATCCGTTTCTTTCTTGCGAGCTTCGGGGCTCTGATTCGGTCCCATCCAGAAAGTCGAATGGGCAATCGCCTCGCCGGTCAAGATCACGCGATCGGGCCTGGTCACCGACGTCTGGCTGTCCTGCGAGCGCGTGAGCGTCGCGTGCAACGATACCTGGCCCGGCTTATCGCAGGAGACCCGCACGACAATCGCCTGATCCGGCGCGGATGAAAACACCTCCCGCGTGAAAGCCGCGCCGCCGATTTTGTAAGTGACGCGCACGATGCCTGTCGCGAGGTTCAGTTCCCGGTGGTAGTCAGCGGAGTTCTCGTGGCCGGAAAATTCGATCTTCAGATCGCCCAGCGGCTGATAGGGTGGCTGCCGGTTAGGGATGCCCATCATGGATTTCTCTTCCAGCGACCTCGCTCCACGCGGGTTAGGGCCCGGCCGCGATGCTGGCGAAATCAACTTATCTGAACAGAAGCTGCGCAAACGTATACAGGCTTCGCCTCCACGTCTGCCATTCGTGCGTGGTGCCGGGAGAGATGTAAACGTAGCTGTTGGTGATCCCGGCGGCGATCAGTTGTTCCTGGTGCCGCTTCAAGCCGTCCGGATTCTCCAGCGGCCGCTCCGAGCCGAAGCTCATAAAAAGCACTTTGACTTTCCTGTTGAACTCCGCCGGATTAGCCATGGCGCCGTTGTAAATGGTCTTGATATCGAATGGCGGAGGCGTTGCCGGCGCGGTCCCGGATGCTCCGCCGCGCGCACCGCCGCGCCCGCCGAAGCCGATCGCGGGCCCGCCGCTGAACAAGCCGATGTAAGAAAACTTATCGAGGTTGGCCATGGTGACGGTCGCGGTCTGCATGCCGCCCATCGACAGGCCCGCCATCGCGCGGTGCGCCTGATCCGCCAGCGTGCGATAGTTCGCGTCCACCCACGGAATCAAGTCGTTCACCATGAGTTGCCCGTATGCTCCTCCGGGAGGCCCGCCCGGCCCGCGACCGGCACCCGGAATTCCGCGACCGGCACCCGGAACTGCACTGGTCTCCATCACCACGATGAACGGCTTGATCTTGCCCGCGGCCAGCAGATTGTCCAGGATCAGGTTGGTGTGGCCCATCTCCGTCCAGACGCGCTCGTCCTCGCCGCCGCCGTGCTGCAAGTACAGGACCGGATAGCGAGTCTTCAGGCTGGCGTCATACCCCGGCGGCGTGTACACAAAGATATGACGCCAGGCGCTGATCGATTTCGCATAGTAGTTCTTGATCCGGATATCCCCGTGGGGCACGTCCTTCAGGTCGTACCAATCGACGCCCGCCTCCGGGATCTCGAACCCGTTGCACATGTGGCTGTAGCCGATGAAACCGTTCGTAGCGGGATCGAGTACCGGCGCGCCATCGACGAACATCCAGTAGTTGTGATAACCGGGGCTTTGTGGAGCGCTGGTGTAGGTCCACACCCCGTCGGCGCCCTTCTCCATATCCACCGGAATTGGGCTGAGGCTATTCTGCCCCGGCGTCACAAGGCCCACCTGCACCTTCTGCGCATTCGGGGCGGTGAAATGGAAGGTCACCCGATTGTCGGCCTCGATCCGCGGATACTGAGCGCCGTAGAGGTTCAACGGGTTCGCATGCGCCGTTCCGGGAGGCGCGTTCGCAGGCGCGACCGGAGGCGGCGACAACTCCTGCCTCCCAGCCGGCTTCCCGGCCGAGGCTTTTTTCGGCTGACCCAGACCGATACCACAGGCCAGAACAGCCATGCTGAAACCGAATAAGAATTGGCGATTCATAAATGTGTCCTCCCGCGAATCTCGACTCTACCCGGCTATCGCGCGCCGGTTTCCGTTTACGGCTCCTGCCGTTCCCGGCGAGATAGCGCTTGCAACAAAGCGCTTCTGGTGCGCCATAGATCCGGAGTTTCCTCTTTCCATATACCTGGAACGCACAGTATACAACCGTTGCACGAGAGAACGATCGCTGGTCCATAGTTCGCCTTCCGCCGCACGCGGGCGGCATTTGCAGCCCGCCGTGGCCGAGGATAGCCCGGCTGGACATTCGGCGTGCAATCGCATACATTAGCGCCTTGAAGGACTGCCCATGAACACTCCCCGGAACACCGCGTTGGCGGCTATCGGACTCCTGGCTGCATTTGCGTTTCAAGTCTCCTCCGCCCCGCAGGGCCGCGCCGCTCAACCCGCCACCCCGGATAATGCTCCGCGCACCATTGCGCCTTACTTCTCGCCCGCGACAACGACCCCCAAGGCGCCGGACCGCGACGGCTTCCTCCAGCGGTGGCTGCTCCTCGAGCCCATAAGCAAGCCGAACCGCACGAACACAGTGTTCACCGACAGTTATGTCCGGAATGCCTTTAACACCGAGTACTTCCCCAACCAGTTCACCGTCATTCCCCACGACGGCGACAAAGTGAAAGTCGGCGACCAGGAACTGGCATGGCATGCCCTGGATTCCACGAACTTCAATGTCAAGCTCTTTCGCTTTGCTTATGGGCTGAACAAGCCGACGTACGGCGTCATCTTCTGGGCCGTTACCGTCGTCAACAGCCCGCGGGAAATTCACAACGCCCGCGTCGCCGTGGGCTCCAACGCGGCCTCCATCTGGTGGTTGAACGGCAAGGAAACCGTCGACCTCTTTACCGACCGCCGTATGGTGATGGACGATGTCGTCTCCAAACGGCTGACCCTGAATAAAGGCCGGAACGTCCTTCGCGGCGCGGTCATCAACGGCCCCGGCTTAAGCGATTTCTGCGTTCGCTTCATTGATGAGAACGACAAGCCGATCAAGGATCTGACCCTAACCCTGGCTGCAAACTAATTTGCATCGCGTCGGAGCGTTTATGAAATCCCCTCTCTTAACGGTAGTGGTTGTTCTGGCCGCGGCAATTCCCGCGCTGCTCTCCCAGGTTGCGCCGGGTTCGCCGCGGGCGCTGAATGGCGAACCCTACATCCACGATCCCTCGACGGTCATTTTCTGCGAAGGCAAGTATTACACTTTTGGCACCGGCGGCGGCGGCCTGATCTCCGAAGACGGCTGGACCTGGCACGGCGGAGCCCAGCGACCCGGCGGCGGAGTCGCGCCCGACGTCATTCGCATCGGTGACCGCTACTACATGGCCTACGCCAGGGGAGGAGGCGGAATGAGCGGCGGTCACGCCAGCAATGTGTACGTTATGTGGACCAGGACGCTCGACCCCAAATCGCCCGATTTCGGATTCAAAGATGAAACCGTTGTCGCGTCGTCTGACGGTATCGAAGATTGTGATGCCATCGACCCGTCCTTCCTGCTGGATCCCACAACGGGGCGCCTTTGGCTCACCTACGGGACGTATTTTGGCTTCATCCGCCTGGTGGAACTCGATCCCAAAACGGGACGCCGCATCGCCGGCAACCAGGCCTTGAATATTGGCATCGACATGGAAGCTACTGACCTGATCTATCGCGATGGCTGGTACTACCTCCTGGGCACTCACGGAACATGCTGCGACGGCGCCAACTCCACCTACAATATCCGCGTGGCCCGCTCCAGAAAAGTGACCGGCCCGTACGTCGATAACGTGGGCATCGACGCGCTCAAGGGAGGCGGCAAGCTGGTCGCCGCGGCCAGCGGCCGATTCGTCGGCCCTGGCCACTTCGGCCGCATGGACCTGGGCGATGGCGTCGAGAAATTCTCTTGTCATTACGAAGCCGATCTGGACCGCGGCGGCCGCAGCGTACTGGATATCCGCCCGCTGCTCTGGAAAGACGGATGGCCGGTAGGCGGCGACAATTTCCAGGAGGGCACCTACGAAATCGAGTCGGAGCGCAGCGGTTTTGCGCTGGAGCTGGGGGTGGAGTTCGTGCGGATGCCACGCGTCGGAGGATTTGGGGGCTTCGGCGGAGGTCGCGGCGGCCGGGGCGCGGCTCCGGGCGCTCCCCGCGCTCCTGCTCCGGCGCCCGTGCCGCCTCCAGTGACACCGGTCGCCGCGCAGCAACTCTCCGACGTTTCGGCTAACTGGCCCGCTGGAAACCTCGACATTCGGCTCGGCGACTACATGATGCGGCCGCATCAGAAGTGGACCATCGCGCCTGTCCCCGACGCCGGCGGCTATCCCGGGTCGCCCTATTTCAGGATCATGATTGCCGGTACGGATCGCACGTTAGCCGCGACCGCCGAGGGTGAACTTGTGGCGCTGCCCGCGTTTACTGGCGCTCCCGAACAACTGTGGCGCATCGACCAGTTGACCGACGGAACTTACCGCATCATGCCCAAGGCGGTCCCCAATTCCAGGGAGCCGTTGGCCCTGACCGCGGTGGGCCACAGTACGCCTACCTTGGCCAAATTCGACCCCAAGAGCGACAAGTCGCGCTGGAACTTCAAAAAGCCCTGAGTCTGGTAAATCGAACGGGCTTATACCCTTTCGGCGGCTCGCCCGGCGATCGCAGGCGCGCTGCCTTGGATCCAATGCGGCCTCAACTCAGCAGCCTTCTGCGCAATTCTCCTTCGGGATCGTCTACCATGCGGCAGCGATTGTCCCACACCATCGTTTGATTTCGGACCGGATCGCTCGGGGTCCAGGTCAATCCGGGCTGGCGCGGATTTCCCGTGCGCGCGAAATTTACCCATGCCGTGGCCATCTTGTTCGCCAGCGCTTGCGCCTCGGGTGTATGGCCGGTGCCCTGCTCGCAGCGCTTCGTGTTGTCGAAGCAGAAGGCCAGTTCGGCGGTGTGCCACGCGCCCGCGTCCTCCAGCATCGGCGACTGCCAGGTGAAGTAATACTGATACACAGGCGCCGCCTTGAGCTCATATTTCAGCCTGGCCATGCGTGCGATATTGTTGCGGACCAGAAGACCGCTCACGCCGTACGACAGCGTCCGGATGCTCTTTTCCGGGTGTGCCTTCTTCATGGCATCGATGAGTGCGGTAGCCTTGGCATCGCCGAGCACGCCCGCGAGCGTAGCGTGCCACTCCGCTTCGGTCGGCCGCGACGACATGCGATTGCCCTCTTCGCTCACCGAGCCAATCAGCATCGGTACGTTCCTGGAAATATCGGGAGCGGCGTCATAGAACGAGCGCATTGTAATGATCTTGCCGTCCACGGTAGGTCCGGCTCCGACGCGCGGCGTCGGTCCGGCGGGCGAGCCCATTCCGAGCGTCCGCTGCGCAGGCGGATTGATTTTGGCCGCGGCTGCAGTTGCGGCCGCGTTCAGCTTCGCCCACTCCATCTTCTGCAGCGAGGCGAGGTCGCGCGGTCCCAACTCCAGTTCCTTCATGACCTGCCGGGCAAACTCCAGGGATTGCTCGGCACTGGGGAAATTCCCGCCGCCGCCCGACTGCACGGACGCGCGATGGAACAGCCCTGCCGCCGAAGGCATCCCCATCAGCGCCGTGACTTTCGAACCACCGCCCGATTGCCCGTAAATCATGACGGCGTTGGGATCGCCGCCGAAATTCGCGATATTATCCCGCACCCAGCGAAGCGCCGCGACCAGGTCCGTCATACTCACGTTCACGGAATCGGCGTACGCCTGGCCGCCGACCTCGGACAAATCGAAGAACCCGAGTATGTTCAGACGATGGTTGACGGTGACCGACACGGCGTCGTGCCGGCGCGCCAATTGCGCGCCTTCCTGCGAGGGCAGTTCATAGGAGGAGCCAAAAACGAAGCCTCCGCCGTGGAAATACACCAGTACCGGACGCTTGCCCGTGAGCGCCGGAGTCCACACGTTCAGCTTGAGCATGTCTTCGCTCATGTAGCCGTCGTCCCAGTCCTGGAGGAACGATTGTTCGATTGCCGTGTAGTCGTGCAGGCGCTGCGGGCAGTTGGCGCCGTAGATCAGGGCAGGGTATTCGCCGTCCCACGGCTTCGGTGGCTTCGCCGGTAGCCAGCGGTTCTCCCCGCCGGTGTTCTGGCCATATGGAATTCCCTTGAACGTGAAAACGCCGGCATCGATGTAGCCGCGCACTTTTCCGTATTGTGTTTTCGCGACCGCCGAACGAGGCGTGGAGCAACCGCCGGCGGCTTGGTGCGCAGCGGTCTTGGTGCTGTCGGCCGCTTCGGCGGCGAATGCGGCACCCATTCCGGCCGCCGGCATCAGCAGCGCCTGGCGGCGATTGAATTTCCCCCGATTATCTTCTGATTTGGACATTTCTCTCTCCTGCTACTTCTCGAACTCGTAAATCGAAATGCTGATGGGCGCAATGGTCAGCGTATTCGGCAGGGTGTTGATAGCAGACTCCCTCGGCCGCCACAAAGCCGCCTGCCTGCCGCCTCGCCCGAAACCGCGTCCGCCGCGCCCCGGCCCCGCTTCGCCCGGCTTCGAATTGATGTCGTTGTAGAACTTGCGATCGTCGAGCATCTCGGCCCACAAGCTCCGGTTGGCGAGATCGCCGATGTGCTCGATGAACTGACCGTATATGTATGGCGAGATGGGAACTCCGGTCTTGCCGGAGTCGACGTTAACCGCGATGTTTCCGGTCCGGGCGGTTGCGGTCTGAGCGTGGGCGGCATGCATCAGGAATGCCGCGGCGGCTATCGCTGCGAATACGTTCTCACGCATTGGGGCTCCTTCCAACGGTGCGGCGCGTCCTGGATCCTCCAGGGTCGAGACTGAATCTTCATCGCGCCTGACGCATTGTCTCCAGCGCTTTCCCGAACACTGTGAACTCCGTAATGCCCAGCGGGGCGTTCGCGATGTGCGGCCAATCCGTGATCGTCAGCCGCACGAAACGGCACTGAGTCGGGGGCAGTTCGTCAAATTCCGTGTACTTCGTGGTGGTGTTCCCGGTTTTGTCCAGAACCGTGTCGAAGGTCGCGCCGTCGCGCGAAGTCTCGATCTTGTAGCGGAACGCCGGGCTGCCCGTGGGCGGCTGGGGTTCCGGCTGCCGGCCGCGCCCGCCGAAGCCGCCTCGAGCGGTGAACAGGATGCGGCTCGAATCCACGGTGAACAGTTGCTCGGGCGCCCACTCGGTGGTCGAGCCCAGGTCGATGGTGAGCGACGGTTGCGCATCGTCGTCCGACGGCTCCCACCACGTGCCGTTGGAGTCATCGAGCGCGTAGGCCGCATCGTGTCCGGGCCGCTGGCTGGAGAAACGACCGCGCTGGTTCAGATTTCGCAGCTTGTGGACGGTCAGCGGTACGGAGCCGGAATCGCCGTTGCGCGCCGGGTTGCTCACCAGGCCCGGAGCCCATTGCGGCGTCTCGCTGGCGTGGACGAACATGTGCCCATTCGCATCGAAGCCGACGGGGTCCATGCCGATGCGCCGCCCGCCGGGCGGATTCGAATAAACGATCGTGTAGAACTGCCACCAATTGCCATCGGGGCCTCGAACCACGCAGCCGTGACCGGGACCGGTGACGATGCCGAATGTCTTCCGCAGCACGGGATTTCCCGGCGCGTAAGTAAACGGTCCCAGCGGGCTGCGGGCCGTGTAGACACCCGTGGCGTAAGAAACCCACTGCGTGCCGCTGCCGCTGTATTCAAGATAGTAGATGCCGTTGTGCTTGAACATCCAGGGACCCTCGATCCAAGCCTCATGGGAGTATTCGTTGAACTCGCCCCAGCGTTCCCACCGATGCTCGGGGTCGAACCCGAACAGGTGCTTGGGTGCCGCTGCAAATCGGTTCAGTTCGTCGGGCTTCAGCGGCATGACATAGACGCCGTCCGTCGATCTGCCCGGCGCATACAGGTATGGCTTGTTATCGCCGTCGATGAAGATGTCCACGTCGAAAGCGCCGGTCCAGGGATGGCCGTTCGACAGACCTTTCCACGGCTCCCCCTTTTCGTTCATCCAGGGGCCAACCAGTTCGTAGGGTCCGAGAATTTCCGCGGCCTTGTACAGCGGCGCGCTGTTCCCGGACATATAGAACGCCCCTTTGTACTTGGTGACATGAGGCGCGACCGGCACGCGCGCGCCGCGAACCTCGACGGCATGATACTTCCAGTTCACGAAGTCGGAGGACACCCACGCGCCGCCGCCCGTGGTGAACATGTAGTACTGATCGCCCTCGCGCACGACGGTCACGTCGCCGAGGTTGACACCCTGCGGCGACCCATCGCGCGACGTGGCTTCGATAGGGAGGGGATTACAGTAGCGCACCGATTTGCCAACGATGGGCGCCGCCTTCTGGGACTGGCTCCACAGCAGGGCGGCCGTGCCGATCGCAACGCAGACAACGATGATTCGAGACATTTCGATCTCTCCCTTCAATGCAACGTGGACGGCGGCCGCCCTCGCCCGGCGAAAAGGAGTGCAACCGCTGGCAGCGCGGCGGCGCGGAATCGTGCCGGGGAGATCATGGAGTACCTCCGGGCCGCTCCCCGCTGGGCCGCCGCTTATCAATGAGAGCCGCGGCCGCCGGGGCACTATTTTGCGGCGAACCGATATCGTACGCCTTGGCGAGGCCGGCTGCAACCGATTACATAAAGAGGGGCGCCCGATTGATGCGGCTGGGCGCGGCGTGACGAAGGACCAGGACGCAACCGCTCGATCACAGGAAAGGGTTGGCGACTACGCTCATGTGCAATACGAGCGTGCAGCCGCAGCGCATTTACTTGGAGCGGGTAACCCAGCGAGAGTGACTGCCACCGGAACATCCCGCGTGCCAGCCGGTGCCAACGGCTACAACCGGCTGGAGAAAACCGATGCCGATGACCGTGTACGTCGATGGAAGCGGAATGCACGACGGTTCTGACGTTTTGACACTTTCGGCATTTGCCATGGACTCGGAACTGATCGAGCCATTCAACAGAGACTGGAACGAAACGGCTGATTCCAAGACGACTCCCGGACTGCAGGTAGCAGACTTGTTCGCCTGGCTGCTCAACCGGCAGGAGCGGTGCCTAGACCAGCTCCATCTCGCGTTCATCTCCTTCATGACCGTGAGGCACCTGGCCTATCGATGCGCGGGCGCCCCCGACTTTAAGCCCAAGCGTTGCACTTGGTCCTCTTCCGGTCGACTGGTGTGCTATTACCGGGAAATGGGGTACATGAAATAGACTCAGAGTTCGGTATCGAGAGCAGGGAGGCGACTTGAATGAGGACGGCTCTTCTGATTACGATTTTGGCGGGTGGGCTGGCGATGGCTCAGCCGCCAGCCCCGGTGAAAGTCGAAGCCGGCTTGCTCCAGGGGACTGTCGAAGACGGCTTGACGATCTATCGCGGGATTCCATTTGCCGCGCCACCGGTGGGCGACCTCCGTTGGCGCCCGACCCAGCCCGCGGCGAAATGGGAGGGAGCGCGGCAAGCCGCGAAGTTTGGCCCATCGTGCGTGCAGGGCCGTCCCCCTGGAGCCGCCAATCAGGGGCCCGGCATGAGTGAGGACTGCCTGTATCTCAATGTGTGGACGCCGGCCAAATCTTCGCGTGACCGCATCCCCGTGCTGGTTTGGATCTACGGCGGCGGATTCAACGCCGGCGCGACGTCGGACCCGAATTACAGCGGGGAGAAGCTGGCGAACAAGGGCGTGGTGTTCGTCAGCATCGCCTACCGCGTCGGGCTGCTCGGCTTCTTTGCGCATCCGGGCTTGAGTGCCGAGGATCCGTATCATGTTTCGGGCAATTATGGCTTGCTCGACATGATTGCGGGCCTTCAATGGGTGCAGAGGAACATTGCTGCATTCGGCGGCGACCCGCGAAAGGTGACCATCTTCGGAGAATCGGCGGGCGGCATTGCCGTCAGCATGCTGTGCGCGTCGCCTTTGGCGAAAGGGCTGTTCCAGGGCGCGATTTCGCAGAGCGGCGGATCGTTCGGTCCCCCGCGCCCAACCACGTTCCCCGGCGAGAATCTGAAACGCCTGGCCGATGCCGAGCGCTCCGGAGAAGTGTACGCCAGGAACGCCGGCGCCTCCACCATCGCGGAGTTGCGCAAAGTGCCCGCCGATCGACTGCCGGCCGTCCGAGGGCTGGCGTGGCCTATTATCGATGGGCGCGTGATCCCCGACGATCAGTACAAGCTGTACGAAGCGAAGCGTTACAACGACACCCCGATCCTGGTCGGCTACAACTCCGACGAAGGCGCAAGTTTCAATCCGCCGAAAACGGCGGAGGACTACATCACGGCCGTAAAGGCGCGCTACGGTCCGTTTGCCGAGCGTCTTATGAAGGCCTATCCAACCGATGCCGCCGCCGTGCCGAAAACCGCGCGCGATCTCACTCGCGATGCCGCGTTCGGCTGGCACACCTGGATCTGGGCGCGGCTTCAGGCGAAGACCGGGAAATCGAAAGTCTTCTATTACTACTTCGACCAGCACCCCGATTATCCGGCCAACTCACCGCGCGCCGGATATGGCGCTCCGCATGGCGCCGACGTGCGCTACGTGTTCCAACATCTCAACCCATCGAATCCCCAGATCACGAAGGCGGACCTGGCGATCTCGGAAGCGATGGCCACCTATTGGACGAATTTCGCGAAGCACGGCGATCCCAATGGCGAGGGTATGCCCCCATGGCCGGCATTCAGCGACTCACACCCGGAAGTAATGTACTTCGGGCAGAGTCCCCACACCGGGCCGGTTCCCGGTGGAGAAGGGCTGAAGGCGCTGGATGCCTATTTCGCCTGGCGGCGGACGCCGGAGGGCGAAGCGGCCGTGAAGTAGTGAAAGGCATCAGGTGGCAGCCGCGCTTGAACGGCAGGCATGCTCCAACCTGGACGACAAAAAGATCCAGATTGAAGCCGGATTGGAATTGATCGAGCTCGATTCCGCTTCGGCACAACTGGAGAGGGCTATGTCTGTGGCGGCAAAGCCGGAGGACCTGGCGCCGGAAGTCGTCCACCGCCATCCATCGTTTCATGGTAGTGCCCCCGATGATCACGCGCCCGACCACAGCGCGGCCAGCGAGTCGCTCGACACGCCCAGGCGAGTGCTATTCCAGCACGCACTCGACCGTTACGCCTTCCTTGGGGAGGCTGGCGGGTATTGTCTTGGACTTGCCGCCGCTTCTGACTTCGATCTCGTAATTACCGAGGAAACCGCGAGTCGTGAACGTCCCGGATGCCGCGGTCTTCCCATCCGCATTCGTCCACCATCGCTTGAACACGAGTTCCTGGTATGCCTCACCGTTCGGCTTGAGCGACCAGTCGCGCCGCAACATGGCGCCCCTCGGTCTCCAATGAGCGCCTTCCCAGAAGCCCCACATCAGGAACGCCTTCACGGAAGGCTGGCTGAAAGCGGCGGTCATGAAGTCGCGGGTGTAGTCGCTTTGCGTGGCTTCGTCGGAAGTGTCGATGTCGAATTCGGTGATCTCCAACTCCTTGCCGAATGCCGCGAAACGATCGAAGCGTTTCATCAGCTCGTCGATAGGCGTGACCCGCGCGGGGAAATGGCATTGCAGGCCGATTCCGTCCACCGGCGCTCCCTGCTCGATCAGGTACTGAATGGTCGCAGCGTAGTCGTCCTGGTGCGCCTTGTCCTCACCCTCCAGGATGTTGAAGTCATTGATGTACAGCTTCGCAGCCGGATCGCCTGCGCGCGCCGCTTTGAACCAGTCCACCATGGCGTGCCGGCCGAGGATGTCCATGAAATCGTGATTGGTGAATGTCTCGTTGATCACGTCCCAGTCCACCAGGCGTCCGCGGAATGCGGCCGTGGCCTCGGCGATGTGGTCGGTAATGACCTTGGCCAGCGCGGCGGGGTCGCCCTTGGCGTCCTGCGCGGCTTTCACGTTCGTGTTGTTCCAGGAGGGCCACACCAGGTTGTGGCCGCGCACCTTCAGCCCGCTGTCTCGCAGCCAGTCCACGGCCGCCATGGTAGCCGTACGGGACTCCACACGGGACCACTGAGGCCATTTCATTTCGTTTTCCATCACCGCGAAATTGAATAGACGAACGATCTCCTGCTTGTATCTCGCCAGGTTCTCGGCGCTCAGGCGCTGGCTGGAAAGCGCGGTCGCATTCACCGCCGTGCCGAAGAGGAACGCGTGTTTGCGCATCCGGACCGCAACCTGCGCCCCGCGAACCGGCTTGCCGGATTTGTCTTTCACAACGATCGTGAGATTGCCTTTGCGGATCTTCTCGATCCGAGCTTCGGCGGCTTTGCGCCAGGCGGCGTTGGGCTCGTTGCCCGCATATCCGAGCTTCGTGAACGGCAGGTCGGCGACCTTCTTGCTCGTGCCGTAATTGACGAGTTCGATGCCGCCGATCTCCACGATCTGCTCTCGTATTCCGAGAGTGAAGAAAATCTCGGCCTCTCCTTTGTCGTGCGCCCGCGGCAGCGCGAAGGGGAATTGCACCTTCTTCCATGACTTGCCGGCCACGGCGGACGCATTCAGCGCCGGCTGGCCGAAGAACATTCCTCTTCCTGCTCGTCCCGGCGCTCCCGGGGCGCTTGGGACGCCTGCTCTTCCTGCCGCTCCGGGCGCGCCTCCAGCACCTGGCATGGGGCGGAATCCTGCGTCGAGCGCGGCCTCTCCCGGCGTGGCGGACCGCATCCAGAACGAAACCATCAGGACGTCGCCGCCGGACGTCGCGGCTCCTGCGGGAGCGGAGATCTGCACGTCGGCAGGCCGGCGCGGCTTGGCGCTCACTTCGATCCGGAGGGCGCTCGAGAACGGCTGGCCTTTTACCGCCACCGTCGACATCTTCGCGAACTCGCCGGCGGCGCTGCTCAATTTGAATGCGGATGCGGAGTCCGCCGGAAGAAGGGCGGTGCCTCCAATATCGGCGGCATACGCCGCGCAGCAGATGGCAGCGAATCCGGCGGTCAGTAGGGTGATTCGAGCTCGATTCATGATGTCACTCCCAATCATGGAGCCTGCATTGTAATCGCTCGCTCGACCCTGTGCAAATTACAATCTGGAGGGCATCTGCCTTTGAATTCACCGTCGCCGCGCGGTATAGTTTCCTACTGTCGCCTGCAAGCGATTACAACTAAAGTTCGGCAAGTGAGTATAAGCGTATGAAATTTGCTTTTGGCGTGATACTTCTCGCGCTGGTATCTTCTGCCTTTGCGCTGGACGGCCAGGTCGGAATCCATGACCCCTCGACGATTGTCGTGTGCAACCGGAAGTTCTACACCTTCGGCACCGGCGGCATGGCCCTTGTGTCCGACGACGGCTGGACGTGGCGTGCGGGCACCAGGGCCCCGCGCGCCGGAATGGCCCCCGACCTCATCCACATCGGCGACCGCTATTACCAGTACATCGCCAGGAATGTCGGGGCGCAGCCCAAGGCCGAAATCAACATGATCTGGACCAGGTCGCTCGACCCCGAGTCGCCCGACTACAAGTGGGAGGAGGGTGGGGTGGTGGTTTCATCCGACGGCGTCGAGGACTGCAATGCCATCGACCCGGGCGTTTTTCTCGATCCCAACGATGGCCGGCTGTGGATGGTTTATGGCTCCTATTTCGGCTATATCCGGCTCGTAGAACTCGATCCCAAGACAGGCAAACGCCTCAACCCCAACGATAAGCCGCGCGACATCGCCATCAACTGCGAAGCCTCCGACATGATCTATCACGATGGCTGGTATTACCTGCTGGCGACGCACGGCAGTTGCTGCCGGGGGGCCGACTCCGGCTACAACATCCGCGTCGGCCGCGCGCGGAAGGTCACCGGTCCCTTCCTCGATAACATGGGCGTCGATATGATTCAGGGCGGCGGTAAGCTCTTGATCGGCTCCGGGGGCCGCATGATCGGGGCCGGCCACTTCGGCCTCCTCGATCTCGGCGAAGGTGTGCAGAAGTTCTCGATGCACTGGGAAGCCGACCTGGACAGGGGCGGCGCCAGCGTGCTCGACATCCGACCGTTGCTGTGGAAGGACGGCTGGCCTGTCGCCGGCGAGAACTTGAAGGCAGCCACGTATGAGATCGAATCCGTACGCACGGGCACGGCGCTCGAGCTGGCAGTGGAGGGGGTGCCGGTCGGCGGCCGCCGCGCCGGCAGAGGAGGACGCGGGTTTGGTGGACGGCCGGGCGGACCTGGGGCGGGACGTGGCGCGCAAGCCGGCGCTGCCGGAGCGCTTCCCGGCGGCGGGCGGGGAATGTTCGGCGGCACGGGTATTCCAATTCCGCCGCAGGACGTGGCACAGGTTTCGACGACTTGGCCCGCGGGGAACATCGACGTCCGCATGTCGAATTACATGTGCCAGGCCCAGCAGAAATGGGCGATCACCGCTGTCCCGAACGCCGGCGGCTATCCTGGGTCGCCGTATTTTAAGATCACGATCGCCGGCACGGACCGCACGCTGGCCGTGGGCGAAGATGCCGAACTGGTGGTACTGCCGGCCTTCACCGGCGGACCCGAACAATTGTGGCGATTTGACCAGCTTGCGGACGGGACGTGGCGCATCATGCCGAAATCGGTCCCCAAATCCCAAGAAGCCCTGGCTCTCTCGGCCGTGGGCAGCAGTTTCGCGACGCTGGCCAAATTCGACCCCAGAAGCGAAAAACAGCGATGGATGCTCAAGACGCCGTAAACACGGAAACCGACAGAAAAGGTCGAGAGTCCTACAAGAGATTTCTTATGATCACACTCCGCCAAATCCTCCTGTCGGCCGGTGCCGCTTTGGCCGGCTCGGCGCTTCTTGCGGTAGCCGCTTCCGGCCAGGAGGCTCGCCCGCCGGCGCCCACTCTGACGAGTCCCAGATCGCCGGGAAAGGCACCGAACGCCGGCGGCTTCATCCAGCGCTGGCTGCTGCTGGAGCCGATTCCGTTCAACGATCTCACGGAAAACGCCGTCCGAGCCGGCCTCAGGAAGGAATACTTCCCTAACCAGTTCACGGTTATTCCGAAGGACGGCGACAAGGTGACGGTCGATGGCAAGGAACTCGCCTGGCATGCCGTGGACACCACTCTTTACAACGTGAACCTCTATCACTTCGCGTGGGCGCTAAACAAGCCTACGTCGAACGTGCTGTTCTGGGCCGTGACCATCGTCGATTGCCCGCGCGAGATGCCCAATGTACGGCTGGCCGTGGGTTCCAATGCGGCCTCGCTATGGTGGGTGAACGGCCAGGAGGTCGCCGGCCTTTTCAACGACCGCCAGACGGTAATCGACGACGGAGTCTCCAAACGCATCACGCTGAAGAAGGGGGCGAACGTGGTGCGTGCGGCCGTTATCAACGGCGGCGGAGCGACCGACTTCTGCGCCCGGTTCCTCGACGCGGACGACAAGCCGCTGAGAGGGTTCACCTTAATCTTGAGGGATACCGACAGGTAATCCCGACAGACCGATAGAATGACCATTCCACAAAATGTTGGTACTCGGAAAGGAGACTCGGATGAACCGCTTTCGTGACGCCTTCATAGCGTTTCTGGCCGTGGCAGTCCTTGCGCTTGCCCAGGTTCCCCCGACGGGGAACGCCCCCGGCAGGGGGCCCGGGCGCGGAGGTTTCCCGCCCATCGTAGTCGGTCCCTCGGCGCCAGTGCCGCCGGAGGTTGCGATCCCACGTCCAACCGCCGCGGAGTTGACGCAGGTCAACCAGGCGGTGAAGCAATGGATCGACTCGGATCAATCCCAGGCCGGCTCCCTGCTGAAGAAATTCGAGTCTCTGCTGATGCTTCAACCGCCGCGGCTGAATGTCGCGGCGACCTACACCCAGACCCCACAGCGGATGGGGCCCCGCCACGAGGGTTTCGTCGAGATCGCCAATAGAGGCAATATCGACCTGCTCCTGGAAGGAGACTCGATCACCGACTGGTGGGTACAGGGCGAAGCCAACAAGGCGATGTTCGACAAGTATTATGGCGCCTACCGCACGGCGAATTTCGCCATCGCCGGCGATACGACCCAGGGAGTCCTGTGGGGCCTCAAGAACGGAGAAGGCCAAGGCTTTCAGCCGAAGGCCATTATGCTGATGATCGGCACGAACAACACGGGCGGGACCGATAACGCGGGCACCGCTACGGCCGCGGAAATTGCGGAGGGCGTGGGCGCCGTCGTCCTGGAAATGCGGAACGATTTTCCCGATGCCAGGATTCTCCTGCTCGGCATCTTCCCCCGCGGGATGCCCGGAGATTCGGTTCGCGGCAAGATCGCGGAGATCAACAGACGGATTTCGAAACTGGACGACCAACGCCATGTTTTCTATATGGATATTGGCAAGAGGTTCCTGGATGAAAATGGCAACTTCCTCCCGGATGCATTCCGGCCCGATAACCTGCACCCGGCTGCCAAAGGCTACGACATCTGGGGCGCAGCCGTAAAGGACAAGTTGGCCGAACTGATGCAGGAAGGCTCGCGGGCGCAGGCGCCCTCTGGCCGGGGCGCCGGCAGAGGACGGGGCGGGTTCGGCGGACCGATCGAGTTGGGCCCGGACGACAAGCCGGCTTTCCCCGATCCGCCCGCGGGGTTCAATGCCAGGCGCGACGACATTCCGCACGGCGAACTGACGGCCATCGAGTACGACTCCAAGTCGCTCGGTACGCGCCGAAGGATGCGCGTCTACACGCCGCCGGGTTATTCGACCGGCCGGAAGTACCCGGTGCTTTATCTCTTGCACGGCATCGGAGGCACGGATACCGAATGGACGGCATCGTGCCACGCGAATGTCATCATCGATAACCTGCTGGCCGAGGGCAGGATTCAGCCGATCGTGATGGTTTTCCCCGACGGCAATTCAAGCAGAACAGTGGCCGATCTTGCGACTGGAGGCCGCGGCGCAGGCGCAGCCGGCGGGCGTGGCCGGATGAACATGGAGCCCTGGCTTACGCCGTTCGAGAACGACTTGCTGAAAGACATCATCCCGTACATCGATTCTCACTATTCCGTGTACACCGACCGCGATCATCGCGCCCTTGCCGGCCTCTCGATGGGCGGCGGCCAGACTTTGAATATCGGCCTGATTCACCCCGAGACGTTTGCCTATGTGGGTGGGTTCTCCTCGGCGCCTGACACCAGGCAACCGCCCTCGGCGCTCGTGCCCGATCCTTCCGTGCCGAAGCAGTTGAAGCTGGTATGGCTCGGATGCGGCAACAAGGACGGCCTCATCCGCATCAGCCAGGCCGTTCACAATTACCTCAAGGAGAATGGTGTCCCGCACATCTGGCACGTAGACGGAAACGCCCACGACACCACCGAGTGGGACAACAACTTGTATCTGTTCAGCCAGCGCATTTTCGACGCCCAGCCGCCTCAGGGCGCGGTCGTGGCCCAGGTGACGCCTGCGGTAAGGGGTGCTCAGGCAGGCCGCCCGCCGGTGGAGATAGACAAGACTCTCCCGATCGAAGATTTCAAGCCCTCCGCGCTCAACGCGGCAGCCAACGGGCAGATCAGACAGTATCCCGAAGTCAATTCGCAGCGGCGTGTTCGCACCCGTCTGAGAGCGCCGGACGCCCAGAGCGTACAGCTAGATATCGGCGCTGTGCGGTATCCCATGACGAAGGGCGAGGACGGTTGGTGGACCGGCGTGTCGAACGCCCAGGACGAAGGCTTTCATTATTACCAGCTTTGGGTGGATGGCGTTTCCGTGCCGGACCCGGGCACGCTCATGTTCTACGGCGCGAGCCGTTGGGGCAGCGGCGTGGAAATTCCTGCGCACGATGCGGACTTCTATGCCATGAAGAACGTGCCTCACGGCCAGATTCGGGAAGTTCACTTCCTTTCCAGGATCGCCAACGCCACCCTGCGATGCTATGTCTACACCCCGGCGGGATATGAGGAGGGGTCGAAGCGGTATCCCGTGCTATACATTCAACACGGCGCTGGAGAAGACGAACATGGGTGGGGCGGTCAGGGGCACGCCGGATTGATCCTCGATAACCTGATCGCCGAAGGCAAAGCAAAGCCCTTCATTATGGTGATCGGCAACAGCTATATCCCGGGCACAGGTGGCGGCCGCGGCGCGGCTCCCGCTGGTGCTTCCGGCCGTGGCGGCCCCGGCGGTCCCCGCCGTGGGCCCGGAATGGCGTTGACCAACACGCCGTTCGAGCATGTACTCATCGAGGAGATGATCCCCTTCATCGACGCCAGCTTCCGCACGCTCTCCGATCAGCCGCATCGCGCCATGGCCGGACTTTCGATGGGCGGGATGTACACTCACGGGATCACTCTCGCCCACCTGGACAAGTTCGCCTATGTCGGCATGTTCAGCGGCGGGAGCATCGCGCCATCGGAGATCAAAGACATGGCCGAGTTCAAGAAGAAGGTCAGGCTGGTGTTTGTCGGCTATGGCAGCCGTGAGAACGGCGCCGCCGGCAAGGCGAACGTGGAAGAATTGAAGAAAGCGGGCGTTAACGCCGTCTACTATGAATCGCCGCTCACTGCTCACGAATGGCTGAGTTGGCGGCGCGACTTGCACGAATTCGCGCCGCTGCTGTTCCAGGGCAAATAAGTTGCGCATCGCAGCGTGGGGCGTGTACGGCGCCCGGGTTGAGAAGCGCGTCTCACGGTGAGAACATCGTACCTTATGCAACGTGCTGTTCTCTCCATCCTCGCCCTCGTAGCGTTCTGTACGGCGGCGGCAATCCTGGTCAGCGCGGAACAATCCTCGCATTCCGGCGACCTGGTTCGCCCAGCCACAACGTACTGTAATCCGCTGACGATTCCGGACTATCCCTTGGGCAAACGCGCGCGCGATATCGTACCCGGCACGCCGGTCGGCGCGATCGATCTGTGGTTGCAGGACCATATGGAGCAGTTCCGCGAACTCGCCGATGTCACAGTCCTCTGGCACGATGGCAGATGGTACATGTATCCATCGGTCGATATGGCCTGGGTCAGCAGCGACGGCGGTATCTCATGGCAGCACCATCCGCTCAACATACGCGATATCGGATACGCACCGACCATCGTGCGTCACAAGGGCAGGTTCCTTCTGATGGCATCCGAATCGGAGGTCTACATCTCCGACTCGCCGCTTGGACCGTTCAAGCCCATAGGCAGAATCGCATTGCCACCCGGCCTCCCCTCACAGACCGACCCCATGCTGTTTTCCGACGACGACGGTCGACTGTATTATTACTGGGGCTGCACCCCCACAGACGGTATTTACGTTGTGGAACTGGATGCGGACAACCCCACGCGCCTGCTTGGCAAGCCTGTGAAGCTTATGGGATTCGAACCAGAGCGCTTCCCGTGGCAACGCACCGGCGACTGGAATGAAGACCCGAACCAGGGATGGATCGAGGGCTCTTGGGTGCTCAAGCGGAACGGCACGTATTATCTTACGTACAGCGCCGGCGGCACTGAGAACCGCACCTACGCGGTGGGGTGTCTGACTTCGAAATCGCCCATGGGACCGTTCACGCCGCAGAAGAACAATCCCATTCTGCGCTCGACGGAGGGCTTGATCACCGGTACCGCCCACGGCAGTTTTGCCGAGGGCCCGAACGGTTCGCTCTGGGCATTTTACACGCTGCGCGCCGGCGTGGTTCACGGCTTCGAGCGCCGGCTGGGCATGGACCCGGCATATATCGGCGAAGACGGGGAACTGCACGTCAAGCCGGCCTCATCGACGCCGCAGCGATTCACAGGGACGAGCGAGGGCGCCATCGCGGCCGGATGGGTTCCGCTTAACGCGAACCGTTGGACGAGCGCCACAACGGCCGCCGGCGGTTTCTCCAGCCGTCTTGCTGTCGATAACGATCTACGGACCTGGTGGCAACCGCAGGCCGGGGATGCCGCTCCCGCGCTCACCAGTGCGCTGGTGAGTCAGGCGACGGTGCGAGCGATCCGCATCGTTTGGCGCGATATTGGCCTCAATACAGCGAAGGGAATTGCGGCTGGCCCGTACCGCTATAAAGTGGAGGTGCAGAACGCGTCCGGTTCATGGGTCACGGCGCTAGATCGGAGCAATAGCGCCGAGGACTTTCTCGTCGATTACCGCGAGTGTCCCCCGACGCCGGGTAAAGCCGCGCGGCTGGTTGTCCTGGGCGCGCCGAAAGGCATCACTCCCGGCGTGGCTGAGTTCACCGTCTTCGGTGAAGCCGCGAAGCGCTAGCCAAGCTACCGGCGGGGTGATCGGCGTTTACTCGTTTCGGGCGAAAGAACCTATTGAGGAAATTCCGAGATCTTGTGCCCCCTCCGCGGCGTCCAAACCGAATCGGCGTATTCTGCCCAGGTGGCACCGAGGAAAGTACCGGAATCGCACGGGGCATCGAATTGCAGGGCGGTCATTGCGCTTGTCGGCCCTTGGTCAGTTGGAGGCCGTTCCGACACGTCATGACACCGGCAGTGAATGACGCCGAATTGTATTCCGTTGTTAACAGAAGAGCTTTCTTCTCCCACGTGCCGCACTCAAATTGGCTGTCCGATTGCGCCTTGAACGGTCGGAGAGGACAGAAACGATGCGAACCTTAGCCCTTCTTGTATCCGGGCTGCTGAGCTGGCAAATTGCGGCGAGGGCCCAGGCAACCAGCGACGTCGCCGCATTCAATGGCGCGCGCTCGCGCACATCCAACAGGACGACAGCAGTGCTTGGAGTAGTGGGCTCCACGAGCGCGACGAACGAGCCCACGTACTCGCCTCTGACTGCGAGTGACCGCTGGCGTCTCTACTTCACTGGCGCGTTCGGCCCCGGGGCGATTCTGCGGGCGGGCGCCGGCGCCGGCCTCAGTCAATTGAACGACACGCCGAAAGAGTGGAAACAAGGTAGCGAGGCTTACGGCGACCGCTTTGGCAGCGAGTTTGCCGAGCACGTCATTCGCAAGACTATGGAGGCCGGCGGCACGGCGCTTTTGCACGAGGACAATCGGTACTTTCGTTCGACCGACACTGCATTCGGGGAGCGTCTGAAGCACGCTGTTGTTTCGGTGTTCGTCGCGCGCGATGACGCCGGTCGAGAGCACTTCTCTTATTCCCGTGTCGGATCGGCGTTGGGGGCGGCCTTCATTTCGCGAATTTGGCAGCCGCCAAGTGAAACCCGAGCGGGAGACGCCGCGGACAACTTCGGCCTCACGATGGCCGTGGACGTCGGCTGGAATGTGTTCCGGGAGTTTTGCCCAAAGCGGCTGGGGAGGCACTTTTGATGCGCACTTGGCCGCTGGTGGGTGTTTCCGTTCTGCTGACAGTCTTCCCTCGGATTGGCGCGGGACAAGCGGTTCTCTGGCATGCGCCGGAGAACATCACCATGGACGACTGGATCTGGGGAGCAGGGGGCGAGGCCAGCGCTCCCAAGCCGCCGTTCGAGTTTGTAGACGAAGACTTGAACGGCACGAATCCGAAAATCCGGGTGCGCGACGCCAAAGGTGATCGATGGATCGTCAAATTCGGCGGCGAGATCCACGGTGATGTGTTCGCCGCACGTCTGCTGAATGTGCTCGGATACCTGACGGAGCCCACCTATTACGTAGCCAGCGGCAGGGTTAGGGGCGTCCATGACCTGAAGCGGGCTAAGGCGTTCGTCGCCCGAGACGGGTCTTTCCGCTTCGCCCGGTTTAAACTGCGCGACCACAAGACGCTGGCGGCGGATAGCGAAGCGTGGTCGTGGAACGACAATCCCTTTGTTGGAACACCGCAGTTGGACGGACTCAAACTCTTGATGATGCTGACTTCGAATTGGGATGCCAAGGACGCCCGCGACGGGAAAGGCGGTAACACTTCCATTTATACGAAGCCGAGCACCGGCGAACGCTATTATGCATTCGACGATTGGGGCGCGACTATGGGCAAGTCGGGCGGCTTTTTCCGCCGCGACAAATGGGATCCGAAGGGCTACGCCGCGGAGTCTAAGGATTTCGCGCGCCTGACTGCCGGAGGGACCATTCAGTGGGGCTACCGGGGCAAACACAATTCGGACATCGTGTCGAACATCTCTGTCGCCGACATCCGGTGGTTGATGCAGTACCTCTCCCGCGTGACCGGCGAGCAACTACGGGCGGGGCTGCGGGCGAGCGGAGCGACCGAAGCGGATGTTGCCACTTACACACGGGCGCTTCAAGAGCGAATCGCTCAGCTGCAGCGCCTGACCGAATCGGGCAGTCAAACGACTGTAACTGCTGAGCGAAGGCACGACTGACGTGATCCGTCTCATCCGTTCTCTTCTCCGGCCCTACCGGCGGGCATTGGCCGGCGTGTTCGTCGCGATGGTGGTGGAGACTGCGATGAGCCTGGCGGCGCCTTGGCCCGTCAAAGTCGTCCTCGACAATGTAGTGGACTCGCGGCGGCTGCCTCTCTGGCTGACCAGGATTGCGCCGGGCGCCGCGGCGGGGGCGCTTGCGCTGTGGGCCGGGGTCTTTACAGTGGGAATCGCGGCGATCGGAGCGGCGGCGTCATACCTCGACTCGTACTCAAGCGAAAACGTTGCCCAGAGTGTCGCGCATGACCTACGAATGCGGACCTATCATCATCTGCAGCGCCTCTCGCTTTCGTACTATGACAAGCATCAGGTAAGCTCGTCGCTGAGCACTCTGACAACCGACATCGAAACGATTCAGGATTTCGCCTCGTCGGGCGTTCTCGCCATTCTGATCGACGTGCTGTCCCTGGCCGGTATGCTTGGGCTGATGGCGTGGCTGAACTGGGCATTCACGTTGATTGCGGCAGCCTTTGCGCCCCTACTGCTCCTACTCATCTATCGCTTCAAAAGAGCGGTCAAAACCGCCACCAAAGAAGTTCGGCGCGACCAGGCGGAGGTCGTCGCGGTCGAGATGTATGGCTTACAGTCGCAACGCGTGATCGAAGCCTTCGGGACGCAGGAGTTGGAGGAGGACCGCCTGGGCAGAGTGAGCCGGGCCGCTCTCCAATCGGCGCTGCGAGCGCGCAGGATCAAGTCGTCACTGGCGCCTGCCGTGACGCTCCCGGTCGCTCTCTGCAGCGCTTTCGTCCTTTGGCGCGGCGCGGGACTGGTGACGGCCGGTGCGATGACCGCGGGAGGGCTAGTCGTGTTTCTCACCTATTTGGCTCGCTTCTTCAAGCCCGTCCAGGACCTGGCGAAGATGACCAACTCGATTGCACAAACCTCCGTAGCCACCGAACGCATTCAGGCGATCCTTGCAACCGACGACATCATCCGCGAGCGGCCGGATGCCCGCGCGCCGGGGAATCTGCGGGGCGAGATTGTCTTTGATCGGGTTGCCTTCAGCTATGAGGCGGGCGCCCCTGTGCTGCGCGACGTCAGTTTCCAGGTGAAGCCGGGACAATTTGTCGGGGTCGTCGGCCCGACCGGCAGCGGCAAATCTACGATTGCCAGCCTGACTCCCCGGTTCTACGACGTGACAGGCGGGCGAGTCCTAGTCGACGGCGCGGATGTTCGCGACTACCAACTGCACCCTCTGCGCGAGGAATTCGCGTTCGTCCTGCAGGATACGGTGTTGTTTCGAGGCACGGTTCGACAGAATATCGCGTACGGCCGTCCACACGCGACCGACGAGGAGATCGGGAGGGCCGCCCGGCTCGCCAACGCCCACGAGTTCATCGAGCGGATGCCGCATGGTTACGGGACGATGATCGGAGAGCAAGGGCTGACGCTGTCCGGAGGTCAACGGCAGCGTTTGGGAATCGCGCGCGCCATCATCCGGAACAGCCCGGTGTGGATTCTCGACGAACCGACGGCGGCGTTGGACCAGGAGGCCGAGGAGCAAGTCATGGAAGCCCTGGAGCGATTGATGGAACGTCGAACCGTGATCATGATCGCCCACCGGCTCAATACGCTCCGGCGCGCGGATAAGGTGATTGTGCTCAAAGATGGGCGGATCGCCGAAGAGGGGAGCCCGGGGACTCTACTGGCGACCGGCGGCATGTACGCCAGGTTGCTCCAGGAGCAGCAGACCCGAAATGCAGAGGCGGTTGGATAGAGAAGGAGGATCTATGTCGCGGTTCCTCATTGTATTGCCGGATGATTTGGCTGAGCCTCTGCTGGCATTGATCGACGGCGCCAGAGAGTCATTACGCATCAAAATGTTCGCGCTCTCGGATCCGCGAATCCTCAGGGCGCTCGTGCGCTCCCACAGCCGCGGCGTGAAGATCCGCATCATGCTCAACCCGGCGCGCCGCAGCGGCGAGATACAGAATCGCGGATCGCGCCGCGTTCTGCGCCATGCCGGCATCGGCGTGATCGACAGCAACCCTGCCTTCGAGGTGACCCATGAGAAATCCATGATCTGCGACGACACGAGCGCACTCATTGGCTCGGCAAACTGGGAGCCCGAGACCTTCGAGAAGACTCGCGATTACGCGGTCGTCACCAACGACAAGGCCGAGGTGAGAGAGATGATCGGGTGTTTTGAAGCCGATTGGAGCCGGCGCCCGTTCGAGCCGCCCGCGTCCTCTAACCTGATCTGGTCCCCCGGTAAGGGGCGCGTCCAGATTGCCGAGTTCATCGACAGCGCGAAGCACTCGCTGCATGTCCAGAACGAACGGTATCAGGACGCGATTATCGTGGAGCACCTGGTGCGGGCAAAACTCCGCGGCGTCAAGGTCCACGTGATGACACGTCCCTCACACTCTTTACCCGCCGACAAGTTGGCGGAGGGCGTCGGCGACCTGAGGATCATGAAGGACGTGGGCATCGGAATCCGAAAGATTCGCCACCTGCGGCTCCACGCCAAGATGCTGCTGGCGGACCGCTCGCGGGCCATCATCGGATCGCTCAACCTCTCGCCTGGCAGCTTCGATAAAAGGCGAGAACTGGCGATATGCGTAAATGACGGTGAGATCGTCGAGCGCCTTTCGGACATTGTACACGCCGATTGGAAGAATTCACGCCCGCTGGATCTCACCGATCACGGACTGCAAGTGGACCTGAAGGACAATTCCGACGAGAGGACCCTCCCGCGGGTAGGCTTGACAGCGAACGAAGCTGCGCCGTCAAGCGATCACGAGGCGACATCATGAAGGCTACACAGTTACTCCACAACCCAGGCCAGAGCATCCGGCTCGAGGTTCCATTCTGCCTGCAGATGGCGGAGACTGCGAGCTCGGGCATCCAGAGAACCGCCGAGCCGGCGTAAAGATCTGACCATCGTGAACGCCGTGCGGTGATCGGCCGGAAGCACGCAAGAGGAAACAGTTATGCAAATCGGAATGATTGGATTAGGACGAATGGGCGCCAACATGGTGCGGCGCCTGATTGGCAGCGGGCACGAATGCGTGGTGTTCGATCGGTTGCAACAGGCTATCGATGAACTGGCCGCGGATGGCGCGAAGGGGACAGCCGGGATGCAGGAAGGGTGGGGCACCCTGCGCGACGCCAATGTAAGAGAGGATCGGCCGTGACGGCCTCTCACTCCGACGCGCTTGTCTTCTTCGGCGCCACCGGCGACCTGGCCTACAAGAAGATATTCCCCGCGCTCCAGGCGATGGCCAAGCGGGGCAACCTGGACATCCCGATCGTCGGTGTCGCCAAAGCCGGATGGAATCTCGATCAGCTTCGTGCCCGCGCGCGGGAGAGCGTCGAGAAGCACGGGGGGCTCGACCGCGAGGCTTTCGATCGCATGTGCAGCCTGTTACGCTACGTTGACGGCGATTATCACGACGTCTCGACATTTCAGTCGCTCCGGAAGGAACTCGGCGCCGCGGCCCGGCCGGCCTTCTATCTCGCCATCCCGCCGGCCTTGTTCGGATTGGTGACCCAGCAACTTGCTTGCCGGGACCGTTTCGAGGGCGCGCGCGTTGTCGTGGAGAAGCCGTTCGGCACTGACCTGGCGTCGGCGCGAGAACTGAACCGGATCCTCCTGGCCAGCTTTCCTGAGTCTCGAATCTTCCGCATCGATCACTACCTAGGGAAGCAGCCAGTGCGCAACCTGCTGTATTTCAGGTTCGCCAACATCTTCCTGGATTCGCTCTGGAATCGCTCAATAGTGGAGAGCGTCCAGATTACAATGGCGGAGGATTTCGGAGTGCAGGGCCGGGGCGCATTCTACGATCATATCGGCGCCATCCGCGATGTGGTTCAGAACCACATCTTTCAAATCCTGTGCAACCTGGCAATGGAACCGCCGGTCCGGACCGACAGCGAATCGATTCGCGACGAAAAGGTGAAAGTGCTGAAGGCCATCGCGCCCATCGACAAATCGTCTCTCGTCCGCGGCCAGTTTCGGGGCTACCAATGCGAGGGCGGAGTTGCCGGCGGCTCGCGGAGAGAAACGTTCGCCGCATTGAAGCTCGAAGTGAACACCTGGCGCTGGCAGGGCGTTCCCTTCCACATTCGCACCGGAAAGCAAATGCCGATCACGTGCACCGAGATTCTGGTGCGACTGCGGCGTCCGCCCGATGTTTACCCCTCGCAGAAAGCGCCCGAGCAGAATTACATCCGGCTGCGGATCAGCCCGAACGTGGAGATTGCGTTGGGGATGATGGTGCTCAAGCCGGCGAGAGACATCGAAGGCCGGGCGGTGGAGATGTTGGCCAGCCATCATCCCGAATCGAACGAGATGGACGCATACGAACGCGTGCTCGGCGAGGCCATGGCCGGCGACGCAACGCTCTTCGCGCGCGAGGACTACGTGGAAGAGGCATGGCGCATCGTGGACCCGGTATTGCGTGCGGACACTCCAGTTTACGAGTATGACCCGGGCACCTGGGGTCCTCCGGAAGCTACGCAGGCCCTGGCGCCGCCCGGCGGCTGGCACAATCCGGTGGCCGCGGCCGGCAAGGACACTCAGATGGCGGCGTGAGCTATGCTCGCGCGAGCCCCGGAAATCGACTTCACCGCGTCGATGGGCGGAGTCGGCCGGCCGACATCTGTCTAAGGCGCCCGGCCTCGTCCAAGCCCCAGGCTGGCGGCCATGTTCACCAAATCGGCGAGAGACGCGGCCCTCATTTTCTGCATCACCCGCCCGCGATGCGCTTTCACGGTGATTTCGCTGATTCCCAACTCGCCGGCCACCTGTTTGTTGAGCATTCCAGTAACGACCAGGGCCATCACTTCTTTCTCCCGAGGAGACAGCGATGCAAAGGCATCGCGCAGCGCCTGCCTTTCCTTTTCGAGGCCCAGCGCCAGGCGGCTCCGCTCGAGAGCCACGCGGATGGCGCCCACAAGAACGTCGTCCGTAAACGGCTTGGTCAGGAATTCGATGGCCCCGGCTTTCATCGCCTCGACAGTCATGGGAATATCCCCGTGGCCCGTGATGAAGATGATCGGCATGTCAGCTCGATCCTTCGCGACGCGCTTCTGCAACTCCAGGCCGCTCAGACCCGGCATGGAAACGTCCAGCAGCAGACAGCTTGGAACAGCAGGGTGGGGGAGAGGCGACGCCAGGAATTCGTCAGCAGAAGCGAAAAGTTTCGGATGCCAGCCTTCGCACTGAATGAGCAGTTCAACAGACTCGCGAATCGATATATCGTCGTCGACAACATACACCACCGCCGACGGCTGCGTCATTCAGAGCCTCCCGACATCTGCCCACTGTTAGCAATTTTACGGCCTTATCGCCTCCCTAGGGAAGCATCATTTCGGGGTTGATGCCGAACGGAGGGCCTCGAGGAGGGCGGTGTCGTCAAAGGGTTTGCAGAGATACGCCGATGCGCCCGACTCCAGTGCGCGCGCGCGTATCGCGTCATCCCGAATCGCCGTGATGAAAATGATGGGAATCCGCTTTCGGCGACGATTTAACTCAGCTTGCAACTCAATACCGCTCATGCCCGGCATCGCGATATCGAGGATCAGGCATGCGGTCTGCTCGAGCGCGTCCGATGCCAGGAACTCCAAAGCGGACGAGAACGTCCGCGCCGAATAGCCAAATTCATTCAGCAAGTCCGGGAGTGATTCGCGAACGGATTCGTCGTCATCGACCACTGACACCAGGGGGCGCTCGTCGGGCATCGATACTACCTCCGGCCCTGTCGTCGCGCAAAGAGAGAGCCTGTCAGCATGGCGCCAGCTTGCCGCCAGCGGCGTGGCGGTTTGCCATGGTGGATAGCGGATCGGATTAAAAAATTCACATCAACCTCCGATACCCTCAGAAAATTACAGCAGAGGCGCGGACACAAGTCGATTAGACCAAAGTATCGGTCCCCGTTTTACAGAGCCGCCGCCGATGCACCAACCGCACCCATACCTGGGAACGCCGGCGCCGGCGGGACGGCGTGCCGCCGCTGCGAACGCCGGGGCTCGATGCCGAGCTTCCGCATCTTGTAAAGCAAGGTAGTGCGCGGCAGACCGAGCCGCTCCGCGGCGCCATGGCGGCCCCCAATTGTCCAACGGCTCTGTTCCAGGGCTTCGAGGATGTGCTCGCGGGACGCCTCGGCAAATGTTTGTGCCGCAGCGACCGTGGGCTGCTTCGTCATATGACACAACTCCGTCAGTCTGGGACGCAGCACCGGCCCCGGTGAAAGCACGACGGCGCGCTCGATGAAGTTCTGCAGCTCGCGAATATTGCCCGGCCAATCGTGGAGCTTGAGGCACTCCATTACTTCATCGGGGACGGTCTCGATCGGCTTGTTGAGGCGGTCTGCGTACTTCTGAACGAAGTGTTTGACCAATTGGGGAATGTCGTCCGGGCGCTCGCGCAGGGGAGGAAGGAACAGCGGGATTACATTCAGGCGATAGTAGAGGTCGGCGCGGAACTGGCGCGCTGCGACCATTTGAGCGAGATCCTGGTTGGTCGCTGCCACCACGCGCACGTTCACACGTATGGTCCGCCCGCAGCCCAACCTCTCGAACTCCTGCTCCTGCAGCGCTCGCAAAAGCTTCGGCTGCAACTCCAACGGAAGGTCGCCGATCTCGTCCAGAAACAGCGTCCCTTTATCGGCTTGCTGGAACCGGCCCATCGTCTGGGCGATTGCGCCGGTGAAAGCGCCGCGTTCGTGGCCGAAGAGTTCGCTCTCCAACAGCGAACTGGGAATCGCCGCGCAATTCAGCTTTACGAACGGGCCGCTGCTCCGCAGGCTGTGATTGTGAATGGCGCGCGCGATGACCTCCTTGCCCGTGCCTGTCTCGCCCTGAATCAGGGTGACCGAGTCGCTTTTGGCAATGATGCGAACCTGATTCAGGACGTACAGAAACGCGGAGCTGTTGCCCACGATCTCCTCCTCGACGCGCTGGCTGGTGCTGGTCCTTTCAAGCATGGTGTGTTGACTCCATCTCGTGTCTTATATGGACGGCGCCGGATCCCCTTTCGCGTTCATGCCAGACCCGTGAACATCCTGGCGTTGGCAACAATCCGGCTCCTGTTTTGATTTAGCCAGAGGTTCGCAAATCGGACAATTAGACGAACGTATCGACGATACTTTGGTATAGTTCGCGCTTGCGGGATGCTCGCTCGGAGGCGTGCTGATCCTGTATCCTTCGAGAGTGGGAAGTAACATTCGTGCGGGAATTACGATCGATTGCTGCGCCGCTTTAGATGCGCTTGCCGGCTTGGTGTGGACCACTCGGGCAGATGGCCAGTGCGATTTTGTCAATCGCGCATGGCGGGACTACACGGGCCTTGACCGGAACGACTCGCTCGAGAGCGGCTGGCGCACGGCCATACATCCCGACGATTTAGCCTCCTTCGAAGAACTTTGGAGTCACATCAGAGATACGGGCGCCGGAGGCGAAATCGATGTCCGGTTGCGCCGTTTTGACGGGCAATACCGCTGGTTCGTCTTTCGCCCTTCCCCGCTGCCGGAATCCGAGCGACGCGAGCAGCGTTGGTGCTGGCTTGGACTGGATGCCGACGAGAAGACCACCACCGACGGACGGTTGCGTCGCCTGTTCGACATGATGCCTGTCCAGGCCGGTTTCCTGAACACGGCCATGGTATTGGAATTCGCCAACCTGAAGTCCCTCAGGGACTTCAACATGACCTTCGAGCAGTTGGAACAGTGGACGACGTCAGGGATCATCCACGTGGACGATCACGAGAAAACCTTCCGTCAAGTCAGCCGTCTGTTGACGACCGGCGACATGATGGACATGGAACTTCGGATGCTCCATCCGGATGGCGCGTATCGCTGGACGCGATCGCGTTGCGTCCCAGTCCGCGATGCAAACGGCAACATCGTGCGCTATGTATCCTGTCAAATCGACGTGGACGATCTGAAACGGGCGCAGGCTCTGCTTGCAGCCGAAGTGGAGCTGCTCGAGATGGTGGCGCGAGGCGAAGTACTGGGGCGCGTTCTGGATGCGCTCAGCCATCACGTAGAACAGTTATGCAGCAGTTCCTTTTGCTGCGTCCTGCTGGTGGCTCCGGACAGGACGTATCTGCGCATCGCCGCTGCGCCCAGTCTACCTGCCGCGTTCCAGGACCTCTTTGACGGCAAGGATATCGACAGCGCCTACGGTCCGTGTTCGCTGGCAGTCACCGAGAAGACCCCAGTCATCGTCTCGGACCTCGCGAGTGATCCCCGATGGCGGGATCCGGCGTGGCTGCCGCTGGTCAAAAGCCTCGGCTTTGGCTCGTGCCGCGCCGTGCCCATTCTATCGGCTTCAGGCGAAGTATCTGGCGTCGTGGCGATTCATCGGTGCGGACCTGGAATCCCCTCGCTCGAGGAACAGGAAAGGGACGTTATCGACCGTTTCGCCAAGATCGCTGGTATCGCTATCGCGCGCACTGAGGCCGACTCGGCCCTTCAGGCGCGCGAGGCGGAACTCCGCCAAGCTTATGCGCAACTCGCCGAGGGGCAGAGACTCAGCAAGACCGGAAGCTTTACTTCCGACATTCGGCAGGACTGGCACTATTGGTCGGACGAGTTCTATCGCATTTTCGAGATCGATAGCGGGATGGCGCCGCGTCTTGAAGCGGTGCGAGACCGGATTCATCCCGAGGACCTGCCACTGTTCGACGCAGAGATACAGCGCGGGCGCGAGGGTAGGGGAGCCGACTTCACCTTCCGCGCCTTGACGCCAAGCGGCGGCCTGAAGCACCTTCGCGGCGTCTCCCGGGTCATAGAACACATCGAGGGCCGGCCCATTTTTATGGGCATCGTCCAGGATGTCACGGAGAGCAGGCAAGCGGAGGAAGGCCTCGCCCAGGCGCGCAGCGAGCTTGCTCACGTGGCGCGGGTAGCAACCCTCAACGCCATGACCGCCTCAATTGCCCACGAGGTAAGTCAACCCCTCTCAGGAATTCTGACGAACTCCAACACCTGCGTGCGAATGTTGAGCGCCGATCCACCGAACCTCACGGGCGCCGCCGAAACGGTCAGGCGGACGATCCGGGACGCCAATCGCGCGTCGGAAGTGATCAAGCGTTTGCGGGCGATGTTCTCCACAAAGGCTCAGGAACCGGAAATGGCGGATCTAAATGACGTTGCCCGCGAAGTCATCGCCCTGTCCGCGGGAGAAATACGGCGGGCCGGTGTGCTTCTGCAGACGGCGTTCGCGGACAACCTGCCGCGCGTCAGTATTGACCGTGTCCAAATACAGCAAGTGATTCTGAACCTGCTCCTGAATGCCGCCGACGCGATGGCCGGGGTTGAGGACCGCCCGAGAACACTTTTGATCCGGACATGCCGGCACGCAGACGGCAGCGTACAACTGGTCGTACGGGATTCCGGTACGGGAATCGACGCCGATAAGATGGAACGGTTGTTCGACGCTTTCTACACCACCAAGGCGAAGGGCATGGGAGTCGGCCTATCTATCAGCCGGTCGATCATCACCAGGCACAACGGACGAATCTGGGCGGAGAATAACGGAGATCAGGGCGCCACGTTCAGCTTCTGCATTCCGGGCGCCTCCTAATGCTTCTCCGCGAGCGCTGCCAACCGCTTGCGCGCGTCGGTCAGAACGGCGAAGTCCACATCCGCCGCGCTCCAGCCATTGATCGCCTCCTGGTATTCGTGCCGCGCCGCGTCAGTATTTCCCGCATGCTCCGCCTCTCTGGCGAGCGCATAATGTGTACCCGGATAGCTGGGTGCGACCTTCTGTAACTGCCTCGCGACGTCGCTGGCGAGGCCCCAGTCGTCAAGATCGCGGGCAAGCGTCGCTACTGCTTCGACCCGCAGAACGGTCTGAGTCCATCGGTCTGAGGAGGGGTCGGCCAAGAGTTTGGATATGCCGCCGAGCAGCATCGCACGGGCTTCCTTCGGCCGGCCTTTGCGCAGCAGAAATTCGCCTTGAACGAGTTCCAACTCGGGTAGGAGCACGCCGCCATCTGGGGTTTCCCGCAGCAGGTGAAGCGCGCGATCTCCTTCTTCTGCGGCTTCATCTGAGGCACCCAGATGTAGTAGGATCCGGCTCATCACCAGGTGTCCCAGCGCCTGGACTACCGGATCTGCGCGGGCCATGAGCGCTTTGGCCGCTGACTGCGCCTGGCCGGTACGCCCTTCGAGAAGCAGCAACATCGGCCAGGCGCCTTCGTTCAGCTCCTGGGAAAACTCGACGGAGGGGAGTTCGAAGGAACGGCGTAGAACCGTATCGGCCCGCCGCAACTGTCCGGCATACTGATAGGACACTCCGAGTAAATCCAGATTGTGGTGGTACTGCCAGTCGTATTCCGGCGGGATATGCTCGGTCCGAAAATACGCCAGTTCCAGTTCATCAGCTTTCCGAAACTCCGCAAGGGCCTCCTGCGTTCGATTCACGCGGCGCAGTATGTGCGCGAGCATATGGTGGGCATGCGGCACCGCGGGTGCGAGGCTGACGTACTCCTCCGCATGACTCAAAGCCAGGTCCGTTCGCCCGACGTTCTCATAGGCATGCGTCAAATAGTGATGCGTGGCGAAGTAGTGCGGCTGTTCGGCCAGCGCCCGCTGATAGAAGGCAATGGAACCCTCGCCGGCGCCCATCCCTGGCATATCGTGCGTCTGCTGGTCCGCCTGTCCCCGGAGTAGGAGAAGTTCCACGTCGTGCGGGTACTTTGCCAGTGTCAGATCGAACTCTTTCAGGTAATTCGATCGGTCCTGGCCGAACTGCAGCGCGCATAGACGGATTCTTGCTTTCTCGCGATCGCTAACCGGCTCGGCGAGGGCATCCGCCTGTTGACTGGCCTGCCTTGCGCCTGCCGGGTTGCCCAGTTCGGCCAACGCATAACTGAGCCCGACGTCTGCCATCGCCAGCTTCGGATCGAGGCGGAGAGCTTGATGGAACGATCTGGCCGCCTCGATCCACACGTACGAATGAAGATAGGCAAGCCCCTGGTCGTAGTATGCCTGGGCAACCTTGGACGCCGTCGTCACATTTTCGTGAGACTTCCCGATGCCTTCGCGAAGCGGGAGGGGACGCTCCAGTATTTCTTCCGGCACGGGGACCCGCTCCGACTGCGCCAGGCCGGCGATTCCGAGAGCAAGGAAAACTAAGTAGCGCAGCGACGCGTGGATCATGATGAGCGTCCCTAAAATATACAGCGCGCCCCGAACTGGACCTGGAAAGAGTTTGGTGTCGTGGAAACGGCGCCAAATCCACCGATGTAGCCGGTGGGCAGTTGGTACGTGGCCGTGCCCTTCACGTTTCCATAAGACGTCCCGAAGTTCGCGCGATCGCTGAGGTTGTACAGTTCGGCGAAAGCAGAGATTCTGTGCCGCCCCTCATGGCCAAACGGAAAGATTCTCGAGACCCGGGCGCTCATCATGAACAGGCTGTTGCCGCGCGCGTTGCCGATGCCCTCGGGAATTCCGGCACTGTCAGTGAGTTGCAGCAAGGCGCCCGGTTCGCCGCTCGGATTCGCTCCCTGGAATAGGGTGTAGGGACGGCCAGTGGCAAAGGTCAGGGTAGGGGCGATTTCTATTTTGAATGGAATGTTGAAGACGCCGAAGGACGTGATGCGGTGCCGTTCATCGTAAGGCGTCGGGCCCCACTCCCAGCGCGCGAAAATATCGCCGCCCGTCGGCGACGCAACCGCCGGATAAAGGTAGTACGGAACGCCTCGGAGCGTGCCGTCGCTGTCACCAGCCATGCCATTTGCCCAGGCGAGCACATAGTTGACCTGGAAGCTGTTCCCCTTGGCAAAACGGCGCTCATAATGGGCCACGGTTTCGTCATAGACCGAATGATTCACAGCCGAAGCGATGTACACGGGGCCCAGTAGGGATGCGCTGCCAAAAGCGCTTTGGAGCGCTGCAGCCAGCGGCCGCACTCCGTCAATCAACGGATTAACGTCGAGCTGACGCCACAGGTTGTATCCGAATATATCGGTATGGTCCACGGAGAGCACGGCGTTGCCTCCAAACGGATGAGACCAGCCGACGTGGTACTGCTGCGATTGGGCGTCCTTGGTGTGCTCCGGATCATACCAATACCCGGACGAGTTCAGTCCGGCCGGAAACGACTTGGAGATCGGCGGAATGGCAGGCAGCGGCGTCAGTGCCGGATTCGCACTCAGGCCGAATCCCGGATTGACGACGGCTGACGTGTAGTAGATTCCGGTCTGGGGAGGGGTCTGCTGGTCAATAAGGTAAGTAGTGTTCTTGATCTGTTCGTCGTAGAAGATGCCGTAGCTGAAGCGGAAGATATTCCTTCCCTTTCCGCCCACATCCCAGGCCAGACCTACGCGAGGCTGGAAGTCGTGCATGTCCGGCAGGCCCGATGGCAGGGCGCCATATGGGCTGCCGATGGCTTTTAGAGTCAGGTACGTGGCGTTGTTCGAACGAGCGGACGCGGTATTGAACAGATTATACATATCCCAGCGGAGGCCGAGATTGAGCGTGATGTTGGAAGACACCCGGAAATCGTCCTGAAGATAGGTGCCAAGCGTCCAGTTATCTTTCGAGTAGTAGGTGCCGACATTCTGGCCACCGCCGTTTGCGGCGAGGCTCGTCTGTAGATACTCAAAAATCGCATTGGATGACTGAAATCCCTGTGGAAAGAGAGTCTTGTTCCCGGCAATGACGCTTGGATCAGCGGCGAGGTAAACAGCGCCGGGAGAACCTCCGGCGAAGAACCCGCCGTTGGTCGGAAGATAGACGAAATCCACGCCAGCCTTCCAGGAATGCCGGCCAGTCTGTATGGAGAGATCGTCGCGCCACTGCCACTTCCGCTCCCGTGTGAACCAGTTGGAGTAGGCGTTCGATATGCCGGACGTCAGATCCCCGGAAATGGTCGCGATCGATTCGCTCAGGCAGGCATCCGGGCCAAGGGCGACCGTAGTAGGTGTGGTGTTAGCCAGCGGACATTGGGGGAACTGGGTGTCGTGCTTGTAGCCGAGCCATTGCGAAACAAATTGGTTGACGGCGTGGGCGTTGATTACCCAGGTGTCGCCGACTGCGCCGTTCATCAGATACTGGCGGTCCATGTCCTGATACGGTTCCCAGTTCAGAAGGATTGCCGTATTGCTCGAATAGTCGTTTCCGATCGACCCCACTTCTCCCGACCAGCGAAAGAACAGGGTGTGATCAGTTCTCGGCTGCCAGTTCACTTTACCTATGTATATATTATCGGTCGATGGCTGCGGGACAGAACCGCTCGCCACAACTCCATACTGGGGCAGCGCCGCCGCAAGGGCGCCCAACTCGCGGATCTGCTGCGCTGAGCGGGGAACGTTGTAGTTCTGTTTGACGTATTCGTAAGAGCCGAAATAGAATAACTTGTTCTTAATGATGGGACCACCGACCGATCCCCCGAATTGTTCGTGCAGGAAAGGAGCTTTGCCAAGCCCGCCATGCGCAGGATCCGAAAAATAGTCCGTCCGGATCAGACCCTGGTTGCGAAAGTAGCCGAAGGCGGTGCCGTGGATCCCGTTGGTCCCCGATCGGGTTGCGACCAGCACCTGACCCGTGCCGCGACCGTACTCGGCCGGCGCACCGTTGGTCAGCGTCTTGAATTCCAGAACGGAGTCGAGGTTGTAGTTGATCATGACGCCGCCACACTGATCTTCCCTGTTTTCCATGCCGTCAACCAACGTTTGAAAGTTCTGACCGCTGCCGCCGCCGATCGAGACCCAGTTCGAGAGTGCGCCGTGGGATGAAATAGTCGCGGCGACTTCTCTGGCCCCCGGGATGAGAGTCATCATGGAGGCCATAGTGCGGTTGAGAATCGGCAACTCGGCCACTTCGGTCGGACGGATCGCCCCTCCCAGTGTCGATTGAGAGGATTCCACCTGAGTGGCCTGAGCCTCCACCGAAACGGTTTGCTGTAAAGGGTCGAGCGGCATCTGAACATCGACGGCGCGATTGGAACCCGTCAGCAATTCCACGCCCTTGATCTCAGTAGTCGAAAACCCAGGAGCTGTCATTCGGATGTTGTAGTTCCCGGGAATCAACGACGGCACATTGTAGAGCCCATCACCATTGGTGAGTGTCTTTCGAACAATGCCGCTGGCGGCATTGATGACCGTCACTACCACCCCGGCCAGCGAGCCTGCACGCGGGTCGGTGACACGGCCGTTCAGGCTCGCTGTCGCCTGTCCGAAGAGCCAGCCCCCGGACCAGAGCAGCAGTGGAGCAATACGGATCAGTCTTCTTCCCATTCCGTCTCCTCAGAAGCCTCTCTCCGCTCGAATCACCAACTGGCGCTCGCGAGGCACCGTCCGTCACTCAACTGCCGAGCGGGGCGCGACCTATGACTCCGGCGTGTTTCAATTCCCAGTTTTCGCATCTTATAGATCAAGGTCGTGCGCGGCAAGCCCAGACGATTGGCTGCGCCGCCCTCGCCTCCGATCAGCCAATCGGTTTGCCTCAACGTCTCGAGGATGTGCTCCCTTTCGGCGTCGGCGAGCGTGCGTGCGGCGTCATGCGCGCCTTGCATCACCGTCTGCTTCAAGCCCAGCGGCAAGCGAAGGATGGATCCAGGTGAAAAGACGACCGCGCGCTCGATGACATTTTGAAGCTCACGAATATTGCCCGGCCAGTCGTGCGCCTTGAGCACTTCCACTACTTCCTCCGGGATTGCGTCGACGGGTTTGTGAAGGCGCGCCGAGAGTTGCTGGACAAAATATTCTACGAGCAGCGGGATGTCCTGAATCCGTTCACGGAGAGGTGGTACGCAGATGGGGACGACGTTAAGCCGGTAGTAGAGATCGGCGCGAAACTGCCTTTTCCCCACGAGCTGGCCGAGATCCTGATTGGTGGCCGCTATGATGCGGACGTCCACTCGAATGGTTTGGCTGGCGCCCAAGCGCTCGAACTCCCGCTCCTGAAGCGCCCTTAGCAGTTTCGGCTGCAGTTCTAACGGCAAGTCCCCGATCTCGTCCAGAAAGAGCGTCCCCCCATCGGCCACCTGAAATCGTCCCTTCGTTTGTGTGCACGCGCCGGTGAACGCCCCTCTTTCGTGGCCGAAAAGTTCGCTCTCCAAAAGCGCGCTCGGAATAGCCGCACAGTTGACGGCGACAAAGCGGTTGTGGCGCCTCGGACTGGCCTCATGAATGGCCCTCGCAATCAATTCTTTTCCAGTGCCGGTTTCGCCCTGGATCAAAACAGCGGAATCCACTAGCGCGACCCTCGCCACTTGTGACAGTAGTGCCTGGAATTTCGCGCTGGATCCGATCAACTCGATAGTAGCCATCGTCTTACCCCCCGCGGTATGTCACTGGGTGAGCACTTCCTGCTTCTCGAGCATCGATTGAGCGGCTGCCTGACCGTCTCCGGCGGGCACGCGATACCGGCGATTTACCGCACGAGATCAATGTCGACAATTAGCCGGGACACTCGGGGTTCCGGACCGCGAAACTACTCCGCGGAAACGGATACCAGGCAGAGTCATAACGAGATCTTGTTCGATGTCCCTTGTAAAAATGCATCCCAGTACGGTTCCATAGTACGAGTGGAGTCGACCGGCCGACAATTATAGGTTTATTTATGGCTATGCTAACCGGGTCGACGAGTGTATGTGAGTGAAGGGGCAGCGTGAAGAACAAAACGGCCGCGCCTACGGCAGGAAGGTGCTCGCTTAGCTAGGTCGCTTTACTGAGAGCCGACCGGACTACGTCCAGGAGATCCGTGGCGTCAAATGGTTTGTACAGAAACGCGGCGGCGCCTTCGTCGAAGGCTGTCTTCCGAATTCCTACGATATCGTGTGCCGACATCAGGATCACCGGAAGCGCCGGACGCTGGAGCTTGATCCGGCGCTGCAACTCGATTCCATCCATTCCGGGCATCCGGATATCGGTAATCACACACCTGCTTTGCGCTAGCGCCCCTGAACTGAGAAAGTCTTCAGCGGATGCAAATACAACAGGTGCATAGCCTGCGGATTCTAAAAGGCTTGATATGGATTCGCGAATTCGGAAATCGTCATCCACCGCCGCTACGATTGGTAATGATGCGTTCGCCATCGTGGGCACCATCCCCGATACCAAGAGGGTACCCGCAATTCTACGGCTCGCCTATTATAGGTTTATTTAGACCGTTTCCCTGGCTGGGGGAATTCCGAGTTTGTCGGCCATTCTTACCAGCTCTGCCAGCGACTTCGCGGCCATCTTGCGCATGATGTGCCCGCGGTGAACGCCGATCGTAATTTCGGTAGTGCCCAGGTCAGCGCCGGTCTGCTTGTTGGCGAAACCAGCCACCACGAAAGGAAGGACTTCGCGTTCGCGGGGTGTAAGTAGATTGTATCGCCTCTGCAATTCGGCCAGTTCCGATCTTTTCTGCCTTGCAATTCGATCCTGGTCGATGGCGGAGTGAATCGCTCGAAGCAGTTCCTGATCGTCGAACGGTTTCGAAAGGAACTCAGTCGCCCCGGCCTTGATGGCGCGCACGGTCGAAGGGATGTCTCCATGGCCTGAGATGAAGATGATGGGCACGACATCTCCGTCCAACAACTGCTGCTGAAGGTCCAATCCGCTGGCGCCCGGAAGCTGCAGGTCTAAGACGAGGCATGCGGGAGCATCCGGCCTTTCGGACTCCAGAAATTCCGCAGCTGAGCCGAAGACCTCGACTCGTAGTCCAGCCGAGGAGATCAGGCTCGACAGCGCCTCCCGAACCCGATGGTCGTCATCCACCACAAAGACAACAGGACCGCCGGAGTTCATGATGCGATCGCCCGCACTGGAAGAGTAAACGAGAACGTGGCGCCTTCGCCTTCACTCGATGAAGCCCAAAGCCGGCCGCGGTGAGCATCGATAATGGAGCGGCAAATCGCCAGGCCCATGCCCATTCCGTTTTCTTTGCCGGTGAAAAAGGCCTCGAAGATCCGGTCCGGATTCTTTATACCCGGGCCGCAATCCTTCACTTCGACCAGAACGCTTTCCGGGCATATTTGTTTCGAGCAAATGAAGAGTTTCCTGGGACGACTGACGACCGGATCCATGGCCTCGACCGCGTTGAGAAGCAGGTTGAAAACCAGGTGCTGCAGCTGAACGTGATCGCCAGAAACCGGCCCCAACTCCCGGGCGAGATCTGTCTCTACAGTGACGGCTCTTCGCGCAGTTTCGCCACTCATGAGGTGGAGGACTTCGCCGATGACCTCGTTCATGTCGACTTCACTCTTCTCGATGGCAGACTGCTTGAATAGCCCTCGAATGCGGCGCACGACCTCCGCCGTTTCCTTGCCGTCGCGGACGATTCTCTCGGCGGCTTCCTGCGCTTTGGCTATGCCTGGAGGTTGCATCGCAAGCCACCTCAGGCAGGCTTGACCATTCGCGACTACGGCGGCCAGCGGCTGGTTGATCTCGTGTGCGACGGCCGCGGCAAATTCGCCAACGGTAGCAGTCCGTATGGCTCGCGTCAATCGCTCCTGGTTCGTCCGCAGCGCCTCCTCCATGTTCTTGCGATCATCGATATCGATCAGTAAGCCGTACCAGCGAAGTACTTTGCCTGTGCTGTCGCACGCGGCCTGAGCGAGCACACGAAACCACCGGTAGAGACCATCGTGCCGGCGGAAACGGCATTGCGTTTGATGCGGCTCGCCGGCTGCGACAGCATGCGCCCACTCCTGTGCAACCCGCTGAGCATCGTCCGGGTGGAGAAGGTTCGTCCAGCCGAGTTGCGCCCAAGCCTCAGAGCTGGTGCCGGTGTACTCCAGTATTCGTCGATTCAAATAGTCGAGTTCGCCGTCCGGAGCGGCGCACCAAACGAAGCCGGGGATCGTCTCAATGATCAAACCCAGATTGCGTTCGCTCGCGCGTAGCTGATCTTCAGCATGTTTGCGTTCAATACCATGTGCGATGACGTCCGCGATGGATGCCAGTGCCTCTGGTGTTCCCGCTGTAAGCGGCTTCCGAGAAAACATTGCCACCACACCAAGCGTTCGAGTTCCCATCAGCAGTGGGTAACCGGCAAAACTCGATATCCCCTCCTTTGCCGCCCACGTTTTGTCGCTGATTCGCGGATCATTAATGATGTCGTTGGTGAGAACCTGTTTCTGTTCCTGCGCGATCATCCCTATTTTGAGGTGCCCAATCGGTATCCGCGAGTGGCTTCCGTTGAGGTGCGTGTAAAGGCCCGCACTGGCCCGCAGCTCGAGCATTGTCCCGTCGGGATTTAGAGTCCAAATCCTCGCAAACGCTGCGTCCAGATGTCGTACGATAGATTCGGCGCACTCGTGCAAGATCGCCTCGAGACTCTCTCTTTTTCCAAAAGCCAGGCCGACATCCGCCCGGATAGCAACCTGGCGAGTTTGAATCGCATTCAATGCCTGTTGTGCTTCTCTCCAGTCATGAAGATCAACGATTGTTCCGAACCATCTGATAACCTTCGCTTCGAGACTGCGCACTGGTACGGCGTTGGCGATGCACCAACGGTAACCGTCTGGCGCCCGGCGAAAGCGAAATTCGCACTCGAATACTTCACCGCTCCTAACTGAGGCCCGCCAGGCACGAGTTGCTCTTTCGAGGTCGTCCGGATGAACGGCTGCTACCCAGCCTGAGCCTCGCACTTCCTCGGCAGGCAGTCCCGTGTAGTCGAGAGTGCGCTGGTTACAATAGTTCACCGTGCCGTCTTCCTCGGCACTCCAGAGCATCTGCGGAATCGTCTCGGTCAATTCACGCAGCGTACGCTCGCTCGCCCGAAGTTTATCCTCGGCCCGCCTTCTCTCACTGATATCGCGTATGAAGCCTGTAAATACCGTATGCCCGTCTCTGACTAGTTCACCAAACGAAACCTCTACCGGGAACTGCTGGCCATTCTTGCGCAGCCCAGCCAGTTCGGTCCCCTGCCAGTTGATGTGCCGGTGGCCCGTCGCCAGGTAGCGCGTGAATCCGCGATCGTGAAGCTCCCGCATGGATTCCGGCATGAGAACGGTCAGTTGCTGCCCAAGCAACTCTGCCGGCTCGTATCCAAAGATCTTCGCGGTAGCGGGGTTGGCGAAGCGTATAGTGCCGTTGTCATCCATGCTGATAACGGCATCGTTGGCCGTTTCGACGACAAGCCGATGCTTTTCTTCGCTACTTCTCAGATCTTCCTCGGCATGCTTGCGGTCGGCAATTTCCTTTCGCAGCTCTTCGTTAGCCGCGGCGAGTTCCATGGTTCGTTGCGCGACCCGTCGCTCGAGTTGGTTCGCGAGGCGCTTTTGTTCGCCCAGCAGCCGGGCACCTTGCAATCCAATGGACGCTTGGTTCGCGGCCACGCTCAGAATCAGTTTCTCGGTCTGCCGCGGGAACTCCGCGCGCTCCGATGCTGCCACGATTTCGCCTATTTCACCATGCAGCCCCAGTCCCAAGGAGATGATCGAAAGATGGTTCTCTCCTACCGGGTTCGGTATCGCCGAAGGCGACCCGCGAGCAGCGGTCCTCAACCAGCGCTTGAACGCCTCACTGACCTCGTGGGGTTGAGCCGTCTGTCCTCGCGATTGAGCAAACCGAGCCATCTCGATCGGCGCATGACCATCCAATTCGTTCAATCGCACATAGACCAGATCAAGCTCGAGCATCCGCAAAAGGGCGCCGACAATAGTTTCGACAATTTGGGATGGTTCACTGCCACTCCATGCGGCAGGAAGAGCGAACAGGCTTACCAGATCGTTGATGCAACGCTGAAGTCGCTTGACCTCCTCTAGAACGTCACCCGGTTCTGCATGCATATTTAGTCCGCCGCAGGTAAGCTGCTGCGACGAGCCCGCCGTTGGCGAAACTCTGCCAGGAACACATCAGGCGGCACAAAGAACGGATTCTGCTGAAGAATGCCGCCGACTATGACCAGGGGATGGGTCCGCATGATGTCAATCACCACGTCGGCTCCAAACTGCCCCAGATGGTAGGTGCAGATGACAGCGTCATTGTGATGGCGCCACACGTCGTTTATGCGCGATTCGAACTCGATCACGTCGTCGACGTAAGATCGATCTTCCACGGCCCAGTCCATACGGCAACAAATGCGGCTCAGCGGGAATCCACCCGGTGCGTTCCCACTGGCCAGTTGCTCGAAGACCTGCAGCATGCGGTCCTGATCGAAGCGGCCATCCGGCAGATAGACTTCAGTGTTGACCCGAAGCTCCAGTTGCCCGCTCTCCTGCGCTGCCGACGGGTCGATTCCCGCCTTCCTCAGGCGCCGCAAGTGGTCCTCGCGTTGGGTGGGGTTCAGAATATGAACGGCTTTGTCGCCTGCTTTGAGCCCGTTCTCAATGAACGGAAGCAAGACGCGATATTCTTCTTCATCGTTGTTGAAAAGCGCGCAGACGTGACGGGTTTCGCAGAGTCGGGACCCGGCTAGGGAAATTGGTGCAGGGACGCCCTTCATGGCCTATCTCTCCTATGCAGAATACGCCCACCGCGGGTTCGATAGGGCCGACGGTTCGAGCGGATCAATGCCCCCTCGGGAAGGTCGTCTTCCAGTCGCGCCGGCACGATTCCACCTCCACGGTTGAATTCGGATCGCGCCACAGACAGGGGAACGCTGTTCCGAACTGATTGTGTCCTTATTTTCGCATTTCGAAAGTTTTGTCGCCACCGACCGGCCAGGCTGGAGTGTCAGCTGGAGTCCGCGTCGGCCATCCGACTCCGCCGGTTGACAGTTGCGGATCTCATTCTTCGGATCTTCCCTTACCTCAAGCCGTTAGAAGCGGCGGCTGCCGTGCTCCACTGAGACTGGACTCTGGATTCATGATCGACTCTTTTGATTTCCGGACGAAAAGAATACCGCTCCAGCACGGAACCGGCGACATTCCTGTGCTGGGCGTTGGCACGCTGATTCCGGATCCCGCCACGACGAGGAGCGCCACCCAAAACGCACTGGAAGCGGGATTCCGGCACTTCGATTGCGCCGAGCGATACCGGAATGAACGCGAGGTGGGCGTGGCCTTGGAGGCGGGGCTCAACGCCCAGCGAATTGGTCGCGAGGAGATATTCGTCACCACAAAGCTGTGGAACACGAATCACCGGCCGGAGCGCGTCAGACCGGCCTTCGAGGCCAGCCTGGACAGACTTGGGCTTCGATACCTGGACCTCTACCTCAGCCACACTCCATTTGCGTTTCAACCGGGCGATGAGCAGGATCCGAGGGATCAAGACGGCAACGTCATTTACGATCACGGCGTCACCTTGCTTGAGACCTGGCGGGCCATGGAGGATCTCGTGGACCGTGGGAACTGCCGGGCGATCGGGATCTCCGACATCACCTTGGAGCAACTTTTGCCCCTCTATCAATCCGCGAGGATCAAGCCGGCGGTGGTCCAGGTCGAGGCGCATCCGTATCTGCCGGAAACCGAACTGCTGGAATTCTGCAAACGAAATGGCATTGTGTTTCTGGCGTTTGCGCCGTTGGGTCACGGAATCAGATCCGGTCCGCTCCAGGATCCGGTAGTTGCGGACATCGCCACTCAACTCGGAAAGACGCCGGCACAGGTGCTACTGGCGTGGGCGGCGCAGCGTGGCACCGCTCTACTCACCACGGCCACAACCGCCGCGCGCGCGCGGGAAAATTTCAACATCTCCCGCCTTCCGGAAGAAGCGATCAATCAAATCAATCGGATCTCGACCAGACGCCGGTTCAATGAAGTGGTGAAGACCGGGAGCCCCGGTTTCATTCCCCAAGGCAGATAATTACCGGCGTGAAGAAAGGATGCTACTATGCCACACAATCTCGAACCCGGAGCTGTTTTCCCAGGTTGCCGGCTGCCCGATCACACTGACAAACTTCTCCGCCTTTCACGGATGGAACAAGCGGCCGAAAGGCAGTCTAAAGCGGCCGCCCGGCGGCCCTAGCGAATGGCCGCGAGCGTGAGCGCATACCACTGCCTTCGATCCGTCCAAGTCTGCTCGATAGCAAAGCCCGCGTCATTCAATAGGGCGCCGAGCGTGCCCGGCGTGAATTTATAGCTGTTCTCGGTGTGGATCGTCTCATGGGCCTCGAATTCAAGGGTGAGTTGCGCGGCTGGGATGTCGACGACTTGATCGCACGCACTCTCAAGGTGCATCTCGATGCGCGACTGCACGTTATTCCAGCGCGCCCGGTGCCAGAAGCAGCCGGGATCGAAGTTCGCCCCGAGCTCTCGATTGAGGCGATGCAGAATGTTCAGATTGAACGCGGCTGTGACGCCTTTCGCATCGTCATAAGCCCGGAGCATGATCTCCTCATTTTTCACCATATCGGCGCCTAACAACAACGCGTCGCCCTTCCTGAGTTCCGCCCTCAGATTCCGCAAAATCTTGCGAGCCTCGCCGGGCGAGAAGTTCCCGATGCTCGAACCTATGTACATGGCGAGCGTGGTCCCCCGAAACGGTTCTAATCTCGGAGGGGCAGTGACGTAATTCGCGACCACGGGCTCCAGTTGTACATCCGGCAACAGGCAGCCGATGCTTTCGCATGCCGCGGCCAGTGCGTCGGAGGAGACATCAATGGGATAGTAGGTTACCTCGCGCCGCGAACGCGTCGCTGCTTCCAGCAAAATGCCTGTTTTGGCGGCTGTTCCCGCTCCCAATTCCAGCAGGCGCAAGGGCCGGCAGGAGTCGGAACCAGCCGCCGCAAGAATCGCACCGGCATAGTTCGCGAGGATGCCGCGCTCGGTCCGCGTCGGATAGTATTCCGGCAGCGTTGTGATGCTCTCGAAAAGGCGGGAACCCTCGCGGTCGTAGAGCATCCACGGGACCAGGGCTCGCGGACGCTTGCGCAGACCCCTCCAGACCTCAGCGATCAGCGCGTCGCGAGAGTCGAGGGGACACAGAGTCTTCGCTTCGAATGGATGAACATCGCTCGTCATATTCATGGTGGGGATCTCTCAGGCGGCCAAACGGATTCCTGTGAATTGCCACCGCGTTGCCGGCGAAAAGAAATTGCGATAAGTGGCCCGCAAGTGACTCGCGGGCGTCGCGCACGATCCTCCACGCAGAATCATCTGGCTCGACATGAATTTGCCGTTGTATTCGCCCAAGGCGCCAGGCATCGGCTTGTAACCCGGGTAGCCCGTGTAGGGACTCGCCGTCCACTCCCACACGTCCCCAAAGAGCTGATCGAGGCCATCTCCGGCCGCAGCGGCGGGATGCAGCCTTCCCCTTTCCAGCAAGTTCCCTTGTATCGGGCGGCCGCTTGCAGCCAGTTCCCATTCTGCTTCGGTAGGAAGGCGGCGGGATCCCCAACGGGCGAACGCATCCGCCTCAAAAAAGCTAACGTGGCATACGGGTGTGTCCAACAGCGCAGAGAGCGGGCGCCAACCACGAAGGGTGAAGACACGCCAGCCGGTGCTGTCGGTGACGTTGCGCTCCCAATAGAGCGGCGCCTGCCATCCCTGCTTTCTCACCGTGTCCCACCCTTCAGAAAGCCAAAACTCAGGCCGTGCGTACGCGTCATCTGACATGAACTCCAGATACTCTCGACACGTTACGTTGCGGCTGGCGACCCCGAAGGCTTCGAGGTAGACCTTGTGGCGCGGGGTTTCGTTGTCGAAGCAAAAGTCGAAGCAGTTAGCCGGATCAATCGAATAGCCGATCTGAGCCGCGCCCTCACGAAAGCCATGCCATGTGAGATCGCGTGGAGTAAGCTCGCGCGCCGCTGCGTAAGGGGCAGCGGCATACGCCGGATGCAGGGGGTTCGAATAGAAGGCGTGCTTGATATCGGTCAGCATCAATTCCTGGTGTTGCTGCTCGTGGTTCAGGCCCAGCACAATGCGTTGCGCTTGCTCGCCAGGAATATCACCTGCGAACAGCCTCTCCATCGATTCGTCGACATGTGCCCGGAAGGCGAGCACCTCGTCGAGGCACGGACGCGAAAGAGAGGCACGCAGGCTCTTCTCTGGAAACGTCTCGCCCAATGAGTTGTAGTAACTGTTGAACAGCCAGCGAAACTCCTCGCGAAAAGGCCGGTAATCCGCAACAAAAGCGCGCAGCACGAAAGTCTCGAAAAACCAGGTGGTGTGGGCCTGGTGCCATTTCATCGGACTGGCGTCCGGGCAGGACTGAACCATCTGGTCTTCCGCGGAAACACCCGCGGCAAGAGAGGCCGTCATCGACCGCACGGCCCGATATCTGGCGCCGAGCTGGACGCTCGCCGATGCCAACTCAACTTCGCCCGATGTTGGCGCCCGATCGATTAATGTGCTTTCCGCAGTCATAGCCCTAAAGGTTGCATTTCGAGGACCAGCGCACGAATCGCGGAAAGCAGAACGTTTCCAGTGAGTCGAGGGCGAGGCCGATCGCGCAGTATGACGGCGAGCCGTCCACTGGACGCGGATAGCCGACTGTAGACGGAGACGACTACAACTTCGACGCCGAACGAAGGCAGGGCGGACTCGGCCTATGCGCCGGGACGCAAATGGAACGGAACTTGCGTTTGCCAGAGAGTGACGGCGGAACGGAGGATCGGATACCCGGTCTTCAGCCGCAATACGAAGGAGAACGAACTTGAAAATTCTGATGGTGTTGACGTCGCATGATCGCTTGGGTAACACTGGCCGCAAAACCGGCTTCTGGCTGGAGGAATTCGCGGCGCCCTATTTTGTGTTCCGGGACGCTGGTGTCCAACTGACGCTGGCATCGCCCAAAGGAGGGCAGCCGCCGATCGATCCGAAGAGCGACCTGCTGGAGAATCAAACTCCCGCAATGACACGGTTTAAACAGGATGCGGAGGCACAGAAGCAGCTCTCTCATACTGTGAAACTCTCCGAAGTGAAATCGGAGGATTACGACAGCATCTTTTATGTGGGCGGCCACGGCCCGATGTGGGATCTCGTGGATAACCCGGACTCCATTGCCTTGATCGAGTCCTTTTACAACTCCGGCAAGCCAGTGGCCGCGGTCTGCCATTCGCCCGCCGTTTTCCACCGCGTCATGTATGAGGGAGAGCCCCTTGTCAAGGGAAGGCGCGTCACCGGGTTCACGAACGGCGAAGAGGCGGCGGTCGGCCTCTCCGACATTGTGCCGTTCCGCGTGGAAGACGAGTTGAAGAGAATCGGCGGCCTCTATGAGAAGGCGCCCGACTGGGCCAGTTTTGCCCTTGTCGACGATCGCGTAGTCACCGGTCAGAACCCCGCTTCCTCAACCGCGGCTGCGAAGGCACTGATGGACGTCCTCACCGCGGAACCCGCGGGAGTTTCTCGCTAGCGGCGGATGGGGCTACGCCGTTTTCGACTACGATGGCGCCGCTGACCGCTTCACGCCAGGCACCTTGTCGGACACGCCCCCACAGGGGAACGACGCCAGGAGCGGCGCGGCGCGCCCCTCGCGAACCAAGGCGACGGACTACGTCTTCGCTAGGTTCGCGAAGAGATGAAGCGCCAGGGCATAGAATCGACTGTGGTACGAGTGTTTCACGTCACAGGGTGACCCGCTGGACACACTGCACAAGTACTTCGGCGACAAAAGAGTCGCCTCTTTCAGTATTGAGCATTACGTCATACAGGTGACGCTCTGGCCACTTCAGCTTGAAGTAGGTCTTTACGAAGGCCGCGCGATCCCGGTCAATCGTGTCTACGTCGGCTATGGCCCGTTCCTGGGGTGTTCCCGCCTGAATCAGTCTGTGAATCTTCGAGTCGCGAGGAGCGTAGAGGAATGCCCGAAACACATCCTTGCGATGGCGAAGAAAATATTGCGAACCCCGGCCGACGATCACACATGCGTCGCCGGAAAGCGCACGAGTGACCGCCAGTTCGGAAGCCTTCGCAATTCGCCGTGCATCAAGCAGTTCGAGCCGGTCCGTCGGCGGCAGGGACCCCTCGAATGCTCCCCTCAGAAAAGACTTGAAGACCCGGTATGCCGCAGGCTCGTTTTTCCATTCACGCTCTTCGACTGCTTGCTGCGTGCTGTGCGTCAGCCGTGCGATCTCCTGCGTCAGGCCTTGGTCCCACAGCTTCCAACCCAGCAGTTCAGCCGCTCTGGCGGCAATCTCCGAACCGCCACAGCCAAATTCACGTTCAATCGTTACGGCTCGAATCGCCATGACAATTCCTCTATCCGGCCGCAATCTGGCCGCCGGATCCGGGATCATTCTTCTTCAAAAAGAACGCAAGTATGAACATGATCGCTGACAGACCTGCCAGTACCCAGAAGGTGTCCACATACGCCAACGTGTGCGCCTGCCGGTTCACCTGCGCGTAGATTCCTGCAGCGGCGCGAAGACGTGCGTCGTGCGGGCTCATTCCCGAGCGTGCGAAAGCGCGCGTGAGTGCATCGAGGGTTCCTCGAAAAGCCGGCGTGTCGGGCGTCGCATGACTAATGAGCACCTCCTGGTGATACTGAGCGCGCCGGGCGATCATGGTCGTTACAATCGAGGTCCCGATGCTGCTCCCCATGTTGCGCATGAAATTGACCATCCCCGACACGCTGTTTCCCTTCTCCACGGGGATGCCGATGTAGCCCGCCATGGTAATCGGAACAAAGAGAAAGCCGATGCCGATGACTTGCACTACGCGCAACCACATCGCGAATCGAAAACCGATGTACAAATCAATGTTCCACGCCGAGTAATATAAACCGATTGACAGAGCGCACCATCCGGCCGCAATCAAGTAGCGGGATTGAACCTTGGTGGTCAGTCTTCCCACCACCGGCATCATGAGAAGCAGGACGAATCCGCTGGCCGAAAGGACCAAACCGGCCAACTCCGCTGTATAACCCATCAACGTCTGGAGGAATTCTGGAATCATTACAAGCGTGCTGAATAACATTACCCCCATCATGAACATCATCAAGTTGGCCGCCGCGAAGTTGAACTTCTTGAACAGCCGCACGTCGATGATTGGTTCTTTGCGAGACCATTCCCAGATGACAAGTGTGGTCAGACAGACGGCAGCGGTAATCGCCAGCGTCACGATGAAGTGTGAACCCAGCCAGTCATCTTCCTGCCCCTTGTCCAGCAGCACCTGTAAGGACCCGACCCCAAGGGTGAGCATCGCGATTCCGATATAGTCCACGCGAACGCCCCCATGTTTCGCACGGCGAATGGACGGCGGGTCTGTCACCAGCTTGTAGGTCAAATATAGGGCAAGCGCGGCAATCGGTATCTTGATGAAGAATATCCAGCGCCAGGAGTAGTTGTCCGTAATCCAGCCGCCGAGCATCGGACCGACTGTCGGCGCAAGCACGGCAGTGACTCCATAGAGCGCAAATGCAAGTCCGCGCTTTTCGGGTGGGAACGTATCGTTGAGGATAGCCTGCGCCATCGGTTGCAGGCCTCCGCCTCCCACCCCTTGCACAGCCCGAAATAGAAGCAGCATGGGCAGGCTCGGCGCCAGGCCACACAGGAGCGAGCTGACGGTGAAGACGACCAGGGAGGCGAGGAAATAGCGCTTGCGGCCAATGAGCTCAGCAAGCCATCCGCTGATCGGCAGGACGATGGCATTCGCCGCCAGATAGGAAGTAAGTACCCACGTGCTGTCGTCGTAGCTGGCGCCGAGGTTCCCCGCGATGTAAGGCAGGGCGACATTGGCGATGCTCGTGTCCAGCACTTCCAGAAAGGCTGCCATCGAGACCGTGATTCCGATAACCCAGGGGTTCACCTCGGGCTGAGAGACGATCTGTTCCGGTAACCACGCTTCTGTGATCGCGCTCATTGCACATAGACCTTGGCCTCGACGTTCATTCCGGGGCGTAGCTGATGGTCGCGGTTCTCACCCGGTTCCAGTACAATCTTGACCGGGACACGCTGGACGATCTTCACATAATTTCCCGTGGCGTTCTCGGGAGGCAGAAGGCTGAAGACAGGGCCAGTAGCGCCGGCGATGCTGTCGACGCGTCCCTGGTAGGTACGGCCGTTAGAGTCGCAGGTGATCTCCACCTTCTGCCCCCGTCGCATGTGCCTGAGCTGGGTTTCCTTGAAATTCGCAGTAATCCATACTTGATTCAGCGGAACTATCGTGAGCAGTTGTTCGCCGGGCCCGACATTCCACCCCACCACCACTTTCTTCGCCACCTGGCCGCTGACCGGCGCTGAGATCCTGGTGTATCCCAGGTTGAGCTCGGTCCGGGCGAGCTCCGCCCTCTTCTGTGCGACATCAGCAGCGGCTGAGAGGGCGCGAGCCCGGGTGGACGCCACGCGTTGCGGTCCGGCCCGGGCGGCCTCATTTCGGGCGACCGCTTCGGTGAGCCGGCTGCGCGCCCCCGCAACGTTCTGTTCCGCGACCGCCTCTTCCGCCTTGGCGGCCGTCACCGCGGCGTTTTGCGTTTCTGCCGAGGCTATTGCGTAGTCGTAAGTCTGTTTAGGCACTTCTTGCTTGACTACCAAAACGTGATAACGCCGGACGTCATCTTGAGCTTTCACCCTCTGCGCCTCGGCTTCCTCGATGCGCGCCTGCGCAGCCGCGACTTGTTTTTCACCGGCGGCGATTGCATGTTTAGCGTCTTCTATGTCCGAAGATGTGAACTTCAGCTGGCTGGCGTTGTCTGCCGAACTAACCGGTACATCGATGTTGAGGGCGCGGGAGGCGGCCCGGGCGGTGTCGAGGTCCGCCTGCGCCTTGGTTACAGCCACCTGATAGTCTTTTGGGTCGATCTCGACAAGCGTGTCGCCTTTCTGCACCCATTGGTTGTCTCGCACAGGCACCGCCTCCACGTAGCCCGAAATTCGCGCGCTCACCGGATAAAGATGAACGTCAACCTGCGCATCATCGGTGGTCTCGAAACCCGAGAAGTAGCGCCAGAGGAAGACGCCGCCTCCAAGGACTACGATCAAGGCAGCGATCGCAATCCACCACCGGTGAGATCGCCGGCGCGGGTAAACGGGGTGTGTTGCGGCGCGACTTTCCACTGGCGTATTGCGCGTCCCAGGCGATATACTTTCCGGATTCTTGGCTGTCTCTAGATCGGCCACGCTACTTTACCTCCATGAATATCTGAATCTGTTGCTCGGTGGACCCCAGCGCGCGTGCGAGTTCGACCTTCGCGAGGTTGTGGGCATACAAGGCGGCGATCAAGTTGTCACTGGCCACGGCAACCGATCCTTGAGACTGCACAACCTCAACCGTGTCGGTTATCCCCGAGGCGAAGCGGTCCCGGGCCTGCGCAAGGGTCTCGTTCGCGAGCTTGAGGTTGTTCGTGGCGACAGATACCTGTTCGGCAGCTGACTGGACGTCAAGCATGGCCGCCCGGACTTGATAATCGATCTGGCCGCGAAGGTCAGCTAGTTCGTCCTGGCGCTGCTTCAACGCCGCACGGGCTTGAATGATGTCACCGCTGATTCGCTTACCGTCAAAAACATTGAACTTCGCGAAAGCCTGAAACGTGAAGGTCCCGTGGGAATTGTCGAGCGTAGTTCCCGCATCACCGTAATCCGCGGAAACGCCAAGGCTCGGGTATCGCTCCGCGCGAGCAGCGCTGACGGAATCCTCGGCGGCCCGTACGAGGGCTTTGGCGCTCTGGAAATCGGCGCGCTCTTCGTAGGCTATGCTTAGGGCCCGATCCGGGGTTATCTTGGCCAACGGCAAGTAGGGTTCTTTGTCGGCGATGGTAAACTGCTGGCCCGGCGGCAAGCCGATCACTCGTCCCAAGGCCAGCTTATCTTTGGCGACCTGATTCTTCTGCGCGATCAGTTGCTGTTGTTCCTGCTGTAGCTGGACTTGAGCGCGGAGTACGTCAATCGCCGCCGCGGTCCCCGCACGCTGCTGGTCGGCAGTGCGGTCGCGGACGGCCTGATCGGTTTCCACCTGCGCCCGTAAGGCCTGCACCCGGGAAGAGCCGGCAATCACGAGCAGGTAAGCGTTCGCGACGGACTGCGACACCAGATCACGAGCGTCTTTCAATGATAGTTGAGCGGCGCGCTCGCCCTCCTGGGCAGCGGCATGGCTCTTGCGGAGCCTGTAGTCAAAGACGTTGAAGGACGCATAGGCGCGCACATCGGTATAGTGGAACGGGCCGACGATGGTGGGGATGGAAGCGCCCGGGATTTGGAAGTTGATCCCTCGGGTTTTCAAATTGATTTGCTCGACGTTTTCGCTTACTACTCCGGTCACTTGGGGCAGGAGTGCGCTCAGAGACCGGAGCCGCCCGCCGCGCGCGACTTCGCTCGCCTGTGCGCTGAGTAACAGACCGAGGTTCGTTCGCAGCCCGCGATCGATGGCATCCTGAAGCGTCAGCGACAGAGGAGTGGAAGAAGCTACTCCCGTTGGAACGCTGCCCCGAAACGGAGATCGTTGTCCGAACGCCGCTGAAGCGGCGAAGAGGCCCACGCAAGCTGCGATGCAAGAACATCGCCTCACGTGGCCAGACGGAGAATTAAACAATCCGGGGTTCATATGGTTCTTCTGCTGCGTGCACCGTCTCGAGAAACCGGGTCCACGTTGAGGGAGATGTATCGCGAAATGCCATGCGAGCCTCGATAGCCGCCGGTCGCCGCCGGCCGCGTTCGCCCCTTCCGCCGTTGAACGCTTCAGCAGGACGTTGGGCCACCACGCCGTTGCCTGACAGGATCAGAACCGCTGTCCCCACGAACTCCCCAAAGCATTTCGCACCCATATTGATCTTCTTTCGCCAATGGACGCCTATGCGGCCGGCTCGAGCCATTCGAAGGAGCGCGTTACCGCCTTCTTCCACAAGCCCTACAAGACGTCGCGCGGCTTCTCACCCATGTGAGGCTGCCACGTCTATCCACTGCCTACCAGGAACGGAGGTCTCCGAGGCCCGTGCGTTGCCCCTTCTTCCACGTGGGGATGCCCGGCCTCACCTCGTCGATGAGGCCCGCGACGGAGTCCTCTTCACCCGCCGGCTCCCGGCCACTTCAAAGATGACCTCGAGTTCCACCGGCACCCCGAGCGGCAGACTGGCTACGCCATAGACCAGCCGGCACGGATTCCTTGCCGGCCCGAAGACGTCTTGGAGCACCTCCGAGGCGCCGTCCGCGATTCTCGGGTGCTCGCGCACATCGCCGGAAGTGGCGACCATGACGCCCAGCCGTACGATCCGCGTCACTCTGTCGAGCGAGCCCAAATGCTGCCGGACCACCGCCATGGCATTGAGTGCCGCCAGGCGCGCCGCGGCATACGCCGTGTCCGCATCGAGTTCGCCGCCTACTCGCCCCACGAATTTTGCGCTGCGGCCCTCAGTCGGCATCATGCCCGTCAGAAAAAGTAAGTTGCCGCTTTGTACGGCTTCCGTATAAGTCCCCAAAGGCTGCGGCGGCGCCGGGAGCGCGATCGCCAGTTCCTGCAGTCTCGCTTCAGCCGTTCTCAACACCTGTCCATTTGAATTTGCGCTCATAGGTTCTCCGTCACCACTTGCCGTTGTGCGCGCCCGCATCGACGTGAAGCACTTCGCCAGTCACGTGACGAGCTTCGGTCAGATACACCACGGCGTTCACGATGTCGTCGACCTCGGAAATCTCGCCCATCGGGGAGAGGCCCTCTAACATGCCTTTGGGCTCGCCGCGATGCATTGGCGTGTTCACCACCCCCGGCGCGACGGCGTTGAAACGGATCGCAACTTTGGCGTATTCCATAGCGAGACTGCGCGTGATCGCCTCAAGCCCCCCCTTCGTGACCATCGGGAGCGAGGCGTTCACTCCCTTGATTGGGTGTTCGACCATCGCGCTCGTGATGCAAGTGACGCTGCCGCCGCTATTTTGCGCCAGCATCTGCTTGACCGCCAACTGCGTGATGTAGATATAGCCTCCCAGGTTAGTCGCCGAAAGGATTTGGAAATCACTCTCCGTATAATCGGTGAACCGCTTCGTAAAGAAGATCCCCGCATTGTTTACCACTACATTGATTGAGCCAAAGCGGCTCATGGCGGTATCCGCGATTTTGGCAGCAGTCGAGGCCTGGCCGATGTCTCCCTGCACCAAAGCAAGGTGCTCCGTCGATACTAATTCCGACTCTTCAATCCTGAGCGAATTCGCGACAACGTTGTAGCCGAGCTTCAGAAACGCTTGCGTGACGCCCGCTCCGATTCCCCGCGACGCGCCCGTCACAATGGCTGTCTTTCGCCTCTCCTCGATTCCGTGTTCCGCCATTCCGTCCCCCTCCTGTCATCGGATATCTCCTTGTTATGCAGCCCGAGGGCCGTGGGTAAACGCATGAAATCGCAAGCGGAACGCTCCGCACCGCCGCCAACTGGCAGCCGTCAGTGTCGGACGACCGACGCGGCGACCGGCACGGCTATACTCCATGCCTCCAACTACCGCCGATTTACCGCGTAACGGGGCTGGCAATAGAGTCGCTGCACGGTGCGGCGTTGGAGACCCAGCCCGCGGCACGGCGCGAACTGGTACGCCAGGTGCGGCAAACGTATCAGCTCAACGAGAGGCGAGCCTGTTTAGAGAGGACCTGGAAGGGGTCGGGCCGCAAGATCGAATTCCGGAAGCAGCCGAACAGGGCATCGTGATTGATTGCCTGTATCGGCCGCGCATGAGCGGTGCCTGAAGCGGGGATGCCGCCACTCCGCCTCCACACATGCACACCGGGTGCTACGCTGGGCCTGCCGCGCCTGTTCCGTGGCGCGAGGAGATGGCGCATGAGTTCTTCGAGAAGAACATTCCTGAGTGCAGCGGCAGGAGCAGCCGGGGCCTCGGCCCTGGACGCACAACAGCGCGTCGGCGCGGAGTTGCCGCGGGGCCGTATCTCGCCCCTGGACGGGGTGCGGCGCGAGAAGATCAAAATCACCGGCATCAAAGTTCTCAGCCTCGGCTACCGGCTCAAGCCGGAAGAGGAGTGGCCGGACGCCGACAACAACGTCATCATCTACAAGACCGAGTCGGTGATCGTGGAACTTACCACCGACGTGGGCCTGAAGGGCATTGGCGGCGCCTCCCGATACAACGGGCCGGCGGAGATGAAGGAGTACGCCGAGGCCGTAGTGAAGCCGGCCATCCTAGGCAAGAACCCGTTCGACGTGGAATATCTCGCCGCCGGCCTGTGCGGGCCACGGGCCCGCGGCCTGTGGGCGGGCGTGGACACCGCCATGTGGGACATCATCGGCAAGGCCAAGGGGCTCCCGCTGTACCGAATCCTGGCCACCGACACCGAGCCCGTCACGCACATTCGCATGTACGCCTCGGGCGGCGAGTTTACTTGGCAAAAGGGTTCCCGCTTTGTGGGACCGGACGACCTGGTGAAGCAGGCCCTGCGACACAAGGCCGCCGGCTACACCGCCTTCAAGTACCGGCCCGGCGGCGGCTTCGCAAGGCTGGGCATCAAGATGGCGGATTTCATCCCCTACATGCGCGACCTGCGCAAGGCCGTGGGGCCGAACTTCGACCTGATTCAGGAAGCCAATACGAGATGGTCGATGGAGCAGTGCATGGAGATCGCGCCGGTGCTCGAAGAGCTGAAGTACCTCTGGTTCGAGGAGCCCACGCGCAAGAACATCGACGACTACGTCAAGCTCAAGAAGTACCTGCCCACGGTGAAGATCTCCGGCGGCGAGACCATGCCGAACCGCGCCACCTTGGCCGAATGGGTGGACCGCGGGGCCTATGACATCGTGCAGCCCGGCTGCGACGATGCCGGCGTCACCGAGTGCTGGCACATGGCGCGCATGGCTGGCAGCCGCGGAAAGCTCATCTGCCCCCACAACTGGCAGGACGGCCTGATTACCGCGGCCAACGCGCACCTGCTGGCGGCCGTGCCGAACCGTTTCCTGCTGGAATCGAACATGACCCCCAACCCGTTCAAGGAGGGGTTGTTCAAAGAGAAATTCCAGGCGGTGAACGGCCACATCGACGTACCCCGGAAGCCGGGCCTGGGCGTGGAACTCAAGGAAGGTCTTGAGGAGCTATATCCGCCGATTCCGGGCAACTGGAACATGCCCGACCCGAACTTCCCCGGGTAGCTTCTGGGTCGTTCACTTCTTCCGGGCCGCCGGTCCTTGGAATGATCTGGGCACCCGCGGGGATGGCAAGTGCAATGGCCGGCACGAGACCGCAGCGGACGTCGTGGCTTGGATGAGAATGGAGAGATGTGGCAGTTTCCGACCCACTCCGTCGCGCTCATCCTGGTGGCGCTACCCTTATCAGCCGCCGTCGCCCCGATCCACGTGGTCGTCGCGAAGGACGGTAGTGGCGATTTTCCCACCGTGCAGAATGCGGTGGATCACGTGATGGACCGGGCGCTCAGTCCGTTTCCTGGCCGGGTGATCATCGAGATCCGGCCCGGCGTGTATCACGAACGTGTGCGCGTGCCGCCGGACCGGCCACGGATCACGTTACTGGGGCAGGACGCCGCGACGACCGTCATCAGCTACAGCGTGGGAGCAAAAGACGTGGGCGGCACTTTTTTCAGCGCGGTGGTGGACGTGAGCGGTGCGGAATTCGAAGCCGAGAATCTCACGTTCGAGAATACCTTCGGCCCGGGGACACAGGCGGTGGCTGTTTCGACGCACTCGGATCGCGCGGTCTTTCGCCATTGCCGCTTCATCGGAATGCAGGACACGCTGTATGCGGCAAGCGGCCGGCAATACTACGAAGACTGCTACATCGCCGGCCACGTGGATTTCATCTTCGGGAATGCGCAGGCGGTTTTCGAGCGGTGTGAAATCCACAGCCGCGGGCCGGGCTTCATCGCAGCGGTGAGCCGCACGATGCCGGCGGGGCCGGAGGGCTTCGTATTCGACCACTGCAAACTCACGGCCGATCCGGGAGTCCACGATGTGGCGTTGGGGCGCCCGTGGCGGCTCTACGCGCGCGTCGTTTATCTGGATTGCTGGATGGGCGATCACATTTACCCCGAAGGGTGGAACAACTGGAACAAGCCAGAGGCGGAGAAGGATTCGTTCTTCGCCGAGTACGGATCCACTGGACCGGGCGCCGGCGGCGCGAACCGCGTCAAGTGGGCGAACCCGCTGACATCCAGCGAGGCGGCTCGATTTCGGCCCGAAGTCTTCCTGCGGGGCGGCGATGGCTGGAACCCCGCGGCCCGGCGGTAGCGCCTCACCGGCGGGAAACCGTCCGACTGGAGCCAAATGACATGTCGAGGGTCATCTACCTCTGATCTGGCTGCAAGAAGACTGGCACTGGCGTCGTCGAGATTGTGTCGTCGAGATTGACCTTGTGAAAATCACGAACCTGCTATACTAGAGACGGCATCTCCCACCAAGAGCCGAGCGGCCAGTTGTTTTTCGGCCTGCTGAACCGTCCGTCCCTGATGTCTCTTGCCAGAAAGGACGGAACAACGTGCTCCGCTTCCACACGCTGCAATCGTTTGTGCCTGTCGCAGTCCCGGCATTTCACAAAGGCGATAGCCTGTTTCTCGCAAGGGGAACTTACGCTGGTCATCTGTGAGCAAGACCTGTTGGCCGGCGCACAACTGTCAGATGAGATCCGCTGCTTCCGATTCCACCCTTCCTCATCGTGACTTCCCGAGTTGCCGATGATTACCTATGGCGAGGTGACACGTACCTCAGTTTAGCGGGCGCACATGAAAGGAACCATTATGAACAACATTCTTGTTGGTAACCTCAGTCCGAACGTCACTGAACAGGACATTCGGTCCCTATTTGAAAAGCACGGTGCCGTCCAGCGGTCCAAGATGATGACTGATCGGTGGACTGGTCTATCCAGGGGTTTCGGATTCATTCAGATGAAAGCCGATGCCGAAGCGCAGGAGGCGATCGTCGCTCTTAATGGAGCGGACCTCAACGGGAAGGCTTTGAAAGTGAACCAGGCTCGTCCGCAACTGCATCGTAGGGCCAGTCATTCAAAGCGGGGTTAACCCTCTCATGAAGTTACTGGAGCACTTGCAGGGTACAGGCGTTGTGACCGCACCGGACGGGAACGAAATGCGCGCGAAATACGATGTTCAGATCACTCAGGATGAACCTGAAGGTGCGGCGGGAGCATCGCCAATCGTCCGTTCCAAGCACATTTCGGGTTTGGTGTGGTCATCGGATGATTCATCCTTCGTGATTAGTCACGTCCGAACGGTGATGACGCTTCAGATGGAAGACGGGCGCAGGTTCCGATTCTTCCATCGGGACATCGAAGGCAATATTGGATTGACTAAGTGGCTTGGGTGATCTCGCGGCCGGCGACTCTTGCGATTTTAAACATCTGTAGCATTGCGATTTGGATCACCACCTGAGCGAAGCACATTGGCGAGGCGACGCCGGATGTTATCCGGAACCGGCATCGCCAGGATCGTTCTGCCAAACGGCGTAAGAGGCGCGTGCAGAACCGCTTTTGGGTTGCCCCAGGCTGCCGGGGTTCACCACATGCGGTCAACGCGCCCATCCAAACACCAAGGTATCCGAGAAACACGCTGCCCGCCATGTAGACCAAGCCCCAACCATTGCGTCGCGATCGGAGCACACCTGGAAACGACGGCTTCCGACGCGACAGGCGTCCGTATACATCGCCTCCGCCTGGGACATGTCGACATCAATCGCCCGCCGAATCCATAATGAAATGTCCCGGTTCTTTGGAAGGTGATGGCCGCCCGATCTAAGGAACGAGGACTGATTCTATGCTCCCGGAGACTCCGCTCGGAGCCAATCGCGAACAGCGCGGGCCGGCGGACTTGAACCGGGCGCTGCTTGCGGCAGCAAGGACGTGCGGCATGGCCGATGACAGGGCCAACGGCATGACAATGGCGACCGGCTCCCGATGTCATGATGGGTCTACACATCAGGTTCCAATATCGTCACTCTTCCTGGTGCTCTTGCGGTTGGGCTTGACGGCCTTCGGCGGGCCGGCGATGGTAGCGTACATCCGCGACGTAGCCGTCGGGAAGAAGATGTGGCTGTCGGAGCAGTCTTTTGCTGACGGTACCGCCTTGTGCCAGTCGATTCCAGGCGCTACCGCCATGCAGGTGGCCGCTTATGTCGGACTGCGCGCGCGCGGGGCGCGAGGGGCGCTGGCTACATTCGTGGGATTCGGCCTGCCCGCCTTCGTGCTGATGGTGGTCTTGTCCGGCGTGTACCAGGCTTGCCGCGATCTCCAGCCGGTGGCGTCCGCCTTTCGTGGTCTGCACGTGATCGTGGTTGCGCTGGTGGCAAACGCTGTCGTGACATTCGGCCACAGTTCAATCAAGAACTGGCGCGATGCGATCCTGGCTTGCGGAGCAGCCACGTTCCTGTTCTTTCGAGGCAGTCCCATCCTCGCCATCGTTGCGTCGTCGGCGGCAGGTGTTCTTCTCTATCGCGATGCAAAACTTCCCACAAGGCCCGCCCAGCCTGCCGGCCAGCGGAGCGGGCGCCGAAGGGTAGGCCTGGTTCTGGTGGCCGCCCTGGCCGGCGGCGCAGTGTTCGCAGCTCTCTCTGTCGCGAATCGCCGGCTGTTTGACCTGGCGACAGTCATGGTCAAGGTGGACCTGTTCGCCTTCGGGGGCGGCTTCGCCTCGGTGCCGGTGATGCTGCACCAAGTAGTGGATGTTCGGAATTGGATGGACAGCCGAACGTTCATGGACGGCATCGCCTTGGGACAGGTCACACCTGGTCCCATCGTCATTACTGCTACCTTCGTGGGCTACCAGATCGCCGGCCTGTTGGGGGCCGTCGTCGGGACCGTGGCGATCTTCGCGCCGTCGTTCCTGATGGTATTGATTACGGTTCCATACCTCGACCGGCTGCAACAGGCGTTGCTGTTTCGAAGAGTGCTACGGGGCGTCTTGGCTTCATTTGTTGGCCTGTTGCTGGCTGTGACCGTTCAGTTCGCCACCGCGGCGGCATGGAGTGCTCCGTCAATCGTTCTGGCGGTAGTGGCATTCGTGGCACTTCGGTGCAAAATCGACATCTTTTGGGTTGTACTTGTCGGGGCAGTCGTATCGGTCTTCGTGTTGTGATGACGGGAGATAACGGCCAGTCGGGTTCCGGCCTGCCCTTAGCCGGCTTGTTGCGGGAGCGCCAGGCGCTCGTGAACTCTATCCGGCACGGTGAATCCCTCCTTCTCCTTGGACCCGGGGGGCTGGCCATCAGACGTACCGTTTCCTCCAACGACTCTACTTGGCGAAGGGAATGACGATGGTCGCGACGGCTCAGTGGGATGCCAATAGCCATGTTGTTCACCGAAGTGGACTTGTATTCTGCTTCCAAAGCAGCTTACGTTGGGTAATGTCCCCAGACGCCCAGCCTTGAAGAATATCGGAGGCGACAGGCTTTCGCGGCCTGGCCCGGATGAATCCGTCTGGAGACTCCCGACCGGCAACGGCAACAGCGCTTCGCCTGACCCTAACCACGCGCCCAATCTCTACGAACGTACGTGAGGGGGCCGCGATGGCCCACCATTGCCAGTCTCACGAACCGGAACGAAGATAGACCAACTTCACTGAGAAGGGATCCTTGCTGTTGATAGAGGTACACCACCATGACATCTGTATTGGAACCAGTATCCAGAACGGATCAGATCCGGGGAGGCGGTTGGGTAAATCGCCTCTTTAGCCAGGAGGCATCGACTCCCGAATACCAGGAGCTGAAGTTCACGCTTCACCGAAAGCTGCTGGACCGGATCAACCTGGAGGCGCTGTCGTCGATGGCGGGGGACCGTGTCCGTGTGCAGGTCCGCACTGCCGTCGCCGGGCTCGTCGAAGAAGAGAAGACGCCCCTCAGCCTGGTCCAGAAGGACCGCGTCATCGAGGAGCTCCTGGATGAAGTCTTCGGCCTGGGTCCGCTCGAGCCCCTGCTGCAAGACCCCACGATCTCGGACATCCTGGTGACCACGCCCAGCATGGTCTATGTGGAGCGCGCCGGCAAGCTGTATCGCACTCCGGTGGAGTTCAAAGACGATGCCCATCTGCTGAGAATCATCGAAAAGATCGTGTCGCGCGTCGGCCGGCGCGTCGACGAATCTTCCCCGATGGTGGATGCGCGCCTGCCCGACGGGTCGCGTGTCAACGCCGTCATTCCCCCGGTCGCCGTGGACGGCCCCCTGCTTTCCATCCGCCGTTTCGGGCGCCAGGCCCTCAAAGGCGAAGATCTCGTGGCGAAGTTCGCCCTCACCGAAGGCATGCTGGAGCTGCTCAAGAGCTGCGTGAAAGCGCGCCTCAACATCCTGATCAGCGGCGGCACCGGTTCCGGTAAAACTACCCTCCTCAACGCGGTCTCTTCCTACATCCCGGAAGACGAGCGCATCGTGACCATCGAAGACGCCGCCGAGTTGCGCCTGCAGCAGACTCATGTGGCGCGCATGGAGACCCGGCCTCCCAACGTGGAAGGGGTGGGGGCGATTACCATTCGCCAGCTCGTGATCAACTCACTGCGTATGCGTCCCGACCGCATCATCGTGGGAGAAGTGCGCTCGGCGGAGGCGCTGGATATGCTGCAGGCCATGAACACCGGCCACGATGGATCGCTCACCACGCTTCATGCCAATACCCCCCGCGACGGCTTGGGCCGGCTGGAAGTCATGGTGGGTATGGCCAATGCGAACATGGGAATCCGTTCCATTCGAGCGCAGATTGCCGCGGCCGTCGATCTGTTCGTCCAGACTTCGCGTTTCACCGACGGAACGCGCCGCATCACACACGTCACGGAGGTGGTCGGCATGGAACAGGACGTCATCACGCTCCAGGACATTTTCGTTTTCGAGAAAACGGGAATCACTGAATCGGGGCGGGTCCTGGGCCGCTTCCGGGCAACGGGCATTCGACCCAAGTTCTACGATCGCTTGAAAACATGCGGTATCAGCCTGCCGCCACAAATGTTCCAGACCGTTGTGGAGATCGGTTGATTCAGGAGGCCGCTCAGTTTGGAGCGGGATCCGCCCAGTAGCCGGATTTGGCTCGGACATGAAGCTTCTTATCCGCGAGTTGCACGTCTATCTTGCGAAATTTGCCGTCCGGCACCCGGTTCTTGGGGATGTATGCGAGGAGGTAATACTCCCGGCCGTCGGCCAGCACGGAGCGGAACTGCTTCAGCATGTCGTTCCCATCGCGAAAATAGACTCCGCCGGTGGCCCTCGCCAGTTCCTCCATGCCGCTGCCGCTCTGACGTTCCGCTCCGCAGCCACCTTGATGACCGATTGCAGCATGGACTCGAGGTCGGTCGTGCCGATCATTTTGAATCGTTCATCCTTGGGAAGGAAAGCGGCAGCCACGGAATAGACTCCCGGGCCGGTTGCAGGGAGAATCCGTCCGAGACCAGGATGAGGGTCCGTCCGGCCGGCACCTTCGCCAATTGCCTCGGTCACACGGCGGCCGGATCGAGCAGCCCCTATTTTTCGAAGATATAGTATAAAGAGACATTTCTGTCTGATTCATGAGATTGCCAGCTTCCATCGTATTCGCGTTGGCGGTGGCGCTACCCGCTCTTGCTCAAACCGGCCCGCCTGTGCCGGCTTTCTCCGGACTCGACTCGGTCATGCAGCAGGCTCTGGCCCGCTATGGCGTGAAAGGAGGAGCCCTGGCCGTCGTCAAGGACGGCCACCTGATCTTCGCTCGCGGCTACGGCTGGGCGGATGCGGAGGCCCGGACGCCGGTGCAACCCGACTCGCTGTTCCGCTGGGGAAGCATCGCCAAGACGATTACAGCGGTGGCCGTGGTCCGCCTGGTGGAAGACGGCAAAGTCGATCTGGACACCCCCGTGTGGAGCATTCTCAACCAGTACGCTCCCTACAACGGGAAATGGGGGGACAGCCGCCTGGGCCGCATCACCGTGCGTCAACTGCTCCACCACACCGGCGGCTGGGACCGGGACAAGAGCGGCGACCCCATGCTCGGCGACCCCACGGTGGACGCGTCCAACGCGACCCACACGAGTTTCCCGCCCTCCCACGATGCCATGATTCGCTATATGCTCGCGCAGCGGCTCGATTTCGATCCCGGGTCGCGGTACGCGTACTCCAATTTCGGCTACATGCTGCTCGGCCGCGTCATCGAGAAGGTCAGCGGGCAGCCGTATGAAACATATGTTCGGGAAAAGGTCCTCGACCCGCTTGGACTCCCGAGTGTGCAACACGGAAGCTCCAGCCTGGCGGGCCGGCTGCCCGGCGAGGTCAAGTACTACGACTATCCGGGTGCGTCCCTCATCAGTTCCTACGTCTCGGCTGCACGCGAAAAAGAGCCGGCGCCCTACGGGCTCCTGAACATGGACCTGAACGACTCCGACGGTGGATGGGTCGGTTCGGTCATCGACCTGGCCAAGTTCGTCTCGATGCTCGACGGAGCGCGGCCCCGCGCATTGGTCAGCTCGCAGAGCTTCGCCTCCATGATCGCGGAGACCCCCCGCAACACCTGGGTGCCGGGCACGCCCAACTGGTACGGCTTCGGCCTGTTCCTGGTATCCCAGTTAGGTGGCGTCACCTGGTCGCACGGCGGGGCCGCTCCCGGCACGAATGCGTGGTTCTACCGGTTTGCAAACGGTGTCGCTTATGCATTCGTTTTCAATGGCGCCACGGAGGACCACGTATATCCCAATGCTTACACTGGCCAGGCGGTGTGGGATGCGCTGGCTGCGGTGCCGGAGTGGCCGGACCACGACCTGTTTCCGCAGTACTACCCGCCGAGGATCGCGCCGGCCGGGGTGGTGAACGCGGCCTCTTTCCAGGAGGGCGCGCCGGCGCCCGGCTCGTTGGCAACGATCCTGGGCGTGGATCTCGGAGGGCAGGACGCCGGCGTGAGCGTTTCCCTGCGTGACGCCAGCGGCGCCGAGCGGCCGGTCGAGGTGGTGTACTCGGGATCCGGCCAGATCAACTGCGTCCTGCCCGGCGAAGCGGTGCCCGGCGAGGCGAGCCTCGCCGTGCGGAGGGAGGGGTGGCCCGACGCTGTAGTTGCGATCTCCATCGGCGAAGTGTCTCCCGGCCTGTTCACGTTGAATCCGGCCGGGTTGGCGGCCGCTTCGCTGGTTCGAAGCAGGCCCGGCGAGGCGCCGGTGTGGGAGCCCGTATACGACGTCGATGGGAGCGGGAACATCATCGCCCGTGAGATCGTCTTCGGGGACGGCGATGAGGAACTGACGCTCGTGCTCTATTGCACAGGAGTACGCGGACGAAGCTCCTCCGGCGTGGTGGCCGTGGAAATCGGCGGCCTACGTCTGGCGCCGTCGTACGTGGGGCCACAACAGCAGTATGCGGGACTCGATCAAATCAACGTCGCGCTGCCGAAATCCCTTGCAGGGGCTGGGGATGTGAGTGTGCTGGTGAATGTCGACGGGTTGCCTGGGAATCCAGGCCGGCTGACGTTCCGGTAGGAGCGATTTCGATAAACAACTGAAAACATTCAGAATTTTCCTGTTGACGCCAATTACGGATTGCAATATTATAATTGCAGATTGCGATATGACGCTCGGTGAAAAAATTCGGTACCTTCGCGAAGTCGAAGGAACGCTGCGCGGGCTGGACCGCGAACTCTCGCAGCAGGAACTGGCACGGTTGATCCAGAAAGAGCTCGGCAAGTCGATCAGCCAGAGCTACCTGTCGCAGATCGAAAGCGGGGCGCGTCCGCATATCACCAACTCGACGCGCATGCTGCTGGCGAAGTTCTTCAAAGTACATCCGGGATACCTGGTGGACGATCCTGAGGGATACCAGGAGGAACTGGTTTCCGATCTCGGCGCGATCGAGGACAAGCTGGATCTGTGGCTGATCAGCGGGGCCGAGCGGTTTTCGCGCGACGCGGAACTTCACCGGGCGCTGTTGACCGCGGCGCGGCACGGCGATTCGCGGATGTGCCTGGTGCTGTTGGGCACGATTCTGGAAAACCCCGGGCTGGCGGAGCGTTTGATGGAGGTGTTGCGGACCCCGCCGCCCGCCAACGGCAAACCGAGGAGGCGTTCATGAACTGGTCGGATTTCTACCTCGTGTGTTTTATTGTCGGCTTTGGACTGAGCGTGCTGGCGCTGGTGGCCGGCAGCGCGCACCTGCACCTGCCGCACCTGCATGTGCATCACGGCATCCATGTGCCTCACCTGGGTGAGGCGCACGGCGAACTGCCGTGGTTCAATTTCGGAACGATCGCCGCATTTCTGGCGTGGTTCGGTGGAACGGGTTATCTGTTGCAGCACTACTACGGCGTGTGGTTCGTGGTGACGCTGGGGGTGGCGATCGTGAGCGGGATCGGGGCGGCTTCGGTCGTGTTCTGGTTTCTGGCAAAGGTTCTGATGGCTCGGGAGGCGGCTCTCGACCCGGCGGATTACGACATGGTCGGTGTGCTCGGAAAGCTGAGCATTCCGATCCGCCTGGGGGGCACCGGAGAGCTGATCTATTCGCAGGAAGGGACGCGGCGTGTGACGGCCGCGCGGAGCGACGATGGCGTTGCTATCGCGAAGGGCTCCGAGGTCATGGTCACACGCTACGAGAAAGGAATCGCTTATGTCCGCCCGTGGGAAGACCCCACCGGCGATGCGGAGTTCAAATAAATGGAAACGTCTATGGGCAACCCGACGATCGTGATTGCATTGTTGATGCTTTTGGCCATCCTGTTCCTGATGGCCATGTTCGCCAAGCTGTTCCGCAAGGCGGGACCGCACGAGGCGATTATCGTTTACGGCTTCCGCGGCACGCGGGTGGTCAAGGGCCGCGGCACGGTGATCTTTCCGATGGTGGAAAGCTGCCGGGGCCTGTCGCTCGAGCTGATGTCGTTCGATGTCGCTCCGAAGCAGGACCTGTACACCCGCCAGGGCGTGGCGGTGACGGTGGAAGCGGTGGCGCAGATCAAGGTGAAGAGCGACCCCGAGTCGATCCTGACGGCGGCGGAGCAGTTCCTGACCAAGCCGCCCGACGAGCGCGAAGGGCTGATCCGTCTGGTGATGGAAGGCCACCTGCGCGGCATCATCGGCCAGCTCACGGTGGAAGAGATCGTGAAGCAGCCCGAAATGGTGGGCGAGCGGATGCGCTCCACCTGCGCCGATGACATGAACAAGATGGGGCTCGAGGTGATTTCCTTCACCATCAAGGAAGTCCGCGACAAGAACGAGTACATCACGAACATGGGCCGGCCGGACGTGGCGCGCATCAAGCGCGATGCCGATGTGGCGGCGGCCGAGGCCGACCGCGACACCGCCATCCGGCGCGCCGTGGCCTCGCGCGAAGCCGCCGTGGCGAAAGCCCAGGCCGATCAGGAGCGGGTGCTGGCGGAAACGCTCTCGCAGGCCAAGCAGGCCGAGGCGCAGCGCGATCTCGAGGTCAAGAAGGCCGAGTACCTGGAGATGGTGAAGAAGCAGCAGGCGCAGGCCGACAAGATGTACGAGATCCAGACCAACGTCATGCAGCAGCAGGTGCGCGCCGAAGAAGTCACGATCCACCAGGTGGAGAAGGAGCACGAAGTCCTGGTGCAGGAGGCCGAAATCAAGCGGCGCGAGCGCGAGTTGACGGCCACCGTGTTGAAGGCGGCCGAATTCGAGCGCCAGCGCATCGAGACGCTGGCCGGAGCCGAGAAGCAGCGGCTGATCATGGAAGCCGACGGCAAGGCGTCGGCCATCCGCGCGCAGGGAGAAGCGGAAGCCGAGATCATTTTCAAGAAGGGCGAAGCCGAAGCCAAGGCGATGAACGTGAAGGCCGAGGCCTACTTGCAGTTCAACCAGGCCGCGATCGTCGATAAGCTGATCAACAGCATGCCGGAAGTGGCGAGGGCCCTGGCCGCGCCGCTGGCCAATGTCGACAAGATCACGGTGGTTTCGACCGGCAACGGCGAAGCTGCCGGCCTGAACAAGATTACGGGCGACATCACCAAGATGGCGGCGCAGATCCCGGCGCTGTTCGAGACGCTCTCGGGGATGCCGCTCAACGAGTTGTTTGCGAAGGTCCGGTTAATCGGCGATAAGGGCCCCGAGCCGGACGGCAAGTGAGAGGGTGCGGCGAGACAGGCACGAAAGGAGTAAAAAACCATGGCACTTTTAGAGAGAGTCGCAACGCTGGTCCGGGCAAATCTCAACGACCTGGTGGATAAGGCCGAGGATCCGGAAAAAATGATCAAGCAGGTGATTCTGGACATGCAGAACCAACTGCTACAGGTAAAAACGCAGGTGGCGATTTCGATCGCCGATCAACACGTTCTCGAGAAGAAGCTGAAGGAGAATGAAGAGAACGAGCAGCAATGGCTGCACCGCGCGGAGATGGCCGTCGATAAGAAGGACGAAGCGCTGGCCCGCGCGGCGGTGGAGCGCGCCATGAGCTACCGTTCGACGGCTGCGAGTTTCCGGCAGCAGGTTGAAGATCAGAAGACGCAGGTGGAGAACCTCAAGGCGGCTCTCCTGAAACTGCAGCAGAAACTGGCGGAGGCGCAAGCCAAGAGCGATATGCTGATCGCGCAGCACCGGCGGACGCGGGCGATGGGCAAGGCCAATGAAGCCGGCCTGGCGATGGGGGACGATTCGAACTCCGCCGCCTTCGACCGGATGAAGAACAAAGTGCAGCATACCGAAGCGACCGCGCAGGCGAAGTCCGAACTGCTGGCCGATGATGTGGAAGATCGTTTCGCCGCCATGGAAAAGGAAAAGGAGATCGACCGTCTTCTGGCGGAGATCAAGTCCAAGCGGCAATAACCTCGACCGGGGGCAGGTTTCCGCCTGCCCCCGCCTTTACGGTGCAATCCTATGGCTCATAAATCACGAATCGATTGGTGTGTGCTGGCGTCGATCGCCCTGGCAATTGGCGCCGCTGCGCTGCGGGCGACGTGCTGGATCGCCGGGCCCGTTTTGCTGGTCCTGCTGCTTTGCGCGTATCCGCAAACCTACGAGACCACGGGCCAGGGCCTGGTGGTGCGCGACGCGCTGACCCGCAGGCTGATTCCATACGAGCAGATTACCTGGGCCGGCCCCGGAGCGTCGCACCTGCTGCGGCCGGAGAGGCTCCGGCTGCAATACGGCATGGGGTCGGAGCTCGACCTCGCGCCAGCCGACCGCGAGGGGCTGCTGGCCGACCTGGCGGCGCGCGCGCCACATCTGGCCCGGCGCGGAGACCAACTGGTGCGGAAGGACCGCCACGTCGAGTACTGCTTCGAGCGCGCCGGCGGGTTCCGGATCGGCATGGGAAGGCAATAAGGCGGCGGCGAAACCTGGCCGGCGGTCGCGGTAGAATCGAACCTAGTCCCTATGAAACAGATACTGGTTTGCTTCTTGTGCACCTGTCTTTATGGCGCGGAGTCGGGACCGCTGCGCGGCTACTCGAACGAAACGGCGCGGACCGAGCGGGATTGGGAAGTCAAGTTCCGGGCGATTCCGAAAACGGAAAACCTGCGGGCCTTTATGGAACGGCTTTCGGCCCGTCCGCACCACGTCGGGTCTCCTTACGATAAGGAGAACGCGGAGTGGATCCTCTCGCAGTTCAAGGAGTGGGGGCTCGATGCGCAGATCGAGAGCTTCGATGTGCTCTTCCCGACCCCCAGGGAGCGGGAGCTCGAGATGGTGTCGCCGTCTCACTTCACGGCGAAGCTGGTGGAGCCCACGGTCTCGCTCGATCCCACGTCCTCCCAGCATGACGAGCAACTGCCAGTCTATAACGCATACTCGGCCGATGGCGACGTGACGGCGCCGCTGGTGTACGTCAATTACGGAGTGCCGGGTGATTATGAAACGCTCGACCGGCTGGGCATTTCCGTCAAGGGAGCGATCGTGATCGCCCGCTACGGCGGGTCCTGGCGCGGCATCAAGCCCAAGGTCGCGGCCGAGCACGGGGCCATCGGATGCCTCATCTATTCCGACCCGCGCGACGACGGCTACGTTCAGGGCGACGTGTTCCCTACGGGGCCATACCGCAATCCGAACGGCGCGCAGCGCGGCAGCGTCATGGATATGCCGATTTATCCGGGCGATCCGCTGACGCCGGGTGTCGGGGCGACGAAAGATGCCAAGCGGCTGGCGCTCAAGGATGCCGCCACCCTGATGAAGATTCCGGTGATGCCGATTTCCTACGGCGACGCGCAGCCGCTGCTGGCGGAACTGGCGGGCCCGGTGGCGCCGGCAGCATGGCGCGGCGGGCTGCCCATCACCTACCACGTGGGCCCGGGTCCGGCGAAGGTGCACCTGAAACTCGCGTTCAACTGGGACCTCAAGCCGCTCTACAACGTGATCGCTCGTATCCCGGGCGCCGCGTATCCGGATGAGTGGGTGATTCGCGGAAATCATCACGATGCCTGGGTGAACGGCGCCGACGATCCGGTCTCGGGAGCCGTCGCCCTGATGGAAGAGGCGCGCGGCCTCGCGGATCTCGTCAAGCAGGGATGGAAGCCGAAGCGCACCATCGTCTATTGTGTGTGGGACGGCGAGGAGCCGGGCCTTCTCGGTTCCACCGAGTGGGCGGAGACGCACGCCGCGGAGCTCGAGCGCAAGGCCGTGGTCTATCTGAATTCCGATTCGAACGGGCGCGGATACCTGCAGGTGGAGGGCTCGCACACGCTGGAGCGCTTCATGAACGGCGTGGCCAAGGACATCGAAGATCCGGAGACCGGCTTGACGGTTTGGAGGCGGATGCAGGCGCGGCGGCTGACCGGTCCGATGGGCACGCCCCAGGACCGGCAGGAAGCGCGCACACGGCCGGACCTGCGGATCGCCGCCCTGGGCTCCGGCTCGGACTACACCGCGTTCCTCGACCATCTGGGAATCGCGTCGATCAACATGGGGTTCGGCGGAGAGGGCGGCGGCGGAATCTATCATTCCGTGTATGACGACTTCTACTGGTACACGCATTTTTCCGACACGAAGTTCGTTTACGGGCGGGCGCTGGCGCAGACCGCCGGGACTGCGGTGATGCGGCTGGCGGACGCCGAACTGTTGCCGTTCGATTTCGATGACTTCACCGATACGGTGCGGCGCTATGTGGCGGAAGTGGAGAAGCTGGCGCGCGACCGCCGCGAACAGGCCATTGAACGCAACCGCATGATCGACGACGGCACGTACGCGGCCGTAGAAGATCCCGAGCATAAGACGACGCTGCCGCCGAAGGAGGTGGTCCCGCCGTTTCTCAACTTCGCGCCGCTCGAAAACGGCCTCGCCGCGCTCGAGCGGGTGACCCGCGACTACGACCAGGCGCTGGCGCACGCCAGCCAGGACGGAGGTTCGGCCCTGGCACGCGCCGCGCTGCGCGAAGCCAACGCCAAGCTGATTGGGGTGGAGCGGGCGCTGACCTCCAACGAAGGCCTGCCCAGCCGCCCCTGGTTCAAACACCAGATCTATGCGCCCGGCCTCTACACCGGCTACGGCGTGAAGACGCTGCCCGCGGTGCGGGAGAGCATCGAGCAGAACGAGTGGAAACAGGCCAATGAGGAAATCGTCAAAGTCGGGACGGTCCTGGAGAATACCGGCGAGGTGATTCAGGGCGCGGCGGCGGAGTTGGCGCGCGCGGCGCGCTGAGGTTTCCGCTGCTGCTTGAGTTGCTGGTTCAGATGGCCCAGTGACGCAAACTGTCCGGCGTAGCGGGCGGTGAGCGGCGGTCTTGCTTTGCGGCGCGGATCGAAATCGCGGCGCCGGAAGAGATCGGTGGCGGCGATGATCGCGGTGCCCATGGGGCGATATTCGTAGGTGCCCTGCGCCCACGCGAGGTCATCATCGAACCAGAGGTAGAAGCCCACGACAGTATGGTAGCTGAATGCGGGCCGACGTGACCCGATTTCACAGCGTTGCCGTGCACGCCCACTGGTGCGGACCGTTACAATCAGAAGAGTGCCAGGAGTCTATCTTTCCTATCCCTTCTGCGCGCAGAAGTGCACGTACTGCAATTTTGCGTCGGGCGTCTTTCCGCGCGCGCTGGAAGCGCGGTACCTTTCCGCGCTCGCGGAGGAGATTCGCGCGCACGTTTGGGAGTGGCGTCCGGAGACAATTTACCTGGGAGGCGGTACGCCCAGCAGGATCGAAGCCGGAGCCCTGCGCGGCATTCTGGACCTCATCCCGGGGCGCCCCTGGATCGAAGCCACCATGGAGGCGGCGCCCGGCGGCATCACGGCGGAACTCGCGCGGGCCTGGGCCGCGGCCGGAATCAACCGCGTGAGCCTGGGGGTGCAGTCGTTCGTTGAAACCGAGATCCGGCTCACCGGCCGCAAGCACACGGCGGAAATCGTGGAGCGCGAAGTGAACGTGCTGCGCGATGCGGGAATCCGCAACTGCAACCTCGACCTGATCGCGGGCCTCGCCGGACAGACCGAGGCCGGCTGGCGCCGAGTCGCTGGAGTGGATCGAGCGGATCTCGCCGGAGCACGTCTCGGTCTACATGCTCGAAGTGGACGAAGACAGCCGCCTCGGCAAAGAGATGCTGCTGGGCGGAGTGCGTTACGGCGCGGCCGGAACCCCGACGGAAGACCAGACCGCGGCGTTCTACGAGATGGCGGTGGAACGGCTGGCCGCCATGGGCATCGAGCGTTACGAGATCTCGAATTTCGCGAAGGCCGGGAGGGAGTCGCGCCACAACCTGAAGTACTGGAAGCTGGAGCCTTACGCCGGGTTCGGCGCGGATGCGCACTCCTTCGACGGCCGCACGCGGCGGCAGAACGCGGAATCGGTGGAAGCGTACTTGCAGGGCGGCGTGGAAGCGCCCTCGGCGGCGAGCGCCGACGAGCGGTTCTTCGTGGGGCTGCGGCTGATGGAAGGGATACGGCCGACCGATGAAGAGTGGCGGCGCTTCGAGCAGCCGATTCGCCGCTTCGTGGATGCCGGGCTGCTCGAGGCTTCGGACGGCGCCATCCGGCTGACCGGACGAGGAGTGCTGCTTTCCAACGAGGTGTTCCAGGAGTTTCTCACGCAATGATCGATCTGCGCAGCGATACCGTGACCAAACCGACGCCCGAGATGCGGCGCGCCATGATGGAGGCCGAGGTCGGCGACGATGTTTACGGCGAGGACCCGACCGTCAATCGCCTGGAGAAGCGGGCGGCCGAGATCGCCGGCAAGGAAGCCGCGCTGTTCGTCCCGACCGGCACGATGGGTAATACGATCGGGATCAAGCTGCTCACCGAGCACGGGCAGGAAGTCATCTGCGATTCGCGCTCCCACATTCTGGATTACGAACTGTCGATGGTGGCGTGGTTTTCCGGCTGCGTGGTGCGCGCCGTTCCCACCGCCGACGGCATCCTGCGCTGGAGCGAGGTGCGCCGCCTGGTGAAGCCGGTCAGCGCGCACGCCGCGCCCACCGGCGCGATCGCCATCGAGAACACGCACAACATGCACGGCGGCACGGTCTATCCGCTGGCCGCGGTGCGCGAGATCTGCGAAGGTGCGCACGAACGCGGCGTCAGGGTTCACATGGACGGGGCGCGCATGTTCAACGCGGCGGCCGCGCTGGGCGTGCCCGTGCGCGAGGTTGCCGCCCCGGCCGATACGGTGATGTTCTGTCTTTCGAAGGCGCTGGGTGCGCCGGCCGGGTCGATGCTGGCGGGGCCCGCGGAGTTGATCGCCAAGGGCCGGCTTCTGCGCAAACGGCTGGGCGGCGGCATGCGGCAGGTGGGAGTTCTGGCGGCGGCCTGCCTGATCGCGCTCGAAGAGACGCCGAAGCGCCTGGCGGACGATCACTGCAACGCGAAGTTTCTCGCCGAAGGACTGGGCCGGATTCCCGGAATCGAGGTGGACCCGGCCAAAGTGGCGACCAATATCACGATTTTTGAAGTAAGCGGGACCGGAGTCGCTCCGGCCGAAATCAGCGCGCGGCTGCGGCAGCGCGGGGTGTTGATCAACGCGATCAACGAACGCCAGATGCGCGCGGTCACGCACTACGATGTGGACCGCGCGGCCTGCGCCGAAGCCCTCGCGGCGGTGGCGGACGCCCTAGCTTCATGAGTATCGGAAAGGACTTGACGTTTACATGGTGAAATTCTTCCTGCTGCTTGCCGGCGGTACGCTCGCCCTGGCGCAGCAATACACGATTTCGACGCTCGCGGGCGGCGCGCCGCCGGCCACCCCCGCGGCGGCCGGGAGCGTTTCGATCGGCCAGCCCGGGCGGGTCGCTACGGACCGCGCGGGCAACGTGTACTTCAGCGCATCGAATGCAGTCTTCAAGGTGAGCGCCGGCGGCACGCTGACGCTGGTGGCTGGGAATTCGCGCGCCGGGTTTTCCGGCGACGGCGGCCCGGCGGTCAACGCACAGTTGAACACGCCGCAGGGCATCGCGGTGGACCCCTCGGGCAATATCTACATCGCCGATTCCGTGAACAACCGCGTCCGCATCGTGACGACCGACGGCATCATCAATACTTTCGCGGGCACCGGCTACGTCAGCCCCGGCGGCCCCCGCACGTTCAATGACGGCGGCCCGGCCATCGGCGGCCTGCTGCACCTGCCGCAGGGCGTCGCGTTGGATGCGTCCGGCAACGTGTACATCGCGGACACGGGCGATAATACCATCCGCATCGTGACCACCGACGGCATCATCAACACCTTCGCCGGAGACAGTTATCCGAGCTATTCCGGCGACACCGCGGCAGCCGTGGACGCCGAACTGCACAGCCCCTCGGATGTGGCCGTGGATTCCTCGGGCAACGTTTACATTGCCGACACCGCGAACGCCGTCATCCGCAAAGTCACGACCGACGGCCTCATCAATACCGTGGCCGGCAATCTTTCGATTGGATCGTCGGGCGATGGCGGCGTGGCCACCAAGGCCGCGCTCCTGACGCCCATTTCTTTGGCAGTGGACTCTTCGGGCAACATCTACATCCTCGAGAACGGCGACGGAAAGGTTCGCAAGGTCGACACCAGCGGCAATATCAACACGATTGCCGGCGTGGGTACGGCGGGCTTCGGCGGCGACGGCGGCGACCCGCTCAAAGCGCAGATGAACTACCCGACCGGAATCGCGCTGGACCCATCCGGAAATCTCTATGTCGCCGATGCGCTGAACCAGAGAATTCGCAAGATTGCGGGCGGCAGCATCAGCTCGATTGCCGGCAACGGCCTGGTCAGCTATTCCGGCAACGGCGGATCCGCCCTGGGCGCGCAGATGAACGCCCCGGAGGGTGCCGCGGTGGATAGCGCGGGGAACCTGTACGTGGCCGACACCGGCAACAACGTCGTGCGCAAGGTGTCGAAAGACGGCACGATCACAGCCTTCGCCGGCACCGGCACTCCGGGTAGCGGCGGCGACGGCGGCGCTGCTACCAGCGCCCAATTGAATGCGCCCGAAGGTATCGCGGTGGATTCGGCAGGCAACGTCTATATCGCCGACAGCGGGAATGCCCGCGTGCGGAAGGTCGACGCGAGCGGCACGATTTCGACTGTGGCCGGCAACGGCACCCCGGGTTACAGCGGCGACAGCGGCGCTGCCGCCAGCGCGCAGTTGTACACACCTACTGCGGTTGCGGTGGATGGCGCCGGCAACCTGTACATTTCGGATTTCAACAATAGCCGCATTCGAAAAGTTTCGGCGGGCGGAACCATCACCACGGTGGCGGGCAACGGCAACTCGGGCTACTCCGGAGACGGAGCTCCGGCGACCAGCGCGCAGATCAATCTGCCGCAGGGCGTGGCAGTCGATAGCGCCGGCAACCTGTACATCGCCGACACCGGGAATAATGTAATCCGGCTGGTGGGCGCCAACGGCCTGATCAGCACCGTGGCGGGCAATGGGCTCATCGGTTATTCGGGCGACGGCGGGCCGGCCGCGCAGGCGCAACTCGGCAACCCCAGCGCGGTGGCGGTGGATTCGGCGGGCAATCTTTTCGTCGCCGACGGCAGCACGCGGATTCGCAAGGTCTTCCCCAGCGGCCTGATCACCACCATTGCCGGCAACGGCACCGCTGGCTACTCCGGCGACGGCGGCGGCGCTCTGGCCGCGCAGCTCAACGCGCCATCCGGCGTAGCGGTGGATTCGGGCGGCAACGTCTACGTGGCGGATACCGGTAACAACGCCGTCCGCATGCTGCACCCTGCCGGGTTCGGATTGAGCCTGGCCGCGGTGACGAACGGCGCGAGTTTTCAAACCGGCGCGATCGCGCCCGGTGAAGTGGTGGCGCTGTTCGGCTCCGGAATGGGACCCTCGTCGCTTGCCCGTTTCCAGCTCAACTCGGCTGGACAGGTGCCGACCAAAACCGGCGGGACCAGCGTCTACTTCAATAACATTGCCGCGCCCGTTCTCTACAGCCTCGCCGGCCAGGTCGGGGTGGTGGTGCCCTTCGGAGTGACCGGATCGAAGGCCCAGGTGGTCGTGCAGTACAACGGACAGGTGGCTGCTCCGGTGACCGTCGATCTCAAGCCCACCGCGGGCGCGCTGTTCACGCTGAACGCCAGCGGGTCAGGGCAGGCGGCGGTCCTGAACCAGGACTATTCCGTCAACGGCGCAGGCAACCCGGCCAAGGCCGGCAGCTATGTCTACCTGTATGCCACCGGTCTCGGCCAAACCAATCCGGGCGGGCAGGATGGCGTACCCACCGGTTCCACTCTGCCGCTCCCCTTGCAGACTGTAACGGCCACGGTCGGCGGAATACCCGCGACCGTGCAGTTCGCCGGAGGCGCTCCGGGGCTGGTGGCCGGTGTTATGCAGATCAACGTGCAGGTGCCCGCGGGCCTCACCGCCGGCGCGGCCGAGGTGATCTTCAGCCAGGGGGGCGTATCGAGCCCATCAGGCGTTACGATTGCAGTATCGGGAAACTGAGATGCGCTATCGAAAACTCGGCAGGACCCATTTCAACGTCAGCGAGATGGGGTACGGCGCCTGGGGCATTGGCGGCAAGCAATGGCTCGGCGGCAGCGACGACGAATCGCTCAAAGCGCTGAGGCGCGCCATCGAACTGGGCGTGAACCTGATCGACACTGCCCTGGCTTACGGCGAAGGCCACAGCGAACGGCTGGTGGGGCAGATCGTGCGGGAGACCAGCCACAAGATCTACGTGGCCACCAAAGTGCCGCCCAAGAACCAGCTCTGGCCGGCGCGGCGCGGCATCGGGATCGGCCAGGTGTTTCCGTATCCCTACATCATGAAGTGCGCGGAGCAGAGCCTGCAAAACCTCGGTCTCGATTCGATCGACCTGCTGCAGCTTCATGTGTGGAACCCCGAATGGATCGGCGCCGACGACTGGCGGCGCGCCTTCAGCGAGTTGAAGAGCTCCGGCAAAGTGCAGGCCGTGGGAATCTCGATCAACGATCACGAGCCGGAATCGGCGCTCGAGCTGATCCGAACCGGCTCGATCGACACCGTGCAGGTGATCTACAACATCTTCGACCAGACGCCCGAGCGCGAACTATTCCCGCTCTGCCAGAAGGAGAACATCGGGGTGCTGGCGCGGGTGCCGCTCGACGAAGGTTCGCTCACCGGGAACATCACCGAGAGCACGACCTTCCCACCGGGCGATTTCCGCGAGTTCTACTTCAAAGGCGACCGCAAGAAGCAGGTGGTGCAGCACGTCAATGCCCTGAAGAAAGACCTGGGCGGCGACGGCGACCTGCCCGCCATCGCGCTCCGTTTCTGCCTGTCTCATCCGGCCGTGTCGTCGGTGATCCCGGGAATGCGCACGGTCCGCCACGCGGAATCGAACGCCGCGCTGTCGGACCAGGGCCCGCTGGCGGCGGAGACCACAGCGCTTCTGAAACGGCACGCGTGGGATCGAAACTTCTACAGTTGATCCCGGCTCACTTCAAAACCAGCACGGCGATGCGTGCGTCGGTCTCCAGGTTATCGCCGGTCGCGTTCTGCCCGTGCTGCGGGACGTTCGGGCGGTCCACCAGTTCCACCGACTGAACCTTGCCGGTAAAGAGCAGGTCGTTGACGACTTTGGCGCGCTCGCGGTCGATCTGCGGGTCGATGTTGTGGATGAACGTGCGGTTCTGCTCCGAAAAGCTGATACCGGTATCGTGAGTGGCGGCGACCGCCCATACCGGCTGGCCCTGGAAGGTGGCCGGACGGCGCCAGACGCGCAGATGGTGGCGCGAGGAGAAGGTGTTGTTCTGCTTTTCGAAGACGATGTCGGGCGGCTTGCCGTCCAGCAGGAGGATCGAAACCGGCGCCTCCTTGTAGCCCCGGTTTTCCGCCAGCGCGCGGAACGTCTCGAACTTCGCCTCGGTATTGAGGCCCGCGGCGACGCTCCACCCCGCGGCGGCGAAGGCCTGGCGCACCTGCTCTTCCGAACCGATCAGCATCAGGTTCGTGATGTCGGAGGGCTTGGGTGGATCCTGCGCCATGGTCTGGAAAGGCTCGGCGGCTACCAGCGCAGCGAGCTTTGCCTCGTCGGCTACCGGCTGAAGTTTTGCCGCCGGGCCCGGGCGAAGTCGGCCCTTTCACGCTCAACGGCGCCGTGAGTTTGATGGTCATCTCCACGCCGGCATCGTAGGTGATGTCGCTTTCCGGAGGCTTCAGAATCGCGCTCTTGGCGGTACTCAGGATGTCCGCGAACCCGGCGTATTTCTCGGCGACCTTGCCGATTCCCGTATCGAGCCTGCCGGTAATCGTGTCGGAGGCCAGAATGCCGTTGATCTGCCCCTGGTCGTCCACGCTTTCCCGGGCGTTGTCGATCGCCGATACGCGCGCCGCAAGGTTGAGCTTCGCGCCGTCGAACTCGATCCCGGTGAAGGAAAGCGCGAGCGTAGAGCGCTCGTCGCCTTTCGAGGACTCCGTCGCCTTGTCTACCGCGCCGTGCACCAACGCTCCGGCCGGGATGACGAACGCGCCGTTGAGCATGACGGGAGCGATCACGACCGCTTCCACCGGGTCTTTGGCTTTGGCGGTCTTCGTCGAGACTTTTGTCGTGAGGCGAATCTGAATCTCGGTGCCCGCGGGAATCTCCAGCGGCGCGGCGAAGGCCACCAGCGCGGCGAACGCCGCCAGGCTACTTGTTTTCGGAAATCTCGGTAATCGGGCCATCGACGTCCTCAATGCGCAGAAGCAGGCGTTTGCGCGATTCGAGTATCGATTCCGGCACTTCGAACCGCACCGCCACCATGCGGTCTTCGGAAGCATGGGCCGGTATTTTGTCTTCGGTTACGAGCGTCCGGTTGAACTTCTGGCCGAGCAGGGGAATTCCTTCGAACAGCCGCTGCGCATCTACTTCGGAGACGGTAGTGCCCTCCACCTGGTTACCGTTCGGCTCCACCAGCACGACCGTGACGGTCCGGACCACAAAAAACACGTACGAAGGGTTCGAGAAGCGAAAATCCAGCACGGCGACCGAGCTGCGGTCGTCGAGCGGCGCGGTGCGCACTTTCAGAATCTCGCCGGTGAGGCCGACGCGCGCTCCGCGCTGCATGTAAAGGATTGCGCCCACGATGATGGCGACCGCGGCGATCCCGATCCCAAACGCGATGGCGAATCGATTGCGCATTGCGTTCACCTGCCCGCCGGCTGACACGCGCGGCTCCGTGCGGTCACGATAGCTGCCCCACAATTCGCAAAATCTCCTCCATCGAAGTGTGGGCCGCCTGGATCAGCGTTCCGTCGAAAATGTGAGTTTCCAAACCCACCTTGTATTTGTATCCGTCCCGGTCCAGCGCCTCGAATATGGCTTTCCAGTCTTCTTTCTCGGGACTCGACGGCATCACACCTTTCCCTTTGACTTGCGCATTCAGCATGCGCTTCTTGGGCAGCAGCGCGTAGCCGTCGGGGTAAGAAACCTCCTTCCCGTAGGCGTTGTGCGGATCCCAGTTGAAGCCGACCCACTTGGAAGGGATTCGCTTCATGATTTCCGCCAGCTCGGCCGACAGGGCGACATTTTGCGAGCCTTCGTTCTCGATCAGCAGGAATACCTTCTCCTTTTCCGCTACGGCCGCCATTTCGCCGCCAATGGTTTCGGCGACGCGGGAATAGACCGAGGGAGGGTCGGCCACGCGAGACCCGGTGAAGACGCGAACCTTGTCGCAGCCCATGATCTGGGCGCAGCGAATGGCCTTGTGCAGGTCGTCCATCCGGCGGTCCCACCGGGCCTTTTCGAAGGCCAGCCGGCGGTCGTGAGCTTCCGGTGTCTCGGTGCGGCGGCGCACGGGTACCATGCCGGGCCAGGCGAACTTCATCAGGCTCGTGTTGACGAAAGACACCTTCAACCCTTCCTGCTGGAAGCGAAGAGCGTCGGCCCGGATCTCCGGTTCGCTGAGTTGGAAGTACTCTTTGCGCGTCTCGGCGCGCCGGTCGCGGATCTCTACGAAACTCAGCCCGTACTGGTGGGCGAAGGCGATCGCTTCGTCCGTGGTGTTGCCGATTTCGTCGGTAATTGCGCTGATGTGCGACTTGTCGAAATGGCCGCGCGCCCAAAGCGGACGCGCCGCGCCGGCGGCAGCAGCAGCAAGAAGCTCTCTCCTGGTCATGAATCGATTGTAATAGAAGATATGGAATGGACGAGCGGCACGGGGCGGAAGATCCTGCTCCGGGAAGGTGACATCACGCGCATAGCGGTAGACGCCATCGTCAACGCGGCCAATTCGGCGCTGGCGGGCGGCGGCGGAGTGGACGGAGCGATCCACCGCGCGGGCGGTCCGGAAATTATGCGCGAGCTGGATGGAATCCGCGCCCGGATCCGGCACTGTGCCACGGGAAGTGCCGTGTCCACGTGCGCGGGCCGGCTGCCGGCGAAATTCGTATTTCACGCCGTCGGCCCGGTGTACCGGGACGGCGCCCAGGGGGAGCCGGAGCTGCTCGCCTCGTGCTACCGCACCGCTCTGCAGCTTGCCGAGGAGCGGGATGTGCGGACCATCAGTTTTCCGGCGATCAGCACCGGCATCTACGGATACCCGGCCGAGCCGGCTGCCCGGATCGCCCTCCGGGAGGTCCGGGCTCACCTGGAAAAACCGGAGACGAAAGTGGAGACCGTCGTCTTCGTGCTGTACGGCCGGGCGGCGTTCGATGTCTACGCGGCATTGCTCAGAGGCTCGTTTAAGCTATAGAAATGAGAAATTTCGACAGCCTGTCGGAACGCGAGATTCTGGCGCTGGCCATTTCCCTCGAAGAAGAGGACGAGCGTGTGTACGCGGACTATGCCGAGGGTCTGCGGGAAAGTTTCCCCGGCTCGGCGGCGGTCTTCGAAGGAATGCGCGACGAAGAGGCGGGCCACCGGCGCAGGCTGATCGAGCTCTATCAGAAGCGATTCGGGGATCACATTCCGCTGATCCGCCGCCAGGATGTGAAGGGCTTCGTGCAGCGGCGGCCGGTCTGGCTGATGCGCCCGCTGGGCCTCGACACCGTGCGCAAACAGGCCGCCGTGATGGAGATGGAAGTGCGGCGCTTCTACGAGCGCTCCGCCCAGCGTTCCCAGGACGCGGGCACACGGCAGTTACTGGACGACCTGGCCGCCGAGGAGCGCTATCACGAGCATCGAGCCGAGGGGCTCGAGCGCGCGAATCTGCAGCCGCAAGTGAAAGCCGAGGAGGAGCACGCGCGGCGGCGGCTTTTCGTCCTCCAGGTGGTGCAGCCCGGCCTGGCAGGTTTGATGGATGGCTCCGTCTCCACCCTGGCTCCCGTGTTCGCGGCGGCTGTCGCCACGCAGAGCAGCAGGGACGCGTTCGTGGTGGGGTTGGCGGCCTCGCTCGGCGCCGGGATCAGCATGGGGTTTGCCGAGGCGCTCTCCGACGACGGGTCGCTGACCGGCCGCGGCCATCCCTGGGTTCGCGGCCTGATCTGCGGCCTGATGACGGCGCTGGGCGGCATCGGGCATACGCTGCCGTTCCTTGTCCCGGATTTCCACGTTGCGCTGATTGCCGCAGTGGCCGTAGTGGTGGTCGAGCTGGGGGTCATCACGTGGATCCGCCAGCACTATATGGAAACGCCGCCGCTATCGGCCGCCCTGCAGGTGGGACTGGGCGGCATACTCGTCTTCATCACCGGCCTGCTGATCGGCAGCTCCTAGACTTGCCTCATGTTGCTAAAGATTCGTACTTCTTGATACGTTTCAGCATGAAATAAATTTCACCTGGAAATTCGTTGACAGGCGGTACGGAGCGGACGCGGCGGTGCTATATTTGGCTTGTTTGGCACGTCCTCGAAAGCACTTGATGCACTACAACTGTCAGGAATGCACGCGCCTTTGGAACGACTATGCCCTGGCTACCAGACACTATCTGAAGGTCGAGGGCAGGCTGCAAATGGCGAAGACTTCTCATGACGAGAGTGCGGTCGAAGTACTCGCTCCCGTGTTCCGGAGTGCCGCCGCCGAGCGGACAAGGTTGCGGAAAGAGATCGAGACACATGAGCGACTTTCCCAACTGCGCGCCGGCGCAGCCCCTGCCTGAGCAGTTCGACTGAACTGCCGCGCCTCTCCGGTCCGAAGTCCCAGGGATTCCCCATCGTTACCGTAAAAGGATAGAATTGGAGGTTCACAAGCCAGAAAGGGAGAATCCGATCCATGAAGAATCAAGCCACTCGCCGTGGGTTCCTGGGAGCAGCCGCCGGTATTGCCGGCCTTGGTGTCCTCGACGTCACACCAGCCTCCGCCGTCATCGTGCCCGCTCCTTGGGGAATCAAGCTCGGGGTTGCCACCTACTCCTTTCGCGAGTTCGACCGTGCCAAGACGATCGAAATGATTCAGGCCCTGAAGACGCCCTGGGTCAGCATCAAGGATGTGCACCTGAAACAGAACCTCACACCCGAGGAATGGCAGGCGGCAGCCAAAGAGTTCGAAGCGGCCGGTTTGAAGATCATGAGCGGCGGCAACGTCGACATGACCAGGGACACCACCGTCGAGCAACTTCGCCACCACTTCGAATATGCCAAGTACACCGGTATGCCGATGATGGTCTGCGCTCCGACCCACGGCAACATCAAGATGGTGGAGTCGCTGGTGAAGGAGTACAACATCAAGATCGCGATTCACAACCACGGCCCCGAGGATAAGAACTTCCCGACCCCTCAATCCGTGCTGGACGTCGTGCGGAAGCTCGACGCGCGCTGCGGGCTGTGCATGGACGTGGGGCACTCCGAACGCGCCGGCGTGAACGTGGTGAAGGCCATTCCCGAAGCCGGCGACCGCCTGTTCGACATGCACGTCAAAGACCTGGCCGATCTCTCCGTGAAGGAGAGCCAGTGCGACGTGGGCGACGGCAAGATGCCCTTCCCGCAGATCTTCCAGCAGTTGAAGAAGATGAACTACCAGGGCTGCGTCAACCTCGAGTACGAGATCAACGGCAAGGACCCGCTGCCCGGCATGCAGCGCTCCTTCAGCTACATGCGCGGCGTCCTCGCGGGGCTGGCCGCGGCATAGCGTATGGCGGGTATTCCGGCTGGTACCAAGGGAAACCAGACGTTCCTCGTCACGAACGAGAACGCCATCAACTTCCTGGGGATGGAAGGTGCGCGCGTGCTCTCCACCCCGCACATGATCGGGTACATGGAACGGACCTGCCGCGATACGGTGCTTCCGCTGCTGGAACCGGGCCACGACACCGTGGGGACGCACGTCAACGTCGCACACCTGGCCGCGGCGCCCCTGGGCATGACCGTGCGTTTCACCGCCGAGGTCCTCGCCGTGGATGGCCGCCGGATTCAGTTCCGGGTGGAAGCCTGGGACGAGAAGGAAAAGATCGGCGAGGGCACGCACGAACGCACGATTATCAATATCGCAAAATTTGCTTCGCGCCTCGCGGCGAAAAAGGACTGAACGGCCCTAGACCGTAGTGGAGGCTGGACGGAACGGGCGAAAGGTGTCCTTGCTACTCGGCTGACGGGTAGCGGAAGAGTCCTTGCCGTTCATCTCGCGGTAGTAGACCGCCAGGATGGCGGCTTCGTCGTAATCGATGGCCCGCGCATACTGCCGGATGTAGCTGGTGTTGTAAATACCGCCGGGGAGCTTGCGGAATTCGCCCCGTTCGATGGCTTCTAGCGAACGGACGCTGATCTTCGTGGACTGCGCGATCTGTTCGAGGGAAATGCCGCGATTGCGGCGAATCGTGGCCAAACCGAGTACACTGTTTTCCTCTTGCATCGACAGGTAGCCTTCCGGCTGGGCCCGGAGGCTGGAGCCCGGCGCGGGAGCGGTATCTAAAGAGACACTATAGCATTACTATCGCCTTCTGATAAACTCTTTTTTCATGGGCATTTGCCGCCGGGAATTCTGTGCCTGCCTGGCGGGCGGGCTGGCCGCGAGGCTGCTCCCCGGCGCGGTCGCACACCCTAAGTTGTTGGTTCTAGTGGTACTGGAGCAATTCCGCGCGGACTACCTGGCCCAGGTTCACGCCCAATTGCCTCCCGGCGGCTTCCGCTACCTGATGGAAAAAGGTGCGGTGTTTCACGACTGCCGGAATTTAGCCAGCACCTTTCCAGCGTCCAGCATTGCCACCCTGGCGACCGGCACCTGGCCGGCGGAACACGGCATCGTGGCGGACTACTGGTATGACCGCGCGCTGCGCAAGCAGGTTCGCGGGACGGAAGGGGACCTCCTCGCCACCACGCTGACCGCACAAATCCTGGACCAGACAGGCACCAGCGTCACCGTGGTGGCCCTCGACGAAACTCACGCCGCGCTGTTCGCCGGATCGCCCGACGCCCGCATTTACTGGATGGACGTGGAAGGCCAGATGGCGACCCGCGGCGAAGTCCCCGGATGGCTGGCCGGGTACAACAGCCAGAACCTGGTCGAGCGTTTTCACGGCATCAGTTGGGTGGCGCTGGGAGCGAAGAAAGACGCGCCTCCGCTCAGGACCCTGACCTGGTCGAAGGACCGCCCGCAGGAATTCATGGAGCTGTACCGCGCTTCGCCGTTCGCGCAGGATTCCCAGTTCGACTTCGCCGGCCAGTTGATTACCGAGGAGCGGCTGGGGCAGGGACCCACGCTCGACGTACTCTGCATCCTGGCCGGTTCCTCCGAGTTGTTGGGCTACGAAACCGGTGCGCAGCATCCGCTGATGCGCCAGATGGTTCTGCAGATCGACCGCCGCCTGGAAATCCTGATCTCCGAACTGAACAAGAACATCGGCGAGAACAACTTCAATCTGGTGGTGGTGGGAGGGCACGGCGCCCCTCCCGAGCCGGATGCCGATTCGCGCGAATCGATGGCGGTGAGCGGGGAAAGACTCGCGCAGGCCGTCGATGCCGTCCTCCTCTCTCGCGGCGCCGGCCGGGTGGAGCGATACCTCTACCCGTTCTTTTACCTGGACACGACCAAAGTGCCGGATCCGGATGCCGCCCGGCTGGTGGCCGCCCGGGCCGCCCTGGAACATCCCGCCGTCGATGCCTACTACACCTCGAACGGCGCGGCTTCGGTCCGCAACCGCTGGGTGGATCGTTTCCGCAACAGCTTCCATCCGCAGCGCTCCGGCGACTTTATGGTCTCCTATGGCCCCGAGCAGATCGAGGAATACGCCCAGAACCGCGGGGTCTCCTACGGCTCTCTGTACAACTACGACGTGCAGGTGCCGCTGTTCCTCTATGGCCCGCAGTTCCGCGCCGGAGTCTTCAACCAGCCGGTGGAACTGGTCGATCTGGCTCCGACGCTGGCGCAGGTGATCGGTTCGGCATACCCATCCTCATCCGTCGGAAGGGTTCTGGCCGAGGCAGTCGTGGAATGAGCCTGGAAACCGCGTTGTGCGGCATCACGCTGCGCAATCCCGTGCTGGCGGCCTCCGGCACGTTTGGCTACGGCCTGGAATTCGAAAAGCAGGTTGATCTCAACCGGCTCGGCGGCTTCGTGGTGAAGGGCCTTTCGCGCGAGCCCATCGAGGGCAACGCGGCGCCGCGCCTCTATGAGACGGCGGCGGGCATGATGAATTCGGTCGGCCTGCAGAACATCGGAGTGCGGGCATTCGTCCGCGACAAACTGCCGGCCCTGGCGAAGCTGCGCACGGCCGTCTTCGCGAACGTGTTCGGCAACCAGACCGAGGACTATGTCGAGGTGGTGCGGGTGCTCGAAGATCAACCCGGCCTGGCGGGATACGAACTGAACGTCTCCTGCCCGAATACGCGGCACGGAGGCATTTTCTTCTCGAGCGACCCGACGCTGCTCGGCGAAGTGGTGTCGGCGGTGAAGCAGGCGGCACGCCGCCCGCTGATCGTGAAGCTTTCGCCGAACGTGAGCGCGATCGAACCGCTGGCGCGGGCGGCGGAGTCCGCAGGCGCCGACGCGATATCCCTGGTGAACACGTTCATCGCCCTCGCGATCGATGCACGCACGCGGCGGTCCCGCATCGGCGCCGGTTTCGGCGGACTGTCGGGGCCGGCCATCAAGCCGATTGCGCTCCGCCTGGTGTTTCAGGCGGCGCGCGCCGTGAAGATTCCGGTGATCGGCCTGGGTGGAATCGCTTCGGGCGAAGATGCCGCCGAATTCCTGATCGCCGGCGCGCGGGCGGTCCAGGTGGGGACCGCCACCTTCTGGGACCCCCGCTCGCCCCTGCGCATCGCCGGTGAACTGGCGGCGTTTCTCGAGCGGGAACGGATTGCGAGCGTCTCCGAGCTGGTCGGTACGCTCAAGATATAGAGTGTTTCTTGTCTTCGAGCATGGCCCTGAGGCCGGCGATCTCGCGCCTCAGTTTCTTCTGGCGGGCCAGCAGCATGAGCACATACACCACCAGAATGATCCATGCCGCGGTCAGTCCGTAGCTCAGGAACTCATAGTTCCGCTGCAGGCGCGCCATTTCGCGCGCAATATCGTCGGCTGTCAATTGGGCAAACAGATACATGAAAATCTCCGTTAGAAGGCGTGCGCCGTGCGGCGCAGGGAATCGATTTCACGCTGGGATTCTTCCTGGCGCAGGCGGACCACCGTCAGCACGATGCCCAGAAGCAGCATGGCGAGCATGTTGCGGAGGAAGACCACGAGCCAGTCATGCGGAAAGCTGCCGCCACCCCAGAACACCGGCTGCGGATGCTGCGTGCGCCACCACTTGATCGAGAAGATCACGATCGGCACGTCGATGAACGCGAAGATCGAGAAGACCGCGGCGAAGGTGGCGCGCTGTGTGGGCTCCTCGATGGCGCGGCGCAGCATCAGGTAGCCGGCGTAGAGCAGCCAGCAGACCAGCGCCGAAGTGAGCCGTGCGTCCCAGGTCCACCAGATGCCCCAGATGATGCGGCCCCAGATCGATCCCGTCACCAGGTTGGCCGCCAGAAACGCCAGCCCGACTTCGGTCACCGAGACCGCCAGCGCATCGTACTTGAAGTTCCTGGTGATGAGGAACATCACGCTGCCGATGAGCGCGACGAACGCGCACACCATGGCAGTCATCGCCACCGGCACGTGGAAGAAGATGATCTTGAAGATGGCGCCCTGATTGGCCTCCGGAGGAAGGCGCGCGATCACATAGATATCCCAGGTGAGCAGCAGAATAACCGCCGCCCCGAGGACGTAAAGAACTTTCTCAGTAAGACTCGACTTAGTTTCGGTCATCATACCTCCAAAGTGGGGCAGGCCTCCCGGCCTGCCCAGCCGCTAGACCAGCGCCAGTCCTCCGGCTTTGCGACCAGCCCCGCAGCGACGGGGTTGAATTCAATATAGCGAACCACTTTGTTCAATTCTTCCTGGTCCCGAACCCAGTGATCGTAAGATTCATCCTGCCAGAAGGGCAGGCCGGAACGGCCAAGCAGCTCATTCGCGTGGCGGGCGGAGAAGCCCTGCGCCACCCGCTGCTCTTCGAGCCACCGCGGGCCGGCCGCAGCCTTTGCCAGTTGCTGGTCCATGGCGGCAAAGACTTTGCCGGCGCTGGTGATCATGGGGCGCCGCTTCGGCAGCGAGCCGTGTAACCGCCAAGTCACGAATAGCGCGGTACCGTGTGGTTGCCAGTGCGGAAGCCGTCGCTCGTAATATTCCGAAACCATTCGCTCAAACCCGGGCAGGCCAGGAGGCCTGCCCCACGCCTACCCGACTAATACCGTTTCGACCAGGACGACCGAGGCGGCGGTGTATACCAGGTCGAAACCAATCAGCATCTTCAGCCAGGCGTCGTTGGCCGGTCCGATCGGATTGCCCAGCACCAGGCCGGCCGTCAATTGCATGGCGCCCATCAGCGCCGGCACCAGGATCGGATAGGTCAGCATCGGCAGCATCACTTCCCGCAAGCGGATGTTCACCGTCAGGGCGCTGAAGATCGTGCCGATGATCGTCATCCCCCACGTGCCCAGAGCCATCACCAGGAGGAGCTGTCCCAGGTGCTGCGTGATCGACGTCGTCACGTTGTTGAAGATCGCGAAGACCGGCAGCGCGATCAGTTCCACCGCCAGTACCAGCACATAGTTCGCCAGCGCCTTGCCAACGAAGAACGCGCTGCCGGGTACCGGGGAGGCGATCAGCGCATCCAGGCAGTCGTTCGGGATCTCGCGCGCGAAGCTGCGATTGAGAATCAGCGTTCCGGCAAAGGCGAACACGATCCACAGCAGGCCGCCCGAGATCTCGCGGGTGGTCTGGCTGTCCGGATCGAATGCGAAGCTGAACATCAGCAGGATCACCAGTGCGAAGGCCAGGGACGCATTGATGGCCTCCTTGGTTCGAAACTCGGCGCGCAGGTCTTTGACCGCGACCACCAGGGCCAGGCGGAAGAATGACATCAACCCTCGCCGTACCGCGCATAGACGTAGCCGGGGTCCGCCACCATCTCCGGGGTGCACAGACCGTCGAACGCCACATGGCCGCGGTTCAGCAGCGCAACGTGCGTGGCAAGCTCGAGGGCTTCCCGCAGCTGGTGGGTCGACATCACAACCGTTTTTCCGGCGGCCAGGGCCTCGCGCAGGAGGCGCTGCAGCACCGCGATGGCCTTGTCGTCGAGGGCGGTGAAGGGCTCGTCGAGCAGCAGCACGGAAGGCTCGTGCAGGAAAGCCCGGGCCACCGCCAGCCGCTGGCGCATGCCTCGCGAAAACTCGCGGACCAGGCCGTCGCGCACGCGCAACAGGCCGGTACGCTCGAGCCACTCGAGCGCTGAACGCCTGGGGTCGGGCAGGCTATAGAGCCGCCCATAAAGCAGCAGGTTTTCCATGGCCGATAGCTCGTCGTAGACGGAAATGCCGTGGCCGATGAACCCCATGCGGCGGCGCGCTTCGGTATCCCGCGGTTCCTTGCCGAAGATGGTGATCTTCCCGCGGCCGGGCCGGGAGAATCCGGCCACGGTACGGAGCAGCGTGGTCTTTCCAGCGCCGTTGCGGCCGATGAGGGCCAGGCAGGCGCCCGCCTCCGCCGTCAGCTTGACGTCGCGCAGGGCGGGGAAGTCCCCATAGAATTTCCAGACCCCGTCAATGGCGACCGCGTTCATTCGACTCCTTCGGGAGAGCCCCTGCCGGGTTGGCGCGGTAGAGCAGGGCGAAGCCGAGAGCCAGGATTCCCAGGGCGAGTCCCAGAATCAGCTTGGCCTTGCCGTAAATGCGCGGCATGATCTGCTCGATACCGGGGCCGCTGTTATCCGCCTGGTCGCTGGTATCGGACGCCGGCGCTGCGGCTTCCGTACCGGTGAGCTGGATCTTGTAGCTGTCGCCCTGAAGGCCGTAGATGTGGGCCTGGGTTCGCGGCTCGGTGCCGAGATCGGTCAGGTGGTCGCCGGTCAAGGTGACTCCGTTGGGCGCGATCAGGTAGGTGTTGTCGTCCTTGGTGGGAATCTTGCCCTGGTACGGCTGCCCTTCGGTGTAGGGCACGGTATAGTCCAGGTCGAATCGCGTTTCGCCGGGTTTGACTTCGAACTTGGTGGAGTAGATGTCGGGGCGCCCAGCCTTGCCGGTGGGAACCGGAACCGCCATGCCGCCGCCGTCGGGAGAGGTGCCTTTCACGTCCACATTGCCGTTGGCGCCCTTGGGCAGAAAGAACTCGACGGTGCCGGCGCCGGGGTTGAACCAGGTGGTCTTGCCCTTGTTCTCGACGATAAAAGTCTCGTTGACCACCATCTGTCCTGCGCCCGGCTGGAAGAGGAGCATGTGCTTGGAGACCTTGGCCTCGCCGGGCTGCTTCGAGGCGTCGTACACGGTCATGGTGAACCCGGTGGTGGGAGTGCCGGGGGGCATCAGGTGGTTGTAGGTGACGCCGTCGCGCTCCACCCGGACGATCGAGGGCCCCTGGCCTCCGGCATCCTGGTTGAAGGTGAAATTGCCCTGGGCGTCGGTCTTGACGTGGTCCACCGGCTCCATGCCGCCCTGGCCGAACTTGTAGAGGGTGACCTCGGCGCCGGGCTGAGGCTGGCCGGTGGTGCCGTTGCGGACGGTGCCGCTTACCGCGCCCCAGGCGGCCGCGCCACAGAAGAGTAAAACGAAGCCAATTTGCCGGATCATTGAGCCACCTTCATGGGCTTGCCGCACTCGCCGCAAAACTTCAAGTCTTGCTTGAATTTTGCTCCGCAAGAGTCACAAACAAATAGGCGCTCTCTTACGGCAGCAACTCTGGGGGAGGACGCGGGCGCTGCTTGCACGGCGGTCATGGCGCCGAGTTCGGTTTTGAGCCGGTCGACTTCGGCCAGCACCTGGGCCAGCTCTTTCTGCAGGTCCCGCTTGGTGCTCTGGTAGTCGTCGTCGGACAGCTTGCCGACCCGAAACTCGAACTGGAGGTCGCGGAGGTTCTCGTAGATGGCGGCTTTGCGGTCGTCGAGATGCTGAAACGGCGATTCCGGCTCCGGGACGGGGAGATCCTTGGGCCTTACCCCGAGGATGAACGCGATAACGGCGATCGCGATGATGCATGTAATGACAATGATCACCTGTTCACTCTTTGGACGATCCGCCCGGAGGGAAAATTCCTTGTTTCACTCCAGATTGGCCAGATCCTTTTCGATCTGGTCCTTGTACTTCTCGAGCGCCGGGTCGTCGATTTCCACCGGACCGATCTCGCTGATCGGCTTTGGCTTGCGATACTTCCGGATAAACAGCCAGATGATCACCAGACCGAGTCCCACGGAAGCGTAGGGGACGATCCACCCGAAGGCGTTAGGCGGCGCGAGATAGATTCCCGGACCGTAATCCCGGATGAAGGCCTGGATGATCTGTTCGTCGGACATGCCGACGGCCTGCATTTTCGCGATGCGCTCCTTGGCCGGCTTGGAGAAGGAGCACTCCAACATACTGCAGGTTGCCACCGAGTCTTTACAGCCGCACTGGCATTGGATCCGCGCACCGACGCGCCGCACGTCCATGGTGGGCTTTTCCGCCGCGGTTTGTGCCAGGGCGGCGACCGCCAGGATGGCGGCCGCGATACTAATTCTTAACCGGTACATGTTTCCTGGTATAGCCCACCACTGTAGTGCGGGCGTACTGCATTTTGACCTTGCTGGGGATCAGGCAGATGAAGGTGCCGCCGATCAGCACCAGGCCGCCGACCCAAATCCACGAGACCAGCGGGAAGACGTATGCCTGAATGACCGCGCGCTGGTTGTCGTCCGACATGCCGCCGAAGTTGAGGTACAGATCTTCGTTCGGCCGCTGCCGGATGCCGACCTCGGAAGTGCCCTGGCGGCTGGCGATGTAGAAGCGCTTCTCGGGCTCGAGCGTGCCCAGGTCTTGGCCGTTCTTCGAGACCTGCATGGTGGCGCGATGCCACTGGTAATTCGGATTTTCGCCCTGCTGCAGGTCGACCATCTTCAGGGTGTACGCGCCGACCTTCATGGTGTCGCCCTTGTTCAGCTCTTTCACTTCGTTCTGGTTGAAGGCATGGCCGGTGAAGCCGATGAACATCAGGACGATCCCCATGTGGACCAGGTACCCGCCGTAGCGCCGGGTGTTCCGGTGCGTGAGCTCGACCATGGAGCGCAGCAGGTTCGTATGGTCCTTGGCGGAGATCGACCGGCCACCCTTGTAGAACTCGATGATGACGGTGAGCGCCACGAACAGGCAGAAACCGAAGGAGATGAGGGCGTAGAAGTGACGAACCCCCGCCGCCACGAGCGCTCCGACCAGCACCAGGGAGGCGATCCCCGGCCACTGGAAGTTGCGGCGGAGGCTGTCCACCGACGTGCGGCGCCACGCGAAAAGGGGTCCGACTCCGGTAAGAAACAGCAGGAAGAGGCCGATGGGGACCATCAGGCGGTTGTACCAGTCGGCATCGAGCGAGATCTTGTCGCCGCTGACCGCTTCGGAGATCACCGGGAACAGGGTGCCCCACAGAACCGCGAAGCAACTCGCGAGCAGAATCAGGTTGTTAAAGAGGAAGCTCGATTCGCGCGAGATGACGGATTCGAGCTGCGATTCGCTCTTCAGGTATTCGAGCCGGTCGAGAATCAGCCACACGGTGGCGGCGATGCCGATCGCCAGGAAGGTCACGAAGTACTTGCCGATCTCCGAGCGGGCGAACGCGTGCACCGATTGCACTACGCCCGAGCGCGTGAGAAACGTTCCCAGGATGCAAAGGAAGAAGGTGCAGGAGACAAGGACGATGTTCCAGACCTTCATCATGCCCTTCTTTTCCTGCATCATCACCGAGTGAAGGAAGGCCGTTCCGCTCAGCCAGGGGAGGAGCGAAGCGTTTTCCACCGGATCCCAGGCCCAGTAGCCGCCCCAGCCGAGCACGTGGTAGGCCCACGCCGCGCCCAGCATGATGCCGGTGCTCTGGAACAGCCACGTTACCAGCGTCCATCGGCGGGTGGTGTGGATCCAGCCCTCGCCCGGCTGCCGGGTGATGAGCGAGCCGATGGCGAAGGCGAAGGGCACTGCGAATCCGACGTACCCGAGGTACAGCATCGGAGGGTGGATGGCCATCGCCGGGTATTGCAGCAGAGGGCTGAGACCGTTGCCGTCCGGCACCGCGATGATCAGCTTGTCGGTGGCCAGCATCTGGAACGGGTTGGCGATGAAATTATTCAGCAGAAGGAAGAAGGCTTGAATCGTGGTGAGGATGGCGATGACCCACGGCATGAAATCCCGGTGGCGCCGCCGGTTGGTAAAGACCACGACCGCCGCGTAGGTCGAAAGCAGCCAGCTCCAGAACAGCAGGGAGCCTTCCTGCCCGCCCCACCACGCCGCGAACTTGTAAAGGATCGGCATGGTGCGGTTGCTGTGTTCCGCCACGTAGGAGAAGCGGAAATCGCCGGTCATGAGCGCGTGGACCAGGATGGCCGAAGCCAGGGTGATCAGCACCCAGATGGAGTAGACTGCACGCTCACCGCTAACCGTCAGAAAAGGCTTGTGTTTAACCCGGCCGACCACACAAGCGAAGGTGGCGTAAATTGCCACACAGAAGGCCAGCAGGATGGCCAGCGAGCCCAGATTTTCCATAACCCCCCTCTAGATCGTGCTCTTGCCGCTATTGATATTGGGTGGCGTCTGGCCGGTTTGCAACTGCCCCGGCTTGGCCTCATACTTCGAAGCACATTTCGCCTGAATCTTGGACGCCTGGAACACGCCGTCTCTTCCCAGTTTTCCGTCGGCCAGTGCCTGGGCGCCGTCTTTGAAAGTATCCGGGAGGGGGTCGGTGCCGGTATAGGCGACTTTGAGCTTGGTTTTGTCTTGTACCAGGACAAACTGCACCTGGTTGCCGACGTGCTGGATGGAGCCGGCCTCGACATCGCCAGCCACGCGAAGACGCGCGGTGTAGGCTTTGGCTCCCATCTGGTTCACCTCGGTGATCGTCTTGTAATAGGTCTGGGTCTCCTTCATGCCGGCGGTGGCCAGCCAAACGAGCGTCCCGATGACAACTACGATTAACGCGGCGAACTTGCCGTACTTTCGCATACTGGGCATCCCTCTGAAATAACAGTATAGCTCGAAAGATTTGAGGTATATTCAGACATCTTTGACTCTTTTGTGGGAATGTTCGACACGCCCGCAAATGGGGGGAGTGCCTGTGATAACGGCCGGCGCGGTTGCGATTCCGGCTCGAGTCCGATAGTATCGCTTCACTAGAGAGTGATCGTGATCTTCGAAGACGGCCTTCGGACTTATGAATTCTACTGGCCGCACGAGCCCCGGGGAACCGGGACCGTGCTCGACTTCCCATCCGGCGAAGAAGCGCTGGGCTGGTTGAAGCGCCTTCACTTCCGGCGCGGCGATTTCATCTTCGCGATGCGAATGCTGGTGGATCGCTACCCTCCTTCCGCAGACGGCCGCTTAAGCGATGACGAAGTGCTGATGGAGGCGGCATGCCTGGTGCGGTCGCGCCGCCTGGTGGTCTGCGTTCAGGAGCGAAAGATCGCTCAGGGTTCCGCTCCGGCCGTGCCGGAGACCCAGACCTTCGTCCCTTTTCCGCTGCCGAAGAGGAGGCCGCCGACGGCTCCGCCCGCGCCCTCCGAGCAGAATGACCCGGCAACGTTCTCCCCGGACGTCGATTACCGGGCGCAGGCTGCGGTGTTGGCGGCGGCGGCGAATTCAGGAGCGCCGTTCTGTCCGGAATGAAGCAGGGCTTAAGGGCGGCGGTCGCCGCCTGATAATTCAGTCATGACCTCCCCAAACGTAGCGGCGATCGAGCAGCGCCTCTGGCCCGAAGGCTTCCGGCGCGACATATGGATGATCGTCGACGGAGCGCGCGACCTTCGCGTCTATTCCATGCTCCTGGAGTGCCATCTCGAGTATTCCTGTCTCTACAGCGGGCCGCTTCACCCCGCCCTGGAAGTCGTAGCGCCCTACCTGGTTCAACTGGACTACGATTACCGGGACACGCGCCGCTTCCTGAGGGAAGCGTGGGGTAATAGTTGGGGGGTGTTTCTCAAGGCCGATACCGGCATGGACCGGTTGCGGCGCCATCTGCGGGGGTTCCTCGTGGTGAAGGATCCCGGCAACCAGCGCCTGGTCTTCCGTTATTATGACCCGCGGGTCCTGCGGGTGTATCTGCCCACCTGCACGCCGCAGGAGCTGAGATCAGTATTTGGTCCGATCGAATGTTTCTGGACGGAGGATGAGACGGCCGATGCGATGCTGGAGTTCCGGTTTCATCGGGAGCAACTCGTCACGACGAAGTCTGTGCTCGCCCCGCCGCAACCGGCAATCGAGGCGCACCGCCAATAACCGTAGACGATCGAGGCGGCGTCACATTTCGGCAAGAGCGGCCCGAACACTTTCCACCGCCGCCGGTTGATCCTTGCGCCGGATCGCCCGCACCATCGACTTCACGTGCGGTATGGCCCGGGCGGCCCTTTCGGAAACCAAGACGAGTTCCGCCCTCTTATTCACCGGATCCGTCCGATAGCCCTGATACAGGGGACGGGCCATCTGGTGCACCTCGTACGAACACTCGCCGGCCAATTCCACCTGATCTTCCCATCCGATCTTCCCCGCGCTCTCGAGGGACAACAACATGCCGCGTAATAGAATTTTTGTGCTGTCGTATAGCATCAGTACGCACCTATTTTCGTGTCGGGCGATTCTTCTTCCGGGCCTCCTCGGCGCCGGAGCAAACCTATTGGCGGGCAACTAGTTATTCATATTGTAGCAGACCGGGGTTCGTGGTACACTACATGCTCGATTTGATGCTCCCGCCGATTCAAGGCCGACCGGTCTAGCAGGTTCTGCTAAACTCGTTTCCTTTCCAATTAGCCGCCTTCAAATCAGAAGAGGACCTGACGAACATGAAGAATATCTATGTAGGAAATCTCAGTTTCGGAGCAACGGAAGATTCCGTCCGCTCCCTGTTTGAAACTCACGGCACTGTGGGGCGCGTCAACATCGTCACCGATCGGGATACAGGGCAGCCGCGCGGTTTCGGATTCGTCGAGATGAACAACGATGGCGAAGGCGAGAAGGCGATCGCGGCATTGAACGGCGTGGAGTTCGACGGGAGAGCGCTTACCGTCAATGAAGCCCGCCCCAAGACCGAGCGATCGGGCGGCGGCGGCGGCGGGTTCGGCCGCAGGCGCTATTAGCAGACGGGCAGTTTGAAGGTAGCCGGGGGCAGTCCGGGCCCCCCGCGGCTTACTTAAGCCTGCCCGGCGGGCGAAGGCCACATCGAGAGTGGTCCAACCATTCTGTTTCCGATGGGCTCCAGTTCGAAGACGAGCTGATTCTGCCGTTCGACGCGGCGCTCCGCGGGGCAAAGCTCGAATGTGAAGCCCGAGGGGGCATGCGCCCGAAGAAACGCATTCGGGGACTGCAAGTGCTTCTGGAGTTCGGCCTGGATATTGGCGGTCACCCCGACATAAATCCACTGGCGCGAATTCGAAAGGCCGTAGATACCCGACGCAGCCGGGGCATTCTTATCGACCGAGATCCACGTAAAAGACCGGTTCCCGTGATTTTCAAAAGGCATTGTGTGGCGACGTGGCTTGCTAAGAAGGCAAACTCAGATGGCCTGACTTAGTTCAGACCAACTGCAGATTGGGCGGGAGTGCTCAGTCGTTCCCTAATCTAGGGTACTCGGAGGCTCTTGTCAAGAACCAGGAGTACGGAGACCTCAGAGCCAGCGGATGTTGCAGGCGCGGTCCAGCCGGCGGACGGCGGCGCTGAAGGCTTCGTGGAAATGGGTCGAAGGCCATTGGGCCGCTGAATCGGAATGCACGACAGCCGAAACGGTTTGTCCGACGAAGACGAATTCGACTTTTGGTTCGCCGCCGAGAGCAGGATTGCTGTGCCAGGATCTTTCAAACTCGGTCTTATCGACCGGGCTGCTGAGTTGAGCCATGAACCGTTGCATCGAGACACCTCCTACGGCGCGGAGCCCTTTGCAGCCCAGGTCATTTCCAACATTACCAGACTTTTGAGCCGGGAGCTGTTATACTTCGGGCTGGCCTCCGAGCGTAGGGAACCGTACGAAGGGCTTGGGAGTCGCACTATTCCGGCAGGTAGTGGCGAAATTACCATGATCCTACCCAACCGCATCGCAAGTGATAGGGGGAGGCCCCGATTCTGGCAAGAGTAATCGCCGCAATTCAGTTCGCACCCTCCATCACAGGCTTTAGGCCAGGTAGCCAGTCCAAGAGCCGATCGTGAGCCAGTCTTTCACATACATCGATCCCGCTGGAAACCAGGCGCAGTACACTGTCTACGATAAAGATCGTTTTGAAGATTATTACTGGTCCACCGATCACGGTGACCAGGGATCGGCGCGCTCCTATGTCCTGGCTCAAGACCGGGCGCGAACCGCGTTGAAGGCCAGCATGGCGGCCAGACGAAGATCCGGCGACGTGCCCCCCTATCGTTAGCATCCCCGGCTTATCGATGAACAACTTGAATTCGGAATTGGAAGCGCGCGCCCCTGATGGCGCCAGACTCGAGCCCGAGACCGGCCGAGCCGGCGGCGGATCACGCCTCGTTGCGGATCCTCCTCTACTGTCCCGACAACGGTGTGACCCGAAATTTCATGCCGCACCTGTGGATGTTCCTGCTGCAGTCGCTCACGCCGCCGAATCACAACGTGCGCCTGATCGACGGGAATACCCAGCCCATGAGCGATGCGGAACTGGTCCGCTATGTCGTCGAAAACCAGATCGACCTGGTAGGAATCGGCGCGATGACGCGGATGATCGCGAAAGCTTATCGCGTCGCCGATGCAATCCGGGCCGCCGGCGTTCGGGTCGTGATGGGCGGACCTCACGTGACCGAGACTCCCAACGAAGCACTTGGCCGTGACGGGGGCCCCCGCCATGCCGATGCCATCGCTCTGGGTGAGGCCGATGAAACGTGGCCGCGCATTGTCGAGGACGCGGCGCGGGGCGCGCTGAAGGAGATCTATGCGCCGGTCGATGCGTTCGGGCAGGAGCGCAAACCGAGCCTGCAAGACTACCCGAACATCCCGTGGGAGTCGATCGATATCGAGCAGTTCAACCGGGTCCCCGGCGCGGTTCGGACGATGATGCGGCGGTTCCAGTGGGACTGGGAGACGTTTCACATCATTCCGATCGAGTCCGGCCGGGGGTGCCCTTACGGCTGCGAGTTCTGCACCGTGACCGGGTTCTTCGGCGATTCGATTCGCTTCCGCTCGAACCACAGCATTGTCGCGGAGATGCTGCGATTGAAGGCCCGCGCGGAGCGCACGCGCGGGAAGATCGCCGTTTTCTTCGTGGACGACAACTTCGCGATCAATGTGAAGCGCACGAAGTCGCTGCTGCGCGACATCATCGCCGCGGGCGCTCAGCTCTCCTGGGTCGCCCAGATCAGCGCGAATCTGCTGCGCGACGAGGAACTGGTCGACCTGATCGCCGATTCGGGCGGCAAGTGGATCTTCATCGGGATGGAGTCGCTCGACCCGGCCAATCTCGCCCGCGTAAACAAGAGCTTCAACAAGCCCGGCGAATATGCGGCCGTGCTGGAGCGGCTCGCAAAACGGCACGTCTACGCCATCACTTCATTCATCTTCGGACTCGATAACGACACTACCGGCGTGGCGGGACGGACACTGAACGAGATTCGGACCTGGCCCCCGGGGCTGCCGGTCTTCGGCCAAATCACCCCGTTCCCGGCGACTCCCCTCTACGAACGCCTGGAAAAGGAGGGGCGCCTGACGCGGCCCAAACACTGGCTCGAGTTCGCACCGTTCCAGATGGCGCACACGCCGCTGAAGATGAGCATCCCCGAAGTGCAGGCGGAAGTCCGCCAGGCGTGGCTGGACTCTTACAGTGCGGCGGCGACGGCGCGCGCGATCGAATCAATTGCGGACGAGCCCGTACCCTACAAGATCAGCCACCTGATCGCCCGGATCTTCTTCCGCGGGATCTATTTCCCGCCGAAGGGAACCTGGGGCTGGCTCAAAGTCATTGCCCAGAACCGGGGCTCGATTTTCCGGATCGTGAAGGAATCCTTCACGAAGTGGCATGGCACCGCGAGCGGTCCGGATGGCCTGGAATTCGAGACGGGATCGCGGGAAGCCGCCGATCTCGATGCGCCCGGCATCGCCTGCAGCGATCTCGAGCAAGGTTGATCGCCGGCGTGGCGGCTCGACCGCGGCTAAAATAGCCCTGTGACGGCCCTCGCCCTCACCGCCATCACCGACTTTCTGCTGGCAGGCGAAGCTCTCTTCCTGGCCGGCAGGATGAGCGCGCGGCCGAAGGCGCGCTTCTCCGCCTCCTGGTATTTCTCGGGTTTTCTGATCCTGCTCGGCGTGGCGGCGCTGCTGGGGGGCGTCGACCACGGCCTCTTCGAGCCGGCCGGACTGCCGCGGTACGCGATCCAACACGCCGATTGGATCGTGCTCGGGGGAGTCACGTTCTGTCTGCTCATGGCGACCGCGCAACAGTTCTTTCCGCCACGGGTGCGGCGCATCGCATTACCGGTGGCGCTGGCGCAGTTCGCAGTCGCCGCCGCAACCGCGCTGGCGGCAGGCAGCTTTCTCGTGGTGATCCTGAACTACGCTCCCGTCATGCTGCTGCTGCTCGTCTTGAGCGTCGCCGGGCGGAAGCATGGCGGAGGCTCGGGATGGATGGCGGCGGGGATCCTGACCCTGTTTGCCGCCTCGGGGATTCAGGCGGCGGGCGTGGATGCTGGGGGTCCGCTCGACCGGAACGTTCTCTACCATCTCATTAGTATGATCGGGGTGTTCCTGCTCTATCGCGGCGGGCTGCGGCTGCGCGCGGAATGATCACTTCGCGGCCAGGGCCTGATCGACGCATTCCCGAAGCGCGCCCGGAAGGAAAGGCTTGGCGAGGATCTGCACGTCTTCGGGGATCGTCTCGGCGAAACCAGTCATACAGACGATTCTCGCGTCGCGCCGCGCTTCGCGAACCAGCTTCACCACCTGGTTTCCGTCCATCACCGGCATCCGAATATCGGTAATCACGAGAGAGATGCGGTCGCGGTAGGAGCGGAACAGCGCCACTGCCTCCAGGCCGTTGACAGCCGTCATCACCTGGTGCCCGTCCGCCTGCAGCACCGTGGATACGAAGTCTCGAATCATCGCTTCATCGTCAGCGACGAGAATTACCGCCATCCCTTGGCCTTCGTCTTTGCAGGTCTACGAACATCCAGGCTGCCATGATCAGTATGATCGCGTCCATGACCAAGGCCACGTGGTTGAGAAAGGACCACTTCCAAAGGTCCTCGGCCAGATCCGAAAGCAAATCGACTGCGCACGACACCGCCAGGAACAGGAAAAACCACCGGCTGTACAGGAACTTCCTCATGCTGCTTTTACAATCGTAAACCCTGCCTCCAGCCCCACAATAGCCAATTTGACCCCCGCTCCGATTTGTGCGCCAATAGATGGTTCGAAGGAGGACACCCCGATGCCGCGCCGATTTTCCCACGTTATAGCGATAACGGCCGCCCTGCTGCTTGCCGCTTCGGCCGCGTTCGCGCAGCCCGCAGCCAAGACCCAGGACGAGAGGATGAAGTGGTTCCGGGAAGCCAAGTTCGGGCTCTTCATTCACTGGGGGCTCTACTCTATACCGGCCGGGGAATGGAAGGGACAGCCGATTGCGGGCATCGGCGAGTGGATCATGAACCGCGCCAGGATCCCGGTTGGGGAGTACGAGCAACTGGCCGGCCAGTTCGACCCCGTGAAATTCAACGCCGAGGCCTGGGTGCAGATGGCGCAGGACGCCGGCATGAAGTACATCGTGATCACCAGCAAGCATCACGACGGCTTCGCCATGTATCACTCGGCGGTCAGCAAGTACAACATCTTCGACGCCACGCCCTTCCACCGCGACCCGCTAAAGGAACTGGCGGAAGCCTGCAAGCGGCACGGCATCCGCTTCGGCTTCTACTACTCGCAAGCACAGGACTGGCACGAACCGAACGGCGCCGGCAACACCTGGGATTTCGGTCCGGACGATAAGAAGGATTTCGACCAGTACCTCCGCGGCAAGGCCGAGCCGCAGGTGAAAGAGTTACTGACCAATTACGGGCCGATCTGCCTGATCTGGTTCGACACGCCGCGCATGATGACCGGCGAGCGCGGCCAGCGCTTCATCGACATCGTCCACTCCCTGCAACCGGCCACGCTGATCGACGGCCGCCTCGGCACGGCGGGCGACTACCGCTCGATGGGCGACAACGCCATCCCGAACCAGGTGGTCGAGGGCGACTGGGAGGTCCCGGCCACGCTCAACCATACCTGGGGATACAAGAAGGACGACAACGACTGGAAGAGCCCCGCGGACCTCACCTTCAAACTGGTGGACATCGTGAGCAAGGGCGGGAACTATCTGCTGAACGTCGGGCCGACCTCGGAAGGCGTCATCCCGCAGCCCAGCCAGGACAACCTGCGCGCGGTAGGCCGCTGGCTGAAGGTGAACGGCGAGGCCATCTACGGCGCGGGCCCCACTCCTTTCGGCGTCGAACTCGGCAAACCCGACCCCACCCGCCGGGACAAGCGCGGCAATCCCGCATGGATTGCCGCCACCGACTGGCGCTGCACCACCAAGCCCGGCAAGCTGTACATCCATTTCTTTAAGTGGCCGGAGGGGCCGTTCCAGCTTTCCAAGGTGCAGGGCAAGGTGACCAAGGCATACCTGCTGGCGGACGCCTCGCACAAATCGCTCAAACTGCACCAGCAGGGCGATACGGTCACCGTGCAGCTGCCCGCCACGGCTCCCGGCGAGATTGCCTCCGTCATGGTGTTGCAGACGAAGTAGCGTAGCGGCACGGGCTGGTGCGCGAAGGGGCGGGAATCGCCTGCTGGTCCCGGTGCCCGGTCTTGACGAACCGCCGGATGTCGCGGCCGCCGCCGGAAGGTCGCGCGCAGGGCGCTCTCGCGGCTGTCGGCGGGCCGGAGCGGTGTTATCATTTTCCCGACACGCAACGGACACCGGAGATGAACACGAATCGACACCTTGGGCTTTGTGCAGGAGTACTGCTGGCGGGCTTCGCCGGCGCTGCCTACCCGCAGTCTCCGAGCGGCGCATCGCCTGCTTCCATCGCACCGGCCAGTATGGCCCGCACCGGCACGGTCGATGAGCGATATCAATCGTTCAACATCGAGATGGTCGAGGTCACCGGCGGCAGATTCTGGAAGCCCTATGGCAAGGAGGTCGACGCTCTTCTGCAAGGGCAGCCGCCGGCCGGCCCGGCGGGGATGGATCCGGCACTGTATCAACAACGGCCGCCGATCGATCTCAGCAACCCCCGGCTGCGCAAATTGGCCGCCGCGCTCGGACCCGCGTATGTCCGGGTCAGCGGCACCTGGGCCAATACCACGTACTTTCAGGATTCGGAGGATGCAGCCCCGTCCCATCCGCCCACGGGCTTCAACGGAGTGCTGACCCGCCGCCAGTGGAAGGGTGTGGTGGATTTTTCGCGCGCGGTCGACGCCCGCATCATCACTTCCTTTGCCATCAGCGCGGGGACCCGCGATGCCGCGGGCGTCTGGACGCCGGTGCAGGCGCGCCGGTTTCTCGCGTATACCAAATCCATAGGCGGCAGCATCGCGGCCGCCGAGTACATGAACGAACCCACGTTTGCGCAAATGGGCGGCGCGCCAAAAGGCTACGACGCCGCGGCCTATGCGCGCGATATCGCCGTCTTCCAGCCGTTCGTGAGGAAGGCTGCTCCGCGGATGATGATTCTCGGCCCTGGTTCGGTAGGCGAAGGAGCCTCGCTGGTGCCGGCGGGCTTGGCGAGCGGCCAGCTCAAGACCGAGGATCTGCTGGCTGCCGCGGGCCCGGCGTTCGATGCCTTCTCCTACCATTTCTATGGCGCCCTTTCGAAACGGTGCGCCGCGATGGCTCCGGGAGCGGGCACAACCCCTGAGGACGCGCTCTCGGAAGACTGGCTGGCGCGCACCGGACGCGTCGAGGCATTCTACGCCGGCCTTCGCGACCGATTCGCTCCCGGCAAACCGCTCTGGCTCACCGAAACCGCCGACGCAGCTTGCGGCGGCAACCCCTGGGGCTCGACGTTTCTCGATAGCTTCCGCTATCTCGACCAGCTCGGACGTTTGGCCAGAAGCGGCGTCCAGGTGGTCGCCCATAACACGCTGGCCTCCAGCGATTACGGTTTGCTGGACGAGAATACGCTGACCCCGCGGCCCAATTACTGGGCGGCTCTGCTGTGGCGCAGATTCATGGGACGGACGGTGCTCAATCCCGGCCCGGCGTCCCCGCCGGGAGTGCATCTTTATGCTCACTGTTTGCGCGGTCACGCCGGGGGCGTAGCGCTGCTGGCCATCAACACCAGCCGGACCGCATCGGAATCGCTCGAAGTTCCGATAGCGTCGGACCGCTATACACTGAGCGCCCGGAATCTGGAAGACAAGCGGGTCGATCTGAACGGAAGCGAACTCAGGTTAGGCGCCAACGACGAATTGCCGCCGCTGGCGGGCGTGCCGGCAAAGTCCGGACGCGTTACCTTCGCACCGGCAAGCATCACATTTCTGGCAATGCCGGACGCCCACAATGGCAGTTGCCGGTAGCGGATGTAGCCGCCGTTATTTCTCCTGCCGCCGGGCTTTCACGAACTCCAGTTCGGTTTGCTTGGGAATCCCCGGCTCGAAGCAGCGCCGGCAGCGGGCTTCGTACATGTCGGCGGCGCCCACGACGATCAGGTCGTCCGATCCGCGCAGCCTCTGCGTGTGCTTGGCCGGATTCCCGCAGCGCACGCAGATCGCGAGCGTCTTGGTGATCGATTCGGCGTGCGCCAGCAGGTCGGGGATGGGGGTGAACGGACGGCCCAGGTAGTCGGTGTCCAGGCCCGCGATGATCACTTGTTTGCCGCTGTCGGCCAGCCGCTGCGCCACCTCGACGAGCTGCGGTCCCATGAAGTTCGCTTCGTCGATCCCGACCACTTCCGAGCGCCAGTCGATGCGCTCGGTGATCTCGCCGGCATGGGCGACCACCTGGGAGAGCATACGGAGGTCGCCGTGGGAGACGATCTCATCGGCCGAGTAACGGTCGTCGATCACGGGTTTGAACACCTCCACCCGCTTGCGTGCGATCATGGCCCTGCGCAGGCGCCTGATCAGCTCTTCGCTCTTCCCCGAAAACATGGGGCCGCAGATCACCTCGATCCATCCGACGTTGCCCGTGATGATATCCATGAACCGTTCAGGATGGCATACTGGCGGCCCGGGAATCCAGCGGCAGCCCGCGATAGAATGGCGGCGGGAGGGGACATGATATCGAGGCGTGCGTTTGTACGGACCGCCGTGGCTGGAACCGGCGGAGCGCTGCTGGCGGCGAAACCGCCGGGTCTCAAGATCGGGGTGATGGACACCGTCTTTCATATGGCCGGCAAGCCCGAGGCGGTCGGGCTGGCGAAGAAACTCGGGCTCATGGGGGTGCAGGTGACGCTCGGACGGTCCACGGACGGCGAGACCCTGCCCTTGGAGGACAGCTCGGCGCAGGCGGCCTGGCGCGCGGCTTCCCGGGAGCACGGCGTGCCGCTCGACTCCACGTACCTCGACATGCTTCACGTCGACTGCCTCAAGGACAATCCGAAGGCGCCGATGTGGGTCCGGAAGGGAATCGATATCACCAGGCGGCTGAACGCTCCGGTCCTCATGCTGGTCTTCTTCGGGAAATGCCAGGTGCTACAGCGGCCCGAACTCGACCGCACGATCGGCGTGCTAAAGGAGCTCGCACCGGAGGCCGAGCGCGCCGGCGTGATTCTCGGATTTGAAAACACCAGTTCGGGGGCGGACAACCGCTACGCGCTTGACCAGGTGAAGTCGAAGGCCTTCAAGGTCTGGTATGACGTCGGCAATTCGACATACAACGGCTACGACGTGCCGGCAGAGATCCGCGCGCTCGGCCGCGACCGCATCTGCATGTTTCACATCAAGGATAAAGGCTACCTCGGTGAAGGCAAGGTGAATGTTCCGGAGGTCCTCCAGGCGATCGGCGACATCGGTTTCGAAGGTTTCGCCAACCTGGAAACTACGTCGCCCTCGGGCGACGTCGAAGCCGACACGCGCCGCAACCTGGAGTACCTGCGCAAACTGATGAACGGTTGATCGGCGTTCGGGGCTCGATCGCTGGATGCTGCCCAAGCGCAGGCCCGTTAAGAGGAACGGCGCCACAGCCTCCTAATGTTTGCCTTTGTAATCGACAAACAGATCCGGGAACTCTCGCTTGAGGGCGTTAATCTTGGGGCGGTCGCACACTTCGATGTAAGGGTTGTCGGGATTTTTCAGCGCGTAGTCCTGATGATACTCTTCCGCCCGGTAAAACGCTTTGAGCGGCGTGAGTTCGGTGACAATGGGCCTGGGAAATACTTTTGCTGCGTCGAGCTGCGCGATGTAAGCGGCAGCGATGCGCCTTTGTGTCTCGTCCGTATAAAAGATGGCAGACCGGTAGGACGTGCCCACATCAGGGCCCTGCCGGTTGAGCTGTGTCGGATCGTGCGCTACCGAGAAATAGACGCGAAGGAGCTGACCGTAGGTAATCCGCGAAGGGTCGTAAACCACCTCAACGGATTCGGCGTGGCCCGTCGTTTCAGTGATCACCTGATCGTAAGTCGCCGAAGACTTGGAACCTCCTGAGTATCCGGCCGCAGTCGCGATGACACCCTTGACGCGTTCGAACACCGCCTGAACGCCCCAGAAACAGCCTCCCGCGAAGACCGCGGTCTGTTTGCCGGCCGTTCCGGCGAGCGGGACGTCAACGGCCGGTGGCGGAATAGGCCCCCTCGCGGCCCCGCAGGCAACCACGCCCAAGAGCGGCAGCAGAACGGAAACAGGAAACCAGCGGCACATTCGGCACCCCTCTTCCAGCATACGCCGAACGTGCAATCGTCAAAACGGGTGCGCGATCTTGCGCTCCGGAGCCGGTTGACTTCGGCTCGGTTTCGCCCCATACTCAAACCGGACTGGAGGCAGCCATGGCACCAGCACGGCAGCCCGACGACACGACCCCTATGCCCGCCCGAAAGCTCTCGGGTATCGGCGCCACCGAGGACCAAGTGGATATGCGGGGCACCGTCCCGCAGCGCACCGATCGCTTCGGAACCAAAATCGAAGACCTGGCCGGAACCGGGGACGGCGACTCCCCCGGCGGCTAATTACCGGTAGATCAGGTACCGGTCGCGAACTTTCAGGAAAGCCTCCAGCGGATCCTCGAAGCTCTGCATGATCTGGCGCGGGTCTTCGCCTGCCTTCAGGCGTTGGATCACGTCGTCGCTGCCGATGAGCCGTTTGCTTGCCGCGAAGTCGATCTTCCCGGGGTACAGCTTCTCGAGCGCCGCCGCCACTTCCAGGCCCAGCCGGGTGGAATCCAGCAGTTCGCGATTGGTAATCACGAAACGCACGCCCTCGATGCGGACTCCTTTGAAGTTCGATTCGCTGGGCGTGAAACTCGTGGGGTAGACGCGGACTCCCGGAATCAGCCGCTTGTCGAGGTATGCGGCAAGTTCGCGCCCGCCGATGAAATCCGCGCCGATCTGCTCGAACGGCGCGTCGGTTCCGCGGCCCATGGAGAGATTCCTGGACGATTCCAGCAGGCACAGGCCCGGGTAAAGCGTCCCCGCCGCCAGGCTGCGCATGTTCGGGGACGGGTTGATCCACGGCAGGTTCGTGGAATCGTACCAGTCGCCGCGCTGCCAGTCCTCCATCGGGATCACGGTGAGCGCGGCCCCGATGTGGCGCTCGCCGTTGAACAGTTTCGCCAGTTCGCCCATGGTCATCCCGTGCCTTACGGGCAGGCCCGCGAAGTAGCCGACGAACGATTCATTGGCCGCATCGAGCAGCGGCCCTTCCACGTGAACCCCGGTGAGGGGGTTGGGCCGGTCGAGCACGTAGAACGGAATGCCGGCCTTGGCCGCGGCCTCCATCGCGTACGCCATGGTGGTTTCGTAGGTATAGAAGCGCGCGCCGATATCCTGAATGTCGAACACCAGGGCGTCGATGCCGCGCAGCATCTCGGGCGTGGGGCGCTCGGTCGCCCCATAGAGGCTGTAGATACGAAGATCGGTGGCGGGGTCTACGGCATCCTGGATTCCCGGCCGGTCTTCCTTGCCGGCGAAGCCGTGCTCGGGCGAGAACAGCGCGGCGATCTGCACGCCGGCCTGCCGCATGACATCGACGTTGCGCCGGCCCTCGCGGTCGAGGCCCGTGTGGTTAGTGATAAGCCCGATGCGCTTGCCCTGGAAGGGCGCAAACTTCTGATCTTCGAGCACGTCGAGTCCGGTCTTGGTCGCGCCGGTGCGCGCCACTTCGCGGCGTGCGCCCGGGCCGCTCAATGTCTCGTTATAGCCGGTGAGCGTGACGCCCTGGGTATGCATGCCGAGCGCGGCGGCGACGATGGTGGCCACTTCGCCGCGCAGCGGGGTGATGGCCGGCCGCCGGTGGGGATGCACGCTGTTTGCCATCAGGATGACGTACGTCTTGCTCAAGGGGTCGATCCAGATCGATGTGCCGGTAAACCCGGTGTGGCCGTAGGAACCGATCGGGAACAGGTCGCCGCGATTCCCGGAGAGCGGCGAGTCGATATCCCAGCCCAGGCCGCGCAGGATCGACTGGTTGGGCGGGCTCTGCGGCTCGGTGAACTTCTCGATGGTCATCGGGCTGATGACCCGCACGCCGTCCAGTTCTCCGCCGTTCAGCATCATCTGGGCGAAGCGCGCCAGGTCGTCGGCGGTCGAAAACATTCCCGCGTGGCCGGCCACGCCTCCCATGTTGCGAGCGGTGGGGTCGTGCACCACGCCGCGCAGGGGCGGCACGTTCCTGCCCAACTGTTCGGTGGGCGCGATGCGCGGAACCAGCGATGCCGGCGGCAGGAACATCGTATCCTTCATGCCCAGGGGCTGGAATATGTTCTGGCGGGCGTAATCCGAGAGCATCTCGCCGCTCAGGCGGTGAACGATCTCGCCCAGCAGGATGAAATTGATGTCGCTATAGACAAACCGCGCGCCCGGGGGTCCGGCGGGCGGATCGGTGTCGGCCAGTTCGATGCCGTGCCCGTATCCGGTCCACGGCGTATCGAGGGGTACATCCGGCTGCAAACCGGAGAAGTGCGTCATCAGGTTGCGGATGGTGATGTCGCTCTTGCCGCCCTGAAATTCCGGAATGTACTCGGTCACTTTGTCGTTCAACCGGAACTTGCCCTCTTCAAACAGCTTCATCAGGGAGGGCGTGGTGGCGACGACCTTGGTGAGCGAGGCGCAATCGAAGATCGTATCGACCGTCATCGCCTCGGGCTTGGGAACGATCGCCCGGTCGCCGTAGGCCTTACGGTAGACAATCTTTCCGTCGTGGCCGACAATCAGAACCGCGCCGGGCAGCCTTCCCTGTTCGATGGCGAGGTGGACGGCCGCATCCAGCGCGGGGCCGGCGGAAAAACTCTGCGCGCACACTGCGGACACAGTGAGGGCCGCGCACCAGAAAAACTTCATATAGTTCTATGATAACCGCCTATTCGCCGCGGCCGTTGTCAGAGTTTTCGATGCCCCGAGAGTTGATCCACCTGGCGCAGGGCGGGGAACATCGCGGCCCACAGGGCAACGATCACGATCGTTCCCACGCCGCCGGCGACTACCGCCGGGACGGTGCCGAGCCACTGCGCCGTCACGCCCGATTCGAACTGGCCGACTTCATTCGACGCCCCGATGAAGACCATGTTGACGGCGCTCACGCGGCCGCGCATGGCGTCCGGCGTCCAGAGCTGCACGATGGTGTGGCGCACGATCACGCTCACCATATCGCTCGCGCCCACCAGCACCAGCGAGGCCAGGGCCACGGGCATGGTGTGCGACAGGCCGAACACGATGGTGAACACTCCGAAGGCGGCTACACACCACAACATGGTTGCGCCGGCGTGCCTGCGCAGCGGCCGGTGCGCCACCGCGATGGCCATGATCACGGCTCCCGCGCCGGGCGCCGCGCGCAGCACGCCCAGGCCATATGCACCCACCTTCAGAATCTGGCTTGCGTACACCGGCAGCAGCGCCACCGCGCCGCCCAGCAGTACGGCGAACAGGTCCAGGCTGATCGCGCCGAGCATCAGCTTGTTGACCCAGATGAAGCGAAGTCCTTCGAGCACAGCGCCAAATGAAGCGGTTCCGCGGGGGCGCTCCGCTCCTTTGATCCGGACCATCGCGATCAGCGCCAGCGCCGTGAGATAGGCCACGGCCGCCAGAGCATACACGGGGATCGGACTCGCTGCCACCCCATAGAGGAAGCCGCCCGCCATCGGGCCGATCACCATGGCGAACTGAAATACCGACGAGCCCCACGCCACGGCGTTCGGAAAATGCTCCTCGGGGACCAGCAGCGGCAGCAGCGCCTGCGCCGCCGGCCCGTTGAACGCCCGCACCACACCGTTCCCAAGCAGCACCGCGTAAATGGGATAGACCGAGCGCATGCCGTGCAGCGTGAATCCCAGAAGAAGCAGGGAGCAGAGCGCGAAACCCATGTAGCAGCCGACCAGGATGCGCCGGCGCGGCAGCCGGTCGGCCGTGTGGCCCGCCAGCAGGAAGAGGAAGATGCCGGGAAGGAACTGCGCCAGCCCCACCAGGCCCAGATCGAGCGGGCGGCCCGTGATCCCATACACCTGCCACGCCACCGCCACAGCCTGCATTTCGGAGGACAGCGTGGCGACAAACCGCGCCGTCATGTAGAAGCGGAAGTTGGGATAGCGGAAGGCGATGCGGCCGGCCGCGGGCGAGGACACAATCCCTATTCTACGCAGCGATGGCGGCGGCTTGTTGCAGGGCGCCTGCCAACTGGTCGAGTTGCGCGGCGTCCCCGGGGCGCACCAGGGCGCCCCGGGCGTCGAAAGCCTCTCCGGCCGACGCGATCGAGACGCTTACCGGCAGGACCTCGACACGCAGCATCTCGAGCAGTTCGCGCGTGTGCTTGAGGCCGCGGCGGCCGCCCCCCGGTCCCGGCGACGCGCTCAGGAGGGCGGCGCGCTTGCCGTGGAAGACGGCGCCGGGCCGCTCGCCCGGGTTGGCGCGCGATGCCCAGTCGATGGCATTCTTCAGGAGGCCGCTGAACGAGCCGTTGTACTCGGGCGAGACGATCACGAAGACGTCGTGGGCCCGCAGCAGTTCTCGAAAAGCGCGCGCCGGGGCGGGCATTCCGGCTGCTTCGAGATCGCCGTCGTACATCGGCATGGGGTAATCGCGCAGATCGGCCAGGGTGACTTCCAGGCCCTTGCGCTCGAGCGTCGCCGCCGCGGCGCGCGCCAGCTTCCGGTTGAGAGAGTCTTTGCGAGTGCTGCCTGCAAATACCAGAATCTTCATCTTGTTCCTCGACTTCAAGATATTTGATGCCGAGGATAACGCGGAAGATTCGGGGGCGCCTTACTTCAGCTTTCCCAGCAGCTTGCCGAGAATCTTCACCACCTGGTCCACTTCCTTTTCCGTCACGATGTAGGGCGGCAGGAAGCGCAGCACGGTATCGTGCGTGCAGTTGATGAGGAGTCCTTCGGCCATGGCGTCCAGCACGATCTGTTTGCCCGGCACGGCCAGTTCCGCGCCCAGCATCAGGCCGAAGCCGCGTACCTCTTTGATCACGGGGTGCTTCCGCGCCAGCTCGTTCAAACTCACGTGGAAGTAACCGCCGACGCGCTCGATGGCGGGCAGCAGATCGTCCAGGATGTTCAGGAATTCGAGCGACACGCGGCAGGCCAGGGCGCCGCCGCCGAAGGTGGTTCCGTGCATCCCCGGCTTAATGGCTGCCGCGGCCTTCTCGTTGGCCACGATGAACCCGAGCGGCAACCCGCAGGCCACCGGCTTGGCGGCCACCACAACATCCGGCAGGATCACCGGCGTCGAACGCTGGTAGGCGAAATACGTCCCGGGACGGCCCACGCCGCACTGCGTTTCGTCGGCAATCAGCAAGGCGTTGTGCCGGTCGGCGAGCTCGCGGGCCTTCGCCACGTACTCGTGCGTGAGGGGATTGATCCCGCCTTCGCCCTGGATCATCTCGAGGATGATTCCGGCGGTGCGGCCGCTGAAGGCCGCTTCGAGCGCGGCGATGTCGTTGGCCGGAACGAACTGCACACCGGGGACGAGCGGCTCGAAATCGCGGCGGTACTTTTCCTGCCCGGTGACGGACAGCGCGCCCATGGTGCGCCCGTGAAAGGAATTATCGAGAGAGATCAACTCGATCTTATCCGGATGCAGGCCGCGCCCGTGGGAGTGCGCCATCTTCAGCGCGCCCTCCACCGCTTCGGTCCCGGTGTTGGCGAAGAACACGCGCTTGAGGCCGCTCATTTCCACCAGGCGCTTGGCCAGCGGCGCCTGGTACTGGTGATAGTAGAGATTGGAGCTGTGGATCAGCAGCGCCGCCTGCTCACGAATCACTTTGACGATGCGCGGATGCGCGTGCCCCAGCGCGTTGACTCCGATCCCGCTGATGAAATCGAGATAGCGGCGGCCCTCCACGTCATACAGGTAGCAGCCTTTGCCGCGCGCCAGAACGAGCGGATAACGGGCATAGTTCTGCAGGAGGTACTCTCGCTCCAGGTCCATCGTCGCCTGGGCGGACAGGTCCACAGGTGGAAGGGCTGTTGTCATTTTCTCATCATAGCGCGTGCTGGAAAATGGACCCCGCGCCGCTTTACAATAGGCCAACCACCTACTATGCCTCACGACGAACTGATTGCCAGGCTGGCACGGCAGATCGATGCGGCGAAGAAGACGGAGCAGTTCACCGTGAACGCCTCCGACACCAGTGCGCTACGGCGTCGCGGCGCGGGCGAGTTGCATGCGATTTGCACGGAGTTCGTCGCGAGTGTCAACGGCCGGCTTTCGCAGGCCTCGCTGGAACTTTCTCCGCCCGTCTACGCTCCGGAGATCTTCCGCGAATCGGGCGCCAACCTGTTCCAGATCGCCTGGCAGGGACGCGAGATGCAGATCGCGTTCGAGGCGCCGCGCGAGCTGGTTTCCACCGAGAAATTCCTGATCCCTTACGTGCTCGAAGGCGAAATCCGCACGTATAACCAGCAAATGCTGAAACGCTTCGAGATTCGCACGCAACTGCTTTTCTACTGCGTGGAGGACGGGTCCGCGCGGTGGCGCTTCTCCGATTTACGGACCATGCGCACCGGTTTGATCACGCGCGACGTGCTGGCTTCCCTGATGGAAAGGTTATTTTAAGCACGAAATTGCGCTATATTCTCTGAAATGAAACTCCTTTGGTGCCTTGCTTCCGCACTCGCCGCCCTTCCCCTGCTCGGACAGCCCACCGTCACGGTTCTTTTGAAGCCGGAGCGCGACGCCGCCCAGCCGATCGACGAGGCGTACACGCAGAAGATTCGCGAATACACCACCGAGCCTTTCTTCAATTCCCCGCTGACCGACTACCTGCCGGCGTCGAAGACCGTGCCCACACCCAAGGCCGTGCTGGGCGATGTGTCCGGAGCGCCGGGCATTCTGCCTTACGCGGAAGACGTCTACCGTTACATGCGGATGCTCGAGAAGGCCAGCCCGCGCGTGAAGGTCTTCAGCATCGGCAGGAGCGAAGAAGGGCGCGAGATGATCGCGGTCGCCGTGGCCGATGAGAAGCTTCTGGCCAACCTCGACGAGAATCGCGCTCGCCTGGCGAAGCTCGCCGACCCCCGGACGATCCACCTGGACGATGCCGAAGCCGACCGGCTGGTGGCCGCCTCCACCCCGGTGTATTACATCACCGGCACCATCCACTCGCCCGAGACCGGAGCGCCCACCGCGCTGATGGAGCTGGCCTACCGGCTGGCGGTGGACGAGAGCGCCTACATCCGGCACATCCGCGAGAACGTGATCACCCTGATCACCCCGGTGGTGGAAGTGGACGGGCGTGACCGCATGGTGGATATCTACCGCTGGCATCGCGAGAACCCCAACAAGGAGTGGCCGAACCTCATCTATTGGGGGCACTACGTCGCGCACGACAACAACCGCGACTCCATGGGGTTGACCCTGCAGTTGACCAAGACCGTGCTGAAGACGTTCGTCGGCTGGAAGGCCCAGGTGCTCCACGACCTGCACGAATCGGTGCCGTATCTCTACGACAACACGGTGGGGGATGGTCCATATAACGCGTGGATCGACCCGATCCTGGCCGATGAGTGGGCCATGCTGGGATGGGACAACGTTTCGGAGATGACGAAATTCGGCATGCCGGGCGTGTTCACCCACGGCACGTTCGACACCTGGTCCCCGAGCTACCTGATGTTCATCGCCGCCACGCACAACGGCATCAGCCGGCTGTATGAGACTTTCGGCAACGGCGGCGCGGACACGGAAGAGCGCACGCTGCGTCCGAACGAATACGCACGCACGTGGTTCAAACAGAATCCGCCGCTGCCCAAAGCCAAATGGTCGCAGCGCGACAACAACAATTACGAAGAGACGGGCGTGCTGACGGCGCTCTCCTATTTCGCCTCGAACAACAAGCTGTTCCTTCACAACTTCTATCTCAAATCCAAGCGCTCCATCGAGAAGGCGCGCGCCGAAGGACCGGCCGCCTATGTATTCCCAGGCGACGATCCGCGTCCGGGTGCGCAGGCGGACCTGCTGCGCATGCTGCAGGAGCAGGGCTGCGAAGTTTCCCGCGCGAAGGAGCCGTTCACCGTCCTGATGCCGCCCAAGAAGGCGCCGCGCGGAGGCCGTGGAGGCCGCGGCGGAGCCACCGACGAAGCGGCGACCGACGGCGCGGCCAAGCCAGCCGAGAAGCCGAAACCCGCTCCGCGCACCTTCCCCGCCGGCACCTACCTGGTCCGTATGGACCAGCCCTACAGCCGCATCGCCGACACGCTGCTCGATTACCAGTACTGGGCGCCCAACGATCCCCAGAAGAGCATCTACGACGACACCGGGTGGACCTTCGGCGAGCTCGGCAACGTCGACGTGGCGCGCGTGACCGACGTCAAAGTGCTCGACGCCGGGATGAACGTCGTGGATGGGCCGGTCGAAGCCCCAGGCGGGGTTGAGGGCGCGGGCGGCGTCTTTCTCATCAACCACAATGCGGACAGCGCCCTGATGACCCTGCGCTACCGCTTCCGCGATGCCCGCTTCGAGGCTGCCGAGGAACCGTTCGAAGCGGCCGGCCACAAGTTCAACCGCGGATCGTTCATCGTTAGCAATGTAGCGGCGGATGCGCTGGCCAAGGCCGGGGCCGAGCTGGGAGTGCGCGCGTATGCCGTGGCTGCCGCGCCCGCCGTCAAGACACATCCGTTGCGCGCGGCGCGCATCGCGCTGATGCATACGTGGCTGAGCACCCAGGCCGAAGGCTGGTGGCGCCTCGAGTTCGACCGCCTGAAAATTCCCTACGACTACATCAGCACCCAGACGGTCTCGAAGGATGCGGACCTGCGATCCAAGTACGACGTTATCGTGTTTGCGCCTGGTGTTCGCGGGAATCCGCAGACGATCATCAGCGGGATGCCGAGGTATGGCAATCCGCTGCCCTGGAAGAAGACCGCGCTCACGCCGAACCTGGGAAAGATCGACGAAACCGACGACATGCGTCCGGGCCTCGGCTGGACGGGCCTCGATCACCTGCAGGAGTTTGTCCGCCAGGGCGGCCTGCTGATCACGGCGAACGACACCGATCATTTCGCAGTGACTTTCGGGTTTACGCCCGGGGTTTCGATCGGGACCGCGCAACGGCTGAAGGTAACGGGTTCCGCCTTGCGATCCAAGCTGGTCGACGCGGCCAGCCCGATCGTCTACGGCTATCGCGACAACCTGGCGATCTTCGCGGCGAATCCGCCTGTGTTCAACCTCTCGAACATGGCGGGCGGAGGCGGTGGGGGCCGCCGCGGCGGACCGGAACAGGAACAGCGACCCACCGGCCGCGGCACGGCCGACGATCCGGATGTTCCACAGGGACGTTCTCTCGTGGACGTTCCCGAGGAGCCGCATGCCGAGCACTGGGAGGCGCTGCCTTTGACCGACGAACAGTTGCGCAACCCGATCAACGTGATCCCGCCCGCCGAGCGCCCCCGCGTGGTGCTGCGCTGGGCCAACGCCAACGAGCTGCTGGTCTCGGGATTGCTGGACAACGGCGCGGAACTGGCGCAGCACGCAGCCGTAATCGATTCGCCGTTCGGCCAGGGGCACGTGGTTCTGTTCGCCAACAACCCGTTCTGGCGCGCCGAGACCAAGGGCAGCTACTTCCTGGTCTTCAACGCGATCCTGAACTTCGACCACCTGGACGCGGGCAGGAAGCTGGACAAGCGCTGATCAGCCGGCGGCCGGAGCGTCGTCGCTGAAGTGCTTACCGGAAGGAGATCGATGAACCGCCGAAAATTCATGGGCTCGCCGCTGGCAGCAGCGGGCGGGGCCGCCATTGCATTCGAGGCAAGCGCTGCCGCCGTCCCCAGGATGAAGATCCAGCGCATCCGCTATTACCAGCCGCGGCGCGTGAACCCGACCTTCAACCAGAGCAATCGCATCGTCACCATCGAGACCGACGCCGGCATTACGGGGATCGGCGAGGGCGGATCGAAGGACATGATGGACCAGTGCGCCGCCATGCTGATCGGCGAAGATCCTTCGCGCACCGACCACCTCTGGCAGTTCCTGTACCGCGGCTGGTTTTACCCCGCCGGCCGGGAAAAGTTGCACGCGCTGGGGGCGCTGGACGTTGCCCTCTGGGATATCAAGGGGAAGGCGCTCGGCGTGCCGCTCTACCAGTTGCTCGGCGGCATCTCGCGCCAGTATATCGAGTGCTATTCGACCGGGGTGACCAGCGCCGGCACGCTGCAGGAGCGTGTGCGCGCGACGATCGAGGCGGGATTCCGCGCTTACCGCACCGCGGTCGACATGCCGTGGTCCTCCCACGGCGGCGGCACTCCGACCGGGGAGTTCCGTCCGCATCAGGCGATCGACCAGGAGGTCGAAAAGGCGAGGCAGATTCGCGAAGGACTGGGCAAGGACGGCGACTGGCTGACCGATGTTCACACACGCCTCGACCTGCCCGATGCGATCCGGCTCTGCACCTTGCTGGAGCCTTTTGCGCCCTATGAAGTGGAAGATCCGCTGCGCTCGGAGAACACCGAAATCTACAGGCAGTTGCGGGCTCACACCAGGGTGCCCATCGCTGTGGGCGAGCAATTCGGCGACCGCTGGGACATCCATGAGCTGGTCACACAGCGTCTGATCGATTATTCGCGCATCACGATTCCCAATGCCGGCGGCATCACCGAGTTCATGAAGATCGCCACTCTTTGCGAGACCTACAATATGGGCTTGATCCCGCACGCCACGGGTCCCATCTCCGTGGCCGCGCTGACGCACGCGCTGGGCGCATTCTCCGGGCCCGTTCTCATGGAGTGCGGCAGTCTCCCCAAGCCGGACTACCTGCCGCAGGGGCCGGATTTCCGAAACGGCAAATTGTGGCCCCGGGACGCCCCTGGTATCGGCGTCGAGTTCGACCCCAAAGGAGCCGATCTGATCTCGGAGATCACGGAACGTTCCGCTCCCATCCCGATCTACCGGCGGCCGGACGGGTCGATCACCAACTGGTAAACGGCTCCTAACGTACGACGGCCGCTTCGCCGATTTGCATCACTGCTGCCCGGGCGGGGCCCGCCGTGCCATCGGAGACCTGCACCATGAGAATTCGGATCAAATCGTTCTTGGGGTCGATCCATCCCTCGGTGCCGAAGGCGCCGCCGTGACCGAACGTTCCGGGCGAATGCAACAGCAAAGTGCCTTCGGGCTTGTTGACAATTTCAAACGTCAGGCCATAGCCCGTACCGCCGAGCCAGCCCGACGGAGTCACGTCAGGAGTGAACACCCGCGTCATGGTCTCGATCGATTGCCGTGTGAGGTACCGGCGGCCGTCCAGCTCGCCTCCATTGAGCAACATCTGGTAGAACCGAAACAGATCCGCGGCCGTCGAGTAGAGGCCGAACTCCGGCGCCGGATACCGGGCGCCGGCGCGGTACTGCGCCGGGTCGCCCGCCAGTATTTCCGCTCCCGAACGAACCAGCTTTCCGTTCGAATGGCGGTAGACCAGGGCAATCCGGCTCTTCATCTCTTCCGGCGGAAAGAAGAAGCTGCTCTTCATTCCCAGGGGGTCCAGAAGCCGCGTCTTGACGAAATGAACATAGTCCTCGCCGGAGACCACCTCGATGATGCGGCCCAGCGTGGCGATGCCCTCATTACTGTAATGCCAGCGCGTTCCCGGCTCGAATTCCAGGTGCGAATGCCCGTAGAAGCGCACGGCCTCGTCGAGCGGCACTCGTAAGGTGCGAGGGTTGTCCTTCAGCTCGCCATCCGGGTCCGATGGCAGCCCCGACGTGTGGGACATCAACTGCCAGACGGTGACGGGATGCGCCGGAGGATGCGTTACCTTGCCGGCGATGGGCAGCGTTTCCTCCACCAGTTGACCTCGGAACTCCGGGAGATAATCCTCCACCGGCCGCCGCAATTCGAGCTTTCCTTCTTCCACCAGCATCATGGCGGCGACCCCCGTGAAGTTCTTCGTCATGGACATGATCTGAAAGATCGAACCGGTCGTCATGGGCTTGCGGCCTTCCACATCCTGCCAGCCGGCGGCTTCCAGAAAGCCGATTCGTCCGTGGCGCGCGACAAGCGCAACGGCTCCTGGAATGGTCTGCTGCGCGACCAGCTCATGAAGACGCGAAGGTATGTCTTTCAGGCGTTCAGGGGCTAAAGCGGCGCCGTCCTGAGCATTCGACAGCGCAGGCAGGCCGGCCAGGAGAGCAAGGGCGAGCAATCGCATAATGGCCGAGTCTAACTCGATTGCAAGGTCGATTTGTCGACCGGGGGCTGGCAGCCATCCTGCCAGTCACGATGGGTTAGGCTAAGAACGAGATGACATTACCGGCTGCCGCGGCAGTGCCGCGGGTAGATCTCCGTACAGGCCTCCTGACGGGCGCTGCCATCGAACAGGCGGTTCGGACCATTGCCGATCTGAAGGGCGTCTTCCGGGATGAGAAGGCGCGCGTCGCGATCGATTCCGGGACGCCTGTCTACCGGGTACAGTCGTATCTCCCGGTGCCGCAAGGTACCGCGGGCGGGCTCTTCTGGGGGAGCACGTTCATCGAGCCGGGCATGGTCGGTGACGAATACTTCATGACCAGGGGCCACTTCCACGCGAAGCGCGACTGCAGCGAATACTACATCGGGCTGGCAGGGCATGGCGCTCTCATCCTCATGGATGAGGAGCGCAGGACGTGGTTCGAGCCGATGACGCCGGGATCTGTGCATTACATCTCCGGCCGTGTGGCTCACCGCGCGGCAAATACGGGGCGCGAGGTGTTCTCCTTCGCCGCCTGTTGGCCTAGTGATGCGGGCCACGACTACGACACCATCGCTACCCATGGATTCGGCGCGAGGCTCCGAAACGTCGGAGGCGTGGCCGTCCTGGTCGAGGATCTATGATCGCGCTTGCGGTCGACCTGGGAGGCAGCCACGCGAACTGCGCAATCGTCGAAGAGCGGGGGATTGTTGCGTCGCGGTCGTTCCCGGCCAGCAAAGCGGCCGGCTTGCGCCCCCTGCTGCCGGTTCTATGCGATGTGCTGCACACGCTGGCGGCCGATACCGGGATCGCACTCGCGCACTGTGCCGGGCTCGCCCTGAGCTTCTGCGGCCTGGTAGACGCGGGCAGCGGACGCATCCTTTCGACGAATGCGAAGTACGATGACGGGCCGCGCATCGATCTCGCGGCGTGGTGCCGCGACAGCTTCGGCCTGCCGTTTCGCATTGAAAACGACGCCCGCATGGCTCTGCTCGGGGAATGGCGCGCCGGTGCGGGCCGCGGCTTCGACGACATCGTGATGGTGACGCTCGGCACGGGAATCGGGGGCGCGGCCATGATCGAAGGGCGTCTCCTCCGCGGCAAGCACTTCCAGGCCGGCTGCCTGGGCGGGCATCTGGGAGCTTCGTATGCGGGGCGCCGGTGTACCTGCGGCGCGACCGGCTGCATCGAAGCCGAAGCTTCCGCGTGGGCCCTGCCGGAGATCTGCGCCGCCGAGCATGGCTTCGAGGACAGTCCGCTTGCGAACGAAGGCCAGGTCACGTTCGAGAATCTCTTTCGCCACGCGGCTGCGGGAGACCCGGTTGCCACGAGGGTCCGCGAGCGCTGCCTTGCCGTATGGGCGGCGGGCGCGGTCTCGCTCATTCACGCTTACGATCCGGAAATCGTCGTGTTCGGCGGCGGCGTGATGAACAGCGCCGAAGCCGTGCTGCCCTTTATTCAATCGTATATAGACCGCCACGCGTGGACCCCGTGGGGGCGCGTCGAGGCTCGTACAGCCCTTCTCGGCAATGAAGCCGCGCTGTTCGGCGCCCTGCCGCTATTGGCGCGGGCGGGCTCATAGATGCGATCCAATTACGAGAAAGTTCCGGTGATCCCGAGCGGCTTCTCTGCGCAGGAATGCGCCGCCGGATGGGCCCGGATTGCCGCCCGCCTGGCACTGGGCCGCCCGTCGATCCTGTGCGTCGAGTGCTATCCAGGCGTCTTCGTGGAGCAGGTGGAAGCAGCGCTCGTAGCTGAACTGCAACCCTCCCTGGTGTTGCGCGCAGCCGATTGCCTCCGCCCCGAGCAGGAACTGGCGCACGCGTTCCAGCCCTATGTGACCGGCGATCCGGTCTTCGGCCGGATGAACGGAGTGCGCATCGAGGATTTCTTCGATCCCCCCAAACTCGCCGGGGCGCGCCGGCTGGCCGGTTCGGCCCCAGGCCTGACACTCGTCGTCGGCACCGGTGCGGCGTTGATCGCTCCGCATGCGGACCTGCTGGTTTATGCCGATATGGCGCGGTGGGAGATCCAGCGGCGGCAGCGCCGGAACGAGTCCGGCAATCTCGGCGCGAACAACCTGGAAGAACTGCCTTCCCTCAAGTACAAGCGCGCCTTCTTCGTGGATTGGCGCGCCGCCGACCGCCTCAAGAGAGAGCTGTTCGCGCGCATCGACTTCCTGCTCGATACGAATGACCGCACCGCGCCGAAGATGATTTCCGGTGAGCACTTTCGGCGTGCGCTGGAGCGGACCGCGAGACGGCCCTTCCGCGTCGTTCCGTTCTTCGACCCGGGGCCCTGGGGAGGCCAGTGGATGCGGACGGTCTGCGACCTGCCGGAGGGTCCGCCGAACTACGCCTGGTGCTTCGATTGTGTGCCGGAAGAGAACAGCCTCCTGCTCGGGTTCGGAAGCACCACGGTCGAGATTCCCGCCATTGATCTCGTCTTCCGGCATCCCCGCGAACTGCTGGGCGACGCGGTGCACGCCAGGTTCGGCGCGGAGTTTCCCATCCGGTTCGACTTGCTCGACACGATGGGCGGCGGGAACCTCTCGCTTCAGGTGCACCCCTTAACCGAATACATCCAGGACGCCTTCGGGATGCACTACACGCAGGACGAGAGCTACTACCTGCTGGATGCGGGTGACGACGCCGGGGTCTATCTCGGAATCCGGGAGAACGTCGATCGCCGTGAAATGATCGACATGCTGGAGCGGGCGCAGGCGGGAGAATTCTCGTTCCCCGCCGGACGGTTCGTCAACCGGTGGCCGGCGAAGAAGCACGACCATTTCCTGATTCCCGGCGGAACGGTCCATTGTTCGGGCAGGAATTCGATGGTGCTCGAGATCAGCGCGACACCCTACATCTTCACCTTCAAGTTGTGGGACTGGGACCGGTTGGGTCTCGACGGGCGTCCGCGGCCGATTCATCTGTCACACGGCATGAAGAACATCCAGTGGGACCGGACGACGGAATGGGTTCGCGAGAATCTGATCAGCCAGGTGCAGGCCATCGCGCAGGGCGATGGCTGGTGCGAGGAGCGCACCGGGCTGCACGAACGGGAGTTCATCGAGACGCGCCGGCATTGGTTTCACGCGCCCGTCCCTCACGACACCGGAGGCGGTGTGAACGTCCTCAATCTCGTCGAGGGCAGGGAAGTGGTGGTGGAGAGTCCGGACGGTGCATTCGATCCTTTCGCCGTGCATTATGCGGAGACATTCATCGTGCCCGCGGCCGTGGGCCGCTACACGATCCGGCCGGCGGCGCCGGGCCGGTGCGGCACCATCAAGGCTTTTGTGAGGACCCGGCCATGACCTTCGATCCGGGATTCGACATTCGGGTCGTGCACGAGCCGATGGGATTTCGTTACGGGCCGGGAGTATTCGGACCGGAGCCGGAGAACCGGAGCCTCGACTCGATCCGGCCCAGTCTCTCCGACCCCGGCTGCGAGGGGCCCGACCCCGTGTATGCCATCGCCATGGACGTCGGAAAGAGGGAGCACCGCGATGAGTTGATGCGGCGGATGCTCCTGTTCGGCGTAGTAACGTACGCGGCCGGCCGGCTTGGCAGCGAACCGGTGCGCAGCCAGGGTCACGTGCACCGGATCTCCGTCCACAGCGGATGGTCCCCTCCGGAGATCTACGAAATCTGGAGCGGCCGCGCCGTGGTCTACATGCAGGAATCGACGCTGGACGATCCCGGCCGGTGCTTCGCGGTGACGGCGGGCCCCGGCGAAGTGGTGGTGGTACCTCCCGGATGGGGGCATGCGACGATCAGCGCCGACCCGCTCGAGCCGCTTACGTTTGGCGCGTGGTGCGACCGCGAATACGGGTTTGAATACGGTCCGGTGCGCGCTCATGGCGGTCTCGCCTGGTTCGCGTTCCTCGGGTCCGGCGGAGAGTTGGAGTGGCGGCCCAACCCGCGCTACCGCCTGCGGGATCTGGCCATCGGGCCGCCGCGGGGCTACCCGGAGCTGGGGCTGGTGAACGGCGTCTCAATTTATCGTCAATTCGAAAACAATCCCGCGGCGATCCAGTGGGTGTCGAAGCCCGCTTCGCTCGCCGCATTGTGGAAAGAATTCGACCCGGTCCAGTCAAGGGATCGAGTCGGGTAACGGAGATCTTCATGGCCCAACGAGTGCTCCGCGAAGAGTCCGCGAGCATCTACGTCTATTTGATCGCCGCGGTGGCCGCGATGGGCGGGCTGCTGTTCGGCTTCGATACGGCCGTCATTAATGGCGCGATCGTTTTTCTCAGGCAGGAGTTCCACCTGACCGAGCTCCAGACGGAGATGGCGGCGGGAAGCCTGCTGCTGGGCTGTGTCTTCGGGGCGCTCGCGGGTGGAACGCTGAGCGACCGTTTGGGTCGAAAGAAACTGCTTATCGCATCGGCCGCCCTGTTTCTGGCATCGGCGATCGGCGCCGCGGTCCCGCGCAACCTTATCCAGTTCGTCGTGGCGCGGCTGATCGGCGGGCTCGCCATCGGAGTGGCCTCCGCCATGTCTCCGCTGTATATCGCGGAACTCGCGCCGGCGCGCATCCGGGGGCGCCTGGTGACGCTGAACCAGCTCGCCATCGTGATTGGGATCCTGGTGTCTTTCTTTGTGAACTGGTCGCTCTCCTCGCTCGGGAGTTCGAGCTGGCGATGGATGTTCGCCGTCGCCGCGGTCCCCTCGCTGGTGTTCCTCGTCACGCTGCTGCTGGTGCCGGAGAGCCCGCGCTGGCTGGTCCAGAGAGAGCGAATCGCCGAAGCTCTCGGCGTGCTGGAGAGAGTTGCCGGTGCCGCCGAAGCGGCCGAACAGATGAAGATCATCCGGCACTCTATCGCGCAGGAGCAGGCAGGTTCGCTGGCGTCTCTCATCCGGCCGCCGCTGCGGCGCCCGCTCATGATTGCCGTTGCCTTGGCGGTCTTCTCCCAGATCACGGGAATCAACACGATTCTTTACTACGGGTCGCTCATCTTCAGCGAACAGGTGAAGACGCAGAGTACCTCTTCGGCACTGTGGGCCAACGTCGTCATCGGCGCGATCAACCTGGCAGGCACGGTGGTGGCGATCCTACTCATCGACCGCGCGGGGCGGCGGCCCCTGCTGCTGGCGGCGGTCGGCGGCATGGGCGCCGCGCTGTTTGCGCTCGGTATTGCGTTCCGGGTTCAGCCCCCGCCGGCGGTCCTGATCCTGGGGCTCATTTTGACCTACGTCGCGTGTTTCGCCATCGGCCTCGGGCCGGGCTCCTGGCTCGTGATGTCGGAACTGTTCCCGACTCACGTGCGCGGGCGGGCTATGTCGATCGCCACGATCAGTCTGTGGCTGGCTTGCCTCGCCATCACGCTGACGTTTCTTTCGATGGTCTCGTGGTTGGGCGCCGCAGGGGCCTTCTGGACCTACGGTGCGCTCTGCGCGGCCGCCTTCCTCTTCATCTGGCGGGCGGTGCCCGAGACCAAGGGCCGCACGCTGGAAGAGATTCAGCAATCCTGGGGGCGGTAGAGCACCGGCATTGACCAGGTCCGGGGTGCCGGCGCCCAAGCCGCTTCCGGGTCCCCCGGGCGGGTGCTGTAGCATGGATGGGAAGACATTCGATGGGATCGGATCCAGTCAACGCGGCGAAAACAGCAGGCGGTATGCGTGTCACCTCGCAGCCGGTGGCGGCGCAGCTTACGCGCGCGGCGATCTTCCTCGTGGTGACGCTGAAGCCCGGCCCCGGCCATTGCGCTGCGGTCCGGTCGTTCTGCGGAGACCTCGCCGCACTGGTGCGCGCCGTCGGAGGGCGTGATCTCGAAGGGGGGCTCTCCTGCGTAATGGGGTTTGGATCCGACGCGTGGGACCAACTCTTCGGACCGCCGCGGCCTGCGGAATTGCATGTTTTCCGCGAAATCCGTGCCGGAGCGCGCCACGCGGTTTCCACACCGGGCGATCTGCTTTTCCACATCCGCGCGAAGCGCATGGATTTGTGCTTTGAGCTTGCGACGCAAATCATGGCGAGCATCGGCAATGCCGTGACACCCGTGGATGAGGTGCACGGATTTCGTTACTTCGACAACCGCGATCTCATCGGTTTTGTCGATGGAACCGAGAACCCGAGCGGCGAGGCAGCGGCCGAGGCCGTGGTGGCCGGCGAAGAAGACGCCGGATTCGCGGGGGGCAGCTACGTCATCGTGCAGAAATATTTTCACGATCTTGACGGATGGAATGCGCTGCCGACCGAGGAACAGGAAGCCATCATCGGCCGGAAAAAGCTGTCTGACGTGGAATTGGACGATTCCGTCAAGCCAACCTCGGCGCACAACGCCCTCACGACGATCGTGGAGGACGGGAAAGAGATCAAGATCCTGCGTGACAACATGCCATTCGGCCGGGCCGGGCAGGGCGAATTTGGAACCTACTTTATCGGCTACAGCCGTTCGCCGCGTACCATCGAACAGATGCTCGAGAACATGTTCGTCGGCCGGCCGCCCGGCAATTACGACCGCCTTCTCGACTTCAGCCGTGCCGTCACGGGAAATCTGTTTTTCGCTCCGTCCGCGGATTTTCTGGAATCCGCCGGCGAGGCCGCGCCGGAGGTTGCGGCGCCCCCTGCCGGGTCAGAGACGGTCGAATCATCTCTATCCTCCCCGCGGAAGAACGACGGTTCGCTGCGGATTGGTTCCCTCAAAGGAGAAAATTCCCTATGAATAATCTGCATCGCGAGCTTGCTCCGATTTCCGATGCCGCGTGGGCGCAGATCGAAGAAGAAACAGCCCGCACGTTCAAGCGCCACCTCGCCGGGCGGCGCGTCGTGGACGTTCAGGGGCCGGCGGGCACCGCTCTTTCCGCAATCGGCACCGGCCACTTGCGTCCGATTGCCGCTCCGAGGGACGGCGTCCTCGCCAGGCAGCGCGAGGTGAAAGCGCTGGTCGAACTGCGTTTTCCGTTCGAACTGGATCGCCAGGCGATCGACGACGTCGAACGCGGCGCGAACGACTCGGATTGGCAACCGGCGAAAGACGCGGCCCGTCAGATCGCCTTCGCCGAGGACGTCGCGGTGTTTGAGGGCTATGCCGCAGCCGGTATCGTGGGAATTCGCCAGGGGACGAGCAATCCGAAGATACCCCTCCCGGAAGAGGTTCGCGAGTATCCGGACGTCATTGCCCAAGCCTTGAGCCAGTTGAGGCTGGCCGGCGTCAATGGCCCCTACTCGGTCTTGCTTGGGGCCGGTGCCTATACGGCGCTCGCCGAGACCAGCGATCAGGGCTATCCGGTGCTGGAGCACGTCAAGCGCCTGGTCAACGACAAGATCGTCTGGGCGCCCGCCATCGAGGGGGCCTTCGTAGTGACCACGCGTGGAGGAGATTTCGACCTGCACATCGGCCAGGACCTCTCCATCGGCTATTTGAGCCACACCGAGACGGCCGTGCGGCTGTACCTGCAGGAGACGTTTACCTTCTTGCTGCTTACTGCGGAAGCGGCGGTGGCGTTAGATCCGCCCGCGAACGTGGAGAGGACGTGACATCATGGAGCCGCCCGCCGGGATCGAACCTGGCCGGCGCGTATTGAAAGTAGCCCCGCGACAAGCAAGACCTCTCTTCAATTGCCGCTATATCAGTTCAATCGTAACCCGGCGGCCTACTATCGCGGCCGCTCGCTGCAGACTCGAAAGCGTGATGTCGTCTTTTGCGCTGAGGAGACGGTCAACCTGCGTGCGGCTCGTCTTCAGCAGCGTGGCCATCTTGTTCTTCGAGATTTTTTTCTTCTTCATAGCCTCGGCGAGTTGCCACGCTACGACTTCCTTGACCGCCTGCGCTTGCGCCTCCTCGAAAATGCCCTCCTCTTTGAGAAAGTCATCGACGCTCGAACCCATGTGTTTCTTGCTCATTGCTCCAGCTCCTTTTTGCGCTTCCGCGCCAGCGCCAAATCCTCATCTGGCGTTGCGCGGGTCTTCTTGATGAACCCATGCAACGCGATCAGGTGCTCACGGTAAACGCAAAGCAACACGCGCGCCGTGCGCTTCGTCTTCAGATCTGTCCGAATTTCCCAAAGGCCGCTTCCCATCGCGCGGCACAGCGGCATTCCTACCGGCCAGCGCCATTGCGCTCGCAACAGATCCTTGCCTATCGCCTGCCTCTCCTCTTCCGGCAGTTTCTTCAGCCATTCCCGTACCGGCTCGCTGCCGGTTACCGTGCGGAAGAAGATCAGCGGAGTTTTTTTCGGCTGAAGATCGTCCGCCATCTCATGTACCGTACTTAGTACAGTGTACCTTAAAATGTGCAAGCTGCGGTTATGGCCGATCGAGATCGGCAACGAGGTTTTCCATTGCCAGCCTGGATTCACCCGCCATGACGCGTCCGGCACTCTTGATGAGCCGGTGATGGCGTTCTTTGGCGCAAGCGACCGCTTGAGGCCTGGCATCGGCGGGCGGCTCTAGCATGAAGAAGAAACCCAGAAGTTCAGAAACGCTAACGAATTGGAGCCAACTCGTAAGTGCGTCGGATCGGAACTGATTGATTAGGATGGAGCCACCCGCCGGGATCGAACCGGCGACCTGCTGATTACGAATCAGCCGCTCTACCAGCTGAGCTAGGGTGGCGTCCCTTTTTTGTCAACTACTTGCAGTTAATCGAACGGGCGAGGCTTTCGTTTTGTGCTGGATTTGTGCCAGACACCCCTTGACCCCGCCTTGGCACACGGTTTCGCACCGACGTCGTGATATTACCGCTCTGCATGCGCCGTGTACGGTCCATATGCTTTTTTATACTAGCATCGTAGCCGGGCTTTGCGCACGTGCGCCTGGGGCCCAAGGTCTCCGCGCCCGCTCCAATCATTTCTTCGAACCGCCGCCGTACCCGTGCCATAGATATTCCAGAGCCTCGGGCAGGGTCTGCTGTTTCACGGCGCGGTCTGTGTGGCCGGCGTTGCGCGCGAATACGAACTGATAATGATAGCCCTTGGCGGCCAGTACTCTGGCCATGTTCTCGTTGGCGAGGACCCAGTCGTGCATGTTGTCGCGCATGACATTCGGATTGAGAAGGTCGCGGTCGCCCACCTCCATCCAGATGCGCAGCGGTTTGGCCGGATTGTCGGGGATGAGGTGTTCATGGAACTCCCATGCGCCATGGGGCGTCTCAGGACTGGATGGCCACTGCTGGTTCACATAGGTTCCCGAGTAGGTGAGAACGCGGTGATACAGCTCCGGGTGATACCACGCCATAATCAGGGCACACGAGCCGCCGGAGCTGCCGCCCATCGTCGCCCGGCCATCGGGATCCCTGGTCAGTTTCACGTGGTATTGCTTCTCGACGAGGGGCAGCACCTCCGTCTCGACAAACTCCGCGTAGCGGCCGGACATCGTGTCGTATTCGAGGCCGCGTTCGCTGCCCTGAGCGTCGCCGCTGCCGTTGCTGATGGAGATGGCGATCATGACCGGCACCCGCTGTTCGGCGATCAGGTTGTCGAGGGCGGTGAACAACAGCCGGTCCGGTCCATCGGCCCCGACGATAAACGGGGCGGCTGTGCCGGGCACATATTGCTTAGGGACATAGACCGCCACGCGGCGGGTATAGGGAGCAGGGTGACTGGTAGTGACGATCAATTTGGCGGGGTCGTTGGGATCGGGCTTTCCAAAGGTGCCGGGTTCGCGCGCGATGCCGCGGTAGATCTTGCTGTCCGCCGATTCCATGGTGAAGGTATAGACGGCTCCCTGCGGCACGCCTTCCTGCACTGCCATCTCCGGCGCGGGATGGTGGGTGGGGCCGAGGATGAAGTTTCCGTCGGCGTCGGCCGGAGCATTGACGCCGTCTGGCAGTTCTTTTGCCGTGACGAAACCGGGCGTATGGGGATCGCGAGTGGGCGGTGTTGGACGCGCCGGGCGCGGGGCGGGCGGAGTCTGGGCCATGGACGGGTCGAGGCAGGCAACCAGACTGATGAGAGCGATGCTGAGAAGACGGAACATCGAGGAAATCTTATCACTGACCGCTCCGTCCGCGGCGCCCTCGTTCACGAATTCAATTCCTGCCACAGGGCCTTGTAGTACCTAAGGAAGCGCTCGGGTTCCTTGCTTTCGGCGACTTCCGCAAGGGTGTATCGAGAGTAGCCCGATTTGCGCAGGAGGCCGAATAACTCGCGGTAAGGGTAGCCAGTGTACAGTTCGTTTATGTGGACGCTGCGGACGAACGGGCCGAGAAGTGCAAAGCTTTGCCTGACGGTGCCGTCCGCAACGTCGGTCGGGTTCGAGTTCCAGCAGGCGCCCACGTTTGAATGGTTGGCCGTATGCAGAATTTCGGCGGATGTCTTGGGCTCCTGCGTCTGGCGGCCATGGACTTCCATCCAAATCTCAACGCCCTTCGATTGTGCGTACGTGCCGAGTTCGCGCAGGCCGCCGGCGATGTTCCGAATCGTCGTCGCATATGGAACGCCCGCTGGCAGTCCGTTGGGGCGCACCTTAACCCCGAGGGCTCCGGTATCGTGGGCGAGGTCTACGAAAGATTTGCCGAGGTCGATCTGTTCGCGACGTACGGCCTCGTCGGGCGATTGGAACTCGCAGGTTGTGCCGTAGCTCAGGAGCCTGATTTTGGACCGCTGGAAGCGTTCGCGTACTGACGCGCGTTGTTCGGCAGTCAGCGCCGGTTCGACACCGTGTTTATGACCGGTTCGCAGTTCAACGGCGGCGAGCCCGGCGCTCTCGAGGGTTTTGATCAGGGTCTCGAGATCCATATCCCGGAGGAGGTTGTACGTGACGCAACCGAGTTGAAAGCCGGCAGAAGCGGAGAATGAGGGCACCGGAGCGGCAACGGCGCCCGATAATGCGATGAAGGATCGTCGGTTCATGATTTGAGCGCTCCCACGCGCATTTATATCACGACTGATTCTCCCAAAGAGCAAACCTGCCGGGTTGAGGTGGGGCATGCTTTAGCTTGCCCGTGTTGCGCTGGACCAAGGCCAACTCTGAAACGGGGTTCTCTTCGACGTAGGCCACAATCCGGTTTACCTCCCCTTTACAGGAATAGGGCCGAAGGACACAATCGCCTGCGTGCGGGGGTCTGAGTTGATGAGAATCCAGCCGGGGCATGCGGTGCCGCTGCAGGGCGTGTGTCCATCCCACTTCCACAGTTTTCCGCCGTCCTGGCGCATGAAGAGCGTGCCTCCTCCGGCAGCGATCTCCCGCGTACGCGCGTCTGAGTTGATGAGAATCCAGCCGGGGCACGCGGTGCCGCTGCAGGGCGTGTGTCCGTCCCACTTCCACAGTTTTCCGTCATCCTGGCGCATGAAGAGCGTGCCTCCTCCGGCAGCGATCTCCCGCGTGCGCGCGTCTGAGTTGATGAGAATCCAGCCGGGGCATGCGGCGCCGCTGCAGGGCGTGTGTCCGTCCCACTTCCACAGTTTTCCGTCGTCCTGGCGCATGAAAAGCGTTTCTCCCCCAACAGCGATCTCCTGAGTGTGCGCGTCTGAGTCGATGAGAATCCAGCCCGGGCACGCGGTGCCGCTGCAGGGCGTGTGTCCGTCCCACTTCCACACCTTGCCGTCCACGTGGCGCTGGTAGAGTGTGTTCCCGCCGGCGACGATCTCCGCGGTCCGCGGGTTCGTGTCGATAAGGGTCCAGCCGGCGCACGCAGCGCCAGTACATGGGGTACTACCATCCCACTTCCACACCTTGCCGTCCACGTGGCGCTGGTAAAGCGTGTCTCCTCCGGCGGCGATCCCGGCTGTGCGCGGGTTCGAATCGATGAGGCCCCACCCGGGGCATGCGGCGGCAGTGCACGGCGTGCGACCGTACCATTTCCACACCTTCCCATCAGTCTGGCGAAGAAAAAGTGAATTGTTGGATGCAGCGATGTCCTGCGTTCGTGAGTCGGTGTCGATGAGCGTCCACCCGGGGCATGCGGCGCCGGCGCACGGTGTGCGGCCGTCCCACACCCAGAGCTTTCCATCCACCTGGCGCTGCACTACTGAGATCGCGCATCCCGGCGACAGGCCCGGGCACGGGTTCATCCCTTCCTGGACGATCTGCAGAATGTCCCAGCGAATAGTGGAGATGGGGGCGCTATTACAGCTCGTGATTCCGGTCACCCAGATCCAACGCGTTGGCTTACCTGGCACGCGGCCGGAGGCAACGCAAGTCGATTGCACACCCGCAATACCCAGGCCTACACCATTGGGACCGGTCACAATGTCAGGTCCGCCACTATCGCCGCCCTCACCAACCTGGCCTGCACTGTTGACGCCGAGCGTGTATGTAGTGGCACTCGCGCCTGACAGGGTAAAGACGGCACTGCGGTAGCGGCCATCGCTCTGCGCGGGTACGGGTGGTGGGCCGGGGCTGGCATACTCGAAGATGCCGCGACCGTATTTGGTCAGCGTCATGCCGTTTTCCACGTCGCCCACAAACAACAGTTGAATGTTGACCTGACCGAAATCTCCTGCGCCGAGGAAGATCAGGGCCACATCCAGGCCGCTGGCGCCCCAGTTGCGGACCAAACGGGTGGGAACAGGCGCCCTCGTCGACCATGCGGCGGTGATCGGCAGAGCGGTTAACGCTGCCGATGGGCCATTGATTGTCCCGGTGCTTGTGACGCAGTGGTCCGCCGTCAGCACCCAGAATCGGTTCACCAGCGTTCCGCTACAACCGCTCGCGACGGTCACAAGCCCACGCTCACGCTGGGTATCGACGGGTACCAACACGCCTTGGCGAAGCTCTTGCGTGAGGGTGCAAATACGGCCTTCCGGTGTGTCGATGCAGCTGTTCTGAGCGTGTGCCAGTCCCGCGGCCGAGAGACAGACCGCATAAGAGATGAACCAACTCACGGTTGCGGTCTTTGTTGAGAACTTTTTCATTTGGGTTTTTCCTCTCCGGTGACACAAGCGAGACCGGCCAGGGATTCCCGCCAATATTTTTCGGGGAGTCAGGCACCACTCTCCATTTTCGGGAGAAGGCGAGGTGGATTAGTCGAGGCGGGCGTACTCGGCGGCGGCGTGCTTGAGCAGTGGAGTTTGCGGGTCGGCCTGCTTCCAGCGGGCGAGAAAGTCCTGATAGGCGGCCTTCGCCATGGCGAGCTGTCCGGCGGCTCGGTAGGCCCTGGCTAATTGCACGCGGGCGACGGCGACGACCGGATCGCTGAATGCGATGCCGGGGTGTTGGAGAACCTTTTCAAATTCGGCGGCGGCCTCGGCCGGCTGGTGGTCGGCCAGCAGCGCTGCGCCGCGAATGTAAGGCGGATACAGGTTCCCAAAGAAGCCGGACCAACTGCCGGTGATGGCAAGGTCGAACGGGGCGGCGGTCTGCAATACCTCGAGGGCTTGCCGGGGCTGGCCGTTGTGGATGCTTGCCAGGGCTCTCAGCATCGGCACATAGGCGAACTGGACATCAGTATCCTCGGGGAATCTCTTCTCCAGTACGAAGGTGAGCGCGGCGGATTTGGCGAAATCTCCGGCGAGGGCGAAGGACAGCGCCGCGCCCCACTTCACATCCCGCGTGTCGGATAGCGCAAGCGCCGCCGCCGCCGCCCGCTTGGCTTCAGCCGCGTTCCCGAAGAAGGCCTCGCGAACCGATTCGCCGGCTTCGTACATCGCGGCGCGTTCGCGATTATTGGCCTGGCGGGCCAGCTCCACAGCCCTGCGCGAGAATTTGCGGGCCTGCTGCAGTTCTCCCGACCAGGCAAGGACGCCCGACTGCGCGTGAAACATCCAGTCCTCTGCGTCCGGCCGCTGCGATGCTTGTGCGACCGCCTGTCGCATGCCGGCCTGGTCGTCTTTCAGGAACGCGATGTAGTACCGCATGATGAGCATTTCGCCGGCTTCGAGCTTGCGCCCTCGAGCGAGTGCGAGGACCTTGAGCGCATCGTCCGGACGGTCGAGCAGGACATACGCCCAGCCGAGATTCAGATAGCCGGGGATAAAGTAGGGATCGAGTTCGATGGCCTTGCCGCCGTTCTCGGCTGCGGTTTGGTACTTGCCGAAGCTCTGGTTGATGACGGAAAGAAGCGCACGAACTTCCGGGTCGCGAGGATAGGCGGTTGCCCACAGTTCGCAGGTCTGTGTGGCCTTGTGAAGATCCCTCACGACCTGGTATTCGTAGTTCGCCGAAATGAAAAACCGTTCCCGATCGCTTGTCCGCTGCCGTAGTTCGTAAGCTCGGCGGAAACTCTTCTCGGCCAGACCGGACTCCCAGTTGTCGGCGTAAATGCGACCCAGAAACGCATGAGCCATGGCGAACTCGGGGTCGATTTCGATGGCCCGCTTCACCAGCGGCATCGTGCTTGGGCTGAATGCGGAGCGCAGCGCTTCGCTATAGGCTTTCCAGGCCTCAAGCGATGTGGTGGTCGCCTCACTGATGGAAAGCGAGTGCTCCCGGACGGTGGCCAGCGACTCTCCGGCGCGGGTGCGGAAGCGGCTCGCAACCTGGTGCAGGAGGTTGATCACGTCCTCCTTCCTCGATGCCTGCACCTGTTCGGCGTACAGATCGTCTCCGTCGCCGCAATTCCGGGCGCGAAAGCCGAGGACGTACTGGCTGCCAAGCGCTGCAATGGAACCCTCCACCACCGCTGCGCTGCCGGTGCGTTCGCAGATTTCGCGGGCCAGTTCCGGCGTGAGGCGCGCGCCGGCATCCCGGCCCATGAGTTGGAGCGTGTGGCGAATGCGCTCGTCGGAGACGATGCTGAGGAACGGCGACTGCCCGAGTTCCACCACCAGTCCCTGCCGGATCGATCCGTCGAAGACCGGGTCGCCGGTCTTGTTGTCGAATTCGGCGAGGACGATGGTGTCTTTATCGGTGAGCTTCGGTGAAGGGCGCGGCCGGAAGTACGCGGCGGCTGCGCCGGCGACAATTACCAGCACGGTCGCGGCCATCAGAAGTTTCTGCCTGGATGTCCGGCTCCCGCCGGACTGCAGCCGGCGAAGGGCGGCGGCGATTTCAGCCGCGCGGGTGTAGCGCTTCTCCGGTGCCTGCTCGAGGCATCTCGATACGATACGCTCCATTCCCGACGATGAACGCGCGCCGGTCGCCATTTCGTGCAGCACGAGGCCGAACGAGTAGAGGTCCGACCGCGCGTCGGCCGGCTCTCCGCGGGCCTGCTCGGGCGACATGTACCGCGCGGTTCCGACCACGGCGCCGGGATGAGTCATCCGTTCATCGCTGGCGAGTTGGGCCAGACCGAAATCGAGGATCTTGGCATGACCGGCCGCCGAGATTAGAATGTTCGCCGGCTTGATGTCGCGATGGACGATGCCCGCCCTGTGCGCAGCTTCCAATCCGTCGGCGATCTCGATGGCGAGGGAGATGGCGGCGCTTTCGTCGAGTCTTCCGGCGGCCAGGCGATCCCTCAGGCTCGCGCCTTCGAGATGCTCCATCACGATGAACGGCCGGCCATCCTGTTCGCCGATGTCGTAAATCGTACAGATGTTCGGGTGGTTCAGAGCCGAGGCCGCTTGAGCCTCTCGCCGGAAGCGGTTCAGGACCTGCGGGTCGCGGGCGAAGTCGTCGGACAGGAACTTGAGCGCCACACTGCGGCGAAGCCGCGAATCCTCGGCGCGGTAGACCTGACCCATGCCGCCGCGGCCCAGTTGCGCCACAATCCGGTAATGCGAGATGGCCTGACCGGGAAGGATGCCGGGGGCGCGGTTCGCAGAGGCCAGCGTTCGCGCGGCGACCTCGACGGCGGGACAGTCCAGAAAACCAGCCGCGCGACGGTCGGAGGTGAGCAGCGAGCGGACTTCGCGCTCGAGGTCGTCATCGCCGGCGCAGGCCGATCTCAGGGCATCCTCGCGCTCGGCGGATGGCAGGTCGAGGACCGTCTGCAGCACCTCGTCTACGCGTCGCCATCGCTCAGAGTCCATCAGACGTCACTCCGGCCAATTCCCGGTAAAGCCAGGCCTTTGCCGATCGCCACTCGCGCTTGATCGTGATGGT
>CAVZVI010000010.1:0-1401118 GCA_963778675.1 Bryobacterales bacterium
CTTCAAGGCGAAAGGGCGTGAGTCGCACCGCTCGCTGCCCCTGCTGGTGCGCGATGCGATGATGGCGGAAGAATACGCCGGGGAGCTGAACAACCGGTTTTTCGTTCTGGCGCGGCGTTTCTGGCCGGGACCGCTGACGATCATTGTCCCGGCTTCGGCCAAGGTTCCGCTGAAGGTGACGGGCAATACCGGCCGGCTGGCGTTGCGGCGGTGAGTCGAAGTCCAAGATCGCGAATCAGCTCACGACGGTCCTGAACCAGCCCCTGATTTCCACGAGCGCCAACATTTCGAGCCATCCGACGTGCCGCAGCGGAATTGAAGTTTTCGGGATGATGGACGGGCGGGTAGACCTGGTGCTGGACGGCGGAGTTTGCGCGGGGCAGGGAGCCACGACGGTGGATATTACCGAACCCTACTGGCGCCTGATCAAGCCTGGCGCGATCGAGGAAAAAGAGATCGCCGAGTGCCTGCAGCCCTCCTGAGGCCGGGGACCGGGCTGACCTCCCGGGCGAATCAGATGTCAGACCTGGCGTAAGCGCTCGATCAGGGTTTCGACCACCGCCAGCCGCCGGCGCAATTCGTCGCGGTAAGCCCGATGATCGGTGTGGCGGATCCCAACCAGCAGCGTGGCGCGCTCCGACTCCATCATTTCCGAGAGAATCTCAATCTCCTCGCTCGTCAGGTTGAGAGGCTCATGGCTCAAAGCGTTCATGAAAACCTCCTTCCGCGGATGCCCGCTCGATTTCATTGGACGCCCGGCCGGCCCTCACGTCAAGTGGTCACTTCTTGGCGCCGGGGTCTTCCGGGGGTTTGGAATCTGTGCTCTTTTTCACGGGTTCAAAGAAAGAGCGCTCCGCCGTGTCGTTGGGGTCGGTCGAGACGGCGTGGTCGCGCCATAGCCAGCGCATCATGCCGGGGAGAATGGCGCCGCCCATCTTCTGTCCGTGCTTGTTCATACCCCAGGTGTAATTGACGTCGTAGCCCTTTTCGGTGAGAGCGTGCATCAGGCGGACATTTTGATAGAACCAGTCGCGAGCCTGGTTGTACGTGCCACCGCGCCCCATTCCGCGATTGTCGTTGCGGCCGTCCTGGAGGAAGATCCGGATGGGCTTTCTCTCACTCTTGAGGACGATATCGGGATACGCATTGCCGCCGCGCAGATCGACAAAGCTACCCACGATACTGAGGACCTTGTGGAACTGCGCAGGCCGTTGCCACGCCACGGTGAATGCGGCGATGGCGCCGGAACTGGCCCCGCCGATGCCGTGCCGGTCCGGGTCCTTCGAGATGTTGTACTCCTTGTACAGCACGGGGAGGAGTTCATCGACGACGACGCGCGCGTAGCGGTCGTCGAGTGTGTTGTACTCCGTGGGGCGGTTGGTGGTGCGGTCGCCCCACTCGTGGAGGTTGGGCTCGGGCTGGTCGGGACGGCGGCCGGGATTGATGAAGACTCCGATCATTACGGGAATCTCGCGCCGGTAGATCAGGTTGTCCATCACGTTCTGCGCGCGCGCGTCGCCTTCGGGGTGCATGAACGCCTGCCCGTCGTTAAAGATCATGAGGCTGGCCGGGACCGCCGGATCATACTGCGCCGGGACATATACCCAGTAGGTGTGCTGAGTGCCGGGGTAGGCATTGCTGGGAAGGGTGAACGGGCCGCGGATCTCACCCTTGGGCACTCCTTCCTGCGGCAGCGAGTCCGGTCCCAGTTGATAGTGGATATCCGGATTGGGCGCCTGCCCCTGACTTTGCGCAAAGGCCGCTGCGATTCCCGCGAGCACGACGGCCGGCCGGCACACGCGTGTTGCTCTCATAGAAATAATCCCTCACACCCGCTCCCTTACGGGCGCGGCTCTGTTGCGTCAACATATCACACTCGACGGCTTGGTATGCTGGAACGATTGTCAGGAGGACTCACGAACATGGACGAAAAACAGGGGCAATCGCACATCGACCGGCGAGACTTCTTCAAGGCCACCGGCGCCGGTTTTGGCGCCGCCGGCCTGCTTGCGGCTTCCGCGGCTCCGGCCGCCGCGAGTCCGCTCACGGAAAAGGAAAAACTGGCGCGGATCGCCTCCAACACCTGGCCCATCCGCTACATCTTCAAAAGCCGCATGGGCTTCGGCCGCAATCCGCGTGCCGAGGAGATGAAGAAGAAGTACGGGGAGCTGACCATGATGGACTTTCCCCAGTTCACCAAGGACACGTTTCCGGGCGTGACCCACATGGATCTTTTCTCCGGCCTCTTCGGCGACGTCACCGACGACAGCATGTACGTAGAGGTTCCGCTTCTGGTGGGCACCGCCACGCGCGTCACCCGGGAGTTCGACCCGTCGAGTGCGTCCGGAAAACGATGGCTCGGCCAACTTGCGAATAAGATGGCAGCCACCGGCACGCGCTGCCAGCACATCTCCAACAATGCTCCGCGCGACATCTGCGTTCCGGACGAGGAGAAGCGCAAGGCCGGCGTCGAGGTTGCCAGGAAATGGCTGGACGGCGCGAAAATCCTGGGTGCCAAATCGATGCGTGTGAACAGCGGTGGTCCGCGGATTCCCCCCGGGCCGGTGGTGGCCAATGGAGACTATCCGAAGAACGACGAGCTCGCCGGGTACCTGACCCGGTGCATCGAATCGTTCAAGGCGATGGCGGATCATGGCAGTAAGGTGGGGGTGAAGGTGACGCTCGAGAACCACTGGGGCCTGACCGCGAATCCGATCAACATCCGGATCATCGTGGACGAAGTGAACAGCCCGTTCTGCGAGGCTTCGCCCGACTTCTGCAACTGGGAACACGAATACCTGATGTATCACGGCCTGAAGGCCCTCGCCCCGTACGCGCACACCAACGTGCACGCCAAGTATTGGAACCGCTGGAAGGATAACGACGTGCGGCGTTCGGTGAAGATCATGAACGATGCGGGGTTCCAAGGCACGTTCGCACTGGAGTACGAAGACGGCCCGTGGGACGGTGTGGAAGGGGCTAAGTACCTCTATAAGGAAGTCCTGGCCGCGCTGTAAGGGACCGTGCAAAACCCCATCTTCTGAACCGCAGTCTTGCACGCGGAATCCCCCAATAACAGTGGCCGGAGGTTATGTTTTCATGGCCCCGGCCGCGGTAGAGGGGGCGTGCAATGTTACCTCCGATGTTCCGCGGCGCCGCCAGGGCGGCCGTTGCGGTTGTGTTTCTGGGCGGCGTTGTTTCGATGTTCGCCGGCGATCCGCCGGTCGATTCCGTGGAACTGTTGCAGCGCATCCGCAGCAAAGTAGCGGCGCGTCTTGCGCAGTTGCCGAACTACACCTGCAGCGAAGTGATCGACCGGTTCATCCGGCGTCCGTCTACCGGGCTCCAGCGCATGGATCGGGTGCAACTCGAGGTGGCCTTCGTCGGGAACCGGGAACTGTTCGCGCGGCCGGGAGGGGAGTTCCAGGAGGGCCACGCAAGCCGGCTGGTCAACGACGGCACCATCAGCGACGGCGAATATGGTTCGCACATCGTGAGCCTTTTCCGCACGGACCACGCGGAGTTCCGATACGCCGGGATGGCGAAGAAGGAAGGCCACAAGACGTATCGCTTCGATTTTCGAATGCCCCAGGAGAAAAGTAACTTCCTTTTGAAGCACGATGCCGCGGAAGGAATCGTCGGCTACAAAGGGTCGTTCTGGGCGGATGCCGAAACGCTCGACCTGGTGCGGCTGGAGATCAAGGCGGAGCACATTCCGTCGCAGATCGGCATCTATTCGGTTTCGGAAGCCATGCGGTACCAGATTGTCCACACCTCGACATCCGAATTTCTGCTGCCGGAGCACTCGGAGTTGACCGTATCCTACGACGGCGGCAATTACAGCGTGAACATGGTGAACCTGGAGCAATGCCGCGAATACACGGGAGAATCCAGCGTGGCGTTCGGATCCGCGACAGGGAGCGCGGACGACGGCGGGAAGAAGACGCCGGACAAGCAATAGTCAGCCCCGCAGGTTTACACCCGAAGATCCGAATCTGTACAATCCGTTCATGCGACCTGACGATCCGGGAGGGATCATCGTCGGCCCGGCGACGCGTGGGTGGTCGTGGATCGCCTCGGGTTGGGGCTCTTGCGGAAGGCTCTCACGATTCGGTACCCCTGTACTGATAACCGTGGCCTTTCACTGTGCCGATTACCCAGGCGTTGCCGCCCAGTTTTCTGCGAAGGCCTCGAACGACCACATCGACAACATTGCTTCCGCCGAAAGGCTGCTTCCAAACCTCACGCAGCAGTTCGTCGCGTGTCACCACGCTGCCGGGACGCTGTGACAAGTAAGAAATCAACTCGAACTCCAGTTTTGTGAGATTGAACCGGCCGCCGTCGCGGGTTGCCAACTGCCGGCGGGAGACATCAAGCTCGACCTGAGGTTTCGAAGAACCAACCGGCTCCCGCGACAGGTCGCTGCCGACGAACTCCAACATCCAATGCATTGGACCCTCTGGCCCAAACGAAAGCACGGCGGTGTGAAGGAGCGACTGACCTATCGAGACAGTCAGGCCTGGTTCGAGTTCAAACCCGAGGTCCCTCACAGCTTGTGGAACCGACGCAGGTTCCCGGATCGCCGTAAACACCCCCACTGCTCGCGGATTCTCCAGATACGCTCGCTTGGCATCCAAAACGCAAGCCGCCCACTCCGGACTTTGGCGTTCCCCCAGGGTGCGCGACAGCAGACAGCGAATCAAAAGGTAGGGCCGTCGCGGATCGCTCCCGCGAGCGTGCACGTAACTAAGCCAAACCGCCAGCAGCGGATCGCACTCGGCCAGAGATCGAGGGATATCCTGCGGCCGCGTCATGACGTAAAATCCGACCACCTCTCCAGCGCTTCCTCGAGCCACGGAGAACGTATGCGCAGCTTGTTTCCACCACTCGGACAGGATGGCAGCGCCACTGTCGCCATCATGGATTCGTGCTATGTCCAAAATCGGGTCGCGATCGGCGGGTCTGGCCCTTTCGACGGGCAGCGTAGCCCCGGAAGGAAAGAACGCCTCGCGTAGGACGGGGCGCTCCAACAGGAACAACAAGTCGGCGGTGTGCCGCCAGGTATCTCGCGCTCCCGCAACTACCAACTGATCTCGCATCGATTGCCAGGCTGCCCGTTTCAGTTTCCGGGTTCGGACAGGGTCCGTGGCCGCCACGCGGGACTCAATAGCCAGGCGAAAGGCATCGTGGAATACAAGCCCGTCGGCCGCCGACTCGACGAATGAAAGCCGGCGCAGATTCGCCAAAATGTCTTCGGCGGAATGGTCCGGCAGCATCGCTTCGAGAACGGGTCTAGTGACGCGGCGAACGAGAGATGCGGCTTCGATCGCCTCCCTCAACACGGGGTCGGCGATTTCGTTTACGCACGAGAGCGCCAGGTAATCGATAACCTGATTGAGTTCCAGGTCGCCGGTGAGAGCGTCGGGGTTGTCCGCAAGACTGGCCGTACACAACTGGAGAGCGAGAGGATTTCCTCTGGAGAAGCGGGCAATCCGGTCCTGGACCGCTTCGGTGAACCCGCGGCTGGCCAGGAAGGCCGCGACATCTGCCTCCGGAAGAGGACCCAGCCGCAAACTCAGCACATGGTCCGCCCAACCGGGAGCTGCTATCCAAGGGGCGGTAGCGAGCGAACGCCCCATGATAATGAACCTCGCCGATGTGGGCAGGGCCGGAAGGAACTCTGTGCGCAACCAACCATCCAGAAGGCGCAGGGCTTCATAGTTGTCCAAGGCGAAAACCATCGGCTCGGCTAAGGCACCGACCGCGGCCGCCACCTCGGAGACATTTCTCAATTCCAAGCCGAGCGAGGTTCCGATGGCACCCAAAAGGCCGAGCGGAACCGGCTCGACGCCGCGGCAATCGAGCAGGCGCACCTGCCGGCCCCGAGCAGCCGATTCCCGCTCAAATACGCGCACCAGACTTGTCTTCCCGATGCCGCCAACGCCATGCAGGAGCACGATGAGCGGTCCTGTGGGATCGAACAGCGTGGCAAGCCGCGCCAACTCGCGCTCCCGCCCGCTGAAACGGTCAGCGTGAGAGCGCTCGAGACTGTCCTTGATGGTACTCATACAGCATCGCAATCCATTGAAATCCAGAGAGTTATCAATGACCCTGATTTCTCATCCCGATCTCATCCCCGCCTCATGCTCGCCGGAGCAACCCGCGCCAATACTGACAGTGTAGAGCAGTTATTGCAGCCTGTCCGCAAGGCACCGGACAACTGCTGATTCCGCTCAGAAGAGAAAGAAAGAGGATACCGTCATGAATATCAACGAACAAAAACTGCACGCGCTGCTGGGCAAGGTTGTGTCGGACTTCGGCGCCGTGTTTCAAGCCCCGCTGATCCTGATCGGGGACAGCCTCGGCCTGTACCGCGCGATGCGGGATGGCCAACCGACCACTCCCGCCGCGCTCGCAGAACGAACGGCCACGGCCGAACGATACGTCCGGGAGTGGCTCAACGCACACGCAGCGGCGGGCTTTGTCGACTATCACCAGGAAAATGGAACATACTCGCTGTCGCCGGAGCAGTCCATGCTCTTCGCCGAGGAAGGCGGACCCGCGTTCATCGTGGGCGCCTTTCAGGTGGCGACGGGAGCGGGGGCCATCCGCCCGGCGCTGGAACAGGCGTTTCGAACCGGCGAGGGGCTACCATGGCACCGGCACGACCACCAGGTCTTTCATGGTACGGAGCGCTTCTTTCGCTCCGGCTATGTTGCCAATCTGGTCTCGAACTGGATACCGTCGATCGCCGGAGCTCAGGAATCGCTGACAAGGGGTGCCTCGGTGGCAGATATTGGCTGTGGCCATGGGGCATCCACTCTCCTGATGGCGCAGGCATTCCCGAACTCGCGGTTTTTCGGCTTCGATTCCCACGCCGCTTCCATTGAAGCGGCACAGGAGAGGGCCGCGGCCGAGGGTCTGTCAGAAAGGGTCCAGTTCGCCGTCGCCGAAGCCAAGGACTTTCCGGGGACGGGCTACGATCTGGTTACCATCTTCGATGCTCTCCACGACTTGGGAGACCCGGCAGGCGCCGCCGCGCATGTCCGATCCAGCCTGAAGCCGGACGGAGCCTGGATGATCGTCGAGCCCTACGCCGAGGACCGGTTGGAGGCGAACTTCAATCCGGTTGGCCGCGCGTACTTCTCGGCATCCACGCTGCTTTGCACGCCCTGCTCACTGTCACAGGAAGGCGGACTTGCGCTGGGCGCGCAGGCTGGCGAGGCGCGCCTTCGAGCGGTCGTCACCAACTCAGGGTTCGGCCTATTCCGCCGGGCCGCGCAAACACCATTCAATCTGATCTTTGAGGCCCGGGTTTGAGAGCACCATGCGCCGGCGGCATGCAGGTCATGCCGCCGGCACCTACGAGGAGACGTTTCACATGATTCTGCAAATCAATTTCAATCTCAATATGCCTGTCGAGGAATATCAGAAGATGGCTGGTTCTGTCGCGCATGCCTTTCTCGATGTGCCTGGACTAAGGTGGAAGATCTGGCTTCTAAACCCGGCTACTCAGGAGGCTGGCGGCATCTATCTATTCGATAGCCAGGCGTCCCTGGATGCATACCGAAACGGTCCATTGGTGGCACAGCTAAGAGGGCTCACGTCCATACGAAACATTTCGATGAAGCAGTTCGAAGTCATGCCAGAGATTACGGCCTTGACCCGCGGCCCCTTCGACGCGGCATTGACGTCCGACGCGTAGCGAATCGCGGCGGAATGTGGTGACCCTTCACGCCGCCATAACGTGGTGCTGGAGGTGGGGGTCGAACCCACATGCCCAGTGAAGGGCGCGGGATTTTGAGTCCCGTGCGTCTGCCAGTTCCGCCACTCCAGCCTGGAAACTGCGGCGAAACCTCAGTATAACGTATACCCGTCCTGAGGCGGCCCGCTGCGAGTGCGATCCGGAGCGCTTGATATACTGCATCGATGGCCATATTCCTGATTCGCAGTCTCACCGATCCGCGTGGCTACACCGAATTGAACGCTCCCAACGGCAAGCTCCCTCGCACGAAAGAAGAAAGCTATGTGCCTTGGGGCATCCTGGGCGATAAGGTCGTCTACGCTCTCACGGGTCAGCACACTAGCTGGCGAGCCGTGGGAGGCATCAAGCCGTACGATACCAACGTCAGCCAGCAGCGCCGGCGCGTCTGTGAATCCATGCTCGGGGCCTTCGCCCTGCGCAACTCCGGGTACACGGCCACCGCCGTCGGCACGGTCAGCGCCGGCGTGAAACGGTACCTGACCACGGCACTGTTCCGGGATAACTCATCCACCGTCAAGATTGTCTACGACGAAATCGGCCATTACTTCTTCACCGGGGGAGGGAAGGGCTTCGGCCGCATTTCGGAAGTGGACAAGAAGACCATGCGGCCCACCGATGTCTTCACAGCCATCGTGGACGTCCTCTCGATGGGCCGTCTCGAACAGAAACTGGCAGTGCACGACGCGGTCGGCCGGAAAGTGCTTCCGAAAATCGGCGGCACCCCCGTCACTCCTTACGAACATTGGGGGCCCATGCTGCGCGGCGACTGGTTCGACGATAAGGACCGCCGCGGCCGCGTCAATGCTCCGGGCAGAGCCGCCGCTACCAATGTCGCGGGTACAGTCCCTTCATCCGATTCCCCGGTGGTCGGCACCATCGATCAAAGCCGCAACCGCGGCGTCGACATGTTCGTCCGCGATGTCCACCGGAAGCGCCACGGCGAAGCCGACAACTACTACGACGACCTCGATGTCCGCAACCTCCTGTTCGGCGCCGGCATCTCAGGCACCACGGGCAGCCTGCTGCAGGCCGCTTTCGCCTTCGGGGGTCTCGGCGCGGGCGAACTCCTGAAGCAGTACACCCTGGCCATCATCGGGTACCTGGTCGGCGGCGGTATGCACAGCTATCACGAGTCCATGACCATCGCCGCGAAGGCGGGCGTACCCTACAATCCCGGCGCCTTCATCGAATCGCTTCCCGCGTCGTTCACGTCTTCCGCCGAGTTCCTCACGTGGAGCGCGGAGTACTACGACATCGTCTACCTGGGCGCAATCCACTGGCGCTACAACCCCGGCGTCCTGCCCTCGCACCTGAACCAACAGCTCCGCGCGTAGGCGGAGCTGCTCTACCAGTGCAGGCGCAGGGCGAACTGCATCTGCCGCGGGTCGCCGAGCTGCGAGCTCAGCTTGCCGAAGCTGGATGACGACAGCGTGCTGGCGCTCAGCCCGGAATTCGGGTCGAAGCGCACCGAGTTCGTCACGTTGTAGCTCTCCCACCGGAACTGGATGCCCACTTTTTCCCGGATCTGGAAGTTCTTGTAGACCCCGGTGTCGATGTTGAAGAAGCCATCCCCGCGCAGGCCGTTGCGGTTGCCGACCTGCCCGGCCGGTGTCTCGGTGAACGCCGCGAAGGCCGCGGCGGGGTTACTCCATAAGTTGGGGCCGCCGAGCCCCTGCGCGTTGCCGGTGCTGGTCACCTGCGGTATCGGCTGCCCGTTCGGCGTGGCGAAGGCGTCCACTTCCCAATTCGTGGGCCAGCGCTGCCCGTTGCTGATCGTCGTGGGAAGGCCGGACGTCTGCCGGTAAATGCCGCTGATCTGCCAGCCGCCCACAAACATATCGAGCACCTTGTTCATATCGGTGCCGAACCTCCGGCCGCGGCCGAGGGGAAGCTCGTAGACACCGTAGGCGTTGACCTGTTGCGTGGTGTCGTAGTCCGATACCGCCCGCATCTGGCTTGCGTTCCAGGTGTTTTGCAGGAGGCCGGAAAAGCTGGTGCCGGATTCCACCGTCGAGCCATAGTCGATGGATTTCGACCAGGTGTAGTTCAGCGTGAATTGCAGCCCGTTGGAGAACCGCTTGCGAACCGACCATTGCATGGCATGGTAGTCGCCCTTCCCGACCGAACTGAAGGCCGAGAGGCTCGAGAACTGCGGGTTGAAGATCATGAACGGCCCCTGGTCGCCGCACGCCATCTCGGAGACGTTGCCGCGCGAATTGAAGAGCGTGCCGCCCGGGTTGCAGTTGGCTCCGTTGTCGGCGTTGTTCAGCGTGTTGCTGAAATCGCCGGGGTTGCTATTGTTCAGGTAGTCGTTGGCCCAGACCTGGGTAGCCGTCATGCCGTTGCCCGCGGCATGCGACCACATGTTTTCAAAGAACGGGATCTTCGGGAGGTTCTTGATCGACACGCCCTGCTGGTCGAGCAGGCTCGCCAACTGGGTCATCGCCTCGAAGTAGGTCTGGCCGGACTTGGGATCCCTCAGGTTGGTCGGCATGGCCAGGTCGTGGTGAATCAGCGAACGGCGCGACAGGCGCCCCACGTACGACCCCTCGATGAAGAGGCCGTGGCCCAGGTCGCGGCCGACGCTGAAATCCAGGTTGATCGTGTACGGCGCTTTCAATGCGTCGTCGATGCTGTTGGTGATGGCGAACGACCCGGCTCCGGAGACCGGATAGGTCGACGGCAGGCCGCCAGGTCCCGGCGGCGGCACGATGGCGGCAGGCACCGTGAAGAACCCGGTGTACCGGGGAGCCTGCGCCGTAGGCAGAATGTTCGGCGGACTGGTAAGCGTGGTCTGGAGGCCGAACGCCGTGTTGTTGAACGTCTGTGCCAGCGGCTGGCCGATCACGTCGTAGTACATGCCGGCGCCGGCGCGGATGGAGGTCTGACCGGGACCGCCGAAGAAGAACCTGGACAGTCCGCTGTCGCCACTCGGCGAGTAGGCCATACCCAGCCGCGGAGACCAGTTCTTGTGGTACGGGTACATCGGGCGCCCCTGGCTCTCGGGAACGAACGTGATGAGCCCCGCCCCCATCTGGGACAGTCCCTGGTCCGCCAGTGCGGCGCGCTTCGCCAGCCAGTCGCTAAGCGGGATATTCGTGGAGGCCTGCTGTCCGTTGGCTTCGTATACCGGCGGTTCCAGCGAGAAGCGGATGCCGCCCGTCACCGTGAAGTTGCGCGTCACCTTCCAGGTGTCCTGGAGGTACATCTCGCCTTCGTGATTGCTGAAATTGCGGGTCACCGGAGCGCCGACCGGCAGCAGGTCGCCGCTTACCGCGTAGTTGTAATTGGCAGTGCCCTGGACCTCGACGCCCAACAGAGCGCCCATGGCGTACTGCGCGCTGGTCGTGTCACCCTTTGAAATCCCCAGTGACGCCGGGGTCAGATCCTTACCCGAGCCTTGCAGCCACGAGGGATTCGAGCTGGCGTTGCTATAAGAATGGCCGTAATTCACCGACTGGTTGGACACCAGACGCACGATGCCGCCGAAGCGGATGTCGTGCGCACCGTGCGTCCAGGAAACGTCTTCGCTGATCGTGTGTACGGGGACGATCCGGGTGAGCCCGGTGCTGGTGCCATATGGCGTTGTAAAGCCGCGGAACCACTCGTAGTTGCTGGTCAGAACGCCGGTGTTCTGATTGCCCGCGCGTGTCAGACCGTAGTGCAGGTTGCTCACCATGTTCGGCTTCACGATCGCCGTGTAGCCGGCGGCGAAACCTTTGCTGTTCGCGAGGCTCACCGAGTTCGGCGGGAGACCGGGGAACTGCGGCGCGTTCGAGGATCCGTTATCGGCCCAGTCGTTCTGGAGATTGCCGCGCCAGAACACCGAATGCTTGCCGCCGTTGTCGATCTTGTAATCGAGTTTCGCAATGTAGGTGTTCTGCACGTTGTAGCCCGGCGCGTTGAATGTGTAGCCTGTCGTGTTGAGGCCGTCTCCGGAGGCAGTGTTGTTTCCGGCCGGAAATTTCTTCAGGTCCGCCAGCGCGGCCTGGTTAACGCCCATGCCGGCCGGATCGATCTGCTGAATCTGAGAAGGGGTGAGCTGGACAAGCTGGCCCGCCGTGTTGTGAAACGAGACGATGCCTTGTTTCAATGACTCCGTGGGAACCGTGCGAGTCACGGAGACGGCGCTGGCATCCCGGCGGCCCTCGAAGTTGATGAAGTAGAACAGCTTGTTTTTCTTCACCGGCCCTCCCGCCGAGCCGCCGAAGATATTGATCAGCAGCGGAGTTACCGGCACGCGGGAACGGTTGTTGAAGAAACTGTTGGCCGCGGTCTCGGTACCGCGCCGGTACTCGTAGAGCGAGCCGTGCAGGTCGTTGGTGCCGGATTTCGTCACCAGCGCGACATCGGCGCCCGAGCCGCGACCGGTTGCCGCGTCGAAGTTCGTCGTCGTGGTGCGGAATTCCTCCACCGAATCGAGCGTCACGCGCAGCACGCTGGTATAGGCAGCGCGGGAATTCTGGTCCGCTACGTCCACGCCGTCCAGTGTGACGTTGGACTGGTCGGACTTGCCGCCGTCCACCGACCCGCTGCGGTAATCGAGGCTGCTCGAACCAGGCGACCCGAACAGCGTCACGCCCGGTTGCGCGGCCAGCAGGCCCACCACATTCCGTGCATATGACGGCAGATCGACGATGGTATTGTTGTTGATCGCATTCCCCAACGAGGCGTCGGTAGTATTGACTTGATCGGCTGTGCCTGCGACTTCCACGGTTTCCACCGTAGCGCCGACCTTTTCGAAGGTGATCGGCACGGTCGCCGGCTGGTTTACCAGAAGTTCAACCTTCGCAATGGCGGCTTCCGCAAACCCGCTGGCCTTGGCACTGACCCGGTATGTTCCGGGCGTAACCTGGGAAATCGTGTACCGCCCCTGGTTGTCGGATAGAGCCGTCCGCTGCGCTCCGGTCGCGATGTTCGTGATCGTGATGGAGGCGGCCGGAACGACAGCACCGGTGGGATCCGCGACCGTTCCGGTCATGACGGTCGTTTGACCGTACAGACCCGTGGCCGCCAGAAGCGAGACAACGAACAAACCTAAAATGCTACGCATGCGTACCCCTTTATCAAAAATGTTTTCGCGGATATCGACGGGGACTTCGCGCGCCAATCAGAACCAACTCCCAGAATTTTGGCGATTGATCGTAAGTATCACAATCGGATGGGGCGTGTCAATACGAGGGAACAACGGACCACGTGCAGACAGCCGGCCGTGCGTCTGACGCGAACCGCGGACGGCCGCGCCCTGTCGCGGAACTTTCCGCATCCTGCCAGCCTAGACTCCGGACGCCGCTCCGTGGCTAAGCAGATCTTGACTCTCCGGTTGACGCCGTGTCCGGGTGAGCGTAAGCACCGATCCAAAAACAACACCGACGTCGCAAATCGTCATGCCCAGGTACTCGTCGGTGATGGGTCCCGCTTCGTGCTTCGGGCTGGGACAAACGGAGATCGACCACTCCCGGAGCGCTTTGTCATCCACATCGCCAAGCGCATCGACCAGGACTTCCTTCAACAAGGTTTGAGGAGTTCTGTACACCACGCGCCGCGTCGGCTCCATGCCGCTCTCAGAGTTCACTACCGTCCAGAAGCGGATCAGCCTTGACGTAAGCAGTTCGTACAAGCCGACCTGGCGCGAACTCAAGTTCAAAAGCACTTGAGACCCTACGTGTGCAATCAGATGCAGCGGTCTTTTGCCCTCTCTCGCCCAGTCGCCAAACGCGCGTACGGATTCGATGAACCCGTAAACCGGCGGGACGGTTCCGCCGGCGGACGGCAAATGCAGATGCACGACGTTCCAGTGGTCGTCGACTTCCCCGAGGAGTTCTCGAACAGCCGCACCGACCGAATCACTCTCGGTTTCACTATCAGGTCTGGTGCGGGCCCGAACAGCAAAAACCCCCCGTTTCGGAGATAGTACGTGGCGGTCCTTTGGGAAGACCTGGTCTTTTAGCATCGATCGTAACTCGTCTTGCTGTCCGAGCAGGTCGCGGTCGCGATCCAGATCAAACCGGCCCTCTGCGCACGCCCTCACCACGACGGCGACTGCCCAATCAGAATCCGGTTCCGGCATCGGTAAGTGGGAGTAAGGCACGATTTCGAGGCAGGAGCCACCCCTTAGCTGGATGTGCCACCGGGAAACCCGGACGCTCGGTTCCTGAACCATACCCTGGAGCGCCTTTAGCCACAGCGTCAGATCTCCATAGTCTTTGTACTCGCACACCGTGATATTCATCTCTTCGGCGAGAAAGCGGACATCGATCTTGTCCTGCTCCGGGACGAAGGCAAAGTGAGGCACCGGGCCGGGTCCACAGAGTTCGAGCGTCTCGCCGAAGAGGTTCCAGAAGTACTCTTCGGAAAGGCCGGAGCCTAGAAACAAAAAGGAGCGCGACCCAAACACCTCGCCGAAACAGCGGCGGAAATGAACGGCGGTGTTTGCAGCCTTCCGATACTCCGAATGCCCGACCACCAGTTCACGACGCAGTCTGCCAAGATGCGCCTGGTCTTGTACCGGGCTGGGGTGGTGGCATCGTGGACACGGTTCGCCTAAGAAACCCTGTATGTGCCAGATAATCTCGCGGTCGAACGGACTTACGAGCGCGGACATCACCTGTTTGCAGTCTTCGGCGCCACGGCCGAGGATCACGGGCGGAAGCCTGTCTTCGAAAACCTTGCGGCATGCGCAATAGAAGAGATGGTCATAATTCGTCGAAACCGACAAGGGCCAGTAGATCGCGGCTAACGCTTCGGTCTGCCCGGGTATTGCCGATTGATCAAACTCCTCGCCTTTGAGCGCGTCTCCGATGATTTCCAGATACTCCTCTTCGGTGTGGCTATTTCTGATCGTCGCGGCAGCTCGTTGCGCCCTGACTTCCAAATGACCCCCGCCGGTTGGACTGTGGTCTGCCAGTTCTTCGAGTTTTCCGACAAAGCCCTCCCAGCCGGCGAGCTTCCGCCGGCTCATCCCCGCTCCGAGGAATGGCACCAGGCGGCCCGCCTCGTAGCTGCTTGCCAGCAAGGGGAGCATCTGCTCAATGCTCAATACCTGGAAAGTCTTGGAGTTCGAAACAGCCATGGGATCAGACTACACCTTGCCGGCAGCAGCGGCTTTGGGTGTCTTTGCCTCCTCCTCTCTTGCCTTAAGCGCTTTCTCCAGATCTGCAAGGTTGCTCTGAAACTCGAGTACCCATGCCTTTGTCTCCTGCTCCACCTGGGCCCGAACGCCCATCGCCAGGTTCTTGCAGAGCTGCACGAGCTGATCCACCTGCTCCACGCCGGGCTCCGCCCCACGCAGTGCGGCGATCGACCGGGTCCATTCCAACCGAAAGTCGTCAAGAGACCTCTCGATCGCAAGTGCGGCAGTGATGTACCGGATCCATCCACTCGAATAACCGAAGAAGCGGTCCAGCGCGATGCTGGCGGCTCCAATGCCGATCAGCAGGTAACCGAGCTGCCCAAAATCGAAGCGCGAGGTGGCCGCGGCGGTGAGTGCAGAGGTGGGAAACGTTGCCTTAATCAGGGGTATGAGACCACCGAGGGTAAAGAACGCGATCGCCGACACCCGGAGCGCCGACGACATCCTCATTTTCCACTTCTTCTTCGCGTAATACCATGCGACCTGCCGCAGGGCCTCACGCTCGACGTACTCGCGGACCGCATTCAGAGAACTCCCGAAGTCCTCCGGCTTCCAGGACAAGGCCGGAAGGTTTGTTGCCGGATCGTCCATTTACCAGGGTCCTCCTCCGTGTGAGTGCCGGCGCTCCCGGGCGCGCCGCTGCCTATGGCGTTTGAACTGTAGTGATTTTGATGCGGAATCCGTTACATCCCTTTCGCCGGAAAATAAGTCGTCCGCAAGATACGGGGCTGTATCACGTATACTGTAGTTAAAGGTCCTCACGTCTTATGGCGCTGTTCAAGACACGCAGCGCCGCCGTTTACGGCATCGATGCTCACCTGATCGATGTCGAAGTCGACATGTACTCGTCAGGCTCGGCGCGCGACTTCGTCACGGTCGGTATGCCCGATACCGCGGTCCGCGAGAGCCGCGAACGCATCAAATCCGCCCTTCTCAATTCCGGCTTCGGCTATCCAAACAAGGCGGTTACCATCAATCTGGCGCCGGCCAACGTGCGCAAGGAGGGCGCGGGGTTCGATCTCCCGATGGCCCTTGGAATCCTCGGAGCGATGGGTGCGGTGCGAGGGCTCGACCGCCACATCCTGGTGGGAGAACTGTCGCTCGATGGCGCCATACGGCCCGTGCGGGGAGCGCTCTCGGTGGCGGTGTGCGCGCGCGACCAGGGCATTCCGAACCTGATTCTGCCGGCGGAGAATGCGGCGGAAGCGGCGGTGGTGGAGGGCGTGCGGGTGTATGGGATGCGGCACCTGGCGGAGGTCGTGGCGTTACTGGCGCGGCCGGAAGAATTTACACCTGCGTTGCCGAGTGGGAACGGCCACTCCGCCGAAACGTCGACGGCCCCGGATTTCCGGGATGTCCGCGGCCAGACGATGGCGAAGCGCGCGCTGGAAGTCGCGGCGGCGGGAGCGCACAACATTCTGATGATCGGGCCGCCGGGATCGGGTAAGACGATGCTGGCGAAGCGTTTCGCGGGGATACTACCGCCGCTCGTTTTCTCCGAGGCCATCGAAACCACCAAGATTCACAGCATCGCCGGTCTCTTGCGGAGCGGGGGCGGTCTCTTGCACGACCGCCCGTTTCGGAGTCCGCACCATACCATCAGCGATGCGGGCCTGATTGGTGGCGGCGCCGGCATGCCGCGACCTGGAGAGGTCAGTCTGGCCCACCACGGAGTTTTATTCCTGGACGAATTTCCCGAATTCCCCCGCGATGTTCTGGAAATGCTGCGGCAGCCGCTCGAGGATGGTTGCGTCACCATTGCCAGGGCAAATATGACGCTCTGTTTTCCTTCGTCCTTTATCCTCGTTGCCGCCATGAACCCCTGCCCGTGCGGCTTTTACGGCGATTCGACGAGGGAGTGCCGGTGCACGCCGGCGATCATCCAGCGCTATCTGGGCAAGATCAGCGGACCCCTGCTCGACCGCATCGATATCCACGTCGAGGTTCCGGCCGTGCCCTACAAGGAGCTGCGCGGACCGTCTGCGAGCGAGTCGTCCGCCGAGATCCGGACGCGCGTGGAACGGGTTCGCGCCCTGCAGCAGGCGCGCGGTTACTACAATTCGCGGATGCCGGTCCGCATGATCCGGAAGCAGTGCGTGCTCGATGACTCGGGCGAGCGCACGCTCGAAATGGCCGTCCGCCGCATGGGTCTCTCGGCCCGCGCGCACGACCGCATCCTCAAAGTGGCCCGCACCATCGCGGACCTGGCGGAGTCGCAGACGGTTTCCGCCAAGCACGTGGCCGAAGCCGTGCAGTACCGCAGCCTCGATCGCAACTACTGGACCTAATCCCCTCCGCGCGGCAATCCTCGTTGGCGTATGTGTTGGATGTGGTGGCTCGGAACTCCGACCGCAATAGCCGAGACTCGTTGCTAGTCGGCGCGCCCCCCGGGTACGTTCTTCATGTGCCGTGCGTTCACCAGGCAAGGCGGCACCTGTTCGGATACCTTCCCCGGAAGGCTACGGCATCAACTCGGTTGCCTGCTGAATGAGAACCGCTGCCTGTTCCGCCGTCAGCACTCTTCCCGAGAGCGCCGTCACCGAGTTGATGAAGAGCCGGAGTTCCCAATTCGAAAGGTTCGTGTAACCGTGGCTGGCCGCATCTTGCGCCGCCGCCAACTCTGCGAGCAGCACTTTCTGGACGAGCGGATTCGTAGTAACGTACTGGCTCACCAGGCCGGAGAGGGTGGCGAAGGTCACTTTCGGGGTCAGCTTAAAGACGGTTCCCGCATTCGAACTGCCGCCGAAAGCGGTGGCTCCATAGAGGTTGCCCGCCGCGTCCGGAAGCAGTGCCGTACCGGACGTTCCCCCGTCCGAGCCACCCGTGAAGGTATGCAATACCGTCAGACTCCCCGAGGCATCCAGCTCGAATACGGTTCCTTGAAAGGCCGAGCCGCCTTGGCTGGTGGTTCCATAGAGGTTGCCTGCCGCGTCCATGATCAGGCGAGCGAGGGGTACACCCCCGTCCGCACCAGCCGTGAAGTCATGTAATACAGAGTAATTTCCGGACGCGTCCAGTTTGAACACGGTGCCCGCGCCGGAAGCACCGCCGGATCCGGTCGTGCCGTAGAGGCTGCCTGTCGCATCCATCACCAGCCCCCCGGCAGTAAAGCTTCCATCGGTTCCAGCGAAGGCGTGCAGCACCGTCGCATTGCCCAATGTATCCACCTTGAACACGGTTCCCAGGCAGGCGGCATATGCGCACCCGAGCGTAGTCCCGTAAACGTTACCCGCCGCGTCCATGATCACGCCCGCCTGGGGATAGGCGCCTTCTCCGACGTCGAAGCCGTGGAGCACGGTCTCCACGCCGGAGGGATCCAACTTATAGACGGTTCCGAAGCCAAGTCGGCCGCCAGAGTACGTGGTTCCGTAGAGGTTGCCCGCCGCATCCAGAATCGGGGTTGCGCGGGGAGTCGATCCATCCAAGCCGCCTCTGAAGCTGTATAGCACAGTCTCCTGGCCCAAGGCGTCCACCTTGAAGACGGCTCCGGCTCCGGAAGTGCCGCCTGCTTGTGTTGTGCCGTAGAGGTTGCCGGCACTGTCCCTCACCAGGCCTGAAGTCGGCTGCGCCCCATCGGGATTACCCGTAAAGCTGTGCAGCACCGTCTGGTGGCCTGAGGCATCCAGTTTGAAGACGGTTCCCGCTCCGGAAGTGCCGCCTGCGAGTGTTGTGCCGTAGAGGTTGCCGGCGCTGTCCCTCACCAGGTCGGAATGGGGATTTGCCCCGTCCGCGCCTCCGGTGAAGCTGTACAGCGTGCTAAAAGTCTGCGCCTTTCCGCTCGGAGCGGATACTGTGATGAACAGAAAAGTGGCCAATGCCGCCGCCGCGCTTTGAACGCTGGAGCGAACTGGCGAAATGCGATTTCGTCCGGTCATGATTTGCGTTTATTCCTCTGCATTGACATTGGGAGTTCGGTCTCGACTACTGAAACAGGAAAAGCGGCGGGATCTCGCCACACTCGGAATTTTCCTTTGTGCAGATCGACACGAAACCGCGCTGACTGGGTAAGTCAACCGCTCGTGAGTTGAAAACATAGCGGCCAGGGCCGGAATCTGGCCGCCGTCAGCCCTTTGCGGGCGCGGTACTCAGCTCGCCCCGAGCGGGGAAGGGTTCCTCGTACCAATCCGGCACTCCAGGTTCATACCAAGTTGCAGGTGTTATCTGCACGGGTGCAAGTGCGGCTTTTACGGCGATTCGACGAGGGAGTGCCGGTGCACGCCGGCGATCATCGCGCACGCTCGAAATGGCCGTCCGCCGCATGGGTCTCTCGGCCCGCGCGCACGACCGCATCCTCAAAGTGGGCCGCACCATCGCGGACCTGGCGGAGTCGCAGACGGTTTCCGCCAAGCACGTGGCCGAAGCGGTGCAGTACCGCAGCCTCGATCGCAACTATTGGAACTGAGGGGGCGGCTCGCCCCTTCCCGCCGTTAGAGCGACTCGTCGACCACGCCGGTGCGCGCGAAGTACAATCCCACGGCGCGATCGATGTTGGCGCGCGACATCCGTACCGGCCGTCCTTCGTATTCCGTGATGGCCTTGACCAGCTTGTAGACGTCCACGGGGTAGCAGGCACGCAGATAGCGGGCGCCGGCGGCCGCGCAGCGCTCGCGGAGGTATTCGGCGCAGCCCGGTTCGCAGGGTACCTGGAAGTTCTGCATCACGCGCATGAAGATCTGGTCGAACACGTCGGCGCTGACGTTCTCCACCAGGACCTTGGTTTGAATGCGCCGCAGAAACGCTTCGTCGGCGAGGTCCTTGGGGTCGAGGTTGGTCGAGAAGACAACCATCAGCTCGAAGGGCACCTGGAACTTCATGCCGGAGGCCAGCGTGAGGTAGTCGACGCGGCGATCGAGCGGCACGATCCAGCGGTTCAGCAGTTCGCGCGGAGTCAGAACCTGGCGGCCGAAGTCGTCGATGATCAGGATGCCGTTGTTCGCCTTCATCTGGCAGGGCGAGATGAAAACGTGCGTGCTCTCATCCAGCCGCAGTTCGAGCATGGCCGCCGAAAGCTCGCCGCCCACGGTGATGCAGGGGCGCTGGCAGCGTACCCAGCGCGGGTCGAGCAGTTCGTCGTCGTCGGAGCTGGCGGTGCGGTGAACCACCGGGTCGAAGACCGTGATGATATGGCCGTTGACCTCCACCGCGTAAGGCACCAGCACGGTGTCACGGTAGATCCGCAGGATCCGCTCGGCGATACTGGTTTTGCCGTTTCCGGTTCCACCATAAAGGAACAGGGATTGGTGGCCGATCAGGGACGGGCCGAGCTGGTCCAACAGGCCGTCGGGCAGCACCAGGTCGCTGAAAGCCTGCCGCAGGCTTTCCCGGCTCAGCCGCACTTCAGGCACCTGGGCCTTCACCACCTTGTGATACTCCTGTATCGAGACCGGCGCCGGGCCGGCGTACTGGCAGACTTCGTTGCGGGCGGTGGCCTGGGTGCGTCCGGCACTGGTGAGGCAGAAGGCATAATCGTTGCCGACCATGCCCTTGACTTCGAGAAGTTGCTGCTGCCGGAACTGGTGAAACAGCGTCTCCAGCAACGGGAACGAGAGTTTCAGGGAGTCGTGGAGCGCCGTCAGGTTGGCTGATCCATGCAGCCATAAGTAGCGCAGAATCAGGTCGCTGACCAGGGAGCGCGAGATCCCCAGATCTTCCACCCGGTCAGGAATGATGGGGCGCGACGGTTCGCCGGCCGGCTGTGTGTCAGTGCCGTCTACTGCGGTAAGCATGGCTTTCATCCGCACTATACAACAGGGCCGATCGGCCGAACAGTACGCTAATGGTTAACGGCGGACCGCTGCCTTGCGGGAAAAACCCTATTTGGGAATGGTCGGGTTAGGGGCCGGCGTGCCGGGATTCTGGCCGAACGGACTGCCGCCGGGCTGTTGCCCGAACGGGCTGCCCCCGGGCTGCTGTCCGACCGGGGTGCCGACCTGGCCTCCGGGCATATTGCCGAGCTGGGAGGCCGGAGTTCCCACCCCTCCCTGCAGCGGATTGGGCGGCGGCCGGTATTTCGTGTAGTCGAAAATGAATTCCCACTCGCCGTAGTTGGTATGGTCGTGGTAGACCATGATGCTGTCGTCATCGTCGTTGCTGGCGACGCCGGCGATGCCGCCGCCGATCACCCCGGGTGCGGCAGTGGGCATGCCGCCGGGGCGAGGCTGGGTCAGGATCTGCTGGATCATGGCCGCGGCCGCATTCTGGGCCTGCGGGTTGGCGCCGGGCTGCTGGAATCCGACCCCGCCGGGGATGGTCGGTACCACAGGCTGCGGAGCACCCCTTCCCGCCTGGAGGCCGGTGCCGGCCGTGCCTGGGTTTGCGGGGGTGGCTGGCTGCGAGCCGATTCCATAACCTCCGCCGATATAGGATCCACCTCCGATCGAGCTGCCGCTATCGGAGGCGTTATTGGGGGACCCCGGCTGGCCCTGGCCGGGTGATCCGGGAACGCCGGGCGGAACCGGTGGAGCGCCGGGAGCACCGGGAGCACCGGTCTGACCGGGGACCCCACCCGTCAGCGGCTGTCCGGTTGTGCCGGGAGCACCAGGGGGGCCGGGAGCACCTGGAGCACCCGGGTTCGACTGGGTCGCGCCTTGCGAGCCGGGCGTGCCCGGCAGGGTGGATACGCCCGGAATGGTGGATGTGCCCGCGGTGGTCCCACCGGTTCCGCCTTCGCTGGCCCGCCGCCGGTTCGCCAGGTTCACGCCGCCCTGCCCGGTGGATGTGGGGGTTTGTCCGATTCCCCCCAACTCGGCTACGTACTGGCCGGAGTTGCCCCCCTGCTGTTCGTCGCCCTTCTTCTTCTGCTTGCTGTCGACCGAATCGGTAAGCACGCCGTTCTGGATATGGACGAGACGCCACTCGTCCTTTCCGGTCATCGGGTCGATATACCGGCGCCGCAGGTAACGGCGGTTGTTCAGGTTCTCCAGTTCCTCGATGCGGGCCGGGTAGCGCTTGTTGGTGGTGTAGAAGACCTGGATCGCGCGCTTGTACTGCTCGCCCCGGTCGATCAGCAACTGCTCCTTCTGCCGCTGCGCCTCGAAGGCGACTCGCGGAATCTCCATGTAGAGCGAGATGGCGATGACCGCCGCCATCAGGAAGATCAGCAGCAGTGCGAAACCCGATTCCCGGCGGCGCCGTTTCAACTCTGGCTCTCCTCCACGAGCGGCACCGATTGCTGCCGCTTGGCGTTGGTATCCTCGAACAGCACCGAGTTGGGGCCGATCTTGAGCACCTTGTACCGCCGTTTCAGAACGTCGCCTTCCGATGCCGAGAGGATCTCGTCCCCATCCAGGAAGTAGGCCGTCTTCTTTCCGTTGGGGGACACGGTGGAGAAGCCATAGAACTTGAAGGTGATGGGAGGAGGCGGAGGCGGCTGCGGCGGTCCCACCGGGCGTGGCGACCGCAACGACCTGCTTCGGAACAATCTTCGGCTCCTTCCCCTTGGGCAACTCCACGGGCTTGGGCGGCGGCGCGGTCGAGAACTGGAACAGGTTACGGCTTCCGCCGGCCAGTTCCACGGCCTGCACTTTGGCAAAGAGGTCGAGCCGCAGGGTGGGATCGATCGTCATCGGGTCCAGACGGTCTTCCGGCCGCTTGGAGCGCAGCACGGGGTGAAACTCCTCGCTGCGGCCGCGCGCGGCCGGGGCGCGCGGCGCGGCGGACCCTCCGGGGGGCGCCACGCCCGGAACGGACGAGGCGGTGGAAGGGCTGGTCTGTGGCGCCTGCCGCGGGATATCCGGCCCGGAGAGCAGGTTCGAATACACCATGTAGACGGCGAAGAGCCCCAGCACCACCAGGAATCCGACCTTCTTCTTGTCCTGGGCGCCGATCGTCATAGCGTGGCTCCCGCCGCCGCTTCTTTCACGAAGGTGTCGATCTTCAGGGTGACGTTCAACGCCTGTCCGCCCTGCTGCTGCGGCGCGGCCGCCTGCATGCTCTCGATGATCATGAAGCGCGGCGATTTATCCAGGAGGTTCACGAACTTCGTGAGGTTGGCGTAGGTGCCCTCGAAGCCCACCTGCGTGCTCAGCATCATGAGCGTGTCGCTGCCCTCGATCGGATCGCGGCTCCACTGCGCCGTGCCCATGCGAATCCCCGCGTCTTTGGCCGTCTTGGTAAGCTCCGCGAGAATGATCGAGGATGTGGTGGCTTCGTCGGTGAAATACTGCCCGAGAAACTTATCGCCCTGGGTGCGGGCGGTATCGACCTTTTCCACGAGGCGCTTGCTGGTGCCCAGGCGGCCCTGCAACTGGGACAGTTGCGCGCTCAGGGATTCCCGGTCGCGCCGCAGATCTTCCGCCCCGCCCCCGAACGGATGGAATGCGACCACGGCCGCGGCCAGGTTCGCCGCCAGCAGCGTTCCGATCAGCGCGCGCATCACCACGCGCGGGTCCTTGATCCGCACCCCCTTGATGCTAAAGTTTCTGGCCATATATCACGCTCACGCGGTAGCGCCACAGCGGCTCCGACTGGGTAGGAGCCTGTTGGGTACGGATTTCGGGGTTGGAGAATGGCGCGTCCGCCATGGTCTTCAAGAGTTCGATGACCGGGGCGGGCGACTCCGCTCCAAGCTGCATATCGAGCGATACGCGGTTTAGCGAATCAACGGTGGGGTGAATCTGGATCACCCGGACGTTGTACGGCAGCACCTTCTCGAGGTCCGCGAAAATACGCGTCCAGCTGATGCCTTTGCGCCGCAGCAGGGCGTTCAGGAACACGCTGCGCTCCAGCACTTCGGCGTTCTCGGGGCGGCGCAGCACGGCATCGAGCTGCGTCTGTTCGGCGGTGGTCTTGCGAATCTCGGATTCCAGCCGGTCTACTTCGTGGCGGAGGTCGGCGAACTGGGCGCGGTCGGCCAGGGCGAGCGAGATCAGCACCCCGAGGGTGCCCACGAGCAGCAGGCTGACGCCGAGAGAGGCCGCCACCATGGGCCGGTCGCGGCGGAACGGCTGGCTCGCGAGATTGATCGGGATCTTCATCTCAATTGTTCCGGGCGATGGACCTCAGATACCCCAGCAGCCCCGCGTTATTTTCGCCTGGAGTGCCGAGCGGCGAGCGCACCGGCTCGACTTCAACGCCCAACTCTTCCTGGAAGCGCCGCTGCGCCTCGTCGGCCCGCGTGCCGAACCCGCAGAGAATCAGCCTCTCGGCGCGACCGCCCAGGTTATCTTCCATATAAACAAAGGTGGGCAGCAACACCGCGGACACGTCCTCCAACTCGGTCGAAGGCATCTCCAGGCAGCGCACCAGCTTGAGGACGCTCTTTTGCCGCACCAGCACGGTGAGCGTGCGCCCGGTGAGCTTCGCCACGACGTTGAGGCCGTGATCCGGCGCCAGCTCGAGGGCGGCGAGGCACGATGCGGTGACCAGTCCGGGGTTCCACCCGGCCGTGCGGAACGGCGATTCGTAGCGCGCCACGATCTCGAGCGGCGCCATCACTACCACCACGTCCACCTTCTTATCCGCCGCGGGCTGCGCGAAGTAGCTCACCGCGGCCGATTCCACGTCGAACGGCACGCTGCGCTTTACGCGAAACCGCACCAGGGAGAGCTGCTCCTTGGGGTCGGAAGGAAAGCTGTCGAAATCCAGCACCGCGATGCGCGCCGAATAGTCCGGCAGGATCAAGGCGATATCCCGGCGCTTCCTGGCCGCCTGCGCGCCGGAGAAAGTCCTCACCGTCATCATGAAGTCGTCCGGATCCACCACGTTCTCCTTGAGAGGGGAGACCGAGAGCGTTCCCGGCTTGAGCGGCTGGAACTCCAGTTCGGTGTGCGACGCGATGCGCGCCGCGGCGATGCCCGCTTCGGAGATCTCGAACGCCATGGCGGGCGGCGGTTCCTGGAGGAAGGATTTGAGCCGGTCTAGCACGTGGCGCTATGCCTCAATGAAGGTCACCTTGTTGATCTCTCTCAAGGTCGTGATGCCTTCCCGCATCTTCAGCACGGCCGATTCGCGCAGGAACGTCATACCCTCTTCCCGGGCGGCGCGCTTGATTTCCGAAGTCGGCCGCTTATTCAAGAATCATTTCGCGGATCCGGTCAGTCAGATCCAGCAGCTCATGGATTGCCGAGCGGCCGCGGAAGCCGGTGCCGCCGCACTCGAAGCAGCCCGCGCCTTCCATCAGGGGCACGTCGCGCCACTCGTCGGGGTTGAGGCCGCTCTCCACCAGCAGGGAATCCGGATACTCCACGGGCCGCTTGCAGTGTTCGCAGATCACGCGCACCAGGCGCTGCGCCAGGATGCAGTTCAGCGCCGAGACGAAGTTGTAGGCCTCGACGCCCATGTTCAGGAAGCGGCCCAGCACGTCGAGCACGTTATTGGCGTGCACCGTGGTGAACACCAGGTGGCCGGTGAGCGCCGAGTTGATGGCGATCTGCGCGGTTTCCTGGTCGCGGATTTCGCCGACCATGATCTTGTCCGGGTCGTGGCGCAGAATCGAACGCAAGCCGCGCGCAAACGTCAGCCCCTTCTTCTCGTTGACCGGAATCTGCGTGATGCCCTTGATCTGGTATTCCACCGGGTCTTCGATGGTGATGATCTTGTCTTCGTCGTTCTTGATCTCGCTCAGCGCGGCATAAAGCGTGGTGGTCTTGCCCGAGCCGGTCGGCCCGGTCACCAGCACCATGCCGTACGGCTCCTGAATGTAGCGCCGGAACTTGAACAGGTCCGCGTCCGAGAACCCCACTACGTCGAGCGAGAGCTTGGCGAATTTCTCGCTCATCGATTCCTTATCGAGCACGCGCAGCACGGCGTCTTCGCCATGGATCGTGGGCATGATGGAAACGCGGAAGTCGATCAGCCGGTTCTTGTAGCGCACGCGGAAGCGGCCGTCCTGCGGCACGCGCTTTTCGGCGATATCCAGCTCGCTCATCACCTTGATGCGGGAAATGATGGTGGACTGCCAGTCCTTGGCGATGGGCGGCATGGCGTAGTGCAGCACGCCGTCGATGCGGTACTTGATGGCCACTTCCTGGTCGCGCGATTCGATGTGGATGTCGCTGGCGCGCCGCTCGAGCGCGTTGAAGATCGTGGTGTCGACCAGCTTGATGACCGGCGCGATATTGGCATCTTCGGCGGTGAGCTTATCGATCGAGAGCGTCTCGTCCTGCTCGCCCTCTTCGGCTACGACGTCGAGCGTGAACCCCTCGGTGACCTCTTCGAGCACGCGCTGCGACTGCTCGGTCTTCTTCAGCAGTTCGGCGATCTGGGAGAGCGTCGCCACCTTCACCCGCAGCTTCTTCTGCAGCAGCAGGCCCAGCTCGTCGATCAGGTTGAGGTTCCGCGGGTCGGAGAGCGCGATATCCAGCGTGCCGTTCTGCGACTTCATCGGCACGAAGTTGTAGCGGAACATCAGGTCGACCGGGATCGACCGGAAGAGATCGTGGTCGATCGAGGCTTCGCGCAGGTCGACGTATTCGCAGAGGTAGCGTGCCGCGATGGCGCGCGCCTGCGCGATTTCCGCGGCGGGGTCGGCGATCCGGACTTTTTCAACAGTGGCCATAGATATTTACCGAATCGTGTCCGCCAGCGAAAAGATCGGCAGGTACAACGAAATCAAAACAAATGCCACAAACGAACCCATCACGATCATGATGGCCGGCTCGATCAGCGATAGCGTGGCCGTCATGCGGGTGTTCACGTCTTCTTCGAAGAATTCCGCCACGCTGTTGAGCATCGCCGGCAGGGCGCCGGTCGATTCGCCGACCTCGATCATATCAGTGGCCAGGCCCGGGAACATGCCGGAGGCTTTGAGCGAACCCGAGAGCGGCTGCCCCTCCCGCACATTCTTGCCGGCGGCTTCCACGGCGTGTTTCAGCAGCGGAGTGTTCAACGAGTCGGCGGCCGTTTCCATCGCCTGCACCAGCGGAATGCCTCCGGTGAGCAGCGTTCCCAGAATGCGGCAGAGCTGCGCCACCTGGTATTTCAGCCAGATGTCGCCGGCCACCGGCAGCCGCATCTTGACCTTGTCGATGCGCTCCCGCGCGGATTCCCGCTTGGCCCACCAGCGGAACAAAAAGATACCGGCCACCAGCGCGCCGGCGAATACCAGGATGTAACTCCGCGCGGTAGTGCCGATCGCGATCAGCCACACGGTCATGGTCGGCAGCTTCGCCTGCATCGTGCTGTACAGCGTGGCGAACGTCGGGACCACGTAGGTCACCAGGAACACCATCAGCAGAATCACCAGCACGATCAGCACACACGGGTACATCAGCGACACGACCACCTTCTTGCGTACCGCGAGCGCGATCCGCTGGTAGCTGATGTAGCGGTCCAGCACCTCCGTCAGGCTGCCGCTCTTTTCCCCCGCCATGACCGAGGTAACGTACATCTTGGGGAAGATCCCCTGCGCGCGGAACGCTTCGGAAAGCAGCGTGCCGCCGCGCACTTCGTCGCGGATGGCCTTGATGTGGGGCCCCAGCTTGGGATCGGTGAGCCGCTCGGCCAGCAGGTCCAGGCCCTTCAGAATGGGCAGGCCGGCGCGGACCAGCGTCACGAACTGCTGGTTGAAGATCAGGAACTTCTCGAGATTCAGCTTCTTGCGCTTCTGGAAAAGGGCCGGCGCCGCGATGGCCGAGACCCGGGGCTTGATCGAGTAGATCAGGAACCCCTGCTGCGAGTACTTCTCGCGCAGCTCCTTTTCCGAGCCGGCGGTGGCCACCTGCTGGTGGATCTGCCCGCGGCTGTCCGCATATTTGAGAACGAAGTCGGCCATCCGGTTTTACTGGGCGTCCTCCACCAGCTCCGCGCCTTTGGGAATTTGAAACGCGAAAAGTTTGTTATCGAGCACCGGATTGAGGCGCTCCTGGCCGAAGGCGAAGTCCAGGACCGAGTGGTCGAAGCCGGTCACCTTCACTTCCCGGATGGTGAAGCCGGGCGTCACCACGAACTCCACGGCCGAATAGGGCAGGCTGTCGGCTTTGGGCTCGGCAATCACGCGCGTATCGGCGCCCTCCGGCTTCGCCTGGATATTGCGGAACTCCTTATCGAAGTCCAGCTTACCGAGCAGGAAAGCCAGCGGCACGCGCATATCCTCGCTTTCCTTGAGCTTCATTTTCTCCACCCGGTTTTCGTCCGGCGTGTACAGCCAGAGATACTTGCCGTCCGAGACGAAGAGCTTTCCCTTGGGCTGCGAGTAATCCCAGCGCATCCGCCCCGGTTTGCGCAGCATGAGCAGCCCGGAATCCGACCGGCGAGGCCGCCCGGGGGCCGTATAGTCCTCTTGAAAAGTGACTTGCAGGGTCTTTGCGTGGTTGTAGCGCGCCTCGACGCCCTTCAGGAGAGTCTCCAGCGAGGTGTCGCCCGCGAAGACAGACACCGCCAGTAATCCAACCAGTAAACGAAAGTGGCCCACAAAGATTTGACGCAGCGGGGCGTCGAAACGTGTAAGTTTACCTTACGGAGACGGTAACTCCGTCCTGGCTGGGAGTTCCGCCCACCGAAACCACAACCGGCAGGTCGCCTGTCCTTGCGTTTTCAGGAACTTGGACGTTCACTTGGAGCACCCCGGAGACGATCCCCGGCGCCTCGCCGGCGAACTTCACGGTGGCGGGCTGGCCATCGATCTGGACGGTTACCGGTTGTGCGGGCGCGGGCGTGCTGGTGGAAATGGGCGTCACCTGTCCGGTGATCCCCTGGGGCTGCGTCTGGCCCTCCCCGGTCGCATAGATCGCCACGATGGATCCCTTGGGAGCCGGATTTGCGGGGGAGTTGACTGTAAAGTCCTGATTCAGGATGGCGCCCGGGCCGGTACCCGCCGAGTTTGCGGTAAAGATCCCCGGCACGGCCGCCGCCACCGGCAGGCTCATCGCGTTCGACCCGACGCCGTTGTTCACGACCTGCACGGAGGCCGTCGTGCTCCCCGCCAGTTCGTACGGCGCGACCGCGGAAACCAGGTTCGAACCGGCGTAAACGATCGGCCCCGGCACGCCGTTGAACAACACCTGTACCCCGGATACCGTGGTGGCAACCGTGCCGTCGTCGTTCAGCGCCAGGCCGGCGAGGGACGCGGGACCGAGCGCGGTGCCCCCGATCGTCACGATCTCACCTGGAGCGATGCTGGTCGCGTCAGCCCAGGTGGCGCCATTGACCATCCGGGTGAAGTTCGGCCCGAGGCTGAGGAAGCCCTTGCGGAGGAAGACCACGGGAATGACCAGCGGGTTGTTGGCGACTTTGGAGGTGGCACGGACCTCCACGTTCCCGGTGGCGATGTCGCCCGGGACCTGCGTGGGGTCAACCGTGACCTGAACCGTGCTGCCGGTCGCTTTCGCCGTAAGCCATGGCACCGCGGAAGATGCCGATATCAGCAAGGGGATGTTGACGTTGCTGATAAAAACTCCGACGGTGGCGGTCTGATTGAGACCGGGCGGGGCGGACGTGTAGTCGAACGCCACCAAGCCCGGATTCGCCGCCAGGATCGGCAAGCCGGTAATCTGCATGCTGACGTTCACAGGCACTGTCCCAGCCGGCGTGTGGAATTCGAACGAACTGTTGTAGGTACCGGGGGCCATTCCCGTGGAATTTACGGCAACCTGTATCAAGCCCGGAAACGTGCCGGAGATCGTCGTACCACCGGAACTGGAGAATAGAAGCCAGGGAGCCGAAGCCGGCTTCGTGACTGTAAACGTCCCTGTCTGCGGGCCGGTCAGGAATATCGCCTGCACGGCCGAACCGTTCAGGCCGGTCTGCTGAGTAAAGGTCAGGGTAAGGGGAGTGATCGAAACCTGGGTAGAATCGGCTGCCAGCGCCGGGAGGGCCAGAAGGCAGGCCAGGAGTGGCCGCATCCTTCTAATGTACCGTGAAGGCTGCGAGGCGGGCCGCGCGGCCCGCCCCGCTTGTGAAGGCTACTTCACTGAAACGGTCACGCCGGTCTGGCTGATATTGGACCCGACCTGCACGGAGACCGAAAGATTGCCGGTCGCCGCCGTCGCGGGTATCTGCACGTTCACCTGCATGACGCCCGAGACGATGCCGGGCGCTTCGCCGTAGAACACGACATGGGCCGGCTGGCCATCGATCAACACCGCGACCGGCAGCAGGGGCTGCGGCGTGAGCGGGTTGCCCGAGGGATTGACCGTGGTGACCTTGCCGCTGACGCCCGCCGGAGTGGTCTGCCCCTCGCCGGTCATATAGATGACCACGATGTCGCCTTTATTGGCCGGATTCGAGGGCGAGTTCACGCTGTTGTTGGAGTTGAGGATGGCGCCCGGCCCGCTGCCCGACGCGTTGGCCGTAAAGATGCCCGGAACCGACGCCACCTGGGTCACTTGTACACCGTTGGAGGTCTGCCCGAGATACTTCACCTGCACGCTCGGGCTGACGCGGAATACCGGCGATGCGATCTCGTACGGAACCACCGCCGAAACCTGCGTCCCGCTGGCGTAGATCATGGGCGAAGGATATCCGCCCACCAGCACCTGCACGCCGCCGATCGAGTTCGATACGTTGCCATTCGAATCGAGGGTCAAGCCCACCGGAGTGGACGGGCCGATGTTGGTTCCGAAGATGGTGATCACCTCGCCCGCCGAAATGGTGGTGGAGGGGGCGAAGCTGGCTCCGTTGGTCACGCCGCTGATGGTAGGCAGCGGTGCGGTGACGTTGACGGTCACGGTGACGGTGGCCGTACCGGTCGCCGTGCCCGTGCCGGTAACCGTAATGGTTCCGGTTTGCTGGCCGGCGGTGGTAAGGCTGGCCGGATCGACGGTGACGCTGAGATCCGCCGGCGTCGTTCCGGTGGTGGGCGTGACCTTGAGCCAGCCGCTGCTCGAAGCACTGGCGGCGAAGGTGAGCCCGGTTCCTCCGGCGACGGAGACGGTCTGCGCCGCCGGAGCGGGGTCACCCGCCCTGTAATTAAAGGTCAGAGTCGCGGGCGTAGCTGTTACGGTCAGCGACTGCACCGTGAGAGTGACTGGAACGTTGACGGCCGTCCCGCCGTTCGGCGTAATCCGGACATTGCCGTTATATGTTCCAGCGTCGAGACCAGTCACGTTGACGGTCACCGACAGGGTCACTGGGGTGGCCACCGAGGTGGGGGTGACGGAAAGCCAACTGCTCCCGCTCGTGACGCTGGTTGTGATTCCCACGCTGGAGCTGCCGGAGGCGCTCGAAACAACGATCCCCTGCAGGCCCGGAGTCTCGCCGCCCTGCACGTAGCTGAAGGTCAGGGAGGCCGGGCTGACCGAGACATTCCCCGACCCGCCGCCGCCGCCCGAGGTGCTCACCACCATGCTGACCGGCACGGTCTGGGTGAGTCCGCCCGAGAGCAGCGTGATGTTGCAGGAATAGGTATTGACGGCGTATCCCGCCTGGTTCACCGAGACCGTCAGGTTCTGGTTCGTCACGAGGTTTCCGATCGGGGAAACGCTCAGCCAGCCGCAGCCGGACGCCGGCACCGTAGCGGAGAAGGCTGTCCCAGTGGGATTCGTGCTGACGCCCAGCGTCTGCGACGCCGGCTGGGTCCCGTTCAATACGGCATTAAAAGTAAGCGACGACGCGCTCAACGTCAGGTTCCCGGAGCCGCCTCCGGATGATCCGCTCACGAGTGCGACCACCGGAATCGTAACCGTAGTGTTCGCCGCGCCGGTCGCGGTTACTGTAATCGTGGCGGTGTTCAGCCCGTTCGCGAGGCCGGCCGGGTTGATCGTCACCTGGGCCGACGCTGGAGTTGAGGTCGAGGTAACGCCGGCGACCGTGACCCAGCTTGCGGACGAAGCGACCGAGATGGGAACGGCGGATCCGTCGCTGGCAAAAATGCTGAGAGTGTTGACGGAGCTTCCGCTGCCGGGCTGCCAACTGATGTTGAAGCTGCCGGGGCTGGCCTGCACCACTGCGCTGCCGGCGACCGTGAGGTTCACCGCGACGCTTTGCGTGCCGGAGGAGGTAGCGATTGAAATCGCTCCGCTGTAGGTTCCTGTTTGAAGCCCGCCAACCACGCTTACGGCGATCAACCCGGGAGCCGTGCCACTGCCGTTCGCCGAAATGAAATTCGTGCTGCCGCTGGTGCTGGTGGAAATGGTATAGGTACCGCTGCCGGAAACGGTCACATATTGCAGCGGGGGCGAATCGCCGCCGGCCTGGTATGCGAAGTTCAGAGTCGTGGGAGCAACCACCCCGCTGACCGTGCCGCCACCGCCTCCGCTGGTCCCGAGGTTCAGCGTGACCAGCAGAGTGCCGACGTTGGTGCCGTTCGCGGTGAAGGGGATATTGCAGCTATAATTACCCGCGGTCGTCAGCGCGTACGGCAGCACCTGGATCGTAAAAACGTTCGGATAGGTCTTTAATGTCACGCCGAGCCATCCGCAGTTGTCCGGAATCGTCGCGGCGATAGGCGCAGTGCCGGTGACCGTGACGTCCTGACTTTGCGCGGCACCATTCAAAAGGGCGCTAAAGGTGAGGCTGGACGGGCTGATCGAGCCGCTGCCGCCTCCGCCTCCGTTGACCAGCAGCGTTACGGAAATGGTAGTGACGTCAGCACTGTTGGCTAAGTCGCTAAGGGCGACGGTGCCATAGTACGTACCGGTGGCGAGGCCGCTAGTGTTTGCCGATATGGTCAGTGTACTACCCACTACTCCAGTCGTCGAGGTGGCAGAGTTTACCAGCAGCCAGTTCGTACCGCCGCTGTTCACAGTCGCGTTTGCATAATAATTTGTGGCTGTGCCGCTGACCTTGCTCACAGCGAAGAACTGGCCGGTGTTGTTGTTCAAAGTAACGTTGTTCGTGCCGATAGACAGGCTTCCGGTTGTGGACCCGCCAGACCCGACGACGTAGGTTACGCTCACCGTGGTAGCGGTGCCGCCGCCGGTTGGTGTAACGGTGAAGGACCCGGTATAGGTGTTGGCTGCAAGGGCGGTCGGGGACGCTGAGTTGGCATTCACCGTCAGGGTTGCGCTAGCGGTGCTGCTGACATCGGTCCGGCTTCCGGTCACGTTCAGCCAACTGGAAGCCGGCGTGACGTTGTTGATGGAGAACGGGATTGCCGTGGCACTGGTCGTGGTCAACGTAACGGTGCCGAAGTTGGCGCCTCCGACCACTGAAGAGATTTGGATCGGATTCGGACTTGCCGTGATGACCCCAGTGCTGCCCCCGCCTCCAGACGTGCTGTAGCTAACATTGATCACGACATCCGACCCGCCGCCACTCGTGGGGTGGACGGTGACGGTTCCACTACAAGGAAAAATACTGCCGCAACTCGAGCTCACGAGCGTCAAATTCAGTGTTGACGGCGTCGTTAGCCCGGTATCGGTGACCGTAAAAAAAGAACCGCCTTGGGTAAATGTCGGCGCGTAGGTAAACGTCACCGCTGTCAGTCGCAGTGAGGTTGACGGCAGCGGTGCAAGGTTGTCGTGTTGAAGACGACGTTCGTGTTGTCTGCACTAATCTGCTGCCCGAACGAGGGCGCGGCTGACAGCAGCGCGATCGCAAAAAGGAGTGCGGTTTTCTTGAAATAGTTGTAAGCGGCGTCCATGGCGTTCCTCGGCAAAACTGATAATACAACATCGCTTTGCGGAATTATAGACTTCGGCCTCTGTTTCAACCGAAATCAATGATGGACGCGGCTTCTCAATCTTACAACTATTTCAGGATCTGGAAAAGATTACTGTAATCATCCGTCCAAAGGCGCACTTTTCGCTTTGACGCGATTTCCGCCGAGTGCTGGATTTCCTCGCTGTCGAACCCGGTGGCGGGGTTGGTGATCAGGACCCAGGTGGCGCCGAAGACGTCCTGCGATTCGTCATCTTCGGTGTCCACGACGCGAGCGATCTTGCCCAGGGCCTTGGTCTCGCCTTCCAGAACGGGCTGCAAGTTCAGGTAACGGTTGGAAATATGTACCGCCAGGATGCCGTCGGGCTGGAGATGGCGGAAGAAGAGTTGCATGGCCTCGCGGGTGAGCAGGTGGACCGGAATGGAATCGCTCGAGAACGCGTCCACCGCCAGCACGTCGAAATGCTCGGCCTGCTCGCGCTCGAGGGAAAGCCGGGCATCGCCCATGGCGACCTCCACCTTCCCCTTGCAGTCCTTCAAAAATGTGAATTCGGTGCGCGCCAGGCGCAGCACCAGGGGGTTGATCTCATAAAAGCGGTAGTAATCGCCGGGCCGGCCGTAGGCGGAAATGGTTCCGGTGCCCAGGCCGATGACGCCCACGCGAAGCGCTCCGGCCTTCCCCTTCTCGCGGAGGGCGATCCCGATGCCGGTATTCGGGCCGTAGTAGGTGGTCGGAAGATCGCGGCGCATGGGGTTGAGAAGCTGCTCGCCGTGGTTGATGGTGCCGTGCGTCAGGGTGCGGGTGGCGTCGAACTGCGTGGGCGGGCCGGAATCGCGGACCCGCAGCGCGCCATAAAAGTTACGAACGGTCACACGGTAGTCGGCGGTCAACTGGCGGACCTGGTAGCCCAGGTATCCAGCCAGCAACAGCGCCGGCAGTTCCGCGGCGATTGCGGCCCACCTCCCGCGGACGCGGCCGCGACGAAGGGCGACGAGCAGCACGATGCCCGCCAGGAAGAGCACCGTGAGCAGGACGTTCATCAGGAAATCGTCCGCCTGGCTCCAGCCCGGGTTGACGAGGTTGGTCACTCCGGCGCCGAGCCCGATCAGCCGTCCCCGCTCGCCGTAAGCCGTAAAGCCGAGGACGGCCAGCGCGGCCACCGCGATCGTGATGAGGGCCGGCGGCAGCAGGCCCCGGAACCAGGCGTATTCGGTATCGCCGCTGAGCACCACCAGGGTCAGAAGCGCGCACAGCGCCAGGCCGATCTGGCAGCTCGTAGAGGGCGTCGAACAGGTGAGGCGCCACCAGGCCCACGAGCAGCCCGCCGACGGCGCCTCCGGCCGAGATCATCAGGTAGAAGTGCGTCAGGTACTTGGGATGCGGCTTGAGGCGGGCCAGCTCGCCATGGCACACCATGCAGCAGGTGAAGAGCCCCATCGAGAACAGAGGCACCAGGACCCGGATGGGCAGGTTGCCCGCGGCATCGGCGCTGTTGGCGAAGGCCATACTGCCCAGAGCCACGGCCAGAATCTGCAAATAGGGATTGCGGCGGTACCAGCCGCTGCCCTCGAAGCACAGGATGAAGCTCAACAGGTAAATGCTGAGCGGCAGCACCCACAGGAACGGGATGGCGGCCACGTTCTGCGTCAGGTGATTGGTGATGGCCAGCAGCAGCACCGAGGCGCAGGCCGGCAGGGCCAGCCACAAGGCGTACAGGCGCAGGCCCGGCTTCTCCGCAGGCGACCCTTCCGCCGTGGACTCCACCACGTAGGCGTTCCCCGCGCGAAAGGCGGTGAACCCGCACAGCGCGATGAACACGCCGTAGGCGATGGACCAGATCCAGGCCTGCTCATGGGTGGTGAAGACCGGTTCGAACAGAAACGGATAACTGATGAGCGCGAACATGGAGCCGGCATTCGAGAGCGCGTACAGGCGATACGGCATCGCGCCCTTGAAGCTGCGCGCGTACCACGCTTGCAGCAGCGGCCCGGTGGTGGAGAGCAGGAAATAGGGGAGGCCGACGGTCATCGCCAGCAGCCGCAGAATCCCGAAAGTGGGGTCTTCGCCCGCGGTGGGTTTCCAGGCGACGCTCGGATAAACGGGCAGCACCGCCGCGCTGATCAGCAGCAGGCCGCCGTGGAGCAGCATCTGGACGCGCGGTTTGAGGTACCGGACCACGGCATGGGCGTAGAGGTACCCGAGCAGAAGCGCCATCTGGAAGAAGAGCAGACAGGTGGTCCAAACCGCCGCCGAGCCGCCGAACCAGGGCAGGATGATCTTGGCGATCACCGGCTGAACCTGGAATAAGAGAAAAGCGCTGACCAGAATCGTTAACGCGTAAAGCAACATGAAAATCTCTAACCGGCAGGGTGCCCGCTCCCTTACAGTCGCGGCTCTGAGAACACTGCCCTAGCGGTAGGCCGCTACCCCTGTGACCCGCTCGCCGATCACGAGAGCGTGAATATGATCCGTCCCTTCGTAGGTCTTGACGGTTTCCAGGTTGCAGAGGTGACGCATGATCGGATATTCTTCGGTGATTCCGTTGGCGCCCAGCAGGTCGCGGCTGAGGCGCGCGCAATCGAGCGCCATCGCCACGTTGTTCCGCTTGAGCATGGAGATGTGGGCCGCCTCGAGTTTCTTCTGGTCCTTCAGGCGGCCGGCCTGCACCGCCAGCAACTGCGCCTTGGTGATTTCGGTGATCATCCAGGCCAGCTTCTCCTGCACCAGTTGGTGCGAGGCGATGGGGCGGTCGTCGAACTGCTTGCGCACGATCGAGTACTGCCGCGCCGTTTCATAGCAATCCATGGCCGCGCCGATCACGCCCCAGCCGATGCCGTAGCGGGCCTGGGAGAGGCACGAGAGCGGGGCCTTCAGCCCTTTGGCGAGCGGCAGGCGGCTGCTCTCGTTCACGCGGCAATCGGAAAACGAGAGGCTGGACGTGACGGAAGCGCGCATCGACCACTTGCCGTGGATATCGGAGGTGGTGTAGCCCGGGGTGCCGCGCTCCACCAGAAATCCGACGATGCCTTCCGGAGAGCGGGCCCAGACGACGGCGAGATCGGCCACGCCGCCATTGGTGATCCAGGTTTTCTCGCCGTTGAGGATCCAGGTGTCCCCCTCGCGCCGGGCCGTGGCGCGCATGCCCGCGGGGTTCGAGCCGAAATCGGGCTCGGTCAGCCCGAAGCAGCCGATCGCCTGGCCGCTTTGCAGCCGGGGAAGCCACTGCCGCTTCTGTTCTTCGGAGCCGTAGGCATGGATGGGATACATGACCAGCGCGCCCTGCACCGAGACGAAGCTGCGGACTCCGGAATCGGCGCGTTCCAGCTCCTGCATGATGAGGCCGTACTCGACATTGTTCATGCCGGCGCATCCGTAGCCTTCCAGGTTGGCGCCCAGGAAGCCGAGCTCGGCCATCTCGGGGATGATTTCAGAAGGGAAGCGCGCATCGCGGTAGCAGTCGCGGATCAGCGGCAGAATCCGCTCTTCGGCAAACCGCCGCGCGGTCTGGCGCACCATCAACTCCTCTTCGCTGAACAGGGAGTCGACGCAGAAGTAGTCTACGCCTCGAAAAGCCATTGCGTTACCCAACTATTTGAACACAGCGGCAGCCGGGAAAAGGGGAGCAGACGCATTTTCCGGAAAATGCGTTTGCCCCTTTTTCTTTTTCTTACCAGTTGGTGATGGAGCCGTCGGGGCGGTAGTACAACTGGGTGCGGGCCAGGATTGGCTCCGAGACCTCGGCCACCATCTTGAGCTGCTTCATGTCGAGTTCCACGCCGAGGCCGGGCCGGTCGTTGGGATAGAGCTTGCCGTCTTTGAAATCGAGCCCCACCGGCATGTGCGGAATGGTGCGGCCGCCGTAGTTATACTCCATCAGGACCGGGCCGGAGAACGTGCCGAGGCAGTTGACCAGCGCGGCGGTGGAGATGGGGCCGGTAAAGTGCGGGACGATGCCGACGAAGTGGGTTTCGCAGATGGCCGCGATCTTCATCATCTCGGTGATGCCGCCGACGTTGGGCAGGGTGGCGCGGATGTAGTCGATACTGTGATCCTCCACCAGCTTATTGAAATCCCAGCGGTAGCCCCATTCCTCGCCGGCGGCGAGCGGGACGCTGACCTTGCTGCGGAGGATGGGCAGATCCTGGTTGAAGGCTTCGACGCGGACGGGGTCTTCGACGAAAAAAGGCGCGAGGTCGCGGATCAGGTCGCAGCCGCGAATGGCGTCGGAGAGGTCGAAGCGCTGGTGGAAGTCGACGCACCAGTCGCCGTTTTTGCCCACGCCTTCGCGGGCCGCCGCGCAATCCGTATAAAGCTGGTTGACGCGCTCGTGGGTGTTGAAGGTGCCGTTGGCCGGGGTGTCGGCCGCGCCCATGCGGAAGGCGCGGTATCCGGCTGCCATGGTGAGATGAGCGCGCTCCTTGATGCCCATGCCCCGCTGGACGCCCGGAATAATCCCGGCGGTGTTGTAGCACTCGCAGTGGTTGCGGACCATGCCGCCGAGCACGGCGTGCACGGGAAGGTTGAGCGCCTTGCCGCGAATATCCCACAGCGCCAGGTCGAGCGCGCCGATGGCGTCGATCTTCTCCCGGCCGGGCGGATAGAAGAAGGAGCGGGTCATATCCTGCCAGAGGTGTTCGATGCGGCTGGGGTCCTGGCCGATGAGCCGGCCTGCACACGGTTCGACCAGGTCCTTGGAGCCGCCCTCGCCGATCCCGGTGATGCCGGCATCGGTTTCGATGGTGACGACCATGTCGCTCTGGTTGAAAAGCGGATTGGGGTGCGGCGGCTGATAGACGCGGACCCGCGTAATTTTCATCTTGGGCATCGCGGCGGCCCGTGCGGGCCGGGGAGCGGCAGCGCCGGCTGCTCCGGCAACGGCCAGTGATTGGAAAAACGATCGACGGTTCATGGGGTGCCTGCGGGATAGTCTACAGCAACCAGCCACCGGCGTGAACTCGTGTTATAGTTTTTCGAAATTGAAGATCATCGTACGGAATCAGACGCGCGGCACCGTTGTCGCGGAGGCGGCGGACATGGCCGATACCAGTGAGAAACGGCGGACCGGGTTGCTGAAGCATTCCTGCCTGGAGCCGGGTGAGGGTTTGTGGATCGTTCCCTGCGAATCGGTCCATACCTTCTTTATGAAGTTTCCGATCGACCTGGTGTATCTGGACAAGGCGCTCAAAGTCAAAAAAGTGCGGAGCGCGGTGCCGGCCTGGAGAATGTCGGCGTGTTTAACGGCCCATTCGATTCTGGAACTCCCGGCGGGTACGATTGAGCGGACGCAGACGGCGGTAGGCGACACGCTCGCGGTTGAGAAAGTGGGGTAGGCCTCCCTACGGTTCCAGTTTCAGGATCATGCCCTGGTCGGTCGCCATCCAGAGGTTCTCGCCGGAGCCGGCGAGGATCACCTGGTTCGCGACGGCGCGATAGTCCACGGCGATCTGCTTCCAGGTAGTCCAGTCGCGGCTGGCGAGCACCTGCACTTTTCCGGGAATGATGTCGCGCATCTGCCCGGCGACCTTCGCCCCGGCCAGGTAGGCGGTACCGCCGGGCGTGAGCCAGACATCCGAGATGTCGAACTGCCGGTCGCGGTAGACGGTGGAACTCTTGCCGGTATGCCAGTCGATTCGATACGCCTCGCTCGGATAGCGGAAGCCGTTGGAGTAGCCGATCAACCCGAGGCCCACACCATTCGGAGCCAGGCGTACGCGCTCCACTTCGCCGAACAGCGAGGCGGAATCGGCCTTCCAGGTCTTGCCTGCGTCATGCGTGACGAGCGAATAGGAGAGGTGCGGAGTAGCGCGGCGGCTCAATGCGTATTCCGGATCGAGCCAGTCGGGCAGGCGCTGGCTGGTGCGGCCCGGCGGGAGGTTGAAGCCGGTAATGATGCCGAACTGCGGGTTGGCGAACGCAACGAACGTATATACGCTGTCATCGGGGTCGCCGGGCGGTTCGGCGGCCGCGGCCAGCGGCGTCCAGTGCTTTCCGCCGTCGTGGGTTTCGAAAACCCGCTTCTTCGTGCCGGCCGCCCATCCGTCGTTCTCGGTGGTGAAGTACACCCGCAGCGTTTCCCCCGGGGGCTTGGAGAGCTTCTGCCAGTTCTTGCCGGCCTCGGTGGTCTGCCACAGGCCGCCCTTGGCGGTGACCAGCCAGCCGAGGCCTTCGTTCAAAAAGAACAGCGAGACGGGAGGGTCGGGCAGTTCCACCGTCTGCCAGTGCGCGCCGCCGTCGGAGGTTACGAGGGCGACGGATTTCTTGCGCTTGCCCTGTTCTTCGATCACGCCGACCGCGACGCCGCGGGTGGCGGAAGGGAACTGCATATCCACGAAGTGCAGTTCGGTCTTGTTCTGATCGTAGAAATACTGTGTGCGCCAGCGTTGCGCCGCGAGCGGAGATGCCAGCAACAACAACGCCGCCACGCGGCCGCCTCGAATGGATAGGAAAGTCACCCTGGCTTTTATTGTTTCATCGGAACCGGTCCGGAGGAAAGCACCAGTTGCACGTGGCTGGCCTCGTCCAGGGCGGCCGGCGAGAGCCGGGCGAGCACGAGGACACAGCCGACCTGCTCGCCGACGGTGGTCAGTACTTCCATCTCGCTTCCCGTGTGTTGATGAGGCAGCTTGTGCTGCACGTTGATGACTCCCACCACCTTGTTCCGGGCAATCACCGGGGCGGAGAGGAAAGCCTCGAAGGTATCCTCTTCGAGTTCGCCGAACACCTTGAATCGCGGGTCTTTGTACGCTTCCCGGGGCAGCGCCAGCAGGCGGCGCTCGCGCGCTACCCAACCGGTGAGGCCCTCATTGCGCCGCAGCCGCAGTTTGCCGATGGTCGAAGGATGCGGGCGGTTGGAGGCGCACAGCACCAAATCCTCGCCGTCCAGCAAATAGACCAGGCAGGAATCGCACTCGGTGTACTCGACGATCAGCGCCACGATGCCGTTGAGGACATCCTGCAGGCTGAGGTCCCGAACCATGAAGCGGCTGACCTTCTGGAAAAGGCGCAGTTGCTGCTCGGTCCGTTGCAACCGGGCTTCTAGCTCTCTGGCTTTCGGCACGCCTTCATTATAGCTTCGGGTGCGAAGGCTGCCGCATAGCGGCTTGGACGGTAATCCCCTACAATCATAGTTTCGGAAAAAGGGACGGATGGACAGCCCGACGGAGAGCCAGCTCGCGACGTGGAGTACGCCGGAGTGCGCGTTCTCGATCGGGTACTCGCTCCGGGTGATGGACGAGATTCGCCTGGCGGTGATGGACGCGTTTTTCTCGCTGCCGCGCGGCGGCGCGGAAATCGGCGGCATTCTTCTGGGCACGCGGGAGAAGCAGCGGGTGCTGATCGTGGACTATGCGGCACTGGACTGCGAACACGCCTACGGTCCTTCGTTCACCCTTTCCGAGAATGACCACGCCAAGCTGGCCGAACTGCTGGTGATCGCGCGCCGGAGCGGTGGAGGGCTGGTGCCCGTCGGCTGGTATCATTCGCACACCCGCAGCGAAGTGTTCTTTTCCGACGCGGACATCGCCATCCACAAGAAGTTCTTTCCGGAGCCGTGGCAGGTGGCGCTGGTGTTGAAGCCGCACACGTTCGAGCCGATGCGCGGGGGCTTCTTTTTCCGCGAGGCGGGCGGGGTGATTCACGGCGAATCCAGCTACCGGGAATTCATCGTGGAGCCGCAGCCTATGCAGGCGCTCGCGGCCGCCGCGCCGGAGCCGCCGCAGGCCCTGCCGGCCGGACACGCTCCGATCCCGATCCCGGTCCCGGAATTGGAATCGGAACCGCGTCGACGTGCCGGTAGAAGCGGAGCCGCCCGGTTTTCTGGCGGTGGAACGGCCGGCACGGCGCCGCTGGCCGTGGGTGCTGGCGGCCCTCGCCGCTGCGGGCATCGGGGCCGTCGGGTATCAGATGCGGGCCATCTGGCTGGCGCCTCTCGACTCGGCTGCAATGCAATCCGGTGCTCCGAAAGATGCCGCCCAACCGGCGGCGGTCCCGAAACCCGTTGCCGCGCCGGTTCCGCTGGGCCTGACCACGACGGACGAGGGCGGGCAACTGCACATCGCGTGGGATCGAGACTCCCCCGCGGTGCGGAGCGCTACGGCCGCGCTTCTCTCGATCAGCGAAGGAACGAGCCCGTTGATCATCCCTCTGGACCAGGCGCATCTGCAAAACGGAACCTTCACGTATGGCCGCCAGGGAAACCGCGTGGACGTGAGCCTCGCCGTACAGCTTGCCGACGGCCGCTACGTGACGGAGGTGGCGACCTATGTCGGTCTCCTGCCGGCGAAGGAAGGGCCCGCGGGCGATCCGGGAAAGCAAAAGCAGGGTGAGGACCTCGCCAAAGAGGCGGCCCGGCTCAAGACGGATCTGCGCAAACAGGCCGAGCGCACGAAGAAGCTCGAAAGCGACATGGACCAGATGCGCCTCGAACTCCTGCGGCAGCAGCGGACGCGCATGGAAAACATGAGCCCGGACGCACCCAAGCTCCCGGCGAAGAAGAAATAGCCGGCCGGCGGCCCGCGGAACTTCCTTTTGCGGGCTGGTGTCTATCTGGGTGGACGCGGACACACCAAGCGATTCGCCACCGCGAATAGGGACTCTACCAACCTCAACCCGCCGGAGGCTTGGTGTGTCCGCGCTCCCTCGAAAGGAGCCAGGAGATGTTCGAAACCGCTACCCTTGCGGGCGGTGCGCCCGCAAAGCGTGTCTGGACGACGTGCATCGGAATCACGGGAGAAGCGCTGCTCGTTGCATTTGCGATGGTTGCCCCGATGATCTGGCCCCAGGTGCTTCCGAAAGCCCAGTGGGTCGCCTCGCTCGCGCCTCCCAGCCCGCCGCCACCACCGCCGCCAGCTGGCGGAGAAGCGGCGGTGCGTCCGCCGGAAGTTGTCCGCCGCACCTTTCAGTTCCGGGAAGACCAGCTTTACGCTTACAGGCAGATGCCGGCGCATCCCGTAATTTTGAGCGAGCCTCCGGATGCGGGCCGGGAGGGGCCGGGCGTGCCCGGCGGAAGCGGTACGAGGACGGGCGCTCCCACCGGCATCCTGAACGATCTGATGCGTGAGGCCGCGCCCCCGCCACCGCGGGCGCCGGCCGCAACCGCTGCTCCCAGGCCCGTCGAGCGGCCCATTCCACGCATGACCCTGGGAGGCAACGTCCTGATGGGCCGGCTGATTCACCGTGTGGAGCCGGTCTATCCGCGGATCGCGATTCAGGCGCGGATCGCGGGCGAAGTACAGTTGGAAGCCGTGGTCGGACCGGACGGCCGCGTGCGGGAACTGCAGGTCAAAAGCGGCCATCCGATGCTGGTCCGCGCCGCCGTGGAGGCCGTACGGCAGTGGGTGTTTCAGCCGACGCTGCTCAACGGTGAGCCGGTGGAGGTGAGCGCGCCGGTGACGGTCACTTTCCGGCTGGCGCAATAGAGAAGAATCCGCTGACGTTCTCCCACAGCAACTGCGGAAAGCTCTTGTCGAGATACGAGCGGATGGAAACGTAACACTCGTCGCACTCGTTCGTGCGGGTGAACTGTTCCACCATGCGGCCGCGCTGGTCGAGCGGGTAGCGATGGAACTGCATGGAGCAGGGCTGCAGCAGGCCCTCCGAAGTGACCACCAGAAAGCGGAGGCCTGCCTTGCAGCCGGGCGTGCCGCCGTTTTCGAAGTAGCGCCGCGTGGCGGCGAGCGTGGTGGGCGCATTGACGATCCAGTTGGTGGAGTCACGGCGCGCCTCTACGCGGTCGAGCTGGCGGTTGAGCTCCGCAAGCTGCTCAGGCGTACTCAGAAAGTAGTTACGGCAGCCGGTGCGCCTCGCGGAGTAAGCGCTGTAACAGAGGTTGGCGCCCCACTCGCGCGCCTTGTCGGCGATGGCGTTGATTTCGGTGACGTTCTCGCTGGTGATGCAACTGTTCAGCACGATATCGTCGTGCCCCAGCCGGGTCAGCCGCGGGATGAGATCTTCGAGGTGGCTGTAGAGACCCGGGTAGACGCGAAAATCGTCGTGCCGGTCGTCGGGAAAGTCCAGGCTCACGGAAAACTGGTCCACGCCGGCCTCGCGCAGCGCGAGGTACTTCGCTTCGGTCATGAGCGACCAGTTGGAAACCAGGATTGTGTATGGAGGGCGGGAGCCGCTCTTAATGGCGCGGACGATCTCCACCACGTCGTCGCGCATAAGCGGCTCGCCGCCCGAGATCTGAACCACGCAGGGCCGGAGCTCCTCCGTGTACCGGCTGTAATCCGCGGGCCGCAGGTTGCCCGACTCGTCACGCGGGCCGCCATGGTCGCAGTGCTTGCAGTAGCAGGTGCAAGCGTCGGTGACTTCAAACGAAACTACGATGGGGCGCTCGGCGAGCCAGTTCAACGACCCTCGCCCGATGATCCGGAGGGATTGCGCCAGGGGAACCTTTCGCAAATGGCGATGGTAACATGCCGCGCGGTATGCTCGAATCGTGCATCGACTCTGCGCGCTTCTCGCGGTGCTGCCGCTGGCGGCCGCTACGCCGCCCGCCCACTTCACGGCCCACACGGTCGCCACCGGTCTGCGCGGCGGGTACCAGGTAGTGGCGGCGGACCTCAACCACGACGGCAAACCCGACCTGATCGCGCTCGCCAGCGGCATGCCCGAACTGGTCTGGTATGAGAACCCGGGTTGGGAGCGGCACGTGCTCGCCGGCGGGCTTTCGCGAATGATCAACTGCGTGGTGGTGGAGGCCGAAGGCCGCACCGAGATCGTGGTCGCGAGCGGCTTCGAGAACCAGGCAAAACAAAGCGCCGGCATCGTTTCCGTGCTGCGGCCGGGGGCCGATCCGCGGGAGCCGTGGAGCGCGACGGAGATCGACCGCCTGCCCACCTCGCACCGCCTGCGCCTTGCGAAGATCGACGGCAGCGGAACGCCTGTGGTGGTGAACGCGGCGCTAACCGGGCCGGAAGCCGAGGCGCCCGACTATCGCGGGCACGCCCCGCTGGTGTTCTACCGGCCGGGCGAGTGGAAGCGCCAGGTGATCAGCACCGAAAACCAGGGCGTAGTGCACGGCATCTACATCCTCGATTGGGACGGCGACGGGCGCGACGATATCCTCACCGCCAGCTTCGAAGGCATACACCTGTTTCACCTGGGCAAGGACGGCCGGTGGACCCGCACGGCGATTGCCGCGGGCGATCCGGCGCCGTGGCCCAAATCGGGATCGAGCGATATCGCGGTGGGGCGCCTGGGAAAAGAGCGGTTCCTGGCGGCGATCGAGCCGTGGCACGGCAACGAGGTTTCCATTTACCGCCGGAAGGGCGGCGCGTGGCGGCGCGAGGTGATCGACAGCTCGCTGGTGGACGGCCACACGATCCTGACGTCCGATCTGAACGGCGACGGCCGCGACGAAGTGGTCGCCGGATATCGCGGGAAGGGGCGCAGCGTCTACGTGTATTCGTTCGACGGGAAACGCTGGAACCGCGCGACGCTGGACGACGGCGGCATGGGGGCGGCCGCTTGTACCGCGGCCGATCTGAATGGTGATGGACGGCCGGACATCGCGTGCATCGGGTCGGCGACGGCGAACCTGAAATGGTATGAAAACACAAAGCCCTAACGATTCCGTCCGCTGTTCCGTCTAAAGACCGTCATGTTTACCTCCCTGCTCCACGACCTCCGCTACGCGCTGCGAACTATGGCGCGAAACCCCGGGTTCACGGCTGTTTCGATCCTCGCCCTGGCGCTGGGGATCGGGGCAAACAGCGCGGTTTTCACGGTGGTCAACTCGGTGTTGCTCGAGCCGCTGCGGTTCCGCGACCCGGACCAGTTAATCGTGGTGCGCGAGCGCAACCTCAAGGCCGGATTTCCGCAGTTCTCGCTCTCCCCGGGCAATTACCTGGATTATCGCGACCATAACCATACCTTCTCGGGAATGGCGGCGTTCGGCGGGACCGGGCTGAACATGTCGGGCGGCTCTCAGCCGGAGCGCCTCCGTGGCGCGCGCGTGACGAACAATTTCTTCAGTGTGCTGGGCCGCGCGCCGTTCCTGGGGCGCACCTTTACCGGGCAGGAGGCACAGCCCGGGTCGAATCACGTCGTCATCCTCAGCTACGGGCTCTGGCAGCGGCGCTTCGGAGGCCGCGACGTGCTTGGCCAGACCCTGAAATTGAATGACGAGCTGTACACCGTGATCGGGGTGATGTCCGCCGATTTCCAATTCCCCGCGCGCGTGGAGATCTGGACGCCGCTGGCCATGAACCTTCAGAACTGGCAGCAGCGCGGCGGACATTACCTGGGCGGTATCGGGCGGCTGAAAGCCGGGTCGTCGATCGCGGCTGCGCAGGCGGATCTGAACACGATTGCGGCGAGGGCGGAGAAGCAGTTTCCGCAGTCGAACTCGGGTTGGGACACCACGCTGCAGAGCCTTCAGGAGGCGGTGGTCGGGCGGATCCGGCCGGCGATGCTGACGCTCACGGCGGCGGTCGGGTTCGTGCTGCTGATTGCCTGCGTGAACCTGGCGAACCTGCTGCTCTCGCGATCCGCCACCCGGCGGCGCGAGATTGGAATCCGCAGCTCCATGGGTGCCGGCCGGGGGCGGTTGATCCGCCAGTTCCTTACCGAGAGCGTCCTGCTGGCCGCGATCGGGGCGGCGGCCGGCCTTGCGCTCGCCTGGGCCGGCACGCGGCTGCTGGTCAACCTGAGCCCCAACATTCTGCCGCGCGCGACCGAGATCACGCTGAACGGGCGCGCATTGGCATTTACCGCCGGGATTGCCGTGCTGACCGGGATCCTGTTCGGGCTTGCGCCGGCCATCCACATGGCGAAGACCGACCTGATGGCGGCCTTGCGCGAGGGCTCGCGCGGCAACGCCATCGGCTTCCGGCGCAACCGGCTCCGCAGCGTGCTGGTGATGGGCGAAGTAGCGCTGGCGCTGGTGCTGCTCTCCGGAGCGGGCCTGCTGATGCGCAGCTTCTACCGGCTGCAATCGATCGAGCCGGGCTTCGATCCGCATGGCATGCTGACTTTCCGCACCAACCTGCCCGCTGCAAAATACAAGGGCGACGAACCCCAAGCGGCCTTCTACCGCCGCGCCCTGGAACGAATCCGCGCGTTGCCGGGGGTCGAGGCCGCCGGGGCCGCGCAGATCTTCCCGCTGGCGGGCGATGACTACATCCTCTCGTTCGAGCAGATCGGCAAGCCGCCGGTGCCGGTGGGCAATGAGCCGAGCGCGGCCTACTATTCCGCAACCCCCGGATACTTCGCGTCGCTGCGGATTCCCATCAAAGCAGGCCGCGATTTTTCGGAGCACGATGACGCCGCGGCTCCGTTCGTGGCGATCATCAGCGAGAGCATGGCGCGTCAGTTCTATGCGGGTGAAAATCCGTTGGGGCAGCGAATCCAGATGGGTAACGGATCGAAGCCGGCGGAGATCGTCGGAATCGTGGGAGACGTGCGCGACCAGCAACTGGACTCGATGGGAAGGCCCGCGGTGTACGAACCGGCTGCCCAGGTGCCCTTCGGCGCGATGTATTTCGGAGTCCGCACGGCGGTCGACCCGGCTTCGCTGATTTCGGGCGTCCGGGCGGTGATCCGCGGCCTCGATCCGGAGCTTCCGCTGGACGCCGTCGGAACGGTGGATGCATTGGTCTCGAGCTCGCTCTCGCAGCGGCGCTTCGCCATGCTATTGATGGCGATTTTCGCCGGCCTCGCGCTGGTGCTGGCGATGGTCGGGATCTACGGCGTGATCTCCTACTCGGTGACGCAGGCGACGCAGGAGATCGGCATACGGATGGCGCTCGGCGCGCGCAGCGGCGACGTGCTGCGTATCGTCTTCGGCTACGCCGGTGTTCTGATGGCGGCGGGCCTGGCGCTGGGCATCGTGGCCGCCCTTGCTACCGGCCGCCTGCTGGCATCGCAGCTCTTCGAGGTAAAGCCCACCGATCCGATGACCTATGCGGCAGTTGCGTCCGCGCTTCTGGCCACCGGGATGCTCGCATGTACGATTCCGGCGCTGCGGGCGATGCGGGTAGATCCGCTGGTGGCGCTGCGGAACGAATAGGCAGGGTAGAATCGAGGTTTGCCTGATTTCCTCGTAACGGTGGTGATCCCCACCCTGGCTGCGGATTCGAGACTTCGGGAGTGCGTGGAATCCCTCGGGCGGCAGACGCGGCGCAACTTTGAGGTTGTCGTCGTGGATAACAGCGGCCAAAGCCTGGCACGGCGCAACGGTTCCGCGCCGGGCGCGCGACTCATCGAGAATGGCCGCAACGCCGGATTCGGTGCTGCCGTCAACCAGGGCTTCCGGTCTTCCGATGCTCCGTACCTGGCCACGTTGAACGACGACGCCGTGGCGCATCCGCGATGGCTCGAAGCGCTGGTGTGTGCGCTCGAGCAACGGCCGGATGCCGGGATGTGCGCTTCGCAGGTGCGGTTCTTCGGCGAGGAGCGGCTCGATTCGGCCGGCATGCTCGTTGCACGGGACGGCAGCAGCAAGCAGCGCGGCCACGGGCGCCCGCCCGAAGATTTTCCCGTGGCCGAAGAGGTGCTGTTTCCCAGCGGCTCGGCGGCACTCTACCGGCGCGCCATGCTGGAACAGATCGGCGGCTTCGACGACGACTTTTTCCTCTACTGCGAAGATACCGATCTCGGGCTTCGCGCGCGCTGGGCCGGCTGGAAGTGCCTCTACGTGCCGCAGGCGGTGGTGGAGCATCATTACTCGCACTCCGCGGGACAGGTCTCCGGGCTGAAAGCCTACTACGTGGAGCGCAACCGGTTGTTCGTGCTGGTGAAGAATTTCCCGCCCGCGATGCTGCCGGCGGCGCCATTCGTCTCCGCGGCCCGCTACGGCTGGCACCTGCGCTACCTGCTGCAGGGGCGCGGCAGCGCGGCCCGCTTCCGCGCGGAAGGCAACGGCGGACCGAAGATGTTATGGTACGTGCTGAAAGCGCACGCGGCGGTGGTGGCGAGCCTGCCGCGGCTCTGGCGGCAGCGGCGCGCCATTCGCGCGGGCGCCAGAATTACTCCCGCGGTATTTCGCCACCTGCTCCGCGGCCACGCAATCAGCGCAAGGAGGTTGGCGGCTCATTGATTCAACCGACCGGTCCCGATTCCCTGCTGGTGATCGTGCCGGCGCTCAATGAAGAGGGCGCCATCGGGGCGGTGGTGCGCTCGATCCGGCACCACGTTCCCGGCGCGCCCGTGCTCGTGATCGACGACTGCTCGAGCGACGGCACCATCGCTGCGGCCCGGGCGGCCGGCGCGGACGTACTCCCGCTGCCTCACCATCTGGGACTGGGCGGATGCGTGCAGGCCGGCTACAAGCTGGCGCACGAACTGGGGTTCCGCTACGTGATCCGGGTGGATGGCGATGGGCAGCACGATGCAGGCGACATTCCCCGCATCTTCGAGCGGCTGAAGGAATCGGGCTGCGAGATGGTGATCGGGTCGCGGTTTGCCGGCGGCAACGGGTTCGACAACAGCGCCGCGCGGTCGCTCGGCATCCGGTTTTTCCGCCTGGTGCTGCGGCCGATTCTGGGCCGGCCGGTGCAGGATCCCACGTCGGGCTTCGTGGGCCTGAATCACCGCGCGCTCGAACTGTTCAGCCGCAGCTTTCCCCTGGAGTATCCCGAGATCGAAGCCCTGGTGGTGTTGCAGCGCAAGCGTTTCCGTTTCGAGGAAGTGCCCTGCAAGATGCGGCCGCGCACCACGGGGCGATCGTCCATCACCACGATCAAGTCGTTCTACTATATTGCCCACGTGCTGCTCGGGGTGTTTGTCAATGTTTTGAGAATGGATCGCCGGTCCCGCCGCGGGTCCGGCGACGGAGGATAAATGCAGAGCCTCTTGCACATCACGACCATCCTCAGCATCGTACTGCTCGTGCTGGTGCTGATCTCGGTGCGCCGCGCGCACATCCGCGTGGAGTACTCGGTGAGCTGGCTGCTGGCCGCCGTGGCCATGCTGCTGCTCTCGCGATCGCGGCCGGTGCTCGATTACATCACGCGCCGGTTCGGGATTCCCGATACGCCGCTGACCCTGTTTCTGATCGCGGGCAGCATCTTTCTCATCATGTTCCTGCGCTTCTCGTTCATCATCTCCGACCTGCGCGACGACAACATCGCGCTGGCGCAGCGCGTCGCGATTCTGGAATACCACCTGCGGAACCTCGCCGGCCATGAAAAGTAAGAAGGCGGAGATCCGCAGGAAGTCCGCCGTCCGTGCCGCCGCACCAACCGCCTCGCAGTGGTGGATCTGGGCAGCCGCCGCGGCGGCTGCGGTGGTCGTGGTGTTTTGGGCATATTCTCCGGCCCTGCACGGGCCCTTCCTGTTCGACGACACCACTCTGCCGTTTGCGCTCCCGCACTTCGGGGCCCCGCTTGGCGACTGGCTGCGGGGAAACCGCCCGGTCCTGATGTTCACTTACTGGGTGAACGCACGGCTCTCCGGCGACGACACGTACTCGTACCATGTCGTCAATATCCTGATCCACTGCATCACCAGCGGGCTGGTCTTTCTGATGGTCCGCCGCCTGATGGAATGGAGCGGCGCCGAGCCGGCGCGGCGCACGCTGCTGGCCGGGTTCGCCGCCGCGGTTTTTCTGCTGCATCCCATACAGACCGAAGCAGTAGCCTACCTGGCAGGCCGCTCGGAAGGGCTGAGCGTGATGCTGGTGTTCGCGGCCTTCACGATCTTTCTGTACCGCCGTGAAACGGCGGCCGGCTGGAGCATCGTGGCCGTGGTGCTGCTGCTGTTCTGCCTGGCGCTGCTTTCGAAGGAGCACACGATTGCGTTGCCGGCCCTTCTGCTGCTGACCGATTACTGGTGGAATCCCGGCTTTTCGTTGAAGGGGATCCGCGGCAACTGGAAGCTCTACGGACCGCTCGCGCTGGGCGCGGCGGCCGGAGTCGCGCTCTTCTGGAGGCTCATCATGCACGCTCCGACCGCAGGGTTCGGCATGAAGAACCTCACGTGGTACGAGTACTTCTTCACGCAGTGCCGCGCGCTGTTCGTCTACCTGGGCCTGTTCCTGTTTCCGGTGCGCCTGACCGTGGATTGGGACTTCCCCATTTCGAAGAACCTGCTGGATCACGGCGCCATTTTCGGCCTGGCCGCGCTGATCGCAATGTGCGCGGCGGCCTGGCATTACCGCCGCCGCTTCCCTCTGGCGTCGTACGGCTTCTTCATGTTCCTGGTGCTGATGGCGCCCACCTCTTCCATCCTGCCGATTCGCGACCCGATCGCCGAGCGGCGCATCTACTTCGCGATGCCCGGCCTGCTGCTGATCGTCGTGGACTTGCTGGGCCGCCTCAAGGTGGAACGGAAAGCGCTGGCGGCGGGCTGCGCGGTGGTGGTGCTGGCCGCCGCCGGCGCGACCTATGCCCGCGCAGCGGTGTGGGGCGATGCCGTGACCCTCTGGGAAGACACGGCTGCCAAATCACCGAACAAGGCCCGCGTCCATTTTCAACTCGGCTTTGCCTACTTCGACCAGGGCCGCTTCGAACGCGCCATCGAGGAGTTCGAGAAGACGGCCAAGCTCGAAGTTCCCACCTACAATCTGTTGATCGACTGGGCGCTGGCCTATGACGGTTTGAACCGGCACGACGACGCCATGGCCAAGCTGCGGCAGGCCGCGTCGATGGAACGTACCGCCCACGTCTATACGCAGATCGCGAAGGTTTACGCCGAGCAGTCGCGATGGGCCGACGCTTTGGACGCGCTCGACACGGCGCAGAAGATCGACCCTAACTTTGCGACCATCTACAATTACCGGGGCAAGATCCACTACAAGAACAACGAACTGGCGGCCGCCGCCGCCGACTACCAGCACGCGCTTGCGCTCGATCCGACGCTGGTTGATGCGCGGCAGGAACTGGCCTCGGTCGAGGCCCTGCTGTTGCGCGGCGCGCATTGACATGCAGCCTCTGCGCATTGGGATCAACGCCCTCTACCTGATTCCCGGAGGCGTGGGCGGAACCGAGACCTACCTGCGCGGCCTTCTCTCCGGGCTCGCCTCGATCGACCCGGTCAACCGGTACTACATCTTTACCAACCGCGAAACCGGCTGCGACCTGGTCCCCGATGCGCCGAACTTCACGCTGGTTCCGCAGCCGGTACGGGCTGTATCGCGGCCGGCCCGGCTCCTGTGGGAGCAGGCGGTCCTGCCGGTCGCGGCAGTGCGACTGAAGCTCGACGTGCTGCTCAACCCCGGTTTCACCGCGCCGCTATTCTCTCCTTGCCCGCAGGTCACGGTGTTTCACGATTTGCAGCACAAGCGCCACCCGGAGTACTTCCGCTGGTTCGACCTGCCGTTCTGGAACTTCTTTCTCTTCTGGTCGGCGCACGTGTCGCGCCTCCTGCTGGCGGTTTCCGACACGACCGCCGCCGACCTGCGTGGAGGTCTACCGCCTGCCGGATTCGCGGGTGCGGGTGACGCGCCTGGGAGTCGATCCGGTCTTCTTCGAAATCGCCGCGCGGCGCCGTCCGGAGCCGTTTCTGCTGGCCGTTTCCACGCTGCATCCGCACAAGAACCTGGACGGGCTGCTGAAGGCTTTCGCGGTGTTCCACAAGACCCGGCCGGAGTTCCGCCTGGTGGTCTGCGGGATCCACGGCTTCTACACGGGGCCGCTGCACCAGCTTCGCGATGCGCTCGGGCTGGCCGGCGCGGTGGAGTTTCCGGGCTGGGTGCCCCGCGAACGGTTACACGATTACTACGCGCGCGCCTGGGCCTTTCTCTACCCCTCCCTCTTCGAAGGCTTCGGCCTGCCGGTGCTCGAAGCCCTGGCGGCCGGCGTGCCATCGGGGTGTTCAGCCATAGAGCCGCTCTCCGGAATCGCCGGGGATGCCGCGCTGCAGTTCGATCCCCGCGACCGGGACGCGATTGTCGATGCCATGGAGCGTTTGACCGCAGACACGGAACTGCGTGCCCGTCTCGCGGAATCCGGACCGAAGCGTGCGGCCGGATTCTCCTGGGAGGCAACGGCGCAAGTCACACTCGATGCGCTGCAGGGAATTCGGTGACTGCCACGGCTCTTACGGTCACCGAATTAGAAAGTCACCCCCACCAGGTCTCGCCTGGCGCCAGGTGGGCCTTCGCCACATCCGGGTTCAGCTCGATTCCGTAGCCGGGCTTGTCCTGGATCGTAAAGTAGCCCTTCTCCCAGAACGGCCCTTCGCGGACCACCAGCTCCGGCCACCAGTCGATCCAATTTGCCAGCTCATGAATGCGGAACTCCCGCATCGCCGAGGCGGCGTGGCATGAGGCAATCGTACCCACCGGGCTCGCCGGGTTGTGGCATGCGGTCCAAATGTAGTAAAGGTCCGCCAGGTCCGAGATCTTCTTCGATTCCAGCAGCCCGCCCGATTTGGGGATGTCGATATGCACTCCCGAGCACGCCTGCAGCTCGATCAGCTTGCGAAACCCCTGCCTGGTATACAGGTTCTCGCCGGTGCAAACCGGAATGTTGATGGCATGGGTCACCCGCTGCATCGCCTCGACGTTGTCCGGCGGGACCGGGTCCTCCAGCCACATCGGCCTCACGGGCTCCAGTTCGCGCCCCAGGCGGATGACGTCCTGGACGTCGTACCGCCAGTGGCACTCCACCGCGAAATCCGCGTCCGGCCCGAGGGTCTCGCGCACGGTCTCCATGGCCGCGGTGATCCGCCGGTAGTCCTTATTCGTGAGGTCGCGCGCGTAGGGATCGTGTCCCGGCTCCCGGAATTGCGGATCGGCCTTCACCGGCACTCCGTCACCTTGAAACTTGAAGGCCGTCCATCCCCACTTCTCGGCGCGCGCTTCCTGTATCTGCGCCCGCCACGCCGCCGGGTCCTCTACATGGTCTACGGCCTGCAGCGTGCGGTAGAAGCGGATCCGGTCGCGGAAGCGCCCGCCCAGCAGGTTGCACACGGGCGTCTGCAGAATCCGCCCGCACAAATCCCACAGCGCGATCTCGATGCCGCTGGCCGCCGTAACCGTGACGCCGCCGATCGCTCCCGCTCCCGCGCTCTGCATCAGCATCTTGGTGTAGAGCCGGTCCACGTTGAGCGGATCCTCGCCCACCACGATGGGCTTCATCTTGTTGAGCACCAGGTCCTTGACGCCCCAGCCCCAGTAGGCTTCCCCGATGCCGTAGAGACCCGAATCGGTCTCCACCTTGATCAGGTTCCAATCCCACGTCCCGCGCACGATCATGCACTTGACGTCGGTGATCTTGACCTTCTTCTGAAGCGCCTGGGCGAGGCGCTGGTAGGGAGGTGCAAACAGGCACCCGGCGGCTCCCGCCGCCTTGAGGAACTGCCGCCGATTCATAGTCGGGGCTACTATATCACTGTGCGGCCGCGGCTAAACGAGCACGCCCGCCAGCACCTCGAGCGCCGCCTTGCAGAACGCCGGAAGATCCTCCGGCTTGCGGCTTGTCACGAGGTTGCGGTCCACCACCACTTCCGCATCCACCCAGTGTGCTCCGGCGTTCACGACGTCGTCCTTGATCGCGAAGAAGCTGGTCGCCTTGCGCCCCTTCAGCATCCCGCCCGCGGAGCACAAGACCCAGGGACCGTGGCAGATCGAGGCCACCAGCTTACCCTGCGCGTCCAGGTCGTGTACGAACTGGTTCGCCTTGGGATGCCGGCGGATGTGATCCGGCGCATACCCTCCAGGTACGACGACGCCGTCGAAATCCGACGCCTTCGCTTCGTCGTAGGAGAGCTGGCACTTCACCGGATATCCCAGCTTGCTGCCGTACGTTTCGCCGGCCTTCGCGCCCACCGTCACCACGGTCGCGCCGGCTTCCTGAAAGCGGAACAGCGGGTACCAGACTTCCATCTCCTGGTAGAGCGTGTCCACCAGAATTGCGATTTTCTTTCCGCTTAGGTCCATTGCTTATTCTCCTCCTTCCGCGCTCGTGTAGAATCCGGCCAGATCGGTCTTCAACTGCTTCAGCGCATCCACGTTCAGGTAAATCATGTGACCCGACGGGTAATATCCGAAATGGACATTGCCGCGCAACTTGGGCTCCAGCTCCATGTGCGCCAGGTCGTACTCGGTGATGAAGAAGGGCGTTGCCAGGTCAAACAGTCCATTGGCCGAGAATACCTTTAGCCGCGGGTTCTTGCGCATGGCGTCCGCCAGGTCGCCCGCCACGTAAGGTTCGCGCATCGCCTGTCCGCCCCCGCGCCCGCCGCTGCCTCCCCGGCCGCCCAAGCGGTGCGAATGGTCCCAGGTCTGGTTGACGTTCGGCCCGCTGGGGTAGTACGTTTCCTTCGACGTGTACTTCAGCTCGCGATCCACGTAGTCGTGAAACGCCGTCACGAACGCGCCGGTGATGCCGGTGCTCGACGGATCGTAGCCCGGATTCTCGCCGGCCGCATCGATGTCGGTGCCTTCGAAGCGGGCGTCATAGCGTCCGAGAATCAGGCGCTGGTCCCGCAGCAGCTCTTTCCGGAAGCGCGTCGGGCTCACCCGAAGGTTCGCTTCCTTCAGATACTGCACGCTCAACCCGGTATAGCTCGCTAATTTGGCCGCGACCGAATCCAACTGCGCCGGCGGCAGATTGTCTCCCTGTGCCAGAGCTTCGGCGTATGGACCGCGGGCAAACGCGCGGACTTCGTTGAGGAACGCCTTCTCATCTTTGCCCTTGTGTGAAATCTTCTCGAAATGCGAGGCGATGGCAGCATACGAGGGCAGGTACCCGATGTACTCGGTGTCGCTCCCGGGGGCGTGCGAGTAGTAGTTGAGGATCGTCGACATCAGGATGACACCGTTGAGCGACACTCCCGCGTTTTCGAGCACGTCCGCCAATACCGCCGACCGCGTCGTGCCGTACGATTCTCCGAACAGGAACTTCGGCGAGTTCCACCGGTGATTCACGCTCACGTAGCGCTCGATGAATTTGGCGAACGCCTGCGCGTCCTCGTCCGTGCCGGCGAAGTCCTTCATCGTTCCCTTGCCGACCGCCCTCGAATAGCCGGTGCCCGGGGCGTCTATGAAGACCAGGTCGGATTTGTCCAGCAGGGTGTACTGGTTCGGCACCAGTTGATAGGGCGCGGCGCCGGTCGCCGCCGGACTGCTGGTCACGACGCGCACGGGGCCTACCGATCCCATGTGCAGCCACATGCTCGCCGAACCCGGGCCTCCGTTGTACAGGAATGTGAGCGGGCGGGTGCGCGGGTCGGTGACGCCGCGCAGCGTGTAGGCCACATAAAAAATGCTACCGTTGGGCTGCTCATCCGCGCCATCGATGAGCAAGGTCCCGGCCGTGGCGGTATAGCGAAGCGGTTTGCCGTCCAGAGTCATATCGTGGTCGGTGGCAGACGACGTCTCCGGCGGAATCGGTGTGGGCCTGGCTTCGGCGGCGGCCGGAGCGGCGTTGGATTCAGTGGGTCCTCTTCTCTGCGCGGATGCCGTCGAGACAATCAGGAACGGCAGGGCGCAGGCGAGAAGGGAAGAAGCGGCGAGATAGGATCGCGACACGCGGGTCTCCTCTGTTTTTCGACCATTTTCGCACAAACTCGCGAGCCGTTCGGGGCTCTGTCGGATTTCGAACCTTGCGCTCCGGCAAAGACTGGTATACTGGGATCGTTATTGATAGTCCGCAACAACCTGGCCGTTCAACCCTGCCTCGTTTAGCTCGCTTATCAACAGATCGGAAAAGAAATGAAGAATATTTTCGTAGGAAACTTGGATTTCGGCGCGACCGAATCCAGCGTCAGATCCCTCTTTGAACCTTATGGCAGCGTGGAACGCGTCAACCTGATTACCGACCGCGATACCGGCCGGTCCCGCGGCTTTGCTTTCGTCGAAATGGCCAATGCGGCCGAGGCGGACAAGGCGATTGAAGCCCTGAACGGCGCCAATCTCGACGGGCGGCAGTTGAACGTCAACGAAGCAAGACCCAAGACAGAAGGCGGCGGCCGCGGTTTCGGCGGCGCCTCCCGTGGTGGCGGTGGCGGATACGGCAACAGCGGACCCCGCCAGCGCCGCGAACCCCGCTGGTAAACCGGGCTACCGGATCACTTCCAAATCTTCGCCGTAAATCACGGTGCCGTGGAAGTTCTCGCGGATTTCGCCGAGTACTTCTTCCGACGTCTGGCCCATGGGTAGCTCGTGATACAACACGAGCTTCCCGGGCTGGATGCGCGCCGCCAGCTTGCCGAGCTCGACCGCGGAGGTGTGAAACGCGGCGTGATAGCGGCGCCAGTCCGGCGTGCGGGCTTCCCATCCCTTTTGCGAATAGACCTCGTGCACCAGAATGTCGCAGCCTTTGGCGGCTTCGGCGAGCCGTTCATTGGGTGTAGTGTCCCCGGAAATGACGATCACCTTGCCGCCGGCGTCGAAGCGATAGGCGTAAGCGTACTTCCACGAGCCGTGGGAAACCGGAATCGCTGAAACCTTCACCCGCGCGTCGCGGTAAATCTCCCCCGGCTTGACCTCGTGCGCGTGCACCACGTAAGCCTCCCTGACTCCGTGCTCCAGGCCGTTCAGACGGACGTCCATATCTTCTTTCCAGGCCTGCATGATGTTGAGGATCATCGCTTGCAGACCGGGAGGGCCGTAGATCTCCAAAGGCTCCAGGCGGCCGGTCACGGCCGGAGTGAAGATCAGGTCGGGTAGCCCGACGGTATGGTCGGAGTGCAGGTGGGTGACGAACGCACGGGTCAACTGCTCCATCCGGATTCCCGCCTCTGCCGCGCGGCGCACCACGCCGGGGCCGCTATCCACAATGTAAACGCGATCGCCGGAGACCACAGCCACGGCCGGTCCGCTGTGCCGCGGATCCGGATTCGGCGTGCCGGTGCCCAGCAGAATCACCCGGGTATCCTGGGCGAGAGCCGCGGGCGCCGCCGCAGCGGCTGCGAAGATCCCGAGCGCTTCCCTGCGAGAATAGGCCGGCACCGTGAACCCCCAGTGTACGGCAAACCGATATGATTGAACCTGGCAGGTGCCTAAGGACTTATGAACAGGCGTGAATTCCTTCTCTCGACGACGGCTGCGGCGGGCGCGCAACTGCTGGGCGCGCCGGCCGGGACGCCCAACGTGGTGCTGATCTTCTGCGACGACCTGGGCTATGGAGACGTGGGGTGCTACGGGTCGAAGATTCGCACTCCGAATATCGACCGCCTGGCAGCGGAGGGTGTGCGCTTCACGAACTGCAATTCCGCCGACCCGGTGTGCTCGCCTTCGCGCGCGGGTCTGCTGACGGGCCGCTATCCGACCCGCGTCGGCGTGCCCCGCGTATTATTCCCGGAGGATCCGGGCGGTCTGAACCTGGATGAAACCACTCTGGCCAACGCGCTCAAAGCCAGGCAGTACAAGACCATGTGTATCGGGAAGTGGCACCTGGGGCGTCCGGCGCCGTACCTGCCGACCAGCCGCGGGTTTGACGAGTACTTCGGCATCCCCTACAGCAACGACATGAATCCGCGTGTCCTGATGCACAACACGGAGGTCATCGAAAAGACGGCCAACCTGGAGACGCTGACGCGGCGCTACACCGAGCAGGCTACGAAGTTCATCGGGGACTCGGCAGCCTCGCCGTTTTTCCTGTACATGCCGCACACCTTTCCGCACATCCCGCTGGCGGCTTCGCCGCGGTTCCGCGGCAAATCGTCCGAGGGCCTCTACGGAGACGCCGTCGAAGAGATCGATTGGAGCGTGGGCGAAGTGCTCGGAGCCTTGAAGCAGCATGGCCTCGAGGGCAACACGCTGGTTCTGTTTTCGAGTGACAACGGCCCCTGGTACCTGGGCAGCCCGGGGAAACTGCGGGGCCGCAAGAACACCACCTACGAAGGTGGAGTGCGCGAGCCGTTCATCGCCCGCTGGAGCGGCCGGATTCCGCCGGGCCGCACTTCGGATGCGCTGATTTCTCTGCTGGACGTCTTCCCGACGGTGGCCGGGTTGTGCGGCGCCGGGCGGCCGGCGAAGCCGCTCGACGGCATCGATATCTGGCCGCTCTTGCACGGTGACCGCCAGTCAATCGAGAGGCCGCCGCTTCTGTATTTCGACAATTGGGACTTACAATGCGCGCGATGGATGAACTGGAAGCTGCACATCGCGCGGCATAACACCGCGGCCTATACGCCGGCGCCTCCGGGAGGGCGGCGCAGTTACCTGCTGCCGAAGCCGGAGCTGTACGACCTGGCGACTGATCCGGACGAGAGTTACGATGTTGCGCCGGAGAATCCGAAGATCGTGGCCGAGATCAAGGCGAAGATCGACGCCATGATTCCGGAGTTTCCGGAGCAGGTGCGTCAGGCGTATGCCGACGCGAAGGCGAGAACCCCCGTCCCGGATATGCCGGCCGGAGCGTATCCGCGGCCGGCGAAGCAATAGGCGCGCCTTCGGCAGAACATTCAGAACTATGGCGTACAGCGCTCCGGCCACGAGAACATCGAAAAGAGCGGTAACGCCGGCGACCCGCGAGTGATCCAGACGGCGGTGCGCTTCCGGTTTTAGACCGGATACAATTAAATTTGGACACACAAGTTAATCTGGACCGGCAGGCGGAAACCCAATTAGCCCGCGCCCTGATGGCGGGAGAGGTGAAGGCTTTCGAACGATTCGTCGAGCACTTCCGCTCCAAGATCTTTCATTACAGCTGGTTGATGTGCGGACGGCGCGAAGACGCCGAGGAAGTGGCGCAGGAGACGCTGCTGAAAGCCTTCGAGAACATCGCTCAACTGCGGGATCCGGAGAAGGTGCGGGCCTGGATCTTCCGGGTCGCCAAGAACGCGTGCCTGATGCAGCGGCGCCGCAGCGTCTTCGCTCCGGCGCACGAGATGTCGATCGACGAATTGCCGCCGGGCGTCGAGATCCGCGGCGAGGAGCCCGCCCCGGAGGCGGAATACCTCCACTCCGAGCTCCGCGCGGTGGTCGACCGGGCGATAGCGGAATTGCCGGTTACTTACCGGGCGGTGGTGCTGCTGCGCGATATCGAGGAGCTCTCCACGGACGACGTCGCCCAGATCCTGGACCTTAGCCACGACGTTGTGAAAACCAGGCTCCACCGCGGGCGCACCGCGATGCGGCAGAAGCTCGATTGCTACCTGCATAACCGTTGTCTGGACGACCAGCCGGCCCCCAGTCCGGCGCCGTTGACCGCGGAAGAGCGCTCGACGCTGATGGCAGTCTGGAAAAAAGCGGGCCGCGTGCAGGTTCAGTGACCAGAGTCACAGCGGTATTGAAATCAAGCTCTTAGCCTGGGTGTAGAGGTACAAGGATGGCCGCCCTGGCAACACCGCCCGCCGCGTCCCCACGCAAGAAACTGCAGAGGCGCGCCGGCCCCGACCGCACGCAAGCGCTGCGGCACACTGTGCAAGCCCTGTTTCTCGGTTTGAACGTCTGGATCGGCGTCGAATTCTACCGCTTCGTGCGGTTTTACGAGACGGGCGGAAGTTCCGGATGGGCCAGCCGTCCTCCAGGTGTGGAGGGCTGGCTGCCGATCGCCTCCCTGATGAACCTCAAGGTGCTGGTGCTGACCGGGCGGATGCCGGGCCTGCACCCCGCGGGCATGTTTCTGTTGCTGGCGTTTCTGGCGGCTTCCTGGCTTTTCCGCAAGAGCTTTTGCGGCTGGCTCTGTCCGGTCGGCACAGTGTCGGAATATCTATGGCGCCTGGGCAAGCGGATGTTCGGCCGCAACTTCACGCTCCCGCGCCGCGTGGACCTCACTCTCCGCAGCCTGAAGTATTTGCTGCTGGGCCTGTTCGTCTATGCCGTGGCCTCAATGTCGGTGGCAGCAATCCGCGCCTTTCTGGAAGGTCCATACGGCATTGTGGACGACGTGAAGATGCTGAACTTCTTCCGCTACGTGGGCCTTGCGGGCGGCATCGTGATCGCGGTCCTGGTGCTGGCCTCGGTGTTTGTGCAGAATTTCTGGTGCCGTTACCTGTGCCCGTATGGCGCGCTGATGGGACTCGCTTCGCTGGCCAGCCCGCTGCGCATCCGGCGCGAGGAATCCGCGTGCATCGACTGTGGGAAGTGTGCCAGGGCCTGCCCGTCGGCGCTGCCGGTCGACCGGCTGGTGACGGTCCGCTCGGCCGAGTGCACGGGGTGCATGCAGTGTGTATCGGTGTGCCCGTCCGCCGGAGCGCTGTTTCTGGCGGCACCGCGCAAACGGCGGGTCCCCGGGTGGGCGGTGGCCGCGGGAGTGGCGGTCCTGTTCGTGGGCGTTTGCGGATACGCGCGATGGACGGGCCACTGGCGGACGGATCTACCCGGCAGTGTCTACTTCGAGTTGATTCCGCATGCCAACGAGTTCACGCATCCGTAGGGCGGTTCGGTCATTTGGCCGAGTTGCTGCGGGCGTCCAGCACTTCGCGGACTTTGCGCGCCAGCGTATCCGGCAGAAAGGGCTTTTGCAGGAACGCGGTGCCCGACTCCGAAATCCCGTGGTGCACGATGGCCTCATCCGTGTAGCCGGAGATGTAGAGCACGCGTAGATCGTTCCTCTGGCGGACGATCTGGCGGACCAGCTCCGGCCCGGAGATTTCGGGCATCACGACGTCCACCACCGCCAGGTCGATGTGGTCTTTATGGGACTTGGTGAGGCGGAGGGCTTCATCGCCGCGCGTCGCCTCGAGCACACGGTAGCCGCGCGAGGTCAACACGTCCACGATCAGCTTGCGAACCCGCGCTTCGTCTTCCACCAGCAGGATGGTTTCGGCCCCCATGTAACTTCCGAGTTCCACTTCGTCGCCGGCCTTCTCCGCCTGCTTTGGCAGGGCCAGCGGGAGGTAGATGCGAGCCGTGGTTCCGCGGCCGACCTCGCTCGCGAACGAGATCGCTCCGCCGCTTTGCCGGATGATCCCATAAGCGGTCGCCAGGCCGAGCCCGGTTCCGCGACCCGGGTTCTTGGTGGTGAAGAACGGCTCGAACAGATGGCTTTGCGTCGCTTCATCCATCCCGACTCCGGTATCGCTCAGCGACAGGCACACGTATTGCCCGGGCTCGACACCGAGCTCCTTGGCCGAGAACGCCCTGCTCAGGTGAACGGTAGTCGTTTCGATGGTCAGCTTGCCGCCTTTCGGCATCGCATCGCGGGCATTCACCGCCAGGTTCATGATCACCTGCTCGAGCCTGCCGGGATCGGCCTCCACCGAATCGTGCGTGGCCGCCATGAGGGTGACCAGCTCGATATCCTCGCCGATCAGCCGGCGGAGCATCTTCTCGAGCTGCAGCATCAACTCGTTGATGCGCACGGTGCGAGGCTCTAAGGGCTGGCGGCGGCTGAACGCGAGCAGTTGATGGGTCAGGGCGCCGCCGCGCTCCGCCGAGCGGCGGATTTCCTCGAGCGCCGTGCGCTGCGGTTCCTTCAGGTCGCGGCTCGCCAACAGCATGTCGCTGTAACCGGTGATCACGGTGAGCAGGTTGTTGAAATCGTGCGCAACGCCGCCGGCGAGCCGGCCGACCGCCTCCATCTTCTGCGCCTGGCGGAACTGCTCTTCGAGACGCGTTCGCTCGCGCCTCAATTCGACCGCGCGCAGCTCGCGCTCCACGGCGGCGTTCAGGCGCATGAAATTCCCGCGGGTCAGGTGATCCGCCGCGCCCTCCTTGAGCGCGGCAATCACGTCGGCATCCTTGACCCTGCCGGAGACCACGATCAGGGGGAGGTCGAGATTCCGCTCCCGGATCGCTCGCAGCGCGGCCAACGCTCCGCATTCTTCCGGCGTGAAGTCGCTGATGGCGATGTCCCAGGACGCTGCCAAAGCCTGATCGAGCCGGTCGGCGGTCCGGACCGTTTCGACGCCCGGCTCGAACCCGCCGCGCCCGAGTTCGGCGGCGATCTCATCCGCTCCACTTTCTCCGATTAACAGGACGCGCAACGGCCTGCCCATACATCACTACGGTACTAGGAATGCATGACCGTCTGTACGTACTCCGGGAAATAATTTGTGCCCTTTTCAACAGCGTCTGCAAGTCATTGAAACCAAAGAACCCCATTTCTAGCGGCGCCAGCCGCCTGTTCGGGCTAGACTGGAAAAAGTGGAAGAAGAAGTCCTGGGCAAGGCGTATGACAACCGCTTGATGCGGCGGCTTTTGGGCTACATGCGCCCATACCGGGCGCTGGTGAGCGGCTCGCTGTTCTTCCTCCTGTTACAGTCGGGATTCCAGGTCATGGGGCCGCTGCTCACCCGGGCGGCGGTCGACCGCTACCTGCAGCACAGCCAGACTCCCGTCCACACGCTCTTCGACCCGATTCTCCCCGCCGATCCGTGGGAAGGTCTTACCCGCATCGGCCTCATCTACCTGGGGGTGCTTCTCGGAACTTTCTTCACCGAGTTCGCGCAGACTTACCTGATGCAATACACCGGCCAGCTCGCGATGTTCGACCTGCGGCGGCAAATCATGGAGCATCTGCAGCGGCTCGACCTCGCGTTCTATGACCGGAACCCGGTGGGCCGCCTGGTCACGCGGGTCACCACCGACGTGGACGTGTTGAACGATCTGTTCGCTTCCGGCCTGGTGACCATTCTGGGGGACGTACTGGTGCTCTCGCTGATCCTGGGCATCATGTTCCGGATGAGTCCCGCGCTCACGCTGATCATGCTGGCGGCCATGCCTTTCGTGATCCTCGTCACGGCCCTGTTTCGCCGCACGGTCTCGCAGGCCTACCGCCGGATCCGCGTGGCGATCGCCAAGATCAATGCCTTTCTCCAGGAGCACATCACCGGAATCGTGGTGCTGCAGTTGTTCAACCGCGAACGCCGGGCCGCCGAAGAGTTCGAGGTGGTCAACCGCGAGCACATGAACGCATTCAAAGAGGCGATCTGGGCGTACGGCTGGTTTTACCCGGTAGTGGAGTTCATCTCCATGGTGGCCCTGGCGTCTCTGCTGACACTGGGAGGCTTCCGGGTGCAGTCACGGCACCCTTACGCTGGGGGTGATTGTGGCGTTTCTGCAATACGGCCTGCGCTTTTTCCGGCCGATTCAGGATCTCAGCGAGAAGTACAACATCCTGCAATCCGCGATGGCATCGTCCGAACGGATTTTCAAGCTGCTCGATACACCGCCGACCCTGCTCGCTCCGGAATCGCCGGAACCGGCGCCGGGAGCGATCGCCGCGATCGAATTCGACCAGGTCTGGTTCGCCTATAAGGACGACGACTGGGTGCTTCGCGACGTCAGCTTCCGCATCGAGCCCGGCGAGACAGTCGCGGTGGTAGGCCACACCGGGGCCGGCAAGACCACGCTGATCAGCCTGCTACTGCGCTTCTACGACGTACAGAAAGGGAGCATCCGGATCGGCGGCGTGGATATCCGCCTGTTCGATCCGCTAGAGCTGCGGCGCCAGTTCGGAGTGGTTCTGCAGGATCCCTATCTGTTCACCGGAACGCTCGAACAGAACATCCGGCTGGGGACGGAGACGATTCTGGCCGAGGAGGTGGAAGCGGCCGCCGAACAGGTGAACCTGCTCGATTTCATCCGGACCCTGCCGGAGGGGTTCGCGCACCCGATCCGCGAGCGCGGCAGCGGGCTTTCCACCGGCCAGAAGCAACTGATCAGCTTCGCGCGCGCCCTGGCCCACAACCCCCGCTACCTGATTCTGGACGAAGCCACTTCCAGTGTGGATACGGAGACGGAGTTCCGTGTGCGCGATGCCCTCAGCCGCATGGTGGAAGGCCGGACCTCGATCATCATCGCGCACCGCCTCTCGACGATCCAGCGCGCCGACCGGATCCTGGTGATGCACAAGGGCCGGCTGCGGGAATCCGGCACCCACAGGGAACTGCTGGCAGAGCGCGGCATCTACTGGAAGCTGTATCAGTTGCAGTACAAGGATCAGGAAATCCGGCTGCCGGAATCGCAATCCACCTGAGGCGCGCTCAGTAGTTCTTGTAAGCCAGGTCGAGCAGTTCGACCACGTGCATCACGCGCTGTTTCGATCCGTGCTGCCGCACGCCGGCCTCGAGTTGCAGGATGCAGCCGGGATTGGCGGTCGCGACGATGCCGGCGCGCGTGGAGTTTACCGACGCCATCTTGCTGGCCAGGATGGCCGCCGACATCTCGCTCTCGACAAGATTATAGATTCCCGCGCTGCCGCAGCAGATGTCCGCGCCCGGCATCTCGACCAGGGTGAGCCCGGGGATGGCCGCCAGAAGCGTCCGGGGAGCGCTGCGAATCCGCTGCCCGTGAGCCAGGTGGCAGGAATCCTGATAGGTGACGGTGGCGTTCACCGTGCCCATCCGCGGGTTCAACTCGAGGGAGGCCAGGAACTCCGTGATGTCGCGCATGCGGCCGGCGAATTCGCGGGCCTTAGCTGCGTACGCGGGGTCGTCTTCCAGAAGTTCGCCGTATTCCTTGAGCGTCGATCCGCAGCCGGCGGCGTTCGTGATCACGGCATCGAAACCGCCCTCGGCGACGGCATCGATATTTCGCCGTGCCAGGTTCCGCGCCTCGGTCTTGAGGCCGGAATGAACGTGCAGGGCGCCGCAGCATCCCTGTCCCTCGGGCACCACCACCTCGCACCCGTTCCTCTGCAGCACTCGCACCGTGGCTTCGTTGAGACGCGCGAACGCCACGTTCGCAATGCATCCGGAGAGGAACGCTACGCGGTATCGGCGGGTGCCTTCGGCGGGGAAGGTTCTTCCGATCTGGCTGAAGAAGAAGGGCGGCTCGGCGGAGGGCGCGAGCTGCTCCAGATCGCCCAGCCTGCCCAGCAGCTTGAGGAAGCCCAGCGCGCGCACCAGCCGTTTCATCCCGCTGGCCTCATACAGGTAGAGGACCGAGCCTGCCACGGTCAACCATCCGCGCGACTCGAGCAAACGGCCGAACGCGAAGCGGTGGAGGCGCCTGGCGAACGGTCCGCGCAGCTTGCGCGCTTCCAGTTGCGCGCGGGCGTCCTCGATCATGCGCCCGTAGGGCACGCCGGAGGGGCACGCCGACTCGCATCCCCGGCATGCCAGGCAAAGACCGATGTGCTCGATGTACGACGCGGTGACGGGCGCCCCGTTGGCCACCTGCACCATCTGGTAGACCCGGCCGCGCGGCGAATCCATTTCGAGACCGAGCTCGCGATAGGTCGGGCAGGCGTTCAGGCACAGGCCGCAATGCACGCAGCGGTCCAGGTCGAACTGGCGTGGTCCGGATTGCTGTTCTTCAGATACGGCCGTAAAGTCGCCCACGATTCAATATGTTTCCCGGGTCAAAGAGCTGTTTGACCCGCCGCATCACTTCCAGGTCGCCGCCGGGCGACGGCCAGAGCTCGAACGCCACGCGCCGGTCTTCCGGAGAGAACTCGAGCACCGCCTTCCACCCGCGGGACGTCGCCCCGGCCAGCCACTTGCCTGCTGCGCCGGACCCCTCGAAGTATCCGTAACAGACACCGGAGCCGGCTCGCGCCAAGGCAGGACCCTCGAATGATTCCATGGCGGTCCCTACCTCTTTCAGGGTACATGACAGCCGCGCCACCGCGCCATCGGCGTGCCGTTCCAGAAACCGCGGGGTGAACTGGCCGATGTGGCCCCAGAGTTCCTCCTGGCGATCCCCGTCGTACGCCATACCGTCCGCAAGCTCTGCCAGTTCCCGTTCGTAGCGTTGGACGGTATCGGCGTTGCCTCCTGCGCGGATGGCCAGCATCCAGGCCCGGTTGCCCAGGGTCGCCGCTGCCGGCGGGTTGAGCAGGTCGATGGCGGAAGGCTGCAGGGCGCCCGCCAGAATCCGGTTGCGGGCCGCGATGGCTTCCGACGGATGGGGAAAGCTCAACAGGAAACTCCGTTCCAGTTCCGGCGCCGGCAACACCTTGAAATTTACAACAGCGAGTGCGGCCAGGGTTCCGAAGGATCCGATCATGAGTTTTGCCATGTCGAGCCCGGCGACGTTCTTGACGACCATGCCGCCGGATTTCACGAGCTTGCCCTCCACCGTGGCGAACTCCACCCCGATCACCATGTCGCGTGCGGTGCCATAAAGCCGGCGCCGCGGCCCGCTGGAATTGGAAGCCACGACGCCGCCGACGGTGGCGGCGTCCGCGAAGGGCGGGTCGAGCGGCACCATCTGGCGATTCCCGGCGAGCGTACGCTCCAGGTCCTTCCACGGCAGCCCGGCCTCCACGCTGATTGTGAGATCGCGGGGCTCGTATTCCAGCACGCGGTCGAGCCGCGCCGTCGAGATGCACTCATCGGGATGGCCGATCGGCCCGGCCATGCGCCGCTTGGTCCCGTTGCCGCCGAGCGCAATGGTGCGGCTGAGGCGGGCCGCGCGGTGCAGCGCTTCGGCGAGTTGCACGGGGGTTTCGGGAGTCTGCATCACCGGAACACGATTTGCCGCATCAATGCGGTCAACACGGTCAGAACGACGGAGCCGATCAGTGCCGGGAAGAATCCCCGCACGCGGAACCCCGGAGTAAACAGCGCCGCCAGTCCCAGCAGCGCAGCGTTGATGACCAGCAGAAACAGCCCCAAGGTCAGAAAAATCAAGGGGAAGCTGAGAATTCTCAGGATTGTTCCAATGGTTGCGCTGACCAGCGCGATGATCACAGTTGCCAGCATGGCGGCGCCGAAATCGCGGACCTCGATTCCGGGAATAATCTTGGCCACGATCCACAGTGCCAGAGCGCTCACCACCCAGCTTATGAGAATGTGTGCCAGCATTCGAGATAATGATAAGCCATGGCGATGCTCTATGCCGGAACGTCCGGCTTCGCATACCCGGCATGGAAGCCGGGCTTCTATCCGGCCAAGCTGCCCGCGAAGCAGTTTCTTCAGCACTATGCGCAGCGGCTTAACTCGGTGGAGATCAACTACACGTTTCGCCGGCTGCCCTCGGCCGGCACCCTGAAGACGTGGGTCGAGGCTACACCGCCCGGCTTCGTATTCGCCGTGAAGGCGAACCAGCGGATCACTCACATCCTGCGGCTCAGAAACGCCGAAGAGGCCACCGAGCTTTTCTTCCGGATGATCGACCCGCTGCGCACCTCGCGCCGCCTCGGCCCAGTGCTGTTCCAGTTGCCGCCGCAGATGAAGTGCGACGTAGGGCTGCTGGCCGGCTATCTGGCGCTGCTACCCCCCGGGAGCCGGTACGCGTTCGAGTTCCGGCACACCTCCTGGCTCACCGAAGAGGTTTACTGCGTGCTTCGCGAACGAAATGTCTCTCTATGCGTGGCGGAATCGGAAAAGATGGAAGTCCCCGAAGTAATCACGGCGGACTTTGTCTACTACCGCCTCCGCAAACCGGAATACACGGAGGCCGACGTGGACTCGATCGCGGCGCGTTCGCGGGAGTTGCTGGCCGGCGGCCGCGACCTGTACCTGATGTTCAAGCATGAAGAGACGCCGGCCGGAGCGCTCAACGCGGAGCTGCTGCTCAAGCGGGTGGCTGCGGCAGGTTCTCCGTAGCCGGCTGCGATTCGGCCTCCAGGCCTTTGCCGATCAACTTAGCCAGCCCCAGCCCGCCCTGCTGCGCCAGCACGGCGGCGAAGTGCTGCTCGGCGAACTCGACGGCGCAATCGGACGAAGAGTCGCCGCCGCCCAGCCAGCCGCCTCCGCTTTCCCGCTCGGAGCGCAGAATCTGGCCGATGAGCAGCGCTTCGAACTGCTGCGCGGCGTCCTTGATCTTGCCGGGCTTCGGCGTCACGCCGGCCGTGGGAAGGAGCGAAGAGATGTTGAGATCCGTCATACTCACATCACCTCGATTTCGGCTTCGAGCGCCCCGGCGCTGCGAAGACTCTGCAGGATGGCGATGACGTCCCGGGGGGTGGAGCCGATCGCCGCCATGGCGCGCACCAGGTCTTCCACTGTAGCGCCCTGCTTGAGCACGACGTTGCGGGCCTTTTCCTCCTTCGCGGAGACGGAGGTTTGCGGAATCACCTGCGTGGTCGCGCCCTGCGGAGCCAGCGCCCCGGGCTGCGATATGGCATAGCTGGTCTGGATCTCCACGTTCAGGTTGCCGTGCAGGATGGCGACCGGTGAGATGCGCACCTCTTTGCCCAGCACGATAGTCCCCGTGCGCTCATTGATGACGACCCGCGCCGGCCCGTCGGCTTCGACCGTGAGGCTCTCCAGTGCCGCGATGAACGCGGCGGGGCGCGACGCGAAGGCAGGCGGGATCGTGACGCGCACCAGGCCGGCGTTTTCCGCGGCTGCGGCAGGCGCCGCGCTCGCGAATTTCTTGTTCACAGCTTCCACGATCCGGGCCGAGGTGGTGAAATCGGATTGCCGCAACTGCAGCCGGACGACCTCATGCGGCTCCACCGAAGGGGCGGCGCGCTCCACGATGGCGCTGTTGGGAGCGCGGCCGACCGTGGGGTGATTCACGGTTTGCGACGCACCGCCCCGGCCGCTCGAGAATCCTCCCGTGATCACCGGCCCCTGGGCCACGGCGTAGACCTGGCCGTCGGCTCCCCGCATCGAGGTCATTACCAGGATTCCGCCCTGCAGGTTGGAACAGTCGCCGATCGCCGCAACGGTGGTGTCGATTCGAGCGCCCGGCTGCGCGAAGGCCGGCAGGGTCGCCGTGACCATTACGGCCGCGGTATTGGCTACCTGAATCGCTGTGGGGGAAACCGCTACCCCCATGCGCTGCAGCAGGTTAGTCAAACTCTGGGCAGAGAACATCGTCTGGCGGCGGTCGCCCGTTCCGGCCAACCCGACCACCAGGCCATACCCGATTAACTGGTTTTCGCGCACACCCTCGATCGAGACCAGGTCCTTCAGGCGCGCCGCCGGGATCGCCGGTGAGCCGGCGAGCAGGATCAGCAAAAATGCGAGAGAGCGTTTCATATCAAAAGGGCAGCAGCCCGAGAAGCAGGCGGTAGAGGAAGAAAGGCCGCCGGATGGCATCGCCCACGACACCCTTGCCGTTCACGCGCACTTCGAGTTGGCCCAGGCGGTTCGAGAGGACGCTGTTCCCGGCATCGATATCGGCGGGCCGCACCACGCCCCGCACGGTTATCGTCTGGCGTTCGGAGTTGATCTGGATGTCTTTGGACGCCTCGACCACCAGCGCCCCGTTCGGCAGCACGTGAATCACCCGCGCGGTCAACGTCGTGCTGAGGGTCGTGACGCGGCTGGTGGTGCCTTGCCCATTAAGCTGGGTGTCGCCGCTGATCTTGGCAAGGTTGGCAAGCGGACCCGTTGCGCTGGTGATGCCTGCCAGCGCCGCTATCGAATTTGCAGTGCTCGAGGTGCGCTGCGTCTTGGTGGTCCCGCTGGTGACGGCCGAAGCCTGTTCCGCCACGCGGATCGTCAGCAGGTCGTCCACCTGGCTGGCGCGCAGGTCGCGGGCGGCATCCGCCAGTCGCGAGGATGGATTCCAGATCGAACCCGGGGAGGTCGCCGAGCTTTCCGTGGCGCGGGCTTCGGCATCCGACACAAAGGTGTCGAGGGCCGACTCGACCTTCGGGGCCGGCTTCTTCCGCGCAGCCAGGGCGGCGCCTGCCAGCAGCAGGCAACAGATCAGAAGTTTCATGAGTTTCCTTCTCCCACCGATACCCGGCCCTTGCCCTCGATGCGCGCCCGAAACCGGCGGTGCGTCAGGGGGTTGAGGACGGGGATGGTCTCTCCGGCAGAACCGGATGCTTCGGCCCGCCCTTCGAGTTCCAGGCGCGCACCGCCGCGTTGCACTTCCACCCGGACCGTGTCGCCCCGCAGAATCAGCTTGGGGGCTTCCAGCCAGGCCGCGCGAATGGCCTCGCCCGCCGCGACCGGCCGGCGCAGCACCATCCCTGCCACCGCATCGATCGAAGCAGCGAATCCTGCGTCCGGCAGCCCGTCGCGGGTCTCCTCGGCCAGGACTGAGGCGTTCAGAGTAGCCCCCGATTTCAACCGCTCCCGCGCGACCAAGCGCTTCGACCCCACGAAAACTTTGACTCGCGCCCAGACGACGAAGCGTTTTGTCCCGGCATAACGCACCGATCCGGTCCAGAATCCGCCGCCCGGGCTCGCGCGCAGGCCGGACCGTGGAAACTCGAGGACACCCTCGGGGGCCGGCGCGCGGCTAAAGTCCAGAATTTCGATGCGCGCCCCGGGCAGTTCACGCTGCATGGCCGCGAGCAGCGCCGCTCGATCGAGCGGCGCGGTCCGGCGCTCGAAGCAGATGTCGTGCTGCGGGACCGGCGAAGCATGAAACCGCGCGGCTACGCGGCGTAATTCGAAGGGACTGAAGACTCGCGCGACGCCTGGAGCCGGAGCAAAGCCGATCTCGGTATCGGGCGGCAGCGATCCCATCGCGGGCCATGCCGCCGCGAAGTCGCGTGCCAGGATGCGGTCGGAGGCCGGATTGACAGCCAGGCAGCCGGCCATCGCCAGAAGAGCAAGGGGCATCATCGCGGCAAGCTGTTGGCCTGTTGATACATCTGGTCGGCGGCCTGAACGACCTTGGAGTTGGCTTCATAGCCGCGCTGGGCCACGATCAGATTGACGAACTCGTCGACCACCGAGACGTTCGACTGCTCCACATAGCCCTGCAGAACCGTACCCAGCCCCTCCTGGCCGCCGGGAACGCCGACGGTGGGCTCGCCCGAAGCGTCCGTGGGAGCGTAGAGGTTGCCGCCCAGGCTGTTGAGGCCCGCCGGGTTCTGGAAGTTGGCGAGCTGAATTTGTCCGGCCTGCTGCGCGGCCGTCTGCCCGGGCTGGGTGTAGCTCACGGTGCCGTCCTGCGCGATGGTGATCTGCTGGGCATCGGCGGGGATGGTGATTTGCGGCTCGAGCGCATTGCCGTCGGAGGTCACCACATTGCCGTCGCGATCCAGATGAAAGGAGCCGGCGCGCGTATACGCCAGCTCTCCCGAGGGCTTGCGCACCTGAAAGAAGCCGCGCCCCTGGATCACCAGGTCGAGCGGGTTGCTGGTCTGCGAAAAGTCGCCCTGAGTGAAAATGATCTCGTTCGAAGCGGCGCGCGTGCCCAGCCCCAGTTGCAGGCCGGTGGGCACCACTGTCTGCTGCCCGGAGGCCGCTCCCGGCTGCACCACGCTCTGGTACATCAGGTCTTGAAACTGCGCGCGGCGCGTCTTGAAACCGATGGTGTTGGCGTTCGCCAGGTTGTGCGCGATATTGTCGACGTTCATCTGCTGCGCCACCATTCCGCTGGCGGCGCTGAAAAGAGCTCTGATCATGCAATCTCCTTGCTGCGGGTCCGGCCCCGCACGTCTTACACCTTGGCGACTTCCTCCACCGCGCGCCGGTTCATCTCGGCGCCCAGCGTGACGGCTTTCTGCAGCATTTCGAACTGGCGCATGACGCTGACCAGCCGCACGGCCGCCTCGGCACTTCCGGTGTTGGACGACTCCAGCTTTCCCTGCCCGACGGTGGCGTCCGGGGCACTGACCGGCGCCTGAGACGGGTCGGCCACCCGGAAGTAGCTGTTCCCTTGCTTGGCCAGTCCGGCCGTACTGGAGAAATCGGCGATTTCCAGCTTGCCGATTACATTTCCGTCCTGCTGCACCGTGCCGTCAGCGGAAATTTCGATGTTTCGGGTCCCCTGCAGCACCAGCGGCTGGCCGCCGGCTCCGCGGACCGGGTAGCCATCCTGCGTCACCAGCCGGCCGTCGGAGGCCACCGAGAAACTGCCGTTACGAGTATAAAGAGGACCTCCCGGTCCGTTGGCCGCGAAGAAGCCTTTGCCGGTGAGAGCCAGGTCGAGCGGGTTGCCTGTATCGTGCACGACACCCTGGGAAAGGTCGATCCATGGCCGGTCGATGACCGGCATGAGAGGAGCGGATTCGGAGTCCCGCGCTTCCGGGGCGAGGTAGAGACTGTAGAACTCGCGGTCGGCCTTGTAACCTCCGGTGGAGGCGTTGGCAACGTTATTGGCGAGCAGTTCGAGCGACTCCATGCGAGAACGCATACCGCTTGCCGCGACGGCGGTGAGAGGATCCATGGCGAAGCGAAGAGAGCACGCGGGAGACCAAGCCGCGCGAAAAACGTAACTCGCTCAAAACTCGAAACCGCCGGCCGATGAGCAGGGATAGCCGACTTAGTGTCGGCGGCAGTTTCTTGACGCCCTCTCGCGAGATGTCAAATTCCTGACGCGCCCGCGGCACGCAACCGATTGAAAACGTGGCAAGCTGCATTTGGTCCCGGATCTGCAATCGGCATGGCGTGACTGCCCTTGCGTCGCTGGCGTCGGTTCTCGAAGCATTCTCGGCTGCTCTCCTCAAAACGGCTGCCGGGACGCAGGGCAGTGCTCGGGCGCAGAGCCCGGAGTCGTCGGACGAAGTCTCTTTCCCGTCATTTTTGGACGTTCTGATGCAGGGGGCGGGGCCTGAGGCTCAGGCATCATTGCCGGCGCAGCAGGCCCAAGAGCAGCCGGAAACCTCCGCGGGTCCAACCGGTCAGCAGCCGGGCGGAGCGACGCCGTCGCCGGACGGTCAAGCAGCGCTGGCACTCTGGCTAGGCCAGGTTCCGACGGCCATACCCCAGATTCCGCGGGCGCCGGCCGGCACCGCATCTGAAGTCGAACCGCAGACCTCCACGGGTCGAGCCAGACGTCAGCCAAACGAAAAGACGCCGCCGCCGGACCAAACATCGCTGGCACTCTGGCTGGCGCAAGTTCCGACGGCGATAGCCCCGATTCCACAGCCGCCCGCCGGTACCGCACCTCGATCAGGCGCCGCGGAGCGCGTCGCGCTGGACGAAGCCCAGCCCGGTGCGCCGGCGTCATTACCGCCGCCCGTAGAAGCGCAGGCCGACCGCGCGGCCACCGCAAACGTGCTTCGGGTCGAACTGATCGCGCAGGTTCCGTCCGCAGGGCCGGAGGCTGCGGCGATTGCCAATCCTCCGATCGCGCAACCAGCAGTGTCCGCGGCGTCCCCCGGCCAGGAAACCTCGCAGAAGGAAACGGCGGCTCCGGAGGCCCGGGCGGGCGTTTCGGCGACGGCCCAAACCATTTCGCAGAGATCTCGTATCGGAGCGGATTCAGTGCCGCCGGCTGCGGCGAAGCAGGATGTTGAACCTTCACCACACGATAGGGCGGCGTCGGAGGATGAGACTAAAGCATCCAAGGCCCCTAACAGTTCTGCGCCTGCCTCCGTGGAAGCGGCCTCACTGCCGCCTCTGCCGATTGCTCCATCGCAAGGCGAGTCGTCAGCCGTCCGGCCCCGAGAACAGGAGCGCGAGACACCGCCCGACACCGCTCCAGCGGCCCCACGGCCGGCCACGGAGAACCGAGTTGCGGTCCCGGCGGCTAGGAGCGGTGAAACGCCACCGGCCGCTGCTGTCGGAGAACTGGCGTTTCGTGCGCGTCTGGTGCCGCTCCCTCCAGCCGCGCGGCAGGTAGAGCAGACTGAGCCGTTCCAGCTTCCGCGCGCCGCCGCCGCCGCTCCGTCCGCAAGCGAGGCGACGCCGGCCGTTCGGCGTCCGGAGGCTTCTGACGCGGCCGGCGATCAGCCTCAGCTACCTGCGCCGCGCCAGCCCAAAGCCGAGACGCGCGCCGATGTTCAACCGCAGCCAGAGGGAAATACATCGGCTCAGCCGGTTGCATTGCCGGCGATACACAGCGATGCGAATCCCGCCACATTGACGGAGCGCCCGTCTCCGGCCCCTGGCCGCATCGACACGACCCGCCCGGCGGAGCCCCCTCAGCCGCCCCCCGCGGCCGAAGTCAGGCAATCCACGTTAAGAGATATCCGCTTCGAGGTGAATGGTCCCGACCGGCGCGTCGAGGTGCGGCTGACCGAGCGGGCCGGCGAAGTGCAGGTCGCGGTTCGAACGCCTGACAGCCGGCTGGCTGCCGACCTGCGGGAAAACCTGCCGTCCCTGTCGTCCCGTCTGGAGCAGGCTGGATTTCGCGCCGAAGGACTCACGCATGAGGCCGCCCCAGCGGCCGGTACGCAGCGCCACGATGTACAGCACATGACCGAAAGCGGAGCTGGGGACCCCGGGCCGGGCAACCGCGAGCCCGGGCAACGCCAGGGGGATCCACAGCAACAGCCGCGCCCGCGGACACCCGAAGGGGTGCGCGATTCGAAATCGAAAGGAAAGGACTTTTCATGGTTCCTGTCAACACTAACTTGAGCACGCCATCGCATGCCGCCGCGCATCTGGCGCGCCGGAGCTCGGGGCTTGCAACCCAGTCAACGCACACGCAAACCCAGACGGCCGCCGCGACCGAAAGTGAGGCACCCGATTTTCGGGCACTGTTTACGGGAGTGCCAACCTCCGGATCCGATCAGCCCGCCGCGCAGAACTCCGCGCCGACGGCGGAATCGGTGTTCGGGCCGAACCCGTGGTTGACCAACCCGACCGGCGTAGGTCCGGCAGGAGTTTATCCGTTTAACCCGATCTTCTTCGCCACTCCGCAAACCGCCGCCAAGGTGGCCGCGATGGTTGGCGGCAAGGTCGTTGCGGAAAACCAGCTTACGGCGGGCGGAGCGTTCGCTCAGCAGCAAGCCAACCAGATGGTCGAACTGCCCGACGGCCGCCAGATTAATGCGGGGCTGGTGGCCGCGTTCTACACGCACGGCTACCCGCAGTCTTACATCGATCAGTTAATCGCCGGTGTAGTGAGCGGCGCGTAGGGAGAACACGAAGATGACGCCAGCCATTACCAATTCCAGCTCCTCTGCCGATACCACATCGGGAACCACACAGGCGGCCAGCAAGACTGTGGACAAGAACATGTTCCTGCAGTTGCTGGTGGCGCAACTGCGCAACCAGGATCCGATGAACCCCAGTGACGGCACGGCGTTCGTAGGCCAGTTGGCCCAGTTTCAACAGCTCGAGCAATCGATCAACAGCGGCCAGGACATCACGGCGATCCGCGGCGACCTGGACTCGCTGCTTGCTGCCGGCGGCAGCAGCGCAGCTTCGCAAGCCTGAAGGAGAAATTGAATGTTCACATCTTTTTCGACAGCACTTTCCGCTCTCAACGCAACGTCCACCGCGATCGACGTGGTCGGAAACAATCTGGCCAACCTCAACTCACCCGGATTCAAGACCAGCGCGGTGATATTCCGCGACCTCGTCACCCAGTCGCTTGGCGCGGGACTGGGAGAGACCCAGGTGGGGTTCGGAACCGGCCAGCCGCTTACCGTCCGGCAATTCACACAAGGCGCCATTCAGACCACGAGCGGCCTGCTGGATGCGGCGGTTCAGGGCGATGGGTTCTTCGTCATCAAGGACGATGCCGGAAACACGTTGTACACGCGCGCGGGCAACTTCCAGACGGACAAGTACGGTAATCTGCTCACCGACACCGGCGCCCGCGTGCAAGGTTGGACCACGCTCAACCCGCTCACCGGCGCGATCGATACGAACGGTCCGATCGGCAATATCATCGTGCCGGTGGGCTCGCTCAAAGCCCCCACGACCACGAGCCAGTTCACACTGGACGTTAACTTGAACTCGTCGGCAACCGCGGACGCCACCTCGGCGTTCTCCACCCCAATCACCGTCTATGACAGCCTGGGAACCTCGCATGTGCTGACCATCAATTTCCAAAAAACCGATGCCAACCAGTGGAGCTATGACGTCACCATTCCGGGCGAAGACATGAGCGGCGGCACGGCGGGAACGCCGGTTTCCATCTCGGGCGCAAGCGGAACGCTGACCTTCGACAGCAACGGCCAGTTGGCCGACCCGCCCTATGGCACGCCGATCGGCTTCAGTATTGCCGGGCTGGCTGACGGCGCCACCGACATGACTCTCACCTGGGATCCCTACACCTCCGCAGGCGCAGGGCGGATCACGCAGTTCGGACAGCCGTCGGCGCCCTCGGCCAACTCGCAGAACGGCTCGGCGGCTGCGCAGTTGGTGCATGTGGGGCTGGCCGACGGCGGTGAGATTCTGGCGCAATACTCGAACGGCGACCAGGTGGTGGTGGGGCAGGTGGCACTGGCGTCGATCCGCAATGCCGACACGCTGATCGCCGAGGGAAACAACAACTTTCAGCTAAGCGCGCGCACGGCCACACCCTCCATCGGCGTGCCGGGCACGGGCGGCCGCGGAACCATCGCGGGCGGCGCGATCGAGGCATCCACGGTGGATATCGCGCGGGAGTTCACCAACCTGATCGTCTACCAACGCGGGTACGAGGCTAACTCCCGGGTGGTGACCACCGCGGACCAGTTGAGCCAGGACACTATCAACCTAATCCGATAGACAGCCGATGACTCCCCAGGAAGAGATTGCAACGCTGGGCGAAGTGCCGGTCGAGATCGAAGTCGAGCTCGACCGGCGCATCATGGCGACCCGCGATGTGCTGCGGCTCGAAGAGGGCAGCGTCATCGGGACGGGGCGTCCGGCCGGCGAGAACATCGACATCTACATCGGCGGCGTGCTGTGCGGCTCCGGTGAGATCGTGGTGATCGAAAACACGCTGGGCGTGCGGATCACCGACTTCCGCGACGAAGTTTGAAGGACGGGTCGAACCAATGGAATTCGTTTCGGAGATCGCGGCGGTGGCGCTGGTGCTGGGACTGTTGGGAGCCAGCCTGTGGTGGCTCAAGCACCGCGGTTTCGCGGCCATGGCGCCGGCGCGCCGGGGGGCTGGACGGCGCATGGAGTGTCTGGAGCGGCTGCCGCTCGGTCCGCAGCATACCCTGCACCTGATCCGGCTCGGCGGAAAGGCGCTGCTGGTGGCGTCTTCGCCGTCCGGCTGTGCTCTCGTGGAGTCCCTTCCGTGCAGCGAAGTGGACCCACGCCGCGAGGCTCTTCCGTGAAGCGGGCTGGCTGGCTGTTGTTGCTCGGCGCAGCGCCGGTGTGGGCCGCCGACACCGGGCCGCTCTCCCTGCTGGGGGTCTCTGCCGGCAGGAACGGCGCCGTGCTCAGCGTTCCCATGCAGATCGTGATCTTGCTGACGCTCCTGACGGTGCTGCCGGCTGCGGTCATGTGCATCACGCCCTTTCTGCGAATCACCATCGTGCTGCATTTCCTCCGCCAGGCTCTCGGAACGCAGTCGGCGCCGTCGAATCAGGTGCTGCTCGGACTGGCGCTTTTCCTCACGATCGTCATCATGCAGCCGGTCGCCGCCGACATGTACCACCAGGGATGGGAGCCCATGGAAAACGGGCAGATCACCAGTCAGCAGGCTGCGGATCAGGCGGCCAAGCCGCTGCGCGCATTCCTGGTGAGGTTTGCCCGCGAAAAGGACATCCGGCTGTTTGTCGAGCTGTCGCGCGCGCCTGCCCCGCGCACTCCGGCGGACCTCGACCTGAGAATCCTGATCCCCGCCTATATCCTTTCCGAGTTGAAGGCCGGCTTCCAGATTGGGGCCATCCTGTTCCTTCCATTCCTGGTAATTGACCTGGTGGTGGCCTCGGTCACTCTTTCGGTGGGGATGGTGCAACTGCCGCCGATTATGATCTCCGCGCCTTTCAAAATCCTGCTGTTCGTTCTGGTCGACGGCTGGAACCTGGTCGTGGGGTCGCTGATGAAGAGTTTCTACGCATGACGCCCGAGTCGGTAGTCCAGATCATCCGCGGCGCGCTCATGGCCACTTTCTGGCTGGCCGCGCCGCTGCTCGCGATCGGCTTCGCCGCGGGCATCGTGACCAGCCTGGTGCAGATCGCGACCTCGATCCAGGACAATGCCGTGAGTTCCATCCCACGCCTGGTGGCGTTTCTGGCCGGGTTCCTGCTGCTCATGCCATGGATGCTGCAGAAGACCATGGCTTATACCACCGCCTTGTTCGGGGACCTGACGCGCTATGCCCGGTGAAATCACGCTGTCGCTCGGACTACTGTACAGCTTTCTGCTGGTGCTCGCCCGGGTCGGCGGCGCGCTCATTTTTGTCCCGCTCCCCGGCGTGAAGGGCTCTCCGGAAGCAGTGCGGGCGGCGCTGGCCGCGGGATTTACGCTGGCCCTGTTTGCGCGCTGGCCGGCGGTAGAAGCCACCGCGGCCGCCCCGCTCACCATGGCGGGATGGGCGGTTTCCGAGGCGGCGATAGGGATCGCGATCGGCGTGCCGGTGGCCATCGTCCTCGAAGCGTTCATTCTGGCCGCCCAGGTATTGGGGCTACAAGCCGGATACGCGTATGCCTCCACCATCGATCCCAACACCGAAGCCGATTCGGGCGTCTTGCTCGTGTTCGCGCAGTTGATGGCCGGGCTGCTGTTTTTCTCCCTGGGGCTCGACCGGGAAGTCCTCCGGCTTTTTGCGGAGAGCCTATCCAGGATTCCGCCGGGCGCCTACCACCCGGGACCGGGACAGGCCGAGGCGATCATCCGTCTCGGGGCCAGCCTCTTCTCCGTAGGGGTGCGGATGGCGCTGCCGGTAGTTGCCCTGCTCATTCTGGTGGACGTCGCGCTCGCCCTGTTGGGAAGACTCAACGCGCAACTGCAACTGCTGTCCCTGGCCTTTCCCGCCAAGATGCTGACGGCGCTCGCCATGCTTAGCGCGGTGGCGGCGCTGTTTCCGCGCATCGCTTTTCACCTGGCGGGGCAGGCGTGGGGCGCGATGCACAAGGCGCTGGGGATATGAGACGCCATGGCGGACCATTCCGGCAAAAGCGAAGAGCCGACACAGCGGCGCCTGGAGAAGGCGCGCCGCGAAGGACAGTTTCCGCAGGCCAAGGACTTCGTGGGAGCACTGCAGTTCCTGGTGCTGCTGGGCCTGCTCGCGTCCGGCGGTGCCGCCTGGCTAGAGCAGTTCCGTCATACGGCGCGGTCTTTACTGGCGTTGGCGTTCCGGAGAGAACTCGGGACGGCCGACCTTTCCAATCTCGCCTGGCAGCTTTTCTGGCGCCACTTTCTGCCGCTGGCCGCGGCCGGCATGGGGGTTGTGGTTGCGACCGTGGCTCTGCGGCTGGTCACCACGCGCTTCGGAATCAGCTTCAAGAAACTGACGCCGGACGCGGCTCGATTCAACCCGATCTCCCGCCTACGCGACCTGCCGAAACAGAATCTGCCTTCGGTGTTCCAGGCGCTTCTCCTGCTGCCACTGTTCCTGTGGGCCGTGTACGTGGTGGCAGGCGAAAAATGGGACGCCTTTCTGGCGCTTCCCCTGGAGAGCGTGGAGACCGGCTGCGCGCGTATCGGTGCGTCCCTGATGGAGCTCTTCTGGAAGGCCGCGGGGCTGTTCGTGGTGTTCGGTTCGGTGGACCTGTTCCGCCAGTTGCGCCGCCACAAGCAGGAGCTGCGGATGAGCAAGCAGGAAATCAAGGAAGAGATGAAAGAGCAGGAAGGCAATCCGCAAATGAAGTCGCGGATCCGCCGGCTGCAGCGCGACCGGGCGCGGCGCCAGATGATGAAAGAGGTCCCCAGGGCTACTGCCGTGATCGTCAACCCGACGCACTTCGCGGTGGCCATCCGCTACCAGATGGAGAGCATGGCTGCGCCGTCGGTAGTGGCCAAGGGCAAGAACTACCTGGCCCTGCGGATCCGCCAGAGGGCCGTGGAACACGGTGTTCCGATTATCGAGAACCCGCCCCTGGCGCAGGCCTTGTACAAGTCGGCGGAGGTGGGACAGGAGATTCCGCCGCAACTTTACCGTGCGGTCGCCGAAATCCTGGCCTACATCTTCAAACTCATGAACGGGAGGCTGCCGGGCTGATCCGATGACTCCTTCGAAAGCCATAAGCGCGCCCGGCACCCCCAAGTGGATCCAGGCCCTGCCGCTCGAAACCCTGGGCGAGATGGCGGTGCCGCTGGCGGTGCTGGCCATCGTGATCGCGCTGATGACGCCGCTGCCCAGTTTCGTACTGGATCTGCTCATCGCCACCGACATCCTGCTCTCGGTCACGGTGCTGATGGTGTCCCTGTACTTGACCCGGCCGGTGGAGTTCACCTCGTTTCCCACCACCCTCCTGCTGCTGACGCTGTTCCGGCTGGCCCTGAATATCTCGTCGTCGCGGCTGATTCTGCTGAATGGCAACACCGGGACCTCGGCTGCCGGGGAGGTTATCGGGGCATTCGGCAGCTTCGTCGTGGGCGGCAACTACGTCATCGGCACCGTGATCTTCCTGGTGCTGATCGCGATTCAGTACGTCGTGATCAACCACGGCGCGGTGCGCATCTCGGAAGTTACCGCGCGTTTCACGCTCGACGCCCTACCCGGCAAACAGATGTCCATCGATTCGGACCTCAACGGCGGGTTGATCGATGAGGCCGAAGCCAAGCGGCGCCGCAAACAGTTGGCGACCGAGGCCGAATTTTACGGCGCCATGGACGGTGCCTCGCGCTTCACCCAGCGCGACGCGGTGGCCAGCATCCTGATTACCGCCATCAACATCGTGGCGGGGTTCCTCATCGGGGTGCTGCAGCACGGCATGGATTTCATGAAGGCGCTCCAGACCTACACGGTGCTTACCATCGGGGACGGACTGGTAACGGTCATTCCGGCGCTCATGATCTCGATCTCGGGCGGCCTGATCGTCACGAGGGCCAGTTCCGACGCGCGGTTGGGTGCGGAGTTCCACAAACAGATCTTCGGGAACTCGCAGCCGCTGCTGCTGGCCGCGGGTGTGTTGTGCGCGCTGGCGGTCCTGCCGGGCATGCCCAAACTGCCGTTTCTGCTCCTGGGCGGCGGAGCCGGCGCGGCAGGCTGGAGAATCCGCCGCCGTGAAGTGGAGACCACGACTCAGGAGGTGGCCGACGCGAAGCCCGCGGCCGCCAAGGAAAGCCTGGAATCGCTGATGCGGGTGGAGCCGCTGGCCATCGAAGTGGGGCTCGGGCTGGTAAGCCTCGTGGAGGGCGGGCAGGAGTCGCCTCTGCTTCGCCGGATCTCCTCGATTCGCCGCCAGATGGCCGTCGACCTCGGTTACCTGCTCCCGCCGGTGCGCGTGACCGATAATCTCTCCCTGCGCAGCCGGGAGTATGTGATTTCGCTCAAAGGCGTGGAAATCTCGCGATACGAGCTGCCGCAGGGCTGCGAGCTGGCCATCCCCCTGGGCGGCGCCGAGCCGCCGGGTGACGGCCAGCCAACCCGCGAGCCGGCCTTCGGCATGAAGGCGTTTTGGGTCCCGGCGGAGCGAGCGGAGCGCGCGCGGCAGGCCGGCTGCACCGTGGTCGATCCGGTCTCCGTGCTGGGCACGCATCTTTCCGAACTGATCCGCCGCCACGCCCACGAGCTCTTTTCCCGCCAGGACGCCAAGCGGCTGCTCGACCGCGTGAGTGTCGAGCACTCCAAAGCTGTCGAGGACCTGGTGCCCAAACTGCTGCCGCTTGCCACCGTCCAGAAGGTGCTGCAGAACCTGCTGCGGGAGCGCGTCTCAATCCGCGACGCGGTGTCCATACTGGAAGCCCTGGGAGACGCCGCGGCCTCGTCGCGGAATGCCGTGCTTTTGACCGAGTACGTGCGCCAGGCGATCCGCCGGTCGGTAGTGAAGCCGTACCTGAACCGCTCGGGCGACCTGCCGGCATGGTTCGTCGATCCGTCGATCGAGCAGGCCGTGGAACGGGCGGTCGAGCACAGCGAACAGAATAGTCACCTGGCCCTGGCGCCGCAGGCCATCCGTGACCTGCTGAACCGGATTGCGAGCCGCGTCCCGTCACCGGAAACGCCGGTTGTGGCGATCACCTCTTCGGGAGCGCGCTACTTCCTGCGGCAGATCGCGGAACCGGTGCTGCCGAACCTTTTCTTCCTGGCGCACAACGAGATCCCGGCGGGACTCCGGGTGCAGTCGATGGGGAACATATCTTAGCCGCGGGCGAAATGGCGAGAGACGCGGCCCTATCGCAAAGGGCCGGTTCCGACGATCAATTCCCCGTGCGGCCGCGGACGAGGCAATGAGAATCAAATCCTACTTTTCTCGAACGGTAGAGGATGCAATGGCGCTTGCGAGCCAGGAACTGGGCCCTGAGGCCATCCTGGTGAACAGCCGGAAGGCGCCGCCCGAAGCCCGGCACCTCGGAGAATACGAAGTAGTTTTCGCCTCCGACGCTCCAAAGGACGTGCCGGCCGCCGACTTCGGCTCCGGGGGACCTGTGCCGGCCGCGGGATATCCGCCTCCGGACCGGCTTTCGTCGGAGGTAGCGGAGCTGAAGCGGGAGCTCGAGGGCATGCGCCGGACGCTGCTGCGGACAGCCGTCCCGCCCGCCGCCTGGATGGGGCTCTCGCCGGATCTTCCGGATGCCTACGCGGCCCTGGTCAACGCGGAGCTTCCCGCGGAACTGGCGAGGGAGGTCGTTCAATCTGCCGAACGCCGGGTCGCGGACTTGCCGTCCGGCCGTTCCGGGCCGGCTGAACTGCGACGGGCCTTGAGCGAAGAACTGGAGTCGCGCATAACCGCTCAGGCCGCGCTCGGCCTCGGGGATGCACGCCCGCGGATCGCCGCGCTGGTTGGGCCTCCCGGAAGTGGCAAGACTACTACCCTCGTCAAGCTGGCGGTGAACTACGGGCTGGCCAGCCGCCGGCCCGTGCTGCTGCTCTCACTCGATACCTACCGGGTGGCTGCGGCCGACCAACTTCGCTCCTACGCGGCGATTCTCGGGGTCGGTTTCCAGGTGCTGGAGACTCTCGCAGCCCTGGCGCAGACAATCGAGGAGAGCCGCGGCAAGGACCTCATCCTGATCGATACGCCGGGTTTCGGTTTCGGCGATATGGACATGGCCGGCCCGCTGGCGCGGTTCCTGGCGAGCCGCAGCGATATCGATACACAACTGGTGCTGCCGGCTTCGATGAAACCGGGAGATCTGACACGCGTGGCGGACGCGTTTGAAGCTTTCCGGCCGCAACGTCTGCTCTTCACCAAGCTTGATGAGACTGCATCCTTCGGTCCGATTCTGGCGGAAGCCGTCCGGACCGGGAAAGCGCTCTCTTTTTTCACTAACGGCCAAAGGATCCCGGAAGACCTGGAGGCCGCCAGCCGGAGCCGGCTGGTCGAACTGGTGCTTGCCGGGCACGAGATCCCGGCTCGCAGCGCGGCCTGAGCCAGCCACGGTGGAATGGGGCACGAATATGTACCAGTACGCGGCGCAACCGGCAATGAACGAGTTGGAAAGGGAGCGGCTCATCCTGGAGCACCTGCCGCAGGTGCGCCTGATCGCACGCCGCATTCAGGAGCGCCTGCCGGAGAGTGTGACCCTGGAGGACCTGGTGTCTACAGGGGTGATCGGCCTCATCTCGGCGATCGATAATTTCGACCCAAGCCACAACGTAAAGTTGAAGACCTACGCGGAGTACAAGATTCGCGGCGCGATCCTCGACAGCCTGCGGGGCCTGGATTGGGCGCCGCGGCAGAAGAGGCGGCAGGCGAAGCAGATTGAAGCCGCCATTGCCGCCGTCGAGCAGCGAGTACAGCGCGCGCCAACCGAGGACGAAATCGCCGCCGAGTTGGAGATCTCGCTTACGGAATACCACGAATGGCTGGTCGAAATCCGCGGGTTGAACGTGGCCAGCCTGGAGTACTCCGGAAGTGAGCCGGGGCGAGACCTGCTGCACTATCTTCCCGACGACGGCGTGAACCTGCCATCGGCCATTCTGGAAAAGTCGGAACTGGAGCGTCTGCTGGCGGAAGGGATCGACGGCATCCCAGCCATCGAGCGCACGGTTCTCAGCCTGTACTACCACGAGGAGTTGACGCTGCGCGAAATCGCCGCCGTCGTGAACCTGCATGAGTCGCGCATTTCACAGTTGAAATCCCAGGCCATCCTGCGCCTTCGCAGCCATCTGGCGGCGCAGTGGCCGAGTTCGAAAGGTATGGCGCTCGCATGAATTCCCCGACACACGGCCAAACGCGCCTGGATGACGATCCAAAGGTGCGGCAGGTCGTGGACGCGTGGGCCGAGGGGCTGGCGCAAGTCGTCGAGTCCATGGCGGATCAGAAGCCGGAGGTGGGCTGGCGGGCGGCCGCCGGGCCGCTCGCGGACATCGGCGGGCCGGCCGGCCCGGGAGCCGAGTCCGAGATTCTCTGGTGGGAACAGCCGTTCCAGCGGATTCCGGCGGCGGCCGTGTGGATCGGGACCCCGCGGGCGGCATGGGAATACACCGGCGCCTTGACGCTCCGGGCGGCCGGCCTGGAAACCATCGAGCCTGGTGAGGCCCGCAATACCTGGCTGGAAATACTCGGACAGTCTCTTGCCGTGATGGCGCGTGCGATCGGCGCGCAGGTGGGCCGCGAGGTCAACTGCGATCCGGGCGTCGAGAGGGCCCCCGTGCCGGAAGCCTCACACTGGGGTCTGCTTACGCTCAGCCTCCCGGAAGCGACGCTCGCTCCACTGATCTTCACCTTCAGTCCGGCGCTGCGGGAACTGATCGCCACCCCTGCCGAGCCCGGGGAAGAAGCGCCCGCGCAAACCGAGCCCGGCACGGTTGCCCCGGTACAGCCGGAAGCCGCCGCCAACTCGCGCACGATGGAACTGCTGCTGGATGTGGACCTGCCAGTCAGCGTGTCCTTCGGCAAAGCACAGCTTCCCCTTAAAGATGTTCTCAAACTCACAACCGGCTCGATTGTCGAGCTGAATCGTGGAGTGAACGACCATGTCGAGGTGCTGGTGAATCATTGCCTGATCGCCCGCGGAGAAGTGGTAGTGGTAGAGGGGAACTACGGCGTTCGAATCCAGCAAATCGCCAGCCGGCAAGACCGCCTTCGGAGTTTCTCGTGACCCCAATGCTTCCGCTCGCGCTCCTCTGTGGAGTGGCCCTGGCCGCCGTCGCGCTCAGTTGCCTGGTTCTGCTGCGCGCCCGCACACTGGTTCTGGCTGCGGAGAGGTCCGCTCACACGGCCCGGCAGGAGAACGAGGCGGCCATGGACGCCCTGCGGGAGCGCCTCGAAGGGCTGTCCGGGCAGATCAACGAGTTGCGCCGCGAACCAGCCTTGGCCGCGGGCGCTCCCAGGCCCGGCCTGAACCTGAGCAAGCGGTCGCAGGCCTTGCGCATGCACCGGCGCGGCGACCCTCCCGAGCAGATTGCCGCTTCCCTGGAGATTCCGCTGCAGGAGTTGGATCTGCTGGTCAAGGTGCACCGCATCGTGATGAGCAGCTTCTGAACCGTCGCTGCCGCAAATCCATCGGAACTATCCTTTGACGGTCGCCGGCGTCTCCGGGCTCCGCACGATTTTTCCGCCGCGCCGCCCGGCCGTGCCGGATAATGAAGGATAGCAACATGACCGTTGAAATCGAAGGCGTCGCGCTGCACCTCGCTCATCCGGACGAACTCGCGGTCCAGTGGGTCGGTCAGGACGAACTCATGCGGCAACTGCTGGCCGCGTGGATGGTAGTCAATGAGCAGGATCTGCCGATGAATCCCAGGCTGCTCGGCAAGCCGGGAGTCGGAAAGACCACGCTGGCGTATGCAGCGGCGAAGCGTATGGGCCGCGAAGCGTACATTCTGCAGGCTACGCTCGACACCCGCCCCGAGGACCTGCTCATCACGCCGGTCATCGAAGGCGCGGGCAGCCTGCGGTACGTAGCTTCGCCCCTGGTCACCGCCATGCTTCGCGGCGGCATCGCCATCCTGGACGAAGGAAACCGGATGAGTGAAAAGAGTTGGGCCAGCCTGGCGCCGCTGCTGGACAACCGCCGCTACGTCGAGTCGATTGTGGCGGGCATCAAGATTAAGGCTCATCCGCAGTTTCGCATGGTGGCCACCATGAACGACGACGCCTCCACCTTCGAGCTGCCCGAATATATTCACTCGCGCCTGCAGCCGCAGATCTTCATCGACTTTCCCGAGCGCGACGAAGAATACCACATATTGAAAGAAAATCTCCCCTTTGCTGAAGAGCGGATTCTCAGCTACGTGACCGATTTCCTGCAACTGGCCCACGCCGCCGACGAGCGGTACACGGTGCGCGACGGGATCAATGTGGCGCGCTTCGCTCTGAAGCTGAAGAGCCTGGCCACCCAGCGCACGCACGAAACCGAGGCGCTGGAGATCTCGATCGTGCAGGTTCTGGGTGAGGAAGCGCTGCGCTATGCCCGGAGAAATCGACCTTCCGATTCCTGATCCCGCCAGCCTCACGCGCGGCCGGTTTACCTATTTTCCGGTAGTTCCGGGGAGGCTCGAATTCGCCATCGAAGTGCGGCGGGCCATCCTCGAATTGCGGCCCCAGGTAGTGGCGCTCGAGCTGCCGGTCACGCTCCAGGAGGCCTGGGCGCGGGCGGTCACCCGTCTGCCGGAGATGTCCCTGATCTTCTATCCGGACGAGTCCGGCGGGGAAGACGAGGCAGTGTATGTCCCGGTGGAGCCGGCCGATCCCTTCACCGAGGCAGTGCGCACCGGTATCGAAACCGGCGCCGAGATCGTTTTCGCCGATCCGGAAGCGGACCGCCGGCCGCACCTGAAGGACAACTATCCCGACACCTACGCCGTCCGCCACATCGGTTTGGAGCGTTACATCGAAGCCTACCGCGTCTACCCGCAACCGCGTTCGGAAGAGATCTCCAGGCACGCCGCCGGAATTGCATGGAAGCTGCAGGGTGTCGACCCGCAGGCGAGCGTGATCGTGGTGGTATCCCTCAACCTGCTGGATCCCCTGCTGGATGCCATGGAGGAGCCGCAGGCACAGCCTGTGGCCCGCACTGAACGGGAAGGGGTGGAGGTCTTCAACCCGCACCCCGACAGCCTGGGCGAAATCACGGTCGAATATCCGGCGCTACAATGGCGCTACGAAGCCTTCCGCGCGCAGATGACCGACACCAGCCTGATCGACCGGCGGCACGCGCAGTTGGCCGTCTTTCGCGAAGCCGCGAATGAATATGAGGCATCCACCGGGGAGCGGGTCGCGCACTGGCAGCGGCGGCTGCTGGCGAGGTACACCCGGAACCTGGCGCTGGCCGGTAACGAGCTTTCAGCTGGAATTTTCGACTTGGCCGTGGCCGCGCGCGGGGTGGCCGACGACAACTACGCGTGGGACGTCTGGGAAGCGGCCGGCCGGTATCCGCCACAGCGGACCGCCGCCGAAGTGTTCACCGTGCGGATTACCGGCGACGAGGTATGGATGGACACGCGGCGCATCCGCCTGCGCCGCCGCCTTCCCAGCACGAAACGCCGCCTGCTTCCCTCGGGCCTGAAGCCGCGCAAGAAGGAGAAGTTCCCCGGGGAGTGGGCCAGCCAACTGAACGGCGCCAGCATCTGCTCGTACCCTCCCGAAGACCTGGTGATTGAAGATTACGGCCGCTTTCTCAAACAGAAGGGGAAGAGCATCCTTTCCGAAGAGCGGGTGCAGGTAGAGCCGTTCACCACGTCGATCTTGGACGGGATCGACATGCGCGAGACCATTCGCAAATGGTACGAGGGCCGGGTCTACGTGCGCCAGTTCCAGAAGATTCACGGTGAAGTCGGCTCGGTCGTGGTGATCTTCGACGAAGATCGCGACAACCGCTACCCCTACCTGACGACCTGGCTCGGGGAGAACCAGAACGAGTCGGACATGGCCTTCTATTCGACCGCGCCCTTCGACAACCTGGTGGGTCCCGGGATCGGGAGGGCGGAATACGGGGGCTTTCTCATGAGCCTGCCGCCGCGCCGGATGTACGACGTCTGGCAGGACGCCGACTACGAGTTCGCCGAATCCAAATCGGAGCGGCTGCTTCTGGCCGCGCTGGATTATTCCATCAACCGGTACGTCGTCTACGTGGCGTCCCGCCCGCCGCGCTCGATTTTCAAGACCGTGGCCTCGCGTGTGGGCCGGACCATCATCTACATTCCGATCGGCCAGCTCTCGCCGGTGTCTCTGAAGAAGATTCGGGTCGTCCACGTGCTGGACGGATACGACAAGCGCGAAATTGCCAAGGAATACCTTTGGTGATGCTGCGAACGCCGGCGCATGAGGGTCAGTTGCATGCGGCCGGCGATTCCAGGCTACGGACCTTGGCTAACAGAGTGGTGCGTTTCAGGCCCAGCATTTCCGCGGCGGCTTTCTTGTTCCCCCCGGTTTTTTGCAGAGCCTGTTCCAGAATGCTCCGTTCGATGAACGCCAGGGTCTGCTCGTAATCCAGGCCGCCGTCGGGAACCGACACTACAGGCGTGCAGCCCGGCAGGGAGGCCGGCCGGGGGGCCAACGCGGGAAGCGGAAAGTCCAGGGCGGTGAGGAGCGGATTCTGCCCGCTCAATGCCACGGCCATCTCGATGGCGTTTTCGAGTTGGCGCACGTTGCCGGGCCAACCGTAGCCCGAGAGCCTTTCCCGCGCCTCCGGGGCGATTCGCTTGACCTCGAGGCCCTCCATACGGCAGATCTTCTCCACGAAGTGATCGGCCAGCAGGCCGACATCGCCTGACCTTTCGCGAAGGGGCGGCATGTGGATGGGCACCACGTTTAGCCGGTAGAAGAGATCTTCCCGGAACTTGCCTTCTGCAACCCTTCGAGGCAGGTCGCAGTTGGTGGCGGCCACCACCCGTATGTCCACGCGGATGGTTTCCGAACTGCCCAGCCGCTGGAATTCGCGCTCCTGCAGGACCCGCAGCAGCTTCGCCTGCAATTCGATCGGGAGATCGCCGATCTCGTCCAGGAACAAGGTCCCTCCGTGTGCCTCCTCGAAACGGCCGACGCGGTTCTGCACGGCGCCGGTGAAGGCTCCGCGAACATGGCCGAAGAGCTCGGCTTCAAGCAGATGATCGGGCAGCGCGCTACAGTTGACCGCCACCAGCCGGGAGTGGCGCCGGGCACCGGCCAGATGCAGGGCGCGCGCTGCCATTTCCTTCCCTGTGCCGGTCTCGCCGCTGATCAGGACGGTAGCGCGGCGGGAAGCCACCATCCGGATGATGTGGCTCACCTGGCGCATGGCGTGGCTCTCCCCGATCAAGAGGTTTTCCCAATCCTCGCGGCCGATGTTTTCCGCCAGCCGGACCAGACTCGTCACCTCGCCGGTTTCCCGGGTTGCTCTGCTTTCCATGATGTTACAGACCAGCAATCGGCAAAAGAACAAGAAACTTTAACCCACGCTCCGGATTTTTTTGAGGATTCCGGCTAAAGGCGATCCGGGAACCGGACGATATGACATTCAGCCATAGTGGCGCAGCGGTATGAAAATCTATGATCGATCTCTGACAGGGGCTACCTCGGCGGAAGCCGGGAAGACTCAGGAGTCGCAGAGGGCGGACCACTCGAGTTCGGGCAGGACCGGCGGAACCTCCGCCGCGGGCGGCGACCGGGTCGAGTTCTCCGGGGCGATGGGCCGCTTATCCCAAGCGATTACTGCACTTAGCGCGGGCCGCTCAGCGAGAGTCCAGGAACTGACGGCCCAATATCGGAGCGGCAAGTACCATCCGGATTCCGCGACTACCAGCCGGGCGATGGTATCCGAGGCGCTAACTGCGGGAGCGCAATAACGTGGCTGGTGGCGGAGTCGCGAACCTGGCTGCCGGCCGCGAGATGGCAGAACGGGCGTGCCGGCTTCTCGCCGGGCCTTCTCCCGCAACTCTGGAGAGTTGTGCCGGACTGCTCGAGACTGCGGTGAAGGAAATCCGATCGGCCCGGGTGGAAGCAGGTGACTCTGGAGCACGCGAGGAGGCGCGGCGTCTGCAAGCGGCCATCCGTCAAGGGGCCGCACTCTTGCGGAGCGCGGCCGACTACCACAGGGGCTGGAGCCATTGGCTCGGCGCCAGGACCGGCGGCTACCGACCCGGGGGCGAACCGTCCGGTTGGGAGCGCCCGGCAACGGTCTCGGTGAAGGGCTAGCCACCATGTCCAATATCCTTGCGTCTCTTCAGTCGAGCGCCAACACGCTTGCGGCGTATGACCAGGTGCTGCAGGTGACCCAGAATAATGTTGCAAATGCCTCCACGCCGGGGTATGCGAGGCAACGGCAGACCCTGACGGCAATGGCGTTCGATCCGGCGTACGGGTTAGGGGGCGGCGTGCGCGCGGGTGAAGTCCAGAGCATGCGCGACGAATACGCCGAGAACTCCGTCCGCACCCAGACGCTCCAGTTGGGTGCGGCCCAGCAGAATGTCACCAGCTTTTCGGCTCTCCAGGGAGTATTCGATATATCCGGCGACTCGGGAATTCCGAACGCGCTGAACAACCTTTTTGCGGCGTTTTCGGCCTGGGCTCAGTCGCCCGCCGATACGGTGGCACGCCAGACCGTCATCGATCGCGCTACCGATCTGGCGACGGCGTTCCAGCACACCGCCGACGGTATCAACAAGGTCGCACAGGCGGCCGAAGAGCAATTGCAGCAGACCGTGAACCAGGTCAATACCCTCGCCGGACAACTTCGTGATCTGAATGCCAAGGTTCTGAACAATTCGGTAGCGAACGCAGGGCTGGACGCGCAGGTCAACTCCACCCTCGAGGAGTTATCTCAGTACGCGGACATTACAGCGTTGAAGCAGGAGGACGGCACGGTTTCAGTGCTGCTGAACGGCCAAACCCCCCTGGTTCTGGGCGACCGGCAATACAACATTTCGTATGACCTGCACCAGCCGGACACGCCCCCGCCCGTATACACGGATGCACGTCCGTCCGCACGGATCCAGGCTTCGGACGGCAAAGACATTACCGCCGCCACGACGGGCGGCCAACTGGGGGCGCTACTCGATTTTCGAAACCGTGTGCTGCCCGGCTATGTCGGGGATGCCTACCAGGCCGGCGACCTCAATACGCTGGCGAAGCAACTGGCAACCCGGGTCAACGAGGTTCTCACCGGCGGGCAGGTGTCCGGCGGCGACGATCCGGTGTTTGGGGCGGCGCTCTTCAGCTTCGACACGTCCAATGACACCAACGTGGCGCAATCCCTTTCCGTCGATCCAACGGTGACTGCCGGGGCGCTGGGCGCCATAGATCCGGGGCCACCGGTCGTGGCGAACGGCATCCCCCTGACTCTGTCGGGCCTATCCGATCCACAGACGGCGGCCGACAAAGTGAACGGATCGAGCTATAACCAGTTCTATGGCCTGATGGCGGCCCGCGCCGGGAGCGGTCTGAACGACGCCCAGAGCGTGCAGCAGGTGCAGCAGTCGGCGGTGGCTCAGGCTAAACAGTTGCGCGACCAGATGTCCGGAGTATCTTTGGACGAAGAGGCCGCCATCCTGATTCAGTTCCAGCGGGGTTATGAAGCCAACTCTCGGTTGATCAGTATTCTTAGCCAGCTCTCCGAAGACCTGATTCAGATCATCGGATAGCTGAAACCGGCAAGGAGCATTTCGGCATGATTAGCAGTCTCGATCCAACCTCGGAGCTGTTCCTGGCGGACATCGCGCGGGTGCAGGACCGTCTCGCAACCGCCAACCGGCAGGTATCTTCGGGCAAGCGCATTGCGTCGCCATCCGACTCGCCGGACCAGATCGATACTCTGCTGCAACTGCGCGCTGCGGAGAGCCACAACACTCAGGTGCAGTCGAATCTTTCGCTTGCGCAAACGACGGCGCAGGCTGCCGATGGCGCGCTCACAACGTCCATCAAGCTCCTGGACCGCGCGACTGTGCTGGCAGCCCAGGCGGCGAGCTCGATTGTGGACGCCGCAAGCCGCCAAAGCATCGCGCAGGAGGTCGAAGGGCTTCAGGAACAGATGGTTTCAAATACGCGGACCGTGGTTCAGGGACACTATATCTTCAGCGGTGATGAGTATGATAGCCCGGCTTACCAGTTAGACCTCACCGCGCCGGACGGAGTGGTCGCGTTGTCTTCCGCGGCAGCCACCAGCCGCATCGAGGACCCGGCCGGGGGAAGCTTTTCCGCAAGCAAGACCGCCCAGGAGATCTTCGACACCCGGAACGCGGACGGAAGCGCCGCCGCGGATAACGTCTTCGCCGCCCTGAACGCGTTGCGGCTGGCACTACTCAACAACGACGCCCCCGGCATTGCGGACGCGACGAGCCTGCTTTCGGCGGCTTCCGATCACTTGAACTTGCAGCAGGCCTTCTATGGCTCCGTGCAGAACCGGATTCAGGATGCGATGAGCTTCGGCCAGAGCTACGATGTCCAACTGAAGACCGAAGTGAGCCAGATCGAGGACGCCGATATAACTTCCGCCGCGCTCGAAGTCACCCAGGCGACCACCCAGTTGCAGGCTGCCTTCCAGTTGAAGGCGAAACTGCCGCATACGAGTCTTTTCGATTACCTGGGCTGACGCAGAATTTCGGAGCACGTGCCAGGCGCACGGCCCTACTTCGGGGTGAACGTCGATTCCGCCCCGAACCGCTTGTATCCGCTGTATTCGATGCGCAGGCGCTCGCGGAGCGGCCCGGCGCGGAATTGCAAGGTGTCGTCGGCGTAGGTATAGATGGGGAACCAGTGCTTCCCGTCGACCGGCTTGCGTATCGTAGTGAATCGAGGGAACAAGTTCTCGCTCTTGGTTGTGCGGATCTGTGGCACGGCCTGGCCCTCCATCCGCACGATGTTGTAACCCTTCTTGTCCACCCAGATCATGCCGTCGAAGAGTCGCTGTCCTTCCAGGATCTGGCGCGGCTTCACCGCGAGCACCCAGCAATCCACGTCATCCATGGTCTCGTCTCCGCGGAACCTGGTTTCGTAGTTCCACAGCCGGTCCTCGGTCAGCACGAGCGGTTGAATATCCCGGATATCGTGGAAGTCCTCGGGCGTCATCACCAGGAACTTCAAGCCATTCAGCGGCTTTCCAATGACTTCCTCGGTTCGCTCGTGGGTGGGCGAAAAGATGATGTCGCGGACTTCCTTGTACCGCCCGCGTTCGCCTCCGTGCTCGTCGAGTTCCTGGATGGTCACGGTCTGGCGGTACATGTATTCGTTGCGCTCCGCTTCGGTTTCCGTCTCGCGGTGGGCCACCAGGCGGGCCAGGTTCTCCGGTGGATCCTGGGCGGCGCCGCAGGGCGCAAAAAGCATGGATGTTAGAATGAGGCCGATGGCAAAAGCGCCCGGCGGCTTTCGCGCCGCTCTGCTGATCGGCTGGGTCGCGTTGGGCGCCGCGGGCGTACTGTACGCGCGCTGGAAAGGCATTCCGAATTGGGCGGCATTTCCCGTGCTTGCCGCTTTCCTGTTGTCGTACCCATTCTATCTGGTACCGGCGTTTCCCGGCGTGCGGGATCGCCTGGCCGGGAGATCTCTCGTCGGGTATCTGCTGGCGGCCGCCCTGCTTCCCTACCTGGCCTGCTGCCTGGGCGCCGTGCAGTTCGAATGGGGATCGGTCCTGCGCCTGGTTTCGCTGGCGGTCGCCTTCGCGCTGTGGTACGTGGTGCTGCCCGTCAACGTTGCCTTCGATCTGGCCTTTCTGGCATTGATCCCGGCCGTGCTGCTCGGCAAGTATTTCGAACCGGTCTATCATTCGTTATATCCGGGCTTCAAAGACATCATTTTCCTCGGGCACATTACGTTGATCGTGCTGGCGGTGACGGTCCTGCTGGTGGAACGCCGGGTGTACGCTCCGGACTACGGTTTCCTGCCGAGCGCCCGCGAGTGGCGCATCGGCGTCGTCCACTTCCTCTACTTCGTCATCTGCGGCCTGCCCCTCGGCCTTCTGACCGGCGCCCTCACCCTCGGCAGGCCGGCGGCGCCCTGGAAAATCGCCGGCATGTTCCTCGGCTTCCTCTGGACCATCGCCCTCTCGGAGGAATTCTTCTTCTGGGGCGTTTTGCGTCAATGGATCGAGGAGTGGACCTGGAGGCGGCGCACAGCCTGGGTCGCCACGGCCCTGGTCTTCGGCCTGGTGCATCTCGGGTTCGGGGGGAGGTTTCCCAACTGGAATTGGGTGCTCCTGGCGGGGGTTCTGGGGCTCTTCTGCGGCCGTGCCCGCAACCAGGCCGGCAGCATCAAGGCCAGCATGGTTACGCATGCCTTGGTGTTCGCCACGTGGCGCGGCTTCTTCAGCTAGGTGTACAATCCTATCTCTATGGCAAAATTGGGTTTTCTTGGACTCGGACTGATGGGCTACCCGATGGCCCGCAATCTCCGCCGCGCCGGCCACGAAGTGGCGGTCTGGTCGCACACCGCAGATAAGGCCCGGAAACTCGCTTCGGAAGAGCAGGCCCTGTTCTGCGCGACCCCGCGACAGGTTGCCGAAAATGCCGACTGCATCTTCCTCTGCGTAGGTGATACCACCATGGCCCGCGAGGTGATCCTGGGCGAAGAGGGCATCATCCACGGAGCCCGTCCCGGAACGGTGGTCGCCGACGCCAGCACGGTCAGCCCGAGTGAAAGCCGGAGCATCGGAGCGGAACTGAAAGCCAAGGGAGTGGAGTTTCTCGACGCTCCGTGCACCGGTTCGACACCCGGGGCTCAGGGCGGGACCCTTACCTTTATGGTGGGCGGTGATCGAGCGGTATTCGAGCGCGTGAAGCCCTACTTCGAGGTGATGGGCAAACGGCTTTATTACTGTGGCGGTCCGGGCATGGGGCTCCAGGCGAAGCTTTCCCAGAACCTGATCCTGAGCAGCATCCTCATGGCCTTCAACGAGGGCATGGTGCTCGCCACCAAGGGAGGGGTCGACCCCACCCTGATGCTGGACATCCTCGACAACAGCGCCGCCAAGTCCGGACTCATCTCCTACAAGGCTCCCTTCGTGTTCCGCCGAGACTTCCAGGCCAACTTCTCCGTCAAGTGGATGGACAAGGACATTGGGTTGATGCTCGAATCGGGAAAGGAGCTAGGGGTTCCCCTGATTTTGACCGGCGTAACCCGGCAGTTGTTCCAGACCGCCATCGCCGCCGGGCACGGCGAGGAAGATATCTGCTCTACAATCAAAGTCTTAGAAGATTTGGTGGGAGTTGAGGTGAAAGCTCCTTAAAAAAATACAGATTTCTGTTGCTTCCAAAATCGGAATCTACTAATATTGGAATTAAGCCGGGGAGGCAACTCCCACCAAAGCGAGACTAACCTCTAAAAAAAAGACCCCTGAAGCAATCCTCCCCGGCGCCCGAAAGGGTTAGAGGTCTTCCAAAAAAGAATCCCCCGAGAATCGGTTTTCGCTTCGGTCAGAAGTCTGGCGCCAATGGACAGAAACACCTGCCAGGACACACGACCCGTAGCCGCAACTACTTCTGTTTCTGCGCATTCGTCTTCGCTGATGGCTCCCGAGGGGTTTTCTGCTATCATGGCAGATACGCTTGATCGAGATGCCGCTGCGATGAAAACGCTCACGGTTCTGGGGTCCACCGGTTCCATCGGCACCAACACATTGGACGTGGTCAGACGCAGCCGCCACCAGTACCGGGTGTATGCCCTCGCCGCCGGGCAGAATACCGATGTCCTAGCCTCCCAGATTCTGGAGTTTCGTCCGCATGTCGCTGTGGTCGCGACCTCCGAGGGTGTAGTCCGTCTATCAGACAGGTTGAGAGAATCGGGCTTGGCCAGGGAACAGTGGCCGGAACTACTCTGGGGGAGCGAAGCACTTGTCGAGATTTCCATCACTCCCGAAGTAGATGCGGTCATCTCGGCGATCGTGGGAGTCGCCGGCCTCGCGGCCACCTATGAAGCCGTGTGTTGCGGCAAGCGCGTTGGGTTGGCAAATAAGGAGGTGCTGGTGTCCGGCGGCAAGCTGGTGATGGAAGCCGTCCGCCAGCATGGAGCCGAACTGATCCCGGTCGATTCCGAGCATAACGGGGCGCACCAGTGCCTTCGCGCGGGTAACCGCCCGGAGGTTTCCAAGCTGATTCTGACCGCTTCCGGCGGTCCGTTCCGCAATACGCCTCGCGAGGCGCTTCATTCCGTAACGCCGGAGCAGGCTCTCAACCATCCAACATGGAGGATGGGAAACCGCATTACCATCGATTCCGCTACGCTAATGAATAAGGGATTCGAGGTGATCGAGGCTTGCTGGCTGTTCGATTTTGCGCCCTCCGAGATCGATGTGGTGGTTCATCCCCAGTCGAGCGTCCACGCCATGATCGAGTACAGCGATGGCAGCATACTTGCCCAGATATCGGCGACGGACATGCGGATGCCGATCCAGTATGCGCTCACCTATCCGGACCGCCAGGAGGCACCGGTGCCTAAGGTGAACTGGGCGGAAGCCCGGAAGTGGGAGTTTTTGCCGCCGGATCTCGAGAAGTTTCCGCTGCTCCGGCTGGCGTACGAGTGTCAGGAAAGCGGCGGAGCGGCAACTTGCACGCTGAACGCCGCCGATGAAGTTGCTGTCGAAGCTTTCTTGAAGGGCAGAATCGGGTTTCTGTCCATCTACGAAATCGTATCGGAGACGCTGGCGAAAATGCCGGTCCGGGAGCCCAGGACGGTGGGCGAGATACTCGAAATCGACCAGGAGTCGCGTGCTGTTGCGCGGCAGCTTGTAGCCGCCCGCCCCCAGTGGCACTCGACCGGACTCGTCTCAGCGTAAAACTCATATGCTTGGTTTCTTTGAAGACGTTTTGTGGCTGCTCGTGCTGATCGGCGTCATGATCAATCTCCACGAGCTGGGCCACTTTTGGGCTGCCCGGTTCTTCGACGTCAAGGTGGAGGCTTTCAGCTTCGGCTTTGGCACGCGCCTGTTCGGCTTCCGGCGCGGCGAGACCGACTACCGGTTCTCCCTGCTCCCGATCGGCGGCTACGTCAAAATGGCCGGCGAACAAGGCATGGAAGAGAATGCCGATGATCCGCGCAGTTTCGCCGCCAAGCCGAGGTGGCAGCGGCTGATCATCCTCTTCGCCGGACCGTTCATGAACGTGGTGCTTGCGGTCGGGGTGCTCACCGGGCTGTACATGGTGAAATACCAGAGGGTAGCCGATTCCGACCAGGAAGCCGTGATTGGCCATGTCATGCCCGATTCTCCGGCGGCCAAGGGTGGCCTGCAGGACGGCGATAAGATCGTGGGCCTGGATGGCCAGAAAAATCCCACCTGGGAAGATGTGGGGCTCAAGGAACTCACCGGCGCCTATCGCCCGATGCATCTGATCATCGAACGCGGCGGCAAGACATTTGCCACCGTGGTCACACCTGTGCTGAACGACCGGATCGGAGCGGGCTTCGCGGGATGGGACGAGCGCGGCCAGATTCAGTTGGCCACAGTCGAGCCCGGCTACCCTGCCGAGAAAGCCGGCCTCAAGAAGGGCGATCTGCTGATTGCCGTCAATGGCGTCCCCATTCACTCGGTTTTCAAGTTTCAGGAAATCACGAAGGGCAGCGGCGGCAAACCAATCGAAATCCAGTTCCGGCGCAACGGCCAGGTCCATACCGTAACGGTGGACCCGGTCTACGCCAAGCTGGACGGCCCGCAGCGCTGGATGATCGGGGTGATGCCGCAACAGAAGCTCCACCTCATCACCTCACGCCTGTCGCTGCCGGATGCATTTTCGGAGTCCATGCGGCAGAACGGCAAGAGCGCGCTGCTGATCGTACAGTTCCTGAAAGGCGTAGTGGAGCGCCGGATGTCTCCGAAGAATTTCACGGGGCCTATCGGCATTGCGCAGCTCTCCGGAGACGCGGCGCGCGAAGGGCCGTCGGCGTTCTTCATGCTGATGTCGATGGTCAGCCTGAACCTGGCGATCTTCAACCTGCTCCCGATTCCGATTCTGGACGGCGGCCAGATTCTGCTGCTGCTGATCGAAATGGTGATGCAGCGTGACATGAGCCTGAACGTCAAGGAAGCGGTGTTCAAGGTCGGCTTTGTCTGCATCATGGTGATCGTGGCGTTCGTCCTGTACAACGACATCTCCAAGATTTTGCCGGCGGGCTAGCGGGATTCCGCTGAATCCTTCGACAGAATGGCGTCATCTGTTAAGCTGATCCGTGCATGGAATGTAGCTGCGTCCGCCATACAGAACTCCCGCATACCTCGCAATTGTTCGCGGACGTGCTGTACCATCCCGACCGGACTGCGGCCTTTTATTCCTATCCCTACCGCACCTTGGACGAGTATCTTGCCGCCGCGCGAGCCATCGACTTGCCGCCGCAGCGACGCGCGGCCCTGATCGACGCGCTGCGCTTGAACAATCCCGCGGGCCCTTCCCTCGAGGCCCTGGCGCGTCCCGGCACCGTCGCAGTAGTGACGGGGCAGCAGGTGGGACTCTTTTCGGGGCCGTCCTACACCATTTACAAGGTGCTGCACGCGGTCAAACTGGCGCGCTGGCTGACCGGGAACGGGCTGCCGGCGGTACCGGTGTTCTGGCTGGCTACCGAGGATCACGATTTCGCCGAGGTGAATCACGCCTGGTTCTTCGACGCCGAGCACCGGCCGGTGGAACTCGAGATGCGGCGCCCGGCGAGCGCGCAGCCGGTCGGCGGGGTGACACTATTCGCGCCGCCGGTCCGGGAATTGCGATCCACTTTGCACGGTTTGCCGTTCGGCGAAGAAGTGGCCGATTTGGTGGAGGAAACGTACCGCGACGGCAGCACCATGGGCAAGGCCTTTGGAGAGTTGATGCGCCGCCTGCTGAGCGCCTACGACGTCCTTCAGGTGGACCCCATGCTGCCGGCCTTCCGCAGCCTTGCCGCGCCGGCGCTGCGCGCCGCCGTGGATGCCGCACCCGACCTCACGACAGCGCTGCTCGAGCGCAATCGGCAGTTGAAAGAGGCCGGCTACCACGCCCAGGTCCACGTCGAACCGCAAACCTCCCTGGTCTTCCTGCTCGAGAACGGCAAGCGCCTGACGCTTCGACGCCACGAGCGGGAGTACGTCCTCAACAGCCGCCGCTTCACCAGCGAGGAATTGATGGACCGCGCGTCCGAACTATCGCCCAACGCGCTGCTTCGCCCCGTAGTGCAGGATTCCATGCTTCCCACGGTGGCCTACATCGGCGGTCCGGCGGAGAACGCGTACCTGGCGCAGTCGGCGACCATCTACCGGACCATCCTGGGCCGCATGCCCGTGGCAGTGCCGCGCACGGGATTTACCATCATCGACGAACGGGCAAAGAAGCTGATGGCCCGCTACAACCTCGCGTTGACGGATTTTTTTCACGGCGAAGACGTGCTACGCGAGCGGCTTGCCGCGAAGCTGATTCCGCCGGCCTTAAACCAAGCGCTGCACGGCGCGTCCGGCACGGTGGAGAGCGCCATCGACCGACTGCACAGGGAGCTGGCGGGCTTCGATCCGACCCTGGCCCTGGCGCTGGACCGCAGCGCGCGGAAGATCCGTTATCAGTTCGAGAAAATGGAGCGCAAGGCCGGGCGCGAAGCGATGCGCCGCGATGCCCGTGCAGCCCGCGACTCGGCCTACCTCAACCACCTCATTTTCCCTGAGCGGCACCTTCAGGAGCGCCTGTATTCCTTCCTGCCGTTTCTGGCCAAGCACGGCTTCGAGCTCCTGGATCATGTGTACGAAGCCATTCAACTCGACTGCCCGGATCACCGGCTGATGGTGGCTTGACGACTGGAGCGGCAGGAGTTACTGGAGTCGGGGGCGAAGCTGCTCGTTCGAGACCAGGCCGTCGAAGATGGCCAGGACCTGCTTGCGATAGCTATAGACGCGCTGGAGGTTCTCGCGGAAGGAATGCTCGAAGTCGCGTGCCTTCATCCACTTATCCATCATCGAGCGGGGTACGTCGATGTCCTGCCTGAGGGTCTCAATGTCATGCCCCCGCAGGAACAGGCCGTAAAAAAAGGCGGCTTCCCTCTGGGGAGCTAAGGGATCGAATTCATCTCTCGCCGTCATAAACGTCTCAGCGAAAATGTCAGTATACCGATGCCTCGAACTTTACGGCAAGTCCGATTTAACCGTCTCTGTTAAGCTGTCGTTACAAGGAATGGAGGAAGGAATTGCCGACACGTATCGACGCGCCTACGCGGGTCCAAGCGTCAGGAAACAAACCCAAGCTGATCGACGAGTTCATCGGACGGGTGAACTCCGGCCATGCCAATCTGAGCGTCGCGCATATGCGCAGTCCCGGGGGATGGGAAGAGCCGGGGCAGACTCCCGCATTCGACGAGTTCACGGTCGTGTTGCGGGGCACGCTACGGGTGGAGCACCGCGGAGGCGTACTCGATGTGCAGGCAGGCCAAGCCGTCGTGGCACATCGCGGTGAATGGGTTCGTTACAGCACTCCGACAGGGGAGGGGGCCGAATACATAGCGGTGTGCGTTCCGGCCTTTACGCCAGATACCGTTCACCGTGACGCCTGAAGTACACTTACCCTGCCATGCTCATCGCCGCGCCACGGGTGCGAAATTCATAGCGCTCGATTTTGATGGCAGTCTGATGATTTGCGGAACGCATCACTCGCCCCGTTGCCACGAATTTCAACGGGCATGTTCCGTCCAACCGTGCGGGCCAGTTCACCGAGATTTCGACCATCCGGCCAATGGGCAAATCCTCTTCCGTGGTGAAGAGAATTCCTCCGCTGCCGATATTGAGTGTCTTGCCGATGCCACTGACATGGTTTGTTCGGGCGTGAAGGACTCGATACCGGACCTCTTCGCGAAGCGGAAATCTGTTCGTGCTTCTACGCTCCGCGGAAACAACAAACTCCTTGCGCATTCCTCCGATGTCCAGGTTCATTCTGATCCAATATTGTGAGATTGCTAGTGTCTCCAACAATAGCCCGAAAGCCCCAAAACGGCAATAGCTTTGGCTGGTACTTTAGTGGGATTTTTGCCGTACTTCCGGACTAGTGGACACGGTTTGTTATTCTGACGTCATGGATCAGGATCAACTCCGGCATTTATTCGAACAAGTCAGCCGGGGTGCAGTAGATATTGACAGCGCGATGGCAAGGCTGCGGCACCTTCCCTTCGAAGATCTGGGATTCGCCAAAATCGATCATCATCGCGCGCTGCGGCACGGGATCCCCGAAGTCATTTTCGCCAAGGGCAAGACACCGGAACAGGTCGTCGCGATTGCGGAGCGGCTGTTGGAACACGCACAGAACGTATTGATCACGCGTGCTGACCGCGAGTGCGCCGCCCTGGTCACGTCCCGCCTTCCCGGCGCTGATTACCTGCCGCTTTCAGGCGTCATCCGCTTCTGGCGCGACCGCACAATTCGCGGCGCCGGCAAGATTGCCGTGGTCTGTGCCGGCACCAGCGACATGCCGGTAGCGGAGGAGGCGCAGGTTACCGCGGAACTGATGGGCAACCAGGTCGAGACCATCCATGATATCGGGGTCGCCGGCATCCACCGGCTGATGCAGAATCGCGAACGCCTCAGCGAAGCCCGGGTGATCGTGGTGTGCGCCGGCATGGAGGGGGCGTTGCCGAGCGCGGTCGGCGGCCTGGTGTTCTGTCCGGTGATCGCGGTGCCCACCAGCGTGGGCTACGGCGCCAGTTTCCAGGGGCTGGCGGCGTTGCTCGGCATGTTGAACAGTTGTGCGAGCAATGTCACAGTTGTAAACATCGACAATGGCTTCGGGGCCGGCTATGTCGCCAGCCTCATCAATCGCCCGTAAGCGCCGGGACCTCGACCCACTCGCGCTTACGCCACGATTCCAGACCCTTCTCAGCCAGTTGCACGCCTTTAGCGCCTTCCAGCAGGTCCCAGCGGAACGGCTCGTCTTTCACTATGTGGCGAAGAAACAGCTCCCATTGCCGCTTGAATGCATTGTCGAATGCGGTCTGCTCGGGAACCTTCTGCCAGCCATCGAAGTAATCGAGCTGGCTCTCGACGTCCGGGTTCCAGACGGGCCTGGGGGTTCCGCCATAATGCTGGATCCAGCAGTGCCGCAGCCCGGCCACGGCGCTGCCCCTGGTGCCGTCCACCTGCAGCGTCAGCAGGTCGTCTCGCCGCACCCGCACACACCACGAGGAATTGAAATGGGCGATGATGCCGCCTTCCAGCTCGAAGGTCGCATAGGCCGAATCGTCGGCCGTGCACTCGTAACTCTCCCCGGCCTCATTGACGCGCGTCGGGATGTGGGTGGCCCCCAGGCATGAGACCGACTTCACCGGCGCAAACACGTTGTCGAGCACATAGCGCCAGTGGCAAAGCATGTCGAGGATGATGCCGCCGCCGTCTTCCTTGCGGTAATTCCACGACGGTCTCTGGGCGGGCACCGTGTCACCTTCGAAGACCCAATAGCCGAACTCGCCGCGCACCGAAAGGATGCGCCCGAAGAACCCCAGGTCGCGCAGCGTCTGCAGTTTCAGAAGCCCGGGCAGCCAGAGCTTGTCCTGCACCACGCCGTGCTTCACGCCCGCGCGTTTCGCCAGGCCGTAGAGTTCCAGCGCGGTCTCCACGCTGCCCGATACGGGCTTCTCGCAATAGATGTGCTTGCCGGCGGCGATGGCGAGCCTCACGGCTTCCGCGCGCCGGTCGGTGGTCTGGGCATCGAAGTAAACCGGGTAGTCGGGGTTCTCCAGTGCCTCCTCGAGCCTGGTCGTCCACGGCAGGCCTCCGCACTCTTTGGAAATGGCTTCCAGCTTGGCGGCACTCCGCCCTACCAGGAGAGGCTGCGGCACGATCGCCTCACGATCGCTCAGCGCCACGCCTCCCTGCTGCATAATGGCGTACAACGACCGCCGCAGGTGCTGGTTCAGCCCCATGCGTCCGGTGACGCCGTTCATGATCACCCCAACGGTATGAATCGTCTTCTGGCTCATGACTATTCCGGCTTATCGGTGCACTGAGGATGCGCGCCTTCGGGCAGGGGCGGCGCCTCCACGCCCGCGCGCGGAAGAGTGCCGCTCAGCTCCTGCTTCCAGTGCGCGACGTCGCCGGCAGGCCCGTAGCAGTAGATCATCCGCATCGGCCGGTCGCCCGTGTTGGTCAATTGGTGAAATACGGTCGGCGGGATGTATACGGCCTGCCCGGTTTCCACAGTGATCCGCTCCGATCCGAGGCACATCTCGCCGGTGCCTTCCACGATGAAGTAGATCTCTTCCTGCTCTTGATTGTGCCAGGGCACCTGCCCGCCGTGCGGCTCGAGCGTCACGTGGCCCATCGAAAAACTCGTAGCCTGGATGGGGCTGGCGCCCCCGACCAGGTTTTGCGTCCGGCGGCGCGCGGGATAAGTACGGCCGGGAATTCGGGAAAGATCGGCAATCGTCATGACATTCTCTATTGTTGACGATCCGGCGGCCGCGTGTCCCACCCGGCGGACATTTCTACCCGGCGTCGGAAACTCTCATCCCCGTGCGCCGAGTTTCCTCAGGAACATCATCATCGGGCACCAGTTCGAGAATGCGGACTGGAACAGGTTCAGGCCCACAAACGCGGTAAACAGGAACCAGTAAGGGCTGACCCAGTAGCCTAGAGCCACGCTCAGCATCACAAAAAGCCCCGCGATCAGGCGGAGATATCGTTCAACGGTCATGCGGTCGTTCTCCTACGGTTGACAATGAAATATACCACCGGCACGGTCATTCTCGACAGCGCCAGCGAAGCCACTTCGCCGGCCATCAGCGCGATGGCCAGCCCCTGGAAAATGGGGTCGAACAGGATCACCGCGGCGCCCACCACCACGGCCGCCGCAGTCAGCAGCATGGGCCGGAAGCGCACCGCGCCGGCGTCCACCACCGCCTGGTCAAGCGGCATCGCCCTCGCGCAGCCGGAGCTCGATGAAATCCACCAGGATGATGGAGTTCCGCACCACGATTCCGGCGCCGGCGATGAAGCCGATCATGGAAGTAGCCGTGAAGAATGCGTGCAGCAGCCCGTGCGCGGGCAGAATGCCGACCAGCGAGAACGGAATCGCCGCCATGATCACCAGCGGCGTGACGAAAGACTGGAACCACCCCACCACCAGCGCGTAAATCAGAATCAGCACCGCTGCGAAGGCGATTCCCAGGTCGCGGAATACCTCGTACGTGATGTGCCACTCGCCATCCCACTTGATGGAGTAGATCTCGGAGTTGGTGGGCAGCGCCGCCATATGCTGCTCGATGGCATAGCCTCCGGGGGCGCGGTATTTCGCCATCTCCGGACCCAGCTTGAGGATGGCGTACACGGGGCTTTCCATGGCGCCGGCCACGTCACCGGTTACGTAGGTCACGGGCATCAGGTTCTTGTGGTAGATGCTCTGGTCGGCGGTTGTCACCTGGTCGTGCACGATCTCGCCCAGGGCCACCGAATTGCCGTTCCGGCCCATCACCTTCAGCCGCAGCATCGATGCAAGGTCGGACCGCGTGGCGCGGTCGAGCCGCACCACCAGCGGAATGTCTTCCTTGGCGCCGTCGACATGCAGCAGGCCGGCCGTGTATCCGGCCGAAGCCGCCTGTACGGTCCGCGCGATATCGTCCTCGGAGATGCCGTTGAGCGCGGCCTTCTCCTCGTCCACCAGCAGGCGGTGCTTGGTCTGGTCGTCGTTCACGTACCAATCGACGTCCACCACGCCGTCGGTGCGTTTCCACAAGTCGCGGATGCGCCGCGCGATTCCGATCCGCTCCTCGAGCGAGGGGCCGTATACTTCCGCCACCAGCGTCTCCAGCACCGGCGGGCCGGGAGGCACTTCCGCCACCTTGATGCGCGCTCCAAATCGCTGCGCCACCGGCAGCAGCCGCAGCCGCATCTGTTTGGCGATCTCATGGCTCTGCAGTTTGCGGTCGCCCTTGGGCAGCAGGTTGACCTGGATGTCGGCCATGTTCGATCCGCGCCGCATGTAATAGTGCCGCACCAGGCCGTTGAAGTTATAAGGCGAGGCGGTGCCCACATAGGTCTGCAGATTGACCGTTTCGGGCTGGGCCAGCGCGGCGCGGCCGAGCGCGTCGGTCGCGCGGGCGGTCTCTTCGAGCGTGGTGCCCTCCGGCATGTCGACGATCACCTGGAACTCGCTCTTGTTGTCGAACGGCAGCATCTTCACTTTCACGAACTGGATATAGAAGAGCGAAAGCGAACCGAGCAGCAGCACCACCACGCCGCCGAGGAAGCCCCAGCGCAGGAGGGGGCGGTGCAGAATCGGGCCCATCACCCGCCGGTAAAGCCGGGTCAGCCGGTCTTCCTGCTCGCCGTGGGAGCCCTCCTGTTCGGACTTCAGGAGCCGCACCGCCGCCCACGGCGTCACCAGGAACGCCACCATCAGCGAAAACACCATGGCCGCGCTGGCGCCGATGGGGATCGGCCGCATGTACGGCCCCATCAGCCCGCCCACGAACGCCATCGGCAGGATGGCCGCTACAACGGTCAAGGTGGCCAGAATCGTCGGATTCCCGACTTCGTCCACGGCCTCGATCGCCACCTCATGAGGCGGCCGGCCGTGATTGGCCGGCATTCGCCAGTGCCGCACGATGTTCTCCACCACCACGATGGCGTCGTCCACCAGGATGCCGATAGAGAAGATCAGCGCGAACAGGGTGATGCGGTTCAGCGTGTAGCCGTAGAGGTAAAAAACCGCCAGAGTGAGGGCCAGCGTTACCGGAATGGCGATAAACACGATCAGCGATTCGCGCAGGCCCAGCGTGATGGCGACCAGCAGGCTCACCGAAACCACCGCGATCAGCATGTGGAACAGCAGCTCATTCGATTTCTCGGCCGCGGTCTCGCCGTAATTCCGGGTGATGTCCACATTCACGTCCGCGGGAATCACGCCGCCTTTGAGCGGCTCGATGCGCCGCAGCACGTTCTCCGAAACGACCACGGCGTTGGTGCTCTTGCGCTTGGCCACCGCGATGGTCACGGCCGGCAGGAACTGGCGATCGGACGCCCTGGCCATCCGCACGTATTCGGTGGGCTCCTGGCCGCCGTCCGAAACCTCGGCCACGTTGCGCACGAAGACAGGGCTGCCGTTGGCCACCCCCACCACCACGTTGCGCACATCGTCGGCCGTTCGCAGGAACTCGCCGGTTTCGAGCAGGTACTCGCGGTTGGCGGAATCGAACTTGCCGGACTCGAGCCGGCGGTTGGAGAGCCCCAGCGCTCCCGCCACCTGCATGGGAGTCAGGTTGTATCCCGCCAGCTTCGCCTGGTCGAGCACGATCCGCAGTTCGCGCCGCTGGCCGCCAATGAGCGTGACCGCAGAGACGTCCGGCACCTGCTTGATGACGTCGGTGACCTGGGCCGCGATGCTCCGCAACTCGAAATCGCCGTACCGTTTGCTCGACAGCGTCAGCGCGAGGACGGGCACGTCATCGATGGACCGCGGCTTCACCAGCGGCAGGCTGGCGCCCGGGGGAATCAGGTCCAGGTTGGCGTTCAGCTTCTGGTTCAGCCGGACGATGCTCTTCTCTTCGTCCTGCCCCACGTAAAATCGCACGATCACCATCGACGTTCCCGTGCTCGACGTCGAATAGATGTATTCCACGCCGGGAATCTCCCACAGGAGTTTCTCCATCGGCCTGGTGATGCGCTCTTCCACTTCGTGCGCGGAAGCTCCTGGCATCTGCACGAAGACGTCGACCATCGGCACGATGATCTGCGGCTCTTCCTCGCGCGGGAGCTTCCAGACGGCGAACGCGCCCGCCAGAATCGCCCCCGTAATGATCACCGGTGTCAGCTTCGACCCGATCCATGCTTGTGCGAAGCGCCCGGCCGGACCCAGCTTCTTCAACGCCGCACCTCCACCCGGGCGCCGTCCTCGAGGCCCGCGGGTATCGGCGTGATTACCGGCTCACCGGCGCTCAGCCCGGACAGCACTTCCACGGCATCGTCCGATCTCCGTCCCACGGTGATCAACCGGTTGTGGGCGGCGCCGTTCTCGGCGACAAAGACCGAGCGCAGTTGCCCGCGCTCGACCACAGCCGCGGCGGGAATCGCGATCACCTTCCGCGAGCCGGACGGAAACTCGACCCGTCCGAACATCCCGGAGCGCACCGACGGGCAATTCAGTTCCACCTTGACGATGTACGAACGCGATGCGGCGTCCACTGCCGGCACGATTTCCGACACGCGCTGCGGCGCGCGGCATCCTTCCACCGCCACGTTGACCTTCTGGCCGGTGTGCACGGTGCCGAGTTTGGATTCCTCGACCGACGCTTCGAGGCGGTAGGATCCCTCGCGTTCCACGGTCAGCAGGGGCACGCCGGGAGACGCCAGCGCGCCCGGTTCCACCGATCGCGCCGTCACGACTCCGGCGAACGGGGCCGTGAGCTCCGCATAGCCGCGCATGATGCGGGCCGAGCGCTGCCCGGCGACCGCCTGCTCGATTCGCGACTGCACCTGCGCGCGCCGCGAATCCGCCATCTGGTAGGCCGCCTGCGCCGCCTTGAGCCGGGCGGAGGCTTCGTCGAACTCCTGGTTGGAGACCGACTTTTTGGCTGCCAGATCCTGGATGCGCTTGAACGTAGTCTGCGCCAGGTCGAGGTTCGACTTGGCGGCAGCGATCGCGCTCTCCACCTCGGGCATCGCGCTCTGCGCCTCGGCCACGCCGGCGTCGGCGCTTCGCACGGCGGAATCCAGGTCGCGCGAGTCCAGGGTCACCAGTGCCTGGCCCTCGCGAACCCGGTCGCCGACGCTCACATGCACTTGCGTCACGTATCCCATCACCTTGCTGGCGATCACGGCGCTGGTGCGCGCCCGCACCGTGCCCGAGGCTTCATACACATCCGGCCAATCCCGGGCGGCGGCCGCCGTGGTCTGGACCTCGACCGGCTTCCCCGCGCCCGGCTCCGGACGGCGCGCCTCTTCCGTACCACACGAGGTCAGAACCGCCAGCCCGATGAACACCCATCCCGCTCGTTTCAATTCAATACCTCCGAATCCGCTCTCAATCTACCGCCCGCCAGTTCCAGCATGGTGGCCGCCACCCGCTGGTCGTGTACCGCCGCCAGGTACCGCGTGCGGCTCTCCAGCAGGGCGGTTTCGGTCCGCAGCAGGTCCGTCACGTTGCTCATTCCCGCCTCATAGCGGTTCTGCGTAATCCGCAGGCTCTCTTCAGCCTCGGCCACCGAGGCCTTGGCCACCTCGATCCGCTGCTCGGCGGCGCGGAGATCGGCATACGCCCGCCGCACTTCGAGACGGACGGCGGAATCGGCCCGGCGGGTCTGCGCTTCGGCCTGCCGCATGCTGCTGGTGGCTTCTTCGATCCGGGCCTTGTCGCTTAACCCGTTGAACAGGTTCCAGCGGAGGGAGATGCCCGCGGTCCAGTTGGCCCCGCCAAGCGTCACGAAACGCTGGCGATCGGCTTCGAAAGCCCCCTGGAAGCCCACCTCGGGCAGCAGGCTGCCGCGCGCCGAATCCACCTGATTTTCGGCGAGTTGCGAGGAAAGGCGCGACTCGCGCATTTCCGGCCGCTCCTGCGAAGCGCTTCGTTCCATTTCATCGAGCGCCGCCGCCGGGAACACCGCCGGCGTGAGCGGAGTCGTCAACTGGTGGGGCGAATCGAGGGCGATTCCCAGGGCGTCGTTTAGAGACGCCCGCGCCACGTCCAGGTTCGCCGCGCTTTGAATGCGCTGCTCGTTCACTGCCGCCAGGTGGACCCGGATCGAGAGCACGTCGACATCCGTAGACATGCCCGCGGCGCGTACCGACTGGGCACGGGTCAGGTCGGCTTCGGCGGAGCGTACCGCCTGGTCGGCCGCCTTCAGGCTTTCTCCCGCGAGAACCGCGCCGTAGTATGCTCGCGCCACCCCGGCGATCACCTCCATCTGGACGCGCCGCTTCTCCTCATCCGTCATCTGCCGTCCCAACTCCGCCCCCCTGACCGCATGGCGGGTCTGGCCGGCGTCGTAAATCGGCTGATTGACCGTTACGAGCGACTGGAAGTTGTTCAGGAAACCCGGCCGGTTCAGTGGCCCGATCGCGAAGTTGTCCGGCCCGAACTGGTGCTGGGTCAACAGCGAGCTGAAGACGAAGACGGGGTTGTTGCTCCTTACCCACGATTCGCTGTAGTTCAGTTTGGGGAGCCGGCCGCCGCGTGCCGCTTCCACCCGGGCGTCGGCCGCGCGGCCGCCCTCAGCCGCCGCCGCGATCGAGGGGTTCCCGGCCAATGCCAGCCGCACCGCCTCCCGCAGCGTGAGCGGAGGTTGCGCCCAAGCGCCTGCTGCCAAAAGGAAAAATGCCGCTTTCTTCATTCCTTAACAATGATGCAAAACCGTTCGAAACGTGACACTGTCACGCTTTCCCGCCAATTGCATCTTAAAAGGTGAATATGGAAGCCCTCATTCAACATCTCGGTGATGTAAGATTCGACACCACCGTACGCGGCCACCATGTGGTCTGCGATCAACCACCCTCGAATGGTGGAAGCGACGCCGGTATGACGCCGCCGGAGTTTCTGCTGGTCTCCCTAGGGACTTGCGCAGGATTCTACGCGGCACAGTACTTAAAGGCGCGGAACCTTTCGGCGGAGGGACTGCAAGTGAAGGTTTCGGCTGAGAAGGCTACCCACCCGGCGCGAATGGGTTCGTTCCGCATCGAGGTTATCGCACCCGGTGTGGGCGCCGAACACGAAGCCGGGCTGATTCGGGCCGCGAAAGCCTGCCTGATCCACAATACGCTGCTGAATGCGCCGGCGATTGAAACAGTCGTCCGGACGGGTGTGCTGGTATAGGCCGGCCTGGCTACACGCCCCAGCAGTAGTCTTCGACGGCTTTCTCGATCGAGCTGTCTTTCTCGGTGAGGCGCATCAGTTCTAGGCGGATCGCGTCCACCAGGGCGCGCCAGCTCGCCTCGATCACGTTATCGGACACTCCCACCGTCGACCAGCTCTTGCGGTGGTCGCTCCACTCGATCAGCACCCGCACATTGGCGGCGGTGCCCTTGTACGAGTCGAGCACCCGCACCTTGTAGTCCGTCAGGCGCACTTCCGCAATCTGCGGATAGATCTTCGAGAGGCACTTGCGCAGACAAAGGTGCAGGGCGTTGAACGGGCCGTGGCCGGTGGCGGTTGCGGAGTGCACGCCATCCTGGGTCCGCAGCGTGACCGTTGCGGTGGTGTGGGAAGGACCGGCGCCGGGGGAGCGCGTAGCGACTTCGTAGCTGTCTACCTCGAAGAACTGCGTGCCGGGGTTGAGCGCCTCCCGCACCAGCAGCTCGAAGGTTCCCTCGGCGGCTTCCAACTCGTAGCCTTCGTATTCCATCTGCTTGATGCGCTCCAGCAACTCGCGGCGCGCGTCCTCGGCAAGCCGGTCGGCCAGGCCGTGCTGCTTCAGCTTGTAAAGGATGTTGCCGCGGCCCGAGAGATCGCTCACCAGCACGCGCTGCCGGTTGCCGACCAGTTCGGGCGTGATGTGCTCATAGGTGGCGGAATCCTTCAGCACCGCGCTTACGTGTACTCCGCCCTTGTGGGCGAAGGCGCTGCGGCCGACGAACGGCTGGTCGTTGCGCAGGGGCAGGTTGGCCAGCTCGGCGATGAAGCGGCATGTCGGCGCCAGATTCGCCAGCCGCTCCGGCCCTAAAGTGGTGTGGCCGAGCTTCAGCTCGAGGTTGGCGATCACCGAAGCCAGGTTGGCGTTGCCGCATCGCTCGCCGTAGCCGTTCATGCAGCCCTGAACGTGCGTCGCGCCCTGCTTCCACCGCGGCGATCGTGTTGGCAACAGCGAAATCCGAGTCGTTGTGCGTGTGGATGCCGATTACGCCGTCGAAGCGGCGGCGCACCTCGCTCACGATTTCGACCAGCCGGCCGGTGAGCGTGCCGCCGTTGGTGTCGCACAGGCACAGCACGTCGGCGCCGGCGCGCTGCGCGGCCTCGAGCGTTTGCATGGCATACGCCGGATTGGCGGCGTAGCCGTCGAAGAAGTGCTCGGCGTCGTAGACGACTTCCTTGCCGTGCTGCTTGAGGTATGCCACGGTCTCGGAGATGAGCTTGAGGTTCTCTTCCTCGGTGATGCCGAGCGCGCGCTTCACGTGCAGGTCCCAGGTCTTGCCGAAGATCGAAACCACCGGCGTACCGGCATCGATCAGCGCGCGGACATTGCGGTCCTCTTCCACCGGGTTCTTGGCGAACCGCGTGGAGCCGAAGGCGGTCAGTTTGGCGTGCTGCAGGTTCAACTCGCCGGCGCGCGCGAAGAACTCCTTGTCTTTCGGGTTGGAGCCCGGCCAGCCGCCCTCAATGTAGTCGATCCCGAGCTCATCCAGCTTCCGCGCAATGATGAGCTTGTCATCCACGGAGAAGGAGACGGATTCGCCCTGCGTTCCGTCGCGAAGCGTCGTATCGAAGGTGAAGATTTTCATGAGAGCACCAAACTGAAAAGCGGGCAGGCCGGGAGGCCTACCCTATCCTGCGGAACACCGGCTTCTTTCTTTTTCTTGAGGAACGTCATCATCTCACGCAGCTCCCGGCCCACCTGCTCGACGGGCTGGTTGCGTGCGGCCTCGCGCATGGCGAGGAAGTTCTTCCGTCCCGATTTGTTCTCGTCGATCCACTGGCGGGCGAATTCGCCGGACTGGATCTCGGCCAGAATCTTTTTCATCTCGGCGCGCGTCTGTTCATTGACCACCCGCGGACCGCGCGTGTAGTCGCCGTACTCGGCCGTGTCCGACACCGAGTAGCGCATGTAGCTGAGGCCGCCTTCCTGGATCAGGTCGACGATCAGCTTCAGCTCGTGGAGGCACTCGAAGTAGGCGATCTCGGGCGCATAGCCCGCCGCCACCAGGGTTTCGAAACCCGCGCGGATCAGCTCGCTCGCGCCGCCGCACAGCACCGCCTGCTCGCCGAACAGATCGCTCTCGGTCTCTTCGCTGAAAGTTGGTCTCGATCACGCCCGCCTTGAGGCAGCCGAGAGCCAGCGCGTAAGCCAGCGCGCGCTCCAGCGCCTCGCCGGTGGCGTTCTGGTGTACCGCCACCAGCGCCGGCACGCCGACGCCCTCGGTGAACAGCTCGCGAACGCGGTGGCCGGGCGCCTTGGGCGCGATCATCGAGACATCCACGCCTGCGGGCGGCGCGATCTGCCCGAAGTGGATGTTGAAGCCGTGGGCGAACATCAGCGTCTTGCCCGGCGTCATGTGGGGCGCGATCTCGCTGTGGTAGAGATCGGCCTGAATGTGGTCCGGAAACCAGGATCATGACGACGTTGGCCGCCTTGGCGGCATCGGCCGTGGTGGCGACTTTGAGTCCGGCGGCCTCGGCCTTCGCCCAGGACTTGCTGCCGGGAGCTAGAGCCCGACCACCACGTCCACGCCCGAATCGCGCAGGTTGAGCGCGTGCGCGTGGCCCTGGCTGCCGTAGCCGATAATGGCGACCGTCCGGCCGTTCAAATAATCGAGGTTTCCGTCTTTTTCGTAATAGCGTTTTGCCATTTTTCTCCAGTACACCGTTTCTTCCACCTTGCCCGACTTGGTCGGAACCGGCGGCTGCAGTTTCAATTTCTTGGCATCGAGCGCAATCGCCAGCGCGCCCGAGCGCGTCACTTCGATTTCGCCGTAGCTGCGCATCACAGCGATGAACTCGCCGAGCTTTTCGGGGTCGCCGCGTGGCCTCGATGGCGAAGCCTTCGGTGGAGGAATCCACCACGCGCGCGCCGAAGATCTCGGCTTCCTTGAGCACCGCCGTGCGGCGATTCCTGCGCCGTGCGGATGCGCACCAGCACCAGCTCGCGAATCACCGCCGGCGAATCGGTCAGGTCCACCGCCTGCAGCACGTTGATCAGCTTGTTCATCTGCTTGATCACCTGCTGCCGCAGAGCGGATTCGACGTCCACCACGATGGTCATGCGCGAAAGTTCGGGGTCGAGCGTACGGGCGACCGTCAGGCTCTCGATATTGTAGCCGCGCTGCGGTGAGCAGGCCGGTGACGCGCATCAGGGCGCCGGGCTTGTTTTCGAGCAAGGAGCGAGATCACTTGCAGCATGGCTTGGTTCCCTTACTTGGCCGGCACCGCCACAGGTTGCGGCGGTCCGAGCACCATTTCGTTGATCGCGCCGCCGGCCGGCACCATCGGGATACACGCACTCGAAGGGCGTGACCTTCACATTGAGCAGGTACGGCCCGGGCTCGTTCACCGCCTCTTCGAGCGCCGCCGCCAGTTCGCGAGGGCTTGTCGATGGTCTTGCCTTTGAAGCCGTACGCCGCCGCCAGCTTTTCGGCGTCGGGGAAAGCGTCCAGTTCCACGGCGCTGAGGCGGTTGTTATAGAAGAGCGTCTGCCACTGCCGCACCATGCCCAGGTAGCCGTTGTTCATGACGATGATCTTGATGGGCAGCCCGTAGCTTGCCACGGTGGCCAGTTCCGGAATGGACATCTGGAATCCGCCGTCGCCCACGATCGCGAACACCAGCTTGTCCGGGCCGCGCGAACTGCGCGCCGATGGCGGCGGGCAGGCCGAACCCCATCGAGCCGAGCCCGCCCGAGTTGATCCACTGCCGCGGCCCGTTGAAGCGGATCAGTTGCGCCGCCCACATCTGGTGCTGGCCGACGTCGGAGGTAACGACAGCCTCGTCCGTTCGAAAGCCGGTCGATTTCGCCCATCAGGTGCTGCGGCTTGATTTCGGAATCGGACTTCACGACCTCCAGCGGATGTTCCTGCTTTCCACTGCCGGATCTGGTGCCACCAGGCGCGGCGCGCGGCGGCCAGGGTCTCATCCGGCGCCTTCCCGTCTTCCGCCAGGAGCTTGTTCATGCTTGGCGAGCACGCGTTTGACATCGCCCACGATGGGCACGTCGGGCGTGCGGTTCTTGCCGATCTCGGCGGGGTCGATGTCGACGTGGATCACCTTGGCATGCGGCGCGAAGGCCGCGAGGCGCCCGGTTACGCGGTCGTCGAAACGGACGCCCAGCGCGATCAGCAGGTCGCATCGAAGTCATCGCCATGTTGGCGGCGTAGCTGCCGTGCATGCCGGGCATGCTGATGAAATTGGGGTGACCGGAGGGCAGCCCGCCGAGTCCCATCAGTGTGTGGACCGCGGGAGCATCCGCCAGCTTCCACAAACTCGCGCAGTTCCTGGGCCGCTTCGGCGGCGATGATGCCGCCGCCCGCATAGACCAGCGGCCGCTGGGCCTCCTGAATCAGTTGCGCCGCCCGGCGGATCTGGCCGGTGTGGCCCTCGGTGAACACCTTGTAGCCGGGCAGGTGGATCGCGGTGACCGGCTGATAGTGTCCCTGGCCCTGCAGCACGTCTTTGGTGACATCCACCAGCACGGGCCCCGGGCGGCCGCTGGCCGCGATGTAGAAGGCTTCGTGAATGATCTGCGGCAGGTCTTCCAGGCGCTTCACGAGGTAGTTGTGCTTGGTGCAGGAGCGCGTGATCCCGAAAGTGTCGGCTTCCTGGAAGGCGTCGCTGCCGATGAGCTTGGTGGTGACCTGCCCGGTGATTGCCACGATCGGGATCGAATCCATCATGGCGTCCACCAGCCCCGTCGTCAGGTTGGTGGCGCCCGGCCCGGAGGTGGCGCAGCAGACCCCAACTTTGCCCGTGGCGCGGGCGTAGCCCTCGGCGGCAAAGGCGGCGTTCTCTTCGTGCCTCACCAGCACATGGCGAATGTGGTGCTCGTAGAGAACGTCATATAACGGAAGCGTCACGCCGCCGGGATATCCGAAGATACAATCCACGCCTTCCCGGACCAGGCATTCCAGCAACATCCTTGCGCCGCTCATCAACGTCGACATAATTTCTTCCTCAATAAAGTAGCAACCTAACAAAAAAGGCCATCAGCCGGGTTTCGATCCCCGCTGATGGCCTTTGGAACCTTCGTTCCGCCTGGCCTTAAGCGGGGCCGGCTACGATGACCGTAATACCAATAATGCCTACAGGAATAGCGATGGTTTCAGAGAGGATAATACCGAGCCGGCCTGTGAGACGATTGGACATCGAAGAACTAGTTTCGAGTGTATCCGACAAGTTTTCCAAATGCAAGTGCCATGATTCATCAATTATTTTAATAACGCCATTACATTCGCCTGGGCCGCGCCGCCACGGTCAGAAGCCGGGCGGGCGCTCGGCGGCTACATTCAGGGTCCGCTCCAGGGCAAGGCCGGCGCGTCCGAGTGTGCCCTCGTCGAAGAGCCGTCCGATGAAGGTGACGCCATGGGGCACACGCCGCGGTGGAGAGAACCTGGGCAGCGGGTGAGCCGGGTCCGGCGCCCAGTCGCTGCGCGCTTCGGAGACCTCCACGAAGCCGGCGCGGAGCGTGAGCGACGGATGTCCGGTGAAGTTGGTGATGGTCAGCATTTCGTCGCGCAGCGAGGGGACCAGCAGCAGATCGACTTGCGAAAAGATGCGCGCCATCTCCTGGGCCACGCTGCGTCGGAAGCGGTCGGCCTGCACGAAATCCACGGCGGAGAGGAAGCGTGCCTGCCGAAACAGGTTGGGCCACGCATCCGGGACTTGCGCCTTGAGTTCCCTGAGTCCGCCGGAGAGGGTGAGTTCCTCGAAGGCGGCCGCGCCCTCGGCGAAGAGAATCAGGCTGAGCGAGTCGTAGGGCCAGTCGGGCAGGGATACCTCGACCGGAACCATGCCGAGCTTGTGTGTGGTTTCGAGGGCGGCGCGATCCACCCCGGTGGCGGGGCTCTCCTTCATCCAGGTGGGGATGTAGCCGACCCGCAGGCCGGCCACCGGGGCGGCGGCATCGAAATCCAGGCGGCTGGGCACGCTCGCGACATCGCCCGGGTCGGGTCCGGAGATGGCGCGCAAAACGAGAAGCCCGTCTTCCACTCCGCGGGTCATGGGGCCAAGCTTGTCGAGCGACCAGCACAGGGTCATGGCGCCGGTGCGCGGCACGCGGCCGTAGGTGGGGCGCAAACCAGTAACTCCGCAGCGCATGGACGGGCTCACGATGCTGCCCCCGGTCTCGCTGCCGATGGAGAAGCCGACCAGTCCCGCGGCCGTCGCGGCGCCGGGGCCGGCGCTGGACCCGGACGCGCCTTCCTCGAGCAGCCACGGATTCATGGTCTGGCCGCCGAACCAGATGTCGTTGAGCGCGAGCGCCCCGAGGCTGAGCTTGGCGACCAGCACGGCGCCTGCATCGTGAAGGCGCTTCACGACGGCTGCATCCTGTGCCGGGACGCGGTTGCGGTATGGCTCCGCGCCGTAGGTGGTGGCGATGCCGGCGGTATCGAGCAGGTCTTTCGCGCCCCAGGGGATTCCATGGAGCGGACCGCGATAGTGTCCGGCCGCGATCTCGCGGTCCGCCTGCCGCGCCTGCTGCAGGGCCAGGTCGCGAGTGAGCGTGATGACGCAGCGCAGCTTGGAATCGAAGCGTTCCAGGCGGTCCAGATAGATCCGCGTCAGCCGTTCGGAAGTGAGCCGGCGCGTCTCGACCCACCGCGAAAGGCGGGAGAGCGGAGCGAAGGCGATGTCCTCGTCGCTCGCGGGAAGCGGGTCCGGCGCGCCTGGGGTGCGGAGGAAGCGATCGACGCCGGGGCCGGCCTGCTGCCCCGGCAATACGGGATCCCAGCGTGAGGCGGGCGCGACCGCGGGCGAGAACTTGCGCGGTCCGACGCGGCGCTCGTAGAGGGGAGCCATGCTCTTGCGCCAGTTGCCGGCGGCCATTTGCCTCTCCGCGGCGCTGAGCTCGAACTGCACCAGTTTTTCCGCTTCGGCGAAGGTTGCAGGCGAGACCGGCGGTCCGGCTTCCGGCGCCGTGCCGAAGGCGGGAGGCGCTCCGGGCGGAAGCGCGGCGGAGTCCGCCGTGGGTTTGCGGCAGGCCGCGGTGACGGCCATGAGGGCGGCGGAAGCACGGCTGAGAAAGACCCGGCGCGAATTGGGCATGTTATCTCCGAACCACATTGTAGCGGGGCGAGGAACGCGGCCATTCCAGCACGACGATGCGCCGAGGGTGTATTTTAGAGACATTCTACTTTGTTGGGATGCGATGAAATCTATGCGTCGATTCACGACGGGCAGCTCCTTGGCAGCAGTTCTCTCACTCGCTGTGCTGATCACGTTGAGCGCGGCCGATTCCGGCCCGAGATCCAAGACCGCGGGGACCAAGCCCGGTAAAGCAAAGATAACCGGGGCTTCGGGATTCGGCAACGCGGACTCGATTACCGAAGAGGAGATGAAGATCTACGACTACTTCCTTGCCTCCGACGAGCTGGAAGGACGGAGCGTTCCATCGCGCGGCTACGATACGGCTGCCCTCTATGTCGCCAGCCACCTGGCGGAGTGGGGCCTCAGGCCGGGAGGCAGCACCGCGGGTACGAACGGCCCGCTGCAGCCCTACCTGATGCCGTTCGAGCTGGTCACTAAGCGGGTCGTGCCCGAGGAGAGCAAAGCCTCGCTGACCGGACCGGCATTTGGCGGGCGCGGAGGACGCGGCGGTCCAGGCGGCGGAGGAGCACGCGGCGGCGCGGCGGCAGGCCCGCGCACTACGAATTTCGAGTACGGCAAGGATTGGATCGTGGCCGCCGGCGGGCGCGGGGGTCCGCCGCTCGAAGCTTTCCATGTCACCGGGAACCTGGTGTTCGCGGGCAACGGCTACGTGATTCACAAAACGAACATCGACCCGTTCCAGGGCTTGAACGTCAGCGGCAAGATCGTGGTGGTTGCCGGATTGCCGCCCGCGCTTGCCGCGCAGCGGGCTGCGGGCAGGGGCCGCGGCGGACGTGGCGCGGCTGAGAATCCGCTCGGCGAAAATTGCACCGACTATCTGACTCCGGAGGAAGCCGCGGCTAAGAACGGCGCCGTGGCGGTCGTCACTGTCGCGAGTTTCCAGCAGCTCATGGCGATCCAGAATCCCAATTCCGGTTTCGGCGGCGCGGCTGGCGGTCGCGGCACGCTCAACGGGCCGCCCTACCAGGTGCTCAAGTTCGAGCGGCCGGGTGCGTGCCCGAGCGTTCCGGCGGTTACCGCGGGCCTGGAGATGACGAACGCCATCTTCCAGGGCGAGAAGGCGAATGCGGAGAAAGTATTCTATGCGGCGGGCGAGAACTCTCACCAGGATTCGTTTGAGCTGAATTCGCAAAAGAAACTCAGCCTGCACGTGGTGATTCACAGCGACCCGGGCCACACCGAAAACGTGGTGGGAATTCTCGAAGGTAGCGATCCGGTGCTCAAGAATGAGTACGTGGTGATGAGCGCGCACCTCGATCACATCGGGTTGAGCGTCCCGCAGCCCGACGGCCACAGCGTGAACAACGGGGCGGACGACGACGGCTCGGGCTCCACCGGCCTCCTCGCCATTGCCCACTCTTACGCGCTGGGAGCAGCCAAAGGGATCCGCCCGAAGCGCAGCATCATTTTTCTCTGGAATGCCGGTGAAGAGAAGGGGCTGTGGGGCTCGCAGTATTTCACGGAGTTTCCTTCCTTCGATCTCACCAAGGTGGTCGCCGACCTGAATATGGACATGATCGGCCGGACCAAGGGTCCTGGTTACTCGGACCCTGACCGCACCCATGCGCTGGTGAATCCCGGCGAGGTCTTCGTGATCGGCCCCGATATCAGCAGCGACGATCTGGAGAAGACCATCGAAACGGTCAACGGCGACTACCAGAAACTGGTTTTGAACCATTTCTACGACGTCACCGCGCCGGACGCGACGCACGATAATCTCGGGCCCCAACCCCGGGGCCAGCGCATCTTCTACCGCAGCGATCACTACAACTTCGCCAAGATGGGCATTCCCATCGCGTTCTTCACGGTGGGGCTGCACCCGGATTATCACCGCCCGACCGACACGCCGGAGAAGATCGACTACAAGGAGATCCAGGTGGTGGCGAAGACGGTGGCCGCCGTGGGCTGGGTGCTGGGCAACCAGGCGGGCCGGCCGCAATTGAAGGCCAATCTGCCCGAACAACTGGTCAAAGACATGAAAACCGTGAAGGAGCAGGGCTGGGGCAAAGTCACGCCGGTCCTGCCGCCGCTGCCGGGCACGCCATACTAGGGTTGATTCAGGAAGTGACGCCATCCGCCGAAGCGGGTGATTTCGGTTGCGGTGCGGACCGAATGGGGCTCCGTGATGAAGCACTTGACGGTTTCGCCGCTTTCCAGAACGACGCTGCCGATCCCCAGCGGCGGCGGCACATCGGCTACAAAACTTCCGAACTGGTCTGACGGCATCGCCCACACTTCCACCTCGATACCGGGGCCTTGGAAAGCAGCGTCGCGTACGAGGCAAGGTTTCGGAGGGAACGTCTCGGACAGGCGGTAAAGCCGGTAGCCGGCGGCGGTCCGCGTGGCCTTCAGCAGGCGGGCGCCGCGTCGCGTCAATTCCGGATTCAGAGGCTGCCCCGTCAGGTGCGCCCCCACCACGGCGACGGAGATACATTCCGGCGGCGAGGCACCGGTGTCCACGGCCGGCCCGGAAAGCGCCCCTTGCGTCCGCTGGAACCGGTCGCCTAATGCGAGCAGGCCCTCCTCGGTGAAGACCCTGCCGATCAGCGAAATCCCGAAGGGCAGGCCGTTGCCGCGGAAGCCGGCGGGAAGGGCCAAGGCGGCCAGATCCAAGAGGTTGACGTACCCGGTGTAGTAGCCCAGGTTCGCATTCAGCCGGATGGGGTCGGCGGCGATCGCTTCGTGGGTGTAGATCGTGCCGGTGGTGGGCAGGGCCAGCACGTCTATTCGCTCCCACTCCCGCTCCGCGGCTCTCGCGAACTCCCGCAACCGGTATTCGGAGTCGAACGCATCTACCGCGGAGTACCGCGACGCGCTCGCGATGACCTGGCGCACGATCGGGTTTATCTCGTCCGCGTGCTCTTGGAGAAAGGGCCGGAGAGAGGTCAACCGCTCGGCAGACCGAGCACCTGAGTCAAGCAACTCCGCTGCCGCCCGGAAGGGCACGAAATCGATCTCTATCCTCTCTCCGCCGATTCGCTCCAGGCCGGCCATGGCGCGGGCGTACAACTCCGCCGCCTGTTCGTCGCCGAAGAACTCGAGCTGGCTGGATGCGGGCACGCCGAAACGGAATCGGCCGGCCGCCCACGGCGCAGCCCCTTCTCCCGGACGCGGCGCTCGGGAATAGACATCGTTCGCATCGAATCCGCGAGCCGCCAGCCAGGCGGTATGCGCATCGTGACAGGTGTGCGCGAAGATCGAGACGCAGTCCAGGCTCCGGCAGGACGGCACCATGCCCGTAGCGCTTACAACACCGCGAGTGGGTTTAAGGCCGACCAGACTGTTGAATGCCGCGGGGACAAGTCCCGACCCGGCCGTATCGGTTCCCAGCGCAAAGCCGGCCAGGCCCGAAGCCACCGCGACTGCCGAGCCCGAGCTCGATCCGCCGGAAATGTAGCGCGGATCGAATACGCTCGAACAAGCGCCGTGAGGGGTCCTGGTTCCGGCCAGCCCCGTAGCGAACTGGTCGAGATTCGTCTTGCCGATCGGGATGGCGCCGGCGTCAACCAGCGCCTGTACCACGGCCGCATTCGCCGCCGGGTGATAAGCGTAGGCCGGGCAGCCGGCCGTCGTCGGCAGGCCGGCCACATCGATGTTGTCCTTCACGGCGAACGGCACTCCGTATAGCGGCAGCGCGGTCGCCAGCGGGTCGCGTTCCAGTTCGCGTGCCCTGGCCATGGCCGCCGCCCGCGGGGTCAGCGAGATCCACACCGGCTCGAGCGGGCCGGATTGAATACGGCTATACAGAGCGTCGATCACGTCCGACGGCTTCGCCCATCGGGATTTGTACGTTTCCCGCAGCGAGGCTAAGTCGAGCGACAAGCTTGACGTCATATTCCGGTTTCCTGAAATCTGGAGACAGGCTGGCTTTCAGCGCAGGGTTGAGAAAGGGGGGCCACAGCAGACGTCCATCGCGGTGAGGCGCAGAAAGACACCGAGCTCGATCTGTGCCCGCGTCCTGCGAAATTGCGCCACCCCGAACATGGGCTAAGTATGCCAGATGTGCGCTCCACGTAACAATGGCGGCGCGCACAAAATCTTTCTATGTGGCCGATAAGCAGCGGAACGACACCGGTCCGCTCCGCTCTCGGACCAGCGATCATTGACGATGTGGTTCAATACTGACACATGATTCGATATCTTGGTTTTCTCCTGCTGCTGTTGCCGGTTTCAGCGGCGGCCCGGCACGTGGTGGTGATCGCCCACCGCGGCGAGCATCTGCACCATCCGGAGAACACCATGCCCGCGTTCGAGGAAGCCGTCCGCCTGGGCGCCGACTACATCGAGGTGGACGTGCGCACCACCGCCGACGGCAAACTGGTGTTGAGCCACGACAGCACCGTCGATCGATGTACGGACGGCAAGGGCGAAATTGCCAGCATGACCTTCGCTCAGATCCGCGCCCTCGATGCCGGCATAAAGAAGGGGCCCGAATTCGCCGGAACCAGAGTCCCGGCGTTCGATGAGGTACTCGATTATGCCCGCGGCAGGATCAATATTTACGTAGACGTCAAACAAGCGGCCGCCAGAGATCTGGTCGACCACATCGTCGGGTACGGAATGGCCGGCCACGTCGTGATCTATTCCGGACGGCTCTCCAGAGAAATCCAGGAGATCGATCCCGAGCTGAAGATCATGCCGGAAGCGGTGAATGCCGAGGTGGTCAAGCGCATCATTCCCGAGCTTCACCCCAAAGTCATCGCCTTCGGAGCATCCGACTGGAAGCCGGAGGTTATCAGACTGGCCAAAGATTCCGGCGCGGAGCTCTATGTCGATCGCCAGGGCGGCACGACGGATAACCCGGCGGGCTGGCAGGCCGCGATCGACGCAGGTGCCGGCGGGATCCAGACCGATCGCCCGGGCGAGTTAGTCACTTACTTGCGAGCGAAGGGATACCGGACGAACTGAGCAGTTAGTGCGTCATGGCGTAGACCAGGTAGTTGATGCCGTAGTGATACGCCAGGGTGGTCATGGCTTCCGGATATTCGGGAGCGTCGGCCCACTCCCAGGCATCGCCCACGTCGGTGTTATAGTTGACCGCCACCACCATGTGGTTGCGGTCGTCATAGATGGCGCGCCATGCGGGCTCGGTTCCGGGCGGCTGCTGCACGACGATGGTCCCACCGGGGCCGCGGCGAAGGTGGCGGGTTCCGGGGATCCAGGTGAGGTCTTTCTCGCGGATGTCATAGACGACGTGCATGACCGAGTCCGATTCGGCAATGTCGGTGATCGGCCTGCCGGGAAACACGCGGTCCATGGTTTCGCGGAAGACCTCCCACTGCTCGGGGCCCCAGAAGTCGTCGACGACCAGGTATCCGCCGCGCAGCAGGTATTCGCGAAGCGCCGCGATTTCGTCGCCGCTCAATCCCCACCAGCCGGTCTGGGTGGCGTAAATCCAGGGATAGTCGAAGAGCCGGGGGTCGGTGAGCCGCAGGTGGCGCGGCTCCCCGGCGTCGATGCGGGTGAGCCGCTGGACACCCATAGTGAAGTGCTCGTCGGAATCCGGCCAGTCCACCACCCACCAGCCGGAGCCGCTGCCGTCGCGTGACGCGAATCCGAAGCCGCGGTGATATTGCGGCAGGTCGGTATACTCCACGCGAATGAAGTGGTACTCGCTTTCGGCGGGGAATTCGAGGCGCGGTCCCGGCGCATGCCGAATTCGAAATCCGAAGCGCTGGGCGAAGCCTGCAGCCGCGAAGAGTGCGAGGGAGAGGCTCAACAGTGCGGCGGTCGAGCGCGCGCGGCGACGGTCGAACTGCATAAATTTGTTTCATTGTAGTCCTCCGCCGGAGAGCGTTATGTTAAGATAAGTCCGTTCCTACAATCAGGCAGCAACCCCCAGGCGCACGACTCCTGTTCCCTTCACCTCACGCCGAAATCGCTGGTGGGTAAGCGATATCTGTGTAGGCGAGAGAGAAGACCACAATGGATCCTGACGCCCTGGCCCTGATTTTCCTTCTGCTGGTGGTGATTGTCGCGATCTTGTCGCCGCCTGGACCGGGCACACCGTTGCGCGCGCCCGTGCCTTCGCGCTGACGGCAAACGTCGGCCGGGCGGGCGAGAAGCGCTCTGCACGCGTGTTACACTCGAAGTGTTCCCGTCTAATGGACTTTCTCGAAGGCCTGAACGCACAGCAGCGTGAAGCCGTGGCCCACACCGAAGGACCTCTGCTCATTCTCGCTGGTGCGGGCAGCGGCAAAACCCGGGTCATCACGCACCGCATCGCCCACATCATTACGTCGCGGCATGTGCCGCCCTCTGCCGTTCTGGCGGTGACGTTCACAAACAAAGCCGCCAACGAGATGCGCGAGCGCGTTTCGGCGCTGCTCGAAGGCGTGCGGCTCGATTCCTCGCCCAACGTCTCCACGTTCCACTCGTTCTGCGTGCGGATGCTGCGGCGCGACGGTGATCCGCTGGCGCGCATCCGGCCGGGCTTTACCCGCCGCTTCACGATTTACGACGACGAAGACCAGATTCAGATCATCAAGGCGGCATACCGGGCGCTGGGGCTGGACGACAAAGAGTTCATGCAGCATCGCGCGGCGCTTTCCCGCATCAGCCACGCCAAGAACCTGAAACAGACGCCGCAGGATTTGTACAAGGACGCGGTCAATCCCGAAACGGAAAAGCTGGCCGCGGTGTTCGAACAGTACGAGAAGGCGCTGCACAACTCCAACGCCCTGGATTTCGACGACCTGCTGCTCGAGGCCGTCCGTCTTCTGCGCCACGACGACGCCACGCGCGAGACCTGGAACCGGCGTCTCAGCTACGTCATGATCGACGAATACCAGGACACCAACCGCAGCCAGTATGAGCTGATGCGGCTCCTCACCGAGTCGCACGGCAACGTCTGCGTGGTGGGCGATGAGGACCAGTCGATCTACAGTTGGCGCGGAGCGGACATCCGCAACATCCTCGATTTCGAGCGCGATTTTCCGAACGCCCGCACCATCCGGCTGGAGCAGAACTACCGCTCGACCAAGAACATTCTGGCCGCTGCCGGTGCGGTGGTGGAAAACAACAAGGCACGCAAGGGGAAGAAGCTGTGGACGGATGCCGGGACCGGCGCGCCGCTCGGCCTCTACGCGGGCTTCGACGCCGAGAATGAAGCGCTGTTCATCGCCGACATCACCGAAAAGCACCTGGCTTCCAACCCCGGCGATCATGTGGCGGTCCTCTACCGCACCAACTCCCAGTCGCGGCAGATCGAAGAGGCGCTGCGGCGCTACGGCCGCAAATACAATGTGGTCGGCGGCTTCAGTTTCTATCAGCGCGCGGAAATCAAGGACACGGTGGCCTACCTGAAACTGGCCGTCTCCAACACCGATTCGGTGAGCCTGATGCGCGTCATCAACACGCCGGCGCGTGGCATCGGCCGCACCACGGTGGAGCAGATCGAACGCTACGCCCGCGAGCACGGCCTCAGCCTGTGGGAGGCCATCGGCGGCATCATCGACGACCAGGCGCTCTCCACGCGATCGCAATCGGCCCTGGTGGTATTCCGCAACCTGGTGCAGGAGCTTTCACTGGTGGCCAGCACCTCTTCCCTGCCCGACCTGGTGCGCTTCATCCTCGAGCGCACCGGCTACCGCCGCATGCTGCAGCAGGAAAAGACGCCGGAATCGGAGACCCGCCTCGAAAACCTGGACGAACTGGTCAACGCCGCCGCGGAAGCGGCGGAGCGCGGTGAAAGCGTTTCCGACTTCCTGGACCACGCGGCGCTGGTTGCGGAGGCCGATTCGTTCGACGAAGGCGCGCCTGTCACCCTGATGACGCTGCATAACGCCAAGGGCCTGGAGTTCCCCGTGGTGTTTCTGACCGGAATGGAACTGGGTCTGTTTCCGCACAGCCGGTCGATGAACTCCGAGGAAGCGCTCGAAGAGGAGCGGCGGCTCTGTTATGTCGGTATGACACGCGCCCGCCAGCGGCTGATCCTGACGTGGGCGCGATATCGCCGGCGCTTCGGCGGCGGAGAACAGGAGCGCTCCACGCCCTCGTGGTTTCTGAGCGAAGTGCCCGCCGACCTGATCGTCAACATGGGGCCGCAGGACGAACCCGGTGAGGTCGAGTTGACCGCGGAGCGGTACGACGTGCGTCAATCGGCGAAACGCAACACGTTCACCGGCAAGACTTACAACTCTATCGAGAACATCTCGCAGTTTTTCGGCGAGCGTGGGATGCCGTTTAACGGGCCGAGATCGGGCCAGCCCGGCGTGCAAAACAGGCCCGCGGCCCAGCTTCCGCGTCCCCCGCTGCCCGCCAAACCCCTGCCCGCTCCCCCGCCCCCGCCCCGCCGGGTGGCGCGAACCGGCATGACCGTGGAGCATCCCAAGTACGGGACGGGCACGGTCGTCAAACGCGAAGGTGACGGCGATAATGCTAAGATCACTGTTAACTTTCCTCGCTACGGTCTAAAAAAGCTGGTCGAGAAATACGCAGGGTTGAAAAGAAACTGATGAACACGAAGAACGCTACCGACAAGATCGAACGTAAGAAGCTGAAGCGCGTCGCGCGCAAGAAGGCGGCTCCCAAAGCCAAGCGCGCGGCCGGCGTGGCTCGCGGCTCGCAGAAGAAGAAGATTCGCCACCAGGTGCAGGGCCAGAGAAAGCGGTAAGACTCGCAAAGCGCCGGCGGCCGGGCTTCCGCCCGGCTGGACAGGCCAGGAGGCCTATCCTACTTGAGCATCTTCCGGACCAAGAGCATCGACGCCCTGATCGCCGCTTCCGAAGATCCGGGGAAGAAGCTGAAACGAACCTTGGGGCCGTGGAGCCTCACCGCCTTTGGCATCGGCGCGGTGATCGGTTCCGGCATCTTTATCCTCACAGGCACGGCCGCGGCCGGTGAAACCCGAGGCTATCAATCCATCTTCAATGCGCCCGTGCTCGACCTGATCCTTCACGGGTCGCAGGCGCTCTCGGTGCACGGCAGGCCGGGCGCCGGGCCGGGCATCTCGCTATCCTTTCTGCTGACGGCGTTTGCCTGCAGCTTCGCGGCCCTCTGCTACGCGGAGCTGGCGTCGATGATCCCGATCGCCGGAAGCGCGTATACCTATGCTTACGCGACGCTGGGCGAACTAATCGCGTGGATCATCGGGTGGGACCTCATCCTGGAGTATGCCGTCTCGAACATGGCGGTGGCGGTAGGATTCTCGGCGTATTTCAACGACGTGCTGGAAAACGCGTTCGGCATTCACCTGCCGGCGAAGCTGGCCAACCCGCCGATCGTGGGCGGGCAGTTCACCGGCGCGTGGTTTAACGTGTCGGCGCTGTTGATCCTGATCGTGCTCAGTTACATCCTCGTAAAGGGTGTGAGAGAGAGCGCCGGGGCGAACAATGTCATGGTGGTGATCAAGCTCGCGGCTATCCTGGTGTTCGTCGTCGGCGCGGCGCACGCCGTCAAGCCCTCCAACTGGCATCCCTTTCTGCCCAACGGTTTTTCCGGCGTGATGACGGGTGCGGCCATCGTCTTCTTTACCTACATCGGATTCGATTCGGTATCCACGGCGGCCGAGGAATGCCGCCGCCCGCAGCGCGATTTGCCCTTCGGCATCATCATGACGCTGGTGGTGTGCGCGCTGCTTTATATCGCGGTATCGCTGGTGCTCACCGGCATCGCACCGTGGCAGACATTGAACAACGCGGCGCCGGTGGCCAACGCGCTCAAGGGACTGGGCATGAACAGCGTCAGGCAGTGGGTGGATATCGGTGCCCTGATGGGCATGATCTCCTCGCTGCTGGTGTTTCAATACGGGCAGGCGCGCATCTGGTTCGCCATGTCGCGCGACGGCCTGCTGCCCCGGCTGTTTTCGAAGGTGCATCCGCGTTACAGCACGCCGCACATCAGCACCTGGATCGCGGGAATCTTCGTAGGCATTCCGGCCGGATTGTTCGACATCGGCACGCTGGCCGACCTGGCGAACATCGGGACGCTGTTCGCGTTCGTCATCGTTTCGGTCGGAGTGATCGTGCTGCGCAAGACGCAGCCCGACCGGCCGAGAGGATTCCGTGTTCCGGGCGGCACCTGGCTGCCGTTGATCTCGATCGGGTTCTGCCTGGTGCTGATGATTTCGCTTCCGCTCGAGACCTGGGTGCGGTTCTTTGTGTGGCTGTTCATCGGCTTCGGAATCTACTTCCCGTTCGGAAGGAAGCACAGCGAACTGGCGAAGAAGGCGGCGTAGTCGTGACCCGCGCCCGGTCTGATTCCAGTCTATAATCGAGGCCAGGAGGTATCGGGTGCGCCTTTTGGTGTTATTGGCATTTGGGGCGCTGGCGATGGCTCAATCCGACCAGGCCCCGGCAGAACTCCGCGTAACGGCTCAAGGGGGATCGCTTTCTTACGAGCTGGTGAACCTCTCTCCTTACCGAATCGTTGAATTCGAAGTCTACACGCAGTTTACTTCCGGGGGCTTTGAAAACCTCGGATGTGTGGTCGATGCCGCAGTCAAGGGGCCCAAAGATCTTCAATTGCACGGGGTGTGTCAGTTGCCGCGCGATTCGAAAACGGGCGAGACGGTCACCTACTCGACGCGACTGGTGCGGGTGGAGTTTGCGAACGGGCTGAAGTGGACTCCGGGCGGGTCCGCAACAAGCGGAAAGGACTGAACGGCCGCTAAACGATGGACTACCAAAAGATCATCACGATCGAACCCGATAAGATGGGTGGCAAGCCCTGTATCCGAGGGCTTCGAATCACCGTATATGATGTGCTCGACTACTTAGCTTCCGGAATGACGGAAGCCGAAATCCTGGCGGACTTCCCAGACCTCAGTGCCGAGGATATCCGCGCCTGTCTCGCCTTCGCCGCCGACCGCGAACGCCGACTGACTTCCATCCCCGCGTGAAACTCTTGTTCGACGAGAATCTGGCACCAAGGCTGGTAGGGGCGCTGAAGGATCTTTACCCTGGCTCGATTCATGTCCGGGCGATCGGCCTGAAGTCTGCGCCGGACTCTGTGGTTTGGGAGTATGCGGCGAAGTCGGGATATGCCATCGCAGCAAAGACGCCGATTTCCGGCAGCGAAGTTTCCTTTTTGGACATCCACCCAAGGTGATATGGGTCCGTACAGGGAATTGCTCGACCGAACAGATAGAGCGTCTTCTGCGCAGCAGGGTTCCTGAGATCCTGGCGTTCGGCCTGGCTGAGGCGGAAGCTTTTCTTAGTCTGGCGTAGAGCGTTCCAGGGGATATTTCAGGCTCTCCAGTAACCATTCGCGGTTCTTGCGGACGTCTTCCGTAAGTCGCTCGACCAGCGTCCCGCGCTGCTCGAACAGGCGGTAGCCGTCGCGCGAGCGCAAGTAGCCGCGGGCTTTTGGCTCTCTCGCGAATACCGCGTCCTCTCCTTCGGCCGCCACCATCTTCTCGTACCGTTTGCGGTTGTCGAGTAACGCCTTCACCAGGAAGGGCATGACCATCGAGTAGTCCGCCTGCATGCTTTCGGTGGTTTGCAGGTAAGTGTCTTTGTCGACCTTGCCCCAGGTAACAGCCTCGGCGGGCGGGCACGAAGAGAGCGAGCCGTCGGTCACCGGAGCGGTCACAATCTGCACGTCGAACTGGTAGCCGCGCACCTCCGGGAGACCCAGCACCTGGCCCAACGCCGGCTCCGGCTGCAGGTTGTAGTTCTTCGGCACGCCTCCGCCCAGGATCATGGTGGCCAGAGCATGAACCGGATGGTCGAAGAGGCCCCAGCGGTGGTATGCGCAAGCTTCGTACACCTCGGCATGAAGGTCGAGATCGAAGCCGTATTGATCGATCAGGCCGGCTTCCTTCATGGCCCACAGCTTCATCGAGTTCAGGAACACGCTGCCGTCGCCGGGAGCGCCGACGAACACCGGAATCCCGCGGCGGAAGCAGGTGGCCAGCAGGCCGGGCGCCACGCCGTTTCGTTCCTCGATGGCGGCGTAGCACTTGCCCAGCAGGTAGCGCATTTCGGTGCCGGTCATCTTGCGCTGGAACTCGGGGCGGCGCAGCATCGCACTGACGAAGCGGTCCTGGTCGAGCAGTACGCCTTCGTCGAAAGCCATGTCGGTAACCCGTATGGTGCCTTCCTCGCGCAGCGCGGCATCGTCGCTCGCGATCGGAACTTCATGCACGGGGCCGGACTTGTAGGCATCCAGGCTGCGGTGGCCGTCGTGGTAGCAGACGGCATCGGTCGTACTCAGGTACGCGACCCAGCCGGTTTCGAGCAGGGGGTTCAGCCATGCCTGGTGCTGCCCGGAAACCGTCACCGGCCCCGAGATGGCCAGCGTGAACGGGCAGCCCATCCCAATGGCGCGGTCCAGAATCTGGTAGATGCGCCGCAGGTAGGCGCCGCCGAAGGCCGGCAGGCAATGGGTGAACAATTCGTCGAGAGAGCCGCATTCATCCACGCGCCGGACGCGCACCCACCGGCGCGGCGGAGCGCTGTCATGCTTCTTATCCGTTGGCATTATTCTGACCATAACAGATGTGCGCCACGCGGCCGGGGGCGCGTGTTAACTTGAAGGGCTAGGCAATGCACATTCTCTTTATCGGCGACATATTCGGTTCGCCCGGCCGCAGGATCGTCGCCGATCACCTTCAGGACATCATCGAAACCAACCGCATCGACCTGGCAATCGCCAACGGTGAAAATGCCGCCGGCGGCTTCGGGATCACGCCGCCGATCGCCGAGGATCTGTTCGCCATGGGGTTGGACGTGATCACTTCCGGCAACCACGTGTGGGACAAGCGCGAACTGTACGACTACCTCAATCGCCAGCCGCGCCTGCTGCGGCCCGCAAACTACCCGGAAGCGCCGGGCAGCGGGCTGGTGGTATGCCAGGCGCGCAACGGTGTAGAATGCGCCGTATTGAACTTGCAGGGGCGGGTGTACATGCCGAATACCGATTGCCCGTTTCGGGAGGCGGACAAGATCCTGGCCTCGCTGGACGCTTCGATCAAGGTGAAATTCGTGGACTTCCACGCCGAGGTCACCAGTGAGAAGATCGCCATGGGCTGGTACCTGGACGGCCGGGTTTCCGCGGTGGTCGGCACCCATACGCATGTTCCGACCGCCGACACACGGATTCTTCCCGCCGGCACGGCTTATCAAACGGATTGCGGCATGACCGGCCCGTACGATTCCGTGATCGGAGTTCAGACGGAGATCATCCTGCAGCGCTTCCTCACAGCCCTGCCCGTGAGAATGGAGCCGGCCCGCATGAACCCCGAGTTGCACGCCGTGATTGTGGATGTGGACGAAACCACCGGCCGGGCGCGCTCGATGCGCCGGCACACCCTGAACGGAGACTGACGGATGAGCCCCTCCATTCCGGACATCACCGCCTTCGTCATGCAGGAAATCGGAGCGCTGCTGTTCGGCATGGTGTTTCTGTTCCTGTACCGCCAGTCGCGCGTGGTGTACTTCGGACTTTGGGCGGTAGCCTGGCTGCTGCGGCTGCTGGCGGCGGGGTTTGGCTTCCAGATGCTCCGCACCGGCGATGCCGGGTGGCTGGCGCCCTATGCCACCTTCGAGTTCGCCTTCGTCATTGTCCTGATGGCCGCGGCGCGGGCCGGATTTGCCTCGAGCGTACGCGATTGGCGGACCGTGCTCCGGCTCATCTCGATCCTTCCCATCTTCGTGGCCCTGGTCTACGCCGTGGGGCGGTATGTCGGGATCGAGGCGTATCAGACTTCCAACGCCCTGGTGCTGGGCTTCGTATATCTATATAACTTCCTGGTGCTGCGCCGCCAGCAGGGCGTCGGCAGCCGGATCTTCCGCTTTTCCCTGTTGACCCTGGGCATCGTCTTCATCGAGCACGCATTCCTGTTCGTCTACCTCTACAGCTTCGGGGCGCAGCCGGCCTGGCTGCACTACCTGCAGTACGAAACCTATTACGATTTCGCACTGCACTGCGTGCTGGCCTTCTCCGCCATGGCGATGTGGAGTGAAAGCCAGATCGACCGTATTCGCGACCTGTCGGCGGAGCTCGATTATGTCCGGCGCGAGGTGAAGCACACCCTCGACCTCGACCGTCTTACCGGCCTGTTCAACCAGGCGGCCCTGGCCCGCCGGATGGAGGAGGCCGAGCCGTTCCTGGGAGTGGTAGCGGTCTGCGACATGGACAACTTCAAGGACATCAACGACCGCCACGGCCACCTGGTGGGCGATGAGATTCTGCGCAACATCGGGAACCTGCTGCAGAGTTCCATCCGCCACGAGGATGAAGCGTACCGCTGGGGCGGTGACGAGTTCGTGGTGCTCTTCCAGAACCAGCGGGGCGAAGTGGCGCAAAAACGCATGACCGAAATCGAAGCCCGGCTGCGCGATTTCCGCGTACGCGGTTTCGGCGTGTTGCCGATCAGCTTCAGTTGGGGCACGGCCGAGACGCATGGGCGCACACTGAGGGAGGCGGTCGACGAAGCCGACCGCAATATGTATTCCCTCAAGCGGACACGCTCCAGTGCGCGCTCGGCCCGCTGACGGCTACTTCACGCAGATCGTGGTTACGTAGCCGGAAGAGGCGAAATCGACGCTCGACAGGCTGTTGATGAAAATGGCGATCGGCGTCTGGGTGGCCGGGGCCACCGCCTTCGGAATATAGAGATTGATCTGCCAGATGCCGGGGAACTGCGGCGACAGGCCGGAGAAAGTTACCTCCTGCCCCTGGGCCGGCTCGCCGGATTCACGCCCATACTCCTCGACGAATTGCCCGCCGATATTCATGTGTGGCGTGAAAGGCGTGGTGACTAATCCCGTGGGCGCCGAGCCATCCGGCGGAGCATTGGCAAGATAGCCTTGTCCGGTGGCGAAGATTTGTATGTACGACCCGCGCCCGGCGCAGTTGCTGGTACTGTTGATCGTATTGTCCTGGTTGAGCACCGCCGCCTGCCGGTTGCGATTGAGAAAATCCAACATGAAGATGCCGGGCGAGTAGGCGTTCATCTGCGGAGTCCCCCCGGCAAGAACGCGCCCGGTGGAAGCCTGCACCACCTGCAGGTCCGCCGTTCCGCTGTTGGGAGTCGCCATGGGCACGATGAAGTTGATCTGGCTCGGCGAAACGTAGGTCAGAGGCGCGGCCAGGCCGTTGACCAGCACCTGGACGTCGCCCAGGGTGGTCGCCAGGGGGAGCGAGGTGTTCGCCTGCGTGGCGGACCCGAAAATGGCAAGCCGGCTATTCGGATCGCAGTTACTGCCGGGAGAACAAACAGAAGCGAACATGCCCGGCGCCAGTTGGCGGTTCGCGAGGAAATTGGCGCCGTTGATGGCCTGCAGGCCCGGGTAATAGATCGCGACGCGGTTCGTGGCGTCGGCCAGGGCCAGATCGCCGTATCCGTCCTGCGCCACCGCGAGCACGGTGCCGGGAGACGAGACGGACCCAGTGGATTTCTGGTTGAAGACCAGGGACTCGTACTTCGGGAACTTCTTGACCGTGGAGGTGTTGTCGCCAACCCAGAGCTCGCCGGTCGCCTGATTGACGAAGACGCCCCTTGGTTGGGAGAACCCGGTGAGCTGAAGAGTAGCATGCGCGCCCTTATCCGGGTTGTTGAGAATCTGGTCGAAGATCAGGACTCGATTGTTCCCGCTGTCGGCCACGTAAGGGCGGGCTTCGCTATCCGTCGCGACGTGGTGCGGAGCGTTCAACTTGTCGTCGGTATTGCCGCTGGTGACCGTGAAGAAGTCGGGTTGGCCGAGAACCTTGGTCGCCGGCCGCCCGTTGTCCTGTCCTGCCACAAATGTTGTGCCCGGGGTGAACGGGAAGAACAGCACACGGTTGTGGGCCTGGTCGGAAACCAGCAGGCCGTTATTGCCGGCGAACGCCAGGCCGTACGGCTGGGACATCGTGGATGGACTGGGGTCTGTGATCTTGGTCGTGAAGTTGCTCTGCCCCAGCACCAGGTCGGCCTGCTGGGTCGAATTGCTGAAGGGAGCGGGGAACCGCAGCACGCGGCCGTTCCCGGAATCGGCCACGTACAGGTTTCCGGCCGCATCGACCACCAGGCCGACGGGCCGGCAGAGCGTGGCCGGCCCCGGATGATCCGGATCGCCCGTCTGGTTGCAGAGACCGGAATTGAAATCCTTTTGGCCGATGACGATATCCGCCTTGGCTCCGTATTTCACCGTGCGGAAATCCTTGAAGCCGAGGATGCGATTGTTGTAAGGATCGGACACGTAGAGATGCGGAGTATCCGCGCCCGTGTCGATGACCAGGCCGGCGTCGGCGGCGTTACCACTCGCGGTTGCGGCGACGAAATCGAATTCGCGCCCCTCGATCAGGTTAGAGGCCCGCATGTCGAAGCGATCCTGCCCGAGTACCCGCGTGGCCTGGCCGAAAGTGGAGCCGACGAGCGGCAAGTCCAGAACCCGGTTGTTGCCGGTGTCCGCGACGAAGAGGTCCGACCCCGAGAACACCGCCGCTGCAGCCTGGGAGAGCGTGCCCGGGCCCGCCACCGGGTTGAACGTCACTCCTGAGTTCGGCGATATGGTGCTGTAACCCTGCTGCCCCACGACCGCCGTGGCCTGCGGCGGAACGTTGACGTCGCTGGGCCACTTGTCGATCGTGTCGAACAGAAGAATGCGGCTCCAGGCGTCATCCACAATGCCGATCTTGCCGGCCGCGAAAAAGATCCCCTCGGCCTCTCCGAACACCGACCTCTGCAGCTGGTCCTGGGAGGTCGCAGGCTGGCTGGCGGGGAATACACCCATCAGTCGCGAAGCGGCCATACCGCTGGTAAAGGGCGGCTTGAAAACCAGAACCCGGCTCAAGGCGCCCGTGCCGTCGGCATCGGATACGTAAATGTATCCATTGGAATCGAAAGCGACGGCGGAGGGAATCGCAAATGCATTCAGCGTGGTACGGGTGGCGGAAGTAACGGCCGTTTGCACGGTCCCGAAATCGAGCTGCCCCAGTTCCAGGTCGGCCTGCAGAGGTCCTCCCCCCGCCGCCACATCAGAACCCTTGAATCGCAGCACGCGGCGGTTCCCGGGGTCTGACATCCACAGGTTCCCACTGCTGTCGAAAGCGATGGAAGCCCGGTAGGGAACACCGGACGGCGAAAGAAGCGCAATACCCTGGGCAGCCACCATCCCCGTGTAATTGGCCGCGCGGGAGTTCAGGTTCGGCTGGCCGATATAGAGATCAGGAAATTGCGAGCCTTGCGCTGCAAAAGGCTTTGGAAATCTAAGGACTCGGTTGTTGCCGGAATCGGCAACGTAAAGGTTGCCGTTCGAATCCACGGCGAGTCCGGTCGGGCTGCTCATGCCGGTCTGAAACTGCTGGCCGGGGCCCTGAGCGCTGGTGTGGTAGAAGTCCTGCTGCCCGATCACCAGATCGGCCGGCTGGCCACTGGTGAAACCGGTAGCGTCCTTCCAGGCGAGCACCCGATTGTTAAACGTGTCGCTGACGTAGAGGATATTCGGCGTCACGGAGGTGTCGAGGGCAATTCCATTCGGTCCCCATAACTCCCGACCTTCCACCAGGTTGGGGGCCGTGGACACGACCGAGAGCTGTTCGGCTTGGGGATGCCCCACGATCCGGGACGGGGCTGGATTCAACGGAACGAGAGCCTGTGGAAAACAAACCGAGGCGCAGGTGAAAGCTATACCGAAAGCCAGGAAAGGATTATGTCTCATCGAGTTTCCAAGAGGACGCGACGCGGAAAACGCTCGTTAATGAGGATACCAGACGTCACCGGACGTGAGAATATGCACCGGTACTGAGGATCACGGTGGGGGTCAAGGCAAAGTAGAAATGTCCTATTCCCAGCAAAGTAGAAATGTCCTGTTTTGAGGGGCTGGTCTGAGGGCTGGGTTTAGAGTGGATTCGATGTTCCGGGGGAGTCGCGCTCCCTGGGGCAGATCCGAAGACCGCTGCGACGGGGCTGGCTCCGAAGCAGATGGCGCCAAACCCCCAGTCAAACCGGGCCATAAGATGCCCGTTCTGGGGGTTTTGGTTTTTGGAGAGAGCTCTGCTTTGGTGAAGTCCTCAGAGCAGCGGTCTTCGGATACAGTAAAGCGCGAAGATCGCCGGGCCGGTTTTGCCCGGCGCTCCATTTGCCTTTGGTTGCGGGGCCAGCGCTCAGCTGCGGGCATTGGAGACCTCGATCGCCTGGCGAAGAGAAGGGCCAGCGCCGGACGGAGAAATTCTTCATCCAGTCGCTTTTGCGTTTGGGTTTGCTGGTCGGCCGCGGACACTCTGGCTCTCGGGTTGGCAGCGACAGCAATTCGGGCAATGGCGGCGCGCAGCGGCGCACACGCACATACTGGTCCTGGAATCGCACGGCCATGCGTCCCATCCAGGCGTTGCTCGACGCGCACCCAGGCCTTGCGCATTCCGGGCCGCATATCCCGGCGGTCGATTTGATAGAACTTGCCGTCCCATCGGATGGTGTAGTCATTGGTCACCTGCCGCTGTTCGACGTGGCTCAGGATCGCCGCCAAATCGTGTTCTTTGCCCAGCGGCCGATGGGCGTCGTCGGCGGTGGCCGGCGTCCCGATCAGGGTCTGATTCCACCAGGGCAGATACTCTTTTTCCAGGTAAGTGTTGGCCGCCTCCAGCGTGCACACCCCAGCTACGCGCATGCCTTTCACCAGGCGGTCCTGAGCCGTCTGAAACTGGCGTTCGACGCGCCCCTTGGCCTGCGGCGAATGCGCCGGAATCCAGACGATGCCCAACTCTCCGAGCGCCCGCGCAATCTGCGTCGGCGGCATCTGCTGCCGGTCCAGACCTTCGCGCTGTTCCTGCCGTTTGCTTTTGACGGCCACTTGGAACATGCCGGCCTTGTCCGTGTAGAACGCCAGCGGCCGGCCGTACCGCTCCAGGTACGACCACAGCAGGCGCCGATTCTCTTCGCTGGTGTCGTGCCGCACGAAGCGCGCGAACAACCGGCTGGTGGCGTCGTCGATCATCGAGATCAGATAGATCTCTTCGCCGCGGCCCTCCAGCCAGTCGTGGGTGCTGGTGTCCCACTGCACCAACTCGCCACAGCGGCTCCGCCGCGGCCGCCACTGGTGCACCTCCACGACGCGCCGTCGGCCGGCTCTCCACAAACCCGCCTTCGCCATCCATCGCCGCAGCGTCTCCTTGCTCACCGTAATCTGGTGCTGTTTGTGCAGGTACTCCGCCGCCAGCGTCGGCCCAAACCCCGGTACACCGGATCGGAGAGAATCGTCGAGGGCTCGCTGTTCCACCTCGGCCGACAGCTTGCGGTTCGACGGCCGCCCACGCAGTTCATGGATTACCGCCTGGTCCCCTTTCCGCCGCAGCTTGCGCAGGAGTCGCCGCACCTGCCGCTCCGTGACGCCGATCTCCTCGGCCGCCTGCTTCTGCGTGATCAGTTTCTTCTTGGCCTTCTTCAGGGCCACCAGCCGGTCTCGCTCGGCTTGGGTCATCAGTAGTTGTCCTTCGTCCACCCTCCAGGCTGGACCCTGTCAATAGGACATTTCTACTTTGCCCAAATAGGACATTATCATTTTGCCGCGACTGAGGATCACGGTGGGGGTGTGTTCGGCCGCTGCCCTGATACACTGGGGGTTGACCCAGAATTCGACTCGAAAGCTGAGAGTTTGCGCCGTCAGCTACCTGAACACCGCCCCGCTGGTCTGGGGCATGCTGTATGGACCCCAGCAGGGGTTGTTCGACCTGGAGTTCCGGATCCCGTCGGGCTGCGCGGACCAACTGGCTTCAGGCGCCGCGGATATCGGGATCGTTCCTTCGTACGAATTGACGCGGCAGGATCTGGAGATCCTGCCCGGCAGCGGGATCGCCTGCCACGGGCCGGTCCGTAGCATTCTCTTGATCTCCCGGCGGCCGGCCCCAGATATCCGTACGGTCGCGATGGACACCAGTTCCCGGACGTCGGTGCAACTGGCGCGGGTCGTACTGCATGCCCGGTATGGCGTTCGCCCGCAATGCATTCCGCATGCTCCCGACCTCGATGGGATGCTGCGTGCGGCCGATGCCGCTCTGATCATTGGAGATCCGGCCCTGCGGATCGACCCCGCGGCTCTTCCCTACCAGGTCTACGATCTCGGCGCCGAGTGGGTGGAAATGACGGGGCTTCCGATGGTATTCGCGGTGTGGGCAGGCCGTCGCGCCGTGGTAACACCTGAGGTCGTGGAGACGTTCCGGGAGTCCTGCCGGTACGGACGGGAGCGAATTGGGGAGATCGTGGCCTCGGAAGCTCCTCGCCGCCAGTTTCCGCCCGCCCTGGTGCGCGATTACCTGACCGCTCACATCGTCCACGAACTGGGGCCTGACGATTACCGCGGCATGCGCCATTTCCTGGAACTGGCGGGCGAGCTGAGCGGGTCACCGGATTTCCGCCGTACCGCTGTTTGACCGGAGTCCGGTCCGTCTCCTATACTGGTAATTTACTACGATGTACATCCTGGCTTTGTTGGTTCATATTGCGGTGTGCCTGTTCCTGATTGTGGTGATTCTGCTGCAGAGCGGGAAGGCGGCGGATCTGGCAGGGGCGTTTGGCGGCATGGGTTCGCAGACGGCTTTTGGCCCGCGCGGATCGGCGACTCTGCTTTCGAAGGCCACCACGATTTCGGCGGTGATCTTCATGATCACCTCCATGGCGCTTTCGATCCTGGCGACTCGGGGCGCCGGGCTGGGGACCACGGTGCTTGAGGATATCAAGAATACCACCCCGGCGAAGAGCGCTCCGGCCCCGGTGCAGCAAGCACCGACACCCGTTACGCCGGAGGGGAAGTCGATCCCGCTCCCCGCGCCAACGAACACCCCGGCCCCGGCGCAGCCCGCGCCGGCAAAGAAGTAAAGTTCCTACCTGCGGAGGTGGCGGAATTGGCAGACGCACTAGCTTGAGGTGCTAGCGGGAGCAATCTCGTGGGGGTTCAAGTCCCCCTCTCCGCACCACAGATTCTATGTCCGGACCGGACACATGGGTGACAGATCGTTCCTGACACATAGGTAACACATTCGAGGGTCCGTCTGCGCAGGGACCTCAGCGGCGCCACAGGATTTCCGTCTGAGGAGGCCAATGAGTTTTCTCAGGCATGGGCGATCTATCGGTCCGATGTGTTTTGTTTTTTAATGCGGTGAGCGGGGGAGACGAGGGGCGCCGCAGCGCCCCTGCTCATCGTCCGCGATGAGTCGCACCGGTTATCCCTTGGCGAGTTGCTCTCCAGCATGGCTCGCCTCCGTTTCACCGGGTGCTTTCATGCTACGCGATTCCGGCGGCGCAAGAGAGTGCGGTCCGAAAGGATTGTCGACGGGCTGCAACGTTTTCTCTTCGAGATCGATGTAGCCGAGGTCATAGCTCATGAAGCTGACCAGCCAAATCCCGCTCTCCACCTCGCGGATCCCGACCGCCTGGCCGGCGAGCGATTTGGAGAGGTTGATTTTCTTTCTGTGAAGGCAGATGCGGCCGCAACTGGTGACCACCACAGTGCGGTCATGAAAAGGGTAATGGGGCTCGCGGAGGCCCTGGTAGGGCCGGGGTGACGGCGTGTAGACCTCGGCGGGGCATTTCATCGCCAACGCTTGGTGAGGTCGTTCGTGGTTGAACTCGTCCAGGAAAGCATCGAACTTGGCCTGTTGTTGAAGGAAGTTGGCTGCAGCGGGGCGGGTGGTCTGCTGCTTGAGGGTCAGATGCATGCGTTCGTGGCGGCCATTCTGCTGCGGATGGCCTGGGCGAATGCGTTCGATGGCGATGCCCAGCCGCAACCACCAGACCGAGAGACGGGAAAGCTGAAACAGCCCGTGAGGGGAAGCGAACGGAACTCCGTTATCCGAGCGAATCGCCAGAGGCAGGCCGCGTTGCCGGAACAGGTCCTCAAAGGCGGGAAATGCCAGCTCTTCCCGTGTGGACTCCAGCGCTTCGCACAACAGCAGCAGGCGGGAAGCATGGTCGGTGACGGTGAGCGGATAGCAATAGCGTTTATCGCCCAGCTGGAATTCGCCCTTATAATCCGCACACCACAGATCGTTCGGATTCAGGCCGTCGGATAACGGCGTGCCTTGCGCGGGAGTCCGCCGGCGAGAGGCCCGGTTGACCAGACCATGGCGATCCAGTACGGCATGAATCGTGCTCGCGGCGGGAACTTTGATGGCATGCGGCAGCTTGCGCAGCAGGCGTTCCCGGATTTTGCGAGCGCCCCAGTGCGGCTTTTCCTTTTTGGCCGCTAGAATAGCGGCTTCCGCTTGCGCCGGCAGCTGGTTGGCGTACCGGAACGGTCGCCGGGTGCGATCGGTAAGACCCTCCAGACCGCACTGCTCGTAACGCTCGAATATTTTGTAACCCGTCTTGCGCGAGATGCCGAATTCGCGGCAGAGCGAAGCCATGCTCTCCCCGTCCTTCAGGCGAATGACAAAGCGCATCCGTTCGTCCATAACAGAACTCTCCTTCCATGGCATGGCCTTCGTCCCCCTTTGGGGCACAAAGTGTAACCCATGTCTCCGGAACGTTCTGTTACCTATGTGTCGGGACGGTCACTAAAGCAGTTACACCCAAAAGGCCATTCGAAGTCGGATGGCCTTTTTCGTCTTCGTAACGGTCAACCATTGCGGCCACCTCATTTAGCCTCCGCTCGGCAGGGTCACACAGCGAGAACTTCGGGACCGGCTCATGATAATCTGATCAAGGCCGGAAGTTGCATGCGACCTCGTTCGGTAGTATCGTTGGCCGGAGCCGTTCTGTTGGTTCTGGGCGTTTTACACGCGCAACGCCCTTTCAAACAATACGACGCCGCCGAATACTACGATTTTCCCCTTCCCCCGGACTGGAACGTCAAGGCGGAGTGGACCCGAGCGCGCCTGCGCTACCCAAGCGTTTACGGAGGTTTTCGCGGCGAGGATCTGAACTGGACGATCGACTACCCGCGTTCCGATCGTCATCTGCTGCAAGGCATCCGGCGTCTGACGCGAATCGATACGCGCTCGGTGGAGCAGGTAGTCGAGCTGGACGGCAGCGGGGACGTCTACAATTGGCCGACAATGTACGCGGTCGAGGTCGGGCACTGGGTGCTGCCGGACGATCAGGCAGCCCAGTTGCGCGAGTTTCTGTTACGTGGCGGATTCCTGATGGTCGACGATTTCCATGGCGATGAGCCCTACCATCGCGTTCGCAGCGAATGGCAGGTGTTTCTGGCCAGCATGAAGAAGGTCTTTCCCGATCGCCCCATCGAAGACCTGCCAGACTCGAGTCCCATCTTCCACACGGTTTTCGATTTGGACAAACGCTACCAGGTCCCCGGCTGGCAGTGGTATCGCAGCGGCCGGACGTATGAGGCCGGCGAAACGGGAAAGACTCCGCACTGGCGCGCAATCTATGACGACAAAGGCCGCGTGATGGTCGCAATCTGTCACAACATGGATCTGGGCGATGCGTGGGAGTGGTCGGACGATCCGCGATATCCGGAGCCATGGGCGAGGCTGGCGTATCAGATCGCGGTCAATTATTTCATCTACGATTTGACGCACTGACGTCCCAGGTGCACCCGGCGTACCCGGTCGCCGCGGCGCTCGCAACGTGATACGCGTACGAGACATGGAAATCGGTTTTCACACCGATGCGTTCAATAGCTCGTACTGGAGTTTCGGCCAGTGCCTCGAATGGGCGCACCGTTGCGGCGTCCGCTATATCGAGTGCGGAGCAATCGATGGCGTCACCTGGATCCACGGTCTCGGCTATCAGCCGCATGTCGCGCTCTGGGAGGACCCGCTCGAATTGCGAGAGCGCATGGACCGCCTCGGCATCTCGTTCTCTCAGATTGATGCTGCGTTTCCGCTTTCCCGGCCCGAGGCGGCGTCACTGGGCGTGGAGTACATCCTCCACACGATCCGGTGGGCGCACCTGGCGGGTTGCCCGCGCATCGACACCACGGACGATCGCTGCCCTCCGGCGAAGATGACCGAGCGGGAAGCTCTCGAGCAGATGCGGAGGATCTACCGCCAGGTCCTGCCGCACGCGGAACGCTACGGCATGACCATCAACATCGAGCCTCACGGCTACTTCACGACCAATCCCGATTTCATGGCCGAAATGCTCGCCTTCGAGGACTCTCCGTTTTTGGGCATGAACATGGACACGGGAAACAGTTCATCGCGGGACAGGATCCGGTCGCATTCCTGAAATGTTTCGGGGACCGAGTCAATCATGTGCACATTAAGGATGTAAGCCAGAGCCTCGCGGCTCGATCGCGCGGCGAGCTGACGGGCATCGCGGTGAGCCATTGCGCCGTTGGCGGCGGTGTGAACGCGGAGAACATCCGGCGCTGTCTTGGTGTGCTCCGGGAGGCGGAGTACAGCGGCGTCCTCAGCCTCGAATGCGAAGGGCAAGGCGGCCCGATGATCGAACAGAGTCTCGGATGGCTCCGGGACGAACTACGGAGGTCCGCATGAGGTGGCATCCGGCGGCATGGTTGATGGCGGCGGCGGTGTGCGCGTGGGCGCAGCCCGGCGGGGCGAAGGTCAAAGTACTGTTCCTGACGGGCGAAATCGACGCCCAGTACCACGACTGGCGTGCTTCGACCGAGTATCTGCGCGGCGTATTGGAGCGAAGCGGCCGGTTCGAGGTCAAGGTTGTGGAGCAGCCTTCGGGGATCGGCGCGAGCACGCTGAAGCCATTCGACGTGCTGGTGCTCAACTACAACGGGCCGCGGTGGGGTGCGGAGACGGAGCACGCTGTCGAGGAGTTCGTGCGCGCCGGCAAAGGACTCGTCTCCTTCCACGGCGTGACCTACGGACCGTTCTACGGCCAGGTGTTCGATGGGCGATGGAAGGCCGGCACGGACGCCGGATGGGTGGACTATGCGCGGCTGATCGGAGCGCGGTGGAAGCCGGAGAACATTGGTCATGGACGGCGGCACGTTTTTGAGGTCGTTTGGAAAGACCGGTCGCATCCCATTGCACAGGGCTTGTCGGAGCACTTCACGGCAAACGACGAGTTGTACCAGCGCATCGACCTGCTGCCGGAAACTCACGTGCTGGCGACGGCCTTCGACGATCCGGCTATCGGCGGCACAGGCAAGGACGAACCAATCATCTGGACTGCGCCCTTCGGCAGCGGCCGCACCATGTACATGGCTCTGGGGCACGACCTCTCAGCGATGTCGCAACCGGGATTCCTGGCGGCGTTTTCCCGTGGCGTGGAATGGGCGGCCACCGGTACCGTCGGCCCGGCGACCACGGCGGCCGAAGCGCCGGTCCGGGTGCTGGCGGTCACCGGCGGACATCCGTATCCGGCCGCTTTCTACTCGCTTCTTGAGGGGCATCCCGATATCGTCTGGTCGCACGCCACATCGCAGAAAGAGGCCTTCCGCAAAGACTTGGATCAACGATACGACGTGATCGTGCTTCACGACATGGCGGAAGATCTCGACCCTGACCTGCGCGAGAATCTGCGCGCGTTCGTTGAGGCCGGCAAAGGAATCGTATCGACCCATCATTCGATCGTGGACTATACGGCGTGGCCCTGGTGGTGGCGCGAGGTGGTGGGCGGGAAATTCTTCGACAACGAGCAGTACGACAAAGCGTTCCCGGACCATCCGAAGTCGGCCTACAAAGAGGGCGTGGACTTCGTGGTAAGCCCGACGAAGGCCGGACTGACGCATCCCGTGACCCGCGATGTCGGGCCGCTGGTGGTCCATGACGAAGCCTACAAGAACATGTGGCATGCGCCCGGAATCGAGGTTCTGATGGAGACGAATTTCGCGTTGGCAGACGCGCCGCAGGTGTGGATCGGGCCGTCGCGGCAGGCGCGGGTGGTCTACATTCAGATCGGCCACGATGAACAGACGCTGCGATCACCGGGCTACCGCAAGCTGATGCGGAACGCCATTCTCTGGACCGCGAGGAGGAAATGAACATGGATTCCCGGCGAGATTTCTTAAGGATAGCGGCCCTGGGGGGTGTCGCTCTGCCGGCTGTGTACGCGGCCGGCAACTCGACGATCAGGCTCGGCGTAATCGGGTGCGGCGGTCGTGGCACCGAAGCGGCGACGAACGCCATGAATGCGGGCAAAGACATCCGGGTGGTCGCGCTAGGCGACGTGGTGCCAGGGCGTGTTCAAGAGACCCGGACCACGCTCAAACTCAAGTACGGCGATCAGGTAGATGTAGCCGACGAACGCTGCTTCGCCGGCTTCGATGCCTACCGGCAGGTGATCGCGGCGTCCGACGTAGTGATCATCGCGAACGCGGCGAAGTTCCATCCGATGCACCTCAAGGCGGCGATCGAGGCGGGCAAACATGTGTTCTGCGAAAAGCCGCACGCCATCGATCCATCTGGCATTCAGACGCTTCGAGAAGGGGTGGCGCTGGCGCGGGAGAAGCGGCTCAGCGTGGTCTCGGGGCTCCAGAGCCGCTATCATCCGGGCTATCGCGAGACGATGCAGCGGGTCCACGATGGAGCGATCGGCGAGATCGTCGCGATCCAGGAGACCTGGCTGCGGCCGCCGTATGTCCTGCGTGACCGCGTCCCGGGGATGAGCGAGATCGAGCATCAGGCGGCGAATCAGTACCACTTTCACTGGCTGTGCGGCGACGATGTTCCGCAGACCCTGATCCATAACCTCGATCGCTCCAGTTGGGCGATGCGCGACACAGCGCCTGCACGTGCGTGGGGCATGGCGGGCCGGTCGACCCTCAACGGGGAAAGGTATGGCGATGTCTTCGACCATAACTCCGTGGTATACGAATTTGCGAGCGGCGTGCGAATTTACGCTTACTGCCGCACCATCGATGGCTGCTACAACGAGAATTCCAGCGTGATCCTCGGAACGAAGGGCCGCTGCGACCTGCTGAAACTGCGGATCACGGGCGAAACCAATTGGACGCATCCGGGGCCGCAGTCGAAGGCGAACGCCTACGACCTGGAGCACGTCGCCCTGTTCGATGCGATCCGCACGGGTCAGCCTGTCAACAATGGGGAGTATATGGTCCGCAGTACACTCATCACCCTCATGGGCCAGTTCAGCTGCTATACAGGCAAAGAGGTGACGTTCGATCAACTCGCCCGATCGAATTACTGCCATCTGCCCAGGCCGGAGGATGTGCACGCCGGAATGGAGGCTCCGGTGAAGCCGGGGCCGGGCGAAGTCTATCCGCTGCCGTTTACCCCCGGCGTTTCCATCCTGCTCGAATCGTAACGGTCAGAGCGAAAACCGACGAAAGTAGGAGAAAAGATCGAGTCGAGAAATCAGCTTTCGGAAATGCCCTAAGCGCGTGGAATGACTTCGTACTCAATCGCAGAGTACCCGACCGGTAACACCATCTGGCGGCGCATTCAGGGACCCAAACGACGACATGTACGAGCGCAAGGCGACATTCTCGTCCGTCCAGGTGAATCCGACACGTGAAGTTGTCTGGCGCTTGCAGCCCCTCACGGCGGCGCGCTATGCTTCGGACAGCCGATAGTGGCATCGCTGCGGTTGCAGGAGTGGCTCGGGGATATCGACGACCCCCAGAATCAGCAACGGCATTTGTCGCACCGGTTCGACAATACCATGAACGGACGTCGCGACTTTGCCACCACGCACTGGAGTCTCGTGCTGGCGGCAAAACCCGACGAGGCGAGTGAGACACGCGCCCGAACGGCGCTTGAGGAGCTTTGCAGAGCTTACTGGTATCCCCTCTACGCCTTCGTGCGCTATCGCGGATATTCATCCGAAGACGCCGAGGACCTCACCCAAGCGTTCCTTGCACGAATCATCGAACAAGGCGGATTCGCATCCGCGAACCCGGAGCGTGGCCGGTTTCGTTCTTATCTGCTGGGTGCGATGAAGCACTTTCTGGCGAACGAATGGCACCGGGCGCAAACGCAGAAGCGCGGCGGCGAGCTGCGGTTCATCGATTGGGACATGCTCGATCCGGAGGCACGATATGCCGGCGCGGCGAAGCCGTCGGAGGACCTGGAACTTCTCTTCGACCGCGATTGGGCGCTGGAGACAGTGGAAGGGGCCCTGCAGATCCTCCGCGACGAAATGGCGAAAGCCGGCAAAGTCGAACAGTTCGACGTATTGAAGGGCAGTCTCACCGGAGAAGAGACCCTGCCCCGCGAGGAGATTGCCGCGCGGCTGGAAATGAGTGAGGGTGCCGTCAAGGTTGCCGTGCACCGGCTTCGGCAGCGTTATCGCAACCTGCTGCGCAACGCTGTTGCCGCAACAGTGGGCAATGCGGCGGACCTCGAAGATGAAATGCGTTATCTGGCCAAGGTTCTAAGGAGACTGTAACCTCCCGGCCGGTTCCTTTCAGGAAGACGTAGAGGAACCCAACCAGGAGATGGATAGATGAACGTGATCGGAAAAGAGAAATGCCAGCGCTGTGGAGGGTTGATTCCCTCGACGTCGACCGATAAGCTCTGCCCTGCTTGTCTTCTATCAGGTGCTTTGAAGCTCTCCGATGACGAGACCGCGACCATCGGGGTAGCGCCGGCAGGGCCGCTCTCTCTGCAGGGGCCGTCGGGTTTCCCTTGCGAATTCGGCGGCTACCGGTTGCTCGGGCTGCTCGGGCGCGGCGGAATGGGCGCCGTGTATGAGGCCGAGCAACTCTCTACCGGCCGCCGTCTGGCCCTCAAAATGCTCGGCCGGCAGATCGATTCGCCGGACATGCGGCAGCGGTTTCTGCGCGAAGGCCGCCTCGCGGCGCGAGTCAACCATCCGAACAGTCTCTACATTTTCGGCAGCGAGGAAATCGAAGGCCACCCCGTGATCACGATGGAGATCGTCGGTGGTGGCACGCTCAAGGACCAACTCAAACAACGCGGTCCTCTGCCCGTGAAAGAGGCGGTTGACGCCATCCTCGATGTCATTTCCGGTCTGGAAGCCGCCTTTGCGAACGGCGTGCTCCACCGCGATGTCAAGCCATCCAACTGCTTCGTCTCACCCGATGGTTCGGTGAAGGTGGGTGATTTCGGCCTATCGGTTTCCACGCTCGCCAAGACCGACACCTTCGCAACGGCTCACGGCATGAAGATCATGGGTACTCCGGCCTTTGCCTCGCCCGAACAGTTGCGGGGTGACACGCTGGACGTGCGCGCCGACATCTACTCGGTTGGCGCCACGTTGTTCACGCTGCTGACCGACCGGCCGCCGTTCGAAGGAGACAACGCGGTTCAGGTGGTGGCCAACGCCGTCAACCAGGATCCGCCGCCGTTGCATGAATTGCGGAAAGACGTGCCGCCCGCACTGGCGGGGGTTGTCCGGCGCTGCCTCGCCAAAGAACCAGACCGGCGCTATACCAGCTACAGCGCCCTGCGAGACGCACTGCTACCCTTCAGTTCGAGGGAACCGGAGCCGGCGAGTATCAAGGTCCGGGCGTCCGCCGGCTGGATCGATTACTTAATCGCCTTTTTGCCCGCCTACGTGACGTTGATGTTCGTAGTGGGAGCTGAGGACCTCCTCTATCGACCTGTTGTCGAACGCACTCTGTACTCCGCCAGATACTACTTCCTTTTCTTCGGTATCGGTTTCCTCTACTTCAGCATCTTCGAGGGGATCTGGGGCGCCGGGCTCGGCATGTGGCTCAAAGGGTTGCAGGTCGTTCGGCGAGACGGCCGCCGGCCAGGAGTTGGCCGGGCCTTTCTGCGGATCTTCATCCCCATTCTGTCGGTCGAAGGTATCCGGATGCCCCTATCGATGGTGCTGCTTCCCAACACCGATTGGACTGTGCTTCAAAGCCTCACGTTTATGGTAATTGCCAACGTCTGCGGTTGGATTCCGGCCTTGTTGACGTTGACGGCGCGGCGGGAGAACGGCTTTGCCACCGTGTGGGACCTCGCCAGCGGAACCAGGGTAATTGTGAAGCCGAAGGGCACGAAGCGGCCGTCGATTGAACCTGTAGCCCAGGCGGAGAATCCGCCCACCGGTGCAAATTCGCTCGGGCCTTACCAGATCATTGAGGAGATGATTCCCGGGAAGTGGATCGTTGGCGTCGACCCCGTGCTGCGCCGGCCGGTGTGGCTGCTGCGGACCGCATCGGAGGTCTCCCGCGCGCGGCGAGACGTCGCGCGGTCCGGCCGTCTGCGCTGGCTCCAGAAGGTCGAAGCGGATGGAGCCGCCTGGGATGCCTTTGAGGCACTTCCGGGAGTGCCGTTTTCCGATTTGGCCGGAGGCAGGAAACACGTGCCCTGGTCCAACCTTCGCCACTGGCTGCATGATCTGGCCGCGGAACTATGGGCTGCCACAGGAGATGAGACCTTGCCCGCGGTGCTGAGCCTCGACTATGTCTGGATCACGGCGGACGGACGTGCCGTCCTGCTCGACGAACCCTGGCCTCACGTCAAAGCCCCTGCCGGGACCATGCCGGTAGGCGACCTCGCCGGTCAGCAGCGCTTCCTGAGTGTTGTCGCCGCCTGCGTGGAATCCACCGGTCTGCCCCTTCACGCCAGACCCGTGTTGCGGAACCTGAAAGAGGGGAAGTTGGAGAAGCTGAGCTTCCTCACCGGCACGCTTCGTGGACTGCTCGACCGGCCGGCGGATGTGGGGAGGGGAATTCGAGCGGGCGCAATCTTCCTGCTGCCCCTCTACATTTGGATCATGTTCTTTGTCGGATACTTCCAGGACAAGCCGTTGGACGAACCGTTGAGGGCGATCGTCTTCGTCTCCGCCGTCATAGTGGCGGGCGCCGCGCTCACGCAACTGCTGGAACTCCCATTCCGCAGCACGGTCGGCCACGCGATCTTCCGTTTGGCGGTGATCAACGACCAAGGGGCGCCGGCCTCCCGATTGCACCTGCTGGTTCGTTGGGCGGTCATTTGGCTGCCGCTGTTGCTACCAGCGACGCTCGTGGCTCTGTGGTTGGACAGAGTTGAAGGGATCGCTGTAGTCTTCTTTTTCGTGCTGCTTCTCCTGTGGGTCGGCGCGGCGGCTTATGCCGTCGTTAATCCCCACCGCGGATTCCACGACAGGCTGGCGCGGACTTGGGTTGTGCGACAGTGAGGCCGGACTCATATGCGCTTGCCCATGCCGGACGCTGACCCCTATGTGATTTTGGTGCCGGCGAGCAGCACCATGGCGGCAGGACGGAGGTCGACCACGTCCGGATACATCCGCACCAGCATCTGCGGCGTAGTCTGCCCGCCGACCCCGCGGAAGTTCGCCGGTCGCCCGGGCGGACTATACTATATGCACGGTGTCGAGGGCGATTGCTGTCGCGTTGTTGGCAGTACTGGCAGGCGATGGTGTGTCCTTTGGCCTGTTCGCCAACGGCGCCTCGACCCTGCCCGCCTGCTGCCGGCGCGACGGGAAGCATCATTGCATGATGCGGATCGCCGATCCGGGATCCGGAACGGCCTGGACATCTCCCCCGTGTTCGCAGTTCCCCACTGGCATCACCGCGGTTCACAGCCGGAACTGTACGCCCGCCCCGCTCCCGCGGCCGGCGGCTGCTCCAGTTTCGGTGCGCGCCGCGGCGCGCACCCATCTCGACACTCAGTATCGCGTTGCGCTGATCCGGGGCTGGCAGAAGCGCGGACCTCCCTCCATAGCCTGAACGCTATCTGGAGGGAGGAACCGATGCTGAAAAATGAAAAGAATCTACTTGCGATCTGTGTCTTTGCGGCGATCCCGCTGGCGGCGACGGTTTTCGGGACCGTCCGGGGAGTGACTCACGACCCCGACCACCGGCCGGTAGCGGACGCCAAAGTGATCTTATCCTCCGTCTCGTCGGACTACCGGCAGACGGAGCAAACCGATTCCAATGGGGGATTCGAGTTTACGGCTGTCCCGGTGGGCAGCTATCGCGTTTCGGTGGCGAAGGAGGGGTTCGCGCCGATGGAGGACACCATTCTCGTCACTTCCGGAAGCGCGCCGGTGCTGCACTTCCAGTTTCACCTGGCGGCTTCGCACGCCGCTGTCGAAGTGACGGAACAGGCTGAAACGGTCAACCCGGAGAGCTCGACGCCTACCACCATCGTCACGCGAAACGATGTCGATCGAACGCCCGGCGCGGACCAGAGCAACAGCCTGCGCATGATCACCAGCTTCGTGCCGGGGGCCTACATGGCGCACGACATGCTTCACGTGCGGGGCGGCCACCAGGTGTCGTGGCTGATCGACGGCGTGCCGGTGCCGAACAGCAGCATCGGAAGCAACGTGGGGGTGCAGTTCGATCCGAAGGACATCGATTACCTGGAGGTCCAGCGCGGCGCCTACTCGGCCGACTACGGCGACCGCACTTATGGGGTGTTCGACGTGGTGCCGCGGAGCGGTTTTGAGCGCTACAACGAAGGCGAACTCACAGCCACCTACGGCAGCTTTCACCAGACCAACGACGAGCTTACGTTCGGAAGCCACACCGAACGCTTCGCCTATTTTGTGGGGCTGAACGGAAATCGCAGCGATCTCGGCCTGGAAACGCCGGGGCCGGAGGTGATCCACGACCGCGGAAGCGGGCTGGGCGGGTTCGGCTCGCTGATCTATAACGCGTCGCCCAATGACCAGTTCCGGCTCGTGACGGCGATTCGGAGAGACGATTACCAGGTGCCCAACAGCCCCGACGACCAATCGGCTGGTGTTCGTGATATCGAGCAGGAGCGCGACGCGCTGACCAACTTCTCCTGGGTGCACACGGCATCCCCGGGGGTGCTGCTGACGGTTTCACCGTTTTACCACTTCAACCGGGCCGAGTACCTGGGAGGTCCCAACGACCCAGGGTTGAGCACGCTGGACAAACTCGACTCGCAGTACGGCGGAGCGCAGATCACGCTCAGCGCCGTCTCCAACCGCCACAATGTGCGCGTGGGCGCTTACGGCTACGGCGAGCGTGACAGCCACCAGTTCGGCTTGATAGCGACCGATGGGAGCGGCCTGACCTTGAACCAGCAGAACACTCCGGCCGGCGGCCTGGCGGCGCTGTTCCTGGAAGACCAGTTCCGCGTCAATCCATGGGTGACGTTGAACGGCGGTGTGAGGCTGTCCCATTTCCAGGGGAGCGTGGCGGAAAATTCGGCGGACCCGCGCTTCGGGGCCGCCCTGCGCCTGCCGGTCCTGCACTGGATCCTGCGCGGCTTCTACGGGCGTTACTACCAGGCTCCGCCGCTGTCCACGGTTTCCGGACCGCTGCTGGCCTATGCGTTGGACCAGGGCTTCGGCTTCACGCCGCTCCACGGCGAGCGTGACGAGGAGAACCAGGTGGGCCTCGCCATCCCCCTGCGAGGCTGGACGCTGGACGCCGATCATTTTCACACCAAAAGCCGGAACTACTTCGATCACGACGCGCTGGGAAACTCGAGCCTGTTTCTGCCGCTGACGGTTCAAGGCGCCCGAATCGACGGCTGGGAGGTGACGCTTCGCTCGCCGCTGTTGCTGCGGCGGGGGCAGATGCATCTCGCCTACTCCAGCCAGCGCGCGGAGGGATGGGGGGCCGTAACCGGCGGCCTCACGTCGTTCGACGGGCCCCAGGATCTCTTCCTGCTCGACCACGATCAGCAGAACACCCTGAGCCTGGGCGGGAATGTGAACCTGCCGCGCGGGACATGGATGGCAGCCAACCTGTACTACGGATCGGGATTTCCAGACGACGGCGGACCGGCGCGGCTGCCGGCTCACACCACGGTGGATGTATCCGTTGGAAAATCCTTCGGTGAGAACTGGTCGTGTTCGATTCAGGCTCTGAATGTGGCGAACCGGCGGTTCCTGCTCGATAACAGCCTGACGTTCGGCGGAACCCACTACTTCGAGCCGCGCCAGGTCTATGCGGAGATCCGCTACCGATTCCACTTTTAGGTCCTCTCGGCTGCGCCGGGACGGCAGGGTCCCACTGGGACTTGTCCAAAGCACCCGGCGCACATCACCTTGACTTTCGCGACCTCGGTAATTTATTCTGACGATTCGACTTGTCAAAGATTCCGGCCGTTCTGCGTTATGCGGGAAAACAAGCACCACGCTCCGGAAACCGTGGAGCGGTTTCTGGATTCGACCTTGGAGAGTGTCGACAGCGCCGAAGAACTGGCTGTCGGCATGGCACAGCGCGCGGGTTTCGATGAAGATGAACTGATGCGGATCGGCATGGCCGTGCGGGAATCGATGGTCAACGCGGTGGTGCACGGCAACCGCTATAACGCCAGCAAGAAGGTCCGGGTTTCGGTGACGCACACCGGCGAAAAGCTTACGGTCCGTATTGCGGACCAGGGCGAGGGCTTCGACTTTGAAAACCTCCCCGATCCGCTGGCCCCCGAGAACCTGATGCGTACTTCGGGGCGCGGCATCTTCCTGATCCGGTCCTTCATGGACGAGTTCCAGATGCGTCACCTGGAGCCCGGCGGGACCGAAGTAACTTTAGTCAAATACACGGTGTCAAAGTAGATTCGACGGATTTCAGCCAGGAGGCATACTCAGTGAGCGTAAAGTTGAATACTCGGCAAGTGGGCGATGTGAGTGTGGTGGATGTGGCGGGGCGGATCACCCTGGGCGAGGGTTCGAGCGCCTTGCGCGATGCCATGCGCGACATGGTGGGCAAGAACCAGAAGAAGATCCTGCTCAACCTTGGGGAGGTTTCCTACATTGACAGCTCGGGGATCGGCGAGCTGGTGTCCGGATTTACCACCGTCACCAACAGCGGCGGACAATTGAAACTCCTCAACCTGAACAAGCGCGTAAAGGACCTGCTTCAGATCACGAAACTCTACACGGTGTTCGACGTCCACGAGGACGAAGCGGGCGCCATCCGCAGCTTCACATAGAGTTCGTTTTCTTCCCTTCGAATTCTCTTCTGTCCAACTGGAGCCCGGCAAGTGCCGGGCTCTGACTTTGCCGCAGCCGCGGCTTATCCGCCGCCTACGAACTGCACGATCTCGATTCGCGCCCCGGAGGTCAAAACCGTCCCGGCCCAGTGCGCCTGTTTGACGATCCGGCGATCCAGTTCGACTGCCACGCGCGCCGGATCCAGGTCCAAATCGTGGAGCAGGTCGAGGATCGTTCGCCCCTCCGGCAGGGCTCGCGGCTCTCCATTGACGACAATCTGGATCGGCATGCTTGGTTGACACCCTTGTTTCCTAACAATTATAGTCAAATTTAAGTCTCCATCTTCCTGAACGGCATGCCTCACTCGTATACGGAGCTGTATTTTCCTGTCCTGGTCCAGGCGATCGTTGCCATGGGCCTCGCGGCCGGCCTTTTGAGCGTGTCGTATCTGCTCGGAAAGCGGGTGCGCAACCGCGTCAAGGATATGCCGTACGAATCCGGCATTGTGCCCACCGGCGATGCGCGGCAGCGGTTCAGCGTCAAGTTCTACCTGGTGGGCATGCTGTTCATCCTGTTCGATATCGAGGCGATCTTTCTGTATCCCTGGGTGGTCGTCTATCGCGAACTGAGGATGGTGGCCTTCGCGGAGATGCTGGTATTTGTGGTGTTGATTCTTTCCGGCTTCTTCTATATCTGGAAAAAAGGCGCGCTGGACTGGTCCGGGTCAGACCTCTCCAGGCGAAAGCAGTAACAACTCAGAATGTTACCCGACAATTTGCGAGACCATGCCGTGGCTCAGGCCGTGGAAGCGTTCGACGCCGACGCCCTGACCGGCGGCAAATGCGAATATGGCGAACTGACGCTGGAGATCGTGCCGGCGAAAATCGCCAGCATCTGCGGCTTCCTCAAATACGATCAGAAATTCGTCCGCTTGAGCACCGTGACCGCAGTAGATCGTTATCCGGCCGAACCGCGCTTCGAGGTGGTCTACCATCTCCATTCGGTCGAGCGCAACGAGCGCCTGCGATTGAAAAGCCGGCTGCCGGGAGCGGATCCGCAGATCGAATCGGTTACTTCGGTCTGGCGTTCGGCGAACTGGTATGAGCGTGAAGTGTTCGACCTGTTCGGCATCCGCTTCCTCAATCATCCCGACTTGCGCCGCATCATGCTGCCCGACGATTGGGAAGGCCACCCGCTGCGCAAAGACTACCCGGTCACCGGGTCGAGGGTTTAGGAAATGAGCGAATCGGGAATTCCCGGCGGCATTGTTACGGAGGTCGAGCCGAGCAGCCCAGCGGCCCGCGCCGCATGGTCCTCAATATGGGGCCGCAGCATCCGTCCACGCACGGAGTGCTGCGCCTGCAACTGGAACTCGACGGCGAAATCATCCTGAAGTGCGAGCCCGATATCGGCTACCTGCACACGGGCATCGAAAAAGAGTTCGAAGTCAAGACCTACCAGCAGGCGGTGACGCTCACGGACCGGGTGGATTACCTGGCGCCGCTTTCGAACAACCTCGGCTGGTGCCTGGCCGCTGGAAAAGCTGCTGCAGCTCGAAATTCCTCCGCAGGCGCAGTGGATGCGCGTCATGCTGACCGAGTTGACGCGCCTCAACAGCCACCTGGTGTGGCTGGGGACCCACGCGCTCGATATCGGCGCCATGAGCGTGTTCCTCTATTGCTTCCGCGAGCGGGAAGACATTCTGCGGATCTTCGAGATGTTCTCGGGACAGCGCATGATGACCAGCTATTTCCGCATTGGGGGGCTGGCGCTCGAGCCGCCGCGCGGATGGCAGCAGCGCGTCAAGAAGTTCATCGACGCTTTCCCTGACAAGGTGGACGAGTACGAGAACCTGCTCACCAACAACCCGATCTGGATCGGCCGCACCAAGGGCATCGGAAGAATCTCGCTCGAGGACATGCTGGATCTCGGCGTGACCGGCCCCATGCTGCGGGCGGCGGGCCTCAAAATCGACGCCCGCAAAGACGAGCCCTACACCAGCTACGAAAAGTTCGATTTCGAGGTGCCGGTTCGGACCGAGAATGACGTCTACTCGCGATACCAGGTGCGCATCGAGGAGATGCGGCAGAGCGCGAAGATCGTCACCCAGGCGCTCGAAGGCATGCCGGAAGGTCCGTGGAAGGCCGATTCGCCCCACGTCGTGCTGCCCGACCGGGAAAAGATGAAGACCCAGATGGAGGCGCTGATCTATCACTTCAAGATCGTGACCGAGGGCTTCCGAGTGCCGGAAGGGGAGGTATACCAGGTGATCGAGTCGCCGCGCGGCGAGCTGGGCTATTACCTGGTGAGCGACGGAACGACCAAGCCTTACCGCGTGCACATGCGGACCCCCAGTTTCGGCAACCTGCAGGCCACGTCCACCATGGTGCTCGGCACCTTGATCGCCGATGTGATTGCCTCCATCGGCAGCATGGATTTTGTTTTGGGAGACACGGACCGCTAATGACGTTTTCTCCAGAGCTCGAAGCCAGGTTTGACAAACTCCTGAGGAGCTATCCACCGGGACGGCAGCGCTCGGCAATGATTCCGATGCTGATGTATGCGCAGGACGAAGTAGGCTCGGTCACCGATGAACTGGTCGAGGAAGTGGCGAAGCGCGTGGGCGTCACGCCGCTTCAGGTCAACGAGGTGATCTCCTACTACTCGATGCTGCACCGCAAACCGCTCGGGAAGTACCACGTCCAGGTCTGCACCAACATCAGTTGCCTGCTGCACGACGGCGATCAGCTCTTCGAGCACACCTGCAAGAAGCTCGGCATCGAAAACAAGCAGGTCACCCCGGACGGGCAGTTCTCCGTCGAGGAAGTGGAGTGCATGGGGGCGTGCTCGTGGGCCCCGGCCATCCAGGTGAACTACGATTTCCACCACTTTGTAACGCCCGAGAAACTCGACCAGCTTCTGGACAGCTTGAGGAAGAAGCAATAGCATGCTGTACAACGAACCCAGCCCGCTCGAGACGAAGGTACTCTCCCGCCGGTTCGGACTGCCGAATTCGGCTTCGATCGACACGTATCTCGCCACCGAGGGCTACCAGGCCTTCCTCAAGGCCGCCGGGATGAAACCCGAGCAGATCATCGAGGAAGTCAAGGTCTCGAATCTTCGCGGGCGCGGCGGCGCCGGGTTCCCCACCGGCATGAAGTGGGGCTTCGTTCCGCGAACGTCTCCAAAACCCAAGTACATCGTGGTGAACGGAGACGAGAGCGAGCCGGGCACGTGCAAAGACCGCGTGCTGATCGAGAACGATCCGCACCAGTTGATCGAGGGCGTGCTGATCGCGGGGTTGGCGGTGGATGCCCATGCGGGCTACATCTACATCCGCGGCGAGTACCGCTACCTGATCGACATCATGGACAAGGCCATCGCCGAGGCTTACGCCAAGGGGTGGTTAGGCAGGAACATTCAGGGTACAGGCTTCGATTTCGATCTCTACACGCACACCGGCGCCGGCGCCTACGAGTGCGGCGAGGAATCGGCGTTGCTCGAATCGCTCGAGGGCAAGCGCGGCGTACCGCGGATCCGGCCGCCGTTTCCGGCGGTATCGGGAGCTTTCCAGTCCCCCACGGTGTTGAACAACGTGGAGACGTTCTGCGCCGTCCCCCCGATCATTCGCGACGGCGGCGCGGCGTTTGCCGCCCTGGGAGTCCCCAAGGCGGGCGGAACGAAGTTGACCTGCCTCACCGGCCATGTCAACAAGCCCGGAGTTTACGAGCTGCGGCTGGGATTCCCGGTGAAGCAGATGATCGAGGAAGTAGGCGGCGGAATCCGGATGGGAAGAAAGATCAAGGCCTTCATCCCGGGTGGATCTTCCTGCCCCGTGCTGACAGCGGCGGAGCTCGAAGGCGCCACCATGGATTACGACTCCATGGCGCAGCGCAAGAGCATGCTCGGCTCGGGCGGGGTGATCATCATGGACGAGGAGACCTGCATGGTCAAAGCGGCGCTGCGAATCATGCGGTTCTACGCGCACGAGAGCTGCGGCTGGTGCATTCCCTGCCGCGAGGGCACGACGTGGCTGCGCAAGATCCTGACGCGCTTCCACGAGGGCGGCGGCACCAAGAGCGATATCAACCTGATCGGCGACGTGGCGAAGAACATGCTCGGGCGGACCTTCTGCCCGCTGGGCGACGCCGCTGCGATGCCGACCATCTCGATTGTCGAGAAATTCCGGCACGAGTTCGAGGATCACCTCAACGGGAAGCCATGCCCCTACGAGCACGCAAGCCACATGGTGACGGTGTAAATGCCTGATCTGGTAAAACTGACGATTGACGGGCAGACGGTCGAAGCCAAGCCCGGAACGCTGGTGATCGACGCCGCCAAAACGGTGGGCATCGAAATCCCGGCGTTCTGTTATTACGAGGGCCTCACCTTGCAGGCGGCCTGCCGCATGTGCCTGGTCGAAGTGGAGAAGATGCCCAAGCTGATGACAGCTTGCACTCTCCCGGTGTCCGAAGGCATGGTCGTCCGGACCGAAACGCCGCAGGTGGCGTCTGCCCGGAAATACATGCTGGAGTTCCTACTCACCAACCATCCCCTGGATTGCCCGGTGTGCGATAAGGGCGGCGAGTGCGAGTTGCAGGACATGGTCTTCCGATACGGCGCCGGCGAAAGCCGGTTCACCGAAGAGAAGGTCCACACCCCCGAGAAGCAGTTTTCCCCGGTGGTCTTCTTCGATGCCCCGCGCTGTATTCTGTGCTACCGGTGCGTGCGCATCTGCAACGAAGGCATGGGAGTGGGCGCGCTGGGCGTAATCAACCGCGGGGTGGTTTCGGAGATCGCCCCCAACCAGGGCGACCACCTGGAATGCGACGAGTGCGGAGCGTGTATCGACATCTGCCCGGTGGGCGCGCTCACCAGCGGCATCTACCGCTACCAGACGCGTCCCTGGGAGATGACCCACGTCGGCACCATCTGCACGCATTGCGCTGATGGCTGCAAGACCACACTGGGCACGCGCAACGACAAGATCATCCGCGGAAATAACCGCGACCGTTCGGGAGTCAACGGCGAGTTCCTGTGCATCAAGGGCCGCTACGGCTTCGACTTCTACGACCACGCCGACCGGCTGCAGGCGCCGCTGGTCCGCAAGAACGGCAAGCTGGAGGAGGTGGCCTGGTCGGAAGCGCTGGCAGCCGTGGCCTCGAAATTCAGCGAGACGCTGTCGGCGAACGGCAGCTTCGGCGTCGTCGGGTCGAACCACACCACCAACGAAGAGAATTTCTACCTGCGCAAATTCGCCGGCGAAGTATTGAGGACCAGCAACGTCGACCATCACCGCACGGGCGACGTGACCACGCTGATCGACGCGCTGAGCGGCAAGACCGGCCAACTGGCGACGGTTGCCGACCTGTACGAACGCAAAGCAGTCCTGGTGCTGGGTAGCGACCTGGCGCTGGAGCATCCGCTGCTCTCCTACCAGGTCCGCGCCAATTACCGGCATCACCAGGCGCATGTTTACGCGGTGACGCCGGGGCCGGTGCGCGAGGACAAATACGCGGTGGCCGGCTTGCGGGCCGGCACGCCGGCGGAATCCTTTGCGGCGCTCGAATCCCTGCGCGATCAGCTCAAGGCCGAGCCGGAGCTGGTGATCGTCTTCGACGACTCGTTCAAGGGCGGCGACATCCGCAAGCTGGTGGATTTTGGCGAATCGCTCGGCATGCCTGCCAAGTACATCTGCCTGCTCGACTATTCGAACTCGCGCGGCGCGCTCGACATGGGCCTGGTCCCCGGCGAGGGCGGCATGCGACTCCACGAGATGATCGAAGCCAACCTCGACGTGCTGTGGGTAATCGGAGCCAACCCGCTCCGCGGCGGCGCGCCCCGCAAGGCCGGCTTCCTCGTGGTGCAGGATATGTTCCTCACCGAGACGGCGCAGCAGGCCGATGTCGTCCTGCCCGCGGCAAGCGCCTACGAAAAGAATGGAACCGTCACCAATGTGACCGGCGAGGTGCAGCGCTTGAAACGCGCCATCAACACCATGGGCGCCAAGGCCGATCTCGAAATCATGGGCTTCATCGCGCGGGAAATGGGCGCCGCCGCCGCGCTCGGCCCCTGGGTGCCGGACGCGGTGTTTGAAGAGATCCGCAAGAACATCCACGGTTACGATATTCCCCTGCCGGTGATCGTCACCGGAGGGGCTGCGCAGACGATGCCGGTCAACGGGCGCGTCCCCATTGACGACCGGCCCGAGCTGGTGCGATCCGATCACAACGGCCTGTTCTCGTCCGGGACTCTCGGGCGGTATTCCAAGGTTCTGAACTCCGTTGTAGAAAGCCATTCGAGCCGCTAATGGATTCGTTTATCATCATCACTCTCGTCAAGGTGGCGGTGGTTTTCGCGGTACTGATGACCACGCTGGCCTACCTGCAATGGGTGGAGCGGAAAGTGATCGCGCACATTCAGGTGCGCCCCGGCCCCTATCGCGTTGGGCCGCACGGCCTGCTGCAGCCGCTTGCCGACGTCATCAAGCTGATCACCAAGGAAGACCTGGTGCCGCCGTACGTGAACAAGCCGCTGTACCTGGCGGCCCCCTTCCTGGCGATCACCATGGCGCTGCTCTCGATCTCGGTGATCCCGTTCGGTCCAGCCATCGATGTGGCCGGCTACCACACCTACATGCAGCTCACCGACCTCAACATCGGGGTGCTGTTTGTCCTGGCGGTCTCCTCGATGGGCGTCTACGGGATCGCGCTCGCCGGATGGGCGTCCAACAACAAGTACTCGCTGCTCGGCGGCCTGCGCAGCTCGGCGCAGATGATCAGCTATGAGTTGCCGCTCTCGCTTGCTATTGCCGCCCCGCTGCTGATCTCGAACACGCTGGAGCCTGCGCGAGCTGGTGGAGCGGCAGTCGGGCAGCATTCTGCCACTGGAACGTCCTGCACGGACCGTTCCCGCAGATCATCAGCTTCATCATTTTCCTGATCGCGGCCTTCGCCGAGACCAACCGCGTGCCGTTCGACCTGCCGGAGGCCGAAAACGAGCTGGTGGCCGGGTTCCACACCGAATACAGCAGCATGAAGTTCGCCTCGTTTTTCATGGCGGAGTACGCCAACATGATTACGGTGAGCTCCATGGCCACACTGCTGTTTCTGGGCGGATGGGTGGCTCCCTGGCCGGCGAAGTACGGCTCCAGCCTGGTGCCCTCCATCCTCTTCGCGGCGGCTGGAGTGATCGCTCTCTACCACGGCCTGAATCCGGCGCGGAAGCGCGACAAGTACACGCTGCCGGTCTTCGGCGTAGTCTTTCTCGGGATCGCGGGCATCTTCCTGCTGCCCATGGTGCAGGGCTGGCTGATTCCGCTGTTCTGGTTCTGCGCCAAGACCGGCGCGATTCTCTTTGCCTTTATGTGGATTCGCGGCACGCTGCCGCGCTTCCGCTACGACCAACTAATGGGCTTCGCGTGGAAGTTCCTGTTCCCGGTTGCCATGCTGAATCTGCTGGTGACCGGTTTACTGGTAGCCTTGGTTCCGTAAATGGACGTCATACTTTTTCTGATCTTCGCGATCATCGCGGTGGTATGCGCCATCAACGTAGTGGTGCAGACGCATCCGATTTCGAGCGCCGTCTCGCTCATCGGCGTGATGGGGTCGCTGGCGGTGCTGTACCTTCTGCTGGGTGCCGAATTCATCGCCGCGGCGCAGGTGATTGTCTACGCAGGCGCGGTCATGGTGCTGTTCGTCTTCGTGATCATGCTGCTGAACGCCGGGGCGGAGTCGCGTAAAGGCCGCTCGTTCATGGTGCAACTGCTGGGCGTGCCGCTGCTGGTGGTGCTGCTCGGCCTGCTGGCCTGGATCGTCCAGCGCTTGTATCCTTCGCGACCATGGTGCACTTCGGCGGGTTCACCGGCGGCTCCGCGCACGGACGTCGGCATGGCGCTTTTCACCAGGTACCTGCTGCCGTTCGAGGTTACCTCGATCCTGATCCTGATCGCAATTCTGGGCGCCATCGTTCTGGCGCGAAAGGAGATGGACTGAGATGTCGCAAGTGCCCGTTTCGTGGTTCCTTACCCTGAGCGCGGTGCTGTTCGTGCTGGGGGTGGCCGGCTTCCTGTTCCGACGGAACATCATCACGGTTTTCATGTCGATCGAGCTGATGCTGAACGCCGTGAACCTTAGCTTCATTACGTTTTCATACCAGTGCAAGCAGGTGGATGGCCACCTCTTCACCTTTTTCGTGATGGTGGTGGCGGCAGCCGAAGCCGCCGTGGGGCTGGCGATTATCCTGACGGTCTTCAAGAACCGGGCGACGTTGAATATCGACGACGTCGATTCGATGAAAAACTGATGCAACTCTGGCTCATACCAATCCTCCCGCTGGCCGGCTTTTTGATCAACGGCCTGTTCGGCCGCCGGTTCTCCAAGGGCATGGTCAACGCGGTCGCCATCGGCAGCGTGCTCTTTTCGTTCGCCTGGGTTTTGAAGACGCTGGCCGGGCTGGGCGGCCTGCACACCGCCTACACGGAGCACTACTTCACCTGGATCCAGAGCGGCGCGCTGAACGTGGCCTGCGAAATGTCGGTGGACCGGCTCACCGCCGTGATGCTGCTGGTGGTGACGGGCGTCGGGTTGCTGATCCACATCTACTCGATCGGCTACATGGCGCACGAGGGTGGCTACTACCGCTTCTTCTCCTACCTCAACCTGTTCATGTTCTTCATGCTGGTGCTGGTGCTGGCCGCCAACTACCTGCTGCTGTTCGTCGGGTGGGAAGGCGTGGGCCTGTGCAGCTACCTGTTGATCGGGTTCTATTTCGATAAGAAGTTCGCCACCAACGCCGGGAACAAAGCCTTCATCGTCAACCGCATCGGCGATTTCGGATTCTCGCTGGCCATGTTCTACATGTTCAAGCAGTTCGGGTCGCTCGATTTCAGCACCGTGTTCCGCCAGGCTCCGGGGGCTCCCGAAGCGGTCCTGACCACGATCGGGCTGCTGCTCATGCTGGGCGCCTGCGGCAAGTCCGCGCAGATTCCGCTGTATATCTGGCTGCCGGACGCGATGGCGGGCCCGACCCCCGTTTCCGCGCTGATTCACGCCGCCACCATGGTGACGGCCGGCGTCTATATGACGGCGCGCTCGTGGGCCATCTACACCCACGCGCCGGCCGCGATGGAAGTGGTTGCCATCATCGGGGTCGCCACCGCGTTCTTCGCCGCCACCATCGGCCTGGCGCAGAACGATATCAAGAAAGTCTTCGCGTACTCCACCGTTTCGCAACTCGGCTACATGTTTGTCGGAGTGGGTGTTGGCGCGTTCTCCGCCGGCATCTACCACCTGATGACCCACGCCTTCTTCAAGGCACTGCTTTTCCTCGGTTCGGGCAGCGTGATCCACGCGCTATCGGGCGAGCAGGACATGCGCAACATGGGCGGCCTGCGGACCAAGATCAAGTGGACCTATCTGACGATGATGTGCGCGGCCCTTGCGATCTCGGGTTTTCCGTTCCTTTCCGGTTTCTACAGCAAGGACGCCATCCTGATCGCCGCGTATCATCACGCTCCGTGGATCTACTGGGTGGGCACGATCACCGCGGGCATGACCGCGTTCTACGTCTTCCGCGCTATGTTCATGACCTTCTTCGGCGAGTACCGCGGCCACGAGCATCCGCACGAATCGCCGCCGGTCATGACCGTCCCGCTGGCCATCCTGGCGGTGCTTTCCGTCGTTGGCGGATTCCTCTTCAAGGTTCCCGATTTCCTCAGCGGCGTCTTCCCCGCCGGCGAAGTGCCCGAGAATACCAGCCTCATGGTTGTTTCGGTCGCGTTCGGCCTGGCGGGCATCGCGCTGGCCTGGCTCATGTACGTGGCGCGTCCGGCGATGGCCGATTCCTTCGTTCAGAGCGTGAAGGGGCTGTACACCCTGGTCTACAACAAGTACTTCGTCGACGAGATCTACGATGCCGCCGTCGTGAAACCGGTGGTGAACGGTTCGCGGACTGTGCTCTGGAAGGGAATGGACGCCGGCCTGATCGACGGGCTCGTGAACGGCGTGGGCGGGGCGGCGCGCGGTTTCGGCGGCGTGCTCCGGCTGCATGCAGTCCGGAAACATCAGGAGCTATGCCACGTGGGTGCTGTTCGGCTCGGTGGTGTTGATCGTGACACTCGGAATCGCGGGAGGCCTGCGATGAACCTGCTGCTGGCCGTCCTTCTGCTGCCGCTTGCGGGGTTTCTGGCTGCCCTGGCGGTTCCGCGCTCCTCCCCGCACGGCAGCCGCGTGTGGGCGCTCGCGATCTCCCTGGCAACGTTCGTTCTGTCGCTCGGCCTGCTGGCGTATTTCGACCGCAGCCTGGCGGGCGAGCAGATGGGCATCGACGTGCCATGGATCTCTTCGCCGGATATCCATTTCGCCGTTTCCGTCAACGGCATCAGCCTGTGGCTCATCCTGCTCTCCACCTTGCTGACCCCCATCTGCATCCTGATTTCGTGGCGCCACGTGCAGGATCGCGTGAAGGAGTTCTACGCCTTCCTGCTGCTGCTTGAATTCGGGCTGACCGGCGTCTTCCTGGCGCAGGACCTGTTCCTGTTCTACGTCTTCTGGGAGATCAGCCTGGTCCCCATGTACTTCCTGATCGGCATCTGGGGTCACGACCGCCGGATCTACGCCGCCGTCAAGTTCTTCCTCTATACGATGGCCGGCTCGGTGCTGATGCTGGCGGCGATCATCTATCTCTACAACCGGACGCAGACGTTCAGCTACCCAGCCATCGTCGAGATGCTGGCCAACGGACGGCTCATCTTCACACCCGGCGAGCAGATGCTGTTGTTCCTGGCCTTCTTCATCGCCTTCGCCATCAAGGTGCCGCTCTTCCCGCTGCACACCTGGCTGCCGGACGCCCACGTGGAGGCTCCTGCGGCCGGCTCCGTGATGCTGGCCGCGGTCATGCTGAAGATGGGCACCTACGGGATTCTGCACTTCTGCCTGCCGCTGTTCCCCAGCGCGGCGCGGCGCTGCGCTCCGTGGATCGCCGTGCTGGCGATTATCGGGATCATCTACGGCGCGCTGGTCGCGCTGGTCCAGCCCAACTTGAAGAAGCTGGTGGCCTACACTTCCGTGAGCCACCTCGGATTCGTGGTCCTCGGCATCTTCTCGTTCACCCAGATGGGCCTGGACGGCGCGGTCTACCAGATGTTGAACCACGGGATCTCGACCGGCGCCCTGTTCGCCCTGGTGGGCATCCTGTATGAGCGGAGGCATTCGCTCGAGATCAAGGATTATGGAGGCGTGGCCACCGCGGCGCCCTGGCTTTCCACCGCGTTCCTCATCACCACGCTGGCGAGCATCGGCCTGCCGCTGCTGAACAATTTCGTGGGCGAGTTTCTGGTGCTGCAGGGCACGGCGCTCGCCAACTACAAGTGGACGATCTACGCTTCGATCGGCGTGATCCTCTCGGCCTGTTACATGCTGTGGATGTACCAGCGCGTGTTCTACGGGGAGGCCGGCGATGAGGTTAAGCACCATCTCTTCGACCTCAATCTTCGCGAGTGGGCCGCCATCGTTCCGCTGATCGTCATGATGGTGTGGATGGGAGTCTATTCGCAAAGCTTTCTGCCGCCGGTGGGCAAAGTGACGGCGCGCGTGCTGGAGCAAACGCAGGTGAACGTTCCGTTCCAGGTGCAGGCTCCGGCCCGGGTGGAGGCCGCCAATGCCCGTTAGCTTCCCGACCGCGGCCGACATGATCCGCTTCCTGCCCGAGACGATTCTCACGGTCGCGGGCACGCTCCTGATGGTGCTCGACCCGATCCTGCACCGCCGTTCCTCGAACGCCTTCGGGCACCTCAGCCTGCTGGCGCTCCTGGGCGCCATGGGCGGCTCGATTTACGCATACAGCCATGCCGGACCGGCCTTCGGGGGCATGCTCGTGGTGGATGGCTTCGCCACATTCTTCCGCGTGCTGGCGATTACGGTCGGGATCCTGACGGTTCTCGCGTCCTACCGCTTCCTGTCGCGCCAGGATGCCGAGACCAGCGAATACCATGCGCTGCTGCTGTTTTCCGTCGCCGGACAATGCCTGATGGTGGCCGCCAACGAGCTCATCATGGTGTTCATCGGCCTCGAAATCTCCTCCATCGCGAGCTACATTCTGGCCGGTTACCTGCGGGACGACAAGCGCGCCAACGAATCGTCGCTCAAGTATTTCCTGCTCGGCTCATTCGCCACCGCGTTCTTCCTTTACGGCGTCGCGCTCACCTACGGATCCACGGGCACCATTGAGCTGAATGCCGTGTACAGCGTGGTGACGGGGCCGAATGCGCCGTCGGCGGTGTTCATCGGCCTGGCGGCGGCCCTGATGTTCGTGGGGCTGGGCTTCAAGGTTTCGGCCGCTCCGTTCCAGATCTGGGCCCCGGACGTGTACGAAGGCGCCCCGACCCCGATCAGCGCTTTTCTTTCGGCGGGCCCGAAAGCCGCGGCATTTGCCGTGTTCCTGCGCATTTTTATGACGGCCTTCGAGCCGATCGGCGGCGCGTGGGAACCGCTGGTATGGCTGTCGGCGCTGCTCTCCATGACCATCGGCAACTTCGCCGCCCTGCGCCAGACCAATATCAAGCGCATGCTGGCGTACAGTTCCATTGCGCACGCCGGCTACGTCATGGTGGCGCTGGCCGCCCGCTCGACGATCGGGACCGCCGCCGCCATGTTCTACCTGGCGGCCTATGCGTTCATGAATGTAGGCGCATTTGCGGTAGTCACCCACCTCTCGGGCAAGGGCGAGCGGTATCAAAACATCAAGGACTTTGCAGGCCTCGGAGAGAAGCAGCCGCTAACCGCCGCGATGTTTACGATCTTCCTGCTCTCCCTGATCGGCGTGCCTCTCACGGGCGGATTCTTCGGGAAGTTTTACATCTTCAAGGCGGCGCTTGAATCGCACCTGGTGTGGCTGTCGGTGCTGGGCCTTTTGAACAGCGCCGTCGCCGCCTACTACTACCTGCGGATTCTGGTCATGATGTACATGCACGAACCCAGCGAGGCAGCCTCCGAGGCCGAACCGCTCTCCCCTGGCTTGAGCGCCGCACTGATTCTGCCGGCCCTCGCCACGCTGATCCTGGGAATCTTCCCGACCTGGGTGCTCCAGTTCGCAGGACGGTCGTCGACGCTGCTCAAGTAGAAACGCACGTGAGTTCCAATCGCCCGGACCCGCCCGGACCCGCATCCCGGCTCCCGAAGCATCTCCGTATATTCCTGGGCTTCCTGCTGCTGGTGGTGGGAGGCATCCTCTCGATTCCCCTGGTTCCCGGACCAGGCATCCCGCTCATCATTCTGGGGTTGGTGCTCCTGAGCCGCGATTTCCACTGGGCCGCGCGGGCCCTGGAGTGGGCCAAGCGAAAATGGCAGCGTCTGCGAAGCCGGCCGTTTGGATAGAGTAAGAGGGGGTGCCATGAATCGCAACAAACTCACGATCGGTGCGGTGGTCCTGCTTGGGGTGTTTCTCGCTGGATTCCTGCCCGAATATATCCGCGCCAACCGTCTGGCCGGGCAGGTGGAGCAGGCCCGATCCGAACAGCAACTCAGTCGCGCCCGGGACCTGCTGGGGATGGTCTTCCTTCAGACCAGTCTGAAGAATTACGGCACGGCACAACAGTATGCCGGCACCTTGTTCAACGAGGTCCGCGCCCTTTCCGGCCAGGAGCATTCCTCCGAGGTCAACCAGGCGCTTCAGAAAATTCTGGCCGCCCGCGACGACGTGACCGCCCAACTGGCGCGCGGCGACCCTGCCAGCTATGGTCTCATCCAGGGTCTCTATCAGGTACTGCTGCAGGCCTCGAATCCAGGGCAAAAAGGCGCCGGCGCCTAGGCCGCTGATGTCCGCACGAGCTGCCAGGAAGCCGTCGAAAGCCCCGCCCGCCCCCTCGCCTGGCAAGCTGTCCGCGTTCCTCGGTACCCGGGCGGCCTGTGCGTTGTTTTCCGCCCTGATACTCATTCCCTGCTTCTGGCAATCCCGACTGCAGGCCGGCGATCTTTCCAGCCATCTCTATAACGCATGGTTGACGGGCCTGATCCGCCAGGGGAAAGCCCCGGGGCTCGCCGTCGTCCCTCAAACCACCAACATCCTCTTCGATCTGGTTCTGAGCGGCCTCCTTCCGGTGGCTGGGCCGCAGGCGGCACAACGGATTCCGGCGGCGCTCGCCGTACTCCTGCTGGTGTGGGGCGCGTTCGCCTTCGTGCGCTCGGTTTCCGGCCGCACCGCGTACCACCTGCTTCCGGCGATCGTCATGCTGGCCTATGGCTGGACCTTCCATATGGGCCTGTTCAACTTCTACATCAGCCTCGGACTCTGCTTCTGGGCGCTCGCCCTGGCGTGGGAGTGGCGGCCGGCCCGCCTGGCCGGCGCGGCCGCGCTATTGGGTGTCGCCTACGTCGCACACGGTCTGCCGGTGGCGTGGGCATTGGCAGTGCTTGCCTACCGGCACGCGGCACTCCGGCTCGCCCCCGGCGTCCGCCCGCGCCTGCTCCGCGCCGCCTTCGCGGTACTGATCGCCGGCGCGATTGCCCTTCGATTTGTCCTTCCTACGCGGTGGTTCGGGGACCAGTTGGCATCGGCCCTCGCCATCGACCAACTGGCCGTCTACGGCTCCCGGTATTGGCTTGCGGGCCTCGGACTTCTGCTCTATTGGGTTTGCCTGTTCGCCTCCCTGGTGCGGAGTGAAGGCCTCTCGCAGGTCCGCGCCGGCATCCCTTTCCAGATCTGTCTGCTCACCGGCGCGGGGACTGTGCTGATTCCCAACTGGATTCTCATTCCCGGCTACAACCACGCGCTGGTCTTCCTGGCGCAGCGCATGTCGCTCGCGCTCGGCATCTGCATCTGCGCGTGGTTGGCGTGCGCCCCGGTGCCGCGCCTGCCGAACTTCGCGTTGGCCGCCGCCGCCCTTCTCTTCTTCGGCTTCCTCTATGCCGATGAATCCGCGTTGAACGCGTTCGAAGACCGTATGCAGGCCGCGGTTGCGCAGCTTGCGCCGTGGGCGCGCGTGGTCAACGGGGTCGACGTTCCCGGCATCCGGACCAATCCCGTGACCCACATGCTCGACCGCGTCTGTCTCGGCCGCTGCTACAGTTACGGCAACTACGAGCCTTCGAGCGGACAGTTTCGCGTGCGCGCCGCTGCGCCTAACCCCATCGTGGTAGCGGCCGATGCCGACGCCAACAACCTCCAGAACGGCACCTACATCGTGAAGCAGCGCGACCTTCCTCTCTACCAGGTCACCCTGGACCGGTACGGCGACCCGGCCGTCCGCGCCCTCGAGGCCGGCGAGCGGACCGGGATCGTGCTCTGGCCCGGCCTCTAAAACCGCGACGCGACGTTACCATGGTAGGGATGTTCGACTGGAAGCAGGACCCTCACCGCCGCTTCAACCCGCTCACCCGTGAGTGGGTGCTGGTTTCGCCGCATCGAACCCAAAGGCCCTGGCAGGGCCAGGTCGAGAAGACCGCTCCGGCCCGGCAGCCGGAATACGATCCGGAGTGCTACCTCTGTCCCGGCAATGCGCGCGCCGGCGGCGTGCGCAATCCCAATTACACTGCGACGTTCGTCTTTGATAACGACTTTGCCGCGCTCAAGCCCGATACCCCGCTCGACCGCTTCGAGCAGAGCGGCCTGCTGATCGCCGAATCCGAGCCGGGCGTTTGCCGCGTGGTCTGCTTCTCGCCAAAACACAGCCTGACCATCGCCAACATGGAGGTTACGGACCTCCGCACGGTAGTCGACACCTGGGTCGAGCAATATAACGATCTCGCGGCCAGGCCACTCATCAACTACGTCCAGATCTTCGAGAACCGGGGCGCCATGATGGGGGCCAGCAACCCTCATCCGCACTGCCAGATCTGGTCCAACCACGGCCTGCCTAACGAAGTCGCCAAGGAGCAGGGGTCCCAGATCGAATGGACCCGTGACCACGGGACTTGCCTGCTCTGCGACTATCTCCGGCTCGAAGAGTCGGCGCACGAGCGCATCGTGGAGGAGAACGAAGACTGGGTAACCCTGGTCCCCTTCTGGGCAGTCTGGCCGTTCGAGACCATCGTGATCCCCAGGCGTCACATGCCTTCGATCGATGCCCTGACCGGCCCGGAGCGCACCGGCCTTGCCGACATGCTGAAGCGGACCACCGCCCGCTACGACCGTCTCTTCGACGTATCGTTTCCCTACTCCATGGGTTTTCACCAGCGTCCGACCGACGGCGCGGCCCACGAGGAGTGGCATCTCCACCTGCACTTCGATCCGCCGCTGCTGCGCTCCGCCACCGTGCGTAAATTCCTGGTCGGTTACGAGCTGCTGGCCACGCCGCAGCGCGACATCACTCCCGAATCCGCCGCCGAGCGTCTCCGCGCCTTATAGAATGGCTTCATGAACCGCCGGCAGTTTCTTTCCGGGATGGCCGCCGCCTCTGGCATGGGCAGGGTGGCCGCCGCACAGGCCGGATCGAAGATCCGCTCCATCGACATCGTTCACCACACTCACCTGGACGTCGGCTATACTGCTCTCCCCGCCGTGGTGCGCGACGAGCAGACCCGCTACCTCGACGCCGCCATCGATTGCTGCGCCGCCGATCCCACCTTCCGGTGGACCGTGGAGACTCTGGTTGAGCTCGACGACTGGTGGCCCTCCGCTCCCGCCACCCGCCGCGGCGCACTAGAATCGCTGGTCCGCGCCGGGCGCATAGACGTGATGGCCTTGCCGTTTAACCAGACGGCCTTCCTGAATGCCATGCAGTGGCGCCAGATGATGAGCTGGATTCCAGCGGCCCGCTGGCAAGCGCTGGAGATTCGTGCCGCCATGCAGAACGACGTCAACGGATTCCCCCGCGCCGGAGCCATGGCGCTGCTCGACCACGGCATCCATCACCTGCTCATGGGGATCAATGCCGATAGCGGTGGGCCGCCCTTTCGGCGTCCCGACGCATTCTGGTGGAAGCTGCCGGATGGCCGGCGCCTGTTTGTCTGGCTCGGCGAGCACTACGGCAGCGTCATGAACTACCTGGCGCCTGCCCGCGAAGGCTTGCGTTACCGCACCGACGAGCCCTCTCTCCGCGCCGCCCACGCCGAACTGGCCGAGCACCTGGCCGCCATTGAAGGCGAAGGTTACGCGTTCGATCGCTTGATCCTCACCCACACGAACCCGCAGCACTACGACAACGGCTACCCGTTCCCGTCGCTCGCGTCCCTGGTCGCGGCATGGAACCGCCTGGAGTTGACGCCGGCACTCCGGTTGACCACGGCAACCGATGCGGTGTTCCGCATGGAGCGCGCCGTCGGCGGGCAAGTCCAGACGCTCGAGGGCGAATGGACCGATTGGTGGGCCAATGGCGACGCGTCTGGCCCGCGCGAGGTCGCCGCCAGCCGCGTCGCCAAGCGCGCAGTCGGAGCCGCGGTATCGCCCGTCTTCGGACCGGTTCCGCCCCGCGCCCAGCCCACCGTGTCGGGCATCCTGCGCGACCTCTGCCTCTTCGACGAGCACACCTGGGGAGCCGCCGCCAGCATCTCCGCGCCCTATAGCCTCCACACCCTCGGTCAATATGTCGAGAAGAGTGATCTCGCTTACAGGCCGATGGGCATGGCGGAGGCTTTGCTCCAGCGCCGGGTACGCGCGAAGATCGACCCTTTACCCGAGGGCGTATATGCCATCAATCCCGCCCCCGCGGAGATCAGCGGCTGGGCGGTAGTCACCGGCGTCGATGCCAAGATGAACAGCCTCCTGGATACCCGCACCGGCGCGACCACCAGCCTCGTCCGCGAGGACGGCAGAGTTCGCTGCTGGCTGGAGAACTTGCCGGCCCAATCGGTACGGGGCTTCCGCACGCAGGCAGAGCCCGCGGCGGCGGAACCAATGACCGCAGCCGGCGCCCCAACGTTGAAGCTGGACTCTTCTGCCTGGCCGGTCTCCGCGACGTGGCCCGGCATGCCGCGTCCCCTGTTCGACGGCCCTATCGGCGACTTTCTGTGTGTCGGGGTGGTGCCTCCGGCCGATCGCCGTACGATCGCGCAGCTCCATGCGAAATTCGATGCCGGGCTCCGCCGTAAATCCCTTCAACAGACCGAAGCCGCGTACGGCGAGGCGCAGCGCAGCGAGACACCCCACACCGTGCGCTTCACGCAGGAGGTCCGGCACTCTCGCCTGGGCCCGTCCACCCGCGCGCTCGAACTGTGGAAGCGGGAGCCCCGGGCGCGTCTCACGGTTGCGCTCAACCGCCTCTCCTCGATCGCGCCCGAGGTCCTGTTCCTCTCCTTCGGGCTTCCCGAAGGACTGCCGCTGCCGGTTTTTTCGGGCGGCGGCGTTCCCTACACTCCTTACCGGGATCAGCTTCGCGGCTCGTGTAGGGATTACTTCGCCATCGATGGCTGGGCGGACTACCGGACTCCCGGCGGCCACTGGTTATGGGTTACGCGTGACGCCCCGCTGGTGGCCCTCGGCGCGCCGCACGTGGTCGAACTGAGCCAGCAGGAGCCGGCAGAGCCGGGCCGCATTCTCGCCATGATCTTCGACAACTGCTGGCACACCAACTTCGTGGCCGACAGCCATGGCCAAATGGAGTTTCAGTTCGACCTGGTATATCGCGCTTCGCTCGACGGCCCGCACACCCTGGCCGAAGCCCTGGCCGCCGACCCCATCGTCGTGTACAACCCGGCTACGCACGAGGAGCCTCCGATCGTCGAGCGCATCTTCCGGCCCTGACCACTTCGGGCCGGGTGGCGGATATTTATACAATTTCTTTAGGAAGCCTCAATGCCGAACCGCGACCTGCAGCGGCAAATGTATGAAATCCGCGACGCTTCGATGGCACAGCGCTTGACGCTGGCCGTCCTCGCGGGTTTGTGGGTGGCGGCCGCCTGGTGGCTGCTTTGGGGAGGAGGGCTGGCAACCATAGGTGGCTGGTTTGGCCGCCAATGGCAATCCGGCGATCCCGTGCGGCGGCTGCTGCTCGCGGTGGGTTTGTCTGTTTACTACGTACGAATCCTTTTCACTGAATTCGTCTTCCTGAAGCGCGGCGTGAGCTGGAGCGAAGTGTTTACGGTGGCCCCGTGGATCCTCTGCATCTACCTCCTCCTGGCGTCTCTAGGCGGCACCAATACCGCGCCGTTTGGAGCGGCAGGCTGGACAGGCGTGGCCCTGTTCATTGCGGGATCGTGGATGAACACATACTCGGAGTACGCGCGGCACCTTTGGAAACAGCGTTCCGAAAATCGCGGGCGGCTCTACACCGAAGGATTGTTCCGTTACTCGAGACATCCGAACTATCTGGGCGACCTGTTGTCGTTCTCCGGGCTGTGCCTGATTTCGGGAAGGTGGATCACGGCGGGGATTCCGGTCATCATGCTGGCGGGTTTCGTATTGGTGAACATCCCGGTGCTCGATTCCCACCTGCGCGACCACTACGGCGCAGCCTTCGACGAGTACGCGGCGCGAACGCGGAAGCTCATTCCGTTCCTCTATTAGTTTGCCGCGCCGCTACCAGTGGAGTCGCCGGCCGAAATGCACCACTCCGGTGGTCGTCAACCACCCGCATGCGGCTGAGGCGATTGATTTTACGCCACTTGGCTCTGGCAGGGGAAGTGCATCAAAGGGCGCGAGGGAAGGAGAACACATGAAAGGCAAATTGCTTGCAATCCTGTTTTTGGCGGGAAGCAGCTTGTTGGCGCAGCCTCGCGTGTTTGTGGGCGTGGGGATTGGCTACCGGGCTCCCGCGCCTGTGGTGGCTTACGGGCCGCCACCCCCGCCGCTGGCCGCATATGTCCCGCGCTGCCCGGGGCCGGGGTATACATGGGTGGGCGGCTATTATTATCCGGTCGGTCCGCGCTGGGTCTGGCGCGCAGGATACTGGGCGCGGCCGCGGGTCGCGCGCGAGTATTGGGTAGCGCCGCGGTATCATGCGCGGAGATACTACCCAGGCTACTGGCGGCGCCGTTAGTTGCTGTGATAGCGCGCGCAGGGCGTAAGTCCTGCGCGCCTTACTGCCGCATCGAGGTCAGCAGCTTCTCATAAGCATCCGTCACGGCGTCCCAGGAGTATCGCTCTCGGATTCGCTGCTCGGCTCTCACCTGCAACCGTCTCCGCTCCTCTTCGTTCATTTCCAGAACCAGGCGGATCTTATCGGGCAACTGGTCCGGTTCGAACGGAATGCCTGCATCGCCCGCGACCTCGGCGTTTTCAGGCGTGTTCCGGTACAGAACCAGCGCGCCCCGTCCCATCGCTTCAATCAGGGCAGGGTGCGTGCCCCCGACCTCGGTGGCGTGGATATACGCGAAGCAGTGCGACCCCAACTCCCCATAGCCAATGCCATAGATCGCGCCAGGTATGACGATCCGCGGGTCGTTGGTCGCGCGCACGCGGCGGATGTACTCGCCGGCGTACGGCGCATCGCCGATCAGCGCGAGTTTCAGCGGCGTATCCACGCGTTCGAATGCTTCCCGCACTTCGAGCGGGTGATTCTCCGGCTCCATGCGGCTCACATAAAGAAAGTAGCGGCCGCGTTCCAGCCCCAGTTTCCGCAGGGCCGCCGAAGTTTCCACCTTCCCCACCTCGGCGCCATAGGGAATGTATGTGCTGGCCTTGCCGTAACGTTCGCGGTAGTATTCCTCGATCGTCATGGCGTCCGTCACGACCACGGTCGGGCAGAACGTCGAGAGCCACTCCGAGAATAGGTACCAGCCTTTTGCCAGCCGGTTCCACTTCTTTCGCTTGCGCTCGATGCCATCCACATTCAGCGCGACCGGAATCCCGAACGGCCGCGGCCAGAGTGTGAAAATGGCGTTCGCGCCGTTGCAGTAGATGGCGGCATCGGCGCGGTGTCCCAACAGGTGCAGAGTGGAGACGCAGGTGTGACAGAGAGTATCGAAATACTTATGGCGGATGGTGGGTAGGTACTGAAGCCGCACGCCGCGGTAGCGCGCCTCGGGATGCCGCTCGCGGCAGTAGACGGTGACCTCGTGCCCGCGCTCCGCGAGACGGGCCGAGATCTCTTCGGCGAATGTCTCGAAGCCTCCGTAGCCGGCCGGAATGCCGCGTGTGCCGAGAAGGGCGATCCTCACACTACATTTTCGCCGCTTCGGAACGGACGCGCACCATCTTCTTCGGGGCCTGCTTGCTCACGGGCTGGTATTGGAACCAGCTCGCCATGTACTCGTCTTCCACGCGCCTCGCTGCCTGGATGCGGCGCCGCTTGGCCAGCAGCCGGCGCAGGTTCGCCGCCAAAAACCAGAACGCCCTGAGCGAGCTGTGCTCCCACAACAGGCAGCATCCTACCACCGTCAGGTCGCGCGCGGTGATCGAAAACCAGTTGCGCCAATACAGGTCGGGCGAGATGTTTTTAACCCGCATCAGGAACCGGTTTTTCACCGAGTGCATGTTGATTTCGGTGGGCAGGGCGCGCCGGTTGCCCGGCAGAACTTTGCGAACGTGATACCCTCGCGCATACGGAACGTAGAGGCACTTCCACCCCATGAGCTGGGCTCGCCATGCGACGTCCGCGTCCTCGCGGTACACGAAGAAATCGGAGTCGAAAAATTCACCATCGAGCGATATGTCGTCGATCATGGCGCGCCGGTAAAGCGCCGCTGCCGCCGTCGCGCCGAAGACGTACTCGTAGCGCAGGTAGTGCCCGTTATCCACTTCCTGGCTGCCCCGGTCGAGGTGCCGCAGCATGGGGTTGAAATAGATTCCGGTGGAATCTACTACAGGCTTTTCCGGTATCTCGAAATGCGCCGACATGGTCAGCAACTTGCCGCACACCGAACCGATCTGCGAGTCGAACTGCCCTGCATCCACCAGCGCCTGAATGAAATCCGGCAGCAACAACACGTCCGGATTCAATGTCAGCACCCACTCCCCCGTCGCTATCTCGATCGCCTGGTTTTGCGCGGCCGCGAACCCGATGTTCTCGTCGTTGTAGTAGACCTGAACGCGATCTTCGAACTGTTCGAGAATGTCGACGGTGCCGTCCGTAGACGCGTTGTCGATGACGATGATCTCGCGGTTCGGATACCTTTGAGCCAGCACCGATTCGAGGCATCGCTTAATGAAGCGGCCGCTGTTATATGTGACCAGCGTGACGGACACAAGGTCTTTGTGCACCATGAACAGGAACCTGAGTTTGAACTTGCCGTACTTCCGTCTCTACCGTGCAGCGGGACTGGATATAACTTCCCCCTCGCGCCAGCCCAATACCAGGCAACGGCCGGCGAGCCGAACTACTCTACCGCATACTGCCAGGGGCTTAAGGCTCCGGCGTGAGGCCAGTTCCACAGGAAGCCGCAGAAAGGAGCCCGTTACGATGGCCAGACACACCAACCGTAGGGCCCATGGTCGGAAGTGCTTGGCGCAATACCTAAGAACACTACGATACCAGTAAAATTGGCGCATCTCTACTGTTAAGTGCGAGATCGAGTGTGCTCCCGTGTGTTTTGCCACAGCCCGAGGTTCGTAGTACACGCGATACCCACGTTCCGTGACGCGGCGGCAGAAGTCCACGTCTTCGAACCAGAGCGGAAAGAAGCCTTCGTCAAATCCACCCAGTTCTTCCCAAACGGCGCGACGGACCATCAGAAAAGCTCCAGCCGGTTGCTCGACCTCGAGACGGCTGGTGTAGTCCAAATCTAGAGCACGATACTTTCGGTTCACTGGATTTGCCGGCCAGATCCGGTTTAGCAAGAGAGATTCCAAAGCGAACGCTGCCACTGTTGGAAACCGGCGAACCATGAACCCGGTCTGTGGATTTCCGTCGGCACCCAGCAACTGCCCGCCGGCCGCGCCCGCGCCGGGCAGCGCGCAGGCCTCATGCAAGGCCTCCAAACCACTTTGCAGAATGGAGTCCGGGTTCAAAACGAGGACAAACTCGCAGTTCAATACAGCAAAACCCTGATTTACAGCGGCAGCAAAGCCGCGATTCCCGGCATTTGCGATGAGTTTCGCGCCTCGGGCTCTTACCACGGCCACAGTTCCGTCAGTGGATGAGTTGTCCACTACAACCACATCCGCACCGGAACTCTCCAGGGCATGGAGGCAGGCGCCGATCTCGAGCTCCGAATTGTAAGTCACGATGACCACGCCGATGCAGCCCATGTGTCACTTTGCCTCACGGGTGGTAAGTAAGAAGTACAGCCTCCAGTAAAAATCGGACCCTGTATCCGACTGGATTTCGCGAATCAATGATTCGTTTGCTCTAAGACGTTCTAGGACTCCCGAACGGTCACAATTGCTGTTCCGGCGTACGTCGGGAAAGTTCCGTAGGCCCTGGCACTTACCCCGGCACCACGCGAAACCTGCTCCGTGCCGCAACGCTGCGAGGCCCCAAAGCAGTTGCGCCACCGCCGCGGGCCATGCGCACCGTACCAGGTCGCGGCGCGAGTAGTGCCGCGCGAGCAGCCAGACCTGGTTCCGCGCCAACCGGCGCACCGTTTCCGGATGCCATCGCCCGAGCGTGGCGCTCCCGCGATGCCAGGCCACGGCTTCGGGCACATATTCGCCGGCGAGTCCGCATGACTCGCACCGCAACCCGAAATCGACATCTTCGAGGTACGATTCGAACCTCTCCTCGAGCAGGCCGGTCTTTTCGAACAAGTCCGCTCGAAATACCGCGGCTGTCCACGGGGCAGACCAGATACGGCGGCGACTGGCCCATTGTGGTCCGTCGGGCCGGCCGCTTCCCGCGCGCCACGCCGTGCCGCCGCGGCAAACCAGGTCGAAGGTGCCGTCGATCTGCGAGGGGATGTCCGCCGACAGAATCCGGCCGGTCGCGAACCAGCCTTTTGAGGCTGTCAGCAGGGCGAAGTAGTCGGGCGCCAGTTCGACGTCGCTGTTCAACACCGCGACCCATTCGGCACGGGCTTCGCGAATACCGCGGTTGACCGCGGCGGCGAAGCCGGCATTGCGCCCCATCGCGATCACCCGCGCGCCGCACGCCCGCGCCGCCTCCGGCGCGCCGTCGGTCGAGCCGTTATCCACCACGATCACGTCGTCCGCCCGCAGAGTCTGCTTCGCCAGGCTGGCGAGCAGTCTCTCGACGAGCGGCCGGCCGTTCCAGACAGGCACGATGGCGGCCAGGCTCATCGCAGGAAGCGCTTCTTCGCCAGGAACATCAGGTTCTGCATGCCGTCCCGCCACGGGTTGAGCTTCTTTTCGCCCAGCCGCGATGAGTACAGGATCGAGATCTCTCCGAACCGGATTCGGGAGTTGCGCAGCGCCTCGATCTTGATCTCTTCGGAGAACGCCATGCCGTCCGACTCCAGCTTCATGTCCTTCAGAATGGATCGCCGGAACACCCACATGCCCGATTGCGAATCCCGCACCCAGCGGAAAAAGAGCAGCGACATCGCCATCGACAGCACCAGGTTCCCGAACTTGTGCTTAAGGCTCATGGCCTGGCGATCGCGGACCGGAAAGCGCGAGGCGTTCAGAAAATCCACGTCCAGGTGCAGGAACGCCTCAATCAGGTAGGACAGGGCGTCCACCGGGTAGCTGTGGTCCCCGTCGAGCGTCACGATCAGGTCCCGCGTGGCCACCGCGAACCCGCGCTTGTAGCTCCTTCCGTAGCCCCTCACCGCCTCCCGGATCACCTTGGCCCCCAGGGATGCTGCCACCTCCGAGGTGCGGTCCGTCGAGTCATTGTCCACAACGATGATCTCGTCCACGAACTCCGGCATCGAACGGAGTACTTTCTCGATGCCCTGCTCTTCGTTCAGGCACGGGATGATGACGGTGATCGATTGCCCCTTATACATGAGTTCGACTTTTTGGCGCCGCCAGGCGTCTCGATATTATTATGGTAGCGATGAAGAGGCTATTGTTCCTTCTCTGCGGCTCCGCCGTGCTGCTGTGCGGCGCCGACCTGGCCGGCGTGAAGACGGTATACGTCATGCCCATGGCCCGCGGGCTGGACCAGTACCTCGCCAGCCGGTTGACCTCCGACCACGTCTTCCAGATCGTCACCGACCCGAAACTGGCAGACGCCGTCCTCACGGACCGCATCGGAGAAGCATTCCAGATCCGGCTCGAGAGCTTCTCTCCCACGCCCGAAAAAGCCAAACCGGAGGAGAAGGCCGAGGAGGAGAAGGCCGAGGAGGAGAAAGCGCCGAAAGAAAAACCGACGGGACCCGGTGTGGCGGTCGCCTTTACCGATCCGGTCAACAAGCTCGAAAACCCGGCGCTCAACTCGACCTTCGGGCGCGGTAAGGGAACCATATTCCTGGTCGAAGCCAGGTCGCGGGAGGTGATCTGGTCCACCTTCGACCCGGCGAAGAGCAATACCGGCAGGGACCTCGATCGCACTGCCTCCGACATTGTAAGCCGCCTCAAGAAAGACCTGAATCCGAAATCGAAGTGACGCGCCTGACGGCGCCGGCCTGCCGTTTCTCCCACACCAGCTCTCCGTACCCCGCCACTAGCTTCCGGGTGAGCGCGGCCATGTCCCAATTGGCCTCCACTTCCGCGCGTGCCCTGGCGGCCATGGCGGCAGCCTCCCGCGGATTCCCGAACAGCGCCGTGACCCGCGCGGCAAATCCGGCCGGATCGTCGGCCAGGGCGCAAAACTCGCCGTCTTTCAGAGCCAGCCCCTCCGCGCCGACAGTCGTCGAAACCACTGGAATTCCCGCCGCGAATGCTTCGAGCAACTTCACCCTGACTCCCGAGCCACTCAGAATCGGGCATACGAACAGCGAGTAACGCGAGAGGGGCTCGCGAACGTCGTCTACGAACCCGAGCAGGTCCAGCGCCCCTGAATGATTAGCCCAGGCGTGCACCGGAGGCGGATCCGAGCCTGCAATTACCAGCCGCGCGCCGGGCTGGCCGGCCAGGATCAGGGGCATGACTTCGTTAACGAACCAATCCACCGCCACGCGGTTCGGGTCATGCCGGAAGCTGCCGATGAACAGCATGGTAAGCGGCTCCCGCCCGCACTCGCGGAATACGTACCGGGAGGTATCGATGCCTGCCCGCATGCCGGCTTTGGTGCGATCTGCCAATTTCGGCAGGTAGGAGAGCAGGTAGTCACGGTTGGATGGCGTGCACACTTGTACCTGGTCGAACGCGGGCAGGGTGCGCATCTCGTAGCGCAGCGCCCTCAAGTACTCCAGGCGCGCATTCAGCTCTCCCAGGAATCCGGGGAAATGGCCCAAGCCCCGCGCAATGGATTGGAAGTACAGGTCGTGCTCGAAGAGCGCGCAGGGGATGCGACGGAATTCCCCGCGATACTGCGCCATGGGCGTATATTCCAGTTGCAGAACGTCGATGCGCTTCAGGTAGATCTGGCGGTGGATCAACCATTCCAGGTCGCCCAGAGCGATCTCGCGCACGGCGTAGGGCTCGATCGAGCCGGCCCCTTTGGCTTCCCCGCCCGGCCGCACCAGCCATTGCGCCGAAGCGCAGAAACTCCGCAGTTCCTCGTTCTCCGGCGCCTGCCATGCATAATCCAACACCTCCACCACGTGGACTTCGGCGAGCTTCACCATCTCTCGCAGCGTCTGGTACATAAAGACGCCACCGCCGTGCACCGGCGGGCAGATCGGGTACGGCGAAACAAACAGCACGCGCAGCTTCCCGGGCGCCGCTTCCATGGGATCGAAGCGATCGCGAAAGTAGCCTCCCATCGGCCGCCGGAAGGCTTCGGTGTCGGTCACCCGCGCCAGGCCGAGCGCGCGCCGGCGCGACCGCATGGCCCGCGGCAACTGCCGGAATGCGCGCCACAGCGCCGGAAAGTTCGGTCGGCCCTGCACGTCTCCAAAAAGGACCGCCAGCAGCGCGCCGGCCCACGCGAACGCAAAGTGCGAAAGGAGGCGCGGCCATTCGTGGATGTTCTTCCAGCAGAACAAGAGGAAGTTCTTCTTCAGCACGGCCTGGATGTATTCCGGAGAGAACTTCTTCCCGATGGTCCCGCGGTGCTCATGGAAGACGACGCTCCGCGGCTGGTACAACACTTTCCACCCGCGCTTCCAGGCCATGTATCCCAGGTCGGTGTCTTCCAGGTAGAACGGCTCCAGCAGCCGGTCGAAGCCACCCAGTTCGAGAAACTTGTGCCGGTCGAAGGCGCACGATCCGCCCCCGCCGTAGAAGCACGGATACAGGTCACGGACTGCCGGGTCGTCGCGGTGACGGACCCGCAGGCCGCCGTCCTGCCACCAGCCCTGCGTCAGGCCCGTCTCTTCGCGCAACTTGGCCGGGTCGCTGAAGAAAATCTGGCAGGATACCGCGAAGACATCCGGGTCCCTGAAGCCCTCGACCAGGGGCGCGAGAAACCCCGCCTCCACCCGCATGTCGCTATTCAGCAGAACAACGATATCGTTCCGCGCTTCGCGAAACCCGGCATTCGATCCGCCGCCAAAGCCCAGGTTCTCCGGAAGCGCCAGCACTTTCACCGAAGGAAACGCGGCCCGCACAAATTCCGCGCTGCCGTCCGTCGAGCCATTGTCTACGACGATGATTTCGTTGTCCGGGTGCCCGGACATGGCAGCGAGCACGGAGGGTAGATACTTCTCGAGAAGGTCTTTGCCGTTCCAGTTGGGGATCACGACGGAAGCGGCTGGGCCCGTTCCCTTGCGGTCGCGGCTCTGTGCGTGATACGGCAGCAGTTTGCTGTAAAGATCCGTAATGGCCAGCGCGAGCGCCGCAATCGCCAGCAGCAGCGGCGAGATGAGCAGTAGCGGAAGCGCCTTCCCAATGCGTTTCAGCAGCGGCATGTCATGCAGGCAGATCGGGTCCCACCCCGATCCTGCGGCCCAGCTTCATCCAGCGCGAGCCACGCACCAGCGTGAGCTGCCGTCCCAGTTCCGCCGCATCTTGTTCCAGGCGCAGCGCCCATGCCGTGCGATCTTCCAGCTCTTTCTCGGTGTGATGCAGGGCCTCCACTGCTTTCACGAGCTCGGCCGTCTGAAACTGGACGGCCGCTTCGCGCTCCTCGGCCCAGGCGATCTTAGCGCGCAGATCGCTTTCAAGATCCGCGATCGCGTGCCGCGCGCTCTCCTGGGCGTCCGACAGTTCAACCTGCAGTTGCTCGACGCGCGCGCGCCGCTCGCCAATCTCCTGGTTGAGCGCGTCCGCCCATCGGTTGCTCTTTTCCAAGGCGTCTTTGAGCTCCGCGAACTGCCGCATCAGGGATTCGTGCTCCGCGAGGGCCTTCTCGAGCCACGTATTCTTTGCGGCCAGTTCGCCTTCCAGGAGCTCGATGTGCCGTTCGCGCTCACGCAGCACATTGGCCGCCCGCGGCACGTACACGAAGGTGGGGTTGCCCAATTGCGGCCGGTGCGCGCACACCGCCACGAAGAAATGCGACTCGTCCGGCGCGGGCTCCCCCGCATCCACCCGCACCTCTACCGTGTTCCCGCGGTCGTGCGGCTGGAACGAGACGCCCTCCACATGGTTTTCGAGGAACATCGAAACGTACGGAAAAACCTCCTTCAGCGCGTCGGAGAACTCTTTGAAATCGAATTCGTGCACGTGAAAGGGATTCGCTCCGTCCGCGCCGCGCGATTCCGTGTAGTAGAGCTTATTCGGCGTCGAAACGATAAACTGCCCCGTGGGCGCGAGCACGCGCCGCGCCTCCAGCAGAAACTCTTTCCAGTTCTCCAGGTGCTCGATCACTTCGAATGCGACTACCAGGTCGAAGGCCCCGTCCTCGTGCGGCAGAGACGTCACCGACCCCTCTTCGAAAGCGAGGTTCGGCAAGCGGTAGTTGGCGCGGGCGTACTCGACCGCCTCCGCCGCGCGATCGATTCCGGCCACGCTGAGCGCCGTACAGGCCAGTTCCGCCGCTCCGTACCCGGCGCCGCACCCGGCGTCCAGCACGCGCTTCCCCCGCGCCAACCGCGCCGCAAACGTGTAGCGCGCCAGGTGCTCGTTCAGCAGGTCGATATCCACCTGGCCGGGAATAACCCGCTCGCCCGTGAACTCAGCCAATCCGTTTCTCCAACCGGGGAGCGGCCGCGGCCTGCTCGCCTCGGATTCTCGCGTTCACCTCCACCCGGCATGGCAGGTGCAGGTATCCGTAAACCTCCTGCTCCGCGCGCGACATTTGCAGCGCCAGCGCATTATCGATCCAGTCGCACATCGTGTAGCCGGCGAGTGTCCCGTCGGCGATCGCCGGGGAGAACGAAAACGATGCCGGATACAACTCCGGCAGCTCCACGTGGAAATCCACCGTATAAATGTCGCCCGCGTGCATGGGCGGCAGTTCGTAGCCCTCGCGCGCCGTATTGGTGCCCGAAAAATCGATGCCCAGTTGATTGCGCAGCATGAAGCCCACCATGGGCACCGCTACCGCGTCTTTCGCGCGCACGCTGATCCGGACCACGATTCGCGTTTGCGGCTCGAGCAGATGCACCGCCTGTCCCTGTTCATTGAGCACGGCGATGCCGATAACCTCCGCACGCCCGTCTCCGTGGCGGTGGTCGATGTTCGGAATTGTCTCTACCACTTCGGGCGCGAGCACCGCCGCGCCGCGCGGGTGCTTCTCTCCGCCCTCCGCCTTGTGCAGGAGGTAGGTCGAGTCTTTCGCGGTCATGGCGGCCAGATACTTTGCGACGACCTTATCGGGCGCGCCGACTTCAACCATCCGCCCGTGGTCGAGCCACAGCACGCGGTCGCCGATGGCCTTCACGTCCGCCACGGCGTGCGAAACGAAGAGAATCGTGATGCCACGGGACCGCAGTTCGTGCACCTTCCGCATGCAGCGCTGGCGAAAATAGATGTCGCCTACCGCCAGAGCTTCGTCCACCAGTAGAATCTCGGGGTCGACATTGATCGCTACGGCGAATGCGAGCCGGACAACCATGCCGCTTGAATAGGTCTTCACCGGCCGGTTGATAAACTCCCCGATCTCGGCGAACGCTTCGATATCGCGGTACCGTTCGTCGATCTGCCGCGTGGTCAGCCCCATGATGGAGCCATTCAGGTAGACGTTATCCCGGCCCGAGAATTCCGGGTTGAACCCGGCTCCGAGTTCGAGCAGCGCGGAGACCCGCCCGTTCGCCGCGACCGTCCCGCTGGTCGGCGCCAGAATCCCCGCCACCATTTGCAGTAGCGTGCTCTTGCCGGAACCGTTCTCCCCGACGATACAGAACGTTTCGCCGCGCTCTACGTCGAAGCTCACGTCGTGCAGCGCCCAAAAGTCGCGATGCCGCCGGATCCGGTTCAGGCAGAGCAGTTCCTTGAGCCGGTCGCCCGGCGCGTCGTAGATGGCGTAGCTCTTGGAGACGCCTTGGAATTGAACGGCTTTCACGGTTTGGCGAAACGAAACACCAGTGTACCGGAAGTTGCTTGTGACGTGCGCTGTGAGGAAGGAAACAAAAGGGCGGCCGCCAACCCCTCCTGTGATTCTTGAACCGCGAGCCGGAAAGACAGCGGTAGTGTATAACCGCGGCGCCAAACGATCAAACCCGCGGCGCGTCAGGGCTCGCGGCCAGTCAGCCGAGGAAGCTGGAAGCCGCCCTTGTAATGGACTGGTTCTATTTACTTCCTCCTTACAGTGGCTCCCCCGTGAAGGGGGATCGCGTAAAAAACGGCAATTAAAAACCGTTTCCACTCACAATATGCGCCTCGATCCCGGGGTTGTCAATAGGAGGGTCGCCCTAGAGCGGTTGGCTGTATCTAGATTCATATTAGGACCTGATATTCCCGATTTTTTGCTACTATGGAATTTCAAGGGGGTGTGGTGTTTCTCATCACTCGCAAGAAACAGTTCGGTCCGACGACCTTCCTCTGGGACGTGAAAGCTCCCGATGTAGCCCGGGCGGCACGCCCCGGGCACTTTGTCATGGCCCGCATCGATGAGCACGGCGAACGCATTCCGCTGACGGTTGCCGATTTCGACGCAGACCGCGGCACCGTAACCGTGGTGATCCAGGCTGTTGGAAAAACTACGTTCGAAATGATGTCGCTGCGGGAAGGCGATGCCATCCTGGATTTCATCGGTCCGCTCGGCCTGCCCAGCCACATCCGTAAGCTGGACGGCACGGTGGTCATGGTCGGAGGCGGCCTCGGCGTGGCCCCGGTCTTTCCGCAACTCCGGGAATACAAGCGGCAGGGCAACCGAACCATTTCGATCGTCGGATTCCGCAATCGGGACCTGGTCTTTTGGGAAGACCGGTTTCGCGAGTTCAGCGACGAGCTGATTGTCACCACAGACGACGGCAGCTACGGCCGCCACGGCTTTGTCACGCACGCGCTGGCCGATGTTCTTGCGGGCGAGAAGGACGTTCGCGAGGTGGTGGCCATCGGCCCCATCCCCATGATGAAGGCCTGCTCGGAAGTCACCCGCCCCTCCGGCATCCCCACGATCGTCAGCTTGAATTCCATCATGGTGGACGGCACAGGGATGTGCGGCTCCTGCCGCGTCACCATCGGCGGCAAGATGAAATTCGCCTGCGTGGACGGCGCCGATTTCGACGGCCACCTGGTGAACTTCGACGAGCTGTCGCTCCGCCAGAAGCGCTTCGAGCGGGAAGAGAAGGCCGCCCTCGAGCGCTTCCGCTCCGAATCCGCCAGGCTTGCCAGCCTCAAGAGCAGCGCGGAATCGAATGGCCGGCCCCACTCCATCTGCGAACTGCCTGAGCCGCTGGCCGAAGCACCCGGTCCGCGGGTCCCCAAGAACATCAAGACGATTCCGCCCGAACGCGCGATCATGCCGCATCAGCCCGCCGAGGCGCGAATCCAGAACTTCAACGAAGTAGCACTCGGACTCGATCTCGAGGGCGCGCTCCACGAAGCGGAACGCTGCCTGCGCTGCAAGAAGCCGCGCTGTGTCCCCGGCTGCCCGGTGGGCATCGATATTCCCGGCTTCATCTCGGCCTTGCAACACCGGGACATCAAGCGGTCATACCAGATTCTGAAAACGTCCAATGCGCTGCCTGCCGTGTGCGGCCGCGTCTGCCCGCAGGAATCGCAGTGCGAGGCCACCTGCGTGGTCGGGGCCAAATTCAAGCCGGTCGCGATCGGACGACTGGAGCGCTTTGTCGCCGATGCGGCCATGGGGCGGGGGTGGGACGAGCCTCCCGAAATCGATGCAGCGGTGCAGAAGAAAGCCGCCATCATCGGTTCCGGCCCGTCCGGCCTGGCTTGCGCCGGGGACCTGGCGCGCAACGGCGTCAAGGTTACCATCTTCGAAGCGCTCCACGTCGCCGGCGGAGTTCTGAAATACGGCATCCCCGAATTTCGCCTCCCCGACCTCATCATCGATGCCGAAATCGAAAACATGAAGAAACTCGGCGTGGAGATCCGGCTCGATACCATCATCGGCAAGCTCTTTACGATTCCGCAGCTCCTCACCGACATGGGTTACGACGCCGCGTTTGTCGGCACCGGAGCCGGTTCGCCCAAGTTCGCCGGTATCCCGGGCGAGGCGTTGAACGGCGTCTTCTCGGCCAACGAGTTCCTCACCCGCGTCAACCTCATGCGGGGACACCGCCAGCCGATCTACGATACGCCGGTGGGCATGGGCCGCCGGGTGGCGGTGGTCGGAGCCGGAAATACCGCGATGGATTCCTGCCGCGTGGCCAAACGCATGGGCGCCGAAAAGGTGACGGTGGTCTATCGCCGTTCGCGGCGCGAATCGCCGGCGCGCATCGAAGAGCTCGAGCACGCCATCGAAGAAGGCATCGAGTTCCTCTGGCTGACCAACCCGGTGGAGATCACCGGCAGTTCGTCGGGATGGGTCACCGGAATGCGGGTGCAGAAAATGGAGCTCGGCGAGCCGGATGCCTCGGGCCGCCGCCGCCCGGTCCCGGTGGAGGGCTCCGAGTACCTGATCGACGTCGACACCGTCATTTACGCGCTCGGCACCACCGCCAACCCTATCATCGCCCAGACCACGCCGGGCCTGAAGACCAACAAGTGGGGCTACATCGAGGTGGACGAACGCACCGGGATGACCTCCCTTCCGGGCCTCTTCGCCGGCGGCGATATCGTCACCGGCGCCGCTACCGTGATCCTGGCGATGGGCGCGGGGCGGCGGGCCGCCAAGGGCATGCTGGAATACATGGGCATCCATTCACCGGACCAGCCCCAACAACTCGCGGAAGCAGGGAGAGCCTGATATGCCATCCTCTTGTCCCAAGTGTCACCGGGTATTGGAAGAAGACGAAATCTGCTGCGCCCAGGTGCGCTATTCCTGGCGGTGCAAAAGCTGTTTCAAATTGACTACCGGCTTTGCCGTGCCTTACGGCAAGTGCTTCCTCTGCGGAGGAGAGCTGGAAGTAATCTCCGGCCGCGACCTCGGCGATTCCATGCGCTTCCGCGCCATCCGGGACGCGGTGCAGTTCGAGCTCGACTCGTTCCACTTTTACAAACTGGCGCGCGATAAGGCCGCCACTCCCGACCAGCGCGCCGTACTCGAGCGTCTCTACGAAGCCGAGCTCGACCACCTCCACGAGCTCGACGAGAAGTACCATGCGCATCTCGACCGCGAGGTGGTGGAACTCTCCGCCGACGAGCAGAACCTACTTTCCAACTGGCTCTTCCGCGACATTCACGTCACCGCCGGCTCCGGCATCGCCGACCTGTACCGGGCGGCGCTGGAGATGGAGCGCCGCACGCGCGACCACTTCCGTAAGCTCGCGAGCGAGTTGCCCGAAGGCCTGGAGAAAGACCTCTGCGGCGAGCTGGCCGCTGAAGAAGAGGAGCATGTCGCCATGCTCGAAGGCGAGTTGGAGCAGATCAGCTAGCGGTCAGCTCGCACGCTGCAGAAGCACGCGGGGCACCTGGCGTTTTTCGCCGTTTTCCCGTTCGATCGCGAAACGCAGACTGCGCGTCATCCGTTCGAGCGTCAGTGCTTGTTTCCGGCGCCGCCGCAGGTAAATCAACAGGAGCGTATCGGCGAAAGCCAAGAGCGCGAGAAGGAGTGCATCCGGCAAGCCCATGGCTCGATCATAGTCTCGAACGGGATTTCGTGGGACCCCATTTAGTAACACCCCGGTACCGCGGTACAAAGGGGGTGGATTGGAACTTTTTGGCCGTTTTAGGCCTGTAATTCCCCGGTCATGACCGCTCCTCCCATGGCGGCAATCACACTCTCGTACTTCACCGCCTGGCGGCCACCCCGCGCGATCCACAGCGTATCGTGATCCGGCCCGCCTTCGGCAGAAGTGATCTCCACCTTGAAGGCTTCGAACCGGCCCGCCGGGACGGTTACGGATTCGGACCCGACCACCTGCAACTGCAGCAGCTTCGGTTTTTGCTTCTGCAGGTCGAAGTTGCGGAAGGCCACGGTATAACCCTCCGCCAGGGGCAGAGCGGCGAAGACCTGCGGCGAGCCAACGGGCGACGCGAACAGCGGACCGCCGAGATCCACCGCGATCGGCGATTCCTCTCCGTTCATGCTCATGGTGCCGGTAACCCGGTTCTCCACAAATTCCATCGCGATCTTCACCGGACCCTGAGTGACCACGCGCCGGCGGGGAATCAGCGTTCCCTTCTCGACGGTCATGGAGTCCGTGGCCTCGCCCATGGGCGTCTGCGAAGTATTGACAATCGTCCACGCGGCGCCTTCTTCCCTGATCTCGATGGTCGTCCGGACCTGCATCTCCTGGCCGGCCGCCGCCAGTTTGGCCTCGTACCTGTAAATACCCGGCTGCAGATCCCCCTCGGGCTTGGGCGCCCCCACGGAGGCCGCATCCATTTTCCTGGTAAGCGTCACGGTTTTCGGATCCACCGTGATCTCGGCCAGCCGCTTCATTACTTCGGGCGTGGCGCCTTCCTGGCACCGGCCGTCCAGGTGCCTGGCCAGGAACGCTTCGGCAGCCATGAACATCGCCATGTTGTTCACCGGCCGGGCGAACCCATGGCCTTCATCGGGAGCCAGCAGATACTCCACGGGGAAGCCCCGATCGCGCAGCGCGATCACGATCTGCTCGGCCTCGGCGCGATTCACCCGCGGGTCGTTGGCTCCCTGCACGACCATCAGCGGCGTCCGGATCCGGTCTGCGGCGTACAGCGGCGATCGCTCGGTCATCCAGGCTTTTCCTTCAGGCGTGTTCGGATCGGCCATCCGCGCGTACATCATCTTGCGCCCCGCCTCCCAATATGGCGGGATGGATTCAAGCAGCGTCATCAGGTTCGACGGTCCTACGATATCGACCGCGGCGCGGTACAACTCCGGCGTGAAGGCGACGCCCGCCAGCGCTGCGTACCCGCCGTACGAGCCGCCCAGAATGCCGATGCGTTTGGGATCCGCCGTGCCCTGCTCGATCAGGTACCGCACGCCCCACGTGATATCGTCCTGCATCTTGCGGCCCCATTCGCCGTTGCCGGCGTTGAGGAATCTCTTGCCGTACCCGGTAGAGCCCCGGAAATTCGGCATGAGCACGGCATATCCACGGTTGGCGAAGAACTGGGCGATCGGATTGTATCCCCACGCGTCGCGCGCCCACGGCCCGCCATGCGGGACGATCAGCGCGGGCAGTTTCTCCGGCGGCACGCCCTTGGGCAGCGTCAGGTACGCCGGAATCTCCAACTTGTCGGAAGACTGGTAGCGAACCGGCTGCATGGACGCCAGCGCCTCTCGAGGTACCTTCTCCCGGACCGTGTACTGCAGCGTGACGGTTCGGGTCTTGCGGTCGAACAGGTAGGTTTCCCCAGGTTCGGTATCGCTGAAAGCGTGGATCAACCAGAGCTGCTCATCGCGCGTGCGCGACCCGATGGAGATCTCCCGGTCGGGCAGCCGGTCCTTGAGCCACTGGTAGTCGGTTTCATAGCCACGGTCCCGAAAATAAAGGCGAACGCGGTCGTCGCGGTAGCTGGTGACGGCTAGCTCGTCGGTGACCTCGGAGAAAACGGCGGAGCCGAAATCCACGCGTTGCAACGGGTCCGATTCCACCGGTTCCGTCTCGCCGGTCGCGGGGTCGAACAGCACCAGCGTCGTCAGGTCTGTAGCGTCCCCGTGGTTCGTCTCCATGTAGACGCGCTTGCCGTCCTTGTGGAACCGCAGCGGCGCGCAGGTCTCGAAAACGTTGCAGGAGTATACCTTCGTGAAGCCTTCCGGATCCACGCGCAGCACTTCCGTGTCACCATTGCCGGCGGAGCGGACCGCCATCCGCAGATTCCCCGCAAGATCGAACTCCCAGCCCGCGATCCGCCCGGTATTCTGGCGGAGCAGATTTTTCTCGCCGGTGGCAATTTTCACCTCGTAGAGGTCGTGCCACGCCTGGTCGCGGTCGTTGATGCCGATGAAGACGACTTCCGGGCGGCTCTTGGGAGCGGCGTAAAGCTGCACCGCCACGCCGGTCAGTCCGGTGAGGTCGCGCGAAGGCGGAGCCGGGGCGCCCTCCGCCACGGGAGCCGCCGGATCCACGGCGTACAGGTTGTAGTTCTCGTCGCCGTCGTTGTCCTTGACGTAGCAGATGAACCTGCTGTCGCGCGTCCAGAGGTAGCCCGGCACGGGACGCTTCATTTCGGTAGTCAGCAGGCGCGCTTCGCCGAACGAATCGCCGGCCCCCTTGACCCAAACGTTCAGGGTATTGTTCCATGGCTTGAGGAACGCGATGAACCTGCCGTCCGGAGAAAGCTGAGCTGCGGCGATCTCCGGATTGCCGAATAGCAATTCCCGGTCGATCAGGGGCGGGAGGCCCCGGTTGTCAGAGTCCTTGTTCTGTGCGGAAGGCATACGATTTTCAGCTTACGGGAGATGCATTCCGAATCATAACAGGAGCCCCAGGTGCGTGCCCGGTTGTATCATGGATGCCGAATCCGAAGAAGCGGAGGCCTTCGAAAATGAATGCTGCATACTTCGCGATTACCGCGGCCATGGCGCTGATGGTGGTGTTTTCCGGCGTTGGCAAGATTCGCCGCGATCCACGCCAGGTGGCGGTGATCCACGAAACGGTGGGCGTACCATTGCGATATCTTCCGTTCCTGGCCGCTTGCGAGTTCGCCGGAGGATTGGGCCTGGTGATCGGGATCTGGTGGTCTCCGCTGGGGGTGGCGGCGGCAGCGGGACTGGTCCTCTACTTCGTGGGCGCGGTCGTGTCGCATTTGCGGGTAGGCGATGTCAAGGGATTAGGGCCTGCCGCCTTCATGTTGACGCTCGCGGCAGGAGCGCTGGTGCTGCGCGTGTTGACCAGCGGCACCTGATAGCACCAGACGCTCGAGTGCGTCTCTGCCGCTGGAGGCGACAGAATGAGCGAGAACCTCTCCCGATCACTGCTGCCGCACCTCTGCGAGCGTCTTGATGGCGCCTGCCAGGTCGAAGTCCAAGGCGTTTTTCAAGACAAAACGGTCGGCTCCGGCCTCATAGGCTTGTCGGATGCAGTCCTCATCATCATTCACACTCAGGATCAGAATAGCGGGATGAGGCGTATGGCGCAGGATGAGCCTTGTTGCCTGTATCCCATCCATCACGGGCATTGCGAGATCCATCACTACGACCTGGGGCGCCAGTTCTTCTACCAGCTTCACGGCTTCCGAACCGTTCTCCGCCGTCCCGACAACTATGAGGTCCGGATCGTCTTCCAGTTCTTTCTCTAAACACTTCCTCAAGAGTGGATGGTCATCCACCAACAACACCGAAATCGGGCAGTTCATCAGTTTCGTCGCTAGATGCAACATGCATCTACTCCGAAGCCTCTGTCAAGCACTCTTTAGAAAATTTTTTTAGAAGTTCTTCACATCTAGATGTGATAGTAGATTCATATTATTTCCATTTTCCGGACCTGGTGGTACCGTTTCTGCGTGACTATCGTCGAGGCGCTTGAAGCCGCCGGCAGCGCGGCAACAATTCAGAAGAGCGCGATCAGCGCACCGGATGTTTTGAACGAGGCTTATTGTTATGCGAAGCCGAGTTCGTTTTCGCGAGCTTTGCGGATCGACGTTGGTGGAGTTGCGATCCTGCTCATTTCCGGGACGGCCAGTGTGGACGAACACGGAGCATCCATTCATATCGGTGACTTCCGCGCCCAGTGCCGGCGGACGTTCCAGAACATTGCCCGGCTGCTCGAATCCGCGGGGGTGACGTGGAGGGATGTCGTCCGCACCACCTGCTATCTGCGCGATATCGAACGCGATTACGAAGCGTTCAATGAGGAACGGACCGCGTTCTACCGGGAACAGAATCTGGAGCCGTTACCGGCATCGACGGGAATCCAGGCCATCCTCTGCCGGCCGGAACTGCTGGTGGAAATCGAAGCAATCGCGCTCTTTCGAGACCGGCAGGCGTAGCGCGAGTAAGTGTCTGGGGCGAAACGCGGAATGAGCCGCTTGAATGCAAGGCCCCGAGCAGTGACGGGCTGCGCAACAATATGCCTCGCTGTCTTCGTGACCGTTGCCGGCGGAGCGACAGGCACCGAACCCACTACCCGGGCGGCCGGGAATCGGACGGGCACAGCCGATATCTCGCGGTATGCTCCGGGCTATGGCGGAATTGTATTCACACGGATTCACGTGGCGAAGGCCGCCGGCGTCCGTCCGGCCGCCTCTGGAGCGGTGCGTAAGCCATTAGGCGAATCGGGCCAACTCGTGCTGCTGCGGAAGGACGGATCCACCCGCGTCCTCACCTCGGAATTCGAAAGTGCCGCCGACCCGGCAGTATCGTTTGACGGCAAGCGCATTCTCTTCTCGGCCAGAAGAACCGCGCGGGACCGTTGGAACATCTTCGAGATGGCCGCTGATGGGACCGGCATTCGCCAGATTACCCACCATGCCGGGAATTGCCGGGGCCCGATCTACCAGTCGGCGCTGTTCTACCTCAACGACGACCGGCCGTCGTACCAGGTGACCTTCATTAGCGATCTCGCCGGAGAACGCAACGAAGCCGGCGATTCGGTAAAGACTGACCTCTACTCCGTACGTTTCGACGGTTCGGGACTGCGGCGGCTGACCTACGGCTTATCGGCCAGCTACGATCCTTTCCAGATGCAGGACGGCCGCGTTCTCTTTTCGAGCTGGCAACACGGCCGCATCGATTTGTTCGCGGCCCATCTCGACGGTACCGACTACACCGCATTCTCCGGCGAGCAGGGGAAACGCATCAAGCACATGGCCTGTGTAACGGCCAGGGGAACGGCCGTCTTTGTGGAATCCGACCGGCCGATCGTAGAAGGGGCGGGGAGCCTCGCCCTGATCAGCCTCAGGCGGAATCTTCACTCGTACCGACAGGTCACTGCGCCGGCGGATGGCTACTTTTACAGCCCGTCGCCTCTGCCGGACGGCTCGATCCTGGTATCACGACGCCCGGCAGATACCGGCGTCTACGCGATATACCGGTTCGACACGGGCACCGGTTCCAGGGCGCTCGTCTACGAGAAGCCGGGCTATCACAGCGTTCAGGCTGTCGCGCTCGCGCAGCGCCAGGAGCCGGATGGCCACTCGTCGGTGGTGGAAGACAACCAGAACTGGTCGAAGCTGTACTGTCTGAGCGTTTTTGAGAACGATCTGAAGCGGGAGTGGATGCCGAAAGGGACGGCCCGCCGCTTGCGTGTGATCGAAGCTGTCAATGGGAACCCGAAGCGACCGACTTCGAAGCGTCTGCTCGGCGATCTGGAACTGGACGGGGACGGGTCATTTCATCTGCTGGTGCCGCCGAACACGCCGATTCAGTTGCAGATCGAAGACAGTGACGGCGCGGCGCTTCGCACCAGCGCCTGGATCTGGGCGAAGAACAAAGAGAACCGCGGCTGTATCGGCTGCCACGAAGACAATGAACGCACCCCCGAGAACGTGTTCGCCGCGGCGCTCGGACATCCGGCGACCGACCTCATGCTCCCTCCGGATCGGAGGCGAACGGTTGAATTCCGGAGGGACGTGGCGCCGGTTCTCGCGGCCAAATGCTCCAATCGGGCTTGTCACGGCGGTTCCATTCAGCCCGCGTTTTTCACTTCGGATTCCGCCCGTTCTTACGCTAATTTGCTCCATCCCAAGCGCGCAACGCACTACGTCGATCCGGGCCGTGCGCGGACGAGCCGTTTAGTCTGGGCGATTCTTGGCAGGAACATTGCCCGTCCCTGGGACCATCTCGGTCCGGTGGCCAAGGTTCGGCAGATGCCGCCCCAAGGTTCGGCGCCCCTGACCGATCTGGAGCGGCGGTCCATTATCGAGTGGATCGATCTTGGGGCGCAGTTCGGCGGATCGGGAGAACAACCATGAGACTTTGGATGGCAGTTCTGGCAGCCGGCATCGTAATGGTCTTCGCGATCGCCGCCGGGACACCGCAGAACCCGGAACTTCCGGTCTTCACCGATATCACCAGGCAAGCCGGAATCACCTTCAAACACAGCTACGGCGACCACCATCTGGACAACATTGTGGAGGGCACGGGGGCGGGCGTGTGCGCCTTCGATTACAACGCTGACGGGCTGATGGACCTTTACTTCGTTACCGGGACGTGGACCAACAACGTTTCGAGCAACGAAGGCCGCGATCTCCGCGGAAAATCATCGAACAAGCTGTACCGCAACAACGGCGACGGAACCTTCACGGATGTGACCGAACAGGCCGGCGTGGGCGGCAACGGTGTCTTCAGTTCGGGTTGTTCCGCGGCGGACTACGATAACGACGGCCACGTGGACCTGTACGTCCTGAACTACGGCCGCAATATCGTCTATCACAACAACGGGGACGGAACCTTCACAGATGTGTCCAAAACGTCGGGCCTCGACGAGCCTCGGTGGAGCCTCTCCGCCGTATGGTTCGACTACAACCGCGATGGCTGCCTCGATGTATTCGTTGCGAACTACCTTCTTTATGATGACGGAAAGTTTCGCGATTTCTATCCGGCGGCGGGGTATCCCGGCCCGTTGAGCTATTCCCCCGAGCCGAGCGCGCTCTACCGCAACAACTGTAACGGTACGTTTACCGACGTGACCAAGGAGGCGGGCGTATTCAAGGAAGGCCGCGCCATGAGCGTGACCGCCTCGGACTTCCGCAACGCCGGGCTCATCGACATCCTCGTCACCAACGATGCGATGGAGAACCACTATTTCGAAAACACCGGCAAGAATACGTTTGTCGAGAACGCCCTGGAGCATGCGGTTGCCTACAGCGAGAACGGGCAGGGGGTCTCGTCCATGGGGCCGGTAGTGGGGGATTTCAATCGCGACGGCCTGCTCGACATTTTCATACCCAACCTGAACTACTGCATTCTGTACGTCCAGAAGATCGTCAATGGCGGGCACGAGTTCGAAGATCAGACAGCGGTATCCGGGCTCTCCCAGGTGATGGGCCAATACACCGGCTGGGGCGCGGTCGCACTCGACTACGACAACGACGGATGGCTTGACCTCTTCACAACGCACGGCGACGCGCATCACGAGTATGTACAGGAGAACACGCTGATGCGGAACAAGGGTAACGGGAAGTTCGAGGACGTTTCCGACCGCTCCGGCCAGCACTTCAAAGAAAAGTATGTCGGGCGGGGTTCCACCTGGTCGGATCTGGATAACGACGGGGATATCGATCTCGTGATTTCGAATCTGAACGACCGCCCCGTTCTCCTGCGCAACGATGGGGGTAATACGGCGAACAACTGGCTCACTGTCGACGCCAGGCTCAGGTTCCCGACCGGCAGTCGGGATGCGATCGGTTCGCGGGTGACCGTCACCGTCGGACCGTTGACGGAGGTGGAGGACCTGATTCCCTCCCGAGGGTACCTGTCCCAGGGCGACCCGCGGTTGCACTTCGGCCTCGGTAAAGCCCAGTATGCCGACTCGGTCGAAATCCGCTGGCCTGACGGGAAGACGGAAAAACGCGAACACGTCAAAGCGAATCAGTTTCTGAAATTGGTGCATGAAGCCGTTGTCAGCGGAGGCAAGCGATGAAGCGCCTGTCGCTCTTTGCCGCGGCGATCCTGTTTGCGGCGGGCATAGCCGCCTTGCGGGCGGCTCCGAAGAAGCCCGTATATGTGGGTGCGCGCTTCTGTGCCGGCTGCCATACCGGCGCGAAGATTGGCGACCAGTACAGCAAATGGCTCCACTCGAAACACAGCCAGGCGTATGCCGTGCTCTCCAAACCCGAAGGGCTCGAGATGTCGAAGCTGAGCGGCCTCCGCACACTTCCGCAGGAATCGGCGATCTGTCTCGGCTGCCACGCTACCGGTTGGAACGCCGAAGAGTGGGAAAAGGATGAGAGCTTTCACATCGAAGACGGCGTCCAATGCGAGGGCTGCCACGGGGCCGGCAGCGAGTACGCCTCACTCGAGACGATGAAAAGCCGGCAGGCCGCCATGAATGCCGGGTTGCGCATGCCCGGGCAGGAGTACTGCATCAACTGCCATATCGAAAAGGGGTCGCACATTGCGGTGACCAGAAGACCGCCGGTTGACCTGAAGAAGGGCTGGGATCAACTGCTTCACGCGTTGAGCCCGGACCCGATTCCCGGCTCGGTGGGCGATCTGCCGGCTGCCTCGAAAGAGAAGGGCCCCAAATACGCCGGAGCAGCGGCATGCGGGAAATGCCACCGCGGTCCCATGCTCGGCAACCAGTGGAGCATGTGGAGAATGAGCGCTCATGCGGACGCGTGGGCCATCCTGGGAACCGCAAAGGGAAAGGAACTCGCGGCCGGCAAGGGGATCGCCGATCCTCAGCACAGTCCGGAGTGTTTGAAGTGCCACGCTACCTCGCAAAGCGCCGCCCATCTGGCTAGTTTCACACCCGACGAGGGTGTGGGCTGTGAAGCGTGCCACGGTCCGGGCAGCGACTACATGCTCGAAGCGATCATGCGAGACCCGCGTGCCGCCAAAGACGGGGGGCTTGAAACACCATCGCGGGACACGTGCTTACGCTGCCACCAGGCGAAGGGATTCGATGTGGACGCCGCGATGAAGAAACTCGCCCATCCGACCAAACTTTCAGGGGCGGCCGGGGATCCGCGGTACAAAACGCCGCTCCGAATGGCCTTACGGCCCGGTGGCCGCGAGATCTATGTCACCTGCGAGGCTTCGGACAGCGTAATCGTCATCGATCCCGCCAAACTCGTAAAGATCGCCGAAATCGTGGTCGGCGCCGATCCCACGGGCGTGGCATTCACGCCGGACGGCCGCCGGGCGTTCGTCAGCAATCGCCTGGACGATACCGTCTCGGTCATCGACACAGCCGCGCGGAAAGTGACCGGCGCACTCAAGACCGGCAATGAGCCGCACGGTCTCCTCGTCGGTCCGGCGGGTAAGTTGCTCTACGTCCTGAACACGTCTTCGAACGATATCTCCGTCTTCGACGTCGGCTCGTTAAAGTGGGTCAAGAACCTGAGCGCGGGCAACGGCCCATGGTCGCTCGCCCTCTCGCCCGACTCCCAGCGGATCTTTGTGACCAATATGAAGGCGAAGTTCGCACCGCTGCGGCAGCCTTTCGAATCGGAAGTGACGGGCATCGAAACCGAGCGGGCCACGGTCGACGATCGGGTCACCGTCCCCGGCGCCAATCTCGTAATGGGCGTGGCTTGGCACCCCGACGGCAAGTTCGCCCTAGCAACTCTGAACCGGACGAAGAGCGCGGTTCCGATGACGAGGCTGCTGCAAGGCTGGACCATCACAAACGGCCTGGGAGTGATCTGGCGCGACGGAAATGTAGATGAAGTCCTGCTCGATGAACCCGATATGGGCTTTGCCGACGCAAGCGACATCGCCTGCACACCCGACGGCCGCTACGCTCTCGTCACCAGTGCCGGCACGGACCGGATTGCGGTAGTGGACATTTCGAAGCTGCTCTCCGTGATCCGCCATGCGCCGGAATACGAGCGCCGGCACGTCCTGCCGAATCATCTTGGCTATCCGACCGAATTCATCATCAAGCACATTCCTACCGGCAAGAACCCGCGGGCCATCCTGGTCATGCCGGACGGCCGGCGCGCTTTCATCGCGAATTCCCTCGACGACACGCTCGGCGTGATCGACCTTGCCAGGATGGAGATGACGGAAACGATCGACCTCGGCGGGCCGAAAACCGTCACGAAGCAGCGCTGGGGCGAGCAGTTGTTCCACAACGCCTTCGTCACGTTTCACAGGCAGTTCTCCTGCAACTCCTGCCACCCCGACGGCCACGTAGACGGAATGACGTATGACATCGAGGCAGACGGCATCGGCATCGAACCCGTCGACAACCGAACTCTCAGAGGGATTCTCGATACGGCGCCGTTCAAATGGGAGGGCACCAACCCCAGCCTGACACGCCAGTGCGGCGCGCGTCTTGCGGTATTCTTTACGCGCCTGGCGCCGTTCACGCCCGAACAGTTGGCGGCGGTGGATTACTATGTCACCACGATTCCGCGTCCGCCCAACCGCTTCCGGCCGCTCGGCGCTGATCTCACCCCGGCACAGAGCAGGGGCAAAGAGGTTTTCGAACGTGCGACCACTAACGACGGCCGCGCCATTCCGGTGAATAACCGCTGCATCACGTGCCACTTCCCGCCCTATTACACTGACCGCAAGCGGCACGACGTAGGGACGAAGATGCCGTTCGACCGGACGGGCAACCTCGACGTGCCGCATCTGAACAACATCTACGATTCGGCCCCTTATCTGCATAACGGTATGGCCGCCTCCCTGGAAGAGATCTGGACCGTCTACAACCCCGATGACCGGCACGGGGTCACCAACGACATGACCAAGGACCAGCTCAACGATCTGATCGAGTTTCTGAAAACGCTTTGAGAGGGCCAGGAGAAACCATGAGGATCTCTGCTTCGATTTGCCTGGCGGTTGTCCTGCCCGGCCTGCTTTCCGCGGCGGAAGCTCCTAAGCTGCCGTACGTCTATACCAAATGGAAGCAGTTCACGGTTGCCGATGGACTGCCGAACGATCATATTTTTGCGGTCAAAGCCGATGGGCCCCGTGTCTGGATCGGAACCGAGAACGGCCTCGCGATGCTGGACAAGAGGACGGGGAAGATCAAAAGCTGGACCGAAAAGGACGGCCTGCCGTGGCGTGTGATCACCGCGATTGACGTGGACAAGAAGACCGGAGACGTTTGGCTCGGGCTCTTCGGAGGCGGGCTGGCACGCTTTAGCGGCGGCCGTTTCGACCACTGGCACCAGTTGAACAGCGGCCTGGTGAACGACGTCGTCTACGGTGTTGCCGTGCAGGACGAGTACGTCTGGGCGGCCACAACCGCGGGCGCGAGCCGCTTCAACACGGTAACCGGCGAATGGGCCATCTTCACAGAGAAGAACGCGCCGATGGAGGAGATCTGGAACTACAACGTGGCTGTCGGCAACGGTAAGGTGTATCTGGCCGTGTGGGGCAGCGGCATGCTCGAGTACGACCTGGCCACGGGACGGTGGAAAGACTATCTCGACCCCGATGGCGAGATGGAGATCGACCTCTACCGCGATGACGGCATCGTGCACGTGATCGTCACCGCGGCGAGCCCGGCGGACAATGTCGTGTGGGTGTCTAGCTATTTCGGAGCGTGCCGGTACGACGGCAGACACTGGCGGGGGTACTACAACCAGGATTCCGGCCTTGCCAGCGACTTCATCAACAACGCCAAAGCGCGGAGCGCGGATGAAGCGTGGTTTGCGACCGACAAAGGCGCAAGTGCGATCGCCGATTTCGCAACCAACACCTGGGTGACTTACACGAGCGATGCGCGCGGCAAAGCGGGCGAGGCCGTGGTGATGCGGGATCGCGACGTGCTCGAAACCGTCAAGCTGCCGGTCAGCATCCCCCACAACTTCGTGATCAATTACGACATCGACGGCAATGACGTGTGGGTGGCCACTTCCAAGGGCCTCGCCTGGGGCATCGGCGATGGCTACTATGCCGGGCTTAAGGAGCGGCCGAAGGCCTTGTCCCAGGCTGCTCCCGCAAGAGGAGGCGCAAAGTGAAATCCGTTGCCCTGCTTGCTGTCATTGTTTTGCTGGCTGCCGGGATGGCCGGCGGGCAATCGCCTAAGCCCGGTCCCACAACGGCGCTGGAGGCGATGCCGCCCGAGCTTAAGGCCCTCATTGACGACGACACTGCCGAAGTCCTGCGCCGCATCGACAACCTGAAACCCAACGAAGTGCCGAATCTGCGTCTCCGGGAGGACGCCAATTACGCTCACACCTCCGTGGACTACGAACCTTATGGCGCCATCAAGCCGTACAAGGAGTTCTTCCTGAAGCAGATGGAGTACACTGGCCCCGGCCGCACGATTCCGGAGCCCGGCCCGGATCTCAAGAGTGTCAAGATCGGGTTCATCGGGCCGATCATGTCCACCGTCTCGGTCGCCACGGGCGGAAAGAGCCACGAGGAAGTGCTCGGCATCAAGATGCTCCAGGGAGCCAGGCTCGCGATCGAGCAGTGGAACGCGCGCGGCGGATACTTACGGCGCCACATTCCGTTTGAACTCGACGTGCGCAACGACAATGGCCTGTGGGGCGCGTCCGGAAATGAGATCGTCACCATGGCCTACAAAAACGACGATTGGGCGATTCTGGGGACGATCGACGGCGCCAACAGCCATATCGCGATACGGGTCGCGCTGAAGGCCGAAGTTGTGGTGATGAACACCGGCGACACGGATCCGACGTTCATCGAGACCAACATTCCGTGGGTGATGCGCTGCATCGGCGACGACCGCCAGATGGAGTACCTGCTGATGGACTACGTGCTCCATAAGATGAACTACAAGAGGATCGCAATTATCCGGTCGAGCAACCGGTATGGCCGTTTCGGCGTCCGCGAAATCGTGGACGCCGCGCGGCGGCATCAGCGGCCGGTGCTCGTCGAAATGGCCTACCGGGTGGGTTCGGACGATTTCAGCCTGCAGTTGCAGCGGATCAAGGAAGTCAACCCCGACGTCGTCGTTCACTGGGGCGATGCCCAGGAGAGCGCGCTGATTCTCAACCAGCTGAGGAAGATGGGAATGAATCAGCCCTATATCGCGAGCGACCGCTCGGTCTCGCCGGAGTTCGTCAAAATCGCCGGGCCGAACGCGGAAGGCGTGGTCTGCGGATATCCGTGGAACCCCAACCGCAACGACCCCAAACTGGATGCGTTCCGCGAGGCGTTTCGCAAGCGCTTCAACGACAAGCCCGACACATACGCGGCGCACGCCTACGACGGCATGAACATGCTCATCTGGGCGACCCAGGTGGCCGGACTGAACCGCGCCAAGATCCGCGACGTGTTGGCATACCGTGCCAAGCCGTGGCCGGGAGTGACCGGAGACATCCCGATCGGCGCTTCTCTCGACGACCTCGGCGAAGTGTTCCTGGCGCGGTACGGCAGCGGGCAATGGCATTATCTCTCCCGCGACGATCTGAAACTGCCGCGCGGCTACATTCCGGCGCGCGACCGTGTGAATCGCGCCACCGGCGCCATCGATTCGCTGAAAGCGCAGCCCCAGAACTGACGCGATATGTACCGACTCGTGCCGTTCCTTGCCGGATTGGCCGCCCTCGCCGGGCTCGCGCAACAGAACTCCGCACCCAGGCCGTATCGCGACGCTCGAAACACTCCCCTGACGTACAACGGCCCGGGCCGCGGGGATCCGGAGCCCGCAGGGCTTTCCGAAGTTCGGATCGGGTATTTCGGACCTGCCGATGGCTCCCATCCCGTTGGCGGGCAGATGTGGCAGGGAGCGAGCCTGGCAATCGAGCAGGCCAACCAGCAGGGCGGCTATCACGGTCTGCCGTTCCGGCTCATTCCGGCGTGGACCGATAATCCCTGGGCTGGAGGCGTCGCAAACTTGGTCCGGATCACGTACAACGACGGCGTTTGGGCAATCCTCGGCGGCATCGATGGCGCAACGACCCACCTCGCTGAACAGGTGGTGGCCAAGGCGCAACTAACACTCGTCAATCCCGCAGCAACCGACCGGAGCATCCATGCCGCGGGGGTGGCCTGGATGTTCTCTTGCGCCCCGGGGGATGATCTCCTGGCCGGAGCAATCACCCGGGAACTGCGCAGGCAGGCGAAGAGCTTCGTGCTCATCTCGGCGATCGACCACGATTCGCGCGCCTTCGAAAGCCAACTCGAATCGGCGCTGGCGCACGAGCGCCTTGCTCCGCTGCTGCACATCGAGTGGCCCGGCGGTGCGGAAACCCCTGATCGCATCGTCCGGGACATTTTGAAAGCCGCGCCTGAAGCTGTCGTCGTCACAGCCCCGGCCGGCGAAATCGCGGATCTCGTCAGGGCCCTCCGCGCTGCTGGGTTTCGAGGCGCACTGCTGAGCGCTCCGTGGGTCGCCCGTTTGGCGGATCGATCCCTTGAAGGGGTATCATACCCGGCGTTCTTCGATGGATCTCCAGAATTTCAGGTTATCTTCCGCGGCCGCTGGGGACGGGACCCGGACTACACCGCGGCCTACGCCTATGACGCGGCGAATATCGTGATCGCCGCGGTTCGCAATGCGGGTCTGAATCGCTCGCGAATCCGCGATGCGGTACGGGCGCTGTCGCCATATCACGGCGTCACGGGAACCATCGAGTGGGATCCGCAAGGCCAGAACCGGGCAGGTGTGGTACTGCGCACGGTCAGCCGCCTCGGCAAAGCCAACTGATCCCGCCAGTGTAGTTTCCATCTATTTCCCGGTGCTATCATTCAAAGGCATATGCCTCGAAAGAAAGACTGTGGCCACGCCCATGATTATCCTTGCACCTGCGCGATGGGCAATCTCTACCGCTTCGTCGAACCGGTCGTACTACTCTTATTGAGGAAGAAGGGACGATCCTACGGCTACGACCTGAGCAACGGCCTCGAGGGGCATGCGCTTACGGACGCGGTGATCGAACGGGCCGCACTCTACCGCACGCTCCGAAACCTCGAAGCCAACGGCAACGTGGTGTCGGAATGGGAGACTGAGGGTAGCGGTCCCGCGCGCCGGGTTTACCGGCTCACCAAGCGAGGCGAGGAGCACTTGCAGGAATGGGCGGACGTGCTGGAGCACGTTGCCGGCTCCATGAAGCGTTTCGTGAGCGAGGCTCGAGCGCTGGCCGGCACGAGTCGGGCGAGCAGGCGAAAGTCGGCATAAGCACATATTTGGCCTCCGCGCGAGCCGAGAGTCAGGCGCCGGGCCACGCGCCCAGCAGGCGGCGTACTAGAACGATCTGGCCCACGTGGTAAGCGGTGTGATCGGCGATCAGGAGGGCCTCGCGGAGCAGGGTCTGGCCGTCGCCCCAGGGGAACTTGCGGTGGAGGTCGCTGGCCGGGTCGCGTACCAGCGCCTCGAAGGCGGCGCGGTCCTTGAGAACAGTATCCACCGATCCGGTCCACTCGCGTGGGCCGGCGGGCGCGGGCGATTTCGGCCAGTATCCGTCGGGCCACTTCGGCGAGACATAATCGGCGGAGCGGCTGAACTCCAGGATGTCGTTTTGCGCGATGCGGATGTGTTCGACCAGCTCCCAGGCCGAGTAGGGAGAGCCTGGAGGCCGCACTCCGGCCAGGTCCATCGGCATGTCCTTGACCGAATCCTCGAAAGTGGTGTGGGCGTGGCCGCCGCGCAGCAGTTCGATCAGATGATTTCGCAAGGAAGAATCGTCCGGCATAGCGGATTCCTTTCTAGGCATGGGCGAGCCAGCGTTTGCGGTTCACATGCATCAGAAGAAAGAGGAGCAGGAAGCCGGCCATCAGTCCCAGAGAAGCCGGCACACCCAGAAGTTCGGGCCGCGAAGAATACCAGTACAGGGTCAGCGCGACATTGAGGAGCACCGGGACGCCGGCAGCCATGACCGGGAGCCACGGACGGTCGAGGGCGAACAGCGACCGTGCAGCGATTTCGATCAGGCTCCAGCCGATCAGGCTCGGCCCCAGCCCCAGGAAGACCGCCGACACCATCCGGGTGGATTCGGCGGTGAACTGTCCATGCTGGAAAATGATGTGGATCGCGGGTTCACGGAAGATCAGCGCGAACGCGCAGCCGCCGACCGCCGCCAGCGCGGAGAGGGCCACGGTGCGGTCGATCAGCTTCAACGCGTCACGCAGGCGGTGAATGGTCCGCAGGCGCGCGATTTCCGGGAGCAGGGAATTGGAAACCGGGTTCACCAGGATGGCGAGCGGTACGCCGACACCGCGCATGCAATAGTCTAGCGCGGCGGCCATGCCGGGTCCGGCGTGCGTGGCGTAGGCGCGGGTGAAGGTGATGTTCAGGCCGAGCCCGGCGGCGTAGAACACGAAGAAGGCGGGTTTCTCGAGGAGCTGGCGCCAGCGGACGTTGCAGGGCGGCAGCCCGGACTTCTTTAGTCTGAAATTCGCAGCGAAATAGACGATGCCCAACTGCGCCCAGGCGCCCGCCGTGTATCCCAAGGCGAAAGCGTAAACGCCCAGAAGTTTCCACAAGCTGACGGCCCCGATGATCGTGAACAGGTTCAGCGCGGCCTGGTAGAAAGCAGTCGGCGCGAACCGCCGGTCGGTGAACAGCAGCGCGCACTGCACCGCGCCGGTTCCGGCCGCCACCGTCGAGAAGGCGAAGATGCGAAGGTTGGTGACGGCGGTCGAATGAAACCGCGGATCGAGGCCCGGGGCCAGCACGTTCATGAGCCACGGAGCCGATAGCACCACGAAGGCCGTGACGGCCGCGGAGACCCACCAGAAGCAGCGGGTCAGCTTCAGGAACAAGGCGGTTCGCTCATCACCGCGAGCCGCGGTCAGCATGGGGACGAAGGCGAAGACCAGGCTGTTGAGCAGCACCGAATTCAGGGTGTCCATCGGGCCCATGGCCACGGCCAAAGCATCGGCACGGCTGTGCGTGCCGAGCAGATAGGCGGTCAGCCACACGCGGCCAAAGCCGATGACGTTGCCGGTTAGCACTCCCGCGGCCAGAGTCAAGCCGCCGCGAATTACGGGGCTGTCCACTCCGCGGGGGGGCGCCATCGCGGGAGATGATTCGGTGCTGCTCAGTCGAACCTCGTGCGCGGAGCCGGGCGCGGCGAGGCTCCCGGCTCCGAGGCTTTGCGCTTTACGCTTTCGCTGCGCCGGCGCTCCTGGCGGCCGATAGCGCGGCTTCGTAATTCGGGAAGTCGGCTACTTCCTTCACGTACTCCGCGTGGCGGATCTTGTTGCCGGGATCCAGGACGAAAATCGCCCGGCTCTCGATGCGCAATTCCTTGATCAGCGTGCCGTACCCGGAGCCGAATGAAGCGTCCTTGTGGTCGGAGAGCATTTTCACCTTATCTACACCGAACGCCCCGCACCAGCGCTTCTGCGCGAAAGGCAGGTCCATGCTCACGGTGAGAATATCGACGCCGGGAAGATTGGCAGCCTCCTCGTTGAACTTCTTGGTCTGGGCATCGCAAACCGGGGTGTCAAGGGAGGGAACCACGCTGATGATGCGCACGTGATTGCCGGTGTCTTTCAAGGTAACGGGCTTCAGCCCGTTATCGACCAGCGAGAAATCCGGGGCATCATCGCCCGGCTTCAGTTCGGGTCCGATCAGAGTAAGGGGATTTCCCCTCAATGTCGTAGCTCCAGGTCTTTCCATGATTCCTCCAGTGTCAAGGGTGAATGAGAATGAGTGGTGAATTTTTATTGTAGCAACTCGGCCAATTCGGAAGCCTCGGAAACAGGCAACTGGCAGGTGTAATTGCGGCAAACGTAAGCAGCCGCCCGCCCGCCCATTTTCTCCATGGATTCCACGGCGGGAATGCCCTCCGCCAGAGCTTTGCGGGTCTCCGCCGAATCCACCAGCAGCACGATACGGTTCGGCAGGAACCGCGAATACAGGGCGCGCACCAGCGAGTTGGTATCCTCGGCGCCGCGCTCACCCACCAGGATGACCTGGCGAGGATCGCTCAGGCGGAACTCGCAGGCAGCAAGCAGAAAGGGCAGAGCCACAGGGGCCGCGGAAAGGCGCGGGGCGAAAGCGGATAGCGCGTGCTCGGCGGATACGCGGAAATCGGAGCGCGCCGTGGCCTGCGCGAGGCGCAGCAGGTTCAGGATGGCCACCGAATTCCCGGAAGGCTCCGCACCGTCGTAATCTTCCTTGACGCGCATCACCAGGCTATCGTCGCCGGCCGCTGTGCTGAAGAACGCACCCTGCTGCCGGTCTTCAAACAGCTCGACCTGTTTTTCGGTAAGGCGCACGGCCAGGTCGAGGCAGCGGCGATCGAACTGCGCTTCGTACAGATCGAGCAGGGCCTGCGCGAACAGCGCGTAATCGTCCAGGAAGCCGGGGATGGCCGACTCGCCCTGGCGGTAGCGCCGCAGCAGGATGCCGGTTTCCGGGTTGTACATCCGCGCCAGCAGAAACTCCGCGGCGCGGCGCGCGGCCTCCGCGTAGCGTGGCTCATCGAGCACCACTCCGCCCAGGGCCAGGGCCGAGATCATCAGGCCGTTCCACGAGGTGAGAACCTTGTCGTCGAGATGGGGCCGCACGCGCCCCGAGCGCGCCTCGAGCAGCGTCCGCTTCGCGCGATCGAGGCCGGCCTGGATCTCTTCGAGCGGACGGTCGAACTGCCGCGCGGTCTCTTCGAGAGTGGCGGCTTCGTAAAGAATATTACGGTTGGTGAATTCCTGGTGCGGATCGTTGACCACATTGCCGCCCTCCGCCACGCCGTAGCGGTGACAGAACCACCCGGCTTCGGGCTCCGGCACAAGCGCGCGAATCTCCTCGTCGGTCCACACGTAGAATGCGCCTTCGCCCTTGACCTGAGGCTCCTCGGGGTCGATGACGCTGTCGGCATCCTCGGCGGAATAGAAGCCGCCTTCGGAATCCGTCATGTCGCGCAGAACGTAATCGAAGATGGTGCGCGCGACATCGGCGTATTGCGGGTCGCCGGAGATCTGGAAGGCATGCAGGTAGGAGGAGGCCAGTTGCGCCTGGTCGTAGAGCATCTTCTCGAAGTGCGGCACGAACCAGCGCTCGTCCACCGAGTAGCGGTGGAAACCGCCGCCGAGCTGGTCGTTCATGCCGCCCTTGGCCATTTCGCGCAGCGTCAGCAGGGTCATGTCGAGCGCTTCCGGGTTCCCGGTACGCCGGTGGTACCGCAGCAAAAAATCGAAAACCGACGGGCGCGGGAATTTGGGCGCGCCGCCGAAGCCGCCTTTTTCGGGATCGAAGGTGCGCCGGAACACAAAGAAGCCGCTGTCGAGGACACCCGTGTCGATGGTCTCGGCCCTCCCAGGCTCCACGTCAGCGTGTTTCCGAAGCTGCTCGACCACTTCGCGCGCGGATTCCTCGATCTGGTCGCGGCTGGTGCGCCAGGCATCCTCGATCTGCGAAAGAATCGATGCGAATCCCGGGTGCCCGTAGCGGTTTTCCGGGGGGAAGTAAGTTCCTCCGAAGAACGGCTGTAAGCCGGGCGTCAGCCAGACCGACATGGGCCAGCCGCCGCTTCCGGTGGTGGCCTGGACGAAGGTCATGTAGATGCGATCGACGTCCGGCCGCTCTTCGCGGTCTACCTTGATCGCCACATAGCCGCGATTCAGGATCTCGGCGATGCGCTCGTTTTCGAACGACTCGCGTTCCATGACGTGACACCAGTGACACGTCGAATAGCCGATCGAAAGAAAGATCGGCTTGTTTTCCAAGCGTGCTTTTTCGAATGCTTCCGGTCCCCAGGGGTACCAGTCCACCGGATTTCCGGAGTGTTGGAGCAGGTACGGACTCTTCTCTTCCGCCAGTTTGTTCATGATGATACCGACAGCCGTTCAGGCCGTGACGCCCTTCCCCGCCCCCGCCGGGAACCCCTCTCTTTCGAGCTCCCGAAGCACCCCGGCCACATGGTTCGACACCTCCGCCGGCACCCGTCCCAGGGGTCTCCGGCCGCGGCCCGCCGGGATGCCGCCCAGGTCCATGGCTTCCTTGAGGACGCTCGGGAACGTGTGCATGCCGGCGGTGGAAGCGATCTTGTCGATCAGCCCCTGGAGCCGTTCGGCTTCGGCGCGCCGCCCCTCGCGGTACGCACGGTAAAACTCCACGAACAGCTTGGGAACGATGTTGCCACAACCCGTCACCACACCGGCGCAGCCGAGGTCCAGTGCCGCCAGCGTGAGTTTCTCCGGCCCCACGAGCACGATCAGGTCGCGTCCCGGCAGGCATTCGAGATACGCGGCCGCCTGCTCGATCTTCCCGCCGGAGTCTTTGATGCCGATGAGGTTTTCACACACCGACGCGATGCGGCCCAAGGTCGCGGGAGCGAGTTCCACGCCGCCGTGTTGCGGAAAGTTATAGGCCAGCACCGGCAGGCGCACCGCGCGGCACACCTCGATGTAATGCTCGGCGAGTTCTTCCTGCGAGGGCTTGACGTAGTACGGCGTGATCACTGCAATGGCATCCAGGCCCATCGCCTCCGCCGCCCGCCCCAGGTGCACGGTTTCCCGCGTGGTGATCGATCCGACGTTGCCGATGACCGGCACGCGGCCGGCTGCGGCCTGCAGGCAGAAGCGCAGCGACACCGCGCGCTCCTCCGCGTCGAGCGCGAAGAACTCGCCCGAGGAGCCACCCGCGAACAGGCCATTCACGCCGGCATCGATCAGCCGGTCGAGAATCACCTGCCACTCGCCGTAGTCGATCCGCTCGTCGTCGCGAAAGGGGGTGACTACGGCCGGAATGATTCCCTCGATGGCACGATTCGGCACGCTTTCATCGTATCAGGCGCGGGCACAATGGAAGCATGGGCGAAGAGTATCGAACGGAACGAGACACCATGGGTGAAATGCGCGTGCCGGCACGCGCGCTCTATGGCGCGCAGACGGCGCGGGCGGTCGAGAATTTCCCGATCAGCGGCCGCGGATTCCCGCGCTCCTTCGTGAAAGCGCTGGGGATGATCAAGAAGGCCGCGGCGCGCGTCAATGCCCGCCTGGGGCATCTGCCCGAGGAACGGGCCGTCGCGATCGCCGCCGCAGCCGCGGAAGTGGAGGAGGGGCGCCATGACGCGCACTTCCCGCTGGACGTTTATCAAACCGGCAGCGGCACCTCGACCAACATGAACGCCAACGAGGTGATTGGCCGGCTCGCCGGGGCGCATCCGAACGACGAGGTCAACCGCGGCCAATCCAGCAACGACGTGATCCCCACGGCCATGCATGTGGCCGCGGCCGAGGCCGTCGTGAACCGCTTGTTTCCCGCCATGCGGCAGCTCGCTGCGTCGCTGGCGCGCAAGGCGGAAGAATTCCACCCCATCATCAAGATCGGCCGAACACACCTGCAGGACGCGGTGCCGGTCCGCATGGGCCAGGAGTTCGGCGGTTATGCGCGCCAGGTAGAGGCGGCGCGCGAACGCGTGGAGGCCGCCCTGCCGGGAATTTACGAACTGCCCCTGGGAGGCACGGCCGTAGGGACAGGTCTGAACGCCCCGCAGGGATTTGCCCGAGAGGTGATCGCCGAACTCGCGGACGAGACCGGGCTGCCGTTCTTCGAAGCCCGCAACCACTTCGAAGCGCAGGCGGCGCGCGACGCGGTCTGTTTCCTGAGCGGGGCCCTCCGCGGGTTTGCCGTGTCGCTGACCAAGATCGCCAACGACATCCGCTGGCTCGGCTCGGGGCCGCGATGCGGGCTAGGCGAGCTGAAACTGCCGGCGGTGCAGCCGGGGTCGAGCATCATGCCCGGCAAGGTGAACCCGGTAATCGCGGAAAGCGTACTGATGGTATGCGCGCAGGTGGTCGGCTATGACGCGGCGATCGCATGGTGCGCGGCGGCCGGGAACTTCGAGCTCAACGTCATGATGCCGTTGATGGCGGTGGACCTGCTGGAGTCGATCGAACTGCTCGCCGCTGTCTCGAAGAACTTCGCCGCGAAACTGGTCGACGGACTGGAAGCCGACCGCGCGCGGGCCGAGGGATACGTGGAGCAGTCGCTCGCGATGGCAACCGCGCTCGCCCCGGAGATCGGCTACGAAAAGGCCGCGGCGATTTCCAAGGAGGCGTACCGCAGCGGCCGCACCATACGGGAAGTCGCGCGCGAACAGTCGGGGCTGGCGGAGGAACGACTGATTGAGCTGTTGGATCCGGAGAAGCAGGTGGGAGGGGCCTGATCCGTCTCGCGGCGCGCGATACTGGTTCTGGAATCTCATGAGCTACTACCACGAGCACCAGTCCGAGTTCCTGGAAGGGCTGAAGGCCTTCCTGCGCATTCCGAGCATCAGTGCTTTGTCGGAACATAAGCCCGATATCCGCCGCGCCGCCGAGTTCGCGCGGAACGAGCTTCAAGCGGCGGGGATGAACTCCGCTCAATTGATCGAAGGGGACGGCAATCCGCTGGTGTACGCGGAATGGCTCGGCGCGCCGGGCAAGCCCACCATCCTGTTCTACGGCCACTACGACGTTCAGCCGCCCGACCCGCTGGAAGAATGGAAGTCGCCGCCCTTCGAGCCCGAGGTCCGCGGAAACGACATCTTTGCGCGCGGCGCTGCCGACGACAAAGGCCAGGTCTACATCCAGATCAAGGCGGTGGAGGGCCTGTTGAAGACCACCGGCAAGCTGCCGGTGAACGTGAAGTTCCTGCTCGAAGGCGAAGAAGAAACAGGCGGCGAGCACATCGAAGCCTACGTAAAGACCCGGCCGGCGCGCCTGAAGGCCGATGCCGTCGTGGTCTGCGACACGGAGATGTTCGCCCCCGAGGTGCCGACCATCTGCGTAGGGTTGCGCGGTATGGTGTACTACGAACTCTTCGTGGAGGGCGCCAACCACGATCTGCACTCCGGAGTCTACGGGGGCGCCGCGCCCAATCCCATTCAGGCGATCGCCGAAATCCTGTGCGCGCTCAAGGATCGCGACGGGCACATTCTCATTCCGGGCTTCTACGACCGCGTCGTGCCGCCCAGCGCCAAGGAGCGGGAGGCCTGGGCGCGCCTGCCGTTCGACGAGGAGGAGTACACGGAAACCGAGATGGGCGCGTCCGAACTGGTGGGCGAGCCCGAGGTTCCGCTGTTCGAGCGTGTATGGGCGCGGCCCACGCTCGAAGTTCATGGAGTTCGCGGCGGCTTTGTCGGGGAAGGCGCCAAGACAGTCATCCCGGCCCGCGCCACCGCCAAGATCAGTACGCGCCTGGTCGCCGATCAAAGACCCGAGGAGGCCGCGGAGCAGCTCAAGGCCGCGGTGGCGGCGGTATGTCCGAAAGGCGTTCGGGCCGAGGTGAAGGTGCTGCACTCGGGAGCGCCGTCGCTCACCAATCCCGATAACCGGTTCATTCATGCCGCGGCAGATGCGCTACGCGAAACATTCGGCCAGGAAACCGTGTATGTCCGGTCCGGTGGATCGATTCCGGTAGTGGGGGTGTTCGATCAGTACCTGGGAATCCCCAGCGTGATGATGGGATTCGGCCTCCCGGACGACAATCTGCACGCTCCCAACGAGAAGTTCCACCTGCCGAATTTCTATCGCGGAATCGAAGCGGTGGCGCGCTACCTCGAGATTTTGGGCCGGTAATTCCGGCCCATCTCTATCGCCAGCGTCCCTGGTGGAAACGCCAGTTGCGGCCATGCCGCTCCCAGTGGGGCGACTCCCATTTGGCGTGGGGCCTCGGGGGGCGCACCCACCGGCCGTCCCTCCAGGCCCACCGGTCGCCGTCGCGGTCCCAAAAACCTTGCGTCCATACGTAACCGGGGCCCGGCGCCACCCCGATTACACGGTATCGCGGAGGCGGCGGCCCATAACTCGCATAATAAGCGCCATGTGCGGCGCACCCGCTCAGAAAGGTGCCCGCAATTACAAAACCGGCGGCCAATAGTGTTTTCTTCATCCCTACCTCCTACTATTGGAACGCGACGAGGTGAAATTCAGTTGCGCTGTCTGAAGCGAACTTAATATTAGGGCTCGTTCATCCAGGTTGCCGGACGAATTCGCACACATCGAACAGGTCTCCCCTCACAACTGGTGGGGGCCTTACAATGAAAGGCGTTATGGCCAGGATCACCGAACTCGAAGTCAACGGGTCGAGGCGGCGCATCGACGCCGACCCCGACCGAACGCTTCTCAGCGTGCTCCGCGACGATCTCGACCTCACCGGAACGAAATACGGCTGCGGCGAGGGCCAATGCGCGGCGTGCACCGTTCTGATCGACGGGGTCGCGACGCGCTCGTGCATTACCAAAGTCGGTGCCGCGGCCGGCAAGCATATCGTCACCATCGAAGGGCTGGCGCCGGAAGGCAGGCTGCACCCCGTGCAGGAAGCCTTCCTCGAGGCCGACGCACTGCAGTGCGGGTGGTGCACGCCCGGCATGATCCTGGGCGCCGTGGGATTGCTTCAGCGCAATGCGCATCCCACCGAAGCGGAGATAGTAACCGGCATGAATGGCCATATCTGCCGGTGCGGGACTTACTCGCGCATCATAGCCGCGATTCAGACGGCTGCGAAGAAAGGAGGCCGGGCATGAGGCGCCGTGATTTCTTTGCGGTCCTTGGCGGCGGCATCGTGGTGCTGCTGGTGGACGATTCGGATGCCCAGGAATCCGGCGGCGGCCGTCGCCGCGGCACCAGGGAACCGATGCCCACGACCTTGAGCGCATGGCTGCACATCGGCGAAACCGGAATCGTCACTGTCTACACGGGCAAGGTCGAAGTAGGGCAGAACTCCCGGACGTCGCTTACTCAGGCGGCGGCGGAAGAGCTGCACGCGCCGGTCTCATCGATCCGCATGGTGATGGGCGACACCGCCCTCACGCCCTTCGATATGGGCACGTTCGGAAGCCAGACCACCCCGCGCATGTGGCCGCAGATCCGCAAGGCGGCCGCGACGGCTCGCGAGATGCTGATCGACCTGGCTTCGCAGAAGTGGATGGTAGAACGGTCTTCCATCACGGTCGCTGACGGCAAAGTCCGGGCGGGAGATCGCAGCGCTGGATTCGGCGACCTGACGCAAGGCCAGAAACTGAGCCGTACAATTCCCACCAGCGCGGCGCTCACGCCGGCGCCGGACTGGAAAGTCGCCGGGACATCCGTGCCCAAGGTCAACGGTCGCGAAATCGTCACCGGCGCGCACCGGTACGCTTACGACGTCCGCCGCCCGGGAATGCTGTATGGCAAGGTGCTGTATCCGCCTTCATACGGCGCCACGCTCGAATCGCTGGTTGCATCGAAGGCGGAAGCGCTGCCGGGCGTGAAAGTAGTGCGCGAGGGCGATTTTGTGGGCGTCGTGGCGCCCGATCCGTCCACCGCCGGCCGCGCGCTCGCCGCCCTCGAGGCGCACTGGAAAGAGTTGCAGGCGGAGGCTTCCAGCCGGGACGTGTACGAGTATTTCCGCAGGACCGCGAAGGAAGCGCCCGCACCCAAGGGCGAGCTGACCTCCTACACCATTGCCTACATCGCTCACACCCCGCTCGAGCCGCGCGCCGCCGTAGCCGAGTGGAATGGCAACGGATTGACGGTTTGGACCGGCACCCAGCGGCCCTTCGGCGTGCGTAGCGAGCTCTCCAGTCACTTCGGGATTGCCGAGGAGAGTGTACACGTTTTTATGCCGGATACCGGTTCGGGCTATGGCGGCAAGCACAGCGGCGATGCCGCGCTGGAAGCCGCGCGCCTGGCGAAGGCCGCCGGCAAACCCGTCAAGCGCAACTGGACGCGCGAAGAGGAGATGACCTGGGCGTATTTCCGGCCGGGTGGCGTGATCGATGTCGGTGGTAAGGCCGGTCCCGACGGAACCATCACCTCCTGGGAGTTCCACAACTACAATTCGGGCCCTTCGGGACTGCAATCGCCCTACGAGATTCCGAACCCGCAGGAACACTTCTATCCGGCGACGACGCCCTTGAAGCAGGGTTCCTACCGCGGCCTGGCGGCGACTGCGAACCACTTCGCCCGCGAGTCCTACATGGACGAGCTGGCGCACTCGATCCACATGGATCCGCTCGAATTCCGGTTGAAGAACGCCCGGAACGAGCGGCTCCGCAACGTGATCCTCGCGGCGGCGGGAAAGTTCGACTGGAAGAACCGGAAGAAGGCCGAGGGACATGGCTTCGGCATCGCCGCCGGCTTCGAAAAAGGCGGTTACGTGGCGACGTGTGCCGAGATCAGCGTCACCGGCGGCGTGGTCAAGGTGCTGCGCGTGGTGGAGGCCTTCGAGTGCGGCGCCGTAGTGAATCCCGAGCACCTGCACAACCAGGTGGAAGGCGCGATCGCGATGGGAATTGGCGGCGCTCTGTTCGAACAGGTGGAGTTCGCCGACAACCGCATCCTCAACCCGCGGCTTTCGCGCTACCGGGTTCCGCGGTTCAAGGATATGCCGGTCATTGAAAGCGTGCTGCTCGACCGTAAGGACCTTGTATCTGCAGGCGCGGGAGAGACGCCAATCGTGGGGATCGCACCGGCAATCGGCAACGCGATTTTCGATGCGACCGGCCGGCGTGTTCGCTCGATGCCGCTGTGCGGCTCAGACCACAAGGTGGCGGCGATTTGAGTCATCAGGTGGCGTCGAGGGTATAGGCGCTACTCCCACTTCAACGACGCCAGGGGGTCGACCTTGGCCGCGCGCCGCGCAGGAATCACGCTGGCGAGCATCGCGACCGCCAAAAGCAGGCCGGCCACCGCGGCATACGTGGCCGGATCGGTGGGCTTCACATCGAATAAGAACCTGGCAAGTACCCGAGTCACGGCCAGAGCACCTGCTAAGCCCAGAGCCGCACCGACCGTCACTAGCAGGAGGCTGCGCTGCAATACCATGCGAGTGATATCGCTTTTCTCGGCGCCTAAGGCCATGCGAATTCCAATCTCGCGTGTACGTTCCCCCACCGCGCAGGCCAGAACCCCGTAGATACCGATTGCCGACAGAAAGAGCGCCAGCATCGAGAAGATGGAAATCAGGCGGGCCTGGAACCAGAGTTCGGCGGTCGTCGCAGCCACCAGATCCGTCATGGCGGTGATGGATGGCACCGGCTGGCTGCTGTCCACTTCCTGCAGAACGCCGCGCATGGCGGCCGCCACGCTCTGCGGATTGGCGTTGGTGCGTACAGCGAAGGTCATGTGTCTGAGAAAGAATGGGAACCTCACCTGCAGGTAAGGCCGATAGATGGCTGGATGTGCCTTCTCCGTCAGGCTCTCTTGTCTTACATCTCCCACTACCCCGACGATCGTAAGCCAATCTTCCGGCCTTGGCTGGTCCTCCAAAGTAATGCGCTTTCCGAGAGAATCAGCGCTGGGCCAGAAAGTTCGCGACACGCTCTCGCTGACGATCGCGACGTGCGGAGCGCTGGCGATGTCCTCCGCCCTAAAGTACCTGCCTCTCAATAGTCGAATTCCCATCACGCGGAAGTACTCCGGACTCACCGCGGGCTTATCCACCACGTAGCCACGGGGCATACGGCTCCCGTCATGGAGGTGGAAGTTTCCCTGAATCAATGCGCCGGCGAAAGGGAGCCAGTCCACCGCGGCCGCCGATGATACGCCGGGCAGATTCGAGAGGTCTTCCAGTATGCGCGCGTGAAATGCCTGAATGGCGGGCGCGGTCCTATAGATGGATTCCGGCAGGTCGACCGTCATGGTCAGGATGTTCTCCGGGCGGAAACCGGGATTCACCTCGCGCATCCGCAGAAAGCTCTTGAGCATTAAGCCGGCGCCGGTGAGCAACACGAGCGCCAGGGCAACCTCAGAAACTACCAGCAAACCTCGCAATCGCTCCCGCCGGCCCGTGATAGAGCGTCCGGCTTGACGCAGGCCGGCGCGCAACTCCCGTCCAGTCGCCTGAAAGGCGGGCAGCAGTCCAAACAGAATTCCGGTGAATGCCGCGAGTCCGAGAGCGAACGCCAGAACGCGGCCATCCATGTGGATCTCTTCGACGCGCGGAACCCTTCCGGCCGGCACGAGGGCAAGCAGAGCGCGGACCCCAAGAATCGCCAACAATATTCCCGCGGCCGCACCCCCGGCCGATATCACGGCGCTCTCGGTCAGCAACTGGCGAATCAGCCGTCCCCGGTGCGCGCCCAGCGCGGTGCGTACCGCCATCTCCTGCCTGCGCAAGGATCCCCTCATGAGCAGCAGATTAGCCACGTTGGCGCATGCGATCAGCAGAACGAAGGCGACTGCTCCCATGAAGACGAGCAGCGATTTGCGGATCCCGCCGACGAGTAGGTCTTTGAGCGGGAGGATCTCCGCGATCCTGTCATTCCTGCGTGCGCCGGAGGCGGCCGGCAAATGTGAGACAAAGGCCTGCAGTTCCGCCTGCGCCTGCTGTTGAGAAACAGACGGCCGCAACCGGCCGAAAGCAGGCCGGAAATACGAGTTTCCCGGGTCGGCTCCAACGGCAAGGGGCAGCCACAGCGCCGTGCCGCCTGGAAATGCGAACCCGGCCGGCATGACACCGATCACGCTATGCTCGACTCCGTCTAACGTGATCGTCTTCCCCAGGATATTCGGATCGGCGCCAAAACGGCTACGCCAAAGCTCCTCACTGAGGAGAGCGACAGCTCCGCCCCCCGGACGTTCTTCCTGGGGCTGGAATGCTCGGCCCTTGGCTGGGTTGACGCGCAGAGCCGGAAAGAAACTCGCTGTGACCATCGCCGCCGGTACACGGACGGCATCGCCAGCGCCGGTGAGGGTTACGGATTCCTGGCCAAACGTGGCGACACGGTCAAAGGCACGGGTCTGTCTCTGGAATTCCAGGTAGTCCCGGTCCGAAAGACCCGGCCCGCTTGCAAAAGGACCAACCTGCTGCTTGTAGGAGACCAGGAACAGCCGCCCTGGTTGGGGAAAAGGAAGGGGGCGCAAGAGCACGCCGTTCACGACCGTGAACACTGCGGTATTGGCCCCGATGCCGAGTGCCATTGCGAGAATGGCCACGGCGGCAAATCCGGGAGACCTGCGCAAACTGCGGAGCGCATAACGGACGTCCTGGCCGATAACCTCGATCGAGCCGATGATGTTCATCTCGAGCGCCCTTTCCTTCGCCAGGGTCCAATTGCCGAAGCGGCGTCTGGCATCCTGCCGGGCTGCTTCCGCAGTCATGCCTGCTGCGAGGTTGTCACGGGTACGCGAGTCGATGTGAAACCGCAGTTCCTCGTCGAGGTCCCTGCCCAGCTCGTCGCGGTGCAACAGATTCCAGAGTCGATTGAACCAGCTCATCGCAGCATCCTTCAGGCGAAACGCAGCACGCGTGCCACGGCGTCCGTCAACTGCGCCCAGTTCTGCTCCTCCGCAGCCAGTTGCTTGCGTCCGGATGGAGTGATCGAGTAATAGCGCGCGCGTCGGTTGCTTTCTGAAGCGCCCCACTCGGCTCGAAGCCAGCCCGACTGCGTCATCCGGTGGAGAGCGGGATAGAGAGAACCTTCTTCCAGACGGAGAACGTTATCGGAAATCTGTTCGACCCGGAGAGTAATGGCGTAGCCGTGCATCCGGCCTTGCGAAGCCAGGGTCTTCAGTACGAGCAGGTCCAGCGTACCCTGTAGACGATCGTTAGCGTGCTTGCGCATCCCTCTACCTATAGCCAGCTATAGGAGAAGAATATGCCGTCTTCGCACCGGCGTCAAGTCAAGATGTTCCAAGCCGGAGGCCGCGGAAGTCACGCACCGGGGCCAGGCAAGTGGCTACGCCGCCCGCTTTCGGATCTCCAGGTCTCGCAGGACTCCGTCGAGCAGCCAGCGGATCTGTACGGGTTCGAACGGCGCGCCGCAGTAATCGGCCGCGCCCAGTTCCAGCGCGTCCAGCCACCGCACGTTTTCCGGCAATCGGTTCACTACGACCACAGCCGCTGCCGGCCGCTTCTCCACCAGTAAACGGATGGTTTCGCGGTAATCGTCGCGGTCCCCTCCGGCAAACAGGACCTGAGTGCCGGACTGGCGGATCGCAACCGCGAGTGAGTCGGTGATGCGCACCATGTGATGCATCTGTCTGAGAATGCAGGCCAGGTCTTCTGCCAGGTCGCGATCCAGACCGAGTAAGAGAATCGAAGCCATTGTTATTCCTTCCGTTCGCAGGTGGGATCTTCTCGCCGAAGAGAAGGAGGGCGTCCACGCGCGCTGTGGACCTTGTCACCTTTAAGCATATCCTGAACGCAATCGTACTCACCAATCGAAAGTTTTTATCGCGACCCTAACTCGCAACGGGGTATGGCTCGAATAAAAAGTTTCGATTTGCTCCCGGAACCAAGGGCTTCGTACTCTGGATGATGTAGTGTAGTGGCCGCCCGGTTCGAGCGGATTACTTCCTTCCCCGTCCGATCTTCCCCGCCGAAAAAACAAAAATGTCAGGAGGATAGGTGTGAAACCTTACAATTGGCGGTTCTACGCGTGTATCGTGTGCGCCCTTGCGGCAATCCGGCCCGGGCTTGCCCAGCCGAACGTCGTACCGGAATACAGGGGCGAGATCCAAAAGCAATCGGCGTCTTTCTTTCATGGTTTCGTCGTGCAATTGGATAGTTTGGCCTCATCTGGAGCACTCAAGGCAGTCGTTACCGCCCAGAAGCTATCAGAGTCGGGCGAATACGAGAAAGCAGCGAGAAAACTGGAAGAGGCGCTGCGGATTTCCCCGGACTACGCCGACGCGTGGACCAACCTGACGGTCCAGCACGTCCGGTTGCGCCGATTTGACGAGGCCATCGTCGATGCGAACCGGGCTATCCAGTTCGCCGGGCCGAACTCGGTGGATCTGTGTAACCTGGCTCTGGCCCAGTGGGCCGTGCACCGCTTCCCGGAGGCGCTCGAGTCTGCTTTGCGCGGAGCCGAGCTCGATCCTTCATCGGCCAAAGCCCAGTATCTGGCCGGCGCCTTGCTGGCCGGTGCAAGGCGTTGGAACGAGGCGCTTCCGCACCTGCAATACGCCGCCCGCTCCTTGCCTGCCGCGCGCCTGGTGCTGGATCACGCGCCATCATCCGTGCGCCAATCGTTCCGCCCGTAGACGAAGCCGCAGCACTCCCGATCCCCGCGGTGCCCGATCGCTCGGGTAAACTGGTAATTTCATGAAACTCCAGAGCTATACGATCACCCAGGGGCGGGATCGCGCCCCGGCCCGCGCCATGCTCAAAGGCATCGGCTTCACCGACGAGGACCTGGCTAAGCCGATTATCGGGGTAGCCAACACCTGGATCGAGACCATGCCCTGCAACTACAACCTGCGGGAGCTCGCGGTGAAGGTGAAGGAAGGGATCCGCGCGGCGGGCGGCACCCCGATGGAGTTCAACACGATCGCGATCTCCGACGGTGTGACCATGGGCACCGAAGGGATGAAGACCTCGCTGGTGAGCCGCGAAGTAATCGCCGATTCCATCGAACTGCTGGTGCGCGGCCACATGTTCGACGGCGTGGTAGCCCTGGTGGCCTGCGACAAGACCATCCCCGGGGCAGCCATGGCCCTGCTGCGCCTCAACGTGCCGGGCGTGATCCTGTACGGCGGCACCATCATGCCGGGCCGCCACAACGGCCACGACATCACGATTCAGGACGTGTTCGAGGCCGTGGGCGCACACGCGCGCGGCCGCATCGACGACGCCGAACTGCGCGATATCGAAGATCATGCCTGCCCCGGCGCGGGCGCCTGCGGCGGCCAGTTCACCGCCAATACCATGGCCACCGTGATGGAGTTGATCGGCCTCGCACCCATGGGAACCGCCGCCGTGCCCCAGGTGGATCCGCGCAAGGACGCCGTTGCCTACCGCTGCGGGCAGGTCATCATGGACGCCGTGCGCAAAAACCTGCGCCCGCGCGACATCTGCACACGCCCGGCTTTCGAGAATGCCATCGCCGGTGTGGCGGCGACCGCCGGTTCCACGAACGCCGTGCTGCACCTGCTGGCCATGGCGCGGGAGGCCGAGGTGCCGCTCACGATCGACGACTTCGAGCCCATTTCGGCGCGCACTCCGGTGTTTGTGGACCTGAAGCCCGCCGGCCGCTTTATGGCGGCAGATGTGGACAAGGCCGGCGGGATCCCGGTGATTGCCGCGCGCCTGGTCGAAGGCAAGTACGTGGATGGCTCGACCCTTACGGTCACCGGCCGCACCTTCGCCGAGGAGGCCGCCGAAGCCAGGGAGACCCCCGGACAGGAAGTGATCCGCCCGCTTGGCAAGGCGCTCAAACCGCGTGGGGGCATCGCCATCCTGCGCGGCAACCTGGCGCCGGAGGGCTGCGTGATCAAACTGGCCGGCCATGAGAAGAAGGTGCATCATGGCCCGGCGCGCGTCTTCGAGCGCGAAGAAGACGCCATGCAGGCCGTAACGGAAGGCAAGATCAACGCCGGGGATGTCGTGATCATTCGTTACGAAGGCCCGCGCGGCGGACCGGGGATGCGCGAGATGCTGGGTGTTACGGGCGCGATCGTGGGCGCAGGCCTATCCGATAGTGTGGCGCTGGTGACCGACGGCCGGTTCAGCGGCGCGACTCACGGGTTTATGATTGCGCACGTGGCTCCGGAGGCATTCAACGGAGGCCCGATTGCCGCTGTTCATGAAGGCGACCCGATTACCGTGGATGCGAACCAGGGCGTGCTCCAGGTCGATATCCCCGCTGAAGAGCTCAAGCGCCGGATCGCCGAGTGGAAGCCCCGGGAGCCGCGCTACGCGAACGGCGTCTTCGCGAAGTACTGCAAGCTGGTAGCGAGCGCGTCCGAAGGCGCGGTGACGAGCCGGTAATCCTAAACCACCAGCATGCAGTCGCCGTAGGAGTAGAAGCGGTAGCGTTGCTCCACGGCGTGGTGGTAGGCCGCGAGCGCCAGTTCCTTGCCGGCGAACGCGCAAACCAGCAGCAGCAGGCTCGTGCGCGGCAGGTGAAAATTGGTCAGCACGGCGCCGACACGGCGGAACTCGAAGCCCGGGTAGATGAAGATATCGGTTTCGCCGCTCATCTCTCCGGTGCTCCAGGCGGATTCGATGGTGCGCACGCTGGTGGTGCCCACCGCCACGACGCGTCCGGCGGCGCGGAGCAGCGCGGCGTTCTCCTCGGTAATGCGGTAGCGCTCGGCGTGCAACCGCCCGTCTTCGACGCGTTCGGCATGCAGCGGCTGAAAGGTCCCCAGCCCGACGTGTAGCGTGACCCGCGCCACCTCCGCGCCGCGCGCGCGGCAGGCATCCAATACCTCGGCGGTGAAGTGCAGCCCCGCGGTGGGTGCGGCCACCGATCCTCTCTCGCGGGCGAAGACGGTCTGGTAGCGCTCCCGGTCGGCAGGCTGGTCGGTGCGCTTGATGTAGGGAGGTAACGGGACGTGCCCGATCTTTTCGAACTCGGCAAACAAATCGTCCGCCCCCGAGAAGCGGACCGTGCGTTCGCCGAACTCTCCGCGCGCGATGATTTCCCCCTCCAGCCGGTCTCCGAAGCGGATTCGCTCGCCCAACCGCATCTTGCGCCCCGGCCTCACGAGCGCCTCCCATTCGCGGCCGCCGGCTGTGACCGGGCGCAGCAGAAATACTTCGACCTCGCCGCTGAGATATTCGTGCCGCTTGGGGTTGCTTTTGCCGATGGGGAGAGAGCGCACGCCCGCGCGGTGGCCGTAAAGGCGGGCGGGAAAGACGCGCGAATCGTTCAGCGCCAGACAGTCGCCCGGGCCGAGAAACAGCGGCAATTCACGAAATGTGCGATCCTCCCAGCGGCCCCCCTCCCGATACACCACAAGCATGCGGGAGGCCGCCCGATCGGGCAGCGGCTCCTGGGCGATCAGTTCTTCTGGCAGTTGGTAGTCGAACTCCGAAAGCTCCACTGTCCCAACTGTAACGCGAGGCCGCGGCTACGCGTGCCTTTCCCGGTGGGGGTGAAAGACGAGCAGTCCGCCAACTCCCCAGATGATCAGGAGAATGAACACGGAGCCGAAGACCAGGTCGAATGCCGCGCTCTTCAACGAGGGCGGCGTGGGCACGAACCCGAGAGCCAGGGCCACCGCGATTGCGAGAGCATGCCAGTACCATGCCTGCGAGCGGAAGCGATAAAGCAGAAACACCGGGATGCCGATGGCGAGAAGGTAAACCAGGACAACTAACAGAGTCATCACTAGCCTCCTGGCCGTATTGTAGATCTAAAACCGGGAGTTGGGAATCCGGTTAACCGGTTTCTCCGGGCCCACCTTATGCCGCCCGGGCTCCTTTGGGCCGGTATTCGTCGCACCGGCAAAAGTCACGGTCGGCCAGTTGGCCCACCGCCGCCAGACAGGGTCGCGTGCCGGTGGTGCCGTGATCGGACTCGGCATGGCCGCAATTCGCACACGTCACCTCAGGCTCCGATTTCTTGGAACGGATAGGAAATGCCACAGCTTGATTCTCTATTCTGTTGGATGCTTCCTCACTGGTTCGCGTTTCGAGGCCTATACTGGCACTGAGGAGGGAACGAGCGATCATGCAATTCGGAGGGGGAAGGCCGCCCGTCGGGGTGGTTTTCGATTCCGACATGGGGAATACGATCGATGACGCCCTGGCGCTCGCCATGCTCTATGGGCTTCAGGGCAAAGGCGAAGACCGGGTAGTCGGCGTCAGCGTCAGCCGCCCGTGCCTGAAATCCGCGGAGTTCGCCGATGTACTCGTGCGTTTTTATACCGGCGAGCCGGGCCCTTTCTCGGTCACACAACCGATTGGCCTGGCGCTGGCTTCCAAGACCGCTCCCGATACGCCGCTGCTAACGGTGCCCCTGGCTCGCCAGACTCCGGAAGGCAAGCCGCAGTATCCGCGCTCGGTCGAAAAACTCAACGACACCGCGGACCCAGTGGCTCTGATTCGCAACAATCTGTCCGCCCAGTTCGACGATAACGCGATCGTGATCTGCACCGGCCCGGCAACCGACCTGGCGGGCGTCCTCGATCTCCCCGATGCCAAGGACCTGGTCACCAGGAAGGTGCGATACCTGGTGCTGGGGGCCGGCTCGTATCCGGACGGTCCCGCCGAATCGGGCATCAAGGCGGATATCCCGGCCGCGCGGCGTATTCTGGCGGAGTGGCCCAGTCCCATCGTGGCCTGCGGTGCGGAGGTGGGTGACGGGCTCCCGTTTCCTGCGTCCAGCCTGGACCGGGATTTTGCGTGGGCCCCGGCGCACCCGGTGGTGGATGCCTACCGGGCGGCAAAGCCGGTGCCCTACGATGCGCCATCGTGGGCGATGGCCGCGGTTCTCTACGCGATTCGGCCCAAGGAGACCTACTTCCAGGTATCCGCGGAAGGCACCATCTCGGTACTCGACGACGGGCGTACGCATTTCACCGCCGGCGCCGGCAGGCACCGCTACGTGATCGCCGACCCCGCCCAGAAAGAGCGCGTGATCCAGGCGTATACCGAACTCGCCAGCACCCATCCGGTTCCGCGACAGCGCTTTCGTCCGTCGCAGAAGAAGAAACAGGAATAAGGCTGCGGGCGTACACCCCTCGGTTGTGATCGGCGTTTATTTGCAGTAACATCCCTTAAAAGGGATGCTGTTCAGCCGAATTCTCGTAAGCGCTTGCTGCGCTGGTCCGCTGTTATTCGCCGCGGAGATTCCTTCCTTTGAAAACACCGTCCAGCCGGTTCTCCTCAAGACCTGTACGCCCTGCCACAACCAACAGCTCGCTTCGGGCGGCTTGGTCATCGCGCCTTTCACCAAGGCGGCGTCGATCAAGGATGACCGCGCCGACTGGCAGCGCATTCTGGACAAGCTCCGCGCCGGCGAGATGCCGCCGCGCGGCATTCCGCGGCCGCCGCAGTTAGATGCGGCAATCGCGTACGTCGAGCATCAGTTCGAGTTAGCGGACAAGAACGTAAAGCCCGATCCCGGCCGCGTGACCGCACGCCGCCTCAATCGCGCCGAATACTCGAACACCATCCGCGATCTGCTCTCGGTCGAGTTCCACGCCGAAAAGAGCTTTCCGACCGACGATCTGGGCAATGGCTTCGACAACATCGGCGATGTGCTGACTGTGTCTCCTGTGCTGATGGAGAAGTATCTCTCGGCGGCGCAGAAGATCTCGGCGAAGGCGCTGGGTGCCGACCCACTGCCGAAGAAGCCTCTCCAGATTCAATTTGCGGCCAAAGACAAGAAGATCCGCCGGCCGGATCCGAGCACCATCGAGGCGGTGGGCAATATCCCGTTCGATGGGGAGTACGACATCATCTTCGGCCTCCCCGGCGAGCGCGGGCCCGATGCGAAACCGGTGACGCTGGGCTTCTGGGTGGACGGCAAGCTGCTCCACACCCAGAGCGCCGAAACCAAGCCTTCGGATCTGGTCTATTTCAACCCGTACTCGGAAGAGCACATGCGTCTGTTCCTGAGTGAAGGGGACCACGAGTTCCGCGCCGGCTTCATCGGCGATGATTTCGTCAAGGGGCTGACCGGGAAGGAGCTGTACAACAGCAAGAAAAACAAGTATCTCGATTCCATCACCTTCGTGGGACCGTACCCTGCCAAGGTGGAACGCGCCAGCCGGAAGAAGATCCTCATCTGCGATCCGCAAGCCGGCGCCGCCTGTGTCGACAGGATCATCTCGAACCTGGCGCGGCGTGCGTACCGCCGTCCGGTAACCCGCGCCGAGGTGGCCGAGCTTACGAAGTTTGTCTCGCTGGCGAAAGCCAACGGGGAAACTACCGAGCAGGGGATCCAACTGGCCATCGAAGCCATGCTGGTATCGCCGAACTTTCTTTTCCGCATTGAACACGATGCATTCCCGACGGATCCGGCCAGGGTCCATCGCATCAGCGACGCAGAATTGGCTTCGCGCCTGAGTTACTTCCTGTGGAGTTCGATGCCGGACGACGAACTGTTGAACCTCGCCGAATCCGGCAAACTGCACGATTCTGCCGTTCTGGACGCCCAGGTCAAGCGCATGCTCGCCGACGAGCGGTCTTCGGCAATCGCCGAAAACTTCGCGGGCCAGTGGCTGGAGCTGCGCAATCTCAACGTGGTCAAGCCCGACCCGCAGAAATTTCCCGAGTGGGGCCCGGAACTGCGCGATGCCATGTATTCGGAGACACGGCTCTTCTTCGACTACGTTCTGCGCCAGAACCGTCCGCTATCCGACTTTCTGGACGCTCGCTACACCTTCCTGAACGAGCGGCTGGCGACGTTCTACGGCATCCCGGGCGTAACCGGACCGGAATTCCGCAAAGTGGATCTGGCCACCGACCAGCGGGGCGGGATCCTCGGGCAGGCCAGCGTCCTCACCGTTTCGAGCTATCCCACGCGAACCTCGGTGGTCCTTCGCGGCAAGTACATCCTGCAGAATATTCTGGGCACCCCGCCGCCTCCTCCGCCGCCGGATGTGCCTCCGCTCGACGAAGCGGCCGTAGGGACGTCGATGTCGCTGCGGCAGCAGATGGAAAAGCACCGCGCGGATCCTCTCTGCGCCTCCTGCCACAGCAAGATGGACCCGCTGGGCTTTGGTTTGGAAAATTACGACGGAATCGGCAAATGGCGGACCATGGACGGTAAGTTCCCCGTGGATGCGAGCGGTACACTGCCGAACGGCAAGACATTTGCCACCCCGGGCCAAATGCGCTCGCTGCTGGAAAGCCAGCTCCCCGAATTCGCACGGTGCATGGTCGAGAAGATGCTGACTTACTCGCTCGGCAGGGGCCTGGGAAGCTACGATCGGCGTACGGTCGACGAGATCACCACGCACTGGGCCCAGTCGAACTACCCCTTCCAGTCGCTGATTTACGAGGTAGTGCACAGCCTTCCTTTCCAGTCGCGGAGAGGTGAGGCGACCTCCAGTCAAAACCAGGGTAAACCGAAAGAGATCGCAAAGAGATGATGATTCCGAAGGCACTGCCACGACGCTCGTTTCTCCGCGGAATGGGAACAGCCATTGCGCTGCCGTTCCTCGATGCCATGGTGCCCGCGTTCGCCCGGGCGGCGGCAGGCAAGCCGCCGCTGCGCATGGCCTTCGTGTATGTGCCGAACGGCATCATGATGCGCGACTGGAATCCGGAGTACGAAGGCAAATTGGGGGAACTGCCCCGCGTCCTCAAGTCGCTCGAGCCTTATAAGGACGATGTCCTGATGCTCGGTAACCTGACCCACAACAGCGGGCGCGCGCTGCTCGACGGCGCGGGCGATCACGGCCGCTGCTGCGGATCGTACCTTACCGGCGTTCAGGTAAAAAAGAGCACTACGGACATCCGCGCCAGCGTTTCAATGGACCAGTTGGTGGCGCGCGAAGTGGGCCGCCAGACGCGATTTCCTTCCCTCGAACTCGGCCTGGAAGACGCGCGCCAGTCGGGCGATTGTGATTCCGGCTACTCATGCGCCTACACCAATAACCTGGCATGGCGGAGCGCTACCCAGCCGCTGCCCCCGGTCCTCGATCCCAGGGCCTTATTCGAGCGGCTGTTCGGCGACGGCGTGCCGATGACTCCCGAAGCCCGGGCCCGCCAGGCGATGTTCCGCCGGAGCATTCTCGATTTTGTCACCGAAGATACCAGGAAACTCGAAACCGGACTCGGCCCCACGGACAAACGGAAACTCGACGAGTATCTTTCGTCTATTCGCGAGGTGGAGCGTCAACTGGAAAAAGCCGAGAAGGATAACGCGCAGATCGACCCTCACATGGATAAGCCTTATGGCATCCCGGCCGATTTTGCCGAGCACTTCAAGCTGATGACCGACATGATGACCATCGCGTTCCAGGCCGACTTGACCCGCGTGCTAACTTTCCTGGTGACGCATGAGGGCACCTCCCGCGCGTACCGCGAAATCGGTATTTCGGACGGCCACCACCCGCTCACACATCATCGGAACCAGGCACCGCTCATGGAGAAGGTGTCGGAGATCAACACTTACCACATGAAGCAGTTCGCCGGATGGGTCGAGAAGCTCAAGGCCACCAAGGAAGGCGACGGCTCGCTGCTCGATCATATGATGGTGGTATACGGGGCCGGTCTCTCGGATGGCAATCGCCACCTGCACGAAGACTTGCCCACGCTGATCGCCGGGCGTGCGAACGGCACCATCAAGACCGGCCGCCGTATCGTCTACCGCCGGGAAACCCCGATGTGCAACCTGTTCCTCAGCATGATGGACCGTATGGGACTTCGGATGGAGCACTTCGGCGACTCGACAGGCCAGTTGGCCGGGCTCGACCTGACATAGTTTGCCGGCCGCTCAATCTTCCAGGATTACGTGCGCCATACCGGTTTCGGCGGTGTGGGTCAGTGACAGAGATACGTTGCGGACTCCCAGTTTCCGCGCAACCTCCGCCGCTACGCCGTGAAACCGCAGGGTGGGCTTCCCCGAAGGTAAGTTTGCCACTTCGAAATCCTGCCACCTGACTCCGCGGCGCCAGCCCGTGCCGATCGCCTTCATGCCCGCCTCTTTTGCCGCAAAGCGGGCCGCATAACGCTCGTACCGGTTCGCCTTCCGCTCGACGTAAGCAATTTCCAGGGGAGTATAGATGCGTTGGATGAACTTCACGCCGAATCGTTCGATGGAAGCCCTGATTCGCGGTACCTCCGCAAGATCGATACCCGTTCCGACTATCATGAGCGCGCGATGACCGTATACAAAAACACGTATCGCCCGAGAGACCGGAAACTCCGGGTCAGCGTGGTTGGACCTTCCCGAGCTACTCCGCTTTCGCGGCCTGCGCGGCGCGTTTGCGGTGTTCCGCCCAGCGTTTCTTCTGCGCGGCTGCAATCCGTCTGCGCGCTGCCGGGCTCAGAACGCGTTTGACCTTAGGGGCCTTCTTGTCCGCTGCCGCCGATGGCGATGTCGGCCGCTTACCCTTCAGTTGCGCCTGAAGTTCGCGAATCTTGTCTTCGATCTTCTGCTTCTCGAATTGATAACCTACCAGGGCCATCTGGAGAGTTGTCAGATCCTCAGCTTTGCTTCGTGCCATGTTTCACCCTTTGCACACTATAACATATGCTGTGTCAAGATAAGGGAGTTCCTTAAGTGCTTATCATGAAAATAGTGCTTCAGCGTGTAAAGGAAGCCCGGGTCGAAGTGAATGACCTTACCTCCGGAGCGATCGCTACCGGATTGCTTGTATTCCTGGGCATATCAAAGGATGATACCGGGGGCGACGCTGAGTATCTGTGCGACAAGATTCTGGGGCTGAGAATCTTCCCCGATGCACAAGGCAGGATGAATCGCAATATCCACGAGGCCGGAGGCGGACTGCTGATTGTGTCCCAATTTACTCTTTATGGGGACTGCCGCCGGGGACGCCGTCCGAGCTTCGACCAGGCCGCTCCTCCGCAGCAGGCCGAAGCTCTTTATAATTACTTCGTGGAACTCCTGAGGAGAGGGCCAGTTCCGGTGCAAACCGGAGTGTTTCAGGCGCACATGGATGTGCATCTGGTGAATGACGGTCCGGTGACCATTCTCATCGACTCGACCGAGCGGAGCCGGCGATGATCGAAACCTACGGCTACGCCCGAGCCGGGTTCCTGGGAAATCCGAGTGATGGATACTTCGGCAAGACCTTATCGTTTGCGATGTCCAACTTCCGGGCCCGTGTCCTGCTCTATCCCAGCGGGCGGCTGGAGATCAAGCCGTCCAAGGCGGACCTGCCCGTCTTTGAAAACCTCGATGACTTGTACCACACTACGCGGTGGCGCGGCTATTATGGCGGCATTCGCATCATTCAGGCCTTGATCGTGCGCCTGATGGATTACTGCGCGGAGCGCGGCATCGAGCTGGAAAATCGCAATTTTACGCTCGAATACGAATCCAACATCCCGCAGCGCTTGGGTCTGGGCGGGTCGAGTGCGATTATTACGGCGTCTTTACGGGCGCTCAGTCAATACTACGGTCTGGACATCCCGCTTCCCGTGCAGGCTAACCTCGTGCTGGAAACCGAAACCAGGGAACTGAACGTCCCCGCGGGACTGCAGGACCGGGTCGTTCAGGCTTACCACGGTCTGGTCTATATGGACTTCGCCCGCCGCCTGATGGAGACCCGTGGATATGGAGAATATGAGCGCCTCGACCCCGCGCTGCTGCCCAATGTTTATGTCGCTTGCCGGACCTCGTTGAGCGAGGGAACCGAGGTGTTTCACAGTAACCTGCGGGAACGCTGGCGGCGCGGCGACCCGGAAGTAATCGAGGCCATGCAAACCTGGGCGGGTTACGCGGAAGAAGGCCGCCGCTGCCTGCTCGACCGCAATTATGGGAGGCTTGGCCAGCTGGTCGATGCCAATTTCGACCTGCGCGCGCGTATTTACCAGATCGACCGGGGCAACCTGGAAATGATACAAGCCGCACGCCGGGCGGGGGCGACCTCCAACTTCGCCGGTTCTGGAGGTGCCATCGTGGGGACTTATACCGACCAAGCCATGTTTCAAGAGCTGACGGAGATGATGAAACCGCTAGGCGTGATCGTAATTAAGCCGAAAATAGTGACGTGAGCCGCGGAAAAGCACACGGCTCACGAGATGTCTATGGCCGGCTCGAGTACTTTTCGTAGAGCCGGGTCTGCTTGTTGGTCAGCGGAATCTCGTTGCCCCGAATGTAGAGATGCCTGACCTGTGTCTGGATCTCCAGCGGGTCGCCGTCGGTCACCATGAGGTCGGCGATCTTACCCTTCTCGACCGACCCGATCTGGTCGGCAGCCCCCCAGATTTCCGCCGCATTGATGGTGATCGCCTTGAGGGCTTCATCGTAGGGCAGCCCGAACGCAACGGCCGTCGCCGCCTGGTACGGGATGTCGCGCACGAATTCGTTGGTGAAGGTGCCGAATGCGAACTTCACGCCCGCCTTGTACGCTTGCCCGGGTAGAGTGAAGGCTTCGTCGTACGGGTCGTCTTCGTGTTCCGGCAGCGCCAGCACCCGGCCCAGAATTACGGGGATGTTGTTGGCCTTGACCTCGGCCGCAACCTTCAGAAGTTCTCGCGGCTGCAGCAGGACCATCCGGATATGCTCTTTTTCCGCGAATGCAATGGCGTCATGAATGCAAGACGCGCGGCTGACCGAGACCGCCACCGGCATCTTCCGTTCCAGCACCGGGATCATCGCCTCGTACTTCAGGTCGCGTTCGAATCCGGGCGCATTGGCCGCCCGCGCTTTCTGATAGCGCCGCGCATCTTCGAAAAACTCCGTGAGCTTGGCGACCTGCTGTTCGTAATTGCGCTTCTGCTGGGTGTACCCCGAGGAGCCGGCGTTCCCGAACAGTTCGGGCACAGCGCTGTCGGGCAATGCGCCGCCGCGTCCGCCGCGCCCGCCCAGGCTCGGGAAGATCACGTGCATCGCGGCCGAGCGGTTGATCTCCATCTCCTCCCAGGTCCAGCCGTCGGTGTGGATCAGCGCGGCCTGGCCGGCAATCATCTGGCTCGCGCCTCCCCCGAAGCGTCCCCCACCGCCTCCGCCCGAAGACGGGAACGTCATGGCGCTGGTGATGCCATTCACGCGAACCACGCCGAAGTGCTCGCTATCCGGATTGACCGCGACCAGCGCGCGAAGCTGCGGCATGAACTCGCCCAACTCGCCCGTGTCCACCGTCACCCGCTCGGCAGGGACTTCCGAGAGCCCCAGCTCCGTGCCGGAATCGATAATACCCGGGTAAACACGCAGGCCTTTGGCTTCTACTACCCGCGCCCCTTTCGGCACGGCGATCTTAGGGCCGATCTCGGCGATCTTGCCGTCCCGGATCAGCACCGAGACATTCTTGACCGGCGCGGTGGTCACCGGATATACGTCCGCGTCGCGGATGAGGATGGCCTCACCCGAGGCAGCCCACGCCGCGGCGGCGCCGAGGAAAAAGACTCCGAGTCGTTTCATGCTCCCTGCCTCCTGGTGGGCGTACCCTGCCGCGGCTGGCTCTGCCGTTCCATCTCGATCAGCTTCTGCTTTTCGGCCTGCTTCGCTGCGCGCCCGCTGACTTCCTTGTCGCGGTCGAAATACACCGTTCCGTCGATCAGCACTTTCTGTACCTTGGCGAAATCGGAGAGGGGGAACTTATCGTAGATCACCAGGTCGGCGTCCTTGCCCACTTCGATCGATCCCACCCGGTTGTCGATGCCGAGTTGCTTGGCCGGGTTCAGCGTGACCATGGCCAGGGCATCATTGGCGCTCACACCCCCGTACTTCATGGCCTTGCCTGCTTCGCTGTTGAGGTGGCGCATCAGTTCAGCGTCGTCGCTGTTCAGGCTGACCACGATGCCGTGCTTCGCCATGAGCGCCGCGTTATATGGAATGGCGTCGAACGCTTCGACCTTATACGACCACCAGTCGCTGAATGTGGAGGCTCCTGCCCCGTGCGCCGCGATCTCCTTGGCCACCTTGTAGCCTTCAAGCACGTGCTGTAGGGTCCGGATCTTGAAGCCGTAGTCGTCGGCAACCCGCAGCAGCATCAGGATCTCGTCGGCGCGATAGCAGTGGGCGTGTACGTAGCGCTTGCCCTCCAGAACCTCCTTCAGGGGCTCGAGCTTCAGATCCTTGCGTGGAGGGATGGGGTGCTCGCCGCGCGCCACCTTGGCGTCGTAAGCGTCCCACTGCGCCTTGTACGCCTTGGCCTCGTTGAAAGCCTCGCGGATCGTGTCCTCCACGCCCATGCGGGTGGCGGGATAGCGCGCGTTCACGGTGGTTCCCGCGGCGCCGCGTCCGCCTTGCGGGTTTCCGGCGCGCTTGGGGTTCTCGCCCAGCGCGAACTTGATGCCCGGCGTCGCTCCCTGGAAAACCAGCCCCTCGGCGTCTTTGCCCCAGCGCAGTTTGATGGGCAGGGTGCAGCCCCCGATGGCGTTGGCCGAGCCGTGCAGAATGTTGGCGGTCGTCACTCCGCCTGCCAGGGCGCGGTAAATCGCGATGTCCTCCGGGTTCAGCACGTCGCGGATGTCGACCATCGACGATACCGACACGCTGCCTTCGTTCACACTGCCATCCACCGCGATGTGCGAGTGGCAGTCGATGATGCCCGGAATCAGGTACTCGTTGCTGGCGTCGATTACGGTGGCGCCCGCGGGCTCCATTACCTGTTCGCCCACCTGCGCGATCTTGCCGTCCTTGACCACCACGGTCCCCTTGAACGTCCCCTTGGTAACGGTCATGACGGTGGCGTTCTTGATCACGATCGTCTGGGCGCACAGGGGCGCCAGCGCGACGAGTGCGGCCGCAAACAACTTTCTCATTGATTCACCCCCGGATTGCTCGTCATCATGCCGCGGCCGCCCGGGGCCGCCTGCTCCGCCACGGGTTTGTACTGCCTGCCGTCGACGAAGATCATTTCCACTTTGGTCTGGTTATCGAACAGGTCGCCCTTGGTCACCACCAGGTTGCCGATCTTGCCGGCATCGATACTACCCAGGCGATCCGCCACGCCGTAAATCTCGGCGGCCGAGAGCGTGAGCGCGCGAACGGCGGCTTCACGCGGCAGTCCGGCGTCGATCGCCTTCTTCACGGCGCGCTGCAGGTCGCGAGGCTGCTCGAGGCCGTCCGAGTACAGCGCGAACTTCACCCCGGCCTTCTGGAGCAGCCCGGGAGCGGCGGGCGCCATCTCGCGCGTTTCGAGCGTGCGGAGCGTTTCGTCGGCGTCGGGGTCGGAGTCGCGAGGCTTCTCAGGCCAGCGAAGGCTGATGAGCAGCGGGTCTCCGTACTTCTTCAAGAGCGGCACGGCTTCCGGCCGGTAGCACTCGTGGCCGCCGTAGATGATGGCCGGCTGCTTCAGCTCGGCGGCAAAGCGCAGCATGCGGTCGAGTTCCACCAGGCGGTTGGCCGGCAGCAGGATCCTCTTCGATTCGATCACTCCTTCGAGCGCGCGGTCGTATTCCGGACGCGCCATACCGCGCGGATCCTTGGCATACGCCTCTTTGACCAACTGGTAGTGGGCAGCATCGAGATAGATCTGGCGAATATAGGCGATGGTTCCCATCAGGGCGCTGGGAAATCCGCCGCCCATTCCGAACCCGCCGCCGCGGCTCATGGTGATGTACTGGCCGAGCGAAGGCGCCACGGTCATATCGCCGGCCTTCTCGTCGGAGAGCAGGTCGATGAGCGAGCCTTGCCCGGCAAAGATCCCGCGGGTCGGGAACGCGGCTACCGTGGTGAAGCCCGCGCTCCGTACGGCTTCGATGCGGCGGTCGCTGGTCTGCAGTTCATCGGCCGCCACGACCCAACTGGTGGTCGCCGGGCGATCTTCCGGACCGCGCGCCGGCGTCGAAGCAGGCGCGGCGGCTGTCGGCGCCGTCGTGGTCTGGCCGCGGCCGCCTCGTCCTCCTGCGCTGGTTGCGGCGGCGCCCGGAATCCCGACCGTGCTCAACGCGTCGATCAGGCCCGGATAAACCGTCAGCCCTTCGCCCTCCACCACCCAGGCGTCGGCGGGCACCGCCACGTTCTCTCCGACCGCTTCAATCAATCCGTTGCGCAGGACCACCGTCCCCTTGCTGATGACGGGGCCGCTGACCGTGACAATCCTCGCGTTGTGAATCGCCACGGCCTGCGGGGCCTCGGCGAATCCGCACGCGCACACGAATACCAGCGATGTAACGAGCTTGTTCATAAAAGTATTGCGTATTATATACCGCTCCCTCTGTGAATTCGGAATGGAAAGTAGGGCGCCGGCAAGGGCGGGTTGGTTACACGTCCCATCGGCGTCCGGGCGGGGACTTATACTGAAATTTGCCTACTGAAAACCAGGTTCGATACCGCGACGCGGGTGTCGATATCGACGAGGCCGACCGGGCCGTATCTTTCATCAAAAAATCCGCGCGCACCACGTTCACGCGGGGTGTTCTGACTGATATCGGCTCGTTCGGGGCGGCTTACCGGCTGTCCGGGTTTCGCCATCCCGTGTTAGTCAGCTCGGCGGACGGCGTAGGCACCAAGCTCAAGGTCGCCTTCCTCACCGGCCGCCACGATACGGTAGGTGAGGATCTGGTCAACCATTGCGTCAATGATATCGCGGTCCAGGGAGCCGTGCCACTCTTCTTTCTCGATTACTTCGCGGTGGGCAAACTGGATGCCGAGGTCGCAGCTTCGGTGGTCGCGGGGATCGCGCGCGGCTGCCGTGCCAACGGTTGCGCATTGATCGGCGGCGAGACGGCCGAGATGCCCGGATTGTACACGGATGCCGAGTACGACCTGGCGGGCTTCATTGTCGGCGCGGCCGAACGCACCGCCCTGCTCACCGGAAAAGACATCCGCGAAGGTGATGCGCTGGTGGCGCTGCCTTCCACCGGGCTCCATACCAACGGCTATTCGCTGGCGCGCAAACTGCTCTTCGATATCGCGGGTTACGGCCCCCGCACCCTGCTTCCCGAAGTGGGCGTCACCGTGGGCGAGGCTCTGATGGCCGTGCACCGCAGCTATCTCAAGCCGCTGCGCGCCCTGGCGAAAGCGAGCCTGCTCCGCGGCGCGGCGCACATAACCGGGGGCGGCATCACGGATAACACGCCGCGCATGCTGCCGAAGGGCCTGGCGGCCGCCATCGATACGAAATCCTGGACCATCCCGCCGGTGTTCGAGGTCCTGCGCCGTATCGGCAACATCCCGCTCGATGACTACCGCCGCACGTTCAACCTCGGGGCTGGAATGATCTTCGCCGTTCCGGCGCGCGGCGCGGTGAAAGCCGAAGCGTTGTTGCGGCGGCAGGGCGAGGCGCCGTTCCGCATCGGGCACGTCATCGCGCACAAGCGCGGGCGGCCTCGTGTGGAGTATCGATGAACCGCCTGGGAATCCTGATTTCCGGACGCGGCTCGAACTTCGAGGCGATCGCCGACCACGTCGCCGCCGGCGACCTTCCGGCCGAAATCGCAGTGGTCATTTCCAACCGCCCGGAAGCGCCCGGGTTGGAGGCGGCCCGCCGGCGGGGACTGAACGCCATCTCGATTCCTTCCAAGGGCTACGACCGCGAGGTCTACGACCGGATGCTCGTCGAGGAACTGACCAAGAACCAGGTGGACCTGGTCTGCCTGGCGGGTTTCATGCGCCTCCTGAGCGCGTCGTTCATTCGCCGGTTCCCGCAGCGGATCCTCAACATCCACCCCTCTCTGCTGCCGGCATTTCCGGGACTCGATGCGCAGCACCAGGCGCTCGAGCACGGCGTGAAGATTACCGGATGCACCGTCCACTTTGTGGACGAGAACCTCGATTCGGGCCCCATCATCCTGCAGGCCGCCGTCGAAGTCCGGGACGATGATACGGTGGAGACGCTTTCCGCCCGCATCCTCCAGCAGGAGCACAGGATCTACTCCGAGGCCATCGGTCTCGTCCTGCGCGGCGCCTACGCGATCGAAGATCGCCGCGTGTTGCGCATCTGAAGATAATCCGAGAGCTTCATGGGGGGCCCTGGCCCGCATTCCAGTTGCTTTCCCACCGCTCTCTGGTAACGTCGCAGCGTTTCGCTCTTTCGCTTCAGGTCGATGGCGCATGCCTCGATGTCGACCAGAAGCTCGATCTCCCAGGGGTGAAATGTGTTCCGGACCATCGAACCGCGCAATAGCTCGCCGATCAGGCGGTTAAAACGGTTGAGCATCCTTTCGCGCTCGATCAGATCCTCGACTGTCATCATTATTCCCATCGGCAAAACCGGACAAAAGATTACACTACTTCGGATTGAAGTAGCCATTTAGAGTCATTCCGGGTTTATCCGTAACTCCCGCGCGTCGGCCCGCGCCTAGAGAGCCAGTGATCCTGCGGTGTGAGTTCCGGGCGCTTTGGCGGATCGCCTGGTTGTGTCTTCTGGCAGTCGCACCCGCCGTTTCGCAGGACTCCCCGGATGCCGCTGCTCCCTTGGCGATCGCCCCGGCACCTCTCCCCGCCCTGCCCGCTCCCGGGCCCTTCAACCAGCAGCGGATCCTGGGCGTCATGCCGGATTATCAGACGGTTACGGACCCCCTAGGCGTTGCCCCGCCGCTCACCCACGGCCAGAAGTGGACCCTAGCCTTAAAGGAGACCGTCGATCCGTTCAACCTGGTGAACGCTGCGATGGGCGCGGCTTTCTCCCAGGAAGGCAACCAGACACCCAAATACGGCGAGGGCGGAGCCGCCTACGGCCGGCGCGTCGGCGCGGCATGGGCGGATCTCGCCACCCAGAACTTCTTCAGCGCGGGCGTCTTTGCCAACCTGTTCCACGAGGACCCCCGCTACTTTCGGAAGGGCCCCGGGGCATCCTTGCGTTCCCGCGTCCTCTATTCCATCAGCCGCGTTGTCATCGCGCGGAAGGACGACGGCCGGCCGACATTTAACTTCGCCGGTATCTTCGGGATGATGACCGGGATTGCCGCGTCCAACCTCTACTACCCCTCCGCCAGCGTCCGGGCCGAGGTAATGGTGTGCCGCCTGGACACCAGCCTGCTTGGAAGTGTCACGGGAAACCTCACTTCAGAGTTCTGGCCCGACGTGCAGAAGAAATTCCTCCACCGTCGCCGAAAACCGCCCACAGAACCGCGCCCCTAAGGGAGCGGGCGTGCTAGAGCAGCGAATCGATGTACTGCCTCACCTGCGGGTCATTCCAGTCGGCGCCCTCCGCGATCTTTTTCACCACCTTGCCTTTGGCGTCGATGATGTAGGTCTCCGGGTACATGTAGGTCCCGTAATCCTCGTGGATCTGGAAGTCGCGCGCCGTGAGAAAGGCGGGATGAAACTTTTGTAGGAAGCCCTGGTACGCCTTCAGGTCCTTGTCCACGCTGACCGCCAGAACGACCACGCCCTTCCGGGCATAATCGGCTGCGAACTGGCTCAGCGAAGGAGTCTCCTGGACGCAGGGAGGACACCAGGTCGCCCAAAAGTTGAGGACCAGGAGTTTCCCCCCGAAAGAAGGCACCGATACCGTGTGGCCGTTATCTGCCGTGATGCTGAACTCTGGCGCCGTATCGCCCGCGACGACAACCCGTTCGTGGATGGCGGCGTAGATTACATAAACTAAAGCGACCACGAGGACGCCAATGGCAACTCGCAGAAGCCGGTCGGTTTTGACGCGTTCCATGTCGAAAATCTATAATTAATTGTATCTCCATCGCGTCCTTCGGCGTCGAAGAAGCACCGATGCTCGTTACCCGGAAAGTTGAATTCTCGGCATCGCATGTCTGCCGTAGTGCTGCCCTGACGGACGAAGAGAACCGGCGGCGCTTCGGCCCGGCGGCCAATCCCCATGGGCACGGGCACAACTATGTGGTCGAGGTGAGCCTCGAGGGCCAACCCGATCCGGTCACCGGGATGGTACTCGACCTCAAGGAGTTGAAGGAAATCCTCAACCGCGAAATCGTGGGGCCGTACGACCACCGGTTTCTGAACTACGAAGTGCCCCCGTTCGACCGCGTGATCCCGACCGCCGAGAACATCGCTCGCGACATCTGGCAGCGGCTGGAGCCCCGGCTGGCTGGGGAAACTCGCCGGTTGCGCTCGGTGCGGGTCTACGAAACGCCTGATTTGTTCGTGGATTATTTTGGAGAAGTGCCGTGTTCCGCGTGACGCGGCGCTATCGGTTTGCGGCCTCCCATCGCCTGCATGCGCCGCAACTGGATGACGAAACGAACCGGAAATTGTATGGCAAGTGCAATAATCCATACGGCCACGGTCACAACTACGAAGTGGAAGTGAGCGCGATCGGGCCCATCGATGCGGCTACGGGATCCGCGGTGGATATCGCCGCACTCGATCGCCTGGTGTTGCGGCAGGTCCTGGAGCCGTTCGATCATCGCAACCTGAACGCCGAGGTGGCGGAGTTCGAGCGCGCCGTGCCCACTTCGGAAAACCTCGCCGCCGAGATTTGCCGGCGGCTGAAGCACAACTGGGGAGCCGCCTTTTCCGGCGAGTGGCCCCGGCTGGACAAGGTACGAATCGCCGAGACGGAACGGAACATCTTTGAGATTAGAGCGGATGAAGTCCAATAAAGCAGTCGTGAAAGTGATGCAGCCGAAGTCCGAAGAGCAGGATCTCGCTCCGCTGGTTCGCCAGATGCTGGCGAAACTGGGAGAAGATCCCCGGCGGGACGGCCTGCTGCGCACCCCGGAGCGCGTCGATAAAGCGCTCAAGTTCCTGACGAGCGGATACCGCACGGATGTCCGAAAACTCGTCAACGGGGCGCTGTTCGAGGTGAAGTACGACGAGATGGTGGTGGTGAAGGATATCGAGTTCTTCAGCATGTGCGAGCACCATCTGCTGCCGTTCTTCGGGAAAGTGCATGTAGCATACATCCCCAAGACCCATGTCATCGGGCTCAGCAAGATTCCGCGCATCGTGGACGTCTTCGCGCGCCGCCTGCAGATCCAGGAGCGGCTGACGCAGGAGGTCGCGCGCACCATTCAGGAGATGGTGGACCCGGTGGGAGTGGGCGTGATCTGCGAGGCGCGCCACTTCTGCATGATGATGCGTGGCGTGGAAAAGCAGCATTCCGGCGCCATGACCAGCGCGATGCTGGGTGCGTTCCGTACACGCAAGAAGACGCGTGACGAGTTTCTATCGCTGGTGAACTATAAAGGCAACGGGTTCTGATCCGTCGTCTTCGAACCCATTCCCTAACCCCTGCCCCGCAAGCGCGTCTATGGAGAACGAAGGATGGCGCGCATGAAGAACGAGAACCTGTACTACGGTGCCGCCGCGGCACTCTGCCTGGCTTGGCTCCTGACACCCTCCCGGGCGCAGGCGGCCGGCCGCGACTTCAACATCAGCGTCGATGGGAACGCCGAGCACTGTTCGGACCTGAGAGTCCGGTCGAGCGACGGCGAGATCGCTCAGGCGTCCGACCTGGTCACGCTGCGCAAGGCGGAGGCGCCGGTGCTCGAGCTGGATGACGCCGGAGGACGCGGCGTGATGCGGGTACGCGGTTGGAACCAACCTGATTACTCGGTCGAGACGTGCAGGATTGCGGTGGCGGAGAGCCGGACGGCCGCCGAGCAACTGGTTCGCGGGATCGCGGTGAGCCACAGCGCCGGGCACTTTTCCACCTCCGGGCCGAATAGCGACAGCGGCAACTGGCAGGTTTACTTCATCGTCCATGCTCCCCAGGACGGCAATCTGGACCTGCAGACGAAGAACGGGCCGATCTCGGTCGCCAACATGGCTGGAACGGTCAAGGTCCGGGCGGTCAATGGACCGGTGTCGCTCGACGACTGCACGGGCCAGGTCAATGCCAGCACGACCAACGGCCCGATCTCCTATTCCGGAGGCGGGGGAGACGTCCATCTGATCGCCCACAACGGCCCGATTTCGCTCAAGCTGGCCGGGGAGGTCTGGAACGGCCCGGCGCTGGAGGCCCGCAGTGTGAACGGCCCGATCAGCCTGAACGTGCCGGAACTGTTCCGCTCGGGAATCCGGGTCGAGACCTCGGGCCACGCGCCACTCTCGTGCGGCGCCGATTTTTGCCGGAACGCCTGGACGGACGCCGGCTCCGACCAACGCGTGCTGCAACTGAACGGGTCCCAGGATACGGTTCGCGTATCGACCAACAATGGCCCGGTCTCGGTGAACGGCGGGCGCCGCGGAAAGCGCGCGCTCTAATGCCTACTTCACATCGCCTTCCGGCTTGGCGAAGCGGGCGTCGTCGATCGGAACGTTGTTTTCCACCTCGGCGATCTGAATCGTGAAGCGCCCGTTTGGCCGCGCCAGCGTCCAGCGGAAGGGAATCTTCACGCCGCCGGAATCGCGGTAGTCGGCGTAGTCGATCTGGGTCGGCATGCGGCCGAGCGGCGTTTCGGCATAGCGCACCTCGCGCACCAGCAGTCCCGAGTTCTTATCGAAATACAGGCGCACTGGCGGGTGTCCTGGCGCCGAGCCGAACAGCGTCTCGCACACGGCGCCGTTGATCTCTTCCGGCCGCCCGCGCCGCAACTGCGGGAACAGCTCCTTGAGGCGCAGCGCCAGGTAGAACTCGGCGTCCAGCCCGGCAGCGGCGGATTCGGCCGGCGACATTTCGCGCGCGGGCCGGCCCTTGCTGCCCATCCATCCGGCGGTTCCGTCGAACGCTGTGTAGCTTTCGCCGTTCGAAATGGAGACCCGCTTGTTGGGAGCCTTGGCGAGTACCTCGATCGGCATTTCATTGGCGCCCACGATGATCTTGCCCTTCTCGATGCGGCTGGTAACCTTGTGAATCGCGTCCGCTCCGCCGAGAGCCTCGACGTACTTTTCCACGATCGCGTCCGCCGTGGTCGGCGATGCCACCGGCGGCGCCGCTTCAGTATGCGGGGCGGCGTCGGATTCGAGAACCGGTGGCATGTTTACGGGGTGCGTCGCTCCGCGGTGGCAGGAGTAGCAGGTGATCTGCAGCCGTCCGCGAAAATTGTCCTTGTTGATCGCCGCCTGCATCACCATCATGGCTCGGGCGGTCTTCTTCGGCCCTTTTTCGTCGGAATCCATCTGGCCGCGCACGTGGCAGAACTCGCAATTCACGCCGAGAGACGCCGCGACGAACTGCATGGCTGGCATCAACTGGTCGGCGGGCGTGCCCTTCAACACGACAATATTCTTGAAGACCTGCTCGGCGGTCTTCTCCTGGCAGCGCGCGGCTTGCGGCGCTGCGCCAAACAGCCCGGCCAGTGCAGCCGCGGCGAAAATCGAGCGTACCCTCTGATCGTGCATGCGAATCCTCTCCGGTTCTTAGGATTGTACATGATCGGGATCACGTCAGCTTGAGTCGTTGCGACCGCGGCCTCGAGAGCCGCTGCACCAGGCGCCGCTCGCGGCGCCGAATTTCCGGGACGTCTGAGAGTGCGAGGGCCTGGCGTGTCATCTCGAGCGCCATCGCGTAGTTGCGCTCGCGATGCTCGTAATGTTTGGCGAGTTCTTCGAGCGCGCGGGCCTGCCAGGGGTTGCGCGAACCGGCCAGTTCGGACACCACGGCCAGCGCGGCGTCTTCGCGGCCGGCGCGCTTGTCGATGAGGGCGATGTCCCACAGCGTGCGGAACAACAGAGAGTCGGGCAACCCCAAATCCACGGCGCGGCGAAACAGACGCAGGGCCTCATCCGTGCGTCCGGCGTGCAGCAGCCAGCGCGCCAGACCGAGGAAGTCCGCGCCGTGCCGCAGGGCGGCATCCTCCGGGCTGCGAAACGCGAAAGGCACAATGGCGGTCAGGCAGGCGAGCGACAGGATATCGATGGCGTTGTGGTGGAAGATGGGGACCAGCCGGAAGGCCTGTTTCGTGCGCAGGAATTCGAAGTAGCAGTAAGGGATCATTTCGCCCGGCAGGTCGCCCTCGCGCTCCACGCCCAGCACGCGGTTTTCGAGGTCTACCAGGCGGCAGCTCTCCAGCCGCAATTTCCAGAGGCGGCGCGCGCCGAAAAGCAGGTCGAGGTGCTCCATCCGGTCGAACGGATGGCGCGCGCGCGCCATCCGGAAGCGCGTCTCGAGCAGCGGCTGGTCGTAAGCCTTGCCGTTGTAGGTGATCAGTACGTCGAACTGCGCCAGGTGCTCGGAAAGACGCCAGAGCAGCGAAGGCTCCTCGCCGTAATCGCGCATAAAGAACTGGCGAAGCCGGAAGCCGCCCTGCTCGATGGCGCCCACCCCGATCAGAAACGCGTAGGTGCCGGTGCCGCCCGCCAGGCCCGTGGTTTCGGTATCGAGAAAGGCCCACTTGAGCGGATGGGCGCGGGCGATGGCGCCTTCGGAAAGCGAGCCGAGCAGGTCCTCCGGCAACTCGGCCAGGTCCGAGATATCCACACTGCCGTGGCGGCGGTGGCGCTCCCAGAGCCTCTCCGTTTCGAAATGCTCGCCGTGCGGCGTGCGTACCACCTCCCCGCTCATGAGTTCCTGAATGAATCCGGCGGCGGGAGGTTCCACCACCGGCCGGGGCCGCGCGGGCGGCGCGCCGTCCGCCCACTTCCGGTCGATCCGCGCAACACGGCGGCGAAGAGCGGCGAGCTGTTGCTGGATGTCCTCCATGCTTCGCTTTTTCTTTGCTCACTATACCGTATCCGCCCGGCAAGCGCATTGCTATATTCGTAAAGTGATTCAGAGTGCGGTAGTACCCGTGGCGGGGCACGGCACGAGGCTCTTGCCGGCCACCAAATCGCAACCCAAGGAAATGCTGCCGGTGGCCCGCAAGCCGATCGTGCAATACGTGGTGGAAGAACTGGTTTCGAACGGGATCCAGCAGATTCTGTTTGTAACCGGGCGGAGCAAGGCATCCATCGAAAACCATTTCGATCACGACCCGGAACTGTTCCAGGCGCTGAGCGCCGCGGGCCGTCAGGACCTGCTGAAAGAGTTGGATTTCGAAGCGCTCAAGGCCAACTTCTTCTACACCCGCCAGCGCCTGCAGAAAGGATTGGGCGATGCGGTCCTGTGTGCCGAGCATTTCGCCGGCGAAGAGCCGTTCCTGGTAGCGCTGGGCGATTCCATCCTCGGGCTGAACGCGGTATCGCGCGCGGTGAGCCGCATGGCGGACGTGTTCGATTCCCGCCGCGCGAGCTGCGTGATCGCCGTGGAGGAGGTGCCCCCCGCGGAAACCCGGCATTACGGCATCGTGCAGCCGGAAGACGGGGCGGCCGATGTCTTCCGGATCGTGAACCTGGTCGAGAAGCCCAAAGCGGATGAGGCGCCGAGCAACCTGGCGATTGCGGGGCGCTATATTTTTTCGCCGGTCATTTTCGACAAAATCCGGCAGGTAAAGCCGGACCGCCGGGGCGAAATTCAGCTGACTAATGCGATCCAATTGTTGTGCGAAGAAGGGCGGCGGGTGATCGCGGTGAAGCTTTCGCCGGAAGAAAAGCGGTACGACATCGGGAATTTCCCCAGCTATTTCGAGAGTTTTGTGGAATTTGCCCTGGCTGACCCGGTATATGGCGCCGAATTCCGCGCCGTGTTGGAGCGCCTTTTGGCGAAGTCCGCGGCAACGGCTTGACCCGAACCCGATCGATCTTTCTGGCGCTGGCCGCGGTGCTGCTGGCATCGCGGATGTGCCACACGCACATTCTCTGGGAAGGGGATACTCTGCCCCTGGCGGCCGCCGGGCAGATGCTCCACGGCAAAGCCCTCTACCGCGATATCTGGTTCGATAAGCCCCCGCTGACGGCCGCCTTCTACCTGCTCTGCGGGGCACAGCCGGGCTGGCCGCTGCGGCTGCTGGACGCGGCCTATGCGCTCCTCGCCTGTTGGATCGCGTGGCGGTTTGCGCGGGACCTGTGGTCTGAGCGCGAAGGCCTCTGGGCTGCGGTGCTGCTCGGCTTCTACCTGACGTTCGATCTCCCCGCCGCAATCATTCCGGTGGCTTCCGACCTGCTGATGCTGGCGCCGCACCTGGCCGCCGTTTGGATGGCCGCGCGCCGCCGCCCGTTCTGGAGCGGGGTGCTGGCCGGCGTGGCGCTGTGGATCAGCCCCAAAGGTGTGATGGTGCTGGCGGTCTGCGCCATCTGGGAGCCCGCCGGAATCCTGTGGATTGCGGCCGGCTTCGCGGCGGCATGCGCCGCGGGAATGGCGTGGCTGTGGGGATCGGGCGCATCGGCGTCCTATTGGGAGGAAGTCTGGAAGTGGGGCAGCCTTTACGCGGGCAGCACGTTCATCGCATCGCCGGTTCGGAATGGAGTGATCCGCACCGTGAACTGGATGGGCTTCCATGCCGCGCTGGTGGTGCCGGCCGCGTGGTTTCTGTGGAAGGGAGACCGGCGCCTGCGATGGATCGCATGGCTCGTCATTTCGGCCGCCGGGGTTGCCGCCGGCATGCGATTCTTTCCCCGCTACTATTTCCTGATTCTGCCGGTCATGTTGCTGATGGCGGCGCGCGGCTTTACGTTGTTGGGGCGCAGGCGCGAGTTGGTGGCCCTGTTGCTGCTGATTCCGCTGACGCGCTTCGGGCCGACCTATCTGACCGCGTTGACGGATCTGAAGTGGCGCGACATCAACATGGACCGGGACAGCCGCGCAGTTTCCGCAAAGGTCCGGCGGATGGCCCATCCCGGCGACACCCTCTTAGTCTGGGGATATCGTCCGGAAATTTTCGTGTATACCGGCCTGCCGGCCGCCACCATTTATCTCGATTCGCAGCCGCTCACCGGCGTCCCGGCCGACCGCCACCTGACGCATTCCGAACCGGTCGAAACCGTGGAGGCTCTCTTGCGGCGCGAACAACTGGCCGACTCGCAGCCGACCTTCATTCTGGACGGGTTGGGGCTGTTCAATCCGCAGCTTGCGATTGCGCACTATCCGGAACTCCGGGAGTGGTTCTCGCATTACCGGCAAGTGGGGCGGACCTCCGAGACGGTCATTTACCGGCGGGAATAAACGCTATTTCCCGCTCCAGCAGGGCGCACGCTTGCCGAGAAACGCGCCGATGCCTTCCTGGGCATCGGCCGCCAGCGCATTCATCGACATGACCTCCTTGGCGTAGGCATACGCCTTCGGCTGGTCCAGATCGATTTGGGTATAAAAGGCCTGTTTGCCGATGGCGGTCACGAGCGGGCTCGCTTCGGCAACTTTGGCCGCCAGGCGGCGCGTGGCGGCGGGCAGTTCGGCGGCGGGCACCGCCTGGTTGATCAGGCCCCAGTCGGCGGCGGTGCGGGCGTCCACCATGTCGCCGGTGAGGAGCATCTGCAATGCGCGCTTGCGGCCGATGGCGCGAGTCAGCGCCACCATCGGAGTCGTGCAGAAGAGCCCGATCCTGACACCCGGAGTGCCGAAGGCCGCCTCTTCGGCCGCGACGGCAAGATCGCATGCGGCTACCAACTGGCATCCGGCCGCCGTCGCGATGCCCTGCACTTCGGCGATAACCGGTTGCGGGATCGCCTGAATCGCGGCCATCAATTCGGTGCAGACATCGAAAATGCGGCGGTATTCATTGATGTCCCGGCCGGTCATTTCGGAAAGATCGTGGCCTGAACAGAAAACCTTGCCTGCGGCCGCGAGGATTACGGCCCGCGTTTCCCGGCGGCGGCCGATTTCACCCAGGCAGGCAATCAGTTCGAGCATCAGGCTCATCGAGAGAGCGTTGCGGCGCTGCGGCCGGTTCAAAGTGACCACGTCGGCGGCCCCTTCCCGTGCGATTACCAGGCTTTCGTAATTCATGATTTCCCCTCCATCACGTCCGAAACCACCCTGCGATTTCGCGCATCCAACATACTATCCGGCATTCCATAGCATCCGTTTGCAATCTTTCCAGGTACTCTGATACTATCTAGGTGGCAGATCGGAATCCTCCCCTTGAAGTGCCGCAAATCCAACCAACGGAGCGACTAAATCACTGAATGAGCTTTACCGTATTTCTTGGCAACCTTCCCACCTGGGTCACCGCTGACGATATCAAACAATGGCTAGCCGCCGAAGATCTGGTGGCAGACGCCGTGAAGGTGATCCGCAATCACGAAACACAAGAATCCAAGGGCTTCGCCTTTGTTGAAGCGCCGACCGCCGACGAAATGCAGGCGATTATCCGGCGGTTTGACCGCGCCCCTTTGGAAGACCGGCTATTGCGAGCCAACCCGGCGCAACCTCCGAAAGGCAAGGAGACGCGCGGAGTCAATCCAACCGCCGCACCCAATGCGACCCGTACCCAGCAACGTCCCGACCGCAGGAAGCGCGGTGGCCGGGATCGCGACCAAACGCCTCGCAGCGCGTTTGCGACCGAACTGGCGAAAGTTCTGTAGCCCGCGCCGCGCGTCCTCGGGCGCGGCCGCAGGCTCCTCTTTTCACTCCCACACCTGTGAACACAGGGCACAACCTCACTCATTTTATCTGTATTCTTTTCAACGCTTTACCCTTGGCAGTCCGCGTGCTCTGCGCAGTCGCATGAAATTTGCTTCGTTGGGCTGCTTTCTCGCTTGCAGCCTGCTGTTTGGGGGTACACAGGATTCCGAGTTCAACGTAAACTCGCGATACACGGTGGAAACCGTGTTGGTGTCGGGCGACGGCTGGACTGCCAATCTGGCGACCGACCATGACACCAGGATCAGTTCCGCGCTCCGCAAAGAGATGACGGCGCTGATTGGAGAAAAACTCAATCCGACCCTGCTGGACGACCTGGCCCGGCGATTGCGCAAGGAGTTTCACGCGAGAACCGTGGAACACCGGGTGCTTCGCGGCAAGAGCCCCGACTACGTACAGGTGGTATTCAACATCCAGTTGCGTCCGACCCGGTTTGACGTCTCCGTCCCGAAATTCCTTTACAACTCGACCCAGGGGTGGACCGGCGCAGTCGAAGGAACCGCCACCATCGAGCACAACGGTTTCACTTTCGGACTGGTGAGCGACGGCGACGATCTGCCCGAGCGCTACACCGGCCTGGTGGCGCGGTATGAAAACACGCGCCTCGGTTCCGACAAGGTCCGGCTCCGTTTTCAATTCGAGAGCTATCACGAACAGTGGAACCGCAGCACCATCGACAGCCTGCCGCCGGATGGAACCCCCGTGGACACCTCGGGGCTTTATCGCAGCCGGCAGAACTTCGAGCCGGAATTGACCTTCCAGGTTGCCAAACCCCTGGCGGTCAGCGTGGGAACCAGTTTTCAGCGGTTCGAAGACCAGAATCCGGCCGCGCAGACCGAGGCAGCCAACGCCCTGACGGCAACTCTGCGCTATCATCAGCGTCTGGAGGGCTCGGCCGACCAGCAGGATCTGGACGCAGGCTACAACCTGCGCGCGGCCACCAAAATCCTCAACAGCGATTTTGCTTACGCAAGACACCGATGGGAGTTCCGCTACATGCTGACGCGCGGCAAGAGCGTCGTGATCGACGACCTGACGGCGGGTATGATTATGGGCCGCGCGCCTCTTTTCGAACGCTTCGTACTGGGGAACAGCAGCACCCTCCGCGGCTGGAACAAGTACGATCTGGATCCCCTTGGGGGAAACCGGATGGTCCACAATTCCGTCGAGTATCGTTACGGAGTATTCCAGATCTTCTATGACAGCGGTACGATCTGGGACCGAACGGAAGCGGCCGTGCTTCGCCACTCTGTTGGGCTGGGCCTGCGCCAGGGGGTATTCTCCATGGCAGTGGCTTTCCCATTGAAAGAAGGACGGATCGACCCCGTTTTCATGGTGGGCATGAATTATTGATGGCGCAATCCGCGCGAGACAACCGGATCAGCCGCCGCAGCTGGCTTTTGGCCGGCCTGGCTATCCCTGTCTTCCGGCTGCGCGGAAGTGAGCCCCTATCCGTCAGTTTCGACGGCGACAATCTTCACGTCCTGGCCCCGGGCCTGCATTTCCTTACAGGGAAGCCACTTAGCCGTCTCAAAGATGCCGACACAGTTACCTTCCTCTCGCAGATGACGTTGTTCAGCGACGAGCGCGGCACCATTTTCCGGCGCGGGCTTCCGGAAAGGCTGGTCGTGAGCTATGACTTGTGGGAGGAACGGTTCGCGGTCACGATCCCCGGCGTTTCCCGGTCGCGGTCTCATCTTACCGCGCAGGAGGCGGAGGATTGGGCCATCGACAACCTCGCCATCAGTGCGCTGGGCCTCGCACCCAGCCGCCCTTTCTGGCTGCGATTTGAATTACGTGCGACCAACCCCCGGGAGATTTCCCGTCTCATGGGTGAATCCGGCATCAGCCTGAGCGGCCTGGTGGAAATTCTGAGCCGTAAGCCGGGGGCGGACGATCCGTATTGGATGCGCAGCGCCGGTCCCTTGCGGCTGTCGGATCTGCCCCGTACGATCGCGCGCGGACGAATTGGGTGAACCGCCTTCGTAACAGACTCATTCTGGTCTTCCTGGCCGCTACCCTGGCCCCTTTGGCAGCGACCATCTGGTTGAGCACCGCCCTTCTGGAACAGAGCGTGGATCTCTCGGTCACCGGCCAGCTCAGCCGTTTGACCGATTCGCTCGAACAGACCGGCCGCCAGCTCTACCTGGAGCAGCGGCAGGAACTGAAGGGGCGGGTCGAGAGTGGTGAATTGCAGCCCGTTCGCTACGCCGAATCCGGACGCTCTTCCTGGCCCGGTGACGTCAAGGCCTTCGCCGCCTCCGGACAGCAGGAACGATGGATTCTGACGGGCAACGAAGGAGACGGCCTGAACTACCTGGTGCGGCATAAAGGTGAGATCTGGTCGTACTCCACCAGCTTGGGCGACGTAAAGCTGAACCGCCTCGCTCGTGAGATCGGGACCGCCCGGGCGCTGGTTCGCGACTCGACGCAGACTCACGACTGGAGGCGCGGGCTGAAGCTCGCCTACATCCTGCTGGCGGCGTCGTTCTGGCTGGTTTCCCTGGGTCTGCTGATCTACCTGGCACACCGCATCTCTCAGCCGATTCAACAACTGACCGCCGGCCTGACAAGACTGGCAGCCGGAGACTTGAAGGCGCGGGTCGAGCCCGCGCGCGATGACGAAATCGGCCGCGCCATCCAGGCCTTCAACCATATGGCGGGCAAGCTCCAGGAGAGCACCGACCGGCTCGTGTATCTGGGGCAGATCGCCAGTTGGCAAATGCTGGCCCGCAAGATGGCGCACGAGGTCAAGAATTCGCTGACGCCCATCCGGTTGACGGTGGAAGAGATGCTGGCTCGCTACGACGAGGCCGACCGTCCCTTCATGGAACAGGCCACGCAGATCGTGGTGGACGAGATCGAGACCCTCGAGCGCCGCATTCGCGCTTTCTCCCGGTTCGCTTCCGAGCCCCCGGTGGCTCCTGCTCCCGTGGACGTCAACTCGCTGCTGCAGGAACGGATCGCGCTGCTCAAGGCGGCCCACCCGGAAGTGGTTTACGAATGCCGGCTGGCCGATGGCTCGCCGCCCGCGCTGGCCGATCAGGATCTGCTGAAGGGCATCCTGACCAACCTGCTGGAGAACGCGGCCGAAGCGGCCGGCGAAGGCGGGCACATTCTGGGAGTGACTACGTCCGACGCGGACCGGGTTGCAATCGAAGTGCACGACTCCGGGCCCGGCTTGAGCGAGCAGGCGCGGGCCTCCCTGTTTCAACCGACCATCTCGTTTAAGAAGAGGGGCATGGGACTGGGGCTTTCGATCGCGCGCAAGGGCGCGCTGCTTTCCGGGGGGGACATCGTAGTGGTGAAAGGAGAACTGGGCGGCGCGGGCTTCCGCGTGCTGCTGCCCATGGCGACCAATGGCTTCCAAACGAGTCCTGATCGTGGATGATGAGGAGAATATCGGACGCTCCCTGCGCATGATCCTGGAGCGCGAGGGCTACGCGGTGAACGTCTGCAAGTCGGTGGCTGACTTCCGCCGGCATCCCGACGCGCAACGCGCCGACGCCTACCTGCTCGATATGAAGCTGCCGGACGGCAGCGGGATCGACCTGCTCAAAGTGGTCCGGCAGAACGGCCCGGCCTCGCCGGCCATCATGATTTCCGGCCATGGGACGATTGCCGACGCGGTGGAGGCGACGCGTGCCGGAGCCTTCGATTTCCTGGAAAAGCCGCTGGGCCGCGACCGGGTCCTGCTGGCCGTCAAGAATGCGCTGGAGCAATCCAGCCTGCGGCAGGAGAACGAGCGTCTGCGCGAACTGGTGGGGAGCACGCCCAAGATGATCGGTTCGAGCCCGGCGTGGCTGCGCGCGGTGGAGCAGGCATCCATGGCGGCGCGGTCGGATGCGCGCGTGCTCTTGATCGGCGAGTCGGGCACCGGCAAGGAACTGCTGGCGGCCCACATTCATAACTCGAGCCCGTTCGCCGCCGGCCCCTTTGTGAAGGTGAACTGCGCGGCGATTCCCACGGAGCTGATCGAAACCGAGCTGTTCGGGCACGAGAAGGGCTCCTTCACGGGCGCCACCGCCTCGCGGCGCGGCAAGTTCGAGCTGGCCGACGGCGGCACCATCTTTCTCGACGAAGTGGGCGACCTGCACGGCGCCTCGCAAGCCAAGCTGCTGCGCGTGCTGCAGGAAGGCGAATTCCATCGCGTCGGCGGCGAGCAGATCATCCGCGTGGCCGTGCGGGTGATCTCCGCCACGAACCGCGACCTGAGCGGCATGGTGCTGCAGGAAAAATTCCGCGAGGATCTCTACTACCGGCTGAGCGTGGTGCCCATCCGCGTGCCCGCCCTGCGCGAGCGGCCGCACGATATCCGTCTGCTGGCTGAGTATTTCCTCGAGGAGTTCTGCGCGCGGAATAACTTCAAGCGCAAGGTGCTCGATGAATCGGTTTTCGCCTTGCTCGAGACGTATCCCTGGCCGGGCAATGCCCGCGAGCTGCGCAACGTCGTGGAGCGCATGGCGATTCTGACGCCGGGCGAACGCATCACGCGGGACTCGATCCCGGTGGAAGTGCGGGTGCAACGCGACGCGGGCCCGAAATCGACGATCCAGGAGGCGCGCGAATCCGCCGAGCGGGAGCACATCATGCGGGCGCTCGAGGAATCCAACTGGAACGTCTCCGGCGCCGCGCGCGCCCTGGGGATGGAGCGCACCAACCTGCATAAGCGCATCCGCGCGCTGGGACTGACGCGGGGGAAGTAAGCGCGCGGCCATCAGGCCAAATGCCGGATCACCGCGTCCGTGAACTCCGCGGTCGACGCCTTCCCTCCGACATCGCCGGTGAGATGCTGCCCCTCGGCATAGACTGCGTGGATCGCGTTCTGCAGCCGTGACGCCGCCTCGCGCTCCCCAAGATGCGCCAGCATCAACACGGCCGATTGCATCAAGGCGGTCGGGTTCGCCAGGCCCTTGCCGGCGATGTCGGGCGCGGTGCCGTGAACGGCTTCGAAGATGGCGTAATTGTCTCCGAGGTTCGCTCCCGGCACGATCCCCAGCCCGCCCACTAAACCGGCCGCGAGATCCGAGATGATGTCGCCGTAAAGATTCGGCATCACCAGCAGGTCGAACGTCTCCGGCCGCATGACAAGCTGCATGCAGGCGTTGTCCACGATCAACTCGTTGTACTGGATCTCCGGAAAGTGCGAAGCCGTCTCGCGGCAGCACTTCAGGAACAGGCCGTCGCTCAACTTCATGATGTTGGCCTTGTGGATGGCGGAAACCTTCGAGCGCCCTTCGCGCCGCGCGTATTCGAAGGCGGCGCGCGCGATGCGCATGGAGGCGTTTTCGGTGATGATCTTCAGGCTCTCGACTACGCCGGGAATTACCTCGTGTTCCAGGCCGGAGTACAGATCTTCGGTGTTCTCGCGGAAGATCGCCATATTGATCGGCAGGTCGTGAAAACGCGTCCTGAGGCCGGGCAGCATGCGCACCGGCCGGAAGTTTACGTACAACCCCAGCTTCTTGCGCAGCGCAACATTAATGCTCTGGTGCCCGCCGCCGATCGGGGTGGCAGTCGGACCCTTCAGCCCCGTACGGGTTACTTCGAGCGACGCGAACACGTCATCGGGGATAAGCTGTCCGTACTCGGTAAGCGCCCGGGCGCCGGCTTCGACGCGCTCCCACTCGATTGCGACGCCCGTCGCATGGAGCGCGCGCACGGTCGCATCCGCAACCTCGGGTCCGATTCCATCTCCGGGGATCAGCGTGATCTGGTGAGCCATCATAGCTATTATAAAGTTGGGGGTGGCTTTGATACCGGATTGGGCCGCCGAACGGCGTTACATGGTGGAATCGCAGTTGCGGCGCCGCGGAATCCGCGACCGGCGCGTGCTCGGCGCCATGCTGGAGATCCCCCGCGAAGAGTTCGTGCCCGTCGAATCGCGTGTGCTGGCGTACCGCGACGAACCAATCCACATCGGTTGGGGTCAAACCATCTCGCAACCCTACATGACAGCCCTCATGGCCGAGGTCCTGGAACTCACCGGCGCCGAAACCGTGCTCGAGGTGGGAACCGGCTGCGGATATGCGGCGGCCGTGCTGGGCGCGCTGGCGGCGCAGGTGGTTTCGGTCGAGATCATACCGGGGCTGGCGCACCTCGCGCAGGAGAACCTGCCGCCGCACGGGCCGCGAATCGAACGTCCAGGTGGTGCTCGGCGACGGCTCGCTGGGTCAGCCGGACTTCGGTCCGTACGGCGCCATCTCGGTGGCGGCCGGGGCCCCCGATATCCCCATGGCGCTGCTCGAGCAATTGGACGATCCCGGACGCCTGGTGATTCCCGTGGGTGGTCGTGAAGACCAGGAACTGCGAGTGGTGCACAAGCGAGGCGGACGGATCGATTATCGCGTTGCGACGTTGTGCCGCTTCGTCCCACTACGCGGCGGCGAGGGGTGGGACTAGATGCGCTTGCGAACGGCGAAGGACCGGCTGAAGATCGAACACAGCATTATCGATGGCCTGCGCCCGGTGCTCGAAGAGCTGTTGGCGGCGAACCCCGAGATCCGCTCGGTGATCCCCGGTGTGATCCGCCCGGTTCGCGATGCCAAGGGCAAGGTGAGAGTGCGGGTGACGGTGCCCACGCAAAACGGATGGAAGGCCATCGCGCTGAGCGCCGGCGCCCGCCAGGAGCTGTTCATCAGCACCGCGTGGACCCAGCAGCAGGTGGAGGCGGCCTTTCAGAAGGCCGGCGCGGTTGCCGGCTGAGTGCCCGCTGCGCTTCCGGTAGAATGGCTTCCAGGTGGAGCTTCCCGCGAGAATTGGAAAATACGAGCTGGAGGAGTTCCTGGGCGGCGGCATGTCGCACGTGTACCGGGCGCGCGACACGGTAATCGGCCGTACCGTCGCCGTGAAGATCCTGACCGAGGCGGGCTGTGAGGATCCCGAAGCCAAGGCGCGTTTTCTGGCCGAGGCGCGCATGGCCGGCAACATCAGCCACGAAAACGTCATCAGCATTTACGATTTCGGTGTAGATGAACAGCACCGGCCCTTCATGGTGATGGAGTTCCTGCGTGGAGAGGATCTTCGCCACGCCATCCAGAACGGCCATACCGGCAGCCTTTCAGGGAAATTGAATATCGCGGTGCAAGTGGCGCGAGCTCTCGAGTACATTCACAGCCAGAAGATCGTGCATCGCGACATCAAGCCGGAAAATGTCCATATCAACGGCGCGGGCGTGGTGAAGCTGATGGATTTCGGGATCGCCAAGACCGAGGGACTGGCGATGACCCGGGCCGGGTTCGTACTGGGCACGCCTTACTACATGGCGCCGGAGCAGGTGACCGGACAGAACGTCACCGAGCAGGTGGACGTCTACTCGTTCGGCATCCTGTTGTTCGAACTCATCACCGGATCGAAGCCGATCGGCGGCGACACGGTGGAGCGGATCTTCTACAGCATCCTGAACGAGCCGGTCGATCTCACGCCACTTCGGAGCGCGGGCGTGCCGGACTCCGTTTGCCGTCTGGTGGCGGCCTGCACCGAGAAGGACCCCTTGCAGCGGCCGCAAGGCTTTGGCCCGGTAATCGCGGACTTGGAGCGCACCGTCGCCGACCTGGAAGCTCCCACCATGATGCTGCCGCAGGCGGCCGCTCCGACCCTCCCGCCCCCAGTTGCGCGCCCGGCGTGGCTGATCCCCGCGATCCTCGCCGCGGCCATCGTCGTGGCAGCGGGGCTGTATTTTACCCTGCGCACCAAGCCGGTGCCCGCTCCGGCGCCGCTCGCCAGGACGCTCAGCACTCCGACGGGAGAGATGGTGTTGGTGCCGGCCGGCGTATTCCTATACGGAGAGAAGAAGGAGCCGGTCACGCTGCCGGCCTATTACATCGACCGGACCGAAGTGACGAATCGTGCGTACGCCGCGTTCGCAGGCGCCGCCAGACACGCCTTGCCGGAGGGATTTCCGCAAGACCGCCCGGATTACCCCGTCGTGAATGTCTCGATTCTCGACGCTCAGGCGTTTGCCAATTGGGCGGGCAAGCGCATTCCCACGGCTCGCGAGTGGGAGAAAGCCGCGCGCGGCACCGACGGGCGCCTGTTTCCGTGGGGAAACGAGAAGGACCAGTCGCGCGCCAACGTGGCGGGACAGAATGCGGTGCCGGCCGGCGATTTCGCGAATGGCGCGAGCCCCTGCGGCGCGCTCCAGATGGTCGGCAATGTGTGGGAGCTGGTCTTCGAGCTGAGCACACCCAGCGCGCAGGCGGTCCAATATTTCAAGAGCCGTCTGACGCCTCCCCCCAGCGCGGAGGAGCCCTGGTATGCGATCCGCGGAGGCGCGTTCAACAGTCCGCTGTTCGATTCCGTGATCTGGGATGCGGGGGTGGTGCCGGCGCGCTGGAAGGCGCCGAACATCGGTTTCCGCTGTGTGAAGGACGCGCGGTAGGAGCGTCCCGGTGTGCCGGCGCCGGGGACTGCTAAAATCGAACAAGGTTCCTTATGGACCGTCCTGCCGCCAGCCACCCGGCCACAGCCCGGGAAATCATCCACGAGATCGTTCGCAATATGCGGGAGGGCCTCGAACCGCTCGCGTATTCGACGCTGCCGCCGTCGATCTATCACGTGTACCTGCACCCTGACGATATGGAGCGGCTGCGGGGCATTCTGCCGCGCATTCTCGACGAGGCGCGGCGCGCGCTGGACGCGGAGATGGAATCGCTCAACCGCGCTTCGCTTCCCGAACGCCTGAAGATCGCGCGGCGTGGGGGGCCGAAGGTGGCCCCGCCGGAGGGCGGCTGGCAAATCCGGATCCTCGAAAATACGGACGACGATATCGAACCGGGCGACGTCGTCATCCATTCCGAACTGGCGCTGCCGGCCAAGACGGAGCTCGGTGCGGGCTCCATGACCAAGAGGATCGCCACGCGGCGTATGGGCGGAACCGAAAGCAGCTCGCACAGCTACGCGGCGGCGGCCTCCGCGCCCGCTCCGGCACCCGAAGCGGGAGCGCTCGCGGTCATCGAATATGAAGATAATGGCGGCCGGAAAACGTTTTCGATGACCAAAGACCAGATCGTCGTGGGGCGGGGAGGCCGGGACTATTGGACCGACCTGAAGCTGGATACCCTGCCGGATGTTTCCCGCGAGCATTTTCGACTCCGGCGCGACGCGGCAACCGGCGCATTTTTCCTGAAAGACCTGAGCCGCCTGGGCACGACCATCAACGGCGAGAGGGCGCCATCGAGCATCGAGTTTGCCGAAGGAGAGCGGCGCGATCGTAACCTGGAAGCCGCCGTGCCGAACCAGGCGCGGATCGGCCTGGCGGGTGTCATTTTTCTGGAATTCCGAAGCACCTCGAATGGTTAAGACAAAGCTCAGATTCTCGGGCGCAAGCGACATGGGCCGGGTCCGGCGCAACAACGAAGACGCCTGGTATGTCGATGGCGACCGTGGAATCTTCCTGGTGGTGGACGGGATCGGCGGGCAGGCCGCGGGCGAGAAGGCGGCGGAGATTGCGGTCGAGCGGGTGCGCGCGCGCCTGGAGCGCCAGACCGGAACCGCCGAGGAGCGCATTCGCGAGGCCATCACCATGGCCAACAACGAGATCGTTCGCGCGGCCCGCAGCAATCCGGAATGGCAGGGTATGGCCTGCGTGCTGACGCTGGCGCTGGTGGAGGGCGACTCCACCGTCATCGGCCACGTAGGCGATTCGCGGCTGTATAAGATCCGCGGCGGCGAAATCCGCAAGATCACGCACGACCATTCTCCGGTGGGCGAACGCGAGGACAGCCGCGAGTTGAGCGAAGCCGAAGCCATGCGGCATCCCCGCCGCAACGAAGTGTTCCGCGACGTCGGCTCCGAAGAGCACCAGCCCGACGATGCCAATTTCATCGAAATGCAGCGCATCCCGTTCGAGCCGGATTCGGCCCTGCTGTTGTGCAGCGACGGACTGAGCGACCTGGTCGGTTCGATGGAAATCCGCCGCGCCGTCGAGACGCAACGCGGGCAACCCGCACCAGGCCGTGCTGGACCTGATTCAGGCGGCCAACCGCGCCGGCGGCAAGGACAATATCACGGTCGTGGTAATCGAAGGCGATCAGTTCACCGAGCCGGCATTTTCCCAACCGGAGGAGACGCATTCCGGCCCGTTCACCGGCCGCGGGGCGTTCTTCGTTTACGGCTTGCTGGCGGCGGCGGCGATCGCCTGGCTCGCCCGGGGCCTTTGGGCGCCGGCGCCGGTGGTGCTCTCGCCGCGGACCCTCGAGGTCAGCCAGGGCGGAACCTATTCGACCATCGCCCAGGCCATGGCGGAGGCCCGTCCGGGCGATACCGTGCTGGTGCGGATCGGCGAATACCGCGAGCAGGTGAGGTTGAAAACCGGGGTGACCCTCAGGAGCCTGGTGCCGCGCGAGGCGATTTTGCGCGCGGCGCTGATGAGCGGCGGGCCGGCGATCGTGGCGGACGACGTTCGAGACGCCCGCGTGAGCGGCTTCTGGATCGACGCCAACGCGCCGCTGCCGCTTTCGGCAGGCATCGTGCTCAACAATTCCCCGGTGGAGATCGACGACAACGAGATTTCCGGCGCGGGAATCGGGGTGGAGATTCGCGGCGCGGCCAGCCCGTCGCTGGTCGGGAATGCGGTCCGCGACTGCCTGGCGGAGGGGGTGCTGATCTCCGGCTCCTCGACACCCTGGCTGTCGCATAACTCCATTCTTCGCAACAAGGGCGCGGGCATCGCCGCCCGCGACGGCGCGCGGCCGGTGCTCGCCGGAAACGTGATCGAAGGGAATGCCCTCGAATTGCTTCCCGGCACGGATCTGGAGACGGTGCGGTCCAAGAACTTCCTTCTGGAGGCCAAGCCCGCGCCCGTCCATGGCAGGGCAACGCGGGGTGCGGGAAGATGATCGCGCCTGCCGGCCGGAAGCTCGGGAAGTACGAGATCCGCCAGAAGCTGGGGCGAGGCGGGATGGCCGACGTGTACCTGGCCCAGGACAGTGAACACGGCGAGATGCTGGCCCTGAAGCTGATCGAATACAGCGCCGATGCCGATACGCGCGATTCCATCGAAGCCGAGCGCCGCGGCGCGGAGTTGCAGGCCAAGCTGGCGGCCATCGATCCCCGGGTGGTGCGCGTCTATGATTGCGGCGACATCGACGGTTTCTTCTATGTCGCGATGGAATACATCGACGGCCAGGATCTTGCGGAGCTGATGCGGCGCGGTCCGCTGGCTCCCGAATTTGCGGCCGAAGTGGCTTCGGGTGTGGCCCAGACGCTGGAGAACGCGCACCAGCTTTCGGTGGAGATCGAAGGGAAGGAGTTTCACGGAATCGTTCACGGCGATATCAAGCCGAAGAACATCCGGATCGACGCACGCGGCGACGTGCGCGTGCTCGACTTCGGGATCGCGAAAGCGCTCTCGCTTTCGCGGCGGCTGACACGCAACGAGTTCGGCAGCGTTCCCTACGCGTCTCCGGAGCGCCTCGATCTCGGCCAGGTCAGCGTGGATTCCGACCTGTGGTCGGTGGCAGTCATGCTGTACGAAATGGTGACGGGGCTTCAGCCGTATCAGGCCGACACCACCGAACGGCTGGAGCGCATGATCCGGTCGCGCGTCCCGCCGCCTCCGCCTCCGGACCCGTGTCCCGAGCCGTTGCGCCGCATCCTGGTCAAGGCCCTGGCGCCGGATTCCGAGCTGCGCTATTCTTCGGCCCGCGGACTGGTGGACGATTTGGAAGCGTACCGGCGGGGCGAGCCGGTGAGCGCCGCCCTGATCGACCTGGATGCCACGCGCCGTACCACTCGCCGCGAGAACGGAGCGGACGGCGAGACGCGCCGCACTGCTCCCCGGGAGGAAGCTCCGGACGAGGAAACGCGGCGCACGGCCCGCGCGAGCGCCCCCGCGAAGGCGCCGCCGAAGCGGCTGGCGGTGTTCCGCAAGACTGGCCGCGTGCTTGCTGTTCTGCTGCTGGCCGGCCTGCTGTACTCGGTCTGGGCAGGTGTTTCCAGCTACTTCCTTTACCAGCACGGCCAGGCGCTGGGGCGGCAGATTGCGGCCGAACAGATCACCGACCCCAACGTCATCTGGAATAAATGGACGGAACTTTCCGGGTCCAACCCTTCGTCTTTCCTGTTGCGCGGCCCGCGAAAGCTGGTGAAGCAGAAGCTCGTCGCGGCGGCGGACCACGTGATCGATACCTACCGGAACAGTGACACGGTTTACGAAAAGCAATGGACTTACGCGCGCGACATGTTATCGCGGGCGCTTTCGATCGATCCCGATGACAACGTTCGCGGCAAGCTGCGCCTCGCCGAAGGGCACCTCGCGCGCATTAACGGCACCGCTCACCGCGATCAAGCGCAGCTCAACCTGGCGGTGGAGAAGTTCAGCGAGGCGCAGCGGCTCATGCCGCAGTCGCCGGATCCGCTGCTCGGGCTGGCCCGGGTCTATGTTTACGGCCTGAAAGACATCGATCGCGCTTACCAGGCGCTTCAGGAAGCCGAAAAGCGCGGCTACCCGCTCGGCGACCGCGAAAAAGCACAGCTCGCCGACGGCTACCGCGATCGCGCCGACCGCCTGTTTTGGGATTCCCGCAGCGTGCGCGGCCTGCCCCAGGAGAAGGACGAGATCGAGCGGTCCAAGGATGATTACACCCGTTCCCTGCAGCTCTACCAGAGCATCGTTCCGTATGGCAACTCGAATGCAAATATCGTACGCGTCGAGAGCAGCCTGGAGAGCGTCAACTTCCGGCTGAACGAGATCGATCGCGGGAATTCACCGCTCGGAATCGTCAAGAAGCTTCTACACATATGGCGGTAACCAAAAGCAGGGCGGCGGACCGCGCGGAAGTGCGCCGCGTCCCTGGCCGGTCGGGCGGCTGGCGTGTGGCGGAACTGGGCTGGCTTTTGACCGCGGCGCTCCTCGTGGGCGCCGGGCTGTACCTGGTCTACCAGGCCAAGGCGCCTGTCCTGGCACAGGCCGGAGAGGGCCTCACCTCCAAAACCCTGTTGAATCTGAACGACCTCGGCGCCCGGGAAGACCTCCTGCCGGCGCTGCGCATCATCCCCGATTCCCGCCAGCGGCAGGAGATTGCGCGTAAGATCTACTACCTCTCGGGCGGCCTTTCCAACGTGGGCCGCATCCGCCCGGACCTCACGGGCGATCAGTTCCGCCAGTTGAAGCCGCTGTTCGTGGTGCGCCGGCCGGAACAGTTCCAGCACGCGTTTTTCCTTTGGGTCGGGCTGTTTTTCGCTGCGTACCTGCTGACACACCTGTGGTGGAGCGTCCGCGGTTTTCGCGGCGACCCGGCATTTCTGCCGGCCATCCTGCTGCTGACCGGTGCGGGCCTGATCCTCATGATCAGCCTGCGCGACCCGGTGCGCGACAACCTCCTGTTCGTGGATTTCGCGCAAGGCGTGGTCGGCGGCTCGATCGTCCTCGCGGTCGCCAGCATGCTCGATTTCGAGCGCCTCTTCGGCAAGCTGAGCTTCGTGCCGCTGCTGGCGAGCTTCTCGCTTTCGGTGCTGCTGGTGCTGTTCGGCTACGGGCCGGGAACCAGCGATGCCAAGGTCAACCTGTTCGGGTTCCAGCCCGTGGAGTTGATCCGAGTGCTCCTGGTGCTGTTCCTGGCCGGATACTTCGCGCAGCGCTGGGACGTGCTGCGCCACGCGCGCGAGACCCGGCCGGGGCTGGCCGCACTTACGCGCCGCTTCGATATCCCGCCCGTGGAGTTCACGCTCCCGGTGCTGGTATCGGTGGTGCTCGCGCTGGCTTTCTTCTTTCTGCAAAAGGACATGGGTCCGGCGCTGGTGTTTGCCTGCCTGTTCCTGATCCTCTATGGAATTGCGCGCGGCAGCGCCCTGGTCCCGGCGGCGGGCCTGCTGCTGCTGGCCGGCGGCTTCGTTGCGGGGTACTTCATCGGGATCCCCCAGACCGTGGGGGAGCGCGTCTCGATGTGGCTGTCTCCCTGGGACAACCTGGTGCATGGAGGCGACCAGCTCGCGCAGTCCCTGTGGGCATTCGCTACCGGCGGCGTGTCCGGAATGGGAATCGGGCTGGGAGATCCGCAACTGGTTCCGGCGGCGCACACGGACCTGATCCTGTCGGCTCTCGGCGAAGAGTGGGGCTTTCTGGGCGTCGCGGCCGTGTTCCTGCTGTACGCGCTGATCGTATGGCGTTCCATCCGGGTGGCGCTGCGGGCGCGCACCGACTACGAGTTTTTTCTGGGCGCCGGACTGGCCTCGGCCACTGCCGTCCAGATCCTGTTGATCGCGGGCGGCGCGCTGGGTGTGCTGCCGCTTACCGGCGTGGTGACGCCGTTTCTGAGCTACGGCCGCACATCGATGCTGGCGAACTTTCTGGTGATCGCGATCCTGCTTTCGATTTCCTCCCGGCCCGGCTCCGAGGAGCGCACGCTCCCGTTCCGCTTGCCGGTGCGGGCGGTCGGCCTGGTGTTCGCGGCGGGCGGCGCGGTGGTGCTGGCCAAAGCCGCGTGGGTGCAGGTGGCGCGAGACCAGGCGGTGATGGGCGCCGGAACGCTGGTGGTGCAGGCCGATGGCGCGCGCCGCTATCAGTACAATCCGCGCTTCCAGGATGTGATGCGCGAGATCCCCAAGGGCACCGTCTACGACCGCAACGGGCTGCCGCTGGCCACCAGCAATTGGGAAGAGCTCGCGAAGCACCGCGCGGAGTATCAGCAGCTCGGCATCGATATCGACCGCGCCTGCCCGCGCGGCGACAGCCGCTACTATCCGCTCGGTGCTTTGACGTTCGATCTGCTGGGCGACCTGCGGACCCGCCTGCGCTGGGGCGCCAGCAACACTTCGTTCGTGGAGCGCGATTCCGCGCGCCGGCTGCGCGGCTACGACGACCGCCCCACCCTGGTGGAGGTGAAGAATCCGAAGACCGGCGCCAAGGAGCGGGTGCTGCGCTACGATTACCGCGAGTTGGTGCCCCTGCTGCGTCACCGCGACGATCCGGGCAATCCGGCCGTACGCCGCGTGCTCGACCGGCCTCGCGACCTGCGGATGTCGATCGATGCGCGGCTGCAGGTGAAGGTGGCGGAGATCCTGCGCCTACAGCTCCAGCACGCCGGCAAGACCAGGGGTTCGGCGGTGGTAATGGATTCCGGCACCGGCGACCTGCTGGCGGCCGTGAGCTATCCGCTGCCGCCTGACGGCGCGCCCGCCGCAGCGGACCAGGGCGCCTACCTGGACCGCGCGCGCTACGGCCTCTACCCGCCCGGCTCGACCTTCAAGATCGTCACCGCCATGGCCGCGCTCCGCAAAGACGCGCAGCTCACGCAGAAGACATACGAGTGCATCCGGCTGCCGGACGGCCGCGTCGGCAACTACATCAAGGGATCGAGGCGGCCGATCCGCGACGACGTTCAGGATTCCGTGCCGCACGGCACGGTGAACATGGAGCGGGGCATCGTGGTCTCCTGCAACGCCTATTTCGCCCAGTTGGGAACCTACGAAGTGGGTGCCGGGCCGCTGTTCGATACGGCCAGCCTGTTGGGGATCGCGACGGCCGCGCCGAACACCGCGGCCCAACTGCGCAAGGCGCTGCCGCAGGCATCCTACGGGCAGGGACAGGTGGTCGCGTCGCCCTTCCAGATGGCGCGCGTGGCCGCTACGGTGGCCAACGGCGGCCTGATGCCGCAGGGCCGCTGGATCACAGACGAGACTAATCCGAGGAATTCGCCTCCGGAGGCGGTGCTGCCGCCCGGCGACGATCAGACCCTGGCGCGCTTCATGCGCGAGGTGGTGACCTCGGGGACGGGGCGGCGGGCCGCGGCGGCGGCGCTCCCGATCGCCGGAAAGACCGGCACGGCGGAGCTGGCGGATGCGCCGTCTCACGCCTGGTTTATCGGGTTCGCGCCGTATGGCGGGACGCGGCGCAAGATCGCTTTCGCGGTACTGGTGGAAAATGGAGTCTACGGCGGCACGGCCGCGGCGCCCGCGGCGGCGGAGATCGTCGACGCGGCCGCGAAGCTGGGGCTGATCCAACCATGAGCCTGTTTTCGGAAATCGAGAAATCCATCGAGCGCGGCTTCCGCCGCTGGTCGGACAAGATGTTCGGCGCGGCGCAGGCCGACGAGCTGCTGCTGGTGCACCGCGCGATTTTGGAGCAGATCGAAGGCAAGGTGCAGACCGTGGGGCGCGGCCGCCGCGTGTTTCCGTATGCGCGCGTCGCGGTGACCCTGGTGTCGGCCGATGCAGACCGCCGCGCGCTTTACCAGACGGCCTTCGGCGAGCGCCTGGAAGCCGATATCCGCGAGACGCTGAATGCGGCTCAATGCGAGATGCCGCGCGGATTCGGCGTGGATGTCGAAACCGCCGAAACCGGCGACGGGCCGTTCGAGATCGAGTACCGGGTGGAGGCGCCCAAGGCCGTCCGCGATCTGCCCCCGGCGCGCCTGGTGGTGGTTCGCGGCAAAACCGGCCAGGCCGAATACGTGCTGGAGAAGCCGCGGATCAATATCGGCCGCATGGCCGAGTTGACCGACGCGGAGCAGCGCGTCGTGCGCCGCAACGACGTGGTGTTCGAGGAAGGCGGCGACGAGGCCAACGCCACGGTGTCGCGGAAGCACGCGCACATCCGCCTGGACGATGGCGATTACCGCATCTGCGACGACGAGAGCGAGTTCGGCACCCGCGTGTTTCGCGACGGCCGTCCGGTGGATGTCCCTTCGGGAAACCGGCGCGGCGAGAAGCTCCGGCCGGGAGACGAGATCTACCTCGGGCGTGCCTGCCTGCGTTTCGAGCGATAGGCGCGCGGCGTTACAATGGCGCCATCCGCCATGAGATTTGTCTTTATCCCCCTTCTTCTCCTCGGGCAGGCACTTTTTGCCCAGAATCCTTATAACGAAATACCCGAATACGCGCGCAGCCGGACCTTCGACCTGCAGCACCTCAAGCTGGAACTGGCCTTCGACCTTCCCCACCGCGAGTTGCTCGGCACGGCCACGCTGCGTCTGGCGCCGCTCGCGGGCGATTTGCGGGAGGTGGCGCTCGACAGCGCCGGGCTTAACATCGAGAGCATCACCGAAGCCGGCCGCAAACTGGATTTCCGCACCACAGACCAGAAGCTCTTCATCACTCTGAACCGGCAGTATGCCGCCGGCACGCCGGTCGAATTCGTCATACGCTATACCGCCCGGCCGCAACGCGGGCTGTTCTTTGTCTTTCCGGACAAGCACCACCCGAACCGGCCGAAGCAGATTTGGGCCGACGGCGACACCGCCGGCGGCAACAACCGCTACTGGTTTCCGGGCTATGACTTCCCCAACGACAAGACCACTACCGAAATGCTGGTGACCGTGCCTGCGGGATGGAAAGTAATCTCCAACGGGAGGCTGGCGGGCGAGAAGGAAAACACCGGCGCCGGCACTGTGACCTTCCACTGGGTCGAGGAGAAGCCGATGTCCACCTACCTGGTTTCGCTGGTCGCCGGAGAGTTCGACGAGCGCACGGAGAACTGGAAGGTGCCGGTGGAGTACTTCGTGCCCCGCGGTATGGGTGGCGATATCGAGCGCACGTTCGGCCGGACCACCCAGATGCTCGAGTTCTTCTCCGAGCACATCGCCCCTTACCCCTGGCCGAAATACTCGCAGGCGGCCGTAGACACCTTCGGCGGCGGCATGGAGAACACGAGCGCGACCACGCTCGGAGCCAGCGCCCTGGTGGATTCGGGCGATCTCGAAGACCGGCGGCTTCGCGCCGACGGCCTGATCTCCCACGAGATGTCCCACCAGTGGTTCGGCGATCTGGTGACCTGCGCCGACTGGCGGCACGCCTGGCTGAACGAGGGCTTCGCCACCTATTTCGCCGCGCTCTGGCAGGAGCACGCCGAGGGGCGCGACCTCTTCGACTGGAATGAACTGCGGGCCGAGCGCACCATCACCGGTTCCCCGGCGCGCGTGGCCGTGGTGCCGCGGGAGGGCGAGGGCGGCCGCGCCGCCTACGCAATGATCTACAGCAAGGGCGGCTGGACCCTGCACATGGTGCGCGGTCAGCTCGGGGACGCGCGCTTCTGGCAGGCCATCCAGCACTATGCGCGCAAGTTCAGTTACCAGACCGCCACCACCAGCGATTTCGAGGAGGCCATCAGCGAGGCGACCGGCCAGGACCTGGAATGGCTTTTCGACCAGTACGTCTACAAGCCCGGAAACCCACAATTCCAAGTGGCGTGGGATTACGATTCCACCAACAGCCTGCTGCACGTTTCGGTCAAACAGACTCAGAAGATCGATGGCAAGCCCGCGCCTTTCCGGGTGCCGGTCGAGATCGAAACGCTGGGAGGCGCCGGAGCCGAGACCTTCCGGTTCCAGGCCGGCCGGGATGCCGAGGACCTCTATTTCCCGCTCCGTTTGAGACCCCGCACGGTGCTGTTCGATCCGCGAGATATCATCCTCAAAACAGTCGATTTCCGGAAGCCGGCCGGGGAATGGATCTGGCAGTTGCAGAATGCTCCGCGGGCTTTGAACCGCGAGGAAGCGGCCGCGTCGCTGGGCGCGATGGGCGGGCCGGAGGTGGTGGAGGCGCTGAGCCATGCGGCGGCGTCCGATGGCTTTTACGGCGTGCGCGTGGAGGCGGTGGAAGCGCTCGGCAGAATTCGCTCGGAAGCCTCGCGTCCCGCCCTGCTGCAGTTGCTTTCGGCGGAACGATTCGAGGTGCGGGAGGCCGCCGCCGGCGCGCTGGGAGGCCTGAAGGCGGATCCTTCCACCACAAGCCGCCTGCTCGAAGTGGCGCGGAGCGACAAGGCCGGCACGGTCCGCCGCGCGGCGCTGGTGGCTGCTGCGCATTTCCATCCCGGGCTGGATACCCTCAAGCCGTTCCTGGCCACCGCGGTGCCGGGCACCGTCCGCGCGGCCGCGGTCGAGGCTGTGGCGAAAAGCGATGACGAAGCAGCGGTGCCGGTGCTCCTGCGGCTTACCGAAGACCCGGACGACCCGGTGCGGACGGCTGCGCTGCGGGGTCTTGGCGGTCTCGGCAAAGGGAAAACTGCCGTCACGGATCGCCTGACGGAGGCGCTCAACGACCCGGAGAAGGGCGACCGCATGGCTGCCGTTGCCGGGTTAGAGATTCGCCGCGACCCCTCCACCGTGGAGGCGCTCGAACACTTTGCGGCCACCGAACCGCTTCCGAATATTGCCGCGGCGGCACGCCGGGCCGCCGAATCGATCCGGTCGGCATCGGCCGCCAAACCGGCGTCCGGTCCGGCAGCAGATCTTTCCGGATTGCGCGCGAGGGTGGCCGACTTGGAAAAAGAGAACAGCGAACTGAAGGCGCGGCTCGATCGCCTGGAAAAGCGGTGATCTGCCGTCAGGCGCAATAGTCCGCGTGCCGGACCACTTCGACCGTGTACTCGGTCTCCCCGGGAACCCAGGAGACGGCCAGCGTGTCGCCGCGTTTCAGTGGGATTCCGAGCGGCTGGATGATCTCGGTCTCCATTCCGCAGTTGGTATAAATGGCCCGGCCCGAGACGCAATACCACTCGACTGCGCGGTGGATGCCATCGGCGACGGCCTGGCAACTGGCTGCGATCAGCGCCGCCAGCCAGACGGGGACCGGTTCGCCAAGGTCGATCCGGCGGGAGAGATACCCCGCCGGGCGGGAGGCCGGCAGTCCCGGCCTCCCGGTTAGGGACACGCACGACAACGCCTGGTCGCTCCTGTTTGGCCCATTGATCGGGCTCTGGTTAGGCGAGGCGGCAGCGGCCCCTGACCCTCCGAGATCCGTATTTCGTCCACCGACAGTCATAGACAATGTTGGTTCGTGCCTTATTGCCTGGAAGCGCGCGCGGCGGTCAATGGCCGGCGACGCGTGACTCGTAATCGCAGGCTTGGACCAGGTTGAGCCGCCCGGCCCCCAGCCCCTGTCCCGGTAACGGCTGAGCTTGAGTCAGCGCCTGCGTCGCCTGTCCGATGCGCAGATTCGAATTCATTTGCAGCAACAGGGCTGCCGCTCCCGATACCAGGGGCGTACTGAACGAGGTCCCCCAGCCGGAAGCGTAGTGGTTCTGCGGGTAGGTAGTAATAATGGCCTCTCCCGGCGCGGCCAGGGTTACGTCACTCCCGTAGTTGGAGAAGGTGCTGCGCACATCGGTGTTCGCCGTCGAACCCACCCCGATCGTCTGGCTGTACGCGGCGGGGTACACATTCACCTGCTGTCCGTCATTGCCGGCGGACGATACGCAGATGACGTTGTGGGAAGTTGCATAGGTGATGGCCTTACGCAGTTCCGGCGAATCCTGCCCGCTGCTGAAGCTCATGCTAATGACGTTTGCGCCGTGATCCACCGCGTAGTAGACGGCGGAGATCACGTCCGAAAGATTAGCCGATCCGCTGCTCGTAAACGCCTTGAGCGGCAGAATCCGCGCCGTCGGAGCCACCAGGTGAATCAAGCCTGCGACCATCGTGCCGTGGCCGAATGCCGGTGGCAAGCCGCTGTCCAGGATGGGAGTCGTGTCCTGGTCGAGGATGGGAGTCGTGTCCTGGTTGAGAACGATCGTCGATCCGTTATCGAGAATCGGGGTCGTGTCCTGATCCAGAATCGGAGTCGTGTCCTGATTGAGATCCGCCAGTTCCGAGCCGCCGGGCGTATCCCGCGTGAAATCCCAGCCGGGCAGCAGGGCGCCGGCCAGAGCGGGATGCGTGGCATCCACGCCGGTATCGATCGTGGCGACCACTCCCGCGCCGGTCGCGTACCGGTGGGAAGTGTCTACGCCGATCAAAGTTGCCGCGGGCTGCCCGACATAGGAGGCCCAGGCAGGCGAACCGAAATACGTCACATAGGTTTTCGGATCGACGAGAGGCGGTAGTTTCGGGAGTGCCGCGGGCGGGACCGAGGCCGGTGCGGACACCGGCAATCCGATCGGGTTATTGGGCTCGATCGATTGAATCGCCGGATCGTGCTGAAGCAACTGTGCGATGAACGAACCCAACGGTCCCGAGGGTAGGTGAACGACAAAAACGCCCGAACCGGAACCTTGCAGCGCCCGGCCCACCCAGGCTCCGGCATACTTGGCAAGGACACCGTTAACGGCCGAGGGATTCACCCGGATGATATATTGCTCGTCCGCAAGCGAGGGCAGAGCAAGGGCTAGAAATAAAACACCTGCGCGTACAAGGCTTTTGGATGTCATGGGTCGTCTCCCGGTTAGTCCTGGTCGGTCCGAGGCCTTTTCCTGCCGGCCGGCGGATCCAACTTAAGGCGTTCCGTGCCCGCGGGTCTATCGGCTGCAAACCGCTTCAGCTGTACCTGGATGCACTTGGAACCCGCGTCCAGATATACGCAGAGGTGTAGCCGGCCCTGCTGTTCATACTCCATCTGGAATTCGCCGAACTGGTTGCTCCGGGTCTCCGCCACCACCAGGCGACCCGATTTCAGGCAGACCGGAACATCCGACATGCGCTGCTCGGGAAGGGTGTGGTTGGAAATCTGGCCAATGACGGCGGCTCGCGCGGACCGCAGTTCGGGTTCGATCCGCAGGTCCAGAGAGCAATCTCCCGCCCGATAGAGTCCCTGCCATCCGACCTGCCAGGTGGCGCGCAGGCCCGCCGGCGCGGGGGCCAGAAAGCTGTCGAAGATCAGTTCTACGGGAATCCGGAACACCCGTTTCGGCCGGGTTGGTACCTGAACGGGGAAAATACGATATGCCTGGTGCAATACCGTGTCCGGGACAGCGCACGAGGCCATGGAGCGGCACACGCCGCTCAGTTCCGTGAAGAAATCGGCGAAGGGGCCGCATTCCGAACACCCCAATTCGAGATGGTTCCGCATGGCGGAACTCTCCCGTTCATCCGCGAGACCCCGTGCAAAGTCCACCCATCGGTCGATTTCGTAATGCCGGGCCGGGTCTTCCCCAGTCCGGCTCATTGGATCGTGGCGATCTACCATGCTTGTATCCTTCCAGACATAATGGGTAGCCGCCCGGCCCGGAAAGTATAGGGATCTGGAATTTTTCATCACCCCCGGACCAATTAGGAATACTAGTACCGCTTTGTCAATCGTGGCTGCCGACCAGCACGAAAGGCGCCCAATAGAACGGGTGAGGTTGGTATCTGCGGATCGCTTCCATCGCGGACTGAACGGCCCGGGCCTTGTCCTTCCCGGCCGCAAGCTCTTCATAAAAAAGCCTCATGAACTCCGCCGTACTCTGGTCGTGAACGTCCCACAAGGTCAGCAGCACACTGCGGGCTCCGGCATAAAGCAGTCCCCGGCTGAGGCCCATCAGTTCGTCTCCCCCCACCACCACGTTGAGGCCCGTGCCGCACCCGCTCAGGGTCACCAGTTCAGCAGGCAGGCGCAGGCGATAGAGATCGAACAGGCTGAGCTGCGCGTTCCCCAGGTTGATGGAGCTGAACATGGGGTTGTCCTGACGAAAGGAGCCGTGGGTGGCGATGTGTACGAAGCGCGCCCGGGCTCCCCGGTTGCGGAGCACGTCCTCGGTGGCGTCCGGCCCGATGAAAACCTCGGCCCCGGGACGCGCGGCTGCGACGGCATCCGCCTCCCGGCGGATCTGGGGTGCGGCCGGGTCCGGCACCCCCAGCACCAGGGTCCCTTCGCCCAATTCGGTGTTCCGCGTCCGGCAAAGGTGGTAGACCGCGGCGCTGGGAGTGTAGGAAATCGAAAACCGGCTGCCCAGGTAGCCCCCAACGGACGGCAAGGCGTGAAACGGCAGGTAATGCAGGAAATCGTGGGGGGCTATGATCAGGTGGTCTGCCCGCAGGTCGCGTTCAACCGGTTCAATCAATTGGCGATAGAACTCCCGAAGGTGGGCGTCGGCGGCCTCCAGCAACTGGTGATGGAAGGTGTCGACATATTCGCGGCCGAGACGGAACTTCGAGAGCTGGAAGCGCAGCAACTGGAGCACGCGGCGGAGCTCGGGCGCCGACCCGGCGGGGACGATCTTCAGCGTGTCGCGGGAGAGCAGGCAGGCATAAAAGCGGTGCCGGACCCGGTAATACTCGACCAGCATGGCGCCGTGGGGCAGCGAGGAGCGTATGGCGTCGAGGTCGATGGGAGCGCCCCCGTGGAGGCTGGCGAACTCCCGGTCGTGGACGCGCAGGACGGCCATGGCTTCGAGGAGCCGGTGCTCACACTCGCGGGCGGAGCGCCGGAGCTTCTCGATTTGCGGATTTCGGGGATCGGATGCCTGGCTCTCCTGGGACTGAATTGCGCGGACATACCAGTTCCATTCCTCGCGGAGCGCGGATACGCGTTCCGAGAGAGATCCGGACGCCCTCGTGGACCCCGGCAATTGGTGGCTTCGAAACGCGATCAGGTCGGCCAGACTGCGAGACTTGGCCTGCTCGATGTAGACGAAGGCCGATTGCTCGTCGGCCGGCGAGCCGCGATCGAGACACAGCCTGACCAGCGCCTCGTAGACCTCGAGCTTGTCCTTTAGGAAGGCGATCTTGAGCTCGTCGGTCTTGAGCTGGCTGCGCAAGCTCTCGAGCTGTTCGTGAGCTTTCCGATAGGCCTCCCATGCCGCCTCGTACCCGCCGAGGGCCTCTTCGATCAGACCCAGCACGTAGTAACCCTGGTAGGCGAGGGCCGGGCTCTCGACCTGGCACAGCTTTTCAAGGGCCTCCATGCAGACTTCACGGGCGAGCGGAAGCCGTCCGGCATCCAGGTGAATGCGGGCCAGCAGAAGCCGGCACAGCGCCGCTTTGCCGGCGAGGGGAGAGGCGGCGAAGAATTCGAGCGCGCTCTCGCTCAGGGTTTTCGCCTCCGCCAGCCGTCCCTCGGAATGCAGCACCAGGGCCTGGTACAGATCGATGGTGGCGATCCAGGCCTGGTTATTCTCGCGCGCGAAGAGTTCCCGCGCCTTGCGGAAGAGCTCGACGGCTAACCGCGTATCCCCGTGGTGGCTGCACGAGATCGCCAGGTTGGTCAGGGCTTTCGCCGCCTCGTACCACATGCGGAGCTGCCGGAAGGCCGTCAGGGCGCGGCGCGCCAGGTGGGCCCCCTCTTCACTCAGGTTCAGCTCCAGGTACATTTCCGACTGGTCGAGATCGCAGAGCCCTTCGCGGTAGGTGTCGCCAAGCTCGTGGCAATGCTCCCGGGCGGCCTGGTACATGGCGATGGAACGGGTGTATTCCCCGCGCAGGTAGAAGAGATACGCGATGTTATAGTCCGCCCCGGCGGCCAGTAGGGGCATGTTGTGCTCCAGGGAGTAGGCGCGGGCCTGCCGGTAGGTCTCCTGGGCCTGCCTGAAATCGTTCAGGCAGATCTGGCAGGTAGCCATGTTCTTCAAGGCAATGGCGACGTCCTGGGGGTCGCCGATCTGTGTGAACTGCTGGTATGCCCGCCGGTAGAGCCCGAGGGCCTCCTCGAAGCGGTCCTGGCGGAACAGGACGTTGCCGATGTTGGTATCGAGCCGCGCCAGGCGCAGCCGGTCCCCGTGGGCGGAAAAGATGCGGCGGGCCCGTTCGGCGCACGTCAGGGCATCGTCGTACAGCCCGAGATAGATCAGCGTCTGGAGCGAGCCGCTGAGGGTACGGCCTACCTGCAACTCCTTTCCCTGGCGCTCATAGATGGCGATCGCCTTACGATACAAGTCCCAGGCGGATTCCAGACGCCCGCGGAGGTACGCGATGTGGCCCATGGCGCGCAGTCCCTCGGCGCGCGCAAGGTCGTCGCCCAGCTTGCCGGAGATCCACCATGCGGAGCGAGCCAGGCGCTCCGCCTGGGCGAGGTCGGCATGGATCAGGCGCCCGCTTTCGGCATAGAGCCGCGTCACCGTTTCGGGTTGCCAGAGAGCGCGCGCGGCGCGCAGGAGTTGATGCCGGCGAAGCGGATGGGGCTCGTGGGCAAGTTGGTCCACCAATCCCTCGGTGGATTCCGGCGGAAGGGCAGGGCTGTTCATCAAAACCCCTTCCCGGTCAGAATCTTCCTGAGCTTCTTCAGGCAGCGGCCGCGGATGAATCCGATCGAACCGCGCGCCAGGCCGAGGCGCTGGGCGACATCGGCGTAAGGCAGCGGCGGCTGTTCGAAGAACAGCAGGTCGATCATCTGCCGGCACCTCTCGGGAAGCTGCCCGATCGACTCGCGCACCAGTTGTTCGCGTTCCACCGCCGCGATCAGTTCGGCCGGCATGATCATCTGCTCGCCGGCGTAGCGCTCGATATCGGTTTCCTCCCACCGGCCGTCACGGGCGGTCTGCTGTCTCCTCCAGTGATAGCACTTGTGAGTCGCCACCCGAATCAGCCAGCCCTGCAGCGCATTGGCGTCGCGCAGCCGGGGTAGCTCATTGAAGAGGTCGAGGCACACCGCCTGGAAAATATCGGCGGCGTCCTGGGGCGGCGTGCCGTAACGGAGGGGGATCGAATAGATGAGGTTCTTGTAGCGATCGAGCAGAGCATGCCAGGCATGTTCGTTTCCGTGGAGACACTCTTCGACGAGCCGTGCGTTGCTCCACTCGCTGGTGGAGAGCCGGCTCATTGCCGGGTCCCGGGCGCGGGGCTCCGCCAGTAGAGCTCGTCCACGTTCCAGAGGGTATAGTGCTCGATCACCGCGGGCCGGAAATTCGCCAGGCCGGCCCGCGCACCGGCGAGGATGTACGGCGCCACCAGGGGAATCACCGGAAGTTCCGTCATCACCAGTTCCTGGAACCGGTCGAACAGGCGCTTGCGCACGGCAGGCGAGGGAGCGACCATCTGCTGCCGCATCAGCCGGTCGATCTCGGCTTCCCAGGATGTAGAGGGGGACTTCTGTAAAGGGTTCCAGAGGTGGTTGGGACCCGTCGAAAGCCAGATCGAAAGGTCTGCGTTGGGGTCCGCATCGGCGCTGGCCATGCCGACGAGGGAGGCGTCGAAATCACGGGTGTCCTGCAGCCGGTCAAGCAGGCTGCGAAACTCCACGGGAGCCACTTCGACGCGCATTCCGAGCTTCGCGAGATCATCCTGGATCAAGGTTGCCATCCGGACGCGTTCCGGGTTGCCGGAACTCACGGCGATGGTGAATTCGACCGGTTGGCCTCCCGGACTGATGAGCCGGCCGCCGGAAGTCCACCGGAACCCGTCGCCCGCGAGCAATTGTCTGGCTTTGGCGACCGAGCAGACGATCGGGGGAAGCCGGGTATCGACCCATTGCCGGTTGCCCGGCGGGACTGGTCCGGAGAGGGCGGCGGCATGTCCCGAATAGACCAGGCGCACGATGGAATCGCGATCTATGGCTGAGGAGACCGCTGCCCGGAATGCACGGCGGTGAAAATATTCCCGGCGGTCGCTCAGGTTGAAAAGCAGATAGTTGAACTCGAGCCCAGGTCCGGCATCCACCAACCGTAAGCCGCGCCGCCCGGCATCGCGTTCGAGAGCCGTGTAGTTGCGGGCGCTGATGCGGTTCAGGATGTCGGATTCCCCTGCCTCAAACCGGAGGACCTGGAGGTCCTCGGAACCGGCGAACTCGAAGTCCAGCTCGGAGAGGTAGGGAAGGCGGTGCCCGGCGGAGTCGGTCTTCCAATAGTAGGGATTGCGCTCCAGGATCATGCGCTGGCCCGGCACCTGCTCTTTCAGCCGGTAAGGCCCCATTCCGGCGATTTCCGAAGGAGGCGTGCCCAGGCCCCAGACTTCGGCGAGGCGCCCCTCGCGGTACGCCTTTTCCAGAAGATGCCGCGGCAGAATATAGAAACTGTCGAAGAGGCGGTCCCCCGCCGCGTACGGCTGTGGCAGGTCGAAGACGACGTGGTAGTCGTCGAGCTTTCGGACGCCGATCGGGCGGCCGTTCAGAATCAGCAAGTCGCGTTGGGAGGAATGGACCTTTTCATCGAGGTAGGCGTGGTACGTGAAGACCACATCGTCAGCGGAAAACGGTGCGCCGTCGGAAAACCGGAGGCCGTGGCGTAGGGCAAGAGTGTAGTGCAGCCGGTCGGAAGAGACCTTCCAGGATTTCGCCAGGGCCGGTTCGGTGCGCTGGGTCTCGCGGTTAATGTGGACCAGGTCCGCCATCAGCCGCTGAATCACTTCCTTAGAGGCGCTGTCGGTGACGACTAAGGTGTTGAGGGTCTTTGGCTCGGTCTTCTGGGCATAGACGAGTCTTCCACCGGGAATCCCCGAGGGCCCGGATAATACTAGTACTTCCTCCTGAGCGCCTTGCAGAATGCCGATACAGGAGGCTATCGCAATGGCGATCAAACCGTGTCGAATCAAACCCAATTGCCTTCCCGGCTTAGTGTAACCGATGGCGATCATTCAGGATATTAACCAAAGTATGGTTGACCCAGGAGAGTACTCGCGAAGCTTGTCCTGCGCCAGTTAGGAAGCGTACTACATCTTTCGTATACAGTACTACTGCCCGAAGGTTACCCGCAGGATCAGGGGTTTTCTGCGTCTAGAACCGCGTCGGCCAAGGCGAGGTAGGCCAGAAGGACCGGGATCAGCGCCAGACCCGGGGCGAGCAGCCAGGCGTGCGACACCACGGAGGAATACTCGCGCGCTTCGGCCAGCATATTCCCCCAACTGGGAACCGGCTCGGCGATGCCCAGTCCCAGAAACGAAAGTGTCACCTCTGCAAGCACATATCTAGGTATTAGAACAGTGGCTTGCGTGACCATGACACCCCAGGTGAGCGGCAGAAGGTGGCGGCGCATGAGGTAAAGATCGGAAGCGCCGAACCCGCGCGCGGCAGCCACGAAAGGGCGTTCCTTCCCGCTCAGAATTACCCCGCGGATCAGGCGGGCGGGCCGGACCCATCCGAGGCATCCGATGATGACCACCAGTAGAGCGACGGTCTCCAGGGTGGAGATGTGAAGGGGAAGGAAGGCGCGAACGCCAAGCAGAAGGTAAAGCCAGGGAAGTGCCAGAAACAGCTCGGAGCCACGCATCAGAACCTGGTCGACGGCGCCGCCGTAGTATCCGGCCGGGGTCCCGAGCAGCAGGCCCAGGCCGAGGGAGAGCAGGGCGGCGCCGAGGCCGACGAACAGCGAAATTCGGGCACCGTACAGGAGGCGGGAGAAGACGTCCCGGCCGTAACCGTCGGTGCCGAGGAGGAAGATGGTGCCGGGATCCTGCACGCCGAACAGCTTTCCGGATGTGAAGAAGCGGAGAGGGTAAATGTGGGCGCGGTCTTCACAAATACCGGACGGGCAGGCCGGGAGACCCGCCCCACTCAAGCCGTAGACGAAGGGGTGGATGCCGCGGAAGTGAATTCGGGCGGGCGGAGCGTAGGGGTAATCGCGATGCTGCTCCGCATACGGGTAGGGGGCCAGAATCCCCGCCAGCAGAGCGGCCAGGTGCAACGTTACCAGCGCGGTCAGGGCGATGCCGGTCCGCCGCGTCATGAGGGCCTCGCGCGAATTCGCGGATCGAGGCGGTACAACAGCAGGTCCGCTACCAGGTTGCCGCCGATCAGGAAAGCCGCCGCCAGCATCACGACAGCGAGGACGATGGCGAAATCGCGGTTCATGATCGCGTCGAGGAACAACGGGCCGAGGCCGGGCCAGCCCATCACGACTTCGATCAGAAGCGAGGCGCTGAGCAAGCCGCCGAGGGAGAGGCCGAAGAGCGAGATGAGCGGATTGAGCGCGGCGGGGAGGACGTGGTGGAACAACAGCCGGCGGCGCGGGATGCCCTGTGCCCGGGCGTTGAGGGCAAAAGGGGACTCCATCATCTCAACCATGCTCGCCCGGACGTGGCGCGCCAGGACCGGGAGCATCCCCGTCACCAGCACCGCCACCGGAAGGGCGAGGTGCCAGGCAAGGTCGCCCCAGCGGCCGGTGGACGCGCGCGATTCCATGCCGCCCACGGGGAACCAGCCGGTGGACGCGGCCAAGGCGAGCAGCACGATCGCCAGCAACAGATCGGGGATGGCCATCAGGAGGGAGAGCAGGACTCTCGAGACGGTGTCCGGCCACCGGCCACGCCGCGAGGCGTTCCAGATTCCGAGCGGTACGGCCAGCAGCCATGCCAGGAAGGTGGCGCATCCCGTGAGCAGAACGGTGTTGCGGAGGCGCCCACCGACCAGGGGCGCCACCGGACCGTTGTAGGCCAGGGAATAGCCGAAATCGCCGTGCAGCATCGAGGCGGCCCAGTCGGCGTACCGGACGGCAAACGGCCGGTCGAGGCCCGCGCGGGCGCGCAGCCCTTCGATGGTTTCCGCGGAATAGCGAGACTCGGCCTGCAGCGCGGAGAAGTAATCTCCCGGCGCGAGGTTGGCCATGGCGAAGGATATCAGGGAGACCGCAAACAGGAGAAGCACGGCGTGCAGCAGGCGTCCTCCGGCGTAGCGCATCACCGGATACCGTCGAGGCTTAGGGCCGCGGCGGCCGCCAGGAGCTCGCGAGTCCTTGCGTGCCCGGGGCCGGCGAGGAGTTCGGCGGCGGGACGATGCTCCACGATGGCGCCGCCATCCATCACCGCGATCTCGCCGGCGAGCCGTCCGGCGAAGCCGAGATCGTGGGAGATGAGAATTGCGGAAAGCCCCCGCTCCTTTTGGAGATCGAGGAGCAAGGCGGCGACCTGGGCCTGTACGGAGAGATCGAGCCCGGCGAAGGATTCGTCGAGAATCAACAGGCTCGGTTCGGTCACGAGGGCGCGCGCGATAGCCAGGCGCTGCCGTTCGCCTCCGCTGAGCCGGTAGGCGCGGCTCAGGAGAGCCGCGGGCAGGAGGCCGACCAACCGGAGCGAAGCGGCTGCGCGGTCGGCCAGCAGCCGGCGGTCGCGGCAGCCCTGGATGCGGAGGGGCTCGGTTACGACGTCAAACGCGGTGAAACGGGGGTTGAGGCTGGCAGCCGGCTGCTGAAGGATGAGCTGAACCGTGCCATTCAGCCGGATGCTCCCGCTCGAGGGTGCTTCGAACCCGGCAATGCAGCGGGCCAGGGTCGATTTGCCAGATCCCGAGGGCCCGACTACCGCCAGGAACCGGCCCCGCGCCAGTTCGAAGCTGACGTCCCGCAGTGCGACTTTTCCGTGCCTCCCGCCGAACTGTTTGCAGAGGCTGCGGACGAGTAGCACCGGCGCTTCATCCATGGGCCGTATCTCCGCGGGGCATGGCGGCGAGAAGGCCCGCAGTGTACGGGTGCGACGGACTGCCGAAAACCTGCCGGGGCGAGCCGCGCTCGACGATCTGCCCGGCGTGCATGACCAGCACGTGGTCGCAGGTGTGAGCCAGCACTCCGGGGTTGTGGCTGATCAGCAGGAACGAAGCCCCGGTCTGTTGCCGCAAATGGAGGAACGCAGCCGTCAGTTCCAGCACCAGGCTGGTGTCGAGGGCGCTGAACGGCTCATCGGCGACGATCAATCCGGCGCGGCCGGCGAGCGCCAGGGCGAGAGCCACCCGCTGCCGTTCGCCGCCGCTTAGCTGGTGGGGCCAGGCTTCGCGGATGCGCGTGACGTCGCGCAGGCCGGCCAGCTCCAGGAGAGACTCCACTTCGCCGGCGGCCGGCCGCCGGTGAGCCCGCACAGCTTCGGCGACCTGGCGGCCGGCGCGCAATACGGGGTTGAGCGCAAGGAGGGGGTCCTGGAAGACGAGGCCGATTTCCGCGCCGCGGATGCGTTCGAGTTCCCGTTCCGGGAGACCGAGCAGTTCCCGGCCGCGCAGGCGGACCGAGCCGCGGATGGCGTAACTCCGGGGGTTGAGGAGTTGGAGGATCGCGAGGGCCAGAGTGGTCTTCCCGCAGCCGGATTCCCCGAAGAGGCCCACAATCGTTTGCGGGGGAATGGAGAGGCAGAGCTGCGAGAGAATCGGGCGGCCGGGGACTTGCAGGTCCCCCAAGGTGTCGACCGAGAGGCCGCTGACCTCAAGAAGGCCGCCGGGAGGCATCAGGCACGGGCGCCGTGGTCCGCGGGGTCTTTGTCCAGATTCACCCATTCCACGTCGCGAGGCAGTGCCAGGTGCTCTCCGGGGATCCGTGGAATCACATGAATATGCATGTGCCAGCTACCCTCGCCGTCGGCGAAACCCACATCGAATCCATCGGTCTTGAGCGCGGTTGAGATGCGCTTGCGAAGTTCCTGCACCACGGCCCACAGCAACTGCTGTTCCTGAACGTCCAGATCGTAGAACGCAGCCACATGACGGCGCGGCGCCACCACCATGTGGCAGGGAGCGACAGGAGAGGGATGCGGCACGGCGACTACGAACTCGGTCTGAATCCACGCCTCATCCGGCGATACTGTACAGAAAGAGCAATGTTCCGGCAAGAGACTAATATACCTCCCGTCAGCCCTGGAGCGTCATCGCCTCGGGATCCCACCGGCAGACGCGCTGTTCGAAGTAGCTCAGATTGGAAAGCAGCGCGGGACCGGCGGCGCGGAAACCGAAAACGGCGTCTTCCACAGGCGGTTTGCGCGTCCGGACCGAACGGATGAAGTTGCGGTGGTGCTCGACTTCGTCGCTATAGCCGTGCGGCGGGAGATAGTGCTCTTCGCCCTGGGGCCGCATGGAGTCGGCGCTGGCCCTGCGCAGGGGATACTTTTCCCGGTACTCCTTGAGGTATTGCTCCTGCATGGCCTTGGGAAAAGTATCGATGATGTAGCCGGGTTCGGATTCGCGGGGCTGTTTGGCCAGGGTCACGCCGTCGTCGATGGACAGGATGCCCTCGCTGCCGACAAAGCGGAAGCCCGCGGTCTCGGTGGCGCCATCCACGAAGTTGACGCGCAGCGCCAGGTTGAACGCCGGATATTTGCCGCGAGCCGGGTAATCGTAGAGGCCGAGCATGACGTCGGGGACGTCGCGGCCGTCTTTCCAGAAGCGCAGCCCGCCGGTGGCGTAAACACGGGTGGGGCCAACGGAGCCGAGCGCGTAGTGCATGCCGCTGAACAGGTGGACGAAGAGATCGCCGCCGACGCCGGTGCCGTAGGCCCGGTAGTTCCGCCAGCGGAAGAGACGGACGGGGTCGAAGGGCACTTTCGGTGCGCGCCCGAGGAAGCGGTCGAAATCGATGGTCGAGGGCGAAGCATCGGGCGGAATGGAATACTGCCACGCGCCGAGAGCCGAGTTGCGATCGACCCATCCCTCGACGCAGTTGATTTCGCCGATGGCGCCGGCTTCGATCAGGTCCTTCGCCTTCTGATAGAGGATGGAGCTGACCCGCTGGCTGCCCACCTGCAGGATGCGCCCGGTGCGCTTCTGGGCGTCGATGACGTCCTTGCCGTCTTCGAGCAGTTGCACCATAGGCTTTTCGCAGTACACGTCTTTGCCGGCGTTCATGGCGTCGATGGCCATTTGCTTGTGCCAGTGGTCGGGGACGGCGAGGATGACGGCGTCCACGTCCTTGCGCGCCAGGACTTCGCGATAGTCGCGGGTGGTGAAGAGCTGGCTGCCCCAGACCTCTCTGGCGCGAGTGAGGCGGCCTTCGTAGACGTCGCTGACCGCGACGAGTTCGGTGCCGCCGGCGGCCAGCGAGCTGCGGGCATCGCCTCCGCCGCGAATGCCGTGTCCGATGAGAGCGACGCGTACGCGGTCGTTGGGCGAGACGCTCTGCGGCGACTCGGCCATGAGTTCTCCGGCCACACCCGCCGCAAGCGACGAGGCAGCCAGGAAATGACGCCTGGTGGTTGCCATTCCGAAATCCTCGATATCTACTTTACTGCGATTGCACGCCGAATTCAGATACACTCCAAGCGTAATGCCCGCCACCGCACCAACCGAGACGCGATCGAAGGCGACCCGGCCGGCTGCCTGGTGGCGGTGGGCGGTCGTACTCGCACCGGGGCTATTGCTCTGGTTCTGGGCGCTGCCGGGCCTGAACGTGCAGCAAAGCAGGGTGCTGGGGGTGTTCGTCGCGACAATCGTGGCGCTGGTGGCGCAGCCGGTGCCGATGGGCGTGAGCGTGCTGGTGGCGATGACGCTGCTGGCGGTGAGCGGCACCTTGTCTCCTGCGCGAGTGCTCTCGGGGTTCAGCAATCTGACGGTCTGGCTGATCTTCACCGCGTTTCTCTTCGCGCGAGCGGTGACAATTACCGGGTTCGGGCTGCGCGTGGGCTATGTGTTCATCCGCCGGTTTGCGCGCACGCCGCTGAGCCTGGGTTATTCCATTGCGGCGGCGGACCTGGTGCTCGCCCCGTTCATCCCTTCCGACACGGCGCGCGGAGGCGGCATCGTGTTTCCCATCGCCCGCAGCGTGGCGGGCGTGTTCGGATCCGAGCCCGGGCCGAGCGCGAAGCTCATCGGATCGTTCCTGGTGCTGGTGGCGTTCCACACTACCTATACAGCTTCGGCCATGTTCCTGACGGGCATGGCGGCGAATCCGCTGATCGCCGAGTTCGCGTCCAAGGTGGGGCATATCGACCTGACGTGGATGCGATGGTTTTCGGGCTCGATCGTGCCGGGGCTGCTGACGCTGGCGATTGTGCCGTGGCTGCTGCTCCGCTGGGTGAAGCCGGAGATCCGCGATACTTCGGCCGCGCGGGAACTGGCGCGCGCCGAGCTGGCGGCGATGGGGCCGCTCAGCCGCGAAGAGAAGTGGCTGGTGGTGATCATGCTCGGGGTCATGGCGGGATGGGTAACCAGCCCGTGGCACGGCATTTCGAACACCTTCGTGGCGCTGGCCGGCGTTTCGGCGATTCTTCTGGCCCGAGTGCTGACCTGGGACGACCTGCTGGCCGAGCATCGCGCGTGGGATGCGCTGATCTGGTTCGCGCCGCTGGTGATGATGGCGGATACGCTGAACGAAATCGGCGTGATCAAAGTGCTTTCGGGAAAACTGTTCCTGCTCATGGCCGGTTGGGTGTGGCCGCTGGTGCTGGTGGCCGTGGTGGTGACGTATCTGTACGTGCATTACAGCTTCGCGAGTATGACCGCGCAGGTGACGGCGCTCTACCCCGGTTTCCTGGCGGCGGCGCTGGCGGGCGGGGTGCCGCCGGTGCTGGCGGCGCTGGCGCTGGCTTACTTCTCGAATCTGAACGCGGCGATGACGCACTACGGAACGGGCTCCGCTCCGGTCTATTTCGGGTCGGGATACGTGCGGCAGGGCGACTGGTGGAAGTACGGCTTCTGGATCTCGGTGGTGGACCTGGTGATCTGGATGGGGGTGGGAACGGTCTGGTGGAAGGTGGTAGGGATCTGGTAGGTTGACAGACCCGGGCGCTTCCATATATAAATAGGCGATGCCTCGGCTTCCTATGCCTCCGGGAACGCTGGCGATGCTGGTCCTGCGGGTGCTCCAGAGCGGACCTCTGCACGGCTACGCGATCGCCCAACGCATCCGGGCGCTCTCCGATTCGGTCCTGGAGGCCGAAGAAGGTTCGCTCTATCCGACGCTGCAGCGAATGCTGTTGGAAGGCTGGGTCAGCGGCCAGGCGGGCGTCTCCGAGACCGGGCGGCGAGTCCGCTTCTATACGCTGACCCGCGAAGGAAAGAAACAGCTCCAGCGGGAGATTGCCGAATACCAGCAGGCGACCGCGGCCATACAGGCCATATTGAGGACTGCCTGAGATGCGCAAGTTCTTCCGCCGCCTGTATGCGCTGTTCCACCGCCGGAGGCTGCAGCGCGAGTTGGAAGAGGAGATGGCCGCGCATCGGGAGATGATGCCGGCCGAGCGGCAGCGTTACTTCGGAAGCACCTTGCGGCTCCGGGAAGAGGCCGCGGATCAGTGGGGCTGGACCTCTTTCGACCAGATCCGTCAGGACCTCGTGTATGGAGCCCGGTCGCTTCGCCGCTCACCGGGGTTTGCGCTGACGGCGGTCGCCGTGTTGTCGCTGGGGATCGGCGTGAACCTGGCCGAGATCCACGTGTTCAACGCGCTCCTGCACCGGCTGGATGTTCGCGATGTAGACTCCCTGCGGCGGTTTTACAAAGTGACCCCGGGAGGGATTACGGGCAACTTCTCCGTTCCGGAAATCGAATTCTACCGGCGGCACAACACGGTGCTGTCGGCAGTCATCGCCGAGACTTACGTTCCGGGAGTTTTCCAGGGGCAGGATTCCGAGGAACTGCGCTGCAGCCTGGTGAGCGGGAACTTCTTCGGAGACCTGGGAATTACGCCGATGTACGGCCGCCTGCTGGACGAGCAGGACGACCAGCCCGGATCGCCTCCGGTGGCCGTGCTCGGGTACGGCTACTGGCAAAGCCGCTTCGGCGGCGATCCCGGACTTGTCATGAGGACCATCCGGTTGAACGACAAGCCGGTGCGGGTGGTGGGAATTGCGCCCGCGCAGTTCGGCGGGCTCGTCCAGCAGCCGGCGCCGGTGTGGATGGCGATCTCGCAATATCCGTACCTCACGGGAGATAGCCGCGGGCTCGCTGATTTCGGGACACAGCGGACCTTTCTGCTCGGCAGGCTGAAGCCCGGGGTTTCGGTCGAAGCCGCCGAAGCGCAATTCCGCGCATTGACCGGCCAGCTGCGGAAGCAAGAGCCCCAGTACGTAGACCGGAGCGAGCGGCTGAAGATCTACGCCGCCGATACTCCGCCGTCTCTCAAACCGGCAGCCGTGCTGCTCTTTGCCACCTGCATTCTGCTGGTGCTCCTGGTGCTGCTCGCGGCCTGCGCCAACCTGGGAAACATGCTCCTGGCGCGAGGGCTCGCCCGCCAGCGCGAAATCGAAATCCGGCTCGCCATCGGCGCCGGCCGGTGGAGGTTGATCCGGCAGTTGATGACGGAGAATCTTCTGCTGGCGGCTCTCGCTTCGGTCGCGGCCTTATTCGTTGGAAGGCTGGCGGCGCGGCTCCTGCTACGGATCATCGAGGCGCCGCCGAACCTGCGGATCGTGAGCGACTGGAGAATCGGAGTGGCGTGCGCGGCGCTCGGCCTGGGGGCGACTCTCGCGTTCGGGCTTGCACCGGCATTCCAGGCCGTGAAGCGCGGGCCCAAAGCCACGATGGCACGCAAGATCCTGGTTTCGCTTCAGGTGGCTGTGAGCTGCGTGCTGCTGATTCTGAGCAGCTTCCTCACGCGGGCGATTCAGTACAACTTCCGCACCGAAGTTACTTTCGACTACACGGGAATGGCCGTGGTGGATCCCACCTTCTATCTGCACGGGCTATCACCCGCGCAGTCCCGGCAGTCGGCGCTCGAGATGGCTGCGCGCCTGCGACAGGTGCCCGGTATCGATGCGGTGTCCATGGCGACGATCCCTCCGCTGAGGCGCGTGTGGATCGAGCATGTCGGAGACAGGCAGCTATATCTGAATGCGGTCGACCCATCCTACTTTCCGATGATGCGCCTTTCCCTTCTCGACGGGCGAATGTTCGGGACCGGTGAGCAGGATGCTGCGGTGGTTAGTGAATCCGCGGCTCGCGAGCTTTGGCCGAACGAATCGGCCGTCGGGAAGACCTGCCTGATCGGGGGGCGCCGGCGCACCGTCACGGGCGTCGTGAAGGATAGCGGCGTGAACCTGATCAGCAATCCGGAATCGGTCGAGGCATACACGCCGATCGAAGACCAGAACGCCGCCTATGCAACGATTCTGGTTCACGCGACGAGTAACCCGGGGCCGATGTTGGGGGCGCTTCGCTCCGCCGCCCGGCTTCCCGGGGTGGTTCCGGCGGTTGCTACGTTTCAGAGCTCGATCGACCGGCAACTGGACACGATTCGGAAGACCGTCGCGGTTGTCGGCTCGCTGGGAGCGGTCGCCAGCCTGCTCGCGATGCTCGGCATTTTCGGGCTGCTGGCCTTTTCGGTGGCGCAGAGGACGCGGGAAATCGGCGTGCGGATGGCAATGGGCGCGCGCCCCTTGGACGTTCTGCGATGCCTGACCGGCCAGTACGCACTTCCCTTCGGGATCGGAGCTGCCTTCGGAGTCGCGGTGGCCGCGGCTGCCGCGAGGGTGCTGCGGAACGTCCTTTTCGGGTTCCTTCCCTTCGACATTGCGAGCTTTGGCGCGGGCTTGCTGTTCTTCGGCGCGGTCGCACTGGCGGCCTCCATCGTGCCGGCGCGGAGGGCGCTGCGAATCGATCCGGCTTCGGCTCTGCGTTACGAATGATGGACCCCCCGGTTCGCCTCGAAGGAGTCTGGAAGACGTACGGAACTACGGCGGCCGTGTGCGGACTCAGTCTGAGCGTGCCGCCGCGGAGCGTGTACGGGTTTCTCGGGCCAAACGGGGCCGGGAAATCGACCACAATCCGGATGGTGCTCGGCTTGCAGCGTCCCGATCGGGGGACGATATCGCTGTTCGGGCGTCCCCTGGCGCGGGAGCGAATCGCCCTGCTGCGGCGGATCGGCTCGCTGGTCGAATCGCCCTCGTTGTATCCGCACTTGACGGGCCGTGAAAACCTGGAAGTTCACCGGCGGCTGCTTGGACTGTCGAAACGTGCCATCGACGAAGCGCTGGAGGCCGTCGATCTCATGCCTGTGGGCGGCCGCCTGGTCCGCAATTACTCTTCCGGAATGAAACAGCGGCTGGGACTCGCGCTGGCCCTGCTCGGCAATCCGGAACTGTTGCTGCTCGACGAGCCCACGAACGGACTCGACCCGGCGGGTATTCATGAAGTGCGGAGCCTGGTTCGCGACTTACCTGGACGTAGCGGCGTGACGGTCTTCCTCTCCAGCCATCAGCTTGCGGAAGTGGAGCAGGTGGCCACCCACCTGGCGATCATTTCGCGAGGCCGGCTCAAGTTTGAAGGGACACGGGAAGCGCTTCGAGCGCGCAGCGGGCAAGGGGTCGTTGTACGGGTCGATCAGCCGGACCGGGCCTGCGCCCTGCTGGCGGGGATGGGATGCGCCGCCGTCCGCGAGGGCGACCGCATTCTGGTGGCGCCGGAGAGTGCGCACGGACCAGCCGGGATCAACGCAGCCCTGGTGAAGGCCGGCGTTGCCGTCTCTTATCTGGCGCCCACGCACGCGACGCTCGAAGATATCTTTCTGGACCTCACGACACTTCGTGCCGCCGGAGAAGAGTAACGATGCTGCTGCGCGCGCTCCGTGCGGAAGTGCTGAAGATGAAAAGGACCGTCGCGCTGAAGATGGTTCTGGCCGCTCCGCTGGCGGTCGTGCTTCCGATTCTCTTCCTCGCCAGCCAGGCGCCGTTTTCGATGCTGAACTTCAACGGCATCCGGAATAAGTGGACGGTATTGTCGCTGCTTACACTCAGGGTCTGGGCGCTCCTCATGATGCCGCTCTACGTTACTCTCGAGACCGCTCTGTTAGCCGGACTCGACCATTCCGAGAATCATTGGAAGAGCCTCCTGGCGCGGCCGGTGCCTCGATGGACGCTATACGCGGCGAAACTTGTGGTGGCCACGGCCTTGACCGCCGCCGCCACGCTGGTGCTGCTGTGCGGCATTCTGATCGACGGCGCGATCCTGGCACGGATTCAAACCGAGGTGGTCTTCGGATCTCAGGTGCCATGGGCCGCGATCTTTCGAGACGGCGCGCGAGTGATGGGATTGGGATTCCTGGCGCTGGCGATCCAGCACTGGATGAGTTTGCGATGGCGGTCATTTTCGGCCGCGACCGGCGCCGGCATCGTGGCGGTGGTGGCGGGTGTCTTCGCCTTTGCGGCCGGGCAACAGTCCGGCGGCTGGCCGCGATACTTTCCCTGGGCGCTTCCCATGCTGGTCCTGGCGAGACAGCCTCTCCACGTCGAAACCGCCCTGTGGATCAACGTCGCGGTGGGCCTTCTTGTCGCGGCGGCCGGCTGTCTGGATTTCAGCAGGCGCGAAGTGAAGTAACACCGATCCCCAACCGGCCTGCTCGGAGAAAAAAAGGATTGACAGGGGCTCCCGGATGCTGTAACTTCGACGATATTCGTTAGCGTTACAGAGGGTTTCTTAGCAAGACTCGTTACGGGAGACCGAAATGCGCCAGGTATGCGGGTGTCTGTTTGCTGCTGTTCTCATGTGCGGGCTGCTGCCGGCCCAGATGACGACTACGGGGACCGTTACGGGCACCGTGATCGATCCCTCCGGCAATGTGATTGCGGGGGCCAAGATCACGTTGACCAGCGACAGAACGTCCGAAGCGCGGACGGCTACGTCCAACGAAACCGGGTCGTTCATACTGCTTGCGGTGCAGCCGGACACGTACGGATTGCGTATTGAACAGCACGGATTCAAGATCTATGAACGCAAAGGGGTGGTAATCACCGCCAATGAGCGCGTGGCGCTCGGTGACGTCAAACTGGAAATCGGCGCGGTGACCGAAACAGTCAGCGTGGTCGGAGAAGCGGCGCAGGTACAGACCGACAGTTCCGAACATTCGGCGGTGCTGACCTCGACGCAGTTGACCAACCTCACCGCGAAGGGCCGCGAGGTGGTCTCCATGCTGCGCACGATTCCGGGCGTACAATACCAGGCCGATCAGGATTCGACGGGCGGGAGCTACGGGACCGGCACTCCCAACATCGCGGGCTCGTTTTCGGGCACCAACATCCTGGCGGTGGACGGCGTCGTAAGCAACGACCAGGGAACGCCGAATGTGTTTTCAAGTGTAACGACCCTGGACGCCATCGGTGAAGTGAAGGTGCTGTTGAACAGCTACCAGGCGGAGTACGCCGGCAACGGCGGACCGATCGTGCAGGTGGTGACGCGCGGAGGCGGGCAGGAGTTCCACGGCAGCGCATACGAATACATCCGCAACGATGCGATGAACGCCAACGATTTCTTTAATAACCGCAACGGAGTGAGGCGGCCGCGCTATCGCTACAACACGTTTGGAGGATCAATCGGGGGGCCGGTCTACATACCCGGGCACTGGAACCAGAGTAAGACCAAGATGTTCGCCTTCTACAATGTGGAACAGGCGCTGATCTCCACTCCGGGCGCGCTGAACTCCTACACGATGCCGACATCACTGGAACGCCAGGGCGATTTTTCGCAGACCCTGGACACCAACGGCAAGGTGATCCCGATTACCGACACCGAGGCCGGCGCCCCTTTCCCCGGCAACGTGATTCCCAAGAGCCGGCTGAACCCGAACGGGTTGGCGCTGATGAATATCCTGCCGCAGCCCAACTTCATCAACCGGGCGATCACCGGGGGCAACTACAACTATCAGATCCAGGAAGTACAGAAGGACCCGAAGCGGAGCCAGTTGCTGCGGCTCGACTTCGTACCGAGCGACAAGGACCGCTTCTTCATCCGCGGCAAGACGTGGATTGCGCAACAGGAGGGTTACGCAGTGGCCGGCGGGGCGAGCCCCGTGGGCTTCTTCGCCCAATGTTACTGCTTTACGGAAGAGGGCCTGGCAACCGGAGATACCCATATTTTCAGCCCGACCGTAATTATGGAGTTCAATGCCGGGATCCGCCACAATCGCGAGGCCTGGTACCCGTACGGCACGAACGAAATCAACAAGGTGCTGCGGTCGAAAGTCGGCTACAACCTGAGTCAGTGGTACCCGAATGCGAATGTCTCCGGATATATTCCGCGCTTTTCGTTCGGCGGCGTACCCAGCGCACCGAACGTGAGCTACGACAACCGCCTGCTCACCGGCGGCACGGACTTCACATTCAACCTCAGCGACAGTGTGGCGATCACCCGGGGCGCGCACAACATCAAGGTCGGCTTCGACGTTTACCGCATCCGCGAGTACGAAGGGGAGCAGAGCATCTTCTCGGGTACGTTCGACTTCGGCAGGAATACCTTGAATCCGCTGGATTCGAACTACGCGTTCTCGAACGCGGCGCTCGGGGTTTTCAATAGCTACACCGAGTCCAATATCCGCTATGGCGCCAACATGCGGCAGACCCTGGCGGAGTGGTTCGCGCAGGACAGTTGGAGAGTGAGCAAGCGGCTCAATATCGACTACGGCATTCGCTGGACCTGGGCTGGAGAGATGCACCCGAACAATCCGGGGCAGCAGTCGGTATTCATGCGCAGCCTGTACACTCCGGGGCAGTCGCCTCCGCTGTACGTTCCGGTAACTCAGGGCGGCGTCAAGTACGCACAGAATCCGCTCACGGGAGCACTGCTGCCGGGAGCCTATGTGGGTCTTTTCGTCCCTGGGGTCGGCAATCCCGCCCCTGGCGGAGTGACCTACGGCGACAAGGGCGTGCCGACCGGCTTCGTGAATCAACCGGGGGTTCTTTGGGGGCCGCGCCTGGGATTCGCACTTGACGTATTCGGCAACGGAAAGACGGCCATTCGCGGAGGCGCGGCGATTCTGTACAACCCGCGTCTCAGCAAATGGAGCAACATGGTGAATAACCCGCCGGCGATTCTTACGCCGATCACCTACTACGGAGACATGAGGACCTTCCTGCAAACGGGCGGCGTGCTCTCGCCCAGTAACACGCAGGGCTTTAACATCAATAACAAGACGCCGGATAACTACAACATCACCTTTGGTGTGCAGCAGGACATGGGGCACTCCATCCTGGTAGACGTTTCCTACGCGGGGGTTCTGGGCCAGCACATCCCGCAGACCCTGCAGATCAATACCGTTCCTTATGGCACCCACTTTCTGCCGCAGTATACCGGCGGAGTGACGGATAACTTCTTCCGTCCCTACCCCGGTTATAACAACGTGGCCTGGATCGATGACGCGTACAACTCCAACTACCACGCGCTACTGCTCAGCATCAACCGCCGCTTTTCGAACGGGCTGCAGTTCGGATTCAGTTACACGTTCTCGAAGTTCATGGATTACAACGGGATCCCGATCTACCGGCCGCTGCGCACCTGGAGTTATGGATTCGACGGTTCGGACCAGACCCACAACGCAGTTTTGAACTTCACCTACGACCTGCCGAACGCGAGCCGCCTGGTCAACGGCAACAAGATCGTCAAGTGGGTGTTCGACGACTGGACGCTGGCCGGGATCGCACAATGGGTGAGCGGAACGCCGGCGGCGATCAGCTTCAGCACGGTGCAGGGCACGGACCTGACAGGCGGCGGCGACGGCCAGCGCGTGAACGTGGTCGGAGATCCGAACGCCAACGGGTCCACGTTCAAGGCCTGGTTCAACCCCGCGGCGTTCGCCGTGCCGGGGAAGGGCGACCCGGGCAGCGCGGCGAAGAACAGCGTGCGGAATCCGGGAGTCAACAACGAGGATCTTACCCTCTCGAAGCGTTTTCCCCTGAAGAGCGAAAAGCGATACTTCACGTTCCGGTGGGAAGCCTACAACGCGTTCAACCACACGCAGTATTCGGGCATCAATACCTCGGCGCGCTTCGACCTGTCGACGGGCGCGCAGACCAACTCGCTGTTCGGACAGGTCAGTTCGACGCGGGCGCCGCGCATCATGCAGGGATCGCTGCGCTTTACGTTTTAGGAGGTGCCCGGGCCGGCAATGAACGCCAACAGAATCCCGCCGCTGGCTCTGGCGGGCTGTTTGACCGCGCTGCTTGCCGGTTTCACCCTGATCCCATGGGTCGGCGCGAATCCGCGGCTCGCTGGTTCCCTATGGGCGGCCGTGGGGGTGCTTGCGCTGCTGCTGGCGGCGGTGGGCTACCGCGCCGCGCGTGCGGAGCGCCACCTGAGTTATACCATCGTCCTCAAGCCGGCGCACTATGTGCAATTGGCGATGCACACCAGTATTTTCGTCTACTGGGGATGGTACTGGCGCGAGGTGTATCACTACGCCCCGCTGATTGCCGCGCAGATCGTATTTGTGTATGCCTTCGACATGCTGCTCTGCTGGTGGCGGCGGGACCGGTGGATCCTGGGTTTCGGCCCGTTCCCCATCGTCCTGAGCACAAACCTGTTTCTATGGTTCAGAGACGACTGGTTCTTCCTGCAGTTCCTGCTGGTGTCCACCGGGGTATTGTGCAAGGAGTTCATAACGTGGAAGCGCAACGGCCGGCGCACGCACATTTTCAACCCTTCGTCGATCGCGCTGGCGATCTTTTCGATCGGACTGCTGGTTACGCACAGCACGCACCTGACCTGGGGGGAAGAGGTCGCCGTCAGCCTGGCGCGGCCCCCGCACATCTATCTCGAAATCTTCGTGCTGGGCCTGGTCGTACAGGCGCTCTTCTCGGTGACGCTGGTTACCTTGTCTGCCGCAGCGGCGCTGCTGGTGTTGAACCTGGCTTACACCGGTTCGACCGGCCTCTATTTCTTTGTGGATTCCAACATTCCGATCGCCGTGTTCCTGGGACTGCACCTGCTGATTACCGACCCGGCAACCTCGCCAAAGAGGAGCGCCGGGAAAGTCATTTTCGGCGCGATGTACGGTGCGCTCGTGTTCGGACTTTACGCTTTGCTGGGGCGGTTGGGCGAGCCGACCTTCTACGACAAGCTGCTGTGCGTACCGGCGCTGAATCTGCTGGTACGGCCCCTCGATCAGATAGGCGCCGCCCTGGAAGCGCGTTTTCGCCGGTGGACCTGGACCCCGCGGCAGGCCAATTTCGCCCATATGGGGGCGTGGACCGCGCTGTTTGCCGTCATGCTGACCACCGGGTTCGTGGGCGGGCGGCATCCGGGCAGCGACTCCGAGTTCTGGCGCAAGGCATGCGAATCGGGGAGCCGGGGCGCTTGCCAGACATGGGTCCGCGTCCTGAACGTAGCGTGCCGGCACGGATCGGGGTTGGCCTGTCTCCGGTTGGGAGTGATGTGGAACGAGGGGCGCGGAGTGGAGCGCGATCCAAACGAGGCGGGGAAGAACTTCGCCCGCGCCTGCGACCTCGGGATGCCCTACGGCTGCCCCAGCCTGGTGGCGCTGGTGAAGGAAAGAGGCCCGGAGGTGTTCCAGCCGGCGTGCGGGCGGGGAGACGGCGAGAGTTGTTTTATCCTGGCGTCCCTTTACTATGCCGGCGGGGGTGTTCCGAAGGATCCGGCGGCGGCGGTGGGGCTGTTCCGCAAGTCCTGCTCGGATGGATGGTGGCGCGGGTGCGGCGGGCTGGCGGAGTGTTACCGCGCCGGGAAGGGGGTTGCGGCCGATGCGGCGGAGGCCTCGGCGTATTTCGAGGAGGCGTGCCGCCGCGGCGTGGCGGCCAGTTGCTTCGCGGCCGCCACCATGTACCGCGGGATGAAGGACGAGGCGCGCGCGCGGGAAAAGTTCCAGCAGGCGTGCGATCTGAGCCTCCGCTACGAGACGGCGAACGCGGCATACTTCCGGCCCGGCGGCAGTGCGCCGAAGGGGGCGGCCCCGGGGTTCTGTTCGCAAGTGGAGCCGTGAGGCCCGGCCTGGCGCTCGATGCGTTCGGTGTATATGGAGGCGATTAGGAAATGCGCATGCGTAAGGCCGTGTCATCGATCGTCCTGCTGGTTGCAGCGGGACTGTTTCTCTCGCCGATTCGCGCCGACGACCGGCTCCAGTGGTTCCGGAACGACAAGTTCGGAATGTTCATCCACTGGGGTCCGTATTCGCTGTTGGCGGGCGAATGGAAGGGGCAGCAAATCCCGGTGGGGTCGGAGGCGGAATGGATCATGCAGCGTTTCAATATCCCCGTCGCCGAATATCGCGAGATGGCCCACCACCTGAACCCGATCCACTTCGATGCGGACGAGTGGGTAAACCTGGCGAAGCAGGCCGGCATGAAATACCTGGTCATCACCGCCAAGCACCATGACGGCTTCGCCATGTACCATTCCCGGGTCAGCCGCTACAACATCGTGGACTGGACTCCCTTTCAACGCGATCCCCTCGCCGAGCTTTCGGCGGCGTGCCGCAAGAATGGCATCCGGTTCTGCGTGTACTATTCGCATCGGGAGGATTGGGACGACCCCGACGGATACGGCAATAACTGGGACTACGACCGTTCGAAAAAGGATCGCGAACGCTACCTGGAGCGAAAGTCGATTCCGCAACTGAGGGAGTTGCTGACCGGCTACGGACCGCTGGGGCTGGTGTGGTTCGACCGCGGCACCGACACCACGGAACAGGCTGCCCGCTTTGTGAAGCTCGTCCACGACCTGCAGCCGCAGTGCCTGATTAACGGCCGCGTGGGACCCTACGGCGAGGAATTGATGGGCGACTACCAGGACATGAACGACAATGGAATCCCGACCCATGGCCTGGATGAATACTGGGAGACACCGCAGACACTGAACACTACGTGGGGCTACAGCAAGTTCGACCAGCAGTGGAAGACGCCCGCCAATGTCATCCAGCGGCTGGTGGATATCGTCGCGAAGGGCGGCAATTATCTCTTGAACATCGGACCCACTGGGGACGGCACAGTGCCGGCGCCAACCGTCGCGACGCTCAAGAGGGTTGGCGAATGGATGCGTGCCAACGGCGAAAGCATCTACGGCACTTCGCCCTGCCCGCTGGGGGAAGCTCCGTGGGGGCGCTGCACGGTGAAGGGAACCCGCGTCTATCTCCACGTGTTTAGCCGGCCCGCGGATTCGCTGCTGCGGGTCACCGGGCTGCGCAATGAGGTCCGCAGGGCATATCTGCTGACGAGTGCGGACCGGAAGCTGGCGGTCACACGGGAGAACGGCGTGACCACCGTATCGCTGCCGGCCGGGCCGCCGGATGCCATCGATACCGTGGTTGTGCTGGAACTGCCCGATGCCCCCAGGGCCGATTCGCCCGTCCTGACTCAGGGCAGCGATTCGGCGTTCCATCTGGATTACCTGTACGCCGTCACCACCGGCAAAGCCGTGAAGCGCTTCAACCGCGACGGCGGCTTCCATATCGGCAAATGGAGCGATCCAGGCGACTCGGCCGCCTGGGACCTGCTGGTCAGCCAGACCGGGGAGTATAAGCTAAGGATCCACTATTCCGCGCCCGCCGGGTGGGCCGGCGCGAAGTACGTGGTGACCGTGGGCGAAGAAACGCTCACCGGGACGATCCATGCAACCGGCACCGGATACCGCTATGCAGCGTTCGACCTGGGCACGATCCGGATTCCGCGCGTGGGAAGGTACACGGTCCGCATGCGCCCCGCCGCCCGCGCCGATCACAACCTGATGTACTTCCAGGCACTGGACCTGGAGCCAACGATCCACTCGCGGTGATCGGCGATTGACACCCGGCATAGACATCGATAAGATACCCATATCGCACATATGCCTATTGCCGACATGCCTTCCGGAGCGCTGACGCTCCTGATTCTGCGGGTACTCCGCTCCGGTCCGCTGCATGGGTACGCCATTGCGAAGCGGATTCACGTTCTCTCGTCCGAAGTGCTGCGGGTAGAAGAAGGAGTGCTTTATCCGGCTCTTCAGAGAATCCTGCTCAGAGGGTGGGTGTCTTCGGAATGGGGTATCTCCGAGACCAATCGCAAGGTGCGCTTCTATCGCCTGACGCCGGCCGGACGAAAGGAGTTGGAAGCCGAACTGTCCGGGTACGAACGCGTGCACGAAGCAATTCAAAGCGTGTTGCGCACAGCCTAGAGGGGATCGCCGATGACCGGGTTCTTTCGCCGCTTCCGATATTTGCTGCACCGCCGCCGCTTCGACCGGGAACTGGCCGGCGACATGGAGTTTCACCGCGAGATGGCGGCACGCGAGGGCAACCACAACTTCGGCAGCACGCTGCGCCTGCGTGAAGAAGCGCGCGACGCCTGGGGCTGGACGTGGCTCGACCGTTTCTTCCAGGACCTTCGCTACGCCGCTCGGGGGCTGCGAAAATCGCCCGGCTTCACGCTGGCGGCGGTCCTGATGCTCGCGATCGGCATCGGCGTCAACGTGGCCCTGTTCGGCTTCTTCGATTTGATGGTTTTGAGGCCGCTGAACGTCCGGGATCCGGGCACGCTGCTGCGATTCCACCGGCGCGGCGCGCAGAACTACGCGTTCGCGCTGCCTTATCCCGAGATGGCATTCTTCCGCGAGCATTCGCGAACCCTCAAGGCGGTGGTAGCGGTCAACTCGACGAAGCTATCGGTCGAGGGCGAGGAGAAGCAACTCAACATTCAGTTTGTATCGGGCAATTTCTTCAGCGAACTCGGCGCCGCGCCCAACCTCGGAAGGATGCTCGATCCGGTACGCGACGAAGCGCCGGGTGCGGAGCCGGTGGTCGTTCTGGGCTACGGATTCTGGCAGCGCCACTTCGGCGCCGACCCGCTGGTGATCGGCAGGACGATCCACCTGAATGGCAAGCCCGGTATCGTGATTGGAGTTGCCAGGCGTCAATTCAGCGGCCTCAGCTTGAGCGAGCCGGCCTTGTGGGCGCCGGTAACCCAACAGCCCTATTACGCCAGCGGCAGCCGGCTGCTGACCGATTTTTCCATAGAGAGCAGCGGCGTTCAGATGTGGGGACGGCTGCAACCGGGGCTCGCTCCCGCCGCGGCGGAAGAAGAGCTCGCGTCGCTGGCGGCGGAGCTGCGCAGGCAGCATCCTGACATCTGGGAGAAGGAGCGCCTTCCCAGCGAGCCCGGCGGCTTTGCCACGAGCCTGATGATCGGCAACCGGCGCGGAACCGGAACGGAAAGCCGGAATGATCTGTACCCGCTTTTTGCGCTGGCGGGCGCCCTGGTCCTGCTGATTCTCGCGGTGGCCTGCGGCAATCTCGGCAGCCTGCTGCTTGCGCGCGGCGTGGCGCGCGAGCGCGAGATCGCGATCCGCGTCGCCGTCGGGGCCGGCAGCGGCCGGCTGATCCGGCAGTTGTTTACGGAGAGCCTGATGCTGGCCCTGGCGGGGTCGGCGGCCGGGCTGGCATTGGGTTACGTGGTATTGCGCGGCCTGCTGGCGGCTACCGGAGGTCCGGCGTGGCTCGATCCTATTCCGGATTGGCGGGTGATTGCGTTCTCTATCGGGGTGGGTTTCGTGGCCGCCATCCTGTTCGGGCTGATGCCGGCGTTGCAGGTGGCGCGCCGGCGCCAGCGCGGGAAGATCCTGCGGCAGTTCCTGGTCGGCGCACAGGTCGCTGCGAGCTGCGTATTGTTGATCCTGGCGGGCTTGCTCGGCCGCGCGCTCGATCACGCGGTGTCCAGCGACCCGGGCTTCGACTACCAGCATGTCATTTCGATCGACCCGGGTCTTGCGAGGAACGGTTACTCGCCGGCCAAGGCGCGGGCGTATCTCGACGCACTCAAGAGCCGCCTGGGCTCCCTGCCGGGCGTCGAATCCGTCTCGCTCGCGCTCAGCCCGCCTTTGGGCAATGTAACGATCTCATCGGGTCTCCACGTCGAAGGACGTTCGCTGACGGTCCTGATGAATCACGTCGATCCGGAGTTCTTCCGGACGATGAAGATTCCGCTGTTGCGAGGCCGCAACCTGACGCCCGGGGATGCGCGCGTGACCATCGTCAGCGAATCTCTGGCGCGCGCCCTCTGGCCGGGCGAGGATCCGCTGGGACGGAAGCTTACGATCGATGACGAGTTTACCGTGGTGGGGATCTCAGGCAGCGCGCGGATGGTCAGACCCGAGGATTCGGATGCGGTGGAAGCCTATATGCCTATCGAGACGGCTGATCTGCCTTCACTGTTTTTGCTGGTGAAGACCACGGGCGCGCCCGAAACTCTCGCGCGTTCCGCGGCGTCGGAGGCGAGGGCCATCGACCCGAATACGTTCGCCGAGGTGCAGACGCTGAAGAGCGGATTCCGGCGCAAGATGCAGGGCGCGGAGTACAGCGCGCTGGCGGTCACCCTTTTCGGCTCCATCGCCCACCTTCTGGCGTGCCTGGGCATCCTGGGAGTGGTGTCCTACGGGGTGTCGCAGCGCACCAGGGAAATCGGAATCCGGATGGCGCTCGGCGCGAAGCCCGCGCACGTCCTATCAATCGTCCTCCGCCAGCTCTCGCTGCCGGTGGCCGCCGGGTTGATGGTGGGGGTAGCCGGGGCCGCCGCGCTCTCCCAGTTTCTGCGCGGCATCCTGTACGGCATCAGCAATCTCGATCCGGCCACCTACCTGGCGGCGATCGCCGTTTTCATCGTCACCGCGGCGGCGGCCGCGCTGCTGCCAGCCAGGCGTGCGCTGCGGGTCGATCCGATCCGGGCGCTCCGGTATGAATAAACCAATAAATATTTCGGGAGGAGGGAGGATGACCGTTCCACCGGGGCGCCGCCCGCTCCGATGGGTCACTACTGTGGGAACTGGTCCTCGGATAGAGTAGTGGGGTGACTCGATTCGCTGCATTGCTGCTGCTCGCCGCTGCCGGAATCGCCCAAACGGATTGGCCTTCCTACGGGAACGATCCGGGCGCGATGCGGTACTCCGCGCTTCGGCAGATTCACAAGGGCAATGTTGGAAAGTTGAAACTCGCGTGGACGTTTCGCACGGGAAAGCCGGGGTCCGAAGCGGTGCCGGTTGTCGTCAACGGCGTGATGTACGTGACGGCTCCGGATGGCGTGTATGCGCTGGTGCCGGAGACGGGCGAACTGCTGTGGAAATACGATGCGGCGCCGGTGGCCCTGCGCGGCCTGGCCTACTGGCCCGGGACGGGCAGTCTGCATCCGCGCGTGTTCACGGGGAACGGGCCGTTTCTGCTGGCGCTCGATGCGACGACCGGCCGGCCTGCGCCGGGATTCGGCGACGAAGGCCGCGTGGATCTGAAAAAGGGTGTGCTGGGCGATCTCAAGGACGCGCGGTATGCACTGCAATCGCCGCCCGCGTTGTTCGGCGATATCGTCATTACCGGATGCAGCAACGGCGAAGGCGCGCCCAGCGCAGGTGCCTATGGGGACATCCGCGGATGGGACGCTAAGACCGGCAAACTGCTGTGGACCTTCCACACCGTGCCGCGGCCGGGAGAGGCGGGGGCGGACACCTGGCCCCCGGGCGCGTGGAAGAACCGGTCGGGTACGAACGTGTGGGGGTTCTTCACGATCGATGCGAAGCGGGGGATCGTCTACGCCCCGCTCGGGGCGCCGACCTCCGATTTCTACGGCGCCGACCGCGCCGGGGACGGCCTGTACGGGAATTCGCTGGTGGCGCTCGACGTGCGGACGGGCGCGCTGAAGTGGTACCGGCAGTTGGTGCATCACGACATTTGGGATTACGACCTGGCCGCGCCGCCCGCGCTGTTCGACATCCGGCGCGGCGGGCGGGTGATCCCGGCGGTTGCCCAGATCACCAAAATGGGTTTGCTCTTCGTTTTCGACCGGGTGACGGGCGAACCGGTTTACGGAATCGAGGAGCGTCCGGTGCCCCAATCGGCCGTGCCCGGGGAGGTGACGTCGAAGACCCAGCCGTTTCCCGTGAAACCTCCGCCACTGGCGAAGAACAGCTTTCGTCCGGAGGAGATGTACGACCGGTCGCCGGATCACGCCCGGTTCTGCAAAGAGCTGTTCGACTCCAACCAAATGACGATCGGCGGCCCGTATACGCCGCTGCCCCTCGAAGGGAATGCCCTGTTCTTTCCGAGCACGCTGGGAGGCGGAAACTGGGGCGGAGTCTCGGTGGACCCCTCGCTCGGCATGCTGTTCGTCAACATCATGAACATCGGGCAGTGGGGGCACATGGAGAAGCGCGGCTCGGAGTATGTGCGGACGTCGGCATACGGGCCGTACGCACGGTTCTGGGACCGTGAGACGCACATCCCCTGCCAGAACCCGCCGTTCGGGGAGATGATAGCGGTCGATTTAGCATCGGGGAATATTGCCTGGCGGTCGGTACTGGGGACGACCGGCGCGCTGGAGGCCATCGGAATCCACGATACCGGGGCATCGAATCTGGGCGGGAGCATCGCTACGGCCGGCGGCGTCGTGTTTATCGGTGCGACGAACGATTCCCGGTTCCGGGCGTTCGAGTCGCGGTCCGGGAAGCTGCTCTGGGAAACGAAGCTGGAAGCGAGCGCGCACACCAGCCCGATCACCTACATGGGCCGCGACGGCCGGCAATACGTGGCAGTGATGGCCTCGGGAGGCGGAGGGTTTCTGGGTAGCCCGGTGAGCAATAGCCTGGTTGCGTTCGCCCTGCCGGATGTCCCCCGGAAGCCGCTGCCGCCTTCGATCACGCAACAAGTGAAGCGCCCGCCAACGCAGCCTGCCGCCGGGGAAGAGAAGGCCCTATCGCTGCCGTCCGGTGGCGCCAAGGCTCTGGTCGAGAAGACGTGTGGGACCGGTTGCCATTCCATGGAAGCAGTGAAGGGCCAGAGGATGAGCCGGGCGCAGTGGAGCGCGATGGTGCGGAACATGGTCGCGCGGGGAGCACGGGCGTCGGATGCGGAGGTCGAGGTGATCGTGGATTACCTGACCCGTACGCAGGGACCCGGCCGCTGAGGCGGTGATATCCTGTCAAATCGATGAAGTCGCCGCTCACACCGCTTGATTTTCTGGCGCGCAGCGCCTATGTCTATCCGGACCGGACTGCCGCAGTAGATGGCGAGCGGCGCTTTACGTACGAGGAATTTCGGGAGCGGGTTCACCGGCTGGCTTCGGCGCTCCGGCGGCACGGGGTGATGCCTGGGGATCGCGTGGCCGTACTGGCGCCCAACAGCATGACTGCGCTCGAGCCTCACTTTGGCGTGCCGCTGGCAGGAGCGGTGCTGGTGATGCTGAACATCCGCCTGCAGGCGCGCGAACTGGAGTGGATCCTGCAGCATTGCGGGGCCAAGGTGCTGATCGCCGACCCGGAGTTATGGGCGTCGGTGAGTCCGGCGCTCGATGGTTCGCGGGAACTGTCGATGGCCACCGACGACTACGAGGCCCTTCTCGCGCAGGGCGAGGCTCTTTTTACCGACTCGCCGGCAGTCGATGAAGACGGCGTGATCGCGATCAATTACACGAGCGGCACCACCGGGTCTCCCAAAGGCGTGATGTACACGCACCGGGGCGGATATCTGAACGCTCTCGGCGAGGTGCTCGAACACGGGCTCGGCCCGGATTCGGTGTACCTTTGGACGCTGCCCCTGTTCCACTGCAACGGCTGGTGCTTCCCGTGGGCGGTGACAGCCGCGGGCGCGCGGCATATCTGCCTGCGGCATGTGGACCCGGCAAAGATGGTCGAGCTGATCCGCGAGGAAGGCGTGACGCATCTTTGTGGCGCTCCGGTGGTTCTGAGCACCCTGGCGCAATACTGCGCGTCGAACGGAATCCGCTTCGAGCGCCGCCTGAAAATTGTAACGGCTGGGGCGCCTCCCTCGCCGGCGGTGATCAGGGCGTCCGAAGAGATCGGCGCGGAAGTAGCGCATGCCTATGGACTGACCGAAACCTACGGGCCGCATACGGTCTGCGCGTGGCGAACGGAGTGGAATTCGCTGGCCCCGCACGATCGTGCCCGCATCAAGGCGCGACAGGGTGTGCCTTACCTGATCGCCGGGACGGACCTGCGGGTGGTGGATCTGCAAATGCGGGATGTGCCGCGTGACGGCGCCACGATGGGTGAGGTGATCATGCGGGGCAACAACGTCATGCTGGGCTACTACAGGAACCCGGACGCGACGGCCAGGGCATTCGAAGGGGGCTGGTTTCACTCAGGGGACCTGGCGGTGATGCATGCCGACGGCTATATCGAACTCCGCGACCGGGCCAAGGATATCGTGATTTCCGGCGGCGAGAACATCTCGTCGATTGAAGTGGAGAAAGCGCTGTACGAGCACCCGGCGGTGCTGGAAGCGGCGGTCGTGGCGGCCCCGGATGAGAAGTGGGGCGAGGTGCCCAAGGCGTTCGTGGCGCTCAAACCGGGCAAGCAGGCCACGGCGGAAGAGCTGATCGAGTTTTGCCGCGCGCGGCTCGCCCATTTCAAATGTCCGAAATCCGTCGAGTTCGGGACCCTGCCGCGTACCTCCACCGGCAAGATCCGCAAGAACGAGCTGCGTGCAAGGATCTCCGCACCAGGCACCGCCTGAGAGCCGGGCCCTCCCCTCTTCAGTTCTTCCACCACTCGGCCACCGTCCCCGCGGGCATGCGGCTGAGGATGTATTGCGCCATCTCTTTCAGACGGCCGGGCGCATTTTCCGGGCCGGTGTAGCAGTGGCCGCGCATGGCGCCATAGACGAAGTAGCCCTCGTAGTGCGGGTCTTCGGTGGTCTTCATCCAGTCCTGGAGCTTATGAACACCGTTGTTGAGGAAGAAATTGTCGGCGTCGCCGACGAAGACGTGGAGCCGGCCCACCAGCTTCGGGCCGACCGAGTACCAGTTTCTCTCCAGGTAATAGCGGAGGTCGTAGTGCTCCTTCCAATATTGCGCCACTGCCGGATTGATGACGCCCGTGCGTTTGTCGAATAGCGGCTGGAAGTAGCCGTCTTCGCCCAGCGGGCCGAAAACCGCGGACCAGATGTCCAACTGCTCGCCGGAGCGGCCGTGCGTGCCGTTCACCAACTCGAAATGGTTGCGCTGCTCGGAGGTCTGGCGGATCTGGCCGTTGATCTCGCGGCTGTTCACCGTCGGCTCGCGGCGCCATTCGTACTGCTTGTAGAACGCGTTCGTGTCGTGGTAGACGTCGATGCCCTCGACGTCCGAAAAGTCGACCGAATCGGGGCAGTAGGACCACGTTCCGCCGTAGAAATCGGGATGGAAGATCTGCAGCGCCAGGGCTTCCCATCCGCCGGTCGAGCCGCCCGAGAGCAGCCGCGCCCAGGGCTCGCGGATGACGCGGAAGCGCTTCTCGATCTCCGGAATCAGCTCCTCGTGGATGGCGTCGCCATAGGGGCCGACGTTGACCGAGTTCACGGCGTAGGAATCGTCGAAATAGGGGTTGGGGTGCTGCAGGGTCACCACGATCATGCGCGGGAAGTGGTCCGTCATCCACTCCGTGTAGATCTCGCGGCCGGGGGCGAACTGCAGCGGGGGGTTCAGCGAAAAGTGGCCCTGCTCGTAAAGCACCGGGTAGGAGATCCCGGTCTGGTCGTAGTCGCGTGGGAGAAGGACGGTGGCGCCAAGGTAGATCGGGCGGCCCCAGAACCTGGTGAGGATGCCGCTCTGGATCTTGAAGCGCTTCACGTAAGCAGTGTCGGGCGGCACCTGGATGGGCGGGATCACCTGGTCGCAGACCAGCGGGATGCGGTAGCCCTTCGCGGCGTCGAGCGTCACGCGCTGCGGGCGGCTGTAAAGATTGCCGGGAGACCGGTTCCAGCGCTGTCCCTCCCAGCGGTCGTCGTGCATCCAGACGACGTGCCCGTCGGCCCGCCGGAATTCCGAATAGACGTTGATAAACGCCTGCACGGTGTACTCGCCCGCAGGGATCGCCGCAAGGCTCTCGACCGGTGTGCCGAGGTCGCCGGCGTCGATCACGGCCGCACGGCCGGCGGGCAGTTTCTCGATATCGCGCCCGAAAAACGGCACGCCGGTGCGGCCCACCGACAGGCGCGGTTCGTGCCGGCCGTCGCGCGAAATCATCACGAAGACGCGTCCGGTGACCGGGCCGGCGTTGGCCGCGGCGGCGTAGGAGATCTCGAAACGCGCATCGGCGCCGCGGCATGCGGCAACCGCCAGCAGCGCGGCGCACAGGGGCTTCAACATATGGTGGATTGTACTGTACGGCGGGCGGGCGGCGGGCTACGTTATGATGAAAAGAATTACCATGATTCAAGACGTACTCACCGAGGGCCTCACCTTCGACGATGTCTTGCTCGAACCGGCCTCTAGCGACGTACTTCCCGCGGAAGTCGACACCCGAACCTGCCTGACGCGCCAGATCGGTTTGAACATTCCGATCGTCTCTTCCGCCATGGATACGGTGACGGAATCGCACCTGGCGATCGCGCTCGCCCAGCAGGGCGGCATCGGCATTATCCACCGCAACATGACGGTCGCGCGGCAAGCCGAAGAGGTGGACCGGGTCAAGCGCAGTGAAAGCGGCATGATCGTCGATCCGATCACCATCGGACCCAACCAGACCATCGCGGAAGCGCAGGCGCTGATGAGCCGCTACCGCATCTCGGGCGTGCCGGTTACGACCGAGGACGGCAGGCTGGTCGGCATCCTGACCAATCGCGACCTGCGGTTCGAGAACCGGTTCGACCTGCCGATTTCCGCCGTGATGACCAAGGAGAACCTGGTCACGGTCCCGGTGGGCACGACGCTCGAGCAGGCGGAAGCCATTCTGCACAAGCACCGCGTGGAAAAGCTGCTGGTGGTGGACGACCACTACACGCTCAAAGGGTCTGATCACAGTCAAGGACATCCAGAAGAAGCTGAAGTATCCGAACTCGGCCAAAGACAGCCAGGGGCGTCTGCGCGTGGGCGCCGCCATCGGCGCCACGGGCGATTTTCTGGAACGCGCGCAGGAGCTGGTGGCGCGCAAGGTGGACGTGCTGGCCATCGACACGGCGCACGGCCACAGCAGCCGCGTCATGAGCGCGGTGAAGACGATCAAGAGCAAGCTGCCGGAAGTGCAGCTCATTACGGGCAACGTAGCCACGTACGAAGGCGCCCGCGAGCTGATTTCACTGGGGGTAGACGGCATCAAGGTCGGGATCGGGCCAGGGTCGATCTGCACTACGCGGGTGGTATCGGGCGCCGGCGTACCGCAGATCACGGCGATTTCGGAATGCTCGCGGGCCACGCGGGAGGCGGGCGTGCCGCTGATCGCGGATGGCGGCATCAAGTATTCGGGCGACGTTACGAAGGCCATCGCGGCGGGCGCCGACACGGTGATGATCGGAAGCCTGCTGGCGGGCACGGATGAAAGCCCGGGCGAGACGATCCTTTACCAGGGGCGAACCTTCAAGACCTATCGCGGCATGGGGTCGATGGGGGCGATGGCGCAGGGCAGTACGGACCGCTACGCGCTCGACCCGAACGCCAAGCTGGTGCCGGAAGGGATCGAGGGGCGCGTGGCGGCGAAGGGTCCGTTGTCGGACCTGGTGTACCAACTGGTCGGCGGGCTGCGGTCTGGCATGGGCTACTGCGGCGCGCACAATATCGGAGAGTTGCAGGAGAAAGCCCGGTTCCTGCGGATCTCGCCGGCCGGATTGCGGGAGAGCCACGTCCACGACGTGATCATCACCAAGGAAGCGCCGAACTACCGCGTGGAATAGGCCTGGACGGCTTGCGCGCCGGGCAGGCGGAAGGTGAAGCGGGCGCCGCGGCCGGGCTCGGATTCCGCCCAGATTTCACCGCCGTGCTCCAGGATGGTTTGCCGCGTCAGGGCCAGCCCGAGCCCCAGGCCGTTGCGTTTGCCCGCGCTGACGAACGGCTGGAACAACTGGGCGCGGATGCCGGGCTCGATGCCGGGCCCATTGTCCTCCACGTGCACCACGGCCGATCCGTCTTCCAGGGCCGCGGTGATCTGTATGCGGCCGCCCTCCGGCATGGCTTCGAGCGCGTTTCCGATCAGGTTCACGAAGGCGCGCTCCATGCGGCCGCGGTCGAGCGGCAGTTCCATTTCGGCGGGGATGGTGAGGACGATCTCGACGCCCTGCTGCCGGGCGGTCTGCGCCAGGCCGTCGCACGCCGCCGAGGCCACCTCCCGCAGCCGGCACAGCTCGGTGGGGCGGCCCTTGCCGCGGGAGACATCGAGCAGGTCCTGCAGCATCTCCTGAATCCGGCGGGAAGCGCGGTAGATGTTGCCCGCGAGCCGCTTTACGTGCGTCTGCGGCAGGTCGCCGTCCACCAGCATTTCGGCCCCTCCGTAGATGGCGGCCAGCGGATTCCGGAGGTCGTGCACGATGGAAGCGGAGAGCCGCCCGATGGTGGAGATGCGCTCCTGGCGGATGAGGTCTTCGCGCGCCTGCCGGATGGAGGCGCACATGTTGTTGAAGGTGCGCGCCAGCCGGCCCATCTCGTCCTCGCTGGTGACGGGGACTTCGATGGCGTAATTCTGCCGGGCCACCTCCGCTGCGGCGCGGTCGAGTTGTTTCACCGGCTCCACGATGCGGCGCGCCAGCAGGTAGGTGAGGCCGAAACCGGCGCTGATGGCCACCAGCCAGAGCATCAGAATATTGGTGTAGAGGCTATTGATGCGTTTTTGAGCGCTATCGAAGGACCGCAGGATGCAGATCTCGCCGATGGGTTTGCCGCTGAGATCCGTGAGCCGGGTTTCGAAGCGCGCGTATTCGACGACGCCGTCGCTGACGCGGCCGGCCGTGCGGCCGCTCGCGATGCCGCGTACGATGGCCGAGGTGGCGCGCGGGTTCAACGTGGACGCCATCACGCGGCCGGGAGTAAGGAACAGGAACTCGCTGTCGGTATTCTCTTTGAGCTTCTGCGCCACCAGCGCGTCCACGTGGTAGCCGGCTACCAGGACGTTGAGCAGCGCCGTCCCCTGGGTCGAATCGACGTACACGGGTGTGACGGTGAGATAGTAGAGGCCGCCGTTGAGCAGATGAAACCCGGAGACCTGCTGGGGGAAGCGGCCGGCGGCCTGGGGGACGACGTCGAGATCCTTCTCGAGCGCGGGCGACGTCACCCCTCCGAGTGATGCAAGCACCCGGCCTTTCGGATCGGTCACCAGGAAGATGGCGCCGGAATCCGAGATCTTGGACCAAAGCTCGCCGGCGGTGTCCTGAATGGTGGCGCGGTCGCCCGTACTGAACGCCAGACGCACTTCGCGCATGGTGCTCAGGATGCGGCTCACGGAGGAAAGCAGGTCGGCGCGCGAAGACAGCAGGGCGGTGTAGGCGCGGAAGCTGTTCTGCACCTCTTCGCCCAGGCTCTCGGACATGGTCTCCCGGATGTGGCGCAGCACGATTTCCCCGGTGAAGCCGAACAGGATGGTAATCGCGACCGTTGTGGAAAGCAGAATCTTGGCGAGCAGCGGCAGGCGGACCAATCGCGAGGGCATTTACTTCTGGGCTCCGGGGTAAGCCGTGTCATTCACCAACGGCGGGTACGGCTTGCCGTACTTGTTCAGGTGCGGCGCCGGGATGTAGCCGGTTTCGGAGATCGAAATCAGCGGCAAAGCGAGGCCATTTTCGCTGACAGTCACGCGGTGTTCCAGGAATCGCAGCACGTCGGGCTGGGCGCGTTCATGGAAGATATGCAGGTCGTACTCGCCGGGGGGCACGGAGCCGATACTGAAGCGCCCGGAGGGCGGTGTAGTGGCATACCAGGGCGTCGGCACCACCGCGATAATCGCGCTCATCGTGGAGTGGATATTGCAGAACACACGGACGATGCCGGAGTGGCGGAAGACCTCGGTCCGCGACGTGCCGGGAGCGTACAGGCCCACGTCGAAGGGCTGCCCGCTGAAGTTGGAGAAGGCGTTATGGAAGATGGGGTCGAGATTCGGGAAATCGACGGCGCCGCCTACGGGGATTGCCACCACGTGGGGCACGAAGTGACGGTTCAACTGGCGCATCACTTCTCGCCGCGCGGGAGCGGGGGCGGAAGGCACGCCCGCCGGCGTGAGCCAGATGACCACGCCCGAGTAGTCCTTCTTCCGCCGCACCGCGGCCTCATGCGAGTTGGTGAGTTCCACCTGTCCGGTGACCGACGCGCCGGCAGCCGCACCCGCGCAGACGCTAAAAAAGATAAGCCAGCGCAAGATCATAGTGGTTGTTGATCCTGACCCCTTGTCCGATGTAGTTCGTCCGCAATTCGGTGGCCTCGAGCGCGAGGATCACATTCGGGGCCAGGCGGTAGAAGAAATTGCCGCCGAAAAGCAGGTTCTTGCCGATGCGGCCGACGGTCAACTGGCGGTTGTTATCGTCCTGCTGGCCGGTGAAGAGGTGAAAATCGAGGCGCGGCACGGTATGAATGGTGAACTGGCCCCATCCTCCGACGCTTTCGACCGCCCGGCCGTATTCACCATAGATCGAATAACCCTGCTGGAAGCCATTGCCGAGGGGCGCCACGTTCTGCCCGTCGTAGAACGCTCCAGTGAACTCCACTCTGCCCCAGGGGTTGAGGAACCAGTCCACCGAGAAGAGGCTGGAGGGGATCGACAGGCCCCCGGCGTGGGTCCGGCTCACGTGAAAGCCGGATGCGATCTCGATGCGGCGGTCGTCGTCGAAATTGTGGAAGAATTCGTAGCGCCCTTCGAGGGCCGGACGGGCCGGCTCCAGGGGGCCTGTGAATCCGCTTCCTGGATAGGGGTTTTGTTCCCGAGTCTGAAGGACGCCCATCTGCGCGCGCAGGCCGGTGGAGGAGCCGAACCGGAAGTCCTGTTCAAAGCGGGCTTGCGGCAGCCATAACCAGAGGTTGCCCGCGCCGGTAAGCGGGGAGACTCCGACCTGGGCGAGCGAAGTGGGCTCCCTGGGGTTAAAGATCGGCTTCTCCAGCCCGACCATGACATTGCGGGTCTTCCAAGCGATCTCGATCGAGGCGGTGCGCAGCCGCATGGGCTGACTGGTGGCGCTGCCGAAGAAATCCATGTAAGCGGAGCCGTGGACAGACCCTCCCCACACGGTGACCGGGCCGCGGAAATCGAGGCCGATGACGGTCTGGCGCAAAGTCGCTCCGGCGTGCCCGGCGCCCGGATTGGAGGCGACGACCGGGTAATCGGAACCTCCGGACTGGTGCGAATCCAGGAATGTATTGAACAGCGCCATGCCGGTGAGGCGCACGGGAAACTTCTGCGAAGCTTCGACCTTGCTCTGCGCCAGTTCGGCGGTACGCCGCTCCTGGATCTCCAGCCGCTGGTCCATGGTGGCCGGGGGCGAACCCTCGGGGACCCCCGCAGGAGTGTCCGCAGGGGCGGTCTTGCCATCCAGCCTGGCGCGCAGTTCGCTCACTTGGGCAGTGAGGGCGCGGTTCTCCTGTTCGAGGCGGTCCAGCCGGGCCAGGATTCCAGCGAGATCGGGCGGGGTCTGCGCCGCGAGCGCCACCGGCAGGGCAAGCGCCGCGCACACGGTGAACCAGCTACAGAGTCGTGCCATCCAGAATATGCTCCAGTTGCCGCCGCACCTGGGCGGGCGAATACGGTTTGGGGAAGAAGGCGTTCACGCCCAGCCCGGCCATGCGTTCCGGGGTGGCGGGGTCGGTATCGCCGCTGACGACGATGATAGGGGTCGCGCAGATCCTGTGGTCCTCGCGAATCAGGCGGATCAGCTCGAAGCCGTCCATGGAGGGCATGTTGAGATCGGTAACAACGGCTTCGATGGGAGGTCCTCCGCAGGAAAGGATTCGCAGGGCTTCGCGGGCGGACAGGGCGGTGAGCACGGAGACGCCGGGGATCGCGGACAGCGCGATCTCGAGGGTAGCCGCTGCATTCTCGGAATCCTCGACGATCAGAACGGCCCGAGGCATCAGGTTATTCTCTCTCAACCGGCGGGCGCCGGCATGCCCATCCTGTTAAATTTACGGCCTGAACCGGTAGCCCACGCCATGCACGGTAAGGAAGTGACGGGGAGTGTTGGGGTCGGGTTCCAGCTTCTGGCGCAATTTCACAACATGGGCGTCCACGGTGCGGGTATTGGGAAAGAACTCGTAGCCCCAGACGGAGTTCAGGATCATGTCGCGGGTGAGCGGCCGTTCGGGGTTTTGCAGGAAATAGCAGAGCAGGTTGTACTCGGCCGGGGTGAACTTCAACTCCGCGCCCTTCCTACTGACGATGCGCCGCTCGAAATCCACTTCCGCATCGCCGAAGTGGACCACCTTGTGGGAATCGGGGGAGGCGCGGCGAAGCACGGCGCGGATGCGGGCCATCAGCTCGCGCGAGCCGAAGGGCTTAACCATGTAATCGTCCGCGCCGATTTCAAGGAGGAGCACCTTATCGACCTCGTCGCTCAGCGCGCTCAATACGATGATCGGGGTCTTCAACTGGGCGGCGCGCAACTGCTTGCAGATTTCGGTGCCGCTCATGCCGGGCAGCCGTAGATCGACCAGCACGAGATCCGGCTTGGCGGTGACGGCCTTTTCGAAGCCGGCCCGTCCGTCGCCCTCCAGCACCGCGCGAAAACCGTCCTGCTCCAGCATGAGCCCGATGGTATCGCGCAGGCTTTCGTCGTCATCGATCACGAGAACCGTCTGCATCGGTGTTCCCCCGATTGTAGCGAAACCCGCGGGGCGCTTCCCGACGCGCGGCGATCTAGCGGACCGTATGGCTTCGCTCGCGAATCGTGGCGCCTACCGACTGTCCCAGGACCTCGGCCCCGGGGGTGACCTTTCCGGTAACCGTGACGTGTGAGCCGCGCGAGGGCACGCCGCTTCGGGAGATCACGTAGATCTTGCCGGTATTGTCCTCGACCTGGTATCCCCCCGTGCCGAGCAGACCGACCGAGTTGACCACCGTGCCGCTGACGCGAACCGTCTGGTTGCGATAACGCGAGGGGTCTGCGTTGATACGGCCGATTTTCACGGTACCGCAAGCCGATAGGAAGAGTGCGGCCGCGGCCAGGCAGGTCCTTTTCTTATCCATCGATGCCTCTGCATTGCGGGACGCGGCGGCCAGGCTTACGGGTTTCAGCCTTAAGCGGACCTTAATGCGAAACTAGGAGTATGCCGCTCCTCAGGGTCGCCCGGCTGTCCGCCCTCCCTCCCGATTCGGTTATGGAGGTGATGGTGGGCGAACAGCCTTATGCCATCTGCAACGTGGGCGGGGCCGTGCGCGCGCTGAGCGGCGTGTGCCTGCACCGCGGGGGTCCGCTGGGGCAGGGGCAAATCCATGACGGCCGCGTAGTCTGCCCGTATCATCTCTGGGAGTTCGACTGCGCCACGGGCGAATACGACTACGATCCGGCCATGCGCGTCCCGATCTTCGAAGTAAAGATCGAAGGGGACGATATCCTGATCGAGGTTCCGTAACGTGCCGGAACTGCCCGAGGTCGAGACGGTAACGCGCTCGATTGCGCCGCTGGTGGGCCGGCGAATCGTGAGCGCCGAATTCCGCTGCCTCCGCGTGCTCCGCGGCGGCGATCCGGATGAAATGGCGGCGCGCCTGGCGGGCCGGCGCATCGCGGGGATCAAGCGGTATGGCAAGTTTATCCTGGCGTCGATCGAAGGCGGCGGATACCTGGTCGTGCATCTGGGAATGACGGGCCGGCTGCTGCTGGGCGGGGCGCCCGGGAAGCATACGCACGCGATCCTGACGCTCGACCGCGGGCTGCTGCTCTACGACGACAGCCGGCAGTTCGGCCGGCTGCAGTTCAGCGAGCAGTTTCCGGAGCGGATCGCGCGACTCGGGCCGGAGCCGCTCGAAGTCAGCTTTCCCGATTTCGCGCGCGCCCTGAAACGCCGCAAGACCAGAGTCAAATCGCTGCTGCTGAACCAGGATTTTCTTCGCGGGATCGGCAACATTTATGCCGATGAAGCGCTGTTCCGGGCCGGAATTCACCCGCTGGCGCTGGCCTGCCGTCTGCGCGGCGATCGCCCGCGGCGCCTGTACGATGCCATCGTCGCGGTGCTGAGCGAAGCGATCGCGGCGGGAGGTTCGTCGATTTCGGACTATGTGGACGCCGAGGGCCGCAAGGGATTCTTCCAGATCCACCACCGGGTTTACCAGCGGGAGGGGGAACCGTGCCTCAATTGCGGGAGGGCCATCCGGAGGGTCCTGGTGGCCCAGCGGTCGTCGCATTTCTGTCCGAACTGCCAGAAACGTTAGACTGGATACTGTTGAAACCGAACCGGATCGGGTAACGTCGTTACAGGTACAAAGGCCCCTTTTGATTGCGCCATACCGGAAGGCAGGGCGCGAGGATGTTGTAGGTTAGGTTCCACATGCTTTCGTAAATTTGTTTGCGACAACGAGGAGATTTCTGACGTGACACGCATCAGCCGATACCTTCCACTGCTTGCCCTTCCGTTCTTTGGCATTCAGTTTGCCCACGCGCAGAGTGGGTTCGACGTTAATCTCGGATTCGGTACATACCACGCCAAGTCAACCGGAACCTCGATCGATACTTTCGGAGACGGCACGCTGTATCCGACCCCGTCGCTCGGTGGATTCTTTCTCGGATTCGGCGGCAACCTGATGCTCTGGCAAAAGCTGGGAGTGGGGTTCGAAGCCAACTTGCAGCCTAACAAGCCGGATTACGCCGGATTGCAGGCTCGCACGACGTTCTGGGATGTCAACGGCATTTACCAGCCGGTTACGACCAAGCGCGCCTCCCTGCAGTTAGTGGGCGGAATCGGCGGGGCGAATATGAAGTTTTACTACAGCTCCCAGTATTGCGACCAGTTCGCGGGGTGCTCCAGCTCTAACCAGTATCTGGAGAGTTCCAACCACTTCCAGGTGCACGGTGGAGTAGGTGTGCAGTTGTACCTGACGGACCACGTCTTCATCCGGCCGCAGTTCGACGTTCACTACGTGCGTAACTTCTACCAGTTCGGCAGCAACTTCGTCCCGGGCGCCACGGTGTGGGTGGGATATAGCTTCGGAGACCGGCCGTAGAACCGAGGGCCCGCCTCGCTGACCGTTACTCCTGAACGGCGGGGGCGGGCTCTCCGGTCAAGTCTTCAAGAGACGCTGGAGGGTTGTAGTACAGGATGCGCTGGCAGCTCTCGCAGCCCATGATCTCGCTGCCCTTCTTCAGATCCTGGAAAAACTGCAGCCGCATGGCCATATTGCACGCGCTGCAGCGGCCGTCCACGGCTTCCGCCACGCCGATGCCGCGACGCGCTTTGCGCACTCTCTCGTAGCGCTGGTACGTGGCCGGCGTGACTCCCTTCACGATTTCGGCGCGCTCGGCTTTGAGGCCGGCTGCGGCCTTTTCGTCGACGGCGGTGCGCTCCCGCGCCTGCTGCTTTTCGGCCTCCACCTGCGTCTTTTCGGCTTTCAGCGCCGCTTCGGCGACCTTGACGTTCTTATCGAGCGGCTCGGATTCGCCCATCAACTCGAGAATGCGGTCTTCAGCCTTGCGGATTTCCTTCTGACAGAAATCGATCTCGTTCTGAAAAGCCCGATACTGGTCATTGGTTTTGGCCTGCAGCATCTGATCTTTCAGCTTGGAGATCTTCTGTTCCTGGACTTGAATATCGCCTTCGCACTTCCTGCGCTCTTTCTGGTTGGCGGACAGCGCGGCGCGGTCGGCCTCCAGTTTGCGCTCGTGCGACCCGAGCTTTTTCTCAATTTCCCGGATGTGGATAGGGAGCGAAGAAATCTCGCGGGTGAGTTCCGCAAGACGAAGATCAATCTCCTGCAGGCGGATCACCAGTTTCAGGTCGGGGAGCATTCCTAATCGCAGTGTAACATGCAGTCCGGACGGCCTCTAGTTCGGGTACGCGAAGCGCGGATGCCGCCGCGTAGAAGACCGCGACCCCGGCGGGGATCGCAAAGGCCACATCGGCCAACTGGGAGAGCTTTCCCGAGCCCAGCGCCAGGTGTACGCCCCGGCTGACGGCCCAGCAGGCGGCTCCCATGACAGCCGAGGCCGCCGAGATCTTCAGCGCGCTGGCAGCCAGGCGCCGTCCGTGCAGGCCGCGGACCCTCGCCTTCAGGAGCCAGAAGAGCGCCGCGCCTCCGGCAAGCGCCACGGCCGAGGTCGAAAGAGCCAGGCCGGCGTGCCCCATGCCGGCGCGCTTTACCAGGGCAACGGCTAGTCCCAGGTTCAACGCAATGGATGCCAGGCTCACGAGCATGGGGGTACGGGCGTCGCCGAGCGCGTAGAAAGCGGGCGCGAGCACCTTGATCACCGAGTATCCGGCCAGGCCGGCGCTGTACCAGGTCAGTGCGATCGCGGTCTGGTGCGTATCGAAGGCCTGAAACTTTCCCCACTGGTAGATGGCCCCGATCATGCTTTCCCCCAGAACGGCCAGGCCGACCGAGGAAGGAATGGTCAAGAGCAGGACGACCCCCAGGGAGCGCGCCAGCGCCGCGCGATAGTCGTCCATTCGTGCGGCTACGGCGCTGCGCGAGATCGCGGGCAGCGTTGCGGAAGCGATCGCTACGCCGAACAACCCCAGCGGCAGTTGCATGAACCGGAATGCGTAGCCGAGCCAGCTCACCGGTCCGTTGATGACATGGCCGGCGGCATCGGTGATCCCGGACGCCAGGTTGGTGTTCACGATGATGTTGATTTGGACCGCGGCGTTTCCCAAAATCGCCGGAATCATGAGCCGCGAGATCCTGCGCAGGCCGGGGTGGTGCAGATCGAGACGCGGCTGAAAGGCGAAGCCCTCCCGGTAAAGGCTGGGCGCCTGCCACAGAAGTTGAAACAGGCCGCCCGCCAGAACGCCGAACGCCATGCAGACGATCAACCCCTGGTCGAACGCGCGGCCCACTGTGAACCCCGCGGCGAGGCCCACCGCCACCGACCCGATATTGAAGAATACCGAGGCGAGGGCCGGCACTCCGTAGCGGTCGCACGCATTCAGCAGGCCCATCGCCTGCGCTGCCAGGGTGACCAGCAGCAGGAACGGGAACATGATGCGGGTGAGCAGCACCGCAAGTTCGAACTTCCCCGGGATCTTCTCATAGCCGGGCGCGATCAGCCGCACCAGGTGCGGGCTCAAGACGATTCCCGCGAGGCACACCGCCCCGACCACCAGGATCAGTGCCGTGGCCACCACATTCGACAGCTCTCTTGCCTCGCGTTTTCCTTTCCCTGCCAGGTATTCGGTGAAGATCGGGATGAAGGCCGACGACAGGGCCCCTTCGGCGAAGAGATTGCGCGTGAGGTTGGGGATGCGCATGCCCAGAAGGAATGCGTCATAAGCCGCCCCTGCGCCGAACAGCCGCGCCATCACCATCTCGCGGATGACGCCGGTAATCCGGCTCAGCGCCACCGCGGCCGAGACCGTGCCCGCGGAGCGGAAGAAACCGTGCTGTTCCCGCCGGCTGGTTTCTTCCACGCTAATCGACGCGCCGGACTTCCACCTGGCGGTAGATCTCCTGGGTCTGCTCGAGAGTGGCGAAGTTCATGCCCGGGAGGCGGGCCGAGGCGGTGCCTGCCGATACGCCCCAGCGCAGCGCGTCGGCGGCATTGGACTTGCGACACATGGCCCAGACGTAGCCGGCGGTGAGCGCGTCGCCGGCGCCGATAGGGCAGACGGCATCGATGCGGGGCGGCAGGGCCTCGAACAGGCCGTCGGCAAAGGCGCCCACGGCGCCGCGGCTGCCTAGCGACAACACCACCGACTCCGCACCCATCGTGCGGATGCGTTCCGCGGCTTCCAGGTAGTGGTTGCGCGTGAGCAGGGTGCGGCCCAGCAGACGCTCCGCCTCCTGCTGATTCGGAGTCACCACGGTGGGGCACGCCTCGATTCCTTCGCGCAGTTCCTCGCCGCCGGCGTGGAGCAGGGTCCTCACTTTCTTGGAGCGGGCGAGTGCGATGAGCTTGCCGTAAAAAGACGGCGGAGCACCCGGCGGCAGGCTGCCGCAAACCATCAGCCAGGCAGCCGAATTGAGGGTGCCGCGGATCACCCGCTCGACGCGCGCCAGTTCGGTCTTCGACAGAGCAGGCCCGGCTTCATTCAGGTTCACGGTGAGGCCGTGCTTATCCGTGATCGTAAGATTGGAGCGGATTTCATTCTGGATCGGCACCACGGAGATGTCGTAGCCGCAGCCGCTCAGGTGGGATTCCAGGCGCTTGCCGGAATCGCCGCCCGACGTGAGCACGGCCAAGGTCCGGCCGCCGAAGGAGCTGATTACGCTCGAAGCATTGATTCCGCGGCCGCCCGCCGATTCCCGGCTGGACTTGATGTAGGCGCGGTCTTCAAACGCGAGCCGGTCAACGCCGATGATCCGGTCGATCGCCGGATTAATCGTGATAGTGACAATCAAGTCTTTATTTTACGGCGAGGACGGCGTCCAGGTACGCGCCGGTCCTCCGGCCCTCGACGGTGGTGAAGCCGGCTCGTTCCAACAGGACGCGGTACTCTCCCAAGCTCCGCTCGCGGCCCTCGGTCACGACCAGCATGTTGACGGATTGCATCACGGCGGGGACCGGCCCGACACCGTCTTCGTCCAACAGCTTTTCGGCAATCAGCAAGGCGCCGCCGGAGGGGAGGCGGCCGGCAATGCGGCGCAGCAGGAAATCGATCTTGGGCTCGGTCCAGTCGTGCAGGATGCGGCCGAGCGCGTACAGATCGGCTTCCGGCAGGTCATCCTCGAAGAAGTCGCCCTCGATCACTTCAATGCGTCCCGCGGCCGGGGATCCCGCCAGATATTCGCGGGTCAGCGTGGCCGCGCGCGGCAGTTCGAACACGACGCCGTGCAGGCCGGGGTGCCGCTCGCAGGCGGTCATGGCCAGGTGTCCGGTGGCGCCGCCGAGATCGACAATGCGGCGGAAGCGGCCCAAATCGAACGCATCCACCACCTTGGGTGATGCAAGCATGCCCATGCCGTGCATGCCGCGCACGAAATCGCGCATGGCGGCGTCGGTGCGGAAGAATCCGCTGAAGATGGGCCCCTCCACGCCGAAGGTCTGTTTCCAGCGCGGGGAGCCCTCCCGGACGGCATCGGCGAGTTGGCCCCACATGGGATAAAGCACTTCGTCGGAGTACCGGATATAGCCGGTAAGCGTGTGGGGGCTGGACGAGCGGAGGTAGGCGCCGGCGGCCGCGCCATTGGAGTAGATGCCTTCCTGTTTGTGGAGAAGACCGAGGGCGGCGCAGGCATCGAGCAGCCGCGCCATCGCGCCGGCATCGGCGCCGAGCGAGGCGGCCAGATCCACGGCGTTGGAGGGCTCTTCGTGGAGAAGGTCGAATATACCCATGGCGACGGCCGTGAACATGGTCTTCGAGCGCCGGAAAGCTTCGATCAGGTCGAGCACGGGAGATGGGTCGGGCAGGTTCATAACTGTTGAAAATGGTCGTATCCCAGGGGCGCGAGGGGCGCCCCGTCGAGTCGCACGTCGCCCGGAGGTCCCTGGCGAATCGTACCAATTCGGGTGAGCGGAAGTCCTTGGAAGCGGCCGGGAACCCGGGCTGCCTTGGCGGTGGTGAAGAGCAGTTCGTAGTCCTCGCCGCCGTGGAGCGCCTGCTCCAAAGTGGCGCCGCGGAAGCGGGGCGGCGCCGCGATCTCGGCGCTGACCCCGGAGGCTGCGCATAAGCGGCGAAGATCGAGCGAAAGACCGTCGCTCAAATCCATGGCGGAGGTTGCTTTGAGCCGCTCGCGCAGATAGCGTCCGAGCGCCAGGCGGGGCTCCGGCCGCAGGTGGCGCTTCCAAGCCGCGCCGGCGCCCTTCGCGAGGCCCAGGGCCGACGCTCCGAGCGCTCCCGAAACATAGATCGCATCCCCGGGGCGGGCGCCGTCGCGCCGCAGTGCCTTGCCGCGGGGCGCCGCGCCGCAAACGACCACGTCGCACATCCAATGCGGACCGTGGGAGAGGTCGCCGCCCGCCAGGGGGAGGCACTCGCGTTCCGCCAGCCGCAGGAAGCCGCGGAAGAAGCGCTCCAGCCAGTCGTCTCCGGACCAGGGCGCCATCACGACGGAAAGGAGGCAGAAGCGCGGCTCGGCCCCCATGGCTGCGATGTCGCTCAAGCCGCGCGCCAGGGCCTTCCAGCCGGCATCCTCCGGGCGGTGGCTGTCACGCCGGAAATGGGTGCCTTCCACCAGCGTATCGGTGGTGAACAGCAGGTCTTCGGAGGTGCCCCGGGGGCGGAAGATGGCGCAGTCGTCGCCGATTCCCAGTACCATTCCGGTACCCGGCGGGATCGCCGTGCGGTGTCGCAGTTTATCCAGGAAATCCCTTTCGCTGTTCACGCGCCTGTGCTTGACCATACACTTGCCATCTGAGAGAATACCGTACGCAGATTGAAAGAGTTGTTTGGCCGCGCCTCGCAAGTTCTTAGCAAGCCACGAAAGTCCGCTTTCCTTGCCCGGGGGACCCAAGAGCACGACGAACAATAATCAGGAGAAGGTGTAGTGAAGGAAAAAGGTACAGTAAAGTGGTTCAATGCCGCCAAGGGCTATGGATTCATCCAACGGTCGAGCGGCGACGATGTGTTCGTTCATTTTTCCGCGATTCAGTCGAACGGGTATCGCACGCTCGACGAAGGCGCGGAAGTGGAGTTCGAGGTCAAGCAAGGTCCGAAGGGTCTGCAAGCGGAAAACGTGGTCCGGGTTTGACCCGGTCCTGAGGTTGGTAACAAAAGGTGGGGGTTCCCGTTAGCGGGAACCCTCTTCGTTTTTTGGGGCCTATTTCTGGTTGACGATCTGATATCCTGCCGGAACCTGGAACAGGTAGGCGGGAGGTTCGGCGCGGGAGATATTGGTCAGATGGAAGGTTTCTTCGCCGGTGCGCGGATCGGTATGGCGGGTCTGCACCATGGTCTGCAGGTCGGGTGAGTACCAGCGCTCGCTCACAATCTGCAGAGGGCGATCGTTGCCGATCGCCCCGGTCGCGATGGTCGTGGTCGTGCGAGTACCCTCGGCGCTAACGCCTCCGATATTCTGCGTACCGAGCGACTCGGAAGCGCCTGTCCTATGGCCCTGACGGTCGCACCACGTTATGGGGCCCGGCCCGCGGAGTCGGCGACTGCCGTGGCAGGGCCTGCAACCATCCCGCCCGCCGGCCCGGCGGCCACAACCTGCCCGTCGATGGCGCGAGTCATGACCTTGGCCTCAACTGCATCTTTTTCGGCCTTCGCTTTCGCGAGATCCAGCATTGTCCGGGCTGGTCACCCGAACGGCGAACGGACCGGCCTTTCCATCCTGCGAGAAGTAGAAGACACCACCGCCGAGGGGGAGTTGCCGCGCTGTCTGATCTTTAGGGTTCAGGATGTAGCTGACCTTGGGCGACCGGGTCCCAGATGGTAACCTCATTCGGCGTTTCGCGGCGCGTACGGCCTTCGCTGTCGCGGTAGACCTGGGCTGTCGTTTCGTTGTGAATGCGAGTGCCGTCGGCCAGCATCTGGTTACTTTCCGTGATCTCCGTGGCGGAATACGGCGCATCTTTGACTGTCTTGCCGATTACCGCGCTGCGGATGCCGACGATTTTCGCCTGCGCGGCCATCCGCTCGGCTTCGATTTTCATCATTCTTGACCTGGGCATTCTCGTCCTGGGCGCTGGCGGTAAATGCCAGGGCTGGAATCACTGTTGCGATCGCCAAGAAACGTCTCATGATTTCGCTCTCCTCAATTCGATGAATTGCTACCAGCCGATAGGCGCGGGCGCGCCCGTCTGCCGAGAACACGACGTCCGCCTGAATCTGGTCGGGGCCCAACGTCATCCGCACCACCCAACCCGCGTCGAAGGGTTCGTTGTCGAGCGCCACGAAGTTTTCGGTGCGCTCGACCGGCGGGCGCACGGGCAGGCGCCGGGGCCGTTCGGGGCGAACCACTGCCTCGCTTACGGGTGCGGCGGGTTCCGCCTCCCGGGCAACGGGTCCGAGCGCGACCCTGGCGGGCCGAGCCGGCGGGGAAGTCCGGCGCGGCGCCACGGCGACGGCGACGACCAGGACGGCTGCCGCTGCCAGAGCGGCTGCCACCCACTTCCATGGTGTCCGGACCGTAACAGGCAACGACGGTTCCTCCAGGGCACGCATCCAGGCCGAGACTCTCCCGGCCCGCCGGGAAAGCGCGTCGCAGCGTCCCCTGCATTCCGCGCACTCAACCAGGTGCGCCGCCGCGCGCTCCATTTCAGCGGGAGCGAGTTCGCGGTCGAGGTATGCCCGCAGATCTCCTTCCGGCCAGCACTCGTTCATACTTCCTCTCCATAACGCGCGCGGAACCTGCGCTCGAACTCGGCTTCGGCGCGCGCCAGCATGGTGCCCACCGATCCCGGGTGAATGCCGAGCGTTTCCGCCAGTTTTCGGTAAGCCAGCCCCTCCGCCCGCAACAGCAGCAACTGGGCATCGCGTGGCTTCAGTTCGGCGAGCACGGTTTGAACCCGGACTCTCCGCTCGCGCCGCAGGATCTCTTCGAGGGCACCGCCCGACGCCGCGCCGCGCAGGGTCTCGGCCCCGGCGGCATCCTCTCGCCGCCGCCGGCGTGCATTCGACCGCAAGGCATCCAATCCGGCATTCGTCGCCACCCGGTAGATCCAGGGAAGATCTGTTGCCGACCGCTGGGACACTTTACAGAAAACATCCGCGGCGATCTCCTCGGCCTGGGCGGAGTCGCCGGTCAGCCGCGCCAGCATCGCCACCAGACGCGGGTAATGCTCGCGAAAGAGCGCATCGAACCCGGCGCCGCCTTCCGGCCCGGCGGTGGGCATCAGCACAATTTCCTCGGCGGGCTGCACACTTTCTATAACGATGTCACCCGCCATTTTGTGACGAAGCCTCAGTAGAAGAAAAGAACATCGGGCCGCACGTGGCCTTTCGCTTCCAGGCACTGCCCGCACTCCATGGTGTAGTCCGTCCGGATCTTTCGTACGGCGGCGGGAATCGTGAACTCGTCGTCGGGCTTGTGCTCGGTCGCGATGGCCAGGCGCGGCTTGAAATGCAGCAGCGTCTCGCGAGCCCCGGCGATCGCTTTGACTTCGGCGCCCTCGACATCCATCTTGATGAAGTCGACGCGCGGCAGCTTCAGCTCGCTTACGATCCGGTCGATGGTGGTGAGAGGCACCTGAATGGAAGGGTGCGAATCCTCGGGGCGCAGCACCACGCTATTGGCCGCGAAGTTGGTATCGTCCACGTTGAGCGTGAGCTGATCTTCGCGGTCCCAAACGCCCTTGGGGTAGACGATCACCCGGCCTTCCGCGATCTCGGCTGCGGTGTTGCGCCGAATGCACTCCACACTGGACGGGGATATCTCGATCGCGATCACCTTCGCCGCGCCGGCGCGGAGGGCCTCCCGTGTGAAATCGCCGTCGCTTGCGCCGCAATCGAGAACGATATCGCCCGCATGGATGAAGTGCTCGCCGCTGCCGTAGACGTGGCGCTCCATCTCCGCCAGGTTGAAGGGCAACACGTAGCGGTTGCCCTTCGGAATCCAGAACTGGCCGTCGGGGGTCTCCCAGAGTTCCAGCCCGCTCTCTTCTTTGAGCAAGCGGCTGGCGGCCACGATGCGGTCCTTGATGGCCAGCGTCTCCTCGAGGTTGGCCTTGCTCTTGAGTGCGTGCGTCAGCGGACAGACCGGGCTGTTCCCCGTCGCCACCAGCGTCAGCAGGCGAAACGGCGGGTACCAGGCATAGGCGGCCAGCCCCGCGACCAGCGGGAAGGCGGTAACGGCCAGAATCCGATTGGTTCTCACAAGGACGATGTTACGGGATTTTTCGCCGCCCTGTCGGTCACAATGGAATCATGATCTCGTGCCGCAACCTGACGCGCCGCTATGGAGACTTTACGGCTGTGGACCATCTGGACCTGGAAGTCGCCGAGGGCGCGATCTGCGCCTTTCTGGGGCCGAACGGAGCCGGCAAGTCGACCACGGTCAAGATGCTGACGGGCCTGCTGGCTCCGACCGAGGGCGAAGTGAGGGTGTGCGGCCTCGACGTTGCGGCCGACCCCATCGCGGTCAAACGCGTGATCGGCGTTTTGCCGGAAGACCTGGGGCTGTTCGACGACCTGACCGTGGAGGAGCACCTGCTGCTCACGGGCGACGTCTACGGGCTGGATAAGCGCGAAACCCGCTCCCGCGCCGCCCAGTTACTGCATGCCCTGAGCCTGGAGCACGGGCGCCATACTTTCGCCGCGGCGTGCTCCCACGGGATGCGCAAGAAGACCTCGTTCGCCATGGCGCTGCTGCCGAACCCGCGCGTGCTGTTCCTCGACGAGCCATTCGAAGCCATCGACCCGGTGACTTCGAAGATCATGCGCGGCCTGCTGCAATCGGTGGCCCGCCGCGGCGTCACGGTGTTTCTCACCGCTCACATCCTTTCCGTGGCGGAGGAAATTGCAAACCAGATCGTGATGCTCCGCAAGGGAAAGAAGGTTTGGGATTCGCCGGCCGAGGAAGTGCTCCAGTCGCTCGAGCAGCACTATTTCGACCTGGTGGAGGCGCCGGTAGTGGAGGAGATCGAGTGGCTCGGGCATTCGCGATCCTGAAGGCGCTGGCGCGCGCCGTGGGGCGGGATCAGCGTTCGCTCGAATCGGTGGTGGGCAATAACTTTTTTATCGTCACGGCGCTGCTGCTGCAGGAGGCGGGCGGTTTCATCTACCTGCTGATCGGCGTGGTGCTCCTGTTCCCGTTAAGCACGGATCCGCTGCGCAAAATCCCGGTGTCGCGGCTGGCGCTGTGGCCGCTCGAAAAGCGCGAACGGCGCCTGCTGCGTCTCGCCAGCCCGTGGGTGAGCCCCGCGTCGTGGCTGATCGTCGGGCTGGCCGTCTGGGCGGCGCGCGGCCGGCTGACGGCCGGGTTATGGGGCTTGGCCGCGGGCCTCGTGGCGGCCGGATTCCTGCTCTCCGATCTCCCCTTCTCGCCGAGCCGCAGAATCTGGCTGGCGATCCCGAACTTCCCGGGCTTGTGGAACCAACTGGTGAGGAAGAACCTGCGCGGCCTCCTCTCGACCCTGGATCTCTACTGCGCGCTGTTGCTGTCGATCGCCGCGGTGGTCTACCGCCTGGCGGGACTCGAGCTGCCGCGCGAAGCCTTCCTGGCCCTGACGGTGCTGGTGGAGGTGGCGCTTTCCAGCTACGCACAGAGCCTGTTCGGCCTGGACGGGAGCGGCGGCCTCAATCGCTACCGCCTGCTGCCTCTGCGGGGCTGGCAGGTGCTCTTCGCCAAGGATGCGGCCTACCTGGTTCCGGCGATCCTGCTGGCGCTGCCGCTGGCGCCGCTGGCGGGCGCGGGAGCGGCACTGGTGGCGCTCGCCCTGGGCCACCAGCCGTCGATCAACCGGCCGAGAGCCCAGGTGCGATGGCGGTTTTCGAGCGGCGGCTCGATCGTCTTCGGGCTGGTACAGGCAGCCCTGATGGCGATGGCGGCATCGGCGATCTTCTTCAACAGCCCGCTGTTCCTGGCGGTCTGCGCCGCGGTGTGGGCGGGGTCGCTGTGGTATTACGGCCGCATGCTGGAAGGCGGAGCGCTATCGGACTCTTGACAATACCGTGGCAGCGGCTTCGGCCGGCGGCACGTCTGACGCCAGCTTCGTTTTGCGGTCGACCAGCTCCACCATGCCGCCGGCCAGCTTCTTGCCGACGGTGATGCGGAACGGCACACCGATCAGGTCGGCGTCTTTGAACTTCACGCCCGGGCGTTCGTCGCGGTCGTCGAGCAGGGTGTCCAGGCCCAGCGCGATGCACTCACCGTGAATTTTTTCCGCCGCGTCTGCCTGCGCGGGGTCGGAAATATTCGCGGGGGTGACCACTACGTCGAAGGGCGCGATGGCAGGCGGCAGGATCATGCCGTCCTTATCGTTGTACAACTCGATGGCCGCCGCGAGGATGCGCTCGATTCCGATGCCGTACGAGCCCATGATCGGAGTGATCTCCCTGCCGTCGGCGTTCAGCACCCGCAGGCCCATCGATTCCGAGTACTTGTAGCCGAGCTTGAAGATGTGGCCGACCTCCACGGTCTTGCGCACGTCGAGCGTACCGCCGCACTGGGTGCAACGGTCGCCTGAAACCACCTGGCGCAGGTCGTGAACCTCGGCTTCGAAATCCTCGCCCATCGTGACGTGCCGCAGGTGGTAATCGTCGCGATTGGCGCCGGCGATCATGTTGCGCCGCCCCAGCAGGGCGCGGTCGGCCAGGATCTGCATGTTGTGGACGCCCACCGGACCGAGCGACCCGGCTTCGGCGCCGAACCACTCGCGAATCTCGGCGGGCAGCGCGGGCCGGAACTCCGGGTCTCCGGCGACTGCCGCCGAACTTGGTCTCGCTCAACTGGTGGTCGCCCCGCAGCATCACCAGAACGGGCTTCCCATCGGCCACCAGCACCAGGCTCTTCATCTGCGACGTTTCGGGCAGCCCGGTGAACCGCGACACGTCGGCGATCGTCTTGCGGCCCGGCGTGTGGAACGGCTCGGGGCTGAGATCGCCTTCGGGATCGGAAACGGCGGGCTCGGCGGGCACCGACGCCGCTTTCTCGAGGTTGGCCGAATAGCCGCAGACCTTGCAGATCGTCACCAGGTCTTCGCCGGCGTCGGACGCCACCATGAACTCGTGCGACTGGCTGCCGCCCATGGCGCCGGAATGCGCCTCGACCACCAGGTACTCGAGTCCGCAGCGGTCGAAGATGCGGCGGTAGGCGTGGTAGTGCCGGTCGTAGGCAACGTCGAGGCCGGCCTGGTCCATGTCGAAGCTGTAGGAATCCTTCATCAGGAACTGCCGCACGCGCAGCATGCCGGATTTGGGTCGCGGCTCATCGCGAAACTTGGTCTGAATCTGATACCAGATCTGGGGAAGCTGCTTGTAGCTGCGCAGTTCGCCGCGGGCGATGGCGGTCACGACTTCTTCGTGCGTCATGCCCAGGCACAGGTCGCGCCCGAAGCGGTCTTTCAGGCGGAACATGTTGTCGCCCATGATGTCCCAGCGGCCCGATTCCTGCCAGATCTCGGCCGGGTTGAGCGCCGGCAGCATCAGCTCCTGTGCGCCGATGGCGTCCATCTCCTCGCGCACGATGCGCTGGATCTTCAGCAGGGATCGCTGCGCCAGGAAGAGGTAGCTGTAGATGCCCGCCGAAAGCTGCCGGATGTACCCTCCGCGCAGCAGCAACTGGTGGCTGACCACCTCCGCTTCAGCCGGGGTTTCCCGCAACGTGGGAATGAACAACTTGCTCCAGAGCATAGGGTTGGAAGGAAGCCTCCAATTTTAGCATGCTAAAATCAAGCTTCTCCCCAATTTCGCCGCGGCCGTGACGGGCGCCGCATCGCCAGAGTAGCGCAGGAGGAATTTTTTATGAAGGCACCCGAAAGAATGTCGCGGCCGCTGGCCGAAGTCGATCCTGAAGTCTACGAGGCCATCCAGAACGAGACGGAACGGCAGCATGCCCAGCTCGAGTTGATCGCCAGCGAGAACTTTACCTCCGAGGCGATTCTCGAAGCCACCGGCAGCGTGTTCACGAACAAGTACGCGGAAGGCTACCCGGGCCGGCGTTATTACGGAGGCTGCGAGTTCACCGACGTCGTCGAGAACCTGGCCCGCGAGCGCGCCAAAAAGCTCTTCGGCGCCGAATACGCGAACGTTCAGCCGCACTCGGGCTCGCAGGCGAACCAGGCCGCTTATGCCGCTGTGCTCACTCCGGGCGATACCATCATGGGCTTGAACCTGGCGCACGGCGGACACCTCACGCACGGCCACCAGCTCAACTTCTCGGGCAAGACCTACAAGGTGATTCCGTACGGCGTGAGCCGCGAAGACGAGCGCATCGACTACGACGGACTGGAGCGCCTGGCGCGCGAGCACCAGCCCAAGATGATCATCGCGGGCGCCAGCGCCTACCCGCGCATTCTGGATTTCGCCCGCTTCCGCCAGATAGCCGATGCCGTCGGGGCCGTCTTTCTGGTGGATATGGCCCACATCTCGGGCCTGGTCGCCGCGGGATTGCACCCGAACCCGTGCCAGTACGCGGACATCGTCACGTCCACTACCCATAAGACGCTACGCGGCCCTCGGGCCGGCCTCATCCTGGCAAAAGAGAAGTACGCGAAAGATATCGATAAGACGGTATTTCCGGGGGTCCAGGGCGGCCCGCTGGTGCACGTCGTGGCGGCCAAGGCGGTCTGCTTCCTGGAAGCCATGCAGCCCGGTTTCGCGGATTACCAGAAGCAGGTGGTGGCCAACGCGCGGGCGCTGGCCGAATCTTTGGTGGACGCCGGATTCCGTGTGGTCTCGGGCGGTACCGATACGCACCTGCTGCTGCTCGACGTGTTTTCCAAGGGCCTCCGCGGCAAAGAAGCCGAGCAGGCGCTCGACCGCGCGCGCATCACGGTGAACAAGAACGCCATCCCGTTCGACACCAACCCGCCGCTGAATCCGAGCGGCATCCGCCTCGGCTCGCCCGCGGTGACGACCCGCGGCTTCGGCGAGGCCGAAATGCGCGAAGTCGGCAGCCTGATTGCGGAGGTTCTCCACAACATCACGAACGAAGAGGTCATTGCGGGTGTGCGGCAGAAGGTGGGCGCGTTGACCGCCCGGTTCCCGCTCTACCGCTGGAAGCTCGACCCCGTTCGAGCTTAGGAATGCCGCTGCATATCGTCATGGATGCCCGGCGCATCCGGGACTTCGGCATCGGAACCTACATCCGAAGCCTGGTGCATGCGCTGGCCGCGATTGACTCCGCCAACCACTACACGCTGGTGAGCGGGCCGGGTGACGTGCGCACGCTGGCCGGGCTTCCTGAGAACTTCCGTGCCGCCGTTTATAAGCGCGACGACCATTCGAATCTGAACCACGTGGCGTTCCCGGTATTTCTGCGCGGACTGTCACCCGACCTCGTACACATTCCGCTCAACCGCGTTCCGCTGCTGATGATCCGGCCCTACGTAGTGACCATCCACGACATGGCCAACCTGTTCTACGAGGAGACGCCCAACAAACTCCGGATGCAGATGCGCCGCTTTCGCTTCCGCCGCGGCTTGACGCGAGCCAGCCGGGTGATCGCGGTTTCGGAGGCCACCCGGCGCGACGTGGAGAACCTGATGGGCGTCCCGCCGGAGCGCGTCTGCCGGGTCTACAATGCGCCCGACCCCGGCTTTCTCCAGCACGGGCCCGGCGACCCCGAGGAACAGCAGCGCATCATGGAGCGCTACCAGATCAACTATCCGTTCCTGCTTTACGCCGGGAACATCCGCCGGCACAAGAATGTGCCGCGCCTGGTAGAGGCGTTCGCCGTGGTCCGCGAGCAGCTTGCCTCTCACGAGGTGTACCGGGAACTCCGGCTGGTGATCATCGGCGACACGATTTCGCAATACCCCGCCGTGCGGCAGGCGGTGATGAAGAGCCGCGTCGAACACGTGGTCCGGTTTCTGGGCTTCGTGCCCTTCGAGACGCTGCGCTGCTTTTATGAGAGGGCTGCCGCCTTTGTCTTCCCCTCACGCTATGAAGGCTTCGGATTGCCGCCGCTCGAAGCGATGGCCTGCGGAGCGCCGGTGATCACCTCGAACGTCAGTTCGCTGCCCGAGGTGGTGGGAGATGCCGCCGTCCTGGTAAATCCGGAGAATGTTTTCGATATTGCGCGCGGAGTGCATGATGTGCTCTTGAACGAGCACCTGCGCGACGAAATGATCCGGCGGGGCCGCGCGCAGGCCGCGCGCTTCAGTTGGGAGCGGACGGCGCGGCAGGTGCTGGAGATCTACCAGGAAGCAGCCGGCCGGTAACGCATTTCCCGTTTCGCCCGCCTCTGTTTTACAGTTAAGAGGCATTTACTCAACTGCAGGGGGGAAGTCTGTTTGCGGAAGATCATTGCCGCCTCCTTTTTTCTCGGCTATGGCGCGGCGGTTTTATGCGCGCAGGGCAACTACGAAGTGCAGGTCTATGGCTCCGACCTGGTTCCGAAAGGCGTCACCATGGTGGAGCTGCACAGCAACGTCACCGTCAGCGGTACGAAGCAGACGATCGACGGGGTGCTGCCCACCAATCACGCGGTACATGAAACACTCGAGATCACTCACGGGTTCAACCGGTGGTTCGAAACCGGCTTCTACCAGTTCACCAGCATTCAGCCGGATGGAAGCTGGATGTGGGTGGGCACCCACATCCGTCCCCGCTTTTCGGTACCGGAGGATTACCACCTGCCGGTAGGCTTGAGCATCTCCAACGAGATCGGCTACCAGCGTCCCAACTTCTCGCTCGATACGTGGACCTGGGAGATCCGGCCCATCATCGATAAGAAAATCCAGAAGCTGTACCTGGCGTTCAACCCCACCATCGACAAATCGTTCCACGGCCCGGAACAGCCTCGCGGCTACGAATTCTCGCCGAATTTCAAATTCAGCTACGACGTCACCAAGAGAGTCGCGGCGGGCATGGAATACTATGGCGCTTACGGCCCAATCACCAGTTGGGACCCGCTGCGCGACCAGGAGCAGCAGTTCATCCCGGCCATCGACGTGGATTTCGGACCCAAGTGGGAGTTCAATTTCGGCGTCGGCGTCGGGGTAACGCAGGCAACCGACCACCTGCTGGTGAAGGCGATCCTGGGTTACCGCTTCAACCTGCGGAACAATTGATAGCTGGCCTGCGGCGGGTAAACCGTTTACGCGCCGCGGGCCGCTTCCGTGACAAACCGCCGCTGAACGCGCGCCGCAAAGTACGAGCCGACAACCACCAGGCCGGCAACCGCCTGGGCGAGCAGTGTCTCGACGGTCGGAAAGACCGAAAACCAAATCCCCATCCAAGGCGGAATCAGCGCCGCAAGCCGCGGCAGCGCGGTGGTCGGAATCCAGTGTGCTAATTGCATCTCCTGCGCTTCTTCACCGACCATCACCAGGAGGACTGCGCCGAGCATGACGCCTGTCAGGATCAACATTCTGCGATAGGGCAGGCGGCGATGAGCAAGAAAGGTCAGGACGGCAACAATGCCGGAAAACAGCAGGCCCAGCAATACCCCGTAGAGCACGATCCGGCCGCCGCGCTTCAGTCGGTAACTCTGCAGGAACAGAACGACCTCGAATCCCTCGCGATACAACGACGTAAACCCGAGCAACACAAAACCCCACCACAGACTCGCCCCGGAAGTCTGAGTGGTTTTGGCGCGGTCGAGCAAATGTTGTTTCTTCCTGGTATGCAGCGATATCCATCCAGTCCAATAAACCTTGTGGAAAAACCAGTTCATCACCACCAGCAGCACTACAATCGCGAGAAGGCCCGTGGCGGCCTGGAGACTCAGGGCGGACACCTTCTGCGTCAGGTCATCGATCAGGCCGATCGCAATCCACCACGTGACGAGCGTCGCCGCGAATGCCGCTCCGGCACCGGCGGCCACCGGACGCCGGTAATCGTTGCCCGATGAGCCCATGGTTGCCGTGATTGCCGCCAGGACCAGAATGCATTCCAGGCCCTCGCGAAAGACGAGCACACCAATGTCGAGCGCTGCGGCGTTAAAACCCAAATGCGGCGCCATGGGATCGGGGCTGCCGCCCTGACTCAATGCCTGCCAGATGATGACGAAGGCGAGCAGCAGGCCGCCGAGCGATAGAGCGGCACGGGCAGCCATCCGAGAGGCGGTATTCGAGCCGCTCGGGGCCCTCTGTTGCGCCTTTCGTGTCACCCTGCTCACGCCAGACTATTAAATCTCAGATGCAACTCAGTGTCAACAAAGAGATCAATAGCAACCGCGGGCGCCGTCCACATTCCCACAACATTATCGGATATAAAACCGTCAATCGACTGACGGAAAGGCCTGAAGAAGATTTCCGAGATGCCAGCGCGTTGCAACTGCAGGTTCGGCCGCCGCTGCTGGTTCACGCAGGTGCCCGAGTAGGTGAGAACGCGGTGACCGCTTGTTCCGCTACTTCTTCTTGGACGCGGCGGGTTGGCGCGGCGTGCTCGAGGGCGGCACAATCCCCTTGATCCGCATGTAAGTGACGAGGTTGCCGTAGTGCTCCATGGTGTGGGCGGTATTGAAGTCCATGGCTCCGAGTTTGGTGATCCTCATGCCGAAGAAGCTGACCAGTTGGGCGGCGTCGGCATCCGTCATTTTGGCGTAAACGCCGTCGCAATACGCGAACGCTTCTTTCAGCGCGGGCACGATCTCGGCCTTGGTCTTGTCCGTCTTCTCGATGCCCTTCGAGACTTTCTCTCCGGCAGCGGCGCTGCAGAACTCATACTGGCCGTCGGCGACGTGGGCGAACAATTGCGCGATTGTGCGGACTTCCGGTGTCGGCTGGAAGGACCACAGGTCCTCGGGGATCTTGTCGACCGAGCCAAGGATGTCGTTCTTGGCGATCGCGTAGATGTTCTTCGAAGCCGTGACGAGCGGATTCGCCGGCGTTTCCTGCGCGGCAGCCACGGCGGCAAACAGAACTACAACACTGAGCAGCTTCATAAATGTCCTTTCGATCGGGGTTGGACCATTATTGCACCTCGGCCCGCTGCCGGGAGTAATCCCTGCTACGAAGTGGTGTGCACGAAGGGAATCGGCGGGAAGGCCCCTCTGGTATTCTGGTTCCTCAAACGAAGAGGTTATGCTGATGCCTGACAACAAGAGCTTGATCCGGAGATTTGTGGAAGAGGTCCTCAACGAGGGGCGATTCGAGCGATTGGACGAACTGGTGCTGGAAGATTTTGTCGAGCTCGATCCTCTGCCCGGGCAGTCGCAGGGACGCGAGGGTTTGCGAGAGGTGGTCCGGCAAATGCGAGTTTCCTTTCCGGATATGCACTGGGTCGTCGACGAGATGATTGGAGAAGCCGATAAAGTGTGTACCCGGTTTACGTGGACCGGAACTCAACGCGCACCGTTTCTGGGTGTGCCCGCCACAGGGAGACACGTCGCCGTCAAGGGAGTAGTGATCGATCGTTTGAGCGCCGGCAAAATGGCCGACAGTCGAATCCTGATGGATACCCTGAGCATGATGCAACAGCTCGGAGTGGTGCCGGCTTCACAATAGGGAAATCTCACTGCCTGGCGTCAACGGCCGGCTATCCGCCAGGCAAGTTTCCTCATCCTCAGTGCGGACGTCACGCGATGTGCTGAACCCATTGGCTCCGCCAGGCCGGCGCCTCGAAGGGATCCCCGAAATACTGTGTTTCGTGGACGACCTTGCCGTTGCGGAACTCCATAATACTCACCGTGTATGCCAGTCGCCCCTGGTACGTGATTGTGTATTCCGTAATCCAGAGATCCCCCTTTCCGAGGATCCGCTTGACCTTGAAGCCGGACGGTTTGTCGGGATGATGACTCCGCAAGGCCTGCAAATTGCTACGCCCGAGGATTCGCTCGCCCGACTGGGGATAATCACAAATGGCATCGTCATCGTAAATATCGTGTTCCGCGTTGACATCGCCGGCTGCCGACGCTTGCCAGTGCTTATTCAGCGCCTCACGTACTTGTTCTTCTTGCGTGGACTGCTCTAGCTGCGGTTTCGTTTTCATGTTCATCTACCTTGTGGAATGAAACCCGGAATGCCGTGATTGAGTGGAATTCTCGTCCGGCATCACCGCCCGAAGTCAACAATTAGATGCCTGGTGCCGCTGACCGGGCGCCAACTCCTGATTAACGTCTGTGCTGAATCGGACGCGTGGTTTCACGAATACGTGAAGGCGGGCACGGTGCTCTGCGCGCGGTTGAAGCTGGCTGCTGGCGGTTGAGGTTGACACCTTACCCGAGCAGGACTACACTCAGGTCAGATGTCAACCCGAGACGAGGAAGAGCGGCTCTCCCTATTGCAAGGCACCCTCGACCTGCTGATTCTGAGGACCCTGGTCTTCGGTCCCGAGCATGGGCAGGGCATCGCCAGGTCTATCCAAACCACGTCGAAAGAGGAACTCCTGGTGGAGCACGGAGCGCTCTATCCGGCCCTCCAGCGCCTGGAAGCGCAGGGCTGGATTTCCGCCGAGTGGGGCACCTCGTCCAATAACCGCAGGGCGCGCTTCTACTCGCTGACGAAGAGCGGCCGGCGGCACCTGGCGGAGGAGACCAGCCGCTGGCGCAGGCTCGCCGCCGCCATCGGACACGTTCTCGGTCCGGAAACGTCGGAGACTTAGCGCATGTTTCGCCGCCGCAAGAGCCGCGATTTTTCGGACGAGATTCAGGCGCACATCGCGCTCGAAGCCGACCGCCTGCGGGCCGAGGGCCTGGGCGAGGCCGACGCGCGTGCCGCGGCCCGCAGGGCCTTCGGCAACCTGGGAGCCGCGGAAGAACATTTTTACGAGAGTACGCGCTGGCTGTGGTTGGATGAGCTCGGCAACGACCTGCGGTACGGGTTCCGTACGCTGCTGCGTACGCCCGGCTTCACCGCCGCCGCGGTCTTGACGCTGGCGCTGGGGATTGGAGCCAACACCGCAATCTTCAGCGCGGTTGACGCGGTGGCGCTCCGCCCTCTGCCGTACCCGCACCCCGGCCGGATCGTACTGCTGTACGGGCGCGAGACGGGCGGGGGTACAAGCGACCTCTCGCCCGCCGATTTCCTCGATTTCCGGCGCGAGATGCACAGCTTCGAATCGCTGGCGGCCTACCGACAGATGGCATCGAACCTGACCGGCGAGGATCGGCCCGAGCGCATCGCCGGGGCGGTGGTTACGCCGGATTTCTTCGCGGTGATGGGCGTTCCGGCGGAGCTGGGCCGGACCCTCGACCGGTCGCTCGACCAGCCCGGCACGTCTCGCGTGGTAGTGCTGAGCGACGCCTTCTGGCGCCGGCAATACGCGGCCAATCCGGCGATCGTGGGACAGTCCATTCACATTGACGGCGAGCCCCACGTCGTGGCCGGCGTGATGCCGCCGCAGTTCCAATATCCTCCGCAAACCGAGGTGTGGATGCCGGCGCGCTTCGCCGTTCCGGAGCATCCGCTGCGGCCGGACTTCGACCAGTCCGGGGTGAGGGACACGCATTATTTCGACGTGATCGGCCGCATGAAGCCGGAAGTCAGCCTGCGAACCGCACAGGCGGAAGGCGACCTCGTCGCGAAGCGGCTCAAACAGCAGTACAAGGGCGTGGAAGAGGCAGAGCGGGCGGACCTGGTCCCGCTCGACGAGGAATTGTACGGCGAAACCCGGTCTCCGCTGGAGATCCTGCTGGCCGCGGTAGCGCTGCTGCTGCTGATCGCCAGCGCCAATGTGGCCAGTCTGGTATTGGCACGAGGCGCCACGCGCCGCAAGGAGTTCGCGATCCGCGCCGCCCTGGGAGCCGGAAAGCCCCGGCTGGTGCGGCAATTCCTGGCGGAGAGCCTGGTGCTGGCGTCCTCCGGCTGCCTGCTGGGAGTGGCGCTGGCTTACACCGCTCTCGGTGCCGTGTCCAGCCTGCTGCCGTCCTACGTGAGGGCCGGGACGGCTCTCGAGATCGATTGGCGGGTCCTCGGATTTTCGGCTGCGATCTCGGTGGCGTGCGGCCTGCTCTGCGGCTTCTTTCCGGCCGCCGCGCTGGCCAGGCCGGGGCTGGCCTCCGTCTTGAACGACGCGGCGCGCGGTTCCTCCGGAGGCGTCCGGCCGAACCGGACCCGCAGTTTGCTGGTGATCGGCGAAGTGGCGCTGACCACCGTTCTGCTGATCGGCGCCGGGCTGCTGATCCGCAGCTTCAGCCGGTTGACCGCCGAGCCGGTCGGTTTCCGGCCGGACCACGTTCTCACCGCGCGGCTCTCCCTGCCTCCGGCCCGCTATCCGAATCCCGGCAGCCGGGGTCGCTTCGTGCGGCGTATGCTCGACAGCCTCGAGGCGCTTCCCGGCGTCTCGTCGGCGGCCGTGGTCTCGCGGCTTCCGTTGCTGCCCGGGAACAGCACCCGTTCGGTGGATATCAAGGGGCGGACTTCGAGCGACTCCGATGCCGCCCCGGACTACCTGGTGGCGAGCCCGGAGTACTTCCGCAGCATGGGAATCCGGCTGCTTCGCGGCCGCATGTTTACAGCAGCGGACGATCCGAATGCTCCGCCGGTGGTGATCGTCAACTCCGCCATGGCGCGCCGCTTCTGGCCCGGGCAGGACCCGGTAGGACAGTCCGTAACCGTAGGCCTCTGCGGGGGCGAGAACCAGTGGTGCACCGTCGTGGGCGTGGTCGAAGACATTCATCAGCACGACCTGGGCGAATCCGCGCAGCCGGCCGTCTACGTTCCGTATGCGCGCGACCCCTGGCCGTTCATGGCCATCGTGATGCGCACCGCCACGGAGCCTGCGGCGGCGGCCACCGCCCTGGCCGGTGCGGTCCATTCTGTTGATAAGGACCAGGTGGTTTACGAAATTCGAACCATGCGCGACGTGGTCCTGACCTCCTTCGAGACCCGCCGCGTGCGGATGCTGTTCGTGGTCTCGTTCGCGGCCCTGGCGCTGGCGCTGGCGTGCATCGGCATCTACGGTCTGGTCGCCTACACGGTCGCGCAGCGCGGCCACGAGATCGGGATCCGGATGGCCCTGGGCGCGGGCAAGCGGGATGTCCTCCGGCTGGTGATCCGGCAGGGACTGCGGCTGGCCGTCGCCGGGGTATTGGTGGGGCTGCTGCTGGCCGCGGGGCTTTCGCGGCTGGTGGCGGCCATCCTCTATAACGTCCGTCCCACCGACGCGGTGAGCTTCGCGGGAGCCGCGGTCGTGCTCGGCGCCGTCGCGGCCCTGGCCAGCTACATTCCCGCGTGGCGGGCCACCAAGGTGGATCCGGCGGTGTCGCTCCGCTCGGAGTGAGTCGTTCCTGCGGATTTCGAATTCCCCGTGCGTTAATCTATAGGGGATCTGCCGCGTGAAGAGATTCGCAGGTGTTCGGGGGTTTCACGCCAAACCGATCCAACGCATCTATTGTTGCCCCAAGGCAAGGTCAGGAGAGCTCAACCGGGTGTCCAGGAAATACGACTGGTTGGTAGACACCGCCGCCGTTTTCGCTCTGACTTGTGTCTTGATCGCCCCCTTGTTTCGGCTGGAATACCTGAACAACTGGGCGTCGATTGAATCCACCTGGATCTCCGACAGCCGCATGCTTGAGGAGCACCTGCCGCATCCGGGATGGCAGCCGCTCTGGTATTGCGGCAACCGTTACGATTACATCTATCCGCTCGGGTTGCGTTACGCGCCTGCGCTGATTTCGAAGGTCACCGGCGTTTCGACTGCGCGCGCTTATCACTTCTACATTGGCTTCATTTACGCATTCGGCATCGCCGCCATTTACTGGCTGGTGCGGACCGGCAGCGGTTCGCGCTGGGGCGCATTGCTTGCCGCCGCCGCCGTGGCTCTTCTGTCTCCTTGCTTTCTATTGGTGAAGGTGATTCGCTACGACAGCCTATGGTGGGAGCCACAGCGCCTGCACGTTCTGATGACCTATGGCGAGGGGCCGCACATCTCCGCTCTTTCGATCCTGGGGGCTGCGCTCGCTGCTACGTTTGCGGCCCTCAGAAATCCGAAACCGGCACTGTTAGGCCTCGCGGCTTTATTGGCCGCCCTCGCAGTCACGCACAATTTTTACGGTGCGACCTCGCTCGCCATCTTTTTCACACTGGCTGTGTGGGCCGCGTGGCTCGCGAATCCGGGCTGGGCCGTGATCTTGCGCGCGGCGGCGATTGTGGCGCTCGCTTACGGCCTATGCGCTTTCTGGCTGACCCCGTCCTACATAAGACTCACGTTGCAGAATCTGCACTGGGTATCGGAGCCGACAAGCGTTCCCTGGAGGATTGCGGCTGTGGCGGCGATGCTCGTGTTTTTCGCGCTCAGCTACCGGTTCGCGAGGCGCCGGCCCAACGCGACATGGGCCGTCTTCATCATCGGTTCCGCCACCATCCTCAGCTTCTATGTGCTCCCGTTCTTCTACTTCGGAGACGCCGTGGCGGCGAATCCCGGGCGCCTTCTGCCCGAGCTCGATTTGGCATGCATTCTCATTTTCGTGGCGGTCGTTGTCAGGATCTGGCAGGTCCCAAGACTCCGGGCTCTTGCGGTGCTGGCGGTCGTGGTCGCGTTTCTGCCTGCGGTCCGCTACTTGCAGCATCCGTGGGGACCATTCCCGAAAGCGGGTCCGTTGGACCAGCAATACGAATATCGCGTCACGAGATGGGTACATGAAAATCTGCCGGGTGAGCGAGTGCTGGCCACCGGCACCCTACGATACTGGTATGACGCCTGGTTCGATAATGCCCAAAGCGATGGTCTGTCGTTGCAGGGGATGCAGAATCAGATTCTCCCGCATGCGATGTGGCAGGTCACCGCTGGAAATCGTACAGACCTGGCGAAGTTGTGGCTGCAAGCTCTGGGAACCGATGCCGTAATCGTGCCCGATAGCACCTCCCCCGAGCATTATCACGACTTCCGCAACCCTGAGAAGTTCCGCGGCGCTTTCGAGGCGCTCTACGATGATCACGCCGGAACCGTTATCTATCGTGTCCCGCGTTCCTTCCCCGGCATTGGACGTTTGATCGCGGCGGGCAGCCTCACTGGCCTTGGCCCCATACGAGCCGGTGATGACCTTGACCGTCTCTCGCGCTACGTGGCTGTTGTCGAAGATCCCTCGCGCGGTCCGGCGCGCGTGACATGGCGCGGTTCCGACGCCTTCGATGTACATGCCGTGGTGAGTCCAGGCGAGGCCATCCTGGTCCAGGAGACTTACGACCCGGCCTGGCGCGTCCAAGCGAACGGACGGACTGTTCCTGTGCGACGCGACCCCGTGATGGGTTTCATGATTATCGATTCCCCCGCGGGCGTGCAAACGATTCAAGCCCGGTTTGAAACTCCTCTGGAGAACCGCATCGGAGGTATTGTCTCGCTGGGATCCTGCGTGCTTCTGCTTCTGCTTTTCGGGGCTCGCTTTGCGCGGCCCTCCGGCGGGAGGCCTGCCGGGCGGGCGAGCATTGCGCGGCTGCCCATTCATCTGCGGTTTGTTCGCGCCCTGCTCCGCCGCATCAACTACCACTTGACCTCGAATCGCCAGGACAGCGCCAATGAGCCATTTGACGCGAGCCTTCTGAAGGAAGCCGAGAAGGCGTTGGCCGCCATACCGATGCCGGACGCCGCCGCCGCGGCCTACCTCGCGAAGCATACGCCGCGCCTTGCGCGCACGCTGGCGCTGGTTCCACGCCCGCAAAAGACCGGACGCGTGCTCGAACTCGGCTGTTACATGCAGATTACCCCGCTCCTGCAACGGGTCTGCGGCTACAGCGAAGTCCGAGGCGCATACTACGGCCCACTGGGCAGGACTGATCGAAAGACGATGCAGTTCGCGGATACCGAGTTCTCTTGCGATGTAGACCATTTCAACGCCGAGCGGGACCGCTTTCCTTATCCCGACGAACATTTTGACCTGGTGATCGCCGCCGAGATCATCGAACACCTAACCTACGACCCCATGCACATGCTGCTGGAAGCCCGCCGTGTGCTTGTGGATGGCGGTTATCTTCTGGTGACGACGCCCAATGTCGGAAGCATTACGAGTGTCTCCAAGACGCTCGATGGCCACGACAATCCCCAGATCTTTTTCCTCTATGAGCGCCCGTCGCCGGGGAAAGAGACGGATATCGGGCACGTCCGCGAGTACACTGTCTACGAACTTGGTGAAGCGGTAAAAGCGGCCGGCTTCGAGGTCGTTCAGCTTTTTACGACTTTCATTGACGAATTCTCCTCGCACCGTCCGCTCTTGAAGTTTCTTGAGGAGAACGGCTGGAACCCTGAGAACCGGGGCGAACAGTCGTGGTGCCTCGCCTTGAAGGGCGCATCGCTTCCGGTCGATCGCTACCCGTTCTTTATTTACAGCCCGTAAACAGCAACGCGGACTGCGTCAGATAGCCGGCGCAGGGCACGAGCCCGGGCCGCCGGGATTGTTGCGCGTCGGTTGCCCACGCAGCGCCGACATAGTTCAACCGCCTTCCCGTGCCCGTTTGCGCGCTTCTACCCAGGCGGGGAAGACCTCCGGGTTATCGAGCCACACCAGCATCCACTCGGCCATCTCTTCTTTTTCGGCCTTCTTTTCGGGCGCGGTGCGCCGGTTCTCCGCCAGGAATTTCGCCCGGTCTTTGGCGCCGATTACCTGCCGGCGGCAGTAGCGGGCACGCTCGCGGTCGCCGGCGGCGGCCGCTGCTGCGTACACCCGGTGCATCTCGCGCAGGGATTGCTCCAGCTCTTCGAAAGTGTGCTGGCGGATGCCGGCGTAGGGTTGGTCGAAGGGCAGCCCGGTTTCCTTCAGCAGGTCGCGCAGGTAGCTTTCCGAGACCGGCGCCAGGTGCGTCAACAGGCTGCGCCACACCCCTTCGGTGATGGCCGGCGGCTGTTCCGCGGCCAGGTACTCCCGCAACCGCTGCTTGACCGACTTACTGGTGGAGGGCACGGTGATACTTTGCGACCGCGGCTTCGTGCTCCGCGATCGTCTTGGAGAACTGGTGCGCGCCGGAACCGTCCGGGCGGAGCACAAAATAGAGCGCGTCGGAATCCGCGGGATGGAGCACGGCGCGGAGAGACGCCAGGCCAGGATTGGCGATCGGTCCGGGAGGCAGTCCGGCATGCTGGTAGGTATTGTAGGGGGCGTCGCTCTGCAGATCCGACCGGTAGATGGTGCCGCGGTAGTCGTTCCGCAAAATCGCCGCGTAGATCGTGGTGGGATCGCAGTCGAGCTTCATGCCGATTTTCAGGCGATTCTCGAAGACCGCCGCAATCTCCGGGCGCTCCTCGGACAGTTTGCCTTCCTTCTCGACCATTGACGCCAGGGTGACGGTTTCATGCACGCCGGCGCTGGTGTGGAGCCCCCGCCAGACTTCGCGGAACTTCCCGGTCATGATGCTGCACAGCTTTTCGGGCGTGGTGGCACGGCTCAGCCGGTAGGTGTTCGGAAACAGGTAGCCTTCGAGGCTGGGTGCCCGCGGGTCGAGGTCGCGGATCAGCGAAGGATCGCGGGCAGCGGCCACGAACTTCGCGGCCGGAAACAGCCCCAGTTCTTCCACCGCGGCGCCGATGTCGAAGATGTTCTTGCCTTCCGGGACCACCAGTTCGTAGTAGAAGACATCGCCGCGCGCGATCCGCCGCGCCACCTCGACCGGTGTGGCGGCGCGATTGAAACGGTACTCGCCCGCCTGCAGGACGCGGGTGCGCGCCAGCATGCGGGCCGCCAGGAAATCCCAACGGCTGCGCACCACGCCGGCCTGTGCCAGAAGATTGGCAATCGCCTGGCTGGAGGTGCCGCGGGGGATCTCGACAAAGGTCTCGTCCCCAAATCCCCGGTAGCGGCTCTCCATCCGGTACACCAGAAAGCCCGTGGCGATCAGGACCAGGACCGCCGCCCACCGCAAGGTTCTCATAGGGAATCCAGGTAGCTCTGCAGGAGGATGACGGCGGAGAGCCGGTCCACCGCGGCCGCGCGCTTTTCGATGCTGATGCCGCTTTCCCGGAGAACGCGGCCGGCCTGGACGGAGGTGAGCCGCTCGTCCCAGAATTGCACCGGCACGCCGAGGCGCCCCTCGATCGCCTGTGCGAATTCCCTCACCCATCCCGATTGCCGGCCCTCGGCGCCGCCCATATTGATCGGGTTTCCCATCAGGATCATGCCGACCTCCCGTTCGCGGACGATTTCCCCCAGTGCGGCGAGGTCCGTTCGCTTGTTGGTCCGGACCAGGTTGGGCAGACCCTGGGCCGTGATCCTCAGGGGATCGCTGATGGCGAGGCCGATGCGTCGTTTGCCCAGATCGAGGGCCAGGATTCGGGATAGGACAGGGGTCAAATTCAATTACATTATAAATGGCGGCGTGCTAGAGTCGGATTAAGGGTCTTACTGCGCCGTGGCGCTCGTCTCCAATCCTGTAAGCAAGACCACCAAGACCGTGCAGGAAGCGCGGCACCTTGCGCTGCCTATCATCGCGGCGGGAGTGGTCATCGCGATCCTCTACTTCGGCCGCGTTTTCTTCATTACTTCCATTATCGCGGTGACCATCGCGTTCATTCTCGAGCCCTTTGTCGCCTTGCTGATGAAGCTGCGGCTGCCCCGCAGCCTGGCCAGTTTCGTGGTCTGCACCATCGCCTTGCTGTTCCTCTACGTGATCGGTATGGGCGCCTATTCGCAGTTCGCCGCGATCTACGACGACCTGCCGAAGTACGGCCAGCGGATCGGAGACCTGGTGGATGGCGCCCGCCAGAAACTGGAAAGCATGGAGCAGCGCACCTACCAGATGGTGGTGCCCGCCCGCCAACGGGAGCAGCAGGCGGAACAGGAGCGCTTGCGCGCGGAGCAACTGGCCCAGCAGCAGTCCCGCCGGAGGAGCCGCAAGTCCGAGCCGCCTGCTCCTCCGGCGCCGGCGCCCGGCACCCCCGGAGCCATTCCCGAGGTGCGCATTCACGAGGAGCGCACTCCCATCGGCGACTATATCTCGGCGCGCCTCGCGACGTTTTACCAGATTCTGCTGATGGCGTCGTTCATCCCGTTTCTGGTCTATTTCATGCTGAGCTGGCGGGACCACATCAACCGGAGTTTTCTGCAATTTTTCCACGGCGAGGATCGCCTGGTGGCCGCGCGAAGCCTGCAGGGGGTCGCCGAAATGGTTCGGGCGTTCGTCGTCGGCAACTTCCTGCTCGGCCTGTTGCTGGCGTTTTTGAGTTCGTTCTTATTCTGGCTGATGCGGCTGCCCTTCCCGCTGTTTGTCGGGCCCCTGAGTGGATTCTTGAGCCTGGTTCCGTATGTCGGCCTCCCGATGGCGCTGATCCCGCCGCTTTTTGCCGCGCTGGGCGTAAACCAGGTGTCGACATACGTATTCGTGTTCGTTACGGTCTCGCTCCTGCATCTGATTGCACTCAACCTGCTCTACCCGAAGATCGTGGGCTCGCGGGTTCATTTGAATCCGTTGATCGTGACGTTCTCGCTGATGCTGTGGGGCTTTCTGTGGGACGCGCCCGGGTTGTTGCTGGCGATTCCGTTAACGGCCGGCCTGAAGGCCGTGTGCGACAACGTCAAGGGTTTGCGTCCGATCGGTAAGTTCCTCGGAGACTGATGTGCCGGTGCCTGCCGGTTTTTATCGATCCGCTACAATCGCTGTAGTGAGGAGCGTTGTTTGTCTGATTCTGCTGGCATCGCTGGCGGAAGCCGCTGATCTTCCGAAGACGCTAATCTCCGAAAATGAGGCGGAGCCGATTCGCAGCGCCATCGTCCGGAAGGAGGCGTGGACCGTCGATCCCTTGCGGCGCCTGCGCGCGGAAGCCGACCGCAAGATGAACGACGGGCCGTGGACGGTGACCTCGGATCGCCCCAATATCCCCGGTCTGGATCCTCACGATTACTACAGCGAAGCGCCCTACTGGTGGCCGAACCCCGACAACCCCAGCGGTCCTTTCATCCGGAAAGACGGGCAAATCTACGCCGGGCGCTTCACCGCCAACAAGGCATCGCTCAACCTGATGTCCGACGCGGTCTTCACGCTCGGCTCCGCGGCTTTCTTTTTGGGCGACGCGAAATATGCGCGGCGAGCCGCCCGCATCATCCACGTGTGGTTCGTCGGTTCCAAGACCCGCATGAACCCCAGCCTGGAGCATGCCCAGGCCATTCCCGGTATCAACACCGGCCAGAGCGCGGGCATCCTGGAAGGACGCGCATTCATCCGCGCCATTCAAGGCATGGAACTCCTGTCGCAGGCCGGGGCGTGGGACCCCAAGGACCAGGCGGCGGTGCAGAAGTGGTTCGAAGATTACCTGCGCTGGCTCACGAAGAGCGCGGAAGGCGAAGAGGAGAAGGCCAGCGGAAACAACCACGCCTCCTGGTGGACCGCCCAGGTGGCAGCAGTGGCGACCTTCGTCGGGAGCAAGCCGGATGCGGAGGCCGCTTTCCGCTACTACCGTGAGCATATCTTCCCGCGGCAGATCAAAGCCGACGGCAGCGCCCCCCGCGAGGAGGCGCGCACCCGGTCGCTTTCCTACTCGGCATTCAACCTGGAGGCCTACACGACGATTTGCCGCATCGCCCAAATACAGGGCGTGAATTTGTGGAACGTGCAGGCAAAAGATGGCGCCACGCTGGCTACCGTAATCGACTACCTGGAGCCGTATCTTTCCGACCCCCACAAGTGGAATAAAGAGCAAGTCCCCGATTTTCCCAACGACGGATTGTACTTTTTGGCCTTCGCCGGCATGGGCATGAACCGGCCCGATTATGTGGCGTTGTTCCGCAAACTGGAACATCCCGACACAGCATGGCTGAACGTGATCGAACTGCTGGTATCACGATGGGAAGCGGCCGGCCACCAGACGCGCCATTGATCACTGGTGCGATAATCGCCACGTGCGCACCATCATCGAGCCGTTCCGCATCAAGAGCGTGGAGCCGTTGCGCCAGACTACGCCGGAAGAGCGCCAGAGCTACCTGGAGCAGGCCGGCTACAACCTCTTCCTGATCGAAGCCCGCCACATCCTGATCGACCTCCTCACCGATTCCGGCACCAGCGCCATGTCCACCGAGCAGTGGGCGGCGGTCATGCGCGGCGACGAATCCTACGCCGGCAGCGAAAGTTTCTTCCGCCTCAAGCGGGCAGCCGACGAGCTGACCGGCTTCCGCCACATGATCCCCACCCACCAGGGCCGCGCCGCCGAGCGAATTCTGTTCACGGTGATGTGCAAGCCGGGCCACGTGGTGCCTTCGAATACCCATTTCGACACCACTCGCGCGAATATCGAGTTCACCGGTGCGCGCGCGGTGGACCTGCCGGTTCCCGAAGCCGCCGATACGCAGGCTCCGGCTGGATTTCAAGGGCAATATGGACGTAGCGGCCCTCGAATCCCTGATCGCCGTCGAGGGCGCCGGGAAGATTCCCCTGGTGATGCTCACGGTCACCAACAACTCCGGCGGCGGCCAGCCGGTATCCATGGCCAATATCGAAGCGGTCAAAGCCGTGTGCCGGCGGCACGGAATACCGCTCTACCTGGACGCCTGCCGCTTTGCCGAGAACGCGTGGTTCATCCGCGAGCGCGAGCCGGGGTACGGCGCCTGGACGCCGAAACAGATCGCACAAAAGATGTTTTCGCTGGCGGACGGCTGCACGTTCTCCGCCAAGAAGGACGCCTTCGCCAACATCGGCGGCTTCCTGTGCTCGAACGACGGCCGCGTGGCCCAGCAGGAGACCAACCTCCTGATCCTCACCGAAGGCTTTCCGACTTACGGCGGGCTGGCCGGACGCGACCTGGACGCCATCGCCACCGGGCTCGGAGAGGTGCTTGACCCCGATTATCTCCGCTACCGCATCGTATCCACAGGCTACCTGGGACGACACATTGCGGACCGTGGGGTGCCGATTGTCGAGCCTCCCGGAGGCCACGCGATCTATATCGATGCCGCCCGCATGCTCCCGCATATCCCGCCGGCGCAGTTTCCGGGGCAGGCGCTCGCGGTGGAACTGTACCGGCACGCCGGCATCCGGTCGGTGGAGATCGGCTCGGTGATGTTCGGCGCCGCGGCGCGGCACGAGCTGCTCCGCCTGGCCATTCCGCGCCGCGTCTATACCCAGAGCCACATCGACTACGTGGTGGAAGCGATCCTCGAAGTGAATGCGCGTAAGGACGAAATCCGCGGCATGGAGATCGTCGAGGAGCCGCCGTTCCTGCGGCACTTCAGCGCGCGGTTCCGGCCGCTATAATAGAGATCCCGCATGCCCCGCGACCTGCTCTGGCTCAGCCTGCGCGTAGCCTCCGCCGCCACTGCGGTATCGCTGGCCCTGGGGGTCTGGTTCGGCTACCTGCTGCAGTCCCGGCCGCGGGCGGCGGTGCTGGTGTCGCTTCCGCTGGCTTTGCCTCCCACCATCGTCTGCGCGTATTTCATGGCGCCGCATTTCACCTGGCAACTGGCCGCCGCGGCCGGCGCTTTGTATGCCGTGCCGTTCCTGGGGCGTAGCGCGCGAGTTGCTTTCGTCGCGGTGGGCCCGGAATACGCCAATGCCGCGCGGAGTTTGGGTGCGTCCGAATGGAGCGTCTTCTGGCGCGTGGGCCTGCCCCTGGCGGGACGGCCGATTCTGGCCGCCGCCGCCCTCGTGTTCGTTCGGGTGGCTTCCGAATTCGCCCTGGTGGCGGCGATCGCGTGGTACACGCGCCTATGACGCACGCGCGCATCGGCAAGAAAATTCCGCCTTCGTTCTCGATGGATCTGGAACTTCCCATCGCCGCCGGCATCACCGCGGTTTACGGCCCGGCCGGCTCAGGGAAGACGTTGCTGCTCGAGCTGCTGGCCGGGTTCGCCACGCCGGATTCCGGGCGCATCCTGCTGAACGATCTGCTCCTCTTCGACGCGGCGGCCCGCGTAAACGTGGCGCCCCACCGGCGCCGCTGCGGTTACGTATCGCAACGGGACTCCCTGTTTCCGCATCTCACGCTGCGGCAGAACCTGGCATTCGCGGCGCAGCATTTCGCGCGGCTGGAACGGCACCGCCGCATCGCCGACATGCTCGAACGTTTCCAGTTGACGGAGGCGGCCGCGACGCTGCCCCGTGACCTTACGCCGGATCTGCGGCTGCGCGGCGCGGTAGGACGGATGCTGCTCGCCGAGCCGCGGCTCATCCTGCTCGACGAGCGCACCTGGAGCGAATCGATGCTGGCCGGTATCCGCGCGGCGGCATCGGTCCCCATCCTGATGGTATCGGGCGATCTCGATCTTTGCTGCGCGGCGGCCGACACCCTGGTGATTCTCGACCGGGGCCGCATCGTGCAGCAGGGAACGCCGCGGGCCGTTCTGGATGCCCCCGACTCAATCGAAGCCGCGCGCCTGCTCGGGATTCCCAATCTCTTCGAAGCCGGGATCGGCGCGCTCGATCCCGGCCGTAACACCAGCCGGCTCGAGTTCGACGGCTTCGTCCTGACGGGGCCGTATATCCCCGGGCATTTCCGCGGCGACCGGGTGTGGGTAGCCGTCTACCCCGGCGATCTGCGGGTGCATCCGGGCGATTTCCAGCCGCCGCCCAATTCCATCCGCGCCGCCCTGGTGAAGGTTTCGAAACGTTCGCAAAGCGTCCGGCTTGAATTCGAAAAGGGAATCTTCGCCGATCTCCCGCTGGCCGAGTATGCGCGCGCGAAGGACAACCGAAGCTGGCAAGTGGAATTTCCGCCGGAAGCCCTGAAAATTCTGTGACGTTCCCACCGCTCGCATGATCCGCTGCTACATCACCGACCGCCGAGCCGCCGGCGGCATCGAACTGCTCATGGCCTGCATGGCCCGCGCGCTCGCCCAGGGCGTGGAGCTGATTCAGATTCGGGAAAAGGATCTCTCCGCGCGGGAATTGTGCGAGCTCGTCCGCCGCGCGCTGGCGCTTGCCAACCCTCACGGCTCCCGCATTCTGGTGAACTCCCGCACCGACGTCGCGCTGGCGTGCGGCGCCCACGGAGTGCATCTTCCCGGCGGTTCGGTCCCGCCCCGCCTCTTGCGCGCCATCGCGCCGCCCGATTTCCGCATCGGAGTTTCCACGCATTCCATCGACGAATTGCACGCCGCCGAAAACGAGGGCGCGGACTTCGCTCTTTTCAGCCCCATTTTTCCCACCATTTCGAAGACTCTGTACGGCCCCGTACAAGGGCTCGAGGGCCTTCGCCTGGCAGCGGCTTCCGTGCGCATCCCCGTGCTGGCGTTGGGTGGCGTCACGAGCCGCAACGCCTCCGAATGTATGGCAGCAGGTGCGGCGGGCATCGCCGGTATTTCATTGTTTCAGTCCTAAGCGCTACGATCGAATCATAGAGCCGAACTCGAAACACAACCTGCGCGTGGTCCTGGTGGCGACTCGAAACCCGCTGAACATCGGCGCGGCCGCGCGCGCCATGGCTAACTTCGGCTTCTCCATTCTGCGCGTGGTGAACCCCTATGACGTGGCCTTTCGGGAGGCGCGGTCGGCGGTCGGCGCCGCCCCTCTGCTCCAGGCCGCGGAGGAATATGGGAGCGTCGCCGACGCGGTGGCCGATTGCCGCCTGGTGGTCGGCACCACTTCCGTCGGCCATCGCGAGTTGCAACACCCCATCCGCCGCCTCGAATACGGAGCGCGGCTTATCTCGGCAGTGCTCCCGCAGGCCCCCGCGGCACTGCTTTTCGGCTCGGAGAAGTTCGGCCTCTCGAACAGCGATCTCAGCCACTGCCACTGGCTGATGCGCATCCCCACGGCCGATCAGGGTCTCTCGATGAACCTCGGCCAGGCGGTCTCGCTCTGTCTTTACGAACTGGCCCGCGACCCGGAGGCGGTCCACGCCGCACCCAACGAGATCCGGCGCGCCTCCGCGGCCGAGGCTGAGCAGATCACCCGCCTCTTGATCGAGGCGTTGGAGAAGAGCGGCTACGTCAATCCACTCACCGCCGAATCGACGGAAGAAAAGGTTCGCCGCCTGGTGCGCCGGCTGGATATCGCCGGCCGCGACGCACCGGTGCTGCTCGGAATGCTACGGCAGATTCTTTGGAAGGTCGGGGACGCTTCATGAAGATGCGACGGCAATACATGCTGCTGCTGGATACCCTGGTGCTGGGAATCGTTGGGGCACTGAGCGCGCGGCTGTTCGTCTTTCTGTTGGACCTGTGCCGGGCGCTGTTCCTGGATAAGCTGGCGGGATATCACACGCTGGAAACCCATGGAAATTGGCTGATCCCGCTGTCTACCACCCTGGGCGGCCTGCTATCCGGGCTGCTCGTATACAGTTTCGCGCCGGAAGCCGAAGGGCACGGAACCGACGCCGTGGTGAACGCATTTCACAATCTGGCCGGACAGATTCGGGCGCGCGTTCCCTTGATTAAGACCGTGGCCTCCGCGATCACCATCGGATCGGGCGGTTCGGCGGGACGCGAAGGGCCTACCGCACTGATCAGCGCTGGAGTCGGTTCGATTTATGCGAACTGGTTCCACCGTTCCGATGAAGACCGGCGCTTGCTCATCGTGGTCGGGATGGCGGCCGGGCTGTCCGCCGTTTTCCGTTCGCCCATCGGTACCGCGTTCTTCGCGGTCGAGGTCCTTTACGGCGAAATGGAATTCGAAGCCGGGGCGCTGGTATACACCATGCTGGCCTCGATCACGGCGTACGCCCTGAACGGGTTTTTCGTCGGCTTTGAACCGCTGTTCGTAATGCCCGGCAGTTTAACGGCTCCCGACACGGCGGGCTACGCATGGTATGTGGTGTTGGGGGTAGCCAGTGCCCTGGTTGCCACCATATTGCCGCTCACTCTCTACGGCGTACGGGACGCGTTTCACCGCATCCCGTGCCCGCCGCATCTCAAGCCCGCCATCGGCGGCCTTTGCGTAGGGCTTGTGGCGGTCGCCTTGCCCCAGGTTCTGGGAGGTGGGTACGAGTGGATCCAGGCGGCGATCGATGGCCGGTTGGGGCTTACGTTTCTGCTGCTGCTCAGCTTGAGCAAAATGATCACGTTTGCTTTCACCATAGGCTCCGGGGGATCCGGCGGAGTCTTTGCGCCCAGCCTGTTCGTCGGCGCGATGTTCGGTGGTTTCCTGGGCCAGGTGTTCCACCAGCAGCCCGCAGCTTTCGTAGTCGTCGGCATGGCGGCGGTTTTCGGCGCCGCCGCCCGGGTCCCGGTGGCCACGCTCTTGATGGTCACAGAGATGACAGGCGGTTATCACCTGCTCGTAGCCGCCGGACTGGCGGTCATGCTCAGCTATCTCTTACAGACTCGCCTCGTGGAGGTGCTTTCGCTCCGTTATCCGAGTCTTTACGAAGCGCAGGTCCCGACGCGGTCCTACTCCCCGGCGCACTACCGGGACCAGTTGCGGACAGCCATGGATCTGTTGCGCAGCCGCGAGATCTCCAAGAGCCTCGATGTTCGCGGCCTCGAACTGGTTTCGCTGGTCGCCTCCGGCGTGCCGGTCCGTTTCCCCGACGGAAGAGAGGTCAAGCTCGGCGTATTGCGCCGGAAGAGTCCGTGTGTGGGCAAGACTCTCGAAGGCGCGCCGCTTGGGCCCAGGGACCAGATGGAGTTCATCCTGATTCTGCGGCACGACCGCCCGCTCTGGCCGCACCCCGGCCTGACCCTGGAAGAAGGCGACCGCCTCGTGGCGATCGCTTCCGATGCCGCGTGGACCGAAGCCGCGAAACACCTGGACTCGGTTCCCCGGCCAAAAAGCGCACCTCCGAATCGTTGACCGGCGAAGGCCGCGGTTAAGATAGGGGCAGGATGTCTACAGCCGCGATTATCGAATTTCTCTTATGGCTGCTGATCGCCGCCTCCGCAATTGCGATTGTCACCAGCAGGCTGAAGATACCGTATACCGTCGCGCTGGTGCTGGGCGGCTTCGCCATCGACCTGTTCCACCTGCCCATCATCTCGGCGCTCGGCACCAGCGAGGGTTCTCACCTGCTGACGCCGGAGATCATCCTGATCCTGTTCCTGCCGGCCCTCCTGTTTGAATCCGGAATCAACATTCACGTCCGGCACTTGCGCGAAAATCTGACCCCCATCGTGCTTCTGGCGGTAGCCGGCGTGTTGAGCGCGACCCTAATCACGGCTTACGCCGTGCACTGGGTGGTCGGCCTGGCAATCATGCCGGCGCTGCTATTCGGGGCCCTGATCGCTGCCACCGACCCGATTTCCGTCCTGGCGCTGTTCAAGGACCTTGGAGTCGCTAAGCGCCTCTCCGTGATTATCGAAGGCGAGAGTTTGTTCAACGACGGAACGTCGGTTGTGATGTTCCAGATCATTCTCGCCGCCATGGCCAGCGGCGATTTCAGCGTTTTGAACGGCGTCCAGCGCTTCCTGATCGTCGTGATCGGAGGCGCCGCGCTCGGACTGGCCCTCGGATATCTGGCCAGCCGGTTGACCGAGCAGGTGGATGACCCCCGCATCGAAATCACCCTCACCACCATCCTGGCCTACAGCTCCTATCTGATCGCCGAGCACCTGCACGTCTCGGGTGTCATCGCGACCGTTGCGGCCGGACTGATGGTGGGGAACTTCGGGGCCGAAATCGGAATGAGCGCGCGAACACGAGTCGCGCTGTGGTCCTTTTGGGAATACATTGCCTTCGTGATCAACTCGCTGGTGTTCCTGCTCATCGGCATCGAAGTGCACACCCTCAGCCTGATCGAAGCCTGGCACGCGATTCTGTTGGCGATCGGGACCGTGCTGGCCGGCCGCGCCCTTTCGGTTTACCTGCTCACCCCGGTCAGCGGGCTGATGGGAGCGAAGATCCCGATGCGCTGGCGGCACGTTCTGGTGTGGGGCGGAATCCACGGCAGCGTCTCGATGGCGCTCGCTTTGAGCCTGTCTCGCTCGGTTCCGGGCCGCGACCTGATCCTCACCATGACGTTTGGCGTGGTGGCGTTTTCCATCGTGGTTCAGGGGCTGACGATCAAACCGCTGTTGCGGCTCCTGGGCCTCGAGATGGGACGGGAAGACGAGTACGGCCAGGCCAAGGTGCGGCACATCGCCGTCTCCGCCGCCCGCGCGGAACTCGAAGGGCTGCTGCGCGACGACCTCATCTCCAGGCCGACCTACGAGCAGCTGCAGGCCGATCTGGATGCCCGGATCGAACTGGTGCAGAAAGAGATCCTGTCGCTGCACGACAGAGACCCGGAAGCAGCGGCCGAAGAGGTCAAGATGGCCGGCGCGCGCCTGGTGGCGGCTGAGAAGAGCGCTATCCAGCGGGCGGCCAACCAGGGCCTGGTTCCCTTCCACGTCGCCGAGGAGATGCTGGCCGCCGCCGACGACCGGCTGGACCAGTTGGTCCACAAGCAGGCCGAGACCTGAGTCGTCAGTACACGCCGCTGCGCCGCCGCCCGGGGCGGCCCTGCGGATTCGATCCGGCGAACGTCAGCGTCACATCCACGCTCTGGTCCGGATTCACCTTCACCGCCGACTTCGTCTGACCCAGGTTGTCGAACATCGCTTCGTCCTTCACTCGCTTCAGAAACGAGTCGGGATACTCGGGATTGAACGGCTTGCCGAATTTCAACCCCCAGATCCGCTTGATTTCGGCTTCGCCTTCCAGGTCGAGTCCCACGATGGCCAGCTTGCCCATGGTGAATTGCGCGCCGGCATCGATCGCCACGGCCACATCGACAGTCTTCTTCCCGTCGTTGATCGTGCGCTCGCTCGTCACCTTGGCATTCATGTACCCGGCGCGCTCCACCGCCTTGCGGATCCGATCCAGCCCCTGGCTCACACGCTGCATGTTGGCTACGTCGCCGGTCTTGAAATCGCCCGCCTTCAGCAGGCTCTCGGCCGGAAGGGGCGGCTTCCCGTCGATCGAGACTTTGCCGAGTTCATAACTCTCGCCTTCGTCCACGGTGACAAAAACGTGTACGCCCTGGACGTCCTTCACCGGCTCGGTCCGGATCGCCGGGAAGGCAACACGCACACGGCCGCGGATTTCGTAGAGCGGCCGGACCGCCAGTTTCAGAACCAGCCGGAAGTTGTCCTCGGTGTAGGGAGAGCCGATGGCGGATTGCGCCACCGCCTCCCGCAACACCTTCTCGTCAATCACGTGGTTGCCTATGAAGCTCACCTGGGCCACCGCGGGCAAAGTCCGCTCGGGCCGGAAGACGATGGCAAAATCGCCGGGATCCCCGGGTTCCACCGCGCCCACAATCGGCTCCTTCACACCGTGCGCTGCCAGGTACTCCTGAATCCACCGGGTATACCGCTGGATCACCGGCTGGGTGGCGGCCAGCCCTTCCCTGGAGAACAGAGGATCCCGCGCCGATAGTGTGGCGGCCAGGTCTTTCGACGAAACTCCCAGGCTCTCGAACTCGACGGGGTAGACCTGCTGCACCTCGGAAAGCTTGAATACGCCCGCGTACCCGTGGCCATTCGCGGCCGGCGTGAACTGATACTCCACGTTCTCGAAGGCGCCGCTCGCCACCAGCCGGTCGCGCGCCGCGTCGAAATCCGTCTTTCCGGCCATCTGCCCTGTTTTCAATCGGATAACAGCTAGGACCTGGTCGCGCGTGTAGTGCTGGTTGCCCTCTACTCGCAGACTTTCGATGGGCCACTTCACCGCCTTCGGCGCGGGGCGGGCCCTGACGCCGGTTTGTCCGAATCCCGTTGCGGAAACCAGCATCAGAACTAAGAGAAGCCTCTGCATATCTTCAAATGTATGACGCACCGTCGTTTCAGCCGGTGACGTATGTAGAATGAAAAAAGTGCCATACGACCTGATTGTTATCGGGAGTGGTCCCGGCGGCTACTCCGCAGCTATTCGCGCCGGCCAGTACGGATTGAAGACAGCGCTTATCGAAAAGCGGGCCAAACTTGGCGGCACATGTCTCCTGGTAGGGTGCATTCCCACCAAGAGTCTGCTCCACACGGCGGACATCTGGGAGCGGTTCGAGCATGCCGACAAGGAAGGCATCTCCTGCGAAAATCCGCGCCTCGATTACCCGAAAGTGAAGGAGCGTAAGGACGGAATCGTCAACAAGCACTCTAATGGCGTGGCCATGCTTCTGAAGCGCGCCAAGGTGGAGCGCATCGCGGGACACGCCACCCTGAAGGGCGGCGGAAAGGTCGAAGTGAAGTCCGATTCGGGCGTGCAGACGCTCGAAGCGAGGAACATCATCATCGCCACGGGATCCGAAGCCCGCATGCTGCCCGGGCTCGAGCCGGATGCGGAATTCATCCTCACCAATATCGAGATTCTGAACCTGAACGCCGTGCCCAAGAGCCTGGCGATCATCGGGGCTGGCGCGGTGGGCGTGGAGTTTGCGTCTATCTTCAAGCGCTTCGGTTCCGACGTGACCGTGATCGAGATGCTGCCGCGCATCGTCCCGGTCGAGGATGAGGATATCTCCAAGGAGCTGGAGCGGCTGTTTCGCAAGCAGAAGATCCGCGTCGAAACCGGCGCGCGAGCGGAGAACATCGAGAAGACCGGCCACGGTGTCCGGCTCACCCTTACCACCAAGGACGGCAAGCAGGAAGTTCTCGAGACCGAGAAGCTGCTGGTGGCGGTGGGCCGCAAGCCCAACACCGAAAACATCGGCCTGGAAAACACCCGCGTCGAGCTCGACCGCGGCTTCATCAAAGTGGACCCGCACCAGCAGACGGCCGAGCCGGGCGTTTATGCGATCGGCGATGTGGTGGCGGGCACGCCGCAACTGGCGCACGTGGCCACCCGCGAAGGCATGATCGCGGTGGCTCACATGGCTGGGAAGCCCGCGGTGCCGATCAACAAGATGCGCATCCCCGGGGCTACTTACACCGAGCCGGGCATCGGCAGCGTGGGGCTCACCGAGGCCCAGGCGCGCGCGCAGGGCTACAAAGTGAAGGTCGGCCGCTTCCCGTTCGCGGGAGACAGCAAGGCGACGATTCTCGGCCGGCATGACGGCTTCGTCAAGGTCGTCAGCGACGAGCGGTATGGTGAGATCCTGGGCGTTCACATCATCGGACCCGAAGCGTTCGAGCTGATCTCCGAAGCCGTGGCCGCCATGGAAGCCGAAGCCACGGTCGATGTGATGATGCAGACCATCCACGCCCACCCCACGCTGTACGAAGCGCTGGGCGAGGCCTTCAACGCGGTCTACGGTCTTTCCATCAATGCGTAAGTGCTGCCTGCGCGAGCTCGGGCGTGTCGCTTACGGCGAGGCGCTGGAAACGCAGCGCCGGATCGTCGCGGCGCGCAAACTCGGCGAGACGCCGGACCATCTGCTTCTGCTCGAGCATCCGCACGTGATTACGCTGGGGCGGAACGGGCGCATGGAGAACCTGCTGGCCGGGGACGACATCCTCGAACGCGCCGGGATCTCCTTCTACCCTACCGATCGCGGCGGCGACGTCACCTATCACGGTCCCGGCCAACTGGTGGGCTATCCCATCCTCGACCTGCGGGAATGGAAGCGAGATGTGGGCGCTTACGTTCGGGCCATCGAGCAGGTGATCATCGACACCCTGGCCGATTACGGCATCCCCGCCGGCCGCATCCCCAAGCTCACCGGCGTCTGGGTGGACGGCCGCAAGGTCGCGGCTATCGGAGTGCACATCAGCCGCTGGGTGACGTCTCACGGCTTCGCGTTGAACGTGAATACGGACCTGAGCTATTTCCAGTACATCATTCCCTGCGGGCTGACCAAGCCGGTGACGTCCATGTCGCAGCTTGGCGTCCGCAGCAGCCCCGCGGAAGTCGGGCGTACCCTGGCCGCGCATTTCGGCCGCGTTTTTGATTGCGAAATGCTGCTCGAGGCTCCCGTCCTCGCAGCCACGGAAAGAGAGAATTGACATGACCGACGTAGTGATGCCCCAGATGGGCGAAAGCATCGTGGAAGGCACCCTGACCAAGTGGCTCAAGAAGCCCGGAGAGCGGGTAGAGCGCGACGAGCCGCTGTTCGAGATCTCGACGGACAAGGTGGACACCGAGATTCCTTCCCCCGCCGCCGGAACGCTGGCGGAGACCCTGGTGGAAGAGGGCCAGACGGTGGGGATCAACACCGTGGTGGCCCGCATCGAGGAAGGCGGCGGGGCGGCGGCCAAGCCCCAGGCGTCCGCGCCGGCGCCCGCTCCCCCGAAGCCGGCTCCCCCGCCAGAGCCGCCCGCGCCGGCGGCACCCGCCGCTCCCGCACCGCAGGCAGTGCAGGAGACCGCGCCGGCGGAGCCTTCCGGACCGCTCTCGCCGCTGGTCCGCAAGATGGCCCGTGAGAACAACATCGATCTTGCGCGTGTGCAGGGCACCGGCGCCGGAGGACGCATCACCAAGCAGGATGTGGAGGCTTATCTCGCCAGCCAGGCGGCCCAGCCCGCGGCCCCGGTTCAGCCCGCGGCCCCGGCACCTCCACCGCCGCGTCCGGCCGCTCCGCCGCCCTCGCCGGCTCCTCAGGTCTACACGCCGCCCCCTTCCGGCCAGGCCAGGACCCGCGTTGAGCCTCTCAGCACGATGCGCCAGAAGATCGCCGAGCACATGGTGCTCTCCAAGCGCACTTCGCCCCACGTCACCACGGTGCACCGTGTGGATATGACCAAGGTGGCGAAAATGCGGGAGCGCAACAAGGCCGCCTTCCAGTCGAGTTACGGCTTTTCACTGACCTACCTGCCCTTCATCACGAGGGCGGCCGTGGTTGCGCTGCGCCAGTTCCCGCTGCTCAACGCATCGCTCGAAGGCAACAACATTCTCTATCACAACGAAATCAATATCGGGATCGCGGTGGCCCTCGAAAACGGATTGATCGTCCCGGTGATCCGCGCGGCTGACGAAAAGAACGTGCTCGGTCTGCAGCGCGCCATCGTGGATCTGGCCACGCGCGCCCGCTCGCGCCAGCTCAAGCCCGACGAAGTGGCCGGCGGCACCTTCTCGATTACCAACTTCGGCAGCTTCGGCAGCCTCTTCGGCACGCCCATCATCAACCAGCCGCAGGTGGCGATTTTGGGGGTCGGGACCGTGGACAAAACGCCCGTCGTGATCGACGACGCCATCGCCATCCGCTCCATCTGCCACATCTCGCTGACCTTCGACCACCGCTTGATCGACGGCGCTCTGGCGGATCAGTTCATGACGAAAGTGAAGCAGGTTCTGGAGGGCTGGTCGGAAGAAGTTCTGTAGCGGATCCCGCCGGAGCGGGCGGTGCTACCTCCGAGTGTCCTCGAGGACCGGAAACAGCACCGAGAACAGCGAGCCCTCCCCTCGTTTGGTGGAGACGAGCACCGCCCCCTTCAGCGATCGGGCAATTCCCGAAACCGCGGCCAGTCCGAGCCCGCGCCCCATGAACTTGGTGGTGACGAAAGGGTCGAAAATGCGGGGCATCAGAATCGTATCGATGCCCTCGCCGGTGTCCTCCACCTGCAGCACCAGGTAGGTTCCCGCGGTGATCTGCCCCGCCGCTGCCGCCGCGTACAACCGCGGATCTTCCACCCTCAAAACATCGGTTCGAAGGGTCACAACCCCGTGCCGGTTTTCGCCGATCGCCTCCGACGCATTTTCGATCAGGTTGGAGATCAACTGCCGGATCTGCGAAGCATCCGCTCGCAGTTGCGGCAGTTCGTCGCGCAATTCGAACCGGAGCTCGATCGCCGGCGAGAGGGCGGGGCGGACCGCGTCGACCGCCTGCCGTGCCATATCGGAGAGGTCGAGGAAGTCGGTTACATACGAGCCCTTGCCGGCATAGGCCAGCAGTTGTTTGGTCAATTGTGCGGCGCGGTCGGAGCTGGATAGTACGATCTCGAGCATACGGCGCGCCGTGCTTTCGGGGGGCACGGTCTCGAGCGCCAGGCTGGCACTTCCCATGATTCCGGTCAGGAGGTTGTTGAAGTCGTGCGCGACGCCTCCCGCGAGCAGCCCGATGCTTTCCAGTTTTTGCGCCTCGTGCAGCCGCTCGCGGGTCTCGCGAGCCTCCGCTTCGGCGCGAAGCCTTTGTCCGGTGGCCTCTTCCAACTCCAGTAACCTGCGCCTCGCCAGTTCGGCCATGTTCGCGGATCTTCGCTCCGCCCGCCTCTGCGCCTCGAGCAGGATAATGCCCGTGAGGGAGACGATGAAATAGAATTCGAACCCGACCAGGGTGGTGGCGCCCGATCGGTCGACAACCGCCGGTGCGTAGGCGATCAGCACGATCGCTCCGGCGCCTCCCATCGTGGAAACAAGTGCGGGCCCCACTCCCCCGTACCAGGCCGAAACCAGGGCGGCAATATAAAAAGTCGCGTAGGGATGGTGGTAGCCAAACACCCGGTCGAGCAATATCCGGGCCAGCGTGGCTGCCAGGACGCTCAGGCACGCAAAGGCGTAGCGCTGAAAGGCCGGCCGCTCAAGTACCTGCGCCTGGGTCGGATGCGCCCGGCCGGACTCGCCTGTGTCCCTTGGGGAGGGTGGGGGAATCTCGTCGCCGGGCGCACCGGGCCGATGAACGAATTGGGTGGATTCTGCTGTACCCGAAGTAGCGATCTCGGCCTCCACTGCGAGAATAGTTCACTCCACCCGTGGATCGGAATACCCCGCGCAGGGGATTTCGGTCCCCCAGACCGCACTAAGCCTTCACCCCATCGATGCGCGCCCGATCGGTGATAAGATCTCTCCAAGTTGCTTGAGCGCGAGAGCCCTCTATGTTTCGTCTCATAACCACCGCATTCTTGATCAGCCTGATGGCCGGCTCAGATCCGGCGATAGCCCAAGCGCCGGCCGCGGCCCCGCGCCCGGCACGTCCGCCGCGCCCGCCGGCGCCCACCCGCGATCCCCACACGCCCGGTTATGTCACCGCCAAAGAATTACCCGACGGCGACAACGCTCCGGCCAAGGCGGACGGTAACTTCATTCTCGGCCCCACGCACAACCCCGCGCCGGAGATGACCGTGAAGGAAGGCGTGCCGCAGGGAGCGGTCTACACCTTTACCATGGAGTCGGCCGACAGCAAGATCTACCCCGGAATCGCGCGCGAGCCCGGCACCTTTGCCAGGCCGGACCCCGCCGACCCCACCAGGTTGATGGTCTCGAGCCACCCCGCGCCCTACACGCGCCGGGTGGCTGTCTATGTTCCCAGGCAATACGTCCCTGGCACCGCTGCCCCGTTCATCGTCGGAGCGGATGGACCTGACCGGGCACTGTTCACTGCTTTGGACAATCTGATCGCCGAGCACCGTGTGCCGGTGATGATTGCGATCTCCATAAGCAACGGCGGGGGAGACGCCCAGGGCAGCGAACGCGGCCTGGAATACGACACGATGTCGGGCCTGTACGCGGAGTTCGTCGAGAAAGAAGTGCTGCCGCTGGTGGAAAAGCAATACAACGTGAAGCTGACCAGGGATCCAGAGGGCCGCGCCACCATGGGCGGCAGCTCCGGCGGCTCATGCGCCTTGATCATGGCTTGGTATCACCCCGAGTGGTACCACCGCGTTCTCACCTACTCGGGCACCTACGTGAACCAGCAGTGGCCGCCGAACCCCGAGACGCCCCATGGCGCATGGGAGTTTCATGAGCACCTCATCCCCAACAGCCCGGTCAAGCCGATACGTCTTTGGATGGAGGTCGGCGACAGGGACAACCTCATCACGCGCGACAACCTGCACGACTGGGTCCTTGCCAACGAGAACATGGCCAAAGTGCTGGCCGCCAAGGGCTACCACTATCAGTTTGTATTTGCACGCAACGCCGGACACACCGATCGCGCCGTAAAACAGCAGACCCTGCCCGAGGCCTTGGAATACGTGTGGCAGGGGTACCCGATTGAGGGGGCGAAGAATTGATACGATGGTGCGCGAAGGGTAATGAGTGCTCCGCAGGCTGATCCTCCTCGCATTGGTTGGTTTCTCTTCCCAGGCAGCCACCAATCCTCTGGCGCCCCTCAGCGCCGAAGAGATTCGCGCCGCTGTTCGGATTTTCAAGGCATCGGGCCGGCTTCCCAACCCACCCCGCTATAACTTTCTGGCTCTCGACGAGCCTCCCAAAGAGGCGGTGTTGAAGGGGCTCGCGGTGCCCCGCCGCGCCTTCGCCGTGATCTACGATCACCAGGCCAACCGCACGTACGAAGCGGTAGCGGACCTCTCCGCCGGCAAGCTGGCCTCATGGAAGGAAGTGCCGGGCGCGCAGCCGCCGGTCGGCGAATATGACTCCTCGCTGGCGGACCGCATCGTGCGCTCCGACCCGCGCTGGGTCCCGGCGTTGCGCGCGCGCGGCATCCGCGACCCGAACTCCGTCTACACCGTGGCGTGGCCCGCCGGATATTTCGGGCTCCCGGGCGAAGACCACGGAAGGATTGTCCGCGTGACCCCTTACTTCGGCGGCGCCGGCGAGAACTACTACGCGCATCCCGTGGAAGGCATCGCCGTCCACGTCAACCTGACCACCGGTAAAGTGCTCGACTTCCTGGATACCGACCGCGACGCTCCGGTCGCGCGCGAGAATTTCGACCTCGACCCGGGTGCGAACCGGCCCCTTCGTCCGCCGCCCGCCCCGCTTGCCATTGTGCAGAGCGCCGGCCCCGGATACCGCATCGACAACGGCGAGGTGCGCTGGGAGAAATGGCGCTTCCGCTACGCGCTGACCCCGCGGGAAGGCCTGGTGCTGTATACCGTCGGCTACCAAGACGGAGGGCAGGTGCGTCCGGTCCTTTACCGCGCGTCGCTTTCCGAAATGGCCGTCCCCTACGGCGACCCGGGAGGCGCGTGGTTCTTCCGTAACACCTTCGACGAAGGAGAACTCGGCCTCGGCATCCTCGCCAGCCCGCTCCACCCCGGCGTCGACTGCCCCACCAACTGCCAGGTCTACGACGCCGTGGTCCCCACCGAAGCCGGCGAGCCGCGCGTCATTCCCGGTGCGGTCGCGATTTACGAATTGGATGGCGGGATCGCCTGGAAGCACGCCGATAACACGCGCCGCGCGCGCGACCTGGTGATCTCCTATCTCACCGAGGCCGGCAATTACGAATACGGATTCGAGTGGATCTTTCACCAGGACGGCACGCTCGAATCGCGCGTTCTGCTCACCGGCATCATGTCGGTGAAGGCCGTGCCCGATCACGCCGCCGGCCCGCATGCGCACCTCGTGGCGAAGAACCTGGCCGCCGTCCACCACCAGCACTTTTTCTGCTTCCGCCTCGATATGGATGTGGACGGCCAGGCCAATCGCGCGCTGGAGATGAACAGCGTGCCCGTTCCCGCGGGAAAAGACAATCCCTACGGCGGCGCCTTCGTCATGCAGGAGACGCCGCTGAAGACCGAGCGGCAGGCGGAGCGCCGCATCAATCTCGAGACCAGCCGCCGTTGGCTCATCGTGAACCCCTCGAAGAAGAATGCCTTGGGACAGCCGACCGGCTACGCGCTGCTCCCCGGTGAGAACGCCGTCCCACTCGCCCTGCCCGATTCCTGGGTGCGCAAGCGGGCCGGCTTCCTCAACGCGCACGTCTGGGTCACGCCGTACAGCGAATCGGAGCGCTATGCCGCCGGCGATTTCCCGTATCAGAGCCGCGGCAACGATGGCCTGGCGAAATGGGCCGCGGCCGACCGCCCCATCGACAACCGCGACATCGTGTTGTGGTACACGCTCGGCATCACCCACAACCCGCGCCCCGAGGACTGGCCCGTGATGCCCACCTATCCGATCGGTTTCAAACTGGTTCCATGGGGCTTCTTCTCGAAGAATCCGGCGATGGACCTGCCGCCGGTACGTTGAGTCCGGCTATCGCAGGCTCACCGCCGGAAAGTACAGGCCTCGCTCTTCGCGTGTCCACCAGTCCCGCGAGCCGAATTTCGTGAAGTGGTAGAGGTAGAGCCGCGCCCGCACGTACTTCGGCGGAGCGTTCGGAAAGGGATTGTGTCCCAGCAGCCGGAGGACGCTCGGTTCGCCCTGCAGCAGCCGCAGCATGAAGTTCGAGAACCAGCGATTTTCCTGGTAGCTTCCCAGCGCGGCAAACCACATCTGCCAGTCGAGACGCGGCTGGCCCGGTTCGACCACCGGCGGCGCGCGGCGCACATCTCCCGGCTTGTAGCGGAACTCGTAGGGCTGCCAGTCCGTGCCATCGTTCGAACCTTCCACCACGATCTCCGGGCGCGTAGTCGTCATCACCGCAAACAAGCCGTACGAGTTGACGATGTCGAACGGCGCCACGGCGTGCACCACCTCGGCGCCGCCGGGAGGAAGCGGAATCGAGAGCTGCTCCAGGCTGATCATGGCGCTCGCCGTGCCGATCAGCGCGACGAGACAGATCGACACCACGCGGTGCAGGCGGCGCCGCTCGATCCGCTCGGGCTCGATAAACAACCACGCCACCAGCGCGATCGTCAGGATATTGAAGTACGTGTAATTGCCGGTTGCCAGAATCAGAAACTGGAACGCCACGGTAATCCATCCCGCGATGCGGCGGATCTTCCGCGGCGCAAAATAGAGCAGTGGCACGCCTAACTCCACCACTAACACCACCGCGGTGGAGGCCTTGTGAAACCATAGCGGCAACTGCCACGCATACCATGCCAGCGGCGTCGGCAGCGGCTGCGTTTCGTAGTGGAACTGAAGCGCCGTGAGGTTCCGCCATGCCGCGTCGTGACTCGCCAGTTTCACCACGCCGCTGAAGAACATCAGCCGGAACAGCAGCCACCGGAAAAGCCACACGCGCCACGCCGAGGTGTCGGCGAACACCGCCAGGAAGCCTGCTTCCACCAGCAGCACATCCCACTGGAACGAGAGAAACTCCTGCCCTACCGAGCACAGCGAAAGCCACAGCACGACGCAAGCCGCCAGTGCCGCCCGCCTCCACGGCGAGAAGATCGCGGCCAGGGCGCAGGCGGCCCCCGCCATCCAAACCGCCCGGAGCGCTCCGTCGCCGTGATTCAGCCACAAGACGCTCGGGATATCCCAAAACGCGGCGCCACCCACCGATTCGTGGATCATCTGAAGATACCCGGCGAACGGGGTGATACCGCGTGATCCGATTAGTCCCGGGGCCTGTAACCCGAATGATGTAAATGCGATAAAGAATACGAATCCGAGAAACATCAGGAAGGTGCGGACCATCACGGGAGAGGCCGCCAGGTCCGGTTGTAACCTGATTTCGGGGCGCCACACCCACGGGAATCGCCTGCCGCTCACCCGTCTAATTCCCCCATTCCGCCAAGATAGTCGCCATTCAATGAAATCCTATTTCTTTCAATCGGTTAAAGCGGCAAGATACCCTCAAACTGGGAAGGAAGCACATTCATGAGCACTCAGACTGTCGATCCAAAACCCGCCTCGCTTGTCCAGATTGGTTCTTCCGTGGAAGACGTGATTCAGCAGCGTCTCGCCGAAGAGCGTGCCCGCCTCGAGCGAGAGGCGGGACTGCACAAGCACGAGGCCCATCAGTTCAAGCGTCCCGTCGAAAAGCCATTCACCAAGGAGCAGCGTGCCAACACCACGCTTCTGTTCGGCGGCCTGACCTGGAAACACGAAAAACTGGTCCATGGTGCTCTGGAAGGGCTCGGCTACCGCGCCGAAGCTGTCCCAACGCCCAACGTCCGCGCGTTCCAGACGGGCAAGGAGTACGGCAACAACGGCCAGTGCAACCCGACCTATTTTACCGTCGGCAACCTGGTTCAGTATCTGCAATCGCTCGAAGAGCAGGGGCTGAGCAAACAGGAAATCATCGACCGTTACGTCTTCTTCACCGCCGGCGCCTGCGGTCCGTGCCGCTTCGGGATGTATGAAGCCGAATATCGCCTGGCGCTGCGCAATTCCGGGTTCGACGGTTTCCGCGTGCTGCTGTTCCAGCAATCCGGCGGATTGAGCCAGTCCGATGCCGAGGCCGGCCTGGAGATGAATCTCGACTTCTTCCTGGGTATCCTCAACGCGCTCAACTGCGGCGACGTGATGAACGAGGTGGCCTATGCCATCCGGCCGTACGAGGTCAATGCCGGCGAGACCGACCAGGTTCTCGATGAGAGCATGGACTATCTCCACGAGGTCTTCCGCAAGAAGCGCCCGTGGAAGCTCGACAACAGCATGGCGAAGTACTTGGGCGGCTTCTCCGATACCGCCGAGTATATCGGCAAATTCGTCAACCAGGTGAAGGGCGATGAGTACGTGCCGTCTCTCGAAGCCTGCCGCGACCGCTTCAACGCGATCGAGATCGACCGCCTGCGCGTGAAGCCCATCGTCAAGATCACCGGCGAGTTCTGGGCGCAGACCACCGAAGGCGACGGCAACTTCAACATGTTCAACTTCCTGCAGCGCGAAGGCGCGCAGGTGCTGGTGGAACCCATCGGCACCTGGATCATGTACATGATCCACCAGGTGGTCCAGAAGTATCGCGATTTCAAGGGACTGGACGAGGGTGCCGTGCTGCCTCCGCTGTGGAAGCTCGGCACCCGCGCCAAAATCGAGTTCGGCTTCCGCCAAAAGGTAGCGAAGCTGAAACTGGCCGAGGCCATATTCAAGAGCGAATACCACAAGATCGTCAATGCTCTGGGGGGCATTGCGCACCATCTCGCCGACCAGTACGAACTGCAGCGCCTCGGCCACCCCTTCTATAACTCGCGGGCCGGCGGCGGTGAGGGCCACCTCGAAGTCGCCAAGAACATCTATTACTCGAACAAAGACCTGGCCCATATGGTCCTGTCGGTGAAGCCGTTCGGTTGTATGCCTTCCACCCAGTCGGATGGCGCGCAGTCGGCCGTCGTCTCGAACTACAAGGACATGATCTACCTGCCGATCGAGACCTCCGGCGAAGGCGAGATCAACGCTCACAGCCGTGTGCAGATGGCGCTCGGCGAGGCCAAGAACAAGGCCAAGAAGGAATTCGCGGAAGCCCTCGAAAAGACCGGCCTGACGATGGAACAGTGCCGCGCCTGGGTGGAAGCCCACCCCGAATCCAAGCGGCCCCTGTACCACGTTCCCCATACCAAGGGCGTGGTGGGATCTGCGGCCAACTTCGTGTATCACATTGCTTCGGTTGCTTAATCCAATGAACAACAACTTCCTCATCGGCATGGACGTCGGCTCCACCACCGTGAAGGCCGTGGTGATTGACGCCGCTACCGACCAGATCCTCTGGCAGGACTATCAGCGTCACGATACCAAGCAGCCGGAGAAGGTCCTCGAGTTTCTTAAGCGCTTCGAAACGGAGATCGACGATTTTGCCGCCTCGCGCTCCCGCATGTTCATCACCGGGTCCGGCGGCAACGGGATGGCGAAGTATCTGGGCGCGAAATTCGTTCAGGAAGTCAACGCGGTTTCGCTCGCGGTCGAGCGCCTCTACCCGGAATGCGGATCGGTGATCGAACTGGGCGGCCAGGACGCCAAGATCATCATCTTCAAGAAGGATCCGGAGACCGGGCGCAAGAAGAAGATCCCGTCGATGAACGATAAGTGCGCGGGCGGTACCGGCGCGGTCATCGATAAGATCAACGCCAAGCTGCGAATTCCCGCCGACCAGCTCTGCAAGATGGGCTACAACGGCGTCAAGCTCCACCCCGTGGCCGGCAAGTGCGGCGTCTTCGCGGAGACCGATATCAACGGCCTGCAGAAGATGGGCGTTCCACCCGACGAGTTGATGGCCTCGCTGTTCGAAGCCATCGTGATGCAGAACCTCTCGGTGCTGACGCGCGGCAACACGCTTCAGCCGGTTGTCCTGCTGCTCGGCGGACCGAACTGCTACATCGCCGGCATGCGCGATTGCTGGAAGCACAACATCCCGAAAATCTGGGAGGAGCGCAACACGCCGCTCCCCGAAGGCGTCCCGCCGGAAGACCTGATCAAGACGCCGGATAACGCGCAGTACTTCGCCGCCATCGGCTCGGTCGAATACGGCAAGACCGAAGACGACGAGGTTGGGCACTACATCGGCCTCGACAAGCTGGAATGGTACGTCAACGTGGGCCGCGAGGAAGAGAAAGCCAAGCGCGGCGGCGGCGGCGGGCTGGCCAAGGACGAAGCCGACCTCTCGGCGTTCAAGCAGAAGTACCGCACCAGGAAGTTCGTTCCCACCACGTTCCAGCCGGGCGAAGTAGTCGAAGGTTTCGTCGGCATCGATGGCGGCTCCACTTCCACCAAGGCCGTTCTGCTGTCCAAGGAGCACAAGCGCCGCATCCTTGCCAAGACCTACCAGCTCTCCAAGGGCAATCCGATCGAAGACACGGTCGAAGTCCTGCAGAAGCTCGAACGGCAGATCAAGGACCAGGGCGCCGAGCTCAAAATCCTGGGAGTCGGCACCACCGGCTATGCCAAGGACATTCTGAAGGACGTGATCGGCGCGGATGCCGCGCTCGTCGAAACCGTTGCTCACACCGAAGCCGGGATGCACTTCTACGACAACGTCGACGTGATCTGCGACGTCGGCGGCCAGGATATCAAGATCATCATCCTGAAGAACGGCCGCGTGAAGGATTTCAAGCTGAACACGCAGTGCTCGGCCGGCAACGGCTACTTCCTGCAATCCACCGCCCAGGGCTTCAATGTCCCGGTGGAGCAGTACGCCGACACCGCGTTCGGCGCCAAGGGATTCCCGTCGTTCGGCTATGGCTGCGCCGTCTTCATGCAGTCCGACATCGTAGATTTCCAGCGCCAGGGATGGAAGCCGGAAGAGATCATGGCCGGCCTGTGCAATGTGCTGCCCAAGAACATCTGGCTGTACGTTTCGCAGATCCCGAACCTCTCCGCGATCGGCACGCGCTTCCTGCTGCAGGGCGGAACGCAGTACAATCTCGCCGCCGTCAAGGCGCAGGTCGATTTCATCGAGTCCCGCTTCAAGGGCAAAGACGTTCAGGCCGACGTCATCGTGCACGAGCACTGCGGGGAAGCCGGAGCCATCGGCGCCGCGCTCGAAGCCGGCCGCCTGTGGGATAACGGCCGCCAGAGCACCTTCATTGGTCTCGACGCCTGCCAGCACATCCAGTACAAGACCACCCGCAACGAAGCCACGCGCTGCTACTTCTGCAAGAACAAGTGCCTGCGGACTTTCATCGACGTCAAGACGAACCTGATCAACCTCGAGTACAAGCCGCCGGTCAAGACCAAGGTTCCGCTCGAAGCCGGCGCGCAGCGTCTCATCATCGCGACCTGCGAGAAGGGTACCGTCGAGAACATCGAGGAGATGCGCGGCATCAAGGGCAACCTCGATAAGATCAAGAAGGAAAATCCGAACTTCGTCGAAGTGGCCGCCAAGGCCGTCTTCCGGGTGCCCGACGTGCCGCTGGTGGCCGACGCGCCGCCGAAGTTCCAGATCACCGCCGCCCAGAAGAAGCGCGCCGAGCTCATGAGGAAGCGCTCCACGCTGCGCATCGGTATGCCGCGCGTGCTCAACATGTATTCGCAGACCCCGGTCTTCACGGGGTACTTCGCGTCGCTCGGAATCAAGGCCGAGAACATCGTCTATTCCGATTACACTTCCGAAGAGCTCTATAAGGAAGGCGCCAAGCGCGGCGCCATCGACCCCTGTTTCCCGTCCAAGCTCGGCATCCCGCACGTGCACAACCTGCTGTACAAGGTGCACGCCAAGAAGCCGCTGGACATCATTTTCTTCCCGATGATCGACTGCCTGACGACCGACCTGCACGACGTCCAGGCCAGCCGGTCCTGCCCCACGGTCGCGACCACACCCGAAGCCGTGAAGGCGGCATTTATCAAGGAAGGCGATCTGTTCGCCGAAAAAGGCGTTCTCTTCCTGGACACCTTCGTCAACCTGTCCAAGCCCGACCTCCTCGAGCGGCAGCTCTTTGAGCAGTTCAAAGATATCTTAGGGCTGTCGCCGGAGGAGAACAAACGCGCCGTCGAACAGGGCTATCGCGCCCTGAGCCACTTCGACAACGTCATCATGCGCGGCGCCGCCCGCGAGGTGCTCGAGCAGCTCGAACGGGAAGACCGCCTCGGCGTGGTCCTGCTGGGCCGCCCGTATCATAACGATCCCGGCGTCAATCACGAAATCCTGGAAGAGTTCCAGAAGCTCGGCTACCCGGTCTTCGCGCAGGACTGCCTGCCGATCGACGACGATATCGTCTGGAAGCTCTTCGGTGAAGACGTCGAGGCCGGCGAGATTCCGCACCCGATGGCCATCACCGACGTCTGGAAGAACTCCTACAGCGAGAACACCAGCCGCAAGGTCTGGGCCGCCAAGTACGTAGCCCGGCATCCCAACCTGGTGGCGCTGGAGCTGTCGAGCTTCAAGTGCGGTCACGACGCCCCCATCTACACGGTGGTCGAAGAGATCGTGGAGCACTCCGGCACTCCGTACTTCTGCTTCAAGGATATCGACGAGAACAAGCCGACCGGCTCGATCCGGATCCGCGTCGAGACCATCGGCTACTTCCTCAAGCGCTACCGCGAGGACATGGTCCGCAACAAGAATAAGGCGCAGACCATCGAGCAGCAGTTGCGCGAATTCGAAGCCCGCCTCCGCCGCCAGATGCTGCGCGAAAAGCTGGACGCCAGCGAGAAGGTTCGCGAATCGTTCGAAGGCGGCTCGATGCCCCAGATCCACGTGACCCTCGGCGCCCTGCAGGCCTCCAAGCCGGCCGCGCCGGAGTACGAAACCGTGCAAGGCGACTGATCGGCCAGTGGGGCAGGCCTCCTGGCCTGCCCGGCGGTATCCTGGAGCTGAGATGGAACGAGACTCCGGCGACGCCTCGCCCCCCGGGTACAACGACGAAGGAGTGGATGTGTCGCTCATCCGCTGGACTCTTTCCCTCACGCCGCGGGAACGCCTTCAGTTCCTGGAAGACCGCATTAACGACGTTCTGAAGATTCGCGAACGGAATGCAAGAGCGTAAGCTGATTGCCGTCTTGCGGGACCTCCGGGAGAGAGACGTGCAGTTTATCGTCGTCGGCGGGCTGGCCGCGGTCCTGAACGGTGCTCCCGTCCAAACCTACGACATTGACTTGGTCTACTCCCGCGAACCACATAATCTGGCACGCCTCGTGACTTTCCTGCAGGACGCCGACGCTGTATTTCGGATTCAGCCCGAGCGTCAACTTCGGCCTGGCGCAAGCCATCTGGCGGGTGGCGGCCATCTCAATCTGTTGACGCGCTATGGACCACTCGACCTGCTCGGCACGATCGGCCAAGGACTGGATTTTTCGGCTCTGTTGCCTCACTCAAGCGAGATGGAGATCGATGAGGGCTTCGGTGTCCGGGTCCTCGACCTGGAAACGATCATTGCCGTGAAAGAACAGCTTGGCTCGGAAAAGGATCTCGCGGTGCTACCCATCCTTCGCCGGACACTCGGCGAAATCAGGAAGAAGGACTCCTGAATCGTCGCGCCTTCCCCTCTATAGGCTCAGCGACTTGGAAAACACGGCCGAAGTTTTCGTTAGTTCGTAGCCCTCTCGAAGGTAGAATCGATGCGCTGCTTCGCGGGCGATCTGAGACCGTACGACCATCTTCGCGACGCCGCGCTCCCGGGCAAACTGTTCCGCCCGCAAAACGAGCTGCCTGCCGATCCCTGCGCTCCGAAAACCATCGGCGACCACCAGGCCGCCGACCTCGCCGTAGGGCTCAGCCTGCAGGTGGTGAACAATGCCGACGTCGATCCACCCCACTACCGAGTCCGCCGTACAAGCGATGTAAACGGCGTGATCGGGTAGATTTGCCAGGCGCTGGATTCTCCGCTCCATCGCGGCCGGCGAGACGGGATAGCCCAGCTCACCACTCAGCCGGGCGGCCGCGTCCGCATCAGTGATCGCGATCTCGCGGATGGAAAACGCATGGGACAGTCCCTGGTTCGGCATCGAGCGTCTTTAGCATTTTATGCCAACCGGATCGCACCTCACGCCGCACTTCCGGATCGCGCGCTCGAAGCCCGCCAGAGAACGCTCGATATCTCTCCGCGGAATCGTGAGCGACAGCCGCATGTATCCGGCGCGCCCGAAACCCTGGCCGGGAACCGCCAGAATGCCTTCGGCCTGCAGCATCCGAATGAACTCTACGTCGTCGGCGATCGGCGTCCTGGGGAACACGTAATAGGAACCCTGCGGCCGGGGAGCGTCGTAGCCCATATCGCTCAATGCGTCGCACAGAAGGTTGCGCTTGGCCTCGTATTGCCCGATATCCACCGTCGCGTCAGGCACCTCGCTCACCACCCACTGCCAGATCGCGGGCGCGTTGATGTAGCCCAGAATCCGGTTGGCGAAAGTGCAGGCGTTGCGCAGCGGGCCGGCCTCCGGCAGGTGCGGCGGGATGGCGAGATACCCGATCCGCTCGCCCGCGATCGCCATGGCCTTCGACCATGACCAGGTCACCACGACGCGCTCGATCAGGCTCGCGATCTCCGGCGGCCGGACGCCGTCGTAAACCAGCGGACGGTACGGCTCGTCGCTGATCACCAGTACCGGCTCGCGCACGATGGAGTTCAGATCGCGCAGGACGCCCGCGCCGTACACCGCGCCGGTCGGGTTATTCGGCGAATTCAGCAGCAGGGCCTTGGTACGCGGCGTGATGGCCGCGGCGATGCGGCCGGTATCCGGCTGGAAGCGTGCATCGGTTTCCACTGTCACGACACGCCCGCCGTGGTTTTCGATGTAGAAGCGGTACTCCGGGAAATAGGGATTGAGCACGATCACTTCGTCGCCGGGATCGAGCACCGCCTTGAGCACGGTGTTGATCGCCCCCGCCGCGCCGTTGGTCATGACAAGGTCCTCGCCGCGGAACGGGATGCCCGTACGCGCCGCCAGGCCGGCAGCCAGGCGCGAACGCACTTCGGGGAACCCGGCATTCGGCATGTAGCCGTGGCTGTGGGGCCGGCCCTCGACCACCACGCGGCGCAGCGCGGCGAGCACCGCGTCGGGCGGCTCCACGTCGGGGTTGCCCAGGGTGAAGTCGAAGACGTTCTCCGCACCCCGCTCCTGGCGAAGCTGGATGCCGATCTCGAACATGCGGCGAATCCACGAGGACCGCTCCATCTGCTCGGCAATGGCGCGCGAAATACTCATTCGGACTCCCATGTCCATTATAAAGCACAACTGCAAGGTGGTGCTTAAAATCTTGTGGTAGGATTGGCGGCATTGCCATGCGCATCTTCGGCCTCGATGAAATCCGTAGCGCGCTGATCTATCGCGAGGTGATCGACCGCATGCGCGACGCCCTGATCGCCCAGTGGCGGGGCGAATGCGATACCCCGATGCCGATGCATCTCGACATCACGCCAGCCCTCGCCGAGGTCCATATCAAGGCGAGTTACCGGCAGGGCGGCCCCCATTTCGCCATGAAGATCGCCAGCACCTTCCCCGGCAACCTGGGGCGCGGCCTTTCCACCAGCAACGGCATGATGCTGCTTTCCTCCGCCGAGACCGGCGATCCGGTGGCGTTCCTGGCCGATGCCGGGCACCTCACCGACGTCCGAACGGCCGCCGTCGCCGCCATGGCGGCCGGCGAACTCGGGCGCAACGACGCCGTTCTCGGCATCCTGGGGACCGGCGTGCAGGCCCGCCTGCAGGCCTGGATGCACGCCGAGGTGCTGCCGCTCAAACAAATCGTGATCTGGGGCCGCACGCGGGAGCGCCTCGAGGAATGCCGGCACGACCTGAGGCCGGTGGCCGAAGTGGTAACCGTCGCGTCGCCGGCCGAGGTGGCGCGCCGCGCCCGGCTGATCGTTACCACAACGGCGTCCCGCCGCCCGCTCCTGCGGGCCGGGGACCTTCAGCCGGGCACTCACGTTTCCGCGGTCGGCGCGGATTCTCCCGGCAAGCAGGAACTCGATACCGAAATCCTCCGCAGCGCCGCGCTGGTGCTGGCGGATTCGCGCCGCCAGTGTGAAAAGCTGGGCGAGTTGCAGCATGCGCCTGACGTCTGGGGGCGCGCCCTCGAACTCGGCGCTTTTTGCGAAACGCCCGTGGCGTTCGACCGCGCCGGAATCACCGTGTGCGACTTCACCGGCCTGGGCGTGGAAGACCTCTATATTGCGGAGTACTGTCTCGAAAGGTGCGGCCAATGAAGATCGACCAGTTTGAAATGGAGCGGATGCAGTCGACGTGGGAAAACGTCGTCGAAATGGATATGAGCGAGAGCGGCGTGCGCCCGGTTACGCTGCGGGAACTCGGGGAAATGGGGCTAGATCTTGACGCCATCCTCGATACGCCCCTCGGCTACAGCCAGTCGAACGGCACCATCCCGCTGCGCGAGAGCCTGGCCGCTCTCTACCCCGGCGCCACGCCGGACCACATCGAGGTGACCAACGGCACTTCCGAGGCGAATTACCTCCTGGCCCTCGCCCTGCTGCGCGAGGGCGACGAACTGGCTTTCGAGGTCCCTAATTACATGCAGTACTGGGGGCTGCCGAAGAGCCTGGGGGCGAAGGTGAATTGCTTCCACCTGCAAATCGATTGCAACTGGGAGCCGGATTGGGAAGAGTTCGAACGCGCCGTGAACCCCCGAACGCGCGTCGTGTACCTTTCGAATCCCAACAATCCTTCGGGCTCAGTCCTCTCGGAGCAGGCCATGCGCCGCATCGTGGATCGATGCGAGGCCGTGGGCGCCTGGCTGCTGGCCGACGAGGTTTACCAGGGCGCCGAGATCCACTGCGAGCGGACCCGCAGTTTCTGGGGGATGAGCGACCGCGTGATCGTCACCAGCGGCCTCTCGAAGGCCTACGGCATTCCTGGCGTGCGGATCGGCTGGATCGCCGGCCCGAAAGAGGTGGTGGCCGAATGCTGGACGCAGCACGACTACCTGACGATCGGCCCCAACAAGATCTCCGACGCCGTGGCGCGTGTTGCGGTGGAGCCGCGGAACCGCGAGAAGCTCTACGCGCGCACCCGCGCCATCTTGCAGCAGAACCTGCCGGCCATGCGCGCCTGGGTGGCGGGCTTCGGCGGCTTCCTCACGTTCCGCGAGCCGCAGGCCGGAGCGCTGTGCCTGATGCGCTATCAGTCGGCGACGCCCAGCCTGGAGATCGTCGAGCGCGTGCGCGTCAACCAGAGCGTGCTGATCGTGCCGGGGATTCATCTCGGTCTCGAGGGCTTCCTGCGGATCTGGCTGGGAGGCAGGCCGGAGTTTCTGGCCGAAGGCCTGCGCCGCATCGGCGTCGAACTGGAGAAAGAAGCCGTGCGTGGCTGAAACAGGCCCGGCGCTGCGGCGCGAGCTCGGTCTCCGCGACATCACGCTGTTCGCCATCACCTGCATCGTCGGCACGCGGTGGATTGCGGCGGCGGCGCACGCGGGTCCGGGCTCGGTCACGCTGTGGCTGATGGGCGCGGTCTTCTTCGTGGTGCCGCTGGCCATCGCGGTGGCGGCCCTGGTGGTGAAGTATCCCGGCGCGGGCGGCCTCTACCTCTGGACCCGCGGCGATTTCGGCCCCTGGCACGGGTTCCTGGCGTTCTGGGTCTACTGGATGGGCATGGCGGTCTGGTTCCCCAGCGCCGCCATGTTCTACGGCGGCGCGGCCCTGCACGCCGTGGGCATTTCCGAAACCCGCTGGCACGTGCTGGCCATCTCCCTGCTGTTCATCTGGATCGCGCTGGGCACCAACATTGTGGGGATGAAGATCGGGAAATGGACGGAAAACATCGGCGGCGCTTCGGCCTGGCTGGTCACGGTGCTGTTCGTGGCCCTGGCCATTGTCGCCTATCTGGCGCGCGGATCGGCCACCCCGATCCACATCCTGCCGCGGTGGGACTGGGGGACCGTCAGTTTCTGGGCCACCATCGCCTACGCCATGTCCGGCCTGGAGCTGGCGGGACTGATGGGCGCCGAGATCCGCGACCCCGAGCGCACCTTTCCGCGCGCCGGGTGGATCGCCTCCGCCTGTATCACCGCATTTTACGCGAGTGCCACGATCGCTTTGCTGGTGCTGCTTCCGCCGGCACGGATCGGCGCACTCAACGGCCTGGCGGATGCCGGCGACGAAGCCGCCCGCGCCATGTCGGTGGCGTGGCTCGGACCGGCAATCGCGGTGCTGGTGGTGGCGAGCGGCATGGGGCAGCTTGGCGGAGTCGGGACCGCCATTTCCCGCCTACCCTTCGCGGCCGGCGCCGACCGGCTGCTGCCCTCCGCGTTCTCGCGCATCCATCCGCGCTGGGGCACCCCGTATGTCTCCATCTTCGCCCTGGGGCTGGTGGCTACTTTCCTGCTCGTCTCGATCCAGCTTGGCGATACGCTGAATGCGGCCTACCAGGCGCTGGTCTCGCTGATGGTGATTACGGGATTTCTACCTTACATCTATATCTTCGGCAGCGCGTGGAAAACCGGGAAACCCTTCAGCGCGATCTCCGGCTGGGCAGTCACGCTGCTGGCGATCGTCTGCTCCGTGATCCCAACGGACGAAATTACCAGCGTCTGGCTCTTCGAAAGCAAGCTGGCCGCCGGCACCATTGCGGTGATCGGTTCGGCGTGGCTGGTTTACCGGCGTCGCCCCACGCCGGGGCATATAATCAAAAAGCTCTCATGACCACGGCAGCCATCGAAAGGCCCGCGACGTCGCACATCCGTTGGACCGTCTGCGCGCTTCTTTTCTTCGCCACGACCATCAATTATGTAGACCGGCAGGTGCTCAGCCTGCTGGCCAAGACCCTCGAAACCAGCATCGGCTGGAACGACATCCAATACAGCAATATTACGTCCGCCTTCACAGCCGCTTACGCGCTGGGCCTGCTCGGCGCGGGGAGGCTGTTGGACAAGTACGGTACCCGCATCGGGTTCGCGATCGCAGTCACCCTCTGGAGTATCGCTGCGATGGCGCACGGCCTCGCCACCTCCGCGCTTACCTTCGGCATCGCGCGCGCGTTTCTGGGACTGGGCGAGGCCGCAAACTTCCCGGCCTGCATCAAGACTGTCGCCGAATGGTTCCCCAAGAAAGAGCGCGCGCAAGCCACCGGCATTTTCAATTCGGGATCGAACGTGGGGGCGATCGCGGCCATCCTCGCGGTCCCGGTGCTCACCTTGCATTGGGGATGGCAGGCATCCTTCGTCGCTACCGGCGCGCTCGGTTTTATCTGGCTGGTCGTCTGGCTGCTGATGTACTCCAAGCCGGAAGTGCATTCGCGGGTTTCCAAATCCGAGCTGGCATTGATCCAGGCCGATCCACCCGATCGCGCTCCTTCCTATCCCTGGATCCCGCTGTTCCCACACCGCGAGACGTGGGCGTTCGCGGTGGGCAAGTTCCTGACCGACGGCGTCTGGTGGTTTTACCTCTTCTGGCTGCCCAAGTACCTGCAGGAAACCTTCGGCCTCACGCTCGAGCAGATCATCATCCCGACCCTGGTGGTGTATAACGGCTCGAGCGTCGGTAGCGTGGCGGGCGGCTGGCTCTCGTCGAGCCTGCTCAAGCGCGGCTGGAGCCTCAACGCGGCGCGAAAGACGGCGATGCTGGTGTGCGCGGTCGCGGTTCTGCCGGTGCTCTATGCGCCTTATACGAAGAGCATGTGGGTCACGGTCGCGCTGGTTACGCTGGCGACGGCGGCGCACCAGGGATGGTCCGCCAACCTCTTCACCACGGCCTCCGATATGTTTCCTCGGGGGGCGGTGGGCAGCGTGGTCGGGATCGGCGGTACGGCGGGCGCGATCGGCGGTGTGCTCGTGCAGCAGATTGCGGGATACACCGTGGATTGGACCCACAGCTATTTCATCATGTTCATGCTCTGCGGCACCTTGTACCTGATCGCGCTCGCGATCATACAGTTGCTGACGCCCAGGCTGGACCCGGCCGATCTGGACTAAGCGTGTGGAACAGGGCCGGATCATCCCGCGGGTGGCCCTCGTGGCCTTCGTTTGTCTGTTGGGGATGGAGGTTTACGGGTTCCTGACCCATTCGCTGTTTGCGCAGCGCGTGTGGGATCCCGCCGGCCTGAGGCACCTGGCCCGCTACGCGGGCTGGTTCGTCGCCATCGCCGTTCCCGTGCTGGCGATTGTCCCCTGGCTGTTCGCGCCGTTGCTCTGCGTGCTGACCCTATGTCTCACCGCCGTTTCGGTGGGTCTCGCGGCGCTGGCTGCGGTGGCGTTCTTCCTGCTCTCCGCGCACGCGCTCGGCACTCGCCTGCTCAAGACGTCCGGAGCCTGCGCCGCACTGGTCGGCGTCTCGGTTTATCTCTTCCTCATGTATCTGGTGGCGCGTGCGCCGGTGAACTTGTGGTGGTCGTGGGGGATCGCCCTGGCACTCCCGGTTGCGGCGGACTGGCGCGGTTCCTGGCGCGGGCTGGTCTCTCTTGCAAATTGGGTTCGTTCCGCCGAACTATGTAGCCTGGCGTCGCGGCTGCCATTTGCGGCCCTGGTATTCGTGCTCGGCGCACACTGGCTGATCGTGCTCAAACCGGAGAAGAGTGCCGATGGGCTGGCGATGCACCTGGCGATTCCCGCCAACCTGGCGGCGCACCACGCCATGACCTTCGAGCCGGCCCGCTTCGTGTGGGCCGTGATGCCCATGGGCGCGGACTGGGCCTATTCCATCGTCTACCTGTTCGGCGGCGAGTTCGCCGCGCGGCTGCTCAACTTCGCGTTTCTGCTGATTGCCCTCGCGCTGCTCGACCGGATGCTGCGGCCCGCCCTCACGGCGCCGCTACGGCTGCTTTTCCTGGTGCTCTTCGCGACGACTCCGCTGGTCCAACTGGTGACGGGATCCCTGTTCGTCGAAAACCTGCTGGCGGCCCTCGTTCTCGGGATGATCGCCGCCATCTGGGAGTACATGGAAACGGGCGAGCCGCGGTGGTTTTTCGCGGCCATGGCGCTGGGCGGCACGGCGCTATCCAGCAAGTTCGGAGCGCTCAGCTTTCTCGCCATCGCCGTGCCGTTCGCCCTATTCGAAGGGTGGCGCCGCGGCGGGCGGCGGACCCTCCGGCTATCCGCGGGAATCGTGCTGCTGGCTGCCTTCGCCCTGCCGCCCTACGCCATCGCCTGGTGGAAAACCGGCAACCCCGTCTTCCCGTTTCTGAACGAGAAGATTCATTCGCCGCTGCTCGACCCTGCTGCGCAGTTCCGCGATAACGAATTCCGCATGCCGCTCACCTGGCGCACGCCGTACGGGCTGACCTTCGACACGCACCGCTACTACGAAGCGCAGGATGGGGCCTTCGGCTTCCAGTACCTGCTGCTGGCCCCGCTCGCGCTTCTCGCCGGCGGCCGCCGGTGGCGCCTGGCGGCGGCGGCCGGTTTGGGAGCGGCCGTCCTCACCCTGCGTGCCGAGCCGAATGCGCGCTTCATCTACGCTGCGCTGCCGCTCGTAATGCTGGGCGCTGCTCCGGTGATCGCACGGCTCGGCCGGTGGCCGCACCGGGCTGCGGTGGCGTCCCTGGCCACTTGTGCGGCGCTCAATTTCTGGTTCCTGCCTGCGTCCGGCTGGTATCACAAGGATTTCTACGCGCAAGCTCCCTTCCGCCGCGACGCCCGGGAGCGATACATCCGCCAGGAAGTGCCGGTCCGCGAGGTGGCGGAATATTTCGAGCGAGCGCATCCGCATACATCCGTATTCGAAGCCGATGACATCGATCTTGCAGACGTCAACGGCGATGTATATGAGAATCTCTGGCATCAATACACGGTCGTGATGGCACTGCGCCGCGCCGCTGATACGCGCGACATCGCACGCCTCTTCGCAAAGTGGGGCGTGCGCTACTACATCGCGCGCCAGCCGTCCCCCGGCGAGCCGCTCGATCCGCCGGCGCTGGCGCGGTTCCTGGCAGAGTGCACTGTATCTGAATACGCATTTTCCCGGTTTGAATTAAGACACTGGGACGCGAATCGGTGCGCTGAGACACACTGATGATACCGGACGAAACAGACGCGCGATAGAATCAGGTTGCCATGACAAAAAGGACGATTCTTGTTGTCGACGATGAGCCCGAGGTGCGTAAGCTCGTCAGCGCGATGGTAAGTCAGTTCGACTGCTCCGTCCTCACGGCGGACAGTGGAGAGCATGCCCTCACGCTCTATAAGCATCACAAGGGGCCGATCGCGCTGCTGATCTCGGACGTGGTCGCGCCGGGGATGAGTGGCCCGATGCTGGCGGATAAGCTAACCGCCTTACAGCCGGACCTCAAGGTCCTGTACATCTCCGGGTACGACAGCACCCACGTGGTGCAGAAGTACGTCGTGGAGAAGGGCCACGCCCTGCTGGCCAAACCCTTTACCACGGAAGATCTGCAGGCCAAGGTACGGGAACTATTGGGTATGGAGGTCCCATCGGGCGTGAAAGCCTGACGGCCGGGCGGTGGTAACATCGCATTTACGGTGACGATCCGGCCCGCGAGCGATCGCTCCCTCTTCATCTCCTTCGGCGGCGAACTCTCGGCCGAAAAGCAAGGGCTTGTGGCCGCTCTGACGCGCAGCCTGCTGAACGTTCGCGGCATCTTGAATTTGCATCCTGCTTTTACTTCTTTGCTGGTCGATTTCGACCCCCGCTTCCACTCCCATTCGGCAATCGAGGCACTCGTCCGTGAACGGCTTGCCGCCGCCGCGGAGGAGCCGGCGCCGCCGGCGCGAACTGTCGAGATCCCTGTGCGCTTCGGTGGTGAAGAGGGGTTGGACCTCGATGACGTTGCCGCCCACACCGGGCTCACGGGCCGCCAGGTCATCGAGCGCTTCGCAGCAGCCGAATACGCCGTGGCCTTCGTCGGGTTCGCCACCTGCTTTCCCTATCTCTCCGGTCTGCCCGCGGAGCTGGCCACGCCCCGGCTCGCGGCGCCCCGCAAACACGTTCCCGCGGGCAGTGTCGCCATCGGAGGCAGCCAGGCGGGCGTCTACCCCCTCTCTTCTCCCGGCGGCTGGCGGTTGATCGGGCGCACCGGCATCCGCCTGTTCGACCCGGCCGGCGAGCCTCCGCCGCTGTTGCGCATGGGGGACCGGGTTCGCTTCCTGCCGCTATGAACCGGATCCGCGTAATCTCCCCCGGCATGCAGACGACCGTGCAGGATCTCGGCCGGTTCGGATGGGCACATCATGGCGTCTCGGCGTCCGGCGCGGCCGACCCCCTCTCGCTGCGCGGTGCCAATCTCGTGGCAGGCAACGCCGAGAACGCTCCGGCCCTCGAGATGACCCTGACCGGAGGCGTCTTCGAATTCGAATCGGGCGCCGTGATCGCGCTCGCCGGCTCGGACTTCGGAGCGGACCTGCCCTTGTGGACCCCGATCGAAGTCAAAGCCGGACAGGTGGTGCGGTTTGGCGCCAGCCGCTCCGGCGCGCGCTGCTACCTGGCGGTACGCGGCGGTATCGCCACAGCCAAGGTCATGGGAAGCGCCTCGGTTCACATCACCACCGGCGTGGGCGGCCGGCCGCTGAGGGCCGGCGACACTCTCCCCGTTGGCAATGCCGCTGTGCGGCTTCCGCGCCCCTCCGCGGCTCCTCCGCCTGTGGGCAGCGGGCCGTTGCGGGTCACCTCCGGCCCGCAGGAAGAGCGCTTCGCCGGCGAGTTGTATGCCGCCGAGTATACGGTCTCGGAGGAATCCAATCGAATGGGACTGCGGCTGCGCGGCCCGGCCATCCCCAGCCCGCCGGGAGGGATGGTGACGGAGGGTGTGTCGCTGGGCGCGATCCAGGTGCCGCCCGACGGCCAGCCCATCATCCTTTTCGTGGAGCACCAGACCACCGGCGGCTATCCCAAGCCCGCCAACGTCGTCTCGGCCGATTTTCCACGCCTGGGCCAGCTCCGCCCCCGCGACCGCACCGCCTTCGAACGCGTCACCATCGAACAAGCCCTGCGCCTCCTGCAGGAGCAGGAGAAATGGCTGTATGCTCTGTTGGGAACCAGGAAATGATCGATCTCAACTGTGACATGGGCGAACTCGAAGACGCGGAACGCGAAGCCGCGCTGATGGAATTCGTGACGTCCGCGAACATCGCCTGCGGAGCCCACGCCGGCGACGACGCAATCATGGAGCGCACTGCGCGGCTGGCCCTGGAGCGGGGCGTCCGCATCGGCGCTCACCCCGGGTATCCCGACCGCGCCAACTTCGGCCGCATCGAGCTCCCCATGACCGCCGCTGCGATCGAAGCCAGCGTGCTCGAACAGATCTTGCGGCTGGAGGCGATTGTGCAGCCGCTCGGCGGCCAGATCGTCCACGTCAAGCCTCACGGCGCTCTCTATAACGTGGCGGTCCACAACGGCGAAGTGGCAGGCGCTATCGGCCGCGCGGTGGCACAATGGAACCGGCAGGTCCTCCTCTTCGGCCTGGCCGCCTCGCCGATGCTGGATGTCTGGCGTGCGCTGGGCCTCGAAGCCCGGGGCGAGGGCTTCGCCGACCGCTGCTACGAACCCGACGGCACGCTGCGCTCCCGCAAACTCCCCGGTGCCCTGATCACCGATCCGGCGGCGGCCGCCGCCCAGGCGGTGCGGCTCGCGCGCGGAGGCGGCGTCGAGACTATCTGCGTCCACGGCGATACCCCCGGGGCACCCGCGATCCTCAGAGCCTGCCGGGACGCGCTACGATCAAACGAATGAAACCGCTTTTGGCCCTGATACTCGCCGCACCGGTTTTTGCGCAAACACAGTGCACCTACTCCGTAAGTCCGACCACGATCAACGTCTCCGCCACCGGGGCCTCCAGCAGCGGTGCGACGAATATCAGTGTCACCGCCCCGGACGGCTGCGCATGGACCGCTGCCGTTCCTCCGACAAGTCCCTGGATCCACATCAACCTGGTCCTCGGGGGACCGGGAAATGGAACGGTCACCTGGGTAGCGGACGCGAATCCGAATCCGGTTACGCGCGCCGGCTCGATGACGGTGGCCAACCAGGTAATCACCTTTGCGCAGGGGGGCGCCAACTGCAGCTACACGCTTTCCGCGGCTACGGCGAGCTTTTCCGGGACGGGAGGCCCTGGTTCCGTCAACCTGCAAACCACTTGCTCCTGGGGGGCAGGGGCGACCGTTCCATGGATCACCGTACCCGCCAATACCGGCGGCAATGCCGGCGCCACAGTGAAGTACACGGTGGCTGCCAACAAATGTGCCATACCGAGAAGCGGGGCGCTCGTCGTGGGATATCCGGGGACCAGCAATCCGAATTACATCGCGACGCTTTCCGTCTCCCAGGACGGCGGACCCGACGCCCTGACGGTTGCGCCCACCAGCCTCTCGCTCTCGAATGCAGCAGCGGACGGCTCCATCGCGATTACGACACCCATCGGCTGCGCCTGGACCGCGTCGAGCGACGTGAGCTGGATACGGCTTGCCGCTCCGCTTTCTGGAAGCGGGCCGGCGCAGGTCGCCTACCACATCCTGGCCAACACCAACGTCGCGCGCAGCGGCACCATCCACGTCGGCACCCTGGTGATCCCGGTGACGCAGCAGGGCATCTCACAGCCCACGATCCAGGTGACCGCCGTGAAGGACGCCGCCAGCTATTCTTCCAATGCCGTTTCGCCGGGGGAGATCGTCGCGGTGGGGGGTGTGAACATCGGCCCCACCACACCCGCCCTGCTGCAGCTGTCACCCGATGGCCAGTCGGTCACGAAGTCGCTGGGCGGCGTGCAGGTTCTGTTCGACGGCACGCCTGCGGCGATGATCTATGCCTCGGCCGGCCAGGTAAACACCGTAGTGCCGTACGGGGTGTCCGGCAAGACCACCACGCAAGTCCAGGTGCAGTATAACGGAGGTACCTCGGCGGCCTTTTCGATGCCGGTGCAAGCGGCTACCCCCGCGATCTTCACCCAGGACGCCTCGGGCATCGGGCCGGGTGCAATCCTCAACCAGAATTACCAGGTCAACTCCGCAGCCAACCGCGCCGGACAGGGCGAAGCCATCATGATTTATTGCACCGGCGGAGGGGTCACCAACCCGCCCGCCACGGATGCCGCGGTCGTCGCTGCTCCCTATCCGCAACTCACTCTGCCGGTTACAGTTACCATCGGAGGCATCGACTCGCCAGTGCTCTATTACGTAGGCGCCGCCCCTGGCGCGATCGCCGGCCTGGTCCAGATCAACGCGCAGGTCCCCACGGGGGTAACCCCTGGCTCGGCCGTTCCCATTTCGGTAAAAATCGGCAGTTGGACCAGCCAGCCGGGGGTGACGGTCGCTGTGAAATAGCACAGCGCCAATTAACCCCCTCCTTGACGTGGTGCCTGCCTGGGGCTATCATGCGGCTGAAACAGACTGTGTCGTCTGGAATCTAAAATGAGGTTCGGCCATGTTAGCTACCGCAACCGCGGCTGAAAAGAATGCGTACGAGGTCGCACTAGAAAACTTCGATCTGGCGGCAAACGCGCTGGAACTCGACGAGAGCGTGCGGGCAATGATCAAGTATCCGGAGCGGGTGCTCTCGGTGAGCGTCCCTGTCCGGATGGATACCGGCAAGATCGTCCGATTCGAAGGATATCGGGTGCAGCACAGCACCATGCGCGGCCCGGCCAAGGGCGGAATCCGCTTCCACCCCAACGTGACGGTGGACGAAGTGAAGGCGCTGGCCACGTGGATGACGTGGAAGTGCGCCGTGGTCAATATTCCATATGGCGGCGGCAAGGGCGGTGTCACCTGCAACCCGAAGACGATGTCGTTGGGCGAACTGGAGCGACTGACGCGCCGGTACGCCACATCCATCCTGCCGCTGATCGGGCCGGAGAAGGATATCCCGGCGCCGGACGTTTACACTACTCCTCAGATTATGGCCTGGATCATGGATACCTATAGCATGAACAAAGGCTATCCCGTTCACGGCGTGGTCACCGGCAAGCCCATCAGCCTGGGCGGGTCGCTCGGGCGCAACGAGGCTACGGGCCGGGGCGTGTACTACACCACGTTGAGCTCCTGCGAGCACTTGGGAATTCCCGTGAAGGGCGCGCGCGTGGCCGTGCAGGGCTTCGGCAATGCCGGGTCGATCGCCGCCAACCTGATGCACGAGGCCGGCGCACGGGTGGTGGCGGTGAGCGATACCCGGGGCTGCATCTACGATTCGAAGGGCCTGAACATTCCGGCCGTCATCGCGTTCAAGGAACGGACCGGCAGCGTGGTGGGCTTCCCCGAATCGGAGAGGATTACACCCGCGGAATTGCTGGCCATGGAGTGCGAGGTGTTGATTCCGGCGGCGCTCGAAAACGCCATCACGGAAGCCAACGCGCACACTGTCCGCGCCCGCATCATCTCCGAAGCCGCCAACGGCCCGGTCACTCCGGAAGCGGACCGCATCCTTGATGAGAAGGGCGTCTTCCTGATTCCGGACATCCTGTGCAACGCGGGCGGCGTGACGGTTTCCTACTTCGAATGGGTGCAGGACGAGAACCACCTGTTCTGGGACGAAAACGACGTCAACCTGCGGCTCGAGAAGGTGATGACCCGGGCGTTCCGCGATGTGCTGAAGATTCACCTGGACCGCAAGGCGAACATGCGCCTGGCGGCCAACATGCTCGGTGTGAACCGCGTGGCGGAAACCTGCAAAGTCCGCGGCCTGTATCCGTAAGAAGCAGAGGTCCCGCTCCCTGACACGCCCTCGCACAGAGCCGCGACCGTCGGGGGGCGGGCCGGCTAACGCTTCGGCTTGGGGTGCTTTACCCTCGGCTGCTTGAATTTCTTGACCTTGAACTTCCTGGTTTTGACCTTGGGGTTGGAGATCTTGTGATTGACCGGCTTGGCCTTCTTGGCCTCGGCCATTCCGGTCAGGCCGAGTCCGAGGGCCAGCGTCAGCGCCAGGGCGCGAAGCGTCATAGCCGTATTCTATTGCGGGGCATGGGCAAACCACAAATACATCTTTAGAAAACTATACGCTGTTATCAGAATGCAAATTCCCGCCCCGATCTTCCAGGCATTTTCCCGGCCGGTGCTGGTGTAGCGGGGCTCGCCCGCTAACCAGCCGATCCCGAAGCCGCCGATCAGCCCGCCGATGTGGGCCGCCATGTCGATCCCCGGAAGCAGGCTGAACAGCAGCAGATAAACCACGTACCGCATATAAACGCTGCGGATCTGGCTGCCGATCGCGCTGCGATGCTTCATGCCGAGCGCGACCATCGCGCCCACCAGCCCGAACAGCGCCGCCGAAGCGCCCACCGACGGGACGCCCGGGTTCCACATCGTGCTGACATAGAATCCCAGCACACCCGCGACGAAGTAGATCACCAGCATCCGCGCGGCGCCGTACATCTCCTCGACCGCCGCGCCCAGGTCGAAGAGCACCCACATGTTCATTCCGATATGCAGCAGCCCGCCGTGCAGAAAGTTGGCCGTCACCAGCCGCCACCACTGGCCGGCGGCGATGGCCGGCCCGTACTTGGCGCCGAAGTCGAACAGCGTCTGCACGTCGATGTTCATGGCGGAGCCCCGGCCGGAATTCAGGCTGAACAGCGACGTGGCCAGGTAGAAACCGATGTTGATCAGCACGATGATGACGGTGCAGAACCGCGCGTGAGGAATGAATCCGCCCAGAATCGGTTCGGAACTTCTCCGGTCGACGGCACGCGGCGCGACGGCCTCGTTGCAGTAGGGGCAGATGCGGTCGCTGGTGGTAATGAATGCCCGGCAGTTGGGGCACATGCGGCGCGTGTCCATTTCATCCATCATACAACCCGGCCGATTTTGGCCTCGCCAAACCCGCGCGCGGGGTCTGTCGCGCAGTTTCGTTCTGCTACAATCGAAGATCCCGCAATGGTGAAAACGGAACGCGAACATCGCGAGGATATCTGCCAGATCGGCCGCCTGGTCTTTCAGAAAGGCTGGGTCGCCGCCAACGACGGCAACATCACGATCCGGCTGGACGCCGAACGCATTCTGGCCACGCCCACCGGCGTGTGCAAGGGGATGATGCACTGCGATGACCTGATCATCGTGGACATGAAAGGGAACAAGATTTCGGGCCGCGCCGAGCGCACCAGCGAGATCGCCATGCACCTCACGGTGTACGAGATGCGCCCGGATATCAAGGCCGTGGTGCACGCGCATCCGCCGGTGGCCACCGGGTTCGCGACCGCCGGACGGTCGCTCAACCTGGCGCTGCTGCCGGAAGTCGTGATCGGCCTCGGCTGCGTGCCCCTGGCGGCCTACGGTTTGCCGGGAACCCCCGCGCTGACCGAGCCGATGCTGCCGCTCATCCCCAAGTACGACGCGCTGATGATGGCGAACCACGGCGCGGTCTGCTACGGCGAGGACGTGTACAAGGCGTATTTCCGAATGGAGACCATGGAGCACTTCGCCCGCATCCAGTTAGTGGCCGAGCTGCTCGGCGGCCCCAAGGTGCTGCCCCGCGAGGAAGTGGACAAATTGCTGGACTCGCGCACCCGGTACGGCGTGAAGGCCAAGAGCAGCGGAGAGCCGGGCTGCCCGGTGGCGGCCGAAGATACCGCCTCCGGCGGCGGCGAAGAACGGTTCTACGTCACGCGTGCCGAGCTGATCGGCCTGGTGGACGAGGCGCTGAAGGCGCGCGGCGCCTGATAACGGTTTTGGAGAATATCGATGGGTGAAGCTTTAGGGATGATCGAAACGCGCGGGCTGGTGGCCATGATCGAAGCCGCCGACGCGATGGTCAAGGCCGCCAAGGTGAACCTGGTCGGCTGGGAGAAGATCGGCTCCGGATACGTCACCGCGATGGTCCGCGGCGACGTGGCGGCGGTTCGCGCCGCCACCGATGCCGGCGCGGCGGCTGCCCGCCGGGTGGGCGAACTGATCGCGGTGCACGTGATTCCGCGCCCGCACCAGAGCCTCGAAGACGTGCTGCCGATCGGCAAGTCGCAGGCGCAGGGCGCCGGCAAGTAGCCGGCACCGAAGGCTGCCATGATCCTCGCCCGCGTGGTGGGCACCGTCGTTGCCACACGGAAAGACCCACGTCTCGAAGGCAAAAAGCTGCTCATCCTGAAGCCGGTTTCGCCGGAGGGCAAGGATGAAGCCGGCTATGTGGTGGCCGTCGATACCGTCAGCGCCGGATACCGCGAGCGAGTGATCGCCGTCTCGGGCAGCTCCGCCCGCATGGCCGAGGGCTGCAAGGACACGCCGGTCGATACCGCCATCGTCGGCATCGTGGACGATGTCCAACTGGATTGAAGCATGTACTTCGGCCGTGTGATCGGTTGCGTCTGGTCCACCATGAAGAATCCCAGCCTGGTGGGAATCCGCATGCTGGTGGTGCAGCCGCTCACCCCCGAACTCCAGCCCACCGGCAAACGGCTGATCTGCACCGATTCCGTCGGCGCCGGAACCGGAGAGCTGGTGTACTGGGTGCGCGGCAAGGAAGCGAGCTTCCCGTTCCTTCCGGCCGAGCCGCCGACCGACACCACCATCGTCGGCATCGTGGATTCGGTGCACGTGAAGCCGGCCGAGCCGTCCGCAGGCGCGCCGGCGGGCCGCACCCGCAAATCCGGGCGGAAGGTTTGACATGCTGATCGCGCGCGTGGTGGGCGAACTGGTAGCTACGCAGAAACACCCCAGCCATGAAGGGCGGAAACTCCTGCTGGTGCAGCCCCTCAACCTGGACGGAAGCCCTCGCGGGGATGCCGTGGTGGCGCTCGATGCGGTCGATGCGGGGGCCGGCGACCGCGTGCTGCTGGCGACCGAAGGCTTCAGTGCAATGACCGCCGTGGGACGGCCTCAATCACCCATTGACATGGCCGTAATCGGGTTTATCGACCAGATCGAAATCATCCCGGGCGTCCTCTGACCGGCTGCGTCGGCCGCCGAAGACCGTCTTCCCGGTCAACACCAGGGCCAGCCCCCACTTGAGCGCTTCGAGGCCCGAATAGGCGCTGTGCATCATCCAAAAAACGTCGCTCCGGCCCCCGGCGGCCCCCGGCGGCAGTAATTCGATGGAGCGCCCGATCGCCACCAGTTCCGGAGTCAGCAGGAAGCGTTGCGCCGCCACGATCAGCACCATCGCCAGCACGACGCCCAATCCGAACTTCTTCTCCGTGGTGCCGAACAGCAGGTAGAGGAAGAAGGCCGCGCCCCCGACCAACTGGGCGGCTTCCCAGGTCTCGAAGTACACGCGGTTCTGCTCCGCCACCTGGTACCGCAGCAGGGCCCGCGTCCGGCTATAGCCCAGCGTGCGGATTCCCGCGGCCGCCGAGGGACCGGGTCTGGCCATCAGGCGGTCCACGTCACGGAAGCCGGATGACGCCAGCCAGGCCATCAGGAGCCCGCCTCCCAGCCATAACCCGAGCACGAAACAGGTTACCCGGCGAAAGCGCATGACTCTCGATTCTAACCCGGTTAGCCCCCACTCTAAAGGCCGGCTCACGACCCGCCGATGATTCTCGCAAGTGAGGTGACATGCCGGGTTTTGAAACGGAGCATTTCGGCCAGGTTCCCCTGGCGCCGGAGGTTGAGTTCGAGTTTCCGTGCGGACTCCCCGGATTCGACGAGCGCCGCCGCTTCATGCCGCTGCGCTTCGAGCGCAGCGATCCCCTGATTTTTCTGCAGAGCCTGGAAGATCCGGGACTCTGCTTCATTACGGTGCCGGTTCTGGTGGCGGATCCGGCCTACCGGCTGGAGATGGAGGCCGAGGATCTCGAGGCAATCGGCCTCGATGGTTTCCGGCAGCCGCGCATCGGGGAAGACGTGATGTGCCTGGCCGTGGTGTCGGCGCGTCCCGATGGGCCCACCGCCAACCTTCTGGCCCCCGTGGTGGTGAACCTGCGGAACCGGCGAGCGGTGCAGGCCGTGGCGGCTGCCCGCGGCTATTCCCACCAGCACCCCCTGGTTTCGGAAGAGTCCGCCGTATGCTCATGATGTCGCGCCGGGAGGGGGAGACGATCCTCATCGGCGACGACATCGAGATCGTCATCGCGCACATCGGACGCTCGCGCGTGCGGGTGGGGATCCGCGCGCCGCGCGAGACCCCCGTGATGGCGCGGGAGGTAAGACTGGTCCGGGAAGAGAACCTGGCAGCCGCGGCCGCCCATTCCACCGAGGCCGTATCGCGCGTGGTGGCAAAAATTCGCTCGAATATTTCCGCGTAGCGCCGATGAGAATAGTGTCCGGCAAGAGGCCGGTACTCGCAACCGAAAGGAATTCCGATGTCTTTCTCGATTCAAACCAACGTAAATTCTCTCGTCGCGCAGGAGAACCTGCGTGTCAACAGCAACTTCCAGAGCCAGACCATCCAGCGGTTGACCTCGGGCTACCGCATCAACTCGTCGGCCGACGACGCCGCGGGCCTGGCCGTTGCCAACAAGTTCCGCAGCGATATCAGTGAGTTGACCCAGGGCGTGCGCAACGCCAACGACGGCGTGTCGCAGTTGCAGATCATGGACGGCGGCATGAACAACATCGGCAAGATGCTCGACCGGCTGAAGACCCTGGCCACGCAATCGGCGTCCGACAGCTTCACCGGCGACCGGAGCGTGCTGAATAAGGAATATCAAAGCCTGGTTGGTGAAATCGACCGGCAGGCGCAGGCCATCGGGCTGTCGAGCGGCGGCCACTTCGCAAAGACCCTGGATGTGTTCATCGGCGGCGGCACGACCACCGCGGGAGCGCTCGACACCAACAACGGGACGGTCGCGCTGGACCTCGGGAACTCGGTAGTGGATGCAAAGGCGCTCGGGTTGCGCACCGCCGATTACGCTGCCGGAGCCGCCACGGGCACGAACCTCTCGTCCGCCTCTACCACGAGTATTGCGAACATCGTGGCCGCCAACAGCGGCACCGCGACCTTCAAATTGTCCGGAGAAGGCTACTCCGGCCTGAGCATTTCGATTTCGGTCACATCTTCGGACACTACGTCGACTCTGGCCGACAAACTCAACAATGCCATCCAGGCGGCGGGTAACGCGGGAACCACTGCTGCCAATAACCTCCGCACCGCCGATCTCCACGCCAACGCCGTGACCGACAGCGCCGGCAACCAGCAGCTTTCGTTCACTTCCGCCAGTTCCGCGTTCCAGGTTACGTCCTCCAATGCAACCGCCAACGCCCTGATGGGGCACTTCGACGCCGATTCCACCAACGCGGCGACCGGCGCATCGGTCAACCAGACGGTCAATTCCGAAGCCGTCGGCGCGGGCGCAGCCGTGAACTATGCGTCGCTGAAGGTGACTGTGAACGGGACCGAGCACGATCTCAATGTTGCGCTCGCCTCGAGCGATGACACCCTCGCAGAGTACGTTTCGGCTATCCAGGCCTCTTCGGGATACGCAGCCCTCTCCGCTGACGGCGTGACGGTGCAGGCCAGCTCCGATGGCACCAAGCTTCAGTTTGTCGGTGACAGTAACCAGAGCATTCAGGTGCAGGCAGCCGGCGACACCACCGATACGCTGGGCCTCGGCGCGTGGCAGCAGGGCACAGAAGTCCAGGCGGCGAGCGCGCCCACGACGGCCACGGCACAAACGGCCAATATCACTCTCACCATCAACGGCACGGACGTGAACATTGCAGCCACTACCGTGGTGGGTGACAACACCGCTCAGAAGGTCCTCGCTAAGTTGACCGGCGACGGCACGTACGCGGATCTCCAGGCCATGGGCGTCAGTGCCCATCTGGTGGGCGGCAAAATCGCTTTCGAAGGTGACGCCGGCCAGACGATCACGGTCAAGACGGTGGCCGATGCCGCCGACGTACTCGGCTTTGGTGTTGCTGCCGCGGACCCGTCGAACACCACCAGCACTAATTTCATTCGGACCGGCACCGCCGCGACGCTCAGCGCAGGGTCGAGCGGGGACACCGCGACCGTTGCGTTTTCGATCAACGGCGGGGACAAGATCCTGGTCAGCTTCGCGTCGGATGGCACGGCCGCCGGTACAGCCGCCAATTTCCAGGCAGCGATCGACAATAACCAGGAACTGCACGCCGCCGGAATCACGGTCGCCAACGACCTTTCCTCGATCACCAGCAGCGGTAGCGGCGTGAACTTCCGCATGATGGTGGAGAACCAGACCGGGACTCTTCAGCTCGGGATCGGCACGACCTCGGCGTCGTCCAATGCCACCTTCTCCGCCACCGATACCGCCGCGATGATCGCCTCGAACGGCGCATCGCAGACCGGCCTTGGGTCAACCAATGATGTATTCAGCTTCAGTGGCCTGAAGAACGCCGGAGCGACCGGCGGCAGCGCGGACCAGCAGGTCCTGAACTTCAGCGCAAAAGACGCCGACGGCACCAGTCATTCCGTCTCCGTAACGCTGAATGCGAGCAATGCGGGGGACGTCGACAGCGCCGTGGCCGAGATCAACCATGAGATCCAGGCGAGCGGAGATGCCACACTGAAGAAGATCGTGGCGGTGAAGGAGACGAATGCTGCCGGAACGGCGGAAGGAATCCGGTTCATCAGCTCGAACGACAACTTCTCGGTGGGCGTGGGCACCTCTACGAACAGCACCGACACCGTTCCGGTCGGCCTGTTCGATGGGACGGCAGGCGCTACCACGAAGCAGGGAATGACGATCGACTCTTCCTCGAGCGGCGCCATCGACATCAGCACCAAGGCAGGCGCGCAACAGGCGGTGGTCGCCCTTGGCGCGGCCGTCGGGCGCCTCGGCTCGGCCCAAGCGGCTGTCGGTAAAGGACAGAACCAGTTGAACTACGCCATCGGCCTGGCTCAATCCCAGATCAGCAACTTTTCTTCGGCGCAAGCCCAGATCCGCGACGCGGACGTGGCTTCCGAAGCGGCCAACCTCACCAAGGCCCAGGTTTTGCAGCAGGCTTCGATCGCTGCGATGGCCCAGGCCAATTCCGCGCCCCAGGCGGTGCTTGCACTGCTGAGGGGCTAAACCTAAAACCTAACCCGGAGGATCGGCCTTTCGGCCGGTCCTCCGGCACTAAACCTCGGGGCCGGAACGGACGATCTGTCTGATTCGGCCCGGGAGCAATTATGGGGACTACAAGCAGCAGCCTCTTCACCGGCAGCAGCGCCTATTCACAGGATCTTCAGAATGTGATCACGCGCGCCGTCTCCATCGCATCCCTGCCCATCAATCTGCTGACCGCCGACCAGACCACCCTCACTGCCCAGGCGAACGAATGGAAGACCATCGACAGCAAGTTCTCTGCAGTCCAGACTGCCGTTCAGGACATCTCCCAGGCACTCGACGGCGCGTCGTTCCAGGCCGGAGTTTCTGACGACTCTGTGGTATCGGCGGCGGTTTCGACCGGCGCTGTCGAGGGCAACTACTCCATCCAGGTGAACGATGTCGGTGCGTACCCCACGAGTATCAGTACCTCTTCCTGGACAGTTGCCCAGGGGGCAGCCCACCAATATGAGTTGTGGGTCGGCAACGATCATTACACGTTCACGCCCGCCGATAACAGTGCGGCCAGTGTGGCCTCCGCAATTAACGCCACCTATGGAAGCCTGGTCCGAGCGACGGTCGTCAATGTCGGTTCGTCCACTGCGCCGGACTATCGGATCTCCCTTCAGGGAGCGAAGCTGGCGGACACCCCGGTCGATCTCAAAGATGGCGGCGTCAGTCTGCAATCCGCGCAGGCGCAAGGAAAGCCCGCGCAATATGTAGTCAACAATTCCGGAAACGTCGTGCAGAGCGACTCGCGGACGGTAAACATCGCCACCGGGCTGAACGTGACCCTGCTCTCGAGCAGCGACACGCCCGTGGATATCACCGTAACCCGGCCGACCTCGGCGCTAAGCGACGCGCTCTCCGCATTCGCCGCGGCGTACAACGCCGCCGTAGACGAATTGGATTTGCAGCGCGGCCAAGGTGGCGGATCTCTGCAGGGACAGCCTTCCATCAACCAGGTCTCCCGGACGTTGAGCGGGATTGCCACCTACGTTGCGTCGGCGGGCGGCGTGGGAGGGTTGGCCGACCTCGGGATGGACCTGGGTGCGGACGGGAAAATCACGTTTAACGAATTCACTCTGGTTGCCGCAGACCTGACAAACCCCAGCGGCGTCACGTCATTTTTCGGCTCCGCTACCGGGGGCGGATTTCTGAAGGCAGCCACGGATGCGCTCAACAGCCTGGAGGATCCAACCAGCGGCCTCATCAAGACTGCGCAGTCGGACCTGAGCTCGCAGATCGCCGGCCTCGATCAGACCATTGCGGACAAACAGGCTCAGGTGGATGATCTCCAGTTGCGCCTCGAGAATCAGATGGCCTCGGCCGACGCGCTAATCTCCTCGATGGAGCAGCAGTACAGTTACATCACCAGCATGTTCCAGGCGATGCAGACGGCGGACCAGCAATACAAGTGAAGAGCATGAATACCCAATTGGCGGCAATCCGGGATCGAGTGGCGTCCGGCGAATTCACCCGGGCACACCGGTTGTGGGACGAGTACGCCGCATGTCTTGCCGAACAGGCGCGCCTCGGAGACTTACCGGAACAGGTGCTGGAAGAAACGGCTCAATTGGTCGAATGGACCAAGGTAGCCGCCCTCATGGCGCGGGCTCATGCCGTCGAAGAGATTGCCCGGCGTCGAGCCGACTGCCGGGTTGCACGGGCTTATTCCGGGAATTCCGCCGGGCGGCCCTGATCTCTAGTGCGGAGCCGGCTGCGGCTCGGCCTTCTCCCCTTCCGCCGAAAGCACTACGAGGTCGACCCGGCGGTTGTGCGCGCGGCCTTCTTCGGTGTCGTTGGTGTCGACGGGAGCGTTCTCACCGTAACCCGCGATCGCGAGCCGCCAGACCGGAATCTGGAACCGGTCCCGCAGCACTTCCATCACCGCGATGGCGCGCGCCGCGGACAGGTCCCAGTTGCTGCGGAAGCGCGAGTTGTGGATGGGGACGGAATCGGTATAGCCTTCCAGCCGCACCTGGTTCGGCAGCCCCCGCACCACCGCCGCCACTTTCGCTAGAATCGGCAGGCTCCCCGCCGCCACCGTATCGTCCCCCGACGCGAAGAACGCCGACTCCCGCAGGCTCACGATCAAACCCCGGCCTTCCAGGCGCAGACTGATCTTGGAGGCCCGCAACTCCGCGGCGAGGCCGGCTTGCAGGGACTGAAGCGACTTAGCCAGGTCCGCCGGGTGGGATTGGTTCGCCCCGGCGGCCGTGAGCGATCCACCTCCACGGCGTCCGGCAATGGGCCTGCAGGCTCGTGTTTGCCCCGCCCCAGCACGGTCGAGATGGCATTACTGAACTGCCCGTGCTCGAGCGCGTCGCGCACCGAGTCGGAGACCTCCTTGGCTTTGTTCTTGTCGCTTTGGCTGGAGGCGAACATCACTACGAAGAACGCAAATAGCAAAGTGATGAAATCCGCGTACGATACCAGCCAGCGCTCGTGATTCTCGTGGCTCGCGGAGTGCTTGCGGCGCATCCCGTCCCCCTAACCTTCCACCGAAGGAGCAGGAGCCGCCTGCGGCGCCGGCGCAGGCCTCTGCTTTGGCTTGGGAGCCTTCACCGGCCTGACGGGCTCATCGTTGAAGGCTTCGATCTTAAGCCGGATCAGGGTCGGGTTAAGGCCTTCGGCAATGCCAAGCACGCCTTCGAGCGTCATATCCATGATGCGGGACGCCCGGTGCATCCGGGCAGCGCAGCTTGTTTGCCGCCGGCAGGAAGAAAATGTTGGCACTGCCGACCCCGTAAACGGTCGCGACGAACGCCACGGCAATGCCGTGCCCCACGGCTTTGATGTCCTCCAGGTGTTTCATGACCTGAATCAGGCCCATGACCGCGCCGATGATCCCGATGGTGGGCGCATAACCGCCGGCCGCCTCCCACACTTTGGCCTCTTCTTCCGCGGCCTGCTCGGAAAGATGGATATCGATCTCCATGATCTTGCGCAGCACGTCGAGGTCGGTCCCGTCCACCGCCAGCCCCAGGGCCTTGCGTAGGAAGGGATCCGGCAGCGCCTGGGCTTCGTCCTCCAGGCTCACGATGCCGCTCTTGCGCGCCTTGGTGGCAAACCGGATCAGCGTCTCGATGGTCTCGCTGGTGGAAACCGCCCGCTCGAGGAAGACATAACGCAGGCCGGAGACGGCTCGCATAACGATAGCCATCGGGGTCGTCACCAGCACCGCTCCGAAAGTGCCGCCCATCACGATCATCGCGGCGGTGGCCTGCGCCACATCCTGAATCTTGCCGTCTTCGAGCAGCAGGCCGCCCAGAATGCCGGCCATCGCAATGGCGATGCCCGCCAGCGTGGCCAGATCCGGCCTGGTACCTGAGCGCGTCGGCGGCGCCTTCTTGTCCGGTGCGGTCTTCTTCGGCTCTGTGGCTTCGGCCATGCGGTCTAGTCCGGCTCAACCGGGGCGCTTCGGGACGGACACCCGTCCGGGCCGTGGATCCTCCGGCGAAACTCCACAATCCGGTCGATGACCTCATCGGCGGTTTCGAGGACTCGCACGATCTGTCCGGTGGTTAAGGTGACTACCGTATCTGGGGTGGCCTCGATATGCTCAATCAGATCGGAATTGAGCACCAAGGTCACACGATTGAGCCGGGTGAGGCGGATCATGGGGACTCCGTTAGCTCTTATCGGCGGAACTCGAGCGCGACATTAAGGAATCCGACGGCCTGTCCGATGAGGCGTTCTGGAGGTAATCATGGCAGCCTCAACCGGCATCACCGAGTGGACGCCAGGCACGGCCGAAGCGTGGGTCCCGGGATGGTCGGCCCTGGAGCAGGAACGCAGGGAAGTCTACGAAAGCGTGATGGAAGCGGCGCGCTGGCCGGACCGGGATACCGACTGCGAGGCGGCCTGCACCTTTCTGCTCCGGCACCTTGCCTTCACCGCGAAGAAGCGCCCCCCATCGGGTATCATGTAGTCCGGAGGGGAGATATGGAATCCGCGGGTGCTTCGGCCGCCGCCTTCGGGCTCTCCGCCCTCGGGCAGATCGGCATTACCGTAACGGACGTGAATCGCGCGATCGCTTTCTATCGCGATGCACTCGGCATGAAGCTTCTGTTTCAGGCCGGCAACCTCGGCTTCTTCGACTGCGCCGGCGTCCGCCTGATGCTGAGCGGCTCCGAAAAGCCCGGCGAGTCCTACAGCTCGATCCTCTACTTCAAAGTGCCGGATATCCAGGCGGCCTCGCAAGCCCTGGCAGCACGAGGCGTCGTCTTCGAGCAGGAGGCCCACCTGGTAGCACGCATGCCCGATCACGACCTGTGGATGGCGTTCCTCCGCGATCCGGATCGCAACCTGCTCGCCATCATGAGCGAGATTCCGAAGATCTAGCCGCGGCATGCCGGAGTTGCTCTCCGCGGCCGAGGTGCGGTTCAATGAGAACCCGAGGCAATTCATGAAAAACAAGATGCTGATCGCGCTCACCGCGCTGGCCCTGCCGGCCTGTGCGCAGACCACCCTGAAAGACAGCCTGGTGACGCATTGGAAGACCACCGCCGAATTCACCCTGGCGGTCGCCGAAGCCATGCCCGCCGACAGTTACGGCTTTAAACCCGTTCCCGCCGAGTTGAGTTTCGGACAGCTCATGCTCCAGGTCGCCGGAGCGAACCTGAACGCCTGCTCGCTCGCCAGCGGGATGAAGCGGCCGGCCGTGCCAGAGGATGTCGCGAAATCGGTGAAAGAGGAGCAGGCGGACGTGAATAAGGAGATGGCCATCCGTTTCCTCAACCAGACGTTCGAGTTTTGCAACCAGGCAGTGGCATCCATGACGCCCGAGAAGTTCGACGCGGTGGTCGGGACCACGCGCAAGATGACGGGTTACGAGTGGCTATGGTCGTATTTCACCCACACCGCGCATCACCGCGGGCAGGCGGAAGTCTACCTGCGCTTGAAGGGCATCAAGCCGCCGGACTACCGGTTCTGAAGCGGTTCGCGCGCCTGCAGGGCCGGCGGTTATATACTGAAAGTTTGGAAGATTCAGCCCCGCAACTCCGGCGACGTCTGTTCGCCCACAGGAAATCAGCATGAGCGCTATCGCGATCAACCCGATTCATCGGGCTGTCCGTTTCTATGAAGCGCCGATCGGGAAGAAGGCGGTCATGGCTGTGACGGGCGTAATGCTCGTCGGCTATGTCATCGCCCACCTGCTCGGCAATCTGCAGATCTATTCTTCCGATCCGGAGCAGATCAACCGCTACGCCGCATTTCTGCACAATCCGGCGAACGCGGGCCTGTTGTGGGGCGCGCGGACGATCCTCCTCGCGGCCGTGATCCTGCACATCACTGCGTCGGTGCAGTTGTGGAACCAGAACCGGCAGGCGCGTCCCGTCCGCTACTACAAGAAGGCCGACGTGCCGACGTCGTACGCCGCCCGCACCATGATCTGGAGCGGGCCGATCATCGCCGCGTTCGTCATCTTCCACGTCCTGCACCTGACGGCCGGCGCGGTCGTCCCGCTGCGCGAACTGGGGCCGAACCTTCCGGACGTGCGGTACAACGTGATCCACGGTTTCCAGAACTACGCGATTTCCGGTTTCTACATCTTCGCCATGATCCTGTTGTGCATGCACCTCTATCACGGCGTGTGGAGCATGTTCCAGTCGATGGGCCTGAGCCATCCCCGCTACACGCCGATGCTCAAACGGGGCGCGGCGATTGTGGCCATCCTGATCGCTATCGGCAACTGTTCGATCCCGATCGCGGTGATGACCGGGCTGTTGAAATATTGAGGATAGGCGCGCATGCAACTCGATTCGAAAGCACCTGCCGGCCCGATCGAAACGCGATGGGAGCGGCAGAAGTTTAATTTGAAGCTGGTCAACCCGGCCAACAAGCGCAAACACACCATCCTGATTGTGGGCTCGGGCCTCGCGGGCGGGTCTGCGGCAGCCACCCTGGCCGAGCTGGGCTACAAGGTCAAGTGCTTCTGCTTCCAGGATTCGCCGCGCCGCGCGCACAGCATCGCGGCCCAGGGCGGCATCAACGCGGCCAAGAACTATCACAATGACGGCGACAGCGTGTACCGGCTGTTCTACGACACGGTGAAGGGCGGCGATTTCCGGTCGCGCGAATCGAACGTCTATCGCCTGGCGCAGGTCAGCCTCAACATCATCGACCAGTGCGTGGCCCAGGGCGTGCCGTTCGCCCGCGAGTATTCCGGTTACCTGGATAACCGCTCGTTCGGCGGGGCGCAGGTTTCGCGAACCTTCTACGCGCGCGGCCAGACGGGCCAGCAACTCCTCCTCGGCGCCTACCAGGCGCTCGAACGGCAGATCGGCAGCGGCCAGGTGGAGATGTACCCGCGCACCGAGATGCTCGACCTGATCGTGGTCGACGGCCGCGCCCGCGGCATCGTCACCCGCAACCTGATCACCGGGCAAGGTCGAGTCGCACTTCGGCGACGCCGTGGTGCTGGGCACGGGCGGTTACGGCAACGTCTACTACCTCTCCACCAACGCCAAGGGTTCCAACGCCACCGCTATCTGGCGCGCCCATAAGCGCGGCGCGCTGTTCGCCAACCCCTGCTTCACCCAGATTCATCCCACCTGCATTCCGGTCTCGGGCGACTATCAGTCGAAGCTCACCCTCATGAGCGAGTCGCTGCGCAATGACGGCCGCGTGTGGGTGCCGCTCAAGAAGGGCGACAAGCGGCCTCCCAACCAGATCCCGGAGGCGGAGCGCGATTACTACCTGGAGCGGCGCTACCCGAGTTTCGGCAACCTGGTGCCGCGCGACGTAGCTTCCCGCAACGCCAAAATGGTGTGCGACGAGGGCCGGGGCGTGGGCGAAAGCGGACTGGCGGTTTACCTCGATTTCCGCGACGCCATCCAGCGGCTCGGCAAGCATGTCATCGAGGAGCGCTACGGAAACCTGTTCGAGATGTACGAGCGCATCACCGGCGAGGACCCTTACCAGGTGCCGATGCGCATCTACCCGGCCATCCACTACACCATGGGCGGCCTGTGGGTGGATTACAACCTGATGTCGCACCATCCCGGGACTGTACGTCATCGGGGAGGCGAACTTCTCCGATCACGGCGCCAACCGCCTGGGCGCCAGCGCCCTGATGCAGGGCCTGGCGGACGGCTACTTCGTCCTGCCGAACACCATCGGCGATTACCTGGCGACCAACAAATTCGAGAAGGTGGATGCGTCGCACCCGGCCGCGCAGGAGGCCGAAAGCCAGGTCACGTGCGTGACGCGGCGCCTGCTCGAAGTCAAAGGTTCGCGCTCGGTGGACTCTTTCCACCGCGAACTGGGCAAGCTGATGTGGGACTATTGCGGCATGTCGCGCACGGCCGAGGGGCTGAAGTTTGCCCTGGAGCAGATTCCCCGGATGCGGGCAGCCTTCTGGAGCGACGTCAAGGTGCTGGGATCCGGCGAAGAGCTGAACCAGACGCTCGAAAAGGCCGGCCGCGTGGCCGATTTCTTCGAGCTCTCCGAGCTGATGTGCCTCGACGCTCTCGAACGCAACGAATCCTGCGGCGGTCATTTCCGCGAAGAGTATCAAACCGCGGAGGGCGAAGCGCTCCGCGACGACGAGCACTATATGTACACGGCGGCCTGGGAGTTCCGCGGAGTGGACAATTCCCCCGCTCTGCACAAGGAGCCCCTCGATTTCGAGTACGTCCACCCGGCGCAACGGAGCTATAAGTAATGCGAATCACTCTCCACATCTGGCGTCAGCGGAACGCCGGCGAGAAGGGCCGCATGGTGCGGTACGAGGTCCCCAACGTCAGCGAGCACATGTCCTTCCTGGAGATGCTCGACGTCCTGAACGAGGACCTGATTGCGAAGAACGAAGAGCCGGTGGCCTTCGACCACGACTGCCGCGAGGGCATTTGCGGCATGTGCGGCTGCATGGTGAACGGCATGGCGCACGGGCCGCTCCCCGGCACCACGCTGTGCCAGCTTCACATGCGGCACTTCAAAGACGGCGACGAGCTTTACCTGGAGCCCTGGCGGGCGGCCGCCTTCCCGGTCGTGAAAGACCTGGTGGTGAACCGCAGCGCCTTCGACCGTCTGATCGCCGCCGGCGGTTTCATTTCGGTTGCCACCGGCAGCGCCCCCGACGGGAACGCCATCCTGGTGCCCAAAGAGGACGCTGACCAATCCATGGATGCGGCCGCGTGCATCGGCTGCGGCGCCTGTGTGGCGATGTGTCCGAATGCGTCAGCTTCGTTATTCATGGGCGCCAAGATCGCCCATCTCGGCCTGCTCCCGCAGGGACAGCCCGAGCGGCGCCAGCGGGTGCGCGCCATGGTGGCCCAGGCCGGGCATGAAGGCTTCGGAAGCTGTACGAACATCGGAGAGTGCGAAGCGGTCTGCCCGAAGGGCATCAAGCTCGAGACCATCGCCCGCATGAACCGCGACTTCCTGAACGCCGCCTGGACCGCGCGGACACCGGCCGAAGAAGCAACCGCCTCGAAATAGCCGCTTTGATGCTGGCGGCCCAGCACCTACCCGGCCTTCTTCGCGCCCGCCATCAGAGTTTGCAGATCAAGCAGGTGCCGGGGGCGATAGGTCCGTTTCGACCAGCGCGAACGGAAGTCGAACTCCACGCCCACGAAGTAGCCGATCTCCCGGTAGGAGCAGTACCGCACGTGGCCGGTGAACTCCTGCCTGCTGGACTTCCATCCGATCTGCGCCCCGAGTGGTAGCGGCGCCTCCATCTGCAGACACGCGCCGGACTTCGAGATGTCCTCCAGCAAGCCGACCGCCTGCCGCTTCCTCCCCGTTCCGTCCTTCCAGAAAACATCCAGCATATCGGCGCACATCATGCGCACTTCCGAGCGGCGTTCCGGCATGACAGGCATATCGGCAGCATAGGGAGATAACTTTACGAAGGTTTTGCCGGTCTCGGGAGGCGTGGGATAATCGATACAATTGCATGCGAAATGTCTTCGCATTGGCCCTCCTGCTGGCGCTTCTGTCGGGCTGCGCGCACAAGAAGCGAACGCGCGTGACCGCGCCGGTGGCTCCTGTGCCGGCACGGGTGGGAGCGACAGAAACCGGGGTTGCCAGTTGGTACGGGCATCCCTACCATGGACGCCGGGCGGCAGACGGCGAGATTTACGACATGGAGAAGATGGTGGCGGCGCACCGCACGCTCCCGTTCGACACCTGGGTCCGGGTAGAGAACCTCAACAATGGCAAGGATGTGGAGGTCCGCATCATCGACCGCGGTCCGTTCCTGGCGAACCGCATCATCGACCTGTCACACGCCGCGGCCCGCGCTATCGATATGATCGGCCCTGGCACCGCGCCCGTGCGCATCGAGGTCATCCGCGCTCCGGCCTCGGTGGCTCCTGGCGTCTTTGCGGTGCAGGTGGGAGCTTTCCGCGACCCGAAGACCGCTGAAAGCGTGCGCTCCCGCATGGAGTCGCTCTACGGCACGGCGCGGCTGGTGCTTCGCGAGGGCACCCCGCCTCTTTGGCGGGTCCTGGTCGGGTCGGAAGCCACCGAAGGTGGCGCCGATGCGTTGGCCACGCGAATCCGCCAGGAATCCGGTGAGAAAAACGCCTTCGTTCTCCGACTAGATTCCGAATAGGCAAAATGAATACACGGCCTGCGCAAGAGTGTGCCCATGGCCTGGTGGGCGAGTCGGCGCCGATCGCTTCCGTGCGGCGCCTGATCGAGAAAGCCTCGCGCAACCGCCTCCCGGTGCTGCTGCTCGGCGAGAGCGGCACGGGCAAAGAGGTGGTGGCGCGAGCCATCCATAACGCCAGCCCCCGCAACCGCTTCGTTCCCATCGACTGCGGCTCGCTGGTGGGCACGCTCATGGAAAGCGAGCTGTTCGGGCACGTGAAGGGCGCTTTCAGCGGAGCGGTGGATAACAAAAAGGGCCTGGTGGAGCTGGCCAGCGGCGGCACGGCCTTTTTTGACGAAATCGGCGATCTTCCGCTTGAAATGCAGGTCAAGTTGCTGCGCCTGATTCAGGAGAAGGAGGTGCGGCCGGTGGGCGCCACGGACTGGCGGAAGGTCGACCTGCGGGTCATCGCCGCCACCCACCGGGACGTCAAGTCCGAAGTGGCGGCAGGCCGCTTCCGGCTCGACCTGTTCTACCGCCTCAACGTCTTCGTGATCCACCTGCCTCCGCTCCGCGACCGCCGGGAAGACATTCCCCTGCTCATCGAACACTTTCTTCAGCAGGGAGAGGCCGCCGGGCTGGAGCCGTTCCATCCCAGCCGGGAAATCGTCGACCTGTTGACCTCCTACGACTGGCCGGGCAACGTCCGCGAGTTGAAACACTGCGTCGAGCGCATGGCGGCGATGCATTCCGAGGGTGTCCTGAGCTTCGCCGACCTGCCGTCGGGATTGCAGAACCACCAGCAGCGGAGCGGTCTGGAGATGCTTTCCGAAGCGGTCGGGAGCGGATCGGATCTGCCGGACGTCTACCTGGCGCCGCCGTCTCCGGTGATCTCGATCCGGGAGAGCGAGATCCGCGCGATCACGGCCGCGCTCGAAGCCACCCGCGGGGAGCGCGCGCGGGCAGCCGAACTGCTCAAGATGAGCCGGACCACGCTGTATCGCCGAATGAAGGAATATGGTATCGAGTGACGATCGCGCTGGACGCAACCTACAGCATCGGCGACGAAATCTCGGGCGTCGGCCTCTATTCCCGGGAGATTCTCGCCGGGCTGGCCCGGGCCCATCCTGAAACCCCCTTCGATTTTTACTACCGGGCGCACCGCTACCTGCGGGCGCGCGGCCTGGACCTGCCGCCGAATGCCCGCCGGCGACTCCTGGCGGGGCCTTTCGCGCCTCGCCGGGCGGATCTGTTTCACGGCCTCAACCAGCGCCTGCCGGATGTGCCGCTTCGCCGCGCGATCGCGACCTTTCACGACTTGTTCGTGATGACCGGAGAGTATTCCACAGCCGAGTTCCGCGCGCGATTCACGGTGCAGGCGCATGCCGCCGCCGCTCGCGCCGACGCGATCATCACGGTCTCGGAGTTCACCCGGTCGCAGGTGGTCTCTCTTCTGAAAGTTCCGGAATCGAAGGTGCACGTCGTCCACCACGGCACCCGCGTTCTGCCGCGTCCGGCGCGGGACCGCCGGCCGGTGATTCTGAGTGTGGGAGCCATTCAGAAGCGTAAGAACATCGCGCGGCTGGTGGACGCCTTCGAAACCGTGGATCCGGAATGGACGCTGGTGCTGGCCGGATCGCAAGGGTACGGGTCGGCCGAGATCCTCGACCGCATCCGCAACAGCCCGGCGCGCGACCGCGTCCAGGTGACCGGCTACGTCACCCCCGCCGCCCTTGCGGAGTGGTATGCCGCCGCCATGGTCTTTGCTTTTCCTTCGCTGGACGAAGGCTTCGGCATGCCGCTACTTGAAGCCATGGCTGCGGGCGTGCCGGTCCTGACGTCCAATCGCTCCGCCTTGCCGGAGGTGGCGGGCGATGCTGCGCTGCTGGTGGATCCGGACGATGGGGAAGCCTTGTCGGAGGCGCTCCGCGAGCTGACTCGGAATTCCGCGCTGAGAGAGGATCTGGCGCGACGCGGCGCCGAACGCGCCCGGCTCTTTACCTGGGAAAAGGCCGTTGGCGCGACCTGGGAGGTTTACCGGACTGTGATGGGCTGAGGCTCCATGGGGTCAGCGGTTCTCTTCGTCTACTGCGATCTTCAGGGCGCGCAGAAACCGGTGGTCCTGTGAGGTGAACTTGATTTTGCCCGCAGCCTCGAACGTCCGTTTCGGTTGCTCCTCCGTTACTTCGGTCGGCTCCTCTTCTTCCTCCGCATTTTCGTCCCTCCGGTTGAAGCCGATCGTCGCTTCCAAAACCAGGAAGACATCATAGCCGGCACGCTTGATTTCGCCGATCGCTTCCGCGATCCGGTCGGACTCGGAAAGGGAATCGTTGATCGCGTTTCCCAGTTCCTGCATGAGGTGCTTCAATGGTTCTTCCACAGAATACTCCCTTAACTAGTGGATGCGCCGGGAACTACCGGCGTTCCACTGTGGGTCTGCATCCACCCGTTCCGATTGTAGTGGACCCGTCCATAGTTCACAAGCAGCAACCACCTGGACTATCGGCAATTTGGCGGCCTTGCATGACGGCGCGAGCCGCGCCTGCGCGCCCTTTTGGTACGATGGTTGCGTGTGGAAGCGTGTTGCGCTGCGGCAGGGACAGAAGTATGCCAGACACGGGCGGGAGTTTGCCCGGCACGTAGTACCCGCCGTCGTGAAACCGGCCCGGACTCTCTGGAATGAAGTCATCGGTTTTATTTTCTTGTGCTTCGGAGTGATCTTCGGGTTCAAGGCGGTGCGTTACGCGATGGATGGGGAAAGCGAGCGGCTGCTGATTGCGGCGTTCTGTACGGCGCTGATGCTGTGGTTCGGAATCACCTCGTTCTTACGCGCCCGCAAGATCTCCAGATCATGAACGACAGGCTGGGAATGCCGGGTGAATTCCCGTTTACCCGAGGCATATATCCGGAGATGTATCGCAGCCGCCTCTGGACGATGCGGCAATACGCCGGGTTCGGCACGGCCGAAGAGACCAACCGGCGGTACCAGTATCTGCTGGCGCAAGGTACCACCGGCCTCTCGGTGGCCTTCGATCTGCCTACGCAGATGGGACTCGATCCCGACCACCCCATGGCGTCCGGCGAGGTCGGCAGGGTGGGCGTCGCGATCTCTTCCCTGAGCGACATGGAAACGCTGTTCCAGGGCATTCCGCTGGAACGGGTTTCCACCTCGATGACCATCAACTCCACGGCCGCCATCCTGCTGGCGTATTACGTGCTTGCGGCGCGAAGGCAGGGGGCCGGCCCGCGAAAGCTCTCCGGCACCATTCAAAACGACATTCTGAAGGAGTACATCGCCCGCGGCACTTATATCTACCCGCCGCGTCCGGCCATGCGGATCATCACCGACATCTTTGCGTGGGCCGGGCGTGAGCTTCCCGAGTGGAATACCATTTCGATCAGCGGGTATCACATCCGCGAGGCGGGTTCCACGGCGGTTCAGGAACTGGCGTTCACCTTCGCAGACGCCATCGCCTACATTGATGCAGCGATTCAGGCCGGGCTGGCGGTCGACTCCTTCGCGCCGCGTCTTTCGTTCTTCTTCAACGCGCACAGCGATTTTCTCGAGGAGATCGCGAAATTCCGGGCCGCGCGGCGCATCTATGCCAACCTCATGCGCGGCCGCTTCGGGGCGGCCGACCCGCGTTCCATGATGCTGCGGTTTCACGTGCAGACCGCCGGATCCACGCTGACCGCCCGGCAGCCGGACGTGAACCTGGTCCGCACCGCCATCGAGGCGCTGGCGGCGGTGCTGGGAGGCGCGCAGTCCCTGCACACGAATTCGCGAGACGAGGCGCTCGGTCTGCCCACCGAGGAATCGGCGCGCCTGGCCTTGCGAACCCAGCAGATTATTGCCTACGAAACGGGTGTCGCCAGCACCGCCGACCCGGTGGGCGGCAGCGAAGCCATCGAAGCCCTTACCGACTCCATCGAGCGCGACGTGCTCGATTATCTGAAGCGCATCGACGAAATGGGCGGTACCCTGCGCGCCATTGAGACCGGATACATCCAGCGCGAGATCCAGAACGCCGCCTACGAGTATCAGCGAGCCGTGGAATCCGGCGAACGGATCGTGGTGGGGGTGAACCGGTTCGAGCAGGATGAAGAGGGCGGGATTCCGGTCTTCCGCTTGGACCCGGCGGTGGAACGGTCACAAATAGAGAAAGTGCGCCAGGTCCGCGCGAGCCGCAGCGCCACGGCGGTCGAAAACGCGCTTGCCGCGTTGGAGGAGGCTGCGCGGGGCTCGGCCAACCTGATGCCGGAGATCTTGCGAGCAGCCGAGGCGTACGCGACGGTCGGCGAGATTTCCGACTGCCTTCGTGATGTGTTCGGAGAATACCGCGAGGGTTAGGCGGCTCCGGAGATCACATCGCTCAGAGCAACCGGCTGGAGAACGTCCGGCTTGCGGCGCTTACGGCGCTCGCGCAGACCGGCGCGGTGCATGATGCGGCCCACGTGGTCCGGGTCGTACCGCACGCCGAAACGCGCGAAAATCGCTTCGGCGAAGCGCACCGTGGTCCACCGGTCGGTGTCGAAGCCGGCGGTGCGCGGCCCAGCCTGGTAGAGTTCGGTCAGCCCTTGCAGTTGATCTCCCGTCAGGCGGCTGGGGCGGCCCGGTGCCCGCCGCTTGCGCAGGGCCTCGACGCCCTTCCCGGACAGTGCCCGGTGCCAGCGCGACGCGGTGGTGCGGCTCACGCCAAATTTCCGGGCGACCTGCGACTGAGTCGACCCCCCTTGCAGGTCCTGAGCGGCCATCAGGCGCCTGCGTTCCATTTCATCGCGAGTCAGAAGGCTTTCAGTGGCTGTTTCCATTGTCTTCTTGCGCGGTGACTTGAGTGCCAGAGCGATTACAGCATATCAGAAAACATTCCCTCTGCAAATTGTTTTTTGCAGAAGCGGCTGCCGGAGATCCAGGGTTGGCCGGGGCGGCACGAACGTTAAACACTGCGAATATCCCTTTATTTTCCGCTAACGCCAGGGTATACTAGCCCCAAAGTTATTTAGGGGATCGGTTTTTTACGTTGTAACGAGGTGATTCACGAATGCTACGTCGCAACCTGGTAGTAGTGTTGTACGCCGTTTCAATTCTTTCATTTACCGGATTTGGCCAAGAGTTTCGCGGCAGCTTGAGCGGCCGCGTCATGGACCAGCAGCAGGCGGTCATTCCAGGCGCCAAGATCCTCGCCACCGAGACCGAAACCGGGGCAAAGTTCCAAACCCAGAGTAGTGCCGACGGCACCTACGTTCTGCCCTTTCTGCCGCCGGGTCCGTACGCTGTTTCCGCCGAGGCACCCGGCTTCAAACACTACATAAACAACAATGTTCGCATCTCGACGAATGAGCGCGAGCAGATTGACATCCAACTGGAGGTCGGCACCGTCGATCAATCGGTGACGGTCTCCGCCGAATCCTCGATGCTGGAGACCGCCACCGCGTCCACCGGGCAGGTCATCAACACACGCTCGATCGAGAACCTGCCGATCAACGGGCGCGCGCCCCTGGTACTGGCGCAGCTTTCGTTCGGCGTGACGCCGAACTCCGATCCGAAGTTCTCCCGGCCGTTCGACAACGCCGGACCCTCGGGCTTCTCGATGGGCGGAGCGCCCAACCAGAGCAACGAGCTCCTGATCGACGGATCGCCCGACACCACCCGCAACTCACGCGTCGCCTACAACCCTCCGCCCGATGCCGTGCAGGAGATCAAAGTCGAAGCGTTTCAGGCAGATGCGGCGTATGGCCATACCGGCGGCGGCACCGTAAACGTAGTCATGCGAGGGGGAACGAACCAGGTCCATGGCAGCCTGTACGAGTTCAATCAGGTTTCCAAGCTGGCCGCTACCCCATGGTTCACGAACAAGGCGGGCCAGAAGAAATCGCAGAGCATCTTCAACCAGTGGGGCCTGACGGTCGGCGGGCCGATCTGGATTCCGAAAGTGATCAACGGCAAGGACAAGCTCTTCTTCTTCTTCGGCTACGAAGGGATTCACGACGCCTTCCCCGAACCCCAGACCCAGACGGTCGCCACCGCGGCCGAACGGGCCGGCGATTTCTCGCAGCTTCTCTCGGTGGGCGCCAACTACGCGATCTACGATCCCCTGACCGGAGTGAAACAGAGCAACGGCCGGGTGCAGCGGACCGTTTTTCCGAATAACATGATCCCGTCGAGCCGCATCAGCGGTATCGCCAAAGGACTGGTGGACTACATCCCCCTGCCCAATCAGCCCGGGCAGGCGGACGGGAACCAGAACTACATCGACAATTCAGTGCGTCGCGATGTCTTTGACGGCGAATTGGGCCGCCTGGACTACAACATCAGCGACCGGCATAAGTTCTTTTACAGCTTCCGGCACAACTACCGCGTGGAAGATCGCAACAACCACTACCACAACATCGCGACCGGGAACCTGCTGAACCGCATCAATTGGGGCAGCACCTTTGACGACGTGTTCACGATATCCCCAACGATGGTGTCGAATATCCGGCTGAACTGGACGCGCTTCACCGAAGCCAACGACAAACCCAGCGCGGGTTTCGACTTCACCAAACTCGGTTTCCCGAGCTATATCGCGTCGGCTTCGCAGCGGTTGGTCATGCCGATCGTGGACCTGAACCGCTACAGCGACTGGGGCGACAACGCGGGCGATCGCACACCGTTCGACAGCTTCCAGCTTTTCGGCACCCTGACGAAAGTCCACGGAAGCCATACTCTGAAGTTCGGCGCCGACGTTCGGGAATACCGGGAGAGTTCGGCGAGCTACGGCAATTCCTCCGGCCAGTACATTTTCCGGGAAGACTACACCAGGGGCCCCCTCGACAATTCGACGGCCTCGCCGATCGGACAGGACCTGGCGTCGTTCATGCTTGGCTACCCAACCGGCGGCGGCTTCGACATCAACACCTTCCGCACCAACCAGGCCAAATACTATGCCGTGTTCGTGCAGGATGACTTCCGGCCGCGCTCCAACCTGACCTTTAACCTCGGACTGCGCTTCGAGGCCGACCTGGGGACTACGGAACGATTCAACCGTTCCGTGGCGGGCTTCGACCCCAGCGCCGACCTTCCGGGAATCACCTCGGTGGTCCAGGCAGCGTATGCCGCCAAGCCGGTGGCCGGCGCCCCCTCGCAACTCTCGGTAAAGGGTGGGCTCTTGTTCGCCGGGCAGAACGGCAACGCCGTCTACAGCCCGAAGTACGGCTATTTCAGCCCGCGCTTCGGTTTCGCGTGGACACCCGGCGGAGCGGGCCACAACCTGGTGATTCGAGGCGGCTTCGGGATCTTCGCCGCGGCCATCGGAACGATCGGGATCAATCAGCCAGGCTTCAGCCAGAACACCTCGATTCTCGATTCGGGCACCACCGGGGGCCTCACGCCCGCGGTCACGCTCTCGAATCCGTTCCCCGCGGGCATCGATCAGCCGACCGGAGCATCGCAGGGCGTGTCCACCTACCTCGGGAAGAGCATCACCTTCTACAATCCGAATCCGCTGAACCCGTACTCCATCCGTTGGAACTTCGACATCCAGCGGCAAATCGGGAGGGGCACCGTGTTCGAGATCGGCTACACCGGCAACCATTACGTGCACATGCCGATCGACCTCAATATGAACGGGGTTCCGGCGCAGTATTTGAGCACCTTGCTCGTGCGGGACAAGGCGGTGGTTGACCGCAACACCGGCAACGTAGCCAACCCATTCGCAGGCCTGCTGCCGGGAACCAACCTCAACGGGTCGACCGTGGCGTTCACCCAACTCGTGTCACCGTTCCCCCAGTTCACCGGTGTCACCATGCAGGCGAATAACTCCGGCGAATCCTACTTCCATGCGCTGCAGACGCGTGTCGAGAAGCGCTTCTCGGCGGGCTTCCAGATCCTGGCGAACTACCAGTTCAGCCGGACAATCGCGAAAGACAACTACCTGAACGCCACCTTCGGGCCGCTCGAGAAACGGCCCGCGGACATCGACCGGCCGCACCGGTTCGTCACCAGTTTCAGCTATGAGCTGCCGTTCGGAAAGGGTAAGCCCGTTCTTGGCTCGCTTTCCGGCACCGGCGGTGCAGTGTTGGACCGCATCGTGGGCGGATGGATGATCAACGGCATTTACAGCTATGAAAGCGGCGGCCCGGCCGGGAGTTGGGGCGACATGATGTACCTGGGGGGCCCGCTGAACTGGAATCCCAACAAGGTAGAGCAGGTGTTCGATACCAGCCAGTTCAACCGTGTCTCTTCCCAGCAGTTTTCGAATCACCTCCGCACCTTCCCGACCCGCTTCTCGAACCTCCGGCTGCCGCCGACGAACAACCTCGACTCCTCGATCGTGAAGAATACGCGCATCCGGGAGCGGTTTTCGCTGCAGTACCGGTGCGAGTTCTTCAACAGCTTCAATCACCCGGTCTTCAACGGCCCGAACCTGAGCCCGACCAGCTCGGCATTCGGGACCATCGGCAGCGTGTACAACATCGAGCGCCATATCCAGATGGCACTCCGGCTGACCTTCTGATCCTGCCGGCCGTGCGGTGGCGCGGGCAACCGGGAGGCTTGCGCCACTGCTAACCTGAAGGTTCATGTCTGTTGAGATGAAATGGAGCCCGGAGTCGTGGCGCGCCTGCACGGCCTTGCAACAGCCGGAATACCCGGACCCGGCCGCCCTCGAGGCGGTCCTGGCGGAGTTGCGGCAGCTCCCACCGCTGGTGACGAGTTGGGAGATCCTGCGGCTGCGCGAGCAACTGGCTGAGGCCGCGCTCGGGGAGCGCTTCGTGCTGCAGGGCGGCGACTGCGCCGAGCGCCTCGTGGATTGCCGTCCCACCCGCATCACCAATGCCCTCAAGGTTCTGCTGCAAATGAGCCTGGTGCTGGTGGTAGGCGCCAGGCGGCCGGTGACGCGCATCGGGCGCTTCGCCGGGCAGTACGCCAAGCCCCGCTCCAAGAACCAGGAAACACGCAACGGACTGAGCCTGCCCTCCTACCGCGGCGACATCATCAACCGGCCGGAGTTTTCGGCCGACGCTCGCACTCCCGACCCCCAGCTTCTGCTCCGCGGCTATGAGCGCGCCGCCCTTAAGCTCAACTTCGTCCGGGCGCTGGTCAAGGGCGGGTTCGCCGACCTCCATCACCCCGAGTACTTCGACCTCGACTGGGTGGAGCACTCCCCGCTGGCCGACGAGTACCATCGCATGGCGCAGACGATCTCCGACGCGCTGGGCTTCATGGAGAACGTGCTGGGAGTTCGGGCAGGCGAAAGCGACCGCATCGACTTCTTTACCGCCCACGAAGCCCTGCACCTCGGATATGAATCCGCGCAGACCCGGCCCGTTCCCCGGCGGCCCGGCTACTTCAACCTGACGACTCACTTCCCGTGGGCAGGTCTGCGCACCAACGACCCCTCGGGCGCGCACATCGAATACCTGCGCGGCATCGAGAACCCGGTTGGCGTCAAGGTGGGTTGCGCAACCACGCGGGAGCAGGTGGCCGGCTGGATCAACCGGCTCGATCCGCGGCGCGAGCCGGGGCGCCTGACGCTGATTCACCGCTTCGGCGCGACCCGCATCGCCGAGTGCCTGCCGCCCCTGATTGAGGCGGTCCGCTCCGAGGGAGCCCCGGTGCTCTGGGTGTGCGACCCGATGCACGGCAATACCCGCACCACTTCCACGGGCGTCAAAACGCGCTCGTTCGACGACATCCGTTCCGAGGTCGAGCAGGCCTTCGATATTCACGCCGGCATGGGCGGCAAGCTCGGCGGCGTACACGTGGAGCTAACCGGCGAAAACGTCACCGAGTGCATCGGCGGAGCGCGCGGTACCAAAGAGGCGGACCTTGCGAAGGCGTACGAATCGGAAGTCGATCCCCGGCTGAACTATGAGCAGGCGCTCGAGATGGCCTTTCTGGTCTCGCACAAGATGAAGAACGGACACTAGCGGCGCGTCCTACGACTCTTTTCCGCAGATGCGCCGGCGAAGCAAATCGAGCGCCATCTGGCAGGTGAAGACGCGAATCCGCTGCCGGTCGCCCAGGAACTGGCGCTGTACCGTGCGCGTTCCGGCGGCGTCGGCCAGCCCCACATACACGGTTCCGACCGGCGCTGACTCGCTACCCTGCTCCGGGCCGGCAACTCCGGTGACCGACAATGCATACGTCGAATGCGCCCGCAGGCGTGCGCCCGCTGCCATGGCCGCGGCGGTTTCGCGGCTCACCGCGCCGTATTGCTCCAGGGTCTCCGGCGGTATTCCGAGCAGTTCGATCTTCATGGCTTTGGTGTAGGTGATGAAGCCGCCCGCGAAATAGTCCGAACTGCCCGGCACCGAGGTAAAGCGTTCGCCGAGCATTCCGCCGGTGCAGCTTTCCGCCACCGCCACGGTCGCATGGTTCGTGCGCAGAAGATTGCCCACCACGGCTTCGAGCGGGTCTCCGTTATGGGAATACACGCGGTCTCCAAGGAGCAGTTCGATCGGACCGGCCACCTCCGCGAGCAGGGTCTCCGCTTCCCCGACGGTGGCGCAGCGCGCCCGCAGGTGGATCTGGAGATCTCCGTTGGCTGCCAGGATGGTGGTCGCCGGGTTGGCGTATTTTTTATAGACCGGCGCGATCAGCGTATCGAGGTCGGATTCCGACATTCCGGTCACCCGCAGGAATACGGTGCGAATCACCTGGCTGGGCACGATGCGCGCGAGCCGCGGAAGGCAGTGCCGCTCAAACATGGCTTTCAGCTCGTGGGGCGGTCCGGGCAGCAGCATGAGGACGGCGCCCGACTCTTCCGCCCACTGCCCGGGGGCGGTGCCGCGGTCGTTCGGCAGGATGTCGGCGCCCTCGATCACGAAGGCCTGCCGCTTGTTGACTTCGGCCATCTTGCGATTGGCGCGCAGGAACCTCTGCTCCAGGGCTTCGGCAATTTCGGGATGGTAGACCAGTTTCCGGTCGAGCGCCAGCGCCGCCGCGTCCCGCGTGACGTCGTCTTCGGTGGGTCCCAGGCCGCCGGAGAGAATCACGATGCCGGAGCGCGACATGGCCAGCCGGATGGCCGCGGCCAGCCGCTCGCGGTCATCGCCGATCACGCACTTGGCGACCACTTCCACGCCCAGGTTGTTCAGTTCGGCGGTGAGGTGCAGCGAGTTCGTGTCGAGACGGCCCGGAGTCAGCATTTCCGAGCCGACCGCAATGATCTCCGCGTCCATCAGACCAGCGGCCTGCCCTTGATGCCGGCATCCACGCGGTACAGCGCGTTGGTGGTGGCTACCACGACCGCGCGGGACGGGGTGAAGGCCAGGCCGACGATCCCGGGCCCGGAAAGGAACAGTTCGGCGGCGCGGTCGCCGTTGATCCGTACTACGCCCTTGCGTCCGCCGATCGACGCAGCGACGTACAACCGCCCCTCTTCATCGAATGCCATACCCTGCGGCCGTCCCAGCCCGCGATAGAAGATCTCAACCTGGCCCTCGTGCGAGATGCGGTAGACCGAATCGAAGCTCGACGTCGTGGGACCGGTCACGTAGAGGTACCTCTCCGGGCCGAAACACAGGTGGTAGGCGGCAATCGAAGGCTCGAGCGTCGCAAACACGAAGATCTGGCGGTTGGGACTGATCTTGAAGATCGTGCCGCTGCGGTCTCCGACGTATAGATTTCCATCCGGATCGAAGGCCAGCCCGGTGGCGACTCCCATGCCTTCCACGTACACCGACATGTTGCCGTTGGGCGTCACCTGGTAGACGAACCCGTCATAGCGGCTGGAAATGTGAAGTTGACCCTCGCTGTCGAACGCCAGGCCGGTAGCGTTCATGAGGTCGTTGATGAAAGGTTTGGCGCTGAAATTCAGATCGATCTTAAAGACCGCAACCGGCACCTTCTGCCCGCGCGAGCCGCTGAATGTACTGTAAATGTTGCCGAAAGCATCCACCGCCGGATTCGCCACGGGGTGCAGGCCGTCAGCAATCTGGACGCCGATGTCGCACGCCCAGGAATCGCTGGCCAGACTGCCGCTCTCGACCACCAGCTCGCCGGCCGACGCGTTTTCGGGAACGCGCGCGATCACGAAGGAGTCCGACCCAATGATGATGGGCGCGCCGACTTCCCCGATGGTGACGCGCGGCCGGTCCGACTTCGCAAATCCTTTACCCCGAATCTGCAGTTCGCCGCCGGCGATGGCCGCGGGCGGTGTGACTCGCTCGATTTGAGGTTTGGAGTCGGAAGATTTCCGGAGAGGCATATTTAATAAAGATTGAACCATCCTGCCAGCCATAACACAAGTGCGGCATAGACCCCCGCCATGGCGTCGTCGGCGTTGATGCCCAGGCCGCCGGGCAGCGCCTCCAACTGCCGGACCGGCGCCGGCTTCCAGATATCGAAGAGGCGAAACAGCAGGAAGGCCAGCAGCCAGCTCTTCCAGTTGAGCGTGCGAGCGCCCCCTAGCGCGATCCACTGCCCGATGACCTCGTCGATCACCACGAAGCCCGGGTCTTTGATGCGGGCCGCTTCCGCCGCGGTCCCCGCCGCCCAAACCGCGGGGAGGAACGCTACCGCTGCCACGACGGGAAACTCCCACGGCCGGAAGGCCGCGTATCTCGCCAGGGCCAACGCGATCAAGATCGCCGCCGCGGAGCCCGCAGTGCCCGGCGCAAATGGGGAGAGCCCGCAGCCGAACCAGGTCGCGAGCAGCCTGGCGAGGCGGTCAGTCGTCTTCTTCATCCGGTGTGTCCGGCTTTGCGGGCGTCGAGATCACGTATTTTTCGGAGGCCCAGTTGCCGAGGTCGATCAGGCGGCACCGTTCGCTGCAGAACGGGTACTCCGGATCGCCGCGCTTGGTCTCTTTCTTGCAGATGGGACACTTCATAGGCCGATCTGGATCAGCGGCGCGGCGCGGTATGCCGGCGTTGCCTCGGTCGTAGGAAGAAGCGTTCCCACGACGTCATACTCGTGCGATTCGGTGATCCGCAGCCGCCGGATTTCTCCCTGGCGGGGCTCGGAGCCCTCGAAGTCGTTTACCAGGACGACCCCATCGATTTCCGGAGCCTGGCCCGGCATACGGGCCTCCCACAGCAGGTCGGTCTCCTGCGACGGGCCTTCGACCAGCACCGGTGTCTCCCGGCCGATCAGAGCTTTGTTGCGCGCACGCGAGATCTTCCGCTGTTGGGCCATCAGCCGGCGCTTGCGGTTCTGGATCGTGCGGCCGTCCACCTTGCCGTCGAGCGCATAGCTCTTGCTCGTATCCTCGTCGGAGTAGGTGAATACTCCCATATTGTCGAAGCGAGCCGCCTCGACGAACTGGCGGAGTTCCTCGAAATCCTCGGCCGTTTCGCCGGGAAATCCGACAATGAAGCTGGTGCGGATCGCCACCCCGGGAATGGTGCGCCGGATCCGTTCCAGCAGCTTCAGGAAGAGATCGCCCGAAGCGCCGCGCTTCATGCGCTTCAGGACCTGCGCGCTGGCGTGCTGCAGCGGCATGTCGATGTACTTGACGAGGGCGGGGTAGGCGGCGATTGTATCGAGCAGCTTCTGCGTCACCTTATTCGGGTAGGCATATAGGAAACGAACCCACTTCTCGTGCGGCGTTTCGATCTTGGCCAGCCGTTCCAGAAGGTGCGCCAAGCCGTCCTTCAGGCCCAGGTCTTCGCCGTAGCAGGTGGTATCCTGCCCGATCAGGTTGAGCTCACGCACGCCTTGACCGAACAGCCGCGTCGCCTCCGACACCACCGACTCGAAGCGCCGGCTGCGAAAGCTGCCCCGGTATTGCGGGATCACGCAGAACGTGCACGGGTGGTCGCAGCCTTCGGCGATCTTGACGTAGGCGAAGTGCCGCGGGGTGGCCAGCACGCGCGGCGTCAGGTCGTGGTACAGGTAAGGCTCGAGCGGGTTGGCGGGCGGTTCCATGCCCTCGCACAGAGCTACGATGTGGTCGAGCTCGTTGGTACCCACCAGGGCATCGACTTCCGGCAGCTCCTGGCGGATGTCGCCCCGGTAGCGCTCCACCAGGCATCCGGCGACGATCAGCTTCCTGGCGCGGCCGATTTTCTTGTATTCGGCCATTTCCAGGATCGTATCGACGGACTCTTTCTTGGCAGGGTCGATGAAACTGCAGGTGTTCACAACCAGAACATCGGCCTGATCCGGATGAGGCGTCAACTCGTGGCCCCTGGCCACCAGTTGGCCCATCATCACTTCACTGTCCACGAGGTTTTTGGGACAACCCAGGCTTACAAAACCGACTTTCAAATGTTTCCACCAGACATTCCAAGAGGCGTTCTCTTCAGGATACCAGAGTAGTACGGTTACTAAACCTTGATAACGAAAGTCTCTATTGAGCGCGATTGGTACCATCTGGTACATTGGCGTCCGAGTTCGATTTCTATCATATTGGAGGTCCGTTCAGACCGTGGGTGCTTGGCTGAGAGCGATTTGGCGCCTGGCAGCTCTGCTTGCCATTGGCGTTTGCAGTTCCGGTATGGCCCACGCATTCACCCGCGCCTACCTTACTAACGGAACGGGGTTGACGGTCTATGGCCTTCACGTGAAGCTGAAGAACCCCGCCCTGGTGGGTTCCCTGGGATCGGGCCTCACCTACAAAATGTTCCAGAATGCCGCTCTGAGTCCCGATGGCACCGAACTGATCTTCTCTAACCCCGCCAATCCACTGGGCATACAAAATGGAGACTCGGTCTGGATCGGCTGGCAGGATGCAGATCCCGGTTTGCCGGCAGACGCTTACGATTATTGGTGGACCGACTTGAACGGCGACATGGTGGGCGGTGTACAGATCTTCGATCCGGCCACCGATACCGGCGATCCGAGCTTATTGCTCGGTTTGGACGGCACCGGTGGGACAGGTGGGACCGGCGGTGGTGGGGGTGGCGGAGGTGGCCTGGGGCCTCCTTCGGGCCCGCTGGCTACCCCGGAACTGGGTACCCTGAGCACAATCTTCAGCGGTCTCGGACTGGTCGGCCTTGGCCTCGCGCGACGGCGCGTGGCGCGAAACCGGTAAACCAGTGCTCCGCACCTCGATTCGGGTTGGGGCTGTGGCTGCTTCCGCGGCACTCATGGCGGTGGCGCAATCCTACGGTTTTGGACCCTGGCTGATTTTTTTTGGACTCGTCCCCCTCTTCCTCGTGCTTCCCGCGCGCGGGTTCCTGGCCACCTGGATGTGGCTTGCCCTCTTCAGCGGGCTGTACACGGCCGGAACCGTTCACTGGATTCCCTTGACCGGGACCGGCTTTGGCTGGTTTCTCGGTGCCGCCATTCTATACGAGATGGCCTGGGCGGCACTGCCCGCGGCGGGAGCCTGGATCGGGGCGCGGGGCCGCCTCGAATCGGGGCCGCTCTTATGGCTGCCGGTACTGTGGACCCTGGCGGAGGTACTATCCCGCCGCACGCTATTCGGGGTATCCTGGGCCCTCCTCGGCCTGCCGCTGGCGGATGTTACGCCGCTGGCGCAGTTGGCCTCCATCGGAGCTCCGGAAGCACTCAGCTTCCTGGTCCTCTCGGTCAACGTGGCGATTGCGATGACGATTCGGGGGAGCCGTCCCAGGGAGCGCGGCCTGGCTTGGGCGGAGGCTGGCGGCTTGCTGGCGCTCGGCCTGGTATTCGGCTATCTCCGGCTGGCGGCGCCGTCGGATCCTGGAACCGCCAGGGTCGGCCTCGTGCAGCCGGTGATCTCCCAGGAGATCCGCTGGGACCGGCTGGAGAACCGGCCGCCCCTCCTGGCCACCATGGACCGTCTCATTGATCGCGCCGCGGCGGGGTCACCCGACCTGATCGTACTGCCGGAGGGCGCGCTTCCGGGGTTGGTGCGCTACGAAGGCGACCTGGCCGGCTTCTCGACCGGGGCCGTGGTGAGGACGGGTATCCCCTTGCTGTTCGGCAGCATAGACCGGGATGATGAGCAGCGCGTCTACAATGTGGCCATCCGCATCGGGATCGACGGGTCCGTGGACCGGTATCGCAAGCGCAGGTTGGTGCCGTTCGCCGAACATACGCCTTGGCCGTTCCGCTATACCCCGGCGGATGGGTGGGTTCAGTTCAGCGCCGGCGGCAAACCGGCGCTGATGCCTCTCGAAGACGGTAAGTCCTTTGCAGTCATGATCTGTCTGGAAGATACGTACCCCGACCTGGCTCGCGAATATGCCCGGTCCGGGGCCGATTTCCTGGTATCCCTGGTGAACACCGAGAATTTCCGCGGCACGAACCAGGGGCTCGCGCACCTGCGGCGAGCACGGCTGACTTCGATCGCCTCCGGCCTGCCCATGCTCCGCGCGGCGAATAGCGGCATCTCCGGTTCCATCGACAGCCGGGGGCGAATCCTCAGTTCCCTGCCTCCCGATCAGGCACAGGGGGCCACAATCGATGTATCCGTGGTGCGATCCGGCACCGTCTACCAATCTTTGGGCGACGGCGGTGTTTTCCTGATCCTGCTCGCTGTGTCGGCTGTTCGGCTGGTCTTGCCGGGGATAAGAATCGAGGCCAAAACCCGGTCTCGCCGGCATGGACGTCGCCGCCGGTCGGCGCAAATGGCGGCACCCGTCAACGTCGGGTAGCTTCCCCGCCGCTTGCCCCACCTTGACGCACGCAGGTGTAACACGATATCTTCGGACCAAAATCGCTTTCCACGGAACCATGAAACGCCTACTCACCCCATTGATCCTCATTGTCCTCGCCTGGACGGCCGCGGCTCAGTCGCAGAAGTGGCCGGAGGATAAGGCCAACGACTGGTACTCGCACGAGTCCTGGCTGGTAGGCAGCAACTACATACCGGCTTATGCCGACAACCAGTTGGAGATGTGGCAGAGCGATACGTTCGACCCTGACCGCATCAACCTGGAGCTGGGGTGGGCCGAAAGCCTGGGGATGAACACCATGAGGGTGTTCCTCCACGACCTGCTCTGGAAGCAGGATTCCGGCGGTTTCCGCAAGCGCATCGACAAGTTCCTCAGCATCGCCAAGCGGCACAAGATCAGGCCCATTTTCGTGATCTTCGATTCCTGTTGGGATCCGTATCCGGCGGTGGGGATTCAACCCAGGCCGCGGCCGGGGATCCACAATTCACGATGGGTGCAGAGTCCGGGGGCGCTCGCGCTGAAGGACCCGAAGCAGTATGACCGGTTCCTGGAATACGCCACCAACGTGGTTCTGGCCTTTGCCGACGACGACCGCATTCTGGCGTGGGACGTGTGGAACGAACCCGATAACACCAATGCCTCCAGCTACGGCAAGACGGAGCCGCCCAATAAGATTGCGCTGGTTCAGGCCCTGCTGCCGAGGGTCTTCGATTATGTCCGGGCCGGCCGGCCGACGCAGCCGGTGACCAGCGGGTTGTGGCATGGCGACTGGTCGTCACCGGATAAGCTCACACCGATCGAGAAGATCCAGATCGAGCAGTCGGACCTGATCTCGTTTCATAGCTACGACAAGCCGGAAGAGTTCGAGAAGCGGATCAAGTGGCTGGAGCAGTATCACCGCCCGATCCTGTGCACGGAGTACATGGCGCGGGGCAACGGCAGCACCTTCCAGGGGATCCTGCCGATTGCCAAGAAGTACAATGTGGCGGCCTATAACTGGGGGTTGGTAGCAGGACGAACCCAAACCTGGCTCCCCTGGGATTCCTGGACGCACCCGTACGTGGATCGCCAGCCGAGTATCTGGTTCCACGATATCTTCCAAACCAACGGCAAACCGTACAGCGAGACCGAGGTGGCGTTCATTCGCGAAATCATCGCCCAGGAACAGAAGGCGAAGGGCCGCTAGGTAGCAGATAACGGTGACCGATATAAGGAAGTTGCCCGATCCGCTGCGGGGAATGACCTCATAGACTGAAGGCGTGGCTGATTGGTTGCGTAAAGTCGCGCGGGAGCTGTGGAGCGAGCGACACGGACAGGATCTGATCGAGTACACCCTGTTGATCAGTTTCCTTGCGCTGGGGGTCGTCGGAATCGCCCTCGGACTGGGCGTCAATACAAGCAACCTGTGGGGTACCGCAAACACGACCCTGGCAACCGCCAGCCAGACCACTAGCGGCAGCGCTGCGGCCGCCCCTTCCAGCGGCGGAGACGGCGGCGGTGGCGGCGGTGGTAACCACGATCACGACGGCCATTAGGAGCCGGGCTGATCGATCTGTCAGGCTACGGCCAGTCCGCGTCATCCCCAGGTGTTGAAGGGACGTGACGGCGGCGCAGGCTCTTCTCAACGGCGTGCGAGCCATCCGGCCACAGCTTTGGCCCGAGCCGATGGGAAACCGGTGGCGACGTTGGCCATCTTCGCTCGTTCGGCGTCGCTCGGGATCACTTCGGCCGCGGGCCGTGTGGGCTGTTCATTGCGGAATGCAAGGTTGTAAATCGGCACCTGGAGCATGCGGTCGAACATCGCCGACGCCTCCGGTTTCAGCAGCAGCTCCAGGAACGCTCTCAGCAGCCGCGCCTGCTGCGGCGACGCCTCCGGAGAAACCGCCGCGTTGTATGCGCCGTAAACGAGCGCCTCGCGCAATGGGAGGGCCGAATCGGGCGCGCCGATGATCGCAATGAGGGCGGGTTCGAGACTCTCTTCGTGCTCTTCGTAAACCGGCCCAATCCGCTCCCAAAGGTATTGCGAAAACAACTGGCGGACTGTTGCCCTCCGCTCGTTGGCGAACTGAAGCAAGCCGCGCGCGGCGGTGAGCCGCTGACCGTCTTCTTTGCGCAGCGCGCCGCCGAAGCGCTGCTCCGCGGTGATCACAAGCCTGACATCCTGCTCCAGGGCAGCATTGAAAAGGGCCCGTATCGCAGGCTCCTTCATCAGCGCAGGCAGATCCCGGTTTGTTCCGTTTGAGACCACCAGGTACCTTCTACCCTGCTCGATCTCCGCATGAGACCAGAAGCCGTGGTAGTCGCTTACGGTTAACGCATCTTCCCTCTTCTGGGGAACGTCCACGGAAAATGCGGAGCCCTTATTCGCGTGGATCGAGCCCTTGAGATTCTCGATCAGCCGAAGATCCAGGTGGAGGGTGCGGTGCTCCAGGCCGTCCGCGTCCCTGGCCCACGCCGCGCCCTGGATTCCCGAGACTTCGATCAGGAACACGTGCGACGCCGAAAGAAGAATCGCATCCGAACCCGGCTCCAACGGAATGTCGGGCTGTTGATCGCTTGTCCCGCTTCCGGGATTTTGTAGTTCGTTCATAGGATCTCCGTACACTGCCATGGGCAAAACGGCGAACAACAGCGCAACCAAGGTTTTCCGAAACATCCTACGTTGTTACCCACGCGATGGCCGTCGTAATTCCTGATGGCGGCCGGCACTCCACTCCATTATCCTGCGCCCGCCCGATCGGAGAGACGGTATTCGGATTCGAGATCGCAATCACATGCGGGTTGGTATTCACCAGCGCAGCGCCGCCACCGCCCCAGGCAACCGTCCAATCGCCATGCGCCTCCCAGTCCATGGTTCGCGCCGCGGAATAGACCCGGTCGCAGGGATCGCCGGTGGTCCCGCGAGACTTGCTGATATTTGTCCAGAAACAGAAGTTGGCTCGGAACGCCTGCACGTAATGTATGTTGGTTAGCTGCGCCGTAGGATGGTCGCTATGAGCAAGCAGGAATCCGCGGCCGGGCGAGTCGATGCACCGCAACGTGTATCGAATGCCCAACGGGCGGTTGGCTTGTTTGTCCCACATGCCGCTCCGGCTCATGGTAGCCGACTCCCCGCCCAACCCTCCGGAGTCGCGTCCCGTATCGAGTACGGGGAATGTCATGACATTAGGGGCCGTATCTGTAGGTTTGAACATCGGAGTCCCCCCATAATCTCCGGTTGCGACATCCCGGTTCAGAACATATCGGTTGCGGACGGTGTAAGTCGCCGGCGGCGGCGGAGCTGGGCCCGCAGCCGGCGGTTCCGTATAAGTGAGGGTAATCTGGTTGTCCGTCAGCATATTGACGAGACCGCCGAACACCTTCTTCAGCCCCAGACGGCCATCGGCACCGCCGCCGATGACGTCGGCAACCAACTCCATGGTCATGCCGGCGCCCCCGGCCGCGATGCAAGCAGCCCAGGTGTCGGGCCAAGTCCCGTTTCTTACACTGACCGTCGCGCCGACGGCCGAAGTCAGGTTGCCGTTGAGCCCGGCGCTGTTATCCGCCACGAATACCACGTCGGCCAGAACCAGGTTCAGCGGAATGGAAGGCTCTTTAGGACTGTATTCGTCCACGCCGTTGCAATCGATGTACGGGCGTATGCGGAAGGAGCCCCGCGCATTGGTGTCCAAAGTCGCTTTGCGCTTGTTGGCGCCGTCGCGAGTGACGGTGGGCAGATCGGTCTTGCCTCCGATGGAGCCCTTGTCGTCCTTATTCCGCACCGCTTTCCATTGGATGTCCAGGTCGACCGGCAGATCCGGCAGGGCTGTAAGCTCCAGAGCGATATCCGGCTGCGCGTTCCGGATCAGCACCAGCGGCTCGTTCTTGCCGTCCGAGAAATCCTCCGTGTACTTGGTGTTCTCGTAGGTGTGGTCGTCCGGCGCCGGGTAGCCCGCGCGCACGGTATTCGCCGGCGTGGACTTGATGGTCGCCTTGATCTTGGTGAACTCCACGACCGTGGCGTTGGCGCGGTCGCATCCATAGTCGACGTCCTTCACATCCAGGCGGATCTGGGTATCGATCAGCGCGGTGCTGGTCGTAGCGCCCTCGACCCAGAGCGTCTTCAGGTCGCCTGGTTTGGCGCCGGCGGGGTGATTGATGTCGGTCCCGAACGCGAATTCCGAGCCTTTCGTCTCGGCGCCGAAAAGCTTCACCTTGGGCGCGCCGCTCTTGGCTTCGGTGTATGGATTATGCGTAAGATCCCAGCAGCTCAACGTCAGTTTGCCGGCAAATCCGGCCGGTTCGAGCGCGCGCACCACCAGCTTGGCGCGCCCATGGTTGTTGTCGGCATCCTGCTTGTGGACGAAGCGGCCCGTGTCGAGCTTATCGCCGTCGGCAATCTGCACGGCGGCGCTCTTGTCGGCGGGCTGGCTCTTGAAGATCCGCAATTCGGCCTTGAACGCGGTCATGGTGACGCGGTCGCCCTCCTGGTCGGGCACGTCCACAGCCTCCACCTTCCAGCCGGAATCGCTCATCGCGTCGCTCTTACTCTTGCCCTGCGCGAAACAGGTGATCCCGCTGGCCGCGTCGATCGTGGCATTGTCGAATTTCAACGCGTCCCCGCTCAGCGTCGCCTGGCCGGTGGCGGGGACTTCGTCCGCGGAACCGTATAGGTCCAGGTTGTCCTTGATGGGCTTGAGGATCAGCTTTCCGGTATAGTCCACCGGCTTGGCCTGCATCAGCACCAACTTGGCCCGGTGAGCGAACAACAGGTTGTCGGCGGCGCCCTGTACGATGATGGCGCGCCCCGGTTCGATCTTGGGGCCCTCGTCCATGATCTCGGGATCGCTGTTGTCCTCCGGACGCGCCTTGTACCCGTTCAACTGGAGCAGGAGACAGGTGATCTTTTCCGTCGCCTCGTCGACCTTCGGAGGAATGGTTCCATTCTTGAGCGTCAGCTTCAACTCGGTGCCATCGACGGCGGCGCTCTCCTTGGCGCCCTCCACGTAAACCGTCTTGTTCTTCAAACCGGAAGCCTTGATGGACCAGGGCAGCGTCTTGGCGGATGTATCGTTTTCTTTCTCGAACACTTTGATCTGGTCCGCCTGAGCGCAGCTCAACTCGCCGACACCGTCGTGATCGCCTTGATAACCCAGCTTCACGGCGATCCGGTGGGCCTTCACGCCCGGTTTCTTCTTCCCGTGGTAGTCGTGCTTGACGATCACGATCTTGGGCGCGTCCGCCGATATGGTGGGGGTGGGCCGCCGCTTCAACTGAAACGTCACCGGAACCGTCTGCCCGGCGGCCACCTTGACCTTCTTCGATGCCGCCTTATCCGCAAGGTAAAAATCATCCTTGACCCCGTCCGGCAGCGGGGTAGTGACCTTTACCGTGTAACTGCCCGGCGCCAGATTGTCGAAAGGCGCGAGGCCCGTTCCGTCGGTTGGCTGGTCACCGGGCCCGGTGACTTGGATGGTAGCCACGCCGGTGCTGTTGTCGTCCGTTACCGTCGCCCGAATTGCGCCACACTGGTCCTTCTTGCAGCCCGGGCCGCCATCGACCGAGCCGCCGTCCTGCGAGAGGTCGTCCTTCGTTTGTTGTGCCTTCCCCTTATCTTTCGCGCTCATTGCCTAGTCCGGCGTCAAAGAATTTTCCAGGTGGGCCATGGCGGCGTGAAACAGGCCTTCCACCCGTTCCTTTTCGCCGCCCGCGGTGCGAAGTGCAACGTCCGCCCAGGGGAAGAGCAGGTCTCCGTCAAACCCGCTTCCGAGCATAAACATGAGGATGACGAAAAGAGCGGCGCCGGAATTCGAGCGGAACCCGTGCCGCTCAGCGTTCTGCCGTCCTAGAGCGACGAGCGCGCGGTTGGCCGCTTGACCCTGATAGTCGAATTTCTCGGGATAATAGCTCTCCAGCACGTCGCAGAGATCGTCTACCCAAAGTTCGCCGGTAGAATCCGGAGCGCTCGCCAGGTCGTAGGACCGCAGCCTCAGCATGGCGCGCACAATGTACTCGCACTTTTCGCCGGCGGTTTCGCCCAGATAGTCGATGGCGGAATCGAAAACGATTTCTGGCCGCAGTGCCAGGGGAGTCGAAACATCGCCGAGTTGCTTTGCCGCCCATGGCATCTGCGGGTCGGCGTCGAACCCATCGCCCAGAATGAACATCAGAGCGATGAACAGACCCACTTCCTTGCGGCTGGTATAACCGCGTGCAGCCGCCCTCCGCATACCCCGGGCGACGAGGCGGACGATCTGCGCCTCGCCTCCGGCTTCGGTGCATTCGCGCGGATACAGGCCAAGGAAGTGACGCACGAGCTGGGTTTCGAAATTGCGCCGCTGGATCTCTCCCAGCGCTTCCATCTGCGCTTGACGAATAACGAGCATAACGTTGCTTGCTCATTCTACCGCCTCAATCGCAAACGGTGCATCGCAAGGGTCTCGTGGAGTTCAGCGGCGCGCGGCAGCAGCCCGTTCGCCCGCCCCATTGTTTCTCGTCTCCGCCACGTACAGACATCCCGCCCGAAATCGTTCCACTGTGTATCGCTTGATGAAGTCAGTGAGTTGCGGTAGGGTCGGCTTGCCGCACTTAGGCAGCGGCGTGACGAAATAGTGGATTCCGTTTTCCGCCATCAGCTCTTTCACCGCCTCGGCGGAGTGCGCCTCCTCGCAACGGCGGAGGAACTCGAACGTGTGCGATCCGGAAGTGTAAGGGCGGCCGCGGAGTCCGGCGATGCCGATCCAGAAAAATGCGGCCGGCTCGCCGGGGGCCGTGCGGTTCAGGTAGTCCACCATTACCCGCGCCGGCGCATTCCGCTCGATGTATTCCTTGGCTTCCGTCTTGAATTTTAGAGGGCTCAGGCAGAAGTTCTTGTGCCAGTAGCCCGAGGATGGCAGCAGGAATGCCCCTGACAGGATGGTCGCGACCGTCATGCCGACAACTGTTCGGTAGAGATTCGGCTGCTCGCTGTGCAGCGCGCGAAGGTAGCCGGCGAACCCAAACAGCAGAAGCGGAAATGCCGGAATCAGGTATCGAATATACGAAGCACGGCTGAAGGTGAAAAGGAAAAAGAACGAGCCGACCAGGAGGGCGGCTAGCACCGGGCGTGTGAACATCGATCGTGGAGCGGTCAGGAGAAGCAGGATCAGAAAAATCCAGCTCAGGCCCAGCGCACCATTTTGGCTTTCGAGAAACTTGCTGCTGCGAAACGTCACATCGAACGGGGTGTGCCAGGTGAAACGCGTTTGCCACCGCCCGTCCGCCCAGTTCGGTGTCGTGTCGTAGTGCGGCGAACGGAACACGTCATTGAAATAGGGGAAGACGGGATTACCTGTCTTATCCCATGCCGTAAGGTACGGCGGGGAGGCGACCACGGCACAGAGCGCGGCGGCTTGCAGCACGGCCGCCAGGCTTTTCCGGTCGATACCGCGCTTCCAACCGAAGCAGTTGAAGAAGACCCACGCCAGACAGGGCGCGACAAATGAGAGCGCGATGAGCTTCGTGGCCATGGCCGCTCCCAGCAGGATGCCGGCAAGAGGCAGCGTTGCCGCATCGCGCCATTCGGTCCAGTGAACGATCAGAACCGATGCTCCCAGAAGAAACGCAGCCCAGAGCATATCGGGGAACATCGCCCCGGTAATCAGTTGCACGACCGGCGTAGCGGCGTAGACGGCAGCAATCAGTAGCGCTGCCGGGCGCGAGACGAGCCGCCTGCAAAGGAGCACAATCAGGAGACAACTGATGCCGAGGAAAACGAACGGCAGCAGTTTCGCCGCGAACTCACCTCCCAGCAGATAGAGCGTGGAATAGCACCATTCGGCGGTCATCGGCATCACCGCCCAGGTAATCCGCGAAACATCGAAATGCCAGCCATGATGAGCCGCCATGTGCATCGGAACCACGAGGTGCATCGCAATTCCGTCGGCGCTGACCTCGGGCTTAAGGCTCATCAGGAACTGTGCGCCCAACACATACAGCAACAGGGCCATCGCCCAGTAGCCGGCCCTGGTCTGGCTCCCGAAGCGGGGAGATCGGAGCGCCAGGCGGACGCGGATCAGGATAGAGCGGCCGGCGGCGACGGCAGGAATGGCAAGCAGGAGTCCGTGGACCGCCGCCCAGTTCCACGGGGTGAAAGCCAGGAACGACACAACCAAGCCCCAGATCCCCGTGCCGGCAAGCAGCGCCAGGGCGTCCAACTCCAATGGATTATGCCGATTGCGTGCGTCGAAGCGCAGCACGCGGAGCACGGCGAGACCGATCCCGTAGCAGGCGAGCGTGAAAAAGAGCAGCGCCACAACAGGCCTCACTCCCGCGAGCGCCGCGGCATAGAGGAATACGCCCCCGGCAAAGGCAGAGAGCAGGGCCGCGCGGCGAACGATGAACATCAGGAGGGCGGCGGCCACGAAGAAAGCGGTGTAAAGAAGGAACCGCTGCTGCCCGATGGGATCCCAGATGGATTGCTTGAAGATCCCGCTGCGGACCGCTCCCACAAAGCAGATGACGAGAGCCGCCAGCACCATTGCCCAGCGGACGCGCGGCGCCACCCCGGTCCTGGACAATTCGATCGTCGCCGGTGCCACCAAGCTGAAGCGCCTCTGAACAGTGTAGTCGCGCGGACATCAGACGGCTGGTGAGTAGTCGTACGGTCGCATGGGACCGACGTGTGCGAACATACGAAAACGGCGCGCAGGGAGCAGGCGTGAGATACTCTGCACTTCTTCTTCCGACCCCGGCAAACGGGAGAGCGGTCTCCGCTCCGGTGTCACGGGCCGCGGCGATGGATTGGCGACCAGAAGGTACTGGGCCGGCCGGTCCGTAATGCGCTGCTTGTTTGTAGAGAGTGAATCCGAAGATTCCCGCCGCCGGCTTTGGGATATCTGACTCTGTGGCCCCACCTGCCGCGAATGGGGACGTCAGCGCCTATCCGAGCAACCCGGCCCATCTGGTGCTGGACATATTCGGGTTTTTCGCGCAGTAGACTTTGTTGAATGGATTTGGCTGGGACGCAGGGATTCGAACCCCGATACGCAGATCCAGAGTCTGCAGTCTTACCGTTAGACGACGTCCCAGCAAGCACCTCATTTTAACAGAAGCGCGATTCGAGAATCCAGATTGAGCGCGTAGTACACTGAAAACTCAACAGGAAGGGGCTCCGGCTCCTGCGGATGGGGGGCGGCGTCCCGATCTCCTTTTGGCGCCGGCGCGGGCAGGGATTTCGGAGGCGGCGGCGCCTCCTGCGACTGGTGACACGACGGGATGGACAAGATCCTGGATCAACTCGCGGGCCGGCGAGAGGAATCGGTAACCGGGTGAAGAAGCTGCTCATTCTGGCTCCGCTATTGCTGGTGCTGGCGGTAGCGGCCGGCAGCAAGTTCGCCAGCGTGCGCCGCGACCTCCTCTCGCAGCGCGCGGAGATGGACGCGCAATGGGTGCAGGTGCAACTGGCGCTCACGCGGCGGGCGCAACTGGCGCCGGAGTTGGCCGAACTGGTGAAATTGCATGCGCGGAAAGAGACCGCGGTCTTTCAAGACCTGGCGGACTCGCGCGCGGCCCTGGCCGCGGCGCGCACGCCGCAGGCGATCATGAAGGCCAACGCACAGCTTTCGTACGCACTCTGGGGCTTGCTGGCGCTCAGCGAAAATGATCCGGCGCTCCGCGGCAACAGCAATTTCCTACGGCTCCAGGATGAGCTGGCCGGAATCGAGAACAGCATCGCCGTGGAACGGCAGAAGTACAACGAGGCCCTGGAGCACTACAATGCGCAGATCCAGCGCTTTCCGGATAATATAGTGGCTTCCCTTTCGGGTTTCACCCGCGACGACGATTACTTCAGGCCGGAGATCGCGGGTCCGGGCAAACCGGCAGTGTAGGTGTGACGAAACTATGGCAGAGATCTTTCGAAACTACATCAACGGCGAGTGGGTGAAGCGCGACCAGGTGTTTGCGGACCGCAATCCCGCCAACACGGATGAAAACGTCGGCGACTTCGTGAAAGGCACGGCGCAGGACGTGCGGGATGCGGCCGCGGCGGCATCCGCGGCGCTGCCGGGATGGTCGGGTGCGAGCGGCCCCGCGCGCGGCAACATCCTGTACAAGGCCGCCGACATTCTGGACCGCCGGTTCGAGCAGGTGGCGGCGGACATGACGCGGGAAGAAGGCAAGACGCTGCCCGAGGCCAAGGGCGAGGTGCGGCGGTCGATCAACATCTTTCGCTACTTCGCGGGCGAAGGCGCGCGCATGCCGGGGATGCTGGTGCCCTCGGAGCGCGACCGCGTCCACATGTTCGCGCTGCGGAAGCCGGTGGGGGTGACGGGCCTGATCACGCCCTGGAATTTTCCCAGCGCGATTCCGGCGTGGAAGCTGGCGCCGGCGCTGATCTGCGGCAATACGGTGGTGCTGAAGCCGGCGTCGGCTGCGCCGCTGAGCGCCTGGCGGATTGTGGAGGCGCTGCACGAAGCCGGCATTCCGAAAGGAGTGGTGAACTTCGTGGCCGGGCCAGGCGGCGAGTTGGGGGACGCATTGATCGACGCCCCACCGCTCAAGGCCGTCTCGTTTACCGGTTCGTGCGGGGTTGGAGAACGCCTGCACGAGCGGGCTTCGAAGCGGCGGCTGCGGATCCAGCTCGAGATGGGCGGTAAGAACCCGACCATCGTGCTGGCAGACGCCGATTTTCAGCCGGCGGTGGAGAACGTGGTGAACGCGGCATTTTTCTCGACGGGGCAAAAATGCACCGCCACCAGCCGCGCCATCGTGGAAGAATCAATCTACGACCGGTTCGTGGCCGCCGTCGTGGAACGCGCCAAACGATTGACGGTGGGTGACGGCATGCAGCCGGGAATCGAGATCGGGCCGTGTGTCGACCAGGCGCAAATGGAGACCGTGCTGCGTTACATCGAAATCGGGCGGAAGGAATCGGGCGAGCCGAAATGCGGCGGGCGCCGGCTGACCGAAGGCGCCCTCGCGAGGGGATATTTCGTCGAGCCTACGGTTTTCTCGGACGTGGCGGAAAGCCACACCATCGCCCAGGAGGAAATTTTCGGGCCGGTGCTGGCCATCATGCGGGCCAAAGACTTCGAGGATGCCATGCGGATCGCCAACGCCATTCCGTTCGGGCTATCCTCGTCGATACAGACCACCAACCTCTCGCGCGCGTTCCAATACATTTACCGCGCCGAAGCCGGTCTGCTCACCATCAACCTTCCGAGCGCCGGCGTGGAGTATCAGCTCCCGTTCGGCGGCACCAAGGAATCCAGCTTCGGGCCGAAGGAACAGGGTCCGGCGGCGCTGGAATTTTACAGCGATTATAAAACCGTTTATCTCAAGTACTAATGCATCTTGGACAAGTAAAAATCAATGGGGCGGTAATTGCCGCCGTTTTCGAAGAGGGGTCGGCACGGCCGATTCCCGCACACAGCATGGTGGACCTGATCCGCCGCGCCGAGGTGGAAGGTGAAGCGCTTTCAGACCTGGCGGCGCATCTTGCCTCGCGCCACCCCGAAAAGCTGACGCCGCTGCTGCCGGTGACCCCGCCGGAGGTATGGGGCTGCGGCTGCACCTATGAAACCAGCGCCTCCTTTCGCGACGCCGAGCACGGCACGCGCGAGGGGATGTACGCGCACGTGTACCGCGAAGCGCGCCCGGAGATTTTTTTCAAAGGGACAGCGCGGGTTTGCGTGCCCACGAACGAGCCGATCGGGATCCGCCCCGATTCGGAGTTCACGGCGGCCGAGCCGGAACTGGCCGTGATGATCGGCTGCCATAACCGCATCGCCGGGTATACCCTGGCGAACGACGTTTCGGCCTGGGACATCGAACGGGAGAACCCGCTCTACCTGCCGCAGTCGAAGTTCTACGACCGGTGCTGCGCGCTGGGACCGGTAGTGGTGACCGCGGACGAAATCCCCGACCCGACCCAGTTGCAAATGACTTGCAATATCATGCGCAACGGCCGTGAGCTGTTTTCGGGAAGCGTCTCCGTCTCCAAGCTCCACCGGCGAATCGAAACCCTGATCGAATACCTCTCCCGCGCCAACCATCTTCCGTGCGGCACGGTACTGCTGACGGGTACGGGGATCATTGTGCCGAAGGAAGCGGCGCTCGCGGCCGGCGACATCGTGACCATCCGGGTGCCGGAAATCGGCGAACTGACGAACACGGCGATCCGGCTGGCATAAGCATCGCAGAAAGACAGGTATATACTGTTTCCCGGAAATCGAACACGGAAATCCGGTTGAGGGGGGTTCGCGATGCTCCGATTTTGCCTGGTGCTGGCAGCCGCGGCGGCGATGGCGTCGTCCGCGGTCCTTACAAGGTACTGAAGACCGTCAAAGCCGGCGGGACGGGCGGCTTTGATTATGTCTATGCGGATTCGGCGGGACGCCGGCTCTACATCCCGCGCGGCGGGCGGGGTCGTGGAGGCCGGGGCCAGATGGTGCCGGATTCGTTCACGACTCTCGAAGTCGGCAGGTAGGGTTCAGCCCGCCTGGTCCAGGGCCTCAGCCATCTCCAGCAGTTTGGTGACGGTGTTCCAGTTCCGGCCGGTGCCGGAGGTCTTGAGCGCCCGATCCAGGACTGCCGCCGTGAGCTTGGAGCGGCCCATGCCATCGGGGTAGTAGATGTAGAGTTCACGGCCGTCGATGTGCAATTCCTCGGGATTGGTTTGGATGGCGCGGACCCTCGCCCGCGCATCGTCACCGGGGTCGGCGGCGAGGAACGTCACCAGGAGTCTGTTGGATTCTATGCCGCCTCGGCCCGCGAACGGGTTCCGGGCGATCACGTCTCGCAGCTCCGCGCAGGTGCGCATGATGACATCGGGACGGAAGCCGCAGGTGCGTTCAATGGCGTCTTCGAGGCGTCGAGCCAACCGGGGCAGGTCAGTCTCGCGGGTTCGGAATACGACGTTGCCGCTCTGCACGCAGGTCTGCGCGTCCCGCAGTTTGAGGGAGGCGCAGAGCGCACGCAAGTCTTCCATTTTGATTTTGTGGTGACCGCCGACGTTGACGCCGCGAAGCAGGCAGATCAGGACGGGCATAGCCATTCATTATGACGCGAGATCGGAATGCGCCGCCGACGCAGAGGCGCAGAGAAAAAGCGGACTGGAGCATTGTCACTCGCTGCGCAGAACGCGCATGGGGTCGAGCGTGGCGGCGCGGCGGGCGGGGGCCAGGGCGGCGATCAGCGCGACGGCGGCGAGGACGGCGGCCGTCATACCGAGGGTGGACAGACCCGCTTCGGGGACTCCGGTCATCATGGCGGAGATCCGCCGGCCGGCGGCGAAGGCCAGCGGCAAACCCAAGAGAAGGCCACCCGCGGCCAGCAGGGCCGCGTCGCGCATGACGCTCCAGACGACCGAATGGCGGCGCGCGCCGAGCGCGATCCGGATGCCGATTTCATTGGCGCGGCGCGCCGTCCCGTAAGACACTACTCCGTAGAGGCCGATGGCGGCGAGGGCCAGCGCCAGCAGGCCGAAGAAGCCGCCCAGCGTGGCCAGAAGGCGCTCCCGGTAAATCGATTCATCGATCTCCTGGCGAATGGTCTTGGGCTCCGAGAATGCGATCTGCGGACCCAGCTTCGCCAGTTCGGTGCGGACCGCCGCGGCCAGTGCGGCGGGCGGCAGGTCCGAACGGATCAGGAACGATGGCTCCCACTGCACGGCATCCAGCGGCAGCGGCAGGTAGACCGTCGGATCCACCTTCTCGCGCAATCCGTGGTGATGCATATCCGGTACGACTCCGACGATCGAAACATTTTGCTTGCCGAGGCTCAGCAGCCGCCCCAGCACATGAGGCTCGCCCGGAAGATACTGCCGCAGGAAGGTCTGGTTCACCACTGCGACCGCCGGCTCTTTCGTGAAGTCGGCGCGGCCGAATTCGCGTCCCTCGAGAGTCCGGCTCCCCAGGATCTCGAAATAGCGCGGCCCGATGTTCTGCATGCTCACCCACTGCGGGTCCTTCGATGCGACCGGCGATCCGGGGACCTGTACACTCATGCTGGAGTAGCCGCCGAGAAACGGGCCGGGGAAGCCGTAGCTCACGAGCGAAACCCGCGGCAGCGTATCCAGGCCGGCGATCAACCGGCGGCGTACAGATGCTGTGTCCGCGGGCTTCCAGGATTCCGGAAAATCCAGGGTGAACGCCGTCACGGACTGGTTGCGGAAGCCGGGATCGACGGCCCGTACGGCGCTCAGGCTGTTGCCGAACTGCGCCGCAAGCACGACCAGCACCACCGAAAACGCCACCTGGAGCATCACGACGGCGCGGCGCAGGGCCGGGCGCCTGCCGCCGGCCGGCGCCGCGGTGTGCAGTCCCTCGGCCGGATCGACGGCAGTGGAGCGCAACGCCGGCGCCAGCCCGAAGAGGATCGCCGAAATCACCGAGATCAAGACTGTGAATCCGAGCGCCGCACCGTCGGGCCGCGCCAGGTACAATTCTGACGCGCCTCCCGGCAGGAAGCCGAGAATGGCGTGTATGCCCCACAGAGCAAACAGCCCTCCGAGCGCCGCCCCCGAGAGCGCCAGCAGGAGGCTCTCGGTGAGGGCCTGCCGCACGAGGCGGCCCCGCGCGGCTCCCAGCGAGATGCGGAGGGCAATCTCCCTTCGCCGCGCCGCCCCGCGGGCCAGCAGCAGGTTCGCCACGTTCGCACAGGAAGCCAGCAGCACCAGGCCAACCGCGGCCATCAGAATGACCAGCGCTTTTCCGAACTGCTCGCGCAGGAGCGACAGGCCGATTGCGCCATCCCGCACCTCGATGTGCTGGGCCATGGCCGTCCGGCGGAACCCGCTGTTCGGGTTGGCGCCGTAGACCGATGCCAGATACTGGGGGAACCACACATCGATGGCCGCCTGAATCCGGCCTGCGGAGACTTCCGGCCGGCGCCGCCCGACCATCCAGACCCAGTTCATGCCGGGGTCCATAATCTCTCCCGCAGACATCATGGCGGGCTCCCACAGGTCCGCGCGATGATCCACCTCCACGCCGTAAAAGCCCTTGGCGGCCACCCCGATGATCGTGAGCGGATGTTCCGCTACCGTGACGGAACGTCCTAGAACGCCCGGGTCGCCGCCGAAGCGCGACTGCCAGAAATCGTAGCTCAGCACCACCAGGGGATGAGCGTGCGGTGTCCGGTTGTCGTCCCCGGTGAAGACCCGGCCGATCGCCGGCGCGATGCCCAGCATGCGGAAGTAGTTGCCCGATACCATTTCCAGTTCGGCGGTTTCAAGGCGATCGTTCGAGCCGCTGCTGAACCGGACCCGATCCACGCCGCTGCGGGCGGCCACATCCTCGAAGAGGTCCGTGCGTTTGCGGATTTCGAGAAAGAGCGGATAGGAGGAGTAGCCGCGACCCCATCCGCCGGTGCGGTAGAGCGATACGAGCTGCTGCGGATTTTCCACCGGCAGCATGCGCAGCATGAGGGTGTGGAAGAGCGAGAAGATGGCAGTGTTGGCGCCGATGCCGAGCGCGAGCGAAAGAATCGCCGCGGCGGCGAAGCCGGGGTTTCGGCGAAGGCCTCGGAACGCGTAGCGCAGGTCGGCGAGTGAAGATTCGAGCCAGCGGATGCCGCGGCGATCGCGGTAGGCTTCCATGGCCTGCGCAACCCCGCCGAACTCGCGGCGGGCGGCCAGGCGCGCGGCTTCCGGGGTCATGCCCTGGCGGCGGAAGAGTTCCTCCTGCAGGGCGAGGTGTGTTTCGATCTCCTCGGTGAGCTCCCGTTCGAGGCGGGAACGGCGGAACAGAGACGAGAAGCGCTGCCACATGGATCACTCCTGCCCGGCGAGGTCGACGAACCGCTGCATGATGGCGACGGTGCGGGCCCAGTCTTCGGCCTCGCGCGAGACCTGGCGGCGGCCGGCGCGGGTGATCTCGTAGTATTTGGCGCGGCGGTTGGCATCGGAGGCGCCCCAGCGGGAGCGGATCCACCCTTTCTGCTCGAGGCGCAGGAGCGCCGGGTAGAGCGTTCCCTGGTTGAGCGAGAGGGCGCCGCCGGAGATCTGCTGGATGCGCTGCGCCAGTCCGAAGCCGTGCTGCGAGACCAATGGTTTCGAGCGTCCGCAGCACCATGAGGTCCAGAGTGCCCTGGAGAATGTCGGTCTTGTCGTCTCCTTTTGGCATTCAAAAGAAGTATGGGGCAGGTTCTTTTGGATGTCAAGAGGAGCGGTTACCGGGCCCGCACAGGGTCGTTGAGGAAAGCGATCAGGTCGCCGATGTCGGATGGTTCCAGCTTGGGCCAGGGAATATTCAACTCGTCGGCGCGAAGGCTCATTTTCGGCCCGTGGCTCCAGAGCGCGGTCGCCAGGGATACGGTGGTGAAGGCGTCGGGGCCCGATCGCAGGCGCGGCGCAATCCTGGTTCCCTCCGCGCGGGCGCCATGGCAGCGGGCGCATCCGCGATCCACGAAGACCCGCTCGCCGAGGAAGGGGGACCCGGCGGGCTCGAAATAGCGCAAGCTTGTGAGGAACTTGAGCACGTCGGCGATCTCCTCGCCTTCCAGAGTCGGGGTGGCGATTCCGGCGCCGCGGGCCTCTTCGACCATGGCGGGCGCGTGGTTCCAAAGCACGGCGGCAAACTGCGTGGAGTTGAACGGCAGGTCTGTATCCGGTCCGAGTTCCGGCCCGGTCTTCCCTCCGTTCCCGCGAACGGCGTGACATTGGATGCACTTGGCCTGAAAGACCTTCCAGCCGTGCGCGGCGGTGCCGCGCGACGCCGTGGGCTTGGGTGGCGGCGCGCCGGCAGTTACATAAGCGATCAGGTCGCTCATCTGCTGTCCGTTGAACTGCGGCCACGTGCCCAGTTCCTTGGTGATCGGCCCCACCATGGCTTGCGCGTGGTTCCACATGGCGTGCATCCAGACGACGGGATCTCCGGAGGAGGCCACGCGCGAGAGATCCGGAGCCCGGGTCGCCCCGCCCGATCCGGCGGAGTGGCAGCGGACGCATCCCTTCTCGGTAAACACGCGCTCGCCGGCCTTCGGATCACCGGGCGGATCGGAGGAGCCAGCCTGGTAGAGGAAGGCCAGGATGTGCGCCATATCCTCCTGGCTCAGGCTCGGTGCGTAGGAACGCCGCATCTGGCGCCACATTCCGGGGGCATGGTTCCAGAGGACCGTGGTCAGCCAGCCCATGGCCGGCTTGCCGGGATGGATTCCCGCCAGGTCGGGCGCCAGGCGGCCTCCTGTTCCGTTGACGGAATGGCAGGTGGAACAGTGTTTCTCCCCGAAAAACAGGGCAGCGCCCTTTTCGGGATTGCCGATCACGTACACGGCGCGCCGGGGGGCCCGCGGTCCGTATTCCAAGGCCACGATGGCAATCAGCCCGGCCGTAGCGACGGACGCCGCAACGATCCAAAGGAGAACCTGTTTGCGTTTGCTGAGTGCGGCCATGCGCGCCGGTAATGCACGCTGCGGGCCATATGCGCTCTTTTGTTTTCAATCGGTTGCGGCATCCCGCGCGTAGCAAAACGGGACACTGTCCGACAATCATACGAATCAGACCTGATACTGCCGCAACTTGCGGTAGAGCGTGTCGCGCGAGATTCCGAGCAGGGAGGCGGCCTTGGTGCGATTGCCCTCGGAGACCCGCAAGGCCTGCTGAATCGTCAGCTTCTCCATCTGTTCCATGGAGAGCGTCTCCCCCATGGGCGTCGCGTTCGCCGGCGGCGGGGCGCCTGCGCCGAGCAGGGGGCGGAGGTCGCGATCGGTGACGGTCTGCGGGTTATCGGCGGAGACGGCTGCAACGCTTTCGATCAGGTTTTCCAGCTCCCGGACATTGCCGGGGAAGCTGTAGTGCAGCAGCAGTTCGAGGGCCGGGCGCGCGAGCACAATCTCGCGGTTGTAGCGCCGGGAAAGCCGCGCGGCGAAGTGCTGGGCCAGCACCAGGACATCTTCCGGGCGCGTGCGCAGTGGCGGCATTTCAAGCACGATGGTGGCGATGCGGAAATAGAGGTCCTCGCGGAGCAGCGATGAGCGCAACTCAGCCAGGGGGCGGTTCGTGGCCGCAACCACCCGGACGTCCACGCGCTCCGAGCGGGTGCTGCCGACCGGCCGCAGTTCCTTATCCTGAAGCACGCGCAGCAGCTTGACCTGGATGTCCTTGGGCATCTCGCCGATTTCATCCAGGAAAACCGTGCCTCCCGACGCCGCGGTAAAGAGGCCGGGCGCATCGGCATAAGCGCCCGTGAAGGCGCCGCGGCGGACGCCGAACAGTTCGCTTTCCGCCAGGTCGTGCGGCAGGGCGCCGCTGTTCACCGCCACGAAGGGCAGGCGCGCGCGCGGGCTCGCGCCATGAATCGCGCGGGCCAGCATTTCTTTGCCCGTGCCGGTTTCGCCCAGGATCAGCACCGGGACGTCGGTCGCCGCCGCCATGCGCGCCCGCTCCAGCACCTTCTCCATAGCCGGTGCGACGCTCACGATGTTTTCGAAGCACGGGTGCCGCTCCAGGTGGCGCTCGAGCTGCGAGACGCGCTCGCGAAGCTCGATCACCTCCATGAGGCGGGCGATCTTCTTGCGCACGGCTTCGTAGTCGAACGGCTTGGTTACGTAGTCTTCGGCCCCCCGCTTTATGGCCTCGACGGCGGTCTCGATGGTGCCGTACCCGGTCATGATCACGATCGTGATGTCGGCGTTGTGGCGGCGGAGGGCGTCGGTCAGCGCCAGGCCGTCCATGACGGGCATGATCAAGTCCACCAGGGCCAGCGAGACGCCGGGGCGGGTCTCCTGGATGACGAGTGCTTCGGCGCCGGAAAGCGCCACGTCGACCGCGTATCCTTCTCCGGTGAGAAAATCTTTCAGCGTCGAGGCGAGGCTCGCGTCGTCGTCGACCACCAGGATCCTGGCGCCGCGCGGTTCACCCGCGGTTTTCATAAGCGGCTGCGCTATGCGCTACCTCCTCTGCCGCGGCAAGGGGCAGATCGACATACGCCGTGGTGCGGACTCCCGGCTCGCTTTCGATCCGGATCGTTCCACCGTGCTCCAGCACGACATTCCTGGCGATGGCCAGGCCCAGGCCGGTTCCCTTGCCGGGCCCCTTGGTCGTGAAAAAGGGTTCGAAGACGTGCTCGAGGTCGGCCGGAGCGATGCCGCAGCCATTATCCTCCACCGCGAAGCCGACCGTGTCCGCAGCCGCGCGGCGGCAGCGGACGCGAATTTCGCCCCTTTCGGGGATGGCGTCGAGCGCGTTGCTCAACAGCACCAGGAGCAGCGTCTCCAGCAGGTTGCGGTCGGCGCGCACGATTTGCCCGCGGCCCTCCGAGGCATCGGCCGCGAGGGTGGCGTGCTTGGAGCGGATCACCGGCAGGAAAAATCCGCACACCGAATCGACGATCGCGCCGAGGTCCTGGTCGCCCTTCTGCACCGGCGCGGCGCGCGTGAACTCGAGCAGGCGCTGCACAAAATGGCGGCAGAACTGGAGGCCTTCTTCGATGCGGGCGGCATCGTCGTCGAGAGGCGTGCCGGCGGTCCGCCGCCGCATCATCTCGATGCGGATCAACAGGGCCGCCAGCGGCGAGTTCAGGTGGTGCGCGGTGCCGGCGGCCATCTTCCCCATGCTGGTGAGTTTCTCGATCTGCAGCATGTGCTTCCGCCAGCGGACCTGCTCGCGGATATCGGATGTGAATTCGAGGAAGCAGACGGGGGCGGAGGATTCGCGGAACGGCAGAAGGCTGAGCTGTACCTCGAACGGCTCGCCGTGGCGCGGGCGGCGGAGCGTCTCCACATCCAGCACCGCGGCGCCTGCCGAGACGCGCGCCATGATCTCTTCGAGCTCGGCGCGCTTTTCCTCCGGCACTGTCGGCAGGGGCTGCCGGTGGATCTCTTCGCGGCTGTAGCCGTACATCTGCTCGGCCGAGGCGTTCCACTCCATGACTCGAAATTCGCGGTCATAGAGGATGACGGAACCGGGGAAGGCTTCGAGGACGCCGCGGTAGCGCTCGCGTTCGCGGCGCAATTCCTCCTCGCTCTTGCGCTTCTGGCGAAGCACGTACCAGGCGGCCCAAAAGGCCAGCAGGAGGGAAGAAGCCACACCGCGGGTGATGTAGAGGTAGTGCAGGGTGAGGTAGTCGGCGTCGCGGAAGAGGCGGTTCTCGACGAGTTCCCAGGCTGCGAACACAACCGAGACGATGGTGATGCTGGAGAGCGTCAGGGTCGCCCAGAACCATCGTTTCTCAGGCATAAAATCCGACGGCGCCTCGCCGAATCGAGTCATTCATCTTATCACCGGGCATTTCCAGGGAGCTGTCGCCCAGCACCAGACGCCTGCTCCGGCCGCGCCCTACCGCGAGCGCCGTCCCGCGGTTCGCTTTTCCCCTGTGACCGCCGCGTCGAGCCGCGCCCCGAGTTCTTCGAAGCCGGGCTTCGGCCCGTCCCACCGCAGTTCCTCCACATCGTCGAAGAGCGGGATGCCGGTCCGCAAAGTGGCGAGCGTACGGAACAGCAGGGCCTCGTCGTGACGGCTTGAGAGTGTCTGTGCAAGCCCGCTGGCGTGATTGACGTTCACGCTCCACTCGCGCCAGTCCCCCGGGATCGATTCGAGGTGGCGAAACTTGGCCAGCACCGCGGCCGACGACTTCGCCCCCCACCCCGGCAAGCCCGGGTAGCCGTCCGCCGCATCGCCGACCAGTGCCAGGTAGTCGGGAATCGACTCCGGCGGGACGCCGAACTTCCGGATCACGCCGGCCTCATCGAACGTAACGTTGGTACGCCGGTTCATCTGGACGACGCGGGTGCCGCGCACGCACTGCGCGAGATCCTTGTCGGGGGTGCAGATGACGACGCGTTCGACCCGCGCATCCCGCTCTGCCGCCGCGGCGGCCGCCGCCAGGGCGTCATCGGCCTCGAACTCCACCATGGGCCACACCACCACTCCCGCCGCCGAGAGGACATCCTCGAGTAACTGGAACTGGCCCAGCAGGTCGGGCTCGACCCCCTCGCTGGTCTTATACCCGGCCCACAACCCGTTGCGAAAGGACTCAATCACGTGATCCGTAGCCACCGCCACGTGCGTAGCCCCGCCGCGGATCATTCCCAGGACCGACGCGAGTACCCCTCTCACCGCCGCCACCTCGCGCCCCTGTGCATCCCGTGCGGACGGCACGGCATAGTAATGCCGGAACAGTTCGTAGGTGCCGTCGATCAGATGAATACTGACCCGATCCCCCGTCACTCCAGGCTCCTCACCCGGATGTTCCGAAACCAGGTTTCCGACGAGTGATTCTGCAGGCTGATCGGCGACTCCAGCCTGATCTCGCCGCCTTTCGCCAGTTCCTTCAGATGCTTCTGCACGGCGGCGTCGCCGGTGTCGAACTCCACCACCTTTACGCCGTTCAGCCAGTGCTCCACGTGCGTGCCGCGTACCACGATCCGCGAATGGTTGAACTCTCCGATCTTCGGCGGAATCTTCGGAACCGGCGCGATCACCGAGTACAGCGAGCCGGCCACGCGCCTGGGGTCGGACGCGGCGTCCGGGTTGGCATCATCGGCCAACTGGTATTCCAGGCCGCGCGCCCGTGCCTCGCGTCCGGCCTTGTTGGTCCACTCGTCTACCCGCTGAATGAGATACTTCACGCCCGAGTTCCCGTCCTTCCCCAGTTTCCAGTCGAACTCCAGCTCGAAGGAGCGGAACGTCTCCACGGTGCGGATGTCCTGGAAGCCGTCCGTCCGCACCACGGCTTTCAGGCACCCGTCTTCTACGCGCCAGCAGTTGGCGGGAAAAGGCTTACCCGTGACTTCCACCCAGCCATCGGTGGTCTTGCCGTCGAAAAGCGAATGCCAGTTCCCGCCCGCGCCCGCCGCCGCCGAGAACGCCAGCGCCAAAACGATCACCCGCACAGGAACTCCAGCGTGTGTTCGAACGGCGCGAATGCCGTCAGGTACAGGCTCGTCCCCGGCAGCTTCGGCTCGGCCCCACGCACCTGAACGTACGCGTGCTGCGCCAGTCCCGGGCCGACGCGGATCCGGTCGCTGCCGTGCCTCACGGTTGCATATCCCGAGCCCAGCAGAAACGCGTCGCTCCGCCCCTTCACGGCGGCCGCGCCTTCCACCTCGACGCCCGCACGCACTCCGATCTCAATCGCCACCGGAACGTTTTCTGTCCCCTTCGCCGCCAGTTGGATGCGGAACCCGTCCGCCGTCTCGGTGATCGCGGCCGATTGCTCGTACCGGCAGATCCCGGTCTCCCTGCACGTCGCCCGCACCTTCCCCCACTCGCCGGCTGCCACCTTTCGCGGCGGATCGGCCGGCTGGTAATATCCGGCTTCGAACGTCTGCCGCAGCGTGTATACCTTCCCGCTCCGCTCGACGCGCGGGGGCACCAATTGCCCCTTGCCGAAGAACGCGCCCGCCATGCGCACTCCGCTGATTACGGCGTCTCCCTGCCGCACCGCGAACCACAGCGAATCGTTCCCCAGGATCGTGGCGCTGCGCGCGCCGCGCCGGAACCGTACCACGTCGAGCACCGGGAAGTCCTTCAGGTAATCGTCCGGCGGCGCCTTCGTCCCCGGCGAGGGGCCGATCATCTCGGGATACTCCATGAGCGCCGGCAGGCTCGCCCGCTGCGGCGCCACCCGCGCCGCGATCCCCGCGTAAACCGGGTTGCGGTCGAGCACCGCCAGGTATTGCAGCGGAAACCAGTATCCGCCGATATCGCCGCGCTCGCCCTTGTCCTGCCGCCGCGAGATCTCCGTCACCACTTCGTAGTCCGGATGCATCAGGTAGAGCATCGAACCCAGGTTCCGCCGCACCGGCTCCAGCAGCTCAGGCCGCTTCAGCTTCACCGCCAGCACCGTGAACGCGCGGTCGCACACGGTGTTGTAGACCGACGTGCTGCGTTCGGTATACTGCCCGTCCGCATCGATATCCACGCCTTCCGCCAGCCACTCGTCGATCCGCCGCCGGAAGCGCGCATCCGGGAGCACTTCGTGGATCTGCGCCAGCGCCGACGAGACCACCCACCGGTGATTCGGCGTGTGCACGCCCCCCACCGCCAGCGCGCCGCCCGCTTTCCGCAGAAACGGCTCGATCAGCGCCAGCAGTTCGCGCTCGCCCGCGCGGTGCAGCAGGCACGCCGCCGTTCCCGCGTTGTGCACCACGAATCCGGTGTCCGGCGTGGAGTGAAAGTTGGTCGTCAGCAGGTCGATCGTGCCGTCGGGATGCTGGGCCCGCTCCAGGAACCGCGCCGCCATCTGCATCCGCTCCGGCAGGGCGCGGTCGTGATGGTACCGCGATTCCGGATACAGATATGCCGCCGCGTAGTTCAAGAACAGGCCCGCTGCCGTGCCTGCGTGATAGAGCCCGTCTTCGGCCGGCAGGCTGCCAAAACCGCGATGTCCCGCGCCGGTGATCTGTGCCGCGAGGGCCTTCTCCACCGCGGCGTCGTGCCGCCTCACCACATCCGCATCGATCTTCGGTTCCCCCGGCTGCGCCATGAGAGGCGCGGCCGCTAACGTGGCAATCGCTTGTCGTCGGTTCATCGTGGTACCACATTAGTGTACGCCCGTCCCTTTTATGCCACGCTTCGCACTGCCCGATGCACCCGCGGACCTCGACGGTCCCGTGAAGGCCTGGCCGGAACCGGTCCACATTCCGACCTATCTGCCCGGCTCGCCCGACCCGAACCCGATGTTCCTCGAGAACCGCGTCTACCAGGGCAGCAACGGCTGCGTCTACCCGCTGCCGTTCATCGACCGCATCGCGACCGAGCCCTGCGACCATGCCTGGCAGGCGGTACACATCGAGAACGAATTCGTGCGCTTCATGGTGCTGCCGGAAATCGGCGGCCGCATTCACGTGGGCCTCGATAAGACCAACGGATACGATTTCTTTTACCGCCAGAACGTCATCAAGCCCGCGTTGGTTGGCCTGGCCGGCCCGTGGATCTCCGGCGGCGTCGAGTTTAACTGGCCGCAGCACCACCGGCCTGCCACCTACATGCCGGTCGATTGGTCGATCGAAGAGCACCCGGATGGCTCGCGCACCGTCTGGCTCAGCGACCACGACCCCATGAACCGCCTCAAGGGCATGCATGGCCTCTGCCTCCACCCCGGCAAGTCGTATCTCGAGCTCAAGGTGCGGCTGTATAACCGTACGCCGTTCGTCCAGACCTTCCTCTGGTGGGCGAATGCCGGCGTGCACGTTCACGATAAGTATCAGTCTTTTCTCCCGCCTGATGTCCACTATGTCGCCGACCACGCCCGCCGCGCCATCAGCACTTACCCGTTCTGCGAAGGCACTTACTACGGCATCGACTATGGCGCCCGCAAACCTCCGGCCAACGACCTGAGCTGGTACGCCAACATCCCCGTCCCCACGAGTTACATGGCTGTAGGTTCGAAGTACGACTTCGTCGGTGGCTACGACCACGCCGCCGAAGCCGGAGTGATCCACGTTGCCAACCATCACATCTCGCCCGGCAAGAAGCAGTGGACCTGGGGCAACCATCCCTTCGGCTACGCCTGGGACCGCAACCTCACCGACGAAGACGGCCCCTATATCGAGCTGATGGCGGGCGTCTACACCGACAACCAGCCCGACTTCTCGTTCCTGGCGCCCTGGGAAACCAAGACCTTCAGCCAGTATTGGTATCCCATCCGTGAGATCGGGCCCGCGCAGATGGCCAACCGCGATGCCGCCCTCAGCCTGCGCAGCGGTCGCGTCGGCGTCTCCGTATCCGCCGTCTTCCCGAAGGCCGTCATCCGCCTGCTGAAAGACGGCAAGACCGTGACGCGGTGGACCGCCGGCCTCGCTCCCAATGCGCCCTTCGTCGCCGAGTGCCGCAGGGAAGCCGACACCGCCGTGGTCGAAGCGGAGGGCCGCGAGCTGATCCGCTACACCCTCGAACCTTCCGGACGCGGCGAGCCTCCGCAACCCGCCGTCGAGCCGCCTCTACCGAAGAAGGTAAAGAGCAACGACGAGCTCTACCAGATCGCCCTGCACCTCGAGCAATACCGTCACGCGACTCGCTTTCCCGAGCCCTATTGGGAGGAAGCGCTGCGGCGCGACCCCGGCGACGCCCGCGCGCACAATGCTCTCGGCCGCTGGCATCTGCGCGGGGGTGAGTTCAAGCTGGCGGCCGTTCACTTCGGCCTGTCCATCGACACCCTCACCCGCCTCAATTCCAACCCGTATGACGGCGAGCCGTTCTACAACCTCGGTCTGGCTCTGCGCTACCTCGGCTTTGACGAGGAGGCATACTCCGCATTCTACAAGTCCACCTGGAATTACGCCTGGCGCACCGCCGGATATACGGCGCTGGCCGAGATCGATGCCAAGCACGAACGATGGGAGAGCGCGCTCGACCACCTGGCGCTCGCTCTCCGCACCGATGCCGATCACGTCAACGCCCGCAACCTCCAGGCGGCGATCCTCCGCAGGCTGGGCCGGGATGCTACGGCCGTGATCCGCGAGACCCTCGCGCTCGACCCGCTGAGCGTCTGGGCCCGCCACCTGGCCGAGCGCTGTGTTCCCGCCGATCCGCAGCTCCAACTCGACCTTGCCTTCGACTACCTCCGCGCCGGTCTGAAACCGGAAGCTGCCTCGGTCCTGAAAGCGCCGCACCCCATGGTGCTCTACACCCGGGGCGACTACGCCGCCGCGCGGCGGGCGAAGCCGGATTACTGCTTCCCCAACCGCATCGAGGAGATGCTGGTCCTCGAAGCCGCGATTGCCGCCGACCCGCGCGACGCCCGCGCGCTCTACTACCTCGGCAATCTCCTTTATGACCGGCGCCGTCACGAGGAAGCCATGTGCTGCTGGGAGGATTCGGCGCGCATTGACCCGGATTTCTCTATTGTCTGGCGCAACCTCGGGATCGGCTATGCCAGGGACAACCCGCGCAAGGCCGCCGCGTGTTTCAATAAGGCCCTCGCCGCCAATCCCAAGGACGCCCGCGTGCTCTACGAGCGCGACCAGCTCTGGAAGCGCCTCGGCAAGACGCCCAAGCAGCGCCTCGCCGAACTGGAGCGCCGCATGGACCTGGTCAACCGCCGCGACGACCTCAGCGTCGAGCTCGCCTCGCTCTACAATCAGACCGGGCGGCATCAGCGCGCGCTCGACGTGATGCTCTCCCGCCGCTTCGCCCCCTGGGAAGGCGGCGAAGGCCGCGCGCTCGAACAGTGGATGCGCGCCGCCAAAGCTCTCGGCCTTTCCACCGATGATCCGCCGGAGAGTCTCGGGGAGGCCCCCCACCCGCTTGCCGGCCGGCCCAGACCGAAGCCCGAGGTCGGTTACTTCGCCACCTCGCTGCCGGACATGCAATGACTACCTACAGCGCACGGTACGTCTGGATGATCTCCGCCGTCGCGGCCATGGGCGGCCTGCTGTTCGGCTACGACTGGGTCGTGATCGGCGGGGCGAAGCCGTTCTACGAGAAGTTCTTCCAGCTCCAGAGCGAACAGCTCATCGGATGGGCCAATAGCTGCGCGCTGCTCGGGTGCCTGATCGGCTCGATGTTCTCCGGCGCAGCGAGCGACCGCTACGGCCGCAAGAAGCTGCTCATTCTCGCGGCGGCCCTGTTCGCCGTCTCCTCCGTCCTCACGGGATGGGCGCAGACTTTCACCATGTTCGTGACGTGGCGGATCGTGGGCGGCGTCGCCATCGGGATCGCGTCGAACATCTCCCCGATCTACATCGCCGAAGTCAGCCCGGCTGAGTTGCGCGGCCGCATGGTGTCGCTCAACCAGCTCACCATCGTCGTCGGGATCCTGGCCGCGCAGATCGTCAACTGGCTGATCGCGCAGAAGGTCCCCGACGGCGCGACGGCCGAAATGATCCGGCAGTCGTGGAACGGCCAGTTCGGGTGGCGCTGGATGTTTACGGCGGTGGCGGTGCCGTCGGTGGTGTTCTTCGCCGGAGCGCTGTTCATCCCGGAGAGCCCGCGCTGGTTAAGTGGGGCGGGCCTCCCGGCCTGCCCAGCGTCAAAGGCGGGCAGGCCGGGAGGCCTGCCCCACAAGCTTCTCGTCATCGGCATCGTCCTGGCCGTCCTGCAGCAGTGGAGCGGCATCAACGTCATCTTCAACTATGCCGAGGAGATCTACCGGGGCGCGGGCTACGGCGTGAGCGACATCCTCTTCAATATCGTGATCACCGGCGCCATCAACCTGGTCTTCACGCTCGTGGCCATGGGCTTCGTCGACCGCCTGGGCCGCCGCACCCTGATGCTGGCCGGCTGCGCGGGCATCTGCGTCTCGCACGTGCTGATCGGGCTCTGCTACTACCTCGGGCTCAAAGGCCTGCCGCTGCTGGTGCTCACGCTGGCCACGATCGCCTGCTACGCCATGACGCTGGCGCCGATCACCTGGGTGCTGATCTCCGAGATCTTCCCCAACCGCGTCCGCGGAACCGCGGTCTCGATCGCGGTCTCGGCGCTGTGGATCGCCTGCTTCGTGCTGACCTTCACCTTCCCCGTGCTCAACCGGGCGCTGGGCGCGGCCGGGACGTTCTGGCTCTACGCGGCGATCTGCGCCGCGGGGTTCGTGTTCATCCTGTTCCGCGTGCCCGAAACCAAAGGGAAATCTCTGGAACAGATCGAGAGCGAATATGCTTAGACGGCTTCTGCTGGCGGCGATCGTCTCATCGCCTGCCCTGCTGGCAGCGGGTTCGCATATCCCGCTGGGCGGCACCTGGGAATTCCAGCTCGACCCGCAAAAGACCGGCCATGCCGAGCGCTGGTTCGAACGCCGGCTTGGTCCCGACACCATCTTCCTTCCGGGCAGCACCGATCAGGGCGGCTACGGTGCCAAGGTCGTGACGCCCGAGATGGGCCATCTCACGCGGCCCTATCGGTACGAAGGCCTGGCGTGGTACCAGAAGGAAGTCGTCATCCCAGAGACCTGGCGCGCCAGGCACATCACGCTCTTCCTCGAGCGCGCGCACTGGTCGACCGAAGTCTGGGTGGACGGCAGGGGCTTCGGCTCCGAGAACAGCCTGACCACGCCGCACGAGTACGACGTCAGCGAGGCGATGACGCCCGGCCGTCACCGCATCACCATCTGCGTGGACAACGACTACCTGGTCGATATCGGCCGCGACGGCCACAGCTTCACCGAGCACACGCAGACCAACTGGAACGGCATCGTGGGCGCGATCGAGCTGCGCGCGACTTCGCCGGTGTGGATCGATTCGGTGGCGGTCTATCCAGCCGGGCCGGGCATGCTGCGAGCCGAGGTGGAACTGCGCAACCGCACCGGATCGGCGGTGGGCGCCGACCTGACAGCCGATATCGCCGGGCTCAGCCACACGTCGGAACACGCGGTAGTCTCGGGGACCGGAAAGGTCGAGATGCAGATCCCGGTGAAGGGAGCGAAGCTGTGGGACGAGTACGAGCCCAACCTCTACAGCCTCGACCTGCGCCTCACTTCGCGGGCCGGGACGGATGCGGTATCGACCACCATCGGGGTGCGGCAGATCGGGACGCGCGGCACGCAGTTCATGCTCAACGGGCGGCCGGTCTTCCTGCGCGGGACGCTCGAATGCGCGATCTTTCCCAAGACCGGGTACCCTTCGACCCGCGTGGACGATTGGGCGCGCATGTTCCGGATCGCGCGATCCTACGGGCTGAACGCCTTCCGCTTCCACTCCTGGTGCCCGCCCGAAGCGGCGTTCGTCGCAGCCGACCGCGCCGGCTTTCTGCTGCACGTGGAGCTTCCGGTGTGGAATCACAACGTCGGGAAGGACGCGAAGCTGGACGACTACATGCGTGCCGAGGGCCACCGCATCCTGAAGGCCTATGGCAACCATCCGTCGTTCACCATGATGTGCCTCGGTAACGAGCTGAGCGGCGACGATGTTTTCATGGACAACCTGGTGGCCGAGTTCAAGAAGGCCGATCCGCGGCGGCTCTACACCTTCTCGGCCGATCACCGGCGGCGGGCGCCAGGGACCACTTCCGACTACTGGGTGACGCAGCAGACTTCGGTCGGACGACTGCGGGTCAACGGAACGCGCTTCGTCCATACGATGGACGGCACCGACCACGACTACAGCGACTCGGTGAAGACGTTCCACCTGCCGCTCGTGACGCACGAGATGGGGCAGTGGGCTGTCTACCCGAGCTACGGCGAGATCGCGAAGTACAACGGCGTGCTGAAGGCGCGGAACCTGGAGGTCTACCGCGGCGAGCTCGAATCGCGCGGCATGCTCGATGAGGCCGAATGGTTTCAGAAGGCCTCGGGCAAGTTCTCGTGGTCGATCTATAAAGAGGAGATCGAGGCCACGCTGCGAACCCCGGACTATGGCGGCTTCTTCCTGCTGCAGCTCGAAGACTTCCCGGGCCAGGGCGAGGCGCTGGTGGGGCTGCTCGATTCCTTCTGGGATTCGAAGGGCATCCTGACGCCCGAGGAGTTCCGGCGGTTCTGCGGCGAGACCGTTCCGCTGCTGCGGATGAAGAAGTTCGCCTGGACCAACGATGAGACCTTTACGGCGCAGGCCGAGGTGGCGCACTACGGCAAGCAGCCGGTCGCGAACGCTCCGGCCGAATGGTCGGCCGTGGACGACAACGGGCGCGTCCGATTCTCCGGGAGCTTTCCGGCGAAGACCTTCGCGGTGGGGAGTGTGACGCCGCTGGGCGAGATCTCGATCCCGCTGCACGAAGTGGAGACCGCGACCCATCTGACGGTGACGATCCGGATGCGGGACGCGCGCAACGACTGGGACATCTGGGTCTACCCGGTGAAGGTGGATACCACGCCGGGCGATGTGCTCGTGACCACCGCATTCGACGCGGCGGCGCAGCAAGCCCTCGATGCGGGGCGCACGGTGCTGCTGACGGTGCCGAAGGGTCAGAAAGGCGATCACCTGTTTCCCACCCACTTCCTGCCGGTCTTCTGGTCGGACGGATGGTTCGCCAAGACCCAGGGGACGCTCGGAATCCTGTGCGACCCGGCGCAGCCCGCGCTGGCGCGGTTCCCGACCAGCTTCCACAGCCAGTGGCAGTGGTGGGAGCTGTCGGAAGGCGCGAGCGCCTTCGTGCTCGACGACCTGCCAGCCGGGTACCGGCCGCTGGTACAGGTGATCGACGACCTGCACCGGAACCACAAGCTGGGCGCGGTGATCGAGGCCCGAGTCGGCAAGGGGAAACTGCTGGCCACGTCGTTCGATTTGACGGAACAGGGGCCGGTGGCGCGGCAGATGCTGCACAGCCTGCTGGAGTACGCGCGGGGCAGCGAGTTCCATCCGCAGCAGGCGATCCCGATGGACGAGATGGCGAGGCTGCTGCGGTAATGACGGAGCAGCGGGTTCACGTCAACGGGGTCGAACTGGCTGTGTGGCACCAGGAGGGCGGCGGGCCGCCGCTGGTGTTTGCGCATGCCACGGGCTTTCACGGGCGGTGTTGGGACCAGGTGATCCGAAGGCTGCCGGGGCGGCGGATCCTCGCGCCGGACGCGCGCGGGCACGGGCGCAGCGCGAAGCCGGCGCCGCCGTATCACTGGCCGGCGTTCGCCGAAGACCTGGCGGCGATGGAGATCGAAGGCGCGATCGGGATCGGGCACTCGATGGGCGGGCACTCGGTGACCGCCGCAGCGGCCAGGCGGCCGGGGATGTTCCGGGCGCTGCTGCTGATCGACCCGACCATCTTCCGGCCGGAGCACTACGGCCCGCCGGAGGACTGGGGATTCATCGCCCGGCGGCGCGGGGTGTGGCAGTCGCCGGAGGAGATGTTCGAACGGTTCAAGGACCGGCCGCCGTTCTCGACGTGGGATCCCGAGGTTCTGCGCGACTACTGCAACTACGGCGTGCTCGAAGATGGGCGGCTGGCTTGCCCGCCGGAAGTCGAGGCGTCCATCTACACCCATGCGAACGCGCCGGACGCGTGGTTCGACGTGAGCACGATCGGCGTGCCGGTGACGGTGGTGCGGGCCGGGAATCCGTGGAGTCCGGGACGGCGGGACCTGGGGGCTTCGCCAACGGACCCGGGGCTGGCCGCGCGGTTCCCGAACGCACGCGACCTGCTGCTCGAAGGGCGCAACCACTTCATCCCGATGGAATCTCCGGAACTGATTGCCACCCTTTCTGATCAAATAGCGTCGAGCGGCGGATTCGCTCACTTTTGAAGACGACGAGCGAAATGCGCTCGGCCTAGGTGATATAAGCCGCGACCAGGGAAGCGATGGCGATGGTGGCACAGAGGAGCGGGAACCAGTCGCCGAGACGCGTGTAGAGGGTTTCGCTCGAGATGTAGTCGAAGCCGGTGTAGGAGGTGGCTTCGGTGTAGAGCGGGAGAGTCCCGCGGAGGCGGCCGGCGGAATCGATGGTGGCCGTGATGCCGTCATTGGTGGAGCGGAGGATCCAGCGGCGGTTTTCGGCGGCGCGCATGCGCACGATTTCCAGATGCTGGTAGCGGGCGGCGGTCTTGCCGAACCACCCGTCGTTCGAGATGTTGAACAGCACCTGCGCGCCCCCGGCGGCGAATTTGCGGACGAAATTCGGGAATACCGATTCGTAGCAGATGAAGGCGCCGATCTTATGGCCGCCGGAAACCGGCGAGACCACAACGCGTTTGCCGGGCTCGAAATCTCCGGTTTCGGTGGAGATGTGCGTGGCGAGGTAGCCGAAGGGCCAGGGAACGAACTCGCCGAAGGGCACCAGGTTCACCTTGTCGTAGCGGCTGACGGGCACTCCGGCGGGAGAAATCAGCTCGGCGGAATTGAGCGGCGCGCCATCGGGGGCGTGGGCCACGATGCCGATCAACAGGTAGGCGCGAGCCAGCCGCGCGAGGTTGTCGACGTAGCTGCGGAAGCGCTCGTCCTCGAAGTAATAGAACGGCGCGGGCACTTCCGGCCAGACGACGATTTCGGGCGGCTGCGCGGTCTGGGAGAGCGCCGAGGTCAGCGTGAGGCCGACCTGGTGCTGGATCATGCGATCGAGCGATTCCGTGGTCCACTCCTCGGTCTCGGAGATATCGGGCTGCACCAGCAAGGCGGTGTGGGCGCCGCGTTGGGCGGCGGGCATGGGGGGCAGCAGGAACAGCAGGGGAAGAGGGGCGAGCCACAGGCAACTCGCGGCGCGGCCTGCGGAGGATCGCGAGCGCCAGTGCCGCGGCCATCAGTGCGAATACGAACGAGATGCCGTAGACGCCCGTGAAGGGGGCGAGGCGCATGGGGATACCCATGTCGATCCCGGCGTTGCCGAGCGTGAGCCAGGCGAAGCCGAGCGGGCCGTGGGTGACTTCGATCGCAACCCATAGCGCTGCCACGGCCGGGGCGGCCCACCAGCGCCGCATCAGGATACCGGCGAACACTGCGAAGACCGCCATGTGGAGCCCCTTGGCGATGGCGAACAAGGTGAAGACGGCCCATCCGGCAGCGTCCCCGAGGCCGCCGTACCGCGAGAGCACGAACTGGATCCAGTAGCAGACGCCAAACCAGTAAACGATGCCGGACGCCCAACCGAGGAAGAAGCGGCGCCAGGGGCGGGCTTCGCGGGCTAGTGCGATGAGCAGGGGAGCCAGGGCCACGGGCGCGAGCCAGGCGAGGTTGAAGCGGGGGAAAGCCAGGATCAGGAGCGCGGCCGAGAGCGAGGGCCAGGACCCAGTTCAGCACAGCGGCCGGCGGGCTTCCTCGCTCACCCGATCCGCCATGTAGGAGCTGCGGACCAGGGGTCCGCTGAAGACGGCTTTGAAGCCGAGCGACAGGCCGTAGTCGCGCCATTCGTCGAACTGGTGCGGCTCGATGTAGGCGGCCACCGGGAGATTGCGGCGCGTGGGCTGAAGATACTGGCCGATCGTGGCAACGTCGGTGCCGGCGTCGCGAAGGTCGGCAAGGAGCAGGCGCACTTCGCTGCTGGTTTCGCCGAGCCCGGCCATAAAGCCGGATTTGGTGAGGACCTGCGCGGCATAGCCGCGCGCGAAGCGGAGGACGTCGAGCGACTGGCGGTAATCCGCCTGGGGGCGCACCTTGCGGTAGAGCCGCGGCACGGTTTCCATATTGTGATTGAAGACGTGCGGGCCGGCATCGAGCACACGGGCGACGGCGGCGGTATCGCCGCAGAAATCCGGAGTCAGGACCTCGACGCGAGCTTCGGGAAGCGCGCTCCGCACCTCGCGCACGGTCTGGGCGAAGTGGTGGGAGCCGCCGTCGGCAAGATCGTCGCGGTTGACGCTGGTGATCACGACATAGCGCAGGTTCATCTGCGCCGCCATGCGGGCGACGTTGGCCGGCTCGGCGGGGTCGAGCCGCATATCCTGTTTGGTGGGACTGGCCTTGGGAACGGAACAGAATCCGCAGCCGCGGGTACACCAGTTGCCGAGAATCATGAACGTGGCGGCGCCGCGGTGGAAGCACTCGTGAATGTTGGGGCAGCGCGCCGATTCGCAGACGGTATGCAGATGGAGCCGGCGCATCCCTGCTTTCAGGCGGTTGAGGGACTCGAAATGGGTATGGCTCTTGCGAGCCCACTCCGGAAGCCGCGGCCGGGCCGGGCGCCCGATCTGGACCAGGCTATCGCTCACGCTGATACCGGAAGGGGTGCAGAAAGCCCGCGCTCTCCAGGTCGACCTTGGCCTTCCCCATGGCCTGGACGTCGGTATAGGGCCCCACCAGGACGCGAACCAGGTTATTGGGTCCCTGGCTGAGTTGCACCGGAAATCCTTTGTCCCGTAGGGTTTTGGCAATCAGCTCCGCGTCGGTGGTGGCGACGGCCATCACCTGCCAAAAGGATCCGGTGGTGGCGGATGACGCCGCGGTAGGCGGGGCGGCCGGAGTCGTCGAAGCCGGAGAAACGGGCGGAGGAGCCTGGGTGTCGCGGGCCGGCTGCGTGGTCGGTTGAGTGAGGCCATCTGGAGCGGCGGCCGAGGCGGCTGTGGGGTCGGACGCAGGAGGCTCGGCGGGCGTCTGCGGTGCCGGAACCGGCCCGGCGGGCTGAGGACGGCTGTCGACGGCCGATGCCGGCAGGGGCGCCGAGGCTTCCGCCTGGACTTTGGCTGAGCGTGGAGAGTTTTGGCCCACCACATAGCCCATGGCGAAGGCCACCGCGAACAGCAGCACCACGATAAAGAACCCGCTCAATAATTGGTGGTTGCCCACCACCAGCTCAAATTCGCCGGTTTCGTTGTTCCGCATGCTCGATCACTTTCCTGCGTTGTCCTGGCCAGCCCGGTCTAATGCCCGCCCCAAAGAAGCAATTATATCCAGCGGCAACGGAAACACGATGGTAGTGTTCTTTTCCGTACCGATTTCCACCAGAGTCTGGAGGTAGCGGAGCTGAATGGCCGCGGGCTGCTTCTGGATGACTTCCGCCGCCATGGCGAGTTTTTGGGACGCCGAGTACTCGCCTTCCGCGTGGATGATCTTGGCGCGCCGCTCGCGCTCCGCCTCGGCCTGTCGGGCGATGGCGCGGATCATCTGGTCCGGAAGATCGACCTGCTTGACCTCGACCATGGCGACCTTCACGCCCCAGGGCGCGGTGTGCTGGTCGAGGATCGATTGCAATCGCACGTTCAGCTTCTCGCGCTGGCTCAGCAGTTCGTCGAGTTCCGCTTCACCCAGCACGCTGCGGAGCGTGGTTTGCGCAAGCTGCGAAGTGGCGTACAGAAAATTCGAGACCTCGACCACCGCAAGGCGCGGATCGATGACGCGGAAGTAGATCACCGCGTTGACCTTGACGGTGACGTTGTCGCGGGTGACCAGGTCTTGCGGCGGCACTTCGAGGGTATCGACCCGCAGCGAAACCCGCACCATGCGGTCGAGCGGCGCAAAGACCAGGATGAGGCCCGGACCCTTGGGCTGCGGCAGCAGGCGCCCGAGCCGGAAGATCACGGCCCTTTCATATTCGCGCAGGATCTTGATCGAACTGACCAGATACAGTGCAACGATCACGATGACGATTGGCCATACGTCGAACATTGATTCAGCCTCCATTTCGATCTTCCACCGGCTCCACCCGCAATACCAGACCTTTGACGGCCGCCACTCGCACGGAAGCTCCCGCCGGCACCGCCGCCGGCGCGGTGGCGTCCCAGTATTCGCCATGCACGAATACCTTGCCGGCTGGCGCCAGTTCGGTAACGGCCTTGCCGATTTCGCCCACCATCCCTTCACTGCCGGTCTCGACTTTGTTGCGGCGGGCGCGCAATGCGAGAGAGGCAAGCATCACTGTGATGATGGAAAACGGCAGGGTCACCGCGAAAGCAGTCGCCCAGTGGATGCGCATTTCAGGGATCGGGCTGTTCACCAGCATGACAGCTCCCAGAAGCATGGCGATTGCTCCGCCGATTCCCAGAATCCCGTGCGAGGTGAACTTGGCCTCGAGCACGAACAGGGTCAAGGCCAGCAGTAAGAGAGCGGCTCCGAGCCAGTTGATGGGCAGGACAGCCAGGGCGGAAAGCCCGAGCAACACCATGATGGCACCGATGACTCCGGGCGCGATCAAGCCCGGAGAAGTGAACTCGACATAAATGCCGAGTGCTCCGAGCACCAGCAGAACGAGGGCGATATTGGGATCGGCGATCGCCGCTACGATGCGCTCGCGCAGGTTGGGCTGGAACGTTTCGACCTCCGCTCCCGCAGTGTGGAGGGTCACGGTAGTCCCGTCGAAGCGCTTCACCACGCGGCCATCGAGTTGCGCCAGCAACTCCCGCTCGTTGGGGGCCACGAGATCGATCAGATGCTGATCGAGTGCTTCGCGGTCGGTGAAAGACTTGCTCTGGCGAACGGCGGTCTCGGCCAGATCGGCATTGCGCCCGCGCCGGGTGTCGATGCTGCGGATGTAGGCCGCGGCGTCGTTTTCCACCTTCTGCTTCATCACCGCGTCCATTTCGCCGCCCATGGCGACGGGGTGGGCGGCGCCGGTGTTGGTACCGGGGGCCATGGCGGCCACGTCGCCCGATTCGAGGATGAAGAAGCCGGCGGACGCCGCGCGCCCTCCGCTCGGCCCAACGTAAGTGACGACGGGAACGGGGGAGGAGACGATCTCTTCGATGGTTTCGCGCATGGCGTCCATCAATCCGCCGGGAGTGTTGAGGCGAACGATGAGGAGCGAGGCGCCCTCGGCACGGGCCTGGGCGATGGCTCCGCGGACGATTTCGGCGGTTACGGGGTGAACCACTCCGTCCACGTCGACCGCGATGACCTTCGGCGACGCGGAAAATGCCGGCGCAACGAGCGCTAGCGCTAACGCCAAAGTTGCAGCCTTAGTCAAAGCTACTTCCACTATACAATAGGCGGACCGTGCGGTCCGAAAACACACCATGGTAATGAGATTGATAGAAACTTTTAATTTTCCCAGCGGGGCCGTCTCGGGTAAAATTGAATAATTAAACCGTACTTAGGGAGAAACCTCTTTAGATGCCCAAGAAGCGTACTGCCGAAACTGAAATGATCGTGCCCGCCGCCTCCGCGGCAGCGCCGGTCCGGCGGAAAACCGCGCCACGGACGCGCGCCAAGCACACCGTCGAGCCGGCCGAAAGCACATCGGGCACCCTATCCGAACCGATTGTCACGGCTGTGGAAACGGCGGAGGTTGCCGCCGTCATCGAACCAACCCGCGAAGCGATCGCACAGTTGGCTTATTCCTTTTGGGAAGCCCGCGGCTACCAGGGCGGCTCTCCCGAAGAGGACTGGCAACGAGCCGAGCAACAACTCCGCAAGCGCGTCCCCGTCGTCGCCTGACTTCTACTTGTACTTTCTCAGGACGGCGAGCAGCCTGCCCTGTATCTGAACATCCCGCGCCGGCACGATAATCGGCTGGAGTGCGTCGTTCGCGGGCTGCAGCCGGACTGTATCGTTGGATTCCCGGTAAAACCGTTTCAGCGTCGTTTCGCTGCCCGCTACCAGCGCGACTACGATGTCGCCGTCGTGCGCCTCGGGAACGCGTTCGAGCAGGATGAGGTCGCCGTCACAGATGTGATCGTCGATCATGGAGCTGCCGCGCACCTCGAGAGCGAAGGTGCCCCCGTTGCCTGCGAAATCGGCAAAATTGAGTACCTCGCGCTGCTCCACGGATTCGACGGGCGAACCGGCGGCGATCCGGCCCAGGAGGGGAATCTCCGCCGGCGCCTGCCGCACCCGGCGCTGTTCCTGCACATATTTCGGGGTCAACTCGATGGAGCGGCTTTGATTGAACCCGCGCTTGAGGTAGTTCTTGCCTTCGAGTACGGAGATGTGTTTGTGGACGGTGGCCAGTGAGGCGAGCCCCAATCCGCCGGCGATTTCCTCGTAGCTCGGACAATAGCCGTTGTCGTCCACGAATGCCGCGATGAAATCAAGCACCTGCTTCTGCCGCTTCGTCAGTGCCATATCAGTTCCTCGGTCGGTGCCGGGGTACGTCAGCCCCCACTCCATTGTGGGCGAATAAAAAGGGAAAATCAATAGCAAATCGGTCATGTAAAGAAATTCCGGCCATTTGCCGATCAGCGATCTGGAAGTGGACGATGATCTCAATTCGCAGCGAAGTCGATGAACTCGAACGGTTCCACCAGATGCGGCGGCTGGCGACGGACTGCTACGTAGCGGCGATCCGCAACTCGGCGGACTATGCCATCGAACTGGAAGCCGGCCTGACCGAGCCGCACCGGAAGCTTCTCAGGGCGCTGGCGCAGGAAGTGGGCGCAGGCAGTCCGGAGGTGGTCGAAGACAGCCGCGCGACACTGCGCGGCCTGCTGCGGGACTACCGGGACAAGGCGGCGAGCTATCTCGGCACGATGCGGGATGAACTGACCGCCGCCACGCGCGCACTGGAAGAGATCATGGAGTCGCTGGCACGAACCGGTGGCGAGAATGAGTCGAACTTGCGGGAGCCCATCGAACGGCTGCGCGGAGCCTCCGCCGTCACCGATATCCAGGTGCTGCGGGCACTGGCGCAGAGCGCGGCGGACGCGATCGAATCGAGCCTGGAGGAGATGTGCAACCAGCATAAACTGGCCATTTCGCAGTTCCGGACGGAAATCAACGTGCTGCACCGGCGCATCGATGCGCTGGAGCGGGCGGCCTCGATCGATGCGCTGACCGAACTGCTGCGGCGCGCGGAAATCGAGCGGCGAATCCTCCAGGGCATGCCCGGGTGCTGCATCCTCATGATCAAGACCGGGGGCTTCCACCTGGCGGCCAGCCAGTTCCACCCGGACGTCGCGGCAGAACTGGCGGGCGCGTTCCTCAAGCGCCTGCGGAACTGCCTCCCGCCCGACGCCGGGATCGGCCGCTGGGCCGAAGACAGCTTCGTGGCGATCGTGCATGCCGCGAAGGCCGACGCGGTGAAGACCGCAAAATGGATCGCCGAGCACCTTTCGGGATCCTATTCCTGCCTGCTGGATGGCAGGACGGTCCGGCCCTCGCTGCAGGTGAGCGTGGCGCTGGTGGAAACCGGCGAGAATGCGCCGCGCCAGATTCTGAACCGCGTGGGTGATTTTCTTCTTCCGAAGTGACCGGCTTCACATGAGGGAAAGCGGGTCGACATCGATCACCAGGGCCGTAGCGCCCCACTTGCGTTGCTGCGCAAACGTCCGGATCTGCTGCAATAGCTCATTGAGGGCTTTCCGCCCGGCCGACTTGATCAGGAACTGGTAGCGGTATTCGTTCTTCAACCGGGGCACGGGCGCTTCGGCGGGCCCCATGATTCGCAGCTTTTCCGGGGGAGGCAGGAACAGGCTCCCCATCTCCGTGCTCATCCGCAAGGCCATCTCTTTCTTCTCGCTGCGCACCAGCACATTGGCCATGGCGCTGAACGGCGGATAGTGCATCATGCGGCGGAAGTTGAGTTCCTTTTCGTAGAACCCCTGGTAATCGTGCGCGGCGGCAAGGCGTACGGCGTAGTGATCGGGATTGATGGTCTGGATGAGGACGATGCCGGGGAGGCTGCCGCGGCCGGCGCGGCCGGCCACCTGGGTGAGCAGCTGGAACGTGCGTTCAGCGGCGCGGAAGTCGGGCATCCCGAGTCCGACATCGGCGGAAACCACGCCCACCAGCGTCACGTTCGGGATGTCGTGGCCCTTGGCGATCATCTGGGTGCCCACCAGGACGTCGTAGTTGCCTTCGCGGAAGTCCTGCAGAATCGTTTCGTACTGGCGCTTGCCGGTGACGGTATCGCGGTCGAGACGGGCAATGCGCGCCGTGGGGAACGCGTGATGCAGCTCTTCTTCCACCTTTTCCGAGCCGACGCCGAGGAAGTAGATATGTTCGCTCGCGCACTTGGGGCAAACCGAGGGGACCTTCTCGGCATATCCACAGTAATGACAGAGCAGGCGGCGGTCGCGCTTGTGGTAGGTGAGGGTGAGCGAGCAGTTGATGCACTGAACCCGTTCGCCGCAGGCGCGGCAGGCGACGAAGCTGGAAAAGCCGCGGCGGTTGAGCAGGATGATGGTCTGTTCGCCGTTCTCGAGGCGCTGGGAGACGGCGTCCACCAGTTTGCGGGAAAACGTGGCCTGTTTGCGGGTCTCGAGAAACTCCTGCCGCATGTCCACGAGCTCGACCGCGGGAAGGGGCCGGGCTTCGATCCGGCCAGGTAACTCGAGCAGCGTGTACTTGCCGCGTTCGGCATTGTACCGGCTCTCCAGGCTGGGGGTGGCGGAGCCAAGCACGACGCAGGCGCCGGCGGCTTGAGCCCGCACGATCGCCACGTCGCGGCCGTTGTAGCGGGGGGTCTCCTCCTGTTTGTAGCTGCCGTCGTGCTCCTCATCCACCACGATCAGCCCGAGATTGCGCACCGGGGCGAACACGCCCGACCGGGTCCCCACCACGACCGAGGCCGCCCCGCGGCGGATGCGGCGCCACTGCTCGGAGCGTTCGACATCGGTGAAGGCGCTGTGAAGGATGGCTACGCGGTCGCCGAAACGCGAAAAGAACTGGCCGGCCATGGCGGGGGTCAGTGCGATCTCGGGGACGAGCAGCAGGGCGCTGCGCCCGGCGGCGAGCACCGCCTCGATGGAGTTGAGGTAAACCTCGGTCTTACCCGAGCCGGTGATGCCGTGGAGAAGGAATGTGCGGAACTGACGCTCCTGGATGGCGGTGCGGATCTGTTCGAAGGCCGCCGCCTGGGCGGCGTTGAGTTCGTGCCGGGCGCGCACGGGCCCTGTGCCGGCGGCCGCCACGGGTTCCGGCCGCAGAGAGACCAGCCCCTTGCGCGCCAGGGAGCGGGCCGCGGCGCTGGAGTTCTTCACGGTCGTCTCGAGGTCCTTGAGATTGTGGGATCCGGGATGCAACTCGAGAAAGGCGCGCAACTCGCGTTCGGGCTTGGTGAGTTTGCGGTCGGGTGCGCCGGGCTCCAGTTCCACGCGGAGGCGGTCGGAAGGGGCACGCAGCGGGTCGCGCTCGGTTTGCACCTGCTCGGCCACGATGAAACCCCTGCGCTCGAGCGCCCGCACGACCTTGTCGGCCAGGGGGAGAGACCGCGCCAGGTAGGCCGCTGAGAGCGGCCGCTTTTCCAGCATGCGAAGTACCTGAGCGGCGGGATCGTCGGGCGAGGAGTCGAGCAGGAGCTGGCGGGCGGCGTCGCGGCCGGAATCGGTCAGGGACCAGACTTTACCCTGGCGGATCTCGGCGGCCAGCGGCAGCATGCCGCGGAGCACCTCGCCGAGGGGCGCGCAATAGTAGGCGGCGATCCACTTGCCGAGCGCGAGCAGTTCGGTGTCGAGAACGGGCTCGGCATCGATCAGCCGGAGGGCGTCGCGGGTCGCGACCGTGGGGGGGCCGTCGTGGCAGCGGAGGATCACTCCGGTGAGTTTGCGGGTGCCGAAGGGAGCGACGATGCGGCTGCCGGGGCGGACGCGGTGGCGAAGAGTTTCGGGCAGGGAATACGTGAACGGCTGGTCCAGGGGAACGGGCAGGCTCACGTCGCAATAAAGGTAGGAACCCTCGGGCATGGAATCTCCAGGATACAGGGCGGCGGGGGCCAGGAGGCCTACCCTTCCTGTTAAGCTAATCCATTGATGACAGTCGATGAGATTCGCGAGTTGATCGCATTGGCGGCGGAAACGGGAATTGCCGAGCTGGAAGTGCAGCGCGGCGAGAATCGCGTGCGGATTCGGCGCGCCGCAGTTGCCGCCGGCCCGCAGGAAGTGGTGCTGGCGCCCGCGCCGGCACCGGCACCGGCGCCCGAACCGGCAAAAGAAAAGCCCGAGAAAGCCGTCGACGACAAAATGGTGCTGGTGAAATCGCCCATCGTCGGCACCTTTTACGAGGGCCCGTCTCCCGGCGCCCCGCCCTTTGTGCGGGTCGGGGAGCGCGTTCAGCCCGGCAAGGTTCTGTGCATCATCGAGTCCATGAAGCTGATGAACGAGATCGAGGCGGAGACGTCGGGCATCATCGAAAGCAAGTTGGTTCCGAACGGGCAGCCGGTGGAGTACGGGGAGGCTCTGTTTGCCATCCGCGCGGTTTGAGAAGATCCTGATCGCCAACCGCGGCGAGATTGCCGTTCGCGTCATCAGCGCCTGCAAGGAACTGGGGATTCACACGGTCGCGGTCTATTCGGAAGCGGACCGCTACAGCTCGCACGTGCGCTTCGCCGACCAGGCGATCTGCATCGGGCCGGCCAAGAGCGCGCGCAGCTACCTGGACATCGCGTCGATTATCAGCGCGGCCGAGATTACCGACGTGGACGCCATCCACCCGGGCTACGGGTTTCTGAGCGAGAATGCCGGATTTGCCGAAGTCTGCGAAGCCTCGGGGTTGAAGTTCATCGGCCCGAAGGCGGAAGTCATCCGGCTCATGGGGGTGAAGGAGCGCGCCCGAGCGTTCATGCGGGAGATGGGGGTCCCGGTGCTGCCCGGGTCGGCGGGCGTGTTGAGCAGCCCCGAAGAGGCGCTGGAGCTGGCCGAACAGATCGGCTATCCGGTGATTCTGAAGGCATCGGCCGGCGGGGGCGGGCGGGGCATGCGGGTGGTGAGCCGTGCGGCGGACCTGCCGGGACTGTTTGCGCAGGCGCAGACTGAGGCGGGAGCGGCCTTCAGCTCGGCCGACGTGTACCTCGAGAAGTACATCGGCGCGCCCCGGCACATCGAGTTCCAGGTCCTGGCGGACGAGCACGGCAACGTAGAGATCCTGGGGGAGCGCGAGTGCAGCATCCAGCGCCGCCACCAGAAGCTGCTCGAAGAATCGCCATCGCCCGTGGTCACGGACCAGCAGCGGGCCGAGATCGGGTCCGTGCTGCGCAAGGCCCTCGCCGCGGCCGGCTATACCAACGCCGGGACGGTGGAATTCCTTATGGACGAGTGCGGCAAGCTGTACTTCATCGAGGTCAACGCCCGGGTCCAGGTGGAGCACCCGGTGACGGAGTTCGTGACCGGCATCGACATCGTCAAGAGCCAGATCCGAATCGCCGGGGGGAGAAACTGAGCGACATTCTGCCCGGACCGGTGACCTTGCGCGGGCACGCCATCGAGTGCCGTATCAACGCGGAGAACCCCGAGACGTTCGTGCCTTCGCCCGGGCGGATCACGGGCTTCCATCTCCCCGGCGGGATCGGCATCCGGGTGGACACCTGGGCCTATACGGATTGCGTGATTCCTCCGTATTACGATTCCCTGATTGCCAAGCTGGTGGCATACGGAAACGACCGGGAGGAAGCGATCCGGCGGATGCAACGGGCACTGGAGATGTTCATCGTGGAAGGGATTTACACTTCGATTCCGCTGCACCAGAGGATTCTGTCCGATGCCGACTTTCAGGCAGGCAGGTTCGATACGAACTTCATTAAGGAAAAGATGGGGCCGCGCGGTTAATTGGGAATCCGGCGGCGCGGCAGTGAGAGGCCGTCTTTCTGGTTCTGCTGCGCGGCGGGTATGCCCGAGACCGCGGCGCGGGGCGGCTGGTAGTTGCCGAAGTTGAGATCCGCTTCGCTGAAAGTGACAGGGCGGTCGAGCACCATTTCGACGGTGCTGCCGCGCGAGAGCACGGCGTCGGGGCCGCGGGTGGCCAGCACTCCGATCAATCCGGCGGCGGCGCCGGCGGCAGCGCCAATGCCCGCGCCCATGCCGGCATGGCCGGCGGCGTTTCCAGCGATCACACCGATGGACGCTCCGGCGCCGGCGGCCTCGCCGATGGTTCGCGCGTCGCCCGTCTTATTGCCTTCGCTTCGTACTTTGCCTTCAGCCTTGTCGAGTTCGCCCGAGGCCTGGCCGTCCAGACCGCCGACACGCGCGCGAAAATCGCGTGTGACGCCGTTGGGCAGGGTCAAGGTGTCGAACCGGATGTAGAGCTCGCCGCGGCCCTTCATGCGGCCCGGCTTCTTGATCTGGGTGACGGTTCCAGCGACATAACTGCCCACCGGGATGACGATCCGGCCGCTCACCAGGACGGGGAAGGAAGTCTCGAGATAGACGCGGTCGCCCGCGGCGGAATGCTTGGTGCTGATGGTATTGATGAGGCTGAGCGGGATCTTGGTACCCGGGTTGACCGTATACGACGCCGGCTGCGCAGACGCCAGCGCAACGGCGAAACTGAGGGAAAGCAAGGGCCTCATCCGAAGAGCTCCATAACCGATTCTAGCCTACATAATCTTACGCGCATCGGACGCGGAAGGTTGCGAACGGCATCATTGGACCGCCACTTTAAGACCGGCGGGCGTGGACTGCGTCCCGATGGCCACACGGATCTCCGGGTCGGCGCCGAGGGTGTCGGGAAGCCTCAAGTTGATCTGATACAGCCCGGCCGATTGCGGCGTAAGGCCGGCGTAAAGGATATCGGCGGGATCCACGGCAACGCCGTCGAGCAGCACTTGCAGGCTGTTCTTGTTGACGATCTCGGAAATATACGGCGGAAGCTCGCCGGTCAAGGGGTTGGTAATGGTCTTGCCGAGCCCGGTAGCCCACAGCAAGATCACCTCTCCCGGCCGCGCCGGCGATTCCGGAGAGACGAGCGAATAGTCACGATGGGAAGCCAGGGTATATCCGGAGGGCGTCAAGAACAGCGCAGGCGCGGCATCGACGACCGAGATCTTTACCGCCGGCCCGCTGACTCCCTCCCGCATGACGCGAACTACTGCGGGTCCCACGCCCTGCTTGCTGGGCACCAGGAAATTGATCTGGCTGTCGGAGACGTAAAACAGGGGTACCGGGGTATCGTCGACGTAGACGCGGGTGAAGTTGAGCTCGGTAGGTAACTTGTTGTCCTGGATGTCGCTCGCCGCGAGGGCATATTCGGATCGCGCCAGATCGCTGCCGAAGATCGAAACGACCGAGTTGGGAGCAAACGGGCCGGGCGCGAAATTGCTAGCCTGCACGATATCGGCGGCGGAGTAGGATGGCGCCGCTCCCCAGGCTGCCCCGAAGCAAAGGACCGCCAGTACCGGCCACAGCCGGATCATTCCCCCGTATTGTAGCGCCCCGCCCTCCCGGTGGAAATCCACGGTAAAATCGGGGTTTACCCGCGCCCTCCGACTTTTTGCGGGAAAACTGCGTCTACGTTCAAGGAGCCAGAGATTGATCTTTCGGGCGGTCGAAGATGCCGATTTGATCCGGCAGGCTGCCCGGGGCAGGGTGGAGGCGTACAACCTCCTCGTGTCCCGGTGGGAGAAACGTGTCTACAACTATCTCCTGCGCATCACCCGCAATCGCGAAGACGCTCTGGACTTGACGCAGGACGCTTTCTTGAAAGCCTATCAGAACCTCCGCAAGCTCGACGATCCGGGGCGGTTCGCCCCCTGGCTGTACCGCATTGCGCACAACGAGGCCTATTCCCTTTTCCGGAAGAGGAAGCCCGAAGCGGATGTGGAAGAGCTGCGGCCGGAAAGCACGGAAACCGAAATTGCGGTGGCGGGGAGTCCGGTCTTCCCCATCGAACTGAGCCTGGCGGTAGAGGCGGCGCTCGACCGCCTGACGGCCGACCAGCGCGAAGCCGTGGTCCTCAAGATTTACCAGGGCTTCAAGTTCGATGAGATGGCCGATATTCTGGGCTGCCCGGTTTCCACGATCAAGTCCAGGCTGTATACCGCCCTCGAACTGCTCAAAGCCGAACTGGCTCCGGTGAAGTCGCGAGGTGTGTCATGAGTTGCTCGCCATTCGATTTGAGGGACTACTTCCTGAAGGAGCTGACTGACCCGCAGCAGCGCCAGGTGGAAGCCCATGTGAAGACTTGCCCGCCCTGCCGGGAAGAGCTGGAGCGGCTGCAACTGACGGAGGCTGCGCTATACCGCTTGCGGGAAGAAGAGATCCCGCAGCGCATCGCGTTCGTCTCCGACAAGGTTTTCGAACCTTCGCCGCTGCGCCGGTGGATAGCTGCGTTCTGGGCTTCCGGGGCGCGGCTGGGGTTCGCATCGGCGGCCATGCTGTCGGCCGCCATTCTGGTTTCCGCGCTGACGCGCCCGGCTCCCGCACCGGTCGTGATGGCGCCCGCACCGGTGGCCATGACGGCCGCCTCCGTACCGGACGCGCAGATCGAACAGCGCGTTCGCGCGGCCGTGGAACAGGCCATGGCGGAGACCGAAGCGCGCCACATACAGCAGACCAGACAGTTGGTTGCCGAACTGGACCAGAGCCGGCAGCGGTTGCTTGTGGCCGCGCAGGAGTTCGAACTGTATCAGAAGCGCGACAGGGTCCGGGTGCTGGCCAGCAACCAGTACGGGCCGCCGGTTCGCGAGGACGGGGGCGCGAAATGAAGACAGCGGCGCTGTTGCTGATCGCGGTGATGAGCTGCTCCGCGGCGCAGATCGCCGGCGCAGCGGCGCGGGTTGCGCCGGGCGTGGGCCCCAACCAGTCTATCGGCACCCGGCCGATGCGGATCGCGCTGGGTACGTTTGCCGACCTCGAAAAGCGCTTCGACGGCAAACTTTCCGGCCTGGGCGGGGCGAACGATCCGATGGATCTGCTGGGGACGACCCGTGGCCTCTACCTCGAAGGATATGGCGCGGTATTTACGGCCGAGCTGAGCCTGATCACCACCCCCGGCATCAACCCGTTCCGCCCCACGATCAGCGAAAAGCTCAAAGAGCAGGTGCACGAGAGGAAGGTCGCGCGCGTGCCGATGCTGAAGCAGGCGATGAAAGAGATGATGAAGACTGCGGCCATGACCCTGATCCAGGTGCCGGAGGGTCAGCAGTTCGTCTTCGCCGTGCGGCTGGATTATCTCAGGTGGGAAGACACGATGGGCCTGCCCGGGCTCATCGTCATGAAGGCCGACCGGAAGTCCGCGCTGGCCGGCGACATCCAGATGGAAGAGCAATAAGTGGCTGCCGGCACCCCTCCCGCCCCGCAATCCGAAGCCGAATCGTTCGAGCCGCGCTACCTGCGGCTGGGCGAGATCCTGATCGAACGCGGCAAGATCGAAGCCGAAGACCTGGCGCGCGCGCTCGAACTGCAGCAGGAGCGCGGCGATAAGATCGGCAAGATCTTCGTCGATATGGGGCTGCTGGCGCAGAGGGACATGCTGGCGGCGCTTTCCGAACAGATCGGGGTGCCGCTGGTTTCGATCGAGGGGCCGCCGCCTTCGGCGCCCGAGATCGACGGCCTGTCGCACCGGTTCCTGCGGCAATGCCGCGCCTTCCCGGTGGCCCTCACCGATTCCGTGCTGACGGTGGCGATGGCCGACCCGCTCGATTTCGAGACGGTCGCGGCGCTCCGGGCATTCTCCGGGCTGCAGATCCAGACCGTGCTGGCGCCGGAGCAGGAAGTCGTCGACGCCATCGAGAAGCACTACGGCGAGGCCGAGGGACGCGGCGCCGAAGTGGGCCTGGACGAGGAAGCCAGCGCCGATCTCGAGCACCTGCGCGACATGGCGAGCGAGGCGCCGGTGATCCGGCTGGTGAACGCCATGATCGCCGACGCCATCGAGAAGCGCGCCAGCGACATCCACATCGAGCCGTTCGAGAAGGAGTTTCGCGTCCGCTTCCGGGTGGACGGCGTGCTCTTCAACCAGGAGATGCCGCCGCGGGAACTGAAGGCCGCCATCATCTCGCGCCTCAAGCTGATGGCCAAGCTGAACATCGCGGAGCGGCGGCTCCCGCAGGACGGCCGCATCAAGCTGAAGCTGCTGGGCCGCGAGGTCGATTTGCGCGTTTCGACGCTGCCGACGCTGTACGGCGAGAGCGTGGTGATGCGCCTGCTCGACCGCTCGGCGGGCGATTTCTACGACCTGCGGCGCCTGGGCTTCGACAACCGGATGCTGGCGCGGATGGAGCATTTCACGGGGCTGCCGCACGGCATCTTCCTGGTGACCGGGCCCACCGGAAGCGGCAAATCGACCACGCTCTATTCGGCCTTGAAGCGCATCAACCTGCCGGACAAGAAGATCATCACCATCGAAGATCCGGTGGAATACCAGATGGACGGGATCAACCAGATCCACGTGAATCCGCAGATCGGGCTGACCTTCGCCGCCGGGCTGCGGCACATCGTGCGCCAGGATCCGGACGTGATCATGGTGGGAGAAATCCGCGACCGCGAGACGGCCGACATCGCGATCCGCGCGGCCCTGACCGGGCACCTGGTGTTTTCGACGCTGCACACGAACGATGCGCCGAGCGCCATCACGCGGCTCACCGACATGGGTGTCGAGAACTACCTGATTACCTCGTCGGTGACGGCGGTGCTGGCGCAGCGGCTGGTGCGCGTGATCTGCGAGCACTGCCGGGTGCCGGCGGGCGTGGTGCTCTCGCCCGAGGGCGAGATGGTGCAATCGTTCCGCGGCACGGGTTGCGCGGAGTGCGGCGGCCGGGGCTACCTCTCGCGCGTGGGGATCTTCGAGCTGATGGAAGTGACCGATGAAATCCGCAAGCTGATCATGGACAACGCGGACGCATCGGTGCTGACCCAGGTGTCGCGCCGCAACGGTATGCGCAACCTGCGCGAGGACGGCTGGAAGAAGATTATCGAGGGCACGACCACGGTGGAAGAGGTCATGCGGGTCACCCAGGATTTCTGATGGCGACGTTTTTCTTTCGCGCGGTGGCCTCGGACGGCAAGGTCCGGACCGGGAGCCTCTCGGGGGACAACGAGAGGCTGATCGCGCGGGAGCTGCGCAAGCAGGGGCTGACGCCGATTTACGTCGGGGTGGCGCCCAAAGGCGCGTCGTACGAGATCAAGCTGCCCAGCTTCAGCGGCCGGAAGCGGCGGGACGTCCTCTTCTTCACGCAGGAGCTTTCGACGCTGTTGAACTCGGGGGTGCCGCTCGACCGGGCGCTTTCGATCACGGCGGAGCTGACGGAGCGGCACGGCTTCCGGTTTATCGTGCTGGACGTGCTGCGGGTGCTCAAAGGCGGCAAGACGCTGGCGGACAGCCTGGCCACGCATCCGGATTATTTCACCGATCTGTACATCAACATGGTGCGCGCGGGGGAAGCCTCGGGCGCGCTGGGGTCGATCTTCGAGCGGCTTTCGGAGTTCGAGCGGACGCGCGACGATTTGCGGAGCTACATCATCTCGTCGATGATCTACCCGGCCCTGCTGGCGACGGTGGGCCTGGCGTCGGTGCTGGTGCTGCTGACCTTCGTGGTGCCGCGGTTCGCCACCATCTTCCAGGATTCCACGATGAAGATCCCGGTGCCCACGCAGATCATGATGCAGGCGAGCTACATCGTGCGGACCTACTGGTGGATCGGAGCGGGCACGGCGGCGGCCTTGCTGATCATCTGGCGCGCCTACACGAACACGCCGGCAGGCCGGATCTGGTGGGACGGCATGCGGCTGCGCATCCCGCTGCTGGGCGATGCCCTGCTCAAGGCGGAAACCTCGCGGTTCGCGCGCGGCATGGCGACCCTGGTGCAGAACTCCGTGCCGCTGGTGCAATCGATCGGGATCGCCGCCGCCACGCTGAACAACCGGACCATCTCGGGCGCGCTGGCGGGCGTGGCGATGGGGGTCAAGCGCGGCGAGGGGATCGCGGCCCCGATGCGGAGGGCGGGTGTGTTCCCGCCGCTGGCGTCGCACCTGTTGACGGTTGGGGAAGAGACCGGGCGGCTCGACACCATGTTTGCCCGCATGGCGGACATTTACGAAAATGATACTCGCGCCTCCATCCGGCGGTTCACTTCGGTGTTCGAACCGCTGATCATTCTGGTGATGGGAATCGTGGTGGGCGCGCTGATTTTGAGCATGCTGCTGGCCATCACCAGCATTAACGACGTGGCAATGTAAACCATGAACCGAAATCGCAGACGCGCCCAAGCGGGCGTCACCCTCATTGAGATGCTGGTGGTCGTTACGATCATCGGGCTTTTCGTCGCGCTGGTGGGGCCGGGCCTGTGGAAAAAGGTGGATGTTTCGCGCATCACGGCGGCCCGCACCCAAATCCAGAATTTCATGACCGCTCTGGGAACCTACAAGCTCGATACGGGCACCTTTCCCACCACCGAGCAGGGACTTCAGGCGCTTCGCGTGAAGCCCGCGGATATGAACCAGTGGAACGGTCCGTACATGCCGCAGGACATTCCCAAGGATCCCTGGGGCCACGACTATGTTTACAAATACCCCGGCGAGCACGGCGACGAGCCGGAGATCGTCTGCCTGGGTGCGGACGGGCAGCCGGGCGGCGATGGATTGAATGCGGATATCGTCAGTTGGAAGAACCAGTAAAGGCGTAACGCTGATCGAGATGATGGTGGTGGTAGCCATCATCGGGCTGATCGTGGCGGTTTCGACGCCATCGATATCGGCCGGAATCGACAGCGTGCGCATGACCTCGGCGGCCGATTCGGTGGCCACGTTCCTCAACGGGGCGGTGAACCGCGCGGAGCGGCGGCAGGAGCCGATGGAGCTGGTGATTTCGCTCAGGGAGAGCAAACTGGCGCTGTATTCGAACGAGCCGGGCTTCGAGCGCGAGCTGAAGATGCCGGAGGGAATCGCGATCGAGGCGGTTCTGCCGAAAATCCAGGACGAGCCGGAAGAGATGCGCCGCCTGATCCTGATGCCGGGGGCGACGGTTCCGGGCATCGGCATCGAGCTGGCCAACCACCGCGGCGGAAAGAGGATCATCCGGCTGGATCCGATGACCGGCTTTCCGCGCGTTTCGAGCGTCCCAACAGAGTGAAGAACCGCCGCGGATTCACGCTGCTCGAGATGATTGTCGCGACCACCATCATGGGGATCGCGGTAGTCGGCCTCCTGGCGGGCCTCGCGAGCACCACCCGGAACGCGGCGCGCCTGCAGGATTACGACCGGGCCGTGCAGCTGGGCCGGGTTGCGCATGAACGAGCTGATGCTCGACCGCACGCTGCCGCTCAACGCGGTGATGGAGGGCCGCTTCGACCCATCCCAAACCGGCGGCCTGGAGGCCGGATGGCGCGCGCGCCGCACGATCTTCGAGATGCCGCCCCTGGTGCAGCCGGGGCAGACGGCGCTCGACCGCGTGGAGCTGGAAGTGTGGTGGGCGTCCGGGGACAAGCGCCGCACCTACACGCTCGATGCCTACCGCCCGCACATCCTGAAGCAGGACGAGATTCCCAAGGAGGATTCCAAGTGAGGCGGCGGGAGGCGGGCGTCACCCTGATCGAGGTCATGGTCGCGGTAACCCTGCTGAGCCTGCTGTCGGTCGGGATGCTGTACGCGCTGCGGCTCGGGCTGAGCGCCCTTTCCAAGACCGATGCCAAGCTGATGGACAACCGCCGCGTGGCGGGGGCACAGCGCATCCTCGAGCAGGAATTGCAGGGACTCATGCCGGTGCTGGCGCGGTGCCCGGGCGCCTCGGGGGCGTCGGCCTATTTTCAGGGAGGGCCGCAAACGATGCGGCTGGTCTCGGTGTTTTCGCTCGACGGAGCGTGGCGGGGGCGGCCGAAGATCCTCGAACTGTTCGTCATTCCCGGGGAGAACGGCGAGGGTGTGCGGCTGGTAGTGAACGAAGCGCCCTATACCGGGCCGGCCAGCGTGGCGCCCTACTGCACCGGGTTGCCGGTGGCGAGTCCGAACTCGTTCGTGCTGGCGGATAAGCTGGCATATTGCCGGTTCACCTACCTGGGGCCGGCTCCGGATCCGAAAGACCCGGGAATCTGGGGGCCTGTTTGGACGCATCCGGCGTGGCCGTTCGGCATCCGGGTAGAGATGGCGCCGATGGACCCCAACCCGTCCCGTCTGCAGCCGGTTACCGTCACCGTGCCGGTCTACATGTACCGGAAGCCGGAGCGCTATGCGGATTAGGGGGATGCTCGGGTTGTGCGCACTCCCGTGGCGCAGGCCTCCCGGCCTGCGCTGGGCAGACCGGGAGGTCTGCCCACCGGGCCGCGGCGCCGGCGGGGCAGCGCGCTGCTGATGGTGCTTTGGATTACCGCGGCGCTGGCGGCGATCGGGTTTACGCTCGCGGGGACGGTGCGGGGCGAGGCGGAGCGCGCCTCGACCGAGGTGGACGACCTGCGTAGCTACTACCTGGCGGTGGGGGCGCTGCAGCGGGCCGAGCTGGAACTGGCGTGGTCCGTGGTCTTCCCCGATAAGCGCAGAATCCCGCGGGGTTCGACCTTCGTGGATTACCAGTTTCCGAGCGGCGTCGCGCACGTCGATATCATTCCCGAAGCGTCCAGGCTGGACGTGAATTCGGTGCCGGTGGAGACGCTCAACCGCCTGCTGGTGGCCCTGGGCGTGGATGTGGCCCGCTCCCAGCAGATTGCCGCGGCGATCGACGAATGGCGGAAGCCGGCCGAGAACGGCAGCGAATTCGACGGGTATTATGAGTCACAAGTTCCGTCTTTTCGCGCGCCGCATGCGTCCTTACAGGAGATCGAGGAATTACTTCTGGTGAAAGGCATTACGCCCGATATTTTCTACGGAACCTATGTCCCGGCGGCCGAGACGGAGGCTGGAGCGGCTACGGGCCCGCGCCTGGTGCCGCGCGGCGGGCTGATCGACTGCCTTTCGGTTTACGGCGCCAAGGACCGGGTGGACGCCAACACGGCGCATCCGGCGGTGCTGGCGGCGCTGGGCGTGAGCCCGTACGTGATCAGCGCGCTGGTGGAGCGGCGCCGGACGTCGCCCATGAGCCAGCAGCAACTGTCGGAATTCATCGCATCCGTGGGCGGGTCCATGGACCACCTGCGGGTGGAAGGCAACTCGATCGTGACGATGCGGGCGACGGCGCGCCTGTTCCTGCCGGATGGACGCCTTTCGGACCTGAAGCGGACGGTGGCGGCCCAGCTCAAGTACATGCCGCCGGGGTCCGAATCCGGGGTTTACATGCTGCGCTGGTACGACACCGCCTGGAGCCACTGACCCGGATGCCGCGACCCCTCTCCATTACCAAGGATCTTCGCAAGCTGCTGGCATTCGGCTCGGGGCTGGGAATCGAAATCGGGGCCGAGGCGCTCGAAGTCGCGGTTACCCGCGTGCGCCCCAACCGGGTACAGGTGCTGGGAAGGCGGACGCTGGCGGGCTATGCGTCCCGGCCCGCGGCGGAGTGGGGCGCGGAGTGCACGCGGTTCCTGAACGAGCTCGGCGTCGGGCACCTCAGCGCGACCGTGCTGCTGCCGCGCCACGACGTGATTGTGCGCCTGGTTTCGCTTCCGGGTGTGGCATCGAAGGACGTGGAAGGGGCGCTCCGGCTGCAACTCGACGCGCTGCACCCGTTCGGCGAAGACGAGGTGGTGTGGGGCTGGTCCGGGCTGGCATGGGGCGCGGTGCTGGTGGGGATCGCGCGGCGCGATACGGTGGAGCGCTACCACCAACTGTTCACCGAAGCCGGCATCGCGGTTTCCTCGTTCACGTTTCGGGCGGCGGCAGTGCACGCCGCGGTGCGGCTGAACGGCACGGTTCGCGAGGAAGGATTCGTGGCCCTGAGCCGCCCGGCTTCGGGCGGCGTGGAGATTTACGGTGAGAGCCCGGCGCGCCCGGTATTCTCCGCGGAATTCGACACGGCTCCGCAGCGAGCCACGGCGCTGGCGCTTTCCGAATTGCGGCTGCCGCCGGAGACGGTGCCCCTGCCGCTCGAGGAAGTGCTGCCCAAGCCCGCTCTCAACCCGGTGGAAAACGATTTATCCCGCAACGCACTGCCGTACGCCACGGCGCTGGCGGGGGCCTGTCCCTGGCTGGCGCCGGCGGCGAACGTGCTGCCGCCGGAGCACCGGCGGTATAACTCGCGGGCGGTTTACGTTCCGACCCTGGCGCTGGGCGGCGCCCTGCTGCTGGTGGCGGGCGCGGCGTTCGGATATTCCAAGTATTCCGATCACCGCTACCTGGAGAAGGTCCAGGCGGAGATTGCGCGCATCGAACCGGCAGCGCAGCGGGCCGCGGCGCTCGACCGCGAAACCCTGCAGATCCGCGCGCGCACCCAACTGCTCGACCGGTTGCATGCCCAGACCCGCGCCGACCTGGACGCGCTGAACGAACTCACGCGGCTGATCGAGCCCCCGGCGTGGACCAATTCGGTCGATCTGTCGCGCGATTCGGTGAGGATCGCGGGGGAGGCTCCGCAGGCGGCGCCCCTGTTGAAGATCCTGGATTCATCGCCGTATTTCGAAAACTCGGCGCCCGACATGATCCAGCGCAGCAACTCGGGGAGCGGCGGCGAGATGTTCATGATCCACACCTCACGGGAGAAGGGCAAATGACGGTCGGGACGCTGGACCGCCGCACGGTGAGGATGCTCCTGGCGAGCGTGGCGGCGATGCTGCTGCTGCGCTTCGTTCTGCTGCGCGACAAGCCGCCCCAGGTGGTGTCGGCATCCGATTCCGCGCCCCTGGCCGAGAAGCGCCTGGAGCGGGTGCGCGAGATGGCGGCCACGGTGAAAGGGAAGCAGGCGCTGCTCGACCAGGCGATGGCCGAGCTCAAAACGCGCGAGAGCGGAATCATCAAGGCCGACACGGCTGCGCAGGCGCAGGCACAGCTCATGGACCTGGTCCACCGGGTGGCCGCCGCCAACGGTTTCGACGCGCGCGGCGCCGAGCAGCTTACCGAGGCGCGGCCGCTGGGTGCGGACTACGGGCAGGTTTCGGTGACGCAGACGTTCACTTGCGGCATCGACCAGCTCGTGAATTTTCTGGCGGAGCTGGCCAACGAGCCCTCCATCGTGTATATCGACGACCTGCACATCAGCGGCGGCAGCGATAAGAAGAAGAACGTGACGGTGCGGCTGAGCCTGTCGGGCGTAGTGCCGCGCAAGCTGGTGCCCGTGAAGAAGGGAGGGCCTTCGTTTTGAGGCGGAAGCTGCTCGTCCTCAACATCGTGCTGGCCGGCGTGGTGATTTACGCGGGCGTCCGCTTCCGCCGGGAGTGGGTGGCGGAGAAACAGCGCGAGCACGCCACGCTCGACCGCAGGGTGCCTCCGGTGCCTCCTCCGAAATTCACCCCGGCGCCGCTCGAGCCGCCGGTCATGCCGTCCGGGTATGCGGACGTGGCGAACAAGATGCTCTTCGACAAGTCCCGGAACCCGGTAGTCGTGGAAGTGGTGGCTCCGCCGCCCCCTCCCCCGCCGATGCCGCCCCTGCCGCTGTACCACGGGATGATGAACCTGGGCGGCGATGGGCCGACCCTGTTCTTCAGCCTGGGCAGCGGCGCGCCGCACCAGGCTGTTCATCCGGGTGAGACCATCGGCCAATTCAAGCTGGTGAGCGTCAATACAGATGAGATCACTTTCGAATGGGACGGCAAAGAGATCCACAAGAGCTTTGACGAGTTGAGCGACGCGGGAAAGAGCGCGCCCCCGCAGGAGGATGTAGCCGGAGCCCGTACCGCGGCGCCCGCTGCCGCGCCCGCGGCAGCGCCTGCTCCCGCGCGGAGCGGGCCGGGAGAGGACACGGGCCGTGGCTTTCGGGCCTGCTCGATGAACGACGGGGTTGCCGACGGCGCCGTGGTGGATGGGTTCCGCAAGGTATCGTATCCGACGCCCTTCGGCAAGAGTTGCCGCTACGAACCGGTGAGGTAGAGCCGGATCAAAAAGAATCGGAGTTTTTTGAAATGAGACTGCTAATCGTTTTTTCTGTCTTCGCGATGCTGATCACGGCGGCCGACAAGCCCGGGGCTAAGACCAGGCCGCAGGCGAAGGCGGCGGCCGTGAAGCCGCTCGAAATTCCGGCCGGAGCTGTACAGGTCGACGGCGGCTGGCACTACACGGACGCGCAGGGCAAGAAGTGGATCTATCGCAAGACGCCGTTTGGCGTGGCGCGGATGGAAGACAAGCCCGACACGCGCCCGGCCGTTCAGGCGGTCCGCCCGGAGGATGTAAAGGCCACCGAGAGCGGAGAGTACATTCTGTTCGAGCGTCCCGGCCCGTTCGGCACCTACAAGTGGCGGGCGAAGAAGACCGAATTGAACGAACTGGAGCAGGCCGCGTGGAAGCGCACCCAGGCCTCGAAACAGGACTAACCCTGATGCGTCTTTCCCACCCTTTGCGTCTGGCGTTGCTCGGATGCGCCGTGGCCGCCACTTTGCTGGCCCAGGCCGCGCCTCCGATCATCATGCAGGCGCCGAATCCGGAGCTGTCCAAGCCGCAGCCGCAGGCTCCCCCGCCGCGGACGCAGCAACCGGCGCAGCCGCAGACGCCCGGGGCGCAGCCGCAAACGCAGCCGGCGGCGCCGCGGCTGGCCGACAGCCGGGGCTTTCTGCTGGGCGGAGTATCTCTCAGCGAGATGATCGACATCCTCGCCAAGATGATGAAGATCAATTACATTCTCGATCCGCGGGTGAAGGGCTCGGTCACCATTTACACGTATGGGGAAGTGAAGCCGGTAGACCTGATGCCGCTGATGGAGACGATTCTGAGGGTGAACGGCGCCGCCATGGTGAAGGTGGGGGACCTCTACCGGATCGTGCCGGTCAACGCGGTGGCGCAACTGCCAGTCGACCCGGTGGTGAACGCCGATTCCAAGACGCTGCCGGACGACGAGCGCATCGTCCTCAACCTGATCTTCCTCAAGTACGCCACCGCCGCGGAAATCGATAAGCTGCTGGCGCCCTTCTATGGCGAGGGGGCGAGCCATTCGACCTACGAACCGGCGAACCTGCTCATCATTCAGGACAACAGCCGCAACATGAAGCGCACCATGGAGTTGATCAACCTGTTCGATTCCGACGTGTTCGCCGGACAGCGGGTGCGCCTTTTCGACGTCAACAACAGCCGGCCTTCCGACCTGGTGAAGGAGCTGGACTCGGTGTTCAAAGCCTACTCCCTCTCCGAGAAGAGCTCGGCGGTGAAGTTCATTCCGGTCGATCGCATCAACACCCTGATTGCGGTTGCTCCCAATCCGGGGATATTCACGGAAGTCTCGAAGTGGATCGAAAAATTGGACATCCCGGTCAAGATTACGGCCGGCGCCGTGAGCAATTATGTGTACCGCCTGAAGTACGGACGCGCGGAGACGGTGGCGATGGCGATCATGGCCCTCTACAGCGGCAACCCCACGGCGATGTTGGGGCTGAGCGCGATGATGGGCTACGGCGGCGGCATGGGCTACGGCGGTGGAATGAGCTATGGCGGTGGCATGGGCTACGGTGGCGGAGGCTACGGCGGCGGCATGGGCTATGGCGGGATGGGCTACGGCGGCGGAGGCTACGGCGGCATGGGCTACGGTGGCGGAGGCTACGGCGGCGGCATGGGTTACAACCCTAACTACGGAGCTCCCTCGCTTCCGCAGACGGTCAACGCGGTGCCGATCACGGGGGCCGCGGCTGCAGCCCCGATGGCTTCTCAGGCGGGTGGCACGGGCTTGACCGGCGCGTTTCTCGGTGCGGGAGCGCAGCAACAGCAGAACTCGCCGCAGTATCCCCACGTCATTCCGAATCCCTTCGACAACACGCTTCTGGTACAAGGTACCCCGCAGGATTGGGAGCAGATCAAGAACCTGTTGCGCCAGTTGGACGTTCCGCCACGCCAGGTCCTGATCGACGCCAAGATCTACGAGCTGGATCTGACGGGTGCGTTTTCAGCGGGCGTTTCGGCTTACCTGGACAAGAAGGATACCGGCCCGATCTCGCGCACGCTGAACGCCGCCTCGGGAGCCGCGGGGCTGACTCTGTCGGCAGGCGCGCTGGTATTGCGCAGTCACGAACTGCTGGCCGCGCTCAACGCCGCCGAATCGCAGAACCACTCGCGCGTGATTTCCGCGCCCAGCATCATCGCCACCGACAGCATACCGGCCACGATGAATGTCGGCCAGGACGTGCCCGTGTTGACCTCCTCGGGAGTGGCCGTGACGGGGAGTTCGTTTAACTCCGTAGCGAACCGCAGCACCGGCGTGACCCTCACCATCATGGCCCGGGTGAATTCGAGCGGCGTCGTCACCATGGAGATTCAACAGAACGTCAGCGAGCCGCAGGCCAACACAACCAGCAGTATCAGCTCGCCCTCGTTTTCGAACCGCTCGTTCAGCACGCAGGTGACGGTGCAGGACGGCGACACCGTCGCGATCGGAGGCTTCATTGGAGAGACGCGAGTGGACCAATCCTCGGGAGTTCCGGTGCTCTCCCGCATACCCCTGCTGGGCGCTGCGTTCGGCGCGAAAAGCTCGAGCAAGAGCCGGACGGAGCTGATCATCTTCCTGACCCCGCGGGTGATCTACGATACGAACCAGATCCAGGACGCCACCGACGAGATCCGCGGCATGGTGAAGAAGCTGCAAAAGTCGATTCAGGAGCAATAGCAGCGCGGGCCCGTCAAGCGGTCTTGACCAGCTTCAGCAGGTCGTCTTCGGTGAGCACTTTGATGCCGAGTTCCTGCGCCTTGTGGAGTTTGGAGCCGGCGTCCGCGCCCGCAACCACGAAGTTGGTCTTCTTGCTGACCGAAGAGCTGACCTTTCCGCCGGCAGCCTCGATCAGCCGCGTGGCTTCCTCGCGGTTCAGGTTCGGGAGCGTGCCGGTGAGGACGAACGTCAAGCCCCGCAGCGGGCCGTCGCTGGGGCGCTCTGCCCGGTAGGTGAAATCGAGTCCGGCGGCCCGGAGCCGCTCCACCAGCTCGCGATTCCGGGGCTCGCGGAAAAACTGGAAGATGCTCTCGGCCACCCTTGGTCCGACTTCCTCGGCCGTTTGCAGCCCCTCGACGCCGGCGCGGGCGATGGCATCCAGGCTGCCGAACGCCTCGGCCAGGAAAACCGCGGTGCGCTCGCCCACGAAGCGGATCCCGAGGGCTGTCAGGACGCGTGGGAGCGGATTCTTTTTGGAGTTCTCGATGTTGTAGACGAGGTTCGTCGCGGATTTCTTGCCCATGCGCTCGAGCGTCATTATCTTCCCGATGCTGAGATCGTAAAGATCGGCGACGCTCGTGACCATCCCGCGGTCCACCAGTTGGTCGGCCAGGGCCTCACCCAACCCGTCGATGTTCATCACGCCCCGGGAAGCGAAGTGCAGGATCGATTCCTTGAGGCGGGCCGAGCAGTTGGTGTTGATGCAGCGGCTGGCGGCTTCTCCCTCCTCCCGCACTACGGTGCCTCCGCAGACCGGGCACTTGGAAGGCATGTAGAACTTCTTGCGGTAGGACCCCTGCGAGTGCACGCGGACCACCCTGGGGATCACGTCGCCGGACCGTTCGATCACCACTTCGTCGCCGATCTCGAGTCCCAGCCGCTCGATCTCGTCCTCGTTGTGGAGGGTGGCGCGTGAGACCGTGACCCCGCCGACCTCGACGGGTTTGAGATGGGCCACCGGCGTCAGCGTTCCGGTGCGGCCTACCTGCACTTCGATGTTCTCCACGGTGGTGACCGCCTGGCGCGCCGGGTACTTGAAGGCGATGGCCCAGCGGGGCGCCTTGGCGGTGAAACCGAGGCGCCGCTGCTGCTCGATCGAGTCGACCTTGACCACGACGCCGTCGATTTCGTAGGGCAGGTCCTCGCGCCGGGCCTCCCACTCGGCGCAGAACGCCAGAACGGCCTCCACGCCGGAGCACTGCCGGCGGTACCGGTTCACCTTGAATCCCATGCGCGACATCTCTTCGAGGGACTCCCAGTGGCTGTCGAAGGCGGGCTGGCCGTCGACCAGCAGGAAGTAAGGGTAGTAATCGAGCCGGCGCGAGGCGGTGACCTGCGGCTCGAGGAGGCGGAGCGATCCGGCCGCGGCGTTGCGCGGGTTGGCGAAGCGGGAAAGGCCCCGGTCGTCGCGCTCGGCGTTGAGCCGTTCGAACGCCCGCCGGTTCATGACCGTCTCGCCGCGGACTTCGAAACCCGGCAGATTGGTCTGCACGCGCAGCGGCAGGGAGCGGATGGTGCGCGCGTTTTCGGTGACGTCCTCGCCCACGGCGCCGTCGCCGCGCGTCACCGCCTGGACGAACTGGCCCTCGCGATAGTGTGCGGCCATCGAAAGGCCGTCCATCTTGAGCTCCGCCACGTAAAGAAAAGGCCGGCCTTCCAGCAGTTCCCTCACGCGCCGGTCGAACGCGCGCAACTCCGCCTCGTTCAAGGCGTTGTCGAGGCTGAGCATGGGGGAGCTGTGGCGGACCTTAACGAACCCTTCGCGCGGCTTGCCCCCGACACGCTGCGTAGGGGAGTCGGGCGTGGCGAGGTCCGGGTGCTCGGTCTCGAGCGCCTGCAGGCGGCGCATCAGGGCGTCGTACTCGGCATCGGTGATTTCGGGCTGGTCGGCCACGTAGTAGAGGTACTCGTGGCGTCGCAGCTCTTCGCGAAGCGATTCGATTTCGCGGGCGGGATCTTTCATCGGCCTCTCAACTATAATTTAACGAGGAACCGGGAGAATATTCCAATCGCAGCCTACAAGAACGCTGTTCTCATCTACAATCCTCGTGCGGGCAAATTCGGGCGGAACGGGGCCGCGCTGGTCGACCGGGCCGCCTCCATCCTGAGAAAGCCGGGGCGCGAGGTGACGCTCGCCCCTACCACCGGGCCGAGAACCGCGGGCGGGATTGCGTCCGAGCACATCGGCCGCGGCGCGGACCTGGTGATTGTCGCGGGCGGCGACGGGACCATCAACGAGGCGGCCGAAGGCATGATCCATTCGCCGGTGCCCCTGGCTATCCTTCCAGCCGGAACGGCCAATGTGCTCGCCATGGAGACGAAGGTGGGGCCGCGCCTGGAGCGCGCCGCCGCCCGCCTGGATGAGCTGGAGCCGCGCCGCATCGCGGTGGGCCGCATCAGCTGCGACCACGGCCGCGTATCCCGCCATTTCCTCTGCATGGCGGGGGTGGGACTCGACGCGCACATCGTGTATCACGTGAATTCCGGCCTGAAGGCCCGGGCCGGCAAGTTCGCCTACTGGCTTGCGGGGTGGAGCCTGTTCGGCCGGAGCCTCACCCAGTTTCAGGTGTCCTTCGGAGGCGAAGCGCGCGAATGCTCCTTTGCCCTGGTGAGCCGCGTGCGGAACTATGGCGGCGATTTCCAGATCGCGCCCACCGTGACGCTGCTCGACGACGGCTTCGAGGTGGTACTGTTCGAGGGGCGCTCCTCGGTGCGGTATGTGAAATATTTCGCGGGGATGGCGCTCAAGCGGCTGCCGGGGATGAAGGGGGTTACGGTGCTCCGTACCGGTTGCCTGGAGCTGACAGCCCCTGAAGACCGGCGCGTCTACGCGCAGATCGACGGGGAATTCGCCGGCCACCTGCCGGTGGAGATCGGGATTGTTCCCGACGCCTTGACGCTGCTGGTGCCTCGGGAGTACGGCGCGTAGCCGGAGAAACAAAAAAATTCCGGGGCCCAACGTAAGGAAAACCGGTAGACACATCGTCCTATATCCAAGTGAAGTATTGAATACTCCGTGGGCCTCCCGCACCCTAAGAGCGGAGGTGCCTAAGTGCGGAGTGTGACTCTCCGAAACCCCGTCCTACCTACCCGGCGGCGCCGGACCAGAGGTAGCGCCCTGATCGAAGTTTCCCTGATGGCCCCCTGGCTCCTGTTCCTGTTCGTCGGCATATTCGACATGGGGTTCTACACCTACAGCATGATCGCGGTGGAGAATGCAGCGCGTGTCGCTGCTGAGTACACTTCCGGGTACCATTCGGTTGCGGCGGATCAGTCGGGCGCCTGTACGCGGGTCAGGAATGAGCTCGCGGGGCTCCCTAACGCAAGTAGTATGCCGAGCGACTGCAGCGCAGCTCCTCTGATCGTGACGGCCAGTGCCGTGACGGGTCCGGACGGGAGCCCGGCGACGTCGGTCTCTGTCACTTACCGGAGCAATCAACTGGTTCCGATTCCCGGACTTCTGATAGGCCAGCTCAACATTACGCGCAACGTCCAGATGAGGGTCAAGCCATGACCGGCAGCAACCGGAGTAGGCGGAAGGGAAGCGCGCTTCTCGAATTCACGCTGGTCGGAGTCCCGATCCTTTTCACGATGATCTGCCTGTTCGAGATGACGCGGGGCATGTGGGTCTACCAGTCGATGGCTTATGCCGTGCGCGAAGCGACGCGCTATGCGACCCGGCATGGCTCCGGCTGCGCTTCGCCGAATGCGTGTCAGGTGACGATCGGCCAGATTACCAGCGTGCTGAAGTCGGCGGGGCCCGGACTCGATCCTTCCAGCGTCACCGTAACCTTCACGCCGGCCAGCGGTTCCGCCACCTCGGGGACCATGTCCACTCTGTTGAGCAACAGCACGGTCTGGCCGCCCTCCAGTGCGAATGCGACCGGCCAGAACCTGACGATCTCGGTGAAATATCCGTTCGCTTCAGTCCTGGCGATGTTCTGGCCGGGAGCCGGCGGGCCCCTGAACGACTCCAAGACCTTCAACCTGGGCGCAACTTCCACCGAAGCGATTCAGTTTTAGGCGACCCCGCCCTCATTCGACCAGGACGGTCCGTTGAATCGGCGAGCCGTTGGGGAGGGCGGAATAGTCGTTGTTGAAGGCGGTGGTCCCCACGAGGCTGATGGTATCGGCGACCACCATCGTGTACTTCGAGTTCACGCTGGAATTTCCGTACATGGTGATGGCCGCATTCTTCGCGTAGATCACACCTTCGTAGACCGCGGAGCTGCCGCCGCCGTAGGTATCGGAGGACGCCGGCGCGCTGCGGTCCTCGAAGAAGAGAATTCCGGCATAGGTGCCGGTGTGAGGGGCCTTGAGGCTTACGTTCGAGTTAGCGGCGATGCTGATCGGGCTGTAGGTCTGGTTGCCCTGATTCGTTGAGCCAAACGTGTTGTAGAAAGTGACGCCGTCCCCGATGATCTGGGAATTCGAGCTCTGTGTGCTCAGCCCGCCGCCCACCAGAATATACATGCCTGGGTTTAGTGTGTAGGTATTGTTTCCGACGTTGATGCCCCCACAGTACACGCCCGGATTCAGAGTTGGATTGGACCAGTTGCTGGCGTGGTAGTTCTTGTAATCGCAGGTGTACGGCGCCGTCGCCGGAGCGGGAAGGCTGGCGAGTGGATCGGATTGAGGGGAGACGCCCGTGTTCGCCGCGGGAGTGAGGGTGTAATGCGTGGAGACCCCGCCCACCACGTCGTACTCGGGGGCGCTGATGGTGCCCCCGCCGTTGGTGCCGAGTGCGGAGGCGTTGTTGCTGTTGACAAAGATGCCGCAACTGGAGGTGAGGTTGGCGGATCCCCCCACCGACACGGCGCCGGAGACGCTCGGGTTGAGAGCGTAGATGCAATCGCTGGCGCCAATTAATGCCGCCGTCGAGCGGGCCACCACCAGGCCGGTCGGATTTCCGAGGATCGCCGAAAACATCTGCGGGACCTTCTGGGAGACGCGAAATGTGACCCAGTAGGAAGCGGTGCTGGTCCCGCTGGCGGTGGGCGGTACGCTTCCCACATCGGCCTGGTAGGTGACCGACTGGTTTCCGGTGGAGTAGAATCCGTGCTGCTGGGCGTACATACAGCCGTGTTGGATCGAGTTCTCGGGAGATGTGACATTCGCCGGGCAGGCGGTGGGAGCCGAGGCGCTACACGCGATTGCGCCGCCGCAGGCAGGGTTCGAGCCGCCGACGGTAGCGTGGAAATCGATAATCGCAGCTTGGGCAGCAGCCTCCGCGGCCGTCTGCGCCGACATTTTCACGTAATGCATGTACCCGACATCGGTCACGAGGCCGAAGAAGCCAATCATCGGAATCAGGGCCAGGGTAGTCAGCATCACCGCTTGTCCCCTCTGAGCGCCAAGCCTCCGGCGCGGGCACGCGTGGGAGTTGCGAAAGTCCATACCTACCAGTTTCCGGACGCGGCGGAGGAAATCAATATATTCGTTTGTTAGCGTTTTCAGATAAGACGATGCCGGCACCTCTTTTGCTTACGCGGAAGATTACGGATGCCAGTTAGCATTGCCGGTTAACAAAATACAGCAATTGATTCTTGTACCGTCTCGGCTACGATCGAACCAGTGTCACCGGGCGATCCATCAATCCCGACAGGCTCGGGCGGCCTCGAACGCGAGGTTGTCGCCGTCTACGAGCGCCATTCCGCGGAACTGCTGGCTTATGCGGTCTCGATCGTAGCGAGCAACGAAAGCGCTCGAGATGCAGTCCAGGAGGCGTTCCTGCGTTATTTCATCGAGCGCCGGTACGGCCGGAGTATCGACAACGGCAGGGCATGGCTTTACCGGGTTGTGCGCAACCTGCTGCTGGATCATCTCGCCTCCGCTTCGTTCCGCCACGAGGTGCCGGGAGACGGCCTGCCGGAGATGGCAGGTCCGCGAAACGACCCCGAATCGCAACTCCTGCACTGCCAGGCTGCCGAACAGGTTACCTCGGCATTGACCCCCCGGGAGATGGAATGTTTGCGGCTGCGGGCCGAGGAGCTGTCCTATGAGGAGATCGCGGGGATCCTGGGTATCCGGCCGGGCACCGTAAGTGCGCTCCTGAGCCGGGTGCACAAGAAGTTGCAAGATCCGGAACGCGAAGACTCCAGCCCGAGATCGGACACCGGTCCGGCTCTCTGGCTTCTGTTCCGGGGAGGAGAAACTCATTCAGCCTGAATCGCCCAAACCGGGAAGCTTAGGTGCCGTTCTGGCGGAAATCCGGCAATGGGAGACGGTCCGCCGCGACTCGCGGCAGCGTGCCGAAGCGCTGAAGCGCCGGGTGGCCGCTGAGATCGGTCCGTTTTTGGGAAAGCACGCGGCGCAAAGGCTTCTCGACCCTGTCTCGGACACCGGCGAGGATCTGTTGTGCTCCATCGAGCCCGTTCTGGCCGGCTTTCTCGGGGAAGAGGCCGCTGCCGAACTGGTGAATCGAGTCGTCGATATTGCAATTGTGAGACTCTGAATGGGTGCATCGACGGCTGCTGTCCCTGAAGCGGCTACCCGGCCTGATGAACCTGGAATTCGCTCAGGGATGCTCGACTCTCATCCTCGTGTTGACGGCCGGCTACCTGGCGGTCGGCTTGACTGCCCTGTGCGCCTGGTGGGTAACTCGGGACGACGCATGGGTGATCGAGTTTTTCCGCGTGCCGGGCGCGGCCCTGCTGGTGACCCTTGCCGCCATCGAGTTGCTTCTCAGCATTCGGGTCGTGAGGGAGTTCTCGCCCGGGCAGTTGATGCGCACTGCCTGGAAGCTGATCGCGCTTTCGTCGGTGTGCGACCTGGGCGGTGCCCTGGCGTCCCAGATTTTCGGCACGGATTCACAGCTCAACGTGCTCCGGTTCCTGCCCGGGTGGTCGCCGCCGGCGGCCGGCACCATTCGCCAATTCGGGTTGTTGCTCGGCGGCCCCTGCCGCTTTGCCTTTCTGGCGGCCGGGCTGTTCTGGACCTTGCGAGTTTACCGGCGTTCCGGGTTTCTGGGGCGATTGGCCCTCCTGGATTGGGTTGCCCTGGGGCTGGTCGCGGTGTACATCGGCAGCGAAGCGCGCGACCTGATCCTGGCACTACATGCCGGCAAGCAGCCCACGCCCTCGGAGATCATGGGTTGGCCGGTAGACCCGCTGCTGTGGCTGCTGCTGCTGGAAGCGCTGCTGCTGTATCGTTCGGTGCGGGAAACGGGCATCGGGTGGATCGGCAGGTGCTGGCGCGCGTTCAGCATCGGGATCGCTCTGATCACCCTGGGAGACATCGCCATCTGGGCAACGAACTACGGCTACCTTCCATGGCCGTGGAGCGGGCTCGGATGGTACATCTGGCTGCCTGCCGCTGCCGCCTTCGCTATGGCGCCGGCCTATCAACTGGAAGCGGTTCGAGAGGCACGCAGCGCCCGCGGACGCGCGTTGGGGGAGCAGGCCGCGACTTGACAACCGGGCACTTTTAGACATAGTATAAATCCGTACTGTGTCTAAGCTCGCCACCAGGCTCTCCGCAGCGTTCGCCGAGGCAGGCTTGCGGCCCACGCCGCAGCGTTACGCCGTTCTCGAGTTTCTCGCGCGGCGTCCCGTGCATGCCACCGCCGAGGAGATCTTTCATGCGGTGAACCGCAAGGATCCCCGTTCTTCGCGCGCTACGGTGTATAACAGCCTGCGTTCCCTGGCCCACGCGGGCCTGGTGCGGGAGGTTGCCTCCGACGGCAAGGCCGCCCGCTTCGACACCAACTTGAATCCGCATCACCACTTCGTCTGCGATTCCTGCCTGGCGGTGGAGGATATCGGCTGGATCGATCTTCCGGAGAGCGCGAGGCCCGGCCGGCTCGGCAGCCATGTGGTGCGGAACTACGACATCGTCTTCCGCGGCTTGTGCGAGCGCTGCCGGCGTCCGCGTCGCGAGGCGGGAGAGCGATAATGAGTCTTGCGGAGAAGCGGTGTGTTCCGTGCCGGGGAGGCGTTCCCCCTCTCCAGGGCGAGGAGTTGGAGAAACTGAAACTCCAGCTTCCCGGCTGGCAGGTCATGATGAGCCACCATCTGATCCGGACCTACACGTTCCCGGATTTCCGCGCCGCGCTCGACTTCACGAACCGCGTGGGAGAGCTTGCCGAGCGGGAAGGACACCATCCCGACCTGTACCTCTCCTGGGGCAAGGTCGAAGTAAAGATCTGGACACATAAGGTCGATGGCTTGACCGAGAGCGACTTCATTCTGGCAGCCAAGATCGACCAGTTGCATTCAAACTAATACGGAGACAGAAAGCGCATGTTAGGAGTTGGACACAAGTTCCCCGCGTTCTCCCTGCAGGCCACCGTCAGCCTGGAAAAAGGGAAGACGTTCCAGACCATCACGGACCAGGAATACAAGGACAAGTGGAAAGTCTATTTCTTCTGGCCGAAGGACTTCACCTTCGTCTGCCCGACCGAGATCGCGGCCTTCGGCAAGCTCAACCGCGAGTTCCTGGATCGCGACGCGCAGATTGTCGGCGGCAGCACCGATTCGGAGTTCGTGCACCTGGCCTGGCGGCAGCATCACGATGACCTGAAGAACCTGCCGTTCCCCATGCTGGCGGACGTCAAACGCGAGCTTTCGACGGCCCTCGGGATTCTCGATCCGCAGGAAGGCGTGGCGCAGCGCGCGACCTTCGTTGTGGATCCGCACAACATCATCCGGTTCGTTTCGGTGAACGATCTCTCGGTGGGGCGCAACCCGCAGGAAGTGCTGCGCGTCCTTGACGCCCTCCAAACCGACGAACTGTGCCCCTGCAACTGGCAGAAGGGCGAGGCCGTCCTGACCCCTGCGATCTGACCCGTGCAACTGGAACAGAATACGCGATTCACGCACTGTCGGGAGTGCTGGCCTAGTCGCCCGCTTTTTTCAGATCGCGGTCGATGCGTTTCACGTAATCCACCGTCTCGCGGTATGGCGGCACTCCGCCGTACTTCTGGACTGCGCCCGGACCGGCGTTGTAGGCCGCCAACGCGTGCCAGAGCCGGCCGTCGTACTTTTCGAGCAGATCGCGCAGGTAGCGGGTTCCGGCGTCCACGTTTTGCGCCGGATCTTTGGGGTTGACGCCCAGCGACCGGGCGGTCGAAGGCATCAACTGCATCAGCCCGACGGCTCCTTTTGGGGATACCGCCTGGGCCTCGAACCCCGATTCGGCGGCGATGACGCTGCGTACCAGTTCCCGCGGGAGACCGTACCGGTCCGCGGCAGCGTCCGCCAGTTGGGCAGGAGAAACTGGATGCGGCGGCGCTCCCGGGTTGGCGGCAGCCGGCCGGCCGGCCGCTGCGGGCTCTTTGCCGTCCGCTTCAAATGCTTGAATCCGCGTGGCTTCGAGCTCGATGTAGCCGCTCCCCGTGTAGAGACGGACTTTGCCGGCCGAGATTTCGTGGCGGTCGGCATGTAGACGGGAGCCGCCGCAAAGCACGGCGTACTCTCCGGCCGAGGCACAAGCTGCGGTCAAAAGCAGAAAGAGTACCAGGAGACGCATGGAACCGTACACTCATTCTGACGCATTTCGTAGCGGTATTGTGGAGTGTAAAGTGTTTTCAGCCGATCTGGTATCTTGAAAATAAAAGCACGTTTTTCCGTATGCCCTTTTATATCCAACCCATCCGTGAGTTTCTGGTGCGGCCCGCTCTTCCGGATTCGCTTTCGCGGCTGAGCGAGCTGGCCTACAACATCGTATGGGCCTGGGAGCCCATTGTTCGGGCCCTGTTCCGCCGGCTGGACCCGGGTTTGTGGCGCAGTTGCGGCTATAACCCTGTGCTGATGCTCGGCCAGGTATCCCAATCCGCCTTGCAGCGGGCCGCCGCCGACCCCCGGTACCTTTCGCTCTACCGCATGGCTTGCGATGCCTTCGACTCGCGCGTCCGGAAAGCTCCGGCGCCTGCCGACGGCAAGCTAATCGCCTATTTCTCAGCGGAGTACGGGTTGACCGAGTGCCTGCCGGTCTATTCGGGTGGCCTCGGGATTCTGTCCGGCGACCATCTGAAATCGGCCAGCGACCAGGATTTTCCGCTGATCGGGCTGGGCCTGCTCTACCAGCAAGGCTACTTCCGCCAGATGCTGAACCCCGACGGCTGGCAGCAGGAGCGGTACCCGATGAACGATTTCTACACCCTCCCGCTGTTGCCGGTGCAGGACGCTGTAGGGAACGATTTGAAGGTCACCGTCAAGCTGCCCACCGGCAACGTGTTCATCCAGGTGTGGAAACTCGAAGTGGGCCGGATCTCGTTGTTTCTGCTGGATACCAACATCCCCGACAACGTGCTGCCGCAGGACCGCGACATTACCGATTCGCTCTACGGCGGGGATATCGACACCCGCATCCGCCAGGAGATCGTGCTCGGCATCGGAGGCATGCGGGCGCTGAAGGCGATGGGCTACAGCCCGACGGTCTTCCACATGAACGAAGGACACTCCGCGTTTCTGTCGCTCGAGCAGATCCGGCTGCTCATGCGAGACCAGGGGCTTACCTTCGAAGAGGCCCTCGACGCGGCCCGCGCGAGCAACGTATTTACCACTCACACACCGGTCCCGGCCGGAATCGACCTGTTCGATCCCGGCTTGATGTACCACTACTTCTCCGAGTACTGCGCGGAGGTCGGCATCGATTTCCAGCAGCTCATGGCGCTCGGGCGGCGCAACTGCTACGACCGTGACGAGCGCTTCTCGATGGCCGTGCTGGCGCTCAATACGTCGGCCTACCGGAACGCCGTGAGCCGGCTTCACCGTCACGTCTCGCAGGAGATGTTCCACGACCTGTGGCCGAAGCTGCCGGTCTGGGAGGTGCCGATCACCTCGATCACCAACGGCGTCCACCTGCCGAGCTGGCTGAACGGAGACCTGGCTTCCCTGTACGATCAATACCTGCAGCCCGACTGGCGGGAGCGGTTCAACGAGCCGAACATCTGGGAGCAGGTGAAGGACATACCCGACGAGGAGCTGCTTGAAGCGCACCGCCGCCGCAAACGCCGGCTGGTCAACTTCGTGCGGAGCCGGCAGCACGCCGCGGCCGTGCGGCGCCAGGCTTCGGCGGCGAGAGGTCCGGCGGGCCGGCGAGGTGCTCGATCCCAATGCCTTCACCATCGGGTTCGCGCGCCGCTTCGCCACGTACAAGCGCGCCACCCTGCTGTTCCGCGACGTGGAGCGCCTCAAACGCATCCTGCTGAACAAGGACATGCCGGTACAACTGGTGATCGCCGGCAAAGCGCACCCCAAGGATCAGCCCGGTAAGACCTTCATCCGCGAAGTGGTAGGGTTCTCGCGCGACCCCGACCTCTGGAAGCACGTGGTCTTCGTGGAGGATTACGACATGAAGGTGGGGCGCGAGATGGTGCAGGGTGTGGATCTCTGGCTGAACAACCCGCGGCGCGGCGAGGAGGCCTGCGGCACCAGCGGGATGAAGGCGGCCATCAACGGGGTATTGAACCTGAGCATTCTCGACGGCTGGTTCGACGAAGCCTACGAACATCTCGGCGGCTGGGCCATCGGGGAGCGCGAGCCCTATTCCGAGGACCAGGATCCTCTGCACGCCAGCGCGATCTATTACCTGCTCGAAAACGAAATCGTCCCGATGTTTTACGAGCAGCGCGAGCAGACCCCCCGCGAGTGGGTCCGCCGCATGAAGCAGTCCCTGATGTTCATCAGTCCGAACTTCGACTGCCGGCGCATGGTGCGCGAGTACATGTCGGAGCTCTACGAGCCGGCGCATTGCCAGCACCTTCGATTTCAGCAGGGAAACTATGCGGCGGTTCGCGAAAAGGCCGCGTGGACGGGGCGCATCCGCGAGGTCTGGGATCGCGTTCGCTTCGTGGAATCCGGACCGGGGCTGGCCGCTTCGGTGCTGAGCGGAAATCCGGTACCGATCCGGGCGGCCGTGGAACTGGCAGGCCTGGCGCCGGGCGACGTGCGCGTCGAGCTGGTGATGGGGCGGATCGACAGCAACGGTCACCTGGAAGAGACCGAGATCATGGTTTTGCCGGCGGTGGAACAGCAGGGGTCAGTCGCAGTCTTCGGCCGGGATCTGCTCCCGGAGCGAACGGGACGGCTGGGATATGCGCTGCGCGTCAGCCCCAACCATTTCGACGATCCGCTGACCCGGCCGTGCAGCAGCCTGCTGAAGTGGAGCACCGTGGCGTAGAGTTTTACATCGCCCGCAAAACTGGGGGGTGCAAACGATGTGCTTTCCGTGGTAAATATGTATTTGCAGCGGTGGGGCCGAATCTTAGTGCTCTCCAGGCGCCTCGGCGGTCCCGCGAAACCCCTCCGGTTTCCCCATGTTGATTTCGGTGAGCTCGATTACCCTCCCGACCGTCGTGGGGAAGCGTCGGCCGGAGAGCCATGGCGCTTGAGAGAATAGCCGGCTTTATCAGATAACGTCTTTCGTCCCGCAACTTTACGGAGTAACCTCCCCATGGACAGTGATCGTAAATATAGACAACACGGGTACATGGACTCGGACCGCGATGCGAAAGGGTATCGCGGCGACGACCGTCCCAAGCCGCAGGGTCCCCGTCCGCCCCTCGATGTTACCGGCCCCCGCTTGCCGCGTCTGGTCCAGCACGTAGCGGCCGCCCGTTGTTTCAACTGCTCCACGACCCTGCCGCAGGGTGTCGATTTTAGCGGCAATTGTCCGAAATGCAACGCGGAGCTCCACTGCTGCAAGCAGTGCACGCACTTCGAACCCTCCACCCGGTTCCAATGCCTGAAGCCGATCCCGGTGCGGATCGCCGTCAAGGACAAGGCGAACCAGTGCAGCCTGTTTTCCCCGCGCGTGACCGTTGCGCGCGAAGGCACGGCCGCCGGCATGTCGTCGTCGCAGCCTCCGGCCCCCGCCGGGCCGCCGGCACCCCGGAACCCGGAAGACGCCCGGAACGCCTTCGACAAGCTGTTTAAGAAACTCTGAAGCCCGACGGGACGGGCGGCCTACCCTACTCTCTTCTGATAGCTCCGCGCCAGCTCCATATACACTCCCAGATCGCGGTCGAGATCGGATTGCGTCCCGTCGAAATAGAAGTTGCGGATCGGGATGCCGCCGAGATCGCGGCTGATCCGCGGGTAGATGGCTTCGCACACGATGCCGTTCATGCAGGTGAACGGGCTGATGTCGATGATCCCGGCGGCGCCCTTCTTCGCCAGGTACACCACCTTGCCGACGTTCAGGACCATTTCGCCGAAAGCTCCCTCGCGCGGCAGGTACGGCCGGGCGCACTCCAGCACTTCGTAAATATCGGGCTCCTCGCGGCCGCGGAACTCCTCTTCGAAAGTCTCCACCAGCACGTGCTCGTCGTGCTTCTGTACCCGTTTCCTCACCCAGGCGCCGAGCGCCTCGAGGGTCCAGATACGGCCTTCCAGCTTCAACTTGCGGAAATGTTCGGAGGTGGTGTACCAGATCCACTCCGTGATGTCCGATAGCCACGCCTCGGCGCCGTAGCCCTCCAGGCACTGCACCAGGTTTTCGTTCGAGAACGTATTCAGGCGGCAGAAGATCTCGCCGACGATTCCGATGAGGGGATGGTTGCGGCCGCGGCGCACCCCGAGCTGCCGGAATCGGCCGCGGGTGCGGACCATCGACTCGCGCAGCGCTTCAAGCTGCGCGCCGGGCTCGACCGTGGTCTCCTCCAGGGTCCGGCAGAGATCGGCCAGCGATTCCTCGTAGACGGCTTCGGTATCGCCGCGCCGTTCCTCGCACGGGCGGTGGATCAGCAGGAGCTTCTCCAAAAGGTCCGCGCACAGCAGGGCACGCCAGCCGGTGCGCACGAATGGCTTGGCCAGCGAGCCCAGTCCGTCGTAGGCGTTCTGGCTGGTGGGAGAAAGAATTTCGACGTCTTCGTGGCCGTTGGCGTCGAGGATCTGCCGGAGGTACGGGGCATACTGGCCGAAGCGGCAGGGGCCCTGCGCGGTCGGCATGAAGAGAGCCGCCTTCGACGCGCAGTGCCCGGGCCGTTCCAGCACCTTCATGAAGTCGCCGACCGTCACCTTGGCGGGATAGCATTCGTCGCCGGAGGTGTAGCGGGCGCCCAGCTCGCGCGTGCGGTGGTCGGAGGGCGGAGTGGGCTCGGCATCCAGACCGATGGCGCGGAAGGCGGCGGCAAAAGCGCGCGCGCTGCCGTAAGCCATCGGCGGGATGTGGATGAGCTTGCCCTTTAGTGGATGCTGCGTCGACTGTTGGTAGCATCGCAGAATTCCTTTGCTGTCGAGGTACGCCTCGCAGCGCGTCATGTATCCGGCATCGTTGCCGTGGCCGTCGAACTGGAGGATCAGCAGGGGCGCGCCGGCGGCCTCGCGGGCGAAGTGCTTGATGTAGGAATCCGGGCCGCACTTGAAGTTGGTGATATAGACCAGGTGCAGGTTGGGCTTTTGCGCGGCGATGCGGGCGGCTTCCAGGATCTTGCGGCCCGAGACCCAGTACATGTTGTCGTGCAGGTCGCCGATGGATTCGCGCCCCGTCACCAGGAAGTCGAGCGGGATGACGTTGGCGCCGTAGCGGTGGCGCAGCTTGCGCGGGATGTCGCAGTTCACGCCGCGGTCGTAAATGTTGTAGCCGCGGCCGGCCAGCACCAGGCCGGGTTCGCCCGATTGTTCGAGCACGGCCAGCGCCCGGCGCCCGGCATCGAGCAGCTTCTCCTGGAAATCGCGCTGCTCGGCGTAGGCGGCGTCCACCGCGCGGTCGCTGGCGCGATGCGTGACGCCCAGCCGCCGCGCGGTTTCGGCCAGGGCCTTCTTCACCTGCACCGGCCCCAACTGGAAGTGCAGGGTGGGGATGAGGAACCGATGCTGGTGCGGCTCGAGCGCCGGGACCGAGCGCAGCACCCACGGCAGCGTCTGGTTCCACGGGCAGTAGTGGGAGGCGCAGGAGCCTTCCTCGGCTTCGGCGTCCGCCATATTGGGGAGCAGGATGTAGTCGACGCCGGCTTCGACCAGCGCCTGCACGTGGCCGTGAGCCACCTGGATCGGGTAGCAGGGCTGCGCCACCGCCAGCTCGATTCCCGCGGCCGAGATGCGCGGGTCGGTGACCGGGGAGAGCACGGTCTCCATCCCCAGTTCGGCGAAGTAGCGCTTCCAGAACGGCAGGCGGTCGATCATCGACATGGCGCGCGGCAGTCCGATGCGGAAGGCGCCGCCCGAAGCATTTGGAAGCGCCTCGATCAGCCGTTCGCGGTAGGCGAACAGGTCGTCGATCACCGGTTTGCGGCCGGTGGCGGAGGGCTTGCGGAACTTATCGGAGCACTTATCGCCCCAGTAACTCTTCTGGCCCTCGATGACGAACTCCTTCATGTCGCAGAGATTCGAACAGGCCTTGCAGACGAAGTCGCGCGTCGAGAGCTGGAGCTTGTGCAGGTCGTAGCCGCGGAAGCGCGTGGCGCCGCCGGTGGCCTGGTGCCACTGGCGCGCGATCAGAGCCATTCCGATCGCGCCCATCACGCCGTTATACGGCGGCACGGTGATCTTTTTGCCGAGCAGGCTGGCGAACGCGGCGGTGACGGCGTCGTTATACGCCGTGCCGCCCTGGAAGTAGATGACCTTGCCGATCTTGCGGCCCCGCACCACGCGGTTCAGGTAGTTGAGCGCGATGGAATAGGCCAGGCCGGCCACCAGGCTCGGCACCGTTTCGCCCTTGTGCATCCAGCCGGTGACGTCGCGCTCCATGAAGACGGTGCAGCGTTCGCCCAGGCGCGTCGGCGCGGCCGCGGAAAGCGCCAGCTTGGCGAACTCGCCCTTGATGCTGATGCCGAGCTTTTCGGCCTGCTCTTCGAGAAACGATCCGGTGCCCGCCGCGCAGGCCTCGTTCATGGCGAAATCCACCACTACGCCGTTTTCGATGGAGATGAACTTGGAATCCTGGCCGCCGATTTCGAAAATGGTGTCGACGGGCTCGCCGCCCAGGGTGCTCGAGACGTGAATCGCGCCGGTCTTGTGGGCGGTGATTTCGTCGTTGACCACGTCGGCGCCCACGAACTCGGCGATCAGCTCACGGCCGGAACCGGTAGTGCCGGCGCCCAGAATCTGGAGGCGGCTGCCCCACACCTGCTGTACTTCGGCCAGGCCCTGCTGCACAGCCTCGATGGGGCGGCCGGCGGTGCGCAGGTAGACATCGTGGATCACCGTGCCGAATTCGTCCACCACCACCACGTTGGTGGAGACCGAGCCGATATCCAGCCCCAGATAGGCGGGGATGGGGACATCGCCGGGCGGCGGGATGTAGACCGGGACGCGGTCGCGCAACTGAACGACATTCTCGGTCGAGAGCGGCTGCGTATCCTGCACCGATTCCTCGGTGTCATGCTGGCGGAGGCGGTGGATTTCGAGAATCGAGCGCTTCCTCGGCTCCTCCGCCTCGAGAATGGCCGTGCCGATAGCGCCGCACCACGCGTATTCGGGGGGAATGAAGAGGTCGTCCGCGGCCAGGCCGAAGGCCTCCCGGATCGCGCCGGTTACCCCGGCGTTTTGCGACACCGCTCCGATGAGCGCCACGGGGGCTTCGACCGGCCTTCCTTTGACGATCGCGCCCTTGAAGTTCCGCGCCACCGCGTCGCACAAGCCGCGCAGGATTTCGGCCGGGGAATACCCTTTCTGCTGGGCGTGGATCATGTCGCTTTTGGCGAAGACCGAGCAGCGCCCGGCGATGCGGGCCGCGCAGCCCGCCGTGCAGACAATTCCGCCCACTTCTTCGACCGAGTACTGCATGCGGAGCGCCTGCTGGTCGAGGAAGCTGCCGGTGCCCGCGGCGCATTCGCCGGAGCGGTCGTAATCGAGGATGCTCGAACCGTCCAGCCGGATGTACTTGGAGCTTTCGCCGCCGATTTCAAAGACCGTACGGATGTGGGGGTAACAGGTGCCGATCATCCGCGCGATGGCCTTGAACTCGTTTTCGAAAAACAAGCCCAGGACCTTGGCGATGGTGCGGCTACCCGATCCGGTAACGCGAATGCCTTCGACCAGGGTTTCGGGGACTACCTCGTAAAACTGTTGGAGCAGGTCATACGTGGACTGGATCGGGCTGCCGGAGATGCGTCGATAGTCGGAGAGCGCCAGCGGACGGCCGTCGAGCGACGAAAGGCGGAACTCCGGGTGGGCGGCGCGCAGGCCTTCGAGCGCCGGCAGGTCGCCCGGCTTGCCGAGCGCGGCCAGCTTGAGCGAGATGGCTCCAATGTCCAGGCCGATATTGATGCCCATTTTCGTCCAGTTTGGAGCCGAACGGGCTACGGATTCAAGTAAATAGGGTCTGAATTGCTGAAAATCAGGGTTGAACGGACGCTGGCCGGGTTCGGGGGCCTAAGCTTCGCCGCGGTAGAACTCGTTTCGGGCTTCGGAAACCAGCCGCGAGGTAGCGGTCTCGTCGTACGGATATCGAACCAGAGCCTGGCGGACCAGTTCCACGCCGCCCTCGAATTCGGGTTGAATCACGGCATCGGCGCCGAATGCGCGAAACTCGGCAAGCTGGTGCGCTCGAACCGCGCGCGCGATGACCACGACCCGCGGATTCAGGCGCCTCGCGCGTTCCACGCTCAGGCGGATGGTGTTCGGCTCGGGCGTGGTGAGCAACAGAATCCGCGCCCGCTCGATCGCGGCCGCATGCAGGATCTCTTCGCTGGTGATATCGCCCCAGACCCCCTCGATTCCGTCCTCACGCAGGTCGCGAAACACGGCGTAATCCAGTTCGATGACCGCCAGTGGAATTTCAGCCGCCTGGAGAACGCGCGCGGCCGCCTTGCCGGTCCGTCCATAACCGGCGACGATGACGTGCCCCTGGATACCGGGTCTCGACGGTTCCAACGGCACCGGCGCCCCTGCCTGCTTGCGCCAATTCCGCCACGCGCGTCCCAGCGGAAGCGCGGCGCCCGACACCAAGGGAGAAAGTGCCATCGTCACGACGGTGCAGGTCAGGATGAGGTCGTAGGTGGGCTTGGTGATCAGTCCCGACCCCGCGCCGTTTCGCGCCAGCACGAACGAGAACTCGCCGATCTGCGACAGGCCCAGGCCGGCGATCCAGGGGGCCATATTGACATATCCGAATGCTCTCGTCACGCCGCCCAGGATGATCGCTTTCCCCACGAAAATCAGGATCACCGTGACCGCGACCTGGGGAGCATGGGACAGCGCAAAGCGCGGGTCCAGCAGCATCCCCACCGTGACGAAGAACAACAGTCCGAAGATATCGCGCACCGGCACCACGTCGCTCAAGGCCTGGTGGCTGAATTCCGATTCGCTCAAAATCAGGCCCGCGACGAAAGCGCCCAGCGCAAACGAGAGGCCGGCGATCTGGGTGGCATATCCGATCCCGACCCCGACGGCGACTACGGCGACCAGGAACAACTCCCGGGATCCCCAGGCCAGCACCCGCCGGAGAAGTCGGGGAAGCAGCCGCGTCCCCAGAAGCACCACGGCAATGAGGAACGCGGCGGCAATCCCGATGGCGCGGGCCAGGTTGCCGAAGAGATGATTGGGGTCTCCGAGTTGGGGCAGGATGATGAGCATCGGAACGACCGCCAGGTCCTGAACGACCAGGAGTCCGATCATTACCCGGCTGGCCAGCGTGGAGGTCACGCCGGCCGCGGCAAGCGTCTTGAGGACCACTGCCGTGCTGGAAACCGAGATCATGGCGCCGAACCAGATCGCCTCGGTCACGGTCATGCGAAATACCTGGATGCCGGCCGCGGCGCCGGCGGCAGTGGTCAGCAGGATCTGAATCGGGCCGCCGATCAGTGCAACACGGCGGACCGGCGCCAGATCCCGAAAGGAAACTTCCAGGCCGAGTGAGAAAAGCAGGAGCGCCACGCCGATCTCCGCCAGCCGTTCGATATCTTGAATTTGAACGACCGTCGGCCCCGCAGTGTACGGGCCAACCAGAACGCCCGCCGCCACGTAGCCGACCAGCAAAGGGAGTCGCAGCGCGCGGGCCAGCAGCCCGCCCAGCAAGCCCGAGACGACGATGAGCACGAAATCGGATGCGATTCCCAAACCGTCAGAAACCCTTCGAAATTCATTGTCTCGCGCTAAACTCTCGAACGAGCCGGCCTTCGAATCCCTATTTTGCGGCCCCTAAACTGCCGGCGGCATTCTCCGGCAGGAAGTAGAACACGACCGCCAGGATCAGGTACACCGCCAGAAGCTGCACGCCTTCGAGCCAGTTGGATTCGCCGTCGGCCGCGATCTGGCCGGTGATCAGGACGGCCAGGAACACCGCCAGGACTTCGGCGGGCGTGAAAACCAGGTCCATGGGGTGCGGGCCGGTGAAATGGCTCACCAGAACGAGCAGCGGCGCGACGAACAGCGCAATCTGCAGGCTGCTGCCCACCGCGATCGCCAGGGAAAGCTCCATGCGGTTCTTGCGGGCCATGAGCACGGCGGTGCTGTGCTCCGCCGCATTGCCCACCACGGCCACGACGATCACGCCGACGAACAGGGAGGTCATCCCGAACGCCCTGGCGGCGCCCTGCACCGAGCCGACCAGGATCTCGCTGACCCAGGCGATCATCGCGGTAGCGCCCAGAAGGATAAGCACGGAGGTTCTCAGGCTCCAGGCACGTTCGGGTACGTCCTCGGGCTCGGCATCGGCCGCGAACAACTGTTTGTGGGTGCGAAGCGAGAAGAGCAGGTGCATCGCGTAGGTCATCAACAGGACGATGGAGATTTCCAGGCTGAGATCGTTTTCGCGGAGGCGTCCGCCGGGGCCGGAAAGGTAGTGAAAAGCCGCCGGCATGACCAGAGCGATCGCCGCCAGCGTCAGGGAGGTGGATTGGGCGCCCGCTCCGGTGGCGTTGAAACGCTGCAGGGGGTGCTTGAGGCCGCCGGCCAGTACCGCGGCGCCGAGCACCAGGAGCAGATTCCCGATGATCGAGCCGGTGAGCGAAGCCTTCACTACGGGATAGAGGCCTTCTCTCAGTGCCACGATGGCGATGATCAGCTCGGCCGCATTGCCGAAGGTGGCGTTGAGCAGGCCGCCCGCGGCCTCGCCCGTATGGTGCGCAAGTTCCCCGGTGGCGCGTCCCAGCCAGCCGGCGAGCGGTACGATCGCCAGTGCCGCCGCGAGGAAGATCCAGGTGTGCCGCTCCGGCGCGAGCCACCCCAGCCCGATGGCGACCGGGACGAAGATCAGCAGCCAGTTGAGCATGTGAAGATTTTCAGCGTATCACGGGCCCCGGATGGCCCATGATCCGGCCGCGAATCGAGCAGTTCCTGAACGCTCATCTCCCCGACGATCCGAAGCCCCCGGCGCCCCTGCGGGATTCCGCCGGCTCGCCTTCCAGCCATTCCACGGCTTCGTAGCGCGCCACGATCATCTGGGCGATGCGGTCGCCCGGATGCACGGTGTAGCTTTCGCGGCCGAGGTTGATCAGCAGCACGCGCAGCTCGCCGCGGTAGCCCGGGTCGATCGTGCCGGGAGCGTTGGGCATGCTGATGGCGTGCTTGAGCGCCAGGCCGCTGCGGGGACGCACCTGCGCTTCATAACCCGGGGGCAGCTCGATAATCAGGCCGGTGGGGACCAGCCGCGGGACGCCCGGCTCGAGGACCACCGTCTCCACGGCGTGCAGGTCCATGCCGGCGTCTTCGCTCGGACCATGGGCGTAGGAGGGCAGGACGGCGTCGGGGTGGATGCGTTGGATTCGGATCTGCACCCCGTTATGATAACGTCTTGACTCCCACGAAACGCGTCATCACGGTGGCGCCCATGCCGCCCGAAAAGAGCGCCTACGCGCTGGCCCGCTACAGCCGCTCTCCCGATTCGATCCGCGACTCGATCGCCTGGGTGCGGTCGCACGACTCGCAGAAATTCCTGGAGAGCTTCTACTACCAGTACGGCCACGCCTCGATCGCCGACCTCGGCCATACCGTGATGTGCTTCGAGGGCATCTCCGAGCTGGCCGCTACCGAGATCGAAGAGGAGCCGCTCTGGGACGGCCAGGCCAAATCGTCGCGCTACCAGGACTTCTCGCGCTCCGGATTCGTCACGCCGCCCGAGTTCGCGGAGGCGGATCGCGCGGCCTACCAGGCGGCGGGCGAAGCTCTTCTGGCGGCCTACGCGGAGGTAAACCGGCTGGCACTGGCGCGTCTCACGGAACGGCTGCCGAAGCCCGACGACATGAAGCCCGAGGCCTACCGGCGAAACCTGGCGGCGCGCGCCTTCGACGTCGCCCGGTACCTGCTGTTCTGGGGCGTGCCGACCAATGTAGGGCAGGTTTCGAGCATACGCACGCTCGAAAAGCAGATCCGCCGGCTGAAGGCCTCCGAATATGCGGAGCTCCGGGAACTCGGAGAGGAGATCGCGCAAGCCTGCGCCGCCGATCCGGATTGCGTATGGGATGGGAACAGTGCGGTCGAGCCGCTGGCGCCGACGCTGGCACGGCATGCCGACCCGGATGAGCACGCGGTGCGCTCCCGCGAGGACCTGAAGCGATGGGCGGAGCAAAACCTTCCGCCGTCCCCCGGAGGAAGCGCGCCGCGCGTGGACCTCGTGAAGCCGTCCGACACACCCGCGGAGATCGCGGCCACGCTGCTCTACCCGGTGACCAGCCGCCCGTTCCGCGAACTCTACGAGATCGCCCGCGGGTGGAGCCCGCGGCAGCGGGCCGAAGTCATGGACGTCGCGCTCGGCTCGCGCACGCGCCGGGACGAAATCCTGGCCGGGTTCCGCGGCGGGCTGTACGCCTACGACCTGGTCATCGATGTCGGCGCCTACCGCGATCTGCACCGCCACCGGCGCTGCCAGAAGTACCGCCAGGCCTACTCGGGGAAACTGGGGTACGACGTGCCGGCGCTCGTCAACGAAGCGGGGGCGGGCGAGCTATACGAAGGCGCGATGGGCCGGGCGCTGGAGACGATGCACCGGCTGCCGGCGCCCGGCGCGCACTACCTGCTGCCCTTCGGAGCGCGGTCGCGGTTCCTTTTCAAGATGGATTTTGCGGAGGCGGAGTACATCTCGCGGCTGCGCAGCGGGGTGAAGGGCCACTTCAGCTACCGGGAAATCGCGTGGGAGATGAAGTGCCGGATGGAAGAGGCGGAGCCGGAATTGGGCCGCCTGATCGAGGCGACGCCGCCGTGGGTAGAGGACCCCCTGAGGCGGTAAGGCAGTACTGGAGCCCCGGGCTGGTCCCACCGGCGTTTGTATTTTCAGATCCCACCCTGCATAATGGGCTATCGGAGGGTGCATGCGCTTCCTGTCGGGATTCCTGGTGTTATTGATGGCGATGCCTTTAGGCGCTCAGACCGCGCCGGGCCGGTTGAACCTGGTAGTGGTCGAGGGCGACGGAGCCATCAACAACATCCGGCAGCGGACCGCGCGGGAGCCGATCGTGCAGGTGGAAGACGAAAACCACAAGCCGGTGGCGGGTGCGGCCGTGGTCTTCACGCTGCCTTCCAACGGCGCCGGCGGGACGTTCGCCAACGGGGCCCGGACGCTGACCGTGATGACCGATAACCAGGGACAGGCTGCGGCTCACGGGTTCCAACCCAACTCGGTGCAAGGCAAGTTTCAGATCCGGGTGACGGCATCGCAGAACGGCCAGACCGCCAGCACGGTCATTTCGCAGACCAACGCGGTGGTGGCAGGCGCGGCGGGTGCGGCCGTGGCTACGGGTATCTCCCTCAAGGTGATTGCGATCGTGGCGGCCGTGGCGGGCGCGGCGGTGGCGGGCGGCGTGGTTGCCGCTACGCGGGGCGGCAACAATACGACTACGACCACGACGGCTGCTCCCGTGACGGTTACACCGGGAACGGGTACGGTGGGTCCTCCGAGGTGAAATGATGAGGTGGATAACAGGTCTTCTGGTGCTGGCGGGCGGGCTCGCTCTTGCGCAGCAGGGTCACATCGCGGGCCCGGTGTCGGGTTACGTATTCGACCGCGCCGTGCGTGAGCTGCGCCCGGTAGTGGGCGTGCCCGGCGCTTCGGTGATCGGCAGCCCGATCGATCTCGGGTTCCCGGTCTCCAACGTCTGGGTGGCGCCGCGGCTGGATTCGGCCGTTGCGGTGGCCGCCGACGGATCGCTGCATTTCCTGCGGATCAATTCCGGAGCGGCCGCGGAGCTTTCGTTCAACGGTGCGACTCTCGCGCCGCAGAGCGTTGTATTCAGCCCCTCGGGAACGGCGGCCGCCCTGTTTTCCCGCAACCGGGCGGCGATCGTGACAGGCTTGCCGGATGCGCCTGCGATCTCCGGAACAATCGATCTGGCCCCGGATCTGGCGCGGCCTTCGCGCCTGCCGGCGCTGCACACTGTGTCTTCGGCCGTGAGCGACGATGGCGCCTACGTGTTGCGCGCGTCGGGCGGGACGGTGATGTTATACGGCACGGGCGGAGAGCATCGTGTACTGGCTGACGGCGTCGACGCAGCGTTTGCGCCGTCGGGCCACAAGGCGGCCGTCGCGGACCCGTCAGGCGCGGGCGTCACGATTTTCGACGATGTGGCGGCTGGCTCCAGTGGAAAATCCCTCGCCGCGGCGGACAGCGGCATGGCGTCGCCCGCGGGCCTCGCCTTTTCAGCCGATGGCGGCAAGCTCTTCCTGGCGAGCGCGGCCGCGCGGAATATCACGGCATACGACCTGGCCGGCGGAGGCCGCACCGCCTTTTCGTGCAATTGTACGCCCGCCGGGCTGGTCCGGATGGGCAGTGTGTTCCGGTTGAACGAAATGGGCACGGACCCGCTCTGGCTGCTGGATGACGCCGCAGCCGGGCCGCGGGTGGTGTTCGTCCCGGCGATCAGCGCAAATTGAATTTCTTCATTTTGTAGCGCAGGGTGTCGCGGGTGATCCGCAGCAGGCGGGCGGCCTGCGTCTGGTTGCCGCTGGTCTTCTCGAGCGCCTTGACCAGCAGGCTGCGCTCGTTGTCTTCGAGCGAGAGACCGTCGGTCGGGATCTCCGCGGGCTGGGGCGCCAGGGTCATTGGCATGCCATCGGGGCGGGAAACGGCGATCGGGAGGCTGGCCGGCGTGATCAGCGCGGACTCTTCCAGAATCATGGCGCGCTCGATGGCGTTGCGCAGTTCGCGTACGTTGCCCGGCCAGTCGTGAACCAGCAGCATCTTGGCCGCACCGTCGGTAACCCCTTCAATATTGCGCTTGAACTTGCGGTTATAGTGCTCGATGAAGAAACGGGTGAGCGGCACGATGTCTTCGGTGCGCTCGCGAAGCGGCGGAATCAGGATCTGGATGACGTTGAGACGGAAGTAGAGATCCTGGCGGAAAGCGCCTTCCTTGACGGCTTCGCGCAGGTTCTTGTTGGTCGCGGCGACCACCCGCAGGTCGAGCTTGATGTCCTTGAGGCCGCCCAGGCGTCGGAAGGTCTGCTCTTCCAGGACGCGCAGCAGCTTGGCCTGGAGCATGAGCGGGATTTCGCCGATTTCGTCGAGAAACAGGGTGCCCCGGTCGGCCAGCTCGAAGATGCCGCGTTTTTGGGAGCGGGCGTCGGTAAAGGCGCCTTTCTCGTAGCCGAACAGCTCGCTTTCCAGCAGGTTTTCCGGAATGGCGGCGCAGTTGATCGCGATAAACGGCTCGGCCTGGCGCAGGCTCTGGTAGTGGAGCGTTTTCGCGACCAAATCCTTGCCGGTGCCGTTTTCCCCTTCGAGCAGGATGGTGGTGGCCTCGCTGGCGGCCACGCGGCGCACGAAGTTCATGACTTCGCGCATGGCGGCGGATTCCCCGATGACTTCGCGCTTCTGGGGGGCCGCCTCCTCGGTGATGTCCTTGATGGTGGCGACTACGCCGGTGAGCTGGCCCTCGTCGTTGAACATCTGGTTGGTGCGCATCACGACGAGGCGCTCCATACCGTTATCGGTATTCAGGCGGACGGTGCAGTTCGGCGCGGAGGGCGACTGGTTGAGCCCCACCAGCACGCCGCAGCCCGGCTCGCACAGGGAACATTTGAAGACTTCCTGGCAGTGTTTCCCCAGCATGGCTTCGGCGGACATGCCAAACAGCTTCTCCGCCGCCCGGTTGATGCCGGTGATACGAAACTCCGGATCGTACAGAACCAGGGCGTCGGAGAGCTGGTCGAAAACAGACTCCAGAATGCTGGTTCTCTGCCAGCCTGGTGTGAGCTTGGACATTACTTTTGCAATTTGCAGCTTGACCCGATTATAGCAAGCGACTATCTGCGCCAATTGGCCCAACCGCGCGTTCTTTCGGGGGGAATCACCCTCACCGGTGCGGGTAGGTCGCGGGGAACTCGATGGAAAACCGTGGGATAGGCAGGTGGCGATGCAATTGCATCCTTGCCGGGCGGAGGCATCATGTCCCGATTGAAGATATTCATGCCCGCTGCCATCCTGCTGGGCGGAATTTTAGCTTGCACCACGGTTTCGTTGGGCAAGCCCGAGTACACGAAGGAGACCAAGAAGGCCTGCACGTTCTGTCACGCCAAAAATGTCCCCGGCAATAAAGCGGAGATGCAAAAGAACCTTACCGACGCCGGGAAGTACTATCAGGAGCACAAGAGCCTGGACGGGTTCGCACCCAAGAAGTAGCGGATGCAAGGCGGAGAGGTGGAGTCGTCCATGATGCAATCGGTTCAGCTTTCCATTACCGACGGCGTTTACGCCGCCACGGTGCGGGAAGCTCTGTGCCGTAGTTGCGCCTGGCACGTGGAATCCGTCGACCGTCCGGACCCCACGCAGCAATGCGTGCTGGTGTTGGACGAACAGGCCTTTGCACGGCTGCCCCTCCCCTTGTCGAACCCGGAGCGCGTGGTTCTCATCACCCACAAAGATCCGCAGTTACTGGCCCAGGCCTGGGAGGCTGGGATTGTCTCGGTGGTTTCCGAGCGAGATCCGATCAGCACCGTACAACTCGCGATTATGGCGGCGGCGCTGCGGATCACCACATCCCACGAAAAGGCGGCGGCAAGTGGAATATCCCCCAGTCATCACACCGAGTCTGCGCAACTTCCCCCAGAAAATCGGACTTCCGGGTCCAAACGTTGCAAAATCCAATAGTTTAGAATCCGCCGAACGTGGACTTTTGCGTGCACTAGGTTTTCCTCCGGGAAGGAGGAGTACTCGAATGGAACGTAGTTTATCCGAAGTGGAGTCGATTGTCCGAAACCGGATCTGTAACGTTTGCACCGCGCGAACCGTGGACGGCGAGTGCGGTCTGGAGGAACCCGCGCATTGTGCGCTATTCCGGCTGTTCCCTCAGGTGGCAGAGGCCATCCGATCGGTAAACAGCGACGATATCCACCAGTACATTGAAGCGATCCGGCGCAACGTCTGCTCGGTTTGCGTGGACCAGGCGGCCGATGGCTCCTGCGAAACGCGCCAGCAGGTGCAGTGCGCGCTCGACGCTTATCTCCTTCCGGTGGTGGATGCAATTGAAGAAGCCACGGGAAAAACATTTGAAAAAAAGGGTCTTAGGGCCGCAGGCGCACCCGTCAATTTGCGTCCGGGGCCGCAAATTCAATGGTGAACCTGTTCATCTGGAGGTGACTCATGCATCTGGACTTACGCCCGTTCATCGGAGTAGAGATTTTATTGGCGGCAGTGGTGATCGTGATGATTGCCTGGCGCAAAGCCGTGGCTCGCGGCGAAGATGATACCTTGCACGTGCTGCACGGCGACGCCCTGCCGCAACAGACCGCGGTAGCGCACAAACTGGACGCGATCGACAAATGGGGGAAAACCCTCACGGTGATCGCGGTCGTTTTCGGCCTGATCGTCGGAGCAGTTTACATGTACCAGGTCTGGGTGCAGGGGACCCAGGTTCCGACGGGGCTGTAATGTTCATGCTGAACCGGGCTATACGTCCTTTCGGCCTGACGCTCGGTTCTGCCCTTCTGGGCCTGATACTCGGGGCAGCCGGCGCGGACCTCCGTGCAGCGGAGAACGCGCCACCCGCGGATTGCACTTCGTGCCACGACCAGGGGCAAAAACTGGCAAAGAGCGCCCACGCAGGTCTGACCTGCGACACCTGCCACGAGTCACACGACCAGTATCCCCACCCGGCTAACATCCCGAAGCCTGTCTGCGGCACATGTCACACGGACCAGGCCGGCGACTACGCCCAGAGCGTACACGGCCTGGCTCGCAAGGCGGGCAACGACGGCGCACCCGATTGCGGCGTCTGCCACGGCAGCGCTCACGAGCTTCAGTCGCCCGGGTCGGAGGCTTTCCGAAAAGGGGTACCGGACATCTGCGGGATGTGCCACAGCGATGTGGCGGAGCAATACCGGAGCAGCGTGCACGGACAAGCGGTGGCCCGGGGGGTCACCGAGGCCCCGATCTGCACCGACTGCCACGGCGAGCATAAGATCATCAAACCGAGCAACGAAGCGTCCCCGGTGAACCCCGCGAACATCCGGGACACCTGTGGGAGCTGCCACGGCGACGTCCGCCTGACGCGCAAGTTCGGCCTGCCGGCAGACCGGCTGGTGAGCTTCGATTCCTCGTTCCACGGGCTGGCGGCCAAAGCGGGGTCGCAGACCGTGGCCAACTGCGCGAGCTGTCACGGCGTCCATAACATTCTGCCGTCTTCGGATCCGAAATCCACCATCAACCCGAAGAACCTGCCGCAGACCTGCGGCAAATGCCATCCGGGCGCGGGCACACGCTTCGCCATCAGCCAGGTTCACCTGACCGAGGGCGGCAAGGAACCGCCGCCGCTCACGTGGGTGAGAGACTTCTACCTGTTCGTGATCCCGCTGACCATCGGGCTGATGGCGCTGCACCAGGCCGGCGACTGGGTGCGGAAGCTCATCCGTCTGCGGTTCCAGGCCCGCGCCGCCCGGCGCGCGGCGGCGGCCCACGGCGAACCACGCATGCTGCCCTTCGAGCGCTTGCAGCACGCGGTGATGGCGGTCTCCTTCCTGGTGCTGGTGTGGACGGGATTTGCGCTCAAGTTTCCGGATCAGTGGTGGGCCCGGCCCCTCCTGCTGATGGAGGGCAAGGTTTCGGTGCGCAGCCTGATCCACCGGATCGCCGCCGTCATTTTCATGGCGGTGACGGTGACTCACCTGGTTTCGCTGATTGTCAACCGCAAGCTGCGGGAACACTGGAAAGAGATGCTGCCGAACACCAACGACCCGCGCGAAGCGATGGCCAACTTCGCCTACAACCTGGGCCTCGGGAACAAGCGGCCGCCGCGGTCGGCGCACAGCTACATCGAGAAAGCCGAGTACTGGGCGGTGGTGTGGGGCGCGGTGGTGATGATCGCGACCGGCCTGCTGCTTTGGGCCAACAACCTGGCATTGAAGCTGCTGCCGAAGCTGTGGCTGGATGTGGCGACCTCGATTCACTTTTACGAGGCGTTGCTGGCCACGCTGGCAATCGTCGTCTGGCACTTCTACTCGGTGATCTTCGACCCCGACGTCTATCCCTTGAATACGGCCTTCTTAACAGGTAATAGTGTTAAGACGGAAGAGCACTCGAGGGAACACCAGCCGTCCGGCGAAACCGGCGCGGTCAAGACGACGGGAGACTAAGTTCGAGATCCATGACTCCAAATAGACCTCAAAATACCAAGCGGGGATGGCTGTCCCCGATCATCCACTTATGCAACAACTGGATCAGCCTGGCGGGCGTGGTCATCGTGACTACGGCCACCATCTTCTGGCTTTTTCTGCTGCCCATCACGCTGCGGGGCGAAACCTCTAATCCGTACGTCGGCATTCTGGCGTTTCTGACAATTCCGGGTCCGTTTTTCCTGGGGCTGATCCTGATTCCCCTGGGGATGTGGCTCAAGCGGAAGCGGGAGGGGCGCAGGAGCATTTATCCACCGGAGTTCCCTCCACTCAACTGGCACAACCGGGACTTTCGCAGGCTGGTCTATTTCGTCGGCGCAACCACCGTGGTCAATATCGTGATCGCCAGCCAGTTGTCCTACGGCGCCGTGAATTACATGGATTCCGTCACGTTCTGCGGCGAGACGTGCCACAACGTGATGCAGCCGGAATATACCGCCTATCAGAACTCGCCGCACTCGCGCGTGGAGTGCGTGAAATGTCATATCGGGCCGGGGGCCTCGTGGTTCGTCCGGAGCAAACTCTCCGGCGTGAGCCAGGTGTTCGCCGTCGCGTTCAACACCTACCCGCGTCCGATTCCGGCGCCCGTCCACAACCTGCGCCCGGCGCGCGAGACCTGCGAAACCTGCCACTGGCCAGAGCGGTATGCGGAAGACCGAATCCGGGTGATTCCGACTTTCGCCGAGGACGAAGCCAACACAGCAACCAAGACGGTGCTGCTGATGAAGGTCGGCGGCGGCAACCGGGGGATCGGCATTCATGGCACGCACCTGGGTCCCGGCGTCGTGATCCGCTATGGCCATTCCGACGAAGCCCGGCAAAACATTCCCTGGGTCGAGTACAACAACAAGGGGAAAACCACCATCTACGCCACCTCAGACGCAAAGCCGGACGGGGCGGGCCTGACGATGCGGACGATGGATTGTATCGACTGCCATAACCGGCCGTCGCACCAGTTCCAGCTGCCGAATCGCGCGATGGACCAGGCTATGGCGGCGGACTTGATCTCGCCTGCTTTACCCTTCGCGCGCAAGAAGGGATTGGAGATTCTGAAGGTAAATTACGCGACGCGTGATGAGGCGGCTACCAGGATTCCGGCGGCCTTCGAGGAGTTTTACCAGAAGAACTATCCGGCGGTATGGGGCCAGCGGCAGGCGGAGGTGACGTCTTCGGCCAAGGAGTTGCTCGCCATCTGGGACCGGAACATCTTTCCCGACATGGACGTGACCTGGGGCAAGTACCCGGTGAACATCGGCCACACCGATTATCCGGGATGCTTCCGGTGCCACGACGGCGGGCACAACGCGAAAAACGGCGACTCGATCACGCAGGATTGCAACGCCTGCCACAATATCCTGTCGATGGACGAACCCAATCCGAAGGTGCTGACGGAGTTGGGAATCACGCAACCCAAGGGGCAGGCAGGTAACTAGGGCAGGGGCGGCGAATCGCCGGCTCCAAGATGGCGCAGTTCTGCTACTTGGGTTCCAGCGGGAGGCCGGATTCTTTGAGTGCGCGCCAGCCGCCATCGAGCGAGATCGGGGCGCTGTAGCCCATTCTCTGGAGGTTGTCCGCCACCAGCGCCGAGCGGTAGCCGCCGCCGCAGTAGAGGACCAGCCTGGTGGCCTTGTCCGGATACTGCGTTTCGATATCCCGCTCGATGATGCCGCGGCTGAGGTGCACCGCGCCCGCGACGTGGCCGGCGGCCCACTCGTTGTCCTCGCGGGTATCCACCAGGACATGCTCCTCGCCCGAGGCGAGCATCTGCTTGTAGCCTTCGACATCGATCTGGCGGATGCGCGATTTCGCGTCATCCACCAGCTTCAAGAATCCCGGATTGTGTTTCATCTCTACTCCGCGCGCCGGATTTTGGCGCCCGCCAGCGCCAGTTTCGCCTCGATTTTCTCATAGCCGCGGTCGATGTGGTAGACGCGGTCGATGACGGTCTCGCCCTTGGCAACGAGGGCGCCGAGAACCAGCGAGGCGCTGGCCCGGAGGTCCGAGGCGATGACCCCGGCGCCGGTCAACTGGCGCGGACCGGCGACGATGGCCTGCTTGCCGTCGAGCCGGATATTGGCGCCCATGCGGGCCAGTTCCTGCGCGTGCATGAACCGGTTTTCGAAGATCGTTTCGATGATGATGGCGATGCCCTCGGCCTGGGTCATCAGCGCCATGTATTGTGCCTGCAGGTCGGTGGCAAACCCCGGATACTCCTCGGTGGTGATATCCACCGAGCGGAGTTTGCCGCCGCCGCGCACGCGCAGGGCGCCGGGGGCGGCCTGTGTCACGTCGACGCCGGTCTGTTGCAACTTGGACACGAGCGCATCGATGTGTCCGGGCTCACAGCCGGTGACGGTCAGGTCGCCGCCGGTCAGGGCGCCGGCGATCAGGAAGGTGCCGGCCTCGATGCGGTCGGGGATGATGGTGTGCTCGGCGCCGCGCAGCCGGTCTACGCCTTCGATGCGGATCACCCCAGTGCCCGCGCCCTGGATGCGGGCGCCCATCTTCACAAGCAGTGCCGCCAGGTCCACGACTTCGGGCTCGCGCGCGGCATTGCGCAGTACGGTCTCGCCTTTGGCCAGGACCGCGGCCATCATCAGGTCTTCGGTGCCGGTGACCGTGATGCGGTCGAAGTTCACGACCGCGCCGCGCAAGCCGTCCTTGGCTTCCGCCTCGATATAGCCGTGGGACTGGTGGATGCGCGCGCCGAGCTGCTCCAACCCGAAGATGTGGAGATTGATGGGACGGGCGCCGATAGCGCATCCGCCGGGAAGGGAAACGCGCGCGCGGCCGCAGCGGGCCACCAGCGGCCCCAGCACGAGGCTCGATGCGCGCATGGTCTTGACCAGCTCGTAAGGCGCTTCGGGACTGACGATCCGCTCCGTCTGGAGGCGCACGGTTTCGTTGCGAACCTCCATCTGCGTGCCGATATCCACCAGCAGGCGCTGCATGGTGCGGATGTCGCGCACGCGCGGGATGCGGTGGAGAGTGACCGGTTCTTCGGTCAACAGGGCGGCCGCCAGCGCCGGCAGCGCGGCGTTCTTGGAGCCGCTGGTCGGAATCTCCCCCTGGAGCGGCGTACCGCCGGTAATTACGAACTTATCCATCGAGTGCCTTTCGAATCCTTCCGCCCGCGGCGGCGAGCTTGCGCTCGGCCTCTTCGCGGGCCAACCCCGTCTTCGCCATCAGAATCGCGGTCCGCACGCTGCGGCCTCCCTGGTCGAGAAGCTCGGAGGCCCGCTCGTAGGAGACCCCGGCCGCTTGCGCCACGATGCGGCGCGCGCGATCCACCAGCTTGGTGTTCTTCGGCTGAACATTCACCATCAGGTTCCCGTAAACGTAACCCGACCGGATGAACGCCCCTGTAGAGAGCATGTTGAGGACCAATTTCTGGGCGGTGCCGGCTTTCATGCGGGTGGACCCGGCGACGACTTCGGGACCGGGCAGCGGGGTGATGGGGATCTCGACCGCGCGCGCCAGCTCCGAATCCGGGGTGCAGCTGATGCCCACCGTGACCGCCCCCAGGCGGCGCGCTTCGGCGATGGCGCCGAGCACATACGGAGTGCGCCCGCTGGCGGCGATTCCCACCAGGACATCGCCCGCCGTGAAGCCCCGTGCCTGCAGATCCCGGACGCCGATGGCCGGGTCGTCCTCGGTGGTTTCGGTGGCGCGGCTCAGAGCCGCTTCCCCGCCGGCGATGATGCCCTGCACCATTTCGGGTGGGACGCTGAACGTCGGAGGGCATTCGGAAGCGTCCAGAACCCCGAGACGTCCGCTGGTGCCGGCCCCGATGTAGAACAGCCGCCCGCCGCGCTCGAAAGCCGCGGCGATGGCGTCCACCGCGCGGGCGATCGCCGGAATCTCGCGCTCCACCGCGGCCGCGACGTGGCGGTCCTCGGCGTTGATGATGCGCAGCGCCTCTTCGGTAGAGACCCGGTCGATCTCGGCGGACGCCGGGTTGGGCTGTTCCGTAAGAAGCTTATCGAGCGCCGCCATGGCTCCATCTTAGCAACCGGGTTTTCGTAGTAGGCCTCCTGGCCTGCCCGGTTTGGCCATAGCCGCAGATGAACACAGATGAACGCAGATGAAAACCGTCGGTTACGATTCGGGCTCTCGATACCCAAGAACGATCCGCTTCCATTCGACTTTAGGTTTCTGGAAGTTCACCAGCAGGCAAACCTTCCGGCCGGAGGCGCGCAGGTAGTTGAGGCATTGTGCGGTGTGCGCGTTGTCAAGGCGTTCGACGCATTTCAACTCGACCACCAGAACATCTTCCACCAGGATGTCGGCAAAGTATTCTCCAACGGATTGGCCCTTGTACGCGACCGCAAACGAAGCTTGCGCAACCGTATGAATGCCGCGGAGATCGAGCTCTCTCAATAGGGCGCGCTCGTACACTTTCTCCAGGAATCCGGCACCGAGCGTGTTGGAGACTTCAAATACCGCGCCCAGCACGCGCTCGGTCAGCGCGGCGAGATCGCCTTCGGTGCTCATCATTGTCATTAAGAGTATGCCATCAAGGGCGCAACATCGCCTGCTCTTTATCTGCGTTCATCTGTGTTCATCTGCGGCTGGTTGTCTTCGTTTCACGCCCCGTGCGTTTTCCAGCCCCGCTGCCGCCCAACGCCACTTCGCGAAGTCGGCGCGTATCCCCGGTAGAGATTTCGGGGACAGGTCACTACGGTACGACCATCACCGGAGCCTGCCAGAATGCGGCCTTCTGCCCCGCGGGGTTCAGCACCGTCACCTGGCAGTCGTACTTTCCGGGCGCCAGGCTCGCGAGCGGAATATCGAATTGCAGCGGGACCGTTTTCAACCGTTCGTCCCGCCCGGTCTTCACCTCGATGGGGCGCGAGTCGAAGACCTTCGCCTGCCCGCGATAGAAACTCACCTGCGCCACGAGCGGCTCGAGCGTAGGCGCGCCCTGTTCGTAGGCCTGCAGGTAGACGAACAGGCTCTGATCCTTACGGAATACCCGGGTTACGCTGGGAATCAGCTTCCGCCCCTCCTGGATCAGGGGGTTGACCGCCTCCGCCGTGCCTTTGTTTTTGGCGGCGTTGTAAAGGGCATCGTCGAGCGCCTCCCACTGACTGCTCAGGACGACGGAGCTGATGGCGAGGCGTTTCGCTTCATGGTTTAGATTGGGGATGACGAACGTGGCCTGGTAGGTGCCGATCCGGCCGGTCTCGGCGTCGCGCGCCAGGAACTTGATGATGTACTTTCCAGGCAGGAGGGTGAAGCCCGTGTCGTACACGATGGGGCGCTTCGCCAACTCGGCGGCGGTGGCCTCGCTCAGCTTCGCGCTCACCTTGTCGCGCACGTTCATCACCGTGGTGCCGAAAGCGTCCTTGATCTCGCCGATAAAATCGATGACCGTTCGTTCGGCGCCGCCCCGCTTGGCCAGCGCCAGCTCGCGGCCCGGAATTTTCACCACGACGGGGACGAAATACTCGGCCCGGTTGAGTTGAAAGTAGTCGATCTCCATGGCGATGGTGAGTTCCGTAATCGGATCGGGCAGCATGAGCGCATCTTCGAGTTGCCGCTCCTTATCGGCGGCGGTGAACTTCGCGAACACCTTGCCGGCGAAATAGCCCTGGCGGTAGTCCAGCTTCGCCTCCAGGTCCCCGTTCACCGAGATCCTGATGCGGCGGAACTTTCCATCCTGGAGCGGCGTTGGTGGTGTAGTAGCCGATGATGTAGTAGCTGCCGACGGATTGCGCCGCCTGCAGGATTCCTTTTCCGAGGTCGTTACTGTCGAGCAGGGCCTTGCCCCCGGTATCGCCGGCCAGGGCGTAGAGCGTGTCCTGCGACTGCTGAAAATCGACCGACCCCGCGAGCGCGCTTGCGCCGCTGTACATGCCGGCGTTGCCGGGCGAGCCTTTGGTGGCATCGCCCAGCGGAGCCTGCGCCACCAGCCCGCGGGCATCGATCGGCCAGAATGACACGCCGGCGCGTATGGCGGCGTTGATGGTGGCACGCAGTTGCGCCTGGTTGTTCAGGCCGTTCAGCCGCAGGCCGCTGGCGAAGTAAATGAGCGACTTTTTCTCACTGAGCTGGCCCAGCATGTTCGCGGCGGTCTGCAGCGCGGAGAGCTGGCGGTCGGTGTTGAAGATGTTGAACTCGCTATCGTCCTGGCCGAAAGCGGCCCCGGTATCGGAGGCGCTGGCATCGTCGGTGGATTCGCCGAAGCCTTGGCCTTCGCCGGCGATCATCGTCTGGATGATGCTCAGCAGCCGGTCGCGGTCGGCGGTGAAATCCTGCAGCACGTCGACAGAGCCGCCGGAGTAACGCAGGATCGCCATGAGGTCGGCGGAAGTCATCTGCGCCCGGATGAACTTCTGCGCCGCCGCCAGGGCGCGCAACTGATCGGCCTGCTGCATGGCGGTCATGTCGAAGTAGAGGGCGAGCAACCGGCGGTCCCGATAGCGGTTCTCTCCGGGCTTCTCGGCTGAGATCTGCGTGCGGCCGAGTTTCTCATAGATATGGATGTCTTCGGGCGCGGATTGCGCCGGGGGTGCGGCGTCAGGGGCTTCCGGCAGCTTCTGATATTCGAAGACCCGGATCTCCTGCGGTGCGCCGTCTTCGGTTACGGTGAAATCTTTGGCGGTCAGGCCCTCGATCGGACGGCCCTTCCTGTCGATCACCGAAACCGTCTCGACCACCAGTTGCGCCCCGGCCGTAAACGTGGCGGCCCCCGGGACCCCGGTTTGCGTATTCTGTCCGACCTGCTGCGCGGCGGCAGCGAGCCCAAGCAGGAAGAGTGCGGAAATCGCGGATCGCATCGTCAGAACCTCAGCCGCAGCGTCGTTTGCAGGCTGCGCATGGCATTGGCTGCCGCCGGCAGTCCGAACTGCGCGCTGTTCACCGTGGTGTTCCAGGCGGTAAAGGCCACGTGGTTCAGCGCGTTGGTGGAATCGACCCGCAGGTCGAGATTGAGCTTGTCACCCAGCCGGAACGTGCGCCCCAGGGAAGCGTTCAGGGTGAACTGCGCCGGGCCGGTGATGGAGTTCCGTCCGGCGGTTCCCCATTCACCCGGCAGCGGCGCGGCGAAGGCCGCGGGATTCAGGAAGAGGCCGCCGGGAGCCGCGTTAAGCGGTGCGCCGGTGTAATCGGGCCGGATGGTTCCGGTCACACCGGTGCCCTCGACCGGCGCCAGGTAGATGGGAGTTTGGGGCAGACCGCTGCCGGCCGTGATCTGCGTGGCGAAGGTCCAGTCCTTGAACAGGGCGCCCTTCCAGCCGCCGATGAGCGTGCCCCCTCCGAGTCCCATGCCGGTGGTGTACTGCATCTGCAAGGTCAGGAGGTGGCGCTGATCGAAGGCGGAAAGCGCGCGTTCCGCGCTGAGGTCGAGCCAGTTCTGGGCGATCGCCCGGGGAGACTGGGGCGCGCCGGATGAGCTCTGCGCCGCTCCCTGGGTATTCAAGGTCGAGCCCTGGCCGCCGAGCGAAGCCGCATCGTCGATGGATTTCGAGAAGGTGTACTGGAGCGTCGCGGTCAGACCGCTGCGCAGCCTTCGTCGCAATTGCACTTGGACGGACTCGCGGGTCGAATTGCCGTTCGACGCAAGGTAGGAGAAACCCGGCGGGACAGGAGGGGCAGGGATTGATTGCGCCGGCCGGGTAGGTGTTCGGCAGAAACTCCTGCGCCGCGCGCGTTCCTTTGATCCCGAGATACGTTGCGGTCAACTGGAGCGAGGCGGGCAGGTCGCGCTGGACGCTGAGCTGCCAGTTTTGCGCGTATCCGATGCGGAAGTTCGGATCGATCGCGAACGTATTGGTCGTAGCCGCGGGAGGCGCGGTGAAGCCATTCGCCAGCGTCAGGGGGTTCGCGGCGCTGTTCTGCACGCTCAGCGCCTTCGACAGCGGAGGCTGTTGCGCCATCTGCAAGGCGATGTTCTGGTAGACCGACGTGTCGTAGTAGATGCCGTAGCCGGCGCGAATCACCAGCGACGATCCGGGAGCCGGACGCCACGCGATGCCCACGCGGGGCGCAACGCCGTGCTTGTCGGGGTGCACCAGCGAACCGGGATACCGCTGCCCCGTCAGCGGCCCGGCAGGATCGCTCGCCACCACGGGCGCCGCTGCCGTAAAACCAGGCGCGATGTCGAGATTGACGAGACGGCCGTACAACTCTGTGATCGGTGCCCCGTATTCCCAGCGCACACCCGCGTTGAGCGTGACGGCCGAACTGATTCGCCAATCGTCGGTGAAGTAGGCGTCGTAGACGGATTCGCGGAAATACTTGTCGGGGTTGCCGAAGGCGATGGAACTGGCGGCGGGGATGCCCAGCAGGAAATCGCCGAAATCAGAGCCGGTCTGCGAGCCCGTGAACGTGAATGTGCCCCGCGGGTCCTGCTGCGAGAGGTAGTTGAATTGCTGCCGGCGGAAATCCGCGCCGAACGTGATGTTATGGGCGCGGCGGTTCCATGCCATCGAGTAGGACACCGCACTGGACTGGTTGCGGTCGGAGGAACTCTGGGAATCGGAGAGGCCGGCAATGCCGCTGGAGAAGTCGAGGCCCGGCGGCCCCCAGTTCGCCGGGTCCTGGTTGTTCCCCGAAATCCCGGCCAGGCCCGACACGTTGGCACGGTTCTCAAAGTAGGGCCTGACGCGCCTGGCATACCGGCTGAACTGGTACCCGAGGTTCAGGAACCACGACTGGTTCAGGCGGTGCGCCCAGTTGGCTCCCGTATTCAACGCCAGGACGTCCGACGTATCCTGAAAGCCGAACAGGTTCGGATCGTCCGCGCGTACACTCTGAAACGCGAAGCGGCCATAAACCTGGTTCCTGGCGCCGAGCGGCCTGTTGAAGCGCGATTGCAGGGCGTCCTGGTGCGTGGGGCTGAGAAGCGGAACCTGGTAGTTGTAGCGGGTGCTGCCCGTGAAGTTCGGCAGCGGATACAGACCGAGCAGCGCCTGCGCCTGCGGGCTGATACGGCTCCTTGGAACGGTGTTGCCGGGGAAGGGGGCGCCGGTGAGCGGGTCGACCACGGGGCTGGAAAAGAGGCCGCCGCGTTGCGCCTGGTCCGGCACCAGCGCCGAGGCAGTGGTGGCGTTGCTGTTTCGGGTCCACTGGTAGCCGAGAAAAAAGAACGGCCCGTTATCGAACAGATGCGGGATCCGCATTGGGCCGCCCAGCGTCACCAGGCCTGTCATGCGGTTATAGGCCGCCTTCGGCGTGTCCTGGCCGGTCAGCGAAAACGGCCGGGCATCGAGCGTGGAGTTGTCGAGCGTAATCCCGATCCCGGCGTTGTATAAGCTCCGGCCGCCTGTGCGATTATTTCCGAAGGCCGCGGCCTGGGCGAAGGGCGACGCGGCCCCGTTGTTGACGCTGCCGTTGATGAGCAGGCCGTCGGCGGCACGCTGGGTGAGATCGTCTTCGGCCGCCTCGGTGGGGCGCGGCTCCAGGGGATGGGTGCGGGCCGGCGCGGGGGGCGCCGCCGGATGCTGGATATCGGCGCGGATGCGATCGAGCGGCAGCAGCTTCAATTCCCACAACGCGGAGGGCGCATCCGGGGAGACCGCGACCTCCATCTCCGCCGGTGCGAAGCCGAACATCTCCACCCGGATCTTCCAGAGGCCATCGGCCAGGTCCGGAAACGAATAGCGCCCTTGCGGATCGGTGATGACGGCGGATTTCGCGCCGTCGCGAACCGCCGACACCGTGGCGCCGGGAACCGGCAGACCGTTGAACGTAACCTCTCCCCGGTACTCCGAGGCGGCGAGGGTGGAAACCAGCAGACACGCCATCGCCGCAAGGCGGAAATTGGGATTCATGAGTCGCGCCGCTCAGTTCTCCGTCGGCTCTTTCTCGATGTGGTCGACGATGAGCATCTCCATGGGCGCCTTGCGCGGCTCCAGTTTCAGGCCGTAGCGCTGCACCGATTCGTAGATGGTCGCGGCGGGCTCGGCCGGCGCATCGGTCTGCGGATGCTCGCCTCCGCCCGGCGGCATCATCATGCCTTTGCCGCCGGGCATGTTGCGCATGGTTTCCGGTGCGAACACCAGGTCGAAATCGTACTGGCCCTGGATGCCGGTATAGTCCACCACAGGGCGCTCGGAAAACCGCGAGATCATCTCCGCAAGCGTGGAGAGCGTAGCCGAGGGCGCCTTGAGGTGCGCACCGGCCGGATCGATCATCATGAACATCGCGCCCCGGGGAAGACCGCCCCGGCCGCCGGGCGCCGCACCGGGTGTGGCGTCATCCCCCGTCTGAACTTCCGCGGGTTTCAGTTTCGGGCCGCCCTTCCCAACCACCAGCGCATAGATGGCGTGCTCCTTGGTGTCGCGGTGCAGGGACAGCTTGAACCGCTCGGCCAGGAGGGTCTGCAGCATCTCCGGGATCTGGTCCTTGGACGCTCCATCGGGCAGCTTCGCCACGATATCGAAGCGCGCGCTGTCGAGCCAGTCCGGCCCTTGCACCTGGAAATCCTTCACCCGGTACGCGTTGCGGATGCAGTCCTTGAGACTGACGTTGGAATACCGCAACATTCCGCCGTCGGTGTTCATGCCGATCCGCATCCGCCCCATCGGCATAGGTTGGGAAGGCTTGATCGAGGCCACTTCGAAAGCGACCTTCCCGGTCTGCTGGCCGAAAGCGATGCCGAGAACACATACGCCCAACATGCATGGTTTCATGCCTTCAGCATGGGCCTGCCGGCATGTTCGGCGCGCAAAATGTACGTAAGGAATGTAAGGGCTCGGACCGGGGGCCGTCAAACCGCCAGCTTGTAGCCGGCACCCTTCACCGTCAGCAGGAAACGCGGGTACCGCGGATCGTCCTCGATTTTTTTCCTCAGGCCGGCGACATGCACGTCGACCGTACGGCTCAGAGTATCGCCGTTCAGTCCCCAGACGTTCTCCAGCAGTTCCTCGCGCGTGACCACCAGCCCGCGGCGGTCGATCAGGTACTCCAACAGCCGGAACTCCACGGGCGAGAGCGCCAGCGGCTCTCCGGCGCGCATCACTTCGTGCTTGCGCAAGTCGACCAGGACGCTGCCGAACGCGGTGCGTCCGCCCTCCGTCCCGGCGGCAGACCGGCGGAGCCGCGCCTCGATGCGCGCCATCAGTTCCATCGGCTCGCAGTTTTTCTGAACGTAGTCGTCGGCGCCGAGTTTCAGCCCCAGAACGCGGTCCACCACTTCGCCCCGCGCGGTCAGCATCAGCACCGGCGCGTTCACGCCGTCGCGGCGCAGATCGCGGCAGATATCGAACCCGTTCTTGCCGGGCAGCATGACGTCGAGCATGATCAGGTCGAAGGAGCGCGCCAGGGCCGCTTCGTATCCCGCGGTTCCCGTGCGGGCCCACTCGACTTCGTAGCCCTCCGACTCGAGCCGGTCGATGATGCCCACGGCGAAGGCGGTCTCGTCTTCCACGAACAAAATGCGGCTCATACCGGAAGATGCATGGTGAAGGTGCTGCCGCCGCCCGGCGCGCTCACCAGGGTTACGCTGCCGCGGTGGGCCTCGGCCGCGCTGCGAACCAGGCTCAACCCGAGACCGGATCCCGGAATCTGCGCCGCGACCGCGGCCTGCCCGCGGCAGAACGGCTCGAAGATCTCGGCCTGGTCGGCCGGATCGATCCCGCCGCCGCGATCTTCCACGCTGATCCGCACCTCCCTTTCCGCGGCCGAGTAGGCGGCGCTCACGCGAATCCAGTGCCCGGCGGCGGCGTGCTTTTGGGCGTTATTCAGCAGGTTGTCGAACGCCATGCGCAGCAGCCTGGCGTCGCCCGACACCGGCGGCAGATCGGGACTGAGCGCCATCTCCACCTCAAACCCGGCCCGCGCCAGTTCGGTGCGCCGCACTTCCACGGTCTCCCGGATGAGCTGGCCCAGATCGAGTTCGTTCCGCGCCGGACGGCGCAGGCCGGAATGGATTCCGGCATACTGCAGCGCCTGCTCCACCATCTCGTTCAGCCGCCGGCTCTGCTGGTGGATCAGCTCTCCGTACTGCTTGACCTTGTCGGGGCCCGCCACGAGGCCGTCCGCCTGGTTGCGCGAGAGCATCGATATGGCCGATACCGGCGTACGCAGCTCGTGCGACACTCCGGCAACGAACTGCATCTTTTGATCGGCGAGCCGCTCGACTCGCCGCGCCCCGATCACCAGGAGGACGATCGCCGTCACCAGCAGCAGTTCCACGCCCAGGCTCAGCAGCAGATCCATCTGGCGCGTGTGCTCGAAGGCGGCGGCCAGGGGCCGGCCCTTGTGCGCGACCTCCAATTGCCAGATGCCCGGGCCCAACAGGTCCGCTGTGGTTGCCTGGCCGCCCGTGGCGCGGGTTTCCAGCTGTTGGATGAACACACCTTGGTGAAACACCCGGTCTCCCGTGGGGAGTGGGCCTCCAATCGCTATCGGGCCGGTGATCGCGAAGAACGGCTTCTGCACGTCGGCATGTACCGGAGTACCGTAGAGAGGCTCGCCCGGCCGGCCGGCGGGAACCACTGCGAAGTTGTACTCCCCCACGGCGGTTGCGCCGAAGCTCTCCCGGATCAACTTCGGAAACAGGGTGTCGCGCAGGTATCCCTGGTCGATTCGCGCCACGAAACAACGGTTCTGCTTCCACCGGAATGCTTTGCGGATGCGGGCTCCGTCCGGGCCCTGGCTCTCCGTCGTGATGACGTCGTAAACCGGGACAACCAGGGCGGGCGGCTGCAGGATCGCGAATGAGGCGCAGCGGGATGCCGGGACCCATTCCGGGACCGGAGACGGTGAGAAGTGCCCGGCGGCGCCCAGCCGCTGAGCCTTGGGTGCGCCCCGTGCCGGAGTCTCGAGGTAGTAGAGGTCCCCGATCACCTTCGGAGGCGGCCCCAGCCGTTCGCCCGACTCGAGCGCGGCCCGGGCGTTATTCTGCGCGAAAGCGAACGCCTGTTCGATCGCGGCGTTGAACTCGTTCGCGAACAGAGCGGCCGCCGAATCGAGGTGCTCCTTTTCGCGTTGCGCATCCGCGGCGGCCACGCGGGTCGACCATCGGTACTGCACGGCGGCGAGCGCCGCCAGCAAAACCAGAAGCGCTCCGCCGATCGCTATCAGCGAGCGGGAGCCGGCAAGTCGTCCCATCTACCTGCATTCTAGCGGAACGGCGGGGCGTTACAGCGCTATTCATGCCTCAGCGCCACCGCGGGATCGATCGCCGCCGCGCGGCGTGCCGGCAAAGCGCCGGCGATGATGGCCGCTCCGACGAAGACGGAAATCGCCGTGCCGATGACGAGCGGGTCGGCGGCCCGGACGCCGAATAGCTGAGATTGCGCAAACCGTATCAATGCGAGCGAACCGGCCAACCCAACCATCACTCCCCCGGCGATCATGCCCAGCAGATCTTTCAGCACAAGGCCATAGATCGGCAATCGCCGCGCCCCCAGCGCCGCACGAATCCCGATCTCCTTCGTCCGTCTGGTCACGGCGTAATTCAGAAGCCCGAACAAGCCGATTGCCGCCAGAATGAGACCCAGAAACGCGAAGACCCCGCCGATGCAGGCCAGGAGTCTCTCCTTTACGATCGTGCTCCCGACCAGCGCCTCTACCGTGGTGACGTCTCTGACCCTGAGCCCCGACCCCAGCGCTTCCGCTTCGCGCTCCACCATCTTTGCCACCGACCCTGCGTCAAACGCGGAGCGCACGTACAGCGTGAAAGCTCGCGGAGGTTTCATCGGCATATACGCGATCGCCTCCGGTCCGTTGCGCAAATTGCCGAAGTGCGAATCTCCGGCCAAACCGACAATCCGATGGCGCGCGCCGTCGTCGCGCCGGAACTCCCTGCCGAGTACCGATTCGGTCCCGAAGTAGCGGATTGCGAACGTACGATTGACAATGGTCGGCACTGGCTCGTCGTCGTTGTCGCGAAATGTGAAATCGCGGCCGCTGAGCAGTGGTGTACGAAGCGTTGCGAAGTAGCCGGGTGAGATACGGTAAAAGGTCTCCTCGCGGCGCGATGGGGGCCTTCCAGGCAGAACCACCCTCTGTGCGCGGCGGGCGCCGGAGAAAATGGCCATCCAGGCGGTGGCGGCCCCCTGCACGCCGGGCAGGGCGGCGGCACGTAGTTGTATTTGCTGCATGAGCGCGAGCTGGCGGTCGTGCTGCGGTGTACTGGTAGTCATCGTCAGGACCGTTACGCCCCTTGGATCAAACCCGGCGTCCACAGCCGCGAGGTTGCGCAAGCTAAACAGAAATCCCGCGCCGCCGGCAACCAGGCAGAACGCGAACGCAATTTGCATACCCACGAAGAGGCGGCCCATGCGGAGGCGTCCTGCCTGCCCGCCGGCATGGCGAAGCGTGATCATGGGGCCGGTGCCGGTCGCCTGCCATGCCGGCAGGAGCCCGAAAAACAACGCCGAGAGGGCACAGATCGCAATAGAGAACAGTAGAACACGGGTATCCAACGCCAGATCGAGCCGCACTGGGTTCGCCTTTGTCGAAACCATGGACACCACCGCGGGCGCGGTCATGCGCGCCAACGCCCACCCGCAGAGCGCGGCCAGTAGGGAAACCAGAAGACTCTCCGTCAGAAGCTGCCGCATCAGGCGCCCGCGCCGGGCTCCCAGAGAAACGCGCAATGCCATTTCCGCCGATCGCGCCGTGGAGCGCGCGAGCAGCAAGCTGGCCACATTGGCGCAGGCGATCAGGAGAATGCAGCCGGCGACTCCCAGGAGAATCCATAGCGGCCCGGAGAAGTTCCGCCGGAATGTGGATATCCCGTTCGCCCCTGACTGAACCTGGAGGGTCATTTCCCGAAGATGTGTCTGCACCGCGAGCGGCATCTCGGCTCCTTGCCTGATCCTGGCTTCCTGCTGACGGTGGAAGGCCGGTTGCAAGAGGGCCGCGAGCCGCTTTCTGTCGACACCGGGGGCGAGACGTCCCATCAGGTGGAACAACCGGACGTCGGGGTTCGAGAAGATGTCGGGGTCGGTCACCGTGACCGGCAGCCACACATCGACGAACTTGCCGGGTTCGGCGCCGGAAAAGCCCTGGCGGGCGACACCGAGGATGGAAAACGTTCTGCCGTCGATAACCAGTCTCCGGCCCAGGACGGCCGGATCTGCCCCGAACCGGCGCCGCCAATAGTCATAGCTCAGGACCGCCACGGCGCGCGGAGCCGGATAGTGGTCTTCGCTGGAGGAGAAGAGCCGGCCCAGCGCCGGCGGTACCCCCAGCACGTCGAAGGCATCCGGCGAGACAAGCTGCTGGATTATCTCTTCATACGGCGCATCGGCGCCTGACGCCTGTGCTTCCACGCGGTTCGGTGAATCGAAAAGGGCAAGACTCGCGGAATCCCCCGCGGCCGCTCGAAACCGGTCGTACATTGGATAGCTGAAGATGTCGCCATCTCCAGTAGCGCGAACTCCGGGCTGGTTGTTTTCAGGCGTCGTCAAAACGAACAGCCGGTCCGCTTGCGGCAGCGGCAGCGGCCGCAACATGGCGGCATCGACAAGGGAGTAGATCGCCGTGTTCGTCCCGATAGCCAGACCGAGAGACACGACGGCGGTCACGGCGAAGACCGGATTTCGGAGCAGGCCCCGCCACGCATAGCGGGCGTCCTGGCAGGTTGCTTCGAGGGCCGCCCAAAGCCTGAGTTCCCGGCTCTGTTCGCGGAGACCGGTAACATTGCCAAACGAGCGCGCCGCCTGCCGGTGGGCCTCCGACTCGCTAAGGCCCCTACTTTGAAGGTCCGCAGCGCGGCGGTCGAGGTGATCGCGTATCTCCTCCGCCAGATCGTCGTCGAGGCGGCGCGGGTTCAACGCGTTCTTCAGTCTGGTAAGCCAGGACACGATGGCCTCCCCGGTGGTCGTTGCAGCCCCGCTACGCGTAACGGAGCACGCGCGCGACGCCGGCTGAAAAGCTGTTCCAACTCGCCGTTTCGGCTGCGAGTTGCTTTGCCCCGGCACGGTTGATGCGATAGATCCGCGCGCGGCGCTTGTTCTCTGTAACCATCCATTCTGCTGTGATCCACCCGGCTTCTTCCATGCGGTGGAGCGCGGGATAGAGCGACCCTTCTTCCACGCGGAGGGCCTCTTCGGAAATCTCCTGAATGGCGTTGGCGATCCCGTAGCCGTGAGTTGGACCACGGCGGCTGAGGATCGTGAGGATCAGCATGTCTAAGGCAGACTGAGCCGAACTTGAATTGGCCATATACTCAGATTGCTAGGGTAGCAATCTAATGAAACCATCATCGCTTGCCCTCTGTCAAGTGCGATGTTCCAATCCAAATTCAAGGGGCCACATTTTCAGGGTTGTCGCGGCGGGACGGGCGACGTTGGTCCGCTCACCGTAGTCTCCAATCCTCCCTGACCAATAGCGGCAAGTCGTGTAGCCAGTCCGCCTCACTTACGCCAAACGGGTAGATTACGTGCGCCAGATTGTCCTTCGTGTAAGCCAGGATGAATGCCGCGTGCCCCTCGCCGGATTTGCCGGCATGGGGAACATGGGCGGCGGACTGGGCGGCGGCGATCTCGGCTTCGCTGCCCGTCAGGCCAATAAACTGCCGGTCGAAGTGATCCAACCAGATACGTAAAGTCTTCGGATCGTCCCGTGCTGGATCCGTCGTAATGAATACCAGCTTGATCTGGCCACGAACCGGCGCGGGAAGCTTCTTCAGTGCCGACGCCAGGTATGCCATGTGCATCGGGCACACGTCGGGGCAATGAGTATAGCCGAAGAAAAGAAGGGTGACATCGCCTCGAGTCTCGGACGCCAAATTAATGCGAACACCATCCGTACCGGTGAGGACCAATCCCGGTTTGGGAAGGGGAGGAGTCACCAGCCCTCCCCGATAGGGTCCGGCACCCCGCAGTAGCGAGAGGCCCATCATACACAGGCAAACTATGTTTGATTTCATTTCAAGCCTCAGGGAAGCACCACAACCTGGCCGACCATGCCCAACTGGTCGTGGAGAGCGCAGATATAGCTGAAGTTCCCCGGTTTTGTGAAGGTCACACGGAACCGGGTGACCCCGGGAGCCGCCTGTGCCAGTCCGATCCGGTCCTGCGGAGCGGCCACGATGAATCCCGAGTTGACGCTGTCGGTAGGAGAACCGATGGTGGCATGTTCGGCCGCATCCGGGTCTACGGTCACATTGGAAGACGGCGGATTGGGATTAGCCGGCTCGGTCCCAAATGTGATCGTGTGCGGGGTGACCGGGTCGAAGTTGTGCCACTCGACGGTCTCCCCGACGTGCACTACGATGGTGGCCCCGAGGAAGCGCATGATCGAGACCGTGTCGCTCCCGCCCGGGGTCGCCAGAATCCCCCCGACGCCGGCTGTCACTCCATTCAGGGAATTGCGCGCCGCCGGTCCGGCATTGCCTCGCGAACGGTGCAGCGTGAGAATCGTGGAAGCGAGTCCCAATAGCTGGCTGCGCCGCGATGCCGCTTCCTGGTCATAGAAGCTCTGGTCGTGGGGAAGCATAGACGATAGATCCAGGACGTGGATTGTTCCAGTCATGTTGGGGTGGACCAGGCACACCAATTTGAAATTGCCGCTGCTGGGAAAGTGCACGGAAAATGTCTGGCCGCTCGTCAATGTGCCGCTGTTCACGCACGCAGACGCGTCGAACAGGGATCCATCGGGGGTACTGCCCGGGCAACCGGCCTGGAAGGTGGGGCGCGGCGTTCCGGGCTTGAGGAAGGTCACGGTATGCATCTCGTCGCTGTCGATCATCCAGGTGACCGAGTCCCCGACGTGAATCCAAAGTTCGTTCGAAAGAAAGGCGAACGCCTGTCTTTCTTTATTCGCGCTCTGCGCACCGGCAGCCGCTCTCCAGGAGTCCGCTGTGGCTGCTCCGGGGACCGTCAGAATCGCGAGCAGGGCCAACCATCGTGCAGTGGGGGAAAAATCAAAGGTAGTCATGCCGCCAGAGTCGCCGACGTTCGCGGACAGATCAAGGCGACGGGGATAAAACGTTGGTAATGCCGGAATCGATTAAAAAATAGAGACTTAACGGCCAGGGTGAGATGGCTTTTGCTTGTCGTCAGCCGACGGGAACGTATATACTCGACCGGAAGGACGGCTGTTCGGGGTGACAGGGGGCCGCGTGAGGCCGGTTGCAGTGCGTTTCGGCGTTTACGAGTTCGAGCCCGCGAGTGGAGAACTCCGCAAGCACGGGGTTCGCGTCAAGCTGGAGGGGCAGCCGATTGCCGTTCTGGCGATTTTACTGGAACGTCCGGGCGAGCTGATCGCACGCGAAGAACTGGAAAAGCGGCTCTGGCCCGCCGATACTTTTGTCGATTTCGAGCACAGCCTGAACGCGGCGGTCCGGCGCTTGCGGGTGGCACTGAACGATTCCGCCGGCACTCCCCGTTACATTGAGACGCTCGCGCGCCGCGGGTATCGCTTCATTGCCCCGGTTTCCCCAGCTTCCGCCGCTGACGAAGTCACCGCCGCCGGCGAGCCGTCCGCACGGCGGCGGTGGCGTTCGATATTTGCCGCACTAACCGCGGTTGGACTCGCCGCGGTGCTGGCGGCATGGGGCTGGCGCGAAGTTGGGCACGGGAAAACGGGCGCGGTTGCTTCGGCGGCCATTCACTCCATTGCGGTGCTCCCGCTGGAAAACCTGACCGGCGACCCTTCCCAGGAGTACTTCGCCGACGGGATGACCGAGGCGCTGACCACGGATCTTGCGCAGATCGGCGCCCTGCGCGTGATCTCGCGGACTTCGGTCATGCACTACAAAAAGACCCGCCTGGCTCTGCCCCAGATCGCCCGGGAACTCGGCGTCGATGGCATCGTCGAGGGTTCGGTGGTGCGTTCGGGAAGGCGCGTCCGCATCAGCAGTCAGTTGATTTTGGCCTCTACCGATCAACACCTGTGGGCACACAGTTATGAGAGGGATTTGAGCGACATCGTGGGCCTGCAGGGCGAAGTCGCGGAGGCAATTGCCGCACAGGTCCAGGTTGCCATCACCCAGCAGCAGCGTTCGCGCTTCGAGGCAGCGCAGTCCGTGAACCCCGAAGCTTACGACCTTTATCTTCAAGGACTGTATCACTGGAACCAATACAGCCCGGCCGGCACAGTAGACGCAATTGCCTACTTTCGGCAAGCTGTCCAAAAGGACCCAGGGCTTGCCGTGGCCTTCGCCGCTCTGGCAGTCGCTTATGACTGGGGCACCCTCACCGCGGGCTCCGCTCCTAAGGACGCATTTCCCCTGGCGAAGGCCGCGGCTTTGAAGGCCCTTCAGTTGGACCCGCTTCTTCCGGATGCGCACACCGCGCTGGCGTTGGAAGAGTCGGATTATGAACTGGACCGCGGAGCGGCGGAAAAGGAGTTCCTGCGGGCAATCGAGCTGAATCCTAATTCGGCGCTGGCTCGCCGGTGCTATGCCAGTTCGTATCTCAAGAGCATGGGCCGGTATCAGGAGGCGCTGGCCGAGGCCAAGAAGGCCGTGGAACTCGATCCGTTTTCCCTGCCCATGAACGATTTTCTCGCGCTGATGTACATGTTTGCCGGCAATAACGACCACTCTGTAAACCAGTTCCGGCGTGTGGTTCAACTCGATCCGAACCATGGAAGGACCCGGCTGCTCTTCGCGGGTCTGCTGGCCCGCCTGGGCCGGTACCCCGAGTCCATTGAAGAATTTCAGAAAGGCGAAATCCTTTCCGGCACACCTCCGGATCAAGCGGCCGAGCACGCAGCGGCGTTGCGAAAAGCGGCGCGCAGCGGGCGCGCGAGCGACTACTGGCGTGGGTATCTCAGCTTAGGCCTGGAGAGCATCGGGCGCCCGGACCATCCTTGGTTTGGCGTGACCGATATTGCTGAAGCGTACGCACAGCTCGGAAACAAGGACAAGGCTTTCGAATGGCTGGAGAAGGCATACCAGGATCGAGAGGGGATACCTTTGAGTGCGTTGAACTGCGACCCGGGCTTCAGGAATCTCCATGGCGATCCGCGGTTTTCCGATCTGCTGCGGCGTTTGCATCTAAAGGAATAGGCAATCCAACTCGCCGGCCGGGAAACTCCGGGCGGCTTGCCCGGCCGGGTTATATTCAAAGGAGTGCGTTATCTTTTCTCGGCGCGGATGCCCTCCACGGCGGCGATTCTGCTGGTGGAGAGCGGCTCGCGCGGCTTGATGGAGAAAGTGGTTCCGGGGCTTCGCCAAACCTGGGGTCCGGAAACCTTCATCGACCTCGTGACCTGCTACTCCGGGCTCCCTCGGGGCTTCGAGGAGCCGAACACCCGGGTCTACCGGGTGACAGATTACCGCGGGCGGGAGGGCCGCCGGCGGCTCTATCGCGAACTGGCGGCGAATCGCTACGGGCTCCTGGGGATCATCTGCTCCGGCGAGCCGATCATGGCCAAGTGGAAGTGGGCGCTGGCGCTGCGCGTTCCGGCCAAAGTCTTCGTCATCAACGAAAACGGCGACTACTTCTGGCTGGACCGGAAGCACCTCGAACCGATCCGGCAAACCATATTCCTGCGCGCGGGCCTGTCCGGGGCCGGAGCCGTTCGGACCCTGGCGCGGATCTTTTCCTTTCCGTTTACTTTGACGTATCTGCTACTGTATGCTGCGGCTATCCATACCCGAAGAGCGTTTCGCCGAGGCTAACCGATGAAAGCCATTCTTGTACGAGAACCGGGCGGTCCGGAGAAGATGGAACTGGCGGAGGTGCCGACTCCGGCGCCGGGACCGCGGCAGGCCCGGGTGCGCATTCGCGCCGCGGGCGTCAATTTCATCGACGTCTACTTCCGAACCGGGCTGTATAAGGCCGAACTGCCGGTCACGCTCGGCAACGAAGCCGCCGGCACAGTGGAGGCGGTCGGACCGGAGGTCACCGAAGTCGCGCCGGGAGACCGCGTCGCTTACGCCATGACGCGAGGGGCCTACGCCGAATACGCTGTGGTGCCGGCGGCTCAACTGGTGAAGATCCCGGAGGGGTTGACCTTCGAGGCGGCCGCCGCGGCGATGCTGCAGGGCATGACCGCGCACTACCTGACCCATTCCACGTATCCGCTCAAGAGCGGCAGCGTCTGCCTGGTGCATGCAGCCGCGGGCGGTGCGGGCGGGCTCACGGTGCAGATGGCGAAGATGGCGGGCGCGCGGGTTTTCGGAACGGTTTCGACCGAAGAGAAAGCCGCGATCGCTCGCGAGCACGGGGTTGACGCCGTCATCTTCTACACCCGCGAGGAATTCGACACCGAGGCAAGGCGCCTTACCGACGGCCGCGGGGTGGATGTGGTGTATGATTCCGTGGGCAAGACGACTTTCGAAAAGAGCCTGAATTGCCTCCGTCCGCGGGGGTTGCTGGCGCTGTTCGGCCAATCGAGCGGTCCGGTCCCGCCGTTCGACCCCACGATCCTGAACGGAAAAGGGTCTCTTTACCTGACGCGGCCGAGCCTGGCTCACCACCTGCTCACGCGGGAAGAACTGCTGTGGCGCGCCAACGATGTCCTGAACTGGGTGGCTTCCGGAAAGCTGAAACTGCGGATCGACCGGACCTACCCGCTCAGCGAGGCTGCGCGGGCGCACCGCGATCTGGAGGGAAGGAAAACCGCAGGCAAACTGCTGCTGACGGTCTCCTGAACGCATGAACCTCCGGGTGAAGCTGACGCTGGGCTATGTTTTGCTGACCGTAGCGATGGTCTTCGCCATCTCCGTGGCCAGCCTGGGCAACACGATCCAGCAGCAGTTCGAAGCGAACCTGGAGCGCGCCGAAGTGCTGGAACTGGTGGCGACCAACTATGTGAAGCAGACGCTGAACAGCCAGCTGACCGTGCCGCTGCGGGAGGCACTGCGCGATTCGACTCTGGCGTCGAACCTTCTGGAATTGCTGACGAACGCGCGCGCCATTCTGGAGATCGCCGTGGTGGACCCGGACACCAATGAAATAATGGCGGACAGCGATCCCGGGCGCATCGGCCAGAAATCGGGACCCTATCCGGACTTTCGCGGTGTGGTAATGGACAGCGGGTGGGTGCAGAAAGTAAAGCTGCTGCTGGCGCACGACACCACCTTTTTTCAGATCGACAAAGCCCTGTCCGACCCCACCAAGCACAAGCCCGTGGTACTGGTGCGGATTATCGTGGCGCCCGTGTTCATCCGCAATGAGATTGTTTCGGCGACCTTGTGGCGGACGGTGGAAGTAGCGATTGTCTCGATTCTCGGCGCCTTCGTTCTCACGTTCCTGTTTTCGGCGGTGGCGCTCCGGCCGCTAGGCCGCCTGAGGCATCAACTGGACCTGATCGCGAGCGGCGAATACGAGCAGGAGAAGGCGATGACCGCCAAGGCCGCGACCGATGAGTTCTCCGTGATGGCCTCCAAGGTGAGCATGCTGGGCCAGCGCCTGCGCGGGGCGCAATACGAAGTTTCGGACCTGCGTGGAAACATCGACCGCCTGCTTCACGACCTGGAAGATGCCGTCTTCATCTTCAACCGCGAGGGGCGCCTGGTATTCGCTTCGGGATCGGTGGAGAAGTTCCTGGACCGCGAGCGGGCGGACCTGACCGGTCAGACCATCACGGACGTGTTTCCGCCGTCGACCACGCTTGGGTTGTTGATTGCGCAGGCCGCGGAGACCGGCAGAGCGATTCGCAATCGCCGGGTTCCGCTGGGCGTGCCCGAGTTGGACGCCGCTACCCCGGTGGTGGTGGTGCTCTCCGTGGACATGCTCGATGCGCTGCCCGGAGGCGCGCTGACCGGCAGCGGGTTGCTGGTCCGGCTCCGCGACCCGGAGGCGCAGCGGAAGCTGAACCGGGAACTGCAGACGGCCGACCGCCTGGCGGCAATCAGCCGGGTCTCGGGCGGCGTGGCGCACGAGGTGAAGAACCCGCTCAACGCCATCCTGCTGCACGTGGAGGTCGCCAAAGCGAAGCTGGCGCGCGGCGAGACCGACATTCAGCCCCAGATGGAGATCATCGCCCGGGAGATTCTCCGGCTCGACCGGGTGGTAAAGACGTTTCTGGATTTCACCCGTCCGGTGGAGCTGAAACTCAACACCGTTCCTCTGCAGGAACTGATGGGCGAAATCGTAGAGCTCGCGCGGCCGCAGGCGGAAGCCTCGAGTATCGGAATCGTCGTGCATCAGGAGATCGAAGGAGTGGCGGTAAGGGTGGACCGCGACCTTCTCAAGCAGGCCGTGCTGAACGTGGTGGTGAACGCCATGCAGGTGATGCCGGAAGGCGGGGAACTGCGCTTCGAGGCATTGGCGAACGAAGATACGGCCGAGATCCGGATCTCGGATACGGGTCAGGGCATTCCACCGGAGCTGAGAGACAAAATCTTCCGGCTGTATTTTACGACCCGCCAGGACGGCTCGGGAATCGGGCTGGCGATGACGTTCCGGATCGTGCAACTGCACGATGGTACAATCGACTTCACCAGCGAGCCGGGCAAAGGCACCACGTTTTTTATTCGCCTCCCGATTGCCGTCTGATCGAGGCCATCCGAATGAAGCGCGCGGAAGCAATACTGGTTGCCGGGTTGGCGATCTCGCTTTCCGGCTGCATTTTTGGACGGAAGCCGAAGGTCGTCAAGGCCGCTCCGCCCCCGCCCAAACCCGCGACTGTTCCGGCGCCGCCCCCTTTGCCGCAGTCGCTTTCGATTCCGCAGACGAACGTGCAACTGCCGCCGCCGCAGCCGCTGAGTCCGGAAGCGCTGGCTACGACCCTGCCCCGGGAGGAGACGCCTTCGGCGCCCGTTCCGGTGCGGACACCGCCTCGCCGTCCCCCCGCGCCGAGGCCGGAAGTGGCGACGCCGGCTCCCGCGCCGGTAACTCCACCCACCGAGGAGCGGCCTCCCATCCAGGAGGCGTTGCCCCAAAGCGAGCAGCGGCGCCTCGCCGAAGAGGCAGCGGCGCGCAGCCGGGATGCGCTCAAGCTGGTCGACCAGCTCCAGCAGCAACGGCTGAGCCCAGCGCAGCAATCGATTGTGGATCGCGTCAAAAGTTTCCTCAAGCAAGCCGGCGAGGCCAGAGACCGGGGCGATCTCCGGCAGGCCAGCGAACTGGCGGGGCGCGCCCTGCAACTGGCCAAGTCTTTAGAACCATGAGGAGCGATTGATGAACGAATTCGAGGCGCGCCGTGAGGCGGTGGCGGACGGGCTGCGCGAACGCAAGCTGGACGCCATGCTGATCGCCGCCGGGCCGAACCTGCGCTACCTCTCGGGTTTTACGGGGGACAACGGCAATCTGCTCCTGCTCGAAGGCCGGGCGATCCTGTTCACGGATCCGCGCTTCCAGATCCAGGCCGCCCAGGAGACCACCTGCCGGGTCAGAATTGCGAAAGGGCCGCTGGTGTTGGATGTAGTCTCGGCGATCCGGCGGCTGGGAGTTTCGTCCATCGGTTACGAGCCGGCGCGCCTGACCTGCGAGGCGTTCGACGCCCTCCGGTCGCGGCTCCCCATGAAGGCGGGGCTGAAGCCCGCTCCGGGGTGGATCGAGCAGATCCGCATGGTGAAGTCGCCTTCCGAGATCGAGTTGATCCGCCGCTCCGTCCAAACCAACTCCCGCGCCTTCGAGCAGACGTCGCGGCACGTGCGGGTGGGGATGAAGGAGAGCGACCTGGCTGCCGAGCTGGAATACCGCATGCGCCGGCTGGGGGCAGAGAAGCCCATTTTCGAGACGATCGTCGCCGGGGGAGCGCGGTCGGCCCTGCCGCACGCGCAGCCTACGGGGGCGCGCCTCGAAAACGGCCAGCTCGTGGTGGTGGATATGGGCGCGCAGCAGGAGGGCTACGCCAGCGACATGACCCGCATGCTGCACATGGGTCCTCCCTCCGCCAAGGTAAAGCGCCTGTACCGCGCCGTGCTGGAGGCGCAACTGGCGGGGGTGAACGCAGTCCGGGCCGGAGTGCCGACCGCCCGCGTGGATGCCGCCGCCCGAAACGTGCTGAAGGGCTACGGCCTGGACCGTGCGTTTGTTCACTCCACGGGGCACGGGCTAGGGCTCGAAATCCACGAACCGCCGCGCATCGGCCGGCGCGACAAGATGCGCCTGGCCGCCGGAATGGCGATTACGATCGAGCCCGGCGTTTACCTGGAAGGCTTTGGCGGGATCCGCATCGAGGATACGGTGGTGGTGACGGAAACCGGGTGCGAGATTCTCACGCCAACGAGCAAAGACCTGCGCGTGGTGTAGCACGGGTCCGCATCATCAATACATAGCGGGATAACCGTCGCGCATTTCACGTGCCTGGGCGCGGGCGTTCGAGATCTGTACGAGCGGACCCTTTCCGATTCCGGGGCAATAGCGGGCCGTTTTCCGCCATTCCCGGCGGCTTTCGAGCAACTCCGGCCAGTATGGGAAGATGCGGCACTGCGTGGGCTTTGCCGGATGGATTGAACAGCCGCCTTCGAGCAAAAAATGACAATTGGCGTCGCGCGGCACCCGCAGCCGCATGCGGTTCCTGGTGCGGTAAACGTACCTGCGGCTGAATTCCTGTGCGGTTAACCCCAGAAAATCAGCCATTCGCGGCAGGTCCGCATCAGTCAAATATACAAAACCCTTTTGACGGCAACATTCGGTGCAACCGGGCTGGCATTCGAATCGCAGGGCTTCGGCCATTTGCTTATTATGATGTGTTACGGGGAGGGTTTTCGTGATATAGTCCGGTCCACGGGGAGGGGGAATCATGTCCCTGGTCCGAGATATCGTCCATAACCGCGAACTGTATAGTGTGGATGAGCATGACACCGTAGCCGATGTGGCACGGCGTATGGCGGAACTCCATGTTGGAGCCATCCTGGTCCTGAACGGAGAAGATTTGCGTGGGATTTTCAGCGAGCGCGACCTGATGAGACGGGTGGTGCTCGAAAAGCTGAACCCCGAGACCACGCCGGTTTCCCGGGTGATGAGCACCCAACTCGCGACGGTCGACGAGCTTGCCAGCCTGGAGCAAGCCATGGAGCTGATGCAAACGCACGCCTGCCGTCACTTGCCGGTTACGCGAGGCTCGCGGGTGGTAGCGTTCCTTTCGATGCGCGATCTGATGAACTTCGAACTGGCGGTGAAAACCGAGGAACTGCACCACATGCGGAGTTACATCGCGGGATCGTAGGGCCCCGTCCGCGCTACACTAGCGGGCGATGGTCGAGCGCGGGTTCATTATCTTTGCCCACGGTTCGCGGATTGAGCCGGCCAATGAGGCCGTGCGTTCGGTTGCCGCGCAACTGGCGCGCGCGGGCGGCTTCGAACACGTGGAAGCCGCGTTTCTCGAGCTGGGGAAGCCCGATTTGAAGGGCGCGGTGGCGCGGCTCGCGGAGCGCGGCGTGCGGCGGGTGGTGGTCATTCCGTACTTCCTCACCTTAGGCACTCACCTCGAACGAGACCTTCCGAAGCTGGCCGCGCAAGCCGGTGCCGCGCACCCCGAAGTAGATCTGCGGGTGACCCCGCCGCTCGACGGGCATCCCGCCCTGGTCGAGATCCTGCTCGACCGGGCGGCGGGAGATGCCCGGTGAAGGAAGTCCTGGCGCTTTCCGGCGTGCGGCAGGCCGGGCTGATCCGCAGAGGGGAGATTTCGGCTGCCGAACTGGTGCGGGCGCACCTGGCGCGGATCGCCGAGGTGAATCCGCGAATCAACGCCGGGATCGAGGTCCTGGGGGTTCGTGCGCTCGCCGAAGCCGCGGAAGTCGACCGGCGCCGCGCGGGCGGAGAGCTGTTGGGACAACTGGCGGGTGTGCCGTTCTCGATCAAGGACTCGATCGAAGTCAACGGAACGGTGTGCAGCGCTGGAACTCTCGGGTTCCGCGGCAATGCGCCCTCCGCCGAAGATGCCACGCTGGTGGCGCGCCTCCGCGCGGCGGGAGCGATTCCGCTGGCGCGCACCAATCTTCCCGACTTGCTGTTCGCCTTCGAGAGCGACAACCTGATTTTCGGCCGCAGTAACAATCCCTACGCGCTCGAGCGGACGCCGGGAGGATCGAGCGGGGGAGAAGCGGCGCTCATCGCGGCGTGCGGCTCGCCCTTCGGCCTGGGAAGCGACGCGGCGGGAAGCGTTCGGCTACCCGCGCACTTCTCCGGAATTACCGCGATCAAGCCTACTTCCGGACGTCTGCCGCGCACCGGGCACGTGCCTCCGGCCGGAGGTTGGATCGAAGCCATCTGGCAGATCGGGCCGATGGCGCGCCGCGTCGAGGATCTGTGCGTCCTGATGCCGCTCCTGGTGGGACCGGACGGCTGGGACCGCACCGTCGCGCCCGCGCCTTTTGAGGATCCGCGCCGGCTGGATGTGGACAAGCTGCGGATCGCGTTCTTCACGGACAACGGCGTCATGGCCCCGGACGCCGCCACGGCCGCGGTGGTCCGGCGCGCCGCGGCGGAGGTGGGCGCGCGCGAATGCCGTCCGCCGCTGGTGGAACACAGCTATGATCTCGAGATGCGGTTTCTGGGTCCGGACGGCGGCGACGGGTTGCGCGATTACGCAAAGGCCATCGGCAGTTTCGAGACGCATCCTCTGCTCGAAGGCTGGCTGCGCAAGCTGGAGAGGTGCCGTACGACCGTGGCCGGTTTCGCGCAACTCTGGGCGGAACTCGACGAGTTTCGGAATGCCATGTTCGGCTTCCTGAGGGATTACGACGCGGTGCTGTCGCCGGTGGCGGCCTTTCCCGCGCTGGAGCACGGAAGATCGACCGAGGACGCGGTATTCCCGGGCTTCAGCTACACCATGACGCATAATCTGACCGGCTGGCCGGCTGCGGTGGTGCGCTGCGGCGCAACCGCGGGCGGGCTGCCTATCGGGGTCCAGATTGCGGCGCCGCCCTGGCGGGAGGACATCGCGCTGGCGGTGGCGCTCCGCCTGGAAGAGGCTCTTGGCGGCTGGAGCGAGCCCCCGATCTAAAGCCCGGGCGCTGCGGCGCCGATCTGTGGTGCATGGACCGGCCCGCACTGCGAGCACTTACGGGAATCCGCTTCTTCGCGGCCCTACACGTGGTGTTCTTTCACTATGCGCCGGCCTTGCCGCCGCTGCTGCGGAATGTGGCGGCCAACGGCTACATGGCGGTCGGGCTGTTTTTCATCCTTTCCGGGTTTGTGCTGGCCTATCAATACGCCGGGCGGGCGCTGAACCCGCGCCGGTTTCTGGGGGCGCGGTTCGCGCGGATCTATCCGGCGTACCTCCTCGGCTTTGTGCTGATCGGTCCGGCGGTCGTGGTGCGGCTGCTGCGCTCGGATCCGCTGAAGTTGGCGGCGTCCGGTCTGGCGGCGGGCGGCCTGGTGCAGGGCTGGTTTCCGAAACTGGCCCTGGTCTGGAACGGGCCGGGCTGGTCCCTGTCGAATGAAGCCTTCTTTTATCTTTTGTTTCCGGCGATCCTGCCCGCGGTCATACGGTTGTCACCGCGGGGCTTGTGGTTGGTCGCCGCAGCGTGCTGGGCCGCGGCGCTCGCTCCTCCGCTGGCCCAGCTTGCGCTATACGGCGGCGGGCACGCGGAAGCGGTGATGTACATGCCGGTCTTCCGGCTGGCGGAATTCGTACTCGGGGTCGCGGCGGGTGCCGGCTACCTGCGGCGGGAGCCGGGGCGGTGTCTCTCGGCCGTGCCGGTCTCCGTGGTTCTGGCCGGCTTTGCGGCGTTTTCGCCTCTCCTGGTCCACCCGGTGCTGCGTGGAGCGCTGGCGGCGCCCCTGTTCGCAGCGCTGGTCTACACCCTCGCATCGGGCGGCGGGATCCTGGGACAGCTACTCTCGTGGCGCCCGGTCGTTACCCTCGGAAACGCCAGCTATGCGATCTACATTCTGCAATCCCCATTGATGGCCTGGTTTCTGCTGGCTACCCGGGGAGCGTCTGCTGAAAGCTCGCGTACGACACTGGGATGGGCGGGGTTCGCGACATACGCGGCGATCCTGACAGCCGTGTCGCTGGCTTGCCATGCCTGGTTCGAAACACCGGCGCGGCGCTGGATCCAGTCCTGGGGCGTCTTTCGAGGGCCGGGGAGAAGCATGGCAACACCGGCGCGGCGTTGTAAGATAGATATCGACTGCTATGATCCGCCGGATTCTACCACTCCTGGTGGCCGCGGTCTGCGCGGCCTTCGCCCAGAAATACGATGGTCCCCGGCCGCCCAAGCCGGATCTGCCGTACCTGAAACACGCGGACAACCTGATCCCTACGGAAGCCTCTAAAGCCACCGAGGAGAAGCAGAAGAAGGACGATATCCTCTACGTGGTGGAAGGAGCCAGTTCTCCGGCCCGCACTCCGCTGGCGTCGCCGATTTTCCTGATGCAGTCGGACCAGTTGTCGCCCGATAAACTCGGGCTCTACCGTCTGGACGTCAAGGGCGATCATCGCGAAATCCTCTTCGGTCCGAAGAAGCAGCCGAGACCGATCCGGCTCGACGTCAAGCGGGTGGACGGGAACCTCTATCGAATCGAGGTGGACGAGAGCCTCGATCCAGGCGAGTACTCGCTCAGCCCTGAGGGTTCGAACCAGGTGTTTTGCTTTCAGGTGTATTGAGGGGCAACGCCGGCCGGCGAGGCCCCGCGGGGAGCGCTCCCCAACCCGCGACATCACTGTGTTATCCTGATTGCTGTACCAAAACGAGATTAAGAGAAGACAAGGAGCATTACCCCTAGAATGGCACTGGCGATTGAAGCAAAGCGGCAGATTTTTTCGACAAATCAACGCCACAAAACCGATACTGGGTCGCCAGAAGTACAAATTGCCTTGTTGAGCCAGCGGATTTCGCTGCTGACAGAGCACTTCAAGACGCACAAGAAGGATCACGGCTCCCGTAAAGGGCTGTTGACCCTGGTTGCCAAGCGTCGCCGGCTTCTGACTTACCTGCGCGATACGGATCCAGAGCGCTATAAGGCGGTTCTGCAGCGGCTGGGCATTCGCCGCTAGTTCCATTCGACGGAAGCGGCCTGGGTCCATTGCGGTTCTTGGGTCCTTCCTACTCATACCCATTCGGTTCGCTCGCGGTGGGGCACGAAGCCACGCAGCGCGGCGGATCGCTCATCCTGTCAACTCCAGTCTCAACGGCCGCGGAGATCCGCGGACCGATTCGCGACTGGCCGGAACTGGTTTCCGGCCGAGGTTGGAGGTTTAGAAAGAACCATGTCTCACAAAGTTGAAATTGACCTGGGTGGCCGCCAGATTTCCATCGAAACCGGCAAAATGGCCAAACAGGCGAACGGCTCGGTAGTCGTTCGATCCGGTGACTCGGTAGTCCTGGTCACCGCATGCATGGCCGATCAGCCCAAGGTGGGCGCCGGCTTTTTCCCACTCACGGTGGATTACCGTGAGTACACTTACGCCGCCGGCAAGATTCCGGGCGGGTTCATCAAGCGCGAGGGGCGTCCCTCGGAAAAAGAGATTCTAACGAGCCGGCTGATCGACCGGCCAATCCGTCCGCTGTTTCCCGAAGGGTTTCTAAACGAGACCCAGATCATTGCCATGGTGCTGTCGGCGGATCCGGAGCAGGATCCGAACTCGCTGGCGATCGTGGGCGCGGCCGCCGCGCTGGCGATTTCCGATATTCCGTTCCCCTACGTCCTGGCAGGCGTACGGGTCGGCTTGCGGGACGGCGAGTACCTGGCCAACCCCACTTACACCGAGGGGCGCGAGTCGAAGCTGAACATCGTGGTCGCCGGAACCGAAGATGGCATCGTAATGGTGGAAGCCGGCGCGCAGCAGGTTTCCGAGCAGGACGTGCTGGGAGCGATCGAGTTCGGGCACTCCTGCTGCAAGAAGATCGCCGCCGCCGTTCGCGAACTGGTGAAGGTTGCCGGGAAGCCGAAGCGCGAATTCCAGCCCCCGCAAGTGGATCCGGAGATTTACCAGCAGGTCGACAAAGCGGCCCGCGTGGATCTGACCGACGCGCTCAATACACAAAAGCATCCGAAGCTGGAGAGCTATTCGCTCGTCGCCGAAATCAAGAAGCGCGTGCTCGAGGCGCTTCCGGAAGAGAAGCGCGAAGAGGGCGCCAAGTGCTATGACGCTCTGAAAGAGCGGATCTTCCGCGACGAGATGCTGAAGAACCATCGCCGTCCGGATGGGCGGGCGTTCGACGAGATCCGGCCGATCACCATCGAGACCGGGGTTTTGCCGCGTACGCACGGCTCCGCGCTGTTCACTCGCGGCGAGACGCAGGCCCTGGTGACGGTCACGCTGGGCACCAAGGAAGATGAGCAGCGGATCGAGTTGCTGGAGCCCGGCGAGGCCTCCAAGCGCTTCATGCTGCACTACAACTTCCCGCCGTTCAGCGTGGGCGAGGTGGGTTTCATGCGCGGCCCGGGCCGCCGCGAAATCGGCCACGGCGCGCTGGCCGAGCGCGCGCTCACGGCGTTGATCCCCGACGAGGAGTCGTTCCCCTACACGCTTCGTGTGGTCAGCGACATCCTGGAATCGAACGGTTCGAGCTCCATGGCGACCGTATGCGGCGCTTCGCTGGCGCTGATGGATGCGGGGTCCCCCATGGCGGCCCATGTGGGCGGCGTCGCGATGGGCCTGGTGATGGAGGGCAAGGACTACGCGATCCTCACGGACATCGCCGGCGCCGAAGACCACTACGGCGACATGGATTTCAAAGTTGCTGGGACGCGCGACGGCATCACCGGCCTGCAGATGGATATCAAGGTGCCGAACGTGACCATGTCGACGCTGACGGAAGCGCTGGAGCAGGCGCGCCGGGGGCGGCTGTTCATCCTGGACAAGATGTATTCCGCCCTGCCGAAGGCGAATACCGCCATCTCGCAATTCGCGCCTCGCATTTACACCCTGCATATTCCGACCGATAAGATCCGCGACGTCATCGGACCAGGCGGCAAGGTAATCCGGGGCATCATCGAGCAGACGGGCGTGAAGATCGACGTCGAAGACGACGGCACGATCCACGTGGCTTCGGCCGATGAAGCCTCCGCCAACAAAGCGATCCAGATCATCTCCGATCTCACCGCTACCGCCGAGGTGGGCAAGACGTATCTCGGCAAGGTGGTGCGGCTGGTGGATTTCGGAGCGTTCGTCGAGATCTTCCCGGGCACAGACGGCTTGCTGCACATCAGCGAGATCGCCGAGAACCGGATCAAGGACGTCCGCGACGAGTTGAAGGAAGGCGACCAGATCCTGGTAAAGGTCCTGGCGCTCGAAGGCAACAAGATCAAGCTGAGCCGCAAGGCCGTGCTGCGGGAGCAGCGTGAAAAGCTGAAGCAGGGCAAACAGCACGAGAAAGTTTGACCTGCTCCTTGTGATGCGAATCGGCGCCGGAATTTCCTCCGGCGCCTTTTTTTGTGCCCGGCGGCTATTCGATCCGCAAGGCATCCGCGGGGTCGATGCGCATGGCGCGGAGGCCCGGGAGGCAGCAGGCGGCGAGCGAAGCCGCGAGCAGCAGTGCCGCGACCGCCAGGTACGTCAGCGCGTCCAATGGCCGGACGTCGAACAGCAGCGCCGCGAAGTAACGCGATAGCCACGCCGCGCCCACCGCGCCCAGCGCCAGGCCGGCCAGAACCGGCCGCATGCCCTGGGAAACAGCCATCCGGAGTATGCTGGCTCCGTTCGCGCCCAGTGCGACGCGCAGCCCGATCTCCGAAGTGCGCCGGCTCATCGAATACGAGAGAACGCCGTAGATGCCGGTCGTGGCCAGCAATAGCGCCAGTCCGCTGAAGACACCCAGCAGGATCGTGTTGAAGCGCTGTGGAGCGACGGACCGCCGCACCACTTCGTCGAACGAGCGAACATCCGCAACCGGAAGGTTGGGATCGAGGCTGGCGACGATCGATCGAACCGTGGGCACCAGCACTAGGGGGTTGCCGCGGGTATGGACAACGAACTCCGTGGTGAGCGCGTTCCGGCCGTAAGGAAGATAGACCGTGAGAGTAGGCTCGGACGCCAGACCGCGCTCGCGCATGTCGCCCACCACCCCCACCACTTCGGCGTCCCCGCCGCTTTGCCCCTTCCAGAGGATGACGTGTTTGCCCACCGCATCCTGGTTGGGGAAAATCAGCTTTGCCAGGCGCCGGCTGATCACCACGTGCCTTTGGGGAATGGGTTGGCCGCGTTCGGCCCACACCGGCTTATCCGCCTCATCGAACAGCCTGCCCGCGAGCAGAGGCAGTCCGACGGCGCGGAAATAGCCCGGTGAAACCACGCGCCATCCGGCCCAAGGGACATTGCGACCGGCCTGTTCCGGACTGGCGCTCGAAACGATCCCCATCCCGGGATCGCCGCCCTCCACCGGCCGCTGGCTGACAGCGCCGGCCGCGATCACTTGAGGCACCGCCGCGAGGCGCGCGAAGAACCGGTCCAGGAACTCCTTGCCCACGCCCTTCTCCCAATAGGAGTTCGGCATGCTCACCGAGAACAGCAGCCGGTTTTCCGTCTGAAACCCGGGGTTCACGCTCATCAATTCGACGAAGCTGCGAATCAGCAGGCCGGCCCCCACCAGCAGCAGGAACGAGAGCGCGACCTCGCCGGTGACCAGTATCGTCCGCAGCCTTCCCTGTGCCCGGCTCCCCGTCTGGCGATCTCCGTCACGCAGGGAAGCGGCAATACCGCTCGCAGGCGCCTGGAGCGCCGGAGCCAGGCCCGAAAGCACGCCGGTGAGCACCGCGATCAGCGCTGCGAATCCGAGCACCCAAGGGTTCAGGCGGGCATCCGCCAACCTCGGAATCCCGCGGACGTCGATCGCGCGGATCGCGTGCAGTGAGCCATACGCCAGTGCCAAACCGAGCGCCGCGCCGATACCGCTGAGCAGGACCGATTCCATCATCACGAAGCGCACCAACCGGGCCCGGCCGGCACCGAGCGCGGTACGCACGGCAATTTCGCGTTTCCGGCTGATGCCGCGCGCCAGCAGCAGGTTGGCGATGTTCAGGCAGGCGATCAGCAGCAGGAAAGTAACGGCGCCGAGCAGCACCCAAAGCGCCCGGCGGGTGGCGTCGCCGGCCACCCAGGTACTCGAGGGCGCCATGCGAAATCCAATGCCCTTATCCTCCTTCGGGTAGGACTGCGCGAGCACGCCGGCGATCCGCTGCAGGTCGGCTCGCGCGGCTCCCCGAGAAACGCCGGGCGCCAGACGCGCGATTACGTCGAATTCGAAGCTGGTGCGGTCCGCGTCAGGCCGCTGAGCGAACGGCACGTAGGTCTGGTCGTCGATCCACGGCTCTCCCGGAGGAAGCACGCCCACGACCGTGTACACGCGATCGTCCAGCCGCAGGGTCTTGCCCAGGATCCCCGGATCGGCGCCGAAGCGGCTCTTCCAGAAGCGGTTGCCCAGGATCACGACTTGCGGGGCGCTGCCGCCGCCTTCGTCGTACGAGAAGTCGCGGCCGAGCACGGGCGATACGCCAAGCGTGCGAAAGAATCCCGCGCTGACCCAACTGCGCGTCACTTTCTCGGCGGGTCCGTCGCCGGTGAGGTTGGCCTCTCCAGAGTGATACGTGGCGACCTCTGCAAACGTGCGATTCTGCGACCGCACGTCCCAGAAGTTGGCTTCGGTGAAGGACGCCTGGCTCCAACTCTGATCCTGCCGCGTCTCCCAGAGCTGTACGACGCGGTCCGCGTCGCGAAAGGGCAGGGGCCGCAGAAGCGCGGCATAGAAGACGCTGAACACCACCGTGCTTGCGCCCATGCCCAACGCCAACATGATTGCGCCCACCGCCGTGAGTCCGGGATTGCGCCGGAGCGCGCGCAACGATTGACGCAGCTCCGCGCCGATCGAATCCAGCCCCGAGCCGAGGCGGATGTCGCGAACCTCTTCTTTGATCTGTTCCGCGCCGCCGAGCTCCAGCAGGGCTTCGCGCCGCGCCGCGCGCGGGTGTGCTCCGGCCCGTGTCCTCTCGTCTTCCAGCATCGACTGGTAGGAGCGGATCTCCTCGTCGAGATCTGCTTCCACCTGCCGCCTTCGCGCGAGGTTCCGCCACAGCGTTTTCATGCGGTGCCACAACGGCATAAGGTCCTCCTCGAATCAGGGCGTATCCAGGGCGCTCGCCATCGCCGCGGCGATTCGCGCCCACTGATCGGTTTCCTCTTTCAGTTGGCGGCGTCCGGCCTTGGTGAGGCGGTAGAATTTGGCGCGCCGGCTGTTCTCGCTCTCGCCCCACGACGAAGTCAGCCACCCCGCCTCTTCCATCCGGTGGAGCGCGGGAAAGAGCGATCCCGGCTTCACCTGGAATGTTCCGCCGGTCACCTGCAGGATGCGGCGCGAGATCCCGAGCCCGTGCATCGGCTCCAGCGTGAGCACTTTCAAAATGAGGACATCGAGAGTCCCTTGCAGGAGGCTGGTGGTGGAGGTGGAGGGCATGTCGCTCGTACAGACATTCTATAGGAGGCCTGTGCAGGACGCAAGCACGCCGCGGAATCTTACTCCTGACGCAAAGCTTCCAGGGGTTCGATTCGCGCGGCACGCCGGGCGGGGACATAGCAGGCCGTCAGAGCGACGGCTCCCAGCAGCGCGATTACGCCTGCCCAGGCGAGGGGATCGACGGGGCTTACGCCGAACAGCAGGCCGCGCAGCAGGCGGCTGGCGGCGGCGCTGAGCAGGAAGCCGGCGGCGGAACCTGCCGCGGCGAGCAGCAGCCCTTGCTTCAAGACCGTCCCCAGAACGTCCTGCGACGTCGCGCCGAGCGCCAGCCGGATGCCGAACTCGCGCGTGCGGCGGGCGGTGTGAAACGCGATCACGGCGTACAGACCGATACCGGCAACGATCAGCGATCCCGCGGAGAACAGGCTGAGGAGACCGCCGATCACCAGCGCCGGCGCGGTGTACTGCTGCATGAAGGCGTCCATGGTCTGGATGGTGCCGACCATCCGTTCGGTGGCGGAAACGTCGCGGATCAGGCCCCGCACCGGCGAAGCGGCCGCGGCGAGCGGCCCCGCGTACCGGATGTTGAAGTACCGGACGCCGCCGCTGCCACCGGGAGCTCGCGACAGAAAGACGAACTGATCGCCTCCCTGCTGCTGCAATCCGGAGTAGGCGCCATTGGCGGCGACGCCGATCACTTCGTAAGGGCGATGGAAAAGCTCGATGGTGCGGCCTACGGCGGACTGGCCGGCGAAGAGCTTCTCTTCCACGCCGCGGGTGAGGACCGCGGTGTCGCGGTTCATGTCGGAGGTTTGAAAGTCGCGGCCTTTGACGGGGACGCCGAGCGCCTCGAGGTAGCGCGGTCCGGCCACCATGCCTCGGAACGGCGTTTGGCCGATCACAGCAACGAGTTGGCCGAAAGGATCGGGGGGAACAGCGGTAGCGTAAGAGACCGCCGTGATGTTGGGTATGGCGGCGAGCCGTTGGCGAAGGGTTTCGAGGAGCGAGCCCTCGTCCACCGTGCCGCGGGCGCCGAGTGTGTTGAGGCGGAGAATGAGGCGGTGGTCTTTCGGGAAGCCGAGGTCGGCGGCGTTGATGAGGAAAACCGATCGGCTCGCGAGTCCCGCGCCGACGAGCAGCAGGACACAGAAGGCGAGCTGGATGACGACGAGAAGGTTCGCCATTCCGGACCGGCCCTGAATGACGCCGTGTTCGCCGGCTTTGAGAAAAGGCAGCAGGTCCTGCCGCCAGGCACGAAGGGATGGCGCGAGCGTAAAAGCGAGTGCGCCGAAAATCGCCAGCGTGAGCGCGTAGACAGCGACACGCCAATCGGGCGCCAGGTTGGGTTCAATGCGCGCTCCGGATTCGAGCGGCGGAATGAGAGCGGGAATCGCGCGCGCGACCCACCACGCGAAGCCCCATGCAGCCGCGGCGGCAGTGGCCGAGAGCACCAACCCTTCCGAGAGGAGCAGCGAGAGGATCCGGCGGCGCGAGGCTCCGAGCGATTGGCGAACGGCGAGTTCGCGCTGGCGGGCAGCCGAACGCCCCAGCATCAGGTTCGCGACGTTCGCGCAAACCACCAGCAGGGTGAGCAGCGCTACGCCGGTGAGGATCGCCATGAACATCCGGGCCTGCGCGCTTTGCCAGGGACCGAAGGAGGTGGCGGAATACCGTGCGATGACAATCCGCTGGTGCTGAAGTTCGGGATACTCAACTGCGATGCGCCGCGAAAAGGTGTCGAACTCCGCCTGCGCTTGCGCTACCGAAATACCGGGCGCCAGCCGGCCGATCACTTCGACTCCGCGGTTGGCGAGAGCCTGGACATTTCCCTGTAACCGGGCATAGCCGAGGACGGGGACGGCGATCTCGAAGGTCGGCGCGAAATGCGTGCCGCGGAACCCGGGGGCGGCAACCCCTACGATCGTCGCCGGCAGACCGTTCAGCAGCACGTGCCGGCCTGCGATGCCGGGCGAGGAATGAAACTGGTTCCGCCACACGTGCCAGGCGATTACGGCCGCCAGTCCGGCAGATCCGCGGTTTTCCTCGGCGGTGAAGCCGCGGCCTTTCACGATAGGTACGCCGAGGACGTCGAAGTAATTGGGAGTGACCGTCTGGCCGCGGAGTTCGTACGTGCCATCGGAGACGGTCAGGGCGAAGCGCTCGAAGCCGGAACCGGCGATGGACTGGAGGGTCCGGGCTTTCGCGAGGAAATCGGAATAGAGGGGGAGGGCGATGACGTCGCCATTCGAATCGCCGGGCCGGGTGGAGGCGATGTTGACGAGGTTTTCTGCGCGTATGCCGGGCGCGGGTTTATTGAGGATGCCGTTGATGAGCGAATAGACGGCCGTGTTGCCGCCGATGCCGACGGCCATGAGCGCAATGGCCGCGGCGCTGAAGCCGGGGGCGCGGCGGAAGATGCGGAAGCCGGAACGGAAGTCGGAGAGGAGCTGTTCGAGCTGCGTGTTCCAGGGGACACGAGGCGGCGGTCCGGCCACCGAATCCATGTCGAAGATCGGACGCGGACGGATGGAGACGCCGGCTTCGAGCGGCGGAGGAGGGCCGGACTGCGGGATAGAGGGAGGGTTGTGCAAGTCGAGCGCTTCGACGTCGGCCTGCGGGAGGTCTTCGAACTGGATCCAGTTGTAAGGTGAGTTCGCAAACTCGCGCCAGCGGCGCCACGCCCAGGCGGCCGGCAGCGACAGAACGGCGCAAAAGACCGCGAAGCGCCACGGGTGGGGCATGGCGAAGTACTCGATCTGCACGGAGAAGCTCGCGATCGCCAGGAATGCCAGGCCGTAGATGCCGGCTCTCACGTGCAGGTTCGACTTGCCGGGCAGGTAGGAGCACGCAAAGGGAATTTTGCGGAACTGGTCGAGCGAGCGGTGGACGAGAATGACGGCGGCGATCGAGAGCACCAGCATGTGCTGTGCGGCGGGGCGCGCGGGCCAGATCAGGAAATAGACGGCGGCGCTTGCCAGCCACATCGGCAGAACCGTCACCGCGATCAGCGATTTGCGGATGGCAAAGAGGTAGGCGCGGGGCGCATGGACCGCGGTGAGCCGGAAGACCCAGTTGGCCCGAAGCGCCACGGGGAGCGAGAAGATGGCGCGCGCGCCGGCGACCGCGAAACAGAGCAGCACGACGCCGCCCATCAGCAGCGGAACGTTGAGCCGGTTCCAGTGCGTTCCGAGGCTCTGCGCGTAGACATCGCTGGTGCCGTAAAGCAGATCGCGGCCATAGGCGAAGGCGATGGCGAGGCCGATGCCGGCATAAGCGGCCAGGAAGAGGCGGTGCTGCCGGCTGCGTGCGACCGTGCGGGCGGTGAAGAGCACGATGGCGCGGTCGATCGGCCGCCGCAGGATGGCGTAGCTGAGCCGCGGCGAACGGCGGCGGCGTCCGCCCGGCTGGATATCCGGCTGCTCGACGATCTTGCGGATGCTGCGGCCATAAGCGAGGGCGAAGGTGATGGCGGCGACACCCGAGACGCCCAGCAGCATCCAGAGTGCTCGCGCCGCGAGCGGGTGGAAGGGCACGGCGCCGCTGAGTTGCTGCTGGAGGCCGAAGAACCAGGACGAGGGCAGCCAGGGCACCGCACCGGGAGGTTTGAGAAACCAGGCCGCCAGGATCCCGAAGAACGAGGCGAGTTGGAGAAAACTCGAGAGGCGGAGGAAGTAGCGGTAAGGCAGAAGCTGCGCTGCGACTCCCTGCAATGCGAGCATCCCGCAGCAGACGAACAGGCCGGCCGCGGCCATCGCCAGCCAGTATCCGGCAAAGGATTGGATTGCTGCCATCCAGCCGCCATCCCCGGGAAGCGCAAGGAACGGAAACAGGAGTCCGGTGAAGATGTTCAGAGCCACAATCGCGACGCCGAGCGCGCTCGCGATGGCGGCCACCTTTGCCAGAAATACGGTCCGCGTCCGGACGGGCAGAAGGCCTAGGATCAGGCAATCGCGGCGGTCGGGCAGGACGTTGTTCCAGGCCAGGACGGCGAACAGGCCCGCGACCGCCATGGTCGTTGCGACGAGGAACTCGAGTTCGCTGCGGATCGCGATGCGGAGCTGCGCGGCCGGTACCTCCGCGGTGAGGTATTTCGGGCCGGCGAAGATCAGAAAGCTGAAGCTGAACGCGGCCAGCATCGCGGCGAACTGGACGAGCAGCTTTTCCATGTCTCCGTGAGAGGAGAGGACGTCGAGATCGATGACACGGCGGAGAAAATCCCGGTAGAGGATGCGGAACTGGCGGCGCTCGTCGGGCATTACGCCTCCATGCATTCGAGAAACTGCCGGGTGATTCCCGCCGTGTCCTGTTCGATGGCGAGCTGCGCGAAAATGCCTTCCAGGTTCGGCAGCGACATCAGATCGCGCAATCGGCCGATCGAGTCGTTGGCGACGACGCGGCCTTTGTGCAGAATGACGACGCGCGCGGAGACCCGCTCGACGGTCTCGAGCTCGTGCGAGCTGAAGATGACGGCTTTGCCGCGCCCGGCCAGTTCGCGGATGAGCTCGCGGAGCACCAGGGCGGAGCTGACGTCGAGGCCAGAGAACGGCTCGTCGAGGAGGACGAGGTCGGGATTGTGGAGCAGCGCGGCGGCCAGGAGCACCTTCTGGCGCATGCCTTTCGAGTACGAAGAGATCGGCACGTAGCGATCTTCGTGGAGCGAGAGGAGGCGAAGGAAGCCGTCGATCTTCTCCGCGAGCATCCGCTCCGGCAGGCCGCGCAACTGGCCAACCATCTCGAGATATTCGGCGCCCGTTAGATGGGGATAGAGCTGCGGCTCTTCGGGGACGTAGCCGAGCCGCTGGCGATAAGCGATGGGGTCGCGCTGGATGCGCTCGCCATCGAAGAGGATCTCGCCTTCGGTCGGTTCGATGAGGCCGGTGATCATCTTCAACGTGGTGGATTTGCCTGAGCCGTTCGGCCCGAGATAGCCGGTGACTTCCCCGCGCCGCGCCACGAAGCTGACGTCCTTGACGGCGGTAGTGGCGGGGTATCGCTTGGTAACATTACGCAGTTCCAGCATTCAGACTCCCGTTCGGCGCGACAGTTTGCGCCAATAGAAGACAAGCAGGATCACGGCGGCGAACAGGCCGACCGTGGTGAATGCGGCGAGGCGCATCAACGCGGCAAGCTCCGGATTTGCTGCCGCGGAAAGAGCCGGCTCGGGGCGGTACCGCCCAATGCGAAACATCAGGGCGCCGCCCATGGTTATCTGGAACAGCGCCCCGGCGAGGGCGGCGAGGATTTTCCATAAGCCGGAGCGCAGGAACCATTGACGCGCCAGAGAGAGGAAGCCGTCGAGGAACAGAGGGCCGGCGCCCTCATTCTGCACGGCTTCGTCGAAAATCCAGAGCATCTCACCGGCGAATTCGCGGCGGAAAACCGGGGGATGCAGCCACACGAGGCAGCGATACAGGGCGCGGGTCATGAAGCTCTCCGCGGCGCGGTTCGGAGATGGATGCGCGCCTCGCGAACGACGCTTTCGAGGCGTGCGATTTCGGCGGTCAGCACGCCCCAGCCGGCGGGCGTAAGACGGTAATAGCGCCGCCGCGGGTCGTCGCCGGGCCCCCGGCCGGGGGCCTCCTCGACCAGGCCCTGCGACATGAGTTTTTGGAGATTGTCATAGAGCGTTCCGGGACCGAGCTTGTACTGCCCTCCGGACTGGCGGGCCACTTCCTGCATGATGCCGTAGCCGTGGCGGTCCTCGGCGGCGAGGGATAACAGGATATGCAGGGTGGCTGGCGAAAGGGGCAGGTACGGGCTGAAGTCTTCCGGCATGGTTCGGATTCCGTTATATCGGATTCCGAGTCATGTGTCAAGGGTGTGGTCAGACAAAAAAGCCGCTCCGGCGCTTGGAGCCGGAGCGGCAGACTTGCCTGGCAGTAAAAACCGGAACTTAGAGGCCTTTCTTGGCCAGGAACGCGATCAGGTCGACCACGCGGCAGGAATAACCCCACTCGTTGTCGTACCACGCGACGATCTTCAGCAGGTTTCCGTCGAGCACCTTGGTCATCTGCGCGTCCACGATCGAGCTGTTCGGATTGTGCAGCATATCGCTCGACACCACCGGATCTTCGGTGTAGCCCAGGATCCCCTTCAGGCCGTTTTCAGAGGCCGATTTCAGGGCGGCGTTCACGGCTTCCGCGGTGGTCGGCTTATCCAGCACGGCGACCAGATCCACGACCGAGACGTCCGGGGTGGGAACGCGCATGGAGTACCCGTCGAGTTTGCCCTTCAACTGCGGCATCACCAGGCCGATGGCCTTCGCGGCGCCGGTGGTGGTCGGAATCATGTTGAGGGCGGCGGCACGGGCGCGGCGCAGATCCTTGTGCGGGAAATCGAGCACGTTCTGGTCGTTGGTATAGCTGTGGATGGTAGTCATCGAACCCTTCTGGATGCCGAAGGCTTCATGGATGACCTTGACTACCGGGGCGAGGCAGTTGGTGGTGCAGGATGCGTTGGAGATGATGTTGTGCTTTTTGGGATCGTAGGTGTCGTCGTTGACGCCCAGAACGATCGTAACGTCTTCGTTCTTCGCCGGGGCAGAGATGATGACCTTCTTGACCGTCCCCCGCAGGTGCTTGCAGGCATCTTTGGCGTCGGTAAAACGGCCGGTCGATTCCACGACGATCTGCGCGCCCACCGATTCCCACGGCAGTTCCGCCGGATCTTTCTGCGCGAAAATCCTGATCTTCTTCCCGCCGACGGTGATGGAGTCCGCGTCCGCGGTGATCTCTTCCTGCAGGTGGCCAAGCACGGAGTCGTACTTCAACAGGTGCGCCAGCGTCTTGGTGTCGGTAAGATCGTTTGCCGCGACAAATTCCACATCTTTCCGGTGCAGACCGGCGCGGACAACATTCCGGCCGATCCGGCCGAAGCCATTAATGCCAACTTTGACTGCCATATGTGTCTCCTGTGTATGAATGAGGGATCGGTTTAATTCAAAGGATAACAGGATGCAGCTATCCCGGCAAGGTGGAGGCGGGAGTCCGAAATTCGATCAATGCGCCACGCCTGTCGTGCGATCGAACCTCACGTTCCCCCCGACGATGGTGTAGACCACGTCGGTGGAAAGGATCTCGTCGTCGGGAATCGTCAGGATGTCGCGCGAGAGCACGGTGATATCGGCCAGCTTGCCGGGCTCGAGCGAGCCCTTGAGCTTCTCTTCGAACGCCGCGTAGGCGTTGTTCCAGGTGTAGGAGCGCAAGGCCTCCTCGCGAGTCATGCGCTGGCCGGGATAGAAGTAGGTGCCGTCTTTCGCTCTGCGGGTCACCGAGGCGTAGAAACAGGCGATCGGGTTGACGTCTTCCACCGGGGCGTCCGTGCCGTTGCCCACGATGGCGCCGCTGCGCATGAGCTTCTGCCACACGTAGGCGCCTTCCTCGGCGCGCTTCGCCCCCAGGCGCAGCAGCACGTAGGGAGCATCGGACGTACAGTGGATCCCCTGCATGGCGGCGATGACGCCGAGCTGTCCGAACCGCGGAATATCCTGCGCGCTGAGGTGCTGGGCGTGTTCGATGCGCCAGCGTAAGCCCTTCTGGCCGGGATGTTCCCGGAAAATCTGTTCGTAGATGTCGAGGGTTTCGCGGTTGGCGCGGTCACCGATGGCATGCACACAGAGTTGGTAGCCGTGCTGGATCGCCAGTTCGCCCGCGCGCTTGATATCGGCGGGATCTTCCACGTTCAAACCGGTGCTGTCGGGCTTGTCGGTGTAAGGAGCCAGCAGCCACGCGCCGCGCGAACCGAGCGCGCCGTCCATGTAGCGCTTGATGGCGCGCACGGTGAAGTAGTTGCCGCCCACGCCGATGGTCCGGTATTGATCGAGCTTGGGCCCGAGCTCCGCGTTCGAACCGCGCAGCATCATCCAGATCCGCAGCCGCAGCTCATGGTTTTCCGCCATGCGCCGGACCACGTCGGCGGTCGCGGGCGGCGAGCCGGCGTCCTCAAACGTGGTGATGCCCTTGGAAAGCGCCTCGTCGGAAGCGGTCTCGATTTCGCGGCGCAGCAGCGCGGCGCGCTCGGCGGGCGTCCGCTTCGATTCGTAAGCCGCCAGGGCCTGGCCGGCGAGCCCCTGGGCGCGCTCGCGCAGCAGGCCGGTGGGGTTGCCCTGCTTATCTTTCAGAATCTCGCCGCCCGAGGGGTTCTTCGTGTCGCGCGTGATGCCCGCCTCCTGCATGGCCCTGGCGTTGACGAAGGCGGCGTGCCCGCTGGCGTGCGTGAGCAGCACGGGGTTGTCCGGAGACACTTTGTCGAGCGAAGCGTGCAGCGGGAAGCCCTCCACGTTGGGAACGGGAGGGTGGTCCCACTTGGACTGGTGCCAGCCGCGCCCGATGATCCATTCGCCCGGTCTGGCCCGCTTCACCGCGCGCGCCACCTGGGCTACGATGTCCTCCCACGTGCGCGCCTCCCGCAGGTCGAGCCCCATCCGGAACTGCCCGACGCCGGTGAAATGGCCGTGGCCTTCGATCAGCCCCGGGACGGCCAGCATGCCGTGCAAGTCGATGACGCGGGTCTTCGGCCCTATCCAGCGAGCGGCATCGCTGTCGGAGCCCAGTGCGGAAATGCGGCCGCCGCGCACCGCAAGGGCCTGTACGGCCGGCGCGGCGGAGTTCATCGTCACGATTTTGCCGTTGCGCAGGACGAGGTCCGCGGGTTGCGCGAAGGCCGCGGCCGCGGTAACGGCTATGGCCGGAAGCAGGGATGCACGCATAGGGACAGGATACATTGCGCGCCCCCGCAGCGGCAGAATCCTACGCTACCTGGAACTCCTGGCCGATGCGATCGAGGGCGACCCGGTCGGTGTGAGCGCCCGCCACTCCGTGTACGCGCTCAATCGGCTCGCGGTACGGCTCGCGGCTCAGCTTGAAAGTCTGGTGATGCACCGGCAGAAAGAATTCGCAGCCGGCATCGTGCGCCATCTGCCAGGACTGCTCGGGCGTGCAGTGGTAGTGGATCCACGGGTTGTACGCGCCTACCGGCATGATCGCCAGGTCGAACGGGCGGGAAGTTTTCAGCGTGCGGAACGACGTGGTCATGGCCGTGTCTCCGCCGAACAGGATCCGGTACCGCCCGACCTCGATGGTGTATCCGTTGTAGCCCCGGTAGGTGTCGCTGCGCATCCGCGCGCCCCAGTGGTTCACGGCGAAGGCGCGAACTTCGGCCGGGCCCACCCGTTGCCGCTGGCCCCATCGAAGCTCGTGTACCGCGGCGTAGCGCCGAGGGCGCAGCAGGTCCGCCGTCCTGGCCGCCGTGATGACGGTGGTGCCTCGATGCTCCAGCCGCCGCAGCGAGGGGATGTCGAAATGGTCGAAATGAGCGTGCGAGAGCAGGATCAGGTCGGGGCGGGGCATCCGCTCCAGGGGCAGCGCCGGGTCAACCAGCCGCTTGATGCCCAGCGTAAACAGGCCCAGGTCGATGCCGATCCGCCGGCTGAACACCGGGTCGGTCAGGATCGAAAAGCCGTCCACCTGCAGCAGAACGGTCGTGTGGCCCAACCAGGCTGCGTGCACGCCGTGGCTGCCCCACAGGCGAGGGTCGGGCCGCGCCGGCGGCGCTGCCACGTCGCGCTTCAAATCTTCCGCGTACATTTTCCAGAAAGCCGGGGCTGTGCGGTACGCCCAAGCGCCCATTCCGGCCACGCCCGTGAGGCCGGCCGCCCCCAGCAAGGTTCGACGGTGCATCTGTGTCTTTAGATGCCTGACGCACGGCGGTGGTTGCTATCATGCGTGTTGATGCGCCGGGACCCGCTGCGAATCGCGATTCACGTGGCCGTTTATATCGTGCTGTTCATTCTGAGCACGACCGTGTTCGGATGGGGGCTGATCGAGACCGGCTATCTGGTCGGCATTACCGCAACGACCCTGCTGGCGGCGGCATTTACCAACTGGCTGGTACTCCGGATTTATGAGAACCGTGGATTGGTCGACTTGGGTCTGTGGTGGGAGCGCGCGTCTTCGGAGAACCTGGCGATCGGCCTGATTGGCGGGGCCGGTGCCGCCGCCCTGGTGCTGATTCCTCCGCTGGCCGCGGGGGCTGCGCGGTTTCTCAAGACACCCGCCGATCAGCCAGGCGCGGGCAGCCTGGTGTTCGTCATGGTCCTGCTGGCGGCGGGAGCGGTCGGCGAGGAGTTGGTGTTCCGCGGCTACGGGTTCCAGATCCTGCTGGCGGCGTTCGGCCCCTATGCCACCATCGTGCCGGTGGGCGTCGTTTTCGCCCTGCTGCATGGCGCCAACCCGCACGCAAGCCAGGTCGGTATCGCCAACACCGCCGGGTTCGGCATTCTGTTCGGGTACGCATACTGGCGGAGCCGCGACCTTTGGCTTCCCGTCGGCCTTCACCTGGGCTGGAATTTCACACTGCCGCTCTTTGGCGTTCCCCTCAGCGGGCTTAGAATGAATGTGACGGGCCACGAGATGTCGTGGAGTGCCGGCGCCCTATGGAGCGGCGGGGAATACGGGCCGGAGGCTAGCGTTTTGACCTCTGGGGTTTTGTTTGTCCTCGGCCTGTATCTGTGGAAAGCGCCGATTCGCCGGCAGCCTTCACCTCTCACGGACCCGCCCACAGGGAGTCCGCAATGCGAGCCGCCGCAGCCATTGGCGTCGTGATTCTTTTATCGCCGCTTGCCAGCGCAGGCGACAAGTTGACCTTCGAAGACCGTATCGAACTGACGCGCGGTCTGACCGCGGAGTACGCCACGGTGAAAGTGCTGCTGCCGCGATCCAAGAAAGCGCTCGAGTTCAACTCCGACGGCACCTACGACAAAAAAGAATGGTCCGCCATTGCCAAGGACAGCGGACCGGCCGCGCGCACCGGCGACCTGGTGCAGATCACCAAGATCGATATCGAAAGCGACAAGATCGTGTTGCAGATCAACGGCGGCTTCAAGGGCGGGCGGCACTGGTACCAGGGCGTACAGATCGGGGTCAACGGCGGCGCGCCTGTGCCGGTGAGCACCAACGACACCAACGCGCCCGGCGGAACCTCTATCGAGATCCTGTTCCACAAGCCGCTGGAACCGATCAAGGCCGCCGTGGTCAAGAAGATGCTGGCCCCGGTCCTCGATTTCGAGAAGCGTTCCGCTACCGAAATCTATTCCGAGACGCTGCCCCCCGAAGTGCAGAAGGCGATCAAGGAAAAGCGGGTCACTGAGGGCATGAATCACGAGCAGGTGGTGATGGCGATGGGCCGGCCGGCGCACAAGTCGCGGGAAACCAACGACGGAATCGAGACCGAAGACTGGGTCTATGGACAAGCCCCCGGGAAGATCACGTTCGTGACCTTCAAGGGCGACAAAGTCATCAAGGTCAAAGAGGACTACGCGGGCCTGGGAACCCAGGTGCAGGATCCGAAGGTGCCGCGGTAGATGCGTCTGGCCGGCGCGGTCCTGTTGGCGGCTGCCCTGGCGGGCTGTTCCAGCACCCAGAAGACGGCACCGAAGGCCTCGAAACCCGCGACCCTACCTCCCAAAATCACTCAGTTCTACGCGACGAAGCCGTCGCTGCCGCGCGGCGAGCAGGGCCTGCTCTGCTATGGCGTGGAGAATGCGAAGACCGTCACCCTTGCGCCGCCCCGCCAGGAGCTTTCGGCGGCCCTCTCCCGCTGCGTGGAAGTGAAGCCCGCCGAGACCACCACTTACACGCTCACGGCGGAGGGCGAGGACGGGCAGAAGGCTACACAGGACGTGACCGTCACGGTGGGCGCGGCGCGCGTCCGGATTGTCGAAGTGCGGGTCAGCGAGTTGCAGGTGGTACCCGGCGACGCGGTCAGTATCTGCTACAAAGTGGCAAACGCAAAGGCGGTGCGGATCGAGCCCATCCACTTCCGCGCCGGCGCGAAGAACGAGGATTGCGTCGTGGTGAATCCGCGCCAGACCACCACGTTCGTGGTAACGGCTACAGGGGCGAGCGGCGACACGGATCAGGAGCAGGTCACGGTAAAAGTCCGATAGCGGATTTCCGCGAAAGAGCAGTTCCCCCACTTTCTTTCCGGGAATGCTAGCCTATTCTACTTATGAAGCTCGCTGCCGCTCTTCTGCTGCCGCTTTTCGCAGCCTCGGCCCAGGTCCCCACCCCCGAATCCGTGCTCGGCCACAAGCCCGGCGACGATTTTTTCCTCGCCAGTTATACCGAATCCCTCGGCTATTTCCAGAAGCTCGCACAGTCCACCGATAAGCTCAAACTGGTACGCGTTGGCAAGACCACCCGCGGCCTCGACTGGTATGTCGCCATCATCTCCTCGCCCCAGAACCTGGCCAAACTCGACGAGTACAAAGACACAGCGCGGCGGCTCGCACTGGTCAAGGGCCTGACCGACGCTGAGGCGCACGAGCTCGCCCACAACGGAAAAGTCATCGTCCACATCGATGGGGGCCTGCACGCCACCGAAGTCGCCGGAGCGCAGCATACGATTCAGCTGGCCTATAACCTGGTGACCGCCACCGATCCCGCGACCACCGCGATCCTCGATAACGTGATTCTCATCCTCTGGTTCTCCATCAACCCCGATGGGCAGGACCAGGTCGTCAAATGGTATCGCTCCAACCTCGGTACGTCTTACGAAGTGTCCAACATGCCCGGTCTCTACCAGGAGTACATCGGGCACGACAACAACCGCGACGGCTACATGAACAACATGATCGAGTCGCGGGTCATTACCAAAACCGAACTGGAATATTATCCGAACGTCTTCTATAACCATCACCAGACCGCGCCCTTTCCGGCGCGCATCTGGATTCCGCCGTTCGGCGACCCGGTTTCGCTCAATCCGCACCCGTTGATGTACCGCTGGGTAAACGTGTTCGGCACCGCCATGGCGGCTTACCTGGACGAGCACGGCATGCCGGGCGCGATGCACCGCGGCCGCTTCGACGACTGGTACCCCGGCTTCGTCGACCACGTCAACAATTTTCGCAATACGGTTTCCTTCCTGACCGAGACGGCGCTCTACCGGTACGCCACGCCGCACTTCTACACCGTCGACGAATTTCCGCGCGACAAGCAGGACCTGCGCGCCGAGGTCTTCTACTCAAGCCCGTGGCGCGGCGGCTGGTGGCGCCTCGGCGACGCTGTGCACTACATGCTGGGAGCCTCCATGGCGGTGCTCGACACCGCGGCCAAGAATCGCGAGCAGTTGCTCTACGACCGCTACCGCGCCGGCCACGACGTGATCGAACGCTTCACCAAGAATCCGCCCTACGCCTACGTCATCCCGCGCCGGCAGCGCGATCCCAACACCGCGGCGGTGCTGGTGGAGAAACTGCTGATCGACGGCATCGAAGTACATCGCGCCACCCGGCCGTTCACGGCCAACGATTCCACCTACCAGGAAGGCGACTGGGTGATTTTGATGGATCAGCCCTTCGCCGCCTTGGTGAAAGAGCTGTTCGACATTCAGAAGTACCCGGAACTGCCGCATCCGCCGCCGGTGAGCAATACGGCGGGGCCCGGCGGAGGCGGGGGAGGGGGCGGGCGCGGTGCGGGCCGCGGTGCGGCGGCCGCCGCGACTCCGGTGGCCGCAACTCCGCCGGCGGCTGCTCCAACGGCTGCTCCAGCCGGTGGGAGAGGCGCCGGGCGCGGGGCTGGACGCGGCGCCGCGGGTGGAGGGCAGCAGACGCCGCCGACCGGCCAGACGCCCTACGACGTGACTGGCTGGACGCTGCCCATGCAGATGGGAGTCGAGGTCGTCTCGGTAGCAGAACCGGTCAGCGCCGAAACGCGCCAGGGACTGCAGAAGATCGACAGCGTCGAGCCAATTGTGGGTAAGGTGGAGGGCTCAGGGCCGGTCTTCGCGTTCTCGCACAATACCAATGCGGCGATATTGGCGGTCAACGACCTGCTCGCCGCCGGCCACAAGGTGAGCTTCGCCAAAGACGGCGACACCATCTATGCCACCGGCAACGCCGCCGCGATCCTGCGGAAGGACGGTGTGGACGCGACTTCGCTCAAGGAAGCGCCTGCCGCCTTCGAAGTCAAGAAACCCCGCATCGGCCTCTATGAGCCGTGGATCGGCAACATCGACGAAGGCTGGACGCGCTGGCTCCTCGATCAGTTCAAGTTCCCCTACACCATCCTGCACAACGCCGACATCCAGGACGGCCACCTTCGCGAACACTTTGACGCCATCCTGTTCGCCGAGATGGCCAGCCGCCAGATCATGGACGGAATGGCCGCAGGCTCCGTTCCCGGCCAGTACGCGGGCGGCATCGGAGAGGAGGGCGCGCAGGCCCTGCGCGACTTCGCCGGCGCCGGCGGCACCATCATCACGATGGGCAACGCCAGCCTGTTCGCCATCGAGCAGTTCGACCTGCCCGTGAGCAACGTGGTGGCGGGCCTGTCCCAAAGCCAGTTCTTCTGCTCCGGATCGCTGCTGCGCGCGGAGATCAAGGACGCGAGCCACCCGGTGGTGGCGGGCCTGCCCGCGCAGCCGGCCCTGATGTTCGAGCGCAACCCGGTCTTCGACACCAAGCCCGCCTTCCGCGGCAAGGTGCTCGCTGCGTACATCAAGGACCGCAATCCGCTGCTCTCCGGCTTTCTGCTGGGCGCCGACCGCATCGAAGGCAAGGCCGCGGCCATCGACGCCAACTACGGTAAGGGCCACATCATCCTGCTTGGCTTCCGGCCGCAGTGGCGCGGGCAGTCGCACGGCACTTACAAGTTCCTGTTCAATGCGCTCTACTACGACCCGTCGATGGCGCCCGCGGCTCCGGCCCGCACCGGCGGGCGAGGCGGCGGCGCGGGAGGCTCGCCGCAGGCCGCCTGGCGCCGGGAAGCCGAGGCTTCGAAAACCGAGCTGACCAAGCTGCTCGACCAGAACAAAGCTTATTTCGCCGCCCGCGGCCCCGCCGCCGCCGAGGAAGGCAGCAAGCTCGAAACCGCTCTCGACGCTTTCCTGCGCGACCGACTGCCGCAACTCGACGACCTGCGCGCCCAGATCGAGGATGCCGCCCTCTCCCGAAGCGACGCTGCCTTCGCCGCCCAGCTTCGCAAACTGGCCACGGACATGCGTACCAAGGACCTCAGTTCGACCAAGCTCGACGATCTGCTCGAACAATACAAACTGGCGGTGGTGCCGTAATGCGAACCAATCTTCTCGTACTGTTGATGCTCGCCGCGGGAGCGTCCGCGCAGATCCCTACCCCGGAATCCGTTCTGGGCTACAAACCAGGCGCCGACTTCAAACTGGCGACCTATGACGATGCCCTCGGCTACTTCCGCAAGCTGGCCGCTTCGTCCGACCGCATCAAGCTGGTCGACGTGGGCAAGACCAGCGAAGGCCGCGACTGGTACATGGCCTTCATCTCCGACCCTGCCAACCTGGCGCAACTCGACCACTATAAGGAGATATCCCGCCGCCTGGCCCTGGCCCGCGGCATCAGCGACGAGCAGGCGCACGCCCTGGCGCGCGAAATGAAACCGATCGTTCACATCGACGGCGGGCTGCATGCCTCGGAGGTCGCGAATCACCAGCACACCATCCAACTCGGCTACGACCTGGTCGCCCGCGAAGAGCCCGCGTACCAGGCGATCCGCCGCGACCTGATCGTCGAGCTGTGGTTCTCCATCAATCCCGACGGCCAGAACATCGTGGCCAACTGGTACCGCCAGAACGTCGGCACCCCCTACGAAGTCAGCCCGCTGCCGGTGCTTTACCAGAAGTATGTGGGCCACGACAACAACCGCGACGGCTACATGCTCAACATGCTCGAATCGCGCGTCATTACCAAAGCGACGCTCGATACCGAGCCGATCATTTTCTACACGCAGCACCAGACGGCACCCTTCCCCGGACGCATCTACCTGCCTCCCTATGCCGACCCGATCTCGAGCAACATGCACCCGCTGATGTTGCGGTGGCTGAGCCTGATCGGCACGACCATCGCCGAATACCTGGACGATCACGGCCTCACCGGCTCCATGCACCAGGAGACTTTCGACGTCTGGTATCCGGGGTATCTCGACAACATCGGCAACTTCCGCCACACCATTTCTTTCTTTACCGAGACCGCCCTCTACCGCTACGCCACGCCGCATTTCTACACCGTGGACGAGTACCCCCCGGCGCGCCAGGGACTGGGCGAGGAGATGCTCTATTCGAGCCCGTGGAAAGGCGGCTGGTGGCATCTTTCGGACGCCTGCCAGTACATGTACGACGCCGACATGGCGGTGCTCGGCCTGGCGTCGAAGTATCACGAGCAGATGCAGTACAACAAGTACCGCGCCGCCCGCGACACCATCGAGCATTTCGAGAAGGAGCCGCCCTTCGCCTACGAGATCCCGCGGCAGCAGCGTGACGCGCCAACCGCCGCCCTGCTGCTCGAGAAGCTCATGCTGCAGGGCATCGAGGTGCACCAGTCGTCCCAGCCGGATGACTGGGTCATCCTCATGGACCAGCCGTTCGCCGGCATGGTGAAGGAACTGTTCGAGCCTCAGGTCTACCCCTCGCTCACGCAGCGGCCCTATGACGTCACCGGCTGGACACTTCCCTACCAGATGGGCGTGGAGGCTCACGCCGTCACCTCGCCGCTCTCCAAGGCGTTCCGCGATTCGCTGCGGCCGGTCCACGAGATCACCGGACTCGCGGCGCCCTTCAACCGCGATGCCAATGCCAGTTACCGCGCCGTGAACGAGATTCTGGAAGCCAAGGGCAACGTGTCGTTCAACGGCGACGAGATCGCCGCGTCCGGCATCGACAAGGCGAAGCTTGACGCCATTCTTACCGAGAACCGGCTGCGCGCCACCAGCGCCAAGGCCGGGGAGAAGACCGTCAAGGCCGACCGCATCGGCCTCTACCGCCCGTGGGTGGCGAGTATCGACGAAGGCTGGACCCGCTGGATCCTCGAACAGTACAAATTCCCGTTCAAGAGCCTGTACAACGCCGACATCCTGGGCGGCCGCCTGCGCGACCAGTACGACGTGATCGTGCTGCCCGACGTCCAGGAGCGCCAGATCCTCGACGGCCACCGCCCCGGCACGATTCCCGGCCGCTACGTCGGCGGCCTGGGCGAAGAGGGCACCCAGGCCTTGCGCGATTTCGTCGACGAAGGCGGTACCCTGGTCACTTTCAACAATGCTTCGATGTATGCCGTCAACGAATTCAAGCTGCCGGTCGAGAACGCAGTGGCCGGCCTTCCGCCGGCGCAGTTTTTCTGCTCCGGCTGCCTGCTCACGGTACACATCGAAGACTCGAAGAGCCCGCTGACCGCCGGGCTGGCCGAGAACACGGTGGTGATGTTCGAGCGCGGCCCGGCCTTCAACACCAAAACCGGCTTCAAGGGAACCGTGCTGGCGCGGTACCCGCGCGAGCGGACTCCGTTGATGAGCGGATATCTCGCCGGCCCCGACAAGCTCGAAGGAAAGATCGCCGCCCTCTCGGTGGATTACGGGAAAGGCCACGTAGTCCTGTTAGGCTTCAAGCCGCAGTGGCGCGGCCAGTCTCACGCGGCCTACAAGTTCTTCTTCAACGCGTTCTACCGGTAGGGCAGGCCAGGAGGCCTGCCCCACGGACTACTTCCCGGCGTGTTCCTGGATCACGCTGAACTGAGCGTCCGAACTGTGGCACACATCGCAGCTCTCGCCGAACTTCGGATCGGTCTGCGATACCATGTGGGCCAAATTCGAAATCTGCACATGGCAGCCGCTGCACGCTGCCGTGGTCGCCGGCATCGGGCTCAATGGATCTTTCGGGCTTACCACGGCATTCAGTCCAATCGGGAAGTTGGCCTCTGTCCCGGTCACGTGGCACATGTAGCACTTGGCCGTGTCCCCCGGCGTCCCCGTATTGCTCATCACCGGGAAACGGACGCCGCTGAAATCCGTCCCGCTGACCGAGAACGTCACGTTGTACTGGGCCAGGTTGTCGCCGAAGTGCAGCCTGTGGATGAAGAGCGAGAAATCCACGCCTTGCGCCGGGGTGCTGCGGTCGGTCTGGCTCGGGTTGTGGCAGAAGACGCAGTATTCCGTCTGGTTCCGATTGGCGCCGTGGACCGATAGCGCGACGTGGCAGCCGTTGCACTTGGCGATGTCCACTACCTGGCGGCGTTTCACCACCGGCGAGCCGTCCACCGAGAAGTAAAACACCTTGTTGATGGCCCCGTATTGCGTGGTCTGCTGCTTGACTGTTCCGGGGAGCAAGGTCAGCCCGCGCCGCGCTTCGATTCCAATCGCATACGTGCCTTTGGCATTCGCCGGAATCGCGTGTGTGAACGTGTAGCTGCACGTGCCGTCCGGCGAGCAGGTGCCCGTCGTGGTCGGATTCTCCGCGACGTATCCGGGAGTGGTCACGTCGGACCCGAAGCTGGTATAGCCGTAGTCCGTGGTCGGGCCGGCCATGTTGAGCGAAACGCGGTTGGGTGAGGTCTTCATGTCGCTCAACTGGATGCCGTTGCCCTGGAAATCCTTCATCGTGAAGGTGACGGTGGGCTTCTGGCCGGCTACGCCGTTATCCACCTTCAGAATCTCCGTCACGATGCCCGGACGAGTCGCCGATTCCGCGGGAATCGTATGCGCACCCTTGATCGAGGCGTCGAACTCCAGTTCGCCCTGCGGAATATGGCATTGGGAGCACTGGTTGTCGTTCACCTCCGGCAGGTTGACGTGATTTTGCCCGGTGGCGAAGTTGACATCGTCGTGGCACGATCCGCATGCCGCCCGGTTGGGATTCTTCAGGTACGCATCCGCCTGCGCCGCCCCGGAGTTCTGATCGTGGCAGGTTTCGCAGCGCCGCGGATCGGCCGGAAACACCACCGTCGACCAGTCGTCCGGGTTCGCCGGGTTGCCCATCTGGTACGGTTTTCCCGCCACCACGCTCGGGAGCTGGCTGCCCATGTGGATCTTGTGGATCATCACCTTGAAGTCCACCGTATTGCCCGAATTCACGTCCGTCGATTGCGGCGTGTGGCACATGACGCACAACTCCACGCTGCGCCGCGAGCCGCCATGGTGGGCCAACTGGTCGTGGCACTTGTTGCAGGCCTCGGTGCGAACCACGTCCCGCGGCGCGGGCGTTCCGCCTGCCGGCACGAAATCCGTCGTGGCATCGTCGTAGAACGTCCCCATGTCGAACTCGGTCAGGTTGCGGTTGCCATAGATTCCGACCCGGTGCGTAGCGGTCGCGTCGAAATTCGCAGGAACCTTATTGCCGAACGTGTACAGGTATTCGCCGTCGGCGACCTGCTGGCTCTTGCCGCCGGAATCGGCCGACGCCACCGAGATCGTGGTCTTCCCGTCGGCGGACGTTCGGTTCCGGGTGGCATAGGTCTGGAACTGCGTCTGCCCTTTCGGGATATAGGCGAGAACGAAGCTCACCGAGATCGCGCCCGGCGTCTGCACTCCGGCCAGGTCCAGCCCGAGCCCCTTGGGGTCCGTCAGCTTATAATCGACCGTGGTCGTGCCGTCCGCCGCGATTTTCGCCGAGACGATCTGTATGTTCAATCCCGGCCGGACGAAACTCACGGCGTTGGGATCTGCATAATATGCCTTGTCCCAGACCGAAAACGCGGTCTTCTTGGCCGGAGCGCTCGTCAGCGCCACGGCGCCGGCAAGGATGGCCAGAATCGGAAGAATTCGTCGCAGATTCATAACAATAACTGCGAAGCATAGTATCACGACTATCGGGCCTGTATAGATAAAATCTACAGTTTGTGGAAAAGTAGTCGTCCGGTTTTTCGACGGTGGCCGTTTTTCGGACAGCGCAACGGGCCGCCGCCAGGCTCCGTCGGAGGCACAATCTGCCGTGAAACCAGCAGTTTACGGAGACTCACCGGAGTGGAGCCGGATTTGCCCATGGGTCCGCCATGCAGGCTCCATCTCAGCCTAATAAAGATAGACGGACCGTATTATCTGTTTTACTCGGAGGCGGAGTAGCCGCCTCGCTGGCTTCTTTCTTCTATCCCGTTGCCCGCTTCCTGGTCCCGCCCAAGACCGCCGAGGCTGCAATCAACGAAGTCACCGCCGGAAAGGTGGGAGACCTCAAGCCCAACTCCGGCAAGATCGTCAAGTTCGGAAATAAGCCTGCCCTGCTGGTGCGCGTGAACGACACCGAATGGAAGGCCTTCTCGGCCGTCTGCACCCACCTGAACTGCACGGTCCAGTACCAGGAGTCGCGACGCGAAATCTGGTGCGCCTGCCACAACGGGACCTATGACCTGAACGGACGGGTCTCGTCCGGACCGCCGCCCAAGCCGCTCGAGGAGCTGGCGGTGAATATCCGCGGCGACGACGTCATCATTTCCCGCCGGGCCTGATCACCAAGGAGAGACGACTTGACAGCGACCGAATGGAAACCCAAGGTCTTTGACTGGTTCGATGAACGGCTCGGCCTGCGGATGGCGCGCGACCTTCTCGATCACAAAGTGGTGCCGCTGCACAACCGGACGCTCTGGTACTACTTCGGCGGGATGACTCTGTTCCTGCTGGGGGTGCAGCTCTTCACCGGGGTCCTGCTGCTGCTTTATTACCGCCCCACCGTGGCGGAAGCATTCGACAGCGTGCGCTTCATCATGACGCAGGTCGAGTTTGGCTGGCTGATCCGGTCGATCCATAGCTGGTCGGCGAACCTGCTGATCTTCATCGCGTTTGTCCACATGTTCAGCGTCACGTTTACGCACGCTTATCGCCGGCCGCGGGAGCTGACCTGGCTGAGCGGCATCGTCCTGCTCGGCCTGATGCTGGGTTTCGGATTCAGCGGCTACCTGCTGCCGTGGAACCAGATCTCCTATTTCGCCACCAAGGTCGGGACCGATGTGGCCGCCAGCCTCCCGGTGGCCGGTCCATTCATCGGGAGGTTCCTGCGCGGCGGTGACGATGTAGGCGCCGCCACGCTGACCCGTTTCTTCGCATTTCACGTGATGGTTCTGCCGCTCCTTACGGCCTCGCTCGTGGGACTGCACCTCATGCTCGTCCAGAAGAGCGGTATGAGCACCCCCGAGGGGTTCAAGGGGTCGCACGGCTCGCACATGAAGTTTTTCCCCAATTTCTTTCTTCGCGAGCTGATGGTGTGGTATGGGCTGCTGGCGGTGCTGGGGACACTGGCCGCGATCTTCCCGTGGGAACTGGGGCAGAAAGCGGACCCCTTCTCCTCGGCTCCCGCGGGAATCCGGCCGGAGTGGTATTTCCTGGCGCAGTTCTACACGCTGAAGCTGCTCCCCAGCCATGTATGGCTCTTCGAGGGCGAAATGCTGGGGCTGTTCGGCTTCGGCCTGCTGGCCGCGGCCTGGGTCGCGCTCCCGTTCTGGAGCACCCGGCGGACCGGCCAGCACCGCACCCGCCTGGTGACCGGCGCCGGAGTCTTCCTGGTCTGCTATCTCGCGGTCTTCACGGTTCTGGGATACGTCAAATGAGAATACTCGCCGCACTTCTGATCGCCGGCTGGAGCCTGTGCCACGCCGCCGGGTCTGACTCGTGCATCACGTGCCACGCCGCGATGGACGACGGTCCGAAAGCCCCCGCCACCCTGATCAAGAACGACATCCACATCGCCCACGGCCTGAGTTGCGCCGATTGCCACGGCGGCGACCGCACCACCGACGACCCGGAGGCATCCATGAGCCGGGCCAAAGGATTCAAGGGCAAGCCCGCCCGCCGCGACATTCCGAAGTTCTGCGCGAGCTGCCACAGCAATCCGGACTACATGCGCCATTACGCGCCGCGCGAGCGCGTGGACCAGTTCGAGCTCTACCAGACCAGCGTGCATGGCAAGCGCCTGGCCGCGGGCGACGAGAACGTCGCCACCTGCATCGACTGCCACAGCGTTCACGACATCCGGGCGGTGAAAGACACGATGTCGCCGGTCTACCCGCTGCACGTGCCGGAGACCTGCTCCCGCTGCCATTCGGACAGTCACAAAATGGCGGCGTATCAGATCCCCACCAACCAGTTCGTGGAGTACCGCGACAGCGTCCACGGCCAGGCGTTATTGAAGCGCGGCGACGTCTCGGCTCCGAACTGCGCCTCGTGCCATGGCAATCACGGCGCCAAGCCGCCGCAGGTGGAGTCCGTTGCCGACGTGTGCGGAAACTGCCACGTGTTGTACGCCCAGCTCTACCAGAAGAGCGTTCATGAGCCGATCTTCTCCGGAGGCGCCGGAGGCGGAGGCTGCATGGTGTGCCATTCCAACCACGGCATTCAGCAACCCTCGACCGCGATGCTGGCCGGCCCGAAGGCCGTCTGCTCAGGATGCCATGAGGCTGGGACCGGCCCCGCGCAAACCGCCACTCAAATGGCAGGTTGGATCGACGGGCTGGATTGGGCGCTGAAGAAGTCCGACGCCGTGCTCAGCCGGGCCGAAGAGTCGGGCATGGAGATCTCCGAAGCGCAGGTGCGTTTGCTCGACGGCAGGGAGGACCTTGTCAAAGCGCGGCTGGCCCTGCACGCCATGAAGCCGGACGATCTCCGCAAACCCATCGATGCCGGGATGGCGATCGCCAAAGAGACGCAGAAGGCCGGTGAGGCGGCGCTGAGAGAGAAAGACTTCCGCCGGATGGGTCTGGCGGTGTCGGTGCTGCTGATCGCGATCGCGATCCTGGCGGTGCGGCTGCTGATCCGGCGTATCGAGGCAAACCCGCCGGAAGCCGGCGCGCCTGCCTCGGGAGATTGAATTCTATGAAACGCATACTCATCGGGACCATCCTCTTGATTCTGCCCGCGGCCCTGAGCTACGCAGGGACCTCCGAGGGCAAGGAACTATATACATCGAAATGTGCGCCCTGCCACGGGCCGAACGGAGAAGGCAAGGAAGCCGTTGCCAAGATGCTCAAAGTCACGCTGCCGCACCTGGGCTCCAAGGAGGTACAGTCGATGAGCGATTCGGACCTCCAGAACGTGATTCTCCACGGAAAGGGAAAGATGAGGCCGGCCTCCGGAATCAACGAGAAGCAGGCGGGCGATATCGTGTCGTACGTCCGCACCCTCAAGCAGTAGGCGCCGTGCCCGCCGGTTCGTCGCCCAGGCGGACCGGCGAGGTGTTTTGACAGAATGAGGCTTATGATCATTGGGTGGGGAAACAAGGAGCCTGGGCGGATCGTGAGGTATTTCGAAGACAATCCAGTGGCCCGCGAAGATGAATAGAGCCATTGCGGTTCTGACTCTGCTTCCAGCGGCGCTGGCGGGAGCGGGGCTCTCGAACGGGAAGATCTCCGCCGAGTTCGGGGAGCGCGGGCTGGTGTCTCTGCACGATGTAGCGAGTGGTGCGACGTACCACTTCGCGAAGGACGAGTTCGCGCTCACGCTGGACGGCAAGGTCTACGACGCGGCGTCGCTCGGAAAGCCGGAGCGCAATGCGGATGAAAACCGGGTGGGGTTCTCGTTCACGGCGGAGCCCTACCGGATCGATGTCGTTTACGAACTACGGCCGGATTGGCGGTTTCTCAGCAAGGAGATCTCGATCACTTCGTCGATGGCCGGCCGGTTCCGCATCAACGGGATCACGGTCTTTCGCGACTCCGTGGCCGAGACCGTGCGCAGCGCCTACGCGATCGCGCGCCGCATGGGGGATTACGGCGGGTGTCTGCGCTTCGACGACCGGCGGGGCCTGCTGGCGGCGGCGCAGAATCCGTTCCTGAAATTCGAGCGCGAGGGGGATCGTTTCAGTCTCCGATACCAGCCGGAGATGGATTGGGAAGCGGCGGCGGGCACGTTCGTTACGGATCGCGGGCTGCTCGCGCCTTACGAGCTTTCCGGGAAGACGCTGCCGGACCGCATGCTGGCGGAATGGAAGATGGGGCCGCCGGATGCCGCGCAGGGGATGGACGAGGCGGAGGTCGAGGCGTTTACCGGCATGGTGCGGGCGTTCCTTCTATACAGGCCCGCGCATCCGGCGAACCTGATGGTGGGCTGGTGCGTAAACGATTACCAGATCGACATCGCAAAGCCGGAGGGGCGTGCGGAGTACAAGCGCATCCTGGACATGGCGTCGGAACTGGGGGCCGAAGAGGAACTGTTCGCGCCATCGAATTCGGATGTTTCGCGGCGGCGGCTGAGCCGCGACGACTGGCACTGGGAGAACGTTCTGTGGCTCGGAATGGGGCAGAAGATCCGGCGGAACGAGTGGGATCCGGCGGCGGGGGCGATTCCGGCTTCCGTCGAGGAGATGCTGGATTACGCGCGATCGAAGCGGCTGGGGCTGCTGGCGTACGTGTATCCGGTGCTCGGATTCACGCAGAGCCGCGAGTGGCTGCTGGGCCCCGGCGGGACGCGGGCGAACCTGGGAGTCTACACGTTTCAGAACTGGCTCGCCCATGCGCTGGAATCGTTCGCGCGGCACACGCGCATCGCGGGGTATTCGTTCGACCACACGTTCCTCAACCTGCCCGGCAGGAGCCCTTACGCGCAGTGGTGGGGCTGGCGGCGCGTCATGGAAACGCTGCGGCGCGACAGTCCGGATATCGTAATCGACGGCCGGCAGGCGTACCAGTATTACGGGCCTTGGTCTTGGCTGGCGGGGAACTATCCGCACCCGACTTCGACCGACGAACAGCCGGAGAGCTTTGTTTCGTTTCCGGATTTGAAGCTGGACCGGGTATCGGCGGACCGGGAGCGGTATACGGCGTATTGGTACCGGAACTACGAGTTCGCGCCGAGCGAGATCGTGCCGGGCTTCATCACGCACCAGACGCCGCGGAACGATGACACGGGCAACATGCCAATGGCGGTCACGGCGGTGGACGACGTGCCGCTGCCGTTCCGCCGGCGCGACTGGGATTACCTGGGGTGGCGGTATTCGCTGATCTCATCGATCGCGGTGGCTGGGTGGAACAACGTGATCAACATGATTCCCGCTCGCGACCCCGAGGAGTTCCGCCATTTCAGCGAGGACGACAAGAAGTGGTTCCGGCACTGGATCGACTGGGCGGATATCAATAAAGGGTATCTGCGGAACACGCGGACGATCCTGGGGCAGCCGGCGCTGGGTAAGGCGGACGGGACCGCTGCGGTGATGGGGGACTCGGGGTACGTATTCCTGTTCAATCCGAACGGCCGGCGGGTGGACGCGACGTTTGCTCTGGACGACACAATCGGACTTGCGCGCAAGGGAAGATACCTGCTGCGCGAGGTGTATCCGCTGGAAGACCGGCTGGTGGGGAAACCGGGGGCGGGGGTCTGGTCGTGGGGCGATGCGGTGACGCGGACCCTGGACGGCGGGTCGGCGGTGGTGTTGCAAGTCGAGCCGGACGAGGACGAGGGCAGGCCGCGGCTGTTCAACTCGCCGGGACGTGTGGCGGTGGACGGCCGTGTGGCGCGGCTGACCGGTGTGCGCGGCGAGGCGGGCACGAGCGAAACGCTGCTGATCGACGGAGCGAAGGTGGACGCAGTGGAAATCGGCGGGGTGAGGATTCCGGCGCGGCCGGTGAAGGGCGGGCTGATGGAGGTGCCGGTGACGTTCGCGGGCGCGCCGTTCCGGCACTACCAGCAGGTGGCGGCGGACGGCAAGTTTCGCATCCCGAAAAGGGTGTTCGACCAGCTGGCAGCGCGGCGCAAGGCGTGGCCGATTCCATGGACGGCGGAGGACGCGCGCAGCACGTGGCTGGAGCCGGAGCGATTGCTGCTGTATGTGCAGTTTGCGGAGCCGGACGACCGGTGGACAGTTTCGCTGAAGGTCGACGGGAAGCCGGTGGAGTTGAAGAAGGCTTACGCCTCGGTGCGTGCGAACCGGCGAAACTTCACGGGGTTCTATGCGGACGTATCGGACCTGGCGCCGGACGTGGAACATCGGCTGGAGGTGTCGCTGCCGGAAGGACTGAGGGCAGGGCAGTACCAGGGGGTGTTCTTCGAGAACGTGGAAACGGAGTGGACGGGGACGCTAGCGGCGGATTTGCGCTAACGGCAGGCTTGGGGAGGAATCTTGAAGAGAACCATACTGGCGGCGTTGCTTCTTTTCCCCGCGGCTGTGTGGGGGGCGGATGGAAAGAAGGTGTTCCGGGAGCGGTGCGCCGGGTGTCATGGCCGCGACGCGCGGGGCAGCGGGAAGGGGCCGGGGCTGGCGGGAAATCCGCGGCTGAGCGGCCTGGCGGTGGAGCAACTGCGGGGAGCCGTGCAGCGGGGGTTCCCCAATTCGGGGATGCCGGCATTCGACCTGCCGGCGGACGAGTTGGATGCCGTCGCCGGTTACGTACGGAGTTTGAACGCCGGAGTGACGGTCCGGCCGGCTGCCGGGAAGCGAGTCACGTGGGGGAAGCCGGAGCCGGGGGACTGGCTCACATACAACGGGCAGCTAAGCGCCAACCGGTATAGCGAGCTGAAAGAGATCCACACCGGGAATGCCGGCGGGCTGCGCCTGAAGTGGATCTTTCCGATTCCCGAGTACGGGTTGGAAACGACGCCGCTCGAGGCGGGCGGAGTGATGTACGTTACCGGGCCGAACCAGGTGTACGCGATCGATGCGCTGACGGGGAACCAGATCTGGAATTTCTCCAGGCCGCAGACGCAAGGGCTGGACGGAGATGCGGCGCTCGGTACGAATCGAGGGGTAGCGATACGCAACGGCAAAGTGTTCTTCGAAACGGATAACGCACACCTGTTGGCGCTCGACCGCGCGACAGGCGAGTTGGTGTGGGAGAAGACGATGCCCGAGGAGCCGCAGCATTACGGCGGGACGATGGCTCCGCTGGTGGTCGGAGACACGGTGATCGCGGGAGTGTCGGGCGCGGACGAGGGAATTCGCGGGTTCATCGCGTGCTACCAGGCCGAGACGGGAGAACTGCTGTGGCGGCGCTGGACGGTGCCGCGAAAGGGCGAGCGGGGATCGGAGACGTGGCAGGGCAGTGAGCCGCTTCGCGGTGGCGGATCGACCTGGCTGACAGGCTCCTATGACGAGGAGACGGATACGCTCTACTGGCCGACAGGGAATCCTTTCCCGGATGGCGACGACCGGGACCGCGGCGGAGACAACCTGTTCACCAACTGCATCCTCGCATTGGACCCGCATACGGGCGCGGTGAAATGGCATTACCAGTTCACGCCCCACGACGTGCGAGACCGGGACGCGACGGAGCCGCCGGTGCTGGTGGACGCTGTGTATCGCGGGAAGCCGCGGAAGTTATTGCTGCACGCGGACCGCAACGGCTTCTTCTACGTCCTGGACCGGACCGGCGGCGAGCTGCTGCTGGCCAGGCCGTTCCTGCGGCGAGTGGATTGGGCTACGGGGATCGGGACAGACGGCCGGCCGGCGGTGATCAACCCGAGGGGATGTCCGGACGATGCGGCGAACTGGAGTGCGACCGCGTTCAGCCCGCTGACGCACTTGTTCTACTTCCTGGCGCTGGAAGAGTGCACGGGTAGCCCGCTGGGCTATCCGGACCAGACCGGGCAGCGGTTCCTGCGGGCGCTCGACATCGAGACCGGCAAGATCGTCTGGGAGGTGCCGCAGCCGGGGCCGGCGAAGGCGAAGTCGTGGTCGGGGGTGCTGGCCACGGCGGGCGGCCTCGTTTTCTACGGAAAGCCGAACGGTGGATTCGAGGCGGTGGATCAGCGGGACGGAAAGATGCTGTGGCGGTTCGAGACGAATGTGCGGATGAAGGCCTCGCCGATGACGTTCGAGGTGGGTGGAAAGCAGTACGTGGCAGTGGCGGCCGGGCCGAATATTCTGTGCTTCGGGCTGTGAAACGGCACGTGGCCTGGTAAAGCCCCGGCAGACACCTTGCACTTCTACACGTGTTGGGCGTAATCTGTAGAAGTTCGAGGTATCAGGATGGCAGAGAAATCGGATCTTCCGCAGGGCACGCTGGACCTTCTGATTTTGAAGGTGGCGGCGTTAGGGCCGGTGCACGGATACGCGATTGCGCAACGTCTGCAGCAGGTGTCGCGAGACGTGGTGCAGGTGCCGCAGGGGTCGCTCTATCCGGCCCTGCACCGGCTGGAAAATCGCGGGCTGCTGGCGGCGGACTGGAGGGAGACGGAGACCGGGCGCGAGGCCAAGTTCTACCGCCTGACGAAGAAGGGGCGCACGCAACTGGAGGCGGAGACGGCAAGCTGGGAGCGATTGGCGGAAGCGGTAGGGCTGATCCTGCGGATGTCGGAGGGGGGCGCGCAATGACGTGGTGGCAGCGCCTGTGGCGGCGAAGGCAGATGGAGGAGCAGCTTGAGAAAGAACTGCGTTTCCACCTGGAACAGCATGAGGCCGATCTGGTCGCGCGCGGCCACGACGCCGGGGAAGCGCGGCGGCTGGCGCGGCTGGATCTGGGCGGCCCGGAGCAGGTGAAGGAGGTGTGCCGGGATGCGCGAGGCACACGCTGGGCGGAGGACCTGTGGCAGGATCTCCGCTACGCGGTTCGGGTGCTGGGGCAGAAACCGGGATTCACGGCGGTGGCGCTGGGCACGCTGGCTCTCGGGATCGGAGCCGCCACGGTCATGTTCACGGTGGTCAACGGCGTCTTGCTGAAGCCGTTGCCCTACCGCGAGCCCGGCCGGCTGGTCAAGCTGCAGGAAGAAACGGACTGGAGCACGCAGTTGGGCAGCCTGTGGGCCTTCACCTATCCTAATTTCCTGGATTGCCGGCGGGAGAGCCACTCGCTGGAGATGGCCGCCTGGCGCTACGGCGGAGGAACGGTCAGCAAGCCGGGCGAAGCGGCGTACGAGGAGGGCCGCGAGATTTCGGCGGACCTGTTTTCGGTGCTGGGCATTGCCCCGGCACGCGGGCGTGCCTTTCTGCCGGAAGAAGACCGGCGGGGGGCCGCGCCGGTGGCGATCATCAGCTACGCGTTGTGGCAGCGCCGGTTCGCGGGGAGCCCATCGGCGATCGGCATGCCGCTGGTCTTCGAAGGCAAGTCCTATACGGTTGTGGGCGTGGCTCCGGCAGGCTTCCGCTTGATGGGTGAAGACGTGGACGTGTTCACGCCCATCGGCCAGGACGCCGCGCCGAACATGCAGAACCGGGAAGCACATCCCGGAATACAGGTCGTGGCGCGCCTGCGGCCGGGCGTGACGCTCGCGCAGGCACGGACCGAGTTGGGGCTGATCGCCCGGCGGCTGGCCGAGCAATACCCGAAGTCGAATCACGGCCGCACGTTCCTCGCGGATCCGCTGGGTCCGCCGGTGGAGGATGTCCGCGGAACGCTGTGGCTGCTGATGGGGGCGGTCAGCCTGGTGCTGCTGATCGGGTGCGTGAATATTGCCAGCCTGCTGCTGGCGCGGGCGGTTTCGCGGGAGCGGGAGCTGGCGATGCGGGCGGCGCTGGGCGCGGGCCGCGGGCGGCTGGCGCGGCAATGCCTGACCGAGAGCGCGGTGCTGGCGGTGTCGGGAGGCGTTCTGGGCGTCGTGCTGGCGGCGGTGGGGCTGCATCCGTTCATCCGGTTCTGGCCCGGCAGCCTGCCGCGCGCGGAAGAGACCCGGCTGGATTGGCACGTGCTGCTCTTTGCGGTGGGGATCTCGCTCGCGAGCGGTCTGCTTTTCGGACTGGCGCCGGCCCTGCGGGTCCCCGCGCGGGCGCTGGAACAGGCGCTGCGGTCGGGAGGCCGAAGCGTAGCGGGAAGCTCGCGCCGGCTGCACTGCGGGTTCGTGATTTCGGAGATCGCGCTGGCGGTGGTGCTGTTGATTTCGGCTGGAATGCTGGGGCGCACGATGCTTCATCTCTCGTCTCTCGATCCCGGAGTCAACATCAAGAACGTTCTGACCGCACGTACGGCGCTGTCGCCCGATACGCTGGCCGACGCCGGAAGGACGCGCGCCGTCTGGCGGGAGATTCTGGACCGCACGCGGCGTATTCCGGGAGTGCGGTCGGTGGCGATGGTCGATACCGTGCCGATGCGGGAAGGCAACAACCAGATCGGCTACCGGACCACCCCGGCCGAACAGCCGCAGAATCAACAGCCGCTGGCGCTGGCTACCAGCGTCACGCCGGATTACCTCAAGGTCATGGGGATTCCGCTGCGGGAGGGCCGCTTTTTCGACGACGGGGACCGCATGGGCACCGAGCCGGTAGCGGTGATCGACCAGGTGATGGCACAGGAGGCGTTCGGCGGGCAGGACCCCGTCGGGAAGCACCTGTGGATTGGGCTGGACTCCGATCCCCTTCGGATCGTCGGGGTGGTGGGACATGTTCGCTATTGGGGGCCGGCGGGCGATGACCGGTCGCATGTGCGGGCGCAGGTCTACTATTCGTTCGCGCAGCTGCCGGACCGGTACGTGCGCCGCTGGTCGGAGCTGATGTCGATTGCGGTGCGTACGGGTGCCGATCCGCTGAGCGTCGTGGAGCCATTACGGCGGGAGGTGCGCGGCGCGGCCGGCGACCAGGTGATCTACGAGATTCGCACGATGGAGCAGCTGGCGAGCGACACACTGGCGCGGCAACGCTTCCTGATGCTGTTGTTCGGCATCTTCGCCGGCCTGGCGCTGGTGCTGGCGTGCACCGGCATTTATGGCGTCCTGGCCTATCTGACGAGCCGGCGGGTGCCGGAGTTCGGATTGCGTGTGGCGCTGGGGGCGAGCGGAGCCGACGTGATCCGGCTGGTACTCGGGCAGAGCATGGCGATGATCGCGGCCGGTGTGGGTGCGGGTGCGCTGGCGGGCATCGGAGCGGCGCGTTTGCTGGAGCGGCTGGTCGAGGGAATGCAGCCGGCGGGACTGGCGACGTTTGCCGTCATGATCCCGGTGCTGGTGGCGGCAGCGCTGATGGCGAGCTATCTGCCGGCGCGCCGTGCGAGCCGCGTTGATCCGATGAGGGCATTACGGCAGGAGTAGTTTTTGGCGCGAGCGCCCCGTAGCTGGGGCATTTCACCCAATTCCGCTTCCAGGCCGTCGCCAGATGAAAGAAAACAAAAGGCCGTTCTTTGGCCACCGGGGTGCTTTCTGAGTTAGGTTCGAGGCAAGCCTATGTTTCGATTCGATCAGCTCATCCGTCGTGACATGATTATCCGTGATGTAAAGCAACGTCATCCTGAAACCATTCCTGTATTTGAAGGCCTGCATTACCGGGCCGCTTGCGATGACTGCGATATCGAGACGGTGGCACGCAAGAACGGACTTAACGTCCGTGACGTGGTGGATGCCCTAAACGAAGCCGCGTTCGGACCAAAGGCGGACACCGATCAACATGCAAGTAACTAAATCATTGAAAAAGCGAACTCACCACCAGCGAAACCAGCCTCTAGACGTTTTCTTCTCGCCTAAGACCGTGGCAGTCATCGGGGCCACGGAGAATCCGGGCACGGTGGGCCGTACCCTGCTCTGGAACCTCGTGACCAGCCCGTTCGGGGGCACCGTGTACCCGGTGAACCCGAAGCGGCCCAGCGTTCTGGGTGTGAAAGCGTACCCTTCTGTTTCGGCAATCCCGGAGGACGTGGACCTGGCGGTGGTCGTAACGCCGCCGCCATCGATCCCCGGCATCATCAAAGAGTGCGGGGACAATGGAGTTCGCGGCGCGATCGTGATTTCGGCCGGGTTCAAGGAGATCGGGCCGGAAGGCGCCGCCCTGGAAGTGCGACTGCTCGAGGAGGCCCGCAAGGCGAACATCCGTGTGATCGGGCCGAACTGCCTGGGCGTGATGAGCCCGCTTTCGGGGATGAACGCGACCTTTGCCACCACGATCGCACGGCCGGGGTCGGTGGGCTTCATCAGCCAGATCGGGCGCTCTGTGCACGGCGGTTCTGGACTGGAGCCTGAAGGAGATGGTGGGCTTCAGCGCGTTCGTATCGGTTGGCTCGATGGTGGACGTGGGCTGGGGCGATCTGATCTATCACCTGGGCAACGATCCCAAGACGCGCTCCATCGTCATCTACATGGAGAGCATCGGGGATGCCCGCGGGTTCCTCTCGGCCGCGCGGGAAGTGGCGCTGAACAAGCCGATCATCGTGATCAAGCCGGGCCGCACGCGCGGCGGCTGCGAAGGCCGCGGCATCGCACACGGGCTCTCTCACCGGCAGCGACGAGGTTCTGGAAGCGGCCTTCCGGCGCTGCGGGCGTGCTGCGCGTGAACAACATCGCGGACCTGTTCTACATGGCCGAGGTTCTCTCGAAGCAGCCGAGCCCGAAGGGGCCGCGCCTGACCATTGTGACCAACGCGGGAGGTCCCGGCGTGCTGGCGACCGACGCCCTGATCATGGGCGGCGGGGAACTGGCCGAACTCACCCCGGAGACGATGGAGGCGTATAACGCCGTCCTGCCGCCGACGTGGAGCCACAACAACCCGGTGGATATCATCGGGGATGCCTCTCCGGAGCGCTACGCGAAGGCGCTGGAGATCGCAGCCAAGGACCCCAACAGCGACGGCATGCTGGTGATCCTGACGCCGCAGGCCATGACCGACCCGACGCGAATTGCCGAGCAGTTGAAGCCGATGGCCAAGCAAGAGGGCAAGCCGGTGATCGCGAGTTGGATGGGCGGAGTGGATGTAGCGGCGGGCGAAGAGATTCTGAACCGCGCGAATATTCCGACGTTCCCATATCCGGACACGGCGGCGCGGGCCTTCAACTACATGTGGCGTTATAGCTACAACCTGCGCAGCCTGTACGAAACGCCGGCCGTGCCGCAGGATTCCGCCGACTGGACGCCGGACCGCGACCTGGTCGACTCGACCATCCGGCACGCGCGGGACGAGGGCCGTACCATCCTGACGGAGTTCGAATCCAAGCAGGTGCTGGCGGCTTACGGCGTTCCGGTGGCGAAGACGGTGATCGCCGCCAGCGCCGCCGAAGCGGTGAAGGCGGCCGAAGAGATCGGCTACCCGGTCGTGCTGAAAATCTATTCCGAGACGATCACGCACAAGACCGACGTGGGCGGCGTGCAGTTGAACCTGGGCAGCGCCGAGGCCGTGGACCGCGCCTTCCGCAGCATCCAGGAATCGGTGACACTGAAGGCCGGCGCCGAGCACTTCCAGGGCGTGACCGTGCAGCCGATGATCAAGCTCAAGGACGCTTACGAGCTGATTATCGGCTCGAGCCTCGACCCGCAGTTCGGCCCGGTGCTGCTGTTCGGAACAGGCGGACAGCTGGTAGAGGTCTTCAAGGACCGGTCCCTGGCTCTGCCGCCGCTCAATACGACGCTGGCGCGGCGCATGATGGAGCAGACCAAGATCTACAAGGCCCTCAAGGGCGTTCGCGGGCGGCGTCCCGTGGACCTGGCGGCTCTCGAAGTGCTGATGGTGCGGTTCAGCGCGCTGGTGGCCGAGCAGCGGTGGATCAAGGAGATCGATATCAACCCGCTGCTGGCTTCCCCGGACGGGTTGATCGCGCTCGATGCACGAGTCGTGGTACACGGCCCCGAGGTGACGCTGGAGCAGGTCCCGAAGACGGCCATCCGGCCGTATCCGACGCGCTATGTAGCGTCCTGGACGATGAAGGACGGGACGCCGGTCACGATCCGGCCGATCCGTCCGGAAGACGAGCCGGCCATGGTGAAGTTCCACGAGACGCTGTCGGAGCGAAGCGTCTACCTGCGCTACTTCCACTTGATGAACCTGGAACAGCGCACGACGCACGAGCGCCTGACCCGGATCTGCTTCATCGACTACGACCGGGAGATGGCGCTGGTGGCGGAGACCGCCGATCACGAAATCCTGGGGGTGGGCCGGATGTCGAAGGTCCACGGCACGCGGGAGGCGGAAGTGGCGGTGCTGATCAGCGACAAGTGGCAGGGCCGCGGACTCGGCAAGGAACTGCTCTCGCGCCTTCTGGTGGCGGGGGCCGATGAGAAGCTGGAGCGGCTGACGGCCGATATTCTTCCGGACAATCGCAGCGTGATGCGAATCTGCGAGAAGCTGGGGTTCAGCCTGAAGCACAACCTGGACGATGAGGTGGTGCGGGCGGAGTTCACATACTAGAGGCCGCAACCGGCGCTACGCGCGCAGGTGAGGCTTCATGAACTGCTCCCACGCATCGCGGACAACCTGTTTACCGGCTTCGTCGAGCGCCGCGGGCGCGCTATGGGCGCCCGCGGCTCCTCCGCTCATGCCGCGTGTCTTCGTAGTCTCCTTAAACACTCCGCGGACGACCATCAGATAACTTTGCGCGCCGGCGATGCTGTTGAACGCCAGAATGCGGCCGAACATGTCGAACGCATCCCGCCGCCTGCCGGCGTGCCACAGGTCGAATGCGGCGGCATAGAAATCGGAGAGGACCGTGGTCGGGCAGTGGCCCGAGAAGCCAAGCCGCATCTCATCGATCATGGTGCGGACGCCGTTGCCGGAAAACACCGCCAGCTTGTCACTGGTCCGTTCGCGGATCTGCGTGATGCGCGCCAGCGGATTGCCGGCTTCATCCTTGACGCACTTCATGGTAGGGATCTGCCTGTACATTTCCACAATCAGATCGACGCTCATGTCGCCATGGCTCTGCACGATCAGCGGCAGATCCGTGGCCTTGCCGAGGGCCTTGTAGTATTCGACCATCGCCTGGCCGCCGGCCTGTTCCGGAGGCAGCGAGATGATGGCATCGGCGCCGTTCTTCGCGGCGTGCCGCGCGTATGCGGCGGCCTTCCCGATGCTGCCTTCCGTGTTTTGCACCCCGATGACGATGGAGGTTCGACCGCCTTTGCCCGCGGCCAGGATGGCTTCCGCGCCCGCGAGGCGCTCTTTTTCCGAGAGCGTGTTCCAGCCGCTGGCGATCTGTGGCCAGACGAAGCCGTGGACCCGATACCGGTTACAGAACCGGACTTCGTTCTGGAGGCACTCCAGATCGAGCTGGCCGGAGGGGGTCATGGGCGTTTGGCCGATGGGAAAGACGCCGCGCAACGGTTTGGTTTGCGTGGCGCCGCCCAGGGCCGATGCCAGCGTGCCAGCGGCGAACACTTGCAGGAATGTCCGCCTGCCGGAAGCGTGGGAAAGAATCGTCATCGGTGTGTCTCCTTGCGGCCTAGCGATCGACTTTGACCGTCAAACCGTCCAGCGCGGCGCGGTCCAATTCCAGGCCCAGGCCGGGCTTCGTGGGCGCATAGACATAGCCGTCTTTGGCCACGCGGAACTTGTCTTTGACGTACGGCCGGTCGCTCGATCCCTGGGGAACGGTCATCTCGAACCAGATGTTATTGGGCATGGCGAGTTCGCAGTGAAAATGAACGGCGTGATCGAAGCCCTCGCCCCAGTTGTGGGGCGCGCATTCCATGCCGAACAGTTCCGCCAGGCGCGCGATCTTCATGCCGCCTGTGATGCCGCCGACATTGTCCACGATGAAGCGCACCACGTCCATCGCGCCCCGCCGGATGTATTCCGCGTAATTGTAGGGGGAGAAGATGAACTCGCCGATGTGAATCGGAATGTCGAGCGCCTGGTTGAGCTGGACCAGGCCGTCGATATCGCCGGTCGGAATCGGGTCTTCGAAGCAGATGTAATCCAGATCCTGTAGCGCCCGGCCGACCTTGAAGGCTTCCTCGCGCGTGTAGACGCCCACGGGGTCGTCGAGCAGGATGAAGTCATCGCCCGCCGCTTTGCGCACCGCCTTCGCGACTTCGATATCCATCTTGTAGTCGTGGCCGCCGTTCGGCGACGGGGGATGGATCTTGTACGCCGTAAACCCCTGTTCCCTGACCAGCCGCACTTCCTCGACAAAGTCCTCGATCCTGGCGTGGTGCTGCGAACTGGCATACGCCTTCACCTTGTCGCGATAGGCCCCGAGAATGCGGTAGACGGGCAGGTTCACTGCTTTCCCCAGCACGTCCCACAGGCAGTTATCGATGGCGGAGGAGTAGGAGAGCTGGCCGAGCCGCCGCAGTTCCGGTTTCCATTGCGACGTGAGTGCGGGAAGATCCAGGACGCTCTTGCCAAGCAGTGCCGGCTTTGCGTACTCCAGCCAACCGAGGTTGCTCCAGTTCGGATGCCAGTAGCGGCTGCCCAGAGTGTAGTTCCCTTCGATCCCGCTATTCGTCACGATGCCGGCGATCTGTGACACGCCGTGGCCGCCCGTGCCGGAACGGACGCTGTACACCCGGACCTCTTTGATCGTGAGATCGGGTAGATCGCAAGCTTTCACTCCCACGGCCTGAGCCGCCGCGAGGCCAGGATTGGCGGCCGCTCCGGCCGCTGCCGTAGACGCTGCCAGGAATGCGCGCCGGTTCATAAACGCAGGCTCCGCAACACGTCGTCCCAGGGCTTGCGATAAGGCCGCTCCAGCATGGCGTTGGCTTCGCGGTCGCCCGGTATTTCTTCCTTCTCGGCGTCCCAGCGGACCTTGCGTCCGATGCGCAGCGAAATGTTGGCCAGGTGGCATGCCACCGCCGTGTGATGTCCGTCCTCCACGTCGGCGATGGGACTCTGCCGCGTCTTCACACAGTCCAGGAAGTTGCGCACGTGCAGGTCGAGCTGCTCGGCGGAAGATCCGCTCTCCTTCACCGGCTGGCACCACGGCTCCCCCTTGGCGCTCGACCGTGGGGGTCCGCCGGATGGCTGCCCGTTGAACGTGGGGATGGCGTTGTTGGGGTCGATCTTCATGTCGGGTACGACCTCGAAGCCGCCCCGGGTGATGGCGAGCGTCCCCTTGGTGCCGGCGAATTCGAGTCCGGTGTAGGCCCGCCGCCCGGCGCTCGCCTCGCGGAAGGAATAGTGCATCGTCATGCCCGGGTATTCGAAGATTGCATCTTGTGTGTCCGGGGTCTCGCCGTTGTCCTGGAGCGCGTAGCGCCCCCCGCTGGAGGCCACCGCCAGCGGCCCCTTGAATTGCATCACCCACTGCACGATGTCGATCTCGTGAGCGCCCAGGTTGGTCATCTGTCCGCCCGAGTAGTCCCAGAACCACCGGAAATGGTAGAGCCCGCGGTGTGGATTGTAGGGGCGTTTGGGCGCGGGCCCGAGCCACATGTCATAGTCGAAACCGGCGGGCGGCGCCGAGTCGGCGGGTGAGCCGAAGCCGGGCATCACGTTGCGAAACGAACCCGATCGCGCTTCCATCACCTTGCCGGGATACCCACCGCGGATGAGGTCGCGCGCCTTCTGGTAGTGCAGCCCGGACCGCTGCTGCGTGCCGCATTGCACCACGCGGCGATATTTCCGCGCGGCATTCACCATCCAGCGCCCCTCCTTGACGAAGAGGGTGAGCGGCTTTTCCACGTACACATCCTTGCCCGCGGCGCAGCTCAGAATGGTGGCCATGGCGTGCCAGTGGTCGGGTGTCGAAACCACCACGGCATCCACGTCTTTGCTTTCCAACATACGGCGGAAGTCCGGGTAGCCCTTAGCGCGGGCACCGCACGCAGCCACGCCCTGTTCGAGCCGCGGCTGATAGACTTCGCTCATCGCCACGAGGTCGGCGTCCTTTTGATTGCGGAAATCCTTCACGTGCTGAGAGCCGATCAGTCCAAAACCGATGAAACCGACGCCGACACGGTCATTCGCACCGCGGAGCCGTGAATACGACGCGGCGGTGACACCGCCTAGAAACAATCGCCGTGAGACTGCCATGCCGGGGATTCTATCAGAACGCGTGCTGCGTAGAATCCCGGCCGAAGCGTCAGACCAACCGGCTTCCGTTGAAGTCCTGGACCGCGCGAATCATGGCGACGATGTTCTCGACAGGAGTGCGCGCCTGGACGTTGTGAATCGTGTTAAAGACGTAGCCGCCTTCCCGGTGAAAGGCTTCGCAGCGATTCAGCACCTGGTCTCGCACCTCGCCGGGCGTGCCGAACGGCAGCACCTGCTGGGTGTCCACTCCGCCGCCCCAGAAAACGAGGTCGCGGCCATATTTCTGCTTGAGGTTTTCCGCTTCCATGCCGGCGGCGGAGCACTGCACGGGATTGAGAATATCGAAGCCGGCCTCCATGAACGAGGGGATGAACTTTTCCACCGCGCCGCAGGAGTGTTTGAACGTCTTCCACGGCGTGTTCTTGTGGACCCAGTTGTTGACCTCGCGGTAATACGGCATCCACAACTCGCGGAAGGTCGCCACCGAGCAGAACGAGGATGTCTGGGTGCCGAAATCCGTCCCGCAGATGTTGATCACGTCCACCAGGCGGCCCAACCGCGCCGCGATCCGTTCCAGGTTTGCCAGTGCGATCTCGCACTGTCCGCGGAAGACGGCGTGCACGTAATCCTTTCGCGCGCTGGTCGAGATATACCATTCCGTAATGTCGCGGATTCCCTTTGGGTAAGGCAGGCCGGCTGCCGGAACCAGGGCGATGTCGCCGAACGCAGTGCCGCCGAAGTTCGCTACGACGGCGCGCCCGGTGCCAGCCGCGCGACGCGCTTCGCGCTCCAGGTGGAGCAGTTCCTCTTCGGAGATGGGGCCGTATTCTTCCAGGTTGTCGGCCGGGTCGAGGTGATCTTCGTCGAAGGGCTGCTGGCGGATGATGGCGTCGAAGAAGTAACCGCCGTTGGGCATGCGGGCACTGGGTGGGTAAGATATGTCACCGAGCGGATGCAGCAAGGTGTCGCCGTGCTCGTCAATGGTGACGTTAAACTTGCCAGGCACCAGCACCTCTGTACCGTCGTACATCCGGAACGGCTTCCAATCTTCGGCGGGAAACCCGAAACGGGTCATTCGCCGGATCACGCCCTCCGTGTCGACGCGCAGCGCCAGTTTGAGGTCTTCATCGATTTCGCCCAGCAACTGCCCGGGGTCGATGATCTTCACGGGTTTCTTTTCCAGGCCGAAGTATTCTCGCAGAGCCACGACGCAACTGGAGTGGATACCGGACACAAACGTGCCGCCGAAGTCCACCGGAATCCGATCCGGCTGCCGGTGATTCAGGGTGCGACGGACCCGCTCCCGGCTGCTGGTTGTCATCACGTTCTCGCGCACGGCATCAATATAGCAAGCGCCTGCACTTCGCCGGGCATACAGCCTCCGCTTTTCCGATATACTCGCCAGAAGCATGCTCTCCGGAGAGCCGGCAAAGGCGCTGGTCAGTTCCGAGGCCGATGAGGGGTTGCCGGTCCGCACCCGGAAGCACGTCACGCGCCGCCTCATTCCCTACCTGGTCTTCATCTATTTTCTGGCCTATCTGGACCGCGCCAACCTGGGTGTGGCCAAGCTCCAGATGCAGAACGATCTGGGCTTCAGCGATGCCGTGATCGGCCTGGGCGCGGGCATCTTTTTTGTCGGCTACCTGCTGCTGGACATTCCGGGAAGCCTGATCGTGGAGCGCTGGAGCGCCCGCAAATGGATCGCGCGCATCATGGTTTCCTGGGGGATAGTCGCGACGCTGATGGGCTTCCTGGGCGGTTCGATTTTCCGTTTCGCGCGGCCCGTCACTCAGTTCTATGGCTTGCGGCTGTTGTTGGGAATCGCGGAGGCGGGCTTCTTTCCCGGCGTGATCGTTTACCTTTCCCACTGGTACCGGGCAGAGGATCGGGCGCGGGCCAAGGCGTACTTCATGGTCACGCAGCCGCTGGCGATCGCCATCGGGATCCCGATGTCCCGCTGGATTCTCGAGAATGTGGGATGGGCCGGGCTGGCCGGCTGGCGCTGGGTGTTCATCCTGGAGGGCATTCCTCCGGTCCTCATGGGTATCGTCACCCTGTGGTATCTCACAGACCGGCCGCAGAAGGCAGCCTGGCTTGCGGACGACCAGAAGCAGTGGCTGATCGCCGAACTGAAGGCGGAGGAGGCCATCAAAGTCTCCGCGGGACGAGTGCGGGCGATCGATGCCCTGCGGAACCCGCAGACGTTTCTGCTGATCGCCGTGTTTTTCCTCATCGTGACCGGCAACCAGGCTCTGATCTTCTTCCTGCCTTCGATCGCGGAGACCATGAGAGACACTTCCGTGACCGTTCGCACGGTCGCCGCCGGGCTGCCGTATGCGTGCAGTGCCGTGGGTATCCTGCTCAATGGAATGTGGGCGCACCGGAGCGGCGCGCTGCGGTGGCACACCGCGGTTCCGATGCTGGCGACGGCAGCTTCGCTGTCCCTCGCCGTTCTGGCGGGCCGGGTGGCCTCCGGGCCTGGGTGGTTGATGATGGGACTGTTTTGCCTGGCCGGGTTTACCTCGCAGGCCTATCTGCCCGCGTTCTTTACGCTGCCGACCATACTCTTGGGGCGGTCGGCCGCGGCCACCGCCGTGGGCTTGATCTGCCTGGGCAATCTGGGAGGCCTTGCCGGGCCCTGGCTGTTCGGCTATCTGAAGACGGTTACGGGACGATACGATATGGGATTGTGGGTTCTGGCCGGCTGCATGCTGCTGGCCGGTACGCTGGCCACGCAGATCCGTGTGCCGCGAGTTGCCCACGCGGTACCGCGGAATGAACAAAAAGAAGCCTGAGGCGTTACGGAGTTACCGCTGGTTCGGGCCGGATACGATGCGCGGCTTCAGCCATCGCTCGCGCATGGCGCAACTCGGCTACCGGCGTGAGGACTTCACCGGTAAGCCGGTGATCGCCATCGTCAACACCTGGAGCGAGATCAATCCCTGCCACGCCCACTTGCGCGAACGCGCCGAAGCGGTCAAACGGGGCGTGTGGCAGGCGGGAGGTTTTCCCGTAGAGGTGCCGGCGTTCTCCATCACCGAAACCTACATGAAGCCCAGCCCGATGCTGTACCGGAACCTGCTGGCGATGGATACGGAGGAGGCGCTGCGCAGCCTGCCGGTCGACGGCGCGGTCCTGATGGGCGGCTGTGACAAGACCACGCCAGGACTGCTGATGGGCGCCATCAGCGTCAACCTTCCCGCGATTTTCCTGCCCGCGGGGCCGATGCTACGCGGCAACTGGAACGGCCAGCCGCTCGGCAGCGGGACCGATCTATGGAAGTACTGGACCGAGCGCTGCGCCGGTTCCGTGAGCGATGACGATTGGAACGCCATCGAAGCCGGTATTGCCCGGTCGCCCGGATTTTGCATGACCATGGGGACGGCCGCCACCATGACCGCCCTCACGGAAGCGCTGGGCATGACGCTGCCCGGTGCGTCCTCGATTCCAGCCGCGGACTCCAATCACGTGCGGCTGGCGATCGAGAGCGGCCGCAGGATTGTCCAAATGGTCTGGGAAGACTTGAAGCCCGGGGACATCCTGACGCCGGCAGCGTTCCGGAACGCCATCGCGGTCGATATGGCGATCGGCGGCTCGACCAACGCGATCATTCACCTCGTGGCACTGGCCCGGCGGCGGGGTCTCGACCTGCCGCTTCGCGTATTCGACGAAATCGCGCGGCAGGTTCCCGTGCTGGCGAACATCCGGCCTTCGGGCGAGTTCCTCATGGAGGATTTTTACTACGCCGGTGGATTGCGTGCGTTGATGGCGGAGATGCGCGACCTTCTGTTGCTCGATTGCCGCACCGTCAACGGCGCGAGCCTCGGAGAGAACGTCGACGGCGCGCGCATCGTCAACCGCGAGGTCATTCGCGGGCGCGACAAGCCTTTGTGTGAATCCGGCGGGACGGCGATTCTGTATGGAAGCCTGGCGCCGGATGGAGCCGTCATCAAGACCGTCGCGGCCGACCGGCGTTTCTGGCAGCATACGGGCCCGGCAGTGGTCTTCCGGGACTACCCGGATCTGGAGGCGCGCATCAACCGTGAGGATCTGGATGTAGACGAGAATTCCGTTCTTGTCCTGCAGCATGCGGGCCCGCTGGGTGGCCCCGGCATGCCGGAATGGGGCATGCTTCCGATTCCCAACAAGCTGCTGAAGCGTGGTGTCCGGGATATGGTGCGGATCTCGGATGCGAGGATGAGCGGCACGGCGTACGGGACGTGTATCCTGCACGTCTCGCCGGAGAGCTACGTGGGCGGCCCGCTGGCCCTGGTGCGCGACGGCGATGCGATTTCGATCGACATCCCGAATCGCAAGCTGGATCTGCTGGTCCCCGAAGCCGAGGTCGAGAGCCGCCGGGCGGAGTGGCGCAGGCCGGTTGCGAAAGATCAGCGTGGTTACCTGGCTCTCTACCGCGAGCGCGTGACGCAGGCGCACGAAGGCTGCGACTTCGATTTTCTGGCGCATGATCGTGCCGCGCCGGAACCGGAAATCTTTTAGACCTTCCAGCAGATCAGCTTGGTTTCGGTCATCTCCTCGATGGCATAGCGGGGACCTTCCCGCCCGACGCCGCTCTCTTTCACGCCGCCATAGGGCATGTGATCTGCGCGGTACATCGGAATGTCGTTGATCATTACTCCGCCGACCTCGAGCTTGCGGGCTACCTGGAAAGCGCGCTGGATGTCCGGCGTGAAAATGCCTGCCTGCAAGCCGTAGGGCGTCGCGTTTGCCTGCTCGATGGCCGTTTCCAGACGGTCGTAGGGGTAGACGGCGACCACCGGTCCGAACGCCTCCTGGCAGGAGATGCGGCACGCCGCCGGCACGTCGAGCAGAACCGCGGGACTGACCGTTGCACGTGTGCGCTTGCCGCCCGTCACCACCCGCGCGCCGCCGTTCACTGCCTCCTCGATCCATTTTTCGATGCGGACCGCTTCCGCCTCGTCGATCAACGACGAGATGTCGGTCGACGGCTCGTAGGGGTGGCCGATTTGAAGCGCTTCCGCGGCGGTTTTCAGCCGTCCCACGAACTCTTCCGCAATCGAGCGGTGAACGAACGCGCGCTGCACGGAGATGCAGACCTGGCCGCTGTGTGCGAATGCGCCCTGAGCGGTCCGGGCGACGGCCGTCGAAAGATCCGCACCAGGTTCGATGATTACGGCGGAGTTGTTTCCCAGTTCGAGCGTCACCTTCTTGAAGCCCGCGCGCGATTTGATGGTCCGGCCGACCTCCGGGCTGCCGGTGAAGGTAAGCATGGCGATCCCCGGATGTTCCGCCAGCGCCATTCCGATGAGGGCGCCGCTGCCGGTGAGGACGTTGTAGGCCCCCTTGGGGACGCCGGCTTCCTCCATGGTTCGAGCCAGCCGCAGCCCGCTGAGAGGCGTTTTGGTGGCGGGCTTGTGCACCACGGCGTTGCCGGCCGCCAGCGCCGGCGCGACCTTGTGCAGCGCCAGATTGAGCGGCACGTTGAAGGGCGTGATGCATCCGATCACGCCGATGGGCTCTCGTATCGTCATGGCCATGCGGCCTTTGCCGGTGGCCGAAAACTCCATCGGGACGACTTCGCCGCGAAGTTGCCGCGCTTCATGAGCTGCGGCAATCAGGGTTTCGACCGACCGGCCGGCCTCCACCCTTGCTTCCTTGATCGGCTTGCCGGTCTCCGCACAGACGATCTGCGCGTACTCCGCCGCGTCCCGGCGAATCAGGTCCGCTACGCGCAGCAGCAGGTCCGCGCGTTCATAGTTGGCGAGGTCGCGCATGGCATGGAATCCGCCCCGGGCGGCCGCGACCGCGGTTTCGACCAGTTCCACTCCCGCCCGGGGCACCTCGCCCACGGGAGTGCCATCGAAGGGGAGCCGCACGATTTCGTGCTCAGCGCTGTCGACCCATTCCCCTCCCACGTAATCGCGATAGGACTGCTGCAATGCCGTCGATGTGGTCATAAGGTCTCCTGTGAGATTTCGATCGCGGGCAGAGTGAACCCGGAATACGGGATCACGGCCACGCGGGCGTCCGGTCCGGCCTGCCGCAGCAGGGCCGGTAATGCCGCTTCATGATCCGCGGGAGAGACCGGGATGAAATGACAGCAGCGCACGAAGTCGGGATCCAGGCAGGACACCAGATGCACATTATATAAGCGGCCGAGCCGCGCCACCCAAAAAGCTTTGTGGCCGCCCACCACGAATTCGCGCGACAACGCCTCGCGCATTTCGAAATCGTCGCGGTAGCGCCGGACGTAGTCCTCAAAGGATTGGTTGCCGGCGCCGCCGGGGCACTCCGCATAAAACAGGATCGATCCGCCCGGGCGCAGCGCCCGGCACGCATTTTCGAGTCCCTTGTGAGCCTGCCGCAGATCGATATCCAGCGGGAAGCCGCCCGCCGAAGCGATCACCACGTCGTAAGGAGCAGCGACCGGCACCCGCAGCATCTGATCCACGGTGCGGCATCCTTCGCGGTGCGCGAGGTCATAATGCCCGGCGACTACCCGGACCAGTTTGCCGCCGGGGCTGAGCACCACGTTCACGATGAAGTCGGGTTCGGCCATGCGGCAAGCTTCCAGCAGGTCCTCGTGCGCCGGGTTGCCGTCCAGTTTCCCCGACCGGCAGTTGGGGTCGAAGATCATGCGGTGATTGAACGTGGTGGTTCGAAAGCCGGCGACACCGGGGACGAGGCTCTTCCGCCCGCCCGAGTATCCGGCGATGAGATGGTAAATGATCTCGCCGGTGAGAACGATGCGGTCAGCTTCCCAAACCTCGCGATTGATCTCGACGCGATTCCCGAAGCTCGTGGTGCCGATTTCCACCAGGCCGGCGTCGTCGGTGGAGATGTGGTCGAACGAGCGGATGCGGGAATACATCTCGTCGCCCAGAATCAGCTTGCGCTCAGCGTTCGTCTGTGGCCGGTGGATGCCGAGCGCGAACACGATGAAGATGTCGCGGTCAGGGACGCCCGCGGAGTTCAACGTGCCGATGAGCGGCGGCAGGATCAGGTCGGTGCGCGTGAGGCGCGTGATGTCATTGACCACGATTGCCACGCGCTCGCCCGGGGTCACGATTTCGCGGAGGGGGGCGGTTCCGATGGGGTGATTCAGCGCATCCTCGACGGCGCGCGTCTCGTCCGCGGGATCGACCTCGTGCGGAACCAGCCGGTCGCCGGGAATGCACGCAGAGAGGTGCGTCTTGCCGTAGGGTAAATCGTAAGGAATGGGTAAGTGCATGGGGCTCACAGCCCAGGACGATTCTATCGAATCTGTGCCGGAAGACAACCCGGCCGCCCTTTTCCCGAATTTCTTCGTCCTCAGCTAACATCGAAGGGTGAAAGCCTTTCTGGTTTTGCTGGCTGCCGCCGTTGCTATGCCCGACCTCGCCCAACTCCAACAAATGAACGCGCGCTTCGCGCCCGTGAAGCTGAAACACGATGAGTCCGGCCTCTCCGCGGGCGACCGCAAGGCCCTCGCCAAGCTGGTGGACGCCGCCAAGATCCTCAACTTCGTCTTCATGGATCAACTCTGGAGCGGCGACCGCGCTCTCTATGCCTCGCTGCAGAAGGACACGACCCCTCTCGGCAAGGCGCGGCTGCACTACTTCTGGCTGAACAAGGGGCCCTGGTCGGACCTCGACGGCCACACCGCGTTCATCCCGGGTGTGCCCGAGCGCAAGCCCCTCGGCGCGAATTTCTATCCGGAGAACATGACGCGCGAGGAGTTCGAAGCGTGGTCGAAGAAGCTCTCTCCTGCCGAGCGGCAGCAGGCGGAAGGCTTCTTCACCGTGATCCGCCGCGACGCGAAGGGCGGGCTCACCATGGTGCCTTACAGCCAGGCCTACGCGGCGGACCTCGAGAAGGCCGCGGGACTGCTCCGCGAAGCGGCCTCGCTCACCGATAACGCCTCTCTCAAAAAGTTCCTGACGCTGCGCGCCGATGCGTTTCATTCGAACGATTACTACGCGAGCGACATCGCCTGGATGGACCTGGACGCTCCGCTCGACATTACCATCGGCCCCTACGAAACCTATAACGATGAACTGTTCGGCTACAAAGCCGCGTTCGAGGCGTACATTACGATTCGCGACGACCAGGAGACCAACCGGCTGAAGATCTTTGCCACTCGCCTGCAGGACGTCGAAAACAACCTCCCCATCGATCCGAAATACCGCAACCCGAAACTCGGCGCGGCCGCGCCCATCCGCGTCGTCAACGAGGTCTATGCCGCCGGAGACGGCGCGCACGGCGTCCGCACCGCCGCCTTCAACCTGCCGAACGACGAGCGCGTGGTGCATGAGAAGGGCTCCAAGCGCGTCATGCTGAAGAATATCCAGGAGGCGAAGTTCAATACCATTCTCAAGCCCATCGCGGCGCGCGTTCTGGCGAAGCCGGCACAGGGGGACCTCAGCTTCGACTACTTCTTCATGCACATCCTCGCGCACGAGATGAGCCATGGCATCGGGCCGCACCAGATCGAGGTGAACGGCCGCGCCACCACCCCGCGGCAGGAGATGAAGGAGCTATACAGCGCGATCGAAGAGGCCAAGGCCGATGTCACCGGCCTGTTCATGCTGCAGTACCTCTTCGACCACGGGATGGCGCACAGCCCGAAGGCCGAGCACGAGTTGTACTCCACGTTCCTGGCGTCCGCATTCCGCTCGCTGCGTTTCGGCCTGACCGAGGCGCACGGCAAAGGTATGGCGCTGCAGTTCAATTACCTGTCGGATAAAGGCGCGTTCGTGGCGAATCCGGACGGTACGTACTCGGTGGATTTCTCGAAGATCAAGGGAGCGGTCCGCGACCTCGCTCACGACCTGCTCACTCTCGAAGCTACCGGCGATTACGCCGGCGCAAAGAAGATGCTGGACACACTGGCGGTAGTGCGCCCCGGCATGCAGCACGCCATCGACGGGCTGAAGGCCATACCGACCGATATCGACCCCACCAACGAGTAATCAGGCTCGGGCGAGGGCGGATTTGCGCAGAGCGCGTTCGTAACCGTGTACGAAGTGAATCGTGAGGACGTCGAAGAAGCGGCCCAACCGCCGCTCCAGTTCCTCCTTCTCATACAACTCGAGGTTGTACATATCCATGCTGGCCTTGGAAAACATGTGGTCTTCCACGAAATCCAGCATTTTCTCGCGGAGAATACACTGGGCGCGCACCGCTTCGTGCAGGGGCACGTCCTGCTCGAACCGTTGCGCGCCATAGTGCTCGTATTTGTGGGCCAGTTCCGCTTCGTTCCCGGCGGAGAGCCAGTGGCCCAGGTTTTGCAGCAGACCCTGACTCCACTCGCGCAATTCGCCTTCGACCAGCCCGCGCATGTGGGTCATCTGGGGCTCCCGATGGATCTGTCCAATGACCCGCGTAATCACTTCATCCCAGTGGGTCTCGATCAGGTGAACCAGTTTTCCGCTGATCATAATTCACCTCGCCTATTTTTATCCTAAGTCGCGAGCCCGGATCAATGGGGCTCGGGCGAGTTAAGTGTCCGGACGGCTACACTGTAGACAGTGTCCACACCCGCCATCCTGGTTCGCGACCTGAGGAAGTCCTATGGTTCCAAGCCTGCGGTGGATGGGTTAAACCTGGAAGTGCCGCGCGGTTCGTTTTTCGGGTTCTTGGGGCCGAATGGTGCGGGAAAGTCCACTACCATCCGGATGCTCACCGGGTTGATTCCCCCTGACAGCGGCTCCATCGAGATTTTGGGATTCGCGCTGGCCGCGCAGGAGCTGGAAATCAAGCGGCGCATCGGCCTGGTGCCCGACGAGTCGCTTCTGTTCGACCGGCTGACCGGCGCGGAGTTTCTGGAGTTCGTCGGGCGCATGTACGGACTGCCGCGCGCCACCGCCATCGAACGCGCCCGCGGGCTGCTCGACCTGTTCCAACTGCAGTTGGATCGCAAGATCATCGGCGAGTACTCCAAGGGGATGCGCAAGCGGGTGGCCATGGCGGCGTCGCTGATTCACCACCCGGAGTTGTTTCTGATGGATGAGCCGTTCGAAGGAGTCGACGCCGTGGGCGCCCGGCTGATGAAGGACATCCTCATCGACCAGGTGCGCCGCGGCGCCACGATCTTCCTCACCAGCCATGTGTTGGAGGTGGTGGAGCGGCTGTGCGACCGCGTCGCCATCATCCATGAAGGCAGAATCGTCAACTGCGGCACGCTCGAGGATTTGCGCGCCGGCGGCGAATCGCTGGAAGATGCCTTCGTGCGGATCGTCGGCGCCGAAAACCAGATGGAGCGGCTCGACTGGCTATGATCACGGCGATCCTGCGGGCGCAGTTGCTGAGCATGCGTTTTGGTGGCCGCGGCACCGTCTTCAGCATCGTCACCGCGGTGATCTGGTACGGCCTGTGGGCCGGGATCTCCGCCATCCTGGGACTGGCCGCGGCGACCTTTCCCGCCGCCGAGCTCCGTCAGTGGCTCCCGGTGGCGTTCCTGGGCGTCTGCGCTTACTGGCAGCTCGTGCCGGTGATTTCGGCCAGCATGGGGTCTGCCCTGGATATGCGCAAGCTGTTGGCCTATCCGATTCCCCACGGGCAGCTCTTCGTCGTCGAGGTGCTGCTGCGGCTCACGACCGCCATGGAGGTGGTCCTGGTGGTGACGGCGGGAACCCTCGGGCTGCTCGCCAACCCCGAGGCCGGCGGCCTGTTTGCCGCACCGCACCTGATCCCAGCGGTCCTGCTGTTCGTGCTGTTCAACCTGCTGCTGGCATCCGGGATGCGCAGCGTCCTGCAGCGCCTGCTCTCGCGGCGCAAGGTCCGGGAACTGCTGGCCATCTTGGTCGCCATGCTCTGGGTGCTGCCGCGCTTTCTGATCTCGGCGGGTCTGGCGCCCAAGTCCCTCGGCGGGTTCGGGGCCCTGGTGCGCACCACCGCGTTCCCATGGAATGCGGCAGCCCACGGCGCCATGGGGTTCTCCGTGCCGGCAGCCATGCTCTCCCTCTGCGGCTGGACGCTCGCGGCCTTCTGGTTCGGACGGGCGCAATTCGAGCGAGGCCTGCGATACGATGCCGCCGCGGCGCAGGCCACTCCGTCCGGCCCGCTGCCGGAGCGTACCTCGATTGTGGAGCGCTTCTATCGCTTTCCGGCTCTGATTTTGCCCGACCCGCTCGCGGGAATTGTCGAGAAGGAACTGCGGTCGCTCGCGCGTACGCCGCGCTTCCGCATGGTCTTCGTCATGGGGTTCACCTTCGGCCTCCTGGTGTGGTTCCCGGTGATGGTCACCCGCGGGCCGGTGCGCCCTTCCACGGAGCCTCAGTACTTCCTGATCATCGTGTGCGTGTATGCGTTGACGCTGATGGGGCAGGTCTCCTACTGGAACTGCTTCGGATTCGACCGCTCCGCGGCGGCTTTTTACTTTGCCGCGCCGCAGCCGATCTCGACCGTCCTGGCGGGCAAGAATTTGGCCGCCCTGTTCTTCATCTACCTGGAGGTCCTGATTCTCGCCGTCCTCACGCTACTGCTGCGGCTGAATCGCAGTTTGGGGAATGTGCTCGAAACCCTGCTGGTGATCGGCATTTGCTCGCTCTATATGCTGGCGATGGGAAATCTGAGCTCCGTGAACTATCCGCGGGCTTTGAATCCGGAGCGCGTTTCGCAGGGCGGGGCCTCCAGCCGCTTCCAGGGCCTGGTGTTCCTGCTCTATCCGGCCGCGCTCCTGCCCGTGTTCCTGGCCTACCTGGCTCGCTACGCATTGCATAGCCAGATCGCCTTCTACGCCGTACTATCGCTGGCTGCCGTTCTGGGGGGCGGGCTGTACCGGATGGCGACGGAATCCGCGGTCCACACGGCGACGGCCCGCCGCGAGCAGATCGTGCAGGAGCTATCGAGAGGCGACGGGCCCGTCGTGTCGGATTGAAAGCTACTGCTTGCTCTTGAGAACGTTGACCAGTTCCTGCACCGCGTCGGCGCTCTTCTTCAGCATGGCCTGCTCTGTCGAAGTCAGTTGAATCTGATAGATCTGCTCGATGCCGCGCGCGCCCAGTTTCACCGGAACGCCTACGAAGAGGCCGTTGATGCCGTACTCGCCTTCGAGGTAGGCGGCGCATGGCAGGACCTTCTTCTTGTCCTTGAGGATCGACTCCGCCATCTCGACCGCGGCGGCCGAAGGGGCATAATAGGCGCTCCCCGTCTTCAGGTACTTCACGATCTCGGCGCCGCCATTGCGGGTGCGGTCGACAATCTTATCGATCACCGGCTGGTCCATCAATTCGGTGAGCGGGATTCCGGACACGTTGGTGAGCCGGACCAGTGGGACCATCGTATCGCCGTGGCCGCCCATCACTACGCCTGTCACATTCTCGACCGAGACTTTCAGCGCCTCCGCGATGAACGTGCGGAAGCGCGCGCTGTCGAGCACGCCCGCCATCCCGACCACGCGGTTCTTGCTGAATTTCGAAACCCAGAAAGCCGTCTGCGCCATGGCGTCGAGCGGATTCGTCACCATGATGATGATGCAGTTGGGCGAGTACCTGGCGACCTGCTCTGTGGCTGTGCGGACTACTTCGTAATTGGCCATCAGAAGATCGTCGCGGCTCATTCCGGGCTTGCGCGGAAAACCGGCGGTGATGATGGCGATATCGGAATTGGCTGTCGGTTCGTAGTCGTTGGCACCCGTTACCATCACGTCGTAGCCCTGCACCGGGCCGGACTGAAGGATATCGAGCCCTTTCCCCTGCGGAACGCCTTCCACCACGTCCACCAGAACGACGTCGGCGAGTTCTTTATCGGCAATCCGCACTGCGCAATTGGCGCCTACATTGCCGGCGCCCACAACCGTGATCTTCTTTCGCAAGACAAGCTCCTTCCAACTGGATTTAGAAACCCGATTGTCTCACAGAGCCGTGACTGTGAGGGAGCGCGGACCCCGGCGCCTACCGCATCTCTTTGCTATTGGCCGTGGCCGGTTCCGGGCCGTAGTTCTCCCGGATTACCATGCTCTGGTCCGAATAGAAGGTCTTGCTTCCGCTGCTGCCGTACGAAATGGGGTTCGCGTTGATCACATAGCCGCCCGGCGTACCGGTCAGCGTGAACTTGTACCCCTGCTTCTCGCCGTTCGACAGGTCGCTGCCGATCAAGTCCGCGGCGTTAGGGCTCGGGGCGCCGCTGGCGGGTGGGCCGAGTTCGGCGAGCGAGGTGGCATAACGGCCGTATTGCGACTGGTATTGCACCTCCATCTTGTGGATGGTCTGTATCGCTGCTACAGCGGCAGTTTCCCGCATGTACATCTGGGTCCGGTTGTACTTCGGTACCGCGATCGTGATGATGATCAGGATGATGGCGATCACGATCAGCAGCTCGATCAGCGAAAAGCCTCGACGGCGCGCTCTGCGATTAAACATACGTTTACTCTTACATTCTATGACGTCACGCCGGAGTAAAACGTGCACCTTCATGAAGGTATTGCGACTGGCATAGACGGTAAAGGGCTTGACTTCCGAACTCGCCGGCCTTAATATGAACACTGTTCAGCAAATGACCACCAAGCGGAGAGAAAGGTTGCGGCAGGAACTGCGGGACGAGATCCTCGCCGCCGCTCGCGACCTGTTCGTCAAGGAAGGGTACGCCAGCGTCAGCATGCGCCGCATCGCCGAGACGGTCGGCTGTTCCCCCGGCACCCTGTACCTGCACTTCCGGGAAAAGGACGCCATCCTCAACGCCATCTGCGAAGAGACCTTCGCCCGGCTCGACAAGCGCATGGAGGCGATCGCCGCAGACACCGGCGATCCGCTCGAACGCCTCCGCCGCGCCGGCCGCCAGTACATAGAGTTCGGGTTGGATCACCCGCATCACTACTGGCTGACATTCGGCCTCCGAGGGAGCGCGGGTCCGAAGCCCGAGAGCGTGATGCGCGCAGGGTTGCGCTCCTTTGATTGCCTGCGGTCGACCGTCCGAGCCGGGGTGGAGGCCGGCAGGATCCGCAACCCGGACGTGGAGGAGGTCGCCCAGTCGCTGTGGGCCTCCATGCATGGAATCGTCATGCTGCTCATTGCCAAGCCCGGCTTTCCCTTTATCGAACACCAGAGGCTGATCGATAGCGTGCTCGACATCGCGATCAGCGGGATCCGCAAATGACGATTTTTTTTGCATCCTGCGTTGAACGGCGTTCATTTATAGAACTAGGTTTTCCTGTATGAACTACATCGCCTGGCAAATGCTGACCGGAGATCGCGCGAAGTACCTCGGGCTGATCTTCGCCATCGCCTTCTCCACCTTCCTGATGTCGCACCAGACCTCCATCTTCTGCGGCCTCATGAACCGCACCCGCAGCCAGATCGCCGACGTCCACGATGCTTCCATCTGGGTCATGGATCCGAAGACTCAGTACCTCGACGAAGTCAAGGCCCTGCCCGACCAGGACCTCTACCGGGTGCGCGGCGTTCGCGGCGTGAAGTGGGCCGTTCCGCTGTTCAAAGGAACCGCCCGCGCCAAGGTCAACACCGACGGCCGTTTCCGCGCCGTGATCGTCATGGGCCTGGACGATGCATCGCTCGTAGGCGCGCCGCGCAGCATGGCGCTCGGAAGCTTCACGTCTCTCGACCAGCCCGATTCCATCATCCTCGATCGGGTCGGCTACAAGTTCTTCTTCCCCGGCCAGGCGCTCTCACTGGGAAAGGAGCTCGAGATCAACGATCGCATCGTGCGCATTGTGGGGATCGCCAACTCCTCGGCGCCGTTTGTGAACCTGCCCGTGGCCTACGCGCGGTATTCGATCGCCGTCAACCTGGTGGGCCGCGAGCGCAACCTGATGTCGTTCGTGGTGGCCCGCCCGAGTCCCGGCCTGACCGATGCCGAAGCTGCGCGCCGCATCGCCCGCGCCACCGGACTCCGCGCCCTCACCGGTTCGGACTTCGGATGGGAGACCATCTGGTATTACATTCACAATACCGGCATCCCCATCAATTTCGGCATTACCGTGGCCATCGCGCTGGTGGTGGGCACGGTGGTGGCGGGTCAGACCTTCTATCTCTTCGTGCTCGAGAACCTGAAGCAGTTCGGCGCGCTGAAGGCCATCGGCGTAACCACCTGGCGCATTACCGGCATGATTCTGCTGCAGGCCTTCATCGTAGGCGCGATCGGCTACTGCATCGGCATCGCCATGACTGCCGCGTTCTTCGAGGTCACCAGGAACAACCTGGACCTCCGCGGCTTCTACCTGCTGCCGCAGGTGATGGGCGGGGTCGGGGTGGCGGTGCTCGTCATCGTCATCCTGGCCAGCATCCTCAGCATCCGCCGCGTGGCGGTGCTGGAACCGGCCATCGTCTTTCGCGGCTGACCTTCGGAGGAACACCATGAACGATCCTGTAGCTACCGCTGTCTCCTGCCGCGAGCTGACCAAGGATTTCGGCGCCGGAGAGAATCGCGTCCAGGTGCTGCGCGGCGTCGATTTCGAAGCCCGCTACGGCGAGATCACGCTGCTCGCCGGCCCCAGCGGCTGCGGCAAGACCACTCTGCTGTGTGTGATCGCCGGCCTGCTGAATAGAAGCGGCGGGCGCATCGACGTGCTTGGTACCGATGCCGATCGATTGCGCGGCTCCGAAGCGGTGCTCTTCCGCCGCCGCAACCTGGGCTTCGTGTTCCAGCAGTACAACCTGCTGCCCGCCCTCACCGCGGCCGAAAACGCCGCCGTGCCGCTGCTGGCGGCGGGTATGAAGCGCAAGCCGGCCGTGGAGAAGGCCGTGGCCCTGCTCGAGGATCTCGGGCTGGGCCACCGCGTACACGCCCTGCCGAGCGAACTCTCCGGCGGGCAGCAGCAGCGTGTGGCTATCGCCCGCGCCCTGGTGCACGATCCGCGGCTCGTAGTATGCGACGAGCCGACCGCCGCGCTCGACGCCGAATCGGGTCACGCCGTGATGGAACTGCTCCGCAAGGTGGCGCTTCGTCCCGGCCGCGCCGTGGTCGTGGTGACCCACGACGCCCGGGTATTTCAATTCGGCGACCGCATCGCTCACATGAACGACGGCCGCGTGGTGAACACAGAAAGGAACTGACAGATGCTGACGAAATACGGAATCCCTCTCCTCGCCGCACTTGCTCTCGCCTTTGCAGTGGCCAGCGTTGCCCGGCTACGTCCTGTCGAAAGCAAGGTCGAGCCCTACGTCCAGCCCCCTTCGGCGCCGTTCCGGAACAAGGTGGGAGCGGTCGGCCTGGTGGAAGCCTCAAGCGAAAACATCGCGGTCAGCCTGCCTGTCCCTGGGATGGTCGCCGCCGTGTATGTGCAGGCCGGCGACCACGTGCGGAAGGGCCAGCGGCTGTTCTCGCTCGACGATCGCGATGTGCGCGCGGAGCTGGCGCTGCGGCAATCGAACCTGGACCTGGCACGCAGCAAGCTCGCCCGTCTCGAAGCGTCTCCGCGGCCCGAGGAGATTCCTCCGGCCCAGGCACGCGTGAAGGAAGCCGAGGCACAGCTTTCCGACGCGCAGGTCCAGTTCGACCTGATGGCCAGCGTCCGGGATCCGCGTGCCATCCGCCGGGAAGATCTGGAGCGCCGGCGGCGCGCCGTCGAGAGCGCGGCCGCTCGCCTCGACGAAGAACGCACCTCGCTCCGCCTGCTCCAGGCAGGCGCGTGGCCGAAGGATATCGAAGTGGCCAAAGCCGAGGTCGCCGAAGCCGCCAGCCAGGTGGATCGCGTCCGCGCCGATCTGGAACGGCTGGTCGTGACCGCGCCGATCGAGGGCGAGATCCTGCAGTGCAACGTGCGCCTCGGCGAGTATGCCTCTGCCGGTCCGCTCGCGAAGCCGCTGATGCTGCTCGGCAGCGTGGATCAACTGCACGTCCGGGCCGAGGTGGATGAACGGGACGCTCCGCGCGTCAAGCCCGGCGCCGCGGTGGTGGCCATGGTGCGCGGTGACACCCAGCGCAAATTTGCACTCCGGTTCGTGCGTTTCGAGCCCTTCGTGGTCCCTAAGGAGAACCTGACGGGCGACGGCGCCGAGCGGGTCGATACGCGCGTGCTGCAGGTGATCTATGCGCTTGACCGGGGCGCGCCCGTGCGGCCCGGACAGCAGATGGACGTCCTGATCGATGCGAAATGAGGAGGCCTCTCATGAAACGCTTTGCTCTGCTCTTTCTCGCTGCCGCCGCGGCCTATGGCGGCAATGCGCCGTGGAAGCAGTTCGGCGATCCGCTGCTCGATGAGCTGCTCGCACGCGCGGCCGCGGCCAACCTCGACATCCGCCTGGCCGGCGCCCGGCTGGCGGAGACCGAAGCCTCCCGCTCCGGCAGCCGGGCGGCGCTGCTCCCCGAGTTCCAGAGCACCACGTCGGCAACCCGGCTGCGCGGCGGCTTCAACCAGGGCGTGGTTCGCGCAACGCCGGGCAGCAGCTTCATATCGGCTTTCGAGACCTCGGTGATCTCGAGCGGCTTCAGCATGCGATGGGAGGCCGATGTGTACGGCGGCCGGCGCAAGGGCCTGAAAGCCGCCGATGCCGATGCCCGGGCGGCCGCCCTCAATGTCCACGACATGCAGATGATCGTGCGGGCGGCGGTGGCCCGCAGCTACATCGAGATGCGCGGCGCCGAGCAACAGATCGCGATCGTGCGGGCCGATGCGGCCTCGGAGCGCGACATGCTGGACCTGGTCCGCGCGCGCGCCGATGCCGGATTGGCGAGCGACCTGGACGTCGAGCGCCAGGCCGCGCAACTCGCCTCGGTCGAGGCCGCGGTGCCGGATCTCGACGCCCAGCGGCTCCTGGCAATCCACCGGATCGGCGTGCTGCTCGGCGAGCCGCCTCCAGCCTGGAAGGACCGGCTCGAAGCGCACGCCGCCGCCCTGCAGATTCCGCCGCCGCCGGGCGCGGTCTCCGGCGAAGTGCTGAGGGACCGGCCCGACGTGCGCCGCGCGGAGGCCGAAATCGCGGCGGCCTATGCCCGCGTGGGAGAGGCACGCGCGGACCTCTATCCGAAATTCGTGATCACGGGGCTGACGGGCCGCCAGTCGAGCGATGTGGCCGGGTTGACGCTCGGCGCGGGCAACTTCTTCTCGGTGGGCCCGGGGATCACGATACCGCTCTTCCAGTTGGGCAAGATCCGGTCGCAAATCGCCGCGCGCAACGCGCAGCTCGACGCGGCGAGGACCGCTTACGAACAGGAAATCCTGGCGGCGTACGAAGAAGCTGAAAATGCGTACATCGCTCGCGACCGCTCGCAGCAGAAGCGGGCGGAGATCGACAAGGGCCTTGGAGCGGCCAGACGCGCCGTGGAACTGGCGCAGGAGCTCTACACGCGGGGCCTTTCCGATTTCCTGGCGGTGCTCGACGCGCGACGGCAGCAGTTCCAGTTCGAGCGCGACCTGGCGGCGGCGGACACCGCGGTGCTCGGCCAAACCGTGGCGCTCTACAAAGCGCTGGGAGAGTTCTGAGCTACTTGCCGAACTCTTCTTCGAAGCCGGCGACCTTGGCCAGGCGGCGGCGGTGGCGCTCGGCGCCCGAGAAACGGGCGGCCAGGTAATCACGCACCAGGTCCATCGCCAGTTCGGCGCCGATGACGCGCGAGCCGAGGCAGAGAATGTTCACGTCGTCGTCTTCCACGCACTGCCGTGCGGAAAAACTGTCGTGGCAGGTCGCCGCGCGGATGCCTTTGAACTTGTTGGCGGCGACGCACGCTCCGGCGCCGCTGCCGCAGATCAGGACCGCCCGCTCGGCCCGGCCGTCCAGTACGGCGAGGGCTGAGGCCTTCGCGTAGTCCGGGTAGTCGGCCGGCTCGGGAGAGTTGGTCCCGAGGTCCAGAACTTCGTGGCCCATCTTGCGAAGCTCCTCGGCCACTCTCTGTTTGAGGGCGAAGCCCGCATGATCACTTGCAACCGCCAGTCGCATCGAGTTCATGATATCAGTCAAGAGTGCGGATCATGGTGGGACTCCTCGCTGTCGCGGCAGCGTGGGCGTGGCAGCAGGCGCCGTTTGTGCGGGAAGTAACGCATTCGAGCCAGGCGCTGAATGGCGAGCGCGAGTACCGCGCCATTCTGCCTCCGGCTTACGATTCCTCGGCCAGGCGTTACCCGGTAGTCTATTGGTTCCACGGATACGACGCGGAAAATGCCGAGCGCGAGCGGGAGATCTCCGAATACGTCGCCGCGCACGACCTGATCGTGATCGAAGCCGGGCCGGTGGAAACGACAGGCGGCTACCCGCTCTATTTTCCGGAATTGGCGGAGCACGCCGACAAGACCTTTCGCACCCTGGCGGATCGCGATCATCGCGGGGTGACCGGCTTCGGGATGGGAGGCCTGTTCGCGTACTGGATTGCGGGCAAGTTTCCGGAGATGGTGTCGAGCGCCTCGGCGTTCGACGTGGTTCCGGAAGCGCCGATCGGTCCCGAAGGGATGGAAACCGGGTTCATGCCGGCCGATTTTGCGCTGAACTACGAAGGCGTGCGGACGCGCCAGGTGACCGGCCCGGGCGACGCCCTGGCTTTCTACCATCGCCAGTTGGACGCTCTCTGGATGTACGCGAAGCCCTGGCACGAATCGGCATCGTTCGACCTGGCACACGCCACGAGCGCGATTCCGCAGACCCTCGATTTTCATCTCCACGCGTTTCAGAATCCGCTGCCCAAGCCCGCTCTGTTCAGCCACGCGGATGCGTATCCGAACTTCGGAGTGTGGGGCTGGGAGGCCGGTTCGGACCGCCGGCAGCCGGGCTTCACGATTTTGCGGAACGCGGGCGTCCACGGGTTCTGGTCTTCCGTGCGGGAGTGGTGCCCGGGTGGCGCCACGGTTCCGAACGTGAAGCTCTCGATCGCTTCGGCGCGGCTCTACAAGCCGGGGAGCGTCCACACGGTGACGTATCTGCACGTGAAGGACGGCAAGCTGCGCCACACGGCCGGGCGCGCCGATGCGCAGGGCCGCCTCAACTTCGACCTGGACGGCGACGATTGGGCAGTAGGCATCGGCAGCGGCGCGGTCATCGCTGCCGGAGACTATGAAGTCGCCGGCGCTGCGTGGGCCACCGCGGGCGCCCCGGTGAAGCTGCTGGTGAAGTTCTGGAACAAGGGCGCCGCACGGTCGGTCACGTCCACGGTGAAGTGGGAGGCGGGCGACGCGGGAGTGAAAGTGGAACCCGCGTCGAGCCGAATCTTCGGCTTGGATCCGGGAGAATCGGTGCTGCTGCCGGTGACCGTCACGGTGACGGATCCCACGCGCGAGGCCGTTCGCCTGGAGGCAGTGGAGGGCGGCAACCGGTTTCCGATCGAGGTGCCTCTCTTCCCGCCGGCGGAACCCGCCAAGGTCTTTCAGATCGCCGACGGCACGACCACGCATGTCTGGCAGCACGCCACCAGGCAGGACGACGTGCCTTTCGGCCAGGGCAACGGGGACGGACACGCGGCGCCGGGGGAGAGTTTTGCCGTGCTGATTCCCGATGGCGAGTGGCTGCGTGCGGCCGAGCTCTTCAGCAACGATGCCTGCGTGGACCTCAGCCTGCGGGCCGGGGATTCATGGGACAGCTACGACCACTCGGGCGCATCGGCCCGCTACACCGTAGCGGCGATACGCCCGGACTGCGCGCCCGGGCACGTGCTCCGGATGTTGGCGCGCGTGCTCATGCCCTCGCACGAATACCGCTACTACACCATCGAAACGCCGGTGTGGTGGCGCGAGGGCGAGAAGCATTGACCTACGGCAGCGGCCGCATCATCAGGTTGCGGAACATCACGATGCTGCCGGCATTGTGCTGCTGGAGCGCAAGGTAGCCCTTGGTGTAGCGGGATTGGGGATCGTCGCAGTCGGTAACGGTCTTGCCGTTCACCGTGATCACGACGTGGTTGCCCTTCACCGTAATGTCCTGGGTCCACCAGGTGTCGTCCTGGATGAGCTGATCGGTCACCTTGCAGATGCCGTAGAGGCTTCCGGTCTTCTGCGGATCGGGCGAAGTGTTTTCCACTTGCGCTTCGTAGCCCTTGGGGAAGCCCGGGCCGAACGCGGTACGGAAATACATGCCGGAATTGCCGCTGTGGTTGAGCTTCACTTCGGCGCGGAACTCACAGTCCTCGCATTCGCGCTCCATCCAGAAAAGATGGCTCGCCGGGCCGTCGCCGACGATTGCGCCATCCACGGCCTTCCAACTCCCCGGGTTTCCATTGGCCTTCCACCCGTTCAGTGTTTTGCCGTCGAACATGCTGATCCAACCGTCCTTACCAGGCACGGGGGCGCTCTGACCGGCCGCGGTCCAGACGCAGGCGGCCAGCAGAATGACAGCGCAAAACACGATTGCGAATTTTTTCATGCACTCATCTTATCGAAACCCGGCGCTGGTATCCTGCCTTTATGAGGCTCCTCGTTCTTGCGCTTCTGGCGCTTCCCGCCTGGGCGCAATTCAATTATCTGAATCACGGCAAACCGCTGCTGGACGCGCACAACTGCTATCCCTACAAGGGGGAATGGAAAGACCGCATCGACCGCGCGCTGGGCACAGGGTTTCCCGTGGGGATCGAGCAGGACCTCGCCTGGTACGTGGATCCGGCCACGGGCAAAGGGCGGATCGTCGTGTCGCATTCCGACGAGCCTACCGGCAAGGAGCCGACGCTGCGCGATTATTTCTTCGAGCGCGTGCGGCCGATCGTCGAGAAGGCGCTGGCGGAGAACAACCGCTCGCGCTGGCCGCTGATTGTGGTGCACTTCGATTTCAAGAGCAACCAGGCGCCCCTGCTGCATGCCGTCTGGGACCTTCTTGGCGAATACCAGGGCTGGATCACGACCGCGGTGAAGACCTCCGATCCGCACCACCTTTCGCCATTCGACCCCAAACCGCTGCTGGTGCTCACCGAGGTTCCGGACGAGCAGGAGGAGGTCTTCTATAACGAGGTGCCGGTCGGAGCCAGGCTGCGGCTGTTCGGTTCGGCTCACACCAAGGACATCCCTTCGGAACCGAAGGCCGAGCACGAGCACTTGTTGGCGACCCTGCCGCCGCGGGAACTGCTGCCGGAGCGGCCGACGAATTACCGGCGCTGGTGGAATAACTCGTGGCACGAAGTGGAAGAAGGCGGGCAGCGGGTGGCGGGAGCGTGGACCGCGGCGGACGACCGGCGGCTGCGGGCGCTGGTGGATTACGCGCACCAACTCGGCTATTGGATCCGGTTCTACACGCTGGACGGATTTACACCGGCAGAGAACAAAGGCTGGGACAAAAGCTATAACTTCGGATCGCGGGAAGCCGTGGAGGCGCGGTGGAAGGCCGCGATGGCGGCGGGCGTCGACATGATCGCGACCGACCAGTACGAAGATCTGCGGGCAGCCATGAAGTAGTTCAGAATGAAGACACCCGAAGCCGAGCTGAGAATCCGAGGCTCAATCAGGAGTGGATCACCCGGTATTTCGTGATGGAGCCGAAGGACGAGGATTCGCTAATCCATCCGCGGCATCTTCCTCCGGAGATGCTTCTCGGGCAGACCGACGTCTCGCGAACTGTATCGAAAATCTCTTAGCCCTGGGAGCAGGGTGGCAACCGCCTTGATTTCCGTATCGGATAGCTCTACTTTGGACTCCGAGCTGTTCAACAAGGAGAGGAACGTTCATGGCCTTTGAAAAGAGAATCGCGCTGGCCGGCAGTCATCGGGACCCGATGGCGGGCGCCTCCGTCGCGCGCCCGGTCGAGAATAGCGAAGTGGTCCATGCAACCCTGGTGCTCCGGCGCCGAGTTCCCGCGGGCTCGCCCGAAGGGTTTGCGTATTCCGGCCCGCAAACCGTCAGCCATCACTCCCGGGAGGAGTATGGCCTGGTGCACGGAACGGCCCCGGCCGATATCGCCGCCGTGAAGGCTTTTGCCCACGAGTATGGCCTCACCATTAGCGACAGCAGCCAGGCCCGGCGCAGTGTCGTGCTCTCAGGCACCGCTGAAAATATGCAGGAGGCGTTCGGCACGAAACTGACCTACTACGACTCGCCGCGCGGCCGCTACCGGGGCCGCACCGGCCCGGTAATGGTCCCCGAAAATTTGCGGCCTATGCTCACCGCCGTGCTCGGTCTCGATAACCGTCCGGTCGCCAAACCGCATGTGCGCATGCATGCGGCGCAACCCCCGGGCTCGCTGACACCGGTGCAGGTAGCGCAACTATACAATTTCCCCACGGGCGTAAACGGAGCCGGGCAGACCATCGGCATCATCGAGTTGGGTGGAGGTTACCGAACCTCGGATCTGACTGCCTACTTCAAGTCCCTCGGGATCACGCCTCCGGTGGTGACCTCGGTTTCGGTAGACGGCGGGGTCAATCAGCCGCTCGTTGACCGGAATGCCGATGGCGAAGTGATGCTGGATATCGAAGTGGCAGGTGCGGTCGCGCCGGGCGCCCGCATCGTCGTATACTTCGCGCCGAACACCGACCAGGGCTTCCACGACGCGATCACCACGGCAATACACGACAACGTGAACAAGCCTTCCGTGATTTCCATTAGTTGGGGAGGGCCGGAGGATTCCTGGACCCCGCAGTCGGCCGACGCCATGCTCCAGGCGGTCACCGATGCGGCCGCCGTAGGGGTCACGGTCACCGCCGCCGCAGGCGATGACGGATCGACCGATGGCGTCTCGGACAATAAAGCGCACGTCGACCTTCCCGCCTGCCTGCCGCCTGTGCTGGCCTGCGGCGGTACGCGGCTCAATACCTCCAACGGGACCATCACGAGCGAAGTGGTTTGGAACGAGCTTGCCAACCAGGAGGGCGCCACGGGAGGCGGCGTCAGCAAGATCTTCCCGATTCCGAGTTACCAGGCCAGCGCCGGGGTCCCGCCACAGCCCGAAACCAATTTCGCCGGACGCGGTGTTCCGGATGTCGCGGGGAATGCCGACCCGGTCACCGGCTACCTGGTTCGCGTGGACGGCAAGAGCATGGTCATCGGCGGCACCAGCGCCGTGGCTCCGCTATGGGCCGGCCTGATCGCTCTCCTCAACCAGCAACTGGGCCGACCACTCGGTTTCCTGCAGCCGGCGATCTACCAGATCGGAAGCTCGGCCTTCCGGGACATCACCAGCGGCAGCAACGGAGAGTTTGCCGCCGGGGCCGATTGGGACGCCTGCACCGGCCTCGGCAGTCCGAATGGAACAGCGCTGGCGAAGGCACTCATGGGACAGGCCGCGGCGGCCGGAGGCGCTTGAGCTCCGATCGTGTTCCACTGGAGGCCAGCCGGCTCCACCATACGGCCGGCCTCCCGAGTTGTCCCGATCCTCCGCCTTCGCAGATCCTGGATGCGACCATCCTCGTCAGGGGGCGTCCGTCCGCCGGGATCCAGCAGCGGATCGAAAGGATCCTGAGAGGGGAAGAACCGGCACTCTCCCGCGAAGAAGCAGCCGCCGTGCTGGGGGCAGATTCCGAAGACCTGAAGCGCGTAGCCGATTTCGCCGCGTCCCACGGCCTGAACGTCACCGAGTCCAGCGCGGCAAAGCGCAGCGTCAAGGTATCCGGGACCGTGGCTCAGATGGAAGCCGCTTTCGCCGTCCAACTTCGCTGCTGCGAGATCGGCGGGCGAACCTACCTGTACTACGAGGGCGCCCTCACGATTCCCGCGTCACTCAACCAGGTGATCGCGGGAGTACTGGGCCTCGATCAGCGGCCGGTCGCCCGGCAATAGGGAGAGCGGAAGCCCCTAAAACGGGAACATCTGCTTCAATTCCTCCTGCGACGGCTGCCGGCCGTACTCGCACACTTCGAACGCCTGCGCGTAGCGGATCTTGCTCCCCTTGTCTTCGCCGTAGAACTTCACCAGCGCGTCGCGATACCGGTTCGCATAACCGGCATAGCGTTGCGCCAGTTCCTTGCGCACCTGCGCGTCGCGCCGCTGCCGCCCCGCCGCATCGTCCGGATACAGCCCCGCGTACCCGTTTGCGCCACCTTCCTGGATCTGCGACTTCATCACCAGCAGCGCGTCGAGTGTCGGCTCGATCACGTCGTCGATCCCCACCGCCACATCCGCATGGAACGGGTTCGGCTTCTGGAAGCGGTCGGGAGCATAAAGGAACACCGGGTTCTTCTTGAGCGCCGGCGTGTCCGGGCAGAAGAAAGGCACGGTCACCATGTACGCCGAGTCCTGCACCAGGATCGAAGTGTACCGGTGGTCGGGATGATAGTCGTTGGGCCGGTTCGTAATCACGATATCCGCGTCCCACTCGCGGATCAGCCGGGTGATCATGCGCCGGTTTTCGAGGGTCGGCAGAATCTCCCCATCATGGATGTCCAGCACCTCGGTCGCCGCACCCAGTTGGCGGTCCACCTCGGTTACCTCCGCCTTTCGCCGCAGCGCCAGCGGCCCGCCCGCCATTTGCCAGTGGCCGATGTCGCCATTGGTTGCCGACACGAGCTTTACGTGGGCCCCCATCTTTGCCCACTTCATCGCCACGCCTGCCCCGCGATACTCGGCATCGTCCGGGTGCGCGCCAAAGATGATGACCCTCAGCTTGCCGTCATTAGCCGCCTGCGGCGGCCCCTGCGCCACGACCGCGCCAATGGCACAGCACGCCACTCCAGCGGCAACCGCCGCTCCAATCCAAGCTCTCATCTCCACACCGCCTTCCTTATTCGGGGACAGGCTACGAAATCCCCAAATTACCCGCCTCATTATATGACATCGATTCGCTAAACTCGTTTCCGGAGACAGATGTGCCTATTAACCGCCGGGAACTCATCGTGTTGCCAGCCGCAGCCGCCGCGGCCTCCTTGTTCGCCGCCGACTCCGGCACCCCCTGGCAGCGCAAAATCCGCCGCGTCGGCCAGACCAACATGACGGAGCACGACCCCGTCGCGCTCGACGTCGAGGAGTGGGCCGATTACTGGGCCAGCCTCAAAGTCGATGCCGTCCTCGTCAGCGTCACCGGCATCCTGGCCTTCTACCAGAGCCGCGTCCCCTTCCACCGCAAAGGCAAATACCTCGGCGACCGCGATTTCTTCGGCGATTGCTGCGCCGCCGCCAAGAAGCGCGGTCTTCACGTCATCGCCCGCATGAGCCCCGACCTCAACTGGGAAGACGCCCTCCAGGCCCACCCCGAATGGTTCCAGCGCGATGAGCAGGGCAACCCGCGCCATCACACCGAAGATCCCCGCCTCTTCCGCACCTGCATGTTCTCCACCTATATGACCGACTACGTGCCGGCCATCATGCGTGAAGTCAACGGGCTCTACGACGTCGACGGCCTGTTCACCAACGCCTGGCCCCCGCTCGGCGCCATGCCCGTCTGCCACTGCGCCCAATGCCGGAACCTCCCGGCCTCCGGGACCCCCGACTACTGGGACCGCTTCAACGAACGCACCGTCTATCTCTGGAAACTCTACGACTCCATCGCCAAGGAAAAGAAGGCGTCGAATTTCTACTTCGCCAATCTCGGCGGCGGCATCCGCTGCACCGTCGATCTGGTGCGCCTCGGCGAACTCTGCGAGTGGTTCCAGTGCGATAACCAGGGCCGCGGCGGAGACGGCACGCCCATCTGGGGCTGCACCCTGCAGGGTCGTGTCTGCAACGCCGTCCAGGAAGGCAAAATGTCCACCAACGTCACCGCCGCCTGGTCCACCGGCACACCGCGGTGGCGTAACGTCTATAAGTCGCCCCAGGAAGAACAGATGTGGTTCGACGAGACCCTCGCCTCCGGCATGGTGCCCTATCACCACATCATCGGCGGCGAAGACGGCATGGGCGAAGATCGCCGCTGGCTCGAGCCGGCCCACCGGTATTTCAACTGGATGGCCAAACACGACGCCCACTTCGTGAACCGGCGCTCGATCGCCAACATCGGGGTCGTGATGGGCCAGCGCACCCACCTCTTCTACAAGCCTCCGCGCGGCGCCGGGATGCCGCAGTACATGGACGGCCTCTATTACGCCCTCCTCGAAGGCCGTTTCTTCTTCGACTTCGTCCACGAAGACAAGCTCTCGCCCGAGCGCCTTCGCAAATACTCCGCCCTGCTTCTGCCCAACACCGCGCTCCTGAGCGACCAACAGTGCCGCCAACTGGCCGCCTATGTGGAATCCGGCGGATCGCTGCTCGCCACTTTCGAAACCAGCCTCTACGACGAGCGCAACCGGCGCCGCTCCGAGTTCGGCCTCGCCGATGTCTTCGGCATCCGCAAGGCCGGCGAGATCATCGGCACCAACGGCAACGCCTACCTCGCCAGGATCGAGAAGCCGCACCCCATTTTGAACGGCTTCTCCAACACTCACTGGATCCCCGGCGCCGAGAACCGCGTGCCGCTCGCCCCGGTCGACGCCCCGGTGCTATCGGTCGTTCCCGGTTTCGTCGCTTATCCTCCCGAACTCTCTTACCCGCTCGAGCCGCACACCCACGAACCCGCGGTCGTCATTCGTGAAAAGGGCAAGAGCCGTCTCGTCTGGTTCCCCGGCGACATCGAGCGCACCATGTGGCGCTCCGGCCACACGGATCTCGCACGCCTTCTGCAGAACGCCATCCGCTGGGTCGCGGGCGCCAATCCCCCGGTGACCGTCGAAGGCGAGGGCGTCATCGAGGCGTTCGCCTGGGAGACCGCCCCGGGCTTCGCCGTCCACGCTCTGAACTACACCAACCCCGCCATGCACCGCGGCTGGATCCGCGATTTCTACCCCATCGGCCCGCAGAAGGTGCGGATGCAACTTCCTCCGGGAACCCGCGTGAGGCGCCTCGAACTCCTCCGCGCCGAAACCCCTGTCCCTTTCCGCCTGGTTTCCGATAGGATCGAGTTCACGATCCCGCGCATCCTCGACTACGAAATCGCCGCGATCTCAGTAGGGTAGGCCTCCCGGCCTGCCCACGAACAGGGCATCAGCGCCGAAACGCTGGTTGGATCGGCCAGCCGCAGGTAGAACAGCCCAATTCCCGCCAGGCCGAGCATCAAGCCCGGCGTCTCGTCGCTTCCTGTTCCGCAAGGCCAGTGTCCTCCCTTCCCGGAGTACAGCCGCATTCCGGTGAGGGCAACTGCTTCTGCCAAGTCTCCATCCCGATGGTCGTCTTCTCCCAGGAGCCGGCTCGCCAGCGTCAAGATCTCGGCGTTGCCGCAGAGCCCGTGGCACAGAGAGTAATCCGGCATGCCTGCCTTCAGCCAGCGCCGCGTCGTCTTCCGGGTGGTTTCGAGCGCGGTGCAGGCTTCCAGGTGCAGCGGCCGGCTGCCGAGAACTTTCCAGGCTCGGGCTCGGCTCAGCGCGATACCCGCGGCGCCATGACACCATGCGGTCATGTACCCCGGGCGCCGCCGGCCGTTTCCGGGCAGCCGCCGAAAGTCCGGCCAGTTGGACTCGAGCGGGTTGTAAACGGAAGCTTCGTAATCAAAGGCCTTTTGAGCGGCCTCGGCGTACCGCTGATCGCCGGTGGCGGCGAACAACTCTACCAGGGCTATCCCGGCTCCAGCCGCCCCATGGGCCAACCCGGTCAGATTCGCGCGGTGAGTCGTCCTGCCGGAACCGCGCCACGACCAGCCACGCTGGTCCCGTTCGGCCTGCTCGATCAGCTCGTCCCCCAGGCGCATCGCGAATCTGGTTAGTTCACAGCTCTCCGGCAGAAGAGGCGCCAGTCCCAGTATGGCCATCACTCCGCCCGCCATGCCGGACATCAGATCGTAGGCTGTCCCGTCCCCGCGTTCTTCAACCGAGCGTCTTGCGAGATCCGCGGCCTGCCGCAGAAACCGTGGTTCCTCGAGCCGCTTGCCGACCCAGGCGGAAACCAGCGCGATACCCAGCCAGCCGGAATAGAACCCGCGGCGGCAGGGGGAGGGAGGAGTTCCAAACGTGCAAGCGATTGGTTCATCGCGCCAGCTGCGGTTCGCTGTGCCTCCTTGTCGCCCGTAATCCGGAAGCATTCTGCCAGAAACAGTGCTACGCCAGCGGTGCCGTCGTACACCTCCGGCCCCAGGGTGCGGTACTGAATTCCCGCGTCACCCTCAGGCGCGCGAATGTCGATGGGCTCAGCTCCCAGCCAGACGCAGCGATCCCGCTGCCAAATCGCTTCCGCGCAAATCGCTCCCGCGATCCGCCTCGCTAACTGTTCGAAACCGGATCTCCGGCCTGACGCCGGCGAGGCTGCCTTTCGTGTCCTGCCGGCCTTCTTCGCGAATGCGCTCGCAAATTCCGGGTTTCGGCTGGAGCGCCCGCGAAGGTACGGCGCTTCGAGGCTCACGTCTTCCTCGAGGAACCTCCGCTCTACGGCCGCCAGCGCAGCCTCCGGAGAACGTGACGAATCGCGGTGACCCTGAAACAAACCTTGTGCGATCAGCCCGCATCGATGCCAGCCGAAGCTGTCTCCCGATCCCGGTTGTTCCGCCCATCCGACTCCGGGCGCCAGCGCTTTGGTCAATGCCGGGATCCCCGGCTCAAGCAGCGGCTCCAACAGCCGATACAGTTCCGCGAGCAGGGCCTCCAGCAAATTGCAGTCCTCGCCGGAATCGAGGTAGAGCACGGCGGAATCGTGCCGTCCGTAGTGGCTGGGATCTGCGACCACTTTCGCCCGAAATGGGATGCCTTCGCGGTTCAGCAGCGCCGTCGACGTGCGAACGAACTGGAGCGCACCGTGCGGGCCCAGGTGCCAATAGAATCGCCACAGGCGAGCCTCCGCATTTTCCGCAAAGTCGTGGTCTCCCACCGCTACATAAAACCCCGGAGACAGGCGCAGGAACTCCTTCGGGAGCTTGACCCTCACAGTTCGTGCTCCATCCGCCCCGGATCGAGCCACGTTGAGGCGCGGCGCTCGAACCGCGATCCCGTTTCGCGCCACGACGCAGTCCCCGCCAGTGTCGTGGAGCGGCTCCCAGTGGTCCTGCCACACTCCTTGCCCCTGGTTGGCTGCGGAAAGCTGTTCGATGAACGGCGTTCTCCCATCCACCGGCGGTAACAACTTCTTCCGCCGCCGCGCTGCGGAGCCGCAGCAGTAGAAATCCCGGTAGAGGCGGCGCTGCAGGGCTACCACGAGATATGCCTCCGCAACTTCCGCGGGCAGGCTACGGCAAAGACGGGAGGGCAAGACCTGCACGCGCTCTTCGAACCAGGAATAAGCGGCGGGAGGATAGATCCGTGCCGCTTGAACCGCGGATCGCACCTGCTCCGTGTATGGGTTCACGCAGCGGTTCCACCCGGGCCGAGCCCGAAGAGATCCGTTGCCGCGCGCTCCGGCCTCGCCAGCATGTTGAGGCCGCATTGGAGGAAGTACACCACCGCGCCCGGAAGATCGCCGGTATTTTGCGACAGCTCGAAGGACGTCTGAACCAGCCGGACCGCCGCGAATCGAACCGATTCCTCCAGAAACTCCGCGGCCGTCGCGTCGTTCCATTCCATGCGCGCCGAATACGTGTTCCAAAACCGCCGGATTGCGGGCCGCATGGCGGAAATTGGGCGCCCTTCCAGGTGAAGGGATACGATGCGCGGTCCATCTTCAGTGACCGGCAGAGAAGTCAGCCAACCGGCCAGGAACTCATGCAGAATGCCTCCAACGTCCCAACGCCTGTCGCCGGCGCCGGCGAGTTCCCAATCGATAAGAATGAGACGGTCGACGCTGGTTCTCCGTCCTTTGACAACGATAAGGTTGTCCCATTTCAGGTCGTAGTGAATCACCGCGTCGGTGCGCCAATCCCTCCGCAGCCGCTCGAACGCGCGTTCGAACTCTCCGTATTTCTGGACAATTCGAACGAGGTCCCGGCCCGCGCGGCTCATCTCCGCGAGTGCCCCCAGACGAGGAAGCGCAAGGCTCAGCGCCCAGGGAGGCGGATGAACCGCTCCCCTCGGAAATTGGGAGCAAACCAGAACTTCGGAGGGTAACGAATGGAGCGCGGCCACTGCCCGTCCCAACGCCTCGGCTTGGGTCGTCGAAACTCTGCCTCGCCGCGAAAAGGACGTCCGCAAGTCCTCGGCGTCCGGTAATAGCTCGGTCGTAAGCATATCCGGGCGAACCGAGTATCGATAGAACTGCGGCAGATTCCCGGCCACAGCGCGGCAGGCGACGTTTTCATGCAGCGCCCAAAGCATTGCTGCTTCATGGCCAACGCTGCCGAAACTCCGCTGCCCGGCGCCCTGCTTGAGAAAGAAGGCCTCCCTGCCGTCCCTCGTAACCCGGAAATTCTGATGCCTTCGGGAGGAGCGAACGACCCGAATGTCGCCCCTGATGGCCGAGCGGGTCGACAGCAATCCTTCCTCCATCAGGTAGAGCAGGGCTTGCCGGGCCGTGAACATTTTGGGTTTGGAACCTCCCCGTCGTGGAGTCTACCCGCTGGTCAGGCAGGAAGAGATGTACTGCGTACAGTCCTCCCAGCAGGTCAGGGTGGTCTCCGACTTGGCCACGTATAGGTCGACACCGATCTGTGCTCCACCTCCTGCTGGTGCGTGTCCTCCCCCGGCTACCCTGCCGGCGAACTCCGCGAGCAGGGACCCCTGCACGAATTCCGCCTCCCGGCTGACACTGATCCGGTGAGTGCGCAACAGCCTGGCCGAGCGGCGAACCCACACAATCGTCTTCGGCAGGTCGCCGCCTTCGGAGGCGAGTTCGATCTTCTTGACGACCTCATTCTCCGGAATCTCCAGCGCATCATCGAATTCCGTCGACTTGAACAGACTCAGAAATCCGGTCCTGGTACTTGCCCGCAGATATCCAACGAGCCTCTTTATATCGGCGGCGGAACTAAGAATCTCCCGCCCCGCCTTGTCACTTTCGGCCATCGCCGTTCCTCCTTTGACTGGATTGACGCCCGACACTCCAAGCGTGAATACCGCACTGTCTCACTTGTACCGGCAGACGGGGTTGGGAGTCCTTACCGAAACCTTACCGAAAGAAGACGAATTAGTTGCGCCAGATTCGCAGGACCAAGCCCTCGAATCTGGGGTCGTCCCGCAAGGTATCGAAACGCGGACTCGACCGAAGCTCAACCAGTTCAATCGCGCGCGTTTTCCACATTTCGTCGAGACACCACAGAGCGAGGTCTTTGTCGCCTGCGTCAATGGCCGGCATCAGCACCTGGGCGGGCTTGGCGCGCCCGCTGTTCAGTAGAACTCGGCGCTCGTTGAGCAAGGCCCTCACTGGGCCGAGATCGCCCTTGCGCACACGCAGCCACACCTCGGAGGTGGTGAGTACCGATGGATTCAAGCGAGACTGCTTCAAGTACCCTAGGGCCTCCTCCGTCCGGCCGAGCATTCCAAGCGACATCGCCATATAGTAGTTCGCGATCGAATTGGAGGGCTCAAGCTCCAGTACGTCGCGAAGAATCGCGACCGCACGTTCGAACCGGTGCTCGTACCATTCGACCTTCGCCGAGGAAATACCGGTCCATGGTGCGACCGGAGCCAAAACCTCGAGGCGACGAATCAATTTGCGCGCTTCGGCGAAGCGGCCGCAGTTGGATAGGAGACAGGCATAACCGTGAAGGGCGGATAAGCTGTCCCGATCGAGTCTCAATGCGGTCTGATACTCCCGTTCCGCTCCTCGAAAATCGAAATCGGCGAGCGCCTGAACCAGCCCCAGGCTTGCGTGCGGAAGCGCTAGCTCGGAATTTAGCGCAAGGGCGCGCTGTGCGGCGTTGCGCGCTCTCGCCAGGTTTGCCGACGGGTTCCCCGCGGCCAATCGCGCCATCATCGCGTAGGTATAAGCCATTCCCGCCTGTGCCTGCGCCGACGACGGATCCAATTCCGCGGCCTTCTGGAACCGTTGCAATGCCTTCAGCATCCCCGCGCGATCGAATTTGCTCCACAGGTAGCGGCCCGCGCGGTATTGCCGGTCCGCCTCGGGCTGGGCGGCATCAAGGCGGGCCACCCGTTTCGGTGCGGATAAGAAGCACGCAATAACCAGCAAGATCACGCCTGCCACCACGCGTTGCAAGAAAGTCCACCTCTCCAGGGGTCGCAAGTCCGGTGCCGCCGCCTGGTCCCTGACTGCCGCGACCAATCGATAGCCGCGCTTTGAAACGGTCTCGATGCAGGAAGGAAGGCCGCGGCCGCCGTCCAGAGCTTTCCGCAAAATCGAAATGTGTTTGTTCAGGGTTGACTCGACAACGAACGCGTCCTGCCAGACCAGGTGGAAGAGAGTCTCCCTGCTGACCACTTCGCCGGCGCTCTGCACTAGGACGATCAGAATATTGACCGCTTTCGGCGGCAGAGCGACCAACTCGCCGTCTCTACAGAGGATCCGCTGGACGACATTGAGTCGAAAGGGTCCAAACCAAAACACATTCGGATTTTCCCCGGTCCCCCTCACGATTGGATCATTATAATACTCACGATGGCGATTCGGCCATCCCGGCCTGCCCACATGCCGAAGACTCGCGCCATAATACGATGACATGAAGTCTCTGCTCCTCGTGCTCGTCTCTTCGCTTGCCATGGCTCAATCCACTCACCCCAACATGCTTGTCTCTACCGATTGGCTTGCCGCCAACCTTCACGACCCTTCCCTCGTCATCCTCCACGTTGGTTCGCCGAAGGATTACGATGCCGGCCACGTCCCCGGCGCCCGCCTCGTCACCCTGGCCGACATCTCCATCACCGACGACCAGGGACTGCGCCTCCAGTTGCCACCCGTCCCGGCACTCGAAGCAGCCTTCGCCCGTCTCGGCGTCGGCAGCCGCTCTCACGTCATCGTCTACGCCGGCAATGAATCCGTGCAGTCCGCCACGCGGGTCTGGTTCACGCTCGATTATCTCGGCCTCGGCGGCCGCTCGTCACTCCTCGATGGCGGCCTGGCCCTCTGGCGATCCGAAGGTAAGCCGCTCGGTACCGACGTTCCGCCGCCGGCATCCGGCACCTTCACTCCCCACGCCTTCCCGGATCGTGTCGTCACCGCCGATTGGGTCCACGCCCACCTGGAAGACAAGAGTATCCAGATCCTCGACGCCCGCACGCCCGAGTTCTACACCGGCGCAAGCGCCGGAAACATGCCCCGTGCGGGCCACATCCCCGGCGCCCGCAACGTCCCGTACCCCACGGTCTTCGACGAACACGGCAAGCTCAAGCCCGAGTCCGTTCTCCGCGGCATGTTCGCTCCGAAGACCACGGTGTCTTACTGCCACATCGGTCAGCAGGCTACCGTCCTCTATTTCGCCGCCCGCTATCTGGGCCTCGATGCCCGCCTCTACGACGGCTCCTTCCAGGAATGGAGCCGCCGCGCGGATCTCCCCGTTCAGTGAAGAGCAATACCGTCTCCCGAACGCCGATGACCTTTTTCCTGGATCCACGTCCCTTCGCCATACGATGATCAGAATTGAAAGGATGAACCATGCCCCTACCTTCGGATGAAAGACTCGTCGAGCTTGGCAACGACATAATCAAGCAATTCGACGCCATCTTCGGCCTCCATCCCGGCTTTCGCCCGGCTCACGCCAAAGGTGCTCTGCTGACCGGCAGGTTTATCCCTTCTTCGGAAGCTGCGTCTCTTACCCGCGCACCGCACATCACCCGCAGTACCACGCCCGTGACGGTCCGGTTCTCCGATGGCACCGGCCTTCCTTCCATCCCCGACAATGACCCGAATGCGAACCCTCACGGCGTGGCGATCCGTTTCCACCTGGCCGATCACGTGCACACCGACATCATTGCCCATTCCACCGACGGCTTCCCCACTCGAACCGGTCAGGAGTTCCTCGAGTTCCTGCGCGCCGCGGCCGCGAGCGATCCGTCGAAGCCCTCGCCGCGTCCGATCGAGACTTTCCTCGGCTCTCATCCCGCCGCTCTGGCCTATGTGCAGACGCCCAAGCCGAGCCCCTCCAGTTTTGCCAGGGAAGCCTACTTCGGCGTGACCGCGTTCCGCTTTATCAACCAGGAGGGCATCGCGCATTACGGCCGCTACCGCATTTCCCCGCAGGCCGGCGTCGAGCATCTGGACGCCGCGGCCACCGCCGCCAAAGGCGCCAACTACCTGTTCGACGAGTTGACGGGCCGCATCGCCCGCGGTCCGATGCGGTTTGACATTCACGTGCAGGTCGCCGACGAAGGCGACGTCGCGGACGATGCCACGATCCACTGGCCGGAAACCCGGCGCCTGGTCCACTTCGGCGCCATCGCGCTCACCGCCCAGGTCCCCGACGACGCTCAGCAGCAGAAACAGATTATCTTCGACCCGATTCCCCGCGTGGACGGTATCGAGCCGTCCGGCGACCCCTTGCTCGAGCTCCGCGCCGCCATCTACCTCTTGAGCGGCCGCCGCCGCCGCACCGCCGCCGAGCCGCAGACCCGCAGTTCGTCCGGGCGTTGAGACCGCTGAAGACCGGCATTCACGCGAATCAGACGAGTACCTCCCTTTCACCGGGCAATCAATCTGCAGGCTGCTGTGCGAAAGGCGGGCGCGCGACCCTTGCTGCGACGGTAGGATAGAACCAGTGATCCGAACACGAAGGCAATGGTTGCAGGCCGCGGCGATGTGGCCGGCGTGTCTCGCGCTGCGGGCCGCGCATAAGGAATTCTGGGAGAGCAAAGACCCCGGCAGTTGGAGCAACGAGGAGAAGCAGGCTCTCCTCAGCCAATCGCCGTGGGCGCGGGACGGTTTTGCGCGCATGGAGGTGGAAAAGAACCGGCACACAACCCCAGGCTATGGAAACAACGGGAGACCGGGCGGCGACATGCCGGACATGAGGCCGGGAGTCCCGCCCGGGGGCGTGCGGAGCGTGCCGATCGGCGAGAAGCCGCCGCCGGTTCCGAACCTCGATCCAGGCCATCCGGTGCAGTTCCGGGTGCTGGCACGATGGGAAAGTGCGAAACCCGTGCGCCTGGCGGGCGGGCCGGAGGTGCCGGAATTGACCGGGCAGTTTTACGTGATCCGCCTGCAGGGGCTGCCGTTGATGCCGCCTCCGAAGGCCAAGCCGGGAGAGGACGCGCCAGATCCGAACGAAGACATGCTGAACGCGATCAGGGAAGGCAGCCGGCTGGAGCGCAAGGACAAACCCGATATTCGGTGCGCCCACCTGTTCACGGGGTCGGGGGACGCGGCGAACGAGGTGCTGCTCTTTTTCCCGCGGGGAGCGGACCCGATCACCGTGGCGGATAAGTTGGTAACGCTGGAGAGCCGGTTTGCCCCGTTTCACCTGTCAGTCAAGTTTCCGCTGAAAGACATGATGTACAAGGGCGAGCTGGCACTCTGAGCGCGAAACCAAGATATGCTTTGAACCACAAGCCCGTGCCCTGTCTCCTACTGAGCCGGCTTGTGCTTTTCTTTCTCCCGGCCCGGCAGCGGCTTTTTCGCCGCGGCGGCGATCCCAGCCGCACGCAGCGTCGCAATTCGGGTGATGAGCTTCACCGGGACCGGTTTGCTGAGCGGGAAATGGACCGTCCCCTTTCGCAGTTCATAGCCCCTGAGCTCATCCTGGAGCGCCGCGAAGAACGTCCCCGATGCGGCAAACAGCGAATAGTGCTCCTTGAAGCCGGCGAAATACAGCATCGGCTTTCCGTGCAGCTTGTATCCGGGCATGCCATACCCAATGCCCTCCACTGCTTCCGGAACGGCCCTTCGGATCGCGGCGCGCACCTGTTCGAGCTTCGGCCGCACGGCCTCGGGCTGCGCGGCAATGTACTCGTCAACCGACCTGGGAACGCTTTGTTTCATACCCCTCCGGATCTCGCGCGTTACTTGGAAGCCGGGGGTGGGGCCACCGTCATGCCATGACGTCGGAAGACGTCCATCATCTTCGCGCGGTCGGGCGGACCGCCGGCCGCGGCATCGATCACTTCGGCGGCTTCGCGGAAGTACGCGGGGCCCATTACCGCAGGCGTTATGACGGCTAGCTGTTTCACATCCTCGCTGCCGAAGTTATCGAAGCGGTGCACCGCACCCCGGGGGATGCACAGCGCTTGTCCGGGACCAACCTCGATGGGCGTGCCTTCAACCGTCCAGGTAAGGACGCCCTCGATACCGTAGAGGATCTCCTCGTAGGCGTCGTTCTTGTGGGCCGGCGCCGCCAGCTTCTGCCCGGCGGGGACGCGAACCTCGAACACTGACGCGCTGCCGTTGGAATCATCGCCCGTGACGAGAAACCGGATATCTAGCGGGCCAATCTTGATGGCCTCTTCCGAAGGATTGACTTTGGTCGTACACTCCACGATCGCCTCCGTTTCAGACATCATATCCTCCCTCGGACTTGCGTGACCTGGAAAAACCTCATCGGAAAAGGATCGCCTGGCCCGGAATCTTCGGCGCACTGACCAGGGCGATGAAGAAGAATGCGTTGTAGGCGGCGTGCATGATGGCCGCGGATTTTACCGAATCGGTGGAATGGCGGACCCATCCGAACGTTGCGCCGGCCAGCGTGACCAGCACGCCGTGGCGCCAGGAGTAGCCGTATTCCGGCAGGTGCAGCAGGCCGAACGGAATAGCCGCGGCAAGGATGCCGGGGGCCGCGCCCAGCGAACGCACCAGCAGCGGCTGCAACAGGCCGCGGAACGCCAGTTCCTCGCATACCGGCCCGATCGTAACTCCGAAAATGCCCACCAGAACGACGGCAGCGCGGTCGTGCAGCAGTTGCATCATGGGATTCGTGGTGGTGGGGGTGCGGATTAGGGTCCCTACCAGGGTTACTCCCATCGCCGTGGCGAAGCCCAACAGCACCAGTCCGGTGAACGGCCGCCCGCGACCGGTCCAGCCCAGCGAGCGCCATAACGGGCGGTCGTAATGCACGCGGAAGATCAGCGCCAGCGCCCCGAACAGGAACACATAACCCAGCGGACTGGCCGACCAGAAGTTCCGCCAGCGAACTTACCGGGCGCATGTGGATCACCTGCAGCGCGAAGAAGAATGCTTTCACCAGCGCGAACCCGGCGAGCATGCAGGGAATGGCCAGCCCGGCGAAAAGCAGCACGTCGGCGTAGCCCCAAAACGGGGAGCGCTCTTCGGGCGGCGGTGGTGGCGGCGGCTCTTCCGGCGGAGTGTCCGGCGGCCCGGCGTATGGACCGTCGCTCACGAGTCTCTCTCGATCAGGGCAGCGGCCAGCAAAGGCACCATCAACTCATGGTGCCCGGTGATGGCGTAGCCGGCGCCTCCGGCGCGGGCGTGCGGCCGCTCCACCACGTTCACGCGGGGGCGGTAATGCTGCAGGAAATCGAAATTGGCGGTGGTGAATCCGGCTAGTGGATGCCCCAGGTTGCGCACCGCCGAAACGGCCTTGAGGAAGACCTCCGGCAGCACCACGGCCGACCCCACGTTCAGGTACACCCCGCCATCGTCCAGGCCGGTGATGCAGGAGCAGAGGAGCCGGAAATCGCGGTGCGATGCCTCGCCGATGGCGGCGCCCTCCGCGGCGGGATGGGTGTGCGGCGTGTCCGTGCCGAGGGCCACGTGCACGGTCACCGGAATGCCCTCCCGGTAAGCCTGGAGCAGCAGGCTCGCAGCGGCGTGCGCCGGCGCGGCGATCAACTCCAGGCGGCTGCCCAGGGCCTCTCCCATGCCCAGCTCTTCCAGGCATCCGGCGCTGATCGCGCGGTTCATTTCGCGGCCGGTCTCCTCGGCCGAGCCGAAGCGGCCGTCGGGCAGCACGGCCTCCACATCCTCGCTGGTGTGGCCGGCAAGCGCGATTTCGAAATCGTGGATGGCGGCCGAGCCGTTCATGGCGAAGGCGGTGGCGTAGCCGCGGCGCATCAGGTCGGCCAGCACCGGCGCGAGGCCGCATTTGATGACGTGGCCGCCCAGGCCCCAGATGATGGCGCGGCGGCGCTCGCGGGCAACGGCCATCGCTTCCACCACGGCCCGGAACGATTCGCCCGCCAGGATGTGGGGCAGGGAAGCCAGCCAGCCGGAGATGCCCGAGCCCTTGGCATACACCGACGCAAAGTCCGCGGTCTTGACCTTGCCGCCGCGGTCGGCGAGCCCGACGGTCTTCAGCCCGGCGAAATCCAGCGGACGCTGGGCGTACTTGCTCACGCCGCCCTCCCGTTGCCGAGCACCTTGCGCAGGGCCTCCGCGGTGTAGCTCTTTTTGGAGCGGCTGACCTGCTCGGGAGTGCCGCTCGCAACGACGCGGCCGCCGTATTCGCCGCCATCCGGACCGAGGTCGATGAGCCAGTCGGCGGTCTTGATCACGTCCAGGTTGTGCTCGATCACTACCACCGTGTTGCCCAGTTCCACCAGGCGCTGCAGCACGTCGAGCAGCTTGCGGACATCATCGAAATGGAGGCCGGTGGTGGGCTCGTCGAGCAGGTAGAACGTGCGCCCGGTCTGGCGCTTGCTCAGTTCCTTGGCCAGTTTGATCCGCTGCGCTTCGCCGCCGGAAAGGGTGGTGGAAGATTGCCCGAGGTGCACGTAGCCCAGGCCCACGTCGTAGAGGGTCTGCAGCTTGGCGCGGATCTGCGGCAGGTTTTCCATCAGGGGCAGCGCCTCTTCCACGGTAGCATCCAAAAGGTCGGCGATAGAGTAGTTCTTGAACTTCACCTGCAGCGTCTCGCGGTTGTAGCGCCGGCCGCGGCACACGTCGCACGTGACATACACGTCCGGCAGGAAGTTCATCTCGATGCGCTTCAGGCCGTCGCCCTGGCAGGCTTCACAGCGGCCGCCCTTCACGTTGAAGCTGAAGCGCCCCGGCTTATAGCCGCGCTCGCGGGATTCCGGCAGCATGGCATAGAGATCGCGAATCGGGGTGAACAGCCCGGTGTAGGTGGCGGGGTTCGAGCGGGGGGTGCGCCCGATCGGCGCCTGGTCGATGCGAATGACCTTGTCGAGCAGCGCGATGCCTTCGATCGCGTCGTGGGCGCCCGGTTCTTCGTGCGAGCCGTAAATCTCGCGTGCCAGCGACCGGTAGAGGATTTCGTTCACCAGTGTGGATTTTCCGCTGCCGGAAACGCCTGTCACCACGGTCAGCACACCCAGCGGAATTTCCACGTCGATGCCTTTGAGGTTGTGCTCCCGCGCCCCGCGAATCACCAGCTTCTTGTCGCCGGGGGACCGGCGCGAGGCCGGGACGGCGATCTCCTTCGCCCCAGCCAGGTACTGGCCGGTGAGCGAATCCGGATCGCGGGCGATTGCGCCGGGGTCGCCCGCGGCCACCAGGCTGCCGCCCAACCGGCCGGCGCCCGGCCCCAGGTCGATCACGTAATCGGCGCGTTCGATGGTCTCAGCGTCGTGCTCCACCACAAGCACGGTGTTGCCCATGTCCCGAAGCTGCGTGAGGGTTTCGAGCAGGCGGCCGTTGTCGCGCGGGTGCAGCCCGATGGAAGGCTCGTCCAGTACGTATAAAACTCCGCGCAGCTTGGATCCGATCTGGGTGGCCAGCCGGATGCGCTGCGCCTCGCCGCCGGAAAGCGTGGCGGCGGAGCGCTCCAGGCTCAGGTAGTCGAGCCCGACGGCCGAGAGAAATTCGAGCCGGCGGCGGATCTCCTCCACCACGCGGCCGGCGATCTGCATTTCGCGCTCGCCGAACTGCCAGTTCCGCACGGTCGTCAACGCCCGCGCTATGGGGAGCGCGGTGAACTCGGCGATCGAAAAGTTCTTCACCCGCACCGCCAGGCTGGAGGGTTTCAGCCGCTTGCCATGGCATGCCGGGCACAGCACCGGGGACATGTACTCGGTGAGCCACTCCCGGTAACCTTCGGTGCTCGATTCGAAGCTCTCCTGCAGGATCCCGAGGATGCCCGGCAGACCGTTGGCGCCTTCGAGCAGTACCGTCCGCGCCTTGGCGGGAAGCGCTTCGTAGGGCTTCTTGAGATCGATGCGGGCCTTGCGCGCCAGTTCCGTGAGCTGCTGCTTCATATACCAGGAGCCGGCACCCGGCCCCAGGCCGCCGTCGAACAGCGGTTTCGAAGGGTCGGCGATCACTTTGGCCGGGTCGAACGACCAGATGCTGCCCAGGCCGTGGCACTCCTCGCAGGCGCCGTACGGGCTGTTGAACGAAAACGAGCGCGGCTCGAGCTGGGGAATGCTGGTGCCGCATTCGGTGCAGGCGAGCTTCTGGGAATACAGGCGCTCTTCGCCATTCACCACCACGATCAACACCAGGCCGCCGGCCAGCTTGGTGGCGGTCTCGATCGAGGCCTCCAGGCGCTTCTCGATGCCGGACTTGACCAGCAGGCGATCGACCACGACCTCGATGGTGTGATTGCGGCGCTTGTCGAGAACGATCTCCTCATCGAGCGACCGTAGCACGCCGTCGATGCGGGCGCGGACAAAGCCCTGGCGGGCCAGTTTCTCGAGGTCCTTCTTGTATTCGCCCTTGCGACCGCGCACCACCGGCGCCATCACCATGATGCGATCCTCCGGCTTGAGGGCCACTACATGCTGCAGGATCTGTTCGGTGGTCTGGCGCGAGATCTCGTTGCCGCACACGGGGCAGTGGGGGACGCCAATCGAGGAGTAGAGCACGCGCAGATAGTCGTAGATCTCGGTGATGGTTCCGACGGTGGAGCGCGGGCTGCGGCTGGTGGTTTTCTGCTCGATCGAAATTGCCGGGCTCAGGCCGTCGATCGAATCGACATCGGGCCGCTCCATCTGGTCCAAAAACTGGCGGGCATATGTCGAGAGGGTCTCGACGTAGCGCCGCTGGCCCTCCGCGTAAATCGTGTCGAAGGCCAGTGACGATTTCCCGGAGCCGCTCAGCCCGGTGATCACCGTGAGGGTGTTTCGCGGGATCTCGACGTCGATGTTCTTCAGATTGTGCTGGCGGGCGCCATGCACTGTAATGCGGTCCAGCATGTTGGGATAGGAATCGAAAGGGCGAGCTTCTATTGTGGCGCGGCTTGTACCCGGTTGCAAACTGAGCTATTAATAGTACCGATGGTCCAGTGCGGTAACTGCGGCGGACGGCTGAAACGCGTGCACAGAACCTTCTCAGAACGTTTCAGTTACATGGCAATCTATGAATGTGGAAAATGCCGTCAGGAGATGTGCATCCCGCGCAGGTACCGGTACCACCTGGGGGGTGAAGCGCGCTGCCCTCACTGTGGAACCACTCGCCTGAAGAAGCTCAAGGAGCGGGACGGCATCGACCCGATGCAATCCGGCCTGCTGAACCTGGTGGAGCGGCTGGCCGGGGGAGTGCTATATCACTGCTGCTTCTGCCGGATCCAATTCTACGACCGGCGGCACCTCGCACCGCACCTTCCGGCCGAACCGCAGGCGGAGGAATCGACGGCAGCTGCCGCAGGATCGGAGAGCGCGGTCACGACCCCACCGGATACGGCCATATCGGATGCGTAAACAACGCTCCATCCACCCATAAGGTCTGGCCTGAAATGAAACTTCCGCCCTCACCGGCCAGGAATGCCACCGCGCGCCCTACGTCCAGTGGCTGGCCGACGCGGCCGAGCGGTGTCATCGCCGCCCAGGTCCCGGCATAGTCGGAAGCCTCCAGTTTCGTGCGCTCGATCTCGATAGCGCCCGGCGCCACGCAGTTGACGGCGATTCCGTATTTCCCCAATTCCACGGCCGAAACCTTGGTGAACATTTCGATGCCGCCCTTGCTGGCGGTGTAGCTGACCAGGTTGGGAAACGGAACCTTGTTGCAGCCGGAGCCGATGTTGATGATGCGGCCTCCGCCTGCCCCACGCATATGGCGGGCCGCCTGCTGCGTGCAGAGGAAACAGCCCTTCAAATTGGTGGCGATGACGCGGTCCCACTCGGCCTCTTCCAGGTCGAGCAGGGGCTTCCAGACCTGGGTCCCCGCATTGTTGACCAGGATATCCAGACGCGGGAAGCGCCCTAGAACCTCGCCGAACATGCGCTGGACCTCCGCGGAACAGCCGACGTCGGCCTGCACCAGAAAGGCCGCTCGGCCGAGCGCCGCAATCTCTGCCGCCGTGGCCTCGGCGCCGGCACGGTCCGAATGATAATTCAGGGCCACATCGCACCCCGAGCGCGCCAGTTCGAGAGCGATCCCCTTCCCGACGCCCTTGCTGGCGCCGGTGACCAGGGCGGTCTTGGATTCAAGCGGAAGAGCCATTCCCGTAGAATACTAAGTTGGCCGTTGCTCTTGTGAAGTTCAGCGTGGAGACCGGTGAGGCCGGAAGGCGGCTCGATCACGTCCTGCAGGCGCGGTTTCCCGAGTTCAGCCGCTCGCGCATTCAGGAGTGGATCAGGGCCGGGCGGGTCCTCGTCAACAGCCGTCCCGTGCGCGCGTCGCACACCGTGCGCGCCGGCGAGAGCATCGACGTGGAACCGGCCGCGCCGCCTCCGCTGCACGCCTCCGCCGAGGATATTCCGCTCCAGGTGCTCTACGAGGACGACGACATGGTGGCCATCGATAAGCCGGCGGGCATGGTCGTGCATGCCGGGGCCGGCGTCCACTCCGGCACCCTGGTAAACGCCCTGTTGCACCGGTTCGGCGCGCTGTCCGGAGTGGGCGGCGCGCTGCGTCCCGGCATCGTACACCGCCTCGACCGCTACACCAGCGGCGTTCTGCTGGTGGCCAAGAACGACCAGGCGCACCGCATCCTGGCGGCGCAGTTTTCCGGCCGCCGGATGGAGAAAACGTACCTCGCGCTGGTCCATGGCACAGTGAAGGCGGAGAGCGGGAGGATCGAGCGGCCGATCGCGCGCGACCCGTCGCGCCGCATTCGCATGACGGCGCGGCTGGCCGGCGGCCGGGCGGCGTGGTCGGAGTATCGCGTTCTGCGCCGTTTCCCCGGGTTCACGCTCCTCGAAGTGCGGATCGGCACCGGGCGCACGCACCAGATCCGGGTGCACCTTTCGAGCATCGGGCACCCGGTGGCGGGCGATACGCTCTACGGCGCCCCCAAAGCGCAGGAGCCGCGTTTTTTCCTGCACGCGCACCGCATCCGGTTCCACCGGCCGGCGGATGACGAGCCGATGGAAATCGTGTCGCCGCTGCCTGCCGACCTCGAAGCCTGGCTGAACCGCCTGTAGCGCCGGACCGGGCGCACAGGCACGCCCCCGCGGCTATAATCGGAACATGAAGATTTGGGCTGCCCCGTTTGCGATCGGCGTGCTCGGTTTTGCCGTGTGGGCTGCCGAACAGAAACCGACCCAGCCACCGAGGCCGGTTCCGCAGGACCAGGAAGGTGAACCTACCCGCATTCAGGTTGACGTGACGCGCGTCAACATGCTTTTCACGGTGACCGATAAGAAGGGGCGCTTCGTCACCGACCTCACCAAGGGCGACTTCGAGATCGTTGAAGGCAAGAAGCCGCAGACCATCCTGGAATTCAACGCCGAAAGCAACCTGCCGCTGCGGCTGGGCGTGTTGATCGACACCAGCAACAGCATCCGCGACCGTTTCCGGTTCGAGCAGGAGGCCGCCAGCCAGTTCATTCAGACCGTAGTCGATCCGGATCATGACAAAGCCATGATCGTCAGCTTCGACACCTCCACCGAACTGGTGTCCGACCTCGTATCCGACACCGAGAAGCTCGACACCGCTATCCGCAATCTGCGCCCCGGCGGCGGGACCGCCCTCTACGACGCCATCTACTACTCCTGCCGCGATAAGCTCTCGCAGGATCAGCCCAGCTACAAGTACCGCCGCGCGATCGTAGTGGTCAGCGACGGCGACGATAACCAGAGCCGCTACACGCGCGACCAGGCGCTCGAAATGGCGCAGAAAGCCGATGTCGTGATCTACGCCATCTCGACCAACATCTCGCGCATCGAGTCGGACGGCGACAAGGTACTTCGCTATTTGACTTCGGAGACCGGCGGGCGCGCCTTCTTCCCGTTCAAGGTCGAGGATCTGGAGGTGTCGTTCGATAACATCGCCAACGAATTGCGCCACCAGTACAACATCTCCTACCGCCCGGAACCGCTGGTGGCCGACGGCCTGTTCCACAAGATCGATTTGCGCGTGCGCGGGCGCAAGGAACTCGTGATTCACGCGCGCAAGGGCTACTACGCGCCAGACAAGATGTAGCGTCTGGCGGGGCCTCACAGCCCGCGCTCACATCTCCAGCCTGCCATGGTACAGCAGGTCTTTGACTTGAAACTCGGCATCGCGCTCCGGAAAACTGATTCCCGGCAGGTAGAGGCGGAACACCACGCGTTTGTCCGAGGGCTGGATGTCGCGGGGGAAGGCGAGACGTAGCACAGGATCGGCGGCCGTCGGCGGGAAATAGCCGACCATGCGGTGCTTTCTGCGGCTGACCAACAGGAAGGACTCGTCCTCCATCCGCCGGATCTCCTGCTGGCTCCAAGACGGGGCCCGGTTCTCGTAATCGATCGCCAGTATCACTTGTGTGTCGCGATTCCGGCTCGCGTAGGCGGTATAGTCGGGGTCGGGTTCGCGCAGGGGCGGTGTTCCGCGGATCCGCAGTTCCGCCTCGGCATCCTCAATCGGCTGGGCCGTCGCCAGGAAAACCCGCATCGCCGGTTCGGGCCCGCAGTCTTGCGTCCACGGGCTGTTGTGGAGCATTTCCTCGACCTCCCGGTTCGACCACTGCGGCGGCTGCCTGACCTCCCAGAAGGGCGGCGCGAAGAAGAAGAGCAGCGCCAGGAACATGTGCATAATACAACCATTATGCTAACGATCCGGCCCGGAACGGCTGACGACCTGGCCGCCGTCGCAGCCATCCAGGGCGCCAGCCCCGAAGCCTCGCAGTGGAATCCCGAGGATTACCTCCGCTACGACTTCCGGGTGGCGCTCGAGGGGGGAGCGGTAGCGGGCTTTCTGGTGACTCGTCATGTGGCGCCCGGGGAGCACGAGATTCTGAACCTGGCGGTGGCTCCAGAATGCCGCCGCAGGGGGGTAGCCGGAGGCCTTCTCACGGCGTGGTTGGCTCAGGTTTCAGGCGATGTATTTCTTGAGGTTCGCGAGTCCAACGGAGGTGCCCGAAAGTTCTATAACTCCATGGGATTTCAGCAGGTTAGCATCAGGCAAAAATACTATGAGTCCCCCCATGAAGCGGCTATTGTCATGAAGTTTCATTCATGTTAAGGTGGCGGGTAGACGGTACACCGTTTTTGACAAGACAGAGACGAGATTACCCACCGAGCCTTCTTTCCGAACCAAACCGACTCGGCGCGGCAACCTCACTGGGAGGAATTGCCCCATATGGAACGGAACTCGCAGGAAGAGTTGAAAGCGCACCTGATGGAGACGAACGAGGATTTTCAGCGACTTGCGACCCAGCACTCAGAGTATGCCCGACAACTGGACGCGCTCGAATCGCTTCCGCATCTGACTGACGACGAGCAGTTGGAGGAGACGCGGTTGAAGAAGCTGAAACTTCGTTTGAAAGATCAGATGGAAGCGATCGTGAAGCATTACCGGTCCCAAGAGGTCGCTTAACATCAGGTGCGCGCAGTTGCGGTAATCACGGCCCGGCCGGCTTCGCCCGACCGGGTCTTTCATTTTCAGCCATGAGCGACGACGCCTCCGGCGAACCCGTTCGCATTCCTATCACCGACACCTTCGACCTGCACAGTGTTCCGCCGCGGGACGTGGCGGCGGTAGTGGAGGAGTATCTCTGCGAGGCGCACCGCCTCGGATTCAAGGCCCTGCGCATTATCCACGGACGCGGAATCGGCGTCCAGCGGGAGGTCGTACGGTCAATTCTGGCGCGCACCCCGTTTGTAGCCAGCTACGGAGATGCGCCGGCCGAGGCAGGCGGATGGGGCGCCACGGTAGTCAGCCTGCGGTGACCCATGCAGGACCTGTTTGCATTCTCACAGGCTTACGCCGAATAATGATGAGGAACCATCAAAAGCGGAGGGACAATGACGGCGTCGGGGAAGTCCTGCAAACTGGGTTTGCTGCTGGGTTTGGCGTTTCTGCCATCTTTGCTGTTCGGCCAAGGTCATATAGACACCGTGACGGGAGCCTCTCCCAACGGCCCGGTAACGGGAGTTACGCTCAATAGCCCGCTCGGCAACGGGTTCACCCTGACCCTCAAGGGCACCTTCAATCCGGAACTTGTGAATGTGGTGCACTGGTTCAACACATCCACCAACACCGATACCACCTTCAGCAGCGACGGACAGTTGGACCTCATCGAGGCGGATCAGATTACACTAACGATCCCGCCCTACCTGTTTTCCGGGTCCACGGCGTCCACACAGACGGTCCAGGTTTTCGAAACCGAAGGGTTCTCCGCCCCGATCGATTCCAATCACGTCAATTTCTATATCAATGCGCCCCTGACGGTAAACAACACAGATCTGCCCTCCGGGACCGTGGGGGTTCCCTACACTTCACCGGCCATCGAAACCGGGGGCACCGGCCCCTACAGCGTGACGCTCGCCTACGGTTCCCTGCCTCTCGGGCTCGCCCTGAACAACAATCTGACAGTGAGTGGAACACCGACTGAGGCCGGCGACTTTTTCTTTGAAGCTTCCGTTACGGACGCATGGGGCAACCTAGACCCGTACTCCTACCACTACCTGACCACCTACCCGATGCCTGTCATTATTACGCCGCTATCTCCTCCGTCGGCGGCCGCGGGCAGCCTGGGCGTCAGCGTCATGATCAGCGGCACGGGATTCGTCGTCCCGGTTACGGGTGAGGGTGTGACCCCCGGGTCGACCGTCACATGGTCGACGGGCGGCACTCCGATAGAACTTCCGGCCACGGTGGTCAGCACGACGCTGATCCAGGCTACGATCCCAGGCGGGTTGCTCACCACTCCCGTAACCGCGGTGATCCGGGTGGTCCAACCGAACGGAGCGCCGTCGAACGCGGCGCCCTTCACCGTCAGCGCGCCCGTGATTTCATCGCTGACTCCACCCGGAGCCATCGCCGGGGGCAATGCGTTCACTTTGACGGTCAACGGTGCTTACTTTCTTCACGAGTCGCAGGCCTCCAGCTTTTCTCAAATCGTGTGGGGGTCGACTCCCCTGACCACCACGTTCGTGAACGGTAACACGCTGACCGCACCGATTCCGGCGAGCCTGATCGCCACCGCGGGGAGCGTCCCGATTCACGTGACCAATCCCGGGGGAATCCCGTCCAACTCGGTCAATTTCTCGATCGTGCCTCCCATACCGCCGCTGCAGATCTCCACTACTTCGCTGCCGCAAGGCACGGTGAACGTGCCCTACTCGGCGGGCGTCACAGCCAGCGGCGGAACCCCCGCGTACCAGTTCTCGGTTGTGGGCGGAAACCTGCCCCCGGGGCTGACGATGTCTTCCAGCGGCGGCATCGGCGGTACCCCGACGCAGGCCGGACAGTTCCGGTTCACGGCACAGGTTACGGACTCCACCGGCGCAACCACATCGGCAGGTCTCACGATCACGGTGGTGCCTCCGCCGCTCACCTTGAACGGCACGATCGGCGACCTGGCCCTGGGAACGGCGGTGAACGCGAAGTTCAGCGCTACCGGCGGCGTGCCTCCATACAGCTTCTCGGCGGCGGGGGCGCTGCCCTCGGGAACCACCTTCTCGAACGCCGCGATTACCGGAACGGCCAACACCGTCGGAACGTTTCTGTTCACCATTTCCGTGGCCGACAGCACCGGCACGGTGGTGAGCAAGAGCTTCACCGTCAAAGTCACGGTCGGCCCCCTGAGCGTCGCCGGGAGTCTGGGCGACGGGCAGGTCGGCGTAGCCTATACCGGGCAGATAAGCGGCTCGGGCGGAATTGCGCCCTATTCGTTCACCGCCACCGGCTTGCCTCCAGGCGTTACCCTCTCGACGGGTGGCGCGGCCGGCGGGACCCCTACCACGGTCGGCGCCTACACGGTCACCGTGACCGCCACCGATTCCGTAGGGAGCCATGCCTCGCAGACGTTCAACGTGACCATCGCCTCCGCGCCGCTGTCGATTACCACGGCCTCGCTGGGCAACGGCGCAGTAGGGGTGCCATATTCCGCGGGGCTGGCTGCCACGGGCGGTACGCCACCCTATTCGTGGAGCTTTAGCGGCTTGCCGGACGGCCTGTCCGGCTCGGCGGGCGGTTCCGTAAGCGGTACTCCCACCGCGGTCGGCACCTTCCAGGTCGGCGCCACTGTTTCCGATTCCAAGGGGGCCAAGGCCAGCCAGTCCTACACCGTGGTCATCACCATTGCGCCGCTCACGATTACCACCGGTTCCCTGCCCTCCGCCACCGTGGGAGTGGCGGTTTCCGGTTCGGTTTCGGCCACCGGTGGGACGCCCCCCTATCAGTGGTCCGCGTCCGGCCTGCCGGCGGGCGTGAGCTTGAGCTCCGCGGGCGGTCTCTCGGGCACACCCACGGCCCCCGGGACCGCCTCGGTTTCGGTTACGGTGACCGACAGCAAGGGCGCCAAAGCCAGCGCCACGCTCTCCATGGCCGTGAAGCTCCCCGCCTCTCCCACGGTGAGCTTCAACGGGCTCCCCGCAACATCGAGCCCGGGTGCCCAGCCCACGGTATCGGTCGGGCTGGGCGGTACTTTCCCGGTGGATGTAACGGTGCAACTCACGATGACCTTCGCTCCGGATTCGGGTCCGGACGATCCCGCCGTGCAGTTTTCAACCGGCGGCCGTACGGCTCAGCAGGTCATTCCGGCCGGGTCCACCGTGAGCCCGACCAACGTCGGGGTGCAAACCGGCACGGTTGCCGGCTTGATCACCATCACCGCCAACCTGACCGCCGCCGGACAGAACATCACGGGGACGCCGGTGCCCACCTGGACCATCCGGGTGAACGCCACGGCGCCCGTGATCTCGACCGCCACGGCCGCCCGGAACAGTTCGGGGTTCACAGTGACGGTGATTGGATTCGCCAGCTCGCGCGAGATCACGCAGGCGGTTTTCCAGTTCACGGCGAGCGCCGGCACCACTTTGCAGACCACGTCGGTGACGGTGCCCGTGGACACGCTCTTCAGCCAGTGGTACCAGAGCGCCGCTTCGGCGCCGTTCGGAAGCCAGTTCACCTATACGCAGCCGTTCACGGTCAGCGGAGGCGCGCAATCCATCGTTTCCGTAAGTGTCACGCTGGTGAGCAAGGCCGGCACTTCGAACGTGGTTTCGGCAACCCTGCAGTAACCCGGGCTTCCCTATTCGGCGCGGAGCCAGGCTTCCACCGCGGCCCAGTAGATTTGAGAAGCGTGCGATGAGGCCCAGCCCGCCAGGAGCGGCTGGTATTGCGCGGGGCTGGCGACGGTGCGGGCATGCAGACCTTTGAGCCCTCCGCCGAAGGTCTTCTCGAGGAGGACGGCACCGCCGGCAGTTCGCTCGAGCCGCACGTCGATTTCCAGGCTCAGATTGTCCATGGTTTGCTGCGGCATGCAGGATGCCGCGGGGCGGGCTTTCAGGTGCAGCACGGCATCGCCGCCCGGGATGGCAATGAACTCCATGCGGCCGCGGCCGCTCGCTGCGGCAAAATCGCGGATGGCCACCGCAACCATCATGCCGGGCTCCAGCGCGGCGATGTGCTGCACCAGTTGGGGAGGGGTCATGAAGCATGAGCTGTACAGATTGGCGCGGTCCCAGGTGGGGTCCATATAGACGACCATGGGCGAGGGAGCAGGGAGGAGTTTGAGCACCTCGTCGCGGCCGGCGGCGAGCGCCAGGGCGTAGGCCGTCCAACCCTCGCGGTCGCGGGCTTTCGGGCTGGCGCCGCGGGAGAGCAAAAACTTCACGGTGGCGGCGCGGCCGCGATCGGCGGCGAGCATCAACGCGGTCCTGCCGTCCTTGCCGGTACTGTCGATGGCGGCGCCCTTGGCGAGCAGTGCCTCGACCTGGCTGGTCTGGCCTTTGCGGGCGGCGTTGCGCAAGTCGGGGCCGAGGTCCGCTCCGGACGAAGCTACCGCGACGAGTAGGAGCAGCCAGATCCGCATATCAGGCTCTAGTGCATGGCGGTCGGACCGCCCTGGTGCTTGGGCTTCCGCATCACGAGTAACAGCGGCAGCACCAGCAGGAACACGACGGCCATCGCGCGAAATGTATCGACGAACGAAATCATGGCCGCCTGCTGCTGGACCATTCCCCAAATGCCTCCGTAGGACCGGCCCACTGCCGTCGCCGGGTCGACTCCATGGGCAACCATAGCATTCTGCATTCCGGAGAGGTAATTCCGGGTCTGGCTGCTGTAAGGGGTGACATTCGCCCCGAGCAGATGAATGTGATATTGCTGGCGGCGGAAGAGATACGTGGTCGCGCTGGCGATCCCGACACTGCCGCCGATGTTGCGCATGAGGTTGAACATGCTGGTGGCGTTGCCCATCTCCTCCTTGGGAATGGGGTCCATGGTGGCGGTCGTCAGGGGCACGAACAGCAGGGCGAGCGACGCGCCCTGAACAAACTGGGGCCAGAAAATGTCCCAGTATCCGGCATTGAGGTTGAGCTGGCCGAGCTGGTAGAGGGTCCACGCGGCTCCCACCAGGCCGACCGCCAGTACCTTGCGGGGGTCGAACCGGGTCAGGACGGTGCCCACGACCGGCATCATGAGAAACGAACCCAATCCGCGCGGCGCCATGGCGACACCGGCGTCGAGCGCGGGGTATCCGAGCAGCGTCTGCAGGAAGATGGGCAGCAGCAGCATGCTGCCGTACAGGACGAAGCCCAGGACCGTCATCAGGAAGACGCCGGCGCTGTAGGTTCGCTCACGGAAAACCCGGAGGTGTACTACCGGGTTGTGGGTCCTGAGCTCATGGACAATGAACCAGGTGAGCCCCACGACCGCAATCACGGCCAGTGCGACCATCCAGTTGGAGGAGAACCAGTCCTCCTCCTGGCCCTTGTCGAGCAACACCTGGAGGGCTCCCACGCCCACCGCCAGCATCCCGATCCCCCAATAGTCGATGCCGCGGTTCGAACGGCGGATGTAAGGCGGGTCGAAGATGAACATGCGGGTCATGATGATGGAGATCAAGCCCACCGGGAGATTGATGTAGAAGACCCAGCGCCAGCTATAGTTGTCGGTAAGCCATCCGCCCAGCACCGGACCGAGCATGGGGGCGACGACGATGCCCAGCCCCCAGAATGCCATGGCTTTGCCGCGGTCCCTGGGGGGAAACGCCTCGAGCATCACGGCTTGGGAGAGCGGCTGCAGGCAGCCTCCGGTAGCTCCCTGAATGACGCGGAAGAAGATCAGCGTGGACAAGGTCGGCGCCAGTCCGCAGAGGAACGAGGCTGCGGTAAATCCGAACACCGCCGCCAGCAGGGTGCGTTTGCGTCCGAAATAGTTCGCCAGCCAGCCGGTCATCGGCAGGACGATGGCATTCGCCACGAGATAGGAGGTCAGGGCCCAGGATGCCTCGTCGACACTGGCCGACAGACTGCCGGCAATGTGCGGCAGGGAGACGTTGACGACGGTGGTGTCCAGGACCTCCATGAAGGTCGCGAACATCACCGCGACGGCGACAATCCATGGGTTTACCTGAATTTGCGGTTCCGCGGCGGTTGACGGCATCCCGATTCTTGTATCTTATGATGCCCGAGGCTGCCTGCGGGAGTCAGGCTCCGTGGAACCTCCGCCGGAAGGCCGTTTCCATAGCCCTAAAGCATCACACCACCGCAAAGTGCGGTTGACTACCCATTTATGGGAATGCTACTCTAATCTCCTTAAAGGCTTCCACTGGTCTCTCCGTCCGAAATCTCATGGATGTCATACTGCACCAACTAGGCGAATTACTGCTGAAGGCGGTGCCCACATTTATACTGGTCGTCCTTCTGCACTTCTATTTGAAGAGTGTCTTCTTCAAACCATTAGAGAAGGTTCTGAACCAGCGCTACGAGGCGACCGAAGGTGCCCGTAAGCTTGCGCAGGAAAGTCTCGAGCGGGCCGCCGCCAAGACCGCTGAGTACGAAGCGGCGATGCGCGCCGCGCGGGCCGAGGTGTATCAGGCCCAGGAACAGATCCACAAGCAACTGCAGGAGCAGCACGCTGTTCAAATGGCCGAGGCGCGCCGCCGCGCCGAGGAACTGATCCAGGAAGCGAAACATCGGATCGCGGAGGAAGTCGAATCCGCCAAGGCGACGCTGGGCTCCGAAAGCGATGCGCTGGCGGAAGAGATCGCGCGGACCATGCTCCGGGGGAGTGCGGCATGAGGCTCCTGGCGCTGGCAGTGTTGTTCTGCGGGATGGCCTCGACCGTTCCCGTGGCGCGGGCGCAGGAAGCCGGGGCAGCCTCTCAAGGCGCCGGCGAGACTCCCGGCGAGGAGGAGCACGGCAGACTGCTGGGTTGGATGTGGGCCAACTTCGTGGTGCTGGCGGGCGGCCTCGGTTACCTGATTTACAAGAACGCCGGACCGTTTTATGCGGGCCGCTCGCGGAAGATCCGCAAGGACCTGATCGAAGCAGGCGACCTGCGGAAGGAAGCCGAAGAGCGCGTAGCGGAAGTCGAGCGCCGGCTCGCCAACCTGGAAACCGAGATCGAGTCGCTTCGCGCCGAATCGCACCGTGAGGCGGCGACGGAAACCGACAGGCTGGCAGTCCAGACGGCAGCCGAACTGGCCAAGATCCACGCCCGCGCCGAGCAGGAGATTGCCGCCGCCGGCCGTGCGGCCCGCCTGGACCTGAAGCGCTACTCGGCGGCCCTCGCGGTGGATCTGGCGGCGCAGAAGATTCGCGGCCGCATGTCCGCCGAGGCGCAGGACGCGCTGGTCGGCAGCTTCGTCGAGAACCTGGAGCAGCCGTCGCCGGTTGCGCAAAGCATCTAGAACCAAAATGACCCTCTCAGCCGTAGCCGCACGATATGCGAATGCCCTTGCGGACGTCGCGACGCGAGCCGGATCGGAGCTGCCCGCGCAGGATGCCCTTTCGGAGCTGCGTGCCTTTGAAGATGTTCTGAAGTCGTCCGCCGGCCTGCGCGAAGCGCTGATGACGCCGGCGGTGCCGGTGGGCCGCAAGCGCGCGGTGATCGGGCGAATCGCCGACCTGTTGCGGCTGTCGCGCATTTCGCGCAATTTCCTGTTCGTGCTGGTGGATCACCGGCGCATTGCGGTGCTATCGGAAATCATCGCGGCCTTCGAGCAGGCGGTGGACGAGCGGCTGGGGTTCGCCAGGGCCGACGTGCAATCGCCGCGCGAACTGACCGGGCCGCAGCGCGCCGCCGTGATGGCGCGGCTGGAGCGGCTTACCGGCAAACAGATCCGCGCCCGCTACGCGATCGACGAATCGCTGATCGGAGGCGTGGTGGCGCGCATCGGGTCGACGGTTTACGATGGCTCGGTGCGGGGCCAGCTGGAAGCGCTGGAACGCCTCATGGGCGCGGAATCATAGCAGGCAACGAGGAATTATGGCTCAAATTCGAGCAGATGAAATCACCAGCATCCTTCGCCAGGAGATCGAGAACTACGAGCGGGCGATCGATATCACCGAGATCGGCTCGGTCATTTCCGTGGGCGACGGCATCGCCCGCATCCATGGCCTGGAAAAGGTCATGGCCGGAGAGCTGATCGAGTTTCCGCACGGCGTGGCCGGAATCGCCATGAACCTGGAGGAAGACCAGGTGGGTTCGGTGCTGCTGGGCGACTATACCGAAATCAAGGAAGGCGACGAGGTGCGCCGCACGGGCCGCATCATGTCGGTGCCGGTAGGAGAAGCGCTGATCGGGCGCGTGGTCAATGCGCTGGGACAGCCGCTTGACGGCAAAGGCCTCATCCAGACCACCGAATTCAGCCCGGTGGAGCGCCTGGCACCGGGCGTGGTGGCGCGCCAGCCGGTGAAGGAACCGATGCAGACGGGGATCAAGGCGATCGACGCCATGATTCCGATCGGGCGCGGCCAGCGCGAGCTGATCATCGGCGACCGCCAGACGGGCAAGACGGCCATCGCGCTCGACACCATCATCAACCAGAAGGGCGGCGACATGATCTGCATCTATGTCGCGATCGGGCAGAAGCTCTCCACGGTGGCCCAGGTGGTGAAGATTCTGGAAGACCACGGCGCCATGGAGTACAGCATCGTGGTTTCCGCTTCCGCTTCCGAGCCGGCGCCGATGCAGTATCTGGCGCCGTTCGCGGGCTGCGCCATGGGCGAATACTTCCGCGACCACGGCAAGCACGCGCTGTGCGTCTACGACGATCTGTCCAAACACGCCGCGGCCTACCGCGAAATCTCGCTGCTGCTGCGCCGGCCGCCGGGGCGCGAGGCGTATCCGGGCGATGTGTTCTACCTGCACAGCCGGCTGCTCGAGCGCGCGGCCAAACTGAATAACGAAAACGGGGGCGGGTCGCTCACGGCGCTGCCCTTCATCGAGACGCAGGCGGGCGATGTCTCGGCGTACATTCCGACCAACGTCATCTCGATCACCGACGGCCAGATCTTCCTCGAGGCCGACCTGTTCAACTCCAACGTGCGGCCGGCCATCAACGTGGGCATCTCGGTGAGCCGCGTGGGCGGCAACGCGCAGACCAAGGCGATGAAGTCGATTGCCGGCGGATTGCGCCTCGACCTGGCGCAGTACCGCGCGCTGGCGGCCTTCGCGCAATTCGGATCGGACCTCGACAAGGCTTCGCTCGACCAGCTCAACCGCGGCAAACACCTGGTCGAGATCCTGAAACAGGGGCAGTACCAGCCGCTGCCGCTCGAAAAGCAGATCGTGATCATCTTCGCCGGCGTCCGCGGCTATCTCGACGACCTGGCGGTGGAGCAATGCCGCAAGTTCGAAGAGGAACTCTACCGGTTCATCGACAACGCCCACCGCAGTTTGTGGGAAGAGATCCGTACCAAGAAGGCGCTCGACGACACGCTTCGCGCGCGCATCACGAGCGTTATCGAGGAGTTCAAGGCCCGCTTCGTGGCGGAGAACGTGTCGACTCAACATGCCTAGTCTGATCGACATCCGGCGGCGTATCCGCTCGGTCAAGAACACGCAGCAGATCACCAAGGCCATGAAGATGGTCTCGGCCGCCAAACTGCGCCGCGCGCAGGATCGCGTGATCGCCTCGCGGCCCTATGGCCAACTGCTGCGCAAGGTCCTGGGCAACGTGGCGGCGGCGGTCGGTTCGAGCGAGGAAGCGGCCGCCAACCCGCTTCTGGCGCAGCGCGAGGAGCGGCGGATTCTGCTGGTGCTGCTCACCAGCGACAAGGGCCTGGCGGGCGCCTTCAATTCGAACCTGATCAAGGGCGCGCAGCGGTTCGCCGCGGAGCATTCCGGCGCGGCCGTGCGGATGGTGCTCATCGGGCGCAAAGGCCGGGACTTCTTCAAAAAGCGCGGCGCGGATATTCTGGAAGAGCACATCAATCTCGCAGCCAAGGCCACCTACGAACAGGTCGCCTCCATCGCGGAAACCGCCATGGACCTGTACCGCGCCGGCGAGATCGACGCGGTCTACCTGCTCTACAACGAGTTCAAGAGCGTGGTGTCGCAGACGCTGACGCTCAGCCGGGTGCTTCCGGTGGAAGTCCCCACGCAGGCCGCGCCCACCGAATACATTTTTGAAGAGCCACCGGCCGCGATGATGGCGGCGCTGCTGCCGCGGTACGTGGCGATGGAGTTCTACCGCGCGCTGCTCGAAACGTCGGCTTCGGAGCACGCCGCGCGCATGACCGCGATGGAAGCGGCTACCTCGAACGCGGGCGAAATGATCGATAAGCTGACCCTGTATATGAACCGCGTGCGGCAGGCCAGCATTACCAAGGAGATCATCGAAGTGGTGAGCGGCGCGGCCGCCGCCGAGTAGAGGGAAATTATGGCATCTAGCAATGGAACGGTAATCGGAAAGGTAGTCCAGGTGGCCGGGCCGGCCGTGGACTGCGAGTTCCCCGAAGGGCAGATCCCCCTCCTGTACACCGCTATTCGCGTTACCAGCGAAGGCTACGACGTTCCCGAGCCGATCGATATCATCTGCGAAGCCGAGCAGCACATCGGCGAAGGCCGCGTGCGCACGATCGCGTTGCAGCCCACCGAGGGCCTGGTGCGGGGTATGAAGGCGATCAGCCTGGGGCATCCCGTGGAGGTTCCAGTGGGGCCCGAGACCCTGGGACGCGTGCTGAACGTGATTGGCCAGCCTGTCGACGAGATGGGTCCGGTGAATGCCAAGAAACATTACTCGATCCACCGGCCGGCTCCTTCCTTCGAAGACCAGTCGACGCGCCTGGAGATGTTCGAGACCGGCATCAAGGTCATCGACCTGATCGAGCCGTACCTGCGCGGCGGAAAGATCGGACTGTTCGGCGGCGCGGGCGTGGGCAAGACGGTCATCATCCAGGAGCTGATCAATAACATCGCCATGAAGCATGGCGGCGTTTCGGTGTTTTCCGGGGTGGGCGAGCGCACGCGCGAAGGCAATGACCTGTGGCTCGAAATGCAGGAATCGGGCGTCATCGATCCGCACGATTATCGCAAGTCCAAGTGCGCGCTGATTTACGGCCAGATGACGGAGCCGCCGGGGGCGCGCCTGCGCGTCGGACTGACGGGCCTGACGGTGGCCGAGTACTTCCGCGACGAAGAGGGCCAGGATGTGCTGCTCTTCATCGACAATATCTTCCGGTTTACGCAGGCCGGTTCGGAGGTTTCGGCGCTGCTCGGCCGCATGCCGAGCGCCGTCGGGTATCAGCCCAACCTGGCCACCGAGATGGGCGAGTTGCAGGAGCGCATCACCTCCACCAAGACCGGGTCGATCACCTCGGTGCAGGCGATTTACGTGCCCGCCGACGACTACACCGATCCCGCTCCGGCGACGGCGTTCGCGCACCTGGACGCCACCACTAACCTCTCGCGCGACATCGCCGCCCTGGGAATCTATCCGGCGGTCGATCCGCTGGCTTCCACCTCGCGCATTCTGGACCCGCTGATCGTAGGCCAGGAGCATTACGACGTGGCGCAATCGGTGAAGGGGATCCTGCAGCGCTACAAGGACCTGCAGGATATCATCGCGATTCTCGGCATCGACGAGCTGTCGGACGAAGACAAGCTGACCGTGGCGCGCGCCCGTAAGATTCAACGCTTCCTCAGCCAGCCGTTCCACGTGGCGGAGCAGTTCACCGGGTTTGCCGGCAAGTACGTGAAGCTGGCCGACACCATTAAGGGCTTCAAAGAAATCGCCGAAGGCAAGCACGACGAGATCCCGGAGCAGGCCTTCTACATGCAAGGGACGATCGAAGACGTGCTCGAGCGAGCCGAGGCCATCAAGAGAGGGTAAACGATGCCGGACGCGCTGGTGCTCGAAGTCGCCACCCCGGAACGCCTGCTGGTGCGGGAGTCCGTGGACGAGGTGCAACTCCCCGAACGGAACGGCTACATGGGGATCCTGCCGGGCCACGCCGCGCTGCTGGGGCAAATCTCCACCGGCTTCCTTACCTACACGGCCGGGGGCCGCAAACGGTACCTTTCGGTGCAGGGAGGATTTGTCGAAGTGCTGCCCGACCACATCCGCGTGCTGGCGAATGCCGCCGAGAGGGCCGAGGAGATCGATGTAGAGCGTGCGCGCCAGGACCTGAAGACCGCCGCGGAACAGATCTTCAATCCCGCGCTCGGCGTGGATCCGGCCATCGCTCTCGACGCCATGGCGTGGGCCCAGGCAAGGGTCGACGCGGCGCAGGGGAGGTAGGCCATGCGCCGGCTGGCTCTGGTGGCCGCGCTCTGCTGCGGGATGGCGTACGCGGCGGAGCCCGTGCGGCTGATCTTCGACACGGACGTCGGGAACGACATCGACGACGCCCTGGCGCTGGCGATGATCCACCGGCTGGAGAGCCTGGGCGAGGCCAAGCTGCTGGCGGTCACGATCACCAAGGACTGCCACTTCGCCGCGCCTTATATCGACCTGGTCGATACCTTCTATGGCAGGCCGGGGATTCCGATCGGCGCGATTCCGCCGGGGACGCCTCCCGGCAAGGATTCACCGATGATCCAGGGGCCGGCCGAGTCCGGCTTCTATCCCCATAAGCTGATGGATCAGCGCAATGCGCCCGACTCGGTTGCGGTGCTGCGCCGCGTGCTCCATGCGGAAAAAGATCACTCGGTGGTCATCGTGCAGGTAGGCTTCAGCAGCAACCTGGCGCGGCTGCTGCGCACCGACCGCGCGCTGATCGAGCGCAAAGTGAAGCTGCTGGTGGCCATGGCGGGAGCGTTTCCCACGGGCAAGAAGGAGTTTAACGTTTACTCCGACGTGGCCTCGGCCAAGGAACTGTTTGCCGGGTGGCCGACGCCGATCGTAGCCAGCGGATTCGAAGTGGGGCTCTCCATTCTGTATCCGGCCACCAGCATCGAGCACGACTACGGCTACGTAAAGCACCATCCGATCGCGGACGCATACCGGCTCTACATGAAGATGCCGTACGACCGCCCGACGTGGGACCTGACCGCGACGCTGTACGCGATCCGCCCGGACGCCGGATATTTCGGGCTGTCGAAGCCGGGAACGATCACGGTGGATGACGACGCCATCACCCATTTCAGCGAATCTCCCGAAGGCAGACACCGGTACCTGACGGTGACCCCGGAGCAGCGTTCGAAGGTTCTGGCGGCCATGATCGAACTGGCCAGCGCGCCACCCGATCGAAAATGACTCCGGGCCTCGATCAATTTCTCAAAGTGAACCGATAAAGACAATCTATCGGCAAAACCGTTGCCTGACAGACAGTCCGCCATCCAGAATGGTAGTGATCGCCCTGCGGAAACGCCGTCATGCCGGGTTCTCCGGTATCTTCCGCTCAAGACATTTCAGGAGATGCAACCTTGAACGACTTGCAAGATTTCTTACGCCTTTCTTATGCCGAACTGGAGGAGTTGAATCTCCAGGCGAAGGAGCAGCGGAAGAACCGCGTGCCCTTCCACCAGATTCAGGAGGAACGGCTGAAGTACCTGACCGATGAGAAGCGCATCAAGGCCGTCACGGTGCTGTTCAGCGACCTGGAAGGCCGTTTGCACATGCTCGACTACGACAAGAAGTTCCTGGTCAAGAGCTACGACAACCTGACTTTCGATGGTTCCTCCATCCGGGGATTCACCGCCCAGCGCGAAAGCGACCTGCGGCTGCACATGGATTGGAGCGCGTTTTACTGGGGTCCGGCCGATGTGTTCGGGTCGGGTAAGGTGCTGGTCTTCGGTGAAGTCATCGACAAGGATGGAACGCCTTACTCGGCCGATATCCGCGGCGTACTCAAGGGCTACGCGCAGCAGCAGTTCGAGGCCAAGGGGTACACGCTGAACGCGGCCAACGAAATCGAGGGCTTCCTGTTTAACGGCGCGGATGCCGAGCGCCGCTACCATGAGACGGGCAAGTTCGATTACGTGAACACGGGCGGCTATTATCACTCGCTCCCGGGCGATCCGCTGCGGCTGTTCATCGATACCACCGCCGAAGTGCAGCGCGCCATGGGCTTCCAGAACGAAAAGGACCATCCGGAAGTCGCGCCCTCGCAGTTCGAGATCAACTACGGCTATGCCGACGTAGTGGCCGCAGCCGACCACATCCAGCTCTATAAGCTGATCTGCCGTCAGGTGGCCACCAAGATGGGCTTCACCGCATGCTTCCTGCCCAAGCCCGTGGTGGGCGTCAACGGCAACGGCATGCACACCAACGTTTCGATCAGCAAGAACGGGAAGAACCTGTTCTGGGATCCGAACGGCGAAGAGAGGATGAGCAAGCTCGCCTGGCAGTTCGTGGATCGCATTCTGACCCACGGCAACGATATCTGCCTGCTGCTGAATGCCAGCGTGAACGCCTACCGCCGGCTTGATCCGCACTTCGAGGCGCCCAACCAGCTCAAGGCTTCAGCCGTGGACCGCGGCTCGATGGTGCGCATCCCGCTGGGCAACGAACGCAGCTCGCGCGTGGAAGTGCGTTCGGTGGCGCCCGACGCCAATCCCTACATGGTGATGCTCTCGGTGTTCAAGACGGGTATCGAAGGCGACATCGCAAAGGTGAAGAACCTGCGCTCCGCCGAGCGCTATCTGCCCGACAACATCTACGACGCCCTGGCCAACTTCCGCGCCGCGGAGTGGTCCACGAAACTTCTGGGAGAAGATGTGAAGGGCCGCTATGCGGATCTGAAGCAGGCGTCCGCGGACCGCTGCTCGCGCCTGCTCGGCACCTTCGTCAAAGCGCCGGAAGTGCAATACCACCACGAAGTTTACAACCAGTACCTCTGGAACATGTTCTAAACCGTATCGCTCCGGGACAAAAATTGAACCCCCGGTGACGCGGGGGCGCCGCCTCACGCACTGTATTTGGGACGTCGCTACCCGCGCATTAGAGCGTTTGCGTACTAACCCCGGCCAAGGGCCCGTGCCGCTTTGCGCGGTTCCGCACGATCTGTAGAGTTACGGACCTTGGAGACCGGCGTGCTCGCCGTAGCATCGGGGACCGATGCCGCGAACGATTCTGCCGGGAAAGCCATACCCCCAAGGCGCCACGTGGGACGGAACTGGGGTCAACTTTGCGCTCTACTCGGAGAAAGCCACCGAGGTAGAACTCTGCCTGTTCCCGGAAGTGGATTCCAGGGAGTTCGAGCCGGTGGCGATCCGCGAATCCACAGGCTACGTCTGGCACTGTTACCTGCCCGGAATCAAGCCCGGCCAACTGTACGGATACCGGGTGCACGGACCCTATAAACCCGAACGGGGTGATAGGTTCAATCCGGCCAAACTCCTGATCGATCCCTACGCGAAGGCGCTGGCGGGCGAACTCCGGTGGGATGCTCCCGTATTCGGCTACCGCCTCGGCGAGCCGGAGGCGGATCTCTCCTGCGACGATACCGACGATTCCTGGGGAGTCCCCAAATCCGTCGTCACCACTTCGCACTTCGACTGGGAGAACGACCGCCCGCCGCTGACGCCCCTCAACGACACGATCATTTACGAGCTGCACGTCAAGGGGTTCACCGCGCTTCATCCGGAGATCCCCGGGGAACTGCGCGGCACCTATGCCGGGTTGGCGCACCCGGTGGCCATCGAGCACCTGAAGAAGCTCGGGATCACGGCCGTCGAGTTGATGCCGGTGCACGAGTTCGTGGACGATAAGGACCTGCTCGATCGCGGACTGCGCAATTACTGGGGATACAACTCGATGAGCTTCTTCGCTCCCGAGTCGCGATACAGCGCCTCCGGTGACCGCGGCGAGCAGATCGGCGAATTCAAGGCCATGGTGCGGGCGCTGCACCGGGCAGGGATCGAAGTGATCCTCGATGTCGTCTACAACCACACGGCCGAGGGAAACCAATTGGGGCCCACGCTGAATTTCCGCGGCATCGACAACTCCACCTACTACCGCCTGGTAGAGGACCAGCCGCGCTACTACATGGATTACACGGGCACCGGCAACACACTCAACGTGCGTCACCCGCAAGTGCTCAAGCTGATCATGGACTCTCTGCGCTACTGGGTCCAGGAGATGCGCGTGGACGGATTCCGATTCGACCTGGCCGCCACGCTGGCCCGCGAGTTGCACGCGGTGGACCGGCTTTCCGCGTTCTTCGACATCATCAACCAGGACCCGGTCATTTCGCAGGTCAAGCTGATCGCGGAGCCTTGGGACGTGGGTCCGGGCGGCTACCAGGTGGGCAAGTTTCCGCCGTTGTGGGCCGAGTGGAACGGGCGGTATCGCGACGTGGTCCGCCGCTACTGGAAGGGCGACGACGGCCAACTGGCGGAGCTGGGGTACCGGCTCACGGGCTCGAGCGACCTCTACCAGCGGGACGGCAGGCACCCTACCGCGAGCGTCAACTTCGTGACCGCGCACGACGGTTTCACGCTCAACGATCTGGTCAGCTACGAGCACAAGCACAATGAGGCCAACGGGGAGGAGAACCGCGACGGAACCGACGACAACCATTCCTCCAACTACGGCGTCGAGGGCGACACCACGGATCCGGAGATCCTGGAAACCCGCGAGCGCCAGAAGCGGAACTTCCTCCTGACGCTGCTGTGCTCGCAGGGCGTTCCGATGATCTGCGGGGGCGACGAGATCGGCCGCACCCAGGGCGGCAACAACAACGGATATGCACAGGACAACGCGGTGAGCTGGACCGACTGGAACCTGGACGAACGCAAGCAGTCGCTGCTCGAGTTCACCAGGCGCCTCATCGAGATCCGGCGCGACCACCCCAACCTGCACCGGCGGAAGTTCTTCCAGGACCGCCCGGTTTACCCCGGCAAGGCGGAGCGGAAGGCGGACGGGAAGCGCGAGCGCGACGTACGGTGGCTGCGGCCGGATGGGGGCGAGATGACTCCCGAGGAATGGAACGCGGGATGGGTCCGCTGCATCGGCCTCATGCTCAACGGACGCACCATGGACGATGTCAACGGCGTGGGCGAGGCGATCGTCGACGACACGTTCCTCATCCTTTTGAATCCGCATCACGAGGCGATTCAGTTCCACATGCCGCGGCGGCCGGGCTCGGCGTGGGAGGTACTGGTGAGTTCGGCGGCGCCGAATGGGAGCGAGAAGCCCGTCGTGCGCGCGGGCAAAGTCTATGAGCTCGTGCCGCGCAGTACGGCGCTGCTCCGGGAGATAACAGATTGAGGCGGCGCTTTCCGGTTGGGGCTGAGGTGGTGCCGGGAGACGGAGTGCATTTCCGGGTGTGGGCGCCGGGACGGAAGCGGGTGGAGGTCGAGTCCTGCCGGGATGGGCTCGTTGCCACGCTGCATGAGGAAGACGGCGGATATTTCTCGGGATGCGTGAGCGAAGCGCAGGTGGGCATGCGCTATCGGTTCCGGCTGGATGGCGGAGAATCGTTTCCGGACCCGGCATCGCGCTTTCAGCCGGAAGGGCCGCACGGGCCGTCTGAAGTCATCGACCCATCCGGTTTCCGGTGGAGCGACCGGGACTGGCCCGGACTGGAACTCGAGGCGCAGGTCATTTCCGAGATCCACATCGGGACGTTCACCCCCGAGGGGACCTGGGATGCGGCGCGGCGGGAGCTCCCCGAATTGTCGGAGGCTGGGATTACGGTAGTGGAAGTGATGCCGGTTGCGGATTTCCCCGGCCGCTTCAACTGGGGTTACGACGGCGTGGGGCTATTCGCGCCGGTGGCGATCTATGGCCGCCCGGACGACTTCCGGCGCTTTGTCGACGCCGCGCATGGCACCGGAATCGGCGTGATCCTCGACGTGGTGTACAACCACCTGGGCCCGGACGGCAATTACCTGGAGCAGTATTCGGGGGAGTACTTCACCGACCGCTACCGCAATGAGTGGGGCAGGGCCTTCAATTTTGACGGACCCGGTTCCGGGCCGGTACGCGAACTGGTGACGATGAACGCAGCCTACTGGGCAGAAGAGTTCCATCTGGACGGCTTGCGACTGGATGCCACGCAGCAGATTTTCGATGCTTCACCGGTGAATATCATGGCTGAGCTGGCCGGGCGAATGCGCGAGGCCGCCGGCGGGCGGAAGGTCATCGTGTTGGGCGAGAATGAGCCGCAGCACACGATACTGGTCCGAACGCGCGAGCAGGGCGGCTACGGGCTGGATGCGCTGTGGAACGACGACTTTCATCATGCCGCGCGGGTGGCCGTGACGGGCCGGGCGGAGGCCTATTACAGCGACTATCAGGGCCGTCCGCAGGAGCTGATTTCGGCGGCGAAATACGGCTTCCTGTACCAGGGACAGCGCAGCTCCTGGCAAGCCAAGCGCCGCGGCACGCCGGCAATGGACCTGCGCCCGGCGCAGTTCGTGACCTTTCTGGACAATCACGATCAGGTCGCCAATTCGGGCCGGGGCCGGCGCCTGCATCAATTGACCAGCCCCGGACGGTACCGCGCCGTCACCGCGCTGCTGCTGCTGGGCCCCGGGACGCCAATGCTTTTCCAGGGCCAGGAATTTGCGGCGTCGAGTTCCTTCCAGTATTTCGCGGACCACCAGGGCCTGTTGCGCGACGCGGTGCGGGAAGGACGGTTTCAGTTTCTCGCGCAGTTCCCCGGACTCGCCGCGCCGGAGATGCGCACGCACCATCCGGACCCGGCGGACCTGGCGACGTTCGAGATGTGCAAGCTGAACTTCGCCGAGCGGGTGGCGCACGCGGATATTTACCGGATGCACAAAGACCTGCTGCGCTTGCGTCGCGAGGAGCCGGCGTTTCGGGCGCAGCGCCCGGGCGGAATCGATGGCGCAGTCCTCGCGGAGGAAGCCCTGCTGTTACGCTACTGGATGGAAGGCGATGACGAACGGCTGGTTCTGATCAACCTGGGCGGGGATCTGCGACTCGACCCGGCCCCCCAGCCCCTGCTCGCGCCGCCGGCAAACCGGATCTGGAGCGTTCAATGGTCGAGTGAAGATTCCGCTTATGGCGGCAGCGGTACCGGCAATGTGGAAAGCGGCGGCGAGTGGACGATTCCCGGGCACGCCGCTATTGTGATGCGGCCTGTGGAACCGAAAGAAGAATGGCGGATCTGATCCGAAGATTGCCAGAGCGGGCGATAGCCGAACCGGATTCGGCTCCCCACTTGAGTGAGGAGTGGCTGGTCACCAACGGTTTGGGAGGCTATGCGTCCGGTACCGTGCGGGGCGCCATCACGCGCCGTTACCACGGCCTTCTGATCGCGGCGCTGCCCAATCCGATGGGCCGCATGATGATGCTCAACGGGCTTTCCGAGCGGCTGCGCCTGCCGGACCGCAGGGTGTGCTATACGGGAGCCGAAGAACTGGCAGGGATCGCCCCGGAGCACGTTCTGCAACTCGCCGAGTTCCGGCTGGAAGCCGGCCTGCCGGTCTGGCGCTACGAGCTGAGCGGATTCGTCCTGGAGAAGCGGCTGTTCCTGACCTACCGCCAGAACACGGTGCGGGTTACCTATCAACTGCTGGCGGGAAACGGAACGCTGCGGCTGGGGCTGAGGCCGGCCATTCATTTCCGGCCGCATGACGCCGCGGTCAGCAGCGTTGATATCCACAAGTACGTGCTCACGGCCCACGACGACCAGTTCGAGATCTCCGCGGCTGGCGAGCTGCCGCCGCTTCGCCTTCAGATCGCCGGGCCGGCTTCGGCGTTCACATTCGACCGCAGGGAAACCGGCGCCATTCCGTACCAGGCCGAGAGAAGCCGCGGCTACGATTGGCAGGGCACTCTGTGGAGCCCGGGCTACTTCCGCTCGGACCTGGCGGAGGGCGAATCCACCACACTCATCGCTTCCACCGAGGAATGGGAGACCATACAGGCGTTGTCTCCGGAGGAGGCCTTCCACGCAGAGGTCGACCGGCGCCGCCTGCTGCTGGCCGCCGCGGCCCCCGAGGCGCGGGAAGGAGCAGGCGCCGAATTAACCCTGGCCGCCGACCAGTTTCTCATTACGCCGGCCGGCCGCGTGGAGGATGCGGCGCGCGCCCGGGCGCAGGGCGACGAGATCCGCAGCGTGATCGCGGGCTACCACTGGTTTACCGACTGGGGGCGTGACACCATGATCGGCCTGGAGGGGCTCACGCTGGCCACCGGGCGCACGAACGAGGCGGCGTGGATCCTCCGCACGTTTGCGCATTATATCCGGGACGGCCTGATCCCCAATCTTTTTCCGGAAGGCGGAGGGCAAGGCCTCTATCACACCGCCGACGCCACCTTGTGGTACTTCCACGCGCTGAACCGCTACGTGGATTACACCGGGGACCGCACCACACTGCGGCTACTCCTGCCCAAGCTCGTGGACATCATCGATCACCACCTGCGCGGCACGCGCTTCGGCATCGGGATGGATCCACAGGACGGCCTGTTGCGGCAGGGCCAGCAGGGCTACCAGCTAACGTGGATGGATGCCAAGGTGGACGATTGGGTGGTAACTCCGCGGCGCGGCAAGGCGGTGGAGATCAACGCGCTTTGGTACAACGCGCTGCGCCTGATCGAGAAGTGGCTGCGGGAGGAACAGGGCGACGCGCAGGCGCGGCAGGCGGAGGAAGCGGCCGCCCGCGCCCACGAGTCGTTCAACGCGCGGTTCTGGAACAAAGCGGGCGGCTACCTCTACGACGTCGTAGATAAGGAGGGCGGCGGCGACGACGACGCCTGCCGGCCCAACCAGGTGCTCGCTATCTCGCTGGACTTTCCGGTTCTCGAGCGTCATCTGTGGAAGCCGGTGATGGACGTGGTGACGGAGCGGCTGTTGACGCCCGTCGGCCTGCGGTCGCTCGCGCCCGGCAATCCCGATTACAAGTCGAGGTATTACGGCGACCTGCGGTCGCGCGACGCGGCCTATCACCAGGGCACGGTGTGGGCCTGGCTGATCGGCCCCTACATCGACGCGTTCCTGAAGCTGCATCCGGACCAGGTTTCTGAGGCGCGCAAACTGCTCGAGGGATTCGCGCCGCACCTGAACGAGAAGTGCATCGGCTCGATCTCCGAAATCTTCGATGCCGAGCCGCCGTACACGCCGCGCGGCTGTATCGCACAGGCGTGGAGCGTGGCCGAAGTGCTGCGGTGCTGGCTGAAGACGGGGCTGCGATACTGATAAGGATGGACCTTCAAGCATCCAGCGCCCCCCACCTGTTCACACCTCTGACCATCCGCGGCGTGACCTTTCGAAACCGGATCGCCGTTTCGCCCATGTGCCAGTATTCGAGCGAGGACGGATTCGCCAGTGACTGGCACCTGGTCCACCTGGGAAGCCGCGCCGTGGGGGGCGCGGCCCTGGTCATGATGGAAGCCACCGCGGTGGAGGCGCGCGGGCGGATTTCGCCGGCTGATCAGGGCATCTGGAAACAGGATCACGTTCCCTTTCTGCAGCGAATCGCCGGGTTCCTTCGCGGGCAGGGCGCCGCGCCCGGAATTCAACTGGCGCATGCGGGGCGGAAGGCCAGCACGCGGCGTCCCTGGGAGGGCGGCGGCGCGATCGCGGTTTCCGAAGGCGGCTGGCAGCCGGTGGCGCCGAGTCCGGTACCTTTCCGCCCGGAAGACCCTCCTCCGGCCGGGTTAAGCAGGGCCGCAATCACCGGGGTGATCGAGGCGTTCGTGGCGGCTGCGCGGCGCGCCCTGGAAGCGGGATTCCAGGTGGTGGAGATCCACGGCGCGCACGGCTACCTCATCCACGAGTTTCTCTCCCCGCTGAGCAATCTCCGCGACGATGAGTACGGCGGGAGCTTCGAGAACCGCATCCGGCTGGCGCTCGAAGTGACGCAGGCGGTGCGCGCCGCATGGCCCGCGGAACTGCCGCTGTTTCTGCGCATCTCGGCGACCGACTGGGCCGACGGCGGCTGGACGCTCGAAGACTCAGTGGAGCTCGCGCGGCGCGTGAAGCCGCTGGGCGTGGACCTGGTCGACTGTTCATCCGGCGGGTTGGTGATCCACCAGAAGATTCCCGTGGCGCCCGGCTATCAGGTCCCATTCGCCGAACGCATCCGCGGCGAGGCGGGAATCGCGACGGGCGCGGTGGGCATGATCACTACCGCGCGGCAGGCGGACGAGATCGTGCGCTCCAGCCGCGCGGACCTGGTGCTGCTGGCGCGCGAGTTCCTGCGCGATCCGTACTTTCCTCTGCACGCTGCGCGCGAGTTGGGAATGGAGCCGCAGCCGCCGCGGCAGTACGGCCGGGCATTCTGACGTCCGATGCTAAAATGCCGGTCGTGAGCAAACCTTCCCTTGCGGATGAGGCCCGTCATCTGCACGCCTGCCTGTTCGCGCGCCCGATCGATTCCAAAGTGATCGCGCGTTACGAGGCGGCTCACCGGGAACTCGGGCTGGGAGCCGGGCTTTCGCCGGCATCCGCCAAGGTGGTGGCGCGGCGGCTGGATGCGGAAGCTGTGGAGTTCGCGCTGCGCCGCCGTGGAGCAGGGCAGGAACTGACGCGGAAGATGCAGATGCTGTGTTACCTGGTGGAGGTGCGGTCGGCATACCTGGGCGAGTTCGTGAACCTGCGCCCGTCGCGCGCGAGGGCGGCCGCCGGGCTGGCCGCGGCAACCGTGCGCAGCGCCTGGAAAATGGTGAAAGGCGCGTACCTGGTCCGCCGTTATGGACTCCGTTGACATCGTTGTCGTGGGCTCCGGACCGGGCGCGGCCTTCGCGGCCTGGGGCGCTCGCGGGCGCCGCATTCTCATGCTCGACGTCGGCTTCGACGCGCCGCGCGCGCCGGAGCTTTCGGAGAACCTCTACGATTTGCGGCAGCGGTCCGCGGACCTTTTCCCTTCGCTGATCGGCGAGCGGTTCGAGAGCCTGCATAACCTGTGCAAGCGGCCAATCAGCCTGAAGCTGAAGTCGCCCTACATGTCTTACATCGTGCGCGACTGGATGCGGCTTTCGCCTGTGGCCAGCGAGACCTTCGAGGGCGTGCTGAGCCTGGCCAAGGGCGGACTGGCCAATGGCTGGGGGGCCGGAGTTTACCGCTTCACGGACCGGGACCTGGCCGGGTTTCCGATCGGCGCGGCCGAGCTTCGCCCGTTTTACGACGAACTGACCGCGCACATCGGTATCAGCGGCGCCAATGACGACCTCGAACCCTACTTCGAGCGCGATGACGGCCTGCAGCCGCCGCTCAAGCTGGCGCCCTTCTTCGAGGAGATGCTGCAGGGTTACCGGCGCAGGCTCGAGCTGTTCCGCCAGGCGGGCGTGTCCCTCGGGCGGCCGCGGCTGGCGGTCCTGACCGAGCCTCACAACGGCCGCGCGGCTTACGCATACCGGAACCTGGAGTTCTTTCAGCCGCACGATCCGGCGATCTACACGCCTGCGTACACGGTGGATGAGATGATCCGCTCCGGCGCCATCGAGTACCTCGGCGGGCGGCTGGTTCTGCGGTACCGGGAGCGGGAAGACGGTGTGGAAGTCTGCGCGCGCAACCTGGAAACCGGCGCCGAAGAGACGTACCTGGCCGGCCGGCTGCTGCTGGGGGCCGGCGCTTTGAACACGGCGCGCATCGTGCTCGAATCGAACTCGGACTACCAGACGCGCCTCGCGGTCCTCGACAACCCCATGGAGTGTTTGCCGCTGTTCCGGATTTCGCGAATCGGCGAGGCCCTTCCGGTCAACGACACATCGCTCGCCCAGTTGAACCTGATTGCCGACGGACCCGGCGAGCCGCTCCAAGGGACGCTCTACGGAACCACGGGGCCGCTGCGTTCCGACGTGCTCGGGAGCCTGCCCCTCTCGTTCCGCGCCAACATGGCATGGACCAAGTACCTGGCTCCGGCCATGGGACTGTTGATGCTGTTCCATCCGGGCCGCGAGGGGCCGGGCAGCTATCTCCGGCTGCGGCCTTCCGGCGAGCTGGAGATCGAGTTTGCGCAGGAGCCCCTGCGGGCGGCGGAGCGGCTCATTCCGCTGTTCCGGCGGATCGGATTTCTGAGCCACCCGTCGCTCATCCAGCGTCCCGGCATGGGGGCGGGGCTGCACTACTCGGGCACGCTGCCGATGCGCGCGGAACCGGGCCGCTACGAGACGGATCGCAACTGCGCGCTGGCGGGGTCGAAGCGCGTCTACGTGGTGGATGGCGCCTGCTTTTCCAGGCTGCCTGCCAAGAACCTGACGTTTACCATCATGGCCAACGCCCTGCGGATAGGCCGCGCGATTGCGGGTGAACCGGCGTGAACCTGTTCATCACGGGGATTCACGGGTTTCTCGGCAGCGCCATGGAGGGGTACTTCCGCGATAAAGGGCACGCGGTGAGGGGGTCGGCGCGAAATGCGGCGGAGGGCGTGGTCGCGCTGCGGATCGGCGAGTCTTTCGACCCGGCCGTGTTCCACGGGTCGGACGTGGTGATTCACGCGGCACACGACTTCACCCCGGGCGCGAAAGAGAAGAATCTTCGCGGCACGCGTGCCTGGTTCGAGGCGGCATCGGGCGCGCGGCAGGTGTTTCTCAGCTCCTACTCGGCGCGCCCGGGCGCGTCGTCCGAGTACGGGGCGACCAAGTACGCGATCGAAAAGATGTTTCTCGACGCGGGACAGGCGGTGGTGCGGCCTGGTCTGGTCATCGGCGATGGCGGGCTCTTCGCGAAGCAGCGCGCGGCGCTGCGCAAGACCCCCATCGTGCCGTTGATCGGCGGCGGCACGGCGCCGGTGGCCGTGATCGGCGTCGGACACTTGCTCGAAGCGCTGGCGGTTGTCGTGGAACACGGGCGCAGCGGGGCGTTCAACCTGTTTTATGAGCGGCAGCCGTCGGCGCGGGAGTTCGTGCGGGCGGTGAAGGGCGGGCGGGGATGGATACTGCCGGTACCGCTGGCGCTGGCGCTGGGAGCGGCGCATGCCGTGCAGGCCCTGCATCTTCCCCTGCCGTTCGATCCCGGGCAGATTCGGGCATTGGCGGCGAATGCGTCGTCGCCGTGGCGGCCGGATTTGGACGAGTTGCTGCCGGGACGGGATGCAGAGTTTTGCCTGGAACACGCGGTTACGGCGCTTGAATCAACTCACCGTTCACCCGGACGTCCTCCAGCACCAGGCCGGTGATGTTCTTGATGGCGTTCGGCTCGGCCGCATGCTCAAAGGTGCAGTGCCGCAGCACGACATCGCGGATCGGGGCGTCGGGGTAGCCGCGCAGGGAAAGCGCCATGCGGCATTTTTTCAGGTCGAGGTTCGTCACTTCCACGTTCCGCACTACCGGTTTGAATGGCCCGTTCGGGCCCTCTTCGTAATTGAGATCGACCTCGATGGCCGGGCCCGACACCTGTCCGGCCTGCACGTTGCGCATGTAGATGTTCTCGATCACGCCGCCGCGCATGGCGTTGTCCTTGAAGCGCAGCACGCGGTCGAGATGGGGGCTGTCCATGCGGCAATCCTGCGCGTAGACGTTGCGGATGCCGCCGGTGCACTCGCTGCCCAGGGTCACGCCGCCGTGGCCGTCCTTCATTGTGCAGTGCTGGATGATGATGTTCTCCGAGGGCGTGTGCAGGCGCCGCCCGTCGGCATTGCGCCCGGACTTGATTGCGATGCAGTCGTCTCCGGTGTCGAAGATGCAGCCTTCGATCAGGACGCCGGAGGAGGACTCGGGGTCGCAGCCGTCGTTGTTGGGGCCGTGGCTCGACACGGTGACGTCGCGGATGGTGACGTTGCGGCACAGCACAGGGTGCATCTCGTACATCGGTGAATTGACGATGGTGATGCCGTCGATGAGCACATTGGAGCAGCGGTAAGGCTGGACGAACATGGGCCGCAGATAGCCGCCGTCCCCAAACACGCGCTTCTCGACGGGTACACCTTTCCCGGCCATGTCGAGCAGGGCGGTGCGTGCTTTCCGCTGGTCGGGATCGGATGGCTTGCCGCCGCAGCGCGTCTTACCGCTCCATGGCCACCAGTGCTCGCAGGAGGCCTGGCCGTCCAGCGTGCCCCCGCCGGTGATTGCGATGTTCTGCCGGCCATAGGCGTAGACGAACGGTGAGTAATTCATGCACTCCAGACCTTCGAAGCGCGTGAGGACGATGGGGTAGAGCTTCGCGTCCGGCAGGAAGCGCAAGGTGGCGTCTTTGGGCAGGTAGAGGTGCACGTTGCTCTTCAGGTGGACCGCCCCGGTCATGGTGACGCCCTGCGGCACCACCACGCGGCCGCCGCCCGCGCGGGAGGCGGCCTCGATCGCCTCGCGGATCGCGCCGGTGCTGTCGGTCGCCCCGTCCGGTTTCGCGCCGAACCGTGTGATCTCGAAGTCGCGGTGGGCGAACGACGGCGGCTGGATGCGTTCTCGGATGCCGGCCGCCGCGGCCCAGGGGTCTTCCGCGGCCAGCGCACGGGAACCCCGCAGCGCGGCGGCGCCCAGGATCGCGAATGCCTCGCGGCGCGAACAATGAAGCATGATCCAAATGTATGGCTGCGCGCCAGGCGGGTCAAGCAGATGACATATAATCTGGGTTCACTCCGATGCTGACCTTAGAAAAATATTCCCTGGGAGTGGGAGACCGTTTTGCGCACCAGGCCAAGGCGCAGTTGCAGGCTTGCGTGCTCGCCGCCGCGCGCGGCGCCGCGGTGATTCCGGTCTGGAACAAATCGAACCGCGAGCACGGGATTGTAGGCTCCGAACCCTCGAGCGTGCGGGACGCGGCGGAGGCGGCAGTCCGCGAACTGGCGTGGAAGCATCCGTATCACGTGGACGCGGACCACATCAACCTGGGAACCGTAGACCGGTTCATCGAGCCCAGCGATTTCTACACGCTCGACGTGGCTTCGGCAATCGGGCGGCCCGCTCCGGCAGCCGACCTCGAGGCGTTCGTGGCCCGGCATCCCGAGCTGACGGGCCGGCTGAACATCGCGGGCATCGCGGAGCCCTTCGAGACGACTTCCGCGAGCATCGCTGCGATCGCCGGCAAGTATCTCTTCGCGGTTCAGGAAGCCGGACGCATCTACCGGCACATCGAAGGGCGCAAAGGCGCGGGTGCGTTCATCACCGAGGTCTCGATGGACGAGACCGACGAGCCGCAGACGCCGCCGCAGTTGCTGGTGATCCTGGCGGCGATTGCCGACGAGAAGATCCCCATCCAGACCATCGCGCCGAAATTCACGGGGCGCTTCAACAAGGGCGTGGACTATGTGGGAGACCTGGTTCAGTTCGAGAAGGAATTCGCCGACGACCTGGCGGTGATTGCCTTCGCTACCAGGCAGTACACGCTCCCCGCCAATCTCAAGCTGAGCGTCCACTCGGGCAGCGACAAGTTCTCGATTTACGGACCGATGCGCCGCGGCCTGGCCCGTTCCGGCGCGGGGGTCCACATCAAGACCGCGGGCACCACCTGGCTCGAAGAGTTGATCGGGCTCGCCGAAGCAGGAGGCGACGGCCTGGTGCTCGCCAGGCACGTATATGCCGATGCGTACGATCACCGGCGGGAGCTGTGCGAGCCTTACGCGGCGGTGATCGATATCGACGACTCGCACCTGCCCTCGCCTGCCGAGGTATGCAACTGGACTTCGGAACAGTACACTTCGGCGCTGCGGCACGACCAGTCGAACCCGGCATTCAATCCGGACCTGCGGCAGTTGCTGCACGTGGGGTATAAGGTCGCGGCCAAGATGGGCGGCCGGTACCTCCGCATGCTGGAAGAGTGTGAGGAATCGATCTCGCGAAATGTCACCGCGAACCTGTTCGAGCGGCATATCCGGCCTCTTTTTCTCGGAAACTGAAATCCGGCAGCCGCTACAATCTGAATAGAGTGTCCGCACCCTTCCGCTCCTACGTGCTGGTGTCACGCCGGCAGATCGCCAGCAATTTCCAAAGCGTGCGGGCCGTCGTGGGCCCGAATATCGAGGTCGCGGGCGTGGTCAAGGCGGACGCCTATGGGCACGGGGCGCTGGAGGTCTCGCGTGTGCTGGTGGCGGAAGGTGCGCGCTGGCTGGCGGTCAGCTCGGTGGATGAGGGGGTCCATCTGCGTAGCGGCGGCATCCACCAGACGCGCATCCTGGTCATGGGCGGTTTTCTCCCCTACGAAGGCGAGGCACTGGCGGAGTACGACCTCACACCGGCCGTGCACTCTCTGGACCAGATGCGGGAACTGGATGAGCTGGCGAACGCCTGCCGGAAGCCGATCCGCTACCACCTGAAGATCGATTCCGGCATGGGGCGGCTCGGGACGCGTGCCTGTCCGGCGGAAATCCTGGCGACGCTTGCGGAGATGCGCACGGCGCGGCTGGAAGGCCTGATGACCCATTTCGCCTCCGCGGCCGACTATACCAGCCCGCAGACCGACGAGCAGTTGCTCTACTTCCACCGGCTTTACGACGAACTGCGGGCCGGCGGAGTGCAGGTCGCGCACCTTCATACATCCAGCACCAACGCCATCGGCTACGGGCGCACCGGCGGCTGGCACACCATGGTGCGCGCCGGGCACGCGCTCTACGGTTACCTGTCGCCGGCCCGCGGAGACGCGCCGGCGCCCCTCCTGAAGGTCCGCCCGGCGCTGACGTGGAAGGCCAAGCTCCTGGCGGTCAAGGATATTCCCGAAGGCGCGCTGGTGGGCTACGGCGGATCGTTCCGGGCGCCGCGGCCGATGCGCATCGGGATCCTCGGGGCGGGTTACGCCGATGGCCTGTTCCACCGGCTGTCGAACCGGGGGAAGGTCGTGGCCGACGGTAAACTGACTCCCATTATCGGTACGATTTCGATGGACCTCACCACCATCGATCTCAGCCACACAGCCGCACTCGGCCCCGGCGACGAGGTGACGCTGCTGGGCGCGGAGGGCGACGCCAGCCTGGACGCGCAGCAGATCGCCAAGACCGCCGGCACGATCTCGTACAACATTCTGTGCAGCATTAGCGCGCGAGTCCGCCGGGTGTACATTTGAGGGCGGTAAAGAACGGCACTAAACTTGCAACGGGATAACCCGAACCTCAGGCCAGGAATGCGTTAATGGGGTGATATTATAGGAGGCAGATGAGCTTACTGTCGCCAAGACTCCAATTGAAGGTCGCACAGAAGCAGATTCTGACCCCGGGTCTGGTTCAAATGGTGACCGTCCTTCAGCTTAACCGGCTGGAACTGAAGGAGATGATCACACAGGAGATCGTTAAGAACCCGGTATTGGAAGAATCCACCGAGGAGGCCGGTGAGGAGGTCACCCCGGAGGAGTTGCTGCCGATCCTTGAAGCCGAAACGGTAATCGACCCGGCCGACAAGCAGATCCTGGAAGCCGCGGTGCTGAACGAAGCCAATTCACTGAACGGCTCGGACGGCGACGTGGCGATCAACGGGAATCTCTTTCCGGACGCGGAAGAGACGGCCTCGGCGGCGACCGCCCAGCCGGAAGTGCCGGCTTCGAACGATCCCCTGCTGGAGACGCCGGCGGCCACCGACCCCTTCGACGAAATCGATTTCGGTTCGTTCTTTGACGATTACCTGGATCCAGGCTATAAAAGCCCGGCTTCGGAATCGGTCGAAAAACCGTCGTTTGAGACGTTCCTCTCGGCGCCGGTGACTTTGGGAGATTACCTGCGCTCGCAGTTGAGCGTCACCGTGATTTCCGACCGTATTCGCAACGCCGCCGAATCGATCATCGGTAACCTGGACGAGGACGGCTATCTTTCCGCCTCGCTCGAGGAGATCGCCGAGGTCGGCGAGCACAAACTGGAAGAGGTACAGGAAGCGCTGGCGGAGGTGCAAGCGCTCGATCCGGCGGGGGTCGGCGCCCGCAATCTGCGGGAATGCCTGCTGCTGCAGATCGAAAGCATCAACGGCAAGGGCGGCGTCGCCTGGCAGATCGTTTCCAGCCATTTGCGGCTGCTGGAGACCCACCAGCCCAAGGAAATCGCGAAGATGCTGGCGCGCCCGATCGAGCACATCGAGATTGCGGTACAGATGATCCAGCACCTGAATCCGCGGCCCGGCCTGCGGTATTCGGGAGCGGGTGCGCGGGTGGTGGAGCCGGACGTCTACTTCATCAAGGATGGCGACGACTACATCATCCAGATGAATGACGAGGATGTGCCGCAGCTCCGGTTGAACGCCCAATACCGGCGGATGCTCGACCGCGACAATGGAGCGACCAAGGAAGTTCGCGACTACGTCCGCGAGCGGTACACGTCGGCCATCCAGTTGATGAAGAACATCGAGCAGCGGAAGCAGACCATCCTGAAGGTCTGCCAGGCGATCGTCCGGCGGCAGTCGGAGTTTCTGACCCACGGAATCGACCAGCTCAAGCCGATGATGATCAAAGAGGTCGCCGAAGAGGTGGGCGTTCACCCCTCCACGGTGAGCCGCGCGGTAGCCAGCAAGTACGTTCACACGCCGCAGGGCGTGTTCGAGCTCCGGTATTTCTTCTCCGAAGCGGTGCAGGGACCCCTGGGCGGCGCTACGCCGCTGCTGCTTCTGAAGCGCAAGGTGAAGAAGATGATCGAGGAGGAGGATCGCTCCAAGCCCTTGACCGACGAGCAGATCACCCTGTTGTTGCAGGCCGAAGGGATCAATGTCACCCGGCGTACGGTCGCGAAGTACCGGGAAGACATGAAAATTCCCTCAACGCACCAGCGCCGCCTCCGCAATTAGGCACTTCCCCATCCGCCATCGCACAGGATTGCCGCTAACCGGGTGGAAAACCGGGTTATAACAAAAGAGGGGTGATATTTCGGCCCTCCTGGGGGCTGAAGGGAGAACCCATGAAGATCACGTACACAGGCAGACAGGTAGAACTGGCGCCCGCCCAGCAAAAGAAGCTGGAAGCTCGTTTCGCCAAAATCGGCAAGCTTCTGGACGGGCGGCGAGAAGTGGAAACTCACGTGATTCTGTCGCTGGAACGGCATCTGCACTGCGCGGAAGCGACGATCAACTACTACAACCACCAGATGGTAGGGGTTGGTTCCAACAGCGACCTCTTCAACGCCATTGCGTCCGCCGCCGAGAAACTGGAAAAGCAGGCGGTCAAAGCCCGCACCAAGTGGCGCGACACCAAGCGCACTCCGAGGAAAGCCCAGCCGGAGGTCGCGTCAGCAGCGGTTCCCGCGCCCGAGGCGGAGGCCCCGGGCCGAGTCTACCGGATCAACCACCACCAGAAGCGGAAGCCGATGACGCTCGACGAGGCACTGCTCGAGATGGACAAGAACCGGGACTACCTGGTGTATCGCGATGCCGAGACTGACCGGGTCTCGGTGCTGGTGAGACGGCGCGACGGCAACTTCGACCTGGTCGAGGCGTAGCGGCGACGAATGAAAAAAGAGCCTGCCCCGCCCGCCAGGCCATCTCCGGGGGTCAAACCAGAGGTGGTCGTCATCACGGGCCTGAGCGGTTCGGGCAAGGGTAGTGTGCTCAAGGATCTCGAAGACCTGGGCTACTACGCGGTGGACAACCTTCCGGTCGAGCTCATTCCCAAACTGGCCGAACTGACGCGCGACAACCCGAGCATCCCCGCCGCGGCGCTGGTGGTGGACGTGCGGGAAGGGGAGGGGCTGAAGCGTTTTCCGGAGATCTACGGCACCATCAAGAGCTCCGTGAACGCCCGGCTGATTTTCCTCGAGGCGGATGAGGAGGTCATTGCCCGCCGTTTCAGCGAGACCCGGCGCCCGCATCCCCTGGGGACGGACCGCTCGATCTTCAAGAGCATCCGCTCGGAGCGAACCAAACTGGCGCCTATCCGGTCCATGGCGGACCTGATCATCAACACCTCGAAGTTTACGGTCCACGAGCTTCGCGAGTTCATCGGCGAGCGCTTCCGCGGCAAGGGCGATGAATCGAAGATCATGATCTACGTCACCAGCTTCGGCTACCGGCACGGTGTACCTCCGGATAGCGACCTGGTTTTCGACGTGCGGTTTTTGCCCAATCCGAATTACATTCCGCGGTTCAAACACAAGACCGGGAGGAATCCTTCGGTCGCGAAATACATCCGGTCGTTTCCGCAGACCGTGGAATTCATCGAGAAGATCTCCGACCTGCTGATCTACCTGCTCCCGCACTACATCCGCGAAGGCAAGAGCTACCTCACGATTGCCTTCGGCTGCACGGGCGGCCAGCACCGGTCGGTGATGATGGCCGAGCAGATCCGGAAAAATCTGACGGAAGCGGGATTCACGGCGAAAATCAATCACCGCGATATCAGCAAGGGCCACCGCTAGAGCTTGGATATGAGAATTATTTCGACCAGTCTGCTCTTTCTCCCGGTCCTGCAGTTTGCGTATGCGCAGGGAACCGTGCCCACGTTCCGGCACGCCGCCGGAGAGGGATCCTACACGCTCGCCGGCCATGACCCGGCAGAGGGTGGCACTACCACCATCCCCACAGTGCTGGTTCCGGTCACGCTTTCGTTTGGTAACACCTTCATCGTGGACGCCGCCCCGGACGTACGGCGGGTTGTTCATTCGCCTATATTCTCCCGATTCGCCTTCCCTTCCGGCGGTACCACGCAGTATGCCGACGCCATGCAGCGCACTACTTTCCCCCAGGCGGACGGGTGGCATACGCTGCTCGGCGAGCCCGAGGTGAAGCCCGTGAAGATCGCCGTACCCGCGGGCTACGGCTATATCCTGACCTCCAGGAAGAGCGGCCGCCGCTTCGCCATCGTGGATGTCGAGTTTCTGCAGCGGGAACTCTTCAAGCAGGTTCCCAGGCAGGACGGCAAGCTGGTGATCGCGGTGACGCACAACTCCGCTTATTACGCTTTGGGCGACGCCACGGTCTGTTGCTCCTGGGGAACCCACGGCGTGGACGCCGCCACGGGAAACTCCTTTGTGCTTGGCTCCTATCTCCAGGACGCCCCTGCGGTTGTCGAAGACGGCGACGTGCAGCCGCTCACCCAGCAGCTTGCGCAGTTCATCAAGGACCCGTTACACGATCCCCTGCTCCATGGCCGCAACGCCCGCGGCGCGGGAAACACGTTCCCTGGCTGGATGCGGCCCGGCCAGGGTGCCTGCGGCGGCACGGGCGGCGGCATCCACCTACTTCCTTCTCGAGCCCACGAACACGAACCCCAAGAACAACATTCCCGCGTCGAAAGCATTCGCCGCCCGCGTGGACGGATCCACTTATCATCTGCAGAACGTAGCCCTGCTCCCGTGGTATACCGGGGTGCCGCAGGGTTCCGGAGGCGCGTACAGCTTCCCGGACCCCCAGGCCCTTACGGCCCCTGCCGAGCCCTGCCCGGCGCGCGGAGGACGCGGGGGCGCGTCCACGGCTCCGAAGGTCGCGGCAATCCCGGCAAGCGGTTCTCCGAACGGCCACTGGCTCATCGGGTATTGGGCGGGCTATGGCGGTCCCGGCTCGACCTTCCCGCTCCGCGAGGTCTCGCCGCAGTGGGACGTCATCATCGTGGCCTTCTCGACGCCGGACAGGAACGCTCCGGAAGGGACCATGCAGTTCCACACGCCGGCCGGCCTCGACACCGAACAGTTCAAGGCAGACATAGCCTACCTGAAGAGCCATGGTAAGAAGGTCATGATTTCGCTCGGCGGCGGAGGTCAGCACTTCACGCTCGCCGATCCGAAGCGCGTTCCGAACTTCGTCTCCTCGGTCACCCGCATTGTCGCGGAGTACGGCTTCGACGGGATCGATATCGACTTCGAAAGCCCGTCCCTCGCGATCGATCCCGGGGATACGGACTTCCGGCATCCCACCACGCCATCCATCGTGAACCTCATCTCGGCCCTGCGCCAGTTGCGCGATCATTTCGGCCCGGGGTTCATGATCAGCCTCGTGCCCGAAGGCACGCAGATCCCCTCGGGCTACCCGAGTTATGGCGGCCAGTTCGGCTCCTATCTGCCCATTGTGTACGCGATCCGCGACATCCTCTCTTTCGTCGACGTGCAGGACTACAACACCCCGCCGCTCGAAGGCCTCGATGGCGAGATCTATCAGCCCGGCTCGGTGGACTATCACGCCGCCATGACGGAACTCCTGCTGCACGGCTTCAATGTGGGAGGGGATCCCAAGCATTTCTTCCCGCCGGTGCCGGCCGAAAAAGTGGCCGTCGGGTTCCTCACCGGCGACACCACGCCCGCCATCGTGAGCCAGGCGATGGACTACATCATCACCGGCAAGGCTCCCGCCGGAACCACGTACCGTCTTCGCAAGCCAGGCGGTTACCCGGGCATGATCGGCGCCATGTTCTGGACGATCGACGCCGATCGCCGCGGCAACTACAACTTCTCCAACGTCGTCGGCCCCCAGCTTCACGCCTATGGAAAAGGGGACAGACGCAATTAACCGCGGAAGGCTCTAGCCGCGAGCCTGGCGCGCCATCTCGATGAGCACGATACGGGCATCCTCCGGGCTGGCCACCTCGCGCAGAAAGGCCACGCGGCAGCCATGCGTGCGATCGCCGGATCGCAGCCGCAGGTGAAATCCCAGGCGGTCGACAGAGGTCATGGCGGCCTCATCGGCATCTTCGCCGGCGAACCGGCGCGCGATTCGTTGCAGCGCTCCGACGTGGTCGGCGTTCATGTGGCGGATGATTCCGGGGCCGGTTTCGGCCAGCGGATCGGGGCGCGCGGCGGTGTAATCCGCGGCGGAAACCCATCCCATGACACCGAATCCGCCGACGAAGTAGACGCCCGAGACTTCCAGGCGGTAGTAGGCGAAATCGCTGTAGCTCTGCCACTGACGGGCATTTTCGTAGCGGGAGAGGTAGAGTTCGCCAACCTCTTCGGGGTCCGCTTCGGCGGCTGTGCCGATAAGGGTCACGCGCGCCGAGCCGAGAGGATCGCCAGAGGCATCGGGCTGGGTGACGAACAGGCTGGCGCGCGGATCCTGCTGCAGGTTTTGCGTATGCATCGCCATGCTGCTGATGAACAGGACGGGGCGCCCTGACTCATCGGCCGCGTAGGGCATCAGGGAGCCGAACGGGAAGCCGGGAAACTTGCGCGAATGGGTGGAGAGGCTGCCGATACGGCCCAGGGCCGCGAGGGTGCGGGCGCGTTCGGCCAGCGAGGGCTCGGGAACGTTGGACGCGGCGGGTCCGGGACCGGCGTGCAGGTTGGTCACGACTCCATGGTATCGCGCGAGGGTACAATCAACTCCATGAAGCGACGGGATTTTCTCGCGGCGGCGGCGGTTTCGCCGGTTCTTTGTGCGGCTCCGCAGGCTGCCGGCGAAGCCGGTTTTACGCCGCTGTTCGACGGCCGTACCCTGGACGGATGGTCGGTTGCGGAAGGCCCGGAATCGGCGTTCTACGTGGACGGCGGAGCGATCGTCGTGCATGAGAGCGCGGGGTTCCCTACGTGGCTACGCTCGGGGCGCCAGTACGAGAACTTCGATTTCCGCGGTGAGTTCTTCGTTAAGGGATGGACTGATTCGGGCATCTATCTGCACGCTCCGGAACATGGGCGGCCGATGTGGTGCGGCATGCAGATCCACATCTTTCACCAGGTGGACGAGAATCCCGCGCCGGAATCGATGGGCGCGATCTTTCCGCTGGTAGCGCCGCGGAAAGTCAACGTGCGGAACCAAGGCGAGTGGAACACGTTCCGCATCCTGATGGACTGGCCGCGGCTCCAGGTGTGGACGAACGACGAACTGGTGCAGGACGTGGACGTCGAGACGGTGCCCGAGTTACGCCACCGGCTGAGGAAGGGGTACCTGGGTCTGGAATCGCTCTCCTACCCTGTGCGGTTCCGCAATCTGCGGGTGCGGGAGCTGCCGGCGGCGGTCAAATGGATGCCGCTCTACGAAACGCCCGCGGATTTCGCAAATTGGCGCGTCTCGCAGGGCAAGCCGGGCTTCCAGGCCGTGGGTGGGGTGCTCTACAGCAACGGTCTCGGGCACTTCGCCACCAACGACCGCTTTCGCGATTTCGAGCTCCAAATGTACGTGCGACATGCCCGGCACCACAACGGCGGCGTTCTGTTTCGCACCGAAGGACGGGGAAACGGCGGGCGCCACTACGAGATCCAACTGCACGACGTGGAAGGCGCGCACTACCCCACGGGTTCGCTCTATTCCTACAAGCGCGGGATCTATCCGCGGATCGAGCCCGAAACGTGGTGGCTGTTTCAATTGCGGGTGAAAGACAACACCTGCATGGTGCGGATCAACGGAGAGACCATCGTCGAATACGGCCGGCTGGAGAACCTCGCGGAAGGGCCCATCGAGCTGCAGGCCCACGATGCCGGCAGATGGACCGAGTACAAGCAGATTCTGGTGCGGAGGATCTAGCGCGGCCAATCAGGCGACTCGATGACACTGCCGCCGGTAACGATCAGGGCCGCCACGCCCGGCTTGCGGCGGACCAGTGCCATGCCGCGCTCGGGTCCGAGGACGCTCACCGCGGTCGCCAGGGAGTCGGCATCCACGCCGCGTCGGGCTACAACGGTCACGGTGATCGGCCGGGTCAGGCCGATGTCGGTAGCCGGATCGACGATGTGGGAGTATCGCTTGCCGCCGAGGTCCAGATGCTGCTCCGCGCTGCCCGAGGTCGAGACGGCGGCGTTGCGCAGCTCCACGATCCGCGTGGCGTCGCCTGCTCCGATCTCCCACCCGCTCCGGCCGGGCGGGGGATCGCCGAATGCCAGGTCGCCGCTCACGGCCACGAGCGCGCTGCGAATCCCCGATTGTGCGAGGACGGCCAGCGCGGCATCGGCGGCGTAGCCTTTCGCGATGCCTCCGAGGTCCAACTGCATGCCGGGCTGGTCGAGAGTCACGGTCCCGGCAGCGCTGTCGATGTGCAGCTTGCGGAAGCCGGTTCGCGCGGCAGCCTCCTTCAACGTGCCGGCAACAGGCAAGCGATGATCGCGCCGCGCCTGCCGCCACAACCGGATTACGGGCCCGAGTGTCACATCGAAGGCGCCGCCGGTCTCCGCCGCCAGTTTTTGGGAGGCTTCCAGCACACGCAGCAGGTCCGGACCGGCTTCCACGGGCTGGCCGGCGGCGGAGCGGCAGAGGCGGTTCAGCTCGCTATCGGGTTGGTAGTCGGAGAGCGCGTGGTCGAGTTGAGCGATTCGGTCGAAGGCCGCGCGGAAAGCCGCCTCCGCCTGCCGGGCGTCGCCGGCGTACAGCTTGATCCGGACCAGCGTGCCCATGTGCGGCTCCACGGCCTCGAAGGGCTCCACGGCAGAGGCGAGCGGGGACGCCAGCAAGGCAATCAGCGCCGCAACGGCCCTACTGCTCATCGTGTTCGACGCCGTTGTTCCAGTAGTGGTACATCTCTTCGGCGCTGGGGACCTTCACCGGGCGCACCAGCCGGAAACCCAGCCACTGCGCGTCGGTCTCGTACCAGATGCTCTTGGGTAACTGGGGATCCTGCTGCTTCCAGGAAGGGTCTGACGCCACGCGCGCGGCGCATCGCAGCATCCCGGCCGGATCGTTCCAGGAGCCGCCCCGCACCGCGTTCGGATACGGTTTGGTGGCCTTGACCCAGGGGTCTGTTTCGGCGCCGGCCTGGTAGGGCTCGTACTGATCGAGGGTCCACTCCATGACGTTGCCCATCATGTCGTAGAGGCCCCAGGGGTTGGGCTTCTTGGTCGCGACCTTCTGGTACTTGCCCTGGCTGTTGGCCGAATACCACGCGTAATCGCCCAGTTGCGAAGCGTCGTCGCCGAAGGAATACGCGGTCGTGGTGCCGGCGCGGCAGGCGTATTCCCACTCGGCCTCGGTCGGCAAACGGTAGAACTCTCCGGTCTTCGCGCTCAGCCACTCCGCGTACTTGTTGGCCGCGTGCTGGGTCATGCTGATCGCGGGGAAGCCGTTGATCCCCATCCCGAAACTCATCTCGACATACGGGTGAGTCGGGCGGCTGACGGCATCCACCAGCGCGTCTTTCGGGGCGGTCGTTCCGGCCTGGGTGTCGAACATGAAGAGGCGGTACTCGTCCCAGGTGACTTCATGCGCCTGCATCCAGAAGGCATCGACCTTTACCTGGTGCTGCGGCTGCTCGTCCTTCTGCTTGTGGGGGTCGGAGGCCGGCGAGCCCATCTCGAACTCGCCCTCCGGAACGGGCACGACGTCGTACGAGACCGTGGTGCCCGGAATAGTGATGTGGGCAGGGCCCGCCTTTTGGGCGGACGCCTGCCTGTGGGCCTCGATGCGCTCGTAAATGCGCTGCACGCCGGCGCGCTCCCTGGCCGCTTCGTCTTCGGGCCTGGCGGTTTGCGCGGGGGCGGCGGCCGCCGCAAGGAGAGCGGCCAGCGCCGCTGCCCAGGGTCGCTGCATCGCCCTAAACCAGCTTGGTGACGCCCGGCTGGGCAAGGGGCGGAAACGGCAGGCTGCCGTTCCATTCGAGGTGATCGGGAAAGAGCTTCTCCTGCGAGTTCAGCGCCTGGTCCCAGGTGACCTGCTGGCCGGTGTAGGCGGCCATGCGCCCCATCATGGCGAGCAGGGTGCTGCCGGCCATGCGCTTTCCGTCGTTCATCGGCTGGTTCTTGCGGATCGAGGCGAAGAGCAGGTCATGCTCCCGCTGGTACATGTTGTATTGCTGCCCGGTGAAGGTCCAGTTGGTCTTGCCTTCGATGCGCGGGTGCGGCCCGCGGCCGATGGTGCAGGTCCCGTCCGTGCCCAGCATGTAGTCGGAGTTCTCGTTGTAGCAGCCTGTAATCTGGCGGTTGGCGAGGAAGGCTCGCGTGCCGTTCGGGTAAATGTAGTTGACTTCGAAGTGGTCGTAGATATTGCCGCCTTCGGCCGGAATGACGCGGCCTCCCACGGCGACGCAACTGGCGGGCGGCTCGTCGTGCATGGCCCAGGCGATCTTATCCGCGCTGTGGACAGCCTGCTCGACGATGCTGTCGCCGCACAACCACACGAAGTTGTACCAGTTGCGAATCTGCCACTCGACGTCGCTCATGCCGGCGGGGCGGGCACTCGCGGGCGGCATCGGCTTCACCGGGTTCGTGTAGTACGTGGCGTAATAGGCCACGATGCGGCCGATGGCGCCGTTTTCCACCTGCTGGAACGTGTCCTCGATCATGTTGTTGTAGCGCCAGCAGAATCCCGCCACGAGCGAGAGGTTTTTCTGCTTCGCCTTTTCCGATGTCTCGAGGACCATGCGAACGCCGGGAGCATCGGTGGAGCACGGCTTCTCGCAGAAGATATGCTTGTTCGCCTCAACGCACGCGGCCAGGTGATAGGGGCGGAAGCCCGGCGGAGTGGTCAGGATCACCACATCCACGCCGCTGCCGATGACCTTCTGGTAGGCATCCAGACCGATGAACTGGCTGGCCGGATCCACCTTCACGCGGTCGGCGATCTTGGAGATGCGTTTCAGCGATTCCATGGAGTGGTCGATCTGCCCCTGGTCGATATCGGCCACGGCGGTCAGTTCGGCGTAATCGTCGGCTGTCAACGCCTGTGAAGCGGCGCCGGTGCCGCGGCCGCCGCAGCCCACCAGGCCCACTTTAATGGCATTGGTGACGGTCTGTGCGGAAATAATGGCCGGAAACCCGGTGGCCAGCGCAGCGCCTACGGCGGCGCCGCCGGCCTTCAGAAACTCACGGCGGTCGGAATTCTTCGGTTTATCGATCATGGCCCCTCGTCAGAAGCCATTCTACACGACCTCAGGCGCGGCGGACCTGCCTCAGTTCTTGGTCAACTCGCGGGCACGCGCCAGATCTACGTCGGCGCCGGTCTTGTCCCCCGAGGCGCGGCGGGCTGCCGAGCGGTTCAGATAGGCGTTGGCGTACGACGGATTCAGCCGGATGGCCTGGTCGAAATCGGCGATCGCTTCCGGATACTGCTTCAGCCGGAAGTGCGCATAGCCGCGCGCGTTGTAGGCGAGCGCCATCGAAGGGTTGATCTTCAGGGCGGCGTTGAGCTGCTCGATGGCTTCCGCGAACTTACCCTCCTGCACCAACTGACGGCCGCGCGCGTGCAGCGCGGACGCGCTTTGAGTAGGCGCCGGGGCAGCGCGGACGCTTGCGGGCGGTGCGGCAGCGGGAGGCGTGGCTGCCGGATGCTCGGTGGGCGGCGCGGCCGTAGCCTGTTCGACCGGTGGTGTGGGGGCTGTTGGTGCGGGAGCAGGTTCCGCGACAGGTTTTTCGGGGGCCGGCGGCGGCGAGGGTGGGGTCTCGGCCTTGGCTTCGGCCTGGGGCGCGGCCTCGGGCTTGACCGGCTCTGCCGGCTTCACGGGCGGGGTCGGGAGCACCACACTCACCGTGTCCGGCTCTTTCTCCTTCGCCAGCGCATTCTGGATGATTCCCCTGACCTTGGCTTCCGCTTCCGCCATCAGGCGTGCCGCGTCGGCATTCTGCGGGTCGAGATAAGTCGCCCTCTTCAGATCGTCAAGCGCCTCATCGTAGCGCCCGAGCAGGAAGTAAGCGCTGCCGCGGGCATACCAGGCGAGGGCGTAGTTGGGGTTCAGGGTGATCGCCATGGTGCGGTCGGCGATCCCCTTGTCGTGCCGCCCCAGCAGGTGATACGAGCCGCCGCGCGCGATGTAGGCGTCGGGGTTCTTGGGGTCGAGCTGAACCGCGTGGTCGCGATCCTGGAACGCCTCTTCGAGCTTCTGCTGCCGGGCGTAGACCGAGCCGCGGGCGAGGAACAGGCGGACGTCATTTGGATCGCGCCGGATGGCCTCGGTATAGTCGTCGATCGCGCCGTTATCATCGTTGAGACGCTCGCGCACGGCGCCGCGCACGCGCAGGGCGCGCACGTCGCCCGGAGTCACTTTCAGGGCGGAGGTCAAATCGGCCAGCGCCCGCTGGTAATCTTCGATCGAGGCGTAGGCAATCCCGCGCTCCACCAGGGCAACTTCGAAGTCGGGCTTATGACTGAGGCACAGGTCGAAGTCCTCGATCGCGTCGCGGTACTGTCCGAGCGCCGCCCGGGCCATGCCGCGGCCTTTGTACGGCTCCGGATTATCGATGCGGAGCTTGATGGCCTGCGTGTAGTCCTCGATTGCCTTGGCGTATTGCTTAGTGGCCAGGTAAGCGTCGCCGCGGCCGGTATAGACCTCGGTACGTTCCAACTGGAAATTGATGGCGGAGGTGTAATCCTGAATCGCCCTTTCCTGCTTTCCGATGGCACCGAAAAACCGTCCGCGAGCGGCGTAGGCGTAGGCGTCTCCGGGCTGAACGTGCACGGCCTGCTCCAGGTCGGCGGCGGCCTTGTCGTTCTCGCCGGCGGCGAAATAGTCCTGTCCCCGGGCGATCCAGGCGTACGAATTCGATTCGTCCGCGTCGATCGCCTCGGAGTAGGCCATGATGGCGTCGCGGCGATTGCCCGCCTGGTCGGCGCGGACTCCACGCTGATAGGCGATTTGGGATTTCTTCTTGTCGGGCTTATTGTCGGCCCCGTTAACCGGGAGCAGCAGGCCGGTAATACCCAGCGATACTATGATCCGCGCCGCGGAGAATTTTCCCGTCCACATGCCTTTCCTGATTAGTGTACACTCGGAGGGAAGTCGAAATTCCGCTGGTGTTCGGGAAGCTGGTGAGAATCCAGCACAGCCCCGCTACTGTAATCGCTTAGGGTTCGCCGATCAAGCCACTGTTCCGGTGACGGAATGGGAAGGCCGGTGGATCCGTCGAGGCGTAAGTCAGGAGACCGGCCGGCGCGATTCTATTCGCTTGGCTCTCGAGGGAGGAGCTCGAAAATGCGTACGCGTGGCGCGGGTCTCGCGGCCTGCTTCCTGTTTATTTCCGCCGCCCTTTCGGCGGCACAGATCAAGGGCAAAGTAGTGGATCCATCGGGTGCGCCCATCGCCGGCGCGCGGATCACGGTGTGGGGCCGCACCGGCGCGGGCGCGCAAACCGTGGCGGCCGCCGACGGGTCCTTCGAGTTGGATGCGCCGCCGGGCACGAAGCTGCTGATCGCTTCTCCGGGTTTCCGCACCGCGATGGTGGAGGCGGCGCAGGCGGGCGCCGTGCGGCTGGAGATCGCACCAGTGGTCGATTCGGTGCAGGTGGCCGGGTCGAGCATCGACGCGCCCCTCGAGCAACAGGGCGGCAGCGCCAGCCTGGTTCCGGCCGAAGAGGTGCGGCGCCGCAACGAGCCTTACGCCGCGGACCTGCTCCGCTATCTGCCGGGCGTCACGTTCAACCAGAGCGGCGCGGCGGGTGGGGTGGACAGTCTCTTCCTGCGCGGCGGCAACTCCAACTTCGGGCTCGTGCAGATCGACGGGGTTCCGGTGAACTCCTTCGGGGGAGCGTTCGATTTCGCGCACATTCCCGCAACCGCGATCGACCACGTCGAGGTGGTCCGCGGGCCGCAATCGGCGGTTTACGGCTCGTATGCCAATAGCGGCGTGATCGACTTTGTCACCCGTCAACCGGGCGCCTCCCCGCAACTGGAAGTGCTGGCCGAAGGCGGAAGCTATGACGAACGGCGGTTCGGGGTGACCGCATCAGGAACGCTGGCGGGATTCGGGGTGACCGCCTCGGCATCGCGCGCCGACACCAACGGCCCGGTGACCAACAGCGACTATCGGAATGAAGACCTGTTGCTGAACGTGACCCGCCGCTTCGGGAGCCAGAGCCTGGCGCTCCACGGCTACTTCGATTCGAACGAGGCCGGCGAGCCAGGGCCCTGGGGCTCGGACCCCGCTCACACTTTCACCGGCATCGACACCATCAGCCGCGAGAAGAATAACTTCGGCGATTACGGAGCGCACTGGGAGGCGGACCTTACGCCGCGCGTGCGCCAGGAGGCTTCAGGCAGCTTTTTTCTGGATAACTCCGGGTTCCAGAGTCCCTACGGCCCGAGCTTCAACCAGGACCGCCGGTTCCAGGGGGACGCCCTGACGGTGGTGAGCGTGACGCGCAGCTACACCGCCGCGTTCGGCGCAACGCTGGGCCGGGAGGACGTAAAGAACAGCTTTATCACCGACTCCGCTTTTGCGACGTTCCCGATCGAACGAAGGGATGCCGCGGTCTACCAGGAGAACCGGTTCGTGATCGGCGGCCGCCTGTTCCTGAATGCCGGGGTGCGCGTGGAGTGGATTCGTACGCCGGCGATTCCAGGCGACGGGTACACGCGGCCGGATTTTCCGGCGAACAACCTGGCGCGGGTCAATCCCAAAGTGGCGGCGGCGTATGTGCTGGACCCGTCGACTCGGGTTCACGCGTCTTTCGGAACCGGCATCCGCCCGCCCTCGGGCTTCGAGATCGCCTTCACGAACAACCCGCGGCTGGCGCCGGAGCGGACCCGCAGCTTCGACGCGGGCATCGAGCGCAGGCTCTTTCGCGACCTGGTGGTGCTCGACGGAACGTACTTTTACAACCGCTACTACGACCTGATCGTGACGCTCGGCGGCTCGCTGGCAACGCTCAGCCATTACCAATCGGCGAACCTGGCCAACTCAAGGGCGGAGGGCGGAGAGTTTTCCGCGGGGGTCCGGCCGGCGCGGTGGGTGTTTGTGAGAGGCTCTTACACGCTGCTCGAAACGCGCATCCTTTCTCTCGACGGTTCGAGCCTGGCGCCGCTGCCCTTTACCGTCGGGCAGCCCTTGACCCGGCGTCCGGAGCACTCAGGCAGTTTCGTGGCAACCTTCAGCCGCGGACGGGTGACGGCGGACCTGACCGGCTATTTCCGCGGCAGGACGCTCTATGAAGAGCCGACCTACGGCGCGACCAACGGACTCTTCTGGGACCCCGGCTTTGCCAACATAGGGTTCAACCTGAATTATGAGCTGGGCGGCGGAGTCACGATGTACGGCAACCTGCGAAACGCGTTGGACCAGCATTACGAAGAGGTGTTCGGGTATCCTTCGCCGCGGTTGAATTTCGTGGCGGGTTTGAAGTGGACTTTGTCCCGCGGGAGGTAATGCGATGAGCGATGAACCGTTTGACGAGCCGCGCCTGGCGATCAACCGCGTTTATACGCGCCTGGGTGACCGGGGCGAAACCGGCCTCGCCGGAGGCCAGCGCGTGCCTAAGGACTCGGCGCGCATCGAAGCCTACGGCACGGTGGACGAGTTGAACGCATTCGTAGGCGCGGCACGTGTCACCGCTCTCGAGACTGGGGCGGCCGAACTGGGCGCCATGCTGCTCCGTGTGCAGCACGAACTGTTCAACCTCGGGTCGATTCTCGCGACGCTTCCGGAAGACGTTCATCCCAAGCAGGCGCGCGTGACGGATGCCGAAGTCGCACGGCTCGAGGCGGAGATGGACCGCGCCAACGTGGACCTGCCGGCTCTGCGCTCGTTCGTCCTGCCGGGCGGCAGCCGGCTCAACGCGGAACTGCACATCTGCCGTACCGTGTGCCGGCGGGCCGAGCGCGCCTGTGTGACCCTGGCGCGCCTGGAAACAGCGCCACCCGAAGCGGTGCGCTATCTGAACCGCCTGAGCGACGCGCTGTTTGTCTGGAGCCGCTGGTCGAGTCACCTCGGCGGCGTGCCCGAAACTTTGTGGGAACCAAACCAGTCCAGTTCGGGGCTGAGTGATGGATAATCAGAAAAAGGAGAAATCGATGCAGAAGAACAGCACTCCCGGCGACCTGCGGCCGCTAGCTATTGGGCTCCTCATTCTGGGAGGGTTGATTCGCGTTACCCAGGCCTGGAATTTCGCGCCGGTGGGCGCGTTGAGCCTGTTTGCGGGGGCTCGCCTGCGGGGCTGGAAGGCGTGGGCGCTGCCGCTCGTATTGATGGCGATTACGGACCCGCTGTTGGGCGGCTACAGCGCCGCGACGCCGCTGGTCTACGCCTGCCTGCTGATCAATGTGTGGATTGGCACGCGCCTCCGGGGGACCGAGAGTCCGCTGGCGATCGGTGGAGCGGCCGTGGCCGGTAGCGTGCAGTTCTTCCTGCTGACCAATTTCGGGTGGCTGGGAGCCGGCGGCATGTATCCGCATACGCTGGCGGGTGTCCTCGCGTGCTACACCGCGGGCGTTCCGTTCTTCTGGCGCACGCTGGCTTCGGACCTGTTCTACTCGGGAGTGCTCTTCGGCCTGCATGCCTGGTTGAGCCGGACGGTCGTCCGCTCCGAGCGCGTGGCGGCACAGGCGGCGTAACGGCCGTTTCTTGCGGGGACCAACCGCCTGCAGCGCGATATGATGGGCTTGTGACATGGCGCTGATTGCGGTTTCGGGTCATCCGGGGTGCCGGTACGAAGAAGTGGCGCGGATCGCCGCTCAGCGTCTTGGCTTCCAACTGGTGACCCAGGCGCGTCTCCGGGCACTCGCGGGGGAGGAATTCGGCTCCGCCACTTCCGTGCCGGACAAAGCCTATTCCAGCCTGGTGACCTCGGTGCTGGCGCGTCTCGCGACCGAACACCACATGGTGTACTGCGCCATCGGCGGCGAAGTGCAGGCCCGCCACTTTCCGGGGATGCTGCGGGTGCATGTCGTCGCGCCGGAGAACGTCCGCGTCGGAAACCTGATGCTGGATTCCCGGCTGGAGCGCACCGCTGCCCGCCAGTTGCTGCTGGAACTGGAAGCAGCCGACCGCGCCGACCGCCGCGCGAAATTCGGCAAGACCCGCCCCAGCGCCGAACTGTTCGACCTCGTGCTGAACGCCGAATCGCTCACCTCCGAGCAGATGGCCGCAGTCATCGAAACCACGGTGGCCGCGACCGGCCTTAAGGAACGGGGATTCCTCTCTCCCGCCGCGGAGGCGCAGCTTCAGTTCCAGATGCGCTTCAAGCTCTCGCGATACGGCATCGTGCCGCCCGATAAGATCAGCCTGCGCAAAAAGATGTTCGCCAACCAGAGCGAGGAGATCTTCGCCAACCTGCTGGATTTCTACCGCATCGCCTGGGAGTACGAGCCGCGCAGTTTCCCCATCCAGTACGACCGCGACGGCACCGCCCTGGAATTCTTCACGCCGGACTTCTACCTGCCGGAGTTCGATCTTTACGTGGAACTCACCACCATGAAGCAATCGCTGGTCACCCGGAAGAACCGGAAGGTGCGGCTGCTGCGCGAGCTGTATCCCCAGATCAACATCCAGGTGTTCTATCAGAAGGATTTCGAGAACCTCATCTTCAAGTACGGGCTGGCGGAGCGCCCGGTCAAGGTATGAGCGTCAAGCCCCCCGAAATGGACCGGATCCTCTTCACCGAGGAGCAGATCGAGCAGCGCATCCGCGAAGTGGGGGCTCAGATCTCCGAGGATTACCGGGGCAAGGCGCTCAAGCTGGTGGGCGTGCTGAAGGGCTCGGTCTTCTTTCTGACCGCGCTCGCGCGCCACATCGACGTGCCGCTGAAGATCGATTTTCTGGCGATCTCGAGTTTTTCGAACAAGAGCGGGGCGCCGGGGCTGGTCCGTATCGCGAAGGACCTGGACGAGAGCATCGAAGGCGACGACGTGCTGCTGGTGGAAGACATCGTCGACACCGGTTTCACTCTGCGGTACCTGTTGCAGACGCTGGCAGGGAGGTCGCCAAATTCGCTGGCGGTCTGCACGTTTCTGGATCGCAACTCGCGCCGCATCGTGCAGGTGCCGGTGGCCTACCGGTGCTTCGAGATACCCGACCGTTTCGTGGTCGGTTTCGGGCTCGATCACCACCAGCTCTACCGGAACCTGGGATACGTAGCGGTGATGAAGTCCGAAAAGGGCCATTAACCACATCTTTATCCGGACGTCATTGTCCTGTAGCCCGCCATGTCCTAAAATTGGATTAAGAAAGATTCACTTTTTGCGGAGCCGAGTATTATGAAGTCCCTGATCCTGTTCATATCCGGGCGTCAGGACGATGCCCGCGAACTCTCGCAAATGCTGCGGGACCTTCCGCTGATGCTTCATCACGTGGAAACCCTACGGCAGGCGCGACTCCGGCTCCCCAAGAACGACTACCAGGTCGTTCTGACGGAAGCCACTCTACCGGACGGAAACTGGCTCGATGTGCTGCACCTGATCCGTGAAGATCCGCGCGAACTCGCTGTGATTGTGACCGATCCCCACGCCGACGCGCGATTCTGGTCGGAGGCCCTGAACCTGGGGGCTTACGACCTTCTGGCTCAACCCTTCTACCCGCCGGAAGTACGCCGCATCCTTTCGAACGCCTGCACGCGGCCGGTGTTCGAGCGCTACCCGATGGCCGCCGTATAATGGTCTCTCTACTGCGAGAGACGCCATGTCCACCGCCATCAACGACTTCGTTCGGGCTAACAACAGCCGTTTGCTTTCTGAACTGAAAGATTTCATACGGATTCCGAGCATCAGCACGCTGCCGGAGCATGCTTCTGATATCGCGCGCGCCGGTGAGTTCGTGGCGCAGAGCCTGCGCCGCGCCGGGCTCGAAAACGTCTCCATTATCCCCACTGAAAGACACCCATTGATCTATGGAGACTGGCTGCACGCCCCCGGCAAGCCCACCGTGCTGTGCTATGGCCACTACGACGTGCAGCCGGCCGACCCGCTGGAGCTGTGGGTCACCCCTCCGTTCGAACCGGCCGAGCGCAACGGCAACCTGTACGCCCGTGGCTCCTCCGACGATAAAGGCCAGATGTACATCCACATCAAGGCCATCGAGGCGCTGCGCCAGGTCAATGGCACGCTGCCGGTGAACGTGAAATTTCTGGTCGAGGGCGAGGAAGAGGTGGGCGGGGCGTCGATTGCAAAGTACGTGGCCGCAAACCCCGAGAAACTGCGGGCCGATGTAGCCCTGGTGTCCGACACCGCCATGTACGCCGACGGCATGCCGACGCTGTGCATCGGGCTGCGAGGCCTGATCTACATGGAGGTCGAGGCGCTGGGTCCGGCGCGCGATCTGCACTCGGGTCTGTATGGGGGAGCCGCGCCCAATGCCGTCTACGGGCTGATCGAGCTACTGGCCAAGGCCAAGAATGCCGACGGCGTCATCCAGGTACCGGGTATCTACGACGAGGTGGAGGAGCCTGCTCCAGCCGAGCTCGAGAGCTGGAAGCGACTGCCATTTTCGGAGAGCGAGTTTCTGCAGAAGGAAGTGGGCTCGCCGGTGCTTACGGGCGAGCCGGGCCGCTCTGTCCTCGAGAGGGTTTGGTCGCGGCCCACCTTCGAAGTGCATGGGATCGCGGGTGGATTTACCGCGGCGGGCGCCAAGACGGTGATTCCGGCCAAAGCCACGGCGAAGGTGAGCTTCCGGCTGGTACCGCGCCAGGATCCGGACAAGGTTGTGGCCGCGTTCCGGGAGTGGGTGGAGCGCAATACGCCGAGGGGCATCCGCACCGAAGTACGGGTGCTGAGCGCTTCACCGGGCCTGGTGGTGGATCCGGACCATCCGGCGATCCGCGTGGCGGCACAGGCGTTCGGAGAGATCTTCGGTAAAGAGACGGTCTTCATTCGCTCGGGCGGATCGATCCCGATCGTCGGCGACTTCGCCACGCATCTGGGGATCCCGACGATTCTGATGGGCTTCGGCCTGCCGGACGACGGGTTGCATTCGCCCAACGAGAAGTATCACATCGCGAACTACTACAAGGGGATCATGACGGTAGCGCACTTCCTGGAGCGCTACGGGGCGTAGCGTCAGTGCGCTAAATCCGGCGTTGTGCGACCAGGCGCACAAAGGCGCCCAGCAGGCAGATGGTGGTGGCCAGGGTGCCGGCAACCATATATTCCAGCGGGGTATGCGGTCTGGACAACGTCCAAACCAGCAGAGCGGCCCCCAGCAGCGTGACGAGGGCGAACAGCCACGCGCGGCGTCTCATTGATTCCATTTTAAGTTCGGTCGATCCCGGAGCCGCTGATAAACTGGAAAATAGGAGTGATTTCCGGTTCCATAACGAAGGTTAGCCTGGCTGCCGCGATGCTGCTGGTTCTGGCCGCGTGCCAGAGCGGGCCGCCGAAAAGGCCGGTGATCGGCGAGGCGTTTGTTGGCCCCGCGACGCTGAAGATTCGCGCCGACATTCCACTCGAATCTCCAACGGTAGCGACGGTCAAGCATGGCGACCGGCTGGAGATCATCGGAAGGCGGCGGCGGTTCCTGCTGGTGCGTACGCCGAGCGGCGCCGAGGGCTGGACGCATGAGCGGCAGTTGCTCTCGTCCATCGACATGGCGGCTCTGCGGGAACTTGCCGCGCGCGCCGCAAAGATGCCGCCGCAGGGCCAGGCCACCACGTTCGGCGCCCTGAACATCCACACCTTGCCCTCGCGGCAGGCGCCCAGCTTCATGCAGGTTCACGAAAACCAGAAGGTGGACGTGCTGGCCGGGGCGGTGGTCCCGCGAACCGACCTGGAGCGGACGCCGCTGATACCGCCAAAACCCAAGCGCGGGAAAGTGGTCGCGAAGAAGCCGAAGAAGGAGCCGAAGTATCCTCCGCTGGCCTTGCCGCAGCCTCCCGCTCCCCCGCCCAACTGGCTCGACCTTTCGAAGACCGACCTCGAAGACGAGCCGGCGCCGCCCGAGGACGAACCCGACGAAACGCCAACGCCCACCGACGAGTGGAGCCTGGTTCGCGGTCCGGGGGGGCAGACCGGCTGGGCACTCACCCGCCGGCTCGTGATGGCGATACCGGACGAGGTGGCGCAGTACGCCGAAGGCCATCGCATCGTCTCCTATTTTTCGCTGGGGAGTGTGCAGGACGGCGACAAGCAGAAACACTTCTGGCTGTGGACGACCTCCGGAAGCCGCGGCGAGCCTTTCGACTTCGACAGCTTCCGTGTCTTCATCTGGAGCCTGCGACGCCACCGCTACGAGACCGCCTACATCGAGCGCAACTTGAAAGGTTATTCTCCGGTGCTGCTCAAGGAGGTGGAATACGGGTCCAATTCTCGCGGGCAAGCCGCCGGCAAATATCCGGGATTCTCCGTGTGCGTTGAGAAGAGCGACGGAAAGCGGTATCGTCGGGAGTACGCCCTGCTGAGCAACATTGTGCGGTTCGCCGGCGAGGGGCCCTGCGAAGTGCCTCCGTCACCGCTGACCCTGCAGTCAACAGCGAATCCGCCGGCCGGGACTACGACGGCCCCAAAGCCGCCGTCCGAATCGTTCGTGAAGAAGGTCGAGCGAAAGCTGCGCGGCCTGGCGCGCGGATGGTTCAAAGGCTAGTGGTTGCTTCGGTTCGCTGGCTTGGCTATGCTGTTTCCGGCCCGCGATAATCCCATTTGAAGCACCCACCTGGAGGATGGATGAGTCCGCAAGAAGTACTCGATTTTGCGAAAAAGAACGATGCCCGGCAGCTCGATCTGAGATTCACGGATATTCCGAGCCTGCAGCATCACGTCTCTTACCCGATCGGCGAACTGGAGCTGGAGCAGCTTTGAAGAAGGCTTTGGCATGGACGGATCGAGCATCCGCGGCTGGGCGGCGATCCATGAGAGCGACATGCTTCTCATCCCCGATCCCAACACGGCGTTCATGGATCCCTTCGCCGAAACACCGACGATCGTGATGTACGGCGACGTCAAGGACCCGATCACGAAGCAGCGCTACGAGCGCGACCCGCGTTGGATCGCGCAGAAGGCCGAGATGTTTCTGAGGAACAGCGGAGTGGCCGACACCGCCTATTTCGGCGCTGAAGCCGAGTTCTTCATTTTCGACAACATCAGCTTCGACCAGAACCAGCACTCCGGCTACTACTTCATGGACGCCGAAGAAGGGCGCTGGAACTCGGGACGCCGCGAGAACAACCTGGGCTATCGCCCGCGGTACAAGGAAGGCTACTTCCCGGTGCCGCCCACGGACCATTACCAGGATCTGCGCAGCGAGATGGTGCAGACCATGATCAAGTGCGGCATGACCATCGAGTGCCATCATCATGAAGTCGCCACCGGCGGACAGTGCGAGATCGACCAGCGCTTCGACACCCTGGTGAAATCGGCCGACAATATGATGCTGTACAAGTACATCATCCGCAACGTCGCCAACCAGTACGGCAAGACGGTGACGTTCATGCCGAAGCCCCTCTTCGCGGACAACGGCAGCGGCATGCACACGCACCAGAGCCTGTGGAAAGACGGCAAGCCGCTGTTCGCGGGCGATTGCTATGCCGGCATGAGCCAATTGGGTCTGCACTATATCGGAGGTTTACTGAAGCACGCGCGCGCCCTCTCCGCAATCATCGCGCCGACTACCAACAGCTATAAGCGCCTGGTGCCGGGGTACGAAGCGCCGGTCAACCTGGCCTACTCGCGGCGCAATCGCTCGGCGGCCTGCCGCATCCCGATGTACTCGGCCAGCCCCAAGGCGAAGCGCGTGGAGTTCCGGCCGCCCGATCCGGCCGCCAACCCGTACCTGGCTTTCGGCGCCATGCTGATGGCCGGGCTCGACGGCATTCTCAACAAGCTCAACCCCGGAGAGCCGCTCGACAAGGACATCTACGACCTCTCGCCGGAAGAGATGAAGAGCGTGCCTTCCATGCCGGGAACGCTCGACGAGGCGCTGAGTTGCCTGGAAGACGATCACGCGTTTCTGACGCGCGGCGATGTCTTCACCGATGAACTGATCGAGACTTTCATCGATTACAAGCGGAAGAACGAGGCGGAGGCGGTGCGCCTGCGGCCGCACCCGTACGAGTTCGCGCTGTATTACGACATTTAAGAGAGACGGGCAGGCCGGGAGGCCTGCCCAACCCATCATGCAGGGCACCATCGTTCAAGTCAGCATCTCGCCGGGCGGTTTGCCGAAGCGGGCCATCTCGGAGGGATTCATCACCCCGCTGGGGATCGAGGGAGACCTCCACGCCCACCCGGAGATCCACGGCGGTCCGCAGAGGGCTATCCTGCTCGCCGCGTCGGAGGTCATCGAAGACCTGCGTGCGCGCGGGTATCCCCTCTATCCAGGAGCGCTCGGGGAGAACCTCACGACCCGCGGCATCGATGTGCGCAGCCTGCGCATCGGCGACCGCCTGCGCGCCGGGGGCGCAATGCTCGAGATCACGAGGCCCCGGGGCCCGTGCACGGCGCTCGACGTCTACGGGGAGACGCTCAAAGAGGACGTTTACGACTCCCAGGTGAAAGCCTTCGATCCCACGTCGCCGCGTTGGGGGATGAGCGGATTGTATGCTTCGGTGATCGAACCCGGCCCGGTCCGGCCGGAGGATATAATTGCAGTCGTGGCCACGTTGGCCTGACGCATGTCTTATTCGCTCGACGCTATCCTGCTCGGAGCGGCTCTTCCGGAACGCATCGCGACCCGCATACAGATCCTGGTGGGGGCAGCTCCGGCCCCGCAGCTGGCCACCCGATTTTTGGATCGGCTCCACCAGGACTCGCCTTCGGCGTTCGACCGGATTATCAGCTCGCCCGCGGCGCTGCGGTGCGCAGTCAATCTCTTTTCCTACAGCAACTTCCTTTCCGAGGCGGTCTTGCGGAATCCGGAACGGCTTCTGCAGGAGGCCAATTCCACCAGCTTTTACCGCGTGCGGACCGCCGATGAATACGAAAGGAGCCTGGCCGATTCGCTGGGCGGCGACCACCTGGAGGTGCCTTCGGCAGTGGACCTGGCCCGGTTCCGCCGCCGCCAGTTGTTGCGTATCGTGCTTCGCGATGTGCTGGGCATTGCATCGCTGTCGGATGTCACCCAGGAGCTGTCGAACCTGGCCGACGCGATTCTCGATCTCACGTACCGGCGCATCCGGGCAGCCTTTGTCGCGCAATACGGCGAGCCGCGCCTGGCGGATGGGCGGCCCTGCGGCTTCTCGGTCATCTCGCTCGGCAAACTGGGCGGCGGCGAGCTGAACTACAGCTCCGATATCGACCTGATGTTCGTCTACGGCGGGAACGGCGCGACCGGCGGCCCATCGCCGCTCACCAACAAGGAGTTCTACAAGAAAGTCGCCAACCAGTACACGGCGCTGCTTTCCAATTACACTCCAGAGGGCCGGTGCTACCGCGTCGACCTGCGGCTCCGTCCGGACGGAACCATCGGAGAGATCTGCATCTCCGAGGAAGGCGCGCGCCAGTACTATGGCGAGCGGGCGCGCGACTGGGAAAAGCAGATGCTGATCAAAGCGCGGGTCTCGGCGGGTGAAAGGGAGCCGGGCGCTGCGCTGCTGGAAGTCGTCGAGCCGCTGATCTACCAGACGTCGCTCGATTTCAGCGCTGTGGAGGCGGTTTCGGCGACGCGGCAGCGCATCGGCGAAAAAGTGGCCGCGAAACGGAGGGCGCGGGGCTTCGTGGATGTCAAGCTGATGCCCGGCGGCATTCGCGACATCGAGTTTCTGGTGCAGTGCCTGCAGCGGTTGCACGGCGGGCGGGAGCCCTGGGTGCGGCACGGTGGCACCATGATGGCGCTGTTCCGGCTGCGCGATAAGGGCCTGCTCTCCGACGCCGAATATGCCCGCCTCGCCACCGCCTACGAGTTCCTGCGCTACGTGGAGCACCGGCTGCAAATGGAGGAAGACCGCCAGACCCACACGCTCCCTTCGGATCCCGAGGCGCTGGACGTGCTGGCGCGCAAAATGCCGGAAGAGGCAGGCAGCCCCTGGACGGCGGAGAAGCTGAGGCTCAGGCTCGACGAGCATCGCCTGGCGGTGCAGGAAATTTACGAGCGGGTGATCCACGCCCAGCGGCCGCTTTACTACGTTTCCACCGAGATGGAGGCGGCCCGCGACGAGGATGGCGCATGCCCGCCCCGCCCGAGTGTCACGGTGGCCCTGGAGGAGCGCGCCCCGCGCCTGGCCGGCGCGGTGGCCGACGCCAATCTGCACCGCGGGCGGGAACGCTTCCAGCACTTCCTGGAGAAGGCGTTCGACAACCCGGAGCTGCTCTCGCGGCTCAATCGCGATGAGAAGCTCTCGGCGGCCGTGCTCGACATCTTCGAGCACAGCGCGTACTTTGCCGACGAGCTGCTGCGCTATCCGGAACTGCTCGACGAAATCGGCGAGCCGTTCTGCCTGGAAGGCGGCCCGCTTCCGGATGGCGCCGCGCTGCGCCGCTTCTACCGCCGGCAGATGCTGCGCATCCAGTGCGGCAGCATCCTCAACGGAGAACCGATTTTCGACACGCTGGCGAAGACGTCTGTCCTGGCCGACAGCGTGATCGCGGCGGCGTACGCGATCGCCTTGCACGAGGCGCTGCCGCCCGCCGGCGCTGTCTACCGGCCTGAGGACCAGATGATGGTGATCGCGCTCGGCCGTCTGGGGATGCGCGAGTTCGACCTGGGCTCGGATGCGGACCTGGTCTTTGTCATTCCCGACGACGATGCCGGCGAGCATGTCTTCTGGACCGCGGTGGCCGAGCGGATCGTCCAGATCATCAGTGCCTATACCGGCGAGGGCGTCATGTTCGCCATCGACACGCGCCTGCGCGCCAACGGCCGGGAAGGCGACCTGGTGCAAACCGTGGCGGCCTACAAAACCTACTTTGCCGGCCACGCCGAGGCCTGGGAAGGGATCGCCTGGATGAAGTCGCGCGCCGTGGCCGGGAACCTGGAGCGTGCCACGGAGTTTCTCCACCAGTTACAGGATGTAGATTGGCGCCGCTACGGGCAGAGCAGAAGGTCGCGCAAGGAGCTGGCCGAGATGCGCGCCCGGCTCGAACGCGAGCAGGGGCCGCGCAACCCTCTGAAGGCGGGGGTGGGCGGCTATTACGACATCGACTTCGCCCTGATGTACCTGCGGCTAAAGGGCGCCGGCATTTTCTTCAAGGTACTGAACACGCCGGAGCGTATCGACGTGATCGAGAAGATGGGCCACCTGGAACGCGAGGACGCCGAGTTTCTGGGGGAAGCCGCGGTGTTCTACCGCGCGATCGACCATGGCCAGCGCGTGGCGACCGGCCATGCCGAGGGCAGCCTGCCGGCCTCTCCTGCGCAGCTTGAAACCCTGACCAGCCTGGTGCGGCGCTGGACCCCGCAGCACTTGCAGGAGGAGCGGATCGATGCCACGCTGCGCGACATCCGCCGCCGCACCCGCGAATTCTTCGACCGCCTCTTCGGACGCACATGAGAGCCTTGCGATACGCCGCCTCCGTGCTCCTGGTCTCGGGAACGGTCGCGCTCTTTCGCGTATTTTTTCCGGTCAACCATACCACCGTGGCGTTGAGCCTGCTGCTGGTAGTCCTCGGGATCTCAGCGCGGTGGGGGCTGGGCGAGGCGACGGTGGCGTCGGTGGTAGCGGTATTCGGCTTCAACTATTTCTTTCTGCCGCCGGTGGGCACGCTGACCGTGCAGGACCCGCAGAACTGGGTGGCGCTGCTGGCCTTCATGGTCACCGCGGTCACTGCGAGCCAGTTGGCTGAGCGGGTGCGCCGGCGCGCCGCCGAGGCGGAGGCGCGGCGCGTCGAAATCGAGCGGCTCTACGAGTTGGTCCGGTCCCTCATGCTCAGCGGCAGCCCCCGCAAGACAATCCGCGAGTTCGTGAACCGGGTCGTGCAGGTTTTCGGCTTCGAGTCGGCGGCGTTTTATTACCGCCCGGCCGACGAGATCGCGCGGTCGGAGCCGGATAGCAAGGCCGTTTCGGAACATGACCTGCAGGCAGCGGCCGAGATCGAGGATCTGTCGATCGACGCCAAACGTGGGCTTCTCCTGGCGCCGGTGCGCCTGGGCGGCCGTCCGCTGGGCAGTCTGGCCCTGGTGGGAGCGCCGCCTTCGGACGAGACGGCGCGCGCCATCGTCCACCTGGCGGCGCTGGCCATCGAAAAGGCGCGGGCGCTCGAAGACGCCAGCCACGCCGAGGCCGCCCGCCACAGCGAAATGCTCAAAGCCGCGCTGCTCGACTCCCTGGCGCACGATATCAAGACGCCGCTCACGTCGATCAAGGCTGCGGTCACGAGCATGCTGGAGCAAGCTTCCGGTGGCGACCGCGAACTCCTTACGATCATCAACGAAGAGGCCGACCGCCTGAACCGGCTGGCCGCCGAAGTGATCGAGATGGCGCGCATCGAAGCCGGCAAGCTCCATCTCGAGAAGCGCGCGGTGGCGGTTTCCGAAATGATCGAGGCCGCGCTCGCCGATTTGGGGGGCGCCCTCAAGCGCCGGCCGCTCAGCGTGAACGTCCCGCGAGATTTACCTCCCGCGGATGCCGACCCGGAGTTTGCCGGGCAGGTGGTGAAGCAACTGGTGGAGAACGCCCTCAAGTACACACCCGAAGGCTCGCCGATTTCGGTGTCGGCGGAACTGAAGGGTGGGAAGATTGTGATCAGGGTCGCCGACCGGGGTCCCGGCATCGAAGAGAATGAACGCCTGCGGATTTTCGAGAAGTTCTTCCGCGGCCGGCGGCACCGCTTCGAGACCGACGGCACCGGCATGGGGCTGGCGATCGCCAAAGGCATCGTGGAAGCACACGGCGAAAAAATCTGGGTGGAGAGCGAGCCCGGCGAGGGTTCGGCGTTCTCTTTCTCGCTGCCCGCCCACGGGGGAACAGGATGAGCGCCCGGATCCTGGTGGTAGACGACGATCCACAAATCCGGCGCGTCATGAAAGCCACCCTGGTGGGCCATCACTACGAGGTGATCGAAGCGCGCACCGGCGAAGAGGCCCTGGAAATGCTCCCCCGCGAAATGCCCAACCTCGTGCTGCTCGATATGAACATGCCGGGAATGGGCGGCCTCGAGACCTGCCGCGCGATTCGCGACGGCTCCGAAATCCCGGTGGTGATTCTCTCGGTCCGCAACAGCGAGAAGGATAAGGTAGCGGCGCTCGACGCCGGAGCGGACGATTACGTCACCAAGCCGTTCAGCATCGAGGAACTGCTGGCCCGCATCCGCGCCGCCTTGCGCCGCTGGCCGGGCTCCTCGGAAGGCGGCCCGCGCGGCTTCACCGCGGACGACCTGGAGATCGACTTCGAAACCCGCCACGTGCGCGCCCACGGGAAACAGGTGCGGCTCACCCCCAAGGAGTTCGAATTGCTGCGCTACCTGGTGGCGCACGCCGGAAAGCCGGTGACTCATCGCGAGCTTCTGCAGGCCGTTTGGGGGCCGGATTACGGCGACGAGCCGGAATATCTGCGGGTGTTCATCAACCAGGTGCGCAAGAAGATCGAACCCAACCCCGCGCGGCCTAAGTACATCCTGACGGAGCCGTGGGTGGGCTACCGCTTCGCCGGGACCCCCTCCGGCGCTTAACTCAATCCTGCGCTCCGCGGACAGCGAAGAGTGCTGACGCTTTGTGTGTATGACGTATGCATGATATATGCTGGCACGAATGATGAAGACGGTAATTTCTCTGCACGCATCGCAGATAAGCCAAATAAATGAGCGATTTATATAAGTAGTTGTCAAATTAATGATAAATTATGCGATCCTGTGCCATGATCAGATCTTCGGCCGCGGTGGCCGCACTCACCACGTCCTCACCGTTCCGCCTGCTCGCGCAGGACAGAATTCCACCCGTCGCCGCAGAGCAGCCCGAGATTGGCACGTCGCGCATCGTCACCTACAAGGGCAAGATGGTCCCATCGTGACGGCGAACGACGATGGCAAGCCCTTACTTACGTCATGATTCCGGGCAACACCATAAAAGTCCGAGTGACGACGAACCGGGACATTTACGTGTCTATCGCGCAGCCCCCCACCGTATTCACGGTGAGCAAGAGCGGAGAACTTACCGTGCAGGAACTACCGGTTTCGAAGGCTTCAGAGACAGACACTGTGCCGCGGAGACAGCGCCCACTCCGACCACGCGCAAATAAGCGGGAACCTCTATCCGCTGGTGCAAGTCGCCCCGATCCGCCTCTTGATCCACAGTTTCAGCCGGTCAGATCAGCGGATCGCCAACTTGCAGCCTGTGGCCGATCCGCCGACCAGGCGTTGCAATGCGGACTAACCATGGTCAGCCTGCTCCTGCAGAAGAAGGCCGGCAACCTTCCCGACCTGTCAGCGAATTTTGCGCCCGGAGCTCTGCAGAACCAATGGGATAATCGTGTAGGCAGCCTGGGAAAGTTCCGCCGGTTATGGAATGCGATGGGGCGCATGGGTTCCTACCCCGGAGGCGGAGGCTACGCAGCAACGATCGAATCGAATCGGAGCGCGCCTTCACGGACATTACATTCGTATTTGACATGTCCGATCAGCTCGCCAACGTTACTTTTGAGGCACCTCATGAAGCATCTCCCTCCGGCGATTCCCCTCGCCTGAGGCAACCCGGGATGCGCAACAAGCGGCCGACTTGATGGCGGCGCTGGTTCGTGGCGACACGCCAGCTTTTAGACAGCGTGCTGCAAGCGGCAATGCCGCGTTTGAAGACGGCATCATCTCCGCCTTCTCTCGTAGCGTGGCGAATCGCGGCACCCCGGTGCGTTATTTCGTGTCCTGCGTCACCAGGTCCAGCAGTACCGCCGCGCCGCCGTAGTTGTAATTATGGAACATGCGTGGTTCCAGATGTGGTTCGTGCTCAAGGACGGGAAACTATCCTTGTTTTCGCAACCCGAACCGGGCGGAGCCTTCCGCCCACCCACGTTGGCACCGATAGCCGTAGATGGTTCGTTCGCGAGGAACTAGGCATGAAGGAGGCCAACCTTCGTATTCTGGGCGAGCTACACCGCGCAGGGAAATACCAACCGCGCCGCCGTGTTCCTCAACAACCTCCCGCGCTTGGCGCTTCCGCCTGGCAGCACCCCGGCTGGGATTTACCGCAACGGCGCTCTTTGTGGCCGGCGGGAACCGGAATCACTTTACCGGTGGTAAGCGGCGCAAGCGTAGATGACGACAGACAAGGGCGTACCGATTCCTTGGGAAATGATGCTTGCCACGCCTAGAATAATGATGTAACAGAGCTGATGCCATTTGAGCCAGGAGGCCCGTTTAACGGCCGGCATCCCCGCTGCGGACAGCGCAGATCACGCGGGCGTTGCGAAGCCAAACCGAGCAGGAGACTGCGAAAGACGACCGTCCCCAAGACTCCTGGCAGTTAGAACGGCGTGCTCGACGTGATGTGGTCCAGGATGTAATCCGCACGCTGAGAATGTTGTAGGGTCGCCGCAAGCGTACGTTGCTGTGCGACTGTTCGCTGCGTGCCAAGTCGCAAGTGGTGCTTAACTCAATCCTGATCGTTTCTTTACGACTTCCTTACGCCGCGGATCCTACCCTTGGACAGGTAGCCATTATGCAGACACGCGGCAGGCTGTCCATCGATCCGGGAAACATCGATCCGGGGGAATACGCCGATGAAGTCGAATTGGTGGTCCCCTACACGGATTCTGTAACGACTCGAGCGGTGCTCGAACGCGCTGCTGCGCTCACCGCCGGGTTATCGGCCCGCATCTCCCTGGTGGCGATCCACACGGTCCCTTATCCCGCCGACTTCGGATGTCCCACAGCCGTGCACGCGTTCCTCGTCGAACAGCTTGTGGATCTTTCGAGCCGCTGTCTGCTGCCCGTGGATGCCCAGGTTGTACTGGCGCGCACGCGGGAAGACGGCTTCCGGCACATTCTGAAGCCGGAATCCACCGTGCTGGTGGGCAGCCGCAAACGGCCGTGGCGCACCAGCGAAGAGCAGATGGCGCGCGGTCTGGTGCTGGATGGCCACAAAGTTGTCCTGGTGCATGTCGCATAAGGAGATGAGATGAATGACTTAGCTCTGCGCGCGGTAAGCTCCGGGAAGCGAGCTTCCGGAGTAGACAGGTCACAGGCTGTATGCGTTTGGTGGGGCGTAGACCTCCGTAAAGGAGATTGGTCAGACCTGTGGACTGGAACGTCATCGTGAGGCGACGCGAGCGACCTCGAATAGGAGTATGGTGACCGCCGCAAAGTTAGTCTACTCGACCTGGAAACTACCGACCAGGAGAGAGGAATGGAAAGAGACGATATATCGGCATCGATCTGCACCGCAACCGGTTCACGGCTTGCATGCGGCTGGAGAACGGAAGGCACGTACGTGACCGAGTGGGAACTGGAGGATCTGCGGGAAGTTGCGTGAAGAAGCTGCGGCCAAGCGACGAAATGGCGGTGGAGATCACGGGCAACACGAGGTTGTTCTACGACGCGGTGGCCCCGCACGTGGCGCGCGTGGTGGTGGTGAACACGAACCAGTTCAAGGTGATCCGCCATTCGGTGAAGAAAACCGATCCGCACGACGCGCGGAGCGCTGGCGCTGTATTTGTCGAAGGACATGCTGCCGGAGGTGCGCATGAAGGATAAAGAGCACGGCGCAAATTGGCGAGTCTGACGCAGACGCGCGACACGCTGGTGAAGCTGCGCACGGCGCTGAAGAACAAGATCAACAACATCCTGAGCGCGCGCGGGCTGAACCTGGCCAAGGAAGCGCTGTCGAGCGAGAAGGCGCTCAACGAGAGTGCTGGAGCTGCCCTTCGACGAGATCGTGCGGACTCGAATTGCGGAGTGATCGTGGAGCAGATCCGCAGCCTGAACAAGAGCATCGCGGAAGTTGGAAAAGACGATCGGCGATGGAAGGCTCGAAGCTGGAAGGGCACAAGAGGCCTGACCAGCATCAAGGGGATCGGCAAGATCACCGGCGCCAGCATTCTGCTTGAGCGTGATCGGGGACGTCGAACGACTTCGCCGATGAGGGCCGCCTGGCGAGCATACTTCGGGATCGTGCCCCGGGTGTCAGAACTCGAACGAAACCGAACACAGCGGCCGGATTCACAAAACGAGGAACGAAACTGGGGCGGACGGCGCTGGTGCAATGGGCGCTGATCGCCGCGCAACTACAGCCCGTACCTGAAGCGGTATCTATGAACAAGATCAAGAGCGCGCGCGGGGCGCGGGCAAGGCCATCATCGCCTTGGCCCGGAAGTTCCTGGGCATCATCTACCGGACCTTGAAGAATAAGTGGGTCTTCGAGGACTTCCCGAATTTCGTTTTGGCGGAGGCACATAGTGAACCGCCGGCAGCCCCCTTTCCCTTCACGACATGTTCCAGAACGGTCCTCGCCGTCAAGGGTGCGCGGAGGAGAATCTTTTCAAAACCGGAAAAGATTCTCCTCCGCCGCGCACAAACCGCGCGCCCTTGACGGCTCCGGGCTTTGAAGACTTAAATGAGAAGGGAAAGGAGGCATGCAAAGGCAAAACCATTTACGCTGGGCTCGTGCGGCTCGTTGGTGGCGAGCTGCATGAAATGTGGAGTAGAAAAAATCATAGGAGGCATAAATGCTGGACCTCGGATTTGTACTGATCACCCTACTGCTGTTCGCCGCAGGCTGGGGTTACGTAAAAGGTTGCGACCGCCTGTAACGAGGCGAATCCGTTCAAAGAGGATCTCATGGAGCAAGTCGTTTCCCTGATAATTGCGCTGCTGCTGGCGGTGTACCTGTTCTATGCGCTGCTCCGTCCGGAGCGGTTCTGAAAGGCGCCTATGACATCCAATGGCATTCTGCAAATCACGCTGTATACGCTGGTAATCCTGGCGCTGGCCAAGCCAATGGGCAACTTCATGGTGAAGGTGTTCGAGGGGCAGCGCACGTGGCTGCACCGGGTGCTGCGGCCCCTCGAAACAGGGATCTATCGTCTGTGCGGCATCGATGAATCTTCCGAGCAGCACTGGACGCGCTATGCCGGATCACTGCTGATTTTCAGCCTCATTACCTTGCTGGTCACCTATCTGTTGCAGCGGGTTCAGCAATGGTTGCCGTTGAATCCGCAGGGCCTCGGAAACGTGGCGCCCGACCTCTCGTTCAATACGGCGGTGAGTTTCACGACGAATACGAACTGGCAGTCATACTCGCCCGAGACCACCATGAGCTATCTCACGCAAATGATCGGCCTGGCCACGCACAACTTCTTCTCGGCGGCCGCGGGAATCGTGGTGGCGATCGCGGTAATTCGCGGGTTCGCGCGGCATTCGGCGCAAACCATCGGAAACTTCTGGGTCGATTTCGTGCGCTGCACGGTATACATCCTGCTGCCGCTCTCGCTCGCGGCGGCGCTGCTGCTGTGCTCGCAGGGAGTGATCCAGAACTTTCATCCGTATGCCAAGGTCGCGACGCTCGAAGGCCCGGTGCAGACCATCCCGCAAGGGCCAGTGGCTTCGCAGGAAGCCATCAAGATGCTCGGCACCAACGGCGGCGGCTTCTTCAACGCGAATTCGGCGCATCCCTACGAAAACCCGACACCGTTTTCCAACTTTGTCGAGATGGTGCTGATTTTCCTCATCCCGTCGGGCCTGACATACACGTTTGGCAAAATGGTGCGCGACACGCGCCAAGGCTGGGCGATTCTCGCCGCCATGACGATTCTGTTCCTGGCGGGCGTCGCCGTGGTCTACCCCTCGGAGCAGGCGGGCAACCCCATCCTGACAAAACTCGGGGTCGCGGGCGGAAATATGGAAGGCAAGGAGGTGCGCTTCGGAATCCCGAATTCCGCGCTCTTTGCCGTAGTTACGACGGATGCCAGTTGCGGCGCCGTCAACAACGTTCACGACAGCCTGACGCCGCTCGGAGGGCTGGTCCCGCTGATCAACATACAGCTCGGCGAAGTGATCTTCGGTGGCGTTGGCTCCGGCCTGTACGGAATGCTGTTGTTCGCTGTGCTGGCCGTGTTCATCGCCGGACTGATGGTGGGACGCACACCGGAGTACCTGGGCAAGAAGATCGAGCAGAAGGAAGTCAAGATGATGATGCTGGCGGTGCTCGTGCTGGAGGTGAGCATCCTCGCTTTCTCGGCCGGTAGCATCAATCTTCCCGGCGTGATCGCCAGCCAGACGAACCACGGGCCGCACGGGCTTTCCGAGGTTCTCTACGCGTTTTCGAGCGCGACCGGCAACAACGGCAGCGCGTTCGCGGGATTCAACACCAACACCATGTACCTGAACACGACCATGGGCATCGCGATGTTCGTGGGCCGCTTCCTGATGTTGATTCCGCTGCTGGCCGCCGCCGGCAGCCTGGCGCGCAAGCGTGTGGTACCGGCCTCCGCGGGCACCTTTCCGACGCACGGACCCCTGTTTGTCGTGCTCCTTGTGGGCGTGGTGCTGATCGTAGGCGCCCTTACTTTCTTTCCGGCTCTTTCGCTGGGGCCGATTGTGGAACACTTCCTGATGCATCAGGGAAGGCTTTGGAGCTAACCATGGCGACCATGACCGCACCGCCTCCATCCGACGACATCACGTCATTGATACCTCGAAAGGCTCCGCGGGCCCGCCCGTTGTTCGATCCGCCGATCGTCAGGCGCGCGATTGCCGATTCGTTCCGCAAGCTCAACCCGCGGAGCATGATGAAGAACCCGGTCATGTTCGTGGTGGAAGTGGGCGCCGCCGTCACCACGGTCCTGGCCATCCAGGAGGCCAGCGGCTTCGGTTTTCAGATCACCCTCTGGCTGTGGTTTACGGTGCTCTTCGCGAACTTTGCGGAAGCCATGGCGGAGGGCCGCGGGAAGGCGCAGGCGGATACACTGCGCAAGACCAAGACAGAGACCACCGCGCGCCGGCTGGCGAACGGCAGGGAGGAGATTGTCGCGGCGACGCAGCTTCGCGCGGGCGACATCGTGCTGGTGCAGGAGGGCGAAACGATCCCTGGCGACGGCGACGTCCTCGAGGGCATCGCCAGCGTGGACGAGTCGGCGATTACCGGCGAGAGTGCACCGGTGATCCGCGAATCGGGCGGCGACCGCAGCGCGGTCACCGGCGGCACGCGCGTTCTGTCGGACTGGATCAAGGTGGGAATCACCTCCAACCCGGGGGAGACCTTCCTCGATCGCATGATCGCGCTGGTGGAAGGTGCGGCCCGCCAGAAGACGCCCAACGAGATCGCGCTCAATATCGTGATCGCCGGGCTGACACTCATCTTCCTGCTGGCGGTGGTCACACTGCAGCCGTTTGCGGTCTACAGCGGCAACACGCCGTCGATCACGGTGCTGGTTTCGCTGCTGGTTTGCCTGATTCCTACCACCATCGGCGGGCTGCTCTCGGCGATCGGCATCGCGGGAATGGACCGCGTGATGCAGCACAACGTCCTGGCCATGAGCGGCAAAGCCGTGGAGGCGGCGGGCGACGTCAATACGCTGCTGCTGGACAAGACCGGCACCATCACGCTGGGCAACCGCCAGGCGGTGGAGTTCATCCCGCTCGAAGGCGTCACCGAGGAGGAACTGGCGGATGCGGCGCAGCTTTCGAGTCTCGCCGATGAGACGCCGGAGGGCCGCTCGATCGTGGTCCTGGCGAAGCAGAAATACAACATCCGAGGCCGCGAGGTGGCGGAGACTCACGCCCATTTCATTCCCTTCACCGCGCAGACCCGTATGAGCGGCGTGGATATCGACGGCCGCTCCATCCGCAAGGGCGCCACCGAATCGGTGGTCGAGTTCGTATATGAAAACGGCGGATCGGCGCCGACCGCTCTCACGGATATCACGGACCGCATTTCCCGCTCGGGGGGAACGCCGCTGGTAGTGGCTGACCGCAACCGCGCGCTCGGCGTGGTGCACTTGAAAGACGTCGTCAAAGGCGGGATGCGCGAAAGATTCGAGCAACTGCGCTCGATGGGAATCCGCACCGTGATGATCACGGGCGACAATCCGCTGACTGCCGCATCCATCGCGGCCGAGGCCGGGGTGGACGACTTCCTGGCGCAGGCCACGCCCAAAGACAAAATGGACCTCATCAAGAAGGAGCAGGCCGGCGGACGCCTGGTGGCAATGACCGGCGACGGCACCAACGACGCTCCTGCTCTGGCCCAGGCCGATGTGGGGCTCGCCATGAACACCGGCACGATGGCCGCCAAGGAAGCCGGCAACATGGTGGATCTCGACAGCAATCCGACCAAGCTCATCGAGGTGGTGGCCATCGGGAAACAGTTGTTGATGACGCGCGGCGCGCTCACCACTTTCTCGATCGCCAACGACATCGCCAAGTACTTCGCGATTCTTCCGGCCATGTTCATGACCACGTTCCCGGTGCTGGCGCGGTTGAACATCATGGGGCTGCACAACCCCCAGAGCGCCGTGCTCGCTTCGGTAATTTTCAATGCGCTGATCATCATCGCGCTGATCCCGCTGGCCCTCAGGGGCGTCAAGTACCGGGCGATGTCGGCGGCCTCGCTGCTGCGGCGCAATCTGTTGATTTACGGCGTGGGCGGCGTGATCGCGCCATTTCCGGGCATCTGGATGATCGATCGTCTGCTGGTCATGCTGCATTTGGCGTAAGGGAGATTGGAATGAAACAGCTCATCATTGCGATCAAGGCAACGGTGGTTCTGACACTCTTGACCGGGATTGCCTATCCGCTCCTGGTCACCGGCCTGGCCAAGGCTCTGTTCCCCTACCAGGCGAACGGCAGCATGGTACAAGTGAACGGCCGCACGGCCGGCTCGGTCCTCATCGGACAGAATTTCACGAAGCCGGAGTATTTTCACGGACGCCCCTCCGCCTCGAATTATGACGGGCTTGCTTCGGGAGGCTCGGCTTACGGGCCGACCAACCAAAAGCTGATCGACCGAGTTCAGGCCGATCTGAAGGCATTCCGGGCCGGGAACCCCACATTCTCCGGCCCGGTGCCTGCGGACCTGGTGACGGCCTCGGGCAGCGGCCTCGACCCCGATCTCAGCCCGGCATCGGCGGAAGCGCAAGCCGCTCGCGTGGCGTCGGCGCGTGGGATGGACCTGGCGGCAGTTCGGGGATTGATTGCGGCGAACACCCAGAACCGGCAGTTCGGCTTTTTCGGCGAGCCGCGCGTGAATGTGCTGAAGCTGAATATGGCCCTCGACCAGGCCTCGCCCGTTCGAAAATAAGGTTATGAGAAGGCCATTAGCCGCGGCGGCCGCGTTGATGGCCGGCTGTGCGCCGTTATGTGCCCAGACGGCCCGGGAACAGGAACTGCTAAAGCGCATCGAGGTGCTGGAGGCGCGGGTGGCGAAACTCGAGGCGCGGCTGGAAACGGCCACCGCGCCGGCGCCGGCTCACCCTTCGCCTCCGGCTCCGCCCCCATCTACAGCCGCACCGCCTCCCGTGGACGTCAATTTTCTGATCGACGGGTACTACAGCTACAACTTCAACCAGCCGTCCGACCGGGTGAACGTGTTGCGGGCGTATGATGTCCTCAGCAACAATTTCAGTCTGAACCAGGCGGTGGCGATGCTGGAAAGTTCGCCGGATCCCGACCACGGCCGGCGCTTCGGAGGGCGGCTGGATCTGCAGTTCGGCCAGGCGGCCGAGGCGCTGCAGGGCAGTCCGTTGAACGAGCCGCGTCCCCGCGTCTACCGCCATATCTTCCAGGCTTACGGCACTTACGTGGCCCCGCTGGGCAAGGGTCTCACCGTGGATTTCGGTAAGTGGGCCAGCTCCCTCGGAATCGAAAGCAACTACACCAAGGACGACATGAATTATTCGCGATCTTACTGGTTCAATTTCCTGCCGTTCTACCACATGGGATTCCGCATCGCATATAACTTCAACGACCGTGTGTCAACCGCCTTCTGGCTTGTCAACGGTGCGAACGAGACGGAAGATTTCAATGCGCAAAAATCGCAGAACTTCAGTGTGACCGCCAAGCCGGTCAAGAGTGTAAGCTGGACGACAAACTATTATACCGGCGTCGAACCGCCATTTCCTGATCGCCGGCTCAATATCTTCGACACTTATGCAAGCTGGGACGTTACCCGGAAACTGAGCCTGGCGGGCGAAGGCGATTACGTCCGGCGCAGCATTCCGGATTCCAGCCTGCACGTCTCGGGCGGCGCCGGTTACATGCAATATCGGTTCACCGATCACTTCTCGCTCGCGGGACGCGGGGAGGTGCTGAACGATAGCGGCGGTCTGTTCAGCGGAGCCGTACAGACGCTGAAAGAGGCCACGATCACCGGCAGTTACCTGGTCGGCAACGGATTTCTGATCCGCGGCGAATGGCGCCGCGATTTTTCGAATGTCCCGTTCTTTCCGGGGAGGGCTCCGGAGTTATTTCACACTCATCAGACCACGGCTACCCTGGGTTTGACCTGGTGGTTCGGGTCGCGTACGGGGGCGTGGTAAAGAAGCGACGTGGCGGAACGTACCATAGACAAACCGAGCGCGGAAGAGCTGCTGCGCCGGGTCCAGGCCGAGGAGCGGCGGGAACGGCGCGGCCGTCTCAAAGTGTTCCTGGGCTACGCGTCGCGCGTCGGCAAGTCCTTCCGCATGTTCGACGAAGGCCGGCGCCGCGAAGAGCGCGGGCAGGACGTGGTAGTGGCCGCGATACAGGGCGATGTCACGCCGGATATCGCCGCGATCCTCGATCATCTGGAGATCGTCCCGACGGTGACCGAGCGTCACGCCGGGAGATCGTATGAGGTCATCGACATCGCCGGCCTGTTCCGCCGCCGGCCGCAAGTGTGCCTGGTCGACGGGCTGGCCGCCGACAACCCTCCCGGCAGCCGTCACTCGCAGCGCTGGCAGGACGTGGAGGAGCTGCTCGACCATGGAATCAGCGTCATCACGGCCGTCAACCTGCAGCACATTCGCGAGAAGCAGGACGAGATCGAGCGCATCACCGGGAAGCGCTCTGCTTACAGCGTTCCCGCGGCGTTTCTGCGGGCGGCCGACGAGATCGAAGTAGTCGACGCGCCGCCGGAAGCGCTTCTCGACCGGAGTGTTGCCCCGGCCGGCCTGCCCGACCCGCGCCGCCTTTCCGAGTTGCGCGAGCTGGCGCTCTTGCTGGCCGCCGACGTGGTAGATCATCAGCTCCAGGACTATCTCGATGCGCATGGCGTCCACGCGGCTTGGGGGGCACAGGAGCGCATTCTGGTCTGTCTCACGCCCCGCAGCAGCGCCGAGGCCATGCTGCGCAGCGGCGCGCGCAACGCGGCGCGCTTCCACGGCGCCCTGCTGGCTGCCTATGTCGAACAAACCGGCCTCGATGCGGAGGACCGGCAGCAGTTGGACCGGCACCTCGAACTGGCGGGTGAGCTCGGAGCGGAGATCCACTGCCTGAAGGGCACTGACTTTGTCGACACCATCCTCGAGTTCGCCCACCAGCAGCGCATTACGCAGCTCTTCGTCGGACACTCGCTGGCAAAGTCGCGCTTCCGGTGGGAGCGCAACCCGGTGGAGAGGCTGATCGATGCAGCCGCCGATTTCGATCTGCGCCTCTTCCCGCACGAGGAGAAGTCATGAAGGGGCGGCTCAAAGTCTACCTCGGATATGCCGCGGGCGTGGGCAAGACGTACCGCATGCTGGACGAGGCCGGGGCCCTGCGGCAGAAAGGCGTGGATATCGTAATCGGCTATTTCGAGCCGCACGGCCGGCAGGACACCATCGCCAAAGCCATCGGATTCGAGTTCGTCCCCCGCCGGAAGATCGCCTACGGCGGAACCGAGTTCGAGGAGATGGACACGGAAGCCGTTCTGCGCCGCCACCCTGCCGTGGCGATCGTGGATGAGTTCGCGCATACCAATGTTCCGGGCTCCGGGCGCGCCAAACGCTGGCAGGACGTGCGGGTACTGCTCGAAGCCGGTATCGACGTTCTCACTACGATGAACGTTCAGCACCTCGAAAGCCTCAACGACCAGGTTTGGCAGGCCACGGGGGTGCGCGTGCGCGAGACCGTTCCGGATTGGGTGGTGGATGAAGCCGACCAGGTCGTCCTCATCGACCTCACGCCCCGGGCCCTGCGCAACCGGCTGGAGCGCGGCGTAGTCTACGGAGCCGAAAAGGCGCGCCGCGCCATGGAGAACTTCTTCACCGAGTCGAACCTGACGGCTCTGCGCGAGATGGCGATGCGGCACGCCGCCCACGAGGTCGAGGAGAAGCTGCCGCCTTCGCTGCAACCGCCCGCGTCCGCTCACAAGGAGCGGATCCTCATCTGTCTGACCGGTAACCCGTCGTCGGCGGCCCTCATCCGGCGGGGCAAGCGCGTGGCGGATTACCTCCACGCGGATTGCGTGGCGATTCACGTGACGGCCGGGAGTCCGGACGAAGCCACGGAGCGCCATCTCAGTTTTGCGCGCAATCTCCGAATTCCCGCGCACGTGGTGCAGTCCGGCGAAGTCCCGCGCACGATTGCCGAATTTGCGCATAACCACAACATTACCCAGATCTTTATGGGCCGCTCTTTGCCGCGGCCGCGCTGGAAATGGTATGGGGAATCGGTTGTCCAACAGGTAGTGCGGCATGCCAGCGACATGCAGATTACAGTTGTAGCCGATCGCCGGCGCTAGTAGGATAGGAACGTACATGCTCCGATTCTGTGCGCTCGCTGCTCTGCTCTCGATGCCCGCGTTCGCCGCCGACGTTCCTGCTATCGACGAGGCCTTACAGCACTTATACAGTTTTAATTTTCCCGCCGCGCACCTCGCACTGAACACTTACATCGGCGAACACCCTCAGGATCCGCTTCCGTACGCATTCCGTGCTTCGGCATATCTGTTTTACGAACTGGACCGTCTCGGAATCCTGGAGAGCGAGTTCCTGACCGACGACGACAAGATCAAGGACAAGAAAGAAGTGGCCCCCGACCCTGCCATCCGCGGGCGGTTTATGAAAGCGCTCGAAGATGCCCAGAGCCGCGCCGGAGCTGTATTGAAGACCAATCCCAATGATCGCAATGCCCTGTTCGCGATGTCGGTGGCTCAGGGCGTGGCCACTGACTATATGGCGCTGGTGGAGAAGCGGCAGATCTCCAGCCTCTCGCCGGCTAAGAGGTCGAACAGCTATGCCCAACGGCTGCTGAAGCTCGATCCGAAATTCTACGACGCCTATCTGACGGCTGGATTTTCCGAATACATGATCGGCAGCCTGCCGTTCTTTATCCGGTGGTTCGTGCATTTCGACAACGTGAGCGGCAGCAAGGAGAGGGGCCGGCAGCAGCTCGAGCTGGTGGCGCGCGAGGGACACTACTTCCGCGCGTTCGCCAAGATCCTGCTCGGCATCTGCGACCTGCGCGAGAAGAATCCGGAGGGCGCACAGAGGCTGCTCGCGGAGCTTGCGCGCGAATATCCGTCCAACCCGCTTTTCCGCAAAGAGCTGGCGAAGCTGAACGGGAGGCTGGGGATTGCCGCGAACTAGGCGATCGTGGCGGCTTCGCGGCCGTTAGCGGCCAGGAGCTCTCGGAGATCGTCCACCCAATAATCGGGCTGCCACTCGGCGAGTTTCTCGGGCTTGCCGTAGCCGTAACGGACGGCGCAGGTCTTGACGCCGGCGCGCTTTCCGGCCTCCATGTCGGCCGGCGAATCGCCAACCATCAGGCACTCTTCGGGCTTCGCGTTCAGACCGGCGAGCGCCGTCAATATGACGTCCGGAGCGGGCTTGCAGGGAAAGCCGTCGGTGCCCTGCACGTGATCGAAGTAGGGCAACAGCCCGAACTGATCGAGGATCGCGCGGGTGGTGGGCGTGCCTTTCGTGGTGGCGGTGGCTTTGCGGCCGCCCAGCGCCGCGAGCGCCTCGGCGGCGCCGGGATAGACGCTGGTCAGTTTATGGCCGCGGGCGGGATAGAAGGCGCGGTACCGCTGAACCAACTGGTCGATCTGCTCCGCGGTGTAGCCGGGAAACAGGTCTTCAAACAGGTTGATGAGGTGCAGGCCGATGTAGCTCTTCAGGAAATCGAAGGTGACAGGCGGGCAAGTGGTGGTATCGAGGACCTGCTGGACCGCGCCGCAGATATCGCGCGCGGAATCCAGCAGAGTGCCGTCGATGTCGAACAGGTAAACCGGGAAACGGGGAATCACGCCGGCTGCGGTCGCTCCCCTTCGGAAAGGCCCGTCACGCGGCGCCCGCCTTCCGGCCGGAGGACTTGCTGGGTATGGTCTTCGCTGTCCTTCGAGCCGGAAGAAGGCAGCGGCGCCAGGGGCTGGCCGTTGATGATCTGCATCACCTCGTTGCCATCCAGGATTTCGCGTTCAAGAAGGCTCTCGGCGATCTTGATCAGCGCCTCGGATTTCTCTTCGAGAATCTTCGCAGAGGTATCGTAGCCGCCCTGGACAAGCTTCTTCACCTGCTCATCGATCCGGATGGCGGTCTCTTCGCTGTAGTCGCGGTGCTGGGCGATTTCGCGGCCCAGGAAGATCTGCTCTTCCTTCTTCCCGAAACTCAGCGGGCCAAGTTCGCTCATGCCCCACTCGCAGACCATCTTGCGGGCCAGGTCGGTGGCGCGCTCGATGTCGTTGCCGGCGCCGGTGGTCATGTGGTGCATGTACTTCTCTTCGGCGATCCGGCCGGCCATCAGGATGGCCAGTTGAGCCAGCAGGTACTCCTTGTTGTAGGAGTGCTTGTCGTCGATCGGGAGCTGCATGGTCACGCCGAGAGCCATGCCGCGCGGAATAATGGTCACCTTGTGCAGCGGGTCCGCATTCGGAAGCACGGCCGCCACCAGGGCATGGCCGGCTTCGTGGTAGGCGGTATTGCGCTTCTCTGCGTCGCTGAGGATCATCGACTTGCGCTCGGCGCCCATCAGGATCTTGTCCTTGGCGAGCTCGAAATCGAGCATCATGACGACCTTGCGATTCTGGCGGGCGGCGTTGAGGGCCGACTCATTGACCAGGTTGGCGAGGTCCGCGCCGGCCAGGCCGGGTGTGCCGCGGGCCAGCACGGAAAGATCGACGTTGTCGCCCAGCGGGATCTTCTTGGTGTGCACGCGCAGGATGGCCTCGCGCCCCTGCACGTCGGGACGGCCGACGACCACGCGGCGGTCGAAGCGTCCGGGCCGGAGCAGCGCCGGGTCGAGCACGTCGGGACGGTTGGTGGCCGCCACCAGAATCACGCCTTCGTTCGATTCGAAGCCGTCCATCTCGACCAGCAACTGGTTGAGCGTCTGCTCGCGTTCGTCGTGGCCGCCGCCCAGGCCGGCGCCGCGATGGCGTCCGACGGCGTCGATCTCGTCGATGAAGATGATGCAGGGCGCGTTCTTCTTGCCCTGCTCGAACAGGTCGCGCACGCGGCTCGCGCCCACGCCCACGAACATCTCGACAAAGTCCGAACCGGAGATGGAGAAGAACGGAACACTGGCCTCGCCGGCGATGGCGCGCGCCAGCAGGGTCTTGCCGGTTCCGGGAGGTCCGATCAGCAGCACGCCCTTGGGAATGCGGCCGCCCAGCTTCTGGAACTTCTGCGGCTCGCGCAGGAACTCGATGATCTCCTGCAGCTCTTCCTTGGCTTCCTCGACTCCCGCGACGTCCTTGAAGGTGACCTTCTTCTGCTGCGTGGAATGCAGGCGCGCCCGGCTCTTGCCGAAGCTCAAGGCCTTATTCCCGCCGCTCTGCATCTGCCGCATCATGAAAATCCAGAATGCCAGCAGCACGATAAACGGTGACGCATTGAGCAGGATCGAAACCCAGTTTCCGGAGCTCGTGTCTTTGATGTTGACCGAGACGCCGTTCTTGATCAGCTCGTTGTAGACATCCGGATAATTGGTGGGAATGTACGTGCGGAGAGCCTGATTCGGAGCTTTGTAGAGGCCATGTACATCGTTGCCGGTAATGGTGACTTCCTTTACCTGTCCCTGCTGAACGTCGTTGAGGAACTGGGTAAAGCTGATCTGTTTTTCGCTGGGGCCCTGTCCGGAGCGCACCACGGCGAAGAGCAGGACCGCCAGGCAAACCAGAACCACCCAAAAGATAAGAGTCTTAATGTTAGAATTCACGAAACCTCCGTACCGGCTTACCTATATAGACGCCGCCCCGCTCCGCTCCGATTCCGAATTCACTCAAGCGCACTCCGTCACCTGGATCCTCAACATGACCCTGGTCGCCTCCCCAGCCGCAAAGCCAGCGGCCGGGCCAAATTGCCGTGTCCAAACCAAAGCAGATCGATCCAGGAGAACCGGCCAGCGGGAACGTTCCCAGACGGGGATCCGGGCCTGCTGGAAGAGGGTTTTGATCCTTTTACTGCCGGTGCTGCCTACGGGTTGATACTGGTCCCCGGGCCGCCAGTTACGTAACTCTAAGGCGCCTGACAGACGACCCCAGTCCAAACAACCCATCTCATCATTATATACGTTATCGGACAGTTCCGAAGTTTCCGATTTTTCAATCAGTTCCAGCGAAATCATGGAATTGGAGCCGGGGATGAGGCTGGAACCCGGGGCCGCCACCGGAAAATGATAGCCGCGCGGCCGCGCCGGCCTGGCGAAACGAACCCAATCGAGCGACCGCCGGACCTCCAGCCCGGGGATCGAGCAACGTCCTTCCCCGCGAGCGGTTTGCGCAAGATCAAGCGCCGCCTGGACATGATGGAAGTCGATCGACCGGAGACCGCCCCGGGCGCGTTCGATGGCGTGACGCACCAGGCGCCGGGCCACCGCTTCACCGAGAGTCGAAAAGGCATCGGCGCGGACCAAAATCGCTCCGCCGCGTTCTTCGAGTACGCGCGCCGCCAGGCGATCGATCTCGCCCGCCCAGTACTCCTCCTCGGCGCGAGCCCACTCGGCGGTGTGGGCGAGCACTTCGGAGATGGCGGGGTTCCATTCCTTTTGGAGTTGCGGCAACAGGCCGTGCCGGATGCGGTTGCGCGCGAAGCGGGGGCTGGTATTGGTCGAATCGTCGCGCCACGGAATCGCGCGGGAACGAAGCCAGTCTTCGACTTCCGCCCGGCTGACCTCCAGCAGCGGCCGGACGATCCCCGGGGCGATCACCGGACGGATCCCGGCCAGCCCGGCGGTGCCGGACCCGCGCAGGAAGCGGTAGAGCACGGTCTCGGCCTGGTCGGAGCGCGTGTGTCCCACTGCCACGCGATCGACGGCGCCGGCGGTGATGGCCTCGCGAAAGAACGCCATCCGTGCCCGCCGGGCGGCTTGCTCGAGATTGCCGCCGCTACCCAGGTCGGCCTGGCGGAGAACGAACGGCAGCCCGAGGCCCTCCGCCATCCGGCAGACGAATTCGGCATCGGCGCGCGATTCGTCGCCGCGCAGGCCATGGTCGAGGTGCATGACGGTGAGATGCCACTCCATCCGCGGCGCCAGTTCGAGGAGCAGGTGCAGCAGGCACACGGAATCGGCGCCACCGGAAACGGCGATGCCGGCGCGCTGGCCGGGCTCCAGCATGCGGTGGCGCCGGATCGTGTCCAAAACGCGGGCCAGCACGCTCCCATTGTAAGACCGGCCGCTTGTTATACTGGCGGCACACCGTCTTGCGATCCCGATCCGCCACAAAACGGTCCCCGATTCCCGAGCCGAAGCAGGGGATCTTCGCGGCTCCGGGCAAATGGACCATCCGCGCAGCGCTGGTGGCGATCGCCCTGGCGGCCTACTCGAATTCCTTCGGCCTGGGCCTGGCGCTAGACTCCAACCTGTTGATCCAGCAGGACCAGCGCATCCGTGAAGTGACCCCCGCCGACCTCCGCCTGATCCTGACGACGCACTACTGGTGGCCGGCGCCTGCCGATCGGCTGTACCGGCCGCTGACCACCGCGTCGTTTCTCTTCAACTACGCGGTCCTGGGGAACGGCCCCCGGCCGGCCGGCTATCATGTGCTGAACTTCCTTCTGCACGCCGCGGGGATTCTGCTGGTTTTCGAACTGGCGCTTTTGCTTTTCGGCCGCGCGGGCCCGGCCTTCTTCGCGGCTGCGCTCTGGGGAGTGCATCCCATCGGCACGGAGAGCGTGACGAACGTGGCCGGCCGGGCGGATTTGCTGGCGACGGTGGCCCTGCTGGCTGCCCTGCTGTGGTACGCCCGGGCAGGCGCGCATCCTACGCCACGCGCCATCGCCGGGCTCTTCGTGCTGGCGCTCGTGGCGGTGTTCTCCAAGGAAACCGGGGCGGTGCTGGTGGGGCTGATGCTCTTGTGGGACCTCACACGGGGAGTACGCCCACGAGTTCCGTATTACCTGGCGGCCTCGGCCCCTCTGGCGATTCTGTGGTGGGCACGGCTCGAGGTCTTCCGCGGCGCACCCTGGCCGAGATCGGCCTTCGTGGACAATCCGCTGCTGGGAGCCGGATTCTGGGTTTCGCGGTTCACGGCGGCGAAAGTGATCGGCATGGACCTGGCCCTCCTGGTGTGGCCGGCGCGTCTTTCCGCCGATCGCTCCTACAACCAGATTCCGATGGCGGGGTGGGGCGACCTTCTGGCGTGGATTTCGCTCATGGTGATCGCCGCAATTCTGGCGATCGTCCTGGTGCGCTACCGGAGAGACCGGGTGCTCTTCTGGAGCGCCGGGTTCTTCGCCCTCACGCTGCTGCCCGCCTCCAACATGGTGGTGCGGATTGGCTCGATCATGGCGGAGCGCTTTCTCTACCTTCCCGCAATCGGCTTTGCGGTGGCCGCGGCGGCCCTGGTCTACCGGTATGTACCGCGCCGCGCCACCCCTTATGTGGCAGGCGCGGTACTGGTGCTCTGCGCCGGCCGGACTTTCGCCAGGAATCCGGCCTGGAACGACAGCGCCACGCTGGCCGCGGCGGACGTGCAATCGGCGCCGGGCAGCTTCCGGCTGCACGACATGCACGGGCAGTACCTGTACCTGCAGGATCCGAAGGCCAACCTGGACCGCGCAATCGAGGAGTTGGAAGCCGCATGGTCGGTGCTGCGGGTGCTTCCGCCGGATCGGATCTTCGAGGCGAACCCCGCCACGCTGGGAATGTACTACGGCTTGAAGGGCGACGCGGCGGGCGGTCCGCAGACGAGAGAGGGCCGCGCGTGGTATGAGAAGTCGCTCGAGACGCTGCGGCGGGCCCGGGAAGCTTCGCGGGCGGCCCAGAACGAATTCGACGAAACCCAGCGGGCGCACGGCAAGCCGCTCGACGGATTCATCGCCTACCCGCCGCTCTACGGATTTCTCGGTGTGACCGAACTGCGGCTCGGCCGGTACCCGGAGGCGATCGAAGCCTACCGGTACGGCGTGGTTCTGAATCCACGGAACGCCCCGGCATACGACAGCCTGGCCAACGCGTATCTCTCGTCCGGCGATCCGGCAGGGGCCGCGGTTGTGCTCCTCGAGAAGGGTTTGGAACTGGGCTTCAACCCGCCCACGCTGGTGGCGCTGCGGAGTGTTTATGCGCGGATTCCGGAGGGGCAGTGCGCGGTCGGGCAGAGCGGCGGCATCGACCAGCTCGATCCGGGATGCCCGCGGGTCCATAGCGATCTCTGCAAGGCGGGCGCGGGCCTGGCCGAACTGTTGAAGGAGGCTCGCCAGCCCGCCAGGGCCGGCGATTCGGGCTGCCCGGTCTCCCGCTGAGGGAACCGAAAGCGCAGACTGTTATACTGGCGGTCATTCCAGTGTCTTCCCGCAAGAGATCCGAGCCGCGTCCGGCGCCCAAACCCGTCAAGGAACAAGCGAAGCCGGGCCGGTGGGTCTTCTATGCCGTCCTGTGCGGGATCGCGCTCATCGCATACGCCAACTCCTTCGGCCTCGGCCTGGCGCTGGACGGGCGGAGCAAGGTCTTGACCGACACGCGCGTGCACGCCGCCACATCGGAAAACGTCAACCGGATTCTCACCACGCACTATTGGTGGCCCAGCGCGGTGGACCGGCTCTACCGCCCCGTCACCCTGCTTTCGTTCCTGTTCAACTACGCGGTGCTGGGAAACGGTCCGAACCCCGCGGGCTATCACCTGCTGAACCTGCTGCTGCACATGCTGAATGTGTGCCTGCTGTTCGAACTGGCCTTACTGGTGCTGAACAACCTGGAACTGGCTCTGCTGGCGGCAGGCTTATGGGCCGTTCATCCCGTGCTGACCGAAGCAGTCGCCAACGTGGCGGGGCGTGCCGACCTGCTCAGCACCGCCGCGGTTTTGGGCGGCTTGTTGATCTACATCCGCACCGTCGATCTCACGGGGAGACGGAAGCAGTTGTGGCTTGCGGGCCTGTTCGCGGCAGCCCTGGCCGGTGTTTTCTCGAAAGAAAACGCCGCGGTGCTGATCGGCCTGATGCTGTTGTGGGACGTGGCCTTCGGCTGGGCGCGAAAGCCCGGATGGAAGCCGCGCCAGGCGGCCTACCTCTTGGTGGCGGGCAGCCTCTGCCTGCTGGCGATCGTGAGGTGGAAGATCTTCAGCGGCGAGCCGTGGCCCGAAGCTCCGTTTGTGGACAATCCGATTCTCGGAGCCGGCTTTCTGCAAGGCCGGCTTACGGCCGTCGCGGTCATCGGGAAGTACCTGGGCCTGCTGGTGTGGCCGGCGCGCCTCTCGTTCGACTACGCGTACAACCAGGTTCCGGTGGCGGCGGTTTCGGACATTGGGGCATGGCTGGCTTTGCTGTTGGTGGCGGGCATCACCGGCGCCGTTCTGGCGCGGTATCGCCGCGACCGGACCTTGTTCTGGGCGGCGGGATTCTTCGCCATCGCCCTGCTGCCGACCGCCAACCTGTTGTTTCCGATCGGCGCCGTCATGGCCCTGCGGTTTCTGTATCTGCCCTCGGCCGGGTTCGCGATCGCCGCGGCGGCGCTGGCCGCGCGCCTGAACCGGCCGAAAGTTACACGCGCGCTGCTGGCCGGCGCGATCGTGCTGCTGGCCGTGCGGACGCTGGCGCGCAACCCGGCCTGGCAGGACGATCTGGCGCTGGGCACGGCGGATGTAGCGAGCGCGCCTGCCAGCTTCCGCACCCACCATGTGCTGGCCGGGGCGCTCTACGCGAGCGATCCCAAGCAAAACCTGGACCGGGCCGCCGGCGAAGAAGAGATCAGCTGGCGGCTTCTCGAACCGCTGGGTCCGGCGAGGAGCTATCAACAGGTCCCGGCCAACCTGGGAATGTTCGATTACGCCAAAGGCGTCGCCTTGGGCGGCAGTTCCGCGCCGGAGGGCCGCGCCTGGCTGGAAAAGGCCGTGGCCACCCTGCAGAAGGCACGGACGGTCTCACTCACCGAGGCCAAGGCCTTCGACGAGGCTCAACTGGCCCATGGCCTTCCGTTGAAACCGATGGAAGGGCACCCGGAGTTGTACCTCTACCTCGGGAGGGCCTACGCGCACCTCGGCCGTTTCGACGAGGCGATTCGCGCTTACCGCGAAGCACAGCAGCAGAACCCCGCCGAGCGGGCCATGTATGACGAACTGGCTACGATCTACGCCACACAGGGACAGCTCGAGCGGGCGGCCATCGTCATCGACGAGAAAGGCTTCGTTCTCGGCATCAACAACGCCACCGCCTCTTCCTTGCGGAACCTCTACGCGCGGATTCCGGATGGCGCGTGCGCCCTCACGGGGCAGGGCGACACAACGGGTCTGAACCTGAACTGCCCGCGGGTCCGCGCCGATATGTGTATGGGGTGGGTGGAACTCGACGCCGCCTACCGCGCGGCACGCCGGTTGCCGCGGGCGGAATCGATCCGGTCCACGGCCATTCAGCAGTACGGGTGTCCGGCCGAGGCGTTCGCGGAGCCGCACTAGTGCGCGGCCGCCGGCGTTTGGCCGCCCTGCCGACCGCATGTTATAAGGGAGATTGCTATCTGGAATCAGCGGGATTTCCCCAATCATCCGGCCATTTGCCGGGCCTCTCCGGCGACGCTAGGAGCAAACGATCATGGAACAAACGGCAGACATCGCTTTAATCGGTCTGGCAGTCATGGGCCAGAACCTCATCCTCAACATGAACGACCATGGCTACACCGTGGTGGCCTATAACCGCACCACGTCCAAGGTCGACGACTTCCTGAACGACGCCGCCAAGGGGCGGAAAACCATTATCGGGGCCCATTCGGTCGAGGAGATGATCGGCCACCTCAAGCGGCCGCGGAAGGTCATGCTGATGGTCAAAGCGGGCCAGGCGGTGGATGACTTTATCGAACACCTCCTGCCGCATCTGGAGCCCGGCGACCTGATCATCGACGGCGGCAACTCGCACTTTCCGGATACCATCCGGCGCACGAAGTACCTGGAGAGCAAAGGTCTGCTCTACGTCGGGACCGGAGTTTCGGGCGGCGAGGAAGGCGCGCGGTTCGGCCCCTCGATGATGCCGGGTGGATCCAACGCGGCCTGGCCGCTGGTGAAGCCGATCTTCCAGTCGATCTGCGCCAAGACGCCGGAGGGCGACCCCTGCTGCGAATGGATCGGCGAAGACGGCGCGGGCCACTACGTGAAGATGGTCCACAACGGGATCGAGTACGGCGACATGCAGTTGATCTGCGAAGCCTACCAGATGATGAAGGAAGGCCTGGGCATGTCCAACGAGGAGATGCACAACGCTTTCGCCGAGTGGATGAAGGGCGAGCTCAACAGCTACCTGATCGAGATCACGCGCGACATCCTGGCCTACAAGGACGAGAAGGGCGATTACGTGGTGGACAAGATCCTCGACACCGCCGGGCAGAAGGGCACGGGGAAATGGACCAGCGAGAGTTCGCTCGATCTCGGCATGCCGGTGACGCTGATCGGCGAGGCCGTGTACGCCCGGTGCCTGAGCGCCATGAAGGAAGCGCGTGTGGAAGCGTCGAAGATCCTCGACGGCCCGAAGGTCAAGGTGGAAGGCGACCGCAAACAGTGGGTGGAGAATATCCGCCAGGCGCTGCTGGCTTCCAAAGTCGTATCGTATGCGCAGGGCTTCATGCTGCTGCGGGAGGCCGCCAAGGAATATCACTGGAACCTGAACTACGGGGCCATCGCCATGGTCTGGCGCGAGGGCTGCATCATCCGCTCGGTCTTCCTGAGCGACATCAAGAAGGCTTTCGACAATAATCCGAACCTTAGCAACCTGCTGCTCGATCCGTACTTCAAAGGCCTGATGGAGCGCTGCCAGAACTCGTGGCGGCGGGCCGTGGCGGAGGCGGTGACGGTGGGAGTGCCGGTGCCGGCGTTCACCACGGCGCTTTCGTTCTTCGACGGGTACCGCAGTGCGCGGCTGCCGGCCAACCTGCTGCAGGCGCAGCGCGACTACTTCGGCGCGCACACCTACGAGCGCGTGGACCAGCCGCGCGGCAAGTTCTTCCACACCAACTGGACCGGCAAGGGCGGCAACGTGTCGGCGGGCACTTACACCGTCTAGGAGAGACCATGAGCACTGGGCTGAACATTCGCAAAGAAGGTGAGTTGGATTTCGTCTCTCTGGGTGCGCTGGTGCACCGTCTGGACCCCGGGATCATCCCGTTCCGCAAGGCCACCGAGTGCCGGATCCACGTGAGCGGCGGCGAGTTCAACTGCGCCGCCAACCTGGCCGACTGTTTCGGAATGCATACGGGCATCGCCACCGCGATGGTGGATTACCCCATCGGCGACCTGATCGCCGAGCGCGTGCGGGCGATGGGCGTCAAGCCCTTCTACAAGCACTTCAAGCACAACGGCGTCAACGGCCCGAACATGGCGGCTGTCTACAGCGACCGCGGCCAGGGCGTGCGCGCGCCGGTGGTCTTCTACAACCGTTCCAACGAAGCCGGCGCACTGCTCAAGCCGGGCGACTTCGACTGGAAGGCGATCTTCGCGGGCGGCGTGCGCTGGTTCCACAGCGGCGGCATCTTCGCGGCGCTCTCCGAAACCACCGTCGGAAGTGATCATCGAGGGCATGAAGGCGGCCAAAGCGGCGGGCGCGATCGTCTCGTTCGACCTGAACTACCGCGCCAAGCTGTGGAGGATCTCGGGCGGGGAAGAGCGGGCGGTGGCCGTACTCGACCGCATCGTGAAGAACGTGGACGTGCTGGTGGGCAACGAAGAGGACCTGCAGAAGGGCCTGGGCATTCCGGGCCGATGGACGTCACGAAGACCTCGAAGCTCGACCCCAGCGCGTTCTTCGGGATGATCGACCAGGTGACCAGGAAGCACCCGCAGGTGAAGGTGGTGGCCACCACGCTGCGCGAGGTGCATTCCACCAACCGGCACAGCTGGAGCGCGGTGGCATGGATCAACGGGAAGACCTACAGCGCTCCGACCGCCGAACTGGACGTGTACGACCGCGTCGGCGGCGGCGACGGATTTGCTTCGGGGTTCTTCTACGGCCTGCTGACGGGCGAATCCCCGCGAAGAGGCGGTGAAGCTCGGCTGGGCGCACGGCGCGCTGCTGACGACCTTCCCGGCGACACGACGATGGCCACGGTGGATCAGGTGCGCGCTTTCGCCAAGGGCGGTTCGGCGCGGATTCAAAGGTAATGGACATCTACGCGCAGGCTTCGAAGGTCAAACTCCTGCTCATGGACGTGGACGGGGTGCTGACCAACGGCAAGCTCTACAATGTCCCAGACCCCGAAGGCAAGATGGTCGAGACCAAGGGGTTCGATTCGCAGGACGGCATCGGCTTGCAGTGGTTGAGCTGGAAGGGCATCAAGACCGGGGTGATCAGCGGGCGGCTATCGCCCGCCACCGCCGAGCGCGCCCGCCAGTGCAAAATGACCTACGTCTACCAGGGCCACATCGAGAAGATCCCGATTCTCGAGGAGATCCTGGCCGATGCGAAGATCGACTCGTCGGAAGTCGCCTATATCGGCGACGATTTCACCGACGTGGTGATCATGCACCGCGTCGGCCTGGCGATAGCCACGGCCAACGCGCGCGCCGAAGTGAAGCGCGAAGCCCACTACGTGACCCAGGCTGCAGGCGGCGAAGCCGCGGTGCGCGAAGTGGTCGAGCTGATCTTGAAGGCGCAGAACCTCTGGAAGGACATTCTCCGGCATTACGAGATCGCCGGAGATTGACCGGGGGCGGGGCCGGATCCTCATCACTTTGACGAAGTCGTAGAACTTTCTGCGACCCATCGTGTCCGGTCGGCCGACGCAAGAACCGCAAAATTCGCCCTTGACATTGCCAGATAATCCACTACCATATGGTTGTGGATCAATTGAGTACAACATTTGCCGCTTTGTCTGATCCGACCCGGCGGGGGATGATCCAACGGCTCTCACATGGTCCTGCCTCTGTGCATGGATTGACGGAATCGTTTGCGATTTCGCAGCAGATGATTTCAAAACATGTTGCCTACCTGGTGCGGGCGCGGATTGTGATCAAGACGAAGCGTGGACGAGAGAGTGTGTGCACGCTTAGGCCAGAGGCGATCAAGAAAGTCAGCGACTGGGCGGTTTATTATCGCCGATTCTGGGAAGAGAGTTTCGACAAGCTGGATGTGGTTGTGAATCAAATGAAAAACATGGAGCTCAAAGATGGCAAAAAACACGGTTAGCGAGACAGAGCGGATGGTGGTCACGAGAGTTTTCGATGCCCCACGCGAATTGGTTTGGAAGGCGTGGACGGACCCGAAGTATGTAATGCAGTGGTGGGGCCCGACGGGTTTTACCACGCCCTTTTGCAAGATGGATTTTCGCGTGGGGGGAAAGTTTCTCTGCTGTATGAGAGCTCCGGATGGCCAGGAGTTCTGGAATGCCGGTGAATACTACGAGATTGTTCCGCACGAAAAGATCGTTTCCTCTATGTACTTTTCCGACCCGCAGGGAAACAAGGTCGAGCCTGCGCACTATGGAATAGAACATGAGGCCATAGACGGTGCGCACGATGTGACTACTTTTGAGGATCTTGGAAACGGCCAGACGAGACTCACCTTCATTGGAAATGAAACCATGGAGAACGCTAAAAATAGCGGTCAAGTGGAGGGCTGGAACCAGATACTCGATAAATTTGCCGCATTGGTTGCGGGGCTGGGGCAGGCGAAATAAGAAGTTAACCGGAAACCCCAGCGGATAGGTCGAGCACGGCGCAACGAAGACGGGGAGAAGGGATACGAGATGCCCGGTGAGATTTGCGGCTTCCGGGGCGGATCGTCGGCCACGCGGAGAATGAGCGGCCCGGCGGCTTGGTCCGAACGATTCGCCATTCCTGGTGGGGAATCCGGGGCAAGATGAACGCGATTCCGGGATGATTCCGAACGGTGTTCCGGGATGATCTCGAACAGGATTCCGGGATGAAGGTGAACGCCGGTTCCGGGATGAAGCCGAACAGTTTCAGGCCGATCCCGGAATCGTGTTCGGCTTCGCCGGATTGATTTCCACAGGCAGGTCGCGGCGCTGGACAACACAATGGCAGGCAGCCTCCCCTCGAAAGGGAGGATCAGCTTGCCAGCGAGGAGATTGTCCGTGCGCAAGATCAAAGAAGTTCTTCGATTGAAGTTTGATGTGGGCCTGGGGCTACGGCAGATCGCCCGGAGTTGCTCGATTGGCCTCGGCACCGCACACGAGTATTTGCAGCGGGCCGAAGCTGCCAAAATCACCTGGCCGCTTGGGCCGGAGTGGGACGATGATCGGCTTGAGGCCACGTTGTTCGGTGGGCCTCCGCGCAGTCGGCCGACGGCGCTGCCGATGCCCGACTTCGCCGATCTTCATCGGCAGCGGCAGCAACATCCACATGTGACCCAGCAGTTGCTGTGGGAGGGGTACCGACAGGCAAACCCGGACGGCTATCAGTACAGCCGGTTCTGCGAGCTGTATCAACGGTGGCGCCGGAAGCAGGACGTTGTGCTGCGACAGGAGCACAAGGCCGGCGAGAAGCTGTTCGTGGATTGGGCAGGAACAACGATTCCGATCCATGATCCGCGTGGTGGTCCGGTGCAGCAGGCGCATCTGTTCGTTGCCGTGCTGGGAGCCAGTTCCTACACCTACGCCGAAGCCACTGCCGACGAGCAGTTGGCAAGTTGGATCGGCGCTCACGTGCGGGCCTTCGAGTTCTATCAGGGTGTACCAAAGCTGGTGGTGCCGGACAACACCAAGACCGGCGTGATTTCGCTACTCTGAATTGGCCCACTTCGATACTCTGATTTGGCCCCCCCTTGTTCAAAACGTGAACCGGATATTCTGTTTCCGACCTGAAGGGGTCGGGAACGGAGGCTGGTTGAACAGGAGGCAGAAAGTGGAATTATTCGAGCAGATCCGGCGCGATTATGAACACGGCGTCGGGACAATCAAAGGAGTGGCGCGGAAGTTCGGAGTGCATCGGCGGATGGTTCGGGATGCAATCGCGAACGCTGATCCGCCACCACGTAAGGCGGCGCCGCGAGAGCGGCCGAAACTGGGCGCGGCTGTTGCGTTCATTGACGAGATTCTGAAGGCAGATCGGAAGGCACCGCGAAAGCAGCGTCACACCGCCCGCCGTATCTGGATGCGGCTGCGGCAGGAGATGCCGGAGGTGGCGGTGGCAGAGTGCACGGTACGGCAGTTCGTGCATAAGCGGAAGAAGGAGTTGGGGTTAACTGGCGGGGAAACATTCATCCCGCAGAGTTATCGCTGGGGCCACGAAGGCCAGGTGGACTGGTATGAAGCGTGGGCGGAGTTGGGAGGAGAGAAGCAGAAGCTGTACGTGTTTTGCATGCGGTCGATGGCCAGCGGGGGATCGTTCCATCGGGCATATCCGCACGCCAGCCAACAGGCTTTCCTGGAAGCGCACGAGTTGGCGTTCCAGCACTTCGGCGGTGTTTTCGGACTACTGCGTTTCGACAATCTGAAAAGTGCCGTGCAGAAGATTCTGCGTGGGCACCAGCGGGACGAGACGCAGCGGTTCATTGCCTTCCGGTCGCACTGCGGGTTCCAGAGCGAGTTCTGCACCCCGGGACGCGGCAACGAGAAGGGCGGCGTGGAAGAGGAGGGCGGATATTTCCGCCGGAATCACCTGGTGCCGCTACCGGAGGCCCGCGATCTGGAGCAACTCAACGAGTCGCTGCTGGCCTCGTGCAAACAAGAGGAACAGCGCGTCATTGCCGGCCGGGAGCAGACAATCGGGGCGGCGATGGCGATCGAACGCGAGCACTTGCAGCCGCTACCGGCCGAGGGTTTCGACCTGGCGGCAGTCTCCTTCCCAAAGGTGAACGGCAGCGGCTGTGCGCCCGTGTTGACGAACTTCTATTCGGCGCCGCTGCCGCCGGGGACCCGCGTCGAGGCAAAGGCGCACGCTGCATATGTAGAGATCTGGCACGACGGGAGTTGTGTGGCGCGGCATGAGCGATGCTTCGGACGGCAGCAGAAGCGCTTGCAGCTGGAGCACTATCTGGATGCGTTGAGCAAGAAGCCCGGCGCCCTTGCGGGGTCCATGCCTCTGGAACAGTGTCGGGCGCAGGGACGTTGGCCGGAAAGTTTTGACCGCTTTTGGGGCAAACTCGAACACCGCCACGGAAAACAGGATGGCACGCGCGCTATGGTGGACGTCCTGCTGCTCGGACGTGAGCACGGCTTTGAGCGGCTGCGCGTCGTCATTGAGCAGGCCCTGGAGGTGGGCGTATCGGATGTGGCCGCCATCCGCTACCTACTGGAATTGGAACGGTTGGAGAAACGGGCTCCGGCGGAGGTGCTCGATGTGGGATGGCTGGCGCGATACGAGCGTCCGCAGCCCACCTTATATGAATACGACGGCTTGCTCTCGAGCGGCACCACGTAGGTGATTCAGTGAGCGAGCCCAGAACCCCGGTGGAAGTGGCCGGCATCCAGCAAATCTGCAAACGGCTGCACATGCCAACGATCGCGGCGCAGTGCGCGCGCCTGGCCGAGCAGGCTATCAAGGAGAAGCAGAGCCATCTGATTTATCTGGAAACGCTGCTGGAAGCGGAGTTGGAAGAGCGGGAGCGGAACGTCATGGAGCGGCGGCTGAAGGAGGCACGCTTCCCCAAGGTGAAGACTCTGGAAGAGTTCAACTTCGAGATTGCTCCACATCTGCCGGCGACAGGGCTCCGGAAGCTGGCGGAAGGGCAATATATCGAAAAGACAGAGCCACTTGTTTTCATCGGTGACACAGGGACTGGGAAGACGCACTTGGCAACGGCGCTGGGTGTGGCGGCATGCCGGCAGCGCCGTCGGGTGCGGTTCACGACGGCGGCCGAGTTGGTCAATGACCTGATCGAAGCGCGGCAGAGGAACGAGGTCAGCCGGGTGGTGAACCGTTGGTTGCGGTATGAACTGATCGTGTTGGATGAGATGGCATATGTGGCGATGCCGGACGCGGCCGCCGAACTTTTATTCCAAGTGATTGCAGGCCGGGCTGAACGTGCAGCTGTAATCGTCACCACGAACTTGCCATTTTCCGAATGGACGACCATGTTTCCGAATGCGCGGCTATGCAAGGCGATGGTGGACCGGCTGACCGACCAGGCGCACATCATCGATACCGGGAAGGAATCGTACCGCCTGCAGCGGACGCTGGCGAAGAACAGGGGAGGAAGACGATGAGAAAGAACGAACGGCAGTGGTTTCAAGCGCGGCTGAGGTGGGCAGTCATGGAAGAGGGCCGCGGCCTGAATCACTGGCGAGAAGCTGAGCACATATTCCAGAGCGACAGCCGCGAGGCAGCGTTTTCAGAAGCCCTGCGGATTGGGCGCCGCCAGGAATATGTAATGGTCCCGGATCGTGGCGGCGATCCCGCGTTTGAGTATCGGTTGGCGGAGGTCGTGTATCTGGAGGAGAAGGGGGCGGCACCGGCGGGGTTCGATGTCTCCCTCGGGCAGATCAAGGCCACCGAACGGCTCGGATTCGAGCACGAATTCGACCCCGACGGGAAGATGCCAGAACCGGCTTTCTGATCGCCGTTTTCCGTGGCCCCGGCCTACGCTTCGCCCAAACGCGCCGCAAAAGCGGCGGCGCAGGGCTTCGCTCCGGCCGGCGCCACGGAAAACAGAAAGAAGTGGGAACAAGGAAGGATTGTTGGTCCCGCAGGGGGGCCAAATCTGAGTATCAAAGTGGGCCAGATCCGGTTGACAAACGACGGCGTGACCAAAGCCTGCCGATATGACCCCGATCTGAATCCGACCTATCAGGAGATGGCCATGCACTACGGCGTTGGAGTGGTTCCGGCGCGGCCATACAAGCCTCGGGACAAGGCCAAAGTCGAATCAGGTGTGCAGTTGGCCGAGCGTTGGATCATCGCGGCGCTACGCAATCGGAAGTTTTTCTCGATTGAAGAGTTGAACCAAGCGATCCGGGAGCTTCGCGACCGAATCAACCTGCGACCGTTCCGCAAGCGCGAGGGCACCAGAGCAACGCAGTTTGCGGCGGTGGATAAGCTTGCTCTGAGTCCACTGCCCGCCGAGCGTTTCGACCTGAGCGAATGGTCTCGTGCCCGAGTCAACATCGACTATCACATTGCCTTCGACACGAACTACTACAGCGTGCCTTACAACCTGGTTCAAGAACTGGTGGAAGTACGCTCGACGCCAACAACCATCGAGATCTTCCACAAGAGTCAGCGCGTGGCGTCGCATCTGCGTGCGCACGGCCATGGGCACGCCGTCACGATTCCCCAGCACCGTCCGCGTTCCCACCAGGCGCATCTGGAATGGACGCCGTCGCGGATGGTGCACTGGGCACAAACCATCGGCCCGAACACCGCTCGTCTGTTCGAGCGCATATGGCCGACAAGCCGCACCCGGAGATGGGCTATCGAGGTTGCCTGGGAATCATCCGGCTGGCGGAACGCTACTCGGCGCAACGCGTGGAAGCCGCTTCCGAGCGCGCTTTGATCACCGGAGCCTGCCGCTACAAAAGCGTCGAATCCATTCTGAAGAACTCGCTCGATCAGGTGCTTCCATCTTCGTCTCCGCCCACTGCCACACCACCGCACGACAACATCCGCGGCGCAGAGTACTTCGAGTGAGGACACGGCGATGCTGAAACAACCAATGATCGAAAAACTGGCCGCGATGCGCCTTCTTGGAATGGCCGAGGCTTTGAAGGCGCAGGAGCAAGACCCGTCGGCTCGCGAGCTGAGCTTCTTGGAACGGTTCGGGCTGTTAGTGGATCAGCAGTGGAACTGGCGGGAGAACCAGGCGCTCTCGCGACGGCTGAAAAACGCGAAGCTGCGCACGGCGAACGCGTGCGTAGAAGAGATCGACTATCGCACCGCCCGCGGACTCGATAAGAGCGTGATCCGTTCGCTGACGCAGCAGTCCGCCTGGGTCGGCACGCACGAGAACATCTTCGTCCTCGGACCGACCGGCGTAGGCAAGAGCTTCGTGGCGTGCGCATTGGCGCAGAAGGCATGTCGCGACGGATATTGCTGCACTCTACACTCGCGCCCAGTCGCTGTTTCGCGATCTGGCGATGGCGCGGGCTGACGGCAGCTTGCGCAGCCTCCTGGCGCGGATCAGCCGGATCGATGTTCTAGTGATCGATGACTGGGCCATGGCCCCACTCTCCGAGCCCGAACGCCGGGACTTTTGGGAGATCTGCGAGGACCGCTACCAAGTGCGCTCGACGATCCTCACGTCGCAACTGCCGGTCTCGCGCTGGCATGAGCAGATCGGCGATCCCACGCTGGCTGACGGCATTCTCGACCGTTTGGTGCACAATGCCCACCGGATTGAGATGCGGGGCGATTCGATGCGCAAGAATCGCAACAAGCCCGGCGGTTGAGTGTGGGAGGGTGGATGTCACTTGTCGTCTCTCCGTATAATCCTCCTAGAGGATGAAGATGCGGCTAGCGCTTATCGCATTCACAATCACATCTCTGGCGGGTTTGGCCTTGACTGCTGCTGATCCCGAAACCGGGTCAGTCTGTGTCGCGCAGGTGCCTGCGAAACCCGATCCCCGCAGCACCCCTGGCTTGTTTTGCCGTTCTGAAAAGCTCTCCCTAAAAATCGACGCAACGACTATGCAGTGGCCGATCAAAGAGAGTGTAAGAATCGACGCTTTAAATACGCGCGTTAAACATCGAGTGGTGGTTCTTTGCGATGGCAAGCCCCAACAATCGTTCGGATTCACCTTTTCGGACTTCAAGACTGCGGAATTATGCTTATACCTCAACGACCTCTACAAGACGGTCCAGCTTCAAGAAATCAAACAGTGTCCGTGGTGTAAATGCAAGTGAAAGTCATACCGGTTTGTGAGAACAAGCCGCGTTACGCCAGCTGAGGATGCGGAGCGCTCAACGCGCTCCGGATGAAGGTGTGCTGAGGCGGGGCAAGGCCTGCCGCCTTTCCCCGCACCCCTTTGCCGGCTGGAGGCGTCTTTCCTTCGCTATGCTCCGGACAGGTTTCGCTTGACGAAGCCGAACACTTTCCCGCACAATCGAGATGCCAGCGTCGCTATGCTCCGATGGTGTTCGGGATCATCCCGGAATGCCGTTCGGCTTCCCTTCGGAATGAGCGTTCAGCTTCGCCGGAATCCCCATTCCTGGTGCGAAATCCCCGTTTTCGATGATCCATGAACGTCCCACCGGTCATTTTGCCGTCCCGCGTCAGTTGAGATCATAATAGAGACATGGGCGGCGATGAGCGGCAGAAGCCTAAACCCGAAGAGGAAAAGAAGGCCTCGCGACCCGCTCGAGTTCCACGCAAGCCTGGCGAGCCGCCGGGGAACTTGAGCAAGCGGGAGCAGTGGTTCCGCAAGCGATCGGGCTCGTAGTCTTAGCCCTATAAGCTCAAGCGGAACATGCTGCGCCCGTAGGTCGCTACCGTCAAAGTGCGATCTCTTTGCTGGTACACCAAGTCCACAAACATCGTGTGCGGCAGATTGCCCGAAATGTTTGCCCACGTAGCGCCGCCATCGTCAGACTGAAATACCGCTGCATCACTGGCAACGAAAATCGTGTCCGGCTGGTCCGGCCGGCACGCGATCGCCTGGTGCGGTGAGTCGGGCAGTTGACCGCCATCGGTGTCGCGCCACGTAGCGCCAGCATCGTCCGAGCGAAATACATGCCTGTGTCCCGTCCCTCCCACAGTTACATACACAGTCTTGGCGTTCTTGGGATGCGTCTCAATGCGTGTAATGATCATGCCTGGAAGGATGGAACTGGATAGATCTCCCGACCACGTACTCCCGCCGTCGGTACTGCGGAAAAAGCCGCCCTTTTCCGTGCCAACATACACGTATTTCGAACTGGCGGTAGCGACTTCGATAGCCGTGACCACTGAGCCATCCAAAGCGGCTGACACGGGCGTCCACGTGACTCCGTCGTCGGAGGTCTTCCACACGCGCGAAGACGCCGTGTATACGGTATTGGAATCGTTGGGGTCCATCACGATATAAACCATCCAGACGCCGTCGTGCTCCGCCTTGGTCACACCTTTGGGAGTAACCTCCCTGGGAATCCCGGCCCTCCAGCGGAATAGATGGAAGTTATAGTAGGAGCCGTATAAGTGAGCGGCATCCTTGGGATCGAAGACCATCCATCCCCCGTCACCGCCCAGAATCTCGCCGAAATCGTCGGGTTTGCCGTCGGAGGTTACGATCGAGCCGTTATCCTGGGCGCCGCCGCCATATTGGCGGCCGTCGCTTTGCGCCACGTCGATATCGTAGAACATGGTGGCGGCCAGGCCGTTACTGCGATTCGTCCATGTCACTCCACCGTCCTCGCTCACGTCCATGCCGCCGTCGTTTGCATCGTATACGCGTCCCGGTTTGGAAGCCGGCATCGCCAAAGCGTGATGGTCCGCGTGGGCGTACTGCGGCTTACCCCGGTCGGCATCCCATCGAGTCGCCCGAGTCCAGGTCTTGCCGCCATCCGTAGTCAGGTGAAGGTCGACTCCGCCGCAGAGGACGCGGTTCGGATTGGCCGGGTGCACTACAATACAGTTTCCATAGGTCATCTGGCCCTCTCCCGCGAACTCGCTTCCACCGGTCGCTTTCCAGGTGGAGCCCTGGTTCGTGCTCACGAAGACACCCAACACACCATCGGTGGAGTTGGACGTGATCGCGTACATCGTGTCCGGCTTGGAAGGGGCAAGGGCGAGGCTGGTCCGTCTCATCAACGACGTCGCGGGCAGTCCCTTGGTCAGTTGCTGCCAGGTCTTGCCGCCGTCGAGCGAACGCCAGATTCCATTCTTCGACCCATTCTCATCGATCGTAGCGAAGATAACTCCCGCCGCCGTGGGATGGAAGACTACCGAGTGGCACCAATAGTTATTGGCCGATACAAAGCCCTGCCGCACCCATGTTTGGCCGCCGTCGGTCGAAGTGAACATGGCGGAAGCGTCGCTGGTGTCATGGGTTACGCCGCCGATAATCAGGTGCTGCGAATCGAACGGGTCAATCGCGATCGTGCCGATGCGTCGCGGAATCCCGGCTTCTTTGGAAGACGCCAGCAGGCTCCAAGTCTGCCCGCCATCCTGAGTGCGGAAGATGCCCACGCCGGCATAGGAGTCGGCCGAGCCGTTAGCTTCGCCCGTGCCGCAATAGACCGTATCGGGAGATTTCGGGTCGATGGCGAGTGACCCGACATTTAGCACAGGCTGGTCGTGCCATTGTGAAATCCACGTCTTCCCCGCGTCATCGCTGCGCCAGACGCCTCCCCCGGCTGAGCCTATATACACGATGTCCGGATTCGCGGCATGAACAGCAAGAGCGGTGCATCGGCCTCCAATATTGGTGGGGCCCACGGGAACCCAGTTCACGGCAGGCGTAACGGCGGGACGGACGCGGTCCCGTTCGGAAATCAGTCTCTCGACGTTGGCTTCACGGACCGGGTACGAAGCGCGCGCTTGGAACCAAAGGGCCCGAACCTTATGCGTCGTGAACCGTGGCGGTGGAGGACCTTCCACGCGTTTCTTCCGCGGTCCGGACCTGATAAGCACCGGACCCGCGTCACGACGTGCTGGAGACCGCTTCCTGGCCGCGCGCCTAACCGTCTTTTTCTTCGCCATGCCGCCTAAGATATGTCTGCAGGCTGTCTTTGTCAATCACGCCGGCCATATCTGTAACAGACGTGATAGAGTACACCGGGGAGGGCGCAATGGATTTCATCGAGCGCTGGTTTGTCGTCTCGCCAGACGGTGGTAACGGCAGACTCGAAATGATGTTGATCATCGTGGTACTGATGGTGTTAGCCGCACCGCTTCCGCTAGGCAGATTCAGATCCATGGCGCGCCGAACGCGAAAAACCGATGCGCGTTGAAGCAGCGTGACGCAGGCGGAACAGCCCTGCGGTGAACCCGGCGACTGATTCTCCACTGATTCTCCACTTGACAATCGAGAGGAGAGGCTTTATATCTAGTTTGTCGAGAGGAGGACAGACGCTTGGGAGAACGCGGCGGCACGTTGGTGCAGGGCACGCTGGACCTGCTGATTCTGAAAACTCTGGCGCTCGAACCCATGCACGGATACGGCATAGCCCAGCGCATTGAGCAGGTCAGCCACGGAGTGTTTCACGTTAACCCCGGGTCTCTGTTTCCTGCCTTCCGCCGGCTGGAGCGCGCCGGGTGGATCAAACCCATGTGGAAGTCCAGCGAGAACAATCGCCGGGCCAAATATTACGCCCTCACCGATCGCGGCCGCAAACAGCTGAAGAGCGAAGCCGAAGAGTGGGGCCGCCAGAGCGCGGCGATCGCCCGCATTCTCGAAACCTGCTAGCGAGGTGAGCGATGTCTTTCTGGACGAACCTTACAGGCGGTCTCCGGGCTTTGTTCCGGAAGCGCGAGTCGGAACGGGAAATGGATGACGAATTACGCGCCTGGCTGGAAACCGCGACCGCGGAGAGAATCCGCTCGGGAATGAGCCCCGGCGAAGCACGCCGGTCGGCGCAGGTCGAGATGGGAAGCATGGAATTCGTCAAAGATGAGATCCGCGGCGCCGGTTGGGAAAGCTCGGTCGAGGCATTCGGACGCGACATCCGGTATTCGGTCCGGGTACTGTCGAAGGCCCCTCTGTTTACGGCCGTCGTGGTGCTGACGCTGGCTCTCGGAATCGGCGCCAACACGGCTATCTTCAGCCTTATCGACGCCATCCTGCTGCGGTCGCTGCCGGTCCGCAACCCGCAGGAACTGGTGCAGGTCTCGGACACGAGCTTTACGAATCCCCTTTGGGAACAGGTTCGCGGGCAGCAGGACGTTTTCTCGGGGGTCTTCGCCTGGGGCGCGGCCCAATTCAATCTTTCGCGCTCCGGCATGGTGCGATACGCCAATGGACTCTGGGTTAGTGGCGATTTCTTCCGGACTCTGGGCCTCAACCCCGCGGCTGGACGACTGCTGACCGTCGACGACGACCGGCGCGGCTGCGCCGGCCGGGCGGTGTTGAGCTACGGCTTCTGGCAGCAGCACTACGGCGGAACAGACAGCGCAATCGGCAGCACCATCACGCTCGACGATCACCCATTTGAGATTATCGGCGTGGCTCCCGCCGGCTTCTTTGGAATCGACGTGGGCTACAAATTCGACGTGGCAATCCCCATCTGCGCCTCTACGGCCTTCGATGGTCTGCGCTCCCGCCTGGACGCGCGGAGTTGGTGGTGGCTGCGCGTCGCCGGCCGCATGAAACCGGGCATCGGAATGGCACAGGTGAAAGAGCGCCTCGCCGCGCTTTCACCCGCGATCTTCTCAGCCGTCGTGCCGCCGAATTGGGATACCGAGTCGCAGAACCGATTCCGCAAACGCGTGCTGGTCCCAGTGACGGCGGCCAAGGGGTTGTCCGGACTGCGCAGCCAGTATGAACAGCCGCTTCACGTCTTGATGGCGGTCGTGGGGCTGGTGCTGCTGATCGCGTCCGCGAATATCGCGAGCCTGTTGATGGCCCGGGCGGCCGCTCGCGGCAGGGAGATGGCGATGCGCCTGGCCCTGGGCGCCTCGCGCCTCCGGTTGGCGCGGCAGTTGATGACTGAGTGCGTGTTGCTCTCGCTCGCGGGCGCCTTTCTCGGCCTCTGGTTCGCCCGTTGGGGCAACACCGTGTTGCTGCACTACCTTTCCACGGCGCGGAATACGGTCTTTCTCGATTTCTCTCTGGACGGGCGGGTACTTGGTTTTACCACTGCCATTGCGGTCTTGACCGGGCTGCTGTTCGGGGTGGCCCCGGCATTTGTCAGTACGCGCGCTTCGTTGACGTCCGCCATCAAGGAGACCCACGCGCCGGGCCGCGGGATGCGCGGCCGGTTCCGCCTGTGGATCGTGGGTTCGCAGGTTGCGCTCTCGCTGGTTCTGCTGGTCACCGCCGGCCTGCTGCTGCGCAGCTTCTGGAACCTGGCGACTCTCGATCTCGGGTTCGACCGGAGCCAGGTGCTGCTGGCGCACGTCACCCTGCCGAAACCGAACGATTCCTCAGGAACTGCATACGAGGAGATCGAAACCAGATTGCGTGACCTGCCCGGCGTGGTCAGCGCCGCGCGCTCCTGGAACACGCCGCTCAGCGATATGGAATGGAACACGAACATCGTGAGCGATGTGCCCCATCCGCCGCGGGGCGATGATGCGCTGGTGTACTTCAACATGATCAGCGACACCTACTTCGATACCATGCGCATGCGGCTGCTGGCGGGCCGCAACTTCAACCGCGGCGATACAGCGTCCACGACCGCGGTGGCGGTGATCAATGAGACTTTGGCCCACCGGTTCTTCCCCGGGCTCAATCCGGTGGGCCGGACGTTTCGCGCAGAAGGAGAGGCGCGCCAACTGGAGCCGCCGGTGGAGGTGGTCGGAGTCGTCAAGGACTCCAAATACGAATCGGTGCGCGAAGACACCTTCGCCACTGTCTTTCGTCCCGTGTCGCAGGTGCCCGAAAGCCAGGCCGCGAACTATGAAATCCGCACGCCGTTACCGCAGGCCGCCATGGCGGAAGCCATCCAGAAAGCAGTCGCCGGCTCAAATAGAGCGGCCTCCCTCGAGATCCACACACTCGCCGCCCAGGTGGCTGACTCCATGACGCGCGAACGCTTGCTGGCCACGCTGGCCGCCTTTTTCGGAGCGCTGGCACTGTTGCTGGCGACGATCGGACTTTACGGCACGCTCAGCTACCTGGTGACTCAACGCCGCGCCGAGTTCGGGATCCGCATGGCGCTGGGAGCGCCCTCGCGATCGATCCTCATCCTGGTGATGCGCAATGTGGTGGCGCTGCTCCTGGGAGGAATCGCTGCCGGTACCTGCCTGGCGCTGGCCGCTACCCGCTTGCTCGGCAGCATCCTGTTCGGCCTTCCGGCGCACGACTTCGCTACTTTGGCGATGTCTGCCGCGCTGCTGGCCGCAGTCTCACTCGCCGCCAGTTACCTGGCCGCCCGCCGCGCGGCAAGACTCGACCCGATGTCGGCGCTGCGCCACGACTGAACCGGTTCAAGGGTGCAGTCCTTGCCTATTGCGAGCCCCGCCACGGTACGGGATATTGGCGGCCGCAGGTGCGGCACGCGTAGTGTCCGCCTACGGGCCAGGTCACGGACGCGTGCATCAGCCGGCACCACGCCTTCGTCAGCCCGCGGACAGCGATCGCCAGTCTCGCCGCGGAGATACCGGCCGGAATCGGAAGCGCGTTCGTCATCATTCACCTCTAATAGAGAACGCGAAGAACAGCCCGGCGACGGCTCACTGCTGTGCTTTTCTTGCGATGAGGAGAAATCCCGCCTTGCGCGCGTCCGCGCTCAACGCGGCCGCGGCGGCCTGGCCGGCCTGTGCCATCGTCAGCCGCACCTGCAGTTCCTCTGCCAAAAGGCCGAGCCGGCGCGCCTGCTCGCGACTACGCTCCAGGGCGGCGAGAGACTCAGCCGGCTGCGCATCCGCAAGGCGCAGGCGCGCCAGGAGAATGTCGCGCCTGAGGCTCACCCGCGCATCCCGGTGGTCAGGCAGGAGTTCTTTCGCGCTTTTGAGTGATGCGCGTGCCTGCAGGGGATTCCGGCCGAGTTGTGCGGCCGCGGCGCTTAGAGCGGCTTCCACCTCCAAGCCGGGCGCCTGCGCGGTGTGAAAAACGGCCGCCGCTTCCCGGGCGGTCTTCTCGGCCTCCGCGGCGTGGCCTTGCTCCAGGAGGATGCTGGACAGCACGAGCTTGCTTTGTGCAATGGAGATCGTCTCGCCCAGTTGCTGGCGGATCGAAATCGACTCGGTAATCAGGTCATGGGCCTCGGCCAGCCGGTCCTGCTCCAGGGCGACCGCGGCGAGTGCGGCAAGGATCTGGGCGGTATTGTTCTTGTCGCGTTGCTGCCGCCGAATGGCGAGCGCTTCCTCGAGGGTTGAACGGCTGCCCGCCAGGTCGCCGCTATCGAAATACGCCAACCCGAGATTGTGAAGGGCCATGGCGGTCCCGCCCCGATCGCCGATTCCCCTCAAGGTATCCACCGCCTGCTGATTCATCGCGCGGGATTCGGGGAGTTCGCCCATCCGGCGGCGTATGTTGGCGAGACGGCTCATCGTCAGCGCGGCGCCCCGCCGTTCGCCTGATTGACGCCGGATCTCGAGCGCCTCGGCGGCGGCCTCGCGGGCGCCCGGCAAGTCGCCCATGATCTCCAGCACGTTCCCGATATTGTAAAGCGAGGTCGCCACCCCCGCCTGGTCGCCGACCTTGCGGCGGATTTCGAGCGCCTTCCGGTGCATGTCGAGCGCTTCCCGGAGGTCGCCCTGCCGGCGGCGCAGAACGCCGATGCTATCCAGGGCGCTGGAAATGCAGGTCTGGTCGCCGATCGTGCGGCAGACCGCCAAAGCCTCTTCATAACGCGCCGTCGCCCCGGCAGTATCGCCGAGCTGCGTCAGCACTCCCGCCGATTCGATCAGCGCTCGCGCCACGCCGGGGCGGTGGCCGGCAGCGAGGTAGAGTTGCTGGGACGCGGCCGCGGAGGATAGCGCCGGCTGAGGCTCCCCGCTCTGCAGCAACGTGCGGCTTTCGAGGAGTTTCGCCTGCGCCGCCAGGATGCGAAGGCCCGCCGCCGATCCGGACTGGGCGGCTCGCCGCGCAAGGGTGCGGGCGCGGGGAAGGTCGGAGGCGGCCAGGGCGGCCTCGCACTCGGCGAGGTCCAGCCGCGGGTCTTGGGCCGCCGATGGCAGCGTCCGCAGCGCCTGTACGGTGTCGAGGGCGAGGCGGCCGGCGCCGGAGCGCGTTTGTACCATCGCCAGCCGCAGTCCATATTCCACATTGTCAGGATATTCTCTACGCAGGGTCTCGTACGTTGCGATCGCCCGTCCCCACTCGTGGGTGGTTTCGAAGTATCGGCCTTCGATCGAAAGGCGGTCGTCGCGTGGAAGTCCGGCGGAAAGGTCGAGAGCCTTCCTGGCCTCGTCGCGGGCCTCCAGATCGTACCCGAGCATGCCCGACGCGGCGGCGAGCGCGGCATGCGAGAGCGCATGGCCCGGCGCCGCCGTTACCGCGTTGCGCAGCAGGTCGCGGGCGGAGAGGGCATCGAAGGCGCGCAGCCGCTCCAGGCCCTCGGCGTAATTCCTTGCGGCCTCGGCGCCCTCGGGAAGCGATGCCCGGGCCGAGGCCCCGTCTGCCGCCGATTCCCCGGCCCCCACCGCGCGGCGCAGCAGACTGCCCGCCCGGGCTACCAGTGCCAGCAGCTCCGTGGAGGGCCGCGTCTCGGCAACCGTGGCCAGCGTATCCCCGGACTTTGCGTCCTGCAGGCGGAGATCGAGCCTTACCTGAAGACCCGATTGATCGCCAAGCGCCAGGTACGACCCCAGAACCACATAGTCGGTCCCCAGGCTGCTGCGCAGCCGGCCGAGGGTCGCGGGCGAGAAGGTCTGCGCATTCGGCAGTGCCAGTTCGAGCTTCACGCGGGAAACCAGTTCTCCCGGGATTGTGCGCACCTCACCTCCGGCCGCCAGCTCGGTGGAGAGCATCTCAGTGAGAGCGGTGGATAGCCAGTCTGTGGACTGCTGATGCGACAGATTCTCGAATCCCAGCACCGCCACGGCAGGCCGCACCCGGACGCGGGCCCCGCGAGACCGCTGAAAGAGCCAGCCGGCCAGTGTGACCACGAACATCGTGACAACCGCCGCGGCCAGGAATGCTCTGCGCATGCGGAGGGCCCGAAGAACATACCGGCGGCTGAACCGCCGCGCCTCCGGGCGCACACCCGCCAGATGGCGCGCGATATCCGCCGAGAATTCGCCGACGGAGCCATAACGCCGGGACGGCTGCTTTTCGAGGCTTGTCAGGATGATGGCGTCGAGATCCCCGCCCAGGGCGGCGCGCAGCTCCGCCGGGGAATGGCGGATGGCCGAGCTGGGCGGCTGCGGGCGGCGCTTGCAGATCACCTCCAGCAGCGTCTGCCGCGAATGCTCCAGGTTGCCATAAGGCGAAACTCCAGTCAGCAGTTCGTACAGCAGCACGCCCAGAGAATAGATGTCGGTGGAAGGAGTCAGCGGACTGCCTTGCGTCTGTTCGGGGCTGGCGTAATGCGGAGTCATCACGGGCGCGATCGTCACCGTCCGTTCCTGCGATGCGGCCGCGCCATCGGCCGCCAGGATCTTTGCGATGCCGAAGTCTACGAGCTTCGGTTCGCCCGCCGCCGTCACCAGAATGTTTTCGGGCTTGATGTCGCGGTGAATGACTTGCATCTGGTGCGCGCATTCGACGGCGGCGCAGACTTTCTGAAAGAGCTCGAGCCGCGCCCGGACCGTCAGCCCTTCCGAGTCGCAATAGCGGTTAATCGGCTGCCCGGAGATGAACTCCATTACCAGGTAGGGAACGCCGTCTGGCGTGGCACCCACGTCGAGAAGGCGCGCAATATTCGGATGATCCAGGGCCGCCAAAATCCGGCGCTCGGTCTCGAAACGCCGCAGGATGGCGTCCGTGTCCATTCCGCGCTTGATGACCTTGAGCGCGACATCTTCATCGAAGCCGATTCGGCGGGCGCGGTAAACGGCGCCCATGCCGCCCTGCCCGATGCGTTCGACAATCTGATAGTTGCCGAGCCGGCGGCCAACAAAGACGTCGGTAGTTGCTGGTCTTGGCTGGTTCAAGCGGCCCCCAGTGCGAAATCCCGCTACGCGTGTCTTTATATCCTACAACGGCGGAAGCGGCGGCGGTCACTGCGGCGGCACACTCTGTCCTTTCCACCACGATGAGCTTTTCGGGCGCCGGCCTGCGCGTTCAGAGATGGAGAGGGGAATATGAGACTCACACGCACTTTGGCTATTTTCTTTGCGGCCGCCCTTTGGGCATGCGCGCAATTTCCGGATTTCACGCCGCCTACTCCGTTGACCGGAGCGGCGATGCGCAACGATGTACAAGAGGTGAAGCGACTGTTGGAGGCCGGCGCCGACCCGAACGAGGGCCGCTTCCTCGGAGCTCCCCCGATCTTCCTCGCGCTGATGCGCCACAACCGCGAAATGGCCGGGGCGATGATGGCCAGGGGCGCCGACGTGACGGCGACCGACGGATCCGGAGCGACAACGCTGATGTGGGCGGCTTACGATGAGCACGCCGATCCCACGCTGGTGCGCGAACTGCTGGCGAAGGGCGTCGACCCGAACGCGAAGAACAAGGCCGGCGAGACGGCCCTCCTGTGGGCGATGCGGCGCGGCAACACGCCGGTGGTCGAGGCATTAATGCAGGCCGGAGCATCAGGTCGGGAAATGGTGAAGCCGGCGGTGGAGAAGGCAGTGGCCCTGCTCCTGAAGACCGGGCCGCAATTCGTAAGGGTGTCGGGCTGCACCTCCTGCCACAACCAGTCACTGCCGCAGATGGCATACTCGACGGCGCGCACCCGCGGATTCGCCGTGGACGAGAAGTCCGCGCGCTACCAGGTCGACGCGGTAGTGGCGACGTTCAAGCCCCTTGTCCCGGATATGATGGCGGGCAAGCCGAATGTTCCGGACCCGGCGATCAGCGTCAGTTACGCCCTCGTGGGCCTGGCGGCCGAAGGATACGCCCCCGACCGGACTACCGGCGCGATGGCGCACCTGGTCTCCTTGCAGCAAACCGGCGACGGAAGCTTCCTCGCGTTTCCGGCTCGTCCGCCGATCGAATCGAGCGTCTTCACCGCGACGGCGCTCAGCGTGCGCGCGCTACAAGTCTACGGGAAGGACGTGGATCACGCGGTGGAGCGGGCGCGGAACTGGCTGGAACGGGCGCAGCCGCAGACAACCGAAGACCGGGCCATGCAGTTGCTCGGCCTGCGCTGGACCAAAGCAGATCGCAAAGCCATCGAAAGCGCGGCCGGCCGGCTACTCGCGGAGCAGCGGGCGGACGGCGGATGGGGTCAACTGACAACCCTGGAGAGCGACGCGTACGCAACGGGCCAGGCGCTGGCCGCCCTGCGCATCTCGGGGCAGTTGCAACCATCCGATGCCGCCTGGCAGAAGGGCGCCGGGTTCCTGCTGCGCACGCAGTTGGAGGACGGGTCCTGGCTGGTCCGGTCGCGGACGTTTCCCTTCCAGCCGTACAAGGAGAGTGGATTCCCCCACGGAAAGAACCAGTGGATTTCGGCAGCGGGAAGCAGTTGGGCGGTGCTGGCGCTCTCGCTGGGCGAGCAGCCACAGATCGAAACCTCGATGCTTTAGCGGCGGCTCATTGGTAGCGGTCCAGCATCAGAATGTCGCTGCCGCTTTGATCCACTTGGGTATAGAGCAGATGCCGGCGGTCCGGGGAAAGGGCAAGGCCCGAATCCGTCACCGCCAGCATCTTTTCGATTTTCAAGACCTGCCGGATACTTCTTGTGGCGAAGTCGCAGAAATAGATGCCGCGCGTGGCCGGCGTGCCTGGCTCATCCGCGAAGTAGATGCCGTCTTCCGAAACCGCCCAGTAGCCCCAATATCCCGGCTTCAATTGCTCCAGAACCGCTTCCTCCGGCCCGTTGGGCAGGCGCTTTCTCCACAGCCCCGGCTCGCTTCGCCCTTTAGCGTAGTAAAGGTAGTTTCCGTCCACGGAAGGAAAGGCCGCGAAGCCGCCGAGCCGCGTGACCTGCTCCTCGGTCCCGCCTGCCGATGCCACCCGCCAGACCTCCCAGGCGCCGGTACGATTCGAGGCAAAGTAAATCCAGGCGCCGTCACGGGACCAGGAAGGCACCACATCCTCGGCCGGGGAAGTCGTCATTCGCCGCGGCGGGCCCCCGTACGAGCCGGTCACATAGATATCCGCCTGTCCCTCGGGCCGGGTATCGAAGGCGAGACGCATGCCGTCCGGCGACCACCGTGGACAACCGGTCAGTGGGCCTCCGAAACGCGTCAATGGAACGGGCGTGCGGCCATCGGCGTCGCTGACCCAGATCTCATTGCTGCCCGAACGAGTCGACCGGAATGCGATGCGGCTGCCGTCCGGCGAATACTGCGGGCTGGAATCATACTGGGTCGAGGAGATCACTTTCACGGGAGCCTCACGCCCCGCGGGATCCACCCTCCAGATGTTGGCGTCCTGGAAGAACTGTGTGTAGGCCAGCTTCCATCCGGCGCGGGAAAACGCAGGGTCGGAGGCGTTGTCCCCCACCAGCGGAACTCGCTCAGGCGCGCCGCCCGAGCGGGAGACGCGCCACAGCGCGGAGTTCCCGCGGCGGTCGGACGCGAAGACAATCGAGCGGCCGTCGGGAGTCCACGCCAGGGAGGCCGCGTTACGGTTGTCGAAGGTCAGGCGCCTCGCAACGCCTGGCTCAATGGGCGCTACATAGACCTCGCTGACGCCGCTCGAAATCGCGCGGAGAAACGCAACCCACTTGCCGTCGGGTGAGAACGCGGGGCTCATGTCGCCGATGCTTCCGTCCGGCGGCAGCGTAGCTTCGCGCTTGCCGCCGCCGTCAACTCCGATCAGGACAATATGAAACGGAAACTCCGGGCCGGCCTTGTCCGCGGCTGCGAGCAATTTCCCATCGGGCGACCAGTCCAGGTGGCGCCCCAGGGCCTCGACGCGCACCGGGTACACGTCGGTCACCTTGGCTTGAACGCCGCCGTTTACGCCGGCAACAAAGATGGCGGTCTCTTTGGAACCGGTCCGCAGCCAGGCGATTCGCGACCCATCCGGAGACCAGACGGGGCTCAAATCGTTTGCCGGGTCGTTGGTCAGGCGGCGCACCGAGCCGTCCTGCAGCGATTGCACATAAATATCGGAATTCCCGGCGTCTTCGCTGCTTCGAACGTAGACGATGCGCTTGCCGTCGGGCGCAAAATAAGGCTGGGTCTCGAGGCCCGGCAGACTCGTCACGAGCGTGATCTGAGGCTGCTGCGAGTCGTTGATGCGGCTGCGCTCCTGCAAAATCACCAGCGCCGCGCCGGCAAGCGCCAGGGCAATGCCCGCCGAGAGGAATGCCGCTTTCTGACGCCGGATAAGCTTCGAAGCGCGGTAAGCGAATGTATCCTTGCGGGCCCGGACGGGAAGGGAATCGAGGTAGCGGCGAACGTCGGCTGCGAGAAGCCCCGCCGACCGGTACCGGCGCGATGGCTCGCGCCGCATCGCCATCAGCGCGACGTTGTCGAGATCGGAGGAGATTCCGCGTTCAGGCGAGGCCTTGCTGGGCGGTTCCGGGCCGCCTTGGACGGCATCCTGCAACGCGCCGGAATCGACCTCTGGCCGTTTGCCCGAGAGCAATTCATAAAGCAGTACACCCAGCGAATAGACATCCGAAGCCTCCGTCACCAGGCCGCCAGAGATCTGTTCCGGGCTGGCGTACCCCGGTGTCATGGCCGGAACGAGCGTGGCCGTGGATTCGCGCCCCGAGCCGAGCATTTCCGGATTGAGAATCTTGGCGATGCCGAAATCCAACAGCTTGGGCAGGCCGCCGCCCGTAACCAGAATGTTCTCGGGCTTGATATCGCGATGAATGACGCCGTGCTCGTGCGCAAACTGTACTGCCGCGCAAACGCTGGCAAAGAGATGCAGACGCTGCCGGATCGACAGGTTGTGCTCCTCGCAATAGCGGTCGATCGGCTTGCCGTGAATGAACTCCATCACGAAGTACGGCAGGCCGTCCGGAGTGGCCCCGCCGTCGATCAACGTTGCGATATTCGGATGATCGAGGCTGGCTGTGATCTGCCGCTCCCGCCTGAACTGGCGCACAACGCGCTCCAGGTCGAGGCCGCGGTGGACGATCTTGACCGCGACTTCTTTGTGGAACACGTCGTCCGCCCGGATCGCCCGGTAGACCGATCCCATGCCGCCCCTGCCGATGGGCTCTACGATCTGATACGACCCGAGTCGCGCGCCGATAAGAGGATCTCCCGGTGTCGCGGGCGCAACCGGCGTCTCGAAGAGGTCCCCCGCGGCCTCGTGCGCCTCGATCAGGGAGTCTACTTCCTCGCGCAATTCCCGGTCCGACTCGCAGATGCGGGTGAGGTATTCCTCGCGTTCAGCCGGATCGAGACTCAACGAGACATCCAGAATCTCTTTGATCCGCCGCCAGCGATCAGGGTGCATCCGCGGCCTGCCTCCGGATCTGGCGGAACAGCCATGCCTTCGCTGCGGTCCACTCGCGTTTGACGGTGGCGGGCGACATCTGCATGACTTCGGCGGTCTCCTCGACCGAGAGGCCGGCGAAGAACCTCAGCTCCACCACGCGACCCTGCCGGGGATCGAGTTTCGCGAGGTCGTCCAGAGCGTCATCCAGTGCGATGAGATCCAAACCGCGGGACACGGCCGGTTCCGAAATCTCTTCGAGCGACAGCCTGGGGGCGCTGGCTCCCCGTTTTTCGGCAAATCGCGAACGGGCGTAGTCGACCAGGATTCTTCGGATCAGCTGCGCCGCAATTCCGAAAAAGTGAGCCCGGTTCTGCCACCGCACGCTGTGCTGGCCGACAAGCTTCAGATACGCCTCGTTCACCAGCGCGGTGCTCTGCAGGGTGTGATCCGGGCGTTCGCGGCGGAGATAGCTGCTGGCCAGGCGGTGGAGCTCGGCGTAAACGAGCGGCGTCAACTTTTCCAGCGCCTGCCGGTCACCGCCTCCCCATTGTTCCAGCAGTAGCGTAATTTGATCCTGAGAACACACCCCGGGCGATATTATCCCACGCGATGTGCCTGTCAGTGCCGTCTCGGGACAGCGCCGCGCACCGACCATACTCGGCCTCCTGCCCTGGCAACGCGGCGCGCCGCTAGACAGGTTTGTACCGCGCCGCGAGCAGGCCCGTGGCCTCGGCAAGGTCGATATCTGCCATGAGCAAACCCCGTTTGCCGTAGGGCTGGTAGCCGAGCAGCGTCCCATCGGGCCGCGCTACCGCGGAAGTGGTCGCCGACCCGTCGCTGGCACAGTTTACCGTCGCGAAATAGCAGGTGTTCTCAGCGGCGCGGCACAAGGCTGCCTTCTCGTGGAACGAGTTGGCGGGATCGGCGAAACTCGAGGGCCGGCAACCGCCGGGGTCGGTTTCGTGGAGATGAGGGTGGAACACAATTTGTGCGCCGTGCCGCGCGGCCCAGCGGACCGTTTCCGGATAGCGCCAGCCTTCATGGCAAATGACAACGCCGAACGTCAGCGGGCCGGTTTGGAAAACGCGCCTCCCCGCGCCGGGCGAGTAGGTACCATCCTCGGAAGGGTCGAGCTGCACTTTGTCCTGGAAGCCGGCGATCGTTCCGTCCCGGTTGATCACCAGGGCGCTGATCAACAGCGCGCTACCCGTGACGCGTTCGGTGCCCAGAACTACCGCGAGATTGGCCTTCGCTGCAGCCGATGCGATCACCGCCCAGGCGTGTTCGAGGAACACCGGGTCGGGCGGCGGCACGGCCTTTCCCATACACCGGTAGCCGGGAACGAAGCATTCCGGAAAGCAGATGAGGCCGGCCCCTTCCTTGGACGCTTGAGCGATGGCTTGTTCGGCCGACGCGACCGACTCTTCGGGCGTCGCCGGGAACTGGAGATTGGCGAGCGCGATTCGAAATATGCTCATTCGCACTCCCAGTCTATCGTTACGCGGCCCCATAGTGCTTTCACCGCCGCGAATTTCCTTTTCACCCTGAAACATTTCCTGTAGATTATGTTTATGCGGGAAAGTGGCGATTCGTCCGTCTGGAAGAGCCTCGCCGTGGCCTTCGGCGATGGACTGGCCTTCGGCGTGGGCATGAAGCTCACGCAGAACGCGCAACGCCAGGGCTCTCTGCCGCCGGCCGCCGCCGGCGCAGGGCCTGTCCTGGACCGCCTGGAACAGATCGAACAGCGCATGCGCCGCATCGAGAGCGCGCCGGCCGGGTTCGATCGGAGCGTCCTCGATGCCCTCACGGCCGCGCTGGACGCACGCCTGAACGAGCATGTCTCCCAGGTGGAGCGACGCCTGGCCGATATGGAGGCGAGGATCCTGATGGAGACCAGGTCCCTCGACCAGCAGGATCGATCCATCGCCGCCCGGATGGAGCAGGATCTCTCCACTCTGAAAGGCCAGGTGGTCGCACTCAACCGCGAGTTCGCTGAAGAGGTGGGGCGCATCGTGGCTGAACAGGTAGCCCTCCAGGTCCAGGCGCGCACCGCCGGGCTGGAACAATCGCTCCGCGCCCAAGCCATGGATGCGGCCGACGACGCCGTGCAGGAACGGCTGGCCCCGATACGCGCCGAGGCGGCGCGGAAAGATCAGGAAGTCTCCGAACTGCGGCAGCACGTCGCATCCACCGATTCCACGGTCCTCAACTTTGTTCTCGCGATGGGAGACATGTGCCGGCAGGCGGCCGAACGCCTGGCGCCGCCTGCGGCACCGGGTCCGGCAACTCCCACGCCCGCGGCCGAAGAGGCGGCCGCGCCACCTCCGCAAGCGGAGGAGCATCCCGTCGACCCCGGGGCGGAACTGCGCGAGCATTTCGACCGCCCTGCCGAGCCGCCTGTACCCAGCTTTTCGCAGTTGCGCAAGCCGGGGGGCTTCTGGCGCATGCCCATGGTATCCTCCTTCGTTGCAACCGCGGCCGGCCTGGCGATGCTGCGCTTCCTGTAACGTTCCCGCGTGCTATCCTGATTCGGCGTCCTCATGAAGATTACGAGTGTGCGTTCCTACCTGCTCTCGTACCCTTTCCCCGAGCCGATCCGGCTGCCGTTCTGGGGCGGCGAGCGCACCCTGGTGAAGCGCGACGCCATGGTGATCCGCGTGGAGACCGATGCCGGCCTGGTCGGGTATGCGCCCGGTCCGGGCAGCGAAGCCGCGCAGAAGGCCATCGAAGGTACGATCGCTCCTTTCCTGGTGGATCGCTCCCTGGCCGACCCCGACGCCCTGCGGGTGCTCTTCGCGAAAGGCCCCGGCGCCGATCCCGAGATGTTCAAGGTTTACGGTTCGGTGGAGATCGCCCTGTATGACCTGACGGGCAAGGCACTCGGCCTCCCGGTTTCGGAGTTGGTCGGAGGCCGCGTGCGGGAACGCATCCGCCTCTATGGCAGCGCCGGAATGTACATGCCTCCCGAGGCCCACGCGGCCGAAGCCGCCGCCATCGCGGCCCTCGGATTCAGGGCCTACAAGATGCGCCCCGCCCAAGGTCCCGAGCAGGATCTCGAAGCCGTCCGCCTCATGCGCGAGGCGGTCGGCCCGGATTTCGACCTGATGGTGGACGCCCACACCTGGTGGCGCATGGGCGACCGCAGCTACAGCCTGGAAACCGTGGAGAACCTGGCCTCCGGAATGGCCGACTTCAACGTGGCATGGCTCGAAGAGCCGCTCCCGCCCGACGATCACGCCGCCTATCTGCGCCTCAAGGAGAAGGACCTGATCCCGCTGGCCAGCGGTGAGCACGAGCCGAACGAGGAGCGCTACCTCGACCTCATCCTCACGCAGGCCGTCGATTATGTCCAGATGGATGTGTGCTGCCAGGGCGGCTACAACCTCGGCCGCCGGATTGTCGCCGAGATCGCCCGCCAGGAGATGCGCTTCGCGTTCCATAGCTGGGGCACGGCCCTGGAGGTGATCGCCGCCGCGCACCTGGGAGTCTGCTGGCCCGACACGGTGGTGGAGTGGCTCGAATATCCGTGCTATTCCAGCCCCGGCCGCGCCGGCATGTACCCGTTCCCCCTGGCGGCCGAGATCCTGGCGGAGCCGCTCGATCTCGACCATGGCGACCTGATTGTCCCGCGCGCACCCGGGCTGGGGATCGTGGTGGACGAATCCGTCATCGAGCGCTACCCCTGGATCCCCGGCCCCTGGTCGTTCTTTCACACCGACAGCCCCCGTGAGACCCGGGCGGTCAGCTCCGATCACAGCGTGAAGTGGGATGCCGGTCCATCCTGACGCTACAATGTGGGCATGCCGGAAACCTTAAGAATTGCGGATCGCGAGTTCCATTCGCGACTGATCGTGGGCACGGGGAAATACCGTACTTTCCAGGAGATGAAGCGGTGCCACGAGGAAACCGGCGCCGACATGGTGACCGTCGCCGTGCGGCGCGTGAACCTGACCGACCGCTCCAAGGAATCGCTGCTCGATTACATCGACCGCTCCCGGATCTTCATTCTTCCGAATACCGCCGGCTGCTACAACGCGGACGATGCCGTTCGCACCGCCATGCTGGCGCGCGAAGTCGGGCTTTCCAACTGGATCAAGCTGGAAGTCATCGGTGACGAGAAAACCCTGTTCCCGGACAACGCCGGGCTGCTCGAAGCCACGCGCATCCTGGTCAAGGAGGGGTTCGTGGTGCTGCCCTACACCAATGACGATGTGGTCAACGCCCGCAAGCTGATCGACGCCGGAGCGGCGGCGGTCATGCCGCTGGCAGCTCCCATCGGCTCCGGAATGGGCGTGCAGAATCCGGCCAACCTGCGGATCATGCGGGAGATGATCACCGAGGTTCCGATGATCGTGGATGCCGGAGTGGGCACCGCGTCGGACGCGGCCGTGGCCATGGAACTGGGCGCCGACGGCGTGCTCATGAACACCGCCATCGCCGCCGCCGAAGACGCCGTCAAGATGGCTCGCGCCATGAAGTTGTCGGTGGAAGCCGGGCGGCTTGCTTGGGAAGCCGGCCGGATGCCGAAAAAACTGTACGCCAGCGCCAGCAGCCCCCTGGCCGGTGTCGTGGGGTCGGTGTAGCGCGTTCGGAGCGCTGGGAAGGCCGGAGGCCTACCCTACCTTGTGTTACTATTCCGTTTTTGCGGGCGGGTCCGCCTGCGCGGCCTGACCGAGAGGGAGTAAATCCGTGAAAGTCTACGAAAGCAAGGACATCCGGAACGTCGGTGTGGTGGGCCACGGCGATTCCGGCAAGACGACGCTCACCGCCGGTCTGCTCTTCACCGCCGGAGCCACCAACCGCCTGCTCCGGGTGGATGAAGGCAATACGATCACTGATTTTGACGAGGAAGAAGTCCAGCGCAAAATCACGATCTCTACAGCCATCGCCGTGGCGGAGTGGAAAAAGACCAAGATCAATCTTCTCGATACTCCCGGCTACAACATTTTTATTAACGATGCTCGTGCGTCCCTGATCGCCGCCGATTCCGCGCTGGTTGTGGTGGACGGTGTGGCGGGCGTCGAAGTGCAGACCGAGAAGGTCTGGGGCTTCGCCAACGACTTCAAGCTGCCGCGCGCCATCGTGATCAACAAGCTGAACCGCGAGCGCGCGGATTTCAACCGGTCCCTGGAAAGCGTGCAGGCCGTCTTCGGACGCGCCGCGGTGCCCATCCATATCCCCATCGGGTCCGAGCGTGATTTCACCGGCATGGTCGATCTGATCCGCATGAAGGCCTACACCTACACGCCGGATGGTGACGGGAAGGGCAAGGAAGGCGAAATCCCGGCCAATCTGGCCGAAGCCGCGCAGAAGGCCCACGAGGCGCTGGTCGAGATGGTGGCCGAAGGTAACGACGCCTTGATGGAAGAGTTTTTCGACAAGGGTACGCTGCCCGTGGAACATATCGCCGACGGCCTCCGGCAGGCCGTGCGCGAACTGCGCATTTTCCCCGTGATGTGCGCGTCGGCGCTGCACAACATCGGCGCCGATCTCATCCTCGACTTCATCGTGGAGAATCTGCCTGCGCCCGCCGGGCGCGAGGTCGCGACGGATGCGGGTTCGCAGCAGATTTCGGAAAGCGGACCGGCTTCGGCCTATGTCTTCAAGACCACGGCCGACCCGTTCGCCGGCCGCATCACCTTTTTCAAGGTCTATACCGGCCTTGTCAAGAACGATGCCAACCTGCAGAACCTGACCCGCTCCAGCGGCGAGCGCCTGGCGCACGTCAGCATCCCCTTCGGCAAGACCCTCCAGCCGGTCACCGAACTGCATGCGGGCGATATCGGCGCGGTCGCCAAGCTGCGGGACACCCTCACCGGCGACACACTGGCCGAGAAGGGCGCGAGCGTGGCCTATCCGCCGGTCAAACTGCCCGAGCCCTCCATCGCATTCGCCATCGAAGCGAAGTCGCGCAACGATGAAGACCGCATGGGCAACGCCGTGCACCGCATTCTGGAAGAGGACCAGTCCCTGCGCTTCTATCGTGACCCGCAGACGCGCGAGTTTTTGCTGGCCGGCGCCGGACAGCAGCACGTCGAGATCGTGGTCAGCCGCCTGAAGAAGCGGTATGGCGTGGATGTTGCCCTCAAGTCGCCCAAGATTCCCTACCGCGAGACCATCCGCGGGTTTGCCGACGTGCAGGGCCGCCACAAGAAGCAGACCGGCGGTCACGGCCAGTTCGGCGATTGCTGGATCAAGATGGAGCCCCTGCCGCGTGGCGCCAATTTCGAGTTCGCCAACGAAATCTTCGGCGGCGCCATTCCCAAGAACTTCATTCCCGCGGTAGAAAAGGGCATCGTGGAGGCCGCCGAAAACGGGTTCCTGGCCGGATACCCGATGGTGGATTTCAAGGTCACGGTTTACGACGGTTCCTACCACGATGTCGATTCGTCGGAACTGGCGTTCAAACTGGCTGCGCGCAAGGCGTTCAAAGCGGCCATGCAGCAGGCCAAACCCGCGCTGCTCGAGCCCGTCATGAACGTGGAAATCCAGGCGCCGGTTGAATACGCGGGAGACCTCATGGGCGACCTGAACGGGCGCCGCGGCCGGATTTCGGGTATGGAAACGAAGGGCAGCACGCAGTTTATCCGCGCCCAGGTGCCGATGGCCGAGATGCTCAACTACCAGAACGACCTGACGGCCATGACGCAGGGGCGCGCCTCCTTCACCATGGAATTCGATCATTACGATTTCGTGCCGCAGTTGCAGGCCGATAAGATTATTGCGGCGGCGAAGGCCGCCAAGGCAGGCGAACCGGAAGAAGAAGAGTAGATGTGTACGGCGGGACACGCCCCGTTCCGTATTGACACACGGACGGGGCAGTTTTCCAGATTAAGGGTTGATTTGCGTACGGTACGTGTTGTAACCTTTTAGGGTTCATAGCGGGCGTCGACCCGCAGAAGTAGCTTATTTTTCAACAGACCAGAGGCTGTAGATGGACGATCGCAAGCAGACGTTCCTATCTTTTTCCCTTCTCGCCGTAGCCCTCCTTACCGCTGCTTGCGGATACAATCAGCAAACCAGGTTCCAAACGTCCTTCCTTCCGGCCGCCCCGAGAGCTGCGGAAGCGCCGGTCGATATCGCGCCGCCTCCCGCCATCGGAACGAATGTTTATCTGCATGACGTCCCGCCTGTTTTTATTGCCAACCCCCCGCTTCCTCCGAGCAAGACCGATGGAGACGCCCTGGTGCTGCGCGCCGAGCAGAGCTTTCAGCGCGGGAAGCGGTACTACCAGGCTAGCGACATGGCGAGCGCCCGCCGGGAATTCAATGCCGCCATCGACTTGATTCTGCAGGCCGCCGACGAGAGTCCCAGTGAAAAGCAGGAGTACGGACGCCGCCTCGACGAAATGGTGGATGCAATCCACCGGTTCGACCTGGCGGGGTTGGGCGCGTCGGCAAGCGTCGAGGAAGGCAAGTTCGAAAAGGCCCCGCTCGAAGATATTCTGCAGATGACGTTTCCGGTGGATCCCAAGTTGAAAGACCGCGTCCGCGCCCAGGTGGCGGCCACCGTTTCGCAGTTGCCGCTCTCAGTCAACGACACGGTATTGGGCTACATCAACTACTTTTCCAATCGCGGCCATAAGACGATCATCGCGGCCACCCAGAGGTCGGGCCGCTACCGTCCCATGATCCGGCGGATCCTCGACGAGGAAGGCGTCCCGCAGGAATTAATCCACCTTGCCCAGGCCGAATCCGGCTTCATCCCGCGGGCGGTTTCGCGAAAGGCGGCCGGGGGGATGTGGCAGTTCCTGCTGTGGCGCGGGCGCGAGTACGGTCTCGAGCAGACCAGGTACACCGACGATCGCATGGACCCGGAGAAAGCCACTCGTGCTGCAGCCCGCCATCTCCACGACCTGTACACCGAATTCGGCGACTGGTACCTGGCGATCGCGGCTTACAACTGCGGCCCCGGCGTCGTGGAGAAGGCCGTGGAGCGCACCGGCTATGCGGATTTCTGGGAACTGCGCTCCCGCGGCGTGCTGCCCGCGGAGACCACGAACTACGTGCCGATCATCCTGGCTATGACGATCATGGAGAAGAACCCTGCCGCCTATGGCCTGGATGACGTGCAGTTCGACTCCCCGCTCGAGTACGACACGATCGAAGTGACGGCACCGACCAGCCTGGCCCTGGTGGCCGATATCACCGACACCTCCATGGCACAGCTCCTGGACCTGAACCCATCGGTGATCCACGGCAATACGGTACCCGCGGGCTACTCGGTCCATGTTCCCAAAGGCACCGGCAACCAACTCATGGCCGCGTTGCAACTGATCCCCAGCGAGCATCGCGATTCCTGGAGGCTGCACCGCGTGTCAATGGGCGAAACGCTCGCAACCATTGGCAAACGCTACGGCACCACGCCGGGCAGCATTGTGGCGGCCAACCATCTGCAGTCGGCCGAGGCGGTGGAAGGCGAAAGCCTGCTGATCCCCGCGGTCATGCGTGCTCCGGCATCCAGGCGCACTGTTACGCGGACTTCGTCGCGGCGCCGTACCACGCGCACGTCGAGTGCCTCGCGCCGCGCCGCGAAATCCCGGAGACCTGCGGCGAAAGCCTCCAGCGCGGCTGTATCGCGAGGGAAATCTCCCGTGATGGAAGCGCGCGCGGCCTCCCGCTAAAGCGGATTCCGCCGAACCCGCGTTTTCGCTATTGCCAGCCCATCAAAAAGGGGTATTCTAGGTTTGGTTGTGCCCTGAAACAGGAGGCTTGTTTGATGTTTGATAGCCCGCGATTCGCTGCCAAAGACGAAGACGAGATGGAAGACTTCCACGACTACGAGGACGAAGAGCAGGAAGAGTTGACTTCGAAGCTCGACGAGTACGACTCGGAGGACGACGAAGATGAGGAGGAGGAGGAAGTGGAAGCTGTGATCATCGTTTCCCCTCCCGTGGCCGAACCGGCGCCCGCTCCCGTCGAGGAAACGGTGGTTTCGCAGCCCGAGCCCGAGCCTCCGCCCAAGAAGCCTGTGAAAAGGGCTGCGGCGCCGAAAAAAGCCCCTGCCAAGAAAGCCCCCGCGAAGAAAGCGGCGAAGAAGGCTCCCGCCAAGAAAGCTCCGGCCAAGAAGGCTCCGGCAAAAAAGGCTCCGGCGAAGAAGGCCCCAGCCAAGAAGGCCGCAGCAAAGAAAGCGCCGGCGAAAAAGGCCCCAGCGAAAAAGGCAGCGGTGAAGAAGGCACCCGCCAGGAAAGCCGCCAAGAAGGCCCCCGCGAAGAAAACCGCCGTCAAGAAGGCAGCGAAAAAGTCTCCCGCGAAAAAGGCCGCGAAAAAAGGCGGAAAGAAACGTTAGGCCGGTAGAGCCGCATTCCGGCGGCAGCCCCGAGCACGTCGGGCCGCCGCCGCGAATGACCGGCTAACTGGTGGGCCCTTGTTCACCCTTGTTGACGACCCGCCGGCAGCGCTCGAATAGTTCCAGCAGAGCGTCCGCGTGTTCCTCTGCCGAGTGGGCCACCGGCTTCCCGGAAAACCCTGCCGAAGACCCCAGGGACTTGCCGTAGCCGGTGGCCACTGCAATGAACTTCATCAGCTCGAGGGCTACCTCGTCTTTGCTACGGGGCGCGCCTGCAGCGGCTGCGCCATTGGCGCTTGTGGGAGCCTCGTTGGGAGATGCTGGTTCCGCCATCTGTGATCGATCCTCTCCGTTAACTCGTTTGACGTGTTACAACTCTAGGTTACTTCATTTTCTTTCCGATGCCGCTCATCGCACTCCGGCACGTTCGAAAAATGCGAGGTGGAGCCCAGTCGCATCTGCTGGAGGCCGACGACGGACATTGGTACGTTGTCAAATTCCGCAATAACCCGCAGCACCGCCGTATTCTGGTGAACGAGTGGATCGCGTCGGTGTTCCTGGACTACCTGAAGATCGCCTCGCCGCCCGTGGCACTCATCCATCTGACGCCGGAGTTCCTGGCCCACAATCCCGAAGTGCACGTGAGCCTGGGCGCCCGCCGCCTGGCCGTTGAGCCGGGCTGGCATTTCGGCTCCCGCTACCCCGGAGATCCGGGCCGCATCGCCGTCTACGATTTTCTTCCGGACGCTCTGCTGCCCTCCGTCGCCAACCTTGGGGATTTCCGCGCCGTCCTGGTTTTCGACAAGTGGACGGCCAACGCCGACGGCCGCCAATGTGTCTTCTACCGTGCGCTGGTGCGGCGCCCGGACGAAACCTCTCAAGGTCCGCGCGCCGGCTTCGTGGCCTGGATGATCGATCACGGCTTCGCCTTCAACGGTCCGCATTGGGATTTTCCGGAATCGGCCGTACAGGGCGTTTACGCGCGACGCCCGGTGTATGAGGCGGTCCGCTCGCTCGACGACTTCCAGCCGTGGCTGGACCAGGTCGTCCACTTTCCCGAGGAAGTGGTCGACAGGGCCCGCAAGCAGATTCCTCCGCAGTGGCTCGAAGACGAGGAGGAAGCCCTCGACCGGATGCTGGAGCGCCTCTTCGAAAGGCGCCGCCGCGTGCCGGAACTGATCGAGGCGTGCCGCCACTCGCGCGCCAATCCTTTCGCCAATTGGGCGGAGGGATCCGGGAGGTAAAATAGCTGTCGTGCTCCACCGTCACATTCTTCACAATGAATCGATCCGCGATTACGCGGACCCCCTGCTGGCTCCCGGACAGGTCGGCCTGCTTGCCGGTTGGGGCGTATTCACCACGTTTCGCGTGACTGAGGGAGTGCTGTTCGCCTGGGAGCGCCACTGGACCCGCCTGAAGCGCGACGCCGCAGCGTTCCATGTGACGCTTCCCGAGAACCCGGAGGCAGTCCGGCGCAACCTTCTGAAGCTGATCGATGCCAACCAGGCTTGGGACTCCACGCTGCGCCTCGCGATTCTGCGAAATGGCGGGGGCATGTGGGCTAACCCGAGGCCTGACCGGGCGGCGGACATCATTGCCCTGACCGCCGATTCCAAGCAGTGGGGGGACGGCGTAAAGCTGGCAGTGCAGGAACAGGCGCGGCATGCGGCCAGCCCCTTCGCCGGGACCAAGATCCTCTCCTGGTCCATGAACCTGACCTGGCTGGAGAGCGCACAGGCTCGCGGGTTCGACGAGGTGATCCTGTTGAACGAGCGCGGTGAGGTCGCCGAATGCACGTCGGCCAATATCTTCGCGGCAAAAGGCAGCCAGGTCTGGACCCCGCCTCTCAGCTCAGGCTGCCTGCCGGGCATCACTCGCGAAGTGGTGCTCGGCGAGGTGCGCGCCCAGGGGATCGAACTGAAGGAGAAGACGCTGTTCCTGAACGATCTGGAAACTGCCGATGAAGTCTTCATCACCTCCACCACGCGAGACCTGCTACCGGTCTTCGAGATCGAGGGACGGAAGCTGCGATGTACGGGCCAGACCCGGGTCCCGCTGCAGAAGGCCTTTTCGGAGTATGTGGAAAAATATGTCGCGGAGCAGCGTGGCTTGCAGGTAGGGTGAGCCCTCCGGCGGGGCTCAAAAAAGAAATGGTTCCAAGTGACCTGAGTCTCAGCCTTGTCCACCGCCGGCATGCACGGCACTGAACACGGCAGCCAGAACGTCCGGGTGCCTCGCTTTTCGACTCCGCGATAACCGTTTTCTCCGGCTACCGGATTAACGCCTCAAAGCGCACCGCGAACTGCTTTCTGACCGGGGCCGGAAACTCGCGACGGCCTTTCGCTCGCCGGTGACGATTCCCGCTTTCACGGACTCCATTACCGGGTCAAAGCTCCCGACCTGCCGCTTCGCTTCTCGAATCGTCTGCTTCCACCGCCCGTTCGGCCTTCTGCTCCGCAACCAACCACCGGTTTGCGCCCGGCGCCGGCTGCCTCGTCGCTTGAGCCCGTTGCGGCTTCCGCAATCGACCCGGCCTGTTGCTTATCCAGCTTCCACTCCCCTTCGGGACTGTTACCTCCCTAAGGATTAAAGCGTTCGACTGGTCAGCCTCAAGCCAGCCCGCCTTCCGACCGCGCCCGATCTCCGTTCGCTCCCCGCAGCCGTTTCTATCACTAGTGCCGGCTTCGGATCATCGTTCCCGGTCCGCTACGCTTCCGGAGGCTTGCTGTTCCTCAAACCTCTTGGAACCTTTCCCACTATGCTCCCGAAACCATTTGGCGTCAACGGTTTTGCGCTTCTGCGCACGGATTTTCAACAACTTTTATTCGCTTTGTTTCGAATGGGTTACAGGGAAAATAGAGTGGATCGCCTGTGTATAAAACACCCGAACCGCAGCCTGTTCCGGAGTTAGGACACGCCGGCGAACCGCCGGTGGTCCTTGAGGATACAACGGTCCACCACCACCGCCAAGCCGGCCTCTTCGGCCCGGCGCGCGGCAGCGGCGTGAATCACCCCTTCCTGCATCCAAACGACCTTCGCATGCCGGCGAATCGCCGCCTCCACGATTTCGGGCACAAACTCCGAGCGGCGGAAAATATCGACGATATCCACGGGCTCGGGTACCGCATCCAGGTTGGGATAGCTCCGCTCACCGAGCACTTCGACTTCGTTCGGGTTGACCGGAATGATCCGGTAGCCGGAGCGCTGCAGATACTCCGCGACTCCGTAGCTCGGCCGAAAGCGCTTGCTCGAGAGACCCACAACGGCAATCGTGCGGGAAATCTTTAAGAGTTCGGAGATGCGATTCATGTGGCTTCCTCCCGGCGGGCGGCCGCGCCGCCTCCCTTTTGTTGGATGGCACGCCGCAGCTTGCGGATCTCTTCGTCCGTCAGGTAACGGAATTGGCCCGGTTTGAGCGGCCCTAATTCGATTGGACCGACCCGCACCCGCTTGAGCTTCTCGACCAGGAAGCCGAAATGCTTAAACATCAGCCGGATCTGCTGGTTGCGGCCCTCGAAGAGGCGGACTTCGTACCACGGGTTCCGCGCGGCGTGAATCAATTTCAAGCCCGCCGGCTGGGTCCGCTGGCCGGAAATGGGAACGCCGGTCCGGAAGGCCTGCTCCTGATCTGCCGTAAGCGTCCCGGTTACTTTCACGACGTAGGTCTTCGCCAGGTGCGTGGCAGCCGACGTAATCGCGTTCGCCATCTCTCCGTCGTTGGTGAGCAGGAGCAGCCCCTCGCTGTGATAATCGAGCCGCCCCACCGGGTAAACCCTCTCCTTCACGCCTCGAAGCAACTCCATGACGGTGGCGCGCTGCTGGGGGTCGCTGACCGTGGTGACGGTGTTGTTCGGCTTGTGCAGCATCAGGTAGACCATCCGCCGGGGGGCGTGGATGAGCTTCCCATCGACCTTGATGTGGTCGCGCTCGAGATCGGCCTTGGAACCTAGTTCCGTGACCACCGAGCCGTTCACCGTCACCCGGCCTTCGGTAATGATCTGCTCGGCCTGGCGGCGCGACGCCACCCCGGCATGGGACAGGATCTTCTGGAGCCGCTCTTCCGGCATCAGGCTTCCGGTTCCGTGGGGGCTTCGGATTCCGGGGCGGTCTCCGGCTGCTCCGGAGCCGGCGGTTCGGCATCGGAAAACGCCATGCGCCGGATCTCCTCGAACTCCTTGAGCGAGGGCAGTTCGCTCAGGTCCTTGAGACCGAACTGAATCAGGAACTCCTTGGTGGTCTTATAGAGGATCGGCTTGCCCACCACGTTCTTCCGTCCGGCCACCGCGATCAGTTTGCGGTCGAGCAGGGTCTTCAGCACGCCGGCGCCCTGCACGCCGCGGATCTCCATGATCTCGGGAGCCGTGACCGGCTGCTTGTAGGCGATCACGGCAAGCGTTTCGAGGGCCGGGAGCGACAGCTTGAGCGGCGCCTTCAGGCTCTTGACGAACGTGCGGACCGCGTCGTGGTGCTCCGGCTTGGTGGCCATCTTGTAGCCGCCGGCCACTTCGCGAATCGTGATGCCGTGCTCCGGGCGGTCGAACTCGGCAACCAGTTGCCCGAGCAGGGTGCGGATCCGCTCGGCGGGCTGCTGCAGCGAGGCGGCAATCTGCGCCAGCGTGAGCGGCTCTTCCGCCACGTAGATGATGGCCTCCAGGACGGCCTTGAGCGGAATATCCTCTACCGGAAATTCCGCGGCGGGCTCGGGTAAGGGCAACAGGTCGTCCATCGAGACCGGCTGTTCCGGCCCGGCCGCCTCCGGGCGTTCGTCGTTTTCCGGGCTTGCGCCCTCCGGGGGTGTTTCCAGTTCTTCCATGCCTGAATTCAAATGTAGTCTTTTTCGATCGTCTGGAGCGGCTGCTCGGAGGCAAACGCCGCGTCGAAATTGGTGTGGCGCTGCAGCGCGATTTCACCGAACAGATCTTTCTGCGCGAGTTTGACGGCCTGCATCCGTACCATCTCCAATACGGCCAGGAAAAGTGCGATCATAGCGCGCCGCGTACGCTGCTGCTCGAAGATCCGCAGGATGAAGACCGGCTGATCTTCCTTCACCTCGAGGAATTGGTCTCGCAGGTAGCGGACCATGTCGGCGACCGTCACGTCGGCCGACTCCACTTCGTACACCGGGCGGTTCTTGGCGCGCTCCAGCATCTCGCCGAAAGCCTTGACCAGGTCGAACAGGGTGATCGCCAGGCCGGGGTCGTCATCTTCGGACGTAAATGCCTTAATCTGCGGGTTCGACCAGACGTTCTCCTCGATCATCCGCTTCTGCTGCAGCATTTCGGCGGCGTTTTTGAATCTCTCGTGTTCGAGCAGCCGCTCCACCAGTTCCTGGCGGGGATCTTCCGATGCTTCGCCTTCCTGCCCGAGCGCGGGGTCGCGCGGCAGCAGCATTCGCGACTTGATATGGATCAGGGTGGCGGCCATGTAGACAAACTCCGCACCCAGGTCGATATCCATTTCGCGCGCCTTTTCCAGGTATTCCAGGTACTGCTGGGTGATGGTCGCGATCGGAATGTCCTTGATTTCGATCTGCTGTTTGCGGATCAGGTCCAGCAGCAGGTCGAGCGGTCCGTCGTACTGTTCCAGGTGGACATTGAGAGGCGATGACACAATCATTCACGATAACATGCGGCAGCCGGACGGTCTCATGCTAGGGTATTTACCCCAGCCGAATGTCAAGATCATGTACAGATCGGATTGACAACGGAAGTGCATCGTGAGCAAATTGTCGGTGCCTCAGGTTCTCAGTGGAAGTTTTACGGCCGGGGATAACCTTTCGGAAACAAGCAGCGTCATTTCGTGTGAAACCAAATTCACGGGTAGTAACGGGTCGTAAAAGGGCTAGAAGGTAACTATGCAGGCTGCAAGCGGCTTCGCCACGCCTGAACCAGGCGGAAAGCCGGAATCATCTCCAAATGCATCTCCAGGTCCTTCGATGGTGCCTTCGAAGGGCCCCGACAAGCGACGAACGGCGTTGTGGGGCACTCTCCTGGTCGTGGCCGTCCTGGCCGGCGGCGTCGTTCTCTACCTCAACACCAGAACCGGCCAAAAGGCTGCGAACCAGGGCGGCGGGATCGTTACGATCCCCACCGTGGCGGTCTCGCTCGGCGGATTGAACGAGACGATCCGCGTGAGCGGTACGGTCGCCGCGCAGAACTTTGCAGCCCTGCTGGCGCCGCGAATCCGCGGCAGCCGCGGCGATTTTAACCGCGGCGGCGACCGCGGCGGCGGCGGTGGCGGCGGCGGAATGGGCGATTTCAGCCTCGTTCTGCTCAAGCTCGAGACCCCCGGCAAACGCGTCAAGACGGGCGATGTGGTAGCCCAGTTCGACCCCCAGTTTCAGGCACAGCGCTACGACGACTACAAGGATTCGGTGGTGCAGCTCGAGAACACCATCCGAAAGATGAGGGCCACCCTCGCGGCTACCAAGGAAGCCCACGACCAGGACGTTCGGACGGCCAAAGCGGATTGGGAAAGCGCCCTCCTCGACCTGAAGACCGCCGACGTGCGCTCGCGGATCGACGCCGAAAAATTCAAGCTGACCGCTGAAGAGGATGAGGCGAAATATAAGCAACTGGTGGCGGAATCGGCGCTGGTAGACGAATCGCAGCGCGCCGCCATCCGCAGTTCCGAGTTGAACCGCGATCAATCGCGGATCGAACTGCAGCGGGCTGAGAACAACGTGAAGTTGATGACCATCAAAGCCCCCATGGACGGCATCGTAGTGATGCAGAGCATCGTCCGAAACGGGGAGTTCGGCCAGGTACGCGAAGGCGACCAGGTGTTTGCCGGCATGCCGTTCATGCAGATTGTGGATTCGAGCTCGATGGTGCTCAATGCGACGGTGAACCAGGTGGATGCCGAACGGCTGCGTCTGGGAATGAAAGCCACCGTGCGGCTGGATGCCTACCCGGACGCCCGCCTTCCGGGAACGCTCGTGGGAATCGGGGCGATGTCGAAGACCAGCACCTTCCGCGCCAGCTATGTCGGGGAGATCCCGGTCCGCATCAAGATTGAAGCTGCCGACGCACGGCTGATTCCGGATCTCACCGGCAGCGCGGAGATCGTCATGGGCAGCGTGACCGAAACGCTCCTTCTTCCGCGTTCGGCGGTGTTCGAGGAGGCGGGCGGTTCATACGTGTTCGTGCGGGGTCCGGAAGGCTGGACCCGCAAGAAAGTGGAACTGGGACTGAGCAGCTTCACCCAGGCTTCCATCCGCTCCGGATTACAGAAGGGGGACGTCATCGCACTGCAGCGCCCGATATAGTCCGCCGGCGGACGGGCCTGGAATGCGATACCCGCAGGGATAACTATGCCATCGAAGGACCTAAAACCGAAACAGCGCCTGGGGCGCTCCCATCCGCAGCGCGTCAAGATCATCACCTGGGTGGTGGGGCTTCTGTTGTGCGGCGGCGGGGTGTACGCGGCCTACCGGTACACCGGGACCACCGAGGTGGAGGTTGCGGTAGCGCGAGCGAGGCGCGCGGATTTCATCATCAGCGTCCGGACGCGCGGCGATATCCGCAGCGCCCGTTCCACGATTCTGAAGGCGCCGCAGGTGCCCAACCTGAGGATCGTCCACCTGGCTGAGAACGGCCGCCCGATCCGCAAGGGTGAAGTGGTCGTGGAGTTCGACGGCGTCACGCAGGAACAGAACGTTCTGACCCGCACCACCAACGTGCGGGCGGCCGACGGCAACATCGTACAGACCAAGGCTACCCAGAAGATGGATGACGAAGCCGATGCCATGAGCAAGATGACATCGGAATACTCCCTGGAGCGGGCCAAGCTGGATGCCAGCAAGGCGGAGGTGCTCTCCAAGATCGACGGCGAGAAGAACCGGATCGCGGTCGGAGTGTCCGAAGGCAGCCTGCAGGAGGTGAAGGCCTCGATCAACGCGCACCAGGTGGGACACGAAGCGGATCTCAACCGGCTGACGCAGGCGCGCGACAAGGCGGTGCGTGACCTGAGACTGGCTGAGAGCTACCTGGGAAAGATGCAACTTACGGCGCCCTCCGACGGCATCGTGAACGTGCTGCCGAACTTCCGTTCCACCGGCACGTTCGGGCAGTCCACGCCGCCATTCAAAGAAGGCGACAACGTCTGGACCGGCGCGGAAATCGCGGAGATTCCGGACCTTTCCGATATGTACGTCAACCTCAGCCTGGAGGAAGTGGATCGCGGCAAACTGCAATTGGGGCAGGCCGTCCGCGTGCGTGTGGATGCCGTTCCGGACAAGGAATTCAATGCCGTGATCGACTACATCAGCCCGATCGCCAGCCTGGTGTTTAAAGGCGGGTCGACTCCCGAGAAAACCTTCCCGGCGCGGGCGACCCTGAAGAACCTCGATCCCCGGCTGCGGCCCGGCATGAGTTCGACCGCGGAGATCATCATCGAGCGGCAGCCGAACATGCTGCTGATTCCGGTTCGGGCGAGCTTCGACCGGAACGGCAAGCCGGCCGTCTACCTCCAGATCGGCAAGAATTTCGTGGTGCGGCCGATTCAGGTCGGTAAGAAGAACGACGAAGACATCATCGTAACGAGCGGGCTCAAGGAAGGCGACATCGTGACTCTGGAAAGCCCGGCTGAAGCGGCCAAGAGGGCCAGAAAGAAGCTGTAGCCGCGCGGGCCGGGGCTTGCGCAGGGAATTCGTTTCATGAAAAAGGCAATCTTTCGAACATTGGGTTTGGCGGTTCTGGTGGCGGCGGGTTGGGGCGGCTACCGGCTCTTCAAACAACTGCCGGAACGGCAGGAGACCATACCGACCGCCAAGGTTCAGCGCGGCGACGTGGTCATTCGGGCCTACTCGCGCGGCGAGCTGCATGCCATCCGGGCGCAAACCATCACGGCGCCCAACCTGTTCGGCACGGTGCAGGTGACGCGCCTGGCGCCCATGGGAGCCCTGGCGAAGGAAAAAGACCTCATCGTGGAGTACGACGATTCCGAACGCCAGGCGGCGCTCGAAGAGGCGCAGCTTTCCGTGCAGTCGGTGGACGAACAGATCAAGAAGGCCAAGGCCGACCTGGCCATCCAGCAGAGCCAGGACCAGGTGACGCTGCTCAAGACCCGGTACGACGTGAAGCGCGCCGAGTTCGAAGTGCAGAAGAACGACATCATCGACGCCATCGACGCCAAGAAGAATATCCTGCAGCTCGACCAGAGCAAGCGCGCCTTGCAGCAGCTCGAAGCCGATATCCAGGCACGCCAGGAGCAGGCGGATTCGCAGCTGGCGGTATTGGTCGAGCAGCGCAACCGCAGCGTCATCGATGTGCAGCGCGAGTTGCAGCGCATCGCGCAGACCAAGGCGCTTTCGCCCATGACCGGTCTCGTGGCGATCAAGCAAAATCGCGCCGGTTATTTCAATTTCGGCCAGCAGCTCCCCGACATCCGGGAAGGCGATACGCTCCAGCCCGGCATGCCGGTGGCGGACGTGCTGGACCTTTCGGAGCTGGAGGTCTGGACCAAGATCGGCGAACTGGACCGCGCCAACCTGGTGGAAGGCCAGGACGCGCTGATCCAACTGGACGCCGTTCCGGATAAGCAGTTCCGGGGAAAAATCAAGGCCATGAGCGGCACGGCGACCTCGGACGTCTTCTCGGGCGACCCATCCAAGAAATTCGATGTCATCTTTTCGATCGACATGCGGCAACTGCTGACCGCGCTGGGCATGAAGGAAGCGGATATCGCGAACATCATGGCGACCGCGGCCGCCAACGCCAAGAAGGTCGGCAGCGCCAATACCGGCCCGTCATTTTTCGCCGGCTTGCAGGCCCAGGTGGGAAGCCCGGACGCGGTCGCTGCCATGGCGGGCGGTATGCCGGGCATGCCGGGCATGGGTGGAATGCAGGGGGCACCCGGGGCGCAGGAGCAGACCGCGGACCAGTCCCAGGGGGCGGGCGGCCGCAATCGCGGTCAAGGCGGTCAAGGCGGTCAAGCCGGCCAGGGAGGCCAGGGGGGCCGCGCCCAGGCGGGACCGGGCGGGGGGCGTAATTTCGGCGCTAACCTCTCCGAGCAGGACCGCGCGAAGCTGAACGATCTCCGGCAGAAGATGCAGAAAGCCACCGGCGAGGAGCAGCAGAAGCTTCGCGAGCAGATGCAGGAACTCATGCAGAAGGCCGGCATCAATCCCGGTGGACGCGGCGGCGCGGGCGGACCCGGTGGGCGCGGCGGGCGCAGGGGCGCCAACATGGCGATGGTCAACATCCTCGACCTGAAGCCTCCCGTGGTGAACGGCTTCACCGAGGAAGACCGGAAAGCGGCCAACCTGCCGAAGCCTCCCGAGGAAGATTCGCAGGTGCAGACGCTGTTACGGCCGGGCCTGCTGGCGGATGTCGAGATCATCGTGGAGAAGATCCCCAACGCCTTGCACGTTCCGGCGCAGGCGGTCTTCGAGAAGGGTGGCAATCCTACCGTCTACGTGCTGCAGAAGAACGGCAGGTTCGAGCCGCGCGAAGTGCAACTGGTAAAGCGCAGCGAAACCATGATGGTGCTTTCCGGCGGAGTGCAGCCGGGCGAGGTGATCGCGATGGCCGACCCGACGGCGGATAAAGCCGACAAGAAAGGCAAGAGCGAGAAGAAATCGAGCGGCGGCGCGATGGGTGTGATGCCGGCGGGGGGCAAGTAGAAATGATCGGGTCCCACATACTTCCTGAACTGAAAATGGGGCTGGCCAGCCTCTTCGCCCACAAACTCCGCAGCCTGCTGACCATGCTCGGCATGATCTTCGGCGTGGGGGCGGTGGTGGCCATGCTTTCCATTACGGCCGGCGCGCAGAAGGAGATGATGAGCTTCATCGACCAGTTGGGCGTGAACAACATCATCGTCGAGGCGCGCGAGGCGATGGACCGCAACGAACTGCAGTCGGTCCGCGCCATTTCGCCGGGCTTGACGTTCCGCGATTTCCGAGCCATTTCCGAAAACGTTGCGGGCCTGGTGGCGATCACGCCGCGGAAGCGTTTCAAGCCGCAGAAGCTTCTGCCCAAGACGTCCCAGGAGCAGCCCCAGTTGATCGGCGTATATCCGAACTTCGTCGAGATCAACAGCCTGAAGCTGATTGCCGGGCGCTTCTTCACCGACGAGGAGAACCGGTCGTCGGCGCCCGTGTGCGTGCTGGGCGAGACGGCCAAGGTCAACCTGCTGGGCTACGACGATGCCATCGGCAAGTACGTAAAGGTCAACGACACCTGGCTGCAGGTAATCGGCGTACTCACTCCGCAGGCCTCGGCCGATACCGATGTCGAGGGCGCGCAGGCGGCCAACCGCAACAACCTGGTGATCGCGCCGCTCAACACCGTGATGCGGCGCTTTGAGGACAACACCAGCTACCTGAAGGATGAGATCGACGGCATCTACATGAAGGTCGCCCCTAACGTGGATTCGATCGAGACGTCCAACGTGGTTCGGGCGATTCTGACGGCCACACACAAGGACGCGGGGGATTTCACGGTGATCGTGCCGGCCGGCCTGCTCGAGGAGCGGCGCCGTACGTCGTTCATTTTCAACATCGTCATGATCTGCATCGCCGGCATTTCGCTGCTGGTGGGCGGTATCGGAATCATGAACATCATGCTGGCGACGGTTCTCGAACGAACGCGCGAAATCGGCATCCGGCGCGCGATCGGTGCACGGCAGGCGGATATCGTCCGTCAGTTCCTCACGGAAGCCGTGCTGATCTCGATTGTCGGCGGCCTGATCGGCATCGGGTTCGGGTTCTCGCTCTCCAAAGTGATTGCCTCGTCGGCCGGGTGGTCGACGGTGGTGACGACATCTTCGATCGTGATCGCCTTCGGCGTATCGGTGTTCATCGGGCTGTTGTTCGGAATTTATCCGGCCGTCCAGGCGGCCAAACTGGATCCCATCGAGGCCATTCGTTACGAGTAAGAATATGCTGTTTCGAACCCTAATTACCGGTATTCTCGTGGCGGCGGGCGCGTTTGCGCAACTGTCGTCGTTTCCCAAGCCGTCTTATTTCCGCGAGACGTTTCAAAGCGCCCAGACCAAGGTTGAGCTGAAAGATCCGGTCAAGCTGAAAGACTTCGTCGTCAGCGGCAAACTGGAGTTGTCGCTCAAGGACTACCTCACGCTGGTGATGGCGAACAACACCGGCATCCAACTGCAGATGTTGACCCTCGAGACCCCCAAGAACGCGATCCAGCGGGCATTCTCCGCCTGGGATCCGCTGGCCACCGCCAGTTTCTCGAGCCAGCGTTCGATTACGCCTTCCACCAGCCTGCTCGACGGCGCGCAGTCGCTGAACTCGCTGACCCAGCCATTCCGCGCCGGCTACTCGCAGACGCTCGACACCGGCACCCAGTATTCGGTCAACTTCAACGCGAGCAAGTCTTCCACGAACAACGGGTTCTCCACGTTCAATCCGGCGCTCAGCTCGAACCTGTCGGTCAACTTCACGCAGCCGCTCCTGAAGAACCGCGGCCGCTACGTGAACCGGCTGGGGTTGATGGTGGCCCGCAGCAGTTACCGGATTTCGGAGTACACGCTCCGCTCCAACCTCCTGAATCTCGTCAACCAGGCCGAATCCGCCTACTGGAGCGTGATCCTGGCCCGGGAGAATCTCAAAGTAGCGGAGAGCGCCCGGGCCACGGCGCAGCAATTCCTGGACTACATGCAGAAGCAGCTTGACCTGGGAGCCCTGTCGCCGCTGGACATCTACAATCCCCAGCAACAGGTGGCGGCCAACGACCTGGCGGTTTCGCAGGCCAAGTTCGCCCTGGCCCAGTCGGAAGACGTGCTGCGGCTGCAGTTGGGCGCGGACCTCGATCCCGATGTCCGCAAGCTGCCCATCGTGCTCACTGAAACGGTGGACGTGCCCAATGTGGATTCGCTGGTTTACGATCCGGAAGAGTCGGTGGAGAAGGCCCTGGTGAACCGGCCGGACGTGAAGGCCGCCAGCCAGCACCTGGATGTGGACGATCTTTCGATCCAGCAGGCCAAGAACGGCCTCCTGCCGAATCTGTCGCTGACCGGCGCGTACCAGACTCAGGGCCGGGGCGGCACGTTCTACCAGAAGTCCAATGTTTTCAACAGCGATGGTTCGGCCTCCACCATCCTCACGACCATCCCCGGCGGTTTCGGCGACGCGCTCAGCCAGATGTTCAATTTGGGCTACCCGATATACTCGGTCGGCCTCACGCTGAACCTCCCCATCCGGTCGCACGCCGCCGCCATGGATATGGCCGACGCCATCGTCAGGAAGAAGACCGATGCCCTGACCTTGCGCAACACCCAGGAGCAGGTGCGGTTGAGCATCCTGAACGCCGTCACCAACCTGAACGGCGCCAAAGAGCAGTTGAAGCTGGCAAATATCCAGCGGGACTTCGCCAAGAAGAACCTGGACGCCGAACAGAAGAAGTATGAACTCGGCACGGAGATCAACCAGAACGTCATCAATGCCCAGCAGGCGCTCACGGCTGCCGAGTCCAACGTAGTGCAGAACCAGGTCAGCCTGCGGCGCAGCATCCTGAACCTGCTGACCCAGACGGGCGAACTGCTCGACCAGCGCGGGATTGTGGTGCAGTAGCGCCTGGCTACTTGCCAGGGCGGGTCCGGCTCTGGCACCCTGTTAGCGGATGCAGACAGGGGTGCTCGCGCTGCTCCTGGCGAGCGTTTTCGGATTCTTCGTACCCTCGGCCCAGAACCGGCTGCGGCGAGCCCTACACGGGCGCCCGGCGCTGGTCTGGGCCGTTCCGTTTTTGCTCACCGCCGTGTTTGCGGGGGCCGCACTACTGGCTGGGGCCTTCCGCTTCCCCCTGGTAATCAGCGTTCTGGGCTACGCCTCGGCTCCCGTGCTGTGCGTCTACCTCGGGGGCGCTGGCTGTATCAAAACGCCGGGGGTTCTCGATTTTGCCGCCATCCTGCTCTTGTGGCTGCCGATCGAGTTCGGGGCGGGCGCCGCGCTCGTGCCTCGCCCGGCACAGGGCTTCCTCCACAGCGTGGCGTATGGCATCGCGATCCTGCTGGGTCTGACCCTGTTCCTCGGTTTCCGATCGTTTTCCGGCCTCAAGTACAACCTGCCGCGGGCGCGCCGCGACCTGTGGCTGCCGCTGGCCGGCTTTGCCCTGCTCGCTCCGGTGCTGATGGCCGTCGGGATCCCGATTGGATTCCTCGGGCTGCCGCACTGGCCGGTGAAATCGGCGGCCGCGATGACCGGCGGATTCGGCATCATTTTCGCCGCCACGGCGCTGCCCGAAGAGATCCTGTTCCGTTCGCTGATCCAGAACCTGCTGATGCTGCGCTTCGGGGAATCCGGACGCACGCTGCTGGCCGCCAGCGTGATCTTCGGGTGCGCCCACCTGGACAACGGACCGCAATCCTTGCCCAACTGGCGCTATGCCATTCTGGCCACCATTGCCGGTTGGGCCTATGGCAAGGTGTTTCAGAAGTCTTCGACGGTGCTCTCCTCGGCGGGTCTCCACGCCCTCGTGGATTGGACCAAGCATTTCCTGTTTTGAGGCGGGTATGAACCGGACCACCGGACACACGGCAGCCTTTCTGGAGCCGGCGGGGGTCTACCTGCTCATCATTGCCTACATCTGGCAGTTACGGTTCAGCCATCACGACGCCTGGCTGCCGATCGTGGGGTGGATGGCCGTCTCGCACCGCCTGCGCGGCGAGAACGCGGAGGTCCTCGGTTTCGACCTCCGTGGCCTGCGGCCCTGCCTGGTGGACTTCGCGCCCCCGCTGGCTTTCCTGGCGCTCGTTCTGGTTGCAGGGGGCCTGCTCTTTCAGTCGATCCGGCCCGCGCACTGGAATTGGATCTTCGCCGCCTGGGCCGCATACCTGCCCTGGGGACTCTTCCAGCAGTACATCATGAACGGGTATTTCTTCAACCGCCTGCAGGGGCTGTTCCCCCGCCGTATCGCGCCGCTGGTTGCCGCCGCCCTGTTTTCCGGGGCCCACGTCCCCAACGGGCTCCTCATGGTCGTGGGCTTCCTGGCGGGCTACTGCTGTACCCTCATCTATAGGAAATATAAGAACTTGTATTTCCTCGGCATCGCCCACGCGACGATCGGCGTCCTGCTGCTCCTGGTAATTCCCGATTCCATCAGCCACCACATGACGGTCGGGCCGGGCTGGTTCCGGACGTGAACGGCGGGCCGTCCCACCAAGGCACAGGGTGTCCCAGAACCGAACACCGCCGAATTTTGCCTATCCGTTTTTTCTCTCATGACGTCATTCACTTACAGTAGGTCGGAGAGTGGCAGGCCCCGTGCCTTCACTCCCCCGGATTCGAAAATGGATATACAACGCAAAGATGCGGGCAAGAGGAAGATCATCCGGGTCGTCGTCACCGTCACGGTCCTGGTGGTAGCCGGGGTTGGGATCACCATCGGCCTTTCCAAGCTGAAGCCCGCCGCTCCCGGCGTGGATATGTCGACTCTCTGGCCGGATACCGTCAAGCGCGGGCCGATGCTGCGCGACGTGCGCGGCCTCGGCACCCTGGTTCCGGAAGATACTTTGCTGATTCCCGCAACTACCGATGGCCGGGTGCAGCGCATCCTCATCCGGCCGGGCGCCACCGTAAAGGCCAATTCGGTGGTCATGATCCTGACCAGTCCGGAGTTGGAAAACCAGCTCGTAACCGCGGAATACGCCCTCAAGGCGGCGGAAGCGGACTACGAGAACCTGAAGGTGACGCTCGAAAAGACCTTGCTCGACATGCAGGCCACGGCCGCCCAGGTGGGCGCCGACTATAATACGGCCAAGCTGGAGGCCGACCGCGATTCCGCCCTGGCCAAGGAGCAATTGCTTCCCAATGTGGACGCCAAAATCTCCGAAGTGAAGGCCCAGCAGCTCGGTGAGCGCTTCCAGATCGAAAAGAAGCGCCTTTCGATTAACGCGGACGCCGAAACGGCCCAGCTCGCCGCACAGAAGGTGAAGGTCGAGCAACTGCGGGCAAACCTCAACCTGGTGAAGAGCCAGGTAGACCAGTTAAAGGTGAAGGCCGGATTTGACGGCGTCCTGCAGGCTCTGCCGCCGCCCATGACCCCGGTGGAAGAAGGCCAGAAGGTGACGGCGGGTACCCCCCTGGGGAAGGTGGCGCAGCCTAACAAGTTGAAAGCAGAGCTGAAGATCGCCGAAACTCAAGTAAAGGACATCCAGATCGGGCAGCCGGCGGTGATCGATACACGCCTGGCCGGCGGCGGATCGAACGGGCTGATCGACGGGCGCGTCTCGCGCATCGACCCCTCGATCCTGAACGGCACGGTCACGGTGGATGTCGCGTTGAAGGGCCCGCTCCCGTCGGGCGCAAAACCCGATCTGAGCGTGGACGGCACCATCCAGCTCGAAAAGCTGGACGACGTCGTATACGTGGGAAGGCCGGTATTCGGCCAGCAGGACAGCACCGTGCAGTTGTTCAAGATCGACCCGGACGGCAAGTACGCGACCAAGGTGAAAGTCACGTTCGGGCGCAGCTCGGTGAACACGATCGAGGTGAAGGACGGCCTGAAGGTAGGGGACAAGGTGATCCTCTCCGATATGTCGGCGTACGACGCTTACGACCGAATTAAATTGAACTAGAGATCCCGGATTCTCGTAATGAGGAGCAAATGAACATGGAAAATGGCTCGCAACCTTTGATTCGACTGGATAACGTCAGCAAGGTGTTCGTGACGGACGAAGTGGAAACGCACGCGCTTTCGGGCGTACATTTCGACGTCAAGAAAGGAGAGTACCTGTCGATTGCGGGCCCGTCCGGCTGCGGAAAATCGACACTGCTTGCGATCCTGGGCCTGCTCGATACCCCCAGCGAAGGCGTATATTACCTGAACGGCAAGCCGGTGACCGGCCTCAAGCTGTCGGAGCGGGCGCGCATCCGCAACCGCGAAATCGGTTTTATCTTCCAGGCATTCAACCTGATCGGCGACCTCACCGTCTACGAAAACGTCGAGCTGCCGCTGACTTATCGCGGCATGCCCGCCTCGGAGAGGAAACGGCGGGTACACGAGGCGCTCGAGCGCGTGGGAATGTCGCACCGAATGAAACACTATCCTTCGCAGCTCTCGGGCGGCCAGCAGCAGCGTGTGGCTGTGGCGCGCGCGTTGAGCGGCGATCCCTTGATCCTGCTCGCCGACGAGCCTACCGGCAACCTCGACTCCGCCAACGGCGAAGCCGTGATGAGCCTGCTCCGGGAACTGCACGCCCAGGGCTCGACGATCTGCATGGTCACCCACGATCCGCGTTACGCCGAGTTCGCCGACCGGACCATCCGGTTGTTCGACGGCCGGATCGTCGAGGAAAGTATCGAAGCCAAGCAGTCATTGGAATAACAGCGATTTGGCAGCGAAACCAGGCGAGTCCCACCGCGGGGGACTCGTGTTCTTTCGCCGCCCGAACGGGTTTCTTAAAGCCGCTGAGGGGGGCGCGATGTCTGTCTATCGGATCTTGACGCTGGCGGTGGCCGGCGCCTTGGGTCTTCATGCAACGATTATCGGAACGCCGCAGTCTGCGTTCCGCCACCTTTACACCCTCAACCCCACCGGAACGGTGGAGGTTCAGAACGTATACGGCGATGTCAGCATCATGGCATGGGACCGCGACGAAGTGCTGGTGGAGGCCGTCAAAAAATCCGCCGATCCCAGCCACCTGGACGACGCGCGCATCGTCGTTAACTCTTCTTACGATTCCTTCTCGGTCCGGACTCTGTACGCCGGCGACGGCACCGGCGACCTGGCCAGTGTCGAGTACCGCATCATGGTGCCGCGGAACGCCAACCTGCAGAATGTCACGCTGACCAACGGCGGGCTGTCGATCCGGGGGCTGGCCGGCGCGGTGAAGGCTTCCGCGGTCAATGGCGGAATCCGGGCTGAACGGCTCGAGGGCGAAGCGGAGCTGTCGACCATCAACGGACGCCTCGATGCCGATTTCGAGCGCATCGCCGGCTCCGGCACGATCTCGCTCACTTCCGTGAACGGACCCATCCGGCTTTCGATTCCCTCGGAGGCTGCCGCCAGCCTTTCGGCGCGCAACCTGAGCGGCGGAATCGATTCCGACGTCGGCCGGCCCTGGCGCGCACCGGGCGGTAACCGCCTGCGCGCGGTCATGAATCGCGGCGGCGTGCGAATCCAACTGCGGAACGTGAACGGCGGAATTCTGATCCGCTCCTGCTGGAACGGCCGCAACGAACGCCCCTGGTCCTAGAACGGCTCTGCAAAACCGGCTGACATCTGCTAATCTGACGGCAAAATGCACCCGGTAGTCCAGAATCTCCGGTACGGGATCCGGCTTTTCCAAAAATCACCGGGATTCAGCGCCATGGCGCTGGCAACCCTGGCCCTCGGAATGGGCGCCACCACGGCCATCTTCAGCATCGTGGACGCGGTTCTGCTGAAGCCGCTGCCGTTCCGGGATTCCGGCCGCCTGGTGGTGATCTGGGAGAAGAACGCCGCGCAGAACCGTACGCGCATGTTCGTTCCGCCGGCCAACTACCGGGAATGGCGGCGCCAAAGCGCGTCGCTCGAATCGCTGGCCGCCATCGAAGACATGCACGCCAATCTCACCGCCGGGCCGAATGGACGAATGGAGCCTGAGGAACTCCGCGGCGAGCGGGTCACCGCGTCCCTGTTTCCGCTGCTGGGAGTCCAGCCCGTGCTGGGCCGCAGCTTCCGGCCCGAGGAGGATCAACCCGGGCATGCGGGTTACGTGCTGTTGAGCCACGAGCTATGGACGCGCCGTTTCGGCGCAGACCGCTCGATCCCGGGTAAGGCGATTCAACTGGGCAACCGCAGCTACACGGTCCTGGGCGTGCTGCCCGCCGGATTCGCGGTAGTGGAGTCGGGAGTCGACGTGTGGCTTCCGCTGGCGCTCGATGCGGCGGACGCGCGCGCCTCGGCCGGGCGCACCTTGATGGTGGTGGCGCGGCTCAAGCCGGGCATAGCCATGGAGAAGGCCAGAAGCGAGTTGGAAGCGATCGGCGGCGGTCTCGAGCAGTCGAACCCCGTGCTGAACTCCGGCTGGCTCCCTTCCGTATATCCCCTGCAGGAGGAAGTGGTCGGCAAAGTGCGTGATCCGCTCCTGGTGCTGATGGCTGCGGTGGGTTTCCTGCTGCTGATGGGGTGCGCCAACGTAGCGAACCTGCTGCTGGCGCGCGCGGGTTCGCGGCGCAGGGAGGTGGCGATCCGGACGGCCATGGGGGCCGGCCGCGGCGCGATCGTGGTGCAGTTGCTCGGCGAAAACATGCTGCTGGCCGCCGCCGGCGGAGCGCTCGGGCTGGTGCTGGCCCGCGGCGGAATTGCCGTTCTGGAGTGGCTGGGGCCTGCCAATATTCCGAGACTGGCGGATGCGCGCATCGATGCCCGTTTGTTCCTGTTTGCTCTGGCATCGGCCGCGGTGACCGGCCTGCTGGTGGGGATTGTCCCCGCGATTCAGATCTCGGCCGGAAACCTGAATGCCGTGCTCACAGAGACGGGGCGCGGCGGAACCACGAGCCGGTCCGGCCGGGCAGTGCGGAACCTGCTGGTGGTGGGAGAGGTGGCGCTGGCGGTGGTCGTGCTGATCGGCGCAGGCCTCTTGATGCGCAGCTTCGTCCATTTGCGTGCGGCGAACCCGGGATTCCAGCCGTCCGGCCTGCTCACCGCCCGGCTGCCGCTGGCCGGGGGCAGGAATGCAGCGGCGCCGCGCCGGGTGGAGTTCATCGGCCGCCTTCTGCAACAGGTGTCCGCGCTTCCCGGGGTTCTCGATGCGGGCGCGGTGAATTCGCTGCCGCTCTCCGGCTTCGGCGTCGGGTCTTCATTCGCCGTGGACGGCCGTCCGGCGCCGCCGCCCGATCAGCGTCCCATCGGCCTGCTGCGCGCCGTCACGGTCTCTTACTTCCGCACGATGCGAATCCGGCTGGTGGCAGGCCGCGAATTCAGCGCTTCCGATACCGGCCAGTCTCAGCCGGTGATCATCGTCAACCGGACCCTGGCGCGCCGCTTCTGGCCTGGCAGACGCGGCCCCGCCGCCGCGCTAGGCGGGAGACTGGTGCTCGACCAGCCTAACGGGAGGGTGGCCGAGATCGTCGGAGTAATATCGGATGTGAAGGCCGATAAGATCGAAGGCGAAGAGTGGCCCACCATCTACAACCCGTACCCGCAGGCACCCGCCATTACGATGACCGCCGTGGTACGCACTGCCGGGCCTCCGCTCGCCATGGCGGCGGTGCTGCAGCGGGAAGTGCACAGCCTCGACCCCGATCAACCCGTGGCGGATATCCGCCCGATGGAGGACGTGCTAGACCGCGCGCTCGCCGAACCGCGGTTCAACGCCCTGGTGCTGTCCGTCTTTGCGCTGATCGCTTTCGTGCTGGCGGCGGTGGGAATCTACGGCGTGATCTCCTACGACGTCAGCTCACGGACTCACGAGATCGGCATCCGTATGGCGCTGGGCGCGCAGCGGCGCGACCTGCTGCGCATGACCGTCGGGCAGGGCGCGCGGCTGGCCGCGTATGGTATTGCGGCCGGGCTCGCCGCGGCATTCGGATTGACCCGGCTGATGGCGAGCATGCTTTACGAAGTGAAGGCGACCGACGCCGATACGTTTGCCGCGATCGCGTTGTTGCTGGGTGGCGTTGCCCTGGCGGCGAGTTATCTGCCGTCCCGGAGGGCCATGGGGCTCGATCCGGTCAACGCGCTGCGGCATGAATAGGAAAGAAAATGATCACTCTTCGCAACGTGGAAAAATTTTACGAGGGCGGCTACGGACGGACCTATGTGCTGCGCCGCATCAACCTCGAGATCCGGGAGGGCGAATTCGTCACCATCATGGGGCCTTCGGGAGCCGGCAAATCGACCCTCCTGAGTATCCTCGGAATGCTGGACGGCGCCTGGACCGGCGAGTTCGAGTTCTTCGGACACCAGGTTCATCGCATGAAGCCCAAGGACCGGGTAGAGCTGAACAAGAAGTATATCGGGTTCGTCTTCCAGAGCTACCACCTGATCGACAACCTCACGGTCTACGAAAACCTCGATATTCCGCTCTCCTACCGCAACGTAAAGGGGTCCGAGCGGGCCGCCATGGTCTGCGATACGCTCGACCGGTTTCACATCGTGGGCAAGCGCGATCTTTACCCGAGCCAGCTATCCGGCGGACAGCAGCAATTGGTCGCCGTGGCGCGCGCCGTGATCGCCAACCCGAAACTGGTTCTGGCCGACGAGCCGACCGGCAATCTCCATTCCAGCCAGGGCAAGGAGATCATGGATCTGTTCAAGCGGCTGAATGACGAAGGCACGACCATTATTCAGGTGACGCACTCGGAAGCCAACGCGGCGTACGGCCACCGGGTGGTGCAACTGGCGGACGGGTGGCTGGTCAGTGGCGCCGCCGCCGACGAAGCCGCGGCCCGGCGCGTTTAGCACCACTCTGCGCTACAATGGCCCTTCCATGCAGGTACTGCAGGCGGGGCCGCATAAACTGATTTACCTCGAGCTCCAGCCGGAGTTGGTGGCGAAGATTGCCCGCGATGCGGGCTTCGATACGCGCACCAAGGACAGCCCGCGGATTATCCAACTGGATCTGAGCACGCCCGCCGGGCAATCGCCGATCCTTCTGTTCGACGCCGCGGATCCGGCCAACCTGGGATGGTTTTCGCGCTGCCAGTTCCACGTGGACGGGCGCAGCGGCGTCGTCCTGCAGACGCCGATCACGCTGGCCAACCGGCGCGACCGGAGCGGACACGCACACCGCAACTCCGTGCGGCTGGCAATTGCCAAGGAACTTCCCGCCACGTTCCGCCTGCCGGGCAAGCAACCCCTCACCGAACAGGTTTTTTACGCTTTGTTCTTCAACTTCTTGACGGCGCTCACCAAGAACGGCGTGGCGGTCTGCGGCGGCGGGGTGGTCCAACCGCTGGCCGGGCGGACCGAGGCCGTCGGCTCCCGCAACTGATCTGTGCTCTACGGCACCTATCTGCACACGACGAGAGCAACTTTGCCGCGGCGCGCGGAATCGAAATGTCGGGTTTGGGCTGTGACCGATTCGGGGGGAACGGCTCGGCTCAGGCCTACTTCACTCATGCCGGCTCCTAGCGGGCCGGCATTTTTTGATCGCACACCTTGAATATTTTTGGCCGCCGCCGATGTCGCTTTATTTCCAACACTTAGGCGTTTCTCCGGGCAGGGCTGTCCATCGCGCCGCAGCCGGTAACACCACACGGCGGGGGTAAGATATCGGTAGTAGCAGGGTGCAGATGAAGACCACCCAACGCAATTTCACCACAATCAGCGGCGTCCCGGTCGCGCCCGTCTACGGGCCGGAGGACGCCAGCGGTATCCCCCTGGAAGAGCCTGGCGAGTTTCCGTATACGCGCGGCATTCACCGCGACATGTACCGCGGAAGATTGTGGACCATGCGCCAGTTCTCCGGCTTTGCCACGCCGGAGGAAACCAACCTCCGCTATCATTACCTGCTCGAACAAGGGCAGACCGGGCTTTCGGTGGCGTTCGACCTTCCGACCCTGATGGGCTACGACGCCGACCACCCTCTGAGCGAAGGGGAAGTCGGCAAGTGCGGCGCGTCGGTGTGCTCGCTCGAAGACATGGAGATTCTGTTCCGCGGCATTCCGCTCGGCGACGTGACGGTCTCCATGACGATCAATTCGCCTGCTTCCATCTTGTGGGCCATGTACCTGGCGGTTGCCGAGCAGCAGGGCGTGGAATGGGCGCGCCTTTCCGGCACTCTTCAGAACGACATCCTCAAAGAGTACATCGCGCAGAAGGAGTATATTTTCCCGCCGCGGCCCTCAATGCGGCTGGTCACCGACACCATCGAGTTCGGCGCCCGCCACACACCGCGGTTCAACCCGATTTCGATCAGCGGATATCATATCCGCGAGGCCGGGTCTACCGCCGCGCAGGAGCTCGCGTTCACCCTGCGCGACGGTATCGAATACGTGGACTGGGCGCTCGAGCGTGGGCTTTCCATCGACGAGTTCGCTCCGCGCCTCAGCTTCTTCTTTAACGCCCACAGCGACTTTTTCGAAGAGATCGCCAAGTACCGCGCGGCCCGCCGCATCTGGGCGACAGCCATGCGCGACCGCTACGGCGCTCAGAACGAGCGGAGCTGGAAACTGCGGTTCCACGCGCAGACGGCGGGCTGCTCGCTGACCTGGCAGCAGCCTTATAACAACGTCGTGCGGACTGCCCTGCAGGCGCTCTCGGCGGTGCTTGGAGGCGCGCAATCGCTTCACACCAATTCCCTCGACGAGGCATATGCGCTGCCGGGCGAGCACGCGGTGACCCTCGCGCTGCGCACCCAGCAGGTGCTGGCCTACGAAAGCGGGTTGGCGAGGCAGCCAGACCCGCTCGGCGGCAGCTACTTCGTCGAGAAGCTGACGCTCGAGATCGAGGAGGCAGGCCGCCGCTATATCCGGCGCATCGACGAAATGGGCGGCATGATCGGGGCGATCGAAGCCGGGTTCCCGCAATCGGAAATCGCGGCGGCCAGCTACCGCTACCAGCGCGAGGTGGAATCCGGGGAGCGCACCATCGTGGGAGTGAACCGCTTCCAGTCCGGCGACCAGCCGATCGAACTGCTGCAGATCGACGAAACCTCCGCCCGGCGCCAGACCGGGAAACTGGCGGCGCTGCGCGAAGCGGCGCGATAATAGCGAGGTGCGGAAGACACTCGATGCGCTCCGGAGCGGCGGCCGAAGGAACCGGGAACACGATGCCGCTGATTCTGGATGCCGTGCGCGCCTACGCCACCCTGGGCGAGATCTGCGATGCGCTGCGGGCGGTATTCGGCACCTACCAGGAGACCGCACACCTCTGAACATGCCACGGCCGATTCGAGTGCTGGTCGCCAAGCCGGGTCTGGATGGACACGACCGCGGGGCGAAAGTGATCGCGCGGGCGCTGCGCGACGCCGGCATGGAAGTGATCTACACCGGGCTGCGCCAGACCCCGGAGATGATCGTCAACGCCGCCTTGCAGGAAGACGTGCAGGTGATCGGCCTTTCGATTCTTTCCGGCGCGCACAACGCCATCGTTCCGCGCGTGCTTGAATTGCTGCGCGAGAAAGATATGTCCGACGTGAAGGTGATCGTCGGCGGCATTATTCCGGATCAGGACGCGGAGGCGCTGAAGCAGCAGGGCGTAGCCGCGATCTTCCAGCCAGGCGCGTCGCTCGACGCGATCGTCAATTTCATCCGCTCCGCGGTATAGGCGAGCCTTGCTCGCCGGGGGTTCGGCGGAAGGCTTACCCTACCCTCCGGCATTATTCGAGTGCCGGATGGGGCACGGGCAAGAAGTTCGCCGGGCTGGTAGACTGGAGTGTGTTGTTTCGAGGTGAGGATTGCTCGTTCCGCGTGAAACCTCCAAAGTGTGCTTGGCCGTACGTGCAGGGCGGTTCGCCGGCGTGTGGAAAACCGTGCCTGCCCTTCACACCTGTAGCCTCCGGCACTCGTTGTTGACCCATTTAAGATCCGCTAAACTAATGGCTTAACGGTCTTCGAGAACCGGCTTCATTGTGGAACTGATTCCCGTGTCCCGACGTTATCGACATTGCGCAGAGTGGAAAGGTATGCTTGCATGAAGTTCTTCAGGCGCGCGCGCCTGGCCATGATTCCGGCCTGTCTCTGCGCGCTCAGTTTTCCGCCCCTTTCGGCCCAAACGCCTCCGGCCCAGCCTCCAGCGAACCCGCAGCAGCAGACGCCCCCGTCCGGAACTCCGGCAGGCCAGCAGCAGCGGCCGGCTCAGCAGCCCCCGGCCAAGAATCCGTTTGAAACGGTGCCGGAAGCGCAGCAGCCCCAGCCGCAGCCGGCCCAGCCGGCAAAACCCACGGTTCCCGGACAGCCGGCGGTAGCGGTCAGGCCAAGCCAGCCTGCCGGCCAGGTCATTGAGGCTATTGAGTTCCGGGGCGCCCGCCGGGTTCCCCAGGACACTCTCCGCGCCATGATCATCTCCCGGGTGGGCGATATCCTGAACGAGGACACCCTCCGCCGGGACTACATGATTCTGTGGAATACGGCCCGGTTCGATGATATTACCCTCGAAACCGAGCCGGGGAAGACCGGCGTGATCGTGCGGTTCGTCCTCACGGAACGGCGCGTTATCCGGTCCATCACCTACGAGGGCATCCACTCGGTCACGGTCTCGGAGATTCTCGACCGCTTCAAGGAGCGCCGCGTCGGACTGTCGGTCGAGTCACAATATGACCCCGACAAGGTCCAGCGAGCCACCGTCGCGTTGAAGGAGTTTTTGGCTGAGCGCGGCCGCCAGTACGCCACGGTGGAACCGCAGATCGAGCAGATTCCACCTTCGTCCCTCAAGGTGACGTTCAACGTGAATGAGGGCCCCAAGGTCAAGGTCGGCAAGATCGATATCGTAGGCAACCAGGCCTACAACGACCGCTGGGTGGAACGTGCCATGAAGAACCTCCACCCGATCGGCATCCCGCATTCGATCTACTTCGAAAATCTCTTCGCCAAGACTTTCGACCAGGCCAAGCTGGAAGAGGACCGCGAACGGATCCGCCAGGCCTACCAGGACAAGGGGTATTTCGAAGCCAAGACTCTGGACGACAAAGTACAGATCGTTCCGACGGGCGGACATGGCTGGCGCCTGCCGCTCATCAAGATGAATAGCCAGGGCATCGCAGCCAATATCACGATTCCGGTGGAAGAAGGCCGGCTGTACCATCTGCGCCACGCTAATTTCGTGGGGGTGAAATTCTTCCGCGAGCCTTCCGTGCTGCTCAACCTGTTCGGGATGAAGGAGGGCGATGTCTTCTCTACCGACAAGCTGCGCAAAGGCATCGAGAACCTGCGTAAGCTGTACGGCCAATTCGGGTTCATCGACTTCGTTCCGGAGCCTTCCTTCGACATCATTCCCAATACCGACCAGATCGACCTGACCCTGACGGCGGACGAAGGAAAGCAGTTCTTCGTTCGGCGCATCGATTTTTCGGGCAACACGACGACGCGCGACAAGGTAATCCGGCGCGAACTGCTGCTGGATGAAGGCGACCTGTTCAACAGCCAGCTCTGGGACTACAGCATTCTCCGGCTGAACCAGCTTGGGTATTTCGAAATGCTCAAGAAGGAAGATGCCGCCGAAATCCGGCGCAACCCGAACTCCGATACGGTCGATATCACCCTGAAGGTGAAGGAGCGCGGCAAGAACTCCATCGGGTTAAACGGCGGCGTTTCCGGAATCGCCGGCAGCTTCATGGGGTTCAACTACTCGACCAACAACTTCCTCGGCTTGGGCGAGACCCTTTCCCTCGAATCGCAGATCGGCACGCGCATGAAGGATGTAAGCTTCGGGTTCACCGAGCCGTACTTCCTGGACCGCCCGCTGCAGCTTGGCTTCGTCGTGTACCTGAGGGCGTTCAACTTCGACCAGGGCCGTGAGGCATCCATTCTGGCCGGGCAGAACCTGATCCCGCTGTACAACCAGTTGGGCACCCAGAACCTGCTGAACTACACGCAGAACAGCCACGGCTTCTCGGTATCGGCCAGCTACCCGCTGCGGCGCAGTTTCGCCCGAGTCGGCATTACGTACGGCTATGACATCTCCAGCGTAAAGACGCTCACCGATGCCGCGGCAACGTACTTCAACTACATCAATTTCAGCGGCGTCGCGGGGCCGAACTCACTGACGGGCATCCACACCAGCCACGTCGTACCGTCGTACTCGTATAACACGGTCAATCACCCGATCACCCCGACGGGCGGGCGCAGCCTCTTCATTTCCACCGATTTTGCCGGCGGCTTCCTGGGCGGCAACGTAAATACCATCTCTCCCACGGTCGACGCCAAGTACTTCCACACGGCGCCCTGGCACAGGTCGCACATTCTGGCGTTCCACTTCATGGGGTCTTTGATCACTGGCTACGGCGGGAAATACGTTCCGCCGTTCTCGCGCCGGTTCATGGGTGGCGAGCAGGATATCCGCGGATTCGAGATCTGGGGGATCACGCCCATCGCGTTTCTTCCCAGTTCGGCGACGGTCAACGTGCTGAACGACGATGGAACGGCCCGTACGCAGAAGGTCATCAGCGGAGGGACCGTGACCAACGCTCCGGTGACGATGCAGGTTCCGAGCTACCAACTGATCACGCCAGGCGGCGACACGCAGGCCGTATTCAATTTCGAATACAGAATCCCGATCGTCGGGCCGGTCATCCTGGCTCCGTTCCTGGACGCCGGTGTGGACAAGATCCTGCGCGCCAGCCAGCTCACCATGGAGCCCAGCCAGGTGGCCAATCTGAACCAGCAGTTCCCCCAGGCCAATTTCAACGGACAGGTGGTCATTGCGCCGGGGACCCAGAAGCCTCGCGTTTCCACCGGGCTCGAGCTTCAGGTGATGCTGCCGGTAGTGAACGCTCCCTTCCGGCTGTACTTTGCCTATAACCCATCCATCGTGCGAGAGTACCTGCAGCCGCCCATCGTGGCGGACCGTTCGGCGTTCCCGAACGCGGCCACCTTTGCCAACGCAGTGGCCTCTTACGGCCAGGCCTATCCATTCTTCGAGAGGCGGACGATGTTCCGTTTCACGATCGGCAGGACCTTCTAGAGTCCCGGGACCAGTGTGATATTTTTGAATTTAGGAGTTTTCGCTTGAAGAAGAATTTCGCTTACGCTTTGTTCGTCCTGGGAATCGCTGCGGTGGCGCAAGCCCAGACCACCGCGCCCACCAAAGTCGCGATCATTCACATCCAGAATGCCATTCTGGCCACGAAGGATGGGCAGAAGGCCCAAGCCGATCTGACTGCCAAGTTCAACCCGAAGAAGGAAGCCATCCAGAGGCTGCAGTCTGAGGTCACGACGATGCAGGACCAGTTGTCCAAGGGCAGCGCGACCATGAGTGAGGACGCCAAAGCGAAGCTCATGAAGAACATCGACGACACCAAGAAGAGGGGCCAGCGCGATGCCGAGGATTTCGATGCCGCAGTTCAGCAGGAAGAAGGCAAGATCATGAACGATATCGGCTCGAAGATCATGGACGTGATCATCAAGTACTCCACTGCCCATGGGTACTCGATGGTGGTGGACGTCAGCAATCCGCAGACGCCGGTGCTATGGGCGGACCCGTCCGTCGATATCACCAATGAGATTGTGAAGCTTTACGACGAGGCGCATCCGGGTACAGGGGCTGCCGCGGCCCCCGCAAAACCGGCGCCGGCGAAACCGGCCCCCTCGGCCGCCAAACCGCCCGCCAAGAAACAGTAGGTTCCCGCGACTTCCCGCGCTCCCCGGAGCGCGGGCTACTCTCCATAACTGATTTCGGCACGGCGCGCGGAGATGGCGGTGTAGGCCAGCAGGATGAGGGCAACAGCCAGCAGGCCGGGCACCGCGATCCAGAACGGTGTGGCGTCGGCGTCGATCACCATTATGTTGAAGGGCGGGGGCACCGGAATCTCGACCGGGCAGAGGTTCTTCAGGTAGAAGATCACGCTGATCTTCTTGAGCAGCGTGGGCAGGAACGGGTTGAGGCCTTCCCACACCCACACGACCGCCGCCGAGATCATCGGGTTCTTGAAGAACAGCCCGCACAGCAGAAACACCGCGCCATACCCGATACAGGCCAGCGTGGTCACCAGGGCGTAGGCGCCCAGTTCGTGCAGACCCGGCCCGTGCAGCAGGTAATCCGTCCAGGCCGGGCCGAAGTGCTTGCCGATCAGCAGGAACGAAACCGATACGCTTCCCACGAACAGCACCAGCGCGACCGCCAGGCCGGCCAGGTACTTCCCGGCGACCAGGGCTTCGCGGCGCATGGGCGTGAGGAAGTAGTAGTGCAGCGTCTTCTCCAGCATCTCGCCGCGGAAGAGGTTGGAAAAGATGCCCATGCAGCCGAAAAAGATCCCGGCGCGCAGGTAGTAGAACATGAAGATGCCGGCGAAGACCAGGCTGTCCTCTCCGAGACTGTGGCGCCCGCCGGGGTGGCGGCTTTCGATCAGCCAGTGCAGCAGCGTGAGGGCGACGGGGCCCAGCGCCAGGAAGTAAATCCACCAGCCACGCCGGGAGAGAAATGTCTTTTTCAGCTCCAGCCGCAGGACGGCGCCGATCTGGCGAATCCAGAGCGGGTTCATACGGTTGCCTCCCTCGCCGCCGATCAGGTACTGATAGACGGAATTCACGTCGTCATCGGCCGGCGCCACGGATTCCACCTCCAGACCCGGAATCGAGAATCACGCTGGTTGAGCAGCAGGTAGAAGCTGTCGGCGTCGCGCGTGCGGAGCAGCAGTCCCTTGCCGTCGTTGGCCACCTTGGCTTCGACTACGTGGTCCTGTTGGAACAGGCGCGCGGCCAGGAGGCTCGGCCGGTCGCAGCGCACCAGGATCTGCATGGGCTGCTCCTTCACCTCGCTGCGCACGCCCTGAATCTGGCCCTCGGCGACCACGTAGCCCTGGCTCAGCAGTATCACCTGGTCGGAGATGCGGTCCACTTCGTGCAGGATGTGGCTGGAGACGATAACGTGGCAGCCCTTGTCGCCCCACTGCCGGAACAGCGCGATGGCTTCGGCGCGCGCCAGCGGGTCTAGGCCGTTCAGGGGCTCGTCGAGCACGATCACTCTCGGGTCGTGCGCAATGGCCTGGGCCAGCTTGACGCGCTGCCGCATGCCCTTGCTGTAGCCCGCCACGGCCCGGTTGGCCGCGTCCTGAAGGCCCGCCAGTTGCAGCACGGAAGCAGTACGCTCGTGGCACTCGGCGGGAGTCAGGCCGAACATCCGCAGAAACGAGTAGATGAACTGGTAGCCGGTGATGCCCTTGGGAAACGCGTCGAACTGCGCGCAGTAGCCGATGATGCGGCAGAGCCGTTCGGGATGATCGGGCGGGATTCCGAGGACGCTGATCTCGCCCTGCGTGGGCCGGATCAGGCCCGTCATCAGGTTCATCAGGGTGGTCTTGCCCGAGCCGTTGGGGCCGACCAGGCTGGTGATGCCCGGCGGAATCGACAGGCTGACCTTGTTGATGCCCAGCACTTCGCCGTAAAAGCGCGAGACGTTCTGGAAGGTGATCAGGGAGTCGCTCACCGCACCACCTCCGTGCCGCGGATCTTTCGCGCCAGCATGTAGAGGCAGATCAGGCAGAGCCCGATCAGCGCCGCCCAGGAGCACCATAGAGGCAATACCTCGCCGAGCGGGAGCGCGGAAGAAGACCGCTCCATTGGTGGTCTGGTTGGAGCCTTCGAACAACTGCACCCAGACCGAGCCGATCAGGTAGCTGATGTTGAACAGCGAGCCCCAACTGGTACGCTGAATGGCGTTGACGGTAGCGCCGAACCCGCCCGCGACGAAGAACACGCCGAACATCAGCGCGCCGGCGGCGGGCTTCCACTTCACCCAGGCGGAGAGCGCCAGCGCCAGCAGAGACAGCATCAGGATCCAGATCCAGGCCCCGACGAACATGGCCGACGGCGTAGCGCAGGTGGTCCTGCATCCACTGCCAGCCTTCGAGGTAGCCCTGGAGCCCGAACAGCAGCAGGCCCGGCACCCAGGTCATGAACGACAGCAGAATCAGCAGCACCGACATCTTGCCGAGCACGTACTCGGTGCGGGAAAAGGGCCGCGCCAGGTAGAGCGGCAGCGCGTTGTTGGCCAGGTCGGGCGACACCTGCCCGGGCCCGATGAAACGCCGCCAGAAACAGCGCCAGCATGCTCTGCCAGCCGAGCAGGGACATGAAGAAAACCACGTTGATGGAGATGATGTTGCCGGCGTTCCGCGCGCCCACCAGGTTGAGCACGCTGGCGTTGTGCTGGATATAAATGAGCAGCGCGCAGATCAGCGGGTAGATGAACGTCGCGATGTAGAAGATGTTGAGGAAGCGGGAGCGGTGCAGGTCCTCGAAAGCGTAGCGCGGAATCACCAGGAAGCGGCGTCCACGAGGGAGTCATGTTGCCTTCGTACGGCCGGTAGGTCTTCTTATAAACGGCCATCGGCGGTCTCCATGGCTTTGAGGAAGATGTCCTCGAGCGAATCGCGCTTGTGGTTCAGGCGGCGGATCTGAACCTCCTGCTCGGCCGCGATTTCGTACAGGCTGCGGACTTCCAGGCCGTCGGGCAGGATCACCTTGATCCGGCCCTGCACTCCGGTGGCGGTTTCGCATCCGAGCTTCTCGATCGCTTCGAGGAAATTGCCGTTCTGCGCGCCGCGGGTTTCGATTTCGAGGAACCGGCGGTTCTGGCGGCGCTCCTCTTCCAGGTTGCAGAAGGCCGCGACGTTGCCGTCTTTGAGGATCAGTACCTGGTCGCAGCACTCTTCCACGTCGCGCAGCAGGTGCGAGGAAAGGATCAGGTGCAGATCGCCGCGGTCGCGCATCTCCTGGATGAGCTGAATCATGCGCGTTCGCGCGGGCGGATCGAGCCCGTTGGTCGGCTCGTCGAGAAACAGCAGCTTGGGCCCGTGGGCGATCGCCTGCGCCAGCTTGGCGGCCTGCTTCATCCCCAGCGAATAAGTACCGATCGGCCGGTAGCGGACTTCGCCCAGACCCACATAGAAGAACGCTTCATGGGCGCGCTCCAGCGCGTGCTCTTCGGGCAGGCCGGCCAGTTCCGCCATCAGCTGCACGAAGCGAACGCCGCTCATGGAGGCGATGAAGGAATCGTTCTCCGGCATGTAGCCGATCAGGCCGCGGACTTCGCGCGCGTGCGTGCGAACATCGCGGCCGAAGACGCGGGCGGTGCCGGAAGAAGGCTTGTGGAACCCGAGCAGCGCGTTGAGCAGGGTCGATTTCCCCGCTCCGTTGGGGCCCAGAAGGCCGATGGAGCGCCCCGTGAGAGAAGCCTTCAGCTTCTTCAGGATGGTGCGGTTTCCAAGCCGGACTTCCAGGGCGTCGAGTTCGATGACCGGGTCCATTACTTCACGATACGTCTTTCAACGGCCCCTTGTTCCCACCATCTGGCGGATCGGAAACCCGTTTCCAACCAGCCCCATGACGTTGCCGCTGAGGACATCGGAAAGGGCGGATCCGAACATGCCGCCGCCGCCGGCCACGGTGATGCGGCCGGGCTCGCCATAGGCTGCGACCATCAGGGGCTTCATGTTGCCGAGGCCCTGCAGGGCGTTCTGCGCACCCGGCGCGCCCTTAGGGGCGAAGGCCCCCAGAAGACCCGCCAGCGGCGCCAGGGTCGTCCCGAGGTTCTGATAGACCAGGGCGGAGAAGTTGGCGTAATGGTCGCGCGGCTCCATCTCGAGGAAGCGGGCGGAGTGCGTGATGGAAGTGCCGGAGGCCTTCACCTGCAGCGCGCGGGCCACCAGTGCGCGGCTCGGTCCGGCGATCAGGTAGCCATCGGCGAAGGTGTAGTGCGCTTCGGTCAGAGGATTCGGGTCGCCGCCGGCAATCATGTAGTAGGTGCGCCCCTCTACGGTCTCCTGCGACGTGCGCAGAGCCGTGTGCCCGGTCTTGACGGCCTGTTGATTGTAAGTGTCGGTGAACTTCTGCAGGGTCGCCTGCAGGCGCGCCGGATCGTAGCATTCGGCCACCAGCTTCCAGGAGGGGACGGGGAAGGGCGGGCCGTCGAGCGAGATCGAAAACTCGCCGCCCAGGCTCATCGCCAGGTCATTGCGTACATCGAATCCGACCTTCTGCTGGAGTTCGTCGATGGCCTGCCGGGCGGCGGCAGGAGAACGCTGCTGCACGCCGGCCACTTCATCGATGATCGCCGCCGGGCTCTTCACCACGAAGGCCGCGACCAGGGTGGCATCGGGCGAAATGTAGTCGAGCGAACCCATCGGCGAGGGGTCCGCCAGCCAGGAGGCAATGCCCGTGCGCGGGCCGTCGAAATCCACTGCGGCGCGCGTCTCCATCTGGCCCTGGACGTCTTTCTGTTCGGCCACGAAGTAGCGGATTCCGGCCGTCTGCGGCGCGGCATGCAGACGCGAGAGATCGGCGCACAACAGCAGCCCGGCGCCGGCCCGGTAGGCGGAGACGACGCGGTCATAGAAAGGCGTGCCCTGAAAGCTGCCGGAAGCGGAATCGAGCGCGGCAACCATGCTTTCCACGGACCCCTTTGCAGGACCGAAAACCACCAGCCCGGGGCGCGTGACAACGGTCGCCGGGAGCCCCTGCTGCTTGACGAATTCGGCGAACCCTTCGCGCTTCGTTTCGGCCAGGAACACCGGGGCGTCCATCCCGCCGTTGGCGCCGGGGACCGCGGCGACCACAACTTCATCCCCCAGGTATTCACTTGCGGCGCGCAGCTTTTCGATCACCGGCTCGACATTGGACGCCCTGCCGGCCCACCATGCGCGCAACTCGGGGCTTTCCGAGAGCTTCTGGTGGAACACGGTCTGGGCTTCACCGAGATACTGCGCCAGGTTGGGGATGCTGGCAAAGAACACGACATTGGCAGGCAGGCGCTTCAGCAAAGCGCTGTCGTACCGCAGCGCCGGCATGTGAATCTTCTGCAGGCTGACCTTGAGCGCCTCGAGCTGCTGCATGAGGTGGTCGCGATTGCGGCTCCACGAGATATCGTCGCGGATCGATACCGGCTCGAGGGTGGAGCCGGTGACGGTCTGATCACCCGGGCCGAGCACCTTGTCCTCATTGTTCTGGGAAACATGCACCTGGCCCTGGATGACCGAAACGCGCGAGCCCTTGACTCCGGCGCTGACGCTGAACACCGTTCCCGTAACCGCCACGCGGCAATCGGCGGTGGCGACATAGAGGTGTCCGCTGCGGCGTTTGGCGGCCTGCACGATGATGCTGCCGCGGCTGAGGTGAATGGTGAGATCGCTCGCGGTCTGGGTGGTGGAAAACCCCGAGCGTTCGCGCAGCTCGACCACCGAACCGTCGTGCAACTGGAGCATGGCGTCGGAATCCTTGGCGGTGCGGAGTTCGACGCCATCCGGCAGATCCTGCCCGGCCAGCAGCGGTTTGATCCCCGCCGCCGAGACTTCATAGAGCGTTCCGTTCAGCGCCTGGACAATGGCGCGGCCACTGTGGCCTCCGAACTGGTCGAGGGCCACCCACACGGAAAGTCCGGCGGCGGCAACTACCACCGCGGCGGCAGCCCACCGGACCGTGTAACTCACGCGGCGCGCGGGCCGCGCGGCGGGCATGACAGTCACCCTGCCTTCGTAGACCTTGCGGCAGGCAACGCACTCGTGGAGATGATCTTTCAGTAGAGTGGTGCGCGCTTCGGGGAGCCGCCCGGCGCGATAATCCGGCAGCATCGCCTGGAAATCGGCGCAGCCGCGGATGTGCTCGTGCGAATTGGAGGCAGCGGCTTCGGCGAGCCGCGCCCAGACGCGGGCCGCTGCGGCTTCCACCACCGCGGGGTCCGGCGAGTCGTCACGGATTTCCTGCATCGCCTGTTCCAGTTCGGGATCCATGGGGTTGAATTCGGCGGGAATCATGCTACACCTCCCAAATACGCGCGGAACTCTTTCTCCAGGCGGTCGCGGGTACGGGACAAGGTCACCGCCACGGTTCCGGGAGTGGTGTTGAGCAGTCGCGCAATTTCAGGGTTATCTCTTCCTTCGAAAAAGCGGAGGGTAAACATCTCAGCAATTCTGGGGTTGAGCCTGGCGAGGGCGCCACGGAGCCATTCGCGGATCTCGTTGGACGATTGGGCCCGTTCCGGGCTGCGGTGGGCGGGCTCGGCCAGCACCGGCTCCAGATCGTCCAGCGGGATATTACGGACATTCTGGCGCGACCGGACCAGGTCCAGCGCGGCATTCACCGCGGACCGGTGCAGGAAGCTCGCCATATTGCCGACGGGCTCGGCCGCCGGGTCGCGTTTGAGCATCCGGAGGAACACGGTTTGCAGGACATCCTCCGCATCGCCCGCATTCCCCGTGACTCGATAGGCGGCACGGAACACCATCGCATGGTTCTCACGGAAGACCTGCTCCAGGTCCGCCGCGGCAGGGGTGGCCGGTTCAAATGGGGCAGCCATTGGCGCTTTCATCCTATCAAGCTCTTCAAGTAAAGGGACGGGCGGGTGGAGCTTCGATTAGCGGTGGGGGGTTCGCAATTGCGCCGGGCAAAAAAAAGCCCCACGCCTAGGATGGCGTGGAGCATAAAGTTCTACTGCAATCTGTCTCGGAGGATGACAGACCGATGTAAATACTAACACCGCGATTGTGTTAAATCAATCCAAACGATCTGGTATGTGGGGTGAAATACTTTGTTTCCTTCACCTCAGCTCTTCCATGACGGTCTCCAGGACTTCTCTGCCCGGACGAATCTTGGATTGCGGCAGCGTGGCTACAGGCTCTTCCGTAAGATTCAGCAGATCGAAGAAGGTGGGCTTGTCGGGGTGGACATAGAGGACCCCCGTAAGGACCTCACCCTTCGCCTCGGCCTCCTCGAGCAGGCCGAGCGCGGTGAGACGGTCGGTCGGATCGTAGTCATGGTGCAGCTTGCGGATGCGCAGGTGCGACCCGTCGTGCATCTGGACTTCCATGACGTCGCCCTCGGGGATATCCACCGTTATATCTTCAAAGAAAGGAACGAAATCCAGGTCGTGGAGCACCTCTTCGTGCTCCTTCATGTACCCGTAGCTCTTGGTAGAGCCGACGTGGTCGTTGAAGGTGACGCAAGGGGAGACCACGTCGATGACCGAGAGTCCCTGGTGGGCGATGGCCGCCTTGATGATGGCCTGCATTTGCTTCTTGTCGCCGCTGAAGGAGCGGGCGACGAAGGTGGCGCCCCACTTCATCGCCAGGGCGCAGCAGTCGAATGGCGGCAAGTCATTGGGAACGCCGGACTTGAGCGTCGAGCCGATATCCGCGGTGGCCGAGAACTGGCCCTTGGTCAGGCCGTAAACGCCATTGTCCTCAATGATGTAGATGAGCGGGATGTTGCGCCGCACGAGGTGCATGAACTGGCCCAGGCCGATGGAGGCGGTATCGCCGTCGCCGCTGACGCCGACTCCGAGGAGGTGCCGGTTCGCCAGGATGGCGCCGGTTGCGATCGCCGGCATGCGTCCGTGGACGCCGTTGAACCCGTGGGACATCCCCAGGAAGTAGGCCGGCGACTTGGAGGAGCAGCCGATACCCGAGAACTTGGCGACTTTGTCACGGTTCCACACCCAACTCGTAGAAGCACTCGACGAGGCGCTCGGAGATGGAGTTGTGCCCGCAGCCGGCGCACAGAGTCGTTCTGCTGCCCTTGTAGCTCAGGACCTCCAGACCGATGCGGTTGGTCTTTTTGGGTGGGGGTGTAACGGTGGTACTCATTTGCCCTCCTGTCTGACGATTTCGTCGGTTACGGTGCGGGCGTCGAGCGGCAAGCCGCCGTAGTAGCGGACGCTCCGCAATTTGGCGATCAGATCGGCGTCGAATTCCAGGCGCATGAGGCCCAGCAGCTGGCCGTCGCGGTTCTGGTCCACCACATACACCCGGTCGTGGCGGCGGATGAAATCCGTGAGCTGGCTGGAAAATGGGTACGCCTTGAGCCGCAGGTAGCTGGCGTCAATGTCGTATTCCGACTTCAACTGGTCGCAGCTCTCGTTCACCGCGTAGTCGGAGGTGCCGACCGCCACGAATCCGATTCTGGCCTTTTCGTTGACGCGCTCCACCGGAGCGGGCACGCGCGAGCGCATCGACTCGAATTTGTGCGCCAGGCGATCCATGTTGTTGATGTAGTCGTCTTCGCGCTCGGTGTATTGAGCCTTCTCGTTGTGGCCGCTGCCGCGCGTGAAATAAGATGCCGCGGGATGGTCGGTGCCGGGCAGCGTGCGATAGCCCACGCCGTCGCCGTCGATATCTTTATACCGGGCGAATCCGCCCAGCCGGTTGAGATCTTCGGCCGTCAGCACCTTGCCGCGGTTGATCGGTTTTTCGGGGTACTCGAAGGGATCGGCCATCCAGTTGTTCATGCCGAGATCGAGATCGGTCATCACAAAAACCGGGGTCTGAAAGAACTCGGCCAGGTCAAACGCCTCCTGGGTCATGGAAAAGCACTCTTCAGGCGAGCACGGGAAGAACATCGGGTGGCGCGTATCGCCGTGGGAGAGCAGCGCCGTCGTGATCAGATCGCCCTGCTGGGTGCGGGTCGGGAGGCCGGTGGAGGGGCCCACGCGCTCCACGTCGAAGATCACGGCCGGGAGTTCGGCGTAGTAGCCCAGCCCCACGAACTCGGACATGAGCGAGATGCCTGGGCCGGCCGTGGCGGTCATGGACCGCGCGCCCGCCCATCCGGCGCCGAGCGCCATGCCGATCGACGCGAGCTCGTCTTCGGCCTGCACGATCGCGTAAGTGGCCTTGCCGGTTTCCGGGTCGTGGCGGAAGCGCTTCATGTATCCGATCAGCGTTTCGACCAGGGAGGACGACGGAGTGATGGGATACCACGTGACCACCGTGACGCCGGCGAACATGGCGCCCAGCGCGCAGGCCGCGTTGCCGTCGATGATGATCTTGCCGGCGGTGGCGTTCATGCGCTCGACGCGGTACGGATCGGTCTTGGTGAACGTCTGTTCGGCGTATTCGTATCCGGCCTTGGCCGCGCCCCAGTTCAGATCGGCGGCCTTGGCCTTCTTCTTGCCGAACTGCTTCACCAGCGCGACGCGGACCTCCTCCATTTCGATCGAAAGCAGCCGGGCCACAACACCGTCGTAGATCATGTTGCGCACGAGCTTGCGCAATTTCGCTTCGGGGCAGACCGGGGCCACCAGCTTATCGAAGGGAACCGGGTAGAAGTGCAGATCGCTGCGGAGCTGATTCAGCTTCAGCGGTTCGTCGTAGACGACGGCGGCGCCGGTCGTCAGCTTCATGACGTCCTCGCGCGCGGTCTCGGGGTTCATCGCCACCAGGAAATCGATCTCTTTGCGGCGGCCGATGTATCCGTGCTTGCTCGCCCGGATCGTGAACCACGTAGGCAGCCCCGCGATATTCGAGGGGAACATGTTCTTGCCCGAAACCGGGATGCCCATCTGAAACAGGGCGCGCATCAGGACGCTATTTGCGGTCTGGCTGCCCGAGCCGTTTACGGTAGCGACCTGGATGCTGAAGTCGTTGACTACGGAGTGGGGGGACTGGCCTGGCAGAGGCTCAGCCGGGGAAACCTCTAATGTCGACATCGATTGGGAATCCTTGTTAAGGAGAGTGTGGCCCAGTTCACGTTCCCTTAGATTATATGGCAAAACAGCGGCCGGGTGGCGGAACGAGCCGGCGCAAGGTTCGCAGTCCGCCTTAAGGCAACTTCCGGCCGCGGCCGGTAGTGAAACACGAAGTTCGTGTTACACTGGAATCGTGCTCAAGAACATCACGATCACGGTCACCGAGGAAGCTGCCCGCTGGGCGCGGCGCAAGGCGGCTGACGAAAATACGTCGGTCTCCAAGCTCGTCGGCCGGATGTTGGAAGACCAGATGCGCCGGACAGACGATTATTGGAAGGCGTACCGGGACTGGAAGAAGATCGAGCCGGCTCCGGAGTTCGACGCGTCCAAGCGACTGACCAGGGAAGAAACGCATGAGCGCCGGCGCGGTTGAGTGTTTCTTTGTAGACACGAACATCCTGCTTTACGCCCTGGCCGGCCGGGACCCGGCCAGGCGGGAACCGGCGGCTGAGTGGTTGTCAGCCCTCTGGGAGACCCGCGCCGGGCGCATCAGTTGGCAGGTGCTCAACGAGTTTTATGCGAACGCCGGGCCCAAGCTGAAGCTGCCTGTCGAGACAGCCCGACGGGTGGTGCGCGATTACGTCCTCTGGCAGCCGGTTGGTATCGATTCCAGCGTAATCGAGCGAGCCTGGCACTGGACCGACCAGGCCGGCCTCGCATATTGGGACGGGCTGATTCTCGCTTCCGCGGAAAAACTCGGGTGCCGGCGGCTGTTGAGCGAAGATTTCCAGCACGGCCGTTCCTACGGGTCCGTGAAGGTATTGAATCCGTTTTCCGCGGCGCCGGGCGAATTCTTCAGCCGTTAGGCTACTGCTCGTGCACGTCTTCGAGGTACGTGTACCCGTGCAGGCCTTCCTCGTAGAAGCGCAGCAGCGAGCCGCTCTCCTCGTAGCTCAGGCGGCCTTCGCGCAGCGCGGCTTCCACATCGCGGCGCAGGCGCGTGACCAGCGCATCCGAGTGGAACTGCACGTAGTTCAGCACTTCGCGGACGGTATCCCCCTTGATTACCGAATCGAGCACGACTTCGCCCGTCGGGCTGAGCCGCACGTGGACGGCGTTGGTGTCGCCGAACAGGTTGTGCAGGTCGCCGAGGATTTCCTGGTAGGCGCCGAGCAGGAAGGCGCCCAGGAAGTAGTCGCCGCCGTCGAAGGGATGCAGCGCCAGTGTGCGCTTCACGTCGCGCCGGTCGATGAAGGCATCCACCTTTCCGTCGGAATCGCAGGTGATATCGCCGAGCACGGCGTGGCAGGTGGGCTCTTCGTTCAGCCGGTGGATCGGCATGATGGGAAACAGCTGCTTGATGGCCCAACTGTCGGGCATGCTCTGGAATAGCGAGAAATTGCAGAAATAGGTGTCCGAGAGCATGGCATCGATCCCTTCCAGCTCTTCGGGGAAGTAATCCAGATCGCGCGCCAGTTTCTGGATGCGGCGCGAGATCGCCCAGTAGAGGTTTTCGGCGATGCAGCGCTGCTCGAGCGACAGATAGCCCAGGCTGAACAGGTTGAGCGCCTGGTCGAGAGCCTGCTGGGCGTCGTGGTAGCTTTCGAGCAGGTTCTTGGCGGTGAGGCCGCGGAAGGTCTCCTGCAGGTCGATGAGCGGCTGCTCGGCATCGGGAGGGGGTTCCGGCGTGGCGTCGGCCTCTCCCATTCCGGAGACTCCCAATACATTAAAGACCAGAACGCTGTGATAGGCGGCGATGGCCCGGCCGCTCTCGGTCACGATGGTGGGATGGGCGACGCCCACCTCGTCGCACACGTTCTGCACGTGATAGATGACGTCGTTGGCGTACTCCTGCAAGGTGTAGTTGACGCTGGATTCGAAATCGGTCTGCGAGCCGTCGTAGTCGATGCCGAGGCCGCCGCCGACATCGAGGTAGCGAAGCCCGGCCCCGGCGCGCGCCAGGTCCACATAAACCCGCACCGCTTCGTTTACGGCGCCCTTGATCTGGCGGATGTTGGTGATCTGGCTGCCCAGGTGGAAATGGAGCAGGTTGAGGCAGTCGGCCATGCCCAGGTCTTTGAGCTCCTGCAGGGCGCGCATGGCTTCGGTGGCCGAAAGGCCGAATTTCGAGCGGTATCCGCCGGACGACTTCCAGCGGCCCGAGCCGCGGCTCGCGAGCTTCACGCGCAGGCCGATGGTCGGCCGGACGCCGACCTTCTGGCTGTATTTGAGGATCAGCCCCAGCTCGGTGTACTTTTCCACCACCGGGATGATCTTGCGCCCGACCTTCTGCGCCAGCATGGCCATCTCGATGTACTCGTCATCTTTGAAGCCGTTGCAGATGATCGGGGTGTCGTTATCCGCCATGGCCATGACCGCCATCAGCTCGGGTTTCGAGCCGGCCTCCAGCCCGAAGTGGTACGGGCGGCCGAACTCCAGAACCTCTTCGACCACCTGGCGCTGCTGGTTCACCTTAATGGGATACACGCAGCAGTAATCCGCCTGGTAGCGATGTTCCGCGATCGCGGTGGCGAAGGCGCTGTGCAACTCCCCCAGCCGGTGCTTGAGGATATCGGCAAAACGAATGAGGATAGGGAGGTTAATGCCGCGCAGGACGAGTGTATCGACGAGTTCCTTCAGATCGATGGATCGGGCCGGCTCTTTTTCGGGATGTACCCGGACGTGGCCGTTTTCCCCGACCGAGAAGTAGCCCTTCCCCCAGCTCGCGACATCGTACAGGTCGCTGGCCACCTGCGGCGTCCAGCGCTCCGTGGGCTCCATCACGAGGGAGCCTTTTCGACCATTTCTTTCCAACGCGTTGCCTCTCCTTAACCCTCAGTGTCCTTCAAATGCCCAGGGTAGACAAGGAGAAACTGTGTTACAGCCGGGAGTTCGCCCCCCCGGTAGACACCGCCCACCTCCGCCCGGGGGGTGCCGGGCTACGGCTATGCCGAAGATAGAAATTATCTATTCGCATTTCGGATTTGGAAGGGATAGAGTGGATCAAACCGTAACATTATCCGGCCACCCCTGTCAGTTAGCCAGCGCTTAGCTCCGACGCTAAAGTACTGTTCACATTACTTCCGGTAGGAGGATTCTTTCATGAATCAGTTCAGCACTCGATTGTTCATCGGCGCGTCGCTGATCCTGGCCACGGCCTACGCGCAGACACCGGCGACGACAACCGGCACGCCCGCACCGGCCCCCGCGCCTGCCCCGGCGCCGGCGGCCGCAACGCCCACCTCGCCGTTCACGCAATGGGGCACCGATTTCAGCTTCCTTTTTGACGGCTACGTAGACGCAAACTTCAATCACCCCGACTCCGGGTTCAACGGGCTGCGGAACTTCGATGTCCGCTCCGACACCGCGCACCTGAGCTCCGCGATGATCACGATCGATCACGCGCCGGGCCCGGTGGGCTTCCACCTGGACGCCGGGTTCGGGCAGCAGTTTCGCATTGTCGGGGGTTCCGACCGTGCCCCCGACGATCTCGACTATATCCAGCAGGCGTACGTCAGCCTGAAGCCGAAATCGTGGCACGGCCTCGAAATCGATGCCGGCAAGTTCTGGACGGCGGCGGGCGCCGAAGTGATTCCGACCAACCAGGATTGGAACTACTCCCGGTCGCTGCTGTTCGCCCTGGCGATTCCGTACTACCATTTCGGCGTGCGCGCCTCATTCCCCATCGGTCAACACTTCACCGGCGGCGTGCAGTTGGTGCAGGGCTGGAACGACGTCTACGACAACAACAGCGGCAAGACCATCGGCCTCAACGGCGCTTACGCCTGGAAGAAGGTGACGTGGACCAACGTGTACTACGTGGGTCCGGAGAAGGCCCACACCAACGACGGCTGGCGCAATCTTTACGACACCACCGTTGCCGTCAACCCGACCGACAAGATCAGCTACTACATCAACTTCGACTATGGTCGCGACAAGTATGCCGGCGCCTCCGGGGCTGCGCAGTGGACCGGCATCGCGGGCGCGGCGCACTTCCAGTTGACTCCCAAGACGGCGCTGGCAACGCGCCTGGAGTTCTTCGACGATATGGACGGATTCGCCACTGGTACGGCTCAGCAACTGAAGGAGTTCACGCTGACCGGCGAGTACAAGCTGACCGGCTGGCTGTTGAGCCGCCTGGAGTTCCGCAACGACTGGTCGAACGTTTCATATTTCGAGGGGCAGAACGGGTCGACCTCCCGGAGCCAGCCGACCGTGCTGCTCGGGATGGTGGCTTTCTTCGGTCCAAAGAAGTAGCTTGCGGGCCGGCCGCGGGGATCACGGAGCAACGGGTGCCGATAAGAATTTCCGATATCGTAAATAAAAATGTTCCGTTTGATACTCCGGCCGGCTTGACGGAGAATAGCAGCATTCGGGAGCCGCACCTTGTGGTACGGCCCATCTTGCACTCACTCCGTCGTGATCGTGCCACGAACTCGCGGCACGCTGGGTAAACGATCCATCTCAACTACAGCCGCAGCGCGGGCGATACCTGTCCGTTCTGCCGTGGAAATGCAGCAAGTCACAGGACGGTAAAAAACCGATGAAGAAAATCGAGGCGATCATACAGCCCTTCAAGCTGGAAGCCGTGAAGGAAGCGCTGCAGGCGATTGGAATCGATGGCATGACCATCTCCGATGTGCGCGGCCACGGGCGGCAGAAGGGACATACCGAAACCTACCGCGGGCAGGAGTACAACGTGGACCTGCTGCCCAAAGTCAAGCTGGAGATCGTGGTCTCCGCGCAGCGCTATCCGGAGGTCATCAAAGTGCTGACGGACGCCGCCCGCACCGGCAAGATCGGCGACGGCAAGGTCTTTTCGTACGACATTGCCGAAGCCATCCGCATTCGCAATGACGAGCGGGGCGAGGCGGCGCTATAAGGGTGGCCGCCCCAAGCGGCTGGGGGAACTTTAAGACAGGAGATCAAACATGGGAGCGAATAAGACACAGGCGCAAGCCGTTGCACTCTTTCTGGTGGCATTTGTCCTGATCGCCGTGGGTTTGGCGGCGGACATCAGTGTGATCGCGCTGGCGGCAGGATTCATCGTGTTGGGAGTATCCATGGCAATTTTCGCCAAGTGCAAGCCCTGGGAGCACTCCGAGGAATAGGAACAGGAGAAGATATGGCGATTATCGGACTAGCAGTTACGTTTCTCGGCTTCATCATCAGCGTGCTGAGCCTGTCCATGGCATCGAGCGTGGGCGGCCGCATGACCATGGTGCTGGTGGGGTTGGCGCTTTGCCTCTTCGGAATTATCGGCCTGCTCAACCCCGCTTATATGAAAAATGCGATCTGGAGGAAATAGCTTCGTGAAGCGATCCACTTTGCTCGTAACGACAATCTTTCTGGCGGCCGGGCTGGCACTCGCGCAAGCTCCGGCGGCCGCACCCGCCGCCGCGGCGATCACTACGAACGACGTCAAGAACGTGGAGGCGCCTAAACCCGAAGCGCGCGCCCAGGGCGACCCCGCCGGCACTATGACCGGCACGGTTGCGGATGTCCCCGTAGGCGACGCGAAAACCGGCCTGACTATCGGGGACGTGATCAACCAGGTCGGACAAAACAAAATCGCGATCAACTTTACCTGGACGCTGGTCACCGGCTTCCTCGTGATGTTCATGCAAGCCGGGTTCGCGGTGGTGGAGACCGGACTTTGCCGCGCCAAAAACGCCAACCACACCATGATGATGAACTTCATGGTGTACGGCATCGGAATGCTCGCCTACTGGCTCATCGGATTCACCATACAAATGGGAGGCGTCGGAGGCTTGGGCAACCTGGGCGGCGTCAATCCACTCAGCCAGGAGTGGACGATGACGCTATTCGGCAAGCCCTTCGGCCTCTTCGGCCAGCACGGACTGTTCCTGACGCAGGGCGGCACGTATGACGTCGGCGTCATGGTGGTCTTCCTGTTCCAGATGGTGTTCATGGACACCGCGCTGACGATCGTCACCGGTTCCGCGGCCGAACGCTGGAAGTACGCCGCGTTCCTGGTTTCGTCGTTCATCATGGGCGCGTTCACTTATCCCCTGTTCGCCAACTGGGCTTGGGGCGGCGGCTGGCTGGCCAACCTGGGAGCCAATTTCGGACTCGGCAAGGGCTACTGCGACTTCGCCGGCTCGGGAGTGGTACACGCCGTAGGCGGGCTGTCGGCCCTGGCGCTATCCATCATCATCGGGCCTCGTCTCGGCAAGTACACCCGGACGGGCAAACCCAACGCCATCATCGGGCACGACATTGTGCTCGTGCTGACCGGCTGCTTCATCCTGGCGTTCGGGTGGTTCGGCTTCAATCCCGGCTCCACGCTGGGCGCTTCGGGCAACGGCAGCCTGCGCATCGGATCGATCGCGGTGAACACGATGCTGGCCGGCATGGCCGGCGGCTTCGGCGCCATGTTCTACATGTGGATGCGATACGGCAAGCCGGACGCCTCCATGTCAGGCAACGGACTGCTGGCCGGACTGGTCGCGATCACGGCGCCTTCGGGCTTCGTGAACACGGTCGGGGCCACCATCATCGGGCTGATTGCCGGCGTGCTGGTGTGCCTCTCGGTCGAGTTCGTCGATCGCGTGATGAAAGTGGACGATCCGGTGGGCGCGATTTCGGTGCACGGCACCAACGGCCTCTGGGGCGTCATCTCGGTGGGACTGTTCGCCGACGGCAAAAGCAATTACGGCGGATCATGGAACGGCGTCAACGGTTCGGTCACCGGCCTGTTCTACGGCGATGCCAGCCAGTTGGTGGCGCAGTTGATCGGCGTCGTGACGCTGATCGGCTTCGTTTTCTGCTTCAGCTTTGTCGTGAACATGGTGGTCGACAAGCTGGTCGGCCAGCGCGTTTCCGCCAAGGCAGAGCTGGAAGGTCTGGACCTGCCCGAAATGGGTCAGCTCGGCTACCCCGAGTTCGAACTGAAGGCGCGTCCGGCTGGTGCTCAGTAACATGAACGCCGAACTGATTCCAGCCAACGCCGAGCTCGCGCAGGCCGCGCCTATGCGGCTGCCCCCGGTTCCCTGGCGAGACCCTCACACGGTCTCGCCGGCCAAACTGAGGGAATACATCCGGTCCCTGGAAGAGGCATGCGAGCAGAACCCGCGCTCAGCGGATCTGCGGACATGCCTCGGCATGGCGCACGCCATGAATTTCGACGTGTACAAGTCCATGGACGCGCTCGAGGTGGCGGTCCAACTGGAGCCGGATAACTTCTTTGCACAGCTCAAGTATGCGGAGCTGCACTACCGGCTGAGGGCCCTGGTCCGTGCCGAGGAGGAGACCCTCAAGGCCTCCGACCTGGCCGGCAATGCCTGGGAGATCTCTCTCGCGCACAAGCAGTTGCTCGAAATTCGCAGGCTGATGCGCGAAGGGACGCAAAAGCCGGAGTGGACCAAACCCTTAACGACGCCGGCCCTCTGGCTGGCGGCCATGACGATGATTCTCTGCCTGGCGGTGTATTGGAAATGATGATCTGGAAATGGAGCTATTTCGCGGGCGCCGCAATCCTGGCGTCTTACTTTCTGTTGACCAACGGCGCACCTCCCCTGGCTGTGCTGGCCGGGCTGGGCGGGGCGGCGCTTTTCATGAGACGGACGTCGCGCGCCATGTAGCCGGGTCCCCATGCCATTCACGGTTTCGCCATCGCTTCTGGTCTTCTTCGGGTCCGGAGGAGCCGCCAAGATTCCGCTCTCCATGCTGCTGGTGTTCGTTTCCGCCAAGCTCATGGCGGAGCTGGCGGAACGCGTAGGGCAGCCGGGCATCGTCGGGGAGATTCTGGCGGGGGTGTTGATCGGTCCCAGTGTCCTCGGGTGGCTCGCACCGAACGAATTCCTGAGCGCGCTCTCGGATCTCGGGGCCATGTTTCTTTTGTTCCGGGTCGGGCTGGAGGTGAAGTCGTCCGAGTTGCTGAAGGTCGGCGGGACGGCGACCCTGGTGGCCTGCTCCGGTGTGCTCGTACCTTTTGTGATGGGAACCGGCCTGATGCTGCTGTGGGGCGCCGGGTCTCACGAGTCGATCTTTGTCGGCGCGGCGATGGTGGCAACCAGCGTCGGGATCACGGCGCAGGTGCTCTCGTCGAAGGGCTTGCTGCACGAGATCTCGAGCCAGATCATCCTGGCGGCGGCGGTGATCGACGACGTGCTCGGGTTGCTGGTGCTGGCCGTGGTCAGCAGCCTGGCGCACGGCAAGCTGGACCTGATCGAACTCTCGCTCACCGCCCTCAGCGCGGTGGCGTTCACGGTGATCGTGGCCAAGTGGGGGACCCACACGATGAAGCGCGTGGTGCCTCACGTCGATACCAAGCTGCGGGTGGCGGAATCGCGATTCGTGCTGGCGATCAGCCTGCTTTTCGCGCTGGCGCTGCTGGCAGTCTATACGGGTGTCGCGGCCATCGTGGGTGCGTTTCTGGCGGGCCTCGCGCTGGGCGAAAGCAGCGGGCAGCGGGAGCGCGACCTGGCGCACGGCGTCACCGAACTGCTGGTGCCGTTCTTCCTGGTGGGGGTCGGGCTGCACGTCGATCTTTCGGCGTTTGCCCATCCTTCGACCGCTTTTTTGGCGCTGGCGATTCTGGCGCTGGCCGTGATTTCGAAGTTCATCGGGTGCGGGCTAGGTGCGGCCGGCCTGGGAAAGAAAGAAGCGCTGCGAGTAGGTGTGGGGATGATTCCGAGGGGCGAAGTGGGGATGGTGGTCGCCCAGATCGGCCTCGGTTTCGGGATTCTGTCGCAATCCAGCTACGGAGTCGTCGTGTTCATGTCGGTGGCCACCACGCTAGTCGCTCCGCCTCTGATCAAGATCGCCTACCGGGGACTGACAGGAGCGGAGGGTACAGAGATGGAAGAAGAATTTCTCCCCCTGAGATAAGCGCTAATGAGAGAATCTATCTACGATGCCAACCCGCCGCATGGCGAAAAGGGCGGCTTCCGCAAAGTCACCGTTACGCTTCCCCCGGATTTGTATGAGCGCCTGATCCGGGAATCCGCACGCCGGAAGATCGCCGGCGAGCCGAATCAACTGGTCTCCGCATTATTGCGGGAGGCCGTGACGCAGTATCTCCAGCAGATGAGCTGACCGGGCCGGAAAGGGAGCGCGAACAGAACAGGCCGGCGAATCCGGCTTTGGATACCGGCGCACGCATAAATGGCCGCTTGCTGCATCCCAGTCTGCAGAAAGGCGTTATACTACACCTTACCGTTACGCTGGCGAGGGGATCCTCATGGGCGCGGCTCAAGCTACGACTCCGCACAAAAAGAAGAACTCGGGCGAACAGGCTGAACTGGCGCGGAAGTGTCTGTACTACATGGCACTGATGCGCGAGGTGGAAGACCGCATCGAGCGCAAGCTGTATCGCCAGGGAAAGATCCTGGGCGGAGTCTACGTAGGCCGCGGGCAGGAGGCGATCCCGGTCGGGACGGCGCTGCTTTCCGGCCCCGACGATGTGATGCTGCCTTCGCACCGCGACATGGCGGTCCTTTTTATCCGGGGCGTGCCGTTAAACCGGATCTTCGCTCAGTACATGGGGCGAATGGACGGCCCGACGCGCGGACGCGACGGCAACATGCACATGGGCGACCTCAGCCGCGGGATCGTCTCGATCATCAGCGCGCTGGCTGCTACCGTTCCGGTGGCCGCCGGGGTGGCGATGGCGCTGCGCTATCTGGGTAAGGACGGCGTCGCGTTTTCGTACTTCGGCGACGGCTCTACCAGTCGCGGCGACTGGCACGAGGGAGTGAACATGGCGACGGTCCAGAAGCTGCCCGTGATCTTCATCTGCAACAACAACCAGTACGCCTATTCGACCCCCTTATCCGGCCAGATGGCCTGCGCCAACGTCGCCGATAAAGCCGCCGCGTACAACATGCCGGCCGAGATTGTGGACGGCAACGACGTCCTGGCGGTCCACGCCGCCACGCGCCGCGCCCTGGCCCACGCCCGCGCGGCCAAAGGTCCTTACCTGCTGGAGTGCAAGACTTTCCGCATGACCGGGCATTCGGCGCACGATGCCGCTCACTACGTCCCCAAGGAACTGTTCGACGAGTGGGAGAAGCAGGACCCCATCAAGCGCCTGGAAGCCAAAATGATCGCCAAGGGGTGGGCCGGCCAGGAGGCCATCGACGCGGTACACGCCGGCATCCGCAAGGAAGTGGACGAAGCCGTCGCCTGGGCCGAAAAGAGTCCGTATCCCGACCCCGCCACGCTGCTCGACGGCGTTTACGAGAATCTCTGACCGATGCCCACCACTTACCTGGAAGCAATCCGAGAAGGTCTCTGGGAAGAGATGGAGCGCGACCCGAACGTCTTCCTTCTGGGAGAAGATATCGGAGTCTACGGCGGCGCCTTCAAGGTGACCGCGGGATTCATCGAGCATTTCGGCGGGAAGCGCGTGGTGGACACTCCGATTTCGGAGGCCGCCATTGTGGGCGCTGCCATTGGCGCGTCGTTCCTGGGCCTGCGCCCGGTGGCGGAAATGCAGTTCTCCGACTTCATCTCCTGCGGCTTCGACCAGATCGTCAATTTCGCCGCTAAGTGCCGGTACCGCTGGGAAGCGCCGGTTCCGATTGTAATTCGCGCCCCCTCCGGCGGCGGCATCCACGGCGGGCCGTTTCATTCGCAGAATCCGGAGATGTGGTTCGTCAAGACCCCCGGTCTGAAAGTGGTCGCTCCCTCGACCGCCTACGACGCCAAGGGGCTGATCAAATCGTCGATCCGCGACAACGACCCGGTGCTCTTTTTCGAGCACAAGGGCCTGTACCGGCGCATCAAGGAAGACCTGCCGGCCGGGGAGTACACCGTGCCCATCGGCAAGGCCAAGGTGGTTCGCGAAGGCCGCGACCTGACCATCGTGACTTACGGCGCCATGGTGTGGGTGGCGATCGAGGCCGCCGATCGACTGGCGGAAGAGGGCGCGTCCGTCGAAGTGGTGGATCTGCGGACGCTCCTGCCGCTCGACCGCGAGACGGTCTGCGAGAGCGTCAAGAAGACCTCCAAGGTGCTGCTGCTGCACGAAGACACACGCACCGCGGGAATGGCCGGCGAACTGGCGATCAGCATCACGGAGAGCGTTTTCGAGTACCTCGACGGCCCGGTGGTGCGCGTTACCGCGCCGGACACCCCGGTGCCCTTCAGCCCTCCGCTCGAAGAGGCTTTTCTGCCCAATGTGGACAAAGTGCTGGAGAAGGCTCGCTGGCTGTATCGCTATTAGCGGCGGCCTGCTGGCAGCTGCCTCGCCGGACTACCGCGTAGGGACTTCCGAAGCCGGCCGCGTGAGAGCGGTGGTCCTGGAGGATCGCCAGGGCAACCGCGCCATCATCGCCGATGCCGGCTTCACCATTACGCTGGCCGTGGCCGACCGCATCGCCGCCCAACTGCTGAAAAGCTATCCGCTCAATCGCGCCGGGATTCTGCTGCACTCCACAGCGTCTGGAGATCCGGCTCCCGGCGACGCCATAACCGCCATCGCGGCCGCGCTGGGCGATCTCTCGCCGGCTCGCGTGTTCTTCGACGGCTCCATTTTTTCGATTACTTCGGAAGAGGGAGAGTGCCGGGCAGTCTTCTTTCCGGTCGCACCGGCCGGCTGCTCGGGAGGCGAACGGGTGCGGGCCCCGATACGCGCTGCGTTCCAGGTGGTGGAGCCTTCGCACGGACTCCAGCGGCGCAACGAATCGCCCCCGGCCTATCCGGTACAGGCGATTGCCTTCGGCAAACAGGCGGCCATCCTCGCGCTCGGCGGCAACGCGCCGGCCGCGCGCTTCCGGGCCAAGGGGCTGATCGTTCTGCCGGAGTGCAACGATCATTCGCCGTTTCCCGCGGACCCGCTGGTTACCGCCGCGATCCGCCAGGTGCTCGCCCGCGCGGGAAGATGACCGGGCAGGGTGGATTGTAGATTGACAGAGTAGATGAAAACGCCTGTGTTGCGAACCAAGGTCAAACGGGGGCTCCTTGCCGGAGATCATGAAAAATCTCGCCAGAGTTCGTTAAATGATCCGACCGGCTTGTGATTGTTCTTGAAGAACTCCTACACGTTGCTCTGTCCGTGGTGCTTACGCAACCGTCGGCGCGCCCGGGGAGAATAGGCAAACGCGGTGGGACTGGGAGGGCCTATTCGCTCAGGAACTGGATCGAAGGCATAAGGGGCCAAAGTCCGGGACGGGGACGATATAGTCATCTAGAGATCCGCGGTCTTCGAACTGGACCCGCGCACGCGTTTTTGTGCGAAAATCAAGGCGCGCAGAGCTACGCTGCCGTCATCCACGAAGATCCGGAGGGCGGATTTTGGGCGGAGGTCCCAGCACTTCCAGGCTGCTACTCGCAAGGGGAAATTGTGGACGAACTCAAGCACAACATCCGCGAGGCCATTTCCGGCGTGCTTGCAGTCCTGCGCGAAGAGAGACGGGCACCGGACTCGAAGATTCAGATTCTGAATGTGGCCGTTTGAAATCGATCACCGGGCCGGAGATGTGTGCCGGTTGATCGAAGCAAACGGGTGGTCGTTGAAACGCATTAGCGGCAGTCATCACATCTATTCCAAACCGGGCGGCGCAGAGTCATCTCGATTCCCGTACACAGGAGCAAGAATTTGAAGCCCGGCCTCGCCCTTCGGATCGCACGGGACGCGGGCGTCTCGATCTGATCGAACCCTCTCGCCGCCAAGATCAGTCTTGGCGACAACCCAGCAACTCGAATGCCCTGAGCCAGGCCGGGCTAGCTCACGCCGATTGGATCGCACGAACGCTTCCGGGCGCCACGCGGCAAGTGTCATAGCTTACACTCGAACTACGTGCTCAACCGGGGCTATGCCTACACCACAGTCATCAGCAGACAATGCCATGGACAAACCCTGCTGTCCCACCTGGCAAGCCTTTATACCCACTCAACACTGGAAGCCTGGCAACAAAACCTGAACAACGGCGAAGTCACCCTCGACGGTATCCCCGCCACCGGAAGCGAATCGATCGTTTCAGGCCAAATCCTCGTCTGGAACCGTCCACCCTGGAGGGAACCAGACTCCCCTCAGCACTTCGAAGTCCTGTTTGAAGACGCGCATCTGTTGGCCGTCAACAAACCCAGCGGGCTGCCCACCATCCCCGGCGGCGGCTTCGTGGAGAATACCCTGCTCCGCCTGGTGCAAAAGCAAATCCCCGGCGCAAACCCTGTCCACCGGTTGGGCCGAGCCACCAGCGGCATCGTTCTCTTTGCCAAAACCTCGCGGGCGGCTTCGAATCTATCGGCAAACTGGAATACGCCGAGGATTCAAAAGCTCTACCGGGCGCTGGCTCAAGACATTGCGCGGCACGACATCTACGAGATTCTCACGCCCATCGGCCTCGTACCACACCCGCGCATCGGTTCCGTGTGGGCCGCCAGCCCAACCGGCAAACCGTCAAAGTCATTTGCAAAGGTGATCTCACGCGGCAACGGCACGACAACGTTTGAGGTGAGCCTCTATTCGGGCCGCCCTCACCAAATCCGAATCCATCTGGCATCCATCGGCCATCCCCTGTTCGGCGATCCTGTGTACGGCTTCGGCGGCCAGCCTCTCGATAATCTCGCCGGCCTCCCCGGCGATGGAGGATATTTCCTGCACGCCCAGTTTCTGAGATTTCACCACCCCATTACCGGAGAGCAAATCCATCTGCAGGCAGCTTTGCCGCCCGAATTCCCATTGCATCGGTAGTTCCCCGGCGGGGATGCAATCACGGCGGCGGTTGAGACCGCGCGATCGCGCCGCTCCGAGAGATGGTCCGCCATGCCAGCGCAGTTTTTGGCTTCCCTGGCGGGATTCTCCAAGATGATAAGATCGCGTGCAGATGCGGATGACGAACTTATTACTGATAATGGGCGCGATTGCGGGGCTGGCGGCCGCCCAGGATTCGACCACGGATGCGGGCGCCGGATAGGCGCTGGAATTCAAGATGGCCGGGCGGCAGATGATCACGCTGGCCGAGGCGATACCGGCGGAGAAGTACGGATGGCGTCCGGGGCCGGGCGTGCGCAGCGTGAGCGAGGTTCTGATGCATGCGGCGTCGGGGAATTACTTTTTTCTGCGATCGATGGGTGTGAAGGCCGGCGAGGATCTTCCGAAGAATCCGGAGAAGAGTGTGACCGCGAAGGCGGACGTGGTGCGATGGCTCAAGGCGTCGTTCGAAGCGGTGCAGGAGAATTATCCGAAGATCGATCAGCAGAAAATGGTAAAGTTCCTGGGCCACGACGCGACGTGCGAAGGGGTGCTGCTGCGAGCGCTGGCCCATGCGAATGAGCACTTGGGGCAGATGATCGCGTATGCACGGGTGAATGGGGTCGTGCCGCCGTGGTCGAAGTGATGTGATTACTTCACAAGGTGAAGGCGCCATCATGACACGGGGGGGACTTTCCTCGCTCGGCATCGCAAACTGATCGGCCAGAGATACGATCGTGGACGGGGCGTCGGCCGGCGGCGGCGGACAAGGGCCAATCGCGCGGCGGGAATCGCGGGTGGGGCCGGACACCTGCCAATCACCGGAACGGGGACGTTACAGCCAAATGGATTTGCTCAGTTTCCGGTAACCCCAGGCGTTTTTTCGTTCTTCACATCGAGAAAGTCACGACGAAGCGACAAGCGGGTAGCCAATCTACCACCGTACGTGGTAGATTGGCTGCCAGCATGACGCAGCACAAATCGGGAAACCGAATCGAGCTTGTTTACGGTTCGCTCGATATGTTGATTCTGCGCACCCTGTGCTGGGGCCCTACGCACGGACATGGCATTGCCACGTCCATTGAGCGCCTGTCGTCAGAGATGCTCAAGGTCGAACACGGGTCGCTCTACCCCGCACTCCAACGCCTGCAGCAGGAAGGCTGGATCACCGGCGAGTGGGGTGTTTCCAAAAACAAACAGCGGGCCAAGTACTACCGCTTGACCGCCGCGGGACGGCGGCAATTAGCGTCGGAAACCTCGCGTTGGGAGCGCTTTGTGCGTGCCATTACCGGCGTTCTGCAGCCGGCTGAATTGGAGGAGGGCCAATGAGCTGGCATCGGCAGCTTGCCAAATTCAGTGCCTTGTTTCGTCAGCCGAAGCCGGGGGTTGATCTGGCAGAAGAGATGCGCGCTCATCTCCTGATGGAAGAGCAGGAGAACGTGGAAGCCGGCATGACGCCCGAGGAGGCGCACTACGCCGCGCTGCGCAGCTTCGGCAATGTGACCCTGGCGCAGGAAAGCAGCCAGGAGATGTGGGTATGGAATTGGGTGGAGACACTTAGGCGGGACGCTCGCTACGCGCTCCGCGCGGTGCGTCGCAATCCGGGCTTCGCCGCGGTCACCGTGCTCACGCTGGCGCTCGGCATCGGCGCCAACACCGCCATTTTCAGCGTGGTGAATGGAGTCCTGTTGCGCCCGCTCCCGTACCGCGATGCCGACCGGCTCGTCACCATCACATCGAACGTAAGTGGCCCGCCGGGGACGAGCCCCGGATCGTCGATGGCCCTTTCGTATCCGGATTACGAGGATATCGGGAAGCTCACCGACGCCGTCGCGGGCATCGCCGCCTATTCAAACGACCGCTACAACCTCACGAACACCGGCCAACCCCGCGAGCTCCAGGTGACGCGGACCACGGCGGGCCTCTTCTCCGTCCTTTGCGTCTCACCGTTCATAGGGAGCACCTTCAGCACGAGCCGGATGCACGATCCGATCGCGGTCATCTCCTACGCGCTCTGGATCTCGAACTTCCGCGACGACAAGAGCGTGCTCGGCCGCACGATGTCCCTCGACGGGAAGAGCTTCACCATCATCGGGGTCATGCCCGCCAGCTTCGCGTTCCCCGATGCCAAAACCGATGTGTGGATCCCGATCGGCTGGGCGCTGGGCGGGACGCCCGCAATAGCCGAGATGCGGACGTACCGCGCCTTCTCGACCGTCGGGCGCCTTGCGCCGGACGCTTCACTCGAGAAGTTGCGCGGCGACCTGGATCTCCTTGGGAAGCGCATTTCCGCTTCCGACCAGCCGACCTCAAAGTTCGGGACGGGGGAGACCCTCACGGCGAACCTGCTGCGCGATCAGATCGTGGGGGATGCTCGGCAGTCGCTCCTGGTTCTGCTTGGCGCGGTGGCGCTGGTGCTGCTCATCGCATGCGTCAACGCGGCGAACCTCCTGATTGCGCGAGCGAACACTCGCGAGAAGGAGTTCGCGGTGCGCCGCGCGATCGGTGCGGGACGCTGTGCGATCGTTCGCCAACTCCTGGTCGAGAGCGTGCTCCTCGCGCTTGGCGCAGCCCTGGTGGGGCTCGCGCTCGCCGCCATCGGGTTCCATCTCCTCGTCGCGCGGCTGCAGCATACCTACGCCGTCGGTATCGACGGGACGGTCCTCGGGTTCACGATCCTGCTCGCGGTGATCACGGGTCTCGGCTTCGGCGTCGTCCCGGCGCTCCGCGCGTCGGCACCAGACCTCGAGCAGTCCTTACATGACGGCGCCGGTGGCACCGCCGGACAGACGCGGCGCCGCGCGCGCGACGTGCTCGTGGTGAGTGAGGTGGCGCTGGCACTGGTGTTGCTCGTGGGCGCGGCGCTCCTTGTGCGCAGTTTTATTGGCCTGAATGGCGTAAATCCCGGCTTCGACCCGCAGGGCCTGCTGGCCGCGCGGATTCGCCTCACGCCGGGGCGGCACTCCACCGCGAGCCAGCAGATCACCTTTTTCGATGATGTGGTCCAGCGGCTGAAGACGCAGCCGGGGGTCGGTGCAATCACTTACGTGAACGCACCTCCGCTCTCTGGCCTGGTCAACACGCCGGCCATGAATCCGCGGCACATCCGGCCCGATCATCCAGACCAGTTCCTCAGGCTCACCGCGTTCGAGGTGGGGCCTGACTTTTTCTCCACCATGCGCATCCCCATTCTCCAGGGGCGCGCGATCACCGCCGATGACCGCGAGGGATCAAAGAGAGTTTGCGTGGTGAGCCAAGCCCTGGTGCGCGAGCTGTGGCCGGACAGGAACCCAATCGGCCAGGGCGGGATGGGGCGAAATGGCGATGCCACAGTCGTCGGCGTCGTGGGCGACGTGCGCAGCGAATCGCTCGAGCGGAAGGGGGGGCCCGCCATTTACCTCCCCGCCGCGAACTCTGGGGAGGATAGGGGCCACGAAGAAATGTGGATCATGGTGCGCTCGATGCATCCACTGCGCGTCGTACCGGCGCTGCGTGGGGTGGTGCGCGCCGAAGATCCGACCCAACCGATCGCGAGCATCTCCACCTATGACGCCACCATTCAGCAGCGCTACGCGAGTCTTCGTCTCGTTACGGCGCTCATAACCCTCTTCGCGAGCCTCGCGCTCATTCTGGGTGTCATCGGCATCTCGGGCATGACCGCATACGCCGTCTCGCAGCGGACGCGCGAACTGGGCATCCGCCTCGCCGTGGGCGCCCGCGGGGTCGACGTAATCACTCTCCTGTTGAGCGAGACCATGGTGCTCGTCGGGATCGGCCTGATCATCGGACTCGGCATGGCATTCGCGGTTACACGGACGCTGCGCTCACTCCTCTACGGCGTCACGAGCACCGATCCTGCGACGTTTGGTGGAGCTGCGGTTGCGCTCGGGCTGGTGGCACTCGTCGCGACTTACCTGCCGGCGCGGCACGCCGCGCGGATCGATCCCGTAGAGGCGCTGCGGCAGGAGTGACCTGCCGAGAGTGGTAGAGCCGGCGCGGTCGCGCTCACCCCTTAGCACCGCGACGGTGATTGGATGCGCGCGCTCGGCCAGGGCCACCAACAACATGTTTCAGTATTTTACTTGGTACGCCTCAGACACGTCGAGAGCCATAAACGGATAGATGGGAAGCCGGCATCTGGAGCCTTCGGTCGGAATAACGTGCCACCCGGAAGTCGACATCCGCGACCGCGTGACGTTGAAAACATTACAGTGGCGATATCGGAAACTGCTTCTTGCCACTTGGCCGTATAACGCCCGATGATGAGACTTGCCGGGCCCGGCGGCCTCCACCAAAGCCGCTAGTCGCTGGAAGCGGTGAGGCCACCAGGCGACCCGCTTCCGTAGGACAATGATCGCGATGCGTATCCGACTCTCTTCCGCAATCGTTCTCGCGTGCTTTGCCGCGGGCGCCCAGGCACAGCCGGCTCCCGCGCGCATCAAGATCGATACCGACCGCGTCATCGGCGAAGTCGATCCACACCTGTTCGGCAACTTCACCGAACAGCTCGGCCGCTGCATCTATGGCGGCATCTTCGAAGAGGGCAGCCCGCTCTCGGATTCCGACGGCTTTCGCAAGGATGTCATGGAGGCCGCCCGCGGCCTGGGCGTCACCATTCTGCGCTGGCCCGGCGGCAATTTCGCTTCCGGCTACAACTGGGAGGACGGCATCGGCCCGCGCGACCAGCGCCCCGCCCGCCGCGACGATGCGTGGGGCGCCCTCGAAACGAACCGCTTCGGCACCGACGAGTTTCTGAAGTATTGCCAGCGGCTCGGCGTGGAGCCTTACCTGTGCATCAACGCCGGGCTCGGCACGGTCGACCAGGCCCGCCACTGGGTGGAATACTGCAACGAACCCGGCAACACCTATTGGGCCCAGCAGCGCCGCAAGAACGGCCGCGCGGAGCCCTGGGGCGTGAAGTACTGGGGGCTTGGCAACGAGATCGACGGCCCGTGGCAGCTCGGCCACAAGAACGCCGAGGATTACGCCAAGTTCGCGCTGGAAGCGGCCAAAGCCATGCGGCGCGCCGACGGCTCCATCAAGCTGATCGCTTCCGGCTCCTCGAACTTCGGGCCGAACTCCGACTGGGTGGGCTGGAACCGCACCGTGCTCGAACGACTCAAGACCGAGATCGACTACATCTCGCTCCACACCTACATCGGAAACCGCGACAACAATTTCGAGAAGTTCCTCGCGGTCTCGCGCGATATCGACGACCGCATCGAGGTGGTGGAGGGCCAGATCCGGGCCGCCCGGGTGACCACGCCGGACGCGCGGCCGATCTCCATCGCCTTCGACGAGTGGAACGTCTGGTACCGCGCGCGCGGCGGTTCGGAGTTCGACATCGGCCGCGCCGGCCTCGAGGAGAAATACAACTTCGAAGACGCGCTCGCCATGGGAATGTTTTTCAATTCGTTCATCCGGCACGCGCAGGTCGTGAAGATGGCCAACCTGGCGCAACTGGTGAACGTTATCGCGCCGATCTTTACCAACAAGCAGGGGATGTACCTCCAGACGATTTACTTCCCGATCGCCGAGTATGCGCGCCAGAAAGGCCGCCAGTCTCTGGATGTTCAGACCTTCTCCCCGCAATACAAGCCGGACGGCGGCCGCGCGCTCGGGTACCTGGATGTTTCGGCAACCTATGACCCGGCGTCGAAGCAGGTGTCCGTCAACGTGCTGAATCGCAGCGAGCACAACGACATTGCAACCCGCGTCAGCAACGTGGAGGGGAAACTCGCCCCGGCCGCCTCGATCTGGGAGCTGAATTACCCGGACCTCAAGGCCACACACACGTTCGGCGACGACCACAAGGTCCGGCCGGCGACCCGTGATGTGAACCTGGCGCTCTCGGGGGATGGGTTCACCTATACGTTCCCGAAACACTCGCTGACCATCCTCAAGTTGAAGATCCAGTAAGCTGGGAAATATGCTGCTGTCTGCCCTGCTGCTTGCGCTGCACCTTCAGCCGGTGCTGCCGCCCGAGCCGAACCGCCAGCCCCAGCTGGCCGCCGCGAACGGCGTCGTGGCGCTGGTGTTCGGCAGCGGTGAATCGATCTGGTTCGCCCGTTCCGGCGACAACGGGCGGTCATTCGGAAAACCCGAGAGAGTGGCCGTCCTGCCGAAACTGCTGCTGGGCCGCCACCGCGGACCGCGCGTGGTGATCAGCGGCAACGCCATACTGGTCAGCGCGGCGGCCACGGGCAGCGACCTGTTCTGCTGGCGATCGACGGACGGCGGCCACACATGGTCGAAGCCGGCCGTGATCAACGATCGCCCGACTTCGGCGCGCGAAGGGCTGCACGCCATGGCGGCGGATCGCGAAGGACACGTAGCCGCCGCGTGGCTCGACGACCGCATTCCCGGCGGCAAGCGCCTGTGGGGCGCATTTTCCAGCGATGCCGGCGCGACGTGGTCGAAGAATGTGCTGCTCTACGAATCGCCCTCCGGCACGATCTGCCAGTGCTGCCACCCGTCGCTGGTCTCGCTGGGCGGCGGCGAGTTCGCGGTGATGTGGCGCAATGTGATCGATGGGTCGCGCGATTTCTACGTGATGCGGCTGCGCGGCGGAAGGCCCGCCGGGGTGGCCGTCAAGCAGGGTCAAGGCACCTGGAAGCTGGATGCCTGCCCGATGGATGGCGGCGGTATTGCCTTCCATCGTGGGGAGATCGTCACCGCGTGGCGCCGCGAGCACAACGTGTATCTCGCAGAGCCGGGACGGCCCGAACGCGACCTGGGCCTCGGCCAGGACCCGGCACTCGCGGCCAACAACAAAGGCGAATATGTCATCTGGTCAGCCGGAAAAGCCATCGAGGCATTGCTGCCCGGCTCACCGGCTCCCCAGCGGATCTCCGAATCCGGCGGCTTCCCGGCCCTGGTCGCGCTGCCGGAGGGCGGCGTGCTGGCCGCGTGGGAAGAGGGCAGCGCGATCGCCACGAAGCGGCTGGACTAGGCGCCGGCGGCCGGCCGTCGCGGTGAGTATACGACTACTAACCGGGGGCCTGTCATTGGTTATCGGTATTTTATACCTCTAACTCCAGTCTTGTCCGCACACGCATTGCGGGCTACAGTCGGATCAAGAGCATCCACGATTTGCCGCGCAGCTCCACGCGTCGGAGCGGCGGTTCCCGGTCGTACCGGCCCGGACCTTTCACCGGGCCGCTACTTCCGGCAAAGCGCCGTGATGAAGCGCTGGCCGGAATTTCCGAATCGCATGGCGATCTCCAGCCCGCCGTGTTCCCTCAAAAGCCACTCGAACGCATCGGGCGTATACAGGTATTGGAAATTCAGACCGATTCGCTCGCCGCGCTGCACCGGAATCTTCTGCCCGGCCACATTGGCCGAGAGGTCGCGTTCCGCGCGGAAATGGCGTGTAATCATGCGCAGGCCCGCGTGCCGCTCGTCGCGCTTCAATTCGAAGCGAATTTCGCCGTCGTCCGGAACGATCCCCACGGAGGCCAGCAGCGACCAGACAAACTTGTGAACCGCCGGGTTATTGCGCCGCTCCATGCTTTCGTGTTCATCGAACACTTCGCCGTCGATGATGAGCCGGTCTTCCGGCTTCAAACATTGCGCGATGTAGCGGATCTCGGCCAGGGGGTCGAACGCCCCCAGGGTGTTGCCGGACATGATGAAGAGACGCGGCGGCTCGGCGGCATCCGCGGCGTAAACCAGGTGCACCGGGCTGGAGATGTCGGCCTTGATGCCCACGGTCTCGACGTCTTCGTCGTCGGCGCCCGCGCACGCCGCTTCGAGCATCGCCTGGCTGGCGTCCACCGGGAAGTACAAACACTCGCAGCCGGTGTCTTTGAGCGCCGCCAGCAGGAGGCGGTCGCGAACTCCATCCCCCGCGCCGATGCTGATGACGGGCATGCGGCGCCCGAAATACTTGGAAAGGGGCCCCGCGCCGGCGGCGATCTCGTTCCATGTCTCGGTCAGGTCGCCGTACAGTTCGTCATGCCGCGCGAGTTCCGCCCAGGCCGCGGCCGACCGAGGGAACCAGAAGAAGAACTTCTCCGGCAGGTCGCGTGCTTCCATTGCTTCCGCGAACTCCTCTGCGATATCCGTTTCGGTGAGGACCACTTCCACTCTCATAAGAAACCACCATTATGGCAGGGAGGACCGTTGGAAACAGCTTAGAATCCGAGGATTTGCATTCCGGCGTCGACAAACAGGATGTTTCCGGTGACGCCGCGGCCAAGGTCGCTGGCCAGGAATACCGCCGTGTCGGCCACCTCGGCGGGGTCCGTATTGCGCCTCAGGGGAGCGCGCGTCTCGACGACATCGAGAATCGAGGAAAAGTCTTTGACGGCGCGCGCCGAAGCTGTTTTGACCGGGCCGGCGGAGATCGCGTTAACGCGAATCTTCTGCGCACCCAGTTCGCTCGCCAGGTAGCGCATGGCGGCCTCGAGCGATGCCTTGGCCACCCCCATGACGTTGTAATTGGTCACCACCCGGGTCGATCCGAGATACGTCAGGGTACTCAAGGACCCGCCGTTGGTCATAAGCGGCGCCGTTGCCCGCGCCACCGCCACCAGCGAATAGGCGCTCACTTCCTGCGCCATCAGGAAGCCGGATCGTCCGGTCTGGAGAAACGGCCGCGACAGATCCTCGCGGTTGGCGAATGCCAGGCTGTGGACTACCGCATCGAGCGGCCGCCCGAGCCCGCGCAGCGATTCGGTGAGGGCCGCCAGTTCTTCCTCCTTGGTAACATCGCACGGCAGGATAGCCCCTACATCGAGGCCTTTCGAAAGTTCTTCCACCGGCTCTTTCTGCCGCTCGCCCAGGTACGTCAGGGCCAGGGTCGCGCCCTCCCGGGAAAAGGCCTGCGCAATGGAGTAGGCCAGGCTCCACCTGTTCGCGATCCCCAGTATGAGGGCAAGCTTGCCCTCCATCAATTTGGACATGAGTCTACCAGTTTACTATTGCGCGCACGGTCTTCTTCACCGCGGCGCTACGGCTCCGCCGCCCTGTTCCTTGCTTTTTTGCGCGGCGTCGAGAAACGCGAAGATCTCGAGCGTCTCTTCGTTCGATACCGGCGGCTTGCCGGTCTCGAAGAACTTCACGATCTCACGCACCAGCGCCCGGTAATCGACCGCCTCGCCGGCCTTCGGATGGCTGACCAGCGTTTCCCGCCCGCGGTTCACGATGGCTCCGTAATCGCTGTACGGCCGCACCGCCCGCACGGCGCCGATCCGCCCGTCTTTCCACACCCCCACCACCACGTCGGAATCCGAGGCGCTGGTGCGGGTGACCGTCCGGCAGCAGCCCGGCCCCATCAGGGTGAACAGAAGCTCCACCGGATGGATCGCGTACCAGGCGAGTTCCAGGTAATGGTGCGGCTCGTAAGGTCCGGGTCCCCAGGTGGTTACGCCGGTTGCGTCGGGAACCTTCGCCGCGGTCGCGATGGCGCCGAACCGCAGGCTGGAGGAGCTGAACCAGGGGACGCCGGCCTCTTTCGCCAGGCGCGCGATCTCGCGCGCGTCTTCGAGCGTGGAGGCCAGCGGCTTATCGACGAAGAACGGCTTGTGGGCAGCGATCACCATCCGGGCCTGCTCCAGGTGCGGCCGCCCGTCCAGGCTCTCGATCATCACCACGTCCACCTTCGACAGCAGCGCGGGGATGTCGGGCACGATCTCGACGCCGTACTGCGCGCGGATCTCCTCGGCAAAGCGGTCCACGCGGCTGGCGCTCTCCTCGATGTCCTTGCTGCCGCCTTTGAAGGCCGCCACCACGCGCGCGCCGGCAATGTGGTCCGGCGCGGCGGGGTCGCTGTTCAGCATTTTGGTGAAGGCGGGGACGTGGGAGGTATCGGTCCCGATGATGCCCACCCGGAGATCCGCGGCGCAGGCAGCGGCCGCGCACAGCAGCACCAGTAGAGTCGGTTTCACGTAGGGCATTGTACACTGGGTTCGAGACCGCATGGATCTCACAACCCCCCTCACCTACGTCAAAGGAGTCGGCCCCGCCCGTGCGGCCATGCTCGAAGCCAAGGGGTTGGCGACGGTCGAAGACCTGCTCGGCTACTTCCCGTTTCGCTACGAAGACCGCAGCAACGTGAAGACCATCGCGCAGCTTGCCCCGGGCGAGATGGCCACCGTGATCGCGGACGTGCGCTCGGCCAAGGCCTCCGGCTTCAAGCGGCGGGCGCTCGGCCTGTTCGAAGCCCGCTTCTCCGATTCCTCGCGCGCCATTCTGGTGGGCAAATGGTTTCACGGCGGTTACCTGGCCAACGTGCTGGGCGAGGGCGTCAAACTCGCGCTGTTCGGCAAAGTCGAGTTCGACAGCTACTCCGGCGAGCTCACCATGCTGCACCCCGAGTTCGAGATTCTCTCCGGCGACGATGAGGACGGCGAAGCCTCGCTCCACACCGGCCGCATCGTGCCGATCTACGAGGCCGTCTCCAAGCTCACCACGCGCGTGCTGCGCGTCCTGACCCACCGCGTCCTCGCCGAGCTGCCTCCCGAAGAGGACCAGCTCCCCGAGCACATTCGCCGCCGCCTCAAGTATCCCGACCGCTGGACCGCCATCCGCGAAGCGCACTTTCCTCCGCCCGATTCCGACCTGCGGCTGCTCAACGCCTACCGCTCGCAGGCGCAGCAGCGCCTGATCTTCGAGGAGTTCTTCTGGCTGGAATGCGGCGTGGCGCTCAAGCGCGGCAAAGCGCGCACCCTGCCGGGCATCGCCTTCGAGATCAACGACCGCGTCCGCGAGCGCGTGAAGGCCATGCTGCCTTTCAAGCCCACCGAGGCGCAGAAGCGGGTGATCAAGGAGGTCGCGGACGATATGAAGGAGCCGCGCCCCATGAACCGCCTGCTGCAGGGCGATGTCGGGAGCGGCAAGACGATTGTAGCCGCCGAAGCCGCCGTGATCGCCATCGAAAACGGGTACCAGGTGGCGGTGCTCGCGCCGACCGAAATCCTGGCGGCGCAGCACGGCTTCTACTTCCGCCAGATCCTGTCGAAGCTCGGCTACGTCACTGTGCTACTCACCGGATCGTTCACCAGCCGCGAAAAATCGCAGCTCAAAAAGCTGGTTGCCGGGGGGCTGGCGCACGTCGTGGTGGGCACCCACGCCATCCTCGAGAAGGATGTGGAGTTCAAGCGGCTCGGCCTCGCGATCGTCGACGAGCAGCACCGCTTCGGCGTGCTGCAGCGCCTCGGCCTGGTGCAGAAGGGCACGCATCCGGACGTGCTGGTGATGACCGCCACTCCCATTCCGCGCACCCTCGCCATGACGCTCTATGGCGACCTGGACGTCTCCGTGATCGACCAGCTTCCGCCCGGCCGGAAGCCCATCCTCACCAGGCACTACACCGCCGACCGGGTCGAGCAGGCCTACAGCTTCATGAAGCGGCAGATCGAGGAGGGCCGCCAGGCCTACGTCGTCTACCCCGTCATCGAAGAGTCGGAAACCCAGGCCATGAAGGCCGCGCAGAAGATGTACGAGCATCTCTCCCGCGAGGTCTTTCCGGACCTGGCCGTCGGCCTGATGCACGGCCGCCTGGGCGGCGACGAGAAAGAGGCCGTGATGCAGCGCTTCAAAGACGGCCACATCCAGATCCTGGTCTCGACCACCGTCATCGAAGTCGGCGTGGATGTGCCGAACGCCGCCGTGATGGTGATCGAACAGGCCGAGCGTTTCGGCCTGGCCCAGTTGCACCAGTTGCGGGGGCGCGTGGGCCGCGGCGCCGCCCAAAGCTACTGCATCCTGGTGACCGAAAAGATGAACGATGCGGCGCGGGAGCGCATTCGCACGCTGGTCGAATCCACCGACGGCTTCTATATCTCCGAGATGGATCTCAAGCTGCGCGGCCCCGGCGAGTTTTTCGGGACCAAACAGGCCGGGCTGCCCTCCCTGCGCGTGGCCAATATCCTGCGCGACGCCGACATCCTGGAGGTGGCGCGCCGCGAGGCCGTCGACTTCGTCGTGCGCCCGCCATCGGAAGAGGACCTCCGCCGCGCCGTGGCCTACATTCGCGATCACTGGCAGCGCCGCTACGGCCTGGTGACGGTGGGCTGATGCGGGTAATCGGCGGAGAGTTCCGTTCGCGGCGCCTGAAGAGCCTCCCTGGCGCGGCCACGCGCCCCACGCCCGACCGCCTGCGCGAAACCCTGTTCGACATCCTGCAGGGAAGGGTCGAAGGCGCCACCTTCCTGGACGCCTACGCCGGCACCGGAGCGGTCGGGATCGAAGCGCTGAGCCGCGGAGCGTTGCACGCGACCTTCCTGGAGCGCAGCCGCCCCGCCATCGAGACCCTGCGCGAGAACCTGGACGCCCTGGGCCTCGAGAGGCGTTCGACCGTGGTCAAAGGGCCGGTGCTCCTGACGCTTCCGCGCTATCCGGCGGACCTCGTGTTTCTGGACCCCCCGTACGACCTCGAGCGGGAATACGCCGCCGCGCTCGACCTTCTCGCCCAGGCGCCGCCACGGCTCACCATCGTGCAGCACTCCATCCGCCTGGCGCTCGCGGAGGAGGTAAGCCGCTTGCATCGAACCCGATCGGTACGGCAGGGCGACAACATGTTGAGCTTCTACGAATCGGGGGATTGACAGTCCGCCAACAAACACTTGCGGATTACCGAGGCCGCTTGCGGTGCGTACCGCCGTTTCGAGACTTCCGTTACCACTCCTCGCTGGCGGTCGATAGACGAAGTTATCACAACCGACCGTTCAGGCCCTTCGCGCTTCGCGGCGAAGGCCCTCATGCACCAACATCTTGAGAAGGGTTTGGTATCCAATACCCTTCCGCGTTGCCAGTTCCCGCGCTTTTGCCACATCAGGTTCAGGCAAGCGTAGCGCGATCTGAACGCTGGCGGTCCGGTTCAGTTGCCCGACAAGGCGCGAGCCCTTCGGGGCGATCCCTTTTTTTGCCGGTCCGGCGGCGTTCTGCTTCACGAACTCCCGACCTTGACGGCCGGCCCACCAGTCCGCTTCTTCCGCCTCGCTCGTGAACTTTGGAATCTCGATCGATTTCTTTTTCATGGCTTATTCCCCTCGCAACCGCCTGGCAAGGTAATCCCTCTTTTGCCCGGCATCCAGGTCGTACGCGGTCACGACCCGGATCTTTTCGCCCCGTTCGACCAGCACCACCGCCAACAGTCGACCCGCATCTGTCTCGCCGTAATAGACGTAACGCATTTCGCCCTCAACTTCTTGCTCATAGATCGGGATCGGTTCGTTCGATAGCGTTCTTTCCACTTCTTCGGCTTTGATCCGATGCGCCCTGATCTTGCGCAGATTGTTCTTGTCCCAGTCGAACACCGCGCTCCCATTGTATATGCAATGCATGACAAGTGGACGGTTGGAGTTGAGAAAACGGACTCCCCACCGTAGAATGGCCGCACCGGCCCCCGGTGGGCGGGGGTCAATGGCAGCTCTGAAGTCCGAATGAAAACTTGACAACATCACACTAAGGTTACATAATGGAGATGTACTAAATGGCCGCCCTCAGGCGGCAATGCCATTCTATACGAACTCTCGAGGGAGGCTTTTCAACAACATGGGAAAGATTATTGGTATCGACCTGGGTACCACCAACTCGGTCGTCGCCGTCATGGAGGCGGGCCAGCCCACGGTCATCGCAAACCAGGAAGGTACGCGGACCACTCCGTCCGTCGTTGCATTCACCAAGACCGGCGAACGGCTGGTAGGCCAGGTGGCCAAGCGCCAGGCCATCACCAATCCGGAAAACACCGTGTTTTCCATCAAGCGGTTCATGGGGCGCCGGTACGACGAGGTCACCGAAGAAATGAAGATGGTGCCCTATAAGGTGGCCCGCGGCGAAAACGGGGACGCCCGTGTCGAAATCATGGGCAAGAAGTATTCGCCGCCCGAGATTTCGGCCATGATCCTCACCAAGCTGAAGGAAGCAGCCGAGTCCTACCTGGGCGAAAAGGTCACACAGGCCGTGATTACCGTCCCGGCATATTTCAACGACGCCCAGCGGCAGGCCACCAAAGACGCCGGCAAGATCGCCGGCCTCGAGGTGATGCGCATCATCAACGAACCGACCGCGGCCGCCCTGGCTTACGGACTCGACAAAAAGACGAATGAGACCATCGCAGTCTACGACTTCGGCGGCGGCACGTTCGACATCTCCATCCTCGAAGTGGGTGATGGCGTCGTTGAAGTGAAATCCACCAATGGCGACACCCACCTGGGCGGCGACAACATCGACCAGCGCATTATCGAGTGGATCGTCGCTGAGTTCAAGAAAGAGAACGGCATCGATCTCTCCCGCGACCAGATGGCCCTGCAGCGCCTGAAAGAGGCCGCCGAAAAGGCCAAGATGGAGCTCTCGACGCTGCTCGAAACCGAGATCAACCTGCCGTTCATCACCGCCGATGCCAGCGGTCCCAAGCACTTGCAGATGAAGTTGACCCGCGCGCGCTTCGAGCAGATGGTGGACGATCTTCTGCAGCGCTCCGTCGGACCCTGCAAGCAGGCGTTGCAGGATGCCGGCCTGACCCCGGCGCAGATTCACGAAGTCGTGCTGGTGGGCGGCCAGACCCGTATGCCCAAAATCCAGGCCCTCGTCCGCGACCTGTTCAACCGGGAACCGCACAAAGGCGTGAACCCGGACGAAGTGGTGGCGGTGGGAGCGGCCGTACAGGGCGGCGTCCTGGGCGGCGAAGTCAAGGACGTTCTGCTGCTCGACGTTACCCCGCTTTCGCTCGGAATCGAGACGATGGGCGGCGTGTTCACCAAGCTGATCGAGCGCAACACGACCATTCCGACCCGCAAGACCGACGTCTTTTCCACGGCTTCCGACAACCAGCCGTCGGTCGAGATCAAGGTCTACCAGGGCGAGCGCGCCATGGCCAGGGATAACCGTCTGCTGGGCGTGTTCCAACTCGGCAATATTCCACCGGCCCCGCGCGGCGTTCCGCAGATCGAAGTGACGTTCGATATCGACGCCAACGGCATCCTCAACGTCACCGCCAAGGACCGCGCCACCAACAACGAGCAGAAGATCACCATCACCTCCTCCTCCGGCCTGTCGAAGGACGAGGTGGAAAAGATGGCTCGCGACGCGGAATCGCACGCCGCCGAAGACCGGAAGCAGCACGACACCATCGAAGCTCGCAACCGCGCCGATGCCATGGTCTACAACGTCGAGAAGACGCTCAAGGAGCATCGCGCCAAGGTGAGCGAAGACCAGGCCAAGGAAATCGAGGCCGCCATCGAGGAGACCAAGAAGGCCATGGCCGAGAACGATCCGGACCGCATCAATTCCGCGGTGGACCGTCTGACCGCGTCCAGCCACAAACTGGCCGAGGCGATGTACAAAGCTTCGTCCCAGCCCGGCGGTCCGCCGCCGTCCGGCGGGCCCTCCGGAGACGGAGGCCCGGGCGCCGGCGACGAGGGCGGCAAAGGCAAAGGCAAGGACGATGTCGTTGACGCCGAATTTGTAGACGTGGACGACAAGAAATAACCGCAGGGCGGGCCGGGCGGGTTGCCCGGCCCTTACAGTTTCGACTTATGTCAGCCCCCAAGCACGATTACTATGACACCCTCGGGGTCCAACGCCAGGCTTCCGTGGACGACATCCGCAAAGCCTACCGGAAACTGGCGCGCAAGTACCACCCCGACCTGAATCCGGGGGACAAGTCTGCCGAAGAGCGCTTCAAGAACGTCCAGGAGGCGTACGACGTCCTCAGCGACCCGAAGAAGCGCCAGATGTACGACCAGGTGGGCTTCTATTCGGAAAGCGGCTTTGCCGGGGCGCCAGGAGGGGGATCGGGGCGAGGCGCCAATCCCAACATGGACTTCAGCGGCTTCGATTTCTCCGATTTCTTTGCGGGAGCGGGCGGGGCCGGGGGCGGGGCTCGCGGCGAACGCCACACCGGGGAGGCGCCGGGAGGGGCGGGCGGGTTCCGCGACATCTTCTCTCAGTTTTTCGGAGGCCGTGCGTGGAGCCCCCCAGGCCGAGGCGGAAAAAGGCAGCGACCTCGAATACGTGATGGATATCGATTTCTGGCAGGCGATCAAGGGGACGCAGGCCCGCCTGAACATCAGCCGCTACGAGGTTTGCGGCACCTGCCACGGAACCGGATCCACGGGAACCGGCGAAGTAGTCTGCCCCCAGTGCAAGGGCACGGGCAATGTCACCCAGATGGCCGGCGCCATGCGGTTTAACCTTACCTGCCCGCGCTGCGGCGGTACCGGCAAGCTGCGCAACGCCTGCCCCACTTGCGGAGGCGATGGCCGCGTCACAAAGACGGAAACCGTGGAGGTTCGCATTCCGCCCGGAGCACGCAACGGCTCACGGCTGCGGGTTCCGGGGAAGGGAAATGCCGGGACCATGGGCGCCCCTCCGGGCGATCTCTATATCACTACCCGCGTGGAGGAACACCCGTTCTTCCATAGGGAGGGCGACGACATCGAAATCAAAGTCCCGGTGTCTGTGTGGGAAGCGGCGCTCGGCTCCAAAGTCGAGGTGCCGACCATCGACGGCCGCACGCTGCTCAAAATTCCGCAGCGCACCCGCAACGGCCAGCGCTTCCGGATGCGGGAAAAGGGAGTCCTGAACGCGCGCACCGGCCAGCGCGGAGATCAGATCGTGGAGGTCGCCATCGAGGCGCCCGACCCGCGTGACGAGCGCACCCGGGAGCTGTTGAAAGAACTCGGTAAGCTACATCCGGAGGATCCACGGGCCGAGATGTGGTCTAAGATGTGACGACATGGCAAAGTCCAAATCCAGAGCGGCCTACATGATTTCTGCCGTGGCGGAGCAATACGGAATCCATCCGCAGACGCTGAGGCTGTATGAGCGGGAGGGTCTGCTCAAGCCTTCCCGCAGCGAGGGCAACACCCGTCTATATACCGACGGGGATATCGAACGGTTGGAAGTGATCCTCCATCTCACGCGCGACCTCGGGGTGAACCTCGCGGGCGTTGAGATCATCCTCAACATGCGCGAGAAGATGGGGGAAATGCAGGCGCAGATTCAGGAGTTCATCGCCACTCTGAACCGCGAACTGGCCGACCGTACGGCCCCGCAGCGCAGTTCCGGCAGCAGCACCTGTCTGATTCCGGTCATCGACGCCAAGCCCCCGGCCTCCCGGCGGCCCCGGTAACCCGATATGGCGATACAATAGCAACAACGTTGTCTTCGACCCGAAACGCCACTTTAGGGTTTACCGCTCCGTTTGTCGTCTACGTCGCCGCCATGGCGGTCGAACGGATTGTCGGGGTAAGCCCCGCGATTCTCCACCCGATTCGCCTGCTGCTGGTCACGGCGACCATCGTCTTTTTCAGCCGGCCCTACCTGGATTTCCATCCGGCCTTTCCGATCCGCAGCATATTTATAGGCTTAGGGGTCTTCGTCTTGTGGATCGCGCCGGATCTCCTGTTTCACTACCGTCATTTCTGGCTGTTCGAGAACCAGATCACCGGGACGGCCAGCAGTTCGATCCCCGTGACACTGCGGACGAATCTCGCGTTCGTCGCCGTCCGAACGATGAGTTGCGTGATCGCCGTGCCCATTCTGGAGGAGCTCTTCTGGCGAGGGTGGCTGATGCGCTGGCTGGTGAATCAGAATTTCCTGAAGGTGCCGTTCGGGACATACGTGCCCTCCGCCTTCTGGGCCGTGGCAATCCTGTTTGCGTCCGAACACGGACCGTACTGGGACGTCGGCCTGGCCGCTGGTATCGTTTACAACTGGTGGATCATCCGTTCCGGGAAGCTGGCCGACTGCATCCTCGCGCACGCGGTAACGAACGCGTGCCTTTCGGCGTACGTGCTCTCTACCGGGCTATGGCGTTACTGGCTATAACCGGATTCCCCCGGCACACGTCTCTATAATTGACAGGTGTCCAGAAGCATTTCCTTCTCCCCTGTCTTGGGCTCCGGGAGCGCGGCACGTCGGGCCCCGCCTTCCGGAGCCCAGCGATTTTCATGGGATACCCGCCGCCGGGTAGAATGAGCTTTAGCTCCTCATGATTCAACTCACCGGGGCCGGGAAACGGTACGGTCCTAAAATCCTGTTCGAAAACGTCGACTGGCTCGTCACCCCCAACGAGCGGGCCGGTATCGTAGGCGCCAATGGCACCGGTAAATCCTCTCTCCTGAAGGTCTTATGTGGAATTGAGGGGCTTGACTCGGGCAGCCTCAGCACCCAGAAGGGGGTCAGCATCGGCTACCTCCCGCAGGAGGGGCTTTCCCTTTCCGGGCGGACGGTCTTTGCGGAGTGCATGACGGTCTTTGCCAGCCTGCGGGCCCTGGAAGAAGAACAGGAGAGCCTGACGCGCAGCATGGCCGAACTGGATCCGGCCGGCCGGGAGTACGCCCAGGTAGCCGAGCGCTTTCACCGCGTGGAAACCGAGTTTCGAGCCCGCGACGGGTACGCGATCGAGGCGCAGGTGGGAAGCGTTCTATCGGGGCTGGGATTCACGCGCCGCGATTGGAAACGGCGCACCGAGGAGTTCTCCGGCGGCTGGCAGATGCGCATCACCCTGGCCAAGCTGCTGCTCGAAAGACCGAACCTCCTGCTGCTGGACGAACCGACCAATCACCTCGACCTGGAAGCGCGCAACTGGCTCGAGGATTACCTCTCCGCCTACCCCTACGCGTTCGTCCTGGTATCGCACGACCGCTATTTTCTGGATGTAACCGTCCGCAAAATCGTGGAGCTCTGGAACAAGGGGCTGCACAGTTACACGGGCGGATTTACGCGGTACGAGCAGCTGAAGACCGAGCGCCGGGCCCAACTCCTGGCGGCCTACGAGAACCAGCAGGACCGCATCCGGCAACTGGAAGCGTTCATCAACCGGTTCCGCTACCAGGCCACCAAGGCCAAGCAGGTGCAGAGCCGGATCAAGGAACTGGAGCGCATCGACCGCATCGAAATCCCGCCCGACGAAAAGACGATTCACTTCAGCTTCCCGCAGCCCAAGCCGAGCGGGCGGATTGTCGCGGAGTTCGAGGAGGTGGCCAAGAGCTATGACGACCACGAGGTGTTCTCCGGCGCCCGCTTCTTCATCGAGCGCGGCGACCGGATCGCGCTGGTGGGCGTCAACGGTGCCGGGAAGTCCACTCTCATCAAGATCCTGGCCGGCGTGGAACCGGTGACCGCGGGAGCCTACACCTTGGGACACAACGCCCAGCCCGACTATTTCGCGCAGGACCAGTACAAGGAACTGGACCCGGCCGCCAAGCTGATCGACGACCTGGCCACCGTGGCTCCCCGCGCCTCCAACACCGAGTTGCGCAGTATCCTGGGATGTTTTCTCTTTTCCGAAGATGACGTCTTCAAGCCCATCGGGGTTCTCTCGGGAGGCGAGCGGAACCGCTATGCGCTGGCCCGCATGCTCCTGATGCCTTCGAACTTCCTTCTGTTGGACGAGCCCACGAACCACCTGGACATGCGCGCCAAAGACGTCCTGCTGACCGCCCTTCAGGAGTTTACGGGGACCGTCGTATTCGTCTCCCACGACCGCTATTTCATCGACAAGCTGGCCACCCGCATTTTCGAAGTGGATGGCGGCAGGGTGAACGTCTTTCCGGGAAACTACGAGGATTACCTGTGGCGCAAACAAGGCGGCGGCGCCGCATTTCAGAATCCGGCGGAGGAGCCCCAAGGCGGGCAGGCCCATCCGGCTCCGGCCGCCACAGAACCGCCGAAATCCGAAGAGAAGCGGCTTAACCCCATCAAATTGCGGCAGATGAAAGAGAGGCAGGGAGAAATCGAGGAAGAAGTCGCGCGCGTGGAAACAGAGATTGCGGATTACGAAGCAGCCCTGGCGAACTTTGTGAGCGTCGAGGAAACTCAGCGCCTTAGCGGGCTGATCGAGGCTCGACGTTCCGACCTCGAATTCCTGATGGAAGAATGGGAAACCGTGGCGCACGCGATCGAGGCAAACCGCTAAAGCCCCCGCCGCAAGTTATTCCTGCACCGGCATCTGCTGTTCGATTTCCCGCCAGGCGCTGATTTTGAGGCGACGGCATACCCAGCACAGGGGTTCGGCGCCCACGTTGGGCGTCTCGGTTCCGCAAACCCCACACTTCGTCACCTTTTTCAGTTGATCGGTGGAAACCGACCGCTTCGCCTGCTCCAGCATCTGGGCCGGAATCACTGGTTCCGGTTTTGTTCCCTTGCGTCTCATTCAGTCCCTAACCTAACTATGGCAGATACCCACCCGCGACACAACCTCTCCTGGATATCAGGTAAGGTCCTGATTATGCCGCTTCTGGAATCTGCACTACGACCGCAACATCCAGCGAAGACCCGCAGCGCGGGCATCGCTGCCCGGGCGAAACGCGGGGATACTTGCCCCTCAGGTCGATGTCAGCCGGCACAGTGTGTGTGCAAATTGGACAGTGGACCTGGCCCTTAAATCGATTTTCGACGAGTGCATTCATGGCTCATTTGCCTCACTTCATCGGACGCAAATACCTATGCACGGGTTGTACCAAATTCGTAAAGATTCTTGATCGTACCGTTCCCGTGCGCCGGCGGACGCGGCCCGGACCGCTATCCGCGCCCCAGTGTTACCCTGTAGACTATGACTCAGCCGCCCGCTCCCAAGATTCAGTTGTCGCAGACACCGGACTACCGGGAGAACTACGCCAACAGCGTCCAGGTTCGTGTCAACCTGTGGGATTTCCTGCTGTTGTTCGGCCGAGTCAATCAGACGGCTCCGGAGAGCGTGGCGATTCAAAATTTTCAGGGCATCTACGTGAGTCCTCAGCAGGCCAAGGCGTTGTTGAACGTTCTGCAGCAGAATGTCAACCAGTACGAGACCGCCTTCGGCGAAATCCGGCTCGAGCCCCAGAATCCAGGCGGGATTGTGCAGTAGCGGCGGGGCGCGGTGACTTACGGGCGGGCAGTATGGGCAGGGGCGGGAAGGCGGAGAGACCTGCTGCGGCAAAGGTACTCCTGCACCAGAATCAGCTTGTGGTCGAGGTCTGCGGCCGGCAGTCCGGAGACCCTGGTGGAACCTCCTCGCACGCAACGCCCAAGCCCGATTCCGGCCGAGGTTTCCAGGATGCAGGCGCCGAAGAACTCAGCGATGAACTGCAGTTCGTCATTGGACAGCCCCGCGAGGAAACGGCGCGCCTTGGAGCGCAATGGAGTTTCCGCACAGGCCGCCAGCGCGGCTACCAAAGAATTTCGCACAGGGATCTGAGCCGTATTATTACCAAAACCGATACCGTCTGCAAGGGGTCTGAGGAGAATCAGCACCCGGGGGCCGGCCGCTCCGTGACGGTCGTGGTTCTGTCAGTTGGGCTGGATCACGACCTTGACGCAATGGTCCTCGTGGCGCCAGAACAGGTCGTACGCCTCGGTCGCGCGGTCGATCGGGAAGCGATGGGTGATCAGAAAGCTGGGGTCGATTTCGCCGTGCTGGATCCGTTCCAGCAGGGGCTTCATGTACTTGATCATGTGGGTCTGGCCCATCTTGAACGTGAGCCCCTTGGCGAATGCGGCACCGATGGGGAACTGGTCGACCACGCCGCCGTAGACGCCGGGGATCGAAACGGTACCCCCCTTGCGGCAGGCCTGAATCGCCTGGCGAAGCACGTGGGAACGGTTGGCCGCCATCCCCACCGCCTGTTTGGCGCGGTCGCGGATCTCGTCGATCGCACTGCCGTGGGCTTCCATGCCCACCGCGTCGATGCAGGCATCGGGGCCGCGTCCGCCGGTGAGATCGACCAACCTGTCGAGGACGCCGGCCTCGCCCTGATTTACGGTTTCCGCGCCGCCCCGGCGCGCCATCTCGAGACGCGCGTCGTCACGGTCGATCGCAATCACGCGATCCGCGCCGAGCATGAAGGCGCTGCGAATGGCGAACTGGCCAACCGGCCCGCAGCCCCAGACCGCGACCACGCTGCCGGGCTGGATATTGCAGTTGTCCGCCGCCTGAAAGCCGGTGGGGAAGATGTCGGAGAGGAACAGGACCTGGTCGTCGCGTAAACCATCGGGGATCTTGAGCGGTCCGACATCGGCGAACGGCACACGGGCGTACTGCGCCTGGCCGCCGGCGAACCCGCCGAACAGGTGCGAGTATCCGAACAGCCCCGCGGTGCTCGCTCCGAAAGCCTTCTCGCACAGGCCCGGGTTCGGGTTGCTGTTGTCGCACAACGACCAGAGCCCTTTCCTGCAGTAGAAGCAGCGGCCGCAGCAGATGGTGAAGGGGACCACCACGCGGTCGCCGGCCTTCAGGTTTTTCACCTCGCGGCCCACTTCGACTACTTCACCCATGAATTCGTGGCCCAGAATGTCTCCCTTTTCCATGCCGGGAATATGGCCGCCGTAGAGGTGCAGGTCGGAGCCGCAGATGGCGGTGAGGTTGATCTTGACGATAGCGTCCGTGCGGCTCAGTAGGGCCGGTTCCGGGACGCTCTCGGTGCGGACATCGTAAGCGCCATACCAGCAGACTGCCTTCATGATTCCTCCTATGGGTGGTACGCCGGAGCGTCACTGGCGGGGAATGATTCCTCCGACGTCAAATCGATCAGGGGGCGGCTCCACGCCGTCTCATGGCCCGGCGGGAGCGCGGCCCCGGAGGGCTGGCCTTCGGTGGTCACAACCTCGCCGATCTCCAGGATCTGCTTGAGCCGGTGCAGGTCCTCGTCCATTTGCATACCGGGCTCTTCGCCCCAAAGCAGGCCGATCGCGGCGCCGATAATTCCGGCGGGGGGATTGTACTGCAACTCCACGTGCAGTTCGGTCCCGCGGCCGCCCGGGGCATCCCGGAACAGAACGGATCCGGCGCTCTGCACATCGCCGCCGGGCAGCGTACGCCACGCGAGCCGCTCCTCGGGCAATTCGTTGTGGATCACGGCGTCCCATTCGACGCGCCGGCCCGCCGGAGCACGGATGATCCAGTGCGAGCGGTTCCCGTCGAATTCGCGAACCGAGATGATGTGCTTCATGAATCGGGGGAGATTCTGCAGGTTGCGGAAGTACCGGTACACTTCCTCCCGCGGCTTTTCGATGGTAATGGCCCGGTCGACCCGGATTCCCAGTTCGTACGGGACGCTGATCGACTCGCCTTGTCCCCAGGGGGCCGCGCGAATCCCGATGGCCTCATAAAAGTAGGAGTGCCCGGTAAGGCCGCGCCGCAGGAAATCCCCGCCGGCTACCGCCATCGCCAAGCCGGTGAGTCCCCGGCGTTTCAGTCCCGCCGCCGTCAGGATGGCGCCTCCGAAAGCCGAAACAATCCTCTCCGCCTGGGTGATGTTCAGACAATTGGTGCGATGCGTGATGATCTGCATGAACCGATCCCTCCTTTTCGGCCGGTATCCCCTGTTCCAACCATAAACCGGAACCGCCGCATTCGCGGAAAAGGGTTGGTGCGAAGGAGAACCAAGAGAACGCGCCGAATGGAAGGATCGGAACGTTCGCAATGGCCCGGGCGTCGTCGCTTACTGCCGGGCCACCGTCGGCGTGCGGGCGAAGAGAGCGAGCATCTCCCGGTTGAATGCAGGGATATCCTGCGGGCCGCGGCTGGTGACCAGGTTCCCGTCCACTACGACTTCGCGATCCAGCCAGACGGCGCCGGCATTGCGGACATCGTCCTGGATGGTCGGCCAACTGGTCAGTTTCCGCCCATTCAACAGGCCCGCCGAGATCAGTTCCCAGGGAGCGTGGCAGATCACGGCCATCGGCTTGCCGGCGCCGTCCATCTCGCGCAGGAACCGGAGGATGCCGGGCTCGGCCCGAGCCTCGTCGGCGTTCCATGCGCCGCCGGGCAAGACCACGGCATCGTAATCGGCCGCGCGCGCTTCGCTGAGAGTGCGGTCGACTTTGACCTTGCCCGCCGGGTCGTGATGCCTGAAACCCTGGATGTCGCCGGCTTTTCTGGAAATCACGTCTACTTTCGCGCCGGCGTTCCGCAGGGCCTTTTGGGGCTCGGTCAGCTCACATTCCTCGAAGCCGTCCAAGGCCAGAATCGCGATTCGCATCTGATTGAAATCGGCCATGTCATCGTACCTCCCGAAGGTGCATCGGCTCATCTAACCGGAAGTTGAGAACGGTCTCCGGCGGAACCCGGACCTCGGGGCCTTTGGTCAACACCTGCACCCCGCCACCGGTCGCGGCGCCCGCGATGGCTCCGATGGCCGCTCCCTTTCCGCCGCCCGCGAGAGCGCCCAGCAGCGTGCCGAGCGCCGCGCCGCCGCCGACCATCTCGGCTGTCCGTTTGTTCTTGCCGATGCCTTTCTGTTCTCCCAACCGCACCACGTCGGTGCTGGCAGCGTAGTGGTGGCCCCGGACTTCGACCGAATCGAGCGCCAGCACGATTCGGTCGCTACGGAACGTGCCACCCTCCTTGAACCTGCGGACGATCAGGGTAGCCGGCGACCCGCGGGGAATCAGCGTGCGGCCGCTCGGATCCAATACACTCTGTGCAATTGTCGCGGGATAGGTCCGGCCTTCCGCGGTATGATTTGCACTGATTCGTCCTACAGTTCGAACCGAAATGTCAGTCCCCGGCGGAAGGGTGGCCCAGTCGCGCTGGACGGCGACGGAATTCGGGGCTGCCCCTTCACGGTATGCCGGAGGCGCCGCGGACAGACTTGCCGGTATGAGTGGAATCAAACAATATAAGGCCAGTTTGCGCATCTCTTCTCCTCACCGAAGAGGTGTGCAATCGCCGGGCCAGTCCGCTCGGAAGTATGGAGTTTCACGGAACGCGGCGGGGCTACTTCTGGCTGGAGCTAATGGGGCGTGCCCGCGCAGCATCCTGCCCGCGGCGCAACTCGAGAATCAGGTCCATCACCAGCCGCTCGATCTGGTCGCGGATCTCGCAATGCTCCTGGTAATCCATCCACACCGGGTCTTCGACATCCCACTCGCGGATCTCGGCGCCGATTTCCTCGGGCAGCGGGAGGCCGCTCATATTGATCACCAGGTCGAACTTCACGCGTCCCAGGTGGCGGACGTGCTTGGGAAAATGATCGCGCAGGTTGAGCCCCTTATCCGCCATGGCGTTGACCGTGTCGGGCGCGACATTGGAGGCGGGCGTCAGCCCGGCGCTGGCCGGTGTCATGACGTCGCTGCCATAGGCACGCGCAAAACACTCCGCCATCTGGCTGCGGCAGGCATTTCCAAGGCACACAAACAGAATCCGCTTGCGACCGCTCACAGCTTCTCCAGGAAAAGCTGGTGAACACGCGGGTCGGCGGTCAGTTCGGGATGAAAGGTGGCCACTAAGTGATGTCCCTGTTCCACGAGCACCGGATCCCCATTGTACCGCGCGAGCACCCGGGCCCCGGCGCCCACCCGCCGGATGATGGGTGCGCGAATGAAGACCGCTTCGAGACCGCCGGGAGCGGTCCGCTGCTCGAATTCGGGGGCCGGCTCGATCTCGACCACCCGGCTGTCCAACTGCCGCCCGTAGGCGTTACGCTCCACTTCGAGATCCATCAGAGCGAGACTCTGCTGTTCAGGGTTGGCGACACGGCCGGCCATGAGGATGGCGCCGGCACAGGTGCCGAACATCGGCCTGCGCCGGCCGAACGCGGCGAGGGGCTCGAGCAGCCCCTCGTATCGCAGCAGCTTCAGCATGGTCGTGCTTTCGCCGCCCGGGATGACCAGCCCCTCGATCTCATCGAGTTGTTCCGCGTCGCGCACGAAAACCGGCGCGGCGCCGGCCCGTTCGAGAGCCGCGCCGTGCGCCGCGAAATCGCCCTGGAGGGCGAGCACCCCGACCTTCTTCATTACCAGCCCCGCGTCTGCATCAGCTCCGATTCCGGCATCTTCGCAATGTCCAGTCCCGGCATGGCATCGCCCAGCATGCGGCTGGCTTCGAGCAGTTTCTCCGGGTTCCTGTAGTTCTTGGCCGCCTGCACGATCGCCTTGGCGCGCGACTCCGGATCGCTCGACTTGAAGATGCCGGAGCCGACGAAGACCGCCTCGGCTCCCAGTTGGAGCACCAGCGCCGCATCGGCCGGAGTGGCGATTCCGCCGGCCGAGAAGTTCGGCACCGGCAGCGTGCCATGCTCGGCCACCCACTCCACCAGCTCGAGCGGAGCCTGCAGATTTTTGGCCTCGTGCACCAGTTCTTCTTTACCGAGCACCGTGAGCTGCCTCATCTCCTTCACGATGGTGCGGATGTGCCGCACGGCTTCCACGATATTGCCGGAGCCGGCTTCGCCCTTGGTGCGGATCATGGCCGCGCCCTCGGCGATGCGCCGCAGCGCCTCGCCCAGGTTGCGCGCGCCGCACACGAACGGCACCGCGAAATCGTTCTTGTCGATATGGTGCTCCTCATCCGCGGGCGTGAGGACTTCGCTCTCGTCGATGTAATCCACCTTGAGGGCTTCCAGGATCCGCGCTTCCATGAAGTGGCCGATCCGCGCCTTGGCCATCACCGGGATGCTGACGGTCTTCTGAATCTCTTCGATTTTGGAGATGGCCGCCATGCGCGCCACCCCGCCTTCCTTGCGGATGTCGGCCGGCACGCGCTCGAGAGCCATGACCGCCGAAGCCCCGGCGTCTTCCGCTATCTTGGCCTGCTCGGCGTTGGTGACGTCCATGATGACGCCGCCTTTCAACATCTCGGCCAGGCCGACCTTCAATCGAAACTGCTCGCTCGAAAACTGAAACATGTCATTCCCTCCTATACCATCGCGGGCGCCGGTTCGAAATTGCGTCTGGCGCTTTCGATCTCTTCCGTAATCAACCTTCCCAAAACCTCGAGGCCGCTCCGGATCTGTTCCGGCGCGAGGCCCGCAAAACTCAATCGCAGCGCGCCCGGGTCCAGGCGCGACACCGCAAAGTAGCGCCCGGGCAGGTAGGCGACGCCCGCCTGCTGCGCGGCCGGCAGAAGCTCTCCGGCATCGAGCGGCTCGGGCAGCCGCAGCCATATGTTCATTCCGCCGCCGGGAGTGGTCCAGCGGGTACCCGCCGGAAAGTAGCGGCGGCAAGCGTCGAGCGTGGCGGCCAGCCGTTCCGCGCCGGCCTGCAATACGCGCCGGCGGTGCGCCTCGAGGCGCCCCGACCGGGCGAACTCCAGCAGCACCGCCTGCGAGAGCTGGTCGGTATGCAGATCGGCCGATTCCTTGGCGTGGCGCAGGCGGTCGAGCAGCGGCTTCGGCCCCAGCACCCAACCCACCCGCAAGCCCGGAAAACTGACCTTCGAGAAGCTGCGCAGCAGCACCGTGCCGCCGTGCTCGTCGAGTTGTTTGAGCGCCGGCACCGGCTCGCCGGAATAGCGCAGGTCTCCGTAGGGGTCGTTCTCCACCACGGGTACCGCGGCCGCACGGGCGGCCTCGATCAGAGCGCGCCGGGCTTCGAGCGGCAAAGTCGCTCCGGTGGGATTCTGAAAGTTCGAGGTGACGACCAGCAGGCGCGGCCGGTCGCGCTCGAAGACGCGCTCCAGATGCGCGAGGTCGATGCCGTCGGAGCCCACGGGAACACCCGCAAGCTGCGCTCCCGACCCGGCCAGCAGGTTCTTGAGGCCGGTATAAACGGGGTCTTCCACGGCCACCGTGTCCCCTGGCTTGAGCAGGACGCGGCTTAGGAGGTCGAGCGCCTGCTGGCATCCATTGGTGATCAGGATGTCGTCGCCGGGATGGGCCAGATGCTGTGCGCGGGCTTCGTCGAGAAGGTGACGACGGAGCGGCTCATAGCCGCTGGGCGAGCCGAGTTGCAGAATATCGGCGAGATCTTCGCGCTCCAGGACGGCGGCGGCCGCAGCGCGGAAATCATCCAGCGGGAACAGATCGCGGGAGGGACGGGACATCACGAAGCTGATCACACCGCGCCCGACCGCGGCTGGCCCAGCGGGCGGATTGTCGCTCCGCTCCAGCAGTCCATTCCAGTCCACGGACCCGCCCGGCCGAGTCGAGTTGCCGGTCACGAAACTGCCGCGGCCCACCTGCCCGGCGATCAAGCCTTCGGATTCCAGGATTTCGTACGCCGCGGATACCGTGGTCCGGTTTATACCGAGAAGACTCGCCAGTTCGCGCGTTGCCGGCAGACGCTCGCCGCGAGCCAGTTCTCCCGAGCGGATGCGGGCGGCAATCTGTTCAAACAGTTGCCGGTATAGCGGCACTTCCGAGTCGCTGTGCAAGATTGGCCGGAAGAATTCCATCCAGCCATACCATACCACATTGGATGGCCCCGGCCAAGATCACTTCACGACGACTGAATAATCCCCGGAAGAATTCACCTGCGACCACACCTGAAAATAGTAGGTCTGGTCCGCCGTAACATTCATGATTTGCTGGAGGCTGGCGCCCGGCGTTCGCACGTCGGGGCCGAAACCGAGAGTGCTCTTGTCCGGACCGAACATCGACAGCGCGGGTATCAGGGTTGCGGAGCGATTCTGCACATCGATGGTCACCGTCCCGGCGCGCGGGCTGCGGAACGAGTAGTAATCGGTGTCATGGCCGTCCATGATGTTGGCGTCCGCGGACTCGCCGACGGTGAGGGGATGGGCGCTGAAGATGTCGTCGTCCGGCTCGAAGGCATCGTAGGCGCGCGCGGGCCGGGCCCTCAGCGTATAGGCGCCTGAGGTTTCCGGCGGTCCCCAGACCTGGAGATACAGCGTACTCGAAGGGGCAGGCGAGAGGTACACGGTGAGGGGCGCCCCCGCGGGTTGCGGCGGTTTGCCCCAGCCGGTCAAACGCTGATCCCCGTCGTAGACGCGCAGGCCGATCGAAAGCGTTGCGGAATGGTTGGTGATTTCGACCGCCAGGATGTCGCGGGGCGGGGGCGGCGCATCGATGCGGAAGGTGTCGCTATCGCCGGTGCCGGCTGTAATTTCCCCATCCACGGGCGAATCGGGCGCGATGAGGTTTGCCAGCATGGGGCTGTTGTTCGGCTCGATTTCGCGGGTTACCGGAGCGGATGAATCGGAGATGAACCCCCGCAGCCGCTGCAGGTTCGCGCGCACCGGGCCATAGGACGCGTCGCGGCCCAGCGCCTGGCGGAACGCGTACACTGCGCGGGCCCGGTCGTTGAGTTCGGCGTACAACACGCCGAGGTCGTTGTACACGACCGGAACGGGTGCGACTTTCGCGACCTGCTCGAGGAGCGCGGCGGCGCCCGCATTATCGCGGTGAAGCATGCGGACGGTAGCCTGCTGGAAGTCTGTTTCCGCGGCGGATGATTCGAGCGGTTTGCCCTGCAGCCGGGCGTACTCCCGCGCGAGGTCGCCGGGATCCATCAGGTAGCCTTCGATGGGCTGCGCCTGTCCGGAATCGCGGGGGCGAAAGAGGAAGGACGCGCCGCCTACCGCCACGGCCAGCGCCACCAGGCCGAGCCACCAGAACCGGCTGAGCAGGGATGGACGATTTCTGCCGCGGCGGGTTATGGGGGTCGGGTTCGACATCGGGCTCTCTCGGGCCGCGCGACGGGCGCGGGTCACATTTGCTCAAAGTGCTAAGATTTCAATTCTAGCCCGTTACCGGGGATCGACATGAGAGCCTTTAGGCTGGTTGCCATTGCTTGCGGTCTGGCGATTCTCGCTTTGCCGGCCCAGAAGAAGAACAAGGAAGAAGAAACCCAGACGCTGGAGTTGCCGAAGGAGCTTCCGAGCGAGATCCAGGGCGAGACCGCGCGGCTGGCCTTCGAGGTCACTCCGCTTTCCGCCAAGGGGCTTCTTTCGCGGCAGGTCAAGGACGCGCTGAAGGTCCTCATGCACCAGAGCCGCGGCGGGACGGTGCTCAAGATCCGCGCCTTTGTAGCGGGCTCGGGCGACCTGCGGCGCGTGCGCGACCTGGTCAGCGAAATCTTTACGGACCGCCACCAGCCCCTGCCGGTGCTCAGCCTGATTCGAGCCGGCGCTCTTCCCATGGAAGGCGCGCAACTGGTGATGGAAGGCATCGTGGCGGCCAAGAAGCCGGCGAACCCGAACGGCCTCGCTTTCATCTCGTCGTATCCGGCGATCTCGGATAACCCGCTCGATCCGGTGACGCCGCTCACCGCAAAGACCCTGGCCTCGCTCCGCCAGGCGGTGAAGGCGGCGGGCGCCGAAGCGTCCGACGTGCTGCGCGTGACCTGTTTCCTCAGCTCGCTGGACCATTTCGACGCCACCCGCGGGCTGGTGCAGGCGGAGTATCCGCGGGCCGCGCTGAACTATGTTCAGACGCAGCGCGCGCCGGCGCAGGCCGTGGCCGCCTGCGAGGCCGTGGCACGCCTGCGGGCGCCGGGCGGTCCCCGCCTTCGGTTCATCGATCCGCCGGGATTGCCGCACGAGCCGGGAATGTCCGGAATCGCCTTGGTGGCTGCTCCGCACGTAGTGCTTACGGGCACCCAGGTCTCGTTCGGCTACCAGGAAAGGGACGCGCGGCTGGCATTCGAACGACTCGCCAAGTCGGTCGAAACCGCCGGCGCGTCGGTGAAGGATGTGGCGTTCGCGCACTACTACCCGCTCTCCGGCGGGATCGCGGCGCAGGTGCGGAAAATCCGCGGAGAGTTTTTCGATGCGGAGCATCCGCCGGCGGGCACGCTGCTCACCTTCGAGGGGCTGCCTTCGATGGACGCCGGATTTGCGGTGGACGTGGTGGCGGCGAAAGATTAGAGCCGCTCCCTTACCGGTCGCGGCTCTCTAGTGAACGTTCTACTCTTCTTTGACGACAACCACGGTGACTTCGACGGTGACGTCTTTGTGCAGCCGGACCGGAACTTTGTACTCGCCGAGCTGTTTGATGGGCTCGTCGAGGTGAATCTTCCGGCGGTCGATGGTGAAGTTCTGTCCGGCCAGGGCGTCGGCCACATCCTTGGCCGTCACCGAGCCGAACAACTGGTCGTTCTCGCCGGCCTTCTGCGCGATCGTCACACTCACGCCGGTGAGCAGCTTCGAAAGATCCTCAGCCTCGCCCTTCAGCTTGGCTTCCTTGCGCAGGTGCGCCTGGCGCTCCTGTTCGACGATCTTCTTGTTGGAATCGGTGGCCGCGACGGCGAGCCGCTTGGGCAGCAGGAAATTGCGGGCATATCCGGCGGCGACCTTCACAACCTCGCCGCGGCTGCCCAGTTTGTCGATGTCTTCTCTGAGAATGACTTCCATTTCAGATTCCTCCTGGCCCTAGAACGATGCCGCGAACGGCAGCAGCGCGATGTTGCGCGCCTTTTTGATGGCGTCCGTCAGACGGCGCTGGTGCGGCGCGCACACGCCGGAAATGCGGCGCGGGATGATCTTGCCCCGTTCCGCGACAAAGGCGTGAAGGAGCTTCACGTCCTTGTAGTTGATGTCATCGATCTTCTCGACGCAGAAACGGCACACTTTCTTGCGCCGGAAGTACTGCTTCTTCTGCGTGACGACGGCCTTGTCGCCGCCGGTGGGCCGCTGCGCGGCGCTGCCTGGTCTTCCTTTCGATTCCGCCATGAGTTATCCCTCCTTCGGCAGGCCCGGCATGGCCGGCGCCGGTTCCGTAGTCTGCTGTGCCGGCACGGGCTGGGCTGGCGCCAGTCCGGGAGCCGGCGCCGCCGGTGCGGCCGCGGCGCGGCGCGCAGCCCGCTTGTCGCGAACCTTTTTCCGCTTCTCCAGGCGCTTCAGCGTCTCGTCGATCCGCACGGTCAGAAACTTCAGGACGATATCGGAAACGCGCAGGCGGCGTTCCAACTCCTTGACAATCTCGGGGCCGCCGGTGAACTGAAACAGCACGTAGGAGCCTTCCCGGTACTTATCGACCCGGTAGGCCAGCCTGCGCTTGCCCCACTTCTCGACCTTGTCCACCGTGGCGCCGACGCCGGTCAACTGCGTCCGCAACTGCTCGACGTATTGATCGACCTCTTCTTCCGGCGCATCCGGTTTTACTATGAACAGCTCTTCGTAAATCCTCATGCTTCCTCTGTGTTTAAGCCTGGGGCGCGACGATTGAATTTCGTCATGGCCTTTTCGACGCCTTCGGCAATTATGGAGCGAACCGCGCCGGCCGTGTAGTCGACGAATTCCTCCAATTCCTTCCTTTGCGAGCGCTTGAACGGCGCCAGCACAAATTCGGCGCCATCCCGTATGGGATGGCCCGGGTGAATTCCCATTCGCACTCGCACGAACTCATCGGTCCGCAGGCTGGAAATCAGCGACTTCATACCGTTATGTCCGGCCGCCGAGCCCTTCGGCTTGATCTTCAGCGCCAGCCAGGGCAGATCCAGTTCGTCGTAAACCGCCACCAGGCGGGACAATTCGATCGAGTGCTTCTCCATCAGCGGCGCGAGCGAAGTGCCGCTGAGGTTCATATACGTTTGCGGTTTGGCCAGCATCACCGGATGCCCGTCGATTTCGCCCATGCCGACGAGCGCCTTGGAATCCTTCCGCGTGATGCGGATGCCGTGCCGCTCGGCCAGCCGGTCCAAAGTAAGGAAGCCCAAATTATGCGGCGTGAGCGCATACTCCTCGCCCGGGTTCCCCAGACCGGCGACCAGGAACATGACCGGTTACTTCTTCTTGCCCTTTTCCTCGGCCGCGGCTTCTTCTTCCTTCTTGCCCTTCTTGACTACTTCGGGCTCTGCACCGGCGACGGCGGTGGGCGCGACCTCGGCTGCCGGGGTGGGCTCCGCTTCAGCGCGCAGCGCGACCACGTGCGCGACCACGGTATCGGGCGCGCTCAGCAGTTTCATGGAGCCGGAGACACCGACGTCGCTGGCGCGCCGGCTCTGGCCGATCAGCAACTCCGACACGTCGATCGTGAAGGATTCGGGGATGTCGTCCGGGAGGCACTCGATTTCGATCGAACGGGTGATGACTTCGAGCAGGCCGCCCTGTACCTTGACGCCCCTCGCCTCGCCGGCAGTGTGCACCGGAACCGTGACCCGGATGCGCTTGGTGAGGTCGATGCGCTTCATGTCGGCGTGCAGCAGGGTGCCCTTAACGGGATCGACCTGCTGGTCCACCAGCATGACCGGCGTGGTTTCCCCGCCCGCGATGGCCAGATTGAAAATCGTGTTGTAGCCGGTATCGCTGCGGACAATCTTGAGGATGGATCGCGGATCGACCGCGACGCTGACGGGCTCTTGAAACGATCCGTAGACCACGGCCGGAATCTGTCCGGCGCGGCGCGTACGGCGCGCCTCGTTCTTACCGCGCGAGGCACGCACCTCGGCGGTGACGGTAATATCTTTTCTCACTTCATTCTCCTGTCGGGTTCGAAGTCCGGTTCACCTTGCGGCTGACGTGGGTTCGAGAGCCCGTTTCAATTCTCTGTCCGCTCCCTTGCGGTTGCGGCTCTGTGACTTCAAACAAACAAAACGCTGACCGAAGTCTCCTCGTGTATCGACCGTATGGCCTCCGCCAGCAACTTGGCGACCGATAACGATTTGATCCGGTTCGACTGCTTCGCCGCTTGCGAGAGCGGAATCGAATTCGTAAAAACCACTTCCGTCAACTCCGATTCCTCGATCCGCTCGACCGCCGGACCTGAGAGCACCGCATGGGTCGCACAGCCCCTGACGCTGGCCGCACCCTTCGCGCGCAGCGCCTCGGCGCCTTTTACCAGTGTACCCGCCGTGTCGATGAGATCATCGACCAGCAGGCAGTTGCGCCCCGCCACCTCGCCGACCACGTTCATCACCTCGGCGACATTGGCTTCCTCCCGCCGCTTATCGATGATGGCCAGCGGCGAGTTCAACCGTTTCGCGAACGCCCGCGCCCGTTCCACGCCGCCCGCATCCGGCGATACCACCGTGAGATCCGGAATGTTGACCGTTTTGAAATACTCGATCAGTACCGGAGTGGCGAACAGGTGGTCCACCGGAATATCGAAAAATCCCTGGATCTGCGCCGCATGCAAATCAAGCGTCAGACACCGGTCCGCGCCGGCCGTTTCCAGCAGCGCGGCCACCAGCCTGGCGGAGATGGGAACACGGGGTTTATCCTTCCGGTCCTGGCGGGCGTATCCATAATAGGGTAACACTGCGGTGATGCGTTCCGCTGAGGCGCGCTTCAGTGCGTCCATCATCAGCAGCAGTTCCATCAGGTTGCGGTCAACTGGCGTGCAGGTGGGCTGAATAATGAAGACGTCGGCGCCGCGCACGTTTTCCTTGATCTGAAGGTAGATCTCACCGTCCGAGAACTGCCGTACCATCAGCGCGGCCAGATCCATCCCCAAGGCTTCGACGATTTCGCGGGCCAGCGAGGGGTTGGCGTTGCCGGCGAAAATCTTGACTCGGTCGCGGTTCATCGCTTGTAGCGGCTCCGGGGCGGCCATAAGTTTCCTGTGATGTGAGCCGCCAGCGCGCGCGCCCAGATTCCGCGGTAGCGCGCACGGCTCACCAGTGAAAATGGAACTGCCTTCTCGTCTCCCAACACCCCGAGTGCCTCCAAAGCGGCGCTACGGCTCGGAAAGAGCCCGAAAACCGCCGAACCGCTTCCGGTCATCAGGGCCGGCACAGCCCCCGCCTGCGACAGGCGCCGTTTCAGGGCGGCCAGACGTCCATGCTGTTCGAAAACTACCTCTTCAAAATCGTTAATGGCGGGCTTCAGACACCCGGGGTCCCACGTGTGCGACTGGAAACTAAATATTTTATTTTGTTGTAATTCGGTTGTCAAACGAGGACTGAGATCGCGGTAGGCCTGGGCCGTGTCGACGTGGATTCCGGGCGCCACCAGGATTCCGTGCCGCGCCGCCGCGTCGGGAAGGGGAAACAACTCGGTGCCGCGCCCGATGCCCGCCGCCGCTCCGCCCAGAAGGAAGAACGGGACGTCGCTGCCCAGTTGCTGCCCCAGTTCGCAGAGCCTGGGCACCTCCAGCGGACGCCCGGCCAGCGCCGGCAGCGCCAGCAGCACAGCCGCCGCGTCCGACGATCCGCCTCCCAGTCCCGCGCCCATCGGGATGTGCTTCTTCAGCCGTATCTCGACGCGGCCGCCGGCCCGCATGGCATCCATCGTCAGCCACGCCGCGCGCTCCACCAGGTTGTCCGGAATGCCGAGAGCGTCGTCGAGTTCGACGGCAGTCTTCGCGCCCGGCGTGTAGGCGATATCGATGGCATCGGCAAGCGAGATCGTCTGGAAGACGGTGCGCAGCTCATGATATCCGTCGGGCCGCTTTCCCAAGACCCGGAGGCCGAGATTAATCTTGGCCAGCGCACGAACACGGGCCCGGCGCGTCCGGCTCATTTGTCGTACTGGAGCAGCGAAAACACGTCGTGTCCGGCGAGCTTCGTGCGGCCCTTTAAAAAGGTAAGCTCCACGACAAATCCGAGCCCCGCGACGATTCCGCCCGCCTGGCACACCATGCGCGCCGCCGCCGCGGCGGTGCCGCCGGTGGCCAGCAGGTCATCTACGATGAGGACGTGTGTGCCGGGCGCGATCCCGTCCTTGTGCATCTCCAGGGTGTCGGTGCCGTACTCCAGATCGTAGGTCACGCTGACGCATTCGGCGGGGAGCTTTTTCGGCTTGCGGACGGGTACGAATCCCGCGCCCAGGGCATAGGCCAGCGCCGGCGCGAAGATAAAGCCGCGCGCCTCGATGCCCAGGACAATGTCCACGCTGGCTTCCCGGTAATGCTGTTTCAAACCGTCGATCACGGCGCGGAAACCCGCCTTGTCCTTCAGCAGCGTGGTGATGTCGTAGAACAGGATGCCGGGCTTGGGAAAGTCGGGCACCTCGCGGATCAGGGTCTTGAGGTCTTCCATGGCGAACTAACATGGTACAACTCAACTATGCCCACGTTTCTGGTCGAGACCCCGCAGCGGTGTTATCCGGTAATTGTGGAGCGGGGAGTGATCGGGCATGCAGCCCAATCCATACCCGCGAAGGCCGGCAAGGTGTTCGTGATTTCCACCGAAGACGTCTGGCGTCACCAGGGCGAAGCGCTGGCGCGGAGCCTGGCCGGCGTGCCCCACGAAGTGCTGTATCTGCCCGGCGGCGAGGAGCGGAAGCGACTGGCGCCGGCCGAGGAGGTCGCCGAACAGATGATCGAGCGCGGCGGCGACCGCTCCAGCCTGGTGATCGCTTTCGGCGGCGGCATCGTGAACGATATGGCCGGCTTCATCGCCGCCATCTTCATGCGCGGCATCCCGGTGATCCAGGTGCCGACCACGCTTCTGGCCCAGGTGGATGCATCGATCGGCGGCAAGACCGGTGTCAACCTCACCAGCGGAAAGAACCTGATCGGCAGCTTTCACCAGCCGCTGGCCGTGCTGATCGACCCGGCGGCGCTCGAGACGCTGCCGGAGCGCGAATACCGCGCCGGGCTTTACGAGATCATCAAAGCCGGGATCATTCGCGACGCGGAACTGTTCGCCTACCTCTCCGAACACAGCGCCGAAGTGCTGGCGCGCGATCCGGCGGCGGTCGACCGCATCATCGCCGATTCCGTGCGCATGAAGTGCGGAGTGGTCTCGGGCGACGAGCGGGAGAACGACCTCCGCCGCATTCTGAACTTCGGCCACACCTTCGGCCACGCGCTCGAGGCGGAGACCGGCTACACACGGTTTCTCCACGGCGAAGCGGTGGCGTGGGGCATGCGCGCCGCCATCTACCTGGGCGAATCCACCGGCTATGTTTCCGCCGAGGACAGCGTCGATATGCTGGAATCGATCCGGATGTACGGCGCGATCCCGCCGCTCGACGGCGTCCGCGCGGAAAACCTGCTGGCGCGCCTGGTACACGATAAGAAGACCGTGCAGGGGAAAGTGCACTTCGTGCTGCCTGTGCGGATCGGCGAGGTGAAGGTGGTCTCGGGAATCGAAGAGAAGCTGGTTCTGAACGCGATCCGGTCTGCCCTCGCATGAGCGGCACGACGCCCGAAGGGGCGCGCAGCGAACAGGAGGCCGCCGCCTGGGTGCGCGGCATGTTCGCGCGGGTGGCGCATCGCTACGACCTGGCCAACCACCTGCTCTCGTTCAATATCGACCGGCGCTGGCGCGCACATACCGTGCGGCGGGTACGCGCCGTGCTCGAAAGGCCGGAGGCGCGGGTGCTCGACATCTGCTGCGGCACCGGAGACCTGGTGCTGGCCCTCGAAAGGCCGGGCCGCGCGCGTGTTCTGGGCTCGGACTTTTGTCACCCCATGCTGGTAGCCGCGCGGGCGAAAACCCGCGCGCCGCTGTTCGAAGCCGACGCCCTCCGCCTGCCGCTCGGCGACCGGTCGCTCGACCTGATCACGGTCGCCTTCGGCTTCCGCAACCTGGCCAACTACGAGGCCGGCCTCCGCGAGATGCACCGCGTGCTGCGCCCCGGCGGAATGGCAGCGATCCTGGAATTCTCGCAGCCGCCCAACCGGGCCTTCCGGGGGCTGTACAACTTCTACTCGCGGCGGATTCTCCCGTGGATCGGCGGCGCGATCTCGGGCTCGCGCGATGCGTACACCTATTTGCCGGAGTCGGTGCGAAAATTCCCGGGCGCCGCGCAGTTGGCGGAGCATCTGCGCGGCGCGGGGTTCGAGGACGTGAGTTACGAGTATTTGACGGGTGGGATTGTGGCGCTGCATCTGGGCACCCGTAGGGACGCTACCTAGAATGCCTGCGCGGAGTGGATGCCGGCCGATTCGAGGGCCGTGGCCATCCGCTTGAGCGCCGTTTTGTGGATCTGCGAGATACGGCTTTCGTTCACTCCCATCAGGTCGCCGATCTCTTTCATCGTCATGTCGTTGGTGTAGTAAAGGAAGACCACCTTCTGATAGCGCTCGGGCAGGCTTCCGATGGCCCGCGCCAGGGTGTTTCGTAGCTGGTTCTGGGCGCAGATGCGGTCCGGCTGGAAATCCGGCGTGGCGGCGAACTCCTGGACGCGGTCGCGCTCCCCATCGGGCGCCGGCGTCGCCGACACCAGTCCGACCGTCCGCAGTTCCAGCAGCATGCGGCGCCAGCGCTCCAGGCTGACACCCATTTCCCCGGCCACTTCGCTTTCGGTGGGGGTACGGCCGAGTCTGCCCGCAAGGTCCCGCGTCACGGCATCCACCTGCTTCTGCCGCTTGCGCTGGTCGCGCGACGCCCAGTCCAACTGGCGCAGGCTGTCGAGAATTGCGCCCTTGATGCGGTGCTTGGCATACGCGTGAAACGCGACATTCTTGGTGGAATCGTACTTCTCCACCGCGTCGAACAGGCCCAACACCCCGGCATGCACCAGGTCGTCCAGATCTACGTGGACCGGGAGGTTTTCGTGAACCCGAACGGCAATCGCTTTCACGAGTGGCAGGTGTTCGATGACGATCTGATCGCGCTCCTGCTGCGAAATCCGGGTCTGCTTCCGTTGAGACACACTTAGGGCCTGCATGGTTTTGATCCTTCTTTTTCTGGGTTTGTCCGGGCCTGCCTTGAGCGCCCTGACGGCGACTAAGTGTGCAACCCTACTACCATCTCTAAAGAGGTGTTAAGTACCTTATTATCTGTTTTCGGAGAGCGGAGACGCGTTTCAACTTGCACCGGCGTTTCAAGTTGAAACGCCGGGTTGTTTCAACGCGGGATTACCAGCCGGCTTTGTAGGCGATCCAGGTCTTGACGGTCAGCCCGGCGAGGAGAATCAGGACAGCGGTGCGCAGGATGCCGTCGAGCGTGAAGCCCGCCAGCAACGCCAGAATGGCATAGGCCCCCAGGGCGGCGAGGAAGCGTTGACGCATGGAATCGGACCGGCTACTGACGCGGCATGTTGTAGGCGAAGTTGAACTGTAGCACAACCCGATCGCCCTTGAATTCGTTGGGGAGGGGCGGGAAAGGGTTCGACGCGCTGATGGCGGCGACGGCCGCGCGGTCCAGGGCCTCCGTGCCGGAACCGGACGCGATCACCAGCTTCGGCACGCTGCCCTCCCGGCTGATCGAAAACTGGATCGCCACCTTCCCGCGGCGCCCGAGCTTGACGCTCTCCGGAAGGATCGCCAGCCAGTTTCGCTTCACCGTCGCAAGGATCTGGGTCAGGTACGGGCGGAAATCCACGCCGAGCGGATCGCTCAGCAGTTGCAAATTGCTCCCCTGCGATCCCGGCGAAGGCGGCAAGTTGATGCCGCTTCCCACGCCGCCGGGTCCCGTCGCTCCATCGTCCCCTACCATCAGCCCGCCCTGGGCGCGGCCGCGCTCTGCCTGGCGGATAGCCTGGGCAACCGACGGGGCGGGCTTAGACGCCGCGGTGGGCTGGGGAGGCCCGCCAATGTTCTCAAACAGAGGCTTGGGCTTTTCCTCGGCCTGGATCTGGGGAGGCGCCGGAGCCGGACCGGGAGGCAGGACCGGTTTGGGTGCCTCTTTCACCGCGGTTTCGACCTTGGGGGGCTCGGGCAAGGGGGCCGGTTGGACCGGCTTGGGGGTTGGAGCCGGCATAGGCGGCAGCACGGCTTTCGGACGGGAGGTCGACGGGGGGCCGGCGGGAATCTGAATGTTCGGCCGCGGTTTGAGGTCCGTGGCGTTGAACTCCTTATTTACCTTGCCTTTAGTGGGAGCTTTCTGGGTCAGCTCGGTGAGCGGCTCGATGAGCGGGGTAACGATCTTGTGGACCTCCGCGGTCTCGACCGGGGGTGGCGCGGAGAAAAAGACGCTCTCCGGCAGCAAAGCCAGTGCCGTCAGCACGATCACGTGTATCAGAACGGAAAAGACGGCCGCCCGCCGGGTACGGCTCTGGCCGGAAGGGTCGCTCCAGTCCGTCAGCAGGTGTAAGTCGGCATCGGCCGGAGGTTGGCCTACGGTGTCCATCCAGCTTCCAGAGTCCGCGAGACGATTTCGGAGTGCTCCTCAATCTTATCAAGAATCGCCAAAGCTATCCCCAGACTTTGACGTGCGGCGGTGCCGGAACATTTCGGTTCGTTTCTCGATTTCACTGCGTCCAGGAAAGCGTCGAACTGGAGCTTCAGCGGTTCCGCCTTGGCCACCGGCGCCTGTTCGAACCCGATCTGCCGGTTTTCGCCTACCGAAAAGATCACCAGGTCCTGCCGGCTGTAATCGAGCGAGAGGTACTGCTTGGGCTGAAAGAGCCGCAGTTTGCGGACGCGCTCGGTGGAAACCCGGCTGGCCGTGAGGTTAGCGACGCAGCCATTCGGAAACTGCATGCGCACGTTGGCAATATCCACCTTGCGCGAGAGGATGCAGATTCCGGCGGCGCGGATCTCCTGGGGTTCGGCGCGCGTGAGGGCCAGCACCACGTCCACGTCGTGGATCATGAGATCGAGCACGACATCCACGTCCAGGCTGCGCGGGCTGAAGACATTGAGCCGGTGAATTTCGAAAAACAGCGGGAGGCTGGCGCGCCGTTCGAGCTCCACCACCGCCGGGTTGAACCGCTCCAGGTGGCCCACCTGAAGGATGCGGCCGCAGCGGGCGGCCGTGGCGGCCAGGCGCGCGGCGGAATCGAGATCCGGAGCGATGGGCTTTTCCACCAGGACGTCGATGCCGGCTTCGAGCAGTGCGCCGCCGGTCGCTTCGTGCGCCACCGTTGGCGTGGCGACGACGGCCGCATCTACCCGGCCGGCCAGTTCGCGCACATCGGTGAGGGGTTGGGCGCCGTAGGAAGCCGCCGCCTCGGCGGCGCGGGCGTTATCGACATCCACCACGTAGGCGAGCGCGGCGCGCTCCGATTCGTGGATCACACGGCAGTGGTTGCGGCCGAACTGGCCGGCGCCCACCACGGCAAGGCGAGGGAGAGACATGGTCAGGAGTGCCCCAGTATGGCGATGCCGGCGTCGTCGGCGGCTTCCAGCATGCGGTCTTTGTCGAGCATCAGGGTGCGCCCGGCCTCCACGGCCAGCGCGGTGGTCCCGGTTTCGCGCATGACCGGGATGGTGCTCAGCCCGACCACCGGGACGTCGAACAGCAGGTGCTCCCGGCGGCGCGCGACCTTGACCAGCGTCAGCCGCCGGCCGTTCACCAGGGAGGCGGCCCGGCGCAGCATGGCGTCCGTGCCTTCCATGGCCTCCAGGGCGACGCAGGCGCGTTCGCAGATGGCGACGCTCTGCCCGACGTCGAACCCTGCGAGGGAATCGGCCACGCGCCGGCCATATTCGATGTCCGTGATCTCTTCCTTATCCGGCTTGCGCCGGGTCATCGCTCCGGCGGCGGCCATCAGCGGCTTCAGCAGGAAGGTGGAATCGCGCAGGTGGATGCCCTCATCTTCGAGCACCCGGATCACGCCGCCGATCAGGCCGTCGGTATTCTTCGACGGCAGGGCCATCAGCAGCTTGGCCAGACGCCAGTCCGGGCGGATCGCTGAGAAGATCCTGGCGTGCTTCACCTGGCCGCACATGACGACCTCGGTGATCTGTTCCTCTTTGAGGATTTCGATCAGCCTGGAAAGCTGCCCCAGAGAAATCCAGTGGCAGCGCGGCGCCAGCGACCCGACCTCCGCGGCGGCTTCCTCCTGGATGGCGATGACCGTGACCTCGTGCCCCAGCCGCTGGGCGCTCTCGAGCGCCAGCACCGGGAACCGCCCGTTGCCGGCAATCAGCCCGTACCGCATTACTTGACCACGCCGCGATCCGAGGAGCGGATGAACTCGATCACCTCGTCCACCTCCGGGCACGACGGGACCTCCGCGCGGATGCGCTCGATCGCCTGCGTGGTATTCAGGCCCGACCGGGTGAGCAGGCGGAACACCGTCTGCAGGGCTTCGATCGCGCCTTTCCCAAAGCCGCGCCGCTCCAGCCCGATGCTGTTGGCGCCGAACACCCCGAGTTCCGGCTTATTGCTGGTGAGCGAGTACGGCATGACATCCTGTTTGATCACGCTGTACGGCCCGACGAAGGCATGGCGCCCGATGCGGCAGAACTGGTGCACGCCGCTGAACGGGCTGACATCGGCCCAGTCTTCGATGACCACGTGCCCGGCCAACCCGACGCTGTTCCCCAGGATCACGTGATCGCCGATCCGCACATCGTGCGCCACGTGGGAGTAGACCATCAACAGGTTGTCATTGCCGATGCTGGTCACGAGGCCGCCGCCCTGGGTTCCGCGATGGATGGTGACGAACTCGCGGATGCGGTTGCGGTGGCCGATGCGCGTCTCGGCACGCTCGCCCTTGTATTTCAGGTCCTGCGATGCCACCCCCACGGTGCTGAAGGGAAAGAAGACGTTGTCCTCGCCGATCCGGGTGGGGCCCTCGACGAAGTTATGGGCCATCAGGCGGGTGCGGGGGCCGATCTCCACTTCGGCGCCGACGATCGAATACGGCCCGATCTCGGCGCTTTCCGCGATGCGCGCCGCCGGGTCGACAATGGCGGTCGGGTGGATGGACATCGCTCAGGCGTCGGCGGCGCTCTTCTCTTCCTTGTCGGCGAGTTTACACATCACTTCGACTTCCGCCACCACCAGGCCGTCCACCGTGGCGATGCCCGCCATTTTGGCCACGCTGGCTTTCCGCTTGATGACTTTCATTTCCATCCGCAGGGTGTCGCCCGGCACCACCGGCCGGCGGAAGCGCGCATTCTCGACGGCCACCAGCAGCACCAGTTTGTTGCTGCGGTCTTCAATGCTCTTGAGAACCAGCACACCGGCGGTCTGCGCCATGGCTTCCACGATCAGCACGCCCGGCATTACCGGAAAATCCGGGAAATGGCCTTGGAAAAAGGGCTCGTTATGAGTTACGTTTTTGATCCCGACGACCCGTTCGGGTTCCATTTCCACGATGCGGTCCACCAGTAGAAACGGGTAGCGATGCGGCAGTATCGCTTTGATCTCGTTGATATCCAAAATGGCCATGGAAGCCGCTATTATCGCACGGATGCGTAACTATATGATTCTGTGGTGGGGTGGCCGCTTCAGAACGTCCCGGGGAGCTTTCTTGCGGGCGGAGGTATACGGCACCATTTGCAGAATGTAAACGCACTGTACGTAAGGTTGCAAACGAAGAGGCCGGCACAATGTCATGCTCACCACGTTCGGATACAGGCGGGTCCGGCTATAATCGCATTACGCCGCTTCCAACTGGACAGGGTTACCTTATGATTCCTGGTAGAAAGCCGGCGCAAATCCGTTGCCCCAAATGTTACTCGAGGGATGTCCGCTTTTCGCTGCGGACCAGATTGGACTGGGTATTAGGCCTCCTCTTCCAATGGAGAGCTTTCCGGTGCCGTGTTTGCCGGTGCCGGTTTCACAGGCGGCTCACCTCGGACCGGCCCGCATACAGCTCTTGAGTTGCATTACTTCCTCGCGCCATCAGACCGCAACGCCCGCTATCATGACTGAAAATGGATCCGATCCTTGCTTATCTCCGGGCGCGGCAGTCCGCAATGACCGCGCTCATCCGGGAATTCGTGGAATGCGAATCGCCGAGCGACGCCCCGGGGGCGGTCAACCGCTTCGTAGAACTGGTGTCTGACGCTGCCGCGCCCTTCGGAAGAGTCAAGTTCGTGCCGGGCGGAAGCTACGGCCGGCATTTGACCTGCGAAATGACGCTCCCCGGCAGGAAGAAAACCGGCCAGGTGCTGGCCCTGGGCCACTCCGACACCGTCTGGCCCATGGGCACGCTCGCCACCATGCCGTTCCGCGAAGCCGGCGGCCGGCTCTGGGGGCCGGGTGTGCTGGATATGAAAGCGGGCATCGCGTTTTTTCTCTTCGCCGTGCGCGCTCTGCGCGAACTGGAGATTGCGGTGCCGTCAAAAGTGCTTCTCCAGGTGAATTCGGACGAGGAAGTGGGCAGCCCGTCGTCGCGAGCGCTCACGGAAAAGAACGCACTGCGCAGCAAGGCGGTCCTGGTGCTCGAGCCGGGCACGGGCCTGGACGGCCGCCTGAAGACCGCGCGCAAAGGCGTGGGCGATTTCACCATCGTGGTGCGCGGCAAGGCGTCGCACGCCGGTGTGGATTTCGAAGCCGGGGCCAGCGCGGTCGTGGAACTGGCGCGGCAGATCGAGCGCGTCGCTTCCTTCACGCGGATCGACCGAGGAATCACCGTCAACCCGGGAGTGATCGCGGGCGGCACCCGCACCAACGTGGTCGCCGCCGAAGCCAGGGCGGAGGTCGATATCCGGGTTCTGCGGCTCAGGGACGCGCCCGCGCTCGAACGAAAATTCCGCGCCCTGAAACCGTTCGACCGGCGCTGCACGATCGAAGTGACCGGCGGCCTGAACCGCCCTCCCATGGAGCGCTCCGCGGGTATCGTGCGGCTGTTTCGCCTGGCGCAGGACCTGGGGCGCGAACTGGGCGTGGAACTCGAGGAGTCGCTCACCGGCGGCGGGTCGGACGGCAACTTCAGCGCTGCCCTGGGAGTGCCGACGCTCGACGGCCTGGGCGCCGTCGGGGAAGGCGCGCACGCCGCCAATGAGAGCATCCTGGTGGACCGTATGGCGGACCGGACGGCATTGATCGCGAAGCTGCTGGCGGCGGTCTAAAGTCGATTAGCATTAGAGTGTGCCCCGCTACGCCGCCATCGATATCGGCAGCAACTCGATCCGCATGGAAGCTGCCGAGGTCGTGCCGGGCCAGCCGGCGCGCATTCTGGCTTCCGATCGCGAGGTAACGCGGCTCGGTGAAAGCGTCTTCCGCGCGGGCACGGTCAGCGAAGAAGCGATGAAGGCTACGTGTGCCGTGCTGGCGCGCATGGCGGGGCTCTACCGCAAGCTGGATGTGGTCGGCGTGCGCGCGGTAGCCACCAGCGCCATCCGCGACACTCGCAACCAGAGGGAGTTCCTGGCCCGCGCGTCGGAAGCGGCAGGCACGCCGGTGGAGATCATTTCCGGCCGTGAAGAGGCCCGCCTCATTCACCTGGGCGTGGAAAGCACCTGGCCGCAGAGCGGCAAGCGAGTCCTGATTATCGATATCGGCGGCGGCAGCGCGGAGATCATCGCGGCGGAAGACGGGCGCCTGCGGGAAGCATTTTCGAAGCCGCTCGGCGCGGTCCGGCTGCGTGAAATTTTCTTGAAGATCGATCCGGCCGGCCCACTCCAGCTTCACCAGATGCGCGAGTACATCCAGGAGAAACTGGCGGGCGCCGTCCGGCGCCTCGGCCACACGGGTTGGGACCGCACCATCGCCACTTCCGCCACGGCGGCGGCGGTGGCCGGGGCGATAGCGCGGCTGCCGCGGTCGAAGCGCGACGAAATCGACCGGCTGCGCATTTCGACCGCGCAGGTCCGCAGACTGTTCGAGAAGATCTCCGGGCTGGCGCTGGCCGAGCGGCGCAAGATCACCGGCATCGGGCCGCGGCGGGCGGAAATCATCGTCCCCGGAGTGGCGGTGCTACTCCAATTCCTCCAGGAGTTCCACCTGCCGGCTGCCTACTACTCCAGGGCGGGAGTCCGCGACGGCATCATCGCCGACCTGTCGATGCGAAATGTGGGCGCCGAGCTCTCGCGCCTGAGCCGCGACCAGCGGCACGAGGTGGAAGACATGTGCCGGCGCTTCGGCGTATCCCTGGAGCACGCGCGCAAAGTGGCCAATATCGCCTCCATGCTCTTCACTGCCATGCACCCCCTGCACGAAATGCCGCCCTCCGCCGGCAAGTTGCTGGAGGCCGCCGCTTACCTGCACGACGTAGGGCACTGGGTGAGCAGTACCGGGCACCACAAGCACTCCTGGTATGTGGTTGCCAACTCCGATATGCCCGGATTCACGGAGCGGGAACGGCTGTTGATCGCTGCCTTGTGCCGCTACCATCGCAAGACTCTGCCGAGCCCCCTGCACAATGCTTATCAGTCGCTCTCGGCGGAGGAAAAGCGCCTGTTGATGCTGTCGGTTCCGCTGCTGCGCCTGGCCGACAACCTGGACCGCAGCCACGAGCAGAAGATCCGCAGCCTGGATTGCCGGCTGCAGGACGGCCAGGTCGTGTTGCAGGTCCATTCGGAAGGCGACGTGGATCTCGAACAGTGGGGCGCCGAGCGGGCGGGCGAAGCCTTCCAGCAGATTTACCACCGGCAAGTTCAGGTTACCAAAGCCAGGGATTAGTCCGGCAATCATGAGTTTGCCGTTCTCGAGCTAGTCCGGCCGGCCTGATTTCATCGGCCCCGTGCCGGTAAATACCCCCAGAATTCAAAAGGAAATACGTAGAGTTTTTTCGATTCGTCCGATATGGAACTCAGCACCGCCGGTTAAGGGCAACTGTCAAAGTGCCCGCTCCCGGTCATGCCGGGAGTCGAGCGGCGCGCGAGGCGGAAGATACTGCCGAAAGGAACATCATGGAATCAACAGTTTTGGCCAGGGAAACGGCGGCAACGCATAAGAACGACGACCGCGGCGGCAAGTACCTGGTGTTTGAGCTCGGCCGCGAGGAGTTCGGGATTCGGGTTCTGAAGGTCCGGGAGATCATGGGAATCCAGGACATCACGGCGGTGCCGCAGACGCCTGCCCACGTCAAGGGTGTGATCAACCTGCGCGGGAAGGTGATCCCGGTTGTGGATCTGCGGCTGAAGTTCGGCCTGCCCGAGCAGGAGTACACGCAGCGGACCTGCATTATTGTGGTCCAGGCGCAAGGCGAGGCGGGGCCCATGATGATGGGCATCGTGGTGGATGGCGTCGCCGAAGTGCTGAACCTTGCGGCTACCGACATCGAGGATACGCCGGATTTCGGCGACGGGACGGCCACGCCCTATTTACTGGGAATGGCCAAGGTGAAGGGAAAAGTCAAGATCCTGCTGGAGATCGATCGGGTGTTGACCTGCCAGGATCTGCGCGCCCTGACCGCTCTCGTGCAGTGAAGGGTCCCTGGAAACTTTAAAGGAGAAGAACTCGAATGAAATCGCAAATGACCATCGGCAAGAAACTCTTCCTGAGTTTCGGCGGGGCACTGTTATTGATCTTGGTAGTAAGCTTCGTGGCAATGGAAAGCATCGCCAGTCTCGGCGCCGCGCTGGACCGGGTGATGAACAAGACCGCCGCAAAACAATATTTGGCATGCACCATCGATGCCGGTGAGTCGGATGTGGTGGCTGCGGAGCGCGGGGTCGTCTTAAGAGCGCTCACGAAAGAACAGGCCCACTTGGAGAGGAGCAGCGTTGAGTTCAACCAGGCGTTCGAGGGCATGAAGAAGCAAGCGTCGGAGTTCGTCCCCTTGATCGAGACGGACGAAGCGCGCCGGCAGATCGCAGACCTCCAGAAAGGAATGGACAAGATGCTGCAGAACCACCAGCAGTTGTACGCTCTGGCTGCCGGCGGAAAGGCAGACGAGGCCGCGGCGTTCCTCATGCAAACGGTGGTGCCTGAATGTGATCAGGTCAGTGCCCAAACCAAGGCCATGGTGGAGTTACAGAGACGGTTGATGGCCGACTCCCAGAAGTCATCGCAGGCCTCGGTGGCCCAAAGCCGCTGGTTGACCATGATGATCGTCGGACTCTCGCTGGTGGTCGCGTGTGTCGTGGTCTTCATCGTGCGCCAGGTCAACCGCAACCTGCGGCAGGCCGTCACGGAGTTGTCGGAGGGAGCAGAGCAGGTGGCCAGCGCCGCGTCGCAGGTCTCTTCTTCCAGCCAGTCGCTGGCCCAAGGTTCCTCGGAGCAGGCGGCGTCGCTCGAAGAGACTTCCGCCTCGAGTGAAGAGATCAACTCGATGGCTCGCAAAAACAGCGAAAACTCGCGAGTGGCCGCCGACCTGATGACGCAGTCGCAGCACAAGTTCATCCAGACCAACCAGTCGCTGGATCAGTCGGTGGTGGCGATGGGCGAAATCAACACGCAGAGCGACAAGATCGCGAAGATCATCAAGGTCATCGACGAGATCGCCTTCCAGACCAACATCCTGGCCCTGAACGCGGCGGTGGAAGCGGCACGGGCCGGCGAGGCGGGCATGGGCTTTGCCGTGGTGGCCGACGAAGTGCGAAACCTGGCGCAGCGCTGCGCGCAGGCGGCCAAGGACACCTCCGCGTTGATTGAGGAATCGATCGCCAAGTCCAATGACGGCAAGGTCAAGGTGGACCAGGTGGCCACGGCGATCCGGGCCATCACCGAGGAGGCCGGCAAGGTGAAAACGCTGGTCGACGAGGTGAACCTCGGCAGCCAGGAACAGGCGCGCGGCATCGAGCAGATCGGCAAAGCCATCACCCAGATGGAGCAGGTGACGCAGAAGACGGCGGCCAACGCCGAGGAGAGCGCCGCGGCGGCTGAGGAGTTGAACGCCCAGTCGGAGACCTTGAAGGACGTCGTGGAGCGGTTGACTGCCATGGTGGGCGGCGGCGAGGCAGCTAGCGGCGTTGCCCGTCGAACCCGTCGCCGGGCAAACGCGGCCAAGGGGAAGTCACCGCGCCGGCCGGACGAATCCGGCGCCGGACTATCGGCGCTGCGCAACGCTGTGTCGCACCAGCCGAAATCCACGGAGTACAGAGTGCCGGCACTTGCCCCCCACGGTGCTGCCGATGAGGCCTTCCCTCTGGAAGAGCAGTTCAAGGAGTTTTAACGGCTCCTTCACCGGGACGCCCGTCCGAAATGACCAGCGTCCCGGTCTCCGGCCTTCGATGAGAGCGAATTGGTCAATCCAGGTGCGGTTATGCCTAATCCGAAAACGGAATCGCTTCTACGGGAGCGAATCGACGATCTCTCCACTCGACTGTTGATCCGGGATACGGGTCCGGGAGCGGCGGTCGCCGGCCCGGAGGACTTCCTCGCGGCGTTCGCGGAACTCGCCCGGCAGGTGGCCGACGCCGGCTACGGTGCGGCGGCCAGAGCGGTTCAAGAACTCTCCCACGGCACGCCCACGATGGCTCAATTCCAAGAGGGGCTTGCCCGGCTTCAGCGGGCGCTGACGGACACCGGAAGCCATATTGAACCGGAGGTTCCAGCGCCGGTGCAAGCGCCCCACTCCCTGGCCCAGGATCCGGAACTCCTGGCCGATTTCGTTCTCGAATCCCGAGAGCACCTGAACTCGATTGAGCAGCGCATCCTCACTCTCGAACGGGAGCCCGCTAATGCGGAAGCCATCCACTCGGTTTTCCGGGGATTCCACACCATCAAGGGCTTGGCTGGATTCCTGGAGTTGCGGCCGATCCAGGAAGTGGCGCACGAGGTGGAGACGGCCCTCAACGTGGTTCGCGAAGGGAAACTCACCGTCAGCCCGGCGATCATCGACGTCATCCTGGAAAGCGTTGACTATCTGAGCCGGGCGATCGTCACGGTCGAATCCGGCGGAGCGTGTGAACGCAATCCGGACCACGACCTACTGCTGGGGAAAGTCAGGGGTTTGATCGCAGAGGAGCCGGATGGCCCTGTGCCGGAAATGCCGCGGAACCCATCGGCGCAGCCGGAAGGGGATGCCAGGCGCCCGCCGGCCGCGGCCGAATCGCTGTCGGTGCGGGTGGACACCACCAAGCTGGACTATCTGGTGGACATGGTGGGGGAAATGGTGATAGCCCAGTCGTTAGTGCGGCAGAACGAATCTGTCGCCGCTGCCGGCGACCCGCGGCTGCATCGCGACCTGACGCAATTGACCCGGATTACCGGCGAAGTGCAGCGAACCGCCATGGCCATGCGGATGGTTCCGATCGGCCAGCTTTTCCAGCGCGCGGTCCGCCAGGTGCGCGACCTGTCAAGGAAGGTCGGCAAGCAGGTGGAACTCGTCACCCGGGGCGAAGACACCGAGCTGGACAAAAGCATTGCCGAGAAGCTCTGCGATCCTCTCATGCACATGGTGCGCAACGCGATCGACCATGGCATCGAGGCACCCGCCGCCCGCGCGGCTGCCGGCAAGGATTCCGAGGCCAGGATTACACTGGCCGCGTATCACCAGGCCGGCCAGATTGTGATCGAGGTCTCCGACGATGGCCGCGGGGTGGATGTTCAGAAGATCCTGGCGAAGGCGCGCCAGAAGGGCCTCGTCGAAGACGGCGCGCATCTTTCGGAGAGCGACGCGATCCGGCTGATCCTGGAACCGGGCTTTTCCACTGCGGACCAGGTGACCGACATTTCCGGCCGCGGTGTAGGCATGGACGTGGTTCGCAAGCAGGTAGAGAACCTCAGGGGCCGGATTGAGATTCGATCGCAGGCCGGACAGGGCACTACATTCCTGCTGAAGCTGCCCTTGACTCTTGCCATCATCGACGGCCTGGTAGTGACCGTTGGCTGCCAACGTTACATCGTGCCGCTGTTTGCGGTGACGGAGATGTTCCGTCCTGCCGGCGAATCGATGTTCACCGTCCGGAATCGCCAGGAGATGGCGCTGGTGCGCGGGAGGCTGGTGCCCGTACTCCGATTGTACCGGCGGTTTGGCGTCGAACCCCGGACGGAAGATCCGTCCCAGGCTCTTCTGATCGTCGCCGAGAGCGACGGACAGCCGTTCTGCCTGATGGTGGACGATCTCATCGGCAAGCAGGAGGTGGTCATCAAGAGTTTGGGCGAGGGCTTGGGCAAGGTTCCCGGCATCGCCGGAGGCGCGATTCTCGGAGACGGGCGGGTCGGATTGATTCTCGACATGGGCGGGTTATGGGGAGCGCATGCCAACGCCTGACCTGGCGTCCTGCCGCCCGCTGAAAACCCGCGAGTTCGCCAAGATCCGCAAGCTTGCATACGAGACCTTCGGCCTCGATCTGCGGGCCGGCAAAGAGACGCTGGTTTCCGCCCGGCTCAGCAAGCACATGCGCCAATCCGGATGCCGGTCTTTCGACGAGTACTACCAGCTCGTCGTCGAAGACGCAACCGGCAAGGCGCTCATCAACCTCATCGATGCGCTGACCACCAACCACACCTCGTTCTTTCGTGAGCCGCCGCACTTCGATTTTCTACGAGAGAACTTCTTGCCCGAGTGGAAGACCCGGGGAAGCATCGACATCTGGAGCGCCGCCTGCTCCACCGGCGAAGAGCCTTACTCGATCGCTATGTGCGTTCTGGAAGAACTCGGAGCGGCCGCATCCGGCAGGGTACACATTTTGGCGACCGACATTTCCACCCGTGCGCTGGCCGCGGCCGAAAAGGGAATCTATCCGGCCGAGCGTGTCGCAGGGCTCTCCCCTAGGCAACTCCACGCGTACTGGCTCCGGGGCGAAGGCGACTGGGCGGGCTGCTATCGGGCCAAGAAGGAGATGCGCGCGTTGATCGAGTTCCGCCGGCTGAATCTACTGGAGCCGATGCCCCCCGCCGGCCGTTTCCCGCTCATCTTCTGCCGCAACGTCATGATCTATTTTGACAGGCCAACCCAGCAGCAGGTGGTCGAGCGCCTGGCCGGCTGCCTGGAGCCGGGTGGCTATCTGATCACCGGACACGCCGAGAGCCTGACGGGAATCGAGCATAGTCTTCAGTATGTCCAGCCCGCTGTGTACCGCAAAGCTACCTTCCCGGGCCGGGAGAAAGGAAGATCTCCCGATCGTGGATGACCTGATTGTGAAGCTCGAGCGGACTGTATGACCAAGACCAGGGTGCTGATTATCGATGACTCGGCGATCGTGCGCAAGCTCCTGTCCGAAGCCCTGTCCGAAGAAAGAGACATCGAGGTTGTAGGAACCGCGCCCGACCCGTTCGTGGCCCGCGACAAGATCCTGGCGCTGAAACCGGACGTGCTGACGCTCGACATCGAGATGCCGCGGATGGACGGGCTGACCTTTCTCAAGAAATTGATGCACTACCGGCCCATGCCGGTCGTGGTGATCAGTTCGCTCGGGCAGGCCGGCTGCCAGGCGACCATGGAGGCGCTGCGGTTAGGGGCGGTCGAGGTGTTGGGCAAGCCCGGAGGTCCGTACTCGGTAGGCGAGCTGCGGCTGGACCTGGCGGCCAAGATTCGAGCGGCTGCGGCGGCCCGCCTCCGGCAGGTGCCGGCGGAGCCCGCCCCCGGCACGGAGCCGCCTTCGCCGCCGAAGGTGTTCGATGCCTCCAGGGTGATCGCCATTGGCGCCTCCACCGGCGGCACCGAGGCGATCCAGGGGGTCCTCACACGGATGCCGGCGAACAGCCCGGGCATCGTGATTACCCAGCACATTCCGCCGGTTTTCTCGCTGGCTTTCGCCAACCGCCTCAACGAAATCTGCCCGATGGAGGTCAAGGAAGCCCGCGACGGCGATACACTGGCTGCCGGCCGGGTCCTGATCGCGCCGGGAAACTTCCACATGTTGCTGCGGAGGTCGCCCGATGGGGGCTTTCGAGTCACCGTCCAGGACGGCCCGCGAGTCTGCTACCAGAGGCCCTCGGTGGATGTGATGTTCAGCTCCGTGGCGGAGGCGGCCAGTGCCCATGCGGTCGGCGTCCTCCTCACGGGAATGGGGTCCGACGGCGCCCGGGGCATGTTGAAGATGAAACAGGCGGGCGCCCGCACGATCGCTCAGGATGAAGCCAGCTGCGTCGTGTTCGGGATGCCGAGAGAAGCCATCCGTTTGGGCGCGGCAGACCAGGTTGCGCCTTTGAGCAGGATCCCCGCCGCGATCTTGAGCCTGACCAGCGTCTCGCGACGATGCGAAGCGTGAGGAAGTCTCCCCTGCTTACTTGAGCATCGGCGAACAGCACGGCGTTTCGACGGGTGCCGGCTCCATCAACTCCACCCGGGTCAGGTTGGGGTCATAGAGGTTGAGCTGCCACTTGCCGTCGCGGCCGATCTTCGGTCCCTGCGCCGGAGTCAGGCCACGGTCCATTACCGTCTGATAGCCTTCCTTCACGCTGGGCACACCGAGCGCCATGTGGTTCATCACGCCGAGGGTGCGGAGGCTCGGGTTCTTCACGTTCAGCATGTACTCGAACCAGTCGGTACCGTCCGGCACTCGCATGTCCACCCAGTCGGTCTGATCGTCGGTCCTGCCGCCGTGCCAGAATTCGTGGAATCCGAGGATGTCGCGGTACAGGGAATCGAAGGCGGCGCGGTCCGATACGGTCGTACCCACGTGGATGATCCGCTGGGATATGCGCGTCGCCGGCAGGAACTTCCCGAAATTCCGGGAGTGCAGCGATCCGGGCAGGTACTGGACGAATTCCACATCGTGGCCGTCGGGATCCTTGATCATGAAGCTCAGGTTGCCATCCAGGCCCTTGCGCAATGTGCCGGGAACCTTGACGCCTTTGCTCGCCAGGTAGTCGCGCAACTGTTGCGCGCCGTCGGTCTCGAAAGCGATGTGCGAGAGGACGACCTGTTCCGGCCCTTTCCAGCCAGGGAACACCTCGATGTATTGGTGATCGTTGACTTTGAAGTAAACCAGCATCAGCCCGCCCTCAGGCCGGTCGAGCTTGAAAGCTTCGTCGAACCCCAATTGCCGGGTGTAGAACTTGCGCGCGGCGTCCAGGTTGTCCGTGCGCAGACCGATGTGGGCGACGCCCAGGATATGAGGCCGCTTGGTAGCCGCCGTGGTCTGGGCGGGTCCGGGGATCGCCAGCGCCGCCAGGGCGGCTGCACACAAAAACGCTCGAGAGGTCATCAGGAGCCAGTATAGTCACATTCCGCGGGGGTCGAGCGCGACTTCCTCGCCTTCCGCGAGACCGGAAACAATCGCGGCCCGGGTCGTGTTCTGCCCGCCGACTTCCACTTCCCTGGGGGCGAAGGTCTCGGCCTGCTTGACATAGACGACGGCTTTGCCGGCGCGCTCCAGAACGGCTTCCCGCGGAACGATGATGCCGTCCCGGTCTTCGTCGACCACCACGTCGGCGCTGGCCGTCAGATCGGGAATCACGTGCGAGTCGCTTCCTTCGATCGAGAGCCGAACCGGGATGCTGCGCACATAGTAGTTCGTCCGCCGCCCGCCTACCGCCAGCGCGCCCACCGATTCCACGCGGCCGCCGAGCGCGATTTCGGGGAACGCATCGAAGCGCACCCTGGCGCGCTGCCCGATGCGAAATATTTCGCTCTCGGCCTGGCTCATGGTGGCGTCCAGCAGCATGCTGGAGGCGTCCACAACCTTCAGGAAGGGCTGTCCGGGCGCAAGCTGATCGCCGAGCTTGATCTGGTTCATTTCGCCGTGGCGCCGAAGGGTTTGCAGAACCACCTGGCCGTCCATCGGCGCTTTGATCTCGCAGCGCCGGGCATCGGTTTGGTGCCGCTTCAGGTGGCGGACCTGCCGTTGGTATGCCAGCTCCAGGATCCGCATTTCGGTCCGCTGCCGCTCCCGGATCATCCCGACCTGCTCCTCGAGCCCCCGGTAGACGGCACTGGCCTCCAGGACCGCGAGTTTCAGCAACTCGGCGGTAATTCTGGGCTTCACCTCCACGGTCCGTGCGTCGAGCTCCGCCTTCTGGAGTTCGCCCCTCGCGGCGCGGACTTGCTGCAGCAGCAGTTCCATTTCGGCGGCGTGCTGGGCCTGCCGGCGCCGGAGCTCGATCGCAGCCTGAGAGAGCATATCCTGTACGTCGTCGAGGTGATCGACGATGACCTGATTATCGAGCCTGGCGACGATCTGCCCTTCCTGAACGATCGCGCCGGATTCGGCGAGGTATGTGAGCACCAGCCCGCGACCGGTGTCCGGGGCCTGCAGGATGGGCGCCGCCACCATGGCGTAGCGGCGGGCCGATACCGATCCGGCAATTCGCCGTGTGGACTCGATGGAACCGTGGACCGCGCGCACGGTACGCACCACCGGGGCCGCGGCGCGGCGGCTCTGGCGCCGAGCGCCGAGCCATCCGGCGCCCGCGGCGGCCAGGACGATCAGGCATCCCACGGCCGCCCACCAGCGGCCGGGCATCAGGCGCTTCGGCGGAAGGGCCTGCGGGTTGGATGCGCTCTCCGGCGAGGTCGCGAGGTTAGCCAATGCAGACATTCGGACCTGATATTCTATTCTACAGAATATGGCCCGAAGATTCCGGAACTAGTTGCCGGCCAGGGGCTCGAGTGCGACCTGGTCGCCTTCCGCCAGGCCGGAAACCACCGAAACCTCGGTCGTGCCGTACGCCCCGATCTCCACTTCCCGGGGAGCGATGGTGTCGCCCTGCTTCACGTAGACCACCGGCTTCCCGTGCTTTTCCTGAACGGCTTCCCGCGGCACCAGCAAGCCGTTATCATGCTCTCCCACGACCACGTCGGCGCTGGCTGTCAGGTCCGGCAGCAGGCGCGGATCGTTACCTTCGAGCGAGATGCGAACGGGAATCGACCGGACGTAATAGTTCTCGCGCCAGCCGCCCACCGCGAGCGCCCCCACCGATTCCACCTGCCCGTGCATCACCAGGCCCGGATAGGCGTCGAACCGCACGGTAGCCCGCTGTCCAAGATGGAGCATCTGGATGTCCGTCTGGTTGACGGTCGCGTCCACGTACATTCCGGAAAGGTCCACCACGCGCATGAACGGCTGCCCGGGCCACAACTGGTCGCCCTGGCGCACCTGCGCGGTCTGGCCCTGCCGCTGGATGGTTCGAAGGACGGCGATGCCGCTGATGGGAGCGTGAATCGTGAAGCGGCTGAGGTCGATGCGATGGCGGTTGCGGTGGCTGACCTGCTCTTCCTGGGTGATTTCGGCGATCCGCATATCGGCGCGCTGTCGCTCCGCCACGAGCGGCAGTTCGCGCAGCGAGTCCGCGTAGGTGGCCTTGGCTTCTTCCAGGTTGAGCTTCAACAGTTCCTGATCGATGCGGCTCCGGACATCAAGCGCGAGCATATCCTGTTCGGCGGTATCCACACCGGCTTTGGCCACCCGAACGGCCTGGCGGGCAGCCTCCCCCTCGGCAGCCTGCTGCGCCTTGAGCTTGATCAGGTCCATGGCGCTCTGGTCAACCTGCGCCTCGACGTCATCCAGGTGGTCTCGCACCGCCCGGCCGTCGATCTTCGCGATGACCTGGCCCTTGCTGACCTTGGCGCCGGAATCCGCCAGATACAGCAGCACCATCGACGTGCCGGAATCGGGCGCCCGCACGCGCGGCGTGAAAATCGTCGCGAAGTTCTTGGCGCTGGTGGACCCCGTCAATCGCAAGGTCTGCAGCAAAACACCGCGTACGGCCCGGACCGTCCGGACCATTGCGGCGGCCCCGGGCTTTGCCTGCCGGGCGTTGTGGTTGAGCCAGATCGCCGCAGCGGCGAAGACTACGACCAGTACGGCGATTAGCCACCGGTACTTACCGGTTCGCTCGGGGACAGCGTGCGGACCGTGTCTTTCGGGTGTGGGTGTAGGTTGAGGAAGGGCGGGACCAGGAAGAGCAGACATTGGAGTAAGCGCTTAACCTAACATTCTATTACAGTGCGAGCATCCGGACTGTGGGATTGCTCGCGCGCCGCGCGTGAAGCCAGTTCGTCGCATCGATTGTTATCGGCGTGATCGGCATGACCTTTGGTCCAGGACCAGGTGGTCTGGTGCCGGTTCACCTGTTCGTCGAGCGCCTTCCACAGGTCCTGGTTGACCACCGGTTTCTTCGCGGCGGTCATCCAGCCTTTTCTTTTCCAGCCGTGGATCCAGTTGGTGATTCCGTTCTTGAGGTACTCGGAATCCGTCACGATCTCCACGGCGCAATTCTCGCGGAGCGCTCGCAGTCCTTCGATGGCCGCCTGCAATTCCATGCGGTTATTCGTGGTGTGGGGCTCGCTGCCGAACATCTCCTTCTTGTGCTCGTTGTAGCGGAGAATCGCCGCCCATCCGCCGGGACCGGGGTTGCCGAGGCAGGCGCCGTCGGTAATCAACTGAACCTTCTTCACGAGGCAAGCACCGGCTCGGTCTCGAAGAACCGGTCGACCAGGTCGAGGATGGCTTGGGCCTCCTGCGCATGGTAGATCGATGCGCGAAGCTGGGCGCCGTGGCGGACGCCGTGCGTAAAGTAAGTGGCGAACTGTTTCATTTTTCCCACGCAGTCTCTCTCCCGGCGATCAAGGAGCATCGCATAGTATTGGCGCATCATCTCGTAGCGGTCCCGCTGCGTGGGCTGTTCGTAGGTTCCGGTCGCGAGATACTGCCCGATCTGCCGGAAGATCCAGGGATTCGAACTGGCTGTGCGGCCGATCATCACGGCGTCGCAGCCGGTTTGCGCGACCATCCGTACGGCGTCCTCGGGAGTGACGATATCTCCGTTGCCGATGACCGGAATCCTCACCGCCGCTTTGACTTCGCCGATGCGGGTCCAGTCGGCCTTTCCGCTGTAGCCCTGCTCGCGCGTGCGGGGGTGGAGCGCGATGGCATTGAGGCCGCAGTCCTCAGCCATTTGGGCCATCTTCACGGTCACCAGTTCCTGGTCGTTCCAGCCGGCGCGATACTTCATGGTGAAGGGAATCGAGATGGCGGCCCGCACCTCGCGCAGCAGGCGCTCCACCAGCGGAAGGTCGCGCAGCAGGCCCGAACCGCCGTTGCACTTCACGACCTTATTCACCGGGCAGCCGAAGTTGATGTCGAGAATGTCGAAACCCAGGTCCTGGCAGACGCGGGCGGCCTCCGCCATCACCTTCGGATCGGCGCCGAAAAGCTGCGCTGAAATGGGGTGCTCGTCCGGCTCGAACGCCAGGTATTTCAGCGTCTTGGTGGGTTTGCGGGCACCCTGTGAAGCGCTCACTCCGTGCGAACTGGTGAACTCGGTCATGATGAGGCCGCATCCGCCCAGGCTCCGGATAAAACGCCGGAACACCGTGTCGGTGACGCCCGCCATGGGAGCCAGAACGGTGGCGGGAGAGATCGTCACCGGACCAACGGAAAATCCTGTAGGGAAAGACTGCATGCGCCTCGGATTACTTAATTTTAACGGTTGTGGGGCGGAAACGGAACCGGACGGCGGTCCGTCACTCTGGTTTGAGGAGAAAGACACGATGAAGCCGGTGCAAATTGGCCTCCTGGTGATTGCCGGAGCGATTGGAGGGGCCCTCGTCATGAAATTGACGCAGAAAGTGCCCGCTCCTCCCCCGAAAGCGGCCCCGGTGGCACAGGTGCAGACGCCTGCGCCGCCCCCGGCACCTCCCGCTGTTGCGGCCGTCGAAACGGCCCCTGCGCCGGTGGAGAACACGAAGCCTTCGCCGGCGGAGCCGCCGAAGCACGTGACAAGGCATCGCGAAACTTCCCGGCCCAAGCCGGTTTCGAGGCCCGAATCAGCTCCCGTTGTCGAAGCGAGGAACGAGCCGCCGGTCCAGACCGCGGCGCCTGCTCCTACATCCGCTCCGGTGGAGCCTTCTCCTTCCGTAGCCACACCCGCGCGTCCCGAACCGGAGCCGGCAGCTCCGGCCCCCGAGCCGCCGCCCCCGCCCCAGGTGACGCTGAACGCCGGTATGTCGATTCCGGTGCGCCTGGTGGACGGGTTGTCGTCGGAGCGCAATGCGCCCGGGGACACGTTCACCGCCACGCTCGATCATGAGCTGGTGGTGGATGGTTTCGTGATCGCCGAACGCGGCGCGCGGGTGCAAGGCCGGGTGGTGGCATCGGACCGCGGCGGCAAAGTCAAAGGCGTAGCCGCCCTGGCGATCGAGCTGACGAAGTTGCACACGTCGGACGGCCAGACGGTGGCGATTCAAACCGACAGCTATGAGCGCCATGCCGACGTTTCGCACCAGGAAGACGCAATGAAGGTCGGAGCCGGCGCGGCCGTGGGCGCCATCATCGGCGCGATTGCAGGCGGAGGCAAGGGAGCCGCGATCGGCGCGGGAGTGGGGGGCGGCGCGGGCGCCGGCGATGTCCTGCTGACCCGCGGCAAGCCCGCGACCCTGCCCTCGGAAACCAGGATCAATTTCCGTCTGCGTACACCGGTCACGCTGACCGAACGGCGAGGGTGATAGACAGCTACCCTTCGAGCCCGCCGTCTTTGCTCAGGTCTTCAGCCAGGATGATGGCTTCGGCCAGGTCTCGCATGGGGCGCCGGAGGCGGCGGCTCTGATTGCGCAGGCGGAAATAGGCGTCCTCTTCGGTCGTGTTGTACTTCTGCTGGAGAATTCCCTTGGCCCGCTCCACCAGCTTGCGTTCCTCCAACTGGCGCTGAATGGCCTGCTTCTCCTCCACCAGCCGGGCTTTCTCTTCTTCCAGCAGCGATTTCGAGACGACTCCGCCCATCTGCTCGCCCACGAATACCAGCAGGGCGATCTCATCGGCGCTGTGCTGATGCGGCTCGCGGTGGTGGACGTTGATGACTCCGATGGTTTCTCCGCCGCTCACGATGGGCACCGACAGGAATGCTTCGTAGGTGTCTTCGATCAGGGTCGAGAACCTTTTGAAGCGCGAATCCGCCGAGGCATTTTCCGCGAGCGCGACCACGGACTTGTGTTCCGCGACCCACCCCGTAACGCCTTCACCGAGCTTCATGCGCAGTTCGCCCAGCGCCGCGGCGTGCGGCACCTGCGACGCTCGTAAAACGATTTCGTTCGCCTCGTGATCCATCAGGTAGACCAGGCAGGCATCGCATTCCGTCACCTGTGCCGTGAGCCCCACGATTTCGCCCAACATCTCTTCGAGCGAAAGATCAGAGCTGACGATGCTGCTGATGCGGTGCAATAGAGTTACTGGGGATTCTGGTACGGGTGTCATGGTAGTCATAAATGAAGGGACAGCCTTGACCTCAATCCTAGCGAAGGGCCGAAGAGACCGTCCAATCAAAACTTTTGATGGATCAGATCGAGCCGGTCCTCCGCGCGTAGCCGATCGTTAACGTTTATCCTCGAAGAATGAGAGGCTTAGGCAGCGTTGCGGCGCGACCCGAGATCCGTTCGCCCTGGTACTGTTAGCCCTCACCTCCAGAGACGCCTCACGACCTGTATCAGGATGCCGCCACTGACGGCGAAAACGGCGAGCAGCCCGTACGCGTAGCCCATCCGGCCATACAGGAAGTTGCCCACGGTGAAGAGCGCCGACCAGATCATGATGCAGCCGGTGAACCAGCCGAGCAGCGAGAGCGGGAAGTTGTCGCTCTCGGCCGCCAGTTCGGCGGCGGTGACCCCGGCCTTCGCGCGGATCGGGTTCCAGCCCGGCCCCATGGGGTGAATTTTGCGATAGAACTCGACGAGCACGCGCTCCTCGGTCTGCGGGCCCAGATAGGCGGTCAGCAGCCAGCAGACGGTCGTGATGGCGATTCCGATCATCAACTGCTGCGCGCTGCCGGGAGCCGTGCCCTGCCTGGTCATATATAGGAAGACCGCCGAGACCAGAAACGAAGCGATCATCGCCACGATTTCGCACCATGCGGTCACGCGCCACCAGAACCAGCGCACCAGGTAGAGCAAACCCGTTCCGGCGCCTACCTGCAGGATGATATTGAACGCCTCTTGCGCCGTATCGAGCGCGAAAACCAGGGCGGAGGAAGCGACAAAGAGCAGGATCGTGGCGAACCGGCCGGCCTTTACGTAATGATGCTCGGACGCGCCCTTGTTCAGGAACCGGCGGTAGAAGTCGTGGACCAGGTAGGAAGCGCCCCAGTTCAGGTGGGTCAGGATGGTCGACGAATTCGCGGCCACCAGCCCGCCCAGCATCAGCCCCATCCAGCCGGTCGGCAGGAACCGGAGCATAGCGGGGAAGGCGATGTCGTGGCCGATCAGGCTGGGGTCGAGGTTGGGGAACGCCTTCTGGATATCGGAGAGCTGAGGATAAATAATCAGCGAGGCGAGACCTACCAGGATCCACGGCCAGGGCCGCAGCACGTAATGCGCGACGTTGAAGAAGAGGGTTCCGCCCAAGGCGTCCTTTTCGGATTTCGACGCCAGCATGCGCTGCGCGATATAACTGCCGCCGCCGGGCTCGGCGCCGGGATACCATACCGCCCACCACTGCACGGCGATCGGCATGACGAACACCGCCACGGCCAGGTCCCAGTTGTTCTTGAAATCGGGCAGCATGGAGAGGTAATTGATGCCCCCCGGACCGTGCATCTGGGAAACCTTGGCCACCAGCCCGTGGAGGCCGCCCACCTGCGGCAGGGTAACCGCGAAGTAAGCCGCCGCGATCACCGCCGACATCTTGATGAAGAACTGGAACATATCGATCACCAGCACACCCCACAGGCCCGAGTGCGTGGCGAACACTACGTTCAGGAGGCCGACCGCCAGCAGCGTCTGCCACCGCTCGAAGCCGAAGACCACGGCCGCGATCTTCACCGCCGCCAGGTTCACGGTGGCCATGATCATGCAGTTGAACAGCAGCCCCAGGTAGACCGCGCGGAAGCCCCGCACGGCGCCGGCCGCCTTGCCCGAGTAGCGCAGTTCGTAGAACTCGAGATCGGTAAGCACGCCGGACCGCCGCCATAGACGCGCATAAAAGAAGACCGTCGCGACGCCCGTGAGGGTGAAGGCCCACCACTGCCAGTTGCCTGCCACGCCCTGCGTCCGGACGAAGTTCGCGACCAGGTTGGGGGTGTCGCTGGAGAAGGTGGTGGCCACCATCGAGAGCCCGGCCAGCCACCACGGCACCGAGCGGCCCGAGGCGAAGAACTCCGCGGTATTCTTCCCGGATCGCTTTCCGAAGAACAGTGCCGGAACGAAGCAGATGGCTACCGCGAAAAAAGCGATGACCCAGTCAAGGGTATGGAGCTGCATATATTTACGTTCTCTGTTCGTAGAGGGCGCCGGCCGAAGGCTCGGCTTCAATCACCAGGGGCGATACCAGGGCGCGGCGGATGGGCTCCAGCCGGGGACGCGGGGCGAAGATCACTACGCAGCCCCCGAAACCGGCTCCGGTGAGACGAGCACCTTGCGCGCCCAGTTCCATGGCCGCTTCGACCAGGCGGTCGAGCGCGGCGCAGCTCACGTGCAGACGGTCCCGGAGGCTGGCGTGCGAATCGAGCAGCAGGCGTCCGAAGCGAGCGGAGTCGCCCGCCGACATGGCTTCCGCCGCGGCGTCGACCCGCGCGGCTTCGGTCGTGACATGCAGAAAGGCGTCGCGCTCGCGCTCGCATTCGAGGCCGCCGGCCATTTCCGGGCGCGCGCCGCGGTAGGACGCAAGTCCCAGCCGGGCGAGGGCCGTCGCCCCGGCTTTGCGCCGGGCGTTGTACTCTTCCCGCGCACCGCCGGATTTCTCCGCTGCTATTCCGCTATGGGCCACCAGGAATCCCCAGCCGGGCGGAACCGGAATGTGGCGCACCGCCACCGGATCGAACTCGATCCGCGAAGCACAGCCGGGCCGGGATGCCAGCGAGGCCGCATGATCCATGCCGCCGCCGCGCGTCCCGACAAACTGCTCGCCCTCGGGCAGTATTTCCATCAATTCCTCGAAACTGGGATTGTAGCCGTTGGCGCGCAGCAGCCCTAGCGTAAACGCCACGATCAGCGCGGAAGACGACGACAGCCCGGCGGCCGGAGGAAGATCGGAAGCGATCGCGGCGTCGATGCCGCGTCCAAGCCCCCATTTCGCGGCGGCCGCCTGCGCCGCCGCCCGCAGGTAATTCTCCCAATCGCCGGGGGTGACGCGCTCCAGCCCGGCGGTCCATTCGAACTCGCGGATTCCGTACCGCCCGTTGCTCACCGCGCGGATGCGGCCGTCGGCCCGCGGCGTCCAGGCCAGCCGGATCCGCCGGCCGAGAGCCATGGGCAGCACCGGCAGCCCGTGATAGTCGATATGTTCACCAATCAGGTTGACGCGTCCCGGAGCGGACACGGTGGCGATTTCGCCGGCTCCGCCGAAGGTGCGGCGCAACAGTTCGACCGGATCGCAGATCCCTGAAGTCTCCGTCACTTGAGTCACAATAGCATTCCGCCTTCGCCGGAGGGAAAATAGCAGGCAATGAAGCTCTTGTTGGCCGCCATCTCCCTGGCCGCAGCCGCCGCTGCCGCCCCAATCCCTTCCCCCGCCCTCCTGGTGCTGAACAAAGAGGGAACCCTGGCCACCATCGACCCCGCTACCCGGAAGGTCGTCGGCCTGGTGCGCACCGGAGAATCTCCGCATGAGGTGGTGGTTTCGAGCGACGGGAAACTGGCCTTCGTATCGAACTACGGAACGGGGTCGGCGCCTGGAAACACCATCTCGGTGATCGACCTGGCGGAGCAGAAAGAAATTCACCGGGTGGACCTGGGAGCGCTCCGCCGTCCTCACGGACTCGCATTTTCCGGCGGGAAGCTCTATTTTACGGCCGAGACCAACAAAATCATTGGCCGCTACGACCCGTCCACCAACCAGATCGACTGGCTGCTCGGTACCGGCCAGAACACCACCCACATGGTGGAACTGTCGAGCGACGGCAGCGTGATCTTCACCGCCAACATCGGGTCCGACAGCATTTCGATGATCGAGCCGGCTGGAGTCATGAACTGGAACGAAACCGTCATACCCGTGGGCAAGGGACCGGAGGGATTCGACATCACTCCCGACGGCAAGCAGCTTTGGGCAGCCAATTCTCGAAGCGGCAACGTCTCGGTGATCGACATTCCTACCAAGCGCGTCATCCACACCTTCGGGGTGCAGACGAAGCGCTCCAACCGGCTGAAGTTCTCGCCCGACGGCCGGTTGGTGCTGATTTCGGATCTCGATGCCGGTGACGTCCTGATTCTCGAGCGTGAGACGCGCAAAGAGCTGAAACGCATGAAACTGGGGAAGCAGCCCGCAGGAATCCTGATCACTCCCGACAGCGCCCGCGCCTATGTGGCCGTGACGGGCGATGACTACGTCGCGGTGATCGACCTGAAGACGCTGGATCTGGCGGACCGGGTCCAAAGCGGGACAGGGCCGGACGGAATGGCCTGGGTGAAGTAGCCGCAAAATCGGACCTGATTAGCCCTTTCGAGCCATTCCGGTAACTCGCCCGAGCATGCAGGCGCCCATACGATTGCGACCGTAAAAACTTAGCTCGCAATTTTCAGGAGAATCCGGAATTCAATCATGAAGAAGTGCTTTCTTATCGCCGTGCTCGCCATTTGCAGTTTGGCCGTCGTGAACGCCAAAAGCTATGGGATCGTGCTGTCCAAGCCGTCGAAAATCGGGACGCTACAGCTGAAGCCGGGGGTGTACCGGCTCAAAGTGGATGGCTCGAACGCCATCTTCACGGACACCAAATCCAAGACCTATACGACGCCGGTGAAGGTCCAAGCCGGCGACAAGAAGTTCGATGACACGCGGGTAGAGTCCACCAAGGACGGCGATACCGACAACATCGTCGAGATCGACCTCGGCGGCTCCACGACCAAACTCGGCTTCTGAAATCCGACCCATTTCCACAGGGGCAGACACTCCCGTTCTGCCCCTCGCGTTCTGCCATACAATAGGCGCATGCGAATCGCGCTTGCGCTTTTCTTTGCGGCCGCTGCTTTCGCGCAGCAGGCCGCTCCTCCCAGATTCCCTGGAATCTTCGCAGCATTTATCAACTGGTAAACGACTACGGCAACACCGCCCGGTATGCCGCCGACAATCAGAAATTACCGCCTCCCGCCCCCGGCGAGGAACGCGTGGTTTTCATGGGCGACTCCATCACGGACGGATGGGGGCGCGGTAACAACGGCAGCACCTTCTTCCCCGGCAAGCCGTACGTCAATCGCGGGATCAGCGGGCAGGTCACGGCGCAGATGCTGCTCCGCTTCTACCCCGATGTGATCGCGCTCAAGCCGAAAGCCGTGCTGATTCTGGCCGGCACGAACGATATCGGCGGCAACATCGGCCCCGTGCCGCTCGAGACGATCGAAAACAACCTGATGGCAATGAGCGACATGGCCCGCGCGAACGGCATCAAGGTCATCCTGGCGTCCTTGACGCCGGTGTGCGACTACCACCGGCCGCAGACCGAGGCGCGCCCGCCCGCCACCATCAACGCCCTCAACCGTTGGATCAAAGACTATACCGAAAAAAGCCACTTCGTCTACCTCGATTATTTTTCCTCCACCGTAGATGACAAGGGCTTCTTCAAGGCCGAGATCACGAATGACGGACTGCACCCCAACGCCGCGGGATACAAGATCATGGGGCCGCTGGCCGAGAAGGCAATCGCCGAAGCTTTGGGCAAATAGAACAGGAGCGAGACCGATGAACAACCGCCGAACCTTCCTGAATCATCTTCTGACCGCGGGCGGGGCTGCCGCCGCATCCGCGCCTTTGGCACAGGCGCAAACCGGACCGGGCTCCCGCGCCGGCGAATTCTCTTTTCTTCCGACGTACGCGCGGGCGCAGAATTATAAGTCGCTGAAGCAATCGAGCTACGACCGCACGGGCGGCAACCGCGACTCCTGGAACATTCCCGCGGGCGGCACCCACGAGGTGTTCAATGCCGAAGGGCCGGGAATCATCAGCCACATCTGGTTCACCATCGCCGCGCGCGGGGGCGATCATCTGAAGGAGATCGTGCTGCGGGGATATTGGGACGGCAACGCCAGGCCCAGCGTGGAGGTCCCGGTGGGCGACTTCTTCGGGCTGAATCTGAATTCCTATTTTCACTATGAGTCAGAGTATCTGGCCTGCTCGCCCGGCAAGTCGCTGAACTGTTACTTCGCCATGCCTTACCGCCGCTCGGCGCGCTTCACCGTCACGAACGAGGGCAAGCAGGACGTTCCTTCGTTCTATTCCAATATCGATTACATGACGGTTCCGGCACTGCCGGACGACGTGCTTTACTTCCACGCCCAGTACCGACAGGCGGCGCCGTGCGTGCCGGTGGAGATGCAGGGTCCCAAGCTCAATCCCGACGGGCGGCAGAACTACGTGTACATGGAATCGCGCGGGCGCGGACACCTGATGGGCGTGACCCTCGGCGTCCTGGAGAACGCCAACGGCTGGTGGGGCGAAGGCGACGAGATGATCTTCGTCGACGACGAGTCCAAGCCCATCATCAACGGTACGGGGTCGGAAGACTACTTCCTGGGGAGTTGGGATTTCGGAGGGCGCGACGGGGCGGTTCCCTTCGCCTACCAGATGTACGGCGCGCCGCTGATCGTCAACGCCGAGCGCACCGGGGGCCGGTATTGCTGCTACCGCTGGCACGGCGACAACCCCGTTACTTTCGAAAAGTACGTCAAGTACACGATGGAGCATGGCCACGCCAACGACCGTGGGGATAACTTCTTCTCCGTGGCTTACTGGTACCAGACGACGCCGTTTACCGATTTCCCCGCTCTTCCGGCGCTCGAAACACGCATCCCGATCGTCAAGACCGCCTGACCGGAAAAAGGGGACTGGCTGGAATTTCGCAGCTTTTGCGAAATTCACGCCTGTCCCCTTTTTTGCCCCAGGCTTGCGATCAGAACGTAAACCGCACCTGCAAACGCATGTTGCGCGCGTTCTGGAAACCGCTCGCCATCCCGTAGCGGCTGGCGGCGGTCAACTTGGTCTGGACCCCGGCAAACGCTCCAGCGCCGTTCAGCGCGTCGATGTAGTTATAACCGTTCATCACTTTGCCGAAATCCACCCCCAGGTCGCCCGGAAACCGGACCGGCCTCGAAGGATTGATTAACTGCGTGGGGATCGCGAACTCGTAGTAGATCGTCGATGCCCTCTGGTTAAACAGGTTGCTGACGTTGCCTTCGATCGCCATCCGCATTCCCTCGCGAACCACGATTTCGTGCCGGACGGTGAGGTCGGTCTGCACCAGTGGATCGGTGCGGGCACCGTTCACCACATTACCCCTGACGATGTCGCCGTTGTCGGCGCGAGTGAGTTGCACGAAATTGCCGCGGCCTTCCGCCCACTGGCAAGCTGAGGAGGTGCCGACCACGGGCAGGCAGGTGTCGATCGGCGTTCCCTGGTAGGCAATCTGGGTAACGCCTATGAGCGTTTCCATGTGATGCCACGGCAGCCGGTAGAAGGCGAACGCCTTGGCGGTATGCGGGCGATCCGTGGAGAGCGGCCCGTCGTCGATCTGGCCGCTCGGCAGGTACGTCATCGTCGGGATGTCGAAGGCGCGGTTGTTGTTGGGCGAGTGCCGTCCACCGCCCCCATCTGTGGGGTCGCTGTTGGTCAAGCCGGCATAGTTGCCGGTTAGCCGGCTGTAGGTATAGGAGAGGGAGCCGTACCACCGGCCCGTGGCCCGCTTGGAAAGGCGGAACTCCAGGCCGTCGTACCGGCGGATCGCCCCGATGGTCGGCGGGCACTCCGCGCAGAACGGAACGGTCGTCTGATAGTTGACGCCGTTGTTGTCGGGGATCACGACCGCGCGGTGCAGCACGTCGGCGAAGTTGCTGCCCGGGTTGCCGATATAAAACCCCAGGTTATCCGTGATCGCCATGTCTTCGATGGTGCGGTCGAGGCGCTTGCGTGAGTAGCGGGTCTCGAGCCCCCAGTTGGATGTGATGGCCCAATCCACGCCGGCCACGTACTCATGCTGCAACATGGGCTTCATGGTCGGGGAGATGGCGGGGTCGCGGGGATCGGCCTTGGTGGCGCGGAAGTCTACGTTCTCGATGAAGCGCCCGACGTTGACGCCCGGCGCCGGCCCCGAAGCCGGGCAGCCGCCGCCGGCCGGGTAGGTCGGGGTGATCTTGGCGTAGTCGGAGTCGTCCAGGGCGTACACGCAGTTGTGCCAGTAATCGCTGCCGAAGGACCCGCGCGCCAACCCCATCTTCATGATGTCGTAAAACTTTCCGTAGCTGGCATACACCTTGACTTTGCCGTTGTGCAGCAAGTCGTAGGCGCCGCCGATGCGGGGAGCGATCTTGTCGCCCCAGCCGAAGGCCACTGTCGGAAAGCGCTTCGGATCGTAAGGCGGCTGGGTTTCTTTATCGAACCGGATACCGATGTTCAGTGTCAGACCGTGGCCTACCTGCCAGGCGTCCTCGATGTACAAGGCGTGCGCGGTCTGCTGGTCGGTGCCGGTATTGGTGACGGTATTGCCGATGCTGAAGTAGCCATACTTGCCCTGGCAGATGGACTGGCCGAAGTTGCTGAAGTTGGCGGCCTTGATCGAGTCGCAGGCCGTAGTGCTGGTCACCGGCTCGTAGCTCTGGCCCCAGAAAATGTTCACGCTACCGCCTTGCAGGTTGCGTAGAACGTCGTTGGATTGTCCCTGCCAGAAGTAACCGCCTTTGAACGTGTGGGCGCCTGCAAAATGCGCGAAGTAAGAAACGTCCGCATTGAAGCTCTTGCGCTTGTAGGCGTCGAACACGTAAGCCAGGTTGCTCGGGATATTCGCATACCCGGAAGTGTTGAAAACCGAACTCGGGAACGGATCCCCCGCGAGGTCCTTACTGGAGGCGTTGACGGTGTTCTGGTAGACATAGCGTGTGCCGACCGGAGTACCGCGCTGTTCGTTGTTGTTGAAGAAGTAGCCGTACCGTGCGCTCACCACCAGTTTGGCGGTGGGAGTCCAGTCGCCGCCGAAGGTATAGACGGAGAGCGGGTTTACCGACCCGGCGTCCGAGCGCAGGGTATTCGGGTCAGTCGTTGCGCCCGTATTTCTCTGCCCGGCCGGACTGTCTTGCCCACCCAGCGTTCCGGTGGTCCGGGAGTAGCCGTAGTTGAAAGCGGCAAAGAGGCGCAGTGAATTGGTCACGCCATAGTCCAGGCGGTTGTACGCATTATGAGCCGTGGAGGTCTGTGTCAAGGTTCGCGGCCCGGGGTTGCTGCCCAGGAAGTTGGTGACGCGGCGGGTCGTGGTGATGTCGGGAATGTAGCTGCTGAACAGCCATAGCTTGTTACTCAGCAGCGGCCCGCCGATCTGGTAGCCCGGCTCGATCTCGGTGCGCTGATCTTTGGCCGCCATGTAGTATTCGGGTACGGCGTCCCTGCGGCTGGCCGTGCTCAACGAAGGCAGCAGCGGGTTGGTCCGCAGGCCGCGGTCGCCGTTGTTGGCGTTCAGAGCGTTGGTCTGATAGTACGCCAGCAGCGAGCCGTGCCATTCGTTCGAGCCGCGCTTGGGAACGGCGTTGATCACGCCGCCCAGGGCGCCGCCATATTCGGCTTCGAAGCTGCTCGACTTGATCTGTACTTCGTCGACAAAATCGATCTGGAAGTTCTTGCCCACGCCGCCATTCTGGATGTTCGTGGTGTTCACGCCATCGATCAGGTAGACGTTTTCCGAGTCGCTGGCTCCGTCGATCTGATAGCCGTTACTGCCCTGCAGCGGCTCCTGGCGGGCGCCGGCCGCGAACGGGATCAGCGACTGGAAGGAGCGTCCCTTGGGCAGGTTATCCAGGACCTCATGCTGCACCGTTACGGCAACCTTGCTCTGCGTAGTGTCCACCATTGGGGACGTCGCGGCGACCTCCACCGTCTCGGCCACCACGCCGACTTCCAGGCGAACCTCGATGCTGGGGAGCCGTCCGACGCTGAGATCGATGCCCGCTTGTTTATAGGTCCGGAAACCTTTGGCAGTTACTGTCAACACGTACGTGCCCGGCGGGAGGGCGGCGAATCGATAGTTCCCCGCTTCATCCGTCAGCAACTTTCTAGTCCCTATGAGTGCCGGTCCGGAAATCTCTACGGTCGCGCCGGCTACCGCTGCGCCGGAAGGATCCTTGACGCTCCCCTGAACCCCAGCCGTCGTCTCCTGTGCCAGGGCACATGGCAGAATGAGCGACGCAATCAATACGGCATGCAACAGAAACCACTTCCCCGTGTAGCGACGATGCATTCGTTTTCCTCTCTTTTATGTCCTGATAAGGGGTCCGGACATTGAGCGGGCACGAATGAACACACCTCCGGCAGTCCGCAGAATTTACTTGAACCCCTCAGCTATCACCCAACCCGCCCCGTCAGCGAGCTATGGCCTTTCCAAATGTTAATGGGGTAAATTGTCCGACAATCGAACCCCGAAAGCAAGGAATTTCTGAAGATTCGAAGGAGGAGGGTGCTGGTACTCAGAGAACTTCGGGGCGTTAACTTTCAGGAACAGTAAACTTGGGGGCGGCCCACCGGACCACCATGCACCGCCCCCTGGAACGGGCCTAGAAACGCAACGTAAAGCCGGCCTCACCCGCGAAGAACTGCGGGATCACTACGCTCGAAGGCGTAATGAAACCGTTGGGGTTTCCGAATGCCGAGCTCTTGATGTTGCCCTGGTAATTGCCGCCGAAGTTCGCGCGGTTGGTCACGTCGAAGGCCTGGAAGATAAACTGCAGCGAGGCCCTTTCGCGGATCTTGAACGTCTTGCTGAAGCGAGTATCGAGCTGGAAAAATGCCTGTCCGCGCTGCGAGCCGAACGACGAAGTGTAGCAGCTTCCGTCCGCCAGGCAGGAACGGATCTGGGCCGCGGTGTAACTCTTCGTCGCCGTCAGGTTCGTCGCCTGATTGGCCAGCAGGACCGCGAAATCGGTGGTGCTGCCGTTGCCGACGCCGTAGTAGTCGAGGCCCTGCTTCAACGAATAAGGCCGCGCCGACGCCAGTTGCAGGATCGGTGCAAACTGGATGCCCCAGGGCAGTTGTACGACGCCGCTGGCAACCCAGCGATGCCGTTCATCGACCGGTGTGGGGCCGAAGTCATGCGCCGCGAAGATGTTGGAGGGGTCCGTGGCGCCCTGCCCGAAGTTCGCCGCCGATCCGTTGTAAGCCAGCGCCTTCGAAAGCACATAGCTGGTGTTCAGCGTGAACCGGTGGCTGAAGCGGTGGCGCCAGGTAATGTTCAACCCGTCATAGCGCGAGCGATCCACCGATGCGAAATCGGTGATGCTGCCGAGGACGGGCTGCCCTGCCGCCTTGAACGCATTGTCCAACAGGCGCCCGGAGAAGTTCGGACTCTTCGGGTTGAGCTGAATACTCTTCGATTCGTGCAGGCTGAGCACGTGCGTGTAGTCGGCCTCGATCGCGTTCGAGTCATTGATCGAGAAGGTGTAGCCGATGTTGAACTGCTCGGTGTACGGGTTGCGATATGCCGGATCGATCAGCCGCCCGGTGGAGCCGGCCGGAAGACTGGTCGGCGGAGGCGGCGGCGTCGGCAGGGCATCGACCCCGTACCGGAACTGAGAGAGCGGCAAGCCGGTGGTCGGAACGATGTCTGCATTCGTGTCGCCCGGGCCGACGCTGTTCAGGTTCAACACGGTCGCGAAAATGGTCGGGTTTGCCTGCTGGATCATGAACAGGGTGATGTTCTCGAAGACCTGGCCGTAGTACAGGCCGAAGCCTCCGCGCAGCACGTGGCGATTGTGGCCCGTCAGGTCGTAAGCGAAACCGACGCGCGGGCTGAAGTCCTTGTTGTCGTCATGCGGCAGTCCTCCGGCGTAGGGGCTGCCGATCGCCTTCAACTCCTGATAGGTGCGCGCGTTCTGTTGGGTCGCTCCAGCCACCAGGTTGAAATCCTTGTCCCAGCGAAGCCCCAGGTTGAGCGTCAGGCGGCGGCTGACCTTCCAGTCATCCTGGAAGTACAGCCCCAGCATATTGGTACTCAAGAGGAAGTACGGATCGCCCGATGTCTCCGAAATGTTGGTGATCAGGCCGGGCGTGGCGAAGCCCTGAGGATAGAGAGTGGTGTTGCCCAGAATCTGGCTCGGATCGGCCCCGAAAGTCACCGCCGGCGTCGGGGTGAATTCGAAGAATCCGCCCAGCGTCGGCTCATGCACCCAGTCGACGCCCATCTTGAAGCTATGGTTTCCCCGCATGATCGACAGGTCGTCCTTGAACTGCCATTTCTTCTGGAACGACTGTTGCGGCACGTTGCCGTTGGTGCCGAAGTATTCTCCGGAGGCAAACGTGACGGTGGGCAGCTTTTGAGTCGAATCGATCACGTTGTTCCAGTATTGGTATCCAACGGTGGCAGCGTTGACGACTGTCGGCGAGAACACGGAATTGAAGTTCGCGCTGGCTAAAATCAGACGGTTGGTGGTGAAATTTCCTGCTGTCAGATCGTTTTGGGATCCCGACTGGTCGTTCAGACCGTTGTTCTGCTGATCGGTATAGCTCACGAACATGCTGTGCTTGTCGTTGAAGCGATGGTCGAACCGGCCGTTGTAGCGCCAGTCGAAGTAGGGGGTGCCGATCGTCGCCGACGGCTTCGCACCGAGCGGCGTCGCCAGCGTCAACTCGTTGAAGGCGGTCGGATCCGTGATGATGCTGGTGGATTCGCGCTCGCGCTCCAGCGTAAAGAAGATGAAATCCTTGTCCTTCCGGACAGGGCCGCCGATCGAACCGCCGAACTGCTGCCGCGAGTAGGGAGACTTGTCATTGCCGGCCTGCTTGGAAAAGTAGTCGTTGGCATTGAGCGCCTCGTTGCGGTCGAACAGATATAGCGAGCCGTGCACTTCGTTGGTGCCGGACTTGGTGATCGCCGTAATCGCGGCGCCCTCACTGCGGCCGTTGGCGGCCGAGAAGCGCTGCGTGCTGATGTTGAATTCCTGCACGGCTTCGAGCGGAAGCTGCATGACTGGTCCGCCCACGGTGTTGTCCTTGTCGTCGATCCCATTGACCGTAACATTGACGTTGCGGCCGTTCGAGCCATCAACGGAGAAGACGCCGACGCGGTTCTTGGTCGGGTCGTAAGAGTTTACCGGCCGGGCGCCGGGAGCCAGGTAGGCAAGATTCACGAAGTCCCGCCCGTTGAGCGGCAGGTCCTGGATCTGCTTGGTGTCGACGGGTATGCTGACGTCCGTCTTGGCGGTGTCCACCAGCGGCGCGCCGGACGATTCCACAGTAACTACCTCGGTCTGTGTGCTCGGCGAGAGCATGGCATCGATCCGGGTGGTCTGGCTCACCGCGAGCCCCACGTTCCCGAACACGGCTTGAGCGAAGCCGCTCATCGTGACCTGCACTTTGTAGGTGCCGGCCGGCAGCAGGTTGAACCGGTATTCGCCGGCTTCGTTGGTGGTGATCTGGCGGCTCAGGCCCGTGTCGGTATTAGTCGCCTTGACAGCAGCTCCGGGTACGGAGGCGCCGCTCTTATCGGTCACCGTCCCCAGTAGCGTTCCGGTTGCATTTACTTGTGCGCTTAACGTAAAGCCGGCGAGCAGGACGCATGCCAGCATGGCAAACACGAATCGTTTCATATCCCTCCCTTGGAGTACAGGGTTTCTGACTCCGTCACCTGGAAAACTCTCCAACCGAAGGCGACTGTGCCGGGTAAGTACACCACCGCCCACGTTGGCATGGAACCCTTATCAACAACGGAGTTCCCGCATCTCTACCTGGATGCCTTATTGATTAACTGCTTTTAACCTCGTCTGAGCCTTGTTGGTAGATTGTCCGGGATTCGGAGAGAGAAATCAAGGGGAGGGAGGACACCGGCGGGAAGGTAAAAGGAGCCGGACCGGGCGAAGTTAGAACACCTCCGCCCGGCCGGCTAACTGACTAGTACTTCGGTACGCTGGGATCGACCTTGTCGCTCCAGGCCAGGATCCCGCCCACCATGTTGCGAACCTTTTGGAATCCGCTTTGCCGCAGGATGGCGCACGCCTTGGCGCTGCGCACGCCGCTCCTGCAGTGAATCACGATGTCCGCGGCCGGGTCGAATTCGCCGACGTGCTTCGGAAACTCACCGAGCGGAATCAGCTTCGCGGCCGGGATATTGCAGATGCGGTACTCGTGCGGCTCCCGCACGTCGATCAGCACGAAGTCGTCACCGCGGTCCAGCTTGGCTTTGACTTCGGTAACGTCGATTTCGCCTTCGTTCACTTTGGTCTCCTGCGCGGGGGCCGGCTGGGTTTGCGGCTGCGGGACCCCACAGAATTGATGGTAGTCGATCAGCTTCGTGATGGTCCGGTGCTCGCCGCACACCGGGCACTCGGGATTCTTGCGCAGTTTCAGCTCGCGAAACCGCATGCCGAGCGCGTCGTACAACAGCAGCCGCCCCACCAGCGGCTCGCCGATCCCCAGGATCAGCTTTACGGTCTCGGTGGCCTGGATCAGCCCGATCGTGCCCGGCAGGATGCCCAGCACGCCGCCTTCCGCGCAGCTCGGAACCAGGCCCGGGGGCGGGGGTTCCGGATAGAGGCAGCGGTAGCACGGGCCGCCCTCGTAGGCGAACACCGTCGCCTGCCCCTCGAAGCGGAAGATCGACCCATAAACGTTCGGCTTCCCCAGCAGCACGCAGGCGTCGTTCACCAGGTAGCGCGTCGGAAAGTTATCGGTGCCGTCGACGATCAGGTCGTAGTCCTTCAGGATCTCGAGCGCGTTCTCGCTCGAGAGCGCCACTTCATGCCGCGCGATCTCTACGTGCGGGTTGATCGCCTGCATCTTCTCCGACGCCGAATCGAGTTTTTTGCGCCCGACGTCTTTGCTGAAGTGGATCACCTGGCGCTGCAGGTTCGTGAAATCCACGGTGTCGAAATCCACCAGCCCGATCTTTCCGATGCCGGCGGCCGCCAGGTACAGGCCGAGCGGAGCGCCCAGGCCGCCGGTCCCCACCAGCAGTACCTTGGCCGACTTCAGCTTCTTCTGCCCTTCGATGCCGACTTCGGGAATGATCAGGTGCCGGCTGTAGCGCAGGATCTCGTCGTTCGAGAGGGTGGCTTCTTCCGCCGGCGCCGCCAGCGTGGACCCTCCGGCGATCGAAGGCACGAGCGAAAGCGTGTCGCCGTCTTTGGCGGGCGTGGCGTCCTTGCCCAGGTAGCGGATGTCTTCGTCGTTCAGGTAGACATTGACGAAGCTGCGCACCTTGCCCTCATCGTTGAAGATCTGCTTGCGCAGATCGGGATACTGGGTGGTGAGCGCGTTCAGCACTTCCCCCACGGTGGTCCCGGAGACGTTCACCGTATCCTGTTTGCCGGTAAACTGCCGCAGGGGAGTCGGGATCAAAACTTTGGCCATATCAGTAGATCAGCTCCTCTTTCGCCGCTTCGGTCTGCTCGAAATTCGGCAGCCAGCTATTGGCGTGATGGAATTCGCCCTTCTGGATCGAGAGCACGACGAAGGAATACCAGGGGCAGGAATTCTGTAAATCGGTCTTGGAAAAGTAGGCGTCGCAATCGGGATGCGAATGATAGATTCCGATCAGGTCCAGGTTGCGGTCGCGCGCGGCCCGGTCCGCCGCCAGGAGGTCTTCGGGCCGAAGCTCGTAGCGCGCGGCTTGCGCGCCTTCGAACGCATTCTCGAGCGGCATGGCTTCGCGTACGATCTTCTCGCCGTCCGCGATGGAGCCGAGCATCGCGCCGCAGCATTCGTTGGGATAGGTCTGGCGGGCGTGCGCTACCATGCCCGCCCACGGGCCGGATTCGATTCGGATCATTACTCGTCCCAGAAGTGTTCGCTGAGGTATTTTTCCGCGCTGTCGCAAAGCACCGTCACAATCAGGCCGGATTCGCCGCGCTTTACCAGTTCCCGCGCCAGCATGGTAGCGGCAAGAACGTTGCACCCGGACGAAATCCCCACCAGCAGCCCTTCTTCTCGCGCCAGGCGGCGCACCATGGCGTAGGCGTCCTCGGTCTCGATCCAAAGGTTGCCGTCCGCCAGGTTCTCATCATAGAACCCCGGGCGGATCGCCGTGGGCATGTGCTTCAGTCCTTCGAGGCCATGGAAGCCGCTGGAAGGCTGGGCCGACCAGCACTCCACTTCCGGCAGATCGCGTTTCAGCCTGCGGGTGACGCCGGTGAACGTTCCGCTGGTTCCCATGGCAGCCACGAAGTGGGTCAGGCGTCCGGCGGTCTGCTTGATGATCTCCGGCGCTGTGCCGTCGAAATGCGCCCGCCAGTTGGCGGGATTGTTGTACTGATCCGGGTAGAAGTAGCGGTCGGGGTCCTCTTCGTAGATCTTGCGGCACAGGCGAATGGCGCCGTCGGAGCCCTCGCCGGCGTCGCTGAAAATCGTTTCCGCGCCGTAAGCCTTCAGGATCCGCTTGCGCTCCTCGGAAGCGTTGGCGGGCAGCACGAGCCTTACGCGGTACCCGCGGTTCGCTCCGATCATGGCATACGCGATCCCCGTGTTGCCGCTGGTGGAATCGAGAATCGTGCGGCTGGGGTTCAGGCGTCCCGACCGTTCGCCGTCGAGCACCATGTTCAAGGCTGCCCGGTCTTTCACCGAGCCGCCCGGGTTGAAGTACTCGGCCTTGGCGCAGATCTCGATGCCGGGAAATTCCGCCGGGATACGCTCGAGCCGGACCAGCGGCGTATTGCCGACGGTCGCCAGCAGCGGTTCCGCCTCGGTCCGGGCAAGATGGGGGACGGGTACGACGTACGCCATGTTCACCTTCTTGGATTCATTCCCTCCCAATTCGGATGCGAACATCGCATCTTCAAGGAAGTAAAGGAATTCCCTCGCTCTCTGAGCTTGCCCCATTGTATCATCCCCCTAATCCCTGTCAATAAAGTAGGGAAGACCTTGCGGCGCCGGCTGAAACGCGCTGCAGCAAGAAGAGGAGCGTCGGATTTCACCGGTCCTGCAAAAACGTGCGCCCCCATTTTCCTTTTTCGCGCCCATAAAGAGAATCAATCGGAATTCATCGTTTCGAAAGATCCGCGATGCTATTCTGACTCTTCTAAAGAGGGAGTCTCATGACCAAGCCTTGCTTTTCCGCCATACTCTCCACGTGTGCGTTGTCGCTTGCACTCGCCGTAAGCGCCTTTTCGCAAGGTGCCGGCTCCGGCACGATTACCGGCACGGTCACCGACCCGACCGGCGCGCTGGTCCCTGGCGCTACGGTCGTGGTTCGCAATACCGATACCGCCATCGAACGTAAGACCGAAACCAGCGAGGGTGGTGTTTTCGGCGCCGCCTTCCTGCAGCCGGGCCACTATGAGGTCCGCGCCTCCAAGGCAGGATTTGCGACGGTCCTGCGCAAAGACCTTGTCCTGCAGGTGGGCCAGACTCTCTCGGTCGACCTGAGCCTGTCGGTGCAGACGGCGCAGGCTGAAGTCACCGTCACCGGGGAAGCTCCGGTGGTCGATACGGAGAAGACCGAGGTCTCGCAGGTCGTCAGCCAGGGCCTGGTGGAGAACCTGCCGATCGCCGGCCGGCGTTGGGACAATTTCGCGCTCCTGACGCCCAACGTCACCACCGATGGCGGCAGCGGCCTGGTTTCCTACCGTGGAATTTCGGGCCTCTACAACGAAAACTCGGTGGACGGAGCCAATAACAACCAGGCGTTCTTCTCCGAGGCGCGCGGCCGCGCCATCAGCGGGGCATACGTCTACAGCATGGATTCCATCAAAGAATACCAGGTGAGCGCCAGTAACTACAGCGCCGAACTGGGCCAGGCAGCCGGCGGCGTCGTGAACGCGGTCACCAAGTCCGGCACGAACCAGATTCACGGCGACCTCTTTTACTATCTGCGCTACCCCACGCTGAATGCACTCGATCCGATCAGTAAGTCGCAGGGAATTTACAGCCAGCCGATTCACCAGCAGCAGCAGTTCGGTGTCAGCGTCGGCGGCCCGATCATCAAGGACAAGCTATTCTACTTTCTGACTTACGACGGATCGCGCAAGGTCAACCCGGTAACTTATACCAGCAGCTCGCGATTTCCGCTGGCTTGCCCTTCGCAGATCAGTGCGTCACAATGCGCCGCGGCAAACAGCTTTCTGGCGGCGCAGCTCGGCGTCTTCCCACGCGCCACCAACCAGGATTTGGGGTTCGGCAAGCTGGATTACCAGATCACGCAGGCCAACCACGTCAGCGCGTCGATGGATTTCATGAACTACCATGCGCCGAACGCGTACAGCACCAGCCCGTCGTACAACAATCTCTCGGTCACTGCCAACGGGACCAACACCACGCACGAACGCATCTTCGTTACCAACTGGGATTCCACCATCAGCAATAGCGTGGTGAACAATCTTCGCTTCCAGTGGGGCCGCGACCTCGAAGTCACCAGCGCAAATGCCCCCGGGCCCAGCGTGGGCATCGCCAGCGTGATGACTTACGGTATGCCCAACGCATTGCCGAGGCCGGCGTTCCCCGACGAGCATCGCTACCAGGTTTCCGATACCGTCTCTTTCGTCCATGGCCGCCACACCGTGAAGGCGGGGCTCGATTTGAACTTCATCCACGAGCTGCTGATCAATCTGTACCAGGGCGGCGGCCTCTATAACTACAGCGGCAGCGCCCAGACTGCCTTCAATAACTGGGTGCTCGACATGTACGGCGTCAACACCGGCGACGGGCTCACCGGGCGGCACTTCAGCAGCTTCGCGCAGGTTACCGACCCGATTACCGGGGTCGGGAAGGACGATTTTTATAACAACGACGTTGCGGGCTACCTGGAAGACAACTGGAAGGTCAACTCGCGGCTGACACTCAACCTGGGCGTGCGCTACGACCTGCAGATGGTGCCGCAGCCGCCCCAGCCCAACACCGCCACGCCGCTCACCACCCTCTATTCGAGCACCATCAAAATCGACAAGAACAACTTTGCGCCGCGGATCGGCGTGGCCTGGAACCTGGCTGCCAACACGGTCTTGCGCGCCGGCTACGGCATGTTCTACGCCAAGACCTCCAACAGCACCTATTACGCCATACGGGTGGAAAACGGCGTCTACCAGCAGACCTTCAACTGCACTCCGACCACGTGCCCCGGCCTGTCGTTCCCCAACGTCATCTTTCCGGCGCCCGGGGCTCCGCCCGCGGCTCCGTTCACCGGCGCGCTGACTCCCCAGGTGACTACCTTCGCTCCGCCTGCTGCCACGCAGTTGACCCACGGCCTCGTCCCCGATTTCATCAACCCCATGGTGCATGAAGGCGACATCACGTTCGAGCGCCAGTTACCCGGCAACACCAGCTTCTCGGCCGCCTACGTCTTCAGCCGCGGAATGCACCTGCCGATGTTCATCGACGCCAACCTGCAGCCCTCCACGTCGACCAGGAGCTTCGATGTCCTGACGTCCGCCGGCGCCACCGCGCAGACTATCTCCGAGCCGTTCTACACCAGGCGGGTGGACGCCACGGGGGTGATTCTGGTCGGATCGAGCGATGTGAACTCCTGGTACAACTCCATGGTCCTCACCTTCCGCAAACCCATGAGCCACGGCCTGGAGTTTCTTGCCAACTATACGCTCAGCAAGGCCACCGACGGCGGCGAGGTCCCCGGACAATACGGCACCTTCTACGGTACGGATTCCCCGGTGGATCCCATGAACCGCAAGCTCGAATACGGCACCTCGGACCTCGACCAGCGGCAGCGCTTCGTCGGGAGCGGGGTGTGGATGCCCCGCATCGGCGGCATCTCGAGCAAGCCTCTGAACCTGCTGGTGAACGGCTGGAACTTCGCCACCATCCTCACCGTAGCCACCGGCCAGCCGGTCACCGGCCAGATCAGCGGCTTCGCCTCAGGCGGCCCGGACGGCGGACTGACCGGCGGAACGGTCAGCAATTCCGGCGGATCGATCGGCGGCCGGGCCCCGTGGATTGCGCGCAACTCCTACCGCCTGCCCTCGCTGCACAACCTGGATTTCCGCATCGGCCGCCAGTTCTCTTTGGCGGAACGCATCCGGCTGCAGTTCATCGGCGAAGCGTTCAACCTGTTTAACACCACCAACATCACCGGCGTGAACGGCACCCAGTACAATTACACCAACGCCGGGAGCGGCGCCTGCGCGGGCCACACCAATGCCTGCCTGGTTCCGAACGCGGCATTTCTGGCGCCCACCACGGCATCCAACTTCGTTTACGCCTCGCGGCAGTTGCAGGTGTCGGCGCGCCTGACCTTCTGACGGCTACAATCGGATATGGCGTTCGACGGCCTTCGCGTGCTGGCTTTCGAGAGCCGGCGCGCGGCCGAAATCGGGGAGTTAATCCGAAAGCAGGGCGGTAAGCCGTTCGTCGCACCTTCGATGCGCGAGGTTCCGGTGGCCGGGAACGATGCGGTCTACGAATTCGCCGAGCGCTTGTTCCAGGGCGAGTTCGACATGGTGATCCTTATGACGGGGGTCGGCACGCGCCAGTTGAGCCGGGTGCTCGCGACGCGGTATCCGGAACACGCGCTGGCGGATGCCCTCCGCAAAGTCACCGTGGTGGCGCGCGGCCCGAAGCCCGTCGCCGCTCTGCGCGAGATGGGTCTCCACCCTGCGCTTACGGCTCCCGAGCCGAATACCTGGCGGGAGGTTCTGGCTGTTACCGAAGGCCGGCCCGAGCGGCGCATCGCCATCCAGGAATATGGCCGCAGCAATCCGGAGCTGGCCGCCGGACTGCGCAGCCGCGGCGCGGAAGTCACGGCAGTTCGCATCTACCAATACGGGCTCCCCGAGGACCCCGCTCCGCTTCGCGAAGCCGCCCGCCGCCTGGCCGCCGGCGAAGCCGACGTGGCCCTTTTCACTACCGCCGTGCAAATTGAACACCTGGCGCGCGTGGCCCGCGAGGCCGGGATCGAGGAAGCCACGCTCGCCGGTTTACGCCGGTGCCGCGTCTGTTCGATCGGCCCCACTACCACGGAGTCGCTCGAACAGTACGACGTTCATCCGGCGCTCGAGCCGTCGCACCCCAAGATGGGGCTCCTGGTTCGCGAAGCGGCGGAATGCGCGCACGGCTAAACTATTGGTGTGGCATCCGGCAAAAAACCGATTTCGGTGATGGTAGGCGAATATACCGCGCTGGCGTTCATGCTGCCGGCCGCGACGTTCATCGGCTACCTGATCGGGTACCTGCTGGACAAGGCGTTCGGCACCCACTTTCTATACATCCCGTTCCTGGTGCTGGGGATCGCGGCCGGGTTCGTACAACTCATCCGGCAATTGATGCGGGATACCCGGAATGACGGCTCCTGACGACCGGTTCTACGATCTCGCCCTGGAGCGCATTGCGAAGCTGATGTTCGCCCTGGGTGCGGGCGGGTCGCTGGCCGCATGGGCTTGGCGCGGCTGGACTTGGGGCGCCGGCTTCGCCCTGGGATCGGCAGCCTCCTGGCTCAATTACCGCTGGCTGAAGAATGTCGTGGACACCCTCGCCGGTCGCCGCCCGAAAAGCAAGCGCGTGGTCATCCTGGCGGGCCTTCGCTACCTACTGTTGGGTGGTGGAGCCTATGTTATATTGAGATATTCGAAAATCAGTGTCGCGGCCGCCCTGGCGGGGTTGTTCATCTCGGCCGCCGCGGTTATCATCGAAATCCTGATCGAACTGTTGTATGCACGAGACTGAGCTTTTCGTCACGCAGATCTTCAACAACCGCCTGGCCGGGGTGGGGAATTGGGCGTTGGGACTCGTGGGGATGCACCAACAACCCCGCCCGTGGTCGAACTTCATTGTGATGGAGCTGCTGGTTGCGTTGGTGATCGTAGTGCTGTTCGCCATTCTGCGCCCCAGGCTTTCGGCCACCGCGCCCGGCAAACTGCAGCACACGTTCGAAGTGGTCTACGAGTTCCTCCAGGGGCAGACCGAAGAGCAGGTGGGCCATGCCGGGCACCCCTACATGGCGTTCTTCGGCACGATCTTCATTTTCGTGCTGTTCGGCAACCTGATCGGCATCGTCCCGGGGATGGAATCTCCCACCATGGCGCCGGCGGTTCCGCTGGGTTGCGCCATGGCAACCTTCCTTTATTACAACTACGTCGGCATGGAAGCTCAGGGCGTAGGCAAATATCTGGTGCACTTCGCGGGTCCGATGCCGATTCTGGCGCCCCTCATGGTGCCCATCGAATTCATCAGCCACCTGGCACGGCCCCTCTCCCTGACGATCCGTCTTTACGCCAACATGTATGCGGGCGAACAGGTCACCCTGGTATTCCTCAGCCTGACCTATTTCCTGGTGCCCGCCGTGTTCATGGGGCTCCACGTTTTCGTCTCCCTGTTGCAGGCTTATATATTTATGCTTCTGACCATGATGTACGTGGCCGGAGCCGTAGCGCACGACCACTAATACCGGCATTTTGCCGCTCCTCCAGTGTGAGCCCGGCTGCAAGAGGATGACGGGAACCACCTCCTGGGAGCGATTCTTACCGAGGAGAGTACGATGACAAAGAAGTTCCTGATGTTGCTGGCGCTGTTGATGCTGGCCAGCACCGTAATGTTCGCGCAGGCGCCCGGCACCGCGGCCGCACCGGCTACCGGTTGGTGGGTGTCGGTCAGCGCCGGTTTCGGCATGGCGATCGCCTCCGGCCTCTGTGGTCTTGCCCAGGCTAAGGCGGTGGCTGCGTCGGCCGAGGGCATGGCCCGCAATCCCGGCGCCGCCGGAGCCATCCGGTTCGCGCTCCTGCTGGGCCTGGTGCTGATCGAATCGCTGGCGCTTTACACCCTGGTCATTATCATTCTGAAGGTCAGTTAACCTTCAGGTTAACCTGGCTGGGACGGCTGCTTGCCGTCCCGGCTCCCCTATTTCGGATCTGCTTCCGTACCTCTGGATCGAAAATCCTAGTACCTCGTCGCCTCCTTCACCTAGCTGGTCTATTGACCCAATCCCTTTCACCAACTAGCATTAGGGACGAATTGATGGAACACCGTAGAACCCGTCGCTTCCAGCTTGAGTTGCCGCTGTCAATTACCCGTTCCGGTACCGCGCGGGTTACTGTATCCGGTCTCACCACGAATATCAGTTCGTCGGGCGTCCTGTTCACCGCCGGCGGACAGCCCGATCTGGGTGGACCGATTGAATATGTGATCGTTCTGAACCGGGACGGGCCTCAACCGGTCAGGCTGCGCTGCGTCGGGAAAGTCGTCCGCGCGGAGCAGGCGCCTTCCGGCCCCGACGGTCAGAATGGTACCTTCCGCATCGCTGCCACGCTGGAACGCTGGGAATTTGTCCGGGAAGCAGTTGCCTAGGAGCGCTTGTATCTTTCGCCGCTTTGTTATACCGTAGCAAAGAAAAGGCGAAAGATAGCATGGACTTGACCCTCGGGTTTCCCGAATTCTCCCAGGAACTCACGATCTCGACGAAGGCCTCGCTCGAAACCGTAGTCTCCTCCCTCCGTGCCACCCACCAGCAGCCGGATTCGCCGGTACGCGCCATCCACCATCAACCCGCAATCGAGGGCATTTTCGCTGAAATGCCGGATGCGGTGGACCCCCGCCTCCGGGGAGCATTGGAGCGGCGGGGCATCACCCGTCTTTACTCCCACCAGGCGGAGGCCTTCGATCACCTTCAGGCGGACCGGAACGTGGTGATCGTGACTCCTACGGCGAGCGGCAAGACCCTGTGCTACAACCTGCCGGTGCTGAACGCGCTGCTGGCCGACGAGAGCGCCCGCGCCATGTACCTGTTTCCCACCAAGGCGCTGGCCGAAGACCAGTTGCACGAGTTTCAAGCCGCCGTCGACGGGATGGGCTCCGGCATCCGTGCCTTCACCTACGATGGCGATACGCCGCAGGACGCCCGCAAGGTTATCCGGCAGCGTGCGAATGTCGTGCTCACGAATCCCGACATGCTGCACTCGGGCATCCTGCCGCACCACACGCGGTGGGCCCGATATTTCGAAAACCTGCGGTACCTCGTGATCGACGAGCTGCACTACTACCGCGGGGTCTACGGCAGCCACCTGGCGAACCTGTTGCGGCGCCTGCGGCGGATCACGGAGTTTTACGGCTCCCGGCCGCGGCTGATCTGCTGCTCGGCGACCATCGCCAATCCACGCGAACTGGCCGAAGCGTTGACCGGCGAGCCGTTCGAGCTGGTGGAGCGGAACGGCGCTCCGCGCGGCGAAAAATACTTCGTCTTCTACAACCCGCCGGTGGTCAACCGCCAGCTCGGTATCCGCCGCAGCTATATTGCGGAAAGCCGGCGGATGGCGTTGAAGTTCATCGAAAGCGGCTTGCAGACGCTGGTATTCGCCAACAACCGGCTGGCCACCGAGGTTCTCGTGACCTATCTCAAGGATGCGTGCGACCGCGGGCCGATTCCGAGCGAGACGGTGCGCGGTTATCGCGGTGGTTACCTGCCGCGCGAGCGCCGCGAGATCGAACGCCAGTTGCGCGGCGGCGAGATCCGCGCGGTGGTTGCCACGAACGCGCTCGAGTTGGGGATCGACATCGGCTCCCTCGACGCCGTGGTGATGGCCGGATATCCCGGCACCATCGCATCGAGCTGGCAGCGCGCCGGAAGAGCCGGCCGCCGCCAGGGTACCTCGGCGGCCGTGCTGGTGGCCTCGAGCGCGCCGCTCGATCAGTACGTCGTCGAGCATCCGGACTATTTTTTCGGCCGCTCCCCCGAGCACGCTTACATCAACCCGGATAACCTCGAAATCCTGCTGGCGCACCTGAAGTGCGCGGCCTTCGAACTGCCCCTTCGGGACGGGGAGCCTTTCGGAAAGCATCCCATTGATGAGCTTTGCCGCTTTCTCGCGGAGGGCGGATTCCTGCATCATTCCGCCGGCGCCTGGCACTGGACCTCCGACAGCTATCCCGCCGACGCCACCAGCCTGCGTTCGGTATCGAGCGACAACTTCGTGGTAGTCGATACCACCGGCGAACCCAAGGTGATTGCGGAAGTGTCCTTCACCGCGGCGCTGACCACTCTGCACGAGAAGGCCATCTATCTGCACGAACGGACCCAATATCACGTGGACCGTTTCGACTACGACCAGCGCAAGGCCTATGTCACCCGCGTGGATTGCGACTACTACACCGACGCCATCGACTACACCCAGGTCAAGACGCTCCAGGAGTTCGAGGGCGAGCCGCTGGGCGGCGCCCGGCGCGCCCACGGCGATGTGCGGGTGAACCGGCAGATCGTCGGCTTCAAGAAGATCAAGTTCTACACCATGGAAAATGTGGGCGCCGGGAAGCTCTCGATGCCCGAACAGGAGATGCATACCACCGCGTTCTGGCTGCATTTCCCGGCGGAGTTTCTGGCACAACTTGGAGATTTCACCCCCACCGAACGGCAGAGCGGCATCGGGGGCCTGGGGAATGCGCTGCGGACGGTGGCCGCGCTCCTGCTGATGTGCGACCCCCACGATCTGGGCGTGGCCCTGAGCGAGGAAATCGCCGGCGGTCTCGCCCTATTCGAGCCGAACCTGTATCTTTACGATGCCTACCCGGGCGGAGCCGGCCAGAGCGCGCCGCTCTACCGTCTGTCCAGCCGCCTGGTCAGCCACACCGCCGGGCTGATCGCCTCGTGCGGTTGCGAAGCCGGCTGTCCTTCCTGCGTCGGCCCGGCCGGCGAAATCGGCGAGCGCGGCAAAGAGGTCGCCGCGCGCATCCTGGCACTGCTCAGCGTCGAATAATCGAGCTACCGCGCTTTCAACTGCTCCGGAAGCACCGCATACCCGGAGGGAGGCGGGAACAGCGAGATCAGCAGTTCCAGCCTGCGCCGCAGGTAGCGGCTCGGCATCTGCCGCGGCCCCGTCTCCACGTCGATATCGCAGCAGGTGCCGTGCAGGTACAGTGTGAGAGTGTCCTCGAAGGCCTGCTTCGCATACTCGCGAAACAGCTTGGTTTCCTTCCGCACGTTGGTCTGCCGCCGCAACAGCGCCTGCTTCAGGTGCCAGCTCTTTTCGTCCACTTCGCCGTGGACCTCCGCGCTGAGCTCCTCGCGGATCGTGCGGTAGAAGCGGTCCTGCGTCTCTTCCGGCCAGCGATCCGCCACCACCCCCGCCAGCGCGTTGTAAAACCGGTAGTGGTAGTCGGCGACTTCGATGTCTTTGATGCCCAGCGCGACAATCGTCATGCCTTCCAACTCGCGCCGCGAGCTCGGAATGTAACGGGGCTCGGCGGGCCGCTCGAAAGTTACGCAATCTCCCTTCCCGTTGCTCTTCTCCAGGTAGGGCGCCAGAATGAATCCCACATCCGGCAGCACCGTCGCGATCCCCGGAGAAATGGCCGCGATCGGGTCGGTAAGGTATTGCCGCAGGTCTTCTTCCGCCAGTGGGATCGTGGAGAAGTACGAAAACTTGTTCGATAGCGGCACCAACTCGCGGCGAAACCTCGCAGCGAGTTCGTCAACCGTCAATTTGGAACGCTCGGCGTCGGTGGACATCCCGTGGATCGATTGTAACAAGGCGCCACGCTAAACTCAGTGATAGATGCGTCGAAAAATCCTGGTGTCGGCAGGCGAAGCTTCCGGAGATCTGTATGCTTCGCTGGTAGTGGAGGAACTCCGCCGCCGTTTCCCCGATGCCGAATTCTTCGGCTGCACCGGACCCCGCCTCCGCGCGGCGGGTGTCGAAACCGTGGTGGATGCCGCCAGCCTGGCGGTGGTGGGGCTGGTGGAGGTGATTTCACACATTCCCCGCATCTATGGCGAATATCGCAAACTCCTGCGCGCGGCGGAAGAACGGCGGCCCGACCTGGCGATTCTCACCGATTCACCCGATTTTCACCTCCGCATCGCCCGCCGCCTGCACCGGGCGGGTGTCCCGGTAGTGTATCTGGTCGCCCCCCAGGCCTGGGCCTGGCGGAAGGGGCGAATTCCCGAGATGCGGCGAACCTTGCGCCGGCTGCTGTGCATCTTTCCCTTTGAGGAGGAGTTCTTTACGCGCGAAGGGGTCCGCGCGGCCTACATCGGCCATCCCCTGGCCGGGCTCGTCCGCCCGAGTATGACGCGGGACGAGTTTTTTCGGAAACACAGGCTGGCCATGGGCCGTCCATTAGTAGCAGTGCTACCTGGAAGCCGGCGCGGTGAGGCTGCGCGCCATCTGCCCGCGCTGCTGGACGCCGCTCACCGGCTTTACCGGGAGCAGGCGGTGAATTTTGTTCTGCCGGCCTCGGCTACAACCGGGGCCCGGTTTTTTCAGGACCGGATCGGCCCTTCTCCCATCCTGGTGATCGAAGGAGAAAGTTGGGATGCGATGGCCCATGCCGATCTCGCCCTGGCCGCCAGCGGAACGGTTACGGTGGAGGCCGCGCTGCTGGGAACACCGATGGTGACGTTTTACCGGGTGACGGGGATTAGCTGGGTGGCCGGAAAGTTTTTGGTGAAGGTTCCGTTCTATTCGATGGTCAACCTCATTGCGGGACGCCGCCTCGTCCCCGAGCTGATGCAGAACGAGATGACCGGGGAGACGATCTCGCGCGAAGCTGGCCGGCTGCTGGCCGATGAAGGTGCGCGCGCCGGAATGAAGGCCGGGCTGGCGGAAGTTGCCGGCCGGCTCGGAAGCGGTCAGGCCGCCCGGCCCGCCGTCCGGGCCGCGGACATCATTCAAGAAATTCTGGAAGGACAAGTTGCTCATGTTTCGTGAACGCTCGATTCGCGCCGCCGCTCCGCTCACGGCCGGCCTGATTCTGCTTGCGGCCGTTGTGTCGGCGCCCGCGCAGGAGCGGCGCCCCGCGTCCCGCATCGACGTGGAGCAGTACACCATCGATGCCGAGATTTCACCCAACACCCAGTCCCTGGACGCCAAAGCCGCCGTGCGGTTCGTGCCCATGGACGATAATGTCACCTCGGCGGTGTTCGAGCTGAATAACGCGCTCAATGTATCCAAGGTGTTGGACGCTTCCGGCAAGCAGATTCAGGCGTCGCGCAACCAGCAGGATTTCACCGTCCGCCTGGGCTTCGACCAGCCCCTGCCGAAAGGCCAGCCGGTGACCCTCACGTTCTACTATGACGGCAAGCTGAGCGGCCAGGAAGATTCGCCGGTCTACGGCATCAAGTTCGCAGCCATCCACCCCGATTACGCCTACCTGATGTATCCGGCCCGCTGGTTTCCGGTGAGCGGCTACACCACCGACCGGTTCGCAGCCGAAATGCGCATCACCGTGCCGGCCGGCTACACCGTGCTGGGCAGCGGTTTCGACACCCACCAGCCGTCCGGCGACAAGGTGCTGTACGACATCAAATTCGACAAGCCGTCTTTCCCGGGCAGCATCGCCGTCGTCAAGGAACAGCCCGCCCGCGTGCAGTCCGAAGGCGTCACGACGAGTCTCTTCTTCCGCGGCGCCGAAGCCGGCATGGCCGATCCCTACGGGCAGGATATCGGCAGGGTGATGTCGTACTTCACCGGCATGTTCGGCATTCCGCCGTACGCCAACCTGACCGTGGTCGAGACCGAAATTGGTGCGCCTAACGGCTACTCCGCGCCCGGTATGATCTTCCTCGCTCCCAACGCCATCGGGCACCAGCCCAGCGCCAAATTGATTGCCGACCAGGTGGCGCGGCAGTGGTGGGGAGAGATGCTCTCGCCGACCACCCGGAATCATCTCTGGCTGACCAACGGCCTCTCTACCTACTGCGAGCTCCTGTGGACCGAGCACACCGCCGGAAAGGGCGCGATGGAATCGGCCCTGCGCGACGTGATGGTGGAGGCTCTGACCGTGGACAACGTGCCGATCATCCAGTCTTCCCGCCTGGAGGATTACTCCCCCGAACTGTGGGCCCTGACCGGAAGCAAAGGGGCGGCCGTGATGAACATGCTGCGGTACGTGATCGGCGACGACAAGTTTTTCCTGGCGCTCAAGAACTTCGCTCAGCAGAACGTCTGGAAATCGGTGAGCACCGAGGATTTCGAAAAGACCGTCGAGGCGGTCACCAACCAGGACCTGGGATACTTTTTCATCCAGTGGATCGAGTCGAGCGGCGCGCCCGAATTCAAGCTCGAATACACCATTTTCCGCACCCAGAAGGGCTTCCGCGTGATGGGCAAGATCTCGCAGGATCTGGACACCTTCCGCATGCCGGTCCAACTCAAGATCGAGACCGAAGGCAACCCCGAGGAAAAGCGGGTTGAGGTGGTGGGCACCTCTTCGGAATTCTCGGTGGATACTTTCGGCAAGCCGAAGAACGTCGTGATCGATGCCAATAACCAGGTGCTGCGCTACGACCCGCAGGTGCGTGTGGCCGTGGCCATCAAGCGCGGCGAGCAGTTTGCCGAGCTGAGCGAATTTGCCGACGCGCTGAAGGAGTACCAGAAGGCCCTGGAAACCACGCGCAACAGTTCGCTGGCCCACTACCGCATCGCCGAGGTCTACTTCCTGCAGCAGAACTGGCAGCCCGCCGCCAATGAATTCCGCGAAGCGCTCAACGGCGACGAGGAGCCGAAGTGGACGGTGGTCTGGGCGCACATCAACCTGGGCAAGATTTTCGATGTCACCGGCCAGCGCGAGCGCGCGGTCAACGAATACAACCTGGCGATCCGCACCAAGGACGACACGCAGGGCGCACAGGAAGAGGCCGCCAAGTATCTGAAGACCGCGTACGAGCGCCAGCGCCGTCCGGAACAGTAGACGCCGTTCGGGCTTTAGAAATACTCCCGCAGCTCCCCGAATCGATCCAACTGCAACAGGCGCCCTTTGCCCGGGCGAATCTCCTGCTTCTCCAGCACCCACGTGTGGGCGTGCGGCACAAATACTGCGTTCAGCCCGGCTTCCATCGCCGGATTGATGTCAGACTTCGGACTGTTGCCGATCATCCACGTGCTCGCCGGCTCCATGCCGCGTTCTCCCACCAGGAGCCGGTAGGCCCAGGCGTCCTTTTCCTTCACGATCGCCGTGTGGCTGAAATAGACGCCCAGCCCGGAGCGGTCGATTTTCAGCTTCTGTTCGTCGGGGTGGCCCTTGGTAAATAGCGTCAGATCGTGGCGGCCGGCCAGGTACTCGAGCGTATCGGCCACCCCGTCGATCACCTGCATGGGGCACTCCAGGATCCGCTCCGCAAACCCCAGCACGGTCTTCAGGTCCTCCTCCTGCACGGTACGCTCCGCCAGGTTCTCGTAGGTCTGCCGCAGATTTCGCCCGAAGTTGAGCGAGCCGTAGCCATGGATCTTGGCGTTGGCCGCCTCGATCTCGTCCAGCACGTCGCGGATCTGCCGGGCGGAAAGCGAGGAGTGGCCCAGGAACGCCACGAAATCTTCGAAGGCCTGCTCGAAGTAGATGTTGTTCTCCCAAAGGGTGTCGTCGGCATCGATGATCAGGGACTGTCGCATCATTTCGCAGGTTTGGGGGCAAGCTGAAAAGGTATTTCGAATACGGCGTCCACGTCGACGGGAACGCCGTTGCGCCGGGCGGGCTCGAACATCCACTTTCCGAGCGCCTCGGTGGAGCTTTGGTCGAGCCGCGCGTCCAGGCTCTTCAGCAGGACGATGTGATCCACATGCCCGTCCTTGCGGATCACTCCGAAGAGCCGCACCTTTCCCGCTACGCCCTCCGCGGCGGCCGAAGCAATGTACTTCGGATCGACTTTGCGCAGCGGCACCGGCGCCAGCATGTTTTCCGCCTGGGCGTTCGCTTCGTGTTCCGCGAACCACACCTTCCAGCTTCCCGAGTAGCTCGTCACGTTGGGCATCTGAAAGGCCACAGTGTAGACGAAGCGGCCGCGCAAGACGGCCTCCGGCGCCTCCCCCGCGTGCGGGACCGGTGCGGCGGGAACGGCAGGGGGGATTCGCGCCGCGTCCGCCAGCTTTTCGCGCGTAAACGGCAAGACCCTCCCCACCAGCGTCGGCTGCCCCTTCGTGTCGCCGCCGCGCGCAAGCAGGCCCGGCACCTCCAGCATCGACTTGGTGGCCGTGCCCGTTCCCCCCTCGGGGCGCAGCGCGGGCCCAGCCGAGAAACCCGCCTCTCGCGACCCGGGTGGTTCGGGAATGTCGGGCGTCACCGTGGGATTCAGGCCGGCGATCGCCAGCGATGCCTCGGTGGAATTCAGCGGCCCCGAAACTCCCGGCGCCGCGGGAAGGCTGGCGGGCTCGCTGGTCTTCGCGCTGCTCTCCACCGGCCGCGAGAAGGCTCGCACCGGTGCGCGCATTGCGGACGGGTCCAGCACCGGTGTTCCGCCCACGAGAGCCGTGGAGCCGGCCATGGGTGCCTCGGGCAGGGCAGGGGCCGCGGGCATGATCCGCGCCTCTGGGGGAGCCGTGAAAGTCCGAACCGGCCCGGCCGGCCCAGCCGCCGGCAAAGACAGGCGATTCGCGTTCAGCGCCGCCGCAACCTCGGGCGCCTGCGGCAGAAGAGGAGCCTGTGCCACCGGGGCGCGCTGCTCGGGTGGCGGGGTGAAAGCCCGGACCGGCTGCGGCGCGGGCGTCACCGCTACGACGTTGGGCAAAGGCAGCAGTTTCGCCGAGCGCACCTCGGGCGCCGGAGTCCAGATCATCTGGGGCGGCCGGTCGTCCTCCCGGTGCCCCGCCACCAGAGTCTGGCTGAATTTGAACCGGGCGCGCGGAGGGCGCGGGTCACGGGGTCCGGCGGGAGTCACGTCCGGCAGCCGGTTGCGCAGGCTGTACCAGACGATGCGGTGTTCGCTCGGCCGGATCTCCAGGTCATACAGGGAGCGCCGCGGTTCCGGCGGGCCGCTGACCGTGCCGAAGGCAACCCACGCCAGGATCGAGCCGTGAATCAGCCCGGAGAAGGAAAACGAGCCCCAGCTTCGCAGCCGCGCGCGATTGCCGCGAATGACGACCTTCATGCCACCTCACAGACCCGCGGGTTTGTGGCCGAAGCCGTTGGTCGGCGCCAGGTCCTTCATCCGCTCGATGGCCTTCTGCCGGGGGATGTATTCGTTGAGAAACTGGCTGAGTTGCTGCAGGCGCCGGGTCTCGGACCGCTGCCGCAGCAGTGCGCTCAGGAAATCCAGGTCCGGCACCGCCTGAGCCAGTTGGAAGCTGACCTGAGGGTCGTCGAGGTCCGGGGCCGGTTCGTCCTTCGCCGATTCGAGCGAAGAGAGTTGCTGATACTGGCTTAGTGCTTTGTCGCGGAGTTCGGGCGAGGGCGTGGAGAAATCGTCGTCGTCGAAGAACGAGACCTCCCCCTGCAGGTATTCCTTCTCTTCGTTTAGCGAGAGGACCTCGAACCGGCGCTTCCCCCGTGTCAGGATATCCATCCGCCCGTCCGGATACATGTGCAGAACCTTCTCCACTGTCACCGAGCAGCCGGCATTCACGATGCCTTCATCCTTGGCCAGAACCACGCCGAATTCGGAGCTGTCGCGAATGGCCTCGCCCACCATTTCCTTGTAGCGCTCTTCAAAAATGTGCAAGGGAAGCGGAGTCCTGGGGAAGACCACGACCTGCAATGGAAACAACGGGATCAGCCGCGAAGGCATGGTACCATTATTGCGTTTCCAGGAGATTTCGGGCAATGATAACCCCGGCCTATCCGCAGCCGGGCACTCTGCCGTATGCGAATCGATGGCAAAGTCGTACTGATCACTGGGGCGTCGGAAGGCATCGGAGCCGCATGCGCGGCTGAGTTTGCGCGTAGCGGCGCCAAACTGTCGCTGACCGCCCGCTCGGAGGAAGGACTGCGCCGCGCCGGAGGCAGCGATGCCCTGATCACCGCCGGGGATCTCACCGTCGAAGAGACGCGCCGCCGCGCAGTCGAGCGCACCATCGAACACTACGGCCGCATCGACATCCTGATCAATAATGCCGGCATCGGCTTTTACCTGCCTTCCTGGAGCGCTCCCATGGAGCACGCCCGCCGGGTCATGGAGCTGAACTTTTTCGCCCTTCTCGGCATGGTCCAGTTGACGGTTCCCCACATGCGCGCCGGGGGCCGCGGGATGATCGTCAACGTGGGCTCGATCGGCGGCAAGATGACGCTCCCCTGGATGACCGTCTACAGCGCGTCGAAGTACGCCGTGGGCTCGCTCACCGACGGCCTCCGCATGGAGCTCAAGCGTGACGGCATTCGCACCATGCTGGTGTGCCCCGGTTACGTGAAGACCGGGTTCCAGCAGCACGTCACTGCCGGCGAAGCGCCCGAAAAAGTGAAGCGGTCGCGCCGATTTGCCGTCACTGCCGAAGAATGCGCCCTGGCCATCCGGCGCGGTGTGGAACGCGACGCCCGGACTGTCCTCAGCCCCGCCGCCGGGTGGATCCTGGTCGGCCTGATGCGCCTCATTCCCTCCATCGTCGAGGGCCGAATGGCGGAGATGAATGAAACGGCATGAACCTGAGATTGAAGCGCACTCCCGGTATCTATGTCGTCGGCTTCATGGCCTCGGGCAAGTCGACCATCGGCCGCCGGCTCGCTCACCGGATCGGCTGGAACTTTTTCGATACCGACGATGAAATCGAAGCCGCCGAAAAGTGTACGATTGCGGAGATCTTCGCCGCCCGGGGCGAGCCGGAGTTCCGCCGCATCGAGAGCGAAATTCTGCGCGAGCACGTGCGATGGATCGAGCGCGGGCGTCCGGCGGTGCTGGCGCTCGGAGGCGGCGCGTTCACCATCCAGTCGAACCGCGATCTGATCGCCGGCAACGGCATCAGCGTCTGGCTCGACTGCCCCTTCGATCGGATTCGGAGCCGCCTCCAGGGAGCGCCGCACGGCCCGGTGAGACCCCTGGCCCAGGACCCCGAGAAGTTCGCGGCGCTGTACCACGCGCGGCGCGAGCATTACTGTCTGACCGACGTCCATATTCCCATCGACAGCGACGACGCCGAGCGCACCGTGGACGCGATTCTGGCCGGCCCCACGTTCCGATGACCACGCGAACGATGCGGCGCGACGCCCGCGCCATTTTTCGGGCCTCGCTCGAAGCTGCCGATCCCGCCGGCGCCGTGGCGCGCCACCTCGAGCGAAAGAACCTCTCGCGCTTTCGCCAAATCTACGTCGTCGGGGCGGGGAAGGCGGGCGCCTCCATGGCGAAGGCCGCCGAGCGCGTCCTCGGCAAGCGCATCACCGCCGGACTGATCAACGTCAAGTACGGTCACCTGGCGAAACTGCGGTACATCGAACTGAACGAGAGCGGCCACCCCGTCCCCGATGCCCGCGGGGTGGATGGCGCCGCCCGCATCGCCGGTATCGCCACCGGCGCGCAGCAGGACGATCTGGTGGTCTGCCTCATCTCCGGCGGCGCGTCCGCCCTGCTGCCGCTGCCGGCCGCCCCCGTCACGCTGGATGAGAAGCAGGCCGTGACCCGGCTGCTGCTGGCCTGCGGCGCCACCATCCACGAGATCAACGCCGTGCGTAAGCATATCTCGCGCATCAAGGGCGGCCAGTTGGCGCGCCTGGCATGGCCTGCCACCGTGGAATCGCTCTTGCTCTCCGACGTGATCGGCGACGACCTCGACGTGATCGGCTCCGGCCCTACCGCGCCCGACTCCTCCACCTTCGCCCGTGCCGCCGCCATTCTGGAAAAATACGCAATTGCCGCGCGCGTCCCCGCCGCCGTTCAGGAACGGATTGCCCAGGGGATGCGCGGCGAGATCCCCGAGACTCCCAAGCCGGACGACCCGCTCTTTGCGCGCGTGCGCAATGTAGTGATCGGAAGCAACCGCCTGGCGCTCGAGGCGGCCGCCCGCCGCGCGCGGGAACTCGGCTATCGCCCGCTGGTGCTCGCCAGCGGGATTGAAGGCGAGACCCGCGAGATCGCCCGCATGCACGCCGCCATCGCCCGTGAACGGCCCATCCGGCCGCCGGCCTGTATCATCACCGGCGGAGAAACTACCGTCACGCTGAAAGGCGACGGCCTCGGCGGCCGCAACCAGGAGTTCGTTCTGGCCGCCGCCATCGACATCGCGGGTCTTCCTGACACCGTCATCTTCAGCGCCGGCACCGATGGCAGCGACGGCCCCACCGACGCTGCCGGCGCCGTCGCCGACGGCGACACCCTGCGTCGCAATCCCGACGCGCGCGCGTTCCTCGAACGCAACGATTCCTACCACTATTTTCAATCGCTCGGCGATCTCGTCATCACCGGGCCGACCAACACCAACGTGATGGATGTCCGCCTGATCCTGATTGGAGCGTCGCGATGAGTTTCTGGCGCCGCGAAGTCATCGATTCCGCGCTCGACCACGAGACCCGCCTCCACATGGAAGAGCAGCGGCAGTGGATCGAGCGTGAACCTTCCAATCCGCGTCCCTACTACCACCTCGCGCAGTTCTACCGCATGAATGGCAAGCAGGAGGACGCACTGGGGCTGCTGCTCGAAGCCGTCCGCCTGGACCCATCGTTCGCCGATGCGCACGTCTCCCTGGCCGAGGTTTACGCCATTCGCGGCGATTACCCCGCCGCCTGGCGGCACGCCCGGGCCGCCGAACAGAACGGGGATGCCCGTGCCGTCGAGATGCTCACGCGCCACGGGGTGTCAACCGATACTCCAGGCTGAGCCTCGGGCTCCGCATCCCGGGCCGCACGCAGGTCCGGTGCAGCGTGCCGTTCAAGAATACGAGCCCGTCCCCTGGTTCGAGGGCCGGCGCCCAGAACTCTTCCGGCGCGAACCGCCGGCGCAGATCCGCATCGTCCAACTCCGTGAAATGGAGCAGGCCATCCAGCCGCCGCCGCACGAGTTCGAGCCCCGGAGCATTCATGCCGCAGGGGTCGAGCGGAACCCAGAGCGTCACGAGCGGCGTCATGGGGATCGGCGCGCCGCGTTCCGCCGGGAAGCGGACTCCCAGCCCGCCATCCTGATGCCAGGTGTGTGCATGGAAATGGGGCGGCGCCTTCTTTCGCACCCACGAGTCCTCCATGCGGCAGGTGGAAGGATCCAGGCCGGCCGCGGCCACGGGCGCGAGCAGCTCCGCGGGGCAGGAGCAGCCGAAATCCAGCAGCGCCGGCAAGACCACCGAATTGGAAAACCGGTTGAACCGGCAATGCTCCGGGATGGGCCTTCCTGCCTCGATTGCTTCAAAGCAGGCGGCCCCCGCTTCCCGCAGGACGGCGAGGATCTCTTCGGGGAAAATGCCGCGTAGATGCGCGACGCCCCACTCCTGCAATTCGTCTCGCATCTACGCTAGTGTCGCAAAGCGGAGGTGTAATCGAGAGTGTCACGGCTTAGAGCGCGCGCAACGGAATCCGATGTCATCGTAACGATGGCTCAGTTTGATCGGGATTTTGAAGTAGATCGACAGGCCGATTAAATGGCCCGGAGGTTTCCCTGGACCACCGTCGATATCCTCGCAATCGATCCACGATCCACCGCGGCGGTTCGCCATCGGATCGCCGTTGACCGGGGCCGAAAGAGTCCACTCCCAAACGTTCCCCTCGACGTCATACAGGCCCCAGGCATTCGGCCGCTTCCTGCCCACCGCGTGCGGCCGGTTGTCCGAGTTGCCCCGGTACCAGAGATACCTGCCGTCGATGGAGTCGCCCCAGTAGTGGCGGGTGGCCGAGCCTGCCCGTGCCGCGTATTCCCACTCGGCATCGCTCGGCAGCCGGGCCCCGGCCCACTCGCAATACGCCATTGCATCTGCCGGCGTGACGTACACCACCGGCTGCTTGCTGTGAACCGTGAATCCCGGCGCCTTCCACGTCCGCGGCGCGGCTGCCTTCTCCGCTTCGGTGCGGTAGCCGGTTGCTTTTACAAAAGCGGCGAACTGCTCGACGGTCGTCTCCGTCTCAGCCATCCAGAAAGGCTGCTCTCCAGGCGCCGCCGGGATCCGGATCAATCGGGGTGTCTGCGCGAATCCCACGCCGGCCGCCAGCAGGCCGAGCGCCGCCCACTTGCGGATCATGCGCTGCGCTCCAGCGCGATCTCGAGCATCGAACCCGATGCCTGGACCGGATAGGTTCGAAGGTCGCCGTGCGTGCGGCCGTGCAACAACCTGCCGCCCAGATCGTACTCGGCGTGGTTGAGACTGGTACATTGCACGGTATGGCGCTTCGGGTTGTAGGTGCACTGCGCTCCGCCGTGGGTGCAGGAACGGTCCATCGCGACGTAGGACCCGCGCCCGGCGTGAATCAGGATGAGGTTGACTTTCCGCTCCGTGTCGACGATGCGGAACGCCGCCCCGGCACGGCGGAGTTCTGGCACGCGCGCGAGGTCGACGGTGATCCTGCCATTTCCCAACGTGACACTCTCCGGCGGCAGCCCCTGAGTCGTGCAGCACAGCGGGGGGATACCGGCTACGGCCAGCACGCCCTGCAGAAAATCGCGGCGCGGGATTTCGGATGTCTGTGTCTGAGATCCACCCATGCCCCGATCATACTCCTCGCCCGAGCGAACGGAAAGGCTCACAGAGCTTGCGTGCGACAGGTAGCCCCGCGGCCTTTCATGCAGTAGTCATAGCAATTCTTGTGCGCGATGTAGACGCGCCGGAGAGATTGTTCCAGCGTCCCGCCCAGCTCGAATCGCGGATCATCGTAGATGACCGGACAAGGGTAATAGCGGAGCTCGCCGCCGATCTTCTGGATCGACCGGCTGAAGTGGCACATCAGCTGCTCGGCGGGTTTCGACAGGACCGTGAAGCAGTTGGTAGTGACGAACACCTCGGCATGGAGCGATTCTCCCCGGCGTGCGAGAGTGATGAGTTGATGGCCCATCTCGAGCATGTTCTCGATCACGCTGACGTCGACGGCCGTGCCGGGAAACAGGGAGCGGTAGCTGTCGCGAATCTGCTCGTCGTTCCGCCCCTCCAGCAAGGGCCGCTCCGCGGCAATGACGACATGAAATCCCATTCCGCTCAACAGCCGGATCGTTTCCACCGTTTGGGCAAAGGTTCCCCGCCCGCGGATGGCATCGTGGCGGTGCGCTTCTGGACTCTCCAGCGTGATGCGAAGGGTCAATCGGGCGCCGTGGCGCTCATGAAGGCGCCGAAGAGCCGCGACGTGCTTCCTGATGTACAGGCGTCCGTTCGTGAGTACTTCGACGGGCGCTATCTCCAGAGCGAGGGCCAGGCTCTTCAGGAACTCGTCGTTTTGCTCAGCACGGCCGCGCAGGACGTCCTCGTTGACAAAGACTTCTCCGCCGGTGAAGTAGATCTTCTGCACGCCGTAGCGTGCTGCGGCTTCCAGGTGCGGCGCAAGCTCGGCGAACGCGATCTGCTCCAGCCGGTTGTTCGACGGCGATGACGCCGTATAGCAGTGCTTGCAGCGAAGGTCGCAGAGAGTGCCTTGCATTACCCACAGGTCTTCCAGCGCGGGTTTGCCTCCGAGGCTCTTGGGATCTACGAATCCGCGGCGCTCTCCGCGCGGGTTCACCAATTCGAGTCCGTCAGGGTGCTGGGGCCTGGTCATTTTCGGATTGATAGGAGTGTACCAGTCTTCTTCATGCGGCCTGATAAGCTGATTGGTTCCGGTTCCGATGACGTCCACGCCGGCCATATCGATCGTCATTCCTGTTTACAACGAAGAGACGGCCATCGGCAGGTTGCTGGACAACCTGGAGGCCCAGGGCTTTGCAGAGGTCATCGTGGTGGATGGCGGGTCCACCGACCGGACGGCTGAGCTTGCCTCGCAAAGAGCCCGTCTTATCCGAAGCGGGATCGGGCGCGCAGCGCAGATGAATGCCGGCGCGGCAACTGCTTCCGGTGAGATCCTGCTGTTCCTTCACGCCGATGTGCTTCTCGGAAGAGGCGCGCTGGATCAGCTTCGCCGGAACATGGAGGATGCCGCAATCGTGGGCGGAAACTTCGACATTCGGTACGAAGGAAAAGATTGTGCCGCCGGCGCTTTTACGCGCATCAACCGCTGGCGCCGGCGATGGGGGATATTCTATGGCGATTCCGGCATCTTCTGCCGGCGGTCGGTATTCGAGAGACTGGGCGGCTACCGGTTGTGGCCGATTATGGAAGACTACGATTTTGCTCGGCGCTTGTCGAAAGCCGGCAGGTTGGCCCTGCTGGAATGCCCCATCCGGGTGTCCGGCCGCCGTTGGCGCAATTCGGGTCTGTTTCGGACCATGTGGAGCTGGTTTCTGATTCAGGCGCTCTACTCCCTGGGCGTACCGCCGCGCCATTTGGCTCGCCTGTATCGCCATGTCCGCTAAAATCGTGACTTGCTGCCGTTGATCGTTCTCTTCGCGAAGGCTCCGACGCCGGGACGCGTGAAGACGCGGCTGGGGGTCGACCCGGCGCGCGCGGCCGAGCTTCACTCCTTGTTCGTGCGACAGACACTCGCCATGCTGCAATCCCTGCGCGGCGAGGCGGACGTAGAGCTCTCCACCGACGAGCCGACGGAGGCATGGCGCGAGTTCCCCGTGGCGCGGTCCGTTCAGAGCCCCGGTCAACTGGGAGACCGGATCTACGCAGCTCTCGAACGGGCGCTCGCGGCGGGACGGCCGAAGGCGGTGATCCTCGGCAGCGATTCCCCGGGGCTGCCGGCGGGGCACCTCCGCGCGCTGTTGGCCTCCTCTGCCGACGTATGCGTCGGTCCGGTGGACGATGGCGGGTTCTACGCCATCGCCTGCGGCAGGATAGCCCCAGCCATGTTCGAGGGCGTTCAATGGTCCACGAGCGTCACTCTCTCCGATACCCTCAGGGCGCTTGAGGATTGCGGGCTCACCGTGGAGGTGGGGCCCGCATGGTTCGACGTCGACCGGCCGGAAGATCTCACGCGGCTTGGCGCGCAATGACATGGCGGCCGTTCCACCGTTCGGAAGATCGCGGCAAGACTGCGCCAGAGGAGGCAGACCGTCATGAAGTACGACTTCGACATGCTGGTGATCGGAGGGGGCGCCGCCGGGCTTACGGCCGCAGGGATGTCCGCCGTCCTGGGCGCGAAGACGGCGCTGGTAGAGGTGCGCAAACTCGGCGGGGATTGCACCTGGTACGGGTGTATCCCGAGCAAGAGCCTGCTCAGGACAGCGTCCGTCGCACATCAGATGCGGACTGCCGGCCGCTTCGGACTCACGCCGGCGAACGTCGAACACGACTTCACGCGCGTAATGGACCGGGTACATTCCATCCGGGAACACATTTACGCCGGCGCGGATGCGCCTCCAAATTTCGAACGGCTGGGGGTCGAAGTGATACCGGGTCGCGCCCGGTTCTTGGGGCCGCACGCGGTCGAGATCGAAGCGAACAGTGAAACCAGAAGGCTCACTTCCCGCTATTTCGTCGTGGCTACGGGAAGTTCGCCCCGCATGCCGCAACTCGAAACCGACGGGACCGTGCCGCAACTCACCAACGAAACCATCTTCGAGCTCGACCGGTTGCCCAAGCGCCTCCTGGTTCTCGGCGCCGGCCCCGCCGGACTCGAGATGGCTCAGGCGTTCCAAAGGCTGGGATCCTCAGTCATTGTGGCGACGCACGGCGGCGGCATCCTCGGCCGCGATGACCCGGATCTGGCCGCGACCCTGATGGGGCACCTTCAGAGCGAAGGTATCCGGTTTCTCTTCGACACGGAAATCGTCAGGCTCCAGGCTGGTGCGGCTCAAACGGCAAGCGGAGTGCGAATCGAAGCCGATGCGCTGCTTGCGGCCGTCGGACGCAGGCCCAACCTGGAGAGCCTGCATCTCCAGGCGGCCGGCGTGCAGACCAACGACCGGGGCATCGTCGTGAACCAGCGCTGCCGGTCGTCGGCGAAACACATCTATGCTTGCGGCGATATCGCCGGGCGGCATCTGTTCACCCACATGGCCGAGCACATGGCGAAGATTGCGGTGACCAATGCCATCCTGCACATCCCCTCGCGGATGGATGAGCGCCACGTTACATGGACCACTTTCACCGACCCGGAACTCGCCCGCGTGGGCGCAATCGAAGCAGAGATGAAGCGCAACGGAACAGCCTGCTCGGTCTACCGCTTTCCCTTTTCGCAGTTGGACCGGGCCATCACCGACTCCGAAACCACTGGGATGGTGAAAGTACTGGCCACTCGGTGGGGCCGCATCCTGGGCGTCTCCATACTCGGCGCCCACGCCGGCGAGATGATCGGCGAGTACGCCCTGGCGATGCGGAACGGCGTCACGCTCGGCAAAATGTCCTCGACGATTCACCCCTATCCGACATATGGACTCGGCAATCGCCGGGCGGCCGACCAATTCCTGATGGCGAAGCTCACACCCGGGATGGTCCGCTGGTTGCAGCGTATCTTCGGATTGCACGGTGATGTTCGCGGCGTGACCGCGCTCAAGAGCACGGAGTCAGGAACGCGCCGCGGAACGTAAGCTGAAGAGGGGTACGGCATGGCGAAACTCTCCGATCTCAAGCTGGCCTACCAGATCTTCATGGGGGCGTACCCCTACCACAGGGCCGACTGGGGCGCGGGAGCACGCCTCAAGAAGCCGCTGCGCGAGGCGCGCGTCGCGGTCGTCACCACTGCGGCTTTCTTCCGGCCCGATCAACCCCCGTTCGACGTTTCTCTTCGTGGAGGAGATTTTTCGTACCGGGTGCTCCCCCTGGATACCGCCTTGCATACCTTACGCATCGCTCACCGAAGCGATGCCTTTGATAGCCGCGGCATCGCTTCGGACAAGAATCTGGCATTGCCCTTGGACCGTCTGAAGGCGCTGGCGAAAGACGGCGTCATAGGCCCGGTCGCGCCTCGGCATTTCAGCTTCATGGGGTCCATCTCCAAGCCGGGCCGTCTTGTGGGCACGACCGCTCCGGAGGTAGCCGGGATGCTGGTGGAGGACGCGGTAGACGCCGTCCTGCTGACGCCGGTCTGACCGATGTGCCATCAGTCGGTCGGACTGATCCAGGGCATCATCGAGAAAGCCGGCATCCCCACAGTTTCCGTGACGCTGTGCCGGGAGATCACCGAACGGGTCGCGCCGCCGCGGGCATTGTTCGTGGATTTGCCGTTTGGATATCCGCTCGGCGCCGCGAACGACGCCCCTCTGCAAACGCGGATCATCCTGTCGGCCCTTGCGCTGCTCCCGGAGAACGTACCGCCCGCGATGGTTCGGGAGTTCAGTGGAAGCGGCGCCCGCTGAACTCGCCGGTGTATCTCGATCATTGGTTCGGCCGTTCACTCCACGCTCCAATACCCTGCGCAACCACCAATGGAACGGTGCTTTTGAATTGCGGCAAAGCCGGCGCGCGCATCGGCCGGATCACTGCATGTCCGATACCACCGTGCCGCGTACCGACCTCGCCGCCGCCCACAGTACCACTGCCAGCGCTGCGCTGAAGAGCGGAATTACATACATCGCCTGGTGCAGTCCCTGGGCTCGCGCCGCCTCGCTGGTACCGTGCGCCAGGTAATCGCTGAGTCTTCCCGTGATCAGCGGGCCGAAGGCGCCGCCGCACAGGTACATCACCGTGAAGTACCCCGCCATGGCCGTGCCGCGCAGCCCCGAAGGCACAATGTCCTGGATCGCCGCATACACCAGCGCGTAGTACATCTGGAGCAGGCCGTATGCCGTCATGAGCAGCACAACCGCGGCCGCCGCGCTCCCCGCCGGCATACGGAGCGCCGCGACGCCTGCCGGCGCTGCCGCCAGCGCGGCTCCCCCCGCCAGCCGTAACCGCCACGAGCCGCCGCCGCGGTCTCCCCACAATCCGGCGGCAGCCGCTCCCAGAATCCCCGCGACCCCCGAACCGACCCCCGACCACACGCCCGCGCTGCCCACCGGCATCCCGTGCACGCGAGTCAGAAACGCCGACACAAAAGTGGAAAACGTGTACAGCGTGAAATTCAGAATCGCGCCCGAGACCGCGATCCACCAGAGCGTGCGAATCCTCAGCAGGTCCCAAACCGTGCTTGCGTGTTCCCCGGCACCGCGGCTCCCCGGCTGTGAATCCTCGGTCCTCTCCGGCTCCCGCAGCCATAGGATCGCCGGAACCAGTGCGGCCGCCGGCAGCGCCGCTACCGCCATCGCGATGCGCCAGCCGTGCGCCTGCGCCACCGGTCCGCTGATCGCGAAGCTCAGCATCACTCCCACCGGCACGGCCATCATGAACCCCGCCATGGCGCGCGCCCGCCGCGATGCCGGAACCAGGTCGCCGATCCAACTGACGGCCACCGGGGCGCACACCGCCTCCCCGATCCCTACCCCCAGCCGCGTCGCCAGCAGCATGGCGTAATTCACCGCCAGCCCGCCGAGGCCCGTCAGCCCCGCCCAGGCTGCCACTCCCAGGGCCAGCAGCCGCTTACGGCTCGCCCGGTCCGCCAGCCGCCCCAGCGGCAGCCCGGCAACCGCGTACACGATGGTGAAGACGGTGGGAAGCGCCCCCAGTTGCGTGTCGGAGAGGTGGAACTCGTGGCGCAGAGGTTCCAGCACGGCGCCCAGCGCCTGCCGGTCATAGATGTTGAGGGCGTTGACGAGAAACAGAACGGCCAGCGAAGGCCCGGCTGCTTTGGCTTTCACTGGCCGCTGACCATGCGGGTTCACATCTTGATTTCGGAATCGCCCAGGTTCTTCGGAACCTTCGGTGGCCGGGGAGGTTTGGGCGGCGCGCCCTCGTCCGAGTCCGGAATGTCGCCCGGATTGCTGCCTTCTTTGCGTACCGACACAGTGCCGCGGTTTGCGGTAAGCCGGATGACCGGCCCGTCGCCCACCTTGCCCTTCAATGTGGCCGTCCGGTCTTCCCTCTCCTGCCGGATCGGTGGGCCGAAGCCGTTATACGCCTCGCCCCGCTCGGCGGTCGCCTGGAGGTCGAACGTCGCCTTATCGGGAATGATCAGGTCGATCCGCCCGACTCCCGACCGCGCGTCGATCGCAGGCATCGGCAGCGACGGCTGCAGCGTAATGTCGCCGCGGTCGGTCTCCAGTTGCAGCGAGTCCGTAAACTTCTCGATCTTGATGTCGCGCGAGCCCGTCACCAGGCGCACCGGACCCACCAGGCCGGAGGCGTTGACCTCGCCCAGGTCCATGCTGATGCTTCCCGGCACGGCCTGCGCGTGCAACTCCGTATTCCGCGAGCCTTCGAACTGCAGCGGTTTCGACAGGTTCTTGAACTCCAGCGTTCCGGTGTAGGAGCCCGTAATGGTGACCTGCCCGTCGACATTTTCCATGTCGACATCCGAGCCGCGGCTGCCCTGCAGATCGACCTTTCCCTTCACGTCGATGGCGCGGATCAGATCGCTCCGTCCGATATCCAGCCGGACGTTTCCGTTCACGCGCGCCACCCTGGCATCGGCCCGGTCGCTCGCCAGTTCTACATCGCCGTTCACGTCCGTCACTTCGAAATCGTTGGATCGGCCGCGTGCTTCCACCGCCATCCCGCGCGGCACCGTCACCTCCAGGTCGTCGGCGACCCTCTGGTTGTCCGGCACCCGGTCCTGGTTGGTGCGGATCAGCAGCCGGTCGCCCTGCGGCACCAGTTCCACCGGCGTGCTCTTATCCGTGCGCTCGGCGTCGTTGCGGCTCCACGCCCGGATCGTCTTGTGCCCGGTGACGGTGATCTCCTGCGTGTCCGCCCCGGTCACCTTGATGTTGCCGCGCGCGTTATCGAAGGTCACCCGCGTGACGCCGGCCGCCGGCGCGGTGGCCGTCACCGGGTAGTCATACTGCTCTCCGAAGACATCCAGGCCGGCAGGGTTGAAGTGTACCCCGTGGCGATGGGCCTCCCACAATCCCGAGCCCGCCACGCACATCAGTACGACCAGTGCCACCTCGCCGCCCGTGAAGCTCACCCATCCCCGCTTCCGCCACAACACCGCTTCCACCAGCCGCAGCAGGCCCCACGCGATCAGCAGGAACGGCCAGTACATCGCGAAGATGTCGAAAATCGGCGTCTCCGGATGCAAGTTGCGCCACAGAAAGATCCCGCCGATCAACAGCAGAAGCAGCGGGCCGGTGATGGATCGCCGCCTCATCTGGATTCTCCCGGCGTGGCAGTTGGCCCGGGTTCCGGCGGCTGCTGCGGCGCACCGCTCGCGGTCGTGCCGGTGTACGAACTGCTCCGGTAGCCGGCCGGAGGCGGGGCCTGCTGCGGATAATTCCAGGGCCGCGGCGGATACTGTGGCTGCGCCGGCGGTTCGCTGCCGCGCCCCAACAGGCTGAACAGCCCGAACACGATCAGCAGTACCGGCCAGGTTTGCCCGAAGCCGTACGGCGTAAAGTTATTCAGCGCGAACAGAATGCCCAGAGTGATCAGGGTCACCGGTCCCCGAAGGGAGCGCGCCAGGGATACCTCACTGCCGTTCATGGCGGACCTCCTCGCGCGGCGCATTGCTCCCCGAAATCCGTCCGTAGAGGAGCCACGCCCCGGCGGCGATCAGCAGTACCGGCCAGAAGCGCGCCACGTATTCGAAATCCAGCAGATCGAGCGTGCGGAGCAGCATCAGAATGCCCAGCACGATCAGCGTGATGGCCGCCACCGGCGCCTGGTTCTTGCCGCGCAGGTCGAGCAGGCTCGAATATTCGTCCACCGGCTCGCCCATGCGCCGCTTGCGCGCGGTGTGGTAGGCCTCGAAGACCATGTAGAACCACCACACGGCGATCAGGATGCCGAAGACGGGTTCGAGCCCGTGGGCCGCCCGTGAATCCACCAGGCTGCACAGGATTCCGAACACCACCGCGTGCACCAGGCCCTTGGCATACTGGCCGTTGTAAATGGCGCCGACGCCCGGGATCATGCCGAGAAACAGCGCCAATCCCGGCGAAACGTCGGAGTAGACGTAAGGAGGAGGCGGCATGCTGCCAGGTACGAGGGGTGCCTGCGGCGCGGCTGCGTAACCGCCCGGCGCGGCCGCCGGCGCGGGCGCGTGCTCTTCGCAAAATACCGTTCCGTACGCGTCCCGCCGGCACGCATTGCACACCGGCTTGCCGCAGTTTCGGCAGTAGGCCGTGGCTGGCGTTTCAGGATGATTCTGGCAATTCATAACGTATCCCTCAATGTGAATCTGCCGGACGGTCCGCCGCTGGCGCGCCGCCCGTTGCTGCTGGTCCGCTTCCCGGACTGGAGTTGACCGGCAGCTTGCGGTCGTCGCTCGTGGGGCTCTCACCGCTGTTTGGCGCTTGCCGCCGGTCTTCGTCCTGCTGCTGCCATTCCCGCAGCGTGGTCTGGATCTGGTAAACGAATTTCAGGTTGTTGTAGAACTTCACCGTGCGCCCCCAGGTGCGGACGGCACGGTCTTCCATCGCGGCCCACACCGCGGACGGCTTCAAATCCTCCGGCCGGAGTTGCCGCACCGGCACGACGAACTGGGCCAGCATCGACAGCGAAATCACCGTCAATGCCATCCCCATGGCGAACTTCGGCTGGCGGATCGGGCTCAACAGGGCCGCCACCCACGCCCGGAATTTCGATTTGGCTTTGGCCTTGCTCCACGGCGCGTCGAACAGAATCCGCGTGATCAGCTCCGGGGGCGGCTCCACTGCCGCGGTGCGCTCGATGAAAGCCAGCGCCGCGGCGGAATCCCGCGCCAACTCGGCGCACGCCGCACATCCGGCGAGATGGCGCTCCACTTCCGCCTTCTCCGCCGCTCCCAGCGTGCCTTCCGCGTAATCGCAGATCAGGATTTCGATCTGTGCGCAGTTCATACCGCCAGCTTCTGCTTCCGCAGCAGGCGGGCCAGTTCGGCCCTGCCCCGGTTGATTCGTGATTTCACCGTGCCCTCCGGAATCTGCAGCACTTCGGCGATCTCACGATACTCCATCTCTTGTAAATCCCGCAAAATTACGGCTTCCCGCAGATCCGGCGAAAGCCTCTGCAGGGCCGCCTGAAGAATCTCGCTGGCTTCCCGGCCGGCGACTGCCTGGTCGGGCCGCGTCGAGGCGGCCGCCCCGGCTTCCTCCAGCATCGGAAGCTGTTCCTCGATAGAATCGGTAACCCTCTCCTGACGTGTTCGGCGATAGTGATCGATCAAAAGGTTACGCGTCACCCGCGCCAGCCACGTCGCAAAGGAGCCTTCCGTCGAGCGGAACGTCTTCACCGTGCGGAATACCCGCAGGAACACTTCCTGCGTCAGGTCCTGCGCTTCCTGGTTGCTTCCGGTGAAGCGGAAACAAAGGGCGTAGACCCTCCGGGTGTGCAGCCGGACGAGCTCCTCCCACGCGGTTTCCTCACCGCGCAGACATCTCGAAACGAGCGTGAAATCTGGGTCCAAGGTACGTTCTACCAGATTGCGCGAGCCGCCGATAGCCGGTTTCGGGGGTGCTGTCCCGACCCCCACCGTGGAGGTCCCGAAATTCCCGAAAGTCAGCGTCGCGGAAGCCATGGCACTCGTCTCTTTACATATGGAGAAACGAGGCTTTTTCATGATAGGTTCAATTTTTCCGGTATGCTAGCTCTTCGCGCATTCACCGTGCCAGGAGGACCGTCATTCGCCGCCATACGTGGAAGTGGGTTGCCGGTTGTGTGCTCGCCGCGGCGCTTATTCTGTGGTTCGTCTACGCCCGCGTCTCCCAGTATGGGTTCGATTGGAAACTCGCCGCCGCCAGCATCGCGCGGCTCCGGTGGGGGTGGCTGCTGCTCTCGCTGGTGCCGATCTTCGGCACCTATTACGGCCGGGCGCTGCGCTGGGCTGTCTTCCTGAAGCCCCTCAAGCCGCACCCTTCCATCCGTAACCTGCTCTCCGCAACCATCATCGGCTTCACCGCCATTACCCTGTTCGGGCGTCCCGGGGAGTTTGTCCGGCCCTATCTGATTGCCGTCAAGGAGAGGGTGCCCGTCCCGTCGCAGTTTGCCGCCTGGATCCTGGAGCGCATCTTCGACCTCCTGATGGCCCTTCTGGTATTCGCTTATGCTCTGACTCGGGTAGATTCCTCCCGCCTCCACGTGGGACCGGAACTGGCCTGGGTGATGGCCGCCGGTGGCCGGATTGTCGGTGTCGCCTGCGTGATCCTGCTGGCTATCCTCCTCTCACTCAGGCACTTCGCCGAACCGGTCCGCCGCCGCCTGCTCTCCGCTCTCCACTTCCTTCCGGAAGCGCAATTCCATAGAATAGAGAAGCTGGTCGGCACCTTCGTCCAGGGGGTGGAGGCGACCCGCAGCGACGGCGCCCTGATCCTGTTGTTTGTCTATTCCGTGATCGAATGGCTCCTGATCGCCGCCTGCTACTGGAGTCTGGCCCGCGCATTCTCCGGCACACTGTCTCTGAGCCTCGTGGATGTATTGATTTTTATGGGGTTTGTCTCCTTCGGTGCGGCCATCCAGATCCCTGGAATCGGGGGCGGCATGCAGGTCGCGTCGGTCCTGGTGTTGACCGAGCTGTTCGGCGTTCGGTTGGAACTGGCAACTGCCTTTGCTTTCTTTATCTGGTTTCTTACATTTGTAGCAATTGTCCCCGTCGGCCTGACATTGGCCCTCAAGGAAGGCCTGGACTGGCATGCCCTGCGCCGGATCGGTCGTGAGGCATCGACATGAAGTGTCCATTTTGCAATCACTTACACGATAAGGTCGTGGATTCGAGGGAGACCAAGGAGGGCGACACCATCCGGCGCCGCCGGGAATGCCTGTCGTGCGAACGCCGCTTCACCACCTATGAACGCATCGATGAAGTCCCCTATATGGTGGTAAAGAAAGACGGCCGGCGCGAGAAGTTCGACCGCCAGAAGGTGCTGGGAGGTCTCCTCAAAGCCTGCGAGAAGCGGCCGGTCAGCATGGCCAGGCTCTCCGAACTGGTCAATCGCGTCGAATCGAAGGTCAGTGACTCACCCGATCGCGAGATATCTACTATAGAGGTAGGAGAATTTTTGATGGACAGCCTCCGCGACCTCGACAAGATCGCATACGTCCGTTTTGCCTCTGTGTACCGTGACTTCCAGGACGAGGAGGCCTTCTTCAACGAGCTGAAGAACCTGATGCGCCAGAAGCTTCCGTAGACCGCGGGTTTGCACGGGTTCCAGCCTTAACTCGCCACGTTCGAAATCCATGTAACCTTCTCAGTTTTAAGACATCATTAAAAATAGAGCTTAACTTTGCCGGCACATGTGTTATTATCAGTCGGAAGTCGAACCCCGAATGCACCCGACCGTCTCTATACTTCGGGTTGGACCAACAGAGAGTCGGTTCTTTTTCACTCAATAACCCATTTCCCAGGACATCTCGATGTAGCGTCGCGTGTCTTATGGGGGAGGTGAGTCTTAGTGGATCATTTTGAAGATCAGTTTTTAGCGGACAATCCCGAAACCCTTGGTCTCAATTTTGAGGACGAAGCAAAGTTCTTCGACCCTGAGGCTACCCACGAGGCCGATTTCCTGCACCCGGCTCCGGTGGAGGAGTCGATCTATACCGACGACCCGGTTCGCGTGTATCTGCGCGAGATGGGCGCCGTACCGCTGTTGACGCGTGAAGGAGAAGTCGATCTTGCCCGCCGGATGGAGCGGGGCAAGTTGCGCATGCAGAAGGCGATCAGCCGTTCCGCCCTGGTTCAGGGAGTGGTCGTCGATCTGGCCGAGCAGATCAAAAAAGAGGCCATCGAACTGGAAAGCCAGGTGGATCTGGGCGATGTCGAAGAAGGCACTCCGGCCGATCTGAAGGTCCGCGCCGAAGCCGCCAAGCAGTTTGCGGAAATCCTTCTTCTGCACAAGAAACAAACGCAGTTACAGGAAAAAGTGGATGCCACCCCGGTGGCCAATAAGCGGCCCCGTAAACGCCTGTGCGCAAAGCTGAACCGCGCCCGGGTCGAGACTTCCCTGGCCATCCGGCGTACTCCTTTCCGCGTCAACAAGTGGAAGGAATTCGCCCGCGAAATCGAACGCTCGGTCGACGAGATCAGCCACCTCGATAGCGAAACCCGGAAGCTCGAGACGCGCAACAATCCGATCCAGCAGGCCCGCCTGCGGGAACTGAAACGCGAGATTCGCAAGCGGGAAACCGCCGCCGGCGCTACGCTCCCGGAGCTCAAGCACAGCCTGACGGTCATCCGCCACGGCGAGGCCGAAGCCGAGCGCGCCAAGAAAGACCTGGTCGAAGCCAACCTCCGGCTGGTCGTTTCGGTGGCCAAGAAGTACGTCAACCGCGGACTTGCATCTGCTTGATCTCATTCAGGAAGGCAACATCGGCCTGATGCGCGCTGCAGACAAGTTCGAATATCGCCGCGGCTACAAGTTCTCGACCTACGCTACGTGGTGGATCCGGCAGGCCATTACGCGCGCCATCGCCGACCAGTCCCGCACCATCCGCATTCCGGTTCACATGAACGAGAGTATGAACAAGTTCCTGCGGGCCACCCGCGAACTGGAAAAGGAACTCGGCCGTACTCCTACAAATGACGAAATTGGTCGCCGGATGGATATCCCGGTCGAGAAGGTCCAGAAGCTGAAGACCATTTCGCGCGACCCCGTCTCCCTGGAAACCCCGGTCGGCCGCGACGGCGAGTCGGCCCTCGGCGACCTGATCGAAGACCGCTGGGTCGGTTCTCCTGTGGATGCGGTCATCGAGTCCAACGTTCGCGATGAAACCGCCGGCATCCTGAAGACCCTTTCTCCGAAGGAGGAGAAGGTGATCCGGATGCGGTTCGGGATCGGCTGCGAGCGGGAGCACACCCTCGAAGAGATCGGCCAGGAGTTCGACGTCACGCGCGAGCGCATTCGCCAGATCGAAGCCAAGGCTCTGCGGCAACTCCGCGCCCCCGAGCGCGCCCGACGGCTGCGCGCTTTGATGGCTGCCCGCTAATTTTTGTGGAGCAGGCCTCCGGGCCTGCTTCCTTCCAGCCTCTCATGGCATCATAAGAGCATGCATTTGAGAGGGATTCTGCCGGGTGCGGCCCTGGTTCTGGCTGCTTCCATCTTTTCGTTTGCGGCCGACCAGCCGAAGCTGCCGCCGCCCTACGCCACCAAGTCCGTCAACAACGGACCCCACGTCATCCCGCAGCCGGCCGGGGCTCAGCTCAAGATGCCCGCCGGTTTCCACATGGAGATCTGGGCCGAAGGCTTCCGGCGTCCCCGCTACATGATTCTGGGCCCCGGCAACGAGGTGATCCTGGCGGACGCCGCGCCCAAACCGAACGGCGCGGTCTATGTCTTCCAGGGCAAGGAGCCCAAGAAGATCATCGAGGGCCTCTACCAGCCCTACGGTCTTGCCTACCACGACGGCTACCTGTACGTCGGCGAATCCGATTCCGTCAAGCGCTACCCCTACAACTCCAAGACGATGACCGCCGGCAAGGGCGAGCAGATCATCTCGCTGGCGGGCATCGACAAGCATCACTGGACGCGCAGCCTGCTGATCGATCGCGCCGGCAAGAAGATCTACGTCGGCGTAGGTTCGGGCTCCAACTCCTCCCCCGGCGAGGATCCGCGGCGCGCCGCCATCAACCGGTACAATCTGGATGGCTCGGGCCATGAAATCTTCGCCGCCGGCCTGCGCAATCCCATCGGCATGCACTGGTATCCCGGAACCGACACCTTGTGGGCGGCCGTGCAGGAGCGCGACGATTTGGGCGACGATCTCGTTCCCGACTACCTCACGCACGTCCAGCAGGGCGCCTTCTACGGATGGCCATACGCTTACATCGGGCCGCACGAAGACCCCACCAATAAGGGTCTCCGTCCCGACCTGGTTGCCAAGACCGTAGTGCCCGACGAACTGCTCGGCGCGCACGTCGCGGTGTTGGATTTCGTTTTCTACACCGGTAAGCAGTTTCCGGCGGAGTATCAGGGCGGCGCTTTTCTGGCCTTCCACGGCTCCTGGAACCGCTCCAAGCGGGTAGGCCAGTCCATCGCGTTCGTTCCGTTCCAGAACGGCAAGCCTTCCGGCCCGCCGCGCGAGATCGTTACCGGCTGGATGCTGGGCCCCGATCAGGCGGAAGTCTGGGGCCGCCCGGTGGCCCTTCTGCAGTTGCCTGACGGCAGCCTGCTGGTCTCCGAAGACGGCAACAAACGGATCTGGCACCTCACGTATAGCAAGTAGGGTAGGCCTTGCGATTCTTCTGCCTCCTGTTGCTCTGCGCCGGGGCGCACGCTGCGCCCTTCTCGCACCGCCTGCACCTCCGCATGAAACTTGCCTGCACCACCTGTCATACGGCGGCGGCTTCCAGCACCAGCGCGCAGGACAACCTGCTGCCCTCCGCGGCGGTTTGCCGGCAGTGCCACCAGGATGGCAGGCAGGCGGCCGGGGGCCTTCCCGCCGGCCCCGCCCCGGTGATCCACTTCAGCCACGCCCAGCACCTGCGCATGGGCAACCTGGCCCCGCTCCTGGCCAAGGCCATCGACAGCAAGAACTATCTCCAGCCATCCGCCGCAGTCCGCCCTTACCTGAACACGGCCAACGCATGTGAAGCCTGCCACCGCGGGATGGAGCAGTCCGACCAGGTGACCCAAGCCGCGATGCCCCAGATGGCCGATTGCCTGGTCTGCCACACGGTCATCGACAACCCCTGGAGCTGTACCACCTGCCACGCCAAAGATGCCTCGCTGCGGCCCGCCAGCCACGCGACACCGCATTTCCTCGACACCCACTCCACCGGCAAGCTGGGTCTCGACCTGACCACCTGCGCCGTCTGCCACGGTCGGGAATTCACCTGTATGGGTTGCCATTGAGTGTGTATTCCAGAGCGTCACTTGTGCGCGTACGTGCCACCCGCTGGGCAGTGCGACGCCGGGAAGTTCGTTGCAGCCAAACAAAATAGCCTCTGGCAGCCGGATTGCTCAAACGACTCGCCGAGGAGGAACGGCTGATGCCGATCGCAAAGATAACCGGACAGGGTTTGGCGGCGATGGCGCTTTCAGTCGCCCTCCTTTGGGGATGTGTGATCGCCGATGGCGTGCTGGAGCGCCAGGCCTTCGCGGAGCGCGCCCGCGTTCTGCGGGAACTGCATCTCCTGCAGCGGAATACACGCCCCGAGCCGGTTTCGGTTCCCATGCCCGGTCCCGTCCGCCGTTCCCGGGCCTATGCGGGGTAATCCGCTTCAAAGGGTACAATTGCAACGATGGCGAAAATCGTTGTAATTCTAACCTTCCTGCTCATCGCCGCCGGATGCAGCCACGAGAGCCCCTCCGAGCAACTCTCCCGCCTCACGCAGGAGTTTGTTTACACGGTAATTTCGTTCTCCCCCTCGTTCGCTACCAGCGTCGGGTTGCACGAATACCAGAAGGAAAACCTCGACCAGAAGCTGGACGACTTCAGCCCCGAGGCTCTCGACAGGCAGCGTACCTTCTACACCGGGTTCCAGAAGCGCCTGCGCGCGCTGCGCTTCGACCAGCTTGCCCCGGAAGAGCAGGCCGACCTCACGATGCTACAGGACCAGACCGCGCTGGCGCTGCTCGATCTCAACGAGGTCCACACATCCCTGCATAACCCCACGCTCTACGTAGAGACGCTCGGCAACGCACTCTTCAATCCGTATGTTCTCGAGTACGCTCCCAAGCCCCAGCGCTTCCAGGACATCATCGCGCGGCTGCAAAAAGTGCCGCTGTATCTCGACCAGGCGGGAGTGAACCTGACTGCTGCGCCCGCCATCTGGACGCAGGTGGCCGCCGATGAAAACGAGGGCAACATCGAACTGGTCGACAAAACTCTCCGCGCCGCGGTTCCCGACAATTTGCGGGACGCCTACACGCGTGCGGCCGGGCCGGCCCTCGACGCCATCAACAAGTTCCAGGTTTATCTGAAAACCAACCTTGCCGCGCGCACGAACGCCAACTGGCGCCTCGGCCAGGACCGGTACATGCGCAAGTTCCGCTATGCCCTGGAAAGCGGCATCGAAGCGGATACAGCGCTCGAGATGGCCGAGCGCCGCCTGCGTGCGGTGCGCGCCCACATGCTCGAGCTGGCCCTGCCCCTGCATCACGCCATGTACCCCGGGCACGGCGACCATGCCGATCTGGCGGGCGACGCGCGGGAAAACGCCGTGATCGGCGAAGTCCTCGCCAGGATCGCCGAGCGGCACTCCACGCGCGAGTCCTTCATGGAGGATGCCCGCAAGGACCTGGAGGAGGCCCGCGCCTTCGTCCAGGAGAAGCACCTCCTTACCTTGCCGGCGCGCTCCAACCTGCAGGTGATCCCGACTCCCGAGTTCATGCGCGGCATCTATGCCGTCGGCGGCTTCAACCCGGCGCCCGCGCTCGAGCCCAAACTCGGCGCCTTTTACTGGGTCACGCCGATTCCCGACGACTGGCCGCAGGCGCGCGTCCAATCCAAGCTGCGCGAGTACAACTTCTACAAGCTGAAGCTGCTGACGATCCACGAAGCCATGCCCGGCCACTACGTGCAGATGGAGATCGCCAACGACATCACGCCGCAACCGCGGCGGCTCCTGCGCGCCGTCTTCGGCAACGGCCCGTACATCGAAGGCTGGGGGCAGTACTCCACCCAGATGATGCTCGACGAGGGATTCCTCGACCACTCGCCCGAGATGGCGCTCACCTTCGCCAAAGAAGAGCTGCGCGTCATCGCCAACCTGATTCTGGACGTGCGCCTGCAGATGCTCGAAATGACCGACCAGGACGCGCTCGACCTGATGGAGAAACAGACCTTTCAGGAGCACGAAGAGGCCACGGCCAAGCTGCAGCGGGCCAAGCTCTCGTCCTGCCAGCTCCCCATGTACTTCCTTGGCTGGAACGGATGGCTGCGGGTGCGTGACGAATATCGCAAAGCCAGGGGCTCCTCCTACAGCCTCGCCGCGTTCAACGACAGCGCGCTCAAGGAAGGGGCTGTGCCGCTGCCTGTCCTGGGGCGCCTGCTGAAGTGACCGGCAACCGAACCGGCCGGTGAACCGTCTATAATGCGTAGCAGGGATGCCGCAAGACGAGTTCCAGAGCAACGTCGAGGAGGAAGCGGTTACTCCGCCCGGTCCGCCTCCCCGAGCCGGCCTGTGGAACGCGCTGTCCTGGGCCCGGGACCTCATTTTCTCGGTACTGATCGCGGTCGTCCTGATCGTTTTCATCTACCAGCCGGTCAAAGTGGAGGGTACCAGCATGATGCCCACCCTTACCGACCAGGAACGCATCTTTATCAACAAGTTCACCTACCGCTTCGGCCTCAGCAGCATCGAGCGAGGGGACACGGTCGTCTTCTGGTATCCGCAGGACACCACGAAATCCTACATCAAGCGGGTGATCGGCATTCCCGGCGACCGCGTGCGCGTGGATGAGGGCCAGGTGTATGTCAACGACAGAGCCCTCGTCGAGAATTACGTTCCACCCGAGAACCGGGACGATTCCACCTGGCGCGATGGCCGCGACATCACGGTCCCGCCCGGCAAGTACTTCGTGCTGGGCGATCACCGCAACCAGTCGAGCGACAGCCGTATGTGGGGTTGGGTCCCGCGCGAGAACATCTACGGCAAGGCCGTGTTCGTCTATTGGCCCCTCGACAAGATGGGCCGCGTTCACTGACTATTTCCGGAACAGCCACAGTACCAGCGAGAACAGCAGGCTGAGCAGCAGACAAGTCGCCAGCGGGAAGTAGAACGTCGAGTTCTTTCCGTGAACGGTGATGTCTCCGGGCAGCCTCCCGAGCCGCACCGGCAGCTTGTCCCCGATCATGAACAGCAGCCCCACGGCCACCAGGACGAGGCCGGCCGTGACGAGCATTCGCCCTACGCCCATACTCTCAGCTTGTCACAGTGTATTGCGGGGCAGCGCTTCAACCGATCGAAAACGTACGGCCGCGGTGCAGGCCGAGCAGAATCTGCACCAGGCGGTGCGCGATCAGCTCGTGCAGCGTCAGCAACTCCTGGTTCGCCCGGGCAATCGCCTCGGCGTCGCGCGCGCCGGGTGCTCCGCCCCCGCCCTTCAGCGCCGTCGTCGCCTCCTGGATGATGGGGTCTTCCATCACCTCGCCCGCCATCTCCCACAGCGTGATGAAGCGATCCACCGCGGTCGGGAAGCTGACTTCGAAGACGCCGAACTGGCTGGTGGTGCGCGGCGGTTTGTAATCGAGATTGAACGGTCCGTTGTAGCCGTGGCTGCGCAGCAGCACCAGCACGTTCAGCCAGTCCAGCGGGTTCACCAGGGCGACCCCGATATCCACGTCGTGCTTCAGCCGGTAGCCGTCGTTGATGTCGAAGTGGAATAGCTTGCCCGCCAGCAGCGCCCGCGCCAGGGCCGCCCGCGGCGCGGCGCCCCACATCAGCTCGTGCAGATACTCCGGATTCAGCCCCACCATCTCCGGATGAGTCAGCAGGCCCGAGGCGATGAACCCGAGCATGGCATCGCTGGTCGGCAGCAGGATCTCGGCCTGCGGCTCGAAGGGCTTGGCCTCCAGGCAGTGCTTGAGGGTAGGCCGCCGCTTCTCGCGCGCCACCTGGATATCGCGGTCGCAGGCCGCATTCAGCGCCTGGGCGTACCAGCGCAGCGTATCGGTCTCGTCGATCGCGCCCTGCACGTAGTATCCGAGCGACCCCGGCCAGTACACCGCGAACGAGGCGCCCAGCTCGTGCCCGATGTCCACCGTGTTGCACACCCGGAAGCTCGCATAATCCCGCACCTCCGGCGCTTCCGCCGCGGGGCTCGCCGCCCACACCGCGTGGTAGAAAGTCTCGGTGGTGACCATCGAGCACTTCAAGCCGTTCTCGTGGAGCGCCCGGCCGATCCGCGCGACGATCTCCGCCTGCCGGCTGGTGCCCAGGGCATCGGTCGGAATCACGTCGGTGTCGTGGGTGGTCCAATACCCGATGCCGATCTCGGCGTATTTCCGGATCACTTCTTCGAATCCGATGGCCGGCCGCGTGGGCGCGTGAAACAGCGCCTGGCCCTGGTAGGCCGCGGCCCACTGCGGTCCGGAGATGAAATACTTGCGCCGGGTTTCCGGGCTATAAGCGCCGCCGCAGGCTTTCATCAGCCGCGAAACGAGCGCCTGTTGCTGATTGACGGGAACGGGTGTCATGGTGACCTCGCGTGTCTATGATATGGCAGACCGTCAGTCTTTGGATAGCGCGTCGATCGCGGCCTGGGAGATGGCTTCATCCACCTCGGAGGCGGCGCCGCTGGCCGCAACCCCTCCGATGGTCCGCCCGTCGACCTTCACCGGCAGCCCGCCCTGATTCGGGAAACCGTCGGGAAAGACGAGCACCTGGAGGTTGCCGTCCTTGAGCTGATCGGCCGCGGCTTTCGACGGCCGCCCGTACAGCGCGGCATACCGCGCCTTCTTCTGCGCGAACTGGATGGTGTTGAGACCGGCGCCGTCCGCTTTCTGCAGGAAGAGAAGGTTCCCGCTCTCGTCCACGATGCAGAGGGTGACCTGGACGTTCCGCTTCTGCGCTTCGGCCTCCGCGCCCGCCACCATTTTCTTGATGGCTGCCAGGTTCAGGTACTTCTTGGTAGGCAGGTCGGCGCCGAAAGCCATCAGGACCAAACCGAGGACCAACAGAGTCAGTTTGAGCATGAGCGATATGATATCAGCAAGCCGGCGTTTCTTCCGGATTCACCTGGCCGGTTCGGTTCCCTCACTCAGGATTGCAAGGTAGGCGTCATACACGAAGAGCCGGTGGCGCTGGCGCCCGGTAATCTCGCGCAGCATTCCCAACCGCTGCATATGCTCCAGTGATTTCGCGACGGTCGGCGCCGAGATGCCGATGCTCCCGGCGGCGGCGGGTATCGAGATGATCGGGTTCCGCTGCATATGTTCGAACACGCGCAGCACCGACGCAGCGGGCCGGCCCAAGGTGTCGATCATGCGGCGGTGCTCCTCGAACACGGAGAGGATCCGCCGCGCTGCGGCCGCAGCCTGGTCGGCGGTGTCCCGGACACCTGTCAGGAAGAAGGCCAGCCACGTCTCCCAGTCGCCCTTGGCTCGCACGCGGTCCAGCAGATCGTAGTACTCGGCCCGGTGTTGTTTGAAATAGAGACTCAGATAGAGGATCGGTTCCCGAAGCACGCCTGCTGCGCAGAGCAGGAATGTGATGAGTAGCCTGCCAAGGCGGCCGTTGCCATCGAGAAACGGGTGAATCGTCTCGAACTGGACGTGGACCAGGCCGGCTTTGATGACCATCGGCAGGTCCGCCCGCTCCTCGTGCAGGAACAGTTCGAGGGCGCCCATACAATCCAGGACGAGTTCGGGCGGCGGAGGAACGAAGGCCGCAGTCCCGGGACGGGTGCCGCCGATCCAGTTCTGGCTTTGCCGGAAATCGCCCGGCTGTTTGCCGCTGCCCCGGCCCTTCGACAAAAGGATCTCGTGGATCTCGCGGATCAGCCGAAGGGAGATCGGAAAACCCCCACGCAAGCGTTCGAGCCCATGATTCAGGGCCGCCACGTAGTTCGAGACCTCCTGCACATCGCCCAGCGGAACTCCCGGCGCTTCGTCACTTTCAAACAGGAGCAAGTCGGACAACGACGACTGAGTTCCCTCGATCTGTGAAGAGAGCACTGCCTCCTTGCGCACATAGGCGTAGATGAACAGCGACAGGTTGGGAAGTACGGACGCAAGCCCGTCGAGCCGGCCGAGGGCCTGGTTTGCCTGTTCGAGCAGGAGTTGGATTCCTTCCAGGCGGAGCGGTGGATTCGGAGGCAGCGGCGGCGGGACAAACGCCCGGACAGCCTCCGCCCCGTAAGTCTTGACGACGTAGCGGCCCAGACGCGGCGTCTGATCCTCGCCTGCGGACACAAAATCCTTTCGTTAGGCTTTCTCTAACGAAAGGATACGCCATTTTCGTTTCGTTAGCTAGCGGTGCTACAACTGTCCCTGCAACTTTGTACCTGGTGTCATAGAATATGGTCAGCAGTAGTGCAAAACTTTTGGCCACAGATACCACCAAAGCGCGTCACACCAGGAAGGGCCACCGACTCCCCGGCAGGGCCGCGCACAGGGTGGTCGTAGAGCTGCCAAATCCGCTCTTCGAGCGTGCGGAGCAGGCAACCCGGGAACTGGCGATCACCCGCAGCGAACTGATCAGGCAGGCGGTCGAGCAATTCATCGAAGCGCGCCGCCGGGACAAGCTGGAGAGGGAACTGGCGGAAGGCTACCAGGCCAATGCCAAACTGGACCGGTCGGTCGCCGGGGATTTCGCGGCGCTGGACTATGAAAACTTCTGATGCCCGGCCGATGCACTAGAGGCACCATCCTTCAGATCAGCCTGGACCCGGCTGTTGGCCACGAGATTAAGACGAGCCGGCCGTGCCTCGTCGTCCAGAACGACATCGGAAACAAATATTCGCCCATGACGATCGTGGTCCCGATCGAGGGGGCGGAGCACGTTCCCAGGTTGTTTCCCGTCAATGTGCTCATCCCCAAGGGAGAAGGCGGACTCGACAAGGACAGCGTGGCCCTCTGCAACCAGATCCGCTGTGTGGACGAGGCGCGATTCGGCAAGACCTATGGCGTTGTCTCGGCCACCACCATGGGCAAGGTAGCCGAGGCGCTCAAAATCAGCCTTGATCTGAAGTAGGGGTCCACGCCGCCAACATGCTCTGTGTTATATTTATTCATATCTACGCATAAACATCCATCATGAAAAAGGTCGGCATCGTCGGGTATCGCGGGTATAGCGGGGCGGAACTGGTCCGCATTCTGGGGCGGCATGGCGGGGTCACTCCGGTCCTGCTGGATCACCGGGAGCAGCCGGAGACGCCGGCGATCCGCAACCCGAAGGGGCCGCCGCGGTTGCAGTGTACTCCGCAAGTGGTCCGGGAGGAAGGACTTGCCCTCGTCTTCCTGGGCACGCCGCCGGAGGCTTCGATGGAACTCGCGCCGGCCATGCTGGAGGCGGGGGCCCGGGTCGTGGATCTCAGCGGAGCGTTCCGGCTGCGCACGCCTGAAAACTACAAGGCCTGGTACAAAGAGGAACATACCCAGCCGGGGCTGCTCGCCGAAGCCGCCTATGGATTGCCGGAGTTTTGCCGGGAGCGCATTCCCGCGGCGCGGCTGGTGGCCAATCCGGGTTGCTACCCGACGGCGGCGAACCTGGCGCTCCGTCCGCTGCTGGAGGCGGGTGTGGTGGATCGCGCGGCCGGAGTGATTTGCGACGCCAAGTCGGGGGTCAGCGGCGCGGGGCGGAAGCCCAGCCTCAAGAACAGTTTCTGCGAGGTCACGGAGAACTTTTCGGCCTATTCGATCCTCAAGCACCGGCACGTGCCGGAGGTGCTGCAGATCTCGGGCCTCGAAGAGCGGGAGTTTAGCTTCACGGCCCAATTGCTGCCGCTCGACCGCGGCATTCTGGAGACGATCTACTTCCGTGCTCAAGGGCTGAAGTCGGTTGAGGACCTGATCGCGATTTACGAAGCACGCTACGCGGGCGAGCCCTTCATCCGGCTCTACCAGCCGGGGCACGTCCCCGATTTGCGGGGCGTGGCGCGGACCAATTTCTGCGACATCGGGGCGACGCTCGACCCCGGCACCGGACGGGCAGTGGTGGTCAGCGCCATCGACAACCTGGTGAAGGGCGCGGCGGGACAGGCGGTCCAGAACATGAACCTCATGCTCGGGTTTCGCGAAACCGAGGGCCTGCTGTGAAGGTGCTGGTGAAGCTCGGGGGCACGCTGCTCGATTCGGCGGAGACGGCGGGCGCGCTGGCGGAACAGATCGTCGGCGCGCGCGGCAAGGGCGTCGAACTGGTGGTGGTCCACGGCGGGGGCAAACAGATGACCCGGTTCCTGGCCGAGCGAGGCGTGGAAAGCCGGTTCGTCAACGGGTTGCGCGTGACCGGTCCGGAGGTGGTCGACGCGGTACTGAAGATCTTCGCGGGCAGCGTGAACCACGAGTTGGTGGCCAGGCTGAACCGCGCCGGCGCGCTGGCGGTAGGGATCACGGGGATCGATGCCCTGCTGGTGGAGGCCGAGCAGATGGATCCGGCGCTCGGCGCAGTCGGTCGTGTAGTAAAATCCAACGCCGGGTTGCTCCAAACGCTGGTGGCAGGCGGCTATCTGCCGGTGGTGGCGTGTGTGGCGGGCGACCGGCACGGGCAGGTCTACAACGTGAATGCCGACCAGATGGCGGTGGCATGCGCGGTGGCATTCGGAGCCAGGCAGTTGGTGTTCCTGACCGATGTGGAAGGTGTGATGGACGGCGCGAAACAGGTGCGGCGGCGATTGACGTCGGCGGAGAGCGAGCAGTTGATCCAGGACGGATTTGCCACCGGCGGCATGCAGGCCAAGCTGAACGCCGCGATGGCCGCGCTGGCGGGTGGCGTGGAGCAGGTGCGGATTGCGCCGGGCGCCGCGGCGGGCGTGCTCGACCGGCTGCTGGCGGGCGAGGAAATCGGCACCCGGGTGGTGCGGAGCGGGGTACAGGCGGCATGATTAGCGGGGTCAGGGCGGATGCCTTCGTGGAGTCTGCGGCCGCCGGGCTGCGGCTCACGGTGCGCAAGGCGGTGATGCACGACATCAGGCCGATTCTCGACCTGATCAACGGTTACGCGGCCAAGGGCATCATGCTGCCGCGCACCGAGTTCGAGATGTCGGAGGCGATCCGCGATTTTACCGTGGTGATGCGTGGCCAGGACTTGCTGGGCTGCGGGGCGCTGCACTTCTACAGTCCGACGATCGGCGAGATCCGGTCGCTGGCGGTCGATGAGAATGCCAAGACGCATGGCGTAGGGCGGCGGGTGGTGGACGCACTGGTGCATGAGGCGGAAGAGTACGAGCTCGACGCGGTGTTCGCGTTTACATACGTCACGGAGTTCTTTCAGAAGGTCGGTTTTCACGTCGTGGAGCGTGGCGTATTGCCGCTAAAGGCATGGAAGGATTGCCTGCGCTGCCCGAAGTTCCATGCCTGCGACGAAGTCGCGGTGCTGCGAATCCTGCGGCCGGAGGCGCCGCCGGACCGGTGGATTCGCGCCACGGGCTCCGCGGATGACCAGTTCATCCAAATCCCCACGACCCGCCAGGACTAAAGGCAATACCCCCAAACTAGGGACTTCTTCCACACCCCGCAAAAGACCAGGGACAAACTGTTCTTCTTTTCAACGCACTCAGTGTAGACTCAATTTAAGGACAAAAGAGCCCGAAATAGTGGGCTGATCCCGAATCTACCTTGTGAGGCAAGCATGAGAGCGCAGACAGTTGACGTGAAATCCTCAACTGGACGGGTCCTTTGTTGCACCGTCTTCCGCCCCGGCGGGAAGAAGCTGCTGGCGAAGGGGCATGTCATCAGTGACGAGGACGTTCGGGTGCTGGAATCCGAAGGCATGGAGACCATTTGGGTCACCGAACTGGAGGAAGGCGAGGTCGGCGAGGACGATGCGGTTTGCGCTGTCGCCAGCGAGATGGGGTGCGGCAGCTTCGAAATCCGCCTGGCTGCCGGCGGGCGCGCCAACCTGCTGGCTACCGAGAATTGCTGCGTGCTGGTGGATGATGAGCTGCTGAAGCAGATCAACTGCACGGCCAGCGTAGTCATCGCCACCTCTCTCAATTTCAGCTATGCCGTGGCGGGCCAGCGGATTGCGACCGTGAAGAGCGCTCCTTTCGCGGTGGCCAAGGATCAGCTCGAAGCGGTGATCGGGATTCTCAAAGAGCGTGGGCCGATTCTGCAGGCCCGCCCCATGCGGACGCCGAGTGTAGGAGTTCTCTACACCGACCCGATCAGCGGCGAGCGTGCCCGGCAACTGTTCGAGAACATCATGCGCCAGCGGCTCGAGCGGTTCGGGGTCAACGCAAATTATGTGCTCGCCTGTACGGAAGATGAGAATTCCGTCGCGCGCTGCCTACAACATCTTTTGAGATCCAAGCCGTGCGTGATCCTGGTGGCTTCGACCACGGCTCCGGCCGGTCCGGAAGATGTGATCGGCCAGGCGATGCAGCGGGTCGGCGGCCAGGTGGAACGTTTTCTTGCACCGGTCGAGCCGGGCAACCTGTTGTTGCTGTCCTACAAGGATGAAGTGCCGATTATTTCAGCACCAGGCTGTTTCCGGTCCGCCAAGCCCAATGTAGTGGACTTGGTATTGCCGCCTCTTCTGGCCCGATACCATGTCACAGGCTGGGAAGTGGCCTGCCTGGGGCACGGCGGTTTGTTGGCGTAAGCTCCTCCACCCCTGTAGTCTGCAACCTCCGAGCAGACTATGGGTGCTCCTCACCGGGCGTCTCAAGGGACGCCCGGCTTTTTTATTTATTGCCAGGCGATTCCCCGGCTCTTCAACTCCCCTTCAATCTGACCAGCGGACTGAAACTGAACCGCGTCCATCCCCGCGCGGCGGGCGGCGGCCACGTACTCGGCGATATCGTCAGTGAAGAAGCACTCCTCGGGGCGGCAGCCTGCCCGCTCGATGGCCGCTTCGTAGATAGCGGGCTGGGGCTTCATGGCTTTGACCTCGTAGGAGAGCACCAGCTCATGAAAGTGCCGCAGCAGGGGCCCGTAGTTAGCGCGCAGCATCTCGAAGTGGATGGCGTTGGTATTGGACAGCAGCAGCAGACGGTAGCGCGCGGCGATTCCGGCAAGCAGGCTTTCGGGGAGCAGCGCCTCGGTGAAAATGCAGCTCCAGATCGCGCAGAAGCGATCGTAATCGACGTCCAGATCGAGAATGGCGCAGAGGCGGCCGACGAAGTCCCGAGGCTCGACGAGCCCGGTTTCGAAGCGCTCGACGAGGCCGGTGGACGCCAGTCGCGCGGGGATCTCGGCGGCCGAATAGGGGCAGAGTCCTTCGAGGGCGCGGTAGCCGCGCCGGAAATCGAAATGCACCAGGACCCGGCCGAGGTCGAAGATGACGGCTTTATAGGGCACCGATTTTAAGATAGCCGATGTCCAGGGGCTACCGGGCCGGGCGGGTGTTTGAAGCCGCCGCGGGCGGCACGACTTCGGGAGGCCGGGATTCGCGCTCCACCTTGCCGTTGAGCCCTTCCTCGAGCGTGATGTGGTTCTTTTCCAGCGTCTCGCCGAGCACCTGGTCGAGGGAAATGCGGGCGCGCTCGTAATTCGTCATGGCATTCATCTCGGAGAGTTGGGCGGCGATCAGGGCGCGCTGGTCGACCATGATGTAGTTGAACGTCTGCGGGCCATAGGACTGCCGCCGTTCCCCCGCCAGGAGCTGTTCCTGGAGAAGGCGGGTGTTCCGGGCGGTCTCGTAGCGGGCCCGCGCCTGGCGCAGGGCGCTCAACTGGCTGGAAACGTCCACCAGAATCTGGTTGAGATCCTTCTGGTTGCGCAACTGCGACTGCCGGAACTGGAGCTGGTCGATGCCGTAATCGCCCTGGGCCTGCCGGTTGTGAAACGGCGCATAGAACTGCAGATTGGCGATGTTGTTCGGGAAATTGCGGCGAAAGACCTGTCCCAGGGCAGTTCCGTATCCGCCCACGAAATACTCAGTGGGCGTTCCGCCGCTTGCCTGCGGCGTACCGGCGGCGCCGCGGTTGTAAGTCTGCAGCGTGACCTGCAGGCTGGGCAGCAGCGGGCTCGTAGTGCCGGCCAGGTTCATCTCGTCGGCTTCCGTGCGGAACTTCGCGACCGCCACGTCGGGGCGCTTGGCCATGGCGGTGGCAACCAGTTCGCGCACCGTGGGAAACGATTCCGTCTCGGGGACCTCGATGCGATCGAGGGGGATAATTCCGGCGGCTTCGAGGGCCGGGTCCTCGCGATGGCTCAGCGCGTCCTTCAGCAGGACGGCGCGCTGGCGCACGTTGGCCTGGGCGATCACGACGTCCTGGCGGCGGCTTGCCACCTCCGCCTCGGCGCGCGGAAGCTCCACCCCGGCAATCGCGCCCACGGAGATCTCATATTTCGTGTCGTCGCGAAACTTCTCGGTAATCGCCAGCGCGTGCTCGCGCAGCCTGAGTTCGTCGCCGGCCGCTACATAGTCCCAATACAGGTTCAGAACGCTGGTGACGAGGTTCAGCAGTTGCGCGCGGAATGTCTCGCGCGCCGCGTCGATATTGACGCCGGCGATACGAATTCCACGGCTGTTCAGCTTTGTGCCGAAGCCGCGCAGGAAATTCTGGCTGAGCACGAAATCCATCCGGGGAGCGGACACCGGGTTCAGGACGTTGCTGGGAGCATTCTCATTGAGATACTGCTCGTAATTCCGATACTGCAGATAGCCGCCGGTCAGCAGGCCCTGTTGCAGCACGGTGTTGGATACGTGCGTGTTGTCGATGAGGGCATTGGTCCGGCTTTGCAGCGTGGTCGCCTGGGGCGAAGTGAGATGCGAAAAAGTCAGGGTGCTTTGCAGGTTCGGGTCGAGGTTCGGAGTGATGGCTCCCACCTGTTGGATGGTGGTGTTGCCGCCGCCCCCGCCCCCGCCTCCGCCGCCTCCGCCGCCGACTCCTGCGCTGGCGGCGCTCCCGGCCACCCCGATTCCGCTGTTGACGCTGGACACCTGCGCGCTGGCGCTGGGGACGCCGCGGAGAGGTCCGCCGGCCTTGGCGCGTTCGAGGGCCCACTTGGCGAGCTGTGGTCCGTAGCGGTCTACTTCGAGGTCCAGGTTGTTTTCGATGGCGAGCGCCAGCGCGTCCTCGGCGCTCAGGTAGAGATTGCCGGCGCGGATCAGGGAATACAGGCGGCTGGAGTTGGCCAGGCGGATGGGCGCAATGGTCGGCGCCGCATAAGGTTGCAAGGGAATCAGCACTTGCGGTTTCTGCACCGAAGGCAACTGGTCTTGCGCCGGGCACAGAGGCACAAGGCAGGCGCCGAGAACGTAGGCGGAAAGCAGCAGCTTTCTCATTGCGCACTCCCTGTCCTGACGGGCGCAGGCGCGTTGGGCGGGATCACCGATGGCCGCTCGACCCGTCCGGAAACAGCCTCTTTCATGGTGATGTGGTTGACCTCGAGCGTCCGGCCGAGAGCCTGGTCGAAGAAGATCTTGGCGTGGGTGTAGTTGGCCATGGATTGCACTTCGGCATCCTGGTCGCCGGCCAGATCTTTCTGCGCCTGCATGACCAGGGCGACGGAGCCGACACCGGCCATGAAGCGCTTCTGCTCGGCATCGAGGGTCTGTTCGCCGAGCACGCGCGTCGCGACGGCGGTCTCATAGCGCGACCGCGCCTGCTGCAAGCCGATGACCGCAGTTCTTACGTCCACGCGGACCTGGTTAACGGCCCGCTGCATCTGGAGCTCGGACTGGCGGAGCTGCAACTGGTCGGTGACATAGTCGGCCTGCTGCTGGCGGTTGCGGAACGGGATGTTGAGCGAAAAGCCCACGGAATAATCCGGGAAATTGCGGCGGAAGATCTGCCCCAGCACATTGCCGGTTCCACCGATGAAATAACTGTTGGGATCTCCGCAGCAGTTGTTGTAGAGCGGGTTGGCGGGACCGCTCAAGCCGTGGTTGGTGAACTCGGCGAAGGCCGAGAGGCTGGGCAGCAGGCCGTTGCGGTCGCCCTGAATCATGATCTTCTGGCTTTCCACGTTGATCCGGCTGCGCCCGATCTCGAGGCGTCTTTCGAGGGCTTCCTGGAGGAGGTCCTGGACCGGCCGGATCTCGTCGCTCTTGGGGATCTCGAAATGGTCGAGCGGGATGATGTGGACGTCATCGAGCCAGGTGTTCTCGATGCCGTTGCGGCTGAGCGCGTTCTTGAGGACGATTTCCTGCTGCGCCACATTGGTCTGTGCGATCAGCAGGTCCTCTTTCGCGGAAGAGACGCCGGCGGCGGCGCGGGTCACTTCGATTCCGGCCAGGGCTCCGATAGCGGTCTGCTTACGGTTTCCCTCGTAGAGTTTCTGCGCCGTCTCGAGCGCGTGTTCCTTGATGCGCACGGCTTCATCGAAGCTCACCAGGTCCCAGTAGAGATTCAAGGCGGCGGCGACGGTGGTGGCGACCTGCAGTTCCACCTGCATCGTAGCCACCTTCATGTTGTTCCTGGCCACGCGGATGTCGCGATTGTTCACCGCCACCGAGAAACCCTGCAGCAGGTTCTGGTTGATCTGCAGGTCGAAAGAACCGCTGATGGACGGATTGAAGAGGGGCGTAGAGCTGTTCAGCAGGTTGCGGGTAGTGCCAAAAGTGGCGTAGGCGCTGGTTCCGGTTACGAACTGCTGCCCGTATTGAACGTAGAGCTGGCGAATGCCCTGGGTGAGGGCGCTCGTCTGGCTCAGCACGGTGTTGGTCTGGGGTTGGGTGAGGTGTTCGAGCGAGGCGCTCATGGCGATGTAGGGATCGAGGTTCGGGGGAGACGGACCGACCTGGGTGACGATGCCGCCGCCGCCGCCCAGGCCGCCGCCCGCGAGGCCCGTGGAGTAGGCGCTGATTCCCGCCGTGCTGACGCTGGTGGGGCCGGCGACAACCGGTGTATCGACCGACCGCAGGATACCGCCGCCCGATGTGCGGCGCAGAACTTCGCGCGCGAGGAAGGGGCTATAGCGCTGCACCGCGATATCCAGGTTGTTTTCGAGCACCAGCGCGATGACGTCCTGGGCGGAGAGGTAGAGATTGCCGCCGCGCACCAGAGATTCCAGGCGAGGCGAGTCGGTCAGCTTGACGGGCGGAACCACGCGCTTTTCAAAATGGAACGGCGCCAGGAACCAGCCGATGACGGGTGGGGGCTTGGGAGTCTGGATAGAAACTTCGCTCGACGGCGGGGATTGGACCGAAACCTCGGAAGCCTGTGCCCAAAGGGCTGTGCCAGAGACCGTGGCCAGCGCGGCGCATACGGCGCCGCAAAGGATTTTCGTACGCAGAGTCGCCTCCTGAATTAGAGGCGCCTCAAGTGCAATTCCGATACCACGGCCCGCTAAGCCGGTTCAGCTCTTACCGGGACGGCGGGGGATACACGGTGTCCGAATTCGGAACCGGCTGTTCGATTTCAGTACCGCGCGCCTCAGCGCGTGGCCTGGAAGCGCCTGGCGGGCGCGGATTTGCGCCGCAACTGGAACCACGCGCCGGGAAGCGCCACGAGCGAAGCAAGAATCAGCCATGCCGCCGTCTGGAAGTTGCCGGCAAAGCGATAGCTGCTGAAGATATACCCCTTAAGCAGGAATCCCGCCACCGCCAAGGCCCAAACCAGGAACAGGATGCGCAGGGTCCCGCGGAGTGCCAGGATCACGGTCAGGAGCCCGAACAGGGCGCTGAAGAAGACGACGTACTCCAGGGTCGAACCGGTCCACGGCAGCATCTTGAGCTGCAAATCCTCGCCCGAGGCCAATGCGATGCCCGAGACTCCGATCAGGAAGAGCGCCAGAACGGCATGGAATAAATAGCTGATAAAACGCATAAGTGCCTTGAGAGCCTCCACTTCGGTTTCACCTCCTCGACTTTCCGGAAGAGCCATTCTATCAACTCCCACCGGAAAGGGGATCTGTATGCCGCTTCGCAGAGCCGGCCTCAGACCCCCTCGGTTGACCCTTTACTTTGTAGCCTCTACAATGGTCTACGGGGTTCTTCTACTCAAGGGTTATGAATACCGACGCGCCGTCTAGAACGAGGCATCAGGAGATTCTCAGTTCGATTGTGCGCGAGTTTATCGAAACCGGTGAACCGGTGGGATCGCGCACGCTCTCCAAACGCAGGACCGATTCGCTCAGTCCCGCATCGATCCGAAATGTGATGTCGGATCTTGCCGACGAGGGCTATCTTTCGCAACCTCATACGTCGGCGGGGCGAATCCCGACGGAGAAGGCATTCCGTTTCTATGTGCGGTCGCTGACCGCGTCCCGCCTGGCGGGCGCCGAATCGGAGCGTCTCTGTACGGAATTTCGCGGGCTGCACACGGTAGGTGCGAGGGTGGAGCGGTCGAGCCAGATCCTGATGGAACTGACGCGCGCGGTTGGTATTGCAGTGGCGCTGCCTGCACAGTTGCAGCAACTGGACCAGATCGAGCTGGTGTCGCTGGGCGAAGGCCGGGTGCTGGTGGTTTTGGTGACGCGCGATCACATGGTGCGGAACCGGGTGGTAGCGGTGGACCATCTCATCTCGTCGGAGGAATTGGGTTCGATTCGCAATTACGTGAACCGGAATTTCAGCGGCTGGCAACTGGGCGATGCGCGGCGCGAACTGGTACGCCGCATGGTGGCGGACCGGGCGCTCTACGATGCCGCGATGCGGAATCTGCAAGTGTTGTACATGAAAGGCCTGCTGGATGTGGATACTTCTCCGGAAGTACACATGGAAGGGGCTTCGAACCTGGTCGGGCTGGACTTGCACCTGACCCGCGAGCGGCTGCATGAGCTGCTGCGCGCGCTGGAGGAAAAAAAGCGCCTGATCGAGCTGCTGGACCGCTTCCTGGAACAGCCGGCGGGCGAGTTGGAAGTGCATGTCGGGCTGGAGGAAGCGCACCCGGCGATGAAGGACCTCGCATTGATCGGAATGACCGTCCGGATGGCCAGCGGGCTGCCGGCGAAAGTGGCGGTACTGGGCTCGATGCGGATGCACTACGAGAGGGTAATGGCGGCGGTGCTACAGACCAGCCGGGCGCTCGAAAGCGCGCAGTTCTAAGGCGCCCGCGCCCTGGGTTTAGACCCCGTTTTGTTAAGCTAGAAGAAGAGTGGATACCCAGAAACCAGACGAGAACGTGTCCGGCGTGTCCCCGGACGAAAACCTTCCGGTGGAGACCATCGAGGGGCAGATCGCGTCCCTCATGGAAGATCGCGACCGGCTGGCGGCCGAGAAGGCCGATCTACAGGATCGCCTGCTGCGAGCGCGCGCCGAGTTTGACAATGCCCGGCGGCGTTCCGACCGCGAGCGCTCCGACTACCTGCAGTTCGCGGCGATGGACCTGGTGAAGCAACTGCTGCCGGTGCTGGACGATTTCGAGCGGGCGTTGAAAGTAGAGACGGCGGATCGCAACTACGCCAAGGGAGTCGAGCTGATTTACCAGCGGCTTTACGAGACCTTGAAGCGGATGGGGCTCGAGCCGATCGAGACTGTGGGCCGCAAGTTCGATCCGAACATTCACGAGGCGGTGCAAAGGGAACAGACCGAGGAGGCCGACGACCAGGCCATTCTGGAAGAACACCAGAAAGGCTATAATTTCAGAGGCAAACTCCTCCGGCCCGCTTGGGTGAAGGTGGCGGTGAGGCCGTAGGAAGTAAAACCCCGTGTCGAAGAGAGATTATTACGAGGTCCTCGGTGTAGGCAGGGATGCCGGCGAGTCCGATATCAAAGGCGCTTACCGGAAGCTGGCACTGAAACATCACCCCGACCGCAACCCGGACGATCCCGCCGCGGAAGAGCGGTTCAAGGAAGCATCCGAAGCCTATAGCGTGTTGAGCGATCCGCAGAAGCGGGCCGCCTACGACCGCTACGGGCACGCCGGACTGCAGGGCGCGGCCGGCAGCGGAGGCTTCAGCCCCGATGCATTCGCGGATTTCAGCGACATCCTGGGCGATTTCTTCGGCTTCAGCGACCTGTTCGGCGGAGGCGGGCGGCGGCGCCAGCGGGCGCAGCGGGGCGAAGACGTCCGCTACGACCTGGAGATCGAGTTCGAGGAAGCGGTTTTCGGGATGGGCGCAAAGATTCAGGTCCCGAAGATGGAGGTGTGCGACCGGTGCCAGGGATCGGGCGCCGAACCGGGCAGCGGCGCCACCACATGTCCCACGTGCCACGGCCGCGGGGAGATGATCTACCAGCAGAGTTTCCTCTCGATCCGCAGGACGTGCAACACGTGCGGCGGCACGGGGCAGGTGGTCCGCAACCCCTGCAGCCAGTGCCGCGGGCACCGCTACCGGCAGGTGCAGAAGGAGCTCAAGGTCAACATTCCGGCGGGAGTGGACGACGGCACGCGCCTGCGTCTGGCGGGCGAGGGGCAGCCGGGGCCGAACGGCGGCCCTCCCGGCGACCTGTACGTGTTCCTGAAAGTGAAGGCGCACGCATTTTTCGAACGGCACGAGGCCGACCTGCACTGCACGATCCCGGTGAACATCGCGCAGGCCGCCCTGGGCGCGGAAATCGAAGTACCGACGCTCGAAGGGCCGCAGAGCCTGAAGATTCCCGAGGGCACGCAGACCGGCGCGCAGTTCCGCCTGCGGCACAAGGGCGTAACGGTGCTCAATGGAAACAGCCGCGGCGACCTTTACGTCCATGTGGACGTGAAGGTTCCCTCGAAGCTTTCGCGCGAGCAGCGCAAACTACTCGAGCAATTGCGCGATAGCCTCCCGGTGGACAATGCGCCGGCCGAGAAGGGGCTCTTCGAGAAGGTCAAAGACTACTTCATGTAGTCTGCCTCATTCGTACCTGAGAGCTTCGATCGGGTCGACCGTCACGGCTCGGCGGACCGGCACCCAGCAGGCGAGGAGCGCCACGGCGCCGAAGATCAGGCCGACTCCTACGAATGTGACTGGATCGGCGGTCCCCACCCCGAATAGAAAAGACCGCAGGACCCGCGAGAGGAGCAGCGCGGCGGCCATCCCTGAAATCACGCCTCCCGCAATCAGACGGAACCCCTCGGCGAAGACCAGGTTCCGGATGTGCCGCCGCTCGGCGCCGACCGCAGCCCGAATGGCGATCTCGCGCCGCCGCGAAGCGACCGAAAGCGCCAGCACTCCGTAAATGCCCACCAGGGTCAACACGCTGCCGACCAGCGAAAATCCCACCAGCAACTGCATTGCGAACGTTCGGGAGGCCAGCGATTCGCCCCGGATGTCGTCCATCGTCTTGATATTCTCGATCGCTACGGTGGGATCGACGGCCCGCAGTTCACGTTGCACCGCCGTCATAATGGAACGGGGGTCCGCCGCAGTGCGCACCACCAGGCTTTTCGAAAATGCAGACGCCTGCCAAAGACTGAGATAGATTTCGGGTTCGGAGGTTTTCGTGAGGTCGTCGGTGCGGCCATTCGTCACCACGCCGACGATCTCCATGGCGGGTCTCTGCCGGCCATTGCTCCAGATCTTCTTTCCGATCGCACTGGCATGCGGAAAGTACCGGTCCGCGAGCGCCTGATTGACCACGGCCACACCAGGCGCGCCGCGGGTATCGGTCGAGCGGAAGTCGCGGCCGAGGGAGATCTTCTGGCCAAGGAGATCGAAATAGCCGGGGGTGACGGACCGGAACGGAATCGGGATGCGGTCGCTCGCCCTGGTAATCGCCGGCTGTCCTTCGATCTCGACTCGTCCCGGCCAGTCGTTGCCGGTCAGCGGCACGCCCCACGCAAAGGCGGCTTTCTGGACTCCGGGAAGCGCCGATACGCGTTCGAGCGCCCTCGTATGAAACCCGACCCAGTCGCCTTGCACGGCCGTCACCGTCGCCGTCAGGATATGTGCGGTGTCGTAACCCGATGGGACATTCGAAAGGTTGATCATGGTTCGAATGAGCAACCCGCAGCCCACCAGCAGGGCCAGCGTCAGCGCGGTCTGAACCATCGTGACTCCACGCAACAACCGCCGCTCCCCTCGTCCGACGCTGCTCTTCGGGCCGGCGCTCTTGAGCACATCGATCGGGTCCTGCCGCGAGGCGCGGATGGCGGGAAAAGCTCCCGCGAGCAGCGCGGCTACGACGGCCGCGCCGAGGCCCCAGGCCAGCACGCCCCACCCGGTGGTCACGGCGTCCAGCCTTGGAATGGCGTGTCCTCCGATCACTTTGAACAGCCGGACCACGCCAAACGCCAGGCCGGCGCCCAGCGCTCCGCCAAAAACAGCCAGCAGCAGGCCTTCCGCGGAGACCTGCCGGAGCAGCCCCGCGCGGCCGACTCCCAATGCGCTGCGAACCGCGTATTCCTGCTGCCGCTCGAATCCCCGCACCAGCAGGAGCGCCGAGACGTTCCCGCACGCGATCAAAAGAACCAGCATGGCCGCGCCCAGAAGGGGCAGCAGGATGTTGCGGCCGTCGCGGTTCATAACTGCGCCCAGGGATTCCAACCGTGGTGTGAACCCTTCAAAATCGCGATCGCTTTGCACCTGGCGCGCGGCAATGGTGGTCAACTCCGCCTGGGCCCGCGGGAGGGCGACGCCGTCCTTCAAGCGAGCCACCACGTCCCACATCCGGTCTCTCGACCTGGCCGGATCGACCGGGGCCGGAACCCAGAAATCCACGGTCGCATTCAGATCGTAGTTCGGCTCCTGGGATGCGCCCGGAGAGGGAAGAAACCGGACCCTGGGCGGCATAACCCCGATGACGGTGGGAGGCGTATCGCGCCGGCTCATCCGGATCTTTTTCCCCACGATTTCCGGATCGCCGTCGAAGGTCCGCTGCCAGAATTCGTAGCCGAGGACGATCACGGGCGCGGGTTTGGGTCCCGTTTCCGACTCGAGGAACGTGCGGCCGAGGATGGGCTGGAGGCCGAGCACGCGGAAATAGTCCCTGGTGACCCACATTCCCTCCATCGATTCGCTGCCGTCGGACTGGACCAGGAAGCCGAATGTCCAGCCATAAGCCGCAACGGCTTCGAGCGACCTCGACTGGGTTTGCCACTCCGTCCACTGTGCCGCGGCCCAGCCCGGCGAGTTCCCTGCCGGCTGGCCGTCGGTGCGGGCGGCCGGAATCAACACCAGCTGCTGAGGCTGGCGGTAGGGCGGGGGCGTCAGCAGAACGCCTTGAACCAGGTCGAAAACCGCCGAGGTTGCGCCGATTCCCAACGCCAGCGTGAGAACGGCAATCAGCGTGAAACCGGGCTGCTTCAGGAGCATCCGCACGCCGAATCGCAAATCCTGCAACATTCACCCTCCGAGTGCGCCTCTACATAATAGCCGTATCCGGCTTAGACCAGAGTCTCTTTACGGTAAAACCCACTCGAGCCAGTCGAGCATTTCCTTTTGGCGGGCCGGATGTCCCATGCCGACTTCCACGTTGACATAGCGGAGGTTGCGGGCGGCCGCCGCGCGGGAAAGCGATCCGTCGTCGGCCGCCGGCTTGCTGTGCTGGAGCAGGACGTTGTAGCCCGACCCGGCGAGGATCTTGAAATCGGCGGGGTCCGTGCAGAGATAGAAGGCGTGCGGATTGGCGGGTTCGCGAAGCGAGGCCGCGTCGCTGGCGGGCTGCTCGTTCGCCACCGAATAAGCCCCGGAGTTATTGTGAAGCGCCACGGTGAGCCCACCGTGCGACGGCAGAAGCGTGCGGAGGACCTTTTCGCGGTGGTGGTCGAGCAGCGTGAGGGCCGCCTGAACCTGCGGCGCTCCCCAGTCCGGGTTCAGCTGTTTCAAGCTGGCCTCGGCGCCGGCCGCGGAAAACATGCGGTTCGGATCAATTTTGCCCGATTCGATCGGCACATCGCGCGTGGTGCTCTCGATGGCATAGGCGATGCCGTCGTTCCAACGGATGTGGCTGGCGAGAACCTCCCGCGCGGTGGACTCGTCTCCGTGAATCAACACATACCGGCGCTTCGGGCGGCCGTTGCGGGTGATGCGGAAGCGTGCGCCGGCCAGGCTGATGTGGCGAGGCTGCAGGAAGGGCACCCAGCCGAAAACCGATCCGTACGCCAGTAATTCACGCCGCGAGTAAGAGGTTTCGCGCTTCATAAGGCATCGTCCTGAACCTGTTTCTTGTGTTTCGGTTTCTTGCGGGAGGACTTGGGCTCCAGCACTTTTCCCGAGGGGACGCGCCCGACGCGTTCGCGCGCGATGGCCTTCACTTCCTTCGCGAGATCAAACGGCTTCTTCTTGCGCGGCAAGCAACCTCCGTACGGCCGAGGCCAGCATGTCCCCGGTGAAGGGCTTCTGCAGGAACAGGATTCGGCCGGGAGCCGCGACTTCGAGCGCGCTCATATCCACAGGATAACCGCTGGCCGCGATGACGCACATCGACGGGTCCGCCTGGAGCGCGCGAAGGGCGAGATCCTCCATACTCACACCCTGCATAGTGGCATCCAGGACTACGAGCCGCAGGCCCCGGGGCGGGGTTTCCAGGGCGGCCCATGCCTTGGCCGTACTGCTCATCGTGGAAACCGAATAGCCCAGGCGGCCCAGATAAGCGCTCATCATGCGGAGCAGGACCGGCTCGTCATCGACGATCAGGATCTGTCCGGCCGGAGGGCCCATATCCGGGCGGTTTATGATCGGGCTATGAAGTTCCATACCGAGTACCTTACATTTCAGACCAAGAAACACAGGGAGTTTATCAACATTACGCCGGACGTGGAAGCGGCGCTGCGCAAGAGCGGGATCGCGGAAGGAATGATTCTGGTCTCGGCCATGCATATCACGGCAGGGGTATGGGTGAACGATGCGGAGGACGGCCTGCTGGCGGATATCGACGAATGGCTGGAGAAACTGGCGCCCTTCCGCGAAGACTACCGTCACCACGGCACCGGCGAGACCAACGGCGATTCACACCTGAAGAGCCTCCTGGTGCACCACGAGGTGATCGTACCGGTGACCCGGGGCAAGCTGGATTTCGGACCCTGGCAGCAGGTGTACTACGCCGAATTCGACGGACAGCGCCGGAAACGCGTCATCATTAAAGTAATGGGCGAGTAAGCTTGAAAGGGAACCGCGGGCGGCGGCATTTCCATTGCGGAGAGACTATGAAACGCACGATCGTTTGTCTGATGCTGGGCGCGGCCGCCATGCGTGGCCGCGGAACTGCCGGTCCGGGAGGTGGTGCTGTACAAGCACGGGGTCGGGTTCTTCGAGCGCTCCGGGCGCCTCGGGCCGGGAGAATCGGCGCGTCTCGATTTCACCGCGGCCGAGATGAACGACGTGCTGAAATCGCTGACGATCGAGGAGAAGGGCGGTGGCAAGATCTCGGGGCTGCGGTACGATTCCGAGGACCCGTTGAGCCACAGGCTGGCGCGAGTTTCCGTTCCGCATCGGCAACGCACAGTCGCTTGCCCTGATGCTCGACCAGCTCAAGGGCGCGCGCATCGAGCTGCAGTTCGGCAACACTCCGGTGACTGGTGCGATCGTCAGCGGAAGGCTGGTTCCGGCGAGCGACAAGCAGCCCGAGCGCGAGCAGATCACGCTGATGCTGGACGGGGGGGACCTGCGGACGCTGGACCTGGGCGCGGCCACGGGGATTCACTTCAGCGATCCGCAATTGCAGCAGCAATTCCGGGAATACCTGGCGGCATTGGCGGCGGCGCGGTCGAAGGACCGGCGCAGCGTATACATCGATTCCACCGACAACGGAGCGCGCGACGTCGTGGCCAGCTACACGATCCCCGCGGCGGTCTGGAAGTCGAGCTACCGGCTGATTTTCGGCGGGAGCGGAATGCCGGTGCTCGAGGGTTGGGCGATTGTCGACAACACGACCGGCGAGGACTGGACGAAGGTGCGGCTCTCGCTGGTTTCGGGCCGGCCGATTTCGTTCATCAGCCAGCTTTACGCTCCGAAATACGTGGAGCGGCCGACGGCCGAGCTGCCGGATGACAACGCCGCGAAGCCGGTGCTGCACCAGGGCGGGTACTCGCTAGGCGCAGTGAGCGGGTCGATGGATCAGATCGCGGGGGCTCCTGCCGCACCCGCTCCCAGAGCCTTCGCCATGGCCAAGGACAGGAACGTCGCGGCGCAAGCCATGGAGGCAGCGCCCAGCACGATCGTGCCGGACGCCTCGGCGCGCGAACTGGGCGAGCTGTTCGAGTACAGCATCGCGCAGCCGGTGACCATCCAAAAAGGACAGTCCGCCATGCTGCCGTTCCTTCAGCAGCCGATCGAAGGGCGTAAGCTGCTGATCTACTCGGACCACAACTCGCAGCATCCGACCAACGCCGCCGAGCTGACCAACAACAGCGGCAAGACGCTCGACGGCGGGCCGATCACGGTCTACGACGGCGGAGCGTACGGCGGCGAGGCGCTCATGGAAACGCTCAAAGCCGGCGACAAGCGCTTGATCAGCTATGCGGTGGACCTGGGTACGCGAATCACCGAAGCGTTCAACAGCAAACAGGCGGTGGTGCGGGAGATTCACGCGAAGCGCGGCATCCTGACCACCAAAACGGCGGCGGAAGAGACTCGCACCTACACGATCAAGAACGTGGACCAGAAGGCGAAAACGCTGATTCTGGAACATCCGCTGCGCCAGGGGTACACGCTGCTCAACCAGAAGCCGTTGGAGAAGACGCCCGACGCTTACCGCTTCGAGATCGCGCTGGCGGCGGGAAAGACGCAGGAGTTCCCGGTCAACGAAGAGCGCGTGTACGACCAGAGTTACGCGGTCATCAGCCTGACGCCGGATGTGCTGCTGAGCTACGTCCAGAATCGCGCCCTCTCGGATGCCGGCAAGCGGCAGCTTCAGCAGATCGCCGACCAGAAGACGGCGGTTGCCGCCAACGACCGGGCGATCGGCGACGTGCAGGGACAGATTCGGGATTTGACGGCGGATGAAAGCCGCATCCGGCAGAATATCGGCAGCCTGAACAACGTGAGCGGGCAGCAGCAGCAGGTGCAGACCTATGCGCGGCAGCTCGATCAGCACGAGCAGCAACTGGCGGCCGCGCGCGACCGCCAGGCGGAGCTGCAGAAGAAGAAGACGGCGCTCGAGAGCGAGCTGAACCGGATGATCGAGGCGTTGACGTTTTGAGGAGGGCAGGCCAGGAAGCCTGCCCCACTTTCAGTAGCTCAGGCCATAGCCGTACTTGAACAGCGGATCGTAGTTCGGCGTGTTGATGTTGAGCGGAAGCTGCGCCATGCTGCGGGGCCAGGAGAACGAGAGCTTCCCGGTCGGCTTGTAGTCGCCGAACAGGACGTCCGCCACGCCCTGGCCTTCGGTGCCGGGCAGCCAGGCGGCCAGGAGGGCGTCGGTCTTGCCGAGAATGTCGGTGACGATCATGGGGCGGCCGGAAACGAGAACCGTCACCACCGGGATCCCCGCAGCCTTCATGTTATTGACCGCTGCGACATCCTCGGCGGAGAGCGACAGGTCCGTGCGGTCGCCTTTCATCTCGGCATAGGGCGTCTCGCCAATCACCACCACGCCGATATCGGCGCCCTCGGCGCCGGTGCCGTCGCGGGATACGGTGACCTGGGTACCCTTCGAAACGGTCTGCTTGATGGCGGCGAGGATGGTGGTGCCGCCTTCCGTCACGGCACCGCTGTGGCCCTGCCAGGAGATGGTCCAGCCGCCGCACTGGTTTCCGAGATCGTCAGCGCTCTTGCCGGCCACGTGGATGCGCTTGACGGTCTTTGAAATCGGCAGCGCGTGGTTGTCATTCTTGAGGAGCACGGCGGACTCGCGAACGGCCTGGCGCGCCACCTCGCGGTGCTCGGGCGAGCCGAAGCTCTTCTGCAGGCTGCGGTCGGCCAGTTGCGAGCGCTTCGGATCCATCAGGCCCATGGCGAACTTGACGCGGAGGATGCGAGTGACGGCGTCGTCGATGCGCGACATCGGCACCTGGTTCTCCTGGACGAGAGATTTCAGATCGTTGTAGAACTCGCGATAGCGGGTCGGCACCATCACCATGTCCATTCCGGCATTGATGGAGATACGGACATCTTCTTTGTAATTGGGCGAGATCTGGTCGATGGCGTTGTAGTCGGAAATCAGGAAGCCCTGGAAGCCCAACTCGTCTTTGAGGATGTCGGTCATCAGCTTCTTGCTGGCCGAGCACTTCACCCCGTTCCAACTGGAGTACGAAGGCATGATGGTCCCGACACCGGCCTGGATGGCCGAGATGTAGCCTTGCAGGTGGATGCGGCGCAAAGTGGCTTCATCTACCCGGGTGTCGCCCTGGTCCAGGCCGTGGCCGCCGTTCCCGGTGCCCCAGGCGGTGCCGCCGTCGCCTACGTAATGCTTGGCGCAGGCGACTACGGCCAGCGGGTCGGAAAGGTCGAGCCCCTGGAAGCCGCGGACCGCCGCCGCGCCCAGTTCGCGAACCAGCGCGGGATCTTCCGAATAGCCTTCATACGTGCGTCCCCAGCGGATATCCTGCGGCACCGTCACACAGGGAGCGAAGGCCCACTGGATGCCGGTAGCGCGGATCTCCTCGGCGGTGACCCGTTCCACCTTTTCGATCAGCGCAGCATCGCGCGTGCAGCCCAGACCCACGTTTTGCGGGAAGATCACGGCGCCGAGCACGTTATTATGGCCGTGGACGGCGTCGATGCCATAGAGGATCGGGATCTTCAGGCGCGTCTTCCCGGTGTGCTTCTGGAGGCGGTCGTAGAGGTCGGTCCAGGCCTGGAGGCTGTTGCCCTCCTTGGGGTCGGAGTCGCCGCCGCTCAAGAGGGAACCAACGAAATAGTTCTCGATGTCAGCCGGGTCCTGGAGGGCGCTCTGTTCCGGCTGGGTCATCTGCCCGATTTTTTCATCGAGGGTCATCCGGGAGAGCAACTGCTTGACCTGAGGGTCGAAGGACGAAAGCGGCTTCGGGTCCGCAGCCGAACCCGCAATCGATAGAATCAAGCATGCGGCGGCGCCGGCAGCGGCCGCCGCGACGATCCGCAGGGCGATAGCCTGTTTCATGTAAGATAAGTCCTCACTGCCTAATGGGTTTATCATGTTTCAACGACGCGTGGGTATGAATATGAAAAGCGTTTTGATCATTTTGGGACTGGCGGCTGGTCTCATGGCGGCGGAGTTTCCGCAAGCCGACATCGCGAACGGACAGGTTCGCGCCAAGCTGTACCTGCCGGACGCGCAGAACGGCTACTACCGTGCGACACGGTTCGACTGGTCGGGTGTCATCGCCAGCCTGGAATACAAAGGTCACAGCTACTTCGGCGTGTGGTTTCCCCGCTATGATCCGAAACTGCACGATTCGATCACGGGGCCGGTGGAATCGTTCAGCGCATTGTGGTTCGACGACGCCAAGCCGGGCGAGACGTTCGTCCGCATCGGCGTAGGCGTGCTGCGGAGGCCGGACGACCGCAAGGTGAACGACTTCTACACGTACGACATCGTGGACCCGGGAAAGTGGACCACGCGGGCCAAGGACAACTCGGTCGAGTTCACCCAGAACCTGGCCGGAACGTACGTGTATCGCAAGACGGTGCGCCTGGAAAAGAACAAGCCGGTGCTGGTGCTGGAACACAGCCTGAGAAACACCGGCAAAAAGGTGATCGAGACGAATGTCTTCAATCACGATTTCTACATGCTGGACGGGCAGCCGACCGGTCCGGACGTGACGGTAACGTTCCCCTTCGACGTGACGATCGACCACCCGTGGCCGGGGGTGGCCGAGACGCGCGGCAAACAGCTCGTGTATCTCAAGGAACTCCAGCAGGGGCAATCCGTCTTCGGCGAAATGAAAGGATTCGGCGCCGGCGCGGCGGACTACGATTTTCGCGTGGAGAACCACAAGACCCGGGCAGGGGTGAGGCAGACGGGAGACCATCCGCTCTCCCGGCTGTACTATTGGTCGATCCGGACGACGGCCTGCCCGGAAGCCTACAATCACCTGCGGGTCGAGCCGGGGAAGGAAGTGCACTGGCGCGTGTCGTACGAGTTTTACGAGACCAAGTGAGGGAGTTGGAACCTGACGCGGTCGACGTCTGGAGCGCCGCATTGGACGAGGAAGCCGGCGTCGCAGCGTGCCTCGCCCTTTTGAACGATGAAGAACGTGCGCGGACGGAGCGCTTCCTCTTCGAAGGCCTTCGCCGCCGGTACGCGATCGCGCACGGGTTTCTGCGGGATGTGCTGGCCCGTTATCTCGGGGTCGACGCTGCGGCCATCCGCTTCGATGCCGGCGAGCACGGGAAGCCTTTCGTTCCCGGGGCGGAGATTCAGTTCAACCTGTCGCACTCGGCCGACCTGGCGGTATGCGCGGTCACGCGGGGGCGCCGGATCGGAGTGGATGTCGAATGCATCCGGCCGGTGCAGGAGATGGACGCGATCGTGGCGCGTTTCTTTACAGCCGGAGAGGCGGAGCGGATCTGCACAGCCTCGGCCCGGGAGCGGGTTTTCTTCGAGTGCTGGACAAGGAAGGAGGCCTATATCAAGGGCGTGGGAGGAGGGCTCTCGATTCCGCTGACGTCGTTCGACACCACCGGTCCGCTGGCGGGATGGACGCTTGCCGGGTTGCCGCGGTTCGGCGATTGCGTGGGAGCGGTGGCGGTGGAGGGACCGGTCAAACGGTTGCTGGTTTGGCCGTGGTCCGCCTCCGCCATCCCCAAAGAGTGAGTTCGCGGGCGGCCGCATCACGATTCGGAAATGCGAAGCTCGCAGCATAGCCGGTCCCGAGCAGCACGAGGTGGCCGATGACCCCGATCATGTAGCTGTGCAGCGGGAAATTGAAGCGGCCCAGGTTCCAGAGCTGGCCCCCATTTAGTGTCAGCGTTGCCCACGCGGTGAACAGCAGGCTGGCGGCGATGCCAATGTACGCGCCGGTCCCGCTGGCCCGCTCCGAGAGGAAGGCAAGAAGGAAGAGACCGGCCAGGCCGCCGGCCACGATTCCGGCGACCGTATACCAGAGTGACAGCGCCGAGCCGCTGGTGTGTGCGAGCGCCGTCGAGATGATGACGCAGAGCAGGCCGCAGGCCGCGACAGTCCACTTGGCGACGGCCAGCCGCTGCCTCTCCGTGGAGCGGGGGCGCCTCACGCGGTAATAGTCTTCCACGCCGATGGCCGCGAGACTGTTGAAATCCGAAGAGAGGTTCGCCATTGCCGCGCCGAAGAGCGCCGCCAGAAACAGCCCTGCCAGTCCGGCGGGAACGTGGGTGGTGATGAAGTGCGGGAAGACCTGGTCGGCCTTGGTGATGTAGGCGGGGAGCTTCTCGGCGGTCATACGGTAGTAGGCCCAGCAGAGCGTGCCGATCAACATGAAAAGAGTCCACACCGGGACGCACAGCACGGCGCCGAGCGCGATGCCGCGCAGCGCGTCGCGATCCGATCTGGCCACCAGATACCGCTGCACGATGGTCTGGTCGGCGGTGTATTTTTGCAGGTAGTAGAAGAAGCCGTAGAGCGACAGCACCAGGATCGTGGGGCGGCTCAAATCGGGCGCCATGCTGCCGAGCGAGATTTTGTGGCTGCTCCAGGCGAGGTGGAACAGCGCGGAGGGCCCGCCGGGGGCCTGGAACAGCAGGTAGCTCAGACAAATGATGATGCCGATCCAGAGAACGAACCCTTGCAGCACATCCGCCCAGATCACGGCCTCGATTCCGCCCACCAGCGTGTAACTCACGGTGATGATGCCGACCAGGATGATGACGTGGTCGGTGTTCCATCCGGTCATGCTGCTGACGGTGAGCGCCAGAAGGTAAAAGACGAACCCCATCTTGGAGAAATGGCCCGCCGCGAACGCGATGGAGGCGTACACACGCGCGCCATAGCCGAAGCGCTTGCCGAAGTATTCGTAGGCGCTCACCCCCACGGCATGGCGGAAAAACGGGATGATCACCAGGCCCGTCAGCACGAGCGTCACCACCACCATGAATCCCGGGACGAGGTTCGACCAGTCGCTGGCGTAGGCCGAACCGGGGTAGGCGATGAACGTGACGCTGCTGATGAGGGTGGCGAGCAGAGACAGGCCCATGGCCCACGCGGGCACGCTGCGCTTGGCGACGAAGTAGCGCTCGGTAGAGGTCTGGCGGCGCGAGAAGCGGATGCCCAGCGAGACGAGCGCCGCCATGTACGCGACGATTACCAGGACGTCGAGCCAGCGGGCGTTCCCCATCGTCAATGTCCGGCGCGCCGCGTACGAGCCATGCGCGCGGCCATCCGCATGGCCTGCTTCATGCTGCGCGGGTCGGCGAGATTGCGGCCGGCGATGTCGAACGCGGTGCCGTGATCCACCGAAGTGCGGATGATGGGGATGCCGAGCGAGACGTTGACAGTGCCTTCGAAATCGATGAGCTTCATGGGAATGTGGCCCTGGTCATGATACATCGCCACCACCAGGTCGTAGGCGCCGCGGGAGGCCTGGAGAAAAATCGTGTCCCCGGCGTAGGGCCCGCTGCACCGGATGCCGGCCGATTGCGCGGCGGCGATGGCGGGGGCGATGACCTGCTGGTCTTCGTTTCCGAAGAGGCCGTGTTCACCGGCGTGCGGGTTGAGTCCGCAGACGGCGATGCGGGGCTGCTCGAAACCGAGCAGCTTCATGGCCTGGTCGCCGAGCTCGATGGTGCGCAGCACGCGCCCCGTGGTGAGCTCGCAGGCGCGCCGCAAAGCAACGTGCGTGGTGACGTGGATGGTGCAGAGGCGCTCGCTGGCCAGAAGCATGCGGGATTCGGTGGCGCCGCACAGCTCCGCGATGTACTCGGTATGGCCGGAGAACTGCCGGCCCGACAGCGTCACGGCCTCTTTGTTCAGGGGCGCGGTCACCATGGCGTCGGCGGCGCCATCGAGGCAAAGCGTGGTCGCGATCCGGACGTATTCGACGGCGGCGGCGCCGCAGCGGGCATCCAGTCTTCCGAAGGCGAAATCGTCATAAGAGCCCAAGGCCGGCGTGTCCTGCAGGCGGGCGTGCGAGAGCGGAATTCCAATGATTCTGGAGGCCCGCTCGAGAATGTTCGAATCGCCCACGACGATCCAACGGGCGAGCGGCGCGATTTCGGGATCGGCCAGCGCTTTCAGCACGACTTCGGGGCCGACGCCGGCGGGGTCGCCCATGGTGAGCGCGACGGTTGGTTGGTCTAGTGTCTGGGGCATGCAAAATAGTCCGCGACTTCTATCAGAGCACGAGCGTCGCCGAAGCCGCCTGACTTGGTGACCACCGGCAGGCCGTCCAGATCGCCGCCGCAAAGCGTCCCGCGCGGGATGCCGGTGAGGATTTCGCCGTGCAGATCGATCGCATCGACGCCCAGCGCCCGGCAGACGAAGGCCGCGGTGTCGCCGCCCGAAAGGAACAGCGCGGCGGGGCGAACCGCCGCAACCAGTTGCCGAACGCGCTCCGGCTTGACCTGCCCGCGTGGCAACCGCACGACGGGCTGGGAAGGCCGCGCGGTGAGCAAAGCGTTCTGCTGGGCGACCGTGGCCGGATGATCCGAACCGATGGCGAAAAGAACCGGTCCCGGGGTGAAGGCCGCTTCGCTCGGGGCGGTTCGCCCGGGAAAAGTGCGGGCCAGCGCAGAGGCCAGCCCGGCGGACCCGGCCCAGAGGATGGGGCGGTCGAGGGCGAGAATTTCGGCTGCGATGCGATCGAGGTCCTGGTCGCAGGCCGCGTCGACGGAAACCAGTCGCGCACCGGAGGCGATAGCCGCTGCGATGGCACCGGGCCGGACCGACGCGCAGGGTGCGCGCAGCCACTCCGCCACGGAGACCGGGCGGAAATCGGGATCGTGAACCACGCGCAGCAGGCCATCTTCGACGATGCGGCCCATGGCGGGGAATGCCGGCGTGACTACCGCGGCGTCGCAGCCGAATGCCTCGAGCGCTGCGGCGATCTCGACATCTCCACTGCCGCGCAGCGTGGAATCGATCTTCTTGAATATCCCGCGCGCGCCGCGCAGCGAGAGACAGGCGGCCAGTGCCACGATGCGTTCCCGGATTTCGGCCGGCGGAGCGTCGCGGGTGCCGGTGGAGTAGGCCTGCACTTCGGCGGCGCCGGTGCCGTTCAGAAAGACGCGGGTGCGGCAGCCGCGCAAAGCGAACGGCGCGGCCGCGTCGCAGGCGCCGGTGAGATCGTCGGCGATCAAAAGACATTCGGGCTGCCGGCTCACGGAACCAGTTCTCCGTCGCGGAACCGGTAGCGCCCGGCGACAGCGCCGGTGTAATCCCAAGCGGTGGCATCGCCCGTGCACTTGCCGTCTTTCCACTGCGATTCGTGCTTCTTGCGGCCGTTCGGCCAGTATTGAGTCCAGGTGCTCGAACCGTCGGGGCGGTGGTCCCATTCCCAGATCTTCACGCCCGCCGGAGACCACCAGGTTTCCGTGCCGGTCTTGCGGCCGTCGCGCCAGGTGGCTTCGTACAACCTGGAGCCATCTTCTGCGTACCAGGTCTCCGGTCCGTCGAGCACGTATCGGCCGCCGGGTTCGGACCGGCCGGACCAGCGGGCACGCGGCTTGCCATCAGGCCACGCGGCGGACTCCTGCCAGACCCTTCCGGAGGGCGCGGCGGCAGGTGTTTCGGCGGTGGAGTCCGAAAGGATCCAGGCCTCGTTCATCTCAAAGTGGAGCGAGGGATGGTTCATGCTGCTGATGAGGTGGATCACGCCATTGGGCGCCTGTGCGGCCACGGTGTATCCGAGGGTGCCCTCGCCGTGATAGGCCCGCGACCAGCCCTTGCGTTTCAAGGTGTAGGCTTCGTGCGGGAGGGTGCCGGGGAGGGTCTTCTGCCTCCATGTGCGGCCTTCGTCGTCGGAGAGCGCAACGAAGGCACCGTGCTGCGTGATGCCGGCGGGCTGTTTGCCTTCGCGGCTTTGCCAGTCGGCGGCGAAGAAGAGACGGCCGCTTGCCAGGCGCAGCACCACCGGCCGCTGGTTGCTGCCCAGGGCGGGGAAGGGCGATTTCGAGACCTGCCACGTCTTGCCACCGTCGCGGGAGATCGCTTGCGGCATGAAGCCGTCGATGTCGGTATTCTTGCCGCCGAGCCCGAGAATGCTGCCGTCCTTCAACAGCACGAACGTAGTGTGGCGCCCGGCGGTGCGGCCCCCCGTATCCTGCCAGGTCTTACCCTCGTCGCGGCTGGCCCACAGCAGGGATTCGCCGCCCACCGCGTCGGAGGCCACGTACATGGTTCCATCCTTGCCGCGAAAGGCACTGGTGATGGGCTGCGGCCAATAGCCGCCGATCGGGCCGGTCAGGGTGGGTAGAATGATCGGGCTCCAGGTGGCGCCGCTATCGGCCGAGGTCTGCCAGCGGAAGGGAACGCCGGTGAGCCCGGCGCCGCCGCCGAAGAAGTGGACCGTGCCGCGGTCGGTCCACAGCAGGGCGCTCTGGTCGTTGACGTCGGGAAGATCGTAGAAAGGCGCCGGCATATCCCACTGGTCGCTGCCGTAGCGCAGGCGGGTGGCGACGAAACTGGTGTTGGCCTGGTATTCGTCGGAGGGTGTGGAAGCGGAGAAGAAGACCGCCAGCAGGTCGCCGTTCGGGCAGACGGTGAGGCCCGCGGAGTGATTGTGCCCGAGGATGGAGGGGTCGAGGCCCGACGCGCGAATGGCATCGGGCATTTCGTCTTCGGGCGGAACCGGCAGCAGGAAGCGCCGCCGGAACCAGGGCCTGCGGGGATCGGGTGCATCCGTGATGTGTTCGCCGCGCGGCTTGACGAACTGTTCGGTGAATTTGGGCTGCGGGTCGGCGGGCGCGGTCGCGGGCATGGGTGCTTCCACGATGCGGAAACCGATGTTATGGCGGCCGCGGAACCCGGGCGGCACCCCGGCGCGGTTGGCGGAGCGGCGATAGTAGGGCAGCGTACCATCGACCGGCTCTTTTCCCGGCCCCATGATCCCGCCGCCGCGCACCACGCGGGCGAGGCCGGAGCGCGGGCCGACCGGATCCACCTGCGGCTCGGGCGAATAAGGGCCGTACCAGTCGAGCACCCACTCGGCCGCGTCGGTGTTCATGTTTTTCAAGCCCCAGGCGTTGGGCTCTCCGCTACGGGGCGGTTGGCTGCCTCCCGGAAACAGGCCGGTAGAGCCGGCGCGCGCGGCGTACTCCCATTCCGCCTCGGTAGGCAGCCGGTAGTTTTTCCCTTCTTTCCGGCTGAGCCACTCGCAGAAAGCCACGGCATCCTCCCAACTGACGCCGGTAGCGTACGGCGAGAAGCGGCCAGTCTCGCTTTGGTAATCGAAGCGGAAGCGGGCGAACTGTTCGGAGGTGATCTCGGTCTGGGACATGTAGAATTCACGGGTGATCCGGACTTCGTGAACCGGCCGCTCGTCGTAGTCGCCATCCGCCAGCAGAGCGAACTGCTTTAGCAGCTTGGGGTCGGTCGGCTGGTCGTTGCCCATGCGGAACGTTCCGGCCGGAACCGGCAGCATGCGGATGCCGATGGAGTTCACGCGCTCGCGGGGCGGAGCATTCTGCGCGACCGCCGCCGCCCAGACGATGGCTGTCGCCGCTACGGCCGGGAGGATTCGTCTCTTCATCGTGCCTCCTGTTCAGGTTAGTGCTAACTAGCCCGTTTCACACGCCATCCTAAACCCTTTCGGGGATGACGAGGCCGCTCCCCGGAAACTAATCTGAAAGTATGGGAGGCGGAGTTTACGGCATACCGGACCTTGCGGCGATACGGGGAAGCCGAGGGGTCTCATTGCGCCAAATCGCAGACGCGACCAGAATCGGTATTTCCTACCTCAAGGCAATCGAAGGTGGGAAGATCGACAAGCTGCCGCCCGGTATTTATGCTCGCAGCTATATCCGGCAGTATGCTCGCGCCATCGAATACGACGAAGCGGAGTTGTTGCGGTGCTTCGCTTTGACACCCGATGAAGAGGAAGATGCGGCACCACCGCCTGCTCCGGTTGGACTGATGAATCGCTTCATGCAGTTCATTCATCCGGCGCTGCACAGCCGCACGGAAGGTTCGCGGTAACACCGGGCACTACGGAGCCGGGGGGATTCGCATCGCGACGCGCCGAAGGTTGCGGATGTCTTCGCCTGGGTTGGCGGAGAGCAGCAACAAATCGGCACGCTTGCCCTCCTCGATGGTGCCTGTCTCGGTTTGACGGAGTGCAGCGGCTCCGTTACGGGTGGCTGCTACCAGAACGTCGAGCGGCGGTACGCCGGCATCGGCCATGAGTTCGAGCTCGGCCTGAATGTCCCCGGCGGATGCGACCGCGAGCGGCACCCCAGCCTGAAAGAGCTTTCGGGTGTTGTGCTTAGCTGTTTCTATCGCCGCGCCGGCGGAGACCAGCGCCGGAGCGAAGACGATACGAAGATCACGCAGCCGGGACACCAGCACCGGGTCGAGGTTCTCCGTGTCGCGGATCATCCCGACGAATCCGGCGGCGCCCGAATCGACCAGCCTTCGGACCTCCGCGAGCGTGGAGATGCGGGCAAAGACGGGGATTCCTGAGGCACGGGCGGTTTCGAGCGCGGCGTCGGCGGCCTCCGCGGGTACGGTATCGAGCACGATCAGCGGCACCCGCTGCGCGGCCAATCCCGATACTTGGGCGCGCGCCTCGGCGGCCGACGCCGGGTGCATCGGTTTAGCCTGCGCCAGGATATCGATGGGCTGGGGAACGAGGTACTTGCCGGAACCGTCGATTTTGTCCGCTTCCGCCGGGACCGGGACGTTCGCACGGCGGCCGGCGGCGGCGATGCGGTCTCCCGACACGATGACCACGGAATCGGAAAGCGGCGGCCCGCCGTTGCCGTCGATCAGAATGGCTCCGAGGATCGCCAGGATGTGGCCTCCGCCCGGCGGCTTGCAGGCGCAAAGCCCCAAGAGCCCGAGAATCAGAACGGTTTGCCGTAACATGAATTCATCATCATATCCGAGCGAACTCCCGGGCACTGGAGTACAATCGACCTGATATGACCCCTGAAAGCGTACAGACCCCCGAGCCTTCTCCCGCGGGAATGGGTGAGTTCGCGCGGATTACCGGCGTCTTCTTCGAGCCGACAAAAACGTTTCAGGACGTTGCCGAGCGGCCGCGATGGGTCGTCCCGATGCTGCTGATCATCGTGGTATCGATTGTGTACATGGCTCTCTACACCCAGCACGTCGGGTGGGAGCGCATGATGCGCCACCAGCTCGAGAACAACACTCGCGCCGCGCAGATGTCCAACGAGCAGAGGGAGCAGATGATCGCGACGCAGGTACGCTTCGCGCCGATCATCGGCTACGTCGGCGCCGTCGTAGGTGTGCCGATCTACATGCTGGTTTCGTCGGCAGTCCTTCTGGCGATCGTGGCCGGGATGATGTCCGCGCCGGTGAAGTTTAAGCAGATTTTTGCGGTGATGAGCTATGCCGGATTGACCGGGCTGGTTTCGGCTGCCCTGGCGATTGTCGTGATGTTCCTGAAGAATCCGGACGATTTCAACCTGCAGAACCCCCTGGTCTTCAATCCGGGGGCGTTCATGGATCCCCTCACCAGCTCGAAGTTCCTGTATTCGCTGGCCAGCTCGCTCGACCTTTTCGTGTTCTGGAACATTTTCCTGATCGCCACCGGGATCAAAGCCGCGGCAGGCAAGCGGATGTCTTTCGGCAAGGCACTGTTCGCGGTGATGCTGCCGTGGGGCCTTTTCGTACTCGGCAAATCCGCAGTGGCAGGGATGTTCGGGTAGGCCTGCGGATTCACCGCAATCGCGCGACGAGATGGCCCGGACACGAATCGTGGTGCTGGTGGGGCTGCCGGGATCGGGCAAATCCACTTACCTGGCCGAGCAAGGGCTGGCTGGCCTCTCTTCCGACCGGATACGGCACCTGCTGGCGGATGACGAAACCGACCAGACGATCCACGACCGGGTCTTTCAGACCCTGCGCTACCTGCTACGGCAGCGGCTGGCAATCGGCCGGCCGGCCACCTATATCGACGCGACCAACCTGACGCCGCAGGAGAGGGCTCCCTACGTGGGAATCGGCCGGGCCTATGGATGTGAAGTCGAAGCGGTCTTCTTCGATGTGCCGCTCGAGGTCTGCCGCGAGCGGAATGCGGCGCGGCGCCGCGTGGTTCCGGAAGACGCGCTGGAGAAGATGGCCGGCAAACTCGTGCCACCCTCCACCGCCGAGGGCTTCGACAAAGTCACGATCGTCGGGCCGGAATCATGAGCCGGCCGAGGCGGGCAATCGTTATCGCTAAAAACGGCTGGTGCCGCTGGACTCCGGCGCCGCGCGGTGCAAGAATGTGTTCATGCCGGAGACCGTAATCGTCATTGCCAACGGCGATCTTCGTCTGTCCGCCAACCAGAGGTGCTGGCCGGCGCAGGCGAAAGCTGAAGAAGCCGTCATGAACGCCATCCGCCGCGAGGGCCATGAAGTGCGCCGGGGTCATCCCTGCAGTTCGGAGAAGGGTCACGGATTTATCGACAGCCAGAAATACGGAATGGAGGTATTCCGCGGCATCCCGGAGACGGCGCCGCTGGTGGTGGTGGAAGCCGTCTGGCAATACAGCCATCACCTGCTTCACGGCCTGTATACTCACCGCGGCCCGATCCTCACCGTGGCTAACTGGAGCGGAGAGTGGCCGGGCCTGGTCGGCATGTTGAACTTGAACGCTTCGCTTACCAAGGCGGGGGTCGCCTACAGCACCCTTTGGAGCGAGGCCTTTGCCGATGACTTCTTTCTGGCAGGCCTCCGCCGCTGGCTGGCTGGTGAGGCCGTGCAGCACGATCTGAGCCACGTCAAGCCGCTCGGGGCTTTCAAACTGCCCGCGGATGCCGAAGCGATCGGTTCGCGGCAGGCCGCGAACCTGCGCCACGCCAAGGCCATCATGGGCATCTTCGACGAAGGCTGCATGGGGATGTATAACGCGATTATTCCGGACGAGCTCCTGCATCCGACCGGCGTGTTCAAGGAGCGGCTCAGCCAGTCCGCATTATTCGCCGAGATGCAGCAGGTGGGCGATGTCGAGGCCCGCGCGGTCCGGCGGTGGCTGGATGAACGGGGTGTGACGTTTCGCACCGGGCCGAATCCGGAGACCGACCTCACCGACGATCAGATCCTCGATCAGTGCAAGATGTATGTGGCGGCGCTGCGCATCGCCGACGATTTCGGCTGCGACGCCATCGGGATCCAGTACCAGCAGGGGTTGAAGGACCTGGCGCCCGCTTCCGACCTGGCGGAGGGACTGCTGAACAACGTGGACCGCCCGCCGGTGAATGCGCGCGGCAACGGCCGGGTGCTCTTTGAAGGGCGTGCTTTGCCGCACTTCAACGAAGTGGACGAATGCGCGGGACTGGACGCACTGGTGACCAACCGGATCTGGACGGAACTGGGTTACGATCCCGAAACCACGCTGCACGACGTCCGCTACGGCGAACCGTACACGGTCAACGGGCGCGAAGAGTTCGTGTGGGTCTTCGAGATATCCGGCGCGGTGCCGCCGGCGCACTTCATCGGAGGGTATGCCGGCGCGGTCAGCGAACGCCAGCCACCCATGTACTTCCGGCTGGGCGGAGGAAGCCTGAAGGGCGTCAGCAAGCCCGGCGAGATCGTGTGGAGCCGCATTTTCGTGGACGCCGGGCGGTTGAAGGCGGATGTGGGCCGCGCCCGGGTGGTCGAACTTCCCGCCGAAGAGACCGAACGGCGGTGGCGCATCACCACGCCGCAATGGCCCATCATGCACGCGGTGCTTTACGGCGTCAGCCGCGATCAGTTGATGGCGCGGCACAAATCCAATCACGTGCAGGTGGCCTATGCCCCGGATTCCGCTGCGGCCAACCGGGCTCTGGCCGCCAAGGCCGCGATGTTCCGCGATATGGGGCTGGACGTGTCTATCTGCGGCTCCGGCCACGGCCTGGAATAGGCTTCAAAGCAGAAAGCGGATGACCTGGGGGGCCATGTAATCCTGCATGTTGAGGAGGTCGTGGCCCGAATCGAGGATCTCGAGACGGACGTTGGGATGGCTGCCGGCGAACTCCTCGGAGCGGCGGGCCGGCACCACGTCATCGTTCGCCCCGTGAAAGATCAGCGCGGGCTGATGGAAGTCGGGGAAATCTTCGTAGCGCGCGGCGTCTTCGATCAGCGCATAGCGGAGTTTCCGCTCCCGGTTTTCGGCGTAGTGAAAGACATCGAGGACGCCCATGCGGCGCCACTGGCCCATGGCCTCGGGACCGAGGAACTCCGGCCAGCGGCGGCCGAACGCGAATCCGGGGGCCAGCAGCACCAACCGCTGCACTTCGGAGCGACGGGCCGCGTAGAGCGCCGCGAGGTATCCGCCCATGCTGGAGCCCATCAACGAAACCGGTTCTCCGTTCGCAGCCCGTGCGATGACCTCCAACTGTCCGGTGATCGTCAGGTTCTCGAAGTCGCCAGCCGCCAGGTCGGGCACTTCCACCCGCGCGCCGGCCCGTTCGAGCAGGTCGCGAAAATAGCGCGCTTTGGTCGAATTCGGGCCGGAAGCGAAGCCGTGGAGGTAGAGGATACGGTTCATTTCTTCTTCTCAGGAGTGGGCGGGGCCGCGGGCAGGTCGTCGAAGCGGAGTTGGGTGTCGGCGCTGAAGACCTTGAAGGGCGCGTAGCGGTAGAGATTCTCAGTCATGAGCTTGCCATCGACCAGATGCCGGTGCAACACCGAGGCCGGCGTCAGGAAGCCGTGGGGAGAGAGCACATAATCGATGCTGGCCTCATCGCGGATCGTTCGATTGGCGTCTGGGTACTCGGCCCAGACCTGCACGCGTAAGGGCAACCCGTCGTCCTTGCGCACCCAGAGTATGCCCTCCAGCGGCGTGCGTGCTACCTGTTTGCCGCGAAAGGCCAGTTCGCCTCCCTCGGGTGAAGTCTGCCGCCAGTGGATAGCCACCGCCTGCTCGGCGCCGATCCAACCCTCTCCCGCCTCGGAGGTGTTCATCTGCGCCAGGCCCCGCTTGGTGAATGCAAGCAGGATCAGTCCGTAATCGGTGGCAACGTCGACCAGACCGTATCGACCGAACTCCTCGAGCATGCGCTTGCGCAGCCGCTCGTCGGGGGACTTGAGGTTGAGCGACAGGGCATGCCGGGCGGCCTCCTGGGACTGGATGGCGCGGCCGTCCACCGAGACGATCTGGCGCCACTCCACCAGGTCGGAGCGGTCGGCTTTTCGGAGGGGCGCGACCGTATACTCCGATACGACTTCACGGGCCTGAATACGGAGGTTCGTCGAAGCGAGGGCGGCGGCGCCGATCCGGGGGCGGAATCGCGGCGGGGGGAGGACCGTCCGCTGCACCAGCACCTCCTGGGTCAGCGTATTTGGCAGGTTTTGGCGGAAGACCTCCGCTTCTTCGGCAACCCGGGACAGAATCCGGCCAAGGTCGATCTGCGCATAGACCGGGCCGGCCAGAAAAATGACGCCGAGCACGATGGAGCGGAGAGGCATCTGGACTATTCTAGACGGTTCCGCAAGACAAATTGCAACCGATTGAATTCAATAGGGTTATGGTTGGAAGCGGCTCTGAAAACGGGCGGCCATAATTTTTCCGGACAAAAACCTTGCATCCGTGCCAACGCCGATGCTATTCTGGGTGAGTCGCCGAATTTAGGGTCTTTGCGGAATTGCGTGTCTCTGCGGCATTTGCTAAAGAGATGGCGCCAATGATATAAGAAGTAAGGACTCTCTGTAAGGAATGGTAACAAAACTCCGTCCGGGCCACCGGGGGGAGCGGAATACGGCCTTCCTGTTTGGTTCTTTTCAAAGTTCTAAAAAGCTTCTCGACTGTGGGGTGACCTGCGGTCGAACCAAGTTTCGAGGCCTGCCACGGGCTTCGGCGTTCGGTACGTCGGGGCAAGTGAGCGCAGATCATTGACAATCTGGTTGGATGCAGTAAGAAGAACTCGTCAGAACTCTGAGTAAACCGGAACGAATTGTATCAACTCTACATGTTCAAATGAGAGTTTGATCCCGGCTCAGAATCAACGCTGGCGGCGCGCTTAACACATGCAAGTCGAACGAGAAAGTGGAGCAATCCATGAGTACAGTGGCGTACGGGTGAGTAACACGTGGGTAATCTACCTCTTAGTGGGGAATAACCCTGGGAAACCGGGGCTAATACCGCATAAGCTCGAGAGAGGAAAGCAGCAATGCGCTGAGAGAGGAGCCCGCGGCCGATTAGCTAGTTGGTGGGGTAAGAGCCCACCAAGGCATAGATCGGTAGCCGGCCTGAGAGGGCACACGGCCACACTGGCACTGAAACACGGGCCAGACTCCTACGGGAGGCAGCAGTGGGGAATCTTGCACAATGGGGGAAACCCTGATGCAGCGACGCCGCGTGAGCGATGAAGCCCTTCGGGGTGTAAAGCTCTTTCGGCAGGGACGATAATGACGGTACCTGCAGAAGCAGCTGCGGCTAACTACGTGCCAGCAGCCGCGGTAATACGTAGGCAGCGAGCGTTGTTCGGAGTTACTGGGCGTAAAGGGTGTGTAGGCGGTTGTTTAAGTTTGGTGTGAAATCTCCCGGCTCAACTGGGAGGGTGCGCCGAATACTGAATGACTTCGAGTGCGGGAGAGGAGAGTGGAATTCCTGGTGTAGCGGTGAAATGCGTAGATATCAGGAGGAACACCGGTGGTGTAGACGGCTCTCTGGACCGTAACTGACGCTGAGACACGAAAGCGTGGGTAGCAAACAGGATTAGATACCCTGGTAGTCCACGCCCTAAACGATGCATATTTGGTGTGGGCAGTTCATTCTGTCCGTGCCGGAGCTAACGCGTTAAATATGCCGCCTGGGGAGTACAGTCGCAAGGCTGAAACTCAAAGGAATTGACGGGGGCCCGCACAAGCGGTGGAGCATGTGGTTCAATTCGACGCAACGCGAAGAACCTTACCTGGGCTCGAACGGCCGGTCAACGGCGGTGGAAACATCGCTACCCCGCAAGGGGGTCCGGTCGAGGTGCTGCATGGCTGTCGTCAGCTCGTGTCGTGAGATGTTGGGTTAAGTCCCGCAACGAGCGCAACCCTTGTCCTGTGTTGCCATCATTCAGTTGGGAACTCGCAGGAGACCGCCAGGGATAACCTGGAGGAAGGTGGGGATGACGTCAAGTCCTCATGGCCTTTATGTCCAGGGCTACACACGTGCTACAATGGACGGTACAAAGCGCAGCGAACCCGCGAGGGGGAGCCAATCGCAAAAAACCGTTCTCAGTTCGGATTGCAGGCTGCAACCCGCCTGCATGAAGCTGGAATCGCTAGTAATGGCAGATCAGCACGCTGCCGTGAATACGTTCCCGGGCCTTGTACACACCGCCCGTCACATCACGAAAGTGGATTGTACTAGAAGTCTGCAGGCTGACCCGCAAGGGAGGCAGCGGCCCAAGGTATGATTCATGATTGGGGTGAAGTCGTAACAAGGTAGCCGTAGGAGAACCTGCGGCTGGATCACCTCCTTTCTAAGAGAGAACGTGGGTGGAGTTTCCGAAAGCAATGCCCTGTTGAGTGTACACGGGGCGCGAGTAGGGAACAGCCGTTCCACTCCAAACCGCCATCGGGGCTTCGGTCCTGGTGGTGAGCCCGTTCCGGATCTCCACTTAGAGTACGCGAGATTTTCCGAAGCGGCCGGAAGCAGGTCTTCCGGTCTCTGCATCCAACTGGCCTCGATTAAGATCCACGGGGAGCCGTAAGGGCTCCCCGGAAGTTTCTGGGGCTGTAGCTCAGCTGGGAGAGCGCCTGATTTGCATTCAGGAGGTCGCCGGTTCGATCCCGACCAGCTCCACCAGTGTGTGGCACACACCTGGGCCTGTAGCTCAGATGGCTAGAGCGCACCCCTGATAAGGGTGAGGTCGGTGGTTCAATTCCACCCAGGCCCACCAAGGAACCGTCAGCAGTTTGCAGAGCCGCGGAAGGCTCTGCTGATTGCTGAAGCAATCGAGATCTTTGACAACTGAATATTGACGGGCATTATAAACACAAGATGTAAGCGCAAAGAAAGTAGCGTGCACAAGTGTTGTGTGTGAAGTAGATTTTATGGTCAAGCTACTAAGGGCGTGTGTGTGGATGCCTAGGCGCAAGTAGGCGAAGAAGGACGTGGTCAGCTGCGATAAGCTTCGGGGAGCCGCTCACAGGCTGTGATCCGGAGATGTCCGAATGGGGAAACCCAACGGGTGCGAACACCCGTTACCGTCATCTGAATCCATAGGGTGGCGGAGCGAACCGGGGGAAGTGAACCATCTCAGTACCCCGAGGAAAAGAAAACAACCGTGATTCCGAAAGTAGTGGCGAGCGAACTCGGAACAGCCTAAACCAGGTGATTCGCAAGGAGAGCCTGGGGTTGCAGGACCACAATAATCAACTGGGCGTTTCAGCGATGGAGCGGTCAGTTGGTTAAACGAGGGACAGGAAAGCGTTAATCGAACGGTCTGGAAAGGCCGGCCATAGAGCGTGACAGCCGCGTAGGTGAAAATGCAATTCTCCTTCCAGTGGCTCCTAAGTAGGGCGGGGCACGAGAAACCCTGCTTGAATCCGCCGGGACCATCCGGCAAGGCTAAATACTCACTTGCGACCGATAGTGAACCAGTACCGTGAGGGAAAGGTGAAAAGAACCCCTGCGAGGGGAGTGAAATAGTACCTGAAACCACACGCTTACAAGCAGTGGGAGGGCTATGCTCCGCAAGGAGAATGCCTGACCTCGTGCCTATTGCATAATGAGCTGGCTAGTTATTCTCAGTGGCAAGGTTAAGCGAAAGCGAGCCGAAGCGAAAGCGAGTCTGAACAGGGCGATGGAGTCGCTGGGAATAGACGCGAAGCGGGATGATCTACCCTTGGCCAGGATGAAGGCCGTGTAACAGCGGCTGGAGGTCCGAACCAGTGTTGGTTGAAAACAGCTTGGATGAGCTGAGGGTAGGGGTGAAAGGCTAATCAAATTCCGTGATAGCTCGTTCTCTCCGAAATAGCTTTAGGGCTAGCCTCTCGTGGTCCGTCGCGGTGGTAGAGAACTGATTGGACTAGGGGCCTTCCCAGGTTACCGAATCCAACCAAACTGCGAATGCCGTGAATGTGTAGCGAGGGAGTCAGACAGTGGGGGCTAAGCTTCATTGTCGAAAGGGAAACAGCCCAGACCGTCAACTAAGGTCCCCAAATCCATGCTCAGTGGGAAAGGAAGTCGGGACGCTCAGACAGCCAGGAGGTTGGCTTAGAAGCAGCCATCCTTTAAAGAAAGCGTAATAGCTCACTGGTCGAGCGGCTCGGTGCCGACAATATAACGGGGCTCAAGCATGGTACCGAAGTTACGGATTTGTTTTTCTCCGGAAAAACAGATGGTAGGAGAGCGTTCTCAACAGCTGTGAAGATCTATCGAAAGAAGGGTTGGAGCGTTGGGAAGTGACTCTGCCAGCATAAGTAGCGAGAAACCAGGTGCGAACCCTGGTCGCCGTAAGTCTAAGGATTCCTGAGAAAGGTTAATCCGCTCAGGGTTAGTCGGAGCCTAACGCGAGGCCGAAAGGCGTAGCGGATGGACAGCAGGTTAACATTCCTGCACTACCTTGTTTCGATCAAGACCGAAGGGGGGACGCGGACCGTAAGCTCTGGTGCGCAATGGTTTCAATCCAGGGTGAAGGGAGATCCGGAAAGGCAAATCCGCCGGGTCGTCCGCCAGGAAAAGCCTCTAAGGAGAAGCAAGGTATCCGTACCACAAACCGACACAGGTGGACGAGAAGAATATTCTAAGGCGCTCGGGTGATGGTAGGTTCAGGAACTAGGCACATTAGCTCCGTAACTTCGGGAGAAGGAGTGCCCACCTAAGACGTGGGCCGCAGTGAATAGTCTCAGGCGACTGTTTAACAAAAACACAGGTCTCTGCAAAGTCGAAAACGACGTATAGGGGCTGACGCCTGCCCGGTGCCGGAAGGTTAAAGGGAGAGGTCAGCGCAAGGCGAAGCTTTGAACTGAAGCCCCGGTGAACGGCGGCCGTAACTATAACGGTCCTAAGGTAGCGAAATTCCTTGTCGGGTAAGTTCCGACCTGCACGAATGGCGTAACGATCTGAGAACTGTCTTAACCTGCCGCCCGGCGAACTTGTGGTCCCGGTGAAGACGCCGGGTGCCCGCCACTAGACGGAAAGACCCCGTGCACCTTTACTATACCCTTTCATGGAACTATGGGGCGATCTGCGCAGGATAGGTGGGAGGCTTTGAATCCGGGTTCTCGGACTCGGAGGAGCCAACGGTGAGATACCACCCTGATCGTTCTGTGGTTCTAACCTCCACCCGTAATCCGGGTGAGGGACAGTGGAAGGCGGGTAGTTTGACTGGGGCGGTCGCCTCCTAAACGGTAACGGAGGCGCGCGAAGCTTGGTTCAGGCGGCTTGGAAATCCGCCGACGAGTGCAAAAGCATAAACCAGGTTAACTGCGAGACCAACAAGTCGAGCAGATACGAAAGTAGGCTTTAGTGATCCGGTGGTTCTGTATGGAAGGGCCATCGCTCAACGGATAAAAGGTACGCCGGGGATAACAGGCTGATCGGAGTCAAGAGTTCACATCGACGCTCCGGTTTGGCACCTCGATGTCGGCTCATCGCATCCTGGGGGTGTAGAAGCTCCCAAGGGTTAGGCTGTTCGCCTATTAAAGCGGTACGTGAGCTGGGTTCAGAACGTCGCGAGACAGTTCGGTCCCTATCTGTGGTGGGCGTAGGAGATTTGAGGGGGCCTGCCCTTAGTACGAGAGGACCGGGGTGGACGAACCTCTTGTGATCCAGTTGTCCCGCCAGGGGCATCGCTGGGTAGCGAAGTTCGGTCAGGATAAACGCTGAATGCATATAAGCGTGAAACCTTCCCCAAGATGAGATCTCCCAAGCGTAAGCTAACAAGGGCACTGGAAGACGACCAGTTTGATAGGACGGATGTGTAAGCGTGGCAACACGTTGAGCTTACCGTTACTAATTGCCCGTTCGGCTTGACCATAAAATACTACTGCACACACAACCTGTGCGCTGCTTTCCGCTTTCCGCCGGCCCGTCAATATTCAGCTCAAAACCCCTTCTGGGTGACCTTAGCGAGGAGGACCCACCCGTTCCCTTCCCGAACACGGTAGTTAAGCTCCTCAGCCCCGATGGTACTGCACAGGCAACTGTGTGGGAGAGTAGGAAGTCGCCCGGTTTATTCTGCGAAAGGCCCCGGTTTCACCGCCGGGGCCTTTTGCTTTCGGAAAAAGGCAAAACGAGGACAGCAACGAATTTCGCAACTGCTGCGAAAATTCAAGCCCGGTTGCGTTTTGTACGCCACGGTTCACACCTGTGGCTTCGATTCACGCATTGACCCCGCGAAACCCCGGATCTACAATGGAATACAGCCGATCAGCCCTGTCCCGGAAACGGTGTGCCGTATGAATGCTACGCGCCTTTCGATTTCCTGCGTGTCTCTCTTCCTGGCCCTCTGCGTCTTTGCCGCGGACCAGAAGAGCGACCAGCCCAAGAAAGCCCAACAGCGCGAAACCGTCGCCAAACCCCTGACCGAGAAAGAGCGCAAGAAACGCGAGGCCAAACTTCGCAAAGAGCTCGAGACACCATACCGGAAGTGGCTGAACGAGGACGTTGCGTACATCATCACCGATGAAGAACGGGCGGCTTTTAAGAAGCTGCAGACCGACGAAGAGCGCGAGCAGTTCATCGAGCAGTTCTGGCTGCGGCGCGATCCGACACCCGATACCGTCGAGAACGAGTATAAGGAAGAACACTACCGCCGCATCGCGTACGCCAACGAGCACTTTGCTTCCGGCATTCCCGGGTGGAAAACCGACCGCGGCCGCATTTATATCACTTTCGGTCCTCCGGACGAAATCGAATCCCATCCGTCCGGCGGCAGCTACGAGCGGCCTCCCGAGGAAGGCGGCGGCGAGACCTCCACGTTTCCTTTCGAACAGTGGCGCTACCGCTACATCGAAGACATCGGCACCAACATCGTCATCGAATTCGTCGACCCGACGATGTCGGGCGAATATCGGATGACCAGCGATCCCTCGGAGAAGGACGCACTGCTTTACGTCCCCGGCGCCGGTCTGACGATGATGGAGCAGATGGGTCTCTCGGATAAAACGGCGCGATTCAACAACACTGACGGCACGCATCTGGGCGCTCCCCTGGGCGGCCAGACCGAGAGCATGAACGAGTTCAACCGCATCGAGCAGTTCGCCAAACTGCAGCGTCCGCCGGCGATCAAGTTCAAGGATCTCGAAGCGGCCGTCGATTCCCACATCAGCTACAACATTCTGCCGATGGACGTTCGGGTTGATTACGTCCCGGTCACTGATGCGACCGTGATGACGTACATTACCGTCCAGTTCCACAACAAGGACCTGCAGTTCCAATCCAAGGACGGTGTGCAGAAGGCCGTCGTGAATATTTTCGGCCGCATTACGACGATGACGCGACGCAGGGCGGTCAGCCCCTTCGAGGATACCGTCACGGTGGATGCCCCCACCGAAATGTTGCAGGCTTATGCCCGCCAGCGGAGCGTGTACCAAAAAGCCGTGCCGCTTCCTCCGGGCACGTACCGTTTGAACGTGGTGGCGAAGGACGTCGTCGCGGGCAACATGAATAACTACGAGGTCGCGATTCACGTGCCGCGCCTCGACCCGGACAAGATCGGACAGAGCACGCTCATCCTGGCCGATGAATTGGAAAAGGTGCCGGCCCGCAGCATCGGCACGGGCCAGTTCGTGATCGGCGGTTCCAAGGTCCGGCCGCGCGTGGGAGAGGTTTTCAAGCGCGACGAGAAGATGGGGATTTATCTTAAGCTCTACAACCTCAGTGCTGATGAAATCACCCATAAGCCGGTGGGCCTGGTGGAATTCGAGGTTCTCAAGAAGGGCACCAACGAGAAGATCGCTGATTTAACAGAAGACATGTCCCAGCTCCCGGATGCCTCCGGAAGCCAGGTAACGATACAAAAGTACTTTAATTTGAATAGTTTACCTCCTGGGCAGTACACGCTCAGGCTAAAAGTCACCGACAAGGTGCGTAATCAGGTGCTCACACCCACGGCCGACTTTACGGTAACCTAACGGATAGCGGGCTGCGTCCCGAGACTCAGAATGAGCGTCGGATGTTGAAGCCGAAGACGCACAAGACGATTGCTTCGCTGGTCATGGGGGTGGCGTGTCTTGCGACACCGCAACTCTCGCAGGCCGCGGCTCCCGTCAAACTTCTCGGCGCGATTGCCGGCGTGGTCAGCGATGGCGGCGGCGTTCCGCAGATGGGCGCGACCGTCCTGCTGCTGAACCGCCAGGACCGCATCTTCAAAAGGGTCCTGACCGACGAGAAGGGTGAGTTCCGGTTCCCCGGCTTGTTCCCGGATCTGTATTCGGTTCGCATCACTCTGGCGACGTTCGTTCCCGCCTTCAAGAAGAACATCCTTGTTCAGCCCGGAATGCGCAGTGTGCTGAACGTTAGTCTCACCGGGCTCTTCAGCTCCATCCAACTCGCCTATCCGCCGATTGAGAACGGCAATCTGATGACCGACGACTGGAAGTGGGTGCTGCGCAGTGCAGAGGCCACCAGGCCGGTTCTGCGGTTCGCCGAAGCGCGCAAATTGGCCGACGTCAAGACCGAGCGCCCTGCGACGTTCTCCCAAACGCGCGGGATCCTCCGGGTTTCAGCGGGAGACGGGGCCTTGGTTTCGAGTGTCGGCAATGAAGCCGATCTGGGGACGGCTTTCGCCCTGGCGACCTCCCTCTACGGCAACAACACGCTCCAGGTGAGCGGCAACGTGGGCTACGGTTCGCAGACGGGCGTCCCGAGCGCCGCTTTCCGCACCAGCTACAGCCGGAATATTGCCGGTGGATCGCCGGAAGTCTCGCTCACCATGCGTCAGCTCTACCTGCCCGAGCGGCTTGGGCTCGCGCTGGGCGGAAGCGAAACGGCGCTGCCGATGCTGCGCACCATGTCGGCTTCGTTCGACGACAGCACCCAGATCAGCGACAACGTTTCGTTCCGGTACGGCTTCACGATGGACAGCGTGACCTTCCTGGATCACCTCAACTACTTCAGTCCGTATGCCCGGCTGACCTACGACGTGGGTAAGGACGGGCACCTCGAGTTCACCTACACGTCGGGCAACGCCCGGCCGGATCTCGGGGGCGACTCGCAGGATTCGGACCTGCAACGCGATCTCAGTACGCTGGCGATGTTCCCGCGCATCTCGTTGCGCGCCGCGCATCCCAAGATCCAGCGCGGCGAAGAGTATGAGGTAGCCTATTCCCAGAAGGTGGGGTCCCGAGTCTTCGGCGTGTCGGCGTATCACGAGGCCGTGACGAACGCGGCGATCTCGATGGTGGCGCCTCCGGGGCTCTATAGCGAAGGAGACCTGCTGCCCGACCTGTTCTCCGGCAATTCGATTTTCGATGCGGGAAATTATCAAAGCAGCGGATATTCGGCCAATGTCACCCAGGACATCGGCGACCACGTCAGCGCAACGTTGAGCTTCGGCTCGATGGGCGCGTTGACCGTGGATCAACGGGAACTGGTAAGCAGCAGCCCGGACGAGCTGCGGTCGATGATTCGCGCCGGCCGCAAACACGCCGCCACGCTGCGGATCGCGGCGACATCGCCGTGGACGGGCACTCGCATGATCGCCAGCTACCAGTACACGCCGGAACGCGGCTGGGCCATGCCAGGGAATATGTATAGCACGCAGAGCATCCGCCCCATCCCGGGCCTGAACATCTTCGTGCGCCAGCCGATTCCGAGAATCTCCCTACTCCCCTGGAGAATGGAAGCAACCGCGGACCTGCGCAACCTGCTGGCGCAGGGTTACCTGCCCCTGTTCATGAGCAACGGGCAGCAAGCGATCCTGGTGCAGACGCCGCGCAGCTTCCGCGGCGGGCTCAGCTTTATCTTCTGATTGCGAATCGATTCCCACCACTCTTTTTCCGAGCGGTATCCGCTCGACCACCTGGAATCCATTCTGAAGCGCAACCGCTTTGAGGCGGGGATCCTGGTGGGACCGGCCTGTTGGCCTGCGCAGGAGTTCGTGAAGGCCGTGGTTGTCCGCACCTCTCGGATTGATCGCCGCGATCTTGACGAATATCAGCGGCAGCCCAAATTTCGCGGAATCTGCTGTGAACCGGCCGGCGGCGAGCTGCCCGTGGATTTGGCCGAACTGGAACGCCGCGGCATCGCCCTCGACCTCGTCTCCGGCCTGGCGCTGGTCCCGCGCATCGCCGAGCGGTTTCCCGGGCTGCGCATCGTGCTCGATCACGTGGCCGCGCCGTTTTCCGGCCGCTGGCCGCACGATCTCGCGGAAGCGGCACAGTTTCCAAACGTGTTCTGCAAGCTGAGCGGCCTCACACGGATTGCGCCATCGCCGGCCCCCTACGTGCAGCACGCGCTCAAGGTCTTCGGACCCGGCCGGCTGATGTTCGGCAGCGATTGGCCGGCCTCGCTGCCCGAGCACTCGTGGAAGGCCGCGCTGGCCGCGTTTACGCAGGCGATCGGCGCGCAGGCGGTCGAGACCCGAGAAGAGCTGCTGGGCGGCACTGCGGCCCGTGTCTATGCGCTCTGAGGGGCTGAAGACGGCGGCGGCCGCGGCAGCCCTCGCCGCACTGAATGCCGTCCTCACCTCGCGCCTGTTCGTGATCGATTACTCGCGGGAGATGGGCTCAATCGAAGGGGCTTTCATCGGTCTGGCGCGATATATTCGCGATCATTTTCCGCACCTCGGCTGGTTCCCGCTGTGGTACGGAGGTATTCCGTACCCCGATACCTATCCGCCCCTGCTGCATTGGATCGTGGCGCTCACGGCCGCGGCCGGCCGGCTCTCGCCGGGGCTGGCCTACCACGCGGTCACCGCGACGGTGTATGCGCTCGGTCCGGCCGCATTGTTCTGGGCGGCTGTGCGACTGGGGGCGGGCCGCGCGGCAGCCTTCACGGCTGCGCTGGGATACTCGCTGGTGTCGCCTGCCTGTTTTCTGGTGCCGGGGATCCGCGCCGATACCGGGGGCTGGTTCGGCCCGCGCCGTCTGGTGACCCTGGTGCGCTACGGCGAGGGTCCGCACCTGCTCGCTCTGCTGCTGCTGCCGGTAGCCATCGGCATGCTGCACCTGGCGCTCGAGAAGCGCAAGCCCTCGTGCTACCTTGGCGCAGCTCTGGCGCTGGCCGCGGTAGCTCTCAGCAACTGGCTGGGCTCGTTCGCACTGGCCCTGATGGTCGCGGCCTACCTGCTGGCGCGATGGGACCGCTCGTGGATGGCCGCCGCCGCGCTGGGCTGCTGGGCCTACGCCATCGCCATGCCATGGCTGTCGCCTTCGACGATCGCCACGATTCGCGCCAATGCCCCGCTGGTGGGAGGGAGGTTCGAACCCGGGCTCGGCCAGGCGATCTATGCCACTGTCCTCGTAGCCGGCCTGGTCCTGCTGGCCTGGGCCATGCGGCGCGCGAAGTGGGCGGGACAGGTTCGCTTCGGCATTCTGTTCTTAAGCGCGACCGCGGCCGTTGCGCTGCCTGCCTATTGGTTTCATTTCGCCCTGGTGCCGCAACCGGAACGCTATCACCTGGAGATGGACCTTGCGTTCTGGCTCGCTGCGGCGTTCTCGATTCCCTTGCGCCCGCGGGCCGCGGCGGCGGTTGCCTGCGCGGCGGCCGTGCTGGCGATTCCGCTGTTTGTGCACGAACGCCGCATGGCCCGCCGGATGGAGCAGCCCATGCCCATCGAATCCACCGTGGAGTATCGTGTCTCCCGCTGGCTGGGCGGACACATGCCCGGCCGGCGCGTCTTTGCGCCCGGCACGATCGGCTTCTGGATGAACGCGTTCAGCGACACACCGATGCTCACCGGCGGGTTCGACAATGGCATGCGCAACGTGTTGCTGCGGGACGTTATCTTCCAGATCTACTACGGCGACCGGCAGAAGGTCGCGCTCGACTGGCTGAAGGCTTTCGGCTGCGACGCCGTAATCGGCGGCGGTCCCGAGAGCCGCGAAGCCTATCATCCTTACAACCACCCGGCCAAACTGGAAGGCCTACCCGAGTTGTGGCGTGAAGGCGGTGACGTCGTCTACGCCGTGCCTGGTTCGAGCGGCTCCCTGGCGCACGCCGTTCGCGCCACCGACCTTCCGAAGGTCACGCCCCCGGCTTATGATCCGCGGTCGCTGGCGCCATATCTCGCCGCGCTCGACAACCCCTCTCTGCCGCCCGCCAGGTTCCACTGGACCAGCCAGAGCAGCGCCTCTGTCAGTGCCGACCTGCGGCCGGAATACCTGCTTTCCGTACAGGTCACCTGGGACCAGGGATGGCATGCGCGGGTGAACGGCCAGCCCCGGCGCGTATGGAAGGATAAACTGGGACAGATGGTGGTGGAACCGCTTTGCAGCGGCCCCTGCACGGTGGACATCACCTGGGACGGGGGCGTGGAGATGCGGGTAGCCCACGTTTTGTGCGGGGGCGCGCTGGCCGCAGGCGTGTTATGGATTCTCTTATGGCGAAGGCGTTCGGTTTCAACGAAGACGAATTGAAGCTCCTGCTGGTAGCGGTGCGCCAGATGCGGCGCACGTTCGCGCAAGCGCGGAAGAGCGATCCTTCGATCGAGGCTTACGCGGAGCTATACGATGCGCTGTTCGAAAAGCTGCGCGACATGACCGGTCCGCTTCCCGACCAGGTGGAAGAGGCCCTTTGATTTGGACCAGGACCGGCAGGCGGGTAGAATAGAGAAGACCGTACGGAGTGGGCGGTTAGCTCAGCCGGTTAGAGCGCCTGCCTTACAAGCAGGAGGTCCGCAGTTCGAGCCTGCGACCGCCCACCATTCACATCAAGGGGGGCTCTACGGCTCTACGGCTCGGCTCTACGCCAACAACGGGGGACCCGCCCCGAAATCCCAGGACATTTAAGAACATAACACCTGGACTCGGTGACGGTAGTTTTCGAAGTTGCGGAAGCCATACGCCTGCCTGCTGATCGTTTCCATTTTGTTGTGAAACCCTTCCGTGATTCCGTTGGATCGCGTGAACCGCCACATGCGCACGATCTCCTCCGACCAGGAGTGGAGCGTATCGCCCAAGGCGACAAGAGGCATCAGTCCGGATTGGCGCAATTCGACGATCGCGCGCAGAAACCGGGGAATCAGCTTTTGGCACTGCCGTTTGCTTTTGTGTTTCTTCAGCAGCAGATAGCAGAGCCGCTGTTTGAAACGATAGATGACGTTGAGGGCCGGCCGGTCGGCCAAGTAGGCCATGAGCCGGAGTTTCTGTTCCGGTTTGAGGTGGTGGCGATGGCGCCGCATCAGCGATAGCAAGCCGCGGTTCTTGGCGCCCGCCGGATCGATGTCTCTCCAGCAGGCCAGGAAGTGATGATTGACCAGCCGGATGACGTGAAAACGGTCGGCCACGATGACCGCCTTGGGAAAATGCTTTCTGACGATCGAGCGGTAGACCACCGCCAGGTCCATGCACACGATCCGCACCTGCCCTTTACCCTCAAGCCGCAGGAAATAGGACTCCAGGGCCGCTTCGGAACGGCCGAGAACGACATCGTAGATCCGGTGATTCTTCAGGTCGCAGAGGGTGGTGGCGTAGCCTTTGCGGCGGGTGAAGAAGTGCTCGTCGATGCCCAGGATCTTGGGGCAGACGGGCGGATGGTCCTGGCGGGCACGATATCGGCCCGGTATACCGGGCCGATATCGTAATCGTGCCGCCGTTTCGAGTCTTCGCGGTAATCTCGTATTGGGGCAGGCCCAAATCGATCTCAGAATCGGTCAAAACGTTATCTCCCAAGATTGTTTTACCAATCTGGGATCATAGTCTGCCCCCGCAATTGATCAAGAGCCCGGAGGGGGAGTATGGAGGGAGTGTTTGTGACGTGGATTGCGACGTAACCGCTCAATTTACCTTCTCCACTGCGGGCTGAGTTTCGATCGCTGTCCTGCCCATTAGACCGCTTTCCAGCCTGTCGAGCACTGTACGCTTTGCTGCCATTCGCACGTTTTCCACCTTCTTCGGGGTCCACTGTGAAGGCTTCGATCCGCGCACGCACTCCGGGTTCCAACTGAGCGAGGTCAGCCTCCAGCTTGGCTCGCAGTTGCTCGGCCGTCAGGCTGCCGAGGTCAATCCTCCGCGAATCCACGACCTTGCGGTCTACGAGGAAGCCGCAGGGTCTTGCCAGCGTCTCCAACGCGCGGTTGGCGTTCCCGAGGTCCCGCGTGTCGGGATGAACGCCGATGCGGACGATCTCGACAAGGTTGGAGATTATTTATGGCCGAGTGGCGGTTTCTGGGTCGTCCCCCCTCTCTCCGGCGCGGAGCTCGGCCACACGGGCCTGGATGGCCTCCAAACGCTCAAGCCTGAATCCAGCGTTTGGCGCGGAAGTCCTTGGAAAACCAGCCCTCTTGGCCGATTGGGTCTGGGAGTACCCGGCGGCTCGGGCGACCGCGTAGGCTTCGTGTTTGAGGTTAGCTAATCGCACGGGAACGAACGGCTCCTTTCGGGCCGCTTCAGCCACAATTTTAGCCTCGAATCGTCAAGCCCGAAGTACTGGTCGTCATCGTCGATTAACCACCGGGACCGCGGCAAACGCATCCGTCGGCTTCGGCCACCATTCCCCCTTTCCCCGCCGCAACGTGCGCCCGCGACTGATCTCAGCCACCGCGTTTGTGGGGAGATTTCCGCGGTAAAATCTCGTTGACCCGTATGGACGAAAAGACCGATTGGCTGAAGGTCAGAATCGCGAATCTGACTGCGGCTGTTGCGGCATCCAAGGCCACGCCGAACTGGGCCGCAAGCGATGACGAACTGAGGGAAGTCGGGCGCATCACGCTTCTGTTTGCGCGAGTCGAGGAGACGATTGCGGCGTACTGCGAGGTGTTGCTTCTCCGGCCCGAACTCCGCGGATTTCATAGTGCAAAGCCCACGCTTGAAAGGACGCTGACGGAGAAGCTTGATTTGTACAAGAGACTCGTTCTTGCGATCGGGTGCCTACACTCCATCGACACAGCGGAGATCGAGAAGAACATCATTCGCATGAAGGAGATCGGTGAGAGGCGCAATGCGTTGATTCATGGACAGTTGTACTCAAACGATGCCGGCGAGGTTGTGTTCCGCACCCGCCGCAACGAGGTCCGGTTGGATTTAGCGGCACTCGTTCCGCTCACAACTGCCTTATTGGGATTCCGCCTTGACTATGCCGAGGCGTTCAATGCGTTTTATCGGCAGCTTCCACGGAGCGGACCGCCCTATCCCACTGGCGCTGAAGAAAAGCTTCTGATTGCTCTCGACGCTCAGGTGGCTTTTTACAAATCGAGCCTTAACGTTCATCGCTCGGCGGCCGTACTATCAGAACGGAAGGCCGACTTGGCTGCAGCCAAAAAGGTGCTGCGCAATTCAGAACGACGAATGAATCGCGCGTTGGACCGCAGGCAAGCTGCGTCTAGCCGATTGCCGCAGGAATACCAAAACCTACTTCGCCAATGGGATCGTGAATTCCGACGTTGCAAAGCCGCTGCATCACGTCCCAATCACGACAGGCAAGCGGAAACAGCCAAGCTGGAACGGCTAACAGAGCGGATCAAAGCCTACGAAGAGCGGGAGAATGTTCCCGTTTCCGATTCTGTGCGACAAACCCTCGCTGCTGACATCGCGTCATTTCAAAACTTTCGGCGAGAGTAGGGTTCCGCAAGTACCGGCGTCCGGCCCCCTTTCTCCTCACTTGTATTCGGACCGGGCAGAAATTCATGAAAGGGGAACGCTAGGTGTGGCGTCCGTCCCAGAGCGCCCCAGAAATTTTGAGCTCAATTCACCGGCCCATTTCTGGATCTCGAATCCCGACTCAATTTCAAAAAGAGGCCAACCACCCACCCCTTTCAGGGAAGGCCCCCATCACGTTGCTTTGTGACCTGGATTGTGACGTAACCCCGGACGCTTGCGAGCTAGATGCAGCTTTCCTCGCCCGTGCCCGCGGATGTGCAGTATTGCCAATTATTGGCTCGACAAGCCCGCAAACCTCTGAGAATCCAGAGGCTTGCGGGCATCGGGGATCAACGGAGAGCAGACACGCTCACCTCGCCATGACAACTTACAAGCAGGAGGTCCGCAGTTCGAGCCTGCGACCGCCCACCATTCACATCCTCTTGAGGAAGATATTCCGCGTGTAGTATGCGCCCAGGCCCTCGACCTCCAGGCCGAGTTTGCCGCTCCGCCGGAAGTAGGCCGGATCGTCGTCGATGAAGACCGAGATCAGGTGGCCGTTCATGAACATCGAACTCACATTTCCGTTGGCGATGAGCAGAAACTGGTTGTAATCGTCTTTCTTGAACCACGAATCGAGCGTTGCTTTATCGGCAATGGTAGACATGACGATCCGCTTCCCGGGTTCGGCCAGAACGATTGAGCCCGGAGGGGCGGCGATCCCGCGGCTCGAAGCCTGCTCGTAATATTGGCCGGAATACCGGTTGTTGGCGTCGAAATCGAACTGTGGACCGGCCATGTCGAACTTGGCCCGCTCCTCGGCACTGGGAGGAGTGCCGGGATTGGCGCACTGCGGACCGCGCCCCGCGCCGGGACCGCGCCCGCCTCCTCTGCCGCTCCTGCCGCCGAACATGCCGGGCCCGCGTCCTGCGGTCGCCAGAAAACCGCCGCCTCCACGGCCCGGGTACTTGATATCGACATTGTTGTCGGCGGTCATGTAGCTCCGGAACTGAACGCCACCGTTGACGCTGGCAGTCCCCTTCGACTCGAACTTCAGCATAAAGTTCGCAAGGTCGCCGCCCTGCCAAACCAGGTAGATGGTGCCCGTCGGCTTCTCACAGGTTGGCTCCACATAAATCGCGCCATCCTTGATGCCCCAATACCTCGTATCTCCAGACCAGCCGTTCAACGTATCGCCGTCGAACAACGAAACCCATCCCGCGTTATCCGAGTAGTTGAATGGCTCCCCGCCGCGCGCGAAACCGCCGCCGCGTCCCGCCGCGGCTCGGGACGTGGCCGCGGGCGGCTGCTGCGATGGGCCCGGCTGCGCCAGCAGAAGCAGCGCGCCGAGGATGCTCGTCACGATCAAAATGTTGTTCCGTTTCACAGGTTCCTATCCCCTCCGAAGAGGCCCGGCTGATTGTTGCTTGACTCCGGACCGGGATCCTTCTTCTGCCGCAAGGGTGCAACTCGTTGCCGGAGTCTCGGGGTATTGTACTCAAACTCGAGGGCCGGTCGTCGACGCAGCATATCCGGGATTGGTACGTTTCACGGAGCGGTCCGCAAGCCTTCGCCGTATTTCGCGGCGCATGGCGGGCACAGTCCGTGTGTGAAGCGCACCCCGGCGTTGGCTGAGATGTAATACTCCAGCGGAAACCATTCCCCGGATTCGCTCCTGATTGCCTTGCAGGAAGCGCATATCGGCAACAGGTCCGGCAGTAGCCTTGAGCGCGGCGCGCTCTTCGGCTGCGCCTGTTCGGCCGCATGTCGCCCGTTAGCAACGTAGACCATCGTCCACATCACTGCAATCGCGACAAACCGGTTTAGTATCCCCATCCAGAGGGGTACGTCAGCGGGCGATGACCACAATCCAGCAATCACGGTTGCGGAGCCAACGGCTGCCACAAGCCCAACTTCCTGCGGATCTCCCCAAACGGACGCGATCCAGACCAGGATCATTTCGATTAGCCAATCGGCAATCGCAAGCGACGTTACCGTATCCAGCGCGAACGCGCAGGGAAAAGCAAGCGCATAAAGCCAAAATCTGCCATGCGCCGCACTCATCTTCCCGAAAAATCGCAGCATTGGATTTCCGACCAAGATCGCGAAGATGGCGTTCCCGGTGATTGGCTGATTGTATTCGAATGCGTCCTGATTTGCCAGTTGAAAATCAGACGCGCGCATCTCAAACACAACAGCGTGGATAACACGCGGCTCTGTGTGCGGATCGAGGGAACAACCGGCAGTAGAGGTTGTCCAGATTCGACGGGTGCGCAGGTCTCCCGGATGACTATGCGCAGGCCTTATCCCGTATATCCAGTACGGCCGAGGTGACGATGACTTGATGTTCGGGGTGGCGGAATTCCAGGTGCATCCCCCTTCCGATGTATGCAGAACGCATCACCGCGCCTCCCCAGGTCGAACCATGAAGTTTCACCAGAACGGGCTCGGGACAAAACACCGGATGACCGGAGATCAGAACCCTTCCGTCCCCGCAATATCGGATTCGATAAGAACGGTTCTCGGTGCGGACCTCCAACTCCGTTCCCGGGGGAAGACGCTCCAGGTAAACTCCGCCCTCGATTTCCGATCGGATGAAGTTCCGGTTGATCTCTTCGTCCAGGGCAGGATGCGGAAACCGACGGACGCCGTCCTCCTCGCAGTCTCGATTCTGCACGATAGAGTCGAGTATACGACAAATCGCAGCCTGAAGATGACGGGCCGTCGAAAACCACCGCAAGTCGTTCGCCTATTTGAGTTTTTGCAATTATCTTGATGTGCCTGGCGTACCATATTGGACTATAATCGTTTCACGATGTTCCCCGGGCTGAGGGGCCCGTGTGCTCGATCATGGCAGAGGGGAAGCCAAGACAAATCGGCAGATACGAGATCGTGGAGGAATTGGGCCGCGGCGGCTTCGGCCTGGTTTACCGCGCCTTCGATCCGACCGTCAACCGATCTGTTGCGATCAAAGTCCTGACGCAGGCCAGCAAGGACACCCTTACGCGTTTCCGCAACGAGGCCATGGTTGCCGGCAATCTGCGGCACGAGAATCTCGTCACAGTCTACGAATATGGCACCCACGAGAGTGTTCCCTTCATCGCCATGGAGTACCTGGAAGGCGAGGATCTGCACCATATCATCAGCTCGCGAAAGCCGCTGAGTCTGCTGGAAAAGTGCACAATCATGTCCCAGGTGGCCGAAGGGTTGTACTGTGCCCATAAGAGCGGCGTAGTTCACCGGGATGTAAAGCCGGCCAATATCATGGTGTTGCGCGACGGCACCGTGAAGATCATGGATTTCGGGATCGCGCGGCTGATGAACGATCGCGACGCCACGCGGCTGACGCAGCAAGGCTACCTGATCGGCACCCTGCTCTACATGGCGCCGGAGCAGCTGGCCGGCGCGGATTTCGACGCACTATGCGACATCTTCGCGTACGGGGTAATCTTTTACGAACTGATCACGGGGAGGCATCCGTTCGAGGCGCCGGACGCGCGCACCATGATGTACAAGCTGACGTTCGAGGATCCTCGTCCCCTTAGGGAGTTCGCCCCGGACGTCCCCGAAGCGCTGCAGCAGGTGGTTTCGAAGATCATTCAACGAGACCGGGAACTGCGCTACCAGAGCCTTAAGGAAGTGCAGTTCGACACCGAACCGATCCGCCTCGATCTGCGAAGGGAGCGCGCCGCAGCGCTCCTTGCCCAGGCGCAGCAGCTTTTCGAGAAGAAACAGCTGGATCCCGCGCAGACCGTATTGCAGGAATCGCTCAGTCTGGATCCCGGCAACCGCCCGGCGCGTGCCCTTCGGGAACAATTGCTCAAACAGATCCGGCAGCGGTCCCTGCAGCCGAGGATTGAGTCGCTGCTGAGTTCCGGCGAGGACCACCTGGTCAAGCGCCGGTTTCCCGACGCCGTTCAAGCCTTTGAATTGGCCTTGAAGCTGGACCGCGAGAACGATTACATCCAGGCTCGAATCGAGCATGCAAAAGGACTGGCGGAGCACGCCAGGCAGGCCTCCGAACTGCTGGCAGAGGCGCGCCGCGAATTCGAGGGCCAGAACCTGACGGCTGCCTACCGGACAGCTTCGGAGGCCTTGCGCCATGATCCGCAAAATCCCGAAGCGGCGGAGTTCCTGAAGGCCGTCAAATCGGAGGTGGAGCGCCGCCAAGCCGAGCAGCGCATCGACGACGCCATCCGGAAGGCGCAAAGTCTCTTGCTGGTGCCCGCCTACGACGATGCCATCGCCCTACTGACGGAACTTGGCGACGATGCGGAATCGCCGAAAGTGCGCCGCGCGCTCGAGCTGGTGCAAAACGAGAAAGCGGCGCACGAGCGGAAGCAACGGCTGCAAAACGAAATGGCGACCGCCTCGGATCTCCTCAGGGATCACCGCCTGGATGAGGCGGCTTCCCGCCTGGAGAACCTTCAGCGCGATTATCCGGACAACAAGGAAGTCGCTCACCTTCTCGCCTATGCGAACAAGGAACTCGCGTCACGGGCCCGCGCCCTGGCGGTCGAGAGCGTCGTCAAGGACGCAGGCACGCTGGCCGAGAGTCACAAGTACGAGGCCGTGCTCGGGCTGCTGGATCAATCGCTGAAGAGGTTCCCCGGGGAGACCGCCCTCATCCGGCTGCTGGCCAATACGATGGCGTCCAAAGGAACCTGGGAGCGGCAACAGGCGGTCCAGGCGGTTCTTGCGAAATGCGAAGCGCTCCGCGCCGAGCAACGCTTTGCCGAAGCCATAGAAGCTGTCGAAGGCACTCTTCAGATGTACAGCTCGGAACCGGCCCTGTTGACCCTGCTCGAGCAACTCGAGGCCGAGTGGACCCAGCAGCGTCGAAACGAGGCCGTGCGTAAGGCCAAGGAGCAGGCCGAGGCCCTACTCGAACACAAGCAACCAGAGAAAGCAGTTCAGAAGCTGCAGCAGGCATTAACGCGGTACCCTGCCGAACCGGTGCTCTCGGAGCTGCTTTTCCGGGCCCGCCAGGAGGCGCGTGAGCAGGAGCGGGCGCGCGCCGTTGAGTCGATCGGAAAGGCGGTTGCCCATCGCACCGGAGCCCACGACTTCGAGGGAGCGCTGCGGATTCTCGACGAGGGGCTGGAAACCTGGCAGGAGGACGGCGCCCTGCTTCGTCTGCGCGGAGAAGTGCTGGGCGCAAAGCAGGTGTGGGAGCGGCAACAGGCGATCATCGACACCGTCTCCCGCGCGAGACAACTTCTGTCGGATGAGCACTTCGTGGAAGCTCTCGGCACCGTCGCAACGGCTCTGGAGGAATATGCCGGCGACCCCCAGTTAACCAGGCTTCAGAACGAGATCGGGAAGAGCTGGGAGGCTTACAAGCGCCGCCAGTCCGTAATGCGGACGTCCAGCGAGGCACGCCTGCTGATCTCGAGGGGCCAACTGGATGAAGCCGTCGCGATGCTCGAGCAGGCTATCCGCGAATACCCGGGTGAACAAGAACTCGAGAGGCTTTCGGTGCGAGCCAGGGAAGCGCTTCGCGCGCGCGAGCGGGCTCTTGCGATCGATCGCGCCATCGAGGAGTCCGAGGCGCTCGCGGCCGGGAAGGAGTTCGACCGCGCACGCCGGCTACTGGAAGAAGCGCTAGTCGCATACGTAGCGGAAGGCAAGCTGATCCGCCAGTTGGAGGCCGTGGAGAATGCCGAGTCTGCCTGGCAGCAGGAACTGGCTGTCAACCGCCTGCTGGAACAGGCAGAACAGCTGGCGATGGACAACCGGTTCGATGAGGCCCTCAGACTGCTGGCGGCATTCCCTTTGCAGTCGGCATCGCTGAGCGCGGCCCGAAAACAGATCGAGAGCCGGCAGGCGGAGCACCTGCGCCGCCAGGCGATTGCCACCGCGGCAAGCGGGGCGAGCCTCCTGCTGGACCAGGGACGCCTCGAGGAAGCCATCCAACTGCTTCGAAGGGCTACCACGAGCTACCCGGGAGAGAGCGAGTGGGAACCTCTGTTGGCGCGCGCGCGGCGCGAAGTGACCGCGCGAAAGCGAGCCGAAGACATCGCCCGCGTGGAGCGAGATGCCGGAGAATTGGCAGCACGGAAGCAGTTCGCAGACGCCTTGGAAATGCTGACCCGCGGTCTCGAAACCTGGTCCGGCGAGAGTTCCCTGGTGAAGCTCCGGGACAGCGTAGAGGCCGATCGAACAGCGTGGGAGCGCGAACAGGCCCTTCAGAAGATCCTCCGCGACGTGGAGGATCTGGCCAGGCAAGGTCAATTTGAGAACGCCCTGAAGCTGTCGGGCGAAGCCCTGCGGGAGTTCCACGAACCGCCCGCGCTGGTCGAATTGCGAAACCGCGTGGAGGGCGAACGGGAGGCGCACAAGCGCGCGGAAGCGATCGATGCGGCGGCCGCACAGAGCCGCAGCCTGATGTCGGCGGGCAGGTGGTCCGAAGCACTGGATCGGTTGCGTCTCTTATGTTCCGAGTATCCAGGGGAAACGGTCCCGAAGACGCTGCTCTCCGAAGCTGAAGACGCGTTGAGACAGCGGGAGCGCCGGGACCACGCAGTGGCCGAGGCCCAGGTGATGCTCGGCGACGGACGGTTCGAGGACGCAATCAGTTCGCTTGAACCCATATCGACTCGATTCCCTGACGACACGGAAGTGGCTTCCCTCTTGAGGCGCGGCCGCGAAGAACTGGAATCTAGGCGGCGCGCGAAGGCCATCGACAAGGTCGCGGACGAGGCACTCACGGCGGCCGCCCGCTCGGAGTTCGAGCGCGGCCTGGCTCTGGTGGAACGCGCGCTGAAGAACTGGCCGGGAGAAAGCCGCCTCGTCGAGGCCAGGGGTTCCATTCTGGCTGCCAAAGAACAATGGCAGCGGGCCCAAGGCCTCCAGGCGGCTATCGAGGAGGCGGGAAAGCTCGGGAGCGGGAAGCGCTACGAAGAGGCGATCAACGCGGCCGAGGCGGCACTCAAAGAATACCCCGGCGACCCGACACTGACCGAATCTTTGACGGAATTCCGTTTCCGCCAGGAGCTCGCCACCGCACGGCGGCTGGTCGAGGCAGGGCGGCAGGACGAGGCCCTGGAACTTCTGTCGAAGTTCCCGGGCGGGAGAGCCGCCGATCCCGAGCTTTTAGACCTGACGGGGCAGGCGAGGGCAGGCGTGCGCGCCGCGGCTATCGACAGTCATGCGCGTGAAGCCCGGCGTCTTGTGGACGCAAAGGATTTCGACGCCGCTCTGACGCTCCTGGACCAGGGCCTCCGGAACTGGCCCGATGCGGCGGCCCTGCGGGAAATACGGCAATTGGCGCTGTCCCAAAAGGCGGCCTGGCAGCGGCAGCAGGCGATCGACGCGGCAGTGCAGCGGTGCCAGCAACTCGAGAAGGACGACCGACTCGAGGACTCGCTTCGCCTCGTCGAGAAGTTCCTGTCCGAGTTTCACAATGAGCCCCCATTGCTGGCTGTGCGGCAGCGGCTGAAAGGGAAACTCGCGGAACAGGAACGCCTCCGCAAGCGCGCTCGCGACCTCAAGGAACTACAGGGGATGGGCGCCGCGGCTGTCAAAGCGCAGACACCCGGGGAGATTTCAGAACTGCTGGCAAGAGCCAATCGAATTTCAAAAAAGTACCCGGACGACCAGGAGATCCAATCCGCCGCGGCAGATCCGGTGCGCCATCTTTCCGATATCGAGCGAGCCCATCAGGAGGCCGCGGACCGCAATTTCGACGCGGCGCTGGAAATCTGCGAGCGTTACCTGTCGCGGTATGCGGACCACGTGTTGTTCGGCGAGATCATGCGCAAGTCCGAGTTGGGGCGGAAAGGAGCCTATCTCGAGGCCCTGCGTATGCGTGCCGCCGGCGAGCCGGATCTCGCCAGGCGCGCCCTGATTTTGGAAGAAGGCCTCCGCCGATATCCCGGCGAGCCGGGTATTACGGACGAACTCCGGTTTCTGAGAAACAAGCTCGGGCTTGCCGATTCCATCGTGGAAGCGGCGCGCGGCTGCGAACGGGAGGAAAGGTGGGACGAGGCCCTCGAGCAGTGGAACAGTCTGCTCACCATCTACGACCAATATCCCGGCCTCAGGACGGAAATCGAACGCGTCCAGCGGGCCCGTGACCGTGCACGCTCCGAAGCCGTTGAGCAATGGGCCCGGCAGGTCGAACAAGCCTTGAATACCGGGGATTTGGCCACCGCCGGCGAGGTATTGCGGCAAGCCCTCTCGGAACGCCCGGGCGAGGCACGCCTGCAAGCTCTCGAGAGCCGCTTGCGGGAGGTCGAAAAAAAGAAGGCCCGCGCGCGCGACCTGCTCGCCCAGGCGCAGGTGGCCAGCGACAAGGGCCAGTATGCCGAATGCCAGGCCTGCCTGCGAGAGGCCTTCCAACTGGACGAGTTCGACCCGGCGTTTCGGAAGCTGGTTCTGACCAGGCTCATCGATCATGCCCAATCGGTCGTACAGACGGATTGGCGCCAGGCGGAAACGCTGGTGATCGAAGCCAAGTCCCTCCAGCCCGGCTATGCGGCGCCCGAGGCGATGCTGCGCACCATCTCGGACCGCAAGAAGGACGCGGCGGTGACGGATTGCCTGGCCAAGGCAGAGGCACTTCGACAACAGGGAGACCTGCGCGGCGCCCTTGCCGAACTGGAACGCGGGCTCCAAAGCGACCCCGACGAGCAGCGGCTTAAGACTCAGCACGACGCCTTGACTGCGGAAGTCCGCCGGGCTCGCGAGGCGGCGGCGGCCGAACTGGCGAGCATCGATGAATCGGCAAAGGCGGCCGGCCGGGCATCCGATCTCGATCCTTTGCGAACCCGAGCCTTGGCCATTGCCGCGGCAAACCGGGAAGATACCGAAATTGCAGCGCTGGCCGCGGCCACGATCCGTGGCCTGGAAGAGCGGGCAAAAGAACTGAGGCGCGAGCGTCTGCGCGGCCTCATCGCTGCGAACCGCAAACGAATTTTGGTCATTGCCGGCTCGGTTGCCGCCGCACTCGCCGCGATCTTCACGGTTCCGCCGCTTTTGCGAGGTCCGGCGAAGATCCCGATAAGCGTCTCGACGGATGTAGCCGGTGCTTCTGTCGAGATCGGGCACGAAAAGTGCACGACCCCGAACTGCGCGTTGAAACTCGTTGCGGGAACCTATTCGGTCCGGGTTGCCAAGGATGGATATAAGGCAATCACGAAAGAGATCACGGTCACGTCCGGGCAGGCGCCGGTTCAACTGGCTCTGGCGCTAGAGCCTCTCTCCCAACTGCTTTCGGTCAATACGAATTTCGAAAGCGGGCAGGTTTATCTCGACGGCAACCCCGCGGCCAACCTGCGCGACGGGCAGTTCACCGCCTCGGGAATTGCCCCCGGGCGCCACACGCTTCGCGTCACGAGCGGCGGTGCGGAGTTCCACGCGGATTGGACTTCCGCCGCGGGATCGCCTCCCGACCTGGTGCAGCCGATCACCGCCAAAGACGTGCAGGCAACCGTCGTCGCCAACGCCGGAAGCACCGGCAGCATTGCCTGCAACTGCGGCGCGGAGGAAATCGAAGTAGACGGCTCTCAAGCCGGAAAGACGCCCGTCTCGTACGGCGCTCCCGCCGTGCTTCACAACCTGAAGGAGGGCACCCGCCAAATCGCGGTAGGCGGCCGTTCCGTAGTAGTGGACATTCGGCCCGCCCCGGCCCTCAATGTATTCCTCAGCCTCGATCGCAACGTCGGCGTCCTGACCGTCGAAACCGGCGAAGACCGCGTCAAGGTCTATCTGAACAACCAACTGTATCGCCGCACGACCGAGCACGGCAGGCTCCGCATCCCTTTGGACGTCGGTAAGTACTCCATTCGCGTGGCAAAGGACGGGTTTCAATCTCCCGCTCCGCAGGAGGTTTCCCTCAAGAAGGGCGAGGAGAAGCCCGTGGTTTTCGCTCTGACGCGCGCCCCCGCGTACCTGGAGATCTCGGGAGCCACGGGCGGGGCGTCCGTGAAACTGGACAGCCACACCGTGGGCGTCACCGACGGTAGCGGCGGTTTCCGGTATGAGGTCCAGCCTGGACCGCACACCATCGAACTCACCAAGGACGAGTACAACCCCGTCCAAGTGACCGAGCAGTTCGCTTCGGGCAAGACGACGCAACTCGGGCGTGCTCGAGTGGCCATGTCGAAGATACCGAAGGCTCCGCCACCGGATCCCAAGCGGGTCGAAGCGCAGGACTGGGCACGTATCGCCGCTAGCACGAACCCGGACGATTTCGACACGTTCATCAGGAGCCACCCAGGCGGCGGGCCGTTGGTGGATCAGGCGCGCACCCGTGCCGCGGAATTACGCCAGCGGGAGCAGGCGAACGCGGCGCGCCAGGCTGATCAGGCGGCGTGGGATAAGGTCGATACAACCAATAAGGGACAGTTACAGGAATACCTCTCGCACTTCCCGGCGGGGCAGCATGCGGACACTGCGCGCGGCAAAATTGCGGAATTCGATCGCCAGGCGGCGGAGGCAAGTGCTGCTCAAGCTCTTAGGGAGAAGGAACAGAAAAAGCAAGCTGACGACCTGGCGGTTGTGAAGACGCTGAAGGACTTCGAGGCGGCGTACAACCGGAAAGACATCAAAGCGCTACAGAAAATCTGGAGCGGACTTCCCTTCGAAGCATACCGCCAGCAGTTCAATGATGCCAGGGAACTGAGATTTCAACTGGTGCCAGTGAGTCAGCCCTCCGTAGCCGGCGACTCGGCTACGGCAATCTGCACTCGCACTTTGATTTATAAGGGTCGCGTAGGCCCCGTCATGACCCATTCCGAACGAGTTGCAGTTACGTTGATCCGCAACTCGTCCGGCTGGCTGATTGGATCGATTGAGACTCGCTAACCTGCTTACTTTCCGCCGAAGGCGTACGACAGCGCAACGAGCGGGGTGATATTCTGACGCAAGCCCTTGTTATCGAGGCGAAATAGAACGTCCGCGGTGAGCAGGAGATTGCCGAACAGGTTGCACTTGATTCCAGTGGCGCCGCTGCTGAGGCCAACGTTATCCCTGTCTCCGCTGATCGTGCTGAGAACCTGCGAACCGGGTCCGCCAGGGACGTTCTCGGTGACATAGGTACTGGTGAAAACCCGCGGGGCATTGAAGAGCGCCTGACCAAGGTAGTCGAATGCAAAGGTCAGTCCCTTTGTGATCCCTATGTCCGCGCCGAGGGTATAAAAGACCTGTGACGGAAGGCTCTGCTTGATTGCAGGACCGTTCTGAATCACTACGGTGCCGGTCGAGTCTTCAGACACAGTGCTCCCGGTGACATTGCCGGCGAGAATCGATTGGCCGTTCCACTGATACCCCAGGTTCAGATGTGGTGAGATCCGTTTGCCCACCGTGGAGATCGCGATGAAAGGTTTGATGCCCGTCGCGCCGGACCCCAGCAACTCCTGGGCATTACCGGTCGGGGTACGCACGTCCAGGCCGAGCGCCATTCCAATGTTCTTTCCCTGCCAAATGTTCCCTTTGACCCGCACTGTGACATCCCCAATCCCCGATGCGCTTCCGCTGCTGGCGTAGGACCCCGTCAAGCTGTTGGGGTCGGAAGTAAACTGGTGAGGGTTGGGGAATGTCCCGACATTGGGCACCGTGAACGTGGGACCGGAAACCCGCAGAATGGTTGCACCTGAAGTGACGCCCATCCTAACGGACACTAGCGGGACCGCCACCGAAATGTCCAGCCGGTCCGTTATCCCCACAGTGCCGTACAGCATGGTCTGATCCATATTCAAGTCGACGTTGTTCGTGGTCTGAATCACGTCAGCCTCGTAAGGCTCAGGTGCGCCACCCGGACCTGTATCCGGCACGTGCGAGAACACGGCTGGAATCTTATGGAGGTCGGTCCCGTCGATGCTGCTGAAACGAAAGCGCTGGTACGAGACGCCGAAAGACACCTTGCCGCGTCCGATCGTTTCGGCGCGTTCGGCATAAATCGGACCGAAACTGGTTGTGGTTCGAACGAAAGCGCCCGCCTCGCTACTGTACTTGTAGGTGAACCCTGAGGAAGGTGAAACGATCGGCAAGATCGCCAACTGTGTCGCGATCGCACTGCTCAATGTCTGGTTAAGGGTCGTTTGTGCCGACCCGATGAAGTGCGCGTAATGGGGGAACCCCGGATTCGGGTATAGGCTGAGCCCGTTTGGCCCGAACAGGTTGGGTATCACGCAGCCAGGTTCCGCCAGGTGTCCCGTGCATTGGCCGGTGACGACGGTTCCGGGGACGAGCGGCTGGGGGCTTTGGCCGCGACAAACTGAAATAGCGAGAACAGACAGCAACGAGCCGGCGAGCCCCGCTCGAAGAGAGTTCACGGCGGAATTTCCCATGGGCATGGATTGTATCACGTTATGCTTTCTATATGTCCTTAACTGAGAGGTACATCGAGGACTGAATGTTATAGGAGCTCGCAACCAGGACGACCATTACTTTAGATCCATCCGGCAGGTTATACTCGGCTGGTGTCGCGCGCATTAACTGTTGCAGAAGCCTTTGCGCTGGCGGAAGACCTGGCAAAGAACGGCCAATGGGAAGACGCGGGAACGGTCTGCACCAAAATTCTCGGGGCTGAGCCAACGCACGCTCCCGCGCTGCACCTGCTCGGGATCATCGCCTACCGTCAGGGCGGCCGCGGCGTGGCAATCCAGTTCCTAAGGAAGGCTGTTGCCTCCGATCCCGCTTTCCCGGTGGCGTTCAACGATCTTGGCAATATCCTGATGGAAGAAGGGCGGACCCGGGAAGCGATCGCGCAGTACAGGCGGGCCATCGCGATCCGGCCGGGCTATCCGGAAGCGCACAATAATCTGGGGAACGCCTGCCAGATCGCCGGACTTGTAGAAGACGCGGTGGCCTGTTACCGGCAGGCGCTTGACCTCTCGCCGGGCTACGCGGAGGCCTATCGCAATCTGGGGAGCGCTCTGCGGCGGCTGGGCCGGTTTCAAGAAGCGGTCGAGTGCTTCCGGTCGGCCGTTTCCTTAAATCCGCAATACGCGGACGCGATCACGCAACTGCTGCAGGAGGTCCGGTCATTGTGCGACTGGGGACTGGTCGATGCGCTCACGGCACAACTCGTGGAACTGGTCGAGGCGGAGTCGGCGGCGGTCAATCCGTTTGTGTTCCTCTCCCTTGAAACGACGCCGCGGCAGCAATTCCTGTGCGCCCGCCGGTGGGCCGCGGAGCACCTGGACGCCGCTGCCGCCAGGCTGCCCAATCCGGCGGCGGGCCCGAGGCGGGGTGAGCGAATCACCCTCGGCTACCTCTCCGCGGACTTCCAGGAACACGCGACCGCGCACCTGACGGCCGAACTGTTTGCGCTCCACGATCGCGCGAGGTTCCGCGTAATCGGCTACTCCTACGGCGCCGACGACGGGAGCCCCATGCGCCGCAAGTTGGCGCAAACCTTCGACGATTTCGTGGACCTCGAGGCCGCCTCGCATTCCGAAGCCGCGCAGCGAATCCGGAACGACGGCGTCGACATTCTGGTGGACTTGAAGGGATACACCCGCGACGCGCGGCCGCGAATCGTGGCGTTGCGCCCGGCTCCGATCCAGGCCAGCTATCTGGGGTATCCGGGAACAATGGGCACGGACGCAGTCGATTACATCATCGCCGACCCATTTGTCCTTCCAGCGGACCAACAGGCAAATTACTCCGAGAAGATCGTGCACTTGCCGGACTGCTATCAGGCGAACGACTCCACCAGGCGGATCGCGGCACATATCCCCACCCGGCGGGAGGTCGGATTGCCGGAATCCGGGTTTGTGTTCTGCTGCTTCAACGCATCGGATAAGTTCACGCCGAAGGTCTTCGACGTCTGGATTCGCCTGCTCGAAGCCGTGCCGGGGAGCGTGCTTTGGATTCTCGCCTCGAACCGCGTCGCGGTCGAGAATCTGAAGCGCGAGGGGGAGGGACGGCTGGCGGGCGCCGCCGGCCGCCTGGTGTTCGCGCCAACGCTGCCAAACCCGGAACATCTTGCAAGATTCGCCGTTGCGGACCTGTTTCTGGACACGCTTCCTTATAACGCGCATACGCTCGCCAGCGATGCCCTTTGGGGTGGATGTCCAGTGATCACCTGCAGCGGCAGTACGTTCCCGTCGCGGGTGGCGGGCAGCCTGCTGCGCGCGGTGGGGTTGCCCGAACTGGTTACGGACTCCCTTGCAGGCTATGAGTCCCTGGCGCTACGCATGGCTCGCAATCCAGCCGACCTGGGAGTTCTTCGAAACCGGCTTCGGTCGAACCGGCTCGCCGCGCCGCTCTTCGACAGCCGAAGATTCACCCGGCACCTCGAATCCTTGTTCGAATCCATGTGGAGGCGGCATCTGGAGGGTGAACGGCCCCGGCCGATGGTGGATTTTCGATAAGTGGACAGTACCGTGACCGGCGGACTATTTCTTTTTTGCCAGGCGCGCAAAGAGGGCGGTACTGCTTCCTGAGAGCGACTAGTACTGCTTCGCGACCCAGATCCGGCCATTGCCGGAAGCCATCGGGAGCTGTTTTCCCTGTTCGCAGGCTGTTGAAAATCAACGCATTAAACTGTAATGGACTTTTCCGCACAATTGCCTGGTTCCGCTGTCACGGTGTTTGTGCATCAACCCGCAAACCTGCAGAGACAGTAGTAAACTTGACGAGAGTCCTCCGCCGGAATATAGTTTCGGGAGAACTCTCAGGGAGGCAATTGAATGGGAAGAGAGAGCACACAACATAAACTGGACCGGGTTCGATCGCCACGTGTTCAGATCACTTATGACGTCGAAGTCGGTGGCGCGATCGAACTGAAGGAGCTCCCGTTCGTGGTCGGCGTTTTGGGCGATTTTACCGGACAGCCCGAGCAGCCGCTCTCGAGACTCAAGGAGCGTAAGTTCGTAGAGGTGAACCCGGACAATTTCGATACGGTCCTGGAAGGCATGAAGCCGCACCTTGCCTATACCGTAGAAAACAAGCTCAGCGAAGAGCCGGACGCTCCGAACCTCAAGGTGGACCTGAAGTTCACCAAGATGGAAGATTTCGAACCCCAGAACGTCGCGCGCCAGGTGAAGCCCCTTAAGGAATTGCTGGACCTGCGCACCCGGCTATCCGATCTTCGGGGGACCTTGCAGGGCAACGACAAGCTCGAGGAAGCCCTCCTCGAATCGGTCGGCAACGCCGACAAGCTCGCTAAGTTGAAGGGCGAAATGAAGGGAAAGGGAGACGAGTCCAATGGCTGATCCGCAAAAAGCCCAACCGACGGCCGCAACCAGCGAGGTTCAGGAAAAAGGTCTGCTCGATCAGCTTGTGGACGAGGGCCGTTTTGGCGTCGAGCCTGCAGCCCGGGAACGCGGTAAGAACCTGGTGAAGGAGTTCGTCGCGCAGGTGCTCGAAGGTTCCATGACCATCGCGCGCGACGCCGAGATGATGATCAACGCGCGCATCGCGCAGATCGATCATCTCATCTCCATCCAACTGAATGAGATCATGCACCATCCGTCGTTCCAGAAACTGGAAGGCACCTGGCGCGGCGTCAAATACCTGATGGATCAGAGCGAAACCGGCACCATGCTCAAGATCCGCATCCTCAACTGCAACAAGAAAGAGCTGTTGAAGGATATGCAGCGTGCGCCGGAATTCGACCAGAGCGCGCTGTTCAAGAAGATCTACGAAGAGGAGTACGGAGTATTCGGTGGCTCGCCGTTCGGCGCCCTGGTCGGTGATTACGAGTTCGGCAAGCATCCGGAAGATCTCGAACTGCTGGAACAGGTTTCCCACGTAGCCGCGGCGGCGCATGCTCCGTTCCTTTCGGCCGCGACCCCGGACCTGTTGAACCTGCCGAGTTGGACCAGCCTCGACGCTCCGCGCGACTTGGCCAAGATTTTCGACACCACCGAGTACGCCAAGTGGAAGAGCTTTCGCCAGTCGGAAGATTCCCGCTATACGGCGCTCACCCTGCCCCGCGTTCTGGGGCGTCTTCCCTACGGCAAAGATACTAAGCCGGTGGAAGAGTTCAGTTACGAGGAGCATGTGGATGGCAGCGATCACAGCAAGTATCTTTGGATGAACGCGGCTTACACTCTCGCTACCCGCATGACTAACTCTTTCTCGCAGTATGGCATGTGCGTGGCCATGCGCGGCGTGGAAGGCGGCGGCCTGGTTACCGGCCTGCCCGTGCACAACTTCTACACCGACGAGGGCGACGTTACCATGAAGTGCCCCACGGAAGTGCCAATCACGGACCGCCGCGAGAAGGAACTGGCCGACCTCGGCTTTGTTCCCCTGGTGCATTGCAAGGATACCGACTACGCGGCATTCTTCAGTGTGCAGTCGTGTCAGAAGCCGAAGCTCTATGACACCGACGCGGCCAACGCGAATGCGCGGCTCTCGTGCCAGATCCCCTATATTATGGCTGTCTCCCGATTCGCGCACTATCTCAAGGCGATGATGCGCGATAAGATCGGCAGCTTCATGTCGCGTACCGACGCGGAGATTTTCCTCAACCGCTGGATCACGCGATACGTTATTCCGGACGACACTGCGTCGCCTCAGATGAAGGCCCGCTGTCCCTTGCGTGAAGCGCGCGTGGATGTTACGGAGGTCCCAGGTAAGCCCGGAGTATACCGGGCAGTTGCGTTTCTCAGACCGCACTTCCAGTTGGAAGAACTTACTGTGTCGCTGCGGCTTGTTGCGGATTTGCCGGCCCCGGCGAAATAGCGTCGCTCGTGGCTCAGTTTCAGTCTATTCGCTTTTAACAAATCGGAAGAGAGAGAAGAGAGGAGAACGAAGTGGCAGTAAATGCATATCTGTACATTGACGGCGTCGCAGGTCCGAGCACCAGCAGAACAGGGTGTATCGATGTCCTGTCTTTCAGTTGGGGCGTAAGCCAGACCGCGACTTATGGAGCGGGAGCGTCCGGCAAGGAGGCCAAGGCGGGACGCGCCGACTTTTCGAACCTCACCATCATGAAGGTTCTCGACAAAACCACTCCCCTGCTGTGCGACCACTGCGCCACCGGGGACATTCTAAAGAAGGTCTATATCCTTTACGACAAGCCGGTCGCGGATCATCAGCAGCCGTATTTCCGCGTCTGGATCAAGGATGCGCTGATCACCTCGGTGCAGTTGTCGGGCAGTAATGAGAACCCCACCGAATCCGTTTCCTTCGCGTTCCAGGGCGTGGAAATCGCATACGCTCCGGAGAAGGACGACGGTACGCTGGACGCCGCCATTCGTAAGGGTTACGATCTCGAACTGTTGAACGCGAAATTCGCGGCCGACGACCCACTCCCCACCGAATAATGACAGCCAAGGAACTTCTCGACGCCGGGAAGGTTCGGGAAGCGGAGAGCGTGCTAACCGCCGCTCTCCGCAACAACCCAGCCGACACGGCTCAACGCACGTTCTTGTTTGAGTTGCTCTGCTTTACCGGCCAGTACAGCCGCGCTGAAAAGCACCTGGGGGTGCTGGCGCAAGCCAGTCATGAAGCGGAGATGGGGGCTGTCCTCTATTTCTCCGCGCTGCACGCCGAAAAGCTGCGGCACGAAATGTTTCAGAAACAGGAGTTTCCCACGTCCCCCGCGGCAAAGTCTCCGCCGGGCAAACTGAACGGAAAGCCGTTCGAGTCCATTGCCGATGCGGATTCCGAGATCGGTCCGCGGCTGGAGGTGTACGCCGCCGGAGCCTACCTGTGGATTCCCTTCGAGCACATCGCCTCCGTCAACATCGACCCGCCCCGGATGTTGCGGGACACCCTTTGGACGCCTGCATTTGTCCTGACCGGCCCTTCCTTCAAGGGAACCGACATCGGCCAGGTAATCATTCCCGCGATCTACCCATTCTCCTGGAAGTCCGACGACCCTTCCCTCTGGCTCGGCCGAGGCACCGAGTGGGTTGCGGACGATGAGGGGCACGATTTCCCCGTAGGTCACAAGACGTTCATCGTGGATGGCGAGGAAGTGCCGCTCCTGGAGATCCGTTCGCTGGAGTTCGCTTCCCATGCCGCTGCGTAAAGATATCCTCAATCCGATCCCTGGCGACAATCCATCGGGTGCGAGTCTGCGCTCGGCTCCGATCTACGACAAAGTCAAAGAGGCTCGCCGCCAGGACGACGAGCTTCCGCAGGGGGCGTGGCAGCACGAGCGGAAGGTGGCCGATTACGGCCTCGTGATTAAACTCAGCCAGGATACGATCGCCACCCAATCCAAAGATCTCCAGTTAGCGGTCTGGTTGTGTGAAGCCCTCGTCAAGAAGGAAGGGATCGCCGGCTTCCGCGAGGGCATCGAACTCTGTACCGGCCTGGTTGACGGCTTCTGGGATACCCTTTATCCCGTAATCGAGGACGGCGACCTCGAGGACCGCGCGATCATGCTGGATTTTCTCCCCAAGAAACTCCCGCTGGCCATCCGGAACCTGCCTCTCACCAGCGACGGATACGATTTCCTCGCGTACAAACAGTCCCGGCTGGTGCCTTACGAGGATCAGGCCAAGGGCAAGGACGAAAAGGCTGTCCGCGACAAAGCGCTGAAGGAAGGGAAACTTCCCCCGGAGACGTTCGATAAGTCGTTCACGGATACGCCCAAGGCGTTCTACTTCAATTTCGAAAAACAGCTCGACGAGGCGCTCGAATCGATCAAGGGCCTGGATCAAGTCTGCCAGGAGAAATTCGCGGACGAGGCGCCTTCGTTCGGACCGCTGAAAGAAGTGATCGCCGAAGTTCGCCAGGTGGTCCACGCCCTGCTCCAGAAGAAGCGCGAAACGGAGCCCGACCCCGTGGAGGAAGCGCCTCCAGCTCCGGAAGAAGCGCTGGTGGCCGCGGCCGGCGCCGAAGGCGTCGAATCCCAGCAGCCGGTGAGCTATGTCTCCGGGTCGAGCATGGAAGCGCTGCTCGCGCTTCGTTCCACCGCCGAACCGGCCGGCCGCCGCGAAGCGATCGCCGGTGTTGCCGCGGCCGCCGCTTATCTGCGCAAACAGGAGCCCTTCAGCCCGGCGCCTTACCTGATGCTGCGCGGGCTGCGGTGGGGCGAACTGCGCGCTTCTACCGATCCCGCCATTCTCGACGCGCCGCCCAGCGATCTCCGCCAGCAGATCAAGGCGCTGGCCCTTCGAAGCAAGTGGATCGAACTGTTGCAACTGGCCGAATCGATGATGGCCTTGCCGTGTGGCCGCGCGTGGCTCGACCTGCAGCGCTTCGTGGTCGAAGCCTGCGTCGCCCTGGGCGACGACTATCGAGCCATCGCTATCGCTATCCGCTCCGAACTGCGCACGCTGCTACGCGACCTCCCGCACCTGCTCGAAGCTACTCTGAGCGACGACACTCCGGCTGCGAATCCGCAGACCCAGGACTGGCTGCGCGAGATCCTTGCCGAGCCCGCCGGCGCCGCTCCGCAGGCCGAGCCCCCGCGCATGCCGGTGATGGATAACGGCCGCACTCCCGGCTGGCACAAGAATTTTGTCGACGCGCACGCTCTCGCGCTGGAAGCCATGCGCTCCGGACAGGCCTCCAAGGCTGTGACCATTCTCCAGCGCGAAGTCGAACGGCAACTCAGCGGGCGAGGCCGTTTTCAGCGCAAGCTGCAACTCGCCCAGATCTGCATTGCGGCCGGGAAGGATGCGATTGCCCAGCCCCTGCTCGACGATATCGCCGCGGCCATCGAAGCCCACAAGCTGGAAGACTGGGAAGACCGCGAAATGGTGGCCGGCGCTCTCATGTTCCTGGTGCAGAACAGCAAAAAGATCCAGGGCGATGCGAAGGCAAAACAGACCATCTTCGAACGCATCTGCCGCCTCGACCCCGTGCAGGCGCTTCTGATCTGAACCCATGGCGCATTCCGTCACAGATACGGCCGTAACCCTTTCGGTTCTGGACCGGCTGATCGACCTCGATCCGCGCAACTCCAAGGAGGTGCCGCCCACCCGGATCCAGTCGGAGCGCATGCTGCGCGATGCCGTCCGCCGCGATCTCGAATGGCTGCTCAATACGCGGCGCATCGCCGTCCCGCCCGATGAAGGGCTCAAAGAGCTCAACCGTTCGGTATACCTGTTCGGCCTGCCTGATTTCACGGGCTTCAGCATCGCTACGCCGAACGACAAGTCCCGGCTGATCCGGCAGCTTCAGAACGCCGTCAAGCTGTTCGAACCCCGCATCGCCAAGGCGCGCATCATTCCCATCGAAGCCGAAGCGGCCGGCACACGCACCCTGCGTTTCCGCATCGAAGGGCTGCTCCTGATGGACCCCGAACCGGAGCACGTCTCCTTCGATACCGTGCTGCAACTCATCAGCGGGCAGTACGAGGTTCAGAATGCGGGATGAACTGCTCCTCTATTACGAACGCGAACTCAGTTTCCTTCGGGAAATGGGCGCGGAGTTCGCGGAAAAGTATCCGAAGATCGCCTCGCGGCTCCAGTTCGACCCCGCCAACGAAGCGGGCGACCCGCACGTGGAGCGGCTGCTGCAGGCCTTCGCGCTTCTGGCCGGCCGCATCCACCTGAAGCTCGACGACGATTTTCCGGAGATTACCGAGGCCATCCTCGGCATCGTTTACCCGCACCTGGTCCGGCCGATCCCTTCCATGGCGATCGCCGAATTCGGCATCGACCTGGAGCGCGGCAAGCTCACTACCGGGTTGCCCATCCCGCGCGACACCGTGCTCTATTCGCGCGCAGTTGGCGGAGTCCCTTGCAAATTTCGAACCTGCTCCGATCTCACGCTGTGGCCACTGATGATCTCGGCGGCCGAGTGGAGAACGCCCGACCGCCTGCGGCCGTCGCTGAAGGCGTCCGAACCGTTCGTCATCCGGCTGGCGATTTCGAGCAGCCCGGATGCTCCTCTGCCGAAGCTCGAGATCGGCAGCCTCCGTTTTCACCTGACCGGCGAGAACGCCCTGGTGTATGCTCTCTACGAGCAGTTCTGCTCGAAGCTTACACGAATCGTGGTGCGCGATCCGGGTAACCCCAGGCTGCCGGCCGTTACCCTTCCGGCTTCCTGTCTGCGGCCCGCGGGCTTCGCCGAGAGCGATGCGATGCTCCCGTACCCGCACCGCTCGTTCCCGGGCTACCGGACCTTGCAGGAATTTTTCACCCTTCCCGCCAAGTTCCTGTTCCTGGACATCACCGGGCTACCGGGAGACGACGGCAAGCCGCGGCCGCTCGGCGAAATCTTCGAATCCGGGTATACCAACCAGGTGGAATTCGTCTTTCTCTTCTCGAGCGCGGTGGACGAAGACCGGCGCGAGCGGCTCGAGATCGGAGTCTCGCCGAAAGTTTTCCGCCTGGGCTGTGTTCCCATCATCAATCTCTTCCCGCAGACGGCCGAGCCGATTCTGTTCGACCAGCACAAGTACGAATACCCGGTGCGCCCCGACATCCGCCGCCCTATGGCCGTCGAAGTCTTCTCGGTCGACCAGGTCAGCACCATCGATCCCACGTCGCGGCAGATCATTCATTACCGGCCCTTCTATTCCTACCGGCACGAGACCGAGGTCAGCCAGGACTGCTTCTGGATCGCCAATCGGCGCATGTCGGCCCGGTTGAACGACGAAGGTTCGGACATCTACCTGGCGCTGGTGGACCGCTCCATGCGAGCCGCTCTACCCAAGACCGACACCCTCACGGTGCATACCACCTGCACCAACCGTAACCTGCCCTCGCGGCTGCCCTGGGGCAACGAGGAGGGCGATTTCGAGCTCGAGGGCAACGCGCCCATCAAGCGCATCGTCGCGCTCACCAAGCCCACCCAGCCACTGCGTCCGCCCACGAACCGGATGGCCCTCTGGCAGTTGATCTCGCATCTCTCGCTGAACCATCTTTCCATGGTGCAGGGCGGGCGCAGCGCGCTGCAGCAGATCTTGCGGCTGTACGATTTCACCGAATCCCCGTTCTCCCAGCGCATGATCGAAGCCATCGTCAGCCTGGAAAGCAAGCCGCATTTTGCCCGTGTCGTCTCGGAGAACGGCATCGCCTTCGCGCGCGGCATCCGGGTCGAAATGGAATTGGACGAGGACCAGTTCGTCGGCGGCGGCGTCTATCTTTTCGCCAGCGTCCTGGAGCATTTTCTGGCGCTCTATGCTTCGCTCAACAGCTTCACCCAGTTGGCGGCGAAGTCGCGGCAGAGAAGAGAACTGCTGAAGGAATGGCCGCCGCGGGCGGGCTTGAGGATTCTCTCATGACGGCTGCGATTCCGGAAGCCCATCCGCTCACCGAAGTCGCGGTGGCGCTGCGCGAGCGTCCCGGCCTGTTCGACTTTTTCCAGGCCGTACGCATTCTGCTCCGCATGTCCGGCGACCGCGAACTCATCGGTACTTTCGCCAAGCCGCAGGAGGAAGCCATTCGCTTCGCCGCGCACAACACCCTGGCGTTTCCTCCCACCGAAATCTCCGCGATCGAGTGGGAGGAACCGGCGCCCCGCATGGTGGTGAACTTCATGGGACTCACCGGGCCCCAGGGAGTGCTGCCCTACTGCTACTCCGAGCTGGTGATGGAGCGCCTGCGCAACCGCGACCGCACCATGGCCGCGTTCTTCGACATCTTCAACCACCGCATGATCTCGCTGTTTTACCAGGCGTGGGAGAAGCACCGGTCCGCGGTGGCGTACGAGCGGGATGGCGAGGACCGGCTCTCGAGGTACCTGATGTGCCTGATCGGCCTGGGAACCGGGGGGCTCGACCACCGCCTGGTGATCCGGGACGAGTCGCTGCTCTACTACACCGGGCTTCTCTCCCTGCAGCCGAAGTCGGCCGCCGCGCTCCGCCAGATTCTGGAGGGTTATTTCGGCGTTCCGGCTGATGTCGAGCAGTTTGTCGGCGCCTGGCAGTCGCTCGATCCCTCCAACCAGTGTGTATTCGAGGACGGCGACTCGTATTCCGAGCAGTTGGGTGTGGGCGTTGTGGTGGGCGACGAAATCTGGGACCAGCAATCCCGCATCCGCCTGATGCTCGGCCCGTTGACTGCCGAACAGTATCTCGGTTTCCTGCCGGCCGGCTCGGCATTCGATCCGCTGCGCGACCTGGTGCGCTTTTTCTGCGGGCCCGACCTCGAAATCGAGGTCCAGCTCATCCTGCGGCATGACGAAGTGCCGCGCTGCAACCTGGGCGAACCCGGCGCTGCCGGGCCGCGGCTCGGCTGGTTCACTTGGATGAAATCGGGCACGGAATTCGACCGTGCCCCGTCCGACACGGTTTTCCTTTTAGGATAGACTTCTTGAGTTGAGTATTCTCTGGGGGCTGGATGAGATTAAACGATCGATCGCTGATTGGAAAGTTGAACGATTCCGCGAGAGCCGCGCTCGAAGGCGCGCTGGGACTAAGCCTCTCGCGCACACACTATGATGTCGAAATCGAGCACTACCTGATGAAGCTGCTCGATTCGAGCGACGGCGACTTCGCCTGCATCGCGAAGCATTTCGGCCTGGACAAATCCCGGCTGGCGGCGGAACTTACCCGCAGCCTGGACAAGCTGAAGACGGGCAACGCCCGGACGCCTTCGGTCAGCCCCACCGTGCGGGACATGCTGGTGAAGGGCTGGACTATCGGATCCATCGATTTCGGCGCCGCCAAGGTGCGGACCGGCTTCACCGTGCTCGCCCTGGTTCACGACGAGGAACTGGCGCGCCTCATGCGCGACGTCAGCAAGGAACTGCAGAAGGTTCAGGCCGACAGCCTGCGCGCCGAGTTCATGAATATCGTGTCGGCTTCCGCCGAGAATGCCGACATGGCTGCTGCTGCAGCGGCGGCCGGAGCGCAGGAAGGGCCCCGCCCACCGGGAAGCGGCAAGACCCCGAACCTCGATCAGTACACCATCAACCTCACGGAAAACGCGAAGCAGGGCAAGATCGACCCGGTGCTGGCTCGTGACTTCGAAATTCGCCAGGTGGTCGATATCCTGACGCGCCGCCGCCAGAATAACCCGATTCTGGTCGGCGAGGCCGGTGTGGGCAAGACCGCCGTGGTCGAAGGGTTCGCCGCCCGCATCGTCCAGGGCGACGTCCCACCGGTGCTGAAGAACGTGACGCTTCGCACCCTCGATCTGGCTCTCCTGCAGGCCGGCGCCGGCGTGAAGGGGGAATTCGAGAACCGCCTCAAGGGGCTGATCAACGAAGTGAAGTCTTCGCCCACGCCGATCATTCTCTTTATCGACGAGGCCCACACCATGATCGGGGCGGGCGGCCAGGCCGGGCAGAACGACGCCGCCAACCTGCTCAAACCCGCTCTGGCACGCGGCGAACTGCGAACCATCGCCGCCACCACCTGGTCCGAATACAAGAAATACTTCGAGAAGGATCCTGCGCTGGCACGGCGCTTCCAGCTCGTCAAGGTGGAAGAGCCCACCGAAGCGCAGTGCGCCCTCATGCTCCGCGGTGTCTGCCAGACGCTCGAGAAACATCACAATGTTCGGATTCTCGACGAAGGCCTGCTGTCCGGCGTCAAGCTTTCGCACCGCTACCTTCCCGACCGCCAGCTTCCCGACAAAGCCGTCAGCGTGCTCGACACCGCCTGCGCCCGCCTGGCCCTGGGGCAGAACTCGGTGCCTCCGCCGATCGAGGATGCCCAGCGTACCCTCGACGACCTGGCCGTGCAGACGCGCGTGCTCGAACGGGAAGTGGCTGTCGGCGCCGATCATAGCGAGCGGCTCCAGGCGATCGCCGAGACCCGCGCCAAGACCGAAGCCCACCTGAAGGAGTTGACGGACCGGTGGGACAAGGAACGCGACCTCGTCAATCGCATCCGCGAGCTGCGCGTGCATCTGGAGAATGGCACCGTGCCGCCGCCCGCCGGCGATGCGGCCGCCGCTGGCGCTCCAGCCACCGCTACCGCCGCCGCCCCTGCCGCTGCGACTGCGGGAGACGGAGCCGCCGCACAGCCGGCTGCCGATCCCGCGGCTATGCGGGCGCAACTTGCTGAACTCAATGCCGAACTCGAGGCTATGCAAGGCGAGACTCCGCTGCTGCGAGTCTGCGTCGATTCCCAGATCGTCGGCGAAGTGGTCTCCGGCTGGACTGGGATCCCCGTGGGCAAAATGCTCAAGGACGAAATCTCCACCGTGCTCACTCTGGAATCCCACCTGGGCAGCCGCGTAATCGGCCAGGACCACGCGCTCGAGATGATCAGCCAGCGCATTCGCACGGCTCGCGCCGGCCTGGACGATCCCGGCAAGCCGGTCGGCGTCTTCCTGCTGGTGGGCCCCAGCGGCGTCGGTAAGACCGAGACCGCGCTGGCGCTATCCGACCTCCTCTATGGCGGCGAACGCAACCTGATCAGCATCAACATGTCGGAGTTCCAGGAAGCGCACACGGTTTCCACCCTCAAGGGTTCGCCTCCCGGATATGTCGGTTACGGGGAAGGCGGCGTGCTCACCGAAGCCGTGCGCCGGCGGCCCTATTCGGTGGTTCTGCTCGACGAAGTCGAAAAGGCCCACCCCGATGTGCTCGAGCTCTTTTTCCAGGTGTTCGACAAAGGCCAGATGGAAGACGGCGAAGGCCGCGAGATCGATTTCAAGAACACCATCATCATCCTGACCTCCAACGCCGCCACCGACAGCATGATGAAGCTCACCGCCGATCCGGAAACGGCTCCCACGCCGGTGGGTCTCGTGAAAGCTCTTAAGCCCGAGCTCGACAAGGTCTTCAAGCCCGCGTTCCTCGGCCGCCTCGTGATCATCCCGTATTACCCGATCCGCGACGAAGCCATGCGGACGATCATCAAGCTGAAGGTCGGCAAGATCCAGCGCCGGCTCGCCGAAACTCATCGCATCGCACTCGATTACGATCCGACCGTGGTGGATGAAGTCGCCAAGCGCTGCACCGAAGTGGAAAGCGGCGCCCGCAATGTCGATAACATTCTGACCAACACGATGCTCCCCGAGATCTCCAAGCAGATTCTCGGGAAGATTTCCGAAGGAGAACGGCCCAACTCGATTCGCGTAGGAATCGGCGAGGACGGCTCATTCACTTACTCATAACGAAGTTTAGGTTGAAACACCGTGCCAGCGACACAAAGCGACCGCCCATTTCGTCTGAAGACTCCGCTCGGCGACGACGCCCTCCTGGTCGAAAGCTTCACCGGCCACGAGGGCGTCTCCCGGCCCTACTGGTTCAACGTCAAAGCTCTCTCTGACGATCCGAACATCGACATGAAGGGTCTGCTGGTGCAGCCGGCGGTCCTGACTTTCCAGTTGGATGACGAGACCGAGCGCAGCGTCCACTCGCTGGTCAACGGGATCAAGCTGCTCGAATACGGCGAGGACGGCAAGGCGGCCTACGAGCTGGAACTCGTGCCCTGGCTTTCGTTCCTGACCTATTTCTACAACTCCCGCATCTTCCAGAATAAGTCTGTTCCCGACATCATCGAGCAGATCTTCAAGGACCGCGGCTATTCCGACTACCGGCTCAACCTGCAGGGCACGTACAATCCGCGGGAGTATTGCGTGCAATACCGCGAGACCGATTTCAACTTCATCTCGCGCCTGATGGAAGACGAAGGCATCTTCTACTATTTCGAGCAATCGGACGACAAACACACGCTGGTGCTGGGTGACGCCACCAGCGCGTTTGCCGCCTGCCCCAACGTGACCACGGTCCAGTACATACCCGACGAAGGGGCGGCGCGTGTCGAGGGCGTGGTCGCCGCCCTGCATCACGAGTACCACGTATCGACCGGGACCGCCTCGTTGACGGATTACGACTTCGAGAAGCCCAATACAGACCTGTTCGCCACGCTTTCCGGGGACCAGTTGGGCGAGTTTTACGACTACCCCGGAGGCTACACCACGAAAGACGACGGCGACCGCTATGCCCGCCTTCGCCTGGAGGAACGCGAGGCCGAGATCGCCACCGTCCGCGGCCGCAGCACCAGCATGGGCTTCGAGTGCGGGTACAAGTTCACGCTAGAGGGCCACTATCGCGACGAGACGAACCAGGATTACAGCATCATCAGTCTCGATCACACCGGCTTCAATACCAGCTACCGCTCCGGATCGGAACAGAAATTCGAATATTCCAATTCGTTCGAAGCGATTCCCAACTCGGTGGTGTTCCGCCCGCGGCGGCGCGCCCCGAAGCCGGTGATGAAGGGGACGCAGACCGCACTGGTTGTGGGCAAGTCCGGGGAGGAGATCTGGGTCGACAAGTACGGCCGCGTCAAGGTCCAGTTCTATTGGGACCGGCAGGGAGTCAAGGACGAGAACAGCTCCTGTTGGATCCGCGTGGCCCAGGGGTGGGCCGGCAAGCAGTGGGGTCTTATCCAGATCCCGCGCATCGGGCAGGAGGTGCTGGTCACGTTTCTGGAAGGGGATCCGGACCGTCCGTTGATCGCCGGCTCGGTCTATAACGCCGACCAGGTCGTGCCCTACACGCTTCCCGATGAGCAGACCAAGAGCGCGCTCAAATCCTACAGCTCGAAAGGCGGCGGCGGGTTCAACGAGATCCGCTTCGAGGACAAGAAGGGCAGCGAGCAGATCTTCGTCCACGGCGAACTCAACATGGATGTTCGCGTCAAGCAGGATAAGTTCCAGAACATCGACCGCAACGTGCACCTGGTCATCGGCCAGGATCACTACGAACACATCAAGAACGATCACCACGTCACGATCGATAACGACCGGGTGGTGAAAATCGGCCGCGACAACCATCTCAATATCGCCGGCAAACAGGCCATTAAGGTCACCGGAACCCAGTCGTTCCAGGTGACGGGCGATGTGACCGAGGTCTTCAGCGGGAATCACTCCGAAAAGACCAGCATGAACCTCTACATCGACGCCGGGATGGGGATCGTGATCGAGGGAACCACCGGCATCACCCTGAAGTGCGGCAGCAACTGCGTTGTAATCGACACCACCGGCGTCACGGTCAAAGGCAGCATGATCGTGCTCGACGGCCAGATGACCCGGATCAACTCCGGGCCGGGATCTCCCGCCATGAGCGGAAACGCCGGGAGTGCCGTGTCGCCGACCGACCCCAAGGCGGCCCAAGATGCGGACGTGGCCGACCCCGGCCAATCGTCGCAGGTGCAGGCGCAACAGAAGGAACAGAAGACCGGGCGCTACGGCACCATCGTTCCCGCGCCGTTCCATCCGCCCGCTCCGGCTCCGGCCGGTGGCGCGGCCGGCGGTGCCGCGGGAGCCGCGGCCTCGAGCCCACCGCCCCCGGAAAAGACGTATATCGAAATCAAGCTGGAAGACACCGAAGGCCGGCCGGTGGCGGGTGAAGCCTATAAGGTGACGCTCCCCGACGGCCAGACGGTCGCTGAGGGGACGCTCGATGCCAAGGGTTTTGCACGCATCGATGGCGTCGATCCGGGAAGCTGCCAGGTCACTTTCCCGAACATGGACAAGACCGTGTGGGACCCGAAGTAAAGCTGCCGATAGAACATCGTTCAGGTTGAACGCGCGCGAGGAGGCGCCTGCTCAAGTGCCGAAAGTAGTGGTCGCTAGCGACGGCGATACACTGTGTGGAATCGCAATCGATAACGGGTTTCACGACTGCCTGCCAGTCCGGAATGCCAACCCCGGGGCGGATTTTCTCACGCGCCCCCTGCGGGCGGGCGACGCGGTGACGGTGCCCGACATCGAACTGCGCACCGAGAGTAAGTCCACCACCACGACGAATGTCTTCGTGAAGAAGAACGCGCCGCCGGTCAGCATCTGCTTCGTTCACGGCTCGCCCGACAAGCATTACCTGGACGACGACCACCTCACCTTTCTGTTGGTCAGCAAATTCCAGGTGGATAAAGGCGGCCCCACCGGAGCAGCGGCGTTTCCCGATGCGTTCGAGTTTCATGCCGAAGGCGACGCGGATATCGCCACCTTCAAGGTGCAGGTGGTGGATCCGGCCGCCGGCGCGACCGTCCAGGTGACGCTGGAGGCGCTGAAGCCGGTTTACAAGGCCGACCATGTCACCGTGGACCACCATGAGCTGTTTACCGGCGCCGAACACGGAAAGCGCAAACTCGACGTAGAGTGCGCCAAGGTGCGCTCCGGCGTAGCTTACCGCTCCAAATACCTCCGTCTCGTGGTGGACGAGGCCGACAAGAGCGGCACGGCCGCCGGGATTCCGCCGGGAACGTTCCCTCCCGGTCCCGGATCGCCCAAGCCTGCCCAGTCGCTGCTGGTCACGGACATGATGGACCAGGGCGAGCCGGACGTCGAAATACTCGATCAGAAGGTTCGCGCCACGTATGAGATCCCACGCTGCCCCGCCAGCCCCAAGTGCAAGGTAACGGCGGAGCTGCCGATTGGCGACGACCGCCGGCGGCTGCGCATGTTCCTTCACGTGATGCGGAGGACGCCGGGGGGCACTCCGGTTGTTACAAAAGACGATGCCCGCCGGCGTGCGCTCAAGTGGTTCCGCCGTGTGCTCGCCCAGAGTTCCATCGGTCCGAAGGTGTTGGGAGTCGAGGAACGCGACCCTGTCGAGAATATGATCGCGGTATCGGATGCCGGATCCAGCAATCCTCCTCCCGGCGCCAATGCGGGCGGTTCCAGCGCCTCCGGTATCGACGTGCTGGGTAACCCAAGCCGGCTCGGGTTCCGGCTCAACTCAGCGGGTGAGCCTTCCATGACGATCGTTCCGATCACCCCCGTCGATTCGGGCACAGGTATCGGATTTACGCCCCTGCAAACCGCGAATGCGCTGGCTGCCGCAGTATCGGCGCCGTTTGTTGCGGTTGCGGACGGCAATCCTCGCCGGTTTAACGACACTCAGGGGTCGGCCGACATCCTCGTCACCCGCACCGACGGCAAGTTCGTCACGATCGACCAGATTGTCAGCACCGACACCGCTCAGCTTCTCACGGTGGCGAGCGTGAATCCCCTTCCGAACCCCCAGCAATCCTGGGATGGTTTCAATTTCCTGGTGGGCAGCCAGCACCAGCGAATCATGTGCCGGAACTACGATACCGGCTCGGACCGGGTCGACGTATTCGCCGTGATCGATATGTCGGACGGCGCCGGTCACTTCGATCGCGGCGAGGCGATGATGTCCGGGCACGCCGTGAACGCCGATCCGACCACGCACGGAGTGGACGTGATCAAGTTTTCGATCTTCGTCCGGCAGACCGCCATGGACAGCTCCGATTCCGACCCTCTGGTGCTGGCTCATGAGACTGGGCATGTAACCGCGGAGGTAGGCCACGCGCTCAACGTTCCGACCGAGTTGATGTCCGCGGCCGTCACGGGGAATAATGCGGTGGGCGCGTCCAAGCGCTTGACGGATCGCGGCGTGCAATACAACATTACGAGTGGGACGTTTCCCATCAACCAGCGCCTGAGGACGGAGGGCGGCAATGCAGGAATCCTCGAATCATGGTAAATCTCACGCGTCCTGGCTATGTCTGCTGGTTGCTTTTGCCGGTTTGGGAGATCATCTGATGTCGGCCATGTCTTCGCAACTTCCGCCACCGAGCCTGCCCGAGTTGGAAGAGTTTGTCTTCCACCCCGACCAGTTTGCCAAGGAAGCGATTCCGCGGCGCCTGCAGCCCGGTGATGTCGCCAATGTCCTCCTGACCCGGCTGGACGGCAGTACGCCGCTCGAAGCCTTGCAGCAGGTGGAGAAGGTCGTGGATTTTTACGACCTCAACGAGGTCGCGGCATACCTGCGCCGGTTTCTGGACGGCCGGGAGGCCGGGCCGGATCAAAGGAAGCGGTCGATCGTCATCACCCGGACCATCGCCCGTTCCGGCGCGCCCGAAGACCGCCAGTTTGCTGCCGGTTATCTGAACTTCCTGGTTCAGCGCGCTACCGTAGCGGAGCTGCCCGGGCTCGTCTCGATTTACGAAGTGCTGGGTCCCGAAGGAGACTCCCAGCCACTCCGTGCGGCCATCGGGGGATTGCTCGCGGCGGGCCCGGCGCCCGCCGACGCGAAGACTCTGCAGAACCTGCTCAACGTGACGATTCCGCGGGCCGAGCAGGCCAATACCATGAAGTCCCGGATTCTCGCCATGCCTGACCGGACGCAGCGGATTGACGGCGAGGTGAAGGTCTATCTGGCGCTGCTGGTCGGCTTTCCCGAATACCTCCCGGGGTGGGCCGCGCGGCGCCTGCGGCGCGAAACCTGGGGCGATAACCCGGCCGATCAAACCGTTCGCAACCCCGACCGCCACCGGGCCGTCGAGGTGGCGGACGCGTTCCGCCGTGTAATTCCACTGGTCGAAGCCAACCGCGCCTTCGACGATCACATCAAGTCGCTGAAGCGGGTTTCGTGTCTGCGCGCGATCGACTTCTTCGGCGGCAAGCTGAGCACCGCCGAATACAAGGAGATGCACGCCGACCCGTCCCGCCAGTTCGACGTGCTCTCGAACTACTAGCCTACGGAATGGTGACCGTAAACTCGCCCGGCGTGACGAACTGAATCACGCCGCCCCAGACGCACATCAGCTTTGACACGTTGTCGAGGGCCGGCTGGTTTGCGATCAGGTCGGTCACGGCGCCGGGAACCCACGGCGAGGGCGTATTCGGAATGCACGGCATCGGCGTCAGCACGCCCAGTGCGGCTGCCGTGGCCGATGCCACAGCCGGATTCGCCAGCGACATGCACATGCCGAACGGCATGATGTTGAGCATCGGAATGTGGTCCATGATGTTGGCATCCGGCACCATGTTGGTGAAGACTCTGTTGGTCGGCAGGACCACCAGGGAACTGGGCGCCATTCCAAAGCTGCACATCATCGAGGCCCCCATACAGACTTGCATCGGCATTCAGATCGCCTCCTCCGCGGGCGTTGCTCCCTATTTTATCCGACTCTCGCGATCTGCGATAATACCTTAACCCGGCGAAGCGAGGCGTCGAACATGCGAACTCCGACGATGTGGATTCTGGTTGCTGCGGCCGGCTGCGCCCTGGGACAGACCCAACAGCAGCCCAACGAGACGGGGGCCCGCCAGCTTTACTATTTCGCGGTCACCAAGAAAGATCCCCTGCCGCCCATCCGCAAGGATCCTCCGCCTTCGGCGACCCCCAACGGCGTCGTGCACCTGGGATTCCGCTATAGCATCGTGCTGGTCAACACCACCACGAACAGCGCCCAAACGGTCGATCCGGACCGCATCTTTCGCAAGGGCGAATGCTTCGCACTGCAGTTGGAGTCCAACCGGTCCGGTTACCTCTATGTGCTCGCCCGGGAGTCGAGCGGCAGTTGGAAGGCGATGCTGCCGACGCCGGAGATGAACGAAGAGAGCAACATACTCGATCCCGGGAGGAAGATGCGGGTGCCGGCCGGGTATTGCTTCGAGGTGAGCGATCCCCCCGGGTCCGAGGTCCTGACGGTGATCCTGTCGCGCGACCCGCGCGACGTTTACCAGTTGAACCAGGGTATCCGGGGTTCCGAAGCCGCGCCCTCGGAGCCTCGCAGGCAGCCGGCCACCATGGAACTGGCCAGCGCGCGGCTGGTGAACAGCGAGGTGGAACGCATGGCCCGGCAGTACGGCACCCGCGACCTCCTTTTCCGCAAAATCGAGAAACCGCAGGATTCGCAGGAGTCGCCGTTCTCGGTCTACGTGGTGAACTCTTCGGACAAACCCGCGTCGATGGTGATGACGAAAATAACCATCCGGCACCAGTAGGGCCCGGACGCGGCTACTGGCTGCGGCTAATGGCCGCGGCGCCCCGGCCAGCCGTCTACTTGGTCGCGCTCTACGTTGATCAGCATGGTGAACGGGCTCTTGGTGAACGCGTCCGGCACGCCTTCGAACTCCAGCACCGTACCGGGGTCGGCTTCGTTCGGAAATGGGGCGCTGAGCTTCAGCGTGATCTCTTCCGTATTGGGGGCGCCGATCCATACCACCAGTTCCTGCGGCCTCCGGGCCGGCGTGGCGCGGATCAGGGTGCCTTTGAGCTTCGGCAGCGGCGTGTTGCGCACCGATTCGGTGAAATAGGTGTCGCCGTCCGGCGCGTCCAGGCGTTTGCGCAGCTTTTTCCAGGCGGCTAGCTCCGGGTTGGTCCGCTCGAGTTCCTCTTCCGCCTTGCGGTCGGCGATCACCTGCGCGGAATCCACGGTGAACCCGGCGGGCGGATCCGGGTTGGCCGCCGCATCGACCTGCAACTTCTCCAGCCCTTCCGGCTCGCCGTGGTAGGAAACGTAGAGCTTTTCGAGCAGCGTGTCGACCTGCCTGCGCTGACCTTCCTGCAGCGCTCCCTCGTCGCGCAGGGAAGCCGCGCGTGCCAGGTACCAAAACGACGGCACCAGCTTCTCCGGCGTTTTCTGGAGCGCCATCACGATTCCCAGCCAGGCGCACATCTCGCCGTCTTTCGGATTCTGATGGAGATTTTCCGCGAACTCTTTTTCGGCTGCCGCATAATCGCCGCGCTGCCACTCCACCCAGCCCAGGGCGCGGTGCGCCAGCAATCCCACGCGCGCCTTCTCCGGATCCGTTGCCGTGGGGAAATAGCCGTTGAGACCCGCCAGCAACTGGCGTGCCGCGGTTTCGCCGATCTTCAAGCGGTCGGGCGCGGCGTCCTTGCCCGCGGGAATCAGCACGGTGCACCAGTACAGGCCGATGAAGTTATCCGGCTGTTCGCCGATCATCTCCTCGGCCATCGCGAGCATTTTGGGACCATCTCCCTGCGACTGGTACGCCTGCAGGTACAACTCGCGCCGCATCTGGCGGAGTTCCGATTGCGGATATTTCTCTTTCCACTGGTCGAGCAGTGCCACCCGCTTCTGCGGGGCGGCCTCGGCGCGGATGGTGAGCACCAGGTCATACTCGCTGCGGTCCGTCCAGTTCGCGGCCTGGAGGGCCGACAGCACCGTGAGTCCGCAGAGGGCAATGCGAATCGTTCTCATGGGACCTGTTTGCTCACTTTCATTCCCACCGTGGTTAGTGGTTTCAATTCGACATCCTGTTTCGCAAGGATCTTGCCGTCCTGCACGGTGCGAATCTCATACTTGCCCACCGGCAGTTCGAGCTTCACCGGCACCTGGTTCGACATCACCTTGCCATCCACCACCACCGCGGTCTCGCCGCCTGCCCCGTCGAACTCCAGGAACCCGGTCTCCTGCTGAAGGTGGAGGGCGAGTTCGTCGCCGCTGGGTTTGACATTGAGCGTCCCGGATCCCGGACGGAATCCGTCGAGGTTCGCATGGATCGTCTGCTTCGAAGCGTTCAGGGTCAGGATGCAGGGCGACTTACAACGCTGCTCCGGGTCTCCTTCTACGGTGAGATCGGCGCCCGGCGGGTCGGTTGTGACTTTGACCGGCACGCCGGTAGGCCGCCGGACATTGCTTACGTTGACCTTCACATCGGCCACTTTGCGGATCAGCAGGTCGCGCGAGTTCGAGGAAGTGATCACCTCGACATGGAAGAAGGTCGGTACCGGCGCCGCCGCGGCGGGAGGTTCACTGTTGGCGCGGGACGGCGAAACCGCCGGGACCGATGAGACGGTCGTTGCGGCCGGTGGTGGAGTCGCGGCCGCGCTCAGTTCCTTGGTCCAGCGCGACAGGTCCACGGGTGCCGCCGCAAGAACGCGCCGCCCGGCTTCGAAATCGGGCGTGCCGAAGCGCACGCTGCTGAAGATCTCGGTGATCGGCGGCGGCTGCGGGGGCGGGCTCTTCAGTTCCTTACCCGCCTCCGGGTAAACCGGAGCCAGTTCCTTCAGCATGGCGTCGGCTTTGCGGATCTGCGTCGAGGTGCCGCGCACCCGGATGGCCTTCAGCAGGCGAACGGCCTCGTCCAGACGGTCCTCCAACAGGTAGCTGGCGACACCCCGAAACGCCGCGTCGATGGCGAACAGATCGAGCTTGTACGCCTGGTCATATAGTCCGGCAGCCGCCTTGTAATCCCCGGCTTCGAAGCGAGCCTGGGCATCCTTTCGCGCCTCCAGGTACGGCAGTTTCAGCTTGGCCATCTCCTCGAGGCTGCCGCCGGGCTTCTTCTTGAGAACCTGGTCGACCAGGTCGATGGCCTGCGGCCAGTCTTCATGCTGCTCGCGGAGCTTGGCGTCGCTCATCCACTTTTCGACCAGCGTCGGATCGCTCTCGGTGTCGAGATTCGACGGCGGATGGAAATAGAAGCGGCTCGTGGGACTGCCGAAAATCGTCGGATTCTGCCGGTTGTCGGTCTCCTGCAGGACGCGCTTGGTCACCCGCGCCACGACGTCGCTGATGGGCAGCCCCGGCTGCGCGATCAGGTCGGCCAGCGCTTCGGTGAAGTAACTGTTCCGGCCGCCGGGATTATCCGCCGCCACATTGTTGGCGTTGGTGGAGTAGATCACCAGCGAATCACCGCCCGCATCCGGCGGGATCGCCAGTCCGGCTTGCAGTGATTGCGATTCCGTGATGGGATTGCTGCGGCAGGCGTCCAGGATGAAAATGCTGCGCTTGTGCCGAACGCGCTTCAGCGATTCGATCACCAGGTTGAACGGAAAGCAGCGGAACTTGGAAAGCGTGATGGTGCTGCCCGGCTCGAAATCCACCGGCACCAGGAGGTTTTCGTTCTCGATCTGGACGCCGTGTCCGGCGTAATAGAACAGCGCCGTATCGTCCGGGCCGAGCTGCCCCAGAAATTCGGCCAGGGCTTCTTCCATCTCGGCCTTCTTGGCGTTCTCCTTGAGAATCGTCTTGAAGCCGGATTCCTTCAGCACCTTGTCGATCAGGCGCGCATCGTTAACGGCATTCTGGAGCGGGCGCGTCAGGTACGCGTCGTTGCCGATGATGAGCGCGACCCGCTTGCCTTCCTCCTGGGGCGCGGCGAGGGCATTCATCGCCAGCCCGGAAAGCAGCGTGCAGCACAGCAGCAGGGGGATTCGCATCATCGTCTCCTCAACGGAACATGACCTGCCGGGAGCGTCCGTCCAGCGTCATGTCCTTGTCGCAATTGGCCGAGACCAGCTTCCCGCCGTTATAGGTGTACTTAATGCGGGAGGATTTGCCGCCGCTTTCGATGGTCTCGCCCATCAGCCGGCCGCTCTGGTATTCCATGGTCCGCTCGTAGAATTTGGCCCCGCGCTTTTCGCCGGAGATCTGGTAGGCCTCGATCGATTGAAGCTGCAGGCCGTCCCAGTGGAACTCCAGGAGGGTATCGCCCAGGGCGCCCCGCGGCCCGGAGATCTCCCGGGCCGTGCTCACGCGGCCGCCGGTATCGTAGGCGAGCCGGAAGTAGTGGATCTTGTCCCACACGAACGGGAGAAAGAAACGGTTGCCGGCGACCGCCAGCGTGATGTTCTGCCCAGTCAGCTTCGCCACCGCCAGAGGGTCGGCATAGGGGCTGTTCAGAAGCACCAAGGACGCCTTCTTCAATGCCTCGTCGGGGTCGCCGCCGGCGGGCGCCTTGGCGTCGTTCTCGTAAGCGACCGCTACCACCTGCGGCACCTTGTCTTCGTACGCGAACGAGATCTTCTTCTCTTCGGAAACGTGCTCGCTCTTGTCGAATACCGGTGTGATGGAACGTAGCTTGTCGCCATCCCATTCGAACGTCACCTTCAGCTTGTTCGATGCGTCGATGCGGTCGATTTTCGGCTGAAAGGCCAGGCTGATCGGGCAGTAGTAAACATTCTCGGGCAGCTTCGCGCCCGACATCCAGTTCGGCGAACCCTGCGTGGGACGCGCCGGCGCGCCGATGCCGGAGATCACGCGGCGCACGGCCACCCGCTGATCGGTGTTGGCATCCAGGGTGTTCGAGACATCCAGGTAACGGGAAAGAAACTTGCGGCCGTCCTCGGGGTGGCGCGTGACGAGCGAGGACATTCCGGCGTAGTACAGTAGATCCGCATCGTCGTCCTTGGCGCGCAGGCCCTGCAGGGCAAGACTGTGTACCCGGTTGTAGCTCGAATCCGCCCACGACTTCTGCATCTCGACTTTCAGGTCCTTCAAGTTACTGGTGACTTGAAAGAGCAATTCGCTTCGCATCGTGTTGGACGGTTTGCGCTCTTCGTCGACGGCGCGAAGATCATACTGGTCGAGCACCGCCAGGGCATTGGAGACTTCATGCATGGCGCCCAGGATTTCAGCTTTCTTCAGCAGCACTTTGAGGTTATCCGGATCCACCAGCTCTGCCTGGGCTACACTCTTCAAGGCATCTTCCAGCTTGTTCTGGTCCTTGTAGCGAGTGGCGAACAGCAGGTCTTTCTCGATCTCGTTGACCTGTCCGGGGCTGAGCTGTTTGCGTTGCGCCTGATGGTCCACGGCAACTCGCCGGGAATATTCGGACCAGGCCAGAAAGACCTTCGTCTGCAGCTCGGAATTGGTGGGTTGCCGCAGGCTGGCCACGTGGAACTCCCGGAAGGCTGCGCCGAATTCATTTTCCGCAAAGCGTTCATTGCCGGCCCGCGCGTGCAATTGCAGGCTCTGCTTCAGCGCCTGGTTCTGCTTTGCCGCCATCTCCGGAAAGGCCCGCTGGTACTTCTCGAAGTCGCGATCGGCCAGGAGGAAGGCATCCCACTCCTCGCCCGCGTCAAAGGCCCGCAGCACAGCCATCTTGCGGTCGACCCATTCCCGCTGGTGCTTCAATTCGTCGCGCAGTTTCTGCTGTTCCGGTACCTGGGGGTAGACCTCCGCCGAGAGGGCGGCGTACTTCAGCCCCCGGTCGAGCACATCCACCCCGACCGTCCCGCCCTCGAACTGCTCGTACGGCTCCCGCATCGCCGCTTCGAGGTACTTCTCGAGGGGGGCGATGGCCGGGTTGCCGTTGAAGCTCTTCACGGTGGCGGCGAACAACTCCACCTGTGCGGCGAAGGACTTGCCTTTTCCGCCCAGTACGTCGAGCGCGGCTTGGTCCGTGCAGATCTTCGTCAGCTCTTCCACTCCCCCGGGCAGGAATGCCACGAACGAGGCGGGAGGGACGTCGGTGGCGACTTTGTCCTTTTCGGTTTTCTTGTATGCGATCTTCGCGGCCTGCCAAAAGGGTCCCGCGTCTCCCGACGGGTTCTTCAGGCCGTCCGGGACCAGGAAGGCCATCGTGCCCTGCTCCCAGACGCCGATCGCCCGGGAATCGGCATCCCTGAGCAGAGTCCCGCCCAGCCGCACGGAGGGCAGCTTTCCCGGGCTGATTCGCGGCTGAGCCCCGATGCTGAGCGCCTTATCCTTGCCGTTGATGGAAACGGCAGCGGCCTCGGCGAACTGAAGTCCCTGGCCGGAACGCGAGATAAGGATCCCTGCCTGGAGACTGGTGGCAGCGAGGAGGAAAGGTAGAGCGCGGTTCATACGGGTGGTCACAGTCTCCCACGGACCGATTGGTCAGGGTCAAGTCTATCCTGGATCGCAAGCTGATTTCAATAGAAGTAGCCCTGAATCCAAGCGGTCCAGTACCCCCGTACTCTTCTTGAAAGAAAAGAGATTCGCCTCAAGCTCTCGACTTCTGGTACTGTGATTCGAGATGAAGCGATTGCAACAGGTGATCTGGACCAAGGGAACGTTCCTCACCCCCCAACACCTCCAGATCCAGGACCGGTTTCTGGAGAACCTCCTGCAATTCCAGATCGAAAGCCTGTCTTTCCGCCCGTGGGGATTCCGCACCCTGCAAATCACTCAGGAAGGCTTGGCGGGTGGTACTTTCGGTGTCTCTGCAGCGTCCGGAATTCTGCCGGACGGCCTCCTGTTCGAAATCCCCGATTCCGACGACACGCCTCCGCCCAAGCTTCTGGCCGAATGCTTCGAGCCCGACCAGACGACCCTCGACATGTACCTGGCGATCCCGCAGTACCGGGACCGCGGCCTCAATGTGGCCACCTCGGTGCGGGACGCCGGCTCGCGTTTCCGCGCCGAAATCGAAATGTTCCGCGACGAAAACAGCGGCATGGCCGAGAAGCCCGTGCAGGTGGCCCACAAAAACCTGCGGTTCCTGACCGAGAGCGAGAGCCGCGAAGGCTACTCCACCCTGCGCGTGGCCCGGATCTTGAAGACCGAAGCCGGAACCTTTCAACTGGATCCCCTGTTCGTGCCGCCGCTGCTCGATTTCAACGCCAACGAGCACCTTCTCGCTATTGCGCGCCGCCTGGTGGAGATCCTCAGCGCCCGCTCCGGCGCGATTGCCGGAATGCGCCGGCAGAAGAACCAGAGCCTGGCCGATTTCACCGCGGCCGATATCGCCAACTTCTGGCTGCTCTATACGATCAACACGTCGTTTCCGATCTTCCGGCACCTGTTCGAGACGCGCGGAGGGCATCCCGAAACCCTGTACTCCGCCATGCTGGCGCTGGCGGGAGCGCTCTCCACGTTTTCCGGCACCATTCGCCCGCGCGACCTGCCCATCTATGACCATGACGACCTGGGCACCTGTTTCACCGACCTGGACGAAAAGCTGCGGATGTTGCTCGACACCGTCGTGCCGTCGAATTTCATCTCCCTGCCGCTCAAGCTGGTGCAGCCTTCGATCTACGCCGCATCCATCGACAACGACAAGTACCTGGTGAACACCAAGATGTACCTGGCGGTGTGCGCGGAGACCAGCCAGGCGGAAATCGTCGGGAAGACGCCGCAACTGGTGAAGGTGAGTTCGGTCGGCCAGGTCGATCACCTGGTCCGTCAGGCGCTGGCGGGCGTCCCGTTGACCTATGTGCCCTCGCCCCCGAGTGCGATTCCCATGAAGATGAACCACCAGTACTTCAGTCTGAGCCAGTCTGGTACTTCCTGGGAAGCCGTGCAGCGCGCCCGCAACCTGGCCGCCTACGTGCCTTCGGACCTGCCGAATCCACAGTTGGAGCTGATTATCCTGCTGCCGCAAGCCTAGTGGTGCAGCAGCAGGAACAACACCAGTCCCACGGCCGCGACGGCAAGCACACAGATGATCACAATCAGCATCGTATTGCTGACCGGGCCTTTAGGCACCTGAGCGGCTGGAATCTGCGGTGCTGCCGGCATCTGTGGCTTGGGCGGCATCTGCGGCGGCCGCGGGGCGCTATACGACGGCATTCCCGCCACCTGCGGCATCTGCGGCGCCTGGGGCATCCCCGGCATCGCCATTCCGGGCGGCGTTCCTGAGGGCGGCGCGCCGGGGCCCGCACCGGGCAACCCTTGCGGGCGCGACATCATCCGGGTGTACTCGCTGGGCCCCTGCATGGCTTCCATGCCGGAACCGGGGGCCGCTGGAGTTGCGAAGACGTTGGTCGCGCCGGAGGATGGTCCGCGCGACTGGGGCGGCGCGGCCGGAGGAGACGAGAACATCTGCGTATATCCACCGGGTTGCTGGGGCTGTCCCTGCGGGGGCGCCGGAGCGGGCCTCGGACTCTCGTAGTACTGGCTAAACTCTCCGCCGGCCCGCGATTCCTGCGGGCGAGGCCGCGGCTCCGGAGGGCTCTGAAACATCTGGGTGAACGCACCCTGCTGCGGCGGGCTCGGTGGCGGCGGAGGCCAGTCCGCCTGGCCGGGCTCCGGCGGAAGCGGCGAGGAGAACATCCGCGTGAACTCTCCCGGACCGGACGGCCTGGAGGGCTGCGGATGAGAAGGTTGAGGCGGGGGCGCAGGTGCGGCCGGCCGCATTTGGACCGGCGGCGCCGGAGGCCCTGGCGCCTGGAACATGCGGGTAAACTCGCCGGGCGGCGCAGCGGCCGGCGGCGGCTCCGTTGGCGCCGCGGGAGGCGCCTGGAACATGCGGGTGAACTCGCCAGGAGGGGAGGCCGGCTGCGGCGTCACCGGAGGCGTGGGGAGGGGCGTACGCTCTCCGTACACGGGCATCTCTACGGTCGGCGCTTCGTCGGGAGACGGCTGTTGGCTGGCCGATTCCCCGGCCGGCGCTGCAGGCTGGGGCGGCGGAGCCGACGCCATGAACATACGGGTAAACTCGCCAGGTCCTGCGGGAGGTGCGGCCGGTGGCGGCGGCGCAGTGGCAAGCGGGGGGACGGGAGCGGCCGGCGCCTCCACGGGGGGTGGCTCCAGCGTTTGAAACATTTGAGTGAACTGGCCGGGCTGCGTCGTGGCCGGCGGCTGCTGTGGGGCTGGAGCCGGCGGCGGGGGTACCGGCTCGGCGGCCTGAAACATGCGGGTAAACTCGCCTGCGGGCGCAGCCGGCGCAGGGGGTTCCGGTACCGGCGTAGGCGTCTGCGGCAGCTCGGGGGACGGCGGCGGGGCCTGAAACATGCGGGTAAACTCGCCTGCGGGCGCGGCCGGCGCAGGGGGTTCCGGTACCGGCGTCGCCGCCTGAACCGGCGCCGGGGGAAATTCGGGGGATGGCGGTGCCGCCTGGAACATGCGGGTAAACTCGCCCGGGCCCGTGGCCGGCGGGGGCGCGAGCGGCGGAGCGGCAGGCGGGGTCGCCTTGTGGGTCGAGCCCGTCTCGAATATCGTCATGAAATCATCGACGGCCGGTTTGGGCGGTTCCGGCAGTGGCGGCGGTGGCGGCGCGGCATGTGTGCCGCCCGTGAATTCCGGAACTTTCCACATCCCGACGCGCGTGAACTTCTGCGGACCCGCGGCCTGGTGCGGTTCCTGGTCCTTGATCCACGCCGCCAGATGTTGATAGGGCGGAGCCGCCGTCACGACGAAGGGCGTCCCTTCGTACTCTCCGACTTCCACCAGGTTCGCCTGCGCCGCTGGAGGAATCGCCCGCAACCGGGCCAGCAAGGCTTCGTTTTCCGGCGTCCGCCCTCCACGCAGAAAGTGGACCGTCACTTCACGTCCTGCAGCCGTCCGGGCGCGAAAACTCTGGGTCGCTCCACCCGGGATTTCATCGATGAGGTCGTACCGCTGCGAACCAGCCATAGATTACCCCGCCTGTCTGTCACATAGTACCGCGACCGGTGCGATGGCCGCCTAATCTCCCCGCCTATGCTACAGTATGCGCACGGGACTATGAAGCTGCTTTCGCGCGTCGTCTGGTCGGAAGGCATGCACCTGGGGCCCCACCATTTCCAGGTGCAGAATCGCTATTTCGAAGACTCCATCCAGTTCGCGACGTCCTCACTATGGTTTGCCTCCTACGGCCTGACGGGCCTCGATCTGGACGCCGAGGCCCTCCAGAACGGCACCGTCTCGCTGCTTCACGCACGCGGCGTATTCCGCGACGGGCTGGCTTTCAACATGCCTGAGAGCGATGCCTTGCCCGCGCCGCGCGCCGTGGCCGACCTGTTTCCTCCGACCCGCGACGGTGTCACCGTGATGCTCGGAATTCCGCCGCGCAAGCCCAACGGATTCAACTGCGCCCTGGAAAACGGGGTCGATGCCCGCTACGTCGCCGAGTCGCGCACCCTGCACGACGAAAACACGGGCGGCGATGAGAGGCCGGTGCGCCTCGGGCGGAAGAATTTGCGCCTGCTGCTCGATACCGAGCCGGCCGGTGACCTGCTTACGCTGCCGCTCGCGCGAGTGGTGCGCGACGGCGCTGGTCATTTCGCTTACGACCCCATCTTCGTGCCGCCTGTGCTGCGCATCTCGGCCAGCCAGCGGCTGATGACTCTGGTGCAGAGACTGATCGAGATCCTGGACGAAAAGAGCGCCACCATCAGCCGAGGCGCCGGCAGCGGAAGGGCGGAGTTCGCCACCCGCGAGATCGCCAACTTCTGGCTGCTGCACGCCGTCAACTCAGCGCTGCCCATGCTGCGCCACCAACTGGTGGCCAAGCGCGGCCACCCCGAGGAACTGTTCGTCGAGCTGTCGCGGCTGGCCGGCGCGCTGTGCACCTTCGCGCTCGATTCGCATCCGCGCGACCTGCCCCTCTACGACCACGAAAACCTGAGCGAGGGGTTCGAAAAGCTTGACCGGCATATCCGCGCCCACCTGGAGACCATCGTCCCCACGAACTGCGTGACCATTCCGCTCGAGCCGGCGGGGGATTACTTCTATGAAGGCGAGATCACCGATGCGCGGGTTCTCGGCCGCTCGCGCTGGGTCTTCGGCATCCACTCCGAGATCGGCGAGGCGGACCTGATGGTCCGCACTCCGCAACTGGTCAAGATCTGCACCCCGCCCTTCGTGCGTGAACTGGTGAAACGCGCGCTGCCCGGAATGGGGCTGACGCATCTTCCCGTCCCTCCTCAGGCCATCGCAACTCGCCCCGAAGTGCAGTATTTCGGAATCAGCCGCAGCGGCCCGTGCTGGGACCACATGGTGAAAACGCGCCGCATCGGGGTGTATGTTCCGGGTGAATTTCCGAACCCCGAGGTGGAAATTCTGGTTGTGCTGGAAAGCTGATCATGTCTCCTCAAGCTACTCTCCGACGGGCCGACAATCTGGCCCTGATCTATCAGGAAGTTTTGACCGCGATTGAGCGGCTGCGCGGCATCCGCCAGGGCGTAACCGATGCGCAGGCCTTTCGCCTCCATACGCGCGAGGCCCTCAAGACCGCCGCCAACCAGGCGCTGAGCGCCGGATACCCCCAAGACTACGTCAAGTACGCGACCTTTGTGGCCGTGGCCTTCCTCGACGAATCGGTGCTGAACTCCCAGAATCCGATCTTCGCCGACTGGCTGCGCAAGCCGCTGCAGGAGGAGCTCTTCGGCACGCACATCGCCGGCGAAGTGGTCTTCCAGAACCTCGACCAGTTGATGTCCGCGAGCGACTCGCAAGACCTGGCGGACCTGCTGGAGGTTTACCACCTGTGCCTGCTGCTCGGCTTCTGCGGGCGCTACAGCGTGGGCAACCGCGGCGAGCTCGCGCACCGCATCAACCAGGTGGCGGATAAGATCCGCCGCATCCGCGGCCGGGTCGGGCCGCTCTCGCCGGCCTGGGCATTGCCCCAGGAAAAAGTACGCGGCCTCAGGGATCCCTGGGTCCGCCGGCTGGGCATCATCGCCATCGCGGCGGCGGTGCTGATGGTGGTTCTGTTCGTGGGATACAAGGTGAGCCTGAATTCCGGCGTGTCCGAAGTGCGGGCCGTCGGCGGGCAGTTGAAGGGCTAGGTGCGCCGATGACCACCACCATCTACATCATTCTCGGCGTTGTATTGCTGCTGCTGATCGGTCTCGTGGTGCTTCTGATGATCCGGAGGAAGAAGGCCAAGGCCGCGGCGGCCGGAGAATCGGCCGAACCGGCGGGAGGCGAAATCTCCCTGCTTATCCGCGCGGCGGAAGCCAAACTCTCCGCCGCCAAGCTGGAGAGCGGGGCGCGGGTCGGAAATCTTCCGGCGCTCCTGCTGGTGGGGGAACCGGGTACCACCAAGACCAGCGTGATGCTGCATTCCGGCATCGAGGCGGAACTGCTGGCAGGACAGGTCTATCAAAATAACGACGTCGCTCCGACTCGCACCGCCAACTTATGGTTTGCGCGGCGCATGCTCTTCGTGGAGGCCGGCGGCAGCCTTCTGGCGGATTCGGGGCAGTGGCGCGCGCTGATCAAGAAGTTGCAGCCGCGCGCTTCGGTAGTTTCGCGGGGCGAACAGGCGGCGCGCGCCGCGGTAGTGTTCTTCGATTGCGAAAACTTCACGCGCCAGGGCGCCCAGGAAGCCGCATCGGCCTCGGCGCGCAACCTGCGCGCCCGGCTCGGCGAGATTTCGCAGGCTCTCGGCATCAACCTCCCCGTGTACGTGCTGTTTACCCGCATGGACCGGCTGCCGTTCTGTCTGGAGTACATCCGCAATCTGAATAACGAAGAGGCGAGCCAGGTGCTTGGCGTCACCCTGCCCATGGTGACGCAGCGCGCCGAAGGCGTGTATGGCGAGCAGGAGACGGCGCGGCTTTCCGAGAATTTCGAGCGGCTGTTCCGCTCCCTGGCCGATTCGCGACCCGAATTTCTGGCGCGCGAAACGGACGCCTCCAAGCTTCCGCCGGCCTACGAATTCCCGCGCGAATTCCGCAAGCTGCGGCCGGCGGCGGTGCAGTTCCTGGTGGACCTGTGCCGGCCCAGCCAGTTGACCACGGGGCCGTTCCTGCGAGGCTTCTATTTCACCGGCGTGCGCCCGGTGATTATCAACGAGAGCGCCCCGGTCGCCGCGGCGGCGCACGCGGAGCCGCAAGCTTCCTACGATGCGCCTCCGGGGGCGACCGGCATCTTCTCGGCGGGCGCCCGCGCACAGGCCCAGCGGCAGACGCTCGTGCCGCCCTCCACCGGCAGCCGGAAAGTGCCGCAGTGGGTGTTTCTCACTCACCTGTTTAACGACATTCTGCTGGCCGATAAGTCGGCCATGGGGGCGAGCGGGGCGAGCACGAAGACCAGTTCGGCGCGCCGTATCCTCTTCCTGGCAGCGGCATCACTATGCTTGCTGGCGTCGATTGCTTTCACCGTATCGTTCTTCAAAAATCGCGGGCTGGAAGCGCAGGTCCGCGATGCGGCCCAGGGCATTTCCACCACGGCGGCGCCCGGCGGGGAACTGGCTTCGATTGCCGACCTGCAGAAGCTCGAAACTCTGAGGCAGGCGCTCGACCGGCTCACTTCGTACCACCGGGACGGCGCGCCGCTCGGCTATCGCTGGGGCCTGTTCGCGGGCGATGATCTCTACCCCGAAGCGCGGCGGATCTATTTCACTCGCTTCCAGCAAATGCTGCTGCTTCCGGCGCAGCGCGCCATCGTGCCATTCCTGGACGGGCTGCCGCCGAAACCGGGCCCCGAATACAGCCCGACTTACGATGCCCTGAAGGCTTATCTCATCACCACATCGAACCACGACAAGAGCACGCTTCAGTTTCTTCCGCCGGTGCTGATGAAGTGGTGGAAGAACGACCGGACAGTGGACGACCAGCGCACGCAACTCGCCCAGAAACAGTTCGATTTTTACGCCGGCGAGTTGAAAGACGAGAACCCCTTCACGAACCTCAACGACGGGGCGGCGGTGGCGCACGCGCGCACCTACCTGTCGCAGTTTGCGGGCGCCGACCGGGTCTACGCGTTCATGCTTTCGGAAGCCGGGAAGAACAATCCGCCGGTCGATTTCAATCGCCAGTTTGCGGATTCCGCCAAGATCGTGGTCGAGCCGCACGTCGTGCCGGGCGCCTTTTCGAAAGGCGGCTGGGCATTCATGAAGGACGCGATTCCGCACGCCGACCGCTATTTCAGCGGCGAAGAATGGGTCCTCGGCAAGCAGCAGTCGGGCAGCATGGACCGTGCCGCGTTGGCGCAGGAGATCCGCACCCGCTACAACAAGGATTTCACGGAGGAGTGGCGGAAGTACATCAAGCAGGCCGCCGTGCAGCGCTACACCGGAATTCCGGATGCCGCGGCTAAGTTGAGTGTGACCTCTGGCGCGCAGTCGCCGCTGCTCGCGCTGCTATGCGTGGCTTCGGAGAATACCAGCGTGGACGATCCCACGGTGGCGGCGGTGTTCCAGCCCGTCCAGGCTGTGGTCCCGGCGGGGTGCACGGCGAAGTACAACGCTCCCTCGAACCAGAACTACATGGCCTCACTGCTGTCGCTGCAGGCTTCGCTCGAATCCATTTCGTCGCAGCCCGCGCCCAGCGAGGCGGCCGCGGCCCCCACGCTCACGAATGCCACCCAGGCGCGCCTGGCGGCACGGCAGATGGCACAGGCCTTCCGCGCGGATTCGGATCTCGGCGCGCCGGTGCAGAAACTGCTTGAAGACCCGATCACCAATGCCGAGGGCGTTTTGCGCGGGCTCGGGCCGGCCGAGTTGAACAAGAAGGGTAAGGACACGTGCGCGCAGTTGCGTCCCATCCTGAGTAAGTATCCGTTCAACCCGAAGTCGGAGATCGACGCCACGCTGCAGGATGTCAACACGATTTTCGGTCCCAAGGAAGGAGCCCTCTGGCAGTTCTACGACGCCAGCCTGCAGAAGCTGGTTTCGCGCCAGGGCGTGCCGGTGCCCGGCGCGCCGATCCAGATCACGCCGGCGTACCAGAATTTCCTGGCCAGGGCCTCCGCGTTCACCGACGCGGCCTATCCGAATGGCGCCGCAAATCCGCAATTGAAGTACTCGGTACGCGCGGTGATCGGCCCGGACACGGACCGGGTGAAAGTGACGATCGACGGCCAGAGCGCTGAGTTCGCAGGCGCTGCCGCTCCCGCCAAAGTCTTTACGTGGCCGGGTGCGGCCCATGGCATGCAGTTGACGGTGGTCGGCAAGGGAGGCGCCAGCTACATCTACCCCACCTACGATGGCTTGTGGGCGGTTTTCAAGTTCGTCGGTGACGCCGATAAGCGGATCGGCTCGCTCGTGGAAATGACGCTTCGTGCCGGAAAACAGGGGCGTCCGGTCTTGAACCAGGCAACCAACCAGCCGGTGACCGTGAGGCTCGAAATCACCGCCACCCCGCCGGTATTCGACCGGGGCTATTTCGCCAGCGTCGGGTGTGTGACGGAGGTGGCGAAACAGTGATCCAGCTTCCGGCGCGGATCGGCAAATACGAGCTCGAAGAGTTTCTCGGCGGAGGAATGTCCGAGGTCTACCGCGCGCGCGACCAGGTGATCGGCCGCACCGTGGCGGTGAAGATCCTGACCGCCGCCGGCTGCGCGGATGCCGATGTCCGCGACCGATTCCTGGCCGAAGCCCGCATGGCCGGCAATATCAGCCACGAGAACATCATCTCGATTTACGACTTCGGCGAGGACGAGCAGAAGCGCCCCTTCATGGTGATGGAGTTTCTGCGCGGCGAGGACCTCCGCCATGCCATCGACCAGGGCCGCACCGGCGACCTGGTCTCGAAGTTGAAGATCGCCCTTCAGGTGGCGCGCGCGCTCGAGTACATCCACACGCAGAAGATCGTCCACCGCGACATCAAGCCCGAGAACGTGCACATCAACGCGGCGGGCGTCGTCAAGCTGATGGATTTCGGGATCGCCAAGACCGAGGGGCTCTCCATGACGCGTGCCGGCTACGTGCTCGGGACGCCGTTTTATATGTCGCCGGAGCAGGTGACCGGTCGGGGCATCACGCCGCAGGTGGACGTCTACGCCTTCGGTATCATGCTGTTCGAGCTGGTCTCGGGCGCCAAGCCGATCAAAGGCGATACGGTGGAGCGGATCTTCTACTCCATTCTGAACGAGCCGCTGAACCTGGAGCCGCTCACGCTGGCAGGTGCGCCGGATGCGGTTTGCTCCCTGGTGGCGCAGTGTACGGCCAAGGGGCCCGAGCAGCGGCCGCAGGGCTTTAGCCCGATCTGTGCCGAACTGGAGCGGCTGATCGCCGCGCAGAGCGCGCCCACCGTGGCTGTTCCGGCTGTGCCCGTTCCATCGCCCGCGCCCAGGGGGCTTCCCAAGTGGATGCTGGCAGCCGGAGCGGCCTTGCTGGTTCTGCTGGTGGCGGGAGGAATCTATCTGGCGATGCGGCCTAGCGCCGGCCACGCGGCAGGCGGCGTAAAAGGGCCCGAACTGGCGCGAACCATCAACACCCCGACCGGCGAGATGGTGCTGGTCCCCTTGGGTACTTTCCTTTTCGGCGAGAAGAAGACGCCGGTCTCCCTTCCGGCCTTCTACATCGACCGTACGGAGGTCACCAATGCGGAGTACGCGGCGTTCTGCAAAGCCACCGGCTACAAGCCGCCGGAAGGATTCTCCCCGGCGAAACCCGACTATCCCGTGGTGAACGTGACGATTGTGGATGCGCACGCCTACGCGAGTTGGGCCGGCAAGCGTCTGCCAAACAGCAAGGAATGGGAAAAGGCCGCCCGGGGCGAGGACGGCAGGCTCTATCCGTGGGGCGACACGCCCGATATGGCGAAGGTAAACATCGACTCAAAGGGTCCGCTTCCTGTAGCGGCCCTGCCCAGGCGGCGCCAGTCCGTACGGCGCCCTGCAGATGGTGGGCAACGTCTGGGAGTTTGTGGAGCAGTTGAGCCCGCCGCCCACGGCGAACGCGCTGGAGTATTTCCGCGAGAAACTGAAGCCGCCGCCGGGACCGAATGAGCCGTGGTACCTGATTCGCGGCGAGTCCTTTGGCGAAAAGCAACTGGATCCCACCGTGATTTGGGATTTCAGCACGGTTCCCGGCCGCTGGAAAGCGCTGAACCTCGGCTTCCGCTGCGTCAAAGACGCCCACTAACCATTGGCCGCATTCCCGGCCCAGGCGGCCTCGAATCGATCCGGCGTCACGAAGGACGATTGCGTCCCGATCGATAACGTCGAGAGGGCAGCGTACACGTTGGCCCGCTCGATGGCTTCGGTCTCTCCGCACCCGCCCGCCAGGAAACAGGCAAAGCTGCCGATGAACGCGTCGCCCGCGCCGGTGGTGTCCACGGGCTGCACCGGGTGCGCCGGGATGTGCCGCGCGCCTTCCGGTCCCGCCAGCAGGGCGCCGTTGCCGCCGAGCGTCACGATCACGCGCCGCAAGCCGCGTTCCAGCAGCCAGGCTGCGCAATGCGCGGGCCTGCTCGAGATTGGTAACCGGCAGGCCGCTGAGCGCTTCCGCTTCGGTCTCGTTGGGAATCACATAATCGGCATTGCCGGCCGCTTCGAGATCGAGCGGCTGGCCGGGCGCTGGATTCAGAATGGTGCGCACTCCCAACTCCCTGGCCAGGCGCAGGGTGTGGTACACGGTGTCGAGCGGAATTTCGAGCTGCAGCACGATACAACCGGCGGAGCGCAGCAGGTCCGCCGACGCGTCGATGTCGGCGGGCAGGAGCCGGTCGTTCGCGCCCTTTACCACCAGGATGCGGTTCTGGCCGGAACTGTCCACGAAGATGGGCGCAACCCCGCTCGACACCCCGGGCGTGATCATAACGCGGGAGGCGTCGATGCCGCGCGCGTGGAAGTTCTGGATGGTGGCGGGGCCGAACAGGTCGTCGCCCACGCGGGCTACCATCGAGACGCTCGCGCCGCACAACCGCGCGGCCACCGCCTGGTTGGCGCCCTTGCCGCCGAAGCCGAGGTGGAATTCGCGGCCGAAGATGGTTTCCCCGGGGCGGGGGAACTGGTCGGTGAAGGTGGTCAGATCCACATTCGCGCTTCCGACCACGACGATGTGAGGTTGAGGCATGGTGTTGGCTACTCCATGCTAACGCTTTCGTCCGGGCCGGCACGGCGCTACCGTGGATTATTATGAGACTTCTCGCCATCCTCGCCGCCCTGCCGGCGCTCTGGGCACAGCAACCCACGCCGCTGCCCCACCTGGAGCACCGCGGCGCGGCGACGCAGATGATCGTAGACGGCCAGCCTTTCCTGATGCTCGCCGGCGAGTTGCACAATTCGAGCGCGTCCAGCATCGCGTATATGACGCCGATCTGGGACAAACTTGCGGCGCTGCACCTCAACACCGTGATCGGCACCGTCTCCTGGGAGCTGCTCGAGCCGCGGGAGGGCCAGTTCGATTTCACGCTGGTGGATGCGCAGATCGCCGAGGCGCGACGTCACGACATGCGGCTCGTTTTGATCTGGTTCGGCACCTGGAAGAACGCGGATTCCACATACGTCCCGCTCTGGGTCAAGACCGACCTCAAGCGCTTCCCGCGCATGCAATCGAAGAGCGGCGCCAACCTCGAGGAGCTTACCCCGCTCGGAGAAGAGTCGCTGGCCGCCGATGCCCGCGCGTTTGGCGCGCTGATGCGGCACATCCGTCAGGTCGATCCGCGCCACACCGTCGTCATGATGCAGGTGGAGAACGAATCCGGCATCCTGCACGACAGCCGCGACCGGTCGCCACTGGCGGAAGCCGCCTGGTCGCGTCCGGTGCCCCGGGAACTGATGGACTACCTGGCGAAGCACCGCGATGCCCTGTTGCCCGAGCTGCTCAAGGTATGGGGAGCCAACGGATACAGGACGTCCGGGACCTGGCCCGAGGTATTCGGCAACGATGCGTGGGCCGGCGAGGTGTTCATGGCGTGGCACGTGGGCCGCTACATCGGGAAAGTGGCGGCAGCGGGCAAGGCGGAGCTCGCGATTCCCATGTATGCGAATGCGTGGCTGGTACAGAACGACCGGCAACTGCCCGGCGATTATCCGAGCGGCGGACCGGTTTCGCGCGTGATGGACGTGTGGCGAGCCGCCTCCGCACCCGGTATCGATCTGCTCGCGCCCGATATCTATATCCAGGATTTCCAGGGTGTCTGCGCCAGCTTCACGCGCTCCGGAAATCCGCTCTTCATTCCCGAGGCGCGCGTTTCGGCGCCGAACCTGGTCTGGGCGATCGGGCAGCATGCCGCGATGGGAGTGTCTCCCTTCGGCATCGAGGACGCCAGGGAAGACGACCCGCTGGCCGACGGGTACCAGATGGTCGAGAGCATGATGCCGCTGGTCACACTGGCCCAGGCGGAGGGCCGGATTGCCGGGGTGCTGCTCAATGACGAGGCCACGGAGACCATTTCGATGGGCGGCTACAAGTTGGTGATCAGCGCGGCCCGGCGCCGGCGGCCGCCTCAGCCGGCGCCGCAACCGGGCGTCGACAACCGGCCGTACGGGCTCGTAATCTCCGAAGGGCCGGACTCGTTCCTCCTGGCGGGTTCCGGATTCGCCGTGGTCTTCACTCCCGATTCGCAGGGTCCGAAGACGGCGGCCATCGCCTCCATCGACGAGGGGCGCTTTGAAGGGGGCCGCTGGATTCCGGGACGCCGCCTGAATGGCGATGAATTCCATGCGTCGCTGCCCGCCGGGCGAGCGGGCGTCCTGCGGGTCAGGCTATACCGTCACGATTGAGGGGTCGCCGACCGTGGCAAAAAGCGCCGCAACACGGGAACCAGCGCCAGGTACACCACGCCGGCCGCCGCGAGTCCACAAACGGCCCAGGCGATCAGCGCGTGCACCGTCGCAGTCCCTAGCATGGCGATCGCCCGCCAGGTGTCGGAGCGCACCAAGTCAAAGATAGCTCCCACGCTTAGGGCCGGCGCATGATCTCCGAACAGCCACGCGCCCATGCGCAGAAACGGCACGAGCAACGCCAGTTGTATGGGGTACACCAAGCCGTTGACGAGTTGAATGACCGGGAAGTTGAGCTTCAAAGACAGCGCGGCAGCAGTGCACAGCAGGGTGGCGGAACCGAGGAGCGGAATGACGCCGAGCGACAAACCGAGGGCGATGGTGAAGGCGGCCTTCTCGGGCGTCATACCCTGCCGCGCGAGGGCGAGGAGTGGCTGTATGAGTTTGCGGCGGATCACGCCGACCGCCAGAAAATGAATTCGCCGGGATGGAAAAACCCGGGCTGAGCATCCCTCATACCTTTTAGATTACGCCAGCGGCGTCCTGATCCATAAATTCGAGCGCGCGCACGTTTCGGCCTTTTATCGGCGCATGTGGGTACGGTTTCGCGCGGACGCCTGCTCCGCCGCCTCCGCCGTTCGCCGGTAGCCGCCCGGCATTCGCCGATTGAGACGAGGCTTTTCCGGCGGTGGGCCATAGGCTGGATGCATGGACCCCTACCAATACAACTACCGGTACCGGTGCCAGGCCGGCTCGGCCGACCGGTTCATTCCGGCCATCGTTTTGATCGGAATCGGCGCGCTGTTCCTGTTGAACAATCTGCACCTGGTCTATTTCCAGGACATCTTCCGCTATTGGCCGGTAATCCTGATCGCGGTCGGCCTGGTCAAGCTGGTGGATTCGGCGGGCAACGAGGGGCGAATCGCCGGCGGGATCCTGGTGGGAATCGGCGGCGTCTTCATGGCGCAGTCTCTCGGCTACCTCACGGTGGGGATCTTCGACCTGTGGCCGGTAATCCTGATCGGGGTCGGCGTATGGCTGCTCGTGGAGCGGGCGGGAACCTGGCCGCCAACGTCCGATGCGGAACCCGACAAATTGAAGGCCGGCAAGATCCGCGAAGCGGCGGTCTTCGGCGGCGGCAAGCGCAACATCGCCGACCCGGACTTTCGGGGCGGCAAAGTGGATGCGGTTTTCGGCGGGTTCGAAATCGACTTGCGCCGGTCGGCCATCGTGGGGGATTCCGCGGTACTCGAGATCAACGCCGTATTCGGCGGAGTGGAGATCCGGATTCCCGAACACTGGCGAGTCGAGATGAAAGGCGCCGGCGTTTTTGGCGGCTACTCCGACGAGACCCGGCAGCCGAGCCCCGCTGAATTCCCGGTAATCAAGCGGCTGATCCTCAAAGGCGGCGCCGTGTTCGGCGGCGTGGTCGTCAAAAACTGAACGGCCATGCATCCCCTGCTGGCCCGAAGCCGCCGGCTGGTGGTTTACCTGCTGGCGTGGATCCCGATCGTGGCGCTGCTGGCATACATTGCCTGGGCCGCCGGCGGGTTGTCATGGAAGAACTCCGCCGAGGTGCTGGCGCCGGCATGCCTGGTCTTCGCGTTCGTCTGCCTCTCTCCCTGGTACGTGTGCCGCGCGCGTCCGCTGCGGCCCTCCAACTTCGCCGCCCTGGCATTCGCGCACGCCGGAGCCGCCGCGGCAGCCAGCCTGATCCTGGTCGGTAGCGCCCGGCTCACGGCATACCTGCTGGAAACGCCCCTCCCGCAGTTGCCCGTGCTGTTCGGAATGGGAGTGCTGCTCTACCTGGTCTCGGTGGGCCTGCATTATGCCGCGCTGGCTGCCGCCGCCTCCAGTGAAGCCGAGAAGCACGCCGCCGAGGCGAGCATGCTGGCCCGCGAGGCGGAGTTGCAGGCTCTCCGTATCCAGATTAATCCGCACTTCCTGTTCAACAGCCTGCACTCCATCAGCGCGCTGGCCACTTCCGACGGCGCGCGCGCCCGGGAGATGTGCATCCGGCTGGCGGACTTCCTTCGCAGCAGCCTGGGCCTCGGCAAGCGCGACTCCATCCCCCTGCGCGAGGAACTTTCTCTGGCGCGCAGCTACCTGGAGATCGAGCGCATCCGATTCGGTGAGCGCCTGCAAGTGGACCAGCAGATCGGCGAAGCCTGTCTGGATTGCATGGTTCCCTCGCTGCTGTTGCAGCCGCTGGTCGAAAACGCGGTAAAGCACGGAATCGCCGGCCTCCTGGAGGGCGGCTCCATCCGGATCGAGGCCGGCCGGGTTGGGCCCGACGTTTGCATCACCATCGAGAACGCATTCGATCCGGATGCGGCTCCCCGCCGCAGCCTCGGTGTCGGCCTGCCGCACGTGCGCCGCCGCCTCGAGGTCCGCTATGGCAGCGAAGCCGTGGTGGAGACGGGGCCGCAGGGCGGCGTCTATCGCGTGGTGCTTCGGTTCCCCTGCGAATCTCCCATCGCCTCGAGCAGCCGGGCATAGCCCGAGCGGCTCACCGGCAGCCGCGTGCCATCCGTCAAGATGGCCAAACGGCTCTCCTTTCCATACGGCTCGATCCGCGCTACGCGTTCCAGATTGACGATGGCGGAGCGGTGAATGCGCACGAAGCGTGCCGGGTCGAGCGCCGCTTCGAGGGAAGCGATTGGCTGCTGTTTCAGGTAGCTCTTGCCGCTGCTGTGCAAGGCCACGTAATCGTCCTGCGCTTGCACGTAATCCAGCTTCTCGAGGGGAATCACGTGCACGCGCGTGCCGTCCTTCACCACTAACCGCTGCGGACGCTCCGTGGACGGGCGCTCCGCCGCAATTTCGCGCGGCAGGCTCCTCTCCCCCAGCCTGGCCTTGGCGCGCTCCAGGGCCTTCTCGAAGCGCTCGGCGCTGAACGGCTTGAGCAGGTAGTCGACGGCGTGCGCGTCAAAGGCCCGCATGGCGTATTGATCGTACGCCGTGACGAAGACCACCGCCGGACCCGGCTCGATCAGCTCCAGTACCTCGAAGCCGTCCAGCTTGGGCATCTGCACGTCGAGAAACAGAAGGTCGGGCGAGGTGTCGGCGATCGCCTTGACCGCCTCGAAACCGTTGGCGCACTCCGCCGCGATCTCGATTTCGGAGTGTGCCAGCAGCAGTTCCCTCAAGAAGCCGCGCGCCAGTTCCTCGTCGTCTACGATCACCGCTTTGTGCCGCTGCGCAGGCATCCTCCAGCCACTGTACACCGTTTGCGCCCCCGGTTCCGGTTGGGTTTCATTTGTGAGACAATAGGAAAACCCGAAAACTGAAAAGAGGGCCACCAGCGAAGGCAGGCGGTCGGAAAGGCGTGTTGTGAGCGATCAAGCCGAAACGCCGTTTGACAGCATCGAGGGTTCCCACGAGTATGTAGCCTTGCTCGCGGAAGCGATCGAAGAAGCCCGACGCGATGTGGAGTCCGAAATTGCGGCCGCCGAAGGCGACCAAGCGGACCGCCGCAAAGAAGCGCTCCTACTGGTTTCCTACAATCTCGCCAAACTGAATCTCCACATCACCACGAGCAGGCGGATTCTGAACGATCTCCGCACACTTCGGCGCCTGTTACTGGCCGAGCGCGGCCTGGCGATGGAGGAGGAGGATACCGGAGTGTCTACGGGCGCCGACTAGGCGCTCGACCCGGTGCAGCGTGAGAACGGCGGGAAGAGGTACCACCTACTGGAGGTGTATTTCGCCCGGCGTAATTCCACTTTTCGCTTTTTCCTTCTACTGTCGTTTCCGTATTTTTACACGCATCGTGGCGAAAAACCCCATCTGATGCGGGTTTTCGAATCATTACCCTCTTGACACATTTAGTCGCGAAGCGTACTATTCAAGAGTTGTCGCGCAACTCAGCAGCAACACTTGACAGCGGTGGTTAGTGGGGGACCCCGTATGACCTTTCAGATTGGCGATAAAGTCGTCTATCCCAACCAAGGTGTTGGGACCATCGAGAATATCAGCACCCGCTCTTTTGGTTCCGCATTCGAGAAGTTCTACCTCCTGCGCTTCGGATCAAATAGCATGACGGTGTTGGTTCCGTTTTCCAATGTGGGCAACATCGGTCTCAGAAGGGTGACGAAGGACCGGGAGATATCGCGCATCCTTTCTTTCCTCTCCAATGGTTTGTGCAAGATCAATCCGGATTGGAAGGTGCGCTTCAAAGAGAATACCGAAAGGATGCAGAGCGGCGACCTGCTGCTGGCCGCGGAGGTTTTCAAGGCCCTGCTGCAGTTGCACGTCGACAAACCGCTTTCGTTTCGTGAAAAGAAGATGCTCGACCGGGCCCGGCATATGCTGGTTTCGGAGATCTCGATCGCGCGCGGCGTTCCCGAGATCCACGCGGTCGGCATGCTGCAGCGCTCTCTTGCCAAGGCCGGCCTGACGCTGCCAGCCGCCCTTTAGGTTACGCAGGACCTCGGACAGGCGGAAGCTTGTCCGAGGAGTGTTTTCTTCCCGCCGCCGGCATGTTACCATTCCTCCCTGATGCGGGCGGCTCCGCCACTTACAGCCCCATCCCGGAGAATTCATGTTCTGTCATCGCTGTGGGACCGAAGTTGCGCCCGATTCCCAGTTCTGCCCGAGTTGCGGAGAGTCGATGGGCCCGACGCCCGCCGTGGCGTGGGTCCCGGCTCCCGGAATTCACTCGCAGACCGGGCGTTGGATCGGCGAGGGATGGCGGCTGGTGAAGGCGGACCTCGGCACGTTTTTCCTTCTGGCCCTGGTGTTTTCGCTCCTCAACGCCGCGGTCCCCGTGCTGTTACAGGGGCCGCTCTTCGTGGGCTTCCACATCTTCTGCATGAAAAAGCTGTACGGCCGCCGTGCGGAGTTCGCCGACCTTTTCACCGGCTTCAACTTCTTTGTGCCCTCGCTGGTGGCGTCTCTGCTCATCGGGCTGCTGGTGGGGGTCGGCACTCTGTTCTGCATCATCCCCGGGCTGGTGGTTGCGGCCATGTACAAGTTCGTCTACCTGTTCATCCTCGATAAGCGGATGGACTTCTGGCCCGCCATGCAGGCCAGCCACGCGGTCGTGAAAAACGACTACTTCGGCTTCACCATGTTTCTGCTGGCGATGATCGGGGTGGATATCCTCGGCGTGCTCTGCCTGGTCGTCGGCATCTTCATCGCGCTGCCGGTGACAATCGCCGCGATTACGGTGGCGTATCGCGACGTGGTCGGTTTCGAACTGCGGACCGTGGAATCGCTGTGAAGCTGCATGCTGTACGCGCGGCAGCGGCAGCCCTGCTGTTCGCAGTTTTCTGCCTGGTGAGCGTTCCCGCGGAGCCCTCCTTCTCCGCATGCGGATACCACTGGCTGACCGGCAGGCCCTGTCCCCTGTGCGGCCTGACCCGCGGGCTGTTTTCGCTGGCTAAGGGCCGCTGGCATGATGCCGTCGCCTTCAATGCACTCACGCCCCTGGGTTCCGCGATGATCTTCAGCCTGTGCTGGGACTTTCGCTGGCGCCGGCTGTTGTGGAGCGGCGGCATCGCGGCATTCGCTGTTTACGGAGTGGCGCGGATCTTCCTGCCCGGGATATAAGTCCGCTATCATATGCTGCACGCTCTATGGCTGCCCCGTCTTTGTCCGCGTCATCCCAGGCCACGCGCCACCTGCCGTTGCTGGTCCTGCTCTTCGCCGGCAGCGGCTGCTCCGGGTTGATCTACGAGACCGTCTGGTACCAGCATCTGCAGCTTGCCATCGGGGCGACCGCCGTGTCGCTGGGCTTCTTGCTGGCCACCTTCATGGGAGGTCTGTGCCTCGGCAGCGTCTGGCTGCCGCGCCTCCGCCTCGCTGGAAGGCACCCCCTGCGGATCTACGGATTCATCGAGCTGGGGATCGGGGCCTGCGCCATCGTGGTGCATTTCTGCCTGCCTTTGGTGAACCGGATCTATATCGCCGGCGCGGAGCACGGCATGCCCGGCATGCTGCTTCGCGGGATGGTCTGCGCGCTGTGCCTGCTGCCGCCCACCACCTTAATGGGAGCGTCGCTGCCCGCCATCGTGCGCTGGATCCGGTCCACTCGCGAAAACGTCTCCTGGTGGGGCGTCTTGTACGGCGGCAACACGGCCGGAGCCGTATTCGGATGCCTCCTGGCCGGTTTCTGGCTGCTGCGGCTTTACAACATGGCAACCGCCACCTTTGTAGCGGTCGCCCTCAACCTGCTGGTGGCGGCCGTTAGTTTCCGGCTGGCCGCGTCGACTCCTGCCGGAACCGCCGAAAGCCCCGTAGCCGCCCCGCCCGGCCTGGGCATCGATTGGCCCATCTACCTGGGCATCGCGGTTTCCGGCGCAACCGCCTTGGGAGCGGAAGTCCTCTGGACCCGGCTTCTCGGCATGCTGCTCGGCCTGACGGTATACGCATTCAGCATCATCCTGGCGGTCTTTCTGGCCGGCCTGGCAGTCGGCAGTTGGATCGGCTCGCTGGTGCTGCGCGCAGTATCGCCGCGGGCGGCGCTGGGCTGGTGCCAGATCCTGCTCGCGCCCGCTATCGCCTGGACCGCCTGGATCATCGCCGGTTCGCTGCCCTACTGGCCCATCAATCCTCTATTGACGGTCAACCCCTGGCACATTTTCCAGCTCGATCTGGTGCGGTGCGCCTGGGCGATTCTGCCGCCCACGCTTCTTTGGGGCGCCAGTTTCCCGCTGGCCGCCGCGGCCGTGGCTGCCCCCGGCGAAGATCCCGGAAGGGTGATGGGCAATATCTACGCGGCCAATACCCTGGGCGCGATCATCGGCGCTCTCGGCGTCAGCCTGGTGCTGATCCCTTCCGCGGGGACGCTGGCCACCACCCGCATCCTGCTTCTGACCGCCGTGACCGGTGGCCTCGTAGTGCTGGTGCCAATGATGCGAAAGGGGGCATCGAAGGCCGCGGCGGCGACACTCACGGCTTCCGTGGCGGTCGCCGTCTGGATGGCCTCGGCGATCCCGCCCGTCCCTGGAGGGTTGATCGCTTACGGGCGCCGCATGGCCATCAACGCCGGTCAGTACGAGGTGCTATACACCGTCGAGGGACGCAATTCGTCGGTGGCCATCACCCGGTGGGGCAATTCCATCGAAATCGACGTCAACGGGCACGTGGAGGCCACCACCCAGCCGTACGACATGAAGTTGCAGCGCATGGTGGGACACCTGCCCGCGATGCTGCACCCCAACCCGAAATCGGTCCTGGGAATCGGCTTCGGCGCCGGCGTTTCGGCCGGCACCTTTACCCGCTATCCCGGAATCGAGAGCATCACGATCTGCGAAATCGAGCCGGTCATTCCGCCCACGTCCACCCGGTTTTTCGGCCAGCAGAACTACGAGGTCTACCGCAATCCCCGGACGCACGTCATTTTCGACGACGCCCGCCACTACCTGATGACCACCAGGTCGAAGTTCGATATCATTGCCAGCGACCCGCTCGACGTGTTCGCTAAAGGAACCGCCTCGCTCTATTCGAAGGAGTACTTCGAGGCCGTGCGGCGGCACCTCAATCCGGGCGGCATCTTCACCCTCTACGTGCCGCTTTACGAGAGCGACGAGGCTACCGTCAAGAGCGAGATGGCGACGTTCTTCGAAGCCTTTCCGGAGGCCACCATCTGGGCCAATACGGTAAACGGCCACGGCTACGATATGGTTTTCATGGGGCAACTGGATCCTCCGCGAATCGACCTCGACCAGGTGCAGCAGCGCCTGGAGCGGCCCGATTACGCCCAGGCCGCCGAGTCTCTGCGCGAAATCGGCGTGGGTTCGGCGGTCGATTTGCTGTCTACCTATGCCGGGCGGAAGTCCGATCTCGGCGCCTGGTCGGCCGGCGCGGCAATCAATACCGATGGCGACCTGCGCCTGCAATACCTGGCGGGATGGGGCATCAATTCCAGCATGGAAGACATTCTGTATACCCGGATGCTGCGGCAGCGGCGGCCTCCGGACGGCCTGTTTACCGGCTCCTCCGAGCACGTCGCGCAGTTGCTCCAGACGATTTCCGCCCCCGCTTCCTGGTGATGCGGATTAAGAGTTGCGTCTCCTCGGCGGACTGTGATATCGTCCTCTGCACCTGTACTGTGCAGTGAGGGAAATTTTGGGCCGAGGAGGCGTCCTGGGATGCTGCTTGCTCCCGTAATCTGGGTCCTGACGGTCGTCATCGTCTACTTTTTCGCCGCCAAAACCTGGTGGTTCCCACCTCCTATCAACCATCATGGAGAACTCTACGACGCCCAGTTCATGCGCACCCTGATCGTGGTCGGCGTGATCTTTTTCCTGGCCCAGGTGGCGCTCGGTTACGCCATCATGAAGTTCCGCGACAAGGGCGGGCGCGCCCGTTACACGCACGGAAACAACACCCTCGAAACCATCTGGACCACGGCCACCGCGATCCTCTTCCTGGGACTCGTAGTGATGGGCACCAAAATCTGGGCGGGCGTGCATTTCGATGAAGCCCCGCCCGATGCCATCCCCATCGAAGTCATGGCCAAGCAGTTTGCCTGGAGCTTCCGCTACCCCGGCCCCGACGGTAAGTTCGGGCGCACCGACCTCAAGCTGGTCAACGACGCCGCGGGCAATCCCTTCGGTATCGACGACAAGGACCCCGCGGGTAAGGACGATATCGTCAGCGCCTCCCTGAAGGTGCCTCTCCACAGGAATGTCAAGCTCATCATGCACTCCCGGGACGTCATCCACAATTTCTTCGTTCGCGAACTTCGGATGAAGCAGGATATCGTTCCCGGCATGGAAATCCCGCTGCATTTCGTGGCCGACCAGGCCGGAATCTACGAAGTGCCCTGCTCGGAACTTTGCGGCCTGGGCCATTTTCAGATGCGCACCACCATGCAGGTGATGCCCGAGGCCGAATTCGAGCAGTGGAAGCAGCAACAGGCCCAGAAATGACGGCATCAATCCCGAGGTGAAAATATGTCCTCTCCCGCAGCCCATGCAGCCCATGCCGCGCCGCAAGGCTTCATCCGGAAGTACATCTTCAGCCTGGATCACAAGGTCATCGGCATCCAATACTATTGCCTGGGCCTCTTCTCAGTGTTTCTGGGCATGTCGCTCTCGCTGCTGATGCGCTACCACATGGTTAACCCGAACGCCACGGTCTCGTGGTTCGGGAAACTATGGCCCACTGCCGCTGCGGGCGGCGTGATGACCCCGGAACTGTATCTCTCGCTGATGACCATGCACGGCACCATCATGGTGTTCTTCGTGCTCACCACGGTTCCGCAGAGCGGATTCGGCAACTATTTCCTGCCCATTCAGATCGGCGCCGAGGATATGGCTTTCCCGGTGCTGAATATGATGTCGTTCTGGACCACGTTTCTGGCCCTGGTGGTAATGGTCTCGGCATTCTTCGTGCAGGGCGGGCCGCCGCTCTCCGGGTGGACCGCGTATCCGCCGCTCTCCGGCGCCGGCCGTCTTACCGGTCCCGGCGAAGGCATGGGCCAGAACCTGTGGATTCTCAGCATCGCCATTTTCTGCGGGGCGTCCCTCATGGGCGCCATCAACTTCATCGCCACTACGGTCGACCTGCGGTGCAAGGGCATGACCCTGATGCGCATGCCTCTCACCTGCTGGACGTGGCTCGTCACCGCCATCCTCGGCCTCTTGGGGTTTGCCGTGCTGCTCGCGGCCGGAGTGCTGCTGCTGCTCGACCGGACCGTGGGCACCAGCTTCTTCCTGCCGGCGGGCCTGATGATCAACGATCAGATCATCGCCAACCACAAAGGCGGTTCGCCGCTGCTCTGGCAGCACCTGTTCTGGTTCTTCGGACACCCCGAGGTGTATATCGCCATCCTTCCCGGCATGGGCGTGACCTCGCAGTTGCTTTCCACCTTCTCGCGCAAGCCGATTTTCGGCTACAAAGCGATGGTGTACGCCATCCTCAGCATCGGCTTCCTGGGCTTCCTGGTGTGGGGCCATCACATGTTCATGAGCGGCATGAACCCGTACTCGGCCATGGCGTTCGCCACACTGACGATGTGCATCGGGGTGCCCTCGGCCATCAAGACCTTCAACTGGCTGGGTACGCTCTGGAACGGTAAGATCCATTTCACCACCGCCATGCTGTTCGCGCTCGGCTTCGTTTCGCTGTTTGTGACCGGCGGCGTGAGCGGCATTTTCCTCGGACAGCCGGCCCTCGATCTTTACTTCCACGATACGTACTTCGTGGTGGGCCACTTCCACATGATCATGGGCGTGGCGGCCATCTTCGGCATGTTCGCCGGCACCTTCTACTGGTTCCCCAAAATGGCCGGCCGAATGATGAACGAGACGCTCGGCAAGATCCACTTCTACCTCACGTTCATCGGCGTCTACTGTATCTTCACGCCCATGCACTTCCTGGGCATCGTCGGCAACCCGCGCCGCTACGCCGATTTCACCAATGTGGAATACCTGGCTGGCGTGATCCCGGTGCACCAGTTCATGACCTGGGCGGCGTATATCACCGCCGGGGCGCAATTGATCTTTCTTTTCAACCTGATCTGGAGCTTGTTAAAAGGTCCGGTGGCAGATGTGAATCCCTGGCATTCCACGACCCTCGAATGGACGGTGTCTTCGCCGCCCCCGTTCGACAATTTCGGCGGCGAGCACCCCGTGGTGAACAACGGTCCCTACGAATACAGTGTGCCGGGCGCTGACCAGGATTACATCATGCAGACAGACCCGCCCCAAGTCCATTCAGAAGCCTGATGCATCTCATGGGTATGGCCGGTTCCCTCACACACGACATTATTCAAGGACCCCCGCCCCCGCCGATCGACCGCGGGTGGGGCGGTGGCGATGACAGCGGCCCGGACGGCCGCGGCTCCTCCCGCCGCGCCTCGTTCACGGGACTGTTTGTTTTGCTGGCGGCTACCACCATGGTGTTCGCCGCTTTCACCAGCGCGTTCGTGGTCCGCCGCGGACTCTCCGACGACTGGGTCAGCATGCCGAAACCGCCGATCCTGTTCGTCAACACGGTCGTGTTGCTGGCATCGAGCGTGGTTCTCGACTTTTCGAGGCGCGCGCTCAAGGCTCACAACCGGAGCCGCTTCAACCTGTGGTGGACCGTCGCCACCGGGCTGGGGATTCTCTTCCTTTTGGGACAGGCGCTGGCGTGGCGTGAATTGAAGGACGCGGGTATCTACGTCGCGACCAATCCAAGCAGTTCGTTCTTTTACGTGCTGACGGCGTCCCACGCCTTCCACCTGCTGGGTGGCGTTACGGCGCTGGTCTACGTGGATGTGCAGGCGCTGCGGCTGCGGCTCGGTCCGGCCAAGCGCACCGCCATCGACGTCACGGCGATCTTCTGGCATTTTCTGGATGGGATCTGGATCTTTCTGATGATCCTATTTTACGTTTGGGGGTAAGGATGTCGACCCAAGTTTCCGTTGCCGGCACTTCGCATTGGGAAGGGGGAAGGTCACCGTTCGCGACCAACTCGAAGAAGTTCGGAATGTGGCTGTTCATCATTTCGGACTCCCTCACTTTCTCCGCACTGTTGTTCGCCTACACCTACGGACGCGTTTCCAATCCGAACTGGCCCACGCCGTTCCACTTCTCGCCCAGTATCATCTTCTCGAGCATCATGACGTTCTGCCTGCTGTCGAGCAGCCTCACCATGGTGATGGGGGTGCACGCCATGAACCACGGCAACCGCAAGGCGGCGGGCGGCTGGATCCTCGCAACCATGGCCTGCGGCCTGGCGTTCGTCGTGCTGCACCTCCGCGAGTGGATGAACCTCATCTACAACGAGCATGTTACGGCGTCCAACAACCCCTGGGGCGTGCCGCAGTTCGGAGGGACTTTCTTCGCGCTCACCGGCCTGCACATGACCCACGTGATCATCGGGATCATCTATCTCGGCATCATCTGCCAGGCGGTGCTGCGCGGCAAGTTCCGGGCGGAAGACGTGGAGGTTAGCGGCCTCTACTGGCACTTCGTCGACCTGGTGTGGATGTTCATTTTCCCGCTGGTCTACCTGATGTCCGCCAGGATGAGCGGGTAAGGAGCGAATCGATGAGCACGCATGCTGAAGTTATCGAACATGGAGCGGGCGCGACCACCATTACTTTCGCCAAGGTGTGGGTGACGCTTTTGGTGCTGACCGGCGTGGAGGTTTTCCTGGCGTACGAGCAGGTGCCGACGATGATCATGCTGACCGCGCTGCTCGGCATATCGATCGTCAAGGCCGCGCTGATCATCGCCTACTTCATGCACCTGAAGTTCGAACGGCTGAGCCTGTTTCTGACGTTGTTTCCGATGCTGGTCTTCTGCATCCTGCTGATGCTGATCTTCCTCGGTGACGCCTCCCGTATCCCGCTAATGAGGCCGCCCGCATGAGACGCCTGTTGCTGATCCCGATATTCGCGCTCGCTCTGAATGCGCAGTGCGTGATGTGCTACCGCACGGCCCACGCGCAGAACCAGGCCCGCTCGCGCGTGCTCGATGCCGGCATCGTGATTCTGGGAGCCCCGCCGTTTCTGATCCTGGCCGGCTTCATCGCGTACGTGTTCCAAAGAGGGAACCGGTTCCGCGAATAGCCGGCAACTCCGTTAATGGTATGCTGTTTGGGCGCACGATGAAACCCCTCCAAACAGCGGCCTTGGTCCTATCCCTTTTCCCTTTTTCCGGTCTCGCTCAGTCGCACGACGGCTGGAGCGATTACGGCGGCTCGGCGGATTCCGCCCAGTACTCGGCGCTCAAGCAGGTAAACCGCTCCAACGTGAGCAAACTGCAGGTCGCCTGGACTTACCCCACCGGCGACAACCGCACCTACAACTTCAACCCCCTGGTCGCGGACGGCGTCATGTTCGTCCTCGCCAGGAACAACTCCATCGTGGCCCTGGACGCTGCAACCGGCAAGGAGATCTGGGTCCACGCTCCGGACCCCGGAACGACGATCATCACGAGCCGCGGCATCAACTACTGGGAGAGCAGAGACCGCTCCGACCGGCGCCTTCTGTACGCGAGCAACCACGTGCTGCACGCCCTCGACGCGCGCACCGGGAAGCTCATCACCACGTTCGGCGATAACGGCAGCGTCGACCTCAAGGCAGGGCTCGGCCGCGATCCGAAGTCGCTCCGGCTGGTGCAATCCACTACGCCCGGCCGCGTCTTCGAGAATCTGCTGATCCTCGGTTCGGCCACTAATGAAGGCTACACCTCCGGCCCCGGCGACCTTCGCGCTTTCGACGTCCGTACCGGCCGTGTGGTCTGGACTTTTCACACGATTCCGCATCCCGGCGAGTTTGGCTATGAGACATGGCCCCCGGACGCCTGGAAGACCGTCGGCGGCGCCAACGTGTGGGGCGAGTTTTCTCTGGATGCCCAGCGCGGCATCGTCTACGCCCCCACCGCCAGCCCCAAGTACAACTTCTACGGGGCCGACCGCAAGGGCGCCAACCTCTTCGGCGACTGCCTGCTGGCGCTCGATGCCCGCACCGGCAAGCGCATCTGGCACTTCCAGATGGTCCACCACGATATCTGGGATTACGACGACGCCACCGCTCCCAAACTCCTCACCGTGCGCCACAACGGCAAGCTGGTTGATGCCGTCGCGCAACTCAGCAAACAGGGCTTCGTCTGGGTCTTCGATCGCGTGACCGGCGAGCCGCTCTGGCCGATCGAGGAGCGGCCCGTGCCGAAGTCCGATGTTCCCGGTGAGCAGACGTGGCCCACGCAACCCTTCCCCGTCAAGCCGCCGCCTTACGCACGCCAGAAATTCACGGTGGAAGACCTCAGCCCGTTTCTCGAGGACCCACAGGAGCGCGCCCACTGGCGCAACGAAGTCCTCAACGCCCGGAATGAAGGCCTGTTCACGCCGCCCGCCCTGCGCAATACCATCGAAATGCCCGGCAATAACGGCGGCGCGAACTGGGGAGGCGCGGCGGTCATTCCGGATCGCGGCCAGCTCTTCGTGGTTTCGAAGGACCTCCCGGCGATTCTGAAGCTGGAGCCCGATCCCGCCCAGAAAGACCGCTACGTGAGCGGGTTCAATCTTGTCACCACATCGAGCGGGCTCTCGCCGATCGGCCCGCCGTGGGCGTCGCTCACTGCCTACGACCTGAATGAGGGGACCATCCGCTGGAAGATTCCGCTCGGCGACGTTCCGGAACTGGCTGCCAAGGGCATTAAGAACACCGGTGCGCACTATCCGAAGGTGGGACCGGTAGTCACCGCCGGCGGCCTGATCTTCACTGGGACCCGCGACCGGAAAATCCGCGCCTTCGACACCGATACGGGCAAAGTCCTTTGGGAAGCCGAAGTCCCCTCGGCCCTCGAAGGCATACCCGCAGTGTATGAAATCGGCGGCCGCGAATACATCGTGTATTGCGCCGCCGCGCAGGCAGGGCTGACACCGGCGACCCGCAAACCAGTGTCAGGAGCCTATGTCGCGTTCGCTTTGCCGCGGTAGATGTTTACTCATACCGTAGCGCCACAATCGGGTCGATCTTCATCGCGCGGCGCGCCGGCACGAAGATCGCGATCGCCGCGGCTGCGGCCAGAGCCAGCGGAATCCCCACGAACGTTACTGCGTCCCCCGGCTTTACGCCATAGATCATCGAAGCCAGCAGGCGCGCGAATCCCCAGGCGAGTGGCATTCCGATCGCCATGCCGATCGCGATGGTCGTCATGCCGCGGCGGAAGATCATGCCCATCACGCTCCACCGCGCAGCGCCCAGCGCCATCCGGATACCGATCTCGCGGGTCTGTTCGGAAACCAGGTAGGCCATCACCCCGTACACGCCGATTCCCGACAGGACCAGCGCCAGCACGCCGAAGACGCCCATCAGCACGGCCATGTAGTTCAGCCCGATGGCGCGATCGTGGATCGATTTTTCCATGGTCTGCACGTCCGTGACCGGCTGTTCGGGGTCCACCGAGCGGATCGCCGCGGTGATCGCCGGTGCGAGCAGCAGCGGGTCGCCCGCCGTGCGCACGCCGATGTCCATCCATAGTGCCGGCGACTGCTCGAAGGGCACGTAGATGGTCCGCCGCGGTTCGCGGTCGTAGGGGTTGTGCATCACGTCACCCACCACCCCCACGATCGTGAGCCAGGGACTGGGCGGCGAATCCGGCGCCCCGATCCGGATGTGCCGGCCGATCGGCGATTCGCCCTTCCACCAGCGGTCGGCCATCCGCTGGCTGATTACGGCCACCTTGGGCGCGTCTGGGCCGTCGCTCGCCGTCAGGAAGCGGCCGGCGCGCAGCGGAATGTGCAGCATCTCGAAGTAGCTCGGAGTCGCCAGTTGGTACATCCCGGTAGGCACCTTGTCCCGATCTACCGGCCGGCCCTCGATGGTAAACGCCCGTCCGCTGGAATGGTTGGAGTAAGGCATCGCCGTCACTGCCGCGGCGGACTTCACGCCGGGCAGAGCGTCGACCCGATCCAGCACGCTGTCGTAGAAGCGCACCCGCTGGTGGGGCTCGGGGTACTTGTTGTCCGTGAGCGCCAGCCGCAAGGTCAGGAGGGTTGCGGGGTCGAACTTCTCGCCGTTCGCGACCAGCGTGCCGAAGCCCCGCACCATCAGCCCCGCGCCCGCAAGCAGGACTACCGCCAGTACCACTTCTGCCGCCACCAGGATGTTCCTCAGGCGGTGGCGAGCGCCGCCCGAAGACCCGCCGCGGCCGCCTTCCTTTAACGCGTCGGTCAGGTTCGGCCGCGAACACTGCCATGCCGGCGCCAGGCCCGCCACCACGCCGCTGAGCAGAGCGGCCAGCAGGGTGAAGAACAGGGCGCGTCCGTCCATCTGGATATCCTTCCAGCCCAGAATGTACCGCTCGATCTCGGGCGGCATCCCGCCCTTGATCATGTTCATTCCCCACTTTGCCACCAACAGTCCCACGGCCGCCCCCGCCACCGCCAGGAGTACGCTTTCGGTCACAAGTTGGGTCACGACGCGGCTCCGGGATGCGCCCAGCGCGGTCCGCACCGCGACTTCCCGCAGCCGGGCCGTGGCGCGCGCGAATTGCAGATTGGCCACATTGACGCAGGCAATCAGCAGCACGAAGGCAACTGAGCACAGCAGCATGATCAGGTACTGTTGCGTTTCGTGCTCCACCAGGTACTGCCGGATCGGCATCGCCATCAGGCGGCGGTTATGGTTGGTGTCGGGGTAGGCCTTCTCGAGCCGCGCGCTGATATTGTCGATCTCGGCCGCCGCCTGCTCCTGAGTGTGTCCGGGACGCAGCCGCGCCGCGGACTCCAGCATCTGCGACCGGCGCGACGTCCGCTGCTCAGGCGTGAGCGCGGAGGGCGTCCACAGCCCCGTGGCCAGCGGAAAGTCGAAACTGGCGGGCATCACCCCGATCACCAGGAAATTCTGGTCGTCCAGATGAATGGTCTGGCCGACGACTCCGCGGTCGGCGCCGAAACGGCGCTTCCAGAGGCGGTCGCTCAACACCACCTCGCGCTCGCGTCCCGGCTGGTCCTCGCCCGGCAGAAAGCCGCGCCCCAGGGCCGGCTGGACGCCCACGATGTCGAAGAAATTCGCGCTCACCAGGGTCTGAAATACCCGGTCCGGCTCGCCGCCCGAGCCCACGATGTTGGCGAGTCCCCGCTGCCAGCTCGTCAGGCCCGCGATTGTGGTGCTGTCGCGGCGCAAATCCTCCAGGTCCGCCGGAGTGGCGTCGTCCCACGACTGCGGCTCGCCCGGCACCCGCTGCAGCACCATCACCAGGCTGTCCAGGTGGGGCAGCGACACGGGCTTCCACAGCAATGCGTCGCAAACGCTGAAAACCGCGGTGGTGGCTCCGATACCCAGGGCCAAGGTCAGAACCGCCGTTGCCGTAAAGCTCGGCGACTTGCGGAGCATGCGCTCCCCATAGCGGATGTCTTGCCAGAGGCTCATGTCTAGACCATACGCACAAATCGGCCGCCAGGTTCGCTGGAATTATTCGATCTTCTCCGGCAACTCCCCAAAATCGAAATACTTCTGCGTCACGCCCGCGCCGGTAACGTTTACGATCCGCATCCCCGATTTTCCGCCCTCGAGCGGCATTCCCACAGGCCCGGTCGTGATCATTTCCAGGTCGCCCGCGCGCCCCTCGGAGTTGTGATGCAGATGCCCGGCAAATACCCAGCGCACTCCGTATTCGTGCATCAGCTTCAGGTACCGCGCGCGCGCCGGCTTGGGGATATTGAAGTACTGATCGTCCTCATCCGGGTTCGTGAGGAAGAACGGAATGTGCTGGAACACGATGGTATATTTCGCACCCGACTGCCTGGCCCTGGCCAGTTCCGTGCGAAACCACGCTTCCATCCTGGTGGCTTCCGCCGGAACCTTGTCCGTGGCTTTCTCCAGGTTCGAATTGAGCACGATGCCGGCGATGTCGCCGGAGCGGAACGTGTAATAGTCCGGGCCGAAGCGCTCCCGGTACTGCGCCAGCGATTCCGGGGTCGGCTCGTTCCCTACGTCGTGGTTGCCGGGTACGTTATAGAGCTTGATGGCCGGATCGAGTTTCGCGGCGATGCGTTTGTATTCGCCGATCTCGGCGGCATCGCCGGCCTTGTTGACCAGGTCTCCCGTCACCACCAAAAACGCCGGCTTCAGGCGGTTGGCGGTCGCGATGGCGAAATCGAAATTTACGGTTTCGTGTGCGAACCCCTGGTCCTTCGCATACATTCCGAACTGGGGGTCGGACATCTGGATGAAGCTCTGCGCGGCCAGGGGCCCAGCCAGCGCAACGGCGATCAGAATGCGTCGTATGGTCATGGTTTCAATTGATAGGATTCGCCCAGCCGGCCCGCCCCCGCCAGGTACTTGCGGGCGCGCACCAGTTCCGCCACCTGCCGCACGTGTCCCAGGTCGTGCAGCACCCACTCATGCAGCATTTGGGAGAGCGTGATCTCGCCCGCTTCCTTGTGCCGCGCCACCCGGCTGCCGGCCTCCGCGGGAAGATCGCGCAGGAACTCGACATTGGTCTCCCGCTGCTCTTCGAAATGGTCGAAGGCATCTTCGGGGTCCGCGTCGCGGTAGAGGTCGAGGTGAAACTGAGCGTCGTCGGGCTCGAATTCGGGCTGCTCTTCGTTGAGGAACCGGTCCAGCCGCGCCCGGTAGCAGTGGCCCTCGCTATGCGACAGGTGTGCCAGCACCTCGGCCACCGAGAACCGGTCGGGCGCCGGTTTCCAGCGTGCGTCTTCTTCCGTCAGTTCGCACATCAGGCCGCGCAGAAGGTCGGGAGTGGCGTCCAGCATATCGATGCAGGGCAGGGAATCTTCGCTCATGGCCTTATCCTACGATGTTTTCTCCGCCGTCCACGTGCACCGTATTTCCGGTCATCCAATAGGTCGCCGGGTGGCACAGCGCCACGATGCAGCGGGCCACGTCTTCTGGCGTGGTCAGCCGGCCGTGCGGATTGCGCTGCTTGGCGACCTGCATCAGAGTTTCGTGTCCTGGAATCAAGCGCAAGGCCGGGGTATCGGTCACGCCCGCCAGAATCGCGTTAGCGGTGATTCCGGCCGGTGCGAGCTCGACGGCCAGTTGCCGGATGTGCGCCTCGATCGCCGCCTTGGCCGCGCTCACCGGGCCGTAGTTGGGGATGGCCCGTGTGCCGCCGCTCGAAGTCATGGCGAAAATGCGCCCGCCCCAGTCGAACAGCCCGGCCCGCAGGCAGTCCTGCACCCACCACACCAGGGAGTGGCCCATGGTGTCCACGGTGATTTCCAGTTGTTTCTTGGAAACGACCTGTTCGGCGCCGGCCAGGGGCTTGAGCGAGCCGAAAGCCAGGGAATGCATCAGCACCCGCAGGGTGCCCGGCGGCTCGCCGGTGAGCCGCCTCCGGATCTGCTCTACGGTTTGCTGCCGCATCTCATCGTCGGAAGCGTTGCAGTTGAAGAATTCCGCTTCACGCCCCGTATCGCGAATCTTCTGCTGGACCTCCGCAACGTGCGGCAACTTGTCCCGCCGGTCCAGGTGGACTCCGAAAATGTTCATGCCGGCGCGCGCCATCTCCAGCGCAGAGGCCTCGCCAAAGCCGCTGCTCGCGCCCAGGATCAGGGCCCAAGGTTGTTTGCTCATTTCAATCCGCTGACTGCAATCTCCCTTTCGTCGTTTTCCCCTGCCTCAATACGGATCTCGATGCGCTCCGCCGGCATCCACCGCGCGAAGCGCTCGCCCCATTCGATCAACACCACGGCATCGCGGTCGAAGACGTCCTCGAGACCGAGTGTCGCCAGTTCCCGCGCCTCTTCCACCCGGTACAGATCGATATGATACACGCGTCCATCGCCGTATTCGTGGATCAGGGTGAAGGTGGGGCTCGCCACCTCCTCCGCCGCGGCCGCGCCGAGGCCGCTCACGATGCCTTTGGCCAGCGTCGTCTTGCCGGCGCCCAGGTTGCCGATCAACAGCACCACGGCGCGCGCGGGCAGGCGCCGTGCGATCCGTTCCCCCAGGGCAATCGTCTCCGCTTCAGTCGCGGTGCGGTACGCCGGCACACGCCTCCATGGCTCGGGGGAGATACTTCAGAATGTCGGTGGCTACGAAGCACTTCTCTCCCAGCTCTCTGGCGCCGATCTCTCCCGCGAGACCGTGGAGGTAAACTGCCGCCGCGACGGCCTGGTCGACACGGGTGGGAAACTGCGCCAGCATCCCGGAAATCAGCCCCGTCAGGATGTCGCCCGTGCCGCCGGTCCCGAGAGCGGGTGAGCCCGTAGGGTTGATCCATACGCGCCCGTCGGGAAACGCGATCACGGTTCTCTCGCCCTTCAGAACCAGTGTGATCAACCGGTGGGTGGCGAACGTGCGGGCCGTGCCCAGCCGGTCCTTCTGCACTTCGGCTACCGACTTTCCGGTGAGCCGCGACATCTCTCCCGGATGCGGCGTGAGCACGCGGATGCGATCCGGCTTCCCGGCCAGTTCCCCCACCAGCGCGTCGGCATCCAGCACCATCGGCTGTTCGAAAGTCGAAGCCGCGTCGTGCACCAGCTCGGAGATCCCCGGCTCGCGTCCGAGTCCCGGCCCTATCGCGATCACCGTCATGCCTGCGGCCACGGCTTCCAGGTTGGCCGTGATGGAGATCGAGCCGTGCGGCGTCTCCTTGAGCGGCACGGTCATCAGTTCCGGCGCGTGTATCGCGATCTGCGGAATCACACTTTCCGCCGAAGCCACCGACACGAGGCCCGCGCCGGCCCGCAGCGCCGCCATTCCCGCCATCGCCGGCGCCCCGGTCTTGCCGCGCGACCCGCCGACGACGAGTACGTGGCCGAAGGTGCCCTTATGGCCGGCCGGCGGTCTCGGCGCCAGCAACTCGCGGAACATCTCCGGCTCGATCACCGAAAGCCACGCGTCCTCATACAGCGATTCGGGGCTGCCGATCGGGCCTACCCGCAGCTCACCCACATGGTCGCAATTCGGCGGCAGGACCAGCGCGGGCTTGGGCGCGGTAAACGTGATCGTCCAGTCGGCGCGCGCAAACTCACCTACCGGATGCGGCGAATCGCCGGGCATCCCGGAGGGAATATCGACCGCCGCCACCCTCGCGAATGGAAACGCCGTGTTGATCGCCCGGATGCCTTCGAGCATCGCGCCCGCGGCGGGACCGCTAATCCCCGTGCCCAACAGTGCGTCGATTACCAGCGTGGCGTTCCGCGCCTCCGGCGGGATGGCGCGCAGCACGGGGCATCCGCACGCTTCGAGCATCCGGTAGTTGGCCGCCGCGTCGCCTTTGAGATCCTCCGCTCCGGCCAGCAATACCACGGCGAGCGATTCCGGATGGATGTGCGTGAACAGTTGCCGCGCCACCACCATGCCGTCGCCGCCATTGTTGCCCTTGCCGCACAGCACCACGATGCGCTGTTCCGCCAGCGGCCGGCACTGCTCGGAGAGAAACTCCACGACGCGATGCCCGGCGTTCTCCATCAGAACGATGCCGGGGATCCCTAACTCTACGGTTCGCCGGTCGACCTCGCGCATTTCCGCGGTGGTGAGTACTTTCATAAGCGTCGCGCCACCAGCATGGTCATATCGTCTTGCAGTTCACTCGAACCGGTCCACTGGTTGACCGCTTCCATCGTTCGCGCGATGATCTCTTCGGAACCGGCGTGCGAGTACTTCACCAGAAGGTCTTTCAATCGCTCTTCGCCGAACATCTCGCCATAGGCGTTTTCCGGCTCCACGATCCCGTCCGTGTAGGCCACCAGCAGGTCGCCGGGGTCCATTTGCACCGTGCGCTCTTGGTAGCGGGCCACGGGGAAGGCACCCACCACGGTGCCGGTGGATTCCAGTGTCTCCAGATTGGCGCCTCGCACCATGATCGGCGCCAGGTGGCCGGCGTTGGTGTAGGCCAGGGCGTTGGTGGAATCTTCGAACAGCGCGAAATAAAAGGTGGCGTACTTCTCGGGCGCGGTGGTGGCAAACAGTAGCTTGTTCAGCGTCGATACCATGCGGGCGGTCGACAGGTGGTCCGGCCTGCTGCCGTTGTTCGGGCTCAACTGTGTCCGCATGGTCGATTGAATGGTAGCCATCAGGAGCGCTGCCGAGATCCCCTTTCCCGCAACGTCGCCGATGGCGAAGGCCATGGAGTGTTCCGAAATCGGCATGAAATCGTAATAATCCCCCGAAACCATGCGCGCCGGGTTACACACGCCCTTGAGTTCCAGCGACCGGCTGAAGGGGGCGTCTTTGGGGAAGAGCTGGTTCTGCACTTCGCGCGCGATCTCCAGCTCGGATTCCAGCCGCTCCTTTTCCTTGGCCACCACCAGCAGGCGTCCGAGGTTGCCGGTCATGGTGTTGAACGAGGAGGCCAGCTCCGCGAGCTGATCGTCGCCCTTCACCGGAATGCGATAGGAGAAATCGCCTTCCTTCACGTGCTGCGTCGCGGCGTACAGCTCGTGCACAGTGCCCGTGATCGTACGGCTCAGCGAGACGCCCGCCACGAGCGAGAGGATCTCCACGATCAGGAACAGCAACGAGAGCGCGATAAACCCCGCCAGCACGCCGGCGCCCCAGTCCCACTTCTGCTTCTGCCCGAACACGATCCCGAGCACTGCCGAGAGCCGGGTATCGACGATCAGCAGCAGGGGCAGTTCGCGCGACGGAGAATTCCAGGCCGGGATGCTTACCGGGTACACGCCGCTCAGCGGAACGTCGAACGCGCTCGCGGGCGCCGGTACATGAGAGTTGCGAATGTGCCCCATCAGCGGCGTAAAGTTGACGTCGCCCAACCCCGGAACGAGATCGGCCAGCACATCGTGGGTGATCGGCGCCACGATCGTGACCTCTTTTCCGCTGTCGCCGATCACGTGGGCCCAGGCGTAGATATGCGGTACCTCGCCATCTCTCCGGATCACCAGTCCCGAGGCGCGCTGCCACTCCGGAGGCGGTGGCGCCAGCACGTTGTTCGCCGGGTAGCGAAGCGGCTCTTTACCCGTCACCAGCAACTGGGAGTTTGGAAAAGTGTTCCGCATGCTCATCACGAACCGATTGATGGTAGTGTCGGTGTCGCGCATGGGGAGCCGCGCCATGATTTCCGCCTGCCGTAACAGCGCGCCTTCGCGATGCCCCAGTTCGGTATTCACCAGGTAAACGGCCATCTGGCCGATCACCGCCCACCCGGCCAGGCCGACCAGCGTGAGAATCAACACGATGGGAACGACTGCGATGAAGAGATACGCCGCGATGAGCCGGTTCCGCAACCGCCAGATGGCCTGCTTCATCCCGCGGCGCGCCAGGCGGAACAGGACGATCAGCCCGAAGAGGAACGCAGTCAGTCCCGTGAGAGTGCGGAACCCTGGAGCGATGTTGGTAAAGAACAGAATGGCGTATAGAATCACCAGAATGAGAAAGGCTCGCTCCAGGCGGCCGAGGCGCCGCCATCCTTTCCCAGACATTTTCTGCATAGCTCCAGAGTACCGTACCGCCATTCAGCGCAACATGACGGGTGCCGCGTCTCCTCCGAGAGGTCGATGTACACCGGAAATCGGTGGTGCTATCAAGTATGTAAAAACAATGTGGTTAGCTTGCAGAATCAAGCGCAGTGGTGTACAGTGGGATTTCGATGTTGCTCGCCTACGCCAGCTCGTTTAGGTGCCGGTTCTGGTTCTCTGACCAGATCCGGTAGAGTGGCGTTGGCGGAAGCGGCATTGCAGGTTTTCGGAACCAACCCACTCGCAAGGGTGGGTTTTTCGCTTTTTGGGAGGGAAGTTTCCATGATCATCTCCATGCGGCCGCACGCGACGCGGCAGGAAATCGACCACGTGTGCGAGCGTATCCGTGAATTCGGCTATAAGGTCCACTCCATCGAGGGCGAGGAGCGAGTGGTGATCGGCGTGGTGGGCGTCGGCGACGTCACGGCATGCCTGGAATCGCTCGAGGCCACGCCGGGCGTCGAAAGGGCCGTGCGCATCTCCGCGCCCTACAAGTTCGTCAGCCGGGAATTCAAGAAAGACCGGTCCGTCATCAAGCTGAACGGCATCGCCATCGGCGGCGACGAATTCATCGTGATGGCCGGCCCGTGCTCGGTCGAAAGCGAGCCGCAGATCATGCAGACCGCCGAGGCCGTGGCCGCCGCCGGGGCGCGCGTCCTGCGAGGGGGCGCGTTCAAACCGCGTACGTCACCTTATGACTTCCAGGGCCTCGAGCTCGAAGGACTGAAACTGCTGCGCAAAGCCAAGGAAGCCACCGGCCTTGCCATCATCACCGAGATCATGAGCGACCGCGATGTCGATATGGTCGCCGAATACACCGACTGCATGCAGGTGGGCGCGCGCAACATGCAGAATTTCGCCCTCCTGAAATCCCTCGGCGCCTGCGGCCGCCCGGTACTGCTCAAGCGCGGCATGAGCTCGACGATCAAGGAGCTTCTCATGTCCGCCGAGTACGTCGTGGCGCACGGCAACCCCAACGTGATTCTGTGCGAGCGCGGCATCCGCACTTTCGAGACCGCCACCCGCAATACCTGCGACATCGCCGCCATCCCGGTACTGAACGAGCTGACCCACCTGCCCGTGATCCTCGACCCGAGCCATGCTACCGGGAAGCGCAGCCTGGTGCCCGCCGTATCGCGCGCCGGCGTGGCCATCGGCGCGGACGGCTTGATCCTGGAAGTGCACCCGTGTCCCGAGAAGGCCGTTAGCGACGGCGCGCAGTCCCTTACCGCCGACGGGTTCCGCGATCTGATGCGCAGCCTCGAGCCCTATATCCGCCTCTGGAAAGAGGCGCGCGCTCCCGAACCCCAGCCCGCCGTCGTTGGGTAGGTTTGGCCATGCGCGCGGAGCGCGCTGCGCCGTCACTATGTGATACTGCAGTCGTGAGCTCTCATAAACGCGCGCTTGTGGCGCTCGCGCTGTTGTGTGCCGGGGCGGTAGCGGGCGGCGTCTGGTGGTATCGGACCCGTCCGATCGGCCTCTCCGCTCAATATCTGCGGCTGCCCTCGCGCGATGCAGTCATCCTCTTCGTGGATTTCGACCAGTTGCGGCGCGCCGGCTTGCTGCAACTTTTGACTGGCGCCCACGTCACTCAGGATTCCGAATACCGCCGCTTCGTCAACGCCACGTCCTTCGACTACACTCGTGATCTCGACACCGCCATGGTGTCCTTCGCGCCCAGCGGCAAATATCTTCTGCTGAACGGCCGGTTCAACTGGAACAACCTGCGCGCCTATGCCCTCGCCCACGATGGCGATTGCCAGGGCGCCGTCTGCCGCATGGTGGGCAGCGCGCCGGATCGCCGGATCTCCTACTCGCCGCTACGGTCCAACACCCTGGCCCTCGCCGTCAGCACCGATGACCTGGCTGTCCAGCGGCTCGAGCGGGCGGGGGAAGGTGCCGCGCCCGAGTTGCCCGGCGCGCCCGTGTGGCTGAGGATTCCCGGCTCGGTTCTCAAATCCAGCGACGATCTGCCGAGCGGCACGCGCATGTTCGCGCACAGCATGGAGCGGGCCGACAGCGTCACCCTGACGCTCTCCCAGGATGGCACCCGGCTGGCCGCCCGCCTCGATGTGGTCTGCCCCAACGAACAGGACGCCGCCTCGATCGCCTCCGACCTGACCCGCGTGACCGCGTTTCCTGAAAGATCTGATCGAGCGCGAACACCAGTCGCCCGAGCGAAACTGACTTGAGCGGTGTGCTGACATCGGGTTCGTTTCGCAGCCAGGGCCGCCGCGTCTACGGCTATTGGCCGATCGAACGCCAGTTCGTCGTCAACATGCTCTCCGGCGCCGCCGGCTAAACCATCACTTCGCGAAATAGGGATGCGGCTCCGGCACCGCCTCGCCGTCCTTCCGCGGATCCGACGCGCCCCAGTTCACGCCCGTAGACGAGTCGTGAATCACGGCCTGCCCGCCGCCCATCTCGTTTGAAAAATCGCCCTGCACCTTGATCTGGTGGCCCCTGGCCGACAGCGCATCGCGGATCTCCTTCGGGATCCGGTTCTCGATCAGGAAATCGCACCCGCCCCACGTCTTCTTCGTAAAGCGCGGAGCTTCGAGCGCCATCTGAATGTTCATCCCGTGGTCCACGATGTTCGATACGAACTGCGCGTGCGCCTGCGCCTGGTTCAGACCGCCCATGATGCCGAACCCGATGTGTACGCTCCCCTTTTCCATGAACGCCGGGATGATCGTGTGGAACGGCCGCTTGCGCGGAGCCAGCGCGTCCGGGTGCGCGGGGTCGAGTTCGAACAGCCCGCCGCGGTCCTGCAGCGGGAAGCCGTACTCATCCACCACCACTCCCGATCCGAAGTGCTGGTACAGGCTCTGGATCAGCGAAACGATGTTCCCTTCGCGGTCCACCACCGAAAGATAAATCGTGTCGCCGTACACCGCCGGGTTGCCCGGTTCGACGTCGCAGCGCGCCTTCCGCGGATCGATCAGCTTAGCCCGCTCCCGGGCGTACTCCATCGAGATCATGCCGGCCACCGGTACCTTGGCGAAACGCATGTCGGCCACGTAGCGGTGCAGGTCCGCATAGGCCAGTTTCTGGGCCTCCATCTGGGTGTGTAGCTCTTCGACTCCGCGCGAAGGCCAGGTCGATAGCGGAAACAGCGAGAGCATGTTCAGCATCTCGATCGCCGCCACCCCCTGCCCGCTGGGAGGCAGTTCGTAAACCTTCCAGCCGTGGTAATCGGTCTCGAGCGGCGTCACCCACTCGGATTGAAACTCGCTCAAATCGGCCGACGTCATCTTGCCGCCCAGCCGGTCGCTGGTCTTGAGGATGGCCTTGGCGATCGCGCCGCGATAAAAAGCTGCCTCGCCCTCGGAAGCGATCAGGCGCAGGGCCGAAGCCAGTTGCGGATTGCGGAACATCTCACCGAGCTTCGGCGTCGCTCCGTCGCGCAGCAGCACGCGGGAAGCGTTCTCGTCCCGGGCCAGCTTCTTCTGTTCGAGCTTCCACGCCTCGCTGATGATCTCCGTCACCGGGTAGCCGTGATCGGCATAATAGACTGCGGGTTCGAACAGTTCCTTCCAGGGCAGCTTGCCGAAGCGCTTGTGCAGCATGGACCAGCCGTTCACGCACCCCGGTACGGTGACCGATTGAATGCCTTCCTGCGGCATCCTGGTGATGCCCTTCGACTTCAGAAAGTCGATCGTGAGCCCGGTCGGAGCCCAGCCGCTGGCGTTGATCGCGGTCAGCTTGCCGGTCTTGGCATCCTGGTAGATGGCGAAAAGATCGCCGCCGATCCCGCAACTCTCCGGTTCCACCACGCCGAGCACCGCGTTGGCCGCGATGGCCGCATCCATGGCCGACCCGCCCCGCGCCAGCACCTGCGCCCCGGCCTGCGATGCGAGCGTCTGGCTGGTGGCCACGATGCCGCGGTCGGAGATCACCATGGATCGGGCCTGCGAGCGGTCCTGCGAGTGGGCGGGCGTGTGTGGCATAAGCAACGGCAGTAGGATAAGAAAACGTCGCATGAAATCGAAATCATACCAGTTCGTTCTGCTCGCCGTGGCCGCGGTGCTCTCCGCCTGCGGGCCGGGCCGCGAGCCCGCAGCCGATCCCGGTCTCGTCGCGGAGATCCAGAACATCCGCGCGATCGATAACCACGCGCACCCGGTTCGCTACACCGCGCCCGGCGAAGCACCCGACCGCGAATTCGATGCGCTGCCGGTGGATAACATGGAGCCGCAGTCCGATCCGGTGGCCGTGCGCCCCGGCTCGGCCGCTCTCCGCGACGCCGCGCGTGTCCTCTATGGAGCCGTGCCGAAAGCGCAGGTGATGGCGCAAAAAGGCGGCCAGTATCCAGCTTGGGTCCTGGACCAGATGGGCGTCGAAACCATGCTGGCCAACCGCGTGGCGATGGGCAAAAGCATCGAGCCCGGACGCTTCCGTTGGGTGCCCTACGCCGACGCCTTGCTGTTTCCGCTGGACACTTCGCGGCTGGCCGCGCGCAATTCCGACCGCAAATCGTTCTTTGCGCTCGAAGACAAGCTACGGAGCCGCTATCTCGCAGACGCCGGTCTCACCGTGCCGCCGCCGACGCTCGGCGAGTACCTCAGCCGCGTAGTCACTCCCACGCTCGAGCGCCAGCGGCGGGGCGGCGCCGTGGCCGAGAAGTTCGAAGCCGCCTATCTTCGGTCCTTGTCTTTCGACGCGGTGGACCGGCCCACCGCCGATCGCGTCTATCTCTCGCATTCAGCCCTCGGCGAATCCGAATACAAGCCGCTCCAGGACTACCTGTTCCGCTACATCGCCGCGGAATGCGGCCGCCTCGGGATGGCCGTCCACTTCCACACCATGGCCGGCTCCGGCAGTTACTTCGACGTAGCGGGCGCTAATCCATTAAACCTCGAACCGCTCTTCGACGACCCCTCGCTGCGCAAGACCAGTTTCGTAATGGTTCACGGCGGCTGGCCCTTCACGCGCGAGATCACCGCGCTGCTCACCAAGCCCAACGCGTATCTCGATTTCTCCGCGCAGGACCTGCTGCTGCCGCCCGCCGCCCTCGCAGCGACCTTGCGCGAGTGGCTGGAATACGTCCCCGAGAAAGTTCTGTTCGGAACCGACGCGTACCCCTACAGCACGGAAATGGGCTGGGAGGAATCCGGCTGGATCGCCGCCCGCACCGCACGCCAGGCTCTCGCCATTGCACTGACCGGCATGATGCGCGACGGCGAGATCACGCGCCAGCGCGCCGGCGAGCTGGCACGCATGGTGCTGCGCGACAATGCCCGCAAGCTCTACGGCCTGTGATTGTGTGACAATCTGTCAATGCTCAAATCGCTGCTCGTGCTGCCGCTTCTGGCGGCTTGCCTTCCCGCGCAGACCACGCCTCCCGAGGCGGAAAAAGAGCTGGCGCGCTCGATCTACAAAGAGCTGATCGAGATCAAGTCCGGCTACACCACCGGCTCTACCACGCCGGCCGCCGAGGCCATGGCGGCGCGGCTCAAGGCCGCCGGCTTTCCGGCATCCGACATATTCGTGGGCGGCGCCATCCCCACTAAGGCCAACCTGGTGGTCCGCTATCGCGGCACGGGCGGGCAGCGGCCCATCCTGCTGCTGGCGCACACCGACGTGGTCGAAGCCAAACGCGAAGACTGGAGCATGGACCCGTTCCAGTTCATCGAGCGCGACGGCTACTTCTATGGCCGCGGCACGGGTGACGATAAAGCGCAGGCAGCCGTATGGATCGCCAACCTCATCCGCTACAAGCGCGAAGGGTTCCGGCCGGAGCGGGACATCATCGTGGCCCTGACGGCCGATGAGGAAGGCGGCGGTCCTTACAACGGTGTCGAGTGGCTCATCAAGAACCACCGCCCCCTGATCGATGCGGAGTTCTGCCTGAATGAAGGCGGCTGGGGCGAAATGGCCCAGGGCCGGAAACTCTCGAACGATGTCCAAGTGAGCGAGAAGTACGTCATTAACTTCCGCCTGGAGGTCCGCAACAAGGGCGGGCACAGCTCGATACCTGTGCCGGATAATGCGATCTACCACCTGGCGGGCGCGCTCGACCGCCTTGCGAAGTTCGGGTTTCCGCTCAAGACCAACGACGTGACCGCCGCCTATTTCCGTGCCATGTCGAAGATCGAAACCGGCCCGGTGAGCGCGAATCTCGCGCAGGTGGCCGAGGGCTCGCAGGCGGCCATGCTAGCCGTGGCGGCGGCTTCGCCCGCATGGAACGCCACCCTGCGCACCACCTGCGTGGCCACCCAGATCGAAGGCGGGCACGCCAAGAACGCGCTGCCCCAGTTGGCCGCGGCGACCGTCAACTGCCGGGTCCTTCCCGAGGATTCCGTCGAGTACGTCGAGTCCACCCTGCGCAAGGTCCTGGCCGATGATCAGGTCAGCCTCGCCATCACCGGGGAAGTCAGTAAAGGGCCGGCATCTCCCATGCGGCGCGACCTGTTTCAGGCCGCCGGCAGCCTGACCGATACCATGTGGCCCGGCGTGCCGGCGGTCCCGATCATGGTCATGGGCGCGACCGACGGATTGTATCTGCGCGCCGCCGGGATCCCCACTTATGGCGTCCAGGGCTTTTTCATGGATCGCGACGACATACGCTTCCACGGCCGCGATGAGCGGATGGGCGTGCAGTCGTTTTACGAGGGACAATCCTTTCTTTACGAGTTAGTGAAGAAACTCGCGAAGCCGTAAGTGATATCCTAAGCCTCAGTTTCAATCAGCCCTGAGGAGGATACATGGCGGAAGAACGAGCGGCGATCCGCGGCAGCGAACGCCGCCCCATACCGGATGCGGTGGCAATCGGCAGCCCCGACCCGAACGGCTTGATCGAAGTCACCCTCGTGTTGCGCCGCCGCCGGAAAATGCCGCCGCCCGGCCGCACCATCACGCGCGAAGAGTTTGCCCGGCGCTATGGCGCCGACCCGGCCGATGTGGAACGTGTGGAACAGTTCGCGGGCGAAAACGATCTCACCGTGATCGAGGTGAACCTGGGGCGCCGCAGCGTGGTGCTCTCCGGAACGGTCGCCAATATGAACGAGGCGTTCGGCACGCGGATCCAGCTCTACCAGGCGCCCGGCGGCATTTTCCGCGGCCGCACGGGAGAACTCTTCGTCCCCGCCGCGGTGAGTCCGCTGCTGGTGGGTGTGTTCGGCCTCGATGACCGGCCGCAGGCCAAGACGCGCTTGCGGCGGCACGTAGCCGGCGTTGGCCCGCGGGCCGCCGGCGATACTTCGTACACTCCGCCCGCCGTCGCCAAACTCTATAACTACCCCGCCGCAACCGGATCGGGAGAGACCATCGCCATCATCGAGCTGGGCGGCGGCTATCGTATTTCCGATTTGAATTCTTACTTCGCGACTCTAGGTATCAGCCCCGTCCCGGCGGTTACCGCCGTGGGCGTGGATGGCGCAGGCAACGTGCCGGAGGGCGATCCAAACAGCGCCGATGGCGAAGTGCTGCTCGATATCGAAATCGCCGGCGCCATCGCTCCGCAGGCGCGCATCGCGGTCTATTTTGCGCCGAACACCGACCAGGGATTCCTCGACGCCATCACCACCGCGGTCCACGACTCGGTGCGCAAGCCCTCCGTGGTTTCCATCAGTTGGGGAGGCCCTGAATCCAGCTGGACCGCCCAATCGCTCGCCGCCTACGACCAGGCATTCCAGGATGCAGCGCTGCTCGGCGTCACCGTGTGCTGCGCCTCCGGAGACGACGGGTCCGCCGACGGCGTCAGCGATGGCGCCGCCCACGTCGATTTCCCTTCATCGAGCCCCCACGTGCTGGCCTGCGGAGGTACGCGCCTGGAGTCTTCGTCCGGCAAGATTACCAAGGAGGTGGTCTGGAACCAGGGCGCCGGGAACGGCGCTTCCGGCGGCGGAGTCAGCGAGACATTTCCGCTGCCTGCCTTCCAGGCGAACGCCGGCGTGCCCGCGTCGGTGAATCCTTCGCACTTCAAAGGGCGCGGCGTCCCCGATATCTCGGGCGATGCCGACCCTGCCACGGGATACCAGATCCTGGTCGATGGCCGCAACGCTGTGTTCGGCGGCACCAGCGCGGTCGCGCCGCTCTGGGCCGCGCTGGTCGCGCTCCTGAACCAGCAACTCGGCAAGCCAGTTGGATTCCTGAACACGGCTTTGTACGGGAATGCGCTGGCCTCGCACGCACTTCGCGATATTACCAGCGGTAACAACGGCGCCTACACGGCGGCGAAAGGATGGGATGCCTGCACCGGGCTGGGTAGCCCCGATGGCCAGCAGATTCTGGCCTCGCTGAAACAACCCACGCCGATCCGGCGCAGGCCCGGCCGGTCGCGGCCGGCCGCCGCTTCGCGCCGGTAGGCTCGGGCGCGGCCCTGCTACAATTCCCTACGTGTCCCGTGTCCTGATGGTCTCCTCTGAAGCTGCGCCCCTGGCCAAGACCGGAGGTTTGGCCGATGTGGTCGGCGCCCTGCCCGCGGCGCTTCGCGAGTACGGCGACGAAGTGGCCGTGGTGATTCCGCGCTACGGCTCCATCGAGTCCAAGAATGCCCGCCGCGTCTTCGACCACATGGCCGTGCACTTCGGTCCCGACCGCTACGACGTCGCCATCTGGCAGGCTCCCGAAGAGTATCCCCTCTACATGGTCGATTGTCCTCCGCTCTTTGATCGCGAAGGCTTCTACGGCGAAGCCGGAGTGGACTATCCCGACAATCACGTGCGCTTCGCCGTCTTCGCGCGCGCGGCGCTGGGTGTCGCCCGCGGCCTGTTTCCGCCCGATATTTTCCATTGCCACGACTGGCAGTCCGGGCTTGTTCCCGCATACCTGCACACTACCTTCGCGGCAGACCCGACGTTCCTCGGCACGAGGACCCTGTTCACGATTCACAATCTGGGCTACCAGGGCCTGTTCCCGGCCGCAATCCTGCCCGAGGTCGGGCTCGATGAGGCGGTGAATCATCCCGGCGGCATGGAGTTCTTCGGTAGGATCAGCTACATCAAGGGCGGCATTGCCTATGCCGACCGGCTCAGCACCGTGAGCCCCACCTACGCCCGCGAGATTCAGACCCCTGAATATGGATTTGGCCTCGACGGCATTCTGCGGGCCCGCGCCGGTGTGCTCAGCGGCATCCTCAACGGCGCCGACCACCGCGAGTGGAGCCCCGGCGCCGACCCTTTGATTCCTGCCCCTTATTCGGTCGACGACCTCTCGGGCAAGGCCATCTGCAAGCGCGAACTGCTGGCCGAGTTGGGCCTGCCCCAGGAAGCAGTCGGGCTCCCCCTGCTCGGCGTGATCTCGCGCTTTACGCCGCAGAAGGGGACTGACCTCCTGGTCGAAACCGCGGCGCAGATCGTGGCCGAAGGCGCCTGCCTGGTGGCGCTGGGCACTGGCGATCCGGAGTTCGAGGAGGCCTTCCGCCTGCGGGCGGCGGAGCATCCCGGGCGCATCGTGGTGCGAATCGGTTTCGACAACGCCCTGGCCCACCGCATCGAGGCCGGCGCCGATATGTTTCTCATGCCTAGCCGCTATGAGCCTTGCGGGCTCAGCCAGATATACAGCCTGCGTTATGGAACGGTTCCCGTAGTGCGCGCCACCGGCGGCCTGGATGATACCATCGAAGAAGGCACCGGCTTCAAATTCGCGGAGTATTCCGGAGAGGCGTTGCTGGAGGCTGTCCGGAAGGCCGTCGGGGTATACTCCGATCAGGACACCTGGCGTGAAATGATGCGGCGCGGAATGCAGCAGGATTTCTCCTGGAAAACCTCCGCCGGCGCCTATTCGGCCCTCTACCGGGAGCTACTTGGTCGGGGCTGAATCCTTTTCCCAGGGCCGGTATTCTAATAGTTAGGTTTTAGGAGACGAAATGGCAGGTCAGAACACGCTAACGTTTACCGATGGGAGCTTCGACTCCGACGTGTTGAGGTCCGAGGTTCCGGTTCTGGTAGACTTTTGGGCCGAATGGTGCGGCCCCTGCCGGCAGATGGCTCCGACGATCGATGTCGTGGCGGCCGAATATGCCGGCAAATTGAAGGTGGGAAAGTTGGATGTGGATTCCAACGGAAACACCGCCATGCGCTACAACATCCGCGGCATTCCCACCCTCCTGCTTTTCAAGGGCGGACAGGTCGTGGAACAGCGGGTTGGCGCGGTGGGCAAATCCGAAGTTCAGAAGATGATCGAAGGTCACGTCTGATCGAGACTTTTTAGGCTTTTCGGGCCGGGATTCCTTGCAGGGATTCCGGCCTTTGCTTTGTGCGGCGCCTGTCAGAGCGGCGGCAGCATGACTTCGGAGAGATCGAGGATGATCTTCTGCTCGTCCGGAGAAAAGCGCGCTTTGAACTGCTCGCTTTCGAGCACCGCCGCACGCTCCTCATCCGGCATCATCTGCAGCCTGCGCAAGGCCTGAACCACCGGACGGCGCCGTTCAGGAGGCAGCTGGTTCAAGGCTCTCAATTGCAGTTGGAACTCGCGCCGCTTCTCGGGAGGGAGTGCGGCGAACCGCTCGGTCTGCCTCACCACGATCTCCTGTTGCTGCTTGGGCAGGCTGTCGAACCAGTTCAGGTTCCTGCGAAACCTTTCCTGCATCGGCGGCGGAAGCTTCTCGAGCGCGCGCTCCCGCTCTTCCGGCGACGCCCGGTAGAGGCGCGCGACCGGACTGCGAGGATTGCGTAGGCCCGGACCCATGGGCGCTCGTGGCCCACCGCGTCCGCGCGGCGCCGCCGGACGGCTCTGTGGGGGGCGCGCCGCTTTGGGCGCCCCCTTCTTCTGTTCGCACAGCGCCACCCCGCACAACGCCAGCAGCGCCACGCCGAGATGGAAGATTCGAATCATCCGGTCACATCTTCGGTTCAGGGGCTTCCGTGTGCATCAACCGGCTGAGTTCTCGCATGGTCTCCATGTCCTGCAATGCATGCTCCGCCTGGTCCGGCGCCACAATCTCCACCTGGGCCGATTCGGGAACCGCGGACGCGGGTGTGAGCGCGGGCCGCTCCACCAGAACCGCCACTAGCGTTACCGCCAATGCGGCGGCAATCGGAAGTCCTCTCCGCACCAGCATCGGCCGGACGAATCGATCCCACCAGGAAACTTCGCTCGCGATGCGGGCATACAGCCGCTTGTCGAAATCGGCCGTGATGCCGGGGGCCTCCCACGCGCCGAGCGCGCTCCAAACGGCCTGCTGCTCCGCAGCATCTTTACCGCATGCCGCGCAGGTTCGGAAGTGCTCCGCGAATGCCGCCGCGGTCTCCGTATCCAACTCGCCCGAACTGTAAGCCAGGAGCATCTCCGGCCCCTGTCCAGTCTCCCTCGGACACTTCATAAATACCTCTTCTTCCCTATGCCATGTGGCCAAGCCGGGCCCGCAACGTCTCATATGCCCGGAACAACAAGGATTTGACCGCAGATTCCGAACATTTCAGCGCCCTGGCGATCTGCGAGTATTCCATCTCCTGATACTTGTGCATCAAAACGGCTGCTCTTTGTTTCTCCGGCAGCATTTGGATCGCCCGGCGAACTTCGTCGAGGCGTGCCTGATACACCATAGACTCTTCCACCGTGGGGCGGTTATCCGACACTTGCCGCACCGGCAAGTCCGGCGACCCGGCGTCCAGACGCTCGTGACCCCGCTCGTTCCTTCCGTCCCGCAACGCATTTAGCGCGAGATGCGTGGCGATCCGGAACAGCCAGGTAGTGAACTTCGCGGTCGGCTCGTAGGAGCTTCGCGACCGGTATACACGCAGGAATACCTCCTGCGCCAACTCTTCCGCCACCGGCTGATCCTGGACCATGCGATAGAGAAAATGGATGACCGACGACCGGTGCTTTTCGAGCAGCAGGCCAAAGCTGGCGCCGTCGCCATCCTTGACCCTGAGCATCAGCTCAGCATCGTAGTCCAATGCCGCCGCAACTACCCCCACATCCCCTTTAACCCGTTCTGGCGTCCGAGGTTGCGCCCGCGGGGAAAATTCCGGCACACCTCACTCTCCCTTGAGCGAACGCTCCATCAAGCGCTGGATCGCTTCCCGCGGCGAGAGGCCGTAATGCAGCATCTGGAACATCTGCCCGGCGATCGGCATCTCCACGCCGTAGCGCCGCGCCAGATCCACCGCGGCATTGGTGGTCTTGATGCCCTCGGCCACCATCTTCATCGATCCGACGATCTCATCGATCCGGCGCCCGCGCGCCAGTTCCACCCCTACCGTACGGTTTCGGCTCAACTCCCCGGTGCAGGTCAGGACGAGGTCGCCTAATCCGGCTAAACCTGCCAGAGTCAATGGCCTACCGCCCATGGCCACGGCCAGGCGGGTCATTTCGGCGAGTCCCCGGGTGATCAGGGCGGCGGTGGCGTTGTGCCCTAGCCCCATCCCGTGGAGTACACCTGCGCCGATGGCGACTACGTTCTTGATGGCCCCGCCGATCTCCACACCCACCGGGTCGGCGGAGCGGTAAAGCCGGAAGGTCGGCCCGGAAAACGCCGCCTGCACCCGGGTGGTCAGGTCTTCGTTTTCGGAAGCGACCACGAGCGCGGTCGGTTCGAAACAGGCCACCTCACGGGCGAAGGTCGGGCCCGAGATGACTGCCACCGGGCGTGGCCCCGCCACTTGCCCGATAACCTCCGACATTCGTAGAAGCGTGCCGTTCTCCAGGCCTTTTGTCGCGCTGACGAAGATCATCCGGTCGTTCAGGAAGGGCAGCATCTGCTGGTACAGCCCGCGAACGTGGTGCGAGGGCATGACGCTGAGCACCACCTCGGCGTCCTCCAGCGCGGCTCCCAGGTTGCTCGTAACCTGCACATGCTGCGGCATTTCCAATCCGGGAAGATAGATGTCGTTGACGCGAGTGGCGGCCATCCGGTCAGCCAGGTCGGCCTCGAACGCCCACAGCCGGACCTTTGAAAAGCGCGGCGCCAATACGATCGCCAGGGCCGTCCCCCAACTGCCGCCCCCGATCACCGCCAGGTTTTTCACGACTTCCGGCCCCTGAACGAGAAGACGCTCTCAGTGCCGGCACGCAATCTTTGGATATTACTACTATGTCTGTAGATAATGAACGCGCCGCAGACGATCGCCGCGGCTTCCACCGGGATGGGCGGCAGTTCGATCAGCCAGACGGCGAGGGGCAGAACGGCCGCGCCGATGATCGACCCCATCGAGATGTACCGGGTCCACGCTACCACCGCCACGAATACGACCATCACGGCTCCCAGGGCCGCGGGCGTCAGGCACAGGAATGCGCCGACTACGCTGGCCACCGCCTTGCCACCCTGAAACTTCAGAAACACCGGGTACGCGTGGCCCAGCATCACCGCCACGGCTGCGGCGCTCATCGCCCACGGACTGTGTCCGGCAAGCCTGCCCGCCAGCCACACCGCAAGATAACCCTTACCGATATCCAGCAGCAGGGTCGCAATGCCGGCCGCGCGGCCGGCGGTCCGCAGTACGTTGGTCGCGCCAATATTGCCGCTGCCCTTCGAGCGGATATCCACGCCGCTCTTCCATCGCACCAACAGGTATCCGAAGGGAATGGCGCCAAGCAGATAGGCAATTGCCAGAACAAGAAGCGGCATCATCACTTTGAGAGCGGGAACTCCGCGAGTTTAGTGTACACAGATCCGCTGGGCCGCAACTGGCTGCGGTACAGGAAGAAACCTCCCGCCTCGAAGCTCCCGAAATCGAGCGAGGCGCGCGCCGCGACCCTCTCGCGCAGCGGCTGCAGGTTTACCTTCTCTTTGATGCGCGCCAGCGTGAGGTGCGGCGAATAGGCGCGCTTTTCGCTTTCGATGCCCAGCGCCGCCGTGGCGCGGTCGGTATCCCCCGCCAGTTCGGCCAGGCCCGGCGCCTCGATGCCGCACCAGAAGATGCGCGGCGAGTGCGGGTTGGGAAAGAACCCGACATTATGGATGTGCAGCGGGATCGCGGCGCGCCCGGGCAGCGCCGCCAGCGCGGCCTTCAATTCGTCCAGACGTTCTTCCGGCCATTCCCCGATGAACTTGGTGGTGATGTGCAGGTTAGCCGGCGGGCTCCATTGGATGCGGGCGGCCGGGCGGAGTTCCTCCAGCAGATTCTCCAGGTTGCGGACCACCTCGGCCGGCAGGTCCAGTCCCGTGAACAGTCGCATGGGCGCCTTTCATTGTACAGTGTGTGCAATGCGCTTCGGCCCCGTCCTGAAACGAGCGTTCTACGATCGCCCGGCCATAGAAGTGGCCCGCGGCCTGTTGGGCAAAGTGCTGGTGCACGGTCTCACCGCCGGCATCATCGTCGAGACCGAGGCCTATCTCGGAAACGACGACCTGGCGGCGCATTCGGCGCGCGGCGTCACGCCCCGCACGCGGGTGATCTTCGGGCCGCCCGGCCACGCCTATGTCTACTTCATCTACGGCATGTACGAGTGCCTCAACCTGGTCTGCGAGCCCGAGGGGCAGCCCGGTTGTGTCCTGATCCGCGCTCTCGAGCCCGTAGCCGGGATCGAGCTGATGCGGCACCGTCGTCCCGCGGCCCGCAAACCCGAGGACATCGCGTCCGGACCCGGCAAGCTGACGCTCGCGATGGGGATTACCCGCGCGCACAACGGGGCCGACGTGACCCGCGGCAGCCTGGTCGTTCGCGAGCCGGCCGAAGCGCGCGCGGTCGAGATCTCCGTCACTCCGCGTATCGGTATTACGCGCTGCGCCGATCTGCCCCTGCGCTTCGTCATCCGCGGCAACCGGTTCGCCTCCGCGAACCCGAAGCCCGATCTGTCTCTCCACGCGCAAAAAATCCCGCCGCCGCATTAAATTTCGGTAACGCGCCCCACACGTGTGTAACCCGAACGCTAACTCTCCGTCTACAGTTTTGTTCCGCGTCTGTGCGGCGGCAATCTGGGCGAGCGTTGCGGCCGCGGCGGAGAAGCATGCTCGCCACCGGTAAGTGGGGGACCGCATGGCACAGACGGGAGCCAAACAACCGCAGCCGAGAGTCAGCGGACAGACCATCATCGACGAACTGATCCGCAACATGGAGCTGGGCCGGCTGGAGATGGGATACAGCATTCTCCTGCCGTGCATCTTCAGCATCTACCTGCACCCCGACGACCACCAGCGGCTCGCCGCCGTGCAGGACCTGGTGCGGGAAGATGCCCGCCGCGCCCTCAACGCGCGCATGGCCGAATGGAACGGCGCGAAGGCCTCACTCTTCCGCCGCAACGGGCCGCGCAAACAGTATCGCATCGCACAGAGGGATTGGTGGATCGAGTTCTTCGCCGACACCGAAAGTTCCGTGCCGCCCGGGGACGTCGAGATCCATTCCGAACTGAACGAGGTGCCGCAGCCCGGCTATCGCGGCGTCAAGACCACGCTCATCGGCCGCGAACCTTCCGTGACCGCCGCCCGTGTAGCCCGCGACCGTCAGAGCACGCGGCTCCAGACGCCGCGAGTCTTCGGCGAAATCCGCTACCAGGACGAATCCGGGCCGCAGACCTTTTTTATCACCCAGAACGAGATCTCGATCGGGCGCGGCGGCGAGGACTTGTGGGTGGACCTCCCTCTCTACTCGAGCGACGAAGTTTCGCGCGAACACGTGCGCCTGCGCCGCGACCCGTCGAGTGGCGCCTTCGCCATTGTGGACAACAGCCGCAACGGCACCTGGTTGAACGGCAAGCGCCTCGAGCGCGGGGTGGAGCGCCCGCTGCCCGACCACGCGGAGATTCGCATTGCCGAGGCACTCAAGCTCTCCTTCGAAGCCCGGAGGTAACGTCGTGACGCTCGATCAACTGTACCGGCTGCACACGCCGTTCGTGATCGTTTTTCTGGCGTTCGTGGTCGTGTTCGTCGCCGCGTCGTTCCGTGCGGAGCGCCACAAATGAACTGTGGCGCCGCCAGCGATACGGGCCTTGTCCGCGAACGAAACGAGGACCGCTACTGGGTGGACCCGGAGCGCGGCGTCTTCCTGGTGGTGGATGGACTGGGCGGCCAGGCGGCCGGCGAGGTGGCGGCCGAGACGGCGGTGGAAGTGATCCGGGATTGCGCCCTCGATGGCGAAGACGGAATCCGGCAGGCAATCTCCGAAGCCAACAATCGCATTTACGAGCTGGCCGCCGGGCGTCCCGAGTTGCGCGGAATGGCGTGCGTGCTGACCCTCGCGGTCGTCAAGGACGACGACGTGTTGATCGGCCACGTCGGCGATTCGCGCCTCTACCTTATCTGGAAAGGCGCGATCCGCAAACTCACCCGCGACCACTCGCCGGTGGGTGAAGGAGAAGACGCGGGTGAGTTGACCGAAGAAGAGGCCATGACGCACCCGCGCCGCCACGAAGTGTTTCGCGACGTGGGCTCGAGGCCCCGCCAGCCCGGCGACCCCGAATTCATCGATATCCGCCAGTGCCGCTTCCGCCCGGATTCCGCGCTCCTGCTGTGCAGCGACGGCCTGACCGATCACCTCACCGCCGGTGAGTTGCGCGAGATCGTGGAGCGCTATGCGGGCGACCCGTCGCGCGTCGCGGCGGACCTGGTGGAGGCGGCCAACGACGCCGGCGGCCGGGACAACATCACCGCGCTGTTCGTTGCGGGCCCGGAGTTCCGCGGCCGGGGCGCGACCCGTTCGCGCCGCGCTACTACCCGCTTGCGGCGTCCGGCGCGGCTGTTTACGGGCCGCGCGGCATTTCTGGCCTACGGAGTCTTGATCGGCATGCTGCTCTGGGCGGCTTTGAGACTGAGGGGATAATATGAGCGCTCCTACGCGAATCGGGCGTTACGAAATTGTCCGCCGGCTCGGCAGGAGCATGACGGATGTGTACCTGGCGATCGATACGGTAGAGAATCGCAAGGCCGCGCTGAAGCTCATCCAGTCGGGCGGAGACGCGGTGAACCAGTTGGTGCTCGAAGCCGAGCGCCGCGGCGCCGCCTTGCAGAAGGAGTTGCAGGCGCTCGATCCGCGCATGGTCGAGATCTACGAATACGGCGATCAGGACGGCTACTTCTTCGTCGCCATGCAGTTCGTGGAAGGCCGCAACCTGGCCGAGGTGCTGAACTCCGAGAGCGCCATCGACCCGATTCGCGCCGCCGCGATCGCGCTCGAAGTGTGCGAGCAACTGGCCAAGTTTCATTCCTGCGAGACCGCCGTGGTGCACGGCGACATCAAGCCGTCGAATATCCATCTGGGGCCGAACGACACGGTGCGGCTGCTCGATTTCGGAATCGCCAAGACCCTGCGCGCCAACGGCGACGCGACCATGCACCACTTCGGCAGCCCCGGCTACTGCTCGCCGGAACGCTTGAGCCGCTCGCAGGTCGATCAACAGTCGGACCTGTGGGCCATGGGCGCCACCCTCTATGAGATGCTCGCGGGCGTGCCGCCTTACCAGGCGGAGGATACCGGCAAGCTCGAAGGCCTGATCCTTTCCGGGCGGCCGCCGCGCGCCTTGCCTGCCTCGGTGCCGCGCGGCCTGCGAGCCGTGTGCGCCAAGGCCATGGCGCCCGACCCGCGCAAGCGCTACCGCACGGCCCGCGCCTTCCAGGCCGATCTGCAGGCATTTCTCGAACATCGCCAGACCGTGGCCGAGGCCGAACAGCGCGGAGCATGGGGCGCCAACGCCACCATCGAAGCGGCCCGCGCGGCCCTGCGCAAGGCCACCGCTACGATGCGGCGGGCCAAGCGAAGACTACGCGTCGCCGGCGCGGTGGCGTGGTTCGCCGCGGGGATGGGGCTGTGGATCGGCGGCAGCCTCGGCTGGCAGGTGTGGCACACCAGCGCCGCCCCCAAGCCAGAGCCGGCCAAGCCCGCGCCCCCGCCCGTCCTGCTCACCCCCGCGTTGTACGTAGCGGAGGCGGACCGCGTTTTCGAAGCCTACGCCGCGAGCGTCAACGCATCGCTCGATGCCTTCGACTGGCAGAAGGCCGAGGTCTGCCTGGTGCGCGCCGTGAACCTGGGCGACACCGGCGAACGCACGCTCGAACGGCTCGCGCTGAGCCGCGGCTACGCTACCCTGGAGCGCCTGAGCAGCCTGCAGTACTCCGAAGGCGCGATGACCCAGTTGCGGCTTTATGTTCGCGATCAGTTCCAGGACGCCGCCCGGCGCATGCCGCGCGACCCAGCCCCGCACCTGGCGCTGGCGCGTCTCTTCACCTATTCGCTGCCCGATTCCGGCAAGGCGCTGGCTGAACTCGCCGCGGCCGAGCAGTTGGGCGCCAAACTCGGGCCGCGCGAAATCCGGCAGCGCGAGGACGCCCGACACCTGCAGGTGAAGAAGGCCGCGGCTGCCGCGCACCCTCCAGCGAAGAAGACCAAACGGAGGATACGCTGGTGGCGGTAACCCGCAGTTGGACCGCAACCGGCGCGCAGCCGGCCGTTCTTTCCGTCGCGAAAGCGCCGCGCGCGGGCGCAGGCATGCTGTGGCTGGCGGGCGCGTCGCTGCTGGTTGCCATCGCGCTGCTGATGGTGTACGCGGCGAAATCCCAGGCATTCGCGAGCTCGACCGGTACGGTCAATCTCAACGGCGTTTCGACGCCCGCCGAGTTGATGCCGCTGCTCGAGGCCTATCCCGCCGGGGCCGAACGCGAGCGCGTAGCGCAGGCGATCTTCGAGACCATCGAGAGGTCGCGCCCGCTCCGCAACATCGGGGCGCTCGCGCCGCTCCGCCGCACGGAGCATCTGCCGCTCGCCAAGCTGAAGCCCCTCATGGCCGTGCGCACGCCGCGCGAGTTTCGGGAGCAGTTTCTGCGCTCGGCCGCGCTCTACTTCGGCGGTTTCTACCTGGTGGCGCTGGTGTGGGCGTTTACCGGATTCCGCGGCGACCGCAAGCTCCTGCCGGCCCTGCACCTGCTCTCCGGCATCGGCTTGTGCCTGATGGTCAGCCTGCGCGACCCCTTGCGCGATACGCTCGAGTTCCACAAGTTCGCGCTCGGCGTGTTCCTCGGCTGCCTGCTGCTGGCTCTGCCGGCGCTGCGCTTCTTCGATTACCGCAGGCTTTCGGATTGGTGCTATACACCGCTGTTCGCCGCCCTCGGGCTGTTCGGATTGCTGGTGGCGTTCGGCCGGGGGCCGGCCGGCAACGACGCCAAGGTGAACCTCGGTCCGTTCCAGCCGGTGGAGCTGATCAAGATTCTGCTGGTGCTGTTCCTGGCGGGCTACTTCACGCGCAACTGGGACCGCTTGCGCGACCTGCGTGAGCGGCGCCTCTTCCCCCGCCTGTTCCGCCGGCTCGGGCTGGCCCGCGCCGAGCATGTCTTCCCGGTGCTGCTGGCCGTGGCCGCGTCGCTGGTCCTCTTCTTCGTGCTCAAGGACCTGGGCCCGGCGCTGGTGACGTTCTTCGTGTTTCTCGCCATGTTCGGCGCCGCCCGCGGACGGCCCGGGCTGGTGGCGGCGGGCCTCGTCCTGATGGTCGGCTCGGTCGCCGTCGGGTACCGCATGGGCCAGCCGCACACGGTCGTCGAGCGCATCCACATGTGGCTCTCGCCGTGGGATAACGACGTACACGGCGGCGACCAGCTGGCGCATGCGCTCTGGGGCTTCTCGACCGGCGGGCCGTTTGGTTCCGGCCCCGGCTGGGGCGACCCGGCGATGATCCCGGCGGGAAATACCGATCTCGTCCTCCCCGCTATCGGCGAAGAGTGGGGCTTCCTGGGAGTGGTCGGAGTCCTCGTGCTGTTCGGTTTCCTGGTGGCGCGTTCGTTGCGCGCGGCGGTGCGCGCGGGCACGCACTATGGCTTCTTCCTCGGGCTGGGCCTGGCCAGTCTCATCGCCTTCGAGATGCTGCTGATCAGCTCAGGGGTGCTGGGCTTGCTGCCGCTCTCGGGGGTGGTGTCTCCGTTCCTCAGCTCGGGCAACACTGCGATGCTCGCCAATTTTGCGGTCTTCGCACTCGTGCTCTCCATCTCCGCCGACGACCGCGGCGAAGCCGAGAAACTGCCGCACGGCATCCGGCCGCTGAAGATCGTGCTGGCAGGCGCCACCGTGGTGCTGGTGGCGATGGCCGCGCGCTACCAGGTAATCGAGGATCGCCAGTACCTGGCGCGTGACGCGCACGCCTTCGAAGCCGATGGAGTCAAGCGGCCGCAGCACAACCCGCGGCTCAACTCGATCGCCGCCGAAATCCCCCGCGGCACGATCTATGACCGCAACGGCATCCCGCTGGCGACCAGCAGTTGGGCGGAACTCGAGCGCCACGGGAACGACTACCAGGCGCTCGGCATCTCGATCGATCAAGCCTGCTCGCGTTTTGACAGCCGGCACTACCCGTTTGGTTCGGCTACCGCGCTGGTGCTGGGAGACCTGCGGACCGGCGAGAATTTCCACGCGTCGAATGCGTCCCTGGTAGAGCACGATTCCAATCGAAAGCTCCAGGGGTACGAATACAGCGAACTGGCCGGGCTGGTGCGTTACCGCCATCAACCGGGCAACCCGGAGATCGCCCGCGTCCTGGCCCGCGACCGGAATATCCGGACGACGCTCGATATCCGCCTGCAACTCCGCGCGCAGCAGATTTTGGACAGCCACTTGCGCGATCAGAAAGGTGCGGTGGTCGTGATGGACGCCGCCACGGGCGATGTGCTTGCGATGGTCAGCGCGCCCGCGCCCGATCCTCCAGGCATACGCACTGCCGCTCCGCCGCCCGACGAACTGCTCGACCGCGCCCGCTACGGGCAGTATCCGCCGGGCTCTACATTCAAGCTCGTGACCGCGATCGCCGCTTTGACCCGGGACCCCGGCCTGCGCCACCGCACGTTCCTCTGCCGCAGATTGGCGGATGGCCGCGCGGGCAACTGGATCCCTGGATGGAACCGCCCGATCAAAGACGACATCGGCGACCGCGCTCACGGAACCCTCGATATGGAGCGTGCCATCACTGTCTCCTGCAACGCATACTTCGCCCAGTTGGGCGTGCATGACGTAGGGGCGCAGGCGCTGGCAGAGACGGCCGCGCGCATGGGTATCTCCACCGGCGACCTCGGGGAGCTTCGCAAGATGCTGCCCTTCGCGGCTTACGGCCAGGGGCCGGTGCTGATCTCGCCGTTCAAAATGGCGCGCGTGGCCGCCACCATTGCGTCTGGCGGCCTGATGCCGGAGGGCCGCTGGCAGACCGGCGACAGCAATCCCCGCAGCGAACCGCCGGTGCGCATCGTGCCTGAAGCGCAGGCGGAGTTCCTGGCCGCTGCCATGCGGCGGGTGGTGACCGAGGGAACCGGGCGGCGCGCCATGGCCGGATCGCCCGTCAGCTTCGCGGGCAAGACCGGAACGGCCCAGATGGATGTGGGGATGCCGCACTCCTGGTTTACAGGGTTCGCGCCTTATGACGGCCCTCCGGGAAGGCGGCTGGCGTTTGCCGTGCTAGTGGAGCACGGCGGCTACGGAGCTCTGGCCGCAGCACCCATCGCGCGGGAAGTCATGGAATCGGCAAAACAGTTGGGGTTGCTATGAATATCAGCGAGTTTTTGGAAAGGTTCGGACGGACGCTGCTCGAAGCGCCGCTGGCGACGGGCGCAAAGCCGGAGGTGCCGCCGGAACTGGCGGAGATCCGGTTGGCCGTGCTCGACCAGATCCGCGACAAGAGCTACCGCTCCGGCGGCAAGAAGGTGTTTCCCTATGACTTGCTGCGCGTGAACATGCGCGGCGTGGAAGAGAGCAGCGTCGGCCTGTTCGCCGGCCGGTTCTTCCGCCAGTACCTGGAGCAGGAGGTGCGCACTTCGCTGCGCGACGCCGGCTGCCGCTTTTCCGAAAACCTGCGGGTGGAGGTGCACGCCGTTGGCGGGCTTCCGCAGCGCGGCGAAGAGTGGCTGGTGGTGGAAGCCGCCTCCCAGGACGCTGCGCCTGCCACGGACAAACCTGCTGCCTGCCTGGTGGTACGCGAAGGCAAAGCCGCCATGTCCGAGTTCCCCCTGGGGAAGGCCCGCACGAATATCGGCCGCGTGGTCGATGTGTATCGCGCCGGCGGCCTCTTCCGCCGGAATGACGTGGTCTTCGACGAGGAGACCGTCTCCCGCGAGCACGCCCACATCCAATACGACCGCGCGACCGGCGAGTATCGCCTCTTCAACGACCGCTGGTACCAGCGCGGCCCGCGGCCCGGCGAGTGCGGCATCTGGATCGTGCGCGACGGCATGAGCCAGGAGGTGCACCGCGACAGCCGCGGCGCCCGGCTCGAGCCAGGCGACGAGATTCACTTCGGCCAGGCAGTCGTCGTCTTCGAAGTCGCAGCCGCGACGCGACCGTAGCCGCGCGAGGTGAGAAAATCACCTTGATGAACCGCAGATCCTTCCTCGGCGCCGCCGCCGCGCCCCTCGCGTTCGCACAGACGCCATCCTCCACGCCTCGCATCCCTCATGTGGATGTCCTGCGCCGTCCCGATGTCGTAAGCCTGCACTCGTCAGCCGGCCGCAAGACGCTCACGCGCTCCGGCGCGCGCTGGGAAGGTTCCGGCGTCGAGGTGACCGCCGAACCGCGCCGCGCCGGCCGGCTCTGGGAAGTGCCCGTCACCGTCTCGGCGCCCGGTGCTGAGGTGGAGCACGTCTGCCTGCGCTGGCGCGGAACCATGTCCGAACGGTTCCGGTACCTGGGCGATCACTGGGAGCGCAGCTACGGCGATCTCGAATGGCGCGCCGGCGTCCCCCAGCGCCCCATGCCCTGGTACTTCGGTATCTCCGCCCCCGGCGCCGCGCACGCCTACGGTGTGAAGACGGGCGCGGCTGCCGTCTGTTTCTGGCAGGCCGACCCCGCCGGCATTTCGCTCTGGCTCGATCTCCGCAACGGCGGCTCCGGTACGCGCCTCGGCGGCCGCAGCCTCGAAGCCGCCGTGGTCCGCGCCACCCAGCCGCAATCCGGCCGCACGCCCTTCCAGACCATGCGCGAGCTCTGCCGCATGCTCTGCGAAAAGCCGCGCCTGGCCGCCGCCCCCATCTATGGCGGCAATAACTGGTATTACACCTATGGCCGCAACTTCGGCCCAGCCGACGTGCTCCGCGATTCCGAGGTGCTGGCCGAGGCGGCGCCCCCGAGCGAATCCAACCGCCCCTTCATGGTGATCGACATGGGCTGGAACCCCAATGCCGACGGGGCCGGCCCCGATTCGCGCGGCAACAGCCGGTTTCCCGACATGCCCGGCCTGGCCGCCGAGATGCGCAAACGCGGCGCGCGTCCCGGAATCTGGATCCGCCCCCTGCTCACCGTGGAGGACGTAGCGCCCGGCTGGCGCCTGCGTCCCGGCGGCAACCGACGCATCCCGATGACGGTCCTCGATCCGAGCGTACCTGAGGTACTCGAGCACATCCGCCAATCCGTGCATGGCATCCGCGAGTGGGGCTACGAGCTGATCAAGCACGATTTTTCGACGTTCGATATCTACAACCGCTGGGGCTTTCAGATGGGCGTGCAACTCACCGACCGCGGCTGGCACTTCGCCGACCGCAGCCGCACGACCGCCGAGATCATCGGACAGTTCTACCGCACGCTGCGGGAAGCCGCCGGCGAAGGGCTGCTGCTCGGCTGCAACACCATGGGCCATCTGGGCGCGGGACTCTTCGAAGCCCAGCGCACCGGCGACGACACCAGCGGCCGCGAATGGGAGCGGACCCGTAAGATGGGGATCAATACTCTCGGATTCCGACTCCCTCAGCACAACACCTTCTTCGCCGCCGACCCGGACTGTGTTGCCATCACCCCCGCCGTCCCCTGGGACGTCACCAGCCGCTGGCTCGACCTCGTTGCCCGCAGCGGTACCGCGCTCTTCGCATCGGTCGACCCCGCCGCGTTTGGAGCCGAACAGAAGGCCGCGCTGAAAGCGGCATTCGCCCTGGCCTCGCGCCCTCAGCCCGAAGCCGAGCCGCTCGACTGGTTCGAGACAACCGCCCCGATGCGCTGGCGCTTCGGCAAAGAAGAAAAATCCTACCAGTGGTACGGCGACGAAGGCGCGTCGCCTTTCGCAGGCTGATGAGAGCCAAGAATAGTGAACCGCGGCGCGCTCTGCCGGATCTTGTGGAGAATCCGGAGGACCTGGAGACTGCCGCGATTGTAGATGGGAAGCCGTTGGAGGATGTACGCGTGGCCGGCGGCGATTTCTCGGCGGCGGAACTCCAGCAGTTGTGGGCGCGGCGGTCTGTGATCGAAGGGGTATCGTTTGCGGGAGCGCACCTGCGGTCGGTTCGCCTGCGGGATGTGCGGCTCGTTCGATGCGATCTCTCGAACGCCGTGGTGCGCGGGCTGGAGGCCGGTCGCGTGGAGTTTGTCGATTGCCGGATGCTCGGCATGAAGGCGATCGAATGCCGCATGGAAGACGTGCTGCTCGAGCGATGCGATTCCCGGTACGCCCAGTTCAACGATGGCGCTGTGCGATGCTCGGAATTTATCGATACGCAGTTACAGGAAGCTGATTTTCGCGGCGCAAACCTCGAGCGGACGCGTTGGACGAATTCGAGTTTATCCGGGGCCGATCTTACCGGCGCGAACCTGATGGGCGCCGATTTGCGCGGCGCCGACATCGACGCGATGATCGTCGGCGCACCGGATGTGAAGGGCGCAACGGTCAGTCCGAGCCAGGCCATGGAACTCGCGCGATTGCTCGGCCTGCTGATCCGCTGACGCCGGCCGTTCGGGTCGCTGGCGCCGTATCCTGGCGGCTCAGGCAGTTCCACGCTCCACGAACAACTGCACCACTGCATTCTTGCGGCAATTGACCGCCCGTTGTAGCGGTGTATCCCCTTTGCTATCCCGCGCATCCATTGCAGCCCCGCAATCCAGCAACGTCTGCGCGATCTGCACGTGGCCTCGCCGTGCTGCCATATGCAAGGCAGTCGCCCGCGTGACACCGCCGGATGCGTTCACATCGGCGCCCGCTCGCACCAGAGCCCGCACCACCTCCGGGCCCGTTTCCGACCCGCATTCATTCGCCACGCGGTAAAGCGGCGTGTGGCCCATGCCGTCCTGCATGTTGGGGTCCGTACCGTGGCGGAGGAGCGATGCCGCCACTTCCACGCATCCTGCTCCCGCTGCGTAGTGGAGGAGCGTGCGTCCGCCAAAGCGCCGCGTTCCCAGTGTTCGATCACTTTCCACCGCATCCACTGCGAAACGGATCAACTCCGGGCGTCGTGATCGCACCATTCGCGCCAGCAGCCCCACGAATACGGACGGCCGAAACACAAACCGTCTTGCGAGATTCATCGCTTCGTGGTCGAGGCCGGCCGCAATCGCAGCGACGGTGTCATCCAAGGCGCGCTGTTCGGCCCACCGCGCGGCTAATTCCTCGTCCGCCGGCCCGGCGGCCTCCTTTCCAATGACATAAGCGGAACTCTGCAGGAAGAACTGCCGGAGCGCCTTTCGGTTCCTCTCATCGAGCGGGGATGCCTCGATCGTTGCCCCCATATGTTTCAACCAGGCGCTTCGCTCAGTGGGGCCTATTCGGAAGCGTGCGTGCGATTCTCGCAAGCTCAGCCACCACCGGTACTGGGCTTGATCCTCGTCACCACCGAGGAATTGAATGAGAAAGGCGGCGAACTCTTCGGTGGCGCATCTGAGGCTCTTGCCTGGAAACAAGCGGCGAAGCACCGGGTCTTTGCCGACACGCGCGTAGAACTCGCCCGATAACCGTTTGCATCCTGTCTCGCCACCAAGTGCTTCCAGCAGTGTCGCACGCCGGCTCATGAACCGATTGTACAGTCACGGCTTACTAACCGTTTCTGGCGTTTGGCCTCGCTCCCGAGCCGCGGTCGGCACGAGGCGGGAGGTATCTCAGGCTGGAACTATCGCCAATCAACGATGAGTTCACAGCCCCATCAGCTTGTTCAGTTCCTGGGTTGTGACGCACCGTTCAAGGAAGGCGAACTGCCCGCTGTCCTTGAGTTCCCGTGCAGCGTCGAGGAAGCCGGACATCGCCGCTCGATAGAGCGACGTCGCAACGCTGATGCGCCTGACCCCGGCGGCGGCGAGTTCACTTAAAGAGAATGATCGGCCCTTGATTCCCGCCATGAAGTTGAACGGCTTCGACAGGGCGGCAACCACTGCGCTCACGGCCGCGAGGTCCGGAAGGCCGGGGGCGAAAAGCACATCGGCGCCGGCTTTTTCGTAGGCTTTGAGGCGGCTTATCGTGTCGTCCAGACTCGGATCGGGGTGCACGAAATTGTGCGCTCGCGCGGTCAGTATAAAAGGGAACGGGAGCGCATGCGCCACTTGCGCAGCGGCGCTGATCCTTTCGACAGCCAGGCCGACATCGTAAAGGGGGCTGTCTTGGTTTCCAGTAGAATCCTCGATCGTGCACCCAACCAGTCCCACGTCCGCCGCCCTCCGGACCGTTTCGGCCACGACTTCCGGCGCGTCGCCAAACCCTTGTTCCAGATCCGCAGAGACGGGCAAATCCGTCGCATCGACAATCAAGCGGGCGTGCCCCAGCGCCTCCTCTCTCGTGAGCCCGTGATCTCTTCGACCGAGAGCGGCGGCGGAGGCAGCGCTCGATGTAGCCAGGGCCTGGAAGCCGAGACCGGCAAGAATGCGGGCGGAGCCCACATCCCACGGATTCGGGATTACGAACACCCCAGGACCGTCGTGAAGCGCGCGGAACCGAACTCCCTTCTCACTCTGGGTGACAGTCATGCAGGTTATTCTCGCGATCCAATGCCCTGATTCTACTCCTTCGGCAAGGACGGCATGGATGCTCTCCTCCGCGCCACACCTTGTGGCACTATAGAGATCTATGCTGTTTGAGGCCGACAAGGTGATGTTCGAGATCTACCGGGAAACCGAGTATACCGGCAAGTATCGAGTGGTGTATTTCACCGAATTGCAGGACCACAATAAGGAAACCGAAATCAATCACGCCATGGCCGGCGAGCACTTCTTCGACGGGTTCATCAAGAATTTCCGTAAGGACGAAGCCAAAGAAATCATCAGCTCCCTGCTCGCACGCATGAACAACGGCGAGCGCCTGGACCCTCAGGAAGTCGAGCACGCGCTCGGCGAACACCTGGCCTGACCGCCTTGCGCATCACACGCTTTCCGAGCATTTCCGATCAGCAGTTCCTGGGGTGCGCCGCCGCCTTCGTCGATTCCCTCTCGGGCGAGCTGAATGCCGCCGGTCTTGCCCTGCGGCGGCTCGAAGGCCGCGGCAAGGGGTCCGCGTTCGCCTACGAAATGACCCTGGACACGCACCGCTACGGCGCCCTGATCGTGCTCGACCGGTGGTCCTCGCTGGTGGGGGCATTCGGACCACACCTGGAACTGGGGGAGCGCCGCGCCATGATCGACCAGGCTCCCGCCCGCGTCGCGGCGGCCGAAAAGGTCCTGGGCCATGCCAACCAGCTGATCGACGGCTCGGACGCCTATTCAACGGAACTGGTGGAAGCCTGCATTCTGGCGTACCGCGCGGTCGACCAGACGTTTGGGGAAGAGCGGGCCGCGGCCGAGCGCTCGGCCGCCCTCGGCCCGATGCTGCCGGAGGAATACAAAGAGGCGCGGCGCATCTTCCTCGAAGACCTCGCCGCGCGCTGAACGCTACTTCGCCAGGGCCTTCAGCTTGTCGTCGAACATGCCATACGGCATGGCACCGATCATCAGCTCGCCATCCACGCCTTGCGGCGTGCTCTTGCCGATCACGAATGACGGCGTGCCGGTGGCCCCGATCTTCATGGCTTCCATGACGTCGCTCTGCACGGCGTTCTTGTATTTCTCAGTCTCCACGCACGTGCGAAACTGCGGGACGTCCATTTTGAGGTCGGACGCATCGGCAAGCAGGCTGGCCATGTCCAGCTTATCGGGATGCGCTCCCATGATGTTGCGCAGAGCCCAGAACTGCTTCTGGTCGGCCGCGCAGCGGGCGGCCTGGGCCGCGCGCATCGCGTTGGCATGAAAATCGAGCGGCATGTCGCGGCTGTAGAACCGCACCTTCCCGGTGTCGATGTAGGTCTTCTTCAGCTCCGGAAACGTGGTGAGGAAGAAGCGCTGGCAGAACGGGCACTGGTAGTCGGTGAACTCCACGATGGTCAGCGGCGCGTCCTTCGAGCCGAGCATCTCGGCTCCATCGAGATTGATCTTGGCCTCGGTGGGCTGCTGCTCCTGCGGCGCGGCCGGCTTCGCCTGTTTCTCCAGGAGCTGCCGGATCTGCCGGAGCTCGTTGATGATCTCGTCGGCCTGCTGCCGCGTGATCCCGGTGTCCTGCGCGCTGAGCGGCAGCAGAAGCGCCAGCGGCAGCACGCCATGCATTGCGTATCGAAAGACCTTCTTCATGTAAAAAACCTAACTCTTCTCCAGCATCAGCAGATACTGGGAATTCTTGATCGTTTCCTTCTCCATCACCAGGTGGAAGTGATTAGCCTCGACCTCTTTGATGACGTCCGGCATGTCCAGCCGGATATGCGTCATCGCCATCCCGTTCGGCATGGCATCGGGACGCTTGTAATACTCCACGATTATCAGTTTGCCACCGGGCTTGAGGGCTTTGTGGAAGGCGGCGAGCATTTTCTCCGGGTAATCGAAGTGATGATACACATCGAGTGCCAGGATTGTATCCAATTGCCCGTCCGGCAGATCGGGATCGGCGGCGGCGCCCTTGATGAAGGCGACGTTGGTCAAATGCTGGTTCTCCGCGCGCTGTTTCGCGGCGGCGAGAAAGTCGTCGAAGATGTCCTCGGCGATGACCTTGCCTTCCGGGCCCACGGCATGGCTGAGGAACGGAAGCATATAGCCGACGCCCGTGCCCACGTCCGCCACGGTCATGCCCTTCTCGATCCCCATCAATCGGACCAGTTCCCGCGGCCGCTGGACCTCGTCGCGGTTGGGGTTGCCGAGACCCCGCGCGAGAGCCTCACGTTGCTGCGGAGTGCGGTAGCCACGGTTGGCCTGGGTGGCCACCTGGGCCGAAAGGCCCGAGGCGAGCGCCAGCACGCCGCAAACGGCGGCCAGCTTCATAGGGCTGTCTCCATCGGCAGGGCCAGGGGGGCCTCGCGCATGAAATCGAGCCGGGCCATCTCGTCCACTGCCTCGCGGATCGACTGTTCCGAGGTGGGCTCCACCGTGATGACGAAGGGCAGGTCGTCCTTGGTGGTGCAGGGCTCCTGCAAGACAGCCTCCAGGCTGATGTTCTTGCTGGCGAGGATTCCCGCCAGGCGGGCAATGATGCCGGGGCGATCCTCCACGCGGAAGCGGAGGTAGTAGGCGCGCTTCTGCAGCGTCACCGAGACCGGCCGGTATTCGCCGAGACGCTCGTGGGCGAAGGGAGAGACGCGCTCCGGGCTGCCGCTCCGGATCTCGCGCGCTACGCGCATCAGGTCGCTCACCACGGCGACTCCCGTGGGCCGCGCGCCGGCGCCCCACCCGTAGTAGAAGGTGTCCTCGCCGTACTGGCCCTTCACCCACACGGCGTTATAGGCGCCCAGGACGCCTGCCAGGATGGTCGAGGACGGAATCAACGCCGGCCGCACGAACAGGATCAGGCCGTCCTGCAGTTTCCGCGCGCCGCAAACCAAACGAATCGTGTGGTTCAACTGGCGGGCGTACTGAAAATCGAGCGGCGTAATGCGGCGGATGCCGTCCATGAAGATGTCGGAGGGGGTGATCTTCTCGCCGAACGCGAGCGCGGCCAGCAGCACCAGCTTGGAGCGAGCGTCGTAGCCGTCGATATCGGCGCTGGGGTCGGCTTCCGCGTAGCCCAGCCGCTGCGATTCCTCGATCAGCGCGGCCAGGGGCACCTGGCGCCGTTCCATCTCGGTGAGGATGTAGTTGCAGGTGCCGTTGAGGATGCCGTAGAGCGCCGTCACGCGGTCGCCCGAGATGCCCTCGCGCAGCACCGCGTGGATGGGGATTCCGCCGCACACGCTGGCTTCCATCGCCAGGTTGATGCCGGCGCGGATGGCGCGGTCCCAGATTTCGGGGCCGCACGCTGCCATCAGCTCTTTGTTGGCAGTGACCACGGATTTCCGATGCGCGATGGCGGCATCGAAAATCTCGCCGGCCACTCCGGTGCCGCCCACCAGTTCGGCGACGATCTGCACATCCGGATGCGCCACGAGCTCGCGCCAGTCGGTGGTCTTGAATACGCTGCCGAGCGCTTCGGGAATCTCTTTCGTGTGGACCGAACGGCTGCAGACGGCGGCCACCTTCAGCCGGAAGCCGAGTTTCAGGGCTATCGAGTCTGCGTTTTCGGCCAGAATGGTGAGGGTCCCCGATCCCACGTTGCCCAGGCCGACGATCCCTACCTTCACTTCCTCCATATTTGTTCCATGATAACAGGGACGCTTCGGGCTCCTCTTCGTCTTTGGCTATGATAGGGGCAGGTTCTGCCATGAAACGACGGCTTCGGCACCTTGTACTTGTGGGGGTAATCGCCACCCTCACTCCCGCGGCGCTGCCGCAACAAGCGGGTGGCGGCATAGGTGCGAGTGAGCAAGACAATGCCCATTTGCCCAACGGTAAGCTGCAGCGGGACGAGATTCTGAAGGCCGAGCACGAGCAGAACATCAAGGACGCGGCACGCCTGGCCGACCTGGCGCAGCAGTTGCAGCTCGAGCTCGAGAAGAACGACCGTTTCGTCCTTTCGCTCGATACCCTGAAGAAAGCGGATGAAATCGAGAAGCTGGCCAAGAAGATCCGTTCCCGTCTGCGCCATAATTAGCCTGCTGGCGTGCAGCCTGGCGCCCGGCCAGGAGGCAGGGAAAGCGCCGGCGATCGCGCTGGTCGACCCGGCTGACGCTCCGCAATGGGAGGCGCTGGCGAAGAGCGCCGGATGGCGTGTTATCGTGCCCGGTGCCGCGGAGAACGCGGATGCTCGCGCCCAGGCGCTGGCCGCCGCGGTACAGAAAGCGGTAGCGGCCGGCGGCATCGATACCGGCCGCGTGTACCTGGCGGGCCGCGGAAGCGCCGCCGCCGTGGTCTTCTACACGGTGTCGCGCGTTCCGGACCTGTGGGCGGCCGCCGTCGCGATCGAGGGCTCCCCGCAGCCGGCCATCGACACCGATCGCATCTTCGCCTCCAACTTCCTGCACGTGCCGGTTCTTTGGGTCAGCAACGGCCCGGACGACGAAGCGCTGGCCGCGAAGCTCAAAGAGAAGGGCCTCAACCTGGAGTGGCGCGCCGCCGGCAAAACCTTCACCGATGCGGCGCTGCTCGCCTGGCTGGGAGCGCACCGGCGCGAGGAGCTTCCGAACGAGATCGATTGCGAGACGAATTCGCCGGCGTTCGCCGGATGCTACTGGATCCGGATGACCAAATTCGACGCCGGCGAGCGCAACGATGTGCTGCCCACAACGCGGATTCCGGCGGCCTACGGCGCGGCGCTCGACCTGGGCGGTTTCGGCTTCAAGACCACGGAGCCGGGGCCCGGTGTGCTGGTTTCGGTGCTGCCCCCCAAGTACAGCGGGCAGCTGAAGGTGGGCGACCGCATCGTGGCGCTCGACGGCCGCCCGCTGGCGAATGCCCGCGAGTACATCCAGACCATGGCCAAGTTCACCGAGGAAAGGCCGATCGTAGTCACCGTCGAGCGCGGCAAGGATCGCATTCGGATCGAAACGAGCGTGGTGCTTCCGCGCCGCGAGCCGGTGGTCACGGCCCGTGTGCAGGGGCAGTACCTGCCCGCCGAGAAGCAGATCCAGATCGTCAGCCGCACGGTTACGGAAATGAAAATTACGGTGCCTCCCGCGTGGGCGCAGGATAGCCGGCTCTTCTGGAACGGGCTGATGCTCGAAAAGATCGAGGGTCCCGGATGTTTCGTACTCACCATCGATAAGGAACTGTTGAATGCCTCCAGATGCCAGTGATCTTTCACGCCGTACGTTTCTCGCCGCCACGGTAGCAGGAATGGCCGCCGGGGCACAGGATCCCCCGCCGCCCGCGCCGGACCTGCGGGCGCTGGTCTCCACCGCGGACCTGGTTTACGAAAGGCCCGTGCCCCGCAGCGAGGAGGGCATGCCCATCGGCAACGGACGGATGGGCACGCTGGTCTGGACCACGCCCAGCCGGCTGCGCATGCAGATCAACCGGCCCGACGTCTACGCCAACAACTCGGCGACCAATAGCTTCTTCGAGCGGCACGACGACTACTGCGGCGGCTGCGCCTACGTGGATCTCGAATTCGATGGCACGCCGTTTCCCGAGGCCGGATTCCGCCAGCACCTCTCGGTGTATGACGGGCAGTTGACGGTCGGCGGAGTCCGGCTGGCGGCATCGCCTTCCCGGGACGTGATCGCCGTGCAGGTGGCGGGCGCCGGGAGAGTGAACGTGCGCCTGAGGATGCTGCGCTACGAATCGAAGTACTTCGGCGGCCAGCTCGAGACCTTCGTGCGCGAGCACATCGTCACCGTGCCCACCCGCAACCATACGGCGGCTTCGCGGCTGCTGATCCGCGGCGGGCGGATCGCCCTGACGCAGGATTTCCGCGAGGGCGCCTATTGCTGCCAGTCAGCGGTCGCCATCGGGATCGCCGGGCGGGATTCGCGTGCCGGGTACGCCAGTGAGACCGAGGTGAGCCTGGAAGCGGCGCCGGGGGGCGATCCGTTGACCATACTGATCGCCAGCGCTGCGACATTCGATCCGCAGGCCGACGTGGCTTCGGCCGCCGTAGCGGATCTCGACGCGGCGGCTGCCCAGGGATGGGACGCGCTGTCGCAAGAGGCCGCCGCATGGTGGCACGAGTTCTGGTCGCGCGGCTACGTTTCGCTGCCGGCGAGCCCCCTCATCCAGCAGCACTACTTTTACTATCTGTACCTGATGGCCGCCACCTCGCGCGGCAAGTACCCGCCGAAATTCAACGGCATGCTGTGGAACACCGGCGGCGACCTGCGCACCTGGGGCGCGCAGCACTGGTACGCCAACCTGAGCTGCTACTACGAAGCCGTCTTCGCCTCCAACCGCATGGAGTTGCTGGACCCGGTCTTTTCCATGTACAGCGGAATGCACGAGGCCGCCGCCGCCGCGGCCCGGCAGGAGTGGGGAAGCCAGGGGATCTACATCGCGGAGACGTCGTACTTCGACGGCCTGGCCGCGCTGCCGGACGACATCGCGGCCGAGATGCGCGACCTCTACCTGCGCCGCAAGCCCTGGGAGGAGCGGTCGGCGAAGTTCATGGAATACGCGCAGACGAAGCATCCGCATTCCAGCCGCTGGAACTGGATCGGCGGCGGAAGCTGGGTGAATGGGAAATGGGTGATCACGGAGCGCGGCTTCGGGCCTTATGGCGCGGTGACCCACATTCTGGGCAGCACGGCCAAGATCGCCTACTATTACTGGCGGCGCTACGAGTTCACCCAGGACCGCGAATGGCTGCGCGACCGCGCCTACCCCATGCTCAAAGGGGCGGTGGAGTTCTATCGCAATTTTCCCAATGTCAGCAAGGAAGCCGACGGCAGGTACCACATCCACTGGACCAACAGCAACGAAAGCGTCTACGGCACTCGCGACAGCGACGAAGACCTTTCCGCCATGCGCGGTGTGACCGCGGCGCTTCTGCGCGCAGCGAAGATTCTCAACGCCGATGCGGATCTGCAGCCGGTGTGGCGCGAGTTTCTCGACAACCTGGCGCCGCTTCCCACCAGCACCGACGCGGACGCGCTCGAGCCCGACGGCTATCGCGGCCCTCGCGTGTTCGTCCGCGGCCGAAAACCTGCGGTGAAGGCGGCCGGCCTCCTGCCGGATCCCAACAGCCTGCCCATGTGGCTCTTCGACCTCTGCCAGGGCGACCTGCGCGAGATCGCCAACGCCACCTTCGACCAGTATTTCCGCGATGGAATCGGCCCGAATACCAATGTATCGGTGCTCTCGAAACTGGCGATCGCCGGTGCCCAACTGGGAAGGCCCGACGCCGTTCGCTACCTCATTCCGGCGCAGATTCAGGTGCGGGCACCGGAGCGCTCCACGTCGTACAAGCACGGTGGCGTGTTGGCCAACCGCATGACGCTGCGCGAGGGCCCGCAGGCGCTCGACGCGCAGCGTCTGGGCAGGGCTTGCGAAGCGCTGCACCAGGCGCTGCTGCAAAGCCAGGCGCCCGCGCCGGGGGAGGATCCGGTGATCCACGTGTTCCCGGCGTGGCCGAAGGAGCAGGACGCGTCATTCCAACTGCTGGCGCGAGGCGGTTTCCTGGTGACCGCTTCGTTCAAGAGCGGCCGCGTCGAGTTCGTCGAACTCGAATCGCGCGCCGGCTCAGCCCTGCCGCCTCCGCAACCCCTGGGGGGAGGCGCGGGTCTCGGTGCGCGGGCGCGTGCTTTCCGGTCCGCTTCTGGAATTCTCGACGCGCCAGGGAGAGCGCATCAAGGTGGTGCCTGCATGACACGCTGTGGATGGGCTGCGACCGAAGAGATGATCGCCTACCACGATCAGGAGTGGGGCGTGCCGGCGCACGACGACCGTCTGCTCTTCGAATTCCTCATACTCGAAGGCGCCCAGGCCGGTCTGAGCTGGTCTACGATCCTGCGCAAACGCGCGAATTACCGTAAAGCGTTCAGCGGCTTCGACCCGCGAAAGGTAGCGCGCTACGGCGACGAAAAGTGCGCAGCGCTTCTGCTGGATGAGGGCATCGTGCGCAACCGCTTGAAAATCGCGGCGACGGTGCGCAACGCGCAGAGGTTTCTCGAAGTTCAAAAGGAGCATGGCACCTTCGACAGTTACATCTGGCGATTCACCGGAGGCAAGCCTCTGCAGAACCGCTGGAAGAGTCTGAAGGACGTTCCCGCTCGCACCGCGGAATCGGACGCCATGTCCAAAGACCTGGCGCGGCGCGGATTCACGTTCGTGGGCTCGACCATCTGCTACGCGTTCATGCAGGCCACCGGAATGGTGAACGATCACCTGGTGACGTGCTATCGGCACAAGGAGTTGAAATGAACGAGCTCATGCGGCGGCTGTTGCGCGCTCCCAAGAGTGAGCAGAGGGATGCGGCCTTCCGCAAGATCATCCGCCAGATCCCGCGCGGCAAGGTGGCGACTTACGGGCAGGTGGCTGCGGCCGCGGGTTATCCGTTGTATCACCGTCACGTCGCGCAAATGCTCCGCAAGAGCGGCGGCAAGCTTCCCTGGCAGCGGGTGGTGGGCTCCGGCGGCGCTATCAAGCTGAAGTATGAGGCAGGTCTGGAGCAGCGCACGCGCCTCGAAATGGAGGGCGTGCGATTCCGAGGCAAGTGTGTGGACATGGCCGAGCACCAGCACCGCTTCCGCCAGTGGGAGTTCGATTGATCCGGCCCCTCCTGGTTCTTGCAGTCGTAACCGCGCCCCTGTGGGGCCAGTTCTCGGGACTCGCGACACCATACGATGGGTCCGCCGTTTACTTCTCATCGACGCTCAGTTTGAAGGGCGCCGGCCAGCCGGACTACGGCAAGCTGTTCGCCGCCGACGAAACCGGCGTCAAATTGTTTCGAGGGCTGGAAAGGATCCTTCCACCAGCAATGGGCGATTGCGTCGTTGGGTCGCAGTACTCCCTGGACGGAGCCGAAGTCACGTCCGACGGCTTGACCGTCGCGGCTCCCGGGAACGTTGCCTATTCCGGACCGTGCCGAGGCTTGCTGAAGGCCACCGCGGTGATCACGGGTGGCGGCGTCACGGAAGTCCCGGGCTACGTCTACCTCAGCCCGTCGGGCCATTACGCTGTCTCCAATGTCACTCCTAGCGTGTTCGGCCCGGCCTCGCTGGTATTCGTGGATCCCCAGACCGGGCAACAGACGCCGATCACACTGCCGAGTGCAAGCGGCCCGTGGCCTGCATACTTTCCGTCGAGCGGGCACGCCATCGCCGACGACGGCACGTCCGTATTCTCGTACGCCAACAACGCCTATCTCGCGCGTCCCGGTCAGAGTGTCGAAGCATTCCCCGTCCCCGGTGCCAGTCCGCTAGGCATCGACGCCGCCGGCGACACGATGTTCTATAGCATTTCCGGCGACCTGCACAGAGCGGATCTACCAGGTGGACATGCGCCTCGGTAGCGCCACCGGCTACCTGAGGTTCGCCTGTTCGAACGACCCCATCTTCCTCACGCTCTACGTGGTCTCGCCGCGGCAGGGCGGTCGCGGAACCGCGGTTCCACCGTCGCGGCCGCCGCGGCGCTAACGAAGCCGCCACCGGCCTTCGGAAAACTCCGCGCCGGCATCCGTCCAGGTCGCGAACTTTGCCGCCATCTGCCCGCCATCCACGAACAGCGTGGCGCCGGTGATGTACGAAGCGAGGTCGGACGCAAGGAAGACGCTCGCCGCCGCCACTTCCTTCGGTTCACCGCCGCGCCCGAGAGGCAACTGGCGGAAGTATTCGCGCAGGATTCCGGGATCGGAGAAGTGCCGCTCCGTGAGGCGCGTACGGATCAGGCCCGGGCAAACCGCGTTCACCCGGATCTGGTACGGACCCAGCTCGTTCGCCGCGGTATGGACCAACCCCAGCAGCCCTGCCTTACTGGCGTTGTACGCCGCCAGCCGGGCCTCGCCGTCGAAGGAATTGGTGGAGGCCGTCAGCACGATCGCCCCGCTGCGGCGGGGCTTCATCAGGTGGGCGGCGGCCTGCACGGTGTGAAACGCGCCCGTCAGGTTCACCGATACGATGCGCTCCCATTCCGCCGCCGTGACCTCGCAGAAATCGGCCTCGGAAACCGTTCCGGCGTTGGCAATCACGATGTCGGGCGTCCCGGACGAGGCAAATGCGGCATCGATCGATTCGCGGCTGGTCACGTCGGCGGCGCAGCCCCTGGCGCCGAGCTGGCGCGCCACGCCAACCGGATCCTCCCGTTCCAAATCGAAGATCCACACCGCTGCGCCATTTTCGGCCAGCAGCCGGGCGATGGCTAACCCGATGCCGTTCGCGCCGCCCGTGACCACCGCCACCTTGCCTTGCAATCCGGAATCGAGGCCTGCCATCTTATCCCAGCACGCCGTCCCGGTAGTGGGAGGCCGAGGCCTTCTGGCCGGTGTCGCGCTTCCAGTTCTCGAGGCGCGGACCCGCCAGCCGCCTGGCCCGCTCCCTGACCTGCGCCATCTGCTGCTCCGGCATGGGCTGGAACTGCTGCGCAATCCGCACGTCGTCCTCGATCTGGCCGACGGTCGTGCATCCGAGCGCCAGGCAGTGAACCGGCAGGCTCAGCACGTAGGTGAGGCAATCTTTCAGATGGAGATCCCCGAGCAGGCCGGCGTTGGCGGTGCTCTTCATCGCCTGAATGCCAAGCCCCCGCTTCACCGCGACCGGCAGCACCGATTTCTCGAAGCTGAGGTAAGACGGGTCGGCCGGATTCAGCGGCATCAGGATCGTGTCGTAATCCTCGAAATTCCGCAGCATCGCCAGGTGGACCTCGGGATCGTGGTGTCCCGTGAAGCCCATGAACCTGCACTTGCCGGCCTTCTTGGCGGCGACAAACGCCTCGATCGCGCCGCCAGGGGCGAAGATCTGTTGGACCTCGTCCATGGTGCTGACCTGGTGGATCTGCCACAGGTCGAGGTAATCGGTCTTCAGCGCGCGGAGCGACTTGGCGAGATCCGCCTCGGCGCCCTTTCGGCTGCGCTCGGGAGATTTGCTGGTAAGGAAGATATGTTTGCGAAAGGGCGGCAGCACATCGCCATACACCTCTTCGGATTTCCCGTCCCAGTAGATCCGGGCGCAGTCGAAGTAGTTGACGCCGAGCTCATAGGCGCGGAGCGTAATGGCCTTGGCGCTTTCGTAACTGCACATCGGGAAGCGGCCGCCGGCCTGGCCGATGATAGTGAGTTTCTCTCCGGTCTTGCCAAACACCCGCCTGGGGATCTCCGCGGATGCCGCCCGCGCAGGCGGATCAGCGCCCAGAGCCAGCCCGGCGGCAGCGGAAGTCGAAAGGAACGTTCTGCGTCGCATGGTCCCTCGCTTTCGGAACTGTGTCCCTCTAGGGTACTCCGGAACCGCGGACTCAGTCTTCCGCCACGGAGCGCTGCGCCAGTTCGCCGAACAACGGGAGTGGATACGCTTCGTCGTGAGCCGCCTTCACCATCATGAAAATAGACGCCGCGAGCAGGACGGCCTGGATCAGGTGGTTGATGTGAAAAGACGGCGCCACCGAAAGAATCGGGCGCACCACCCAATCGTCCATCAGCCAGGCGACGAAAAGATACAGGCCTTGAAATGCGTGGAAGCGGACCGCTCGGTCGTGGCGGAATTTGTTGGATGCCAGAACGATAATCGAAGCGATCCAGCCGATTCCCGGTACATAGCACAGGATGGAAGCGGTGCGCGGGTTCAACGACGATAACGGATCGCTGCCGGCGTAGGGCGGTGCCTGTGAGGGCGGGGGTTGCGGCGGTGCGCCTCCGGGCTGGCGGGCCCCGCAGCGGGCGCAGAAGCGTTCAGCATCCCCGACCTGCCCTCCGCAATGGCTACAAAATGGCATCCGTTAATTCATACGTTATTCGAGCGACGCATGTTCCTGCAACGTCACATACCTGGGCGTGATACGATTTTCGGCATGAAACCGCTCGTTGCCGCCCTGCTGCTGTTGGGTTCGGCCTCCCTCCTCCCGGCCGCCAGGAATCTGGAGGTCTACTTCATCGATGTCGAAGGGGGCCAATCCACGCTGTTGGTCTCGCCCTCCGGCGAGTCTATGCTGATCGATACCGGCTGGGCGGGGCACAACCACCGCGACGCCGAACGCATCGCCGCCGCCGCCAAGGCTGCGGGCGTGAAGAAGATCGATTACCTCGTGATCACTCACTACCATGCCGACCACGTCGGTGGCGTGCCGCAACTCGCCGAAAAGCTCCCCATCGTGAACTTCGTGGATCACGGTCCCAACAACGAGCACGGCAAAGATGCCGATATTCTCTACAACGCCTACATCGCCCAGCGCGACAAGGGCAAGCACATTCTGGCGAAACCCGGCGAGACCATTCCCATCAGGGGCCTGGACGTCACCGTGCTTACCGCCAACGGCGACGCGATCGGCTCGCCGCTGCCCGGCGCCGGGAAACCCAATCCGGACTGTGCCGGCTTTCAGAAGCGCGACGTCGATACCACCGAGAACGCGCGCTCGGTCGGCCTGCTCGTGCGGTACGGCGATTTTCGCCTGCTCGACCTCGGCGACCTCACCTGGAACAAGGAGTATGACCTGGTGTGCCCGAATAACAAGATCGGCCCGGTGGATGTCTACGTGGTCTCGCACCATGGCATGAACATGTCGGGCTCGCCGCAACTGGTCCACGCCATTGCGCCGCGGGTGGCGGTAATGGACAACGGTGCCCGCAAAGGCGGCTCGCCGGAAGCCTGGCAGACGATTCACGACACCCCGGGTCTCGAGGCGCTCTGGCAGCTCCACTTCGCAGTGGCGGGAGGGCAGGCGCACAACTCGCCCGATACCTTCATCGCCAATACCGACGAAATCTGCCAGGGGCAATGGCTGCGGCTGACCGTTCAGAAGGACGGAAACTACACCATCTATAACAGCCGCAACAAGTTCGAACAGGCCTACGCGAAGCGTTGACTACTTCTTGATCACCTTGGGGTCCTTGGTCTCGGTGGTCTTGTCGTCCGGCAGCGGCGGGGGTGTTTCGGCCGAATCGAAGCTGATGGCCGATTCGGCCGAGTACTTGCGGTAGATGCGGAACTCCGCATCGTTCCGGGTCATGTAGTCGTCCGCCCCCATGGTGGTAGTGGCTTTCAGCGGCAGCAGGAACGTGTGTCCGGAAATGTCCTGGAAATCGTAGTCCAGAATCGTCTCGGCCATCTTCACCGGAAACGTCGCGGGAAGGTCCTCGGCGGCAAGCGTCACTCGCATGATGTCGTGGGTCTTCTGGTCCACATAGACCAGCCCGCGGTAAGCCGGCACGATGTCCATCGAGCGTTCATAGGTGATGTGCCACTGCGAACGCGATTGGGCCACGTGGTAAGCGAACGCCATCACCCGGCGCCCCCGCAGGGTTCCCCAGTGGTCCCATTCAAAACGGGCTTCCGTCCCGGGCTCGAATATGTCCTTCATCATGCTGCCGAAGTCGCCGGTGGAGGTCGCGCCGCCGAGAGTCCGGTAGTCTTGCTTGGTGATCGTGTTGTTCACCAGGATCAGCTTGTAGTCTTCCTTCTGCTCGAAGTAGCTCAACTTGATCGTCAGGGTGTCGAGAGCCTGCCAGGAGGGCGAGCTGCCGGCCGGACCACCGTACTTGGTTCCGGGCCTCGGAGCGGCGTAGCGGCGGGTTACCTGCGTGCAAATGAAGTCCGGAAGCTGTTTGCTGTAATTCAGGGCGTAATCGCGGGCTTGCGAGATGATCGCCGCTTGCTCCTCGGAGTCGGGCGGCGGAATCGGCACGGGCTTGGCCTCGGGGACGATCGGCTTGGCGGCGGCCAGCGTCTGCGTACGGTCGCGCAGATCGTGCAGGGCTTCCAAAGTCTTCGGGCCGAGTGCGAGCGTGCCCTGCAGCTCTTCGATGTCGCGGTCTTCCAGGCGCTCCGTTAACTTCACTTTTTCCAGGTACTTGGCGAGTTCGCGGTCGCTCATCCGGCCGTCTTTCAGGAATTGCTGGGAAGATTTCAGGAAATCGACCAGTTTCTCCAGGGTCATCGTCTGGCCATTCGCGACGAGGCAAACCGCGAATACGGCAGCCAGCAGGCGGTAACGCATACCCCATTTTCGCACGGTGGGTTGCGCAGGCCTCCGGGCCTGCCCCCACGTCACCGCCAGTTCTTATCGTCGAGCCGCCCCAGGTCCAGGTTGTCGGGCAGTACCCCCAAAGTGACCACCGCGAAGGTGAAAACGTTGGTCCCCGGCTCCAGGTGGCCGGCGAAGGCCCCGTTGGGACTCGCGAGCGTAATATGGGCGTGGACGCGACCGTTCATGATGAAGCCGCTCATGGCTGTGATGTCGGCGGGTGCGGTGGGATCCTTGACGAACATGTTTTTCGAGGGCAGCGTCCGGTTGCTGACCTGGTGCACCTGGTAGTTCCTGACCGAGCCGAACCCGGAAAGGATCACGGCGTTGCGCACCTTCTGTTCCTTCACCATGCGCTCGAGGTTCGAGAGCATTTCGGCGTCGTACTTGAAGCGCAGCACCAGCACGCGCTCGAACTGCGTATTGATGGCGGAAACTTCGGGAACCTCGGGATTGTTCGGCCGGGAATCCGCCGGGGTCACCGAGGTGACGATCTCGTGGCGGCTCTGTTGGGCGTAAGCCGCGGAAAGCAGGAGGGGAAGGGCGATCAGCGTTCGCATGCTGAAAGCATACCGCTTTACTGATAATGCGCTCGTACCTTCCGCGCGGCGGCGCGGCCCACCACCGCCGTCAGTTGGTCTTCACTCGCCGCCCGCACCAGTTCCGAGCTGCCGAACTCCTTCAGCAGCTTCTGCACGGTCTTCTTTCCCACGCCGGCGATGGCATCCAGCTCCGAGGTGAGTTGCCGCGCATTCCGCCGCGAGCGGTGGAAGGTCACCGCGAAGCGGTGCGCCTCGTCGCGGATCGATTGCACCAGGTGCAGTATCGGCGAGAACCGGTCTAGCACCACCGGCTCGTCTTCCTGGCCGTAAACGTAAATGATCTCTTCGCGCTTGGCGATCGAAGCCAGCGGCTGGTTGATCACTCCGATGGCCTCCAGCGCGTCCGCCGCGGCATGCAACTGCCCCAGGCCGCCATCGATCAACACCAGCCCCGGCATGGCGCGCTGCTCTTCCTGCAGCCGCGCATAGCGCCGCGTCACCACCTCGCGCATGCTGGCAAAATCGTCGTTGCCGATGACCGTGCGGATGATGAACTTGCGGTAGTCCGCCTTCTTCATCCGGCCGTCTTCCCAAACCACCATGCTGGCGACCTTGTCGGTGCCCTGAATGTGCGAGATATCGAAGCATTCGATACGCGCGGGCGCCGAAGGCAGGTTCAAGCTGTCCTGCAAGGCCTCCTGAATGGCGCGCGATGACGGCTTGAGAACCCGGAAACGTGCGTCGAAGCTGTGTTTGGCGTTGGTCCCGACCAAATCGAGCAGCGCCTTCTTCTGCCCGCGCTGCGGGGTGCGGATCTCCACCTTCCGGCTGCGCTTCTCGGTGAGCAGTTCCTCCAATGCATCCCGGTCTTCGAACTCCACCGGCACGTGAATCTCCGCTGGAATGTACTGCTGGTCGAGGTAGAGCTGCTTCAGCAGCGAGGAAAAGAACTGCGGCTCGTCGAATTCCGCCTGATCCTCCCAGAAGAACTCGCGGCGGTCCACGATCTGGCCATTCCGCAGGTGGAAGAGATTGAGCGCCACCAGCGGCGGCTCGGCGTAGCAGGCGAAGATATCGACGTCGTCGCCCTTGGCTGCCGCCATCTTCTGCCGCTCGTCCATCTCCTCCACGGTGGCCAGCAGGTCGCGCAGCGAAGCCGCCTCTTCAAAGCGCATCTCCGCGGAGGCGTCTTCCATGCGGGCCCGCAGGTCGTGCGCCAGGTCGCCGTGCCGGCCTTCCAGGAAGAGCCTCACGTTGCGCACTGCGCGAGCGTAAGCATCGTCCGTCGTGAGGCCCTCCACGCATGGCCCCAGGCAGCGGTGGATGTGGTATTGCAAACACGGCTTGGGGTGAAAGCGAGTAAGGTCCACTTTGCAGGACGGCACCAGGAAATGGCGGTGGATGAAGTGAACCAGGCGGTGTGCCAGGTTGGCGGGGAAGTACGGCCCGTAGTAGGTGGCTCCGTCTTTGCGAAGGCGCCGCGTCACGTACACCCGCGGGTATTTTTCGCTCGTCAGCTTGATGTACGGATAGGTCTTGTCGTCGCGCAGCAGAATGTTGAAGCGGGGCTTGTACTGCTTGATCAGGTTGTTTTCGAGCGCCAGCGCTTCTTTCTCGTTGTCGACCAGGATGTAGTCGACATCGCGCGCCTCCGAGATCAGGGTGCCGGTCTTGACGTCGGCCAGTTTATCGTCGGAGAAGTAGCTGCGAACACGGTTCCGCAGGCTCTTGGCCTTGCCGACGTAGATTACCCGCCCCGCGCCGTCCTTATAGAGGTACACGCCAGGCGTGAGAGGGAGTTGGCCTACCTTTTCACGGAGTTCCATCGAGGGGAGCTTCTTCAATTATAGCGGCCCGCGCTAAAATCGAGTCATGGTGCGTTGGATCCCGGCTGTGCTGCTTGGCTCGCTCGCGGTCGTCTGCGCGAGCGGCCAACAGGAGCAGCAACCCCCTCCGAAAGGCCAGCAGGAGCAACTCAAAAAGGAGCGGAAGCCGGCCAAGGGCAGCAAGTACGAAGTCCCTCCGGAAGAGGACACCGAGGTCGCCCCCGACACCTATTCCTTCAATCCGCTTCTCGCCGAAAAGAGCGTGAGAATCGGCAATTTTTACTTTAAGCAGGGGAAATATCGGGCCGCCGAGGGCCGGTTCCTCGACGCCACGAAATGGAACGACGGATACGGCGAGGCATGGCTGCGGCTGGGCGAAGTCGAAGAAAAGCTGAAAGATAAAAAGGCCGCAAAGGAAGCCTACACCAAGTACCTGGATGTGGCCTCCGACGCCAAGAACGCGCGCGAAGTCCGCAAGAAGCTGGACAAGCTCAAGTAGCCCTAACGGATCAGCCGCACGATGCCGTAACACACCAGGCAGATCCAGAAATCCACCGCCAGCCCCCAGTCGAGCTGATAAGGCTGGTGCTGTGCGCGCTGCGGCAAGAATCGCTCGATTCCGAAGTAGATCAGGTTTCCGGCTACTACCGCTATCAGCGACCGCCAGAAGCGGGCTTTCATTGCAGGCTGCTTCCCGAACCCAACTCCGGCAACCCGGCCCACGGCGCGTCCAAAACCTGGCGCACCGCTTGCATCAGGGCCTCGGAAGTGAACGGTTTGGGCAAAAACGGGAAGGAAGATTTTCCAATCGACTCCAGGATAGGGTCGTCGGCAAAGCCGGACATGAAGAGAATCGGAAGGTCGGGGCGTAACAGGGCGACCCGCGCCGCCAGTTCCGAGCCGTTCATCTGCGGCATCACGATGTCGGTCACCACCAGGGCAAGTTCGTGGATGCGTCTTTCGGCCAGCATCAGTGCTTCCATTCCGTCAGCGGCCTCCAGGCAGGTGTACCCGCCCTGAGCCAACAGCGCGCAAACCAGCTTCCGCACAGCCTCGGTATCTTCCACGACGAGAATGGTTCCAGCGGTTCCTCCGGTCGGCAAGGCATCCTCCCGGCTGAGGTGTGCAACCTGCATGCCAAATAGTACTCCGGTTGCCGGATCATCGCCCGCGCTGTTATAATACCTCTTTCGACACGATCGGGAGATTTCTGTCTTATGGCAAGAGTTTGTGAAGTTTGCGGCCGGGGACCTCAGTTCGGACACCGGATCAGCCACGCTCATAATGTGACCAACCGACGCTGGAACCTCAACCTGCAGACGGTTCGCGCCCTGGTCAACGGCGCCGGCAAGCGCATCCGTGTCTGCACGTCCTGCATTCGCGCGGGCAAGGTTCAAAAAGTCGCGTAACTGCCTCATTCTGCACGATTTCGTACAGCCTTTATTGGCATCGCGGTTGCTCATACCCCTAGCGGGGAACCGGGATGCCAGACCAGCCACTGAGCGAAGATCGGCCCGTAGTGCAGCAACCGCCGTGGCGTCGCCTCAATAAACCCTCCTTCTTACTGGTTGCGTTGTTCGCCATTGCCGCCTTGGTCCTGGGCCATTTCTACGAAAAGTATGCGCGGGTAATCGACAGGCGGCTCGTCAACGGCGCCTTCTCCGATACGCTCAACATCTTTACCGCGCCGGAGACGGTTGCAGTAGGCGACACCCTGACGCAGGATGAGCTGATCGCCCGTCTCAGGGGTGGCGGATACTCGACGTCCCCCGCCAATCCGGTCGGGTGGTATCGAAATCCCCCGGGTTCGGTGGAGATCTTCCCCGGAAACGGCTGGGCGGACGGGGAGCCCGGCCTCATCGAATTCCGAAAAGGGAAGATTTCGTGCATCGTATCCCTTGCGGACAATACCGACCGGCAGCGCTTCGAGATCGGACCGCAGTTGATCACGAACCTCTCGGGGCGGCGCGAAAAGCGCAGGCTGGTGCGCTACGCCGAGATCCCGCCTTCGCTTGTCCATGCCGTGGTTTCCGCCGAGGATAAAAGGTTTTTCGAGCACTCCGGATTCGACCTGTTCCGCATCGCCAAGGCCGCCTACGTGGATGTGAAGGAAGGCCGCAAACAGCAGGGCGCCTCCACCCTCACCATGCAGTTGGCGCGCGGCCTCTGGCTCGAGCCCGACAAGCGATGGAAGCGAAAGTTCGAGGAGTTGCTGATCACCCTGCACCTCGAAAGCAAGCTCACCAAACAGCAGATCTTCGAGGACTACGCCAACCAGGTCTACCTGGGCCGGCGCGGGACCTTCAGCATACGCGGCTTCGGCGAAGCTTCGCGCGTCTATTTCAACAAAGACATCTCGCAGCTCACCGATGCCGAGGCCGCAATGCTTGCCGGAATGGTGCAGCGGCCCAGCTACTTCAACCCGTTCCGCGACCCGGACCACACCCGCGAGCGCCGCGACATAGTATTGCGCCTCATGCGTGAAAACGGTTATCTCACCGATTCGGAACTACGGCAGGATACCGCCGAGCCCTTGGGCCTGAATCCGGAGCAGACCGGAAATTTCGAAAGCCAGTATTTCGTGGAGCTGATGAATGACGAGCTGCAGACCCGCCTGGGTGGATCCGAGGGTCACGCGCACTCGATCTATACGACCCTCGATCCAGACCTGCAGCAGGCTGCACGGGAGGCGGTCCGGGAAGGCATGCGGTCGATCGATCTCGCGGTTGCCCGGCAGGGCCGCGGGCCGACGCCCGCCGGCGAGCCCCAAGTGGCGCTGATCGCCCTCGATCCGCACACCGGAGAGATTCGCGCGCTGATTGGCGGGCGCAACTACGCCATGAGCCAGCTCAACCACGTGGAGGCGATGCGCCAACCCGGCTCCGTGTTCAAGCCGTTTGTCTATGCCGCGGCGCTTCAAACCGCGATCCAGGGCGGGAGCCGCATTTTCACCCCGTCCAGCACGCTCGACGATGAGCCGGCTACCATCACATTCAACAACCGCCCATACCAGCCCGACAACTTCCGCAACCAATACATGGGCAGGGTCACCCTCACGACCGCGCTCGCGCACTCCCTGAACTCGGCCACCGTACAACTGGCGCAGATGGTTGGGTACGACCGGGTCCTGGAAGTGGCGCGGGCCGCCGGGCTCAACGGCGCAATGAAGCCCACGCCGGCACTGGCGCTGGGTGCCTACGAGGCCACTCCCCTCGAAATCGCGGAAGCGTACACCGCATTCGCCAACCAGGGAGTGCGCGTGACGCCCACCACCCTCTCGCTGGTGCGGGCAGCGAACGGGAACTTACTGTACCAAGGCTTGCCAGACTCCCGGCCGGCACTCGATCCCCGAGTCGCCTTCCTGATGGACAGCATGATGCAGGAAGTGCTGCGCAGCGGCACCGGCGCCGGAGCCCGGGCGCACGGCTTTAGCCTGCCGGCGGCCGGGAAGACCGGCACCTCCCGCGACGGATGGTTCGCCGGTTTCACCAGCCGCCTTCTGTGCGTGGTCTGGGTCGGTTACGACGACAATCGTGATCTGCACATTGAAGCTTCCCGATCGGCCCTGCCGATCTGGACCGATTTCATGAAGCGTGCCGCGGCGCTCCATCAGTATGCCGATGCCGAACCGTTCCAGGCGCCCAGCGGAATCGTCGAGGTACGGATCTGCCCGGACAGCGGCAATCTTGCCAATCCGTTCTGTCCCCGCACGCGAGTCGTGCCCTTCATCGACGGCACCCAGCCGGTGGTCGCGTGCAAACTGCATGGGGCCCCACCCGTGGCACCCGAATTCGAAAGCGTCACCGGCGTCGACCACCCGCCCGCTCTCCCTCCCGATGCCGGCGGGCCCGAACCTCAGCCGCCCGCACCGCCGCCGCCCATTCAACCGAACGACAAGCAATAGCCGCGGGAAGCGCCAGTCTCAACCGGCAATCGCGTATCGCTTCATCTTGTTGATGAGGCCCTGCCGGCTCAACCCCAAGAGGCGCGCGGCCTGCTGCTGGTTGTTGCGCGTCTCCCGCAGCGCGTCGCCAATCATGCCGCGCTCCAGATCTTCGATCGCTTTCTTCAACGATTGCGGCTTGGACGGTTTGGGCTGCGGGACCGGCTCGGGACGCTTGGCTGCTCCCACCCATAGATCCTCTTCGGTGATCACGTCCTGCCGCGCACAAGCGGCCAGCCGGATCACTTCGTTGCGCAACTGCCGCACATTTCCCGGCCAGGCGCGGATTTCCAGGCTGCGGAGGACGTCGGGGGCGAATGCCAGCGGCGCGCGGCCGCTCTCCCGGCAGTATTCCTTCAGGAAGTGGTTCGCCAGCAGCGGAATCTCCTCGCGAATCTCCCGCAGGGGCGGCATTTGGATGTGAATCACCTTGATCCGGTAATACAGGTCTTCGCGGAAGGCCCCCTTGGCGATCTCCGTCTCCAGATCTTTGTTGGTCGCAGCCAGCAGCCGTACATCCACCGGAATCGGGATGCGGCCGCCCACCCGCTCCAGCACCCGCTCCTGCAATACGCGCAGGATCTTGGCTTGGGCGGTGAGGCTGAGGTCGCCAATTTCGTCCAGAAATAGCGTTCCGCCATCCGCCTTCTGGAACAGGCCCAGTCTCGGCTGGACACCCGTCGCGACGCCTTTTTCGATGCCGAAGAGTTCGCTTTCGAGCAGCGTCTCCGGCAGGGCGGCGCAGTTCAGGGCCACGAAGGGCCGCCGCGCCCGCGGGCTGGTGTAGTGGATGGCCTTCGCCACCAGTTCCTTCCCGGTTCCACTCTCGCCTGTGACCAGGACATTGATCAGGCTGTCGCGGATCCGTTCCACCAGTTGCACCACCTGCTGGATCTTCGGGCCCGTCCCGATGATCCCGTGCGTCGAGAACCGGCTTTCCACCTCGCGGCGCAGGTGCGCGTTCTGCTCCTCGAGAGCATTCTGGTTGCGGCGCAGTTCTCCGATCAACTGGGCGGTTTCGATGGCGATCGCGGCATGCGAGGCCAGTGCCGACAACGACTCCTCATCCCGCTCCGTGAACGGACCGGCCTGTTTGTTCAGAGCTTCGAACGCCCCCACGATCTCGCCGCCCTGGTCCCGTACCGCCACCGCTACCAGGTTGCGGGTCCGATATCCGGTCTGGCCGTCGATGCCTCCATAGAACCGCGGATCGCTGTAGGCGTCGCGGACGTTGATCGTCTCCCCGGTCAATGCCGCCTGGCCCGCGATGCCCAGGCGGGCGTCGAACCGCAAGACGTCGTCGCTGCCCAGCGCCACCTTCGACCACAGTTCGTTTCGCTCACGGTCCAGCAGAAAGATGCTGGCCCGGTCGCACCCCAGCAGCGTCGTGGCTTCGCGCGCGATGAGGTCGAGCAGCGCCCCCAGGTCTCTTTCCGAGTTCATCTTCCGGCAGATCGAGAGGATCTCGGCGAGTCTCTCGTTCAACCCGGGCTGCGGAATCGACCCCATGGCGTCCCAGTCTAACGCATTGTCCTGGGTGTGTCCATGAAGTGGACAGGCGAGCTATAGAAACTTGACTTATGTACAGCGCGTTGACATGCTCCGTATGTTTAGAATCAACCACTTCCGTTTGGCAAGACCGGTGCATAAATGGTGAAGCGGCAAGGGCAGCAGTCGAAAGCCGGGCCGAACGGGGTGATCGGAGGACTCCCGTTCAGGTCCGGCTGCGACGCCCTCGCCGCTTTGTCCTTCAGCTGAGCCAGCAAACCGGAGGATGGAAACGGGCCGCTCGCATCCTTCGGAACTCCACCGGCCTGTACAGTTTCGCCCTAACCTGCGCTTCCTCGGAGAGGCGCAGGTCACACCGCCCGTTCCGGACCACCTTCTCACTTGTGCGGTTGGGATTTCGGAGATACACTTCGACTGGAGTTGTTTTTCCATGGGTAATCACGAAGTACCGCCTTACCCTTGACTAAGGTCGCTTCCCAAAGCTCTGAGCCCGGAAGCGACCCGGTAAGCGTGCTGGCCGTCACCTCCCCCGCGGATCTCCGCTGCCTCGAACGGATTCTTGGCCATTCCCGTTGGTCATTGTCGTCTGCATCCTGCCTTGCGGAAGCGTTTCAGCGGTTGGAGCATCACTCCAGCGTGGTTCTAATAACTGACGCCATTCTGACCGACGGCGATTGGAAAGACTTGCTGGCTCACGCCTCCCGAAAGCCGCAACCTCCTCCTCTGATTGTCGCCGCGAACCACGCCGACGACCGCCTGTGGATGGAGGTATTGAATTCCGGAGGCTACAACCTGCTCGGAAAGCCCTTCGAGGAGCAAGAGGTTTTCCGGGTAGTCAGCATGGCCTGGCTGCACGGGCGCCGGCGCGCCCAGGCGGCCGCACACCCTTAAAGTAGGGCGCATCCGCCGGCCGGCGAACGGCTCACGGCCTCAGAATCACTTTGAACAGGTTCCCTTCCCGCCGGTACAGGCGGTCGAACCAGGCCGGTCCTTCGACAAGCGGAGCCACCGCGCTGATCAGGGAATCCACGCGGATCGCGCCGCGCGACATCAGTTCGATCACTGCCGGATACTCGCCGCTCGAGGCGCAGGATCCCTGCAGGCGGATTTGCCGGGTTACGACCGATTGCAGCAGCAGTTCCACCTGGGGCGCCACATTGCCGACCAGGGTGACCGCTCCGCCCTTGCGCACGGAGTCGATCGCCGTACGGATCGGATCGGTCGCGCCCACGCATTCGATCGCCACGTCCGCTCCGTGGCCGCCGGTCATGGCGCGAATCGCCGCCGGCACGTCGACGGTCTTCGGGTTCAGGACGTCGGAAGCGCCCGATTCCAGGGCCATCCGCAGACGGGCCTCGTCCAGGTCCACCGCCGCCACTCGCGCGCAGCCGGCGGCTCGCAACGCCTGCACGGCCAGCACCCCGATCATGCCGCTCCCCACCACGACGGCCGTGTCGCCTAACTGGCGCGGTGTGAGATTGACCGCGTGGACCGCCACCGATGCCGCCTCGATCAGCGCCGCCTGTTCATAGCTCAGGTTGTCCGGAAGCCGGTACACGATGCGCCGCGGCACTGCCACGTACTCCGCGAACGCACCGTGCCGCCGGTACTCGCCGGGCGACACTCCGAGCACCTGCCGGTTCTCGCAGAGATTGACTTCGCCGCGCCCGCAGTGGAAACAGCGGCCGCAATAGATGGTCGAGTCGAACGTCACGCGGTCGCCTTCCTTGAGATCGGCGACCTGGGCGCCGGCGCGCGCCACTTCGCCCGCCGCCTCATGGCCCATCACCAGCGGCGGAATGCGGCGGCCCGTCGAACCGTCGAAGCCGTGCACGTCGCTGCCGCAGATCCCGCAGGCGCGGACCCGCACCAGCACGTCTTCCGGGCCGATCTCCGGCGCCGGCATCTCTACCATCTCGAGCCGCTTGTAGTCTTTCAGTAAGAGCGCATCCATTCCACGCCCATGGTACGCCATCTCGGGAACCCGTGGCGGCCGTGCGGTGTCGGATAATTGAAGCGTTCGGAGACTCCCCGGTGAAGCGGTCGAACGGCAGGCTCGGCCTCGCGGTGCAGATCGCCAGTCTGTGCACCACGGGCGCGGTTTTGTGGCTGAGCGCATCCGCGTTTCCGCTGGCGCACGTTCGCCTGTCGCGGGTGGTCGTGCAGGCGTTTCTATTCGCATTCGTGGCCTGGCTGTGGAGCGCCGCCATCGCCTTCCTGCTGTACCTCGCGATTCCCCGGCCGCCCGGCGAGTACATGCTGCTTCGCACGCTGCGCACCTCGGCCGTGGCCGTCTGGTTTGCGCCCGCGACCATCCTGCTCTCCCGCATGTCCCCCGCCACGCTGCTGGCAGCGCTCGCCCTGGTCGTGACCGCGACACGTCTGCTTTATTCGGAATGGCGATTGATTCATCCCGCCGTTGAGCCTGCGTTCGCCGGGCCGCACGGCCTGTTCGACGAGTATCTTTTGCCGCACCCACTGTTCCGGCGCGAGTTCCTCACCGCCATGGCGGTGTCGATGGCGCTCCAATCGGCCGCTACCGCGCGCATGTTCCACCACCCGCTGACCGCCGGCGCACTGTTCGCCATGACGGCGGCCGCGCTCACGCTGTTCGCCATGACCTCCGGTGTGCTCCCGGTGGAACGGCCCCGCAACCTGCCGCAAACCTTGTTCGGCATCCTGCTGACCATTTTTCTGGCGGCCGCCGTCACGATCGGAGGTCTGCGCCCGCGCCTGCTTCGCGGTGACGGCTCCGACGGAGACGCCGCGAGCGGCCCTCCTGCCAATTCGCCCGCAAAGGGTACCGTGTCTGCCACGGCTCCGCCGCGCCCCGCCACGGGTCCCGGCGACGGTAGCTTTCCGGGCGTCATCCTGCGGCCCGAAACGAAACCGTTCGTCAGACTGGTGGAGCCCCCGCCGGTCCGGCGCGGAATGGGGATCGCGCTGCAACGGACCTACGCGATTCCGTTCGACGGCGAGTATTGGATGTACCGGCTTTTCTATCGCCGGCCGCCGCCGCGGTCGCTCGAGGAACGCGGCAGTCCGGCGGAGCTCTCGTTCAGCACCGTGGACCGGTGGCCGCTGGAGATGGAAGCGCACCAGATGTTCGACCAGCCGCTCAACCTTTCCTGCCGCGCCGTGCGTGTCGAGATCTGGAATGCGGACCGCTTCCCCAACACGATCGCCCTGGAACTCGATGCGTTGGGCGGCCACGGCTGGGAAACCATCGGGACGCAACCCGTACGCTCCCTTCCCGAGCGGGATGGAAGCCGCGTGGCGCCGGTTGCCGAGTCACTCGAATTCCCGGTCCACACGCCGGTTCTCGATTGCAGAGAACTGAAGGTTGTTTTCCTGCGCGACCGGTCGCGCAGGTACCGCAGCGCCATGGTGTCGATCGACCGGTTCGTGCTGTTGCCGTAACCGGGGCGGTCCACGCTACCGCGGAGGATACTTCTCGAAAATCTCATTCACCGCTTTCGCGAGTCTCTTCGTATTCTTCTCCGGTCTCGAGCTGAGCGTCTGCGACGACACGCCCTGGAACAGGAGTTGCTGCTTGCGTGCATCGGTCATGTTGACAACCAGGGTGCCGGTCAGGATAACCTGCGGCACGGTCGTGGAGACGGCGGTGCCGCCACCCCATCCCCAGCCCCAGCCCGGCCCGAACGCATCGGTAAAGGTCGTAAACTGCGCCTGCTGGCTGACATTCATGTCATAGCTGACCAGCAAATCTCCGCCCGTTTGGACGCGGGTAAGGTGTCTCGCGGCCAGGGCTTCCTCGATGAATCCGACAATCCGCTCTCGCATGAGCTGGTTGGGAAACACTTCCCCGGGCGGCCGTAACACCGCCGGCTGGACCCAGCGATACGTCTTGTACTGCGAGAAGTTGCCTCGGTGATCGAAGTCGATTCGAACCCTATGCGCGGTAAGAGGTGAAACCGCGCAGGCCAGAGCGAGTAACACCATGACTCGATTCATGTGCCCTCCGGTTCGGAATGAACTCTCAATACTGGGGACGGCGTGAACGTAGTATGGGATTCATTTTCACTTCGCCAACTCCGGCATTTGACAACGCGTCGCGGCCAATCCACTCTGATAGGCAATGTCTACGATCGCCAGGCTGCCGTGCGACGAAGCAGCGATCCAGGCGGCTGCCTGCACCCGCGTATCCCGGAGCCGCGGAGCGTGGGTCCTCGCCGCAGCCATTCTGGGCTCGAGCATGGCATTCATCGACAGCACGGTGGTGAACGTCGCTCTCGCCGCGCTGCAGGCCGATTTGCACGCAACCGTCGCGGATCTCCAGTGGATCGTTGAATCGTACGCGCTCTCCCTTGCCGCCCTGCTTCTCACCGGTGGATCACTCGGAGACCTCTACGGCCGGCGACGGATTTTCACGATGGGCGTCATCCTCTTCGCCGCCGCCTCCATCTGGTGCGGTCTAGCGCCCGGCGTTCGGGAACTCGTCGCGGCACGCGCCCTGCAAGGGGTGGGCGGGGCATTGCTTGTGCCGGGGAGCCTTGCGCTGATCAGCGTTTCGTTCCCGACCGAGCAGCGCGGCCGAGCCATCGGCACGTGGTCCGGATTCACGGCGATCACCGCCGCCATAGGCCCCGTGCTCGGCGGATGGATCGTGCAGTATGCTTCCTGGCGCTGGGTGTTCTTCATCAATGTGCCGGTCGCTGTCGCCGTGATCGCCATCAGTTTCTGGCGAGTGCCGGAGAGTTCGGCCGGGGGCGGCAGCCGCCGCCTGGACTGGCCCGGGGTCGCGCTCACCGCCGCCGGTCTTGCGGGAATCGTGTTCGCGCTGATCGAGTTCCCGAGCGACCATTCCACGGCGGCCATCGCGGGCGCGACCGGCCTTGCCGCATCGATCGCCTTCCCGTTCGTGGAGGCCCGTTCCCGCGCGCCCATGGTGCCGCTCGCATTGTTCCGTTCGCGGAATTTCAGCGGGGCCAACCTGCTGACGTTGTTCCTATACACTGCCCTCAGCGGCGTGCTCTTCTTCTTCCCACTCGACCTGATCCAGGTTCAGGGCTACACCGCCACTCAGGCGGGCGCTGCGCTGCTTCCGTTCGTCCTCCTGATGTTTCTGCTCTCGCGCTGGTCGGGCGGGCTGATCCAACGGTTCGGCGCCAGGCTGCCTCTGATTGCCGGACCGCTGGTCTCCGCTTGCGGCTTCGCCCTGTTTGCCCGTCCCGGGATCGGCGGATCCTACTGGCGGATGTTCTTCCCCGCGGTGGTCGTGCTCGGGCTCGGCATGGCGATCAGCGTGGCGCCGCTCACTACCACGGTGATGAGCGCCGTTCCGGAAAGCCGAGCCGGTGTCGCCTCGGGCATCAACAATGCCGTCTCCCGGATTGCGGGGCTGCTTGCGGTGGCGCTGCTCGGGTTGATCCTGGTTGGCGTCTTCAACTCAAACCTCGACCGGCGTTTGAGCGAGATGTCCCTGCCGCCGGCCAAGCGTCTGGAGATCGACCGGCAGCGCTCCAAACTCGCCGGAGCGCAGGTGTCGGACCCGAGCATCCGGCGCGCCATCGGCGAATCTTTTGTGACGGGATACCGCGCCTTGTCATGGATCTCCGCCGCGCTCGCACTGGCCGCATCCCTGACCTCGGTCCTGCTGATCCGCTCCCGCGAGCAACTCTCCTCCGGCGCCTGAACACCCGCCGCAAACATCGTGTTACGCTTGGCACAGCCATGCTTCCGATTTCGAGGATTCTCTGTCCGGTGGACTTCTCCGAGCGCTCCGTGGCCATCCTGCCTTACGCCAAGACACTGGCGGCACAGTATCACGCGCGGCTCACCCTCATGCATGTGGTCAGTCCATTCTTCATGATTCCTCCGACTGGGCTGTCCGGAGAGATGTGGATTCCAGTGCCCGGCTCCGCGGTTACGGACAGGGCCAAGCAGCTCGACGAATGGGTTCCCGGCCAGCTCGAGGGCATCGAGGTGCAGCGCCTGGTGTACGAAGGCGATACCGTCGGTCAGATCGTGTCCTTCGCCGCGTCCGAAAAGATAGACCTGGTTGTGATCTCCACCCATGGCTACGGTGTTCTGCGCCGGTTCCTCATCGGTTCGGTAGCGGCCAAACTCCTCCATGACCTGGAGTGCCCGGTCCTGACCGGCGTCCACCTGGAAGATGCGGTCCAGCCCGAACCGGTGAAGATCACGAAAGTCCTTTGCGCGGTCGACCTGGGGCCGGAAACCGGGAAGGCCCTCTCCTATGCGGCCCGGTTCGCGCGGGATTTCGGCGCGGAACTGGAGGTCGTCCACGTCATCCCGGCTCTGGACCCGAGCTTTGACCTCGAGGCTTCCGCCGAATGGCGGTCGAGCGTCATGGACAAGGTGCGCGAGGAACTGGCCGAAGCGATGGAAGCAGCCGGCGCTGAAACCGCCAACGTCCATATCGAAGAAGGCGAGGTAGCCGAGGCGATCTGCTCCTGCGCGTCCTTGACTGGTGCCAGCCTGCTGGTGATTGCCAGAGGACCTCACGAAGGCTCGGGCCGGCGGTTGAGGACCGACGCTTACGCGGTTGTCCGGCAGTCGCCTTGTCCGGTTCTGAGCGTCTGATCCGAGGACCTTTCTCCCGCGAACGTAACCCTACTAACAAAACCAGGTGGCGAGGTGTAGCCAAACATACCTTGCCCGATTAGTAAGTTCAAGAACAAATGGTAGAATCGATCCACATTTTACGACATCGGGGATGTTGTCGCGGCAATTTCAAGGAGGAGTTACGAAATGCGCACGCGTTACTTTCTTGCGGCATTACTGGGATTGATGATGTCTGTTCCGGCTGGCGCAACCATTATTGACGGAATTGTAACGGGTGGCACGGCACTAACTGCCGGAGGGGTGTTCGTAAAGCTTACCGTGCCTCTCGCGAATCCTTTCGGACCACCGAATAGTGTCGGAAACGATACGTTTCAAAGTCCCGACTTGTACGGGTTTGACGAGGATCAAAACATTTTGCTCGCTGCTCCCCTGGTAGTCGACGTGGGCAGCAGCCCGATACCGGCGGGAACCACCGTAGCCAGCCACTACATCTTCTTCGATCCGGGTCCGACCCAGCACGTAATCGGCACGGTGAATTTTGACGCCGTCGTTCTCGCGATCATCACCAGCACGAGCAATCTCGCCAATAGTGATTTTCTGGCGAATACCGGGGTAAATTACCTGAATCCGGGCGCCAGAGGCCTGGAGGCGGGAGATTCGGTGACGATCAGCGGCCCGCAGCAAATCCTGTTCGATACGGTTGCCAGTTCGCCAGGGGATTACGTCCGGGTCCTGACTGCGTTCTCGCCCACTGCCGGGGCCGTTCCGGAGCCGGTTGACTCCGTCCTGTTGGGGTTCGGTCTCGTTGTCCTTGCGATACTGCTCGGCCGCAGGAAGCGCGGAGCGGCGATCCCCAAGGCCAGTTACCCCTTCAAGTCCTGAAACGCGGCTTCGATCTCCCGCTTGGCCGCCTCGCCAGGCGGGCAGAGCGGGAGTCTCGGGGGGCCGCCGTAGTAGCCGTTCAGGTCCATGGCGTACTTCAATCCGGGTACGCCATACTTCGTGGTGACGAGGGCCGAAGCGCGGCCGATGCGGTTCTGCCAGTCCAGCCCTGCGGCCTCTTCCCGTGTGCGGTAGGCCTCCCAGATCGCGATCACCGAATACGGCGCGGCGTTGGCGTAGGCCAGGATCGCGCCGCAAGCGCCCATCAACAGCGACGGCCACAGGGTCGGCGCGGAGCCGACCATCACCTGGAACCCCGGCTTCACTTCGCGGATCATCTGCATCACCTTTTCCAGGTTCCCCGAACTCTCCTTGATCGCGATCACGTTCGGATGCTCCGAGATCGCCACCACCGCCTCCACCGGAATGTCGACTCCCGTGGCCTGCGGCCAGTTGTAGATGATCAGCGGGATCTTCGACTGGTCCGCCACGGCGCGATAGAACAACGTTTGCGCGTCGGCGCGGTTCACCAGGTTCTTGTAGTAGTGCGGCGTCCGCACCATCGCGGCCTTGTAGCCCATCGCGGCGGCCTGGTTGGTGAGGCAGACGGTTTCGCGCACGCTCTCCATGCCTGTGCCCGCGATCAGCAGCTTTTCGGGCGCGGCGTGCTTCGCTACGAGGTCCCACATCGCGACCTTCTCATCGGTGGTGAGCATTACGCTCTCGCCGGTCGAGCCCATCACGACGTATCCGGAGAGCGCCGTGCGGTTCCACTTGCCGACGTTGTGCTCCACCTTGGCGGCGTAGATGTTCCCGTTGTGATCGAACGGAGTGGTAATGGGCGGATAGATCCCTTGGAGTTTCAGGCTCATAGTGCTGTACCTCCAGTATGCCACTCAGGCCGGAAACGGCCACACCCGCTCGATGGTCTTGCTGAGCATCCAGCGCTTGTCATCGGCCTTCAGAAACGGCATGTCGTCGCGGACCACCTTCAGCGCTTTGTCGTAGGTCGACACTTGTTCGATGATCGGCCAGTCGGTGGCCCACATCAGCCGCTCGGGTCCGAAGACGGCGTGCAGGCGCTTGACCAGTTCCTGAGCGTCGAGCCACGGGTAGGGCTGCTTCGAGAGCGACCAGGTGTGAGACACCTTCACGAAAACCTTCGGGAAGCGCGCCAGCGCAATCAGCTTTTCCAACTCCTTGGGTTGATCCACCGGGCAATCGGCCATGTGATCGATCACCACCGTGAGGTCGGGCCGCTCGCCGATCAGCCGGCCGACATCCGGCATGCGGGTAATGGGCGCCAGCACCGTCATCGGGACTTTCAGCTCTTCACAGCGCTTCCAAAGCGGTGGCATCAGCGGTCCGTTGATCCAGTCGCCAGACGCATTTCCCGCCGGGCTGATCCGGACACCCCGAAACCCCTGTGCGGTTAGTGCGGAAAGGTGGTCGGGCGCCGACGGGTCGAGCGGGTCGACGCGGCACACGCCCTGGAAATACTGCGGATAGCGCTTCAGCACGCCGGCCAGGTAGCGGTTGTCGTAGCGATAATGAATCACCTGGATGATCACCGTCTTCGCAACGCCGTTCGCTTTCATGAGCCCGAGCAGCGTCTCCGGCGTGGCGTCGCGCGCGGGAACGTGGGCGCCCTCGGCGAATGGGTAGTGCGGGTCGTGCTTCCAGACGTGGACGTGTGGATCGATGATTCGGTAATCGGCGGCAAATCCGGACATGGCCATGGCTCCCAGGAATAGTCTGCGCGAGAAAGTGCGCGCCGGCCTAGACATAGACCGGTTCCAGCTTATCCACCACGTACGCCCCGCAGCGCTCGTAGCTCGCGCGAGGACCTTTCCGGGCGGTATCCAGGTCCACACAGATCCAGCCTTTGTAGGAGATCGACTTCAAAACCCGGTGGCACGCCGGAAAGTCGATCTCGCCGTCGCCGAGGTCGAAGATATTGTCCTGCAGCTTGTCGGAGATGCGGCGCGCGTCTTTGTAATCGAGCAGCATCAACCGGCTTCTGTGTTTGCCGATCGACTTCACCGGGTCGATGCCCGCCAGGTAGAGGTGCGCGGTGTCGGGCGAGAACGAAAACAGCTTCGGGTCCGTCATCGCCATGCACCGGTCCACTTCCTCTTCGGTCTGCACCAGTTGCCCCATGTGGTTATGCAGGCCGGCGCGGAAGCCCATCGCTCCGGCCGTCTCGCCCAACTGGTTGTAACACTCGCACATGGTCTTGAAATGCTCGTCGCTCACGCCCACGGAGCGCGACGGCGAGAACACCACCAGCCGGTCCGCGCCGAAGCCCTTCAGGAATTCCATGGCCGTGCGCGCGTCCGCCAGGATCTGAGCGCGGCGGGCGGCATCGTGCGCCGGGCCGTTAAACGAGATGGTGATCACGTGCAAGTTACGTTTGGCGACTTCCTTCTCCATCTGGGCTTGCGTGATGTTGTACGTGGTCAGGATTTTGGGGAACTGCGTGAGCCGGATCCCGATGAACCCGGTGTCCCGCATCACGTCGAGGATGTCGGTGAAGGGAACTCGCGGAAAGTAGTTCCACAGGTTCGCCCCCAGCGCCCAGCGGACGTTCTTGTTGGCGGGGAGCCGGCCGGCCGCGCGTGCGAGCGTTGCGGCCAGCGCGGCGAGGGCGGCGCGTCGAGTGATCATTCCTGTTGAATTGTACTCCGCGTAAGATGGTTCTGGGCATGTTCTCTCTTGAAATCGAATGCGACCCCAGCGACCGCGACCTGCTGATCGCGGACCTCTGGGACCACGGCTCGGCCGGCATCGTCGAACTCTCGCCGGTGCGCGTGCGCGCCTTCTTCGAAGACACGGCGGACCGCGCCGCGTTGCGCCATCTCTTCCCCGGGGCCTCGGTGCGCATCGAAGAACAGCGCGACTGGGTGCAAACCGCCCGCGACCTGCTGCAGCCCATGGAAATCGGCTCGCGCTTCTTCCTGGTGCCCGAATGGCGCGAGGACCCGGCCCCGGCCGGCCGCTTCCGTATCGTGGTGAACCCGGGGATGGCCTTCGGCACCGGCGTTCATGAAACGACGCGGCTGTGCATCGAGGCGCTCGAGGATTACCTGAAGCCGGGGATGGTGGCGCTGGATGTCGGCACCGGCTCGGGGATCCTGGCGAAAGCGGCGCAACTGCTGGGTGCCGGCCTTGTTTACGCCTGCGATACCGACCCGGTGGCCGTCGAAATTGCGGGTAGCGGGTTCGTCGGATCGGTAGACGCCGTTGCCACGGCTTCCGCCGACCTGGTGACCGCCAACATCAGCCCGGAGGCCATTACGGCGCTCGCTCCCGACCTGCTGCGCGTGCTGCGTCCGGGGGGCGTGCTGCTCGCGAGCGGCTTCGAACTGGAGGAGGTCGACGCGATCAAGATCGCGCTCGGCCCGGCGCGCGAGGTGCGTACCAAGGGGAACTGGGCGCTTATCGCTGCGGGATAGCGCTGGTGATGGCCGCGCCGATCAAGGCCAGATCCTGGCTGGTCGGGACCTTCTCGAAGTAGGTCCCCTGCAGCGGGCTCATCTTGACCATGTCCTGAACCAACATGCTCAGCAGGTTCAGGTCCACGAAATCCGCGTTCGGCCCGGCAAGATAAAACCGGCCCGCGCCCTCCAGGTGGACAGCGGTGGCCGTGCCCGCGGCCAGCGCGCGATGCCAGACGTTGACGAACTCAGCCGCCCGGGCGTCGCCGTGATGCGCGGCCGCGAAGACTTCTTCCGGCTCCATATCGAGGAAGCGCAGGCGCATTGCACGGTTCCCCATGATGCCTTCCAGGTGCCCACGGCCGCCGCAGCCGCAGAACCGCTCCTTGGGGTCGAGCGTCACCACCATGTGGCCGGCCTCCCAGGCCCCTTCGCCCTGGGGATAGCGCCCGAAGCCGATGCCGTCCCCCAGGTACCAGACGCGGATCAGCTTTTCGAGCACGCCCTCGGTGGCGGCAATCCCGGCCGCCAGAGCGTCGGCGTCGTTCATCACCGTGACGGGAACGTTGAGGCCGTCGGCCCGCAGGGCCGCGCAGAGTTGCGCGCCGATATCCAGCCCTTTGAGCTGGCCCAGATTCGGCGATTCCTCGATGATGCCGTTCCGCACAATTCCGGGGAAGCCCGCGCCGACTGAATCGACCGTGGTGCCTTTGCAGACCTCCGCGATGTCCGTCCGGATCCGAGCCATGATCTCGTCGACGGGAAGCGACTTCAGGTCGATATGCTCCTGGCCGGGCTCGGGGTACATTCGCACCTCGCCGAGCTTCGTGCCCTCCACCATTCCGACCCAAATGTGCCGCGTGGCCAGCACTCCGATGGCCCGCCCCATGTGCGTTCCTCCTTGCCCACTCCCTAACGTTCGCGGCCCGGTGACTCAAAACCGCGCAAGCTTATTGATGCCGTTGAACGCGGCCTGCTTGTAACCTTCGGCCAGCGTGGGGTAATTGAATACGTTGTCGACGAAGTAGTCTACCGTGCCCTTCAGCACCAGGACCGCCTGCCCGATGTGCACCAGTTCCGAGGCCCCTTCGCCGATGATGTGTACGCCCAGGATCTCGCGTGTCTCGCGGTGAAAAATGATCTTCAGCCTGCCCGTGGTGTCGCCGCGGATCTGGCCGCGTGCCGTCTCGCGGTAATACGCCACACCGACCTCGTACGGCACGTCTTCGTCGGTCAACTGCTCTTCCGTCTTGCCGATGAACGAGATCTCCGGTATGGTGTAGATGCCGTATGGATAGGCCGCCGGGTTGGAGTGGATCTTGATGCCGCACGCGTTGGCCGCCGCGATTCTTCCCTGCTCCATCGAAACCGAAGCCAGGCTGGGGAAGCCGATCACATCGCCGACCGCATAGATATTGGGCGACTTCGTGCGGTACTCGGAATCCACGTGGATGCGGCCGCGATTGTCGGCCTCGAGACCGGCCGCCGCCAGGTTGAGTTCGTCCACGTTGCCCTGGCGGCCCACGGCGTAGAGCAAGGCGTCGCCCGTGATCCGCTTATTGCTTTGCAGGTTCGCCACCACGCTGCCGTCCGGCAGTTCCTCGACGCTCGCCACCTCTTCGTTCAGCCGCATGGTCACGCGGTGGTCGCGCAGGTGATAGGAGAGCGCTTCGATGATTTCGGCGTCGGCGAACTCCAGCAGGCGGGGGCGCTTCTCCACAAGAATCACGCGCACGCCGAGAATCGCGAACATGCACGCGTACTCCACCCCGATCACTCCGCCGCCCACCACGATCAGGGTTCTGCGGAATGTCGGGGATCTGCAGGATCTGGTCGCTGTTAACGATCGTGCGGCCGTTCAACGGCACCTTGTCGGAGACCGCAGGCTTGGTGCCGGTAGCGATGATGATGGTAGGCGCTTCCAGGTCGGCCTGGCCGCGCGAGTTCACGGTGCGGACGTGCGTGGCATCGATGAAGCTGGCCCGCGCGTTCAGCACCTCGATGCCGTTGCGCGCCAACTGGGCCTGGGTGACGTCGGCTTCCGTCTTGATCACCTGGTTGACCCTGAAGCCGAGGTCCGCCATGGTGATCTTGTCCTTGACGTGGTAGTTGATGCCGTAAATTCCCTGGAACTGGAAGCCGGAAAGATGCATGACGGCCTCCCGCATGGTCTTGCTGGGAATCGTGCCGGTATTGATGCAGGCTCCGCCGACGATTTCGCGCTGCTCGATCACAGCTACGCGGCGGCCGGATTTCGCCGCCTGGATGGCAGCGCGCTGGCCGGCCGGGCCGGAGCCGATCACGATCATGTCGTAGGTGCGCATCGGGGGGAACGGGCAGGCCGGAAGGCCTGCCCCACTATCTTACTCTTACTTCCCGCGGTTAAAGCGGTTCTCGACCTCTTCCCAGTTGACCACGCTCCACCACGCGCCGAGATACTCGGGGCGGCGGTTCTGATACTTCAGGTAATAGGCGTGCTCCCAGACGTCGATTCCCATCACCGGGAACTTCCCTTCCATGACGGGGCTGTCCTGGTTGGCCGTGGAATAGACTTCCAGGCCGCCGGCGGTCTTCACCAGCCACGCCCAACCCGAGCCGAAGCGGGTGGCGCCCGCCTGGTTCACTTTCTCCTTGAAAGCGTCGAAGCCGCCGAACGTACCGGTGATGGCCTGAGCCACGTGGCCGACCGGCGCTCCACCGCCGTTCGGTTTCATGATCTGCCAGAACATCGAGTGGTTGATATGGCCGCCGCCGTTATTGCGCACGGCGGTTCGGATGTTTTCCGGAACGATCGCGCAGTTGTTGGCCAGCAGCTCTTCGATGGTCTTGCCGGCCAGCGCGGGTGCGGATTCCAGAGCCTTGTTGAGATTGGTGACGTATGCGCCGTGGTGTTTGCCATGGTGGATTTCCATAGTCATCTTGTCGATGTGGGGCTCCAGCGCCTCGGGCGCGTAGGGCAGCGGCGGAAGTGTGAATGGCATATCGAGTCTCCTCTATCTCCTCTGAGCTTTCTCAAGTGCATCGGCGAGCCGGAACATCGTGGTCTCGTCGAAATGCCGGGTGAGTATCTGCATCCCGACCGGAAGTCCTTCGCGGGTCGCGCCGCATGGAACGCTCATGCACGGAATGCCCGCGAGGCTGCCGGTGATGGTGTAGATGTCGGAAAGGTACATGGCAATCGGGTCGTCCACCTTTTCCCCGAGTTTGAACGCCGGGAAGGGCGAGACGGGGGCCGCAATCGCATCCACCTCCTGGAACGCGTTCGCGAAATCGCGAGCGATCAGCGCTCGAACTTTCTGCGCTTTCAGATAATACGCGTCGTAGTAGCCGTGGCTGAGGACGTAGGTGCCCAGCATGATGCGCCGTTTGCATTCGGCGCCAAAGCCCTCGCCGCGCGTGTTGCGGTACATGTCCGAAAGCGTCTCCGAGTTCGGCGAGCGGTGTGTATAACGTACGCCATCGTACCTTGCCAGGTTGGAACTGGCTTCGGCGGTCGCAATGATGTAGTAGCACGCGATGGCGTAGTCGGTGGCCGGAAGGCTGATTTCGCGGAGCTCGCAGCCCAGTTTCCGGAACTGCTCCAGCCCCCGGGAGATCGCCTCGCCGGTTTCGCTCGTCAAGTTTTTTAGATACTCGCGCGGCAGTCCAAGCTTCAACCCTTTTACGTTTCCGTCCAAGGCGGCTGTGTAATCCGGCACCGGGGCGGCCGCGGAGGTGGCGTCGCAGGGGTCGCGGCCGGCGATGACACCGAGGAGCGCGGCGGAATCCTTCACCGAGCGGGCAAACGGCCCGATGTGGTCGAGCGAGCTGGCGAACGCGGTGAGCCCGTAGCGCGAGACGCGGCCGTAAGTCGGACAGACTCCCACGACTCCGCAGAAGGAGGCGGGCTGCCGGATCGACCCGCCCGTATCGGAGCCCAGCGCCAGGACGGCGGTTCCCTGTGCCACGGCGGCGGCGGATCCGCCGCTCGATCCGCCCGGCACGCGATCGGGCGCCACCGGGTTGCGCACCGGGCCGAACGCCGAGTTTTCGGTCGATGACCCCATGGCAAACTCGTCGCAGTTGGTCTTGCCGAGAACCAGGCCGCCGGCCTCTTCCAGGCGCGCGATGGCGGTGGCGTCGTACGGCGGAACGTAATCGGCGAGCAGCCGCGACCCGCAGGTGGTGCGGACGCCCTTGGTGACGATCACGTCCTTCACCGCCACCGGTACCCCTGCCAGCGGACCCGGGTCCTCTCCGCGGGCGATGCGCTCATCCACGCGGCGCGCATTGGCCAGCGCCCGCTCCGGAGAAAAGTGCAGGTAGGCGCCGGTGCGCGGATTCTCCGCTTCGGCGAAGCGCAGGGCTTCGGTGGCCAGCTCGACGGCGCTCGCGCGGCGGGCGAGCAGGGACTCTCTCACGCCGTCGATCGTCAGGGTAGCGATATCCATGGTTCAGCGTTCGATGACTTTAGGCACCTTGAAATAACCGGCGCCGGGCTGCGGGGCGTGGGCCAGGGCCGCCTCGTTCCCGAGGGGCGGCACGGGAACATCGTCGCGCAGCGTAGCGGTCTCTTCGGCATCGAACAGCACCTGTGCCATTGGCTCGACGCCGGCCGTGTCGATCTCCTTGAGCCGGTCCATGTGTTCGAGAATGCCGTCGAGATCGGCGCGCAGACGCGCCGCCTCGGCGTCGGACAGCTTGAGATTCGCGAGGTCCGCAACGTACCGGACTTCCTTTTCAGTGATCCTCACGCGAGTGCCTTTTTCCTCGATGCTTTGAAGATGCCGCGCATCACCGGATCGGTGATGGCGTCGGCTTCGTCCCACAGGCCTGGAAGAGCCTCGGTCGCGCGCTGCGGCTCGCGCCGGCGCGGCACGATGCGAAACTCCATGTCCTCCACCAGGCCGGGTCCCAGGTGCCGCTCCAGGTTGCGGACGATCTGCCAGGTCAGGCCGAACAACTGCCGCTGCCAGATGCGATCTTCCACTTCGACGACCAGGCACGTCCGAACCAGCTTAGCGGGGCGCGTGTGAGCGGCAATCTTTTTTCCGACTGCCTGGGCCCACGCGGCGCAGGCGAGTTCTTCGGCGGTGATCGTCTCGCCGGGCAGTCTCAGTCTCCGGATGAGCTTGCTGGCGCGTTCCATTTTAGCCGGTTCGATCATTCTATCACGGCATGCCGGTTACTCGAACTGAATTGCGGACAGGTCGGCCGACGGTTTGGGATATTTGAGGTCCATCGATTCGAGAGTCTGGCGCATGATCTCCGACACGGCCAGGTTGCGAAACCATTTGTGGTTTGCGGGGACCACGTACCACGGGGCTTCCGCGGTGCTGCATTTCCGCAGCATGTCGTTGTACGCCGCGATGTACTGGTCCCAATACTCGCGCTCTTTGATGTCGGCGGGGGAGAATTTCCAGTTCTTACTCTTGTCGTCCAGCCGCTGGCGAAAGCGCTTGGCCTGCTCGTCCTTGCTGATATACAGCAGGAACTTGATGATGCGCACATTGTTCTGGGAGAGCATCTGCTCGAAGTCCCTGATCTGATCGTAGCGACGGGACCACACCGACTTAGGCACGATGTTATGCACCCGAACGACCAGCACATCCTCATAGTGCGAGCGGTTGAAGATGCCGATCTTGCCGAACTCCGGTACGGCCCGATGGACGCGCCAGAGATAATCGTGGCGGGTCTCTTCGCCCTCCGGGACCTTGAAAGGAGTGACTTGAACGCCTTGCGGATTGAGGCCGCTCATGACATGGCTGATGGTGCCGTCCTTGCCGCCGGCGTCGATGCCCTGGAGAACTACCAGGAGAGCGCGGCTCGCCTCCGCATACAGGAGATACTGGAGCACCGAGAGCTTCTCCAGGTTCTTCGCGAACCGCCCGTCAGCGGACTTCCTATCGATACCGTGCGTATTCGCCGGATCGACCGAACTCAGATTGAAGCGCGACCCGGGGCGCACCACCAATGCCTTAGCCAGATGTCTCATTCCGGCCCCATTCTACACTGGAACCATGTTGGTGCTAGCCTCTCAATCGCCGCGGCGCAGCGAGATTCTGCGGCAGGCCGGGATTCCGTTCGTCGTGCGGGCCGCCGCGGTGGATGAGACGCCGCTCGAAAGCGAAGGGCCGGACGACTACGTGCGGCGGCTGGCGGAGTGGAAGGCGCGCGCGGTGGAAGCGGCGCCGGGCGAGACCATTCTGGCTGCTGATACGACGGTGGTCGTCGAGGGAGAGATGCTCGGCAAACCCTTGGACGCGGAAGACGCCTGCCGCATGCTGCGGCTTCTGTCAGGCCGCAGGCACGAGGTGATGACAGGGATCTGCCTCAAGCGCGACTCGGATATCGTGGTGGACCGGGCGGTGACGGAGGTCTGGTTTGCGGCCATGAGCGAGGCGGAGATCGCTGAATACGTCGCGAGCGGCGAGCCCATGGACAAAGCCGGCGCCTACGCGATTCAGGGGCTGGCATCGAAGTATATCCAGAAGATCGAGGGCTGCTACTTCAATGTTGTGGGGCTGCCGGTCGCTATGGTGTACCGGTATCTGCGACGAAGTTGACCCGGTATGTCTGCCGGGGCTGCAGGCGCACCCGCACTCCGCCGCCGGAAACAGGGGTCCCGCGGATTCCGGAGATGCGCTGGCCGCGCGGCGGCCGCAGAATGTGTTCGCCGGCCAGGGCCGGAGCGAGAAGGGCGAACACGGCCTTGCCCCTGGCCCAGGAAACATCGACCGTGAGGCCGCCGCGGGCGCGTAGGCCTTTGACGCTGCCATCGGGCCAGGCCGCGGGCAGGGCAGGGAGGAAGTCAATGGCGCCGTCGTGGCTCTGGAGCAGCATTTCGGCGATGGCGGCGGCGCCGCCGAAATTGCCGTCGATCTGAAATATCCAGGAGTCTCCCGCGGGGTGGGTATCGAACAGGTTGGGGCCGGTGGAGTGCTGAAGTAGCATCGAGACCGACTCCCAGGCCTTGTCGCCGTCGAGCAGGCGGGCCCAGAAATTGATGGCCCAGGCGCGGCTCCAACCGGTATACGCGCCGCCCGCGGCGAGGCGGCGCTCAAGCGATACGCGAGCGGCTTTGGCGAGCTCGGGTGTGCGGCGCGGCGTGATCTCGCTTCCGGGGTAGAGCGGGTACATGTGGGACATGTGCCGCTGGCCCGGTTCCGGCTCATCGAAATCGCGCGACCACTCCTGCAACTGGCCGTGCTTGCCGATTTGATAGGGGACCAGGCGTTCGCGGGCGGCTTTGAGCCGGGCGGCGAAACCGGCATCCGTGTTGAGGATCCGCGCGGCCTCGATGCAATTGGAGAAGAGCTCGGAGATGAGAGCCATGTCCATGGTGCAGCCGTCGGAGGTCTGGGCCGTGCGGCCATCCGGACCTTTGAAGCTGTTCTCGGTGGAAAACGAAGGGCACGTGGTGAGGCGGCCGTCTTTGCGTTCGATCAGCCAGTCGAGGCAGAACTCGGCGGCGGATTTCATGATCGGGTAGGCGCGGGTGCGCAGGAATTGGCGGTCGCCGCTGAAGGCGTAGTGCCCCCATAGGTGGGCGCAGAACCAGGGGCCGCTCATTCCCCAGTTGGCCCAGGTGGGTGAGCCCTGTCCGAAGTTGCCGACCGGGGCGGATTGACGCCAGAGATCCACATTATGGTGCGATACCCAGCCGCGGCAGCCGTAATTGATGGAGGCGGTTCGCGCGCCCGTCTTGCTGAGTCCCTCGACCAGGTCGAAGAGGGGCGCGTGGCACTCGGCGAGATGGCAGGTCTCGGCGTGCCAGTAGTTCATCTCGGTGTTGATGTTAGTGGTCCAGTTGGAGCTCCAGGGCGGGCGGACCTGATCGTTCCAGATGCCCTGAAGATTGGCGGGCTGGGTGCCGGGGCGGGAACTGGCGATTAATAGATAGCGGCCGTACTGGAAGTAGAGGGCCGCGAGCGACGGATCGGGTTTGGCGGGGAAGGCGCGAAGGCGTTCGCCGGTGTCGAGCGCGGGGTCGCCCAGGTTCGGAAGTTCGAGGGAGACGCGGCGAAAGAGCTTGCGGTGGTTGGCCGTGTGGGCGTCGCGGAGGGCCTCGTAGCTCTGGCGCCGGACTGCTTCGATCTGCTTCTCGCAGGCGGCGGCAATGCCGGCGGCGGTGCCGGCCGGAGCGCGCTCGTAGCCCTGGTACCCGGTGTTGGCGGCGATCAGGAACGTCACGGCCTTCGCGCCGGTGATCCGCAGGCGATTCGATTGCGCCGAAACGAACCCATTTTCGGCGACAGCCTGGACGCGGGCTTCGAACCGCATGCCCTTGCCTTCGGCGTCGTCGTACTGGACGGGGTCGGCCGAGCGGACGTAATTGGGTTCGGCGTGCGACGGGGCCTTGCCCGTGAGGCGCAGGACGCCGGAATCAGACGCTTCGGAGGCGGAGCGCAGCGGGCTGTCGATGGCGGCGGTGAGGTTGAGGCCCTCGGGGCTGGTGGTGGTGAAGCGGAGGACGATCACCTGGCCGGGCTCGGAAGAGAAGGCTTCGCGGGTGTATTCGGCGTCGCCGGTGCGGTAGGTGACGCGCGAGAGCGCGGCGTCAAGATCGAGTTGCCGACGGTAGCTGGAAACCTCGGCCGGGTGGTCGATGGTGAAGTGCAGGTCGCCCAGCGGCTGGTAGGACTCGTTGTAGGGGCCCTGCATCTGGTGGCACACGCGGTCTGCGCCGACGTAATCCTGCTCGTCGAGGACGAGCCGGCGCACTTCGGGTAGATGCTGCTTGGCGCCCGGGTTATTCCATTCGCGGGGAGCGCCGGACCACAGGGTGTCCTCGTTGAGCTGGATGCGCTCCGCGGTTACGCCGCCGAAGATCATGGCGCCGAGACGGCCATTGCCGATCGGGAGAGCGTCGGTCCATTGGACGGCAGGCTGTTTGTACCAGAGGACGAGAGGTCCCGCGCCGGGCGGCTGCGGGTCGGCCTGGGCGGCACAGAGCGCGGCGGAGGCGGCGACGAATTCACGACGGGTCAGCATAATGTTACGGAACGAAGCCAATTGGGCAGGCCGGGAGGCCTGCCCCACGATGGCGCTTACAGTGTACAGCACCGTAGGACCAGAAAATGCGCAAACCGTTGAGGATATTAGTGGGAACCGGCGTGTCTGCCGGAGAGGAGATTCTTGTAGATCTTGCCGTCCTTCATGATCACCACGAAGTTCCTGGCCGGGTCCTCGATGAGCTTGATGTTTTCGAGCGGGTTGCCATCGACCAGCAAAAGGTCCGCGAGCGCGCCCGCTTCCACTACGCCCAGCTTGCCGGGATAGGGGTTGACCAGCCCGGAGAGGGCCATCAACTCTCCATTGTCGGCGGTGGCCATCTTGAGCGCTTCGGCCGGCGTGTACCAGCGGACCATCTTGGCGAGCTGCGCTCCCTGCCGGCTGGCGAGCCTCGCATCGAACAGGATATCGGTACCAAAGGCCGTTTTGACCTTGTACTTCTTCGCCAGCCTGTAGGCATTGTCCGTTCCGGCGAAAACCTTCAGCGCCTTCTGACGGGACACCGGGTTCACCAGCGGAGAGGCGTCCTGATCGTCCAGAAAGGGCTGCAAGCTCCACCAGATGCCTTTATCCGCCAGCAGCTTGGCGGTGGGCTCGTCGATCAGGTGGCCGTGTTCGATGCACTTGACGCCGGCGGCGACGGCTTGCCGGATCGCCCGGGGCATATACGCGTGTACGGTGACGTAGGTGCCCCAATTTTCGGCCGCCTCGACCGCGGCGCGGATTTCCGGCTCGGTGTACTGGGTCGATTCGAGCGGATTGTAGGGTGACGCCACGCCGCCGCCGCCCATCACCTTGATCTGGCTCGCGCCCTTTCTCAACTGCTCCCGCGCCCGCAGGCGAACTTCGTCGGGGCTATCGGCAATGGCCGCGACGCCTGCGACCTCGGAGTGGCTCAGGGGACCGCCCAAAGTCCGCGGTAGCTCGAAGTCGAACCGGAAGTCTCCGTGTCCCGAGGTTTGCGAGATGAACGCACCCGAGGGATAGATGCGCGGGCCGATCATGACACCTTCGTCGATGGCGCGCTTGAGTCCGAACACGGGTCCGCCGAGGTCGCGCACCGTCGTGAACCCCCGCATGAGCGTGGCCTCGGCCTGCTGCGCGGCCAGCAGATGGAGATAGGACAGGTCGGCGGTCATGAGGAGCATCTGGGGCGCCGCCACCATGAACGCATGCCAGTGCGCGTCAATGAGGCCAGGCATCAGCACGCGGCCACCGCCGTCGATCACAGTGGCGCTAGCGGCTGCAGCGGCGTCCATGGGGGACGCGGAAATGCGCTCGATGGTGTTGCCTCTGACCAGCACATTGGAGGGCGGGGAGAGGGTGCTGCTCTTGCCATCGAAAATGCGGACGTTCTGGAACAGCGTGGCGCTCCCCGCCGCCTGTGGTGGCTGCGTTTGGCCCAAGATGCAGCCCAGGGCGATGGCCACGAATGCGGCAAATTTCATGCGAGTCCCGGCCTCGAGTGTCTAGACCACGCCCACGAAGGCGCGATTCATTATTTTGAACGTCAAAGTGGCACCGTGCGTCCGGGGACACGGTGACACGAAACGAGGCAGCATTCGCCGATTTCGATGTCCAAACCGCCCCCACAGATTGCTCCAGCAGTTTACGTCCTCGTCGATGGGCCTGCATCTTACGCTGTTGCCGCGACATGCGACCGATAATCTGTTCACGTTCCCGTTCCCTCAACAAGGAACGGCGCCAACGGTCTTGAGTTACCGGTTTGACACCGAGACGATTCCAGTCACCCTTAAGGATTGATTCCGGCACTGAAGCGTTGCCGGTACTGCTCACGGGTCATCACGCACCGGAAGCCGAGGTGGTTGGTTCCCGTACGGATGTCGCCTTTTCCGCGCGTTCCGACGATGTAGCGGGAGCAGTACTGATCGGTGCAAAGAAACGACCCGCCTCGCTGAACCCTCTCCGGCTGACCGGGTTCGGAAGGGTCGTAGGACGAGTCCGGGCCACGGGGATTGCGTGCGACGCCGCCCTCCGCGGCGAGTTGCTGGTAATAATCCGGGCGGTACCAGTCGCTGGTCCACTGCCACACATTGCCCGCCATATCGTAGAGGCCGTATCCGTTCGGCGGGTATTGCGCGACCGGGGCGATGCCCGCATGGCCGTCATCGCCGGTGTCGGTGGTGGGAAATCGTCCCTGGTAGGTGTTGGCCATCCACTTGCCGCCGGGGCGGAATTGATCGCCCCAGACAAACGGCTTGCCGGCCAGTCCGCCGCGCGCGGCGAACTCCCATTCGGCTTCTGTGGGCAGCCGTTTGCCGGCCCACTGCGCGTAGGCGGCGGCGTCTTCATAGGCGATCTGCACGACGGGGTAATCTGGCCGGCTTCGGATGTTACTTCGGGGACCGAGGGGATGCCGCCAGTTTGCCCCGGGAACGTAGTTCCACCAGAGGAAGCGGCTCTCCAGCGGGACGGGACGCCCGGGCGGTGAGAAGACTACCGATCCGGCTACCAGGTTCTCCGGAGGGGCGTCGGGAAAGTCTTCCGCCCGGGGTTTGCGTTCCGCCACTGTGACATAGCCGGAAGATCTCACGAACCCGGCGAACTCCTCGTTCGTGACATCGGTCTTGTCCATGTAAAAGCCATCGACGTAGACGCGGTGGACGGGGCGTGAATCGACCGCCGCTTTGAGGCCGGCCTCATCCATGTCGGGGGGATCCTGCGCTCCCATCGAAAACTCACCGCCGGGGATCCACACCATGCCGGGAGGGGCAGCGCCGGGCGGCGGCGTGATATCCGGCACAGTCGGTCCGAAAACCAGCCGAACTCGGGGCGCAGCGGAATCGCCTGTCAGCGCGGCGGCGCGGTTTCGCGGGTAGAGGGTGAGCGCTGTGACGCCGGCGGCCACCGCCAGGGCGATCGCTGCGAACAACTTCACTTGGAGACCTGCAGGCGCCAAAGGAATGAAGATCGCGTGGTTCGAGCTGCCGACTCAAATTAGTTTAAGGACGGATTTCGATCGGGGTGCCGTCGGGAACCAGATTCCAGATTTCGTCCATCTCCTCATCGGTCACGGCGATGCAGCCTTGCGTCCAGTCGTCTTCGGGATGGCGCACTCCGGGGCGTAGTCCGTGGATCATGATGTCACCGCCGGGCGGGGCGCCAATCGCTTCGGCATGGTCGCAATCGGCTTGGTTGGGGTAAGAAACGTGGAGCGAGAGGTGGTAGGCGCTTTTGGGATTTCGGCGGTCGATGGTGTAGCATCCCTCGGGCGTGCGGCCGTCGCCTTCCCGCTCCTTATGGCCCGTGGGATGAGCGCCGAGGGCGACGCGGTACGAGCGGAGGATCGACTCGCCGCGCAGGAGCAGGAGCTCGCGGCGGGATTTGTGAACGACGATACGGGTAGCGGTGAGAATGCCGCAGCGAGAAGGCATGGGCCCGGGAGAAACCAGCTTAGCGCGTCTTGGGGCGCGGCGGGGCAGGCCAGGCGGCCTAATCCAGTGAAATCAATGAGTTAGCTTGATTCAGACTTTCCGATGCAAAATACTGTAGATTTTTACGACAAGAGGGTCTTATAATATGGTTTAGTCAGTGAATTCCAATTCATAAAGGAGGGGAGAGTTGACCAGCTCATCCACCACCGCTCGCCCGAAAGTCACCATTGACGGGAACGAGGCAGCCGCTTACGTAGCCCATCAAATCAACGAAGTCATCGCTATTTATCCCATTACTCCTTCCTCGAACATGGGGGAATGGGCGGATCAGTGGTCCGCCGAAGGCAAGACGAATATCTGGGGCACCGTGCCGACGGTGATCGAGATGCAGAGCGAAGGGGGCGCAGCAGGCGCCTGCCACGGCGCTTTGCAGGGCGGGGCTCTCACGACCACGTTCACGGCATCGCAGGGCCTGCTGCTGATGATCCCGAACATGTACAAGATCGCCGGGGAGCTGACCTCGACGGTGTTCCACATCGCCGCGCGGGCGGTGGCGGCCCATGCGTTGTCGATTTTCGGCGACCACAGCGACGTGATGGCGGCGCGGTCGACGGGTTTCGGCATGCTGTCGTCGAACTCGGTACAGGAAGTGATGGATATGGCGGCGATCGCCACGGCGGCCAGCCTGGAATCGCGGATCCCCTTCCTGCACTTTTTTGACGGTTTCCGCACGTCCCACGAGGTAGCCAAAGTCGAGCAACTCAGCGCCGACGATCTGCGGGCCATGATCAGCGATGACCTGGTGAAGGCGCACCGGATGCGGGCGCTCTCGCCCGACCGGCCGATGATTCGCGGCACGGCGCAGAACCCGGACGTTTACTTCCAGGCCCGCGAAGCGGCGAACCCATACTACCTCGCGGCGCCGACCATCGTGCAGAACGCGATGGACCAGTTCGCGAAGGTGGTGGGGCGGCACTACCACCTGTTCGATTACGTGGGCGCGCCGGATGCGGAGCGCGTGATCGTGATGATGGGCTCGGGCGCGGAAGTGGCCGAGGAAGCGGTAGAAGCACTGGTGGCGGCCGGCCAGAAGGTCGGGCTGCTGAAAGTGCGATTGTACCGGCCGTTCGCGGTGGAGGCGTTTGTAGCGGCGCTGCCGGCGTCGGCGAAGTCGATCGCGGTGCTCGACCGCACGAAGGAGCCGGGCGCCACGGGTGAGCCGCTCTATTGCGACGTGATTACGGCCCTGGTGGAGATGGGCCAGCAGAGGAAGGTAATCGGCGGACGGTATGGCCTGGCTTCGAAGGAGTTCACGCCGGCCATGGTGAAGGGGGTGTTCGACGAACTGGCAAAGGCGTCGCCCAAGAATCACTTCACGATCGGCATCCAGGACGACGTCACGCACACCAGCCTGGACTACGATCCCGACTTTTCGACGGAAGTTCCGGGCACGGTGCGGGCTCTGTTCTACGGGTTGGGCGCCGACGGGACGGTGGGCGCGAACAAGAACTCGATCAAGATCATCGGCGAGGAGACGGGGAATTTCGCGCAGGGCTACTTCGTATACGACTCGAAGAAATCCGGCGCGATCACGACTTCACACCTGCGGTTCGGGCCGAAGCCGCTCCACTCGAGCTACCTGATCACCAAGGCCAGCTTCGTGGCCTGCCACCAGTTTTCGTTCCTGGAACGGATCGATATGCTGAAGGCGGCGGAGCCGGGCGCGACATTCCTGCTGAACAGCCCCTTCGGGCCGGACGAGGTCTGGGATCATCTGCCGCGGCTGGTGCAGCGTCAGATCATCGACAAGAAGCTGAAGTTCTACGTGATCGATGGATATGAAGTGGCCAAACAGACGGGGATGGGCGGCCGCATCAACACGATCATGCAGACCTGCTTCTTCGCGATCAGCGGCGTGCTGCCGCGCGAGGAAGCCATCGAGGCCATCAAGTACGCGATCAAGAAGACCTATGGCAAGCGCGGCGAAATCGTGGTGCAGAAGAACTACGCCGCGGTAGACGCGACGCTGGACCACCTGCACGAAGTGAAGGTGCCGGGCAAGGTGACGGCGCTGTTCGACATTCGGCCTCCGGTACCGGCGGCCGCGCCCGATTTCGTGCAGAAGGTGACGGCGCGGATCGTGGCGGGCGAGGGCGACGACCTGCCGGTGAGCTCCATGCCGGTGGATGGCACGTTCCCGAGCGCCACGGCGCAGTGGGAAAAGCGGAACATCGCGCTGGAGATTCCGGCGTGGGATGAGGAGTTGTGCATCCAGTGCGGCAAGTGCGTGCTGGTGTGCCCGCACAGCGTGATCCGCGCGAAGGTTTACGATTCGCGGTGGCTGGACGGCAAGCCTGAGACTTTCAAGGCGGTTCCGGCGCGCTGGAAGGACATGAAAGACAGGAAGTACACGCTGCAGGTGGCACCCGAGGATTGCACGGGCTGCACGCTGTGCGTGCAGGTGTGCCCGGCCAAGAGCAAGAGCGAGGTGAAGCACCGGGCCATCAACATGGTGGCGCAGCCGCCGCTGCGGGAATCGGAAGCGGCCAACTGGGACTTCTTCCTGAAGATTCCGGACACGGAGCGGCAGGCGCTCTCGATGGCGCAGGTGAAGGACGTGCAACTGCTCCAGCCGCTGTTCGAATTCTCGGGCGCGTGCTCGGGCTGCGGCGAGACCCCGTACGTGAAACTGATGACGCAACTGTTCGGCGACCGGATGCTGGTAGCCAATGCCACGGGCTGCTCATCGATCTACGGCGGCAACCTGCCGACGACACCGTACTGCACGAACGACGCGGGGCGCGGTCCGGCCTGGTCGAACTCGCTGTTTGAAGACAATGCGGAGTTCGGGCTGGGAATGCGGCTGGCGATTGACAAACAGAACGAATACGCCAAGGAACTGGTGAGCCGGCTGGGCTTCGCGATCGGCGAGGAGCTGGCGAACGAGATCCTGAATGCGGACCAGAGCAACGAGCCCGGTATCTTCGCCCAGCGCGAACGCGTGAAGGCGCTGAAGGCGAAGCTGGCGGATGCGAAGACGGCAGAGGCGCGCGATCTGCTGAGCATCGCGGACGCACTGGTGAAGAAGAGCGTGTGGATCGTGGGCGGCGACGGCTGGGCGTACGATATCGGCTTCGGCGGGCTGGATCACGTGATCGCTTCCGGGCGCAACGTGAACATCCTGGTGCTCGATACCGAGGTTTACTCGAACACGGGCGGCCAGGCTTCGAAGGCCACGCCGCGCGGCGCGGTGGCGAAGTTCGCGGCAGCCGGCAAGCCGGTCGGCAAGAAAGACCTGGCCCTGATCGCGATGAGCTACGGCAGCGTATACGTCGCGAAGGTGGCGATGGGCGGCAACGACATGCACACGGTGAAGGCGTTCCTCGAGGCGGAAGCCTTCGACGGGCCGTCGATCATCATCGCCTATAGCCACTGCATCGCCCACGGGTACGACATGGCGTTCGGCTGCGAGCAGCAGAAAGCCGCGGTGAATTCGGGCTACTGGCCGCTGTTCCGCTACAACCCGAACCTGGCGGGGCAGGGCAAAAACCCGTTCCAATTGGATTCGCGGCCGCCGAGCGTGCCGCTGAAGAACTACGTTTATAACGAGACGCGCTACACGATGCTGGCCAAGAGCAACCCGGAACACGCGAAGGAGCTCTTAGCGCTGGCGGAAGAGGACGTGGCGAGCCGCTGGAAACTCTACGAACATATGGCGCACCAGCCTTCCAACGGCGCCGCGCAAGAAACCACCGAGGTGAAGAAATGATCGACCTGAGCAAAACCATTGATCTTTCGACCACGTATCTCGGCCTGAAGCTGAAGAACCCCCTGGTCGCTTCAGCTTCGCCGTTGTGCGAGGACGTTGGCAACATCCGGCGCATCGAAGATGCGGGCGCATCGGCGGTGGTGCTGCACTCGCTCTTCGAGGAGCAGATCGAGCTGGAGAGCGACGAACTCGACCGGTTTATGACGGAAGGTTCGGAGATCTCGGCGGAATCGGTGACGCATTTTCCGGAGCTGACACAGCGGGTGATGGGTCCGGAAGCCTACCTGGCGCATATCGTGAAGGCGAAACAGGCGGTGAAGATTCCGGTCATCGCCAGCCTGAACGGCACGAGCAAGGGCGGCTGGCTGGGATACGCGAAGCAGATGGAACAGGCCGGCGCGGACGCGCTGGAGCTGAACATCTACTACATTCCGGTGGACCCGGGCGTCACCGGCGACCGGGTCGAGCAGCAGTATGTCGAGTTGATCAAGGCGGTGAAGGCCGAGGTCAAGATTCCGGTAGCGGTGAAGCTGGGGCCGTACTTCAGCTCGATGGCGAACATGGCCAAGCGCCTGGACGCCGCGGGCGTGGACGGCATGGTCCTGTTCAACCGGTTCTACCAGCCGGATTTCGACCTGGAATCGCTGGAAGTCGTACCGAACCTGATCCTCAGCAACTCGCACGAACTGCTGCTGCGGCTGCACTGGATCGCGGTGATTTACGGCACGGTGAAGGCCGACCTGGCATTGACCGGCGGGGTGCACAGCGCGACCGACGTGGTGAAGGCCATGATGGCGGGCGCGCGGGTGGCGATGATGACCTCGGCGCTGTTGAAGCGGGGAATCAGCTACCTGGATACGCTGGCGACGGAACTGCTGGTCTGGATGGGCGAGCACGAGTACGACTCGATCAAACAGATGCAGGGCAGTATGAGCCGGAACGCGGTTCCGCAGCCGGGGGCGTTCGAGCGGGCGAACTACATGAAGGTGCTCAGTTCGTACGCGATGCGGTAGAGGTGGCCGGAGGGCAGGCCAGGAGGCCTGCCCCACTATGGTCTAAGCTACCAAACGCGGCAGGCGTTGGCGCGGACCATGGGCTGTCCGGGCTTGCAGGAGAAGGCTTTCGAGAATTCCGGCATGTTCGAGACCACGCCGTTGATGCGGTATTCATTCGGCGAGTGGGGGTCGGTCATGGCGTTCACGCGCTTTGCCTCGGGACGCTCTTCGCCGCAGGCCCATTGCGCCATTCCCACAAAGAAGCGCTGATCGGGAGTCAATCCGTCAATCGGGTGTAGCTGCTCGCCGTGGGTCGCAGACTTCCACGCCATATAGGCGAGCAGGGTTCCACCGAGATCCGCCACGTCTTCCCCCTCCGTCAGCTTGCTGTTGATCTTAATGTTGTCGATCACCGTGTAGCCAGCGTACTGATCGACGACGCAAGCCGCGCGGCTGACGAACTCCTCCCCGTCTTTCTTGGTCCACCAGTCTTTGAGGTTGCCGTGGGCATCGAACTGGCGGCCCTCGTCATCGAAGCCGTGGGTCAGTTCGTGGCCGATGGTGGCGCCGGTATTGCCGTAGTTCGGGGCGTCGTCCATCTTCGGATCATAGAGCGGCGGCTGCAAGACGCCGGCGGGGAAATTGATGTCGTTCATCTGCGGGTCGTAGTAGGCGTTGACGGTGGGCGGGCTCATCCCCCATTCGCCGCGGTCCACGGGCTTGCCGATTTTAGCGAGGTCCCGGCGCGATTCGAATTCCGCGGAGCGCTCGATGTTGCCGAGAAAATCTCCGCGGCGGATCTCGAGCTTGCTGTAGTCGCGCCATTTGTCGGGATAGCCGATCTTGTCCACCATGGCGTGGAGCTTCTCGAGGGCGCGCTTCTTGGTTTCGGGTCCCATCCAGGTGAGCCCGTCGATTTCCTGCTCCATGGCTTTTTGAATCTCTTTGGTCATGGCCAGCACGCGAGCCTTGGTATCGGCGCTGAACGTCTTTTCGACGAAGACCTGGCCGAGCGCCTCGCCGAGGTTGCGATCCGTGTACTGGACGCAGCGTTTCCAGCGCGGCTGAAGCTGCTTCGTGCCGCGAAGATAGGCGCTGTAGAAATCGAAATTGGCGGTGACGAAGGGAGTGGAAAGATAGGGTGCCTCGGAATGGACCAGGTGCCAGCGCAGGTACGTTTTCCAATCGCCGAGGCTGCGCGAGGCGAGCTGCGTCTCCACCTCCTTGAAGAACGCCGGCTCGGTGACGTTGAATTCGGAGAGGCCGCCGGCCCCGGATGCGGCGAGGTAGGAATTCCAGTCGAAGGCGGGGGTGAGCGCGGCGAGTTGGGCACGCGTCATTTTGTGAAACAGCTTGTAGGGATCGCGCCGCTCGACGCGCGTGAGAGACGACTTGGCGAGGGCCGTCTCGATCTCCATCACGGTCTGCGCTCCGGCTTGCGCGGCGGCGGGGGGATCGCCCAGAAGCTCGAACATCTTGGCGACGTGAGCCAGATATTTCGCGCGGGTTTCGACCGACTTGGCATCGGTCTTCAGGTAGTAATCGCGATCGGGCAGGCCCAGGCCGCCGGCGGAGGCGAAGGCGATGACGCGGCTGGAATCGGCGAAGTCCTGGCTGGAGCCGAATCCGAAGAGCGGGCCCCTGCCGGGAGATTCCATCTGCAGGCGCGCGAGCACGGGAGCCAGTTGCGCCGCGGAGCGCAGGGCCGCGATGCGGTCGAGGGTGGGCCGCAGCGGCGCGGCGCCCGCGCGATCGATCGCCGCCTGGTCCATGCAGGCGCCGAAGAAATCCCCGATCTTCTGCTCGACGGCGCTGCGGTGCGGGGACGGCTCGGCAGCCTCCTGGAGCAGGCCCCACAGATACCGCTGGTTTTCGTCTGTCAATTTCGAATACACATCCCAGCGGGACTGGTCGGGCGGGATGGGATTCTTGCGGATCCAGTTGGCGCAGGAGTATTTATAGAAGTCGACGCAGGGATCGATCGAGCGGTCCATCGCGGAAGGATCAAGGCTCGGGGTGTAGGGCAGCGATTTCAGGGGCTGATCGCTTGAAGACTGGGCGCTGAGAGCAGAGGCGCAGGCAAGGGCAAGGATAGCAAGCCGGTTCATAGCAGACTCCGATTCTTGATCATAGCGAACCACCGCACACCGGAGCGCTCTGTGGCGGAAGATACCGACAGGCCACGCGGTGGGGTTGCAACATGAAGAGTGGGGTGTGTCGTAGCGTTGCAGAACACCATGCAGCCTTTTGCCCGGCGCATTATCGTGGCTCTCGCCCTGATCGCGCTCGTCGTGCTGCTGTGGTACACGGCATACGTGCTGCTGCTGGCGTTCGCCGGGATTCTTGGAGCAATCGTGCTGGACGCGATCACCGAATGGGTGCGCGGCCGCATGAGATTGAGCCGGGACCGAGCCTACCTGATTGTGTTGGCGGGCGTCACATCCCTGATCGGCGTGGCGATATGGCAACTTGCGCCTCGGCTCATCGTGCAGGTGAGTCAACTGGTACAAGTAGTTCCGAGGGCGATCGAAAACCTGCATTACTTCCTGAACCAGCATGGATGGGGACAGGCTTTGCTCGAGAACGCACCGGCCTCGTTAGGCATGTATACCCTGCTCGGCCGGGTCACAAACATTGCGCTGAAGATGATCGAAGCCGCGGGCGGCATGCTGGTGATTGCGGTGGTGGCGGCATACGTCGCAGCGAGACCGGGGCACTACGTGCGGGGCCTGCTGGTATTGTTCCCGCCGTCGAGCCGGGGGCGGGTGCAGGAGGTATTAGCGGAGACGGCTCACATGCTGCGGCGCTGGATGCTGGGGCAACTGGTGCCCATGACGGTTCTCGGTATCGCCACGATCATTGGGCTTTGGCTGCTGAACATACCGTTAGTTTTTACGCTGGGACTGTTCACGGGACTGATGATTTTCATCCCCTACATCGGCGCGTTCATCGCCTTTCTTCTGACGACCGTGGTCACGCTCTCGAAAGACCCGAGCGAAGTGCCCTACGTTGTCATCTTTTTTCTGGCGGTCCATATCGCCGAGGGCTATTTCCTGACGCCGCTGGTGCAAAGGCGGGCGGTGTACCTGCCGCCCGCGTTGACAATTCTCGCGCAGGTGCTCATGGCGGTTCTTCTTGGATTTCTGGGACTGGCCCTTGCCACTCCGATGGCAGCGGCGGTACTCACTATGGTGAAGATGCTGTACCTGCACGAAAATCCGCGCGTAGAGGAGTGAGATGAGGCGAGCCGCGACGAGCTTGTGGCACCTGCACGGTTTGACGTTCCGAGGGCTGCTGCGGCTCGTCTGGAACGAGATTCTGAAGGACGACGTGTTCGGCCAGGCGGCCGAACTCTCCTTCTATTTTTTGCTGGCGCTTTTTCCTCTGCTGATCCTGCTGACCAACGTCTTCGGATTTTTCGCGCAGAGCGAGGACCTGCGGGCCAACCTGCTCAGCTATTTCCGCCGGGTGGTGCCGCGGTCGGCGTTCCACCTGATCGTCGACACGCTGAACCAGATCACGACCGGAGCGGGCGGGGGCAAGCTGTCGCTGGGGATCCTGGGAACGCTGTGGGCCGCGTCGAACGGGATGGCGGCGTTGAGCGACGGCCTGAACCAGGCTTACGAAATCAAGGACCGCCGCCCGTGGTGGAAGGCGCGCCTGATTGCAATCGGACTTACGTTCCTGTTCGCAATTTTCACGACGACGGCGCTGGTGCTGATTCTCGTGGGCGGAAAGATCGGAGGGTACCTGTCAGATTACGCGAGGGTGGAGAGCGCCTTCACGATATTCTGGGCGGTCGCGAGGTGGCCGCTTGTGGTGTTCTTCGTGCTGTTCGTGATCAACCTGCTGTACCGCTTCGCGCCGGACATGACGGCGTGGGAATGGAGATGGATGACCCCGGGGGCGCTGGTAGCCCTGGGGATGTGGATGCTGGCATCGCTGGGATTCCGGTTCTACCTGCGATACTTCAATTCTTACAACGCGACCTACGGATCACTCGGCGCGGTGGTGATCCTGATGCTGTGGTTTTACCTGACCGGCATCGCCATTCTCACGGGCGCGGAGGTAGACTCCGAAATCCAGAAAGCGGCCTCCGGCGCCGTCGAACCTCATTCGCGCCCGGCGGAAGACGGAACCGAAAGCCCGCCGTCGTAGAATGGGTTTAATGTCCCAAAGTTCCGACGAATTCTATCGCATACAGAAACTCCCGCCTTACGTGTTTGCCGTCATCAACGAGATGCGGGCAAAGGCGCGTGCCGCGCAGATCGATGTGATCGACCTGGGGATGGGGAACCCTGACGGGTCGACCCCCCGGGTGGTGGTCAACAAGCTGGTCGAAGCGGCAAAGAACGCGAGGAATCACCGCTATTCGCAGTCGCGCGGGATTCCGCGGTTGAGGGAAGAGATCACCAATCGCTACCGCCTGAAGTACGGGGTGGAACTGGATCCCGACAAGGAAGCGATCGTTACGATCGGCGCCAAGGACGCGCTGGCACACCTGCTGTTCGCGGTGATCGGCCCGGGCGACGCGGTGGTTTCGCCGAATCCGGCGTATCCGATTCACCAGTACGGCGTATTGATGGCCGAGGGACAGGCCTGCATGCTGCCGCTGCCGGACGCCGGCACGTTCCTGAACCGGCTGCGGGAGCTCTACCGTAGTTCCACGAAGAAGCCGAAGATGCTGTTGATCTCGTTTCCGCACAACCCCACGACGACGTGCGTGGACCTGGAGTTCTTCCGGGAGATCGTGGCGCTGGCTCGGGAACACGAGACCATGGTGGTTCACGATTTTGCGTACGCCGACCTGGGGTTCGACGGCTACAAACCGCCGAGCATTCTGCAGGTGGAGGGCGCCAGGGAAGTGGCGGTCGAGATCTTTTCGATGTCGAAGAGCTACAACATGGCCGGATGGCGCGTGGGGTATTGCCTGGGCAATTCGAAGATGATTGCGGCGCTGGCGCGCATCAAGAGCTACCTGGATTACGGGGTGTTCCAACCGATCCAGATCGCGTCGATCATTGCACTACGGGAGTGCGAGGCGGAGACCGCCAAGATCTGCGCGACCTACCAGAAACGGTGCGAGGCACTCGTCAACGGGCTGAACCGGGCGGGATGGCCCGTGGAAAAGCCCCGCGGATCGATGTTCCTGTGGGCGCCCCTGCCGGAGCGTTACCGCGCGGCTGGTTCGCTGGAGTTTTCCAAGATGCTGCTCGAAAAGGCGCAGGTGGCAGTTTCTCCGGGGATCGGGTTCGGTCCGCTGGGAGAGGGCCACGTGCGGTTCGCGCTGGTGGAGAACGAGCAGCGGATCCGCCAGGCGACGCGATCGATCGGGCAGTTCTTAAAGGGTTAGATGCTATTCCACCTGGTAGGGGACGGTAACTTCGAGCGTCTTGGGCGGGTAGCAGGCTCTGTCGCTGCAGGCCTGATAGCGTAGTTGGCCTACGGCCGCTCCGGGGCCGGCGGGCGCGTTGGCCGCCACCTTGAACTTGACGATCAGGTTGAAGTCGCCGGTGAAAACGGAGAGCGGCTTTTCGGCGAACTCGTACTTTTCGAGGGTGGGCTTGGGATAGACCGTCTGCGCAGCCTGGAGGGCCCCAGGGGCCTTCCACGTCAATTTGAGCGGAATCAGGTATTCATCCGAAGGCGTGTTGCTGTTGACGTGATAACCCTGCCGGACGGAGACCGGGATCTTCGTCTCGACGGCCGCGCCGCGCTTCCCTACCACCTTTTGCGGCGCTCCGAGCGTCAGGTAGCCGCTACCTTGCGGAAGCAACGGCAGGCACGCGAGCGCTGTCAGTAGTGGAAGGCGCAGGAGCCTGGAGAAGTTGTTCGACACCATCCTCGAAATCCTTTTTGCTGGCCAATCCGACGTGAACCGCCGCGATCCTGCCCGTCCGGTCGATGAGGAACGTGGTAGGCAGGGCGTCCACGCCGCCATAAAGTTGGGCTGTCATATCGTTTCCGATGACGACGCGGTAGTTTACTCCGAGCTTGGAGACGAAGGGCTTGACGGCTTCCCATCCCTCGTCGTCCATGGCCACGCCCAGGACCTCGAAGCCCCGGTCCTTGTTCTGGCGCTGCATGTCCATGAACCAGGGAATCTCGATCTTGCAGGGGCCGCACCAGGTGGCCCAGAAATCGAGCAGCACGACTTTGCCGCGGTAATCGGTGAGGTGAACGACCTTGCCGTCCGCATCTTTCAGGGCGAAGTCGGGCGCGGGCTTGCGGTCCTTGTCGGCTTTGACTGAGGCGGCGCTGACCTCGGAGGTGGAAGAAGAACAGCCCGAAAACGTGCACCCCAGGAGGAGCGCGGTAAGAACGGCGGCGGAGAGTCGCATTACTGCCACAGAATTGTCCTTTACTGATTATATCGAGAAACCACCGATTTCTATTCCCCGAAACCAAATTCGGCGGAGACGGGACGCGCGGGCGCCCAGGGTAAACTCCGGGTGGCGGGCCAGGCCGGAGTAGAGCCAGGCCGCGGTGTCGCAGAAACTCTCGCAGCAATACTCGCGCCAGCGGGGGGTTCGGGAGCGGATATCGGCAGCGGTGAGCTCCTGTTTTCGCCATTCCGCAGACCAGCCGAGTTCGCCCGGAACGCGGGCGCGGCGTTCCTCCGCGAGCAGGTGTTCGAAGGACCGCCGCGTCGGGTTGCCGGCTCTCATCCACACAAAATGAAACAGCTCGTGGATGAAGATACGGGGGAACTCGGCCCTGGTGCAATCGAGGGCAATGCGCCGTTCGCGCAGAAAGGAGCCGGCGTGGACAGGGCCGTGACGGTCGCGAAGCCCCCTGGCGGAGTGGACCCGCACAGGGCTGCCCGAAAACGGGGGTAGTTGTTTGAGGAGCACGGCGGCGCGCCGTTTGTGGAGGGGATCTTCGAAAATGAAAATCGGGGTAGACGGCACTCCTACCATCAGAGTACCGCCTTCCCCGAGTGAAGTCCGTCAGAAATTGATGCGTAGCGAAAGCTGGAGCTGGCGGTTCGTGCCGATACCGATCTGGTTGGATACGGTGGAATTCAGCACGCCGAAGTTGCCACCGGCTGTGGAGGCGGAAAACGGCTGTCCGGGCTGCAGGGACGGAATTCCCTGCGCCAGCCGCAGGTTCCCTGGATTGGCGAAGTTCGCGCGGTTGAAGATGTTGTAGATCTCGGAACGGAACTCCAGGTTCTTGGTCTCGGTGAAGCGGAACTTCTTGCTGAGGGTGAGATCGACCTGTGAAAGCCCGGGCCCGGTGAGGCCGTTGCGCATGGAGTTGCCGAATGAACCGGCGGCCGGAACCGAGAAAGCGGCCGGATTGAGCCACTGCAGCTTGTTGCCGGTGTGGAGGTAGGGATCCACGCCCGCAACGATATCCGGCCTGCGGACGTTGCGGCTCGCGCCGCCGCCCAGGGTGTTGATCACCGGAACCGTCATCACCTGCCCGTTTACGACGACGGGACTGGAGTAGATCTTACCGTCGCGCGTGTCCTGGTAGGCGATGTCGGGCCGTACGATCAGGACGTCGATCGGCACGCCGGTACGGGCGTTCATGATTCCACCGAGCTGCCAGCCGCCGAGGAACGCGTCTTCCACGCGGCCGGAGTCGCGCAGGAACCGGCGGCCCTTGCCGACCGGGAGGTCATACAAGGCGGAGAAGTTGAAGCTGTGGCGGACGTCGAAGTTGTTGCTGCCGTGATCCAGCTGGAAGTTGTAGGGATCGCCGGCGGTGTTGGCTTCGTTGGAGCCGCCGGAATCGCCGAGGCTGTGGCCCCAGGTGTACTGCATCCCGAGCGAGAGACCGGAATTGAAGCGGCGGTTCAGGGTCGATTGCAGGGCGTTGTAGTTGTCGGTGCCGCCGCTGGTCTTGTAATCGATCTCGGCGAAGCGGCTGCCGAACTCGCGAACGGCGGTAGCGACGCCGGTAGTCGGATTCATGGTGAATCCGACGATCTTATTGGTGATGCTGCGCAGGAACAGGTTGCGGCCCTGGCTTCCGACGTAGGCGACAGTGAGCACGGTGTTGCCGGGAAGCTGCTCCTGCACCGATGCCGTATATTCCAGGATGCGCTCGGGAATGCCGTATCCCACGCCGTAGGCGCGCGGCTGGAAACCGAGATTCGGGTCGTTGACGTTGTAGGTGGCGTAGATCTGACTGACATCCAGCGGGTAGGCCAGCAGCGGGCCGGACGAGATGGTGCGGCCGATGCGGTCGTTGGCCGACGGCTGAAGCTGGTCCTCGGTCTGCCCGGGGCCGTAGTAGTAACCGCCGCCGATGCGGAAGACGGTCTTATTGCCAAACCGCTCCGGCGCCCAACTGAAGGCCAGGCGCGGGCCGAAATTGTGCAGGGACGAATGGTACCAGCTCTGCGTGTCCTTGGGGATAATGGTGCCCTGGGCGATGTCGAACACCACGTTCTTGTTGCGAACATCGTGCAGCGGCGAGTAGTATTCCCAGCGCAAGCCGTAGCTCATGGTCAGGTTGGGGCGGATCTTGAACTCGTCCTGCGCGTACAACACGTAGTAGTTCTGCCGCAGGTGGGCGACGCCGGAGAGTCCGGTGAAGGGGCTGAGCGCGCTCAGGTCGCCGTTGAAGGCGATGGAGGTCGGAGTGTTCGCCAGGAACGCCGCTACGTTGGCGTACGAGTAGGTGGTCCCGCCCAACTGATTGTTATACAAAGTGACCGGCCGGATCTCGACTCCGAACTTCATGTTGTGATTGCCGCGTAGGACGCTGATGTTGTCGATGAAAGACATCGAGTAATTCGTGTAAGGCGCGCCTCGGCCGTTGAACGAGCTGCTCAGGCGGATGAGGCCGGACGGGATGGCGAGGCCCGCGCTGCCGGCCTGGCCGGCGATGCCGCCCAGCGCCACGCTGCCGCTGAGATTGAGGGTCACGCCGTTCAGGTTGGCGTTGGGACTGGGTCCCGGAACGCCTTCCACACGCGTCTTGTCGCCGTTGAATCCAAACTTGGTTTCGTTGATGACGGTGGGCGTAAGGATCTGGGTCAGGCTGGCCACCGCGTTCTGAGGAACGATGCTGGTGAGGTACTGGCTCAGCGTGGAGTTCTGGGTCTGCGCCGATTCGCCCTGATCGCGGAAGTAGCGCGCGAAGAAACGCAGCTTCGGGCTGATGTTGTAATCGAAGCGGACGCCGCCGGAGTTCTCGTTGACGTGAGCGGGAGCGTTGACATTGACGATATCGAGAGTCGGATCCGACGAGGCGAACTGCCCCACCGGAAACGCCGCCAGCAGCGGCCGGACGGCCGGAGCGATGCAGTTGGTGGTGACACCGGACGTGCAGTCCGGGCGAGCCCGGACCGCCGCGCTCAACGTGCTTTCGACGATCGGGGAACTGGTGTTCTGCCGCAGGCCTTCATAGCTTCCGAAGAAGAATATCTTGTCCTGGACGATTGGGCCGCCGACGGAGCCGCCGAACTGATTCAGCCGCAGCTTCGACTTGACTCCGCCGTCGAAGAAATTGCGCGCATCGAGAGCGTCGTTGCGAATGTACTCGAAAACCGAGCCATGTAAGGTGTTGGTGCCGGACTTGGTGATGAAGCTGATCTGGCCGCCGGTGCCTGTGCCGTACTCGGCGGGATAATTGTTGCTGTCCACGCGAAATTCCTGGACGTTCTCGAGGCTCTGCTCGAGGCGGAACTGCGAGGTGGTCTCGCCGTTGAGGTTGCCGGGAGAGGCGTCCACGATCGAAGACCCTTCAACGCCGTCGAACCGGATCACGTTTTCCTGGTTGGAACGTCCGCTGAAGCGGATGTTGTCGAAGGTCCCGCTGCCGTTGTTGACGGCGCCGGGCGCGAGCAGGTAGAGTTGCGAAACCTGGCGCCCGTTCATGGGCAGCTCGGATACTTCGCGCTGCGACACGTTGGCGCCGATGCGCGCCGAACTGAAATCGACTACGGTGAGATCGCCGCCCGAGACACTGACTTCAGTGCTGACGGCAGTGGGCTGGAGCGTTACGTTCAACGTTCGCTCCTGGCCGACCTGCAACTGAATTCCTTTATACTCCGCCGGCGCCATGCCAGGCGCCTCCACAGTCACCGAGTAGGCGGCCGGCAATAGTTGGGTCACGACGAAATTCCCCTGGCCGTTTGCCGCGATTTTTCGGGTCTGTCCCGTACTCTCGTTCTTCACCGAGACGGAGGCGTTGGGAATCACGGCGCCGCTCGAATCGGCCACCGTTCCCACGATGCGTCCCGCATCGCTCTGGCCCCAGCCCGTCGACAGAGCGATAGCCCCAAACAGGGCAATTCGCAGAAATTTAGATATCATGCGGCTCCCAAGTTACCGGGCCGAGGTTACAAATTGATAAATTTTGAGTGAAGAATCCGTGCAGCTATGTGTAGGCGTCTAGCGGACGTGGACCTGTGCGTTTTCCTCACGGGCGAGTTCGGCCGCGTGGCGCTGAAGGTCGGAAAAAGGAACTGTGACGAGATCCTTCTCCATGTCTTCTCCGCTCGATACCAGGTATCTGAGGTGCAATTCGGCGAGGCGCGCGCACCACGGGTCGTCCATCTTCCTGCCGGACTCTGCGCAGACGCGGAGGAGGTCGGCGTGTGGAAGCGCGATGGTCTTTTCGATTTGCGCTCCGGTCTCGTCCTCGAGCAGGAATTTCACATCCACCGTGTCGGCGTGCCGCAGGGAGATGGCCGTCTGGAGCCACTTGAAAAAGACCTGGTATTTACGGCCGAAGGGATCGGGGCCCGCTTCGAACTGACGGTAGTTGGGCATCTATCGTTATCTTACAATGACTGAAGATGCTGGTTGCCGAACTCATCGCGCAGCGGAAATTCCGGCTGGCGCAACAGACTATAGAAGATCCCGGTCCGGGAGAGGTGCAGGTACGAGTGGGAGCGGTGGGAATCTGCGGATCGGACGTTCATTCGTACTCGGAAGGCGCGATCGGCGATACGCCCTGCGTTTATCCGATGGTGCTCGGCCACGAACCGGCGGGCACGGTGGTGAAGACGGGTGCCGGGGTGACGGGCTGGTCGCCTGGGGACCGTGCGGCGCTCGAGCCGGCGGTCTACTGTTACCACTGCGAATTCTGCCGCAGCGGGCGCTACAACATCTGCGCCAACATCCGTTTCTTGAGTAATCCGGGCATTCCCGGATTCTTCCGCGAGTTCGTGAACCTGCCGGCGGTGAACCTGCTGCCGATTCCGCCTTCCGTTTCGCTGGAACTGGCCACCATGGCGGAGCCGCTGGCGGTGGCGGCGCACTCGATGAAGTTTGCGGCGGTCAAGCCGGGAGAAACGGTAGCGGTATTTGGCGCGGGCCCGATCGGGCTGCTGACGCTGGCGTGCCTGAAAGTTGCGGGTGCGGGGCGGATCTGGGCCGTCGAACCGGTGGCGCACCGCCGCGAGATGGCAAAGCACATGGGTGCGGACGCGGCGCTGGACCCGGCGGAAATCGACACGTCCCGGCAGATTCTGGCCGATACGGGAGGCCGCGGCGTGGATTGCGCAATCGACTGCGCGGCCAAGGAGCATACCACGAACTGGGCGATCCAGGCGGCTTGCAACGGGGGCCGCGTGGTGCTGACGGGGATCCATTCGGCCGCGCTGGTGCCGTTCGAGGTCTCCCCGATGCGGCGCAAGGAACTGGCGATCTTCAACGTCAGGCGGTCGAACGACGAGGCGCACGCGGCGCTCGAACTGTTGATCGAGCGCGCTTCATGGTTCGCGCCGCTGGTGACGCACCGCCGGCCCCTGGAGCGGATCGCGGAAGCATTTGCCCTCGTGGAGAACTATGCGGACGGCGTAGGCAAGCTGGTTGTGACATAACATAGGTCCATGCGTACGCTTGCACTGGCCGCCTGCGCGGCCGTTTCGCTATTCGCGCAAGCCCCTCCGAAAACGTGGATCGATCCGGACACGGGCCACCGGGTGATCCGGCTGACCGACGAACCCGGGAGCGCGAGCCTCTACTTCAACCAGAACTGGTTTCTGCCGCAAGGCAAGCGAATGGTCTACAACTCGCCGACGGGAGTCTATACGCTCGACCTGGCGACGCAGGTGTCGAAGCAGGTGGTGGCGGGCCGCGTGCGGCTGATCGAGGCGGGGCACAAGACATCGAGCATCTACTACATCCAATCAGGGGCCGTTTACGCGGCGGATGCGGATACCGGCGCGACGCGCGAGATCGCGAAACTGCCGCCGCGCGGGTCCATCGCCACCATCAATGCCGATGAGACGCTGCTGGCGGGCACGTATACGGAGGCCGAGGGCCCGGCCCGCAACGCGTACGCCTCGCCGGCGGCTAATGCGCAAGGGCATCCGCTCGACCAGCCGCGTAACAAGGGCCAGATGATGGAAGAGCGGCTGGCCGCGCGTATCCCGATGGCGATGTTCGTGATCGATACGAAAACGGGCGAGACGAGGATCATTCTGCGGAGCACGGACTGGCTCAACCACCTGCTGTTTTCGCCCACCGATCCGACGCTGTTGATGTTCTGCCACGAAGGCCCGTGGCACAAGGTGGATCGCATCTGGACGATTCGCACCGACGGCTCGCACCTCACCAAGGTCCACACCCGCACGATGGAGATGGAGATCTTCGGCCACGAGTTCTGGAGCATCGACGGCAAGACGATCTATTACGACCTGCAGACGCCGCGCGGCGAGGATTTCTGGCTGGCGGCCTACCGGGTGGACACGGGAGAGCGAACCTGGTATCACCTGCAGCGGAACGAGTGGTCGATCCACTTCAACGTGTCGGCGGACGGCAAGCTGTTCTGCGGCGACGGCGGCGACCCGGGCCAGGTGGCGCACGCGCCCGATGGCGAGTGGATCTATCTGTTCCGGCCGGAGCTGATCCCGAACCGCGGTGTCGAAGATAAAGACCTCATACGGCCGGGCGTACTTCGCGCGGAGAAACTGGTGAACATGTCGAAGCACCAGTACCGGCTGGAGCCGAACGTTCGCTTTTCGCCGGACGCAAAATGGGTGATGTTCCGGTCGAATATGTTCGGGCAGACCTACGTCTTCGCGGTCGAAGTGGCCAGGGCGAAGTAGGGCCCGCGCAGCGAACCGCTAAGCCCGCGCCGGATCGGCGCCCTCGGTATCCACACCGAGTTCGGTGAAAGCGGCGGCGGCCTTTTCCGGGTCGAACTGGCCGTCGCGCGCGAGGCGCGAGAGGGCAGATGTGACGATCGATTCGGCGTTGATCTCGAAGTGCTTGCGGAGGTACTCGCGGTTGTCGCTCCGTCCGAAGCCGTCGGTACCGAGCGATTCGAGCCGGCCGCCGAGCCAGGGGGCGACCTGGTCGGCCACGACCTTCATGTAATCGGTGGCCGCGACGATCGGGCCTTGCGCGCCCTGGAGCACCTGAACGATATGGGGCGTCTTCGAGGGCTGGTTGGGATGCAGCCGGTTCCAGCGCTCGACATTCAGGGCTTCGCGCCGGAGTTCGTTGTAGCTGGTGACGCTCCAGACATCGGCGGGCACCTGGTACTTTTCCGCCAGGATCTGCTGCGCACGAAGGGCTTCGTTCAGAATCGGGCCGCTGCCGAAAAGCTGAACTTTCGCGGGGCCGGATTCCGCCGCCTGGTAGCGGTATATTCCCTTGAGGACGTCCTCGGGATCGAGACCCGCGGGCATCGCCGGCATGGGATAGTTCTCGTTGTAGAGGGCGAGGTAGTAAAAACGGTCCTCCCGCTCCTGGTACATACGGCGAATGCCGTCCTGGACGATGATGGCGATCTCGTAGGCGAATGCCGGATCGTAGGTAACGCAGGTCGGGACGGTGCTGGAGAGCACGATGCTGTGCCCATCCTGGTGTTGCAGGCCCTCGCCGGAGAGCGTGGTGCGCCCCGCGGTGCCGCCGCACAGGAAGCCCTTTCCGCGCGCATCCGCGAACGCCCAGATCAGGTCGCCGACGCGCTGGAACCCGAACATCGAGTAATAGATGAAGAAGGGAATCATCTCCACCTGGTAGTTCACGTAGGCGGCGCCCGCGGCGGTGAAGGAGGCCATCGAACCGGCCTCGGTGATGCCCTCTTCCAGAATCTGGCCGTCCTTCGATTCCTTGTAGTAGAGGAACATCTCGGCGTCGTGCGGCTTGTAAAGCTGCCCCTGGCTGGCATAGATGCCGAACTGGCGGAACAGCGATTCCATGCCGAAGGTGCGGGCTTCGTCGGGGATGATGGGCGTCACGCGCTTGCCGATCTCCGGGTGCTTCATCAGCAGGGTGAGGACGCGCACGAAGGCCATGGTGCTCGACACTTCGCGGCCGGAGGAACCCTCGAGAGATTCCTTGAAATAGTCGACAGGGGGCGCCTGGATGGTGCTGGCCGGAGCGGAGCGGCTCGGCATATAGCCGCCCAACTGGCGGCGCCGTTCGTGGAGGTAAGCGATCTCCGGACTGTCCGAGGGCGGGCGGTAAAACGCCGCGTTGCGCGCGGCTTCGTCGGGGATGGGGATTTCGAAGCGCGAGCGGAAATGAGCGATCTCCTGCTCGTTGAGCTTCTTCTGCTGGTGAGTGATGTTGCGGCCTTCGCCCGCCTCGCCCAAGCCGTAGCCCTTGATGGTGTGGGCCAGGATGAGCGTGGGCTTCCCCGTCGTTTCGACGGCGGCTTTGTAGGCGTTGTACACCTTGCGCGGGTCGTGCCCGCCGCGACGGAGCCGCAACAGGTCGTCGTCGCTCAGGTGGGAAACGAGATCGAGCAACTCGGGGTACTTGCCGAAGAAGTTCTTGCGGACGTAGGCGCCGTCCTTAGTGATGTAGGTCTGGAATTCGCCATCCACGACCTCGCCCATGCGTTTCTGCAACAGGCCCGTCTTATCTCGCGCCAGCAAAGCGTCCCAATCCTCGCCCCAGATCACCTTGAGGACGTTCCATCCGGCGCCGCGGAAGGCGGCTTCGAGCTCCTGGATCACCTTGCCGTTGCCGCGCACCGGTCCGTCAAGGCGCTGCAGGTTGCAGTTGATGACGAAGATCAGGTTGTCGAGCTTTTCCCGCGAGGCCAGGGTGAGGGAGCCCAACGATTCCGGCTCGTCCATCTCGCCATCGCCGAGAAACGCCCAGATGTGGCGCGGCGTGGGAGCAATCAAGCCGCGATTTTCCAGGTAGCGCATAAAGCGTGCCTGGTAAATGGCGTTGATCGGTCCGATGCCCATGGAGACGGTCGGGAAGCGCCAGAAATCCGGCATGAGCCAGGGGTGCGGATAAGAGGAGAGGCCCGGATGTTCGCGCAGCTCGTGGCGGAAGTTCTTGAGGTGCTCTTCGCCCAGGCGACCTTCCAGGTACGCGCGCGCATAGACGCCGGGTGACGCGTGGCCCTGAAAGTAGATCAGGTCTCCCGGCTGGTCGCCGTATTTGGCGTGGAAGAAATGATTGAACCCCACTTCCAGCAGCGTGGCCAGAGAGGCATAGGTGGAAATGTGTCCTCCGATACCGGGGTCGTACTTATTCTGGCGCACGACCATGGCCATGGCATTCCAGCGGATCAGGCTCTTGATGCGGCGCTCCATGGCCCGATCACCGGGGTACGGCACTTCGTCCTCGGGACGGATCGTGTTGACGTACGGCGTGTTGAGATGTATCGGCAACTCGACGCCATTGACGCGCGCCCTGTTGACGAGCTGCTCCACCAGGTAGGCCGCCCGATCCTGTCCGGCCTCATCGATCACCTGGTCCAGTGCTTCTACCCACTCAGCGGTTTCATGTGGATCGAGGTCTACAACCCTCTCGTTCAGTGTCTGGTGCATGGATATTTTCATTATAGTGAAACGCCGGGCTCCTCTTTAGACGGGTACAATGTGGACATGGTGGAGGAGTTGCCGCCCGAAGACTTCGACGACTGCGGCTCGAGGGCGGCCCGCATGGCCAGGCAAGGCGGAAAATAGGGCCGATGCGGAGCCGGTAAGCTGGATTTGCAAACTCGCTTGTCTATCGTATAACAGTAGTAGTTCGGGAGGATTTATTTCATGGTGGAATGTCCGGTGTGCGAAGGCAAGATCGACGTCGATGAAGAAGACGTCGACGAAGGCGACACCATCAGTTGTGATGAGTGCGGCGCTGCCTTGAAGGTCATAGGCACGGAACCGCTCGAACTGGAGTCGGCGGAAGACCTGGAAGAGGAAGACGAGGAAGAAGAGGGCTTCCTCGAAGACGAAGAAGAAGAGACCGACGAGGATTGGAGATAGAATCCGCGATGATCGAAACGGACCGGCTGTGGGCGCCGTCGAGGATAGAGGAGGTGCCTATGCGCGGATTATATATTGTATTGGCGGCAGTGCTCATATTGGTCGCAGTTCCGGCGGGTTTCGCGCAAAAGGGAGCAAGCCCCACTCGCAGCCTGCAGGGTGTGGTGAGCTCGCCCGAAGACAAGCCGGTATCGGGAGCCGTAGTGCAACTGAAAGACATGAAAACGCTGCAGATCCGATCGTTCATCTCGCAGCCGCAGGGGAACTACCGTTTCCAGGGCCTGAGTCCGGATCGTGACTACGAAGTGAAGGCCGAGTCGCACGGCATGTCGAGCGACACAAAGACGCTGAGTTCCTTCGACTCCAGGAAACAGGCCGTCATCAATCTCAAACTCAATTCCAAGAAATAGACTGGCCGGCGGAGTTCCACGGAGTCAGCGGCCGCGGATCACCAGTTCCACGCCGCCGATGACGGTCCGGCCGGGCATTTGCACTCCCAGAACCTCCTGATACGAACTACTGGTGAGATTTGCCACCTGAACGAAGGGGTGCACGAAGCCGCGCGTCATGGCGGCGTAGATGTCCCATAGCGGGTACGGTTCCCGGGCGCGGCGGTCCAGGACTCCGAGGCGTGTGCGGAAGACGAGACTAGCCGGCAGTGTTACCTGCCAGGCGGCCACGCCGGAGTGCACCGGGTAGTTGAAAGTGTACTTGGTGAAGCCCGCGGGGACGGTGTCCTGCACGCCGCGAAGGCCGGTGTACCGGAAATCGACGGCACCGGCACGCCGGCCCTCGACTCGCAGCGACGCTTCCACCCCCGTGAAGTCGAGGCTCTGGATGTTCAGGGCGCGCCACATGTCGGCCGGAGACGCGCGGTAGTAATCGATGCCGTCGCGCTCGCGGCGCTCGAAGATCGTGAGGTCTCCGTGCACAACAGCCGTAGGGCTCCAGGCCAGTCCTCCTTCATAGGTCCACACCCGCTCAGGCCGCAAGTTGGGGTTGCCGGCATTTCCAGGGTCGTGGTAGTAGAGGTCGGTGTAGCTGGGAACGCGAAAAGCGCGGCTGGCGGAGGCGCGAAGTTTCAGAGACGGCGAAATCCAGAATCCGCCGGCGATCGTGGGACTGAACTCGGCGGAGAGCCGGCGGTAGACTTCTTCGCGCGCGGAAAGAGTGAGGGAGAAGCGGTGGAGGGCGCGGAAATCCAGGGCGCCGTACGCCGCGCCCCGGCTGCGCGCATGGTCGCCGAGGTTGTTGCTGACGATGGATTCGTGCAGAGCTTCGACGCCATAGAAGACGGTCGCGTTCGGAGAAAGCGGTTCGCGGCGGCGGAGATCGCCCTGCCAGCTTTCGTCGGAATGATGGTTGGCAAAGACCTGGGGCTGGTCGCGGTAGAGCACGAACAGGTCACTGTGGCGGCGGAAGCTGAAGGATGCGCTGGTGCGCTCTCCGAATGCCTGGCGGATGCCGGCGAACCAGGTCTTGGTATCTTCCCAGGAATTGAAGTTGCCGTAGAATTGATCCGCGCCGAAGGGGTGGTCCATGTAGGCGAGGGTGAGGTCGCTCGCCCCCCACGCGGAGGCCAGGTGCGTGGTGGACGCCAGTTGCAGGTTGCGGTAATCGCGGTCGGGCATGAAGCCGGAAGAAAAGTCCCGGGCAAAGGTGAGTTGTTCGGAGAGCCGGGCGGAGCCGGCGGAAATGGACCCGCGCTGCTGGTTGGTTCCGAAGTTCCCGGCGGCCGCGCGCAGCCGGACCTCCATCCCCTGGGGAGGCTCGGTAATGATGTTGATGACGCCGCCGGCAGCATCCGAGCCGTAGAGCGTGGAACCGGAGCCGCGCATTACCTCCACGCGAGATACGGCATCGAGTGGTACGGGAATATCCATGTTGTGATGCCCGGATTGGACATCATTGAGGCGCTGGCCATTGAGCAGTACCAGGGTCTCCCCGAAATTCGAGCCGCGGATGGAGAGATCGGCCTGCACTCCGTCGGGCGCGCGCTCCTCGAGATCGAGCGAAGGATCGAGCCGGAGCACATCGAGGAGGGTGTTGAAGACCAGAGCGTTTCCGCGGACGGGAAGCACGCGGATGGCGCGATCGATCTCTTCGAGCGACATGGGCTCGAAGGAGCCGGTCACGACGATGGTTTCATGGGGAGGGGCCTGTTGGGCCGCGGCGGTAAACGAGAGGAAGAACGCCAGAACGAGGGTTTCGGATCGCAACCCTGATTCTAACCCGGCCTGGCCGGAACATACTCCGGCGCTCCATTCCCGTTCAGCCGGGGACGGTAATGTCCGTTGAGCCAGGAGCGAATCTGCGGGATGGCGGAAAGCGCCGCGGATTCCCCCGCTTTCAGCATTTCGGGGCCGCAGGCGAATCCGTCCCACTCGATGGAGCGTACGTCGGGCGCGATCACCAGGTCGCTGTCACGACGCCAGCTCTCTTCGGTTCGGGTCTGCATGATCTGGAAGCAGCGGTTCACTACCTGAAAGACGTTGGAAGGCAGAGCGCGGTCCTGCGCGGGAAGGTGCACCGAGATCACGTGCGTGGCGCCCAACTGGCGCGCGAGGGCCGCGGGGATCTCCATGCTCATCGCACCATCCACCAGCATCCGGTCCTGGTAGCGGACGGGCTGGAAGAGGCCTGGATAAGAGCAACTGGCGCGGATCGGGAGGAAGACGTCGCCGGAATCGCGGAAGGAGACGGACTCCCCGGTGGAGAGGTCGGTGGCGACGACGCCGAGCGGGATGCGCATCTCCTCGAACCGGTATCGTTTCAGCAGGCGTTCGAGAAAGCGCTTCATGCGCTCGCTGACCACGAAACCCATGCGGCAGAGGCTCCAGCGTGCAACATCGCCAAAGCGCATGGCGCATCCGGCGTCGGCGATTTCGGCGGGCGTTGCCCCGCTGGCATAAGCTGCGGCAACGATCGAGCCGGCGCTGACACCGGTGATGCAGTGAATGGGGATGCCGCTCGTTTCGAATGCGGCAAGCACGCCCGCATGAGCAACTCCGCGGGCGAAACCTCCGCCGAGCGCCAAGTCCGATCTTCGGAGGTCCGGGCATTACCGGCCCGTGCGGACCCGAAGAACCGTTCGGAGAAATGCGAAGAGCGGAGAAGAAGCTGCGTACGGCGCGAGCAGCCCTCATGTACCCCTCCCAGGCCATTCCGATTCAAGCCGCCTGCCGGCCTCTTTGCGGTCCCGGCCCCTTGCGACAGCGTAGAATGGTCTACTAATGACTCCGACGAGCAAACTGGTTGCCAGGTTCCTTAGTGTTGCTTTTTTAACGGCTGCGTCCTTACCGCTGGCCGCACAAGCGCCGTTTTCCGGCACGCCGGAGGTCGAACAATCGCTTCGCCGGTTGAATGAGTTGGGCCGGGTCCTGATGATCGCGGCCCACCCGGACGACGAGCGCACCGCGGTACTGGCGTATTTCGCACGCGGGCGGCATATGCGGACAGCCTACCTTTCGCTCACGAGGGGTGAAGGCGGGCAGAATCTGATCGGATCAGAACAGGGCGCGCAACTGGGTATCATTCGCACACAGGAGCTTCTGGACGCCCGCCGCATCGACGGCGCCGAGCAGTTTTTCACGCGCGCGATCGATTTCGGATTCACCAAGACAGCCTCGGAAACGCTGCAGAAATGGGGACACGACCGGATCCTCTCCGATATCGTCTGGGTGATGCGGAGCTTCCGGCCGGACGTCGTGATTCTGTGCTTCACGGGCACGCCGCGCGACGGCCACGGGCAGCACCAGGCGTCGGCGATTCTGGGCAAGGAGGCGTTCGAGGCTGCAGGCGATCCGCGGCGCTTTCCGGAGCAACTGCGGTATGTCCAGCCGTGGAAGGCGCGGCGCCTGGTGCACGCCGGGGGCTTCTTCGGGGGACGCGGCGCGCAGCAGGGGCCCCCGCCCCGGAAGGCCGGCGAGGCCGAAACCGGCCAGTTCAACCCGATCCTGGGCTACTCGTACGAAGAGATCGCGGTGCTGAGCCGCAGCATGCATCACAGTCAGGGCACCGGCGCCATGCGGCATCCGGGCCCCTCGCAAACTCCCTTTGAACTGGTAGAAGGCGACCCGGCATCGAATGACCTCTTCGACGGCATCGATACCTCCTGGGCGGCGCGCTTTCCGAAGGGCGGCGCGGCGGTAGGAGCCGCGTTGGCGGAGGCAATCCGGACGTTTGAGCCGGCCCACCCGGACCGCACCATTCCGCTCCTGCTCAAAGCGCGGCCCCTGATCGCCGCCATGGCGGATCCTCGAGCGAAGGAGAAGCTGGCCGAACTCGACGAGACTGTGGCGCTGTGCGCAGGTCTATGGGCGGATGTTCAGGCGCGTCAGCCTGAAGTGATCCCTGGTTCGCCCCTGGCCTTCACCACGACGGTTCTCAACCGCTCCGCGGCGCAGGTGACCTTCGAAGGCGGCCAGGTGGAGGGCATGTTCAATGCGCCGCTCGACGCCAAGCAGGCCAAGCTCGGCTACAACCAGAGCGCCACCGTCGAGTTTACCCGTGCGGTGCCCGCCGGCCAGCCTTATTCGCAACCGTACTGGCTGGTGAAGCCGCCCACCGGCGACGATTACACGGTGGACGACCAGAGATTGATCGGCCGGCCCCAGAATCCACCGGAAGTGACCGTGCGCCTGCTCCTTTCGGTGGACGGCACACCGATCGAACTGGTGAGGCCGGTGCACTACCGTTATGCGGACCGGGCGCAAGGCGAGCGGGACCGCCCTCTGCTGGTCGTTCCCCCGGTGGCTGTAGACCTGACCGATTCGCACGCTCTGTTTCCGACCAGCGCTGCGCGGAAAGTTCAGGTGGCGGTGCAGGCGAACGTCGCAAAAGCCGCGGGCGAACTCCGGCTGGATCCACCGCCGGGCTGGAAAGTGGAACCCCGGTCGCAGAGCTTCCAAATTGCGGTGAGCGGAGAACAACAGCAACTGGACTTCATGGTGACGCCGCCGGCCGGAGAGAGCACGGCTTCGCTGAGGGCCGTCGCGACGGTGGACGGCCGCGAGATCGGGTCGGGCATGGAACTGATCGAGTACCCGCACATTCCGACGCAGGGAATCTTTCCGCCCGCGGACCTGAAACTGGTGCGCGCGGACATCCGGGTGACCGCTCACAAGATCGGTTACATCATGGGAGCCGGCGACGACATGCCGGACGCGCTGCGGCAACTGGGGTTGGATGTGACGCTGCTCAGCCAGTCGGACCTGGAGCAGGGCGATCTCTCGCGATTCGACGCGATCGTGGCGGGAATCCGCGCTTACAACGTGCGTCCGGAAGTGAAGGCGAACGAGCCGCGGCTGATGGAGTACGTGCGCAACGGCGGCACCTACGTAGTGCAGTACCAGAGCGGCGAGGGCGGGCGCGGGCCCCGCGGACAGAACCAGGCAGCCATTCCGCAATCGAATATCGGCCCGTACCCGATTACGATTCCCGGTGGCAACGCGTACCGTGTGACGGTGGAGGATGCGCCCGTAACCTTCCCGCATCCCAACAGCCCGCTGCTCGAGAAACCCAACCGGATCACGCCGGCAGACTTCGAGGGCTGGGTGCAGGAGCGGGGCCTGCTTTTCGCCACTCACTGGGATCCTCGGTATGAGACGGTAATGGTGTCGGGAGATCCGGGCGAGAAACCGCTGGAGGGCGGGGAGCTGTGGACGCGCTATGGGAAGGGAGTCTACATCTTCACGGCGTATTCGTGGTTCCGGCAGTTGCCGGCGGGCGTCCCGGGGGCGTACCGGTTGTTTGCGAATCTACTGAGCGCGAAGTAGTCCGGGCCTCAGGATTTCACGCTGCTTCTCGCCCAGGGCGGACCAGTCGAAGTTGCGGCGGGCGTGGCCGTACGCAGCTTGCGCGATCTGAGCGCGGCGCTCCGGGTCGCCGATGAGCGTGGCGATTCCGGCGGCGAAGGCTTCAGGAGCATCGGCCACCCACACACTGTGGCCGTGCAGCAGGCCTAATCCGGCGCAGCCCGAGGTGGTCGAGACCACCGCGCGCTGCATGGCCATCGCCTCCAGCACCTTCACATTGGTTCCTGCCGAAACGGTTGTGGGCACGATCACCAGGTTGGCCTCCACGTAAAGGGGGCGCACATCGGCGACGAACCCCAACAGGCGGATGCGCGGGTCAGGGGCGGGCTCGGGGGTGCCGGCGAACGCTCGCCAGTAGGTGAGCGGATCGGCGCCGCAAACGACCGTCAGAGTCATCCGCGGGAATTTCTCCCGCAGGAGGGGCCAGACCTTTTCGGTGAAGAATCGGAATGCCTCCACGTTGGGGAAATGGCGGAACGAACCGATGAACAAGAGACCCTCGCCCGGCTGTTCGGGCTCCGGAGAGAAGCGGGCCAGGTCCACTCCGTTTTCGATGACGGCCGCGCGCACTGTGGGGCCGAGCATTTCCTGATCTTTCTTGGACATCACGACGACGCGGGGGAAGCGCGCGGCCACGCGCATCTCGAAGCGGCGCCAGCGGAAGTAGTTCCACCATGAGGCCAGGCTTCGCTCGCGGCGCAGCACCTGGCCGAAGAGGTCGAAGGTGACATCGTGCTCCACCAGCACGTCGCCGCCATACGCGGCCAGTTGGGTGTATTCCACCTGGAGCCGCTCGAAGCCGAACGCCCGGCGTTCTTCCGCGATCGCGCGGCGCATGGCGGGAGAGCGGAACTCGTGAACTTCCGGCGGTAGCAGGGTGGACCATCGCGGCTCCCGGTAGCGGGGCTTTTCGACCAGAACGAGCCGGGCGCAGAATTCCAGCACGGGCGCGAGCTCCGGCGCATCCGGGCCGTCGGTGAAGGCGAACAGCTCCACATCGTACTCAGCCGCGAGCTCGCGAAGCAGGTGGAAGATGCGAACGGCGCCGCCATGCGCCAGGGGGTACGGGAAGTACGGCGAAAGGACCGCGACGCGCCGGCGGGCCGGAGAGACGGCGCGTCCGTCGTGGCGGCGGATTTCGCCCGGCGCCACGGAGCGCTCGCGCTTCGGCCACGGCCACCACCACGGGCGCAGGTAAATGCGGTCGAGTGGCACGCCGCGCCAGAAGAGGAACGAAGCCAAATTGAGGCCGAGGTGGTGCCGCTCCAGGCGTGAGTTGTATGCGAGAATTTTGCGCGGCGCCAGGCGATATGCCGCGCGGCGCAACGCGGCGGCCTGGTGCGAGAGCATTACGGGCGCGAGGCCGATGCGGTAGCGCTTCAATTCGCGGCGCAGTTGCGGCCAGTTTTCTTCGGTTGCCAGGAAGTGGCGGCGGCCGGGCACCAGGGAGCGCACTTCCTCCGCCATGCGGCCGCACAGATCGGGAGGGCCGCTGGCGAAGGTGACGACCACGGCCTCCGGGTCTTTGCCGAGCAGGCGGAAGATCCACTGTTTGGCGCGCTGCTTCACCGTACGGCCCCCGTTACCTGCAGGACCGCGCAGGCGGCCAGCGGCGTCAACGCGGCAAGCACCGCGATGGCGCTATAGGCTTGCTGGTCCATCATCCATCCGATCATCGGAGAGACGACGAACTGCGCGATGCCATACGAGGCCACCAGGATCGAAATCGCAAACGCCGCGCGCGAGCCGCCGAACGCGTCGAGCGGCAGCGTGTAGGTGTTGACGGAGAATGCGGCCACTGCCAGAATGCTGAGCGAGATTCCGGCGCACGCCCACGCGGCCGAGGGGGCCGCGGGAATGGCCGCGGAGACAAGCGAAAGGACCGACGCTACGAGACAGACGCGGAATCGCGCCGGAAGAGCAGCCATGCCGCGGTCGATCAACCGCAGCGAAAGCCAGCCGCCCGCCAATCCGCCGGCTGCCGCAAAGACGGGTGGGATCCACGCATACCAGGCCGCTTCGACCAGCGTGAGGCGGTGCACTTCCATCAGGTATACGGTGGTCCAGTTGGTCCACAGCGAGTACCCGACCATGCTCAAGGCGTTGGCTCCCGCGAAAGCCCAGAGGCGGCGGTCACGCAGCAACTGAGCCGCTCCGCTCACCTCCAGGTTGGGCGGAGGCACAACCGGAACGCGGTGAGCGACCAGGTTCCAGACGGCGATCCAGATGAGCCCCAGCAGTCCGGTGGCGACGAAGGCATCGCGCCATCCGCGGGTTACGGCGATCCAGGTAGCGATGGGCGGCGCGAGCACGAGGCCGAGGCTCACGGCAATCTGGTTGAGGGCGTTGCCGAGGCCCCGCTCCGCCGGCCGCAGAAATTGGTGGATGGCTTTACCGGCGCCCGGAATGCCGCCCGCTTCCGCGATGCCGAGCACGGTGCGGCAAGCGACCAGGCCGCCCAGTCCGCGGGTGAAGCCAGTGGCGATTCCGGCGCACGACCACAATCCGACCGCCAGGCTGATAGCGCGATTGAGCCCGATGCGGTCCGTGAGCAGGCCGGCAAAGGGTGCGCTCACCGCGTAGGCAATGGAAAAAGCGGAAACGATCCAGCCATAGTCGGCATTCGAGAGGCGGAATTCGTCGCGTACGACCGGAGCGAGGGTGGCCAGCGCCATGCGGTCAAGGTAGTTGATGGCGGAAGAAAGGACGAACACCGCCAGGACCAGCCAGCGAAGGCGGGACGCGTCAGCCGTGCGGATCACTGGAACTCGATCGTTGCCACCTCGCCCGCGGTTCCCAGGCGGGCATTGGCCTTCGGGAAGTATTCAATAATGACGCGGCGCGGCTTCTGCGTTCCACAGGCGAGCGTTTGATCGCCCCCTCCCGAGATGGCAACCTGGCCGGCATCGGGTATCAGCAGCCGAATCGTCTTCCCCTCACCGGACCGCACCAGAAGGCGGAACCGCTTTCCCAGGCAGTCCACCCGCTCGAGCGTGCCGGCGGCTTTCCCGCCGGGCTTCGGACCGTTCCACCAGGGCACGGCCGTGGGATCGGTTTTGGGCGCCTCGCCGTTGTTGTACTTCTCCTCCAGTTCGTGGACGTGGGCGCGCGCCTCGGCCTTCAGTTTTTCGATGTCGCGTGCTTCCTCGTCGGCCTGGCGGCGCTTTTCCGCCGCCTCGTAATCCAGCCGCTGCTGCTCGATCGACATGCGCCCCTGCCGCATCCGCTCGCGCACGGCAGGGTCGGTAGCCGCCTGCTCGCCACCCCTCCAGGCCTTGGCAGCGTCGGCGTAGTTGTGGTCGGCGAGGTAGCAGTTGGCGAGCGCCTCCCAGTAGGACGGCTCTCGGGGATTGCGCTCGGTGGCGGCCTTCCAGTGCATGAGCCGGCGGCGCGGATCGGTGTCGCGCTTCGCCATCAGGACGAATGGCTCGTCGAGCTTCGGATTGATGCCCGCGGCTTTGAGGAGGGCCTGGGTAGCCTTCTCATTGTCGGGCTCGAGCTTGGCGTACTCGATGTAACAGCGGGCGCTGCCGCTGCCAGCCTGCATGGAGGCCGAAAAATGCTGCTTGGCCTCGTCTTTCTTACCCGCGCGGAGGGCCAGCAGGCCGAGCCCTTCCTGGGCTTCGGCGACCTTCTCGTGGTCGCGAAGCAGGCTCTCGTAATCGGCCGCCGACTGGGCCGTCAGCAGGTCGGCGCGCGCCAGGCGGGCGTCGGTGTCGGAGACCGCGCGCTCCGGAAAGTCGCCCTCCGCCATGGGGCGGCTGGAAAGCGCAGTGGTCTGATAATCGCCCGCCGCGAAGTGCTGCTTTGCCTGCGCCTCCACCGTGGCCGGCGACTTGCCGAATGCATTGCGGTACGCGGCGTCCTGGTCGACGCCCTTGCGCAGGTTGTAGAGCAGCACCCGCACCTTGCCGAAATATTCCGGATCCACGATCAGAAGGTGGATCCGCGCCCAATCGAGATCGGGTTTTGCCGGCGGCGCGCCGGCAGTGATGTGGATGCCGTTCACCTGAATGGTGGAGAAGAACTCCTCGAGGCCGTGTTCGAACGCGGGAGGCATCTGGGCCGTATTCGATTTCAGGAAGAGGCGCGTCAGGGCGGTGTAGGTTTCGGGAGTGACCGCTTCCTTCTCCTGGAGCACGATGGCGTAGCGGTCTCGCGCCTGCAAGAGCGGCTCGGCGCCGGTCCAGCCTTTGGCGTTCTTGAAAACGAAAATCCGCACGGGCTCGGGGGTCTGCAGGTCATTCTCCCCGACGATCGAGCCCAGAGCGTGCCGGAATTCCTCGAAGCGCACGAGGGTTTCGCGGCCGGCGTGCGAGCCGGCGTCGGTGAAGACCTCAAATGGCCCCGATGAGAATTTGATCCAATGGCTGTCCGCCGAAAGGAGCGTGGGGATCAGGCAAAGGTAAAGCAGGCACCGCATCACCACCATTATCCCGCGCTTAGAGGCGGGGAGGTGTGGTGACCACGACGGCGCGGGCGGGGCTCTTCCCGACGCCGCGGTAGGCGTGCGGCTCGGAGGAATCGAAATATACGCTATCGCCCTGCTTCAGCAAGTGTTCCTCGCCTTCGAAGCGGATGCCAACGGAGCCGGCCAGCACGAAAAGGAACTCGGCGCCCTCGTGCATGTGTTCCTGCGCGTCTTCCGGTTCGTGGTGGGGGAACTCGGCCAGGTAGGCCTGCATGCCTTTACCCTGCGCGGCATAGGCCAGGCACTCGAAGAAATACGCGGGGGCCGGCGAGTCGGCGCGCTCGGGGAAGCGGATGCGCTCGTTGCCGCGCACGACGGCGAAGGTCTTCTGGCCGCGGCGGTGGCCGAAGAAGTGCTCCAGGCCGACATCGAAGACCATGGCGATCCGGGCCAGCGTGGCCAGCGTCGGGATCAGCCTGCCGTTCTCCAACTGCGAAAGCATGGAGGCCGAGAGGCCGGTGTGCCGGCCGAGGTCCACCAGCGCGATCTTCTTGCGCAGACGGAGCTGGCGAAGCTTCCTGCCAAGGTCGTAGGAGGAGAGGGCGCGGCGGATCGTCTCATCGCTGCTTTCAGCCATATTCAATTTCATATTAGCAACACTGAATATTCGGCTGCTTATTTCAGTCTCATCAAATCAGAATATCGGTATCGCTTAAGATTCGCGGTCCGCGCTGGTAGGCTCAAGACAGGCACAGCGATTGGATTGAGGGGACGCGGAAAAGAATGCAAAACATCATCATGCAGCCCGGCGGTTACCAGGGAAGCAGTGAGGAGCAGCTACTGCAGCTTGCCCGGCAGGGGAGCGAGGAGGCCTTCGCGGAGTTGATGCACCGCCACTGCGCGGCGGCGCGCAAGGCCGCTCTCGGGATCCTGCGGGACGAGGGGGACGCGGAGGACGAACTGCAGAATGCCTGGTGGAAAGCATGGAGGCACCTCGGCGAGTTTGAGGGCGATTCGCGGTTCTCGACCTGGGTGACCCGGATCGTCATCAACCAGTGCCTGATGCGCCTGAGGCAGGACCGGCGGGCGGGGTTTCTGTACCTGGATGCCGAGATTCCCGGTTTGGATCACGTGAGTCTGGAACTGCGGGACGAGTCCGGCACACCCGAGGATCGCCTCTGCCGCGAGGAGGTGCGGCGGCTGGTGACTCGGGAGATCGGCCGTATCCCTCCCTTGCTGCGAAGCGCGCTCGTGCTTCGGGAGGTGAACCAGTTACCGATGCCCGAAGTGGCCGAACGCCTGGGGATCTCGCTCGCCGCCGCGAAATCGCGCCTGCTGCGGGCGCGCCACGAACTCCGCGACCGGCTGGAGAAGCACTGCGGGGGCCGTCTTGGTTTGCCTGAAGTTTGTTAGAATAAGAGCACCCGTGGCGCTATCGTCTAACGGTTAGGACGGAGCCCTCTCAAGGCTTAAATACGGGTTCGATTCCCGTTAGCGCTACCAATTCCTCATAGAGTTACGGGCTTTGCGGGCTCTACGCCAATTGCGGGGGCTGTACGCCAATTCCGGGGGCAAACCCCAATCCCGTCCCATCCCTTTCTAAGAACCACATACCACCAATCCCGCTTCCAGACCTCTAGCTTGACGCTGGCGGGAATGATACGTCGCCGTTATTGCTTCTGGGCAGATCGTGGCCTTCATAAACCAGAGTCGAACCCGCTCCTGGGCAGTGACCAACACAGGTCAGCTTCTGCGCCGTTACGAAATGTCGGAGAAGACTTTCGGCGTCGTCCATTTCAAAACGTGAGGATCCGCTGCGGCGCTTCAGGCGACCGAAGCCACCAGATATAGAGCCGCCTGCTAAAGGGCGTGCGGCTACTGAATGACCTCGGCCCGTGGCCGCACGGTCAGAGACGCGCCTCCGTCCGGGGGGAAGAGTCCGAAAGCCGACGGAAAAATCTGCAATTGGACTGTTTGCACCGTCTAGGGGAGCACCAGGGATCGTGCCGTCTGCTATAACTACACCGATGGGAAATACCTTCACACGCCGGGAGGCGCTGCTGAGCTTCGCTGCGTCGGCCGGCACATTGTCCGCTGCAGCGGCGCAGGGGGCGATCGAAACCCACGTCCATCTCTTCGATCCCGCCCGCGTCCCCTATGCCGGGAATGCGCCCTACAAACCGCCCGCCTACACACTGGAAGATCACGTGAAGCTGGTCGATGCCGCGGGCCTGGCGCACTCCATCATCGTTCAGCCGGAACCCTACCAGGACGACCATCGCTACCTGGAGTACTGCTTCGCCCATGAGCCGCGGCCGGGGTACTTCAAAGGCACGTGCCTGTTCGATCCGCTGCGCGAGGATACACCCCGCCGCATGCGCACCCTCGCGGAACGCTGGCCGAGACGTATCGTCGCGCTGCGCATCCACGAGATGTCGATGACGCCGGAGAGCGGCGGCCCCATTCGCAACCGCGATCTGAAAGATCCGCGAATGGCAGCCTGCTGGCGGGCCGTGGCCTCCATGGGAATGGCCGTGCAGATGCACTTCATACCCGCACAGGCGCCCAACATCCGCGTGCTCGCGTCACAGTTCCGCGAAACCACCGTCATTCTCGATCACATGGGCCGTCCGGGACAAGGGACGGAGAAGGAGTACGACGAGGTGCTAAGGCTGGCGGAACTGCCGCGCGTCATCATGAAGTATTCCAATTGGGGAGAGTACAAAGGCGACCTGGCCCGCCTGACCAGGCGGATCTACAACGCTTTCGGCGAAGAGCGAATGATCTGGGGCATGCTCGGCGCCACGCCTGCGGAGTACCGGAAGCAGGCGGCTCGCTTCGAGGAGTTGCTGGCCTTCACTTCGGAAGCCGGCCGCGCGCGTATCCGTGCCGGCAATGCACAGAGGCTGTTCTTCCAGTGAGACTGCAACCTCAACCTAGGCGCCGCCGGCGCGGTTCACCGCGCTCCCCCAGTACTATCATTTAGATTAAGCCGTCACCGGCAGGAGGTCATCATTCGATGAAGCAAAACATTCCCGTGATTGTGTGCGCGGTGCTGGTCAGCGCAGGCGCGGCGATCGCGGCACATTCCGCCCCGGTAGTAGCGGTTACCGGCGGGCAGGTGCGGGGCCGGGCCCTGGCCGCGGGAGCAGTTTTCAAGGGCATTCCATTCGCCGCGCCGCCGGTCGGTAACCTGCGCTGGAAGGAGCCGATGCCGGTGCTGCCCTGGAAGGGTATCCGCGACGCCGGCGAATACGGCGCCACGTGTGCGCAAATCGACGCAACCTGGAACAAGCTGGCGGCGGAAAAAGGCAGCGAGGACTGTCTGTTCCTGAATGTATGGACGCCCGAGTGGCCTCCCCGAACGCGGAAGCCGGTAATGGTGTGGATTCACGGTGGCGCGAATATGGGCGGTTCGGCTTTGGGATCGGGCGGCATCGAGCCGCCGTTTGACGGCGAGAAGATCGCGCGCCATGAGGTAGTGCTGGTAACCATTCAATACCGGCTCGGAGTCTTCGGCTTCTTCGCGCACCCGGAATTGACTGCCGAATCGCCGCACCACGCTTCCGGCAACTACGGGTTGCTCGACCAGGTGGCGGCCCTCCGCTGGATCAGGGAGAATATCGCCAAGTTTGGTGGCGACCCGGCCAATGTCACGGTTTTCGGACAATCCGCCGGCGGCCAGGATGTCGGGTTGTTGTTGAGTTCGCCGCTCAGCAAAGGGCTGATTCATCGAGCGATCGAAGAGAGCGGAACCGTTATGATCGGCGGGGCGCTGACGCCTCCGCGCAGCCAGTTGGAAGCCGCCGGGCTGCAGTTGGCGGCGAAATGGAACGCACCGGCGACGAACCAGATCAAGTACCTCCGCTCTCTCTCCACGGCCGATATTCTGAAGGGTTCGCCGCCCTATGCCCAACGTACCCCGCTAAGGCCGGAGCCCTGTATTGACGGCTATGCGGTACGTCAAGTTGCCCGCACAGGTTTTCAAAGAGCACGAGGAACTCCCGGTACCGCTGATCATTGGAAATAACGGCCGCGAGGCGACCCTGGCCGGCGGGCCTGAGGCCTTGCGAAAAGCGATCGAGAACTACTACAAGGGCCGGGCGCCGCAGGCGATGAAGATCTACGGCCTGGATGGCGCCAACCCGGACACCTATGCGCCGCACGGGGACGGAAACTCGCAGTGGGTAACGGACAACATGTTCCGCTGCGGGTCGGTAGTCATCGCCAACTGGCACGGCGCTCGCTTTCCTACCTGGGAGTACGAATTTACGCGTGCTCCGGAGCCGCAAGGCGCGGTGCATTCCTGGGAGCTGCAATTCGTCTTTGGCAACCTGCTGAAGGGAGCGAGCGAGCCAGCCGACCGGGCGTTATCGGATCAAGTGATGTCGTACTGGACGAACTTCGCCAGGTCCGGCGATCCCAACGGCGGTTCGCTACCGAACTGGCCGAAACACGGCCCCAGGGGGACGGCCTACATGGACTTTTCGTCAGCCGGTCCGGTCGCGCGGGAAGAACTTCGGAAGCAAGCCTGCACACTGTTCGAGCAGAACCTGCCTATTTCGAAATAGCCGGGCAGGCTCGCGACGGAGAAAGCGGCGGACGCCGATCACGATTACGGCGGGTTCGAACCGCCGGTCGCCGTCTCAATTCATTTCGGTCGTTGTTTTCGACAGCGCCGGTTGGCTAACCACTGGCGTTTGTTCCCGAGTGCGGCCGACCTTCGATCCCACGTAAAGCTTCCTGGCAAGCCCGGCACTGTGAAGCGCTTGGATACAGAGCCAGTTGATATCCAACTCATACCAGGCGAGGCCGTGGCGGACAGACCGTGGATCGGCGTGGTGGTTATTGTGCCAGCCTTCGCCAAACGTCAATAGTGCCACCCACCAGTTATTGGTCGAGTCGTCGGGGGTTCGAAAACGGCGGCGTCCCCAAGTGTGCGCGGCAGAATTGACCAGCCAGGTGCCGTGTAGCTCCACGGTAGTTCGGAGGAAGACGCCCCAACAAACCAGGCTGGCGGCCAGGAAAGCGCCCTCGCGAATCGCACCCCACGCGGCGAGGATCACCGAAAGCACGAGCAAGGGGATGGGGTGCCACTTCTCCAGCCAGCAATGAAAGGGATCGCGCCGCAGGTCGGGCACATAGCGCGCAAGAGCTGCGTCGCGCATCGGGTCGCCTCGCACCAGCCAACCGGCATGCGACCACCACCAGCCGTCCCTCGGGGAATGTGGATCGCCGCTCTTGTCGGAGTTGTGGTGATGGAGACGATGGGTCGCGACCCAAAAGAGAGGGCCGCCCTGGAGTGCCAGCGTGCCGCAGATGGTCAGGACGCATTCGAGCCACCGCGGCGTCTCGTATCCGCGATGGGTGAGCAGCCGATGATAGCCCATGCCGATGCCCCAGCCGCCCGAGATCCAGAGCAGCGCCAGTGCGGTCCACAGCGCTTGCCAGGTGAACAGGAAGAGTGCGGCCAGCGCTCCCGCATGCAACAGCGCCAGAGCGCCGACTGTAACCCAGTTCAAACGAGACCTGTGATCAGAACCGCTCGCAGGCAACGCGGCACGCCTCCTTCCTTTTATATATAGAATATCGGAGACCGGTTGCCATTTGGAGGTCTTGCTCAGGGAAGTGAGAAGGTGAAGACGGCGCCGCCCGCCGCCATGGTCACCATTTGCCGACCGTTGGCCATGTAGGTAATTGGGTTGGAGGCCATGGTGCCGCCCAAATTGATGCGCCACAGCTCTCTCCCGTTGTCGGCATCCAGCGCGAAAAAGTAGGCTTCCATTTCTTCCCGGTCGCGGCTGAGCCAGCCGCCATTGGCGCCGAACAGGAGATGGCCCGCCGTGGTCAGCACCCCCGACCAGGGCTTGGTGTGGGTCTTGTATTCCCAAACCCTCTCGCCAGTCTTGGGATCGAGGGCGCGGATTGCGCCGAAACCCGGATCGTCGGGGACATCGATATCCGGTACGCTTCCCACATAGCGGTTGCCTGGCGTGTACTCCGGCTCGCCTTTCAGGTAGTAGCCCTTGTTCTCCCACACGGTGAGATAGAAAAACCCTGTAAGCGGGTTATACGATGGCGAATACCAGTTGGTAGCACCCTGCACGCCGGGCCAGATGTAAACACCTTTTTCAGTCGGCACGGAGTTCGGAAGGCGCTCCGGCCGCCCTTTGTCGTCGAGCCCTTTGGCCCAGGTCTGCTTCGCAAAGGGTTTGCCTAGCAAAAACTCGCCGGTCGCGCGATCGAGCACATAATAAAAGCCGCCGCGGTGGGCCCAATAGATCAGCTTGCGCGGCCTTCCCCGCCACTCGGCATCGACCAGGACCGGGACCTGGACCGCGTCCCAGTCATTGGCATCATGCGGCACGAACTGGAAGTGCCATTTCAGCGTGCCGGTGTCGGCGTCGAGCGCGATGGCGGAATCCGAGTACAGGTTATCGCCGGGGCGCACATCGGCGTTCCAATCCGGCGAAGGATTCCCGACACCCCAGATGATGAGGTTCAACTGGGGGTCGTAGGATCCCGTGACCCAGGTGGGACCGCCGCCATGCCTCCAGGCGTCGGTCCCACCCCACGTTTCATGACCTTTTTCGCCGGGGCCGGGGATCGTGTTGAACCGCCAGCGACGCTTCCCGGTGGCGACATCGTAGGCGTCAAGGAAGCCGCGGATGCCGTATTCGCCGCCCGCGATCCCGGTAATCACCATGTCCTTGACGATGAGCGGAGCGCCGGTAATCGAGTAACCGAGCCGGCCGTCGGCAACCGCCACGTCCCATAGGACCGCACCCGTCTTGGCGTTCAGCGCGACCAGGTGCGCATCGACCGTACCGAGAAACACGCGGTCGCCAAGCACCGCCACGCCGCGGTTGACCGCATCGCAACAGACGTTGATCTTCTCCGGGAGGCTGCGCTTGTAGTGCCAGTATGGGCGGCCGGTGGCGGCATCAAGCGCAAAGACATTCGAGGGTGGCTCACTCACGTACATGACGCCGTCGGCGACGATCGGGGTGGCTTCGATGCGGTGAGTGGTCGGCATCTGGTGTACCCAGGCGACTTTCAGGCTGCCCGCATTCTGGCGATTGATCTGGTCCAGCGCGCTGTATCTCCAACTGCGGTACGAGCCGGAATAAGTGAGCCAGTTGCCCGGCTCCGAATCGGCCTTGAGCAGGCGCTCGTAGGTCACCTGCGCAGTGAGCTGTTGGGAAGCGCCCGCCAGAAAGAGAAACAAAAGCATCCGCATCATTCTGACCTCCCGATTTGCCGTTTGAGGGAAAGCAGGTACTTCACAAGATCGTTCACTTCCGCATCGCTGAGCTTGCCCTTGTAGGCCGGCATGATGGAACTGCGGTCGATCCCGAAATCCTTGAACTCGCGTCGCGGGAGTGTTTCGAGGCCGCGGGAGAAATCGAGGATCTGGACCGCGTAGGTATCCTGATTCATGATGAAACCGGAGTGCGCGGTTCCGTCCCTGCTGATGATCTTGGCGACCCAGAATTCTTGCGAGACGTTACTGCCGGGATCGAGAATCGACTCGCGGAGATAGGCGGCGGAGCGCTGCGAGCCGATGACGGAAAGGTCGGGCCCTCGGACGCCGCCCTCGCCGCGCACCAGGTGGCAGCCGATGCAACCTTGCTGCCGGAACTGCCGCCGGCCGCGGGCAGCGTCGCCGGCCACAGAGTTCGCCGCACCGGACATGCTGAGCGAGCGCACGAAGGCGACGATCTGCCAGACCTGGGTGCCTTCGAAGAAGACGCCCGCCATGGCCGTGCCCGGGATGCCCCCGGCAATATTGCGGAAGAGGTCGGCGTCCGAAGAACCGTGGAAGAACGTACCGCTGGTGAGATCAGGGCCGAGCCCGCCAGTTCCGCGGACGCCGTGGCAGGAGGCGCAATGGGAGCGGAAAATCCTGGCGCCGGATTCCCGGTCGGCCGGCGTTGTGTGGGGGTTCGTGGTCTGGGCGCCGGCGCTGAGAAGGGATACAAGCGCCAGCAGGGTAGCCGCCTTCACGGGTCCTCCTAAGCGAATCGGACTCTGGGTAGTATATATCCTCGACGTGCGGGCTGGGCCGCTCTGTCGTGAGTTTTGCTCTCAAAGTACTGGTACCGGCGACAGCCAGAACTCTTGACTGCGGGTTCCAAAACGGAAATCCTGAACTTGGGGTTCCGCCTCTCACGACCGGGCGGGCTCAGGGGAGATGATTCTTGCGGAAAATAGGCTGCGTCGGTTTCGCTGTTCTTGGTTGTCTCCTCCTGGGGGCCCCGGTGACGGCCACGCCCGTCTCGTATTGGAGCGTCAACGGCACTATGATCAACTTTGATGGGCTCGCTGGATCGCCCACGCTTGGCGCTGGAGAGACTCTTTCAAATCAGTTCGCAGGTCAAGGCGTGACGTTTAGTGTTCCGAACTTCAATGCCTACGCGAGCGATGGGATTCTCGCGACGGATTCTACCCTGTGCTCCGGGCCGAACATCATATGGGTTGACCAGGGCGGCGGAAATGGTGCCTCCCTCGCCCAAGGGCTATTCATCAATTTTTCGACGCCTCAGTCATGGGTCGGAATCTATGTCGGGGGTAGCAGCAACAGCTTCTCCACCAGCAGCTTCACGCTGGCGGTATACAACGGAGACACGCTGCTTGAGTCATTGACCTCGGGTCTGGCGCCAGGTGGCGCGGTGGGACTTGAGGGATACCTGATGCTTCAAGATCCCGATATCACCCAAGCGGTCGTCTATTCTACGAGGTCTGACGGTCAAAAGTGGAACTTCGAAGTCGACAACCTGAAGTTCAGTGCCTCGACCGCGACCCCTGAGCCGGCATCCGGTCTCTTGATCGGCGTCGGCTTCGCAGTCATAGCGTTGTGTCATTGCGCGTCGCGCCGGATCGGGCGCGGCGCTTAAGCGCCCAAAACAATCTGGCGCCCACGGAGCGAAAGCCACACGCGTCAGTCTGCAAGAGTTACTTGCAGCGCGTCTGTTAGTTAAGAGCCCTTGAGGAAGTCAGTCCGTTTGGTGTGGTTCGCCCCGAACCTGTGCAGCGGCACGGCTGCCCGTGATTTAGAACCTGTCGGCTTCATGACCTCCTCCCCACCAATGTTATTTTTGGCACACTGCCGGCAGAGGTATAATTGCGCAGAAAACGGAAATCATCGCAAGGCAAGCTCCCATATGATCAAGGAGGAAGATACGACGGCGGTCCTGAAGAGGGTGACTGCTGGCGATCGCAAGGCCGCTGGCACTCTGTTTGCCCGCCTATATGAGGATTTTCACCGCACAGCAAGAATGTTGCTGTCGCAACAGTGCGTGTCGCACACCCTTCAGCCGACCGCTCTGGTCAACGAAGCTTATTTGAAGCTGGTGGATCAGTCTCGGGCGGATTGGAAAAATCGAAGCCACTTCTTCGCGGTAGGGGTCGTTGCTATGCGCCATATTCTGGTCAATCATGCAATCGCCAGGTCGGCCCAAAAACGCGGAGGCGGAGCTGTCAGAGTGGAACTTCACGACAACTTGATTTCGCCACATCGCTACCACGATGTCCTTGCCGTCGATGAAGCCCTGAAAGACCTCGCACTGCTCAACGAGAGCTACGCCAGGATCGTGGAATGCCGTTTTTTTGGCGGGCTGACCTGGGACGAGACCGCCGAGGCGCTCGGAATGAGCCCTACCACAGTACGCCGCCATTGGACGGTGTGTAGCGCCTGGTTGCGCGAGCATCTGTCATCGTGAACAGGCGCGAGAGCCCCGAGCTTTTCAACCGTGCCGCGGAGTTGTTCCTCGACGCTCTCGACCAGCCTCCGGACCGGCGGCTGTCGTACCTGGAGGCCGCATGCGGCAGTAATCGCGAGCTCTTCGAGCGAGTCTGCTCGTTTCTGGCGAAACACGAACGAGGCTCCATCCTGGAAGAACCGGGCGAGGCTGGCCTGGTGGAGGCTGCCGCCCTGCCATCCTTTGCGCCGAACGTGCGATATCGGATTATCGAGAAAGTTGCCGAGGGCGGAACGGCGGTCGTCTACCGCGCGGAAGACACCGCCCTGGATCGCGTGGTGGCGTTGAAATTGCTCGTGCCCCACCTGCTCGGCAATCCGGACGGACTGAGACGCTTCGAACGTGAGGCCAAGGCCGCTGCGGCGCTCGATCATCCGAATATCTGTCCGGTGTACGACGTCGGTGCCGAGAACGGCCGGCCATTTATCGCGATGGCCTACGTTGAGGGAAAGACTCTGGCGGAACGGCTTCAGGGCGGCCCGCTCGCAATCGATGAAGCGATCGACATTGCCAGTCAGGTCTGCCGCGGCCTGGCGGCGGCCCACAGCAAACAGATTGTTCATCGCGACATCAAACCCGCGAACTTAATCATCACCGAGACGACGGGAGCGGAACGGCTGGTGAGGATCCTCGATTTCGGCATCGCCCGGCTCTCCGCCAAGTCCGACATGACGGCTGAGGGCCTGACGGTGGGCACCGTCTCCTACATGGCGCCGGAGCAGATCGAGCAGTCTTCCGTTGACGGCCGTGCGGATCTCTGGGCTCTGGGCGTTGTGCTATACCGAATGATTACCGGCGCGCTTCCCTTTCAGGGCGAGACGACGCGAGACATCATCGCGGCCATCGCCGGGGCGGATCCGAAGCCTCTCAGTTCCATACGCGACCGCCTCCCGCCAGCCCTGGGTGCGCTCCTCGAGAAAGCGCTCCAAAAAGATCCGGACCGCCGCTTCCAGACCGCTGACGAGTTTCTGGCCAGCCTCCTCGCCGTACAGAGTCGCAAGCGCGAAGGCAGCCTGGTGCGCCTGTCGATACCGAAATTGCGGTCACGCCGGCAGTTCGTTTGGGCTGGAGTTCCCCTGGTGGCCGTTCTGGCCGCCATCACAGTTCTTCGCTGGCCCACCCCGGAACGGCGTAGCACGGTCGTGCCCGTCCCCTTCACATCCTTTATCGGTTCCGAGGGCGATCCAGCGATCTCGCCCGACGGAACGCGAGTTGCCTTCACCTGGACCGGCAAATCTCCGGCCGGCGTTCGCAATCTGTATGTCAAACTCATCGGCTCGGATTCCCTCCTGCGCCTGACGAACACGCCGAAGGACGATTACCTTCCCACCTGGTCTCCGGACGGCAAACGTATCGCCTTCATTCGTACCGCGGACTATCGCTTCAGCCTCTTCGTGGTATCGGCGCTCGGAGGTCCGGAACAGGAGATCGCGCGGGGCAAGCCCGGCCTCGACTATTACGACGTCAACTGGAGTCCTGCGGGCGATGTGCTCGCGACCGCCGAGAACGATCACGTCATTACCATCACGCTGCAGGACCGGCACGAGCGAGTGTTGACATCCCCTGAAAAAGGCGACAAAGATGGAGGCCCGAAGTTCGACCCCTCCGGCCGGCGGATCGTATTCCTTCGGTATCGCGCGAGCGCTCCGAATGAGTTGCTCCTGATCCCGGCAACCGGCGGCACGCCACGAGTCCTGGACCGAACCGGAACGATACAGTCATACTGCTGGAACAGCGATGGCAAGTCGATCGTCCTTGCAGGACATGCCGCGGCGGACGGCAGCGAGCTTCGCCTGCTTCGGATAGCGGACGGAAGCATCTCGCCGCTGAACGTTCGGGAGACGAACGCGGCCTCCCCGGATATCCGGGGGAATCTGCTCGCGTACACGCGGCGAATCTTCAACGTGAATATCTGGGGCGAGTCAACGGCTGCAGCCGCGGCGGGCCCAAGCAGCCGGGCGGCCGCGGTAATCGCTTCATCCCGCCGCGATCATTCCCCGCAGTTCTCTCCGGACGGCAAGTCGGTCGTTTTTGCGTCGACGCGCTCGGGTTCGGTCCAGATCTGGCGCGCCGATCGCTCCGGCGACAACGCCGTAGAATTGACGTTTGGGGCAGACAGCACCGTGGGTACACCCCGTTGGTCCCCGGACGGGCGCCGGATTGCCTTCGATGCCGGCCTCAAAGGGGAACAACCGGACATCTACGTGGTCGGCGCGGACGGTGGTCCTACCCGCAGAATCACGAAGGACCCCGCAATGGACATATTGCCGTCGTGGTCGAGCGATGGCCGTTGGATCTATTTCTGCTCGAATCGTGACGGCCAGCAGGATATCTGGAAGATCTCTCCCGATGGTGGGCACCCCGTTCTGGTGACTCGCAACGGCTGGGAGTCGTTTGCATCGGCCGACGGACGCTATCTCTATTTCTCCGATCCTACGGAGCAGAAGACCATCCACCGCCTTGATCTCACCACCGGTGCGCAACTGGCACTGCCTCAACTCGGCGATGCGGGAGCGCGGCGCTACTGGGGGCTGGCCGAGCACGCCATCTACTTCGTTAATACTCTGGAGAATCCGCACTGGGTGCAGCGCTTTGACCTTGCGACCGGTCACATCAGCAAGGTCCGTCAAATCGGAAAAATCATCATCTACGGCCCAGGTGGGCTGGCTGTGTCGCGAGATGGCCGAAATCTGCTTTGGGTTCAGGTGGACCAGGACGATCAGGACATCATGCTGGCCCGGAACTTCCGGTAGCCGCCACCCGGGTGCCGCCGTGGAAAATGACTTCGCCACCCTCGACCGAACGGGGTATCGCCTCGAGAATTCGCTCGGGGCCGAGCATCATCGTCTCTGCGAGAAGCTGAGGTAGTCGTCCAGGCAACCCGATCCTCCTGCGCGAAAAACTTCTGCACCTGTGGACAGATTTCCGGCCGGTTCTTGTTTCTCATAACAGAACCCACCAGGGTTAGACCCAATTCCATTGAGGAGAAACCTAATGCAGACGACGAAACTTCACATCCATTCGGGTCTCGGAATCGCATTTCTGACTGCGCTCTTTAGCACAACTGCAGTTCCCCGGGTCCAGGCGCAGACCGCGCCCGATCTCGCCTGGGTCGTCCAGGCAGGCGGAACAGATGGTGACGTATACCCCGCCGACGTCACCGTTGATTCGTCTGGCAACACCTATGTAACGGGAGATTTCGGCGGCCACTTCACGTTCGGTAAGGGCCAGCCCAATGAAACCACCCTGTTCAACCATACGACCAGCGATGGCAGCTTCCTTGCCAAGTACGACAGGGCCGGAGCGCTCGTTTGGGCGAAGCGGGTTGGGGCCTATGCGGAGTCCGCGGGTATCGCGGTCGATTCGGCGGGCAACAGCTACGTGACCGGGACTTTCAGGGGTTCGGCCACCTTCGGCGCCGGCGAAGCTACTGAGACAGCGTTGACGAGCGCCGCCCAGGTTGAGATGTTCCTTGCCCGGTACGACAGCACGGGTGCCCTCGTATGGGCGAAGCAGGCCAGCGGAACATCCTCCGACTTCAGCAAGAGCATTGACGTCGATGCCTCTGGCAACAGCTATATCACCGGCTACTTTGACGGGTCGGCCACCTTCGGCGCCGGCGGAGCTACCGCGACAACGTTGACGAGCCACGGCCGCGATGACATCTACCTTGCCCGGTACGATAGCACAGGTGCGCTCGTATGGGCGAAACAGGCGGGCGACGCAGACGCAGGCGGCACAGACTCCGATCGGGCGGCCGGTATCAGGGTGGATGCCTCTGGCAACAGCTACATCACCGGCTACTTTGGGGGGGCGGCCACCTTCGGCGCGGGCGGAGCTACCGCCACGACGTTGACGAGCGACGGCGACAATGACATCTTCCTTGCCCGCTACGACAGCACGGGTACGCTGGTGTGGGCGAAGCAGGCCGGCGGAACATCCAGCGACGATGGCTACGCAGTTGACGTCGATGCCTCTGGCAACAGCTACATCACCGGCTACTTTGGGGGGGCGGCCACCTTCGGCGCGGGCGGAGCTACCGCCACGACGTTGACGAGCGACGGCGACAGTGACATTTTCCTTGCCCGATACGACAGCACGGGTACGCTGGTGTGGGCGAAGCAGGCCGGTGGAACATCCCGCGACATCGGCAATCGCATTTATGCCGACGCGTCCGGCAACAGCTACATCAGTGGTACCTTTGAGGGCACTGCCATTTTCGGCCCGGGCGAGGCTGGTCAAACGATGCTGACTGGCGCCTTCAACGGCAATGGCACCTTCGTGGCGAAGTACGACAGCGCCGGGATACTGGTGTGGGCGAAGCAGCCGGCTGGCTACGCTTCGGCGACCGTTGTCGACGCCCTGGGCAACATCTGGGTGACCGGCGGCTTCGACGGCACATTAACTTTCGGGGCCGACGGGAGCAACCCAACAACCCTCACGAGTACTGGATTATCCGATCTGTTCCTCCTGCAATATGCAGCCGGACCGGAGATTAGCTTTGACAGTCTAGCCGGTCTTGTGCGCCAGTTCGTTACCAGGCCTCTGATCAGGACCGCACTTCTCGCCGAGGTTGCGTACGCACAGCGGCTGTCCGAGCATGGCAACACTGCGTTAATGAACTACGTGCTCCGCTTGTTTGTTCAGAGTGTTTCCCAGTTCTCCGGAACCGTGCTGACCGGGGACCAGGCGGCGATTCTCATTCAGGTGGCAAACGGACTGATGCAGTAAGGAGTTGCCGGGTGATCTCCCGGCGCTCCTGTTCCAGCCCGTTAATCGCTTCGATCATAGGGCGGTTTCAACTGGTACTCGAATTTCCCGATTGCCTTTTCGATGGCTTCGGGTTTCAGCACAGCATTTTCCAGCTCGGACAGAAGCCGCTCTTCAAGAAAATCAGCCCGTTCTTTAACGCTGTTGCTGCAAGCTCCACGATTGAAGTTTTGCGGACAACCGTCCACCCGTGTGCAGTCTGTGCCGATCTGCGAAGTCCGCCTCATTCAGGGCCTGCGCAAGCATCGTTCGCGATTTCTATCATTATCAACACAGTTAAGAGCCAACCGGTCTGAGGTAGAATCGTTGAGGTCCGGCACGCCTTGGCGGAAGTCCGGGCTGAAAGATATTCGGTACGAGGTTGCTATGAGCTCACGGACCCATCACAGCTTCTTTCTCATTGCGATCTGTTTTTGCGCGGCGTGGCCCGGAGAGGCTTTTGCCGCCGACCGCGTCAAAGTCGCCAATGGCCTCATTGAGACGACTGTTCAACCGGATTCCGGCGTGCGCAGCTTCAAGGGCATTCCGTATGCGCAACCTCCAACAGGCGATCTGCGCTGGCGAGAGCCGCAGCCGGTGAAGAACTGGAAGGGCGTGCGCAATGCCGACAAGTTCGGCCCGCGCTGCATGCAGCGGACCTCGCCCACTGCGGATTATTGGTTTCGCAGCGATGGCATGAGCGAGGATTGCCTCTATCTGAACGTGTGGACACCAGCTAAATCGGACCGGGAACGGCTGCCCGTCCTGGTGTACATCTTCGGCGGAGGGTTTCAGAACGGCGACGGCTCGGAGCCGCGCTACGACGGCGCGAGTATGGCCGGCAAGGGGATGGTGGCGGTCACCGTGAACTACCGGACCAACATCTTCGGGTTCTTCGCCCATCCCGAGTTGACGAAGGAATCTCCCCATCGTGCGTCCGGCAACTACGGCCTGCTCGACCAGGTTGCCGCGCTGCGGTGGGTGCAGCGGAACATCGCGGCATTCGGCGGAGATCCGAAGAAGGTGACGATTGCCGGCGAGTCGGCCGGTTCGATTTCAGTCAGCGCCCTCATGGCCTCGCCGTTGTCCAGAAGCCTGATCGCGGGCGCCATCGGCGAGAGCGGCGCAATGCTCTCGAGCCTGCCTGCGCGGCCCCTGGCCGAGGCGGAGCAGGAGGGAACCAGGTTCGCCGGCGCCGCAGGAGCGCCCTCCCTGGCGGCCCTGCGTGCCATGACTGCGGAACAGATTCAGGAGGCCGAGGCGAAAAATCCCAGGATGCGTTTCAGCACAGACCAGGATGGCTACTTTCTGCCCAAACCCCTGAAGGAGATTTACGCCGCCGGCGAGCAGGCCAAGGTGCCGCTGCTGGAGGGATCCAACTCCGAAGAGCAGGGGCCGCGGGCCGTGCTGGGGACGAACGAGCCGACACCCGAGAATTTCGCCAATGCCGTACGGAGGCTCTACGGCGACCATGCCGGCGAAGTTCTGAAAGCGTACGCCCCGACCACCGGGGCGGAGGTCCTGGAGGCCGCCACGGAGCTCGCGAGCGCCCGATTCATCGCCTACGGCACGTGGAAATGGGCCGTGCTTCAGGCGAAGACCGGAGGCGAGCCGGTGTACCGCTACTTTTATGCTCATCCCCGGCCGAAGTTCCAGCCCGCAGTGGAGAGGGGTGACAACTCGCCGGCGCCCAGCGGCGCAGTGCATTCCGCTGAGATTCAATACGCCATGGGCAATCTCCCCCTCGACCCCAGATACAAATGGACGCCGGACGACTATAAGGTGTCCGAGGTCATGCAGGCGTACTTCGCGAACTTCATCAAGACCGGGAGCCCGAATGGTCCCGGCTTGCCCGAGTGGCATGCGTATTCCTCTGGCACTCACTACCAGATCATGCGCCTCGACGTAGTCTCGCATTCCGAGCCGGAACCGCACCTGGAACGCTATCTTGCGCTGGATGCGGTCTACGACAAGCCCTAGGGGACAACCCCAGATGGGGTGAATCGTCCGCAAGCGCCAGCCGGGCTATAGACATCCGACCCGGGAAAGCGTACGTTGGACGTGAAGGCCAATTGCGCCCGTTCGCTGCCCGCCTGAGTACCAATCACGCGTTGCGCAGCGACCCAAGCTGAACCAATCGGTAATTAGTAGCACTGTTCTGACATCGTCACATGCCGAGCAAAGACACTGTCACAACGCCTGTGCCTAGTCCGGTCCGGAGCGGGGAAGGGCACCCGCAGGTCGATGGAACCCGTACATCGGACAGCAGCAGCCTGCTGCTGAAGACGGCCTATCGAGCCATTGCACGGATCTCGGATACATTTCCTGGAGGCGGAGCCCGGTGGGTGGACCGCCTGATATTCTCGGTGGCGGGAAACGCACTGGTGCCGGAGCTCATTCTCAAGTGGAACGCCCGGCGGCTGAAGAGCCTGCGCCAAATCGAAAACGTCTGCGTGCTCTGCGATTTGAATATTGGCGACGCCATAATGGCGCAGGCGGCGGTCGCCGCGATCCGGACATTTCTGCCGGACGCGCGGGTCGATTACGTCATGAAACGATCGGCCGCCTGCCTGGTGGAAGGGAACCCGCAGATCACCCGCGTCTACGGTGTCTACGAAGGGAGTCCGCTGCCAACCCGGCACGATATCGACGCCGTCGACGAGGTTCTCGCGGAGAACTCCTACGAACTGGTGTTCAACATGTGTCCATTCCTGTCCGGGAAGAACCTCCATTTTTCGGCGCAGTCCCGGGTAATCGGTTGCGGGGGAGTCGTGGTGAACGTCGTGCGGGCGCAGCGCATGCCCCTGGAAGTCAGCCACGTGATGTACCGGATATACCGGACTGTCTATGATCTCCTGGCGCAACTGGATGCGCCGGCGCGGGGAGACGGCTTCGAAGGAGGGCGCATCACACTCAATTCAACCGCGATCGAGAGATCGCGCCGGTTTCTGCGCGATGCCGGCCTGGAGGGAAATTCTCCCCGGGTATTGTTCAATCCCGATACTTCGTCCGTCTTTACACGCATTCCCGTGGCGATGCAGGCGCGGCTTCTTTCCGGACTGTGCGAGCTTCCAGGCCAGGTCCTTTTAGGAGCCGGGCACACGTTTGCGGGGATTGAGAAGGAACTTCTGGCCTCGCTCCCGCCGGAAAAGAGCAAGACCGTGACGGTGGTTCCACCGTCATTGCCGATTGATGCGTATGCCGCCCTGATTGATTCGTGCGACGTGTTCATCACTGGCGACACGGGCCTCGTCCATATTGCCGCGGCCCGAAAATTCGGGCGTGATAATGGTTACACTTTCCGCAACCAGGTGGCCGTGCTCTCGGTATACGCGGCACAGCCCGCGCGGCTGTACGGGTATGATTCCGAACGGCCCGGCTTCCTGGCCTCAAACCAGGACGCAGAAGCTCATACCTATGAGACCGAGAGTTCCTGCCGGAGCATTGCAACCGTAAACAAGGCATATATCGCCTGCCCGAGTCCCGACCACTTCTTCCGGGATCTGGATATCCGCGGTATGGTGGAGGACGCCATGCGAATTCTCAATGAAGGACGGTTGCGGAACTAACTCTGGATTTTCCGGGCGATCTTCTCCGCGATCCTCCGATACCCGTAATAGAAGAGACCGGCCATGAGGACGACGATCAGGATCGCATAAGTCGCATTGTTGATGTACACAGATACCCTATCGTAGGCCTGGCCGAAAAAGTAACCCAGCACCATGAAGAGAATGGTCTTGGGAATGATGATGAGCGAGATCGTGACTCCGAACTTCTTGGGGGACATATGACTGCCGCCCGCCATCACCAGCCCGGGTATCGGCGTCACCGGAGAGATCTTGATTGCCGCGAGTGTCTTGCCGGGATGCCGTTCAAGCAGGCTCTTGAGCTTCTGCATGCGTTCTTCGGAGATGCCTAAGCGGTCGCGCAGTTTGCGTGGGATCGCCAGCCGCCCGAAGTAACCGGTGATAAACCATACGGAATCCCCGATAACGTCGCCACAGACCGCGAGCAGGAAGACAACCGGCACGCTGAAATACCCCTCGGAGGCCGCGAATGAGGCCGCCATGATGACCAGCGGCCCCTCGACGATCATGGCGATGAACATCAGCACATATCCATTTCGAATGAGCCACTGCAGGGTGTCCGGGAAATCGGAGGTAGGGATTGCCGAGAGCATTTAGGTTGTCAATAGCAAAGAGAAGCGCCGTGCCCGTTACCGCTTCAGCGCGTCGCCTGTCTCCTTCAAAGTCTTCGCGAGAGAGTCGCGTGGAAGCGAACGGACAATCGGGTTGATCAGCCAGCCCAAGCCGGTAGGCACGCCGCGTGTCAGGGAGATCACTTCGCATTCGATATAAACCCCGCGGTCCCGTTCCGCGAACCGCCAGGACGAGTTCATGCGCCAGAGAAACCCGTGATCTTTACCGGGCGGCAATTCGTGCTCGTCCGGCTTGCCGAGGTTCTGAACTTCAGCAATCCGCGTCGCGCGCGAGAGGCTGTATGCGAAATCCGCCGCGGGCCGGAAATAGCGGACGTCCTCGGTGGTATCCAGCACCACCGTTGTCATTTTCTTCTTCAACAGGCGCTGGTAGACCGTAAAGTGGCCACCGTCGCGGCTCAATATTTTGGCGTCGATTACCTCGGGCTTGTAGATGTTCTTCCGGTTATCGTAGTCCTGGATCACCGCCAGGACCCGATCGAGCGTGGCTCCAGGGACGAACATGGCGCCGACCCAATCCTGAATCAGTCCGCCCGAGACCTCGATAGTCCCGCTGCCGCTCCATGGCTCCGCCAGCACCCGGCCCTCGCGAACCTGGCGCTTGCGTTCCGGCGAAGCGTCCACCCAGAGATGGCCGGCGCGCCCCTGCGCATCCATGCGCTCGTTCGCTGCTCGCGCATACTCATCGAACGCCGCCGCGGTCTGCGGCGCGAGCTCGACCATCATCAGGCCGGAAGCTGCAAGCGGCAGCACACAAAGGAACAGGCCAATGATCTTCTTCACTATTACCAGGATGCGCCAGGAACGCCGGTTCGCGCCACTTCCGGCCGCCGGTTCCGGGGCCTGCCGCCCCAGGAAAGTGCACCGTCTCTGGTCCCCGAGCCAGCGGTCGCGCGGGACCAGCCAGGCGTGACCATCGCAGTCGTCTGACCGGACACCGCGCGGCCGATGGCGCGGGACTCACAAGCCTCTTATCGTCCCGGTATCCTGCAACAGGTCACAAAAGTCTGGATACTACGGTTTCCATTGGTCTGATTGTCGACCCAGGTGACCCAGCCATTGCCGCTGGCATGTGTTGTTACCCAGACACCAGGGTAACCGAGGGTACCTTCCGGAGTATCATAGCCGCCGCCGGTTGCCGTCCTACCCGCCGGACAGGAGGCTGTGATGGGAGTCCACACGTTAACGGCCACCGCGGTTGACGCAGAGGTGATCGTCGTACAATCGAGTGCCGTGGCAACCGGCGCCGCGAAATAGCCGAGAACATCGATTACCGCGTGAGCGGTCGAGGCTGAGAAAAGGTTGAAATCATTGCCGGCGCCGGGCACGACTGGGACAATCGTTGTATTGGCTACAGTTTCACCGGCAGCGTAGTTGAGGATGCTGCTGAGGGGCTGCGAGCCTCCGACGGCCCATGCCGTGAAGTAGCCCGCTGCAGCGGGTTGCGTCACGGTAATATTCATCGCGACGGCCTGCGCCACGCCCAAGGGAATGCCGCAGGAAGCGTTCTTCCCACCTTGCGCGACGAATGTGGAGCCATCCACATCGAACGAGCGAGTAGTGCCGCCGGCAATTGCTCCGCCAGCAACTCTGGTATCGACGATCCGGCACGGGCTGATTGGCGTGTAAACCAGGTCATCCGCCAGGTCGCCCAGCGCTCGAGGGAGGGGCTGCCCTGTGAGTGCCACATTTCGGCTTTCGCGGAGGTGCCCAACCTTCAGTACACCCAACACGTCTTCATAGGTCGGAGCTTCGCCGGCAGCCAGCAGGTTGTCGGGCGGCAGCCGCATGAGCGCGTTCCGTAGATCCGCCGAGTAATTCTCGTCCCATTTGCCGCTCGCCTGTGCGTCCGCCTCCCAACGCTGCACGATCGCCGCGGCGTAGCCCTCTTTGTCATTGAGAACCTGTTGCAGTTTCTGTTGGTACTGCGCGCGTGCCGCTTCCCGGGCGTCCCGAACACCGTCGACTCGCTGTGCAAGAATCCCGATTGTTGTCAAGCAGGACACGGCGATCACCCGTGCCAGCGCACCCCTGATGCTGTTCTTCATAATCTGCCTCCATTTTCCGCTCTCGGGCGTCCCCGGCCGCGCTGTGTGTCTGCCCAGGCCCAGGCACGGCGCCGATTAGTCTCTCACATAGTGATGGAAAGGCCGCTGCCGTTCCACGAGAAATCAGAAAGAGGAGCCACCGGCCTTCCGATGGCGGTTCGGATGCGTACCGCGCCGTTCACCCAGATCACGGCATTAACCGGCGGCCTTGGATGCTTCGGACACCCTGGAACCGTCTGCCACTGCGCGCACAAGAAAGAACGCCGAAGCGCGCCAGGCCATTCGAGGCTCTCCGGCCAAGGCGGGTTCGAAGCACTCTACGGCCTTGAGGTGACCCCCAGGTGTTCGCTTGTTCCAGTGATGACGCCCTTCCAGTACGGGGGAAAGCTCGAGGGATTGAAGCTGGACTTCGAGGCGGCGTCCACCGGTCCGGGACCGACCGCCTTCATCGCGAGCGTCACACCAAATTAGCATGCTGCTGCTCTAGTTACGCCGCGTGAGCAGCCCCTGGTACAAGCCGAGAATGCGTTTGTAGTCCAGTTCCGTGGCGACGGTGACCGGAGTGGCATCGGGCGCTACCCGCCGGTCGAGCGGCACCGTGGAGCCATAGAAGCGGCCCCAGGAAGAGAGCACGTCGAGGTAGGAAGTCTCGAACTTCGTGACGAAGCCGGGGTCGATCAGGTAGCCCGCGGCAAGAGCGTCCCAGAGGTAGGCGGTCGCTTCCGGATGCTGCAGGAAGCCGGGGTAGCGGTTCCCGAGATCTTCGCGAAACAGTTCGGTGATGGGGGTCCGGACCGCTACAATCTCGTCGAACTGAGGCTTGCGCAGCGGCGCGGTGTTGCAGACATCCAGGCCGAACATCACCTTCTGCGGGATGCGCGAGCGCAGCACGATGCGTGCGGCTTCCGGATCGAACCAGAAGTTGAACTCGGCGGAGGACGACGCGTTGCCGGGGACGTGGATCGCGCCGCCCATGAAGACGACGCGCTTGATCCGGGTGGCGATTTCGGGCTTTAGACTGAGGGCAAGCGCGAGATTCGTCATGGGACCGAGCGCGAGAACGGTGACCTGGCCGGGATGGCGGTCGATCTCCGAGATGAGGTACTCCACGGCGCCGCGGCGCGGCTTCCGTATGCTCAGGTGTGCGCCCGGGGCGGGCTTCACGGGTGCCGGGTCCTGCGCGAAAGCGCCGGTATAATCGAGCTTGCCCCAGCGGCGCCCGGCTTCCCGCGCCATGGCGGCGGTGTGGATGAGCGGGGCCTCAGCGCCGAGGTAGACGGGGATCTCGGGCTGCTTGAGGAGGTCGAGGATGTGCAGCATGTACTCCGCGCCCTGCGCCGGCCAGACGTTGCCCGGCACGACGGTGACGGCGGGGATCAGTATCTGGGACGGGCTGCGGATGAGCATGACGAGGGCCGCGCCGTCGTCGCCGAACATTCCGGAGTCGGTGTCGAACAGGACGATCTCGCGCCCGGCGCCCCAAACGGCGGATGCGCAGAGCAGGCATGCCAGAATGCGGAGCATGAACCCTCAATATAGCGCGGTAGAATCCAGGAGATGCGCAAAGTTCGCTGGGGCATCCTGGGCGCGGCCCGGATCGCCATCAACCGCGTGATTCCCGCGATGCAGCAGGGTGAATATTCGGAGGTGGCGGCGATTGCCTCGCGCGACCTCGCGAAGGCCGACGCCGCGGCGCGGCAGCTCGGTATTCCCAAGGCCTATGGTTCGTATGAGGATCTGCTGGCGGATCCCGAGATCGAGGCCGTTTACAACCCGCTGCCAAACCATCTGCACGTGCCGATGTCGATCCGCGCGGCGGAAGCGGGGAAGCACGTGCTGTGTGAGAAGCCGGTCGGCCTCGACGCGGCGGATGCGCTGCGCCTCCTCGAGGCGCGCGACCGGACCCGCGTCACGATCGGCGAGGCGTTCATGGTGCGGACGCATCCGCAATGGGTGCGGACGATTGAGCTGGTGCGCAGCGGCCGGATCGGGAAACTGTGCTTCGCCTTGGGCTCCTTCGGTTACTTCCAGGCAAGCCCGGCAAACATCCGCAACGTGCGGGAGTACGGCGGCGGCGGGCTGATGGATATCGGGTGCTACCCGATCAAGACATCGCGGATGGTCTTCGGTGAGGAGCCGCTGCGGGTCTCCGCGACGCTCGTGCGCGATCCGAGCCTCGGAACCGATATTCTGACGTCGGCGATTCTCGAGTATCCCTCCGGCCATTGCGTGTTCTCGTGCGGCACGCAGGTGGTGCCGCACCAGAGCATGCAGTTTTTCGGGACCAAAGGGCGGATCGAGCTGGAAATCCCTTACAATGCGCGGCCGGGCGGGACCTCGCGGATCCGCATCGACGACGGGCGCGACGTGAACGGGTCGGGGATCACGGTGGAGGAGTTTCCGCCGTGCGATCAGTACACGATACAAGGCGACTTGTTCTCGCGTGCCATCCGCGAAGGCACGCCGCCCCCGGTGCCGCTCGAAGACTCGGTGAAGAATATGCGGGTGATCGACGCGGTGTTCCGCGCGGCGGAGACCGGGGAGTGGGTAAAGGTAGCCGCTGCTACTTGATGTCGTCGCCCTCCATACGCATCGCCCACTTGATGGCTTCGATATACATCTTCTGGACCTGCGGGTTGTCCCAGGCCTCGTCGGCATGGCCGAAGGTGGAATAGAAGACCCGCCCTTTTCCGTACATTTTGGCCCAGGCCACGGCGAAGTCTTTGTCGGTGCGGTGAATGTTAGGCTTCGTGTAGTCGAGCTTGCTGCTGTCGAGACGGGCCAGCACGTGGACCTTGGATCGCTCCCAGTTCTTGTGCTGGTAGATTTCGTCGCGGATGGTGAAGCGCGCGGGGAACATCTTCATCGCGGGGAAACTCGTGTCCTCGACAATCACCGGCGCGTCGAAGACGCCCCAGGGATGGCCGTCGAAGTAGCCGCCGATCATCTCGCCGAACTCGGGCCAGTCGAAGAATGCGTCGTCGCCGGTATGGGCGCCGACGAAGCCCTTACCGTCGTCTTTGATGAAGGACATGAGGTCTTTCTTCTGCTGCCCGCTCAAGTTGTCGCCGGTGCCGAAGAAGAGAATGGCGTCGAAATCGTTCAGGGTATGAGTGTTGCGGGCGGGCGCCGGGACGGGCTCTTTCGTGATCCACTGCGAATCGGTCCGGATGAAGGTATCGAATTCTCCCGACTCGCGGCCGAGCCTCTCGATGGTGGCCAGGGCGTGGGAAATCGAGTCGTGCTGATAGGCGGTGAGAGTGTCTCCCCAGGCGAGGAGCCTCTTGCGCTTCGCCTGCGGAGGCTGGGAAGCGGCAGGGATGAGCAGGAGCGCGCCAAGAGCCATGGCCGCCAAACCCGCCGGGATCGAACGGTGCATAGCTTCATTGTGCACCTGAAGTGGGGTATAGTTACAGGCGATGAAACGCCGGACCCTTTTGAAAGCACTCGGCGGCGCTGCCGCCCTCACAACCTTTCGCGAACAGGCCAGCGCGCAGGCAGCACAAGCCACGCGCGGCATGCCCTCTCCCAAGATCAAAGACGTTCAAGTGATCGCCACAGCGCCCGCGGGGCTGCGGCTCACAGTGGTCAAGATCGTGACCGACCAGGATGGCCTCTACGGCTATGGCTGCGGCACATTCACACAGCGCGCCGATTTGGTAAACGAAGCGGTGACACGATACCTGAAGCCTTTCCTCATCGGTAAGCCGGCCGACCGCATCGAAGACACCTGGCAGGCTTGCTATGACAGTTCCTACTGGCGCAACGGTCCGGTGCTGAACAATGCGATCAGCGGCGTGGACCAGGCGCTCTGGGATATCAAAGGCCGCCAGGCGGGCATGCCGGTTTACGAACTGGTGGGCGGGAAGTGCCGCGAGGCGGCGGACTGCTACAGCCATGCCGCCGGGCCGGACATTCCACGATGCATCGAATCGGCAAAGCGGCTGATGGCCCAGGGATTCCGCAACGTGCGCGTGCAGGTGGGCGTGCCCGGCATGGCGAGCTATGGCTCGGGCGGCGGCACCGGGCAAATCCAGGCGCTGCACGAGGGGCCGGTTTTCGATTCGGCCGCGCAGTTCCGCTATTCGCTGAAGCTGATTGAAGAAGCGCGCAAGCAACTGGGCGACGAAGTAGGACTTTTGCACGACATGCACGAGCGCTACACCCCGAACCAGGCGGTACAGTTCGCCAAGGCGGTGGAGCCCTTCCGGCTCTTCTTTTTGGAGGACCCGCTTTCGCCCGAGGACATCGCGTACTTCCGGCAGATCCGCCAGCAGTGCGCCACACCGATCGCGATGGGCGAACTGTTCAACAGCCCGCACGAATGGACGCCTCTGATTCAGGAGCGCCTGATCGATTACATCCGCATCCATGTGACCGAGGCCGGAGGGTTCACGCCGTGCCGCAAGATCGCGGCCATGGGCGAACTGTTCGGCGTGCGCACCGCGTGGCACGGGCCGGGCGACGTTTCGCCGATCGGCCACATGGCCAACGTCACGCTGGACGTAACCTGCTACAACTTCGGCATTCAGGAATACTCGCCCTTCAACGAACGTGTGCAGGAGGTGTTCCACGGGTGCCCGGTGATGAAGAACGGGTATCTGTATCCGAACGATACGCCGGGGTGGGGCATCGAGGTGGATGAAAAAGCCGCCGCAAAATATCCGTTCGGATTCGGGGAGCGGGGCGGCCACCAGCAACTGAACGGCGGCTGGGGCGAGATCCGGCGGCCCGACGGCACGATCATCAAGCAGTAGCTCGGTGCAGCGGGCCGATCAGCGCCCATAGCAGAGACGCGCAGACCAGCGGCAGCAGTCCGAACCCGATGAAGACCGGCGTGTAGGAGTAGTGGTCCACCACCCAGCCGGTAATGAGGGTGAAGATCATTCCGCCGAAACCTGCTCCCATGCTGGCCAAGCCGTAGACCGAAGCGACGGCGTGGTTCGGGAACACGTCGGCCGGCATGGAGAGCATATTGGCGAGGCTCCCGGTGTAGCCCAGCATCGCGACCGCAACGAGCGCGATGGAGACACGCACGTCGGTGGTGAGCACCGCGGGGATGGCCGAGGTCATGAGCAGCGCAAAAAAGGTGACCGTAGTCTTGCGCGCTGCCGTGACCGACCACCCGCGGCGGAGGAGCACTCCGCAGAGCCATCCGCCGATGAGGTTGCCGAGTCCGGCCACGGCGAAAGGGATCCAGGCGAACTCGCCGATTTGCACCAGGTCGAAATGCCGCGCGCGCTTGAGATATTCGGGAAACCAGAAAATGTAGAAGTACCAGACGGGGTCCATGAAGACCTTGGCGAGGGTGAAGCTCCAGACGAAGCGGGTGCGGAAGAGGGTCCAGACGGGTATAGGCTTCTCTTTCCTGGCAAGGTGCCCGGCGTCGTGCGGGGTGCGGTAGACCGGCCACCAGAACGCCAGCCAGAGGAAGCCGGCGAGGCCGACGGCCAGAAACGCGGCGGGCCAGCCGAAACGGATCAGCAGGAAGGCGACGATCGGCGGCGCGAGGATGGCGCCGACAGACGAGCCGCTGTTGAACAGGCCGCAAGCCAGGGCGCGCTCGCTTTCCGGAAACCACTCGGCCACCACTTTGACGGCGGCGGGCCAGTTGCCGGCTTCGCCCATGCCCAGCAGGAATCGGAAGATGCCGAGGCTCCACACACCGCGCGCGAAGGTGTGGAGTAAGGCCGCGAGCGACCACCACGCCATGCACAGCGCGTAGCCGAGCCGTGTGCCCAGTCGGTCGATGATCGGTCCGGAGGCGCCGTTCATGATGGTATAAGCCAGCATGAATCCGAAGATCACGCGCGAATACTCCACGTTGCTCATGTGGAACTGGTCGCGTAGAACGGGTGCGGCTACGGAGAGCGTCTGACGGTCGAGGTAGTTGATGACGGTCGCCCAGAAGGCGAGCGAGATCATGAGCCAGCGGCGCGGCGAAGGCTTCATGCCGGCTCGACCCGCAACGCTTCTCCTGCAAGGACGGCGCGCGCGGGCGGCGTCTTCGGTAGGGACAGGGAATTCTGCAAGCGCTTCCTACTATTTTCGAAAAACGTCATCGATGTCAACTGCCGGCGATCCAGCTTTTTGGACATCCGCCCGGCGGTCCGGCTAAAATTAGTTATCGGAGGTGATTATCTTGAACAGCGAGAAGAGTGTTGGATTACTGAATCAGTCCGTAGCGGACGAACTGGCGGCGGTCCACCAGTACATGTACTTCCACTTCCACCTGGACGATCAGGGCTTCACGCCCCTGGCGGCGCTGTTCAAGCGCACCGCGATCACCGAGATGGGACACGTGGAAGCGCTCGCCGAACGGGTTCTCTTCCTGAAGGGCGATGTGCAGATGGCGGTAGCGGCTCCTCCCATGACGATTACCGAACCCGCGGCAATACTCGCCAAGGCGATCGAGATGGAACAGCAGAGCGCCCGCGACTACAACGCCGCGGCGCAGGCCTGCGGCTCCAATGCCGACGCCGTATCGAAGCAGCTCTTCGAGCGCCTGGTCGGCGACGAAGAAGGGCACCAGAACGAATTCGAGCGTCAATTGGACAACATCCGGCGCTTCGGCCTCAGCTATCTCGCGCTGCAATCCTTTGGCGCCGGCAGCGTTCCGGAACCGGCATAGCGAAGACGATGAACGAAATTACGGCCGCGCCCCAATCATCAGCCCGGTGATTCCCGGCAGGCGCACGCGGCGGACCTCCCGGAAGCCCGCCTGGCCGAGCCATGCAGCATACTCCGGTTCGCTGTAGCTGCTGCCGCCTCGCGTCCCCACCAGCATATTCAGGGCGAACAGCGCGGCGAAGCGGGGAGCCGTCTTGTCCCCCTCCAGGATGAAATCCTGAATCACCGTGCGGCCTCCGGGTACGAGGGCCTCCCTGCAGCGGGTGAGCAGGTCGAGATTCTCCTCGGGACTGAGCATGTGGCAGATGGCGGAGACAAACACCAAGTCGTATCCTTCGCCGAGCGGGCCGGAACGCAGATCGCCGGCGCGGACCTTGACGCGGTCTTCTAACCCGGCGTCCCGGATATGGCGCAGCGCGATGGGCTCTACGGTTCCCAGGTCCAGGATTTCGGCCTGTAAGGAGGGGTTAGAGCCGGCGAATGCTATCGAATAGGCGCCCGACCCTCCGCCGACGTCCAGCATGCGGCGGACGTTCTCCGCTCCCACTGCCCGCACCACGAGCGGCGCACGTTCCGCGGCGTTGCGGTGCATGGCGGCGATGAAGGCCTCCGTCCAGTCCTGGCCGCGGCCGGCTGTTTCGGCCTGGGTGACGGACGTGCCGGCCCGCACGCACTCGGTGAGCGTCGACCAGCGGTGCCAAAGGTGCGCCGCGTGCAGCAAGGCCGGCCGGGCATTGTCGCTCGATCCGGCGGTGAAGTAACGTGCAGCTGCCGGCGAGTTGTAAAACGAGCCTCCCCGTTTGACAAGCAGGCCCATGGACGCCAGCGCGTTCAGCAGCATCTCGGTGGCGCGCGAGTCGGTCTTTAGGCGGGCGGCCGTTTCCACCGCGCCGGCGCCCTCCCCCAGGGCCGTGAACAGGTCGAGTTCCAGCGCAGTCAGGACGGTGCGGCTCTCCTGAAACCCGCGAATGCGCTCATTCAGGTCGTCCGGCAGGACGCCGGCGGCTTCCCTGGCGCGTCGTGCCGCAAACATCTTTTCGCGGTTATTCGCGATCTCCGCGTGCAGGGCAGCGGGATCGGTGCGCGCCAGGCGTTCGACGGGCATGTCCTCCTGAAAGTGCGAGCGCACGATCTCCGGTACGTCTGCCGGGGCGACACCCGAGTACCAGACGCCTTCGGGATATACGACCAGGTTCGGCCCGTGCTCACACAAGCCCAGCGAACCGCACGCCGTCACCTGGACTTCGTCTTCAAGGCCGCGCGCGTTGACTTCGCGCCTCAGGGCCTCCAGGACCTGGCCCGAACCTCGCGCCGAGCAGCACGGCACCCCTTCGGGCTTCTGCTGGTCGCAGACAAAAACGTGATACCGGAACGGCTCCATTTCTCTTCTCCGGCTTCACGGTAACAGATTTGCGCGAGCCGGGAATGAAGCTCGACGGCTACGCCGAGATTCGAAAGCGGAAGCGCATATCTTCCCCGAACCACTGAATGTAATTGGTACCCCAGCCGTTGTTGAACAGGCTGAAGTGCAGCCCTTTCGACAGGTCGGGCTGATTCCGGGTGAAGCACAGAGGAGTGCGGTCGCCGAGCGCGACCACCGGCGCATCCACGGTCTCGATCGCGAGCGACGAGTGCGCGTCCCGGTAGCGGACGCCCCCGGCAACGGCGTGCATGGCGCGGTTTCCGCCTGTGACCACGTCAAAAGGCGAGATCCAGGCTCCGCACTTGTCGAGCATCCATCCTTTCGGATCGGGCGCGGCGGGCTGAAAGGTTAGCCACAGCGCCTCGGGCATGCGATTGGAGACCTTGCCGAACCAGGAAAAGGCGATCTCCAGCACCGGCCGCGCGTCGGGCAGGGAGAGCTCGAGGTACATCTGGCGGGGCCACGCCACGCGAGCAGCCGTTTCGCCGGCGGCGCCGCCTATGGCCAACCGCGCCACGATGCGGTGCCCGGCCGCATCCTGCTGGTGCCAGGCCTCGACCCGCTCCGGGTACCAGGTGCGGCTCTGAGCGCCGAAGCGGTCGATGTTGGGCTTACCGAAATCCTTGGGGGCCCAGTCCGCGTGGCTCTTCAGGTACGCTTCGAAGAAGCGGTCGTAGTCCTCCTTGGAAAGGGTCTGGTAGCCGAATAAGGCCATCGGATTTTCCGCCGAAGCCCATTCGCGGCCGGTGGACTTGTCGCGCAGGCGCGAAATCGCGCCCGTCCTCGGGTCCAGCGCCACCACGAAGTGCTGCGCATCGAGGGCAATCTCCCGCATCGGATTCATGCCCTTCGTGTCGGGCGGCGTTGGCACGAGGCGCCGCATCCGCTCCGAGGCCTCGGTACGCAGCGGACCCGGCAGCGCGGCGATTCCGTCGAACAGGTCCTTGCGCTTCTCCACCCAGCTTGCCTGCACAACCTTGTATTTCGGCGTCGCCAGCATGGATGCCAGGTCGCGTGGCGTGTAGTGGTCGAAATCGAGCCAGGTCTTGGTGTCGGTGCCCCAGGTGTGCTCCACCTCGAGGAGGAAACTGCGCAGAAAGGCAAGGTCGGCGGCATCCCCGGCGGCGAGTTTCTTCTGCCCGATCCAGTCCCTCCGCAGGCGCGCCAGTTCGCGGTAGCGTGCGACCTTCAGGGGGTCGCTGGGAACTCCATAGATCCAGGTATCGCCGATCTCCTCGGTGAAAACCGGAAAGTGTCCGCGGTACGGCTCCACGGCGTCGGCGATTTCAGAGAGATTAGAGGCTTTCACCCCTGCATTCGGAAACTGCCGCCGCAGGCCGGCGTAGATTTTGTGGATCTCTTCGAGCGTGTGGGGACCGGAATTGTCGTCGCGCATCTCCATCGCCAGCACCAGGTCAGACCCGGGCACACGCACGATTCCGCCGTACGCGTGGGGATGATACACGACCGTGAGGGAATGTCCCTCCGGCTCCTTCCACTCGAAGACCGCGGGCACATCGGGCGGGGTGCTCGCGGAGTTCACGCCGATGTTCAGGAGTTTGACTCCGTGCTCGACCAGGGGCGTCACGAGTGCGCGGGTGTGCCCGGGCACGTCCGTCATGCGCGAGCCCGTCGTAGTGCGGCCGAAGCGCCGGTCGAGCGAGTGAGAAAGACCGATTGCGCCTGAGATCAGCGAGGGGTCCATCAGCTCCGTTTGCCAGGTGAAGGGGATGGCGTGCCATGCGATGTCTCCGGCGGCCACCGCCTGTTCCATGCGCTTCCGCTCCGCCGGAGCGGCCTGCTCCAGGTATTCGTAGAGCAGCCAGGAGCCGGTCGTCCACACATAGTGGTCCTTGCCTGCCTGGCGGAGGGTGGAGGCGGTGCGGATAGCCTGCGGGTAATACACCTCGAAGTACTTCCGAATCACGTTGGCCTGGGTATCAACGAAACCCACGTCGAGGTGGCACTTGAACATCACCAGCACCCGCTTCACGGCGGGATCGGGAACTGCGGGACCCTGGTCCTGCGGCGCGGCAAACGAGGCCGCATCGAACGTGCGGAGAGCCCCTGCCGCGAGGAGACTTTCGAGGAAATGACGGCGCTTCATCATAGTTTTCGCGCCCCTTGCGGGCATAGCCCCACGATACAACACGGCATGACGGGGCGTCGCGCCCGGTGCCGCTTTCGTCTATTGCGCCGCCGGGCGGTGGTGATTCGGAAAAGCCGGACGCCGGAGAACCGGCGGTGGGTTTTTCTTGAGTTCTTCCAACGCCACCTCGACCGCCTTCTCGAGTTGCGGATCGCGGCCTTTTCGGACCAGGGCCGGGTCCTGCTCCACTTCGATATCCGGAGCCACGCCGATGTTCTCTACCTCCCACTCACCCGTGAGCGGGTTGTAGATGCCGGAACTGGGCGCAGCCACGAATCCTCCGTCCATCAGCGCGGGCGCCCCGGCCATTCCGACCAGTCCGCCCCAGGTGCGCGTTCCGATCAGCTTGCCCACCCCCGCGCGCTTGAAGTACCAGGGCATGGCGTCCCCGCCTGAACCGGCACGTTCGTTGATAATCATCACCTTCGGCCCGAAGATTCCCTGCGGCTGCACCAGGTCCTTTCCCACCCGGTTGGCCGCGGCGCTGAGCGGTTTGCGGTTGAGGATCTCCGCGATGTCGGTGGCCAGCAGACCGCCGCCGTTGAAGCGCTCGTCCACGATCGCGGCCTGCTTTCCGATCTGCGCGTAGAAGTAGCGGTTGAACGCGGCCAGCCCTCCGTTGGCCGTGTCGGGCATGTAGATGTAGGCCACCCTGCCGCCGGTCATCCGATCGACTTCGCGGCGGTTCTCGTCAATCCAGGCCAGGTTCCGCAGGCGGCCCTCGTCTGCCACGGGGACGACGGTTACCTCGCGCGACCCGGCGCCGCTCGCGTCCGGGCCCACCCGCAGCACCACCGACTTATCCGCCAGCCCTTCAAAGAAGCTGTAGACGTTTTCCGGAGGACGCACCTCGCGGCCGTTGACCGCCAGCAGGTATTCGCCCGCTTTCACGTTCACTCCGGGCTGGGTGAGCGGCGCGCGAAGTTGTGGGTTCCAATTCTCGCCGCTATAGATGCGGCTGAAGCGGTACCTGCCGCCGGCAACTTCGTAGTCCGCGCCCAGCAATCCCGTCTGAACGTGCTTGACCTCGGGCGTATCGCCGCCGCCGGTTCCCATGTGGCTCACCACCAGGTTGCCCAGCATCTCCTGAAACAGGTAAGTGAGATCGTTTCGGGAAGCGATGTTGCGCAGATAAGGCTCGTACTTCTTCTCGGCTGCCTTCAGGTCGAGGCCATGAGCGTTTCGGTCGTAAAACCAATCGCGTTCGATCCGCCACGCTTCCCGGTACATCTGCTTCCATTCCTGGACGGGATCGACCCGCACCTCGATGCCGCTGGTCTTGAGTGTGCCCTGGGCCGCGCCGCCGGACGGGGGCATTGCTCCGGCCGGTGCGCCGGGACCGTTAGCCATGGGCCGCAAGGCCGCGATGATCCAGTTCTCTCCCTGACGATAGAGCGCTTTCTCGCCGCCAAACGACATCTGGAACGCGCTGACACCGGCGAGCGGCACGTCGCTTTTCCGGGTCTTGAGGTCGTACCGGTGAACGGCCAGCCGCGGCCCCCCTGCAGCACCACCTTCGACTTGGGCGGGAATCTCGAGCGCCAGCAGCGTTCCCGCCTTGCCGACCTGGAGCGATGCGTACCGCCGCGGCGGCATGGGCACGGAAAGGATGCGCTGATCGATCCCGTCGAGGTCGATCTTGACCTCCGCGGCTCCCGGTTTCGGCTTCGCGGGCTCGGCCGGCTTGGGCCCGTTCGCAGCGTCGGGCTTTTTCTCGTCTGCCGGCTTCTCCTCATCGCTCTCCGGCGCGAACGGAGAAGGCTGCGTCTTGTCCAGGACAACCAGGTAGATCGAACTGGTCGAGGTGCGCGCCGTAGCATGGATATCGAGCGCCAGGCTTTCCCCGGCGTTCGTGCTTGCCGTGAAGTACAGATACTTGCCGTCTTTGTCGAACACGGGGTTCGCGGCGTCGCTCATGCCGTCGGTCACCTGCGTGGCTTTCCCGTCCGCGAGCGAATAAAGGTGGATGGCGCTCAGGTCATTCGGCAACACCTTCGAATAGGCCAGCCATTTGCTGTCCGGAGACCACGCGCCCGCAATGTCGCCGTCACGCATCTGGTAAGTGTCCTGGTCCACCTCGACCTGCTTCTTCGTCTCGAGGTCCACATACCAGAGCCGCAGAAAGCTGTCGACCATGAGCGAATCTTCTTGCTGTCCGGGGAAAACCGCGGCGAGCGGTAGAAGCCCGGTTTCAACTCGATTTTCGTCACTGCGCCCTCGCCGTTTTGGGGTAGGAGATGGAGCGCGTACTCGCCGGATTCATCCGAAAGATAAGCGACGGTTCTGCCGTCCGGCGACCACTGCGGGTCGCGTTCCATCACTCCCGGCGAATTGGTCAGGTTGCGCGGGTCGCCCTTCTCGGCGGGCACGGTGATGATGTCGCCGCGGGCCGCAAATACGGCGCGAGCGCCGCTGGGGGACACCGCCGCCGAACTGAGCCGCCGCCCGACGTTGACGAACCTGGCACGCAGTTCGGGGAAATCGCCCTGCACTCGAATCGGAACGGGCTTAGTCCTGCCGGATTTCAAGTCGTACAGAAAAATGCCGCCGAACTGTTCGTAGACAATTCCATCCGGTCCCAGCGAAGCGGATTTCAGGTCCAGGCCCTGGTTCGGGATCGCTTCGCGCACCGCCCTGGTCTTCGTGTCGTAGGAGAAGAGCGTCACCGGGCCGTTGCGGTCCGAAAGGAAGTAAACCCGGTCTCCGGCCCACATGGGGTTGAAGTCGTTGGAATTCGTGCGCGGTACCTTGGTCACGCTGCTGTCGGAGAGCCGTGCCAGCCAGATGCGCGCGGTCTGGCCGCCGCGATATCCCTTCCACATCAGGAACGCCCTGCCAATGGGCTCGTAAGCGATCGACTGCCCGTCGGCCGACATCGACGCCTGGTACCCGGAGGGGAGCGGCAGCTTTTCCTCAACCCCTCCGTCGGCGGGAACGCTGAACATCTCGCCGAAGCGCGAATACGCGGTTCGGGCAGAGCCGAAGATGATGCGCTTGCCGTCCGGCGTCCAGCCTATCACGCGATCGGCCGCCGGGTGCCAGGTGAGTCTCTTCGGCACTCCGCCCGAAGCGGGAATCACGAAAACGTCCACGTTGCCGTCGTACTCCCCGGTGAAAGCGATGCGCGTCCCGTCGGGCGAAAATGCCGGGTCGCTTTCCACCCCGGGTCCGCTGGTGAGGCGCACTGCGTCGCCGCCTTCCCGCGGCACGCTCCAGAGATCGCCCGCGTAGACAAACACGATATGGGTTTTGCTCAGCGTTGGTTTCTGCAGCAGCAGCGGTTCGTCCGCCGCGGCGGCGACGGCCGCCAGGGCGCAAAAAGCGAGTATCAGACGCATAGGTCCTCCTTTATCTCGCGGTGAATTCAGAATACACGAAGAGCGCCTGAGGCACCAACGAAGGGAAGTGGCTCCGGAAGCGCCGGCCGGCTCAGGCGCGGAGTCTCCCGGCGGCGCGAGCCCTTGCCTTGGCTGCCTCTTCTTCCCGGTTCTTCGGCGGGGCGGCGGTCTCGAGAGAACTCAGGAAACGCGTGGCCACGCCGGAGATCTGGTTTACCGCCTCCAGGAACGCTGTTTCGTTGGCTTTCGAGGGTCTATGAAAACCGCTGATCTTCCTCACGAATTGAAGCGAAGCCGCTCGGACCTCTTCCTCGGTGACCGGCGGATCGAAGTTGAACAGGGGTTTGATACTTCTGCACATCGCGATGAAGTCCAAAGTCCAAACTATCAGAAACGGTTTTCGGATTCTTCCGGCAGCGCCCACGCGAACAGCACGCCGCCGGAACTGGTAACCACGTACTGGCGGCCGTCCAACTCGTAGGTGATCGGGGAGCTCTGCATGGAGATGCCGGTGCCGGTGTGCCACAGCGTCTTGCCGTCGGCGGTGCGGAGGGCGAGCACGTTGCCGTGGGCATCGCCGGTGAAGGTCAGGCCGGAATCGGTGGTCAGCACCCCCGCGCCGGCTCCGCCCGGGCCGAGATCGTGAGTCCAGCGGATTTTGCCGGTCTGGTAGTCGATGGCTTCGAGCACGCCTTTGCCCCAGACGCCGTAATCGGCGCCGGCCCAACCGAACGAGCCGTCGGCAGGCTTGGCGAAATAAATGCCATAGGCAGGGTGGGCATCAACCAGGAAGAGGCCGGTCTTGGGATCGAAACTCGGGGAGCGGTAGTTGGTGAGGCCGCCCTCATCGGGCGCGATGAGACGGCCGTCGGGAGCCGGCTCTTTGTCGGGATTGGGAATGGGCTGGCCCTTCTTATCGACTCCCAGGCTCCAGTTCACCGGCCCGAAGGTGGTGGTGAGCAGGCTCTGTCCGTTCGTGCGGTCGAGGACGAAGAAATAGCCGTTGCGCGAAGTCTGCATCAGCATCTTGCGGGGCTTGCCGCCGAAATCGGCGTCGACCAGCACCGGGATTTCTACGGCGTCCCAGTCGTGCGTGTCGTGCGGCGAGGGTTGAAAAGCCCAGGCCAGTTTGCCGGTATCGGGGTTGAGGGCCACGATGCTGCAGGTATAAAGATCGTCGCCGGGACGCGTTTTGCCGGTAAGCACGGGGGTTGGGTTGCCTGTCCCCCAATAGATGAGATTCAGTGCGGGGTCGTAGGTGCCGGTCATCCAGGTCATGCCGCCGGTGGTGGCGTTGGGGGTGCCGGGGGGCGGGGTGCTGTCCCACCTCCACTGCGTCTTGCCGGTTTCGGGATCGATGGATTTCAGGAAGCCGGTCAGGTTATCGAAATCGCCGGAGACGCCGACAATCACGTGGTTGCGCACGATGAGCGGCGACATGGTGGTCCAGTAACCTTTCGCTGAATCGGCCACTGCGATGTCCCAGCGCACGGTGCCGTCATTCGCGTTGAGCGAGATCAGGTGAGCGTCGGGAGTCATGAAGAAGAGCCAGTCCTTGTACATCGAGACGCCCCGCGAGCCGATATGGAACCCCTTGTTGGGTGGATAGGTGTAGTGCCAGATCTGGTGACCGGAGCGGGCATCGACGGCCCAGACGTTGTTAGGCACGGTGATGTAGAGGATGCCGTCCACCAGCAGCGGGGAGCACTTCAGTTGGCCGGCCTGGCCGGTCTGGAACGCCCACGCCAGGCCCATCCGGCCGACATTCCCGGGGGTGATCTGAGCGAGCGCGCTATGCCGGCGGCCGGAATAATCGCCGTGATACCCCGGCCACGCGGACGCGGGTGGATTCAGGAGCATCGACGGGTCCACGCCTTGTGCGAAAAGCGGGCACGAGACCGCGAGAACGAAGATGGAAGCAAGCTTCATGGGATATGCCTTTCCGGTCATCGCAGGGTCTGCAGGTACGCCATGAGGTTGTGAATGTCCTCGTCGGTGTATTTCGCCAATAGTTCCGCGTGCGCTTCGGCGGGCGCATCCACCGTATACTTCACGTCACCGGCGCGCCAGGAGCGGTAGCGGCCCGAGGCGTCGCGCATCGCCACGGTAAACTCGTCGAGATAGGCGAGCTCGCCGGAGAGACTCTGGCCGGAGTTGAGGGTAACCGTGACTTTGGCTTTGGCGCCGCGGGGGTAGAGCATGCGCTCTTCGAGTTTCAGTCCTTCGAAGCGGCTGGCGACGCCGGAAAGATCGCCGGTGGGCGAGTGGCAGGACGCACACCTTCCGGCGCCGTTGAAATACTGCTTGCCGGCCTCCACGTTGCCGGTTTGCAGATCGGCGGCGTCGACCCCGCGGCGGCCGCCCTTCTGGGACTCCGCTTTGATCTTTTGCGCGTGGATAAACGCGACCAGGCCGGCGATTTCCGAATCCGAGAGGTTGAAGCGCGGCATGCCATGCTCCAGGCGGCCGTTGCGGATCACCGGAGCGATCTTGTCGCCGCCGGCATCCTCTGCGACGAGCTTGGACCGAGTCAGGTCGGGCCCGTCCTCACCGCCTCCGGCATCGCGTCCGTGACAAAAGCTGCACTGCTGGAGGAACAGCCCGCCGCCCCGTTCGACCTGTGCGGCGTCGGGCGTCTGCCCGGAGAGGAGAGAGACGCTCGCCCACAGCGCCGCGATTACGGGCATTCCGGATCGAAAGCAATTCACAAGATAAGGCATATATCACCGCGGCTGAGTTACCGGAGCATCACGAAGCCGAACAGCGTATCTCCGGCGGCAACCACCAAATACTGCGTGCCGTCGAGTTCATAGGTGATCGGGCCGTTGGTCACCGAGTTGCCGAGATTCGCGTGCCAGAGCGGATTGCCGGTGGCGGGGTCGAGCGCGACGAGGTTGCCGGATCCGTCGCCGGCGAAGAGGAGCTTGCCGGCGGTCGACAGGAGGCCGGAACGGCCCCCCTCTTCCCACTTGTGGCTCCACTTGACCTTGCCGGTTTTGTAATCGAGCGCCTCGATCATCGATTCGCTCCATCCGCCGCGGTCGTTGCCGCCCCAGCCTTCCGGCTTGGGGCTCGGATCGTAGATGTAGTACACGCTGAAGGCGCGCGATGCGCTCACGTAGAACAGGCCGGTTTCGGGATCGAAGGTCGGGGGAGGCCAGTTGGTGGCTCCGCCCTGGTTCGGCGACACCAGCGCTCCGTCGAGCTGCGGCTGCTTTTCCGGGTTGGGAATCGGCGAGCCCTTCGCATCGACGCCCTTCGACCAGTTGATCTTGACGTACGGCGTGCTTACGAGGTTCTTCCCGGTGACGCGGTCGAGAACGAAGAAATAGCCGTTGCGGCTGGCCTGTGCCACGAGCTTCCGCTTCTGGCCGCCGATCTCGCCGTCGAACAGCACGGGTGTCTGCGTGGCGTCCCAATCGTGCGTGTCGTGCGGGGAACTCTGGAAGTACCACTGCATTTTGCCGGTATCGGGATTGAGCGCGACAATCGACGCGGTGAAGAGATTCGCGCCGGGGCGTGCCTTCCCCGCGATCACCGGCTGCGGATTGCCGGTGGGCACGTACATCATGTTCAGCTCGGGGTCGTACGTCGGAGTGAGCCACGTCATGCCGCCGCCGTGCCGCATGGCCTCCAAGCTCGGCCAGCTTTCCGAGCCGGGGTCGCCCATCTTCTGCGGCACGGTGTACCAGCGCCATTGCAAGTCGCCCGTCTCCGGATCGTGGGACTCGATGTAGCCCGGCCTGTCGAGGTCGTCGCCGCTCACGCCCGTGACGATGTGGTTCTTGATGACCAGAGGCGACATCGAGCCAAAGTAATACTGGTCGAGATCGCAGATCGTCGTGTGCCAGCGCTCCTTGCCGTCTTTCAGGTCGAGCGATACCAGGTGGCAATCGGGCGTTTCGAAATACAGCCAGTTGCCGTAGACGGCGGCGCCCCGGTTGCCGATGTGGTCGCCTCCGTGCGAGGTCCATTGGTAGTGCCAAACTTCGCGGCCGGTGCGCGCATCCACCGCCCATACGTGGTCCGGCATCGTGAAATACAGCACGCCGTTCACCTGGACGGGCGTTGAGGAGATGCGTCCGCCGAAACCGCCCCCTCCGCCCAGCGCCCCGTTGGCGCGGTAGACCCACGCCAGCGACAGTGAGTTGATATTCGACTGGTTGATCTTGGAAAGCGGGCTGTAGCGCCGCCCGGAGTAGTCGCCGTTATAGGTCGGCCAGGTGTCGGTGGGTGGCGCGCCGAGTTTGGCCGGGTTGAGCCCCCCTTGCGCCAGCAGGGCGGCGGATGCCATCAGGAGTGTGCCGAGGACCTTCATTTCAGGGTCTCCAGGTACGCGACGATATCGTGGATGTTCCGATCGGTGTAGCGATCGAGCAGCTCATGGTGCATCTCCGCGGGGTCGTGCGTGACGACCTTGAGAGCGGGCGTGCGCTTGAACGAGAGATAGTCGCCGGCGCTGTTGCGGAGTGAGACGTTGAAGTCGTCGAGATGCACCAGGGTGCCGGTGATGGCCGCGCCCGATGGGGGCGTGACCGTAACCGTCACCGGAGTTGCCGCCGGGGCGCCGCGTCCCCGCCCGCGTCCTCCGCCCCGCCCGCCCGGAAAGAGGAAGCGCTGCTGCAGCGCGGGCGGGTCCATGCGCGAAGCGATGTGCGCGAGATCGCCTTCCGGCGAGTGGCACGTCGAGCAGCGGCCTGCGCCGTGGAAGTAGGCGTCGCCGGCCTTGGGGTCGCCGGTAAGCACGTTCTGGATCTGAAGAGCGGCGCGGAGGGTATTGTAGACCTCCTGGTGCAGGGTGTGAGACAGATCCACAATCTGCGCCTCGGTGAGCTGGTCTGCTGGAGTCGTCTGGGTAGGATGGCCTTTCCGGAGGAACGGCCCGATCGCGCTGCCGTAGCGGTCGTGGAGAACGACTTCCGAGCGAACCAGGTCGGCTCCGCGTTCCGAGCCGCGGGCATGCGTGCCGTGGCAGGTGATGCACTCCGCGGCGTAGACCTTGCGGCCGCGGAGGGCGGCGGCTTCGTCGATCACCTGCTTGTCGGCGGGTCCCGGGGAGAAGGCCGCGCCGCGTCCCCGGCCGCCGCCCGGCGCTGCGCCACGCCCGCCGGGCGATGACGGGCTGTAATCCGCCGCCAGGTAGTCCAGGATGGCCGAAAACTCCTGGTCACTGGCCTTCGCACCCCGGGTGATCATCTGATTGATGCTCTCCTGCCACTGTGCGCGGGTGCGCCGCTGTGAAGTGACGGTCTCGACCGAGTGGCAGCCGCCGCAGACTCTCAGAAAGGTCTCTCTCGCTCCCGGCGCCGTTTGCCCGAAGCCCGCCAGCGGAGCCAGTAGCAGCGCGGCTACAGCAATCCCGTTTCGCATTCCCAAGTTCCCCTCTCACGAAGACCGGCCTCGCCGGCCACCTCGACAAGTGTACAATCCGGACGGCCCTCTTGGAAAATGCTGTGGCTTTTGGTCGCTGCGTCCGTCAGGAGGGAACGGTCGAGGTCAGCCCCTGCAGATCCACGCCTTCGCTGCTCAGCGTTTGAACCAGGTGGGCCACCGCCGGACCAGCCGATGCCAGCGGGTCCGAACCCGATCCGTAAGGCGAGAGCCGGCGGCGCAGCCAGGCGAGCTGCTCTTCGGGCGCGAGCGAATTGAGGCTGTCGGCGGCGGCGATGAGGTCGGCGCGAAAGGTCGTATCGAAGGCCGCTTTGAGATCGAGATCGATGTGGTCGGGCAGCAGGGCGGCGCTGGGCGAGAGATGGTATCCGACCCGCTCGATGCATTCGGTGGCAACCCGCGCGGCCAGCCCGGCCGCCGCGTCCGGCACCTTGGCGCCTTCCATGTCCACGTAGACCTTAGCCTTGGGTTCGGTTCCGGAGGGTCGCACCACGATCTGCGCCGCCTCCAGGTCGTAGACCAGGAAGTTCCGGGAGAGCCGCTCCGTGTCGCTGCGCAGGGGGCCGAATTCGGGAGACAGCAGGTCGCGCGCCCGCAGGACGGGCATACCGCCCAACCCGGCCGGCGGCCGCTCGCGCAAGGAGCGCATCATCTCCGCCAGCAGCGCCGCGCCGCGGATGCCCTTCATGACCATGCTGCGCGCCGCATTCTGATGGCTTCCGCACTCGAGTGCAAGGGCGTCCACGTAGTCGGAAAGCTGCCGGCCGCGGGCGCGTAGCTGCGCCACCAGCTCACACAGCACCAGGGCTCCCCCGGCGGCATCCTTGTCGCGGATGGCCGGCGTCAGCAGCACGCCGTGGCTCTCTTCACCCGCCATGATCAGGTCCGAAGGCACGGCGCAGACATCCTCGTAGCGGCCATCCCGCTCCAGGCAGTCGAGGACGTGGGCGATATATTTGAAGCCCACCAGCAGGTCGCCCACGATCCGGCATCCGGCCCGTTCGGCGATCCGGCGGATCGTCCGCGTGGTGACCATCGTCTTGATCAGCAGCCCGGAGCGCCGCGGCCCGAGTTCCGCGTCGAGGCACAGGTAGTAGGCCAGCAGGGCGGCGATTTCGTTCCCGTTCAGGTAGCGCCAGCCGCCCGTGGCATCCCGGGCATAGACCCCGAGCCGGTCGGCGTCCGGATCGGTCGCGAGAACGAGGTCGGCGTTCCGTTCGCTGGCAAAGGGCAGGGCGGGGGAGGCTGCCGCAGGCACTTCCGGGTTCGGAAGGCGCAGCGGCACGGCGGCGAACGTGCCGTCATACGTGCTGTGCGGCGGGTAGAGCTGCACGTCGTATCCGGCCGCCCGCAGCACGTCGCCCACGCTGCCGTCGCCCGTTCCGCAAAGCGGCGTGTAGACCACGGTCAGCGGCAGGGCGGGTTTGCTCCGCAGCGCCAGGTTGGTTTCGAGATACGCGGCATGCAGGCCGGCCGGGAGCGGCCGGATAAGCCCGCCGGCCCGCGCGTCTTCAAACGGCGTGCGGCGAATATCCGACACCTCGCTCATGAAAGACGCCATCTCCTGGTCGGTCGGCGGCACATCCTGGGCGCCCTGCCGGTTGAAGAACTTGAACCCGTTATCGTCGGGATGATTGTGGGAGGCGCTGACGTTCATGCCCCCGAGCGCCTCCAGGTGGCGGATGGCGAAGGAGAGCTCCGGCGTCGAGAGATACTCGCGCTCCGCGTTCAAGCCGGCTACGAATACCTCGAAGCCGTTGGCCGCGTAGATCTCGCAGGCCAGACGCGCCAGATCGCGCGAAGTCAGCCCGAGCAGGGGGTTGTCCGATCCGAGGAACGAGTAGGTTCCGGCGATGTCGGCGAACTGGCGCGTGTCGAAGGCCACGACGATTCGGTGCCCCCGTTCCGCCGCGCCCGTCGCCCGGAGGTAATTACAGTGGCCCTGCACCGACATCGAAACGGTGATGCGGTTGATGCGGTTGGGGCCGAACCCGACCCGGCCCCGGCGCCCGCCGGTACCGAAAGGGACCAACTGGTAAAAAGAATCGAGCAGCAACGCGAACTGGCCGTGGCGGAGGTGCTCGCGGATCGCCAGGGCTTGGGAACCATAGAGTGGCGCGGAGAGCCATTCCCCGACGAATTCGAGTGCGCGGGCGACCAGTTGCGTGTCGGAAGATAAGCCTCGAAACTGCCGCTCGAGTTCGGGACGCAAAACGCTCATTGGATCGGTCGTTATCAATGGAAAGCCTCTCCTTCCGGGCCGCGAAGGCAGGAGCCATTCCATTGTATAGTGGATGCAGCGAGTGGCCTACTACGCGCAACCAGAAGACTTTGAGCCAATCGGCAGTATCCGGTGCCCGGGGTGCGGGCGGGCGGACGTCTTCCGGCTGCCGATCGACAACCTGATCGATCGCCTCGCGTGGGCTGCGTTTCGCGGCCCCTTCCGGTGCCGCGCATGCCACCGGAAGTTCTACCGGCGCATCCGCAAGCTGGCCCTGGCCGAAGAATGATACTGCCGCTCTTCCTCGCTTACCTTTCGCTGGTCAACGACGTGATCGGTCTTCTCAACCAGCACGATCTGCCGGCGGCCGAGCGGACAGTGCAGGCCTATCGGGCAGCCTCCGGGTCCACGCCGGAACTGGCGGCCGCCTATTCCTGGATCGCGCGGGGGGCGCTGGCCGCCCGCAGGTACGACGACGCCACCGATTATGCGGAGCGGGCCCGTCAGGCCACGCTGGAGTTTCTGACGACCCGCAAACTGGATGACGACCCCTGGCTGCCCACCGCGCTGGGCGCGTCCATTGAGGTCGAGGCGGCGGTGCTGGCAGCCCGAGAGGGCCGCGGCGAAGCGGTGAGCTACCTGCGCGAGCAGATGACGAAGTTCGGCGCCACGTCCCTTCACGAACGCATTCAGAAGAACATCAACCTGTTGAGCCTGGAAGGAAAGCCCGCGCCGCCGCTCGAGACACGCGCCTGGCTGGGTCCGAAGCCGCCTCCGGCTGCTTCGCTGCGGGGACATCCGGTATTGCTCTTTTTCTGGGCGCACTGGTGCTCGGACTGTAAGGCCGAAGGGCCGGTAATCGCCTCCATTCTGCGGACTTACGGTCCAAAGGGACTCGTGGTGCTTGCGCCCACCCGGCGCTACGGTTACGTGGCTGGGGGAAAGGATGCCGCTCCGGCGGAGGAAAATGCGTACATCGGACAGGTACGCCGGCAGTATTATCCGGAACTGAGTTCCATACCGGTGCCGCTGAGCGCCGCCAACTTCGGCACCTACGGCGCGAGCACGACGCCGACCCTGGTGTTGATCGATAAATCGGGAGTCGTCCGGATGTACCACCCCGGCGTTCTCTCCGAGAACGATCTGGCCTTACGGGTAAGGGCACTCACGGGAAATTAGGCGGTCTTGCGCTTCCGCAGTTCGGTCAGAACTCTCGCGCGAGACCGGTTGTAGCTCTCCAGTGATTCAATGAGGGCGTCGATTGCCGACCGTCGCGCGTAAAGAAACTCCAATTCCTTACGCAGCCCCTGTGTCGCGTTTGCCCGAGCCGTCGGTTTCTTCACACACAACATAGTACACATGTACCAGAAGGTCTAAGATTAGACAATAGAAATTACAAGGAACACCCTACGCTAATTTGTAGGACAGGGTCTTACCCTCAAAGGAGGGTACCAGATATCAACTAGCTAATAAATCAATAATCTGCTGGATATCATTGGCAGTGACAGTAGGGTGATTACCGTACTTAGAGCTAATCAAATTGCCCGGTGAATCCCGTAGTACCCCTGTGTGATATCGATAGATGTAATCGGGGTCTTTCAAAAGGTTTCCGGTTAGTACGGCCACTACGTCGTCGTCGGATTTCATGACGCCCTCCGCGACGAGATTTCGGATGCCGGCCAGGGTTGCGGCGGAGGCGGGCTCACAACCAATCCCGCAACGGCCGATGATGGCTTTGGCGTCGGCAATCTCCTGCTCACTGACCTTTCCCACGACCCCATTGGAAGCGCATACTTCGTGGAGCGCCTTCGGCCAGGACACGGGATCTCCAATCTTGATGGCGGTGGCGAGGGTTTCGGGATGCTCCACAGGCTGCAGCCGGGAGCGGTCCGTGCCGTGCGTCAATGCGTAAAACGGCGCTGCTCCTTCGGCCTGAATCACGGCCAGGCGCGGCAGGCGGGAGATCAATCCCCACTCCTTCATTTCGCGCAGGGCCTTGCCGAATGCCGAGGTGTTCCCGAGATTCCCGCCGGGCAGCACGACCCAATCCGGAACGCTCCAGTCGCGCTGATCCATCAACTCCACCATGATGGTTTTCTGCCCTTCGATGCGGAACGGGTTGATCGAATTCAGCAGGTAGATGCCCAGTTTCTCGGCGACTTGCCGGACGAGCGCCAGGATCTGGTCGAAATTGGCTTCCACCTGGAGGGTGCGGGCGCCGTATTCCAGGGCCTGGGCCAGTTTTCCGTAGGAGATGTTCCCGTTGGGAATGAAGATGACCGGCTGCAACCCTGCGGCGCTGGCGTAGGCCGCCATCGAAGCGGAGGTATTGCCGGTAGAGACGCAGGCCACCCGTTTGCACCCGAGGCGCAACGCCTGTGCGGCCCCGCAGGTCATGCCGTTGTCTTTGAACGACCCGGTCGGGTTGAAGCCCTGGTGCTTGAAGGTCAGGCGGTCGAGTCCGCCATAGCGCGCAGCGGCCGGGGCGTCCAGCAGCGGAGTATTGCCCTCCCGCAGGGTCACGACATGGTCGTAGCTGTCGAGAAAAGCGATAAACTCGCGATACCGCCACACGCCGCTCTGGTCTAGCGGCGCGTTCGACATACGCCGCTCGCGCCACAGCCGCTTCCACTCGGCGGCCGGCCGTTCCGGCGGATCGTACACCGCCTCCAGCAGCCCCCCGCATCGGGGGCAGTTGTAGATCAATTCGGTGATCGGGAAACGGGCGCGGCACCGTTCCTCGAAACAGGCAAGCTCCGCGGACATGAAGTTCTATTATAGGGGGATGCTGGCCATCCACCTGGAACACGGCGTGGTGACGGCGCGGGAGACCGCCATGCCGCGGCGGCCCGAAGGGTACGCCCTGCTGCGCCTGCTGGCCGCCGGAATCTGCAACACCGATCTGGAACTGCAGAGGGGCTACTACGGTTTCGAGGGGATCCCCGGGCACGAGTTCGTGGGCGAAGTGGTCGAAGCCGGGACTCGGGAGCTGGTCGGCAAGCGCGTCGTGGGGGAAATCAACCTGGCCTGCGGGGACTGCGACTGGTGCCGGCGCGGACTCGGACGGCACTGCCCGCGGCGCACCGTGCTCGGCATCGTGAAACACCCCGGCGCCTTCGCCGAGTACCTGACGCTGCCCGAGCGGAACCTCCACGTGCTGCCGGATGCGATTCCCCTGGATCGGGCGGTATTCGTCGAACCGCTGGCCGCGGCGTGCGAGATCCTGGAACAGGTCTCGATTCCCTGCGGCGATTCCGTGGCCGTCCTGGGCGATGGGAAGCTCGGCCTGTTGATCGCGATGGTGCTCGAGGCCAGGGGGCTCCGGGTGCACCAGTTCGGCCGCCATATGGAGAAACTGCGGATCGCCGCGAGGGCCGGGGTGGCCACCGAGATAGCGGAAGGCCCGCTTCCGACGGCGGCCTACGGCTGGGTCGTCGACGCTACCGGCAGCGCGGAAGGAATGCGGGCGGCCGTAGCCATGACGCGGCCGCGCGGCACCTTAATTCTGAAATCCACCGTACATGGCGTGGTAGGAGTCGACACGGCTCCGATTATCGTCAACGAGATTACTCTGGTGGGCTCGCGGTGCGGCCGCTTTGAAGCCGCGCTGCCTCTGCTCGAGCACGGCCTGATCCCGGTGGAGGAACTGATCGCCGCGCGGTTCCCCTTGCGCGATGCCGCTCGCGGTTTCGAGTGTGCCGCCTCGCGAGGCACACTCAAGGTGCTGCTGGAAGCTCAGTAGCCGAGGTGCTTTTCCACGACATTCTGAAGCGGCACGCCGTTGCGAAAGCGCTCGAACTGCTCGAGGAAGAAGCGCATCGCCTTGTCCATCCAGTCCGGCGTGTGGTCCGCGCAGTGAGGGGAGAGCAGGACGTTCGGCAAGGAGTAAAAGGGGTGGCCCGGCGGCAGGGGTTCCCGGTCGAAGACATCGAGAGCCGCTCCCTTGATCATGCCGGAGGCGAGAGCTTGCACCATGGCGGTCTCGTCGACTACCGGGCCGCGGCCGATGTTGATCACCACGGCGGAGGGCTTCATGGCGGCGAACGCCGCAGCGCCGATCATCCCGCGCGTTTCCGCTGTGAGCGGCGCGGACGCCACGACGTAATCGCATGCCGGAATCATCTCCATCAGTTGAGCAGGGCTGAAGATCCGGCTGACTAACGGGTCGAGGTTATATACGGAGGGGCCGCGGCGCTTCACGGCCAGCACCTGCATTCCCATGGAACGGACGCGGGTGGCCACGGCGCGGCCAATGTCGCCATATCCTACAATGCCGACCGTCTGCCCGGCGATCTCGGTGATATCGAACTGCTCCCAGACACCGGCCTCCTGGTTGCGCACCATGCGGCGCAGGTCCTTGGCGAAATAGAGGATCGCCGCCAGCGCAAATTCGCCCAGCGACTGGCTGAAGACCCCGGTTCCGTTGGTCAGCACGACCGGGCTCTCGACGAGCTCGGGGAATAACTGGGTGTCCAACCCGGCCGAACGAGTGTGCACCCACTGTACGCGGGGGCACATCCCGAATACATCCCGGAGCAGCGCTCCGGAGAGCGACCAGTTAAAAATAATATTGGCATCGGGAGCGGCTCTCTCGAAGGCCTCGACCGTGTTTCCGACAGCGATCCCGGTTTCCGGCGGCAACTGTTCGAGCATGGCGAGCTGTGGCTCCGTAGGATCAGCCAGCACCAGGATTGTGTGATTGCTCATGAGGAGAAAGCTACCACATGTTCGACCTTTCGCTCGAATTGCTTCGCGTGGTTGAAGACGCGGCTGTTGCGTCGGCCCGCACGATGGGGATGGGCGACCCGAATGCCGCCGACCAGGCGGCCGTGGAATCGATGCGCCGGTGCCTCGATACGATCGCCATCGACGGCACGATCGTGATCGGCGAAGGCGAGCGGGACGAGGCCCCCATGCTGTTCATCGGCGAGCGAGTTGGAAGCAAGAACAACGGGACCCCGATGCCCGTCGATATCGCGGTGGACCCGCTCGAGGGAACGAACCTCTGCGCCACCGGCGGCGCCGGAGCGATTACGGTACTTGCGGCATCGGAACCCGGCGGCCTGCTGCACGCTCCGGATTGCTACATGGAGAAAATCGTGGTCGGCCCGGCTGCCAAGGGAGCCGTGGAACTGGACGCCCCGGTCAAGCAGAATCTCAAGGCCATCGCCCGCCGTTTGCAGCGCGGTGTGGACGACCTGGTCGTGGTGGTGCTAGACCGCCCGCGGCACCAGCAACTGATTGCGGATATCCGTGAAGCCGGCGCGCGCATCCGCCTGATTTCCGATGGCGACCTTTCGGCGGGTATCGCGGCTGCCGTGGCGGGCACGGGCGTACATGCGGTCATGGGCTCGGGCGGCGCTCCGGAGGGTGTGCTGACGGCGGCCGCGCTGCGATGTCTCAACGGCGAGATCCTGGGCCGGCTGGTGGTAAAGGACGAGGCCCAGGAGGAGCGCATGCAGGCGATGGGCATCCGCGATGTGCACCGCATCTACAGCACGCCGGAACTGGCTCCCGGCAGGAACCTCGTGTTTGCGGCGTGCGGCGTCACGGACGGCAACCTGCTCCGGGGCGTACGCTTCACCGGAGACGGAATCCACACCCAATCGGTGGTGATGACGTCCCGTCCGGCGCGGGTCCGGTTCCTCGACAGTACCCGTCTGGAGAACCGCCCGGACGTCAAAGTGCGATTCCGGTAGTTGCCTGCCGGAGCCCGGCTGCGTCAAACTGTAAGTGCCCATGGGTGACGATGCCTGATATTTGTACATGCGGGACAGAACTCGTTCCAGGTGCCTTGTTCTGTCACAAGTGCGGAAAGCCGCAGCGGGAGATCGTGGTCCCGGACACAGGCAACTGGCAGCACGCGGACCTGCCGCCCGTGCTGCCGGCTCCCGTTCCCCAACCACCGCCACAACCACAACCACTGCCGCTGAACTTTCACAATCCGGTGGCGGTGCGCATCGCTCTGCTGGTGGCGGTGAGCGCGACGGTACTGAGTTTCATACCGTTTCTGAATTGGGCCGCGGCGGGCTTCTTCGCCGTGTTCTTCTACAAGCGCAAGACGGGCAGCCTTCTGAATGTCGGGGCCGGAGCGCGCCTGGGATGGATCACGGGGCTGCTGATGTTCGGACTTTGGACGGTGCTCTTCACGGCGCAGCAGGTGCCGGCGGCTCTGAATGGGCACCTGAGCACGGTATTGCAGGAACAGTTGAAGGGCTTGCCGACCCAGGATCCGATGGTGCAGCAGATGATGGGGTTCTTTCAAACCGGGCCCGGCATCTTCTTTGTGCTCTTCCTTTCGCTGGTGGCCTTCTTCCTGTTCATCATCGGTCTGAGCATGGCCGGCGGCGCGCTCGGCGCCAAACTGGTAGGCCGCGGCTAACGGTGCGCTGAATAACGCTTTACCAAGGCGACACCCGCGAAGATCACGAGCATTGCCACGGCCTCGCGCGGGCCGAACGGCTCCCGGTAGAAGAGCCAGCCTAAGAACACCGCCACCGTCGCGTTGATGTAGGGATAGATACTGACGATGGCCACGGGCAGCCGGTCCAATGCGTACGCATACGCGCTGTAACCGACCACCGAACCGAAGAATACCAGGTAGAAGAGCGCCGAAACGCCTCGCGTACTCCAGTGTATAGGGTGGCCAGGAAATGCCAGGGCTGCCGGAGCCAGGATCAAGCCGGCGGCGAGCTGCTGCACGCCTCCGGCGATGCTGGGGTGGGTCTTGCCGGTCTGGCGCCGCTGGTAGATCGACCCGAACGACCAGCCGGCCATGCCGAACTGCAGCAGCAGGAAGCCGTGAAGCAGATTGCGATTGATTCCGTGGAATCCTCCGGCGTCGGGAGTGAACAACAGGCATGCGCCGAGCAGCCCGATCGCCATGCCGCCGATGGTGGGGGCATGCAACCGCTCGCCGCCCGGAAGCAGCGCCTCCATTCCCACCATCCAGAACGGCGAGATCGTGATGATGAGCCCGGCGATGCCGCTCGGTACGCTGAGCTCCGCGAAAACCAGGGCCCCATTGCCGATTCCGAGCGTGAAGAAGCCGCTGAAACACATGGCGGCCAGCTCCCGGCCGCGCGGCAGGTAGGCCCCTCGAAGCCGGGCGAATAATACCAGCACCGATCCGGACAGGATATAGCGGATGGAGACCAGCGGGAGGGGCGAGAAAGACTCGAGCGCCATGCGGATCGCCAGGTAAGTGGTCCCCCAGAAAAAGCAGACTGCGACCAAGGCGAGATAAGGCCTGAACAGAGGGTGATGTCGGCGCAATAGTCCAGGTTACCATCCGGATAGGGCGGCCGCCCTGCGGCGCGCCTGCTAAAATCACAGTCTGCATGATCGGGGCCGCTGATAACCTTGCGCTGGCAGCCGATTCGATTCGCGCCCACAAACTGCGCGCTTCGCTCACGGTGCTGGGCCTGACCATGGGTGTCGCCACGCTGATCACCGTGATGACCTTGGTGCAAGGCGCCAACCTCTACGTCGAACAGAAGATCGCCGACCTCGGTACCAATGTTTTCCGGGTTTCGCGCCTGCCCTTCGCGGTCACCGATTTCACGGTCCTGAGCAAGGCCCAGCGCAACAAGAATCTCTATCCCGATGATCTGGCCGCGGTGGCCCAGGGCTGCCCGCACTGCCAGGCGGTGGGCGCGGTCCTGAGCAGCGGCATCGGGCTCCGTTACAAGGATCACGAGCTCGAGGACGCCACGATGTACGGGCATACGCCCAACATGTCGGTGATCGATACCCGCACGGTGGCGCTCGGCCGCTATTTCACGGACCTGGAAGACCGGCACGATGCCGACGTGTGCCTGATCGGCGACCGCGTGGCGCAGGAGTTCTTCCCAGACGCGGATCCGTTGGGGAAGGTGATCCGCGCGGAAAGCGCGGAGTTTACGGTGATCGGCACCTTCGAGAAGATCGGGAGCGTCCTCGGGCAGGACCAGGATACGTTCATCGTGGTTCCGCTGCGCACGTACCTGAAGTTGCGCGGGCAGCGCACCAGCTTGACGCTGAGCGTGCAGGCCGAGGGCGGCGACCGGGTTTTCAACATGGCCCAGGATGAGACGCGCCGCGTGCTGCGCGCGCGCCGCCACGTGCCTCCGGGCAAGGACGACGATTTCTTCATCGGCACGGCGCAAAGCTACATCTCGCTGTGGCAAAGCATCAGCTCGGCGTTTTTCGCCGTGTTCGTAATGATCAGCTCGATTTCGGCGGTGGTGGGCGGTATCGTGATCATGAACGTGATGCTGGTGAGCGTTACCGAGCGGACCAAGGAGATCGGCGTTCGGCGCGCCATCGGCGCCACCCAGAGCGACGTCCTGCGGCAGTTCCTGACGGAGAGCGTGTTGCAATGCCTGGTCGGCGGGTCGATCGGCGTCGCGATCGGTTTCCTGTGCGCGCTTGCCCTACGGCAGCTCACCGATTTCCCGGCTTCCGTGCAGACCTGGGTGGCGATTCTCGGCCTGGTGCTCAGCTCCATCATTGGACTGTTTTTCGGCATCTATCCGGCCATGAAGGCCTCCAAGCTAGACCCCGTGGTCGCGCTGCGGACGGAGTAGCGGATGACTCGTTCCGAACTGCACGAGAACCTGTTGGTGGCGATGGACACGCTGCGGTCGCGCAAGGCGCGGTCGTTCCTGACGATTCTGGGGATCGTCATCGGGGTCACCAGCGTCATCGCGGTGGCCGCCATCATCGACGGGCTCAACGGGTACATCCTGAACCGCATTAACTCCTTCGGGTCCCGCTCGTTCTTCATCACGCGGATCCCGCCGGGATTCACGGGGCTCGGGCGCCTGCCGGCGAAGATCCGCACAAGGAAGTACCTCGAGATCTCGGACGCGCAGTACCTGAAGGAAAACGTGCCGGGCCTCGACGTTTCGACGGCATTCGCCCAGCGCATCAACCTCGGGCAGCAGTCGGATTCCATTTCCTTCGGCAACGAGCACGTGGAGCGGCTGATTCTGCGCGGTACGGAGCCGGATTACGCCGCCGCCCTGCCTTTGTTTACGGTGGCCACCGGGCGTTACATCTCGCCCTTCGACGAAGAGCACGCCCGTCCTGTCGTGGTGATCGGCAATGCGATCGCGGATTCGCTGTTCCCGCACACCGACCCGATCGGGAAGGAGGTGCGGCTGAATGGAAGACTCTACGAGGTCATCGGGGTCTTCGAGAAAGATCCGGGGCTGTTCGGCGGTTTCGGAGTCGACCAGTTCGCGGTGATCCCGCTTTCGAACTTCCACAAGAACTATCCGGAGGTGCGGGAAATCTTCTTGATCTTCACGGTGCGGGAAGATGCCAGCCTGGACGCCGTGCGCGATGAGGTGGTGGATTCGATGCGGCGGCGACGCCGCGTGCCGTACAACGCGGAAAACGATTTCGACGTGGCCGATCCGAACTTCTTCACGAACCTGTGGAACCAGCTCACCGGCGCCATGGCGCTGCTCACCGGCGCGATCGGCTCTATCGGACTGCTGGTGGGCGGCATCGGCGTGATGAACATCATGCTGATCTCGGTAACCGAGCGGACGGGCGAGATCGGAATACGGAAAGCGATCGGCGCACGGAAGTCCGATATCCGCGCACAGTTCCTGCTGGAGGCGGTGATGCTGTCGGGCACCGGCGGCGTGATCGGGATTCTGGTCGGAGGGCTGATTGCCTTCGCGGTGCGTGCGCTGCTCTCGATTCCCGCGACGCTTTCGCCGTTCTGGGTGGTGATGGGGGTGGCGATCTCGGTGGGGGTCGGGCTCTTCTTTGGCTATTATCCGGCAAACCGCGCCGCCAACCTCGACCCTATTGTGTGCCTGCGCTATGAATGATATGCGAACCTGTAATGGACCGTGAGAAAGCTCTTTTTCTGGAAACTCAAACAACGCGAAATCAAGCTCGGTGAACGTACAGTGCTGATGGGCGTCCTGAACGTGACGCCGGATTCGTTTTCGGATGGCGGGAAGTATTCCGATCCGGACCGCGCGTTTGCGCGCGCACTGGAGCTCGAGGAACAGGGCGCGGACATCCTGGATATCGGCGCCGAATCGACCAAGCCTGGGTCGGCTCGCATTTCGGCGGCGGAGGAGATGCGCCGCCTGATCCCCGTACTCAAGCGGTTGCGAGGCCAGGTGGGGATTCCGATTTCCGTCGATACCTATAAAGCGGAGGTGGCCGAGCGCGCGCTCGAACTGGGTGTCGAGATCATCAACGATCCATCTGGCCTGACGTTCGAGCCTCAACTGTCACGCGTTGTCTCGAACCACGACGCGGGGCTGATTCTGAACCATATGCGCGGGCGGCCGGAAATGTGGTCGAAACTGAGCCCGATGCCCGACCCGATGGGAACGATCGCGCGCGATCTCGATGCGGCCGTAAGCCGGGCGCGCCGCGTAGGCATCGACAAGACCCGGCTGGTGATCGATCCGGGCATCGGATTCGGCAAGCGGAAAGAGCAGAACTCGCTGATTATCGGCAAACTCGGGATGCTTGCCGCGCTCGACGTGCCCATCATGGTGGGGCCTTCGCGAAAATCGTTTCTCGCGCATGAAAGCGCGGAACACACACGGTTTGCGACGGCCGCGGCGGTAACGGCCAGCATTCTGAACGGCGCGCACGTCCTGCGGGTACACGACGTCCCCGAGATGCGCGCAGCGGCCGATCTGGCGGATGAGATCCTCCGTACGAAAGATACTTAGGCGGTTTGAAACAGAACATACGTCGTGGACGTCCAAGGCGATGCTATGAAAAAGGCGATTCCGATACTTTTCGCGCTGGTATTTGCGGCGTTGGGCCAGCCGCGCGGCCGGTTGGCGGAGTACGCAGTCATTCTTCAGGATCCCCCGGTAGCTCAAACGACCCATACCCGGTTGGCCCTTCGGAGCGCTCAGGCAAACGCGCAACTCGCCAGGATCCGGACGGCCCAGAGCAGCGTTCTCTCGGAGTTGCAGCGGCGCAAGGTTCCCGTACACTGGTCCGGGCAGTTGCTGGTGAATGCGATCACCGTCAGCGCCACGCCGGAGACCGCGGCGCAGTTGCGCAGTATCCCGGGCGTGGCGCACGTGGTTCCGACGCCGCCGCTCTACATGGACCTCGATACCGCTCTCGATCTGACCAATGTTTCGACGGCCTGGAGCGCGGTAGGCGGAGCGTCGAATGCGGGCGCCGGGATCAAGATCGGAATTATCGATTCCGGGATCGATCAGAATCACCCCGGATTTCAAGACCCCTCGTTGACGCCGCCTTCGGGCTTCCCGCGCTGCACAGACGGCCACCCGGAGGACTGCGCATACACCAATAACAAGGTGATCGTGGCGCGCAGCTACGTGCGCACCCTGGCCGAGCCTTTCGATCCGGCCGACCCGATGGGGACGGCCTGGCCCGACGACTATTCGCCGCGCGACCGCCAGGGCCACGGCACCGCCATCGCCATGATCGCCGCCGGTGTCCAGAACACCAGCCCGCGCGGACCCATTCAAGGCGTCGCGCCGAAAGCGTTTCTCGGGAACTACAAGATCTTCGGCACGCCGGGCGTGAACTACTACGGCACTATCGATGCCTTCCTGCAGGCACTGCAGGACGCGCTGAACGACCAGATGGACGTGGTGACGCTGTCTCTGCACGAGGGCGATCCCGAATGGGCCGGGCCGCTCGACGTGGACCAGCAGGCCTGCGGCGGAGTCTGCGACGTGCTGGTGCAGGCCGTGGAAAACGCGGTGAAGAACGGCATGGTGGTCGTGACGACGGCCGGCAATGACGGCAGCCTCAGCAGCAAGGGCCGCACGCTCACGACGATTCATACCCCCGGAACGGCGCCCTCGGCGATCACCGTCGGGGCCACGATGAACGCCCACGTCCTCTATCAAGCCGTGAAGGTTTCCGGAATGCAGGACATTCACGCGCTCTTCGCCGATGGCCCGCACGTCGCCTCGCCGCTGTCGGCGCCGATCCGCGACGCAGCGGCCTCGGGCAACGATGGCTATGCGTGTTCTCCAATCCCGGCCGGTTCTTTGAGCGGCGCGATCGCGCTGGTTCAGCGGGGCAACTGCTTCGACAGCGACAAGATCATCAATGCGCAGAATGCGGGCGCCATCGCGGTGGTCCTCTACCTGGGGAGCGGGCAGAACACTCCTTTCTCATCGCTCGGTGTCCAGGATACCGGTATTCCCACGGTGGTCATCGGGAATAGCGATGGAATGGCGCTGAAGAGCTTTCTGGCTTCGAACCAGAATGCCAGCGCGACGCTCGACCCAACCTTCCAGGCGTCGGGCACCACGGCGGACGCGATGTGGCCGGCCTCCTCGCGCGGCCCTTCGATCGGGACCTTCGCGAACACGCCGACGACGGTAATCAAGCCGGAACTGGTGGCTCCGGGCGCCGATCTTTATACCGCGGCGCAGAAGTACGATCCCAACGGGCCGGTCTACAACTCGACCGGGTACGCGGGCGTAACCGGCACCAGTTACGCCGTTCCGATGGTGGCGGGAGCGGTGGCCATCCTGAAGCAGAAGTTCGGGCCCAACCTGAGTCCGGCGCAGTTGAAGTCCCTGGTGGTCGACACGGCGACCCAGAATGTAACCGACCAGGGCGCTATGGCCGGCGTGGACGCTGCCGGCGCCGGCAAGCTCAATGTCGGAGATGCGGTGAACGCTTCGGCGACTCTGGTTCCGGACACGATTTCGTTCGGGGCGGTCACCTCCACTACGGTCTCCATCAGCCGCACCGTCACGATCACGAACATGACCGGTTCGACCGCCACGTTCAATTTCACGGTCAACGATTCCAACGGCTTGGTGAAGGTGAGCCCCTCGGCGTTGACGCTGGCCGGGGGTACATTCGACACGGTGACGGTTTCACTCAGCGGCAACCGGCCCAACCCGGGGTCCTATGAAGGCTTCCTGGTGGTCAGCACCTCCGGCAGGAAGGACCTGCACCTGCCATATCAGTACCTGGTGGGCAGCGGCATTCCGAGCGACGTCTTCCCGCTGTGCTGCGGCACGTTCCTGTTCAACACGGGCCTGCAGCAAAGGCTGTTCCCCATGCGCCTGATCGATGCGTACGGCGTGCCGGTGTCGGGCGCGCCTTTACTCTTCAATGTGACCAGGGGCACGGCCAGGATTCACGCCGGCGATTCCGTGACGGACCTGCTGGGAACCGGCTATGTGGCGATCGATTTCGATTCGACCCCAGGCGAGCAGACCATCACCGGCACCAGCGGCGCGCTGACCCAGACCTGGGATGGCGTCACGCTGCCCTTCCCGGTGATCGCCTCCGGCGGCGTCGTGGACGCCGCCACGAGCCAGGTCGGCAAAGGTCTGGCGCCCGGATCGTACATCTCGATTTATGGCACCGGTTTCGCGGATTCCACGCAGGCGAATTCTTCGCCCATAGCGCTTCCCATCTCGCTATCCACCGTGAGCGTTAGTTTCTTCGGCGGCGGCCTGGCACTGCCCGGGCACCTGTCTTACATCAGCCCGGGTCAGGTAAACGTGCAGGTCCCGTGGGAATTTGCGGGGCAATCTTCGGTCACGATGAAGGTCAACTTCGGCGGGCTGGAGAGCAACCTGATCACGGTTCCCCTGGCGGCGTACTCGCCCGGTGTGTTCCCCGGCCCGGCGGTGCAGGACAGCAACTATCAACTGATCACGGCGTCGAACCCGGCGAAGCGCGGCGACACCATCATCATCTACGCCAACGGGCTGGGCCCGGTTTCGAACCAGCCGGCGTCGGGTGACCCCAGCCCGGGGCCTCCGCAACCTTTGGCGGTGACCAGTGTTTTTCCTACAGTAAAGATCGGAGGGAGCAGCGCGCAGGTCACGTTCAGCGGATTGACGCCGGGGTTCGTCGGGTTGTATCAGATCAACGCAGTGGTTCCGGCGGACGCTCCGTCAGGCTCGCAGCCGCTTGTGGTATCGATCAACGGAGTCGATTCCAAGCCCCTGAACCTCGCGGTGCAATGAGACAGACCTTGCCCGCTCCCTCACGGTTCGCGCCGCCTGTTTACCGGGCCGCGGCCGTGAGAGGGCGGGTTACACTAAGACACAAGGATTCATGAAGCGTCTCTGGCTCCTCTTTGCATGGGTCCCGCTGTTTGCCGCGGGCACCATTCCCGGACGGTATATCGTCGAACTCTCGAACGACTCCGTGGCGGCGCACGTGGTACGGATTTCGCCCCGGGCGTCGGGACGGTTTGCGCTCCACTCCCCGGATGCCGAGCAACACCGCACGCGCATCCGTTCCGAGCAGGCAGCCGCGGCCTCCGCAATACAGAGCGCGGGAGGCCAGGTGACCGCCGCGGTAGAGAACGTCGATAACGCGCTGGTGGTCCGGATCCCGGACGCTCAGGCCGCGCGCCTCGCCGCCCTTCCCGGGGTACGCAATGTCTACCCGGTGCGCACGTTCCATCTCTTGCTGGACCACGCGCTGCCGCTGCACCACGTTCCGGAAGCTTGGAGCCAGGTGGGAGTCGGCAATGCCGGCGCCGGAATCCGCATTGCTTTCATCGACACCGGAATCGATATCGGGCACCCGGGTTTCCAGGACGCGTCTTTCCAAGCGCCCTCCGGTTTCCCGCGAGCCGACACGCAGGCCGACCTCGCCTATACCAACAACAAGGTGATCGTGGCCCGGAGCTACGCGTCCCTGTTCTCCACCCCGGATCCCGACACCTCGGCAGCCGACCACGTCGGACACGGCACGGCCACCGCGATGGCCGCGGCGGGGGTGCAGAACGCCGGCCCGCTGGCCACGATCACGGGCGTGGCGCCGCGCGCCTTTATCGGCAGCTACAAAGTCTTCGGCAGCCCGGGGGTCAACGACAGCGCTTCGGAAAGCGCCATCCTCAAGGCCATCGACGACGCCGTCGCGGACGGCATGGACGTCATCAGCCTCAGCCTGGGTAGCGACGTTGCGCCCCTGCCGCAGAACGACCCGGAGGTGAAGTCGTTGGAGAACGCCGCCTCGATGGGAGTCATCGTAGTGGCCGCGGCGGGAAATAACGGGCCCGATCCGGCCACGGTGGCGTCTCCCGCCACAGGGCCGTCGGTGATCGCGGTGGGCGCATCGGCGAATGACCGGGCCTTCACTGCTTCGGTGCTGGTGCCGGGCGCCGGGACATTGCAGGCCGCGCCTGGATCGGCCTCGCAATCGGCTTCGGCGGTCACCGCGCCGCTTGCCGATGTCGCGGCGCTCGACAGCACGGCCCTCGCATGTGCCGCCCTGCCGGCGAACTCGCTCTCGGGATCGATCGCGTTGATCCTGCGCGGTACGTGCCCGTTCGAAACCAAGCTGAACAACGTGCAGGCAGCGGGCGCCGTCGGGGGGCTGGTTTACGACAACATCGTACAGGAACCGTTGATCACCATGGCGGTGGGAAGCGCCACACTGCCGGCAGAGTTCATCTCCAACCAGGACGGGCTCGGGCTGAAGCAGCGGATCGGCCGCCCGCTGTCCGTGCCGCGCCGCCCCGGCCTGGAGGCCCACCGGCGCTTCCCCAACTTCCCTCCGGCCCAAGCGCTCCGGGTAACGCTGCAGTTCACGCTGGGACCGTCCTACGTAAACCCTGCCCAGATCGCCTCGTTTTCAGCGGAGGGTCCGAACGTGGACCTGTCGATCAAGCCCGACCTGGTGGCGGTGGGAATCAACATGTACACCGCTGCGGAGAAACTGGATCCGAACGGAGCGGTCTACAGTTCGACCGGCTACTCCGTGGAGCAGGGCACCAGCTTTTCGACTCCGCTGGTGGCGGGCGCGGCGGCGCTGCTGAAAGAGGCGCGGCCGGGGTTGACCTCGGCGCAGTACCGCTCTCTGCTGGTGAACTCGGCCGCGCCGGGCTTTCTCGTTCCGGGTACGCCGGCAACCGTACAGCAGGGCGGCGCGGGCGTCCTCGATGTTCTTGCCGCGATCAACGCAACGGCGGCCGCCGCACCGGTTTCGCTCAGCTTCGGAGCCGGCCCGGGCACCGTGAATTCGACTCTCCCGCTCACCGTCTGGAATGTGGGCACCGCGGCCGATACGTTCCAGCTTGCGGTGGCGCCCTCGAACGGCGGGCCGGCTCCCACGCTGCCGTCATCTTCGATCGACCTCGCGCCCGGGGCTTCCTCGGTGATCAATGTCCGGTTCTCAGCCGGGGGCCTGGCGGCGGGGCAATACGAGGGCTATATCGCGATCCAGGGAACGCGGTCCGGCGTCAATACGAGGGTGCCGTATTGGTACGGAGTACAGGCCACGGCACCTGGTCACATCACCATCCTCGACAGCGCGAGCAGCGGCTCGGCGGGTTCGGCGGTGAGTCAGGCAATCCTCTTCCGGGTGACCGACCAATCCGGGATCCCCATGCCGGTCTCCGCGACGGTGACCGTGGTTTCTGGCGGCGGAAGGGTGAGCTCCGTGCAATCCGTAAACAGCCAGGTTCCCGACGCTTATGCCGTAAGTGTGAAATTGGGGCCAACGCCGGGACCCAATGTGTACCGGATTCAGGTTGGAGATCTCATGCAGGACGTCACGATTACAGGGCAGTGAACGGGGCCGCTTCCGGTATAATGTGACGGTGGGAGCCGTCCGCGTTTCATGACCGATATCAAAAAGAAACTTCAGGAAGAAATCACGGCGCTCGAGTACGAACTGCACGTGGAATTGCCGAGGGAGATCCTGAAGGCCAGAGCCCATGGGGATCTGAGCGAGAATGCCGAGTACCACGCCGCCAAGGACCGGCAGGGGTTTGTGAACGCGCGGCTGAACCAGTTGAAAAAGCGGCTTGCCGAGATGTCGATGGTCGATTTCTCGAAGATTCCTCACGGCAAGGTCGGGCTCGGCTCCACCGTGGTCGTCCTCGACACCAAACGCGAGGAAGAAATGACATACAATCTGGTAACGAGCGAAGAAGCCGACGCGGCGAACGGGAAGATTTCGACTACCTCCCCGATCGGCCGGGCGCTCCTCGGCCGGGAAGTGGGCGATTCCGTTCGTGTCCAGAGTCCCGGCGGCGTGAAGGAACTGGAAATTCTGAAGTTGAACACGATTCATGACGCAGTCGATTGAAATATGACCTACACCAGCCTGATCGGGAAGATCTTCGGCGCGATGATCGACCGCATTGTGCGCTGGCTGGCGCTGTCCCGCATTCATCCTAACGCGCTCACTGCCTTCGGCCTGGTGATCAACATCTGGGCGGCCTGGCTGTTTGCGCGCGCCGGAAGCGTGCCGGACCCCCGGGTGGATTTCCGCTGGGCCGGCCTGGTGGTGGTCGGCGCGGGCCTGTTCGACATGGTGGATGGCCGTGTGGCGCGCGCCACCAGCCAGGTCACGCGCTTCGGCGGCTTTTTCGATTCGGTGGTAGACCGCTATTCGGACCTTGCGCTCTACATGGGGCTGCTGGTCTACTACGCCTCGATCAACCGGTTCTTTTACATCGTGCTGACGGCGATTGTGATGACCGGGTCGGTGATGGTGAGCTATACGCGCGCCCGCGCTGAAAACGCCATCCCCAAGTGCAAGGTGGGTTTCCTCGAACGGCCGGAGCGGGTGGTGCTGATCATTATCGGCGCGTTGTTCGACCGCATGGCTCCGGTGCTGTGGGTGATCGCCGTGCTTTCCAACCTGACCGTGATCCACCGCATGATCTACACCTGGCAGGAAGCCACGCGCCTGGAAGACGCTCAGCTTCGCTCCGTGAAGCCCGAGTCGATGATCGTCCCTAAAAACCGCTAAAAAACCGCTAGGTTGCCTTCCGTCTACGTTCGCGCTAGTCTTTCAAAGCGAATCTCTGTGCCTGTGTGAAGGGAGAAAATGGAAGTATGCCGCAGGAGTTTGTAGGGCAATCGCTGGCGCTCAGCCCGGCCGGACTCGAGGCCGCGGCCGGCAGCCTGGGAATCGGCGCCGCCGAATTGTGGACCGTGATGGCGGTGGAGACCTCGGGATTCGGCTTCCTGCCGGACCGCCGGCCGCCGATCCTCTACGAGCGGCACATTTTTCATCGCTTGACCGGAGGGCGTTTCGACGACGGCGATATCAGCAACGCAGCGCCCGGCGGTTACGGACCGAGGGGTGCCGCGCAATATGTGCGCCTTTCCCGGGCCGCCGCGCTGGACCGGACAGCCGCGCTCGAGAGTGCGTCGTGGGGACTCGGCCAGGTGATGGGAATGAACTGCACGATGGCCGGGTATCCGGATGTTTCGACGATGGTGGCGGCCATGGCGGCTTCGGAAGACGCGCAACTGTCGGCGGTCGCCGCCTTTGTCAAGTCCGCGAAGCTGGACGGGCCACTGCAAAACCACGACTGGGCCGGGTTCGCCAAAGGTTATAACGGCCCTGGTTTTGCGCAGAACCAGTACGATGTGAAACTCGCGGCGGCGTACCAGCGGCTCACTTCCGGAGATCTGCCCGATCTCGACGTCCGCACCGCGCAACTCTACCTGACATTCCGCGGCTTCGACCCCGGGCCGGTGGATGGCATGATGGGCGTCCGCACGCGCCAGGCGATCGTCGCGTTCCAGGCTTCTCAAGGGCTGCCCCCGAACGGTGTCGTGAATGAAGACCTTCTGGCCGCGCTGCGCCCGCCGGCGGACTGACGAGTTGTGCGATCAGGCAGTGCAGCTCGATTGGTTCGCCCCGGCGGTTCGCTTCGATTCCTGCGCCAGGAGATTCCGTACCACCCGCAGCAGTTCCGGAATGGAGAAGGGCTTCGCCAGGAACGCCGCGCATCGGAAGTGCAGCAGTTGCAGGTCGAACTCGTCCCGGTCGTAATGGCCCGAAAGGAATAGAAATCTTCCTGCTTTCCCACGGGCGGCCAGGTGTCCAGCCAACTGCAAACCATCCATTCCGGGCATGTAGATGTCCGTCACGACCAATTCCAGCGGTTCCAGGTTCTCCGCTAAAGCGATGGCACGCCTGGCATCCTCAGCCTGGATGATTTCCACGCCCGGCCCCGATATCGCATCGTGCAGCAGCGACCGGATCGAGGGCTCATCGTCCACCACGAGAATGCGTGTGAGGCCCATTGGTCTAGAGCGTACCACTATTCATAGGGCCAGCTGTACTAGGAATCAATGAATATTCCAACACCTGAGTTATTAACAATACGGTCACCTCGGCTGTATCGGATAAGTCTTAGGCCGCCCTCGCAAAATCCGGAAAGAGCGCACCAGGAACCGTTTCGAGGCCAGTGCCGCACTGTCCCGCCAGGAATCGATTAGTCTGGTTCGACATGACCATTCACTTACAGGAGTTATGCGTCTGTTAGTCAATAATGACCAGCCAATTATGAAATCTGCGCTTCTCTTTGGGGGGCCGGGAAAATTGCTTGCCCTGCCAAGGGAAACAGGTTGGGCATCTCTCCATAGACTCTCTATAGCCTTTCCAGAGGTCACTGATGGATTTTTCTGCGGCCTCGCAGGGGTCGAGTTGATCGGGGCAGGCGCAACAGTATCGGAAATCGAGGAAGTGGTTTAAAATCAAAAGAGCTTCAAATGTCGGGGCGTAGCGCAGCCTGGTAGCGCACCTGCCTTGGGCGCAGGGGGTCGGGCGTTCAAATCGCCCCGCCCCGACCAAACCTCCTGCTGATTCCAAAAGAGTTCATCGATCGGGCTCCCATCGCTTTCGCTGTTCCTTTGCCTCTACTGTGCCAAAACTGTGCCAAAACCCGGACCGGTTTCGTTCGCCTGCCGGTTGAGTTTCGCCAGCGCCTCGCGTTTCATCTGCAGCTTCATTTGCGAATACTTCTTGAACACCTTGGCGTCGCCCTGGCGGAGCAACTGCGTCACCCACTCGTCCGCAACGCCGCCGGCGCTAAGCCGGGTGGCGTACGTCGAGCGGAGATCGTAGATGCGGAAGTATGGCACCTTCGCCCGCCGCAACGTCGCGTGCCAGGCGGTCTTGAACGTCTTCTGATGACCGCTGGCATTCTCGTCGCTCGGGAAAAGGTACTCGCCCGGCCCTGAGATCGCGAGTTGCTTTGTGAATGCAGCAACCGCGATGGCGGTCAATGGAACCTCCGCGACTCCGTTGGGCGTCTTCGAGTCCGGATTCCACACCGTCCGATTCACCAGATCGAGCTGATCCTTCTTCATCGGCGTCAGCTCTTTGTAAATGCGCAATCCGGTTTCAGTGACAATGCGGATAACGTTGCGTAGGTACTCCGGCGCCGCGAACTCGATCTTCTGCTGCTCCGACCACGTCACGTAATGCGGCCGAAACAACCCATCGACTCGCGCCGGAAACTCGACGCCCGCGCATGGATTCGCAAACAGGAACTTCTTGCGCACGGCCACGTTCAACATGCGCCGCAGCACTCGCAATTCCTGATGCACTGTCGTTGCCTTCAGCACTTGCTTCTCTACGAATCCATCCTTCGTCTTCACCAGCGCCCGCTGTTTGAGCCGCTTGCGAAGGTACATCTCGATATCGTCGGCAGTCAGTTCAGCGAGTTTGGTGCTCTCGAACATCTTTCTCAGGTGCTTCAGCGCGCGCTGATTCACTTCGTGGGTCTTCTGCGCGCGGAATGGCGGCCGGGAGAAATTCTCCAGATAAAAGTCCGACCCTTCGCCAAAGGTGAGATCCTGTCCGCGGCGCAGCGCGGGCAGCGTGTTGTTGTCCCGGGCTTGCAGGCGTTCTCTGAGACGTTTCTGCGCTTCGTCCCAGTCTTCGGTGAGAGTCGATTCGCGCTGGCGGACACCGTCCTTGTCGCGGTACCGCATCCACCAGATTTTCGATCCCTCGCGCTTGTACAAGCCCCCATCGTGCTTCACTGGTCTTGCCAATTCACCACCTCCTGTTTGAACTGCGCGCGGAAGGGCTCCAACTCCGATTTGAGGAATCGGATGTTGCGGCCCATCACGCGGAGATGGGGAATCTGCTTTCGCTCAACCCAAAGATACACCGTCTGCGGGCTGACGCCAAGAAAGACGGCGGCTTCGCGCACGCGGAGCGGGATTTCGGCTTGTTTGGCCAGAGCGAGATTGGCCTTCATTCGCCACCTCCGCGGTGGGTGGTCAGCTTTTCCGTCGATTCCATCGGGTCTCCCTAATTACTAAGGGAATCCTGCGAGCCAGTTCGGGACGCTGCCAAAGTCGGCGCGCGACTTTCTCTCAGCGGAGCGGCGCGGATGCAAGGCCCCTACAGCTTCAAAATTGGACGGCGTGGCACTCGGTGAAACGGTGCCCGGCAAATGCCGGGCAGACGCGCTTTTTTGCCCGGCATCGCAATGCACTCAGACCGCGGTGGATACGCTCGAAACGCGAGCATCATGCCGGGCAATCTCTTTATGTTCCACTACCGTCTCCACTGCCTTCGAATGGTCTGGGACTGCCGCCGAAGTGGAAACATTCTGGAAACTTCTTGTAAACCTCGCGGCGTGCGCTCCGGGATTGGAAACTTTCTGGAAACTTCTTGGAAACTCCCGCGCCCGAACTGCCTTGGCAGACAAATGGCGGACGCAGCCTTGATTTTGTCTGCCGCTCTAACGCAATAACAAAACGAAGAAAACCGCGATGCCACCAGCCCGCGGTCAGGCATTTCCTTTATGTTCCACTACCGGGTTTTCGCTGCCATCAAGCGCGCTGGCTGATTTGCGCGGTGAAACTTTTTGAAATGTTTTGAAACATTCCGAAACCTGAAATTTTCCGCGTAACTTCTGAAACTTTCCGAAACCGGACTCGCCTTCCGCCGCGCCCGGGCGCGGAAAAGGTTCGGGGATCAGCGAAGCCACGCACGCGACCGCTTTTGCAGTTAGAATCACACGTGTGGCTGCTGAACTCGTCGACGTGGCCGTCAGTATCGTGCGTTTCGTGGACGACTATCAGCCTGGCATCGTCGCCTGCGAACTGATAGATGCCGACGGGCGCGCTCACACCTTTATCGACAAGGCACCAGTGTTTACCGACGAATTACTCGACGCCTCCAGCGAGTACCCCCGGCCCGGAGTCGCCCGCTGCACCGCTCTGCGAACCTGGCGCGACGAGGGTGGACGAGACCTGATTGCAATTAACACGGCAACCCCGTATTCCATCGAATCCGTCGAAGGACTTTCGGATTTCGTGGTTCTTCGGAGGCATGTCTCCGCCGTCGCCTAACTCCCGCAAATGCCGTGGGCGTCGAGACGGCGAACTCCTGAATGCGTTGACACCGTCACCACAGCATCGAGATTTGTTACCTCGCAGGACTCATCGTCTGGTTTGCAGACGCCTGTTACGATGTATCGGATATTCACAGTTACCCCGTCGCCTTGATAGCGATACATGGAGCGCCGGCCGACCTTGAGCTTGCTTTTCGGTTCTGACGATGCGGCGAGCTTTAAGGGCCGGTCCCGCCCATCGATGTTCATGATCGCGCGACCGTCAAAATCGCTTCGAAAGAGATCCCGGCCATCGGTGTACTTCTGGTCAGTCCGAGGCCACAGGGTGCACCCAGCGCCATCAAAATCGCGACTGTTTCGGATGAACCCAATCACCGGAAAGGCTTTGGGCGGTGGGACCGCCGGTTCGTGGAGTGATCACATTCTGCATACTTTTGCTTGCAGCCTCGGGCGTGCCGATCTCCCTGCTTAAAGGCCAAGGTCAATCGGATTGTGCAGCAGGCAGCTTAGCGTACGTGAAGCTCCAAGTTCCAATCGGCGCGCATAGCGGAGCCCGCGCTCCGACATTGCAAAAATGCGATAATGTAAAGGGATGGCTTGGGTTGTAGAGCTGCTCGATGATCGCGTTCGGGATGAACTCGAAGCGCTTCCGCCTGATATGCAAGCCCGGTTTCGGCGTATCGTTGAGCTGATCCAGGGATACGGCCTCGAACGAGTTCATGAGCCGCACGTAAAGCATCTGGAAGGCCCGTTGTGGGAAATGCGCATGAAGGGTAAGGACGGAATATCAAGGGCCGTATACGTCACCGCGAAAGGGCGCCGCGTCGTCGTCGTCCGCGTGTTCGTCAAGAAGACGCAGAAGACGCCGCGGCGAGAGATTGAGATCGGCCTGCAAAGAGCCCAGGAGGTACAGGATCAATGAAACGCACGACGGTTGATGATCTCCACAAGAAGTGGATGAAGAACCCGAAGTATCGGCGCGAATATGAAGCGCTGCAGGAAGAGTTTTCGCTAGCCGCCGCGCTGATCGAGGCCCGTGCCCACGCCGGCCTGACGCAGGAGCAGGTAGCGCAGCGTATGAAGACAACCCAGGCCGTGGTCGCACGTCTGGAAGGCGGCGGAAGCATGCCCTCGACGCGGACCCTTGAAAAATACGCCAAGGCAACCGGCACGCGACTCAAAATTAGCTTTGAGCCGGGAGGAGCGCGGCCTTAACAGGTGACTGCTGATGCCTGACGCACTCGACACTATTCTTCCAGCGTCCATTACCAATGCCGGGAAGCGATCCGGCAACGAGTGGGTCCTGCCGCTGCAGCAGGCGAAACAAGCCATCAAACTGGCTAGCGATAACGGGATCGCGATTCTGGGAGTCGAATCGTTTCGAATCGAAGAGGGCGGGTTCCGGCTCGAGAACTACACCGGGTACGGATTCGATTTTGTAGGAGACTGGCCAGACTGCGTGAACCAAAACAACACAGCAGCATTGAATTTCATTGCGGACAATTCCGTCGGCGACGGCTACGGATACATCTTGACTGCGGCCTCAAGGTCCGAATTCGATGCCCTGAGTAGCAAGCAGTGACCAACGCCCCTGCTTTTTCCCTGTGCCAAAACTGTGTCCGAACCCCATCCGTTCCATCCGATGACCTTGCTCTTTGAGCGAAAGCAGATTCCCCGGATTGTTGTGACCATTAGGAATTCGCGAAAGCCGATGGACCGCTTGGAACCGATTTCGCTCCCTTGGGCGCAGGGGGTCGGGCGTTCAAATCGCCCCGCCCCGACCAAACCTCCTGCTGATTCCAAACAAAACAGATCAGCCCGAAAGGCCTTTCGAAAGCCGATCTACGCGAAAGCCAGCCGCTGACCAATTCCCGAGCGCCGCGCCTCAGGAGCCGAGCGATCCGCGCCGGTCCGGGCCAGGATCCGGCCGTCCTAAGGCCGGGCGATGGCGCTCTGGCGGCGTGAGGATGCAAAAAGAGTGCGGATTCAAATAAGGCCCGCACAAAAGTCCCCACCGTGGGACTTTCCGCGACTATGGGATTGATGTTTCTGGTGAGCGCGGTAGGAATCGAACCTACAACCTAGTGATTAAGAGTCACTTGCTCTGCCAATTGAGCTACGCGCCCGTTTCGGGGATGATCTTCCTGGAAGCTTGGCGCGCTACTTCCGTCGCGCCAAAGCCGATTATAGCATTCCGCGGGCGATTGTCACGTTCTGCGCTACCTCAGCCTTGCACCTCTCCGGCAGTGTAAAATGAAACGTTGCGGCGATGGAGTTCGCCTAGACCGCCTGCGGGCTGATGACTCCTACCCAAATTCCTGATCGGGAGTATCGCTTGCAGACGATTTTATGGATCTCTCTGGGCGCCATCGCCGGCGCCAACCTCCGTTATGCCGTCGCACAGTCCACCGCGCGAATGGTGTCAGCCAGTTTCCCCTACGGTACCCTGCTGGTGAATTTCACCGGCAGCTTGATTCTCGGGCTCTTCATGGTGTGGACCACCGAGCGGGTGCTGGCCGATCCCCGCTGGCGCCTCCTCATCGCCGTAGGGTTCTGCGGCGGTTACACTACCTATTCGAGCTACGCCTACGAGACCTTTGTCCTACTCGAGAAGGGGCAGTGGTTCGCCGGGGCGTGGAACATGATCCTGACCAACGTGCTTTGCCTGGCTGGGGTGTTGGTCGGAGCGGCGCTGGCGCGCGCACTATAGGGGGCGGAACAGAATGCAGACCGCGGTTCAGGTCACTGTCTATCTGAAGGAAAGCGACACGTGGCACCGGAAGCCATTGCACTTGGCGATCCTCAACATGCTGCGGGAGGAGAAGGTGGCCGGCGCGAGCACCTTCCACGCAGTGGCCGGGTTTATCGGCCGCAACCATGTACACACCTCCGGTCTCGTGGATGCCGGCGGCGATCTGCCGGTGGTGGTGGTGTTCGTCGACCTGGTCGAGCACGTCGACCGGGCGCTGCCCAGGCTTCTCGAGATGGCGCCCGGGCGGTTGATCGTGCGTGAGAACGTGGTGGTCGAGCAGTTGGGGAATCTGGAGTAAGCCTCATCACGAGTAGCGCAGGGCTTCGGACGGCGCGACGGTCGCGGCGCGCCGCGCCGGGATCAGCGTGGCGACGAGCGCTACGGCTGCCAGGATGGCCGGCACCAGCGTGAATGTCAGCGGATCGTTCGCCTTTACGCCGAACAGCAGCGAGGCCAGAACGCGCGTGAGGCCGTAAGCCAGCCCCACACCCAGCACCACCCCGGCGATCACCAGCTTCATCCCGGCCTTCAGCACCATGGACATCATGTTGTGGCGGGCCGCGCCCAGGGCCATGCGGATCCCGATCTCCTGGGTGCGCTGCTCCACGGAGTACGACATCAGGCCGTAGACGCCGATGGCCGCCAGCACCAGGGCGATCCCGGCGAAGATGGAGAGCAGCAGCATGTTGAAGTTCTGCCGCGCCAGGCTCTCGGCGATCGCCTGCTCCATGGTGCGCTCGTGCGAAAGCGGCAGGCTGCGATCCACCGACGCGAATTCGCGCTCGACGGCCGCCCGCAGGTTATCCGGAGGCGCGGCCGTACGCACCGCCCAGGAAAGGGGTAGCGCCGAATTCGCCAGGGCCGTGATGCCCTCGGGCGCCTGGCTCTGCGGGATGTACATGACGCATTCGTTCTCGTCGCTAAGGCTGGTCTCGCGCACCGTCCCAACCACGCCGACGACCTGCCGCGGCGGATCGTCGAACTGCGGTCCGAGGCCCTTGCCGATCGTGATCACCTGCCCGATGGGATCCTCTTTCGGCCAGTATTTCTTCGCCATCGCCTCGTTGATCACCACCACGCGCGCGCCGTTTCCCGTGTCGGTCTCGCGGAAGCCCCTGCCGCGCTGCACGGGGACGCGGAATACCCGGAAATAATGCGGCGAAACCGAGCGCCACTGCTCGTCGCCGTTGTAGTTGTTGCCCTTCGAGGGCGGCTTTCCGGCGATCGTGAACGGCAGGTCTACCCCGCCTTGGACCGGAAGCATGATGGCGGAGGCGGCGCTTTCCACACCGGGCAGGGCTTCCAGACGCCGCGTTACTTCGGTCACCAGGGCGTCTACTTTGGCGGTGGTGGCGTAGGTGGCTCCGGACATCGAGGTCTGCACCGTCAGAATATTGTGCGGGTCGAAGCCCGGGTTCACCGAGCGCAGGCCCACGAAGGTGCGGATGAGCAGCGCGGCGCCGGTGAGCAGGACCACGGCCAGCGCGAGTTCTGAAACCACCAGGACCGCGCGGGCGCGATTCTGGCGGCGGCTGGTGCCCGACCGGCTGCTGGCTTCCTTCAAGGTGGAGGCCAGGTCGGGATTCGAGGTCTGTAGGGCGGGGAAGATGCCGAAAATGATGCCGGTGAGGAGGGCAATGGCCATCGTGAAAGCTGCTACCCGCCAATCGAGCAGCGGAATCGCGGTGTGGAGCCCGTCCGCGTCGGTGAGGCGCGGAATGTTGCCCGGCGCCAGCAGCAGCAGGCCGCGCACGCCCCAGGCTCCCAGCGCGAACCCCAGGATCCCGCCGGCCCCGGCCAGCATGACACTTTCGGTGAGCAACTGGCGGATGACACGCCAGCGGCCGGCGCCCATGGCCGCCCGGATCGCCAGTTCCCTCTGCCGCACGGCGGCGCGCGCCAGCAGCAGGTTGGCCACATTCGCGCAGGCAATCAGCAGCACGAACGCCACCGCGCCCAGTAACACGAGCAGCGCGGTGCGGACCGAGCCGCCGACCATGGCTTCCGCCATCGGAACCACGGCCACAGACTCGTTCTTGTCCATCCATTTCGGGTTGGCTGCGCGGAAGCGTTCGCCCACCACTTTCATCTCGGCGCGCGCCCGCTCCACCGTCACTCCCGGCTTGAGGCGGCCGGCAACCCGCAGGTAGTGTCCCTGGTTGGTGCTGTCGGGATCGGCCTGCTGCGGCAGAAAAACATCGGACGGCGGATCGGATTCGAACCACTTCGGCAGGACGCCGATGACCGTGTAGGGCTGGCCGCTGAGCTTGATCGTGCTCCCAATGACGTCCCGGGACCCCGCCAGTTTGGATTGCCAGAGGCCGTAGCTGATGACCGCCACCGGGGGTCCGTTCGGAACGTCCTCGGCCGGGGTGTAAGTGCGGCCCAGCAGCGGGCTGACGCCGAAAACTTTGAAGTAGCCGTCGGAGGCATGAAGGGTCCTCACCTGAGGTGGGTGGTCGCCCGATCCGAAGGCGATGCCGGAGCCATCCAGCCCGTACAAGGTCATGACGTCGAAGGCCTGGTTATGCCGCCAGGTCATGTACTTCGGGATCGAGTTCGACCAGCCGTAGCCGCCGCCCGGGTAGCTCCGCCCCAGTTGCATAACGCGATCGGGCTGGGGATACGGCAGGGGCTCGAGCAATACGGAGTTGACCACCGTGAAGATGGCGGTATTAGCGCCGATGCCGAGCGCCAGCGCGGCCACTGCCACGGTGGTGAATCCCGGGTTGCTGCGGAGCATGCGCCAGGCATAGCGAATGTCGGCGGCGAAGGTTGCCATGCAAACCATAACGAAACCTCGACCCCTGGAGTTGCCTTTTTAATACTTGGCTAAGAGTTTTCGTCTTGACAATAGTCGTTACAACATATATTATCGGATCATGAGCGGCAAGTTGGCCGGCGAAATCCGTCAGACGAAGCCTTTCGCCTCGCTGGAAGAGGAGGCTTTCCTGAACCTGGGACGGACGTTCCAGGTGCTGCAGGAAAAGGCGGCCGCGCTGTTAAAGGAGTATCAGCTGACGCCGGCGCAGTACAACATTCTGCGGATCCTGCGCGGCGCCGCGCCGCAGGGGCTCACCTGTTCGCAGGCGTCGGAGAGGATGTTGACGCCGGACCCGGACATGACGCGGCTGCTGGACCGCATGGAGGCGCGGCAATTGATTGAGCGGGAGCGCAGCCGGGAGGACCGGCGCGTCGTAGTGACGCGCATTACGAAAGCCGGCCTGGACCTGGCGGCACAGATCGACAAGCCGCTCGAAGAACGGTTGCGCCGCATGCTCGGCCGCGCCGGCAGGCAACGTCTCAAGGACCTGATTGAAACCCTGGAAATGTTGAGGGAAAGCGCCGCCGGATGAACCACGTGGCGCTTGGAGAGGAACGCACCCAAAGGAGGATTGTCTATATGTCGCAGATCACTTATCAACTCGATTCCAGCCATTCGGCGGCGCACTTCAGCGTGCGCCACATGATGATTAGCAATGTGAGGGGGGAATTCACGAAGGTCTCCGGCACCATCTGGTACGATCCGGAGAACCCGCGGAATTCGAAGGTCGAGGCCAGCATCGACGCTGCTTCGATCGCTACCCGCGAGCCGCAGCGCGACGCTCATTTGCGAAGCGCCGATTTCCTCGACGTGGAAAAGTACCCGGTCCTGACATTCCGCAGCAAATCCGTGTCCGGGGAGCAGGGCGACTGGAAAGTGACCGGCGACCTCACCATTCGCGGTGTCACGCGTGAAGTCACGTTCGACGTCGAAGGGCCGACGCCCGAGACGCGCGATCCCTGGGGAAACGCGCGGATCGGAGCCACGGCGACCGGCAAAATCAACCGCAAGGATTTCGGGCTGACGTGGAATACGGCGCTCGAAACCGGTGGCGTGCTGGTCGGTGACGAGGTCAAGCTCACGCTGGATGTCGAAGGCGTCCGCCAGGCCCAGTAAGCGATCAGCCCAGCAGGGAGTTCTGCCGAAAGATCTCCTGCCAGATCTGCGGGAAGGCGCCGGAGGAATCATGCACCTGAATCCACGGTGTCCCCGGCGCCAGGCTCTCGCGAATCCTGGCCAGGTCCCCGGGCGTCTCGGGGACGATTAGGGAGATCAGTCCGGCGGCGAGGGCCGTACGCAGAGCCGGGCGCAGGTCTCCTTCCCCCTCGAGCACGTGGACGTGGCAACCCCGGTCGAACAGTTCGCGCTCGAGGCTGTGGGCCGTCTGGTGGTCCCCCGCGGGGAGGCAGACGACCAGCGGCGGATGACCGTGGACGCGACGGCGCTCGTCGGCCGTGACGCGGCCGGCGCGGCGTATTTCGGATTTGGGTGCCGAGATCATACCGGCTCCCACGGTCTCGTTGGAGATCGGGTCGATCAGGATGAAGGCGCCGGTGGCCCGGTTGCGGCGGTAAGAGTCGAAGAAGAGCGGCCGCTGGGTCTCGAGCGCCACGGACCCGATTTCGTTCAACTGCAGGGAGCCTTCCCGGACACGAGCATTTACTACCTGTGTCGTATGCTTGAGGAGATACGAGCGGTTCGGCTCGAGAGGTTTCTCGTTCATCCACACCATCCCGGCGGTGAGGCGGCGGCCGGAATGCGGCAGGTTGTCGGGCGGTACCAGCATGTCGCCCCGGCTGACGTCGATCTCATCTTCCAGGCAGAGGGTGACCGACATCGGCGCAAAGGCCTCTTCGATCTCGCCTTCCCACGTGACGATCGATCGAACTCGGCTCGTGCGCCCCGAAGGCAGGACGCGGACCGGGTCGCCACGGCGGATGACGCCCGAAGCGATCTGCCCGGCGAAGCCCCGGAAGTTCAGATCCGGCCGGATGACGGTTTGGACCGGAAAGCGGAAGTCTCTCAGATTGCGGTCGTTTGTGATCGGCACCGTCTCCAGGTGCTGCAGCAGGCTGGGGCCGTCGTACCAGGGTGTTCGGGCGCTGCGGTGAACCACGTTGTCACCTTCGAGCGCGCTGATGGGAATGAACTGGAGGTCGCCTGCCTCGAGTTCGTCGGCGAAGGCCTGGAATTCCGTGCGGATGGCGTCGAAGACGTCCTGGCTGAAGCCCACCAGGTCCATCTTATTGATAGCTACTACAATATGAGGAATTCCCAGCAGTGCCGCAATGCGGGCGTGGCGCCGCGACTGGGGGAGCACGCCCAGGCGGGCATCCACCAGGATGATGGCGAGGTTGGCGGTGGAAGCGCCGGTGGCCATGTTGCGGGTGTACTGCTCGTGGCCGGGGGTATCGGCGATGATAAACTTGCGGCGCGGGGTGGAAAAGTAACGATATGCTACATCAATAGTAATCCCCTGTTCCCGCTCGGCCCGCAGACCGTCGGTGACCAGCGAAAGGTCCAGGCCGTTGGTGGTCTGGTTGCGTGTGGCCTTTCGGATGGAGGCCAGCTGGTCCTCATAAACCCCTTTGGAATCATAGAGCAGGCGCCCGATGAGGGTGGACTTGCCGTCGTCCACGCTGCCCGCGGTGGTGAATCGCAGGAGTTCCGTCTCGGAGGATGCGAGTAGCCATTCTTCGGCATTCCATTCGGCAACCGCAGCGGCCATCAGAAGTAGCCCTCCCGTTTTTTGAGTTCCATGGATCCGTCCTGGTCGTGATCGATGACGCGGTTTTCGCGCTCGGAGCGGCGGAAGCCGATCATCTCCTCGATGATCTTCGGCACGGTGTCGGCTTCGGACCGGATCGCGCCGGTGCAGTACGTGCAGCCGAGTGAGCGCATACGGCACATCACCATGCGGGGCTCCTCGCCGGGAAGCATAGGAATGTCGTGCTCCATCGGAATCAGGGAGTCGCCGCGCACCAGCATGGGGCGCCGTTTTGCGAAATAAAGCGGGACTACCGGGATGTCTTCGAGGTGGATGTAGTGCCAGACATCCAACTCGGTCCAATTCGATAGCGGAAAGACCCGGATGCTCTCGCCCTTATCGATTCTACCGTTGTAGAGGTTCCACAGTTCCGGGCGCTGATTCTTGGGATCCCACTGGCCGAACGAGTCGCGGAAGGAGTAGACGCGCTCCTTGGCGCGGGACTTTTCCTCATCGCGCCGGGCTCCGCCGAAAGCCGCGTCGAAGCCTCCCTGCTCGAGCGCGTCGAGCAGCGCGCGGGTCTTGAGCAGGCCGCAGCACTTTTGGGTTCCCAGGCGGAACGGACTCGCCCCCTCCTGGATGGCCCGAGTGTTGGTGTGGACCACCAGCCGGACGCCGATCGAGGCGCAGAACCGGTCGCGGAACTCGATCATTTCCTGGAACTTGTAGGTGGTGTCGATGTGCAGCAGGGGGAACGGAATCGGTCCCGGGTGGAAGGCCTTCTGGGCCAGCCGCACCATCACCGAGGAGTCTTTGCCGATGGAATAGAGCATCACCGGGCGTTGGAATTCGGAAGCGACTTCCCTTATGATGTGAATGCTTTCAGCTTCCAGGGCTCGTAGGTGCGTCAGAGTGCGTTCGGGCATCGCAGAGTTCCGCTGAACGCAATTAGGATATCACGTAATCATGATAAAGTCTATCTGGATACTCGTGATTGCCGGGCTAGCGGCAAACGCTCAGGACGGCGCCATTTCGGCGGCACGCATCCGCGAGCACACGAAGTTTCTTTCGAGCGATCTGCTGGAAGGCCGGGGCGTCGGCGTGCGCGGCGGAGAACTGGCTGCGGAGTACATCGCGACGCAACTGGCGCTGGCGGGCGCAATGCCGGCCGGCGATGATGGCACCTACTTCCAGAAGGTGCCGCTGGTGGGGGTGGAGACGCAGCTCTCGGCCGGGCTTTCGGCGGCGGCCGGGGGCAAGACTCTCGATTTTCGCTGGCTCGACGATTTCGTGGGGGTGAACCCGTCGCAGACGCCGGCGGACCGCTTCGAGGGAGACGTGGTCTTCGTGGGTCACGGCATCAGCGCTCCGGAATGGAAGTGGGACGATTACAAGGGCGTGGATGTCGCGGGCAAGGTCCTGGTTTTCTTCACCAACGAGCCGCCCTCGGCCGATCCGGCATTTTTCGACGGCCGCGCCCTCACCTACTACGGGCGCTGGACCTACAAGTACGAGGAAGCCCTGCGGCGCGGGGCGAAAGGCGCGATCATCATCCACACCACCCCGACCGCCAGTTACGGCTGGGACGTGGTGCGCAGCTCGTGGGGCCGCGAGACGCCCTTCCTGAAACTGGCTCCGGGCGAGAAGGCCCTGGCCTTCGCGGGCTGGATCACGCGCGAGGCGGGCGACCGCATGCTGGCGCTGGCCGGCAAGTCGGTGGACGAACTCCTCGCGGCAGCGGGCAAGCCCGATTTCAAACCGGTCGACCTGGGGATCCAGGTGCGGGGCTCGATCCCGTCGAAGATCCGTGAAATGACTACGCGCAACGTCGCCGCCATCTTTCCCGGCAGCGATCCGAAACTGAAGGGCCAGGCCGTGATCTACAGCGCCCATTGGGATCACTTGGGCATCGGGGCGCCCGTCGATGGGGATGCGATCTACAACGGAGCGATCGACAACGCCACCGGCTGCGCGATCCTACTGGAACTGGCTCATGCCTGGGGCCAACTCCAGCCGAAGCCCAAACGCTCCGCGCTGTTCCTTGCGGTGACGGCGGAAGAAGGCGGGCTCAAAGGGTCGGAATACTATGCGGCGCATCCGCTGATTCCCGCCGCCAGGACGGCACTCGACCTGAACTACGATGCGCTCTATCCCTGGGGACGCGCCAAAGACGTAGTGCTGACGGGTGCGGAACGCACCACGGTCTGGCCGCAGGCGCAGCAGATTGCGAAGCGGCTGAACCTGGCGATCTCGCCGGATGACACGCCGGAAGCAGGACACTATTTCCGGTCCGACCACTTCTCGTTCGCGCACGCGGGGATTCCGGCGTTTTCGATCGGGCATGCCACGGAATTCGCGGGCAAGCCGGCGGGGTTCGGGAAGCAGGCCTACGAAGAGTACAACCGCAAGCACTACCACCAGCCGTCGGACGAGTTTCAGGAGAACTGGGACTTCACCGCGCTACAGCAGGCGGCGCAATACGGGTTTCTACTCGGGCAGGAGGTTGCGAATCAGGAGAAGCTGCCGGACTGGCAGGCGGGACAGGCGTTTCACCGTTAAAGCGGCCCGCTCCCTCACGCCGGCGGCTCGGTGAGGGAGCGGGTCTGCTTAAAGACTATGCTTTCCAGTTCGGAGCCCATCCCTTGCGGTAGAAGGGCTTCACGTACTTGTTGGCTTCGTTGCTGTTGGTGAACCGCATCTTCGCCGGATCCCACTCCAGCTTGCCGTCCACGCGGAGGGAGACCACGGCCATCACGATCCATTCGGTGAACGGACCGGACACCGAGAAGTTCGAGCACGCCGGATCGCCGCCCTTCGCCGCGCGGATCCAGTCACGGTAATGCCCGGGCGAGCGGGTCAGGAACTCCGGCGGGAAGCGGTAGTCCTTCATCTTCGACACCGGCAGCAGCCGGGTATCTTCGCCGTAGGTGCCGGTGGTGATCATGCCCTTGTCGCCGATGAACAGGCTGCCGTCCGGGGCCGGCATACGAAGTTGCTCGCCGGATTCCTTGGCTTCCTGCATCATCTTCTCGTACTCGTCGTAGTTGAAGACCTGGCCGACGAAGCCGTTCGGGGGAGGAGCCGGAGGCCGCTGGCCCTGTCCACGGCCCGCGCGACCACCGCCCATGCGGCGAGGCGACGGGAGATCGCCCACCAGTTCGCCTTCCGGCACGCCGTCGAACTTCGGCATCTCCTTCAGCCCGTCGTGCCAGAAAATCGTCACCGGCGGCATGTTGCCGCGCGCCGGGAACTCGAACTTGATCGTCGAGCTCTTCGGGAACATGAAGCTGCTGGTGCCTTCCTTCTTGATGCACTCCACGCTGGTGGGTGCGGTCAGTCTCAGCGCCAGGTTCGGAGCACCCAGGATGTGGCAGGCCATGTCGCCCAGGGCGCCGCAACCGAAATCGAAGAAGCCGCGCCAGTTGAACGGATTGTAGAAGTACCCGCCGAAATTGTTCGGATACCCCTCGCCGCCCGACGTGTAAGGACGGGGCTCGGCCGCGCCGATCCACAGGTCCCAATCGAGCGTCTCCGGCACGGGAGTCGGAGGCGGGATCTCAGTCAGGCCCTGCGGCCAGATCGGCCGGTTCGTCCATGCATGCACCGTGTGAACGTCGCCGATTTCGCCGGCCCAGATCATCTCGGCGCACTGCCGGGTGCCTTCATTCGAATAGCCCTGGTTGCCCATCTGGGTCGCCACTTTGTATTTGGCGGCCGCTTCAGTCAGCATGCGGGCTTCCCAAATCGTGTGGGTCAAGGGCTTTTGCACGTAGACGTGTTTGCCGCGCTCCATGCAGGCCATGGCAGTCACGGCGTGCATGAAGTCCGGAACCGTGCAGATCACCGCATCGATGTTATTGCTTTCCTTGTCGAGCATCTTCCGAAAGTCTTTGTACTTCGGAGGCTTCTCGAATGCCTTGTAAATGTTGGCGGCCTGGCGGTCGTCCACATCGCACAGCGCCACGATGTTTTCGGTGGCGGCGCATCCACGGATGTCGCTGGCGGCCTTGCCGCCGGCTCCGATGGAAGCGATATTCAGTTTTTCATTTGGCGATTTGTAGCCCAGCAGCTTGAGGGAGGGCGTACTGCCGAAGCCTCCGGTCGGGACCGCTCCGGCCAGGAGGCTGCCGAAGAAGAAATGTCGTCGCGATATTGCCATATTCGGATACACCTCGTGGTGTTCAAGTCAGTGGCGTGTCTTGCCCGGCTGATGCTTACCCAGCAGTAGCTCTCTCGACCCGGCACGCGTTTCATGCCCATTGTATCTCCATCCGGCATGAGCGGCGCCTAAAATCGGACCCGCTTCTACGGATAAGGGAACCAGCAGGGCTCGATTTCCGCGTCAGCCCCGCTCGCCTCGCGAATCCGCGCCGCCAGCCTTTTCCGCAGCTCCGCCGCAATAGCGCGGTGCGTGGCGCGGCCCGCGAGGTTGACGTGCTGCCAGGGATCCGCGTAGTTGTCGTACAACATATACTCTACGTAGCGTGCGGCCGAAGGCGCCGCTTTCCATCCCGGCTGCTTGGGCGCCATGGCGGCGTAGGTGTACTGCGGCGTACGCAGGCCGCGTCCCGTCACGAACTCTGCCATTTCGAAATAGGTCTCGTTGCGCCAGCCTTCGGTCTTGCGGTCAAGCAGCGGAAGAAAGCTGCGGCCCTGCATGGAAGGCGGCACGGGCACTCCGGCGGCGGTGAGCAGCGACGGAGTCAGGTCCACCTGGCTGACCAGCTCCGGAATCTGGATGCCGCGGTCGAACCCCGGACCTTCGATGATCAGCGGAATGTGAATCGAGCTGTCGTGCGGGCTGCGCTTGTATTCCGCATTACGGGTCTTGAAATGGCAGGCGTGGTCGCTGAGGAACGCCAGGATGGTGTTCTTCGCGAGGCCGGTCTCCGCCAGAGTCTTGCGGATGGTGCCGACGGTTTCATCCATCTTGGCGATGCAGGCGAAGTAGTCGGCCAACTGGCTGGGCCAGGAGCCGGGAAGGGGGCGCAGGTCCGGCGGGATGAACGGATTGGCGTAGCGGCCCTTATACTCCTTGGGCGGGTCGAACGTGTCGGAATCGTTCTGATGGTGCACCTCCAGATACGACAGCGTCAGCAGAAAAGGCTGCTTCACCGTCCGCAGGAAGCGCTGCGCGCGTGCGGTCATGAAATCGGTGCGGTACTGGCCCGACCAGTGGATCGGCTTGCCTTCGTTGTCGTACAGGTTGCCTTCGTAGGCGTGGGATGTCCACTCGAGCTCGTTGGAAGCTTCCCAGAGGTCCAGAAATCCGCCGCGATCGGACGGCTTGACCGGGCCGCGCTGCTCTCTCGGGATGTTCGGATCGTTGGCGCCGAGGTGCCACTTGCCCATGTAGTTCGCCGAGTAGCCGGCGGCGCGCAGCGATTTCGCCAGAGTATGGGCGTCTTCGGGAAGCTTGATGGCATTCCGCCAGACGCCGTGGCGGCTGGGGTACTGGCCGGTGAAGATACTGCCGCGCGCCGGGGCGCAGACGGGTTGGTTGCAGTACGCCGAGCGGAACAGAACGCCGCCCGCGGCCATCCGGTCGAGGTTCGGCGTGAGGTTCATGGGGTTGAGCCCGAGGGCTCCGACGCAATCGCCGCGGAACTGGTCGGAGATGATGAGGACGATGTTCGGCCGATTGGCCGGTGCGGTGGTCTGTGACAGGGCCGCGGGGGCAGCCGCTATGCCCGCCAGCCAGTTTCGCCGTGTCGTGTTCATTGGGTTCCCGAAGCTCACACCATATCGCAGATCACGGCTATTGCGATAGCATGTGCGCATGCTCTCCCGCAGAGAATTGCTGGGCGCCGCGGCCGTGGCGGCCACAGCCCAAACCAGCCGGCCCGCCGGCCGCCCGCCGAATTTCGTGGTCTTTCTGGCCGATGATCTCGGCTGTCACGACGTGGGAGCATGGGGCGCGTCCGACCTCAAGACTCCGCACATCGATGCGCTCGCCGCCGGCGGCACGCGGTTCACCAACTGGTATGCGGCGGCACCGGTGTGTGCACCCTCGCGCGGAGCCCTGCTCACCGGCCGCTATCCCCTGCGCAACGGTGTGGCGGATAACGGCACGCCGCTCCGTCCTTCGGAGCAGACAATCGCCGCGCTGCTCCAGCCCGCCGGCTACGCCACCGCGGCGGTAGGGAAGTGGCATCTCGGCTCGACCCCGGAAACCGTTCCGAACGCGCACGGGTTCGACCGCTATTTCGGCTTTCACTCGGGGTGCTTCGATTACTACTCGCATCGCTTCTACTGGGGCGAGCCGCGCACCGTAAACTATCACGACCTGTGGCGCGATCGGACCGAGATCTTCGAAGATGGCCAGTACTCCACCGAACTGTTTGGAAACGAGGCCGCGCGATTCGTACGCGACAACCGGGAGCGGCCGTTCTTCCTCTACCTGGCGTTCAACGGTCCGCATTACCCGATGCATGCGCCGGCGAAGTACAAGGAGCGTTTTCCCGGCCTCGGGGAGGAGCGCCAGACGTACGCGGCGATGATCGCGGCCGTGGACGACGCGGCGGGCGGCGTGGTGCGGGCGCTGCGGGAGGAGCGGCTGTTGGATCATACCCTGATCTTTTTCACCGGCGACAACGGCGCCACGCGGGAGGCTCGCGCGGGCCTGAACCAGAAGCCGGCCACTGCCGGGAACAACTTCCCGTTCCGCGGAAACAAGTTCAGCGCGTTCGATGGCGGCATGCACGTTCCGATGATCCAGCACTGGCCCGGCGTGATTCCCGCAGGACGCGTGGTGAAGGAGGTCGGCAGCCATCTGGACATTCTTCCCACGATCTGCAAAGCCGCGGGCGTCGCGCTGCCCGCGGACCGCACGTATGACGGCTTCGACGCCCTGCCGCTTTCCCGCGATGGCGCGAAATCGCGCCACGACGCGATCTTCTGGTCGCAGGGCGGCCAGTTGGCGGTGCGGCGCGCCGATTGGAAACTGGTGAAGAACGGGAAGACCTATGACGGCACGCCGGGAGGCAATAAGCCGCTGACGGGCGATGATGCGCTGTTTCTTTCCAACCTTGCGGATGACCCCGGGGAATCGAAGAACTTGCGGCACCAATACCCGGCGCTCACGGACGAGCTGGATACGTCGATCGACCGCTGGCTGGAGCGCGTGAAGGAGCCGTAGATAAGTAATGGCACTGGAGCATAGATGAAACCTCTTGCCCTTTTCCTTGCAGCCGCCTTTGTGCTGGCGGCCCAGGACACGAAGTATCCCCCGCAGGGCCAGCAGTTGCCTGGCCCGCCGTCGAAAGCCGATACCGCCGAGTGGCTGAAGGAGATCCAGCACTGGCGTTCCGAGCGCCGTCTGCGCGCCGGATTGAGCGGCGAGGCGTACGAGCGGCCCGAGCTGAAATGGGCCCAGAGCAGCTTCATGCAGCCGCAATCGATGATCGAAGACCGCTACTTCTACGATCCGGTGGCGCGGCGCTACACCGTGGATCGCTTCCTCGGCGACCTCGACAACCGCTATGGCGGGATCGATAGCGTACTGCTCTGGCCGGTCTACCCCAACATCGGGATCGACAACCGCAACCGCTACGACCTGCTGCGCGACATGCCCGGCGGTATTGCGGGCCTCAAGCAGATGGTGGCGGATTTCCACGGCCGCGGGGTGCGCGTGCTGTTCCCGGAGATGCCCTGGGACATGGGCACGCGTCCCGAGCCGCGGAGCTTTCCCGAAACGCTCGCCGCCCTGATGAAAGAGATTGGCGCCGATGGCGTGAACGGCGACACCTTCGGAGGAGTGCCGCGGACCTATCGCGCGGCGTCCGATGCGGCCGGCCACCCGCTGGTTTTCGAGCCGGAAGGATACCCCGATAGCGACGAGATGCTGAACTGGGACAACATGAGCTGGGGCTACTGGAAGTACCCGTTCGTTCCCATGATCAGCCGCGGCAAGTGGCTCGAGACCCGCCACATGGTGAATGTCTGCGACCGCTGGAACAAGGACAAGATCGACAATCTGCAGGCGGCGTTCTTTAACGGCGTGGGCTACGAGACGTGGGAGAACATCTGGGGCATCTGGAACGGCATCACCGAGCGCGACGCCGAGGCCATCCGCCGCGTGGCGAAGATCGAGCGCCGCTTCGCGGAGTTTCTGACCAGCCCCGATTGGGAGCCGCACACTCCCACCGTGCAGTACGGCATTTTTGCCAGCAAGTGGCCGCGCGGCCCGCGCACGCTGTGGACGATCGTGAACCGTGCGGCCTACGACATCGACGGAACGCAACTGGAAGTGCCGGCGCAGCCCGGGATGCACTACTTCGATTTATGGCACGGCGTCGAGTTGGAAGGCGCGCTGGCGTTTTCGATGGAGGCGCACGGCTTCGGCGCGGTGCTGGCGCAGCCCGAGCCTGCCGATTCCAGCCTTGCGGCGTTCCTCAAAGAGATGCAGGCGCTGAACGCCAGGCCGCTCTCCTCGTATCCGAAAGTGTGGCGGTTCCTGCCGCAACAGATTGCCGCCATCGATCCGACGGCCCCGGCTTCCCAGGCGCCCGACGGGATGGTCAAGATCCCGGCGGCGGCGAAGTACACTTTCACGGTGCAGGGCATCGAGATCGAAGGTGGCGACGATGTCGGCGTGGATGTGCAATACCCCTGGGAGGACTCGCCGCGCCGCCATCACGCGCACACCATGGCGGTCGCGGCGTTCTACATCGATAAATACCCGGTGACGAACCGCCAGTTTGCCGAGTTCCTGAAGTCCTCGCAATACCGCCCGGCCGATGACCACAACTTCCTCAAGGACTGGAAGGACGGCAAGTATCCGGCAGGCTGGGACAATCGCCCGGTCACCTGGGTTTCGCTCGAGGACGCGCGCGCCTACGCCAAGTGGGCGGGCAAGCGCCTGCCGCACGAATGGGAGTGGCAATACGCCGCGCAAGGCCTGGACGGCCGCACCTACCCCTGGGGTGAGCGCTGGTGCGACGAGTGCGTTCCGCCCCAGGACCACGGCCGCGAACTACGCGGCCCGACGGCGGTGGATGCGTTCCCGAAAGGCGCCAGTCCCTTCGGCGTGATGGACCTGACCGGCAATGTCTGGCAGTGGACCGACGAGTTCCTGGACGAGCACACGCGGGCCGGCATCCTGCGCGGAGGCGGCTACTATCGCCCCGCGGGGTCGCGCTGGTATTTTCCGTCTGCTTACAAGCTCAACGAGCACGGGAAATATCTGCTGATCGCGCCCTCGAAAGACCGCTCGGGCACGGTCGGCTTCCGCTGCGTCAAGGACGCGAGCTAAGACCGGCGGGTGGCTATTCGTCCCGCAGCGCCGTCCAGGGATCGACCCGCGACGCGCGCCGTGCCGGCCCGAACCCGGCCGCCGCTGCCGCGCCGAGCATTACCAGCGCCGCCCCGATCATCGTCGCCGGATCGTTCGGCTTCATCTGGAACAGGAACGATTGCAGAACTTTGGACGCCGCCAGCGCCACCGGCAGGCCGATCGCCAACCCGGCTGCCGCCATGATCATGACCTCCCGCATCACCATCCGGATCAGGCGCCGCCGTTCCGCGCCCAGCGCCATCCGGATCCCGATCTCGTTGGTGCGCCGGGCCACGCTGTGGGCCATCGTGCCGTACAGGCCCACGCAGGCGATCAGCACGGCCAGCAGCGCAAAGCAGGTGCAGAGCGTGGCGAAGATCCGCTCGGGCCCGATAGTCTCATCGATCTGATTCTCCTGCGTCACGATCCTCGAAATCGGAACGCGCGCATCCGCCTGCCGCACTACCTGCCGCACGGCCGAAGCCAGTCCCACCGGGTCGCCCGCGGCCTTCACCTCGTAGACCATCCGGTTCACCGATTTCCACGGGTTCTGCTGGTACGGCACGTACACCACCTCGGGAACGTCCTGCTTGAGTGTGTTGAGGCGCGCGGTTTTTGCCACCCCGATGATCTCGAAGTCCTTCGGGTTCTTGGTCCCCAGGCCGAAGTGCTGGCCGATCGGATTCCGGCTGCCGAAATAGGTCTTCGCGAAGACCTGGTTGACGACGGCGACCCCGGCGGACCCGTTGCCGTCGCGCTCGCCGATTTCGCGGCCGAGCAGAATCGGAATCTGCATGGTGCTGAAGAAGCCGGGCCCCACGTCCAGGACGGAGGTTCCGCGGTTCTTCTCCGGCAGCCCCGGCAGGACGACGCCGGTCGAGCTTCTCGAATTGGCAACCAGCGCGTAGTCAGACATGGTGACGCTGCGCGCGCCGGGGATCCCCGCCAGGGCCGTCCGCAGACCGGCATAGAAACGCACCAGCGCGTCGTTTTTGTATCCGGCTTGCGACGCGTCCATGCTTACCAGCAGGAGACGTTCGCTGTTGAACCCGAGCTGGATCGAATTCAGATTGGCCAGCGTGCGGACAAACAGCCCGGCGGCCACCACCAGCAGCAGCGAGATGGCAATCTGCGACACCACCAGCGCCTGGCTGAGGCTCACCCGCAGCCACGAGCGCAGCCGCAGGCGGATCTCTCCGGCACGCGTCTGTTTGAGCGCCGAGACCAGGTCGACGCGCGTCGATTCGAGCGCGGGTACCAGGCCGAACAGCAGCCCCGTGGCCAGGGAGAGCGTCAGGGTGACGCCCAGCACCCGCCAGTTCAGGGCGGCATAGAGCGTAAAGTCCTGGCGGCCGTTGGCCAGCAGTACGGTGAGCGCGCGGATGCCCCAGGCCGCGAACGCGACGCCCAGCATTCCACCGGCCGCCGACAGCAGCAGGCTCTCGGTTAAGAGTTGGCGCACGATCCGCCGCCGACCGGCGCCCAAACTGAGGCGCACGGCCATTTCGCGCCGCCGTCCCGCTGCGCGCGCCAGCAGCAGGTTGGCGATATTGGCGCAGGCGATCGCCAGGATGAGTCCGACCATTGCCATCAGTACGTAGAGCGGCTTGGAGAACTGGCGCCGCAGCGAATCCAGGCCCCCGGCGCCTTCCCGCAGCATCAACTCGGGAAGCCCGGCGCGCTCTTTGTCGCTGGTAGCCGTGCTGGCGACGTAGTTGTGGAAACTCGCGGCCAGCGCGGCCTGCGCCTGCGCCATGGTTACGCCGGGGCGCAAACGGCCCATCATCTCCACCCAGTAGAAGTTGCCGTCGGTATATTTGGTTCTTTCTTCTTCGGCCCAGCGAAGGTTCAGCAGGGGGCTGGTGTGCATCGGCACGAAGACATCCTGCGCGCCTCCCGGGTTGACGCCGAAAAATTCGGGGGCGGCCACGCCTGCGACGGTAAACGGAGCGTCGTTGATGAGGATTGCCTGCCCGACCGCTCTGGCGGGGTCGCCAAAGCGTTTTTGCGCGTACCGGTAACTCAGCACCGCCACCGGAGGAATTCCCGGTCGGTCATCGCCCGCGCCGATCAGCCGGCCCGCCGCGGGCGAAACCCCCAGTCCGCTGAAGTAGCCTTCGGAGACATATTGCACCTGCGCCAGATCCGCCTGTCCCCGGATCTGCACGTTCAGGCGTCCGGCATCATTGAAGGCGAAGACTCGGGAGAAGACCGGGTTGTTGTCACGGAATTGTTCGAAGGAGGGGTACGGAAAGTTGCCGCTGACGGTACCCCAGCGGGGCTCCCTGTGTGTGCTGCCGCTGAAGGAGTGGGCCACGCCCATATCGCCGCGGCTGTGCCAGTTGAACACCACCAGCGACTCCGGATGCTCGACCGGGAGGGCGCGCAGCAGGATCGCATCCATGAAGCTGTAAATCGCGGTGTTGGCACCGATGCCCAAGGCCAGCGAGAGCACCGCCATCGCAGTGAAGAACGGATGTCCGGCCATCACCCGCAAGGCGTAGCGAAGGTCGCGCAGGAGGGTCTCCATCGGACCATTAGACTAAACCAGGGGCACAAACGTTGGCACGAAATCACGGAGCGCGATCGGGCTCGCCACCTGTCCTACGAATGTAATACAGAACACGAAACCCACTCAGCGACCGGTCGAGGAGTTGGGACGGTGCACGCGGAAACTATGATAGCGTTGGGGTACCGTCGAGTTCCGGTACTGCTATGTGCCGAGGTCTCTAGTGAACGACACAGAAAGCGTCAAAAGCAAATCCAAGGAAAAGGAACGAGAGATCCTGGCGGAGCAGGTCCGGTTCCTATACGTCAATTCCACGATCGGAGTTGGGGTCAGCATCCTTGCCGCTACCGTGTTGGCATACCTTCAGTGGAAGTACATTCCAGACGGGCTGATCGCCGGGTGGTGGCTTTATATGGTAGCCGTCGCGGTTTCGCGGTATGTCCTGGCGCAACGCTACCGCCGCGCCTCGCCAGGGGGTGCGGACGCCGCCCGCTGGCGCATCCCGTTTACCGTAGGAGCCGGACTGGCGGGAGCGGGGTGGGGCGCGGCGGGGATCCTCCTGTATCCCCAAGCTCACCTGGCAAACCAGGTTTTCCTCATCTTCATGATCGGAGGAATGATGCTCGGCGCCGCGTTCCTGCTGGCGCCGCGCAAGGAAGCCTTCCTTGCGTTCCTGATTCCCACCGGCCTGGTCCCTTCGATCCGCCTCCTCCTCCACGGAGATCAGACGCATCTGGCTATGGGGCTGTTGGCGGCGGTCTTCACTCTCGCTACCCTGATCACCACCGGGCGGATTCATCGCACGATCGACTCCCTGCTCCGGCTGCAATTCGAAAATCGGAAGCTGCTCGACGATCTCAAGGCTGCCAAGGACCAGACCGAGACGCTGAACCAGGCTCTGGAACTGAGGGTTCAGGAGCGCACGGCCGAACTCAAGGAGTCCAACGCCCAACTGCGGGCCGAGATCCGGCAGCGCGAGCAAATGGAGGAAGAACTGTTGCGCGCCCGCAAACTGGAGTCGCTCGGGGTGCTGGCCGGCGGCATTGCCCACGATTTTAATAATTTCCTGACCGTGGTCCAGGGAAATATCGAATTGGCGAAGGCGCGCATGAGACCGGGGGACCCGGTTCTGGAAATCCTCCGGCAATCGTCGAAGGCTTGCGAGCGCGCGGCGTTTCTTTCGTCCCAGTTGCTGACTTTTGCCAAGGGCGGCGCGCCGGTCCGGCGCGTGGTTTCGATCGCCCAGTTGATCACCGACGCCGTTCAACTGGCGCGAGCCGGCGCGCCGACCAGCATCGCGGTCGACGTCGCCACGGACCTGTGGCCCGCTCACGCCGATGCGGGACAGATCGGCCAGGTGCTCCACAACATACTCCTGAATGCCCGGCAGGCGATGCCCGAGGGGGGAATCATCGAAGTTCGAGCGGAGAACGTTTTGCTTCCGGACAGGCCCGATCCGGACCCCCGCGTCAGGATTTCGATCCGGGACTACGGCTGCGGCATTCCCGCCGAACTGCTCTCCCGGATATTCGATCCGTATTTCAGCACCAAGCAGGGCGGGAGCGGCCTTGGCCTGGCGACGGCCCATGCCATTGTCACTAAGCACGGCGGCCATATTTTCGTGGAGTCGGAACCCGGCGCGGGCACCGTCGTGACCATCGATCTGCCCGCTTCGCGCGAGAGCCTGGAGCCCGAGCCCTCTGCCGTCCTCCAGACGGAGCAGGGCACGGAGAGGATTCTGGTGATGGACGACGAAGAGGCCCTCAGGAACCTGCTCCAGACGGTCTTGAGCAATCTCGGCTACGACGTCCAGTCCGCCCGCGACGGGGCTGAAGCCATCGCCCTTTACGAAGGAGCGAAAGCTGCCGGGAAGCCCTTCGACGTGGTGATCCTGGATTTGACGGTGAGCGGCGGCATGGGAGGCCTGGAAACCGCAGTCAAGCTGAAGGAGATGGATCCTTCCGCAAAACTGATTGTGTCCAGCGGCTACTCCGACGCGCCGGTCATGTCCAGCTTCGCCAGGTATGGCTTCGACGCGGTTATTCCCAAGCCTTGGGCTACGCCGGACGTAGCCGGGGTTCTTCGCCGCGTGCTGGTCGCGGATCCCGACCGCGAGATCGACTAACGCCGGCACGACACGCTGTAACTTGCACATAGCTGTGAAAAGGTGTTAGCGTATGGCTGGCGGATCCAGAATCCAAATGCCGCAACGCACCTGTCCACGCCACGGAAACGGGCATTCCTGCTCCTGCGCGATGGGCAATCTGTACCGGTTCGTCGAGCCGCTGCTCCTGTTCCTGCTGAAGCGGAACGGCAGGCGTCATGGCTACGATCTCGCGCGGGACATTCGCGAGTATGCCATGACGGACGCCGAGATCGAGACCGCGGCCCTGTACCGGACGCTGCGGCAACTCGAGCAGAACGGCTGCGTGACTTCGGCGTGGGACGTGGAGGGCAGCGGGCCGGCGCGGCGGTTCTACTCGCTGACCGCTCGCGGAGTGGAGCACCTGGAAGAGTGGATCGCCGTACTGGAACATATGTCTCAATCGATGAAGCGTTTGATTCGCGAGGCGCGGAAGCCGGTTCCCGGCGGCCTCAAGGCGGGGTGATGCCCGCTTCGCTCGAGAGTCCGCCGGCGGTGACTCCGGCAGAGGCCCCATCCACTTGCTTTGTGTGCGGGCCGGCGAACCCGGGCGGGTTGCGCATCCGGTTTGAACAGAACTCCGGCGGGCCGGTTTCGGCCGCATGGACGCCGGATTCCCGCTGGGAAGGTTTTCGCGGCATTGTTCACGGCGGCATCGTCAGCACCGTTCTGGACGAAGCCATGTCCAAGGCGGTGGCCGCGCTGCCGTGTCACGCGCTCACCGCCGAACTGCGTGTCCGTCTGCACCGCCGTGTGCAGCCCGGGATGAAGCTGCGGATCGCGGGCTGGGTTGTCGACCGCCGGAAGCGGCGCATCCGGGCCGAGGCCATGCTGACGGGGCTGGCGGGCGAAGAGTATGCCCATGCCTGGGGTACTTTTCTCGCGCTGAATCAGGAAGAACAGGAGAATCTCAGTGAAGATCGCCGTACCGACGAATGATGGATTTTCGATTTCCGAACACTTCGGGAGGAGCGCCGGCTTCCTCGTCTTCGAGGTGCAGGATGGCCGGATTACCGCCCGGGAAACGAGGGCGAATACCATGCAGCACACGCACAGCCATGGCGACGGCGGCCATCATGCCGGGGAGGGCGGAGAGCACAGCCACGCTGCGATTCTCTCGGCGCTCTCCGGCTGCGACGTGGTCATCTGCGCCGGCATGGGCTGGCGTGCCGCCGAAGCCCTGAAGCAGGGCGGTGTCGGCAGCGTCATCATGACCGAGCCTGGCCCGGCCGAGGAGAAGGTCTCGGCTTATCTGGCAGGAAAACTGAGCAACTCAGCGCCGGCCTTTTGCCGCTGCAGCCACTAATCCGTCACGGCGCGCAAGCGCTGCTCGTAATGCGCCAGTGCGGAAACCACGTCACCGGCGCGCAATTGCTCCGCCAAAGCCTCTGCGCCGGCCATTGCCATCGATGCACCCTGCGCGGCGCACGTGCTCCAGGCAGAGCGCAAGGGTCAAGCCGGCGATTCCGGCCCGGCAATGACCACGCGCATCCTGGAACACCTTCAGGAACTGTCAGCAATGCTACCTTGGCCACGGCCTTGCTGCATTAATAGCATCCGCGCCGCGCTACACAAGAACAACTGAAGGAGACTTATGGCAAAGAATAGAGTTGTTTACGGCATTTACGATGACACGGCACAGGTCGAACACGCAATTGACCGATTCCTCGCGGGCGGCTTCCGCACGGAAGATATTTCCGTCCTGATGCCAGAGAACGAGGGTACGAAAGAATTCGCCCACGAGAAGCACACCAAGATGCCCGAAGGCACGGCGACCGGTGCCACCGCGGGTGGCGCGGTAGGCGGCACGCTGGGCCTGCTGGCCGGCATCGGCGCCCTCGCCATCCCCGGGCTGGGCCCGTTTATCGCGGCTGGGCCCCTGATGGCGGCCCTGGCCGGGGTGGGCGCCGGCGGCGTGGTGGGCGGCCTCGTGGGCGGCCTGGTCGGAATGGGTATTCCGGAATACGAGGCCAAGCGCTACGAAGGCCTGATCCGGGACGGGGGCATCCTCATGTCCGTGCATTGCGACAATTCCGATTGGGTGTCTCGGGCCAAGGACGTCATGAAAAAGACGGGCGCCCAGGACGTTTCGTCCACCTCGGAAGCCGGCGCCGATTATGCGAAGAGCGACCGGCCGATGCCCAAGACCCGGACCTCGGGCGGCTAGAGGTCTGGCCGATTCGCCCCTGCGGCTTTGCAGCCGCGAAGAGCCGCAGGGGCTTTCGTGCCGGGATCTTGAAAGTGATGCTCCAAATCGGATACCTTCTAGGAACACGAAGGGGGCATCCTTGGCATTTCGAGACTTGGCCTACGCGATCCGCACGCTGCGCAAGAGCCCTGTGTTTGCGATCAGCGCGATCCTTACGATCGCACTCGGCATTGCCGCAAGCACGGCGATCTTCAGCGTCACTGACGCGGTGTTGCTGCGGCCGCTTCCCTACCGCAACCCGGACCGGCTCGTCTTTGCCATCTCCGACATGTCGAAGCGCGCCGTGAAAGATTTTCCCCTATCGAACGAGGACTTTTTGGACGTGCGCCGGGGTACCGCCGGCGTTTTCGAGGAACTGGGAGCGGTCAACACAGGCCGTTTCGTGTCGCAGCGGGAAGACGGGACGCCCGAACAGCTTCACTTTGCCAGGATCACGACCAACTTCTTCCACATGATGGGCGGCAGGGTGACCCTGGGACGCGACTTTCGCGACAGCGATGGGCAGCCCCAACCGCCTCCGGCGCCCGGACCCGCCGCGTCCGCTCCGGCCCAACTTCCTGCCATGGCGATTCTCAGTCACGACTACTGGCAGCGGCGCTTCGGCGGCGACCCGAAAATTCTGGGCCGAACCCTGCCCGGCGCGGGCGGACGCGGCACGGAAATCGTAGGCGTCCTCGCGCCCGGCTTCGAGCTTTTATTCCCTTCGGATGCCAACATGGAGCGAACGCCGGACGTGTGGTTCGCCGCGCGCCTGACTTACGACAATGCCAACCGGAACGGCGTGTCGCTGCGCGCGATAGGCCGGTTGCGAAGCGGCATAACCCTCGACCGGGCGCAATCCGAGGTGGATGCGGCGGCGGCCGGGATCCGGCGAAATTTCACCATCGAACGGACCTCGGGCTTTCAGGTGCGCCTGGAACCGATGCGGCGGCACGTGGTGGAAGAGGTTCGCCCCGCGCTGCTGGCGCTCACCGGCGCGGTGGTGTTTCTGCTGCTCATCGCGTGCGCCAACGTGGCAAACCTGCTGCTGGTGCGGGCCTCTCTGCGCCAGCGAGAGCTGGCGGTGCGAACCGCTCTCGGCGGGAGCCGCTGGCGCCTGGTGCGGCAGATGCTCACCGAGGCCCTCATGCTGTCGGCGGCCGGCACCGTGCTGGGTGTGATGCTGGCGCAGTCCGGCATACGCGAGTTGCTGGCGATTGCGCCCGGCAACCTGCCGCGGCTCGATACGGTTTCCATCAACACGCCCGTCCTGGCGTTCGCGGCCGCCGCGGGGCTGCTGTCGGCGGCACTCTTCGGCCTGGCTCCGGCCTGGAGGGCGTCGAGACCGGACATCATGCAGGTGCTGCGCGGCAGCGCGCGCACCGCGGGGCTAACTGGCGGAGGGATGCTGCGCAACCTGGTGGTGGTGGCCGAAGTGGCCCTGTCCTTCGTGCTGCTGGTTGGGTCGGGCCTGATGGTCCGCAGCTTTATTGCGTTGCAGAACATCGATCCGGGCTACGATTCGCGCGGCCTGCTGACGTTTCAATTGCTGGGCGGACGCGCAGGCGCCACGCCGGAGGCGCGTGCGGCGTTCATGCGGGAAATCCGCGGGCGTCTTGCGGCCCTGCCCCGAGTGCAGAGTGTCACTGCAGCCACGCCCTTCCCCCTGGCCGGCGGCTTCAGCCCGATCCGCTGGGGGCTCGAGCCGGCGCTCACCGATCCGACGCGCTTTCAGGCCGTGGATTTTCAGATCGTCCTGCCCGGATACTTCGACACACTGCGTACCGGGCTGATCGCCGGACGCACCTTCACCGAGTCCGACAATGCACCGGACCGCAACCTCGTGGTAGTGGACCAGATGCTGGCGCAGAAGGCATTTCCGGGTCAACCGGCGGTGGGCAAGCGCATCCTGATCCGCATCCGCACGCCGGAGCCCGAGTGGGTGGAAGTAATCGGGGTGGTGGCCCACCAGAGAGATTCCTCGCTGGCCGCGGCGGGGCGCGAGCAGATCTACTTCACCGACGGATTTCTGAGGCACGGGATCGCCAACCGCTGGGCTGTTCGCACGGCGGGCAACCCGGCCGCGCTCGCGGGAGAGGTACGCGCGGCGATCGGCAGGCTCGATCCGCATCTTCTGATCGCCGAACTGCAGCCGATGGATGTGCTGGTGGAGAAGGCCCAGGCGGGCACCAGGTTCTCGCTGCTGCTGATCGGCACGTTTGCGATGATCGCTGCGCTGCTGGCTGCGGTGGGGTTATACGGCGTGCTCGCAACGGTGGTCCGGCAGCGCACGGCGGAGATCGGAGTTCGCGTAGCGCTGGGGGCCGCTCCTCTGCGCATCTTCGGCCTGGTAGTGGGCGGCGGCATGCAGTTGAGCGGGGCCGGAATTGCCATCGGAGTGCTGGCTGCCCTGGGGCTCACCCGTTGGATGAGCAGCATGCTGGTGGGTGTGAAGCCGGCCGATCCGCTCACGTTCGCCGCGATGACCGTGGTCTTTCTGGTGATCGCGGCGCTGGCCTCGTGGCTTCCCGCGCGCCGTGCCGCGGCGCTCCAGCCCACGGCGGCGTTGCGCGAAGAATGACTATTGCGGCAGCGTGGCCGCTGTTTCGGCCGACCGGCCGCTCTCATTCCCGCTGCGATCGACGGCGCTGACCGCATAACGGTACGTCTTGCCCTTTTCCACGCCGCGGTCGCTGAAGCCGGGTAAGTCGACGGCGGCGAGCCTTTCCCAGGTGCCGCCCGGGGCCGCGCGATAGACGCGGTAGCCGGCCAGGTCGGGCTCGGAATTACGCTCCCACGACAGCTCGATCGAGCCGGTGGCGGGAATGGCGCGAAGGCCCGCCGGGGGCGCCGGCGGGAAGGTGTCCACCGGGGTGAAGCTCACCGCATTCGAGAGATCGCTCTCGGCCTCGCGGCCGCTGCCGAGCTTCACGATGCGCTGGACGACGTACGAATAGAATGTGCCGAATTCGGAGTTCGGATCCGTCCAATGATCCTGATCGACATCCGCGACCCGCGAAAAATCCGGCTCTTTGCCCGCGCGCCGGAAGATGCGAAAATCGCCGGGGCCGCCCTTCCAGGTGAGCAGCACACCCGTGGCGGTGGCCTCGCCTTTCAGGGATGCGGGCGCAGCGGGCGGCGGTACGACCGGGAGGTTGACGAAGTTCGACCAGGCCGATTCCTTGCCGTTCGAGCCGGCGACCCGGACGCCCAGCGTGACTTCCTGGCCCGTCCAGTCCTTCGTGAGAATCTCGACGCGGGCATGACCGCCTTCGATCGGCCCCACCGGGATCTGCTTCGCGTGCTCGGCCCATGCCTCCGCGGAGAAGGGCTGGCCCGCGCCGGCGCCGGCTCGCAAGTCGACTTTGAGAGGCGAACGGATGGCGATACCTTCCGTGGTCTGAGTCGGCAGTGTGAACTGAACCACAATCCGCGCGCTGCGTTGCACGGCTGCCAGATCGCCGACGGCGGCGGGGATGTTGGCTAGCGGCGGCATGGGGTCGCCGATATAGCCGCACCCGGTAGTCACAAGAGCCAGCCCGGCGAGCGCCGGGAGAAATCGGGGCATGAAAGATCAGGGTAACAAGGGCGGGCCGCCTGCTGTGCGCCGGCCCGTTACGCCCGGAATTTATTGAACGGTGAGCGAATAGGCGGCCGAGCAGTACTGGCGGCCTCCGGTGGCGACGCACAGAACCAGGGGCGTACCGGACCCCGCGGCGTCGTCCGGCACGGCGACATTGACCTGCTGCACGCCCGGCACACCGGGCGCGTCGCCGGCATAGCGTGGCACCAGGTCGTCGTGGCCGCCGATCTGCGCCGAGACGATAGCCCCCGAAGGGATACCGGTGGCGAAGATCTGGAGAATGGTACCGGCTTTCGCGGCGGCGTCCGCGGAGTTCACGGAGTTGTCCTGGTTCAAAACGCCGTGCGCAAAGATGGAAGGCCAAGCCGGGGATAGCGCCACGGTCACGGGCGTGCTGCTGACGCCATCCACCGTGACGACCAGAGCCGCCGAATCTTTCGGGCCCAGGCCGGAGGGAACCTGCAGGTTGATCTGTCCGGCGCTGGTGAAGAGCAGGGTGGCCGCCTGTCCGTCGAAGGTGACGGCAACACTTTTCCCCGCGAGGTTCGAGCCGAGGATCGTGCCGAGCGAACCGGGAACCAGGGGCGTCACTTCGAAGGTCGCGGCGTTCACGACTTTGGAAACGACCACCGTGGGCGCGGGTGGGACTACCGGCGGTGGCGTGGCCGGCAACTGCGGCGCCGGCGCCACGATCAGGGTGACCGGAATGGTGGCCACTCCGGCGAGCGCGCCCGCCGAAATGACCACGTTGGCACGGTATGTACCGGCGGGCGGCATGCCCTTGAAGTTGGCGAAGACGCGGACACTGCCGTTGTTCTGGCCGCCCAGGTTGTCGAGAGTCAGCCATCCGGAGCCCTGGAGATAGTTCACCGAGGCGGTCCAATTCAGGATGCCCCCGCCGCCGTTCTGAATCGGGATGTAGCCGGGCTGGCTGGTCATGGCTCCTCCGGCGATGGCGGTGAGCAGAATCGAGTTGGGAAGTACGGAGAGTTTCGGGAAGTACGGCGCATCGCAATCGCCCACGGCCGTGCAATCGGATTGCGGTGCGACCGCCGCGAAGCGGGGAATCGGCGCGCTCGCGGAGGCGCCCATCACTGCGGAGACGGGGGCGAAGGTGACGGTTTCCTGCGCCACGGCGGGGGCCGTGACGTTCGCCAGACCCACGAAACTGGGGAACTGGACGCTTTCCTGGAGACTGGGATTGGCGTCGATCACCTCGTAAACGACCGTGCCCGAGCCGTTGGTCAGGCTAACCTCGCTGGCCGAATTGAGCGCAATCGTGCCGATGGGCAATCCGCCGCTACCGTCTGCATTCGGAAACTGGACGCGCGCCAGCAGCAGGCTGTGGCTGCCGGGGACATACTGGCCCACCTGTTGCGGCAGGCCGAGGTCGCCGCCCGAAGTGGGCAGCTCAGCGCTGGAACCGGCGACGAAATCCGGCACGTAGAGGTGCGCGTTGGCCGGGAAGCCGCTGTACTTCACCAGGAACCGGGTGCCGGTGTCGTCGCTTCCGGAGCGCGGTTGGAAGGCGGCCGCGAAACCCTCCGTGAGGCGGGTGGAGGCAAATGCGGTGCCGGCGGCGAAAAGGTTGGAAAGGCTCAACGTGTCGGGCACCGGAGATCCGACGCAGGTAATATTGCCCCGGTCGTAGAACGTGGCGAAGACGCCCGGCTGGGAGTAGGCGACAGCCACGCCGGATTGGCCGCTGAGTACCGCGACCGGCAGGCTGAAGGAAACCCGCGCGGTGATCTGCTGGGGCACGAAGGTTCCCATCTGGTCGGCTGCGGCGCGGATGCCGGAGATTCTCAGGCTGAACTGGCCGGAAGCCGGCACCGTAAAGTTGAGGCCATTGAACGCGATCGTCTGGTTCGCGACCTGTCCGGAGACCCCGGTGGGCACGAACCCCGTGCCGTAATCGACGGCGAGTACGGCGTCCTGGGCCTGGCTATCGGAGTCGATCCGGTTGGTGATGCTCACCGGTAGGAAAACCGAGAGATTGCCGGACACCACTGCCCCGGGATTCGACCCGGCGCATTGTAGCAGGATGTCCCCCATCCGTTCGGTGAGCCCTTCGGCACGCACCAGGTTGGGTACAGCGGAGAGGACACACGTGCGCGAAGCGGGCAGTGTCTGGGCGTAAGTGGCGCTGATTGTTAAAGTTAGAGCGGCGAGCAGGCGCAGCCCGCCCCTATACCGGCAAACGGGTACCATCGAGCCCGATTCTAACCGATCTGCTCCTCGCGAAAAAGTTGTCGGGGTTAAATGGCCGCCGCCCCAAACGGGTACAACGCGGGACGTCACCAATCCGAGTACGCCGTTCCGTCCAGACCGGTCTTGTCCGATCCGCTTTTCACGTCGAAGATACCGGGCTCGGACTGGTCGACGCTTTGGCTGGCATCCTCCATAATCGTCCGCCAGGTCTGGTTGGAGCCGGTCATGGGATCGACCGGCACCTCCCGCAGGTAGCCGTCGGTCACCAGGTCCTGCAACGACTGGGGCGCCTTTTGCTTGTCGTACGTGTAGTTGTCGATCACGGTACGCAGGGTGAAGAGGTTGTTCTTGAGCACGCTCTCCTTGGACCGGCGGATGGTGTTGCTGTAGATCGGAATGGCCATGGAGATGAGGATCACGATGATCGCGATGACCACCATGAGCTCGACAAATGTAAAACCGGCGGCACGGCGTAGCCGCGATTTACCATTCAGCATAGGAACTCCCGTCGGGTGCTTTGTCCGTGGTCTTGCTGTAAACGTTGAAGACGTTCTGGCCGCCCCAACTGGTGGATTTGGGATCGTCCTGGTCGCTGAGCAGGCCCCACTCCCGCTTGCCGGTGAACGGATCGACCGGGATCCGGCGGAGGAACTTCATCTTCTTGCCTTCGGCGCTCTGGGCGAGTTTGACGCCGTCGACCAGTTGTTCCAGAGACTCGGGATAGCAGTCGGAATCCTGCTTGGGAGGGCCGAAGAAGCCTTGATCGCAATTGTCTTTGTATTTGTCGATGGCGGTGCGCATGTCGCGCAGAGCGTAGCGGAGATCGCGTTCCCGCTCGGCGCGTATTTTGGAGCGGGCGAGCGGAACGGCCATGGTGGTGAGGATGAGCATGATCGTGAATGCCACGATCAGCTCCACCAGGGTCAGGCCTTGTTGCTTCCGGCGGCGCATAAGTTCACTTGATGTTGACGGGCAGCAGCAGGCTGGAGGTCGCAGCGGGCTGGCCCTGGGTGTTGCGGATTACGAGGTTGGGAACCTCGACAGCGGTCGAGCCTTTGCCGATCGCTTGAAAGGTGAGCGTAACCAGAGATCCCGTTCCGGAGACGCCGGCAGCGCCAGGCGGACGGTTGATCAGGATCGTCGCCGCTCCGGAATCGTTCTGGATGTTCTTGGTAAACACGGGTTGCTTGCCATCGCTCGAAAGGAAATTGCCGCTGACGGCGTCGTTCAGGCGGAGCAGTTTGGGGTCGTAGCGGAGTTGGATCGGGGCGATGGCGGCATCCGACGCATCTTCGACGGAGAGCGTCACGCTGAAACTACCACCCTGGGTGGTCTCGACGGCGTGCGGCGAGAAAAGAATGCGCGCAGCCGTGGCCGGCGGGGCGGTAGCCGGCGGGGCTGTGGCTGGCGGAGCCGTAGCCGGGGGTGCCGTAGCCGGGGGCGACATTACGGGCGGTGCGGTGGCGGGCGGCGCCGGCGGCGCGCCGGGGGTCGGGGCGCCGGAAGGAACGACGGCAGGCGGCGCGGCCGCGGCGGGAGCGGCGGCAGGCTCCGGCCCGGCGGGAGCGGCGGCGGGCTGCGGAGTAGAGGCCTCGGCTTCCGGCGGCGCGTAGTTCAGCTTGATGGTCTGCGCGTTGCCTACGGAGATGCCCTTCAAATTGTCGGGTGTCAGTTCGGGACGCCGCACGATGTGCGGGATCAACGCGATCATCAGCTCATCGCGCTGGTGATCGACGCTCTCCCCGCTGAACAGGCGTCGCAGGATCGGAATGCTGGAGAGGCCGGGGATGCCGGTGATCTGCTTGGTGTCCTGCTGGTTGATCAAGCCGCCCAGCAGGTTGACTTCGCCTTCGTGCATGCGAATGTCGTGAGAAATCTTGCGCTGTCCGATGATCGGCTGGTTGATGCCGCCGAGGTTGACGCTGCCGGTCACATTCGAGATATCGATATCCACGTGCATGGAGACGTCGCCGTTGTCGTTGACGCGCGGCGTGATTTCGACGTTGACACCCACATCGAGGTAAGTGAACTGGGTGTTGACGAGCGCGCTGACGGCGACGCCGCCGAGGCCGGGCTGGTAGCTGCCGGTGGCCGTCGGTTCGCGCTCACCGATCTTGAGCGTGGCTTTCACGTTATCGATGGAGCGGATCTGCGGAGCCTGCAGCACGCGGGTCTTGGTGTCGCTCAGGGCGGCTTGAAGCAGCGCGCTGGGGAGCACCATGGAGAAATCGGACGTGGAGAGATGGCCCAGTTGCGAAAGCGGGATCGCGTTCGTGGTGCTGGGCGTGGATGGAGTGCCGGTGCCGGTACCCGCGTCGGCGCCGGTGCCGGTGCCGGAAGAGCCGGACGAACTCGGTATCGTGATACTGGTGCGCGGCGTAAAAGCGACCGGCACATTGAGGCCGGTGGATGCAATCGCTGTGGTGAGCTGGCGGGAGAAGACCGAACTGGCCTCCAGAACCAGAATGTCGACCACCACTTCCGCGCGGGGCTTATCCAGGTCGCGGATCATTTTTTCGGCAAGCGCAACCTGGTCGGTTTCTCCGCGCACGATGATGGCGTTCTGCGAGTTGTAAGCGACTACGCGCTGCAGTTCCGAGACCGAGCGTACGGCGTTGACGATTTCCTGGAGTTCCTGGGGCGTGTTGACATTGGAGAGATAGAAGGTCTTGGCGACCATCTCGGCATATTCACGGCGCTTATTGGGATTATCGTTGGTGACGAAGATGGTATTGGGGGAGAGCGGCTTCCAGTAGGACTTGGTGATGATCGAGATGTAGTCCAGGGCTTGTTCCAGGGTGGCGTTATTGAAATCCACGTTCAGGCTGTTGCGCTGGGGTGGGGTGTATTCCGGATCCCACAGGACATTGATGCCGGCCACCTTACCGATCGTTTCGAACAGCACCTTGGCCGGCTGGCTGTTGATCTTGATATTGATCGGTTCGCGGTTGAGCGGCTTCAACTCGGGAACCGGCAGCATCCGGTCGATCTTCTTCTCGGTTGCTTCCCGAGCCTGATCTGCCGGTGTCTCGCCTCGTTCTTCGGCGGAGCTGGGCTTCCCGGTCTCTTCAACCCGCTTGCGTTCCCGCTCGATCATCTGCCGCGTGATGTCGAGCTCCTGACGGGCGACCGCCGAGGTGGGGTTGATGGTGGCGGCCTTCTGAAACTCCAGCAGGGCCTCGCCGAGCTGCCCCTGCGCGCGGATTTTCAGGCCGTTATCCACATGCGCCTGGGACGCCTGAAAGCGGGTCTTGTCCACCGCCATCTGGTAGACGATCTCGGCCGGATCTTCGGCGAGCGCCTTCTGATACTGCTCCAGAGCCGCGTCCCAGTTTTTCTCGGCCTCGTAGACCCGCCCCTGCGCCAGGAATTTGTCACCCTTGCGAGTCTTGGCCTCCACGGGCGCCATCTGACCCAGAAGAGCGACGGCGGCTACGACTGCGGTTAAGTGTTTGAAAAAAGACATGTTCTTCCAGCTCTTCAGGCCAGCCGGAGAGGCTATGTTAAGATGAAGTCCCAATGCGCCGTCCCAGGATCAACCTAAAGTTATTGACGTACATAGGCTTCCGCGCGTGGAGAGGAAATAACGCCGGGAGGTGACGTGGCTGAGAAACACTCCGCGTTCAAGATTCTGAGCGACAACCGGCAGGCCGGCCATAACTACTTTCTGATGGACCGCTTTGAAGCCGGGATGGTCCTGACGGGCACGGAAGTCAAGTCGGCCAAGGACGGCAAGATTCAGCTCAAGGACGCTTATGCCGCCGTCCTCGGCAACGAGGCGTGGCTGATCAACGCCCACATCAGCCAGTACTCGCACGGGAACCGGGAGAACCACCCGCCGGTGAGGAACCGCAAACTGCTGCTGCACCGCCGGGAGATCGACAAGCTCCTGAGCGAGACGCGGGAGAAGGGGTTATCCCTGATCCCGACCAAGATCTACCTGAAGGGCGGGCGGATCAAGTGCGAGCTGGCGACGGCCAAGGGCAAGAAGCTACACGACAAGCGGGAAGCCGAGCGGGCGCGGACGGCGGAAGCGGAAGCCCGGGCGGAGATGCGGCGAAGGGCATAGCTAGTACACAGGCGTTCCCGGTTGAAGCGGCGCCTGGCGGATTTCGAGGCAGCCGCGTCCGGTGGGCAGGACTTTGCCGGGGTTGAGGCGGCCGTCGGGGTCGAAGAGCAGCTTCAGGCGTCCGATCATATCGAGCGTTTCGGCAGGAAATAGCTGTGCCATCAGCTCGTTTTTCTCCATGCCGACGCCGTGCTCCCCGGTGATGGAGCCGCCGGAATGGATGCAGAAGGTCAGGATCTCTTCGCCGGCGGCGCGGGCCTTTTCGATATCGCCGGGCTTGCGCGGGTTAAACAGGATGATCGGGTGCATGTTGCCATCGCCCGCGTGGAAGATGTTGCTGATGGTGAGGCCCGAGCGTTCCGCCACTCCGCCAATGAAACGAAGGGTGGCGGCGATCTTGGTGCGGGGCACCACGCCATCCTGCACATAATACGTGGGACTGACGCGCCCCACGGCGCCAAATGCGTTCTTGCGCCCCTTCCAAAGCAGGTCGCGCTCCCCGGCGGTGCGGGCCACGCGGAATTCACGGGCGCCGGAAACGGTGCACGCTTCGCGAACCAGCTCAACCTGCTTCTCGACCGATTCGCGGAGACCCTCCAACTCGATCAGCAAGACCGCGCCGGCATCCATCGGGTAGCCGGCATGAGTGGCCTCTTCGACCATGCGGAGCATCACGCCGTCGAGCATCTCGATGGCGACCGGGGTGATACCGAGCGCGGTGATCTCGGACACGGTGCGGCCGGCATCCTCGTTGGATTCATACACGGCCAGGGCGGTCTTGACCAGTTCGGGCTTGCGCATCAGCCGAACGGTGATGCGGGTGACCAACACCATGGTGCCTTCCGAACCGGTCAGCAGTCCGGTGAGATCGTAGCCCGGCAGGTCGGTCTCCTTGCCGCCGGTTTCGACCACCGTGCCGTCGGGCAGAACGAGTTCCAGGCCGAGAACATGGTTCGTGGTGACGCCGTACGCCAGGGTATGGGGACCGCCTGCGTTTTCGGCGACGTTACCGCCGATGGTGCAGGCGCGCTGGCTGGAAGGGTCGGGCGCGTAAAAATAGCCGTTCGCTTGCACGGCCTGGGTGATATCGAGGTTGACCACGCCGGGCTCGACGACGGCGCGCTCGTTTTCCAGGTCGATTTCGAGAATGCGGTTCATGCGGGCGAAGGCGATGAGGATGCCGCCTTCGCGGGGGATGGCGCCTCCGGAGAGGCCGGTTCCGGCGCCGCGGCCGACGAACGGCACCTGGAATTCACGCGCGATCCTGACTAGAGCCGAGACATCGGCGGTGCTGCGGGGGAAAACCACCAGGTCGGGGCGGTGCTTATCGACGCCGCCATCGTACTCGTAGAGCGCGAGGTCTTCCGGGCGGTCGAGCACGCCGCGCGGACCGAGCAGGGCGACGCAGCGTTCCTGGCAGGCGGCTGGGATCATTCCACTACAACTTTAGCGCCTTCAGATACTCACGGAAGGGGTCGCCGAGGTCGTGACGGCGCAGGGCGTATTCCACGGTGGCCTTCAGGAAGCCGAGTTTGTCGCCGGCATCATAGCGGGTGCCCTCGAAGCGGTAGGCATAGATGGGGCGGCTGCGCAGGAGGTGCTTCAGGGCATCCGTAAGCTGGATCTCGCCCCCGGTGCCGGGTTCGATGGCCTGCAAAGAGTCAAAGATTTCGGGGGTCAGCACGTAGCGCCCGATGATCGCCAGGTTGGAGGGCGCGACGGAAGGATCGGGCTTTTCGACCAGGTCGCGAATGCGGTAGACGCGGTCGGAGCGGCCATTGTGGTGTACCGGTTCGGCGTCGATGCAGCCGTAGGCCGAGATGCTCTCGTGGGGAACCTCCATGACCGCCAGAACGGGAGCGCCGAAAAAGGCGTGGACGTCCAGGAGCTGGCGAAGGCAGGGGGTTTCGGCGTCGATCAGGTCATCGGCCAGCACCACCGAGAAGGGCTCGTCGCCCACCAGCTCCATGGCGCGCAGGACGGCGTGGCCCAAGCCCAGGGCTTCCTTCTGGCGGATGTAGGAGACGTTGATCATGTCCGAGATGTTGTGGACGATCGACAGCAGGTCGCGCTTGTTGCGCGATTCCAGCAGGTACTCCAGCTCGAAGCTGACGTCGAAATGGTCCTCGATGGCGCTTTTGCCGCGCCCGGTTACGATGATGATGTTCTGGATCCCCGAATGGAGCGCCTCTTCCACGCCGTACTGGATGATCGGCTTGTCGACGATGGGCAGCATCTCTTTAGGCTGCGCCTTGGTGGCGGGGAGGAAGCGCGTCCCCAGCCCGGCGGCGGGGAACACGGCCTTTCTGACTTTGGCGGGCATCTTCTACAGTTTCATGCGCCATGGTGCGTTTCGCAAGCAGCGAATTGTATTTCTACTTTTCCTGTGCTATGTATAGGTACCTGGGAAAATAACACCAATGGCATACGTTATTGCAGAACCCTGCATCGGTACCAAAGATACCGCCTGTGTCGACGCCTGCCCGGTCGATTGCATTCATCCGAAGAAGGATGAGCCCAACTACGCGACCGAGGAACTTCTCTACATCGACCCCGTAGAGTGCATCGATTGCGGCGCCTGTGTGCCGGTCTGCCCGGTCTCCGCGATTTTCGCGCTGGATGACCTTCCGGAAAAGTGGGGAGAATTCACCGCGAGAAACGCCGCGTATTACGGGCGGTAGAAGGCCCGCTCCTCACAGTCGCAGTTTTGTGCGAAGGCGGAGCTATGGGCGGTACGTCGCCGAAGCGGTGTCCGTCTCCCATAAGCGGACCCACCCGATTTTGACCTCGTTTTTCCCACCGAGGCCGGCATTCACCTCGTCATATATGTACTTGGCCATGTTCTCGGCGGAAGGGTTGAGGACGTCGAACGGCGGGAATTCGTTGAGCCACTGGTGATCGAGGCGGTCGAGCACGGAATGAACGACGCGCTTCAACTCGACGAAATCGACCAGCAGGCCGATGGAATCGAGCTGCTGCCCCTGGACGGCGACCTGGCAGCGGTAGTTGTGGCCGTGCACGTTTTCGCACTTGCCGCGGTAGTTCCGCAGGGCGTGGCCGGCCGCGAATGTCTCTTCAATCGTAATCTCAAACATCGAAAAACTTCTCCACGTCTTCAAGGCGGGTGGTGAAACCGTAGTCGGGCAGGCTGTCGAAGAAGACCTGGCCGTACCGCTGCTTCGTGATGCGGTTATCCAGCAGGACCAGGACGCCGCGGTCGGTCTTGCTGCGAATCAACCGTCCGAATCCCTGCTTCAGAGCGATGGCGGCCTGCGGGATCTGGTAATCGTAGAATGGATTCCCCCCGGCTTTCCGAATGCTCTCGATCCTGGCGTTCACTACGGGATCGTTGGGCACCGCGAACGGCAGTTTATCTATAATAACGCAGCTCAACTGCTCGCCCGGCACGTCCACGCCCTGCCAGAAGGAGGACGTGGCGAACAGGACACAGTTGGGCGTCGTTCGGAACTCCTCGAGCAGCGCGCTACGCGGCCCGGTGCCTTGCAGCAGCGTGGGATAGTCGATCTCGAGCGAGACCTTATCGTGCACCAGGCGCATCTGTTGGTAGCTGGTGAACAGGACGAAGGCGCGGCCGCGGCTGTGTTCCAGGATGCGCGCGACCTCTTCGGCGGCCTCCTTGGTGAACGCCGGATTCCGCGGATCGGGCAGGTGCTGCGGCACGTACAGCAGGGACTGCTTCTGGTAGTCGAAGTGTCCGGGCACCACCAGGCTGCGGGCGTTATCGAGTCCCAGCCGCTTTTCGACGTACTCGAAGCCGCCCGAAACGGCCAGGGTGGCGGAGGTGAGGACTGTGGTTTCCACCTGGCTGAAGAGGCGCTCGGAGACGATGCTGGATACCTCGATGGGAGTGGCCTGCAGGAAGCAGCCGCGGCCGCGCTTCTCGATCCAATAGACGTAGCGTTCGTCGTCCTCTTCCATCACGAAGCGCAGGGCCTGGCCAAGCTCGTTGGACCGGCGGAACAGGGGGGCGATCTCCTCGGGCGGATTCTTGAGCAGCTTGAGGTGCGACCCGATCAGCTCGATAGCAGCCAGCAGGCTGGTGTAGGTATCTTCGTTGTCCTCGCGGAAGGCGTCGCGGCCGTGGAAGGCGACGCGCCGCTCGGCCTCGCCGAACAGGGCGAAGAACTGCGAGGAAAGCTGGTCGAGGCGCTCCAGAACGCGGTCGAGTTCGGGCGTGCCGAACTTTTTCATGCGGCCGATGACCGAGATATCGCGGCGCAGTTCCTGGAAACGGTAGTTGCTGACGGAAACGCCGAAGTACTGGCCCACGACGTCCTCGATTTCGTGCGCTTCATCGAACACCACGGCGTGGTATTCGGGCAGGATGCCGCCCTCGTTGTTCTCGTCGCGGAGGGAGAGATCGGCGAAGAAGAGGTGGTGGTTGACGATGATGATGTCGCTTTCGAGCGCGCGCTGGTGCATGAGGGTGATGAAGCAGCGCTCGTAGTTGGGGCACTTCTGGCCGGTGCAGAGTTCCGTGCGGGCGTCCACCTTGGCCCAGGCGGTGCTGCCTTCGGGGAGGGTCTTGATTTCGGCGCGGTCGCCGAATTCGGTGGTCTTCTCCCATTGCTGGATCACCTGAAAATCGGCCAGCTCTTCGAGGCCGCTCAGCACCGGCTCCTTTTCGGCGTCGTAGATTTTCTGGCGGCAGGCGTAGTTGTTGCGGCCCTTCATGTAGCAGACTTTGAGCGGGCGCGAGAAATGCTGCTGGAGGAACGGAACATCCTTGAAGAAGAGCTGCTCCTGGAGATTCTTGGTGCCGGTAGAAACCACGATGCGCTTGCCTGAAAGGAGGGCGGGGACAAGGTAGGCGAGGGTCTTGCCGGTGCCTGTGCCGGCCTCCACGATGAGGTGCCGCTTATCCGCGAGCGCAGCCTCGACGGCCTCCGCCATTTCCACCTGCCCCGGACGGAACTCGTAGTTCGGGTGCCACTTCGAGAGGGTTCCGCCGCGCGAAAAGAACTGGCGTGAGCCTGCGGTGCGGGCCTGGGTAGGCATCGGGGTGCTTCCAGTTTAACAGGGCATCAGGAGTAGATCCCGGGAGCTTCGTGTCCCAGTTTCTGCACATACTCCACGTACGAGCCGGGATAGATGACGGGGGTGCGATCCCTGCCGCTCTCGCCGCCCAGTTCCAGCACCCGCGAACCGAGGCCCCGCAGGAACGTGCGGTCGTGAGAAACGAAGATCATGGTGCCTTCGAACTCCCGGAGCGCCTCGACGAGCATCTCCTTGGTGGCCAGGTCGAGATGGTTGGTGGGCTCGTCGAGCACCAGGAAGTTCGGCGGGTTGTAGAGCATGCGGGCAATGGCGAGGCGCGATTTCTCGCCGCCGGAGAGCGCGCGGATACGCTTGTCGACATCTTCTCCGGAGAACTGGAAGGCGCCGGCAAGGGTGCGCAGCGAGCCGAGACCGTCCTGGGGGAAGTCCTTCTGAAGCTGTTCGATGATGGTCAGGTCGGGATCGAGGACGTCCAGCGATTGCTGCGCGAAGTACCCCATGGTCAGGCTGGCGCCCAGGCGGATGGCGCCGGCGTCCGGCTCGGCCGCCCCGGCGATCAGTTTGAGCAGGGTGGTTTTGCCCGCGCCGTTCCGCCCCATGACGGCCCAACGCTCCTGCCGGCGGATGGTCAGGCTGAAACCGTCGTAAATCACGCGCGGGCCGTACCGCTTGTGGAGGTCTTCGATGACCGCCACCTGGTCGCCCGAGCGCGGCGGAACGCGAAACTCGAACTTCACGACGTGCCGCTTTTTGGGCAACTCGATGCGGTCGATCTTGTCGAGCGCCTTGATGCGGCTTTGCACCTGGGCGGCCTTCGCGGCGTGGGTCTTGAATCGCTCGATGAAGCGCTGCTCCTTGGCAAACATGGCCTGCTGGCGGGCGAAGGCGGCCTGCTGGTTGCTCTCGCGGATGGCGCGCTCGCGCTCGTAGAAGTCGTAGTTGCCGGAGTAGGTAACGATCTCGCCGGAATCGATTTCGGCGATCTTCGAGACGATGCGGTTCATGAACTCGCGATCGTGCGAGGTCATCAGCAGGGCGCCGGCGAAGGACTTGAGGAACTGCTCGAGCCAGATGATCGATTCGATGTCGAGGTGGTTGGTGGGCTCGTCCATCAGGAGGACATCGGGCCGGCCGAGGAGCACGCGGGCCAGCGCGACGCGCATTTTCCAGCCGCCCGAGAGAGCGCCCACATCGCCATCGACCTGGTCGTCCTCGAAGCCGAGGCCGTGAAGCACCTCGCGGGCCTGCGCTTCGAGCGTGTAGCCGCCCAGGTGTTCGTACTCTTCCTGAACTTCGCCGAAGCGGGCGAGGATGCGGTCCATGTCGCCTGCCTGCGCGGGGTCTTCGAGGGCGCGATGCAGGGCTTCGAGCTCATGGTGCAGATCGCCGGCGCGGCCGCTGCCGGCGATGGCTTCGTCGAGCACCGAGCGGCCTTTCATCTCCTCGACATCCTGGCGGAAGTAGCCGATGGTCAGCTTTTTGGGGACGGAAACCTCGCCTTCATCGGGCGCTTCCTCGCCGACGATCATGCGGAAGAGGGTGGTCTTGCCGGCGCCGTTCGGGCCGACCAGGCCGACCTTCTCGCCGGGATTCAACTGGAAGGAGGCATCGACGAAGATCAGCTGCTTGCCGTACTGTTTGTGGATACCGGAAAAAGAAATCATTGGAAGGCGGGCTGGCCGGGAAACCTGACCTTACAAGACCTCTTCGAGGCGTTTGCGGAGGTCGGAGGAGAGGCGGGGGTTCTCGCCCCCCGTGGAAATCGCTACCTGAACGGTGCCGCGATGCAGGCGAGCGGGCACCACGAAGTCGCACTCCTCGGCGGAATCCGCGATGTTGGCGAAGACGCCTTTGCCCTTGGCGGCGATCCCGATGCGGTGGTTCGACAGGCGGTCGTTGGTGGCGGCGAAAACCAGCATCGCCCCCGAAAGATCGGTGGCGCGGAAGCGGCGCGGTACCAGGCGCACGGGAAGCGATTCGAACTCCGATTCCCATTCCGGGGCTACAACGGTTACCCGGGCGCCCGCTTCGAGCAGGCCTCTGACTTTGCGAAGAGCGACTTTGCCTGCGCCGACCACCAGTACGGCGCGATCCTTGAGGTCGAGGAAGATTGGATAGTGCTTCAACTCAAACTGTAGCACGCGCCGGTTTCCGCCCGCCTGCTATTATAGGGATTGATGTCCCAGGCTACGCCCAGCGTGGTCATCGTGGGCAGGCCCAACGTAGGAAAGTCCACCCTCTTCAATCGTATTACCGGACAGCGGCGCGCCATTGTCGGAGATGAACCGGGCATCACGCGCGACCGGATCCACGGGTTTGCCGAGCACGACGGACGCCGTTTCGAGGTGATCGACACGGGCGGCATCGTCGTCGATGACCAGGAATATATCCCGAGCCAGATCCTCCACCAGGCCGAGATGGTGCTGGGGGACGCTGCCCACATCATCTTCCTGGTGGACGGGCGCGCGGAGATCACCGCCCCGGACCGGGACCTGGCCCGAATGCTGCAGCGGCTGGGGAAACCCGTCACGCTGGCGGTCAACAAAGCCGACACCACGGCCCGGCAGGACCTGGCAGGCGAGTTTTACGAGCTGGGGATTCCCGAGGTGTACCCGGTCTCGGCGGAACACGGCACCGGGGTGGACGCCCTGCTCGACCACGTGACGGAGGGATTCCCGAGGGCGGCGGAGGAGCCGGCGGAGGAACCGGACGGCAGCCGCATCAAGATCGCGATCATTGGCCGCCCGAACGTCGGAAAGTCGACGCTGCTCAACACACTGACCGGCGCGGAGCGGGCGATCGTCTCGCCGGTGGCCGGAACGACGCGCGACGCCGTGGACGAAACGGTGCACCGCAACGGCGTGGACTACGTGTTCATCGACACGGCCGGTATCCGCCGCAAGGGCAAGACCAGGCTCATGGCGGAGAAATTGAGCGTGGTGATGGCGCGCCGGCACATCCGCATGGCGAACGTGGTGCTGCTGGTGCTCGACGCCACCGAAGGGGTGGTGGCGCTGGACGCCACGATCGCCGGCTACGCGCACGAGGGCGGCCGGGCGCTGATCGTCGTGGTCAACAAGTGGGACGAGGTGCAGGGGCACAAGGGGCAGAAGCGAAACGAATTCGAGCAGAAGATCAAAGACCAGTTCAAATTCCTGGAGTACGCCCCGGTGGTGTTCGTCTCAGCCAAGACAGGCGCGGGGACGGAACCGCTCTACAAGCTGATTCGGGAAGTGTACGAATCGGCGTCGCGGCGGATTCCCACGGGCGAGATGAACCGGTTCGTGGAGCAGCTTCGTTTCGAGGAGCGAAAGATCCTGTACATCACGCAGGCTTCGATCCGGCCGCCGGAGTTTGTGGTGTTTACGAACCGCCGCGGGCCTATGCATTTCTCCCACGAACGATACCTGATCAACCAGATCCGGCGGCGGTTCGGGTTCCGCGGGACGCCGATTTTGCTAAAAACCCGCGCCAAGGGGTCGGAGCGGGGGTAGGGGGAGTATCGAGTATTGTTTGCCTTTTTCCAATTTTCCCCCTTAGACTAGAGGAACGGTATTATGCGGGAAATTACTATCCATCCAGGAGAGCGGCCCGATGTGGAATAAACGCCGGGATGAGGAACCCTCGAGATCTTATAATCCGCCGGGTCCGGCCCCAACGCCCGTGGCGCCCAATCCAGTGGAGTCCAAAAAGGAGACAACAACCGTGTCCATGCCAGCCGGAAGATTCGAACCGGAGCCGCGCGGCAGCTCGGCGACCATCGGAAAGGCCGTAAAGATTAACGGCCAGATCCACAGCAAAGAAGACCTGTACGTCGACGGTGACGTGGAAGGCACGGTGGAAGCTCCGGAACACAAGCTGACCATCGGCCCGAACGGCACGGTTCACGCCACCATCAAGGCGCGTGAGGTGGTCGCCCTGGGGACGATTCAGGGCAACGTGGAAGCCGCCGACAAGATCGAAATTCGCAAGGATGCGAAGCTGGTCGGTGATATCAAGACGGCCCGGATCATCATCGAGGACGGCGCCTATTTCAAAGGCAGTATCGATATCGTGAAGCCGGAGCCGGCCAAAGCCGCACCCAAGCCGCAGCCCGCGCCGGCGCCCCACGCTACTGCGGTTCCGGCGGGAGCGGCGGACGCAAAACGGTAGCCGGCAGGCTCCATCATGCTGCTGCCTGGACCGCTGAAAAACATACTGCGCGGCAGGGGTGGCGAGCCCTCGCCGGGCGGCTCTGCCGGGGGTGGGGGAAACTCGCGCCCCAGCCGCCAACCCGGGGCGCCGGCGACCCTCTCCACGCGATCCAGCCGCGGGTTGGAAGAATTCTTCAATTATATTCGGGGCCAATCCGGGCTGACGATTCTGGATTTGGGCGGAGCCACGCAGCAGAACGTGAGCTTCATTACCAACCTTGGCCACCGTTTGTATTCCGAAGATTTTCTCCAGATTTTACATGAAACTTTCGGCACTGCCGACACCGTGGATCAATCCAATCCGGGGCGGATCGAGTATTTTCTGCGCCAGGCGCTGGATTACCCGGACGAACAGTTCGACGGCGTTCTGATCTGGGACGTGCTGGAATATCTGGAGCCGCCGCTGCTGGCGGCGGTGATCGAGCGGATGCGGAAGATCGTGCGGCCGAAGAGCTACCTGCTGGCCTTCTTCCATTCCGACGACAAGCTCGAGTCGGTTCCCTTCTATACGTTCCGCATTCAGGAGATCAACTCGCTACAGGTATCACAGCAGGGTTTGCGGAGGCCCACCCAGCTTTTCAATAACCGCAGCCTGGAAAAGCTGTTCGGCGATTTTGAATCGGTGAAGTTCTTCCTGACGCGCGAACGTCTCCGGGAAGTGATCGTCAAGGTTTAATTGCGGCCCCGTATTTTCCGGTGATCCCGTTCCAGCGCACTCTGGCGGGGTCGCCGAACGCCTTGAGGCCCCGCCATGGGCTCACCGTGGTTCCGGGGGCGTCGTTCCATCGCACCGGCACTTCGAGCACGCGGAAGCCCAGGCGCAGCGCGATATAGAGCACTTCGACGTCGAAGCCGAATCCGTCGATACGCTGGCGCTGGAAGATCTCGCGGGCGGCGGTCGCTTCGAACAACTTGAAGCCGCATTGCGTGTCGCGAAAAGGCAGGCCGGTGACCAGGCGCATGGCGAGATTGAAGAAGCGCCCCATGCCTTCGCGGAACAGAGGCTGGCGCACTCCGATGAGGGAGCGGTCGAGCGCGCGGGAGCCGATGGCCGCTTGGGCACCCTGTCGATCCACTGCCTGCCAGAGCTTATCGAGCTCTTCGATTGGGGTGGAGAGGTCGGCATCCGAAAAGAGCAGCCAGTCGCCCTTCGCTTCGAGCATTCCGTGGCGAACCGAGTAGCCTTTGCCGCGGTTGCCGGGGTTTTCGAGGACGCGCGCACCGGCCTGGCGGGCTGCGGCGGCGGTGCCATCCCGCGAGCCGTCGTTCACCACGACGACCTCGGAAAATTCCCACTGGCCGGAAGCAAGATAGCCCGCGACGATCTGCAAGGAGGCCGGCAGCCGCTTCTCTTCGTTGTACGCAGGAATGATAATGGAGACAGAGCGTCGCAAAAGAAGAACCTATAATAACTGATTTCCCTTTTTTCTTTAGCGCCGACCGGGTCCCTGGGAATTCCGCAGCGGGCCGCCACAATCACAGGAGATTCATTTGTCGCTGGAAGACGAACTGCTGAAACAGCGCCTGGCGCGCATACAGGAGATCGAGGCCCTGGGATACCGGGCCTACGGGCGCCGCTACGATTTCTCGCATACGATACCGGAGATCCTCGCGGCCTATGGCGCGAAGACGGCGGAAGAGCTCACGCCGGAGATCCGGGTGCGCATCGCCGGGCGGGTGATGACGCTGCGCCACATGGGCAAGGCGGGGTTCGCCCACCTGCAGCAGAACGGCGAACGGCTGCAGATCTACGTCAAGAAAGACGCGGTGGGCGAGCGCGATTTTCAACTTTTCAAGATGCTGGATATCGGCGATGTGATCGGGGTGGAGGGCTACCTGTTCCGCACGCGGACGGGCGAGCTGAGCGTCCATGCCGAGAAACTGGAGTTCCTCTCGAAGACGCTGCTTTCCATGCCGGAGAAGTGGCACGGCCTGGAGGACGTGGAAACGCGCTACCGCCAGCGATACCTCGACCTGATCGCCAACCCGGATGTGCGCAAGGTCTTCGTGACGCGAGCGAAGATCATCTCCGCGCTACGGCGCGAACTGGAAGCGCGCGGGTTCATCGAAGTCGAGACTCCGATGATGCAGCCGCTTTACGGCGGGGCTGCGGCGCGTCCCTTCACCACACACCACAACACGCTGGATATCGATCTCTACCTGCGGATCGCGCCGGAGTTGTACCTGAAGCGCCTGATCGTGGGCGGTATGGACCGGGTCTACGAGATCAACCGCAATTTCCGGAACGAGGGGCTCTCCACGCACCACAACCCCGAGTTCACGATGCTGGAGTTCTACCAGGCCTATACGGATTACCGCGGGATGATCGACCTCTCCGAAGTGCTGCTGGCGAAGGCGGCGACGGATGCCACCGGCGGCACCAAGGTAGAATACGAAGGCCAGTGCCTGGACTTTGGCCGGCTGGAGCGGTACAGCATGCGCGAGGCGATCGTCCATTTCTGGGAGGGAGACGGCCGGCCGGCGCTGGAAGACGTGGCGGATGCCGAGTGGCTGGGCCGCCACTCGGGCAAGGCGACAGCCGGCGAGGCGCTGACCGATATCTTCGAGCGGCAGGTGGAGGCCAAGCTGATCCAGCCGACCGTGATCTACGATTACCCGGTGGAGACTTCGCCGCTTTCCAAGCAGAAGCCCGACGATCCAGCGTTCGTGGAGCGCTTCGAAATCTACGCCGCCGGGATGGAGATCGGCAACGCCTACACCGAGCTGAACGATCCGCAGGAGCAGAGGCGCCGGTTCGAAATGCAGTTGGCCATGCGGGAGCGCGGCGACGAGGAAGCGCACCAGATGGACGAGGATTACGTCCGCGCCCTGGCCTACGGCATGCCGCCGACGGGCGGGGAAGGGATCGGCATCGACCGGCTCACCATGATCCTGACGGGAAGCCGCTCGATTCGCGATGTGATTCTGTTTCCGCTGCTGCGGCCGGAAGGGCCGATCGACCTGGTGCGGCTGATGCGGGAACTCGACGGAAAATCATAAACTCGTGCCTTCGACTTTCGAACTATTCGTTGCCGCCCGCTATCTGCGAGCCCGCCGCAAAGAGGCGGTGGTGTCGATCATCACCGTCATCTCGGTGGTGGGGGTGGCGGCGGGCGTGATGGCGCTGGTGATTGCCCTTGCCGTGAACAATGGTTTTCGCTCGACCCTGCAAAAGAACCTGCTGGGCGCCATGGCGCATATCAACGTGATGCCGAAGATACCCGGGGAAGGCATCGACAACTGGCGCGAGATGGCCGCGCGTCTTTCCAAGATGCCGCATGTGAAGGCCGTTTCGCCGGCGCTCTACAGCGAGGTATTTCTGACAGGGCCGCTGCAATCCACCGGCGCGCTGCTGAAGGGCATCGAGCCGAATGCCGAATTGGGAATCAGCGACACGCTGCGGCACCTGAAGGCGGGCTCGCTCGACCGCCTGCGCGACCCGAATGCCGATCCGCCGGGCATCATCCTGGGCTCGCGCCTGGTGGAAGACACCGGGATGGTGATGAATTCGATCGTTCAGGTAGTAAGCCCGCAGGGAGAATTGACGCCCTTGGGCCCCCGCCCGTCCATCTGGAAGTTCAAGGTGGTGGGTATCTTCGAAACCGGCTTCTACGAGATCGACGACAAGTGGGCGTTCACCTCGATCGCCGCGGAGCAGCGTTTCCTGCACATTCCCGACCAGGTGAACCAGATCGAACTGAACGTGGACAACCTGGATAACGCGCCGCAGATCGCCAGAGAGATCGAAAAAGTGGTCGGCTCCAGGTACACGACCACCACCTGGCTCGAGCGTAACCGGCAGTTGCTGGGCGCTTTGAATATGGAGAGGGTGGTCACGATCATTACGATCGGGCTGATTGAAATGGTGGCGGCGCTCAACATTTTCATCACTCTGGTGATGATGGTGATGGAAAAATACCGGGATATCGCGGTACTGATGTCGATGGGCGCGCGGCAGTCGCAGATCCGGCGGATCTTCATGCTGCAAGGCGTGCTGATCGGGGTTGTCGGCAGCGCGATCGGTCTGACGGTGGGATATACGGCCTGCTATATCGCTGCCAGGTACAAGTGGCCGCCGCTCGATCAGACCGTGTACGCGCTGAGCTACGTTCCGTTCAACCCGCGGCCGCTCGATGCCCTGTGGATCGCGGGAGCGGCCATCCTGGTCAGCTTCCTGGCGACCATTTATCCGTCGCGTAATGCGACCAAGATCGCGCCCGCCGAAGTATTGCGGTACGAATAGAAACTTGGCGATATGATGAGTCTCGATGAGGAGTCCGAGACTCATGAAAATCCTGATCGGATTGGTTGGCGCCGCGCTGTTTGCGCAACAACCGCCGGCGCCAAAAAACTGGACCGCCGCCGAGGACCATCAGAACATGATGGAACAGCTCGGCATCAAGGCGCTCCGCCCCGGACCGAGCGGCAACGAAGCGGCCCCGAACCACGCCAACTACGATGAATCGAAGGCCAATCCGTTTCCGGAGCTTCCCGACCCGCTCACGCTGAAAAGCGGGAAGAAGGTCACCACGCCGGAAATGTGGTGGAACGAGCGCCGTCCGGAAATTGTCGAGGATTTCGAACGCGAGGTCTACGGACGCGTCCCGAAGAACGTGCCTCGAGTCACATGGCGGGTGGAGAAGACCGTAAATTCGACGGTCGGCTCCCGTCCGGTGATCGGGAAGCAACTGGTCGGGCACGTGGACAATTCGTCCGATCCGTCGATCAGTGTCGATATCCAGATGGTCGTGGTGACGCCCGCCGATGCACCGGGTCCGGTGCCGGCGATGATCATGTTCGGCCGTCCTCTGCTGCCCGGAGAGCCTCCCCCGGCCGGCCGCGGCTTTCCGGCTTTCAACGGACCCCGTCCGACGGAAGAGCTGATCGCGGACGGGTGGGGCTATGCCACGCTGAACCCGGTGAGCATTCAAGCGGACAACGGAGCCGGTCTGACCAAGGGGATCGTCGGGCTGGCCAACCACGGCCAACCACGCAAACCCGATGACTGGGGCGCGTTGCGGGCGTGGGCCTGGGGCGCATCCCGTGCCCTGGATTACCTCGAGACGGAGAAAGGAATCGACGCGAAGCATGCCGGGATCGAAGGGGTATCCCGCTACGGCAAGGCGGCGCTCGTGACGATGGCTTTCGACCAGCGGTTCTACATGGTGCTGGTCGGATCCTCCGGAGAAGGTGGCGCCAAGCTGAATCGCAGGAACTGGGGCGAAGCGGTGGAGAACCTGACGGGAACCGGCGAGTACCACTGGATGGCCGGCAACTTCCTGAAGTACGGCGCCTCCGATGCCACGTTTGGCAGCAGGAACGCCGGCGACTTGCCCGTGGACGCCCATGAGTTGATTGCATTGTGTGCGCCGCGGCTGACCTTCATCAGTTACGGTGTGCCGGAGAAAGGCGACGCCAAGTGGCTGGACCATGAGGGCAGCTATATGGCTGCGGTTGCGGCGGGTCCGGTGTTCCGGCTGTTAGGCGCGAAAGACCTCGGGACCTCGGAGGACTATCACACCGCAAAGATGCCTCCGGTCAATGTGGGCCTGCTCGACGGGCAATTGGCTTGGCGCCAGCACGACGGCGGGCACACGGACGCTCCGAACTGGAAGTATTTCATCGCATGGGCCGACGGGTTCATGGACCGGCCCGGCGCTTCCGCCATTTGGAAGGCGGATCAACCCGTTCCGCGAACGGACCGGAACTCGTGGACCGCTCACGAACAGCTCCTGGAGAAAGCCAGGAAGGGCGGCATGGATGTCTACTTCGAAGGCGATTCCATTACGCGCCGCTGGGACGCCCTGGACAGGCCGGACCTGATGGCGAACTGGCGGCAGAATTTTTTCGGCTGGAACGCCGCCGACTTCGGCTGGGGTGCGGACAGGGTGCAGAACATCCTGTGGCGTCTCGACAACGGGGAACTGGACGGGGTGAATCCGAAGGTCATCGTGTTGCTCGCGGGTACCAATAACCTGGGGAATACCAGCGCTGCCGACATCACCAGCGGCCTCGAAGCCATCATGCGCGTGATCGAGGCCAAGGCCCCCGGTTCCACCATCATCCTGACCGGCATTTTCCCGCGTAATGACCACATGGCATATTTGGACGACATCCGGCAGATCAACGAAAACCTCTCCAAACTCGCGGACGGCAAGCGGGTCCGTTATCTCAACATCAACGACAAGCTCGCGGACCGGAATGGACGGCTCTTCGACGGAATGATGAATGAGCGCGACAAGCTACACCCCACTCTGCAGGGCTATCAGGTCTGGGCGGACGCGCTGAAACCCATCTTCACCGAGTTGCTCGGCCCTCCCGGGAAAGAGGACCATGCGCCGCTTCCGACCGGAGATCCGAGCGCAAGGCGCTAGAACCTAATTGTTGTAGAATCGAACTAATTTCTGATGAAGATCACGGATATCCGGGCGACGACGGTGACGGTACCGCTCGAAGCCCCGCTGCGGCACGCCAACGGGTGCCACTGGGGACGGTTCGTGCGAACGATCGTCGAGGTCGAGACCGACAACGGACTGATCGGGCTGGGCGAGATGGGCGGCGGCGGCGAATCGGCCGAGGCAGTCTTCCGCGCGATGAAGTCGTACCTGGTAGGACACGACCCGGCGCGTCTCGAGGAGATGCGCTTCCTGATCGCGAATCCGACGGCGTCCCTGTATAACAACCGTACGCAGGTGCTGGCGGCGCTGGAGTTCGCGTGTCTGGACATTCTGGGGCAGGCTTGGGGTGTGCCGGTTTGCGACATCCTGGGCGGGCGCCTGCGCGACCGCGTGCCCTTTGCGACGTACTGCTTCTTCCGCTACCCCGCTCCGAAGACCGGGGCTGGGGAGGTGCGGACGATCGATCAACTGGTGGCATATACCGGGGCCATGAAGCGCCGCTTCGGCTTCACCACCCACAAGATGAAGGCGGGCGTCTTTCCCCCGGATTACGAGTTGGAGGCCTACCGCGCGCTGGCAGCGGCATTCCCGGGCGATTCGCTGCGATTCGATCCCAACGGCGTGTGGTCCACCGAGCAGGCGATCCGGTTCGGGCAGGCGATTGAAGGAGTGCGCAACGATTACCTGGAAGATCCGGTGTTCGGGCTGAACGGGATGCGGCGAACGCGCCAGATGGTGCGCGTGCCGCTTGCCACCAATACCGTGGTGGTGAATTTCGAGCAGTTGGCCGCGAACGCGCTCGACACTGCAGTGGACGTGATCCTGCTCGACACGACCTTCTGGGGCGGAATACGGCCCTGCGTGAAGGCTGCGGGAATTTGCGAGACGTTCCAACTCGGTGTGGCCGTTCATTCCTCGGGCGAGCTGGGGATTCAATTGGCAACCATGCTGCATCTGGGCGCGGTGATTCCGAATCTTTCGTTCGCGGCCGATGCGCACTACCATCACCTGACGGACGATGTGATCGAGGGCGGTCTCATGCGCTATGAGAACGGCTCGATCGCCGTGCCGAACGCCCCGGGGCTTGGCGTGCGGCTCGACCGCGACAAACTGCGGGAGTACAGCGAACTCTACCAGCGGCTGGGCGGCTACCCATACGACCAGGATCCGGCGCGCCCCGGCTGGACGCCGATCATCCCCAACGACCGGTGGGCCGATCCTTTCGACGGCCGCGCGGTCTCCATCCCGGTGTGAGGCTTATGCGGTATTTCCTTTTTGTCGTGCTGGCGGTCAGCCTTCACGGTGAGACCGGCTACGAGGCGTGGCTGCGCTACGCGCCGGCCGACCGGGCGGCATACGAAGCATCCGTACCCGCGGTGGCCGCGCGGCTCGGCGAGGCTGCGACGGTTCGGAGCGCGCAGCAGGAAGTGATTCGCGGCGTGCGGGGCATGTTGGGGCGGACGCTGCGGGACGAGGCGCGGCTGCCGCGGGAGAGCGCCATCGTGCTCGGCACTTTGGCCGAGATCCGCCAGGCTGCGCCGCGGTGGGGAATGAGCGCCGAAATTCCGCCGGACGGCTACTGGCTGAAGACCATCGCGGCAGGCAGCCTGCGCTATACCGTGGTGGCCGGCGGAAGCGACCGCGGCGTGCTCTATGGGGCGTTCGCGCTGCTGCGCAGGATCGCGCTGGGCGAACCGGTGTCGAATCTCGACGAACGGCAGGCGCCCTACGCGCCGGTACGGTGGGTCAACCAGTGGGACAACCTGGATGGCTCGATTGAGCGCGGCTACGGCGGCCGTTCCATCTTCTGGGAGAACGGGCAGGTTCGCGATGACCTGAGCCGCGCGGCCGATTACGCCAGGCTGCTGGCCTCGGTCGGCATCGACGGGTGCTCGATCAACAACGTAAATGCCAATCCCAAGGTGCTGACCGAAGAGATGATTCCGCAGATCGCGCGCATTGCCGGCGCGATGCGGCCTTGGGGTGTGCGGGTCGCGATCTCGGTGGATTTCGGGAGCCCCAAGACAATCGGCGGGCTCGACACTTTCGACCCGCTCGACCCGCGCGTGGCGGCGTGGTGGAAGGCCAAGGCCGACGAGTTATACAAGGCCGTGCCCGACCTTGCGGGTTTCGTGCTGAAGGCCGATTCCGAAGGCCGCGTGGGACCCTCGACCTACGGCAGGAGCCATGCCGACGCGGCCAACGTGGTGGGGCGCGCCCTCGCGCCGCACGGCGGCCTGCTCTTTTACCGCGGCTTCGTCTACGACCACCACATGGACTGGCGAAACCCGAAGAACGACCGCGCTCGCGCCGCCTACGACAATTTCCAGCCGCTCGATGGCAAGTTCGACGATAACGTCATTGTCCAGATCAAGAACGGGCCGATTGATTTCCAGGTGCGGGAGCCGGCCTCGCCGCTGTTCGGCGCACTCGAAAAAACCAACGAAGCCATCGAACTCCAGGTGACGCAGGAGTATATGGGGCAGGCTCGGCATACGGTATTCCTGGTTCCCATGTGGAAGGAGACGCTCGATTTCGATCTGCACGCGAAAGGTGCCGGGACGCCCGTCAAGGCGCTGGCGGCGGGCCGCACGTTCCACAGGCCGGCAGGCGGCTTCGTGGGCGTCGCGAACGTGGGGCTGGACCAGGACTGGACCGGCAACCATCTTTCGCAGGCCAATCTGTACGGTTACGGGCGGCTGGCGTGGGACCCGGATTTGAGCGCGCAGCGCATCAGCGATGAATGGACGCGCCTCACCTTCGGCGCCGACCCGGAGGTAGTCAGCACCGTCAATGACATCCAGCTCAGCTCCTGGAGAACCTACGAGGACTATACCGGGCCGCTCGGACTGCAGACCCTCACCGACATAACGGGAAACCACTACAGCGTGAACGTGGAAGCTTCCGAGCGCAACGGCTGGGGCCAATGGCATCGCGCCGACGCCGAGCGGGTCGGGATGGATCGCACGGTGGCCACCGGCACCGGCTACATCGGTCAATACCGGCCGGCCGTCGCAAGAGTGTATGAATCGCTCGAAACCTGTCCCGACGACCTGCTGCTGTTCCTGCACCACGTGCCTTACACGTACAAGCTGCACTCGGGGAAGACCGTGATCCAGTACCTCTACGATTCGCACTACGAGGGCGCGGCGAGGGTTGCCGGCTATGTGCGGCAGTGGAAGACGCTGCGCGGACGCGTAGACGGCGAACGCTTCGGCGACGTGCTGGCGCAATTGAAATACCAGGAGGGGCAGGCGATCGTTTGGCGCGATGCGGTGACCCGCTGGTTCGCGCGCGCTTCGGGAATCGCGGATGCCGCGGGGCGGGTGGGCAAATATCCAGGGCGGTTCGAAGCCGAATCGATGGCGTTGAAAGGCTACTCGGCGGTGGACGTGACTCCGTGGGAGGCGGCATCGGGGGGCAGGGCCGTGACGTGCGCGGCGGGCGCCTGCACGGCTGAGCTGCGGTTTGATGGCGCGGCCGGCTGGTACACGCTTCGGGTGCAGTACTTCGACCTGCCGGCGGGCGTGGCGCGGTTCCGCGTGCTCGTAGGAGACCAGGCGGTGGATGAATGGAGTGCGGCGGACCGGTTGCCGGTGCGTCGAATCGAAGCCGGGGCTTCGGAGCGGCGCGTCATTTCGGGGATTGCGCTGCGGCCGGGCGACGTGATCCATATCGAGGGCGTGCCGGACCGCGGCGATCCGGCGGCACTGGATTACTTGGAAATCGAGCAGGGCAGGCCGGTAGGTCCGGCCCACTAACTACAGTGTGGCGTCGACGTGCGGGACCGGGGCGACCGGCTGGCCGCCGCCGACGCTGATCCGCACCTTGGCTTTCGGAACCGGTGTCGTGAACTCGACCTCGCGCGTCTCGCCTGGAGCCAGGTGGATGCGCTGGAACCCGCGCAAATCGCGGACCGCGCCGTCGCCGCCGGCGACGTAGAGCTGTACGACTTCATCGCCATCCCGGGTGGAATCGTTCTTCACCTGGACCGTGATGCGGGCGTTGGCGCCGGAGCGCCTGGTCTTGAGCTTCGAATAGGTGAACTTCGAATAGCTCAAGCCGTAGCCGAAGCCGTATAACGGATCGCCTTTGAAGTAGCGGTAAGTGCGGCCGTCCATGGAGTAGTTGTCGAATGGCGGCAACTGGTCCACGCTGCGATAGAAGGTCACCGGGAGACGTCCGGCGGGGTTATTCACGCCGGCCAGCGTCTCGGCGATGGCGGTGCCCGCCTCTTCGCCGCCGTACCACAACTCGAGCACAGCCGCGGCGTGTTCCGCGGCATAGTTGGCGGCCAGCGCGCTGCCGCTCGTCAGCACCACGATCAGCGGCTTGCCAGCCTGGGCGGCGGCTTCGAGGAGCCGCTCCTGGGCTGCCGGCAGCTTCAGATCGGTGCGGTCGCCGCCGGCGAATCCGGGAATGTTCACGCGCATCTCTTCGCCTTCCAGGCTCGGGTTCAGGCCGACGAAGGCCAGCGTCACATCGGCATCCTTCACGGTCTCGACGGCTTCGGCCAGCAGCGGCTCGGCGGGAGGAATCCACGCCACTTGCACATTGCCGTCGGGGGGGCCCTGGGGCGGCGTGTATTGAACCCGCAGGGAATAAGCCTTGCCCGCTTCCAACGGGATGCGAGGGTTTGCCGCGGTCACTTCCTGGTCGTCGAGATAGAGATGGATCGCCGAGCGGCCGAATCCTCCGCGAGTGCTGATTGTGTATTCGCCGGTGACCGGGGCGCGCAGCGTGCCGCTCCAGCGGATCGAATCGCCGCGCAGGGCCGGGTCGGTCATGCCTGCCTGCAGGTAGGGACGCGGCTCGACGCGCGCCACTTTGGGCTGGCCCTGGAATTCGGGGTTGTCGAAATATTCCGCCAGGAGCCCGTGACCCGAGCCACCGGGCGGTGTGAAGGCGCTCGCGGGAATCACCGAAGGCGATTGCGAGGTGTAAGTCGCCCCGAGCGCATAGCGCACCTCGGCCTTCCCCGCGAACTGGCGCTCGATGCCTTCGAGCGGCGCTACCTGCTTCCTGGAGAAGCCGTTGTAGTTGCCGAGCAGCGCTTCGTCGTCGTCAGCCGAAGGGCCGATCACCGCAATCCGCTGGACGGAAGCGGCGAGCGGCAGCGCCTGGTTCTCGTTCTTGAGCAGCACGATCGATTTGCGCGCGGCCTCGAGCGCCAGCTTGCGGTGCTCGTCGGAATCGTTGACCGAATAAGGAATCTTCGAAAACGGCACGAGATCCGGCGGATCGAACATCCCCAGCCTGAAGCGGGCGACGAACAGGCGCTCGAGCGAGCGGTTGATTTCGGCTTCGGTGATAAGGCCTTGCTGGACGGCCGCCACCAGGGCGCGGTATTCGTTGCCGCAGGTGAGATCGGTGCCGGCCTTCACCGCGGTTGCCGAGGCCTCGGCGGCATTGGGCTTGTAGTGATGGCCCCTGAAGATGTCGCCAATGGCGCCGCAATCGCTCACCACGTAGCCCTGGAAGGCCCAGTCGCCGCGCAGGCGCTTTTCGAGAAGATCGGTGTTGGCGCAGGCCGGCACGCCGTCCACGCTGTTGTAGGAGCACATGACGGAGTCGGCCTTGCCCTCCATAATGCTGGCGCGGAATGCCGGCAGATAAGTCTGCTCCAGGTCGCGCTCGCTCGGGCGCGCGTCGAACTCGTGGCGCGTGGATTCCGGCCCGCTGTGCACGGCGTAGTGCTTCGCGGTGGCTATTACCTTGAAATAATGCGGATCGTTCCCCTGCATGCCCTGAATGAAAGCGACCGCCATGCGGCCCGTGAGGTAGGGATCTTCGCCGTAGGTCTCCTGGCCCCGGCCCCAGCGGGGGTCGCGGAAGATATTGATGTTGGGCGACCAGAAGGTAAGGCCGTGGTAGCGGCTGTGGTCATCATTGCGGATCGCCTCGTTGTACTTGGCGCGCGCCTCCGTGGAGATCACGTCCGCAATGCGGTGCATGAGGTCCGTGTCCCAGGTCGCCGCCAGACCGATGGCCTGCGGGAACACGGTGGCCTCGCCGGCTCTGGCCACGCCGTGCAGCGCTTCGTTCCACCAGTCGTAGGCGGGGATGCCGAGGCGCGGAATCGCCGGCGCGGAGTTCTGCATCTGGAGGACCTTCTCTTCGAGGGTCATCCGGGAGACGAGATCGGCCGCTCGCTTCTCCGCGGGCAGAGCCGGATCCCGGTACGGTTCCGCGGCCGGTGTCTGGGCAAAACCGGCGGCGGCAAAGATCAGGAAAAAGAGGACGAAACAACCTGGTCGCACCATGTTCGATCACCCCTCTCAGGTTTACCATGCCTCGGCCAACGGTTCTACAATAAGCGACGTGATCTTCAGCCGCCGCCATTTTTTGGCCGCCCTGCCGGCCGCCGCTGCCTTCGCGCAAGTCAAGCCGCTCAAGATTACGGCCGTGGAGGTCTGGCAGTTCCGGGGCCATCGCGAAACCGTGCGCGGCGTCGATCAGCAATACCAGGTGAATCCGCTCTACATCTATGACGACCTGCGGCCGGCTCCCTATCACGATGGGAGCCCGCAGCCGGCGAACGTCCCCGTATCGGCGCTCTATCTGAAGATCCAGACCGACGCGGGCGTGGAGGGCTTCTACGGGCCGATCGATAAGGAAGCCGCCATCGTGGTCCACGAGCAGCTCCGGCCGTTCCTGATGGGCAAGGACGCGCTCGCTCAGGAGAAGCTCTGGGATGAGCTCTACCGCTCCAACCGGCACGCTCGCCGCGGCCACTATCTGATGGCCATCAGCGCGGTCGACAACACGCTCTGGGACCTGCGCGGACGATACTTCAAGGTTCCGGTCTACCGGCTGCTGGGCGGTCCGACCCGCGCCAGCGTCGAAGCGTACGGGAGCTGCCTCGGGTACTCGCTCGAGCCGGACAAGCTGCAGACGCGCGCCCTCCAGGTGAAGAATGAGGGCTTCCGTTATCAGAAATGGTTCCTCGCCTACGGACCGGGGGACGGTTACGAGGGGCTGAAGAAGAATGTGGAGACGGTGCGCCTGCTGCGCGAAGCGGTCGGCGAGGATACCGAACTGATGTTCGACGTGTACAGCGGATGGGACCTCGGCTATGCGCTCGAATGGGCGCACCAGGTGGAGCGCTACCGCCCGCACTGGATCGAGGAAGCGACGCAGGCCGAGAAGATCGACAGCTTCGTGCAGCTCCACCGGGGGACCTCCATCCCGGTCGCATCCGGCGAGCACATCCAGGGACGGTGGGAAGTTTACGATTACCTGAAGGCGGGCGCCCTGAGCGTGGTGCAGTGCGACCCGGAGTGGTGCGGCGGAACGACCGAGCTGCGGAAGATTTGCGCGGTGGCGTCCCTATTCGATGTCCCCGTGATCCCCCATGGCCACAGCCTGCACGCGGCGCTGCACCTGATCGCGAGCCAGTCGCCGGCGGTGTGCCCGCTGGCCGAATACCTGATCCTGAAAATGAAGTCGTATTACCATTTCGAGAGCCATCCGCCGGTTCTCGAAAGAGCGCATTTCCCGCTGCCGGACCGGCCCGGGTACGGTATCGACCTGGACGAATCCAGGATCGAGGCGCGCGAGCTGATGCGCTGGAGTTGAGTTTCCGGCCCCGCATCACCCTCCTCTTTGTTTTCCGCCTCGTTTCTGATACCTTCATAACCGTCTGGGTGGACTCGCTGCGAGTCCGGGATGCGCACATGAAACGTAAAATCTCTCTCACCATCAATGGCAAACCCTATTCCGATGAAGTCGAGCCGCGGCTCCTTCTCATCCACTATCTCCGCGAAGTCGTGGGCCTCACCGGCCCCCACATCGGTTGCGAAACCTCCATCTGCGGCGCCTGCACCGTTTTCCTCGACGGCCGCGCCGTAAAGTCCTGCAGCATGTTCGCCGTTCAGGCGGACGGCCGCGAGCTTCTCACCATCGAAGCCCTCGCCGCCGGCGGGACCCTCGACCCGATTCAGGAAGCCTTCTGGAACGAGCACGGTCTGCAGTGCGGCTTCTGCACGCCGGGGATGATCATGGCGACGAAGCAATTGCTGGCCGACCATCCCGACCCCACCGACCCGGAAATCCGCCACGGCCTCGAAGGCAATCTCTGCCGGTGCACCGGCTACCAGCACATCGTGAACGCGGTAAGGACCGCAGCAGGCAAGGTGGGGGCATAGCGCATGGCCACGATCATTACCAAGCCCGAAACCCTGGTCGGCAAAGGGATCCGCCGGCGCGAAGACCCGCGCCTCATCACCGGCACCGCTGTCTACGTCGACGACATCAAAATGCCCGGCATGCACCATGCCTGCGTGGTGCGGAGTCCACATGCCGCCGCGAAGCTCAAAGCCGTCAACAAGCAGCCCGCCCTCGACCGTCCCGGCGTCGTCGCCGTCTTCACGGCCGAAGACGTTCAGGCACTCGGACCCGTGCCCTGCGCCGCGTCCCTTCCCGGCCTCCGCGTGCCGCACCACCACCTGCTCGCCCGCGACCGTGTCTATTTTGTCGGACACCCCGTGGCCGTCGTCGTCGCCACCGACCGCTACGTGGCGCGGGATGCCGCCGATCTCGTTGAAGTCGACTATGAGCCCCTCCCCGCCGTAGCCGAGCCCGAAAAGGCTCTCGCTCCGGGCGCCCCCGCCGTGCACCCCGAATGGCCGGACAACATCGCCTTCACCTTCCACCAGGAAGGCGGCGACACCGCCCAGGCTTTCCGTGATGCCGAGGTCGTCGTCAAACAGCGCATCACCAGCCAGCGCCTCATCCCTACCGCCATGGAAACCCGGGGCGTGGTGGCGGAATGGCGCCCGGGCGAGAAATCGCTCACGCTGTTCTCATCCACCCAGATTCCCCACCTGATGCGCACCATGGTGGCGGGCATCCTCGGCATGCCTGAGAATCTTCTGCGCGTCGTCACCCCCGAAGTCGGCGGCGGCTTTGGTTCCAAGCTCAACGTCTATGCCGAGGAAGCCCTGGTGGCCTTCGTGGCCATGCGCATCGGCAAGCCGGTCAAGTGGATTGAATCGCGCCGTGAAAACTTCACCTGCACCATCCACGGCCGCGGCCACGTCGATTACTTCGAGCTGGCCGCCAAGCGCGACGGCACTATGCTCGGCCTGAAGCTGAAGCTCATTCAGGACATCGGCGCTTACCATCAGCTCCTCACTCCCGCCATTCCGACACTCTCCGTCCTTATGATGCCCGGGCTGTATCGCTTCAAGAACATTTCCGCGGATATCATCGGCGCGTTCACCAACTGCGTCCCCACCGACGCCTATCGCGGCGCCGGACGCCCCGAAGCCACCCACGGCATCGAGCGGATGGTCGATATCCTGGCCGCCGAGCTGAAAATGGACCCTGCCGCCATCCGCCTGAAGAATTTCGTCGGCAACGAAGAGTTCCCTTACGCCACTGCCACCGGCCTGAGCTACGACAGCGGCAACTACGCGGCCCCGCTGAAGGAAGCGCTGGCCCAGGTCGATTACAGCGCGCTGCGCAAAGAGCAGGAGGGCGCTCGCGCAGAGGGCCGCCTGATGGGCATCGGCATCTCCACCTACGGCGAGATCTGCGCCATGGGTCCCTCGCCCGCGCTGCCCGCCGGCGGATGGGAAAGCGCCACCGTCAAGATCGAGCCCACCGGCAAGGTCACCGTGATGACCGGCGCTTCCCCGCACGGGCAGGGTGAGGAGACCACCTTCGCGCAGGTCACCGCCGACGAATTGGGTGTCGACATCGACGATATTCTGGTCGTCCATGGCGACACCGCCGTCGTGCAGTACGGCATCGGCACCTTCGGCAGCCGTGGCACGGCCGTCGGCGGCGCTGCGCTCTACTATGCCTTGCAGGATCTCAAGGCCAAACTCAAGAAGTTCGGCGCCATGCTTCTTGAATCCGATAACGTCGCGCTGACCGGCGGCAACTGCGTCGATGAGCGCACCGGCAAATCGGTCTCTTTCGCGGAGATGGCCGCGGCGGCGTATCACGCTAAGAAGCTGCCGCCCAACACCGAGCCAGGCCTCGTTTCCACCCACTTCTGGGAGCCGCCCAACTTTACCTTCCCCTTCGGCGCGCACATCGTGGTGTCCGAAGTCGATCGCGAGACCGGCGATATCCAGATTCGCCGCTACGTCGCGGTCGACGACTGCGGCAAGATTATCAACCCCCTGCTTGTCGCCGGCCAGGTTCACGGCGGCGTGGCCCAGGGGCTCGGCCAGGCCCTCTGGGAACAGGCTGTCTACGATGAGAACGGACAGCTCGTCACCGGCGAACTCACCGACTACGCCATTCCCAAAGCCCATTTCATGCCCCTGATCGAGAGCAGCCACACGGAAACTCCCTCGCCAGTGAACCCGCTGGGAGTGAAGGGCGTGGGCGAAGCCGGCACCATCGGCTGTTCGCCCGCCGTTGTCAACTCGGTGGTGGACGCCCTTTCGCCCTTCGGCGTGCGGCACATCGACATGCCGCTCACCCCGGAAAAAATCTGGAGCCTGATGCAAGGAGGCCGCGCATGATTCCGCAGGAATTCGACTACTCCGCGCCCGCCACGTTAAAAGAGGCGCTTTCGCTCATCGAAGGTGGAGATCGCAAGATCCTCGCCGGCGGCATGAGCCTGATTCCCCTCATGAAGCTGCGTCTCGCTGCGCCTTCGGAAATCGTGGACCTCGGCCGGGTCCCCGGCCTCAAAGCCATCACCGAGGCCGGCGGCACGGTCCGCATCGGCGCCATGGCGACGCATCACGATATCGAAACCTCCCCGGTGATCCGCGCCAGTTGCCCGCTGCTCGCGGAGGCCGCATCCCAGATCGGCGATATGCAGGTGCGCAACATGGGGACCATCGGCGGCAGCGTAGCTCATGCCGACCCCGCCGCCGACTATCCCGCCGCCCTGCTCGCTCTCGACGCTCAGGTGCGCCTCGCCTCGGCCTCCGGTGAGCGAACCGTACCGGCCTCCGAATTCTTTCTCGACGCCTTCACCACCGCGCTCGGGCCCGGCGAGGTCGTGGTCGAGGTCCAGGTCCCCGTCGAAGAGGCCAGCGAAGGTTACCGTTACGAAAAGGTGCCTCACCCGGCTTCGGGCTTTGCGGTGGTCGGCGTGGCCGTGCGAGTGAAGAAGAACGGCGCCCGCGTCGCCATGGCGCGGATCGCCGTCACGGGAATGTCGCCCCGCGCTTTCCGCGCCCGTACCGCCGAAGACCTGCTGCTCGGCGGCGCCGACCCCTCGACCGCATCCGCCGTGGTGGGGGAGGGCGAGGAGGCCAACTCCGATCTCTACGCTTCCGGCGACTACCGCCGCCACCTCGCGCGCATCCATACCGCCCGCGCTCTCAAGTCGGCTCTTTCGAGGGCGTCATGAAAATCTCCGGCGCTCATCAGATCGCCCTCCCGCGGGAGCGTGCCTACACGCTCCTGCAGGATCCGCAGATTCTCGCGAAATGCATGCCCGGATGCGAGAGGCTCGACCTCATCGGCGACCAGGAATACGCCATGCGCATGAAGATGGTGCTGGCCAGTGTCTCCGGCCTCTTCGACGGCAAAGTGCGGATCTCCGACCCCGCTCCCCCCGAGAGCTTCCGGCTCCTCGTGGAAGGCGCCGGCAAGATTGGTTTCATGAAAGGCGAAGGCCTTCTGTCTCTCAGCGGAGCGGACAGCGTCACCCGAGTCCAATACGACGGCGACGTGCAGGTCGGCGGCACCATCGCCTCCGTCGGCCAGCGCCTGATCGACATGACCGCCAAAATGATGATCAAGCGCTTCTTCGAGAAGCTCGGCAAGGAAGCGTCCAATTCCGCAGAGCCGCGCGCGTAAGCAAGCGGGCAGGTGCTATCGTGACCCTGTGAACACCCGCGACATCCTCGACTCCTCCGATCCCTCCGTCTACGATATCCGCAGCAAAGCCCCTGGCCCCTCCGGCACGCTGCCGGTGACTCCCGAGATGCTCCTCCAGCGTCCCTCCGGCGACCTCTTCGGCTGGAGCCAGAACGCCGGCATGGGCTGGGACCCCGCCTCGCTCGGCGGCAAGGAGTTCCTCATCCTCAGCACCCACGGCGGAATTCGCGCCGCCGACGGCACACCCGTCGCACTCGGCTACCACACCGGCCACTGGGAAGTCGGCCTGCTCATGGACGCGGCCGCCAAAGAGTTGAAGTCGCGCGGCGCCATCCCCTTCGCCGCTTATTGCACCGACCCCTGCGACGGCCGCACTCAGGGCACCACCGGGATGTTCGACTCGCTGCCCTATCGTAACGATGCCGCCTCCATTTTCCGCCGCCTCATCCGCTCGCTGCCCACACGATCCGGCGTCCTCGGGGTCGCCACCTGCGATAAGGGACTGCCCGCCATGATGATGGCCCTCGCCGGCACCCGCGACCTGCCCGGCGTGCTGATTCCCGGAGGCGTCTCCCTGCTCGCCGAAGAGGGCGAAGACGCCGGCAAGATCCAATCCGCGGGGGCGCGCTACGCCCGCGGCCAGATGACCCTGGAAGCTGCCGCCGAAGGCCTGTGCCGCGCCTGCGCCTCTCCCGGCGGAGGCTGCCAGTTCCTCGGAACGGCCGCCACCTCCCAGGTGATCGGCGAGGCCCTCGGCATGTCGCTGCCGCACTCCGCGCTTGCCCCTTCCGGCCACCCCATCTGGACCGACATGGCGCGCCGCTCCGCTCGCGCCGTCCTCGCGCTCGAAGCCGGAGGCACCCGCATGGGCGACATCCTCACCGGCGCATCCGTGCGCAACGCACTGGTCGTCCATGCGGCCTTTGGCGGCTCGACCAATCTGATCCTGCACCTGCCCGCCATCGCTCACGCCGCCGGACTGGCGCGCCCCACGGTGGATGATTGGACGCGGGTCAACCGCCAGGTGCCGCGCCTCGTCGACGCCTTGCCTAACGGCCCCAAGGGCCATCCTACGGTGCAGGTTTTCCTCGCCGGCGGCGTTCCCGAAGTTCTGCTGCACCTCCGCCGCGCGGGCCTGCTCGAAACCGCCGCGCGCACCGTCAGCGGCCTGACCCTTGGCGACGCGCTCGATTGGTGGGAGCAATCCGAACGCCGCTCGACCCTGCGCCGCCTGCTGCGCGAGCGCGACGGCGTCGACCCCGGCGACGTCATCATGGACCCGGACGGCGCTCGCCGCCGCGGCCTCACTTCCACCGTGACGTTCCCCAAGGGCAATCTCGCCCCCGGCGGCTCGGTCATTAAGAGCACCGCCATCGACCCCGCCATGGTGGATGAGAACGGCGTCTACCGGCACACCGGTCCGGCGCGCGTCTTCCGCACCGAGAAGGCCGCCATCCGGGCGATCAAGACGGGCGAGATTCATGCCGGCGACGTGCTCGTGCTGATGTGCCGTGGCCCCAAGGGCTCCGGCATGGAAGAGACTTTCGAGATCACCTCCGCGCTGCGCTACCTGGAATTCGGAAAGCGGGTGGCCGTGATCACCGACGCTCGCTTCAGCGGTGTATCTACCGGCGCCTGCATCGGCCACGTGACCCCGGAGGCCCTCTCCGGCGGCCCGATCGGCAAGCTTCGCGAAGGAGATGTGGTCGAAGTGCGGATCGATCGCGTGAAGCTCGAAGGCTCCGTCAACCTGCTGATCGAGGGCAGCGCCGAAGAAGGCGCCCGCGAACTCGCCGCCCGCCCGCCGCGCGACGACCTTGCGCCCGACCCCGGCCTGCCCGCCGAAACCCGTCTCTGGGCCGCCCTACAGGAGATCGGTGGCGGCACCTGGGGCGGCTGCGTCTTCGACGTGGAAGAGATTGAAAAGCGGCTGACGTAAGCCCTAGCTGGACATTCTGACAGTCCAAGCGATCCAGCTAGGGTATCATTCGTTGAATGGAATCCAAAGTGCGTCACGGAACTAGCCGCCGCAAAGCTCTCGCGCTCCTTGTCCTTGCCCCGGTTCTCGCCTCGGCTCAGCCAGCTCACCCTAAGCCCGAGTCGCTGGGCTTTTCCTCGGAACGACTGAGCCGACTCCACGAAGCCATGCAGCGCCTCGTGGACGAAAAGAGTCTCGCCGGAGTGGTTACGTTGCTCATGCGCCACGGCAAATTGGTAGAGGAACGCTCCTATGGGGTGAAGGATCTGGCATCCGGCGCTCCCATGACCAGCGACACGATCTTTCGCATCTATTCGATGACCAAGCCGGTCACCGGCGTCGCCATGATGATCCTCTACGAGGAAGGCAAGTGGCATCCGTCCGATCCCATCTCGAAATTCATCCCCGAGTTTGCCGATCTGAAGGTGTTTAAGGGAATGGACGCGAACGGCGCGATGATTACCGAACCGCCGGCTCACCCGCCAACGATGGCTGAACTCCTGACCCACACCGCCGGCTTTACCTACGGGCTGTTCGGCTCTTCGCCGATCGACAAGTTATACCTGGCCAGGAACTGTTTCAGGGGCGCTAACCTGCACGAGATGACGAAGTGCTTCGCGGGCATACCCCTGCTTTTCCAGCCGGGGTCGAAATGGGTTTACAGCGTGTCGATGGACATCCAGGGCTACATCATCGAGAAGCTCTCGGGGAAGCCGCTGCCCGAGTTCCTGGAGGAACGGATCTTCAAGCCCCTACGGATGACGGATACGGCATTCTTTGTACCGAAAGAGAAGCGCACGAGATTTGCGACGCTCTACTCCGGAGGTCCGGACGGGAAGCTGATCGTAACCGGTGAAGCCTCGGGGCCAAAAGCTGATTTTGTCTCGATGCCGGGAGCGCCTTCGGGAGGAGGCGGTCTGGTTTCCACGGCGAGGGACTATGCGCGGTTCGCCCAGATGCTGCTGAACCACGGCGAACTCGAAGGCGCGCGCATTCTCTCCCCGGCCACTGTAAACCTGATGACCTCGAATCACCTGTCGCCGAAGCTGATGACCGGCGAGTTCTCGATAGGAAACGCAACGATGCGGCCGGGGCACGGATGGGGCTATGATCTTGCCGTCTACAACGACCCGGCTACGGCAGACGCGGTTGTCGGCAAAGGAACCTTTTACTGGGAAGGCGCCGCCGCTACATGGTTCTGGGTCGATCCGGCAAACGACCTTGTTTTCGTTGGGATGACCCAGCGGATGTTCGGCAACGGTCAACCGCCGATGAACCATTTGAGCCGTCCGCCGGTTTACGGAGCGTTGATCAATCCCAAAATGTAGCTGAGTTTTTGCCTTGCGAGTTTGAGGCTCTCCCAAGCGCTGCCCGGCTTGAAGGGCCGGGGGGAGCGGAGATTTCGCGCTGAGGCGCCCGGGCGGATGTGAACGGGCGTAGGATGGCAAGGCGATTGCAGTGTCGGCGATGGGCCGGAACTGGATTTTGATAGACTCATAAGGCTGTTATGCCGGGCCGTGCAGTCCGCCGCGCATTGCCGGGATTCATGCTGGCGGGACTCCTGCTGGCCCCGCTGACGGCGCCTCTCAATGCCTACTCGGTGCTCAGCCACGAGGCGCTCATTGACGCCGCCTGGGCCCCCGCCATCGCTCCGCTTCTCCGCCGCCGTTTCCCGAACGTCACGCCCGCGGAACTGGAATCTGCCCATGCGTTCGCTTACGGCGGAAGCGTCATGCAGGACATGGGTTACTATCCTTTCGGCAACCGCTTCTTCAGCAACCTGACCCACTATGCCCGCGCCGGAGCGTTCGTCCTGGCGCTAATGAAGGAGGCGCGCACGGTGGATGAATACGCTTTCGCTCTCGGCGCCCTGTCTCACTATGTGGCCGATAGCATCGGGCACCCCGAGGCCGTAAATCTATCCGTTCCGCAGATGTACCCACGCCTGCGGCGCGAGTACGGCAACCGGGTGACTTACGAAGACGATCCGCAGGCTCACGTGATGACGGAGTTTTCTTTCGACGTGGTGCAAGTTACCGGCGCCGGGTATCTGCCAAAGACCTATCATAACTTCATCGGGTTCCAGGTTTCCAGGAATCTGATCAAGCGCGCGTTTCAAACGACCTATGGGCTGCCGTTCCACGACCTTTTCTTCTGGGAAGGTCTCTCGTTGGCGACTTATAAAGTAAGTTCGAGCGAGATCATTCCCACGCTCAGCGAAGATGTATGGAAACATGAGCGGAAGAAGCTAATCCGCCGCAGCCCGCAACTGGTGAAGCCCAGGTTCAAATACAGACTCGCGCCGGGAAACTACCAGGGGCCGCCGTCCGCGCGGCGCCGCCTGTTGAGGCCGTGGACCTGGCATTGGAAGCGGACGGCGAAGCACGCCAACATTAGGATCGTAGCGCGCGTGGTGGTGACTCTCGCCGAGATTCTGCCCAAGGTCGGTCCGCTGAAGACGCTCACGTTCAAGCCGCCTACGCTTCAGGTTCAGGACCTATTCATCGGCAGCTTCGACGACGTGGTGGCCCGCTACGAGTCGGATTTGTCCGACTCGCTGGACGGAGGCGTCGCCGTGCCTGAGGTTAACCTGGATACGGGCAGGCCGCTGGCCGCCGGCCGGTACGAACTGGCAGATAAAACTTACGCGCGGTGGCTGCGCGAACTGGACCGGCGTAACTTCCTCAACATCAGCCCCGAGGCGCGCCAGGATATTCTGAACTTCTATGGGAACTTACAGGCTCCCATTGCGACGAAGAAAGACAAAGGGCGCTGGAGGGAGGTACTCAAGGAACTGGCGCGCCTTCGGGCGGCGGGCGCCGCTCCGGTCGCGGCGGCGCGATAGTCATCGTCGCTTACCTAGCTCAACCCCCTCACTCCCCAGCCCGCCCGATACTTTCGCTTCACGAACGCCGTCGCCTCCGGCGAATTCGTGAACTTCAGCTTCTTCGCTTCCCACTCCAGCGTCGTCTTCGGGAACCGCGTAGCGATGGGACCGAGCAGCACGGATTCCGTGAGCGGCGCCGAGTACTCGAACGCGGTCGTGGTCTTCCCGTTACCGAGGATCGCTTCCACGAACTGGAAGTAGTGGTTCGCCGGCTCCTCCGCCGGCATTGCGAAGCCCTGGAACTGGTCCTCCGGCAACAGCACCGGCATGGCGACGTGGGGCAGCAGCATCGTGCCCTTGGTCCCCACCAGGATCGACCCCTGGCCCGGAAGTTTCCGCGTCCCGATCAGCGCCTGAATCTCCTGCGGGGGCCGCTCGTCGCCGTCGTACCAGGAGACATTGACCGTCTTGCCCTCAGTCATCGCTGTGCCCGGGAACACGTAGTGGATGATCGAATTCAGCGCCCAGTTGTGCTGCCCCGGCGCCGGGCCTTCCGACCGCACCGAAATGGGCGCGGTCAACTGCACCGCCTCGAAGACCGGGTCGAAGATGTGGCAGCCCATGTCGCCGAAAGTGGCCGTGCCGAAATCCTGCCGCTTGCGCCAGTTCACCGGATGGTAGTAGTCGGTGATAAAGGGGCGCGGCGCCGCCGTTCCGATCCAATAGTCCCAGTTGAGGCCGGGCGGCACCGGGTCCGAGCGGTCCGGCACGATGTCGGGATCGCCCCACTTCTTCTCGCTCCAGGAGTGTACTTCCTTGACCTTGCCGATCGCGCCCGCATGCACCAGCGCCACCGCCGTCTTGTACTCCTTGGCGGAGTGGATCTGGATGCCCATCTGGGTGACCAGTTTCTTCTTGCCGGCCATCTCCATCAGCCGGCGGCATTCGAAGATGTCGTGCGCCAGCGGCTTCTGCCCGTAGACGTGCAGGCCCAGCCGCATGGAACTCATGGCCGTGGGCGCATGCATGTGGTCGGGTGTGCCCACGCAGACGGCGTCCAGATTGTGGCGCTCCTTATGCAGCATCTCGCGCCAGTCCTGGTAGGCGCGTGCTTCCGGGAACTTCTGCTTCAGCTTCCCAAGCCGGGTGTTATCAACTTCGGCTGCGCAGACCACCTTCACCTTCGGATGCCGCGCGATGCCGTCCAGCGTGTACCAGGCCATGTTGTCGGCCCCGAAGGCGGCCAGGCGGACTGTGCCGCTGGGCGGAGCCGAAAGCAGATTCCTGACGAAGAACGGCGCGGCCGCCGCCGAGGCCGCCTGCTTCAAGAAGGAGCGGCGTGTGCCCTGAAGGTCCGGTTTCATATGTTTCCCACATTGTTGCAGAATTCAGGGCATGCGGGGAAATCTTCTCTTAGGCGATTGCCGCTCCGGCCCCTCAGTGATGATGGTGGTGGCGGAAATGGTGATACAGATATCCTCCGCCGGCGCCCAGAGCACCTCCGATTAACGCGCCCTTGCCGCCGCCGACCAGCCCTCCGACTACGGCGCCGCCCGCCGCGCTACCGCCGATCACGGCAGCCTTGCTCTTGTACCAGTGATGGTGATGGGGCTTGTGGTGAGCCGTGGATGGTGGCTGAGCCTGGTGCCTGACGGCGGGGTGCGGAGCAGTGGTCCGCGCCGTTGCGGCCGGTTGCGGGTCCTTCGGTTGCGTAGCGGCCCAGGCATGGCAGCCGAATGCCGTCAGACCAGCCAGCGCCACTATCAGAACCGCGGAGACGCCGGCTCTGTTCTTCAGAGCGGGAGAAAAACTCATGAGTGCCTCCTAATTGGATTGGATGCGAAGAAAATCGGCCCCGACCGCCGAAAACCTGCGAAAGCGCAGATTTCACGGGCTTTGCGGGAAGGGTTTCCAGGGCCATTAACAGTGCTGGAAATGATTGATTTCGAATGATTTACTGGATTTCTTTCAAGCGGAAACCTATCGTTTTGTGCAGTTCTGTGGGATACTCAATTATAGAACAGGTTTTCAACCCAGAATGTCCCAGTTGGACGACGCAGTCGCCAAGTATAACAGGCTGTTGGAGAGTGGTCCGTTTCGTGACCTCGCTTGGGTCGAGGCGCTCCACCAGCGCATGGAAGCCGCCCGCTTGTCTTCCGCAGGACGGCTGATCTGCCCATTTCTCCGACCGAATTTTATTTCCCGCCGGCAATACGAATCGCTGGTGAAGACGGGCGAAGCGCTGATCGGCGCGATCGATCGTATGGAGCGGCTGGTGTTGAACAATCCCGTGCTGCTGTCGCGGCTCGAGTTGCTCCCCGCCGAAAAAATGCTGGCCTCCATCGATCCCGGATACCAGGCCCTCGAAGTCGCTGCGAGGCTCGATTCGCACCTCTGCAACGGCACGCTGCGATTCGTCCAGTACAATGCCGATTCCCCGACCGGCGGCGGATATTCCGACGCTCTCGCGGATCTTTTTTACGATATTCCGCCGATGAAGGAGTTTCGTAAGAAATACTCGCTGACCAAGGTCGGCAGCCGGAAGCACCTGCTCCACGCGCTGCTGAAATCTTACAAGCAATTCGGCGGAACGAAGAAACCGAACATCGCCATTGTCGAATTCCGGACCTCATACGGCTCCGGACAGAGCGAGTACGAGCTTTTCCGCGATTTCTTCCGGCAGGAGGGCTACCAGGTCGAGATCGTCTCTCCGGAACAACTCGAATACCGCAACGGCGTGCTGCGCAAAGGCAACTTCGAGATTAACGTGGCCTATCGACGCCTGGGCGTGCAGGAGTTTCTGATTCGCTTCGATCTCGCCCATCCCCTGGTGCAGGCTTACCGTGACCGCGCCGTCTGCGTGGTGAACAGCTTTCGCTCCGAGCTGGCCCATAAGAAGGCGATGTTCGGGCTGCTCACCGATGAAACGCTGACCGCGAAGTTTCCGGCGGCCGAGCGCAAGGCCATCCGCGAACACGTTCCCTGGACGCGCCTGGTGGCGGCTACCAAGACCATTTACGAAGACAAGTCGGTCGACCTGCCGGAGTTCATCACGCAGAACCGCGAGCGGCTGGCTCTCAAGCCGAACGACGACTATAGCGACCAGCACACTTACTTCGGATGGGAAATGGACGCCGCGGAATGGGAGCGCGCCCTGAAGCAGGCCATGCGCTCACCCTACGTTGTACAGGAGCGCGTCGAGCCGGTCCGCTCGGTCTTCCCGATGATGACTTTCGGCCTGCTCGAGTTTCGCGAATTGCAGGTGGATGTCCACCCGCACGCCTATCTCGGCAAGGTACACGGCTGCTCGAGCTGGCTTTCCACCGGCAAGACCGGCTTCTCGTCAGCGGCCGGCATCGTCCCGACCTTCATTCTGGATTCCAAGTAGCCGGCCCGCGGTCAGCCGTGGACTTCCGAGCTCATTCCCGGCTCCTCGGGGCCGGGAACCTCTCCATCCACCATCTTCTTCTGCGGCCCGCTGGTCTCCATATAGATGGCGTTGGGCATGGCCAGTAGCATGTTCAGGTTGGTGGACCCGCCGCCATGGCTGGCCACTTCCAGGCCGTAGGCATTCGCCACCGCCGCGATCTCCATCCACTCGGTGACGCCTCCCGCGCGCCGGTTGTCCGGCTGCACCACGTCCGCGCCGCGGCGGGCGATCAGGTCGGCGAAGGCGTACTTGGTGTTCAGGTTCTCGCCGGTCGCGATCCTCATGTCGAGCGCCGCGGCCAGCGTGGCAAAGCCTTCCATATCCTGCGGCGGAAGCGGCTCTTCGTACCAGAAGCAGCCCAGTTCCTGGTAGACGCGCCCGCGGCGCAGCGCCTCGTTGGCGTTGAATACCTGGTTGGCATCCACCATCACGCGCCTGCCCTTGCCGAGAATCTCCTGCGCGGCCCGGATCCGGCGGGCGTCGTCGTCGATCGATCCCCGTCCCACCTTGATCTTCACCGCGTGATAGCCCTGCTCGGCGGCGGCCGAGACCTGCCGCCGGAACTTGGAGAGGTCCTCATCGTTGTCGTAATACCAGCCGCACATGGAGTAGACCGGGATGCGGTCCCGGTAGGCTCCGAGCATCTTGTAAACCGGCAGGCCGGCCTGTTTTCCCAGGATGTCCCAGACCGCGATATCCACCGCCGCGATCGCGAACTGCGTCACGCCGCCCACGCCCTGGTATTCGAGCGCCTTCCACAAGTCTTCGCGGATGCGGCGCGGGAAGGCCGGGTCCTTGCCGAGCAGCACCGGCTTAATCTCCTGCTCCAGGATCGCCTGTACCACGGCCGGCCCTCCGCCGATCATCCCGAAGCTGCTGACGGCCCACCCGGTGATCCGCCATCGGTCCGCAGCCGCAAAACCACGGAGCCTCCGTCGGTGCCGAACTGGTGGATGGCATCGTAGAAAGCCGTGCCCGGGCGGTTCTTCCGGACCTCGGTTTCGAGAGCGGTAATCTTGAGCGTTCCCCGCTGCCCGGCGGGGGCGCTGAAGGCCGTTCCGGCCAGCGGCAGGGCGGCAGCGGATTGAAGCAACTGTCGGCGATTCATAGCTGTATCGAACCGTATCACGGATCCCGCTTTGCGGCAAAGGCGGGGCTACTTAACGGTACCGTCGATGAATCAATGCTATACTCTTGGCGCGATGTCAATCGCGCTTGTTTCAGGGTCAGGTGCAAATGGACTGAAATATGGCTCTTGTCCTCACCCTAAAGGGGGTGTTTCCGTGCTCGATCTGGTTTTTATTCGCGTTATTTTCATTCTCGTTCTCACGTTTTCCGCCTTCGAACTTCGTCCTTTCCAGTCTTCGCAACCGGAGGCTGCCGCCGGCGGCCTGCTTCTGGGTCTGGTCATCATTTTCTTCGAGATGCGGCTGGAAAAGGTCAGCCTGAAGCGTCTGATCGGGGCTGCGGTGGGCTCGGTCCTGGGAATCGCCGGCGCGTTTCTCATGACCCTGGTTCTCAGCAAGGCCACTCCGGAGCCGTTTCTGCAGGTTTGCCTGCTGTTGCTGATGACCTACGTGGGCCTGATCGTCGGGGCCAAGAAGGGTGACATGTTGAACCTGGCGGCGCTGGGGGGTGTTTTCGGGGGCGAAAAATCGTCGAAGAAGACGTTCAAAATCCTGGATACCAGCGTCATCATCGACGGGCGCATCGCCGATATCGCCGAGACCGGCTTTCTCGACGGCGTGCTGGTGATCCCGCAGTTCGTCCTGCGCGAACTGCAACTGGTGGCCGATTCGGCCGACTCCATGAAGCGCAACCGCGGACGCCGCGGGCTCGACATCCTGCAGCGCATTCAGAAAATGGCACACCTCAACGTGCAGATCGTCGAAGAGGACTTTCCGCACGTGCGGGAAGTCGATATGAAGCTGATCGAACTGGCCAAGATTTACGACTGTAAGATCATCACCAACGATTTCAACCTGAATAAGGTAGCCCAACTCCACGGCGTCGAGGTGCTCAATATCAACGAGCTGGCGAATTCGCTGAAGCCGATCGTACTGCCGGGCGAAACCATGCGGGTCTTCATCCTCAAGGAAGGCAAGGAGTACAACCAGGGAGTGGCCTACCTGGATGACGGCACGATGGTGGTGGTGGATAACGCCAAGAAGATGATCTCGAAGACCATCGACATTTCCGTCACCAGCGTCCTGCAGACTACCGCCGGCAAAATGATCTTCGGTAAGTTCGACGAGCGGATGCACGCCGCGGCGGGCGCCGAGAAAGCACGACCGGCCGGCCCGGAAGAGCGATCCGCAGCCGATGACCAACCTCCCGCCGGAGAAAACCACGATAGAATCGTAGAGCACATGAAAGTCGCCGTTATATTGCCCGCCGCGGGCCTCGGAACCCGTATGGGAAAAGGCTCGGCGGAGAAGACGGGAACCAGCCGCAAGCAGTTCATGTTGCTCGAAGGCTCGCCTATCCTACTCACACGGTCCGGAAGTTTGCCGCATCCCCGCGCGTGGCGGAGATCGTGGTGGCGGTGCGCGCCGAGGACCTGGATTGGGTCGGGGCGGTGCTGGCCGAGGAGTTTCCTCCGCACCGCGTGCGGGTCGTGGAGGGCGGCAACAGCCGCCAGCAGTCGGTGGCGAACGCCCTGCAAAGCATCGCACCCGATACGGACCTGGTCGCGGTGCACGACGCGGTACGGCCGTTCATCGATCTGGAGACGATCCACGCCGTCTTCGACGAGGCGGCCGAAACCGGCGCCGCCATCGTGGCGGTGCCCCGCCGTGGACACCGTGAAGCAGGTGTCCCGCGGCACCGGCCACGTGAAGGTTCGGGCCACCCTGCCGCGCGAGAAGCTGGTGATGGCCCAAACCCCGCAGGTGTTCCGCTACGAGGTCATTCAGAAGGCGTTTCAGTCGGCCATGCTGGATGGCTTCACCGGGCACGGACGAATCGAGCCTGGTGGAGCGGATGGACGTGGAAGTCAGCGTGGTGCCGGGCAGCGACCGCAACATCAAGATCACGAAGCCCGGCGACATGGACCTGGCGCGCCTGTTCCTGCAGGAAGAGACCGACGGCAAGCAAGCTCCTTGAGCGAGATCCGAACCGGCCTGGGGTGGGACGTCCACCGCATCGCCTCCGGCCGTCCCCTGATTCTCGGGCGGGATGGTAATCACCTGCGAATTCGGCCTGGAAGGGCACTCCGACGCCGATGTGCTGGCGCACGCCATCACCGACGCCATTCTCGGCGCGGCGGCACTGGGAGACATCGGGATGCACTTCCCCGATTCCGACCCGCGCTGGAAGGGCTGCGACAGCCTGGTCTTCCTGCGCCACGCCCGGGAACTCGCGGAGGCCCGCGGGTTCCGCATCGTGAACGTGGATTCCACCGTAGTCCTCGAGCGTCCGAAGCTGAAAGACTACCGGCAACCGATCCGTGAGCGGCTGGCCGCCGAACTGGGACTGGACGTCGACCGCGTGTCGGTAAAGTTTAAGACGGCGGAGAAAGTGGGGCCCGTGGGGGAAGGACTCTCCGCCGAATCCCAAGCTGTCGTGACGCTGGAGAAACCGTAGAGCTAGCAGGCCTTCAGCAAACACATCCGGCGGGCAGCGCGCCGTGCTTTGAGCCGTTCGTTGGCCTTTTTCTGTTTCTCGGCCGAAACCACGGTCTGGCACGCATCACAGCGTTTCCGGATACGGGACCGGGTGACGAATTCCGCGCCACACCGGCGGCACTGCTTCGTCATCGTCTCCTCGAGCGGGAGGATGCCCGGCTTCTTCGGTAGCAAATGGGAATAATGGAAATCGCAATGATTCACGTCCTGCACCTCGCGTTTCTGGCTAAAGTACCACTCGCGGGAGATTGACACCCGGACTGGGTGTAATCACGCATTGCTCTCTCCCGGCTGCATAAAAACCCGACAGTCGTCTTTCTGGCCCACTCCATCAGGAATCCGGACACTCCTCCGCATTTGATTGAGGTACAAGGAGTTCCACGTCTGGGAGCCGGGAGTGGGGGTTTCGGATATTCGGATCCGTCCAGACAATGTCATGGTTCTCACAGTATACATGCACGCCACGCGCCGAATTCAAGCCGCGTTGGGGGAAGCGGGCCGGTAAAGCTCTGTCGCGCCCAGCAATTCCCATCGCAAGTGATTGACATAGAAGACGAGAAGTGGCTCCGAATAGCCGCCGCGGAATTTTTCAAAAACCCGGTCCTCCCAACCTTCCGTGAAGTAGGGTTTGGCGTCCATGTCCTTGGCGAAGAACCCATTCTCATGGGGCACGCCGAGGAAGTCCAACAGGGCGGTGATCATATCCAGATGGGAAACCAGCACCGCCTGGGCAAGGTCCTTCCCGAAATCTTCGTCGCCGCCGGAGATGCGCTCGTAGAACCGGGGTGCGGCTTTACGCAGAGCTTCGGTGTTCAGTTTGTGGAGGTGCGCCCTGACTTTGAACCCTTCGTAGATCTGGTAGGTTCGGAGCTTGCCGATCGAAATACCCCGGATGAGCTGGCCGAACGCCTCGGGCCCAAGGCCGAGGTAAACGTCCGAAATCTGCATAAACGATCAGGTTATCACGGTCCGCGCGGATCGGTGGTTTCGTCGCGCCGTTCCCGCCGCGGTAAAATGGATAGGTTTTGGACAAAATGGGAAATCTGATAATCCTGGGCTCCCAGTGGGGAGATGAGGGCAAGGGGAAGATTGTCGATCTGTTCTCCGAGCGGTTTGACATTGTGGCGCGCTATCAAGGCGGCCATAACGCCGGCCATACCGTGTTCATCGGCGAGAGGAAATTCGTCCTGAAGCTGATTCCGAGCGGGATCTTGCGGCCGGGAAGGCGGGCCGTAATCGGCAACGGCCTGGTGATCGATCCGGCGGCGCTGCTCTCCGAGATCGAAACGCTGGAAGCGGCCGGGGTGGATGTGCGCGGCCAGCTCGCCGTCAGCAACCGGGCGCACGTGCTGTTCCCCGTCCATCGGATGATGGAAAAGATGTCGGAGGGGCGGCCCGGGCGCGTTTCGATCGGCACCACCTCGCGCGGCATCGGGCCGTGCTACGAGGACAAGACCGGGCGCCGCGGCGTCCGCATCGCCGATCTGCTGGACACGGCATTCTTCCGCGAGCAATACGATTCGGTGATGGCGGAGAAGGCCGCCATCGCCAAAGCGCTGGGGATTTACGAGGAACTCGACCTGCGCGCGATCCGCGGCGAATACGAAGCCTTCGCGGAACGCATCCGGCCGATGGTCTGCGACACCGCGAGCCTGCTCAACCGCGCGATCCGGGAGGGCAAGACCGTGCTCTTCGAGGGCGCGCAAGGCACCATGCTCGACATCGACCACGGGACGTATCCGTTCGTCACCTCGTCGAGCGCCAGCGCCGGCGGCGCGTGCACCGGGACGGGCATCCCGCCCACCTCGATCGGCGGCGTTATCGGCGTTTCCAAGGCCTACATCACGCGGGTGGGCGGCGGCCCTTTCCCGACCGAAGCCCTGGACGGCGCGGGAGACCGCATCCGCGAGCGCGGCAAGGAGTTCGGCGCGGTCACGGGCCGCCCGCGTCGCTGCGGCTGGTTCGACGTTCCGCTGCTGCGGTACACCGCGGCCATCAACGGTTTCGACAGCATCGTGGTGACCAAGCTCGACGTGCTCGACGAGTTCGAGCAGATCAAGGTCTGCACGGGCTACCGGCTGAACGGCCGGGTGATCGACGAGATGCCGCCGACCGTGCGGCAGATCGAAAACGTCGAGCCGGTTTACGAATGCGTCCCCGGATGGGGCGTTTCGACCTTCGGCATCTCCGCGTATGACGAGCTTCCCTGCAAGGCCAAGGATTACCTGGCATTTCTCGAGAAGCACACGGGCGTGGAGATCGGCTGCATTTCAACCGGGCCTGAGCGAAACCAGACCATTGTCCGGGCGGGCTCGCGGCTCGACAAGTTGGTTGCCTGACGTGCGCCTCGCCGCTCTAGCCGCGGTTCTGCCCGCCCTCCTGTACGCCCAGGATGCCCGCGAAATCGTGCGCCGCGCGGTGGAGGCGGACCGTTCCCACAGCGCAGCCGCCCGCAACTACACGTTCCTGCAGCGCAATCAGATGAAGGAGTTCGACGGCGGCGGCAAGCTCAAGAAGAGCGATGACCGCACCTGGGACGTAACGCTGCTGGAGGGTTCTCCCTACCGGCGGCTGGTGGCGCGAAATGGCAAGCCGATCAGCGCGGAAGAGCAGAAGGCGGAGCAGGATAAGCTGCAAAGCGGGATCGAACAGCGCCGTCACGAAACCGCCGAACAGCGCGACCGCCGTGTAGCGGACTGGCATCACAAGCAGGAAAAGCAGCGCGAGCCACTGCAGGAGTTCCCTGATGCCTTCAACTTCCGGATGGCGGGCGAGGAGTCCCTCGAAGGGGCCGCCGTCTATGTCATCGATGCGACGCCCAAGCCGGGATACAAGCCCAAGATGTCTTCGGCTTCCTTCTTCCCCAAGGTGAAGGCCCGGCTTTGGATCGATAAGAGCAGCTACGCCTGGGTCAAGATCGACATGGAGACGCTCGACACGATCTCCTTCGGAGCGATCGTGCTGCGCCTCGCCAAGGGCAGCCACCTCGAGATCGAGCAGTCGCAAGTGAACGGAGAAGTCTGGCTGCCCAGGCGGGTCGCGCTGGAAGCGTCGGCGCGGATTCTGCTTTTCAAGTCGCTCAAGGCGCAGTTTCTATATACCTTCAGCGACTACAAGAAGTTCCAGGTCGATTCGCGGGTGGTTTCGACCGGCGGCCAGTAGAATCTTCCAAGCCGGGTGAAAGGGAGCGGCGATTCGGAGCATTCCCACGCTGGAGGTTCCGCAAATGCAGCTCAAGTCGATCCTGCCGGCGCTGCTTCTTCCCGCCGTGCTCGCCGCCGAAACCGGCACGCTGACCACGCCCAAGGGCATCTGCCCCCTCAAACACACGGAGGTGAAGGCCAAAATCAGCGGGCCGCTGGCGCGGGTCACGGTTACCCAGGAATTCGAGAACCCGTTCCGGGAAAAGATCGAGGCCGTTTACACTTTTCCCCTGCCGGCCGACTCGGCGGTGGATGACATGACGATGCTGGTGGGCGGCCGCACCATCCGCGGGCTCATCAAGCCACGGGACGAGGCGCGCAGGATCTACGAAGAGGCGCGGCGCACCGGCCGCATCGCCGGAATGCTCGACCAGGAGCGTCCGAACATCTTTACCCAGGCCGTGGCCAATATTCTGCCGGGCGCCCAGGTGAAGATCGAGATCAGTTATGTGGAGACCGTGCCGTATGATGGCGGGTCGTACGTGTTCAACTTCCCGATGGTGGTGGCGCCGCGTTACATGCCGGCGCGGGTGCCGGATGCCTCGCGAATCTCGCCGCCCGTAACGCCCGAAGGCACGCGCGCGGGGCACGACATCTCCGTGGAAGTGAGCGTGGAGGCCGGTGTGCCGATCGAGTCGCTCGCATCGAAGACCCACGATGTGGCGGTGGAGCGGCCTTCGCCGGAGCGCGCCGTGGTACGTCTGCGAGACAAGGCCGTGATCCCCAACAAGGACTTCATCCTGCGCTACGAGGTGGCGGGGCGCCAGGTGGAAGACGCCGTACTGACTCATCGCGCGGGCCAGGGCGGCTTCTTCACGCTGCTGCTCCAGCCGCCGGACCGTGTAGCGCCGGCCGAAGCCACGCCCAAGGAACTGGTCTTTGTATTGGATACGTCCGGCTCCATGTCGGGCTTCCCCATCGAGAAGGCCAAGGAGACCATGCAACTGGCGCTCGACGGGCTGAACCCGCGGGACACCTTCAACCTGATCACGTTCGCCGGCGACACCCGCATCCTGTTCCCGCAGCCGGTGCCGGCCACGCCCGGCAACCTGCGCAGCGCCCGGGAGTTTCTGCAATCGCGATACGGGGGCGGCGGTACCGAAATGATGAAGGCAATCCGCGCGGCGCTCGAGCCCTCGGGCGATCCCGGGCATGTGCGGGTGGTCTGCTTCATGACGGATGGCGAGGTGGGGAACGACTTCGAAATCCTCGCCGAGGTGCAACGGCATCCGGAGGCGCGCGTGTTCGCGTTCGGGATCGGAAGCTCGGTGAACCACTTCCTGCTGGACGGAATGGCCCGGTACGGGCGCGGCGAAGTCGAGTATGTCGGGCTGAAGGACGACGGATCGGCGGCCGCACGCCGCTTCCACGAACGCGTGCGAAGCCCGCTGTTGACCGATATCTCGATCGACTGGGGCGGGCTGCCGGTAACCGATGTGTACCCCACGCGGATCCCGGACCTGTTCGCGGCCAGGCCCGTGGTGATCTCCGGACGGTACTCCGCTGCCGCGAGCGGCGTCATCCGGCTGCGCGGAAGAATGGCGGGACGCGATTTCACGCGAGAGATTCGCGTCGTCCTGCCGGCCTCCCAACCGGAGAACGCGGTGCTCGCGACGCTATGGGCGCGCCGGAAAGTCGGCGACCTGATGAGCCAGGACTTTCGTGGGCTCGAAAGCGGCTCGATGCGGGGCGATTTGAAGGAGCAGATCACGAAACTCGGGCTGGAGTTTCGCCTGGTCACGCAATTCACTTCGTTCGTGGCGGTGGAGGAGAAGGCCGTCACCGAAGGCGGCGAACCGCGGCGCGTGGAGGTGCCGGTAGAGATGCCCGAGGGCATGAGCTACGAAGGCGTGTTTGGTAGCGACAGCAGTTCAATGAAACTGATGGCGGCCCCCATGGCGTTCCACAACATGGCGGCGGTAGGGGTCGTGGGCGGCGTGCCACGAACGATGCGCCAGATGGATATCGCGCCTCCGCCGGCGCAACCCGCCGTGAAAGTAGATAGCCGGATCGAGGGCGTAATCCAGCGGGTGAAGCGCGGCAGCCGCCCCGGCGTGGATGAAGCGCTGTTCGTCTTCGGAAGCGATGCATACATTCGGATCACGGTCAACGACCTCTCTCCCGCCGCTCTCGAACGTCTGCGGAAGGCCGGATTCGTGACCCTGCGCCGGAACGGCAACCGCATCAGCGGCCACGCGCCGGTAGCGGCATTGGAGGCGATCTCGAAGCTTGCGTTCGTCACCTGGATCGAGCCGGCCCGTTAACGGTTTCGCTTTTGCTTCGCCTGGGTTACACTGGAGCCGATGCGCCTGCTCACAGGTCCCGCCGGCTCCGGTAAAACCAGTTTCGTGCTGGAGCGTCTGAGAGACGCGCTGGGCCGCAAGGACGCGGCCATCCGGTTGCTGGTGCCCACGGCCACCATGGCGCAGCATCTGCAAAACCGGTTGGCGCGTGAAGGGTTCGTGTTCAGCCCGGCGCTGGTACAGACGCTCTCGGGGTTCGTGGACGAATGGACACCGGAAGTTCCGCAGGTGCCGGACGCGGTGCTGTACCTGATCGTGGAACAGGCGGTGGAGCGTGCGCGGCGGCCCGAATTCGCGCGGGTGGCGCACATGCCGGGATTTTGCGCCTCGGTGGCGCGCACCATCGGAGAGTTTTCCTCGGCGGGTTGCGACAGCGCGCGCCTGGCGCGATGCCTGCCGGAGGCTCCGCTGGCCGCGGCGTTTCTGGCGGTATATCAGGAAGTGGACCGCGAACTGGGGCGGCGAGGCCTGGCGCTGCGCGCGCGCCGCCTCGAACATGCGGCGCAACGCATCGGAAGCGAGGGAACACCCGGAATCCGCACCATCCTGATGGATGGATTCCACGCGCTTCCGGATCCGGAACTGGCCGTCATCGCGGCGCTAGGCCGGCACACCGACCTGACCCTCACTCTCGCCGATGCCGACCTGACCGGGGAGGCGCGAGCCCGTCTCTTGGGCATGGGTTTTGGCGAAGAGCGCATGGCCCGCACGCGGCCGGCTCCCGTACTCGCGTTGGTGAAGGCGCCGGGAATCGAGCGTGAGGCGGAAGAGATCGCGCGGCGCATCCTGGAGCAGGCCGCGGCCGGCCGGCCGTTCCGCGAGATGGGCATCGTAGTCCGCGCCGAAGACACCTATGTGCCCGTGCTCCGGACGACGCTCGAGCGCTTCGGCATCCCGGCGCGGTTCTACTTCGACGAAGACCTGGAACGTCACCCGGCGGCGCGCTTCCTGAGCGGCCTCGTGGACGCGATGCTCGGCGGATGGGACCACGCGCAAACGCTGGCCGTGCTGCGGCTGGCGCCGCGCTTCGCGGATTCGAATGCCATGGACCGCTTCGATTTCGACGTCCGGGGGCAAATCCCCAACGCGGGTCTCGGCGAGCTGAAATCGCTGCTGGTGGGGCCCGAGGGCCGGCCGCGCTCTCCGGGCGCCGAACGGCTGCTGCACAAGATCGATTCGCTGGCGTCCATCGAAGAATGGCGGTCGTTCGCGCTCGCCCCCAAGGATTGGGCGGCGCGGTTGAAGACGGCCGGCAGCCTGTTCCGGCCGGCGCGGCCGTTCGCCGGGGTTGATCACGGGATGGCCATCGAGCTGCGCGGCCAGGCGGCGGTCCTGAAGGAATTCGACGAAGCTTTGGACGAAGCAGCCGGGGCCCTGGAGGCGGGCCGCCCAATGCACCTGGCGGATTTCTGGCGCGCGGTGAAAGCAGTGCTGCGGCTCAAGCCGCTGCGCGTGCCCGACCGCCGCCGCAACGTGGTGCACGTGCTGAGCGCTCCGGAAGCCCGCCAGTGGGTGCTGCCCGTGGTCTTCATCTGCGGCATGGTGGAGAAACAGTTTCCGCAGTTCCACCGCCAGGAGCCGTTCTTCCCTGACGCGGCGCGCTGCCGCCTGAACGCCGCGGGCATCCGCGTGCGCACCGCCGAGGAGTTCGAGCGCGAGGAGCGCGCCCTGTTCGATTCCGCGGTGACGCGCGCCACCCTGGTAGCGACCCTGTCGTATCCGGAGTTCGACGCGCGCGGCGATCGCAACCTGCCGTCGCTGTTTCTCGAAGAGCTGCAGCTTGTGCCCGAGGAAGCGCGCGCCGTGCGGGTGCGGCCGAGGCACGCGCCGCCGCCGCGCCGGACGGCGGAGATTCAGGCGCCGGCCCTGCGGGAGTTCCTTCGCGAACGATCGGCGCGGCAGTCCCCTACACGGATCGAGGTGTACCTTCAGTGCCCCTTCCAGTACTTCGCTGCCCGCACACTGCGGCTGAAAGAACCGCCGGCACTTCCGGAAGCGCGGCTGGATTTCCTGACCCAGGGGAACATCGTGCACGCGGTGCTGGCGAAGTGGTATCTGGAACCACGCGACATCGAGGCGCTCTTCCTCGAAGAGTTCGCGCGGGTGCTCGAGGAGAAGCGCATTCCGCAGGGGTATCACACCGAGCGGCTGCGCAACGCCATGATCGACGACTTGCGCGCATTCGCTGCCGACGGACGCTGGCCCGTAGCGGGTATGCGGTCGCAGACCGAGCGGGAGTTCGAGTTCGCAATGGGAGACGGGTTGACGATCGCGGGCAAGATCGACCGGCTGGACATCGCGGAGGACGGCCGGGCGTGGGTCACCGATTACAAGTACAGCCGCAGCGTGAAGGCTAAGCTCCAAGACGAGAACCTGCTGCAGGCGCCGCTCTACCTGATCGGTGCGCAGCGGTGTTTCGGCGTCGAGCCCGCCGGGATGTCATACGTGGCTCTCAAGAGCGGCGTCGAAGTCGCCGGATGGGAGGCCGAGTTTCCCGAGGGATTCTTTGAGCAGGCCGAAGCGCGGACTCTCCAGGCGGTGGAGGACATCCGCGCCGGCCGCGTCGCTCCCGACCCGGCTGATCGGGACAAGTGCCGGTTCTGCGACTTTCGCGACGCCTGCCGCGTGGAATCGCGCGCCGAAGCGACCGCGGCGGAGGGCGCATGAAGCCCGATGTCCGTTTTACGGCTGCGCAGTTGGAGGCGGTCGACGTTTCCATGCGCCACCTGGACGCTTGTGTCGTGGCCGGTCCCGGCTCCGGGAAGACCACGGTGCTGGTGGAGTATTTCCGGCGGCTGGTGGAAGAGGGCGTTGATCCGCTGCGCATCCTGGCCATCACGTTTACCGAGAAAGCCGCCGGGAATATGCGGAAGAAGCTGGCGGAAGCGTTTCAGGATCGCGCCGCGACTCGCGCCCGCCTGGAACGCGCCTGGGTCTCGACGGTGCACGGCTTCTGCGCGCGGCTGCTGCGGGAGAACGCGGTGTTCGCGGCGGTCGACCCGGAGTTTCAGGTGGCCGACGTGCGCGACGCCTCGCGCCTGCAGAACGAGGCGATCCATGCCGCGATCGACGAGCTGTTTGCCGAGCATCCGGCGGCGGTGCGGCGGTTGATCCGCGGACTCTCTTCCTACGAGTTCGAAGACGCGGTGCTCTCGGCGTATGACGCCATGCGCGGCGCCGGGGTGCGGGTGGAACAGTTGGCGGACTTCCCTGCGCCTGCCGGCGCGACTCTCGCGGAGATTGCGGACACGCTCGCGGCACTGCGGGTCGAGCCGGTGACGCAGTGGAACCCGGCGCAGAAGATGCAGCTTCGCTCGGCGCTCGAAGGCGCCGAACGGATCGTCTCCGCGGGGAACCCGGGCGAGGCGCTCCGCGCCGTCGAGGCGTTCTCGTGCAACCTGAACAAGTGCAAGCGCGGGAGCGGGGCGTATGTGCTGGTGAAGCGGCTCAAGGACCAGATCGAGGACGCGCGCTACACCCTGATCACGGAGTATTACGCGGCCGAACGGCAATTGCTGCTGGACATCCTGCGGCGGTTCGACCGGCTGTACCGCGAGCGCAAAGCGCAGGCGGGCATGCTCGATTTTTCGGACCTCGAGGAGTATACCGTCCGCCTGCTCGAAGATCACGAAGAGACGCGCGCGCGCCTGGCCGGGCAGTTCGACCACATCCTGATGGACGAGTTTCAGGACACCAACGGCCAGCAGGCGCGGCTGCTGCGGCTGGTCCGGCCGCCGGACCGGTTTTACGCCGTAGGTGACATCAACCAGTCGATCTTCGGGTTCCGGCACGCGGAGCCGCAGGGCTTCCAGGAATATCGTGACGACGTAGAGCGCCGTGGGCGGCACGTCGTGGAACTCGTAGACAACTTCCGCAGCCGGCCGGAGATCCTGAGCGCGGTCGAAACGGTGCTGGACGGCCAGCCCGGAATCGAGCCGCGGAGCCTGGTGGCGGGACGCGAGTTCGAAACCGTGAAGCCGTACTCGGTGGAAGCAATTTACGCGCCCGGCGAGGCGGAGGAAGCGCGCTGGGCAGCGCGGCGGATTCTGGAACTGACCGGGCCCTCCACCCGCTTTCGCGACGTCGCCGTGCTGGTGCGGAATACGGAGGTGATCGGCGCGTTCACGGCGGCGTTCGAGGACGCCGGCATCCCGTATATCGTGAACAGCGGCCGGGGATTCTACGAGACGCGCGAGGTGAACGATCTTTCGCACCTGCTGCGCGTGATCGCCAACCCGCGCGACGAGATCAGCCTCGCGGTGGTACTGCGGTCGCCGCTGGTGGGCGCGTCGGATGAAGCGCTGCTCGCGCTGCGGATGATGGGCGAGAACCTCGGCGCGTCGCTGATGCGGCTGGGCGAGGGCGACGCGGAGCGGTTCGACGCGGAAGACTTCGCGGTACTTTTTCGCTTTGCCGGCCGGCTGCGCACGTGGCGGATCCGGCGCGAATCGGTCTCGTTCGACCGGCTGCTGGTGGCCGCGATCGATGATTGCGGCTACCGCCCGGCATCCGGGTCGCGCGGCGGCGCCAACATCGATAAGTTCCTGGCGCAGGTGCGGGCCGCGGCGGCGCGGCAGTCGCTCGACGATTTCGTCATCGAGCTGGCGCAGGTGCGCGCCGACAACCCGCGCGAGCAGGACGCGCCGCCCGAAGACGCGGCGGATACCGTCAAGGTGATGACCGTCCATTCCGCGAAGGGGCTGGAGTTTCCCATCGTGTTCGTGGCCGCAATGCACAAGGGCATCGACACGAGCATTCCGGTGATTGCGTTCTCCCCCTCTTTCGGACTCGGCGCCCGCTGGCGCAACCCGGCCAGGCGCGAGGACAAGAGCGACCGGTTCCTGCACGCCATTCACGAAGAGCGGAAAGTGCGGGAGGAGGCGGAGAGCCGCCGCCTGCTCTACGTGGCGATGACGCGTGCCGAGGAACATCTGCTGCTTACCTTCTCGGGACCGCGAATCCAGAACTGGGCCGCCCTGGTGATCGACAGCCTGCGTCTGGACCTGACCGTGCCGCGCGACGAAATAGTGGCTCGCACCGCGCCGGACGGCAAACGATGGAACCTGCGGCTGCTGGCTGCCGGCCAGGCGCCCGAATCGCTGCCCCGGCCCGTGCTGGAAGAGGCGCCACAGGAAGCCGCGCTGCTCGGCGCTCCCGAGGCCGGCGAGCAGCAGGACGGAAACGCCACGGTCACGGCGCTGGCGGACTTCGCCGGCTGCCCGCGGCGCTACTTCCTCCGCCATTACCTCGGTTTCGAGCCCCGCCCGCGCGGTCCGGCAGGGGGCGATGCGCTTTCCGCCAGCGAGTTGGGCACCCAGGTACACGCGCTGCTTGCGGGCGCGCCGTTGGCCGATCCGGACCCGGAGGCGGTCCGGCTGGCGGGTGTGTTCCGCCAGAGCGCCCTGGGGCGGCGCGTGGCCCGGGCCTCGCATGTGGAGCGCGAGTTCGCCTTCCTGATCGCCGTGGAGGACCTGGTGATTCGCGGGCAGGTGGACCTGTGGTTCGAAGAGGGCGGGGAACTGGTGATCGTGGACTACAAGACCGATGCCGTCAGCGGCCCCGAAGCACACCAGAGGGCGGACGATTACGCGCTGCAGTTGAAGCTCTATGCGATTGCGATCGAGCGGGCGGCGGGCCGTGTGCCGGACCGCGCATACCTACATTTTCTGCGGCCGAATACGGTAGTGGAGGTGGACCTGCGGCCTTCGCTGCTCGATTCGCCGGAGCAGGTGGTACGGGATTTTCAAGCAGCGCAATCGGAGTTGGATTTTCGGTTGAACGAGGGCGGACACTGCGGGAGGTGTCCGTTTTATCGGGATCTCTGTCCGGCGGGAACGGGCAGGCCCGGAGGCCTGCCCCACTAACCTACATTTTGCGTTCGATGCGACGCGCCGCATGCGCGTGCGGCTTGACGACTTGCTGAATCTGGTCTTCCGGCACGGTGAGGGTGACGTTGAGCAGGTTGCCCTGCGGCGTAATCGTGAGGCCGCTAAGGAGCGTTTTCACGTTGGGATTGTTCTGGCTCTGCATCTGTGCGAGGCTGGCCAGCAGCTTCAAGGCGTCGCCCATCGATTGGGCGTTCTGCGCGGTATCGGCCGTCGCCTGCGCCGTCACGACCACGTTGGCGCCGAACTTCACGCCGCCGGCGGCCTGCTGGATGCTCTGGAACGCGGTGTTGCCCTGGGCGCCCACGCCGGGCACGTTGGGAGCGCCGTTCGGCATCTTCAACGAAGCAGTGGGAATGAGCGAGACGGCCCACGCGTCCTGCGAGCCGCTCCACTGGTTCACCTGCACGATGACGGAGGCGGGCAGCGGAGCGGGGGTATGCTGGCGGTCGATCGCCGCCTTTACACTGGCGATATCGCCCGCTACGAACAGGGTGGAATCGAGGAAGGCGACGCCATTGGTCCCCTTGGGATCTTCCAGAATGGTCACGCCCCCGTAGGTTTCCGTGGCGGCACCGTGCTGGGTGGCAACCGCCAGAATCTTGGCCGTATCGAAATTGCCGCGGGCCAGCGCCAATCCGGAGTGGCTTCCCGGCGTGCCGGTGGAGGCAACCAGCACCTCGTGAACGTCACGAGTGGGGTCGAAACCAGTCTGGTTGGTGAGTTCCTGCAGGTGGGTATTCTGCGATGACTGGATCAGCCCCAACACATACTGGCCGAACGGGCTGGTCTTCGCCTGGTCCACGTTGACGCCCGCCAGAACCTTGGCGTCGGGCATCACCAGGTTCAGAAGTTGCGGATCGGCTGCCTTGGCAGGGAGCGCGGCAGTCAGCACGGCGGCGAGTGTCGCGGTGGTCAGAACAGTTCGTGCGTTCATAACATTCAGGACGAGGGCCTTTCTCCATTATTAACGCAAGCCTGCCGGGGGAAGTTCGAAGTTCAGTGGCCGACTGGGATCTGATCCACAATTTCGATGCCAAACCCTTCCAGTGCCACGATTTTCCGCGGATGGTTGGTCAGCAGGCGGATGGTGTGCAGACCCAGGTCGGAGAGGATCTGGGCGCCGATGCCGTGCTCATGCTGGAGTTGCCGCTGGCCGGCCTCACCCTTGTAGTGCATGAAATCCCTCCCGTGGGATACCATACGCGGAGCTCCGGAAGGGTTGCGTTCGATACGGAATCCGGGGCCGCTTTCGTGCAGGTAAACCAGAACCCCGCTGCCCTCTTCGGCGATGGCGCGGAGCGCGTTCCGTATCAACCGGTTGCAGTCGCAGGCCGTGGCGCCGAAGACGTCGCCGTAAAGGCACCGCGAGTGCATCCGGACGAGCACGCCTTCGCGGCCCTCGACGTCGCCCCGTACCAGGGCCAGATGATACTCCGGGTTCAGGTCGGTGGCATAGGCGACCGTGCGAAACTCCCCGAACTCGGTTTCGATGCAGCCTTCGGCCGCGCGGCGCACGAACTTCTCGTGCTTCAGCCGGTAGCGGATCATTTCCGCCACCGAGATCATCTTCATGCCGTGGCGGGCGCAGAACTCCTCCAATTGAGGCACGCGCGCCATCGTGCCGTCCTCGTTCATGATTTCGCAGATCACGCCGGCCGGGTTGAGGCCCGCCATGCGAGCGAGATCCACGGAGGCCTCGGTCTGTCCGGCCCTGACCAGCACGCCGCCCTCACGCGCGCGCAAGGGGAAGACATGACCGGGGCGCGCCAGGTCGGCCGGCCGGCACTGCGGGTCGATGGCGGTCAGGATGGTGCGGGTGCGGTCGGCCGCGGAGATGCCGGTGGTCACGCCGTCCCGGGCATCGATCGATTCGCAAAAGGCCGTGCCGAAGTTCGACGTGTTGGTGGGGCTCATCAGCGGCAGGCGTAAGGAGTCGCACCGCTCCGGTGTCAGAGTGAGACAGATCAGCCCCCGGCCGTGGGTGGCCATGAAGTTGATGATCTCGGGGGTGACCTTCTCGGCCGCGATGGTCAGGTCGCCTTCGTTCTCCCGGTCCTCGTCGTCCACCACCACCAGAATGCGTCCGGCGCGGATCTCCTCAATCGCCTCCGGGACGGAAATGAAAGGCATAATCTATTGTATCCATTAGGCCTTGGGTACTCTGCAGTGTGTTCCTGGGCTAAGATGGAAACTGGCTGGTAGTCCCAGCACTGAGATTCGCCGATGCTCCTTGTGGTGCCATTTTGGCCGTCGCTCCCGCAACTCCATCTGACCGGGGTGATCGACATTCTGGTGGTTGCCTTCCTGGTGTACCAGGCGTTGATGGTGGTGCGGGGAACGCGTGCCGGGCACATCCTGATCGGTATTCTTATCATGGTTTCGCTGTACGCGATAGCGTCATGGGCGGGGCTCGAGGCGCTGCGCTCGCTGCTCTCGTTCATCGTCCCCTATATCGGACTGGCGATTATCGTGTTATTTCAGTCGGAGATCCGGCGCACCCTGGCGCGGCTGGGCCGCAAACGCTGGTTCGGTTTCGGCGGGAGCTTCCGCGCGCCGGAATCGATCGACGAGATCCTGTTCGCTGTGGAGAGGCTGGCCGAGGAGAAGACGGGCGCGCTGATCGTGCTGGAGCGCGATATCGGGCTGCGGACGTTTATCGAGAGCGGCGTTATCCTGGAGGCGCGGATCTCGCGCGACCTGCTGCTGTCGATCTTTCAGCCCGGATTGCCGCTGCACGACGGCGCCGTGATCGTTCAGAAGGACCGCGTTGCGGCCGCCGCCTGTTTCCTTCCCCTGACCACCAATCCGGCGCTTTCACGCAAACTCGGAACGCGCCACCGGGCGGCCATCGGAATCACCGAAGAGACCGACTGCCTCTCGATCGTGGTTTCCGAAGAGACGGGCCGCGTTTCAGTGGCTGCGTTCGGCGACCTCATCCAGGGCCTGACGTCGGCCGACCTGGTTGAGCGGATCCACCGCCACTTTGAGGTGCAGCGGCCGACGCCGATGCACATCGACGAGTTTGCCGCCGACATTCCGCTGTCGCCGGCCGGCGGCACGGAGCAGGAGATCCATTCCGCCGAGAGGTCCGGCCAGCCATGAAGGTGTTTCGCTGGCTCGGCCGGCTGGTCGTCGAAAACGCCGGCTGGAAGATCCTGTCCCTGCTCATTGCCGTGATTCTCTGGGCCCTGGTCGCATCGGAGCCCGAGTTGGCGGGGTTCGCCACCGCTCCGGTGGAGTATAAGAACCTGCCCGACGACCTGGAGATCAGCTCGGAGCCGGTCGGGGCTGTGGCGCTGGAACTGAGCGGGCCTTCCGGCGAACTCAGGGGGCTCAACGATGGCGGGCTACGTCCCGCGGTGATCCTGGACATGTCCGGCGTGCGGGCCGGGGAGCGCAGCTTTGCCATCGATAATGGAAACGTCAAGCTCGCACGAGGAGTGCATCTGGTGCGTGCCATTCCCTCGGAGGTCCGGTTTCAATTCGAACGGCGGGCCGTCAAGACGGTTCCGGTGCGGCCCCGCTTCACGGGTGACGGAGCGAACGGATACGTGGTCGCCCAGTGGTCGGTCGACCCCCCGAACCTGACGATCGTGGGGCCTTCCGGGCACGTAGCGCGGGTTCGTGAGGTCCTCACGGATCCTGTGGACGTTGCCAACGTGGTCGGCACATCCGAATTTCGCGTGAATGGGTATCTAGATGATCCATTCGTCCGAATTCAGACCTCCCCGCAGGTCGCGGTTTCAGTGACCATGAAGAGGAAGGAAACAGTCCATTGACGGAGAAACCAGTTGGGTAAACAGTTGTTTGGAACGGACGGGATCCGGGGGGTGGCTGGAGAGTACCCGCTGGATCCGGCGACTGTGTTTGCGTTCGGCGTCGCCCTGGGGGAAGATGCAGCGGCGGCGCGGGCGAATCCGGAAATCCTGATCGGCGCCGATACGCGCGAATCCGGCGCCTGGATCGCGGCGACCGTAGCCGGGGGTCTCGAAAGCCGCGGCGTGCGCGTCCGGTTCGCCGGTGTGATCACCACGCCGGGGATCGCGTACCTGACCCGCACCGGGCCGTTCCAGGCCGGGTTGATGATTTCGGCATCGCACAACCCGTATCAGGACAACGGACTCAAGGTGTTCGGGCACACCGGCTTCAAGCTGCCGGACGAGGAAGAGCACGCTGTCGAGCAGGAGATCCTGCGCATTCGGGAAGCCGGCGCCGTGCCGCGGTCTGCCGTCCTGGTGGTGGATGAGAGCATGGCGCGCCAGTACGTGGACTACCTGGCTTCGACCGTATCGGTGAGGTTCGACGGAATGAAGCTCGCGGTCGATTGCGGCAACGGCGCTTCCTTCCGGCTCGCTCCCGAATTGTTCCGGCGGCTGGGCGCATCGGTGTCGGCCCTCTCGGTCGAGCCCGACGGGCGGAACATCAACCTGGAGTGCGGCGCGCTGCACCTGGGCAGGCTGCGGGAAGCGATGGCCGGAGGCGCGCACGATTTCGGAGTGGCCTTCGACGGCGATGCCGACCGCGCCATTTTCGTGGCGCGCAGCGGCAAGGTGGTGGATGGCGACGCCGTGCTGCTTACCGCGGCACGCGCTTTGAAAACCGCCGGCAGGCTGCCCGGCGACATCGTCGTGGCCACCGTGATGTCGAACCTCGGCCTGGAAAAGGCCCTGCAGCAGGAGGGCATCCGGATGGTGCGCACGCCGGTGGGCGACAAGTACGTGCTCGAAGAGATGGTGCGCCTGGGTGCCGCGCTGGGTGGGGAACAGTCGGGCCACGTGATCTTCCGTGACTACGCCACTACCGGCGACGGCATGCTGACGGCGCTGCGGGTGCTGGAGATCGCGCGCCTCGCGGGCGCCGGACTCGATGAGCTCACCGCCGGCCTGCGGGTGTTTCCCCAGAAGCTGGTGAACGTGCGGGTGCGCGAGAAGAAGGCGCTGACCGAAGTTCCCGCGGTGGCCGAAGAGATCCGCCGGGTGGAGGAGGCCTTTGCCGGGTCGGGGCGCGTGCTGGTTCGTTTCTCGGGCACAGAGCCGCTGGCCCGGGTCATGGTGGAAGGGCCCGATCTGAAGGATGTGGAGAGCTACAGCGAGAGCATCGCGGAGACCATCCGGCGGGCCATGGGATCTTCGTAGTTCTCTCCATGCGGTTGTACTACTGCGACCACTACGAATTTCCGCTGCCGGCAGGCCACAAGTTCCCGATTTCCAAATACGCTTTGCTGCGGGGCTTGCTGGCCGCTGACGGCGCATTCGAGCTGGAGCCGGCCCCGTTCGCAGCGGTGGAGGCCATCGAACAAGCCCACGACCCGGACTACGTGCGCTCGATCCTTGACGGTTCAGTAGACTCCCGGATCATGCGGCGTATTGGTTTTCCCTGGTCGGAGCAACTGGTGCGCCGCACGCTGGCGTCGGTTGGCGGCACGCTCGCCGCGGCGTCCGACGCGCTGGCCGGAGGCTTCGGCGGCAACCTGGCGGGCGGCACGCACCACGCATTCCGCGCGGAGGGCTCCGGGTTCTGCGTGTTCAACGACCTCGCGGTGGCGATCCGCGCCTGCGCGCGCCGCGCGGCCGTGATCGACCTGGATGTGCACCAGGGGGACGGCACCGCCGCCATTTTCGAAGGCGACCCTTCCGTGCTGACCCTCTCGATCCATGGGGAGAACAACTTCCCCTTTCACAAGCGATGCAGCAAGATCGACATCGGGCTGCCCGACGGCACCGGTGACGAGGAGTACCTGGAGAGCCTCCGGGCGGTGTTGCCCGCCATCCGGGAGTTTGGTCCGCGGATTCTCTTCTACCAGTCCGGTGTGGATGCGTTGGATGCCGACCGTCTCGGGAGGTTGCGCCTCTCCGCGGCGGGCCTGCGCGAACGGGACCGGATGGTGTTCGACCTGGTCAGGGTCATGGGAGTTCCGGTAGTTGTAACCCTTGGAGGAGGATACGCCGAGCCGATCGATCTTACCGCCGAGGCTCACGCCGGCACTTTCCGGACCGCGGGCGAGGTCCTGGGGCCGCTTGCAACCGACGGGCGGAGTGGAACGTCTGAATAAGTGGACGGCTTCTTACGACTGGTTTCGTGGGGGCTTCGGTCCCCGCGGATCCACCGGCGGGTGTTTTCCTCCGAGCGCCCGCCGGCTTTTTTTATCAGACCCTGCTCAGAACCAGCGCGGAATTCTTGCTCCCGAACGCAATGCAATTGGCTACGGCGTGTTCGATCGCCAGGCGGCGTCCGGGGCAGGGAACGTAATCGAGATCGCACTCGGGATCCGGTTCGTCCACGTTGATGGTGGGCGGCACTACGCCGTCCCGCATGGCGAGCAGGGTCGCGGCGACGCCCGCCGCACCGCAGGCTCCCTGGGGGTGTCCGATCAGGCTCTTGAGCGACGATCCGGCGAGCCGGTAGGCATGCCCGTCGAATGCCAGTTTCACCGCGCGCGTCTCGATGCGGTCGTTCAACTCCGTGGAGGTCCCGTGGTAGTTGATGTACTGCACTTCGGAACCGGGAACGCCGGCCTCTTCCAACGCCATGCAGATGGCCCGCGCCGGCTCCTCGCCGCACTCTTCCAGGCGGACGCGGTGGAAGGCTTCGCAGGTGGAGCCGTATCCGGCCACCTCGCCGTAGATGCGCGCGCCGCGCGCGCGAGCGTGCTCGAGCTCTTCCATGACGAAGAACCAGGCGCCCTCGGCGATCACGAATCCGTCGCGGTCGCGGGAAAAGGGTCGCGAGGCGCGGTGCGGCTCATGGTTCCAGCGGGTCGACATGATGCGCATGAGCTGAAAGCCGCGCAGGATCAGCGGGGCAATCGGTGAATCCACGCCGCCCGCGATCATCGTGTCCAGGACACCCATCCGGATGTTCCGGAACGAATACCCGATGGCATCGGTCGATGATGTGCAGCCGGTGGATACGATGTGGCTCAGGCCGCGGAACCCGAACCGCATGGAGACCTCACTGGCCAGGGTCCCGATGGTGCCGGTGGGGATAGTGTAGACGCTGCACTGTTTCAGGTGGCCTGTGTAGTATAGGCGATATTGTTCCTCGGTGAAATCCTGGCTGCCGCCGCCGGAGCCGACCAGCACGCCGATCTGGCGCAGTTCGTCGCGCGTCATGGACTCGGTATCGAGGCCCGCGTCTTCCACCGCTTCGCCCACGCTGGCTACCGCCAGGGGGACGGCGCGCGATACGTGGGGCCGGTCTTTGATTTCGACGTACTTCTTTTCGTCGAATTCGTCAGGCACCTCCCCCGCTACCTGAACAGCGTAGCCGCTTGGATCGAAGCGGCTGATTCTGCGCACGCCGCTCTTGCCGCATTTGGTGGCCTCCCAAAAGCGTTCCCGCCCAATTCCGTTGGGACTTACTGCACCGATTCCGGTAATGACAACACGCCTCATTGAGTTTCGCTTTGATTTAAGTCTAAAGGTCAGTATAGGCTGAATTGTATGGAAGCTGCTACGGAGGTGCGCGTGTCCGGGGCGATCTCCGCGGGGTTGGCCGGCCTGCAGGCGGGAATGCTCGGTGCCATCGGCATGCTGGCCTGGCTCGGTCTCAGCGCGAAATGGCAGCTTCGCAGCTTCTGGACCGCGGAGAATTTGATGGCCAGCGCCTTCTGGGGTTCCGACTCGGTGCGCAGCGGGTTCGGGTTCCGGAGCATCGCAGGGCTGGCGCTTTACCTGCTCCTTTACAGTCTGTTGGGGGCTCTATTCGCAATCGTGTTGCGCGACCGCGTGCGGCCCACGCGGGCGCTGCTGTTGGGGGTGGTTTTCGCACTGGCGTGGTATTACTTCTCGTTTCGGCTGCTCTATGAACGAATTCTGCCTCTGGTGGCGCTGCTCCATGTGGAGCGTCAGACGATTCTCGGGCACCTGATCTACGGCACCTTTTTAGGAACGTACACTGCCTACCTGCCGAAGCCGCCGGCGGCGGAACCGCTGAATCCTGAGACGCATCCGTAGCGCAGATCCAATGTCGACCACATTCACTATCTCGCCACAATCCTTCCCCGCGGTGATCTTCGACCTGGACGGAGTGGTTACCAGGACGGCGAAGGTGCACGCGGCAGCCTGGAAGCGCCTGTTCGACGACTATCTGCGGGATCGTGCCAAGGCAGGCGGTGGGGCGTTTGAGCCGTTCGACATAGATGCCGACTACCGGCGCTACGTCGATGGGAAGCCACGGTACGACGGCGTACGCAGCTTCCTGGAAGCGCGTGGAATCCAATTGCCCTACGGCGCTCCCGGAGATTCCCCGGAACTGGAAACGGTCTGCGGCCTGGGCAACCGGAAGAACAGGCTTTTCCAGGAGCAGTTGGAATCTCGAGGCGTCGAAGTCTACGAATCCACCATCGCCCTGATTCGAGAACTGCGGAGCCGGAGTGTCCGGACGGCGATTGTCACGTCGAGCAGGAATTGTGTGCCCGTACTCGAGGCAGCCGGGTTGCTCGATCTGTTCGATGCCAAGGTGGACGGAATCGATGCGGAGCGCCAGGGGCTGAAAGGCAAGCCTGCCCCGGATTACTTCCTGGAGGCGGCCAGGCAACTCGCAGTCGAGCCGGCTTGCGCCGTGGTGGTCGAGGACGCCATCGCCGGCGTTCAGGCCGGAGACGCGGGGCATTTCGGATCGGTGATCGGCGTGGACCGGGCCGGCTATGCCGCTAGCCTGCTGCAGGCCGGTGCAACCGTCGTGGTGCAGGATCTCGGGCAGGTTCGCATCCGGCTCGATTCCCCGGCGGAAACCGAGGCACGCGAACTGCCGTCCGCGCTGGCGTGCTTCCCGGAGATCGAGGCCCTTGCCCGGAAGAAGCACCTGGTTGTGTTCCTGGATTACGACGGGACCCTGACGCCGATCGTGGCGCACCCCGAAGACGCGGTGCTGAGTGAACCCATGCGCGCCTCCGTGCGAAGCCTGGCGGCTCGGTGCACGGTCGCCGTTGTCAGCGGGCGGGATCTCCGCAACGTGCGCTCCCTCGTGGGAATTGAAGGGATCTTCTACGCGGGTAGCCACGGATTCGAAATCGCCGGTCCGGCGGGATGGCGCGCCGGTTACGAAGAGGGCGCGGCATTTCTGCCGCTGCTCGATACCGTTGAGCGTGAGCTCGAGGCTGCGCTGGCTGGAGTCGAGGGCGCTCAGGTGGAGCGCAAGAAGTTCTCGGTCGCGGCCCATTACCGGAATGTCCGGACCGGCCAGGACGAGCATGTCCGGCGCGCCGTCGATGATGTGCTCTCCCGGTACCCGTCGCTGCGGGTCTCCCCGGGAAAGAAGGTCTGGGACATCCAGCCAGCCATCGAGTGGAACAAAGGGAAGGCCCTGTTGTGGCTGCTCGGCCAACTGAATCTCGATTCCTGCGCCACCCTGCCCCTCTATATTGGCGACGACACGACGGACGAGGATGCATTTCGGGTCGTGTACGATCGTGGGATCGGCATTGTCGTCCGGGAGGAGCCGCGGCGCACGATGGCGCAATATGCCCTGGATAACACGGACCAGGTACGAGCGTTTATCGGGGCGCTCGCTTCGTCCAGTCCGCCGGAGGCCAGGCGGTGAACTCCTGGTCGCTGGTTTACGATGGATTTGAACCCGGGCAGGAGGGCCACCGCGAGGCTCTGTGTGCACTCGGTAACGGATACTTCGTTACCAGGGGCGCCGCCGCGGAGAACGAAGCTGACGAGGTGCACTACCCTGGCGTCTACCTGGCGGGTGGCTATAACCGCCTCGAGACCGCAATTGGCGGCCGGATCATCGAGAACGAAGACCTGGTCAATCTTCCGAACTGGCTCCTGTTGACGTTCCGCCTTCACGGCGGCCAGTGGTTCAATCCCCTGGGTGTCGAACTTCTCTCGTACCGGCAGGAGCTCAACATGAAGATGGGAATCCTGTCGCGAACCGTTCGGTTCCGCGATCAGCGGGGACGCATCTCACTCCTCCGGCAGCGGAGACTCGTTCACATGCGCCAGCGGCATCTGGCCGCCCTCGAAACGACACTGGTCTCCGAGAACTGGTCCGCATCCGTCGACATCCGGACCGCGCTCGACGGCCGTGTCGTCAACGCGGGCGTGAAGCGCTATCGCAGCCTCAACAACAGACACCTGGCGCCGCTCGAAACATCGGCTGATGGCGAGTCGCTCTACCTCAAAGTTCAAACGACGCAGTCCGAAATCCGCATTGCTCAAGCTGCTCGCACCCGGGTTTACCACGACGGTTCCGCCGTCAGCCCCGAGCGCCGGACCGTCGAGGAGCCGGGCTACATCGCCCAGGAGTGCACCGTGGATATTCAGCCTGGAAGCGAGGTCAGGCTGGAGAAAGTCGTGGCGCTGTTCACATCGCGCGACACAGCCATCTCGGAATGCGGTTTAGAGGCTGCCAAGTGGCTGGAGCGCGCCGGCGGTTTCGATGAATTGCTGGACGAACACGTTCGCGCCTGGAAGCACTTGTGGGACCGGTTCGACATCGAGACCGAGGCGCGCGATCCTGACGGCGAGAACCGTACCGCCTTAATCCTGCACCTTCACTTGTATCACCTGCTTCAAACCACCTCGATGCATACGATGGACCTGGATGCCGGGGTCCCGGCGCGCGGCTGGCACGGAGAGGCGTATCGCGGCCACATCTTCTGGGACGAGCTGTTCATCTTCCCGCTGCTCAATCTGCGCGTGCCGCAGATTACGCGCTCGCTGCTGATCCATCGCTACTGGCGGCTGAATGAAGCGCGTGCGAATGCCCGGGCCGCCGGTTACCGCGGGGCGATGTATCCATGGCAGAGCGGAAGCGACGGCCGTGAGGAAACCCAGAAGATTCACCTCAACCCGAAGTCCGGCCGCTGGATTCCGGATCACAGCCATCGCCAGCGGCACGTCAACGCCGCGATCGCGTATAACGTCTGGAACTACCAGGAGGTCACCGCCGATACAGAGTTCCTGTCGATGTATGGAGCCGAGATGCTTCTGGAGATCGCGCGCTTCTGGGCGAGCATCGCGAAGTACAACGACGAGTGGAAGCGCTACGAAATTCTGGGGGTAATGGGGCCGGACGAGTACCACGATAATTACCCGGGGGTCGAGGACGGCGGCCTCGACAACAACGCATATACCAACATCATGGCGGTCTGGGTACTCAGCCGCGCGCTGGAAACTTTGGACAGGTTGCCGGGGAACCGCCGCTCCGAGCTGTGGGATTCGCTCGCGCTTTCCGACGGGGAGATCGACCGCTGGCGCGATATTACCCGGCGAATGCGTGTAGTCTTCCACGACGACGGCATCATCAGCCAGTTTGAAGGTTACGACAAGCTCGAAGAGTTCGACTGGGAGCGCTACCGGAAAAAGTACGGCAATATCGCCCGCCTCGATCGCATTCTCGAAGCCGAGGGCGACACCCCGAACCGCTACAAGGCTTCCAAGCAGGCGGATGTTCTGATGCTGTTCTATCTGTTTTCCGCCGAGGAACTCGCCCAAGTCTTCGAGCAGCTCGGTTACCCGTTCGACCGTGGGACCATACCCAGGAACATCGACTATTACTTGAAGCGCACCTCGCACGGATCGACACTGAGTGGTGTGGTTCATTCGTGGGTGCTGGCCCGCTCCGACCGAGCGCGGTCGTGGCAGCTCTTCACCGCCGCTCTCGAATCCGACATCTCCGACGTACAGGGCGGCACGACGGCGGAAGGCATCCACCTCGGCGCAATGGCGGGCACGGTGGATCTCGTTCAGCGAGGCCATACCGGCATCGTGACGCGCGGAGACGTGCTCTGGTTCAATCCATGCCTGCCCGACGAGTGGGCGGGCCTTCGGATGCAATTGCGCTATCGCAAACATTCCCTGGCGATGGAGATTACGCGAGATCAACTGACGGTGCGCAGCGTCGGAGGGCCCGACAAGCCCATCCGTCTCGGCTACCGCGACCGGGTGAAAGAGTTGGGTTCCGGAGAGACGGTCCAATTCGCTGTGGCCGGCATGGCCTGCGATCAGACCTGAGTCTCGAATCGCGTAGGACCGGTTATGCCAGTTCGACTTCGATCTTCTTCGAAGCGGGGTCGAGTTTCACGATGCGGAAGCTGCGGATCTGGCCGGAGCGGAGCGATTCGCGCTGGCCTCCGCCGGATGCCTGGCCGCTCTTCCACTTGGCTGCCAGCATCGAGCTGAGAGACGAGAGGTCGGTCTTGCCTTCCGCTGCCTTCTCTTCCTTGGGAGCGGGCTCGGCGCCGCCGATGCGGCAGGCCGCCTGCACGCCTTCCCCGAGCTCCGCGCGGGCGCGGCCGCCGGAGACTTCCACCATGCGGCCGGTGACCACGTCGCCTTCCTTGTGCTCGGCGATGTACTCATCCAGGCTGGTGGGAATCAACTGCTTCATCCCCAGCCGCAGCCGGCGCTTTTCGGTATCCAGTTCCAATACCTGCGCTTTCACGGTCTGTCCGACCTTGAGCACGTCCTGCGGATGATTGATGCGCTTCTCGGCGGTGATGTCGCCGACGTGGATCATGCCTTCCACGCCCTCGGCGAGCTGCACGAAAGCGCCGAACTTCTGCAGGCTGATCACGGGCGCCTCCACCACCGCGCCCACCGGATACTTCTGGGGGACTTCGGCCCAGGGGTCGCCCAGAGCCTGCTTCAACCCCAGCGAGATGCGCCGGTCGGCCTGGTTGACGCCCAGAATGACCACGTCCACCTGGTCACCCGGCTTCACCACGTCGGAAGGCTTGCGCACCTTTTTCGACCAGGACATTTCGGAAAGGTGGATCAACCCTTCCACGCCCTTTTCGACTTCCACGAAGGCTCCGAAATCGGCCACGCGGGTCACCGTGCCCTGCACGCGTTCGCCAACCTTGTACTTTTCGCCGGCCAGTTCCCACGGGTGGGGCAGAAGCTGCTTCATGCCGAGCGAAATGCGTCTCTTGGCCGGATCGACCTTCAGCACCTTGGCCTCGACCTGCTGGCCCACGCTCAGTACGTCGGCCGGCTTGTTGATGCGGCCCCAGGAGATGTCGGCCACGTGCAGCAGAGCATCCACGCCGCCGATATCCACGAAGGCGCCGTAATCGGTGAGGCTGCGGACCGTGCCCTGCACCGTCTCGCCTTCTTTGACTTCGGAGTAGCGCTTCTCTTTGGCGGCGCGCTCTTCTTCCTCGATCACCGAGCGGCGGTCCACGACCACGTCTTCATCGGCTACATCGAGTTTGATGATGCGGCAGCGGATCTCCTGCCCGATCAACTTCTCCATCTCGGCGGCGTCTTTAGCGCCGCTGCGCGAGGCCGGCATGAAAGCGCGAACCCCGACGTCGACACTCAACCCGCCCTTTACCACGGCCGTCACCACGCCCGCGATGGCCGCCTTGTCGGCGAACGCCTTCTCCAGCGCCGACCAGTCCCTGGGCCGCTCGACCTTGATGCGCGAGAGCTCGTAGTACCCCTCGGGGCCGCGACCCTTGATCGAGACCTGCACCTTGTCGCCCGGCTTCACCGTCTCGCCGGCGTTCTGGAAATCCGCCAGCGGGATCATTCCTTCGATCTTGAAGCCGATATCGAGGAACACCGACTCGCCGGACACCGCGATCACGGTGCCTTCCAGGCCCCTCCCGCCCTCCTCGGGACGGTGGGAATGGGACTGTTCGTACTGCGACAGAATGTCGCCGAAAGACTCGTTGTTCGGTTGGGAATCCGGAGCGGTGGCCCGATCCTGATCCAGCATGCTTGGGTTGGACATGAGACGTTCTACTTCATTGTGGCATAATCCCGACTGGGATATCACGCGTGGCCCTGAGTACTCCCGTCCGCTGGATCCGGTTCATCCGGCCCCAGGATCCCGTCTGGATTCTGCTGTTCGCAGCGCTCGGATACACCACCCGAAACCGCGATATTTACGCCTGGGCGCCGCTGGCGGCGCTGGGGGTGGTGCAGCTCATCGAGCCGCGTATTCCCGCGCTCGAAACGAGATCCGGGCGCATCTTCTGGATCGCTCTGAAGCTCCTCCTGGGCTTCCTGCTGATCGGCTACACGGACGGCATCGGCAGCCGCTACTGGCTGGTCATGCTGCTGCCTGTGGTGGCCGCGGGAACCACCTTCGGGCTCCTGGGAACCCTGGCGATTTCACTCCTCGCGGCCGGAGTCTACCTGATCTTCCTTCTCTATATCGACTGGACCCGCTACTTCATCGAGTGGCCGGAGATCACCGAACTGGTGCTGCGCGTCGTGTTCCTGGCGATGGTGGGGACGCTCGCCAACACGCTGGCGGAGGATTTGCGTGAGCAGTCGCGAAAGTACCGCCGCACCGCCGAGCAGCTCTCCGACGCCAACGTCCAGATTCAGGAAGCGGAAGAGGCCGTGCGGCGCTCCGACCGCCTGGCCGCGCTCGGCCAGCTCTCGGCCGGCCTGGCGCACGAGCTTCGCAACCCGCTCGGCACCATCAAAGCCTCCGCCGAGATGCTCGGGCCGAATCTCAACGCGGAAAACGAAGTGGCGCGCGAGGTCGCCGGCTTCATCAGCAGCGAAGTGGACCGCGCCAACTCCCTGATCACCCGCTTCCTGCAGTTCGCCCGGCCCCTCCAGGTGCGTCTCGAAAGCGCCGACCTGACGCAGGTGCTCGACCGGGCGATCGCCATGGCCGCGCGGGAAGCCCCTGGAATCGCCATCTATAAGAACTACTCTCCCGAGATCCCGCCGTTCCCGCTCGATGCCGAGCTGATGGAGCGGGTGTTCTACAACCTCGTGCTGAACGCCGCCCAGGCCAGCCCGGAGGGCGGGGCGGTGACGGTGAAGACGCGCTCCGCGCAGGGCATCGCCGAGGTCTCGGTAATCGACCGCGGCTCCGGGATCGAGCCCAAGAACCTGGACACCATCTTCAATCCGTTCTTCACCACCAAACCGAGCGGAGTGGGGCTGGGGCTGGCGATCGTCGCCAAGATCGTGGACGAGCACAGCGGTAAAATAACGGTCGAGAGCGAGCCTGACAAGGGCAGCGTCTTCCGCGTGCTGCTTCCGATGGAGCGCTCCGAACCCGCCGCATGAAGAAACGCATCCTGGTCGTCGAAGATGAAGAGAAGCTCCGGCGTGTGATCGAGCTGCAACTGATCTCCGCGGGTTTCGATGTGGACAAGGCCGCAAGCGCCGAGGACGGTCTGAAGCTGGTCGACCGCGCCGACCTCGTTCTGACCGACCTCCGGCTGCCGGCCATGGACGGCCTCGAGTTTCTCGCCCTGATCCGCCGCCAGAACTCGCTGACGCCGGTGATCATGATGACCGCGTTCGGCAGCGTCGAAAACGCGGTGGAGGCCATGAAGTCGGGGGCCACGGACTTTCTGCTGAAGCCGTTTTCGCTCGACCACCTGATGCAGGTCGTCCACAAGGCTCTCGAAATGCGCGACCTGCGCGACGAGAACCGCCAGCTCAAAGAGCAGCTCGGGCGGCGCTACGAATTCGACAACATCATCGGCCGCAGCGGGCCGATGCAGGAAATCTTCGCCGCCATCGAGCGGGTGGCGCCCACGCGCGCCACGGTGCTGCTGGCCGGCGAAAGCGGCGTGGGCAAGGACCTGATCGCGCGCGCCATCCACTTCCACTCGCCGCGGCGCGACCGCCCGCTGGTGAAGATCAACTGCAGCGCCATTCCGGAAAACCTGATGGAGAGCGAGCTGTTCGGCTACGAGAAGGGCGCGTTTACGGGCGCCCAGACCAGCAAACCCGGCAAGTTCGAGCAGGCCGACACCGGCACGGTGTTTCTGGACGAGATCGGCGACGTGCCTGCCGCCGTCCAGGTGAAGCTGCTGCGCATCCTGCAGGAACGCGAATTCGAGCGCCTGGGCAGCAACGTGACGCGCCACATCGATGTGCGTGTGATCGCCGCCACGAACCAGGACCTGCGCGCCGCGCTCGAACAGGGGACCTTTCGCGAGGACCTCTACTACCGCCTGAACGTAGTGCCCCTGAACATCCCTTCCCTGCGCGACCGCAAGCAGGACATTCCGTTTCTGGCGAACCACTTCGTCCACAAGCTGGCGCCCGATACCGGCTGCCGCGTGGAATCGATCACGGATGCCGCCATCGAGAAGCTGATGGCGTACCACTGGCCGGGCAACGTGCGCGAGCTCGAGAACGTGATCGAGCGCAGCCTGGTGATGTGCAGCGGCACGCAACTGGATGCGGCCGACATCCGTCTGGAGAGCGCTCCGCGCCCCAGAGCCCAGAACGACGCGTCGTTCGTGCCGGACGGCATGAGCCTCGACGAATACGAGCAGGAGATCATTCGGGAGGCCCTGCGCCGCGCCGCCGGCAACAAGAGCCAGGCCGCCCGGCTGCTCGGGCTGACAAGGAACGCGCTGAGGTACCGGCTTACGCAGATGGGGATGGAGGCTTAAACTGCGGGACCGTCCGGATCAATGAGCGTGCTGGCGTCGCGCGGCGGCGAGCGTTTTGGCACGTCCTCCAGTCAGGCGGGGTACGTCATCTTGCGTGAAACCGCATATGTTTTCGTGCGGGCGCAGGCCGATTGCGTTCGCCGGGTCGAGGTGACTGGCCACCACCAGGATACCGCAGCATGGACTCTGGGCGAGTAGGAGGCTTTCCGCCGGTCCTCTGTTACAAACAGACGCGCGCGTCTGTGGTGGCGAGCTTTCCGGCCAGGTAGCTGTCGAGAGCGTCCTGGATGCTCATCGGCGCGGCCAGCACCAGGCTTTCGGTGCCGCGCGCGGAAAGCAGGTTCTCGGCGCTTTCGCTGATTCCACCGCAGATCAGGTCGCGGCAGCCGGCCAGCAGTTCCTTGAAGGGCCTGTGGCTGCCGCCCTGACCGGTACCGCGGTCACGGAGGGTTGAGGAAACGACGCGGCCGTCCTCGACTTCGATCACGAGGAACGACGCGGAGCGCGCCAGATGGGCGGCTACGGAGGTGCCGTCAGAGGTTGCGATGGCAAGACGAACGCAATTCATGGATCCTTCCACCTTAGCTCATTGCAGCATGTGGAAAATGGCCAGCGCTCCGGCGTCGCTCCAGGAGTTCAGCCAGTAGCCGAGCCGGGTGCTCACCATCGCCACGATCAGCAGCATGAATCCGAAGCGCGCCAGCTCCATGTAGACCACTGTGGGGACGCGCGCCGCCAGCAGCAACTTCGAGCCGTCGAGCGGCGGCACCGGGAGGAAGTTGAACAGCGCCAGGTAGAGGCTCAGCCGCACTCCCTGGATCGCAAACGCCGCGAGCGAGGGCAGGGTGTGCAGGGTGGCCATCGCCACCGCCGCCAGGATTACCGCCATCACCACGTTGCTTGCCGGGCCGGCCAGCGCCACCACGGCCAGTCCGTTCAGCCCGCCCCGAAGCCGGGCGGTTTCCGTGCGAACCGGCCTCCCCCAGCCCAGGAAGCCCGCGCCCAGCAGCGACGTCACGAACGGCAGGATGGCGGTGCCGAGCCAGTCGACGTGCGCCAGAGGGTTCAGCGTGACGCGGCCTTCGTTACGCGGAGTTTCGTCACCCAGCCGGGTGGCGACCCAGGCATGCGCGAACTCATGCGGCGCGGTGAGGATCCACAGCAGCAATACGTCCAGCAGTGCGGTTTGAAAATCCAGGTGCATCAATTGTTCTTACGCACGACGAATGCCCAAAGCGCCAGCAGCAGCACAAGGGCTAGCAAGGCGAGCTTGGCCATGAGCGGCTACGGCCATTGTACGTGGTATCATGAGATTTACACCATCACTTCTTTCCTGAGGTCAAATCCACTTGGCTCTAGTAGAAGGTTGCAGGCATTCGCTGGAGCTTTCCATTCCCGTTGACGAGGTGGAGAGCGAAACCAGCCGGGTGACCACCGAGATTCAGAAACGCGCCAAACTCCCCGGGTTCCGCCCGGGCAAAGCCCCTGCTTCCCTGATTCGAAAGCAGTTTGCCGGCGACATCCGGCATCAGGTATTGGAGAGCCTGATCCCCGCCCATTTGCAGAAACAGATTGAGGCGGAAAATTTGAGTGTGGTCGGCCGCCCGGATATTTCCGACGTCCATTTTCACGACGGCGAACCCCTGACATTCAAGGCCGAATTCGAAGTGGTTCCGCCGATCGAGCTGCAGGAATACAACGACGTGGAAGTGCCCTACCACGATCCCGAAGTGACCGACGAGGACGTGGATAAGCGCGTGGCCGAGATCCGCGAGACCAAGGCGGAATATGTGAACATCGATCCGCGGCCGGTGGCCGAGGGCGATCACGCGGTGGTAGCGCTCGAGAGCGTCGAAGGCGTGGAAGGCGAGCCGGTCAAGCAGGACGAAACCGTGCTCGAAATCGGCGGCGGCGATACCTTCGAGGCTTTCACTACGAACCTGCTCGGGCTCTCGCCGGGAGACGAAAAGGAGTTTGAAGTTACCTATCCGGAAGACTACGGCGCTGCCCGCCTGGCCGGAAAGACCGTGAAGTTTCACGCCACGGTGAAGGGCATCCGCCGCAAGGATCTTCCGGAGTTGAACGACGAATTCGCCCAGGACCTCGGCGATTACCGAACGATGGACGAGTTGCGCGACGCCATCCGCAAAGGGCTCTTCGCCCAGCGGCAGTTCGACGCGCAGCAGGAGGCCAAGAACCTGATCGTGGACAAGCTGGTGGACCTGCACGATTTCCCGGTCCCCGAGGTCTTTGTGGACCGCCAGATCCAAAACCGCGTGGAGCAGAGCCTGCGGGCCATGGCCTCCGAAGGGGTCGACCCGCGCCAGCTCAAGCTGGACTGGAACAAGGTGAAGGAAAGCCAGCGGGACAAAGCCGTGCGCGAAGTGAAGGCGTCCATGCTGTTATCGCGAATTGCCGACCGTGAAGCCATCGGCGCCACCCGTGACGAAGTGGATAAAGAAGTCGAACGCATTGCAAGACAGAACCGCGAGCCCGTAGCCGCAGTCCAGATGCGCTTTGAAAAAGACGGCACCCTGGGCCGGATTGCCAGTCACATCCAGACGGAGAAAACGCTCAACTTCCTGTTCGAACACGCCCGGAAAACCGCCTAGGGCCGCGGGTTCACCCGGTACCCTATGGGAAGGCAGGTACCGCCTGTCATATCCCCAACCTTTGACTACATTGCTTAGGAAGTATATTCAGGTGATAATAGGAACGAAATCGATTGTTGGTCCCTACCCCGGAGGCGAGCGGGAGTCTGTATTTGCCCCGACGAAGCCCAAGGGGAAGAGGAGTTAACTGCGTGAAGCGTGCCGGATCCGATGATGCTTTGCGGTGTTCGTTTTGCCATAAGAGCCAGGACGTAGTCGGAAAGCTCATCTCCTCCCCGAGCGACTATCCTCGCGCCTACATCTGCGACGAGTGCATCGCGGTATGCAACTCGATTCTGGAGGATGACAAGGTCGAGCCTCCCTCGGGAACTCCCAACAAGATTCCTAAACCGTTGGAAGTTAAGGAGTTTCTTGACCAGTACGTAATCGGGCAGGAAGCCACCAAGAAGAAGCTGGCGGTGGCGGTGTACAACCACTGCAAGCGGATCCACATGAACCGCATGCGGAACACCGAGGTCGAGCTGCAAAAGTCCAACATCCTGCTGATCGGTCCGACCGGTACCGGTAAGACATTGATGGCGCAGACGTTAGCGAAGATTCTCGATGTTCCCTTCGCGATTGTCGACGCCACCACCCTGACCGAGGCCGGGTACGTCGGCGAGGATGTGGAGAACATCATCCTCAAGCTGCTCCAGGCGGCCGACGGCGATGTCCAGAAGTGCCAGCAGGGCATCATTTATATCGACGAAATCGATAAGATCTGCCGCAAGGACGAAAACCCATCCATCACCCGGGATGTTTCCGGGGAGGGTGTGCAGCAGGCGCTTCTCAAGATTCTGGAAGGCACCGTAGCCAACGTTCCGCCGCAGGGCGGGCGGAAACACCCGCATCAGGAGTTTACCCCGGTCGATACGACCAACATCCTGTTCATCTGCGGGGGGGCGTTCGTGGGGTTGGAGAAGGTGATCGCGCGGCGCAGCGGCAAGAAGTCGATGGGCTTTTTGCAGGAAGACGAAAAAGGCAGCAAAGTCTCCGGTATCAGCGGCCGGCGCGATATCGACCTGCTGTCGCAAGTGCAGCCGATCGACCTGATCAAGTTCGGCTTCATCCCCGAGTTCATCGGCCGCCTGCCGGTTTCGGCGGTGCTCGAGGACCTGGATCGTTCAGCCTTGATCCAGATCCTGACCCGGCCGAAAAATGCCATTGTCAAGCAGTACCAGAAGCTGTTCGAGTTCGAGAATGTGCGGCTCAAGTTCAGCGACGATGCCCTCGAGGCGATCGCCGATCTGGCCATGGAGCGCAAGGTGGGGGCGCGCGGGTTGCGCATGATTCTCGAAGACCTGATGCTCGATCTGATGTATTACCTGCCTTCCTACAAGAAGGTCCGGGAGTTCCAGGTCACCAAAGAAATGGTGCTGGCACAGAAAATCAGTCTTACAATATTAGAAAAGGCCGGTTAGCCTCCCAACCGGAGTCAAGGGCAAGCAAACCGCCGGTCTTCCGCGAACAACTGCGCACTTGGGGACCAGGGGCTGCAGGATCCGCCCTGGGGAGAACAATGCTTACTTCAAAGGAAAAATCCGATACAAAGCGTCTGCCGATGATGCCCATCCGCGATGTGGTCATCTTTCCGTACATGATGACCCCGTTCGTAGTGGGCCGCGAATCGAGCGTCCGGGCACTGGAAGAGGCGATGGCCGGGGACAAGAAAATCTTTCTTGCGACCCAGCACGATGCATCCATCGACGAACCGAAGCCGAACGAGATTTACGCGGTAGGCACGATCGTCAACATCGTCCAGAGCCTCAAACTTCCGGACGGCAATATCAAAGTCCTGGTGGAAGGCGTCGAACGCGGCAAAGTGGTTTCTGTGAACGATGACGAGGGATTCTTCCGCGCCGTCGTTCGTACTTCGGCATACAAGGTGGAGACCGGGGCGCAGCTCGATGCGCTGATCAGCCGGGTCACCGGACTGTTCGAACAGTACGTCAAGCTCAGCCAGAACCTGAATTACGAGACGATGATCGCCGCCATCCGCGTGGACGATCCGGGCAAGCTGGCCGATACCGTGGGAGCCAATCTCCAGCTCACCATTGAAGAGAAGCAGGAACTGCTCGAAATCTTCGATCCCATCGACCGCCTGACGCGCGTGGCCGAGATGCTCGATATCGAAATCGAGAAGCTCAACGTCGACCGCACCATCCAGGGCCGCGTGAAACGGCAGATGGAGAAGGCCCAGAAAGAGTACTACCTCAACGAGAAGATCAAGGCCATCCAGAAGGAACTGGGGCGCGGCGAGAAGAGCGAGATCGACGAGCTGAAGAAGCGCATCGAAACCGCGGGCATGACGCAAGGACGCGCTCGACAAGGCCATGGCCGAGTTGAAGCGGCTGGAGAATATGCCGCCGATGTCGGCCGAGTCGACCGTTTCGCGCAACTATCTCGACTGGCTGCTGGCGGTGCCGTGGAAGAAGAAGTCCAAGGAAATCCGCGACCTCAAATTCGCCGAGCAGGTGCTCGAGTCCGATCACTACGGCCTCGAAAAGATCAAGGAACGCATCCTGGAGTTCCTGGCGGTGCGCCGCCTGGTGAAGAACCCCAAGGGCTCGATCCTGTGCTTCGTCGGCCCTCCGGGCGTGGGCAAGACCTCGCTGGGGATGTCGATCGCCAAGGCCACCGGCCGCAAGTTCGTGCGTATGTCGCTCGGCGGCGTGCGGGATGAAGCCGAGATCCGCGGCCACCGCCGCACCTATATCGGCGCGCTGCCGGGCCAGATGATCCAGATGATGAAGAAGGCGGGCACGCGCAACCCGGTCTTCATGCTGGACGAAGTGGACAAGATGTCGATGGATTTCCGCGGCGATCCCTCCGCGGCGCTGCTCGAGGTTCTCGATCCCGAGCAGAACTTCATGTTCGTTGACCATTACCTGGATGTGGAGTATGATCTCAGCCAGGTCTTCTTCATCGCCACGGCGAATGTCCTCCACACGATTCCTCCGGCGCTGCAGGACCGCATGGAGGTGATCCGGCTTTCGGGCTACACCGAGCTCGAGAAGATGGAGATCGCCAAGCGTTTCCTGGTACGCAAGCAGATGGAAGCCACCGGGCTTTCGAAAGACCAGATCGGGTTCGAGGATGCCGGTTTGAACGGGCTGATTCAGTACTACACGCGCGAAGCCGGGGTCCGGAACCTGGAGCGCGAAATCGGTAACGTGTGCCGGAAAATCGCGCGCCAGGTGGTGAACCGCCGGGGAGAGAAGGACAAGAAGCCGGCGGCCAAAGCCGTGATCAACGGCGAGAAGCTGCCGGAGCTGCTGGGCCCGTGGAAGTTTCGCGACCTGGAGGCGGAGAAGAAGAACGAAATCGGCGCCGCGACGGGTCTGGCGTGGACGGAGGTCGGCGGCCAGATCCTGACCGTGGAGTGCACCCTGATGGAGGGGAAAGGCAAGCTGACCATCACCGGCAAACTGGGCGAAGTCATGCAGGAGTCGGCCCAGGCGGCCATGAGCTATATCCGCTCGCGGGCGCACCAGTTCGGATTGCCGCGCGATTTCTACCGCAATCTCGACGTCCACATTCACATCCCGGAAGGCGCTATTCCGAAGGACGGTCCTTCGGCCGGAATTACGCTGGCCACCACGATTTGCAGTGCGCTGACGAGGATTCCGGTGCGCGGCGATGTGGCCATGACCGGAGAAATCACCCTCCGCGGGAAGGTGCTGCCGATCGGCGGCCTGAAGGAAAAATTGATGGCGGCGCATCGTCACGGCATTCTGGAAGCGATCATGCCCCGGGAAAACGAGAAGGACCTTCCGGATATCCCGGACGCCATCAAGCAGACTATGAAGTTGAACTTCGTCGATTCAATGGACGAGGTGCTGAAGATTGCGCTCGAGCGCGAGTTGGTTGCGATTCCGCTGACCGCGGCAACCTCAGGGGTCGAGGTGCAGCCGGCGGAAGAGACGCGGGCGCACTAAGGAAAATGGCGGAGCCGGGCGATTCCCGGCCCCTACCAGGCAGGTTTGTTGAAATCCGAATTTGTCGTCAGTGCCGGCCGGCCGGCGATGTTCCCCTCCGACCGGCTGCCGGAGATCGCATTTCTGGGGAGAAGCAACGTTGGGAAGTCGAGCCTCATCAATGCTCTGACGGGGCAAAAAAGACTGGCATTTACCAGCAGTACACCGGGTCGAACGCAAACTATCAATTTTTACCGGATCGACGGGGCGTTTTACTTCGTGGATCTCCCGGGTTACGGATATGCCCGGGTACCCCCGGCTTACCTGCTGGAGTGGAAAAAGCTGATCGACGAATATCTGGAGAAGAGGGAAACCCTGGAGCTTTCCTGCCTGATTCTCGATGCCCGCCGCGGATGGATGGAGAAGGACCTCGAGCTGAAGCGGTGGCTCGAGCATCACGGCAGAAATTACCTGGTAATCGCCACGAAGTTCGATAAGTTGAATCAATCTGAGCAAGAGCGCGGTTTACGCGCCCTCCGCCAGGAGGGCGTGGAGCCGTTGCCGTTCTCGGCCGTCACCGGCCGGGGAGTGAGGGAAATTTGGCAAGCAATAACGAAAACACCACGACGGTAGGAACCACCCCGCCGCAGGAAAAAACAGAAAAGCCCACCGAAAAGACAAACGCCCGCGAAGCCGCCGGAACCCCTGTCTCCGAGCCGGAGAAGGTTGAAAAGCCGGAGAAGGCCGCGCCCGCCGAGAAGCCGCACGCCGAGAAGCCGGAGCGCGCCGCCAAGGCCGCGGCTGCTCCGCCCGCCCCTCCCGCGGCGCCCCCCGCCGAGGTGAAGCCCGCCGAAATACCGGTTGTTTCGCCCACGGACCACCCCGGTTCCGCCCGCCGCAAACAGCAGGCTGCCCAGAGCGTCAAGAATGGCACCCCGACGCTCGACCTGGTCGAACTGAAGGACATGAGCATCCAGAAGCTCAACCAGGTGGCCAAGGACATGAACATCGCCGGCGCCGCCGGCCTTCGCAAGCAGGAGCTGATCTTCAAGATCCTCCAGACCCAGGCGGAAAAGAGCGGCCTGATCTTCTCCGAAGGCGTACTCGAATGCCTGCCCGACGGGTTCGGCTTCCTGCGCGCGCCGGAGTACAATTACCTGCCGGGCCCGGATGACGTCTACGTCTCCCCCTCGCAGATCCGCCGCTTCGACCTGCGCACCGGCGACACCATCTCCGGCCAGATCCGCCCGCCCAAGGAAGGCGAGCGTTACTTTGCGCTGATCAAGGTGGACGCCATCAACTTCGAGCCGCCCGAGGAAGCGCGCAACAAAATCTTCTTCGACAACCTGACGCCGCTCTACCCCAACCAGCGGCTGAAGCTCGAGACCGTCAAGGATAACTACTCCGGCCGCGTGATGGACTTGCTGACTCCCATCGGCAAGGGCCAGCGCGGGCTGATCGTATCGCCGCCGCGCACCGGCAAGACGATGCTGCTGCAATCGATCGCCAACTCGATCACCGCCAATCACCCCGAAGTGACCCTGATCGTGCTGCTGATCGACGAGCGTCCGGAAGAAGTCACCGACATGCAGCGCAGCGTCCGCGGCGAGGTCATCAGCTCCACCTTCGACGAGCCCGCCACGCGCCACGTGCAGGTGGCCGAAATGGTGATCGAGAAGGCCAAGCGCCTGATCGAGCACAAGCGCGACGTGGTGATTCTGCTCGATTCGATCACGCGCCTGGCGCGCGCCTACAATACGATCGTGCCGCCCTCCGGCAAGGTGCTCTCGGGCGGCGTCGATTCGAACGCGCTGCAGCGCCCCAAGCGCTTCTTCGGCGCGGCGCGCAACATCGAGGAAGGCGGATCGCTGACCATCATCGCCACCGCCCTGATCGACACCGGCAGCCGCATGGACGACGTGATTTTCGAAGAGTTCAAGGGCACCGGCAACATGGAAATCCACCTGGAGCGCAAGCTGGTCGACAAGCGCGTGTTCCCGGCCATCGACATCAACAAGAGCGGCACCCGCAAGGAAGAGCTCCTGCTGCCCAAGGACGAGCTCAACCGCGTGTGGATCCTGCGCAAGGTTCTCAACCCGCTCTCGCCTGTGGAAACCATGGAACTGCTTTTGGATAAACTCAGCAAGACCCGTAGCAACGGCGAGTTCCTGGGCTCGATGAGCGGCTAAGCGGGTGGGGCGGGCCTCCCGGCCTGCCCAAGCGCAGCCCCGGAGATCCGCGCCACTGCCTTCACAAACCGCTGCTTCTCATTTCCCCGGCGCCACCTCCATACCGCCACCGCCGCTACCAGCGCGAAGCAGCCCTCCACGAGAACTTTCTCTCCATCCAAAAAATCCGGCGCAGCACCCTTCAGGTTCTGGTCGATCAGGGTCCCGTGCACATACATGAACGCCGCCGCGCCGTACGCCGTGTAGTGCAGCTTCTTCCACGGCCGGTGCCGCAGTTTCGGGCGGAAGTAGGAGGTCACCACCACCAGCAGGAAACTATAGAGCGTCACCGCGCCGAGGCAGTTGTACAGCGTCTGGCCGGGCGACCATAACGGGAAAACAATGTCCCTGGGGTAGAACTTCGGCCTGGCGACGAATAGCAGCAGCGTGGGGTGCAGCAGCGCGGCCGCGATGGCCACATACGCCGTCCAGTTGTGGATGCGGAACAGCGGGACCGGCAGCCTGCGGTGAGGCCACTCGCGTTCGAAGCTGTAATTGGTGGCCACGAGCAATCCCAGCAGCAGGTTCACGGTCAGCAGCACCATCGCGGTCAGGCCCGCGAAGGCGGCAAGGTCGATGGCCGTCATGGCAGGGGATTCGTCCTCAGGGCCTTTCGAAGCTGCGCGATGGAGGCTTCCACTTCTTCGAGCTTCGACGGGACGGCGGCTGACAGCACTTTCGCCTGCCCTCCGGTGATCAGGACATCATCCTCGATCCGCACGCCGATGCCTTTGTACCTCTCGAAGGCCGGCCGCACGGCTGCGATGAACTTCTCGTTTTCGGGCGTCTTCGGCAGGTTGTCGAGCGCGTCGGGCCGGAAGTAGAGGCCCGGCTCCACCGTCACGACCATGCCCGGCTGCAGTTCGCGTCCGCCCGGATCGTGCACGTTCAGGCCGATGCCGTGGCTGATTCCGTGATTGAACCAGATGCGCATCTGCTGGTCGCTGTTCGCATCGGTGATCAGCCCCATCCGGTACAGTCCCTGCTTGAAGACCTCGTTCGCCGCACCCTGGATGGAGGTGGGGTTGCCCGCCGAGGTGTGGCCGGGCAGCGCCATGCGGATCCCCGCCTGCTGCGCCTCCCATACCAGACGGTAAATATCGGCCTGCGCTTTCGAATACCGGCCGCTCACCGGGATCGTGCGGGTCACGTCCACGCTGTAGCCGTCGAACTCGGCAGCGTCGTCCATCAGCAGCAGGTCGCCGGCCTTCATCGTGTCCTTGTTGGTTTCGTAGTGCAGGGTGGTGGCGTTTACCCCGGAGGCCACGATGCAGGGATAGCCCCAGTGCGCGTTGCGGCGCAGGAATGTGAATTCGAACTGGGCCTGGATTTCGTACTCGGGTGTGCCCGGAACGCCCAGCGCGTAGGCGCGCTGAAAGGCTTCGGCGGTAATATCCTCGGCGTGCCGCAGGATATCGAGCTCGCGCGGCGATTTCACACGGCGCAGGCCGGCAAAGATGGTGCTTGCGTCCTTGACGGCGACCGGCGGGGTCAGCGCGGCCAGCCTTTTCGCGAACTCCTGTTCGCGGTGGTATTCCGCGGCACTCCCCCGCGTGATCAGGTAGATCTGGGGATCGCCCGGCAGTTTCGAGCGGAGATCCTCGGGAAGCGGAGGATCCGCGGACCTGGCCGGGCCCTCGGTCAAAATGGTGTGGGCCTGGGGCAACAGAACCGCGAGGAACCGGTTCAGCTGCCGCGCGTCCCACACCTCTTCGATCCCCGAGATCCTGCGGGCCTCGTCGTGCGTCAGGATGTGGCCGGTCCAGTTCTCCCGCGCCGGGTTCGAAGGCGGCACGAACAGAATCTCGCGGATCCCCTCCGCCCCGGGCATCAGTACCAGCGCGCTCCCTTGCTGCGGCATCCCCGTCAGGTAGAAGAAATCGTTCTCCTGCCGGTAAGGCCAGTCCACGTCTCCGGCATAATTGCGCGGCTCGGCGGCGTAGAGGATCAGGACCCCCTTGGCGCCGATCTGCTCCATGACGGCCTTGCGGTGCGCAGCGAGGTCCGCAACCCGGCCGCCCTGCCACGATTCCGGCGGTGGTCCCGCGACCTTCCACGGGCTGCCGGCCCACGCCGCGGCGCAGCACACCGCTGCCAGCAGGACCGTTCTTCGCGACATTCGAGACCCCTCCTGAAACCTTTCATTATACGGTGAGGCTGCCGTGTACAATGGCAGGCGATGGAACATTACACGTGGGACGAGATGGAAAAAGAGATCCTGAGCGAGCACATCGGCCGCAAGATCATCGCCGGCGAGAAGGCCATGGTGGCGCAGGTTTTTCTCGCCAAGGGCGCGGTGGTGCCGGAGCACCATCACGAGAGCGAACAGATCACTTACATCCTTGAAGGCGCTTTGAAATTCGAGCTGGAGGGCCGCGAGGTCGTGGTGAACGCCGGCCAGGTGCTGCGCATTCCGTCGAACGTGCCGCACCGCGCCGTGGCGCTTGAAGACACGCTGGATCTCGACATCTTCAGCCCGATCCGCCACGACTGGCTCAAGAAGGACGACGGCTATCTGCGCAGGGGAGAAACCGATGGACCTCGGTCTTAAGGATCGCGTCGCGATTGTGGCCGCTTCCAGCCAGGGCCTGGGGAAAGCCGTCGCCCTGGGGCTCGCCCGCGAGGGAGCAAAGCTGGCCTTGTGCGCGCGCACCGAATCCACGCTGTGCGCCGCGGCCGAAGAGATTCAGCGCGAGACCGGCGCCGAGGTGATGACGCGCGCGTTCGACGTCACCGTCTACGAAGACGTGCGCCGCTTCGTCGCCGCCGCGGCGGAGCGTTTCGGCCGGGTCGATATCTGCGTGGCCAATGCCGGCGGACCACCCTCCAAGCTGTTCTCGGAGATCAGCGTGGAGGAATGGCATGCCGCCGCCGACCTGAACCTGATGAGCACCGTCTATCTTGCCAAAGAGACCCTGCCCCTGATGCAGCAGCGCCGCTGGGGCCGTTTCATCGCCATCACCTCGATGACCGTGAAGCAGCCCGTCGACGGCTTGATTCTCTCGAACGCCATCCGCTCCGGCGTGAGCGGCCTGGTGAAATCCCTCTCGAACGAATACGGGCCGTACAACGTCCTGGTGAACAACGTGTGCCCCGGGTACACCGCCACCGACCGCCTGCTCTCGCTGGCCGAGCGCATGGCCGCGCGCGAAGGCGTATCCGCCCGGGAGATCGAAGACCGCTGGGCCGGCCAGGCGCCGCTCCGCCGCATCGGCCGCCCGGAGGAGTTCGCCGACCTGGTGGTGTTCCTGGCCTCCGAGCGCGCCAGTTACATCACGGGAGCATCCATCGCCGTGGATGGCGGAATTGTGAAGGGTCTGTACTGAGCCGGTTCCGCTACCCCGCCAGCTCCAGCGGGTCGGTCGTGCGCATCTCCAGCCAGCCCTGCTGCGGAACCGCATCGATCGGCAGACCGCCACTCCATAGCGAGAGCTGGATTCTCAAGCCGCCGCCCGGGGCGATCCCCATCGCCGCCAACTGCGCCCGCACCTCGAGAACGCGGACGAATGCGCACTCCACCGAGCCTGGCGCCGGGCCGCCCGCCAGTTCTTCGTCCGCCACGGAAACGCCCTCGTGCGCAAACACGATGTTCAGGGAGCTGGTGCGCGCTCCGTCGAGCGATTGCACCCGCAGGCGGGCCTGCATGCCCGGCAGATCCTGCTGATACCCCGGGTGGAAATCGACGCGCAGGAAGAGATTGCCGCCGTCGCTGCCGAAGTAGACCTCTTTCACCACGAACTTCTTGCCGTGCATCGAACCGGAACGTTCGTCCACCCGGTAGATGCCGGCGCCGATCCATTCGAAATACGAAGTCACTTCCCCGTCGATCCGCGGCCGCACAGCGCCGGAGGGCTCGATCTTGACGGCCGGGACGGCGATTCGCAGGATCGGCCTCGACAGTTCTTCGGGCGGGTTCAGGTTCAGGAAGCGGTAGATGTTGGCCAGGTGGCTGCGAAAGAGCTGGTCGAACTCCACGCGGTTCACCGAGTCGTGCTCCGGCCCGTACCACCAGCACCAGTCGCTGCCCTCCGCAATCATCAACTCCTCGAACGCCAGGCGCCGCTGTTCCTCGGGAACCGCGGCGGCGCCGTCGAAGGTCTGCCGGGCGCGCAGTAACTGCGTCCACGCCTGGTTGTCCTCTTCCGCGCCGATCCATACATCGAAGTTGGCATTGATCCACGAGCCCGGAAAAATGTGATCCAGCGGCTCGGCCGGAAGCTGCCTCAGGGCCTCCGCCAGGGTCACGGCTTGCATCCGGTCGTCGTTCTGGATGCGGTGATAGAGTTCGCGCAGGAAAGGGCGGCCGTTGAGGTAGTAATATTCCCAGGCGTTCTCGCCGTCGAGGATGATAGGAACCAGGGCGTCCCGGCCGGCTCCCAGGATGCCGGCGCAGTTTTCGCGGATGCGCCTCAGGAAATCGTCGGCAGCGGCCGCGGCGTCCATCTTCGAATAGACGAAGCCGATCAGGTCGCTCATGAAATGATCGCGGAACACCACACCCAGCTTGCGTCCCTGCCGCCGCCACTCGTAGGGGCGGTAGAGACCGTCCACCGGCACCGCCCGCGAGAGCGTCCGGTTCAGCACGCCGCTGTCCGTGGCGGTCCATTCGAAGCCCAGGTCGGCGGCGATCGTGAATACGTCGTCGGAGACCGAACCTTCCGAGGGCCATAAGCCCAGCGGCGCTGCCCCGAAATGCTGCTGCACGTACTCGCGCGCGAGCGAAAGCTGGCGGTGCGCATCCCCGGGATAGCGGAACCGCGGCGGCAAAGGCACGCCGGGGTGCGAGACCGCCGCGATATCCGAATCGCACAGCAGCGGCAGGATCGGGTGGTAATACGGCGTGGTCGAAATCTCGATCTGCCCGCTTTGGGAGAGCTTCCGGTATTCGGGCAGCACGCAGCCGAGGATCTCGCGCTGCTTCTCGCCCATGCGCCGCTGGTCGGCCAGCGTGAAGTTGCGGCCCCGCTTGATCCATTCGGCCACCTCCGGGTCGCCCGACTGAAACTCCTCGTCGAACCACGCCAGTTGCGACCACATCTGCAGGTCGCGAAACTCCTGCGTGCCGAAGAAGCCGTACGCGGCTCTCTGCGCGTTGCGGGCGTCGAAGAGCTCCCCGTAGCGCGGGTAGCGATAGATCATGCGCTGCGGATCGGAGTAGAAGGAGTGGCGCAGCAGGAACGCGCGGTCCGCGTCGGTCAGGCTCTCGGCCGGTTGCAGCGCCTTCTGGAGAAACGGATCCTTGGCTTCACCGGCGGCGTACTCCTCCACCTGCGCCATCATCGAGGGCACCAGGTTGAATGTCTGGTGAATGCCGGGAAACTCCTCGAGGATCCGCACCATCCCGTAGTAGTCCTTCAACCCGTGCATGCGGGTCCACGGCAGCTTGTACTCGCCCGAGATCAGGTCTTTGTAAAAGGGCTGGTGCATGTGCCATAGGAAGCACAGGTAGATTCTTGGCATCGGGCGTTGTTTACTTTCCGAAGTAGCTCCGCACCGGCGGCGGCGGGGCGTCCCTGCGAATGGCCCGCCACAGGACGTCGTTCAACTCGTTGTCGTCGATCTCATCGGCCTGCTCGAAGTGCATCCGGTTGGACGCGGCCGCTCCGGGAGCGTTCGGCGGATTGCGGTCGTCGAGCGGGATGCGCGGCTTCTCGGCCGTGAATGCGGCCGGGTCGGGCGTCGCCTGGAACGACGACGTCATCGGCCGCGCGCCCGCGTCGAACTGCGTCATGGGGTGCAGGCCCAGCAGCAGTTCGATGGTTCGCAGCATCGAAACCGTGTTGTACATGGTGCCGTCCACCGCGTGGTGCTTCACGTAGGGCGAGATCAGCAACGCCGGAGAACGATGCGAATCCACGTGGTCCGGCCCGTTCTGGGCGTCGTCTTCGAGCACGCAGATCAGTGTGCTCGTCCAGAATTTAGACTTCGAAACGCCTTCGACCAGTTGGCCCAGGGCATAGTCGTTATCGGCCGCCGCCGAAAGCGGGGCGATCTTTCCGGTCGCCGTTCCGGACGTGTGGTCGTTGCCCATGCGGACCAACACCAGGCGGGGCATGTCGCCGGCCTTTTCGTATTCCGCCAGTTCATTGAGGAACGTCTTAGCCCTCTCCACATCCGGATAGTCCAGGTCGAAACCGCGGTAAAACCGGTTGGTGACTTTGGCCAGGACCGGATCGCGGACCCCGGTAATCTGCTCGCCTCCCGGCGCCGCGCCGGGCTTGTTGCTCACCATGTAGCCGAAATTACGGATTGCTAACCCGGCCGACGCCGCATTGGTCCAGAGATAGCCCGCGGGCGGAAGCGAAGTGGGGTCCTGCTCCTCGAAGTCGTAGAGCTTGCGGCGGCCCGCATATTGATTGGGCCACAGCTTCTGCACGTAATCCGGGGCGATCGCCGCCGTAGACCAGTTGTGTCCGTCCGCGCTCACGTCCGAATTGACGTAGAAGTTGTCGAGCAGCACGAAGTCGCGTACCAGCTTGTGGGCGTTGGGAGTGACCTTCTCCCCGAACAGGACCAGCGACGGATCCCCGTTGCCCTCCTTCACGTCTCCCAGCACCTGGTCGTACGTGCGGTTCTCGCGCACGATGTAGATGATGTGCCGGATCTGCGGAGGCAGGGGCGAGGGCTCGTCGAGCTTGGCATCGCGGTAGGGCGAATCGGCCAGCTCCGCTTTCGTCCAGGCATCCAGTTGATCGTCCGTGAACGGCTCGATCCACGAGGCTGTCCCCGTCTGCATGTAGCCGACGTACCCCGGCCGGATACCGGGCTCATTGTGGATCCCTACCGGACGCTTTGTCGGATTCGGCCCGTCCGGGTTCGGATAGGAACGGAGCCCCTTGCCGTTGAGCACCACCAGCGCGCCGGACGGCAGCACGCGCACGGCGGTCGGATACCAGCCCGCCGGGATGAATCCTTCCACACGGCTGCGCTCCATGGTCACATCGACCACCGCCGCCGCATTGGCGTCCGAGCAGGCCACGAACAGGCGCTTCTTGTCGGGGCTGAGCGCCAGCGCGGAGGGCGTCATGCCGAGCGGCTGGCGCGGCGTCATCGACAGGTTGATGCTTTCGATGACATTGAGGCTGTTTGACTCCGTCACGCTGACCGCATACACGTTGTTCGTATTGGCGGCGGCCACGAAGAGGCGCGCTTTGTACGCGGGCTCGTCCGGGTCCACGTCCGCCGGACGGCCGTCGCGCCACACCATGTCGGTGGGATGCGCGCCGATCCGCACCGTGGCCAGCAGGCTTCCATCCAAGGCGTCGTAGTGCCCGAGCGTGCCATCCGCCCAATGCGTGACGAAGAACGATTTCCCGTCCGGGTGGAACAGAATCCGGTACGGCCGCCGCCCGGTCTTGACGCGCTGGATCACCATTCCCGATTGCGGATTGATCACGGCCAGCGAATCGTGATACAGGTCGGCGGCATACAGCAGGCGCCCGTCCGGAGAAAGAGCCACATCGCCGATGAAGTCGCGCGCCGTTCGCTGGGCCGCGGGAACCACCTCGAACGTGCGCGCGGCTTGCAGGGTCCCATTGGAAAACGTAAATTCAAAGATCGAGGCCTTCGACGCCCCTCCCACGTAAACGCGGTCCCCCTTGGGCGTGAAGGCAAGCCCCAGCCACGCGTCCGGCACCGGAACGTGGCTCACCACGGCGGCCGAGGCGGTATCGATCACGCTGATGCTGGGCGGGCGGTAGCCGCAGTTCAGCACGAGCAGATATTTTCCGTCCGGCGACAGCGCTGTGGACAGCGGAAGGGTGTCCAGGGGCACCTGCTTACCCGCGGGGTCCAGCTTCCAGCCGCTGTTGAGCCGGAAGCCGCCTCCAGGCAGCGGACCAACCTGTTCCCGGGGAGAGGGTTGCGAACAGAGGAGCGCCCCGGTCAGGATCAATCCGGCGGCAAGTGCCACCCGCGCCGCGGTGCGCCGAAATGCTGGTTTCATACGGTTGCGAAGCTTCATTGTACCGTGGGGCGTTCGGGGGCCGGGGAAATCGATTATCCTGTTACCGCAGCTTCACCATGACCGAGGCCAAACCGTCCACCGCCTGGTTGTACCGCACCCTCCTGCTCATCGCCGTGATCGCCGGCGGTAGCCAGGTGACCTATACCATCGACGCCATGCGGGCCCTTCGTGGTGAGTACGCGGCCAGTCCCTTCGTGCTTGGAGATCCGTGGCCCACGGTCCGGAGCACCGGTGACGAGGCCGCGCGGGCCGGGCTGAAGCCGGGTGACCTGGTCACCGCTATCGACGGTCGGGCCGTTGCGGGACAGAGGGATCTGGCCATGCCGTTGTGGCGGCACCGGCCCGGTGAGACCCTCGAGGTTTCAGTTGTTCGGGACGGGAAACCCGCCCGGTACCGGGTGATTTTGGCCTCCCTCGCCGGCCTGCCGCGATGGTATTACGCCGCCGTGGCCTGGTTCCTCATGCCCTGGCTCTCCATTCTCCTGGGCTTCTGGGTGGCACTGGTGAGACCGCGCGACCTGCGCGCGTGGTTGATGCTGGGGGTCCTCCTCGGCCTCAGCCAGCTAAGCCGCGAGGGTTCATTCGACGCTCTCGGATGGCCGAATCCGTTCGGCGTCATTATGCAGGTCTATCGCGTGGCGGCCCTTCCGATCTGGGCGGTCGCTATGATGCTGTTCGGCATCTACTTCCCCAGGCGCTGGAGTCTCGACCGGCGCGCCCCCTGGGCCAAGTGGGTTCTGATTGCGGCGGTATGGGCGCCGCTTTCCCTCGACGTGCTCCAGGCCGCGGTGGCGGCTGTAAACGTTCCCCTGGCGGACTCGCTTCCCCGCGACCCCCTTACGGGCACCGGCGTCTTTCTGATCCTGGCTCCCCTGATCGGCACCTTCTTCATGGGCCTGGCCAACAAGTACCACGAGGCCGGCCTGGCGGCGGATGATCGCCGGCGCCTTCGGCTGCTTTACTGGGGATGCACGGCGGCTATGCAGCCGATCTTCCTGCTGTTCCTCTACGACGTCTTCATCCGCCGGCGCTCCCCGAACGGCGATGACGGTTGGATACTCTCCGCGGCGATGATGGTGCTGGTGCTGTTCCCGCTCGCCATGGCATACGCCGTGGTCGTGCAGCGCGCTCTCGACGTGCGCGTGGTGATTCGCCAGGGCCTGCAGTACACTCTCGCCCGCCGCGGCATCAGGGTGCTGCAGGCGGCGGTCGTCATCGCCGTGGTCGCTTTCGCGGCATCGCAAGAGGCGGGAGTCTCACGTCCGCAGCGCTTCGCCATTATCGCGCTGGGCGTTCTGGCCGCGGTCCGGATTCGCGATGTGGGCGAGCGCCTGCGCCGCTGGGTGGATCGCCGCTTTTTCCGGGAGGCCTATAACGCCGAGCAGGTGCTCGAAGAGCTGAGCCTCGAGGTCCGCGGCATTCTGGAACGTCAGGCGCTGCTCGAAACCGTGACGCGCAAGATCTCCTCGTCGCTGCACGTCGACCGGATCGCGGTCATGCTGCGCGACGGCGTCGTCTTCCGGCCCGTGTACGCCGCCGGCTATCCGGTTGCCCCCGCCGGGCCCGTCGCGTGTGACAATGCGGCCGTCGAGGCGCTCAGCCGTTCCCACGAGCCGGTCCCCGTGACTGCCTCGACCGCCATCGATGGTCTCGACGCGCAACTGCTGCTGCCCCTCGCGTCCCGCAAGGATCTGCTCGGGTTCATCAGCCTGGGCCCCAAGAAGTCGGAAGAGCCGTATTCCGCCAGCGACGCCAGCCTGCTCCGGACCGTTGCTGTGCAGACCGGGCTCGCGCTCGAGAACACCCTCCTCTCCGAAGCAATCGCCGCCGAGGTGGCTGAGCGCGAGACGCTGAACCGTGAAATCGAGATCGCCCGCGAGGTGCAGCAGCGCCTGTTCCCCCAGAATCTGCCCAAGGTCGCCTCGCTCGAGTACGCAGGCCACTGCCGCCCGGCGCGAACCGTCGGCGGCGACTACTACGATTTCCTGTCTCTGGCGGACGGCAGGCTGGGCCTCGTGATCGCGGATGTCTCCGGGAAGGGCGTTCCCGCCGCGCTCCTCATGGCAAGCCTGCAGGCTTCCGTCCGGGGACAGTCCCAGGCAGGCTGCGGCAACGTGGCGCAGGTTATGGTGAACGTGAACCGCCTGGTTTGCGATGCCTCCCACGAGCACCGCTACGCCACGTTTTTCTATGCGCAGTTCGATCCGGAGACCCGGAGCCTGCTCTATTCGAACGGCGGCCACAATCCCCCCATGCTCCTCCGCGGCAGCCAGGTATTGCGGCTGGAAAAAGGCGGCCCGCCCGTGGGACTCTTCGGGTTCGCGCGCTACGAGCAGGAGGAGGTCCGCCTGGAATCCGGCGACCTGCTGGTGCTCTACACCGACGGCATCAGCGAGGCCGAGAATGGCGCGGAAGAGGAATGGGGCGAGGACGCATTGATTGCGGCCGCCCGTGCCTCCGCGTCCTTGCCGCCTTCGGAAACCATTTGCCGCATCATGAACGCAGCCGACGCGTTCGCCGCCGGAGCCCCGCAGCATGACGACATGACGCTGGTGATCGCGCGCGTTGTGTAAGAGCCGAACGCGTGCTTTCCTTGCGGATGGGTGCCTAAAACGCCCAGCGCCACAAACTCGCGCCTACCGTGTACCCCGCGCCTACCGCCGCGAAGAGCACCAGGTCGCCCTTTTTGAGGCGCCCCTGCTGGATCGCGTCGCGTGTCGCGAGGGGTATCGTTCCGGCCGTGGTGTTGCCGTAGCTGTCGATGTTGATGACGACCTTCTCCGGCGGAATTCCAAGGCGCTCCGCCGCCGCCGTGATGATGCGCCGGTTAGCCTGGTGCGGAATCAACAGCGCCAGGTCGTCCAGCGTGAAGCCGTTACGCTCCAGCAGTTCCCGCGACGTCTCGTACATCTTGCGGACCGCGTATTTGAAGACCTGCTGCCCTTCCTGCTTGACGTAGTGCAGCCGCCGGTCTACGGTCTCATGCGAAGCGGGCATCCGGCTGCCGCCCGCCGGCATCTTCAGGAAGTCGCCGCCCGAACCGTCTACTTCGCCCAGGAAATCGATGAAGCCCGACTCCTCGCCCGCGTCCACCGGCTCGAGCAGCATGGCCCCCGCGCCGTCTCCGAATAGGACGCAGGTCGCGCGATCCGTGTAATCGATGATGCGGCTCATCGTGTCCGCCCCGATCACCAGTACCTTCTTGTGAGACCCGCCGGCCACCAGGTGCGCGGCGGTCGTGAGGCCGTATACGAATCCGGAACAGGCGGCGACCAGGTCGAACCCCCACGCTCCGCGGGCGCCGATCGCGTTCTGCACCAGGCACGCGGTCGACGGAAACATCATGTCCGGCGTCACCGTGCAAAGGATGATGGCATTCACCTCCGAGGCGTCCACCCCCCGGTGCGCCAGCGCGCAGCGGGCGGCCTCGATGGCCATATCGGAAGTGGCCATGCCGGCCGGCGCAATGTGGCGCTCGCGAATCCCGACCCGTTCCAGAATCCACTGGTCGTTGGTATCGACCATCTTTTCCAGGTCGTGATTGGTGAGTACGTCCGGAGGAGTGTAGCAGCCGAGCGCAGTGATTTTCGCCTTTGGCAATGTGTTTGTCCTTTAAGAGTTCAGGGTAACCCATCGAGGGAGAGAATTTGCAACCGAGGAATCCCCGTCCGCACTTGACGGGAACCCGCGGTACCCTAATGGTGAATGGCAGAGACTGAGGGGATTCTCGATTTCGAGGCTGTCCAGAGTTCTCTTTTTTTCGAGGCTCCCGAGGAAACTTACGCGCGGGTTTTCCGCCAGTTGAAGCCGCGGACACCCATACCCAGCTTTGCGGTGGAATATTGCCGCTTCGCCAATGCCGACAGCTTTATCCGCCTGGAAAACGGCCGCATTCATGTGCGCATTTCCGACTTGCTGGCCGGTGCGCCGGCGCCCGTCACCGAGGCTCTCGCTTTCATCCTGCTGTCGAAGCTGTATCGGAAACCGATCGCGCGCATGTACTCCTACCGCTACCGGTTATACCTCAATCGCCGCGATGTCCGCAGGCAGGCCGAGATTATCCGGCAGATCCGCGGCCGGAAATTCATATCCGGCCCGCAGGGAGAGCACTGCAATCTGGAGACAATTTTCGACGCCCTGAACCAGGAATTTTTCGATGGTTTGATGGGGCGGCCCCAACTGGGCTGGAGCCGGAGGCCTTCCCGGACCATGCTAGGGCACTTCGACCCTTCGCATAACGCGATTATTATCAGCAAAATTCTGGATAATCCGGAAATTTCGCCGCTGGCGCTGCGCTATGTGCTGTTCCACGAGATGCTGCACCTCCGCTACCCGGTCGATCACCATGGTGCGCGGCGGCGCGTGCATACGCGCGAATTTCGGGAGGCCGAGAAGAAATTCCCGGAATTGAAGAAGGCGAAAGAGGTATTAAAGAGGCTGTGAACTACGCGGCCGAGGCGTCCGCTACCGGTGCCATGGATTGCAGTTCCACGCGAATCATGTCGAAGATCTCGACCAGGGCGGTGGCGTCCACTCCCCCGAGACCCAGGCGATAAGCAAACAGGCGGCAATTTACCACCAGCATGCCGGAGGCAAAGAGGAACTGATGCCGGACCAGGGCTTCGGCAAGCTCCGGACGGTCCCGCCGCGATTGCAACATGAGCAGCTTGATCGCGGCGCACATGCGGTTGAAATCCAGGCTCAAACAGCGCAGGTAGCCCTTGAACGCCTGGGCGCGCTGGCTGCGGAGCCTGCGGATCATCGCCGGCGTGAACCCGGGCTGAGCACGCAGAAATTCGATGTCGCTGCTATCAAGTAGGCGCATCATGGGGCGGTACCGCTCGATCGACAGTTCGTCGATCCAGGCCGCCGTAACCGGAAGACTCGCTCCGGATCCGGTGAGTCTCCTTACGGCCCAAAAAAGGACCACCATCAGCCCCAAACATGCGGTAACTGCGCCGACCAAGATGAGATTTGTCGCGTTCATTCTATCGCCACCATCAGGATAAGCGGAGTTTTACCGTAAAGCAAGACTAGGATGGGTAATACCAGTACTAGTGGTGCCAGAAAATCGGCTTATTTTCGAGAGACTTTTAGAAGCGCTGCGTTTAATGAATCCAAATGGTACAGGATCCGCTCCTCCCGGTCCGAAGACAGGTACTGCGCCTGGGCCGGGACCTCCTCGCCTTTAGGACTCAGAAGGAAGAACCAGCCGAAGGTGCACGCCGCCGCCACCGCCATCAGCCCGATATCAATGCTGGTGTATAGCCGGATCCCCAGGACGGCCTTGAGCAGGGAGGTCAGCGAATTCCCAAGGAAGAAGGTCGTAAAGAGAACAGCATGAAGGATAGTATTCCGCCCCAGGGAAACCGGGTATCGACTTATCAGGAATACCATTAGAATTAGAAAGATGGCGAGGCAGAGGCTTGCGCCGCGGTCGGCACCCGTGACATAGAATACCGCTCGCGACCGCAGCGGGGCGGTCGGCCTGAGTTTGACTGACAGACTCAGCACAGACAGCAATACCGACACTGCGATCCCGAAGTACATGGCCCACCGCCCCAGCGTGTACAACCCTTTGTGCCGCTTCAAGACTAACCCGATCAACTCGCGCACCACCAGGAGCTCAAATATCAAAAAGAAAGGTTCGGTCACGATCCAACAATAGAAATACGCATTGGAACTGGGCGACAGAGCTAACGACCAGATTCCATTGGGGATGCGGAAGAGGAAATATGCGAAGAAGACTCGATAATGAGTATACAAACCTGAACGATAGAGCTTTGCCGCCGTCAGGGCAGAGCCTATCAGCGCGAGTGCCTGTAAGACCAAGACCAGTGCGCGGCCTGACATTTCACCAACTCACTGGTGATCTTACCATCAGGCCGCGCGATTGGGTAATCCTAACTTTCGTATTAGCGAATAAAAGGGCAGTTGGGTTCGCACGTGGGTGACGGATTCTGGGTCTTCCGCACAGGGTTGGCCGCGAGGAAGGTCACCGCCAGGAGAGCGAGCATCACGATTTTCTTCATTTTTTTAATATCCTTTCGCACCAATAGTTGAGTAATCTTAGTACTATACTAGTTGTGACCGGACCGGAATAAGGGGTTTTACCTAAAAATTTTCCGGAATTGGAACATACGTGTGCTCAATCACCTGGCCCGGGGTGCGCTTGGCGTTCGTCGAAAACTAGGGGGTAATGCTAACCTTCTGCCGGTATAGAATCATAACGGAGTACCCCGGCTACGGGTCTCGCTGGAAGTCGAATTGTCTAACTCGCCCGCCAACTCAGATCCCTTCCACCGGTCTGGACAAGACCTCTGGCGCAAGACCGTCTCGCAGATCCCTACTCACTTCGGGCGCCTTCGGTACCTGGCATCCCTCCGCGACGCGCACACCGGGAAATACACTCACGAAGCCCTAACCAATTTGCTGGGACCGGACGACGCCGACCGCGTGCTCTGCCACGCGCACTACAAGGTCTTTTCCGAGTGGTTGTGTTTTAGCCTCGCCGAGCAGAAGGCCGATCTGGACGATTTCTCGGCCTCCGCCAAGCGGCAAGTCTCGTTTCAGGAATGCCGCGGGCTGGTGCCGGCGGGAGCCCGCGACGTGGAGCGGCAGCTCTTCGTTACCGATCTGGAGATGGTCCTCGAGTTGATGCGGCTCGCGTTGGACGGTGTTTCCGGGAGTCCAAAGACATAGCCGCGCCGACGACCTGGCCGATCACATCGACCTCTCCGGGATAGTCGAAAATCCGCGGTTCGCAATGCGTCGCCGGGTGGGAATGAACTACCAGGCGGCCCTCCGTTTCGGTACACCACCCGCAGCAATACCCTTCGCGAGATTCCAGGAAGTAGATCGGCCGCTCGAATTCATCCGTCCAGCCGCCGCGCGCAATTCTCCGCCGCGTGTCGTCGATCACGATCATCGACCCCGGCGCCAGAATCGGATGCATCGACCAGTCCTCCAGCCCGATGAATCCATAGCGGAACTGCCGCAGGTTGAGACCGTGCAGAAAGCTCCATGGCAGATTGCCCCACCGGCGCATCAGGTAAGGCAGGAAGACCGTCTTGCTGAGATCGATCTCGCCGGCCAGCGCCTGTGGCGCCGAAACCGTCTCCGGCTTGAACCGGACCTCGTGGGTTTGATCCAACCGGATCTTCACCGAGTCCGCCGGCAACTCGCCGCTGGGCACTCCGTACCAGCCCATCACCTCCGCCAGATCCAGCCGGTAGATGGCGCAAAGGGAATAGAGCCGGTAAATCGTCGGCACGGTTCCCTTGTTCTCGATATCCGCCAGGCGGCTCAGCGCGATTGCGAATTCGTCGCTGCCCCGCTGCCTGGCGACCTGCTGGCTCGCCTGCTCCACTTCGCGATAAGTCAATCGAAGCTTCTCGCGAACCCGCTTGAGCTTCTCTCCCGCACGGTCCATGCTATGATCCTCGATGTACGACCCGTCGGGCGATGCTATGGGGTGTCCACCTGCCCACCGCAATCGCCGCGGCAATTATAGCGTCACCACCTTCGAGACACAACCAGATTTAGGCCGTTTTTGTTCTGATTCCGGAACAGAAGAACGGAGCGGCGGAAAACCGATGCGAGGCGGCAACCCGGCGTGAGGATTATCGTTGGAATCTCCGGCGCCAGCGGCGCCGTCTATGGCCTGCGCCTGCTCGAACGGCTCAGGGCCCGGCCCGGTGTCGAGACCCACCTCATTCTTTCCCGATCCGGGGAAAAAACCCTCTTCCTCGAGACCGGAAAGACGGTCGCGGATCTTAAAAGTCTTTCAGATTTTTCCTATCCATTAGGGGATATTGGAGCGCGCCTGGCCAGCGGTTCTTATCCTTGCGACGCTATGGTCGTCGCGCCCTGCTCGATCCACACGATGTCGGCCATCGCCCACGGGATCAGCTCCAACCTGCTGGTGCGCGCCGCCGACGTCACTCTCAAAGAGCGGAGGAAACTGATCCTGATGGTCCGCGAAAGTCCCTTCCATCTGGGTCACCTCCGTTCGATGACGGCCCTGGCCGAGATGGGGGCGATCATCGCGCCGCCCGTGCCGGGTTTCTATCATCACCCGCAGACGGTAATGGACATTGTGGATCACAGCGTGGACCGCGTGCTCGATCTCATCGGCGTGCCGGACCCCGCCATTCGCCGCTGGGAGGGCCCGCGGTGAGGCCGCGACGGGAAGCGATCGCGTTTCAGGGAGCGCGCGGCGCCTTCAGCGAAGAGGCCACCCGAAAACTGGCCGGTCCCGACGCCGCCGTGATTCCCTGCGAACGATTCGAAGACATCTTTCGCAGCGTCAAGGAAGGGCGTGCCACCGGCGCTGTAGTCCCCATCGAGAACACATTGGCGGGCTCGGTCCACGAGAATTACGATCACCTTCAGCATTTCGAACTGCCCATCGTGGCCGAAACCAGCGTGCGTATCGTGCATAACCTCATTTCGCGGAAGGGCGTCCCTTTTTCAAAAATTCGCCGCGTATTTTCCCATCCGGTGGCGCTCAACCAGTGCCTGGATTTCTTTTCCCGCAATCCGCAAATGGAACGGATTCCGTTTTACGACACCGCAGGGAGTGTGAAGATGATCGTCGAGGACGGCCTGGAAGATGCGGCGGCCATCGCCTCGCAGGTCGCCGCCGAAATTTACGACGCTCGCATTCTGCGCCGCTCGATCGAAAGCGACCGCCAGAACTTCACGCGCTTTTTCCTCCTGCGTACCGCGGAATACGCGCGCCGCCACCCCGTCAGTGCCCCTGAGCACACGCAATGGAAAACGTCGGTGGTCTTCAGCACACGAAATGTGCCCGGCTCGCTGTTCCGCGCTTTGAGCGCTTTCGCCTTGCGCGATCTCAGCCTGACCAAGATCGAATCGCGGCCGCTGCGCGGTAAGCCCTGGGAATATCTTTTCTATCTGGATTTCCTCGGGCGGGCGGATTCGCCCAATGCGCGCAACGCGCTCGGGCATTTAAGAGAGATTGCGGACTTCCTGCGTGTTTTGGGGTGCTACCCGAAGGGCGCTTGAGGCTAAACTGGGGATAGTTCGCCATGGCTGTCGAAGAACAAGAGGCTCATTCCGCGCCCCCTGACCACGCGCCCGCTGTCGAGGAGCTGCCGGTCCTGACCGTGCGCGATACCGTGCTGTTTCCGGGGTCGCTGCTGCCGATCACCATCGGAAGGCCTAGCTCGGTAGCGCTGGTGCAATCGCTCGGCGAGAATCGCACCATCGTCGTCATTTCGCAGCTCGATCCCCGGGTCGACTCGCCGGGACCCGAAGACCTGTACCAGGCCGGCACCATCTGCGTCATCCATAAGGTCATCCGCATGCCCCGCGAGAATCTGCTGTTGTTCTGCGAGGGCATCGCCCGTGTCCGGACCCGCGAGTTCACTTCGACCGAGCCCTTCCTCAAAGCGCGTGTCGAACGCCTCGCCGAGGTGGAGCCGCCCATGACGCCGGAGATGGAAGCCCTGCGGCAGAACGTCGCGAGCCTCTTTCAGCAGATCGTGGAAGCGAGCCCCAACCTGTCCGACGATCTGGTATCCTCCGCCGCCCAGATCACCGAACCCGGACGCCTCGCGGATTTCATCGCGGCGAATCTTCCTTCCCTTAGCGCCGCCGAGCGCCAGCGCCTCCTCGAGCAGTTGGATGGCGCCGCGCGGCTGAGCGAGATTCACCGCCACCTGACTCGCGAGCTCGAGTTGCTGGAACTGCGCGGCCGCATTCAGTCGCAGGTGCAGGGCCAGCTTTCCCAAAGCCAGCGCGAGTTCTACCTGCGTGAGCAGTTGAAGGCCATCCAGAAGGAACTGGGCGAAGGCGACGACACGGCGCGCGACCTCGACGATCTGCGCCAGAAACTGGAATCCGCCGGCATGCCCGAAGAGGTGAAGGCCGAGGCCATGCGCGAAATGAACCGCCTCTCGCACATGTCGCCGGCCTCTCCGGAATATGGCGTGACGCGAACCTACCTGGAGTGGATGGCCGCTCTCCCGTGGAGCGTGTCTTCGGGGTCCCGGGTGGACGTCCGGCGGGCCGCCGAGATTCTCAACGAAGACCACTACGACCTCGAAAAGGTGAAGGAGCGCATCCTCGACTACCTCGCCGTTTTGCAGTTGCGGCCCGTGCTCAAAGGACCGATCCTGTGCTTCGTCGGCGCGCCCGGCGTCGGCAAGACCTCGCTCGGCCGCTCCATCGCCCGCGCGCTGGGCCGCAAGTTCGCGCGCATTTCGATGGGCGGGATGCACGATGAGGCCGAGATCCGCGGCCACCGCCGTACTTACATCGGAGCCCTTCCCGGCCAGATCATCCAGGCCCTCCGCCGCACCGGCGCCAACGATCCGGTCTTCATGCTCGACGAAGTGGACAAGTTGGGGCGTGATTTCCGGGGCGATCCGGCCTCTGCGCTGCTCGAAGTGCTCGACCCCGAACAAAATTTCAGCTTCCGCGATAATTACCTGGATGTGCCGTTCGATCTCTCCAAAGTCCTGTTCATCACGACCGCCAATGTTCTCGACCCGGTGCCCGATGCCTTGCGCGACCGCATGGAGATCATTTCGCTCGAAGGCTACACCGAAGATGAAAAGGTGGTGATTGGCTTCCGCTACCTGATTCCGCGGCAGATCAAAGAGAACGGCCTCGGCGGCTCGCAGGACATCCAGTTCTCCGAAGAGGCCGTGCGCTACCTCATCCGGCGCTATACGCGGGAGGCCGGCGTGCGCAACCTCGAGCGGGAGATCGGAACGATCTGCCGGAAGCAGGCGCGGCGCATCGCCGAGGGCACCCGCGAGAAGATCGACGTGACCCCGGCGGAAGTGGAGACGGACCTGGGCGCTCCGCGCTTCCGCACCGACGTCGAAGTTGCCGAGCGCACGCGGCGGCCCGGCGTGGCCGTCGGCCTGGCATGGACCCCGGTGGGCGGCGACGTGCTCTTCATCGAAGCGGGGCGCATGCCCGGCGGGAGCAAAGGCCTGATCATGACCGGCCAGTTGGGTCCCGTGATGCAGGAATCCGTGCAGGCCGCGCTCACCTGGGTGCGCGCCAATGCCACGAAATACGGCATCGACCCGGACCTGTTCAAGACCAGCGACATCCACATCCACGTGCCCGCCGGCGCGATCCCCAAGGACGGTCCGTCCGCCGGCATCACCATGGCCGCCGCGCTTCTTTCGATGCTCACCGACCGCCGCCTGCGCACCAATCTGGCGATGACCGGGGAGATCACCCTCACCGGCCAGGTGCTGCCGGTGGGAGGAATCAAGGAGAAGGTGCTGGCGGCCAAGCGCAGCGGTGTTCGCGAAGTGATTCTACCGTTCGAAAACGAGGTCAACGTGAAGGAAGACCTCAAGACGGAGCAGATCGGCGAGATGACCATCCGCTACGTCCGCTCAATGGAAGAAGTAGCCCATCTCGCCCTGGAGCCCGCAGAGCCGCGACCGTAAGGAGCGGGCAATCCTCCGCTAGCGGTTCAAAAACTTCTCCAGCTTTTCCAGTTGCCTCTCCGCCTTATCGGCGAAGCTGCGGGCCGCCGGCAGATCGCCCGCATTTAATGCCGAATTGGCCCCTTCCAGATAGCTGTTCATGAGGTTGGCGGCCTCCTGCATGTCGCCGCGAAGGTTCAGGCCGGAGGCGGCCTGCTGCCGTTGCAGCGTCTGCAGCGTAGTTCGCACGCCTGCCGCGCGCGTCCCCAGCATCATCAGGTGTTCGCGGGCGTCCTGCAACTCGGCGCGGCTCGGTGCAGCCGGCGCCGCCGGCTGCGGAGGGGCGGCCTGTGGAGGCGCCGTCACCACGGGTGGCCGCTGCGCGGCCTGGGCCGGCGCAGTGGCAGACGAAGCGGTGACCGGCGGCTCCGTGGATCGCGGCGCCACCGGGTGAGTCTGTTTCGCCACAGCCGGTGGTGCGGTCTTCTGAGACAGAGGCTTTACCGGTGCCGGCTGTCCCGCGTTTTGCACGGGATGCTCGGCAGGTGCCGGCTCCGTCGCGGCCGGTTGCGCCGGGGGCTGCTGAGCGGGCGCCGGTTGCGGCGATGCCTGCTGAGTGGCCGGTGTGGCTGGTGTAGTTGCCGCCGGCTCCGGAGCCGCCTTGGTGCTCTTCCAGGGAGCGAATTGGATCACTCCCACCACAGCCAGGACCGCAGCCACGGCGCCCAGCGCCATCCATAGCCCGCGCTTGCTGCGCGGCGGTGCCGGTTGCGTCGGTTCCACCAGGTGGTAGTTCTCCGGAGGCGGCGGAGCGGGCGCGGGAGCAGCCACCGCCGCGGCCGCGGGTGGGGGCGGAGCTGCCAGGGTCGCCGTGGGAACGCTCACCGGCGCCGCGAATCCACCCAGCGCATTGCGAAATGCGGCCGCCGTCTGAAATCGCTGATTCGGATCCTTCTCGACCGACATCAAGATCAGGTCGTTGAGCGGCTCCGGCAGGCTCGGGTCGATCGTCACCGGCGGCACGGGGTTCGTTTCCAGGTGCGCCGACATAATGGCAAACTGGCTGTCGCCATCGAACGGCCGCTTCCCGGTCACCATCTCGTACAGCGAAACGCCCACCGAGTAAAGGTCCGCGCGGGCATCCAAGTCCGATGCGCCTTTGATCTGCTCCGGCGACATGTAGTACAGCGAGCCCATGGTCGTGCCGGTCATCGTGAGCCGCTGGTCGCCGGCCGCCTTCGCGATGCCGAAATCCATCAACTTCACCGTCCCCGAGACCACCATCATGTTGGCCGGCTTGATATCCCGGTGGACTATGCCCCGCTGGTGCGCGTAGTCGAGCGCCGCCAGCACCTGCCGCACATAATCCACCGCCTCCGGCACCGGAATCCGGCCCTGTTGCAGCCGCTGCTCGAGGGTCACGCCCTCCAGGTACTCCATTAGCATCAGGAGCTGATTGTCCACCCTGACGGCGGTATGGAGCGACGCGATGTTGGGGTGCTCCAGGCTGGCTTGCACTTTGATTTCGCGCATGAAGCGGTCGGCCAGCTCCGGCGCAGTGGCCAGGTCCGGCAGCAGTACCTTCATGGCTTCGATACGGTCCGAAATGATATTCCGGACCTTATAGACCCTGCCCATCCCGCCGGCGCCCAGGATGCCGATAATCTGATAGTCGCCGAGTGTGGAGCCGATCTCGAGGTTCATGTACGTCTACCTGTTTGAAACGACGTCTGCGATCTTGGCCGTTCCCGAGCCGCTGAATTTGCCGACGGCGGAGCCGTCTTCCACCTCTGTGATCGTAATCGTTCCGATATTGTCTGTAATCGAGCGCAGCACCTTGCCGGTGGCCGGGTCCCGCACGTCGCGCACCTTGCGCTTGATCGACAGTTGGTCCCCCACCTTCACGCCGGCTTTCGAACCGATATTGATGATGATGGTGCCGTCCGGGGAAACATCCGCGACCTCGCCGCGCAGCGAGACCACGGTAGTCGGCATCGCTCCCGCCTTCGCGTCGAGCTGCCGCGCCAGGTCCTGCACCGACTTTGTGGTAGCCTCGCCCAGGATGGTGTCGGCGAAATTCCTCGACGACATGTCGATGCCCGCGCCCGCCTCCGGGCCGTAGACGCTGCCGCCCGAACCCAGCAGTCCCGTGCCTGATCGCGAGGACTCGCCTTTGGCGGTGCAACTCGCCAGAATCTCCGCCGTGGACGTGTTGATCATCCGCGCGGTGATCTGAACTACCGCCGTGGAGTGCGTCTTCCGCACCCCGCCCAATCCGAACCGCCCCGTCACGTTCCCCAGCGCGCCGCCTCCGATATCGGTCTTCTTATCGTCGCGCCCGAACTGCGTGATGCTGCCGATGATGATCGCGTCGACACCCAGTACGCGCGCAATCTTGGCGGCGGTGTTCGGGTCAGCCCGGTCGCTGTTGGAAAAGTTCTGTTCCGCCAGGATCTTGTCGAGCTGGTTGCGCTCGATGACCGAGTACACGCCGTCCTGCACCAGCCTGTCCACCAGGAGATCCGAAATCCCTTTGCCGATATCCTTGTTGGCTCCGAATAGGGCGTTCACGCCGCTCTGCACCGTTGCGTAGTCGAAACTCAGAACCGCCACGCGCTTTTTCTGCTGCGCCTGTAACGCGGACAGAACGGTCAAAAACAACACGGCTGCTATGGCCCTTTTCATCACAGTCCTCCCCGACCAAACATATTGGCGCGCAGCCGATGGCGTCAACCCTAGTACTTCCCATAACTGCGCTAGATGTGAGTTTTATCACTTCCCGGGACGCTGCGCCACCCCTTGCCCGTTACTCACACATCGCGAAGGTCCCGCATTTTCGGAGCAGGATCCGCCGGGTCTGGCCGTCCTCCAGCCGCAGATCCGCCACTCCGGAGGGCCAGGCGTTCTCCCCTTCGAGCGCGCCGTTCCACTCCCGGGCGCACAAGGTGTCGCCGTCGAACGTTCCCCACGTGATCACCTCGTAGCGGACCGTCGACTCTTCGCCGCCCGCCAGCAGCCGGCCCGTTCCGGATTCCCTCGCGATCGGTTTTCGCACCCTCATGGCCGGATGGTAGCACGGGCCGTCTGTGCGAAAGCATCCTGCCGGATTCTATGCGTATTGATACATTTGAAAGTTATGGCCTTCCGGCTTCTGACGCTTCTCGCCCTGGGCGGAACCGTCGCCTTCGCAGCGAATCCGACTCAGCCGGCGATCTCCCCGAACGGCATTGTCAACGCGGCGAGCTATCTGGCGCCGGGTTTCGCGAATGCTGGAATCGCCCGGGGATCGCTCTTCCTGATCTTCGGGAACTACCTTGGCCCGGACACGCTGACATCGGCCGGTTTCCCTCTGCCGACCTCCGACGGCCTGGCGGGAACGCGCGTCCACATCAACACCGGCACTTACAGTGCGGATCTCCCGGTCGTCTATACTTCCATCAAGCAGGTGGCGGCCATCCTCCCGTCGAATGTTCCGGAAGGCGATGCAACCGTCACCCTGGCCTACCGTACGCTCACCAGCAACCCGGCGCTGATTCACGTGGTGCGGAGTTCCTTCGGGATGTTCACCCTGAATCAGGGCGGAACCGGGCAGGCCATCGTCCAAAACTTCGTCAGCCCAACCCAATTGCCGGTCAACACCCTCATCTCTGCCGCCGCCCCGGGCCAGACCGGAACCCTCTGGGGCACCGGACTCGGCCCTGTCAGCAGCGGCGATGAGGCCGCCGGACCCATCCCCGGACCGCTGCCCTACCTGGATGCCCTCTACGTCGGCGGGCAGCGGGCAAACGTGCGATTCGCCGGGCGCTCCGCCTGCTGCGCGGGAATCGACCAGATCGATTTCGACGTTCCCGCGAATGTCTCGGGCTGCTATGTTCCGGTCGCTGCCGTGGTCAACGGGTTGGTGAGCAATATCGGGACGATCGCCGTCTCCTCGGGCAAGGAATGCGACGACCCGCTCAGCTTCCGCAGCAGCGATCTCACCACCCTGGAAAGCGCGGGCAGCCTGGCGGTAGGCTCATTCGGCCTCTGGAGCCTCAACGCGCCTCTCTCCGAGTCGGTGACCGGAAGCTTCCTCCGTTACGCCACCCAGGGTCTGACCGCCGTACCCGTCCCGCTCCACTCGAGTGCGGGATCCTGTTACGAGACCGAGGTGGCGCTCAATCCCGGAGCGCAGGTGGTCTCCTATGCCGACCCGCTGAACGCCGGCGCAGTGATCCGTCTCAACAGTCCCGGCCGGTCTGCTCGCCATCCCGAACGTCTCGCCGGGCAATTACTCCTTCTCCATGCAGCCGCCCGGTACATTCCAGGGCGCCTATAGCTTCGCCAGTTCCGGAGGCACCGACGTGGGGCCGCTCCAGGGCACCTTCACGGTGGGCGCGCCCGTCCAGTGGACGAACTCCACGGCCTTCACCGCCGGTCCGATCCCGATCGGCCAGCCGCTGCTTTTCCAGTGGACCCCCGGCGCGAGCGGCACATATGTGAAGATCGCGATCCGCGCCGATAGCGCGACCCTCGAGACGTCGATCGTCTGCAACCAGCCGGCCGCCTCCGGCAGTTTCACCGTCCCCGACTACCTGGCCCGCACCATCCTGCAGGGTACAGCCAGCGTTTCGCTCGGCTCGTTCACCGTGCAGCACGCCTTCACCGCGGCTTCGGGATTGGATGCCGGCATCGTCACGGCCGGCACAAATACCACCGTACAGGCGAACTTCCAGTTGCCGCCGAACTGATCTACCGCACGCGAAACTTCGAATTCAGCGCCGACATCTGGTCCTGAATCGACGGCTTTCGCGGTTCCGGTTTCGCTCGTGGCGCCGCTTCCAGAGCTTTCATCGAAAGCGCGATTCGTTTGGCCTTCGGGTCCGCGGCCAGCACCTGTACCTTGACGATCTGCCCGGCCTTCACCACTTCGCTCGCTTCCTTCACAAAACGGTGCGAAAGCTCGCTCACGTGCACCAGCCCGTCCTGGTGGACGCCGATATCCACGAAAGCGCCGAACCGCGTGACGTTGGTGACCACCCCTTCCAGCGTCATGCCCGGCTTCAGGTCGGCGATCTCCTTCACGTCTTCGCGCCAGTGCGGCGCCACGAACTTCTCGCGCGGGTCGCGGCCGGGCTTCCGAAGCTCCTCGCGGATGTCGCCCAGCGTATACATGCCGACCGTCTCGGTGGCGAACCCCTCGAGCTTCACCTTCTCCACCAGTTCGGGTTTGGCGATCAGGTCGCCGGCCGTCACTCCCAGCGAGGCGGCGATCTTCTCCACCACCGGGTACGATTCCGGGTGCACGGCGGTCATGTCCAGCGGATTGTCGCCGCCGCGGATGCGCAGGAATCCGGCGGCCTGCTCGAACGTCTTGGGCCCGAAGCCCGCCACCGCGTTCAACTGCATCCGCGAGCGGAACTTGCCGTGCTCGTTGCGGTACTCCATGATCTTCAGCGCGGTCCGCTCGTTGATGCCCGCCACGTAGCGCAGCAGCGCCCAGGAAGCCGTGTTGAGGTCGACCCCCACGCGATTCACGCAGGATTCCACCGTGGCTTCCAGGCTCTGCTTGAGCCGCCGCTGATCGACATCGTGCTGATACTGCCCCACCCCGATGGATTTCGGATCCACCTTCACCAGCTCGGAAAGCGGATCCTGCAGCCGCCGCGCGATGGAGATCGCGCCGCGAATCGTCAGGTCGAGATCCGGAAACTCCTGCCGGGCGATTTCCGAGGCCGAGTACACCGACGCGCCCGATTCGCTCACCGAAACGCTGAAAATCTTCGAGAGATTCGCCTGCCGTAGAAAGTCCTGCACGAACGCCGCGGTCTCGCGCGATGCCGTCCCGTTGCCGATCGCGATCGCCTGGACATTGTGGCGCGCCACGAGCGACGCCAGCGTCCGCACCGACCCGGCCAGGTCGTTCTTCGGCTCGAACGGGTACATCACCGAGCTTTCCAGGAACTTGCCCGTGTCATCGACCACCGCCAGCTTGCATCCCGTGCGGATGCCCGGGTCGATCGCCAGCACCGTCAGCATGCCGGCGGGCGGCGCGAGCAGCAGGTTCTCCAGGTTTTCACGGAAGACCTTGATCGCTTCCTCGTCCGAGCGGTCCTTGAGCTCCAGCCGGACCTCGGTCTGGATCGACGGATTCAACAACCGGTGGTAAGAATCGGTGATGGCCTCTTCCAGGTGCGGCGCCCACTCGCCCTGGCCGCGGACGATCCGCGACCGCAGCCAGGCCAGCGGTTTCTGCTCGTCCAGCTCGATCTCGAAGCTCAGCACGCCCTCCTTGGCGCCGCGCCGTATGGCGAGCATGCGGTGCGAAGGAATCTTGGCTGCCGGTTCGCTGTACTGGGAGTACATCAGGAACTTGCCTTCCGGATCCTGCGCGCCTTCGATGGCCCGGGCCGCGACGATGCCTTCGGCCATCATCATCCCGCGGACCGCCTTGCGGAACTCCGCGTTTTCGCTGATCCATTCGGCAATAATGTGCCGCGCCCCTTCGAGCGCCTCGTCCGCCTGGTCCCCCAGAGGCTCCTTCTGGTCCCAGATCCGTTGCGCCAGCGGCTCGTAGCCCTTCTCTCGCGCGATCGAAGCCTTGGTCCGCCGCTTGGGCTTATAGGGCAGATACAGGTCTTCGAGCTCGTTCTTTTCGAGCACCGCTTCGATCCGCGCCTTCAATTCCGGCGTCAGCCTGCCCTGTTCCTCGATGGACTTGAGCACGGTCTCGCGCCGTTCTTCCAACTCGCGGAAATACTCCAGCTTCTCCTGGATATCGCGAATCTGGACTTCATCGAGGTTCCCCGTCGCCTCCTTCCGGTACCGCGCGATAAACGGAACCGTAGCCCCGTCGTCGAGCAGCCCGATCACGGCCACCAGGCTCTTCAGCGAAACGTTCAGCAACTGCGATATATGAATGAGTACTTTCGTGGGCATCTTGTTCTAATTCGGGGACAGGCTACGAAACCCCCCAATCTTATGGAAGGTACTTCACGAACAACGCGGCATTCCCGCGCTCGTTGTACAGCAGCTCGTCCACCAGGTTGCGTGTCATGAGAATACCGAATCCCCCCGGACGCCGGCCCTCTTCGGCCCGCACCTCGACGTGACGCGTCGGCTCGTCCTCCGGGTTCGAAATCGCCGCGTGGGGAAGCATGTCGAGCGAGAAGCCCGAGCCGGGGTCGGCCACGTGAACGATCAGCGAGCGGGGCGTCCGCAGAAAAGAAACGCGCACTCGCTTGCGGGGGTCCGACTTCCCGCCGTGTTCGATTGCGTTCATCAGCAACTCGCGGAATGCCGCGGCCACATCGTCCCGCGTGTGGGGCGCGAGGTCCGACTCCAGTTCCCGCAGAAAGTGGATCGTCCGGTCCGCCGCCTCCATCTTGCACCGGACCTCCAGCGTGACCCACTCCGGCCGCGCCGAAAGCACCCGGATATCGTCGCGCCAGCTTTCAGCCGTCAGCGCCTGCTGCACCATCTCGGCCACCGGCCCGGCCGCCAGCGGTTTGTGAAAATAGCTGTAGGCGTGCTGGCGGATGGCGCCGACCACCAGCTCCGGCTTTGGCTCTCCGGTGACGATCACCCGGGTTTCCGGCCGGATCGCGCTGAGCCGCCGCAGTAATTTGAGCCCGTCGAGCCCGTTGCGGCCCTGCCCGGCCACTACCAGGTCGCACGGCTCGGTGCGCAGCCGGTCGAGCGCCTCCTTGCCGTCGAATACGTCGTCGATCCGGCGGTCATCCCCTTTCAGAATATCGCCCAGCAGTTCGTGGATGGCGGGGTCGGAGTCTACCAGGAGGAGGCAACGCGAAGGCACGGATTCTCCGCGTTCAGGATATCACGCCACGCTGAAAGGCCTCCAGCACACTGGTACCGCAACGAAATGGAAGAAAAGGTAACGCCGGCCCCTCCGAAAGCATCTACCCTCGTGTAATGTCGCAGCGCAACCCGACCGCCCGTGGTGTCCGGCTTCTCGCCGGCGCGTTACTCACCCTCGGCGTGGCTACCGCTCAGGTATATCCCCCAGGCGGCTATCCCGGCGGTTATCCGGGCGGCTATCCCGGCGGATACCCGGGTGGTTACCCCGGCGGGTATCCCGGAGGCGGCACCGGTGGGATCCCCCTTCCGATCCCTGGCCGCGGCCGGCAGTCGAAAGACAAGAAGGCCGATTCGGGACAGCCCCTCCCCAACTTTCGCGGCAATCTCAAGATGATGGACGACAAGACCATCTCGCTCGAGTTGGGCGATCACCGCGTCCTGGATTTCAAACGGACCAGCAAGACCAAGTTCTTTAAGGGCGGCGACGAAGTGAAGTCGCCCAAATTCAATCCCGGAGACCAGATCTCGGTCGAGGGGCCGGAAGACCAGGCCGGAGATCTGGTGGCGGTCAACGTCTATTGGGAAAAAGCCGCCCCGGCGGAGACCACTTCACAGAAAGATAAGGATAAGGACAAGAACGACGGAGTGGTGGACACCTGGGCCAAGGATGCGCCCGAGCCTTCGGCCGAAAACGTTCCGCCCCCCTCGCACGCCTCCGACGACCCCGGGCCGCCCGTGCTGAAGCGTGGCGGCGTGGTCGATCCGTCCCGCGAGCATGCCAAGGCACCGCCGGCCGAGGTAGCCGCGGCGGCTCCCGCGCCCGCCCGTCCAAGCCCGGCACCGGCCGGTCCCGCTCCCGAGGCGCAGCCCAGCATTCGCCGGGACGACAACACCCTCCCCACCGACACCCGCCCCATGGATCAGATGATCCGCCGCGCCACCGACGCCGCCCTCGATTTCACCGAGACTCTCCCAAGCTACGTCTGCCAGGAAATGGTGACGCGCTACGAGAGCGAAAGCAGTCCGGCCCATTGGAACGCGCTCGACATCGTCAGCATGAACGTGGTGTACGACAACGGCAAGGAAGACTACCGCGATATCGCCGTCAACGGCAAGCCGAAGAAGAGCCTGGAGGAGACCGGCGGCGCCTGGTCCACCGGCGAATTCGGTACCGTTCTCATCGACCTGTTCTCCCCTGCCACCTCGGCCGATTTCTTCTTCCAGCGGGATGACCGCATTGCCGGCATCAGCGCCAAGATGTACAACTTCCGGGTGAAGCGCGAAAATTCCCACTGGCAGATCCACGTGGAATCCCAGACCTACCAGCCGGCCTACAAGGGCTCGGTCTGGATCGACCCGCAGACCGCCCGCGTGCTGCGCATCGAGATGCAGGCCATCGGGTTCCCGGATGCATTTCCGACGGATCACGTCGAATCAGCCACGGATTACGAATACGTCCGCCTGGGGGACGCGAAGCAATACCTGCTGCCGGTACACGCCGAAACGCTCAGTTGCCAGCGCGGCACGAACATGTGCAGCCGCAACGCGATCGATTTCCGCAACTATCACAAGTACACCGGCGAATCGACCGTGACGTTCGGCAGCCCGAAGTAAAGTCCGTTGTCTTTGTTTTCTCGGCGCTCCCGGCGGTAAGACATCAAATCGGCTAGAGCGCCTGCTCGACCGCCGCCTTCAGTTCGTCTTCCTTCAGGAACCCGGCGAACCGCTTTACCGGCTTGCCGCTGCGGTCGAAGATCACCGTCACCGGGAGTTCATCCAGCCCGAACTCCTTCGTCACCGCGTCCGACCCCAGCGCCACCGTGTAGTCCATCGGGTGCTTCTTCAGGAACGGCCGCACCAGCTCCGCGCCTTCGTCGTCCATCGAAACGCCCACCACCGCCACGCCCTTGCCGGCGAACTCCTGGTGCAGCTTGTTAAAGCTGGGGATCTCCTGAATGCACGGCACGCACCACGTGGCCCAGAAGTTCATCACCACCACTTTGCCGTTCAAGCCCGCGGTGTCGATGGGCGTTCCGTCCAGCCCGTTGACCTTGGGAAAGCTTCCCTTGGCGGATTCCGCCGCAGGCTTCCGCCCCTTGTTCAAAAAACCGAGAAACTCCTGCGGATCTTTCGTCAGCCCCGGGAACGTCGCGATGACGTTCTCGTCCGGATCCATAATGGCGTAATAGGGCTCCGCGACCGTTTGAAACTTTGCCAGCTCCAGTTTCTGGTTCTCGTCGGAGGCGGCATCCGTGCCGTCGCCGTACAGTTCCACCAGCACGAAGTTCTGCATGGCTGACGCAATCTCCGGCCGCGTGAACATATTCGCCTTCATCCAGTGGCAGTTGGCGCAGGCGTATCCCGTGAAGTTGACGAAGACCAGCCTCCCTTCGGCGCGGGCCTTGGCCAGCGCCTCGCGATACTGATTCTTCATCCAGACCAGCCCGCCGCCCGCCGGCGCTTCGCCGGACTCGGACGCCGACGCGGCCGGGACATAAGCGTCCAGGTCGCCCAGCCTGCCGCCGAACATGCCCGGCAGCAGGGTGATCGCGAAGATCAGAAACGCCATGCCGGTGAGCAGCCGGCCCAGGCCCATGCGGTCCTCCGGCTTGATGCCTTCCAGCCGCACGAATCCCAGCAGGTATAACCCGGCCATCGCGAACAGCACAATCCACGCCGCCAGAAACCGTTCCCGCGTCAAAAAGCCCCACTGCAAGACCTGGTCCAGGCTGGCCAGGTATTTCAAACTCGCCGCCAGGATCACGAAGCCCATCACCACCTTGACCCGCGACATCCACCCGCCGCTGCGCGGCAGGCGCTTCAGGTAAGACGGAAAGAGGGCGAGCAGAAAGAACGGCAGCGCCAGACCCGTCGCGAACGTCACCATGCCCAAGAGCGGACGCGTCCCGCCGCCCGACACCGAAGCCGCCAGCAGCGTCCCCACGAACGGCCCCACGCAGGCGAACGAGGCCAGCGAGAACGTCAGCCCCATCAGCAGGGTTCCGGCGAACCCGCCCTTCTCCGATCCCTTGTTGAGCCGCGTCAGGACGGACGACGGAATCGTGATCTCGAACGCGCCCAGCAGGCTCAGGCCGAACACGATGAACAGCGCCGAGATGAACGCGTTGACCCACGGGTTCGACCCCAGTTGCACGATGCCGAACGGTCCCAGAATCGCCGTGATCGCCAGGCCCATCCCCGAGAACAGCACGATGATTCCCAGGCAGAAGACCACCGCGTGGACGATGCCGTCGCGCCGCCCGCCCGACTCCCGGTTGAGGAAGTACGACATCGTGATCGGGATCATCGGGAACACGCACGGCGTGAAAATCGAGGCCAGCCCAAAGCCGAACGCCACCAGCAGGAACGCTCCGATGCCCTGGTCCGGCGGTGCGCCTCCCGGTTGCGGCGTTGCCGGCGCCGCCTGCGGTTCCGCGTACCCGGCCGGGATCGCCGGAGCCGCGGCCGCCGCCGAAGCGTCGATATTCAGCGGCGCCGTGCCTTCCCAACGCGAGGGAACGCACTGCGTGTCGTTGCACGTCTGGTATCGCGACTTGATCGTCAGCAGCGCCGGCCCCGCCGGGGCATCCTTCTTCAGCCGCAACTCCAGCAGGAACGTGACGTCCCCTTCGTAGGTCTCCGTGTCCGATTGGAAGTTCTTGTCGTAGGCGCGTTTGGGAGGCGGCTGCAGCAGGCGGAGGCCCTCCACCACGTTCGCCGGCCCCACCTGAAACGAGGTCGGGATTCCGTTCGGAGTGGATGCGGAGTAGAGGTGCCAGCCGGCGTCGATCTTACCAGCGGCCCGCAGCAACACCCGCCCTCCGGGCGCCGCCGCGGCCGGGTCGGCGGAGATCGTCCAAGCGACGTGGCCCGCGCTCTGCGCGAACGCGCAGCCCAATCCCGCGAGGAAGAGTCCGAAAATCGGCCGCCAGCCGGGTACTGCTCTCATGGAATTTCCTACTCGGTCTTGGCTGTAACCCGCTCATGGTTGGCGAGCTTCAGTTCGGCTTCGATCCGGTGGTTCACCTGGCCCTCGGAGAACTCCTTCGCCACGCGGATCGCGTTCTTCACGGCGTTGGCATTGGACCGTCCGTGGGTAATGATGCACACGCCCTTCACTCCGAGCAGCGGGGCGCCTCCATATTCAGAATAATCCACTCGCTTCTTGAAATCCTTCAGCGCGCTCTTGGCGAAAACGTAGCCGATCTTGCCGGAGATCGTCTCCCCCAGCGATTCGCGCAGCAGGTGTCCAAACATGTCCACCAGCCCCTCGCTCACCTTCAGAGCCACGTTGCCGATGAATCCGTCGCACACGATCACGTCCACCGTGCCGCCGTAAATATCGCGGCCTTCCACGTTCCCGATGAAGTTGAGATTCAGGCTCTTCAGCAGCGGCGCCGCCGACCGCGTCACCTCGTTGCCCTTGTGGTCTTCCTCTCCGATCGAGAGGATCCCCACGCGCGGCCGCAGCCGCCCGAGAATGATCCGCGAATAGATCTCGCCCATCACCGCGAACTGCGCCAGCATGCGCGGCGAGCAGTCCACGTTGGCCCCCACATCGATCACCACCACCGGCGAGCCTTTGACCACCGTCGGAAATACACCCGCCAGGGCGGGGCGGTCCACGCCCGGAACCACGCCCTGCACCATCTTGGCGGTGGCCATCAGCGCGCCGGTGTTACCGGCCGACACGAACCCCGTGGCCACGCCGTCCCGCACGAGCCGTGAGGCGACCCGCATGGAGCTGTCGCGCTTCGTGCGCACCGCCTTGGCGGCGCTGTCCTCCATGGTGATACGCTCCCGCGCGTGCACGACTTCAATGGGGAGGCTGCGATGATCTTCGTAAAGTGCCAGTTCGCGGCGGACCAAATCCTCCTGGCCGACCAGGATTACTTTGACGCCCAGACTCCTGGCGGCCCGAACCGCCCCCTCTACTTCACTTTTGGGGGCGTGATCCCCGCCCATTGCGTCCACGGCAATGGTGAGCATGTGAGGAAAAATCTACTCCTGTTCGACTTCGACCACTTCACGTCCCTTGTACTGGCCGCAGTGCGGGCACACGCGGTGCGGCAGCTTCGGCTCATGGCAATTCGGACATTCCGAAAGGCCGGACGCCTTCAGCGCATCGTGAGCGCGGCGGGTGGCGGTCCGCTTCTGGGAGTGTCTACGTTTGGGATTCGGCATCTCTCTCTACCTCTACATCCAAGCTATTTTAAGTCGCGGAGCGCTCCCCACCGATCATCAGCGCTTTCCAGCCTGCAATCGCACGTGGTCTCATTCCGGTTCTTGCCGCAAACAGGGCAGATCCCCTTGCAGACGTCGCTGCAGACCCTCTGCATGGGTAACGCAAGCAGCACTTGCTCCCGAAGGATATCCTCCAGTTCCATGCCGCCGCCTTCGTAAAAGCCGATCTCCGCCTCGCCTTCGTCGATCTCCACTTCCTCATCGCGCGCGATGAAGGACATGGGCCGGTAAAACAGGTCGAAAGCGGCGTCCAGGGGAAACTTCGCACGCCCCAGGCAGCGGTCGCACTGGGCGGTCATCTCTACCGCCAGCCGGCCCCGGATGCGCACTTCCCCGTCCGTATGGGCCAGCAATTCGGCCGACCCGGTCGCTTGCAACGGGGACCCCTGAATCAATTCTTCGCCCGAAAAATCGATCTGCCCGGGCTGGAAGGTCTCATCGAAGCGAACCTTCCGCAGTTCCATCTCTTTCACACTAAGGAACATAAGGAAGACTTGGGCTGTCGGGCAGAACGGTTTTATTATAGCATCGGCTTCAGGCCCGCATCAGCCTCGCCAACCAGTTGGGGCATCACGAGGAAACTAAGAACGGATTCGTGCCGCCAGGGCCGTAGTCAACCCGCGACGTTGTACTCGATGGCCGTCACATCGAAACGGGCATAGGCGGACTCCGCGCCCTCCACTACCCATGCGACCTCGACGTGCGCGGGCACGCGGAAAGGACCGAACTTGCGGTACCCGCTGCACCGGCCCACCCACGGCGTAAGCACCGTCTTGCCGCCCCCGGCATCGCGATAGCGATCGCCGTGGATCAGAGAGATTCTCCCCTCCGCGTCGAACTCGAAGGTTGCCGCCGCAGGCGCGCCCTCCTGGACCAGCGTCGCTCGCGCCGCCTCGCCGCTGAGCGACTCCCAGCGGACCGCCTCGCCGGCGAATGCGTACGGAAACCAGATCGCTTCAGCCAGCCAGCGGAGGCTCGCGCCCTGGTCGATCTCCGGCCCGCTGGCGTTGGCAATCGTGAACAGCGATTCCATTTTCACCAGCATGCTGCCGCGCCGGTTGTGCAGCCGGTCGCAGGCGTCGATCCACGTTAGCCGCGCCGGCCGGATCCTCGCGCTCCAAACGAATCCAGGGATGGCGGCCGTGAAGTATTCAACGCCGTGAACGGGCAGCCACCGTTGTTCAGGACTGGGCCGGAAGGTCCCCCCATGCTCCAGGCGCACGGTGCGGGTGGCCGGGGCCCCTTCCTCGATTGCGAAGCTGAGATAACGCCGAACCGGCTCCGGCAGGGAATCCAGCCGTGCCGCGAGCTGTTGAGGTCCTGCCGAGGACATAGTAGTGGATAGCAGTGTGGTCACGTAGCGGGCCACCCGCCTTCGGAACAGGTACCACCCGGCCAGCGGCGGCAGGACGATGGCAGCCAGTAACCAAAGGATCACGGAGAGCATCGCAGGAACTACTCCTGACGCAGCGCCCGCGTCGGATCCACCTTGGCGGCGCGCCGGGCGGGAATCCAGCAGGCGCCCATCGTTGCCGCCGCCAGCAGCGCGGGAACGCCAAGCAAAACGGCCGCGCTCAGGGGATTGGTCCCGACCACAAAATTCGGAACGGCGTTGCGCGCAATCGGAATCACCAGCGCCAGTCCGATCGCCAGCCCAACCGCGGTGAAAACTCCGCCCTGGTTCAGCACCATCCGGACGATCGAGGCGGGCGTCGCGCCGATCGCAACGCGGATTCCGATTTCCCGTGTCCGGCGGCTCACTGCGTAAGCGACCACTCCGTACAGCCCGATCACCGCCATCAGCAGTCCCATCAATCCGGTGGCCGTCACGATCTGGGCGATCAGCCTGGGTCCCAGCATCGCGCGGTCGTGGAAAAACGCTGCCATGGTGCTGATCCGGAAGATCGGCATGTCGGGATCGAGCGCGCGCACCTGTTCGCGCACGAGCGCCGCGAACGCCCCGGGGTCGGCCGCCGTTCGCATCTCGACGTACATCTGTGAGCTGTAATCCTGGGAAAAGGGAGTCCATACCGCTTCCTGTGCCGGTTCTGCCCAGTAGGTATAGATCCCCTGTCTCGCCACGCCGATGACCTGCACTTCGGGGCCGTCTGCCGAGTCCAGACGGAAACGCCGGCCGACGGGGTCGTTTTTCCCGAACAACTTGTGGGCGAGGAGTTCGTTGATTACGGCCACTCGCGGAGACTTTGCCGTGTCGCGCGAATCGAAGCCGCGTCCCCGAACGATCTTCGTCTCCATCAGCGGGAAGAAGTGGTCGTCCACCTTGTACGAGAACGCGCCCGGTGCGTCCCCGGACTTCCGCGGCTGCGCGCCCTCCGCGAGATACCTGCGCGTAGCCTGCCCGGTGCTGAACGGAATCGAGGAGGAGATCGAGACTGCACGGACGCCGCCGCTCTCGCGCAGCCGGTCCGTCAACTCCTTGTAGAAGTCGCGGGTCTTGGCTTCGTCATACCGCTCGATTTTCGTGTCAAGGGAGAAGAAGAGGGTGTGATCCACGCGGAAGCCCGGGTCGATGCGCCAGGCCGCCTGAAATCCGCGGATGCAGTCGGCCGAAATCACCAGGAGGATGACCGACAATGCGAGTTGAGCGGTAACCAGCACGTTCCGGCCGCTCACCAGCCCCCGCAGGATCGAAATCCGCGACGGACCGCTGTCCCCGGCTTTGATGCTCGAAGCCAGATCGCCCCGTGTGGCACGCAATGCCGGCACCAGTCCAAACGCCACGCCCGTCGCCAGCGAAACAACCAGGCTGAAGACGAGCAGCCTCATGTCCATCTCCGTGCCGAGGGAGATGGGGAAATCGGACGGGATCGGAATCGACCCCAGGAATCTCACGCCCAGGTAGCCGAGCCCGATTCCCGCCAGTCCTCCCACCGCCGCCAGCAGAAGGCTTTCGGTGAGAAGCTGCCGGACTAGTGCGGCTCGCGATGCGCCGATCGCCATGCGAATCGCGATTTCCTTCGCGCGGGCCGTTCCGCGTCCGAGCAACAGGTTCGCCACATTGGCGCAGGCGATCAAAAGGACCAATCCGGTGATCCCAAGCAGTGTGAGTGCCAAAGCGGCATCGATCGGATCGTTCTCGAAGCGCGCGTGTACGTAGTCCAACACCGTGACCGTCCGATCGCGGTTCGTCTCGGGGTATTGCGCCGCGAGGCTTCGCCCGATCGTCCGAAGTTCGGCCTGCGCTTCGGCCACGCTCACCCCCGGCTTGAGGCGCCCCAACAAGACTGCGCTCCGATTCTTCCGCGAGGTGAGATAGTCCGCGCTCGCGCCGGGGACAGCCAACTGATAGGCATGCATCGGTATGTAGATGTCGGGATTCACGAACGCTTGCGGCCCGGTGAAGTTCTCCGGTGCGACGCCGATGATGGTGAAGTAGGAGCCGTTCACGCGAATCTTGCGTCCCAGGACCGAACGGTCGCGCGCGAACTCCCGGTCCCACACGTGGTAGCTGATGACCACCACCGGATCCCGGCCCGTCACGGCGTCTTCGTCTGGGCGGAACCCGCGCCCGAGAGCCGGCTGGATGCGCAATCCACTGAAGAAATTCCCACTGACGCCGGCATTGAGGCTGTACTTCGGAACCTGGTTCACCTGCGCGGCGATTCCCGCGAAAAAGAAGTCGTAACAGGCCAGAGCCTGGAGTGTTTTCGTGCGATCGCGGAGGTCGACGTAATCGGCATAGGACATCCGCCCCAGCCGCGTGTCTGGCGTAGTCGAGTCGACCTCGACAATCCTGCCCGACTCCGGAACGGGCAGCGGGCGGAGCAGCACCGCATCCACGTAGCTGAACATCGCGGTATTGGCGCCGATGCCCAGGGCGAGCGAAGCGATGGCAATGAGCGCAAAACTGGGAGACTTCGCGAGAGTGCGGACGGCAAAACGGAGATTGGCCGGAAATCTCATACGAGAATATACGGGAAAAGGACCCAATCGTTCCAAAAAGGGGACAGACGCATTTTCTGTTGCACCGACGACCTCACTGGGCGGCCGATGCGCGCACCCGGCCCCAGCGGAATTCCTGGTCTCCCTGCTGGAATTGAAACCCGGTGACGCTGCCCGTACTGTCCCGCTCGAATTCAATTTCGATGTCGGCCGGCTCGCAGAAAAACCGGCTCGCCGACATCGGGGTGAGACTCACCGATCCCATCGCTCCCAGGTCGAGCACCAACTGTCCATTCTCGATCTTGACTGCTCCCCGCACGGCGCCGAACTGGTAGTCACCCACATACTCCTGGAGCGACCTTGCTTCCACCACGCTGGCTTTCCTGAGCTTCCGGGGCCGCTCGGCGAAAGCATATAGAGCGCTGTCGTCAGACCCAATGTAGAGAATGCCGCCATCGAGTACGGGCGAGGACTGCACCGCGCCTTCGGTTTGAACTTGCCCGAGTTGTCTACCGGTGCTGGCATCGAGCGCCACAATATCGGCGCCGTGGGTGGCGACGTACACCTTGCCTTGTGCCACGGCCGGAGAGGAAAACACGCGGTCCTTGACGCTGAATCGCCATTTCTCTTTTCCGGTCACGGCGTCAACAGCCTGCACAAAACGCCCGTCGGAACTGCCGCAGAACACGGCGCCTGCATCGACGGCCGGCGAGGTGTTGACCCAGGAGCCGTCGTGGCTGAGCTTCCACTTCTCCTGTCCGGTAGCGGCGTCGACCGCGTGGAGATACCCGTCGCGCGCTCCAAAGAAGACCATCCCGCCGCCGACCGCGGGGGAGGATTGAATCTCACCGCTCGGCAGTCCCGCCAGGGTGGTTTCGGCCCGCCACTTCTCCTTGCCCGTAGCTGTATCCAGAGCGTGCAGGAGGCCGTTCATGTCGCCAACGTATAGCAGGCCGGCGGCGACCGCCGGTGTGGACCGGATCGTGCCGCCTGTATCGAACTGCCACTTGAGCGCGCCGGTTTTCGGATCCATCGCGCGTACCCGTCCGTCCAGTGCTCCCGAATAGAGCACGCCGCCGGCAATTACGGGCGAGGGCAGCCAATAATCCCAGGTTTGGATCTTGCCTTTCGCATAAAGCCAGGGCCTCGGCTCGCCGGTTTTCACCACCCAACGGGGCTTCCCGGTTTCGGCGTGGAGAGCATAGATGTGGCCGTCCCCACCCGTGAAGAATACTGCCCCGCCGGCCACGGCCGGTGAGGAACTCAGATCTCCTCCGGTGAAGAATTTCCAGCGAAGAGCGCCATCCGCGGCGTTCAGACAGTAGAGGTGGCCGTCTTCGCTGCCGAATACTACCGCGCCGTCGACAACCGCAGGCGAGGATCGCACCTTGCCCGCGGTCTTGAAGCGCCATTTCAAGGAGAAACCGGTCGGCCCTTGCGAGTCGTAGACGCCGGAGTGGGCGGGGGTGCCCCGGAACATCGCCGTTTGGGCCGGGGCGCCGGCTGCAGCGAGCACCGCCCCCAGGAGAGCAATCCGATGGAACATGCTGCAAAAGGAGTACGCAGCCCGAGAAGTTACAGTTCCGCCGCAAGGTGAACTGCTTCCGCGTCTCCGGCGTACCGCCGGGATCTCCGATCAGGTTACCGGCAACGCTTTTCTGGCTTCCCGGTCCGGGTCGTCTTTCGCCTCGCAGACATCATCGAGGACCATCGTTTCCCCTTTGGCGGCGGAATACTTGGGCCAGGTGGGAAGTCCGACGCCATTGGGATCGCCGGTCTTCATGAATTGCAGCAAAGCGCCGGCCATCTTGGCCGACAGCGCTTTTGGCCTGGGGCCGCCGCCCGTGTGCGTCAGCATCAGATCCGTGTTGTAGAACCAGAAACAGATATCCACACAGTGGAACGCGCGCATGCGGTTGTCGAACAGAGGAGGCTGCCAGGTGAACCAGTCGACATAGACCGGGGCGGGCTGCTTGGATTTCACATCCGCCAGCGCCACCACGCTCTGCCGGTTACTGCTCACCAGCGACCAGATTTCCACCGGCTTCCTGCCAGGGAACGCCTTCACATAGGAATCGACGACTTCCTTCGCTTTGTCGCCGAAGCCTGCGCCGAAACCTGCTCTTACCTTGACTTTCTCCACCACCTGATCCAGGGTGATCGATTCCAGGGAGGAATCGAACCAACTGGGCGACTGCTCGTTCTGAACGGAGCTGATGATCATCGGCACGTTCGCGGCTGTGGGTGCCGCCTCGGGATCATAGGGATGCTGGGGCAGAATCGTGCCGTCTACGACCGGGCTGAATCCACGCGTCAGGCCGCCTCCGGGCCCCGATTCCTTCGCCAATGCCTGCTGTGCTTTGGTGGCGATGGCATAGAAGTCCTTCCAGGGTATGGCCTGCAGCTTGTCCAACTGGTTGGGTTTGAGCCCCGCCTCTTTCAGCACCGCGGCGCCTAACTTCTCGGAAGCAGCCTTGTCTCCCGCTTTCCGGGCCGCGCCGCTCAACACGACCGCTTTGTGGAACAACCCCTTGGCCGAAGGCATCGCCGTGAGAAGACACACTTTGGCGCCTCCGCCCGATTGCCCCATGATGGTGACGTTCCCCGGGTCGCCGCCGAAGTTGGCGATGTTGTCGCGAACCCATTCGAGAGCCGCCACAATGTCCAGCATGCCGACGTTTCCGGACGCGGCGAACTTCTCTCCGCCCACGCCGGCTAGATTGCAGAACCCCAGAGGACCCAGTCGGTGATTGATGGAGCAGAAAACCACGTCACCCAACCGGGCGAAGTTCTCGCCGCTGTAACCGTCCTGCTCGATCCCATTTCCGTTCGTGTACCCGCCGCCGTGGATCCAGAACATCACAGGTCTCTTCTTGCCGTCGTGGATCGCAGGTGTGAAGACGTTGATCCGGAGACAATCCTCGCTTACGTCGTCATAGTTCCAATGATCCCGGAACGAAGCGTACTTGTTGGCGTAGCGGTTGTCCATGTTCTGGGGCGCCGAATTGCCCCACCAGAGCGCCGGGTAAACATCGGTCCATGGTTTGGGCTTCTGCGGGGGCATGAACCGGTTTACCCCGGACGTATCCGCTCCGTAGGGTATGCCGAGGAAGTAATGGATGCCCCGGAGCACATACCCCCTAACCTTTCCATATTCGGTGTTGGCCACCGCGATATTGTCGCCGACCAGCAGAATCTGCCCTTCCGGGCCTGCCGCGGTCGCTTCTTGGGGTGCCTGAGAACACCCGGTGGAGATTGCCGCTGCACCAATGGCAATTCCAGATGCGCTCGTCCCGATTGCCTGGAAGAATTCGCGTCTGTTTGATGTCATAGTTTTGGACTCTTTATCGATTCGTGAAGCTGGAATCCCTGTTTCGCCATCCTCGCTCGCCAGACAGTATATAGGAGAGCGCCGGCGCGAGCATCCTCCCAAAGATCCCAAAGATCGGGTTGCGGGTTTGCGCGGGTGACGAAACTATCGGGAAGATCGGTACTAATCCGCGGACCGAGCATCACGGTCGAGGCAAGTCGACCTTGGCTGAGGCGTCATCTCAATTCCAGGCTCGAGCATCGTGCGACGCCACCAGGCGGCGTACGGCAGACCCTCCGGGTGGTCGGGCGTGACAAACGCAATCACCGGACCGGCTGCGCGTATGAAATGCACGAATCTGTCGGCCATCGGACATGCTTGCATATCCACATCCCGCCCCGCCTCTTCCATCGCACAGGACTCGACCCGGTCCAGCGCAAGGCCGCACCGGTTTCCACCCTCATGTAGCAACCGAAGGCTCGCTTCCGGCCACGCGAATCCGTAGAAGGGGCACCGCGCGCCTGGCTGCACCTGCGAGTGAAAGAGTTCATCCATGCCCGTTTTCATATTGCCGATACCCTTGTGTAAAGGCGCCCCAGGGGCTACTGTGACTGCCCGGGATGTACGTGGCCTACTCTCCGAAACAGGTGATCAAGTTTCGATTACCCGTGCCCAGTCACAGCCTCCGCTAGCCCGTTGGAACTAATTATGCGCAAGGATATACTGCGCTCGTTCCTTCCGGCCGGCCAAGCTACGAGGGGTCATGTAACCGTTAAGTAACGCGGTAAATTCATGTCTTGAAAGGGTTTTTCAACTGTGTTATTCTGCGACACAATATACGGCGCTACATGGTCCTGACCACCAACAAGACGTTCCGCTGGAACCCGAACGGACCCCTCCGGGGCCTTCCGGCAGCCGGGGAAGGGACGTTCGGGTATGGATTCCGGTAAGGGCCGGACGGACGCTGCCGGCATACGTGCCGACCGCGACCTTGTCACGCCCGATGAATTGGATCGGGAGCTGGGGAGAATCCTAGCCAGCCAGACGTTCGCGAAATCTCGCCGGCTGCAGGACCTTCTCCGCTACACGGTAGAGCGAATCAAAACCGGCCAAACCGACACCATTAAGGAATATCTTCTCGCGGTAGAGGTCTTCGACCGAAAGCCCTCTTTTGATCCGCGCTTCGATTCCATTGTTCGCGTTCAGGCCTCCCGGTTAAGGGAAAAACTGGAAAAGTACTATGCTACGGAAGGCCGAGATGACGACATTCTGATCACCGTTCCCAAGGGAGCGTACGTTCCGACGGTTCAACGCCGCCGGCGGCGCCCGTCGAGCGCCTACCAACGGCGGTGGCTTTGGGTTGCCGGGGCAGCCTTGTTCTGTGGAGCGGTGCTTTGGTTTGTCTTCCGGCAACCGGGAACCCCGAGCCGGCGCCCGCCCGTCCTCCGGCGCCTGACGAGCGATGCCGGGTTTACCGGCTACCCGGCAGTTTCGCGTGACGGGAAATGGATCGCCTTCGCATCGGACAGAAGCGGAGTGGGCCGCTTCGACGTGTGGGTTGCGCCGGAAGGCGATGCCTCCGCTGCCAGGCGGTTGACCGATGACGATGCGAACGATTATGAACCGGCGTTCTCCCCCGATAGCCGCCATATCGTGTACCGGTCGGATCGCGGAGGCGGCGGGATATACATCGTCCCGGTGGCGGGAGGCCAAGCGAGGCTGATTGCCGCCCGCGGACGGCGGCCTCGATTCTCGCCGGACGGCTCGCGGATCGTCTATTGGGAGCGGGACGAGAACTGGGGGCCGGGCCGGATCTATACCGTGCCCTCCACGGGCGGTGAGCCGACCGAGCTGGTTCCTGATTTCGCCGACGCCCATTATCCGGTCTGGTCTCCGGACGGCTCGGAAGTCCTGTTCTGCGGGACGCGGAATCCGTATCAGCCATCGGCGGGTCACGATTGGTGGGTGCTGCGACTTTCTTCTGGTGAGGTGAGAAAGACTGGTGCCGCGGACGTACTCTCGCGCGCGGTGCCGGCGCCCGGGCGCCGCCTTGCCGGATTCTCGGCGGACATTCTCGGCGTCCCCGGAGGGTGGGTCGAGGGACGCATAATCTTCTCGACGCGGCTGGGAGACAGCGAGAACCTTTGGGAATTCCCGATTACGTCCGACCGGCGAATTGCGTCGGTGCCGCGCCGCCTGACCTTCGGCGCCGCCATGGAGGCGCAGCCCTCCGTGTGGGGGAACCGCGTTGCCTTCGTCAGCGGCTCGCTCAATATCAATATCTGGATGAGTCCGGCGGACTCCAACCGTGGCCGGCTGCTCGAAGCTCCCCGCCGCATTACGGATGACGCCGGACCGTTCGACCTCAGCCCGTCGGTGTCCCTGGACGGCGGCAAGATCGCTTTTATCTCGACCCGTGCCGGTTCAAGAGACGTGTGGTTCCGGGATCTGGCGACGGGACGCACCGTCCCCTTAACGGCGACGGCTGGCGCGGAGGAAGGATTCCCGTGCCTGTCGGCGGATGGCTCGCAGGTGGCATACCGGATCATCGAAGATCCGAATCAGGAGATCTATTTGACCGGCACCAGGGGAGGCGCTCCCCGTAAGATCTGTGGCAACTGCGGTCTCCCCACCGACTGGTCCCATGACGGCCGCTGGCTGCTTTTCGAGCCGGGCGCGCGGATACCGGGCATCGGCCTGCTGGACGTGTCTTCGGGGTCGACGAGGGAGATTGCGGTGCACGCGACGTACAAGCTCCACAGCGCGAGATTCTCGCCGGACTCTCGCTGGGTAGCCTTCCATGCGGAAACGGGGCCTTACACGCGGCGGATCTTCATCGCCCGGCTGCAAGGGGAAACGCTGCAAGGCGAAACGCTGGGAGGCGAATCGAAGTGGATCCCGATTACGGCCGGCACGGATGTGGACGTCGTCCCCGCGTGGTCGCCGGACGGCAATCTGCTGTATTTCATCTCCGAACGCGACGGCTTTCGGTGCATCTGGGCGCAGCGGCTGGATCCCGAAAGCAAGATTCCGGTGGGTCCGCCGTTTGCTTTCCAGCATTTCCATGCCGGTGCCCGCACTTTGGTGACGAATTTCCGGGCGAACCCATTGCAGATCGGCCTTTCGGCGTCGGATCGGGGCATCGTTTACAGCCTCGAGGAACTTCGCGGCAACATCTGGACCATGGAGTTGCAGTGAACAGTCCCAAGGGCTTGTTTGGAACTGCCCGCTGGCGAAACCGGGGAAACAAGTCTGCTCGCCCCGGTGTCTGAAGAACTGGGGCCGGACTGCGGCAGCGCCCCGATTTGCGCTCGTCGCTTCAGCGGCAATGCCGCCGTCTCGGACGAGACGATGAACACTGCGGAGTATTATCCCTATCGAACCGCGGAGGCCAGAGACCGCTGCTTCCGCTACCTCGATGGCCTGGCCGCCAGGCTATGGCCGATTGAGTCGCAAGAGCGCATGATCCCGACGACGTTCGGCGCGACCTTCGTTCGCGTAAGCGGTCCACCTGCCGCGCCCGCGCTAGTCCTGTTGCACGGCGCGGGGACGACTTCGCTCATGTGGTGGCCGAATATCGAAGCCCTTTCCAGGGAATATCGAACGGTAGCGGTTGACCAGGTCGGAGAGTTTGGCAGGAGCGTTTGCGCCAGGCCGGTCCGGACTCTTCAGGACCTCATCGCGTGGCTGGGCGAACTCATCGGCGCATTGGATGCACGGGAGCGGGTTAGTCTGGTCGGCATGTCGTACGGTGGAGCGTTGGCAGCTCAATATGCATTGCATTTTCCAGAGCGCCTGGAGAAGGTGGTCCTCCTCGCGCCCGGTGCGACCGTTCTGCGGCCCCCGGCCGGGTTTTGGGTGCGCCTGATCGCGCTCGGTATCGCCAGACAACGGGGCCTGCGAGCGTTCTTTCGGTGGATCTTTGCGGATATGGCGCGAACGGATCCGCAATGGATTGACGCGACGATCGAGCAGTTGTCGCTGAACATGCGGAGTATCCAGCGGCACCGGACTCCGATTCCGCCCGTGTTGACCGATACCGAATGGAGAAGTCTGCGGACCCCCACGTTGTTCCTGGCCGGTGAAAACGAGGTCATTTACTCCGCCGAAAAGGCGGTGCGCCGCCTGAAGCGAGTGGCACCTCAGGTCACGGCTCAGATCATTCCGGGCGCCGGTCACGACTTGACGTTTGCACAGACATCGGCGGTCAATGAAAGAATCCTCCGGTTTCTGAAAGAGGAGCGTGCGGGCTTGAATTCGCCTGGCGCTGAAGACGGCGCCCATGCCGCCTTCAGGAGATGACGCGGTAGTGGGCGATCGGTTGCTGCGGGCCCAGCATGGTAATCGCGGTGAACCTCGAGCGAACTGTTTTCTCCATTCGAATCGAAACGTGTATAATCCCCCCATGCAAGGAATGCCCTGGCGCACAATTGCGCTCGGCTCGCTGTTGCTCGTCTCGATCTGCTCAAAAGGAGGAACGGAAGTGCAATCTCCGCAACCTGAAAAGTCGAAGCCGCCCGTCAAAATGGAGCAGCGCGGGCACATCCTTGGAATCGGCGGTATCTTCTTCAAATCCGCTAATCGCGATCAGATGCGCGAATGGTATTCGAAGCATCTTGGACTCGCTGACAAAGGCGAAGGCGTGATGCTTCCGTGGCGCGAACACGACGACCCGCAGAAGGAACACGTCACAGTTTGGACCGTTTTCCCCGCCTCCACTACCTATTTCGATCCCAGCCACGCACCGTTCATGGTCAACTACATCGTGGACGATCTGGACGCTTTGCTCGACCGCTTAAAACAAGAGGGAGTAAAGATTGATCCCAAACGAATGAATGAATCCTACGGTCGCTTTGCCTGGATCTATGACGTGGATGGAAATAAGATTGAGCTCTGGCAGCCGTCCGCAAAGCCCTAAGGGCGCTGACGCGCCGGCGTCCCGTTTTCGGACACTCCGCTCCGGAAATGATAACTGCTTGCCCTCGCTGTTGGGCAGAATCAGCACTTACGGTCGGAAGACAAATTGCATTCAGAGCCGGGAACCACGTGCAAGGCATCTTTGAAGACCTCCGGTACGCAGCGGCTGTGCTCCGCCGGACCCCGGCCTTGACAGCGGTCGCGGTGCTCACGTTGGCGCTCGGTATTGCCGCCACCACGACCGTCTTTGGCATATTGGGGATTGGCGCCGGGCTCGCCATCGCCCTGGCAGCGTCCCCGGAGATTGCGCCCCTGCTCTACCGGGTCAGCCCGGCGGACCCTGTAAGCATAGCGGGAGCATCGCTGTTCCTGATTGTGGTTGCTGTGCTCGCAAGCCTGATCCCGGCGCTGCGCGCCACCAGGGTCGACCCGATAGTCGCGCTCGCCAGGAGTGACTGGCCGGGTGGTTGTGGCAGTGCGAGCGGATGTTGGTGGGTCGGGGCGATTTCCCGGATCCCGAGACAGCTTCGTTTTGGAATCAGAGTTGCTAGTATTAAATCGATGTCAGCCGTCCAGAAGGATCTTCTGTTCGCGATCAGAATCTTGCGGCGGGACAAATGGTTTGCGGCCGTCGCCGTTCTTACCCTCGCTCTGGGCATTGCAGTAAACACAACAGTCTTCGGCTGGATCAACACGGTGCTGCTGAATCCGCTTCCGGGCGTTGGAGATGCGCGCGAACTGGCTCTCATCGAAACCGTCACTCCCGGTGGCGAATACCTCGTCAACACATCCGTTCTCGACTACCTGGACTATCGGAGCAACCTGAAGCTTGTCTCGGGCGTGGCCCTCGGGCGCTTTACACCGTTGAGCATGGGGCCGCCCGGCAGCGCCCAGCGGGCTTGGGCGGAGCTGGTATCGCCAAACTATTTCGATGTCCTCCAGGTGAAGCCGATCCTGGGGCGAACTTTCGCTCCGGATGAGAGACGCGAGGCGGAGGGGGCGAACCCGGTGGCGGTGATCAGCTACCGGATCTGGCAGACCCGGTTCCATGGCGATCCGAACGTCCTGGGAAAGGACATCCTGCTGAACCGGAACCGTCTGACAATTATCGGAGTTGCTCCCCCCGGATTCCGCGGCTCGCTGGCCGGGGTGGTATTTGATGTCTGGGCGCCGGTTACCTTGGCGACCGCGATGGGTACCGGCAATGGAACGCTCCACTACCGGGCAACCAGAGACGAGACATCCACGATCGTGCGGCTGAAGCCGGGCGTCCGGCTGGAGCAGGCGCGGGCGGAAGTGTCCGCCTTGGGCAGGCGTCTTGCAGAAATGTATCCGGAGACGAACCGCGGGGTGGACCTCACGTTGACGCCGCTCTGGCAGGGTCATCTTGGCACACAAGGGATTTTGCGCAAGCCGCTCGGGGCCTTGATGGCGGTCTGCATTCTGCTGCTGCTCATCGCGTGCGCGAACGTCGCCAACCTGCTGCTGGCGCGCGCTGTTTCACGGCAAAAGGAGCTCGGCATACGCTTGGCGCTGGGCGCGCGTCCCGTCCAGGTGACCCGGCAGTTGCTTATTGAGACCTTGGTTTTGGCCACCGCCGGCGCATTGGCCGGAGTGTTTCTGGCGATGGGTATGGGACGGACGTTGGCCATGCTGGTTACCGTCCAGGACGTCCCGCTCGATCTGGGCGGCGGGATCGACATGGCCACGCTTGCGTTCACCGTGGCGCTCACGCTCCTGACGACGGTGATTTCGGGTCTCGCGCCGGCGGCCATGGCGGCTCACTCGAACCTGGATGAGACCCTGAAGGAGGGCGGCCGGGGCGGCGGATCGGGCAGGAAATCGCACCGGCTGCGCCGTTTCTTGGTGGCCGGGGAAATGGGCCTCGCCATCGTCGCGCTGATTGGGGCCGGACTTCTGTGGCGGAGCTTCAGGAATGCCAGCGCCATCCAGCCTGGATTCGATCGGACCAACGTTTCGGTATCGCAGTTCTATCTCTCGTACGCCGGCTACTCGGCCCCCGAGCAGTGGCGGTTTTGCCGCGAGTTGCGCGGCCGCATGGAGGCGAAGCCCGGCGTAATCGGGGTGACCTACTCGGATGTAGTGCCCATGTCTACGCCCAGTGGTGGAGGTTTGACTCCATGGCACAAACTGGAAATCCCGGGTTACGTCCCCGCCCCGAATGAGCAGATGATGATTCATCGCGCCACCGTTCCGCCCGGGTATTTCAAACTCTTGGGCATTGCGATGCTCGAAGGGCGCGATTTTACCGAGAGCGACTCCGTGGACGCGCCTATGGTCATCATCGTCAATGAGACGTTCGCGCGGCGCTTCTTCCACGGGTCCGATCCCATCGGTCACAAGGTAAGGTTGGAAGGCAACTCGGCCACAGTTGTAGGACTGGTCAGGGACAGCAAGTATCACACGCCCACCGAAGGGCCGCTGCCGTTCTTTTACATTCCGTTCCGCCAGTGGTTCTATCCGGGGCTGAATTTCTCGGTCTTCGTCAAGACCGCCGGCGACCCGCTGCGCATGACGCCGGTGTTGCAGCGGGAAGCCCTGGCGCTCAATCAGGACGCGAAATTCACTACGCGGTTGTTATCGGACGCCAATGCCGGTTCGCTGAGCAATCTGAACGTGGGGGCCAGCTTGCTGAGCGTAGTCGGCGCTCTATCGTTGCTGATGGCGGCGATCGGGCTGTACAGTGTGATGAGTTGCACCGTCACTCAGCGCACGCAGGAGTTGGGAATTCGGATGGCGCTGGGAGCGCAGCCCCGCCAGGTGCTCTGGCAGATACTGCGGGAGGCCCTGGTCATGATGGCGCCCGGCGTTCTCGCGGGAGTGGTAATGGCGCTTGCCGCGGCGGGCGCACTGGGCGACATGCTGGTAGGCGTGAGTGTGACGGACCCATTAACGTTTGCGGGAGCCGCCGTATTTCTCGGTCTGGTTGCGGCGCTCGCCAGCTACTTTCCAGCCCGTCGCGCCACCAAGTGCGACCCCATGGCCTCACTGCGGAGCAATTAGCCGCCTGCCGCCGACCCGGGTACCCGGAGCCGGCATGCCCTAGCTTGCGCTGGAGGATTTCAGACCCTTAGCGAGCCGCGGAACGCCCTGCCGGCAAAGTAACTTTCCGCGCCGTTGTGATACACGAAAACGGTGTCGTAGCGGCGATCGCAAAAGAGGGCGCCGCCGAGACTTCTGATATCGGAAGGTGTTTTCACCCAGCTCGATGTTTTCGTGTCGAACTTTCCGAGTTTCTGCAGCTCTCGATATTGCTCTTCCGTCAGGAGCTCAATGCCCATCGCAGCGGCCATATTCATAGCGCTATCTCCTGGTTTATGCTCCTTCCTTGACTCCAGCGCCTCACGGTCGTAGCAAAGGCTTCTGCGGCCTTTAGGACTTTCCGCTGAACAATCACAAAAAGTGTATTCGCCCGTCTTCTGATCCTTGCCGATAACGTCCGGTTCGCCGCCGGTTCTTTCCATTTCACGGAGCGCCCACAGTTTTTCAGCATGAGCTTCCAGCTTTGCCTGTACTTGTGCCCATTCAAGACCTTGATGGCGCTTCATGTTTTTCTCAAAACGGGCCTTCAATGCCCTGAGTAGTTCTTGACGTTGTTCTGGTGACACGTCCTTTTGGTTGCGGTCTTTGTTTCGCACTCTTGTCGCTCTCATAGTGGTCGCTTCAAGCTTCACGACCCGTTTCATAGCCTCTCTCCGGCCGTCAGCGTTCGAATCATTCTAGCCCTTTTTCGAGGACGCCGGAATCACGCTGCGACGAGTTGCGGATGGGCTCGCCTGTCGCCTTACATGCGTCTGGGCCCTGGGAGTTGGGGCGGTGGCAAGCGGACTTCCCGGCCCGGCTACTGCTACAGTAAATCGATCACTGATATTGGAAAGGCGTCGTCCACGGCTATGGGCCCACCAAGCACCAAGCGTGTACTGAACTCCAGTCTGGAGCGGAAGATCATGAGCGCCGACGAAGCCGCGGCGCTGATTCGGTCCGGCGAACAGGTCGGCATGAGCGGCTTCACCGGGTCTGGTTATCCCAAGGCCGTTCCGATCGCACTCGCCCGCCGCATTGCCGACGCTAATTTCCGGGGCCAGAAGTTTCAGGTCAGCGTCTTCACCGGTGCTTCCACCGGTCCCGAACTCGACGGCGCGCTGGCTATGGCGGGAGGCATCCATCTGCGTCTTCCCTATCAATCGGACCCCGAAACTCGCAAGCGTATCAACGCGGGCGAAATGGACTACATGGATATTCACCTCAGCCATGTCGCCCAGTTCGTTGAGTATGGATTTCTGGGGAAGCTCGATGTCGCGCTGATCGAGGTCACTGCTGTGCTGGAGGACGGACGAGTCGTGCCGAGTTCGTCGATCGGCAACAACAAGACTTGGATTGATCAAGCGGAGCGCGTGATCCTTGAGGTGAACTCCTGGCAGCCTGCCGCGTTGGAGGGCATGCATGACATCTACTACGGTCTGCAGCCGCCGCCGAATCGCGCGCCGATTCCCCTGGTGCGTCCCGGCCAGCGCATCGGCACCCCCTACCTCGAAGTTCCCCCCGATAAGGTCGTGGCCATCGTGCCCACGGATTCTCCCGACCGCAATAGCGCCTTCAAACTGCCCGATCAAGCTTCCAGGCGCATCGCCGGTCACATCCTGGAATTCCTCACTTGGGAAGTTCAGAAGGGCCGTATGCCTGCGAATCTGCTCCCGCTGCAATCGGGCGTCGGCAACATTGCCAACGCGGTCTTGTTCGGGCTTGAGGAAGGCCCCTTTGAAGGGCTGACCGCCTACACGGAAGTCATTCAAGACGGCATGGTTCGCCTGCTGAAGTCAGGCAAGCTGACGTCGGCCTCGGCCACCGCATTCTCCCTCAGTCCCGAGATGCTGACTGAAGTGAACGCCAATATGCCGAGCTATCGGGACCGCATTATTCTGCGCCCGCAGGAAATCTCCAATCATCCCGAGCTCATTCGCCGCCTCGGCGTAATCGCCATGAACGGGATGATCGAAGCCGACATATACGGCAACGTGAACTCCACGCATGTGATGGGATCGCGCATCCAGAACGGCATCGGCGGCTCCGGTGATTTCGCGCGCAACGGATACCTCTCGATCTTTATGGCTCCCTCAACCGCGCAGAGCGGGAACATTTCGACCATCGTACCCATGGTGTCGCACGTGGACCACACTGAGCATGATGTGCAGGTCATTGTGACGGAATGCGGGTTGGCCGATCTGCGCGGACTATCGCCGCGTCAGCGTGCGCATCTCATCATCGAGAAGTGCTCCAATCCGGACTACAAGCCTTTGCTGCTCGACTATCTGGGCCGGGCGGAGCGCCTGTCGTATGGGAAGCACACGCCGCACCTGCTGGCTGAATCGCTGGGCTGGCATAACCGTTATCTGCGAAGCGGACAAATGCGTCCTCGGGAAGTGGACTGAGGAATCACCGCCAGTCACAAGAGGCAAACGCAGGAGTTTCGGACAGCCCGAATCATGGAGCAAGCCCCGGAGGCGGTGGCAGCTCTACCTTTCACTCGGACTGTCGTCGGCTTTGAGATCGCCAAGAGCGTATTGAATCCCCGCCAGCATGTGGGCGACAAAGGGGCGCTGGAAGTACACCTTCTCATCGTGACCGTGCGCTTCGTAGAACACGCGGCCATTGCCCACGCGCTGAATATAGCTCAACGCGTAGTCGCCATCCGTACGCCTGGTGGCGGCCGGCTCTTTGGCCTTGTCTTCCGCGCTCATCTTGGCATAGTTGATGCTGGTGAGGACGTGAACCCGCTTCCGGCTGAATGAATCCTGTGCAAACGTGTAGGTCTCATCGACCATCTCGAAGCCCCGGGGCGGGAACATGGCGGTGAGGGGACTATGCGGATCGTCCACCTTCACGGGGATGAGGGTCGGGTAGACCCAGTGGAATTTGAAAAATCCGCCGATCATCTGGTTGAACTCGGGCCATGTGCCATCCGGCGCAGGACCATTGGTGTGGTAGCTGTCGGTAGCGGCATGGATTCCGGCCAAACCCTTGCCGTCCTTGACAAAGTCCAGCAGCGCCTGCCGGCGAAGGTCCGTGACCGCCTTGTCATTCGGGTCATCCAGGAACGCGCCTGTGGTGCTGTCAAGGAAGATGGCGTCATACTGCTTCAGGTTTTCAGGCGTGATGGCGGCCGCGTCGTAGGTGATGGTCGTCATCCAGGCGCCGGTCTTGTCTCCCAGGTATTCCACCATCTTCGCCGCCAGGGGAATGGAAGTGTGGACCCAACCGACCGCACGGGCGAGAACCAGGACCCGGCGCAGGCTCTGGGGCGTGGCGTAGGGTTTGTCCGGCAGCGCGGCCATCATGGCCGAGATGTCAGCGGGATTCGCAAACTGCCTTTGCGGACAGCCGCGGCTGAACCCCCCACTGAATCCCTCCGGCGCGCAAGTCGCAGGTCTCGCGCCGGTAGCTGGCTGCTGCGCGAAACTCGCGGAGCCGATCCACGCCACGGCTATCAATACCACACCGATTCCGAGTGCCTTCATTTTCATATGCGGATGTCTCTCACTGAAAGACGTAATTATATCCCCGAGCTACATCCGGCACAGCGCCGCTCCATCCCCGACGCCCCGGCCGCCCGGAAACTCCCGCTGGTCAGGCTGTTGGATGGAGCGATGCGGCCATCTTCGCGCGCAAGAAAGCCATGCAGCCCGGCACCTGTCCTGGGGTCAATCCGTGAAGCAGGAGCGGGCCTTGGAAATGATACTTGCGCAACAAGCGCAGGTACCGCTCGTAGTCGAGCACTCCTTGGCCGGCGGCCTTGTGTCCTGCTTCTCCGTCGTGGTCGAGATCCTTGGCGTGGGCCAGCACGATGTCCCTGCCCACCAGTGCGAAAGCCTCATCGAGAATCTCCTTCATGCGGGGCAGTTCACCCGCGTGAAAGAGATTGGCCGGATCGATCGTGACCCTCAGGTGCGGAGAGCCGATCTCATCCAGAAGGCGGCGGGCTTTCCGGGCTGAGCCCACCACATTGCTCATTTCGGGCTCGAAGGCCAGGACGACGTTCGCCTGCCGGGCGATGCCGGTCGCCTCGCGGACGCAGGCGGCCATATCCCGCCACGCCTCCGGCGAGTCGTTGTCCGGATGACGCCGCCACATGTTGTTCGGGTCGCGCGTGCCGGTGCAGATATGAATGAAGGAGGTGCCCATCTGCGGGCATGCCTCGGCCAGGACCCGTAGCCGCCGCAGCCCCATCCGCCGGTGTTCGACATCCGGGTGAGTCATATTGAAGGTGCCGGTCACGCTGGCAATGGCGATCCCGCGAGCCGACGCTTCGCGGCGGATCCGCTCGGGCAGTTCCGCGGGAATCTGATCGGGCATCTCCGGCAGACCGGCGCATGCCATGCTCATCTGCACACAGGCCAGCCCACAGGCCCTGGCCGCATCCAGCCGCTCTTCGAGCGTCCCCGTGGTGAACGTGGTGGCGAGCAGGATGCCGATCTGTGGGGACTCAGGCTCCACGGCCTTTGCCCGATTTTGCCCGCAAGTGGTCCCGGCCGCGATGGTCCCGGCCAGGTAGAACAAATCACGCCGGCTATGACCGCCGTTGTGAGCAGGCATGGATGGGAACCTGATTATCGGAATTTCCATTTCGGACCCCGGACCGTGCTCAGTATACACCCAGCCGTCTTCCTGCGATCCTGCATGACCGAAATATCAGGACACGGTGGGAGTGATCAGCTCACCTGGCTGCGTTGCGCGCCCAGCGCCATGCGCACGCCGATCTCCTGGGTCCGCTGCGCTACGGCGTACGCAACCACGCCGTAGATCCCAATCAGCGCCAGGAGAAGCGCAGAGGCGGCAAAGGCTCCGAGCAGGTACAGATTGAAACGGCGCGGGGCGATCAGCGGCGGTTGTTCTCCATGTAGCTGACCAGGCCGAGCAGCGCTCCCCAATGATAAAACCGGTCACTGCTGCTCACGTCGTCGCCTTCTCCCGTTATTGCGTTGTAGTTTTCGTGCACGTGTCCGTTCTGCTTCCATTCCTTCTCGAAGAGCGCAAGCGAGCGCTCGGCAAGCTGTCTGCGCGCTCCCGGCTGATCGTAATTCAGAAGGCCGAGGTACACCAGAAAGTTCATTGGTCCCCACACGCGCCCGCGCCAGTAGTTCTGGTCGCGGAATGCCGGGTCTGACCGCGCGATAGAGGGAAGCGGCCAGTCACCCCAGAACTCGGCCGGGTTCAGCAGATGTTCCCTAACCATGCGCGCGGCCTGGTCCGGCGTAGCTGCTTTGGCCAGCAACGGATAGAAATTCGTGGGCGACAGACGCGGGCTGAGTGCGCCGGTCGCGAGATTCTTGTTCAGAAACATCCCGGTTCTCTCGTCCCACAGCGTGCGAAGAGCGGCGCGGTAGGTCTCCCCGCGCGCGCGGAGTTCCCTTGCTTCCGCGGCCTTGCCCAGCTCGTCGGCAATTTCGGCAAGCGCGTCGCAATCCGCGACGTAGAGTGCCATCAGGCCAACATCTGCCAGGAGCATGCGGTGCGACTTCGGATCGAAAGGAGCATCGTCGTACATGGGGCTGTTGTCCAGACCCGATTCGAACTTGGCGGCCTGCAGGGTGCCAACCGATCGGTCATCCGGGTTCCCCGGCGGGTTCTCAGGATCGGTCCCCCAAACCAGATAGCTCCCGGCGCTACGATGTGCCGCCCACCAGCGGTTCCAGCGCAGCAAGGGATCGAAGGCGTCGCGCACGAACCATCGGTCCCTGAATTGCCGATAGAGGTTGAGGACGGTGATGGCGCCGACGGGAGGCTCGGAGCGATCGAAGCTCTTCCAGCCGCCTGCGCGCGCGTAGTTTGGAACGAACCCCTCGGCGGTCTCCTCCCGCAAGGTTTCCAATGCGTCGGCGTAAGCCAGATCCCGGTCCCCGACAGCCGCCATCGACGCGGCGAAGAATGTGTCCCAGTCGAACAGAACGTAACCGCCCCAGCCCGTGGACCACACGCGACTCACCGGCGAGACGACGCGAGACTTCGTAGGTTCGTAGATCGTGTCCCACCCGAGAACGGTCTCGATCGCCTGGGCAACGGAAGTTCCCGCAGGCCGCTCGCGCGCCAGCACGGCACGAATCTGTTCCACCGTCCGCGGCCGCCCGGTGCTGAGGCCGACAGGCTCCACCAACGCCGCGGCAAAGAAGGGGCCGGCGACGGGCGCCGAAGGAAGAGGCGCGTCCTTCGCAGTCACGTACACGCGGACCTGCCGGGCCGGGCCGCGAAACTCAATCACTTGCCCGGTCCGCGAAACGTAGCCCGGACGGTTCCACAGCACGCCGGTGGAAAAGACCAAATCAGGGGGCACTACCTGTTTGGCGCCCGCGGGAGTGGCCAGCATGACGAGGTCATCGCCATCATGCGCGGTCTGCAGCACCAGACTAATGTCACGCCATGAAAGGCGCAATTCCGTGAAAGAGCCGTTCCAGGTGTGCGGTCCCGGAAAGACCTTTTCAACCCCCTGCCCCTGACGCCCGATCAGCGCATCGGACAGGAATGCGTCCGAGTTCAGGCTGGAGTTGTGCTTGAGCCCGACCCGTATGGTGAACCCTTCCGGAAGAAGCACCTGCTCCGTCACGCTGTTAACGTCCCATGTGTTCCACCCGCGCGCCAATCGCTTCTGCAGCGCGTCATACTCATGGGACTGGGCAGCCAAAGAGAAGGGAATGATCAAGGCCGAAATCCAGCGCATCATCACACCATAACAGCGCTTCAGGAGACCTTACGTCAATTCGCGGTCAATTGCATGCGCGGAACTTCCTCAACTCGAGACAGGACTACTCATGCCGCAGAGCCGCCAGCGGATCAATTCGTGACGCTCGCCGCGCCGGCGCATAGCCGGCGAGAATCGCGGCGCTTAGGAGGACGACGCCGGCCAGCGCCAGGGTTCCCGGATCATTGGGCTGGGTATCGAACAGAAGCGACTTGACAAGCCGGGACGCGATTAACGCGGCAGGCACGCTGATCGCGAGTCCCACCATCGCCAGTAGTAGAACGCGGCGCAGAACCATCCATACCACGGCGCCGCGTTGCGCGCCCAGAGCCATACGGATTCCGATCTCGCCAGTCTGCCGCGCGACGCTGTAGGACATCGTTCCGTAGAGCCCCACGCATGCCATGAGGAGAGCGAGAACCGCGAAACCCGTACACAATTTCGCGAACATGATTTCGCGGCTGATCGTCCGATCGATTTCCGCAGCCTGTGTGAGCACGTTGGTGACGGGAATGCGGGAATCCGCCTCCCGCACGATCTCACGCACACTCTGGACATACCTCAGCGGATCACCCGCGGTGCGCAGCGCGTAGGTCACCCGGTCCGAGGAAAACTGGCTGGCCGCCACGAACACGGTCATGGGACTCCCCTGTTTCAGGCTCCCGTACCGCACGTTACCCGACACGCCGACGATTTCGAGATCGCGCACGTCGTCCACGAACGTGATGCGCCGGCCCAAAGGATTCTCGTTCCCGAAGTAAGTCCGCGCCAGCCGCTCGCTGATTACGGCAACCGGCATGGAGCCCGGTTGGTCGCGGGCGTCAATCTCACGCCCGGCCAGGATCGGAATCTGCATCGTCGTGAGGAAACGCGGTGCGGCGGCCATGACGCCTGCGCCTTCGATGGTAGCGGCGCCAATCTTCATTGCTCCCCGGTATGCCCCCCCGGCCACGCCGGCGCTGATGATCGAGGATTGCGAAAGCGTCGCGCTGCTCACTCCCGGGATCGATTCGAAGCGCTTGCGCAGGTTCTCGTAAAAAGTGGCGATCTCCGATTCGGGATGCCCGGCCTGGCGCGCATTCAACGTGAACAGAAGGATGTTCTCGCGGGAGTATCCCAATGGGATGGAGTGCAGCTTGTCGAGCGTCCGGACAAACAGACCCGCGGCGACCAGGATGCCAAAAGACATCGCAATTTGGGCAACCACCAGAACATTCTGCGCGCGCCGGCGCGGTCCGCCGCCGCGGCCATCCTTTAACGTGGGCATGACGTCCGGGCGCGTCGACTGAATCGCCGGAGCGAGCCCAAATAGCAGGCCGCAAACCACCGAGAGCGCCGCCGTCACCGCCAGCACGTGCCAGTTCAATTCCGCGTGCAGCGTAAAGTTCCCCCGTCTGTTGGAGAACAGAAACGTCAGCGATCGCACGCCCCAGTTCGCAAACAGCACCCCGAATGCTCCGCCGAGCGATGCCAGCATCACGCTCTCGGTAAGCAACTGCCGCACGACGCGGAACCGCCCCGCTCCCAGGCTGAGCCGGACAGCCATCTCGCGGCGTCGCGCGGCGGCCCTTGCCAGCAGCAGATTGGCGATGTTCGCGCACGTGATCGCCAGGATCAGTCCCACCATCGCCAGGAGCACGTACAGAGGCTTGGAATACTCGCGGCGCAAGCTGCCCAGACCGGCGGCGCCGGGATTCAGCGTCAGCGCGGGCAGTTTGGCACGCTCACCGTCGGTCGTCGCCGTGGTGGCAACCCATTGATGAAACCGGGGAGCCAGCACTGCCTGTGCCTGGGCCATGCTTACGCCGGGACGCAGGCGGCCCATCATTTCGATCCAGTAGAAGTTTCCGTCGGGATACATGCGAGCCGCTCGGGCACCGTCCACGAGCAGGTTCGTGTGCAACGGAAGGTAGAGGTCCGGCGATGCGGCCGGGTCGACTCCGGAGAATTCCGGCGGCGCCACGCCGATCACCGTGAAGGGCACGTTATCGACGAGAATCGGTTGTCCAATCGCATTCGGCGGTCCGCCAAAGCGATTTTGGCTGGTAGCAAAACTGATTACGGCGAACGGCGCCGCGCCTGGACGGTCGTCTTCGGGGTCGATCAGACGTCCCGCGGCCGGCGACACTCCCAGGCCGCGGAAATACTCGCCAGTGACGTACTCCGTGCCGGCGCTCATGGCCTGCCCGCGGACGGCCAGGGTACGGTCGTGTCCGTTGAAATATCCGAAGAGTGTGGAGAAGACGGGATTCTCCTTGCGCAGCGTCTCGAACGCGCCGTACGGGAAGATCCCGGTGACCAGCGAGCCCTTGTCGCCCGGCCAGAAAAGGCCTTGCAACCCGTGCACGACGTGATCCCATTCCCCGCCGGCGTTCTGGGGCGGCCGGCTGTGCCAATTCAAGACCACCAGCGATTCTGGATCGGCGACCGGGAGCGAGCGCATCAGAATCGACTCCATCAAGCTATAGATCGCCGTATTGGCCCCGATGCCAAGCGCCAGCGACAAGACCGCCAGGGTGCTGAATGTTTTGTTGGCGGCCATGGTGCGAAAACCATAGCGGATATCCTGGCCGAGTTCCGACAAAAACCGTGTCATCCAAATCTCCCGTGACTCTTCGTGCTTCAGGGCGACGTTGCCAAAGCGCCGTCGCGCTTCAGCCAGGGCGCACTCCGGCGTCATACCGTCTGCGTGCAGTTCCGCGGCTTTTTCCGCAAGGTGGAGTTCGATTTCCTCGCGCAGCGCCTCGCTGCGCCGGGCGCTCTCCATCCAATACCGCAGCCGTCGTATCCACATGTCCGTCACTCCGCTCCCATCACACGGGCGATCGCCAGCGTGAGTTTCGCGTACTTCCGGGTCTCAACGGCCAACTGCTTGCGGCCGGCCGCCGTGATCTTGTAGATCCTCGCCCGCCGATTGTTCGACGTCACGCCCCAGATCCCGTCGATCCAGCCGTTCAGCTCCAGCCGCTGAAGAGCGGGGTACAGCGAGCCCTCCTCGACGAGGAGCTCATTGTCGGACGATTGTTGAATGAACTGGACGATGCCGTATCCATGGAGGTCGCGCAGCGACAGCGTCCGCAGAATTAACATGTCCAGTGAACCGGGCAACGAATCGTTCTTTTGCGCCTTGCGTCCCATACCAAGAATTCTTAGCTTACACGGCGATACCCGTCGCGTGTCAAGTTCGAGATGTCAACCCCGCGAGACCACCATGGCTTGCTCAAGGGCGAAGCGCCTGACCCCGTGGTTCACCTTCGGGGCGCTCACCGCTCCGCAGCCGTATAATGTGGCGATGTGGGCCGCAATGTTTTGACGGGCCGCGCGCCATGAACTCCCTTGCCACGGGGCCACATGACGGGGAAGAATTTCGCTACGGCACCGCCGGGGCGGCAGATTCAGGTTGCCCTGAAGTTTATTTTCTGGTTTGTGGAGAGGAGATTCAATGAACGCGACAACAACTCGGCGGAGGCAGAAGCTGCTCGACCGAATATCCGGGCAGATATCCGCCGCCGCTCAGGCGGCGATGCCTGGCAGGCCAGGTTCGCGACTCGAGATCGCGGCTCTCCAAAGCTATCCGCTGCGCGAACCTGTATCGGGCCGCTCCTACACCATCGTCAAACTCCAGACCCGCGGCGGATTGGAAGGGTACGGAGAATGCGCCGGCGCCGCTTCCGCAGATCTGGCACGGATTCAGGAGACGGTGCGGGGCAAGGAGGCGACCCAGTTCGAAACCGTCAGGCATCAGCTCAAGGGCTCACCGCAGGCAATTGTGTCCGCGCTCAACATGGCCATGCTCGACGTGGTAGGCCGATCTCTGGAGGCGCCGGTCTATCAGGTGCTAGGCGGCCCCACCCGCAATAAGTGCCGGGCGCTTGCTCCCCTGGAAGGATCTACGGATGCGGAACTGGCGGATTCCGCGGCGCGAGCGAGGAAAGCGGGCTTCAAGGCATTCCTGGTGCGAGTGCCTCCCCCGGAGGCGAGGAACCAGGGGCAAGCGTTCGTTCTGACCACGAGGAAACGGCTCGACGCGGTGCGGCAGGCCGCGGGGCCCGGCACGGATTTCGTGCTGGATGGCGCGGCCTCGCTGGTGCCTGGCGACGCTGCCAGCCTCGCCACGGCCTTCGAGCGGTTCCACCTCCTGTGGCTGGACGAGCCTTGCGAAGCTGCCAACCTGGATGCGTTGAAAAAGATCGCATCCGAAAACGTGACACCCATAGGATGGGGACGCTTCATCCAGCAGCCTGCGGCATTTCAGGACCTGCTACGGGCGGACGCCATCGACATTCTGCGTCCCGACATCGCGCTGAACGGGATCTCGCGGATCCGCCAGATGGCGGCCATCGCGGAACCATACTACGTGGCGGTGGCACCGTATCATAACGGCGGCCCGGTGGCTTCGGCCGCGGCGCTGCATTTGGCGGCGAGCCTGCCGAATTTCTTCATCCAGCAGATCCCGTTTCCGGCGGCGGACCAGGACCGGCAGATGCGCGCGGCCGTGGCGGGCGCGGTCGAAGTGGTGCGGGAGGGCTATGCGGTACTGCCTACTGCGCCGGGCCTGGGCGTTACGGTAGACGAAAAGGCTTTGCAGGAGTACAAGGAGCGAACCGCATGAGACGTCGACAGTTCTTAGGGGGCGCTGCCGCCATGCTGACGGCAGGTTCGATGGCCGGGGAGACCGGCCGGGCCGTACCCGCTTCGATGTGCGGCTGCGCATTTGTGCCGCAGATGGCGCCGGCCGGCGCGAGCGCGTTCCAGGGCCTCGGCTCCAAGGTGAAGATCACGAATGTCAAGGTGTTCGGGGTCTCTATTTCGCCGAACTCGGACAGGCCGTATGTCTTCGTCAAACTGGAGACGGATGCAGGCCTCGTGGGCTGGGGGGAAGGCACCTTGGAAGGCAAAGCAGGTGCGGTGATGGCCTGCATCAACGATTTCCGCGACTTCCTGATCGGGGCAGACCCGATGCTCGTGGAGCACCACTGGCAGTCGATGTATGTGCACAGCTTCTACCGCGCCGGCCCGGTCATCGGTTCGGCGATATCCGGTATCGACCAGGCGCTGTGGGATCTGCGGGGAAAGATCCTGGGAGTACCCGTGTACAAGCTGCTGGGCGGACCAAACGATCCGGACGGCGTGCGAGGCTATTACATAGCCAGCGGCAGGAATCTGGAAGAATTACGCAAGCTTCGGGAGACGGCCAAGAGCCAGGGGATTACGTGCTTCAAGGGCGGCCTCCCGAGCTATTACGAGTGGATTGAGACGAACGAGAAGATTGACGCTGCGATCCGGCATATCCAGATGCTGCGGGAAGGGCTGGGCCCGGATATCGACATCGCCGTCGACTTTCACGCCAAGACCAGCCCGAGCGTGGCGTCCATCATTGTCAAGGAAGTCGAGCCCCTGAACCTGCTGTGGGTGGAGGAACCGTGCCCGCCCGAAAACGTGAAGGCCATGGCGCGTATTGCGCGGCGCTCCACGACGCCGATCGCGACCGGCGAACGGCTGGTGGCGTCTTATGGCGTTCGGGAGTTGATCGAGATGGGCGTCGTAGACATCATCCAGACCGATATGAATCACGTGGGAGGCATTACGGCGCTCTCAAAAGTGGCGGCCATGGCGGACGCCGCCGGGATCTCGATGGCCCCGCACGGCTGCGAAGGCCCGATCGGATTGCTGGCCTCGCTGCATCTGGACTCGGCCATACCGAATTTCCTGATTCAGGAGTGCTGCGGCAACGTTGTCCCGCAGCCGCGTGACAAGATCTGGCTCGAATGGTTCGGCTTCCCGGCCATGCGCATGGTGAACGGCAAGTATCCGCTCCCGGAGAAACCGGGATTAGGCTTCGACCTGACTGAAGAGGCGCTCAACAAATACCCGTTCGGCGGGTCGAGACCCATGGCGCGCGTCTTCGCTCCGGACGGGTCCGTCGTCGAGTGGTAGGCACCAAAACCGGGAGAATTACGTGGGGGCACGTTGCGCCTTATCTCGAATCCTCCACAACTTCTATTCCATTCACACAGGCCATTCCCTTGATCGGAACGAAACTGAGGGCGATCTTGCCTTGGGCGGTGGGTCGAATCCCCGAAAAGGTGCGGTTCAGGGGCCGGCCCTCTCCACCCGCCTCCTTAGAGATGTCGAAATTCCTCAGGAGGGCCACGCCGTTACAATACACGTCAAAGACGCGACTTCCAATCCCGCCGATCCCGGTATTGTGTTTTCCGTAGTGCCCCTCGCAGAATCTTAACGTCACCCGGTACCGGCCCTCCGCCACGGGCACTGCGTAGGAAAAATTCCCCCACCGCTCGCTGGCGTAGAGAGCCATATCCGGCAGGATGGAGTTGCTTACGTCAGCCGGATTCGTCGTGCGGACCAGCGCGTTTCCTCCCATGAAATGGGAGTCGGCCTGCCATTGTCGTCCTGCGGAATCCTGCCACGAGGAGGTCCAGCCCGCTCGGATTCGAACCGGCCGGACCTTCCCGGCGCTCACTGGCAGCACCTCGATTCCACTCAGCATCGCCGCGCCTCTCACCGAGGCAAAACTCAGGTGCAGGAAACCGTCATCAGCAGGCGAGATGTCCCTGAAGACCCGCTCATCCGAAGTGTTGGCTCCCGCGGCATCAGCAACTACGTCGAAAAGATCCAGGATCCGTTTGCCATTGGCTGTGACCCGAAAAAGCCGCTGCCCCTCTCCGCTGGATTCCGCGCTAATGAAATCGGCCAAACCTGTCTCGGCGAAATGAAGGTGCAGTTCATAAGAGCCCGGGGCCAACGGAATGTCATACCGAAATTCGCCGGCCCGGATGTGCCGGTAAATGTCCGGATCCAGTGTTCGAAGGATTCTCTCGGACGGACGGACGAGCACAGAACCGCCGGAATAGAAGCGATCCGGGCCCCATGTCCGCCCGCTGCGGTCGACGTAGGGATCGCTGGAGCCCGCGATCATCCGCAGATCCCCGCCGCCCGGCGATGGTGTGGCAACGGCGCCGGCAGCCAGGGTGGACTTGGCGCTAACAGAGACGGGCTTATCCGCGCGCGAATGCCACACGCCAAAGGCGCCGGCGATTGCCAGAAGGGCCGCGGAGCAGCCAATCACCCGGCGAGTAAGCCACGGGCGGACCAGAGCTGGCGCTTCCGGTGCAGGTACCCCCGGTGTCGGCGTCCTCGCCGCCCTGACCTCGGCAGCAGGCCTCTGCCAACGAAATTCGGCGCTGTAGGACCCCGGGGGCAGTTCGATTCTGACCGGATGATACGACCCCTCTTCGGCCAGGTGGTATTGAGCGAGCCTCTTCCGCACTTCATTCGCGGTGACGCGGACAACTGTGTGCTGACCGGTATCGAAATCCGGCGTGAGCTGAAAGAGGTTCACTCCGATCGAGCGTTCCTTGAGAGCACCGCTGGGTCCCTTCACTGTGTGCTCGACGATGTACTCGAGGAATTCCCTACATCGTTTGCTGCTGCGAAACGCAGCGCTCTCCATCAAGCGCTTGAGTTCCGCCCGGACGGCCTGCTCGCGCGATTCGCCGAGTTCCGTCCCTTCGCTTTCGCACATCCTGTAATCCCCGCGAATCATATCACACCCTTTTTTCCCGGTCGAGCGGGGTACCTAACTGCCCCGGCTAACGGTTCATCGAACGCCGCACCAGGCCATCGGGATCAACCGTAACAGAAAGATTCCATTAGTGTTGACCGCGCGGACACCGTACTAAACCTAGGCCACGCCGGGCTTGCGTGATAGCGTATCCCAGACCGGTGTGGGAGCCGCGTCTTGAAAGCGTTTTCAGCAAGAGACGCGTGGAAGATACAATACGTTCTTGATGCATACCCGTCGCTGGCCAGGATTCGCAACAGAGATCCTGGATGAGAGAGCGAGCGTCACGACAGGCATTACCAGAGGGAGGACTTATGAGAATCTTTACGTTACTGCTACTCGGCTGCGCGTTGTGCTGGGGACAGGTACCGGACGAGTGTAAGCCTTCGTCGCTCAACATTCCTGGAGCACCCTACCCCTGCGTCCATCCGGATCGCCGCGTGACTTTTCGCGTCGCCGCGCCGGATGCGCAGAAGGTGCAGGTCCGGTTGGGCGGCGCCCACGACATGACCCGGGGCGCGGACGGCCTTTGGATGGTCACCATACCGCCACAGGTGGTCGGATTCCACTATTACAGCATCGTAGTAGATGGCGCCGTCGTTGCCGACCCGGCGACGCGCACCTTCTTCGGTTCGGGATGGGACAACAGCGGGATTGAAATCCCGGAACCGCAGGCGGATGCGGCCTACTACTCCGCCCAGGACGTGCCGCACGGCCAGGTGAGCCAGCGGTGGTATTACTCCAAGGTCACGGGAAAATGGCGCCGCTGCTACGTGTACACGCCGGCTGAATACGACGCGAATCCGCGGACGCGCTACCCGGTTCTCTACCTTCTTCACGGCTGGGGTGAAAACGAGCAGGGCTGGCACACGCAGGGTCACGTCGACTTCATCATGGACAACCTCATCGCCCAGAAGAAGGCGAAGCCCATGATCATCGTCATGGACAACCTGAATGCGGTGAAGCCGGGCGAGGATGCGGGCCTGTATTCGGCGAGAGGCATCATTGCCAGAGCCTCCATGGCGGACGTTGCGCCGGCCGGCGGACGGGGGGCGCCCGGAGGAGGCCGCGGCGGATTTCAAGCGAACTGGGGCGCCACCTTTACGGAGATGATGTTCACCGACCTCATCCCCATGGTGGAACGAACCTATCGCGTGCTGCCCGGCCGCGAGAACCGCGCCATGGCGGGACTGTCGATGGGTGGCATGCAGACCTTCACGACTGCGCTCCACCATCTCGACAGGTTCGCTTACCTGGGAGGATTCAGCGGAAGTTGCGGTGGCCGGGGCGGCACATTCGATCCGAAAACCACCTGCAACGGCGCCTTCGCGGAGCCGGCCTCGTTCAATAAGCAGGTCAAGGTCCTTTTCCTGGGGATCGGCTCAATGGAAGGCCCCGGCACGAAGACTTTCAGCGATCAGTTGACTAAAGCCGGTATCAAGAACGTCTATTTCGAGTCTGCCGGAACGGCCCACGAGTGGCTGACGTGGCGCAGATGTCTGAACGATTTCGCTCCCCGGCTCTTTAGATGAGGGACCGCGCACGTACCTTACTTTTTTCAAAACGTCCCGTTCCTCCCGTTTAACCCGTTGATAGCTAAGGGAAGCAGCGGTACCGTCCCGTAGCGGCCTTGCCCACCGGGGGCATGCCCCCTTAGCCTTTCAACGGAATTCATGAAGACCACCCGAGCTATCCCCAAGCGTGAAAAACGCGCCGAGGCCAGGGCTCGCTATCGCGATCCCTTATTGCCCGCCGCCACACGCGTCCGAGACCTGTTGTCTCGCATGACCCTGGAAGAGAAGGCCGCGCAGATGATCTGCGTCTGGCAAAAGAAGGCGGATACCCTGGTGGACGCCGAAGGCAGGTTTGACCCCAACAAGGCCCAAGCCGCCTTCGGACACGGGTACGGCATCGGGCAGGTCGGACGCCCCAGCGACGCGGGCCAGGGCAAGGACGCGCGGGCCACGGCGGAACTCACCAACGCCATTCAGAAGTTCTTTGTCGAGAATTCCCGCCTTGGAATTCCCGTGGTTTTCCACGAGGAGTGCCTCCATGGCCAGGCCGCGATCGGCAGCACGAGTTTCTCCCAGCCGATCGGTCTCGCCGCCACCTTCGATCCACAGCTGGTGGAGCAGTTGTTTGCGATGACGGCCCGGGAGGCCCGCTCCCGGGGCGCCCACCAGGCGCTGACTCCAGTGCTGGACGTGGCGCGCGATCCTCGCTGGGGCCGCGTCGAGGAGACCTATGGCGAGGACCCGTACCTGGTTTCCCGGATGGGCATCGCCGCCGTCCGCGGATTTCAGGGCGATCGCACGTTTCGGGATAAATCGCGCATCATGGCCACGCTGAAGCACTTCGCGGCGCACGGCCAGCCCGAATCGGGAACCAACTGCGCTCCCTCAAATGCCGGCGAACGAACCCTCCGCGAGACGTTTCTCTACCCCTTCGAAGCAGCCATCAAGGAAGCTGGTGCCATCAGCATCATGGCGTCCTACAACGAGATCGACGGCGTGCCCTCGCACGCCAACCGCTGGCTGCTGCGCGACGTGCTACGCGGAGAGTGGGGTTTCGAGGGCTTCGTGGTCTCCGACTATTACGCCATCTCCGAGTTGCACTACCGCCCCGAGGTGCGCGGCCATGCCGTGGCGAGGGACAAAGAGGACGCCTGCGCTCTGGCGGTGGCGGCCGGCGTCAATATTGAATTCCCCGAACCGGACTGCTATTTGCATCTCGCCGATCTGGTACGCAGGCGGGTGCTGAAGGAATCGCGGCTGGACGAGCTCGTTGCGCCGATGCTCCTGTGGAAATTCCGCATGGGGCTTTTCGACGACCCGTACGTGGATCCGGGAGCGTCGGAGCGGATTGTGGGATGCGATGAGCACCGCGAACTGGCGCTACGGGCCGCGCGCGAGACCATCACGTTGCTGAAGAACGAGGGCGGCATGGCGCCGCTCGATCCAGATGTTCTCGAGTGCGTGGCGGTGGTCGGTCCCAATGCTCATCGAATGCTGCTCGGCGGCTATAGCAGCACTCCCAAACACAACGTCACCATGTTGGAGGGTATCCAGGCCAGGCTGGGCGAACGGGTGCGGGTGCTGTACAGCGAAGGCTGCAAGATCACCGTCGGGGGCTCCTGGAACGAAGACGCGGTAACGCTCAGCGATCCCGAAGAAGACCGTCGCCAGATCGCGGAGGCAGTCGAGGTCGCCAGACAGGCGGATATCGTCGTCCTGGCACTAGGTGGGAACGAACAGACCTCACGCGAGGCCTGGTCGTTCCAGCATCTCGGCGACAGGGCCAGCCTGAACCTGATAGGACGGCAGTGCGAGCTGGTGGAGGCGATAGTGGCTACCGGGAAGCCAGTGGTTGTATTCCTGTTCAACGGGCGGCCGCTGGCAATTGAGTCTCTCCAGCGGAAAGTCCCCGTAATCTTCGAGTGCTGGTACCTGGGGCAGGAGACCGGCCGCGCGGTGGCGGACGTTCTGTTCGGAGACTTTAATCCGGGCGGCAAACTGCCCATTACCTTTCCCCGTTCGTCCGGCCATCTGCCGGCCTTTTACGCCTACAAGCCTACGGCCCGGCGGGGCTATCTGTTCGACGACATCTCACCGCTGTACCCGTTCGGCTACGGCCTGAGCTACACCACTTTCGAAATTCGCGATGTGCGGCTGGCGAAGAAATCCATACGGGCTGACGAAATCACCCGTGTCCGCGCCCGCATCACCAACACGGGCACACGCGCCGGCAGCGAAGTCGTGCAGATGTACATACGCGACCGGTTCAGTTCCGTCACGCGGCCGGTCAAGGAGCTGAAGGGATTCCGGCGTGTGTTCCTCGAGCCCGGTGAAAGCGCGGCGGTCGAGTTCGAGATCGGGCCGGAGCACCTGGCCTTCTATGACATCAGCATGGAGCGCGTGGTAGAGGCGGGCGAGTTCGAAATTATGGTAGGAAACTCGTCCTGCGACACGGATCTCCAAACTGTCACTCTCACTGTGCGTTGACGGAGACCACATGCCAGCAAAAGCGCAGAAGCTCTCGTTCGCCGAGAAAGCCGGGTACAGCCTGGGAGACGGCGCGGCCAACTTCGTCTTCCAGACGATGATCCTGTTCCAGCTCAGCTTCTACACGGACACGATGGGGGTTACGGCCGCCGCCGCCGGCAGCCTGCTGCTGGCGGGAAGGCTCTGGGATGCCGTTTTCGATCCCTTGATGGGGGTGATCGCCGACCGAACCAAGACTCGGTGGGGAAAGTTCCGCCCCTGGGTCCTCTGGACTTCCGTGCCTTTCGGAATCGCCATGGTCCTGGCCTACACCGACCCCGGCTGGGGAACCCCCGGGAACCTGGTTTGGGCCTGCGGCACCAATATTCTGCTCATGACGCTGTACTCGGCGAACAATACACCCTATTCCGCCATGACCGGAGTGATGACTGGAGACGTAAACGAGCGCACCAGCCTTTCGTCTTACCGTTTCGTGACCGCCATGATGGCCCAATTGATCGTCGGCGGCTTCACACTGCCATTGGTGGCCAAGTTCGGACAAGGCGATAACGCCAAAGGCTGGCAGATGACGATCGGGCTCTGGGCGGCGCTGTGCGTGGTGATGTTCTGCATAACTTTCCTGAGCACCAAAGAGCGGATTCAGCCGGATCCCAGGCAACAATTCGCGGCGCGGCAGGATTTCGGTTCGCTGTTCCGCAACCGGCCGTGGCAGGCGATGTTCATCCTCACGCTGGCGCACTTTGCGGTCCTGGCCATGCGCGGGGGAACGCTCTTCTACTATTTCCAGTATTACGTCGACTCCGGCAGGCTCTTCGACGTGCTGCAGAAGGTGGGCCTGACGGCTGCGGCCCATAGCGCAGCCCACCCCGGCCTGTGGTACCGCTTTCTGAACGCGTTCGGCCTGATCGTGGAGGCCAACAGGAGTAACGTCGCCTCGGTGGGATTCAGCCTGTTGAACATCTCGGGCCAGATCGTCACAGTCCTGGGAGTGGTGTTCTCCACGGCGCTTTGCTCACGCTTTGGAAAAAAAGCGGTGGCCCTGACCGGTTTCAGCGTCACCACCGTGTTCATGGCGCTGTTCGCCCTCGTACCGGCGGAATCGGTCGGGACCATGTTCGTGCTGGAGTGGATGCGAACGCTTACATACGCGCCTACGATCCCGCTGCTGTGGGCGATGTTCGCGGACGTAGCGGACTACGCCGAGTGGAAGACCGGCCGCCGCGCCACGGGGATCATCTACGCCACCATCCTGTTCGGCCTTAAAACGGGACTGAGCCTGGGCGGGGCAGCCGCAGGCTGGCTGCTCTCCGCATTCGGCTATCGCGCCAACGCGGTGCAGACCAGCGGAGCGCTCCAGGGCATTCGCATGACCATCAGCGTCTTCCCGGCGATCCTGTTTCTGGTCGTCGTGGCCTGCCTGATCAGCTATCCGATCGGCAGGAAATTGAACCTACAGATTCAGGATGAATTGGCCGAGCGCCGGAAGACGTTCGCGACGGCTTGATTTGTCAGCGGGCCCCCGGCCGTCACCACACATAGGTCGCCAGGACCCGGGGGCGGCCGGAAATCCGGTTCACGACCGGGACGCTCAGGACGATCTGCAGATTCTTCTTTGGCCAGTCCTTGGGCAGCCGCCGGGCGGCTTCGGAGAAGTACTCCTCGTTGCTCAGGAACTCGCCCGCCCCCATCGTGCCGTACTGCGTCAGACCCGCTGCGATGATGACCGGCCGGTCGGAAGTGGTGTCGACCATGCGCGTCACGATGGCGTAATCGGTAGGAATATCCCAGTTCGGCCAGTATCGGGAAAGTTTCCATCCGGTACCCTCGGGATGCTGGCTATCGTGCACCATCCCGGTATCGTGCTCGCTATCTTTGCTAAACGTGAAGCGTAGCTGGCCGCCGGCGCGGAGCGTCCACGGATTGTCGAAGGCGCCGATCAGCACGGCCGGCGTATCCCGCAGATCTGCAAAAGACGTGGACCGCTCGGCTCGGATGCGGTAGGGTTTACGGTGCCTTTCCAGAAGCGAAGTGAGGCGGACGAGGCAGAACGCATCATCCAGGGCCACGTAGCGGTCGCGAAGTAGAACGAGATCCTCCTCCCGGATCGTGCGGTGTGTTGCCGCGGCGGTGGCCGGCGCCTCGACGATGCCCTGAATCTCGTCCTGAGCTTGGGCTGATCGAAGGTTATAGGCAGCCTGTAGGCCCACACAGACCAGGACCGTCCCGGGTGTCTTGAGCACAGGCCCCCACAAATCATCAAGGTCGGAATGATGCCAGCCCGGCGTCGCCAGCATGATGGCCACAAACAGTAAAGCAGCCGCGGCCGCCGTGCAGACGATGATCGTCCTATGATTGCGGGGCTTGGACTTGGGGACCGGTGCGGCGGGCTTATCCGCTGTGAAATTGAATTCGGCCAGATAGGAGCCGGAAGGCAGGTCGATGTGGATCTGCGAGCCGTGGGATTCCTGATAATACTGAGCGAGCTTCTTGCGAATCTCTGCAGCGCTGGCGCGCACCACGGGATCCTGGCTGGTGTCGTAATCGGCGGGACGGCCAAACACCTCCACCCCAAGGGATCGTTCCTTCAGAGCATCGATGTGGCCGGCAAGGGTCTGCTCCGTGATGCGCCGCAACAGAGACTGGCATCGGCGGCTGCCTCGGAAATGAGGGCTGCCGAGAACACGCTCCAATTCGGCCAGGACTTCTTCGGCTCTCTCTGGCGACAGACGAGGCGCCGGGACGTGAAGGTCAGGCTTGCGAGACATTACCCCTGCGGTTCACTGGCAATCCTAACACAGAAAGGATTATGTGCCATACATATTTCACCGCTTGCTGTAATCGCTTGCAAGCGCTTCAATTAACACGGCTAAGCCTGTACCGTGCCGTAACAGCCTTCACACCTGCCCCAAACGCGGCTACCCTCCACCGAAGACCACCACAGGTCTGCCAATTGAAATGGAGCTCCGAATTGGTTTGGTGAGGAGGTAAATGTGAACAAGGGCAAGCGATACCTAAATGGTCCAGGGAGGCTGTCGGGCAGCCTGATGTTGCTGCTCGGCTTCGCTCTGCTCAGTACAATCGCGTACGGTCAGGAAACCGCCAGTATTGTGGGCACGGTTACTGACCCGAGCGGCGCTGCTGTCCCTGACGCCAAGATCGCCATTACGAACAGCGGGACGGGCCTCGTCCGTTCCACGACAACGAATACCACCGGCAGTTATGCCGCCCGCGAACTCGCGATCGGGCGCTACAGCGTCCGGGTGGAAGCGCCGGGCTTCAAGACGCACGAATTGACCGGCATCACGCTGAACGTGAATGCTACCGTCCGGATCGACGCGGTGCTTCAGGTCGGTCAGACCCAGGAGAGCATCACCGTCGAAGCTAACGCCATTCAGGTTCAGGCGGATACCAACGAAGTCAGCCAGACTATCACCGCCGCCCAAGTCGCCGATCTGGCTACCAACGGCCGCAACGTCATCCAGCTTGCCGCTTTGGTGCCCGGCGCCTCAGCAGGCATCCCGGATTTCGATACCCCGATGGCGCAGACCCAAAACCGGGCTATCGAGTTCAACGGCCAGCGGTCCGACCATAACAACTGGCTGATCAATGGTGGAGAGGCATATGACAGGGGCGGTGGCGGCATTCTCATCGTCTCCCCGTCCCAGGATGCCCTTCAGGAATTTAAAGTCGAGACGAGCAATTACGCGGCTGACTTGGGCCAGTCCTCAGGCGGCATGATCACCATGGTCACCAAGAGCGGCACGAAGGAGTACCACGGCGGCGCCTGGGAGTACGTCCGCAACGACGCTTTTGACGCAAACACCTTCTTCTCGAATCTGAATGGTAAGCGCAAGCCGGAACTCCGCTACAACACGTTCGGGTTCAACCTGGGCGGGCCGGTCCCGATCGGTCATCCGAGGAAGACCTTTTTCTTCTACAACCAGGAATGGCGCAGGGAGGTAAACGGGAATGCAATCAATGCGTCCTCGGTGCCCACTGCTGCGAGGGGCGGCGATTTCAGTTACCTCTTGCCGGCCAATGGTTGCACAGGCGGTAGTTGCGGGCAACTCAAGGTACCGGTGACCACGGACCCGGCCGAGATCGCCAAGTTGGGTCAATACGGGCTCACCCCCGGCGGGATTATCCCAAACAACGTAATTCCGACAGGTCTGCTCGATTCCAATGCCACCGCGCTGTTGAAGGCCGGCCTTTTCCCTGCGGCCAACGCTGCCAACAATCAGTACTACGCCGTGGTCAATCAGTTGACTTTCTACCGGGAGGAAACCGTTCGGATCGATCAACAAGTCACCAGCAAATTGAACCTGATGGGCTCCCTGATCTATGACAACGGCAGTCAGCAGCAAGCCCCCCCATTATGGGCCGGCGGCACGTATGCGACGGCTGGATCGATTATGGCCGTTCCCTCCTGGGCCGGAGTCGTCCACGCCACCTATACCATCAGCCCAACCCTGATGAATGAGGCGGCGTTTAATTTCAACGGCAACGACCTCAACATCACTGACGTAGGCCTCTATCAGAAACCGTCCGGATATACCGTGCCGAACTTTTTCCAGGCAAACAAAGACAACAAACTGCCGGGGGTCAGCATCGGATCTCCCTACAATATCAGTTACTCCCCGGGGTGGTGGCCTTGGCATAACACCTGGCGTAGCTGGCAGGGAAAGGACGATGTCCTCTGGACTCACGGCAAACACAACATGAAGTTCGGCGCGTCCTGGATGCATACCCATAAATGGCAGCAGTTCCAGCTAAACTCCGGCGGGCAATTCACTTTCAGCGGATCGGCCACGGGCAACGGAATGGCGGACTTCCTGATGGGTTTCGCCTCCGCGTACAGCGAACCAGCCAGTGTGGATTTCGTCCACATCAACACCGACAACTACAATCTCTACGCGATGGACGACTGGCGGGTCAGCAACCGGCTGACGCTCAATCTGGGCATCCGTTGGGAAGGCATTCCCCATGCATACGATTCCGAAGGTACAGCGTCCAACTTCTATCCGAACCTTTACGACCCCAAGCAGGCGCCGACCTTCCTGGCGAGCGGCGCGCTGGACCCGAACGGTCCCGGATTCACCACCGTTTCCGGCATTCCTCTCTCCAGTGTGAAGTTCTACATGAATGGAGTAGGCATAGCCGGACGGAACGGAATTCCGATGAGCCTGGTGGATAACCACTGGGACACGTTTGCGCCGCGCATCGGGTTTGCATTTGATTTGACCGGACGCCAGAGGACCATTCTGCGCGCTGGAGGTGGGATCTTCTATGAACGCATCGGAGGCAACGAAGAGTACAACATGGGCCAAAGCAACACTCCGTTTGCCTATACCTCCGCCCCGACTAATGTCTATCTCGACAATCCAGCGACGAGCTACACCAGCGGACTCACCGCATCAGTGCCGTACTTTCCCGCGACTATGACGACGGTAGACCGGCTTTACAAGGTACCTACCTCGGCTCAGTGGAGCATCGGCATCCAGCAGCAGTTGCGAGAAAACTCTGTTTTGACGGTGACCTACGTGGGCAACTCGAATTATCACCAGTCGCAAGGTGTCAACATCAATACCCTGGCACAGAACGATCCAAACCGCCTGGGCGTTTGCGGCGGCACTTGCGGTTACACGGGGGCTGCCTTAAATCCCAATCTCTACCGGCCCTATCTGGGCTGGTCAAGCATCGCCCCCATGCAAATGTCGGCGAACTCCAACTACAATTCGCTACAGGTCACGGTGCGGGCCACGGCGTGGAAGAACCTGACGCTGAACACTTCATACACCTGGTCGCACGCCTTCGACATTATCGATGGCGAGATCTTCTCCAACGTGAGCAACCCATTCAATGTCCGTTGGGACTACGGTCCGGCGGGCTTTGACAGGCGGCAGATCTCGGTCACGAGCTTCATCTACAGATTTCCATTCTTCCGTGACACAGCCAACCGGGCTGCCAGGGCGCTCGCGGGCGGATGGGAACTCTCGGGCATCGCCCTCTTCGAGTCCGGGACCCCCGTTAGCGTCGGAGCCGGCCCCGACAACCTCGGGTACGGCGGCGGTACCTCCAATCGGGCGAACGTAGTCGGGCCCGTCACCTATCCAGGGACCCGTTTCCAGTGGTTCAGCACCTCTTCGTTCGCGAAGCCGGGCCCGCTCCAGTGGGGATCAGCGGCCAGGAACGACGTCGTCACTCCGGGACGCAACAACTGGAACATAGCGATGTTCAAAGCGTTTCAGCTCAGGGAACATGCCCGGTTCGAGTTCCGGGTGGAGACCTTCAACACCTTTAACCATACGCAGTTCAATGGTCTCAGCACGAGCGTGACCGCCGCCAACTTCGGACAACTCACCGGTACCTATACCCAGCGCGTCTTCCAGTTTGGCGCGAAGGCGCAGTTCTAGCCGGGTAACCGGCAAATCTACGAGCTGCTCGCTTACCGGGTTTACCGGCCCGGTAAGCGAGCATTCTTCCAGTGAATTGGCGCCCGCGTTGACACGATCCCGGGCTCTTGGTAGAAAATCGGCTATGGCCATGGGTTCCATCCGGGTCTTGGGTTTCGTGTTGGCCGCGTGCCCGTTGTGGGCGGCAGTTCCGCAAGCCGTCGCCGAGGCGGCGCGCGGCACGGCTCTGGCCCGCGAGGGTAAGTACGAGCTTGCCATCCAACATTACAGAGCGGCCCTGCGCCTGGATTCCCATTTGCCCGGACTGTACCTCAACCTGGGGCTCGCTTACTTCAAGTCCAACCGGCTCCCCGAGGCGGCCACCGCATTCGAAGAAGCGGTGCGGGCCGATGGTGGCAGCTTCCAGGCGCGCGCCCTGCTCGGAATGAGCTACTACGGGTGCAAGCGTTATGCGGACGCTGCAGCGCAATTGAAAGTGGCCTCCAAGGCACAGCCCGACAACCTGGAACTCCGTTACACTCTGGCGCGGAGCTACCTGGTGTCGAACCAATACGCGGAGGCACTGGCCGAATTCCGGTTTCTGCTTTCGAAGAACCCGGATTCCGCACCGGTCCACGTCCTTCTTGGCGAGGTGCTCGATGCCTCCAACCGGGAGGCGGCCGCCATCGCGGAATTCGAAGCTGCGGTTAAAATATCGCCTGCGCCGCCCGACGCTCATTTTGGCCTGGGCTATCTCTACTGGAAACAGCGGCGCTATGAGGAGGCTTGCCGCGAGTTCGAGGCAGAACTGGCGAGCGTGCCCCAGCACGCACAGGCGTTGGCCTACCTCGGCGACGCGGAAATGCATCTGAACCGGGAGAAGCAGGCGGAAGCGCACCTGCGACAGGCGCTGGCATCGGATTCGAACATCCGGATTGCCCACCTGGATCTCGGCATTCTTCTGGCCGCAAGGAACGCTTCCGATGAGTCTGCCCGACATTTTCGCGAGGCGATCCGGATGGACCCCTCCAAGCCCGACGCGCATTACCGTTTGGGCCGCCTTTGGACTTCATTGGGCCGCACTCAGGAAGCGCAGAAGGAGTTCGACAAGGTGAAGGAGTTGGCGGCAGAAGAATCGCCGCCGCCGCTCATCCACCTGCCCGGGCGGCCACATCCGTGAACCTCATCGAACGAGCCGCGCATTCGTCGCACGTGAAAGGACATCATGCACTATCGCGTTCCTGGAATCTTTGCTTCTTTGCTGGTTGCCGCGTTTGCGGCCTCGGTGCTCCATGGACAGTCGCCGGCGGCGCTCAATGTGGATGTGAACCGGCCGAAAGCCGCCGTCAGTCCGACGCTGTATGGCCTGATGACGGAAGAGATCAACTACTCATACGACGGCGGGTTATATGCGGAACTGGTCCGCAACCGCACTTTCCGCTCCGATTGGACGGGAATACTCAACTGGTTCCTGGTCGAGAAGGGGGCAGCGTCGGCCAAGGTGACGGTCGACAATACGGAAGGGCCCTCCGCGGCGCTTCCCCACAGCGCCAAACTCGAGATCACGAAAGCGGGGGAGAACAGCCCGGCAGGTCTCCTCAACGAGGGCTACTGGGGGATCGCTGTGCGGCCGAACACTCGTTATGCCGGGTCGTTCTTCGCCAAGACCAGCGCCGCAACCCCGCTGCCGCTGAGGATTGCGCTCGTGGCGGACCAATCCGGGCAAGTCCTGGCCAGCGCCTCCGCCACGCTTGCCGGCACGGGTTGGAACGAGTATAAGTTCGAAATGCAGTCCGGCAACGTGACGCCCGAAGCCGAGAACCACCTGGAACTGACCATAGACCGTCCCGCGACGGTGTGGCTGCAACTGGTCTCTCTGTTCCCGCCGACCTACCATAGCCGCCGAAACGGAAACCGCATCGACATTATGGAGAAACTGGCGGCGATGCATCCTTCTTTCCTGCGCTTCCCCGGCGGCAATTATCTCGAGGGAGGCCGCATCGAAAATCACTTCGATTGGCGGAAGACCATCGGCCCGCTGGTAGACCGTCCGACCCACCCGACCACCTGGGGTTATCACTCGACGGATGGGATGGGGTTACTGGAGTTTCTGGGATGGTGCGAGGACCTGCGCATGGAGCCCGTTCTCGCCGTATTTGCCGGCTACTCGCTGAACGGACAGGTCGTGAAGCCCGGCCCTGATCTCGATCCCTATGTGCAGGAAGCCCTCGACGAGATTGAATATGTCACTGGAGGAACTGAGACGAAATGGGGCGCCATGCGTGCGCGCGACGGCCATCCCGCTCCATTCGCCCTGCGCTACGTCGAAGTCGGCAACGAAGATTCGTTCGACAGGGCCAGGACGTACGATGGCCGGTTCGCGCAATTCTATAAGGCGATCAAGGCGAAGTACCCCGCCATCCAGGTGATCGCCACCATCCCGGTGAAAGGCGTCACTCCCGATGTCGTCGACGACCACTACTACAAGCGGGAGCAGGGCATGTTTGACGAAGCTCGACATTACGACAAGGCCGACCGCAGCGGCCCCAAGATTTTCGTCGGCGAATGGGCGACGAGGGAAGGCTCTCCTACGCCGAACTTCGGAGCTGCGCTCGGAGACGCCGCGTTCATGACCGGCCTCGAACGGAATAGCGACCTGGTTGTGATGGCTGCATACGCGCCATTGTTCGTGAACGTGAATCCAGGCGGCATGCAATGGAGTTCTGACCTGATCGGCTACGATGCCCTGAACAGCTACGGTTCGCCGAGTTACTACGCTCAGGTGATGTTCGCTTCCTGTCTGGGTGATCACACGCTGAATTCGGCCCTCTCGGGAGTTGAAGACAGGTTCTTTTATTCGGTTACGGGATCGTCCAAGTCAAGCAAGGTGTGCATGAAGCTGGTGAACGCCAGTTCCAACGAGCAGCCGATTACGATCACCCTCAACGGGCTCGGCACGGCCACTCATACGGCTCACATCGACACGCTAAAGGCAAACACGACATGGGCGACCAACACGATCACGCATCCTGACCGGATCGTTCCGGTAAGGTCCGCGCTGCCGGTCGAGGGCGAGCGCATCCGGCTTGTGATGCCAGGTTACTCGATTCAGGTAATTGAGGTCGACCCGAGGTAATGTCCTGAGCAACAGGCGCCGAAAAGGACGGCGCCTGTTTTGGGTGGCGTGTCCTGGAGTAATGAATGTTCGACGCGGATTATAGTGGGACTCGGAGGCCATGTTGACTACCAAATTCGAGATTTTCGGCGCGCTCACAATGACGCTGGGATTGACGGTATCAGCGGCGGCGCAGGTGAAAACCGAAGTGCCGCCGGTTGTGCCGGGTGCGTCGCCAGTAACGGTGGAGCACATCAAGGTTCACGGCACCGCCCTGGAAGGCAATCTGGAAGGCGATGCCGTCGATCGCGATGTCATTGTGTTCCTGCCGCCCGGCTATGCCAGGCAAAAGACCCGCCGCTATCCCGTCGTTTATGCGCTGCACGGTTATTCGATAGGCGCCGAGCAGTGGACACACGAGATCCATGTGCCGCAAACCATCGAGGGCGCCTTCGCTCGAGGGGCTGAGGACATGATCGTCGTGCTGCCCGATTCCAAGACCGTGCATAACGGATCGATGTATTCGAGCTCCGTGACTACCGGTGACTTCGAGCAGTTCATCTCACACGATGTGGTCGCCTATATTGACGCTCATTACCGCACGATTGCAAGGCGGACGAGCCGGGGACTGGTGGGGCATTCGATGGGCGGTTATGGCGCCACCCGCATCGGAATGAAGCATCCAGATGTGTTTGGCAGCCTGTATATCATGAGCCCGTGCTGTCTTTCGGCCCGGGGCGCCGGACCTGCAAACGCGGCCAGCGAAAAGGTCCTGGAAGCGGTGAAGACACCCGCGGATTCAGCTGCTCTGCCCTTCGGGTTGCGAGCTCAGCTTGCATCCGCCGCGGCGTGGTCGCCCGATCCGAAAAACCCACCGCTTTATCTCGACCTTCCGGTAAAGGACGGCGCGGTTCAGCCCGACGTCCTCGCGAAATGGGCGGCGAATGCTCCTTTGGCGTTCGTCGACCAGTACATCGGCAATCTGCGGCAATATCGAGGAATTGCGATCGATGTGGGCGATCAGGACAATTTGAGGATCGATGCCGGCAAGCTCCATGAAATTCTTGACAGGTACGGAATCGCCAACAGCTTCGAGATCTATTCCGGAACCCATACCAGCGCGGTGGCCGACCGTTTTCAGGATCATGTCTTGCCGTTTTTCAGCAAGAATCTGTGCTCCGGCAAAACGTGCATGTGAGTTCATCGCGGAATACTGAGGCTCCCCGTGTCGATTTCGGCCACTCGAATTCGCAAGCTCGGGGTCAGCAGGGCAAGCGGCGGGTTTGCGGATCTCCAGTTCCCATTCGGCCGGTGCGCGTTGACCCGCAGCAGAACGCTGTGATCGCTCGCATATTCATGGCTTGAGCCCGTTGGGCTTGAACTCTCCGCCCTTCACCAGAAGATCGAGTATCTCTCTCGTTCTCGCGGGGCAGGCCCTTCCGTTCTGGGGCGTTAAGTTGTCGTGCTCGGATTCGATCATGGGCAGCGGTTCCTTGGGGCCGGGGATCTGGTTCAGCGCGGTCCAGACCCCGGCGGGCGGCGAAATCGTATCGATAAAGCCCATGCCCGCGAGCACCGGCGCCTTGATGCGCGAAGCAAAATTGACGGTGTCGAAATAGAGGGCGGTCTTCATCGCGTCCGGGTTGTCCGGCGGCCAGTTGGGATAGCCGGCCTTCCGGCCATGGAGATCTCCGTTGGTATCCGCTCCGGCCGGCACACAGACCAGCACCGCAGTGATCTTTTCGGGCCGCAGACCGGCGAGCACGAGACTCTGTTGGCCGCCCATACTGCCTCCGGTGAGTACGATCGTTTTGCCGTCCCAATCGGGCCGCGTCAGCAGGTAATCCAGGGCCCGGGAGTCGCGCAGGTACATATTCAGGAAATACGATTTCTCGCGATCGGTATTGCCAATGGTCTGATAGTTCCGCGGGATATTTCCGGAGGGATCGGACGGCAGCTTGTCGTGCGAATCCACGTTGATAAACAGCCAGCCTTCGGCGGCTCGCTGCGCGGCGCCGTGGGCGTTCAACGCGTACACGCCGGCATACTGCAATTGGATGAGCGCGGGAAACTTTCCTTCCCCGGCGGGTTTGGCGATGTAGCCATGGGTTTGGGACCCAAGCGCGTCCAGTACGAACATACTCAGCTCGACGCCCGGCACATCGGTCTCGACCTTCGTGAGGACGGGGTTGATCGGGACCTCGGCTTGTGCGGCGAGTTTGGCCTCCCAGAATGCGTCGAAATCATCGGGACGCGGCGTCGAAAGCCCGATCTTCGCCGGCGCGACGGCGGCGCCGACCGCGTAGAGTCCGTTGTTGCGGCCGGTGTTGCCTCCCACATAACCGGACGCGACGCCACGGCCCGGACCGCCCGGTGCGGACGCATCGTCAGCGAGGTTCGCGTACGGTTCTATGGCGACGTAGATCATCTCGGGCTCGCTGCCGGTGATTTCGATCTTGTCCTTGCCCGAGGATAGATCGAGCTTGCCTTCCTTGAGAACCACCGCGTTATTGCGGCGAATCGTCCACCTGTAGGCGTAAGTGGGTGTCACCGGACCCGGCGTTACCGTCCAACCAACGGTTTCGCCGATGTCATAGATGCCGCCGGCGTGGTACGGCGTGAAGGTGAGTTGCCGGTCAATCGGGCCCCGCTGCGCGAAACCGGACAGAGCGGCGGCCAGGATGGCGAATACGAACCGCGCGCGAATACGAGTCATGATAATCCTCTGTCGCCTCACTTCGCCCGGTCATCCACGCTCACGGTGAACCCCCCGAGCGGTTTGTCCTCCGCGTCGAGAAACCGGGCGCAGAAGTCGGTGGCTCCACCGCCGTTGATGACAGCGGCGCGCACGATGTTCGGACCCTTGTTGAGCGTGAGGCGTTTGGAAACGCCGTCGTCGATCACGGTCTGGCGATCGCCGTAAATGCCGATGACCTCTCTGCCGTTGACCCACCAGACAGAAGCCGCGTTGGAGCCGATGGCCAGGCGCACGCCACGCATCTCCTGCGGGCAATTGACGACGGTGACGGCCCAGAACAGAACGTTGGAGGTCGGCTTGCCCAGTGCGCGGGCGAAATGATAGAGGTTGACGTTGTAGTTCTTCGTATCCACGGCGTGCCAGGTGAGTTGCGCATTGCCGGCGGTAACCTTGTCGCCGTCGTGTGGAACGACAGTGAACTGGTTGGGAAAATACTGCGTCTTCACGGCCGCTTGGACGGCGCTGTCGGTGAGTCCATTGACACCGATCGGTTCGAGGAGCACCCAGCGCTGGATGAAGCCCTGGGCATCGGGCGGTTTTTGCGGCGAGGTGGGACTCGTCAGCGTAGACGGAGGAACTTGAGCAGCGGCGCCCGTCGCGGCCGCCATAGCCAGAAGTGCCGAGACGGCCAAGGCGGCGATCGCCGGCAAGGGTTGTGTGCGGTGCGGATTCATGAAAGGTGCCCGATCGATGTTCACGGCGTCTTGAACAGCCAGCGCTGCCTGTCGCTCCTGGGATCGAACGTTGCCAGCGTCGCGAAACTGCTGCCCACGGCCGAAAGAACCAGCGCTTCCTTGGAATTGGGTATCGATTTGGGCATGATGCGCCACGTGCCGTCGGCAAGCTGGTCCATACGCCACAGTTGTTCGGGGCCGCCCGTGAAGACGGGCACGACGACTAATTCAGCGTCCCCGGTGGCGGCCAGCGCACGGTCAGTGCCGGCGATAGTGATCTTGAAATACGGCGAGCCGGGGTAGCCGCCGGCGTTGGGGACGGCGGCAATCGCCCACTTCTGCTGGGCCTGGCACAGGTAGTTTGCCATGCGGGTGTCAATGTTGCCCACGGGCCAATTCTTCGAGACCTGCGCAACATCCTGCGGCGGAATCACACCCCCCTGGCCTTCGAACATTCCTCGTCCGCGCCCACCGCCCCCGGGGCCCGCTCCGGGCCCAGCGCCCCGTCCGCCGCCCCTGCCGCGCCGGCCTCCGACCGGCATACCTTCCACGGCCAGCTCGAGCGCCGTCCCGGTGCGCACGGATTCGATTTCATACGTGCCTTCTTTCAAATTCTCGCCGGCGGCGGGCCAGCCGTCTTTCCACAACAGCGGGCGGATATCCAGCACGCTGGCTCCGCCCCTGTCCAGGTCGGCTTCCCAGTGCATGGAGAACTTCTGCACACCGTCGCCCAGATCGAGGAGGCCGAAATGGCCGGGGCCAATCACACGGCCGCCGGAGCCGGCGAACAGCTTTCCGCCGCCTTGAATCATGTCGACGCCTGCGTTGTCGAGGAAGGGACCGGTGACTTTCTTCGCGCGGCCCACGCGGATGTTGTAGCCCGAGTCGGCGCCGCGGCAGCAACTGCCGTGTGTGGCCAGCAGGTAATACCAGCCGTCGTGATACATCATGTCGGAGGCTTCGCAGTTGATCGCCAGGTTGCGGGGCTGGTCGTTGGGGTTGATGCGCTTTCCCGTCTTGGGATCGAGCTCGACCAGCCGGATGTAGCCGAAATACGAGCCATAGACCAGCCACAGCCTGCCGTCGGTGGGATCCAGAAAGACGCCCGGGTCAATGGCATTGGAGTCTTCGACGCCGTCGGACGAGGCCACGACGCCGCCTTCTTCCCATTGGTAGTCGGGAGAATCCGGGTCGAGGGTCTTGTTCCAGATCATGTTGACGGCGGCCTTGGGCTGCGCCCCGATGTTCGCGGCCACATACACGTAGTAGCGGTCGCCGATGTGAATGACATCGGGGGCCAACCCGCGACGCGGGAGCGGTGTGCCGCGTCTCCAGGTCCAGCCGTCATCGGAGACCAGGGAGGAACCGCCGGTGCCGTAGGTGTAGTATTTGCCGTTGCACCGCACGACAGTGGAGGGATCGTGGATCCCGATTTGGCCGTCGAGCGCCAGGGCCAGCGAAGCCAGAGCGAAAACAGTTGCCAGAAGAGCATATTTCACATAGGCTGCTCCCAACAGGGTTCCGGCTATGCGGATTCTCATCGGGTTCGGCGCTCCTTTTGGCCCCATGGCTGCTGGCGTGCTACACCTTCAGTTCCCATCCCTTGCGGAGGAACGGTCTGAGAAGGCGGTTGGCCTCCTCGCTGTTGCTGAAGCGCCGCTTATTCGCATCCCACATGAGCTTTCCGGGAACGCGGAGCGCGATGGCGCCCAGCGAGAGCCACTCGATGTATTTGGTCGCGACGGCGAACTCGGATACTCCAGGAGCGCCGCCCTTACACGCGCGAATCCAATCCTGCTGGTGATTGACGCCGCGCTGTAACATTTGCGGCGGCAGTTTGTAATCCGCCCAGCGCGACGCCGGCAGCAGCCAGACGCCTTCGCCGCGGGCGGTAGTTGCCATGTAGCCCTTCGATCCGACGAAGACAGCGCCGTTGCCGGGAGCGCGCATTTTGGGATCTTGCGAGGCGCCAGGAGGAAGACCGCGTCCACCCCGGCCACCCGGTCCGCGGCCGCCACCCGGAGGAAACGTCCCGCCACGGCCCTGCTGCGCGATGGGCTTGCCATCCGCGGTCAGTTGGGTGCTGACGAGCATCATGCCGTCGCCGCCTTGAACGAACGGGCGGCCTTTCTCGGCCAGGTTGTTCATCGGTGCGAAGAGGCGCTCGCCTTCGGCCATTCCGGGCGGATCCTGGAAGTCGCCGCGCATGTTCTGGTACGTGTGCACGGTCACTGGAGGCATGCTGCCCCGCGCCGGGAATTCGAATACGATGTGCGCGCGAAGCGGCCACAGCCACTGATTCCTGCCTTCTACGTACACGCACTCAACGCTGGTCGGACTGGCCTTATCGAGTTGCAGCGCGAGGTGGGCCGGCCCGAGATTATGGACCAGCCAATCGCCCAGCGAGCCGCCGGTGGAGAAGTCGATGAAGGCGCGCCACTGATTCGTCATCAGTGGATTGAACGTGCGCGGCTCGGCGCAGCCGAGCCACAAGTCCCAATCGAGCGTCGGCGGGACGGCCGTTCCTTCAGGTCCGCTCGCCGGGATGCTGGGCTGTCCTCCATATATGCCGCCGGTCCAGGCATGGAGTTCCTTGACCTCGCCGATCTCGCCGGACCAGAAGATCTCACACGCGGTCTTCGTGCCCTCGTGGTTCCAGCCCTGGTTGCCCATCTGGGTCGCTACTTTGTACTTCGCCGCCGCGTCTGCCAGCAACTGCGCTTCCCACGCCGTCCGGGTCAGGGGCTTCTCGCAATAGACGTGCTTGCCGTGCTGCATGGCGAGCAACACCACCGGCGTGTGCATGTGATCGGGGGTCGCGATCATTACCGCGTCGATGTTCTTGCCCTCGGTCTCGAACATCTTGCGATAGTCTTTGTACTTTTTGGCCTCGGGGTACTGCGCGAAGCCGCGGGCGGAGCGCTCGTCGTCCACGTCGCACAGCGCGACAATGTTCTCGGTCGCGGCGGCGCCGACGAGAATCGCGGGACCCCGGACGCCGATTCCGACGGCCGCGATATTGAGCTTTTCGTTCGGCGACTTGTAGCCCATCGCGGCAAGAGAAGGCGTGCTGGCGAACCCGCCCGAGGGGACCGCTCCCGCCAGCAGCGTGCCGTAGAAGAAGTAGCGTCTGGAAAACCGATGATCGCGCAACACGTGCCTCCCCTCAATCCTGCAGTTGGTCAGTATCTCCCGAAGCAACGCTAGCACGCAAGGCCGGTGCAGGCTAGGTTTGGCACGGTGTCGTGGGTTCAACGTCAATGCAATCTTATGGTTGGTGCCGGAAGGAGACTCAATACCAGCGGTTCCTAACGGTCTTGGCTAACCGTTAACCGGACAAGGGGAAGTACCATCGGCGGTCAGCGAGTCTGAATCACGTGCTGCTTTCGGCGGCCGAACATCGGAACCGAGGTCGACCTCTTTCTGTCATCTCCCGGTTCCGAGGCGGTACAATGACGTCTTCCCCAATAGCATGCCGCAATCTCCGATGAGAAGACCTCAAGGCTCAGCACACTCCCATGATCCCGGAAGGAGGGCGTAAATTGGAGCGCCGGGCATTTCACAAATTAGCCGGCCTCGCTGGGTTGGATCTCATGCTCGGGCATCCCTTCGATGCTGCCGGGCTCCAGGCATCGCCGCAACAGAGTGCCTCTGCGGCCAGCCGCAACCGTTGGGACGGTTATCTCCTCGGCGCAGCCTACTACCCGGAGTGGTGGCCATCCGAAGAATGGGAAGTCGATTTCCGCCAGATGCGCGATCTTGGCATCAACACCGTTCGCATGGGCGAGTTTGCCTGGGCGCTGTTTGAGCCTGAGCCCGGAAAATTCGTATTCGATTGGATGGATCGCGCACTCGCGGCGGCAAACCGATACGGAATCCGCGCCGTTCTCGCCACGCCCACTGCCTCCGTTCCACCTTGGCTCTTCCATCTCCACCCCGACGTACTCTCCGGTAATTCCAGTGGCCCATTCACCTACGGTGGGCGCAAGGGATATAACACCAACAGCACGAATTACCTTGCCGCGAGCAAGCGCATTACGACCGCCCTCGCCGAGCACTACGGCCGCCATCCAGCCGTTATTGGATGGCAACTCGATAACGAGCCCGGCCATCCTCCGCAAAGTTTCGACCCGGTCTCCGAGAAGGCCTTTCAGGCGTGGCTCAAGCAGAGGTACGGTACGCTCGACGAACTGAACCGCGTCTGGAACGGCGCCTTCTGGAGCAACCGGTTTTCCGACTGGTCCCAGATTCGTTTTCCGAGCAATTCGGCCGAAGGTGGCTGGCAGCCCGCCATCAGCCTCGATTACCGCCGCTTCTTCTCGGATTCATTTCTCAATCATCTCCGTATTCAGGCTGACATCCTGCGCGCGAAAACGGAGAACCAGTTCGTCTACACCAATTGGCCCGCCCCTACGTGGTCCGTCGATGTCTTTGCCGCCGCGCGGTTCCTCGACGCCACGGCATGGGACAACTACGTCAGTGCTCCCGGCGTGAGCCGCTTCCAGCGCCAGTACGCCGCCGGTTTCTTCAGCGACTTCTGCCGTTGCGCGGGCCCGAACCAGCGATTCCTGTGCGCCGAACAAAACGCGTATGTACCGCCCAATGCTCCGCCCGAGGGTCTCCGCCTGCAGGCTTACGACGATCTCGCCCACGGCAGCCGCGGGCACATCTACTTCGAATGGCGCAGGCCGCTCGCCGGTGGCGAGGAGCATCGTCCTTCCTTCATCAAAGGCTTCGACGGCGAAATCAATCCGGCGAAACCGGTTCTGGAGCGGATCTGTAAAGAACTGGGCCGCATCGGTTCCAGGCTGGCGGACGCCGAAACCCGCTCCGACATCGCCTTCCTTTACGACTTCAGCAACGAGTGGGCGCAGGGCTACGGCGGGGTGGGTGACCGGAATCCCCGCTACAACGGAGAAATGCAAAGCTTCTATGCGGGCATGAAGGCTCTCGGCCGCAATATCGATGTGGTCCCGCTCGCCGCCGGCTATGCCCCGTACCGGCTCGTCATCGCGTCGAATCTGCGCCTCATCGACAATTCCACCATCGATCGCCTGCGGGCCTTCGTTGCCGCCGGCGGTACGCTCGTGCTCAACTACCGCGTCGCCACCGAGAACATGGATAACAGCATGCGGCGCTCCCTGGCTCCCGGCCCCTTCGCGGAAATTGCAGGCGTCAAATCCGAAGCCATACTCGATCTGTTCGAGTACAATTCCAATGCGGGCAATCTCGATGCCGGTCTGCAGGCCGCACTCGGCATCCAGTTCCGCGCCGTGGACCCGGTGTTCAAGCCGCGAACGGCAATCGAGTCACTCACACTACACGGGGCAGAGGCGGTCGCGACCGTACGTGGCGGCGGGTCGTTGAACGGCCGCCCCGCCGTCACCCGCAACCGTTATGGAAAGGGATGGGTTTTCTACGCCGGCTGTGATTCCACCGACGATGGTTTCTACGAGATTCTGGCACAGATGGCCGGCCAGGCCGCCTCGCTCAAGCCCCTGATCGTTGCGCCCTACGGTGTCGAAGTCACCAGCCGCCAGGACGCGAACTCGACGTATTATTTTCTGCTGAACCTGACTCAGACTACTCACGAAAAGATCGAGCTTCCGCACCCGATGGAAGATCTGATCGGCGGGCGAAGCTCCGTCACGCAAATCGCGTTAGGGCCGCTCGACGTTGCCATTCTGGCATCGAAGAACCGGCCGGGGGCTATCTGATCTAGGACGGCGCGAGAGAGACGCAATGGACAGGCGAACATTCAACAAACTGGCTGGGGCGGCTGCGATGGCCGCAATGGATCTCCAGGCTCAGTCGTCCGCGGCCGCCGATGCCGGCCGTCCGGAAGTCGTCCTCGAAGACAAAGAACTGCTCGTCGCTTTTGACGCAACGTCCGGCGCGCTGACGCGCATGGTAAGGAAGTCGACCAACTGGGTTGTTCAGCGCCGCCCCGAACTGGGTGTTTCGTTTCGTCTTCTTGCGCCGCTGCCCCACCAGCGCGCCAACTTCGTGCTCGGTCAAAAGCAAACCGCCGCGAAAGTGGAGAAGGTGTCTCCCAACGAAGTTCAGATTGTCTGGAAGGATCCCGTCAGCGAGCATGGTGGCGTCGTCCCGCTCACGCTCACTGCCACGGCGATGCTCGTAGATGGCGTCCTTACGTTCAACGCCACCCTCGTCAACAACTCTTCCCTCACGATTGAGACCATCGATTACCCGTACTTCGGCGATTTCACTTCACCCACTCCGGAAACTCCGATGTACACCGAACGTCTTTGGGTCGGTGCGTTGAATGCCGAAGAGATTTATCCCCACTTCCAGAATGGGAAGGGCTACTGGGGAGTCCTCTACCCGACCAGGACGATCGAGTCCAACGTCAGCCAGTTCTGCCTCATCCGCACGCCCAACCAGGGATTCTATGTCGGTATGCACGACACCGCCATCCGGTATTTGCTCCACTTCACTTTCGAGCAGCACCCCGGCGTAGTGGATTGGGTTACCAACAGCGTGCCGCGGCAGGACGAGATTTCCGGCCTGCCGGTGCATCTCGAGTTTCGCACCTGTCACTTCGTCTTCGCTCATCCCGAATCGAAGGTGCAACTCGCCCCTGTCGTTCTGCATCCGTACGACGGCGACTGGCATGCCGGCCTCGATGTCTACAAGCAGTGGCGCGCCACGTGGTTCGGTACGCCCAGAACTCCTGCCTGGGCTCTGGACGTTCACTCCTGGCTGCAACTCCAGATCGACGGGGCCGAGCAGGACTACCGCGTTCCGTATCGGGACATTGTGAAGTACGGCGAGGAGTGCGCGGAGAACGGGGTCTCAGCCATTCAACTGGTCGGATGGAATCACGGCGGACAGGATGGCGGCGATCCCTCGCTCGATACGGACCCGGCCTTGGGTACATGGCAGGAACTGCACGAGGCGATCGCGAAGATCCAGGCCAGGGGGGTCAGGATGATTCTGTTCGGCAAACCCATCTTTGCCGATATGTCCACTGACTATTACAAGAAAGAGCTGCACAAGTACGAAGCCGTCGACATGTGGGGCAATAAGTACGAGTCGAACGGCTACAGCTACACGACTCCAACGCAACTCGCGGGGATCAACAACCGCCGCCGCGCAATCATGGACGTCTGCAGCCAGGCGTATCGCGACATCGCCACCCGGGAGTTCGAAAAGACTCTCGCACTCGGCGCAGCCGGCTGGCTCTTTGATGAAGTCATGCAGCACAACGGTGTGCTTTACAATTTCAGCCCCGATCATGGCTACACGCCGCCCGGCTATCTTTTCAGCGGCGACATCCCGCTGGTCAGGCAGTTTCGCGCCGCTGCAGACAAGGTGAACCCGGAATTCCTTTTCTCTGGTGAGGGCCCGGGCGATTGGCTCATGCCGTACTATACGCTCGGGTATTACCGCATTGGTCCCGACACCCGTCACGCGCTGCGCTATATCGACCCGCAAGCTCCGCTCATGGCCGCCGTGCGAGGCTTCGACGCGCGCGATGAGATCAATCTCACCCTCGCTTATCGCTACATCATCAGTTACGAGCCTTTTAACTTCAAAGGCCATGTCACGGATTTTCCGCTTACCCTGGCGTACGGAAAACGGGTCGATACGCTGCGGCGTAGGTACCGCGAATATCTTTGGGACGCGGACTTTCGCGATACGCTCGGAGCCGCCGTGACAGCGGACGGGAACCATCGCTACACGGTCTTTGTCGCGAAAGGCGGAAAACGCGCGGTTGCAATCGTGAATCTCGAACAGGCAAAGGCAATCTCAGCGAAGGTTGCTTTGCCGAATGCGGGCCGCCTGGTGATCGTCACTCCGGAGAGGCCTGAAACGGAGCCGGCCGCAGGCCCCTTGAACATTCCCGCGCGGTCTGCGGCCGTGGTTCTGGAGCTGTGATGCGCTATGCCGGAATCCGGAAGAGACTGACTCCGTTTTCCCAAGTTACGCGGCGGAACACCTCCGGAGATGCCAGGTGCTGCAGCAAACTGAGTGTCTCCCTGGCGACGCACTTACCTGCCAGTCTGCTTGCCTCCGGGTTGTTGTTCTGCGAAACTCCTCCGCCTTTCCCGTCGGTACAACTGCAGTCACTGCCGAAAATCAGCTTGCTGTTGTGGCGCTCGACGAATCCTTTCGCAAAATCAGGGTCCCGGGAGAGCGCGTTGTTCCCGGAATTTGCCGACATATCCGCGTGAAGGTTCGGATAATCGGAGAGCCAGCGGTCGGTCAAGCCACCGGGCTTGATCGGTCCCAACGGATACGCGCGATCCGTCGGGACATCCGCGCTGATATGAGCCCAGAACAAATCCCCGTGGCCGATGAAGTTCGTCCGCGGGTAGGCGCGAAGCATTTTGTCGAACTGGGTGTAGCCGGTATTGTAGGGACGCTCTCCTTCGAAGTGCGGAAATGTCTGAATGTGCATCATGACCGGGACGTGCAACTCCGCGGCGATGTCGTAGACGCGCCGCATCTCAGGCGAATCGAGCGCCAGATGAAACTTCAGCTCGCCGATGCTGACCGCGCCACCCTTCAACGCATCGCGAAAGAGCTGGTCCGCACCGGGGCGGGCCGGATCAGCGCTCACGGAGCGCTCGAAAACCCCCGGGCGCCGCGCCATTTCTTCTTTCGCCCTGCTCTGATCGTTTGCAGGTGTCAGGAGAACCGCCTTCGTGACACCGCAGCCTTTTATGTGTGTGAAGCACGCATCCGCATCCCGACGCAAATGCAGATGAGTATCCAGCACAGGTCCTCCCCATGGCAGATCCGGCTGAGCCGTCAGGTGCGGACCAGCCGCGGCCGCGAATGCGATCGACTTGAGAAAGGTTCTTCGCTGCATCACAGTCTCCTGGTTACTGGCTTTCGCGGCTACTGTTTGATCACGGTGCCGTCGGGTGAGCGGAGATCGCCCCAACCTCCGTTGAGTCGCCCTCGCTCTCCTTGCTCGTTCGTGCCGTAAGGGTATTTGGCGGCGAGCTTCTCGTCCACTTCGATACCCCAGCCGGGTGCGGCGCTGGCCCAAAGGTAACCGTCCTTGAAGGTGGCGCAACCTTTGAATATCTCCGCGGAGAGGCCGCCGATCAGACCGCCCTCCTGGATACCGAAATTGTAGCTGGCGAGGTCGAGATGAAGCTGGGCAGTGTGGCCGACCGGGGAAACGTCGCCGGGGCCGTGCCATGCGGTCCTGACGCCGAAAGGCTCCGCGAGCAGCGCAATCTTGCGCGCTACACTGACACCGCCGACCTGCGAGACGTGGCAGCGGATGAAGTCGATCAGGCGTCCGGTGATCAGCGGCGTCCACTCGTGCGGGCTGTTGAAAAGCTCGCCCATCGCTATGGGAGTGTCGCATTCGGCGCGCATCTGATGGAACCAGTCGTTGTCCTCGGGCGAGAGCGGGTCTTCGAGGAAATAGAGCTTGAACTGCTCGCAATCCTTGACGAACTGGAGGGCCTGGCGAGGCTCGTAGCGCTCGTGCATATCGTGCATGAGCTCGACTTCGAAGCCTAGCTCTTTGCGGCAGGCGGCGAAGACATCGAGCATGCGGCGCAGGGCGGGGCCGCGGTCGAATACCGGGCCTTCGTGTAGCCCGCGTGCGGATTCTGCCCCGCCGCCTCGCGCACTTCCGCCTCCGGGAGCAGTAGCTCCGCCGCGGCCGGGGCCCCCGCGACCGCCCCCGCCGCGAACCCCGGCGCTCACACGGACGTGCTTATAACCGCGCGCCATAGCCTGCCGCACGTTCTCGACTACGTCCTTGGGTGTGGCGCCTCCGGCATTGGCGAACATCTGCGCGGCTTCGCGGCATTTTCCGCCCCACAGATCGTAGACCGGCATTCCAGCCTGGCGCCCCTTGATGTCCCACAGCGCCTCATCCACGCCGCTGATGGCGTTGTTGAGCACCGGACCGTTGCGCCAGTACGAGCTGTCGTAGCACATCTGCCAGGTGTCCTCGATGCGGTCGGCCGGTTTGCCGATGAGCAGAGGCTTCAGGTACTTTTCGACGGCCAGGTTGACCAGGTCGGCGCGCTGCGTAAACGTCGCGCAGCCGTAACCGTACAGGCCGTCCTGATCGGTCACAACTTTGACGACGCTCAGGCGCGCGCCGGCGGGCTGGGTGGCGATCACGCTCACGTCTTTGATCTTCGGAGCGGGCATGCCCCGTACGGCTCTTGCCGCGGTCTGTTGCGCCAGCAAATGGCGGCGGCTGGTGAATCCGGCGGCCGCGCCTCCGGCGATCATTCGCAATACCCCTCGTCTGTTCATAAACGGTTCTCCTAACCCCTGCGTCCAGCCGGCCGCCGGAACTGTCGCGGCCCTCCATAGTCGCGGAACCGGAATGCCACATCCTGGATGGCTTCCCCCACGACTTCGATACGGCCCAGGTCGCGTGTCCCTACGCCCAACTCTTCGGCCAGCCGGAGGGTGTTGTCGCAGGTCTCGAACGGCGCCGTGCCGCGCTCGGCCATGGGGTCGAAGCCCATCACCGCCATGGCTACCGCATCGGTGCTCACCGGATTCGTTCCCGCCACCAGAACTCCCGGGCTGACCGCGACGGTCGTACCAGGCCTCGGAAGTTCCGCGCCGGCGATGCTTTCGATGCCCTCGATGATTTCCAGGCCGGGCGGAATAGCCGCCGAGAGGTCGGCGATGATGCGTGGAATCCGGTAGCCTGCCTGGCGCGGCGTGGTGGGATCCTTTTCCGGCGGAGAACTTTTGGGCGGCTGCCGGCTGCCGTTGTGCCCGATCTCCTGGCGCCCGCCGTAGGGAACCGGGGCCGGCTCGTCCACGGGAACCTTGTTCCCGTAGATGGTCGTCGGGGTGATGCCGAACAGGTTCTTGATGGAGAGCGTGACCCCGGCCGTGGCATGTTCCTTGAGCTTCGCCATGGAAACCAGCACATCGGATTCGGCGTAGGCCGTACTCAAGTCGTAAGCCGGGAAGATGTGGCCGTTGTGCGGCACCGGAAACCGCGTGTAGGGCTTGGCGCCCTGGTAAGGCATGTTGGTGTTGAGCAACTCCACCCGGGGCGCGGCGCCGAGCAGCAGGTTGGGATCCCAGCCCGCCTTGTACATGAATTCCTCGAGCGACGCCGGCCACACCCACGCGCCTTCCACGACGCGGATACGGCGCGCGCCTGCCTTGTCCAGCAGGTGAATGACGGCCCCGACCGTGCGCGGATGGCTCCAGCAGGAGCGGCCCATCGGCAGGTAATCCAGCCGGGTGTTTTCGCCCCCGGTCAGGTTGACTTTGATGGTGACCGTTTTGCCCTTGACGAACCGCCCGATACCGCCCAACTGGTCGAACATCTTCTCGGTGGCGGCTAGGAACTCCGGCCCATAGCTTCTACAGCGGGCAAGTGCCACAGGGGCGGCGGGCGCCGACGCGCGCAGGCGCGGCGGCAGCGAGACTGCCAGTGCCGCGGCTCCCAGCCCTCCAACGAACTCCCGGCGATTGCATGTCATTTCTTCTCCCTCCAGTCTAGGCCTCAAATTCCAGCGCCAGGTACGATCGCGGCGCATTGGCAGGCAGGTGGTATTCCAAGCCCGTGTACTCTTCGGAAGGCTCCGCGCTGATGGAGACGGGTTCCTTTCCGACGCTCCAGAGCCGCGCTTTTGCGAACTGCTCGCGAACCCAGATGGTGCGCAGTCCGCCGCCGCCGCGCCCGCCGTCGGCGTAACTCAGGCATTGCAGTAGCGCCCTCCGGCCATCCGCGGGCGCCGTGAAGCGGGTGCACCCGGAACTGGGTGCATTGTAGATCTTGACCAAATCGTACCGGTGGCTGAGCAGGAACTGCGCATCCACGGCTACCTGGTAGGGATCGGACAGCGCCTGCCGGGCGAGCGCAAGCCGTCCCTTGCCCAGAGCGCGAACGTCGAATTGGGTGGGAAAATCGGGCGGAGCCGGCTTACCTTGCGCGCCCCACTCAGGCCCGGTCACCAGCAGGCCGCCCTGCTCGACGAATTCCGTGATCTTGCGGCGGAGCGCCGGGTCCGGGGCGGCGGTATCGGTGAATAGCAGCGCTTTCAGGCCCGCGAACGGCTCGGCGGAGGCCTGCGATTTCCAGATCACACGAAAGAGCAGATCGCGGCGCGCCATCAGGTTGAGAATCTCGCCGCTCATCTCGAAATTGGGGCCTTTGAAATCCGAGATCACCCCCACCACGCCAAGCGACCGGTAGGACCTCCATTCGGCGTGGTCCCGGAAAAAGCGTGCGGTGGTGGCGATCTGCTTCCAGGATTGAAGCGCGGGACCGGCGCCCTCGGCGAGCGAGGCGCGAAGATCATCGTCCAGCGAAATTAGCCATCGCCCGCCGGCAACTTCGGAATCCGCGACCGCGTTTGAGTAGTTTTGGGCGGAAAAAACCGTGCCCTTACCCGGCGGATCGAAGGCAACCCAGAGCGGCGCGCGCAGACGAGCGCGGGCCAACTGGATATACCAGCCGTTGGAGTCGAGCCAGGGGAGGCTGGTGGGTCCGGCGTCGGCGGCACCACTACCCTGGGTCGAATTGACACCGGGCCAGACGTTGCCGGTGATGGCAACTACCGGAGCCCCGGAGTCCCAAGACACGTCTTCGCGATCGCTCCAGGAGACCACGGGGAGATCGGCGCTGCCTGAGAAACCGCGGATCGCCACGGCCGTCAAGCCGGCGGTTTTCGCTGCCGCCAACGCCTGTCCGTGATCCCCGGCGCCCTCGACCCACCCGACCACGCTCACGTTTCGGCGGCGCGCGGCCTCGAGCAAGGGCGCCGCGGTGCGCCACTGTTCCGCATCGGCGGGCAGGCCGGCGGCCCAGGTGACGACCAGGCAATCTATGGGCGTGTCTTGCAAAATATCGAGCGCGGACGGTTCGTGCCAGCGCTCCAGCGCCTGTCTCACGCGCCCGCCGAAACCCTCGCTCTTCTCCCGCCGGGCGATCTCCAGCGGACCGCTGGGCCACCGCATCGGAACTGCGTTCTCCAGGTTCAGCCCCACGAATGATTCTCCTTCCCCGGACTCAGTCTTCGCCCGGCATGACGGAATCGGCGATGCCGGTCTGTTTATCTGCTCCTGCTCTTCCGAACCATAAGAGTAGCGCGAATCGCATCAAATTGTTCAGATTATTCGCCCCTCCTCGGGGGTTGTCAAGTCGAACGGGGGTTAAGCAATCCTTCAGGAATCTGTGTCTTAGAAGGCGTAACATCGTGTTACATGGTTGGACTTTGTAAAGCGATCCACCGCTCACAAACTCCGAACAGAAGTCGAGGGCGGGAGGACGCTTATCGACCGAAAGAAGTACTTTACCGGGACAGCGGGCTTTGATAGACTTTGCTGGCAAGATCAGGAGTAGCCCCCGATGCCGAAGTATCCCGTCACGAAGGCCGTTAACACGGCAGCTAAGCTTATGAATAAGGATGTTGAATTCGATTTCAGGCGGGAGAATTGCGCCGCCTGTACCGCTGGTGCACTCACCGGGCTTACATCGGGGCAGGTCGTGCAAGCCGTGTTTGGGCAGTTTGCCAAGCCCGTCAACCCCGTGAAGGGCTACGAACCGGCGTTGACCTTTGCGAAACTCGGGGAGGAAGCGCGTCAGGCAAAGGGTAAGGGTCCGAAATTCTCCGCACCCCCGCTGAAGGAGGGCGACGATCCGTATCAGCACAGTCTGCAAGTCGAAGCTGCGAAGTCGGAAGGCTCGACACACGTGCAGATCAAGGCTCTTCGCAACTGGGTACTCAACAAGCGCGGCGGCAGCTGTAAACAACTCGGGGACGTTAAAACAACCATTCCGTCGTCAGACGCTAGAGTGTGGATGGCCAAATGCGATTCAGGTACGGAGTTCGCGGTTTACTTTACAAGCCTGGATGCTCAGACAATGGGCCATTGGATCTACGCGGAGAATCGAGGCCACTCTGTGGAGTTTGTTGACTACCAGCAGTACCTGCCTTCGGGAGGCCCACCCGTACCTGCAAGCCGGCCCTCGTGCTGCGGTCTCGTAGCCAACGATGCACAGATGATCGTGCTGGCATTCTTACCTTAGCCTTTTGCGTCACCTCGCATCGAACTCGAACCAGCCGCCCTCAGGTTAGAGTGCAGATGGTCGCTTCCCATAAGTGCTTTGCTCAATCAGGACGTCTTACCAGTTATGGCAGGGCGAAAGCGATTACGCTATCGCCCGACGTCCGGTCGTAGTAGCTGCCGCCACCCGCGGAGACGACGATGTACTGCTTTCCATCTTTTCCGAGATAGGTGATGGGAGTGGCATAGGCGCCCGATTCCAGCTTCGTCTCCCATACCACTTTCCCCGTCTTCCCATCGAAAGCGCGGAACCGGTGATCATTCGTGGCGCCTATGAAGACAAGCCCCGCGGCGGTGGTGATCGACCCTCCGATATTGGGTGCGCCCGTATTGTGAATCCCCTTGCTCTCCAGCTCTTCCACAACACCGAACGGCACCTTCCAGGCGATGTCGCCGGTGTTGACATTGACCGCAACCATCTCGCCCCACGGAGGCGCCTGGCAAGGCCAGAATTTGTCCGAATTCCAGAAGCGCGCGTAGCCGGAGCGGCTGTACGCCAATGGCGAACCCTCCGGTCTCTTTTCCAGCTTGCCGATATCGGCCAGTTCCATAATGTTGACAAACAGATAGCCCAAATCCGGGTTGTATGACGCCCCGTGCCAGTTGCTTGCGCCAATGGTTCCCGGGAACACAATGGAGCCCGTGGTGCCGTAACGCGTGAACGGGCCATCATTGTGAAGACCGCCATCGGAGTGATACAGATCGGTGCAGACCTTTTCCTGTTCCGGCGTCACTTTGGCGATTTCTTCGGGCTTGAAACTCATCCGGGCCAAAGGCGGCGGCTTCACCGGAAACGGCTCCGTTGGCCAATACTCTTCGCCCGGGACGTCGCCCTTGGGCACGGGACGCTCCTCCATTCCGAAAATTGGCTTGCCGTCGCGCCGGTCCAGAATATAAACCAGGCCTTGCTTTGAAACTTCCACCAGAGCCGGAACCTTCTTTCCATCCCGGGTGATATCCGCCAGTATGGGAGCGGCCTCGAAATCATAGTCCCAGGTGTCGTGGTGCACACCCTGGAAATACCACTTCAATTTACCCGTCAGTGCATCCAGCGCCACCAGGCAATCGCCGAACAGGTTCGCGCCTTTTCGATCGGCCCCGTAAAAGTCGTAGGTCGGGGCTCCGTAAGGCAGGTAGACCAGTCCCAACTTTGCGTCGACGCTCATCAGGCCCCAGACATTCGTGCCCGAGCGTTTCTCCCAGCTATCTCCTTCCCAGGTGTCGTGGCCGGTCTCGCCGGGCCGGGGCACGGAATGAAATTGCCACAGGAGCTTTCCGGTATGCACGTCCCACCCCCGCGTATCGCCGGAGAACCCCAGGCTGGGGGATTCCTGAACACGCGCCCCCGTGATGACCACGTTCTTGTAGATTGCCGGCGGCGATGAGAGGCTGAACTGGCCTGCCGGAAACCCGTTATCGATCCCGGCCTTCATATCCACGAAGCCCTCGCGCCCGAATCCGGGAACGGGCTTCCCTGTGGTCGCGTTGAGCGCCACCAGCCTGCCGTCGGTGGTCCCGAACAGAATCTCCGGCGGCGAAGTGCGATCCCCCGGCCAGTACTCCACGCCGCGCATGGAAGCATTAACCCCGTCGAGTTTGAATTCCCAGACCAGCTTTCCCGTCTCCGGTTCCAGAGCCACTACGCGGTTATAGGGGGTCGGCATGTACATCATCCCCCCGGCCACCACGGGGGTCGCCTCGGAACCGCGAGCTCTCCGCCTTCGCGAGGGCTGTGGTGTCGACTCAGCCCCGGCCGTGGGCGTCATGTGGAACGTCCAGGCTCTGGTGAGTTTCGATACGTTTGCCAGGTCGACCTGTTTCAAGGGAGAAAAGCGGGTGCTGCCGGGATCGTGGCCGTAGGTGGGCCAATCTGTCTGAGCGTCCGCTACCGGCAAGAAGGCCAATGTGATCGCGGCGAGGATGAACGTATAAGGGAATCGACGTTGCATGGATAGACCGGGATGAATCCGTTGTCAAAGGATAGCGGTGCTGTTCCGGCACAGTCAAGAAGTTCAGGTCGATGCGAGGGTTAGATCGCCACGTTACGCGGGGTTATATGGCCATGTTTTTCGCTTAACCCCAGCTCAACATCCTGGATTGATTAGTCGAACCCGATCAGCTTTGCCTTGGCGCTCAGGTCCACCCCGGGAATCTTTTGCAACTCATCGAGACTCCCGATCTTCCCGTGCTGCTCGCGATAGCGCACGATGGCCTGCGCCTCCTCCGCCGGAATTCCCAGGGCGCTTTCCAGTTCCTGCCGGGATGCCGCGTTCACATTGACTTTGCCAAAGGATTTCGTCAGGTACGCTGTAATTGCGTCGAGTTCTTCGTCGGAGCCGTTTGCACCACGGGTCACCATGTCGTCGATGACGCGTTCCCATTCGTCTGCGGTCCGGCGCTTACTGATTGCCTGGGCGGCATCGTGGCAGGTGGTGCAGTTCTTCTCGAAGGCCGCCTTTCCAGGGCCGTCCGGCAGCACGGCCCGCTGCGCTGACAGTGCGTAATAGTCGTAGGTCATGGTCCAGGTCGATTCCTGGCCAGGAGCCGCCGAGACGTGGATGAAGGGCTCAACCGCCAGAACAGCGCGAATGGACCACAATGCCTCGCTCCGCAACGGCCGGTCGGCGGTGATTCTCAACCCGACTCCTGCCTTCTTGTTATCCACGCGGATATCGTAGTCGCTGGCCTGGTCGCCGAACCCCTGAATGGCTGTCGTAACCCGGTCCTGACCTGCAAGAGTTTTGAGGAAGACGATCTGCTTACCGCGAATCTCCGCGAAAGCCTTGTTCGGCGGCCGATCGGAATGGATCTGGAACGGCGTCGTCACCGTATAATCGGGCCCCGGCGCCTCACCGTCGATGCGCAGAAAATTATGGTCGTAGACGTTGGTGTCGATCGCCTTCCGGCCTGTGTTACGCAGGCTATGCTCGATCTGCATCTCCGCCTTGCCTTTGGCCAGTCGCACGGTTTTCCGGTACACATAGCCGTACCCGGAAGAAGCGTCCAACAACTCCTGGGTGAACTCGATGGAGTCCGGGGCGGTTCGCACGCTCCACTTGCCCGGGTCAACCACTTCATAGAGACGGAAGCGATCGTAAGCGGAGTCGTCGGGCTTCCGCAGCGAGCCCACCCCGATCTTCACGAATGTTCCGCCGGGTTTCGCCTCCTGGTAGCCGAGCGGCTGGTCCGTATCCGTCACGAACTCCTCGGCTGGACCTACCGCGGCAGTGCAAGGGCTGACCACAATGTCCGGCCCTTCGTAAGTGAAGTCGTGGACGCCCGGATCGACCCTCTGAAACCACGGGCCATAGTATTCGTGCCCTTTATATACGAGGCTGCCGATCATACCCGACCAGTCGAATCTGGTCGCGCGATAAAAGCCGGCCTTCGAATCCGGCAGGTAGATTTTCAGGTGAAGGTCGCTATTCGATATTTCAGCCTGTGGAAACCCGGCAGCGCTAAGAAATCCGGTCAAACAGAGAGCAGGCAGGCAAACTTTGAACACCTTAGAAACCATGTCGTCAGTCTTTTTTGGTGCGGATGAGAGGACTTGAACCTCCACTCCCTTGCGAGAACTAGAACCTGAATCTAGCGCGTCTGCCAATTCCGCCACATCCGCACGAGGCAGGGAAAACTTAGACGACGTCGACGCCCATGCTGCGGGCGGTGCCGCGAACCGAGTTCATGGCGGCTTCGATGTCGAAGCAGTTCAGGTCAGGCATCTTGATCTTGGCGATCTCTTCGACCTGCTTCTCGGTGATCTTGCCGACCTTGGTCTTATGCGGCTCGGCGGACCCCTTTGCCAGGTTGACCGCGCGCTTGATCAGAACCGGCACCGGCGGCGTCTTGGTGATGAACGTGAACGAGCGGTCCGAATAGATGGTGATCACCACCGGGATGATCAGGCCTTCCTGGTCCTTGCCCGACGTCTTCGCGTTGAACGCCTTGCAGAAATCCATGATATTGACGCCCTGCGGACCGAGAGCCGTGCCCACCGGGGGAGCCGGCGTGGCCTTGCCTGCCGGGATCTGCAGCTTCACCTGAGCTGTAACTTTCTTCGCCATACGTTAAACCTTTTCCACTTGCAGAAATTCCAGTTCCACCGGCGTCGCGCGGCCGAAAATCGTGACCATCACGCGCAGCGTACCGCGCTCGACATTGACCTCGTCCACTTTGCCCGAGAAGTTCGCGAACGGTCCGTCGATGATCCTCACGGAGTCGTTCTTTTCGAAAGTCATCTTGGGACGCGGGCGTTCGGCGGACGACGCCTGGCGGTACAAAATCTGGTTCACTTCATCAGCGCTTAACGGCACCGGCGCGTTGCCGCCGCCGACAAACCCGGTCACCCGCGGCGTGTTCTTCACCGCGTGCCAGAGCTCGTCGTTCATTTCCATCTCCACCAGCACGTAGCCCGGGTAAACCAGGCGTTTGCTGGTGACCTTCTTGCCGTTGCGCAATTCCACCACTTCTTCGGTCGGGATCAGGATCTGGCCGATTTTGTCGGCAAAGCCGAACGCTTCGCCACGCGTACGCAGCGATTCGGCCACTTTGTTCTCGAACCCCGAATAGGTGTGGATGATAAACCATTTCTTGGGAGATGACTCGTCGTAGCCCGGAGCGGTTGGCTCAACAGGCTCGGACGGCTCCGCAGCTCCGGCGGCCGGTTCCGGAGCGGCGTTTTCTTCCGCGGGATGTTCTTCCTCGGAGTGCTCCGGATGGGGATCCGGCTGCTCATCGAAGGAAACGTTCTCTTCGGCTTCCATAATGCGCCTACTTGGTGAAAAAGTTCAGGATGCCTGTCAGTCCGCGGGACAGGATGGAGTCTACGATGGCGAAATATCCCGCGAAGGCAAACACGGAAAAGATCACTACCGCGGTGGTATTCTCCACCTGCTTACGGTTCGGCCAGGATACGCGCCGCATCTCGAGCTTCAGCTCATTGATGTAGTCCTTCGTACCCTGCAGCCAGTTCTTTACATCGGCCATAAATCGTTCCTTGACGCCCTTGCTGCTCCCAACTGTAAGCGGGGTGGTTTGGCAGGGGCGGAGGGATTCGAACCCCCACTCGCGGTTTTGGAGACCGCTGGTCTGCCGTTAAACCTACGCCCCTGGGTCACACCCCCCTAATATCGGGGGGCATCCTTATTCTACTTGATTTCCTTGTGCGGTTGGTGCTTCCGGCAGTGCCGGCAGAACTTCTTCATCTCCAGGCGTTCGGTCGTGGTCTTCTTGTTCTTCGTCGAAGAATAGTTCCGGTTTTTGCACTCCGTGCACTGGAACGTAATGATATCGCGAGGCATCGCTTCAAACTCCTGAAAAACATGCTGGGCAGGCCGGAGGCCGACCCTACTTAATGATCTCGGTCACCGTGCCGGCGCCCACCGTGCGGCCGCCCTCGCGAATCGCGAAGCGCAGCCCCTTGTCCATGGCGATCGGCGTAATCAACTCCACCGTCAAGATTCACGTTGTCCCCGGGCATCACCATCTCGGTGCCTTCCGGCAACTGCGCCACCCCCGTCACGTCCGTCGTCCGGAAGTAGAACTGCGGCCGGTAGCCCTTGAAGAACGGCGTGTGACGGCCGCCCTCTTCCTTGCTCAACACGTACACTTCGCCCTTGAAATTCGTGTGCGGCGTGATGGTCCCCGGCTTGGCGATCACCTGCCCGCGCTCCACGTCGTCCTTATCCACACCGCGCAACAGCAGGCCCACGTTGTCGCCCGCACGTCCTTCGTCGAGCAGCTTCTTGAACATCTCCACGCCCGTCACCACCGTCTTGCGCGTGTCGCGGAAGCCGACGATTTCCATGTCCTCGCCGACCTTGCAGATCCCACGCTCGATGCGGCCCGTCACCACCGTGCCCCGGCCCTGAATCGAGAAGATGTCCTCGATCGGCATCAGGAACGGCTTGTCGGTCACGCGCTGCGGCAGCGGAATGTAGTTGTCCACCGCTTCCATCAGCTCGTCCACCGTCTTTTCCCACTGCGGCTCGCCGTTCAAGGCGCCCAGCGCCGAAACCCGCACCACCGGCAGATCGTCGCCCGGAAACTGGTAGCTCTTCAGCAGCTCGCGCACTTCCAGCTCCACCAGGTCGAGCAATTCCGGATCGTCCACCATGTCGACCTTGTTCATGGCCACCACGATGAACGGCACACCCACCTGCCGCGCCAGCAGCACGTGCTCGCGGGTCTGCGGCATGGGGCCGTCGGTCGCCGCCACCACCAGGATGGCGCCATCCATCTGCGCCGCTCCGGTGATCATGTTCTTGATGTAATCGGCGTGGCCCGGGCAATCCACGTGGGCGTAGTGCCGGTTGGCCGTTTCGTACTCGATGTGCGCCACCGCGATCGTGATCCCGCGGGCTTTTTCTTCCGGCGCGTTGTCGATCGAATCGAAGCTCCGGAACTTTACCTTCGGATTGTGCTTGGCCAGCACCTTCGTGATCGCCGCCGTCAGGGTGGTCTTGCCGTGATCGATGTGCCCGATCGTCCCGATGTTTACGTGCGGCTTCGTGCGGTCGAATTTTTCCTTTGCCATGCCCGAACCTTTTTGCCTGTCAGGATTGTGAACAGGGAGAAAAACTGGAGCCGTTGACCAGGATTGAACTGGTGACCTCGTCCTTACCAAGGACGCGCTCTACCAACTGAGCTACAACGGCTTTGCCTGGGGCCGCCTGCTTCGCGCCCCCCGATTACAGTGTACGAAAACTCCTGGTGGACGGGGGAGGATTCGAACCTCCGTAGCTCGCAAGGAGCGACAGATTTACAGTCTGTTGCCATTAGCCGCTCGGCCACCCGTCCGGCCCGTTCACCCGCACAACGACCCACCAAAGCGAGCCGGATACGGGGAAACTACTAGCATACAAAGATCAAGGGCGATTCTGCAACTGCACTGGACGCGATGTCCGGATTCTCACGCCCGGAGGCGGCAAAAAGCCGCTGTGAATTTCCGCATCCTGGAATAAAGCATACCCGTCCAAGGATATAGAATTGGGAACACGATGCTGATCAAGAAACCTTCCGATCTCCGCTACTCGGAAATCACGCCTAAGTCGCTTTACCTCAATCGCCGCCGGTTTCTGACCGGGGTCCCGGCCGCGTTTCTGGCAGGCTGTGAATTTCTCTCGCCCTCGCGAAGCGCGCTGGCTGGCACCAAGCTGCCCAACGTCGGCAAGAGCCCGTTCAGCACGAGTGAAAAGCCCAATAGCTACAACGACGTCACTCACTACAACAACTTCTACGAATTCGGCACCAGCAAGGAGCAGCCCGCCGAGAACGCCCGCAACTTCCAGCCTTCCCAATGGGTAGTTTCCGTGGAAGGCGATGTCGCCAAGCCGCGCAAATTCAGCCTGGACGACATCATGAAGCTGGCGCCCCTCGAGGAGCGCATCTACCGCCACCGCTGCGTGGAGGCCTGGTCGATCGTGGTGCCCTGGGTGGGGTACTCGCTGAGCGCCCTTCTCAAACAGGTCGAGCCGACGCCGAAGGCCAAATTCGTAGCGTTCCAGAGCTATTGGGACCTTCGCTACATGCCCCTGGCCAAGCCCGAGATCGCTGGCATCGAATTCCCTTACGTCGAGGGCCTCCGGCTGGATGAGGCCATGCACCCGCTGGCGCTGCTCTGCGTCGGCATGTACGGCGAGACCCTGCCGGGGCAGGACGGCGCGCCGGTGCGCCTGGTGGTGCCGTGGAAGTACGGATTCAAGAGCATCAAGTCCATCGTGAAGATCAAGCTGACAGGCAGCATGCCCCCGACCACCTGGAACATGGCGAACGCGCACGAATACGGCTTCTATTCGAACGTGAATCCGAACGTCGATCACCCGCGCTGGAGCCAGGCCACCGAGCGGCGCCTGGGCGAGTTCCGCAAACGCCCCACCCTGATGTTCAACGGATATGGAGACCAGGTGGCCAGCCTCTACAACGGAATGGACCTCAAGAAATACTTCTGATCATGTTGAGAAATCGCTGGACGAAAATCCTGGTCTTCTTTTTGTGCCTGGCGCCGATTTTCTGGCTCGGCTGGCGCGCCTGGAACGACGACCTCACCGCCAACCCGATCGAGTTGATCACCCACTTCACGGGCGACTGGACGATCCGGATGATCGTCATCACCCTGGCCGTGACGCCCCTGCGGAAACTGCTGGGCCTGCCCGACCTCATCCGCTTCCGCCGGATGATTGGGCTGTTCGCCTTCTTCTACGGCTGCCTGCACTTCATGACCTACCTGTGGCTCGACAAGTTCTTCGACATGCACGAGATCGTCAAGGACGTCGCCAAGCGCCCGTTCATCACTGCCGGATTTACCGCCTTCCTCTGCATGGTGCCGCTGGCGCTGACCTCCACCAAGGGCTGGATCCGGCGGCTCGGCGGAAAGCGCTGGCAGAGGCTGCACCGGCTGGTCTATCTGGCCGGGATTGCGGGCGTGGTTCATTACTACTGGCTGGTGAAGTCGGATGTCCGGCTGCCATTGTTCTACGGCACGCTGGTCGGCATCCTGCTGCTTTACCGGGCCGGCGCGTGGGCCGTCAAGCGTCTGGCGCCCGCCGCCCGGAAGCGCCCGGCAGCCCTGGTCTCCGAGTCATAATCGATTCATGAGACTTGTGCTGGCGGCGCTGCTGCCGCTGCTCCTTCCGGCCGCCGGCCTGAAGATCGACCACGCCACGGTGGCCGGCTCCGATCTGAAGAAGATGCAGGCGAACCTGGAAGCCGCCGGGATCCGGAGCGTCTACGGCGGCGCTCACAATAATCGAACCACCGAGATGGCGCTGGTCAGTTTCCCGGACGGCTCGTACCTGGAACTGATGGCCCTGCAGCCCGGCGCCGATCCCAAGCTGGCGGAGCGGCACGAATGGGCCCGGTACCTGAAATCCACCGGCACGCCGTGCGCCTGGGCGGTACGCGAGACCGATATCGCGGCCGAGGTCCAGCGCCTTCGGGCGGCAGGGGTGAAAGTTTCCCAGCCGGAACCCGGGGGCCGCAACCGCCCCGACGGCGTCCGCCTGGAGTGGGAGACCTCGAATGTGGGTCCGGGCGCTCGGGGGGTGGCTTTTCCCTTCCTCATCCACGACCTGACGCCGCGCGAGCAGCGCGCCTTTCCCAACGGCAAGCCGGTTACGCGCGACTTCCGCGGCATCACCCGCGTCGTGATCGCCGTAGCCGACCTGGACGCAGCGATCGGCCGCTACCGCAAGGCCTACGCCCTGCCTCCGGCCATCAAGCAGGTGGATCAGAGCTTCGGCGCCCAACTTGCGTTGCTCGGCGACGCCCCGATCATTCTGGCGAAGCCCCTGACCGCGGATTCCTGGCTGGATGAGCGGATCCGACAATACGGAGAAGGCCCGTGTGCGTTCGTGCTGGGCGCCTCCCGCCCGGGCAGGTACCACGCCGCGTCCAAGACGCGATGGTTCGGGGTGGACATTTCGTGGTTCGACCCCGAAAAACTGGGCTGGAGGCTGGGATTCGAGGACGCCCGGTAACACCCCGATAGTAATATTACCCTACCGGTACCGTTAGCCCTGGAAATTCGCACAGCATGCTGGCAAGATTGGGGAACAGTCCCGGAGGATCGAGGATCTGGGCTAAATCCCTGGTGCGGGGCGCCGGGAACGGGACTGGATCAGCGTCAATTACTTCTCCTTGCCGGGGCTTCCGTGTCAGCCCCGGCTTCTGTTCCAGCACGACACGTACACGAGATTTTTCGGGTGATTCGCATGCACCAGAGCCTGGAGACCGATCGTTGTCCCGCCGATCCGGAGGCGATCTCCGAACGGTATCTCACCGCGTCGCTTTCGCGCGACGAAGCGGCCGCCTTTGAGAATCATTTCATCAGTTGCCCGCGTTGCAGCGACCGGCTGCAGTTCACCGAACAGTTCGTCCTCGCCGTGCGTCGCGCCACCGCGCGATTGAGGCCCGCCGGGCGGCCGAACTGAGGCGCCGCCCCGCCCGAACACTCAAGCCAGCACCGCCCGGTGCGTGTCATACAGCTTCAGAATCAGCTCGCCGAAGATCGTATTCGCCCACGCAAACCACTTGCGCGTGAAGCGCGCCGCGTCGTCCTTGGCGAACGATTCGTGCATGAAGCCCGTCCCGGCGTGCGTGCGCTTCAGCATGGCGAGACATTGCCGCATCTCCGATTCGTCCTGGCTGGTCAACGCCCGCAGAATGATGCCCAGCGGCCAGATCATCCCCAGCCCCGAGTGCGGGCCGCCCAGGCCTTCGGCGGCGGTTCCGCGGTAGAAGTACGGGTTGTCATCGCTTAACACGAACGCGCGCGTGCTGCGGTAAACGCGGTCCTCCGGTGAGCAGCAGCCCAGGTAGGGGAGCGAGAGCAAACTGGGCACGTTGGCGTCGTCCATGAACAGGTGGTTGCCGAATCCGTCCGCCTCGTAGGCCCAGATTTGGCCGTGGCGCAAATGCTGTGTCAGGCCGTGCGTACCGAGCGCCGTGCGCACTTCCCCCGACAGGCTGCGGCACTCGTTCGCGAACGCGGCATCAGACCACTCCGCGGTGGCGATTTCGGCCAGTTGATCGAGCGAGCGCACGGCGAAGAGATTCGACGGAATCAGAAACGGGAAAATGCAGGCGTCGTCGGACGGACGGAAGCCGGAGTGAATCAACCCGCACGGGCGCGTGGGGTTGCCGTAGCCGCCTTGCGGCAGGGAATCCGTCGGGTTGGCGGTGACGCGCTGGAAGGAATAAGGGCCGCGGCCCGTCAGGCGCTGCTGTTCGCGGAAGGTCTTCACGATGAGGGCGGCGGCGCTGCGCCACTGGCGGTCGAAGCACGAGGCATCGCCCGTGGCCTTCCAATAGCCGTAGGCCAGGCGAACGGGGTAGCACAGCGAGTCAATTTCCCATTTGCGCTCGTGTAACTCCGGCTTCATGGCGGTGTGGTCTTTGTCCCAGGGGCTGCCGGTCGGGCCGAAATTGAACGCGTTGGCGTAAGGGTCGATGAGGATGCAGCGGGCCTGTCGGTGGATCACTCCGGCCAGCAAGGTCTTGAGCCGGGCATCCGATTTGGCGAGCGGCAGGTAGGGCCAGACCTGGGCGCTGGAATCGCGCAGCCACATGGCCTCGATATCGCCCGTGATGACAAACGTATCCGGTTTGCCATCGAGCGTTCCGGTCCGAACGGTGGTGTCGAGCGTGTTGGGGAAGCAGTTGCCGAAGAGCCAGGCAATCTCCGGATCGGCAATGCTCTTCTGCACCTCGGCGATCTTGGCTTCGACCGCCTCGCTGGTAAATTTCCGCTCTTCCGGACGGGGGCGGCGGGATTCGAACCGGCCCTGCGCCCGAAGCCGGCGGGCGGCTGCTGCAGCGGCGGCAGCGCTGAGAAAAGCGCGTCTGGTTTGCACGATATCCCCAGGGTAACCGGAAACCAGCCGCACCGCCGAAGCTCTAATTCGGCTTTTGGAAATTCATCTGAATCTCGACCGTGGTTTCGATGGGCTGACCGTTCAGCGTGGCCGGCCTGTACTTCCACTGCATGATGGCGTTTCTTGCGGCGGCCCCGAGGATTGGGTTCCCGCTCACCACGTTCACCTTGGTCACGGCGCCATTCCGGTCCACCGCCGCTTCCAGCTTGACCGTGCCGGAGAGGCCGCGCGACCGCGCGAATTCAGGCACCTGTGGCAATAGCCGCCGGATCAGCTGCGCCTCCTGCAATCTGTTGGCGACTGCCGCCGGCGCCGGGCGGGCCGGTGCGGGTGCCACGGGAGGCGCGGGCGGATTCGCCGACTGGCTCAACGAGGATGGAAGCGACGAGTTCTTTTCCAGGGCAAGATCGACTGTGCCCCCGGGCGGAGGAGGCAATGAGACCTGGGCCTGACGTCGCGGGGCGGCCTTTCCAGGCGGCGGGACAAAGGCCCGCAGGGGCTCCCGGGGCGTCGCTTCGGCCTCGGTCCTGATGCGGGAACGGCTGACGCTCGCCGGCGACTGGGATACGACCGGCGGTAGGTGCGGTGCGGCGACCGGCGGTTGGGCCGGCGCGGGAGTCAGCGTTGCGGCAGGTGCGGCTTGCGTTGCCGGAACTCCCGCCCCGCCGCGACGGAACTTCGAGAGGGCGCCGGCAGCGATCACGAGCAGGATAATCACGGCCAGCCAAAGCAGCCGAATCCGGCGCCACACGGACACCCTGCGCGCTGCAGGCCTGGGCAACGGCGCAACCGCAGGAGCCTGTGGGAGCGCCACCGGGGCAGGTATAACGGGCGCGGCTTCTACCGGCGGCTCCAGGGGCTCGGCCTTCTCCTGGCCTGGGCTGCGAAGATCCTCTTCCGGACTGGCAGCGTGCGTGCCGCGGATCGTTTCGAGCAGCGCCTGGGCCTCCGGGCGATTTGGCGCCGCCAACTTCGCCAGGATCTGTTCGGCCTCCTCCAACTGCCCCCTGCCGAACAGGACCTGCGCCGACCGCCACTCGTCCTGATACTTCTTATCGGATTCGAGTTCCTCGCGCAGCACCTGCAGCGCGGGTTCTCCCGGAGACGACTCCAGGGCTCTCTGCAGGATCTGTTCCGCCTGTTCTGTTTCCCCGTAAGCCAGGCACTGCCGCACTTCGGCGACGATCATTTCACACTCGCGGCGCCGGATGCTGGCCCGCACATCTTCCATGAGGTGCTTCAGCTCCGCTTCATCGGGAAACTCCTCGTATGCCTCTTCGATGAGCGAAAGTGCCTGCGGCCAGGCGTTGGCGGCGATCCGCTGCCGGATCGTCTCCAGCCGCCGTGTCAGCTTCTTCCGCCTTTCCTGCTCCTGGAGGCGGTTTCGAAACCGCGCGGCGGCATCCATCAACTCGATGGAAGCGGGGTACCCCTCCAAGGCTTCCTCCAGCACCGTCAGGGCCACCTGCCATTGTTGTCTCTCCTCCAGCAAGGCCGCGCGGTTCAGCGCTTCCTGCACGAAGCGGTGCTGTTCCCATCGCGGCAGGCCCTTTTCGATCTCCGCAAGCCGCGAAAGCAGGGTGGGGTCGTCCGGCAGTTCCGCCAGTTTTTCCTTCAGAAACTGAGCCGCCAGATCAGGGCGGTCCTGGTCCAGCCGCCACCGAACCTCCTGCAACGCCGCACGGACCACGGCGGCCGACTGCATCGACTGCTTGCGCCGCTCCAGTTCAGCTCGCATCGCAACGATCTCGGGTTCCCCGGGGTACGTGGCAAGAGCCGCATCCAAAGCGTCCATCGCCTGGTCGAGCCTGGCCTCCTGGCGAAATTCATCGCATTTTTCCAGGGCCAGCGCGATGGCTCGTGCCTTTGCGAGCGCCGCTTTGGCCTCTTCCCTCAGGTCCCGTACGCGGTCTTCGCCCGGGTACCCGGTGTTCAATTTGTCCAGGAGATCCACCGCCTCCTCGAACCGCCGCTCCGCCATCAGGTTTGCGGCGTCGTCGAGCTGGCTTTGAAGCAGGCGTTTCCGCTCACCTTGCGCCTTCTGTGCCTGCACGTGTTCGAGCCAGTGCTCGACCTTGGGAGAATCGGGACACGCCCGCCACAGGGCCTCGAGCAGGCTGATCGCTTCATCGAACGACTCGACGAGCAGCAGCGATTTGGCTTTGGCTAACCCGTGCTCGATATCAGCTTCCTTTTTCTGGCGCCGGCGAACGTCGTCGATCAACTGCAATAATGCGGCGCCGCCCTGTGTTTCGGGGTCCCGGTCGAGGGCCTCGATGACTTTGTGCCTGGCCTCCGCCAAGCTCTGCCGGGCCAGCAACTCGCGGGCTTCGGCGACCAGTTGTGCCGCCTCGTCGCTCTTCTGTCGGAGAAGGCGGACCGTCTCCAGACGGTCTCTGGCCGTCACGTTTTCCGCGTCCAGTTGCAGCACCGAAGCAAGGCATTCAGCCGCCCGGCTGAAATGGTGCGCGCCGGAGGCTTCCTCCGCCTCCGCCAGTAGTTCCTGCACGCGCGACCGCATGGCCCGCTGCTGCAAGCGCAGGCGGACGCCGGCGTGAAGCCGCTGCGCACCCAGGTTGTCCGGATCAAGTTCCAGAACCTCGCGCAACAGCTGCTGCGCCTCATCCAGTTGTTCACCCTCCGGCCCGGTTTCCTCGACCAGCCGATGTGCGTTCGCCAGCATGGGCGCCGCGTGCGCCCGTTTCAGCGACCGAAGAATCGGCTCGACGTCGAACTGCAAGTCTTCCAGGCTCTGATACCGCAGTTCCCGCCGCTTGGCCAGTGCGCGAAGCACGATGTGCTCCAGCTCCTCCGGACATTCGGGAACGAGTCCGCGCAAAGGCGGGGGGTCGTGACGCAGAACGTCGATGCCCATCGCACCGGAATCGCCGGTCAGGAACGGATGGCGGCCCGCGAGCAGTTCGTAATAGACAATGCCGAACGTAAACAGGTCACAGAGCGAATCGGCGGCTGCGGATCCGGAAAACTCCTCCGGCGAAGCGTAATCGTCGCGGTCGTCCCGCTCCGGACGGACGATGCCGAAGTCCTGTAGCGTGACGTGGCCGTCACCGGCCAGAACGATTCCCGCGGGATGAATACCGAGGTGAGAGAGGCCGCCGCGGTGCGCGGCTCGGACGCCCTCCGCCACCTGCCACATGATCAGCATCTTCCCGAGCAGCGTTAAGGGCTTCCCGGCCTTCATCACCTCTTTCAAGTCCTCGCCTTCGAGGTGCTGCATAGCCGCGAACGGCAGGCCGACGTGCTCTCCGAGTTCGTAGATCGCAATGATCGACGGATGGCGAAGTTTGGCGGCAACCGCCACCTCGCGGCGAAACCGGTCGTGCAACTCGAGATCGGCTATGTCCGCAAGGATTTTCAATGTGACGGGCCGGCCGGTATCCCGGTCGAATCCTCGAAACACTTGTACACGGGAGCGTTCTGCGATCTCGGCCTCGACTTCGTATTTACCGATATGCGCCATTTGCGGCGGTTGCTGCCCGCGAACAGCGGATGGAGCATTGGTACTGCTCGCGGGGCGTGGTACCGGCGCCAGCTTCGGCGGCGAGATGGACGCATCCGCCGTTTCCGGGTCGCGAGCATGCGGAAAGGCACTCATAATTTTCAAGTGTTTGTACCAGTGGGGGACGGCCCTGTCCAGCAGAATTAACCAGGCTCAGTGAAAGTTTCAACAGATTTGTAAGTCTTTAAAATAGAGCGTTTCGGCGGCACAAATTGTGGAAAACTTGTGGATAAAACAGAAGCTACCAGAAATGTTCGATCTCGTAAAGCGGCTGGGCGGTCCTAAGCGGGAAGCCGAGGAACTAGTAGTAATACCAGTATGTTAGCACCATCTGGTCCTGCCCGGCCCGGCATGGCTGCCCATAGCACGGCGACACAACTCCCCCGGCCAGACCCCGGCTGAGCGGGTGCATACTGGAGACAGCGGCTTTGTCGTGATGGGGGTCCAATGAGGAAATTCATCGCACGGCTGATCTACCAGAAATGGTTCTTTGCATTTTTGGCCGCAGTGCTCTGGCTCCACGTCTGGACGGACGCGGAAGATCTCATTGACATCCAGAGCCCTCGCGAGTCCATCGCCTTGATCCTGTCGGTGGTGGCTGCTGTCTTGGTGACCGTGGTCTTCCTGGATCTGCATCTGCGCCGGCCACGGAAGGAATCGTAGAGAGCCGCGCGGTGGCGAATAGGAAGTATGGAGCTGGCGGAGGGGCTTGAACCCCCGACCCTCTGATTACAAATCAGATGCTCTACCAACTGAGCTACGCCAGCTTGAGGATCAACGATCTGCGCCGCACAACCCGCCCTATGTCTCGCTGTGCCTCAATATTTGTATTCAACAAGTTGGCAGACTAGACTGTGTCGCATTATACGGCAAAAGCTGCCTCTCGTGTTACCGTTTTTTGTTACCGGAGCGGTAACAAAAAACGGCAGAAAGTAACAAGAAGATCAGATCACTATGCTATCCTAATGCGGTGCCCCATACAATCAAGGAGAACGGCCTCCCGGCGGGAACTGGACTGTACTGGAAAGACAGCGCCCGCAGCCAGATCTGGCTGAGGGTGTCGCACAACGGGATCGTCAAATCGTACCCCTCCGGAACTGCGGAATGGAAGAAAGCTCTCCAGGTCCGTGACAAGATCAAAGCGGAATTGATCAAAGGCACCCGGAAGGCGGATGTCAACCGAGCGGTGCTTATTGGCGAGCTTCTGGACGATTACGTTGCCGATCTTCAGAGGAAGGCTTCTAACCGCGGGGCCTACGGTACTGGGCATGCGTACAAAACCGAATCCGCGATCAACAAGCACATCCGTCCCTTCTTTGGCGCCATCAAAGCAACCGCATTGACCACGAAGCACCTGAACGCGTACCAGGACAAGCGGATCAGCGAATATCGTACGGTTGGAAAATCAGACGGAAGTTGGGTGATCGCACTGAACCGGGAGTTCGCCTATTTGCGTCGGGCGTTCCGTCTCGGGATGGAAGCCACTCCCAAGAAGGTGTCGAGCTACCCGCGATTCCCCATCGATGCGAAGGCCGAGAAGCTGCGGGCTCGCAAAGGCATCATCAACGCGGAGCAGTTCCGGCTGTTGATGGAGCATGCCCCAGATCATTTTCGGCCGGTCCTTCCGTTCGTGACGTACGGGGGCGCCAGATCGAAGGAATTGAAGTTCATTCGCCGTGAACAGGTTGACTGGGAGAACCGCCTGATCCACCTCCGCGACGGCGAGACGAAGGAAGGGCCAGGAAGGGATGTGCCAATCGTCGACGTCGCGGTTGAGCCTCTGAAGTTGTGGATGGATTACAGCTCGAAGTTCTTCCCTCGCTGCGAGTGGGTGTTCCACTATCAAGGAAAGCAGACGGTCTCTTGGAAGCGGGCCTGGGACTCAACCTGCCGGCGAGCGGGTCTCGTCGAACCGCAGCTAAACGCGGATGGCACTCCCAAACTCGGAAAGAATGGAAAGCCCATCATGCGGCATCTCATCAACTTCCACGATTCGAGAAGGACGGCCATTACGGTTCAGGGCCGCGCTGGAGTGACGGAGGCAGACTCGCAGAGAGTGACAGGCCACCGCACGATCGAGGTGCACCGACGGTACGACCAGGATCAAGGAGCGGCTACCCGGACGCGGCAAGCAATCAACACGTACTTGGATGGGCAGCGAGAGGCGGACCCGTCACGGGAGCAGCCGCCACCGGCAGATCAGGGTGCCTTGAAGGGGCTGACCCTGAAGGACATCATGGACTACCGGAAACAAGGTCTTCTATCGGATGAGGAGTTCACGGCCGCGAAATCGAAGATCCTGAAGTAGAGGATCACGCGACTTCTTTGAGGGAAGAGATCCACTCGTCCAAACCTTCGCGGTCCCAAAGAACCGATCCGCCCATCTTGACGAAGCAACTCTCCGGAACCTGGCCTGCAGCCTTGCGCTGGCGTAGAGCATTGGCTGTCGGCAATCCCAGGTAGGTGGCTGCCTCTTGCGTGCTGAGAAGGCGCTTTGTAACGCCGCCGGTGCTTCCTGCGATCCGTTCGGACAGCCGGTCGGCTATAGCCGTAGCCAGGCTGCTGACAAACTCATCAGAGAAAATCACGTGAGACTCCCGTAAGGCGCTCGTGACGCCGGTTCGGGAAAGTCTGACGGAGCCCCGCTCTCCGAGAGTTGCTGGTCAAGGCCGAGCGATCCGCGCAGGGCCGTATAAGAGAGAGTTGCCAGATTGATAGGCGGCGGTGTGCAGTCCCAGGGATAAGAATCCGACAAGACCTCTTCCGCGAATTGAGGATGGAGATATAGCCCAATGTAGAGTATGCTCCGAGAAGAATTTTCAGCAGGACCACGATCACGTGGTTTTCAGGCGCTGTCTCCTGACGAGCCTATTTTGAATCGCCGGCTGCTGAGGGCACAACTCTACACCCCTACCTTAGCAGAATTGTTATTGCATTGCAAACTTTGCGGGATTATTTTGAAAAACAAACTATTTGAAGGACCCATTATCTGATTTAGCACTGACCATGAGTGCTTCAAAGAGATTGGAATAAGGAGAGCATTGCGTGAGCTCAAATTGCCGCCTGTGTTGGTGCAGCCTGAAATGGAGAGGGGGCGCTATCCGCTCTGAGTGAGTATTCCGCCCTTCGGGCGGGGGTTTTCAAGGCATCTGGCCGACCCAATGCGGTCTGCTGAGGAGTGCGGGAGGGACGGCCGCGTCCGTTCATCGTCTCGATGAGCCCACCATGCTATCCCTCGGCGTGATTGCGTCCCCGCAGCCCGCTTCCGTTTCGCCTTGAACGAAATCATTGTAGCCCCACCTCGACCCGAGGTCCAACGGATGGCGTGATCCGACCGGGAGCAGCCGACGACGCTCCGGAGTCGTAGGTAAATCCT
>CAVZVI010000011.1:0-1555125 GCA_963778675.1 Bryobacterales bacterium
CTGGCCGGGAAAGAAGGCTTCGCCGCCCGTCGCCTCTGCCAGGCGCTCCAGTACGCCCGGGTTCCCGTCTGGAAATCGTCCGTCGAATAACCGACGGTGTACGGCACGGCGCTGATTGCTGGGCCAGTTTCATGACCTGGGCCAAGTTGTTCTCGCTCGCGTTGTCACCTCTATCGCTGACGACGATCAAGGTTTCTTATCCGGCGCCGCCTGCATTCTTTCAACGCCCTGGAATCGCGCTGTGAAGAGCCGTCTCGCCTTCGGCGGGTGCGGCAATCGCGCTTTCGAGTTCGGCGGCGCCGTCGGTGAATCGGATCGTGCCGGGGAGCCCCAGCGACACCTTCTCGTTGAAGTTGACGACGAACATTTCCACTTCCGGGTTGCTCTACGGGACGAAGGTCGGGCGGCGGCGGTCACCTCTGCAATCTTCCGCTGCATGGCCGCGCGGTGGTCGACGACCAGTCCCACGGTGACCGGAATATCTTCGTTCCTGAAGAGACGGAGCTTTGCGGTACGCGATCCTCATAAACGGCAAAGTCCTGCTCGCCCAGGTTGTGGACAAGGCCACCTTTCCGGTCGGTCACCGAAGCGTGCAACACCACCAGGGAATGTCCACTGAGATTCGGAAAGATCCAAGGTCTAATCCTCTCTGTGGGTAAGGCTTGAGGTCCGGCGTAGCCTGCCAGGGCGATCAGGAAAACGACCAGGAGAACGAACGTCTTCACCACGCCACCCGCTCCCGCCCGTGACAGCCCCTTCTTATCGCTTCTGTCCTCCTGCCATCGCCATGTACCTCGACCATCCAGCCCTGCGCTGCGAACGGCACCACACAAGAAGCCGGACTAGGTCTTCTTCTTTACGTTTACGGCAACCATCGTGCCGATTCCGGCCAAAATCAGCAACGCACTCACAAAGGGCGGGACCTTTTCGTCATGCCGGGATTCAACGCCGACAGACACGCCGCCGGCCTTGAATCCTTCTCGCTCGGTGCGGGGTATCGGTACAGCGAGCGAAACGACACCCAGAATCAGCACCAACATTCCAATCCAAAACAGAGCTTTCATGTACTCTCCTCCCGAGCGTGCCGGGCCACCACTGGCAAGCTGCCCGGCCATATCGTCTCGGATGCGGCACCACCACCGGCCGCTGGCGCGCCGGAACTTAGACGCGCCGCGTCGTGGGCTAAGGCCCCTACATAACGCGCTTTTGCACCAGCCGGAGGGTCCAGGCACCGCCTAGAGCGAGCAATCCGAACAGCGCGATCAGCCCCAACGGACTCGCCGTCTTCGGGAGTTCCGTCGACGCTACCTCTGTCGGCTCGGCCTTCTCCGCTGCCATTTCCTGCGCTGGTGGCGGGGTAACCACTTCGGCGACTTCTACTTCTTCTCCCGTGGGTTTGATCGCCATGATGGGCGCTTCCTTTAGTTCCACGACCACTGGCTCGTCCGCCGTCTTGATCGGCTCCGCGACTTCCACCGGGATCTCGGCGGCCACGAAGAGGACGGGCGTGTTGGTCACTTTGGCTAGTTCTATTGCTTTCGCCTTCGGGTAAACGAACTCTTCACCCCAGTTTCTGCCGGGATAGAACCATGCGCGAAGCGCCTCCGGCTGGCCTGCCGGCCGCTCCCGGAAAGTGACTACAGTCTTGCCGGTCGCCTTGAGACGGTAGTTCGGGATGGCCAGGATGGTGGCGTAGCACTTGGTCTCATCCGCGTTGAAGATCTGGACAATGTGGCGGTCGGACTGTGAGTCCAGGATTTTGAACACATAGGTGCCGGCTGGCAACACCCCCCACCCCTTGAGGTGGACTCCCGGAATCTCTACCGGCCCGCTAAAAGTCATCACGGTCTTTCTGTCCCACGCATCCGCCTTTGCGTTTGGTGAGAATGCCGCGCCCATCAGCGCGAGGCAAAACGCCGTCGCTGTTACTGTTTTCAAAACACTCATCTGCTTATCTCCTCTGTTCTCGAATCTATGCGGCCGGCTCTCCGCTTCGTCGGGCGCCATGCCTGCAGCAACGGCTGGCCAACCGCAAACGAAAGAGGGAAAGCAATCCGGGGTCCATCGGAAACAAGGCTGCGCGAAGAACACGTCTGCTATCTCGCTCCAGGACCGTGCTTGCTGGGACTTGAGAAACAGGCCTCCGCCCACAACGCAAGGAATCCCCCCAACTTGTCTTCCTGATTTGTGCTGCAGGCTCATGCAGCTATTGCCTCTTTGGATGCAGGAATTGCTGCGAATTACAGGATCCCTTGAGAGACCATGATGAGAACAACCCAAACAAAGATCCCTCTGCAGCAACAAACAAGGGAGAGGCAAGTGAGCGGTGATAATAGATCGCACACCGGCTCCCGCAAGCACGCTGTTGCGATAGCCCACTCTCCTTTCTGGCTGCCGGTCGCGGCAGAGGGAGAAAGTTTGAAAGGTTACTTCGCCAATTCAACTAATCTCCCAGCACCCCGACGGCCAGATATCACCTCGGTGGTCCGAAAGTGGCGCGCGACTTCCGCGACGAATGGTCTCCACCGTACAAGAGCGTCCAGGGACACTGTTACGGGCATCGGATGATCCCCGATTATGTGCCGGTTATCAATGAAGCTTCGGTCTGCGCTTCGCACGGCAATACCGTCTCGCGTAGCGAAGGTTGCTCCCAACACACCCGCTGCCTCCGTCCGCACGTCCGGCATTCGTACTGGCCGTGCGAGGGCCACATGGGCTCCGTGTGCATCAACCTGCACCAGAAGTCCGCGATCCGTGCTCGCGTCGGTTTCATCGATCCACACCTCTTGCCCAGGCGCATGGTTTCTAGGCTCACCTTCCGCAGCACGTGTGCCGCCGTTTGGACCGTGAGTTTCCGGGAGCCACGTGGTCCGGCCTACCGGTTCAGCCAAATGTGCATGTGGAGAGGCAACTTCTGCACGTGCGCACGGCTGCCTGATTTCCGTATCCCCCTCCGCGGCGGTTCTCCACCGCTTGGCCCGCCTCGTGCTTAGACAGAATTAAGGCACTTCCATAAGGAGGAATGCTAAATGGCAAGGAATACATCGGTCATGGGAATCTATTCGGATCGGGCAACCGTTTCGGCTGCTATCGACATCCTGCATCGGGCAGGGTATAGGGCGCCGGACATTTCGGTCCTGTCGTCTGACGACCAAGGTTCAAAGGAGTTCGCGCACGAGAAACACAACAAGTCACTCGCAGGCGCGGCCACGGGAGCACTGGCGGGCGCGGTGGTGGGATCGGCAATGGCGTGGTTTGTTTCCACTCACACCGTCGCTGTCACGGTCTTAGCGCCGCTGGTCGCGGCCGGACCGCTGCTGGCTGCTTTGGCTGGCGCCGGTGCCGGCGGGGCACTGGGTTGGATCGTGGGATTGCTGGCAGGCCTGGGTCTGACCGAATACGTTGCCAAGCGGTACGCAGGCAGAAACCGAAGCGGCGGCATTCTCCTGTCCGTTCACTGCGACAGTCCGGAGTGGTGTGACCGGGCGAAGAAGACCCTGAAAGACACAGGCGCCCGCGACATTTCGTCCGGATCTGAGGCTGCCGCCGACTACGGGACGACGGACAAGCCGACCGAAAGGGCGCCGGCGGTCCTGGTGCATCGTGGCGAAGTGCCTCCCCAACAGACGGTCGAATACCCCGGTGACGACACTAGAAAATGATCAATCACGGCGGGATTGACGAATAGACGATTAGAAGAAAGGAAAAGGGAAATGCTATTACTGATTATCGTTCTGTTGTTGGTTCTGGGCGCTGGCGGAGGATACTATGGGCATACCCGGTGGGGCTATGGCGGGGGTGCGGGCGTAGGACTAGGCACCATACTATTAGTTCTCCTCGTAGCCTACCTATTGGGTATCTTTCACTAAGAGCGAGACGGCAAGGTCGTTGAAGCCCGCTTAGGTGGACTGGTCGCCTGCGTGCATACCTTGTAGCGACGTAAACGGAGGTAAAACTTATGCAGTTCGTTCGAGTTACTACTGCCGCTGCCCTCTATGTGCTATTCGCGACGATGGTTCCCGCGTATGCGCAGCGCGACCAGCAAGACGAAAAAGGGGGCAAGCCGCAGGACCACGGACAACCCGCCCGAAAACAGAAGGAGCAGCAGCGGGCACAACAGCCCCGGCAACAGGAACATGGGCAACCCGCTCGGCGGCAGGAGCAGCAGCGGGCCCAACAGCCCCGGCAACAGGAACATGCCCAACCCGCCCGGCGGCAGGAGCAGCAGCGGGCCCAACAGCCTCAGCAACAGCAACATGGGCAACCCGCCCGGCGGCAGGAGCAGCAGCGGGCCCAACAGAGTCAAGAGCGACAGCAGGTGCAACGTTCCCAGCAGGCCCGGCAACAGCAGCAGCCGCAGCGTACCGAGCAGCAGGCAGTCGCGTGGCAGCAGCAGCGCGGATGGCAAAAGCAGGGCGCCTGGCAGGGGCAACGTACATGGCAGCAGGGTCGTGCTCAACGGTGGTCAAGTGATCATCGCACTTGGGAACAGCGTGGAGGCTACGGCGGTTACTACATTCCTCAGGCCCGGTTCAATCTCAGTTTCGGGAGTCAACACTGGTTCCGGATCAACAGCCGCCCCATCATGTACATGGGCTATCCTCGTTTCCAGTACGGCGGCTTCTCGTTCCTGCTCGTGGATCCCTGGCCGGAATACTGGGTGGATAACTGGTACCAGGCTGACGAGGTTTACATCGGCTATGACGATGGTTACTACCTGTACAACCGTAGCTATCCGAGCGTCAGACTTGCGATCACTGTCATCATGTAGCGGCAAATCGCACCCGGCAACGATGGCGGGCACGGGCCGGTGTCAGGTCCTCCGCATTGACCGCATGTCGAGCCAGAAATTAGTGACTGGGAATCGGATCCTGCCATTTGGACGGCGACGTCGAATTGGCAGACAACTCGCGGTTGCCGCGTCGGTCGACATGCAGCAACTGCCGGATTCCGTGCAGATTCTGCACCTTGCGGCAGTGAACCCCCCTTGGCCGGCAGTTGCAGCCGGCCGGTAGTCCCCATCTCGCTCCAACTTGACGCTCTGGACCTGCACCTGCAGTCCTGCGTTGGGAAGGAGCAAGAAAAGATGCTTTGGACAATCTGTGTAATCCTGCTGGTTTTGTGGGCGTTGGGAATGCTAACCTCCTACACCGCCGGCGGGCTGATTCATATCCTGTTGATCGTTGCTTTGGTGATACTGGTAATCCGCCTGGTTCAAGGGCGCAGGATCCTTGGTTAGTGCGTTCCTCAAGCCGGCGATCGGGCAGTGGATTGCTACGTTAGTGTTTCAGGAGAGTAAAAGAATATGCCTTTGATAACCATCGTCATCGCGCTGATCGTAGTCGGCGTGGGCTTGTGGCTCATCAATACGTTCATCCCTATGGCCTCCAGCATCAAGACCATTCTGAATGTGGTAGTCGTGGTTGCGGTCGCAATTTGGGTCCTGCAGGCGGTCGGAATGTGGGGGCGAATCACCAGTTATCGGTTTACCCAATGAGGCGGCGCTGTTTCCCTGGTGCCTGAATGACAAGATTCGGCATAGTGCTGCTGTGTGCGATTCCGGTTGTAGCCATGGCTCAGCCTGCGGATTCGCTCGATCTGACGGGAAAACTGAGCTTTCATGCCGAAAGCGTCTATAGCCCGCTATCCATGGCAGGATCCGCTGCATACGCGGGAATCCTCCAGGCGATCGGCACCCCGGAAGAGTGGGGACAGGGAGCTGGCGCCTACGGCAAACGTTTTGCTTCGACCGTCGCCGGCTCCGCGATCCATGCTGGTCTCGCATTTGGTTTGGATTCCACTCTGCACCAAGACCCGCGGTATTTCCGCTCACGACGCACAGGGTTCTGGCGCCGGACGGCCCATGCGCTCCGCGGAACCATACTGACGCGCACCGACCGCGGCGGCGAGACACTGGCGACATGGCGTCTGGGTAGTGCGTACGGCGCCGCCTTTCTTTCTAACCAGTGGTATCCGGACCGCCTGAATACCGTTCGCCTGGGCGTGGCGCAGGGATCCCTCCAAATCGGGTTCGAATTCGCCAGCAATCTCGGTTCCGAATTCTGGCCGGACATAAAACGGAAGATACTGCGCCGAAAACCATGATCGGCCCTAATCTGCGCCAGAGAGGTGGAACATGAATCTGCAGATCGAACAGCGGGAAATCGAAGGCATCATCATTCTTGACCTGAAAGGTCCACTTACTTTGGGTCATGGTGATCTGGAACTGCGCGACAGGCTCCCTGCGCTGCACCAATCCGGCAAGGTCAATATCATATTGAATCTCAAAGACGTCAGCGATATTGACAGCACTGGACTGGGGACCCTCGTATTTGGACTCGCCAGGCTGCGCAAAACGGGTGGCAGGCTCGCGCTGGTAAACCTCAATCGGGCGCATCTGGAACTCTTCTTGTTGACCAGGCTCGCCATCGCCTTTGAATTCTTCGATGACGAGCAGGATGCGGTGAACAGCTTCTTCCCGGATCGTGCGCTGAAGCGCTTCGACGTGCTCAGCTTCGTTGAAGAGGAAGGCGGCCGAGGTTCAGATTAATTGAGCCGGGATCGCTGAGCCTGTTTTCCACGAGGCTACTTAAACGCTAGAATAGAACCTGATGCGCCAACTGCCCGCGGTTTCTGGCCGGATCCTCATTGTCGATGATGACCAGCGCCAGTGTACCGCCTTGGCTGGCATGCTGTCCGAGTCTGACTTTGAGACGCAGGTCGCAGCCGACGGGCAGGAAGCGCTGGAACGGCTTACGGCCTTCGACCCGGACGTCATCGTTGCGGATTTGGTGATGCCGCGAATGGACGGCTTTGAACTGCTCCGGCACCTGAAGGAACGTGGCGACCTCACACCGGCGATCGTGCTCACCGGTTTCGGCAGCTTGGAAAAGGCGCTGTCGGCTGTTCATGACCTCAAGGCATTCTGGTTCCTGGAAAAACCCGTGGAACCGCGCGCCTTCAAGGCTCTTCTGGAACGCGCGATTCGCTACAAAAGAAGTCTGCAGAAAACCGATGAGCTCAAGCGCGACCTGAGCCTCCGCGGCGTACTCGGGGACATGGTGGGCATTTCCCCGGCAATGCAGCAGATCTTTTCGCTCATCAGGCAGGTTGCGCCTACTTCAGCGCCCGTATTGATCCGGGGAGAAAGTGGCACTGGGAAGGAACTGGTTGCCCGGGAGATTCACAAATACAGCCCCCGCAGCGATGGCCCTTTCGTCGCGATCAATGCAGCCGCCTTGCCCGAGACTCTGATTGAGAGCGAGTTATTCGGCCATGAGAAAGGCGCGTTTACGGGTGCCATGGAGCGTTCGGCGGGCTGCTTTGAACAGGCTCACGGGGGCACTTTATTTCTCGACGAGATCGGCGAGATGCCGCACTCTACGCAACCAAAGCTGCTGCGCGTTCTCGAGGATTTGCGAGTGCGGCGCCTTGGCGGTAAAAGAGAAATCCCCGTAGACGCTCGGGTTCTTGCCGCGACCAGCCAGGAACTCGGAACCCATTTGCGTGAAGAGCTTTACTATCGCTTGAGTGTATTCCAGATCGTCGTTCCGCCGCTGCGTGAACATAAAGAGGATATCCCGCCGATCGCTCATGTCATGCTGCAGAATCTGAACAAGAAACACAGCACGCGGGTTACCGGTATCGATGCCGAAGTGCTGGATCTGATGCATCGGTATGAGTGGCCCGGTAATGTGCGGGAGCTGCGCAATGTTCTGGAGCGGGCCACCATCATTGCGGGCGAGGGCTTGATCCGGATGGCGCACCTTCCTTCCCCTTCGTTCAGTGCGAGCCCGAATCCGTACCCCCAGCCATCATCCGACTATGAGGGCCCTATTATGCTCCGGCCTGGCCAGCCACTCGCGAAGATCGAGGACGCTTACATCCAACTTACCCTCGAGCACGTGCACGGCAATCGCAAACGCGCCGCCGAGGTGTTGGGGATCAGCCTGCGGACGCTGCAGAACCGGATCGCCGCGCTGCGCGAAGGGGCAGAGGCGACAACTCCAGGCTCCTGAGCTGCTTGCCTCCGTGCAGTCCGGTGGGCAAATGCCACTTTGAATTCCTGCTGTCGGAATCAAAAGAGCGCGCGAACCTCCACAGTCAGGCAGGAGCCAGTGGTTGATAAGCGCGATTATCATTACCCGGGAATTCGCTTCCGTGGCACAACTGTGCAGCAACATAATCGATGCCCGCCAAGGCCCTGTGGTTGCCGCATATTCCTGAGCCCGGATGATGCCATCGATCAACTCCGCCGGCATCAGGCCGCGGCGCGTGTGAGGATCCCGGTGGAGCCCGGCGTATCCCGCCGGAAGCTGGACGAGCTTTCGGCTGGGATCGCGTTGGAAGCCGGCCGTTTGCACATTGAATTTGCCGGCGCTGAGTTCCTGCTGGCCAAACTCTACGAGCTCGCCCAGGCTGCCAGCAATGATTTCGACCGGTTCCGCGCGGCGGGTCCGGCACGCTTCACACACCACGTCAACTCACTCAACCGCGACCTCGCTCGTTCCCAGTCGTCATGTGCGATACATCAACTATTGTGACCTGCGAACGTATACGCCGTGGTTTCGGTCGGAGTTTGGTGAGGCCGTGGAGTGGGCTAGAAAAGGTTACGAGTTATTCAACCAGTCTGGCGTTGACTCTAAGTACATCGGCTCTATTAAACACAACCTTGCCTTAGCTGAGCGAGATGCTGGGCGGCCTGAGATCGCACTGACGATGTTTCTTGATGGAAGGCAATTGGCAGATGTGATTGATGATGAAATTGCGGTATTCAGCCGGACCTCACTATTAAGCTAGAGGCTGCAATCGTTTACGAATTGATCCGGGACGCCGATCTCCTTGAATATCTCTTCAACCTGCTCGCCGCTGATTGGAACTGGTCACCACCAGGAAGAAATTCAGAAGAAGCACAACGATGAATGTTTACGGCAGGGCGATGACGGACAGCAAGAGGCAGGCTCACAAGAACGTGGTTGAGATGGTCCTGAAGCTGCAGCCTGAAAAAATAGGACTTGACAGGGAAGAAGAAGTAGTAGCCGTTAAAGTGGTCTAACGTGGTCTTGAGGAGTGCGCTTGGTAGCCCGTAACCGTTGAAAAGATTGGTTGCGGGGGGTGGATTTGAACCACCGACCTTTGGGTTATGAGCCCAACGAGCTACCAGACTGCTCCACCCCGCAACCACATCGTAGCGCACGGCTCTCCCTCGGTCAAATCTCGGCGGAAGAATTGTTTGCGTGGCCTTTTCCCACATCGGGAACCTGCCCGCCCCCTTCCCGGACCGCCCGGTTACAATATAGACGTGCGCCGCTTCGTGGTCCCGGGCCTCTTCGCCATATCCGCCGTTCTTTCCGCGCAGACTCCGTTCTTTCCGCTCAAGGACGTTCGCGCCGGAATGCACGGCGTCGGGCGCACCGTCTTCAACGGCAACCGCATCGACGAGTTTCAGGTCGAAATCCTGGGCGTGCTGGATAATTTCGGCCCCAAGGAATCCCTCATCCTCGCGCGGCTCTCCGGCGGCCCCCTCGAGCACACCGGCGTCATGCAGGGCATGAGCGGGAGCCCGGTCTATATCGATGGAAAACTCGCCGGCGCCGTCGCCATGGCGTTTCCGTTCGCCAAGGATCCCATCGCCGGCATACGCCCCATCGAGGAGATGGTGCGGCCCGCCAATACCCTCGTCGCGGAGTCGCGGCGCCCCTCCATCGATCTCGCGGCCGCCGACCTCACCCGGCCGCTCTCCCGCCCGCGGTCCGTGATGGCCGGCGAGGCCCGCCTCATCGATATCGCCACCCCCGTCTCCTTCGGCGGTTTCAGCCAGGCTACCCTGGACGCTTTCGCGCCCCAACTGCGCCCCCTCGGCCTCGAGCCGCGGCAGGCCATCAGCGCCGGCTCCAGGATCGATCCCTCCGCGATGGGTAACCCCGCCGACCTCAAGCCCGGCTCGATGATCAGCGTGCAGCTTCTCTCCGGCGATTTCAGCGTCGCCGCCGACGGCACCGTGACCTATATCGATGGCAAGCGCATCTATGCCTTCGGCCACCGCTTCCTCGATATCGGCGACACGTCGCTGCCTTTCGCCCGCTCCGAAGTCATCACCCTGATTCCCAACCTCAACGCTTCGTTCAAGCTCAGCACCGCCCGCGAGTGGATGGGCACCATCAGCGAAGATCGCGATACCGCCGTCTCGGGCGAACTCGGGCGCCGGGCCACGCTGGTGCCCATATCGATCGCCGTGCGGCGCGGCGTCAAGCCCGTCGAGACCTACCAGTTGCAGATGGTCAAAGACCCGCTGCTTTCCCCGCTGCTGCTGCAGATGGCCGTTTATTCCGCCATCGACGCCACGGAGCGGACCGTCGGAGCCGCCACCATCCGGGTCACCGGCGAAGTCGAATTTCAGAACGCCCCCGCGCCCATCCAGATCGATAACATGTTTTCCGGCGATAACGGCTCGGCCATGCAGGTCTCGCTCTCGACCGCCGTGCCCCTCGCGTATGTCATGCAGAGCGGCTTCCGCACGCTCGATTTGAAGAAGGTCGCCATCCGCGTCGATGCCTACGATCAGAAGAAGCAACTCTCGATCGACGGCGTCACTGTTTCGAAGCGCGAAGCGCGGCCCGGCGACAAGCTGCAGCTCAACGTGCTGTTGACCGGCGAAAACGGCGCCGAAGTGACGCGCCAGGTGTCTTACAACGTGCCGGTCGGCGCCGAGCCGGGCATCCTGTATTTCACCGTGTCGGATGCCAACATCGCCAACCTCTCCGACTTCCGCCAGATCCTCACCTCCACACCGCGCAGCCCGTCGCAGGTCATCACCACGGTGAACAACCTGCACCCGAACACCAAGGCATACGTGCGGGTATGGCGCGCCGACCCGGCCTATCAACTCGAAGGCGCCGACCTGCCCGATCCGCCGGCCTCGGTTTCGCTGATCCTCTCCGGCTCGCAATCGAGCCTCGCCGGCGTTACCCAGACGCGCAATTCGAAAATCGGAGAAATGGAAATCGACGGAGGCGACATGGTGATCTCCGGCGTCAAAACGGTTCAGGTGGAAATCAAAGAATGACGGGCTCCATGCGCCAGTTTGTCCGCCCCGCCGCGGTTGCGGGAATCCTGCTCGCCGCGGTGGCCCCCGCGGTTTTTTCGAGCGGCACCACGTCGTGGGAGATGAACTCCTACCAGGATTTCGTACGCGGCCGCTTCGAAGGCATTTCGCTCAGCCGCGAAGGGCGGCTCTCGCTCGCTCCCAAGGTGGAAACCATCTTCACCTCCGACCAGCCGGTGATCTGGGCGGTCGCCCAGAGCCCCGACAAGTCGCTGTACGCCGCTACCGGACACCGCGGGCGCGTCTACCGCATCGACAAGACCGGCAAGGCGTCGCTCTACTGGACGGCCGATCAGCCCGAGGTCTTCGCGATCGCGGTCGATAATCACGGCGCGGTTTACGCGGGCACGTCGCCGGACGGCAAGGTGTACCGCATCGAAGACGGCAAGGCCACCGAATACTTCAACCCCAAGGCCCGCTATATCTGGTCGCTGGCCGGAGCGCCCGACGGCACACTCTACGTCGGCACCGGGGATCAGGGGAAGATCTATCGCGTCACCGCGCCGGGCCAGGGCGAGCTCTATTACGAAACCGGCCAGTCCCACATCACCGGGCTGGCGGTGGATTCGCAGGGCCGCCTGCTGGCCGGCACCGAGCCGAACGGCATCCTCTACCGCATTTCCGCCAAGGATAAGGCGTTCGTCCTCTACGACGCCAGTCTGCCCGAGATTCGCGCCATCGTTCCCGAGCCGGACGGCACCGTGTATGTCGCGGCGCTGGGCGGGTCGGTGGCGAAGCTCGCAGCCAGCGCCGCGCAGGCCGCGCAGGCCGCGGCCGCCGGCGGAGTGGCCACCGCCACTTCCACCACCATCACCGTGGAAGCCCAGGCCGGGCCGGGCGGCGACATCAAGCCGGCCGAAGTGAAAACCCAGCCCGCCCCCGTGACCCCGACCCCGCAGGTCACCACGCAGTTCAACCCCGTGGTGGATGTGAGCGGCGTGGAGAAATCGGCGGTCTACCGCATCAACCCCGATAACACCGTCGAAACCCTGTGGAGTTCCAAGGAAGAGAACGTCTACGATGTGCTCAAGCTGGAGCGGCAGATTCTCTTTTCGACCGACGAGAACGGCCGGATCTACGGCCTCTCGCCGGACCGCCGCGTCACCCTGGTCACCGAAACCAACGAAGGGGAAACCACCCGGCTGCTGCCTTCCGAACACTCCGTGCTCGCCGCTACCGGCAACATGGGCCGCATCTTCCGGCTGGGTGAAAAGCCCGGACCGGCCGGATCCTACGAAGCTCCGCCGCACGATTCCGGCACCGCTTCGCGCTGGGGCAGCCTCAGTTGGCGCGCCGACCTGCCGGCCGAATGCACCCTCACGTTCCGCACGCGCTCCGGCAACTCCGGCAAGCCCGACCGCACCTGGAGCGACTGGTCCCAGCCGCTTTCGAACCCCACCGGGTCGCCCATCGCGAGCCCCAATGCGCGCTACATCCAGTGGAAAGCGGAGATGACGGGGAAGGAGGGCGCCACCCCGCTGCTGAACAGCGTCACCCTGGCATATCTTCCGCAGAATTCGCCCCCCGTGCTGAAGAGCATCAACGTGATCATGCAGGCCGTAGCCGCCTCGCAGAGCGCGAAGCAGTCGGTGGCTTCCTCGGCCGCCTATAGCGTGACCGTGAGCGACAGCGGAGACGCAACCAGCTCCACTTCCGCCGGCACCCCGACCCAGACGTTGACGCGCGCCACCAACCAGCAGATCACCGTGGTCTGGACGGCGGAGGATCCCGACAACGACCGCCTGGTCTACAACGTCTATTTCCGCCCCGAGGACGAGACCCAGTGGCTGCCGCTGAAGAGCGGTCTGCACGAGAATTCCATCACCTTCGACGGCGACATCCTGGCCGACGGCAAGTACTTTTTCCGCGTCGTGGCTTCCGACCGCGAAGCCAACCCGCCTTCGAGCGCGCGCGAAGCCCAGTTGGTCAGCGCCCCCATCATGATCGACAACACGCCGCCCGCCGTGACCATCGGCCCCGTGCGATATGCGGCGGGCGCCGCGCACGTAGAGTTCGAAGCGGCCGACTCCACCTCACCGCTGCGCCACTGCGAGTATTCGCTCGATGCCGCGAGCTGGGTTCCGGTCGCCGCCGCCGATGGCGTGATCGATTCGCTGCGCGAGAAGTTCACGCTGGATCTCACCGGCCTCGCCGCGGGCGAGCACCTTCTCGTCATCCGCGCCGCGGACAGTGCGAATAATGCCGGCCTCGCCAAAGTCCTGCTGAAGTAGCAAGACTGCCCGCTCATGATAGACTCGGTGCCATCATGCGCGTTCCCCTTGTATCGCTCGTCGTCCTTTGTGGTCTCGGCGCGGCGCTGTTCGCGGCCGGGCCGACGCCCTCCCCCGCCCTGCTGGTGCTTTCCAAGAGTGACCTGACCCTCGCTATTGTCGACCCCGCCACGCTCAAGGTCGTCGCCCGCATGCCTTCGGGGCCGGATCCGCACGAGGTCGCAGCCTCGGCGGACGGCCGGTTCGCCTACATCTCGAACTACGGATTCGGCTCGTACAACACCATCACGCTGGTCGACCTGGTAGCGCAGAAGACGCTCCGCGCGATCGACCTCGGCGCGCTGCACGGACCCCACGGGCTCGATTTCGCCGGCGGCAAACTCTACTTCACGGCCGAAGCCAACAAAGTGATCGGCAGCTATGACCCGTCCACGGAGAAGATCGATTGGATCATGGGCACCGGCCAGGACCGCACGCACATGGTCTGGGTTTCACACGATCTGAACCGCATCATCACCTCCAACGTGAACTCCGCCACCATGACCGTTCTCGATAAGACCATGGGCGGAGGCCCCGGGCGCGGCGGACGCGGCGGACCGCCGATGCCGAACTGGTCCGAGACGGTGATTCCGGTCGGACGCGGCGCCGAGGGTTTCGACGTCTCCCCCAATGGCAAAGAGATCTGGGCCGCCAACGCCCAGGACGGTACGGTATCGGTGATCGACCTCGCCAGCCGCAAGGTGGTCGCCACTCTGGACGTGAATGTGGACGGAGCGAATCGCCTGAAGTTCACGCCCGACGGAAAACTCGTTTTCGTTTCCTGCCTGCGCGGCCCCGACCTGGTGATCCTGGACGCCGCCCGCCGCACCCAGGTCAAACGCCTGAAGATCGGCACCGGCGCCGCGGGGATCGAGATGCAGCCCGACGGCACGCGGGCCTTTGTGGCCTGCACACCGGATAACTACGTCGCGATCGTGGACCTGAAGACGCTCGCGGTCACCGGCCACCTCGATGCCGGCGGCGGTCCCGACGGCATGGCTTGGGCCGTGCGGAAGTGAGTTTCGTCAGTTGGCCGGCAGGCCGAAGGCGATGATGTTCGGGCCGGCGGCGGCGGCGATGTACTGGCGGCCGTCGAATTCGTAAGTCATCGGCGACGCTTTCCATAACTGGTTGGTCGGGAAACTCCAGAGCGGTTTGCCGGTGGCTGCGGCCACGGCCATCAAAGAGCCGCTCTCCTCGCCGAAGATCACCAGGCCGGTCGCGGTTGTGAGCGTGCCTCCCCAGGAGGCGGCCGGTCCCGGCTGCGGCAACTCCCACTTCACGGCGCCGGTCTGTATGTCGATGGCTTTGAGGATGCGCGCGTGTTCGCCGTCCGGAGCGGTGCGCTGCGTGCCGCCGAGATATTCGCGCCCCGGCCGCCATTCGCCGTTTTCGCGCTTCGTGTACACGCTGCACTTCTCGAAGGTCTGCACGTAGAGCAGGCCGGTGGCGGGGTTGTAGGAGGGCGAAAACCAGTTGGTGGCGCCATCCTGGGAGGGACATACGCGGGTTCCGGCATCGCTCGGCTGCTGGTTCGGATTGAGAATGGGGCGGCCGTCGGGCCCGATGCCTTTGGCCCAGGTGAGGTTGCGCACGAACGCCTTCGCCAGAAGGAGCTTGCCATCGGTGCGGTCGAAGACATAGAAGAAGCCGTTGCGATTGGCCTGCAGCAGGAGCTTGCGCGGCGTGCCGTGCCAGGCGGCATCGAGCACGATGGGGGTCTCGGCGGCGTCCCAATCCCACAGGTCGTGCGGGGTGGTCTGGTAATACCACTTCAGCTTGCCGGTTTTGCCGTCGAGGGCCAGGATGCAATCGGAGTACAGGTTGTCGCCGCCGCGATCGTCGCCATTGTATTCGGCGCTGGGATTGCCGCTGGGCCAATAGACGGTGTCGAGCTCGGGGTCGTAGGTGCCGGTGAACCAGGTAGGCGCGCCGCCGTGGGCGATGCCCGCGCCTTGCCAGGTTTCCGAACCGGGCTCGCCGGGCTTGGGGACGGTCCAGAAGCGCCAGGCCTCTTTGCCGGTAGCCAGATCGAAAGCAGCGACGAAGCCGCGCGCGCCGTGCTCGCCGCCGCCGACTCCGGCCACGACCAAATTGCCCGCCACCAGCGGCGCGGAGGTGGCGAAGTAGTTCTGGTGCCAGTCGGCCATTTCGGTATCCCAGAGCAGTTCGCCGGTGGAGCGGTCGAGCGCGATCACGTGGGCGTCGTCGGTCTCCATGAAGACGCGGTTGCCGGCGACGGCGGCCCCGCGGTTCGCTCCGGCGGCCTGCTGCGGAAAGCCGTTCGTGCGCGGGCGGCGATAGTGCCAGAGTTCGCGGCCGCTGCCGGCATCGAGCGCGAAACACTCGTTGACGTTGGTGACGTACATGATGCCGTCGGCCACCACGGGCGTCACTTCCAGGCGGCCGGTGTTGGGCAGCGTGAAGACCCAACGGGGCGCGAGGTGCGCGACGTTGGCGGGAGTGATCTGGGAGAGCGTGGTGTAGCGGTTGCCGCCGGGGCCGCCGTTGTAACCGGGCCAGTCCGTGCGCGACGTAACTTCGCGGTAGCGCTCTCCGGCGCGGCGCAGCAGGTGGATGTGGTGATCGGCGGTGCGCAGGTCGAGATCGTCGAATCCCTGGCCCAGGACCTCGCCTTCGAGCGTCCGGCCATCGGTGGTCTCGACCTTTTCGTGCACCAGCGGACGGCGGAAGCCGCGCGTCTGAATGGACCGGAGGAAGTGCGTGAGCAGCGCGAGATCGCCGGCGCTGAACTGGCTGGGCGGCATGCCACGGGTAGGCAGGCCCTGGTGGATCAGGTCGGCCAACTGCTGGTCATTGCGCGCGGCCAGGCGGCCGGTGATGGCCGGACCTAGTTCACCGCCGTTGCCATCGGCGCCGTGGCAGCGGGCGCAGCGGTTTTCAAACAGGCGGCGGCCGGGGCCGGCATCCTGTCCAAGCAGAAGCAGGGGGAACAGAAAGAAGGCGGCCAAAGCCGCAGCGGAAACTCGGGTAGGCACCGAATCATAGTCTATCATTCGGATGTGGGCTTCTCTCGGCCGCCTGGACCGGCGCCAGGTGGTGGAGACGGCTTGCCATACGGAGGTAGACGCGGTGGTAGTAGGGCACATGGCGGCTATGCGGGCGTTTCCGGAGGAATGGAAGGCGCGCCAGGAGGGATTGCCATCGCTGCCGCTCCAGTGAAGCACGCGTGGCTGCGGCCCCGTACGTTCGCCTGGCTGCTACGGCGGAGCGTGCTGGCGTCCCTCGACGACGGCGTTTTCGGGACCGCCAAAGGGGCGGCGTATTCCGCGCTGCTTTCGTTCTTTCCGGTGCTGACCTCGGCGGCGACGATCCTGGTGCAGTCGCACGCGGGGTTTGTTTCCGACCTGATGGAGCGCGCGCTTTCCGAGATCGTGCCGCCGGGATCGGAAGACCTGGTGGTGCAGCAGTTCCGCATCTCGGGCGCGCGGCCGGTGGCGCTGCTGGTGGTGGCCGGGATCATTTCGGTGTGGGCGGCATCGGGCGTGATCAAGAGCCTGATCGAGGGCTTTCAGGCGGCCTACCGGATGCCGCGCAACCGCGGCTTCCTGCACCAGAGCGCGGTGGCGATGGCGCTGGTGCTGGGGGCGGCGATACCGCTGCTGTGCGCGTCGCTGCTGGTGGTGTTCGGCGGGCAACTGGAGGTGGTGGTCTACAACTGGCTGAACGTGGACCCGGTGCTGCATCCGCTCTCCGGAGCGCTGCAATGGCTGAGCGGCATGGCGCGGTACGTGATTGCGTTCGCCACCACGGTGGTGGTGACGGCGAGCCTGTACTACTTCGGGCCCTACCGGCAGCAGCGGTGGCGGTTCGTATGGCCGGGGGCGATTCTGGCGACGGTATTGTGGTTGATCGCGACCTCGGCCTTCGGGTGGTACACGCGGAACATCGCGCACTACAACGTGATGTACGGGTCGGTGGGCGCGATCATCGTGCTGCTGGTGTGGATGTACGTGCTGGCGCTGATCGCCCTGCTGGGGTGCGAGTTCAATGCGGAGTACGAGAGGCTCTCGGAGTGAGCGAAGGACGGCAAGGAAAGCAAACCTGCTAGACTCAGGTTTTCCAGACACATGGCGGCGATTCCGGAATCGGCAAGACTGTTTATGACGGGGCTCATCGAGCGAGCCCGGAAACTGAAAAAGACGATTGCGTTTCCGGAGGGAAACGATCCGCGGGTGATCGAGGCGGCGGCCCGGCTGGCGCGCGAAGGGGTTGTGCGGCCGGTCCTGATCGGCACGAAGCCGAACGGCGGGCCGGAGGGAGTGACGTTCGTCGATCCGGCGAACTCACCGCTGGTGCAGAAGTATGCGGCGCTCTATTACGAACGGCGGCGGGCCAAGGGCATCACGCAGATGGAAGCGGCGCAGATCGCGCGCAAGCCGCTGTATTTCGCATCGCTGATGGTGGGGGCGGGGGACGCCGATGGAAGCGTGGGCGGCGCGGTCAACAGCACGGCCGAGACGGTGCGCGCGGCGCTGCACGCGGTGGGGCCGGATCCGCGGGCGCGGCTGGTATCGAGCGTCTTCATCATGGCGCTGCAGGACCGGTCGCTGGGGCACAACGGGCTGATCGCGTTCGCCGACTGCGCGGTGGTGATCGACCCGAACGCCATGCAGATGGCGGACATTGCGATCGCCACGGCGGAGAGCACGCGGATTCTGATCGACGCGGACCCGGTGGTGGCGCTGCTGAGCTTTTCGACCAAGGGAAGCGGGAAGCACAAAGACGTCGATAAGGTGGTAGAGGCGCTGCGCATCGTGCAGGCGCGGGCGCCGGAGTTGAACGTGGACGGCGAACTGCAGGCGGATGCGGCGGTTTCGGCGGTGGTGGGCCAATCGAAAGCCCCGGGGTCGAAGGTGGCGGGGCGGGCGAATACGCTGGTGTTCCCGAATCTGGCGTCGGCCAATATCGGGTACAAGCTGGTGGAGCGGCTGGGCGGGGCGATGGCGATCGGACCGTTCATGCAGGGGCTGGCGAAGCCGGCCAACGATCTTTCGCGCGGATGCTCGGCGGAGGACATATATAATGTCGCGGTGGTGACGGCGCTGCAGTCCGAAAGGGGGTAGGCCCTTGCTGCCGTATCGGCTGGTGTATCACGAGCTGTATGACCTGCATCTCGGGGCGCACGTCTTTCCCTCGAAGAAGTACCGGTGGGTGCACGACCGGCTGCTGCGCACGCGGTTCGCGGCGGCGGAAGACTTCGAGGCGCCGGAGCCGGCGACCGACGATGATGTTCTGCTGGTCCACGACCCCGAGTGGGTGGCGAAGCTGCGCACGGGGACGCTGAGCTACCAGGAGATCCTGCGGCTGGAGATCCCGTACTCGCGGCAGATGGTGGAGGCGTTCTGGCTGCTGACAGGCGGGACGATTCTGGCGGCGCGGGAGGCGCTGAAGCGCCGCATCGGATTCAACGTGGGCGGGGGATTTCATCACGCGTTCGCGGGCCACGGGGAAGGGTTCTGCGCGATCAACGACATTGCGGTGGCGGTGCGGCGGCTGCAGAAAGACGGCGCGATCCGCAAGGCGATGGTGGTGGATTGCGACGTGCACCACGGCAACGGGACGGCGGCGATTTTCGCGGGCGACCGGTCGGTGTTCACGCTTTCGATCCACCAGTTCGACAACTACCCGACGGAGAAGCCGCCTTCCAGCCTGGACATCCACCTGCCGGACGGCATCGGGGACGCGGAGTATCTGAACCGGCTGGGCAACGGGTACCGGGCGGCGCTGGCGATGTTCCAGCCGGAGCTGGTGGTGTACGTGGCGGGCGCCGATCCTTATTATGAAGACCAGTTGGGGGGCCTCGCGATGACGTTCGAGGGGTTGAAGGAGCGCGACCGGCTGGTGATCCGGACGGCGGTGACGCACGGGATCCCGGTGGCGGTGGTGCTGGCGGGCGGGTATGCGCAGAGCGTGGAGGACACGGTGACGATCCACGCGAATACGGCGGCGGTGGCGCGCGAGGTGCTGGAGAAAGCCGGGTAGAGACACTGAGGCTGAGCGGTGCGGGCGGCCGGGGGTGCTCGGACTTGTCGCCGGACGTGGTCCGGCCGCCGGTGGGTCGAGCGGAATCTTCGATGATCGAGGCGGGCTGGATGGCCCACGTATCCTTGCCGATTCGATTCTCGCTCTCTGAGATCCGATGGGACGGCGATCCGCGCTATCCGTTCACCAAAGGGTGTGATGGGTTCGAACCCAAGGTCTCCCCGCCGATCTCATCCACGTAGGTGACGACCGTTCTGGCTTTGAAGGCCGTACGGGAAGTTCAGTCCACCGTAATGCAACGCTTCCTGGCCAGGAAGAAGAACCTGTCGCGGGCGGCGCGGTGGGGCGCGACCCTACTTACGATTTCATGATAACGGGCGGGTCAAGACGCTTCCGGGCGCGGGATGCGGAAAAGGGCAGTGGAATCAGCGGAAAATTCTTTCGAAACGGCGTGATTGCGAACGCAGGGAATCGACATTCCGGAACTTGCGGGGCCGTTGCGGCGTCTGATGGGTGATCGCACCATGAGACGCATCCTTGCTGCTCTATTGCCGGCGCTGTGCTTCCCCGCCCTCGCGCAGGTGTTGACTTCCCAAAACGACAATGCGCGCACCAGCGCCAACCTCCACGAGACTACGCTCACGCCGGGCAATGTGAACGCGCGGCAGTTCGGGCGGATCTTCACGCTGCGAGTGGACGGCGATATCTATGCGCAGCCGCTCTATCTACCGGGTGTCGACATTCCGGGGAAGGGGCGGCACAACGTGCTCTACGTCGCGACCGAGCACGACAGCGTGTACGCGTTCGACGCCGATGGGGGGTCGAGCGAGCCGCTGTGGCACGTGAATTTCCTGGATCCGAAAGCGGGGGTGGGCACGGTTCCGGCCGAGGATGTGAGATGCCCGTTCATCGAGCCGGAGATCGGCATCACGCCGACGCCGGCGATCGACCTTCCGACGGGGACGCTCTACGTGGCGGCGCGGACGAAAATCAGCCGGGGGCTGCTGAACGCGGCGCGGTACGAGCAGCACCTGCACGCGCTCGCGATCACCACGGGGCACGAGAAGTTCGGCGGCCCGGTGCGGATCGAGACGCCCGGCTTCGATCCGCTGCGGGAATTGCCGCGCGCGGGCCTGCTGCTGACTCACGGGCAGGTCTACCTGACGTGGGCGTCCTCGTGCGACGTGGGAACGTACCACGGCTGGGTGATGGCGTACGACGCGCATACGCTGGCGCAGACGGCGGTGTTCAACACGTCGCCCAGTTCGGAGGAGAGCGGGATCTGGCAGAGCGACAACGCTCCGGCGGCGGATGAAGAAGGCCGTGTGTACGTGGCCACCGGCAACGGCCAGTTCGACGCCGGCCGCAACTACGGCGACAGCGTGCTGCAGCTGGCGCTGGAGGGGCGGCGGCTGGCGGTGCGCGATTCCTTTACGCCGGACAACCAGGGGGAGCTGAGCGCGCGCGACCTGGATCTCGGCTCGGGAGGGCCGATGCTGACGCCGAACGGGCTGCTGCTGGCGGGCGGCAAGGACGGCAAACTGTATGTGCTGGATCGCGACCACCTGGGGACCAAACCGCCGCGCCAGGCGATCCGGTTTCGCGGCGGCATCTACTCGGCGCCGGCCTATTGGAACGGGCACGTTTACGTGCTGGCGAGCTCGGACTATCTTTCGGACTTTCCGCTGGAGAAAGGGGGCCTGGCGGCGAGGCCCGCGAAGATGGGGCAGCAGCGATTCGGCAACCCGGGGGCCACGCCGGCGATTTCGGCCAACGGAACGCGGAACGGGATCGTATGGCTGATCGAGACCAAGGCGTGGAACGGAGCGGACCGTCCGGCGGTGCTGCACGCGTACCGTGCGGCGGACGTGGAGGAGGAACTTTATCATTCCGAGCAGAATGCGGCGCGGGACCGCGTGGGGAGGACGCTGCGCTTCACGATTCCGACGGTGGTGAACGGGCGGGTGTATGTGGAGGCGAAGGGCGAGGTGGATGTGTACGGGCTGGTGGGGAAGTGAGGGGACGTGCTGGAGGGGAGGCGGAAGTGAGGGACGCCTTTGACGCGGACCACGCGGAAACCTGCCTTCGCGAGCGAGGCTATGAGTTCGGGGCCGGTCGCACGCGGGGAGCGGCTCATGCCGCGATGGTGACCCGCTGAATGCCGACGAACTCCAATTCCTGCTCCGGTGCGCCTTCGACTTCCAGGCAAAGTGCGATGGCTTCGCGGATGCGGCCGGTAACCTCGTCGAGCGAGCGGGCCTGTGAGTGGCAGGCGGGAAATCGAGGGATGGAGGCCACGTAATAGCCCTCCGAATCACGCTCAATCACGACATCGAACTGACGTGGCGCTAGTTGTGTCCTCGCCTTCATCGTAAACGGTTGCGCAGCCTTCGAAAGTAGGCACTCAGGTGCTGCGTGGCGGGATGCGCGTTTATCGTTCCCTATTCCGCGTCATTCCTAAAATCACCTTTGAGTCCTCAGATCGGTGATGCCGAGGCCGTTCATCCTTCTGCACACAGATGGCACACTGAGATGCCGAACACGACTGAGGTCGCATGCATCCTTCGCGGAATCAGATCTAGCACAGACAGAGCACACCCTTCTACTTAAGAGACGCTTCGCAGGCCGCGAGTCGGAGTTCGAGCTTGTCTAGTGATTCTTCGACCCAACTACGGATCTCGCTTTCGCTTTCAAACCGATGGCCATCACCTAAAATTACGATCGCAGGCAAAGTGTCGAGGCTGACTGGGTAGGCTCCCCGCATCGCTCTGCCGAGCAAGTCGCTCGCGAGCGTGATGACATGGTCTCCATAGAAATTCTCATCCCCCCCGAAACCCGGTCGGAGTCCTGCCTTGATACGGGCGTCCTTCGGGAGCTCCCAATACCGCGTTCTGCACGCATCAACTCGGTCGTAAAGTTCCCGCAAGCGCATGGCGGCAAAGTCGATGCTTGCGGTTCCACGGAGTTCCGCGAGCGATTTAGCGTGGACGTTCGTGAGATTCGCAGCTTCTACCGCCCCTGTCTGAAAGCCCGCCTCGCACAGAATGATGCCTCGATCGACACCCAACTCAGAGACAATTGTTCGAAGTGCCAGCACATGCAATTTGCTCACTGGCTTGTTCCAGTACTTGCACTCGACGATCCAAGTGATGTCAAAGCCCACATGGTGAGACTTGACGTATACGTCGATGTCGTGAACCGTACGGACCCCCTGCGCGCGGAAGTTAGTTGTCGCTTCCAGTCCGAGGCTGCGGAAGAAAGCCGCGACCTCCTCCTGGTATTCCTGCCAACCGTTGGCCATATCGATTTACTCCGGCATACCTAGTGATCTGGTGGTTCCGAACGGGTCATCGACGCTTTTCAGGTGCGCGACCAGCTCTTCTGGCAGCGGCCCTTCCCTGAGCGCGAAGTCGTAGGATCGACCGTCCCCGATTGGTTCGGTTGCGACGCCCAAGCATCGGTGCACGCCGTGCTTCATCTGCGCGTAAGCGACAAGGAACTGGAGGAACTTGTACCGGCTTGGCCGGTCTTGTGCGGTCGAGAGGAATACGCAGCCGGTGCCGCGCGCGGGCTGAATATGTGGGAAGTAGTGCGCCTGGCCATCTTGCGCGTCCCGGCACAACTCTACGAGTCGCTTGCCGAGCGCAATCCGCCGACCTCGGGTGAGCCACCCGAGGAACTCGGCGACCACGATGTTCTTCCGGCGACGTGCTGGATCAGCGTTCTCTTGGATGTCGTGCGCTCGCGCGATGATCTCATCGATCGCGAGACCGAATCGGCGGTCCGGCGAGGAGAGCATGCGGCCTGATGCGGTGGCCGTCATTGCCGCAACGGTCTTCTGTAGTTCCTCAGGCGACGAGGGCGACATGTGCCGTTCTAAGACATCGCGGATGTGCGGGATGATGCGCTCGATGTTGTTCTTCTCGTCGTGAACAACATACTGCTCCTGGAGCATCACGTCGCCACGGAGTTCCAGGAACGTGATGAGGTCTCCGGCGGTATCGAACCGATCCGCGATCATCTTGAAGTCAAGCAGGGAGAACACGTGGACGGGAAAGCCGGTCGTCAAGAGCTCCGAAACCTCCGTCGTCGCATCGAAGGGCCGACCATCTTCCTGTGCCAGCACAATGAGGCCGATGTGGTTCGGGTATTTGGCCGGCACGAACGGCACCGTCCCGCAAACTTCGTTCTCGAGTTTCGTGATGCCGCCCTCACCGAGCTGGTCGTGCGTCGCGACCAACTGCTTGCGCGCCTCTAGGAGCTTCTCTGTCGCCCAGGCCACGGGGTCGTGCTTGCCGCATTGCGCCTTGACCTGGACGAGGAGCGCGACGTCGTCGAACAGGACGATCGCGTCCGCGAGCTCCGTTCCCTTCTTTTTGCCGCGCGGGTTGCGGTAGACGAAGTCGCGAAAGAAGGATTGCTCGAGGAACCACTGCGCCCAGCGCTCTTCATAGTCACCGGGTTGTCCGCCGATCTCTGGCGGCCTGCTCATGCCGAAACGCACGACGTCCTCTCGCTCCACTTCGTAAGTCCTTTGTTCTCATTCTCTCCTCTTCTCGCGAGCAAAAGTGAGCAAGAAATATTTTAGAAAAATATACTTCGTACAACTTCTCGAAACGGGAAGAGTTCTGTCGTCGAAAGATTTCGCGACTCTAGTGTCACCATATTAATACTCAAATACCTGCATTGTGCATTCAAGGTTTGCGAAGCTAGAGTCGTGATGGAACCGTCCATGGCAAAGCCGAGCCTGGGAGCGTCCAGGCAGACCACATCCGATTGCTCAACGACTACACGTCACGGCTCCAGGCGATGCCACCACCACGTTCCTAACTAAAACATTTTCCAGCACTTTTGTGTTAGGATCGACAACAAAGCACCGAAAACATCTAGGGCGATTAGGGCGAGGAACCGGTGAAGACGCTCAGCAAGCAGACATTCCTTGGCCAAGAGGGCATCACCCTCGTCGAGCGCCGACTCCAAACCATGGGGTACTGGTGGTATCCGTCCGCTGTGCCAGAGTGCGGCATCGACGGGCACCTCGAGATCCGTGACGCGGTCACCGGGGCAATGACGAACCTCATCGTCCAGGTGCAGAGCAAGGCCACGGAAGTCGCGTGGGCCAGAGAGACCGCCGCCGGTTTCGAGTACACGTGCAAGGAAGAGGACCTGCAGTATTGGCTGATGGGGAACGCCCCCGTGATCGTCGTCTTCGGGAGGCCCAAGACGGACGAGGCATACTGGGTCCCGGTCAAGGACTACTTCGCAGCCCACCCAGAGCTGCGCCAATCCCGCAGAATCATCATCGACAAGACCGCAAGCGCGTTTGACAAGACGGCCGCGGACGCGCTCTTCCGACTCGCCCGCCCAAAGGACGCAGGCATCTACCTGTCCCCGCGCCCGCGCGAGGAGAAGCTCTACTCGAACCTGCTCCGGGTCGCGTCCTATGCAAAAAGCATCTATGTCGCGCAGACCGACATCCGCGACTTCAAAGACATCTGGGATACGGCGCGGGAGCTCGATGTCGAGATCGGGAGCGAATGGTCCCTCCATGAGGGCACCCTTATGTCCTTCCACGACCTCTCAACATACCCGTGGAACGAATTCTGCGACGCCGGAAGCATGGAGGAGTTCGACACGGATGAATGGGCTCGGTCCGATGATACCGACAAGGAACGACAATTCGTCCGGCTCCTGAATCACGCGCTCCGCGAACGACTCAAGGAGTGGAACGTCTGGCGTCGCAAGCATGACAAGGCATACTACTTCGGGCTCGGCAAGGATCGTCGGAATCGAACGATTGAGTTCACGGGCGCAGTCACCGAGCACTTTCGGACCGTCGTCAGGAGGTACACGCTCAGCAAGACCTCCTACTATCGGCACTTGGCGTTCTACGCGTCCTTCAAGCGCCTGGACGGGGAGTGGTATCTCGCGATCAACCCGTCGTACGTATTCACCACGAACGGCTCCAAGAGTTCGAAGTACGAATCCGACCTGCTCACAGGCATCAAGATCAAGGAACACAACGACACCGTTAACGTCCAAGTGCACCTCTGGGCTGACGTCCTCAGGCGTCAGGCCGACCTGTTTCACCAGGACTACGCACTTCTTCAGTTCGGCGACCTACTAACGGCGGAGCTCCCGTATGGTATCGACGACAAAGAGTGGCTCGGGCATGAAGAGCTCGATCCCAGTGCAGAAGCGATCGATGCGCTCAAGGACAATGAGTGGGTGCTCCGATGAAAGCCTCCTTCTTGCAGGAACCCGAGCTCGAGTTCGGCCAAGGCAAGCACATCGACATCCGGTTCGGAATCGCCAACTACAAGCCTCTCGACTACCTCGACAAGCTCGCTCCGAAGACCATCCCGATCGGCGTCGTCGGAACCGAGAAAACGATCTCCGAGTTCCGATCGTGGATCGAGCAGTGCGGGACAGGCATCGCGGCGAAGGTCTCGAACCAGCCGAACCTCTTCCCGGCATTCCCAGGATACGGTCCCGACTCGCCGTTCGAGTCAACCTTACAGTTCGACAGCAGGATCGAGCGCCAGGTCTCCACTCGCAACCTCCCCAAGGCGGTCAACCGCAAGGATTACAACGCATTCCTCCAAGAGCTGGCGGACTCCTATCTTGCGGAAGCAGACGCTGCCTCAGAAAAGGGAGCGTCAGTCATTGTGTGCGCGCTGCCCATGGAAGCGCTCAACCTGATCGACCCGGACGATCCCGCACCCGAAGACGCAGACGAGAAGGAGTCGGAAGGATCGCTCGAGCAGGACTTCCACGACCTCCTCAAGGCACGAGCCATGAAGATCCAACGGATAAGGCCGATACAGCTGGTCCTCCCCACCACGTACTCGGAAAACGTGAAGCGGCAACAACGCAAGAAGAAGGATAAGGTCCGAAAGCTGCAGGACCCGGCGACGCGAGCCTGGAACTTCCACACCGCACTCTACTACAAGGCGGGCGGGGCACCATGGCGTCTGATTCGTGACGATGCCGACCTGGACTGTTGCTTCGTCGGCGTCAGCTTCTACAAGACCCTGGATGGCTCCGAAGTCTACACGAGCTCAGCGCAAGTCTTCAACGAACGCGGCCAAGGCGTCATCGTCAGAGGCGGACCGGCACGGATGGCAAAGGACGACCGGAACGTCCACATCAACGAAGAAGGAGCGTACGAGCTCCTGCGCAACGCCCTACTGACCTACAAGGGCGAACACAAGAACATGCCGGCGAGAGTCGTCATCCACAAGACATCAACGTTCGACGACGACGAATTGGACGGGTTCGCCAGGGCGATCAAAGAGCGCGAGATTGAGCTCTACGACATGATCCACATCACCCGCTCGAACATGAAGCTCTACCGTGCCGGGCGCTACCCTCCCCTCCGTGGCACGTGCTTGCAGGTCGATGAATTCAACGCGCTCCTGTACACGCGCGGTGGCGTGGACTTCTTCCAGACGTATCCCGGCATGTACGTTCCACGCGCTCTCGATATATGCGCGGAAGACACCGACCGCTCCATGCGCGACCTCAGCGCCGAAATTCTTGCGCTGACCAAGATGAACTGGAACAACACTGAGTTCGATAACTCCATGCCCATCACGGTCCAGGCTGCGAAGCGAGTCGGGCGAATCCTCAAGTACCTCGATAAAGACGACAAAGCACACGCCCTATATAGCTACTACATGTGAACCACGACAGTATCGTCGAACGTCTATTCAGACATCCCGGGGGAACGGTTTGTTAACGACTCCATTTGGACGTATAGTCGCCTTATGGTGGGAAATGCCCAGAACCGATTAGGAACAATAAGTCGGCTTCCGACATTTTAGAGGTCCGCGATGATCGCGTCGCGCGGGACACCCTTGTGCCGGGCGACAGCGCGAAGGATAGAGCTGAATGTCCCGAGTCTCAAGGGATGGTGGTCTGGAATCGCAATGCGGTGGTGCGTGGGCTCGGCGGTTTCCAGGATGATGTGGCTGCCGACCTAGTGCACCCTCGCATACTGCCATTTTCGGCACAAGAGGTCAGCGAGGCGCGCACCGGAAACGTCGCGAGGAAGCTTCATGCGACAAGGAGGACTTCATCGCGAACCAGGTGAAGCCGAACTCGCTCGGGGCGGGGGCGGTCAAAAAAGAACGCGGAGGTCGCCTCCAGCACGTTCTTGCGCAACTCGTCCCAGGTGTCCCCTTCGGTGAAGATGCTTTCCGTGAGGCATTCGGCGCAGTATCCGCCGTCGGACTCCTGGGATACCTCAAACACCAGTTCAGCCATACGTCTATGATACGGCATGAGTTCGCTTGAGGGGTGGAACGAGCACGATAGTCTCGGCGCGGATTCGTCCCCATAAGCCGGCTTGTAACCGGGCACAGCCAGCGTGCTGCAGCTTGGACTGGAGGGGCGGCGGCTGGCGGTGCGCGATTCCTTTACGCCGGAAAACCAGCGGGAGCTGAGCGCGCGCGACCTGGATCTCGGCCACCTGGGGACCCTACCGCCGCGCCAGGCGATCCGGTTTCGCGGCGGCATCTACCCGGCGCCGGCCTATTGGAATGGGCACGTTTACCTGCTGGCGAGCTCGGACGATCTCTCGGACTTTCCGCTGGAGGAAGGGGGCGATTTCGGCCAACGGAACGTGGAACGGGATCGTATGGCTGATCGAGACCAAGGCGTGGAACGGAGCGGACCGTGCGGCGCGGGACCGCGTGGGGAGGACGCTGCGCTTCACGATTCCGACGGTGGTGAACGGGCGGGTGTACGTGGAGGCGAAGGGCGAGGTGGATGTGTACGGGCTGGTGGGGAAGTGAGGGGACGTGCTGGAGGGGAGGCACAAGCCGATTCGCCGTCCGGGCGCTTCGCCCGTCTCCGCCATCTGTTGCGCCACTCGCGAATCGCTTCACCATGCGCACCCAGGGTGCCGCGCCAGCGCGCGATCCCGGGCGACAAACGCCTGCCCGGGAGTCGCATCGATCATCGCGGGCGCCACCACCGGCAAAGGTCCGTACAATGATATTCGATCATGCCGATTTCGACTTTGGCGATCCTGCAGGGCAAGCTAAAGCATGCCCCACCGAGGTCGGCCTGACGGCGAAGATCTTCACGCGCACACCCTTGTATGTACTGTCACACGAGTTGCATCACTGGTCGCGCGGCGAACAGAAATCGCCCTCAAGAACTGCGACTGGGTGGACTCCGGACACGTCAACGATTGCTGGAGGACTTCTGCAGTGGCTCTGCCAGAAGGAAACGACAGGTGCAGACGCGACGTTTCGAAGCGCGCTGGCCCGCCGCGCTCACGATCTGTGCGGTAATTGGCCTGCTGGCGCTGCTGCCCGGGCGCATCAGGCTGTTCCCAAACTGGATCGCCTACGTTAGCGGGATGACGGTGCTGGTGCCGATAGCCGTGGTGGGGTTGACTGCGGCGACACCGCGGTGGCTGAGCATCGAACGTATCATCACGCTGCTTTTCTTCGTCGCAGCGGCGGCCGGCAACCTCCTGAACCTGGCGAATCTGATATATACCATGGCGTACCGCTCTCCGCAGGTGGGCGGCCTGCAGCTCCTCGGATCGAGCGTCGCGGTGTGGATTACCAACGTACTCGTGTTCTCACTCTTGTACTGGCAAATCGATCGCGGCGGCCCGGAAGAGCGGGTGAACCACGCAGGCGTGAAGCCGGACTGGCTCTTCGCGCAGGATGGGGCTTCCGCCGAAGACGTGCCGCCCGGCTGGAAGCCATCGTATGTTGATTACCTGTTCCTCGCATATGAAACGGCGACTGCGTTCAGCACCACCGACGTGATGCCGCTGACCATCCGTGCCAAAGTGCTGATGATGCTGGAAAGCACGATTGCGCTGGTGACGCTTGTCGTGGTTGCCGCACGCGCGATCAACATCCTCGGTACTTAACAGGCGGGCAGAAGCCTTCGGGTTGCATCGAAGCCCGTCTTTCGACTGGTCAGCGGCCCTCCATTTCCAGTACGATCGCTGGGGGAGTTCTGATGCGCGTACTGTTTTCGGTAATCGGATCGCGTGGTGATATCCAACCTGTTGTGGCGCTCGCGTCACACTTGAAAGCGCTCGGCCATGAAGTGAGCGTCTGTGCACCGCCCGACTTTCGCGAGTGGATTGAGAGCCTCGGCATCCCGGTGACCTCCATCGGTCCGGAGGTGCGCAGGTTCGCTGCGTCCCGGCCGACGGCCACACAGCGGCAAAAACCTCTGACGGCCGAGCAACGGCGTCAGATGGCCGAAGCGACGGTCGCGACACAGTTCGAGACGTTGACTTCTGCCGCACAGGGGTGCGACGTGATCGTCGCGGCCACCGCGCTGCAGGTGGCGGCACGATCCGTGGCGGAGAAGTCAGGAATTCCTTACGTCTTCGCAGCCTACGCGCCAATCGTGCTGCCCTCGCCGCACCATGCGCCGCCGCCCTTGCCGCCCTTACCGGGACAGGCTCCCCCCACGACGAACGACAACCGTGAGCTTTGGGCGCAGGATGCGACACGGTTCAACGATCTCTTCGGCGCCGCGGTGAACGCGCACCGGACGTCCCTGGGACTGGCCGAAATCAGCGACGTCCGAAGTCACATGATGACGGACCAGCCGTGGCTCGCCGCGGATCGGACGCTCGGACCGTGGCCGGGTGGCGTCACGGATCGCCGCGTATTTCAGACCGGCGCATGGATCCTGCCGGACGAGCGCCCGCTGCCCCGCGACCTGGACAGGTTTCTCGAGGGCGGCGATCCGCCGATTTACTTCGGCTTCGGCAGTACGCGCGCGCCTGAGGAGGCGGGTCCGGTGATGCTCCATGCCGCTCGCGCACTCGGCCGCCGGGCGATCGTATCGCAGGGGTGGTTCGACGACTCACTTGTTGAGAACGAACGCGACTGCCTCTCGATCGGCGAGGTTAACGTGCACGCGTTGTTCCGGCGCGTGGCTGCCGCCGTGCACCACGGCGGCGCGGGAACGACTACCGCAGCCGCGCTCGCCGGCGTGGCGCAGGTCGTGATCCCGAATCACTACGATCAGCACTACTGGGCGCACCGAGTCCACACTTTAGGCATCGGTGTGGCGCACGCAGCGGGCGCGCCAACCAGGGATTCTCTGGCCAGCGCTCTCGCGCAGAGTCTGCGACCTGAGGTGGCTGCGCGCGCTCGAGTTGTCGCGGGCACAGTGTCCCGGGACGGCACCAAGATTGCGGCGGAGAGACTGGTTGCGCATGCATAAGTGGGAGCGCAGGGCGCGGCGAGGACCTGGAGGACTCCCAACAGGATGATTTCGAGTTCTGCGCGTAGCGCATCCAACGCGGAGACGCGTCCTATTGATAAGCGGTGCCGCGAATCTCGGATTGGATCGGATCTCCTCGCCGCCGGGCTCGCGAGGCGTTTTTCTGAGCTAGCCGTTTTCGACGCGCTCCTTAATATCCGAGTAGGCCGCATCGATGAGCCTGCTTAGCGCCGCGGCGCTTGTGGCCGTTCCCGGCCTTAGCTTCACATGGCGCATGAACTTGCCGTTGCCTTGCAACAAGCGGGCTGGATCCGGCAGCGCTGCGCCGTGAAAGAACCCCACGTTTACGTGCGAAGTGAATACATTGACGTAGCCGAAGGGCGCATCTCCCAAACACGCAACCGGACAGCCGTCGTGCAAAAGTTCGCGGACTTCGTCCCCGCATTGCCGCATCACCTCAAACCACTGAAGCGCGATGGCTCCCAATTCACCGGCATGCTCTTGCATCCACGCATCGATGGCGGGATCCCGCTCGACCGCGCCGTTGAATCGCAGCAATTCGGTTCTCATCGCCGTAGCACCCCTGTCACTTCCTGTTGGCTCCGGCCAGCGAAAGAATCGCTCCGCCAAATAGAAGCGTGTCGGCGAAGTAGTTGACCCCCTCGACCTGCACGCCGGCACTCGGATCTGCCAGTGCCCCGATCAGGACAGGCCCGTAGATCAGCACAACCAGGAGCACAATCCAGGCGCCCAGACAGGTGGCCGCAAGGCGCGTCTTCCGTGCCAGCAGGAAGCAGGCGCCGGCGACCATGAGAAACGCACCCGTCACATAGTCGAAGGAATACGGCGAGAATACCCGGCTGCATGGACCTCCCGAAACCGGCACAAGCTTCTGAAATTCTACGACAAAAGTGTGTGGTTCAAGAGCGCCGTCGCCGGTGTGCTGAGTGGACGTGGGCCGCGCCGTTGGGGCGCGCGCATGCGCAGGCGCGTGCTTTCCGGCACTTCGGGCAGGATGCGGCTCTTGTCCTGCGCGCAAGCGGAAGCCGATAATTGGACCGTAGCTTCGGACAGAAACTCAGAGGCGCGTTGACAGAGGTTCGCCAAAGCACTTGCCGCGGTCAAACAAGAAAGGACAAAACATGAAAATCGTAGTGATTGGCGGTACCGGACTCATTGGATCGAAGCTGGTCAAGAAGCTTCGTGAGAATGGGCAGGACGTAGTAGCCGCATCGCCCAGTTCTGGAGTCAACAGCCTCACAGGCGATGGACTCGCGGATGCGCTGAAGGGCGCCTCCGTGGTGGTCGATGTGACAAACTCCCCCTCCTGGGAGGATGCGGCAGTGCTGAAGTTCTTCGAGACATCCACCCGTAACCTTCTCGACTATGAAGCGGCCGCGGGTGTGGGACATCACGTTGCATTGTCGGTCGTGGGAACCGAACGCATGCTCGAAAGCGGCTTCTTCCGCGCCAAGATCGCTCAGGAGAACCTGATCAAAGCCTCCTCAATTTCGTACTCACTCGTACGCGCGACGCAGTTCTTCGAATTCGTAAAGAAAATCGCCGATCTTTCCACCGAGGGCAACAAGGTGCGGCTGCCGCCCGTCCTCTTCCGGCCTATAGCAGCCGATGATGTCGCCAGTGCAATCGGCAGAATCGCAATCAGCGCACCTGTGAATGACACCGTTGAAATAGCAGGGCCGGAACAGTTTCGCCTGGATGAACTCGTCCGGCGGGACCTGGCGGCGCGCAAGGATCCACGCGAGGTCATCTCTGACCCACACGCGCGATACTACGGCATCCAGGTGAGCGAGAGGACGCTGGTCCCGAACGACGGCGCGCGACTCGGCGAGACGCGCTTCGAAGACTGGCTCCGTCAGGCTACCAAGCCAGCCTCTAAGACCGATCTTCAGCCGGCGTAAGTGCGGGGTGAGACGGACCCGCGGCCTCAGTACAGCAGCTTCAGCGAAAGTTGAATCTGCCGCGACGGACCCGCCGTCCGGCTGATCACGCCGAAGCCGGGCCCCAGCACGATGTTCGCCGGCAGCCCGAAATTCACGATGTTGAAGACATTGAAGAACTCCGCCCGGAACTGCAGCACCACGCGCTCCGGATTCCCGGCGGCCCCGATCATCGTGTCCTTGATCAGCGACACATCGAAGTTGTGGAACGCCGGACCGCGAAACGTGTTCCGCCCGAGAGTTCCAAAGCGTCCCTGGTTCGGCCCCGTTCCTCCGGGCACTCCGATCGGAATCGAGAAGTACGAGGCATTCTTCGCGCCCAACCCGAAGTAGTCCTCCCGCACCGTGCGGCTGGTGGAGAGCACCGGCGTTCCGGCCTGGTCCGGGCGGTCCGCCCCGCTCGAGCCGGCGCCCGTCTGCTGGATTCCGGAATACACCGTGAAGGGCGATCCGCTGGTGAGGGTGGCGAGCCCCAGCACCTGCCACCCGTTCGCCGCGCGCCGCCCCAGCTGGCGAAAACCGGGCACCCGCGCCAGCGGCAGTTGCTGGATCGCGCTCATCGAGAAGACGTGCGTCACGTCGAACGTGGAGGGCCCCTTCTCCTGCCCCAGGCCGCGCGGATTCTGCGGCGCAACCTGCAGCACCGTTCCCGACGACCCGGAGACAAAGCCGCCCAGTACGGCGCTGCTATCGTCCAGCGACTTGCTGAAGGTGTAGCTCGCCTGAAACCCCAGCCCGGCGCGCAGGGAGTTCTTCTGCACCGAAGTTTGCAGCGAATGATAGGTCGAGTGCGAGCGGTTGGTCATCACCACGATCGGACCGAAGCCCTGCTGTGCGTACGGCGCAAAGGCCGGGTCCGCGCCGCCGTAACCGTTGGGGGAATCGATCCGGGCCAGCGCGATCCCCACCGTGGCCACGTAGTTCACACTGGCCGTCACGTCCGCGAAATTCCGCTCCACCCCGGCCGTGTACGTGCCGATGTAGCCGTTGCGGAAGTTTCTGCGCCATCGCGGCGGCCGTGAGCGACTGCGGCTGGTTGTCGTGGCTGAGCGCCGCCAGGTCGCGCTCGAAGCGCAGCACGTCCATCTCGGTCCGCGGGGCCACGGCGGTCGAACTGCCGCTGGTGTAGACGGGCGCTCCGGACACTGTGTAGACCTGGGGAAGTGAGATGCCCAATACCGAATTCTGGAACGCGACCGGCCGCCCCGGCTCAGCCGTGAGCAGCGGCGCCACTACGTAGGGCAGGCCTCCCGTCACCAGGTTGTCCTGCCACACATTCGGCAGGATGGTCGTGATCGCTCCGCCCGCGTGGAAGACCGTCTTGTCGTCCCACCGCCAGTCGATGGACAGCCGGGGTCCCCATCCGTGCCAGTCGATCGGGTATGCCGGCTTGGTGTTGATGAGGAAACGCGCGCGCGCGCCCGGGGTTTCGGCGTCTACCGCCCGCCCCGAAGCGTCTTCGAACACCAGCCCCGAGGTCCGGTCGGCGCCCTCCCGGATCGGCGTGTTCACTTCGTAGCGCAGCCCGTAGTTGATCGCCAGCCGCTGCGAGACCTTCCAGTTGTCCTGAAAATAGAAATTGTAGGCATCGCGCCGCACCGCGCTGTCTCCCATGCGCTCGCCCTGCGCGAACAGCGGCGGCGCGGCGGTCACGGTGTAGGAAAACGGGGTTGCCGTCAACAGCCCGGTGAGCGAATCGGGCAGCAGATCGCCCGGGTGGATATCGTGCAGGCCGCTGCGCGAACGGATCTCCACCGGTGAGTATGCCGCACCGCCGCCGAAGGTGTACGAGCCGTTGGGCGCCGTGCCGAAGAGCGTGGTGTCGCGGTTGAACCGTGCCTCCGCGCCGAACTTGAAGGTGTGCGCGCCGCGCGTCCATGTGAAGTTCTGGCGGAACTGAAACAGGTTGCCGAAGGAGGCAATGATCGAACCTGCCGGCGTGTTGAAGCCCTCGTATAGAGCGTCGGCGTAGTTTAGCGCGGGCTGCGTCCGGTTGAGCGTCGGAAAATTGGGAGTCGACCGCACGAACCCGATCGAGGACTCCCACGCGAACCGCGCCGATTGCGTCCGCGAGTAGGTCAGCCCGGCGTTCCTCTGGTGGTCGAAAAACGGGACGGCGAACGACGGGTCGATGGCTGTCTGGCTGGGATTCGTCACCGGCCCTTCGACGTTGTTCAGGTTGAAGCGGAAGAACAGGCGCGACTTCTCCGAGACACGATGGTCAATGCGCGTCGAGAACTGGTCGGTGCGCGTGCCGATTTTCGAGGAGATCGCATAGGTCCGGCCGCCGTAAGCACCTGAAGGGTCGTTCGGCAGGGGATACCGCGCCAGCACCGGCGCAATCCGCGGATCCACGGGCACGGTCAGCACGTCGCCCGGGAAGGCCGTGCTGTCCAGACCGAGGCGTTCCTGCGCGGTCGGAACGGGCAGCACCTGGGTCGTCCCCAGCACCTGGCGGAACCCCTGGTATTGGCCGAACCAGTAGGTGCGGTTGCGCCGGACCGGCCCCCCGACGGTGAAACCGAATTCGTTCCGGTTAAACGGCGGGATGCGCCCCGGCTGCGCGACCGACCGCCGGTCGAAAAAGTTGCGCGCGTCGAACGCCGCATTGCGCACGAACTCGAAGACGCTGCCGTGCAGGTCATTGGTCCCGCTCTTGGTAATGACCTCGGTGAATCCCGCGGCGCCATGGCCGACCGAGGCCGGCAGCACGCCGGAGCTTGAATTGATCTCCTGGATGGCGTCGACGTTGAAGTTGGAAAACGTGGCCCCGCCCATCTCCGGGTCCGTGGTGTCGATTCCGTCCATGGCGAACACGGTGGCCGCGCCGCGCTGTCCGTTCACCGTGAACTGCTGGGTGAAGTTCGCCGCGCCGTTGGCATCGGTCTGCGTGCCGGCGGCCAGCAGGAGCAACTGGCTGAAATCCCGTTTGTTGAGCGGCAGGGCCGAAACCTGGCTGCTCGAAAGCTGCTCGCCCCCGGTGGATTCGCCCGCCTGGGATGCGCCGGGTTCGAGCGTCACGCCGCCCTCCGGGGAGAGTACCAGCGAATCCTTCCTGCGCATTCCGGGGCTGATCTCCACAACCGCCGGCGCGGCTGTCCGGCCGCTCCATTCCACCGTCAGCGCGTACCGGCCCGGCGTCAGACTGGCGAATGCGAAGGCGCCGGCCGCGTCCGTACGGCGTTCGATCGACTGTCCCGACAGGCGCAGTTCGATACGAGCCCCCGCCACCGGCTCACCCGTACGGTTTCTCAGGATACCCTGCCACGACCCGGTCTGGTCCTGCGCCGCCCCCAGGGCTATGACTGCTGCCAAGGCAGCCGCTAGTTTGATCATTGACCGCAGCATAGCGAGGTGCGCCTGGTACCGCAAATAGCCGTTCGGATAACTACCGGTTTCGAATTTGTGCAACTTCCGGCGTTCGATTCCGTCTATTCCTGTAGGAGGTCAGGATCATGAGCAGCATGACAAACCGTTTGGAACTCTATGGGGCAATCCTGGCCCTCATCGAGCGGAAGCGACTGGAAACGCGCGACGACTCGCTCGGTGCCTCGATCGAAAAGCTGATTGTGGAAAGCCAGTTCCGCGAACTCGAGGCGGAAATCCTCGAAGACCCCGGGGCTTTCGAGCCCTGGCTCATTCGCCGCCGGCCCAACTGATCTCTTACCCCAAAACTCCCGCCAATTCCGCCGTTTTTTAGCCCTCGCGGGCTACAATGGCTAGGCAGGGTGCGGCCGACGCCGCCCCGCTTTCCCCAGCCATGAGAGACGGCGCGATACATGACGAGAGATACCGGGCGCGACATCTCTGCGAAGCACCCTCGCCGCACCCCCGGTGCGGGCCTGCTGCGCTACCGCCTGGCTGCCCTGCTTGCGGTTCTCGGCCCCGGGTTCATCACCGCCAACGTTGACAACGATCCCGGCGGAATCCTCACCTACTCGCAGGCCGGCGCGAAGTTTGGCTACTCCCTGTTGTGGACCCTGGTTCCCACCACCATCGCGCTGATCGTGGTGCAGGAGATGGCCGCGCGCATGGCGGTCGCCACCGGCAAGGGCCTCTCGGACCTCATCCGCGAAGAGTTCGGCCTGCGCATGACCTTCTTCACCATGCTGGTCCTGACGCTCGCCGATCTCGGCAACATCATTGCCGAGTTCGCCGGCCTCGCCTCCGGCATGGGGATCTTCGGCATCAGCAAGTACATCTGCGTGCCCCTCGGGGCCGCCCTGGTCTGGTCGGTGATCGTGCACGGATCGTACAAGCCGGTAGAGCGCATCCTCATCCTGTTCTCGCTGATTTACTTCGCCTACCCCGTATCCGCGCTGATGTCGCATGCCGATTGGAGCACGGCGCTCATCAAGACGGCCATCCCGGAGTTCCGTTCCGACCCGGCATACATCACCATGATCGTCGGCCTGATCGGTACCACCATCACGCCCTGGATGCAGTTCTACCTGCAGGCGTCGCTGGTCGAAAAGGGCGTGTCGAGGCGCGAATACCGGCTCGTCCGCTGGGACGTGGTGCTGGGCTGCATCATTACGGACGTGGTGGCGTTCTTCATCGTGGTGGCCTGCGCCGCCACGCTGTTTCAATCCGGACACCGCAACATTTCCGACGCCGCCGAAGCGGCCGTGGCGCTCGAGCCATTCGCCGGCCGCTTCGCCTCTATCCTCTTCGCCGCCGGCCTGGTCAACGCCTCGCTGCTTTCCGCCGCGATCCTCCCGCTGGCCACGGCGTACAACGTGTGCGAAGGCCTGGGCTTCGAATCGGGCGTGAACCGCGGCTTCTTCGAAGCGCCCATTTTCTACTCGCTCTACACGTTCCTGATCGTTCTGGGCGCGGGCTGCGTCCTCATTCCCCGCTTGCCGTTGATGAAGGTGATCCTGCTCTCGCAGGTTGCCAACGGCGTGCTCATTCCGTTCGTCCTGATCTTCATGCTGATCCTCATCAACCGGAAGGGCCTGATGGACGACATGAAGAACGGGCCGTGGGCCAACCTGATCGCAGGCTCCACGGTGGTCGTCATGATCGGGCTTACCGCGATGATGCTGTGGACTTCGCTCGCGTCCTGAAGCGCTCAGTCTCCCTGGAATTTCACTTGCCGGATGGGACCGATCCCGAACACGAAGCAGGCCGCCGCCACCAGTACTACCACCGCTGCGACCACGAACGCCAGGTAGAACTGCCCGGTGCGCTGCAGCACCTCTCCCGTCACCCAGGGCGCCGCCACCCCTGCCAGGTTGGCGAAGCCGTTCTGTAACCCCGTCCACTTTCCCGCCGCCCTGGGCCCCGCCAGCGTCTGCGTGATCGCAAACACGTTCGAGGTGTAGCACCCGAAGCACAGGCACGCCAGCACCAGCAGGGGCATGGCGATGTCGTCGCTCTTGATCACCGCTACCGGCAGGATGATCGTCGAAAGCGTCAGCCCCACCCCGGCGAACGTCTTGCGGACCCGGGTGGGGGTCGCGCCGCGCGCAATGAAGCGGTCGGACAGCCAGCCGCACACCACGCTCGCCAGGGCCACCGCCAGAAACGACATCGATCCGAATACCGCCATCCTGGCCTTGTCGAAGTGGCGTTCCTTTTCGAGGTACGCGGGCAGCCAGGTAATGAGGAAATACCAGTAGTAGTTCGAACAGAACAGCCCGATCGCGGTGAACCAGACTGCGCGCTCGCGCAGCAACTCCGGCGTACTGGGCGCATCGCTGGCGCGGTCCGTACGCGCGGCTACGCCCTGGCCGCGCGGCATCCAGATCAGCCACGGCACCAGCCACAGAAAGCTGCTGAAACCGAGCGCGAGAAAGAACGCCCGCCATCCGTACGTCGCCATCAGCAAACCGCCCAGCAGCGTACCGAGCGCCGGCCCGCCCTTTGTCCCCGCGTCGATCAGGGCGTTGGCGAAGCCGCGGTGGTGCTCCGGAAAATTATTTGCCAGAATGCGCGAATAAGCCGGATAGGCGATGGATTCACCCATCCCCAGCACCAGGCGCAGCGCGAACAGCATTGCGAACGTCTGCGCCACCCCCGTCACGGCCGTCGCACCGGACCACAGAAAGAACCCGATTGCGTACACCCAGCAGACGTTGAACCGGTCCACCAGCCAGCCGGCCACCACGAACAACTGGGAGGCGGCGTAGGTCCAGAAGAATGCCGACCCCAGCAGCCCGAGGGAGTAGTCCGAAAGGTGCAACTCCCGCTGAATATCGGTGGCGCCGACCGAGAGGTTCGCGCGATCGACATAATTCAGGAAGGCGGAGAAAACGAGCAGGGCGAGAACTAGCCACTCGGTTCGGGACAGGGCCGTCCGGCTGGGTGCCGCTGAGGGAGTCACAGGACGCTATTCTATCGGAATGCGCGCGTCCGAGTGGATCGACCTCGCCGTCTTCGCATTCCTGACCGCACTCGCATGGGTGCGCCGGATCGCATTCCGGCCGCGAGCGATCGTGACCGGGCTGGGAGCCGCGGCCATCGCGGGAACCCTGCTCGCAGCCCGGTTCGCGCCTTCCATCTTCCGCGATTGGCTGCCGGCCGCCTTGCTCCTCATGGTCTACTGGCAGGCCGGGCAGTTCTTCGACCGGCCCGACGAAAAGCTGCAGGCGAGGCTGCTGGCGCTGGATGGCCGCACGGCCCTGCCGTTTGCCGCGCGCCTCTCGACCAACCCTGCCGGACGCCTTCTGCTGGCTTACGTGGAACTGGCCTACCTGCTTTGCTATCCAATGGTTCCCCTGGCACTCGGCACGCTCTACCTGCTGCACGCGCGCGCCGAGGCCGATCGCTTCTGGACGGTCGTCCTGACGGCTACGTATGCCTGCTACCTGATGGTCCCCTTTGTCCAGACCCTGCCCCCGCGGTCGCTCGGCGGACCGCAGCGCAGCGGTCCGGCCCCCGGGCCGGTTCGCCGCTTCAACCTGTGGATCCTGCGGCACGCCAGCATCCAGATGAATACCTTTCCCAGCGCCCACGTGGCGGCCTCCATGGCCTGCGCCTTCGTACTCTTGCGGATCTCGCTGCCCGCGGGCGCCCTGTTTCTGGCTGTCGCGCTGAGCATCGCGATGGGGGCTGTGCTGGGCCGCTACCACTACTTCGCGGACGCCATCCTCGGCGCCGCGGTCGCACTGGCCGCCGCGTTAACGCTTGGATAGTCCCGGTGGCGCTTAGGGCTGCCTGGGGGGATAAACGGTGCCGGTTCCACGGGCCCGTTCTGTAGGATGCTTTAACATCCCCGTGGTTCCGCAAGCAGGGGAAAAGGCGAAAACCCTGCGACACATCCCCTCAGGCTGCCGTAAGCCGTTGACGCGAATAAGCCATCCGCCGGCCTCCCGGCCTTTCCCTCCGGCCGGCGGTCCGCAGGCCCAAACGGGCAAAACTCCTGCTCTGGCACCCTTGAATCAGTGCACGACGCTCTCCATTGTGCTCTACTGCTACCATCGAAGCATATGGGCTCCGCGCGTAGCCTGTCGCGCCGTTCACTGCTGGTTTCCGGATTCGCAGCCACACGCCTCCTCGGCCAGGGAGGCAAAGGTTCCGTCTTCCCGGCCGATTCCAGGCGGTATTCCGACCCGGCCACCGAACTCGATGTCTTCCGCCTCACCGACCCCAGCTACACCGCCATCCTGCCGGCCTCGTACAACCGTGCCGTCGCCAAGAACGATAGCTGGCTGATCTTCAGTTGCGACCGCACGGGATCGCCCCAGGCCTTCCGCATGGACCTCAAGACCGCCCAGACGCGCCAGCTCACCGAGGTCGAGGGCCTGGACCCGAATTCGCTCACCCTGACCCCCGATAACCGTTCGTTCTGCTTCTTTGCCGGCCGGTCGCTTCACATCGCCGCCATCAGCTCACTGCGCCCGCGCGAACTGTACACGGTTCCCGAAGAATGGAAGCGGCTGCCGGGGCTGAACGTCGGCCCGGATGGAACCCACGCCGCGTTCTGCGAATCCCGCGGCGGGAACTCGCGGCTTCGCATGGTTTCGCTCCGGCAGGGCCTTGCCCGCACCGTGGCTGAGGCGTCCTTTGCCGTGAGCGACCCCATCGCGCGGCCCATGCGCGCACAGGTTCTCTACCGCCAGGGAGACGAAGCGTTGTGGCTGGTGAATTCCGATGGCGAGCAGAATCGCAAGCTGCGACTCGCGGGGGGCCGCATCGGGCCGGCCGACTGGGCGCCGGACGGAAAGACCCTGCTCTACCTGAACTACCCGGAAGACCCGCGGCAGTTAAACACCATCCGCGAGCACACCCCGGACACCAATACCGACAAACTGGTGGCCAAGACCAGCCAGTTTGTCAGCTTCGGGTTCAATCACGATACGTCGGTGTTTGTGGGCGCCAGCCGCAACGCCGGTTCCCCCTACCTGCTGCTGCTGCTGCGCGTCACGCGCCGGGAACTGACCGTCTGCGAGCACAAGGCGAGCCGCCCCGAACTGGTGGCTCCCCGCTTTTCGGCGGATAGCCAGCGCATCTACTTCCAGAGCGACCGCCACGGCAAACTGGCGATCTACGACATGCACGTCGAGAAGCTCGTCGAAAGAACCGACGAGGGATAAAGTGTGTTGCCTACCGGGCCACCGTCTCTTTGGGCGTTGCCAGATACCCGATGATCATGTTTTTCTGCACCTGGTTGATCACCAGTTCGTACGGAATACGGCCGCCCTTGGCGGTGTAGAACTGAACCGGCTCGTTGATGTTCCGGTCTTTCTTTTCGGTGAGTTTGTCGTCCGCCATGACTTCGACGGTGTAGCGGTTCTTCTTCGGGTCGGTCTTTTTCAACAACAGGGTGATATCGGCGACCCGCTGCCGCTGCTTCGTCTTGGCCAGCTTGATATCGAAATAGTTGCGCTCCCCCTTCATCTTCAGGGCAGCCAGCTCGTTGCCGTTGGTCGCGACGAGGCCGCTCTGCACCCCCAAGTCCCCCTTTACCGACTTGAGTTCGGTGATCGTCTTCTCTAGTTCCGCCTGGGTGGCGGCCGCCTGGGTCTTCACGGTCCCGACGTCGCTCGAGACGCCGGCGATCTTCGCATCGGCGTTGCTCGCCACCTGCTTCACGTCGCTCTTCACGCCGCTGATTTCGGTGCCCATCTGCTGGGCGACCCTGGCCTGCTCCGCTTCCAGTTGTTTCGCCAACTGATCGGCATGCGCCTGCGCCTCTGCTTTTACCTGGCTGGCGGATGACCGTGCCTGCTGCCTTGCCGCCTCCAGCTCTTCCTTCAAAGTCTCGATGTGCCGCATCTGCGAATTGGTCGTCACGGACGACGCATCGCGCAAGTTGCTTACCTCGGTCATCAGAGACTCGCGGAGCTTGGCCATGTCCGACCGGACATTGGACATTTGAACGAAAAGGTAAACGTTGGCGGCCACCAGGGCGATCAGGGCGCCGGCCACCAGGGCGGTCATCATGCCCGAGCGCTGGGGCTCCGGCTGCGAATTGCTCGTTATGGGACTCACGTCACGAAACTCCTTTGGTACTGCAGTACTTCCTTCCAGTATAGATGGCCCGAGGCATCCCGTTGGTTTCGCTAAACCAGATCGAACGCCTCACCAGGTGAAGGGATGGCCACCTCCAACCCGAATTCGGAATGGAGCAGCCGGCATAAGGTCTGGGCCTGTTGCGGCTCGCCATGCACCAGGAACACCTTTCGCAATCCTTTCGCCATGGGCCGGACCCACTCCAAAAGCTCCCGCTGGTCGGCATGCGCGCTCAACTCGTCGAGGCTCGAGATTTCCGCCCTGACCCGCATCGGCTCGCCGAAGATGCGGACTTCGGGCCATTTTTCGATCAGCTTCCGCCCCAGGGTGTCCTGAGCCTGGAAACCCGTGATCAGAACGGTATTGCGCGGGTCCTCGATGCCATTCCGCAGATGATGCAGGATGCGCCCCTGCTCGGCCATGCCCGAGGCCGAAATAATGACGAACGGCCCGTGCAGGTCGTTCAGCCTCTTCGATTCCTCGGCCGTGCGGATATACTGCAGGCGCTTGAAGCCGAACGGATCCTCGCCGTTGAGCAGGTAGCTGCGCGTCTCGTCGTCGAAACATTCGGGGTGGGCGCGGTGCACGGCGGTCACGTTCACGGCCAGCGGGCTGTCCACGAAAATCGGGATGTTGGGGATCCGTTTCTGGTTGGCCAGCTGGTGCATCAGCAGCACCAGTTGCTGCGTGCGGCCTACCGCGAATGCCGGAACGATGATCCTCCCCCCGCGCCGCGCCGTGCGGTTGACGACGCTTTCCAGCTTGTTGATCACGTGGCCGACGTCTTTGTGCAGGCGGCCGCCGTAGGTGCTCTCCAGAATCAGGTACTCGGCCGGCTGCAGCGGTTCCGGGTCGCGGATGATCGGCAGCCCCGGCCGCCCCACGTCGCCCGAAAAGGCCAGCCGGACGCGCGTGCCGTCGGTCGATTCGTGCAATACGACGAACGACGAGCCGAGAATGTGTCCCGCGTCGTAGGGCACGTAGTTCAAATCGTTCGCCAGCAGTTGCGGCGTGTGGTAGGGAACCGCCTGGAACAGGGGCAGCGTGCGTTCCGCGTCGGCCATCGTATAGAGCGGCTCCACGCGCCCGTTTTCCAGGCCCATCGCCTTGCGCTTTTCCAGCCGCTTATTGAGGAACTCCGCGTCTTTTTCCTGGATGTGCGCCGTGTCGCGCAGCATCCACTGGCACAGGTCGGTGCTCGCCGGCGTGCTGTAGATCGGCCCCGAAAAGCCGTTCTTCACCAGGCTGGGGAGGTTGCCGCTGTGGTCGATATGCGCGTGCGAAAGCACCACCGCGTCGATCGATGAGCCGGCAAACGGCAGGTTCCGGTTCTTGCGATCCGCGTCCTTCCGGCGTCCCTGGTTCAACCCGCAGTCGAGCAGGATTCGCTTGCCCCCGGCTTCGACCAGGTGCATGGACCCCGTTACGCCGCCGGCCGCACCCCAAAACGTGACCTTCATGATCCGGACCTCCGAAACCGCCATGGTATCAGAGGCCGGCGCTGCGATTGGATGAAATTAAAAGCAGGAATTCAGAAAATGGTGGACGAGATGGGATTCGAACCCACGACCCCGGCGTTGCGAACGCCGTGCTCTCCCAGCTGAGCTACTCGCCCACAGGCTCGACTGTAGTTTCAATATAACAGATCGCGCCTGCTGCCAGAAGCGCGGCGCCGCGTGGCTCTATTCGCCTTCCTGGTTATCGCCGCCGCGGCGGCTTTCCCAATACCGCTTCATTCTCGCCGAGACTTCCTGGCGTTCCTTCGAACTCATGGATTTGCGCCCCCGCCGTTTTCCGCTCTTCGGCACAGCCGGCATGGCGCCTCCAGTCCGCTGCAGTTCTTCCAGCGAGGCGATTACCCTCTCCAGCTTTTCCTTCTCGGCGTACAGTTCCTGTATCGCTTTATATAGATCCATCGGTTTTGGCGTAACAGAGCCTTCCGCGCGGGATCGAGCGGAAGACTGATGTTACCCTGATCAACCGATTATTTTCTATAGTCCTAAAAGTCTAGTGCATCAGGAAAGGCCAGTTTGGTACCACCCTATACCCGTAGCGCGTAATAGCCAGGTATATTACTACCGCTAGTAGAAGTAGTACGCTTATCGTAATCGTTAGGACCTTACCCCAAGGGAATCTCCGATTCTCCCGGTGCAATACCAGAAGATACGATGCGAAAATCCCTACGTAGAAGAGCAGGCACATCGGGGTCGCGAACAACATCAGGTTGAAGACATCCGGCGTCGGAGTGATGACCGCGGCCAGAATGAAAATCCCGAGAATCGCGTAGCGGCTGTGCCGGAGCAGAAAAGCGGGGCTCAATATCCGCAACAGGGTCAGGAAAAAGATCAGAACCGGCAGTTCGAACACCAGTCCTACCCCGAGGACAACGTTAACGAAGAGGTCGAAATACTCACTGATGGAGACCATCGGCCGGACGTAATTCCCCTGTCCGATGCTCAATAAGAAGGTCAAGCCGAAGCGAAATACCACAAAATAAGCGAACACGCCGCCCAGAATAAATAGCCCGGCTGCGGTCAGAATAAAAGGCGCCGCCCATCTCCGCTCCCGCCGGTACAGACCCGGGGAGATGAACGCCCAAACCTGGTACAGAATCCATGGCGACGAGATGAAGATGGCTACCAGGATCGGCAGCTTGAACCAGATCACGTTGAACGATTCCATCGGCGTGACCTGCACCAGGGTGGGCTCGTAATGAAGAGCCGTGAGCGCCTGGATGGCGGGCCGCGACACGAAAGTCCACAGCGGGTTGCAGAACGTGAGGCTGAGGACCGCCGCGACTCCCACCCCCGCGATGGACTTCAGAATGCGCGAGCGCAGTTCCTCCAGGTGCTCCATGAACGACATGCGCAGCATGCCGTCATCGTCATCCCCCTCCTCCCCCGGGGGCGGGGGAGGAGATGGTGGAACCTTCGATCCGCCCAGGCGGCGGCGAACCTTATCAAGCGCGGTTTCGGCGCTGGGGGAGCCGGACATACTACCGGCTGCGGGAGCGCCTGCTCCCTGGTTCTCTTCAGAAATGCTCATGCGCTATGCTTTGTGTTCAGTCGTCGCGGAAGCGTGATCGCTATGCCCGTCCGGAGCCGGATGCGAATGTTCGCCCGCCCCGTTCACGGCTGCCGGTTCCGTGCCGTGGGCGACAGTGCCCTCCGGCGGTACGGCTGATGGTGATTCAGCGCCCTCAGGTGCGGATGCGCTTTCAGTGGATGGGTTGGAGGCAGTGGAATCGTAGGTTTCGGACCCGTATGAACCGTCGTAATTGGTCTCATACGATGAGTAGTCGTAATTGTAGGTGTCGTATTGATACTGATTGGTGATTTCCTTCAGCGATTCCTTTTCCTGCTCCAGGCTCTTCATTTCACGGTCGAACGTAGCTTTGAGTTCGTTCGACGCGCGGCGGAATTCGGTGATAGCTTTCCCCAGCGTTTTCCCCAGCTCCGGCAACTTCTTTGGACCGAATAGGAGCAGCGCCAGGAGAAAGATAAAAACCGTCTCCTGCCAGCCCAGCGGACCCATCGTTGTCTTCCTCCCGTGTGGATTTCTACCCCATCATAGCACGCGCCATTTGGCCCCTCCCTGCCCTTGGGGCATGATGAAGGGATGCCCGCCGATTGTCTTTTCTGCCGCATCGTGTCCGGCGAAGTGGAGGCTCCCATCGTGTTCGAGGACGCCGATTCGCTCGCTTTCCTCGACCACCGGCCGCTGTTTCCCGGCCATACGCTGCTGATTCCGCGGCGGCACTATCCTACCCTGATGGATTGCCCGCCCGACGCAACCGGCCGGCTCTTCTCCAACGCCAGCCTCTTGTGCCGCGCGATGGAAGACGCGCTGCAGGCCGCCGGCTCGTTCGTGGCGGTGAACAATCGCGTGAGCCAGAGCGTTCCCCACCTGCACATCCATGTGGTTCCACGCCGCCCCAAAGACGGACTGCGCGGTTTCTTCTGGCCGCGCGGCAAATACCGCGACGCCGCCGAAATGGAATCTGTCCGCGCCGCCCTGCACGCGTACCTGGTGGGGCAGGCCTCCCGGCCCGCCGATTGATCAGGTCAGCGTTTCCTTGAGAATCTTTTCTCTCTGTTCCGCACGGAACTGCCGCAGCTTCTCCCGCAGCTCCGGCCGCGGCCCCGCCAGAATGGCGACCGCCAGCAGTGCCGCATTTCGTGCCCCCGGCGCCCCGATTGCCAGCGTCCCCACCGGGATCCCCGCCGGCATCTGCACCGTCGAGAGCAGCGAATCGAGGCCCTTCAGCGATGCGCTCTCCATCGGCACGCCCAGCACCGGCAGCACCGTGTGCGCCGCGCAGACGCCCGCCAGGTGCGCCGCCCCGCCGGCCGCCGCGATGATCACTTCGATGCCGCGCGGCTCCGCTTGCGCCACGTACGCGGCCGTCTCCGCCGGTGTGCGGTGCGCCGAGAGCACCCGGCACTCGTGTTCCACGCCGAACTTCGACAGCATCTCACCGGCCTGGCGCATCACCTCCCAGTCCGATTTGCTGCCCATCAGGATTGCGACCAGCGGTTTCGTGGAGGCCATGGGTTACTGTCCCTGGGCCAGGCTGAATCCGCTCTGGCCATTGAAGACCCGCAGTGTCTGGGTCAGCGCGATATCGATGCCAGCCTCCGCGATCCGCTTCTGCAGGTCAATGAGCGGCACCATCGCAGCGGCGCCCTCCGCCATGAACCGGCAGCGGAAGCTGTCCGTGCAGAAGGTCTCGGCCCGTCCCGCCGGCCATACTTTGACGCCGCGGTTGTCGATCATCTGCAGCACGAGGCCCGGGCCCGCCAGTTTCTGCATCGCCGCGGCCAGCTCGTTCGGGTTGCGGGACGGCCAGTAGACGAAGATGTCCATGCCCTTCAACTCCATCGTGGGCGCCTGGGCGGAAGACGCCTTGTAAGCCGGAGTCGATGCGCTGCCCTCGGGACGGTGCGCGTACTGGACCGGCTTCAGACGGTTGGGCTTCTGCCCCAGCCGCGCGATCACCGCGCACGCAAACTCCTTCGTCCCGACCTTCTGCGTGCTGACGCCCTCGGTAAAGATGTCGTACGTGTGGACGCCATCTTCGATCGTGCGCAGCCACGCATTGTGTACCCGTGCGGCGACCTCGGGCTGGTTGATGTGGACCAGCATGAGCACCGAGCCCAGCAGCAGCCCCGAAGGATTTGCCAGGTTCTGTCCGGCGCGCCGCGGCGCCGACCCGTGGATCGCTTCGAACATCGCGCAATGCTCCCCGATGTTCGCCGACCCCGCCAGCCCGACCGACCCGGCAATCTGCGCCGCCACGTCCGAAAGAATGTCGCCGTACAGGTTCGGCATCACGATCACGTCGAACGCTTCCGGCGTGTCCGCCATCTTGGCCGCGCCGATATCCACGATCCAGGCCTCTTTCTGGATCTCCGGATACTCCGCCGCGATTTCGTCGAAGACCTTGTGGAACAGGCCGTCCGTCATCTTCATGATGTTGTCCTTCATGAAGCAGGTGACCTTCTTGCGGTTGTGCAACTTCGCATATTCGAAAGCGTAGCGCACGATCTTCTCGCTGCCCGGCCGCGAAATCAGCTTGATGCACGAGGTCACTTCCGGCGTCAGCTGGTATTCGATGCCCGCGTACAGGTCTTCTTCGTTCTCACGCACGATCACCACGTCCATGCCGGGGTGCTTGGTGTCGACGAACGGATGGTAGGATACGCACGGCCGCACGTTGGCATACTGTCCGAGCGTTTTGCGCGTGGTCACGTTGAGGCTCTTGAAGCCCCCGCCCTGCGGCGTCGTGATCGGCGCCTTCAGGAACACCTGCGTGCGGAGCAACGACTCCCACGAGCTCGGTTCGATGCCGGCCGAATTGCCGCGCAAGTAAACCTTTTCACCAATTTCGATGGTCTCGATCTCGAGAGCCGCGCCGGCCGCCTCCAAAATCTGGAGCGTGGCGTTCATGATTTCCGGGCCGATGCCGTCGCCGTGGGCGACCGTGATTGGGGTTTTGACTGCCATAGCGGAACACTTAGGATATTGGAATGCTCAACACCACGCAACCCCATGAGCGCGGTGTTTGTCTACACCCGCATGGCTATGGAGCCGTCTGGAAGGGAATGCCGCGCCGGGCCTGTCAAGAAAATCTAGAATGGAAATATCCTTTCCATGTCAACGGCACAAATTCGAACACCGCGGCTGGCGGCCGGGAACCGCCCGTTTGCGCGCTATGCCTGGGCCGTGCTGGGTTATAACGTGGCGGTGGCCCTTTGGGGTGCGTTCGTCAGGGCCACCGATTCCGGGGCCGGCTGCGGCAACCACTGGCCGCTGTGCCAGGGCGAAATCACCCCGCACTCCCCTACCCTCGCCACCATCATCGAGTTCACCCACCGCGCCACCAGCGGCATCGACCTGATCCTGGTCGCGCTGCTCCTGGTGTGGGCCTTCCGGGCGTTTCCGAAACATCACCCGGCGCGTTTTGGTGCGGTGCTGTCGTCGGTCTTCCTGATGACCGAAGCGCTGCTGGGCGCATCCCTCGTGCTGCTCGAGCACGTTGCCAAAAACGCTTCGCCCAACCGTGCCTACTCGCTTTCCACGCACCTCGTCAACACCTTGACCTTGCTGGCCTGCCTGACGCTCACGGCCTGGTGGGGCGCCGGAAAGCCGCGACTGCAATTCCACGGCAGGGCTGCCCGGCTGGCGGGAATCAGCGTAGCCGCGGTAGTGGTGCTGGGGGTCAGCGGGGCCATCGCGGCCCTGGGAGATACGCTTTTCCCGGCGGCTTCGCTGGCCGGCGGCCTGGCGCAGGATTTCAATCCCGCCTCCAGCATCTTCGTCCGCCTGCGCTGGGTACACCCGGTGCTCGCCGTGCTCTGCGGGGCCTGGCTTTTCTACTTCGGCCTGAACGCATTACGCCGGCTGGAGACCCGCCGCGCGGCCCTGCTGATGACCGGGGTCCTCGCCATCCAACTCCTGGCCGGCGCTGTAAATCTGCTGCTGCTCGCACCGGTCTGGACGCAGATCGTCCACCTTCTGATCGCCTACCTCTTGTGGATCTCTCTGGTGCTGCTCTGCGCCGCGATGCTCTCGGAACCCGCGGTTCCGCCCGCTGGCTAAACTTTTCCGCCGCCGCGGCCGATCTGATTGCGTGTGAGATGCGCCCTGCTCCTGCTTGCCTGCCGCCTGCTAGCTCAGACGCCGCCCGCCGAAGCGTCCAAGACCGCCGCCGAACTACAGCGCGAGTCGATCGCCAAACAGAAGGAAGCGATCCGACAACAGGCAAAAGCCACCGGCGTGTGGCTGGTGCCGGGAGCCCCGGCGCCACAGGCCCCCTGCGATCCCATCGACAGCGTGGTGGTCAACCCCATCATCGATTCAGCCGCGAAGGCGCAGCAGTTGGACCCCGTTCTCGTGCGCGCGGTGATCGAACAGGAATCCGCTTTCAAGCCCTGCGCCGTCTCGGTCAAAGGCGCGGAGGGGTTGATGCAGCTCATGCCCGAGACCGCCGCGGATCTCTCGGTCGAAGACCCCTTCGACCCGAGGCAAAATATCGAGGGCGGCGCCAGATACCTGAAGCAGTTGATCGACAAATATAAAGGCAACCTGGAACAGGCCCTGGGCGCTTACAACGCCGGCCAGGGAACCGTGGACCAGGCGGGCAAGGTGCCGGATATTCCGGAGACTCGCGATTACGTCAAGGCCATCCTCGAGAAAGTGCGCCCTATGCGTACTGACCCGCCGAGTATCCAGACGCCCAGGCCCATTGAAAATTGAAGCCGCCAAGGTGCCCGGTAACATCCACCACTTCTCCGATGAAGTAGAGTCCCGGGCAGCGCCGCGCCTCGAAAGTCTTCGAAGACAGCTCCGCCGTATCCACACCCCCCGCCGTCACCTCGGCCTTCTCATACCCCTCGGTGCCCGCGGGTTGAAACACCCAGCGGTGGAAGCAGGCGGAGATCGCCTCGATTTCGCGGTCCGAGAGCGCCGCCGCCGGTTTGGATAGGGCATGCAGCTCGAACCAGCGGTCGGCCAGCCGCTTGGGCAGGAAGCGGCTCACGATCGTGCGGGCCTCGGAGCGGTCGTGTTCCAGGCGGCGGTCCCGCAGCAAGGCCGTAAGGTCGACCCCGGGGAGCAGGTCGATGGCCACACTCCGGCCCTGCGCCCAGTAGGAGGAGGCCTGCAGAATCGCCGGTCCGCTCAGGCCGCGGTGCGTGAACAGCATCTTCTCGCGAAACGCCGCTCCGCCTGTTTCGGCGGTGACCAGGGCGGACACGCCCGCCAGCCCCTCGTATTTTCCGCGGTCGGCGGCGCTGAACGTCAGTGGCACCAGAGCCGGGCGGCATTCGATCACGTTCAATCCGAACTGGCGCGCCAGGCGATAACCGAAGGGAGTCGCTCCCGTCTTGGGAACGGAAAGGCCGCCCGTCGCTACGATCAGCGAACCTGCTTCCACCACGCCGCGGAGGGTATGGACCTCGAAGCGCGCGTTGCGGGTGACGCTGCGCACTTCGCAGCCGGTCTCGATGCGCACGCCGGCCGCGGCGCATTCCCGCTCCAGCATTCCCAAGATGTCACCGGCCGAGCGATCGCAAAACAGTTGGCCGAGGGTCTTTTCGTGGTACGGGATGGCGTGCCGCTCCACCATGCGCAGGAAATCCTCGGGCCGGTAACGGGCCAGGGCCGATTTGGCGAAGTGCGGGTTGGCGGAAAGGAAGTTCTCGGGCCGGGTCTGCAGGTTGGTGAAGTTGCAGCGGCCGCCTCCGGAGATCAACACCTTGCGCCCGATCCGCGGATTGTGTTCCAGCACGACCACGCTGCGGCCGCGTTTGCCGGCTTCGATGGCGCACATCAATCCGGCCGCGCCGCCGCCGAGGATCGCTACATCCCGCGAGGATGCCATATCCCCCTATTCTGGCAGCGCGCGACACTGGTATGCTGGCGGGGGACACGATGAGCAGAAAGGTCTTGATCGTAACCGGCGACGGCGGCGACAGCTACGAAGTGCTCTACGCCTATCAACGGTTTCTCGAAGCGCGATGGGAGCCGGTCGTGGCCGCCCCTTCGCGGCGCAGGCTGCACCTGGTACTGCACGATGTCGAGCCGGGCTGGGAAACGTACATCGAACGCCCGGGCAATTCACTCGAGGCCGATGTGGCGATCACGGCGGTGGCCGCTCGCGATTTCGCGGCGCTGATCATTCTGGGCGGCCGCGCGCCCGAGTACCTGCGCAACGACGCCAGCGTGCTCTCGCTGGCCCGCGAATTCGCCGACCAGGACAAGTGCATCTGCGCGATCGGCCACGGCATCCAGGTGCTGACCGCCGCAGGCCTTACCGTCGGACGGACACTGACTTCCCACGCTCACGTCCGGATCGAAGTCGAGCGAAACGGCGGAACCTGGGTAAACAAGCCGGCCGTTCGCGACCGCAAACTGATTACCGCGCAGAACTGGAAGTGCCACCCGGAGTTCTACCGCGAAGTGTTCGCTTGCCTGCCGCTGCCCTGAGCGGAAGCCTGCCTACCGGGAACAGCAAATCTGGCTCGAAATCAGCATTTCGGGCGTTACCGAGCCTTGCTGCGCGAAGTAGTTCATCTCGTCCATGCGGCGGTAGAACTCGCCGGCGATCCCGGCGGCCAGGGGGCCGATAGCCGGTCTGCCTCCAGTGAGGAGCACCACCACCACGAGTTTGCGCTTTCCGACGTCGTTGAACGAGCCGAACCAGCCGAGGTGCGTATGGTCGTTACTGCAGGTGCCGGTCTTGCCGGCGATGGGGCCGTCGTCCCGCGCGCGGTGCGCCGTACCGACCTCCACCGCCGCGCGCATCCCGGGCTTGACCATGGGGATCAGGTTGCTGATATCCAGGTGCCGCTTGACCTGCGGCACGAAGGAGCGGACCTCAGCCTGGTTCCGCGGATACTGCAGATAGAAAAGCGTGCCGCCGTTGGCCACGGCGCTCATCAGTGCCGCCAGTTGCAGGGGTGTCTGGGATATCTCTTCCCCGAAACTCGTCAGCATGCGCACCCCGCCGTTGCGCGGCGGCGCGGATGGGTAGTGCCCCGGCTGCTCGCCCGGAATATTGAGTCCCGCTTTCTCACCGTAGCCGAACAGGTGCGCGTAATAGCTCACCTTTTCGAACCCCATCTTCTGGCCCAGCGTCGCGAAGTACAGGTTGTTGGAGTGCGCGAGGGCGTACGTAAGGTTCATTCGCAATCCGCCCACCCGGAACCTGGTAGCCGGCCGGATGATTCCCTCGCTCAACCCAGCCAGCGCGACCGAGACCTTGATCGTGGAGCAGGGTTGGAATCCGCTGCTCAGGGCGATCTTCTGGTTCACCATGGTGAGGATGCGGCCAGAGTTGGGGTCCACCACGACCACCGTCCCGTTGTAAGGGCCGAGAGCTTCCACCGCCGCCCGGCGCACCGCCAGGTCTTCGCCGTCCACGATATCGCCCGCGGTGGAGTCGGCGAAGGTCGGCTCGGTCCACGGCCCGCCCCGAATGATCGGCGCGGCCGGCGTGCCCTGCCGGACGACCCGGGTAGCCGTGCCGCGCACCGGGGCGCGCCGGGTTGTCTTCCGTTTGGCACTAGTGACGGATTTGTGATGCCTGCGCTTTTTCGGAGTGGCGCCGAAACACAGACTGGTAGTGACGGCGAAAATCAGTGCGAACCGGAACAAGAAGGGTCGAGGCAACCTATTCATAGACACAACCACGGCGGTTTCTTACGCGGGGGGATTATGCCAAAGCAACTATGTTCAGCCCGGCCGGAGCAACCGGACTACGCTCATTGTCACTAGCTTGCAGGGGCTGCGTCAAGACCTTTCTCGACCATTTTCACTACTGTCGCCGGGGGATGGGGCGAACCTGCGGAAAGGTATACGGGTTTTTCCGGCGGCGGGTTTCCAGCGAACTTTTTCACAATCCGGAGGCTGATGGCTTCCGAACAAACCCATGCGTGTCGCGAGCTAATTCTCAAGGCCGCCGATGCTATACTACGGCAGGTCGAACGGCCATGCAGGCACACGCCAATCTCGCCGTTTGGGGGGTCGTAGCGGGCATCACATTCGCGACGGCGTGCAGCCCGGCCTCCGAGGCGCCGGCGCATCCCGCTGGAGAGCGGGTTTATCGCATCGGTTGGGAAGAGGTCCCACCATTCCAGCAGAGAGGTAAGGACGGCCCGACCGGCATTGCCGTCGAGATGGTTCGCGCGGGCGCTCGCCGCCGCGGGATCCGCCTGGAGTGGGTCTGGGAACCCGGCAGTTCCGCCGTTGCGCTTCGCGCCCGGAAGGTCGATCTCTGGCCGTTGATGACGGTACTGCCCGAGCGCGGGCGGGAATTCCACATCAGCGAGCCCTTCATGCAGCACGAGCTGAGCCTGCTGGTTCTCTCCGCCAGCCCCTACATGCACGCCGGGGACCTGGCGTCCGCCTCCATCGCCCATGTCGACATTCCGATCATGGCGAAGCTCCTGCGGAAAATCCTGCCGAACGCGCGGAGTGAGCCGCAGCCCTCTCACAAGGCGGCGGTGGAGGAGGTCTGCGCAGGCCGCATCGCCGCAGCCTTTCTAGACGATTTCAGCGCCGCCTCGGTCCTCCTGGACGGGCCGTCCTGCTCCGGACAGCCGCTGCGTATGATTCCCCTGCCTCTGCACATCGAGATGGGCGTGGGCTCTACGCTGGACGCCGCCCCGGTTGCCGACGAGATCCGCGCCGGAATCAGCGATATGGCCCGCGACGGCGGGCTCGAAAAGATACTGACACGCTGGAATAACTTCTCACCCTGGAGTATTAACTACGTACACGCGCTGCTCGACGAGCAACGGCGGGAGCGCTGGCTGATTCTGGCGGTCTGTGTGTTTGCCGCGTTGTCCGGCCTCGCCGGATTCGCGGCATACCGGCTACGCCGCCAGAAAAATCAGACCGCGCGGGCCGAGATGGCGTTGCGTGAAAACGAGCAGAAGCTGAGCCTGATGGCGGCCAACCTCAAGGAGATGGTGCTGGCGTATGACATGGAGCGCAAGTTAACCTTCGCTAACCCGGCGGTGAAGGAACTTACCGGCTACGCGCCCGGCGAACTCGAGGCGCGCGGACCCTTATTCTGGGTACACCCGGACGACCAGGACCGGATGCGCGGCTATTGGGACCAGATATTCAATGGCGGCACGGCGCGCGACGAAGAATACCGGCTGACCACCAAGGATGGCGATATGAAGTGGGCCAGCGCGACGTGGGGGCCGATCTTCGACGCCGAAGGCCGGCAGGTCGGAGTGCAGCGCAGCGAACGCGACATCACGGAACGGAAAATGGCCCAGGATGGCCTCTGCGAATCGGAGCGCCGGTTCCGCGAGCTACTGGAGAGCGTGCAACTCGTGGCGGTCATGATCAACCGCAACGGTTATATCTCGTTCTGCAACGATTACACCCTGGCCATCACGGGATGGACCTCGGACGAACTGGTGGGACACCGGGCCGGAAAACTCCTGGACCGGACGTACCTGGAGCAGCTTACCCGGTGGATGGAAGGCACGGGGGAAGCCGCCGGGCTCCAGCCGTTCATGGAAAGCGAGATCCTGACCAAGGACGGAGGAAAGCGCCGGATCCGCTGGAGCAGCGCCGGGCTTCGAGACGCCGAAGGCTGCGTCGGAGGGCTCGCAATCCTGGGAGCGGACGTCACCGAACTCGAAAGCCTGCGCGCCGAAGCCGCGCGGCGGGAAAGCGAAGCGCGCTTCCGGCATGCCGTGGACGCTGCTCCGGTGATGATCTGGATCTCCGGCACGGACAAACTCTGCACGTTCTTCAACAAGGGATGGCTGGCCTTCACGGGGCGTACCATGGAGCAGGAAATCGGCGATGGATGGGCCGCGGGTGTACACCCCGACGATCTCGAAGCCTGTATGACGACCTATCTCCGCTCCTTCGACCAGCGCGTTCCGTTCCAGATGGAATACCGGCTGCGGCGAGCGGATGGAGAATACCGCTGGGTGTTCGATAGCGGCGTCCCGCGGCACGAGCCGGATGGCGTCTTCGCCGGCTATATCGGCTCATGCACGGACATCACCGATCTCAAGCGCGCCCAGGCTGAGGATCTCGCACGGCAGAAGCTGGAAAGCGTCGGCCGTCTCGCCGCGGGGATCGCCCACGACTTCAACAATCTGCTGGGCGGCGTGGTGGCGCATGCGGAGGCCGCCCTTTCAGACGTGCAAAACCTCGCCTCGCCGGAAGTCGAATTGAACCGTATCCGCGCCGTGGCGATCCGGGGCGCCGGCATCGTCCGCCAGTTGATGATCTATGCGGGCCAGGAAAATCCGGAACCCGAACTGGTGGACATCTCGAAGGTGGCCGCGGAGATGGTCGAACTGCTGCGGGTGGCCATTTCGAAACACGCCACCCTGCAGGCCAGCCTGACCCCGAATTTGCCGCCGGTTCGGGCCAACCCCGCGCAACTGCAGCAGTTGGTGATGAATCTGGTCTCCAACGCCTCGGAGGCGATCGGCGAGCGTGATGGGGTGGTCCGGGTCGAGACCTCGCGCGCCGGGTCCGGCTCGGTACAGCTTCAGATTTCCGATACCGGGTGCGGCATGAGCGCGGAGGCGCAGGCCAGGGTGTTCGACCCGTTTTTTACCACCAAGAGCGAGGGCCACGGACTCGGGCTGGCGGTCGTACAGGGAATCGTCCGGGCGCTCGATGGAAGGATCGTGCTCGCAAGCGTGCCCGGAAAGGGCACCACGGTTCGAGTGGTGCTTCCAGCCGTCGCGGGAGCGTCCAGCCGGGAGCACCGCGCGGCAGCGGGCACGGCGGAAAGCACATCGCGGCTGGCAGCGCGGACCATCCTGCTGGTAGAGGACGAGGATGCTCTACGCATCCCGGTTTCCAAGATGCTGCGAAACCGCGGATGGTCGGTCCTGGAGGCGCAGGACGGATCCGCAGCCATGGAGGTCATCCGCCAGCACGGATTGCCGATCAACGTGATTCTGCTGGATATGACGCTGCCGGGCACGCCCAGCCGGACGGTCTTCGAGGAGGCCCGGCGCAAGCGGCCGGACGCCAAGGTGATCATCACCAGCGCCTTCGGCCAGAGCCTGGTAAACGCCAACTTCCCCGGATCGCAGATGGATGCGTTCATCCGCAAACCTTACCGGCTGCAGGAATTGACAGGGCTGCTGGCCGACGTGCTCTCGCCATCGGGCTCGGGAATGGGTCAGTCCCCGTCGTGAGACGGCGGTGTACTAAGCTGTAAGGTTGCTCGAGGTCCTGCAGAACGAAATCGTTCAGTGCGGCCGCTGTCCCAGGCTTCGCGAACATTGCTCCCGCATCGCCCAGGTGAAGCGGCGCGCCTACCGCGACCAGACCTATTGGGGCCGTCCGGTGCCGGCCTTCGGAGATCCAGCGGCGCGTGTGCTGATCCTGGGGCTGGCTCCGGGGGCGCACGGCTCCAACCGTACGGGGCGCATGTTCACCGGCGACCGTTCGGGCGATATCCTCTACCGCGTCCTGTACCGGACCGGGTTCGCCTCGCAGCCGGAGAGCATCTCGCGCGGCGACGGGCTGTCGCTGCGGGGCATCTACATCACGGCCGCGGCGCATTGCGCGCCCCCGGGGAACAAGCCTACGCCCGAGGAGATCCGCAACTGCCGTCCGTTCCTCGAGCGGGAACTCGACCTTCTCACCGGCGTCAGGGTGGTGGTCGCGCTGGGCAAGATTGCCTTCGACAACTACCTGGACGTGCTGAAGGAGCGCGGCGTCATCCGCAGCCGGGCGCCCTTCGTTTTCGGGCACAACCGCCGCTTCACCATCGCGCCGGGCCAGCCCGTGCTGATCAGTTCGTATCATCCAAGCCAGCAGAATACGTCGACGGGGAAGCTGACGGAAAAGATGCTGGCGGATGTGTTTCGGAAGGCTCGCAAGTGGGCGGAGGCAGACGGTCCAGGCCCGGCGGCGGACGGCGCGGAGTCGTGACGCGCAGGGAGGCGGCGAGCAACAGCAGCACGGCGGTGCACATGACGCTCCCCTCCGGCCCGACGGTTCCTCCGGAGATCCAGGCGGGGCCGGAGGGTGCGGCCGAGAGGAAATGGTGCTGCACGGTGGCGCCGCTGTCGGCCACCCCGTAGAAGAAGGTCTCCGCCCAATCCCAGGTCATGTGGGCGCCGATGGCCCACCAGAGCGACCCGCTCCAACGCACGCTGTACGCGAAAACCAGGCCGGCGAGCACGGCATTGGCGATCCCGATGTATTGCTCGCCGTGGTTGCCCAGGTGTCCGAGGCCGAACAGCAGTGAGACGATCACTGCCGCGGGCGTGAAACCGATGCCCTCCGCCAGGGCGAACATGGGATAGCCGCGAGAGAGCATCTCTTCACTCCAGCCCACCACGGCAAAGACCGCGATCCAGTAAAGCGCCCAGGTCAAGGCAGCCGTTCCGGAAAGGGCAGGGGCGTTGAACCGGCAGGCTCCGGCTCCCACGAGCAGACCGATCAGCAGCGACAACCCGAGGAACCCCGAGATCGCTCCCTTCACGAAATTCCGGCCGCCGTTGCCGGCGGCCAGACCGTAGGCGGTGAAGCGCCGCCCGTCGAGACGCGACAGGAACCAGGTGGCGCCGGCGGCGGCCAGCGCCTGGCTCAGCTCGGCGGGGAGGAAGCGGAGATCGGGCGCTGCGGGGCGAGGGATGACGAAACCAAGAGCGAGGGCGAGTGCGAAGGCTGCCAGGAAAAAGAGCACGCACCGCCATCCGGACCTCAGGCCATACGGACCAAGGAAGATGCGGACTGCCAGAGGACGCGGCGGCAACCTTCAGGGTATCGCACTGCCGCGCCTCGAAGCCTACCCGACAGCGTCGCGCGGGGGGAGGTAGAACTCGATCGCCTCGGCGCGGCTCAACCGCTGCGGCTCGCGATCGCGGTCGGGATGGGTCGCCCGGAAACGGTCGAGCATCAGGGTCTCGAACTTCACTACGAGATCCGGATGCCTGGCGGCCACGTCGGTGAATTCGCCGGGATCGGCCTTGAGGTCGTACAAACGGCGGTAGCGGCCTGGGGTGGGGTTGTCGGTGAGATAACCGTCTTTGCGGGCGCGTTTGCCGGAACAGAAGATAAATTTCCATTCCGCTGTCTTGATGTAGGCTTCCTCGTTTTCGAGGTACTCGCTGAAAATGTGGTCGCGCGGATGCTCCACCGGGCGGCCTTCAAGATAGGGCCGCAGGCTCCGGCCGTGCATCACGGGCAGCGGGTCGAGGCCCATCAGATCGACGATGGTGGCCGGCACATCCACGTGCTCGGTGAGGTCGCGGACCACACCGGTGTGGATATGGCCGGGATAGCGCATGATCAACGGGACGCGCAAAGCGGGTTCGTAGCCGCAGTGCTTTTCGAAGCGGCCGTGCTGGCCGAGGTCGTAGCCGTGATCGGCCATGTAGATGACGAAGGTGTTGTCGTCGAGGCCGAGGCGGTGGAGGGCGTCGAGCACGCGGCCGACATTGCGGTCGAGGAAAGCAGCGGAGGTATAGTAGGCCGCGATGATGCCGCGCTTATCGTCATCGTTGAGATCGCGGAAGATTTTGGGGATCTGCCAGGCGTCTTCGGGGCCGACCCGCGGCACCGGGAACTGTTTCGGATCGAAGAGGCCGCGGTCTTCCAGGGGAAAGTCGAACGGGGAGTGGGGTTCCTGGAAGCTGGCCCAAAGGGCGAACGGCTGGTCACGGTTCTCTTCCAGGTAGTGGATGGCGTGGCGGCCGATGTAGGTGCCGCGCATGTCCTGGTCGTACCGCGCGAAGGGCAGTTCATCGGCATCCAGCCAGATGCGCGCCGGGTCGCGGAACGGCCTCCACTGGGCGGGCTTGGTGGAAACTCCGGCAGGGGCGGGACGCGGTTTCACTTCCGCCAGCCAGGCCCTGGTGGTTTCGCCCTCGGTCATCATGACGTCGAAACCGTGCAGGCCGGGTGCGGCAGGGCGGTTGAAGTGCATCTTGCCGAAGACCGCGGTCTGGTAGCCGGCCCGGCGAAACTGTTTGGCGAGGGTCGGCTTGCCGGGCGAAAGCGGCGTCCCGAGCAGCGTCACGCCCGCCGAGTGCGGCAACTGGCCGGTGAAGAACGACTGGCGCGAGGGCGTACAGACCGGCGCATTGCAGTGGTGCGCGGCGAAGCGCATTCCCTGGGTCGCAAAGCGGTCGATGTGGGGGGTGTGGGCTTTGCGGTTGCCGTCGCAACCCATTACGTAGCCGGCATGGTCGTCGGCCAGGATAAAGAGGAAGTTGGGTTTCCGCGTTGGGCGCACGGGGGATTGCCCGCGGGAGAGCGTAGCAGCGGCCAGGCCGCCAAGGGCGGCGCGCCGGCTGATTGGATTGGAAGTCCCCATTGGAGTATGTTGAAGAATCATCATACTCGCGGAAACGCTCACGATGCTCGACCGAAGGAACTTCCTCCGCCTGATGGGAGCCGCGGCCGCCGCGCCGGCGCTCCATGCGGCGCCCGCCCGGAAGCCCAATTTCCTGGTGATTCTCGCCGACGATATGGGTTTCTCCGATGCCCGCTGTTATGGCGGCGATATCGATACGCCGAACCTCGACCGCCTGGCAGCCGGCGGCATCCGCTTTACCCAGATGTATTCGACGGCGCGCTGCGGGCCGTCGCGAAGCTCACTGCTGACCGGATATTACGCCCAGCAGACCGCCTGCGACGTGATGACGCCGGGCAATATTCCGAACTATACGCGATTCATTCCCGACCACCTGAAGCCGCTGGGCTACCGTACGTATCATTCGGGAAAATGGCACATCAAGTTCACGCCGCGCGAGGGGGTGGGGTTCGACCATTCCTACACGCTGCTGGACGAGGACCGTTACTTCACGCCGCGCCGTCTGGAACTCGACGGAGAGCCGCTGCCGCAGCCCAAACCGGAGGAACATTACTACACCACCACGGCGATCGCGGATTACGCGGTCCGCTTCCTGAAAGAGCACGCGCGCGATCACGCCGGCGATCCGTTCTTTCTCTACCTGGCGCCGCACTCGCCGCACTTCCCCCTGCAGGCGCCGGCCGAAGATATCGCCAGGTACAAAGACCGCTTCGCCGACGGCTGGGATACGGAGCGGGAACGCAAACTGGCGCGCATGCATCGCATGGGCATCGTCAATTGCGCGCTTTCGCCGCTCGAGCCAAACATGTGGACGCACTGGAACACTCCGGACGATCAACTGCTGGCGAAAATCGGACCGGGCGAGGTGACCAGGGCGGTGCCGTGGTCGACTCTTACGGCGGAACAGAAGGCGTTCCAGCGGACCAAGATGGCGATTCACGCGGCGATGATCACGCGGATGGACCTGGAGATCGGGAAGGTTCTGGACCAGTTAAAGGCCATGGACGCCTGGCGCGATACGGTGATCCTCTTCCTCTCGGATAATGGGGCGAGTTCGGAGCAGTTGATTCGCGGGGATGGCCACGACGCTTCCGCGCCGCCCGGTTCGGCGCGGTCGTTCCTGGGGCTGGGACCAGGGTGGTCGACGTGCTCGAACACGCCGCTGCGGCTGCACAAATCGTGGGTCAACGAAGGGGGAATCGCTTCGCCGTTCATCGTCCACTGGCCGAATGGCGTCCGGGCACGCAACCAACTGCGTCACGACCCGTGCCACTTCGTGGACGTGCTGCCGACCCTGGCAGACATGGCGGGCGGCGACCCGCGGGAGCGTCCGGAAGGCGCGCCGCCCCTGGCGGGGCGGACGCTGGCACCGGCATTCCAAAAGGACGGCGCCGCGCCGCACGACTTCCTGTATTTCAACCACAACAACAACCGGGCCATCCGGGTGGGCGACTACAAGCTGATCGCCACAGGCCGGGACGGGCCCTGGGAGCTATACGATCTGTCCACGGATCGTTGTGAACAGCACGATCTGGCCCAGGCGCAGGCCCCGCGCGTCAAGAGCATGGGGGCCCTATGGGATCAGCAGGATGAGGATTATGCACATCGTCGCGAGGCTGCCCCGCCCAGCACCCGCCGGCGGATGCGGACCTCGGGATAGTACCGTGTTATCGCGCGAAAACCACCCCTAAGACGCCGCCAGTGATATTGTAGACACCAAGGGGGCCGGTCCCTGGGGGCCGGAACGGCATGATACGAAAGACCTCAGCATGTTTCATAACGTTCGCCGGCGTGATTGTGGTGGCGGGAGCGCAGCAGGCTCCCAAGACCCAGTTGACGGCTCGCGAACTCTTCTACGCCGCGGTGGAATCGCCCAAGCCCGCTACGCCGGTGAAGCCGCCGGCAAGGGCGTCTCACAAGGCGGCGAAGACGGAATCTGCGCACAAGACGGAAGAACAGGCTCCTGTCCGGCCTCGTCATACTACGCCGGCCGCGCCGGAAGCCGGGTTCGTACAACTGGCCTCGGAACGGACGACCGCGCCCGCGCCAACCGCCGGGCCGCCCCTCGGGTTGAAGTGCACGATTCTGAAGCTGACGGACGGCGAGATGACCGCCGTGCCCGCCGACACGGTGTTCCATGCAGGCGACAAGATTCAACTGGAGGTCCAGGCCAACAGTCCGGGCTACCTCTACATCATCAGTAAGGGATCGAGCGGCACCTGGAAGCCGATGTTCCCCTCGTCGGAAGTGGATGAAGGCAACAACCACGTAGACGGCTGGCATTCTTATACGCTGCCTCCGAAATCGCGCATGGTCTTCGACCAGCAGACCGGAACCGAGCGGATCTTCATCGTGTTCTCGCGCGAGCCGGAGACTGACCTGGAGAAGACGATCTATTCGCTGCAGAGCGGAAAAGCCCATCCGGCTGCCGCGCCGCAGGAGGCTCCCAAGCCGAAACAGATGATCATGACGGCAAGCGTCGACGAGGCCACCGTCGGACGGTTGCGCAACACCTTCTCGCGCGACCTGGTGATTGAGCGCGTGGACGAGAATACGCCCGGGGAGAAGAAAGAGACGGCCGTCTACGTGGTCAATCCGACGGGCAGCCCGGATTCGCGGGTGGTGGCCGACCTCGCGCTGGTGCACCAATGATTCGTGGAGTGGCGGAGGCCGCATTGGGTATTGCCCTGGCGGCCGCGCCGGCTTTCGCGCAGAGCCGCACCATGCAGCAGGGTGTGCACCGCATGGAGATCACGCTGGAGCGGCTGGAAAGAGGCTCGTGGCACACCATCGACCCGGGGCTGGTACTGGCGCAGGGCGACCGCGTCCGCTTCCGCTTCCACACGAACTTCGACGGCTACCTCTACGTCACCAACTTCAGCAGCTCGGGGAAGTACGGGCAGTTGTTCCCGCGGGAGGAGACGGGACAGGACAACCACATCACCTCCGGACAGGTATACCAGGTGCCGGAAACCGCAACCTTATTCAAAATCGCCGGACCGCCGGGTTATGAAACCGTGTACTGGCTGGTGAGCCCCACGCGGCTGGCCGCGCCAAGCATCACGCCGACTACCAAGCCGCTGACGCTGATGCCGCGGTGCGACGACGCGATTCTGCGGGCGCGCGGCGACTGCATCGATTCCTCTGCAGGCCCCAAGCTGATTCCGCGCGAAGTGGAACTGCCACAGGATCTCGCCCAGGCGGCGGGAGAGAGCCGCCGCGACCTGCTCTTTATGCGGCAGGAGAACAAAGCGGTGATCTCGTCGCCGGAACCTCTGACCGGCCCGGTGGTTTACGAGTTCCGCCTGGCGCACCGGTGATGGTCATGTGGAAGAGCATTCCGTTTCTGCTGGCATGCGCCGCGCTGGGCGCTCAACAACAGCAGCCGCCGCAACAGCGCCAGCGCGATCTGAAGCTCGAGAATATCGAGCCCCCCGCCCCTCCCAAGACGCCCTCGATTCCCCGCAGTTACGCCGTGATCGTGGGCATCTCGCATTACAAGAACCTTCCCGACAAACTGCAGCTACAATACTCGGAACGGGACGCGCAATCCATTTACACGATCCTGATCAGCCCGGAAGGCGGCAACTTCAAGGCGGAGAACGTCCACATTCTGACGGGCCCCAAGGCCACCCTGGCCGGCCTGCGGCGCGAGATCGATACCTGGCTTCCGGCCGTGGCCAAGCCGGGCGACCGCGTCCTGGTATATTTCGCCGGCCACGGCTTCATGTACCAGGGCAAAGGGTATCTGGCGCCATACGATATCGACCTCAACCATATCGCCGCTACCGGTTATCCGATGGATGAATTGGGCGAGGTGATCGGCAGCAAGATTCACGCCACGTCCAAAGTGCTGCTGACCGACGCCTGCCACAGCGGCGCGATTTCGCCCGAAGATTCGGCCAGCCTCAACAAAACGCTCTCCTCGCTCAACACCTCCCTGTTTTCACTGACCGCCAGCCGCGACCGTGAGCGGTCGTTCGAGAGCCCGGAACTCGAAGGCGGCCACGGCGTTTTCACTTACTACGTGGTGAAGGGACTGGAAGGCGCCGCGGACACCAACCACGACGGCATCGTAACCGCGGACGAACTGGCCGAGTATGTTCACGAGCAGGTTCGTGAAGCCACCGGCGCGCAGCAGAACCCGACCTCCGACCGCGGCAGCTTCGACCCCAACATGCTGTTGTCGTACGTACCCTCGAACGCCGCGCCTGCCAAGCCGCCGGCGCCTAAATACGGCACCCTGGTTTTCGAAGCCAACAAGGACGGCGTGGAGGTATTTGTCGACGACAAGTCGGTGGGAGTGATCTCGGCGGGAAAGACGATTACGGTCCCGGGGCTGCAGCCGGGCGAGCACACCATCAAAGGCGTGAAGATGGGGTACGAGCCGGACGGCCCCCGCCAGGAGACGGTATACCCCGGGCAGGAATCCACAGTCACCATCAAGATCCTGATTCCGCGGCGGCGCTCCAAGGCCGCGGTCGATTCGCTCGACGACGGCATCAAGTATTACCTCAAGGGATACCAGCAGAACTACAAGAAAGCAGCCGAGTATTTCGAAAAGGCGCTGGCCGCCGACCCGACTTACAGCCAGGCCGCTTACTACCTGGGATTGACTTACAACGCGATGTTTGACGAGACAAAAGCCCAGGAGTATTTCAAGAAGGCGATCGAGATCGACCCGGATTACCTGGAGGCGCACGCGAATTACGCCGGTATGCTGCTGGATATCGGCGACGTGGATGAAGCCATCCGGCAGATCAACACCGTGCTGATACGACAGCCGAACCATGCCATGGCCCTGACGATGCTCGCGCAGGCTTACCGCCTGAAGGGACTCTATCCACAGTCCATCGAGGCGGCGCGCAAGGCGGTACAGTTGACGCCCAAGAACGCCGAGCCGCACCTGTGGATGGCGGATAGCCTGCGGCTGAGCGGAAAGTATGCCGACGCCAAGTCCGAATACAGCCAGTACCTGGCACTCAGCGATTTCGATAGCCACCTGGCCGGGCAGTTGAATTACTATGTGCTGGGGTCGCTGTTCGGTTTAGGAAAAAAGAAGCGCGCCGGAACGCATGACATCTGGAGCGACCTGCGCAGCCTGGCTTACTTCGGGCTGTGCGACTGCGAACGCAAGATGTCGAACTTCGACCTGGCCATCGGGTATTGCCAGCGGTCCCTGTCGTACGACCCTCAAGATCCCTACGCGCATTTCGCCCTGGGAGTGTCTTACATGCGGAAGGCCAACGAGACGAACAGCGTGGCCGAACTGGCGCCGGCACTGAAGCATCTGCAGGAAGTGGTGGCCATCAATCCGGACCTGGACGAAGCCCAGTTCGCAAAGAAGAACATCGCTGCGATCGAGCAGGCACTGCAAGGGAAGTGACGGCGACCATCAGGACGGCGGCGGATCTCGAGAGCGAGCTATCTCGTCCGAGCGAGGCGGATATCGCCTGCATGGACCGCCTGGATGGCGACATTCTGATTCTGGGCGCCTCGGGAAAGATGGGCCCTTCGCTCGCCCGGCTTTGCCGCAGGGCCGCGGACGCCGCCGGCAGGCCGCGGCGCATCGTAGCGGTTTCCCGCAACCCGGTCAGCGTGGACGGCGTGCAGACCATTTCCTGCGACCTGCTGGACCGTGCCGCCGTGGCGCGGCTCCCCGCGTGTCCGAACGTGTTGTACCTGGCCGGCCGGAAATTCGGCTCCTCGGGAAGCCCGGAGCTGACGTGGGCCATGAACACCATCGTCCCCGCAATTGTGGCCGAACATTTCCGGCAGGCGCGCATCGTTGTCTTTTCCACGGGGAACGTGTATCCGTTCCGCAAGCCCGCGAGCGGCGGATCGGTGGAGACCGATGCGCCCGGGCCGGTGGGCGAGTACGCGCAGTCCTGCCTGGGCCGCGAGCGGGTGTTCGAATATTACTCCCGCCGGCACGCGCTACGCTGTCTGTTCTTCCGTTTGAATTACGCGGTGGACCTCCGCTATGGCGTCGTGGTGGATATCGCGCGGCGGGTGTATACGGGCGAGCCGGTGGATCTCACGGTGCCGGCGTTCAACGCCATCTGGCAGCGGGACGCCAACTCGTACGCATTGCGTTCGCTGGAACATTGCGAGTCGCCGCCGCGCATCCTCAACGTGACCGGCGCGGAGACTCTCCTGGTGCGCGATACCGCAAACTGGTTCGCGGCGCGGTTCGGACGAACCTGCCGCTTTGCCGGGAACGAGGGGCCGGCGGCACTGCTGAGCGACGCCTCGGCCTGTCACACGATACTGGGCGCGCCCGAGGTAGGCGCTCGAGAGCTGTTGGAGGGTGTGGCGGCATGGGTGGAAGCGGGAGGCGAATCGCTGGATAAGCCGACCCACTTCGAAGTCGCGGACGGGAGGTTCTGAGCGGCATGGACGAAGCGGTCCGGCGGACGCTCCGCCAAGGCGCGGTGATTCCGGCGCACCCGCTGGCGCTGACGGCCGCGCGCAAACTCGACGAACGGCGGCAGGTGGCGCTGACGCGCTACTACTGCGAGGCGGGAGCGGGCGGGATCGCGGTCGGAGTGCACACTACGCAGTTCGCGATCCGCCGCGTAGGGCTTTACGAGGCGGTGCTGCTGTTGGCTTCGCAGACCGCGGCGGAATACGAACGCGCGGCCGGAAAACGGCTGGTGAAGGTTGCCGGAATCTGCGGCGACACGCGGCAGGCTTTGTGCGAAGCGAGGCTGGCGCGCGCGGCCGGTTACGATCTGGGGCTTCTTAGCCTGGCGGCCCTGCCGGAAGCCACCGACAGTCAACTGCTGGAGCATTGCCGCGCAATTGCGGAGGAGATTCCGCTGTTCGGCTTTTACCTGCAGCCGTCGGTGGGCGGCCGTCCGCTTTCTTATGAATTCTGGCGCGGGTTCTGCGCGATCGGGAATGTGGAAGCCGTCAAAGTGGCGCCGTTCGACCGCTACCGGACGCTGGACGTGATCCGCGGCGCGGCCGGCAGCGGCAGGGCGGACGAGATCGCGCTCTATACCGGCAACGACGACAACATCATTCCCGATCTGCTGACGGAGTTCCGCGTCGACGGGCGGGCGCTGTGGTTCCGCGGAGGCCTGCTGGGCCAGTGGGCCGTTTGGACGCGTCGCGCCGCCGAGCTGCTGGGGCGCATTCAATCCTGCCGCGCGGCGGAGGGCGCGGGCGCGGCGGGGATCCTGGCCGAATCGGCGGCCCTGACCGACGCGAATGCGGCGCTGTTCGACGTACGCAACCGCTTTGCGGGATGCATCGCCGGGCTTCACGAAATCCTGCGCCGGCAAGGCCTACTCGCCGGCCGCTGGTGCCTCGACCCCGCCGAAGACCTCTCGCCCGGACAACTGGAGGAGATCGACCGCGTGACGGCCGCATATCCGCAGCTCGCCGACGACGAGTTTGTGAGCAGCCGTCTGGACCGGTGGATGAGCTGACTTATGCTGATTCGTTCTACTCAAACGGAAGTCAAAATCTATTCGCACCGCGATGAGGCCGGAGCAGCCGGCGCGGCGGTGGCGGCGGCCGTGATTCGCGAAGAGATTCGCCGCAGAGGCAAGGCCGCCGTGGTCTTCGCGTCGGCGGTCTCGCAGGACCCGTTTTTGGCGGCCCTGCGCCTCGAGCCCGAGATCGACTGGGGCCGGATCACCGCGTTCCACATGGACGAATACGCGGGCATGAGCGAGCGGCATCCCGCGTCGTTCCGGCGCTTCCTGCGCGACCGGCTGTTCGACCACGTGCCGGTGGCCGCGTTCCACGGGCTCAACGCCGGGGCGGCAAACCTCGAAGCGGAGTGCGATCGCTACGCCGCGCTGCTGCGCGAAGCGCAGCCCTGCCTCGTGGTGATGGGGATCGGCGAGAACGGCCACCTGGCCTTCATCGATCCGCCGCTGTGCCGGTTCGATGAGCCGCGCGATGTCCGGATGGTAGACCTGGATGACGTCTGCCGCATGCAGCAGGTGCACGACGGGGCGTTCGCCCATATCGGGGAAGTGCCGAAGCAGGCCCTGTCGCTGACCGTGCCGTTCTTTCTGCGAGTGCCGCGCGCGGTCGTGTTCGTCAACGGCGAGCGGAAAAGCGCGGCCGTGCGCGCGGCTCTCGAGGGGCCGGTGACGGAATCCTGCCCGGCTTCGGCGCTGCGGCGGCATCCCTGGGCGACCCTGTTTCTCGATCAAGCCGCGGCGTCGCGCTTGGCTTGACGCGCCGGCGGCTATTCGGGCTTGTAATCGGGGTACAGGTGGCGCAGGCAATCGGGACACAGCCCGTGGCTGAACTTCGCCTCCGAGTGGGACTCAATGTAGCGCTCTAACTGCTGCCATGCGCCCTCCTCGTTGAAGATTCTCTTGCAGGAAGCACAGATCGAGAGAAACCCTCTCAGGAGCTTTACGTCTTCAAGCGCGGCCTGAAGTTGCGCGATCAATCGCTCCCGCTCGATGGCATACGATTTCATGGGAGTAACGTCGAAATATGCGCCGGTTAGTCCCGCGATGTTCTGGCGCCGGCCGTAGAGGGGTTCGACGGTGAGATCGAAATAGCGCTTCTTGCCCAGAAACGTGACCTCGATTTCGTCCCGCGTTCCCACCCCGGTCCGAAGTACGGTCCGCTTGACGCCCGAGAGGTGCGCTGCTTCTTTTCGTTCGAAGATCTCCGCGTCCGTATGACCGACAAACTCCTGGCCCATCCAGGCGGGGATCGATGAATAGATCCAGGTGTATCGCAGTTTCCGGTCCTGATTGAAGACCACCACGGGTGTGTGCGTCAAAGCCATGCGGAAGTGCTCTTCACTTTCGCGCAGGGCGGACTCCATCTTTCTGCTCTCGGAAATATCGCGGATCGTGAGAATGGCCAGGGTTTTTCCATCTCCGTTTACAGGGCTGAGACTGATATCGCAGTGGAACTCGGCGCCATCCTTGCGCCTCCCTCGCAGGTCCCGCCCCTGATCCATGGGCCGGACCGCCGGATGCGCGAAGTAACTCTTGCGAAACTGGCGATGCCGGGAGCGAAACCGCGCGGGCATCAGCATCTCCACCTTCTTTCCCACCAATTCGTGCCGCGAATAGCCGAAGACCTCTTCGGTCCGGGTGTTGACCAGCCGGATTACGCCATTGGAAGCTGCAACGATCATCGGGTCCGGAGCCACGTCAAGGAGCAGTTGGAGGTACCGCTCCGGAAGGACCAGCGAACTGAGAGCCGAAGCACTCACGTAGGGTAGGATTCTTCTGGGTTTCTCCGGGCTCTTTAATCCCCGGTGAAGCGGGTGAAGCCGAGCCGATGCTGGACTCGCGCCTTTTTATCGGAGTGTCATCGCGACGTAACTCTCCATGGCAGATAATAATAAGCTCTATGTACGCCGGAACGAAGCAGACTGCCTTAATCATCGCCGCCCTTCCATTTCTTCTCTCGCCCGCCCGGGCGGAAGAGAAAGTTGTAGGAGGACCCTACACGGTCAACGTAGGCCAAAGGACCGCAACCGTGGTGTGGGTTGTCGAGACCGCCCAGGCCTCCATCGGCAAAGCGCCGGGACAGGCGGAAAAAACCAGCCCCGTGCTGCGCTCGGAGAAGGTCCACTTTGCCGGGCTCCAGCCGGGAACCACGTACTACTACGACACCAACGGGCGCGAAGACGGCAGGGGTTCGTTCCGGACGGCGCCGGCCGCCAGGGCTGCTACCCCTTTTCAGTTCGTAGTCTTCGGCGATACGCGCACGCGCCACGACGTGCATCGCCGCGTGATTGCGGCGATTCTCAAATATTCGTCGCCCGACTTCATTCTCCACACCGGTGACCTGGTCGCCGACGGCGGCGATTCGGCGCTATGGCCCGTCTTCTTCGATATCGAGCGCGATCTCCTGCGCAAGGCGGCCTTCTTCCCTGCCCTCGGCAACCACGAGCGGAACAATGAGCAGTTTTACGATTTCTTCAACGTCACCACGCCCTACTATTCCTTCGATTGGGGCAATGCCCATTTCATCATCCTGAATAGCGATATCGGGAATGTCTCGACCAGCGAAGTGGCGCGCGAAGCCTTCTGGACCGAGCAGACCCGCTGGCTGGAGGACGATCTCAAGAAGAGCCAGTCCGCCGATTTCCGGTTCGTCATCTGCCATCATCCGCCCATCACCGCCGTTTCGCGCCGCCAGGGCGGCAACCCGCAAATGACCGCGCTCATCCCCATGTTCGAGAAGTACAAGCTGACCGCGGGATTCTTCGGGCACGACCACAACTACCAGCACTATCTTCAAAACGGCATTCACTACTTCATCACCGGCGGCGGCGGCGCGCCGCTTTACGATGTCGATAAGCCGCCGCCGGGCATCACACAGAAGGCGGTAAGTACCGAAAACTTCGTGACCGTGAAAATAGACGGCAAGAAGGCGCGCGTGGAAGCCTTGCAACTCGACGGTACTCCGATCGAGATCACCGAACTGGGAAACTAGGCGAAGTTACTGGATCGAATTCAGGTAGGCCGTGAGGTTGGCCACTTCCTGCGCGTTGGCGAAGCGCGGCCATCCCACGCCCGCCTGCTTCATGCGGTTGAGCATCTGCGGACCGTGCAGCCAGAGAGCCGAAATAATGGCAACCTCCGAATACTTACGCGCCTGTCCCGGAAGCGCCGGGGCTCCGTGACGGCCGGAGATATGGCAATCGGCGCAATGGCGCTCGTGGAACACCTGCTTGCCGGCCGCCACGTCTCCGCCGGGATACACGAACTGCCGCATCCAGAGAAAGCTCAGCAACTGCCGCATCTCCTCCGGACTGAGGGTGGGCGGCGTCTGGGCCATGCGCGGGGCGTGATTCCACATATCCACGGCGATCTCCGTGAGCGTCATGTTGTGCAGGCGGTCTTCCAACGCCAGTTTCCCCACGTGGCAGTTGGCGCAGCCTTTGACGCGGAAGATGCGCTCACCGCCGGCGCCGCTGGTGTTCGAGAATCTCGATTCGAGCCCCGCCGTTTCGGGCAGCGAGCGGAGATAGACCAGGATGTCTTCCAATTCGGCGGCAGTCAGCGACTGCCATTCCAGTTTCCGGCGGGCGAACGCCTGCCGCATGTGGAAGCTGTGGTTCCACATCTGCTGCGCCAGCAGAATCGGGTCGGCGAGCGAATCCCACTTGGTGACCGGCGGCGCTCCCTCGGCGCGTGACTCGGTGATGCCGTGGCAGACGGCGCACCGCTTCTGCTCGAAGGTCGCCCGCCCCCGCGCCGCATCGCCCGGCTTTTCGAAAAACCGCGCGGAGTAGAAGAAGGCGAACAGGTCGGCGGCAGCCTGCGGGCTGAGTTGCGGCTTCTCGATGCCCGCTCCTTCCATGGCCGCCCACATTACCGGCGCATGGTTCCACATCGTGCTCGCCAGGTAGGCCGGGGAGTAGTTGCGCGGGACCGCGCGCCCCAGGTCCACTCCGATTTTGCCGCCCTTGCCGTTGACCGAGTGGCAGTGGACGCATTGCTCCGTTTGGAACAGCCTGGCACCCCGGGCGGAATCGCCGGGAATCACGGGAAGCGACGCGCCCGCCAGCGGGACCGCGAACAGAACCACGAAAACAATCGACCTCGAGCAGTGCATCGAAGCGGAAGTATGACAGCACCGCGCGGACCCCGTCAAGTGCCCGGATACGGCTGCTATAGTGAACGTTGACCCATGGGCCGCATCCGCATTCTTCCTGACCAGGTCGCCAACAAAATCGCCGCGGGGGAAGTGGTGGAGCGCCCGGCGTCGGTGGTGAAGGAGCTGCTCGAAAATTCGCTCGATGCGGGCTCTTCCAGCCTGCGCATCGAGGTCGAAGCCGGCGGGCGGCGGCTGATCCGCATCGTCGATGACGGCTGCGGCATGTTGCGCGACGATGCGCTGCTGGCCTTCGAACGCCACGCCACCAGCAAACTGCGCGATGTGAAGGACCTGCTCTCCATCGCGACGCTCGGGTTTCGCGGCGAAGCGCTGCCTTCCATCGCCTCCGTATCGCGGCTGCTGCTCGAGACGCGCTCGGGCGAGGAAACCACCGGCACCCGCATCGAGATCGCCGGCGGCCGCATGCTGCGCTGCGAAGAGGCAGCCCTCGGCGGCGGCACCGCCATCACCGTGCGCGACCTGTTCTACAACGTGCCCGCGCGCCGGAAGTTCCTGCGCACCGAGCCGACCGAGCTGGCGCACGTCGCTTCGCTCGTGACGCACTACAGCCTGGCCCACCCTGATAAGACGTTTCATCTCACCAGCGGCGCCTCCGAGCTGCTGCACGTGACGCCGGTCTCGACGCTCGAGGAGCGCGTCTACCAGGTCTTCGGAAGCCAGGTGCTCGAGGAGCTGGTCGAGATCGGCGAGCGCGAGAAGGAGCTGCTGCTGGCGCCGCCCGCCGTGCCGCCCTCGCAGGGCGTGGCCGAGTATCAGAAGGAACCGGACGAGCCGCCCTTCCGCACTTTCCGGCTGAACGGCTTCTTTTCGCGGCCGCAGGTGCAGAAGGCCAACCGGAATTCGATCTACATCTTCGTGAACGGCCGGCTGATTCGCGACCGCCTGCTGCTGCACGCGCTCTCCTCCGCGTATCACAACCTGATGCCGCCCGCGGCCTATCCTTTCGCGCTGCTGTTTCTCGCCTGCGACGCCGAGGAGGTGGACGTCAACGTGCATCCGTCGAAGACCGAGGTGCGCTTCCGCCACGGGTCGTTCGTGCACGATTTCGTGCGCGACACCATCCGCGAGCGCCTCATGGAGACGCGTCCCGCACCGGCGTTTTCGCCCGCGGCCCGGGTCTCCCCGCCGCCCCAGCCCGCCGCGGAGCTGCCGTACTCCGAATTCAGCCAGATGATCGAGAACGAAGCTGCCGCCGACCCCAGCGTGCCGGATCCGGCGGCGCCCGTGCAGCCCGGGCCCGCTCTGCCCGAGTTCACTCTCCGCGCCACCGCCCCTCCAGCCCCGCGGCTGGATTTCTCCGCCCCGCCGCTCGAGGTGACGCCCGGGCCACCTCCCTCCGGCAAGCTGATGCGCCGCCTGGACGCCCATGGCGAGTTCCCGCCCGAAGCCATCCCGCCGCCCGAGATGTCGCTTTCGGTACTGTCTGAGCTGCGGCCGCTCGGCCAGATCCACGAAAGCTTCATCATCGCCGCCGGCCGCGACGGCCTGTGGATCATCGACCAGCACGTGGCCCACGAGCGCATCCTGTTCGAGCAGGTCATGAAGCAGCGGTCCGCCGGCCGGGTGGAGATGCAGCGCCTGCTGATGCCGCTGATTGTGCAGCTCACCGCCGAGCAGCAGATCGACTACGCCCGCATCGCCGACGAGTTGCACGCCTCCGGTTTCGAAACCGAGCCTTTCGGCAACCGGACGATCGCCATCAAGGCCGCCCCCGCCAACGTGAGCGGCGCCGATCTCGAAAAGGTCCTCTACGAGATTCTGGAAATCGCCGAAGAGGAGCTGCGCGGAACCTCACTCGACGACCTGCGCCGCGGCATCTGCGCCTCGATCGCCTGCCAGGCCGCCATCAAGATCAACACCCGCCTGGATTTCGCCAAGATGGAATGGCTGCTCCGCGCGCTCGCCCAGACCGATTGCCCGATGAGCTGCCCGCACGGCCGCCCGATCGCCATGCACTACTCCACAAGGGAGATCCTGAAGGCGTTCCATAGGATCTGAAGGCGTATAATCGTGACGTGGCAATCCGAACCTTCAGTGCGATTCTGCGTAAAGAAGAAGACCTTTGGGTAGCTGAGTGCCCGGAGGTAGGCACGGTGAGTCAGGGGACCACGGTCGAGGACGCTTTATCGAATCTGAAAGAGGCCACCGAACTCTACCTTGAAGAGTTCCCTTTGGAAGGAGGCAGCCATCCGCTGCTGACGACGTTCGAGGCCAAATGTGCCTAGACTGAGGCAGGTCTCCGGAGACGAAGCCATTCGTGCTCTGGAGCGCCTCGGATTTGAGCGTGTCCGGCAGCGCGGAAGTCATGTAGTGCTGCGCAAGGGGAACGTAGGCTGCGTGATCCCCAGACATCCTGCCGTTGCCATAGGCACACTCCTTGGTGCTTTAAAGCAGGCGAAGGTATCCGAAGAAGAGTTCCTCCAAAACCTGAGATAGCCCCTCCATTGACATCTACCCGCCTCTCCCTGTAAAAATAAAGTACAGGCGAAGAATAGGCGAAAATGAGAGCGGCGGTTCTCAAGCTACAGTTTGAATCGGTCCTGGGGGGGCACCTGGACTGGCAGTCGCGGCCGGAGCCGGAGCGAGTGCCGTCCGGGGTTCCGGAAGTAGATGCCGCCATCGGGGGAATCCCTCGGGGATGCCTAACTGAGATTTTCGGGCCGGCTTCTTCCGGACGCACCAGCCTGATGCTCTCGGTCCTGGCTGAAGCCACCGCGCGGGACGAAACCTGCGCCCTGGTGGATACCGAGGACGCCCTCGACCCGGCTTCGGCCGCAGCCGCCGGGGTGCGGCTCTCCCGGCTGGTTTGGGTTCGTTCCGCACACAACGCCGAGCATGCTTTGAAAGCCGCCGACCTGCTTCTTCAAGGAGGAGGTTTCGGCCTGGTAATCATGGACTTAGGCGACACACCCCTGGAAACGGCACGCCGCATTTCGCTCACTTCGTGGTTCCGCCTGCGGCGTGCCGTGGAGAACACCCCCACGGTGCTGCTGGCGGTGGCGCGGCGGTCGAATGCCAAAACCTGCGCGTCACTCCAACTGGAATGCCGCCGGGAGCGCGCGGGCTGGTCGGGCGCCGGTCCCGGGCGCCTGCTACGCAGCCTGCGTGTGCGGACCCAAATGACAGATCGGAGCAGGATATGTTCGCCTGTCTTCACGGCCACGGCAATCTGACCGCGCTGGCCTTCGAGTTTTCGCCTACCGTGGAGCTGACCGCGCCCGACACGGTCACGCTCGACGCCGGGGGGCTCGAACGGCTGTTCGGACTCCCACAGGACGTGGCGGCGGCCATCTCGCGTCGGGCCTCCGAAGCGGGGGTGAAGGCCAACCTGGCTCTGGCGGCCAATCCGGACGCGGCCATCTGCGCCGCCCGCGGCTTCCGGGGCATCAGCATCCTGCCGCAGGGGGACGAGGGCAAATACCTGGGGACGCTGCCGCTGACCCTGCTCGCGCCCTCGCCCGAGTTGCAGGAGACGCTCGACCGCTGGGGCATCCGCCGGTTCCAGGATCTGGCCGCATTGCCGCCGCTGGGGATCGCCGAACGCCTGGGCCCCGAAGGTCTGCGCCTGCGCGAACTGGCGCGCGGTGAGGCCGGGCGCAAGCTACTGCCGCTGGTAGACGCGCCAGGCTTCGAAGACGAAATCGAGCTGGAATATCCGGTGGAACTGCTGGAGCCGCTGGCGTTCCTGCTGGCGCGGCTGGTGAACGGCCTGGCAACACGGCTGGCAACGCGAGCGCTGGCAACGAATGAGTTGCGGCTGCGGCTGAAGCTCGAAAACCGCGGGGTGCATGAGCGCACGCTGCGGCTGCCGGTGCCGTCGCTCGATACCAAGGCGTTTTTGAAACTGCTGCAACTGGACCTGGAGGCGCATCCGCCCCAGGCGCCTGTGGTTGATGTGTGGCTGGGGGTGAACCCGGTGAAGCCGCAGGCAGCGCAGAGCGGGCTGTTCGTGCTGGCTGCGCCGGAGCCGGTGAAGCTGGAGCTGACGCTGGCGAGGATTCAGGCGATTGCCGGCGAAGGGCGGGTAGGGACGCCGGAGTTGGTGGATACACATCGGCCCGAAGCATTCCGCATGGTTTCGGTGGGGCAGACCTCCCGGTCTGCCCTGGGCAGGCCGGGAGGCCTGCCCCACTTGGCTTTGCGCATGTTCCGGCCGGCGCTGGCGGCGCGAGTGGAGATTGCTTCGGGCCGGCCTGGCTTTGTCGCAGCCGAGGGCATCCGCGGGCGCGTGATCGAAATGGCCGGGCCCTGGCGTACATCGGGTGACTGGTGGACCAGCGACCCCTGGTCGCGCGACGAATGGGATGTCGCGCTCTCCAACGGCGCGCTCTACCGCATCTATTGCGACCCGCGCGGCTGGTTCGTGGAGGGCAGCTATGACTGAGTACGTCGAGCTCCATGCCCGTTCCGGCTTCAGCTTCCTCGAAGGCGCCTCCGTGCCCGAGGAGCTCGCCGGCGCCTGCGCTCAATTCGGCATGCCCGCCATGGCGCTCATCGACCGCAACGGGGTCTACGGATCGCCGCGCTTCCACATGGCCGCCAAGAAGGCAGGTGTCCGCGCGCACATCGGTTCCGAGATCACTTGTACCAACGGCCTCTCCTACCCGCTGCTGGTGGAATCGCGCGAAGGCTATCGCAACCTCTGCCGCCTGGTCACCCGCATGAAACTGCGCGCCCCAAAAGGCGAGGGCGCGGCTACTCTCGAAGAGCTGGCGGAATATTCGCGCGGCCTGCTCTGCCTCACCCGCCATCCCGACGAGCGCCTGCTCGACATTTTCGGACGCGGGAACGTCTACGCCGAGCTGCAGCGCCACTACCGCCGCGAGGAAGAGGCCGAAAACCAGGCGATTCTCGAACGCGCGCGGCGGCTCGGCATTCCCGTGATCGCCACCAACGGGGTCGCCTACGCCACACCGCCGCAGCGCGAGCTGCTCGACGTGCTGACCTGCGTCCGCAACCACGTGACACTCGCGAACGCCGGCCGCCTGCTGGAGCGCAATTCCGAACGGCATGTGAAGACGCCCGCCGAAATGGCGCGCCTCTTCGCCGATCTTCCGGAAGCCATTGCGCGCACCGTGGAGGTTTCCGCGCGCCTCCAGTTCACCCTCGCCGACCTGGGCTACGAATTCCCGCGCTACCCCGTGCCTGAAGGCCACACCCAGATGTCGTTCCTGCGCCATCTGGCGGAAGAAGGCGCGCGCCTGCGCTACCGTCCCTATCACGATCGCGCGCGCCGGCAGATCGAGCGCGAACTGGCCCTCATCGAGAAGCTGAAGCTGCCCGGCTACTTCCTGATCGTCTGGGACATCGTGCGCTTCTGCCGCGAGAACGACATCCTGGCGCAGGGCCGCGGATCGGCTGCCAACAGCGCCGTCTGCTACGCGCTCCAGATCACCGCGGTGGACCCGGTGGGCATGGACCTGCTCTTCGAGCGCTTCCTTTCCGAAGAGCGCGGCGAGTGGCCCGACATCGATATCGACCTTCCCAGCGGCGACAAGCGCGAGCGCGCCATCCAGTACGTCTACCAGCGGTTCGGCAAGCTGGGCGCCGCCATGACCGCCAACGTCATCAGCTATCGCGGCCGCTCGGCCGCGCGCGAAGTGGGCAAAGCATTAGGGTTCGAGATCACCTCGGTCGAACGGCTGAGCAGCCTGGTCCGGACGTGGGAATGGAAGGACCCCAAGGACACCACCGAGCGCCAGTTCCGCGAAGCCGGCTTCGACCTGAACCATCCCCGCGTGCGCAAATTTTTCGAGGTGTACCGCATGGCGCAGGACCTGCCACGCCACCTCGGCCAGCATTCCGGCGGCATGGTGATCTGCCAGGGCGATCTCGATTCCGTGGTGCCGCTCGAGCCCGCCACCATGCCCGGCCGCGTAGTGGTGCAGTGGGACAAGGAAGACTGCGCCGATCTCGGCATCATCAAGGTGGACCTGCTCGGACTGGGGATGATGGCCGTGATCGAGGACACCCTGAAGCTCATCCCCGAGGTCTACGGCGAAGAAGTGGACCTGGCGCACCTGCCGCCCGACGATCCGGCGGTTTTCGAAGCCCTGCAAACCGCCGATACGATCGGCATGTTCCAGGTGGAGAGCCGCGCGCAGATGTCGTCGCTGCCGCGCATGCGGCCGCAGCGCTTTTACGACATCGTGGTGCAGGTGGCGATCATCCGGCCCGGGCCGATCGTCGGCAAAATGGTGCATCCCTACCTGAACCGCCGGCAGGGCCGCGAGAGGCCGGACTGCCTGCACCCCTCGCTCGAACCGGTTCTGCAAAGGACGCTCGGGGTGCCGCTCTTCCAGGAACAGTTGCTGCGGATGGCGATGATCGCGGCCGGGTTCACCGGCGGGCAGGCTGAAGAACTGCGGCGTGCCATGGGCTTCAAGCGCTCCGAAGCGCGGATGAAGGAAATCGAGGTGAAGCTGCGCGAGGGCATGGAGCGCAACGGCATCACAGGCAAGGCGCAGGAGGATATCGTTCGCTCCATCGTCTCGTTCGCGCTCTACGGCTTTCCGGAATCGCACGCCGCCAGCTTCGCGTTAATCGCCTATGCCAGCGCTTATCTGAAATGCCACTACCTGGCGGCCTTCACCTGCGCCATGCTGAACAACCAGCCGATGGGCTTTTATTCGCCCGCGATCCTGATCAAAGACGCGCAGCGCCACGGGCTGCGGGTGCTGCCGGTGGATGTGGCGGTGTCTGACTGGGTCTGCACGGTCGAATATCCGCGCCTGCGTTTGGGCCTGCGCTATGCCAAAGGCCTACGCGAAGAGGCCGGCCGCGCGATCGCCGCCCGGCGTCCGTTTTCGAGCGTGGACGATCTCGCGCTGCGTGTCCCGGAATTGCGCAAGGACGAGATCAACCGGCTGGCGGAAATCGGGGCGCTGAACTCGCTCGACCGCCTCCACCGCCGCGACGCTCTCTGGCAGGCGCAGCGCGCTATTCTGCCGGTGGGGCCGCTGCTCGAGCCGCTCGAAGAGAAGGGCCAGCCTTCACCGCTCGCCGCTATGAATACCGAGGAGCGCCTGTGGGCCGATTACCGCGGCACTGGCCTGACAGTCGGCCGCCACCCCATGACATGGCGGCGTGCCGAAATGGATGCGCTGGGAGTGAAGCGGGCCGATCGACCTCGCCGCAAGTGCGCAACGGCCGGGTGGTGCGGATCGCCGGCTCGGTGATCGTACGGCAGCGGCCGGGCACAGCCAAGGGTTTCGTCTTCCTCAGCATGGAAGACGAGACCGGCATCATGAACGCGATCATCACCCCGGACACGTTCGACCGCTACAAATTCGAAGTGCTGGGCGAGCCGTTCCTGCTGATCGAAGGAGTGCTGCAGAATTTGGACGGCGTGATTTCCGTGAAAGCCGCGAAAGTGGAAGGCCTGCGCGCCGGCGCGGCGGCCGAATCGCACGACTTTCATTGATCGCTAGAGCCTACAAATTTGCACTGGATCGTAAAATAGACTAAGCTAAGCTTAGTCCAATGAAAACCGTCAACATCCACGCTGCCAAGACCCATCTTTCCAGCCTCGTGGAAGAAGCGGCGGCAGGGGAAGAGATCATCATCGCCAAAGCCGGCAAACCAGTGGCCCGCCTGGTGCCGCTGGAGAAGAAGAAAGGTATCGAAAGCACCCTCGGAGTCTGGAAGGATAAGGTCTGGATTAGCAAGGATTTCGACGCACCTTTGCCCGCTGACGTTCTCCATGGCTTCGGAGTCGATGAATGAACCTCCTGCTGGATACTCATGCCCTCATCTGGTGGCTTGAGGACAGCGCCAAACTGGGAGAACGTGCTCGCGCAGCCATTCGCAACCCGGCGGCGAATGCCTTTCTCAGCGTAGTCTCTATCTGGGAAATGTCGATCAAAGCGGCGATTGGACGCCTCCGACTCGATGCAAACCCGGAAGACTCTATACCCGAACTCTTTGCATCTGGATTCCGTCCACTACCGATTCAATTCCGTCATGCATTCGCCGTAAGACATTTGCCGCCGCATCACAGCGATCCATTTGACCGGATGCTCATCGCACAGGCGCAATGTGAGGATCTGACGATCCTCACAGCCGACTCCGCCTTTTCAGCCTATGGCGCGCGCACGCTCGATGCTTCCCTTTAAAGCCTATCGGCGCCTTGCTCGTACCAACGGAGGACCCGCAACGCGCGCAGCGTGTTCCACCGGCTGGGCAGGCCGTCGCCATCGTCGAACAGGAAGTGGATGGCGCCAGGGTGCGTGTTTTCCAGAAGCCAGGTGCCATCGGACTGCCGCTTGGAACGGAGCAGATCGATGGCTTCCTCCATGCGCCGGTCCGGTGGATCGCCAACCGTCCGGAAATATTCCAGCGCTCGCAGCACGTCGTAGTGCCAGCGCGTCGGAAACGAGAATTCGAGCCAGGCGGGGTCGACGATTTCACCGCTGCTCTTGCGCCGGAACAACTTCCGTTCGAGCAGGTACTCCTCACCCCGGCGGCGCGCCGCGATGGATTCCGCCGAGCCGCCGGTGGCGCGCTCGTGGGCCAGGAGGCCTTCCAGAACCCGGATGGTGGTGTGGAAGGAAGAGCGGACCGAACCATTCTCCGCCTCGCAATTCCAGCCGCCATCCTCGAGCTGCTCGCTGACTAACCGCGCGACCACGCCGTCGACATTCGGACCGAAATAAGTTCCCAGCACGACGGTCATGCCGTTGATGCACGGCTCGACCTCGCCGTCAAAGAACCGCTGCCCGGCATGCTCCCAGCGGCAGTTTTCGCGGACCTGCGCTACCGCCCGGCGGACCCGGTCACAATGCGGATCGACACCGAAATCGTGCAGCGAAACGAGACTGTATGCCGTGGCGGTCCAGGGCTGGCCCTTAGGCAGTCCGCTCCTCCGCGCGGGGAACAATGCGCCTCCCGCCCACAGGCCGTCTTCGCCCTGCAAGGCAAGCAGCCGGGCGCCCCATCCTTCAGTCGCGACACGGGCCCGCTCCGCCGCGACGATTTCCGGCGGCGCATCGGCGAGATCGCGCAACACCTGCCAGCGGATGGCAGGGTCGGAGTCGAGCAGCCAGTCCAGCACCCTCATGGGCCAGTCTCCCGCTAATGCCTACTGAATCAGCGCGATCTCTTTGAACCACACCGTGGCCGGGCCGCCGTGGTGCTGGATGGCGATGTAGCCGGTGTCCGGGCGAGGGCCGCGGTCGGGCTCGTACTGGCCTTTCTTGGGCGGCACGGGCGACTTCCCGTCGTAGTCCGTCACCAGCACGCCATTCAGCTTCACGATTGTGCGCGGGCCCTTCATCGTGATCTCCAGGGTGTTCCATTCACCCGCCGGTTTGTAGGGACGCGCCTTGGCTTTGGTCATCGAATAAAGCACACCGGTGCAATGATAATCGTCGCCGGATTCATCGATCTGCACTTCGATCCCCTTGTTGATCGCGTCGTCTTCGGACTTCGGCACGATCGGGATCCGCGTGAAGACTCCCGAGTTCGCCACCCGGTCGGACACTTTGTAGACCACGCGCAGCGTGGCATTGCCGATCTTCTCGCGCGTGTACCAGAGGTCGTCTTCCGGGGTTGCCGGCAAGCTGACCAGCATGCCGTCCTTCACTTCGAAGCCCGGGTGCTGATCGGCCGGAGCGCCTTCGTGCCGCGGGATCCGCGCCCAGCCGCTCAGGTCCTTTCCATTGAACAACTGCCGTTCCGCCGCCCATCCGGGAAGCCCGAGTAGAAGAAGAAAAACCAGAGACCGTTTCATAAGGCAATCATATCTCCGCGGCAGAGGTTGACCAGATCGCTGAATACTCCGTAGGCCGTCTGCTCCACGCCGGGCTCGATGGAGATGGTACCGAAGGTGCCCATGAGGTCCGTGTCGAACAGGATCAGGTTGGAAGTCCCCGGGGTACAGGCCAGCAGGTCGGCGCGGCCGAGCACCTCGGCACGCACCCGCAGCGAGACACCCGATGCGGTGCGCTTCCCCCGGCTGACCAATCGCACGGTTTTCCCCTCACGCAGGATCTCCTGCATGCGCTCCGGGGTGATCCGGGTGATGCCGCGGGTGGAGACCTGCTGCGGAGTGGTGCGCGCGTCCATGAGCACATTCGCCAAAGCCGCGGACTTGGCGGCCGAATCCCATCCTTCGACGTCGAAAGCGCCATCGGCCTCGGTGATCCCCATGGCGCGCGCTGCCGCCAACCCGTCGTCGAAGGATCCGCCTCGCTCCATGGTTTCGATGACCACCTTGGAAGTGGAATTGAGGACGCCGGTAAAGCCCAGAACTTTGACACCCGGCATGGCGCGCCGCCACAGGTTGAACACCGGGGCGCCGTCCATGACGGCCGATTCGAAGCGGAACCCGACGCCGGCGCGGGCAGCCTCGTCGCGCAGCGCGGCGTAAGCGTGGGCGATCGGCCCCTTGTTGGCGGTGGCGACGTGCATCCCGCGCGAGAAGGCGGCGCGGATGTGCGAGATCGCCGGTTCGCCGTCGGAGGGGTTGAGGGTGGTCAGTTCCACGGCGGCTTCGGCGCGGGCGGCATCCAGAAACTCCCCGACAGAGCCGGCGCGCGGACCGAACACGGGCTCGGCGGGCAAACCGGCAGGGTCCACCGCGGTCCCGTGCCGCAACGTATGGATGCCGGTAATCGTAAACGGAAACTCGCGGCGCTTCTTCCGCACCAGCCGTGCCAGCGCCCGGCCCACATTGCCAAACCCGATGAGTGCGAGGTTCAAGCCAACGATTGTAGCGTGAGCGATAGGATAGAGGTAGATGGAACAAGAGTCCGGAACCTGGCGGAGCTCCCGCCTGGTGCCTCACAGCCGGCTGGTCCTGATGGCCGGGTTCGGCGGCTTACTGCTCCTGATGGTCTTTTCGGCCTTCGACGTCATCCAGGCGCTGCAGCAGATTCAGAACGAGAACGAGACGATTCGCGAAGACTTTCTGATGCGCACCCGCGTACTCGAGAGGATCCGCGCCGATCTGTATGTTTCCGGCACGTACGTTCGCGACTACCTGCTCGAGCCGGAGAGCGGCAAGGCGGAAGGCCATCGTTACACCTTGCAGGAAACCCGCCGCGACATGGATGAGGAGATCAACCAGTACCGCGCACTGCTGAACACGCCGGAGGAGAAGCCGTTTAACGTGCTGACCCGCGAACTGGCCTCCTACTGGAGCGTGCTGGAGCCGGTCTTCCACTGGGATGCCGATCAGCGGCGGCGGGCGGGAGACGCATACTTGCGCGACCAGGTCTTTCCGCGCCGCCGGTCGATGCTCGCAATCGCCGACCAGATCGGTTCGCTCAACGAAGCGCAGTTGAACGCGGGCAAACAGAAGGTCGAGCGGACCTTCCGGCAATCCCGCAACCGGCTGGCCCTGACCTTCGGATTGACGATCGGCCTGGGCCTGGTGCTGGCGGCCTTCAGTGTCCGCCAGATTCTCAAGCTGGAGCGGGAGACTGCCGAGCGGTACAAGGAGATCGTGCAGGCGCGAGCAGAGCTGAAGCAACTGTCGGCGCGGCTGGTGGAAGCCCAGGAAAACGAAAGGCGCTCCATTTCGCGCGAACTGCACGACGAGGTGGGGCAAGCGCTCACGGGCGTCCTCGTCGAGATGGCCAACCTCTCCACACGCATCCGTTCCCGCGATTTGGATGCCGTGTCCGCGAAGGCCGACGAGATCAAAGTGCTGCTCGAAGACTCCATCCGCGTGGTACGCAACATGGCGCTCCTGCTGCGACCCTCCATGCTCGACGACCTGGGGCTGGTGCCCGCGCTCGAATGGCAGGCCCGGGAAGTCTCCAAGCGCACCGGCCTTTGGGTGAAAGTGGCGGCGGACGATGTCTCGGAGGATCTTCCCGAAGAGCACAAGACTTGTATATACCGCATCGTGCAGGAGGCGCTTCATAACATCGTGCAGCACGCGGCGGCGCGGCAGGTCGTACTCACGGTAAACCAGGAAGCCAGGCGCCTGGTGCTCGAGATCGAAGACGATGGCAAGGGCTTCGACGCGCGCCGCGAAAAGGGAATGGGGCTTCTCGGAATTCAGGAAAGGGTGAGCCACCTGGGTGGGAGCTTCACGGTGGAATCGCATCCGGGACACGGCACAAAGCTACGGGTGGCTCTGGCTCTGGCGATGGAAAAAGCAAGGGAGACTGCGTGAAGCAGATTCGAATTCTTCTGGCGGACGACCACACGGTGGTGCGAAAGGGCCTGCGACTGCTATTGGAGAGCGCCGGCATGACGGTGGTGGCGGATGCCGCCGATGGACGGGAAACCATTACCCTGTGCGAGCAGCATTCGCCCGACGTAGTGGTGATGGACGTGGCGATGCCCACGCTGAACGGGATCGAGGCAGCGCGGCAGATCTCGGCCAAAATGCCGCAGACCGCCATCGTCTTCCTCAGCATGCACTCCGACGAAGGCTATGTGCTGCGGGCCCTCAAAGCCGGCGCGCGCGCCTACCTGCTCAAGGATTCCGCGGAGCACGACCTGATCAACGCCATACAGGCCGTCAGCGAGGGCAAGGCGTTCTTCAGCCCCGCCATCAGCAAGATGCTGGTGGAGGACTACGTCCGGCAGATGCAGGAGCGCAAAGTGGAAGACAGCTACGACCTGCTGACTACACGCGAGCGCGAAATCCTGCAATTGCTGGCTGAAGGCAAAGGCAACAAGGAGGTCGCCAACCTGCTGAACCTGAGCCTGTACACGGTGGAAACCCACCGCAGCAACATTTTCCAGAAGCTGAACCTGCACAGCGGCGCCGAACTGATTCTTTACGCCATCCGCAAGGGCGTCATCAGCTAAGTGACCGCAGCCCGGTCTAGTGGGTCGCCAGGAAAGAATGCGACAGTCCGCCTTGTAAATACACAAGCAGAAAGAGTCCGATTGCGAACAGAAGCACGGCCAGGAGGACTGTCAGTGACCACGATTTGGGAAAATACATAACGTCTGCACCGCACTACTATCAGAGCAAGCCAAGGTCCAAAGCTTACGCCGTAGGATTGAACAGCCGGATGAGAGCGAACACGGCCCAGGCTACCGCCCCCGAAGCGGGGATCGTCAACACCCACGCCCACACGATTTCGCGCGCGACGCCCCAGCGCACCGCTTTCATCCGCTGCACCGAACCCACACCGGCGATCGACCCGACCAGGCAGTGTGTCGTGGAAACCGGAAGCCCGAGGTGGGTGGAGATCAGGATCGCGCACGCCGCGCCCGTTTCGGCGCAAAATCCCGACCGGGGCTTCAGCGGCGTCAGCCGCCGTCCCATCGTATGGACGATGCGCCACCCCCCGAACAGCGTCCCCAGGGCGATCGCGGTGTGGGCGGAAAAGATCACCCAGATGGGCACATGGAAGGTTTTCAGGTAACCGGCGGTCACCAGCACTCCGGTGATCAGTCCCATGGTCTTCTGCGCGTCGTTGGTGCCGTGCGAAAAGCTCAGCGCAGCGGCCGAGAGCAGCTGCAGCCGCCGGAAATGCACGTCCATCTGGGCCCGAGACCAGCGCTGGAAGACCCAGTAGACGGCCACCATCAAAGTGAATGCCGCCACCATCCCGAGCAGCGGGGCGATCACAATAAATGCCAGGGTCGGGGGCCACTTGCCCACGATCAGCCCATGGAAGCTCGACCCGATGCCGGATTCGAATGCCGCGCGCGCCATGGCTGCACCCGCATATCCACCGATTAAAGCATGCGACGAGCTGGTGGGCAGCCCGAACCACCAGGTGATGATGTCCCAGGCGATGGCGCCCAAAATCCCGGCCAGCATGACATACGGGGTGACGAGGCTGATATTGACAAAGCCCTCTCCGATGGTGCCGGCTACGGCCGTGCCGAAGGTGAAGGCTGAAACGAAGTTGAAGAACGCCGCCCAACATACCGCCATCCCCGGGGTCAGCACGCGAGTGGAGACAATGGTGGCGATCGAGTTCGCCGAGTCGTGAAACCCGTTCAGGAAATCGAAGCAGAGCGCGATCAGGATGATGATGACGGTAAGGGTCAGGGTGGACATAAAGACGCGCCGGAGCGCGCTCACCGCCCATTATCGGACACTCGTGTTACAGCTCGGTTACCGCAGCGTACCCACCTGGTAATCGAGCCCGATCCGTTGCGACTGGTAATCGTAGCGGGCATTGGCGACGGCCAGCTGCGCCGACGTCAGGTTGAGTTGCGCGGTGCTCAACTCCACCATCCCCGCCAGGCCGAGGTCGTAGCGGCTCTGGGCGAGATCGAGCGCCAGTTGCGCCTGGTCCAGGAGTTGCCTGGTCAACGCCATCCGGTCGTACGCCGTGGTGGTGTTGAGCCATGCCACGCGCACATCGCGGGCCACACGGTTTTCCAGATCGTTGATGCCTTCCGAGGTTGCCTTCGCCTTCAGTTCCGCCTCGGTCTCGCGTGCCTTGAAAAGGCCGCCGTTGAAAATCGGGATATTCACGTTGAGCCCGATGGCGCCATAACGGCTGGCGATCGTCTCATAGCCCGTGGGTGCGAACCCGGCCGTTCCGAGCACCCCGATGCTGGGATAGTACAGGGCGTGTTCGGCTTTCGTGAAGCGCTGCGCGGCGCTTTCCTCCAGGCGCAGGTCCTTCAGCTCCGGCCGGTTGTTGAGGGCCTGGCGTATCAGGTCGTCCACGCGGTCGGGCACGGATGTCGGCAGGGCCTCCTCTTCCAGCGTGAAGCCCGGCTGGCCCGGTAATCCCATGGCCTCGGCCAGGTCGGCTTCCGCCGCCCGGACGTCGTTCTCCGCCTGCACCTGCAGCAGCTTTGCGTCCGAGAGATTGACGTTGGCGAAGCTCACGTCCAGCGTGGAGCGCAGTTTGCTTTGGGCCAGCGCACTGACCTGGTCGTAAACCAACTGCCGCGCCGCCACCGTCTGCACCGCCACTTTCCGGACCGCAGCCGCGCGCAGAACGGCGAAGTAGGCGCGGCTGACATTGAGCAGGATCTGCGCCCGCGTCGTTTCCGTGGCCTGGTCTTGCGCCTGGGCATGCAGCCTGGAAGAGCCTACCAGGTTCGACGTGCGGCCGAAATCCGTGATCATCTGCCCTACGGTGAGGCCCGACCCAAGACGGTTGTAGACTACCGGATTGTTGAGCCCGCCGGCGGCCAGGCGGCTGCCGTTGTCGGCGCCGACTCCGGTGAAGCTGCCCGTGAGGCTGGGTTCGTAAGCGGCCCGGTACTGGAGCGGTACCTGGTATGCAGCAGCCGCGGTGAACTTCGCCGCCGAAAATTGCGGATTGTTTTGGATCGCCTGGCGTTGGGCTTCGGCCAATGTCAAATGCATCGGCGGCTGTGCATTCAGGCACAACCCCGCCGCGGCGAAAATCAGGATGTAACGCATAGAACTCAAGCTGACCTCCGTCGATCATAAATCAGGACATACGCGGCCGGGACCAGGAATACCGTAAGCGCCACCGAAACCGTCAGGCCGCCCAGGATCGCGCGCGCCAGCGGGGCATAGGCCTCGCTACCTTCTCCGAGCTTCAGGGCCATCGGCAGCAGCCCGATGATGGTGGCGAGCGAGGTCATCAGCACGGGCCGCAACCGGACGCGGCACGACATCGCGACGGCCGACCGCACGTCCATCCCTTCCGAGCGGAGCTGCCTGGCAAACTCCACGATCAGGATGCTGTTCGAGACCGCGATGCCCGTCAGCATCACGACTCCCATCAGCGACATGACGTTCAACGTCGTTCCGGAAAGATAGAGAATCAGGACCACGCCGATGATCCCAGGGGGAACGGCCAGCAGGATGATGAACGGGTCGACGAACGACTGGAACTGCGCCACCAGAATCAGGTAGAGCAGCACCATCGCCAGGCAAAGGCCGAATCCGAAACGCGTGAAGCTTTCGAACATCCCCTGCACCATGCCGCGCAGGGTTACGGTGATGCCTTCCGGCACCTGCGTATCCGCCAGGATGTGATTGATCGAGGTGGCGATGCGGCCCAGGTCCTCGCCGAGCGGGCGCACGTAGATGTCCATGGTGCGGCGAAGCTGGTAGTGGTCGACTTCCGTCGGCGCCTCGATGCGGCGGATGGTGCTGACCGTATCCAGCCGGGTGGAGAGCTGGCCTCCCGCGCCGCGCAGCGGAATGGCCCGCAGATCGTTCAGACTCTTGACCTGCCGTTCCGGATATTGCACCGTCAGCATGTAGTCGTTGCCGGTTTTCGGATCGATCCAGTAGCTCGGAGCGATCATCTGGTTGGAGGTCAGCGCCGTAATCAGGTTGCCGACCACCTCGCGTTGATCGAGGCCGAGCTCGCTCGCCCGTGTGCGGTCGATATTGAGCCGGAAAGCGGGATAGTCGATGTCCTGAGGAATGTAGACGTCGGCGACCCCCGGAATTCCGCGGATTTTCGAGGCGAGCTTCATCGCCAAATCATGCGACCGCACCAGGTTGCTGCCCGCCAGTTGCACGTCGATGGGCGCCGGCAGGCCCATGTTCAGCACGGCGTCCACCAGTCCGCCCGAGGAGAAGTAGGTCGTCAGCTCGGGCATTTCGGTGTTCAGCCGCTCTTTCACACGCTGCATGTATTCGAAGCTGCCGACCTTGTGGTCCTGTTTCAAACTGACCTGGACGAAGGCGGTCGACACCCCGGAATTGGTTGTGTAGATCGAAGAAAACCCGGGGGTCGCCCCGATGTTGGAGACGATCATTCCCAGGTCTTCCTTTGAAACCGTATTCCGAATCAGGTTCTCGACTTTGGCGATTTCGTTCTCGGTGATCTCGATTCGCGTGCCGGTCGGCGTCTTCACGTTAATGACGAACTGTCCGGCGTCGGTTCGCGGGAAGAACGAGACTCCGATCATCGGGAACAGCAGAAACGTGGCGGCGAAGGCTCCGCCGAAGGCCGCCAGGGTCAGCACCGGACGGCGCAGGGTTGCACCCACGAGGCGGTCGTACACCCGCAGGAACGATTCGAACTGGTGGTTGAACCAGACGTTGTACTTTTCGCCGAGCGACCGGCGCGGCCTGGGGTGGTCCACCGTGACGTCGACTTCCGTCGAGGGCGTCCCGTGGTGGGCCGGCGCCTTGATGAAGCGCGCGCAGAACAAGGGCACCACGGTCATCGCCACGGCGAACGAAGCGAACAGCGAGAGTGCGACGGCCAGCGCCAGCGCGGAAAACAGGAACCGGCTCACACCGTAGAGAAACGTCACCGGCACGAACACAACCACCGTTGTGAGCGTGGCAGCCAGCACCGGCAGGGCGACCTCCTTGCCGCCCTTCTCTGCGGCTTCCTCCGGCGATTCGCCCATCTCCAGGTGCCGGTAGATATTCTCCAGCACCACCACCGAGTTATCGATGAGCCGCGAGAACGCCAGCGCCAGCCCGCCGAGCACCATGCTGTTGATGGAGCCGCCCCCCAGGGAGAGCGCCAGGAACGCAGCCAGCGCCGAAAGCGGAATCGAAAAGAACACCGCCACGGTGGCGCGCATGCTCCCCAGAAACACCAGGATCATGATCGAGGTCAGCAGCAGCCCCAGGCCGCCTTCGTGCAGAAGCGTCTCGATGGCGGTCTTGACGAATACCGACTGGTCGAACACCACCTTGGTGACCAGCGACTTGGGAACATCTACCAGGTGCGCCACAGCCTTCCGGATGCCGTCTACGACCTGAATCGTATTGGTGTCGCCGCCCTGCTTGAAGATCGGAGTATAGACGGAGCGCTGGCCGTCCACGCGGACAATGTTCACCTGGATCTGTTGAGCGTCCTTGGCGTACCCGATATCCTCCACACGCACCGGAGACTGCCCCACCATTTTGATGGGAACCTCGTTGATCTGGCTCACCGTGTCGAGCTGGCTGTTGGTGTAGATGTTGTAATCGAGCGAGCCCAGGGGCACATCGCCCGCCGGAAGAATCAGGTTGGCGTTGTTGATGGCCCGCACGACATCCATTGGACTCAACTGGTGGGCTTCCAGCTTGTACGGGTCGGTGTAGACCATGATCTGGCGGTAGCGTCCGCCGAACGGCGGCGGGCTGCTCGAACCCGGCACGCTGCCGATCTGGTTTCTGACGTTGAACTGGGCGATGTCGCGTAGCTGCGTCTGGTTGAGCCCCGCCCCCTTGAAGGTCAGCAGGCACACCGGAAGGCTGGAGGCGTCCATCTTGAGCACCACCGGCGGCAGCGTGCCGGGAGGCAGGCGCCGCAACTGCGCCATGGCCAGGTTCGAGATGGTAGTTACCGCGGAATCCGGATTCGTCCCCGGCTGGAAGAAAACCTTGATGATGCTGACGCCCGGCAGCGAACGAGATTCGATATGCTCGATCCCGCTGCCCATGATGAACATGCGCTCGAAACGGCCGCTGATATCGTTCTCGATCTGCTCCGGCGGCATCCCGTTGTAGAACGTCGCCACCGCCACCACCGGGATGTTCATCGCCGGGAACATGTCTACCGGCATTTGGGCGATGGCTGCCACGCCCAGAACAGCGATGATCAGGCACGCAACGACGATAAAATAAGGGTTTCGTATTGCAAATCTGGACACAAAGCTCTCCCGGTGGAGCAGGACGCTCCACGAAAACCTAGTTCGCCTGTCCTTCCGTATTCGCCGCGGTCAGAACCGTGAGTTTCGGGCGGACCTCCTCGTCGGGTTGCAGCAGGGCGCGCCCGCTGATCACCACGAGATCTCCTTCGTTCAGGCCCGACCGTACTTCCATCCGGCTGGCGGTCTGGAGACCGAGCTCGATCTTGCGGAGTTCGACTCGCCCGTTGGGCGTAACCACCATCACGTTCCCCGCCGATTGGTCGTCCGCCTGGACATCCACCGCGGTCACGGGAACCGTCAGCACCGAGTTTCGCTGGCTCAGGGTCAGGTTCACTTCGGCGTACATGCCCGGAATCAGCAGCAGGTTGGGGTTCGGCACATCTACTTCGGTGTCCATCGTGCGAGTGGCCATCGACAGCTTGTCGGAGAACCGGGCTACCCGGCCCGGAAAACTTCTCTTGAGCGTGGGTACCTGCACTTCCACCTGCTGCCCGATGTGTACCGTCGGCACGGCCGATTCCGGCACCGGAAGAATCAGCCGCAACAGGCTGTTCTCCGAAAGCTTCACAATCGGCTCGGCCTGCGTTTGGGAAGCGGTCCCGGCCTGGATCATGGAGCCCGTGTCCGCATACCGCCGGGTGACGACCCCGGCGAACGGCGCGGTCACCTTGGTGTACTCCATCAACGTCTGGATCTTCTGCTCATCGGCTTTGTTGACTTCCACCTGCTGGTTGGCCGCCGCAAGTCCCGACTGGGCCGCCGATACCTGCGCTTCGGCGACCAGGTCCTTGCTGTGGGCATCGTCGATTTCCTGCTGCGCCACCAGCCCCGGCTTCTTTTCCGCCACCGACTCGAGCCGCTGGTAGGAGATGTGGGCGATTTCGTGGGCCGATTGCGCCCGTCTGAGTTCGTCCTTGGCCCGCGCCACCTCGGCCTCGCTGCGGTCCACCGCTGCCTTGGCACGCCGCAGATCGTCCCCCATCTCGGGGACCTCGAGAGTCGCCAGAAGCTGGTTTTGGTGCACGCGGTCGCCCACGTCCACGTTGATCTCCTTGACGTAGCCGGCCACCTTGGCCATCACGTCGACCTCCTGGTACGGCTTGAACTCGGCCGTCAGGACGAGCCCTCGCGAGAGGTTCGCGGTGGTTACCTTAGCGACGGCCACGGTCGGGCGTGCCGGCGCATTGGGCGCGCGTGATTCGGCTTCGCTTTTTCTGGCGCAGGAAGAGAAGAGCAAGGGCATCGACAGACTCAGCGCAAGTAGCGCCGAGTTCCCCACGAGTCGGTGTGTTGGCATGTAGTCTCTTATGAGATCTTAGGAAACCACGTGGCTTCCGGAGAATACCAGCGTTGGGGTATTTTGTTCGGGCGGGGGATGTAAGGGGTTGAAACTGATACAATCGGGTACTACATGGGCAAACGGGTATCGTTGTTCGTTACCTGCATGGTCGATCAGTTGTTTCCCAAGGTCGGCATGGCGATGGCCGAAGTGCTGGAACGGCTCGGGTACGAAGTGGATTTCCCTGAGGAACAGACCTGCTGCGGGCAGCCGGCGTTCAATAGCGGCTACCGGGAGGAAGCGCGTACCGTGGCGCGCCACTTCCTCAGGACCTTCGAGGCCTCGGAGTGCATCGTGGTGCCCTCCGGCTCCTGCACCTCCATGGTGACCCACCACTTCGCGGAGCTGTTTCACAAAGAACCGGAAACCCTGGAGCGGGTCCACGCCCTCGAAAAGCGGGTTTGGGAGTTTTCCACATTTCTGACGGAAGTGGCCGGCGTGGAAGATGTCGGCGCCCGGTTCCAGGACGTGGTGACGTTTCACGACGGCTGCCATGCCCTGCGCGAACTGGGCATCAAAAGCGCGCCCCGGCGTCTCCTCGCCAATGTCCGCGGACTGGAACTGCGCGAGATGCAGCCGGCGGAAGAGTGTTGCGGCTTCGGCGGTACCTTCTCCGTGAAGTTTGCCGAGCTTTCCGGAGCCATGGCCCGCACCAAGATCGAGGCCATCGTGAACACCGGCGCGCGCACCGTGGTCTCGCTCGACCCGAGTTGCCTGATGCAGATTCAAGGCGCCCTTTCGCGGGCCGGGTCGGAAATCCGCACCCTGCATCTGGCCGAGGTCCTGGCGAGCCGTTAACCAGCCATGTCCGTTGAATTCGACTCTAAAATTCATTCCACCCTGGCGGATGCGAACCTGCAACTCGCCATCTATACGGCCACCGGCAGGCTGAAGGAAAAGCGGATCGAAACCGTCTCGCCGGATGTGCTTCCGGACTACCAGGAACTCCGTACACAGGCCAACGCGCTCAAGAAGCACGCCATCGAGAACCTCGATTATTATCTCGAGGAGTTCGAGCGCAACGTCGAAGCACGCGGCGGCAAGGTGATCTATTGCAAGGATGGCACCGAGGTCGCCGATTTCGTCCTCGGCCTGGCACGGGAGCGGAAGGCGCACCTGATCGTCAAGTCGAAATCGATGACCACCGAGGAGGTGGATCTCAACGAGCGGCTGGAGCACCATGGTCTCGAATCGGTTGAGACCGATCTCGGCGAGTACATCCTGCAACTGGCCCACGAACGCCCGTACCACATCGTGGCTCCGGCCCTGCACAAGACGCGCTACGACGTAGCGGAGATCTTCACCAGGCGCCTGCACATTCCCAACGAAACGGTTATCGAGAAGCAGACCGCCATCGCGCGCGCCGTTCTGCGCGAAAAGTTTCTGGCGGCGGATATCGGGATCAGCGGCGCCAATTTCCTGGTCGCCGATTCCGGCGCGGTGGTCATCATCGAGAATGAGGGCAACGCCCGGCTCACTACCTCCGCCCCGAAGATCCACATCGCCGTGGCCGGGATCGAGAAAGTGATCCCGCGCGCGCAGGACCTCGCGACCTTCCTCAAGCTGCTGGCGCGCAGCGCCACCGGCCAGGCACTTTCGGTCTATACATCTTTCCTGAGCGGACCTCGCCGCCCCGGCGAGGTCGACGGTCCGGACGAATTCTACGTCGTGCTGCTCGACAACGGCCGAACCAAGCTGCTGGCGGACCGCAGCAAGCGGCAGTCGCTCTACTGCATCCGCTGCGGAGCCTGTCTGAACACCTGCCCGGTTTACCGTAAAATCGGCGGCCACAGCTTCCCCTGGGTGTATTCTGGTCCGATCGGCGCGATCATCACACCGCAGTTCATGGGCGTCTCTCACGAGCCGGGGCTGCCCTTCGCCTCCAGCCTGTGCGGCGCCTGCGGCGAAGTCTGCCCGGTCAAGATCGATATCCCCAAGATCCTGCTCGAACTGCGCTCCGACGTCAAGAAGACGGAGGCCCGCGAAAAGCAGAACCGCATCGAGAAGCTCGCTTTCCGCGCTTTTGCCTGGGTGATGACCCATCCGCGCGTGTACGAATGGGCTGGACGGATCGCCGCGGTGATGGCCCCTTCGACCGACGGCGACTGGATCCGCGCTCTCCCCGCGACCATGAACTTCGGCCCGGTGAAGGCCTGGACCAGCCAGCGGGACCTGCCTCCGCCGCCGGCCAGGAGTTTCCGGGAGATGTGGAGGCGGCGCTGATGTCGCGCGACAACATCCTGCACAAGATTCGAACCGCCGTGGGACGCAGCGCCGGCCATCCGCCCGCCGAACCGCCGCCGGTGCGCCTGCGCGTGCCGCATGTCGAAAGGGAGGCGCGCATCGCGAGCATGATCGCCCGCGTCGAGGCGCTCGCCGGAAATGCCAGCCGCACCAGCGACCCGCGCGCCGCAGCCGCCGAAGTGATCGCCGGCAAGACCGCGGTGGCCTCCAATTCCCCCTTCCTTGCCGGATGGGGCGTTACGAGCCTTCCCTGCGTACGAAGCGGCATCACCGATCGCGACGAGTTGCGGGCCGTCTGCGCCGCGGCCGATGTGGGCATCACCAGCGCCGATTACGCCCTGGCCGACACCGGCACCCTCGTCATGCTTGCGAGCCCGGAGGAAGCCCGCCTGATTTCGCTGCTTCCGCCCGCGCACCTGGCGATCGTGCCCCGCGACCGCATCCTCAGCAGCCTGGACGAGCTTTTCACCCTCCTTCCCCGCCCCGCCGAACAGACCAGCTCGATGGTGTTGATCACCGGCCCCAGCCGGACCGCCGATATCGAGCAGATCCTGGTCCGGGGCGTCCACGGCCCGGGCCAGATTACCGTCCTTATCGCGGACTAGGCGTCGGGGTATTACAATGGGCCTTCCCCATGCCGGAGCATTCCAAATTTCTGCTCGCCGATAGCCAGATCCCAACCGCGTGGGTCAACGTGCTGCCGTCTTTAAAGGAGCCGCTCGACCCGCCGCTGAATCCGCAGACCAGATCGCCTCTCACCCCGCAGGACCTGCTGCCGATCTTCCCCATGGAGTTGATCGAGCAGGAGTTCTCCCCGAAGGCCGAAATCGACATTCCGGGCGAGGTCATGGACATCTACCGGCTGTGGCGGGCGACGCCCCTCTACCGGGCGCGACGCCTGGAAAAGGCGCTCGACACGCCGGCGCACATCTATTACAAGTACGAGGGCACCAGCCCGGCCGGAAGCCACAAGCCCAATACGGCGGTTGCGCAGGCCTACTACAACAAGCGCGCGGGCATCCGCCGCCTGGCTACGGAAACAGGCGCGGGGCAGTGGGGCAGCGCCCTGGCGCTCGCCTGCCAGATGTTCGGCCTGGAATGCACGGTCTACATGGTGCGCATCAGCTACGACCAGAAGCCGTACCGCCGCATGATGATGCACACCTGGGGGGCCGAAGTCTTCCCCAGCCCGAGCGACCACACGCATGCCGGCCGGGGCGTGCTTGCCGCTGCGCCGGATTCGCCTGGGAGCCTCGGCATCGCCATCAGCGAGGCGGTGGAGGACGCCGCCACCCACCCGGATACCAACTACTCGCTCGGCAGCGTGCTCAACCACGTCATGCTGCACCAGACCGTGATCGGCCAGGAAGCCAAACTCCAGATGGAACTCGCCGGTGAGGAACCGGAGGTTGTCATCGGCTGCTTCGGCGGCGGGAGCAATTTCGGCGGACTTGCCTTGCCCTACGTGCTCGACCGGCTGGCCGGAAAGGGCCCGCGCATCCTGGCCGTGGAGCCGGCCGCCTGCCCCAGCCTCACCCGCGGCACGTTCGCATACGATTTCGGAGATACGGCAAAACTGACGCCTCTGATTCGGATGTACACCCTGGGCCACGATTTCGTGCCCCCGGGTATCCACGCGGGCGGCTTACGCTATCACGGTGCATCACCACTTCTCAGCCATCTGCTCCACACTGGCTATATCGAGGCCAAGGCCTACTCGCAGGTTCCGGTATTCGAAGCCGCCCTGCAGTTCGCCAGGACGGAAGGGATTCTCCCGGCTCCGGAATCGTCGCACGCCATCCGCGCCGCCGTGGACGAGGCCCTAGCCGCCCGGGAAGAGGGAAAGACACGCAACATCCTCTTCTGTCTGAGCGGCCACGGTCACTTCGACCTGTCGGCTTATGAAACATTCCTGGACGGCAAACTCAAGGATTATACCTACGAAGGCCAGCCTTTCGCGGCTGCGGTATAGTCCGCGGTACCGGAATTCGCTCGATTAACGGTAAATATTTACCTGCCATACCCCGGTTCCTTCCTACCCCCAAAGGCGGGCACCTGGAGAGGTGTTTCCCGGTAGTGCATTCTACGATTTTTCTTACTACCATACCTATTGCATCAGGAATTATCGGGTGCTACACTCGTTCTGGTCGGTATAGTACTGGCTAGTCACCTTGGCGAATTTAAAATGCTTACGAGCATCTTGATCATCGCGGTCTCATTCGTCTTGTTGGTGTATTGGTTCCGGTACACGTGTATCCTTCTTGTTCGCACCGCCGCCAGCGAGCAAGCGGCCGATGTATCCGCACGCTTCAGCTTCAGCGACGTGAAGGCTCGGTTGAAAGCCGGTGAAGCACTCGACCCACTGCAAGTCAGCTTACAGAAGGATTACGACCTACTGGTCTACCTCCTCGAACACGCTGCCGGACTGGAGATGCAATCCATCGAAGACCGCCTCCTGGTCTGGGATTACAAAGTCATGCGCATGTTCTACCGGCTCACAAGGACTGCTGCTCCCCAGCGCGCGCGCAATGCGCTGGTCGAGATGGCATCCGTGATCGGGATCCTGGCCGGGAAGATCGGCGAGCGCGCCGGCGTACAGTCACACGCTTAATGGTCCCGCGAACTGTGTAATTTGCTCCTGAGGGTCTCTGAGAACCGCTTCCCTCTGCTCTAGAATGTAGAGGTGGGATCCGAAGCTGCGCTCCAACTCGCCGTCGACCGGTTGAATGCCGTCCGCCGGGAAATCGCCAAAATCATCGTGGGCCAGGACGATGTCGTGGAAGGCGTCCTTATTTGTCTGCTCGCGGGAGGCCATGTACTGCTCGAAGGCGTTCCCGGATTGGGCAAGACTACTCTTCTCCGTACACTGGCGCGGACTCTCCAGTTGAAGTACTCGCGCATACAGTTCACGCCGGACTTGATGCCCGCCGATATCGTGGGCAGCATGATCATCGAGACCGATGAACGCGGCGGGAAGGCCCTCCAGTTTCAGCCCGGGCCGATCTTCGCCAACCTGGTGCTGGCTGACGAGATCAACCGCGCCACGCCTAAGACCCAGTCCGCGCTGCTCGAGGCCATGCAGGAACGGACCGTCACCAGCGGCACCACCACGCATGAGCTGGATCGCCCGTTTCTGGTGATGGCGACCCAGAACCCGATCGAAATGGAGGGCACGTACCCTCTGCCCGAAGCGCAACTCGACCGGTTCCTCATGAAGATCCTGGTCACGTATCCGAACCGGGAGGAGTTGAACCGCATCGTGGAGCGAACCATCCAAAGGGAGGAAGAAGTCCCGGTACCCGTGATGGACCGCGATACCATCCTCGAAGTCCGCTCGGTGTGCCGCCAGGTGCTGGTGGCTCCTCACGTCCAGGAGTACGCCGTTCAACTGGTGATGGCCACGCAGCCCGAACAGGCCGAGGCCCACGATCTGGCGAAGAAGTACGTTCGCTACGGCAGTTCTCCCCGCGGCGCCCAGGCCCTGGTGGAATGCGGGCGGGTACTTGCCCTGATGCACGGTCGCTACCACCTGGCCATGGAAGATGTACAGCACGTCGCCCCCGCGGTACTGCGCCATCGGATTATTCTGAACTTCGACGCGCACGCCGACGGCCAGACCCCCGAATCGATCCTTACCGCCATAATCAAAGGCGTAACCGCACGGGCATCCGTAGCGTAGGTACCGTATGGCAGAGGCCCCGCTCCTCGATCGCGAGTTTCTCGAGAAACTCGAGCGCCTCACCCTTCACTGGAAGAAGTCCTTTTCCGGCCTGGTGGGCGGCCATAACATGTCGCGATTCGCGGGTCCGGGCCAGGAGTTTCTCGACCACCGCAATTTTCACCATGGCGATGATCTCCGCGCGGTCAACTGGCGGGCTTACCTGAGGCTCGAGAAGCTGTTTCTCAAAATGTTCCAGGTGGAGCCCCGGGTTCCGGTGCGGATGCTGGTGGATCTCAGCGATTCGATGGGCGCCTTCGGAGGCGGCAAGTTCGATTATGCCCGCAGACTCGCCGCCGCCCTTTGCTATGTCGGCCTGGTGCGCCTCGATACGATCGAGATCCACGGATTCTCCAACCGCCTCGGGCAGCGCCTCTTTTCGTCCGGCGGCCGCCACCGCTTCACCGGCGTCATGGACGGCATCGCTGCGATGAAGCCCGGGGGAATCACCGATTACATGGCCGTGGTTCGCGCATTCATCGGCGCCTATTCCCAGCGCGGGCTGCTCATCGTCATCTCCGACTTCCTGGACGACAACGGCTGCGAACGCGCCATCCAATACCTCGGCGACTACGGGCACGAGCTGATGCTTTTGCAGCTTTGGGCCGACGAAGACCGTGTCCCGCCATGGACGGGGGAACTCGACCTGCACGACGCCGAAACCGGCGCCGCCCTCAAGCTGGATTTCGACAACGAGTCCCGCGAGCGCTATACTCGCGCCTTCGATGAATACAGCTCGGCCATCCAGACCCTGGCGCTGCGCAGCGGCGGGCGCTATGCCGGAATTTGCACCTCCCAGACGCTCGAAAGCGTGATTTTTGGCGAACTGGTCCGCGCACGCGGAATTGCGTGAGCCTATGTACTTTCTCAACCTCTCCCTGCTGCAGTTCGTAGCGGTCTTCGGCTCGATCTCCGCGGTGGCGGTGGCTCTCTATCTCCTGGACCGCTCGCGCCGCCGGCAGGTCGTTTCCACGCTGCGCTTCTGGGTGGCCGCCGAGCAGCCCGCGGTAGCCGCGCGCCGCCGCCGAATCAGCCAGCCATGGTCGCTGATCCTGCAGCTTGCCGGTATGGCGCTGCTGCTGCTGGCGGTGGCGCATGTGCGGTTCGGCGCTCCGGAACTGGCCGCGCGCAATCATGTCATCGTTCTCGACACCTCCGCCTGGATGGCGGCGCACTCCGGCAATCGAACCTTGATGGACCTGGCCCGGGAACGCGCCCGACGGTATTTGCACGCCCTGCCCGCCCGGGACCGCGTGATGCTCGTGCGTGCCGACGGTCTCACCACTCCGGCCACCGCCTTCGAGCCCGACCATCGCGTGGTCGAGGCGGCCATCGACGCCTCCCGGCCCGGCGCCACCGCCCTCAATCTGGACCAGGCGCTAGCCTTCGCGCGCCACGTTCAGGCACAAGGCCCGGGCCGCCCGGGTGAGATCGCCTTCGTGGGCGCCGGGCGCTCCACGGAGTCCGATCCCGGGGCCCCGGCACTGCCCCGCAACCTGCGCGCGCTGCTCGTGCCGGATGCCATCGAGAACGCCGGCCTGCGCAAGATCGGCGTACGGCGCTCCGCGGCGTCCGCCAACCTGTGGGAGATCTACGTTTCGGTTCATAACTACGGGTCGCGTCCGCGCAGCCTCACGCTGAATCTGAATTTCGGCCCTCCCGGACCCGCCGGGCGCGTCGCAGCAGGCTCCCGGAGCCTGACACTTTCCCCCGGCGCCGACCAGGAAGCGACGTTCGAATACAGAACCTCCGCTGCCGGAATCATCGGGGTCGCGCTTTCCCCGCACGATGCCTTCCCGGCCGACGACCACGCCGAACTCGAGCTCCCCTCGCAGCCCATGCTGCAGGTCACCGTCTACTCCAACGAGCCCGACCTGCTGCGGCCGGTCCTTTCCGCCACTCCGCGGGTGGCGGCGATCTACCGCAAGCCCGAGGAGTACCGGCCCGGCGACCAGGGGCTGGTGATTCTCGACCGTTTCGTGCCCCCGTCGCGTCCGTCCTGTGACTCCCTGTGGATCCAGCCTCCCGAAATGGGTTCGCCGATTCCGGTGCGCACAACCGTGGAACAGGCGCCGTTTCAAGGCTGGGACGCCGGATCGCCCGAAACGGCGGGCCTCCGCACCAAGGATTTCAAGCTCGACAAGACGCTGGTGTTCGAGGCTTCCCCGGGCGACGAACGTATCGGCGAGGTCGAAGCGGGGCCGGTGATTGTGGCCCGTGAGGGGAACCCGAAAGTCGTGGTGTTCGGCTTCCACCCGGCGCTGTCTCCCATGCGTTACGAGCTGACCACGCCGCTGCTTTTCGCCAACCTGCTGCGCTGGTTTTCCCCGGAGATCTTCCGCCGCTGGGAGATCAGCGCCGGCAGCGTCGGCAGCATGAAGCTTCTGGTTGACGAAGACACCGCGGAGAAGGACATCAAGGTCACGGCCGAGGACGGCACCGCCCTCCCGTTCACGCTGCACGATCGCACCCTGAATTTCTTCTCGGGCACGCCCGGCATAGTGCGCGTCGCCGCCGGCGATAGCGAATACGTTTACTCCCTCACGATTCCGCAGCTCTGGGACACCCGGTGGGAGCCGCCTCCGGGCGCCTTGAAGGGCATCCCGCGCTTTTCGGTGGCCGGCGAAAGCTCGATCGAACCGTGGCCCTGGCTGGCGCTCGCCGGGGCGCTCTGCCTGCTGGCCGAATGGTTGATTTACGGCCGGTTCCGCCGCCGCGGACCGCGCCGGCCGCTGACGCTCCGCCACCGGGCGCGTTCCGCCGCGGAGGTACGTTCATGACCTTCGACCATCCCTGGGCATTGCTGCTGGTTCTGGTTCCGATCGCGTGGGTGGTTTGGGAGTGGCGCGGATCGGGGCGGCGCCTTCCCCTGCTGCTCAAGGGCGGCGCGTTCGCTGCCGTCGCCCTGGCACTGTCCGTCCCCCGTGTGACGGTTTATGAAAGCAAGGTCGCCGTCGGCATCCTGGTGGACACCTCCGCCAGCGTCTCCGATGCTGACCTTCGGACCGAATCTTCCTACGCCGACCGGGTGGAGCGCGCACGCAGCAGCAACTGGTCGCACGTCACGCCTTTCGCGCGCGCCACGCGCGCGGCCGCTAAAGACGAGCGGGAGAAGAACCGCTGGGCGCTGCGCCACACCGCGGGCGCCGGCGGCCACAGCACCGACATCGAAGCCGCCATCCGCGATGGAGCCGCCGGACTCCCCGCCGGAATGGTTCCCCGCCTCCTGCTGATTTCCGACGGCAACGAGAATCTCGGAAGTGCCGCGCGCGCCATCTGGCAGGCGCAACAGCTTGGAATTCCCGTCGACACCGTCCCGCTCGCGGGGCGCCCGAAGCCCGGCCTGCTGCTCGATTCCGTGGCGTTCCCCGAACAGGTCTTCAGCGGCGAGCGGTTCCCCATCGAAGTCACCGTGGAAGCTCCCCGCCCCACGCATGCCCAAGTGGAGATGACCGCCGAAGGGAAATCGATCGGCACCAACGGCGCGGACCTCACCGCCGGCGTCAATCACCTGGGCCTGCAGGCAAGCGTCAACGCGGTCGGAGCGATCGCGCTCGCCGGCCGCATCACCGCTCCGGGCCTCGGCGAAGCGCACTTCGAAGACGCGGTTACGTTGCGCGGCCCGCATGTCCTGCTGGTGTCGCGCGACCCCGCCTCGAGCGAGCAACACCTCATCCGGGCTCTCGAAGCCAACCAGTTCACCGTCGATCACGCGCCGAATGGCGTACCCGAGAAGCTCGATCCCTTCCAGCTGGTCGTGATCAACAACTGGGACATGGAAGCCGTCCCACCCGCACGCAAGACCGCGCTCGAAGATTTCGTCAAGAAGGGCGGCGGCCTGGTATGGATCGCCGGCGAGCACAATGTCTACGTCGATAAGAAGGGACGCGAGGAAGATCCGCTCGAGCGCACCCTGCCTGCCAAGCTCGCGCCGCCCCGCTCCCCGGAAGGCACGGCGGTGGTCCTGATCATCGATAAGTCGTCCTCCATGGAGGGCCGCAAGATCGAGCTTGCCCGCCTGGCGGCCATCGGAGTAGTGGAGAACCTGCGACCCATCGATTCGGTGGGCGTGCTGATCTTCGACAATTCGTTCAATTGGGCGGTCCCCATACGGAAGGCTGACGACCGCTCCGCGATCAAACGCCTCATCTCCGGAATTACGCCGGACGGCGGAACGCAGATCGCGCCGGCGCTCACCGAAGCGTATCAGCGAATTCTCCCCGTGCAGGCGGTCTACAAGCATATCGTGCTGCTCACCGACGGTATTTCCGAAGAGGGCGACAGCATGGCGCTCGCGCGGCAGGCCCAGGCCAACCACGTGACCATCTCGACAGTCGGGCTGGGGCAGGACGTCAACCGCGCGTTTCTCGAGAAGGTGGCCACCGCGGCACAGGGGAAATCTTACTTCCTGAACGACCCTTCGGGCCTCGAACAACTGCTGCTGCGCGACGTCGAAGAGCACACCGGCAACACCGCGGTAGAGAGAAACTTCAAACCGAAGATCGTCAAGCCGGCGGAAATTCTGGAAGGCGTGGACATGGAGAACGCACCCGCGTTGCGCGGCTACGTGCGTTTCCAGGCGCGTCCGACGTCGGACACGATTCTGGAGGTCGACCGCACCGATCCGCTTCTCGTGCGCTGGCAGTACGGCCTCGGCCGCGCCGCCGTCTTCACCTCGGACGCCAAGAACCGGTGGGCCACCAACTGGGTGACCTGGTCCGGGTTCGACCGCTTCTGGGCGAACGTGTTCCGCGATCTGCTGCCGCACGCGCCGCAAAGCGAGACCAGCGCCGATTTCGATCCGGCCTCCAATGAACTGGTGGTGGATTACCGCCTGTCGCGCAACGTGGAGGAGCCGGCGGCGATACCCGACATTTACGCGTTCGGCCCGAACGGTTTCCAGGCGGCCCTGAAAGTGAGCAAGGTAACCGCCGGCCATTACCGCGGCAAGCTGGCGATTGGAGCCAACCAGGGCCTGTTCCGTGTGCGCCCGCTGGCCGATTCCAAGGCGTTCCCGGAGGTCGGATTCTTCCGCCAGGAGGATGAGATGCGCGAGTACGGAAGCAACGAGCCGCTGCTGCGCCGCATCGCCGCGTCCACCGGCGGCCATTTCAATCCGAGGCCGTCAGACGTCTTCGATCCAGCCGGACGCAGTATCCGCAGCACGATGAACCTCTGGCCCGGTCTGCTCGCGCTGGCCGTGATACTCAACCTGATCGAGCTGATTCTGCGCAAGTGGAAGGGCGTGCTCGAAGCGCTCCGCCTCCGCCCCGCCGCGCAGGAAGCCTGAAACTCACGCAGCCTCGTCTTCAGGTCCGCGGGACGGTACAATATCCCTGTCGTTTATCAGACCTTTTTATCGGAAAGGAGTTTACAGGTGAACTCATCCACTCGTCGTACCTTCCTGGGAACCAGCCTGGCACTTCCGGCACTGGCTTCCGTGCCTTCCGAGGGCGGCTCGCCCGCTCAGGCGAGCCCGGCGCAGGAGCGTGCCCTGCCACCATCACCGAAGTACACTTACGCGACTTTGGGGAGAACGGGCATCCGGGTCACGCGTGTTTCCTTCGGCTGCATGACTACTTCCGACCAGAGCGTAATCGAGCGCGCCGCCGATATGGGAATTGCCTACTTCGACACGGCACGCGTCTACCAGGGCGGCAATAACGAGCGAATGGTCGGGGCCGCACTGAAGAAGTATCGCGACAAAGTCTACATCAGCAGCAAAACGACGGCCAAGGATAGGAAGCAGGCCATCGCAGACCTGGAAACCAGCCTGCGGGAACTCCAAACCGACCGCCTCGACATTTGGTACCTGCACAGCCGCAGCACGCCGGACACCGTCAACGATGAGTTGCTCGAGGCCCAGCGAATCGCGAAGCGCGACGGCAAAGTCCGTTTCGCGGGCGTGAGCTTTCACGGCGGGCACGCCGAGATGATCCCGGCCATGCTCAAGCTAAACCATTTCGACGTGTTCCTGCTGAGCTACAACTACACGATGGATCCGAGCGTCGAGCCGCTGATCGAGACGGCGCGCAAGGCCAACGTGGGTATCGTCGCCATGAAGGCCCTGGCCGGCGGTGTGCGGCCCACCGTGCGAGTCTATAAAGTGGATCCGGACAAGCTGAACAGGCTGACCCGCGAGGGGGCGCCCGTGGCAGCGCTGAAGTGGGTCCTGAAGAACCCCCACGTCGACACGATCATCCCGAGCATTGTCGACACCGACCAACTGGAGCAGAACATTTCCGCAATGAATTCGCCGTACACCGCTCATGACGGGGAGTTGCTGGCGGCGCGGCTGGAACAGATCCGGCCGCTCTATTGCCGGATGTGCGGCCACTGCGAAGGCAAGTGCCCCAAAGGGTTGCCGGTGGCGGATATGCTGCGGTTTCTCATGTACGCCGAAGGATACGGCCAGTTCGGATTGGGCCGCGAGCAGTTCCAGATGCTGCCCGCCGAAGTGACCTCGGTCCGCTGCAGCGATTGCGTGGAGTGCGCCTTCCAGTGTCCGAACGGCGTCCAGGTGGCCGCCAGGCTGAGCCGCGCTCAGGCACTGTTCGCATAACGACGCATCAGACGCAAAGTCCGGGTTCAGATTTACAGACCCGCGGATCGTGCCGGGTTACGGTACCGCAGCCGACCGGCATACGTTGCCGCGAATGATATTCCAATCTTTCCGGATACCCGGCGCCCGCCCGATACATCGCGTATCCATCTTGAACCCGCTGATTTCGTTATCCGCGATGATGTTCCCGCGCGCCGGCGAAGGCCGCTCGGCCCCGCGCCCGAGGTAGATGCCGCTCTCGAGCATCTCCGGCTCTCCCGGAGCGTAGTAGCAGCCGAAGCGCGCGGCCTCTTCATTGCAGTGAGCGAGGTTGACGTGGAGCAGCCGGTTGCGCTCCACGCGGTGCCCTGTCCCGATCACGAAGATTCCACCGAACATGGGGCCGTCGATCAGGTTCCCGGTCACTCGAATATTTTGCGACCGCATATCGGGGTTGGTATTGTTCATGACGATGCCGTACCCTCCGAACCGGTAAGCCTCCGCCGGTGAGCGATTGAGGCAGGTATTGCCCGAGACCTCGCCATCGTGAAATCCGTCGAGGTCGATGCATTTGCCGTTGATCTCCTCGAACCGGTTGCCGATGTAGGACGACGCGCTCACGTTGCCGGCGGTGTCGATCGCCACCGGAATCGCGCGCCCTTCGATATCTACGTTTTCGACGGGAAAGCCGATGTGGTCTCCGGCATTGCCTTCCACCCGGACCGAGTATGCGTGGCCCACCTGAATCGCGTCGCGCCCGATATCGTGAAACCAGTTGTCCGCGATCGCGCCCCGGCCGTTGCGGGCCGATGTGTAGAGTGAGTGCGTCCAGATGCCGTTGCCTCGGATGCCCGTAAGACGGCAACGCATCACCCTGAAACCGGTGGTGCCCTCTTCGAGCAGAATCCCGCCGGTGGCGTTGTTGCGTCCCGCCGCGTTTTGCCCGCCGCTCGCGGTGACGTCGCAATCCGAGATCTCCACGCGGCGCGACGCGTTCACCAGCACCGCGAAGCCGGAAACGTTACGCACATGGATTCGCTCGACCTTGAGACCTTCCACACCCAGCGCCAGGATGCCGTTGCCGGTCGTGAACCTGGCGAATGGCACGTCATAGGCGGGCAGCCCGGCGGGAGGACCGCCGGAGCCCTCGATGGTGAAATCGTGCAGCCGGATGCCGCTCCCCTCGGCGACGATGGCCGCGCGGCCGGCCACCCGCAGCACCGTACCATGCGGGTCGCCGCGCACTTCGGTCCCGGAGCCGACATGCATGGCGGAGTGCAGCTCGACGACGCCTGGGGGCAGTTGGATCACGTGACGGCGCGGCGTGACGGCTATCAATGCAGCGGCCGACGCCACGAGGAGGATGGACAGGAACGGCCCCACTCCGCCTCGCCAGCGGGCAGGCCGGGAGGCCTGCTCCACTAAGCCACCTCGATCGCGAGCGGCGCAAACTCCCGCTTCCCCATCCGGATTCTCAACTCGTGCGGCCCCGGCCCGAGGCTCGCCGGCAGCTTGAAGTTGAACTCGTAGCGCTGCATCAGCGGGTCCGTACAGAAAGACTCGAGGTCCAGCACCTCCTGTCCCGCCACCGTGGCCTGGAACTCGTGACTGCGCGTCACGTCGCTCATCGTGACTTTCACCGTCCGTGAGGCGATGCGTCTTCCCGAGAGCAGGTTGACCCCATCGCTCACTGCCTGGATGCGCGGCACCGCGGGTCCGGCCGGAATCACGCGCACCCATCCCGGCGGGGCCAGCGGCCGCCCCAGCCAGGACGCCTCCACCGGCACCAGGCCCGTGCGGATCTCCGCCGGCAGCATCACATTCACCTGGCAGGCATCGCGATCCGGGGGGCCGATGTAACTCACGCGGCAACTGCGGCCATCCGCGGTCACGGCGAGGTGATTCAGGTCGCACTCATCGGGCAGCCGCTCGATCCAGAGCGTCAGGGCGGCGAGCGGCCCTCCGGCGGGAGCGGCCGCTTCGCCGGTCAGCGCGTTGCTGATCGTGCGGATCGCCGCGCCGCCCGCCTGCTCCCGTCCGGCCAGCGAGGCCACCCATCCTTTCTCGCGCTTGCGGCAGGTGACCCACATATACTGCGTGCCGGGCTGTTCGAGCGCCAGCAACTGCAGGTCGTTGGCGCGCGTGAACCCCGCCAGTTCCTCGGGCGCGACGCGTACGCCGCTCCAGGTATCGTATTGCCTGGCGTGCGCCGGCAGCCCGTTGAGCTGGCAGCGCAGCACTCCGCCGGGCTTGAGCACGCGCCGCGCTTCCCGCAGATACCGGAAGACCACCTCGCGGCTCGGAATATGCTGGAACACGGCGTAGGAGTAGACGAAATCGAAGCGGTTGTCGGGAAACATGCGGAGATCCGATCCCGAGTTATGATGCGGGTGCGCGTTGGGCGTGCCGCTGAGACGCTGGCTCGCCAGGCGGATCATCTCGTCGGAAACGTCCACCCCGTGGATCTCCGCGAAGTGCCGGCTCATCGGCCGGAGCAGGCGGCCGGGCCCGCAGCCGATCTCCAGCGCCGCATCGCGCCCTTCGAAGCGCTTCAACTCCGCGGTGAGTCCTTTCACCACGTCCGTACCCGTGGCGAAGAACTCCTGCTCGTCCTGCTGGCGCCGGCCGAAGGCGACATAGTAATTGGCGTCTTCGCCGGCGCGCTGATTCCAGTCGGCGCGCATCCGCTCCAGGACTTCGCGATTCTCCATCTTACAGTTGTTATTCTAACTTTTATGGCACTCGCGTTTCGCCACGTGACTTCCGCGCCGCTTTCCGATTTCGACGCGGCCGCGCCCGACGGCGTGGTCATCGGCGTCATCGGCGAGGACGGCTCCGGCAAGACGCGCCTGCTGCGCCTGGCCGCGGGCCTCGACCGGCCCGATTCCGGAACCGTGGAAACGCCGGGGCCGGCACGTCTTCTCGGCCCGGGCGACACGCTCAGTATGGCGCCCTCCCCCGTTCTGCTGATCGACCAGACCTTCGCGCGGCACGATCTGCTGGTGCGCGAGCGCGCCGCCATCGCCCTCGACCGCCTGCGCCGGTCCGGCTCCACCACTCTGCTGGTCTCGCACGAAGAGGATCTCCTGCGCCGCCTGGCCGACGAGGTCTGGTGGCTGCACGGCGGTAAGCTCGCGGGACGCGGCGACCCGGCTGGTACGCTTGCCAGCTACCGCCGGCACATCGCCGAGCGCATTCGCGCATGGGGCGCCAGCATGACGCCTCCGATGGTGCCGCGCATCCGCCGCGGCGACGGCCGCGCCGAAGTGCTGCGCGTGGAAACCGTGGGCGAGAACGGGCTGCCGACGATGATCTGGCGCAGCGGGGAACTGGCATCCGTGAGAGTTACGGTCCGGTTCCACGAAGCGGTGGCCGATCCGGTAGTGGGCATCATGATCCGCACGCGAATCGGGCTGAACGTGTACGGAACCAATACGGAGCTCGAAAGGTTAAAACTGGGACCCTGCGCGGCAGGGGAAACGCTGCAGCTCACCTTCGCCTTCCGCTGCGAGCTCTGCCCGGAGGAATATACGTTGACCGTGGCTTCCCACGACCCGGACGGTGTGTGGCACGACTGGCTCGAAGACGCGGTTGCCTTCGCGGTGTCCGATTCGCGCTACACGGCGGGCGTTGCCAACCTGCGGGCCATCGCAAGCGTTTCCCGCGGTTGAGTTCCTTACGGGTTCTTCTCCGGATCCAGAGTCGGCAACTGTGGGTCGGAGTAGATCATGGTCTTGTCCGGCACCAGGGTGTCGATCTTCACCCACTTCGAACCGTCCGCGTTTTCGCGGAGCAGCGCCGATTGTCCCAGGGCCCAGACCGTATCCTTGATCCGCACCAGCCGGCTCAGGAAGTAGCGCGCGTCGGTTTTGACCAGCTTCCAGGTCTGCCCGCCGTCATCGCTCCTCAGGAACCCGTCGTCGTGCGTGATCCAGCCACGGCCGCGGGTATCGAACGCAATCGAGGTCAGCCAGCCCTTCACCGGACTGGTCTGGCTCTTCCACGTGGTCCCGCCGTCGGTGCTGCGCAGGATCTGCCCGGCGAACCCTACGATCCAGCCGTTGTTGACGTCCTTGAAGTACACCGAACTGAGCGACCACGAGGCCGCGGCGGTCTTGATCTGCTCCCAGTGCTCGCCGCCATCGGCGGTTCGCAGGATCGTGCCGGCCCAGCCGGCAGCCCATCCGTGCTGCTCGTCCAGGAAGAAGATCGCTTCCATCGTCTGGGTGGTGCCCGAGACTTGCGGAGCCCAGGTCTTGCCACCGTCGCCGGAATGCACGATCACGCCGTTGTACCCGCAAGACCATCCGTGGTTACCGACGAACGCCACGTCCATCAGCTTCTCCGTGGTTCCGGACTTCCGCGCGGTCCAGGTATTTCCGCCATCGCTGGTGCCCAGGATTGCGCCGTCATTCCCCACCGCCAGCCCGTGGTTGTTGTCCAGAAACGCCAGTGCCCGCAGCGTCAGGTTGGCGCCCATGTCGCGCGCGGTCCACTTCTGGCCGCCATCCGTCGTTACCCAAACCGTACCCTGCTCGCAGAGAGCGTACACTCTCGAATCCGAGGGCGAAGCAACGTCGCGCAACCAGCAGGACCGGTCGGCCATCCCCTGTTGAGCCGCCAGCGGCACGATCGCAAGCGCGGCAGCCACCAGCAGGCGGGCCAAGCCCTTCCCTTTCGACATGAATCCTCCAGCGTTTCGGTACACCTATTATTTCGTAAAATCCGGCGCTAAGGTTACATCCCAGAGCAGATTCCGGCGGTCCCGACTAGACGCCCCAGAGGTAGTCGTCGTCCTTTTTCACGGTTTCGCGGCCGCGATCGAGGGCCGCCAGGTCCATCTGGAACCAGCGGTCGCTCTTCACCAGCCGGCGCAGCGCCCCCACGACGCGCTCCTGGTCGAGCACTCCCGCGGCTTCGAGCAGCGAGCCCAGCATCACGATGTTGCCCACTTTCGAGGCGCCCAACTGGTCGGCCATCTCGGTGAACGGCCGCACTACGAAGCGCACGTCCGCGCGCCCGCAGTCTTCGGGCAGCGCCGCCGCGTTATAGAGAACCAGGCCGCCCGGCTCGACCGCCGGCAGGAACTTCCGCAGCGACGGCTCATTCATGGCCAGCAGCACGTTGGGCCGGGAGACCAGCGGCGAATCGATGGCCGTGTTCGAAAGCCGCACGTGGCAGTTGGACGTGCCGGAGCGCATTTCCGGCCCGTACGACGGGAGCCACGAAACCTCGTAGCCGGATTCGAGCCCGGCCTCGGCCAGCACCTCGCCGAGCATCAGCACGCCTTGCCCGCCGAAGCCGGCAACCTTGATTCGCAGATCGAGTTCCTGGCGGGACGCCGCTGTGTCCGGGCGGGAGCAGCCGGGCTGCTCTTCGATTCCCAGAATGCGAGGCAATTCGTCGATTGCCGGAGGCGCCGGCGCCGCTGCACGCGGCTGCGCTTCCTTCGTGCGGTCGCGATAGTTGGCTACCCCGAAGGTGGCGGCCATCTCGTCGCGCACGAAGGTCTGCGCTTCGAGCGGCTGCATCTTCCAGATGGTGGGACAGGGCGAAAGCACCTCGACAAACGAGAATCCCAGCCCTTTCACCTGGTTTTCCACGGCGCGGCGGATCACCTTCGCCGCGTGCATGATCTGCTTGTTGCTGCCCAGCGCCACCCGCTCGATGTATACGGGGGCGTCGAGGGAATTGAGAAGCTCGCAAACATGAATCGGAAAGCCCTCGGTCAAGGCCTGGCGGCCGAACGGCGAGGTGGTGGTCTTTTTGCCGAGCGGCGTGGTGGGGGCCATCTGCCCGCCCGTCATGCCGTAGATCCCGTTGTTCACGAACAGGATCGTGATGCCTTCGCCGCGGTTGGCGGCATGGATGATTTCGGCGGTCCCGATGGCTGCCAGGTCACCATCCCCCTGATAGCCGATGACGATGCTTTCCGGCCGGCTCCGCTTCAATCCGGTGGCGACGGCAGGCGCGCGTCCGTGCGCCACCTGCACGTTGCCCACGTCGAAGTAGTAATAGGCGAAGACCGAGCAGCCCACCGGGCTGACCAGGATGGTGCGGTCCTGGATCCCCAGCGAATCGATGGCTTCGGCCAGCAGTTTGTGGACGATGCCGTGGCCGCAGCCCGGGCAGTAGTGGGTCTGATGCTGCAACTCCGCCTTGCGCTCATAAGTCTCGTAGAAGCACTGGGGCTTCTCGTGCGTCACCGTGTAGCTAGCCATGGATCAAGACCTCCTCGGGCCGCAGACAGCCGTCGAACCGGTGCTCCACGAACGCCATCACCTCTTCGGCGGAGGGGACGTTGCCGCCCACCCGGCTGAAGAATTCGACCGGGCGCCGGCCGTCGAGCGCCAGCCGCACGTCGTCGCGCAGTTGGCCCGTGCTCATCTCCACCACCGCGAAAGCCTTCGCGTGGCGGCCGGCGGCGCGTACCTGCTCCACCGGGAAAGGATAGAGCGTAATGGGCCGCAGCAGCCCGAGCGCCATGCCGCGCGCCCGCGCCTGTTCGACCACCGCCTTGAGAACGCGGCCCACGATCCCGTACCCCACCAGCACGACTTCGGCGTCTTCGGTGCGCCAGCATTCGGCGCGCGCCGCTTCGCGCTCGGCCCGCTGGTACCGCGCCTCGAGTTTCCGGATGTGGCGCTCGAGCGCGTCCGGCTCGAGATAAATGGAAGAGACCAGGTTCTTGCGGGTGGCAGCGGTTCCGGTGACCGCCCACTCCGGTGCGGGAGCAGGCACGCGGGGCGCGGCGAATTCCACCGGCTCCATCATCTGCCCGATATATCCATCGGCAAGCACTACCACCGGATTGCGGTAGTCATCCGCGAGGTCGAACGCCCAGGTGGTGAGATCGGCCATTTCCTGCACCGAATCCGGCGCCAACACCAGCGTGCGGTAATTGCCGTGGCCGCCACCCTTGACGATCTGGTTGTAATCGCCCTGCTCCGGGGCGATGTTGCCGAGCCCCGGCCCGCCGCGCATGATGTCCGCCACCACGCAGGGCAGTTCGGCGCCCGCCAGGTAGCTGAAGCCTTCCTGCATCAGGCTGATGCCCGGGCCGCTCGAGGCGGTCATGGCCCGCACTCCGGCCGACGCGCCGCCGTACAGCATGTTGATGGCGGCCACTTCACTTTCCGCCTGAACGAACACGCCGCCCGCCTGCGGCAGATACAGCGCCGCGGCTTCGGCGATCTCGCTCGCGGGCGTGATCGGATATCCGTAGAATGCGCGGCACCCTGCCAGGACCGCTGCTTTGACGATGGCCTCGTTCCCCTTGGTGAGCTGCTTCTGCATGGCCGCCTCCTATGCCGCCGTCTTCAGTACCCTGATCGCGCCCGGTTCCGGACAGGCGAAATAGCAGATTCCGCACGCGGTGCAGCCGGCTCCCTGGTACTCAGCGGTATGGTAGCCGTAGCGATTGAGCCGTTCGGCGAGCTTCAGCACCTTGGGCGGGCAGGCTTCTACGCACAGTCCGCAGCCTTTACACTCTTCTGAATTCAGCTCGACCAGGCCGCGGCCGGGCTTCGCGTTGACTGCCATAACGTCACCTCCCGCATAGCACCACCTCAAGGTTGGTGCTAGCCGTCCGTGTTCATTATAAATCCAGCATAACCAGATCTTCAATGCCTTTTCCAGCCACTTTCCGTCCAATTACCGCTTGTACCGCCGCAACTTGTTATACTCGGCTTCTAGCTCATTGTGGTTGTGCCATTTATGTCGCACCCGCCAAATCCACCTGTCCGACTGAAAGATATCGCACGCGACCTGAATGTGTCGGTCATGACCGTTTCGAAGGTCGTCCGGGGCTGTGCCGACGTCGGCGCGGAGACCCGCAGCCGGGTGATGGCCCGGATCAAGGAGTTGAACTACCAGCCGAACTGGGTGGCACGCAGCCTGGCGGCGCGGCGCACGTTCATGATCGGCCTGATTGTGCCGGACCTGATGCACTCGTTCTTCGCGGAGATCGCCAAGGGCGTTTCAGGGACCCTGCGTCCGCTGGGTTACGATGTCGTGATTTTCAATTCGGAAGAGGACAGCGCGGCCGAATCGAGCGAGATCGATCGCCTGCTCGGCCGGCAGGTGGACGGCCTGATTCTCGCTTCCGCGCAGGAGCCTTCGAATCCCGGCGCATTCGCCCGCATCGAGGCGCGCGGCGTGCCCTACGTGCTGATCGACCGGCGCGTCGCCGGGGCGCAGGCGCCATATGTCGGCGCGGACGATGAAGCCATCGGGCGCCTGGCGACCCGGCACCTGATCGAGCGCGGCTGCCGCCGCATCGCGCACATCGCGGGCCGCTCGATTGCCCCCGGATCAGGGCGCATGAAGGGGTACCAGGAAGCCCTGGCGGACGCTGGAATCTCGATGCCCGATTCCTACGTGGTGCAGGCTTCCGACGATGCCAGCGGCTATGAAGCCGCGCTCCGCCTGCTGAAACTCGACCCCCGGCCGGACGGCATCTTCGGCTACAACGACCCGACCGCCGCCGGTGCCATGAAAGCGATCCTCGAAAAAGGCATCGCCATTCCGGGAGAGATCAAAGTGATCGGCGTCGGCAACGTCCATTATTCGGACCTGCTGCGGGTACCGCTTTCGACCATCGATCAGAGCAGCACCGCCATCGGGCAACAGGCCGCCGACATCCTCATCAAAGCAATCGGCTCCAAGCGCCGCCGTCCTCCCAGGACCGTGGTGATTGAACCGGCATTAATCGCGCGAGAATCGACGCGATAAGTTACGGCATCCGGGAACTTGTCGAAACGCGGATTGTACGGAAACCGTCTTACGAACTGTAAGCAATCCAGCACTCTGCGAGTAAAAAAAGGGGAAATGTCTGCTATTCGAGCCGTTCCGACGCTCGATCGAGTTTATGCCGAGCGCGTGAACCCGCAATGGGTTCGTCTTCTCAATCTTCTGGAAATGAACGTGAAGTACGACCGGTGTTCCGGGGTGGAGCTGTTCACGTCGGAGGGCCGCCGTATACTCGATTTCCTTTCCGGCTACTGCGTTCATAACGCGGGGCACAATCATCCGGACATCGTTGCCGCCCTCAAGGACGAACTGGACCGCAGCGGACCGGCCATGCTGCAGAGTCATGTGCCGGAACTCGCCGGACACCTCGCGCACAGCCTGACGGAGCGCGCCGGCGGCCGTTTGCGCCGCGCTTTCTTCTGTAGCTCGGGCAGCGAGGGCGTGGAAACCGCCATCAAGTTCTCGCGCGCCTTCACCCGCCGCCACGGGCTGCTTTACGCGGAAAAGGCGTTCCACGGCCTGACCTGCGGGGCGCTTTCCCTGATGAGCGATCCGTTTTGGAGCGAGGGCTTCGGCCCCATGCTCCCCGGCACCGAGGGTGTGCCCTTCGGCTCCATCGAGGCGCTCGAAGTGCGTCTGGCTACGCGGCAGTTCGCGGCGTTCGTCGTCGAGCCCATTCAGGCGGAGGCCGGGATTCAGGTTCCCCCAGCGGACTATCTGCAGGCGGCGCAGGCGCTGTGCCGCCGCTACGGCACTCTCTTTGTTCTGGATGAAGTGCAGACGGGGATGTACCGGACCGGACCGTTTCTGGCGGCGCACCGTTTCGGACTCGATCCCGACATGGTGATTCTCGCCAAGGCGCTCTCGGGCGGCCTGGTGCCGGTGGGCGCGGTGCTCACCACGGAAGCGATTTCCGACACGGTCTACAGCTCGCTCAAGCGAGCGATTGTTCACACTTCGACATACGGAGAGAACGGACTGGCGATGCGCGCCGGCCTCGCCACACTCGATGTGCTGGAGGGCGAGTCGCTGGGCGCGCGCGCCGAAGTATTGGGAGCGGACTTGCGGGAGCGGCTGCGCGCCGCCCTCTCGACCTACGAAATGGTGAAGGAAGTACGCGGCGCGGGGATGCTCTCCGGCATCGAGTTCCAGGCGCCGCGCCAACTCCGGCTGCGGGTGGCTTTCGAGGGCTTCCGGCGCATCCACCCCGGAATGTTCGGACAGGTGCTGGTAATGCGGATGTTCCGCGATCACGATATTCTGACGCAGATCTGTGGGAACCACTTCATGGTGCTGAAAGTCGCACCGCCCCTGGTGGTCAACGAGGCACAACTGGATCATTTTGTTACGTCCATCCGCGAAACCGTGGATTGCGCCCACACGTCGGCTTCTTTCTGGAGCGAAGCGCTGGGACTGGCGCGCCGGGCTGTCAACATTTAGCACTGATGAAAAATCAAGCGATCATTCTCGCCTGTCTGGCCGGCGCATTCGCGCAGACGCTGTGTGCCCAATCGCCGACCCTGCTCGACGAAGGCTACCGGCAGATGTACAACCTGCAATTCGCGGCCGCGCACGGCACCTTCCGCGCCTGGCAGGAGCAGCATCCGGACGACCCCATGGGTCCGGTATCGGACGCCGCCGCCTACCTGTTCAGCGAATTCGACCGGCTGCACATCCTGCAGTCCGAGTTCTTCACCCACGACCAGCACTTCATCACGGATCACAAACTCACACCCGATCCTGGATTGAAGAAGCAGTTCGAAGCGGCACTGGAAAGAACGCGCAGGCTGGCCAGTGTCCGACCCGCAGACAAGACCTCGCAATTCGCGTTTATTCTGCAGAGCGGACTGCATTCGGACTGGCTCGCGCTGATCGAGAAAAAGTACGCGCCGTCACTGCAGGAGATGAAAGCGGGACGCATCGCGGCCGAGCGGCTGCTCGCAACCGATCCGCAGTTCTACGACGCGTGGCTGGCGGTCGGGGTCGAGAACTATATGTTGAGCGTCAAGCCGGCGCCGGTCCGCTGGTTTCTCCGCCTGACGGGCGCGCAGACGGATAAGTCCGTGGGCATCGAGAAGTTGAAGCTCACCGCCGAGAAGGGACACTATCTCGCGCCGTTTGCGAGGCTGCTGCTGGCGGTGGCGGCCCTGCGCGACAACAATATCGCGAAAGCCAAAGAGATCCTGGCCGGACTGACGCACGAGTTCCCGCAAAATCCGCTGTACCGCCAGGAACTCGCCCGCCTCGAACTGCCGGAGGGATCGAGGCAGTGAACCGGCTTCCCCGCTCCACCGACGTCTTCGTAATCGGAGGCGGTCCCGCTGGTCTGGCTGCCGCCATTGCAGCTCGCCAGCGCGGTTTCGATGTCACACTGGCGGATTGCGCCGTGCCGCCCATCGACAAGGCCTGCGGCGAAGGCATCATGCCCGACGGCATCGCCGCAGCCCGCACGATGGGCCTGGATCTCAGCGGTGCCGGACAGCCATTCCGCGGCATCCGCTTTACGGCGGGCGAACGCCAGGTGCAAGCCGATTTTCCGAGCGGCCACGGGCTCGGCATGCGCCGGACGCTGCTGCACGACCTGATGGTGGGCCGTGCCGCCGACGCGGGAGTGAGACTGGCGTACGGGACGCGTATTACGGGCCTGGATGCGCAGGGCGTGATGACCGGCGAAGGCCTGGTGCGCGCCCGCTGGATCCTGGGTGCGGACGGCAGTCACTCTTCGGTGCGCCGCTGGGCCGGCCTCGACGCCTGCGGGCGGAACAGCCGCCGCTTCGGATTTCGCAGGCACTACCGGGTGGCCCCCTGGAGTGAGTTCATGGAGATCCACTGGGGCGACGGTTGCCAGCTTTACATCACGCCCGTTTCGCCGTGCGAGGTTTGCACGGTGCTCATTTCGCGCGACCAGCGGCTCCGGCTGGACGAGGCGCTGCCGCGCTTCCCCGCGGTGGCACGCCGCCTCGAAGCCGCGGGAGCCGCCACCCTCGAACGAGGCGGCGTCTCCGCGTCGCGGCATCTTAAGAACGTCTACCGCGGCAACGTAGCGCTGGTGGGAGACGCTTCGGGGTCGGTGGATGCGATCACCGGCGAGGGCCTTTGCCTGTTGTTCCAACACGCCATCGCGGCGGCGCGCGCGCTCGAAGCAGGCGACCTCTCGCAGTACCAGGAAGAGCACCGGCGCATCGGGCGGCGCCCCGCGTTCATGGCGGATTTCATGCTGCTGTTGGAACACCGGCGCGTGCGGGACCGGGCCATCGGCGCCCTGGCATCCCAACCGCGGCTGTTCTCGAAGGTACTGGCTATGCACGTCGGGGCCTTGGGCCTCGGCAGCCTTCTGACTACTACTCTGGCAATCGGATGGGAGATGTTGACTCCATGAAGAAGATGCTGTTGCGACTCGCGATTCCCCAGTTGGCCTGCGTCGTGTTGTTGTCTGCTGCCGGCAATACGCCGGCGCAGGACAAGGCCTTGCAGATCGACCCGGCGTCCACCCGGGTCGAATTCACGCTGGCCGACGTGATTCACACCGTGCACGGCAAGTTCCAGCTCAAACGCGGCACGATGCGCTTCGATCCGTCGACCGGTAAAGCCTCGGGCGAGCTGGTGGTGGACGCGGCGAGCGGCGATAGCGGCAGCTCCGCACGCGATCACCGCATGCGCAACAACATTCTCGAGGCCGACAAGTTTCCCGACATCGTCTTTCGCCCCGACCAGGTGATCGGCACAGTGGCCGAAGAAGGCGCTTCCAAAGTTCAATTGCACGGCATCTTCTCGATTCACGGAGCGGACCACGAAATCGTGCTGCCAATGGATGTCCAGGCAGCCAACGGGCAGTATACGGCGACCACTCAGTTCGACGTGCCTTACGTGAAGTGGGGGATGAAGAACCCCAGCACACTGTTCCTCCGGGTGAGCGACAAAGTGCAGATCAGCATTCGCACGGTGGCACACCCGTACAAACCTGCGGTTACCCAGCTTCGATAACGGGGCAAGATGCCCGCTCGTTCACTGCCGTTTGTCTGCGGCGCGGCGCTCCTGCTATGGAGCGCGGCGGCCTTCGCGGCGATCACCGTCGAAGTCTCAGTAACGGATCTTACGAACCATCCGGTGGCGGGAGCCAGCCTCGAGTTAAAAGCGGGCGGAGCCGTGGTTGCCACGGCCCAGACCGACGCCGCCGGACGCGCTTCCTTCCCGGACGTGAAACCCGGGCACTACGAGCTCGGGGCTTCGAAGCAGGGCTTCGAACCGGCGCAGCAGGCTGACGTCGCGATCTCGGAAACAGGGCCCGCATCGATCGATTTCAAAATGGTGCCGGCGCTGGCGCGCCAGGAGAGCATCGAGGTGACCGGCAAGGTCGCGCCGGTGGAACAGGGAGGGTCGCCGCCGAGCGAAGTGCCGCCCGCAACAGCCAAGGAACTTCCCGGCCGTCCGGCGACCGTCGCGGATGCACTGCCGCTGGTGCCGGGCGTCGTACGCTCTCCCAACGGGGGCCTGTCCCTTTCCGGTACGGGCGAACACCGCAGCGCCATGATCGTGAACTCGGCGGATGTGACCGACCCCGCCACCGGCCAGTTCGGCCTGACGGTTCCTATCGACAGCGTAGAGAAGCTGGACGTGTACCAGACGCCGTACCTGGCCGAGTACGGGCGGTTCACCGCGGGCGTGGTTTCGGTGGAGACCCGCCGCGGCGGAGAGAAGTGGAAGTGGGAACTCAACGACCCGTTTCCGGACTTCCGCATCCGCAGCTACCACATGCGCGGCCTCGCAGACGCCACGCCGCGGATCAACGTGGAGGGGCCGATTATTCCCGGCAAGCTATACTTCTCGGAAGGGCTCGAATACGAGATTCGCAAGACCGAGGTATTCGAGCTGCCGTTCCCGTATAACCAGAAAAAGAAGGAAGGCGTGAATTCGTTTGCGCAGTTCGACTGGATCGCCTCCGAGAACCAGATGGTGACGGCCACCATCCACGTGGCGCCGCAGCGGCTGGAGTACGTCAACATGAACTACTTCAATCCGCTGGTCACATCTCCCAATGCCAACACCGACAATTACACGGCCACGCTGGCGGACCGGCTCACTCTCTGGGGAGGCCTGCTCGAAAACACGATTTCGGCGACCCGTTTCGACGCGCGCGTGTGGGGGCAAGGCAACCAGGACCTCACCATCGCGCCGGGCGGCAACAGCGGCAACTATTTCGCGCAGCAGAATCGCGACGCCTCGCGGGTGAGTTGGGCTCCGGTGATGAGCTTCGCCGCGGTGAACTGGCTCGGCACTCATAATTTCAAAGCCGGCGCGGGTATGGCGGAGAGCTCGGACAATGGCGAAGTCTTCGAGCACCCCATCAACATCATGGACGGGAACAATCAACTGCTGGAGCGAATCACGTTCGCGGGCGGGCAGCCGTTCAAGGCATGGGACACCGAATACTCGATGTTCGGCCAGGATCACTGGATGGTATCACCGCGGCTGGCCCTTGACCTGGGCGTGCGCGCGGAATCACAGGCGGTGACGGAGAGCTTCCGGATCGCGCCGCGACTCGGCGTGGCCTGGAACCCATTCTCCGGTGCAGGGACGGTGATCCGAGCCGGGTTCGGGCTGTTCTACGACCGCGTTCCGCTCAACGTCTACTCCTTCGACCACTATCCGAACCAGACCCTCACCATGTACGGCCCGAACGGCACGATTGCGGCCGGACCGTACTTCTATCAGAACGGGCTGGGAACGGTCACCGCCGACTTGCCCTTCGTCTTCCAGGAATTGAGGCCGGGCAACTTCTCGCCGCGCAGCACCACCGGCAGCGTGCGGATCGAGCAGCCGATCACTCAGCGGCTGCGGCTGCGTGCCGGCTACATGCAGAGCGAATCGTCGGGGCTGGTGCTGCTGAATGCCGTGCCGCCGGCCGCCCCCGGCGCCAACGGCGCGTATCTCCTCTCGGGCACCGGCCACTCGCGGTATCGCCAGTTTGAGGTGACTGCCCGTCTACGCCTGCGCGCGGATCGCCAGTTGTTCTTCTCGTATGTCCGCAGCCGTGCCCGCGGCGACCTGAACGATTTCGCGAATTACCTGGGCAGCTTCCCGGTTCCGCTTATCCGCCCCAACCAGTTCGGCAGCCTGCCGGCCGACCTGCCGAACCGGTTTCTCGCATGGGGCATATTGCAGTTGCCGAAGGGTTTCCGCATCGCGCCGATGGTGGAGTATCGCAACGGGTTTCCCTACATCGTGACGGATGCGGCGCAGCAGTACGTCGGAGTGCCCAACTCGAACCGCTTCCCTAATTTCTTCTCCATCGATGCGCGCTTCTCGAAGGATTTCAAAGTCAGTCCGAAATACACCGTCCGGCTCTCGTTGAGCACCTACAACCTGACCGACCACTTCAACCCGGAGGCGTTTCATGGGAACATCGCGGACCCGGCATACGGCCTGTTCTTCGGGCAGCGCGGAAGATTCTACACGGGCGACTTCGATGTTCTCTTCTAAACGGCAAGGGCTCCAGGACGCCGCCGTGCTGTTCCTGATCGCCTGCCTGGCCGTTCTGGTGCATGGGTATCACCTGGGTGCGGATGACGCAGCCATCTATGTTCCCGCGGTCAAGAAGGTGGCCGACCCGGGGCTCTACCCGTTCGGATCCGAGTTCTTCCTGACGCACGCGCACCTGTCGTTGTTTTCCAACATCGTTGGTGACACCGCAAGATTGACCAGGCTGCCGGCCGATACGGTCATTTTCCTGTGGCATTTCGCGGGCATCTTCCTGCTGCTGGCGGCTTCCCTGCAACTGGCGCGTGCGTGCTTCGAAAGCCGCCACGCACAATGGGCCGCGGTGGCGGTCGTGGCCGGGGCGCTCAGCGTTCCGGTGGCGGGCACGGCGCTGGTGCTCATGGATCCCTATCTCACCGCGCGGTCGCTTTCCACGCCGGCGACGGTTTTTGCGATCGCCTGCTATATCACCAAGAGACGGAAGCAGGCAGCAGCCTGGCTTGTTTTGGCGGCGCTGGTCCATATCCAGATGGCTCTCTACGCCGCCGTGCTGATGGGCTGTATGGAGCTGGTAAAGAGGCCGCGCTCCGTTGCCGCTTTCGCGGCGCTGCCGTTTCTATTCCCCTTTGGCCCATCGACCGGGCCGGCCCGCGAAGCGCTGCTCTCCCGTACTTACTTCTTCCTGTTCAACTGGAAGTGGTACGAGTGGGCCGGCGTGGCGGCGCCGCTGGCAATTCTGGCGTGGCTCGCAGCGGCACGCCCGCGGGGAACGACTCCGGCATTTCGAAGCGTGGCGCGCACGCTGGTGTGGTTCGGGCTGCTGTTTACGGCCGCTGGGGTGTTGCTATCGAGCACCAGGCAGCTCGAGAATTACACGCGCCTGCAGCCCATGCGGGCTTTTCAACTGCTGTATGTCATCTTCCTGCTGCTGCTTGGAGGGTTGCTCGGGGAGTATGTGCTGAAAGCGGTCCGGTGGCGCTGGTGCTGTCTGCTGCTTCCCCTGGCCGCCGGAATGTGGATGACGCAGCGCGAAGCGTATCCTGCCAGCCCGCATGTGGAATGGCCGGGAGTCGCTTACCACAACGATTGGGATGAAGCCTTCCTGTGGATCCGCGCCAATACCCCGAAGAACGCGGTGTTTGCGCTCGATCCGGACTACATGTTGAGTCCCGGAGAAGACGAGCACGGGTTCCGCGCGGTCGCGGAGCGGAGCGTCCTGGCCGACGACGTGAAAGACAGCGGCGCGGTATCGCTGTTCCCGCAATTGGCCGAAAGCTGGAAGCGCGAGTCCGGAGCGCAGCGCGGCTGGGCCCACTTCGGACCAATGGACTTCCGGAAGCTGGCAGCGGAGTATCCGGTGACTTGGGTCCTGGTGCGAAGCCCGGGTCCCGCGGAACTTCACTGCCCGTATCGGAACCGGGGACTTGCGGTCTGTGAAGTCGCTGCGTTATCTGCGCATTTGCGGTGACGTGCGCACGGAATAGAACGCACATTCTTGGCGAACGGATCCGAAGCCCGACAGTGTGACGGCCGTTATACTTGGGGCATGGGCTCCAGTACGGCATCCGCTCCGCCCTCGGATCTGGAAAAGCTGTCATCCGCCGAGTTATTTTCCCGCCTAGGCACGACTTCCGCCGGCCTCAGCAGCGCTGAGGCCAAACAACGTCTCATCAAGTACGGGCCCAACGCCCTGATCGAGAAAAAAGTCAATCCCCTGTTGAAGCTGCTGGCCTACTTCTGGGGCCCGATCGCGTGGATGATCGAAGCAGCGGCGATTCTGTCGGCACTGGTTCGCCACTGGGAAGACCTGACGATCATCCTGGTGCTGCTCGCCGGTAACGCGGTCGTGGGCTTCTGGGAGGAATACCAGGCCGGCAACGCCATCGCGGCGCTCAAGGCACGGCTGGCGCTTCAGGCGCGAGTCAAGCGGGACGGCGTGTGGGCGGCCATCGCGGCGCCCGAACTGGTCCCCGGCGATGTGGTGCGTTTTCGCCTGGGGGATATCGTACCGGCCGACGCGAAACTGATCGGCGGCGGGCCGGTAGAGGTCGATCAATCCGCCCTCACCGGCGAATCCCTTCCAGTCGAGCGCGAGGCCGGCGGCGCGGTCTATTCGGGGTCGGTCATCAAGCAGGGCGAGGCTGACGCTTTGGTGTACGGCACCGGCGGCAATACTTTTTTCGGCCGGACGGCGAGCCTGGTAGAGACTGCCCATACGGTGAGCCACTTCCAGCGGGCCGTGCTGAAGATCGGCGATTTTCTGATCGTGATTGCGATCGCCCTGGTGCTGCTCATTCTGATCGTGGCCCTGTTCCGCGGCGACCGGATGAGTATGACCCTGGAATTCGCCCTGGTTCTCACGGTCGCAGCCATTCCGGTGGCGATGCCCGCGGTGCTCTCGGTCACGATGGCGGTGGGTGCGCGGGCGCTGGCGGCCAAACAGGCGATCGTCGCCCGCCTGGCCGCCATTGAGGAATTAGCCGGCATGGACGTGCTCTGCTCGGATAAGACCGGAACGCTGACCGAGAACAAGCTCACTTTGGGCGAGCCGTTCGCGCTCGGCTCGAACGATGCGGCCGAGGTGATCCGCTGCGCCGCGCTGGCTTCGCGCCCGGAAAACGCCGACGCCATCGACCTCGCGGTCCTCGGCGGTCTTCCCTCCTCCGTGTCGCTAAAGGAGCTCGAGGTCGAGGATTTCCAGCCTTTCGATGCCGTGCGCAAGCGCACCGAAGCCACAGTGCGCGGACCGGACGGCAAAGTGTTTCGCGTGGCGAAGGGCGCGCCGCAGGTGATTCTGGCGATGACCGCGAACCCGCAGGAAATCACCGCTCAGGTGAATGACGCGGTGAACGGGTTCGCCAAACGTGGCTTTCGCTCGTTGGGAGTGGCGCGCGCCGACGGTGACGGTCCGTGGCGCATGTTGGGTGTGCTTCCGCTCTACGACCCCCCGCGCAGCGATTCCAAAGAGACCATCGCCACGGCCCGCAAAATGGGTGTCGCGGTCAAGATGGTCACCGGAGACCAGGTCGCCATCGCAAAGGAGATCGCCGCGCAACTGGACCTGGGCACGGACATTCTGGAAGCCGACGTTCTCGACAAGGCCGCCCACTCGCAGACCGGGCAACTGGCCGAGCAGATCGAGCGCGCCGACGGCTTCGCGCAGGTCTTTCCGGAACACAAATTTCACATTGTCGAAACGCTGCAAAGCCGCGGCCATATCGTGGGAATGACCGGGGACGGAGTGAACGACGCGCCCGCGCTGAAGAAGGCCGACGTCGGGATCGCCGTAACCGGCGCCACCGACGCGGCACGCGCCGCGGCGGCGATCGTGCTGCTGGCTCCCGGCCTGAGCGTCATCATCGATGCCATCAAGGAGAGCCGGAAGATCTTTCAGCGCATGAACAGCTATGCCATTTACCGGATCGCCGAAACCATCCGGCTGCTGGCGTTCATGACCCTCTCGATCCTGGTTTTCAACTTCTACCCGGTCACGGCCGCGATGATCGTCCTGCTGGCGCTGTTGAACGACGGCCCGATTCTGGCGATCGCCTACGACCGCGTGCGCTATTCGGATAAACCGGAAAAGTGGAATATGGGTCTGGTGTTGGGGATCTCCTCCGTGCTGGGAATTGCGGGAGTCATTGCGTCATTCGGTCTCTTCTATCTGGCAGAGAGGGTCTTTCATCTTTCGCGGGACGTGGTGCAGACGTTCATTTTCCTCAAACTGGCAGTGGCCGGACACCTGACCATTTTCCTGACCCGTACGCGAGGTCCATTCTGGTCCACCAAGCCTGCCCCGATCCTGTTGTGGAGCGCGATCGCGACCAAGGTTCTGGCCACTCTGGCGGCCGTTTATGGCTTCCTGATGACGCCCATCGCCTGGAAATGGGCGCTGCTCATCTGGGGGTACGCGCTGGTCTGGTTCCTGGTGAATGACTGGCTGAAGTTGAAAGCCTATAAGATTTTCGATACCAAGCATCCCGGATTGATGGTCCGGCTTCACCGCTGGAGGGCGGCCGCCGCATAAATGAGTACCCCGACATACACCCGCCGTGCACCAGAAACGAGTGCCAGGGACCCGCTTACGGAACTGGCTCTGGATCTCCGCTGCTCCTGGAACCACGCGGCCGACCAGTTGTGGGCGCGGCTGGAGCCGGAGCTTTGGGAGCTGACACACAATCCCTGGGTCGTGCTGCAGACGACGTCCCGCAAGAAGCTCGAGAGTGCTCTGGCCGATCCGGACTTCCGCTCCAGAATGGAGAGGGTGTTGCAGGAGAAGCGGGAAGTGGAGGATGGATCGGCGTGGTTCCAGCAGGAGCACGCCGGCGCGCCCCTTACCGCAGCCGCCTACTTCAGCATGGAGTTTATGCTGAGCGAGGCGCTGCCGATCTACTCGGGCGGCCTGGGCAACGTAGCGGGCGACCAGCTCAAGGCCGCGAGCGATCTGGGCGTGCCGGTCGCGGCGGTGGGGCTGCTCTACCAGCAAGGCTACTTCCGGCAGATGATCGATGCGCACGGGTCGCAGCACGCGCTGTATCCGTTCAACGATCCGGGCCAGCTTCCCATCACGCCGCTGCGCGACGAGCACGGCGAATGGCTGCGGCTGCCGGTGATCCTTCCCGGCTTCCAGCTGTGGATCCGCACGTGGCAGGCACAGGTCGGGCGCCGGCGGCTTTACCTTCTCGACGCCAACGATCCGGCCAACCTGGCCGAATACCGCGGCATCACCAGCGAGCTCTACGGCGGCGGCCCGGAGCTGCGGCTCATGCAGGAACTGGTCCTGGGCATCGGCGGGTGGCGGCTCTTGCGCACGCTCGGCATGCGGCCGGAAGTATGTCACCTGAACGAAGGCCACGCAGCGTTCGCCGTGCTGGAGCGGGCCCACGGCCACATGCAGGATTCGGGGCAGCCGTTCGCCGTGGCACTCGAGATCACGCGGGCCGGAAACCTGTTCACCACGCACACCCCCGTAGAAGCGGGCTTCGACCGCTTCGCGCCGGAGCTGATTGAGAAGTACCTGAAGTTCTACGCGGAGGAACGCCTGCGGATTTCGCTGGAGGATCTGATGGCGCTCGGCAGACGCAATCCCGCGGACCGCACCGAGCCGTTCAACATGGCCTATCTGGCCATGCGCGGCAGCGGCGCGGTCAACGGCGTGAGCCGTCTTCACGGCGAAGTGAGCCGGCGGATCTTTCAGCCGCTGTTCGCGCGGTGGCCCCGGCAGGAGGTGCCGGTCGGCCACGTGACCAACGGGGTTCACACGCCGACCTGGGACTCCGCTGCCGCCGACCAACTGTGGACCGCGGCCTGCGGAAAAGAGCGGTGGAACGGCAGCCTGAAAGGCGTGGAGGATACATTGCGCGCCGTGGCCGACGTGCACCTCTGGGAGATGCGCGGCCAGGCCCGCCTCGAACTGGTGGAGTATGCACGCAAACGCCTGGCGCGCCAACTGGCAACGCAGGGCGCGGCTCCTCACGAACTCGCCGCGGCGGCGCGCGCCCTCGACCCCAACACCCTGACCCTGGGATTCGCACGCCGCTTTGCCGTGTACAAGCGGCCCGACCTTCTGCTGCGCGACGGCGAGCGGCTGGTCCGCATCCTCAGCAACCGCGACCTGCCGGTGCAGCTACTCGTAGCCGGCAAGGCCCATCCCCAGGACACCGCCGGGCAGGCCATGATTCGCGAATGGAATGAGTTTGTCCGCCGTCCGGACGTGTGGGGCCGGGCAGTCTTTCTGGCGGATTACGACACCCTCCTGGCGTCGCACCTGGTGGAAGGCGTGGACGTGTGGATCAACACGCCGCGTCGGCCGTGGGAGGCCAGCGGAACCAGCGGCATGAAGACCCTGGTCAACGGAGGGCTCAACCTCTCCGAACTCGACGGCTGGTGGGCAGAAGCCTACGCGCCTGAAGTGGGATGGAGCCTCGGGGACGGGCAGGAGCACGGCGACGACCCGGCGTGGGACGCGGCCGAAGCCGAAGCGCTCTACGAGTTGCTGGAGCGCGAGGTGGCGCCGGAATTCTACCGCCGCGATGCACGCGGCATTCCCACCGCCTGGGTGGCGCGGATGCGCGAAAGCATGGCGCGGCTGACGCCGGAATTTTCAGCCAACCGCGCGGTACGCGAGTACACCGAGAACTATTACCTGCGGGCGGCGGCGGCTTTCCGGGACCGGGCCGCGAACGAAGGCGCGCTCGGCAAGGACCTGGTCCGCTGGCGCGACGAACTGGCGCAACACTGGGACGCCCTGCGATTCGGCCCGGTGAAGGCGGAGGCGCAGGACGGCGGCCTGGCCTTCGAGGCACAGGTTTACCTGGACGACCTCAACCCGGACAGCGTACTCGTCGAATTGTATGCCGAAGGCCGCAATGGGGAGGAGGCCATCCGGCTTCCGATGGAGCGTGGGCCGGAACTGGTCGGATCGGTGCGCGGCTACCTCTATACCGCGCGGGTGGCGGCCGACCGGCCTGCCGCCGATTACACGCCGCGCATCATCCCCTCCCACCCGGGGGCGTTCGTGCCGCTCGAGGCGGACGAGATCTTGTGGCAGCGCTGAAAACGCGCCGCACCACCCGCGGCAGGGCGCTGCGGACCGCCGTTGAGACGCCGCTGCCGGGCGTGAAGTTCCGCGACTCAATGCCATAGACGACCAGGCGCTTGGGAAGGCGCTTCAGGGCACGAGCCAGTTCGATGGTTTCGCCCGCTCCGAACGCGTGCGTGGACTGCCGCCACGCGGTGTATGGCGGATTCCTGGACGTCGCATCGAAGCGGTGGATCGTGCCCGGGCGGCCTCCGCTCCGCACCGCGTCGATAAGGAACACGACGTCACGGACGTCCCAGAGTTCCAGCAGCGCCGCCCCGTCGCCCTGGTGTTCCCACACCGCAAAGCGGCCGCGGCTGCGGCGGCGCAGTTCCCGAGCAGCCAGCAGGCCGGCGGCGTCGTCGCCGCGGCAGTCGTTCCCCAATCCGATGATCAGAACGGGTCGCATGGGCTAGCCGCGGTCCATCTCCAGTCTCAGGAAGTGCGTGGCGCAGGAGATGCACGGATCATAATTGCGAATGGCCTGCTCGCACTTCGAGCGCAGTTGCGCATCAGGCAGATCGAGCAGCGGAGGAATGAGTTCGCGCAGGTCCTCCTCGATGGTCCGCTGGTTCTGCGATGTCGGTGGAACGATCCGGGCGTCGAGAACCGTTCCGCGGTCGTCCAGCCGGTAGCGGTGGTAGAGAATGCCTCTGGGCGCCTCCGTGCAGCCATATCCGGTGGCGGCGTGCACCGGCAGATCCACGCACGGAGACGGCGGCGCTTCGTATTCATCGATCAGCCGCAGCGCCTCCTCGCAGGCGTACAGAATCTCGATGGCGCGCACGGTGATGCCGCGGAACGGATTGCGGCACACAGGGCCCATGCCGGCGGCGCGCGCCGCTTCCTGCGCGAGGGGGGAAAGGCGGTCGTAGTTCAGGTTGTAGCGCGCGAGCGGACCGGCGAAGTATGCGCCATTCCCTTTCAAAGCCGAGTGCAGAGCGGTGGAATGAGGCACCTGGTGTTCGGTGAAGTGATCCTCATACTCTCGCACCGGGATGTCCAATCCCCGGTTGGAGACGAGGCGGCCTTCGTCGATCGGATACCCGGAGGCCGGACGCAGGGCGACGAATATGTAGTCGCGCTCGAACTCCGGACATGGAAGGCCGCCAGCCCAGCGAACGGTCTCGAGGGCCGCCTCCCGCGCCCACTTCAGCTCTTCGGCGACCGGCTGCAGATCGCGGCGCGCCGGCGTCTTGTAGAAGCCGCCGGGCCGGACGTTGATGGGATGGATGGGCCTTCCGCCGAGGAGGGCCATCAAAGCATTGCCGGTCTTCTTCAGGCGCAATCCGCGTTCGACGATCTCCGGGAAATCGCGCGCCATCGCGATGGCGTCGGGATAGCCGCAGAAATCGGGGGCGTGCAGGAGGTAGATGTGCAGCGCATGGCTCTCGATCCACTCACCGCAGTAGAGCAGGCGGCGCAGCGCACGCAGCGATCCTTCGACCTCGACCCCGAAAGCGTCTTCGATGGCGCGCACCGCGCTCATCTGGTAAGCGACCGGGCAGATGCCGCAGATGCGGGCGGTAATGTCGGGAATCTCGCCGTAGCCACGGCCCCGCAAGAAGGACTCGAAGAACCGGGGCGGCTCGAAGATTCTCAGCTTAACGTCCGCGACGGCGTTGTCCCTGATCCGGACCGAGAGCCCGCCCTCCCCTTCGACCCGTGCAAGAACATTAACTTTGACGCTTCTTGTCTTCATGCGCTTCACTCTCCCGCCGGAAAGGCGTGGACCAGGCGTTGAAGGTACGGAAGACGCGCATCACGTCCAGCTCTTTGGCGCCGAGGTAGCGCCACGCCCGGCCGAGGGATACGGTATTCGGCGTCTCCATCGGCCCAAAACAGCCATAGCAACCCCGCTCGTAGGAGGGGCACAAAGCCCCGCATCCGGCATGGGTCACGGGGCCGAGGCAGGGCGTGCCCTGCGCTACCATTACGCACACCGTGCCCCGCTGCTTGCACTCCACGCAAACGCTGTGCGAAGGTACGTTCGGCTTGCGCCCGTTCAGGAAGGCGCTCACGACCTCCAGCAACTGGCGGTTGTTGATGGGACATCCGCGCAGTTCGAAATCCACCCGCACGTGTTCCGCGATCGGAGTGGACGTGCGTAGGGTCTCGATGTACTGCGGGCTGGCGTAGACGATGGAGACGAAATCGTTGACGTTGGCGAAATTGCGGAGAGCCTGGATGCCGCCCGCGGTGGCGCAGGCGCCGATCGTGACCAGGTATCTGGATGCGCGTCGAACCTTGTGAATTCGCTCCGCATCGTGTGGAGTGGTGATCGACCCCTCGACGAGAGAAAGATCGTAGGGACCCTTTACCACCGCGCTGGAGGCCTCCGGGAAATAGGCGATCTGAATGGCGCCGGCGACCGCGAGCAATTCGTCTTCGCAATCGAGGACGCTCAACTGGCAGCCGTCGCAGGAGGCGAACTTCCAGACAGCCAGCTTGGGCTTGGATGGCGCCGCCATTTCAGAGCTCCCGCACCGCGATCAACGGTTTGACGCGATCCCAGGCGAACACCGGCCCGTCCTTGCAGATAAAGGTGGGACCGAACTGGCAATGTCCGCAAAAGCCGACAGCGCATTTCATGTTGCGCTCCATCGAGACATAGATTCTCCCGGTGCGCACCCCGCGCCTCTCGAGTTCCGCGGCGCTGAAGCGCATCATCACTTCCGGACCGCACACCAGCGCCGCCGCGTTTCCCGGGTCGAAGGGGGCGCGCGCGATGAGTGTAGTCACCACTCCCACCGAACCGCGCCAGCCGCCCGCGGCCCGGTCGACCGTGATGAACACGGGCAGGCGAGAGACGGACTGCCACTGCTTCAACTCCTTCCGGAACAGGATGTCGGCGGGCGTGCGGGTACCGTACAGCAGAACCACTCTCGCGAACTGCTCGCGCCGCGCCAGGATCTGGTAAAGGGCCGGGCGGAGAGGAGCGAGTCCGATACCGCCTGCGACGATGACTACGTCGCGGCCCGCCAGTTGGTCGACCGGCCAGCTGCTTCCGAAGGGCCCGCGCACCCCCAGCGCGTCGCCGGGCTTGAGCTTGCCCATGGCGCGGGTCACCGCTCCCACGGCGCGGGTAGTGTGCATCAGGCTTGCGGGCTGGAGCGGGCTGCTGCTGATCGAGATGGGCACTTCACCCACTCCGAATACGTAGAGCATGTTGAACTGCCCGGCGGCGAAAGCGGCCTGCGGCGCGTCATCGGGTTCCACTTCCACGGTGAACGTGTCGGCCGTTTCGCGATGCGTCGCCCGAAGACGGTAGGGCCGGGGCGTCATCGGATGGCGAACCGGCGCGGCCGTCAAGGGCGCACCTCATAGACATTCAGCAACTGCAGCCTGGTGGCCTGAAGCCTCTCCTCGAGGATGCGGGAGAAGCGCTTCAACAGCTCGAGGGCCAGGTCATGGTCCTGCTCCGACTTCTTGCGCAGGCAGGCGCCGTCGAGGGCGATGGCGCGCGTTGTGATGACGGCCCGGGCATCGAACCTCCACCGGTACGGCGGAAAGAGCCACGACCAGCCGAGGATATCGCCGTCCCCCAGGGTTTGGACCATGATCGGCCCTCCCTGCGGGGAGTAGATCTCGAGTGCGACGTTGCCCTGGCGAATCAGGTAAAACTGGTTGGCTTCCTCGCCCTCGCGGAAAATGAACTCCCCGGTGGAGAAGCGTGCGTTGGACGCGCACCCGGTCAGCAGCCCCAGGTAGCGAGGCTGCAGGTTGCGGAAAAACGGGTGCTCCGTCAGGATACGTTCAAGACTCTCCATGCCTGTTTCTCCGGGCCGCGGCGGCCGGCGGGCGCTCCGATTCGCGGATGGCCCGCAACTCTTCAGTGATGTCGATGGCGACCGGACACCAGGTGATGCACCGCCCGCAGCCCACGCAACCGGAGGTGCCGAACTGGTCGATCCAGGTGGCCAGTTTGTGGGTCATCCACTGGCGGTAGCGGGCCTTGCTCGAGGACCGCACGCTGCCGCCGTGAATATAGGAGAAATCCATTGTGAAGCAGGAATCCCACTTCTGCCACCGCTCCGCGTGATCCCCTGCCAGGTCCGCGGAATCCTCCACGGTCGTGCAGAAGCAGGTGGGGCAAACCATGGTGCAGTTGGCGCATGCCAGGCACCGTTCGGCGACATTCTCCCAGCGCGGGTGCTCGCCGTTGCGGTAGAGCACGCCCTGGATATCGGTCGTGTCCATCGTCCGCCCCATCTGGCCTGCAGTCTTGCGGACAACGAGTTCGGCTGCCTCCTCCTCGCCGGGCCGCGCAGCGCGGCAGGGTAGTTGACGGAGGATCCCGGCGCCCCGTTCCGAGCCCGTCTCGACCACGAAGTAGTGGCGGCCAACCTCGAGGATCTCGGTAAGCGCCAGGTCGAAACCGGAAGTGGCCTTCGGACCCGTGTTCATGGAAACGCAGAAGCAGGTGCCCCCCGCCTTACCGCAATTGATCGCGACCAGGAACGCGGCCTCGCGGCGGGCCCGGTACCAGGGGTCGGCGAAAGGCCCCTCAAGAAATACACGGTCCTGGACGGCGATTGCGTGCAGATCGCAGGACCGCACGCCGATTAGCGCGGACTTGCGGACGTCGGGCACGTCTTCTTCGATCTGGAAGAGCTGTTCCGTTCGTTTCGCCTGCCAAAGGCGGACAGCCGGCGGATGGAAGAACTGCTTGGCGGAATGCGGACCTACGACAAAGCCAAATAGCGCCTCATCGCCGCGCCGGCGGAGCCGGTAGGTGCCGCCATCCTGTTCGTCGGTCCAGCCCACGGGGAAGTCCGCTGCGGAGGAAACCTCGCCATAAACGATCGATCCCTCCCGCACTGTCGGGCCCAGCAGACGAAACTCGTTCTGCTTCAAGGCCGTGAGCAAGCGGTCGAAATGTTCACGCTCCAGAATGCATCGCACAGCGGCAGCGCCACCGCTGCTTCTTCGCTCCGATCCTAGCGGAGGTTCACGACCGCAGGCAATCTCCGCCGCCTTCCCGCTGTACGTTGGCCAACAATCGCCCGGCAAACCTGTAGGAACATATACACCGGGTATGCCGTGGTTCCTACGAATCTCACGCTAACCTGAAAGGAGGAGGCCCTCATGGACTTGGTACGCATCGAGGACTTAGTCGCCCTGGGGAGCCGCCGGCAAGGACCGTGCATTTCCATCTTCATGCCGGTTCGTCAGATCGGCAGCCGGACTCAGGAAATGATCCGCTTCAAGAACCACATCCGGGAGGCGGAGGAACAACTGCACAGCCTCCATACGCCGGCAGTCCAGGTTCGGGAGCTATTAGAGCCGCTCAGGAAACTGACCGACGACCACTTCTTCTGGCAGTACCAGAGCTCGGGGCTGGCGGTTTACCGGGCCAATGGCGATTTCCGTACCTTCCGTTTGCCCGTATCGTTCGAGGATCTGGTAGTGGTCACCGACCGCTTTCAGGTAAAGCCGCTCCTGCGGGTCGCGACCGGCGAGAAGCAATTTTACGTGCTGGCCCTGAGCCAGAAATCCGTCCGCCTGCTACGTTGCGACCGTTTCACTCAATCCGAGGTGGATCTGCCCGAGGAGGCCCAACAGGCCATGGCCGCGCAAGAGGATATGACGGAACCCCAACTGCAGGCGCATTCCGCCGGCTCTGGTCCGCAGTCGGTCCGGTTGATGCATGGCAATCCGGCGGGCGCGGAGACCGACAAGTTACGGATGTTGAAGCGCTTTCGCAGGTTGGACCACTCCCTGCGAGAGGTGCTGGCCGGAGGAACTGCGCCGATCGTCATGGCGTCGGTCGATTATCTGCTGCCGATCTACCGGGAAGCCAACTCATACCCACGCCTTCTGCCGGAAGGAATCTCCGGAAATCCTGAGCAGCTTCGGGACGACGAGCTTCGCGAAGCAGGTTGGGCCGTACTGGAGCCCCAGGTACAAGCACGGAGGGAAGAAGTAGCGAGAGAATTCCACAACCTGAAGCCGGCCGGACGTGCTACCAGCGATTTGGCACAAGTCGTGAGAGCATCGGCCGACGGACGCGTGAACTCGCTGCTGGTTGCCGACGGCGCCCAGGTATGGGGACGATTCGACTCGGCTACGCGGCAGCTCGACGTGCACGAGCAGGCGCAGCCTGGCGACGAGGACCTGGTGGACCTGGCTGCAATCCAGACACTCGAGCGAAGCGGGACGGTCATCGCGGTACCCTCTGAAGCGGTTCCGGACGGTTCGCCGGCGGCGGCCACTTTCCGGTATTGAGCGTCAGGTGTGGCGGCGCGATTCGAAGAAGGTCCGGAGGAGTTCGACGCATTCGGGCGCTGAGACGCCTTCGACCACCTCCAGCCGGTGATTGAGGGTGTCGGAATCGGCGAGGTGAAATTTACTGCGGACGCCGCCGAACCGGAGATCGCGGGCGCCGAACACGAGGCGATCGATGCGCGCCGCGATCAGTGCTCCGGCGCACATTACGCACGGTTCGAGGGTGCAGTAGAGCGTCGCGCCCGAGAGCCGGTAGTTCCCGGTCTTGACCGCCGCCTGGCGAATGGCCAGAATTTCGGCATGGGCGGTGGGGTCGTTTCGAGCGATGGGTGCGTTCCAGGCTTCCCCGGCAATTTCGCCGTCAATCACCACGACAGCGCCGACCGGAACCTCTTCGGTCCCGGCGCCTTCACGCGCCAGGCGGAGGGCTTCCTGCATAAAGCGCTCGTCGGTGGTCATCAGCCCATAGTAGTGCGAAACGCGGTGCCTTTTGGGCGGGCTCGCGTCAGAATAGATAAGCGGATGACTCGGCCGTCAGATCGTCTCGATTCCTGGAAGGAGATTGCCGCTTATCTCAAGCGCGGCGCGCGAACCGTACAGCGTTGGGAGCGCGAAGAGGGCCTCCCGGTGCACCGGCTTCGCCACGACAAGCTGGGCTCGGTGTATGCGTATAAGTCCGAACTGGACGCCTGGTGGTCCAATCGGGGCGTAGAGCTGCAAACGCAGCCGAATCTCTCGGTAGCGGTGCTGCCATTCGCCGATCTGAGCCCCGAAAAGGATCAACAATACTTCTGCGACGGGATGGCAGAGGAGATGATCGACACCCTGAGCCGGATTCCGGCACTGCGGGTGGTGTCGCGGACCGCTTCGTTTCATGCCCCGGCGGGCGGCGCGGGGTTTCGCGACATCGGGAAGCGGCTCGGCGTCGCCAGCTTTTTAGAAGGCAGTGTGCGAAAGGCCGGCAGCCGGCTACGGATCGCGGTCCGCCTGACGGAAGCGGAGACCGGATTTCAACTCTGGTCCCAGCAATACGATCGCGAGTTGAAAGAGGTCTTCGCGATCCAGGACGAGATCGCGAAACGCGTCGCGGAAGCCTTGGGCCGGACCCTGGCGCCGGCACCCGCCGCACTCGAGGCGGACGAATGCTACCGGCGCGGGCGCGCATACTACTACCAGTACAGCCCCCGGTCGGTCGAATGCGCGCTGCACCTTTTCCTGCGGGCGATGGAAATCGATCCCGAATCGGCGAAGGCTTGTGCCGGAATGGCCGACTGCTGGTCGTACCTGTACCTCTATTCCGACCGCAGCGAGATTCTGCGGGAGCAGGCGGAGTGGGCTGGCGCGAAGGCGGTGGAACTGGACCACCGGTGCGCGCAGGCGCAAGCCTCCCGCGGGCTCACGCTTTCGCTCGACGGACACAACGAGGAGGCCGAAGCGGCATTCGAGACGGCGCTTCAGATCGACCCCGGTCTGTTCGAAGCGAACTACTTCTACGCGCGGCACAGCTTCGCGCTGGGCCGATTCCAGAAGGCGGCGGAATTGTACGAGCAGTCCATGGCCTCGCGGCCGGAGGACTACCAGCCGCCGCTGCTGGTGGCGCAGGTCTACGACGCGCTGGGCAGGACGGACGATGCCAGGACGGCGCGGCGCAGGGGCGTCGATCTGGCCAGGCGGCATCTGCGGTTGTATCCGGACGACGCGCGGGCCATGTACATGTCGGCAAACGGCCTGGTGGCGCTGGGGGAATCGGAACGAGGCCGGGAGGCCGCCGAGCGCGCGCTTGCGACGCGGCCCGACGATCCCATGCTGCTTTACAACGTGGGTTGTATCTTCGCGATGCTGGGCTTGGGTGAAGCGGCCCTGGAGTGTCTCACCAAGGCCGCGGCAGGCGGGCTAAAGCAGAAAGCGTGGTACGAGAACGACGGGAACCTGGATTCGATTCGCGCTCACCCGCGGTTTGAAGAACTGTTGAAATCGCTGGTGTGAGGGCGGTTAGCGGATCATCACGCTGCTCTCCGCTGCTGCCGGAGTTCCGCCCGTGCCGCGAGCCAGCTCAATCTCCGCCTTGGACGTTTTCAATACACGCCCCTCGCGGTCGCCGCCCGTCCAGATTCCGCGCAGGACCAGCCGCTCTCCGTACTTCGCGAAGGTGAGCAGTCCACCGTTGTTCGCCCCCTTCGGACGCCTCACGAATTGGGACTGGAGCAGCACACGATGAGTCCGGGTCCCTTGCATGGGCAGGATGTCCAACAGGTTGAAGCCGGAATCGATTTTCATCATGTAGTCGCCGGCCGGCAGGGTCTGATTCCCCGCAAGGAAGGCGAAGGGGATGTGAACCCGCATGAGATTGGAAGTCTGCGCGGCGGCCGTAGTAACGAACGTGGATGCCATCAGGCCGGCCGCAGCGAGGAGACCGAGTTTGGAAACCAGAGTTTTCATTTGAGATCCTTTCCGGCGTTGTCCGCCACTCGCTCAGACGACTCAAGACGGGGAACAGAACTCGCAAAGGCTCGCCGCTGGCGAAATGGCGCGGTTTGGCGCGGTTTGGCAGCCGCCCTTGCGCGGCACGGTACGATGCCGTACGCTCGGAAACGCCTGCCATGAGCTTCAACCGAAGAGAGTTTCTCGCGGCCGGGGCCGCGTTTGCAGCCCGTGGAGCGGAGCCGGCGATCCACATCGCCGGGACCGACGTCGAAATCCGGATTGCGCCGGTCAGCCCGCACACGGTTCGCCTGACGGTCTTACCACTCCTGCACGGCCGCATCCCTGCTGTGCCGGCGGACGGCTCCCTGGTCCAGACTTCCTGGGGATCGCCGCTGGCGAAGATTCGGACGGCCCGGCCTCGGACCGTTCAACACGGCCCCCTAAGAGTCGAATTCGTTCCCGATCCGCTCGGATTCACCATCCGCGGCGAGACGGCCCAGAGGTTGCGGATCGATCCGGAGACAGGCGCCGTTTCTTTTCCCACGGGCGAAGCGCCGCTGCTCGGCCTTGGCGAAGGCGGCCCACAATTCGACCGGCGCGGATCGCAGGACCGCATGCGCAGCGGGCAGGGCGGCTACCAGCTCCGCACGCACGGCGGCCGCGTACCGGTCCCCTGGCTGATCGGCACATCCGGCTGGGCCATGTTCTTCCACCAGCCCTTCGGCACCTTCGACTTCACCGGGGAAGAAAGCCGGTTCCAGCCAACGGCGCCGGCCGCAGCCCTGCCGCTCGATCTTTTCGTCGTTGTTTCGAGGGATCCGGCCGTCATCATGTCCGAGTATGCGCGCCTCACCGGGCATGCCGAACTGCCGGCCCTATGGACGTTCGGCTACCAGCAGTCGCACCGCACCCTTTCGAGCCGCCAGGAGATTCTCGACGAGGCCCGCACCTTCCGCGAGAAGAAGCTGCCGTGCGATACGCTGATCTATCTCGGCACCGGTTTCTGCCCGTCCGGTTGGAACACCGGCAACGGCGAATGGTCGTTCAACAGCAAGGTCTTCCCGGACCCTAAAGAGATGTTCGACGAGCTCCACCAGGAGCACTTCAAAATTGTCCTGCACGCGGTAATCCGGGCGCGGTCCATGCGCGGCACAGTGCACGATCCGTGCGACCCGGCCCGGCCGGCCGAAGAGCAGCCGAGCTGCTACTGGAAGCTGCACGAGCCGGTCTTCGCAACAGGAGTGGACGGATGGTGGCCCGACGAAGGCGACCCGCTGGATATCACGTCGCGGCTGGTCCGCAACCGCATGTACTGGGAGGCGCCGCAGATCGACCGCCCCAACGAGCGCCCTTTCGCGCTGCACCGCAACGGGTACGCCGGCATGCAGCGGTACGCCTCGTTCTTGTGGTCGGGCGATGTCTACTCCACGTGGGAAACGCTGAAAGTGCACGTGCCGATCGCGATCAACACGGGCCTGACCGGGATTCCCTATTGGGGAACGGACATCGGCGGCTTCGTCCCCACGAAGGAGTTCACGGCAGAGCTCTATGTGCGGTGGTTCCAATTCGGCGCGTTCAACACGCTGTTCCGCTCGCACGGCCGCAACTGGAAGCTGCGCCTTCCCTGGGGATGGAACACCGGCGACCTGGGCCCGATCGAGACCAGCAACTACAACGGCGCGGCGTTGCCGGATCCCTCGCAACTGCACAACGCCGCGGTCGAGCCGGTCTGCCGCAAGTACCTCGAGCTGCGCTACCGCTTACTGCCCTATCTCTACAGCACGGTCCGCGAATGCACCCTGACCGGAATGCCGGTGATTCGCGCGATGTGGCTGCACTATCCCGGCGACCCGTTGGCGGTGGCTCGCGGAGATCAGTACCTCTGGGGCCGCGACGTGCTAGTCGCTCCGATTGTGGAACCGGGCGCGACGGAACGCTCGCTCTACCTGCCGGCCGGCACGTGGTATGACTTCTGGACCGGAGAGCGCCACGAAGGCGGGCGCGATCTCACCCGCAAGGTGGACCTCGAAACCATGCCGCTCTACATCCGCGCCGGCGCGATCCTCCCGCTCGGACCAGTCAAGCAGTACACCGGCGAAGAGGTGGATGAGCCTCTGGAGCTCCGCATCTATCCCGGTGCCGAGGGTTCATTCCTGCTCTACGAGGACGACGGCGAATCCTTCGAATACCGCAAGGGCGCCTGGATGGGGATCGAGATGACCTGGAGCGATGCCCGCCGCACGCTCGAGCTTCGCCTCGCCCGCGGCTCCCGGATGCTGCCCCCGCTCGAACGCAAAATGAACATCCGGGCCGGTGACGCGGTGCGCCCGGTGGCGTTCACGGGCAAGCCGCTCGAGATACGCTTCTAACGGGGACCAGATGGGAGCCCGCTAAAAACTCAGCTTCAATCCGAATTGGATGTCGCGCGGGTTGTTCGCCTGCGAAGTCACCTGGCCGAAGCTGAGCGAGGACACGCTGGTATTCGGGCCGCCAAACTGCGCGTGGTTCAACACGTTGTAGAATTCAGACCGGAACTGCGCCGTGACCACGCGCTCCCGGATATGGAAGCCGAAATTCTTCGCGAGCACGGCATCGATGTTGCGCTGCGGCGCCGTGCGCACGTCCGGCAATACCGGACCGTCAGTGCCGAACGTGTAGGACGGTGCGACGGAGAAGACGCTGGTGTTAAACCACTGCGCGATCGTCGGATTGTCGAGATGAGCGCTTGTGCCGTTGTTGACCGACGGGCGGCTGATACCGATCGGCTGTCCGCTCTGCACCGAAAGAATGCCGCTCAGGTCCCAATCGCCGATAATCGCGTTCACGAACCGGTTCATGCTCTTGGCGTAGTCGCGATCTCTACCGAATGGGAGATTGTACACTCCGCTGAAACGGAACTGGTTCGGTGTGTCGAAGCCGGAGAGGCCTTTTTCCAGGCTGCGATTGTAAACGTCGAGCGGCGTCCGCACGTTGTCGATCGACTTGGACTTCGTAAATGCGGCGAGGAAGGTCATCTTTGAGGAGAGGCGCTTCTCCACCTGTATGGTTCCCGCCTCGTAGGTAGAGTTTCCATCCGGCACAAACACGCGGCTGATCCCGCCGTACTGCGGGTATGGCAGCAGCGATTGCTGGCGCGAGAAGGTCGGGTTCGCGAGCACGCCTCCGAGACTCTGCGAGTAGAACGGATTCGTCACCAGGTCGTTCAGGTGAGTGCCGAACGCCAGGTACGGGTCGGGAAGCTGGTTGATGTTCCAGGTGGTCAGCAGGCGCGTCGATTTGCTGCCCCAGTAGTGCGCGTCGAGCACCATCCCCCAAGGCAACTGGCGCTGCACGCCGAAGCTCCAGGTCTGCGAGTAGCCGTTCTTGAATGCATGGGTGGGAGCGGCCAGGCTGGTGCCGATGTTGGCCAGAACGTTGCGGTCGTTGAGGGCCGGCAGGAGCCCCGACGGAAACGGGTTGCTGATGGTGGTCGCTGGATTGAGACCGTCGATCGATGCCACCATCGTGGTGGTGCGAACGGCCTCCACGGCGCCGTCTCCGTTGCCTTGCACGTTGCGCGGCAGGAAAAAGATTCCGTATCCGCCGCGTATCACCGTCTTGCTGTCGAGATTGTATGCCAGGCCGAAGCGTGGGCCGAAGTTGCGCCAGTCGGTGGATTGCTGCGTCGAGGGATTGCCCTGGCCGATCCACGCGAGAACACCCATCAGGTTCGGAAGGCCGGCCGCGGAACCCACCGGGCTGATCGCGTTGGGATCGAAATAAGCGAGGCGGTTGTACTTTTCCTTGTCCCCGATCCCGACATCCCAGCGCAGGCCGATATTGATCGTCAGGCGCTGCGTGGCGCGCCAGTCGTCCTGCACATAAGCCGCGTAGTAGCTGCTTTGCGTGGAGATGGGGTTGATGAGATTGACGCTGCCGCCGGACGCATCGCCCAGCAGCATGGAGGCAACCCCGAACCCTCCCGCGGTCGAAGCCTGCGTAGGGACCGGCCCCTGCGTAAACAGCCGGCTGAAAGAGAAGTTTCCGGAAGCGGTTGCATTCTGACCTTCGTTGAAATGCAGAAACCGGATATCGCCTCCGATTTTCAGTGAGTGCTTCCCCCTCTGGTGCGCCACGCTGCCGAGAATCGCCCAGACGTTGCGCGGTTGAAACTGCGTGAACGAATCGCTGCCGTTGCTGGTGGCCACCGCATCGCTCGGGTTGAAGACCGGGAACTGATCGGCCACCTGCGAGACATATTGCGCAGGCAGGTTCAATTTCGAAAGATCGAATCCCTGCGACCGGCCGAACTGCGAGGCCAGTGCCCGCGTGAACGAGAACGACACATCGGCCACCGTCACCGGCGAAAGCAAGTGGGTATAGTCGGCCATGGCCTGGGTGTAGTGGTCGAACGTCTGGCGCCCGCCGCCTACCGGCAATGGCATCGTCCCCGGAACGAGCCGGGCGTCCTCCTGGCGCGAGAAACGGAAGAACATGCGATCTTTGTCGCTGAAGTTGGCGTCGCTTCGCAGGTCGTACTTGTCGCTGTTGGTGATGGATTTGGAAGCGAAGATATAGTTGCTCGCGCCGGTAACCGCGTTTCCGGGCAGGTTCGGCGCAGCGTAATATCCGAGCACCGCTGCTCCAACCGGGTTCATGCGGCTGGTGGGAATGACGTTGCCTGGGAATGCAGTGCGCTGGCGCGTCCCGTCGGCGAGGGTTGTCAACGTGCTAGGGTCATAGATCACGATCGGCGTCCCATTGGCGGCATGGGTCTGGGAAAAGTCGCCCGCGCGCTGCAAAGCGGTCGGCACGGTCGAGATCGTAGAAGCCGGATACGCCTGCCGCAGACCTTCGTAATCGCCGAACGCAAACCACTTGCTTTTCCGGATAGGGCCGCCCGCGTTGGCGCCGAACTGGTGCCGCTGGAAAGACTGTTTCGGCTGCCCGCTGCGGTTGTTGAAGAAGCTGTTGGCATCCAGAACGCTGTGGCGCTCGAAGTCGTAGCCGACGCCGTGAATGTCGTTGGTGCCGGACTTCGTGACCATGTTGACCACACCGCCGGAGGTTCTCCCGAACTGGGCGTCAAAGCTGTTGGCCTGAACCTTGAATTCCTGCACCGAGTCGACCGGAGGATCGATGACGCCGCGGTTGATATCGGGCGTCGTGTCGGGACTGCCGTCCAGCAGAATCTCCTGGGAGCCGGAGCGTCCGCCGCCAACGTTGAAATCCGATTTGAAGAAGTTGCGGCCAACATCCTGGCCGCCGCCGTTTCCGAAGTTCGGTCCCAGAATGACTCCCGGCGTCAGAGCAACCAGCGCAAACGGATCGCGGATGTTCAGAGGGAGATTCACGATGCTCCGGGTAGTCACCACCTGGCCGAGGGTCGACGACTCCGTATCGAGCGGAGGCGGCGCGGCCGAGACGGTCACCTGTTCGGACGTGGGCCCGGTTATCAGCGCGACATTGACCTCGAGCGTCTGGTTAACCTGGAGCGTGATGGGGCCCTGCTCGAAGCTCTTGAATCCGGTTACGGCGCAGTTCAGGCGGTAGGTGGCAGGCGCGAGATCCGGAAACCGGTAGATTCCGGCCGCGTTCGAAAGCGCGGAGTACGCCGTTCCCGTCGCGAGATTGGTCATGATGAGCTTCGCATTCGGAACCACGGCGCCCGAAGGGTCCGTCACCACGCCGGTCACCTGGGCTTTGAATCCCTGGGCGTGGAGAGAGGCGGCCGCGAGGGCGCCGAGAGCAAGCAAACTGAGAAGCAAATTGTGTCGCACGTTGACACCCCCCTGACGAAAGATTGAGCGAAACGGTCCTGCTGACCTGTCAAGATTAACGGCGCCGATTGCTCGAGGACAAGTTTCCAGGGGTATTGTTACCGTGTGTTACGCTCCGTATTCTTTTGAGTAGTATGCTATTATGACCCGCAATGAGGGATCTCGCAGTTCCTCCCGGGCCCACCGCCGCGCCTGAGAAGACAGCCGCTTTGTTGCTGCCGGAGAGCGTTCGGTGTGTGATCGAGAGCCGGACTTTCGAACGCGCGCCTACGCTTCGCGCGCTGCTGGTGTACTTATGGCGCATGCGAGGCGAAGCCATCAGCGAATACGCCATCGCGACCGAAGCACTCGGCCGCAGCGCCTCGTTCGACGCGAAGACCGACGCGACTGTGCGGGTCCAGATTTCCCGTCTCCGCCAGCGGCTGGAGAAGTTTTATCAACAGGAAGGCGCTGCCTGCGTCGAGCGGCTCGTCATTCCGATGGGGTCCCATCAGGTCGAGATAGAGCTCTCGGCGCTGCCCGAGCCGATTGCCGTCGACTCCACCGGGGCGCAGGCGCCGCCGCGCCAGAATCCGGTAAACCGCCTCCTGCTCGCGGCCTGCCTTGCACTGGCGGTCGCCGCGGTTGGCCTGGGAGTTGTGGCGGCACGAGCTCGAGCCGTCGCCAGGGCGAACTCGCCGCAGGACGCGCCGCGCTTGTGGCAGGCATTCTTCGGAAATCATCTGCCCTCCCGAATCATCCTGCCGACGCCGGTATTCCTCTCTTTCAGCCCGAACGGTCCGCTCGCAACGGTCATGGTGCGCGACACCTCGATCAACGACTTCGCCGACCGCTTGCGAGGCGCACAGTATGCAGCGTTGGAAAAGATGATGGGCGAGCCGAATCTCGCGCAGAACTACACGGTGACCTCGGATACCTTCGCGGCGGTGAGCCTGGCGCGCTATCTGGACGGCTTCTCCCTCACGACGGCGGTGCGCAGCAGCGCGGAGGCGCCTCTCGAAGCGCTGGATTCGGAAAATGTGATTGCGATCGGCACCTGGGGCACGCTCACACCGCTGAGACCGTATTTGGACCGCATGAGTTTCCGATTGAGCGATCATGAGTTGCATGTGACGAATCGCCGGCCATCGCCGGGCGAGCCGGATCGCATAGACCAAGTCATTGAAAGTCCGGAACGCTCGATCTGGCCCGGCGTGATCGCCGTCTTGCCCGGACGCGCCGGGAAATCGCACCTCCTCGTACTGGCTTCACGCCAGACTTCCGCGCTGGTTTCGATGCTCACATCTAGCCATGGCCTCGACGAGATTGAACGCCTGTGGCGCTCGAAAGGTTCGCCGGAGTTTTACGAGATCGTAGCCAAGTCGGAAATGAACGGTCCGAACCTGGTGCGTTCGACCCCGGTACTTCTCCATGCGTTTCAACCGGAAAGCAGCGTAACACCGGGTAACTAACGCCCGGAAACTTTCCGCGGCCGGCCTATCTGTGTGACAATCGCACGGAATGCGGACTTTTGCCTTACTTCTGCTGATTCCCACCTCGCTTGCGTTTGCCCAATCCGCCGGCGCCCCATCCTACGACTTCATCGTGTACGGAGCGACCGCGGGTGGGGTGATGACGGCGGTCTCCGCCGCACGCCAGGGAGCGAGGGTCCTGCTGCTCGAACCGGGCAGCCACCTGGGCGGCATGGCTACGGGGGGCCTGTCCCGGACCGACTTCGGAAAGAAAGAAGTGATCGGCGGCATGGCCCTGGAGTTTTACTGGCGCGTGGGCATGAAATACGACATGGGCCGTTATGCCAACGACGTGGCCTGGTTCTACGAGCCGCATGTGGGTGAGCAGGTTCTAAAAGAGATGCTGGACGAGGCGCACGTCGAGGTCCGGTTCCATCAGCGGCTGCGCGAGCGGACGGGAGTCGAGAAGTCGGGTGCCGTGATACGAGCGATCACCATGGAGGACGGGACGACTTATCGCGCGCGCGCCTTCGCCGACTGCACCTACGAAGGCGACCTGATGGCACAGGCGCACGTGAGCTACACGTTTGGGCGGGAGTCCTCGGCGCAATACGGCGAGAGCCTCGCCGGCGTCCGGGATCGTACGCCGTTGCACCAGTGGCTGGTGCCCATCAAAGCCCACGACAAGAACGGCAAGCTGCTGCCGGAGATATCGCCGGAGCCGAGAGGCGAAACGGGCGCGGCGGACAAAAAGGTGCAGGCGTATAACTTCCGCATGATCCTATCGGACGACCCGGCAAATCGCGTGCCGTTTCCCGAGCCCCGCAACTACGACCCGCACCGTTACGAATTGCTGGCCCGGCTGCTCACGGCGATGACCGCGAAACTGGGACACCCGCAGGTGCTCCACCAGGTGACGCTGATTGCGCCCATCCCGAATCACAAGGCGGACTTCAACAACCAGGGAGCGTTTTCAACGGATTACATTGGCGGCAGTTGGGATTACCCGGACGCCTCTTACGCCAGGCGCGACGAAATTTTTCAGGCGCACGTCGACTACACCAAAGGCTTCTTCTACTTCCTGGCGCACGATCCGCGAGTTCCGAAGAGTTTGCAGGAAGAGGTGAATCACTGGGGCCTGGCCAAAGACGAATTCACGGATACCGGAAATTGGCCGCATCAGCTCTACATCCGGGAAGCGCGCCGCATGGTCGGCGATTTCGTAATGACTCAAAAGGACTTGCAGACCGATCTCACAAAGCCCGACGCCATCGGCATGGGATCGTACAACAGCGATTCGCACAACGTGCAGCGATTCGTGAACGCGCAGGGCGACGTGGAGAATGAAGGAGATATGCAGGTGGCGGTGAAGCCGTACCAGATCCCGTACCGCGTCATGGTTCCCAAGCGCGGCGAGGCCACGAACCTTCTCGTGCCGGTATGCTTCTCTGCGAGCCATGTCGCCTACTCATCTCTCCGGATGGAGCCCCAGTACATGATCATCGGCCAGGCCGCGGGAGAGGCGGCGGCGATGGCGCTGAAGGCCGGGATCGCGGTGCAGGATGTCGACACGAATGCACTGACCGGGAAGCTCCGTGCGGACGGCGTGGTGCTCGAGTATCGCCCGGCGGTGATCGGGCCCTCGTTCTTCCAGCACCTTTACCGGAAGTACGTACCCGATCTGACCGTCAAACAGGAGTTGCCCTAGGCCTAGGCCTTTGCCTGGCCGTAGGTCGCATTAGGGCCGTGCTTGCGGAAGTGGTGCTTGTCCCGCAAGGCTTGGGAGATCGGTTTCGCGGCAGGGTTGATCGTCAGGGTCTGCCACGCCATCGCCGCCAGTTCCTCCACAATGACCGCGGTGTGAGCGGCGTCGCTGACCGATTTTCCCCAGCAGAACGGCGCGTGACCCGCCACCAGGACGGCCGGACAACCCAGGGGGTCGAGGCCTCGCAAGCGCCGGATGATCGCCGCCCCGGTATTTGCCTCGTAGGCCGACTCGATCTCTTCCGCCGATAGCGGCTCGGTCACCGGCACGGGCCCGTGGAAATAATCCGCGTGCGTGGTGCCGAAGCACGGGATCTCGCGGCCCGCCTGCGCCCACGCGGTGGCATGGCGCGAGTGCGTGTGCACCACCCCGCCGATCTGCGGGAAAGCGCGGTAGAGCGCCACGTGCGTATCGATGTCGGTGGAGGGCTTCAGATTGCCCTCGACGACCCGGCCTTCCAAGTCGGTAACCACCATATCGGCGGGCGTCATCTTGTCATAAGGCACGCCGCTCGGCTTGATCACGCACAGGCCCTGCTCGCGCGAAACCCCGCTGGCATTGCCGAACGTGAAGATCACCAGGCCGCGGCGCACCAGTTCGAGGTTCGCTTCCAGAACCTCAGCTCGCAGCGCTTCCAGCACTTTGTCCCCCTCGTGCGCGAGCCGCGATCCGCCGCAGCTCGGGCAATATCTCTCCAATTTCCACGGGCGCCGACCGCCGCTCTCCGAATCCGAAGTAGAGCTTGCGGTAGAGCGGATACAACTCCTGATACGTCGCGGCCGCGATCGGCTCCGGCTCGATCGTCCTGTATGCCGGGCACAGCGCGTCCTGCGCGTCCTCCACAGTCTTGAACGTGCCCGCCGCGAGGAAGGCAAAGATGGCCGAGCCGAGGCTGGTCACGTCGCCACCCGGCACCAGGATCGGTTTGCCCATCACGTTGGCGTAGACCTGGTTGAGAACCGGGTTCTTCTGTGGGATGCCGCCGCCATTGACGATGCGGCGGACGGGCACGCCGTGCTCCTCCATGCGCTCCAGAATCACGCGGGTATGGAACGCGGTTCCTTCGATTGCCGCGAACAGCTCGTCCTGGGCGGTGTGGGTCAGGCGCCAGCCGAGCGTGATGCCGCTCAGCTCGGGGTTCACCAGCACGGTGCGGTCGCCGTTATCCCAGGTCATGCGCAGCAATCCGGTTTGGCCGGCCGCGAATCCGCCCAGGCCGGCGGCCAGATCGGCAACGCTCGAACCGGCGCGCTTCGCGATCGCGTCGAAGATATCTCCAGTGGCCGAAAGCCCCGCTTCGACGCCCGTCTTCCGCGGATGAATCGACCCCGGCACGACGCCGCAGACGCCCGGAATCAGGGCCGGCTCATCAGTGATGGCCATGATGCAGGTCGAGGTGCCGACGACGTTCACGACGTCGCCGATCCGGCATCCTGCGCCGATGGCGTCCCAATGCGCGTCGAAGGCGCCGGTGGGAACCGGGATGCCTGCGCGCAGACCCAGCTTCCCAGCCCACTCGGCGGACAGCCTGCCCGCCGCGCGGTCGCTGGTGGCGTAGGCGCCACCCAGTTTCTCGCGAACGCCCGCGAGCAGCGGGTCCACCGACGTAAGGAAATCCTCGGGAGGCAGGCCGCCCAGTTGGGCGCTCCACATCCACTTGTGGCCCATGGCGCAGACGCTGCGGGGAACCCGTGCCGGGTCGGTGATGCCGCACAACACAGCGGCCGCCATGTCGCAATGCTCGAGGGCGGTCGCCATACGGGCGCGCTTCGCAGGGTTGTGGCGCATCCAGTGCAGCAGCTTGGCCCATCCCCACTCGGAGGAGTAGATGCCTCCGCACCACTCGATGGCTTCCAGATGCGATGCCCGCGCCTTGGCCGTGATCTCAGCGGCCTCCTGCCAGGCGCGGTGGTCGCACCAGAGGTAGTAGTCGTCGAGCGGCTCGAGGCCCGGCCCGACCGGAATCACGCTCGACCCGGTGGTGTCGATGGCCAGCGCCTCGACGGCACTGCCCGCGACGCCGGCCTCGGCCAGGGCTTTGCGCGTGGCTTCGGCCAGCGCCCGCATATGCTCGGCGTGGCTCTGGGTAGCGTAGTCCGGATCTTCTTTGCTCCGGCTCAGCGGATACTCCGCGACGCCGGAACCGATCCGGCCCATTTTGCTGTCGACGATCGAGACGCGAACGCTGAGCGTGCCGAAATCGACGCCTGCAACGATTGACATAGAGCAGCTCCAAGGATGGGCAGGCCGGGAGGCCTACCCTACTTGTGGTAGTACATCTCCCAGCCGAGATATTTCGTCGCGGCTTCGTACACCGCCGGACCGGTCTCGCTCAGATTGGCCGCCACGTGGTGCTCGAAGCCGTTCTCGCAGATGTAGCGCAGCAATTCCTGCAGTTTCGGAATCTCGACTACGCCCGCGCCGCCGAAAGTCTGGAGCGGGTCGTCGGTGAAGCGGCCCTGGCCCACGTAGCCGCGCATTTTACCGGTGGAATCGCTGGTCGAAAACCGCGCGAAGCTCATGGGGGACGCTTTCACCTTGCCCACGCAGGTGCCGAACGTATTCAATTTGCCCACGGTGCCGGCGATGATCTCCTGGTAGTCCATGCGCGCTTCTTCGAAGAAGTGCTTGGGAAGGTTGCTGCAGTGGAAGCAGACGGCCTTGTCGGGGTTGTCGCCGTAATTGTTGTTCCAGTCGAGCAAGGCGCTGGGGGTTTCTGACGCCAGGCGCAGCGCGTGCATCCCGACCACGCCCGGCACGTCGACTTCGCAGGCGCTCGAATGCAGGCCGTTCGACATCATGCTCATGACCGTGCAGGGCACCACGCCGAAGTACTCCTCCATCGAGGTCCAGCACTGCACGGCGCTGATATCGAGGTCGTTGTCCTTCATCCAGCGGTCGATCACGACGCCGAGCTTGGACATCTTCATGATGGCGTCGTCGGGGATGCCGTCGGTCGGAACATATTGGCGGATGTCCTGCGCCTTGGCTTGTACCCCGGCGTCTTCGCACTTCAGGCGCTCGATGCGGCCGAAGATTTCCGAAAGGTCGATCGGTTCGATGGTGATACCGTTCGATTCCAGGATCTTCTCGCTGTAACGCACCGTGTTGAAGGCCGCCGGGCGCGCGCCGATGGCGCCGATGCGCAGCTTGCGCAGGCCGTTGGCCACGCGGCACACCGCGGCGAACTGGGCCAGGTCCGCGGCGAACTCCGGCGAATCGGGCGCTACCGTGTGCAGCCCGGTCAGCGAGTAGGGGATGCGGTACTGCTGCAGGTTGTTGCACACGCTCATCTTGCCGCAGAAGCTGTCGCGGCGGTCGGCGATCGTCATGCGGCCCGCGTTATCCGGCGTGGCCTGGATCAGGACCGGAACCCGCAGGTCGGCCATGCGCAGCGCTTCGGCCACGCCTCGCTCGTCGCCGAAATTCGGCAGCGTGACGACCACGCCGTCGATCCTGTCCCGGTTGGCGCGGAACAGGTCGGCACACCGGCGGGCTTCGGGCCGTGTTTCGACGGCGCCGTGTTTGCTCTGATCCGGCGTCAGGCAGATTACTCCGTAGCCCGCCTTTTCCAGGGTCGCGATCATCAGTTCGCGGCCGCTCTTTGCCAGATGATCCGGGAAGAACCCCCGGTTTCCGACGATGAGTCCGAATGTCATTCCGTTTGCCATGGCTTTATCTGTTTCCCCGGTTGGGCGCGAAGATGTAACTGTATATGACGCCGAGAACCAATAACAGGGCGCCCCACCACACTCCTACGTGGAGGTCGCCCAAAACGATGTTGCCCGGATTGCTCCAGTCGGCGATGCCGGCCAAGAGGATGATGGCGCCATAGACGGCCAGCAGCACTCCGACGAAAAACCAGATCGAGATCTGATGCGCTTTGTCCGACATGTCCGCCTACCAGAAAATGAGATTGAGGACCACAAAGACCACCGCCACCGCCGTCGCCCAGAATGCCGGGCGCTGATACAGCCGCAGGTGCCCTTCCGACGGCAATTCCGTGCAGCCGTAAACCAGCCCGACGAGCTTGCTCTCGGGCTGCGGCCGGGTCAACAGGCTCACCACCACGGTGACGACCACGCAGATGATCCAACGACCACAGCGCGCGGTACATATTCTCCGCCATGTCTTTGGCATTGGGCGAGAGGGCCACGATAGCGACAGGGCCGCGGGGTTCGACCTTCACCCACGCCCACATGGCCGATCGAAGAGACCGTGCCGCGCGAGCAGGCCCCAGAACCCGCCGGCGGGCGTGGCCCGCTTCCAGAGCATGCCCAGCAGCACGGTGCCGAACAGCGGCGCGATGAAGAAGCTGAACAGCGCCTGCACGTAATCCATGATGCTCTTGAACTGCATCACCAGGTAGGCCGTGCCGATGCTGACCAGCACGCCGACGATCGTGCACCACCGGCCCATGCTGACATAGTGCGCGTCGCTGGCCGTCTTCCGGATGAAGGCGCGGTAGATGTCGTAGGTCCACACGGTGGCGAACGCGCTCACGTTGCCGGCCATGCCGGACATGAATCCGGCGATCAGCGCGGTGATGCCCAGCCCCAGCAGACCCGGGCCGAAGTAGCGCGCCAGCATGAGCGGCAGCACCTCGTTATAGCTGTGGCCGCCGGTAGCCAGCGCCTGCGTCTCGCCCACCAGTTTCACCGGCAGCACGGCGAGAGCCAGCAGGCCCGGCAGGATGACGATGAACGGCACCACCATCTTGAACGCGGCGCCGATGATGGGCGCCATCTTCGCGGAGCGCAGGTCCTTGGCCGCCAGCACGCGCTGCACCACCAGGAAGTCGGTGGTCCAGTAGCCGAACGAGATCACCCAGCCCGAGGCCGAGCACGATGCCGGTCCAGTGGATGCCCATGGGGTTGTCGTTGAACGAGCCGAGCGTGCCCCACAGGTGCGTGTAGTTCGCGTTACCGACGTTCTGTCGCGATCTGCACGCTGCAGGCCGTGCCAGCCGCCGGCCTCGATCAGGCCGAGGATCGGGATCAGCAGCGCGCCCAGCCAGATCAGGACGAACTGCAGCACCTCGTTGAAGATGGCCGACCGCAGCCCGCCCAGCGCCACGTAGATCGCCACCGTGATCGACGAGACCCAGATGCTGAAGTGGATGTCCCAGCCGAGCACCACCTTCATCACCAGCGCCATCGAGTACATGTTGATGCCGCTCATCAGCACGGTCATGAAGCCGAACGATACCGCGGAGAGCGCGCGGCTGGACTCGCCGAAGCGCAATTGCAGGTAGCCCGGCACCGAGTGCGTCTTCGAGATGTAGTAGAACGGCATCATCACCAGGCCGAGGAACAGCATGGCGGGAATGGCGCCGATCCAGTACCAGTGCGTGGCCAGGATGCCGTATTGATAGGCGGCCGCGGCCCAGCCCATCAGTTCCAGCGAGCCGAGGTTGGCGGAAAGGAAGCTGAGACCCGGCGATCCAGGCCGTCATCTCGCGCCCGGCCAGGAAGAAGTCTTCGCCCGTTTCGGACTGCCCTTTCAGATAGAAGCCGATGGCCAGCACGGCCACAAAGTAAATGACGATGATCGCAATGTCGACGCCGTTCAGGGATACAAGGCGCGAAGGAGCCGACTGAAGGAACCACAAAGCAGGTGTCATCGGAGAGCACCGCAATAGCGAGGTGAAATCGCTTGCACGTCAGGTATTGTATTCTGCGGTGGGCAAGCGGTCAACTATCACGTCCGCGCCGGTCCCGTGGAATCTCTCAGGACGAACTCCGGGTCGATCACGATCTCGTGATCGCCCGTGCCATCCGGCCTCTCCGCGGTCGGCGCCAGCCGTTCGCTGATGATGTGGCCGATGCGGTCCCGGGGGATATGCACGGTAGTCAGCGCGGGAAAGCAAAACTCGGAGAGCTTGACGTTGTCGAAGCCCGTTACCGAGATATCCTGCGGCACCCGCAAACCTCGCTCCCGCAGCTCGCGCAGCGCGCCCACGGCCATGATGTCGTTCACGCAGATGATCGCGGTGGGTTCGTAACCGGAGCCCATCAGGTCGCGAGTGGCCTGCCGCCCGCCTTCGAGAGTATCGGCGTCGGCCGCGGAGCGCACTTCCAGCTCGGGGAATCGCGCTACCGCGTCCATCACCGCCTTCATGCGCTCGTTGATGGGACCGAGAACCGCATGGTGCCCGACAAATCCCAGCCGCCGGTGTCCCATGGCCTGCAGGTAGTCCACCACCTTCTCGATGCCGCGGCGGTAGTTGACGCGGATGTTCGTGATGTTGCGGCGCGGGGAGCCCACGTCATAGAAGACCACGGGGATCTGGCTGTCGTTCAGCTCGTCGATTAGAGCGGGATCCATCTCTGAGACGATGGCCGCCAGGCCGGCTACGCGGCGGCCGATCATCAGGCGGATGCTGCTGACCAATTGCTCGGGCCGGTAATCGGTGTTGGCCACGACGACTTCGTAGCCGCCGGCATGGGCATCCGCTTCGACCGTCTTGTAGATGTCGAAGAAGAACGGATTCTCCATGTTGGAGACGATCACCCCGATGGTGCTGCTCTTGCCCCCGGCAAGGTGCCGGGCATGGAGGTTCGGGTGGTACTTCAACTCCTCGATCGCCCTCAGGACCCGGGCACGGGTCGAACTCTTGACTACGCTTGCATTGTTCAGCACGCGCGACACCGTCGCCGTGGAGACCTTGGCGCGCCGGGCCACCTGTTCGAGGTTCATGGCTGTAAACTATTGTACTTCCTGGCAGCGCTTACAAGGACCCCGCTCCGGATGGCCGCGGCTCGGCGGGAGGGCATCACGAACCGAGCCGCGGCCGGTTCGCTACCAGCCGTGACGCATCACGGGTTCGCGCGCCAGTGAGACAATGGCAGGTTCGCCGAGTTTGCGGAAATCCGCCGTCCGCATGTGTACTACGTCACGGTGGGTTCCCGCATTAAACGTAATTGTGTCTTCACCCGCGATGCTGCTGTCGAGATAGACCTTGAAACCGTAGAGGGCCCCAAACGGCGGCATCGCACCCAGTTCGCAATCGGGAAAGAGTTTACCGAGTTCTTCTTCCGTGGCCAGCCGCACATGGCTCAGCCCCAGTGCTACTCTTACCTCCTGAAAATCCACCAGCTTGTTGGCCGGGATGACGATCATGTGATACTCGCCATCGCCGAATACGACCACCGTTTTGGCCACCTCCCGTGTGGGCAGGTGCTCGACCGCGGCCACTTCCCGAGCCGTATAGGCCTGAGGGTGAACGGTCAGGGTGTATTCCGCGCGGTGGGAATCGAGGAAACTACGCAGTCGCTCCGAAAGCGGCATAGGAACCTCCCCTGATCGAATTCTACGCCCAAAGAGGGAGAACGGGCCAGGATTAGTCTGCGCCCTCCGGCAAAGGACGCGGCGCGCGGTGCGGAAGCACCCGGGCGGCCCACAGGCGGAAGCGGTCCAGGTAAAGGTAGATCACGGGGGTGGTGAAGAGCGTCAGCATCTGGCTGACCAGCAGGCCGCCAACGATGGTGATGCCCAGCGGGCGGCGAAGTTCGGATCCGGCGCCGCTCCCCACCGCCAGCGGCACCGCGCCCAGCATGGCCGCCACGGTGGTCATCATGATCGGGCGGAAGCGCAACAGGCAGGCTTCGTAAATCGCGTCGCGCGAGTTCTTCCCTTCTTTGCGCTCGGCCTCCAGTGCGAAATCGATCATCATGATGGCATTCTTTTTCACGATTCCGATCAGCAGGATGATGCCGATGAGCGCGATCACGTTGAGATCTTCGTGGGTCAGCAACAGCGCCAGCAGCGCGCCCACTCCGGCGGAAGGCAGCGTGGAGAGGATCGTGATGGGATGGATGAAGCTCTCGTACAGGATCCCCAACACGATGTAAACGGTCACGAGCGCGGCCATGATCAGGTAGGGTTCATTGGCCAGCGAACTCTGAAACGCCTGGGCGGTTCCCATGAAACTGCCCTGCACGTTGGCGGGCATGCCGATCTGCCGCTCGGCGTCCTGGATCTCGTTCACCGCGTCTCCCAGCGAGATTCCAGGCGCGAGCGCAAAAGAGAGAGTGACGGCCGGGAATTGACCCTGGTGGTTGACGGCCAGCGTGGTGTTGGTCTCCTCCAGGTGGGCAAAGGCGCTCAGCGGTACTTCCTTGCCGGTCGACGAACGAACATAGATGGAGCGCAGGGATTCCGGCCCCTGCTGGAAACGCGGATCCACCTCCATCACCACGAAGTACTGGTTGAGGGCAGTGTACATGGTCGAGACGTCGCGCTGTCCGAAGGAATCGTAGAGCGCCTGGTCGATCACATTCTGCGTCAGGCCCAGGCGCGAGGCGCTGTCTCGGTCCACCACCAGGCGGGATTCGAGTCCGTGGATCTGCTGGTCCGTATTGGCGTCGCGGATGTCCGGAATGGTGCGCATCCGCTCGAGCAGCTTCTGCGACCACTCATCGAGGTCGGGCAGGCTGTCGGAGTGCAGCGTGTATTGATACGCAGCGCTGGTAGAGTGGCCGCCGACCCGGATATCCTGAACCGCCTGGAGGAAGAGCGTGGCCCCGGGAATGCGCGCCAGCTTGGGGCGCAGCCGGTTGATCACCATGTCGACGGTGACGCCCTTGCGCTGATCGAAATCCTTCAACTGTGCGAAGACGCGGCCGGTATTGACGGAACTCCCGCCGGTGAAGCCGACCACGTTATCCACCGCCGGATCGTGCTGCACGATGGCGATGAACTCGGCCAGTTTCTCTCGCATCGCGGGGAAAGAGATATCCTGCGCCGCCACGATAGAGCCCGCCAGGCGCCCGGTATCCTGTTCCGGAAAGAAGCCCTTGGGCACCTTCACGTAGAGCGATATGCTGAGCGCCACGGCGCCGAGCGTCACCAGCAGCATGGGCTGCGGGTGGCGCAGCACCCAGCGGAGGCCGCGATCGTACTGCGCCAGAACGGCGTTGAACGTCCGCTCCCCGGCGCGGTAGAACCAGCCGTGGGCGCGTTCATGCTCGGACACCAGCAGCCGCGCGCACAACATCGGGGTGGTCGTGAGCGAGACCACCAGCGAAACGCCGATGGCCACCGTCAGGGTCACGGCAAACTCGCGGAACAGGCGGCCCACAATACCGCCCATCAGCAGAATCGGGATGAAGACCGCCACCAGCGAGGTGCTCATGGAAAGCACGGTGAACCCGATCTCCTTCGACCCGCGCAGCGCGGCCTGCAGCGGCGCCATTCCCTGCTCCAGGTGGCGCGCGATATTCTCGATCACCACGATGGCATCGTCCACCACGAACCCCGTGGATATGGTGAGGGCCATCAGCGACAGGTTGTCGACCGTATACCCCACCAGGTACATCACGCCGAACGTGCCGAGCAGCGAAAGCGGCACCGCAATTCCGGGGATGAATGTGGCCCACCCGTTCCGCAGAAACAGGAACACCACCATCACCACCAGCGCGATCGACAGCAACAGCGTGAACTGCACTTCGTCCACCGACGAGCGGATGGTGAGAGTGCGGTCCACCACGATGCCGACGTGGATGGCGGGCGGAATCGACGCCTCCAACACCGGCAGCAGCCCGCGAATGCGGTCGACGGTCTCGATCATGTTGGCGGCGGGCTGCCGGAAGAGAATGATCAGCACCGCCGGCTTGCCGTTCGAAAGCCCGGCGTTGCGGCGGTCCTGCACGGAATCTTTGACATCGGCCACGTCGGAAAGCCGCACCGCGCTGCCATTGTGATAGCTGACCACCAGCTTGCCGTACTCCGCCGCGTGGAAGAGCTGATCGGTGGTGCCGAGCTGCCAGCGGGTCTTGCCGGCCCCCAGGCTGCCTGTGGGGCTGTGGGCGTTGGCGTTCGCGAGCACGGTCCGAACCTGGTCGAGCCCGATCTGGAAGCTTTCGAGGGCCCGCGGGTTGAGTTCGACGCGCACGGCCGGCTTGGCTCCCCCACCCACGATTACCTGTCCCACGCCCTCGACCTGCGAAAGCTTCTGCGCGAGGATGGAATCGGCCGCATCGTACATCTGGGCCGTGTCGTAGCTGTCGGAGGTCAGCGCCAGGATCAGAATCGGCGCGTCGGCGGGGTTGACCTTGCGGTAGGTCGGGTTGTTCGGAAGGTTGGGCGGCAGTTGCCCGCGGGCCGCGTTGATGGCGGCCTGCACGTCGCGCGCGGCGGCATCGATGCTGCGGTTGAGGTCGAACTGCAGGGTGATGTTCGTGCTGCCGAGCCCGCTGGTCGAGGTCATCTCCGTGACGCCGGCGATGCGTCCGAACTGCCGTTCGAGGGGCGTGGCCACGGCCGAAGCCATGGTCTCCGGACTGGCCCCCGGCAGCCCCGCGTTCACGTTGATGGTCGGGAACTCGACCTCGGGCAGCGGAGCCACCGGCAGCATGCGGTACGCCACGACTCCGGAGAGCGCGAGACCGATGGTCAGCAGCGTGGTGCCGACCGGCCGGTTGATGAATGCCGCGGAGACGCTCACGGCATTTGCACGGCGGTCTGCCGGTCCTCCGCGTAGCTACCCGCGCGGAGCCGGCTCAGCCGCTTCGCCAGGCGGTCGAAATAAAGGTAGACCACCGGGGTGGTGTAGAGCGTCAGGACCTGGCTCACCAGCAGGCCGCCGACGATCGTGATGCCCAGCGGCCGCCGCAGCTCCGAGCCGGTGCCCGTGCCGAAGGCGAGCGGGATGCCGCCCAGCAGTGCCGCCATGGTGGTCATCATGATGGGACGGAAGCGCAGCAGGCAGGCCTGGTAGATGGATTCGTGCGGCGGCTTGCCCTGTTCGCGCTCCGCTTCGAGCGCGAAATCGATCATCATGATGGCGTTCTTCTTGACGATGCCGATCAGGAGGATCACGCCGATCAGCGAGATGACGTTGAAGTCGTTTCCCGTCACGAGCAGCGCCAGGATGGCGCCCACGCCCGCCGAAGGCAGAGTCGAAAGAATCGTGATCGGATGGATGTAGCTCTCGTAGAGCACGCCCAGCACGATATAGACCGTGATCAGGGCGGCCAGGATGAGCAGCGGCTCGTTGGCCAGCGAACTCTGGAAAGCCTGCGCCGTACCCTGGAAACTGGCCTGGATGCTGGCAGGAAACCCGATCTGCTGTTCCGCATCGCGAATGACCTGGACCGCGTCACCGAGCGAAACCCCGGGCGCCAGGTTGAAGGAAACAGTGACCGCCGGAAATTGGCCCTGGTGCGCGACCACCAGGGGAGTGTTGGAGGTCTCAAAATGCGCGATCTGGCTGAGCGGTACTTGCGTATTATCGGCCGAGCGCACGTAGATCTTGTCCAGGTCGGAAGGCGTCCGCTGAAAGCGCGGGTCGACTTCCAGCACCACGTGGTACTGGTTGAGCTGCGTGAAGATGGTCGAGACCAGGCGCTGGCCGAACGCATCGTACAGCGTGTTGTCGATCGCCTGCGGAGTGATGCCGAAACGCGAGGCCGTACTGCGGTCGATGACCAGGGTCTCCTTGAGCCCGCCGGTCTGCATATCGCTCGCCACATCGCGCAGTTCCGGACGGGACCCCAGCTTTTCGAGCAATCGAGGCACCCACAGGTCCAGTTCAGCCGCATTTGCGTCTTCCAGGCTGTATTGGTATTGCGTGCGCGAGACGCGGTCTTCGATGGTGAGGTCCTGCACCGGCTGCATGTAAAGCGTAATGCCCTGCACGGCGTTCACACGCGGTTCCAGCCGCCGGATGATCTGGCTGGCGCTGGCGGAGCGCTCCTCGAGCGGCTTCAGGTTGATCTGGATGCGGCCGCTGTTGGTTGTAGCGTTCGTTCCATCGATGCCAATGTAGGAAGAGAGCGACTGCACGTCCGGATCCTTGAGAATCGCGGCGGCCAGTTGCTCCTGCCGCTGGGACATGGCCGAGAAGGAAATGGTCTGGTTGGCCTCGGAGATCCCCAGGATCACGCCGGTATCCTGCACCGGAAAGAAACCCTTAGGGACGTAAATATATAGCAGGATGGTGCCCACCAGGGTGGCGGCCGTGATCAGCAGCGTGGTGCGCTGGTACCGCAAAACAAAGCGCAGCGTGGTTCCGTACCACGAGATCACGCGATCGAAGAAGCGCTCCGACACGCGGTAGAACCAGCCCTGCTGCGATTCCGGGGTGTGGCGCAGCAGCAGCGCCGACATCATCGGCGTGAGGGTCAGGGAGACCACCGCCGAGACCAGAATCGTGACCGCCAGCGTGACGGCGAATTCGCGGAACAGGCGGCCCACGATCTCGCCCATGAACAGCAGCGGAATCAGCACCGCGATGAGCGAAACCGTCAGCGAAACGATGGTGAAGCCGATCTGCTCGGAGCCCTTGAGGGCGGCTTCGAGCGGCGAATCTCCCATCTCGATGAAGCGGGAAATATTCTCGATCATCACGATGGCGTCGTCCACCACGAAGCCGGTGGAAATGGTGAGCGCCATCAGGGTCAGGTTGTTCAGGCTGTACCCCAGCAGGTACATCACGCCGAACGTGCCCACGATTGAAAGCGGCACCGCGATGCTCGGGATGATCGTGGCCGAAACGCTGCGCAGGAACAGGAAGATCACCAGGACCACCAGGGCGATGGTCAGCATGAGGGAGAACTGCACGTCCTTGACGGAGGCCCGGATGGTGGTGGTGCGGTCGGTCAGCACCCGCACGTTGATCGATTGCGGCAGCGTGGCCTTCAATTGCGGCAGGAGGCGTTCGATGCTGTCGACCACACTGATGATGTTGGCCCCGGGCTGGCGCTGGATGTTGACGATGACCGCCGGAGTGGTGTTCATCCACGCGGCCTGCCGGTCGTTTTCGGCGCCCTCCACGACGTTCGCGACATCGGTGAGCCGGACTGCGCCGCCGTTGCGGTAAGCGACGATGATGGAGGCGTACTGGTCCGGCGTCATCAACTGGTCGTTGGCGCCGATGGTGAAGGACTGGCGGCGGTTCTCGAGGTTCCCTTTAGCCTGGTTGACATTCGCCTGCCCCAGCGCGGTCCGCAGGTCTTCCAGGCTGATGCCGTACGCCGCGAGCGCCGTGGGATTGGCCTGGATCCGCACGGCCGGGCGCTGGCCGCCGCCGATGGTCACCAGCCCGACTCCCGGAAGCTGCGAGATCTTCTGGGCCAGTGTAGTATCGGCGTAATCCTCCACCTGGCGCAGCGGCATGCTGTTCGAGGTCAGAGCCAGGGTAATGACGGGCGCGTCCGCCGGGTTGCTCTTGCTGTAGATCGGCGGGTTGGGCAGGTCGGCGGGCAAGTAGGTGCCGGAGGCATTGATGGCTGCCTGGACTTCCTGCTCCGCCACGTCGATGTTCAGGTTGAGGTCGAACTGCAGGACCACGATGGAACTGCCGAAGGAACTCAGCGAGGTCATCTGCTTCAAGCCGGGGACCTGCCCGAACTGCCGCTCCAGTGGCGCGGTGACCGAAGAGGCCATCACCTCGGGACTCGCTCCGGGGTAAAACGTCAGCACCTGGATGGTCGGGTAATCCACTTCGGGCAGGGCCGACACCGGCAACTGGCGGTAGGCCACGAACCCCGCCAGCAAAATGCCGGTCATCAGCAGGGAGGTGGCAACCGGCCGCAGAATGAACGGCCTGGAAGGGCTCATTGTGCAGGGCTTCCCGGGGCGCTGGCCGGCGCGCCCGGCGCGGCCTCCGGCCGGATCGTCACTTTGCTGCCGTCCTGAAGCTTATCCTGCCCGTCGGTAACCACCCGGTCGCCCGGCGCGAGGCCGCTGACGATCTGCTGATTGCCCCCCTCCGAGGTTCCCAGGGTCACCGAACGCATCGCCACCGTGCCGTCCGACCGGATCAACCACACATAGGTGCCCTGCGGTCCGCGCTGCACGGCCGCCACGGGAACGATGACCACGCCGTGCTTGACTTCGAGCAGCAAACGGCAGTTGACGAACTGCTCGGGAAAAAGCGCTTCGTTTTCGTTGCTGAAGACCGCCTTCAGGCGCGAAGTACCGGTGGTTGGATCGATCTGGTTGTCGACGGTCTCGAGCGTGCCGCTGGCGATCTTGAACTGGTCGCCGCGGTCGTACGCTTCGACCGGCAGGTGCGCTCCGGCGCGCAGCTTGGCCAGCACGGGCTGCAACTGGTCGGCCGGAATGGTGAAGAGTACGGCGATCGGCTGCATCTGCGTGATCACGGCCATCGGCGTCTGATCGGTGGCATGCACGATGTTGCCCACGTCAACCTGGCGAAGCCCGATCCGCCCCGCCATCGGCGCGGTGATCTTCGTGAAGCTGAGGTTGAGCCTGGCGGTTTCGATGGCTGCCTTATCGGCTTCGATGGTTCCCTGGAACTGCCCGACCTGTGCGCCCTGCGTGTCGAACTGCTGCTTGGCGATGACGCCGGCGTCCCACAGAGCCTGATATCGCTTGAGGTTTACCTGGGCGTCATTCAATTGGGCCTGGTCGCGGGCAAGCTGGCCTTCGGCCTGGTCGAGCGCCGCCTGGTAGGTGCGCGGATCGATCTCGACCAGCAGTTCGCCGTTGGTTACGTGCTGACCTTCTTTGAAGTTGACCGCGATAATCGGGCCATCCACCCGCGTCTTGACGTTGACGGTGTTGTAGGCCGTCACCGTACCGAGGCCGCGCAGGTAGATCGGCATATCGCCGAGATGCGCCTGCGCCGACGCCACCGATTCGGAGCGGTTCGCCATGCGCGCGGCCTGCGCCGCTTCCTGGGCCGCCTTGGCGTGTTCCGCGTTCTGGTAGTATCGATACCCGCCATAGCCCAAGCCGCCGAGAACCAGAAGCCAGACCCACCCCCAGTGCCGGCGCCGTTTGGGAGCCGGCGGAAGGGCAGCACGCACTCCGGGCTTTCCATTCGAATACTCTTCCGCCGGTAGGGTCAGGCTTTTGATCTCTTTGTGTTCGATCATCTCGATTGGCCGCACGCAGACTGCCCCATGTCTATCAGACGACGTACGCTGCCTCACCTGTTACGTGCACGAGCGTAGCCAATCCGAGCTAGCGAGGGGCGGGGATGTGATTTCTCTAACGCTCAACGCGGCCGGCGAGTTCTGCTATGCTCGCTACTTCGGATACAAGCATGCGAAGCACCATTATTCTTCTCCTCGGAATCGGCTTGGCGGCGCTGGCCGCGGACAAGCCGGAGTGGGACAACCCGGCGATCGTCCACGTGGGAACCCAGAAGCCCCACACCACCCTGATGGTCTATCCATCCGCCGAGTTGGCGCGGACCGGGGACCGGGCGAAGTCCCCCTGGTTTTTGCTCTTGAACGGCGCCTGGAAGTTCCATGGCACTTCCCGCCCCTCGGAGCGGCCGGTGGATTTCTACCGGACCGATTTCAGCGATGCCTCGTGGGGAACGATCCCTGTGCCATCGAGCTGGCAGATGCACGGCTTCGACATTCCGATCTACACCAACATTATTTACCCCTGGCCCCAGGATCCCAAAAAGCCGCCGCAGGTGCCCTACGACTACAATCCCGTTGGCAGCTACCGCATGCACTTCACAGTGCCGGCCGGGTGGCATGGGCGGCAGATCTACCTGCATTTCGACGGTGTGGACTCCGCGTTTTATGCCTGGCTGAACGGGAAAAAGCTCGGTTATAACGAGGACAGCCGCACGCCGGCCGAATTCGACATCACGCCGTACCTCAAGCCGGGCAGCAACCTCCTGGCCGTGGAGGTATACCGTTTCGGCGACGGCGCGTTCCTGGAAGACCAGGACATGTGGCGGATGAGCGGCATTTTTCGCGATGTGTATCTGTTTGCGACACCCGAGCAGCACCTCAGGGATTTCGAAATCCACACGGATCTCGACGACCAGTACCGCGATGCCACGCTGCGGGTAAAGACCGCGCTGTCCAACGCGTCGGAGAAGGCATCGAAGGTGACGATCACCGCGGCGCTGTCCGATGCCGCGGGCCAGCCCGTGGGAAAGCCGGCTTCGGTAACCGTGGAGGCCGGTGGAAAATCCGAAGTAAGCGAAGAGCTCGCGATTCCGGTGACGGCTCCGCGCAAGTGGTCCGCCGAAGATCCTTACCTCTACAAGTTGCTGCTGACCGTGAAGAACCCGGCCGGCACGGTCCTCGAAGTGATTCCGCAGAACGTCGGATTCCGCCGGGTGGAGATCAGGAACGGGCGCTTCCTGATCAATGGGCAGGCGGTCTTGATCAAGGGAGTCGACCGGCACGAGCACGACGAGGTGACCGCCAAGTACATCACGGTGGAATCGATGCTGCGCGACATTCGCCTGATGAAGCAGTTCAATGTCAATGCCGTGCGGACGTCCCACTATCCGAATACACCGGCCTGGTATGACCTCTGCGACCGCTATGGGATCTACGTGCTGGACGAAGCGAACATCGAGTGCCATCACTACGGCACCAACATTCACAACCGCCTGACCAACGATCCGGCCTGGCAGACCGCCTACCTCGACCGCGTCGAGCGAATGGTGGAGCGCGACAAGAACCACGCGTCGGTGGTCATCTGGTCGATGGGGAACGAATCGGGCGACGGGCCGAACGCCGCGGCCGCCTACCATTGGACCAAACAGCGCGACCCGGGCCGTCCGTTCCACTACGAAGGCACCACCTCGCACGGCGGATCGAACGCCGATATCAATTCGTTCATGTACCCTACGCCGGAGCGCGTCAAGCAGCTCGCCGCGGCCCGGCCGGATATGCCGCTGATCCTTTGCGAGTACTCCCACGCGATGGGCAATTCGAACGGCGGGCTGAAGGAATACTGGGACATCTTCTACTCCGGGACCAACGCCCAGGGAGCGTTCGTCTGGGATTGGGTGGATCAGGGCATCAAGGTTCCGGTGCCCGGCGAATACCGGAGCAACACCTCGAAGACCACGTTCCTGGCGTACGGAGGCTGGTGGGAGGACAAGAACGGCGTCCGCAACGACAACGACTTCAACAATAACGGACTGGTCTCGGCGGACCGCGTGCCGCACCCCGGCCTTTACGCCCTCAAGTACGTGTATCGCAACCTGCACGTCACTCCGGTCGATCTCGCGGCCGGCACCGTCAAGGTGAAGAACTGGTTCGACTTCATGAACCCCAAGGATTATGCCGAAGGCACCTGGGAGGTGAAGGCCGGCGGGCGCACCATCGCCAGTGGACAACTGCCCGCGCTCGACCTCGCGCCGCGCGAAGAGAAGGTCTACACCCTGGCGCTTCCGAAGATCGAGGCGCAGCCGGGTGCCGAGTACTGGCTGAACTTCAGCTTCAAGTTGAAGAACGCAACCTCGTGGGCTCCGGCGGGACACGAACTCGCCTGGGACCAGTTCAAACTGCCCGTCTCCGCGCCTGCCCCCCGTTTCGCCCCGCCGAAATCAGCGCTGCTGGAGATGAAGGACAACCCGGACGACGCGACTATCAGCGGCAAGACGTTTTCGCTGCGCTTCGACAAGAAAGAGGGTGTGATCGAGCAGTATCGTTACAAAGGCGTGACCGTACTCGAACGCGGTCCGCGGCCGGACTTCTGGCGCGCGCCCACCAACAACGACCGCGGCGCCTGGAAGGTCTTCAGCCGCCGGGCGCAAACCGATAAAGCCTACAACATCAAGTTGTGGGAAGATGCCGGCCCGCTCTGGGACATCAAGGACGTACACGTTGACCGGATCGACGACGGCACCGCGAAAATCACCGTGAACGCCGCGCTTCCGGGCGTCGGCGGCGAATACACCATGACCTACACGGTGTACGGCACGGGCGACGTGGTCGTGGAATCGAGCTACAAGCCGGGCGCGGAAAAGGTCGCCATGATGCCGCGGTTCGGCAACGAGCTGGTCGTGGCGCCGGGGCTCGAAAACATTACCTGGTACGGGCGAGGCCCGAAAGAGACCATGATCGACCGCGAGTTCGAACGCATCGGCGTCTATTCCAGCACGGTGGACAAAGAGTGGGTAGACTACATGCGCCCCCAGGAGAACGGGAACAAGACGGACGTTCGCTGGGTGAAGCTCACCAACGCGGCCGGCGTCGGATTGATGGCGGTAGGCGCGCCGTCGTTGAATGTCACTGCGCGGCACTATACCAAGACCGAAATGGAGAACGCCGCCTACACGTTCCAGATGCGGCGGCATCCGGAGACCTACCTCAACCTCGACTGGAAAGAGATGGGCGCCGGCGGCATCGACAGTTGGAGCCCGAACGCATACCCGATGGCACCGTACCGGATCGACGGGAACCAGCCGTATTCGTACCGCTACCGCTTGACTCCCGTGGACGCGACGACGCCCGACGCGAAAACCCGCGAGCTTTTCTAGGCATCGATCGTCGAACTGAGGTTACAAAGTTTTTCCTTGATTTTCGGCGGCAGCCCATTCTATTCTGTGATGGCGAAGAAAAAGCGAATTATTCGCGTGGAGGAACCCTGAATGCCGATTATCGATTTTCTGCTTCCCGAATACGACCAGGAGATGGCCAACACACGCAAAATGCTATCGGCCGTCCCAGACAACCGGCTGGATTTCAAGCCGCATGCCAAGTCTTTTACCATGAAGGACCTGGCCACTCACTTGGCGACCATCCCGGAATGGACCGCCGATACCATCGAAAAGAGCGAGTTCGACTTCGCGCCCGCGGGCCAGCCCCCTTACCAGCCGCCCGACCTGAAGTCGCAGAAAGAAATCCTGGAAGTCTTCGACCGCGGCGTGGCCAAGGGCCGGGCTGCCCTGGCCGGCGCGGGCGACGAGGCGTTCATGCAACCCTGGTCGCTATTGCAGACCGGAAAGGTGCTGTTCACCATGCCGCGGATCGCCGTGGTTCGCAGCTTCGTGATGAATCACGCGATCCACCACCGCGCGCAATTAGGTGTTTATCTGCGCCTCGTGGACCAGCCGGTTCCGGGCATGTACGGACCTTCGGCGGACGACGGTGGGTTCTAGCCGCTAATACGTGACCTTTTCGGCTTTGTTCCGCCACTCGTCAAACGGGCGGGTGGCGTCGGAATGGGAGATGTGAAAGGTCGGAATGTTGCGCTCCACAAGGGGGCGCAGCATCTCTTTGTAAATCAATTGGTCGTCGAATCCCGCCGCGGCCGCGTCTTCGTGCGTGGCCGCAAAGAAGATCCGCTCCGGGCGGGCCCAGTAGAGAGCGCCCAGGCACATCGGACACGGCTCGCAGGAGGAGTAGACGTCGCAGCCGGTCAGCTGGAAATCGCCCAGAACGCGGCAAGCTTCGCGAATTGCCACAATCTCGGCGTGGGCGGTAGGATCGTGGGTACGAGTGACCTGGTTGGTACCGGCCGCAATGATAATGCCGTCCTTCACGACCAATGCGGCGAACGGCCCGCCGTCGCGGCGGACATTGTCAGCCGCCATCTGAATGACCTGTTGGATGAAAGCCGTGTGCATCGAAGCAGGATGGGCGAACCGCCTATCCTAGCGTACACGATGGAAGGCAAACCGATAGCATCGGAGACCGCAAACCGGCAGCCATTGCCGGAGAATCCGGCCTCACGCTTCGATCAGGCCCGCCCGGATCGCGTAGCGAACCATGCTGGCGGTCTCGTGGACCCCCAGTTTCTCGAGGATGCGGCTACGGTGCGAGTCGGCCGTCTTGTAGCTGATGCCCAAAGCGGCGGCGGCTTCCTTGGTCGATTTGCCGCCCGCGATCAACACCAGGACTTGCCGCTCCCGCTCGGTGAGAGCGAAAACCAGCCGGACCGCTTCCTCGTCGGGCCGGAACCCCATTCTCCGCCGGTCGGCAAGGTCGTGCGCAATCCCGATGTACCCGGCAAACTCTCCGTCCGGATTGTGGCGGGGGACGCCCGATTCTTCGATCCAGCAGTATTCTCCCGCGGCGCGCTGCAGGCGGTACTGCACACGATAAGGTTGGCGTTGGCCGAAGGACTTCAGGTAGGTCTCCAGGCATTGTTCCCGGTCATCCGGTTGAACGCCCTCGATCCAGCCGTTCCCGAGTTCCTCCTCGAGGCCGCGGCCGCGAAAATCCAGCCACGCCTTATTGAAGTAGGTGCGCAGCGCGTCTCCGCCGCACATCCATACCATGAAAGGCGCTGCGTCCGTCAAAAGGCGAAACTGGGTGTCACCGTCGCGCTCCTGCGCTCTACGGCGCATGAGCTCAGCTTCCATCTCGGCAAGCTTGGTGCGCAAAATGCTTAATTCTTCACTGTCTTTCCCAGGCGACATGTTTTATCCGTTCGTAAGCACTTCCCATGCTAACCCCGAACTCCAGGGCTTCCCCTACTGTAAATCCATGACTGAATACGTATTGTTACGCTGTCTTCGTGATCCGGCACAGAGGTAGACACCTGAGGCAGGATAACTATTTATGGAACTTTCACCCCAAAAACCGGCAATTAAGTACCGGGACCCAATGAACCGCCACCTCCCGGAGCAGAGTGACGATGACCTCTTTTCGCGCATCCAGTGCGGCGATGAAGAGGCATTTTTGGACCTCTACCATCAACGGCAGGGCGCCATCTATCGTTTTGCACTCCACATGGCCGGTTCGTCAAGTGCCGCCGAGGATATCACCCAGGACGTCTTTCTGGCGTTGATTCGGGACAACGCCGGGTACGACGCGAGCCGGGGGTCGCTTTCCAGCTATCTGTTCGGAATTGCGCGCAAGCTGGTGTCGCGGCACCTGGAGCGGGGCCGGTTCGATGTCGCCCTGGGCTCGGAGCGCGAAGAGGAGCTGGCGGCAGCCGCGACGGTCGCTGAGGACCCCCTCGAGGACCTCACGCGCCGGGAGGGGGTCGAGGCATTGCGGCGTGCCGTTCTGGCCCTCCCCAGGCGGTATCGGGAAGTGGTGATCCTCTGCGACCTGGAAGAGCTCGATTACGCGGACGCCGCGCAGGCGTTGGAGTGCCCGATCGGCACGATCCGGTCGCGGCTGCACCGCGCCCGCGCCCTGCTGCTCGAGAAGCTGCACCAGGAACGCGGTGCGCGGTCCGCGGTGGGAACCCTGAAGCCAATACGGTGTGTGATATGAACTGCGAAGAGTTTTCCCGATCATTGTCCGACCGGCTGGAATTGCTGGACGAGGAGCAGACGCGCCATGCTGCCGCCTGCCTGCGCTGTTCGGCCCTGGCCGGAGACCGTCGCCGGCTGGCCGAGGGATTCCGGGCACTTTCCCGTGACTGGGATGGCCTGGCGGCTCCAGCCCGCGTGGAATCCCGGCTGCTCGCGGCGTTTCGGAGCAACGCGGGCATGCCGGTCCGCCGGTCCGGCCCCGGATGGCCGCCGGTAATCGCGTGGGCCTCGGCGGCTGCCGTGGTAGTCGCCCTGGCACTGTTCCTGGTCCGCGACCGCCAGCCCCAGGTAAGCCCCAGCCGGCACCCGGCCCGCTCGGCGGTACAATTGGCGGCCGCTGAGGCGCCGGATTGGGCCGATCCGGAAACCGCCGCCGAAGACGGTTTCATCGCGCTGCCCAACGCGGCGCAGATCACCCCGGATGAAGAAGTGAACATGGTGCGGCTGGAACTGCCACGTTCCTCGATGATTGCGCTCGGCTACCCGGTGAGCGCCGACCAGACCTCCGAAAGGGTCGAAGCGGACGTAGTTCTGGGGCCCGACGGCATGGCCCGGGCAGTGCGTTTTGTGGATGAGTAGTCACTTACGAACAGGAGATGGATCATGTTGATTCGAATCGTGCTTGCTGGGTCTTTAGTCTTCGCGGCCGCCGGCCTTGCGCAGCAGCCGCCGCCGCGATTCCGGGGCGGGATGGGCGGTGCCCGTTTTCTTGGCGCGGAGGCCGGAATGCCGGGCCGCGTGGTGACAAACGCTCCGTACTCGGCGGAGATCGTGACCGATACTACGCAGACCCTGGCGGGCGGCAATCGCATCCATCAGACCAACACGATCAAGGTTTACCGCGATTCGGCGGGCCGCACCAGGCGCGAACAGGAGCTGAACAACCTCAACGGTCTGGCGCCCAATTCGAACCTGCCTCGTGTCGTATTTATTAACGACCCGGTGGCCGGGTTGAACTACGCCCTGAGTCCCAGCGACCACACTGCAACGCGGTCCGCCTCCATGCGCCGGGGCGGCGGCATGGGGCGAGGAGCCGGCAGGGGAGCGAATCGCAGCATGATGCAGGGGCGCGCAGCCCGGGCCGCCAACCCCAATCTGAAGACCGAGTCCCTCGGGACCCAGATCATCGAGGGGGTTTCGGCCAATGGCACGCGAACGACTCTGACCATTCCGGCGGGCCGGATCGGCAACGATCAACCCCTGCAGATTGTCACGGAAACCTGGTACTCGCCGGATTTGCAGACGGTGGTGCTTTCCAAGCGCTCGGATCCCCGTAGCGGCGACACAGTGGTGCAGCTCACGAACATCAACCGGGCGGAGCCGGCGGCCGCGCTCTTCGAAGTGCCCTCGGACTATACCGTAACGGACGCTCCGCGGGTGCGAATGGGTCCGCCCCGGAACTAGCCCTTCACGGCTTCACGCGGTTGATCGCGCAACCGATCGACTTGGTGAAGGGATGCTCCACCGGTTTGCCGGCGAGAACTTCGTCGAGCGCATTGCGCAAATCCGCCACGGTAGCCTGGAAGCGCTGTTTGCCGAAATCGGCCACGCGATTATCGATCCGTCCCAGATAGAGCACCTTGCCCTCGGGCGAGAGCACGGCGGCCTGCGGCGTGATGGTGGCTCCCGCCATCGTCACCAGCGACTGGCGCGGATCGAGCACCAGCGGAAAACCGTAGTGATAATCGCCGGCATACCGGACGACGTCGCGCTCCGGCACGGTCGGGTCGGCCTGCACGGCCCACACAAGCACTCCGCGCGAGGCATAAGCGTCGTGAATCCGGTTCATTTCGGGAACGTAGCTGTTGGCTACCGGGCAATCGGTAGTCACGAAGAACAGAAGGACGGCTTTCTTGCCGTTCCACTCGGCGGGCGTATGTTCGGCTCCCTGGGTATCGTGGAGCCCGAATCGCGGGGCTGCGGCCCAGGAACACGCCGCCAGCAGAAGCGGCACGGCCACACGGAAGATCGTTCGCGGCATCCCAGTCATTTCCCCCTATAATACTCCGCCCGGCGCGCCGCCGGTACAATAGCGAAGAGTGCCCCTCTGGCTGACCGAATCCGATGTACGCTCGGTGCTTTCTCCGCTGGAACTGATCGACGCCATGGAATCCGCCCTGGCCGCCTTCTCATCGGGCGATGTGCTGCAGCCCGTCCGGACGGCGCTCGAGATCGGCCCCCAGTCGTTTTTCGCGGTGATGCCCGCCCTTTACGCCGGGCGCTCGATTCTCGGCGCGAAGCTGGTCAGCGTCGTACCCGCCAATGCCGCCCGCGGGCAGCACACGCATCTTGCGTCGATCTCGCTATTCGATGCGCAGACCGGCGAACTGGCGGCGGTGATGGACGGCCGTTACATTACCCAAGTGCGAACAGCCGCAGCCTCGGCCGTTTCGGTGCGCCACCTGGCGCGGCGCGACGCGCGGGTTCTGGCGATTCTCGGCTCGGGCGTACAGGCGCGCAGCCACCTGGAAGCCCTGCCGGCGATGCGCGGCCTGGCGGAGATCCGCGCCTGGAGCCCCACGGCGGAACACCTGCGGAGATTCGTGGAAAGCGCGCCGCGGACGGTATGCGCGGCGGAAAGCGCGGAGGCCGCCGTTCGCGATGCCGATGTCGTGGTGGTTGCCACCAATTCGCCGGCGCCGGCCGTCGACAGCCGCTGGGTGAAGAATGGAGCCCACGTGATTGCGATCGGGGCGTGCCGGCCCACCCAGCAGGAGCTCGACCCGGCCCTGGTCGAGCGGGCGCACCTGGTAGTGGATTCGCGGGCGGCCGCCCTGCAGGAATCGGGCGACATCGTGCGGCCGATCGAAGAGGGCCGCTTTACGGCCGCTCACGTGGCCGCGGAGCTGGGCGAGATCGTCTGCGGCCGCAAGCCGGGACGCACCAGCGACGGCGAAGTCACCCTCTTCAAATCGCTGGGCCTGGCGGTGGAAGACCTGGTAGCCGCGGACGTTGCGTACCGCAGGGCGAGAGAAGCGGGGCTGGGAATGGAGGTCGGGTTATGAAGGCGGTTGTACTGGTTTCCTTGTTCTGCGCCGCCGCGCTGGCGGAGCAGTTTCCTCGGCTGGCCTTCGAGAACCTGCCGGGGCAAACTGTGACGCTGCCGGACGCGGCCGCGGGTCATACCGCCATATTAGTCATCGGCTTCACACACGCCTCTCAAAAAGAGACCAAGCCGTGGAGCGAGAAGCTGAACCACGCGTATCCCAAGCCGGGACCGGTGATGGTTTTCTCCGTGGCGGCGCTCGAGGACGTGCCGCGACTGGTGCGCGGTATGGCGACTCACGGCATCCGCGGCGGCGTGCCGGAGGCCGAACGCGACCGCTTCCTGCTCCTGTTCAAGCACGAGAAAGAGTTGAAGCAGGCCGCGCAGTTCGCAACGCCGGATGACGCTTATGTGATCCTGCTCGGCAGCGGCGGCGCCATTCTCTGGCGCTTCCACGGTCCGGTGAGCGATGCCGCGCTGGCGGAGCTTGCGGCCCACCTTCCCGCCAACACAAAGTAGCGCCCGGCCCTGGCGTTGCGCGCTGGAAGGAATGCGCAAGGCGTGAACAGCGGGGAGCAGGAGGCTAATTCGAGCCGGCTTTCCGCTCCACCTGATCGATCGCCTTCGCGAATTCGGCGGGGGTCCGGATGAGCAGCGTCTTCCCTTTGAGCCTGCCCGTGGCCCCCGCGATCGAATCCGGCAGGCTGGCCTGCATGGCGCGGAACACCGGCTTGTATTCGAGGTAGAAAAACTGCGGCCCGGCTCCGGCAGGCCTTTCCAGGTCGGCGCCCGAAGGTTTCTCGAGAAAGCGGCACTCCGGGCCGAGGAACAGGACGACCTCCGAGGGGTCCGGCGCGGTGAACTCGCGATGGATCAGGTTGGCGAGCAGGTCCACATGGCCGCGGCGGTTCTCGAGCACCTTCACATCGACTTTCCCGAGTTCCAACTCGTCCAGGGCGCGAGAGACGTCTTCGATGTTGAGTGGAACGAAATGATCGCGGCGATAGATCTCCTTCTGCTGGTCGAGGCTGAAGACCACCAGGCGCACGGAACGGGCGGGCAGACGCTCCATAAGGGCCGAGAGCAATCCGAGCAGCATCACGCGGTCGCGCGCGTTCAGCCACGTGCGGCGCGGGGAAACGGGGGCGGCGTGCAGCAGGATGGTGACGGGGAAGGGCCGGGCGTCGTCCGTCACCGGCTGGTCCGAGGGTAGGCGGACGAGCGAAAACTGCCGGACGGTGTGCGGGGCGATGGCGAGCTTGACGCTGCGGTCGCGGCGGCTGAGCCTGGCTTCGATGGTCCAGGCGGCCTGGCAGGTGCGGCCGCTGTCGTCATGCAGTTTCCACTGCACGCGGTACGCCCCTTCGCCCACCAGAAAGCCGCCGCCGACCTCCAGTTCGATATCGGTTCGGGGAACATTGGGTAGCCGGTAGCGCGTACCGAGGTAGACGGGAGCGCCATCGGGTTCGGATGTAATGCGGGTGATGATCGCCCACCGGTGCCCGGCGCCCTCGTATTGATTCATGGGCACCCGAACCACGTAGCCGGTCTGGAAACGGAAGCTGAAATCGAGGGCCGGGCGGAGCGGCACCACATGGCATTGCAGTGAGTTTGCCCAGGGCCGCTCGTCGAAATCGCGGAGCGAAGGCGCGAGCCGTGCCGGATCCAGAATGACCTGGCCGGGCGCGGCGCCGGCCAGCAGCAAGGCAGTGAGCGCAAGCCGCATCTCTTTCATTATGACGTCGCAAGAACGTTGGCCGTGAGCCGTTTCGGGTAAACTATTCCTGTCTATGAAACCACTATTCGTGCTGATTGCCGCCGCAGCCATTCTGCCCGCGCAAGGGTCGGAGAATCCGTTTCTGGGTCGCTGGGACATCACGGTGACGACGCCGCGCGACAGCTATCCGGATTGGATGGAGCTGACCGAAAAAGACGGACACCTCGATGCATTCATCCAGCCGCGCGCGGGCGGCGCCAGCCACCGGCAGGACGTCAAAGCCGAGGGCAACCGGCTCACGGTGACGATGGGCCAAGTCACGTGGGAGCTTACGGCCGCGGACGGCCGCTTCACGGGTACGGTGAAGCGCGGCGGGAACGTGCAGGCCCACCTGGCCGGCGTTCGGGCCCCCAAGTTGGACCGCCCGATGCCCAAAGCATGGACCGATCCGGAACCCATTTTCAACGGCAAAGACCTTACCGGCTGGGAGCCCATGGGCAGCGCGCCGAACCACTGGGTCGCGGAAGGGGGCGACCTGCTGAACCAGTCGCACGGCGCCAACATCCGCACCACCCGCACCTTCGACGATTTCAAGCTGCACGTCGAATTCAACTGCCCGGAGGGAGGCAACAGCGGGATCTATCTGCGCGGCCGGTACGAGGTCCAGGTGGAATACGAGCCGGTGGGAACGGAAGACCGGTTCCACCGTATGGGCGCCATCTACAGCTTCGTCCCGACCACCGCGGAGTTCCCGCGGACTCCGGGGAAGTGGGAGAGCTTCGATATTACGCTGGTCGGGCGACGGCTGACGCTTCTTCGAAACGGCGTGATCGCGATCAATGACCAGGAGATTCCCGGACCCACCGGCGGCGCGCTCGACAGCCACGAAGCCGAGCCGGGGCCTTTCTATATTCAGGGAGACCACACCGGCGGGATGCGGTACCGGAACATGACCATCTCGGTTCCGAAGAGGTGATGTCGAGAATGCCCTGCGTGCTCCGACTACCTCAGGAAAGCGCTCGAAAACGGCGCGAGAATCGAAAGGAGCACGGAACATGAAATACATTCTGATGATGAACTGCCCGAAAACGGGGTATGAGTCGTTTGGGGCCTGGCAGCAGAAGGACATCCAGGCGCACATCGCCTTCATGCTCAGTTTCAACAAGGCGCTGCGTGAATCCGGAGAACTGGTGTCCGCCGAGGGGCTGGCCAGCCCGCAGGAGGCCAAACTGGTGCGCGCCGGCAAGGACGGCGCGCCGGTCACGGATGGCGTCTTCCCGGAGGCCAAAGAGTATCTCGCCGGCTATTGGATCATCGACGTCGAGACTGCCGAGCAGGCCTATCAGATCGCTGCGCGCGCCTCCGCGGCGCCGGGACAAGGCGGTGCTCCGATGAACATGCCCATCGAAGTGCGGCAGGTGATGAGCGGGCCGCCTGAAGACCTGGTATGACGCCGGGTCCGGCGGACCTTTCTTCCGAGCACTGGTTGCGCGAGTTCGCGCCGCAGGTGCTCGGTGCGGTGGTCCGCCGGTACCATGATTTCGCAGCCGCGGAAGACGCCGTTCAGGAGGCCCTGCTTGCGGCGGCCACCCAATGGCCCCGGGAAGGCCTTCCCGACAATCCCCGGGGCTGGCTGATCCAGGTCGCTTCCCGGCGCATGACCGACCACCTGCGAAGCGAAGCGGCGCGGCGGCGCCGGGAAACCACCGCCGCCATGGAGTCCGGCATGGTGGCGCCTCCGGTCGGCATGGAACTCGACCCGGAGCAGGACGACACCCTGATCCTGATCTTCATGTGCTGCCATCCGGCCCTGACCGCTTCATCCGCCATTGCGCTGACGTTGCGGGCGGTGGGCGGCTTGACCACGGCTGAAATCGCCAGCGCGTTCCTGGTGCCCGAGGCGACCATGGCGCAGCGGATCAGCCGGGCCAAGCAGAGCATCAGGAGCTCCGGCGTGCCGTTCCGCCTGCCCACCGGCCAGGAGCGGGCCGAGCGGCTGCGCCTCGTGCTGCACGTGCTCTACCTGATCTTCAACGAAGGCTACACCAGCAGCGGCGGGCCGCTGCTGCGGCGAAGCGACCTGTCGCAGGAGGCGATCCGGCTGACACGGGCCGTTCGCACCTTGCTGCCCGACGATACCGAGGTCGCGGGGCTACTGGCGCTCATGCTGCTCACCGAGGCGCGCCATGCCGCACGAACCGGGCCGGACGGCGAGTTGATTCCGCTCACGCAACAGGATCGAACTCTATGGGACCGCGCGCAGATTTCCGAGGGCATCGCACTCCTCACCGCGACGCTTTCCAAAGGGTCGATCGGGTCGTACCAGTTGCAGGCGGCCATTGCCGCCGTTCATGACGAAGCGCCGCGGGCGGAAGACACCGACTGGCCGCAGATTCTGGAGCTGTACGGGCTGCTGAAACGGATGTCGGACAATCCCATGGTGCTGCTGAATCATGCCATCGCCACTGCCATGGTCCACGGGCCGTCTGAGGGGCTGAAGCTGCTGGACGCCCTCGACGCCGGTGGACGGCTGGCGGGCCATCATCGACTCGATGCCGTCCGCGCCCACCTGCTGGAGCAGGCAGGAGACCATCGGGCCGCCGTCGAACATTACCGGATCGCGGCCGGCCGCACTACCAGCATCCCGGAGCGAAATTACCTGTTGACGCAGGCGGCGCGGCTCAGTGAACAGCTGGGCTGATCAAAGCGAAAACGCGATCACATAGTCCCCCAGGGGCGGGCCTCCGGGGATGCCGTGGCCGCCGGCGGAAACCACCACAAACTGGCGGCCGTTCGGCGCCCGGAAAGTCATGGGCATCGAACGGGCGCTGGTGGGCAGCGTGGCCTTCCAAAGTTCTTTTCCGGTGGAGACGTCGAAGGCGCGCAGGGCGGCATCGATCGTCCCCGCCATGAACACCAGGCCGCCGGCGGTGACCATCGGGCCGCCCAGCGAGATGGAGCCGAACGAAGGCGGCGCGGGGGAGCCTCCGCCGAGCGCCGGGAACTGGCCGAGCGGGACGCTCCAGCGGATCTCGGCCGTATCGGCGTCGATCGCGTTCAGCGTACCGAATGGAGGCGGGGTACACGGCGCTCCTCCGGGCGCGAGCAGGAAGCGGCGCGCCATGCCGTAGGGCGTGCCGAGCTGGCGGGCGAATTCCCAATTGCCGACGACATTGCGGCCGCTACCAGCCTTTTCCTCGCGGTCGAAATCGGCGCGCGGGATGAGCCGGACCTCGGCAGCCAGATTGTTGATGGGGATAATGATCAGCCGGCTGTTCGGATCGAACGCCGCGCCGCCCCACGCCATGCCGCCGATATTACCCGGAACGATGAACGATCCCCGGATGCTGGGCGGAGTGAAGATGCCGTCGGAGCGAAGGCCCGCGATGTGGTCGATGCACCATTTCCGGTCGGATTCGGAAGCCTGGATCTTCGAGGGGTCGATTCGTTCCTGCGCTAGCGGCGGGGGCGCGAGCGGAAACGGCTGCGTGGGCGATGCATCCTCGCCCGGCACGTCGCTCTTGGGTACGGGCCGCTCTTCCACTCCGAAAATCGGCTTGCCCGTTTCGCGATCGAGGATAAAGAAGTGCCCCGTCTTCGAGCCGACGCCGACAGCCGGAATGGTGCGGCCGTTGCGGCGCACGTCGAAGAGCACGGGTGGAGACGCCACATCGTAATCCCAAAGGTCGTGGTGGACCGTCTGAAAGCCCCAGACGAGCTTGCCCGTATCGGCGCGCAGCGCCACCACGGAATCCGCATAGCGGTTGTCGCCGCGCCGTTCGCCGCCGTAGTAGTCGGGGCTGGCGCTGCCGGTGGGCACGAAGACCAGGTTGCGCGCGGGATCGGCGACAATCACGGACCAGGCGTTGGCCGCTCCGGTCTTGGGCAACTGCGGGATGGGGTCCCACGACCATTTCAGTTTGCCGGTGCGCGTGTCGAAGCCGCGGACCTCACCGGATGGCTGGTCGGTCTTGTTGTTGTCGGCGATGCCCGAGCCGACGATTACCGTGTTGCCCACCACGGCGGGCGGCGAAGTCTCTTCGTAATCGGCGAACCGCTTGGGGTCTGGTGGAATGCGCAAGCCTACGCGCAGGTTGACGATGCCGTTGTCGCCGAAATCGGCGCAGGGCTTGCCGGTAGCCGCGTCGAGCGCCACCAGCCGGCCATCGAGGGTGGCGAGGAAGAGGCGCATCGCGCCGGACGAGGGCTTCCAGGCGGCGGCGCCGCGGCTGGCGAAATCGCCGAAGCCGGCGTCTTTGGGGACCTTGCCGTCGTAAGACCAGCGCTCCTTCCCCGTGACCGGGTCGAGGGCAATGAGGCGCCCCAGCGGCGTGGTGAGGTAGAGGGTCCCGCCGATATAGAGCGGGGTGGATTCGAAGGCGGTGGGCCTCCCGTGGGGAGGTGCGTAGGCGTCTCCGGTGCGAAAGGTCCACGCCACGTGCAGCGAAGCGACGTTGCGGCGGTTGATAGCGGAGAGCGGCGAGTAGCGCTGGCCGCCCGCGTCGTGACCGTAGACGGGCCAGTCGGAACCGTCCGGCCCGGCAAAGGACGTAAGCAGGACGGGACAGGCAATAGCAAGTAAGGCGACAGCAATCCGGTGCATTACGACCAGGATAGCGAAGCCCGGCGTGCCTGGTGGGTCACGGTCCGCTCAAGACAGGACTCGCAGGGGTGGGGCCGACTGATCCCCTCCGGACGCCGCCTCCCATCCGTCGGGGAGATCGCCGTTATCGGGCCTGAGGTGCTTCCAGTGCGGCCGCTTGATCGTGGCAAGCAGTTCTTTGCGGCTCTTCACCTGCAGCGGCTGTCCCCGGTAGATCTTCCCCAACCCGGCCATCAGCCATTCCGGAAGAGCGCTGGCGAACAGCAGCAGCGGCCAGGTGAAATTAGGGCCGTTCATCTTCCGCAGTTTCCAGAGCCAGATGAACAGTGCCCCGGCCCGCCAGGCCATGGGACCCCACCAACTGTGCAGCGCAGGCCTCAGGCTCAGCTTCCAGCACTTCATCATGATCTGCCACTGGAGGCGGGTCAGTTCCCTGCTCTCCTGGACGCCCTGCTTTTCCGCGAGCCGGGTGTCGTGCAGGGGTGTGAAAATCGAGGGCACGAAGAACGCAAACAGGCCCCGGCGCTCCACTTCGTAGAGCAGATCGAGGGTGGCTTTGCAGTCCGCATCCGTTTCGCCCGGATTGCCCACCATCAGCGTCATCACGGGAAACCAGTTGTTGCGATTGAGAATGGTCAGCCCCTGGATCAGCACGCTCGGCCATTCCTCAATCGGGAATGGCACCGCCTTGCCCGGCATGATCTGCTTCGCCATAGCGACCGATGCCGTCTCCATGCCGATCAGCGGCGAGAGGATGCGTCCCTCGGGATGTGTGCTCACCGCCGGCAGTTTCACCGGGCTCTTGTCGAGAAGCACCGCGGACAACTGCTCGATGAGTTTCGGATCCACCACCGAGGGCGCCATCGTGCAATGGCTCAAGAGGTGATGCCGGACTCCCGGCGTGCCGACCACGTCGCGATACAGATCCAATAGCGCTTCGCGGTTCGGAAAATAGAACGGGACGCCCGTGTGCACCTGCCCCCAAATGAACATGTCTTCAGTGGCAAGCGAGATCTGGCTGTTGCCTTCGCGCACGTTGGCGCCCACCGCCTCCATAATCTTCGCTTTCGGAAAGTCGATCTGCGGGTTGAGGTCCGGAAGGCAGAAGTTGCAGCGGCGGCCGCACCCGGTGGTCATCTCGACAACGCCGAAAGTGGTCCGCTTGCGGGGCGTCAACAGTTCGTCCCGCTCCGTAGGGTGGCTGACCTGCACGAATCGCGGCAGGCTCTCTCCGCGGATCGCCCGGCGAAACAGGTCGAGCGCCTCTTCGGATTCGCTGCGGCCCTCCACCACACAGTCCACACTGAGATCGTCGAAGCTATCGGTCTGTGAAATTTGCCAGCCGCCCGAACCGCCGACGATCACCTTGAAAGTCGGGCGGTACACGCTTTGCTTGAGCACCTCGAACAACCGGCGGGCATAATGCGAATTGATCGGCTCGCGCGAGGAGCCGAAAATCGAGGCGTATACGCCGGCCGCGAACGTCACTCCCAGCGGGTTGTGCGTCGACACACCGATGACCCGCGTGCGGGCTCCGATGAACTTCGGCAGATCGTCGGGATAGCAGCAGACCACATCCTCGGCGGGATAGTGCCGCAGGATCGACGCCTCCACCAGCCTCACGCCCGCCGGCATGTAGCGAGCAGAGCCATCCTCATTCCGCTCCAACTCCCGCCACTTTGGATACTTTTGATTGATGACGCGTTCCATGCGCTGAGGCAGGGATGCCAAAGCCATTTGGATGAAGTAACCGGCATGGTCGATGGTCTCCGTCAGCGGGGCTGTGAGGACAATCAACTTGCCTTGGACTGAATAGCTAGTCTCCAGCATCGCAGTACTCCGAGTTATCTGCGGCAACAAGGTCTGGGCAACCTCGACCTTGCTTCTCCGACCAGTGTACGACAGCCTCCGCACGGCTGGCGCGCGTGAGTGAGGGGCCGAGGGGCGCTCAGTCCTCCGGGATCGCGAACTGATCGCCGGTATCTGCCACCCACTGCCGCAAGCGCCGGATCAGGCGGTCTCGCTGCGCGCGGTAGGCGTTGTTATAGGCGAGATTGGCCTCTTCGAACGGGTCCTCGTTCAGATTGAACAGCAGCCACGATCGATTCTCGAAACAACAGTACTTCCAGCCGTCGCGCGTCACGATGCCGCGGTAGGGCGTGTTGATGCTGTCGCCGTGCCCGGTCGGAATCACGTTTTGCAGGTACGCCGAATCCGGGTCCGGCGCCGCGGCGGGCCGGTCGATGCGGTGATGCGACAGGTCCACGCCTTCCATCCAATCCGGCTTGGGAATGCCGCACAGGCCGAGCGTCGTGGGCGCGATGTCGACGTGGTTCGCGAGCACCGGCAGCCGTCCGTTCTTCCAACCCTGGTAGCGGGGAACGCCGCCGGAGATGATCATGGGCGTGTGTATGGATTCCTCGTAGGGGTTGGTCTTGCGGAACATGCCCTGCGATCCGTGCATGTCGCCGTGGTCGGCGAAAAAGAGAATGTGGGTGTTGGCCAGGTCGCCGGTTTCCTCGAGCGTGCTGACGATCCGGCCGTAGTTCCAGTCGAGATTCTCGATCATGGCGTAATAGCCTGCCAGCTCGCGGCGCGCGCGTTGTTCGATGGGGACGGAGTGCGCGACATTGGGCCGCAGGGAAAGCCGCTGCGGGTTGTAGTTGGCCATGAAGCGCTCCGGCGCGACGTAGGGGTCATGCGGCGGCTGGACGCTGAGCGCCGCAAAGAAGGGCTTTGCGTCTCCCCGCTTCCGTTCGGCCGCGCGGTCTTTCAGGTAGGCGATCAGAAGGTTGGAGAGAGCGTCCGTCTCATAGCCGGGCAGCCGGTAGTGAAAAGCGTCCTTGCCGCGGCCGCCATGAACCCAGCAGTCCCACTGGCTGTTGTTGTTCTCGTAGCCGGTCCAGTTCTCGAAACCTCCGCGGCGGTCGGGGTCGGTGATGAAAAAAGCGGCGCGGCCATTGCGTTCGTGCCAGCCTCCGAGATGCCACTTGCCGAAATAGGCCGTGTGGTAGCCGTTGGCATTAAAAACGTCGGCGATGGTTTTCTGGCCGGCCGGCAGCGGGTACTCGTGCCCCGGCACGCAGTGGTGCGGATAGCGGCTGGCCAGCAGCGAGCCGCGGAAGGGGCAGCACAGGGGGAAGCCGGACACGTTGCTGGTGAAGGTCACCCCATTTACTGCCGCGCGATCGAGATTCGGAGTGCGCGCGTTAGGATCGCCGTTGAAGCCGAGCGCCTGCGCACGGAACTGGTCGCCGAAGACCCAAATCACATTGGGACGGGAAGGCGGAGCGGGCTCGGCGACATGGTGGCCCGCCGGCGCCGGTCCGGACTGTTGCAAGCCGTAGGCCAGCGACGCCGAAGTGCCGGCCGAGAGGGTTTCGAGAAAGGATCTGCGGTTCATGGGTGCTCTGGTGACCTTCGAACAGCAAAAAACCGAAGTCAGGAGCATTCTATCGCAGGGCGGCGCCGGGGATCGGGCCAAGCCTCGATCGCAGTCCGCGGAGCCGGCGATTCCTCAGACGTGACCGGCGTGTATACTAATTCGTTAGTATGTCGAAAGATCTGCTGTGGGTCTGGCGGTGGCTGCGCAGGAATCCTCTCTTCGCCGCGGTGGTGACGGCAATTCTGGCGCTGGGGATCGGGGCCAATACGGCGGTGTTCAGCATTGTCGACGCCGTCCTGCTGCGGCCGCTCCCTTATGAATCCTCGCTGCGGCTGGTGCGCGTGACGGAGACCAGCACGAAGCGGCCGCAGTCCCCGATCCCGGCCACCGATTACCTGCGGTGGCGGGATCGCACGGACCTCTTCGAAGAGACCGTGCCTTATCTCAAAGACTGGGTCACGCTCACCGGCGGCGGGGAGCCCGACCAGGTGATCGCAATGCGCACGTCGGGCGCTCTCTTTCCGTTGTTGGGCGTGCGGGCGCGCCTCGGCCGGACTCTGGTGGCGTCGGACGACGATCCGGGCGCCGCGAACGTCACCGTGCTCAGCGACCGGTTGTGGCAGCGGCGCTTTCATGGCGATCCGGCAGTGGTCGGGCGCTCGATCACGATATCGGACACGGCCTACACGATCGCCGGAGTGATGCCGCCCGAATTCGAGTTCGAGTATCCCAATATCGAGCTCTGGACGCCGCTGCGGGTCGTCCCGACCACACCCTGGTTTTCCGTGGCGGCACTGCTCCGGCCCGGAGTCTCGGCGGCACGCGCGCAAAGCGCGCTTGCGGTGGTGGCGCAACAGATCGAGCGGGAAGACCCGCAGCAGAAAGCGGGGCTGCGATTCGAGGTTTCGCGCTGGGCCGAAACGCCGGATCGAAACTACGAGCTGACGCTGGTCCTGGTGCTCGCCGCGGTGGGACTGGTGCTGCTGATCGCCGCCGCGGACGCCGGCGGTCTTCTGCTGAGCCGCGCCGTCGAACGTCAGAGGGAGATCGCCATCCGCGCGTCGCTGGGCGCGGGATTCTGGCGGATAGCGCGTCAACTGCTGGCCGAGAGCCTGCTGCTGTCACTACTCGGCAGCGCGAGCGGTATTGCCTTGGCGCACTTCCTGCTGCGCTTTCTGCTGAGCCGGCTGGCGGCCCTGCCCATCGTGCTGCCTCATCTGCAAAGGGTGGGGCTGAATGGAAGAGTGCTGCTGTTCAGTACGGCGCTCTGTCTTCTGCTGGCGGTGTTGTGCGGCATCGCGCCGGTGCTGCTCGCGGCCAGGACCGATCTGCAAGCGGTGTTGCGCGGCGGGACGGCCGGGGCCGGCCGCCGGGGATCGACGCGCCTGTTTTCGGCGCTGATCGCCTGCGAGGCGGCGTTCGCTTTCCTGTTGATGGTAGGTTCGGGCCTGATGATTCGCAGCCTGATCCGGCTGGAGCAGGAAGACCACGGCTTCCGTCCGGACCACGTCCTGACGCTGCGAGTGCCGGTGGGCACGCTCACGCAGCCGAGGCCAACCGGCAAGTACGACACCCGGCAGCGGCAGATCGCATATTTTCACGAACTGCTGGAGCGGGTAGCGAAGACGCCGGGAATCCAGGCCGTCGGAATCGTGAACAATCTGCCGCTGTCGGGAGTCAACACCTCGCTTGCGTTACCAGTGCCGGACGGGACGTCTGCGCGGACCGTCAGCCCCGGATATTTCGCCGCGATGGGGATTCCGCTGCTCGCAGGCCGCGCGTTTTCGGACGAAGATCGGCAGGGGTCGCCGGCTGTGGCGATCATCAACCAGTACCTGGCGCGGCAACTGTTCGCGAACCGGAGCCCGCTGGGGTTGCCGCTTCCTGGAGAATCCGGCCGCCCGGGAACGACGGTCGTGGGCGTCGTAAAGGACACGTCGCAGGCGCGATATGATGTTCCGGCGAGAGGCGAGATCTACCTGCCGATCCGCCAGTTCGTATTTGCCGCGTTCATGGCGACGATTGTAGTGCGGACGCCGGGGGACCCGCTTTCCGTTGCCGCCGCGCTGCAGAAGGAAGTGTGGGCGGTGGATCCGAACCAGCCGGTCGTGAAGGTGGAAACGATGGACGACGTGATCGCGGATTCCATCTGGCGGCCGCGCTTTTCCGCGTGGATCTTCACGGTGCTGGGCGTGCTGGCGGTGCTGCTGACCTCGGCGGGAGTGTACAGCGTGGTGGCCTACACCACGACGCTGCGCGCGCGCGAAGTGGGAATCCGCATGGCACTGGGCGCTGGGCCCCGGCAGGTGGTTTCCGTGATCGTACGTGGCGCGCTGCTGCCCCTGAGCCTGGGACTGGCCGTCAGCGTGGCGGCGGCGATGGCCCTGTCGCGGCTGCTCGACAGCCTGCTGTATGGAGTCGGAAGCCATGATCCGGTGACGTTCGCCGGTGCGGCGGCGCTCCTGCTGACAATCGGCGCCGCCGCGAGTGCGCGCCCGGCGTGGCGCGCGGCAGTCAGCGATCCGGTGAAGGCGCTGCGGATCGAGTAGAACCTGGTCTTCCGAAAGGAGATTCCGTTTTGAATCCGGCATCCACGCGACCTCGGGTGAACTTACCAGCGTAGCGCTAGAATGAGCGTGCGGAGGAAAGCCGCTTTGCGCGCACTTTTCTGGTTGGTCGCCGCCGCCGCAGCGGCACAAACGCCGACGGTTCGTGTCACGACCCGGCTGGTGGATGTGAGTGTCATTGCCCGTGATGCGAAAGGTCCGGTGGCCGATCTGGCGGCGGACGATTTCGCGGTCTTCGATAACGGGGTGGAACGAAAGATCGCCTTCTTCTCGATCCAAAAAGTGGAGCCGCCCCCGAAGCGCCTGGCGCCGCCCAGTCCCCACGTGTTCACCAACCGCGCGGACCTGCGTACCGATGCGGCCAGCCGGCTGACGGTAATCCTGATCGACGGGCTGAACACCGAGTTCGAGTCGCAGGCGGCAGCCCGGCAGCAGTTGCTGAAATTCATTCACGAGATTCAGCCGCGCGACCGCATGGCGATCTATGCCATGGGCGACCGTCTGCGGAAAATCCAGGACTTCACCAACGACATCGATCAACTGGCCGCGGCCGTGGAGCATTACACGCCGAACCTGAGGCTTTCACCGGATTCTCCGGCGCCCCTGGGAGTGCGCAGCGCCGGCGGCGAATATGCCGCCGCGGCCGATGCCACCATCAAGGCCACGATGGACTATTACCGCGCCCTCTCCACCCACGACCTGGTGAAGGATCTGGCGGACGAGATGGCGCGGATTCCCGGCCGCAAGAGCCTGATCTGGCTCTCATCGGGTTTTCCGCTCGAGTACCGGGTGCCGGGCCCCGGCCGGGAGGAACCCGTCCGGTTCGATCCCGTGACGAACCGTTTGGGACGGGCGCTGGCGAAGGGCGACCTGGCGGTTTATCCGGTCGATACACGCGGGTTGTCCCTGTCCGGAGGAGCGAGCGAGCAGGAGCGCCACTATGGGATGGATCTGATCGCCCGGCTTACCGGTGGGCGCGCGTTTTATGACCGGAATGACACCGCGGGGGAAATCCGCGAGGCAATGGACGACGCCCGGGTTACCTACACCCTGGGCTTCTATCCGGATTCCGCCGGACAGGACGGCAACTATCACCGGCTGCAAATTGAGGTCCGGCGGAAGGGGATCGATCTGCAGTACCGCGGCGGGTACCTGGCGGCGGACGCGCAGATTCCAGCCTCCGAACGCGACGGCCGGACGGAGATCCGGGACGCGCTTTGGAGTCCGATCGATGCCACCGGGATCGCAGTGACGGTGCGGCTGGAAAAGCCCGATCCGAAACACTCCGAGGGGCTGCGGATGACCATCGCGATTCCGGGACGGGACCTTTCGCTCGAGCCGCAGGGAGGCGGCTGGCTGGGAACGCTCGACCTGGTGGTGGCGCAGCGGGCGGCGGACGGGCGGGACCTGATGACCGTAGGGGAAGCGGTGCAGGTAAATCCCAACCGCCAGCGCTACGAAACCCTGCTGCGGGACGGTCTGCTGTTGCGGAGAGAGATCCGCCTGGCCCCGGGCGCCTCACGGTTACGGGTGGTGGTGTACGACCGCGGTTCGGGACGCTTGGGATCGCTGGATTTCCCGGCGGCCGCTCCGCTTTGAGCGGATGTTCACCCAGCGGTGGGTGAGCCAAATTCCGCCTTTTGCCTAATATTGACCGGAATAGTCCAAATAATGCGGTCTTTGGATTGTGGCACTTAAAGTGCATTAAACAAAACGGACAAAGGACTCCGATATAAGCCATGCAACTGACCAGAGCTGCTGACTACGCGGTGCGGGTGATGATCCACCTGGCGGGGTTACCTCCAGGGACGCGGGCAAGCCGGGCCCAGCTGGCAGAGGCAGCCGACTGTCCGGAGCAGTTCCTCTCCAAGGTTCTGCAAAGCCTGACCCGGACCGGGCTGGTGGTCTCTTATCGTGGGAATACGGGCGGATTCGTCCTGCCGGAATCGAAAACCAACGTGTCGGTCCTGGAAATCGTGGAGGCCGTGGAGGGGCCGGTGCGTCTGAATGTCTGCCTGACTTCCGAGCGCGCCTGCGCGCGGCAGTCCTGGTGCCCCGCGCACATGGTGTGGACGAGGGCGCAGGAGGCCATGGTTAACGTCCTGCAGAACACGACCGTTGCCGAACTCGCGTCGCAGGTGCCGCTGCCGCGGACGGTGAGCAATCCACCGATTGAATTCCCGAAATGGAACTAAGCCGCCACCAGTTCGGCGGCGGGCCGAAGTTTCGCGGCACGGTGCGCCTTCCAGCGAAGCCAGGCGACTGAGAGAACCAGCATCAGCGCCGTTACGGCGCCGGTGGCGAGCCAGGTCCCGGTGATGCCGAGCGACCGTTTGAGCGGTTCGGCAAGCTGTCCGTAGACCAGCACCACGTGCACCCAGTAGACCATCAGTGAATTCTTGCCGAGGACCTGAATCCAGCTCCAGCGCGGGGCGGCGGTAAAGCTGGTCCAGAGATAGGCGCCGGCCAGGATCAACAGCATCACACCCGTTCGGATAAGAATCAGGGCGGGGCTGGTGGTCCAGAAGTTCGATTGGGGATAGATGGAATACGGCAGGTTCGAAAAGTACTGGCTGCCGAAGACGAGGCCGAAACCGAGCAACACGCCCCACTGCATCAGGCGGTCGAAGCGTTCTTCGGCGGAGCGCTTCACGAGGGTGCCGGCAGCCAGCCCGAAGCCCGCATAAGAAGCGCAGGGGAAGAACGCGAAGTGGCCGCGCCCGGAAGGCGTGAGGTATTCGCGCACGAGCACCGGAACCCCATCCCAGGGCAGGCTCGCGACCAACGGCGCCGCCGCGGCGATGGCCAGGCCGAAGGCGGCGCCGAAGCGGGCGCGCCCGCGCCAGTCGAGCAGCGCGGCTACGGAGCAGGCCATCAAAGCCACACCCATGCAGTTGAGGATGTCGACCTTGGTGATCTCGTGCCAGTCGGCGCGGGGCAGCGCCGCAGCCCAGTTGGAGAGGCGGAAGAGAAAGGCGATCCCCAGAATGTAGCCGGCGCGGCGCAGCGAGACCACCCAGCGGCGCAGGGGAAGCAATTCGCGGCGCTCCATGCTGTCCATCTGGAAGGCGAACGTCATCCCGGCCATGAACAGGAACAGGGGGGCCGCCATCCCGCCCACGAACTGGGAAAGGACGTAAGGGCCTCCGTCCCGCAAATCCATGCGGACCAGCGAATTGAACGTGTGGCACTGGATCATGATGAGCACCGCCAGCCCACGCATCCAGTCCAGAAAAGGGAATCGCTTCACAAACGGGGAATTACCGAATCTCCACGATTATAGCCGATGTCAGGACTGTTCCAGTAGCTCGAGCAACTTCTCCTGGATGTCCTCCGCCGTGGGGTTGTCGGGGGCAATCACCAGGATGGTGTCGTCGCCGGCGATGGTGCCGACGATCTGCGGCCAGCCTTCGCGGTCGAGTGCCACCGCCACGGAGTTGGCATGGCCGGGAGCGGTCTTGAGGATCACCAGGTTCTGCGCGCGCAGAACGTCCAGCAGGAACTCTGCGGCCAGCAGCCGGAAGCCCGGGCCCGATTCCTCCGGCGCCATCTCCTGGTAACCCTCGCGGGTCTTCACCAGGCGCAGGTCGCGCATGTCGCGCGACAGGGTCACCTGGGTGGCGGCGATGCCGTCGCGTTTGAGCTCCTGCGCCAGTTCTTCCTGCGTGAAGATCTTCTTGGAGCGGATCAGCTTCAGGATCTGGCCCTGACGATAGGTCTTGGTCATCGATTCATCTCCGCAAGCCGGTGTTTCGCATCAGCCAGCGCCGAGGCGACGGCTTCCGGGCCGGTGCCGCCCGGAATCTCGCGCGACTTCATGCCTTTCTTGGGATTGAGAAGCGCGGCCATCTCGCCGCTGAATTCCGGGGCGAACCGCTCGATCTCGGCGGCCGTCCAATCGGCCGGCCGCTTGCCGCTGCGCACCGATTCCAGAACGAAGCCGGCCGACGATCTGGTGCGCCTGGTGAAACGGCGTGCCGGCGCGCGCCAGCGCTTCGGCGAGGTCGGTAGCGACCACCCAGCTCTCCTCGGCGGCCGCGGCGGGTTTCTCCGGATGCAGCTTCGCCGATTCGATCACCACGCGCGCCATTTCGAGCGAGCCGGCCAACTGGTCGGCGGCTTCGAAGAGGGGGACCTTGTCCTCCTGCATGTCGCGATTGTACGTCATGGGCAGGCCCTTGATGGTGACCATCAGCGACGTCAGGCTTCCCATCACGCGTCCGCACTTGCCGCGGATCAGCTCGAGCGAATCGGGATTCTTCTTCTGCGGCATGAGGCTCGAGCCGCTGGTGACGCCGTCGCCCAGTTCGAGCCAGCCGAACTCTTCGCTGGAGTAAAGAATCCAGTCTTCGGCGAGGCGGCTGAGGTGCAGCATGGCGACACTTGCCGCGTAGAGGAAATCCAGGGCGAAATCGCGGTCGGCCGAGACGTCCATGCTGTTGCGCGTGATGGCCGAGAAACCGAGGTCGCGGGCGATGGCTTCGCGGTCGAAGGGAAAACCGCTGCCTGCGAGGGCGCCGGAGCCGAGCGGGAGAACGTCCGCGCGGCGCTGCGCTTCGCCGAAGCGCTCCCAGTCGCGCGCGAACATCTCGAAATACGCCAGCAGGTAGTGCGGCCACAGCACCGCCTGGGCGCGGCGCAGGTGCGTGTACCCGGGAATGACGGCGCCGGGGTAGCGCTTCCGCCAGGTCGAGCAGCGCTCCCATCGCACCGCACAACAGTGTGCGCACGCGGCCGCACTCTTCGCGCAGCCAGAGGCGCGTATCGAGCGAGACCTGCTCGTTGCGGCTGCGGCCGGTGTGGATCTTGTCGGCCACCGCGCCCGCCTTCTCCTTCAGTTTGCGGATGACGAGCGTGTGGACATCCTCATCGGTCGCGCCCTCGTAAAACGAAGGGGCGGCCGATTCCGCGCGGATCTGGTCGAAAGCGCCGGTGATCGCGGCGCGCTCTTCGGCGGTGAGGATGCCGACCCGCTCGAGCGCGCGGGCGAAGGCCTGCGAGCCGCGGATATCGGCATCGATCAGCCGCCGGTCGAAATCGAGCGAGCCGGAAAAGCGCTCGAAGACTTCGGAGGGTCCGGTTTCGAAACGTCCGCCCCAGAGCTTCATTTGGCTTTCGCCGCCAGGGCGCGCACCTTGATGGGCAGTCCGATCAGGTTGATGAAGCCGAGCGCGTCCTTCTGGTCGTAGCTCGCGCCCATGGTGAAGCTGGCGATATCGAGCGAGTAGAGCGAGTGCGGGCGACTTGCGGCTGACGCGGCTCGATATTGCCCTTGTAGAGCCGCAGCGTGACTTCGCCGGTGGCGGTCTCGCTCACCTTTTCGAAGAAGGCGTCGAGCGCTTCGCGCAGCGGCGTGAACCAGAGGCCGTTGTACACCAGCTCGGCGTATTCGAGCGCGCGCTGCTGTTTGTAGTGCAGGGTGTTCTTATCGAGCGTCAGCGCTTCCAGCTCGCGGACGGCGAACATGATGAGCGTGCCGCCGGGGGTTTCGTAGCAGCCGCGCGACTTCATGCCGACGAAGCGGTTTTCGACCAGGTCGATGCGGCCGACGCCGTGTTCGGCGCCGATGGCGTTGAGGGTCTCGAGCAGTTCGAAGGCTTTCATGCGCTTTCCGTTGACCGAGACGGGCACGCCCTTTTCGAACCCGATGGTGACTTCGCCGGGCTTGTCGGGCGCCTCGGCCGGGCTCTTGGTGAGCATCCAGATTTCGTCCGGTGCGGCGTTGGCCGGGTCTTCGAGCGCGCCGCCCTCGTGCGAGATGTGCCAGATGTTGCGGTCGCGGCTGTAGATCTTGGTGGTGGATGCGGAGATGGGGACTTTGTGCGCGCGGGCGTACTCGATGGCGTCTTCGCGCGAGACGATGGTCCACTCGCGCCAGGGCGCGATCACCTGAAGCTGCGGCGCCAGAGCCTTGTAGGTCAGCTCGAAGCGCACCTGGTCGTTGCCCTTCCCGGTGCAGCCGTGGGCCAGCGCGTCGCAGCCGGTGGCGAGAGCCACTTCCACCTGCTTCTTGGCGAGCAGCGGACGCGCGATCGAGGTGCCCGAGCAGGTACTTATGCTCGTAGACGCCGCCGGAACGCACCAGCTTCCAGAGATACTCGGAGACGAACTCCTCGCGCAAGTCCTCGATGTGCACTTCGGAGGCGCCGGTCTTGCGGGCCTTCTCTTCGAGGCCGGTCAGCTCGTCGCCGCCCTGGCCGATATCGCCGCACACCGCGACGACTTCGCAGCCGTAGTTTTCCTTCAGCCACGGAATGATGACAGAAGTATCCAGCCCGCCGGAGTAGGCGAGAGCCACTTTCTTTGGTTTGGTCATAAAGTCTTACGGTAGCAGAGCGGTAATCTTGTTCTCACGATCGCGGCTCGGCGAGGAGCATCAGCAGCAGCGCTTTCTGCGCGTGCAGACGGTTTTCGGCCTGGTCGAACACGACCGAGCGCGGGTGCTCCATGATCGAATCGCTCACTTCTTCCCCGCGCTTGGCGGGAAGGCAGTGCATGAACACGGCTTCGGGGCGCGCCAGGGCGAAGAGGTTCTCGTTCACCTGGTAGTCGCGGAAGGCCTTCTTGCGCTTCACGGCTTCCTGCTCCTGGCCCATGCGACGCCCAGACGTCCGTATAGACCGCATCGGCCCTCACCAGGGCCGGCGTCGGATCGTGGGTGATGAGGAGCGTCGCGCCGGAGACCGCCGCCAGTCCCTCGGCCTGCGCAACCACTTCGGGAGTCGGATTGTAGCCTTCCGGGCAGGCCAGGGCGAAATCCATGCCCAGCCGCAGGGCCGTCAGCATCAGCGATTGCGCCACGTTGTTGCCGTCCCCGACAAACGCCAGCTTCAGCCCTTGCAACTCGCCGAACCGCTCGCGGATGGTCTGAATATCGGCCAGCGCCTGGCAGGGATGCCAGGCGTCGCTGAGCGCGTTGATCACCGGCACCGCCGACCACTGCGCGAGATCCTCCACGGTGGACTGGGCAAACACCCGCGCCACAATGCCGTTAACCCAGCGGTCCAGGTTCCGGGCGACGTCTTTCAACGGTTCGCGCACCCCAATAGGACCCTCGATGAAAACCGAACTGCCGCCCAGTTGCGCCATCGCAATCTCGAAGGTCAGCCGGGTGCGAAGCGAGGGCTTCTCGAACAACAGGGCGATCGACTTGCCTGCCAGAACCTGGCCGTACTCTCTCGGGGAATTCTTGACTTCCGCCGCAAGGTCCAGCAGGTAAAGGAGTTCGTCGTCGGTGAGGTCGAGATCGCGCAGCAGGTCGCTGGCGGAAGCTCTCAGGATCTGGTTCGGATTCATGACTGTATCCATGCAAAGCGCCTCACTGAATGTTTATTCACCAAGATGAATGATTACACAATGAGGCAGAGAATTCAAGCCGGCCTAACCTACCTTGCCACCGGCCGTCAAACGGAAACAGACCATGGAAACCCAGCGCGGCCTCGGCTGGCTCGACGGCGTAGCGGTCGATCTGCGCCAGGCATGGGCCGCCCTCCGCCGGCGCCCGGGCTTTCTCGTGACCGCGGGCGGCGCACTGGCCTCCGCGGTGGCCGTCACGACGCTCGTCTTCACCATGGTTTACGGCGTCCTGTTGCGGCCTCTTCCGTACCGCGACCCGGACCGCCTGGTGCGGATCTTCGAACAGAGCGCTTCGCGGCCCAAATTCCCAGTGTCGATCTACAACTATCAGGAGGACGTGCGATCGAGCCACACGCTCTCCGCCATCGCCCTCTATACGCGCCAGGACATGCAACTCATGCACGACGAACGAGCCGAGCGCGTGACCGCGGTCGCGATCACCGACAGCTTCTTTCCGGCGCTCGGCGTCTCGCCCGTCATCGGGCGCAACTTCCTCCCCAACGAGATGGTTGGGGCCGCCCGCGTCGTCATCCTGAGTTATTCCTTCTGGGCCAACCGCCTGCAAGCCGATCCTTCGATCGCCGGCAAGACGCTGCGGCTGGACCGCGAAAACTGGACCGTCATCGGCGTTGCGCCGAAGGGCTTCGAACACGTCGGCGGCGACTACCGCTCGCCGTTGCAGGGCGACACGGTGGCTGTGTGGCGCCCGCTGCCGCTGGACGGAGTCAGTCCGGGCTGCATGAAGGGCTGCCACTATACCAACGCAATTGCGCGCCTGGCGCCCGGCGTCTCTTTGGCCGCCGCGCGCGAAGATCTCAACCGGATCCTGGAGGATTTGGGGCGCCAGTTTCCCGATTATTACGGCGGCAAGCGCGCCCGTCTGGAGTCTCTGGCCGAGGAAGTGGTCGGGAAGTCGCGCAGCTCGGTCCTCATCATCATGGCCGCGGGAGCGCTGGTGCTGCTTCTGGCTTCGGTGAATGTCGCCGGCTTGTCGGTCGCCCGCGTCCTGACCCGCCGGCGCGAGCTGGCCATACGGCGGGCGCTGGGAGGCGGAGCCTGGAGAATCACACGCGCCGTCCTTGCCGAGAGTCTGGTATTGGGCGCGCTGGCGGGGGCCTTGGGGTTGGCCGCTGCCGCCGCCCTGCTCCCCGTCCTCCGCATCATGCTTCCGGCCGACTTCCCGCGCGTGCAGGAGATCGTCTTCCGCTGGCAGGACGCGGCATTTGCGCTCGCCGCCGGGGTGGCGACCAGCGCCCTGGCCGGTCTGGTCGCGGTGGTTCGGGAAATGCGCGCGGACCCCGGTGAAGGGCTCACCGAAGACGCCCGAACCGCCACGGCCTCGCGCCATGCCGGGCGCCTCCGCGGCGGCATGGTGGCGGCCGAAATGGCGTTGGCCTGCCTGCTCTGCTTCGCTGCCGGCCTGTTGCTCCGCAGTTCTCTCGCCCTGAGCGAGCGCCCTAATGGCTTTCATCCGGAGGGAGTGCTCACCTTCGAGCTCGCCTTCCCTTCCAGTCCGTACCCCGGCAACCGCCTGCCCGCGTTCTACGCCGAAGCGGCCCGGCGTTTGCGCGAGATTCCCGGTGTTCGCACCGCCGGTTTTTCCACCAGCCTTCCCTGGACGGGCTATGACGAGAACAGCAGCTTCGGCATCGAAGGATATATCCCCCGGCCGGGGGAGAGTCTCTCCGCGCGCTACCAGGCCGCCGACCCCGGCTTTTTCGATGCCCTGGAGACGCGCCTGTTGCACGGGCGCTTCCTTTCCGCCGCGGATGACGCCCAGGCTCCCAAGGTGATCCTCGTAAACGATGTGCTGGTTCGGCGGTATTTTCCCAACCAGGACGCCATCGGCCGGATCCTCGACGTGTTCGGCGATAAGCGGCGCATCGTCGGAATTGTCGAGGATATTTACGACAGACCTGCCGATCCCACCGCGGTTCCCGCGTTCTGGATGCCGCTGGCGCAGGAGCCGTTCCGCCAGATCCGCGCCGCCATTCGCACGGACCGCGATCCGCTTGCCCTGGTCCCCGCGGTGCGCGCGGCACTGCGGTCGCTGGATAGTGAGCTACCCATGGCGGAAATCCAGTCGATGGACGAGATCGCCGCAACAGCGCTTGCCGAGCGGCGGTTCACGCTCTGGCTGTGCGAGGCCTTCGCCGCTCTCGCTATCGCTCTCGCCGGGATCGGCATCTACGCCATGCTGACCTACACCGTGGAGCAGCGCCGGCGCGAGATCGGCATCCGGCTGGCTCTCGGCGCGACACGCGCGAACGTGTTGCGGATGGTTTTCCAGGACGGGCTGCGGCTGGCCGTCCTCGGCGCCGCCGCCGGACTGCTGCTCACGCCCGCGGCGGGCCGCACCCTGTCGAGCCTTCTCTATGGCGTCTCGCCTCGCGACGCAATCACGCTCGCCGCTGCTCCGGCAGCCATTCTCCTGATCGCGGCCGTGGGATGCCTCGCACCCGGCTGGATGGCTGTGCGCAATGAGCCGGTTTCGTCGTTGCGAGAGCAATGATTCGTACCCATCGGTGAACCCCGCCGAAGCGCCAGCCACACGCCGGTCACCGCGGCGCTCCCCCGGTGAATCTGAAACTGGACGACGGGTATTTTCATCTATGTTGGTAGGCTAAAATGAGGTTCCCGGTGAGAGCGATCGCATTAGGTTTGGGCCTTACGGCTCTTGTATGGGCCGGTGGCCCGGAGTATGACCGCGCCAAAAAGTTGTTTAATTCCACGGAGTTCGAGCAGTCTCTGACCGTTCTCCAGGCAATTCCCGATAAAGACGGGGCGGTTTACGAACTAATTGGCCGCAATTTGTTCCTCATGGGCGATTTCAAGAAGTCCTCCGAGGCCATGGAAAAGGCCGCCCGAGCCGCTCCGAACAACTCGGAAATCGCGCTTTGGGCGGGTCGCGCTTTCGGGCGGCGGGCGGAGACCTCCAGCATTCTGACGGCTCCGGGATTCGCCTCGCGCGCCCGGCAATACTTCGAAAGGTCCGTGCAATTGAATCCGCGCAACCTGGAGGCGCTCAGCGATCTTTTTGAATATTACCTGGAGGCTCCCGGATTCCTCGGCGGCGGCATGGACAAGGCCGAGGCCACGGCTGCCCGGATTGCGGAAGTCGATATCGGCGAGGGGCACTGGAGCCAGGCCAAGCTGGCGGAGAAGCGGAAGGAGTATCGGAGCGCGGAAGAGCAACTCCGCCGCGCCGCCGAGGTTTCCCCGCAGCGCATCGGGCGGTTCATCGAGCTGGCCAAGTTCCTGTCGAAGCAGGGCCGCTACCAGGAAGCCGAGCAAAGCCTGGCGCGCGCCGAACAGATCGCGCCCACCAGCCCGAGGCTCCTCTACGCCAAAGCGGATCTATACATCCAACACAAGCGGAATCTGGATGTTGCGAAGGCTTTATTAATCCGTTACATGAGTATGGACCTCTCGCCGGACGACCCGCCGCGGTCGGAAGCAGCGAAACTTCTCAGACAGGTGCAGGGCGGCTAAGCCCGGCGATGTTCCTCGGCGAAGCCCTCAAGTTCAGCATCCAGGCGCTTCGCGCCAATCCGGTTCGTTCCCTGCTCACCGGCCTGGGAATGGTCATCGGTACGGCATCCGTCATCCTGGTCGTGACCATCTCCCTCACCAGCCGGGACTACATTCTCGAGCAGGTGCAGGGGATCGGCTCCAACATCATCTTCGCCTACTACGTGTCGGCAGGGCCGGCAAACGCCGCGGCGGACGCCGACTACATCAAGATGGCCGACGTCGAGGCGATCCGCCAGGAACTGAGCGCCGATATCATCTCCGCCACGGGTGTAATGTCGAATTTCGACCGCGTGCTGATCGACGGCCGCGAGCGCGACGTCAAAGTGATCGGCACCGACCAGGAATATCAGCCGGTCCGGAACATCGTGATCAGCTCGGGAAGATTTCTGGACGCCAGCGATGTGAGCCAGCGCGCCAAGGTAGCTCTGCTCACCGATCAACTGGCGAAACGGAAATACGGCAGTACCGCCGCGGCGCTGAACCAGACCATCCGGCTGTTCGGCCTGCAGTTCACGATCATCGGCACCTTTCACGAGAAGGTGGAGACCTTCGGCCAGTCGGAAGTGGAGCGCGATACGGTGCTGATTCCGATCACGGTGCTGCGCTACTTCACTCCGGTGGAGAGGATCGACCCGTTGTACGTTCAGGTGCGCTCGCCGGGGGACGTGGACCGGGTGGCGCAGCAGGTGCAGCAGATCCTCAGCGCGCGGCACCGCCCGGGCGCCACCTACCGCGTCGACACGCTCACCGCCATCCTCAACGCCGCCAAGAACATTTCCCTGATCCTCTCGCTGGTGCTCGTGCTGGTCTCGGCCATCACGCTGGTCATCTCGGGAATTGGGATCATGAACATCATGCTGGTGACGGTGACAGAGCGGACCCGCGAAATCGGAGTGCGCCTCGCAGTGGGCGCTTCGGCGCGCGAGATCCTGCTCCAGTTCCTTACCGAGGCCATGATGGTAAGCCTCAGCGGAGGGCTGGTGGGCATTGCGGTAGGCGTGGCGATTCCGCTGAGCGTAGCCCTGTTCGCGGACATCCGGATCCCGATCTCGCCGGTGGCGATCGTGGTTGCCTTCGGGGTTTCGTGCCTCGTGGGCCTGGTGTTCGGCATACTTCCGGCGCGCCGGGCGGCGCGGCTGAATCCGACCGAAGCGCTGCGGTATGAGTAGACTTGCCCGCTCGCTAATGCTCGCGGCTCTCTGCGCCGCGGCAGGCCGGGCGCAGACGGTAGAAATCTATTCGCTGCTCCATCGCGTCGATCCATTCGGGCGTACGGTAACGGCGGACCGCGCCATCGCGCCGCGCGAGGTCCTTTCGCCGGCTGTGCCGCGCAACGGATTCGTTTCGTTCCACATCGCCATTACGCTTCCGCTGGGCGAAGACTACCTGTTGTACGTCGTGCCGAACCCGCTCAATTCGTGCCGCGTGGCGCTTTACAAAGAGCATTTCGTGAAGACCGGCGAGGGCTGGATTCCCGACACCCTGACGGAATTGCACCGGCTGCCGGATTTCGGAGTCGTGCCGGACCCCGACGACCGCATCGAAGGACAGACAACGCGCCTGTACCTGCTGGACCTGTGGGTTCCGCCGGATGCCGCGGTAGCGCGCTTCCGGGTCGAGGTGCAGGTGAAGGTCGGCACATGGACGGTGCGGCCGATGGAAGTGCGCGTGATGCCGCCGCGCGTGCCGGAGCTGCCGCCCGCCGCGGATGCGCCCACCGCACCGGTGGAAGCCCCGGCCGACGAAACGGTGCTCGGAGCGCTGTTCGAGTACTTCGCCGGCATGAGGCCCGCGCCGCCCCGCCAACTGCGCACGGTGCGCGACGTGATCCGGCGGAATGCCGCGCAGGACATGGCGCTCGCGCCGTCGCTCGGACCCGAAGAGCTGATGCGGCGCGCCCTCGCGCTATTCGATGCGAATGCACGCTTCGTCCCGCGCCTTCTGGGCGCGGAATGGTACCTGCGGATTCGCGACGCTCTGTACGCAGGCCCCGTAAAGGTTCGTTAAGATCAAAATCAGCGGCCGGGTTTACCGCGCACCCGCGCGCTAGTTAATCGCGGGGCGCGATGACCAGGCCGGCCGCTCCGACGATACCCGAGCGGTCGGCCACCTGCTGCTCGACCAGCGGAACTTCGCGGCCGAGCAAGCCGCGCGAGCGCTGCCAGACCTCCTCCTGAAGCGGCACGAGGAGGTCGGCGCCCGCGTCGGCCATCTGGCCGCCGATGATCACGATTTCCGGATCGAAGACGTGCAGCAGGCCGGCCAGCGCGGCAGCCAGCCGCCGGATCGACTGGGAGACGATGGCTTGCGCGAGATCATCGCCCTCGCGTGCCGCCTGAAAAATCGTGCGGCACGAAAGTAGCTGCGGCTGCTCACGAAACAGCGTGGTGAGGACGGAAGAACATCCGCGATGCACTGCCGACCACGCCTCGCCTTCGATGGCGCGGGCCGAGAAGACGGTTTCGAGACACCCTCGGTTTCCGCACGTGCAGACGCTGCCCTCCGGGTCGATGGTGATGTGGCCGAGGTGGCCGGCGACTCCGGAGTGGCCGCGCAGCAGGCGGCCGCCCGCCAGCACCGCGCCGCCCACGCCCATGCCCAACGTCAACATGAGCGCGTGATCGTGGTTGCGAGCCGCGCCCCAAACCATCTCGCCGGCCAGCGCCACGCGGGCATCGTTGTCGGCGAACACCGGAATTTCGAGCGGCAGGCCCACGACGTCGCTGAGCCGCAGACCTTCCAGAAAATGCAGAGCGCCGGGGAGCGTCTCGACCAGGGTGCTATCGGGGTTGATGATGCCCTTGCAGCCAACGCCGGCCCCGGCGGGCGGCGCGGTGGCCTCGACCAGCCAGCGGATCACCTGGTGCAGGGACGGTAGAAAGGTGTCGAGATCGGCAGGCGTGTCGATCGTGCGGGAGGCCAGGATGGCGCCATCCGCATCCACCATGCCCGCCCGGATATGATTCCCTCCGATGTCGATTCCCAATACGACCATGAATCTTTCAATGTAACCGAACGCAACCCGAAGTTGTCAGCCGATTCCGACGCGGTGCAGCTTCATGAGATTGGTGGTTCCCGGACGCCCCACCGGCTGGCCGGCGAGAAAGACCACCAGTTCGCCGCGCTGCAGGTGCCCGTCGTCCACCATGACGCGGTCCATCTGGGCCAGCATCTCGTCGGTATTGGAGACGTCGGGCGCCAGGATGGGAGTGACGCCGTAGTTGATGGCCAACTGCCTTGCGGTAGTGTCATGCGGCGTGATCGCGAAGACGCCGACCGGAGGGCGGTAGCGCGAAACCAGGCGGGCGCTCGAGCCCGTGGACGTAAACACCACGATGGCCGAGGCCTTCGCGTCACGGGCCGCATGGTAGGCGGCGTCGGCGAGGATCTCTGGATTGGCGGGCTGCGGAGAGTGCGGCGGATCCTGGTAGCCTTTACTGCGCAGGGAGGCCTCGGATTCGGCGGCGATCCGCGCCATGAAGCGCACGGCCTCGACGGGATACCGGCCGATCGAAGTCTCGGCCGAGAGCATGACGGCGTCGCTGCCGTCGTAAATGGCATTGGCGACGTCGCTCACTTCCGCGCGGGTGGGAGTGGGGTGCTCGATCATGGATTCGAGCATCTGCGTGGCGGTGATGACGAAGCGCGCCTTGCGGCGTGCGCGCCGGATGATTCTCTTCTGAATGCGGGGTACCTTTTCGAGAGCGGTCTCCACGCCGAGATCGCCGCGGGCCACCATCACGCCGTCGGTGACATCGAGGATCGCTTCGATGTTGTCCGCGCCCTCGGGCTTCTCGATCTTGGCGACGATCGAAACCGGACGGCCGCCCAGGCGGTCGCGCAACTGAAGGACGTCTTCGGCGCGGCGGACGAAGGAGAGCGCGACGAAATCGACTCCTGCATTGAGGCCGAAGTGGAGATCGCCGAGATCTTTTTCGGTGAGCGAAGGGATGCTGATGTTGACGCCCGGCAGGTTGATGCCCTTGTGGTCGCCGATTATGCCGCCGCAGATCACCTCGGTGCGGACCGAGACGCCATCGGAGGCGATGGCGCGCAGTTCGGCAACTCCATCGGCCAGCAGAATGCGATCGCCGGGCTGAACATCCTGGGCAAATCGGACGTAGCCGGTGGATGCGGTTTCGCAGTCGCCTACAATCGGTTCGGTCGTGATGGTGAACGTGGCCCCGGTCTTCAGCGTGCAGCATCCACCCTGGAAAAGGCCGAGCCGGATCTTGGGACCTTGCAGGTCCAGCAGGATGCCGGCATGAACGCCCATTGCGCGCGCGGCGCAGCGAACGGCCGTGATGCGAAGTTCGTGTTCCTCCCTGGTGCCGTGCGAAGCATTGAGCCGGAAAACGTCCACGCCGGCGCCCAGGAGCTGGTCGAGAACCCCGGGAGCGTCGGTCGACGGACCGAGTGTGGCAACGATTTTGGTGTTTGGCATCCCTCCGTTCTATTGTGCCAGACCGAAGAGAAAGCAACGCCGCGGCATGCGCTATGGGCTGGTGTGGCGAACGATCCAGCCGGCAAGGATTTCGAGCGCGGCGGGTGAGAACGTCTCTTCCAGCGTGGCGTACTCACCGGCCATGTCGTCGAGCGTGGCCCACAGGGCCGGAACCAGCAGCAACAGCCAGGCGGCCTGCCTGCTCATTTCTCGATCCTGTTGTCCTCCGTCCAGTGATTCCAGGCGGCACGGGCGATCTTGGCAATCACGCCCTCCCGCGTGGCCTCGGGAGCGGTGGAATCGGACACGAAGACGGAAATCGCCAGGTGGCGTCCGTCGGGCAGCGTGATCAGGCCGGAATCATTGGTAGCGCGGGTCAGTCCGTTCGAAGTGCCCGACGTTCCGGTCTTGTGCGCCACCGGCGTGCCGGTCGGCAGCAGGCCCTTCAACCGCCGCGGGCCGGTCGGCGAGCCGGTCATCCACTGCATCAGGAGCGCGCGGCTGGCGGACGACAGGCCCGCTCCGCCCTGGAACTTCACCAGCAGCGACGTCATCGCGAGCGGCGTGGCCCAGTTTCGATACTGCACCATCGGACCTTGCGCCATCTCCTTCTCCGAGGTCGCCACGGCGATTCCGTGAATCCCCAGGGCCTGCAGGTACTCCGTAACCGCCGCGGGACCTCCCGCCATCCTCAGCAGGACGTCGGAGGCGGTGCCGTCGCTATCCGAGATCATGAAGCGCAGCAGGTCACGGAGATGCATCGTCACGCCCTTGGGAAAGCGGTCGCGGATGCCGCTGTAGACGCCGGTGGGGACGAAATCCGCCGGCGAGACCGTGACGGATAGATCGAGCCGCAGCGCTCCGCGGTCCACCTGGTGGAGAATCGCCATGCCGATCGGAAACTTGTAGACGCTCTGCATCGGGAAGCGCGTGTTGCCTTCGATCGAGACCGCTTCGCCGGTTTCCACCAGAACCGCGGCAGCGCCGACCTTTCCTTGCGCGGGGACCGCGAGCGACTCGAACTGGCCGGCGAGCGGAGGCGCCCCGGCGTAGGCGAAAAGCAGCAGCAGGGCAAGCATCTTGCCCCAGGATAACAGGCCGGGCGCGAAACATTGTATTCTGGCGGATTGCTGCTCCGGGTTGAAAACGTCACCAAGCATTATGGCGGCGTCACTGCATTGCGCTCAGCCCGTTTTGCGCTGCGGCGCGGCGAGGTCCATGCGCTGATCGGCGAGAACGGCGCGGGCAAGAGCACGCTTGCCAAGATCATCGCCGGATCGGTGCGCGCCGACCGTGCGGAGATCGAAATCGACGGCAGGCCTGCCGGCATCGCGAGCCCTCTCGATGCGCAGCGGCTGGGCATCGGGATCATCTACCAGGAGCTCGACCTGTTCCCCAACCTCACCGTGGGCGAAAACCTGGTGATCGGCAACCTCCACTTTCCGGAAGGCGCGCTGGTCAAGCCGCGCCGCATGGAGGCCTTTTGCCGGCCGTTCCTGAAACAGGTGGGGCTCGATTGCGGGCTGGGAGAAATGGTGGCGGACCTTCCGGTGGGCCGGAGGCAGTTGCTGGCCATCGCCCGCGCGTTGAGCATGAACGCCCGCATCCTGCTGATGGACGAGCCGACCAGTTCGCTGTTCGATGACGCCGTGGAGCGCCTGTTCGGCCTGATCCGCACGCTGAAGGAGCGCGGCGTCTCGGTGGTGTACGTGTCGCACAAGATGGAGGAGATGTTCCGCATCTCGGACCGCATCACGGTGCTGCGCGACGGCGAAACCGTGGCGACGCTCGAAACCGCCGCAACTACTCCCGCGGAGATCATCCGCCTGATGGTGGGGCGGGAACTGAAGCTGGCGGAACGAGCGGAACGCGCCGGCGGCGAGGTGGTATTGCGCGCCGAAAAGCTGGCCACCCGTAAGCTGCGCGATGTCTCGTTCGAGTTGCGGCGGGGCGAGGTGTTGGGAGTGGCGGGGCTGGTGGGCGCGGGGCGGAGCGAGCTGGGAGAGGCGCTCTGCGGGCTGGATCGGATCGCCGGCGGACAAATCCGATGGGCAGGCCAGGAGGCCCGCGCCACGATTTCTCTCCTCCCCGAGGACCGGCGAGAGCAGGGACTGATGATGGATATGAGCGTCAGCGAAAACGGTACGCTGGCTTCGCTCGGGCGCTTTGCCCGGTTCGGGTTCCTCCGCCGCCGGGAAGAGGCGCGCGCGCTCGATCCGCTGGTGCGGCAACTGGCGCTCGACTGCCCTTCGCTCGAGGCCGCCGTCAGCACGCTCAGCGGCGGCAACCAGCAAAAGGTGCTGCTGGCCCGGTGGCTGCTGGTCAACCCCGACGTACTCTTTCTCGACGATCCGACGCGCGGCATCGATGTAGCGGCCAAACAGGACATCTACCGCATCATCGACGCCCTGGCCGCTGCCGGCAAAGGCGTCATCCTGGTGAGCTCGGAGCTTCCCGAGCTGCTGCGCTGCTCCGACCGCATCCTGGTGCTGTGCGAAGGGCGGGTCACGGCGGTCTATGATGCAAAAGAGGCGACCCAGGAGAAGATCATGGCAGCGGCTACCGAATGACCATCGCATGGCGGAAGGCCCGGAGCGTCGCCGCGCTCGCGGGAATCATCGTGCTCGCGATCCTGATCAGCCCCTCGGCGTCGGACGGTTCGCGTATTTTCCTGCAGGCCGGCAACCTCACCGATATCCTGCGGCAGGTCTCGCTCATCGGTATGATCTCGCTGGCCATGACGCTGGTGATCCTCACCGGCGGGATCGATCTGAGCGTCGGCAGCATCCTGGCGCTCTCCACCACGCTCACCGCCATGTTCCTGACGCGCTACTGGGGCGGCACGGGGAACGGCACCCACATTCTGCTCGCAATCTTGGGAGCGGTGGCCGCCGCCGCGCTGGTGGGCGCGGTCAACGGGGCAGTGGTCGCCGCCCTCCGAATGCAGCCGTTCATTGTGACGCTGGCTTCCATGATCGGCATCCGCGGGCTGGCGAAGTGGCTGTCGAGCAACGAAAACATCGATATCGGCTTCGGCCGCGATGTGGCCGCGCAATTCGCCGAAGTGTTCCGCGCCAAAGCGGTGGTGATCGGCTCATATGCGGCGGCCGCGGTGGCCTTCTGGGTGCTGCTGGCGCGTACCGTCTTCGGCCGGCACGTTCGCGCCATCGGGGACAACGAAAGAGCCGCGGAATACGCCGGTCTGCCGATCCGCCGCACCAAGGTCTGGGTCTATGCGCTGTCGGGGCTGGTCTCGGGATTCGCCGGGGTGCTGTATGCCGCCGAGAACCACCAGGGCAATCCCAATGCCGGCGTGGCCTATGAGCTCGACGCCATCGCCGCCGTGGTGATCGGCGGAACGCGGCTTTCGGGCGGCAAAGGCTCGATTTCAGGTACGATCGTGGGGACCCTGATCATGGGGGTTCTGACCAACATGCTGCGGCTCAACAACGTCGATAGCAACGTGGAGATGATGATCAAGGCTGTGATCATCGTGCTGGCGGTGGCGGCGCAGCGGGAGCGCAACGAAAAATGAAGCGGACCGTATTGCTGCTGGGCGCGGCGTTGTGTTTGGCCGCGTGCGGCAGCGGAAACAGGAAGCAGTTGATGGTGGCGTTCAGCCAGGCCAATAATGCGGAGCCTTACCGCGCGGCCCAGAACGCGCTCATGACGAAGCTGTTCGCGCAGTATCCGGACGTCCGGCTGGTGATATCCGACGCGCAGCAGGACAACAGCAAGCAGGTGGCGCAGGTGGAGACGTTCATCCGCCAGAAGCCCGACCTGCTGATCGTGGCGCCCAATGAGCGCGCGGCGCTGACCGCCGTCATGGGGGAGGCGATGGAAGCGCACATCCCGGTCATCTGCCTGGAGCGCGACATCCTGCAGCCGAACTACACCACCTACGTCCACAGCGATAACGTCGCCATCGGCCGCCAGGCGGGCCAGTTCATCGTGGATTACCTCTCGAAGAAGTACGGCAAGCCCCAGGGCAATGTCGTCGCGATGCGCGGGCTACTGGGCGTCGAGGGTGAGATCAATCGCGACCGCGGCGCGAAGGAGGTTTTCGACCGCTACCCGGGCATCAAGATCGTGGCCGACCCGGTGGCCGACTGGATCCAGGCCAAGGCCAAGGACCGCATGACCGAAGTGCTGCGCGCGCAGCCGAAGATCGACGTGGTGTACGGGCACAACGACCCGATGGCCATCGGCGCCTACCTGGCGGCCAAGGAACTCGGCCGCGACAAGGAGATGATCTTCGTCGGCGTGGATGGCCTGGGCGGCCCGGCGGGCGGCATCAGGAAGGTGATGGACGGAGTGCTGGCAGCTACGTTTGTCTATCCGCTGTGCGTCGACAAGGCCGTGGAGATCGGCAACCGCATCCTGCACGAGCCGGGCTTCCGGCCGCAGAAGGATTACACGATCGATTCCGTCATGGTGACGCCGGAGAACGCAGCCGAGATGTACAAGAAGTTCACGGTCCCGGGGATGGACGAGTGAGGCTGCTGCTGGTCTGCTGCCTGGCGGCGTCCGCCCAGACGTGGGTCCGGCAGGAGAGTGGAACTGCGGCTTCGCTGCGCGGCGTAAGCGCGGTGAATGCGCGGGTAGTGTGGGCCAGCGGCACGGGCGGAACGTATCTGAAGACGACGGATGGCGGCGCGCACTGGATCGCTGCCCGGGTGCCCGGCGCGGAGGCGCTGGATTTCCGTGACGTACACGCGGTGGATGACCGCACAGTGTACCTGCTGAGTGCCGGCACCGGCGACAAGGCGCGAATCTACAAGACCACCGACGGCGGGGCAAACTGGGCGCTGCAACTGACGAATCCCGACGCGGACGGATTCTTCGACGCGCTGGCCTTTTGGGACGCGGAGCATGGAATCGTGCTGGGCGATCCGGTGGGCGGAAGGTTCGTGGTGTTCACGACGGAAGACGCCACATGGTGGCAAAACCGCACCGGGCCCGAGGCGCGGCCGGGCGAAGGCGCCTTCGCGGCCAGCGGCACCTGCCTGATCGTAGGCGGCGCGCACGAGGCATGGTTCGCTTCCGGCGCGGCCCGCGTCTTCCACTCGACGGATGAAGGACGCACCTGGCAGGTCTCTTCCACCCCGATGCGGCACGACAAACCCTCGGCCGGCATCTTCTCCCTGGCGTTTTCAGACGCGCGGAACGGAGTCGCGGTGGGCGGAGATTACGCGCAAGACCAGGAGACCCGCGGCAACATCGCGGTTACGTCCGACGGCGGCCATACTTGGAGAGAGCCGCCCGGGCGCCCCGCCGGATTCCGCTCCGCGGTAGCCTGGGTGCCGGACCGCAAGCTCTGGATCGCTGTGGGCACCTCCGGCTCGGACATCTCCCGCGACGGTGGCCGGACATGGACCCGCTTCGACACGGGCGCCTACAACGCCATCGCGTTCATCTCGTCCAAAGCCGGCTGGGCCGTCGGCGCGAAGGGCGCGGTGGCGCAGTTTCAGTTGATAAAGCCGCGACCGTAACGGAGCGGGTTAAGCCAGGTCGAACTTCTCCTGGTGCAACTGGTTGTCGCTTTTGACAATCACCGTCCGTCCCAGCACCTCTTCCAACTCCTGGAGGTAGCTGTTCTGGTTGGACTTGAGCAGCTTCGCCACATCGGGAGCGACGCGCAGCATCACGTCTTTGCCCTCTACGGCCTTGGCGATCTTCTGCGCTTCCTGCAGAATTTCGCCGACCACCGTCTGCGGGCTCTTCACGTAGCCGGCGCCCTCGCAATACGGACAGGGCGTACACAGCGTGCGCTCCAGGCTTTGCTTGACCCGCTTGCGGGTGATCGCCACCAGTCCGAAATCGTTGAACTGGAGAATCTTGTAGGGCGCGCGGTCGGCCCGCATGGCTTCTTCGAGCGCCTGCATCACCTTCTGCCGGTTCTTGCGCTCGTCCATATCGATGAAGTCCACCACGATGATTCCACCGAGGTCGCGCAGCCGGATCTGCCGCACGATCTCCTTGATGGCGTCCGTGTTGGTCTTGACGATGGTATCTTCCAGGCGGTTCGACTTGCCGACGAACTTTCCGGTATTGATGTCGATTGCCACCAGCGCCTCGGTCTGGTTGATGACGATGTAGCCGCCCGATTTCAGCCACACCTTCGGGCGCAGCGCCTTCTCCAGTTCGGACGTAATACCGAACTCTTCGAAGATCGGGTTGGAGCGCGTGTACATCTTCACGCGGTTAACCAGCGCGGGCTGGAACCGCTGCACGAAACGAAGCACGCTTTCGTAGCCTTCCTCGTTATCCACCCAGATGCTCTTGAACGCCGAGGTGAGCTGGTCGCGCAACACACGTTCCACGACATTCAGGTCGTGGTGGATGAGCATGGGGGCCGGCTTGCGCTCGGCCTTCTGCCGCATGTCGAGCCACAGGTTGTAGAGGAACATCATGTCGGCGCGCAGCTCTTCCTCGCTGCGGCCCTCGCCTGCCGTCCGCACGATGTAGCCGCCCGGAATTCCCGTGCGGTTGCCCTGCAGAATCCGTTTCAGGCGCAAGCGTTCATCATCGCTTGGAATCTTGCGCGATACGCCGATGTGGTCGACCGTCGGCATGTAAACCAGGAAGCGGCCCGGCAGCGCGATATGCGACGTGATGCGCGCGCCCTTCTGGCCCAGGGGCTCCTTGGCGATCTGGACGATGATCTCCTGCCCTTCCTTCAACAGGTCGCTGATGGAAGGCGCGCCGGACTTCTCCGGGCGCGGCTCATTGCGCGGCGCCTGCACGGTCCGCTGCTCCACCGGGCGGGGACCCGGCTCGGCCGGACGGGCTTCGGGCGCCGGGCCCTGCTGCGGCCCGCGGTGGCCTTCGGCGGGTGGACGGCCTTCCCTGCCACCCTCGCGGCCCTCCCTGCCGCGGCGGCGCATACGCCGCGAGACGCGGTGCAAGTACCGCGGACCCTGCTCGCGCAGGGTGGCCGTCAAGCTGGTCGGAATGCGGGCCGGCTCGGGACCTTCTTCTTCCGCAACCACTTCACCGCCCTCATCGCCGGACTCCGCCGGCACTGGATCATCGCCTGCGGCCTCCACGGGTTCGGCGGCATCCAGCGGCAGCGGCTCCATTTCCTCGCCCATCTCGGCGGTTTCCGTGGTCTCGGCGACTTCGACCGGCTCGGCCTCGACGGGTTCGGCTTCGGACGCCTCAGCCTCGGCCTCCGCCTCCTCGGCCTCGGCCTCCGCTACTTCGACTGCCGCGGCGGCGAGTTCGGGTTGCGGCTCGGGCGCAGGTTCCGCGGCGATCCCGGAAACCGTGGTCTCCTCGAACGCACCACCGCCCTCGGGGGTCTCTTCGATCTCGTCAGAAATGTTGCCGCCAGTGTACTTGGCCAGCGATTCGCCCGGCAGGACGAAGAAGTCGTCCGCCTCCGGAGCCTGGGGCTCTGGCGCCGCCGCTTCTTCCTCTACTACCGGCCGTTCTTCCGGCTGCTGGCCGGGAGAGTAGAACTTGGACTCCGGTAATCCGCGCCGGTCATTCTTTTGCCCGCGCCTGCGACGCCCGCGGCGCCCGCGGCGATCGCGATCATCGCGACGGTGGTCCTGCGGGGGAGCACCTGCGGCGGGTCCTTCGGCTGCTGCGACGACGGGCGTAGCCAGTTCCTCTACTGCCGCCGGTGCGGCGGCTTCCGCGACCGGGGCGGATGCCGGTGCCGTCACACCGGGAGGCGGTGCCTGCTGCGGCACGCGGTCCAGCTTGAGGACCTTCTCCTCCACGCTGGTCACGATCTTGTCGTACTCTTCGTTATCTTCGAAGAAATCCGACACGTAGAGGAACGCATCCCGGTCCAGGCCAATATCCACGAATGCCGATTGCATTCCCGGCAGGACGCGCGTCACCCTGCCTTTGTGGATACTCCCGGCGAGGGAATATTCGTTCTCGCGCTGATGATAGACTTCGACTACCTGATCATCCTCGAGGATCGCCACACGCGTCTCGTGGCGGTTCGCGGAGATCACTAGCTCCTTGGACATCAACTGCCTCCCGTGGAGCATGAAGAGGCTAAACCAGGTGGTAGGTGGGCACCCTGCGTGGGTCTCGCGTTCCCCGTCCTGGGGAATCGGATCAAGACTGTTACAAACTCACGCTGGCCGGAGGCGGAGCTGCATTCCTCATACACCACCGGCCGGGAACCGCTCCTCTTACGGGGAGGGCGCTTTGGCGCCACCATCCCGTGGGTCTCTACAGGCTCCCTAAATTTCTTTCTCGAGCGAGGCCGTTTTTGCGCCTGCGCCCCGTTTAGTTCACAAACCTTCTGAGGCGGACGTTATTCACCAGCCCCAATGCTAAAAAATTCGACCAGACACTGGATCCCCCGGCGCTCATGAAGGGAAGCGGAATACCGGTCACAGGCATCCGTCCCACCACCATACCCACATTCACCAGCATGTGAAACAGCAGCAGACCGGCTACACCCATACAGATATACATGCCGGCCCTATCTGGCGCCGCCTGCGCATTCTGGACAATACGCATGATCATTACGAAATACATTGACAATACTACAATCACGCCCACGAATCCATGTTCCTCGGCGAAGGCCGAGAAAATAAAATCCGTGTGCGGCACGGGCAAAAATCGAAGCTGCGTCTGCGTCCCCTTGGTAATGCCTTTCCCGAACATCCCGCCCGCTCCCACGGCGATTTGGGACTGAATCAACTGGTATCCAGTGCCCTGCGGGTCCCGATCGGGGTCCATGAAACTGACCAGCCGCTGCTTCTGGTAATCTTTCAGGAAATGCCAACCTACCGGAAGAACCAGCACCGCCACTACGGCTATGGCGGCCACATACTTCCATCGCAGCCCCGCGAGAAACGCTCCCGTGATCAGGATTGCGATATACGTTAGTGACGTTCCCAGGTCTGGTTGTTTCAGAACCAGCGCCATGGGGATGGCCACTAAGCCCGCCAGCTTCAGCATCTCCCCTATTTCCAGATCGTCCTTTTTTAAATCAGTAAGATAGCGGGCTACCAATAATATTATCACCAACTTGACGAATTCCGACACCTGGAAACGAAAGCCGCCGGGAAGCGGAATCCAGCGCCTCGAACCGAACACCGTGTCGCCGACCACGTCGGTCGCGAGCAGCATCACAATGGACGAGATATACAAGAGCGGAACGTGCTGCATCAGGGAGTGGTAATCCACCCGAATGACCAATCTCATCAACAGGATCCCGCCGGCAACATAGAGGATCTGCTTCCACCAGGCGGAGTGGAAGCCGGTGTCGATGGTGGCACTGTAAATCTGCATCACGCCGACCGAGCAGATCAACAACACGATGATCAGCAGCGTCCAATCCATGTCGCGAATCGAAAGATAACCTGACATGTTGTTATTGAGGGGGCCGCCGGGTGGTGGCCGCCGAGCGGGAACCAGATGCGGCCGGGGCATCCGCGGCGAAGTAGGCGACGTCGATCGGCTTATCGGGCTGGGGCGCCGCGGGCGGCGGAGCGGCGGCTGCGATGGTCAGGCCCAGGTTCTCCATAGACTGAATGCTGGCTTGCAGCGCCTGCTTCTGCTGCCGGAGGGCGGAAAGCCTCGCCTTCTTATCGAAGTAGGCCTTGATCACATCGCGCACCACCGGGGCGGCGTATTGCCCGTGCTCGCCATGTTCAAAGAGGCAAACCACCACGATCTCGGGGTTCTCGCGCGGAGCGAAGCCTTCAAACCAGGCGTTGTCCTTCATCAGATGCGCCCGTGAGGCGCCCGCGCCTTTCAGGAATTCGTTGGACGCCAATTGGGCCGAGCCCGTCTTGCCGCATACCTCGATGTTGGGCAGGCGGGCGCGGCCGCCCGTGCCGCCACCCTCGTTCACCACGCCGTACATGCCGTCGATCACGTCCTTCACGTTGGCGGGGTTGAGCGTCCAGCTCACGGCCTGTTCGGGCTTCCGCATATTCATCGAGAGGTGGGGCTGGTGCCAGGTACCGCCGACCGCAAGACCGCCGACGGCCCTCGCCAGCTCGAGCGGCGTGACCGTCAGAGCACCTTGCCCGATAGCGACGGAGGGCGTCTCACCGGCGTACCACTTCTGCCGCTGGGTGCGCAGCTTCCACTTCTCGGAAGGCATGAGCCCTTCCTTCTCGTGCGGCAGGTCGATTCCGGTGAGATGCCCGAAGCCGGCGATGTCGCCGTAGAACGAGATGTTGTCGATGCCCATCTTGCTGCCGATGGTGTAAAAGTAGACGTCGCAGGAGTGCACGATGCCGGCGTGTAGTGCCACCGTTCCATGGCCGGTCTTCACCCAGCAGTGGAAGTAGTGGCCGAACAGCGTGACGCCTCCCGAACAGTGCACCGTGAACTTGTCGTCAATCGTCCCCGACTCCAGTCCGGCAAGCGCGACAAACGGCTTGAAGGTCGAGCCCGGCGCCTGCACTGCCTGGATCGCCTTGTTCATCAGCGGGTGGTCCGGGTTATCGACGATCTCCTTCCAATCCTTGGCTTGGATCCGCACGGCGAACTTGTTCGGGTCGAAAGTGGGCCGGCTAACCATGGCGAGCACCTGCCCGGTTCGCGGATCGAGCGCCACCACGGCGCCGTCCTTGTGGTCGACGCCGAGTTCCTTCACGCCGTTGTCCATCGCCAATTCCGCCACAGCCTGCAGGTCCAGATCGATGGTTAATTGGAGATCCTTGCCCGGCACAGCAGGCTTGGTTTTCAGGGTTTGGCGCACCTGCCCGCGATTGTCCACGACCACCTGGCGCTGCCCGTCGATGCCGGTCAGCCAGTCGTTGTATTCGCGCTCAATGCCGAATTTTCCGATGATGGCGCCGGGATCGTACTTGGCGAAATCCGGGGAGTCCAGTTCGTCCTCGCTGACCTCGCCCGTATAGCCGATCACGTGGGCCAGCATGCCATTCTGCGGATACAGCCGGCGCTGCGCCTGGATCAGCACGAGTTCCGGGAAGAAATCGTGGTGGGAATCGACAAATGCCAGGTCGGACGGCGTCAGCTCCGCTTTGATCACGATGGGCACGTATTTCGGCTGCGATTTGAAGCGCTTTACGCGCGCCACGAGATCGTCGTAATCGAGGTCGAGGCCCTGGGCGATGGGCCGGAGATGTTCCTCTTTGAGCGACTCGCGAGCTAGGATCAGGCTGAAAGAGGAGTAGTTATCGACGATCACGCGCCCGTCGCGATCGAGGATTCTTCCCCGGGGCGCCAGGATGGGCACCGATTTGATGCTGTTCTGCATCGCCCGCTGATCGTAAAATTGCGGGTTCTGTACCTGGAGCTTCCAGAACCCGGAGATGAGGAAGAGGAAGACGATGACCGCAGCGTATTGAAAAATCGCGATCTTATCCGCGGCGAAGTTGGTGTCGTCGCGGAGTGGTGGCTGGCTGGAACTCTGGTGTTCGAGATTTGGGTCGACCGGCGGAACAATCACAACAGAGTGCGGGGCGTGCGCTCGCCTCCTATTTTAGCGCAAACAAAGCACCAAAGCGGGTTTCTACGGCGATTCGGTATCCAAAAGCAGCCAGTTTGTCGCCGTAGCGCGCCTTCCAGGAAGATGCGGCCTCCGATCCGGGAGTGACCATCACGGCCAGGAATCGCGGCCGGGCGCCCGCATCCAGATCGGAAGGCAGTACGGACTTGACCTCGGGACGCACCGGGTTGCCTGCCGCAACGACGTGCCCCGCGTAGTAGCCTCCATCTGTTAAACACAGTTCCGCCAGTTGGTTACCTGGTGTAGCCTGAAGCGATGGTTTGAGATCGTTCCAATATGTGGTCCAAAGGACGCGGTTTCGTTGTACGAGCAACGGGCAGGCGACGACCAATAGAACCAGAATCGCGGCGACCCGGTGACGCGGCAGCAGGCGGACAAGCAGGAACAAAGCCAATCCGGCGCCCACCACGAGGATCACGGGGAACACCTGTAACGGCAGCCGGTCATACAGAAGCAGCAGACGGCTGGCCGCCTGAATGGCGACCAGAGGGAGCGCGAACCTCCCGAGCAGCGCCACGAGCAGCAACTCGCTCACCAGCAGAATGCCGTCGACGTAGCGCAGGGAGTTCAGGCCATTGATCAGAAAGCTGAGATCGCCAGGACCGGAACACGCGCTGTAGACCGAGCGGAAGTACAACAGCCAGCCGCAAAGAAGCAGAAACGAAGCCAATTCCAACGGCTTCGGCCGGGTGCGGCGGAGGATCCACCGGACCGAGAGCCAGACCGACACGATCAGGATACCCGCCAGAGTCTCGGGAAAAAGGATGCCTGCCGGGGACACCCAGTCCTGCGGCCAAAACAATGCCCGCCAGAGCCGCGGGTCGTGGAGGTTGTAGAGGATCGAGGAATAGGAGAGATCGGCGGTTCCCGGGAGGTGAATGAACGCGAAATTGATCTGGAACGGGTAGAACGGGCTGCCATGTTCGATGAGCGACCGCAGATAGTAGTGGCCGCTGGTCACCAGCCAGAACCCGGCGACCGCCGCGAGAGGTTTCCACCCCATGCCACGGAGCCACAAGATCGCCGCCACCGCCACCACCGCGAAGAAGATGCCCGTATACTTGGTAGACCCGAACGCCATCCCGAACGCGAGCAGCGCCAGGTCGGTGCGGCCCAGCCGCCCTCGGGCAGCGCGCAGGACGGCAAGGATCATCAGCACGAAGCCCACTCCGCACAAGGCGTCATTCTTCAGGGTTGGGACACCCGAGTATTCGACCCAGTAGTGGCGCATGGCGAGAGCGGCGAAGAGAGTCCACCCGAGGATCGGGTTGCGCAGGCCGAACTCGCGGCCGACCAGCCAGCCGGAAAGGGCCATCAGAATCACGGCCTTCAGGGCCAGCAGCGGGAAGAAGAGGTCCACGTGGGTCACCATCCACGCCGGTACGAAAGACAGTTCCCAGAAGGCCACGTAGGCGGTGGAGAAAGTGTAGGGCGTGGCGCGGTTGCCCATCCAGTCGATCAGGAAGTGCAGGTAGTTGATGGAGTCGATCTCTTCCACCGGGCGGAAAGCCAGCAGGATGAGCGGGAGCGCCAGCGCCGCGATGGCGGCAGGCATCCACCTGCCTGCGGGAGGGCACTTAGGCAGTCTGGCCCAGCGGACCGCCGCGGCGGCACACACGGCTGCGGCAATCCAATAGAGCGGCACGGAATTCACGCGGGCGAACGAAAACGCTGCGGCGACCGACGATTCGAGAGTAATTTCGATGGCCAGGGCGCCGAGCCACTGCTCTATGCCGCGAAACCCGATGGCGCGCGCGATGGCGAATGCCGCGGCGAAGAGGGCGGCTTCCCAGCAGATGAATTGCAGGGTCGCGATCAGGATGGCGGATGCGTCCATGGCTTAGTACTTCGCGGTCAGGATGGCAACGGCCGCGGCCAGGTACAGGACTGCGTCGATCTGCAGGGGCCGGTCGTGCAGGAAGATCTCCTCGGGGCTCGCGCCGGCGCCGCGCTCATACACCAGATAAAGGTAGCGGAAAACTCCGTACAGGAACAGGGGCAGGGTGATCACCAGCTCCTGGCTGTGCTCGGACTGAAACGTGTAGAGCGCGTAGCTCATGATGCCGGCGCCGGTGACGATGGAGATCAACTGGTCCAGAAACCGCACGCTATATCCGCTGAGCGCGGGCCGGTGATCGAGGGCGCCGCTTTCGAGGCCGGTCAGCTCGCTTCGGCGCTTGAGAAGCACGAGGGAGAGCGAGAGCAGCAGGGACACCACGAAAAGCCAGGCCGAGACCCGCACCGGGATGGCGTACGCTCCGGCGACCGGGCGCAGCACGAAGCCCCAGGAAACCAGCAGGACATCGATCACCGGCTGCTTGCGCAATCCCGCGGAGTAGGCGATGTTGCATATCGCGTAGAACGCGAGGACCGCCCAGACCTTGCCGCCCAGGGACCCTGACAAGGCAAACGCAGCGCAGGCGAGCAGCACGCCGGCAAGGGCCGCGGTTCGGACACCGAGCGCGCCGCTGGCGACCGGCCGGAGCTTTTTCAGCGGGTGGGCGCGGTCGTAATCGCGATCGGCCACGTCGTTCCAGAGGTAGACGGCGCTGGCCATCAGGCAGAAGGCGGCGGCGGCGATAGTGGTGCGGCGGACCGCCTCACCCGAACTGAAGCTGGCGGAAGAGATCAGGGGGACGAAGACCAGGCCGTTCTTGATCCACTGCCGCGGACGGCAGGCCGCCGCGAGCGCACCCGCGGCGCCTTTCACGCGGTCTCCCGCAGCCGGTCGAGGAAGTGAAACAGCGCCACGCCGACCACGGCATTGAGCAGTCCGAGCAGCAGGGTCCGCTGCCACTCGAAGGCCAACTGCTGGCCGAGGAGCGCGCGCGCCAGCACCCAGTAGAAGAACTGGTGGAAGAGATAGAAGAAGAACGCCAGCATGAGGCGGATGACGCCATGGTCGACGTCGATGCGCATCCCCACGGAGGCCGCGAAATATCCGACCAGGGTGTTGACGATGCCGTACATCCCCAGTGGGTTCTTGGAGAGCGAATCCTGAGCCAGCCCGACCGCCGCGCCCACCAGCAGTCCGTGAATCTGGCTGCGGCGCATCAAGGCGAAATAGACCACCACCAGCAGGGGCATTTCCAGGAATCCCAGGAACTGGAAAAAGAGCGGGACATAGACCTGGAACAGGATGGCGGCCAAGGGGACGGCGAAAAGGACCCACGCCCGGAAGCGGGAGACCTGACCTTCGCGCTGGCTGTTGAGCAGAATCCGCTCGCTCGAATAGCTCATCAGCGGGGCGGGCCTCCGGGGGCGCCCGCGGCCGGGTTACCTGGCCGCGCCGCGGCGGGGGGCTTGACGGCCGGAGGTGTCGTCTTCGGAGTGGCGCCCGGGGAGGTCCCGGCCGGTGCGGGCGGGCGCGCGGTGCCGGGGGTGGTCCCGTTCGGCTGGGTTGCCGGGGCTGCGCCTCGGCCGTTGAGCGGCGGCAGCTTGGTAAAGTCCGGAGGCCGGGCGCCGACGCCGCTGTCGCCGAACGTGTAATTCTCGGATTCACCCACCGCTTTATAGAGATTCCGCAGCTTATCGGCTTCCGTGCCGGCCGGCGCTGCCTGGGTAGTCGTGGGTTGCTCGCCTGGGTTCGGCGGCGGTGTCCCGATATAGACCGGCTGGTTGGCGGGCGGAACTTCGGGGATGTCCTGGTGCACGCCGTTGACGATGATCAGCACGTCTTCCAGACCATGCTGCAAACCGGCGGGATCGACCAGAACCTCCTTGAACGGGGTGGCCTGCTTCACGGACTTCACTACCCCCACCGGGAAGCCACGGGGGAAGACCCGGTCGTCGCCGGAGGTATAGAACGTCTCGCCGATTTCGAGCTTGTCTTCGTACGGGATGTAGTCAACTTTGCACAGGGGAGTGCCCTGCCCTTTGAGAGTGCCGCGCACCTGGGTCTTCTGCGAAATCACGCCGGCCGCGAAATCGGCATCCGTAACGAGTTGCACTTCGGAGGCGGTGGGATAGGCGGCGATGACCTTGCCGACGATCCCGTCGGGCGTGACGACCGCCATGCCGCGCATCACGCCCTCGGCCGAACCGCGGTTGACGAAGACCACCTTGGAATTCGACCCGGCTCCGATGCCGATGACATTGGCGGCGAGCGTACGAGACTGGATCTGTGATTGGAAGACCTGCAAGGCCCTGGCGCGGTCGGCCGTCGCCAGTTCGTTCCGCAGGAAGATGTTATCCATCTTCAGGCGTCCGACCTCCTTTTCGAGGCGGCGGTTATCCGCGTCGGCATTATGGAGGGTGATGTAATTGCGAACGAACCCGATACTGCCGCCGCGCAACCACTCCGCCACGCGGGCCACCGGGGTTACGGCGGACACGGTCCAGACGCGGATGATGCGCACGTCCTGGTCGTTTTTGACCTGCACCGCCAACAGCACGAGCTGGGCGAAGATCACCAGCAGGAGAACCGTGATGTTGCGGTACCGGTTGAGCAGCGACTCCATGGCATGCCCCGTTACAGGGAGGTTGGGGACACCAGCCTCCACTGTACCTAGTCTATCGAAATCTTGCGCAGCAGCCGGAAATCGCTCAACATTCTTCCGGTCCCGAGGACGACGGAGGCCAGGGGGTCGTCGGCGATCGAGACGGGCAGGCCGGTCTCTTCGCGGATCCGCTTGTCGAGGTTCTTGAGCAGCGCCCCGCCGCCGGTGAGGACGATGCCGCGGTCGCTGATATCGGCGCTCAATTCAGGAGGCGTGCGCTCGAGCGCCACGCGGATGGCGTTGACGATGGTGGCCACGCATTCGCCCAGCGCCTCGCGGATTTCCGAATCGTCGATCGAGATCGTGCGGGGCACGCCTTCAATAAGGTTGCGGCCCTTGATCTCCATGGTGAGGGGCTTGTCGAGGGGATAGGCCGACCCGACTTCGATCTTGATGGCCTCGGCCGTGCGCTCGCCGATCAGGAGGTTGTACTTGCGCTTGAGGAACTGCATGACGGCGTCATCCATCTCGTTGCCGGCGACGCGGACGGAGCGCGAATAGACGATGCCGGAGAGCGAGATGACCGCGACGTCGGTGGTGCCGCCGCCGATATCGACCACCATGTTGCCGCTGGGTTCGGTGATGGGCAGGCCGGCGCCGATGGCCGCCACCATGGCCTGTTCCACCAGGTGGACCTCGCTGGCCTTGGCGCGGTAGGCCGAATCCATAACCGCCCGCTTTTCGACCTGGGTGATTTCGCTGGGGACGCCGATCACGATGCGGGGGTGGACCAGCATCTTCCTCCCGTGCGCCTTCTGAATAAAGTAATTCAGCATGCGCTCGGTAACCTTGAAATCGGCGATGACCCCGTCTTTCATCGGCTTGATGGCCACGATATTGCCGGGCGTCCGGCCCAGCATTTCCTTGGCTTCCTTGCCGACCGCTTCGACCTCTCCGGTGTTCTTGTTGATGGCGACGATGGAGGGCTCGTTCACGACGATACCCTTGCCCTTGGCGTAGACGAGCGTGTTCGCCGTCCCCAGGTCAATGGCGAGATCCGAGGAGAAGAGACTGAAAAGAGAGCGTAGATTCATCGATTAAAGGTAGTTCACTTCGGGAAGGGACAAGCTTCGGAGCCGGAGCGAAGTCCTTCTGAATGGTAACACAACGACTTTCCCGGCAAATGCCCGGTCATTACGGCCGCGGCTCTGTTTTGCGATGACGCGCACAGAGCCGCGAGCCGGGCCACCTACTTGATCGGGATGGTGGCCTGGTAGTTGTCCGAATAGTTGGTGGCGATCTCCAGGGTATGGTCTCCGCTTGTCAGGCCGGAGGGGATCGTCACGTTGACCTGATACAAGCCGCCGAAGCCGGGAGCAAGCCCGGAGAACAGGACATTGGCGCTCACTCCGTCGATGTAAACGCCGACGGCATTGTTGGTATTGCTCAAGGTAGTGGTGGACGCCGCGGCCCCGGTGGTCACAGCAGGGGTCACCGGGCCCAGACCCGAGCAGTAGATCTGAATCGCTTCCCCTGCCTTTGCGGGATTCGCCTCGGTCACAATGCTGCCGTCGGAATTGTGGATCATCGCGCCGATGCCGATGCCTCCCGGGGTCGGATAGGTGTAGACGCCCGGGTCCGTGGGGCCGCTATAGACAGATGTGCTGTTGTTGATGTTGGTGACTTGAATCGTGAGCAGCGAGCCATCTGAAGGCGCCGAGTACGGAATGATGGCGTTGATCTGGGTCGGGCTGACGCTATAGATCGGCGCGGGCGTGCCGTTGACCGTGACCTGGACGCCGCCGAGCGAATTGGGGAAGGGCAGCCCCGCGGTCAGTGAGCTGTTGGTGAAGCCGTTGCCATAAAGAGTGATGAACTCGCCGGGCGCAAAGGACGTGGTGAACGGGATGCTGCTGGCGGCGTTTACGATCCCTTGCGGGTTCAGATAGTTGCCGCTGAGGTTCATGGGGATCGACTTCACGTATACGACCAACTGATAGTTGGTCCCGCGGCCGGCGCCGACCACGAAACTCCCATCCGCGCCGTTCGCCCAGTAGGAGTCCGAGAGGGTGAGGATGCCGTTGGCGTCGAAGTTGAACTGGTCATAGAAGGTGGAGTCGTAGGAGTCGAATCCGTCTTCATTGATCCGCTGATGGGCCAACTCATCTTTGGCGTTCACCATATTCGACGCGCCTTCCTCGCTATAGATGCCATTGAGGTTGCCGCTGGAGTCGCCCTGGTAGTTTTCCAGGTAGGACGTGAAGTAGAAGCCGCCCAGGCTGGCTCCGGGCGCCGCCTTGACGCCGACCACCATGTCGTAGGCGGTGGTGCCGCCGGCCACGAAGAAATTGCCGTCGGAGGAGACATACAGGGTCTTGGCCCCACTCAGCAGGGTGTTTGCAGCGGCGACACCGCTCGGCGCAGGGAAGGTCATCGTGCCGGTGCCGTTGGCGGTCGCGGTGTAGGTGGCTCCGCTGCTGGTCTGGGTGGTATCCGCGTTGTTCAGGTTCTGCGCGGTACCGGTGATCGTGACATTGCCCAAGCCTCCCTTCCCGTCTGCCGTGAGGTTGAAAAACGTGTCGCGGGTCTGGGAGAAATCACCGCCCAGGAATTCCAGGCTGGCCACGCGGTAATCGCCGCTCAACGTCGCGTTCGACGCGCCCGAACCGGCCTTGATACCGACGAAGATATCGGAGTAAAGCGTGTCGGTGCTACTGGCGGTGATATAGCCGCTGCCGAGCCCGCCGTAGAGGACTGTAGACGTAGTGCTGAGCTGGGTGGTGCCGCTAGGGTCGAACGGGTTGGTCATCTGGATCATCCCGTTCGAGAGCACCTGGTATTGTCCGGAGGTGAGGAACTTGAGGGTGTGATCGCTGGTGGAGGCGGAGGCGCCGGTACCGCTGACCGTGAACCCGCCATTTCCGTCGAAGGTCATCGTACCGGAAAAGCTGACCGCGCTGTCGGCAGGATCGGTATTGACTCCGAGATAGCGCACGTTATAAGCGCCGGAGAGCGACGACTGCGTAGGCGGCTGAGCAAGTGAAATCCCGGCGGCCGCAAACATCCCAGCGCCGATGACGAATGGAGAAAGCCAATGGCGTACCATGAAGGCATCATATCAGCACCGGACACTCCGGGCGCCGGATCCTTTCTGTGACACGCTTCACAACCCCTGTTCCTTCTACTTGGTTTTTTGCGCCCGAAATACCCTGCCCGAGTGGCAGCGAGAGGCAAGCCGCATACATCCAACGAATTAGAGGATGAGGGATCAAACAGAAAGGAGTAAGTCAAAACATGAGATTGAATCGATTCTTGTTGAGTTGTGCTTGCGCGTTCGCGATGAGTGTGCCCGCCGCCTTCGCGGCGGCGCCCTGCGAGTGTGTCGCCGGGACGCCCACTGCCGCGTCATACACCTGGAATTTCCACCAGGAGGCCAACCAGCTCATTCAGGGAATTCAGGACGATTCGACCGCGGCGTCGATGCATGCCGCAAAGCTTGACAGCTTCGCGGACAGCCCCGGCTTGACCTGGCAGGCGCACGCCTCGCAGTTGTCGTACCTGAAGTCCGAAATCAACGATATGGGCAAGAAGCTGTGCCGCCTCGAGACGATCCGCACCGCGGTTGCGCCGTGGCAGCGCACGACAATCAAACGCATCGCGAAAGACGTGGTGTTGATGGCCAATAATGCCGACGACGCCATTCACTACGTGACGAGCCACCAAAGGTATCTGTGGAACCCGACGTACGAGAACTACACGGAGAACCTCTATAACCTCTCCGCCAATCTGCAGAAGACGGCCGACCACGCGGTGGAGTACGCCCGCGTCCGGTCGCGGGACCGCGAGTTGAATCGAGAGATGGAGATGAATTCTTCGTCGTAGGGGAATAAGGCGGCCCGCTCCCTTGACGGCCGCGCGAGTGTGCGCGACCGGTCAGGGGAGGCGGGTTTCGCCCATCAGGTGCTGGTCGATGCCTCGCGCGGCTTTGCGGCCTTCGGCGATGGCCCAGACCACCAGGGACTGGCCGCGGCGCATATCGCCCGCGGCGAAGACGCCTGGAACCGAGGTCATGTGGCGGTCGTCGGTGGCGACATTGCCGCGCGAGTCCAGTTTTACGCCGAGCTGATCGATCATCCCGTTCCTCACCGGGCCGGTGAAGCCCATGGCCAGCAGGACCAGGTCGGCATCGATGGTGAATTCGGTTCCGGGCACGGGGTTGAGCTTGCCATCGACGCGCACGGCGTGCAGCTTCTGCACCCGGCCCTCCCCCGAGAACCGGACTGTGGAGACGCTCCAGTCGCGCGTGCCGCCCTCTTCGTGCGAGCTCTCGATGCGCAACTGCATGGGCCAGAGAGGCCACGGCGTGGAGGGGGAGCGTGAATCCGGGGGCTTCGGCAGCAGCTCGAACTGGGTGACCGAAAGGGCCTTCTGGCGGTGGCTGGTGCCCAGGCAATCGGCCCCGGTGTCGCCGCCTCCGATAATCACGACTCGCTTCCCGGTGGCGAGAATCTGATCCGCCACCTGGTCGCCTTCGCAGCGGCGGTTCTGCTGCGGCAGGAACTCCATGGCGAAGTGGATGCCGTTCAGCTCGCGGCCGGGCACGTTGAGGTTGCGCGGCTGTTCGGCCCCACCGGAGAGCAGGATGGCGTCGAACTCCTTGCGCAGGTCCTCCACCGGGACATTGGCGCCCACGTGGGCGTTGATCTCAAAGCGCACCCCCTCACCGCGCATCTGCTCGATGCGGCGATCGATGAGGTGCTTCTCCATTTTGAAGTTCGGAATGCCGTAGCGCAGCAGGCCGCCGATGCGGTCGTTCTTCTCGAAGACCGTCACATCGTGGCCGGCGCGCGCCAGTTGCTGGGCGGCGGCCAGGCCCGAGGGACCCGAACCGATCACGGCAACCCGCTTGCCGGTGCGAACCTCGGGCGGCTCGGGCCGGATGTAGCCTTCGTCGAACGCGCGGTCGATGATGGTCTTCTCGATCTGCTTGATGGTGACCGGCGGCTCGTTGATGCCGAGCACACAGGAGGCCTCGCACGGCGCGGGGCAAATGCGGCCGGTGAACTCGGGGAAGTTGTTGGTGGCGTGCAACTGGCGGACCGCTTCGCGCCAGCGCCCGCGATATACCAGGTCGTTCCAGTCGGGGATGAGATTGGTGAGCGGGCAGCCGGTGTGGCAGAACGGAACGCCGCAATCCATGCAGCGCGCGCCTTGCGTCTGCACGGACTCGAGCGGGAACGGCTGGTAGATCTCGAACCAGTCGTTGATGCGCTGGGCGGGCGGCCGGCGCTTGGGCAGCTCGCGCGTGTATTCGAGAAAGCCGGTGACCTTACCCACGGGCGACCTCCAGTTGCCCGCTCCCTAGCGGCTGGGGCTGGAGCGCGGGGGGCGCGGCGGCACGCGCTACTCCCAATACGCGCTTGTATTCGTGCGGGAAGATCTTGACGAACCGTTCCTGCATGGTTTCCCAGTTTTCCAGAATCCACTCTCCGCGCGGGCTGCACGTGTATTCGACGTGCCGCCGGATCAGGGCATAAAGCGCCTGGGCGTCCTCGCACCCGACCGGCTCGAGGTCGACCGCCGCGCGGTTGCAGCGGCGCTCGGCGAAGTCGCCCTTCTCATCGAGAACATAGGCGATGCCGCCGCTCATGCCTGCCGCGAAGTTGCGGCCGGTCTTGCCGAGCACCACGACGAGGCCATTGGTCATGTATTCGCAGCCGTGATCGCCCAGGCCTTCGACCACCGCGGTGGCGCCGGAGTTGCGCACGGCGAACCGTTCGCCGGCCCTTCCGTTGAAGAACGCTTCCCCGCTGGTGGCGCCGTAGAGCGCCACGTTGCCGATCACGATGTTCTCTTCGGGCAGGAAGGTGGAGGCGCGCGGCGGATACACGATCAGCCGGCCGCCCGAGAGGCCCTTGCCGACATAGTCGTTGGCATCTCCTTCGAGCTCGAGCGTGACACCGCTGGCGAGGAAGGCGCCGAAGCTCTGGCCGGCGGAACCGCTGAACCGGAAGCGGATGGTGTCTTCGGGAAGCCCGGCCGAACCGTAGCGCCGGGCAATCTCGCCGGAGAGCATCGCGCCCACGGTGCGGTGCACATTGCGGATGGGCAGCTTGATCTCGATGGGAGTGCGGCTCTCGAGCGCTTCGCGGGCATGGTCGATCAGCTTGTAATCGAGCGCCTGATCGAGGCCGTGATCCTGCTTCTGGACGCAGCGCCGGGCGATGCGGGTGGGCATCTTGGGGTTATACAGGATCATGGAAAGGTCGAGGCCCTTCGCCTTCCAATGGTCGATGGCCTGGCGCGCATCCAGCATGTCGACGCGGCCCACCATCTCGTCGAAAGTGCGGAAACCCATCTTCGCCATGTACTGGCGCACCTGTTCGGCGATAAAGAAGAAGAAGTTGATGACGTGCTCGGGCTGCCCCTGGAACTTGGCGCGCAGCGCCGGGTCCTGCGTGGCGATGCCGACGGGGCACGTGTTGAGGTGGCACTTTCGCATCATGATGCAGCCCATGGCCACCAGCGGCGCGGTGGAGAAGCCGAACTCTTCGGCCCCGAGAAGCGCGGCCACCACCACGTCGCGGCCGGTCTGCAGCTTGCCATCGGTCTGCACGCGGATGCGCCCGCGCAGGTCGTTCATCACCAGCACCTGGTGGGTCTCGGCGAGGCCGAGCTCCCACGGCACGCCGGCGTGCTTGATGGAACTGAGCGGCGAAGCGCCGGTGCCGCCGCTGTCGCCGGAGATCAGCACGACATCGGCGTGCGCCTTGGCGACGCCCGCGGCGACCGTGCCGACGCCGACCTCGGCCACCAGCTTGACGGAGATCCGCGCCTTGGGGTTGACGTTCTTCAGATCGTAGATGAGCTGCGCGAGATCCTCGATCGAGTAGATGTCGTGGTGCGGCGGAGGCGAGATCAGGCCGACCCCGGGGATGGAGTGGCGCACGCGCGCGATGGTCTCATCCACTTTGTGGCCCGGAAGCTGTCCGCCTTCGCCGGGCTTGGCGCCCTGCGCCATCTTGATCTGCAGCTCGTCGGCGTTGACCAGATAGTTGGTGGTCACTCCGAAGCGGGCCGAGGCCACCTGCTTGATGGCGCTGCGGCGTCCGTCGGCGAAGCGCTCTTCGTCTTCCCCGCCCTCACCGGTGTTGGACTTGCCGCCGATCCGGTTCATGGCGCGCGCCAGCGTCTCGTGGGCTTCCTTCGAAATGGAACCGAACGACATGGCCCCCGTGGCGAACCGCTTGACGATATCCGCGGCCGGCTCGACCTGGTCGAGCGGCACGGGCTCGGCAGCGGACTTGAAGTTCAGCAGCGCGCGCAGGGTGCAGAGCTGGCGGTTCTGGTTGTCGATGAGGTCGGTGTAATCCTGGAACGTCTGGGGGCTTTCCTGACGCACGGCTTGTTGCAGCTTGGCGATGGTCTGGGGGTTGTAGAGATGGAACTCGCCGCGCGCGCGGAACTGGTAATTGCCACCGACCGCCAGTTCGGTATCGAACTCCGTGACGGGATGAAAGGCGTAGCGGTGCTTGAGGATGGCTTCCTCGGCGATGACATCGAGCCCGATGCCCTCGATGCGGGAGGCGGTGCCGGTGAAATATTGATCCACCAGCTTCTTGCTGAGGCCGATGGCTTCGAACACCTGCGCGCCGCGATAGCTCTGCAGGGTGGAGATTCCCATCTTCGAGAAGGTCTTGAGCAGGCCCTTATTGATGGCCTTGATGTAGGCGGGCTTGTTCTGAGTGCCGACGGTTTCGAGCGCCAGGTAGGGATTGATGGCGCTGGCGCCGTAGCCGATCAGGAGCGCGAAGTGCATGACTTCGCGCGGCTCGCCCGATTCGATAATCAGCGCGACCTGGGTGCGCGTCTCCTCGCGGACCAGGTGGTTGTGCACGGCGGTGAGCGCGAGCAGGCTCGGAATGGGCGCGTAGTCTTCGTCGACTCCGCGGTCGGAGAGAATCAGCAGCGTGTAGCCCGACTGGATGGCATGCGACGCCTGGCGGCAGAGCTGTTTGAGGGCGCGCTCGAGCCCCTTCCCGCCGAACTCGACGGGGAACAGCATGGGGATGGTGGTGGCGAGGAAATCGCCCTGCGAAACGCGGCGCAGCTTTTCGAGATCGCGGTTGGTCAGAATCGGCTGCTTGAGCTTGAGGGTATGGCAGTGCTGCGGCGTTTCGGCCAGGATGTTGCGCTCGGTGCCGATGTAGCTGGTGAGCGACATGACCATCTCTTCGCGGATGGGGTCGATGGGCGGGTTGGTGACCTGCGCGAACAACTGCTTGAAGTAGTTGAACAGCGGCTGCGGCTTGTCGGAGAGACACGCAAGCGGCGTATCGGTGCCCATGGAGCCGATCGGCTCCTCGCCCTTCTCGGCCATCGGGGCGAGGATCATCTTGAGGTCTTCATCGGTGTAGCCGAAGGCGCGCTGGCGGATCAGCAGGGTGGCGGGGTCGGTGCTGATGGTACGCGGCGGATCGGCCAGCGTGTCGAGCGTGATCTGGTTTTCCTTGATCCAGAGCTGGTACGGGTTGCGGCCGTAGAGCTGGGATTTCAGCTCCTGATCGGAGACGATACGGCCCTCAACCGTGTCGACCAGCAGCATCTTGCCGGGCTGCAGGCGGCCCTTGAGCTTCACGTCCTCGGGCTTGACGGGCAGCACGCCGGTCTCCGACGCCATGATCACCAGGTCGTCGCGGGTGACCATGTAGCGCGCGGGGCGCAGGCCGTTGCGGTCGAGCACGGCGCCGATGGAGCGGCCGTCGGTGAAGGCGACGGCGGCAGGGCCGTCCCACGGTTCCATCAGCGACGCGTGGTACTCGTAGAAGGCCCGCTTCTGCGGGTTCATGTGCTCGTTCTTGGACCAGGCCTCGGGGATCAGCATGGCCATGGCGTGCTGGATCGAGCGGCCGGACATGAGCAGCAGCTCGAGCGCATTGTCGAAAGCGGCGGAATCGCTGCCGCCGGGCTGGATGATCGGAAACAGCTTCTTGATGTCGTCGCCAAACAGCGGCGAAGCCAGCACCGACTGGCGCGCGTGCATCCAGTTCACGTTGCCGCGCAGGGTGTTGATCTCCCCGTTGTGCGCGATGTAGCGGAACGGGTGCGCCAGTTGCCAGGTCGGAAACGTGTTGGTCGAGAAGCGCTGGTGGACGAGGCAGAGCGCGGACACCACTTCGGGATCGCTCAGTTCGGGGTAGAAGTTGGCGATCTGCGGAGCGAGCAGCAACCCTTTGTAGATGATGGTGCGGGCGGAAAGCGAAGGGACGTAGAAGAAGTCCTTGTCGTCGATATCGGAGGCGGCGATCTCCGCCTCGGCGCGTTTGCGGACGACGTAGAGCTTGCGCTCCAACTGGTCTTCGGTCATCCCCTTGCCGCGGCTCACGAAAATCTGCTCGATGTAGGGCTGGGAAACACGCGCGACGCGGCCGATGGCCGAGCCTTCGATGGGCGTATCGCGCCAGCCGAGGACCGTGAGGCCCTCTTCGTGAACGATGCGCTCGAGAATCCCCTCGCACTCCAGTCGCGGCCGCGGTTCCACCGGCAGAAACACCATGCCCACGCCGTATTCCCCGGCGGGCGGGAGGGTGAAGCCGAGCTTGCCGCACTCGCGGGCGAAGAACTTGTGCGGGATCTGGATGAGGACGCCGGCGCCATCGCCGGTTTCCGGATCGCAGCCGCACGCGCCGCGGTGGGTCAGGTTGATGAGAACCTGAATGCCCTTGGTGATGATGTCGTGGGATTTCCGCCCGCTGATGTGCGAAACGAAGCCAATCCCGCAGGCATCGTGTTCATAACGCGGGTCGTACAGGCCCTGCGCTGGAGGTAAACCGCTACCAACTGAGTAATGGTCCATAATCTTTTGCCAGGGAACCCGCTTCGTGGAGGGTGATCCATCGGCGGCTTCGTGCTAGAACGGCGGTCGCCTTGGATTTCAGTGTATCAGCGGCTCTATTATAAGGCAACAAAAATCTCTTTGCTATGGATTATCAGTATTTCTTATGATAGGCTAAAGGCGATGGCATCGTGGGAGCTTAGGCTTTTCAAAGAGATAGCAGCCTCCAGGAGTATGAGCAAAGGCGCCGCACACTGCGGTATTAGCCAATCGGCAGCAAGCCAGCACGTGCAGGAGGTGGAACGCCGTCTGGGTCTGACCCTGTTCGACCGCAGCAAACGTCCCCTGGAACTGACCGCCGCCGGGAGGCTGTATGCGGAGTACTGCCGCGACGTCATGCGGCGGGAGGAAGAGCTGACGCTGGCGCTCGAGGCGCTGAAAGAGGGCGCCGACGGAGTGGTGCGGGTGGCCTCCATCTATTCCATCGGTCTTTCCGAGATGAGCCGCCTGCGGGAGGAGTTCGCCGCGCGGTTCCCGGAGGCGCGCCTCGAGGTGGACTACATGCGGCCGGAGAAAGTCTACGAAGCGGTACGCAACGAATCCGCGGACCTCGGCATGGTGAGCTATCCGGAGCCGAGCCGCGAAATTGCGGCGATTCCGTGGCGCCACGAGGCGATGCAGGTGGCGCTCTATCCCGGGCATCCGCTGGCGAGCCTGGCGGAACTGGTTCCGACGGACCTGGCTGGGCAGAACTTCATCGGCTTCGATGAGGACCTCTCGATCCGCCGCGAGCTCGACCGCTTTCTGCGCGCCCTGGGGGTGGACGTGAAGCTGGTGATGCACTTCGACAATATCCAGATGATCAAGGAGGCGGTGGCGTTGGGCACCGGGATCAGCATTCTGCCGGCGCGCACGATGCAGACCGAGATCGAGCAGGGCCGGCTGGTGGCGGTGCGGCTGAACGCGCCGGGCCTCTCACGGCCGGTCGGGATCGTGCACCGGCGGAGGAAGAAGCTGAACCGCGCGGCGCAGGCGCTGCTGGAACTGCTCGGCGAGCGCGCGAGGACGGTGGAGCCCGCCGAAGCCGATGCGGTTCCCGAGCCCACCGGCGTTTGAGAACGTGAAGCCGCGTACATTTCGGGCAGTGTCACCTTTGTAACGGTTCGTGAACAGGCGCTAACATCTGGCTGGGCCCGACAAGAATGGCGCTACAGCGTCGCGATATCTCATTCTGGATCTTCGGCGGGGGTCTAATCAGCTCCCTTGCCTCCTTCCTTTATCCGGTCATCCGGTTCTTAAATCCACCGGCGGTTGCCGAGGCTTCGGTAGACCAGGTAACCGACGGCAAGGTGCAGGATCTCGCCCCGAACACCGGCAAGATCGTGAAGTTCGGCACGCAGCCGGTGCTGCTCATCCGGCTTTCGCAAACGGACTGGAAGGCATTCTCGGCGGTCTGCACCCATCTGGGCTGCATTGTGCAGTACGAGGGATCCCAGCGGCTGATCTGGTGCGCCTGCCACAACGGGAAGTACGATCTGAACGGCAATGTCATTTCGGGGCCGCCGCCGGCTCCGCTAAAGGAGTACACCGTCCATTTGAGCGGGGAGGATATCGTAATTTCCCGAACCTGAGACGGCCATGATGCCCACCGAGCCAGGCGATCGCAAAAAGACGGCAATCACCGCATGGTTTCAGGAACGCCTGGCACTGGATTCGATCCGCGAGTTCATCGCGCACAAAACGGTGCCGGTCCACTCGGGCACCATCTGGTATGCCTTCGGCGGCGTGACGCTGTTCCTTTTCGTGATCCAGGTCATCACCGGCATTCTGCTGCTCGTCTACTACAGGCCCACGCCGGCGGACGCCTACGAGAGCGTGCAGTTCATCATGTCGCGCGTGGCGTTCGGATGGCTGATCCGGTCGATTCACAGCTGGTCGGCGAACCTGATGATCCTTTCGGCGTTCGTCCACATGTTCAGCGTGGCCTTCCTGCACGCCTACCGGAGACCACGGGAAATGGTTTGGCTCAGCGGCGTGGTGCTGCTCGCGCTGGTGCTGGCATTCGGATTCAGCGGATACCTTCTCCCGTGGAACACGATCTCGTTTTTCGCTACCAAGGTCGGCACGGATATCGCCACGTTCGTCCCGGTGATCGGGCCAACGCTGGGGCGCTACCTGCGGGGCGGGAATACGGTAGGCGGCGCCACGCTGACGCGGTTTTTCGGGTTCCACGTCGCGGTGCTGCCGGCGCTGACGTCGCTGTTTCTCCTCTTCCACCTGGGGCTGATCCAGAAGTTCGGGATCAGCACCCCGCCATGGATCGAGAAGCGATTTCGACATACGGGCGGAAAACCGCCGCAGATGGCGTTCTTCCCCGATTTTTTTCTGCACGAACTCATGGTCTGGTACGGAGTGCTCGCGCTGCTGGGTGTGCTGGCGGCGTTGTTCCCGTGGGAATTGGGGCAGAAGGCCGATGCTTTTGCCTCGGCTCCGGCGGGCATCCGGCCGGAGTGGTATTTCCTGGCGCCCTTTTACACGCTCAAATTGATACCGGGCCACGTTTTCGGCGTCGAGGGAGAGGTTGTGGGGGTGATCGGATTCGGGCTGCTGGCGGTCTGGTGGGCCGCCCTCCCCTTCTGGGGCGCTCGCCCCGATGGAAGCGTGAAGACCCGGCTGGTGACCGGCGCGGCAGTGGCTTTCGTAGCCTACCTTGCCACGTTTTCCATCCTGGGGTATCTGCGATGAAGTACGCGCTCCTGCTGCTGATGGTGGCAGCTTCCCTGCCCGGGAAGGACTCCTGCTACGACTGCCACTCGAAACTGGAAGGGAGTTTCCAGACGCCGGCGACCGAATTCAAGAGCAGCGTACACTTCCAGCAAGGGTTCGCCTGCGCGGCCTGCCACGGAGGCGACCCCAACAGCGACGACCCCGAAGTGGCCATGAGCGCGGCCAAGGGATTCATCGGGGTGCCGGCCCGCACGGCGATTCCGAAGCTCTGCGCCCGCTGCCACAGCGATCCCAATATCATGCGGAAGTACAACCCGTCGGAGCGGGTGGACCAGTACGCCGAATACCTGACGAGCACCCACGGGCAGCGGCTCGCCAAGGGAGACGGCAAGGTGGCCACGTGCATCGATTGCCACGGGGTCCACAACATTCTGGCGGTGCGCGACCCGGTGTCGCCGGTCTATCCGCTGAACCTGCCGAAGACCTGTGCGCACTGTCATGCGGACGCGGCCTACATGGCGCCGTACGGCATCCCCACCGACCAATACGCCAACTACTTGAAGAGCGAGCATTGGGCCGAGTTGTCCAAGCGCGGCGATCTTTCGGCGCCGAACTGCGCGACATGCCACGGCAACCACGGCGCCAAACCTCCCGCGGTTTCTTCAGTGGCCGCCGTGTGCGGGACTTGCCATACGTTTGAAGAACAACTCTTCGAGAAGAGCCCCCACCAGCCCGTGTTTTCCGCCATGCCTAGCGGGGCCTGCGTCGTATGCCACAGCAACCACGCCATCCTCAAGACGAGCGACCGGATGCTCGAAGGCCCGAACGCGGTCTGCAGCCAGTGCCACGATGCGTCTTCGCCCGGCGGCCAGGCTGCTGCGCAGATGGCCCACCTGATCGGTGAACTGCAAGACCGCCTCGCAGCGGCCGACGCGCTTCTCAACCAGGCGCAGGATTCGGGCGTGGAGGTTTCCGAAGCGATTCTGCGCCAGACGGATGCGCGCCAGAACCTGATTAAGGCCCGCCAGCACGTCCACGCGTTCGCGGTGGCGGCTGTGAACCAGCCGGTTCAGGACGGCTTGACCATCGCCAACGCGAATTACCGCGCCGGCCAGGCGGCCCTGAGAGAGAAGAACGTGAGGCGCACCGGCCTGTTGGTTTCTCTGGCGACGATCTCGCTCACGCTCTTCGGCCTATGGCTGATTATCAAGCGGCGCCGGCACAGCCAGGCCTGAGGGTCGCGCGAACCTCCTTCTGATAGGATTTGAGTTGAAATGAAACGGCGACACTTTCTCGGCGCGGCCGGGGCAGCCGGAGCGCTGCTGCAAGAGCGCACATCTTCAGCGCAAACCGCGCCAACCCCACTAGAAATTCACCCGGGCGTGTGGAAGTTCAGCTTCGGCAAATCGGAAGAGATCACGCCGGTGAAGACGCGGCGATACGCTCCGGCGGCGGCCGGGCTCGAGGAACTGCCGGCGGTGGCGGCGTGTCCGGCCGCGGTGCGAGGGTCGGGATCGCGGCGCGGGTACCTGGTGCGCATTCCGCTGTCGCCCAACGAGATCGTGTACGGCCTGGGTCTGCAACTGCAATCGCTCATCCAGCGCGGCCTGAAGAAAAAGCTGCGGGTGAACGCCGATCCCAAAATGGACACGGGGGACTCGCACGCGCCGGTGCCGTTCTATGTCACGACGGCCGGATACGGCGTGCTGGTGGACACGGCGCGCTACGCCACGTTCTATTGCGGCAACAAGAAGCGCAAGGGCGAAGGCGGGCGGAGTTCGGACCAGGGCGCCGCGGCCGGGCCGGACGTCCTGCCGGCCGCGTACCGGCGCTACCGGGCCAACGAAGCGAGTGAAGTGCTGGTAGAGGTCCCAGTGGCCGAGGGCGTGGACGTGTACGTCTTCGGCGGCCCCACGATGCGCGAGGCGGTGCAGCGCTACAACCTGTTCTCGGGCGGCGGGCCGCTGCCGCCGCGCTGGGGGCTGGGTATGTGGTACCGGGCCAAGAGCGATTACCAGCAGGCGGAGTTGATCGCGCTGGCCGGCGAATTCCGCGAGCGGCACATCCCGTGCGACGTGATCGGGCTCGAGCCGGGGTGGCAGACGCATTCTTATTCGTGCTCCTACGTGTGGAGCAAGAACTACCCCAAGCCCGAGGAGATGATCGCGGAGCTGGGGCGGCGCAACTACCACGTCAACCTCTGGGAGCACGCCTTCACTCATCCGACCGCGCCGATCTACCAGGCGCTTCGCGAGCACTCCGGCGATTACGAAGTATGGGACGGGCTGGTGCCGGACTTCCTCGATGCGGAAGCACGCCGTATTTTCGGCGATTACCACGAGCGGACGCTCGATCGCGCCGGGGGTATCAGGCTTCAAACTGGACGAGTGCGACAACTCGGATTTCACGGGCAACTGGTCGTTCCCGGAGATATCCCGGTTTCCTTCGGGCGCGGACGGCGAGCAGATGCACTGCCTGTTCGGACTGAGATACCAGGACACGCTGCAAGGCGTTTTCGAGAAGCGCGGCTACCGGACATACGGACTGGTGCGCAATTCGGGCGCGCTGGCGGCGCCGTATCCCTACGTGCTCTACAGCGACCTCTACGACCACAAGCAGTTCATCCGGGGCCTGGCCAACGCGGGGTTCTCCGGACTTCTGTGGACTCCCGAACTGCGTGACGCGAAGGACCCGGAAGATCTGCTGCGGCGGCTGCAATCGGTGGCGCTTTCTCCGATGGCACTGATTAACGCCTGGTACATCAGGAATCCGCCATGGAAACAGGTGCAACGCGCGGCGAATAACGAGGGCCGGCTGGCGCCAGGATGGGAAGAGGTGGAGGCCCAGTGCCGCAGCGTGATGGAACTGCGCATGCGGCTGATTCCGTACCTGCACGCAGCGTTCGTAGAGTATCACCGCCGGGGACTGCCGCCGTTCCGGGCACTGGCGATGGATTATCCGGGCGACCCGGACGCGCTGCCGGTCGACGACCAATACATGATGGGCGGTTCGATTCTGGTGGCGCCGGCTTTTGCCGGCGAGCCGTCGCGCGGCGTCTATCTGCCGGAAGGCGGCTGGTACGACTTCTGGAGCGGGAAGCGGTACGCCGGCAAGCAGCGGATCGAAGTCCGGCCGCCGATCGAGCAGATTCCGATGTTCGTCAGGAGCGGCACGATTCTTCCGCTGGCCGAAGCCACGGGCTCGACGGCGGACGCCGAAAGCTGGCGCATCGAGGCACGGGTGTACGGCCCGAATCCGGCGGCGGCGGCTTTGTATGAGGACGACGGAAGCGCGAAGCCGGCACTGAGCGAGGTGCGGTTGAGCTGGAGTGGCACGGGCGCGGTAACGGGAAACCGGCGGTATGAAGTCACGGGGTGGAAGGTGATCGCATAGCAGGGACCTACGCGGCGCGCACGGCGGAGATCAGCTTCGAGACCTGGCGCTTCATTTCGTCGCGGGGGAAATACATGCGCTCGCCGTGGCCGGGCAGCACCCATTCGAACGAGTAGCGATCCAGCAGAGACACGGACTCCACCTGGTCGCGCCAGGAATACCAGCAGACATCGCGAGAAGCGTTCAGGCGGCCGCGGACACGGCTCCACCAGATGTGATCGCCGGCGAAGAGGAATTCATTCCGGTAGAGCAGGGCGCAGTGGCCGCGCGTGTGGCCGGGAGTGGGGATGGCCACGAACCCCGGAGCCAGTTCGATGGGATCGAAGCCGTCGAGAAGCCGCTCGGCATCGGGCTGGGCGGAAAGCTCGAGGCGGTGGATGATGCGGGTCGCGCCGAAACGCGCGGCATACTTATCGGCGTCCGCCACGTCGTCGCGGTGCGTCAGAAAGATGTAGCGGATGCCGCCCCGTTCGGCGAAGCGGCGCGCCAGGTGCTCGACAAAACGCGGCGAATCGATCAGCCAGTTGCCCGCGGGATGTTCGACGAAGTAGGAGTTGCCGCCGAAGGATTTGCGGGAATTGAAGCCGCAGTAAGAGACGCCGGGCGCGAGCGGCATCGGGAAATCGGCCAGGGCCGCGGACACACCGCCCTTGTCAGCGGTGCCGATGGAGCCGGTGGGGCAGGCGATCAGCGCGCGCAGGGCCGCCCGGGTCTGGGCGCCATCGCGCGGCTGAAGCTGTACGAACGACATCTCGCCGTTATCGCCGAACGTGGAGGGCGCCAACTGGCGGCAGGTGTCGCAATCGATGCAGGTGGTGTCGACGAAGAACCCGCCGGGCACGTTATCGGAGACAGCATGGGCCCGGTCCGCCATACCTTGATGATGCCGCTACCCGCGCGAAAGATACAGGAAACGGAAGACGAACAGGGCGGTCAGGATGTAGACGAACCAGTTGACCTGGCGGAACTTGCCGCGCGCCATCTTGAGCAGGGTGTAGGCGATGAACCCGAACGCCAGCCCGTTGGCGATGCTGTAGGTAAGGGGAATCGTCATCATGGTGAGGAACGCGGGCACGGAGACCTCGGGATCCGACCATTCGATTTCCGCCACCACCGAAACCATCAGGCTGCCCACGATGATCAGCGCCGGAGCTGTGGCGGCGGCGGGAATCGCGCCGACGACCGGCGCCACGAATAGCGCTGCGACGAAGAGCAGGCCGGTGACGATGGCGGTGACGCCGGTGCGTCCTCCGGCGGCGACGCCGGCGGCGCTCTCGATGTAGCTCACCACCGTGGAGGTGCCGCTGAGCGCGCCCACGATGGTGGCGATGGCGTCGGAGAAGAGAATGCGGTTGACCCGCGGGATCTGGTGCTCGCGATCGAACAGGTTGGCCTTCTTGCCGACCGCCACGAGGGTGCCGACGTTATCGAACAGGTCGATGAAAAGGAAGACGAAGACGATCTCGAGGAAGCCGAGCTTCAGGGTGGAGCGCACGTCGAGCTGGAAGGCAGTGGCCGAAAGATCGGCCAGGCGGTAGGTTTGCGGCGTCCATTTCGCTACCCCGGTGACGAGGCCGGCGGCCGTGGTGGCGAGGATGCCGATCAGCATGGCGGCGCGCACGCGCCATGCAAGGAGCGCGGCAATCAGCACCAGGCCGAATACGGCCAGCGCGGTGGAGGGTTGATTCAGCCTGCCCAGCGTGACCGTAGTGGCGGCGTCGGGCACGATGATGCCGGAATTGCGAAAGCCGATGAAGGCGATGAACAGGCCGACACCCGCGGCCACGGCGGCGTACAGTTCGAACGGGATGGCGGAGATGATGAGCTGGCGCACGCCGAGAGCAGTGAGAACCAGGAAGGCAACGCCGGAAAGGAACACCGCGCCGAGGGCAGCCTGCCAGGCGACCCCCATACCTCTGACCACAGTGTAAGTGAAGTAGGCGTTCAGCCCCATTCCTGGCGCCAGGGCGATGGGATACCTGGCGAGGCCTCCCATGAGGAAGCTGCCCACGGCGGCCGAGAGGCAGGTGGCGGCCGTGACCGCGGCCAGCGGCATACCGGCCTCGTGCAGGATCGCTGGATTGACGAAGACGATGTAGGCCATCGTCATGAACGTCGTAAAGCCGGCGAGGATCTCGGTGCGCCAGCTGGTGCCCAGCAGCTTGAATTCGAAATAGGATTCCAGCGATTGGCGAAGGGACATGGTCTAATCTGTTTCGTCAGCTCCGCAGGCGCAGCAGGAACCACACCATGCCGAATACCAGCAGCGCCGAGGCGGAAACCTGCAAGGGCCGCAAACCGCGCGCAATCCGTTCGAACCGCGAAAAGATCAGGGCGAGAATCGAGATGGCGGCCAGTTCCGCGAGCGCGGCCCCTGCGAGGACGAACCCCGGCCGGTACCCCGAATTCTGAAGGAACAGGTGAAAGTAGAGGCCGTGGAACGCTCCGAGCACTCCGGCCACCATCCAGCGCGCGCCGGCCCTGGGCAGCAGCAGGATCTCGACCGCGAGGTACGCCACGGTGAGCGCAGCAGCGGCCTCCACGAAGCGCGGCGCGGGCTGCCAGCCGGTATGTGGGACGAGCAGCACGGCCGCCACCTGGCCCGCGAGAAACATGGCCGCCAGCGCACACAGCTCGCGGCGGCTGCGCGCCGCAAGCGCCAGCGCCGCCAGAAAGAGAACCTGCACCGCTCCGCCCAGAGCCCTCACAAAGCCCTCACCCGCTTCGGTGGCCGCTACTTCAGCCGGCGTGGGCGGGCGGAAGCGCAGCGTGGAGCGCGGAAAGGAGATGTCGAAGACGCCCTGATCGCGCTTCGCGCCCATCTCGACACGCAGCAGATGGACATGGTTGGGCACGGTGACGGAGGGCAGCGTGCACTCGACCTCCAGTTGCACCGGCGGCGCGCGAAATTCGTAGGCGGCCTCGCACACGTAGAGATCGCGCGCCGGCTCCGGGCGGCAGGCGCTCGAGACCATGCGGGCGCCGGCGAACCGGATATGCTCGAGCAGCGTGCGCTCCGGCGCCTGGACGTGCGAGATTTCGTAGAGGGGCATGCGCAACTCGAACTGGCCGTGGGTGCCATCGATGGTCAGGTCGCCGGCGCTCATGCTGACCACATGGGCGTACGCGGCGGGCGCCAGCAGCAGAAGCCACGCCCGCCGCATCACAAGTCGACCGTGGTCACCGGCAGCCCGAGGCGCGCCTTGCGGATCCGCAGGTAGATGATCCGGATCAGGGCCAGCACCGGCACCGACAGAAAGGTGCCCGGGATTCCGGCGACCTCCGCCCCCGCGAAGACGCCGAACAAGACGAGGAGTGGATGAAGTTCCACGCCCTGTCCCATCAGGTACGGAGAAAGAATGTAGTCCTGAAAGACACGGTAGGCGGCCAGGAAAATCAGAACCGCCAGCACGCTCGAGCCCGATAGCAGGCTCACTCCCACAATGAGGACGGCGGCGGTCAGAGGGCCGACCATAGGGATGAATTCGAGCATCCCGCCCACCGCGGCCAGCAGCACGCCATACGGCACGCTGACGATCGCAAAGAAAATGCTGTACGCCGTGAACGCCGCCGCGGAGAGCACCACCAGCGCCCGCATGTAGTGGGCCAGCAGAAGGTGGATATCGGCCATCACATCGTCCAGCAACACGCGGCGCGGCCCCGCGTCCACCAGGTCCAGGATGTGCTCGCGCATGGCGTGGCCGTCCTTGAGAAAGAAGAACGCAAGAATGGGGATGATTACGATATAGATCGCGTCGCTCGCCAGGGTCACGAACTTCAGGCCCGCCTGTGCGGCCGCGGATACGATGTTGCCGGTCCCCGAGAAGACCTCCGATCGGAGTTTCTCCACCATCTGGGCTTTGAGCGAGTTCCAGATAGCCGGAGCGCCGGGCGAGGGCGCCTCCCATTTCTCGGTCATGGCCGGGAGCATGGCCTCCAGGGTTTTAGCCTGCTGCACTACTCTCGAGCCGATCTGAATTCCGATGAACACGACTGCGCCGATCGCAATCATGTAGGCCAGCGCCAGCGCCGGAGTCCGGGTGCGGCTCGCCGGAAGATGGCGGTCCAGGAGGTTTACCAACGGTGAGATCAGGTAAGCCAGCAGGACCGCGAGGATAAAAATGAACAGCGTCCGGCGGATCAGGTAAACGAGGTAAAGCAGCAGCACCACTACTGCCGCAGTCCAGACGTAACGCGCCGCTTTGGAGTCAATACCGAGCATGCGACTGACCAATTCTAACCTGGACTCTCCAGAGGCTGCTCCGGAAGCTTTTCGATTCGCACGCGCGCGATGCGGTTCCGCTCCATCTCCAGCACGGTGAACCGCCGTCCTTCATAATCCACGGACTGGCCGGTGTGCGGAATTTCGCCGAGGCGGAAGAGCAGAAATCCAGCGAGCGTCTCGAATCCGGAATCGGCCGGTATTTCGATGTCGTATTCGCTCTCGAGCTCGCGAATCCGCGTGGCGCCCTCCAGTTCAACCGTGCCGGCTTCCTCGGCCTTCCGCCGGTGATCCTTGTCATCGTGCTCATCTTCGATGCGGCCCACCACTTGTTCGAGCACGTCTTCTACCGTAATCATGCCGATGATTGTCCCGAATTCATCCACCACCATGGCGATGTGCGAACGCCCCTGGCGGAACTCGTCGAGCATTTGCGAGAGCGGTTTGGTCTCCGGCACCACCAGGGGGCGTCGGAGCAGGCGGGCGATTCGGAACGACCGGCTGGGACGTCCGGTGCGGATGGCCACGCGGCGCTCCTCCCAGACTGGCAGCAGATCCTTGTAATGAAGGATGCCGACGATCTTCTCGGGCGATCCTTCGTATACCGGCAGGCGTGAGTGCTGCTGCTTGACCATCGTGTTCAACACGTCGTCGAGACCGGCATCGGAGGCGATCGAAACGATATCGTTGCGCGGCACCATGATCTCCCGCACCGAGATCGAGCCGAGATCCAGCACACGATGAATCATGTCCTCCTGCTCTTCGGGGAGGTAGCCCAACCCGCGGCTGGAACTGACGATGAGCTTCAGTTCCTCGGCCGAATGCCCGCCGCCGCGCGCGCCGCCCTTCTTCTGCAAAGCGTGGGTGAGCGCAGCCGCGGACCGCTCGATCACCACCACGAACGGGAGCGAAATCCGGTAGAAGACGAGCAGCGCGGGGGCCACCAGGACCGCCAGGCGGTCCGCCTTGGCGATCGCCAGGTTCTTCGGCACGACCTCGCCGATCACCACGTGAAAGTAGCTGATCACCAGGAACGAGAGCACCAGGCTCACTCCGTGGAAAAGGAGCTGGCTTTCGGGCGGGGCATGAAAGGCGGACATCAGGAGCTGATAGACGGTGTCTTCGCCGGCCCAACCGAGCCCGAGACTGGCCACCGTGACTCCCACCTGCGTCACCGAAAGAAGACGGCTGGGATTGGCCAGCAGGTTCAGCGCCGCCTGCGCGCCCGCCCGGCCCTCTTCCGCCATCTGGCGCAGGCGCGACTGGCGGACAGAGACAAGAGCGACCTCCGCCGCGGCAAAGAATCCGTTGACTGTGATCAACAGAACAACTAAGAGGATGCGAAAAGGAGAATCAGTCACGTATCCGCCCACAATTCTATCGGAGATTCATAACCAACCGGGGGTGGATGCGTCTATACAGGTAACCAACTAACTCCGTTACGTAGGTGGGCGCGCTCCAACGTATCCCGGGAACGCGCCCATTTTTTTGAGTTTGGACCAGCCGGGAGGCCTGCCCCACACCGGACGCGCGCGCATTATCATTGAGTTTACGCCTCCTCAATGACCAATCCCCTTTTCGCCCGCTCGATCCGGTACGCGAATTACGCGATCGTGCTATTGCTGGCCGCCGGTTTGGGCGTGGTCGCGTGGTTCGGCTGGCGCCCCCTGCCGAAGCGTTCGGGCAGCCTGCAGGCAGCGGTTTCGAAACCGGTTTCGGTGTCCTTCGACGCGCTCGGCGTGCCGCATATCCGGGCCGCCACCCTGGAGGATGCACTCTTCGTGCAGGGTTACGTCACCGCCCAAGACCGCCTGTTTCAAATGGATCTGCTCCGCCGCTTCACCGCCGGCGAGCTTGCGGAGGTCTTCGGCCCGGCGGCGCTCGAAGCCGACCGCGACTCCCGCCGCCTCCGCCTGCGGCGCATCGCTGAAGACGCTTACACGCATCTTCCTCCGGCGGACCGCGCGGCCTTTGCCGCTTACACGCGCGGCGTCAACGCGTTCATCGCATCGCACCTGGATAACCTGCCGCTGGAATTTACCCTGGCCGGCTATCAGCCCCGCCCCTGGAGCGTGGTGGATTCGCTGCTGGTCTGCCTCAGCATGTTCCGCGACCTGACCACCACCTGGAAGGATGAGGTGGTCAAACGCACGATGCTGGCCGCAGGCGACCCGGCCAAAGTGAATTTCCTCTTTCCGATTCGATCGGGCGCCGAGCCACAGCCCGGATCGAACGCGTGGGCCATCGCAGGAAGCCGCACCGCTTCGGGAAAACCACTGCTTTCGAACGACATGCACCTGGCGATGTCGATCCCCGGGATCTGGTACATGACGCAGATCGAGGCGCCCGGACTGGATGTCGCCGGCGTGGCGCTTCCCGGCGCGCCCGGCATCATTGTGGGTCATAACCAGAGGATTGCCTGGGGGATCACCAACCTGGGTTTCGACGTTCAGGATCTTTACGTCGAGAAGTTCGACGACCGCACCGGGCGTTATCTCTTCCACGGCCAGGTGGAGCAGGCGCGCGCCGAGCGCGAAATCATCCGGGTCAAGGGTCAGAGGCCCACCGAGATGGCCACCTGGATCACGCGCGACGGGCCGATCTTCTACAGCGAAGGCAAGGAGCGCATGGCCCTGCGATGGGTAGTGGCGGAAACGGGCCTGATTCAATATCCCGTGCTGGACATCGACCGCGCGCAGAACTGGCAGCAGTTTACCGCGGCGCTGGCGCGGTTCCCAGGCCCCGGCTCGAACTTTGTTTACGCCGACGTGGACGGCAACATCGGATACCATGCGGCCGGGAAACTCCCGATCCGCCACGGATATGCGGGCGACGTTCCGGTGGATGGATCCTCCGGCAATTTCGAATGGGCCGGATTCATCCCCTTCGACCAGCTTCCTTCAGCCTTCAATCCGCCCTCCGGCCTGATCGCCACCGCCAACCAGAATCCTTTCCCTCCCGACTACCCGTACCCGGTCAACGGCAGTTTCGCGGCGCCGTACCGCGCGCGCCAGATCCGGGACCGGATCTCCGCCCGCAAAGGATGGCGGACCGGGGACCTGCTTGCGGTGCAGAAAGATATCTACGACGGCTTCCGCGCGTTCCTGGCCCGGCAACTGGTGGCCGCTTACGAAAAGCGTCACGCCCACAACCCCGCCCTCGACCCCGCCGTCGCGCTGCTCAAGCAGTGGAACGGCCAGATGGATCAGGACCTCGCCGCGCCGTTCCTGGTCAGCCTGGCTTACCAGCACCTTCTGAATTCGATCGCCGAATCCGCGGCTCCCGGCAAGGGTCCGCTGTACTCCAACCAATTGGCAACGACGGTTGTCGAACGACTACTGCGGGAGCGCCCTGCGGGCTGGTTCGACGACTACGACCAACTCCTGCTGCGCACGCTGGCCGACGCGGTGGAGGAAGGCAAGCGCCTGCAGGGCAACGATATCCGCCGCTGGAAGTACGGGCAATGGCTGCAGGTCCGCCTGAACCACCCGGTGATCCACCAGGTGCCGGTGATCGGGCCGTATTTCGACATTGGACCGGTAGCGCTGAGCGGTTCGAGCACCACCGTCAAGCAGACCACACGGACACTCGCGCCCTCGATGCGGATGAATGCCGATGCCGGAGACTGGAGCCGCTCCCTGCTCAATATCCTGACCGGGCAATCCGGCCAGGTGCTCTCCAGCCACTACATGGACGAGTGGAAGCCGTGGTACTACGCCACCAGCTTCCCCATGCAGTTCCAACAGGTCAAGGCCGTGAGCACTCTCGAGTTCCGCCCGTAGGTGGGCGGCCGGTCCGCGTGGGACAATACGGTCTTAGCCGTCCATGCGTCGCTTCAGGTCCGTTTGTCTCATCGCCGTCTCCCTGGCAGCGCCCGTCCTGGCGCACCACGCCGCTTCGTTCTGCGGCACCACGGCCGAAACCGCCAAAGAGCGGATCTTCCTGCACCGCCAGTCCGTGCGGCGGCGCGCCGGAGTCCGGCCCATGGCGGCGAGCGCGGCTGCCGCGCCCTCCATCAACCACGACGCGGGAGATATCGCAATCATCGAAGACAGCGACGGCGTGGTGGCCCGGCAGAACCAGTTCAACCTCGACCAGAAGACGCTGCTGTTCGCTCCGTCGGGAAGCAGCGCCGCGCAATACCGGTATTCGGTTTCGGAGCAGGGATACGATTCCGCCGCCGCCGAAGGCAAGCCGCTCGCAGCCCTGGACGATGACGACTACCGCGCCATCGATCTGCCCTTCTCCTTCCCCTTCTTCGGCGCCGTTTACAACCGCGCGTACGTGAACTCGGACGGCAACCTGACTTTCACGGCGCCCGAATACGCCTCCACCGACCGTTCCCTGGGCCGCATGACCTCCGGCCCGCCGCGCATTTCGCCGCTATTCGACGATCTCAACCCGGCTGCTACGGCCGGCGGCGTGCGGGTGTTTTCGAGCGCCGCACGACTCGTGGTGAGCTGGGTCGCCGTGCCGGAATGGCAGGCCACCGGCACCGGCCCGGCCCAGACGTTCCAGGTGCGGCTCTATCCGGATGGCCGCATCGAGTTTTCCTACTCGGGGACGGCTCCTACCAGCGCCGTGGTGGGCCTGGCGCCCGGCAATCTTCCGGGCTCGACCGCGCTGGTGGACTTCCGCAACGATCCGAGCGACGCGTATTCCTCCGCCGTCGCGGAGCGCTTCGGCAATACGCTCGAAGTGGACATCGTCACCGCCGCCCAGAAGTTCTACCAGACGCACGACGATTCCTACGACTACCTGGTGATCTACAACAACATGGATATCCCGGCGCTGAGCGAGGGCGTGGTGGCATACGAGAGCACCGTGCGCAACAGCGGCACGGGCTTCGGCGTCCCGGTGTTCGACGCCGGCGCGCAGTACGGCTCGGCGTCACGGCTGCAAGCGGTCATGAACATGGGATACCTGCGCCAGTATCCGCCCGATCCGAACAGCTTCGTTGCGGTGCGGAAGGCGCAGGGCGATACGCCGCTGACGGTGCTGGGACATGAGGCTGGCCATCGATTCCTGGCGTTCGCCAGCGTGAACGGCACGGACGATCCGAGCACGCGTCCGATGATCGGCTACGGGGGCTCGCACTGGGCGTTCGTGTTCAACTCCGAAGCTTCGCTGGTGGAAGGCGAGCACATCGACGACCTCGGCGCCAGTGCGTCGCCGCGGTTCCTCACCACCGACATCACCCAGCACTACTCGCCGCTCGATCAGTACCTGATGGGGTTTCGAGCGGCTCCCAACGTGCCGGCCACCTTCGTGGTCACCAACACGCTGCCCTACCTCCCCGACCTCCATCCTTACAGCAACGTTCATTTCGACGGTGTGCGGCGCGATGTCGCGATCGGCGACGTGATCCAGGCGATGGGGCGGCGCACACCCGACGCGACGGTGGCGCAGCGCCACTACCGCTTCGGCTTCATTCTGGTCGTAGCGCACGGCACCGAACCCGCCGCCGCCGACCTCGCGCAATTGGACACGTACCGCCAGCAGTTCGAGGCGTTCTATGCGAACGCGGCTTCCGGGAACGCGACGGCCGCTACATCGCTCAAACGGTCCCTCAAGCTCTCGAATTACCCCGCCGCGGGAGTGATCGCCGGTGCGCAGGCCACGGCCACGCTGACGCTTGCGGCACCGGCCGCGGCGGACCTCACGGTGCAACTCCAGGCGCCCGCAGGATACGTGCAGGTACCCGCACCGGTACGCATTCCAGCCGGCGCAACGAGCGCTTCGTTCGCCATCACCGGCGTGAGACCAGGGGTCGAAGATCTCTCCGCGGTTCCTTCCGACACGACCTACGAAACGGCGTTCGCACGCGTGCAGGTGTCGGATGCCGCTTCGCTCCGCCTGGCGCAGATCTCCGGCGCTGCGGCCGATCCCATCGTGGTGCGGCTCACGGATGCCAACGATCTCGCATACGCCGGAGTGCGGCTTTCCGCCGTAACCTCGGCGGCCGGCAGCGTTACGCCGTCCAGCGCGGTCACGGACGCACAGGGCCGCGCGTCGTTCCAGTGGACACCCGGAGCGGCTCCCTCCAATTCGCTGGAAATCGCAGTGGCGGACCTGCCTGCGGTGTCGCTCACGCTGAATGCGGGGAGCGCCGTGCCCGCCATCGCGGCGGTGGTCAACGCAGCGTCGTTCGAAAACGGCGTAGCCGCGGGTGCGCTACAAACCATCACGGGGGCGAAGCTCGCCGCCGGCCAAACCGCCTCCGCGGCGTATCCGTGGCCCACCGTGCTGGCGGGCGTGCGGGTGCTGCTCAACGGAAACGCGCTGCCTCTGCTCTATGTGAGCGACCGGCAAATCAACTTCTATGTTCCGCCGGACGCCGCGCTGGGCGCCGGGACCATCGAGGTCGTGGCAAACGGCGTGAAGACCGCGACACCCGTGGCCGTGGCCGGCGGGCAGCCCGGCATCTTCAACGGCGCGGTGCTGCATGCGAACACGGCGACGAGCGCCGTCACGACGCCGGTCGCGGCGGGGGATTACATCGAAATCTACTGCACCGGCCTGGGCCCCACGAAGCTGGTGAACGGCCTGCAGCAGACCGCCTACCTCCCCGTGGTCTTCATCGGCGCGATCCCCGTCCAGCCGGTCTACAGCGGCCTGGCTCCCGGCCTGCCCGGTGTCTACCAGGTGAACGTCCAGCTACCGAAGGGACTGGCGCCAGGGTTGCAGCCGCTGCTGCTTTCGGTCAACCTGACTCATAGCAACGAAATTCAGATCGCGGTGCAATAATGTTCTCCTGGCTCTTTTCCGATCCGCTCCCGGTGGGCACGAAGGCCCCCAATTTCACTCTGCCCGATGATTCCGGGCATTCGGTCAAGCTCTCCGCGCTGCGCGGCAAGAGCGTCGTTCTGGTCTTCTATCCGGGTGACGATACCCCCGGATGCACGAAACAGCTTTGCCAGTTCCGCGACGATTGGAGCGAAGCATTATCGCGCGGCATCGAGGTCTTCGGAGTCAACCCCGGCAGCGAGCAGAGCCACGAGAAGTTTCGGAAGAAGTTCAGCTTTCCCTTCCCCCTGCTGGTGGACCAGGGCCAGAAAGTGGCCACGTTGTATCACGCCAACGGCATCATCGTGAAGCGCACCGTCTATCGTATCGGTCCCGACGGCGTAATCCGATTCGCGAGACGCGGCATGCCGTCGCCCCGAGAGGTGCTGGCCTAGATGTCGGCGGGAACACCGGCGCGCGAACTGGCGTCTATTCTCACGAAGCACTAAGGAGGTCCATGCCGGATTCCGGCGAGGCGCGGCCGCCGCTGGCTTACCGCTGCCTGGTCCGCGCCGCCAGTTGGATCGTGCCCCACGCGGTGCGGCCACAGTGGCGGGCACGGTGGGAGTCGAACCTGCGCAACTTGTGGGTTCTGACCGAGCGCGGCGAACTCCCCGACGCGGCTCTCGGACAGGCTGCCTGGCTGGGCCGCCACGCGTTTGCCGAAGCGTTCTCCGCGCGGTTGCACAGGGCGGACCTGGCCCGCTGGGTGCGCGGCCCGTCGTTTGTCATCGTCTGCGCCGCCGCGGCACTATTCCTGATGGGGGTCTCCACCCGCGGATTCCCGATGACGCGTCACATCCTCGAAGTCGCCCAATCGCTGCGCCGCTACCCCAGCGCCCTCGGCCCCTTCGATCCGCGCTGGGACCTGATCTTCCGCTACACGTTCCCCATGGTTCTCGCCATGATCACGGCGGGCATGCTGGTGGCGACCAGCCAACTGCCTTTCCGGCGATACAACTGGCGCTACTGGTCTTTCCTGGTCCTCAAAACGGCGTCGCTGATGGTCCTGGTCTGCTTTTTCTGGATCGAGGGTGGCGCCGCCTTCCGCAGGCACCTGCACAATGAGACCGTGCGGGGCCTGGTGGGAGGGCTGCTCTTCGTGGCGGTCTACATCGCCATCGCCGGCTGGACGATGATCTGGAGCTTCGCCGACCAGCGCCGCCGCTGCCCCATCTGCCTGGAGCGCCTGGCGATGCCGGTCAGCGTCGGCTCCTGGTCGAGCGTCCTCGACCCGGCCGGCACCGAGCTTTTGTGCCGCTCGGGCCACGGCTCGCTGTGCCTCTCGGAAAACATCCTGGGCCAGTCCGACCGTTGGATCGAGCTCGACCCCTCGTGGCGGACACTCTTCGAGGAACCCGCCCGGAAGTAGGCGTTATCATGATCTCCTGATGGCTCTCCGCCTGCGCCGCATCACCTCGAGCGGGAGATTTGTTCCGGAAATCGACGGTCTCCGCTTCATGGCGATCGCCTCGGTCGTGGTCTATCACTTCTACGGATTCGTCCCGATGGACCGCGTCGTGCCTGGCTTGCACGAATGGGTTCCCGCAGCGGCGGCGCATGGATACAGGGGCGTCAACCTGTTCTACGTGATCAGCGGCTTCATCCTCGGCCTGCCGTTCGCCGCGCACCGCCTGAGCGGACAGCCTCCGGTCGCGCTGCGATCGTATTTTTTGCGGCGGCTCACACGCCTGGAGCCGCCCTACATCCTCAACCTGCTGATCTGCTTTGCGCTGCTCGCCGTGGTCTCGGGCGAAAGCCTTCGCGCGCTGCTGCCGCACCTCGGCGCGAGCCTGGTATATCTGCACAACCTGTGGTTCGGACAGCAGAGCACCATCAACCCGGTGGCCTGGACGCTCGAGGTGGAGGTTCAGTTCTATTGCCTGGCCCCCCTCCTGGCGATGGTCTTTCGAATTCGCTCGAAGCCGGTGAGAAGGGCCGTGCTGGTTGGATCGATCCTGATGGCGGGCGCCGTTCAAATGATGTACTGGGACGCTCCGGGAAGGGTCAAGCTGACCATTTTATACGCCGCCCAGTTCTTCCTTGCCGGACTGTTGATGGCGGATATCTACCTGGCGGATTGGAAAGAACGTCCGGACGCGCATTGGATGTGGGACCTGGTGTCGCTGTTGTGCTGGCCGCTGATCTTCGCGCCGGGAGACTTACAGGTATGGCTCTGGTTGCCGTTTCTCATGGCGGCGGCGTTCACCGGCGCATTCCGGGGCGTCGTCTTCAGCCGGATATTCCGCAACCCGGCCATCACCACAACCGGCGGAATGTGCTACACGATTTATCTGTTCCACTACCAGTTGATTCCCTGGGTGGTGCGCTACAGCAAGCCCGTGCAATTCGGCCGCAGTTTCGATGCTTACTTTCTGGTTCAGTTCCTGATTTATGTGCCGGTCCTGCTGGCGGTCAGCATTGCGTACTTCGCGCTCATCGAACGCCCCTGCATGGCCAAGGACTGGCCCCGGCGGGCCGCAGCCCGGATCCTGTCTCACTCGCCTGCCGCCGCGCTCAGCTCCGGCGGCGCCGAGAACCGGGTCAAACGCTCGGAGTGACGCACCAACTGCTCCCTGATCGAACCGGGGAACTCGGGCAGGTTAATGATCATCGCCACCAGCGCCGGGAAACCTCCGTGCGCGGCCACGTCGAACGACTGCCGGTCCGCATTGAATCTCTGGTCCAGTTCGAGCGGCGGGCTGAACAGGAAGTGGCCCAGGCAGAGAAAGTCGCCGCTGAGGACCGCGCCGCCTTCCGGCCTGAGGACGGCCGCCGGAACCACCCCGCCGGATTGTCTCCAGGAATCAATTTGATCCGCCCGCTGATCGGGCGTGGTGTGATACCGGTTCCAAAACACATCCGGTGGCGGATCGGTTCTAAGACCCCACTCAGCCATGGAGACGAAGTACTCGAGGAAGATGAGGAAGAACTTCCCCTCCCGGGCCAGAGCCGGGAGCCGTTTAAGGTGGTCGCGCTCGATCTTCCGTGCCTGCCAGAAAATCACCTTCTTCTCGTAAGCAACGCGATTCCGCCGGTCTCTTGCACGAAGCTTCTGGTAGATCTCGATAGTCGTCTCCGCGAGCAGGCTTCCTTCCCAGGTCGGAATCGCCGCTTTCAGATACCGCCACGGGGTCTGCCAGTCTCCGCCTTCACCCTCGCGCCGCAACACTGCAAGGGCCAGCAGAATGTAGCCGTTGTACGTGTCTTGCGATGCATCTCGCTGCAGCACGCGAAGGCTCTCGGCACGAATCCCGGCGTCGTAATACCCGTCCTTGACCATCACGAAGAGGAGTCTGCTGTATTCGGCCAGATCTCTTCGTCCGCTCCACGAGGCAAGCACCGCGAGCGGATCGATGGACGCGCCCAGTGCGGCCTTCTTCTCCAGTGCCTTGAGCTCCATGAGCGCGACCACCTGATCTTTGTCCGAGCCCGGTGGAAGCCGGTCGCATGCCGCGTTCACAATTTGGACAATGGCTTCCCCGAGAGCTTCATCCGGGCTGTTGCCGGCGGCGTTGAGGTAGCGCAGGGCGCACATCCGAACATCCTCCGGATTCACGTCGTCGAAGAGCTGCCCGATCACACTTTTCCCGTCCGCGCCGGGCTCGGCGAGTTCCCGCAGGAACGGCGTCAGGTCGATTCCCAGATGATGACTGGTGTCGATGGCCGCCATCGCCAGCATGCCTCGCAGACCCGGTCCGAACGGGCGGGCCATCGCGATCTGCGCCGCCTGTCTTACGTAATGCGCCGACAGCTCTTCGGTCCCGGCCAGGATCATCGCCATCACGCAGTTCGCAAGCGCCCCCGCCAGGCCCTTTTGCTCCAGCACCGCGCCGAGCGAATCGGTCCACGATGCGAGCGGCGTGGCGCCATCCTCCGCTCCTCCGCGGCAGATCACGCTGAATTGCAGTTTTCGCAGGTTGGCGGCATGCCGCATCCATTCGAGGTCGAAACTTTGCCAGACGAATCCGCAGACATTCAGCATCTCCGTGAGTTCGCGGACAAGAGCCGGATCCTTCAGATTCTCCACGCCAGCCGGCAGCGGGAGACTGATGCCAAAGACTTCGTTCGCCTTGCGGAATGCGCCGGTCATCTGCTCTACATCTTCGGCGGTCAGCTCGCCCTGGGCCGGATCAAACTTGTGTCCCGCTGCCACCAGTCCAGCGAGCGCGAAGAAGCACGCCTCACGACGCAAGGCATCTCCGAGGTAGTCGGGTGCCGGACCCGCGGTTGGCCTGGCGGGCCCCTTGGGGCGCAGTTCCTCGGCCGCGAGATCGATCGTGGCACGCGTCATTTCCAACTGCTGGACGAACCGGTTCTTCCGCACCGGAAATCCGGCGCACGCCATACTCGGCCCGAAGGCCCAGGATGCCAGGGACAGCGTCATGTAATCCAGCGCCCGGGAGGGTGCCGACGCCTGTGCAGCCGCACCCAGGCGCTCCCGAGCCCGATCAAATAGCACCGGCCCCGCTGTCACGCTATCCATCAGCCCCTGCTGCACCTTACTGCTGCCGAGGAAGCGGAGCATCGTCAGGTTGAGCCACGCCGAGCGGACGCGACCGAAATCGCGAATTGCGTCGCCACTCTCGTCCACCGCCGCCTGCAGCACGCGTTGCTGCGATTCATCGTCCGTGATGGCGTCCAGGAAGTATCTCTCCAGGAGGTCCGGGGCTGATTCGGCCCCGGCGGCGCCTCGAGACGATCCGAGTTCAAGGAGGACCTCTCGCGCGACCCTGCCTCCGACCAGCAGGTACGACTGCCAGGCGAAATCGGTCAAAGCCTTGCGCCGCGCGGCGTCGATCACCGGCCCGGATTGAAGCAGCGCCGCCACGCGTTCGAGCAGCGGGAGCATCTGCCCGAACAAATTCATTCGGGAGCTTCCGTCGAGCGTGTAAAGGTACACCTCGAACAAGATGCGCACCGTCTCGGCCTGATGCTCCTCCGGCATCCGGTAGCTTTCCGCCTTGAGAAGGTGCTCGCCCAACTTCCTGACCCAAAATGCCTCCAGCGGCTGCCGCCTGACCTTGGCATACCAATAGAGGCTCCAGAATACGTGACCAAGACCCGCCGGCCGTAGTAATCCCAGATCGCCCGCATCTTCCGCCAGAACCTTCGCCGCCGCGGCCACCACACGGAAAGAGGTGGGATCGTTCTCCTTTTTATAGACCAGCGCCGAGCGGAACTGGGTGTCCAACGCGACCAACTGATCCCCGATCTCCGGCTGGCCAAGGCTGGTACCGGGGAGAAAGCCGGTCAGGGCCGCGCTTCGCACGCCGCTTTTGACTGCAAGATCGTGACGCAGTTCCCTGTGCTGCAGATAAAAAATGCCGGGTGTCGAGGTCAATGCGCAGAGGTTCAGGAAATCGAGCAACCCGTACCTTTCAGGATTCGCGGGGTTCCTCCTCCTCCATTCCGCAAACAGGTCAAGGAACCGCTTCTCGCCCTCCCGCGCTTCGCCGCAAATCAGCTTGACCACCGCAAACTCGACTGCCCGCTCCGGCAACCCGGCCACGGCCACGAGCTTGACCTTCTCCTCCGGCGTCAATAAGATCTGGCGGTACGAGCGTGTTCGCGACCCCCCGTATCCCAGCGGCAAACCGCTCTGCGCCACGCTCAGCTTTTCGCCGTCTTCCCCTTCGAAAACGATCCAGAGCTCGCCTCCCTTGCCCTCCTTGCAGAGATCCTTGCAATATCGCTCCACCACCTTGCGCGTCGTGTAATCGAGCCTCTCGAAGCCGTCGACGATGACGAAGCGCGGGTAGTCGAGACCGACCAGAAGCCCTGCCACCGCTTCGACAAAGTCGAGGTACTCGAGTTTCTTTTCATTGCCATCCTTTTCCTTGAGGAACTCTTCACGGCTCTTCTGCCGGGTGCGGCCGAGAACGCGCTCCACAAAGTACTTCGAGACCAGCGTGAGCAGCGCGCTTCCGGCAAGCAGCCCGACGTACAGGAGGTCGCGCCACCTGGCCCCGAACGGCCCGGTCTGCGCCTTGGCCAGCTCATCGCCGAACTTCGTCGCCACTGCAATGGCCACCGCCAGAAGCACCACGAGCGGTCCGATCCAGGAGGTGAGGGTGAAAAACGGACTGGTGAGCTTGAACCTGGCCGCCAGTTTCAAGAAGGCTTCCTCGCCCACCAGCTCAGCGATTTGCGGCATGCCGTCCTGGTCTCTTCCAGCGAGCGTCCAGCATCGGAATCCGGGATGCTTCTCCAAAAGCGCGACCCGGACCGACTCGGCCGACCAGGTCATGCCGTCATCCTTGATCACGGTCACGCAGACGCATTCGAACCACTGCAGGGCTCCCCCTGCCAGGGCGCGCACGCGGTCCAGAATGTGGGAAACCAGGGGCATCGGCGCGGACGCTCCGGCCGAGTACTGAACGGACCTCGGCACGCAGCGCCCCGGCACTTCGGTGAACCTGCTCGTATTATCGGGGTCGAGAAAAGTATGACCCAGCGCTTCCATCTCCGACTCTCCGGTTCCGTTGAGTATACACCGGGGCAGCCCGGGGCTTGAACCCGCTCAAACCCGCCCGCTTGCGTGTATCATGGTCAATTCACTCATGGCGCTGACGCTGCCCCGCGTATACCCGATCCTCGACACCGAAGCCCTGGCGGCCCGGGGCGTCCCGCTGGAGACCGCCGCCGCCGCGTTCCTGGACGGCGGCGCGGGCATCCTGCAGATCCGCCACAAAGGCCACTGGAGCCGCGACGTCTTCACCTCCGCCCAACAGGTCTCACGGCTCTGCCGGGAAGCCGGCGCGCTGCTCATCGTCAACGACCGCGCCGACTTCGCGCTCCTGCTCGGAGGCGGACTGCACGTCGGCCAGGACGACCTTCCGCCGCGAGACGCACGCAAGCTCATGGGACCCGACGCCGTCGTCGGCTTTTCCAGCCACAACGTGGCTCAACTTTGCGCTGCCGGCGGCGAGCCTGTCGATTACGTCGCGATCGGCCCGGTGTTCTCGACGGCGTCCAAGCAGAACCCCGATCCCACCATCGGGGTGGAAGAAGTGCGCCGCTGCCGCGCCCTGATCGAGAAGCCGCTGGTCGCAATCGGCGGCATCACGCTGGAAAACGCGGCCGAGGTGCTGCGCGCGGGCGCCGATTCGGTGGCCGTGATCGCGGGCCTGCTGCCGGGACCGGCAACCGCCCAATCGCTACGACGGCGGATGGAAGAATGGCGACAGCTCCTGGCGCCCTGACCGGCGGTTTCAGCGCTGTCCCCGATTATGCTATCTTTGCCATACTGTCCCTCTACACCTCGGCGATTGCCGGCCGGTTCGTGCTCTGCCGCACACAGTTTTGAATAAAAGGAAAGCGACTGTATGAGCCTTTTCGCTACGAAATCTCTGGATCGAATTATTGCCGAATCCGAAAGCGGCAAGCACCACCTGAACAAGACGCTGGGGCCGTTTAACCTGGTGGCGCTCGGCATCGGCGCGATTATCGGCGCGGGCCTGTTCTCTCTGACCGGCATCGCCGCCGCCGATAACGCGGGGCCCGCCGTAGTCCTCTCCTTCGTGATCGCGGCGATCGGCTGCGCGTTCGCCGGCATGTGCTACAGCGAATTCGCCACCATGATTCCCATCGCCGGCAGCGCCTACACCTACGCCTACGCCACCATGGGCGAACTGCTGGCGTGGATCATCGGCTGGGACCTGGTGCTCGAATACGCGGTCGGCGCCGCCACGGTATCGGTAAGCTGGTCCAGCTACGTTGTCAAGCTGCTGCACATGTACGGCATGTCGCTACCGGAGAAACTCGTCAACTGCCCGTGGGACCAGCCTGCCGGAATCATCAACCTGCCGGCCGTGCTCATCGTCTTCGCCATCTCGGTGCTGCTGATGGTGGGGATATCGGAATCGGCCAAGGTGAATGCGGTAATCGTCTGTATCAAGGTCACGATCGTCATCGTCGTCATCTGCATCGGCTTCGCTTACGTGAACAAGGCCAATTACACGCCGTTCATTCCGCCCAATACCGGCACGTTCGGCGAGTTCGGCCTGAGCGGCGTCATGCGCGCCGCCGCGGTGATCTTCTTCGCCTATATCGGATTCGACGCAGTCTCGACCGCCGCCCAGGAAGCCAAGCGGCCGCAGCGGGACATGCCCATCGGCATCATCGGGTCGCTGATCATCTGTACCATCCTTTACATCCTGTTCGCCCGCGTGCTGACCGGCATGGTGCCCTACCGCAAGTTCCACGGCGACGCCTCCCCGGTCGCCACCGTGATCTCGCTTTTCCCGCACGCCTGGCTGCAGACCTCTATCGTGATCGGCATCATCGCCGGCTACACCTCGGTGATTCTGGTCATGCTGCTCGGCCAGTCGCGCGTGTTCTACTCCATGTCGCGCGACGGCCTGCTGCCCGCGGTCTTCTCCGATATCCACCCGAAGTGGCACACACCGTACCGCTGCAACATGATCTTCATGGTGTTCGTTTCGCTCTTCTCCGGGTTCCTGCCGATCTCGAAGCTGGGCCACATGACGAGCATCGGCACCCTGCTGGCATTCGTCATCGTGTGTATCGGGATCATGGTGATGCGCCGGACCAATCCGCACGCTCCGCGGCCTTACCGTACCCCGCTCGTTCCGCTCGTGCCGATTCTCGGCGTGGTGGTCTGCCTCGCCATGATGGCTTCGCTCGACATCGACACCTGGTACCGGCTCGTGATCTGGCTGGTGATCGGCCTGGCGATTTACTTCGGCTACAGCCGGCATCACAGCCATCTGCGGCAGGCTGCCGAGGTTGTGGCGAAACGCTGACTGCTCGCGTTTTCACAGAAGCGCAGGCTGCCGGTATCTGAATTCACAGCGCCTTTGTGCCGGCCGGCGTAACATCGCTGGCATGCATCGAAGGACATTCCTCGCCAGCGCGGCGGCGCTCGCCGCCGTCCCTCGCCCGAGTGATACCATCCGGGTGGCCTGTATCGGCCTGCGCGGGCGCGGCGGCGACCACCTGAAGGCCTACGCCGGGGAGAAGAACGTCGAAATCGCCGCCCTTTGCGACATCGACGAGGCCCTCATCCGCAAGCGGCTTCAGGAATTCGAGAGCAGAGGCGCGAAGAAGCCCGCGGTCTTCACCGACTTTCGCAAGCTTCTGGAAGACCGGACGATCGACGCCGTCTCCATCGCCACTCCAAACCATCACCACACCCTGCAGACGATCTGGGCCTGCCAGGCCGGGAAGGACGTCTACGTCGAAAAGCCGTGCTCCCACACCATTTTCGAATCGCGGCAGATCCTGGCCGCGGCGCGCCGCTACGACCGCATCGTGCAGCACGGAACCCAGAGCCGCTCCATCCCCGTCTACCGCGAAGCCGTGGGGCTTCTGCGCGAACGGCTGCTCGGGGACGTGTACCTGGCGCGCGCCCTGTGTTTCAAATGGCGGGGACCCATCGGCAAGGCCCCGGTGGAGCCGGTACCGCGGGGCGTCCATTACGATCTGTGGGTCGGGCCTGCGCCGATGAAGCCGTTCACCCGGAACCGGTTTCACTACAACTGGCACTGGCAGTGGGATTACGGCAACGGCGAGATCGGCAACCAGGGCATTCACGAACTCGACACCGCGCGCTGGGGCCTGGGAGTCACGCTCCCCGTGCGCGTCAGCGCGATGGGCGGCCACTATATGTTCGACGACGACCAGCAGACTCCCAACGGCCTGACCGCCGTGTTCGATTTCGAGAAGGATGGGCGCACGAAGACGATCGTCTTCGAATGCCGCAACTGGATCACCAACCATGAGGGCGGCATCGGCGATTCCAGTCCGGACGCAAACACCATCGGCAATCTCTTCTTCGGATGCCGGGGCTACATGGCTCTCGACGAGCACGATACGGGCTACAAAACCTGGATGGGGAAGGAGCGCGAGGCGGGCCCCGCCAAGACGCAGAACGAGGGCGCACTCGACAGCCTGGTCTACCGCACCGAACGCCACTTCGGATGGGTCCCGCCGCGAGGCGGCGATCATTTCGGAAACTTCCTGGATGCGGTCCGCAGCCGCCGCCGGGAAGATCTCCACGCCGAGATCGAGGAGGGCGCCATCTCCACCATGCTGCTGCACCTGGCCAACATTTCCTACCGCCTGGGCCGGACGCTCGACTTCGACCCGGCAACACTCACCTGCAAAGACCCCGCCGCTCAGGCCATGTTCACCAAGCCGTACAGGGAGCCGTTCGTGGTGCCCGAGATCGTGTAGCAAACTCGGCGACAGGCACCGAATTTTTCGCCCATGCTACGATAATTACTTGTCAGGTCTCGGGCTCCGTGCAACGGGCGGCTGCAAACCCCGCCAGGTCCGGAAGGAAGCAACGGTAGCGGTGCGGTTCGTGTGCCGCGGATTACCCGGGGCCTGGCATTTGCCCACCCCATGTACCAGGTCATCGCCCGAAAATACCGGCCGCAAACGTTTCAGGACGTGGTCAACCAGGAGCACGTAAAGACCACTCTCGAAAACGCCATTTCCCAGAACCGCATCGCTCACGGATACATCTTTTCCGGCCAGCGGGGCACGGGGAAGACCACCATCGCCCGCATTCTGGCACGCTGCCTGAACTGTATCCAGGGCCCCACGGGCACCCCCTGCGGGGTGTGCGCAAGCTGCCTCGAGATCACCGCCGGCGGTACGGTGGACGTCATCGAAATCGACGCGGCCTCGAACCGCGGCATCAACGAAATGCGGGAGCTTCGCGAGAACGTCCGCTATCAGCCGGCCCGCGACCGTTTCAAGATCTTCATCATCGACGAAGCCCACCAGATCACCAACGAGGCTTTCAACGCGCTGCTCAAGACCATCGAGGAGCCGCCGCCATGGGCGGTCTTCGTGCTCTGCACCACCGAGGCGCACAAGATTCCGGCCACGATTGCCTCGCGCTGCCAGCATTTCAGTTTCCGCTCGGTGGATTTCGAAGACCTGATCGCCCGCATGGCGTGGATCTGCGGCCAGGAAGGCATCGAGGCCGATTCCGAAGCGCTGGCGGTGCTGGCCCAGGCGGGCGAAGGCAGCGTGCGCGATTCGCTCTCGGCGCTCGACCAGGCCATCGCCTGCTGCGGCTCGAAGCTGGTGGCGGCGGATGTCCGCGCGCTGCTGGGGGCGTTCGCCCTCGAATCGCTCGAGAAGGTGACGCAGGCGCTCACGGAGGGCGATTCGCGGCGCATGCTCGAGGTGGTGGACGAACTGGAACGCAACGGCCATAACCTGCAGCACTTCAGCCGCGAGTTGTCGCGCTTCTTCCGCAACCTGCTGGTGGCCCGCATCGCCGGATCGGAAACCCGCCTGGTGGCAGCCTCCGCGGCGCAGCGCCAGAAGCTCGCCGAGATCGCCGCGGGCTTTTCCGAAGAGGACCTCAGCCGCTACCTGCAGCTCTCGCTCGACCTGTTCCGCGACCTGCAGTTCTCGCTGCAGCCGCGCTTCCACCTGGAAATCGGGTTGGTGCGCCTGGTACAGGCGGGCCGACTGCTTCCCATCGAGCAGGCCCTTGCCGGCCTGAGCCGGCCGTCCGCTTCGCCGCCGGTTCCGCCACCCACGCGCACCCCGCAGCCTCCGCCGGCCGCACCCGCGCGCACCGGCCCCACACCCTTCGAACTGGATCGCGCCAAGAAAGGGGCGTCGCGACCGCCCGAACCGCAGTCCTCCGGCGCCAACGCGCTCGCGCCCGAGCCGGCGCCGGTTCCGATGGCCTCCGGCGATGCCCGCCGGCGCCTGCATGCCTGGCTTGTGGAACAGGGGCACACCCACCTGGCCGATGCCGTGGAGAACGCACGCATCGAAGCGTCCGGAGCCGATCTCAACATCACCGCACCCAAGTCGTACGCCTTGTACTTCCGCGACCGCGGCTTCGATGCCGCCGTTCGCGCCGTGTTCGGGCGGCCGCTGCGTCTCAATCTGACGGCCGCCGAAACCCCTGCCGCCGAGGCGCCCCTCCCCCAGGGCCGCTCCGCCGGCGAAGACGCAGCCTCCGAGCGCGCGCTCGCCAACCCGGAAGTGCAGCGGTTCCGCGAGGTCTTCGGCGGGGAAATTCGAAAGGTTCGCAATCTCAAGGAGTAGCAACGTGAAACTACCGGGCAACATGCAGCAAATGATGCGCCAGGCGCAGCAGATGCAGGAAAAGCTCCAACAGGAGATCGCCCTGATCAAGGTCGACGCCACCGCCGGCGGCGGCATGGTCACGGTGCAGATGGACGGCCAGAAGAACCTGCTTTCGGTCAAGATCGAACCCGAGGTGGCCGGCGATGTCGAGATGCTTCAGGACATGATCGTGGCCGCCGCAAGCGAGGCCGTCAAGAAGGTCGACGAGCAGATCAAAGAGAAGATGGGCGGCATGCTGGGCGGCATGGGCCTGCCCCCCGGCCTGTTCTGATCCATGCCCGATTTCGCCGAACCGCTGGCGCGGCTCATCAACGAATTCAAGCGCCTTCCCGGCATCGGACAGAAGTCCGCGCAGCGCATCGCCTTTCACGTGCTTCGCGCCGGACGCGAGGACGCAGAACACCTGGCCCAGGCGCTGCTCGACGTGAAGGATAAGCTCGGCCTTTGCCGCGTTTGCAACAACATCAGCGACAGCGAGCTTTGCCAGTATTGCTCGAACCCGGGGCGCGACGCGCGCGTGGTTTGCGTGGTGGAGGAGCCGCACAACATCGTCGGCATCGAGACCACACGGCAGTTCGAAGGGCAGTACCACGTGCTGCACGGGTCGCTCTCCCCGCTGCGCGGCGTCGGGCCGGAATCGCTGAAGATTAAAGGCCTGGTGGAGCGCATCGGGCAGGGCGAAATCGAAGAGGTGATCGTGGCCACCAATCCGACCGTGGAAGGCGAAGCCACCGCCGTCTACCTGGCGCGCCTGCTCAAACCGCTGGGCGTCAAGGTGACGCGCATCGCCATGGGCATCCCGGTGGGCAGCGACCTGGAATTCGCCGACGAGGTCACTATGTCGAAGTCCCTCGAAGGCCGGCGGGAGATGTAGGCACTCTCGATCTGCTGATCCAACTACGTGGAAAGTGTCTCTCTCACCTTGCGTGCCAGGCTCGACGCCGCGAACGGCTTTTGCAGGAACGGCGCACCTTCCTCCAGAATCCGGCTGCCGGCCAGGTGATGGTCCGCATACCCCGACATATACATGACCTTCAAATCCGGGCGCTCATCCTGCAGGGAATCCGCGAGGTCGAGACCGCTGCCGCGGGGCATCACCACATCCGTCAGCAGGAGGTCGATCTTTCCAGCGAAGCCTCGCGCGATCATCATCGCCTCGTCAGGCCCTTCTGCCGACAGCACACGGTAACCGAACTTCTGCAACACGGTCAGCACCAGGCGCCGAATCCGCTCCTCGTCTTCGCAGACCAGGATCGTCTCGCTGCCCCTGATGTCGGAGGGGACACCGGCGGCGTGCTGGGTTTCTTCTGCGGCCTCCGCCAGCGGCAGATAAATCTTGAACGTAGTTCCTTTTCCGGGCTCACTGTAGACGGCGATCTCCCCGCCGCTCTGCTTGACGATGCCGTACACGATCGACAATCCCAGGCCGGTTCCCTTTCCCGGCACCTTGGTGGTGAAGAACGGCTCGAAGAGGCGGCTGCGCACTTCGCTGGTCATGCCGGTTCCGTTATCGCTGATCGCCAGCATGGAGTAAGGGCCCGGCTTTACGCCGAAGTGGCGATCCGAATAGTGTTCGTCGAGCACGGTCGCAGCGGTCTCGATGGTGAGCCTGCCTCCGTTGGCCATGGCGTCGCGCGCGTTCACTACCAGGTTCATGATCACCTGGTCGATGTGTCCGGGGTCCACGTTCACACGGCCAAGCCGGGGGTCCAGCCTGGTCACGATCTCGATGTCTTCGCCGATCACCCGCTTTAATAGCTTGATCGAGTGCTCGACAACCTCATTGAGGTCCACGATCCGCGGCTGGCTGATTTGCCTCCGGCTGAAGGCCAGCAACTGCGCCGTCAGGGAGGCTGCCCGGTTTCCGGCGTATTGAATCTCCTGCGCATATTCGACCAGGTCGGCCCGGCCCGCCGCCTCCTCGATCAGCGTTTCGGAATAGCCGGCGATGACCGTGAGCAGGTTGTTGAAATCGTGCGCCACGCCACCGGCCAGCCGGCCCACCGCTTCCAGCCTCTGGGATTGCCGGAACTGCTCCTCCAGGAGCTTCCGCTGGGTAGCGTCGCTATCGATCGCGATGGTTCCATTGATCTTCCCGGCTGCGTCCCGCAGCGGCGCCGTCCAAATCTCCACCTGGATACGCGTCCCGTCCTTGCGCACCCGCTGGCGCTCCAGTCCCGAGAGGGTCTCGCCGTTGCGAAACCGCCCCAGCCAGTTCTCGTACTCCTGCCGCAACTCCTCGGGCACGACCGGCAGCGGACGCCCGATCACTTCCGCCTCAGTCCACCCAAAGATGCGTTCCGCCGCGGGATTCCAGAACCGGACATTTCCCTCCAGGTCTACCGCCCAGATGGCGAGGGGACTCGATTGGATGATCGCCTGCCTCACCTCGTTGGCCTGCCGCAATTCTTCGTTGGCCTCGCGAAGCTGGGTGGTCCGGCGCAAGACCTTGGCCTCCAACTCGCTGCGCGCCTCACGCAACTGCTCGCCCTGCGCGGCCAGCATCCTCGAGGTCTCGACCAGGGTCGCTTCCAGTCGTGCGATCTCGTCACTTCCCTTCACCTCGACTTCCAGGGGCCTGCCCTCAGCCAGCAGGCGCGCGCCTCGCTCGACCTGGCGCACGCGCTTTTCAATCCCCGTGGCGAAAATCAGCGCCGCCAGTACCCCACCCAGCAGCCCGGCCAAGCCGCCGCCGATCACGGCGTACTGGAGCCGCTGTTGCAAGCGATTCGCCTGAGCCGTCCGCTCCCCCAGCAAGCGCCGCTCCTCAGCCTGCATCGCGTCCAGCTCGGCGCGGAGCCGGCCCATCGCCGCATTGGCGGCTTCAAATTCGGCAGATCCGCTGCTCGCCTCCTGCGGGGGGGCCTGCCGGAGACGATCCAGTAGCTCCATGTTCATCCGGACCAGATCCTCGACTTTCGCCAGTTGCGCGGTTTGAGCGGGGTTGTCTCTTACCAGACCTTTTAGAGCCGCCAGCCGCGCCGGAATTCCCGCACGTGCCGCGTCGTACGGATCGAGCAAAGAGGGGCTGCGGGTGAGGAGGTACCCGCGCACCCCTGCCTCCGCGCCGGTCACCAGGTTTGTCAGGCCCCGAATCTGAGCGCCCAGTTCGTAGGTATGGTTCACCCATCCCTGGGCGTCCAGGGCCCGCTGACTGTACTGGTAGAACACTGCCATCGCCAGAAGGATGGCAATCAAAGGAATCAGGACAACCAGAAATCCCTTGGCGCGAAGCGACAGGTTTTCGAAAGCTGCGGCGTAGCGCCTGGTCATGTAATAACGCCTGAACTATTCTATAGGCAATTCGCAAACTTCGCCGAGGCCATCTTTGGTAACTTCGCCGATCTCTACCTCGATTAGTCGGTTTGCCTCTCGCCCCCTGGCCAGTTCCACAGTTAGATAGTTGCCGGTGAGCGCTCTGCCCGGCTCGTGCAGAGTGACCGCCGAAAGCGTCCGCCCGACCATCGCACGCCGGAATTCGAGGTTCTTGGCCGCTGCCAGTTCACGCAGAATCCGATTGCGCTCCTTGCGAAGCGGCATGGGAACGCTGCCCGGCGCGTCCGCCGCGGGAGTGCCCGGGCGCTCCGAGTAAGTGAAGACGTGGAGATAGGTGAACGGCATTTCTTCAATGAACTGCCGGCTTTCTTCGAAGTCAGCCGCGGTTTCGCCGGGAAACCCCACCATGACGTCAGCCCCAATAGCGGCGTCAGGCATCCACGCCCGCGCGCGGCCCACGCGGTCGGCGTAGTGCCGCGGCCGGTACTTCCGCCGCATGAGGCGCAGAATCCGGTCCGACCCCGTTTGCAACGGCGCATGCACGTGCCGGGCGATGCGCGGCGACTCCGCCATCAGGCCGAGCAGGTCGTCGGAGAAATCCATCGGCTCGACCGAGCTCAGGCGAAGGCGCTCCACCCCGGTTTCCGCCAGCAGCAGCCGCACCAGGTCCGCCAGCCGCATGCGGCTGCCGGGTTCCCTACCCCATCGCCCCAGGTTGATGCCGCTCAGAACCACTTCCCGGTACTTGAGGGCCAGTCCGCGCACCTGCTGCACCACCTGCTCCGCGGGCGAACTGCGGCTGCGTCCGCGGACGAACGGGATGATACAGAACGAGCAGCGGTTATTGCAACCGTCCTGTATCTTGAGGTTCGGCCGAGTGCGGTCGCCCGCCGCTTCTTCCACGGGCGCCGAGAGAAAGTCCCGCTGCGCGAAGATGTCGCCCACATGGATGTTGCCGTGGTAAGGGGCGGCCTCGCCAGCGCCGATCGTCACCAGGTTGGCGATCTGGGTTTTGTGCGAATTCCCGACCACCCATTCGACCCCGGGCATGCACGCCAGTTCCTGGGGCGCCCGCTGAGCGTAGCAGCCGGTCACCAGAATGCGCGCCGACGGGTTCTCACGGTGTACCCGGCGGATGGTCTGCCGTACGTCGTCATCAGCCGCCGACGTCACCGTGCAGGTGTTCAGGATCACCAGGTCCGCGCCGGCGCGTTCGCCCGACGATTCCAGGCCTTTGGCCGCCAACATCGATTCCAGCGCGGCTCCATCGGCCTGGGTAGCCCTACATCCGAAATTCTGTACGAAGTATTTCCCCACCTGACTCTATTGTCGCAGGCCTTCCGGCCTGTAAGGCAGCCGGCTTCCTCACTGGGCCGCCTGGGCCGCTTTCAATTGGGCGATTCGCTCCTGCATGTGCCGCGTCAGGTGCGGCGTGATCCCCAGCATGCGCTCCATCAGCATCAACTGCCCGCGGTGGTGCATCTCGTGCTCTTTGGGCGCCATGACCATCTCGAAGCGGGACTTGCTCGGCGGCACCATGCCCTCGGGATACTGCACGCGCTCAGCAAGTTCCTCTTCGGTCAGGGCTTCCAGCACCTTGGCGTACTTCTCGCCCTCTGTGCGCAACAGTTCGAGAATCTCGCTCTTCGAGCGCGGCTTCTTTTCCTCGGCGATCTGCTTCCCCATGAAGCCGAAGAAATCGAGGCCCACCAGCGTATTGAGCTTCTCGACCCCGTGAATCTGTTCCTGCAGGCGCGAGGCCACCGCGATGTGTACCAGTGTCTCTGCAACCGACCGCAACTCCGGGGTTGCGCGGTAGCCATAGTCCTGTTCGGCGATCTCTTCGGCGATCTGGATGGTGTTCTTGCGAACGGTGCGGAACGATGCCGCGAGTTCTTTCGGTCCGTAGTAAGTCAATGAGTCAGGCTCCTCCGTTTATCGTGATTTCGATTCAATACAGCATGAACGACCATAGCTCATCGCCGGTCGCGGCAATCAGGTACTGGTGTCCGCCGAGAAGGAAGGTCTGCGGGGCGTTGGTGACCGGGCCGATGCGTGTGCTCCAAAGAGGCTTCCCGGTGGCCACGTCATGCGCCACCAGGTTGCCGGAGCCATCGGCCGCGAACAGCAGCTTGCCGGCGGTAGTGAGTAATCCGCCACCGCCGCCGACGCCAAAATACGGGTGCCGCCATACGACCTTCCCGGTCTTGTAGTCGATCGCCGATAGATAGTTTCCGCCCGTACCGACGATGTCTTCCTCGCTTCCGCCAAGCCCCATGGAACCCCTCGGATCGATGTCGGTGAGATAGAAAATCGAGTAACCATTATCTTCCGCGACATAGAACAGGCCCGTATCCGGAGAGTACGCCGGCGGCTGCCAGTTGATCGTGCCGCCCGCGGTCGGCGAAACCAGCGAGCCGCCCACGGTCGCGTCCTTACCGGGGTCGCGTTTGGGGCCGCCGAACTGGTTCAAGCCCTTCGCCCAATTCGTCCGCGTTCCATACTTAGTGGTCAATAGGTGCTCGCCGGTTACGCGGTCGAGGACGAAGAAATACCCATTGCGCGCGGCCGTCAGGACCAGTTTCCGCATCTTGCCCTGGAACATCGCGTCGACCAGGATTGGGGTCTGCGCGGAATCGTAATCGTGCATGTCGTGCGGCGACGTCTGGAAATACCAGGCCATCTTGCCGGTATCCACGTTCAGCGCGATGAGCGAACAGCTGAACAGGTTGTCGCCGTCGCCGCGCGTGCCCGTGGTGTAGGCCGGAGTGGGGTTGCCCGTGCCGAAGATGTACAGCTTCGTCTGGGGGTCGTAAGCGCCCGGAATCCACGTCTGGGCGCCGCCATGCCGGGCCGCATCGAGGCTGGCCCAGGTGTCGAGGCCCGGGTCGCCTTTCTCCATGGGCACGGTGTAGTGCTTCCATTGCAGGTCGCCGGTCTCCGGATCGAACGATTGCAGGAACCCGGGCGAATCGATATCGTTGCCCGTCCCCACCAGAACATGATTCCCGACGACGATGGGGGCCGGAGTCGAGAAGTAGCCTTGCTCCAGGTCGGCGATCGGCTTGTGCCAGCGCTCTTTGCCGGTCTTGGCATCGAGCGAGACCAGGTAATCGTCGGGCGTCTCCATGAACAGGTAGTCGTTCCACATCGCCATGCCGCGATTGCCGATGTGGGTGCCGCCTTTGGTCTTCCAGAAGTAATGCCAGATCTCGTGCCCATCGATGGCGTCGACCGCCCACGCGTTATCCGGCATGGTCACATACAGGACGCCGTCCACTTCGAGCACCGATCCCTTGATGGAGCCGCCGCCGGATGGAATGTCGCCCGGGCCTTCCCCGCCCACGATGACTTCAGCGGCACCGCCGCGCCCGAATCTGCCGCGGCCTCCGCCGCCGTTGCCCGTCCCGGGCGTCAACCGCGTCATCCATGCCAGCGTGAGATGCTTCACGTTGGATTGGTCGATCTGCGAGAGTGTGCTGTAGCGTTTGCCGGTGTAATCGCCGTTGTAAGTCGGCCAGGAGTCCTTGAGGGGCTGGAGCAAGCTCGAGGGAGCGACTCCGCTTCCCTGCCCCATCAGGAGCGCCGGCAGCAGGCCGGCGAACAATTTGAGGAATCTCATTTCAACGTCACCAGGTATGCGGTCACATCGTGCATGTCTTTGTCGGTATAGACGGCCAGCAGATCTCTATGCGCCTGCATGGGATCGTGAAACTCCACCTTCGGGACGTCTCCGTCCCGGCGAAAGCTGCGCACCGTTCCATCCGCGAGGCCCACTGAAACCGCGAATTCGTCAATTCGCTCCAGCCGCCCCTCCACCTTCTCTCCGGAGGGCAGAGTCACGGTGACCGTGGCCGTGCGAGCGTCCTTCCCGCCGGGCGCGGAGGCTGCGGGGGCCGCGCCTCGCCGCCGGCGATCGGCGCCGCTCACCCACGCGTTCTGCAGCATCTTGGGATCGGTAATGCGCGCGGCGATCCCTTCCAGGTCGCCGGTCGTCGAATGACATGAGGCGCATTTCTCCGCGAAGAACGCCTTACCGGCGGCGGCATCGCCGATCACGATAGTAGGAGGCGCTTCGCCGGCGGACGGGGGCTTGCCCTGCCCTTCGATCGTCGCCACGACGCTTCGGACGTAAGCCGCCACCGCTTTCGCGTCGTCGGTGTTCAGGCCGATGGCCGGCATACCCGAGCTTTGGCGGCTGCCCTGAATGATCGGAACAATCAACTCACCGTCCCGGTCCGTAAGAGCAACCTGCGACCGAAGGAGGTTCGGCCCACCCATGTCTCCGCCGCGGAGATCGGCGCCGTGGCAACCCCGGCAACTGACCCCGTAGAGCGTCTTGCCGTGCGCGACCTTCACCGGATCTTCCGGCGGACGAACCTGCCCCGGAATGAATCCGCCGCGGCGGCGTCCGCCATCCTGCGCGGCGGCGGCTAACGCCAAAACCATCGTGAGGCCGCAACACAGCGCGGCTGTCCTGCCGTTTCGGACCTGCATCTTCCCCCTCGCCCTCGGAAATGTAGCGCGGAGCCGTTTGAGGCTCGTTCTTCGCATTGTACGTGATTCTGCGATACGATCCAGAGATGCAAGACGCCAATCCCCTGATTCTCGGCGGCTGCGCGCCGATTCTGCGTGTGGAGAACATGGAGGCGAGTTTGCGCTTCTACGTAGATCTGCTGGGCTTCCGCAACGCAGATTGGGGCAACGACGATTTCACATACGTCTCGAACGGCGACACCGGCATCTATCTCTGCCGCGGCAGCCAGGGCAACGGCGGCGCGTGGGTCTGGGTCGGCGTGGCTGACGCTGCCAAACTCCACGAGGTATACCGCGCTCGCGGCGTGCCGATCCTCCTGCCCCCGACCAACTATTCCTGGGCGCTCGAGATTCGCGTTCAGGATCCCGACGGCAACGTGCTTCGCCTCGGATCGGAGCCGCTCGCCTGATTCGCATGGCCGATCTTCAAGAGCAGTTCGGCACCATCGACATTTATTTTTTCGACCAGCTTCTTCGCGGCCGCGTCTCCCCCGGAATGCGGATCCTCGACGCCGGTTGCGGTTCCGGCCGCAACCTCGTCTATCTTCTGAAGCACGGCTACGAGGTCTTTGGCGCAGATGCCGATCCCCAGGCAGTCGAGTGCACCCGCCGTCTCGCCGCGTCTCTCGCACCGGCTCTCCCGGCCGATCATTTCCGGGTCGAGCCTGTCGAAGCCATGTCGTTCCCGGACGCCCTCGCCGACGTGGTCCTGAGCAGCGCCGTGCTGCATTTTGCGCAGGGCGACGAGCACTTCACTGCCATGCTGCGCGGCTCCTGGAGAGTTCTGAAGCCGGGCGGCCTGTTCTTCTGCCGTTTGGCCTCTTCGATCGGCATGGAAGACCGGGTCCGCCCCGTGGCCGGCCGCCGCTGCCTCCTTCCCGACGGCACCGAGCGGTACCTGGTTGACGAGCCGCTGCTGATCTCGCTCACCGGACGGCTCGGCGGCCGGCTGCTGGATCCGCTAAAGACCACGGTGGTCCAGAACCAGCGCTCGATGACCACCTGGGTCATGCAGAAGCTCGATGCCGCGAGTTCAGGCGGCCAATGATGGCCTACTGACGGCGGAGAGAGTGGAGGACTTGGGCGTGCAATTCGGGGGTGGCGGAGGCGACCAGGTTGGGCTGCCAGACGACGTCTTCGCGGCCGTCGAGCGATGTGAGGGTTCCTCCGGCTTCGCGCACGCAGGGAGCCAGGGCGGCGATGTCCCACGGGTTCATGCGCGAGTCGAACGCAACGTCGATGCGGCCCTGGCACAGCAAGGCGTAATTGATGCAGTCGCCCGACCAGCGGAAGCGGCGGACCTGGCGGTAGAGGCGCGAGAGGCAGACCGCGGGGTTGGGATCGCGAGGGTCGAGGTCGGTGTGTTCGATGGCGGTGGAGACCACGAATGCCTCGGCCGGGTCGGTCACCGCGGAAGTCCGCACCCGATGCGGCGCGCTGCCGTCCCGGCGATACCAGCAGCCTTGGCCGGCGGCGGCGAAGACGGTTTCGCCGAGCGCGTGAGCGCCGATTACGCCTACCGAGGGCTCGCCGCGGTGCAGATAGCCGATGAGGGTTCCGAAGAGCGGCAGACCCACGGCGAAGGATGCCGTGCCGTCGATGGGGTCGACGAGCCACAGGTGTTCGGCGTCGCGGATTCGCTCGCCGCCGAATTCCTCGCCCAGGATGGCGTGGCCGGGATAGCGCGCGGCAATGCGGCGACGCAGTAATTGCTCGGCGCCGCGATCGGCCTCGGTCACTTCGGAGCCATCGGGCTTGCGATCGACGGCAACGTTCTTCCACAGGGGCAGAATCAGTTCGCCGGCCTCCTTGCAGAGTTCCAGGGCGAAGTCGAGGATTTCGGTGTACGACGGCTCGGGCATAGTTCTATTGTGACGCGCGCACGCGGCGCGTGGCCCACCCTACTTGTGGCGGGCGAGGGGAGTGTCAGCGGCGATGGTGGCGTGCATCGCGGCGAGGCGCACGGTCTTCGGGATGCCGGGGCGGCTCAGCACATCGTAGAAGGCGGAGGCGCGCGGCCCGTCGCCCTGGGCGATCAGGCCCTCGGCGCAGACCAGGCAGGCCGCGGCTACCTCGGTGCGCAGCGGGCCCCTGGCTTTGCCGAGGCCGTCCTGCAAGGCTTTGGCGGCGGCCGCTCCGCTGATGAGACCCAATGAGGCCGCGGCGGCGCTGCCTACCTCGAAGTCGGAGGAATACATCAGGCGGGCAAGCGCATCGACTGCCTTTGCGTCGCGGCGGTCGCCGATCGTATTGATGACGCCGACCAGCAGTTTGCCCTTGAGCTTCGGAAGAGCGGCGCGCAGGGCGTCATCCACCGAGGGGTCGGGGATCGGCTTCAGCGCGTAGCGGGCGTAGTGGGCCAGTTCGGGGTTTGACAAGAGCGCTGCCAGCGGAGGCACGGACTGCCCGGTGCCGATCAAGGCGAGGCGGCGGCACGCGATGTTCACCTGGAACACGGTCGACTTCGGGTCTTTCAGAATCCCGATGAGCTGCGCCTCATCCATCTTGAGGTACGGCTCAGACTGGTACTCGGGAGGCACCGGCGCGATAACAAGGTTGTTCTGCACGGCTTCCAGTCTCCTTTCCTAAACGATGCGCCAGGGTTCGCGCCTCTCGCGCGAGCGCATGCGGTTGGCCTCTTCGTCGCCGGGGAATTCCTGTTTCACCGGGTCCCAGGTCAGTTTGCGGCCGAGCTGCCAGGCGATGTACGCGGCATGGCAGGTGATGTGCGTATTGGCGGCGTGATCGGCGTTGGAGCGGGGCTGCGAGCGGGACTTGATGCATTCGACGAAGTCGCGCCAGTGGTAGTGCAGGGTCAGATTGAAAGCGTTGCCGGCCTCGACCGGCGGCAGTTGCGAGACCAGGTTGTCGGAGACACGGATCTGGCCGCTATCGGCGGTTTCGACCCAGCCGTTCTCGCCTTCGAAGCGCACGTGGCAGGTGCCTAACCCGAGAAAGCCGTAGTCGCGAAGCACCAGCTTCACGCCGTTGGCATAGCGGCAGTCCAGGCGGTACCCTTCGGCGGTCTCGGGCAGGGGCTCGTACTCCACGGCATGGGTATTGTCGCAATCGGCCGCCCACTGGCACAGGTCGACGGTGTGCGATCCCCACTCGAGAATCCCGCCTCCATGGAAATCGAAGTAACCCCTCCAGCGACCCGCGACGTAGGCGGGATTGAAGGGGCGCCAGGGGCACGGGCCAAGCCAGCGGTCCCAATCCACGACCTGCTTGGGAGGCTCAGGCTCGCCGGGGAGCCAGTCGTGGGTGGTAGTGGGCGGCCAGCTTTTGCGGGTTCCGGCGTTGGCGTGAACCGCGGTCAACTTGCCGAGCTTGCCCTCGCGAGCCATCTGCACGGCCCACACGAAGTTCTTACCGTTGCGGCGCTGGCAGCCGGCCTGGTAGATGACGCCGTAGCGGCGGACGCCGTCGGCCAGGGCGCGGCTCTCCTCGATGGTCATCGAGCAGGGCTTCTCGCAGTAGATGTCCTTGCCGGCTTTGGCGGCGAGGACCGACATGGGCGTGTGCCAGCGGTCGCCGGTGGCGATCAGGACGCCGTCGATGTCGCTGCGCGCCAGCAGCTCTTCGTGCGAGGCGTACATGGCGCAGTCGTTGTTCTGGTAGCGCTTGTCGACGAGCGACTTGATGGCCTCGCGGCGCTCGTTGCGCAGGTCGGCCACGGCCACGAAACGGGTATCTTTGTAGCTCAGGATGCAGGCCAGCGATGCGGGCCCGCGGCTGCCGAGGCCGATGCCGCCGAAGACGATGCGATCGCTCGGCGCGACGGCGCCGGCACGCTGTCCGAGAACGGAGCTGGGAACGATCATCGGCGCCGCGACCAAGGCCCCCGCCGTTTTCACAAAGTTCCGGCGTGAAACGGATCCGGTTCTGTCAGTCATCACACCGCGATGATGACGGAAAATACCACAGTATGTCAAGGTAAAAATAGGTGAATATCTGAATTCCCTACTTCCACGCCGAGCTTAATTGCCAAAGGTCCACAGTGACGGATTCCGGATGGCCGTAGAACTCGATGCCGCGGGCTTCGGGGGGTGGATAGACCAGGTTGGTCATGGCTACGCGGCCGGATTGCGCGAAAACCTCTACCGTGGAACGGTCGACGAGGATCGTGAGGTCGAAAGGGGCGCCGCCGGTCGAGAGCGGGGCGGTGGTGCGCGCGGGGAATGCGGGGCTGAAACCGGTGTCGCCGGAGTGGGTGCGGTCCACGAACAACCCGCCGTCGCGGTAGCCGATGGTCGTATATTTTCCGCCGCCCACGAGCACCTTCCATCCGATTTCTCCGGGCGTGCCCGGAGACACGATGCTGTGCAACTCGAAGGAACCCCCCGGAGTGTTCTCACGGAGCGCCTGGTTGAGCCTGGCCACGTCCTCGCCGCGCCATGTGAAGTGGCGGCCCCGCAGCTGCTGAATGGCATCGACGGGCATCTGGAAGAGGCGCAGGCCTTCGCCGGTCTGTCTCAGTTGCAGTTTGCGCGGAATGGTCATCTGGCCGCGCCATGGTTCGGTGGGTACCTTGGCGGCGTACTGCCAGTTGTTCATCCAGCCGATCATGACGGGAGCGGCGCTGCGTGGCATACCGTTGAAAGTCAGGGCGCAGTAGCAGTCCTTTCCGTAGTCGGTCCAGAGGGTCGTCGCGGCCGGGTTGTCATTCGTGAAGCGCGTGCCGTCGAAGGTTCCGACGAAGTACTGCTCGCCCGATCCGCCCTGCAGGCCGCCGGGATTCAGCCCTACCTTGAGGACCCAGCGGGGTTGCGTCGAGCCTTCGACGGGAACGCGCGTAAGGATCGGGCATTCCCACTGCCCGCCCGAGGCGCCCGCCGGACCGAACTCGCTCAACCGCTGCCACTGTTTGAGGTCGAGGGAGCCGTAGAAGAGCACCTTGTGTTCATTGGGCAGGGCCACGGCCATCACCCAGCGGCGGCCCCCGGCCGACCAGAAGACATCGGGATCGCGGAAATCGGAGAGGTGCAGGTTCAGAACCGGGTTGCCGGGGTAGCGGGTCCAGGTGCGGCCGCGATCGTTGCTGTACGCCAGGTTCTGGGTCTGTAGCGCGGGATGGCCGCCGGCCGGCGGAGTGTGGCCCGTGTAGATCGCGACGAGACACGGCTTCCCATCGCGGCAGAAACCGCTGGTATTGCGCTCGTCGACCACGGTGCTGCCGGTAAAGACCATGATGCCGTCCGCTTCCGGCAGGGCGACGGGGAGTTCCTTCCAGTGGAGCAGGTCGCGGCTCACGGCATGGCCCCAGCTCATGTGGCCCCAAACGTCGCCGAAGGGGTTGTACTGAAAGAAGAGGTGGTATTCGCCATCGAAGTAGACCAGGCCGTTGGGGTCGTTGGTCCAGTGCGCGCGCGGCGAGAAGTGGAACTGGGGACGATAGGGCTGGTCGTAGGCGGGCGGCTGGGCGAAGGCGGCAATCACGGTGAAAAGAGCGGGGACAAGGCGGGGGAGGGTCATGGTTTTCATTTTCGGACGGCGGACTTTTCGAGATCCGCGGCGAGGGCTTCGAGAGCGCGCTTCTGATAGGGCTCGGCATCCGCCTTCGAAAACACCGGCACCGCGGATTGCAGGTGCTTCCGGGCGGCGTCGTAATTCCCCTGGCGGTAAGCGATCTCGGCCTGGGCCAGATCCACGTTGGCAAACCAGTCGGGAAAGCCGGCAAGCTGCGCGACTACGCTCGAATCGATACTCCGCAAGAGCCGCGAGGATTCGTCGAGTCTGCCCAGACCGATCAAGCAGCTCGCCAGGGTGTAGGCGGACCCACCGGTCAGGCCGGCGCGCGGGCCGAACCCCTTGGTGGAGGCATCGAAGGCTTTGCGCGCGTTTCGCTCCCCCTCCTGGTAGCGGCCGGCGCGGCACTGGGCGAGCGCGGCATCGGACAGCGTGGCGATGGCAAAGAACGACGTGGAGCCCTGCTTGCGGACCGCGAGATTGTAGACGGCCAGATCGTCGTGGATGGCGTCCCCCCACATGCCGAGGCTGCCCTCGCACTGCGCCCGGGTGGTGAGCAATTGCATGGTCAGCTCGTGATCCGCACCCAGACGCTTGACGTACTCGGGATAGATGCTGTTGGCCTCCTGCACCGCCTCGCGGTTTTTTCCCTCGACCATGAAGGCCTGCGCCAGGTTGAGGCGGACGCGGAGGACGTTGGGATTATCGGGGCCTCCGGCTTCGGAGAAAGCCGCGATGAGTTCGCGGAACAGGCGTTCGGCGGTGACTCCGTCGCCGGTGCGGATATTGACAAATGCCAAGCGCTGCTTGAGGGTGAGGCGGGCGTGCTCATCGAAGGACGGCAGCTTCACCGCGTCATCGTAGGCCGTTTGAAACTGGCGGGCGGCGGTCTTGGCATCGTTTCCGATGAGCGCGACCATCCCGCGGGCCGTGGCCAGCCAGACGGGTAATTCCGGGCGCGGCGCCCGGAGACGGGCGATCAGGGGCTCCTCGCGGACCAGGATGGCACGGGCCAGCGCCACGGAGCCCTGCTGGTAGGTACGCGCCTCCATTGCGGCACGCTGCAGATGGACGATGATGGCGTCCTGGGATAGCGGCCCCTGCCCCTGAAGGAAGAGGGCGGCGGCGCGGTCGTACTCGCGACGTGCGTCCGGGAATTCGCTGCGGTTATCGAGGGCTCTGGCGATGGTCTGGTGGAGGCGCGCGGCCACTTCGGGCGCGTTGTGGAACTGCCGGTCGATATCGGGCGAGGCCTGCTTCACGGCATCGAGCAGGGTCTCTTCGGATTTGCCGCTGCGGAAGGGGTCGCTGCGTCCGACCAGGTCGTCGGCCAGGAAGCGATTGACGGAGGCGGTGATGGCGGTTTGACGGTTGGCGCGGTCCCTCTCGCGGGCAGCCTTTCCGTAGAGGAAGAGGCTGACGGCGAGACCGGCCACCAGCGTGACGGCGGCGGCAACGGCCCACGGGCGGCGCGCGCGTGAGGCGGCGAGGCGCTGCTCGGCGACCCGAGCCCGCTCGCGGGTGAGTTCCAGTTCGCCGCGCTCGCGGCGGCGGCGATCGAGAGTCTGGAGACGCTCGAGCAGGACGGCGACGCTGGCCAGGCGGCGGGCGGGGTCGCCACAGGCCGCCTGCGCGATGTCTTCGCGCAGCAGCGGATCCTGCACGTCGGCTTCCCACCCCGGGGAGAGCGGCTTGCGAAAATCGCCGGCGACGACCTGATAGAGCATCACGCCGAGGGCGTAGACGTCGGCCAAGGCGGTGGGGGACTGTCCCGCGAGCACCTCGGGCGGCAGGTACATGAGGGTGCCGGTAAGGTCGCCGGCTTCCGCTGTCATGGTCTGGGTAAAGCCCAGATTGGTGATTCCGAGGGCGCTCAGGCGAGACGGCTCCATAAGGGCGCCGCTGCCGAAATCGGCCGCCTTGACCTGGAAATCGCTGTCAGGGCGAGGCGCGACCAGGACGTTGGCGGGCTTAAGGTCTTTGTGGAGCACGCCGACGTCGTGGGCGGCGGCCACGGCCTGCGCCAGGTCGATGATGACCCGGAGGCGGGTGGCAAGCGGGATGGCGGACAGGCCCCCCTGGCTTTCCGCCCATTCGGCGAGGTTGGGGCCGCAGAACTCGCTCTCGAGGTAGAACGGGGGCGCGTCGAAGTTCCATTCGAGGACGCGGACGAAGTCGGGGCGTTCGCCGAGGGAGTCCTTGAGGAGCCTGGCGAGGGTAACTTCGCGTTTGAGGCCCTTGAGGCGGATGCCGTCGCCGGCAAACTTGAAGACGCGAGACTCGTGGGTTTTGGGATGCCCGGCCAGCCACACTTCGCTCGAGGCCGAGTCATGCAGCTTGCGCACGAAGCGCCACTGATCGCGCCCGGGCACGGCCTCGCCAGGCTGGAAACCGAGCTCGCGGGCGGGCGGGGCACTGATCAGCTTGCACTGAACGGGCACGGCCAGGCGGTAGCCGATCCGCGGGACGGTGAGAACGATGGGCGGCTCGTCGTCTCCCAGGGCTTTGCGGAGCTTGGAGACGGCGGTGGTGAGGGAACCCTCCACCACGGTGACGCCGGGCCAGGCCGATTCCAGCAACTCTTCCTTGGTGACCACCTCTCCGGCGTGGAGGAGCAGTTGACAGAGCACCTCGAGGGGCTTGGATTCAAGCTCGACCAGGGTTCCCCCGGAGCGCAACTCGCGGCTGGATTCATCGAACTCGAAGTGAGCGAAGCGCCAGACCCGCCCGGTGACCTCCCACTCCCGCCGGCGATCCGCGTTGAAGGACATAGGCTTATCGTTCTTTAGAATTCTTGACGGCTCTTGAGGATCCGTAAACGGCAATCCGTGGGAGCATCGCTTCCAGCAGTTTCACTGGCACCCCTCGGGGTATTTTATCGAAACCGGGGCGGCCAGGATCCGAAATCAGAGGGGAACCATGAGAATCCGTTTCATCGAATTTGCCGTGATGCTCGCACTGGGTACCGCCATGTGCTTCGGCCAAGGGACTATCAGCACGGTCGCCGGAAGTTCCAAGTGCTGCAACTCCGCGGACGGCGGCCAGGCTGTGGATACTTGGCTGCCGTCGGCCAGCGGAATCACCGTAGACCGGCTGGGGAACCTGTACATCTGGGATGGCTCTTCGAGCAAGGTGCGGAAGGTGAGCCCGTCCGGAATCATCACGACGGTGGCGGGCAACGGAATGTTCGGCTACTCCGGGGACGGCGGTCCGGCCACCAGCGCGCAGATTTTTGCCGCAGGGAGTGTTTCGGGACTGGCGGTGGACGCCGCGGGGAACCTCTATATCGGCGACGGGCAGAACCATGTGGTGCGGAAGGTCAACACCGCGGGCGTCATCAGCACGGTAGCCGGGAACGGTTCGCCGGGCTTCTCGGGAGACGGCGGCCCGGCCACCAGCGCGCAACTGGATTTCCCGGCGGGAATCGCGCTCGACAGCGCAGGCAACCTGTATATTGCAGACTCGTCGAACAACCGCGTCCGCAAAGTGACACCCGCAGGGATCATCAGCACGGTGGCCGGCAACGGCAACGTCAGCTACTCCGGCGATGGCGTGCAGGCGACTGCCACGGCAGTGGACCGGCCCGAGGGCGTGACAGTAGACAGCGCGGGCAACCTTTATATCTCTGAGACGAGCAGCGCCCGGGTGCGGAAGGTGAATCCGAGCGGAATCATCAGCACGATTGCCGGGCAGACCAATAAGACAACCGGCTATTCGGGTGACGGCGGGCCTGCCACGGCGGCGACGCTCTACGGGCCGATCGGGATGGCGGTGGACCAGTCAGGGAATCTCTATATTGCCGACAACCAGAACGGACGGGTTCGCAAGGTCGATCCAGCCGGGATCATCACGACCTACGCTGGAATCGGCGGGGGCACGGCATCCACTCCGATCGGCGATGGCGGTCCGGCCACCAGCGCGTATATCGGCGTGTGCAAAGACGTGGCTCTGGACGCCGCGGGGAACCTCTATATCGCGGCCAGCGCGGGGGGCATCGTCCGCGTCCGGAAGGTCACGGTGGGCGGGGGGCTGTCGGTGAGTCCGAGTTCGTTGTCGTTTGCTTTTGCGATTGGCGGCGCGACGCCCGCGAGCCAGACGGTGAGCGTTACGGCGGCAGGAGCGGCGAGCTTTACGGCCGCGGCTTCGACGACCTCGGGAGGCAACTGGCTCACGGTGAGCCCGACCAGCGGCAGCACTCCGGCAACGTTGACCGTCTCGGTGAACCCGGCGGGGATGCCGGGCGGGGTGTACCAGGGTGCGATCACGCTGACGCCGAGCGGATCCGGTGGGTCGGCTCAAACGTTCTCTGTGACGCTGACCGTGACTGGCGCGGGGGCGCCCTCGTTCACGGCAAGCAGTGTGCTGAATGCACTCGGGTATCAGGCCAAGCTGGCGCCCGATACGGTGTTCGTGATCTTCGGAAGCGGCATGGGGCCGGCCACGCTGGCGGCGGCCGCAGGGCCCAACTACCCGACGACCGTCGGCGGCACGTCGATTACGTTCACACCCACGGGCGGCGGGGCCGCCATCAACGCGAAAATGGTGTACTCGGCAGCCGGGCAGGTTGCCGGCCTGCTGCCTTCCTCGATCGCGCCGGGGACCTACGCGGTGCGGGTGACGTACAATACCCTGCCCAGCGCGCCGCAAAACGTGACGGTGGTGGCGCGCAGTTTCGGCATCGCGACGGCCAACAGCGCGGGTACCGGAACGGCACAGGCGACGATCGGCAATGTGAACGGCGGCGTGAGCCTGACCCGGTTCACCAGCGGCAGCGTGGCGTTCGGCGGGCTCAACTGGACGCTCTCGCCGGCGCACCCGGGAGACACGCTGGTGCTGTGGGGCACGGGCGGGGGCGCGGATCCGGCCAATGACACGGGAGGGACCTCCGGCGACCAGACGCAGGCCGGCAATTTCAGCGTGATCGTGAGCGGACGGCAGATTACGCCGCTGTATGCGGGCGCATCATCCGGATATCCGGGACTGTGGCAAGTCAATTTCACGCTGCCCGCGGACATTACGCCGGGCTGCTTCACGTCGGTGCAGGTGAGCGCGGGCGGAGAGTTGAGCAACGCCGTCTCGGTGCCGATTGCCGCCAACGGACAGAGCGTGTGCGCGGATTCCCAATTGAGCGGAGACGCCCTCACGATTCTGGACCACGGCGGCACGATCGCCGGGGGTGGGTTCGCAGTCGCTAAAGTCAAGGCCACTTCGACCTACGTCCTCGGCGGCACGCCCACGACGACCACGACTTCCCAGGAGAGCGTGAGCGGAGGGTTCCTGGTTTACAACGCCGCGGAATACGGGGCGCTCAACGGGGGCATCAAGATCGGCGCGTGCACGGTGACCGACCGGACGGGGGCGGCTGATGCGAAGAATCCCGCGGCGCCGGATGGCTATCTCGATGCCGGCGTTCCGTTGCCGGTCAGCGGCCCGGGGTTGGCGAGCGGCGCGGGCATGACCGTGGCCAGCACAAATCCGGGGCCGGTCTACGACCTGCTGCTGCCGGACGGGACCATCGTGGGCGGCGGCAAGTATACGATCAGCGGGAACGGCGGCAAGGGAGTCGGCGCGTTCAGCGCCGCAGTGAATTTCCCGGCCGGCTTCACGATCACGAACTGGGATTCGCTGACGAGCATCGACCGGAGCAAGGCGCTTACGCTCAACTGGACGGGCGGCGGGACGGACCAGATCGACATCATCGGAAGCAGTTACGCGGTGGTCGGGAAGGACTCATCGAACAGCAACATACTGCACACGGTGACTTTTACGTGCCAGGTTCCCGCCGCGCCAGGCACTTACACGATTCCGGCCGCCGTGCTCGGGTACCTGCTGCCGGCCGGCGTCGACGCGGCGTCCCTGGCCAGCGGCTCGGGCAACCTGGCGGTCGAGGAGGTCAACACGCAGTTGTTTACCGCGCCGCTGGTGGGCGGAGGACAAACCGCGTTCGGCGGCTTCGCGGCAGTTCAGGCTTATTCGAAGAACCTGGCGATTCAATAAGGCGGCTTCATGAAACTCACGCACGGTATCTGGATTTCTTTTCCGCTTCTGTTGGCCGCCTGGAGTATTCCGTGCGGCGCACAGGCGATCATCACGACGGTTGCCGGCACGGGGACGGGAGGCTTTTCGGGGGATGGAGGCCCGGCAATCAACGCCAAGCTGGGCGGGAGTCTCGGTGTGGCAGCCGATCACTCCGGGAACCTGCTGATCGTGGATGGCGGCAATAACCGCATTCGCAAAGTGGATGCGGCCGGCATCATCACGACCATTGCGGGAGGCGGGTCCGCCGCCGGGAGCGGGGACGGCGGCCCGGCGACCAACGCGCAGGTGTTTCCGAACAGCGTTACCGAAGACGGCGCGGGCAACCTGTACCTCTCGCAGGGCGCGAGCATCCGCAAAGTGAACACCGCGGGAATCATCAGCACGGTGGCCGGCACGGGGCTCCCCGGCTTCTCGGGCGATGGCGGGCCGGCGACCAGCGCGGCGATCTTTTGCACGAACGTGGCTGCGGATAGCGCGGGAAACCTCTATCTTTCCGACTCTCTGAACCAGCGCATTCGCAAGGTCGATACGTCAGGGATCATCACGACCGTGGCCGGGACCGGGGAGCAGGGCTACTCCGGCGATGGCGGCCCGGCGACCAGCGCGAAACTCGCGCTACCGCAAGGCCTCACGGTGGACGGCGCGGGCAACCTGTACTTCGCGGACAACGCCACGCACATCCGCAAGGTGGACACCAACGGGATCATTACGACCGTGGCGGGCAGCGGCAGCCCGCTGGCGCTCGGCGACGGGGGTCCAGCTACCAGCGCCGGCATGACTCCGGTCTGGGTCGCCGTGGATTCGGCGGGGAACCTCTACATCGCGGACGCGGGCGGCGGGAAGATCCGCAAGGTGAACACGTCGGGGATCATCAGCACGCTGGCGGGAGGCGGACACAATATCGGACAGGGGAACGGCGACGGCGGCCCGGCGACCAGCGCCTGGTTCGCCAACATCAGCGCGGTGGCCGTGGATCCAGCCGGAAACGTCTACATCGCGGATAGCGGCGCCGACCGGATTCGCGAGGTCTCCTCGGGCGCCGCGGGCTCGCCGATATCGGTGAGTCCGGCATCGCTCTCGTTTTCGTATACCACCGGCTACGCCGCTCCGCCGAGCCAGACGGTCGTGATTATCAGTCCCGGCGCGACGTTGACGTTCAGTGCCGCGGCATCGACAACCTCCGGCGGCAACTGGCTCTCGGTAAGCCCCGCGAGCGGCACAGTGGGGACGACGTTGACCATATCGGTGAATCCCGCGGGGCTTTCACCGGGGACCTACAACGGCACGGTTACGATCACGCCGAGCGGCACGGGCAATTCGCCGCAAACGGTGCCCGTCAAGCTGAGCGTGAACTCGCCGGCGAGCCAGGGAGTGATCTCGACGGTCGCCGGCAACGGGTTTATTCCATTCTCCGGAGAGGGCGGACCGGCCACCAGCGCGGCGCTGGGAGCGAACGCAGTGGCAGTGGACAGCGCAGGGAACCTCTATGTTGCGGACATCATCAGCAGCCGGGTCCTGAAGGTGAACGCGGCCGGGACCATCACGACGCTGGCGGGGAACGGAGCCATTACGTTTGCGGGCGACGGCGGCCCGGCAACGCACGCTTCGTTCTTCAACCCCAGCGGCGTTGCGGCCGACAATGCGGGCAACGTCTACATCGCGGACAGCATGAACAACCGCATCCGCAAAGTGGACAGCGCGGGAACCATCAGCACGGTTGCCGGAAACGGATCGGTGGGTTTCACGGGGGATGGCGGTCCGGCAACCAGCGCGAGCCTGTGGACTCCCCTGGATGTGGCGGTGGACAGCACGGGGAATCTTTACATCGCGGATAGCGGAAACAACCGGATCCGTAAGGTCAATACGGCCGGCGTCATCACGACGGTTGCGGGCGGCGCGCCGGTGCCCGGCTATTCGGGAGACGGCGGCCAGGCTGTAGGCGCGGGGCTCTTTCTTCCCGGTGGCGTAACGGTCGACCCGTCAGGGAACCTCTACATCGCGGATATCGGTAACAATCGCATCCGCAAGGTGAACGCTGCCGGGACCATCAGCACGGTGGCAGGGAACGGCACCAAGAGCTTTTCGGGAGACGGGGGAGCGGCCGCCGGCGCCGGCCTGAACCTGTTCGGGGCACACGCAGGCCTGGCGGTCGACGGCGCGGGCAACCTGTATATTCCGGACATCGCGAACCACCGCATCCGCAAGGTGGGCGCCTCGGGAATCATCAGCACGGTGGCCGGCAACGGGATCGCGGGGTTTTCGGGTGACGGCGGCCCGGCTATCACTGCCGGCCTTAATAACCCCGGCGACGTAGCGGTGGACAGCGCGGGTAACTTATATATCGCCGATACGACTAACAACCGCGTCCGCAAAGTTACTTCGGGAGCGGCCGGCGCTCCTCCGGCTATCTCGTCCAACGGAATCGTTAACGGCGCGAGTTTCCAGCCCGGCGTCGTGGCTAATTCGTGGGCGACGATTCTGGGAACCAATCTATCGTCCACCACGGATACCTGGGCGAACGCCATCGTGAACGGAAAGCTGCCCACCACGCTCGACGGAGTCTCGGTAACGATCGCAGGGAAGGCCGCATATCCCGACTATGTCAGCCCGACGCAGATCAACGTCCTGGTTCCCGATATCTCCCCGGGGGCCGCGCAGGTTACGGTGACCACTCCTCGGGAACAAGTTCGACATTCACGGTGACGGCCGGCGCGTACGGTCCTGCGTTCTTTTCCTGGCCGGCCAAACAGGTGGTGGCCACGCGGCAGGACTTCAGCTTCGCCGTCAAAGACGGCACCTTCCCCGGCGTAACGACGGTGGCGGCCAAGCCGGGCGACGTGATCATACTGTGGGGGACGGGATTCGGGGCAACCTCGCCGGCGCCACCGGCAGGAGTCCAGGTTCCGGCCGATCAGACTTACTCGACCGGCACGCTGCCGGTAGTCACGATCAACAACATCCCGGCCACGGTGTACGGCGCCGCCCTGGCGCCGGGCTATGCGGGACTCTACCAGGTAGCGATCCAAGTGCCCGGCACGCTGGCGGACGGCGACTGGCCGGTCACGGCGACAGCCGGAGGCGTGTCGTCGCCCAGCGGGATGGTTCTGTCGGTAAAGAGGTAGAGTTCACGCGCGCAGCTTCACTGACTCTTTGGCCGCGCCCGCTTCGAAGGCTAACGGCGCGGCGGCCTTGGAAAGATCGCCGCCGTCGATTGTGATCGCCCGGCTCGCGGCACCCTCGACCTGCAGGAAGACGGCAGCCGGTGTCAGGACGCGGGCGGCAGTCAGCAGGGTTTCCTGCGTGTCGACGAATCGCAAGACGGATTTCGCGTCCGGGTTGCCCTGCGCGCTGAGGCCGCTGAGCGAGGCGCCGGTTACGTGATCCAAAACGACCGCGGGCCGGAGATCGGGCTTAACGACATCGAAGCGCACGCTGTTCAGGGTCAGCCCGCGCACGTTGCGGGCATACAGGCCGTAAGCCGGGGGCGTTCCGATCTCGAAATATTCTCCGGCGACCTGCGGAACTTCGCGGCCCGCCTCCCCGGCCGTGCCCCCTCCGCCATAAGTTACGCGGACATCGTTGAACGCGATGTCTTCCAGGAATCGATCGCCGATGCCGTTGAGCACGATGCACTGGCGGGTCTCGCCGGGGCGGTAATTCTGCTGGAACGCGATGTCGTCGTACTGCCTGCCTTCGGAGACCACGTTTGCCCGGATGTTACTGAAGGTGATGTTCTTCAAGAACCCGTTCTGCGGCGGTTGCGCCGAGGCGGCGCCGCGGGAGCGGTTATTCAGGTTGATCGAGATAGGCCCCGTCACATCCTGCATCACGAGGTTGGAGAAGAGAATGTTTTGCACCTGGGATTCCGGGCCGAAGTGCAGCTTGATCGGACAGCCGTAGGTTTGATAGATGACGCAGTTGGAAATCGTCACGTTCTCCGGATTGCCGCCGCCGAAGCGGAAGACAGACCAGCGGGTGCTGAACGTGCTGTTCGTGACCGTGACAAAGCGGCAACTGCCGAAGAGCGCGCAGGCGTCGTCCTGCGATTGCACGTCGCAGTTCGTGACGTGAACATACTCGCTGCTGATGAAGTGAAACCCGTCGTTGTTACCGTTGACGCGGTTGTGAATGCGGAGCCCCTCCATCCACACGAAACTGCTTTGGATGACGCGCACGGAGTGAAAGGCGCTGGCGACGAGAGTAAGGTCGCGGACCCTGAGATTCTTGCAGCGATAAAAGAGGAGGTGGTAGGGACGCGCCGCGCCTCCCCGCCCCGAGGGCGGCGGAACGCCGCGACTGGGGCTGCGGAACTGGGCGCCCTGACCGTCGATGGTTCCGGGGCCTTCGACGGTGACGTTCTCGGAATTCACGGCGAAGATCAGGCCCACGTTGCCGTCGCCGAGCGTGGAATCTCCACGGAGCGGGATCACATCCGCCGCGTGATATTGCTTGCCATCGGCGCTGCCGAGCAGTTTGCCCTGCGCCGCAATATGCAGGGTGACGTTGCTCTTCATCTCGACGGTGCCGATGACAAACACGCCCGCGGGAACCAGCACGGTTCCGCCCTGGTCCTTATGGCACGCATCGATGGCAGCCTGAACCGCCTGCGTGTCGAGGGTCTGGCCGTCACCTTTCGCGCCGAAGTCGAGGATGTTGTAAACGCGGGTGCCGGGCGCCGTCGCGGCGTCTGCCGCGGGCGCGGCGGCGAGCAAACCCGAACTGAGGGACGCCGCGGACATCAGCCGCAGCCAGGCGCGTCTCGATCTGGGATCGTTAGAGTCAAGCATGGTTCACCGGACCTCTAGTTTATCGCTAAATGCGGCAACATTCCGGGTGCCTGGCGAGCGCAGGCGTCAGGATGCTTCCGGTTCCCTGCGCAGGGGGTGGATCACGGCGGAGAGATCGCGGCTGCCCAAACCCATCCGGGCGGCATCCTCGAACCTACGGAGAGCGGCCGCCCCGGTTGCCAGGTCTACTCCGGCGCGACGCGCTTCGCGGGCCGCGTAGGCGAGATCTTTGGCCATGAGATCGAGCCGGAAATTGGTTTCGCAGGCTCCGGCGCTCATGCGTTCCGCCAGCGCCTTCACCAGGGGGCTGCCAGGCGCGCCTGCCGTGAGGATGGAGACGGCGGCGGCCTTTTCGAGCCCGCTTCGTTCGATCCACGCCAGAGCTTCAGCCAGTCCCGCCGCCTGCACGCCGCACACGAAGTTGTTGATGAGCTTCATGGTCGCGCCCGCCCCATTCGCGCCCAGGTGCAGGACACCGCGGGACATCGGCTGAAATACCGGACGAACGCTTTCGAGGACCGCGGCATCGCCTCCCACCAGGAACAGCAGCTCGCCGTTGCGCGCCTGCGGCCTGCTGCCGGTAACGGGAGCGTCCAACAGGGGACATCCCCGCGATTCCGCAAGAGCGGCCAGCTCGCGAACCCACTCCGGCGAAATGGTACTGCAATCGATGAGTACCGCGCCCCGGCGGACGGTGTTCAGAGCACCCTGCGGCCCGGTCCACACGTCACGCGACGCGGCGTCGTCGGCAACCATGGTGATGACGACGTCGGCATCCCGAGCCGCGGCGGCGGGTGTGGCGGCGACGCGTGCGCCGGCCTGCGCCAACTGTTCCGCGGGCTTGGGAGATCGATTGTAGACGGCGACCGGAAAGCCCGCGCCGACAAGCCGGGCGGCCATGCCCGAGCCCATCGTTCCCAGGCCATTGAATGCGATATGCATCAAAGCATCTCCTCCGCTTCGAGGGTCCGTACCGGAACCGGGTGCTCCGGCTCGCGGACCCGTTGGAGCGGGTTTCGCAGCGGCCGGCCATAACCCTCGAAATGTACTTGCATGATGTCTCCCTGCTCCAGCCGGATGCCCTCGCCGAAGCTGAAGGCATCGGCGCCGAAGAAGTGCACATGCACATCGCCAGGGCGCCGGTGCGCCTCGAACTTGAAGTGATGGTGCTCCAGATTAGCCAGCGTATGCGACATGGCCTGCTCCCCGCTACAAATGGCGCGCGACCAGAGCGGACGGCCCTCGCGCTCGATCGAGACGGTCCCGGGGACCGAGCCGAACTCCGCGCCGATCACCAGTTCCGGGCCGATGGAGCAGGTACGGAGCTTGGAAGCCGCGAGGTACAGGTAGTTCTTGCGTTCGAACTCGTGATCGGAAAACTCGTTGCCCTGGGTGAAACCGACGCGCCACGGCACACCTTCCGCATCGAGCACATAGACCCCGGCAATTTCCGGCTCTTCGCCGCCATCGCCGGCATAGGAGGGAACGACCAAGGGCTGGTTGTGCGCCCGCAGGCACCCCGCGTTGCCTTTGTAGAACCACTCGGGAGCCGCGCCGATTCTGCCGGCGGGCGGCCTTCCGCCTTCCAGGCCCCAGCGGTACATCCGCATGCTATCGGTCAGGTCTTCGGGATTCCCGTGCATCGCCTGGCGATTCCGGGCGCTGGCCATATGGGTGAGACCCGTGCCGCTGACCAGACAGCGAGCCGGCTCTCCAGGGTGGTCCACCGACGGGAGCAACTTCCACGGGGACACGCCCGCATAGACGGCGTCATAATCGACCCGCTCCTTGCCGGCGAGGCTCGAAACCATCGCCCGGATGCCGCGCTTACGGGAGATACACTGCTGCGCGAGTTCGTAGACGGAGGAACAGCCATCCAACAACAGCAGGCGCGGCTCCTCCACCACCGCGAGGCGCCTTCCTTCGGGGCCCTCGAGCTGCACGAGCCGGATCATCGGCCTCCTTCCTGCGCGGCGGGTTCGCCGTTGAAGCGCACCGGCGCGACCGCGCGCACTGACACCAGAATAATCAGGAACGCGGCTACGTGAAACGTGCTCACCGCGAGGAAGACAGGGCCGTAGCCGTAACCGTGGTCCAGAAGGTAGCCGGCAACCAGACCGAAGACCGCGCCGCCAATGGCTCCGCCGAATCCAACCAGGCCCGCTACCGAACCGACGGCGCGGTGCGGAAACAGATCCGCCGGAAGAATCATCACCAGCGTGGACCACGATTGCTGGCCGAAGAACGCCACGCTGAAAAGGACCATCGCCAGTTCGACGGGCACATGGGTAATAAAGAGGATCCACGGCATCAGCGCGGCGCTCGCGCCCAAAGCGGCCTTGCGCGCGAAGTTCAGACCGCGGCCGCGGCGGATCAGGTGGCTCGAAAACCAGCCGCCGCACAGGCTGCCCACCCCGGAGAAGGCGTAGGGAATCCAGGCGAACGCGCCAACGGATTTGATATCGAATCCGCGGGCATCATACAGGTACTTGGGCAGCCAGAACAGATAGAAGTACCAGGCCGCATCGCTCAGGAATTTGGCGGAGACGAGGCCCCAGACCTGCGGAAATGTGAATAGCCGGAGCCAATCGCCGGAGGGCGGGGTTTCCTCTTTGGCGAGAAGGATCGTCTCCTGCAGATCCAGACGCTCGGCGGCGCTCAGCCGCGGATGGCTTTGCGGAGGCTGGTAGTTTCTCCACCAGAAAAGGGTCCAGAGGAGCCCGGCGAGGCCGGATGCGAAGAAGACCCAGCGCCAGTTCAGCCCCGTGACGATCAGCGAGATGGCCGGCGGTGCGATTACGGCGCCGACGGCCGTTCCGGCATTGATGATGCCCATGGCCGTCGATCGCTCGCGCGCGGGGAACCACTCGGAAACGGCCTTGGTGGCCGCCGGGAAGCCACCGCCCTCTCCGGCTCCGAGCATCAACCGGCTGCCCGCCAGCATTCCGAAACTCAACGCCAGGCCGTGGCTGGCGCACGCCAGCGACCACCAGAGCATGATCAGGGCGAAGCCGGTGCGCGTTCCCAGGGAATCGATCAGCTTCCCGCCGCCGGCATACATGAGGGCATAGGCGACGAGGAAGCAAGCCTGCAACTGCGAGAACTGCGTATTGGAGATGGGGATTTCCCGCTGGATGGCTGCGATCGCGACGGAGAGAGTCTGCCGGTCGAAGTAGCTGATGGCGATCGCGGCAGCGATCAGCAGCGCGATGCGCCAGCGTAGCGGCTTCCCCATGGTTGGTGTCGAGTCTGTCCCGCCAGATCGGGAATCGAGCGCGACCAGAATATCACGGGCGCCCCACGACCGTCATGTCGCCCAGCCCCTGCGCGGTGGCAATGAAAGGCGGATTATTCGCGCGCCGGCCGGCGACCAGGGCAACGGCGGGCAATACAACAGCAGAAAGCGATGACCCATCGCGTCCGGGTGTACACTGTTCCCGGAGCCAGGAGTGAAACGGGTGCCCTGGCCGCTCGAATCAGCGATCACTCAGAGGTAAACCATGCGGATTACTGTTCCCTGCGCCACCGTCGGAATTGCCCTGCTCGCGGCCGCGGCGCTGAATGCGGCTCCCGCGGCCGGAGCCAGGATGCTCCTTTACGTCGACAACAGCCTGGGCGATGACATCACGGTCATCGATCTGGGGACCCTGAAGGTTGTGGACACGATCAAAGTCGGCAACCAGCCCCACGGGTTGTGCGCGCCGGCCGACGGGCGAAGGCTGTTTACGACCATCGAGTCGGAGAAGAACCTCAAGACGATCGACACCCTCACCGGCAAGATACTCGACGCCATTCCGGTCACCGGGAGGCCCAACGAGTGTGCCGCTACGCCGGATGGCCGGTATGTGGGCGTGCCAATTCGCGACGGCAACAGCGTCGACATCATCGACACCGCGCAGAAGAAGGTCTTGAAAGTGCTCCCCGTGAAGGTTCCGCATAACTGCTTCAACGCCGGGAGTAACAACGACATCTACGTGTCTTCGATGGCGGGTAACGAAGTCGACGTCATCGATCTGAAGAAGATGGACTACTCCGCCAGAATTCCGACCGGCGGCATTCCCCGCCCCTATGCCGTTTCGAACGACGAGAAGACGCTGTACACGGCGGTCACCAACCTGCACGGATTCGTGATCAGCGACATTCCCAGCCGCAAGGTGATCGAACGGGTGGAACTGCCGCCCGCACCGCCGCTCAATTGCCCCCTGGAGGTGAACACCCCCACGCATGGCCTGGCGCTGTCTCCGGACGGCAAAGAACTCTGGGTCACGAGTCTCGCAGACGGTGGAGTGTACGTCTACGATGTCGCGACCAGGAAGACTTCGCCCATGATTCACGTGGGAAAATGCCCCAACTGGATCACGTTTTCGCCCGACGGCCAGTACTGCGTGGTGAGCAACAGCGACAGCAACGATTGCTCCATCATCGACACACACACGCGGCGGGAGGCGGCACGGGTGAAGACCGGCAAAGGGCCCAAGCGCGTGCTGGTCGTGAAGGTCCCTGCCGCCTGAACCCCGAATCATTCATCGCTGGCGATGCCGTGTAAGATCGCGACTACACTGCTATGTCCGGGGAGAAAGTACCGGGCCCGGGAACGCCCCGCCCCTACGTGGACGGTCCAGGCCGCGGGTCCCAGGACCTCGAAGAGATCCTCGTCGGTGCGGTCGTCGCCGAGCGCAAGCGTGAATTCCGCAGGTCCGCACATCTCTTCCAACCGTGCCGCGACCGCGCCCTTGTGAAGCCAACCCGGACGAACCTCGACGATCTTTCGACCTCGAATCGCGCGGAGTTCGGTTTCCGCCAGCATATCCTCCAGCATGGCTACCAGTTCCTGAGCCAGCCAGTCGCTGAAGCTAGACTCGGACATTCGATAATGCCAGACGAGCGAGTATTCCTTCTCTTCGATGAAGCTGCCGGGCGTGCGATCGACGAAGTGCTGCAGCACCGGGCGCACGCGTTCCAGCACTTGGCGTGTATGGTCCGCGCGGAGAGGCTCCCAGTGGATCGAATTGGCCGGACGCAAGAGCGCGCCGTGCTCAGCCGCCATCCAAAGCCCGCGCAGTTCGCCGAACCATTCTTCCAACTCGGCACGCGGGCGGCCGGAGATGATGATCACCGAATTCCTGTGGTTCGACACCAGCGAATTCAACAAATTCAGCAGCTCCTGAGACGGGGCCGCTTGTTCCGGACGTTCATAATAGCCAACCAAGGTTCCGTCGTAGTCCAGAAACAACAAGCGCCGCTGAGCGACTCGATAGGCGGCCATCATGGACGGAACATCGAGAGCGGCGAGCCGCTGGGAGGGAGAGTCGCCGCGACCGGCGGCGGCTTCCCGCAGGGCCGACAGGAAATTCCGGCTCCACGCGCCGACATCGTTGCGGTGCACGCGGTCCTGCAGCGCGGCCATTCGACGGCGTCCTTCTTCCGGAGTCAGGGTCAATGCAGCCTCGACCACGGCTGCCGTCCGATCCTCGTCATACGGGTTCACGATCAGGGCTTCGCCCATCTCTTCCGCGGCCCCTGCGAATTCGCTCAGCACGAGGACGCCGGTTTGATCCGTCCTGCAAGCGACGTACTCCTTTGCGACCAGATTCATTCCATCGCGGAGGGGGCTCACCCAGGCGACATCCGCCACGGCGTAAAGCGCCACGAGTTCCGCGCGAGAGATACCGCGCCGGATATACATGACCGGGGTCCAATCCGGCGTGGCAAACTGGCCGTTGATCTCTCCGACCAGTTCATTCACCTGGCGGCGCAACGCCTCGTAGCTGAAAATGCGCTCACGAGAAGGAACGGCGACCTGCAGCAGCACGACTTTGCCGCGCAAGTCCGGGCTATGTTCCAGCAGGCGGCGGTACGTGCGCAGCCGCTCGGGAATGCCCTTGGTGTAATCCATGCGGTCCACCGCGAGCAGTATGCGCCGGCCCTGGTGCCGCCGCCGCAGGTCCTCGATGTGCCGCTGGGGCTCCGCCTTGCCGAGGAAAGACGTAAAATCAGCGGGGGCAATCCCGATCGGGAGTGCTTCCAACTTCACGGCCCGCCCGCCGGCTTCCACCTCGTCCAGGCGGCTCTCCCGGCCAATCACGCGGCGCAGGCTGTTGCGGAAATGCTGCAGGTGAGAGTAGGTATGAAATGCGACGAGATCCGCGCCCAGCACTCCTTCCAGCAACTGTTCGCGCTCTGGCAAGATTCTAAACACTTCCGAGGACGGGAATGGAATATGAAGGAAGAATCCAATCTCGGCTCCGGGAAGCGCTTCGCGCAACATCCTGGGGAGCAGCATCAGGTGATAATCATGCACCCAAAGCACGTCGCCCTCGCGATACTGGCTGACGATCACATCCCTGAAGAGGGCGTTGGCCGCCTGGTACGCAGCCCAGCCTTTGGGGTCGAAGGTGAGCCGCGACGGAAAGTGGTGGAACAAGGGCCACAGGGTCTGGTTGGCATAACCTTCATAGAAATGCTGCGCGGTCTCGGGCGGGATTTCGACCGCCACCAGACTGTCCTGGGTTCTCCACCGGTCAAGGATCTCCTGTCGCTTGGGGTCCCCGATCCGGGCCGATTCTCCGGACCATCCGATCCATAATCCACCTGTACTCCGCAGGATGGGGTTCATGGCAGTCGCGAGGCCGCCGGAACTTCTCTCCGCGCGCCACCCGGCGGTGGTCACACGTAGATTGGCGGGGAGGCGGTTCGAGATCACGATCAGACGGTGATTGGAAGTTGACATGTCGGATGCCGGCTGGGAACGGTTCGTTTCTCTGGGGGCCCAAACTCCTCGTTCACTCCCCACTCTGGTGATTCTATCGCCTTCTGTCCACTGAACCGGAATCATCCGGCAGCGGCTCGAAGGCAAGAGGATGTTCAGGGCCCGGCGGTGAGGAAACGCATGCCTGCCGCCGGCCCATTCAGAAGAGCGGCGTGTTCCATCATGCGCCGCGCATATTCCGCGACGAGTTGAACTCCCTCGGCATAGTGCGGGTTTGGCCGCCTGAGTCCGCCGTTGTACGCTCCCACCGCTACAGTGACGTCGCCGTGGCAACGGTCCAGCAGGTCCCGAAACAGCAGTCCCGCGTACGTCGTCAGGATCTCCGGATCCAGGTCGTTGAGATCCAACCTGTCTGGCGGCCGAAGCCGGGCAGGCAACAGAGAATAGTCACGGTGGTCTTTCAGATACAGGTTGTGCGCGTAACGGAGAGTCTCGCGCGTGATTTGCCAGACCCCTAACGAAGAATTGACGACCAGGACTTTCCCGCGTCTGCGTTTGAGCACGACGTCGCCCTTCTCAGCGCGCCGTTTCCAAATAGCGTGCTCCAGATCTCCCTCGACATTCATATAGTTGTTTTCCATTGCGCCGATGCCCAGGAAGAAGTCCAGCGGAAGCGAATAGAAATCGGCGACGGCCACGATGTCTTCCGCGGTCTGCAGCGCCTCCTTCGAAGTCAGAGGGTGAGGCCAAGGTTCGATTCCCCGGCGGGTGCGAGGGTCGGTGACGGACTTAAACCGGACAAATCGCCGGATATAGGCAATCAACTGCGCCGGCGTAAGGTCTTCCAGCTTTCGGCGGGCAGGAAGGTTATACGCCGTCTGGAACAGGTAAGTCTGGTATTGCAGCCGGCCCAGCGCGTCTTTGGTCAGATAACGCCAGGACTCCTCCTCGATCAAGCCTCGAGCTTTGGCATCCGACAGCAGAGGTATCGACGACAACAGGTTGTTGGGAAGGCAAACCTGAATCGGGTACGAAATCCCGAGCTCCGTCTTCGTATACGTCAAGAGGACCTCGGAGCCGCGGAACTCCGGCAATCCCCGCAGATAAGTGAACATCAGATATGCGAAGAATTCGTCGTCGTACCTGGCAATTTCGGCTACGAGGAATCTCCCGTTGAGCGACACACGGTCCGCATTTCCGATGCGCTCCCAAACCGGGACCAGGCCAACGGGGTGCACGTCGATGCTTCGGGGCCGGAGCCGGTATCCCGCCCAGCCGGCCGCTCCCAGAGTCGTCAGGGCAGCCAAGACAATGAGAATGCGCATCGGATGCCGCTACCTTACGAATATCACAAGCAGCGGTCCGCGGCGCCCTCAGCCAAGCGGGCCGGATTCGACGCCGTCATACGCCAGCCAGTGCTGCAAGATGCCGTGGCGCAGGAGCTCGCGGCTCGCGCGGGCAGTAATGTCGCTTTGGATGCGGGGCTCAAACCGGTGATCGTACACATAGCACTTGATCCGCAAGCGGAGATAGGCCCTTCGATCGAAGACTTGAGTCGTAAGAATCACGACCGGCTTTTTGGCCAGCAGGAACGGCGAGCAGATCGCCGCCTCGAAGCCGATCTGCCGGACGACATCCGGATCGGTGTCAGGCGGCAGGAAGAGATCCGTGACGACCTGGCAATCAGGCACGCCGGAATTGGCGTTGAACACCCGGTCGCTGAGGATTTGAGCATTGGGAATTGTGACGCGCGTATCCTCAGGAGTGGTCAGTTTCGTGCTTCGAAGACCGATCTGGTCGATCTCGCCGTAGGCGTCTCCGATCCTGACCCGGTCGCCAAGCTGGTACGGGCGGTCTCCCAAGACCACGAGGCCACCGATGAGGTTCTTGACCAGGTCCTGAGCCCCAAAGCCCAGCGCAATGCCCAACGAAGCGATTCCGGCGATAAAGGTCTCCCGCGACGGCGCGAGCAGGTTCACACAGATGAGGATCGCCGTGAACCAGATTCCGATTCGCAGGACGGGCTCGATCCACTTAATGAAAAAGCGCGCGCGGGTGCTCCGGCGGCTCATGGTTTCCACTACGCGCGATGTCCAGCGGATGAGGAGCCAGGCGGCGACCAGGGTCAGCGCTGCCGCCCCGATCCTCCTTAAAGTAAAGGACTGAAGTAAGGATGTTGGTGCTATTTGCAGAATGATTGCGGGCGGGCCGGGCATGTTCTCCTCCTGGGTTTTCGCAAAGGGCAAAACGGGGTACGATATTCCGCGGCAGCGGCGAAAATTCGAAGCCAGTCCCGGTTTTGCGGCGCTGCCATATCTCTCTCCTAGATCAAGTTCAGGCGATGTAACGCCATGTGAACAAAACGGCCGGCCTCGGGCCGAATTCGCAGTCCTGCCGAGGAAGGTTCGGGTTCCAGGCATTCGAGCCCGGTGAGCCGCTGCAATTCCATCCGGCTCGATTCGATGGGACATTCGAAGATTCTGGAATGATCCTGCTCCGTCAGGTTGCCATGCTGGAGAATCGCCTGCAACGCGAACGCGTCATCGAGAGTCAGTTGACTGATCATCGGTTCATAATCGGGCTCCACGGGCTCGCGCAAATAGAGGACGCCTCCTTCGACGCGCTCCATATAGTGCTGCCAGAGTTCGAACGCGCTTCGGAACACACCCTCCGACTGGCGGTAAAGAGAATCGAAAAAGAGCTCTTCGGACGTTTGCTGAAGCCCGAGCAACTGCCGCATCCGGCTGACCCGCGGATCGGATTCCGGAAGGGGCGGGTATTGCAATCTCAGGCCGGAAAGGTGGTGCCGGAGAAGAATCGCGTTCTTCAGGTCTTGGGGAGCAACGGCCATGGCGTTGATTCTGTGCGTAAAGTGGCGGCCGAGATTGATCGCGGCATCCAGGTAGCTAAAGGAGTGCTGATTCAGGCTCAGGATCCAAAGCGTGGTTCGGCCTGTGGCCGAGATGATGGTCAACAGCTCCCGCAGACCCTCGAAACCATTTATCGTCCGCAGAAAGCTTCGTTCCATCTCCTCGAGCATGACCACTCTTGGGCAGGAGGACAAACTGGCAAGGAGGTCATCATCCGCGCCTAGCCCGAATAGCTCATGGAGGAACGCTCTCATGTGGGCAGGGTCCGTAACGCGGTCGCGGAACTGGCTGCGGATGACGGTCGCATCCGAAAACTCGGCAGCTGAAGCGCAGTTCAGCAAGGAAGTCTTGCCGCTGCCTCTCGCGCCGACCACGACTACGGAGACAGACCGCCGGGACTGCCAGATCGACCTGGCATGCGCCAAGGCGGCCATCTCCGACTCCCTTCCCACCAGGAATCGCGGCTCTTCCAATGGCGCCAGGCGGAACAGGCGCCGGTAGATCATCGGCAGGTCGCGGGTTCCGCGACGCAGATTGAGCACCTCGCCGAGGTATGCCCGTGAGACGACGGGCGCCACCACCCCGATCGGAGGAGCCTCCCAACCGACCTTCTGCAGGTCGCGGTGATATTCCGCGCGAACCCAGTCGCGCGCCAAGCGGCCGGTCTCCGACGTCTTTTCCAGGCCCAGATGCCACGCGTCGCGGACCAGTTTGGAGCCGCTCTGTTGGGCCAACTGCGTAAGCAGACCGAGACGTCCCTGATCGAGCGCCACGTGCGTAAGCGCGAAGACCTCGGCTGTGGCTTCGACGAGTTTGCGCTCGACCAGAGCATGCGGGTCGGTTACCGTCTGCTTGCGGTAGGACACCAGGGCGAGGGCGTTGGCGACACCATCCTGGGCGATCTGGAGGCTCTGTTCGCCTTCTTTCCCCGCGGTCTCCAGACTGAAGGTGACGACTTCCCGGGCGCGTTCGATTTCCCGGACGATGGCACGATGGTCCCCCTCGGCCTCGCGAAAGCCTTCCAGGACAGTGGCGCGGCCGGAGCGGGCAAGCGCCGACAGGAAGACCTTCCTGGGTTCCAGGGTGCGCCACGGAGGTCGCCAGGACGGCAAGGCGCGCCGCGGTTCGACCGTCTCGACCGCCAGGGGAAGGTGTGCCGCCGCGGAGGACTCACACGCACGCTCCCAATCCAATACGCGATCGTCAGCGGAAACAAGCTCCGCCTGTGGCGGCGGAAAACCCTGGCGGCTCCCTTCGGGCGGGACCTCCTGAAGCCACTGGATGACCTGATCGAGTTCGTCGCGTAGCCCGGCCTGCTCCTTGTCGAGCGCATCCAACCCGCGTTCACCCGCTTCGGTAACGCCGAGGGCTACGTAAACCAGTTCGTATTCGAGATCCAGCACCGACTTCACCGCGCGCTGCTGGCGGGACCAATGGCTGAAGGAGGTCTGGCGATCTCGCGACCAGCGCTCCCGCCGCCGCGGCGACAGCCGTGTTCCGCCACTGAGAAGCGCCGTGGCCAGACGCGCGCCGACTCCTCCGCTCCAACGGGTGATGTTCTCGGACGCTTCTCCGGCAGCGGCCTGGAGAAGCCTTTCCCGTTCGACCCAACGGCCATGAGCATCCGTCAAGGCCTGTGCATCGGAGTTATGACCCGATAATCGCCGCAGGGTGTCCCGGCGAACTGCCTGCCAGGGCCCCAGCAGGAGAAGCGATCCCCTGGCGAGCGCCAGGAAATAAGCGGCGTCCAATCCGGTCCGGATCTTCGCATCCAGCAGGAGGCGGCCTTCGACGATCTGCCTCATCGGGAGTTCCACCGGTGCACGGCGTCTTCGGAGCAGATACCGGCCCAAGCCGGAGACGCTGCCGAGATGCAGCGCTTCCAGCAGCTCCTGGCCCTGAACGTCCATGGCCTGGGGTAAGCTTCTTGTCAGGTCCTCCAGTCCCGACTCATAGGTCTCCAGAGCCGCCAGGGCCCTTTCCTGCGGCCGGGCTTTCCGGAACGCGTGAACCATCTCGAAGAGCACCCGGTCTGCCACTTCGGACATCAGGCGCCGGAGCGAGGCGAGGCCGGAGTGCGGGGCGGCGGACGAGGTCTCGCGCTCGAAGGCGGCCACCTGGGCATGAAGCAGGGAAGCGAGTTCGGACCACGCAGCCTCCAGCTCCGCCGCATACTGGTTGCTTCGGGCCTCCACCTCTGCCAGCAACCATTCCCACGTCCTGGAAAAGCTCTGATCGGCTGCCATATGCATTTGCCAAACGAGAAACGCGGCCCCTTAAGACGGCCGCAGCTGGTCCCCTGCAACGTGGACGTCCAGGGTCGAGCCCTGTACCACTTCAAACGTCGCGGACGCAAGGCGGATCTGATTATTCGATTTATCGATCTCTTCCAAAATCCTGGTAAACAAGTGGTCCTTCATCCAGCGCCGCTTCCGGTAGTCCACTACGTAGCGAACCGTAAACTCGATCCAGTTGTCCGTCGCACGCAGCGTGATCATCGGCTCGACATTGGCTTCCTCCACCCGGTACTGCCGCACCATCTTGAGCCACGAGTCCTTGACCTGGGCGGCATAGTCGGCCAGCACCTCATCCACCAGTCTACGTAACATCGTCCGCGCAAGTGTCCAGTCGGAGCCGTACTTGACGGGCAGAGTGATTTCGTCCCACAGGAAGGGGAAATCTCCCGAGTAATTGAAGACCGGGTCCTTGAAAACGGCACTATTGGCGATGCGAACAATCCGGCCGGTATAAAGGTCTCCCGCTACCCACTCTCCAATCTCCATGAGGGTTGTGCGGAGGATCGAGACGTCGATGACGTCGCCCTTGATTCCGGCGAGTTGAATTCGATCGCCCGGGCTGAAGAAACCTCCCATTGAAATCGCCACCCAGCCTGCGACGCTGGCAATCACCTCCTGCAGGGCAAAGGCGATGCCTGCACCCGCGACCCCGAATGCCACGGTGAAGCCACCCAGGCGGTCACTGAAAACCGTCGCCACGACACCGGCGGCCATGATGTAGCCAAGAAACATGACGAATTTCCGAGCCCGATACCGTGTATCCATGTCCTGGATGTAGCGGCTGAGGGACCGCTGCAGGAGACGAACAACAAAAAAGACGACGAGCAGCGCAACCACAACGGTAACGATCTTTCCCACGACGGGATCGAACAACCAAGTCTTGACTGCCTCTGGCATCTCTTGCTCCTTGTTTGGGTGGAGACGTCCGCGCGGGATGATCCGGGGACATGGACGGGCCGGCTCTCGTGCGACACTCCCCGATCCACTCCGCACTGCACGTTCGTTCCACTCAATGGTACAACGGCGACCGAAAGGGACTCTGTGAGCAGTCAGCTCACCCCGGCAACCCGGATGGTGGGCGATGCCGAACGCAGATGCACATCCCGTTGCGGGAACGGAATCTCGATGTGATTCGCCTGGAACGCCTCGAAGATGGAGAAATACAGATCGCTCTTCAAAATGTGCGGGGTACGCAGGCTTTCCGAAGTCCACACCCGGAGTTCGAAATCCAGGGAACTATCGCCGAAACCCAGGAAGATGACATCCGGCTTGGGTTCGGACAGAATTGCGGGATGTGCCCCGGCGAGGGCGAGCAGAATCGCCCGGACGGACGCGGGATCACTCGAGTACGACACGCCGAGCCTGATCGCGATGCGCACCCGGCGATCGTTGGCCGTCCAGTTCGTCACCTGGTTCGAGATGAAATGCGAATTCGGCACGATGATCACGAAGTTGTCGTTGGTTCGCACCCACGTGCTGCGGGCGCCAATGCGTACGATATCCCCGTTGAGAGTGCCGACCTCCACCCGGTCGCCGACCTTGATGGGCCGCTCGATCAGCAGGATGAGACCGGACACGAAGTTGTTCACCGTGTTCTGCAGGCCGAACCCGATTCCGACGCCGAGCGCACCAGTGACGAACGTCAGGCTGGAGAGGTTCAGACCCGCGGATTGCAGGCCGACGACGATTCCGAGTATCAGGATTCCGTACCCGGTCGCGACCTCCAGGGCGTACTGCAGGCCAGGGTCCATCGATGTGTGCGCGAGGACGCGGGTCCTTAAGAAACGGCGGCCCGCTTTCGCGCCCAGGCTCAGGAGGAGGATGAAGAGAACGACTTTCACGAAAAAGTCGAGGGTGATGGGAATTCCACCGACATGAAAAAATGGCTGCGTCCACACGGCGACTCCGCTATTCAGGATCGACCGGAGCCAAGCCGGCAGAGTCAAGGTCGAAAGCCACCAGGCGACTGATGCCATTACGACGATCAATGCGGCAGCAGCGACAAAAAAACGCACTGTGAACTTCATTACCATCCTTTCCATTCGCACTCGAACACGAGTGCCGGATAATAGATGTTAACCGGAAGCGGGCGATATGAGACTCTATAAACAGATGAGATCCGGATGGAGGATCGATGCTTCGCAGCCTCAGCACAGTACTCGGATATGCGATTCAGGCGGTCGACGGGGAACTGGGAAAAGTCCACGATTTCTTCTTTGATGACCAGACTTGGACGGTTCGGTATCTGGTGGTGCAGACGGGTACCTGGCTGAATCACCGCCGCGTGTTAATCGCGACCGGGATGCTGGGGAAGCCGGACTGGCTCGGACGCACGTTTCCGGTTGCGCTGACGCAGGAGCAGGTTCGCAGAAGCCCCGATGTCGATACCGACAAACCGGTGTCGCGGCAGCACGAGATCGCGATGAACGCCCATTACGGGCTGCCATATTATTGGACCATTGAGCCCCTGCCGGTTTCACTGCCCACGACACCCGTCCAAGCGCAAGAGGTGGAAGGCGACCCGCACCTCCGCAGTCTGCGCGAAGTGAGTACCTATCAAGTTCACTGCGGGGAAGAAAACGCCGGCTCCGTCGACGACTTCATTGCGGACGATGAAAGCTGGTCGGTTCGCTGGCTTGTGGTCGCTCTGCGCGGCGGCTGGTTTTTGCGCAAACGGGTGCTCGCCGGGACCCCGTGGATCAGAAACGTCTCCTGGGCGGACGGTGAAGTGCACATGAAATTGAGCCGAGAACAGCTGGAAAAGAGCCCGGAGTTCGATCCCGCGACGGCGGTCAACCGGGAATACGAGGTCCGGCTGTATGACTACTACGGCAGACCGATCGACTCGGAGGAACCGGTTTGGCCCCCGCCGGTTCGATAGGAGCGGCGGGAGTGGGGCAAGCCTTTCGCGCTTGTGGCGGAAGCCAGTGGGAGTCGAACCCACCCGCGACACAGAGTACCGCACGACGGGTTTGAAGCCCGCGCCCAGCACCGGCCAAGACTGGCTTCCAGCCTGATTGTAACAGCGTTGCGGCAGACCGCTTCGGAAGGCTACACTAAATTCTGTCCGTCGAGGCATTCCCCGGTCGTCTAATGGTAGGACAGCGGCCTTTGGAGCCGTGAATCGTGGTTCGAATCCATGCCGGGGAGCCAAGCATCCGCGTACCAACTCCAAGCCGCGAAATTCTTGACAGCACAGCCTTCCTTCGGACCGCGTGTTTCCTCCCATATTCGCGCCGTTTTCGAGGTGGCGGCCCTCTCGCCATCGGCCACGATTCCGTTTGGGCCGCGGGCGGAACCGCCACGGTTGCGCCCGCGGGCCTGGAATTTTCCTGCGAACTCTCCACGTCCTCCCTTAACAGGCCCAAACTCTTGACGGAGGGGTTGCGGGCGGGCGGCCGGAGGTCGGCAATGACGGAATTACGGGCAACAGGTCGGTTTTGGACGCTCGACTCGGCGTCTCCGTACCCGCGACCGGAGAATTCTGGTGAGAGAATCGAGAACCTGATCGGACTATATTCCTTCGGGGTGATCCGCCACGCCATCGTCGCAGCCGACCTCTCCTTCTCCGATTCGCTGCGCCATCTACACCCGCCAGTCCGTCGCGTCAGAAGACGACCTCTCGTCGTGCGACGTCCAGTACGGCATTTGCCGCGCATTCGTTGAATCCCAGCGTCTCCTGGGATGGCACCTCGTCGATGAACGCTTCGACGATGACGGAGAGTCCGGAGCGACTCTCAACCGCCCGGCGCTACAGCGCCTCGTTGCTCGAATCCGCGACAGCCTAGTCGATCAAGTCATCGTCCACCGCCTGGATCGCCTCGCGCGGAGTCTGATCGGATGCGTCGGCCTGGTGGAGGAGTTCAAGAAGCACGACATCCGACTGGTCATCGTTACCGCGCACGAACTGGGAGGCACCGCGCAGGACAATCTCGTTCTCAACGTCCTCGCCTCTTTCGCCGAATTCGAACGCTAAATGATCGCGTCGAGGATTGCGGATTCCCGCGCGCACCTCAAAGCCGAGGGCCGGCGAATCGCTGGCGCCCTCCCCTACGGCTACGATGCTGACCCGGTAACCAAGCAACTGGTGGTCAACAGGGATGAGTCGGGGATCGTGAGATGGATGTTCGAGTTGGCTGCCGCCGGGAGACGTCCGCTCGATATCGCCGAAGATGCCAATCGACGCGGTTGGCGCACGAAGACCACGGTCGCCCGCCGGACTGAGAAGCAGCGCGGCGGCAATCTATGGACTGCCCGGCAGGTCGTTGCCGTGCTGCGCAATCCCGTTTACTGCGGGCTGTTTCGTGACGGCGCTGGTATCAGAATCGGCAATCATGAGCCGATCATCAAAGGTGACTTGTTCGATGTGGTCGGGAGGCGGCTTGAATCACGACGGACCAGAACGCCTGGGCGGCGCTTTGAAATTGACTGGCCGCTCAAAGGGCGTGTCCGGTGTGCAGCCTGCGGCAGAGCGATGAGTCCGCATACCGTCCGGCACGGAAATTGTATCTACCGTTACTACCGATGTCGATCAACCGCAGGCGGCCGACCGCCCTGCGGACACCAGGTCGCGGCTCACGATCTTGAGCTTGCCGTGCAGCGGAACCTCTGCCTCCATGGCGGCGCGCAGGTGGAGATGAAACAGATCCGAGATCACGTCGAAAGCGTGACGTACGATGCCCGCGACGAGAGCATCCAGGCGAGATTCATTCTGCGCAAGGTTCAGGATCCTGAAGCAGCCGAAGGCGGGGACCTCGGATCAAATAAGAATGGACGGGCTTAGGGCTGACGGAAAATGCCGATCAGACGGTTTACGACTTCGTCGAGCTTTGCGGCTGAGACGTGCCCAGCGCGGTAGAGGATGATGCCCTCGTCCGCCGTGAAAAGCCGGTTCGGACGGATCCTGCTGTTCTGGTTGAGTCCGCCGGCGGTGAAATCGGGACTGTCGAGCGCAACGGAATAGGCGTCGGATCGTGCTTGGCTCGTGATCTGGCAGAGGATCACGTCGTCTCCCTGAAGTGTAGCCAGAACCAGGGCCGGCCGCCGCTTCGTATGGCTGAGGTCGGAAAAGGGGAAGTTGAGGACTACAACATCACCTCTTACAAATTGGCCCAGGCCGCGTCCTCCTCAGGCGTGAGCCAGTCTTTGGCAAGGGCCGATTCGGCAGCTAGCGTCGGCACGGCGGTCTCGGCGTGAGCCTCCTTGAGCGACCGCAGGAACGCCAGCAGCTTTTCCAGGTCCTGTTCCGGGAGCCGCTCCAGTTCGTGCGCGATGACCTCGCGTGTGCTCATATCCGTCCTCAATTCTATGGTAAGGCATCCGGGCGTGTATGGCAGCCACGGAGGGTGCCGGCGGCGCCGGCCCGGATTGTGTCAGGTGGAGATCTCACCCGAGCGGGAGTTGCGGAAAAGCTGTTAAGCACGTTATGTCAGGTGGAAATTGAGCCAGTTTGGTTGACGGCTTAACGGGCTGTACGTTCCGAAATTGTTGTCCGACGAACCCGCCCAATCGGCATAGCGGCAAGATAGTTGTCCGAAGTGCGACTGCCGCCGCTGCCTGGTTGCGCCGTCAGATCACGTATTGCTTGCAGGGCCGATACCAATAGGTCACTTCCAAACATCCCAACAGCATCGGCGGTCACTGCCATCTTGATGTGGAGACCGTCAGCAATAAAAATCTATAATGAAGTCCGTGGCGAATGAACCACCGGACCGCTGGCTTTCCGCCTATTATGGCGCCACGGTGGAGGCATTTCTTTCGGAAGATCCCGTCTATATTACGGGAAAACTGGCAAAGTCGCACGGCCATGATGTAGAACTCGAACAACTGCGGGCGTGGGAGGAGGAGATCAAAATTCTCCCACCTGCCCTGAAAGATACCGCGGGAACAATTTATCTTGAATTCGATGTGCCTCGGCTCGCCAGCCGCATTGATGCGGTTCTGATTGTTGGGCCCGCCATTCTGGCCATCGAGTTCAAAGTTGGCGAAAAACTGTACCGAACGGCGCATTACAACCAGATCTGGGACTATGCTCTTGATTTGAAGAACTTTCGTCTGGCCAGTCATAATGCGCCAATCTTTCCATTGCTGGTGGCTACCGAGGCTGCCCATAGCGATGCCGATTGGCAAGGCCCAGATTCCGATCAGGTACACCCACCCCGACGATGCACCTCCGCTGGGATCGCTACCGCAGTGCGTGACGCGATTTCGGTGGCCAAAGGGCTAAAGCTGGATGCCGCTGAGTGGGGAAAGTCGCCGTACCATCCGACGCCAACCATCATTGAAGCTGCCCGTTCACTATACTTCCGACATTCCGTTGAGGCGATTTCGCGGCACGACGCTGGAGCAACAAATCTGAGTGTTACCTCAACGGCTGTGGAGAACATCATCGAAGGCGTCCAGCGGGAACGCCGCAAGGCGATCATCTTCGTGACCGGCGGGTGCGAAAAGGCGTCGTTCGATTGCCAATCAAGGCTTTCATTCAGAACGTGCACCATTTCCGGGATGAAGGCATGCGGAGACCGGACCCACCCTACGACCATGTCGTGATCTTCGACGAAGCACAACGTGCATGGAACCGTGACAAAACAGCTGATTTCATGAAGCGCCGGAAAAGGGTCCCCAACTTCAACTCGTCTGAGCCGGAATTCCTGATCTCCTACCTCGATAGACATCCAGACTGGGCGGTCGTCATTTGCCTCGTTGGCGGCGGCCAGGAGATCCACACGGGCGAAGCGGGAATTGGCGAATGGCTCGAGGCTCTGCGTCTCCGGCTTCCGCATTGGTTGGCCTACGTTTCGCCGAACCTAGCGGAATCGGAGTACGCTGCCGGGACCTCCGTTCATGCACTTGGCACTCAAAACAACTTCACATTCGACGCAAGATTACACTTGGCAACCTCAATGCGGTCCTTCCGTTCCGAGAAGGTTTCGGCCTTCGTCAAGGCGGTGCTTGATTGCGAGGTTGAACCGGCCAGAAGCTTACTTCGAGAAGTTTCCAAACAATATCCGATCGCAATCACCCGTGACCTCCAGAGCGCCAAACAATGGGTTCGTGGGCAGGCCCGCGGCTCCGAACGCTATGGCCTAGTAGCATCTTCCCAGGCACAGCGCCTCAAGCCGCATGCTATCGATATTCGCGTCGAGATCGACCCCGTTCACTGGTTTTTAGACGATCGGAAAGACACGCGATCCAGCTTCTACTTGGAGGATGCCGCGACGGAGTTCCAAATTCAGGGCTTGGAACTTGATTGGATTTGTTTGACATGGGACGCCGATCTTCGAATGGACGGGCAGGCATGGCGTCACCATGCGTTTCGCCCGGGGGATGCTCACGACCCAACGCGAGATCCGCGGTTCTACGATGAGACGTATAGCTACTTGGCCGGCATTGGTCTCCAGACCATTTAGCCCGTTTACCTTCAGGGAGCGAGCGGATTGCGCCAGCGGAGCCGGTTAAACCTCCCAAAATCGTTGTCCGTTGAGCATAGCTCGGCGCCGTGCTCGATGGCTAAGGCCGCCAGATGAGCATCCGAAGTGAGATTGCCACCGGTACCCAGCGGGGAAATCAGATCACGCATCGTTTGCAGGTGGCGTGGAGTGGGTTCAGGTACAGTCACCGAAGCCTGCTGCAGCCAAGCGTCGACTAAGTCGAACGCCGCGTCGACGCTCAGCGGCTTTTGAAAAAGTCCTGGTCTCGTCGTCAACCGCAGAAAGGCCAGGAGAACGATCCACGGCAGCCCGACCGTTTCCGTTCCGGAAACAGCCGCTTCCAGCCATGACTTTGCTCTTTTGTGGTCTGGAGCATCTTCGTTGACCGCATAGATGAGAAGGTTCACATCGACAACTATCATTTGCGCAAGGAGAACTTTCGGCTCAACTCTTCATCTTCTATCGCAGCCGCGGCTTCCAGCGCCTTGTCCCACCTGAAATTCTGATCACTGCCGAGAGAGTAGGATTTCTGCACGAAATAACGCCGTTTGGGTTTCCCCTGCGTCAGACCGGCGCGAACGGCCGAATTCAACGCCTCTTTAAAAGAGATTCCCCGCTCCTTCATGACCGTTTGGATGAGTGCTTGCACGTCCGGTTCCAGCGTGATCGTAGTCCTCATTTCTACATCATAGCACCAGTGTGATTGCTGTCATGATGCTAGCGGAGAACCGGTTCGAAACAGAGGCTGCCGGGAGAGCCCCTTAGGTTGTACGCCAATTCCGGGGGCAAACCCCAATCTCATTCCTTTCTAAGAACATAACACCTGCACTCGCTGACGGTAGTTTTCGAAGTTGCGGAAGTCGAGGGGCGCGAGAGACATCGTTTATGCCATGCCTTCGATCCGCCGGCGGCAGAGGTCCAGCACCTCCACTGTCATCTGCCGTGTTTCATCGCTCAGATGGATGGCCTTCGGTACTGCGATCCCGTCGAGCGCCCCGCGCAGCCGCTGCACAACCTCATCTACAGCGCCTTCAGCATCGCCGGCCCGCAGACCAGCCGTCGTCGCAAGCGCCTGGAAGTCAGCGCGACGGAGGTTATCATCCTTGCCGTTGAGCTTGAGCGCGAGGCGGTCATGTTTCAGCTTCGGGAAGACACGTGTCGTCACGGCATCGTAAAGCGGCGCCAGCCGCACGGTGCGGAACTGCCTGTCGCCCGGCTCGGCGATCTTGAGCAGCGCCAGGTTCTTGAGATGCATGTCCCCGTCGGCGATCAGCCAGGCGAAGACCGCGCGCTTCACGATGATGAGCAGATCCTCTTCGGGGGCCGTAGACAGCGGGCGGACGGCGCGCGCGACGCGCTCCATGGTGCCGTCGTACTTCGCGCTCGTCGGCAGATCCAGAACGGAGCACATGTCTTCCATCGCCAGGAACCGCGCGTCGTCCTTGCTCTCGCGAATATCGAAGCGCTCGACAAGGAGCGCCGGCGGCATCCTGTCCGGCATCGCGACAAGCGCGGTCGCCGGCGCTTCGAAGCCGGCCGCCCGGCCGAGTTCCATCGCCATCCACTCCACGACCGGCAGTGCATCATAGCCGCTGGTGCCGGCGGGTTTGAGGATATGGGTGAACGGCTTTCCGGTCGCGGGCGAGAGAACGCCCTTTTCATCAAGGCACATGGGCGCCTTGATCTGCACGCCCGAGAGGCGCGGCGTATCCGCGCGCGCGTAAATCTGCGCGAGGGTGCGCTCGAAGTTCTTCTCGATTTCGCCCCGGCCGGGTCCTTCGTAGGCACCGGTAAAGACGCCGCCTTTGGTGTAACCGGCCAGCGGCCTCAGGAGGACGTCCTGCGGTAGCTGCCTCAGCTCCGCCTCCTGTTCAACAATCGTGATATTGGACGTGTAGCGCTTCCCGGACCGCAGCAGCGCGCGCTCGTCCTTGTCCTGGAGAACCTGCTCCAGCCAGCCTTCCGGCAGCAGCGAGACGATGAACGGCGGCAGTCTGCCGGGCGTCGTCTGCCGAATGAGCGGCGGCCCGTCGCCCTCGCCCGGCTTCCAGCGCCACTCGAACCCGTCGTGAATCAGGCGCCCCAGAGGCACGCCGTGCCAGGCGACGATCAGATCCAGCGCCGCCTCGTTCTTTGCGGGCGCAGCGCTCGGCCGTCGCAGGAGGTATCGCTCCGCCGCCTCCCCCTCGCGATACCACTCGTTTTCGCGCGCCAGTGTCCAGACCGCATCGGCCGCGCCCTGTGCCGAGCCATATTCCTCGATCAGGCGCGCAGCAATCGAGACCCGCATGTCGTCGTTGATCGATGCCGCGTGCTCACTGCGCAGACGGAATGCCTCAAGGAAGCGCTGACGGATTGATGAGACGGCAATCCGGAACTCGCCCATGCCGTCGTCGATGACGCCCTCGCCGACGGATGGATGCGCGGGGGCCTCGTTCTGGATGATTTCCAGTGCACGGATGCGGGTGCGTTGCTTGCGCCTGGCGCTCAGGAAGAGGCGTCCGTCCGGGGTTGGCCCGAGCAGGACGGCGCTCGCGGCCGACAGGTAAGCTTGGGGGTACAGATATTTGGCGATACGGACGGCGTGCCGGAGGACGGTGACTTCGATGTCGTCGTCGGCATCGACATAGATGCCGCGCATGAGCTGAACGAATTTCCCGGTCTCGGCCCGGTAGTGGCTGCGCGTCTTGTCGATCGTTTCGCCAACGAGGTGGATCGCCATTCTAACTTTTCCGTACTTAAGGTACGACTAAGTTAGCATTTGCGGACGATAGTTTCAAGAGCAGATCCAATTTTCCCGTACCTCAGGTACGGGAAAGTCGGCCATTCGGTTGGCCTGTCCGCTGGGGTTTTAACTGATTAGCTTTGTTGTTTCAATAACTTGCGAATCCGCGAGGTTGAACTTCCGCAGACGCTTTGGCCTGCGGGACACGCCATCGACGTGACTGGACTGCTGCTTGTCCGGCTTCTGAGCCGGCGATCTCTCTATGGTTGCTGGTTCCTTCGTCTGCACTATGCCTTCCGGTACTGTGCGTCGGTGACGTGTTCCATCCAGTCGACCGCCTTTCCGTCTAGGCTCTCCTGGATGGCGACGTGTGTCATGCTCGTCGTCGATGTTGCTCCGTGCCAGTGCTTTTCGCCGGGCGGAAACCAGACCACATCGCCAGGGCGAATCTCCTCGACGGGCCCGCCCTCTCGTTGCACCCAGCCGCGGCCCGCCGTCATTATCAGAGTTTGGCCGAGCGGATGTGTATGCCATGCAGTCCGCGCGCCTGGCTCGAATGTCACGGAAGCACCAGCGACGCGTGCTGGGGCGGGCGCCTCGAACAGATGGTCGATCCGTACGTTGCCGGTAAACCAATCGGCTGGGCCTTTCGCCGCTGCTTGCGATCCCGCTTGTTTGATTTCCATATTTTCCCCTTCCCCTTCCCCTAACGCGACCGTTTCTCGAAGACATCTTTTGCGACTGCGACGGCGGAGAAGGCATTTGGCCATCCAGCGTAAAACGCTAAATGCGTGATCACCTCTCCTGCTTCCGTCTGCGTCAGTCCGTTGTCCATAGCGCGGTTGAGATGATACAGAATTTGCGCGGCCTGCCCGGACGCGATAAGAGCACTGACGGTCGCCAGACTCCGGTCCCGAGGCGCCAAGCCGGGACGGAGCCAAAGATCGCGGAACAGCACATCGGTGGTGTACTGAACCAGTCCAGGAGAAGCTTTTCCGAACTGATTTTCGACGCTAGTCGCACGCGTCTCTTCAGCCTCTTTGTTCAGTGGAAGAAGGCTCGGCGAGGCCTCCGGAAGCTGATTCGCTCCGATCTGCCGCGCGGCGAAGGCGCTTTTCGCAGCCGCCACGGCGGACATGGCATTCGCCCATCCGGAGTAAAACGCAAGATGGGTGATGATCTCGGACAGTTCGCCGGCCTTTACACCATGCTCGAGGGCGAAATCCATTTGATTCACCATCTCGCCGGTCAGGTTGCGGGCGATTAAAGCCGAGACGGTAACGATGCTGCGGTCCCGTGGTGTCAGGCCGGGGCGCTTCCATAGCTCGGCGATCGGCCCTCGCGCGTACTTATCGAGCGCCGGCGCGACCATTCTGATGTCGTCTGGTATGTACATCGGTTTCGATTCCTTTTCGTTCGTTGCACGCCCACTCTGAGCCCATGCGAACGCCGGAAGCAGGACGAGTAGGGCGGCGATTCTCATTTCGGGAGATCCTCGAGGCCGTATCCTGGCTTCTTATATAGCTGTTCGATATTGTTCTCGATCTCCGGTCGGTACACCTCGCGAGCCCAATTCTGAGGCTTCACTTCCAGCATCGCGACCGAGATCGATTCTTCACCGTAATTCAGGATCTCCATTACGTCTTTGGTGATCGCGTCGGCCAGACGCTGCTTCTGCTTTTCGGACTTCCCGGGCCATAGTTTCACGATGACGTGAGGCATTTACATACCTTCCTCTATTTGCGCGTCGCGCGGAGAGACTCTTACCGTTGCCGACCTCGCGCGTGTACCAATCATCGGCGGAAGATATTCACTGCCCTTGTACTTCGCGCGGTACGCGTCGTCGATGCGGCTCTGGATTGCTCCGTCCACCGGCTCGAATGCTACATCCTTCGTCATGCCCGCAGCCGTGATTCGCCCCGCCTTTTGCTCGCTCGCCGCCCGGTACCAACGCGAATTCCGGCCGTTGTACGCCCGGACGTAAACATCACCATCCACGACAACGGACCAGATCCATGTCGGCGTGCCGTACGTTGTCCCGTCCTCACGAAATGGCGAGATGTGCAGATCGTCCGTGTTGGCAATCTTCTCTAGTTCGTCCTTCTTCCAACTGCTCATGACATCACTCCGTTCAAAACGGCCTGCGGCTGTAACAGCGCTTTGACCGCGCGGCGCTCGTCCATCGCCCGGTACCCTTCGGCCACCTGATCGAGTGGAAGCACCAGGTCGAACACTTTGCCGGGATTGATCTTGCCGTTCAGGATCAGGTCGATCAGCTTGGGCAAGTAGCGGCGGACCGGAGCGGGGCCACCGTGCAGGTGAACGTGCCTGAAGAACAGTTGTGTTCCATCAAGGTTCACCTCATGGGGAACACCGACGTAGGACACGAATCCGCCAGGGCGGGTCGATTGAATGGCCTGCATCATCGACTCCTGCGTGCCAACACACTCCAGCACCGAGTCTGCGCCCATGCCCTTCGTCAGCTCTTTGATCCGCACCACTCCCGCATCGCCACGCTCGGTTACTATATCGGTGGCGCCGAACTCGCGGGCTAGCTTCTGCCGTGCCTCATGGCGGCTCATGGCGATAATACGCTCGGCTCCCATTTGCCTGGCCGACAACACGCCAAGTAACCCCACCGCCCCATCGCCGACGACAACCACCGCGCCGCCCGGCTTCACATTGGCGGCCTCGGCGGCGAACCAGCCGGTGCCTAATACATCCGAGGCGGCCAATAGCGCAGGCACGACATCATCGGACGGCCTGCCTTCTGGCGTCGCCACCAGTGTGCCATCCGCCAGGGGAACCCGCAGGAACGGCGCTTGCGCCGTGCTGACCCATTCACGGTGCTCGCACGAAGATTGGTAGCCGTACTGACAGGTCGGGCACGTGTTGTCCGAGGTGGCGAACGAGCCGATCACAAATTGACCGGGCTTCACGGATTTTACGGCTCTGCCCACCTCTTCGACGAAGCCGCAGTACTCGTGCCCCATTGGCGTCGGTCCGTTGATCGGCTGCAATCCTCTATACGGCCACAGGTCTGATCCGCACACGCACGTGGCGGCAATCCGGAGCACCGCGTCTGTGGGCTTCATGACCTTCGGCATCTCACGATCTTCGAACCGCACGTCCCGCGGCCCGTAAAGTACAGTCCCTCGCATCTTCTTCTCCTTTTCTGCCTTCTCTGTCACGCAGCCTGGTTACCGGTTGCTCATTCGTTCGATTTGGTCCGGGTAACGAGCCCCGTGGACGGTTATTTGTCGAGCGGCGCGTTCGATGTCGGTGAGATCGTTGGCTGTAAGCTCTACAGCCGCGGCTCCGATGTTTTCTTCGAGGCGATGTGGTTTGGTCGTCCCCGGTATGGGCACGATCCAGGGTTTCTGCGCCAGCAACCACGCAAGCGCAATTTGTCCTGGGGTGGCGCGCTTTTGGCTCGCGATGTTCTGGAGCAACTCGACGAACGCGTGATTCGCCTTCCGATTCTCCAGATTGAAACGCGGCACGACGTTACGGAAGTCAGATCCGTCGAAGGTTGTGCTCTCGTCGATTTTTCCCGTGAGGAATCCCTTTCCGAGCGGACTGAAAGGAACGAAGCCAATACCAAGCTGTTCGAGCGTGGGCAGGACTTCCTTTTCGGGTTCGCGATACCACAGTGAGTACTCGCTTTGTACAGCAGCGACCGGCTGAACAGCATGCGCACGGCGAATCGTGCTCGCCGCCGCTTCGGACAACCCGAAGTATTTGACCTTACCTTGCTGGATGAGGTCCTTGACGGCGCCGGCCACTTCTTCAATCGGCGCCTCGGGATCAACCCGGTGCTGGTAGTACAGATCGATGGCGTCAATCCGCAGGCGTTTGAGCGAGCCCTCGACAACCTGCTTGATGTGCTCCGGCCGGGAGTTCAGACGACTCCACCTGGTCTCATCTGCAGCGGCAGGGGCCCAACCGAACTTCGTCGCGATCACAACCTTCCCACGAAACGGTGCCAGCGCTTCACCAACCAGTTCTTCGTTTGCGTACGGCCCGTAGACCTCGGCAGTATCGAAAAACGTGACGCCGTGCTCCACCGCCGCGCGTAGCAGCGAGATCATCTCGTTCCTGTCAGGAACCGGGCTGTACGACCAGCTCATGCCCATACAGCCGAGGCCGAGAGCGGATACTTCAAGACCGCTTTTGCCCAGATTGCGTGTTTGCATACTCAATAGCGCTCCCAGGTGACGCTCCAATGCTCGTCTGCACGAGTGGATTTGACGGTGAGCCGATTTCCTGAGAATTGGTAGGAACGCGGCAGGTCTTTGCCCACAAGAGAGCGCACCAGCGCTCCATCAATGTGGAAGGTGAACGTGTGAGTGCGTTCGTCCACGTTGTACGTGCCCCACGAAGCCTCATAGCCACCCTGCGAATACTGCTGGGGCCCGGCGGTCGTGGAGGTTTGGGGATTGTTGTCCATCACCTGGACCGAAGCGTGTCCGTCCCTGGTGAAGACAAAGAGCCCGGTGCAGTCCACGTTGTGGAGCTTACCGTCAGCCCCCGGCTGTTCGAGCCGGACGAGTCGCCATGCGCCGGCGAACCGGTCCCGGTCGCCAACGCGATCCTGGCCGAAACTCATGCCAGCCAGCAGCAGTGTCATGATGCCGATCAGCTTTTTCAATTCGATCTCGCCTCAATTTCAAGGTACCGGGCAGTCATGACGCGCCGCTTTCCCGATCCTGCCGATTCTTTGCCTGATTCTGTCTGGGCCTCGGATTTTATGCACCTGATGACTTCACCAGCGGTACGCTGGAGAAGGGAGTGGCGCCGAATGCCGAAACGAACGCAAGACCAAACCGGACTGAGGCCGACACCCATCGAGTTGAGAAAGGTGCTGGCCAGCAGGATTGTCGGGCAAGCGAAATCGGCGGGAGAACGTCCGACGGCTATACCGGGCCTGACGCTTTTCCGGCGAACAGAGCCAAGCCCCTGCTACCGGGCTACGTACGAGCCGAGCCTCACCGTATTTGTCCAAGGCCGAAAGCTGATCAATTTGGGCGGGACGGAGTACCTGTGCGACAGATCGTCGTTTCTGCTCTCATCGATCGATGTGCCCGTTCAAAGCCAAATCGTCGAGGCGTCCGAAGAAGTGCCGCTTCTCTCGATGCTCCTCCGGCTTGATATGCCGATGGTCGGTGAGGTGCTGAGCCGGGAAGACCTCCCCGAGCCCGAAGCAGCTTCGGATCGTTATGGGCTCGCTGTCGGTGAGACGACGGCAGGCCTGCTCAGCGCTTGCATCAGGCTGATCGAGATTCTCGACGCGCCCGAGGACATTCCGTTCCTGGGCCCATTGGCGCTGCGCGAGATCATCTATCGCATTCTCAGAACCCCGCAGGGTGAGCGGTTGCGCGCGATCGCCACACGAGGCGATTTGAGCCATAGAACCGCGAAAGCCATTACCTGGCTGAGGGCCAACTACACGAAGCCGTTGCGCATGGAGGAACTAGCCGTGGTCTCCCGAATGGGTGTCTCGACACTGCATCATCAGTTCCGGGCGCTGACGGCGATGAGCCCGCTCCAATACCAGAAGCAACTCAGGCTTCAGGCAGCCCGGCAGCGGATGGTGACGGATGGCCTCGATGCGACGAGTGCGGCGTACGAAGTCGGTTATGAGAGCGTGAGCCAGTTCAGCCGTGAGTACAGCCGCTTCTTCGGCCAACCCCCGATGCGCGACGTGAAGGCCTTGCGGGATGGTAGAGTTGCGCCAGTGAACGCCGCCTAGCCTCGCTGCAAGGCAGCACTTGTTTCCTGCAACAGTGAGGCCCCTCGGCCCGTCAACTTGCCGCGTCTCGCGGTTGTCAACTGCCCGTTTCCTATCGCCAGGTGTTCGCCTTTTCCTCTCAACGAGTTACGTCTCAGCGAGAGGGTTTTATTTCCATGTTTCTGGAGAGCCAAATAGCGCTTCCCGGGCTGTCAGCCATGTGCCCTCTTTTCGCCGGTGTTATGCTGAGCGACTGAGCAGATTGGCCGACGAGTCGTCAGTAGGAGGTTGTGCAGCCTGTGCCAGAAAATGACAGCGACCTCCAGCAACGGATCACAGCGTTCTGGAGTACCATTGCATCGGCCTACGAGGCTCACCCAGGTAATGTACCCCGCCGGGACAGCCCTGAGTATGAAGCCTGGGTACGAGCTATCGAGCGGCTTCTACCGCTACCACCCGCAGACGTGCTCGACATCGGGACCGGCACTGGTTTCGTAGCTCTCATCGCTTCCAGCCTGGGACACCGGGTGACTGGGCTCGACCTTTCGGCTGCCATGCTGGCAGAGGCTCGGATGGAGGCGGGACGGCGCGGCCTCGACGTCACCTTTGGGCTAGGCGACGCCGTAGCGCCTGCAATGGCCGAGATGAGCGTGGACATCATCGTCTGTCGGCACTTTCTCTGGACCCTTCGAGAACCGGAGGTTGCGCTCGGCAATTGGCGCCGCCTTTTGCGGCCACGCGGGCGTGTGGTGGTGATTGACGGATTCTGGTTCGTTAACGATGGGGACACGTCGGAGGCGGAGAAGGAGCCTGGGCTTTTCGAGCGGCACTATACGAAGCAGACGCGTGAGGGGCTTATGAGCGATTTGACGGACGTACACCGACCGGGGAAAACCCGCCCTCTGCCCAGCCCTGGTACGTGGTGATGGCCCACCGGGACCGATAACAGAGAGAGATGGTCGGCGTTCGAGAGCCCGCGATAGAATCGGACCGCCGGAACTTTTTCACGCTCCATTCGTATGAAAAAGAGTGGCGGCGATATGTCGATATTCCTGAACAATGTCCGATATGCATTGCGATCCCTGGCGCACAACCCCGGGTTCGCATCGATTGCAGTGCTGGCACTCGCGCTGGGTATTGGCGCGAACACCGCGATTTTCAGCGTAGTGAATGGCGTGCTGCTTCAGCCCCTGCCGTATCAGGACCCTGCGCGCCTCGTTCAACTCAGCGAGCAAAGCCCGGATTTCAACACCATGTCGGTTGCCTACCCGAACTTCAAGGACTGGCGCGACCAGAATCGCTGCTTTTCCTCGATGGCCGCCATCCGGTGGGAGGATTATGACGTTACGGGCGGAGGCCGGCCCGAGCACCTGAGCGGCCGGATGGTGTCCGCTGAGTTCTTCCGCGTGCTCGGCATTCACCCGACACTGGGCCGCGATTTCGATGTCAACGAAGACCGCCCCGGAACAACCCCGGTGGCAATCATCAGCGGCGGCCTGTGGAACCGCCGGTTCGGGTCCGACCCCGGCGTGATCGGGCGCAAGCTGAAACTGAACGGCCAGGACTACACGATTATCGGTGTCACCCCTTCGGATTTTGAGTATCAGGGAAAATATGACATTTACACGCTGATCGGGCAGTGGGACAACATGATGGCCCGGTCGCGCGACATGCACCCCGGCATCTACGTCGTGGCCCGCCTCAAACCAGGGATTGAGCAGACGCGCGCCCAATCGGAGATGACGGCGGTCGCGGCCCGGATCGCCGAGGCGTATCCCAAATCCAACGCCAGGCACGGCATCAATGTGAAGCCGCTGACCAACGTGATCGTGGGCGACGTCGGTTCCACGCTCCTGGTTCTGCTGGGCGCGGTCGGATTCGTGCTGCTGATCGCCTGCGCTAACGTCGCGAACCTTCTGCTGGCGCGTTCCACCGGGCGCCGGAAGGAAATGGCCATTCGCTCGGCCATGGGCGCCAGCCGCGCCCGCGTCATCTTCCAGTTGCTCACCGAAAGCGTGGTGCTCTCGCTGGCCGGCGGAGCCGTCGGGTTGGCGATTGCGACATGGGGCGCCAAAGCCATGTTGGCCGCAGTTCCGGGCGGCCTCCCGCGCATGGATAGTATCGCCGTGGATAGCTGGGTGCTCGCCTTCACGCTGGGCGTCTCGCTTCTCACCGGAGTGGTATTCGGTCTGGTCCCGGCGCTCCAAAGTTCGGTCACCGACGTCCACGAAACGCTCAAAGAGGGAAGCCGCGGGTCCACCGCGGGCCCTCATCGGCTTCGCAGCCTGTTAGTCGTCTCCGAAGTTTCGGCGGCGCTCGTCCTGCTGATCGGGGCGGGCCTGATGATCCGCACCATGCAGCAACTCAGCAGCGTGAACCCGGGGTTCGATCCCGCGCGCGTCCTGACGTTTTCCGTGGGCCTCTCGCCGGCCGACACGGTCACCCCCGACCGCATCCTCCAGACCTTCGACCGGACGCTGGCAAACATCCGATCCGTACCGGGCGTGACGAATGCATCGGTAACGACGCTGATTCCCCTGGGCGGCAGCGACAGTGAGATCCCGTTCTACGTCATTGGACGGCCCCGTCCGACGTCGCAGGGCGATATGAATTGGGCGCTAGTGTATGCTACCGAAGCCGATTACCTCAAATCGATGGGCATTCCGCTGCTGCGCGGACGCTACCTCGAGCCGGGGGATTCCCGCCACGCCGCGCCGGTTGTGGTGATCGACGAAGTGCTGGCGCACAGCATTTTCCCCAAGGAAGATCCGATCGGGAAGAGCATCCGGGTTCCGGACATGGGCGAATCCGGCCAGGAACTCACCAAGCCCATGGAGATCGTAGGTATTGTGGGACACGTCAATCACTGGGGACTGGACACCGACGCTAGAGCCAGGGTCCGCAGCGAGTTGTATGTGCCGCTGTCGCAGATCCCCGAACCGTTCATGAAGGGAATGGCCACCAGCAGTTCCTTCGTGGTGCGCGCGGGAACGGATCCGCTGGCCATCGTGCCCGCCATGCGGCGCGCCGTTGCCGGGGCCGGCAACGAGCAGCCCGTCTACAGTGTCAGGAGCATGGAAGAGATCGTCTCGGCGTCGATCGCCGGCCGGCGGTTCTCGATGCTGCTGTTCGGGATCTTCGCCGCGCTCGCGCTGGTGCTGGCCGCGGTGGGGATCTACGGCGTGATCTCTTACTCGGTGGCGCAGCGGACGCACGAAATCGGCATCCGCGTGGCTCTGGGTGCGCGGCCGGGCGACGTGCTGCGAGTGGTTGTCGCGCAGAGCATGACGCCCGTCCTGATGGGAGTGGCGATCGGACTGGCCGCCTCGCTCGGTCTCACCCGTCTGATGGCCAACATGCTTTACGGTGTGAAAGCCAGCGACCCCGCAACCTTCTGCGCCGTCGCGCTGGTACTATCCGCGGTGGCGCTGGCCGCCAGCATCATCCCGGCACGCCGCGCCACCCGGATCGATCCCACTATGGCCCTGCGGCATGAGTGAGTCACGGCGGCAGGGCCGGCTGACGACACGTCCAAGAAGCGGCCGAAGGGATCGGTCGCGACGTCATAACGGGTGCCCCAGCGCGGCTTGACCGACTCCGCATCGGTCCGAAAAGCGCCAGAAACGCTGTCAACTATTGCGCCCGAACAGGTAACACGAAGGCTTGACAGACCGGGCGCGAATTCGTGTAGGCTGTCGCTATGACTATGACAGCGAGGATGCTCCTCTGCATCGGTTGCGTGCCGATTGTGTTGAGCGCCCAGGGTAACCTGAAGACGACGATCACACAAAGGTATTTCAACGGAATCCGCAGGAACCTGGAAGCGGCGGCCGAGGCGATGCCCGCCGACAAGTACGCGTTCAAGCTGACCGACGGGCAGATGTCGTTCGCCGAATGGATCAATCACTCGACGGAACGCAACTATTCCGATTGCGCCACGCTGAAGTCGGAACCCGCGCCGGAAGCAGCCAGGAAGGTAGCCGGGCTGAAAGACAAGGCGGAAGTGAGCCGGGCTTTGAAGGATTCCTTCGCTTACTGCGCGAGTGCGCTCGAAGGGATCGACGAGCAGAAAGTCCTGGCGTCGCCGCAGATGACGTACTCGCTACTGCATATCGTCGTACACAACAACGAGATTTACGGGAACATCGCCGGGTATTTGCGCTCCAACGGCATCGTTCCGCCGTCCACGGCCTCGCGGATGCGCCAAGGGGTGAAGAAATAGTCCTACAAGCGGGTGACCAGGCTCAGGTGGGCAATTTCATCGAGAGGCTCTTAGGGGCGATCAGGCGGTAGCTGCCCGCGACTAACTCGGTGACCTCCTGCCAGTCGATTTCGCCAACATCGAGGCGCAGCGCGACCCAGCCTCTGGAACCGATATAGGCCGGAAGGTAAAAGCGAGTTGGTTGAGCGGCAGTAAGCGCGGCGTTGTCGCCTGGAAGCACCTTGCATACGACGGAAACGATACCGTCGCCATGGTGATCGCTCAAGAAGTATGTGAAAGTCTTCTTCCGGACCAGGAAGGCAGCATGCCTGCCGCTATCCCGGCGGGTGGTGTCCGGCAGCGCGAGGCAAATCTTCGACAGGCTGGTGAGACGGCGGTCTTCGATGGAGCCCCTGGTCTTGCCCATCTGTGTATTCTGACGATAACAGAGGCCCTTTTCAAATGGCCGGCGATCGAATACCAGGCACCACACGTTTGCGGGTGAGCTATGAAGAAGACCCGCCATCCCTGCGTCGCCCTCTCCGGCCGTCCGGAACCCGTTGACAACCTGCGGTCCATCGAGCAAAGTAGATGCCATGAAGAAGCTCCTGACCCTGGCGGCGATCCTGGCGGTTGCCGCTTCCGCCGCGGATATCAGCGGCAACTGGACGGGCACAGCCGAAGGTCCGAATGGAACGATCGAACGCAGCTTCGTCTTCAAGCAGGACGGAACCAAGCTGACGGGTGAGACCACGAGCCAGTTCCTGGGGAAATCGGTCATCAATGACGGCAAAGTCGAGGGGGATGACATCTCCTTCAGCATCACGGCGAACTTCAACGGCAACGAGACGAAGCTGGCTTATAAGGGTAAGATGAGCGGCAACGAAATCAAGCTGACCTCGGAATTCGGCGGCCAAAGCATTAACTGGACTCTGAAAAAAGGGTCGTAATCTCCATCGAACTGAGGCATCGCTCTGCGCACCAAGACAGACCAACGACACCGTCCGTAGCCCTTGCCGCTGTCGTCCGCAATTCGGCGGTCGAAAGGTTTCGAAGTGTGGAAAATTCTCCGGCCAGGCGGCGTCAATTGCAGGTATGCATAGCCAGCGATTGATCCAATCAGCTCTCTTTCTCCTGATTCTAGCGGCGGTTGCTTCCGCCGAGGCTTTAGATCGACGCCAGGTACTCGGACCACAAGTCGCGTCGCGTAGCTCGCGCGGACCCCTATTGCAGCGGCGGCGTCGACCCGGGCGGCCGCCGGTGCCGCGTCGCCTGCTCGTACGCATACGCCAGACGGATCAGCTCCACCTCGCTCCATGGACGTCCATAGATCGTCATCCCCACCGGCAGCCTCCCTCCGCGGGTGTATCCGATGGGAACATTGATCGCAGGAAATCCTGTGGTCGGCGAGAAGAACTGGCTGTTGTCCCCGGCCGGCGTGTTCAAGTCCCCGATGAGCCGCGGCGGATTGCTCCACGTCGGATATACGAATGCGTCGATTTTCAGCCGGTCCATGCTCTTCAGCACTGCGTCCCGGACTTTTTCCCGGTACTCCGCATCCGCCTTGCAGGCTGCTGAATCCGGCCCATTCTCGGGGCCCTTCTCGGCCTGCTCCAACCGGTACTGCACGGAGGGATGGAATCCCCGCGACCGCAAGATGTCCGCCAGGCTCTTGACCGGTACGCGGTCTCCCCGCACCGCCAGGAAATGATTGATGTCATATTTGAAACCCATACACGGACCCGCGCCGCCCCGCCGCAAGCCATCGAGTCCCTCCACCGGCGCCGGATCCACGATGGTGGCGCCGGCGCGCCGCATGTCCTCCGCGGCGGCCAGGAATACCTTCACCACCTCCGGGTCCGCGGTCGGCCGTTCGTATGCCTGGCGAAGTACTCCGATCACCGCGCCCTTGAGACCGTTGCGGTCGAGTTGCGCCAGGTAATCTTGCGCCGCATGGCCGCGTGCCGCCCTGGTCACTGGGTCATCCGGATCCTCACCGGCTATTACTTGAAATACCCGGGCTGCATCTTCCACGGTGCGCGCCATCGGCCCGGCGATATCCGCCAGCAGGCTCAGCGGAAAGACTCCGGCGCGGCTGGTTAGCCCCATCGTCGACCGGATCCCCACCAGCGCCTGATGAGAAGACGGCCCGCGGATCGAGTTTCCGGTATCGCTCCCCAGTCCCACCAGCCCAAAACTGGCGGCCACCGCCGCCGCGGTCCCCCCACTCGATCCTGCCGTCACGCGGTTGAGCGCATAGGGATTCCGGGTGTAGCCCGGCAGAATGGAACTGACCGTTTCGTATGGGCTGAACGCCCACTCCGCCATGTTCGATTTCGCCAGGACGATCGCCCCAGCCTCTTTGATTCGCTTCACCAGGAACGCGTCCTTCTCCGGCAGGTACCCTTTCAGCGCCAGCGCTCCATCGGTGGTCTGCAGACCTTGCGTCTCGAAGTTGTCCTTGACGATCACCGGCACGCAATCGAGCGGCCGCGTCACACCCGACTGCGCGAAGCGCCGGTCCATCTCGTCCGCTTCCTTTAACGCGTCCGGGTTCAACAGCACGATCGAGTTGATCGCCGGCCCGTTCTTGTCGTACGCCTCGATCCGCTTCCGATACTGCTCGACCAGCGCGTGGCACGTCAACTGCCCCGCCTTCATGGCCTCGTGTACCTGCGCGATGGTGGCCTCTTCCACTTCGAACGGTGGGGCCGCTTGGGCGAAAAGCGAGACGGCCGTCAGCGCCAGTGTTCCCAGTCCTCGAACCATCCGACCATTGTATGCGTGCGAGGCACGCCGGCGACCCGAGGCGGTTGCATTCATCGCCTGGAGCGGGGCTCCTCAACGTGCAGAACGCGGTTGATGTCGAGCCCTCGAAGGTCGGTGCTGGCCCCGCTCGGCCAGTCGATCTCGAGGCGGTCCACCCGGCGCGCCTCGCCCAGGCCGAAGTGCAGCCGGAGGTCGCTCTGGGACAGGTAACTGCCGCCGCTGCGGACCTCCCCGCTCTGCGTCATGCCGCCGGCCGTGAGCTTGACACGCGCTCCGATTGCCGAGCGGTTGGAGGCGGTGCCGGTCAATTGCAGTGCAAGCCAGTTGCCCGAAGGCCGCGGCGCCTGGCGCAACAGAGCGGGCGGTTCACCCTGGCGGTTCACGAGAATCTCCTCCACGCCGTCGTTATCCACGTCGCCGACGGCCAGCCCGCGCGCGGAGTGCACGGACGTAACGCCCGGTCCCGCACGGGCGGACACGTCGGCAAAGCGCCCGTCGCGCAGGTTGTGGTACAGAATTGCGGGTTGGCGGAAGCGGATATCGAGGCCCTTGCGATCGATTTCGGGAAAGACGTGGCCGTTGACGAGTACCAGGTCGAGCCATCCGTCGTTATCGAAGTCGAAGAACCGGCAGCCCCAACCGACGTAGCGGGTATTGGACCCCAGGCCGGCGGGTATGGTGCGCTCCTCGAATTCGCCCTTGCCGCGATTGCCATAAAGCGTCTCCCGCTCATCGGAGAAGTTCGTGCGAAAGATACTCTGGCGTCCGGAGTGATCGTAGTCGCCGGCGGTGGCGCCCATGCCGGACATGGCCTTGCCGTCTTCGTCGAATGCGACTCCGCGCATCACGCCCTCCTCGGAAAACGTGCCGTCACGCTGGTTCATATACAGCAGCGAGGGGGTTTGATCGCAGGCGACAAAGATATCGGGCCAGCCGTCGCCATCGAAATCGGCCGTCAGCGCCGAAAGGCAGTAACTCCGGTCCGGAGCGGCGATGCCGCTGGGCACGGAAACGTCCTCAAAAGTCCCGTCCGCCTTCGCGTGATAAAGAATGTTGTGGTCGAAGGGCAGGCCGCGGGGACCGCAATTCACCGCCAGGCCGAGGTACCAGCAATACGGATTCGCGCCGGGCTGCGGGGTGGAATCGAACCCGAACTTCAAATAGTTGGAGACGAACAGGTCGAGGCGTCCGTCGCGGTCGTAATCGAGGAACGCACAGCCGGTGTTGTAGCGAACGCGATCCTGGGTCAGGCCGGCCTGGCGTGTGACGTCGCGAAAATGCTTGCCGCCTTCATTGCGATATAGAACGTTCTGGCCCCAGTAAGTGACGAACAGGTCGGTGTAGCCGTCGTTATCGTAGTCGCCGGCACAGACGCCTTCGGCCCAGCCGACGCGCGTGATGCCCATCTGGGCCGAGACGTCGCGGAACTTACCCCCGCCTTCGCCGTGATAGAGCCGGCTGGGCTCGCCATCGCCTGAGGCTACGAAGGCATCGAGCACGCCGTCGTTATCGTAGTCAAACAGGGCCACGCCGCTGCCAGTGGTCTCGATGATGAATTTCTTGGAGTCGAGACCGCCATTGGGGATCACCTGCGTCAAGCCGGAGGTGGGGGCTACGTCGCGAAATCCAGGCGCGAGCGAGGCGGCCAGCAGTCCCGCGCCCGCCAACGCGCAGGCGAGCAGAGCCTTCATTGATGCACCGGCGGCTTGTCGCCGAGTTTCTTCAGAAACTCGGTGAATTCACCCTCCGGCGATTTCTGCAGGCGATCCAGCTCCGCTTTCTCACGCCGGGCATCGTCCATGCGCCCGGCATCGCGGTAGGCCATCATCAAGGCATAGCGTCCGGATTCGCTGGCAGGGGCCAGGCGAACGGCCTTTTCGAGCAGCGGGATGGCGTCTGAGCTTCGATGCTGTTCATTGCGCAAGGTCCCGAGCGCCACCAGCGCTTCGGGGAAATCGGGCCGCAGTTGCAGGGCGCGTTCCAGGCGAGCCGACGCCTCATCCGGACGCTGCTGCACCTGCAGAATCCGTGCAGCCTGTAAGCACGCCGCGGCGTCCATCGGATTCAGCTTCAATTCGGCATCGATCTCCGCGAGCGCGGCGCTGAGCGCTTCGGCCGAATGGGATGAATTCAGAAGGGCGCGCGCGAGTTCGAAGTGCAGGTTGAGCGCCTGCGGGTTCTTCGCGATAGCTTTGCGGTACTCCCCGGCAGCTTCGGCGAACTGGCCCTGGGTCTCGAGAATCTCTCCGGAAAGCTGATTGACGCGGAACGAGGAAGGATTCTTCTCGTACAGTTGGCGGATGGTGTCGTTCCAGGCACGCATCTGCAGGCGGGCCGCCTCATACAGCACGTCGGCGTCCGAGGGATTCGCGGCGCGCACCTTCCGAAGCGTGGCCGCCGCATCGTCCAGCCGTCCGGCGGACATCTGGCAGCGGGCCAGAGCCAAACCGGCCAGCCGCGCCATTGTCGCGTCATGGGCATCGGCCGCGGTTGCCAGCGCCGGCTCCGCCTCGGCACAGCGTCCCGTAGCCGACTGCACCAGCGCCAGAAAGGTGCCGGCCCTGGGGTCGCCGCCCTGTTGGATCGAGGCGCGGAAGTTGCGCTCGGCGGCCGGATAGTCGCCGCGGTGATAGGCTTCCAACCCATTGACGAAAGGGCCGGTCTGCGCCGCCAGCAACCCACCAAGAGCAAAGGCGGCCAGGCCGGCCGGTCGGATTGCAGGTCTCAACATGCTAGTGGCCCGCGTCATCGATCATCAGGTCGAGTTTCCCGAATCGGTGGCGCCGGGCGCCTTCCAGGTAGCGGAATTCGAGCAGCGGCGGCGGGCCGGGGGCGATGCTTCGGCGCGGGTCGGCCAGGCGTTCGCTGGCATCTTCAGCGTCGGCGCTATCGAGCGCTCGCCCGGAGCGGGCGATCTCGCTGATCAGGCGCTCGACGCGCGCGTCATCGCGGACCGCGGCCGCGGGTGGCGGGGCCGTTGCCGCGCTCTGCGCCAGAAACCATAAGATGGCAATTCCCATTCAGTTCCCTTCCCCAACTACGATCATGCTACACCGGAAAGTTCCTATGGTCTGACCTTCCAATTCGACGACCCTTCCGTGATGAGCAGCTTCTGGTTGGCCTTGATGTCCTTGAATTCCTGAATCGCGCCGCTCGGCCAGCGGACCTCGAGCCGGCTGACGCTCTCCGCCTTGGCCAATCCGTAGTAGAGCGCCAGATCGTTCTGGGAATAAAAACTGCCCCCGCTCATGACTTCGTCGATCTGCCGGCGGCCGGAGGTCTCGACCGTAACACGGGCTCCAATGGCGCTGCGGTTCGACTTGGTTCCAACCAGCGCCACGGAGAGGAAATTCTGTCTTGGCCCGCAATTCTTGAGGAGGCTGGGCGGTTCGTTCATATTGACGATCACGATCGAGGGCCGCCCGCTGCCGTCTACGTCGCCGACCGCGAGGCCCCGCGCGGGACGGAGCGTCTCCAGCGCCGGACCAGCCTGGGCCGAAATATCGGCAAATTTCCCGTTGCCGAGATTCCGATAAACCAGCGTCTTCTGACGGTAGCGGTCCCCGACCGGAGCGCGGTCCACCTCCGGGTAGACATGCCCGTTGGCGATCACGAGATCCTTCCAGCCGTCATCATCCAGGTCGACGAATGCGATCCCCCAGCCGAGCAGGTGGTTGGCGGAGAGGCCGGCCCAGGTCGAGACGTCGCTGAAGAATTTGCCGTCCTCATTTTTGAACAGAGACGGGATATCGCCCGAGAAGTTCGTCTTGGCGATGTCGAGGAAGCCGTTGCCATCGTAGTCGGCCACGGCGACCCCCATTCCGGACTGAAGCTCTCCATCGAAATTGTAGGCGACACCGGACGGGACCGCGATTTCCTCGAAGGTGCCGTCGTGGCGGTTGTGGTAAAGCAGGCTCGGGGTTTGGTCGCAGGCGACGTAGATGTCGGGCCAACCGTCGTTGTCGAAGTCTGCCGCCACCGCGCCGAGGCCGTAACGCCCGCCCGGTTTGAGCATCCCGGCGCGTTCGGTAACATCTGTGAACGTGCCGTCCCGGTTGTTGTGGTAAAGGATATTGGTGGCCGTAGGCAAGCCGCGCGGGCCGCACCAGACAGGGATGCCCTTCCACACACAGGACGGATCCTCTCCAGGCTTCGGCGTCTTGGCGAGATCGAGGTCGGTGTAGTTGGAGACAAACAGATCCAGCCAGCCGTCGCGATCGTAATCCAAGAAGGTGCACCCGGAGCCGTAGCGGATTCCCGTCACGGGCAGATGAGCCTCCGCCGTGGCATCGGCGAACCTACCGTTGCCGAGGTTCCGGTAAAGGCGGTTGTGACCGTAGTAAGTCACCAGGAGGTCGGGCTTGCCGTCGTTGTTATAGTCGCCGACGCAAACCCCCTGGGCCCAGCCCTCCACGGTAAATCCGGCCTCGCGAGAGACTTCGGAAAACTTGCCGTGGCCGTCGTTGTGGTAAAGCTGCAAGGTCCGCTTCGGCCCGTTTTTCGGGCCTTCCAGCGTGGTTCCGTTGGCAAATAGAATGTCGTTGGCGCCGTCGCCATCGAAATCGAAAATCGCGACTCCGTTACCGGTGGATTCCAGGATGTATGTCTTGGTCTCCTTGCCCCCGAACGTATTGGACAGGGTAATACCGGACACCGGCGCCACATCGACCAAACGAATGGAAGCGGACGGCCCACCCAATACCGCGGCCGCCAAAACCGTTGCCGCGGCGCCTCCCAGAAGCTTCACCGGACTCCTGTAAGTATGCAGCGATCCGAATGCCGCACGGGCGATTTCAAGCTGATACCCATCCCCCGGAACAAAACTCTTGCCTTGCCCATCCAAGCTGGATTATTATACAGCAACTCTTTGCACTCTAGCAGAGATGCTGTGCTGTGGGGAAAGCGGCTGCGAAGCCGGCTGGGTAGTCGAATCTGGAGGGGGTAAATGAACCGAGTTGTTCGTTCGACATTTGTATTGTTGTTGTTCTCTGCGCTGTGCGCCTATGCACAACGCGACTTGGCAACTCTTGCCGGAACCGTGACCGACTCATCCGGCGGAGTCGTCGTCAATGCCGTCGTCAAAATCACTGAGCAGGCGACCGGCCTTTCCTATGAAACCGTCACGAATGGCTCGGGCGAATTTGTTCGTCCGGCTTTGAAGCCGTCTACATATACGGTGAACGTGGCTGCGCCTGGGTTCAAGAAAGCCCAGCAAAAAGGTATTGCTCTTACCGCCGGTGAGCGCACCGGCATTGCGATTGTTCTAACCGTCGGCAACGTGGACCAAACTGTGGAAGTCACGGCCGCGGCACCGTTGCTGCAGACCGAGGGCACGCAAATTGGCGCCGCCCTGAATTCCAGGACGATGCAGGATATACCGCTGGGCGGGCAGCGCAATTTCGCGTACCTGGCGCGCCTTTCCCCAGGTGTCGTACCGGCGGAGCCCGGAGCGCGCGATTCGGCCAACGGCGGGTTTTCGGCCAATGGCGTCCGGTCCAACGGCCAAAATAACTTCCTGCTGAACGGCGTCGACAATAACATCAACACCATCGATTTCCTGAACCAGACCGCCTATGCGATCGGGCCTTCGGTAGAAGCCATCGGTGAAATGAACATCATCACCAACGGCTACAACGCCGAGTATGGACGTGCTGCGGGCGGCGTGGTCAACGTCAACCTGAAATCTGGAACCAACCAGCTTCATGGCAGTCTGTTCGAGATTCTGCAGAACAAGGTCCTGGATGCGAATCGCTGGGAGAACAACCTGACCGGCGTGCCGCGCGGTCCCTTCACCCAGAATCAGTTCGGTGCGACAGCCGGCGGCCCGATTGTCAAGAACAAGCTCTTCATGTTCGGCGACTACCAGGGAACGCGCATCGCGGACTCGGGCGGCGCCGTGCAGAACCTCGGATACTCCGGATTCGCCACCATTCCCACCGCAGCGATGAAGAAGGGAGATTTCTCGAGCGAACTCGGCGGCGTGATCGGCACCGATCCGACTTCCGGTTCCGCCATCGCCCAAGGCGTCATCTATGATCCGTTATCCACCGTCTATAACTCGTCCGGGGCGCCCGTGTCGAGAACTCCATTCGTCGGCAATCTGATTCCGCAGAGCCGCTTCGACCCGGCCTTTGCGAAGATCCTCCAACTCTACCCGGCGACCAACCAGCCCATCAAGACCGGCACTTATCCGGCGAACGACTTCTTCTACGTTACGCCGGGGAAACAGGTCACCGATCAGGGCGACGGTCGCGTGGACTACCACCTTAGCGACAAGGACAGTCTGTTCGGCTCGTTGAGTTGGGCCAACACTTCCAAGGCCGATGGCGTACCATTCCCTGGTCCGCTGGATGGCTCTCCCTTCAACGGCGCGGGCGAAATCGACCTCAGCCGCAATGCTCAGATGAGCTACACGCGCGTTTGGAGCCCGACGCTGATTTCGGAAACGCGAGTCGGTTTCACGCGCCTGGTAACTTCGAGGGCGGGCGCCAACCCGTCCACCGACCTGTTCGCGCAGTTCGGTATCGGCGGGTACAACCCGACCACGGCTACCGCCGGCAATGGCGGTCTGCCGCAGATCGGCTTCAGCAACGGCTATTCGCAAACCGGTGCGAACAACTGGATTCCCACCAAGGAGTACAACAACGTGTGGGACTTCATCCAGAACGTGGCCGTCAACAAGGGCTCGCACGCGCTGAAGTTCGGCGCGGAGTTCCGTCCGATCAAGTTCCCGTTCTTCCAGGTCCCCGATCCCCATGGAGACATCGGATACAACCAGGCTGAAACGGCGTTCCCTCTGACCACCAAGGGCTCTACCGGAGCGGCTATCAATACCGTGACCGGCGATCCCGTCGCTTCGGCCCTCCTGGGTCAAATCGACAGCGGAAACATCTCGACCACCAACTTCGTCTCGTCCCAGAAGACAGCTTGGGCCTGGTACGCGCAGGACGACTGGAGAGTGAACTCAAAACTGACCATCAATCTCGGCCTGCGGTACGAACTCTGGTCCCCGATCGACGAACGGTTCGGCAGGCAAGCCAATTTCGATCTTCAGAACCTGACACTCTACATTCCCTCGGGCCCCAACCAGAACCTGCCGCTGCCCCCGAACTTTGCGACGGCATTTCCGGGCATCACCGTGTCCCGCGGTCAGGTGGCTAGCACGCTGATCCCGTGGGATAAATACGATTTCGGCCCGCGTCTCGGAATCGCCTATCAGGTTGCGGACAAGACCGTAATTCGTGTCGGCTTCGGCATGTTCTACGGCGGCGAAGAGAACCAGGGTGGAAGTCCGAACCGCGGGGAGGGAGTGCCGTTCAACGAAACGGTCAACCTGACACGCGCCAACGGCGTCAGCAGCTTCGTTGGTGTATCCATGCCTCAGTGCACCAATTGCACCTACTTCCCGAACGGCCTTACGGGAGGATATCCCCTCAACGTGTTTACCCTTCCGGCGCCCGTTTCCTTCCGCGGGATTCAGCCCGACTTCCGCAATCCGCTGGTGCAAAAGTGGAACTTTGTAGTCCAGCGTGAACTGCCGGGCCAGATGGCCCTCGAAGTGGGTTACGAAGGTAACCATCAGTCGCACCAGGTGGTTCTCTGGAACTCCGATCCTTCTGTGAACATCGGAACCACCAACTCTGCCATCACTGGCGAGACGCAGCGGATCATTCTGCCGCCTGCGAACTGCCCCTCTTGCGCGTCCATCGGTAACGGCCTGTCGATGACTTCCTCGTTCGGCTACGGCAATTACGCGGCCCTTTCTGCCAAGTTGGAGAAGCGATTCTCCAAGGGGTCTGCAATTCCTGACGTCGTACACCTGGAGCCACACGATGGCCAACAGCGGCACACCGTTGAGCGGCTCGAGCGGCCTGGGCACTCCGGATCCCACAAATTTCGCCTCGGAGTATTCCAGCGCGTCGTGGGACATCCGGCACAGCTTCACCACTGCCTTTACCTACGACCTGCCTTTCGGCCGGGGCAAGTCACTGGGCGCGAACATGAACCGTTTCGCGGACATGGTGATTGGCAACTGGCACACCAACGGCATCGTGACCTTGCGGACCGGCGTGCCCTATACGCTTCGCTACAACGGCTGCCAGGGTGTCTGGGGAGCGTGCCGGCCGGATGCGATCTCGGGGATGAATCCGAACGCCGCACCGTCAGGCGGCCGCACTCCGAACGAATGGTTCGACATCAACAACGTGGCGGTTCCGGCCGCGCTCACAGGCGGCAATCTGGGCCTTCAAAGCCAGACCGGTCCCGGCACCCACACACTCGATTTGTCGATATTCAAGGATTTCCCGATTACCGAACGGTGGAAGGTGCAGTTCCGCGCGGAGTCGTTCAATCTCACCAACAGCCCCATCTTCAATACGCCGGACGCCAATTTGCAGGACTCAGCGGCACTGGGCGGCAACGGCAATTTCGGCAGGATCACCGGCACGGCACCCGCCACCGAACGTCACGTCCAGTTCTCGTTGCGCTTGTCGTTCTAACGCTGGTGTAGTATTAGGCCTGGGGGAGGGCGCGTATTGCTCTCCCCCCAGTTTGACCATGTGGCTTTTCCTGGTTCTCTTTGCCGGCCAGTTCGATACCGCATATCACGCCGGCTTGGTCGCTCTCAATCAAAACAATCTGAAAGCCGCCGAGTCCCAACTGAAAACGGCATCGCAACTGGAACCGCGCGACGCGCGCGTCTGGCTGGCCCTGGCACAAACCTACTGGAAACTGCAAGACCTGCCGGCCTCGCAGGCGGCTGCGGGAAAAGCAGAAAGGCTGGCCACCGGCGCGCCAGTCCTGGAAGCGCTCGCGCGATATTATTCCGAAACCGCCAACAACTCGAAGGCTGCCGAACTGCTGCAGGCGGCTATTCGAAAGGATCCCTACACCGAGGGCTACTACTTCGAACTCGGACAGCTATTCCTGAGAGAGCAGAATTTCGCCGCGGCGCTCGAGACCCTGGACGCGGGCCGCAAGACGTTCGACAAGAGCGCGCAACTCGAACTCGCCGCCGGCGTAGCGTACTACGGGCTCCGTCGCTTTCCGGAGGCCATCGACTCCTTCCTGAATACCATCCGGCTGGATCCCGACGCCGGCCAGCCCTACGTGTTTCTCGGCCGCATGCTGGAACAGGCGGAAGATCGGCTGCCCCAAATCATCGACGCGTTCGCGGCTTTCGCCAAGAGATCTCCCGGCAATTATCTGAGCAGTTTCCTTTACGGCAAATCGTTGATGATCGGCCATTCCGGGCAGGCTGAGATGCTGCTGCGGCGCTCGATCGCGCTCAACGGCGGGTTTTGGGAGTCGCACTTCGAACTCGGCGCTTTGCTTGACGAGCAGGGAAAATTCGAGGAGGCCGCGCGGGAGTTCGAGCGCTGCATTCAGCTCAATCCCGGCGATCCCGTGCCCCACTACCGCCTGGCGCGTCTCTATGACAGGCTGGGTAAGCCTGCCGAGGCCCGTGCCGAGCGGGCGCTCCATGCGAAACTCTCGGGTGGTATACAATGAGGCTGCCTATGAATCGCCGACGATTCCTTGCCGCCGCCGCGGTATCGGCCGCCACGCTCAAGGCCGATAACCCCAAGGGCAAACTTCTTCTGCCCAGCGACGTGCCCGACGAGATGGGCTTCCGCCTGATGTGGTACAACCCGGTGCCGGCCATCGATCCCGCCGGCTACCAACTGAAGGTTCACGGGCTGGTCGAGAAGCCGCAGTCGCTCTCCATCGCCGATTTGAGGCGTCTTCCCCAGGAGGTTCAGAACTCGCGGATGAAGTGCGTGCAGTGCTGGTCATCGAGAACCAACTGGGGCGGCTTCCGGTTCGGACACCTGGAAGAGATCGTCAAACCCCTGAGCGCTGCCAAGGCTGTGCGATTCGATTGCGCCGACCGGTGGTACGAATACTTCACCATCGAAGACCTGCTCAAGCCGCGAGTCATGCTGGCTCTCGATATGGCGGGGAAGCCGCTGGCGGACCGGCACGGAGCGCCGCTGCGCCTGATCGATCCTGGCCGCTACGGATACAAATCGGCCAAGCTCATCACCTCGATCGAGTTTGTCGCCGAGGGCAAAGGCAGCATGGCTTGCGACCTGGGACCGTATTACTCTCCCACGGGTGAAATCAAATCCGGATACGATCATCCGCTCGATCTTGGAGCGGGTGTGCGCCGGAAGATCTCCGGCGGTGAGATCACGGAGTACTGACGGTGGTGCGTCTTTCCAAGCGCCGGTTCGTGCAGCTTGCCGGACTCTCCATCGCCAACCGCATCGTACCGGTGTCCCTGCGCGGTCAGGAGCCGCCTGCCAGGTCCTCGAACAAAGTCATCATCGTCACCTTCGGCGGCGGTGTGCGCTATTCGGAGACCTTTGCGCCGGAGGGGCTGCGGAACATCCCGCGCCTGGTGGAACTTCGGCCCCAGGCCCATTTCTTCCGGAATTGCACCAATTCGGGCGTTCTCTCGCACTTCAATTCCACGGCAAGCATCCTCACCGGAAACTGGCAGCGCGTCGACGATTTCGGGTTCCAGCCCCCCGCAGGGCCCACTCTGTTCGAGTTTTTCCGCAAGCAGACCGGCGCGGGACCGCTCGACGCGTGGACGGTGGCGACGAACAAGAGCTTCGCATCGATGGGCTGCGGTTCGGACCACGAATTCGGGCAACCCTACGGAGCCAACGTCGTCCTCCCTAAACAGCTCCTTCTGGAAGCGGTGCAGGACGTGGTCAAGAAGGGCACGGAACAGGGCGTGGCCAGCCGCGAAAACGTCCTGCGGCGGCTGGAAGGCGTTCTGAGCGAGGGCTACGAGGGAATCGGATGGACGATCTTTCAGGCCGGGCGCAAGCTGGACCGGCAGGTGCGCGAAACCCTGCTGCACGGGTTGGTGGACTACATCAACGGACCCGAGGCGCCCACTTCGGGCGACGAACTCACGTTCTTCATCACGCGCGAAATCATGCGGGAATTCGCTCCGCGGCTTATTTTGGTGAATTTCTGGGACATGGACGTGGCTCACTGGGGATCGTACTCGCTGTATCTCGCCGCCATCACCCGCACCGACCGCCTGACCGGCATGCTCTGGGACGAGATCCAGAATAACGCGAATTACAAGGATAAGACCACGGTGCTGATTTTGCCGGAACTGGGGCGCGACGGCGACCAGAACGCGGCGAACGGCTTCTTGAACCACCGGAGCGGAGATCCTTCCTGCCGGAACATGTGGCTGCTGGCAGCCGGAGCCGGTGTGCCGCGAGGCGAGACGGACCGGCCGGTGTATCACGTCGATGTAGCGGCGACCGCCGCGCAGTTGCTGGGGGTCAAGGTCTCCGGAATGACCGGCGCTCCCATGCGAGAGTTATTGCTGTAATGCCCGCAAACGTGCTCAAGGTGTCGCCCGCTTTGCAAACCCTGATCGATAAGGGCCTTCTCGACCGCCTTCCGGTATCGTTTGCGTCGTTCTGCGCCGACCAGATGAAGGACTGGGAACTTCTCTTCCCCGCCGAGCGCAGCTACTACGAGCGCCTGTTCGGAGTTCTCGACCGGTCGAGTGCGCAAGCCGTAGACGAGTTGTTCCAGAGGCTGCGGACCATCGAGCGCACGATGGGCGTCAACGAGACCACCTTCCCGCGGGGCCAGTTTTCCCTCGCGCAGGTGGACTTCCTCAACCGGAATCCGCATTATTCCGAGTGGCGCGGCGCTATCGCGCAGGTCTTCTCCCGGCTCGATCCGTTGCTCGATGCCGAGGTTGCGCGCAGCGGGCACGCGCGGCTGGTGATCGTGGTTGCTCCGGCGCAGATGCCCGCCGATCCGGACCGGATGTGGCTGCGGCTGCAAAGCCGCGGAAAGCGGGTACAGGTCGAGGCGCCGGAGCAGATCGAAGAATTTCTGCCCCTCCTGCTGACCGGCGAGACGCAGGACCGGCACGCGCCGAACATCGCGGAATTGTTCGCCGCCGGGCCAAAGGGTGGTGCCTACAGTTCCTGGGTGCTCGAAGCCGGGAGCGGAATTTCAAAGTTGGCCGGCGATCGGTCGCCGGTGATCAAGTACAGCTATGAAGCGCTGGGCGGCTACCGGAAACGTCTGATGCAGGAGGTGCGGAGCGTCGTAGAGGCGCAGGAGATCCCCGGTCCCCGCCAGCTCAGTGCGCGGCTCAAGCAGATGAAGATTCTGGCGTCGGAAGGCGACCTGGCGCGAGATCCGATCCTCGCCGAATTCGCCCGCGCCATCCTGCTGAGCGGCAACGGCACGCTGCTGGTCAACAACACCTTCGTGGAATGGGCCACGGTGCAGGCGGTGCGGCGCGCCCGGCCGTCGGTGGCCATTGTCGGATTCGGCATCCGGAACAAGGTGAAACCGTTCAGCAGCCTGCTGATCTACGCCGACCAGGACGCCACCAATCCGATTCCGTCGCAGATGGACACGCTCGGAACGTACGTGGACCTGGAAATCTTCTACCAGTACGTCTGGCAGGAGTTCGAAAAGTATGCGGAGTACCGCAACAACACCGCTTACCTGTTCGTCGGCGACGGCGTGGAAGAGATGTTGGTGCTCGCGCCACCCGATTTCCCCCTGCTGAACGCGGCCGTTCCCTTGAAACTGCCCGCGGTGTTCCACGGTTTGAAGGACTGGCTGAGCGTCTGACATGGATCGCCGCCGGTTCATCGCGAGTCTCGCGGCGACCGCCTTCCTGCGGCCCCGTCACGTTTCGGCTGCCCCGTTTCCCGTCCGGTTCCGTAAGACCAGCCCATACGAAAGCCTCAGCCGGTACATCCTCCCCGGCAGCGACGAATTTGCCGGCGAGAAATCCGCCATGGAACTCGCCGCGGTGCTTCGCCGGCTTCCGGACCGTCGTGAGCTGCCGCTTGCCGCGGAATTCCGAGGCAGTTCGCCGTTGCCCGTTCGATATCGTCCGGCGGGCGCCGGCGCGTACGAAGCGGAGTTCTCCGGCGCCGCGGGCGGCTTCGAGGAAGGGCTCCCCCACTGGCTTGCGTCTCTTGGCTCCGTCCGCGCCGCGCGCTGGTTCGTCCTGCCCGGCGATCAGGTGCGTTACGAGATCGAGAGCACGCAGCCGTCGGGACTCGAATACCGCGTGGGCCTCTGGAAGATGCAGTGGAAGGACGGCCGGGTGGCCGGTTTTCGGCCGCTCCGGGAAACTCTCGCCAAAGCTCCGCGCCCGCTCTTCAGCGATGTCACCGGCGAACTTTTCGGCGCGGAACCGTCATTCCGGGAGCAGATGCTGCGGGGCATCCCGTACTGGCGGGCTCGCCTGGATTCCGCTTCGGGCATCGATATTTATGGCAACAATGGAATCGCCGTGGGAGACATCGACGGCGACGGGTGGGACGAACTGTACATTTGCCAGCCCGGCGGCCTGCCGAACCGGCTCTACAAACTCCGTGGCGGACGAATGACGGATATCACGGAGCAGGCGGGCGTGGGGATCCTCGACGACACCTCCTGCGCGCTGTTTCTGGACCTGCGCAACAGCGGAAAGCAGGACCTGGTGGTCTTGCGCGCCGCCGGACCGCTGCTGTACCTCAATCAGGGCGGTGGGAAGTTTGCGCTGCGCCCCGACGCATTCCACTTTCGCACGCCCCCGCAAGGCAGCTTTACGGGGATGTCGGCCGCCGACTACGATCGCGATGGCCGCGTCGACCTCTACTTGTGCACGTATACCTATTTCCAGAGCGAGGACCAGTATCGTTATCCCACTCCCTACCAGGATGCGCGGAACGGACCGCCCAACTTCCTGTTTCGCAACCAGCTATCCGAAGACGGCTCCGGGACCTTCGAGGATGTCACGGAAGCGGCGGGACTGAACGAGAATAACAACCGCTTCAGCTTTGCCCCCGCCTGGTGCGACTACGACGGGGACGGCTGGCCCGACCTGTACGTAGCCAACGACTTCGGACGCCACAACCTTTACCGCAACGCCGCCGGCCGCTTCCGCGACGAAGCCCGGCAGTCCGGCGTCGAAGACATCGGGCCGGGCATGAGCGCCGCGTGGTTCGACTATGACGGCGACGGCCGCCCCGACTTGTATGTTTCCAACATGTGGAGCGACGCCGGCCAGCGGGTGACGCGTGACCCCGCGTTCCGGCCGGCAGCCGGCGCCGGCCTCCGCGAGGATTTCCGCCGGCATACGAAAGGCAATTCCCTCTACCGCAACCTCGGCGACGGGACATTTGCGGAAACCGGGCCCGCCGAGGGAGTGGAAATGGGCCGCTGGGCCTGGTCGGCGGACGGATATGATTTCGACAACGACGGTTCCCCGGAAATCTATATCACTTGCGGGATGCTGACCGGCCCGAATGAAACCGACCTGATGAGCTTCTTCTGGCGCCAGGTGGTGGCAAAATCGCCCCCGGCCGCCGAGCGCTCGGTGGAATACGAAAACGGATGGAACGCCATCAACCAGCTCATCCGCGAAGACTATAGCTGGAATGGCCGCGAGCCCAACGTGTTTTACGTTCGCCGCGACGGCCGCTACTACGATTTCTCGGGAGTCAGCGGCCTCGACTGCGCTCTCGACAGCCGGGCGTTTGCGGTTACCGATCTCGATGGCGACGGCAATCTCGATCTGCTGGTGAAAAGCCGCCTGGGCCCGCAGATCCAGGCGTTTCGCAATGACTCCACGGACAGCCGGAAGTCGATCGCGATCGCGTTGACCGGCACGAAATCGAATCGCGATGCCATCGGCGCACGGGTCGAGGTGGACGGATCCGCCAGGTACGTTCAGGCCGGATCCGGCTACGTCTCGCAACATACCAAGGTGCTCCACTTCGGGCTCGGCAGCGCCTCTGCGGCGGAGAGCGTGCGGATTCTCTGGCCGTCGGGACTGCGTCAGGAGTTTCGCGGACTCGATGCCGGCTTCCGTTACGAGATCACCGAAGGATCCACCGAAGTGCTCAAGAAAGCGTTCGCGGCACGCGGAGCGCCCGCCACCACGGCCCCGCTGCCCGCCGCCGACAACCAGCCCCGTACTCACGACACCTGGCTGCTCGAGCCGGTGCCGTTGCCAGACCGGCGCAAGGGGCCGGGGCTGCTCTATATCGGCGAGGGTGAGAAGCCAGGGCTCTCGGGCAACGTGGAAGTAGTGAACCTGACGCGCGAGCCGGCGGATATCGCGGCCGGCTATGCGCTCTTCCGCCGGTATCTGCTCGACTGGCGAACTTCGCTGGTGCTGCCGCTGATCCTGCTGATCGACGGCGCCGGCCGCGTTCACAAACTCTATGCTGCCGCTCCGGATGACGCCACGCTCGCTCGCGATCTTCAATTGATGGGAGCGCCCGGCCGCCAGAGACTCGCTCTGCCGTTTGCCGGGGACTACTTCGCCGTGCCGCGGCGGAACTACTTCAAGCTGGGTGCGGCCTTCTATTGGGCGGGATATCCGGAACAGGCCCTTCCGTACCTGGAGGAAGTGGTCCAGCGGGCGCCGGCGAACGATAAGGCGTTGAACGCCATCGGGCAGATTCATCTCGACGCCGGGCGATTGCAGGCGGCGCGATCGTACCTGGAGAGGGCTCTAGCCGCCAATCCCCGCCTCGGAGAGGCGTGGAACAACCTGGGCGGCGTGGAGTCGGGCTCCGGTAACCTCGAAGCCGCGCGGAAGGATTACGAGCGCGCCGTCGAATTGCTTCCGGGAACGGCCTACCCGCTGGTGAACGCGGGCGAAGTCGAAGCACAGCTCGGCAACACCGGCGCCGCGCAGAAACTGTTTTTGCGCGCCCTGGACGCGGATCCGAAGGACGCGGAAGCGGCCAATCAGCTCGGCATGCTGGCGGCTCGCGAGGCGCGGAACAACGACGCCAAGGTGTGGTTCGAGAAAGCCATCCGGCTGCAACAAAACCATAGCGGCGCCATTAACAACCTGGGCGTGCTATACGCGCAAATGGGCCAGATGAACGATGCCATCGCCGCGTTCGAATACGGCATTCGGGTAGCCCCCCAGGACGAGCAGTTATACATGAACCTGGGCAGGACCTACGTGCAGTTGGGCAACCGCGCCAAAGCCCGCGAGGTGATGCTCCGGCTGCTGGAACAGAAGCCCGGAAGCCCGGTGGCGGCGCGGGCCCTCAGGGAACTGGAGAACCGCTGATCCCCAATCGGCGGAGAGCCTAACGATTGCCGGCCAGGTTCTCTTGGATCAGGCGCGCGCGTTCGGCCTGCGTCCACTCGAAGATCGCATTGACATCGGCGTCCGACAGCCGCGCGTTCCGGTGGATCAGCGTGTACTGGGGAAGCGGCATATCGCGGTCCTTGACCTGATTTGCGATCTCCGAGAGACTTCTCTCCCGGCGAATTAGCGGATACTCGCTCCAGTGCGACAGGTTGAGGTGCAGGCGGCCGCGGGAAACATCGCTGGCGATCCACCACGAGACCGGCGCCACATAGGCGTACCAGGGATAACGAGTCTGCTCGGAATGGCAGTCAAGGCACGCCCGTTGCAGGATGGACCTCACGGAGGGAGCGATCCGGGCCCCCGCCAGGATCGGAAGGCTCGCGCCAGTGGACTCGGCCGGCGGTGTAAGGACGGATGCTCCAGTAAGCAGAATCAGCGCCGCCAGCAAGACCGTTCCCAAATGCCGTTTCAAGTAACCCCCGGCTTCCCTTTTTGCCTTCGCGAAATCATTTCGCGCCGAACGCGGCATTCGGCTTCAGATACGGCAGGAGCGATATCGTCCGGATGTCGTTGGCAACCAGGCCCGGCACCCAAACCTGGTACTCGCCACCGATGAAGTAGACCCCAGGCATCGAATTGTCCTTGAGTTGCCCCGACGCTTTGCCGATGTAACCCCATGCGCCCTTGACCAGTTCGATTGCCACGGCATTCGTCATCTTGTTCCACTGTTCCGTCACGGCGGCGCGCACTCGGGCGTAGTCGCGGTCATGCACGCCGAGACGGGCGGCATACTCCTGCAACTCTCGTATGCCGGGAGCCGTGGCGCCGTTTCCCAGCGGCCGCGATTGCAGGAACTGCCACCACGGACTCACACCCCTCGGTGTAGTAACGGACTGTGTCCACTTGAACAACTTCGTGCCGGGTTCGAGGAATTGGATCACCTCTGGATGGCCGTGCAGAAATGCGCGCCTGGTGTTCGCGTCGGCAATCGCGGCGAAGTCTGGAGGCCTTGCAGGATTCATAATTGCAAATCATACCCGAAACCGCGGGGCAGCGCCCGATCCTATCTTTCCGGTTTGAGCGATCTCAATTGTTCCATGGATTGCGCGACGTGACCGTCCCGACACATAGGTAACAGAACGTTCCGGAGACATGGGTTACACTTTGTGCCCCAAAGGGGGACGAAGGCCATGCCATGGAAGGAGAGTTCTGTTATGGACGAACGGATGCGCTTTGTCATTCGCCTGAAGGACGGGGAGAGCATGGCTTCGCTCTGCCGCGAATTCGGCATTTCGCGCAAGACGGGCTACAAAATATTCGAGCGTTACGAGCAGTGCGGTCTGGAGGGTCTTACCGATCGCACCCGGCGACCGTTCCGGTACGCCAACCAGCTGCCGGCGCAAGTGGAAGCCGCTATCCTAGCGGCCAAAAAGGAAAAGCCGCACTGGGGCGCTCGCAAAATCCGGGAACGCCTGCTGCGCAAGCTGCCGCATGCCATCAAAGTTCCCGCCGCGAGCACGATTCATGCCGTACTGGATCGCCAGGGTCTGGTCAACCGGGCCTCTCGCCGGCGGACTCCCGCGCAAGGCACGCCGTTATCCGACGGCCTGAATCCGAACGATCTGTGGTGTGCGGATTATAAGGGCGAATTCCAGCTGGGCGATAAACGCTATTGCTATCCGCTCACCGTCACCGACCATGCTTCCCGCCTGCTGCTGTTGTGCGAAGCGCTGGAGTCCACACGGGAAGAGCTGGCATTTCCCGCCTTTGAGGACCTGTTCCGGCAACGCGGCCTGCCTCTGGCGATTCGCTCGGATAACGGAGTTCCGTTCGCTTCCCCTCACGGGCTGTTTCAGCTTTCCCGTCTCTCGGTCTGGTGGTTGCGGCTGGGCATCGCCATCGAACGCATTCGCCCAGGCCATCCGCAGCAGAATGGCCGCCACGAACGCATGCATCTGACCCTCAAGCAGCAGACCACCCGCCCCGCTGCAGCCAACTTCCTTCAACAACAGGCCAAGTTCGATGCTTTCCTGGACGAGTTCAACCACGAACGACCTCACCAAGCGTTGGCGATGAAATGCCCCGCCGAGGTCTACACGCCGTCACCCCGGCCCTACCAGGGCCTCCGCGAGCCCCATTACCCTTTTCATGACCGCACTGTGGTGGTCACCAGTTGCGGCCGCATCTGCCTTCACAGAAAGAAAATCAACCTCTCCAAATCGCTCGCCGGCCAGGCGGTCGGCATCCGCGAGGTGGAGAGCGGGATTTGGCTGGTCAGCTTCATGAGCTATGACCTCGGCTACATCGATCTCGAAGAGAAAACGTTGCAGCCCGTCGACAATCCTTTCGGACCGCACTCTCCTGCGCCGCCGGAATCGCGTAGCATGAAAGCACCCGGTGAAACGGAGGCGAGCCATGCTGGAGAGCAACTCGCCAAGGGATAACCGGTGCGACTCATCGCGGACGATGAGCAGGGGCGCTGCGGCGCCCCTCGTCTCCCCCGCTCACCGCATTAAAAAACAAAACACATCGGACCGATAGATCGCCCATGCCTGAGAAAACTCATTGGCCTCCTCAGACGGAAATCCTGTGGCGCCGCTGAGGTCCCTGCGCAGACGGACCCTCGAATGTGTTACCTATGTGTCAGGAACGATCTGTCACCCATGTGTCCGGTCCGGACAACGAAGTAACTGGTGAGCCGGGCGGGATTCGAACCCGCGACCCTGTGCTTAAAAGGCACATGCTCTACCTACTGAGCTACCGGCCCCTGTGGGTGGCGAAATGGCGGAACAACGCTACTGGTTCAGTTTAGCAGACCGTGCATCCGGGCCACACTCCGGCGCCAGCGGCTATACTTGATCCATACGAAAGCTATGAACCGTTTGGCGCGGCGTTTCCTGATCATCGGCCTGGCGATCACCGGCACGCTGCTGATCGGTACGGTGGGGTTTACACTCATCGAACACTACCCGCCGTTCGACGCCTTCTACATGACCCTCACCACCATGACCACCGTGGGGTACGCCGAGCTCCATCCGCTCTCGCGCGAGGGTCGCATTTTCAATTCCTTCCTCATCTTTTTCGGCGTCACCACGATCTTCATCGCGATCGGGGCGATGACCCAGACCATCATCGAACTGGAATTCGGAGACGCCATCGGCCAGCGGCGGAATAAGAAAATGATCGAAAAGCTAAAGGGCCACTACATTATCTGCGGCTTCGGACGCGTGGGGCGCGGCGCCGCGGCGGAATTGCAGCATGCGGGCGCACCTTTCGTCGTGGTGGACATCAGCCCGGAACGCGTGGAACGGGCCATGCAGTCCGGCATGCTGGCCGTCGCTGCCGATTCCACCCGCGACGAAACCCTGCGTCAGGTCGGAATCGAGCGGGCTGCGGGGCTGGTGGCGGCGCTTGCCACCGACGCCGATAACCTCTTCGTCCTGCTCTCCGCCAAGGGCCTGAACCCGCACCTCTACGTGGCCACGCGCGCCGCCGAGGAGGGCGCCGAGGAAAAGATGCGCCGCGCGGGCGCCGACGCCGTCTTTGCTCCGTACGTCATCACCGGGCACCGCCTCGCACAATCGCTGCTGCGGCCCCACGTCGTGCAGTTCCTCGATTTCACCACGAAAGATATCGGCGAAGACATCTCCATCGAACAGGTGCGCGTCTCGGAAGCCAGCGACATCGCCTCTAAGACCATCCGCGAGATGCAACTCGGCCGCGACGTCGGCGTCATCGTCATGGCCATCCGCAAAGGCGATGGGCAGATGGTCTTCAACCCTCCGGCGGATACCGCCGTGCTTGGAGGCGAGTACCTGATCGTGATGGGGCGCCAGGAGAACCTGCGTACGCTCGAGACGCTGATCGCCGAGCCGCGGCGCTCCCGGCGTACGTGAAAACGGGGGCGGAGCGGACCGCGCCGCCCCGTCCGCGCTATTTCTCCTTCGCGACGGCGGATTCGGCCGCTTCCGCCAGCTGCAGGTGATGCTCGAGAATCGGAAGCGTATCGGCGGCGTACTTTTTCAGCTCGGGGTTCGTGCCGTGCTCGGCCTCGCGGCGGAAAACGATGATCACGGCCTTGTGGTCCCGGACTTGCGCGCGAGTATATGCCTTGTCGAACTCGCGCCCGGTCATCTTGGAGAGCTTGTCGTACTCGACCTGGTCCTTGGCGTCCAGTTTGTTCGGCAGGGTGATGTTCTCTTTACCGGCGATCTCCTTGAGCTGTGTGTTGGCCTTGGCATGGTCGGACTCCAGGCGCTGCGCCAGGTCCTTCACTCTTGGAGAAGTGGTGGTCTTCATGGCCAGGTCGGCCATCCGGATTTCCGCCAGGTTCGTTTCGGCGGCCTTGGCGGCGAAGTCGTTATCGACTGCCAGCCGGTTGGCGGACTGATGCTGATGCTTCTTGGCGAAGGCGCCCGGAGCGAAGATCAGCAGAGCGGCCACTGCCATCCCGATTACGGCGTTGCGATGTTTGATCATAGGGACTCCTTATCCGCGGTCGAAGTTGCATGCGCCGTGCCGATGTCGTCAAACCGCCAGACCTCGCCGCCTTACGTTCGGAACCTGACGGAATCTTGGTGGAAACTATGGCGAATCGTCCAGTCGGTCTGCCTCCGGAGGGCGAAACCGGCGGCATGCGATGGCCCGGTCCGCTCGGCTCCGGCGCCTCAACCGCGATTGACCTACACTCTCGCTACACGGGTGGAGGGGCGAAGAATGACAGCGGGGCACAGGCCACAATCTTCCATCGCTTGCCCTGCTTTTCCAACCGGCAATGCAACGTCTCGCGGCGGCGCGTGACTTTCGACGAGTCGCCCAGCGACGTCAGGTGCAGCAGCCAGTCGACATCCACGGCGCGGGCGCGCGCATCCCCTTCGTTGCGAACCGGATTGATTGCCGATTGCACGGCGTCTCCCTCTACCAGCGCCGCGATATTCGCGCTCAAGGCTTGAAACCCCGGCATGGCGGGGTCGAACGCAGCCAGGAACGACGAGGAGTCGGCCGCCGCCAGGTCCGAGGCCATGGCGGAGAAGAGATCCCACACTTCCTGCGCCGGGTCGGCCGCGCCCAAGGGCGCAGCCATCGCGGCGAACAAGAGCAGGCGGCGCGTCATGGCTAGGTGCGATAGCTGGCGTTGATCCGGATGTAGCCTTCGGTCAGGTCGCAGGTCCAGAAACGCGCTTCGCCCTTTCCCTTGCCGCGGATCGCAATGCGGATCTCACACTCGGGCTCGTCCAGCTTCTTCTTCAGCTCCGGTTCGGAGAACGGCGCGGCCAGCCCGCCGCGGCACACCGGCACGCCCTGCAGGGAAATGTCGGTGCGGGCAGGGTCGAAGGCCACGCCGGAATTGCCGGCCGCCGAAAGAATACGTCCCCAGTTCGGGTCGGAGCCGGCCACCGCGGTCTTGACCAGCGGCGAATTGGCGATGGAGCGGGCCATTCGCGCCGCTCCCTGGTCGGAGGGCGCGCCTTTGACGATGATGGTAACCAGTTTCCTGGCTCCCTCGCCGTCGCGTACGATCGCGCGGGCCAGCGATTCCATAACGCCGGCAATGCCCTCCTCCAGCCTGGCCATCTCTTTGGGATCGGGACGCACGCCGGAGCCGCCATTCGCCAGAAGCAGCAGCGTGTCGTTGGTCGAGGTGTCGCCGTCCACCGAAATGCGGTTGTAGCTGCGCTCGACCGACCGCTTCAGCATGGACCGCAGGAAGGCCGGCGGAACCGCGGCGTCCGTCATGACGAAGCCCAGCGTGGTGGCCATCAGGGGCTGGATCATTCCCGAACCCTTGGTCATCCCTGCGACCCGCACCGTGCCGCGCCGCAGGCGAATCTCGGTGAAAGCGGTCTTCGGAACCAGGTCGGTGGTCAGGATTGCGGCGGCTGCATCGTCGAAGCGGGCCGGATCGAGACCCCGGATCAGTTCCGGAAGCGCGTCCGCGATCCTCTTCGCGTCCAACTCCACGCCGATCACGCCCGTTGATGCCGGGAGGATCTGCGGAACCGGGAGGCGCAACAGTTTGGCCGCGGCTTTGCAGGTGGCGGCAGCCACGGCATCGCCGGTGCGCGTCGCGCAGTTGGCGTTGCCGGCGTTGATCAGGACCGCGCCCGCCAGGCCGCGCGACAGCTTCAGATGGCGGCGGCACAGTCGTACCGGGGATGCCTGCACGCGGTTCTGGGTGAAGACTCCGGCGACGCTGGCGGGCAGGCCGCTCACGATCAACGCGAGGTCGTCCCTGGGCGCCTGGCGAATGCCGGCATAAATGGCGGAGTATGCATATCCAAGCGGGAGGTTCAACTGATTGGCTCTCCTAACAGTTCATTCTCAGCCAGTCGCTGGCCGTTAGCGAAATCGGCCGCCGTCATGCGCTTGCGGCCTTCCAGTTGGACTTCGAGCAGTTCCAGGCAGCCGTCCCCGCACGCCACCGCCGGCGGCTTCACCGATACCATGCGGCCCGCCGCGCCGGCGCCGGCCACCGGGCGCGACTTCCAGAGGTGCAGCAGACGCCCGCGCAGACTGGTGTACGCCCCGGGCCAGGGCTGCAGCCCCCGGACCTGGTTGTGGATGGCCGCGGCGGCCCGGCTCCAGTCAATCAGCCCGTCTTCTTTCTTGATGAGCGGCGCGTAGGTGGCCTGGTCCGGATTCTGCTTTTCGGGCGCAATCGTGCCGGCCTCCAGTCCGCGCAATGTCTCCACCAGCAGGCCGGCGCCCATGACGGCCAGGCGGCTGCCCAGCTCGACCGCGGTCTCGTCCGCGCCGATCCGGGTTTCGGACTTTAAGAGCATGTCGCCGGTATCGAGACCCGCATCGATCCGCATCGTGGTGACACCCGTGCGGGTCTCTCCATTCAGGATGGCCCACTGAATCGGTCCCGCGCCGCGATATGCCGGCAGCAGCGAGGCGTGTACATTAATGATGCCGAACGGCGCCAGGTCGATCACCGACTGCGGGATGATCTGGCCGTACCCCACCACCACCATAGCGTCCGGAGCGAGCCCGCGGAGATACTCCACGGCCTCGGGACGCCGCACGCGCTCCGGCTGGTAGACCGGGAGCCCGAGCCGCAGCGCCGCTTCCTTCACCGGCGGGGCAGCCGCGTGCTGGCCGCGCCCGCGCGCGCGATCCGGCTGCGTCAGCACGGCAAGCACCTGGTGTCCGGCTTCCACAATCCGTTCCAGCGTGGGAACGGCGAAAGCGGGCGTGCCGAGAAAAACCAGGCGCATCGGCAGTTAGTCCCACTCTCCGGCACGCTGCATTTTCTTGATCTTGCGCTTCATCAGATCGCGTTTCAGCGCGCTGATGTGGCTGATGTAGAGCCGGCCGTAGAGATGCTCGGTCTCGTGCAGAAAAGCGCGCGCCAGCAGATCTTCGCCGGTCATCTCGAACGGCTCGCCTTTGGCGTTCTGGGCGCGGATCGTCACCCGCTTGCCGCGCTTCACCTGCTCCCGGAACCCCGGGATGCTGAGGCAGCCTTCCTCGCCCTCCTGCTTTCCTTCCACCTTCAGGATCTGGGGATTGATCACGATCAGCTTCTGATCCGGGTTTTCGCCGTTCGAGCAGTCGATGACCGCGATCTTCCGGCCGATACCGATCTGCGGCGCCGCCAGACCAACGCCCTTGGCGGCGTACATCGACTCGAACATGTCCTCCAGGAGTTTGTTCAACTCCGGCGTGTCGAACTCGGTGACGGTGTCGGCTTCGCGTTCGAGCACGGGATTGCCGTACTTCACAATCGGATAGATCATTTTCAGTAGCTCTTCACCTGCTCCAGATAGTTATCGTAGTTGCGGCGGGTCTCCACCAGAGAGTCGCCGCCGAATTTCTCGAGGAAGGCCTGGGCCAGCACGAGGGCCGTCATGGCTTCGCCGATGACGCCCGCGGCCGGGACCACGCAGACATCGGAGCGCTCGTAGGCGGCGAGCGCCGGCTCGCGCGTTTCCAGGTCCACCGATTCGAGCGGACGGCGCAGCGTGGAAATGGGCTTGAGCATGCCGCGCACCAGAACGTCCTGGCCGTTGGTCATGCCCCCTTCGAGGCCTCCGGCGCGGTTGGCGCCGCGGGTAAAGCGCCTGCCTGCCCGGTCATATTGGATCGTATCCTGCACCTTCGACCCGAAACTGGCCGCGCCCTCGGCGGCGAACCCGACCTCTACACCCTTCACCGCCTGTATCGAAACGATGGCCTGCGCCAACCTTCCGTCGAGGCGAGTGTCCCAGGCGATGTGCGATCCCAGGCCCACCGGAACCCCACGCGCCACTACCTCAAAAACGCCGCCCACCGTATCGCCGGTACGGTACGCTTCGTCCACCACGGCTTTCATGCGGGCTTCTGTTTCAGCGTCGACACAGCCCAGCAGGACCTCGTCGCGGCGGCTGAGGGCCTCGAGTTCTTCCCATGCGGCAGCGCGTTCGAGCCGCACCGGACCCACCGCGATCACGTGGCTCAGCACCTCGATTCCGAATTCCCGCAGAAGAGCCTTGGCAAGCGCCCCGATCGCCACCCGCGCGGTGGTCTCCCGCGCGCTCGCCCGCTCCAGGATGTAACGCGCATCGTGAAAATTGTACTTGATCGCGCCCGCCAGATCGGCGTGGCCGGGGCGGGGCCGCGTGACTGGACGCCGTTTTTCCTCGGCGCCGTCGATATCTTCTACGGGAAGGATGCCGGTCCAGTTCTCCCAGTCCCGGTTGCGGATGATGATGGCAACCGGCGAACCGATGGTCCGGGAGTGCCGCACGCCGGCTACAATCTCGGCGCGGTCGGTCTCGATCTTCATCCGCCCGCCGCGGCCGTAGCCCTGCTGGCGCCGCCACAAGTCGCGGTTAACGGTCTCCAATGATATGGGGATCCCCGCGGGGAGTCCGGTGAGGGTCGCCACCAGACATTCGCCGTGGGACTCTCCGGCGGTCTCGAATCGCAGCATTTCGCGTGATTTTTTATGGTAGCAGACTCGAACATTTGGCTGGCCCGATCCGTATTAAGATGAGGATCGGAAAGGAAGGCTTGGCGTGGTGAAGTTCCTGTTGTTTTGCATCCTGCTGGTGTTGTGCTGGCCGCTGGCCCTCGCGGCACTGGTGCTCTATCCGCTCGTATGGCTGCTACTGCTGCCTTTTCGTATCGTAGGAATTGCGGTGGGCGGGGTGCTCGAGCTGGTATGGGCGCTCGTTACGCTCCCCGCCCGCCTCTTGCGCGGTTTGGCCTAGACTGCGCGCCGGCCGGTGATCAACTGGATGAGCAGGACCGCGATGGCTACGATCAGGAGGATGTGGATGAACCCTCCAAGCGTATACGAGGTCACTAGTCCCAATAACCACAAAACCAACAGAATCACGAATATCGTCCACAGCATGGCGTTCTCCCGACAGGGTTAGAGCACATGCCGTGCCGGAAATCGAAGGATCTTGTGCTGTGAAGTATGGTTTCGGACCAACCTGGTCCTGGCGCACCTTAAAGGTTTAGCTCAGCATCCGGTATTCTACCGGCTGCACGACCGGCTGTTGGAACGTCCGCGAGCCTTGGGTGCGGAACTCGTAACGCTCGATCGCCACTACGGCGCCGCCGTCGTGGGCACGGATCACGCAGCCGTAGATCATGAGCTTCATGGGGCAGGAATCGTTCAGCAATACCGGCCAGTTCATGGAAAGTTCTACCGGCATCCCCATCGTCAGCGTGCTCTCGGTGGTGAACCAGACCCCGCCGCTCGAGATGTTTATGGTACGGCCCGAGCCGGTTTCGGCGATCCTTTGTCCGTACAACATCTTGTACCGGACCTCTTGCTCGATCTGAAAACGGCGTTTGTTGCGGCGTTCGCGCTCGTTGTGGGCGCTCAGCACCCGTTCCTCGTTGGTCTCAATCACCGGGCCACCTCTCTTTTGCACGGTACACTCCGCCGTCGGGGTGCTCAAGATGTCTTTGGTTATTCGGGTCACGCTATCCACGCCGGGCCAGCTAACAATCTTAAATACAATAATTTGACTGTCGTGGATAGCAGTACTTTTGAGCTGGTACTCTCAGCCGCGTATGGGCTTCCTGCGTAGCCCGGACCGCTTTTGTGCACCTCCCCAATGGGGGTGCGGACAGATACCCGCAAAATTGGCCTGAAATTTCTTCGTTTAATACTGGACAAAAAGGTCTTAAATTGCTAGTATCAAATCAACACAGACAGCATCCCAGGCGGTGAGTCCCCTCCCACCGCCAACCCCTCTGAGTGCAGGCCCCGAGATACCCAGCTCGGGGCCTTTTCATTTTTGTCGGAACCCCTCCGAGGCCCCCACAAATGGGGGTGTGCGATACCCGCAAAGTTTATTCTCAAGCTACTAGACAACAAGGTCTTAAACTGCTAATCTAAAACCAACACAGACAGCATCCCAGGCGGTGAGTCCCCTCCCACCGCCTACTCTCTGAGTGCAGGCCCCGAGATACCCAGCTCGGGGCCACTTCCTTTTTAGGGCCCCTCTTTTTCCGAACCACGCGGTCTAGCGGCGCAGCACGCCGTAATGCGGATCGAGTGTGACTTTCAATGGCGGCTGCTTCAAGGCAACCGTGAAGGTCGCCGGATCGCTGCCGGAACGAACCCATTCGGTGATGCTGCGCCCGTGCGATACCTGAATCTCCACCGGCACATAGGCCGTGAAGTCTTCCGGCACATCCGACTGGGTCACGGTACCGACCAGGCGCAGCGACGGCGCCTTCCCCTTGACGTGGTAGGTCAGTTTCAGGGTGGGAATCCCGGTGCCGTACACCCACTGGTCGAAGAAGGTTTCGAGCTTGGGGTCGTCCGATTTGGGCGGCAGGAACTCGGCCGCCGTCTCGCGAAACTGTTCGGTCGTAAGCTCCTTGTGGTCGTACCGCTTCATCACTTCCGAGAGCATCGCCAGGAAGCGGGCGTCACCCAGGCGGCGGCGCAGCATCTGCAGAATCCACGAGCCCTTGCCGTACGTGATCACCCGCCATGCGCGCGGCTCCAGGGAATTCTCCAGCCGCGGGCCAAGCACGATCGGACCGGCGGACTCCACGGTCTGTCCCGACGGGCTCTTGGCCAGCATGCCCGTCCGGTAGGCATCGAGCATCAAGTCGGTGGAGCGCTCGCCGCGGGTCTTCTCCAGGTATAAGAGTGCCGAATAATTCGCCAGGGCCTCCATGAGCCAGTAATCGCGGTAGGTAGCCGCCGTCACGCGGTTTCCCCACCACTGGTGAGCCGTCTCGTGAGCTTGCAGTACATCCTCATAAAAGAGCTCCTGGGACTGGTTCGCGTTGAAGGTAGCGCGGGGCAGGTGCTTGAGGTATGCCAGCGTGGAAAGGTAGATCAGACCGGGGAAGCCCTGACCGAAGGTGCCGGGGATCGGCGAGACGGTCAGGTGCGGAAGTGCAGGAGGCCCGAATGTGGACTTCATAAAGTCCATGGCCGCGCTCACTTCGGTGGCGAGCACCTCCAGCCGCCCCGCCGGGTCGGGCGGCGGCGGGTTCAGAGGGGCCTCATCCAAAGGATCGATCCGCCGGCCCCGGGTGGTTGGGGGGATCAGCGGCGGGATCACGGCTTTAGGCTGCAAAGCCCTCTCGAGCGCCCGATTGGCGCAGACATCCACGACCAGGCCGGCCCGTTCGACGCGGGCGTGCTCGTAATCGCCCAGGTTGAAGCCGGCTACCCGTATGGGAGCGGAGGTACGCCGTTCGGTGGTCCGCCAATCGCCGTCGCTCCGGTCGGAGACGACGTCACCGGGCGTCACCAGTTCAAGGTTGCGCGGGTAGCGGAACTTGAGATCGAAATTCGCAAACTGCGAGCCGTGCGTGGGATACCAGTTGCCGCGCGCGCTGACGTAAAACACGTTGTCGCCGGCACTGTAGATCACTTTGCCCTGATGGTGAAACACGAATTCGTACGGGCGGCCCGCCCGCAGCGGCTCCGGGGGTACGACCAGGAAGAGGTTGTTGCCCCCGCGCGTCAGGTCCAGCCGCAGCGATTCGCGCTGCAACACCTCGGCGGGCTTGCCATCCACCGTCACCTCCGTAACGGTCATGGCAGGAGAGATATCGAAGGTCGCGCTGACCATGCCGTCCACTTTCGGCACTACCTTGACGCGGGTAACCGCGGTCATCGACAGGTCCGGATCGATCTGGGCGTCGACCCTGAAATCGCTCACCTCGAGGGTGACCGGTGGCGGTTCCGGCTTCAGGCGCGAGGGGCGGTCGGGAAAACTCGTCCACGTATCGAAGAACAGATGGTTCTCGCGGGTTACCAGTTGGCCGGCCGAGATCTGTTCGCGGCTGTCCGGGTCGAAGATGACGTCGAAGTTCTGGTACCGCACACCGGTCAGGAGCGCGGCAAACAACCCGGGTGGATGCCCGGGACCGCCCAACAGGTCGAGCACCAGACGGGTCTGGTAGCTCGCCCCTAGGTTGCGCAGCGTGGGCGTCCACTGTTCGTCCAGCAGCGGTGCGATCTCGGGGGCGGGCTGGTTGGCGGGGCTTTGGTCGAACTGGGCCTTCAGCGCCTGGTAGTCGTCCCCGGTGAACAGGAACATGGCGGCGCGGAAGTGCTCGTCCAGGTTCGGTGAATCGATGAAACGCGCCAGCGAACTGCGCTCCGCGGCGTTGGGAGGGAGGAGGATGACTTCGCCGTCCCCGCCATCCACATCGGCGGTGAAGACGGCGGCGATGCGCTTGCCTGCCACGGGCTTGCTGAAAATCAGATGCCCGTCCGTGAGATAGATCTTGAGATCCTGTTTCACCAGGCGGAGATCGCGCACGCGATAGCACTCGGCCCGGTCAAAACTGCTTTCGCGAATAGCCCGGGCCAGATCTGCCGCCGTGCCGCCGGACAGCGGCAGCGAGACGAGGCAAAGAGTAGCGAGCAGGCGCACCATGAACCCAGTCTACTCTTCCGCGTTACACTCGGATGAGGCGGCAGGGACCCGCCGCCGGGAGGAGATCCTTTGCGTTTCGTGACCTTGGCCCGCGACGGCTATGAAGAGCCGGGTGTGCTGGCCGACGATGAGTTGGTGGGGCTTCGCGCGGCGGGCTTCCCCAACATGCTTTCGGTGATCGCGGGAGGCGCGGATGCCACCGACCGCATCAGCCGCTGGGCCTATAGTGCGCCCGGCAGCCACCGGATGGATCCGGCAACCACCAGGCTGCGCGCGCCGTTGCCGCATCCGCCGAAGATCATCTGCATCGGGCTGAACTATCGGGATCATGCCGCCGAATCGAACCTGGCGATCCCCGAGGTGCCGACTGTTTTTTCCAAGTTTTCGACCTCCGTGATCGGGCACCTGGAGCCGGTCGTGCTGCCGAAGAACTCCACCCGGCCGGACTACGAAGCGGAGTTCGCGGTGGTGATCGGGAAAGGCGGCCGGCATATTGCAGAGTCAGACTGGCGAAAGCATATTTTCGGATACACGATTTTGAACGACGTGAGCGCGCGCGATTTCCAGATGGCGACGAGCCAGTGGATGATCGGCAAGACATTCGATACCTTCGCGCCGATCGGGCCGGTAATCGTGACCGATGACGAGATCGAGGACCCGCACAACCTGGATATTTCGCTTACCCTGAACGGCGAGAAGCTTCAGGATTCGAATACCCGGAATCTGATTTTCGGGATCCCGCAGTTGATTGCGTACCTTTCGAGCGTGTTCACGCTCGAGCCCGGCGACATCATATCGACCGGCACGCCTGCCGGCGTAGGCTTCGCGCGCAAGCCGCCGCGCTACCTGGCACCCGGCGATGAAATGAAGATCGAGGTGCAGAACATCGGGGTACTGATCAACCCGGTGGTGGCGGAAGCGTAGGGACTGCTAGAATCGACGAAGGCGCGCGCCCGTAGCTCAGGTGGATAGAGCGGCTGGCTTCGAACCAGTAGGTCGGGAGTTCGAGTCTCTCCGGGCGCGCCAGAATCCCTTAGAAAATCAGAAGGGTTCCGGCTCCACTTCCTGCAAATCGCGTTGCGGCGGACGGGGCACACCCGACCCCCGCTTCCAGATCCGCCTAAGTCGAGTTCGAAGCGACTCTTCCCGGTCAGCTCCAGTTACTCGGGATCGGCCGCGAAGGCCTGCCGCCACGATGAGCCGTTTCGGCGCTGATTTTCCTATGTAGGGGTGTGAGGGCATTCGAAGCCCCGAAAAAGGAGGATTAGACATGAGCGATATTCGAGTGGATTTGGAAAGCGTCCAAGTGGTCGAAGGCCAGGGCGCGGGTGAAGGAGATTTCGAGCTTCGCGTACAGGTGCAGGAAGGCACCCACCAGGTGGTCTGGCCGGGCCTGAATTCGAGCGCCAAGGTCGACAAGAAAGGTGCGCCGTACACCATTAACCGCCAGGTGGCGACCTACACGGTCGATTCCGGAACTCTCAGCAAGCGGTTCAACGTCGACCTGACGGAAGTCGATAAGGGCACCCTCGGCCAGGACGACGTCGGTCAGGGGACGATCACGTTCGATCTCAAGCCGGGCATGAGTCCGGCCAGCAAGTCGGCGACGATCGACCTGAAGCGACCCAACATGAAGTTCCTGGGCAAAGTCAAAGTGACGATGTCGGCCCAGGTGGCCTGAGGCACAGGCAGAGGGCTGCGAGGTATGCAGACCACGTGGGGCGGAACCGGAGCGGCCGGAAACGCCCCACCTCGTGGCCGCCCTCTGCTATAGCGCTGATTTCCCGGTCTTCATGTAGTCGTAGAGCCAGGCGCGGGCGTAGAGCCAGTCGCGCTTGACTGTGGCCAGGGAGCGTCCGGTGACTTCCGCGATCTCTTCGAGGCTGGAGCCGGCGAAGTAACGCAATTCGACGACCTGGGTGAAGCGTTCATTCACCCGCGAAAGTGCGTCGAGCGCTTCGTCCAGGGCAAGGACGTCGGCCGACGGCTCAGGGGTCTGGACGCAAAGGTCGTCGAAAGTGACGCGGACCGCTTCGCCCCCGCGCTTCCCGGCCGCGCGCTCGCGAGCATAGCCGGCGAGCACCTGGCGCATCGCGCGGGCCGCGGCCCCGAAGAAATGCGCCTTGTTCTCCCAGCGCGTGTCGCCGCTTGCCAGCCGCAGGTAGGCTTCGTTGACGAGCGCAGTCGGCTGCAGGGTGGCGCCGTTCCGGTAGTGCATCATGGAGCCGGCCATGCGGCGGAGTTCACCATAAGCCGCGGCCACAAGCGACTCGAACGCGCCGGCCTCGCGGCATCGGGAGCTTTCGAGAAGGTGCAGCCATTCGGAGGTTTCCATCGTTCCGCCTCAGCGGGGCGCCGCGCCGCCCGCTGCCTCCCTCACCAGGGCCTGAAAAGACGGCCTGTTTCGCATCGGATCGAAGGTGCTTTCGTTCAGATCGATCGCCAGCCTGGGCGGGACGTCCCGCAACAGCACGACCGCCCGCAGGTGGGGCACGGCGGCGTCATACCGTTTGGCCTTGATCAGGACGGAGGCGACGCTCCGGTGAAGCTTGATCGTCTCCGAGTGGCTCGGTCCGTAGAACCGCTCCAGGATCTTTCCAGCGCGGTCGACCAGGCGCTGGCCCTGTTCGTATCTACCAAGTCGCATTTCGAGCAGACCAAGGCTTCCCAGTGTCTCACCGCTACGAACATTGCCCGGCCCGAATGCTGCGTCATGAATGCGGACAGCCTCTTCGTAAAGAGGCACGGCCTCCTCGAGCCTTCCCTGCTCCATCAGCACACGCGCCAAACCTCGATCGGTAAAGGCGATACTCGGGTCTTCACGCCCGAGCACTCGCCGCCGTATTTTGAGAGCGCGCTGGTAATACTCCTGGGCTTCTTCGAGTCTCTTCAAGTGAAGAAAGGCCAACCCGACGTTGTTGGCCGCATCGGCGACCACGGGGTGGTTGTCACCATATCTCTTTTCGGCGATCGCCAGCGCGCGCTGGAACGATTTCAATGCGGCATCCCGCTCGCCCTGAACATCCTGCACCATCCCCAGACCGCGCCAACTGTTATAGGTAGCGGCGCTGTCCGTCCCTTCGACCCGCTCCTGTATCGCCAGGGCGCGCCGGTGGGCGGCGATCGCCTCGGAATACTTCCCCATCTGATCGAACAACCCGCCCTGGAGGTTCAGAACCTCGCCGAGTTCGATGACGTTTTCGCCGAGTACGCGAGTCCGGATATTCAGCGCTCGGTCCAGCGCCTTCCCCGCTGCCTCGAACTCGCCCATCCGTTGGTTCACACGGCCGAGATTCACCAGTGTTTTGGCGGTCTCGAGGTCATCCTGGAGTCCGGCCGCTTGGTGAACGGCAAGCGCTCTCTCCCCCAGGGCCTTGGATTCGCGATACTTCCCAATGGACTCGTACACATGGCCGAGAGTGGTGAGGAGCCGGGCCTGCGCTCGCGGCTCCCCGCGCAATTCGGTCTCGATTTTGCTGGCGCCCCGGTCGAGAATTTCGGAAACGGTGAGCGGACTGCCGGGTGCGCGGTTTGGATCAGAGAGCATGAACAGGTTCTGCAGAAACTCGGAAACTCTCTCCGAGGTGACGGCCTCTCGCCTTGCAACCGATTCGGCGCGGGTCGCACGCACAACGCCGACACCAGCCGCGATCGCGCCCGATACGAGGGCCAATCCGGCGAGCGAGGCGGCGGCCACCTGGACGCGGTACCGGCGCACGAATTTGCCCGCCCGGTATCGGAGCGTCGGCGGACGGGCTGTAACGGGGTGTCCGTGGAGGTAGCGCTCCAGATCCTGAGCGAGCGCGACCGGGGTATCGTAGCGGCGCTCGCGGTCGGCTTCGAGAGCTTTGGTCACGATCCAATCGAGATCGCCTTCGAGCTCCCGGCGGAGCGCACCCGGCCGGGGCGCTTCCAGTTCGCCGCGCGCCAGCGCCGCCAGAAACTCAGCGTAATTCGGGCCGACGGGCGCGGCGGGTAGCGCCCCGGTCAGCAACTCATACAGAATCACCCCGAGAGAATACACATCCGTGCGGGTGTCGATATCGACATTGCCGCGGGCAGCCTGTTCGGGACTCATGTACGCGGGAGTTCCCATGGCCTGCTCGGGGCGCGTCAGAGCGGCCGGCGTATCACCCGGATCGGTTTGCACGGCTTTCGCAATGCCGAAGTCGATGATTTTCGGTATCGGCGGCGTGGAGTCGGAGATGATCAGGACGTTGGACGGCTTCAGATCGCGGTGGATGACGCCTTTCTGGTGCGCGTGTTGGACAGCCTGGCAGACCCGCACGAACAACTCGATCTTCTGGCGAAGCGTCAAGCGGTGCTCGCGGCAGTAGTCGCCGATCGGTACCCCTCGCACCCGTTCCATTACGAAGTACGGCAGGCCGGAAGGCGTATGGCCGGCGTCAAACACCTTGGCAATGTAAGGATGGTCCATCGCCGCGAGGGCCTGGCGCTCCACAAGGAATCTGGCAATCACCTGGCGGCTGTCCATGCCCGTCTTGACAACCTTCAATGCGACGCTGCGGCACAGGGGCTCCGTTTGCTCAGCCTCGTAGACCATACCCATCCCGCCCTCACCCAGAACACCCGTAATCTGATACGGTCCGATCGCTGCCGGAAACGTTTCGAGCACTGATGCCAGGGGGTTCAAAGTGAGGCCGGTGGCCTGGTCGTGGGCGGCGAGGAGACGGTCCAGGCGGTCGCGAAGGCGTTGGTCTCCTTGGCAGGCTGTGTCGAGATACTCGGCCCGCTCCAGTGGAGACATTTCAAGGCACGCGTGAAAAAGCTCCTGCTCATCCCGTCCGGGTGCCATTTCCCGCCCCTCCCCGTATCGACAAAGATTATCAGATCCATTTGTGAGGCCAGAGACGGTTTCGTATCGCCCAGCACGTTCGTCCGGTATCTATTTCCCCGGGTTCTTTGGTCGTACCGTAGTAACTGGCACTCAACGCCGGTGATAGTTCAAACATCTCAGCAGGATTCCCTGATTGCTTTCGATGACCGGCTGAGGTAAGCTCCTGGCGCTGGCTCTTTCGCCCAGGAGTCCTGACAAATGAAACGGATCGTGCCGAAATACGCAGCTTTGCTGGCGGCCTCGGTATGCAGTGGATTGCTCGTCCCCAGGGCGGACTCGGCAACATTGTCTGGTTCAGTACAGTCCTCAGTGTATGAATGGGTTGACTACTTGCCAGGCCCTGGGGATTCCTGCAGCGACTCGACGACCGATCCCGGGCCGTCTGTTTCGGCCTACCTTGACTGTTACAGCAGTTACGGCGCAACGGCGGAAGCATGGTTGAACGGCACCGGAAATGATGTCTATGGCGAGTTTGATTATGGCGCGGCGAACTCAGATGATGTATATTCCTACCCCCACCATGATATGTATGCTGAGGTATACCTCCATTTCATGGCTAGTGGCTTCTTCTACATCACAGCCCCTTCTTCAACCGTGGACCTCGCGTTCGATACTGTCCAGTGTCCTTCCGACTGCTCGATGACCGTCAACGGTGTCCCGGCTCCTGATCCAACTGCCGTTCTCAACGTTCCGAGTTACACGCAAGTCCCTTACAGCCTGGAGTTTTCGGACTTGCTGTGGAATCAGCTTGCGCCAGAATCGACTTGGGCGGCCAGCTGGGCATCGTTCGATTTGCGAGCCGTCACTGTCAAGGACCACGTGTCGGGAGCAACTCTCGATAACGCCCAGATCAGTTTCAGCGCCACAGCCGTTCCCGAAACCGGCTCCGCAGTGTTGTGTTGTCTCGGCCTCGCACTGATTGCCCTCTCGCATCGCAAGAGCCGAAGAGAATGCCCCCGATAAGCGGGGCTGGCCTGTTAACTTCCGATATCCATCCTCTCCCCTAAACGTACCATTCTTATTCAGTACCGAAGATTCATACATTTTCGGGACTGCAAATAAAACAGCGAACGGGCCATAATCTCCCTTACAGAAATAGGTCCCGGCCAGGCTGGGTGGGGTAGGCACGCCGAAAGCGCTCCAACGACACCGCCTGCGGAAAACGTTTCGGTGAATCGATCAGCCGTCCGCGACCTTCGCCAGGAGATAGACGATGTCACATTACGCCGCGTTATTTTCGATCGTGTTCATGATCGGTTTCGTCTGTGTGTTCGATCTGCGGCACCAGCGTCAACGGTTCTGCCAGTTGCTCGCTTCTACTGCCCTGATGACTCCGGAGGAGTTGGAACGGATTCGCATGATCTGGTCCGCCTGCGAAGAATAAAGAGGGCCATTCCCAGGATGCCGGTCAGCGTCAACGGTATCGTTGCCGGCTCCGGCGTTTCGGTCACGGCGAATGAGCCGTTGCCATTCGATCCGTTATTCAGATACGCAATGTAGAGCGAGCCCTCGGAAAAGATATTCAGCTCGGTGGAACCATTATCGCTGATCGAAAACAGCAGACCCGGGTTCGTGACCACCGGAATCTGGTTCGGAACGATCAGATCGTCGTAATAGAAGTAGCCGGACGGGCTGTATGACGCGCTGGGGGCAGTGGGATTGGGAATCAAGGTGATGGCGTAGGTGTCGTAGAACCCACTGCCGGAGATCGCGGTGAAGGTGCCGTTGCCGTTGTCGATGGCCACCAGCTCTGCGGTGGCCTGGTGCTGCAGGTCGTTACTGATATACGAAAACGAGTAGGAAATGGTGTTCGCCCGCGCCGCGAAAGACAACGGCAGCAAGCAGAACAGCAGGTAAACCACACGCCACATACTGGTCGATTCCTTGAAGAACCCGAGTAGCCGGCCGCGCCGGGCCGATTTTGAGACCCCGCCTGATGGCCTGGAGTCAATTGGATCGTAGCAGCGGCTCTTTGCTGTTCCAAGTACTTGAAAGACTGGAGGTTCTAGGACACTGGATTGCTACCCAAGGATTTCCCGCATCGCCCGGCGCCGCACGCATTGCGACCCGCGCGGCCACGCCAGCGCGTTGTCCAGCAAGGAGTTCGGCGCCGGCGAAATGGATCGGCGCAAGCGCAGGTTCCCCTGGAAGTTAGGAGAGCGTTACCGCTGGACGTTATGGTACGGAGCCGTCCAGGCTCCTAATGAGCGAGGACCTGATCGAGTTCGCTCTTCAGCAGGCTGTAAGCCGGTGCGCCCGGGATGGCCTGGCGCTTGCCCGTTTACAATAGTCTGAGCTCGACCGACTATGCGACTGCTGCGCCGTTTTTCCCAAGGAGAATTGAGACTGGGACGCATCGAGGCCTTCAGCGACGGCGTGTTCGCCATCGTGGCCACGCTGCTGGTGCTGGAATTGAAGGTGCCCTCGCTGGCCGACCATGCCAGCGCCGGCGAATTGCGACGCCAGTTGTTGGATCAAGTCCCGAAATTTCTGAGCTGGCTGATCAGCTTCATTATCGTCTGCAAGTTCTGGCTGAACCACCATCACGTGCTCGGGCAGGCGCGGTACGCCAACTATGCCATGGTGTGGCTGAATTCCATCTTTCTGATGTTCCAATCCTTCGTGCCGTTCCCGACCGCCCTGATGGGAGAGTACCCGGAGAACCCGCTGGCAGTGACCTTCTTCGGCGTGGTGATGGCCCTCAATACGGTGCTTTTTATCGTTCTGCAGCTTTACGTGCTGAGGCATCTCATGAAGCCCGAGTTGCAGGGAACCGAGGATCCGCACATCGTCGCCAAGTCGTTCGTCGGACCCCTGTCCTACCTCGTTGGAGCAGCCAGCGCCTGGGTGAATGTCTATGCGGCCTTTGCCATCTATTTCCTGACGCCGCTGTTTTTCATCACGCCTCCGGCGCCGCGCAAGGCGATACGATAAGTCGCATGCGGCGGTTTTGGTTGATCGCATTAATGGTGCTCCCCCTGGCAGGGCAGGCGCTACCACCGGGAGAGGTGGAGGCGGTGGTCACGACGGAAATGGGCTCGTTCCGCTTCGAGTTTGCGCCGGAGAAGGCGCCCAGGCACGTCGAACAGTTCCTTAAACTGGCGCGTCAGGGCTATTACGACGGCAGCGCCTTTTTCCGCGTGGTGGCGAACGGTATGATTCAGGGCGGCGACCCCCTGCTGAAAGACCCTAAAACCCCGCGCAACCTATGGGGAAGCGGCGGGCTCAACCTTCTGCCGGCGGAGATCAGCGACCTCAAGCACGAGCGCGGCGTGGTCTCGACCGTGCGGATCCCGAACAAGAAAGATAGCGACGGAGCCCAGTTTTTCGTGTGCGTCTATCCGCAGCCGCCGCTCGACGGACAATACTCCGCATTTGGCCGGGTGACCGAGGGTATGGACGTGGTGGAGAAGATCTCGCAGGTCCCGGTGGACGCCCAGGGCGTCACCGTAAAGCCGGTGCGGATCGTCAAAGTGACCATCGAAAAGAAGAAGGTGGAGCCCTTCCTGAACGCCACGCTGGAGGAACTGCGCCGGACGGTCACGATGAAGACGACGCTGGGGACCCTCAAGATCCAGATGGAGCCGGACTGGGCGCCCAACCACGTGCGCAATTTCCTGATGCTGACCGAAACCGGATGGTACAACGGCACGGCCTTCCACCGACTGATCAAGGGGTTCGTGGCGCAGGGTGGAATGCCGGACACGCGCGCCAGCGGGCCGGCGCATCCGGCAGATCGCTGGGTGCACCCGCTCAAGGGCGAATTCCGCACGGACGTAAAGCACGTGCGGGGGATCGTCTCCATGGCGCGCGGGGATGACCCGGATTCCGCGACCACGTCCTTCTTCCTGATGTTGGGAGACGCGCCGCACCTGGACGGCAAGTACTCCGCGTTCGGCCGGGTCATCGAGGGCATGGAGGTGCTGGATGCCTTCGATAAGGAAGAGGTAGACGGCGAGACGCCCAAGCGCCGGCTGGAATTGATCGAGGCCACGATCGATCCGAAGTAGGACTGTCCGCTCCGTCCCACTCGCGAACAGTCGCGCGGGCTATTTGGCTTACACCCTGGCTCTGAAACGTGGCAGCCGGATTGCAATAAAGCAGACTTCGATCTCTCTTTTCAGGAGGAATTCGGGTGCGCGGAATAGTCCAGGACCTTCGTTACGCAGTTCGCGTTTCTCTCAAGAGCCCGGCCTTTACCCTGGTGGCGGTGCTCACGCTGGCGATCGGGATTGCGGCCAATACCACCGTCTTTAGCTGGATCGACGGTGTGCTGCTGCGGCCGATTCCGGGGGTGGCGGACGGCGGGTCGCTGGCGTCTTTCGAGACCCTGGCGCCGAGCGGCGAGTTCGTAGCGACCTCGTACGAAGATTACCGCGACTACCGCGACCACCTGACGTTGCTGGACGGACTGGCGGTCGCCCAACCGCGGGCTTTGAGCCTGGGCGACGGCGAGCGCGTCGAGCGGGTCTGGGGCGAACTGGTTTCGGGCAACTATTTTGCAGTCCTCGGGGTGAAAGCGGCGATGGGCCGCGTCTTTTCGCCGGACGAATACGGCGACCGGCAGGGCGGATATCCGGTGGCGGTCCTCAGCTATGGCCTCTGGCAGCGGCAGTTCAACGGCGATCGCGGCGTCATCGGCCGCACGATTCGCGTGAATCGCCAGCAACTGACGGTAATCGGGGTGGCGCCCCAGGAATTCCGTGGCACCATGCCGGGACTGGCATTCGAGATCTGGGTTCCAGCCATGATGGGGACGCAGCTCAACCTGATGCCGGATTGGATGATGAAAGACCGGCAGACGCGGAGCTTTCTGGCGATCGCCCGGCTGAAGCCGGGAGTGACCATGGCGCGGGCGCGGACCGAGATCGCGGCTGTTGGCGGGGAGTTGGCGAAAGCCCATCCCGGTACCAACAAGGGAATCAGCGCCACGGTGCTGCCGGTCTGGAAGGCTCACTTCGGGACGCAGAGTCTTCTGCTCTGGCCCCTGCAGATTCTGATGGTGGTATGCGGCCTGGTGCTGCTGATTGTCTGCGCGAATGTGGCCAACCTGCTGCTGGCACGGTCTACCGCCCGGAGCAAGGAGTTCGGGCTGCGCATGGCGCTGGGCGCGCCGCGGCTGCGCCTGGCGCGGCAGTTGCTGACGGAGAGCCTGTTGCTGGCGCTGGCGGGCGGTGCAGTAGCGATTCCGCTGGCGCTGTGGATGGGCGATGCCCTGGGATACCTGCTGCCTCCGACTGCGTTTCCGATCATCCTGCACATTCGCATGAATGGCGACATCCTTTTGTTCACCACGCTCGCCTGCGTGGCGGCTTGCGTGCTTTCGGGGCTGGCGCCGGCCTGGCAGACGGGACGTACCGACCTGAGCCGCGCACTTGCCGAAGGGGGCCGCAGCGGCACTTCGGGAGCGGCCTCGCAGAGGATGCGCGGGTTGCTGGTGGCATCCGAAGTGGCCCTGGCTCTGGTGGCGATCGTCGGAGCCGGGCTGTTCGCCCGCAGCTTCGAAGTGGCGCGGAAGATCAACCCCGGATTTGAGCCGCAGCACGTGCTGGTGTCGCACCTCTACCTGGCGACGGCCGGATACTCGGTCCCGGATCGCCAGCTCTTCTGCCGGCGGCTGCGGGACCGTCTGGATTCGCAGCCCGGAGTAACCGCTGCGACCTATGCCGACGCGGTGCCGCTGGGCTTCGAGCCCGGCCCCTGGGAGGACCTGCAAATCGAAGGATACGTGCCCGGCCCGGCGGAAAACATGAAGATCTACCGCAACGTGGTGGCCCCGGGATATTTCGACCTGATGCACATTCGTTTGCAGCAGGGGCGCGATTTCACCGAGCAGGACGACCTGAAATCCAATCCGGTGATGATCGTGAGCCAGGCGTTCGTGCGGCGCTTCATCCGCAATGGAAACGCCATCGGGCGGCGGGTGCACGGTTGGGGCAAGTGGTTTACGGTGGTGGGCGTGGCGGCGGACAGCAAATATCACGCCATGAACGAGCGGCCGCAGCCCTATTTCTATGTGCCGTTCCGCCAGGTGTACCGGGCCGATCTGGAGATCGCGTTTTACCTGAAGGTGGCCGGCGACCCGGCACGCGCGGCGGGCCTGCTGCGGCGCGAGGTGATGGCCATGGACCCGGCGGTGGGCGTGTTCGACGCCATGCCGCTCAGCGAATTCATCGGGGCGTCGCTATTCCCGCAGAAAGTGGCAGCTTCGCTGTTGGGTGTGCTCGGCCTGATCGCGCTGGTGATGGCGGCGGCCGGCCTCTATAGCGTGATGGCGTACGCAATCACGCAGCGCACGCAGGAGATCGGCATCCGCATGGCGCTCGGGGCCAAGTCGCGCGATGTGCTGCTGATGGTGCTGCGGCAGGGCATGCTGATGACGCTGGCCGGCCTGGCGATCGGGATCGCGGCGGCGCTGGCCGTAACCCGGCTGGTTTCGGGCGCGCTGGTCGATGTCAGTGCGACCGACCCGCTGGTGTTCGGAGGCGGCGCGCTCTTCCTGGCGGCGATCGCGGCGGTGGCCTGCTACGTGCCGGCCCGGCGCGCGATGCGGATCGACCCGAATGTAGCCCTCCACTGGCAGTAATCCGCGGCGGTTCGGCCTATACTTCAGGAATGCGACTTGCCACGCTGCTTCTGTTGTTCGCGCTGCCGGGCCTGGCCCAGGAGCGCGCCGACCTAGGGGTCGTCGACCGGATCAAGACGGAGGCCTTCGACCACTCGAAGGTGATGGACCATCTCTATCAGATGACCGAGGTACATGGACCGCGCCTGACCTGGTCCAGCGGCTTCCAGGACGCGGCCAACTGGGCCGTCGCGGAATTGAAGGGCATGGGCCTCGAAAACGTCCACCTGGAGAAGTGGGCGCCGGGCGGCCGCAACTGGACCCTGCAGCAGTCCTCGGTGGAGTTGCTGGAACCGCGCTATCAGGAACTGACCGCAGTGCCGCTGGCATGGAGTTCGGCGACCAGCGGTCCCGTGACTGGCGATCCGGTCCTGGCGCCGCTTTCGGCGTCGTTTCGCGACGGTCCGAAAAAGTATGCCGAAGCCATGAAGGAATACCAGGCGAAGTGGAGCGGCAAGCTGCGGGGCAAGATCGTTCTATTGAGCGCGCCGCGCGTTCCGGAGCCGCAGACTAAGCCGCAGTTCCGCAGGTACACCGCGGCCGAGCTTTCCGACCTCGCCATGGCGCCGGAGCCGGCCGCCAAGCTCACGGCCAAGACCCTCGATGAGCTGGATTGGCCGGAGAACGCCGAGGACCTCGGCAAGTTCTTCTCAAGCCTGCCCAACTCGCTGATGGAGCAGTTGTACGATCTGTACGACCAGGCGGTGGCCGATCGCGCGCGCTTCCTGGCGAAGGAAGGTGTGGCGGGCGTGCTTCTGGAAGACCAGCGCGCCCACGAAGGCCTGCTGTTTGCCGAGGCCGCCGGCAGTTTCAAGAGCGCCGGCACGATGGCGCCGCCCACGTTCGTCGTCACGGCCGAGCAGTACGACCGGATCGCGCGGGCTGTGGAGAAGAAACTGCCGGTCGAGGTGCGGCTGAACCTGAAAGCCGAGGTTTCCGACCATGACACGGACGGGATGAACATCATCGGCGAGATTCCGGGCGGAGCGAAAAAGGACGAGGTGGTGATGATCGGCGGGCATTTCGATTCCTGGCACTCGGGCACAGGCGCCACCGACAACGGGGCAGGCAGCGCGGTGATGATGGAGGTGATGCGGATCCTCGAGACGCTCCACCTCAAGCTCGACCGCACCGTGCGCATCGCGCTGTGGGGCGGCGAGGAGGAGGGACTCTTCGGCTCGCGCGCTTACGTCAAAGAGCACTTCGCGGATCCCAAGACGATGAAGGTTACGGCAGAGTACGGGAAGCTCTCCGGATATTTCAACCTGGATAACGGCAGCGGCAAGATCCGCGGCGTCTACCTGCAGGGGAGCGAGCCCATGCGGCCGGTGTTCGAATCGTGGCTGGCGCCCTTCCGCGATCTGGGGGTGACGACCATTTCGATTCGCAATACGGGCGGCACGGACCACCTCTCCTTCGCGGCCGTTGGCCTGCCCGGCTTCCAGTTCATCCAGGACCCCTTGGACTACGGGACCATCACGCACCACTCCGACATGGACGTCTACGACCACGCCATCGCCCCCGACCTGATGCAGGCTTCGGCCGTGATTGCGACGGTGGTCTACGAAGCGGCCAACCGCAAGGAGATGCTGCCGCGGCGGGAGATGCCGAAGGCGGAGGAGATGACCCGGACAACCAGGTAAGAAGCGGCTACCCCACTACCTCGACCTTGGTGACGATCTCTTCCCGAGGCACCAGCGCCGACCAGTACGCCACGATCTCGCGCACGGGCGGGCGGCCCTCGCCGAAACCCGTGGCGCCGGGCGGACCGTTGAGCACCAGCGGGATCAATTCCCGCGTGAAGCGGTCCACGGCCTTCTTGTCCTGGCCCCGCACACCGATCCGCACCTGTACCTCCGGCGGATCGGGATTTGGGGGCGCCGCCGGCCCGTGGCAGGCGTTAACCCCGAAGAACTCGGTGTAGATCTCCTCGAACGAGAGGCCCAGATTGTGAAGCCGTTCGCGCACGATGCGGTCGGCTGCGCGCGCCTTCTCTAGCGCCTGCGGCCAGGAATAGACCAGCGTGCCGGTGGCTTTCCAGCCGTTGGCGTAGCTGATCGAAAGCTTCAGCGATGGCGGCCGCTTGCCGCCGCGGATACCGCTCACGCGTACACGGCCGGGGCCGGCATCCGCCAGGCGGATGCTGGTGAAATCCGCGACGCAATCGGGTGTGATGTAATTCTTCGGATCTCCCAATTCGTACAGCAGTTGCTCTTTCACCGTGTGGACGTTGACGCGCCCGCCCGCGGCCGGGTGCTTGGTGACGGCGAACGTGCCGTCGGGTTCCGCCTCGACGATCGGGTAGCCGATGCCCGCCATATCGGGAATGGTCTGCCAGTCGACCTGGCAGTTGCCGCCGGTACACTGCGCGCCGCACTCGATGATATGGCCGGCGATGGTCCCCGCGGCGAGCTTATCGTAATCCTCCGGGCCCCACCCGTAGCGGTGAATCATGGGGGCGAGGGTGAGCGCGGTGTCGGTGGAACGGCCGGCGATCACCACATGGGCGCCCGTCGCGAGCGCTTCGGCCAGCGGGAACGCGCCGATGTAGGCGTTGGCGCTCTGAATGCGGCCGCGGATGGCCGAGAGCGGTTCGCCCGTGTCCATGTCGCGCATCTCGTAGCCCTTGGCCAGGAATTCGTCGAGGCGCGGGTAAACATCGTCGCCCAGCACCACCGCCACCTTCAGGCCCGGAGCGAGCCGCACCACCTCCCGCGCGCAGGCCACCGGGTTGACGCCTCCGGCATTCGCAATGATTTTCACTCCGCGCTCGCGGATGTGCCTCGCAATGCGCGCCACCAGGGGCGGAAAATCGCGCGCGTAGCCGAGGTCCGGGTCGGCCTGCTTCTGCTTCTGCAGGATCGACATGGTGATCTCGGCCAGGTAGTCGAGCGCCAGGTAGTCGATGGGTCCCTGTTCCACCAGGCGGACCGGCGCTTCCAGCCAGTCGCCCCAAAACCCCTGGCCGTTGGCGATGCGTATCACCGGCAGGCCTCCAGCGCGAACGATAGCACCTTGCGAGTATCGACGGGGTCGATCACCGCGTCGCAGTGGCCGCGGGCCGCGGCGTATTTGGCATCGAGCCAGCGCTCGTAATCGGCGCGCGTTCGCTCCACGGATTCGCGCAGGTCTTCGGGCAGCGGCCCGCCCTTGTACTTCTCGAGTTCGGCCGAATAGAGTGCCATCACCGCGGAATCGCCCTCCATCACGCCGATGCGCGCCGTCGGCCAACTGAAGGTGAAATTGGGGTCGAACCCCTGGCCGGCCATGGCATAGTATCCGGCGCCGCTCGCATGGTTGACCGTAAGGACGATCTTCGGCACGGACGCGCACGACATGGTCTCGACCATTTCGGCGCCCGCGCGAATGATGCCTTCGCGTTCCGCCTCCGGCCCGACCATGAAGCCCGAGACATCCTGGATGTAGATCAGCGGCTGTCCCAGCCGCTCGCTGGTCTCGACGAAATACGCCACCTTGCGCGCGGATTCGGTGTAGACGATGCCGCCGATGCGCGGGCGGCCTTCGGCTTTGAGGAAGCCCCGCCGGTTGGCAATGATGGACACCGGGATCCCCGACAGGCGCGCATTGGCGCAAAGCATCTCCGGGGCGTACTCGGGTTGGAATTCGGAATAGTCGCCGGCGTCGAAGATGCGCAGGAGGATCTCTTCCACTTCGTAGGGCAGGCGGTGATCGTCCGGGAGAACGCCATAGATATCGGCGATGCTCCGCGCGGGCTCGGACGCCTGTGAGGCCGGACGAGCGGCGGGAAGCGCGCGGAATCGCTGCCGGATGCGGGCGAGGCAATCGGCATCGTCGTTCGCCATGTAGTGCGCCACGCCGCTCGACGCCGTGTGCAGGCGCGCGCCGCCGAGCGACTCGGCATCGATCACCTGTCCGGTCGCGCCCTTCACCAGGTTGGGGCCGCCCAGCCCCATGAAACTGGTGCCCTCCACCATGATGATTACGTCGCTGAGCGCCGGGAGGTACGCGCCGCCGGCGATGCACGGGCCCATCACCGCGGCGATCTGCGGAATCCGCAGCTTCCGCCGCATGAGCGAGTTGTAATAGAAGATGCGTCCGGCGCCGTACTGGCCCGGGAAGATGCCGTCCTGGTATGGGAGATTGACGCCCGCCGAATCCACCAGGTAGACGATCGGCAGGTGATTGCGCATGGCGATCTCCTGCGCGCGCAGAATCTTCGTGATGGTCTCCGGCCACCAGGACCCGGCCTTCACGGTGGCGTCATTGGCCACAACGACGGCGGGCCGGCCTTCGATCCTGCCGAGGCCCGTGACGACGCCGGCGGCGGGAGCCTGCCCTTCATAGCGGTCGTAGGCGATGAGCAGGCCGATTTCCAGGAAGGGGGAACCCGCATCGAGCAGACCCTCGATGCGCTCGCGCGCGGTCATCTTGCCGGCGCGGTGCTGGCGGTCGATGCGCGAAGGTCCGCCACCCTGGCGGAGGCGGGCTTCCAGGGTGTGCAACTGCTCGACCAGGAGGCGCATGTGCGCCTGGCGTGCGACGTTCACGGTTATTTCAAGGGAGAGAAATCGGTCGGATTCCATGAACACCGAATCCACATGCTGGACGATTTTGCCGTTGGCTTCGGATTCGGCCGCGACCTTCTTCCACTCTGGATCGTTGCGGAAAGCGGCCCAGTTCGCCTTGGCGGCTTCCAGGCTGGGATGCTCCAGGATGTAGATCAGCGTGGTCTTGGACCGGTCGTCCTGGGGAATCCAGTAGCCGATGCTTTTCATGTGGTGGTGGTTGAAGATCTCGATTGTATGGTCGCGGAAGCGCGCCTTCAGGGCATCCAGTTTCCCTTCGTAGCAGGTGTACGTGCGAAGTTCATAAACCGGGCCCTGCGCAAACGCGAAGGCGGCCAGCAAAGTGAAGAGGATCAGGAGTCTGCGGGTCATGTGAATAGTGTATACGACGTCCCGCATTCGATCGAGGGGAAAACGGCGCTCTTCAGCGGTGCCGGTCGGAGACCAGCAGTTTGTTGAGAGCGGCTTCCAGTTCGGCGACGCGACGAGCCAGGTCGTCGATCGCCTGGCCTTCGGGGTCGGGCAGGCGGCCGTGTTCCAAGGTTCCCTCGGAACGCACACGGACCACCCGGCCGGGGATGCCCACCACGGTCGAGTTGTCCGGGACCTGGTGCACCACCACCGAGCCGGCTCCAATCTTCACGTTGTCGCCGATCCGGATATTACCCAGCACTTTCGCGCCGGTGCCGACGACCACCTGGTTGCCGAGCGTGGGATGGCGCTTGCCTCGCTCGTTACCGGTGCCGCCCAGCGTGACGCCCTGGTAGAGCAGAACGTCGTCGCCGATCTCGGCTGTCTCGCCGATCACCACCCCGGAACCGTGGTCGATGAAAAAGCGCCGCCCGATGGTGGCGCCGGGGTGGATCTCGATCTGCGTCAGAAAGCGGCTGAACTGCGAGACGAGGCGCGGCAGCAGCGGCACATGCCAGCAGTATAGTTTGTGCGCCAGGCGGTGCAGGAGGATCGCGTGGAATCCGGGGTAGCAGGTGACGATTTCGATGACACTCTTGGCCGCCGGATCTTCCCGGAAGATGGTCTCGATCTGCTCTTTGATGGCTCGAAACATGCAGCGCTAGTGCGCGGCCACTTCTTCAGTGCCGACTACCGGCGGCTTCGCGCCGGGCGGAACGGGAGCGAGCATGTCCTCTTTCCGTTTGATCAACGTGGAAGTATTGAAGCTGGCAGCCTCGAACCCGTGGCCGTGAGTGATGGCGTCGGTGGGGCAGGCCTCGACGCAGTATCCGCAGAAAATGCAGCGGTTGTAGTCGATGTTGTAAACCCGGGCGTAGCGCTCGCCGCCGGAAATACGAACCTTCTCCGTGTTCTCGGCCGCCTCGATGTAGATGCAGTTGGAGGGGCAGGCGGCGGCGCACAGGAAGCAGGCAACGCACTTTTCAAGGCCGTTCTCATCGCGCTGGAGAACGTGGACGCCCCGGAAGCGCTCTTCGAATTTCGGCGGCTCGTCGGGATAATATTCGGTCACCGTGGGGGACATCATCTCTTTGAACGTGACTCCCATCCCCTTGGCGATCGAGGCGGCGGTGCCGAAAATGTCGAATTTATTGGGCATCTGGTTTCATTTTACCGGGTTTGGCTATTTGACGCGCAACCCGGCCAGAGGGATTCTCCAGAGTTGCACACCGGGAGAGAATTTCGAGCTGTCCTGGATGAAGCAACTGTGCGTGCACCAGCAGTTCGCCCCGGGAATGGCCGCGACTTCGCCGCGCATCGCGTCCGACGCCAGCGCCCGGCGGATGTCGAAGTCGAAATCGTGCAGATCGCCGACGATGCCGCGCATTTCGCAGGCGCGGAAGCGGCCATTGTGGTCGATGACGATGGAGGTTTCGCCCGCCGTGCAGGGCATGGGCCAGGCTCGGGGCGATTCCAGGCACTGCTCGTGCAAGTCGTAGTGGAAACGAAGGTTGCCCAGGTACCAGAGGGCCGCCACCTGGCGAATCCCGGGAGCCAGACGCGCGAACAGCTTCTTCGCGTAGCGGCGGTGGAAAGGCATCAGGCGACCGTGGAGATCGGCCACCGATTCGCGGGTCAATTGTTTCAGGGAAGGGTCGGGGGCCTGGCCGCGAATCGTTTCGAAGTAGTGGCCGTCGATGTCGGTGGTTTCGGCCAGGCGTGCCGCCAGAGCCTCGACCTCGTCCCGGTTTTCCCGCGTGATCACGGTGAGCACGTTGCGCCGCAGTCGCGGGTTGCCGCGGTAGCGCCGCCCGGCCTCTTCCATCGAAGCCAGGGTACGCTCGAAATTGCGGGGAACGCCGCGGATCGAATCGTGCGTATGTTCCAGGCCGTCGAGCGAGAAGTTCAGGTCGATGGCGGTTTCCGGACACTGCTCGAGCATGCGGTCCACGGCCGGAAACATCTTCTCCGGAAGCAGGCCGTTGGTGGGGAGATTCACGTTCCGCACGCCGTTGCGCCGGACAAATAGAGTGATGATCTCGGCGAGTTCTTCCCGCAGAAACGGCTCGCCGCCGGAGATCCACAACTTGCGGAAGGGCGGCGCGGTTTCGGAGATGCGGGCGATCTGGTCGAACGTCAGGTCGTCGCGGCTATTCAGTTTGTCGAAATAGAAGCAGGTGCGGCAGCGCGCATTACAGCGTGAGGTCACAAACAGGAACAGCGAATTGAATTCGCGCGGACGTACACGGTCGCGCAAAATCGGGAAGTAGCCGCCCTCCATGGGAACCAGTGTAGAGGAGTTGAAGCGCAATGAGGTACAACCCGGCCGTGCCTGACGCCGGAGCAGGCTACTGACGGTCGCCGGAATGACACGGTGCGGTACGCTGATAGTAGATGACGGGAATCGTGGTGACTGCTTTGTTTGCGGCGGCTTTGCCCAATGCGGTCGTGCTGCAGCCCGTAGCCAACATGTATGGGCGCGCCAGTGAAGATGCGAATGTGGTCTCGCAGGCGATCTACGGCGCCAATGTGGGGCTGATCGAGCAGCAGGACGGGTGGGCGCGGGTGCGCACGGCGGACGACTACACGGGCTGGGTGCCGCTCGGGCAACTGCGCCCAGGGAAGACCTACGCGGTTGGGGGCCGCGTTGCGGAAGTCCGCAGCCTGTTCGCGCACCTGTACCGGGAGGCCAGCGTGACCGAGCACGCGCCGCTGATCACGGTGCCGTTCGAAACACGGCTCGAAGTCTTGTCGGAGGACGGCAAGTGGGCCAAGGTGCGGCTGCCGGACGACCGCACGGCTTGGGCGCAGTTGGGGGACCTTGCCTTCGACCCCAAACCGATGAGCATTCCGGAAATGCTCGAGTTCAGCAAGAGGTTTCTAGGACTGCCGTACACGTGGGGTGGAACTTCGAGCTATGGCTACGACTGTTCGGGATTTACCCAGATGCTGGAGCGGCAGCGCGGAATCCACATGCCGCGCGACGCGCAGCCGCAGGCCGAGTGGAGCGGCGTCGAAGTGGTGGAGCGGAAGGATCTGCGGCCCGGCGACCTGCTCTATTTCGGAAGCTCGGAGAAGCACATCACGCATACCGGCATGTATCTCGGAGACGGCAAGTTCATCGATGCCACTACCCACGAGACACCGATGGTGCAGATCGACGACTTGAATACACCCCATTGGACGAGGCTGTTCGTGGCCTCGCGGAGAGTGAAATGAATCGCAGGAGTTTTATGAAAACGGCAGCGGCGGTTCCGGCCGCCGCGTTGGGCGCGCCCGCGGCGGCCGGGACGAATTTCTCGGCGAAGATTGTGCGCCTGAATCTGCGGCACACGTGGACTACCACGATGTCGTCGAGCGAATACCGCGACACGCTGCACACCACGTATGAGCGGGACGGCCTGTCGGGACATGGCGAGGGCGCGCCGATCGTTCGCTATCACGAAGACGCGGAGAGCGCGAGAAAGGCCGTGGAATCGGTGCGCGACCTGCTGATCGCGGCCAACCCGATGCAGTTCGACAAGATCATGGCCGAGGTGTTCCACCGCGTGCAGGGCGAGTGGGCCGGCAAAGCCGCGATCGATATCGCGCTGATGGACTGGGTGGGCCAGAAGCTGGGAATTCCGTTGTACAGCTATTTCGGACTCGACCCCAAGGATGCGCCCCTGACCACGTTCTCGATCGGCATCGACACGCCCGCGGTGACCAGGCAGAAGACGCTGGAAGCGGCCGACTATCCGATCCTCAAGGTGAAGGTGGGGCTGGACACCGATGAGCCGACCATCGAAGCCGTGCGCAGCGTGACGAAGAAGCCGTTGCGGGTGGACGCCAACGAGGGCTGGAAAGACAAGGAAGAGGCCGTCCGCAAGATCAACTGGCTGGAGAAGCAGGGCGTGGAGTTCATCGAGCAGCCCATGCCCGCCGCCATGCTCGAGGAGACGCGCTGGGTGCGCAGCCGCGTCCACATCCCGGTAATCGCGGACGAGGCGTGCCAGCACGCTTCCGACATCCCCAGGCTGAAGGAAGCGTACGACGGCGTGAACGTGAAGCTCGACAAGAGCGGCGGGATGCTGGAAGGGTACCGCATGATACAGATTGCCAAAGCGCTGGGGATGAAAACCATGCTGGGGTGCATGATTTCCAGCTCGGTATCGGTGACGGCCGCGGCGCACCTGTCGCCGCTGGTGGATTATGCCGATCTCGATGGCAACCTCCTGATCAGCAACGATCCGTTTCACGGGGTCCTGGTGGAGAAGGGCAAACTGATTCTGCCCGACCGCCCGGGCCTGGGCCTGATCAAAGCGTAAGCCATTCACAAAATCCGCGACCGTCAGGGAGCGGGCATCGGGGGATGCGACTGTGGCGAGGCACCGTGTAATCATTCTCGGCGGCGGATTCGGCGGCCTGTATGCGGCGCGGTCCTTTGGGCGCGCGCCGGTGGACGTCACGCTGATCGACCGCCGCAACTTTCACTTATTCCAACCGCTGCTCTACCAGGTGGCCACGGGATCGCTCTCGCCGGGCGAGATCAGCGCGCCGCTGCGCGCGATCCTCAGCAAGCGGAAGACGATCCGCGTGCTGCTCGGCGAAGCGCTCGACATCGATCCTAAGCAACGGCGCCTGACGCTGCACGACGGGGGAGTGTTCGACTACGATTCGCTGATCGTGGCGACGGGGTCGAAGACCTCGTACTTCGGCAACGACCAGTGGCGCGAATGGGCGCCGAGCCTGAAGACCGTGGAAGAGGCCACAGCGATCCGGCACAAGATCCTGTATGCGTTCGAGGCGGCCGAGAGGGTGACCGATCCGGATCTGCGGCAGGCCTGGCTGACCTTTGTGATCGTAGGCGGCGGCCCGACGGGCGTGGAACTGGCCGGAGCGCTAGGCGAAATCGCACGCCATACCTTGAAGGACGACTTCCGCTCCATCCGTCCGGAGGAGGCGCGGATCATCATTCTGGACGGCTCGCCGCGGGTGCTGGCGCACTACCCGGAAAGCCTTTCGCGGAAGGCGGAGGGATCGCTGGCGCACTTGGGAGTGCGGGTGCGAACCGGCGTGAAGGTGGTCGAAGTGGATGCCGGCGGCGTCGACTTCCAGACCCCCGACGGCCACGACCACCGGATGGAGGCGAAGACCGTACTGTGGGCGGGCGGCGTGGTGGCCACGACGTTCGGGCGCACCCTGGCGGATCGAACCGGGGCGGAGACCGACCGCGTGGGGCGGATCCGCGTGAATCCCGACTTGACTGTACCGGGTTATCCGGAAATCTTCGTCGTGGGGGACCTGGCGGATGCCAGGCGGCCCGACGGTACGCCGCTGCCCGGCGTGGCCCAGGTGGCGATGCAGGGCGGCGCCTACGCGGCGCACGCCATCGTGGAGCGCCTCAAGGGGCGGAAGGAACTGAAGCCCTTTCACTATTTTGACAAGGGAGACCTGGCGGTAATCGGCCGCGGCGCGGCGGTAGCGAATATCTTCGGGCTTCACCTTTCGGGATTGCCGGCGTGGCTGGTCTGGCTGTTCATCCACCTGATGTACATCGTGGAGTTCCGCAGCCGGGTCCTCGTGTTCATCCAGTGGGGATTCCAGTACATCACGTTCAACCGCTCGGCGATGCTGATCACCGGAAACGCGGTGCCGAACTCCATCGCGCGGGTGGCGCCGATGAAGAACATGGCGGAAGAGTAGTACAGCCCGCCGGTAAGCAAAACATCGTCCCTTCCTTTTCAGATTTACCTGTGCCTATTCTGATGGGAAGATCGGTTCGGGCGAAGCCCCGGGGTGATAGGAGGAACGTTCCATGGTGACACGCAGGCCGCGGCTGCTCGTGAAGTCGAAACCGGTACCGGAGGGCGCCGGCTTCCGGATCGGCAAAATCCCTTTTCAGATGCAGCCTCTGGCGGCCGCTCCGGCGAAACGGGCGGAGGGAGCGTCCCAGTGGCATTTGACCGATGTCCCGGCCGATATGGACGAGACCAATGCGTGGGACCTATGCCACCAACTGCAATCCAAAGGTTTCGGAATTGCGGGAGGCCCGGATGTGGAGTTCGCCGAACCCGATCTCGAGCAGCAGTGGGTGTTCGACACGCCGGAGCGGCTCGCCGGGAGGGTATTTCGCGCCACCGCTGCGAAGGACGCCTGCGCCCGGCCGGAATGCGCCGACCGGCGTTTTCCCTTCCCCAAGCCCTTTGACTGGCGCTGGTTCCAGGACACCGGGCATTCGGGGCTGGATGCAGCGCGCTCCCAGATCGCCGATCCCGATGACCGCGTCACGATCGCGCACCTGGACACCGGGTACCGCAAAGGGCATTCGGTGCTTCCGAAGTTTCTGGACTACACCCGCCAGCACAGTTTCGTGGAGGACGACCCGGACCCGAACGACGCCTCCGATCCCGATATCGGCGGGTTCGGCAAGAACCCCGGGCACGGAACCGGGACGCTCAGCATTCTGGCCGGCAGCCTGTTCAAGGGCAAACCGTTCGGCGACCCTGACGGCATCGTGGGCGGCGCGCCGTTTGCGACCGTGATCCCGGTGCGGGTGGCGAATTCGGTGGTGCTGTTCACCAACAGTTCGATCGCCCGCGGGATCGACTACGCCATCCGGAACAACGTGGACGTGCTCTCGATGAGCATGGGCGGCGTCTGTTCGCAGTTGTGGGCGGACATGGTCAACGCGGCGTACGAGGCGGGAATCACGATGGTGACGGCGGCCGGCAACAATTTCGGTCCCGGCAAGCTCCGCATTCCGCGGTTCATCGTCTACCCGGCGCGGTTCCGGCGCGTGCTGGCGGCGTGCGGCGTGATGTCCGACGGATCGCCTTACGCCGATTTCCTCGACCCGCTGAAGATGGGCGGATCCTACGGTCCGGACAGCAAGATGGATACGGCAATGGCCTCGTACACGCCCAACACGGCGTGGGCCAAATATGCCTGCCTGGCCCTGATCGATTTCGACGGCGCAGGCACCTCCGCGGCCACACCGCAGATTGCCGCGGCAGCCGCCTGCTGGCTGCAGAAGAATCGCGCCGCGGTGAAGAAGTACCCGGAGCCGTGGATGCGGGTGGAAGCCGTGCGCCAGGCGCTGTTCTCGTCCGCGGCCGAGGCCGACCGGGAGCACTTCGGCAAGGGCAAACTGCGGGCCAACCTGGCGATGGACGTCGTGCCGGCGGCGGCCTCCACGCTTACTGCGCAGCCGCAGGATTCGGTGGGGATTCCGCTGCTCGAACCGACCCTGGGCACGATTTTCGGAGCGGCGAAACCCACTGCGGCGCAACAGATGCTGCGCATCGAGGCGGCCCAGATCCTCTCGCGGAACGGCGAGTTGCAGAACCTGCTGGTCAGCGCTGGAATCGATCCCGACCGTCCGCCGCGCGAGGTCCCTCCGGCGGTGCGGCGGCAGATCCTCGAAGCCTTGATCGAAGATCCGGGAGCGTCCAAGGCTCTGAAGACCGCGCTCGGGAAGCAGGCCGCGAAAGAACGGCCGGTGGTTCCCGCCGCGGCCGGTCTGGGTCCGACGGCAGCTGAAACCCCGGTGGTGCCCGCACCGCTCAGCCGGCGTCTGCGGGTGTTCGCGTTCGACCCGGCGCTCGGAATGCGCGTGGACACGGAATCGCTCAACGAGACCACGCTGGAGGTCCCGTGGGAGCCGGACCTGCAGCCCGGACCGGTCGGCGAATACCTCGAGGTGGTGGACGTCGATCCTTCTTCGAACGCCTGCTATGCGCCGGTCGATCTGAATCATCCGCACCTGCTGGCGTCGGATGGACTCGATCCGGCCGAGGGCATCCCGCAGTTCCATCAACAGATGGTCTACGCGGTAGCTATGACGACCATCGGGCGGTTCGAGCGGGCGCTGGGGCGGACCGCACTCTGGGCGCCCTACATGCCGCCGGTGAAGAAAGGCGAGAGCCTGCGCACGTATTACGTGCAGCGTCTGCGTATCTACCCGCATGCGCTGCGGGAAGCCAACGCCTACTACAGCCCTCCGAAGAAGTCGCTGCTGTTCGGGTATTTCAATGCGGCCATTGGTAACGCGGGCGACAACCTTCCAGGCGGGTTGGTGTTCTGCTGCCTGTCGCACGACGTGGTGGCGCACGAAACCACGCATGCCTTGCTGGATGGACTGCACCGCTACTACCAGGACCAGACCAATGCGGATATCGCCGCCTTTCACGAAGCCTTTGCCGACATCGTCGCCCTGTTTCAGCACTTCACCATTCCCGAGGCGCTGAAACACACCATCGCCCTGACTCGCGGCGAGTTGCGCAAGACCAACCTGCTGGCCGACCTGGCGCAACAGTTCGGCCAGGCGTCGAGCGGGTCGCGCGCGCTGCGCAGCGCACTCGGCCAACCGCCCAAGACAACCGATTACGAGGAGGCCACGGAGGCCCATGACCGCGGCGCCGTTCTGCTGGCCGCCATCTTCCAGGCGTTTCTCGAAATCTACGAGGCACGGATCACCGACCTGCGGCGCCTGGCCACCGGCGGAACCGGTGTGCTGCCGCCCGGCGACATCCCGATCGACCTGGTGAACCGCATGGCCGCGGAGGCCGCCACGACAGCCTCGCACGTGCTGACCGCCTGCATCCGGGCGCTCGACTACTGCCCGCCGGTGGATCTCACCTTCGGCGAATACCTGCGCGCGCTGATCACGGCCGACATGGACCTGGAGCCGGAAGACGCGCTGAACTACCGCACCGCATTCATCTCCGGCTTCCGCGCGCGTGGAATCTTTCCGTCGGGCGTCCGCAACCTCTCGGAGGAGAACCTGCGCTGGCAGCCGCCAGATTTCACCTTCGAACCCGGCAGGATTCGCGACATGCTCAGCTCCCTGGACCTGACCTGGAATCTCTCGAGCAACCGCAGGAAGTCTTACTCGCTCGCGGAATCGAACGGATTCAAGCTCTGGACCTGGCTGCAGCAGAACCTGACGCCCGGGGAAGCGGAGGCGCTGGAAGCCGATCTCGGCGTCTACATCAAGGCGGGCAACCATGTACCGGAAGAAGTCCCGCTGCGGGACGATGGAATTCCGCTGCTGGAGATTCACTCGGTCCGCCCGGCGCGCCGCATCAGCAGCCGAGGCCAGCAGATGACGGACCTGGTAATCGAGGCGGTGCAGCGCTTCGTCGTCACCGACCCGGCGACGGGGGAACGGACGACGCATCGCGGCGGCTGCACGCTGCTGATCGACCTGCAGAACGAACGCATCCGCTACGCCGTGCGAAAACGCGTCGGCAGCGCGAGCCGCATCGAGGCGGAACAGCAGTTCCAGCGAATGGCGGCAGAGGGCGGCCAGGCATATTTCGATCCGGCGGGGGAGCGCGAGCCCTTCGCCATGCTGCACCGGGGCATGTGAAGAGGAGGATGACGATGGCCACCAGGAAAGCTGCCGTGAAGAAAACAGCTCCCAAGCGGGCCGGCGCGAAGGCCTCGCCGCGGGTGCGGGTGCGGATGTACCGCCAGGGCCTCGGCGATTGCTTTCTGCTCACCATGCCGGGAGCGGCGGGCAAGCCGTTCCACATGTTGATCGACTGCGGGGTCGTGCTGGGGACCGCCGATCCGGGTACGCCGATGAAGCGGGTCCTCAACGACATCACCGCCGAGACCAGCGGGCGCATCGATGTGCTGGTGGCAACCCACGAGCATTGGGATCACATTTCGGGCTTCGTCCAGGTGCAGGACCTGTTCGAGAAGCTGGCGATTCAAAATGTGTGGCTCGCCTGGACCGAAGATCCCAAAGATAAACTGGCGGCCAAACTCAGGAAGGAGCGCCGCACTGCGGAGAACGCCCTGCGAATGGCCGTGAACCACCTGGCGATTCAAGGATCCGCGGAGACCGCGCAGCGCGTGGAGAGCCTGGTGAGCTTTTTCGGCGCCAAGGCCGGGTCCACCGAAGACGCGCTGAACTACGTGAAGCAGCGAGCCGGGAACAAGCCGCGCTTCTGCGACCCGGGCGAACCGCCGGTCGAGCTTGCCGAACTGCCCGGCATCCGCTTCTGGGTTCTGGGACCGCCGAGGGACGAGAAGCTGATCAAGAAGTCCAACCCGGGCAAGAACGAAGCCTACGGACTCGACGCCGGCCCCAACGGATCGCAGGCACTGCTGATCTCGGCCCTCACGCGCGGCATGGGCGCGGACACGGCTACCACTCCGGAAGATCACATCGACGATCCGTTCGACGGAAGGTACGCCATCCCCATGGCCCGGGCCGAGCACGTCCCGTTTTTTGTGAACCGCTACTACGGCAATTCCACCGACGCCGGAATCTTTGCCGGGCGCGAGATCCGCGATCAATCGTGGCGGCGGATCGATTCGGCGTGGACAGAGGCGTCCGAAACCATGGCGCTGCAACTCGACTCGGCGACCAACAACACCAGCCTGGTGCTGGCCGTCGAATTGATGGACACCGGCGAAATCCTGTTGTTCCCGGGTGACGCTCAGGTGGGAAGCTGGCTGAGCTGGCAGGATCTGAAGTGGGAACTCAAAGACCCGAAATCCGGCAGCGCAACCGAAGTGAAAGGGCCGGACCTGCTCGCCCGGACGATCTTCTACAAGGTGGGCCACCACGGAAGTCACAACGCGACCCTCAAGGCGAAAGGCCTCGAACTGATGACCAGCGACGACCTGGTCGCCATGATTCCAGTGGACCATGCCATGGCCGTGAAAAAGCGCTGGGGGCTGATGCCGCTGCCCGCCCTGGTGGATCGCATCAAAGAGAAAACTCACGGGCGCGTTCTGCGGATCGACGACCAGGTCAAATCCACGGCGGATCTGGACAGGCTGAAACCGAAGAACGCAGATGCCGGCGAGTGGAAGAAGTTCACCGGCCGCGTTAGGGTGACGGATCTATATTACGAGATGGCCTTTTAGTCATCCATCCAGGGGTTGGAGCTCGCCGAGCATGGTCGGGATCAGCTCCGAAACGGTGGGATGAATGTGTACGGCCCTTTGAATCACCGTATAGGGCGCCTTCGCGTACATGACATCGAGAATCGAGTGAATAACCTCGTCTCCTCCGACCCCTAATATCGCCGCGCCCAGGATCTCGCGAGTCTGGGCGTCGATCAAGGCCTTCATGAATCCCTGCGTCTCGCCTTTTTCGACGGCGCGCGAGACCCGGGTCATGGGGCGTTTGCCGATCAGGATCTTGCGGCCGGTCTTGCGGGCTTCCGCTTCCGTCATACCGGCGCGTCCGAGCGGCGGGTCCACATACAGCGCGTAGGCAGTGATCCGGTCGCTGACCCGGCGCGGGTCGTTGTCCAGAAGGTTAGCCGATACGATCTCCGAGTCGTTAAACGACGTATGCGTAAAGCCGCCCTTCCCGTTGCAATCGCCCAGAGCCCAGATCCCCGGGACGTTCGTTTGCAGTTGATCGTCGACGATGATGTATCCTCGCGAGTCTACCGCCACGCCGGCCTTCTCCAGACCCAGATCGTCGGTGTTCGGACGGCGGCCGACGGCCAGCAGCACATGGGTTCCGATGACTTCGGGAGCGCCCGTTTCGCAGTCCACTCGCGCTGCCGTTTCCTGGCCCCTCTTGGAGAAGCCGATGCATTTGGCATTCAGGCGGAGGCCGATACCTTCGTGCTCCAGAGTCTCGTGAATGGCGGCGGAAACGTCTTCGTCTTCCCGGTGAATCAGGCGGGGCCCCATCTCGAGGATGGTCACCTCGCTGCCGAATCTCCGGAACATTTGTCCGAACTCCAGCCCTACGTAGCTGCCACCCACGATAATCAGATGACGGGGGAGATAGTCGACCTGCATCATCGAGCTGTTGGTGAGGTACTCGATCTGGTCGAGCCCCGGCATGGAAGGAACGACCGCGCGGCCGCCGACGTTGATGAAGATCCGGTCGCCCGTGATCTTCTCCGAGCCCACGCTGACCTCCCGCGGAGACTCGAAACGGGCGTGGCCCTCGTAGACCGTGCAGTTCTTCATCTGCTTCAGCCAGGTCTCGACGCCTACCCGCGACTTCCCGGATATGGCATCCTTCCTCGCTTTGACCTGCCGCATGTCGACGCTCACCGGGCCATCGACTTTGACGCCGAAATCCCCGGCGCGCCGCGCCATGTGTGCGGCGTAGGCGCTCGCCACCATAGTCTTCGTCGGGATGCAGCCGGTGTTCACGCAGGTGCCGCCGAAGAACTTACGTTCGATGATCGCCACGGTGATGCCCGCCGAGGTGAGGCGTTGGGCGAGGAATGGCCCCGCCTGGCCCGTACCGATGATTACTGCGTCGAAGTGGGATGTCATGGGAGTTGAGAGACGATCCAAAGCGCCCCGCCGATCGCGATTGCATCCTCGATCAGGGCGATCGGAAGGTCTTTCCCTCCAGTTGCCTTCACCAGACCGGTGCGAGCCTCGTAGCCTCCCAGAGTTCCCGCAACGGCACCGAGTCCGCCCGCCACGATGCCGCCGGTCAGCGCCTGGCCCGGCGCGCCCAGCGCGGCGCCGCACAGCGCCCCCATCACAACCCGTGCGGCGAAAGGCACGGGCGTCTTGCGGCTCGGCGTTTTCGGCAGCTTGTCGTTGATCAGCTCCCCGATCGCCAGCACACTCAGGATGTACGGCGTCACCGTCGCGCCGAGAAAGGCCAGCGGGGTTCCTCCCAGACGCAGCCACCCGAGCCGGGCCGCCCAACTTACCACAGCCGGCGCGGTCATCGACCGCAGCCCGGCAACCACCCCGATCAGAAACGCAAAAGCGTACATGGACATGGATCCTTCGATTTCATCAGATCCGGACGCCGATTTCGTCAAGATGAGCCAGAAGATCGGCGGGATCCTGGTAGACGCGGTACGCTCCCGCACGTTCCAGCTCCTCTTGGCCGTATCCTCCGGACATCAGGCCAATCCCGAGGGCGCGAGCCCGGCGGGCGGCGAGCAGGTCCCAGATGCTGTCGCCGACGACAACGGAATGCTCGATCGGCACCCGGAGCCGGCCGGCGGCGGCAAGGAACAGGTCGGGGTCGGGCTTGGCGTGAGCAACCTGGTCGCGCGTCACCACCGGGAATCCGGGAGCGATCCCCAGCGTTGCGAGCGATGGCGCGGCGCTTTCGGTATAGCCGCTGGTGGCAATCGCGTGAGGGACGCCGGCACTTGCGAGGTACGCGAGCAACTCCCGCGCGCCGGGAAGCGGACGGACCTGCGCGGAATAGCGCCGGAAGGCTTCGCCGTGCCAGCGCTGAACGTCGGCAACCTGCTCCGGGTTGAGGTCGCGGCCGGTCTCGCGTGCCAGCGCGTTGACGAACAGGCCGCCGCTCATGCCGATCCGCCGGTGAATGCGCCATACGGCCAGCGGCAGCCCGGCGCGCTCGAGAGCGTCCCGCCACGCCAGCACATGCTGGTAGACGCTGTCGACCAGGGTGCCGTCGAGGTCGAACAGGAAGGCGGGGGCGGAAATCGGCAGCGGCTCGGAACTCATCGGGCGTGCTCTCCTTTGAAAGCGTCTGCCCGCTATCATATCCTTCTATGGGACACTACCTGGCCATCGATCTGGGCGCCGAGAGCGGGCGTGCCATTGCGGGAACACTTCGCGCCGGGCATCTGACGGTCGACGAATTGCATCGTTTTCCGAATACCCTCATTCGGGAAGGCGACGCGCTGTACTGGGACACCAAACAGCTGCGCAAGGAGATCGAGAAAGGGATTTCGATCGCCTCCAAGGAGCGGAAACTGGCGCTCGACGGGGTCGGCGTCGATGCCTGGGGCGTCGATTTCGGCCTGCTCGCGGCGAACGGCGAGCTAATCGAAAGACCCAGGCATTACCGCGATCCTCGCAACCAGATGGCCATGGAGAAGCTGTTCCGTGTGGTGCCGCCCGAAGATGTATTCGCGTACACAGGCATCCAGCACATGCAGATCAACTCCCTGGTGCAGTTGTACGCCATGAAGGTGGCGAAGGACCCGGCGCTGGACACCGCAACCCAATTTCTGAACATCCCCGATCTGTTCAACTACTGGCTCACCGGCGTGGCTAAGTCGGAGACCACCATTGCCAGCACGACCGAGTTCTTCAGCCCGACGGAGATGGCCTGGGCCACCGAACTGCTGAAGCGGCTCGACCTTCCGGGCGAGATTTTGTGCCCGCTGGTACCGCCGGGGACACGTCTGGGAAAGATGGTCGAGGCTCCGCATGCCCAGGTCTATGCGACTGCGGGACACGATACGGCGGCAGCGGTGGCAGCCGTGCCGGCCAAGCGCCATGAGCACTGGTGCTATATCAGCTCGGGGACGTGGTCCCTGTTGGGACTGGAGCTGGACCGGCCGGTTATGAACGAGCAGGCGCAGGAGCTGAATGTCACGAACGAGGTTGGGGTGGAGGGAAAGATCCGGCTGCTGAAAAATATCGCCGGACTTTGGCTGCTGCAGGAGTGCCGGCGGGCGTGGAGCCAGGCGGGCTCCGAATACTCGTACGAAGAGCTCGCCCGCATGGCGGCGGAAGCCGAACCGTTCCGCGCGTCGATCAATCCGGACGCTTTTTTGGAGCCGGGAGAGATGCCGGCCAAGATCGCCGAGCACTGCCGCCAGACGGGGCAGGAGCCGCCGGCAAATCATGCGGAGTACGCGCGCTCGATCCTGGAAAGCCTGGCGATGCGCTACCGTCGCGTGCTCGAAGGCATGGAAAAACTCGCGAACCGGCGCGTCGACGTGATCCACATCGTGGGCGGCGGATCGAAGAACATGGTGCTCAACCAGTTCGTGGCGGATTGCACGGGCCGGCGCGTAGTGGCCGGGCCGAGCGAAGGAACCGCCATCGGCAATATTCTGGTGCAGGCGATGGGAGCCGGCGAACTGAGCGGCCTGGATGAGATCCGCGCGGTGGTTCGCCGATCGTTCCCTCCCGTAACGGTGGAGCCGAGGGCCAACGCGGAATGGGAGCGCGGCTACGAGAAGTATCGAAAGCTCGTAGGATAAGGGCGCTACCGATCTGTCGCAGCTAGCGCCGGTGCCCGCTTCGCGGCCTTCCATTCCGTCGCTGGCCAGGGCCTGCACGTGCGACCGCCAGCGCCGGGTCCCGTCGCTCGGTTCGGTGGCGAACCGCACACCGCGCAAGGGAGCAAAACGGCGCGGGAGAACCTCACGCGGAACCAGCGTATCAGGGCGTCCGATATCCCAGTGCCGGCGGTGCTCTGCGAAACAATCCAACATTGACGGAAAAGCGCGGGCAGCCGATCATGCAACAGGAGAACACATCCATGGCCAACACCGCAGCAGCCTGCACTCGTCACGAAGGGCATGCCCACCAGCACGGCCCGAATTGCGGACACACCGCCGTCAAACACGACGGCCATACCGACTATCTTCACGACGGACACATGCACTACACGCATGGCGACCACGTGGACGATCACCGGTTGAGCACGGGATCCGCCTACCCCGAGCGCTGCACTCCGGAGCAAACGTGCGGCTCTCACGTGCATGGGCCCAATTGCGGGCATGAACGCGTACCGCACGGCAACCACGAGGATTACCTGGTCAACGGGCACCTGCACCATCCGCACGGGAACCATTGCGACGATCATGGTAGGCTGGAAATGGCCTCCTGACGCCGCATGCCGGAACCGCGGATCCAGCTACTGAATACGCGATTGTTCGATTCCCTCATCGAACGCGCACGGCTGTCTCCGCGGCTGCGGACCAATCACAACTTCCACTCCGGCATGGAAGAGAACCCGCACCGTTTTCTCAACGTGATGGTGCGCGGGACGTACATCACCCCGCACCGTCACACCACCCCACCGAAGCCCGAAGCTTTTGTCGTGCTGGCCGGGAAGATCGCGTTTTTCATATTCGACGACGCAGGCAATGTCACCGGCACTTATGTGCTGGGCGGCGAGCAGCCGGGTATCGACGTTCCGGCGGGCGTGTGGCACACGCTCGCCGTGCTTTCGCCCGAAGCGGTGTGCTACGAGGTGAAGCCGGGCCCGTATTCACCGACCACCGACAAGGACTTCGCTCCGTGGGCTCCGCGCGAGGGAGAGCCGGGTACGGCCGGGTACCTCGAGCGGCTCCTGGCTTGTGTCCCTGCGGTCTCTGGACTATTCTGAAGTCTCCTCATCGGGAGACACCAGACCATGTTTGTCGTCGATAGCCTGCCGGTCGCCATCGTATTCTGCGTCATCACCATGCTCGGTTGGGGGTCCTGGGCGAATACGCAGAAGCTCGCCGGCAAAGAGAAATGGCCGTTCGAACTTTTCTACTGGGATTACGCCATCGGCGTGTTCCTTTTCAGCCTGCTGTTTGCCTTTACGCTGGGCACCGCGGGAACGGCAGGCGCCGGCACCGCCGGCAATCTGCGTTCCGCAACTTCCGGGTATATCTGGCCGGCTTTGCTCAGCGGCGCCCTGTTCAACCTCTCGAACATTCTGCTGGTTGTGGGCATCGACGCCGCGGGTATGTCGGTGGCGTTCCCGGTCGGGGTAGGACTGGCGCTGGTGATCGGAACCGTGGAGAGCTACCTGGCGACTCCCAAGGGCAATCCGGCCCTTCTATTCAGCGGCGTGGCGTTGATTGTGCTGGCCATGATCCTTTCCGGGACGGCGCACCGGCGGCTCCCGCGGAGCGGCGGGCGAAACCCCATGCGCGGCCTGATTTTCTCCGCCGTAGCCGGCTGCCTCATGGGGTCGTTCTATCCGCAGTTGATGCGGGCGATCTCGCCGGATTTCCGGAACATCGCGCCGGGGACGCTCACGCCGTACGCCGCGCTGGTGTTCTTCGGCACGGGCGTGCTGGTGAGTAATCTGGCATGGAACACGGTGTTCATGCGGGCCGGCCGCGTGACCTACGCGGACTATTTCCGGGGGGGCGCGCGGCTGCACCTGATCGGCATTCTCGGCGGGTGCATCTGGATGCTGGCCCTGAGCCTGAACGTGATCGCATCGGGAGTGGCGGGGCCGGCGGTCTCTTACGCCCTGGGCCAGGGGGCCACGCTGGTAGCGGCCCTGTGGGGACTGTTGATCTGGCACGAGTTCCGGTCGGCTCCGCCGGGAACCTCGAAATACCTGGCTCTGATGCTCGCCGGTTACACAGTCGGGTTGGTGCTCATCGGCGCGGCCACCCTTTGAAAGCGCGGTAATCTAGACCTTTGATGATGATTGAGAAAATCAGCTACAAAGGTTGGCCGAACTGCTACCGGATTACCAACGGCGAAGTGGAAGCCGTCGTGACCGGCGACGTCGGCCCGCGAATCATGCGTTACGGATTCGCGGGAGGGCAGAACTTCTTTAAGGAGTTCGAGGAGGGCCTGGGCAAATCGGGAGAGCCGGCCTGGCAATTGCGCGGCGGCCACCGGATTTGGGTGGCGCCCGAAGATCCGGTACGCACCTACGCCCCGGACAACGATCCTGTACACGTCGAGGTACAGGGCGATGTGCTCGAAGCGACTCAGCCGGTCGAGGAGTTGACCGGCTTCGAAAAGCGGCTCTCCATCGAAATGGACGCGGCCGGCACCGGTGTTACCGTGCGCCACCGCATTCGGAATGTCTGCGGAAAGGCATGCATCGCGGCGCCGTGGGCGCTCACGATGATGGCTCCAGGGGGCGCCGGGATCCACGGCTTCCCGCCGCGCGGCACTCACCCGCAAGCTCTGGCCCCCACCAATCCGCTGGTGATGTGGGCATTCACCAACCTTGCCGATTCGCGCTGGCGGCTGCTCGAAAAATATCTCGTCCTGCTGCAGGACCCAGGCAATCCCGTTCCGCAGAAGGTGGGCAGCTTCCACGACAAGACCTGGGGAGCTTACCTGCTGAATGGCGAACTCTTCGTGAAGCGCTATGAAGCCGCGGGCCGCCCGTCGGGCTACCCCGACATGGGGTGCTCCTTCGAGACATTTACGAACGCCGATTTCCTGGAACTGGAGACGCTCGGGCCGCTCGCGCTGATGCCGCCGGGAGAGTCCCTGATGCACGTGGAGCGCTGGAGCCTGCACCGGGATGTGCAGGTCGCGGCCTGGACGGACGAGGAACTCGCCCGGTCAGTCGCCCCGCTCGCGATGGACGGCTGGTAGGTACCGGTTAACCAGGCGGTCGAACTCCTCGGGACGGACCAGGCGGAATCTTGGCTCAAGCGGGCAATGCCCCTCCAGTTCAGAGATCATGGCCTCGGAGGGCACTTCCGGGGTCAACAGGTGTAACTGACCACTGTGGACTCGATAGGGTATAACCCTCCAGCGGCGCACCGTGCCCGCCGGCAATAAGCGGGTGGCTGTCAGGCTGACCTCCGACGCAGGGGGAGAACCGAGAGGAAGGCCGGCCTGAATACTCAAGGCTTGGTAGAGATATTCCTGTTTAACATTATGTTTTGAAACAAGATATTCGCCTATTCTGATGTTCGACGGGCAGTTCCCGGCGGCCTCTTCCAGTTCCCCCATCGAGATGCACCGCAGATGGACCAGAATCTCCCCGAGACGCCTTCGTCCGTAGGCGGCGGAGTGGTGGGAGGGATACACGTGTTCGGTCTTACGCCAGGCCAGGCGGCATCCCTTGAAGCGCGCGGCGGCGAACTGGCGAACGGCCTCCACGGTGGCACAGAAATTCACCAAATTTCCCCAAAACAGGCGCACTGGCACCCCGGAGGCGAATCTCCAGCCGTAGATGCGCGCGGCATAGGCAGCGCGTAAGGATGCCTGAATCACCGAGATGCAGAGGTTGACGCCGCACAGCGCCGGGGCCCAGGCCGGCACCTCCGGATCCTTCAAAAAGATGCCGGCGAGCAGCAGGAAATTGGCGACCGGAGCGAGCAGGTTGCCGATCAGGCCCTTGCGGTCGCGCCAGAACCAGTAGAGCTGACGGGGAGGCACGCGCCAGCCGTGCATTTGCCATCCCTGCAGCACAATTCCGGCGACCCAGCGGCTGCGCTGGCGGACTGCCAAGCGGAAGGTGCGGGGGAAATACTCGCGGGTCGCGGTCAGGACGCCGGAATCGAAGCGCAGGGGAAGGAAGGCCTGGCGGCAGCCCGCCGCATGCAGCCGGTAGCCGTTTTCGTAGTCTTCAGTGAGGCAGGCGGGGTCGAACACCTGCCCTCCGCGATCGGCCGCCAGGCGGGCGAGCACTGCACGGTCGAATCCCGTACCGACGCCGTTCGAAGGCAGAAATCCGCCCAGGAACTGCCGCACCGGGATGTCTTTGGACTGATATTCGGCAAACTCGTCGCAATACAAGCCGTGAGTCAATTCCCGGAGGCTGGTAGGCAGGGGCAGGACGGGGATCTGCACCATCTGATATTCGCGGGAAAGGCAGTTGATATAGCGAAGGGATTGAGGATGGATCAGGTCCTCGGCGTCGTGCGTTACCACGACGTCGAAGCGCAGGCCGTGCCGGCGCTCGTACTCCTCCATGCCCCGGTAGATCCAGTTGAGGCAGTCGCCTTTAGAGGTGGGGCCGCCGTGGGGACATACCACCTTGTGTACGCGGCGATGGCGACCGGCAGCTTCGGAAACGGCATCGCAGGTCTGGGGATCGTTGGGATAGACCCCGGCAAAGACTTCGTAGTTCTCGTATTGGATGACCGAGAGATTGCGCTCGAGCATGCGGCCGATGACACCGTGTTCGTGCCACAGGGGCACAAAAACAGCGATCCGGCGCTCGGGCGTTTGTTCCAGGTCCGAGTCCGCTGGGCGGGGGAGCCGCTCCCTGCGGAGAACGAGGGAGACCAGGCTGATCCACAAATCGTCCAGCCCGCTGAGCAGGATCCAGAGCGCCAGGGGAACCAGACAGACCGACAACCACAGGTCGAGCCGCACGATAGAGAGGGTAGTGCCGGGAAGGCGCCGGATCTCTCAAAGATTTCTCAGGCCACCAGCGTGACCTTGGTATAGACGACTTCGAAGCCCATCCGCTCGTAGTTGCGCTGCGAGGCACTGCCCGGAAGAGTGGATGCGGTGGCAGTGTCGCAGCCTTGAGCGATGGCTTCGTTCAGGCGGGCGGCGATCAGCTCCCGATGAAGGCCGCAGCGGCGGAATCCGGCGATGGTGCTGTCGGCAAAGAGGGTGGCGAGCCCGCTGTGCATGGCGGCGGCGGCTCCGCCGACGGGATCGCCCGATTCGGTGACCGCCAGGTAGCAGAGTGCGCCGGGCATGGCGAAAACGGAGCGCCCGATATCCATTTCCAGGTCCGTCAGCTCGGGCCGGTCGAAAAACCCCCAACCGACGGTGTGGGACCAGAGTTCCTGCTCACCGGCGGCAGCGCGGCGGACGCGCGGGGTCATGACAATGGGGGTGCCGGCGAGGCGCTTCACGAGCACATTGTTGAACTCCGACGGGCGAAAGCCCCGTTCCACGAGGATAGGCAGCAGGCCGGGATCGGCGAGCGGGCATAACTCGATCGAGACACGGGCGCCGCGGCTGCGGAAGAAAGATTCCATCCTTCCGACTTCGGAAGGGCTTACGGGGCCGTTCAATCCGAGGCCCACCACCTGGCTGAGTGGCGAATCCACCCCCATGAAAATGGCTGTGCCTCCCGCGATTTCCAGAACTCCAGCGCCATCCCGCAAGCTGCAACCGCGGGCGTTAGCCGCTTCCGCGGATTCGATGCGGCGCGCCAACTGCGCGTCGGCAAAAATCATCCGGATCCCCCTGTGACAGTATGGCGTACGGTTGCATCATATAGGTATGCCTGTCGAAACGATCCAGATGCCCGTGAAGGGCATGACCTGCGGAAACTGTGCGCGCAGCGTGGAGCGGAAGCTCTCGGGTGTGCGCGGGGTCACCAAAGCGGCTGTCGACCTGGCCGGCGAGAAGGCCCAGGTTGAATATGACCCGTCGGTGGTCAGGCCGGAAGCGCTGGCCGACGCAGTGCGGCAACTCGGATACGAAGTCCCCGCATGAACGTAACTGCTCCAGAACGCGTGGATCTGCCCGTTTCGGGCATGTCGTGCGCCGCCTGCGCGCGCACCATCGAGCGTACCCTTTCGGGAACGCCGGGAGTGGAGCGCGCGAAGGTGAACTTTGCGACATCCACGGCAACCGTAGAGTACGACCCGGGACGCGTCCGTCCGGCGGATTTCATCGGCGCCATCGAGGAACTGGGGTACGGCGTACCGGAGAAGGAGTCGCGGGCCGATGCGGAGGAGCCAGGGTACCGGCGGCGGTTTCTGGTGGCCGTGGTCTTCGCCGCGCCGGTGATGGTGCTGGGGATGCTGCACCGGCTGCCCTGGGTGCAACTGGCGCTGTCGCTGCCGGTGGTCTTCTATGCCGGCGCGCCATTTTACACGGGAGCGTGGAAGGCGCTGCGGCATCGCGCGGCCAACATGAACACGCTGATCGCGCTTGGCACGGGAACGGCATTTCTGTACTCGCTGGTGGAGACGGTTCGCGGCAGCCACCAGGTGTATTTCGAGGCCGCTACGGTGATCATCGCGCTAATCCTGCTGGGCCGCATGCTGGAGGCGCGGGCGCGCGGACGCGCCTCGGAAGCGATCCGCCGGCTGATGGACCTCCAGCCGCCGACGGCACGGTTGTTGCGTGAGGGAGCGGAGATCGAAGTTCCGGTGGAGCAGGTGCGGACGGGAGACCTTGTGGTGGTCCGGCCGGGTGAACGCATCCCGGTAGACGGGACGGTGTCGGAGGGCGAGTCGGCGGTGGATGAATCGATGCTGACGGGCGAGAGCCTTCCGGTGGAAAAGGGCGCGGGAGCTGCCGTATTCGCGGGCACGATCAACCGCTCAGGCAGCCTGCGTTACACCACCACCAAAGTGGGGCACGGGACGCTGCTGCAACAGATGGTGGAGATGGTGAAGCGGGCGCAAGGCTCGCGCGCTCCCGTGGCGCGGCTGGCGGACGTCGTAAGCGGCTACTTCACGCTGGGAGTGTTGGGAGCGGCCGTCCTGACGTTCGCGGGCTGGCTGTTTGTGGCGCCGTTCGCGACGGCCATGGTGAATGCGGTGGCGGTGCTGATTATCGCGTGCCCGTGTGCGCTGGGGCTCGCCACGCCCACGGCGATCATGGTGGGAACGGGACGCGGCGCCGAGCGCGGCATCCTGATCAAGGGAGGCGAGGCGTTGGAGATGGCGCACCGCATCAGCGCGATCGTACTCGACAAGACAGGCACCATCACGCACGGCAAACCGGTGGTAACGCGGCTCGCGGCGGCGGCGGGGTTCGACGAAAGCGAGGTGCTCCGTCTGGCAGCCAGTGCGGAACGGTACTCCGAGCATCCGCTCGGCCGGGCGATCGTGGAGGAGGCCGAGCGGCGCGGACTCGCACTCGAAGACAGCACCGAGTTCTCGGCACGGGCGGGACTGGGCGTGCGCGCGCGCATCGCGGGACGCGTTGTCGAGGTGGGACGGCCGGGCGTGACAGTCACGGTAGACGGCGTCACCGCCGGGTCGATCGAGATCGCCGACACCGTCAAGCCGGAAGCCCGCGGCGCGGTCCAGCGGCTGCGGGAAATGGGGCTCGAGGTCTGGATGATCACGGGCGACCATCGCGGCGAGGCCGAAGCGGTGGCGCGGGAGGCCGGCGTGGATCGGGTGCTGGCGGAAGTGTTCCCCGACGAGAAGGTGGCGGAAGTGAAAAAGCTCCAGGCCGGCGGAAAGCGCGTGGCGATGGTGGGCGATGGAATCAACGACGCCCCGGCGCTGGCACAGGCCGACCTGGGGATCGCGATGGGTTCGGGGACCGATATCGCGATGGAAGCGGGCGACATCACCCTGATGCGCGGAGATCTGAACGGGGTTCCGGAGGCAATCGAGCTCTCGCGTCGCACTATGCGGATCATCCGGCAGAACCTGTTCTGGGCATTCGCCTACAACACGGTGGGGATCCCGGTGGCCGCGCTGGGGCTGCTCTCGCCGATGCTGGCCTCGGCGGCAATGGCGGCATCGAGCGTCACGGTGGTGACGAACAGCTTGCGGCTCAAGTGAAATTGGACAGGCCGGGAGGCCTGTCCTACTTTTTCTGCAACTCCGAGAGGTCCGCCAGCACTTCCTGGCTGTGCGGATTCGGATTCACCTTAGTGTAGACCTTGCGAATCACGCCCTCCGGGTCGATCAGGAAGGTGTTCCGGGATGCCACCATCCCGTTGGGCGCGAGCGATCCGTAGCGGGAGATCACTTGCTTGCCGGGATCGGCAAGAAGGTGGAACGTCAGGCTTTCCTTGGTGCAGAACTGCTGGTGAGAATCGACGTTATCGGCGCTCACACCGAGGATCGCGGCCTTTTTGGCGGTGTACTGAGCGAGGTCGCGCTGAAAGTTGTGCGCTTCGATGGTGCAACCCGGGGTCATATCCTTCGGGTAGAAGTACAACACCACCCACTGGCCGCGGAAGTCCTTCAGGCTGACGGTCTTGCCTTCCTGCGATTGCAGCGTGAAGCCGGGCGCCTCGGACCCGACGGCGGGCATCTCGGCGGCACCAAGAGAAGTTGTTGCGCCCGCGGCGAGAAAAAGCGCTACGGCGGGCGCGGCTAAGGACAGCATTCGTTTCATATATACCTCCAGAATGCACCGTTCACGCCGTGAGCGGGGGCACCAGCGTTTTCAGGTATTCGTGCGCGGTCTCGAAGCCGCGCTTGTATTGCTCGGTGAAATTCTGTCCGCTATACGCGGGGTAGTAGAACTGGTCTTCGTTCTCGATGTTCATCGCGCCGGTGTAGCCGTTCTCGGCCAGTACGGAGAAGAATCCTTTCCAATCGACCGAGCCGTAGCCGGGGATGCGGAACCGCCACCACCGCTCGTTGTCAACCGGCTGAATGCCGGCGCGGCGCACGACGTGCCAGAGGATCTCGGTGTCCTTGAGATGGACATCGTAGATCTTGTCGGCGAACTCGCGCGCGGCCGCTACCGGGTCCATGAACTGCCAGACTAAATGCGACGGGTCGAACTGCAGTCCCACGTGGGGGCTGTCGTGGAACGCCTTGAAGAGCGCTTCCCATCCCACCGGACCGGTGGCGATATTGGGTCCGCCGGCATAGGGCTCCCACAGGATTCGCACCTTGTTGCGTTCACAGGCCGGAAAGTATTTCTCGGTGTAGACTTTGACGATCTCGTCGACCTGCTCGGCCAGCGGCCGGCCTTTCTCCGTGCCGGACTGGCCGCCGATGTTGGGAATGCCGAGTTTCCCGCACAAGTCGATGCACTTCAAGGCGTAGGTGTTCTGCTTCTCGCGGCGTGCCGGATCGGGGTCGATGTGGTTGCCGTCCACGGCGAGCGAAGAAACATAGATGCCGGATTTTTGGATCTTGTCCTTGATCGCGGCGATGGCGTTATCGTCCAGTTTGTCGGGGTCCAGCCGTAACTGCATGCTGGTAAACCCCTGCGCTTTGATGAATTCGAGGTTCGCGTCCGAAAACTGGCAGAGGACGCCGAGTTTCGGCTTCCAGTTGGGAACGCGCCGGCGCTGCGCCTGGGCAGCGGCCGCCGCGGACAGAGCGGTTAAGACGGTACGTCGTGAAATGGTCACGAATCGACGATACTCCGGCAGGGCCGGCATGCGCAACTCAGGCCTGGGCGGCGATGGTTTCGAGCTGCTTCAGATGATTCAGGTCGTGTCCGGCCATGGTTTCGAGCTGAACCTGCAAGGTGAGGTCGCCGCGCTCGGGGTGCTTCAGCTTCCTGGCCAAGGCGTCGGGAGGAAGGCGCTCGATCAGAGCGAGGTTCCACCGGCGCAGCGTTGAAAACGTCTCCAGCGCAGCTTGGGCGTCGAGCGATTCGTACGGCGCGGACCACGCCTCCTGGTCGAATGGCTGGATGACGTGATAGGGTTCGGCCAAGGCCTGCTTGAGGCGGAACACGAAGGCGACCTCGCACTCGGCCAGGTGGCATAGAATCGCGCCGGCGCTCCATTTGCCCGGGGCCAGGCTGCGCTTTAGGCCCGGCGGTCCGAGGCGTGCTGCCAGGCTTTCGAGTCGCACAGGTGTCTCCGCGATGACCTCGCGCGCGTTGCGGGTTCCGAGATAGGCGGCGTAGGGATTCATAGAAGGAATTGTAGCGTTTCGGACGTCTTGTAAATGGGAGTTGGCCCACAAACCTTCTTGCCTGGCCCGGCGATTGCACCTTTGGGATACCGGAGGTGCAATTAATGAAATACTGGCTTGTTCTTCCCGCCCTATTGATCGGCCTACAAGCCCCGGCATCCGCGGACACGATTCTGCCGGGGACCGAAATTCCGGTGCGCACGGAGGCTCCGATCGTCGTGAACCATTGGGACCGCGGGCGAATCTACCCTTCGCGCGTGGCGCGTGACGTCTACGCCAGGGACGGCGACCTGGCTATCCCGCGGGGCGCGGAGGCGGAACTGATCGTGAGGGAGATCGGTCCGCACCGGCTTGCCCTGGATCTGGAATCCATCGAGGTACGAGGACGCCGCTATGTCATGGAGACCGCCGGTCCTCAGTTCGAAACACGGCGGCACGAATCCGACCAGGGAGGAGGCCTGGTGGGAGCGATCATCGGCGCCATCGCGGGAGCAACCGGCTCCGAAGTAGAAACGCACGGCCGTGAGATCCGAGTTCCGGCCGGAGCACTGCTGCGGTTTAACCTGCAGGAGCCGCTGCACCTCGTCGAATGGGGCGACCCCGGATACATGGAGGGCGGACACCACTATCATCGCGACCATGACTGGTACCGTTGAGCGGGCGGCGGGCCGCGCCTAGCCCCGGCGGAAGACGTCGTGCAAACGGATTAGGCCGAGCGCCCGTCCATCCGTCTCCACCACTGGCAAGACGGAGATCTGCGAGGCCCGCCGCTCCATGCGTTCGAGGGCGTCAGCCAGCCGCGCTTCGGGACCAATCGAAACGGGTTGACAGGTCATGACGTCGGCGGCTCGCAGATCACGGATATCGTCGTGAGTGGTGAGGGCGCGGCGCAAATCGCCATCGGTGATGAGGCCGGCAAGGGTTCCGTCCGCCGCTAGCACACACGCCGCACCCAGCGGGCACCGGGTCATGGCAATGATGACCTCTTTCATCGAGGAATCCGAAGCCACGCGCGCGACCTCTTCACCGGTGTGCATGACCTCGCGAACGGATAAGCGCAGGTTGCGGCCCAGTTGCCCGCCCGGGTGAAAGCGCCCGAACGCTTCCGGGGTAAAGTTGCGGGCGCGCATGAGGGCGATGGCCAGGGCGTCGCCCAGTGCCAAAGCAGTGACGGCGCTGGCAGTCGGCGCGAGGTTGTTGGGATCGGCCTCGCGCTCGACCGAGGCATCGAGGAACACGTCCACATGGCGGGCCAGGGGCGAGGACGCATTTCCCAAAATGCCGATCAGCGGCGACTGAAAATCACGCAGCAGCGGAACCAGGGCGAGAAGCTCGGCCGAGCTTCCGTTCTTCGAGATGAGGAGCGTTGGATCGCCGGCCGTATAGATTCCGAGATCGCCATGGACGGCTTCGGCGGGGTGCAGAAACACCGCGGCGCTGCCAGTGCTCGATAGAGTAGCCACGATCTTGCGCGCGATGTGGCCGGATTTCCCGATGCCTGTTACCACGACTTTGCCGGGATGCGCCAGGATCAACTCCACGGCACGGATCAACTCACCATCGAGGCGAGCGGCCGCGCGGGCGAGCGCCGCCGCTTCAATCTCCACGGCGGCGCGCGCCGCGGCCAGCCACTCTTCGCTGCCGTCCAGGGACATTCGAAGCTCCATCATCGCATGGAGCGGCAAACGGGCAGCTACACGTCGAAAATTTCCATCGCGGTCTTGAGGCTGGCGAGCGGTTCGTGGCCTTGCGCGGGAGAGTACTCGTGGCCAACGTAGCCGGTGAATCCAAGGTCCGCGATCGCCTGGGCGATGAAGCGGTAGTTCAATTCCTGGGTTGCGTCGATCTCGTGGCGCCCCGGGTTGCCGCCGGTATGAAAATGGCCGATCCACTGGAGGTTGTCGCGGATGTTGCGCACGATGTCGCCGTCCATGATCTGGGCATGGTAAATGTCGAACAGAATCTTCACGCGCGGGGAGTTGACCCGCTTCATCACGTCCACGCCCCAGTAGTAGTGATCGAACATGTAGTCCTTGTGGTTGACCTTGCTGTTCAGGTACTCCATGCAGATCGTTACGCCCTTGTCTTCGGCGTGTGCTTTCACCTTGTTGAGGAAGGCCACGCAGTTATCGGCGCCTTCGGCGTCGGGAGTGCTCTTGCGGTTTCCGGAGAAGGTGATGATATTCGGCACGCTGTTGGCGGCCGCCTCATCGATGGCGGCGTGCATCTTGGGCTCGAGGGCCTCGTGATTCTCCTTGCGGTTGAGCGCCTCGGGGATCGTACCGCCGGGGCCGGGCGGATACATGGTCGGAATCAGGCCGTACTTTTTCAGCGTCGGCCAATCCGCGGGTCCGATCAGGTCGTAGCCCACGCAGCCCATGCGGGCGGCTTCGCGGCAGGTATCCTCGAAGTTCGCGCCGCGGCCGAAGACGCCGCGGGTGACGCACTGTTTCAGACGCCCCTTCCTTTGCTGGGGGGCTGGCGTCTGAGCAGCAGCTACGGACGCCGCGATGGCGGGTATGAAATCTCTCCTGCGCATTAGTGATCCTCGACTGAAGAGCTTACCGCATGTCGGAGGGCGGGCAAAGGGGGCCGCTCACCGCGGCCGGGCCGGCGGCTCTTGATAGCAGAAGACCACCGCATCGCCCTTAGGCTGTTTCCACAGCACGGTGGAGGGAGGCTTCGCCGCCCCCAGGTGGACGGCCTCTTCCGCAATCCACGGAATGCGCGGAAAGCACTTGACCCAGATCGAGCCCGGCGTCCTGCGCGCGAGGGCGATCAATTGCTCGGTCGGGGCCGCCCGTTCGAGAAACTGGCTGCGCTTCCTGACCCACAGGTATCCCACGTTGTGGACCAGCATCCCGATCGCCAGCACCGCGACTACCCGCCTGTCTACCATGGTCAGCGCGAGCCCGACCAGCATCGCCAGCCCTACGCTCGCCAGGTAGGTCTGGCGGCTGGGAATCTCCGTAGAGTAGGTGAGGAAGATGTACGGAATGAGCGCCACAGCAATCCAGACCACGCACAGCAGCGCGGCCTTTCGCCCTTTGGCGCCGCCCCGGAACCAGACAATGGCGGCCGCAATCCATCCCCAAATCCACAGCACCCGGCCGATGCCGCGCGGCCAGGTGATCCAGAATGGCGCTTGGAGCGAGAAACTGCCGTCGGAGAAGCGGAAGGAACGGCCGAGGAAGATCGAGGCCGTCATCGCGGCCGCGAGACCGGCGTAGGGCGCCCATCGCCGCCAGTCGCGATCCGGCGCGGCCAGCAGGAAGAGCGGCAGGAAGATGACGGCGGATTCCTTGGAAAGGAGCGCCAGGGCGAAGAGCAGGATGCCGGCGCGGCTCCCCCTCATCCAGCAGAGCAGAGCGGCCGCTCCAAACAGGAACATCCAAAGCTCGTTGATGGCGGTGAACCACATGACGGCCTCCTGGTGTCCCTTCCGCCACGGCAAAGAAAGCGGCAGCCCAGAATGCCCCGGGCCGCATACGCACCCACGTCCACGCGATGGCATAAACCAGCCACGTGTTGAGAATGTGCAGGACCAGGCTCACCGTGTGGTAGACCCACGGCGTGAGCGCGACGGCCTTCCAGAGAAGATACATACTCCAGACGCTGGTAGCACGAGCCTGAAACGCGCTGTGAAAGAGCAGTTCTCCGGCATGCCGCGGCGCGCCCAGCACCTGTGCCTGCGCGAGGCTCGGGTAGTCGTCTTCGATCAGTGGGATGGTCAAGAGGGGAGCGTAGGCGAGGCAGCAGAGCAGTGCCAGAACAATGAGGCGGGACGATAGTCGGGAGCGATCCAAACCGCAGTATACGCCAGAAGGACAGGGACTTCCCTGGCTTGGCCGCGGATTCGCTTATGGTAGCATCCGCGCTATGACCGTCCGCTTCGTGGCTCAGGGGATCCCTGTCCTGCGTTAGGGCTGGTCGCGGCATTTCGGCCGTCTTGGCGCTGCTGCTTCAACTTCGGTCTCGAAGCCTGGCTCGGCCCCACGCAGGGATCCGGGTAGCTATCAGTTCTTCCTTGCGGCCGTGGCCCTCAGCGCCATCTGGGCGGGCCGGAACTGCGGGCTGCTGACATTGGGCTTGCCGTTGTCCTGCGCTTGTACTTCTTCTTTCCGCCGGAGCAGTTCCTCGCCGTCGAGAAGATCGCGGTGTCGGTTCGGATCCTTCTCTTTCGTCGGCGTGGGAGCGATGATCGCCGGGGTAGGAGGGGCGTTGTATGAGTCGGAAGAGCGATTCTCCACGGCTCTGACCAGCATCGGCGACGCCGTCATCGCCACCGACGAAAAACAGAAAAGCCCTTCGCCGCCGAAGATCTCCTGCAGAAAGTCCGGCGGGTCCTCGACGCGCCGCCACCCGGGCCTGGGCCGGCCTCGCAGGCTCACGCCATCACTTTGAGGAAGGCGGCTTCGAACTTTTTCATCTCTTCGGGCGTGCCGATCGTGACCCGCACGTAAGTGGGCCAACTCGGCCAAACGCGTCCGATGTAGACCTTCTCCTTACGCATGGCTTCGATGACCTGTCGGCCGGGACGGTGGACATCCACCATGAACTTATTCGAAACCGACGGCACATAGTGGAAGTTATGCTTATCCAGGAAAGCGAACACGTCGTTGCGGGTATCCGCAATGATCTTGCGGCGCTTCGGCACCAGGTCTTTGACCTTGAGACTGGCGCTTGCGCCCGCCATCGCGGTAATCGGCAGGGCGCCGGCGCTGAAACCCGCAAGCTTGCTCAGCAGGTCGGGACGCGCCATCGCCACGCCGGCGCGAATGCCGGCCATGCCGTAGATCTTCGAAAAGGTGCGAAGCAGTACGACGTCCTTATCCTTCGCGACCAAGTCTGAACGCATGGGCTCGCCCGAGATGTGTATATAGGCTTCGTCGAGTAGAATGATCGCGCCTTTCGGCTTGTTTTCGACCAGCCAGTCAATCTCGGATGACGGCGTGGTGGTGCCGGTCGGGTTGTTCGGGTTGCACACGTAGATCAGCCCGGTGTCCGAACTGGCCGCCGCCATGGCCTTCACGTCGTGCTTGTAGTCCTTGGTGAGCGGCACGCTGATGACCTTCGAGCCGATGAACTTCGCCGCCACGCCGGCTGCCTCGTAACCGGGATCGGCGGTGACCAGCGGGCGGTCGGGACCGGTAAATGCCAGCACCGATTGGTGAAGGGGCGCACTCGAACCGGCGAAAGCCCTTACGTAACTCGACTTCAGGCTTTCGTGCTCGGCAAAGAGGTCCACGAAGTTGAAGGTTTCCTCGTACCTGTACCGGCCGCCGTACTTCACCATGCTGTGGATGGCAGCGGCAGCCTCTTCGCACGGTCCGAGCGGATTCTCATTGGCGTCGATTTTGACCGCGTCTGGTGGGATCGGCCCGCGCATGGCAGAGAGTTGGGCCAAAGCCGGCTCGTTATAAAACGGGAATGCCGCGCCGGCTGTGATCATAGCGGCGATCCGGCCAAAATTCCGGCGCGAAAAACCGCGTTTCACAAAATCAAGCTTCTGTTCCTCGGTCAGGACGTTCTGCATATGCTCCCCTCAGAGTAAAACCAGCGCCAGTAGAATACCAGTTTCCGACCTCGGTGTCGAATAGAAAAATTGAATGGATCTAGAAGTAAATACCGGGGTTAGCGTGACACTGGTACACTTTCGGATATGCGTTTTTTCGCTTTGGCGGCGCTGGCCACAGCCGTGGCTTGCGCACAGCCCCAGCCGCGCCTGCGCTTTGAAATCTCCTGGCCGAAGGCGGAGGACGGTCACGTCGTGCTGATCCTGGCTCACCGCAATCCGCCCGAGCCGCGATTCCAGATCTCGGAAGGACTCCAAACCCAGCAGATGTTTGGAGCCGATGTGGAAGGGGAGCGCTCGGTGACCATCGATGCGGCGGCTCTCGGGTATCCGCGGAATAGCCTGGCCGATGTCCCGGCCGGCGAGTACTACGTGCAGGCCGTGCTCAACCGCTACGAGACGTTCCACCGCGCCGACGGGCACACCGTCAAGCTCCCGATGGACCAGGGCGAAGGGCAGCAGTGGAACCGCAAGCCCGGCAATCTCTACAGCGAGCCGGTGAAGTTGAAGATAGACCCCGCCTCACCGGCACCGGTGCGCATCGAACTGAACAAGACCATCCCGCCGGTCACCCCGCCCAAAGATACAAAGTACATCCGCCATGTGAAGATCGAGAGTAAACTGCTCAGCACCTTCTGGGGCCGTCCGATGTACCTGGGCGCCGTGGTCCTGCTGCCCGAAGGATTCGACGACCATCCCGGCGCCCGCTACCCGGTGCTCTACAACCAGGGCCACTTTTCCGCGACCTTCAACGGCTTCCGGACGGAGCCGCCGCCGGCCAAGCCGTCGATGGCGGTCGAGTACGCATACAAGCTTTACCAGGACTGGTCCAGCGGCCGCCTGCCGCACATGCTGGTGGTATTGACGCAGGACGCCAACCCTTACTACGACGATTCCTACGCGGTGAATTCGGAAAATGTCGGACCCTACGGCGACGCCCTGACTCAGGAACTCTATCCGTATTTGGAGAAGCAGTTCCACGCAATCGGCCAGCCCTGGGCGCGCATGCTTTACGGCGGATCGACCGGCGGGTGGCGGGCCATGGCGCTGCAGGTCTTGCACCCCGATTTCTTCAACGGCGCCTGGATCTTCTGCCCGGACCCGATCGATTTCCGCGCCTACTCGCTGGTCAACCTCTATCAGGACGACAACGCCTTCTACGCCAAGAGCGATTGGAAAAAGGTGCCGATCCCGATGGAGCGCACGCCCGACGGCAAGATCCTCTCCGACATGGATGACGCCATCCGGTTCGAGCTGGTACTCGGTACGCGGGGCCGCTCTGCCGAACAGTTCGACATCTGGCAGGCCGTGTATAGCCCGGTCGGGAAGGACGGCTATCCACAGTTCATTCTCGACCCGAAGACTGGCGCCATCGACCACAAGGTGGCGGATTACTGGAAGGAACACTACGACCTGGTCCACATTCTGCAGCGCGACTGGCAGTCGCTCGGGCCGAAGCTGACCGGCAAACTGCACTTCGCGGTGGGAACCGGCGATAACTACTACCTGGACCGGGCCGTGCGTTTGGCGGATTCGTTTCTCGAGGCGACTAAGTATCCCGGCAAAGGTCCCTATTATGCGGGGTCGTTCGACTATGGCCCGGGCTTCGGTCATGGTTACACCGGCGGCGCTTCCCTGCCCCCCGGTGTGGCGAACCGAACCTTGCTGCAAAGGATCATGCCCGAGGCGCTGGATTGGATGCTGAAAACGGCGCCCGGTGGCGCTGACGTCAAAAGCTGGCGCTACTGAGAGCGACAAGCCGGCACTTCGGGTTATTGTTCACGTTACTCAGCCCAGCCAGAATTGGGATGGGTGATCCTTCGCGCCTCGGGCAAAATGAATCCCTCTTCCACCGTGATTCATCATCTTAAGTGTCCTTCTCTGTCGGAATTTAGTGTGTCCTGGCGAGAATTGCCTGGAGGACCGCGAAATGGAGGTGATTCGATGAAGGCAACAAAGTTGCTCCACGATCTGGGCCAGAGCATCTGGCTCGACAACATTACACGAGAACTCCTGACGAGCGGCACGCTGAAGCGCTACATCGACGAGTATTCGGTGACGGGACTCACATCGAATCCGACGATCTTCGATCACGCGATCAAAAACAGCTCTGCCTACGACGCCTCGATTCGCGACGGGCTGGCTCGGGGGAAATCCGGGGAAGCTCTCTTCTTCGACCTCGCGCTGGCGGACATTACGCAAGCCGCGGATTTGTTTCGGCCGGTCCATGACCGGACGAATACCGCAGACGGCTGGGTATCGCTGGAAGTTCCGCCATCCCTGGCTCACGACACGGCTAGCACGCTCCGGGAAGCCAAAGATCTGTCCGCGCGCGCCGCGCGGCCCAACCTGTTTATCAAGATTCCGGGCACGAAGGAAGGCCTGCCGGCCATCGAGGAGGCAATTTTCGCGGGGGTACCGATCAACGTGACCCTCTTGTTTTCGCGCGAGCAGTACACGGCGGCAGCCGAGGCTTACATACGAGGTATCGAGCGGCGGATGGAGGCAGGACTCAACCCTAATGTCGGATCTGTCGCGTCGTTGTTCATCAGCCGCTGGGACGTCGCGGTCATGGACACTGTGCCCGATGCGCTGCGTGACCGGCTTGGAATCGCGATTGCAATGAGGACCTACAAGGCCTACCGTGATCTACTCGGCTCCCCGCGCTGGCAGCGGGTCTATAACGCCGGCGGCCGTCCGCAGCGGCTGTTGTGGGCAAGCACGGGAACCAAAGACCCGAAGGCCTCCGATATCCTCTATGTCAAGGCGCTGGCGGCGCCTTTCACCGTGAATACGATGCCCGAGGGTACTTTGAAGGCGCTTGCCGAACATACCAGCCTCGGACCGCTGCTTCCTGCGGACGGGGGCGATTGCGAGAAAGTCCTGGCGGAGTTTGCAAAAGCCGGCGTCGATGTCGATGCTTTGGCCGCGCGACTGCAGGACGAAGGCGCGCAGTCGTTCGTCAAGTCCTGGGACGATCTGATAAGCGTGATCGCGTCGAAGTCCGCCGCCCTGAAGGGACCTGCATTGAAGGCGGGAGGATAGCCGGGCGAGGCGCATGCCATGAATGTGCTGGTTGTCGATGTGGGCGGCACGCACGTCAAAATTCTCGCGACCGGCCAAGAGGATCATCGCCAATTTGCGTCCGGCCCGAAGTTGACGGCGAAACAGATGGTCTCCAAAGTCCGCAAGGCAGCGGGAGACTGGAGCTACGACGTCGTGTCGATCGGCTATCCCGGGCCGGTTCTCCATGGCCTTCCGATCGCGGAACCCCATAACCTGGGTCGCGGGTGGGTTGGGTTCGATTTTGAAAGAGCCTTCCGGCGGCCCGCCAAGGTCGTCAATGACGCCGCCATGCAGGCCCTGGGAAGCTACAAGCGCGGCAAGATGCTCTTTCTGGGTCTTGGGACCGGCCTCGGTTCGGCGCTGGTCCTCAACGGCGTCGTGGAACCCATGGAACTCGGCCATCTCCCTTACAAGAGTGGCGTCTTCGAAGATTATGTCGGGGCGCGGGGACTGGAAAAATACGGCAAAAGAAAATGGCGGCGCTACGTAGCCGATGTGATCGCCCGCCTCATCGCTGCCCTGGAACCCGACGACGTGGTTCTTGGGGGCGGCAATGTCAAAGAATTGAAGGAAATGCCTCCGCATTGCCGGGTGGGCGACAACGCCAATGCGTTCCTGGGAGGGTTTCGGCTCTGGGAAAAACCGCAAATAGGTACTCAAGAAAGCGTTCGGCGATTGGCGAGCACCCGCGGCAGGCATTAGGGTTCGGAAAGGAGTCAGGTATGCAACTCGGAATGGTAGGTCTTGGCAGAATGGGCGCCAACATGGTCCGGCGCCTTCTAAAGGGTGGTCAGCAATGCGTGGTATTCGACCTCTCGCCGAAAGCAGTGGAGGAACTGGTCGAAGAGAAAGCGACGGGCTCTGCCAGCCTTTCGGATCTCGTGAAGAAACTGGAAAAGCCGCGAGCCATCTGGCTGATGGTCCCAGCGGGGGCAGTCGACAAGACCATCTCGGATATCGCGCCACACCTCGAGCGCGGCGACATCCTCATCGACGGGGGCAACTCCTACTATGTCGACGATATTCGGCGCGCAAAGGGACTCCAGCCGAAGGGAATCCATTACGTGGACGTGGGGACGAGCGGCGGCGTCTGGGGGCTGGAACGAGGCTACTGCATGATGATCGGGGGCGAGACGGACGTTGTAAAGCATCTCGATCCGATCTTCCGGATTCTCGCTCCCGGTCCGGGCGATATTCCTCGAACTCCAGGGCGCGAGAAGATCGGCGGCACCGCCGAGTCCGGTTACCTGCACTGCGGGCCAAATGGCGCAGGGCACTTCGTCAAGATGGTCCACAACGGTATCGAATACGGTGTGATGGCCGCTTATGCCGAAGGTTTCGGCGTCCTGCGTGACGCGAACGTCGGCAAACAGGAGCATGCAAGTGACGCTGAGACGACACCGCTGCGCGATCCCGAACACTATCAGTACGACTTCAATCTGCGGGATGTCGCCGAAGTGTGGCGGCGCGGCAGCGTAATCGCGTCATGGCTGCTGGATCTGACAGCGGCGGCCCTGGTGAAAGACTCCCAGCTCGCGGAATTCGAGGGGCACGTATCGGATTCAGGGGAAGGCCGGTGGACAATCAAGGCCGCGATCGACGAAGGGGTGCCGGTGCCGGTTCTCTCGAGCGCACTTTACGAGCGCTTCAGCTCGCGTGGCGAATCCGACTATCAGGATAAACTACTATCGGCGATGCGCTATCAGTTCGGCGGACACCTTGAAAAGCCGTCAGGAAAGCAGGCTGCCTGAAACGAGACCACGATGAACGATTCGCACTCTGACGCCCTGGTCTTCTTCGGGGCCACCGGCGACCTGGCGTACAAGAAGATATTCCCCGCACTGCAGGCGATGGTGAAGCGGGGCCACCTCGATGTGCCGGTGATCGGCGTCGCCAGATCAGGCTGGAACCTCGACCAGTTACGGGCGCGCGCGAAGGACAGTCTGGAGAAGCACGGGGGTCTCGATCGCCAGGCGTTCGATAGGCTCAGCAACCTCCTGCACTACGTCGGAGGCGACTACAACGACGCCGCCACGTTTCAGGCAATCCGCAAGGAACTCGGCTCCTCGCAGCGGCCGGCGCACTATCTCGCCATTCCTCCGGTGCTTTTCGGGACGGTCGTGGAAGAGCTCGGCAAGTCGGGTTGTTCCAAGAACGCCCGGGTCATCATCGAGAAGCCTTTCGGAACGGACCTCGCTTCTGCGCGTGCGCTGAACCGTATTCTGCTCGGAATCTTCCCCGAATCGTCGATCTTCCGCATCGACCATTACCTCGGGAAGCGGCCGGTGGACAACATGGTGTACTTCCACTTTGCGAACACCTTCCTGGAGCCGTTTTGGAATCGCAACCACATCGAGAGCGTGCAGATTACCATGGCGGAAGACTTCGGGGTTCAGGGCCGCGGCACATTTTACGATCGGACGGGCGCCATCCGTGACGTCGTCCAGAATCATCTGTTCCAGATCCTGACCAACCTTGCGATGGAGCCGCCGATCCGGCCCGACAGCGAATCCATACGAGACGAGAAGGTCAAGGTACTGAAGGCGATTCCACGCTTGGTCGAAGGTGAGGTCGTACGTGGCCAGTTCCGTGGCTACCGGTCCGAAAATGGCGTGGCGCCGGATTCGAAGGTGGAAACCTACGCCGCAGTGCGCCTCGAGGTCGATTCCTGGCGCTGGCAGGGAGTGCCTTTCTATATTCGCGCCGGTAAGTGCCTGCCTGTAACCGCGACGGAAGTCCTGATCCGGCTCCGTAAGCCTCCTTCGGTATATCCTTCCGATTCCCTGACACAGAACCATGTGCGGCTGCGTGTCAGTCCGGATTCGACGATCGCTCTCGGCCTGATGATACTCGCCCCCGGAGAGGAGATGGCCGGGCAGGCCGCGGAGATGGTTGCGTGCCGGTCCCCGCGCGCCGGCGAGGAGGAAGCATACGAGCGCTTGCTGGGAGACGCTATGGCCGGAGACGCAACCCTGTTTGCTCGCGAGGACTACGTGGAAGAGGCGTGGCGCATCGTCGATCCCGTAGTGAAGGGGAACACTCCGGTCTACAAATACGAACCCGGCACCTGGGGGCCCGCAGAGGTCGAACAGCGGGTATCGCCCCCCGGAGGCTGGCACAATCCCGTGATCACCGCCCAGCCCGCTCGCGATGAAGCGTTGCACGCCGCCTGATCGGAGCACGACCGGTCACAAAAAGAAAGCACGAGAAGGCGCATAGGTCCGGTATTGCACCCACGCCCAGGCTCGCGGCCTCAGTGCGACTCGCGCGTGACCAGGTGGCCGCGACAGCCTACAAGAAAGTCCAGATCGGCGCCGGAATCGGCCTGCAATACGTGCTCGAAGTAAAGACGCTGGTAGCCGCCGGACATCGGTGGCGGCACGGGCTGCCAGGCGGCACGGCGGCGCTCGAGTTCCGCGTCCGGCACAGCCAGGTGCAGCCGGCGGCGTTCCACGTCCAGTTCGATCCGGTCGCCGTCACGCACGTGCGCCAACACGCCGCCGATCGCAGCCTCGGGGCAGATATGGAGCACGACCGTGCCGTAAGCAGTACCGCTCATGCGAGCGTCCGAGATGCGCACGATATCGGTGATGCCGCGCTTCAGCAGCTTCGGCGGAAGGCCCATGTTGCCGACCTCGGCCATGCCGGGATACCCCTTCGGTCCGCAGTTCTTGAGCACCAGAACGCTGTTTTCGTCGGCGTTCAGGTCAGGGTCTTCGATCCGCTGTTTATAGTGTTCGATGCTCTCGAACACGATGGCACTGCCCGCGTGTTGCATCAGACGCGGCGAAGCCGCCGAAGGTTTGATCACCGCCCCGCCTGGCGCGAGGTTGCCGCGCAGCACGGCAATACCGCCACGGTCGAGGAGCGGCCTCTCCCACGGACGGATCACTTCCGTGTTCCAGTTGGGAGCTTCGCGGCAGTTCTCCCAGATCGTTTTGCCGTTCACGGTGAGGGCGTCGCGGCGGAGAAGGTCGTGTTCTCCCAACGCGCGAACAACCGCGGGGAGGCCGCCCGCGTAGTAAAAGTCCTCCATGAGATACTGGCCCGACGGCATCAGGTTCACCAGGGTGGGGCAGTCGCGGCCCAGGCAATCCCAGTCGTCGAGGGTCAGAGGCGTGCCGATGCGGCCGGCGATGGCGAGCAGGTGAATCACCGCGTTTGTCGAGCCGCCCAGGGCGGCGTTGACACGAATGGCATTCTCGAAGGCGTCGCGAGTCAGGATGCGGGACAATCGGAGGTCCTCGTGAACCATCTCCACGATCCGGCGCCCGGCCAGGTGTGCCAGGACGGAGCGGCGCGAATCCACGGCGGGGATCGCGGCGTTCCCGGGCAGCGACAAGCCCAGCGCTTCGACCATGGATGCCATGGTGGAGGCCGTGCCCATCGTCATGCAGTGGCCGGGCGAGCGCGACATGCATGCCTCGGCATCCATGAACTGATTCAAGCTCATGGTCCCGGCTTTGACTTCCTCGCTGAAGCGCCAAAGGTCGGTGCCGGAGCCGATGTCGCGGCCGTTATATTTGCCGTTGAGCATGGGGCCGCCGGAGACCACGAGAGCGGGGAGGTCACAACTGGCCGCACCCATAACCAGCGAGGGAGTCGTCTTATCGCAGCCGCACAGGAGCACCACGCCGTCAATCGGGTTGGCGCGAATCGATTCTTCCACGTCCATGCTGGCCAGGTTGCGGAACAGCATCGCCGTGGGGCGCATGATGGCCTCGCCGAGCGAGGTGACCGGGAACTCGACCGGGAATCCGCCAGCCTGCCACACGCCGCGTTTCACGTGTTCCGCGAGGTCGCGGAAATGCGCGTTGCATGGCGTCAGCTCCGACCAGGTGTTGCAGATTCCTATGACCGGGCGCCCATCGAAGACGTCTCCCGGCAACCCCTGGTTGCGCATCCAGCTTCGGTGGCCAAAGCCATCTTTGTCGATCTTGCCGAACCAGTCTGCCGAGCGATATTTTGCCTTGGCTTCGCCGCTCATGTCCGCTCCCTATCAGAACCTTGATGATACTCCGGCACACCGAAGGGATGAGCCAGCATCGCGGCCGGACCGATGGCTTCCTCGATCCGGAGCGCTTCGTTCCACTTTGCCATGCGCTCCGAGCGGGAGAAGGAACCGACCTTGAGCTGCGCGGCCTTCCAGCCCACCGCCAGGTGAACGATTGTCACGTCCTCGGTCTCGCCCGACCGCGCGGAGACGATCGCTCCGAGGCCGGCGTGTCGCGCGGCGTCGAAGGCGGCCCGGGTTTCGGTGATCGTGCCGGCCTGGTTCGGCTTAATCAATACGGCGGTGCACTCCCGCGCGGCGGCGGCCTCGCGCACGCGCTCCGCATTGGTGACCAGGAAGTCGTCGCCGATCACCTGGACCTTCTTCCCGAAGGCCGCGGTGAAGCGCCGGAATCCTTCGGCATCGTCCTCCGCGAGAGGGTCCTCGATGGAAACGATCGGGTAGCGGTCGATCCACCGGGCGAGCAACTCGATGAACCCGTCGCTGTCCAGCGACTGATTGTCGCGGGCCAGGCGGTACCTGCCGCCAGACCCGAACTGAGACGCCGCGATATCCAGCGAGATCAACGCGTCGCGGCCGGGGACTAGCCCGGCGGACTCGATGGCGCGCACCAGCGCGTCGAGAGCCTCCTCGTTGGAGGCAAACGCCGGCCAGTAGCCGCCTTCATCCGCAACACCGTGCAGCCGTCCCCGCTCGGCCATGTAGCGGCCTGCGGCCCGGTAGACGGCAGCGGTGCGGTCGAGGGCTTCCGCGAAGGAGGACGCCGACGGGCAGACGACCATCAAGTCCTGGATGTCGATGCGGCGGGCGGCATGCGCGCCGCCCCCGAAAATCTGGATCTCGGGGAGGGGCAGGCAGGCCGCGTCCGGCAAAAGGTACCGCCAGAGCGGCACGCCGTGGGCGGCCGCTGCGGCGTGAAGAGTCGCCATGGACACGGCGATTGTCGCGTTGCCACCGAGCCGCCGCTTGTCTGGCGTTCCATCGGCCGCAAGCAGAAGCCCGTCGACAGCCTCCTGATCGGCGGCGTCGGCGCCGGCCAGTGCCCGCGCGAGGATCCCGTTGACGTTCGCGACGGCGCGCCGGACATCGAACGCATCTTCGTCACGAAGATCGAGAGCCTCGCCCGAACCGGTGGAGATCCCTGCGGGGGCAATGGCGCGTCCGATTGCGCCGGACTCCAATTCCACCTCCGCTTCCACCGTAGGACGGCCGCGCGAGTCCCACAGCCGGCGGCCGCGGACGAGGCGAATCGTTGTCGAGGACATATCAGAATCCCAGGCGTGACGCCCAGATTCGCTCGACATCGTAGGGCGACGCGGCCGGAGCGGCGATGAGCCCGAGGGAAACCTTGCGTACCAGCTCACGGTCGGATGACGTGAGGTACTCCACGGGACTCTTGCCGTCGACACGCGCCAACAGTAGGGCTGCGAGGAGGCCGCCGATCCGTCTCTCGATCGAATTGCGCGGTTCCCAGGAAACACCGCTCAGGTAAGCGGCTGCAAGCGCCCCGAATGCCTCCAGCAGGCGCGGCGCGCACGGGCGGTTCCACAAGCATTTGAGAAGCAGATGGTTGAGGCAAAAGGCCACGTCGAATGCGGGGTCGCCGTACCAGGCGCATTCGGCGTCCAGAAAGACCGGGCCATTCCTGCCCGCGAGGATATTCTTCGGGCTGACATCCCCATGCACAAGCGCAATGCGCGTCTCGAGAGTCCGAGCGGAAAGGGCGAGCAGCGAACCGGCCGCTTCCGGATGCCGGCGGGCCGCGGCTTCAAAGTAGGGTTCGAGACGGATCGCGTGGAAGATCGGACCGGTTGCGAATCGCTCGGCAATGACGGGGTCGCCTGCGGTCTCTGCGTGGATCGCAACCAGGCGGCGGCCGACCTCGGCAGCGAACAGCGGATCGATGTCGCCATCGCGGAGCTGCTCTTTCCAGACCGGGAATAAGGCGGGATCGAAGTAGTCCATGGCGAAGAGGCCGGCCTCGTCGTCGCGGGCGAGCACGGCGGGAGCGGCGCCGGGAAGAATCCGCGCAACCACCTCCAGCCAATCCGCTTCGTGCCGGTTGCGCGAGGTTGGAGCCCGCCATTCGTCCTTGACGCGCAGTTGTGCCAGAGCCCGTTTCACGACAAAAGTGCGGCCGCCCGCCTCCACCTTGACGATGTCGGAGGAGACGCCGCCCGGCAGAGGCGAAAGCCGGACCGGATCGCCGGCCGATAGCAGCCCAAGTATTTCGATCTCGTGACGGGTGATCGGCGGCACGACACCCGTCACAACGAAAAGCCTCCGTCGGCGATGTGAACGGCGCCCGTGGTGAAGCTGCTCTCGTCGGAGGCCAGGTAAACGGCGAGGGCGGCAATCTCCTCCGGCCGTCCGATTCTTCCCATCGGCTGCCGCGCGGCGAATTCCTGGCGGACATCCGCGGCCGGACGGCCCTGGCGTCCGGCCAGCACGGCAATGCGCTCGGCAAGCGACGGCGACTCTATGGTGCCGGGGCAGATCGCGTTGCAGCGGATGCCCGCGCGAATGAAGTCGGCGGCCACGGCTTTGGTGAGTCCGATGACGGCTGCCTTGCTCGCCCCGTAGACGTACCGGTTGGGGATGCCGCGCACGGAGGAGGCGCCCGAGGAGACGTTGATAATCGAGCCCTTGCCCCGCTCCAGCATGCCGGGCAGGAAGGCCTGGATGGTCCGATGCATCGATTTGACGTTCAGGTCGAAGGAAAAGTCCCAGTCCGCTTCGGAGCAGTCCAGCACGGTGCCGTGATGGACGTACCCCGCGCAATTGAAGAGGACATCGACCGGCCCGATGCGGGCGGCGAGCGCCCGAATGGCCTCGGTAGAGCGCACATCGAGCGGCAGAAGTTCGCCGGTGAGACCTTCGAGCTTGGACGGATCGAGGTCGGTCGCCACGACGTGGCAGCCCTCGCGAGCGAAGGCTTCTGCCGTAGCGCGGCCAATGCCCGCGCCGGCTGCGGTGATCAAAGCGGTCTTACCAATGAGACGTGTCATTAGTCGAAACGAACCATAGCACAGCCGTCCGGAATGCAGCAAGCGAACACGCCTTCCGCGGAATCGGCGGATGCGAAGGGTATGCGGCGAGGATCAGTTCCGCGCCAGCGGACGCAACACGTGAGCATTCTCATTCGTGGCGATTCGAGCGCCACCGTGGTCCGGGAAATCCATCGCCTTAGCCGTGACATTCCAGCCATCCACGACAACGAGAGGCCGGGCGCCGCCGAGGTCTTCCGCCGCCGCCTCGATCGTAATTATCCGGCTCTCTCCCGGAAGCAGGGAAACATAGTTCTCGGAATAATAAACGGGCAGCACGCGCTGGTTGTCGCCCAGTTTCCGAAGCTGCAGGTGCGCCATCACCGCGATGTTCCGTGTTGGATTGGATAGCGTCACGTCGAGCACGCAGTCGCCGCCCGCATCGCGACGGATCACCCGCCCCTCGAGCTCTACATCGGGGATCGTGTCGAGCGCCGTCAGGTCGTCCCGGGTCGTTTCCTTCCAATAGAAATTGTCGGAAACCACCCTGCCATCGGGATCGAGCAATTCCAGCTTCACGAAATGAACTGCCGACAGGCCGGGCGGCGCCGGCAGCATTTCCAGCTCCAAAGCGTGGGATGCCGGCGCCATCCGGAGCGGCGCTGTTTCATCGTACTTGACGCTTCCATCCAGGTTCAGGATCCGCACGCGGTATTTCATGTTCTTCAGCGCGGCGGGCGTGTGGTTGACCAGCATGATCCTGAAATCATCCTGCGTCATCATGATGTGGACCTGCTCGTTCGCCTTTTGAACCCCGAAGAATGATCCAAACGGCTCCAGCGAATAATCGTAAATCTGCCAGACCAGGCTTGGCTGGGCGGGATTACTCATCCATGTGAGAATTGCCGTGGTGGGATCGAACAGGCGTGACATCCGGGCTTCGTACATCGCGCGAAACGCCTCGTAGTCGGCAAGTTGCGATTTGCGAACGAAGCCGGCGAGAGTGTCGTAAGGACCGTAGCGTTTGGCGAGGACCGCCTGAAACGGCTTGTCCACCGGGTTGCCGTTGCCGCCCACCAGACAATGCTCGGCCCAGTCGTCGTTCGGAAAATTGAGATCGAAAAGATCTTTCCGGGGCATCCAGGATTGAATCGCTTCGAGCGTGGGAATCGAGGCGCTTCCGACTTCGGTGTTGAAGGCCGGATAGTATCCATAGAACAGCCGCGGCTCGCGCCAACTGTATCCGCCGCCGCCGGAAACCACGCCGTTGCCGGCCGTCGAACTGGATTGATAGTACCGGCCCTGATCGAGTTCCTTGACGATTCCGGCGATCCCCCGATCGATCTCCGGCGGCGGGGCGCCTTCGTTGCGCCCGCACCAGATCACGATCGACGGATGATTCCGGAAACGCAGGACCTTGTCGCGAACATTCGATAGATATAACTGCGCATCCAGCGGATTCAACCCGTTGGCCGGGTTGGCCTGGAAGAACTCATCCCAAACCATGATCCCGTACCGGTCGCATAAATCATAAAGGTCTTCCGTTGTACTCTGGCCGACCCAGTTGCGCAGGATCGTATAATTGGCGGCCTTGTGCAACTTAATCTGAGCCTCCAGGCGCCGGCGCGGAATGCGTTTCAGCATCTCGTCCATGCCCCAGTTGCCGCCCTTTGCGAAGACGCGCACGCCATTGACCGACAGGGTGAGATTCCTGGAGCCGTCTACGAAATAAGCTACTTTGCGAATCCCGACGTTAAGATCGGCCGCATCCGATCTAATACCGTCCATCTCGAAGCTCAAGTGCAGGGGATACAGATTCGGTTCGCCGAACCCGTTGGGCCACCAGAGCTTCGGATTTGCCAGCCGCAGCTGCGGCGTATTCCGAGGATTCATTTTGACAAGCTGCGACGAGTTGGGCGCGAGCGTGATGGAGGAATAGCGGAAAGCGATGTTGCCCAAATGGCCGGATAGATTGCCTGTCTCGACCCTGTTCGATGTATTGTGGACGGTCACCTCCAGCGAAACGTCGGCAGAGTCGGTGCGCGGCAGCGGCAGGTCGGTTGTGACGTAGGGATTCTGTAGAATCACCGGGCCGGTAGCCGAAAGCGTCACTTCCTGCCAGATGCCGATCTGGCGGTCGCGAACGCCAGGCACCCAGTCCCAGCCGATAGAGGCAACGAAAGTAGGCCCGTCTTGTCCCAGGGGCCCGTCCACCCCGCCGCCGTTAGGGCCGCGTTGATTGGCGATCGTCTTTTCCCAAGGATCGCCAGGGTGCGGCGGCGGCGAGATCAACACCGCCAGCGCCGCCTTCTTGCCGGGCTGCACGAGGGACGTCACATTGAAAACTCCCCGAATGAACGCCCCTTTGACCGTTCCCGCCTTCTTCCCGTTGACCCACACGTCGGCAATGTAATTGATTCCCGCAAAGTTCAGCCAGATTTGGCGGCCGGCATAATCAGCGGGCACGTTGAACTCGGTTCGATACCAATAGGACGTGCGGCAAAGGCTTTCGGGAATGATGTTGGGACGGTTGTTCTCCCCGTAGGCCGGGTCGGGGTAAACATTATTGTTCACCAGCGTCGTAAGGACCGTTCCGGGGACGGTTGCGCGATACCAGTCGCGCGATGGCGGGCCGGGCGCCTGCACCCACTTCGAGGAGTGGCTCGGCCGATTCTTCTCCGGATCGACCGGCCAAACCACGATGCCATCCACCCGCGGGGCATTGTAATACCGCACTTCGTCGGGAACCTTCGACGCGGTAGGTGGATTGGCACCGCTCGTCGGCGGTGGGACGTATGGCTCGATCTTATGGACTCGCGGCGCGAATCCGACTTTTGAAACCACCGCGCCCGATTGAGTCACGCGCGCCGCATCCTGCATGAGCCAGCCGGTGGAAATCGCCACCGTGCGTTGTCCCTTGGCTGCCGGACTTCCTGCGATCGCCAGGAAGCCGGCCAACAACATGATTCGCATGGAAAGTGTCTGTGTTGCCTTCATGAACCAGGACTTCCTTCTCCGGTTCTCGCACCGCCTCCGATTGTACAATCCGGCTCCTCTCGCCGGAGCGGCTTTCTCGGAACCGCGCCATAATCTATCCATGAGACGATTTCTTCTTGCCGCTTCATGCGGCCTGCTGCTCGCGCCCCTGTTACCCGCCGCGAAGACTCTCGACATGTGGGTCGTCGATTCGGAGGGCGCCAAGTCCCTGCTCATCGTCTCTCCTTCCGGGCAGTCGATGCTCATCGACACCGGCTTTCCCGGCAACAACGGCCGGGACACGAACCGCATCCTGGAGGCCTGCAAGGCTGCGGGGGTGAAGAAGATCGACGTCCTGGTGATCACGCACTACGATATGGACCACGTGAACAATGCGCCGTCCGTGGCGGCCAGAATCCCGGTGGATCTGTTCGTCGACCACGGCCCGGCCGCTGTTACCGACCCGCACACGACCGCAGCCGTCAAGGCCTACGACGAGTTGTGGGCCAAGGCCAGGCACCTGGTTGTCAAGCCGGGAGACAAGATCCCGTTCGCGGGCGTCGACGTGCTTGTGGTCTCTTCCGCCACCAAGTCGCTCGAGACGCCGCTCAAGGGTGCCGGCAAGCCCAACGCTTATTGCGCCGACTCACCTCGCAAGACGTGGCCGAGGGCCAACGAGGATATAACGGAAAACGGAAGCTCCCTGGCGCTCCTGTTCACGTATGGAAAATTCCGCATGCTGGACATGGGTGACCTGACCTGGAACCGGGAGGTCCAACTGATGTGCCCCAACAACCCCATCGGGACTGTGGACCTGTTCATGGTGGGCAATCACGGCAGCGACACCTCCAGCTCGCCGGCCCTGGTCTACGGCGTGCATCCACGCCTGATCGTGATGGACAACGGCGCCCGGAAGTTCGGCGCGGCGTCGGTGATGAAGACCCTGAGATCGTCGCCTGGGGTCGAGGCCGTTTACCTGGAGCACTGGTCCGCGAATGCTCCCGACGATAACCCGCCCGACGAGTTCATAGCCAACCTTCAGAACTCGCCCGACGGCAAGTGGCTCAAGATCTCGGCCCAAAAGAACGGCACCGTCACTGTCTTTAACGCGCGCACTGGTAAGTCAAAGACCTACAAGCAATAGGACCAATACGAGGGCGTATCACGCCCGGATACTGCGCGAGGCGCTATCCCAATGTACCTGGGCTTTCCGGAAGTACGACTCGTTGGCCATGTGGCACGCAAGGGCCGCGTGGTTTCCGAATACGGCGTCTTCGACAACCGGCCTTCGGCTTTTCACTGCCTGGAAAAAATTCCAAAGGTGGGGCCGGAGGTTGTCCCAGTTGGTTTCCTGGTATACAGCCGCTGCCACAAGCTCCTGCCGGTCTGGCGGGACGACGTGCTCCGCTTGCCATTGCCGGACATACTGTTCGCGCATCTTCGACGGGAACCCGCCCGAGTAATAGCTCGGCGCTGTGTCCACGCCGCGCTGGGGGAAGTGGCGAAGCTCGCCACTGCTCGCCTCCAGGATTCCCTTGGGGCCATAAAACCTCGCCAGTTCGGGAGTCTGTGCGCACAGGTCCAGCCGGACGTAGACCGGAACGCCGTGATAGTCGAAGAGAACCAGGTGGACATCGGGCATATTGCGTCCATCCTTCCACCGGAAAATGCCGCCGAGCGCGGAAGCGGACCGCGGCGGCTCGTTCCACCCCAGCGTGTAGAGCATGCCACTGATCAAGTGAACCATCAGGTCCCCGCCAACGCCGGTCCCGTATTCGCGCCAGCATCGCCAGCGCGCAAATCGGATGGGATCGAATGGAATCTTGGGGGCATCATTGAGCCAGGTATCCCAGTCCAGGTTCTCAGGGGAAAGGTCTAACGGCGGCGGATACTGCCATGCCCCGTTGGGGTCGTTGCGCCCCAGCGTCAACTCCACGAACTCCACGTCGCCGATGGCGCCCTCATGGTACAACTGGCGGGCTTTGGCGCAGAGCGCGGAGCTGACGCGCTGCGATCCGATCTCCACGATCCGGTTATTCGCCTGTGCCGCGTCAACCATAACGAACCCCTGCGCGGCGGTGTGCGACATCGGCTTTTCGCAGTAGATGTCCTTGCCCGCCTTGCACGCGTCCACAACCACCCGCATATGCCAGTGGTCAGGCACCGCGGCGAGAATGCAGTCGATATCCTTGCGATCCAGAAGTTCCTGGTAATGCCTCGTGGTGGGCAGGTTCGGATCGTTACTGAGTTCTCTGGCCAGGGTATGACGGCCGTCATACAGGTCCGCGGCCGCGACGCAACGCAGGCCCGGGAGGGTCAGGGCCGCGCTGAGGAGGTTGGCTCCCTCCATGCCGATTCCGATGATGCCGAATCGCACCTGGTCGGAAGGGGAGGCAGTTGCCTGCATGGCTGGAACGTCCGCTTCGAGCCGAACGGCCCTATTCGTCAGGAGCCCGCCTGCCGCGGCGGTTTGCAGGAACCGGCGGCGAGGGTAAATCGTAGCCATAAAAAAAATACCTCGAGACAAGTCTACTTCGCTGGGCTCATAGAGCGCAGCCTGGGCAGGTGGCGCCCGCAAGGAGTGAGAGATATCATAGCTCCCAGGGCTGTTCATGGAAGTTCGTGGACGCTGATGACATACCTCCACGCAGTATTGGCCCTCGAGCTGTTCTGCTATGCGGCGAACGGGCAGGAGAACCCGGAGCGGATCCTCCAGCAGGCGATTGCGTTGCACCAGACGGGGCAAGCGGAACGCGCCATCCCGCAGTACCGGGCATACCTGAAACTCCGGCCCGATGCGGTTGACGCCCGTTCCAACCTCGGTGTCGCCCTGGCAAGCACCGGACGTTACCAGGAAGCCATCGTCGAGTATCGGGAAGCGCTCAAACGCCGGCCCCGCGATCCGCATATCCGGTTGAATTTGGCCCTGGCTTACTACAAACCAGGCCAGATTTCCGACGCCGCGGCGCTGCTTTCCGCTCTTTACCGCGAGCAACCCGCCGACCGGCAGATCATGCTGCTGCTGGCCGACTGCTGGCTGCGACAGGGTGAAGACCGCAAGGTGATCGGCCTCCTCACGCCGGCGGAAGAGCGAGATCGAAGCGACCTGGCGGTAGCATATCTGCTGGGGACGGCATTGCTGCGGGACCGGCAGGTCGAACGTAGCCAACCTTTGATCGATCGCATCCTGAGCAAGGGAGATTCGGCGGAGGCCCACCTTCTACTGGGAACCGCCCGTCTGAATGCCATGGAATACGAGGCCGCGATTGCCGATTTCGAAAAGGCCGCACAGTTGAATCCTCACTTGCCCGAAGTTTACTCCTACCTCGGCCGGACCCACATCCAGACCGGCGACACCGCAGCGGCCCGCCGGGAGTTTCAGAAGGAACTCGAAGAGAATCCAAACGATTTTGATTCGAATTTGAACCTGGGAGCGCTGCTCAAGATGGATCAGGACTACGACGGCGCGCGCCGCCTTCTGGACCGGGCGCTGCGCGTCCGGCCGGGCGATCCGGGCGCGCGGTTTCAATTAGCTGCCGTAAACCTCGCTGCGGGGCGCCTCGACGAGGCTCGGGCCGGGCTCGAAGGTATCGTCAAAGAGTCTCCGCAGTTCCTGGAAGCGCACATCTCCCTGGCTGCCGTCTACTATCGCCTCCAGCGCAAAGCCGACGGCGACCGCGAAAAAGCAGTGGTGCAGAAGTTGACCATGGAACGGCGAGCCGGGCAGTCCCAAGAGAAATTCGAATGACGCGCGAACCGGTCCTGCTGGCCGCCGGTGCTCTTGCCATATGGCTCCTGGCCCTGCTGCCGGCACGGCCCGACCAGCCCGCCACACAGCCCGGTTTTGTGGACGTCGCGCCGCGGTCCAAAATCCTCTACAAGTCCAACAATAGCTTCACCGGCCGAAAATACTTTCCACAGCCGATGTGCGGAGGAGTTGCCGCCTTCGATTTCGATAATGATGGCAAGATGGATATCTTCTTCACCAACGGCGCCAAACTGCCGGAACTCAAGAAGACTGACCCTTCCTATTTCAACTGCCTCCTGCACCAGAAGAGCGATGGAACCTTTGAAGACGTGACCGCCAAGGCAGGCCTGACCGGAGAACAGCTCGATTTCAACTTCGGCGTGGCGGTGGGCGATTACGACAACGATGGTTACCCGGATCTCTTCCTTTGCAGCATCGGGAGAAATGCTCTTTATCACAACAACGGCAACGGTACCTTCACGGACGTGACCGCGGCGTCCGGCATCGGCGGCAAACCAGCCAACACCCTCAGCATCGCCGCGGCGTGGTTCGACTACGACAATGACGGAAAGCTGGATCTGATCGTTTCCGACTACACCCGCTGGAGCCCGGACTCGGACGCCCGCTGCATGATGAGCGACCGCGACTATTATTGCGATCCAAGGCGCTACCCCAGTGTTCCCCCGCGCCTCTACCGCAATCTGGGTAATGGCCGCTTCGAGGATGTGACCGTGAAGGCAGGGTTGGCCGCGGCGCCTGGCAAAGGAATGGGCGTCTCCGTCGCCGATTTCAATGACGACGGCTGGATGGACGTGTTCATCGCCAACGACACGGAGCCCAACTCGCTGTTCATCAACCAGAAGAACGGGACCTTCGAGGAGAAGGGACTGGAACTGGGCGTAGCATACAACGAAAACGCGCAGGTCGGCTCTTCCATGGGATCCGACGCCAAGGATTTCAATAACGACGGAACCGTGGACATCTTCTACAACAACCTGATGGGCCAGGTATGGCAGTTATTACGAAATCGCGGCAACCTGTTCGACTACTATTCGTCGATCTCGAAGATCCAGAAGTTGAGCATGACTTACTCGGGCTGGAGCAACGGCTTTATCGACTACAATAACGACGGCTGGAAAGACATCTACTCCTCGAACGGCGACGTGGACATGGTGAACGCCAAATCCCCTCAGCACGACACCATGTTCGAAAATGTGGACGGCAAGTCCTTCGCAGATGTCTCCGAACAGATGGGCCAGACATTCTTGCGTAAAGGCTACCAGCGCGGCTCCGCGTTCTGCGACTTGAACAACGATGGGGCCTTGGATATCGTAGTGACCTCACTGAACGATTCGCCGCGAATCCTGATGAACACCGCGGGCTCCGGCAATCACTGGCTGTTACTGAACCTAGTCGGGCACAAAAGCGCGCGCGACGCGATCGGAGCCAAGGTGAAGGTCATCACGGCTTCCGGCCGCGCGTTGTATAACCACGTAGCCATAAGCGTCGGCTTCATGTCTTCGAGCGACAAGCGCGTGCATTTTGGGCTGGGCCAGGAGGCCAGGATCAAGTCCGTGGAAGTCCGCTGGCCCAGCGGGATACAGCAGACCCTCAATGGCGTTGCGGCCGACCGGATCGTGACCGTGGACGAACCGCAGAAGTAGATGCTGATCTGCGGGACAGGCTTGAACCTGTCCCGCAATCCTCAAAAGACGAACTTCACGGCAAGCTGCACGACGCGGTGGCCCTGCTTCTGCGTCACGTAACCGAACGTGGGGGCGTTGAGCAGTCCGGTGGCGCCGCTATACCCCAGAGTCAGGTTGGTATTGCCGCTGAACGACCAGAGTGGATGGTTCACGAAGTTATACCCGTTAGCGCGGAACTGCAGCTTCATTCGCTCCTTGATCTGGAAGTTCTTGAACAGGCCCAGGTCGGTGTTGAAAAAAGCCGGTCCGTAGATCACCGGCAAAGTCGTGGGACCGTTCTGGCCGATTTGCGTCGGGATGGCGAAGCAGCTTCCGTTGATGTACTGGTTGGGTGCGAGGTTCGCCGTGGGATCGCAGGTCACCAGCGGGTGAAGCGCGATACCGGTCGTGCCGAGCAGGGATGCGCTGCTGACATTGAACGTGGTACCCGGAATCTTGTAACTGTTGAGATTCAGGCCGAAATTCTCTCCGCGGTTGCCGGTGAGGTTAGCGCCGCTCTGCAACTGTGTGATCCCTGAAAACTGCCACCCGTTCACGAAACCGCCGGCTAGCTTGTTCCGCACCGGACTACCCAATTCTACGGAGTAAGCGAAGTTGAAAATGTGCGTCCGGTTGCTGGCCTGCACGGTGTAGTTGTTGGCCATGTTGAACGAGTCGTAAGAAGGACTCACGAATCCCAGCGCCTTCGCAAAAGCGTAGTTCATGCTAAGAGTGTACCGGCCCCTGGTGCGCGCCCACGTCGCCTGGAGGGAGTTGTAATTGGCATACAGGTTGTGGGTGGCCAGGTTGATGTCGGAGTACGCTCTGATGGGCCGGAAGTTGTTGGCGGTAAGCGAATTTGGATCGACTCCGCCATTGTTCGACGAGAGCATCGCGCCGAGCGGGACAAGGTTCACATTAGCCCCTTGGCCGCCGGAAGTGTTAAGCAGGTTGGTGCTCTCGTTGCCGACATAAGCAACTTCGAGCATGCTCGACCACGGCAGGCGCTGCTCGATGGTGAAGCTGTAGCTCCTGGTCAGCGGCTGCCGGTCGTCAGTCTTATCGACCGCTCCGGGGGATAGGGCGGCGCTCGAGAAGTTCATGGTGTCCAGTTCACTCGCCATCAGCGGCCTAGCGTTGGCCGAACCTCCCACAACCCATGGCGACGTGCCTACGCCCTGATTGTTGTTGAGCGTGATGGTCTGGACGCCGGCGGCGACATCGAGCCCGGTGGTGAACTGCCCCGAGTGGAAGTAATACATCCCCCAACCGCCCCGTAGAACGGTATTTCCGTCGCCGAAGACATCGTAAGCCATCCCGAATCTCGGCTGGTAGAACAATGCCCTGGTCGGGAATCCACCCATCGGAACACTGGAATTTCTCTTGTTCCATTGGAATCCGCAATACTGGGTGGGTGTGCAGCTCGTGTTGTATAGGCTGGGATCGAAGGTCGAGAATCCGTAGCCGAGCCTGTCAATCCACGGGGTGAAATGAGTCAGGCGAATGCCGAACTCGAGCGTAAGCCGCTTATTCACCTTCCAGGAATCCTGCAGGAAGCCCTCATACGTTTTATATGAGATGTCGTTGACCCGGTTGAACGAATACTGGTTGAAAGAGTTCAGGTTGCCGATCAGCATGTCGGCATAGTCGTTGCCGAGACTGTTGGAATTGCCGCTGCTGACCCTCAGGTTGCCCATCGATGCGTTGCTGGCGGGCTGAGCATTCCGGATGTACTCGTAGAAAACACCCGCCTTCAGGGTGTGCCTGCCCCAGACCTTCGCGATGGAATCGCTGAAGCTGGGCATCCACTTGTTGGCATACAGGCCCGCGGACGGGCCGCCAATCTCGAAGCCGCCGTAATTGTTGATCTGCGAAGCCTCCGAGCCACCGCCGAAGTTGGGGATCTGGGCGACTCCGTTCTTGTAGAGGAGCTTGTAATTGAAGCCGACCTTGGCCGGGTCCACCTTCGACGGATCTTGGAACACGTTCGGAAATCCAATGAAGGTGTATCCGAATACGAACTCATTGGTCATGGTGGGACTGAAGACATGCGTCAGAGAAGCCGTCACCGAGTCGGAACGGTTCTTGCCGATGACCGGGGTCGGGTAGGGAAGCTGTTGCGTGGTCGCGGTGGACCATAACTGCATCGGGAAGGGCTGCTGTTCCCGCTGCAGGTTGTACCGGATAAACAGTTTCGTGGAGTCGCTGATGCTGTAGTCCACGCGCGTCATCCATTGATGGTTGTTCTGCGCGAAGGTCAGATCGTTGGTCCAGTTGTACCCGCCCGTCGCGTTGGGATCGGAGTTCGGCGCCGGATAGAGCTTCATCAGCGCCACCATGTTAGGGTCGATCGCACTGGCCGGAATCATTCCGCCGGGATATAGAGCGGCGTTCCTCGCGTTGATCTGCCCCGGGGGTGAACCGGAAGCGGAGATTCTGCCCAGTTTGGCGAGTTCCGTGGGCGAAAAATTTCCCTGTAGCATTCCTGCCGTTGGAACCTCGGCCCGCAAAAGTCCTGTGTCGAGAATCTGGTAAAAATACTCGTACCCGGTAAAGAAGAAGAGCTTCTGGCGACTTTTGTTGAAGCGGGTACCGGGGATGATCAGAGGGCCGCCCAATGTGCCGCCCGGGTAGTAATACTTGTTCTGCGGACGCTGCACCGAGCTCACGTTGGAAAGCCAGTCGTTGGCGTTCAGAACGTAGTTCCTGGCATAGAAGAATCCCGATCCGTGAAACTCCTGGCCGCCCGATTTGGCAACCGAACTCAGTACCGCCGGGCCCTTCTGGTTTTCGGCGCTGAAGTTGGACATGGTGATTTTGAATTCGGCGATCATGTCCGCGTTCGGGTTGACGGGAGTATCGCAGTTGCAGCCGGGGTCGGAGACGTGCGCCCCGTCAGCCGTGATGTCCAACGTGTTACTGGGAAGCCCGTTGTAGGCATAGGCATTGTTCAGCGGGCTTTGACTGCCGGCGTTGCCGTTGGCATTGATGCCGATCGTCGCCCCATTGTAGTTTGCCGCGTTGGCGGTGCCATTCTGGATGCCGAAGCCGGGCATCATCTTGATATACTCGGCGGCGTTACTTCCCACCTGGACAAAGTTGGCCAGTTGTTTGGTGCTGAGGGTTGCGGATTTTTCGCCCGAGTCGACGGGCGTGAGCAAGTCGGAAGTACTGGTGACTGAGACCGTCTCGGTCGCACTGCCGACCTTCAGGGTCACGTTCACGTTGCGCTTCTCGCCTCCGCCAAGGGCTATCCCTGACTGCTTGTAGGCTTCAAAACCCGCCATTTCGACGCTCAGTTCGTACGTGCCAACCGGGACGGAGGCGAACGTATAGTAGCCCTGACCGTTCGTGACTGTCTCGCGAAGAGAACTGGACTGCTGATCGCGGAGACGCACTGTGGCCTGCGCCACCAGAGCGTCGGATGGATCGGATACCACTCCGGTCAATGTCGCGTAGATTGATTGTGCTGGTAGGTTTGCGGCCAACCCGCACAACAGTGCGAATGCCGCGAGGAACTTCCTCGAAACGACCATCAAATTCTCCCTTCACCGTCTCTCCCGGAGACGGCCCGACCGGGATTCGAATTGACGTGCTTCTGCGATTCTCCGCTGGTTCGTTCCAAGATTCAAGAGAAAAAGTAGTATTAAGGCACTAAACTACTGTGGCAATTCTCTTCACTCCCCGGTTTTCCCGGGCTAAAACGTAGACCGTCCACTTCACATCCGGGCATCTTGCGGGCAAGGATCCGAACGAGCCGGTGTGCGGATAAACTGTACATGGCGCTGATTATGAATCGTAACGTGTGCCTTGCACTGATGATGCCGCTGGCGGTCGTGTCCTCGACCGGCACAGCAGCGGGACAGCAGACCGTACTTGCCCGGGACGGCAGCACGATCGTCCTCGAGCCGTACGCGCCTAATATCGTTCGCGTGACACTCAGCCTGGAGAAAGATCAGGCCACGGCCCCGCCCGGGTACGGGTTTGTCGCTTCCCCGTCCACCGAGGGATGGACCTACCGGCACGGCGAGAGCGGCGACATCTACAGTTCGCCTCGCCTGACGGTTACGGTTGCGGCCCCGCAGCACCACACGCCGATGGCCTCCCAGGTGGATATTGCCAGGTTCTTCAACGGCTCCGCCCCTCCCGCGCACATCACCATCAGCACGCCGGACGGGAGGAAGCTGCTGGAGATGCAGAGCTGGTCCATGTCGGTGCCCAATTACAAGGACGGGACCGCCGCGCTGCGCTATGACGAGCGCCCGGCCGATAAACCGTTTTTCGAAGTGGGCGCTACGTTCGCTTCGCCCGCCGGCGAACACTACTACGGCCTGGGCCAGAATCAGGAAGGATACCTCGACCATCGCGGGCACACCGTCAACGCCTGGCACGACTATACGGCGGCCGGCGGCCCGAGCATCGGCGTTCCGTTCGTCGTGACCAACCGCGGCTACGGAATGATCTGGGACAATCCCTCGAAAACCACCATCGAGCCCGGTTTCAACGAACAGCAGAAGTGGACCTCCCAAGTGGGCAATCGTGTGTCGTTCTTCGTGATCGCCGGCGGAAACACCGACGAGATCTATGCCGGCTATCGCCATCTCACCGGCGTCACACCCATGCTTCCGAAAGCCGCTTACGGCTACATTCAGTGCAAGCAGCGCTACCGCACGCAGGACGAAGTGCTGGCCGTGGCGAAGGGCTATCGAGACCGTAATCTGCCGGCCGACGTCATGGTAGTGGACTGGTTCTACTACACGAAGATGGGTCAGTTCGACATGGATCCCGCGCATTGGCCCGATCCGGCGGCGATGAACCGCCAGCTCCATGACATGGGGTTCCAGACCATGATCAGCGTGTGGCCGCGCTTCACGCCCGGCTCCCGTTACTACGACTTCCTGCTGAAGAAGGGTTGGTTTGAACACCTTGCCGACGGCACTCCCACCAACGGCCTGCCCTATGATCGCGCCGGGTCCGACATCGACACCACGAACCCCGACGCGGCCCGCTGGTATTGGGACCTCCTCCGCGACAATCTGGTCAAGAAGGGGTTCGATTCCTTCTGGGCGGATGAGACTGAACCCGATCTGCCTCCCAACGGGAGCTATTTCCACATCGGGCCTGGTACGCGCTATTTCAATGTGTACCCCCTGTTCCACACGAAGGCGATCTACGACGGGTTCCGCCGCGACGTCGATCACCGCGCGCTGATCCTCTCTCGCGACGCTTATTTGGGGGCACAGCGCAACGGCACGATCTTCTGGTCCTCCGATATCTATCCGACCTGGGACACGCTGAAACGCCAGATTCCCACCGGGCTTGACTTTTCCGCCTCAGGATTCGCTTACTGGAGCAACGACACCGGCGGGTGGCAGTATCTGCCGGCGGAACACCATCCGGCTCATCCTCCGCTGCTCGACCCCTCCGACGCGCGCGACAATGTGGGCGGTTATGACGATTACCCGGAGCTGTACACCCGCTGGTTCGAATACGCCGCGTTTCTGCCCATCTTCCGCGCCCATGGCAGCCGCCGGTACAACGAGGTCTGGTCCTACGGGAAGCAGGCCGAGCCGATTTTGGAGAAGTACCTGAGGCTGCGCTATCAGCTCATGCCTTACATTTACTCGCTCGGTTATCACACTTATGAGACCGGGGCGCCGTTCCTGCGCGCGCTGTTTATGGATTTTCCCAATGATCCGAACGTGGCGGAGCTGGGCGATGAGTATATGTTCGGACCGGCGTTCTTAGTGGCGCCGGTTACGGATCAGGGCGCCACGCAGTGGCCGGTGTACCTGCCCGCGGGCGCCGACTGGTACAACTACTGGACGAACGAACGCGTCCACGGCGGACAGCGGATTACGGTGGACGCGCCGATCGGCCGCCTGCCGCTGTTTGTCCGCGCCGGATCGATTGTGCCGCTCGGCGAACCCATCCTGAGCACCAACCAGCCGCAGAAGCTGGAAAAGCTACGTATCTATCCTGGGCGGAATGCCGATTTCACGCTCTATGACGACGATGGCCGGACCTACGCTTACGAAAAGGGTGCGGGAAAGGTCACACACCTCCACTGGGACGATGCGGCCCGCAAGCTGACTCGCGAGGGTGCCACGGCCTGGACTGTCCCCGACTCGCAGATTCTGGAGGTCGTGAACCAGTAGAAGCGGAAGGGGCTGGTGCGTGCGGCGGGCGTCTGCGTTCGCACGAAAGAATTCCAGCGCCCGGTCCGGCTCCCGCATCCGAGCCTGCAGGTGGTCTTCCGGGACTTGCGCGCCATCACATTCTCACTTTGGCTCTTTCTGACCGGCGGCGCCCAGGCCCAGATGGGCGTCGTTACCTATCGTAATAACCTCACCCGAAACGGGGCGTATCTCAACGAAACGATCCTGACGCCGGCGAATGTAAACCCGGCACAGTTCGGGAAAATCTTCTCTCATCCGGTAGACGGCCAGGTCTATGCGCAGCCGCTCTTCCTTCCCTCAGTAGCGATCCCGGGAAAGGGGGCCCACGACGTCGTCTTCGTGGCCACGGAGCACAATAGCGTCTATGCATTCGACGCGGATTCCGGGGACGGGGGCAACGATCAACCTCTCTGGCATGTCAACCTCACGGATGTACCGGCGGGCGAGACGACCGTCAGCGCCTCCGATGCCATGCATTGTCCTTCCATATCCCCCGAGATTGGTATTACCGGTACGCCGGTCATCGACGCATCCAGCAATACTTTGTACGTGATAGCCGCTACCAAACGCGATGAGTTCTTCTTTCACCGCCTGCATGCGCTCGACGTCGCGACCGGAGCCGAAAGGCCGGGAAGTCCCGTAGTGGTCGACGCTTCGGTCCCCGGCGACGGCGGAGACTTCTTCTCGCCGTCACCAGTTGTGTTCCTGCCCTATTTTCAGATGAACCGTGCAGGTCTTCTCTTCCTGAACGGCGCCGTATACACAAGTTGGACCTCGCACTGCGATGCCAGATCCTATCACGGCTGGATGATTGCCTACGACGCGCGGGATCTTCATCGGGTATCGGTGTTCAACTCCACGCCAAATGCCAATCAAGGGTCCTTCTGGATGGGCGGCGCCGCGCCTTCAGCCGATGCTGAGGGGAACATCTATGCGGTTTCGGGTAACGGCAAATTCGATGCCGGCGCGAATGGCGCGGATCTCGGCGACAGCATCATCAAACTCTCCTCTCCTGGGCTGGAGGTCCGGGATTACTTCACACCCTTCAACCAGCTACAACTGGATCGCGCCGACATCGACCTGGGTTCCGGTGCGGCCATTCTGCTCCCGGACGCAGCGGGCAGCGCGGCTCACCCGCATTTGCTGGTCAGCGCCGGCAAAGAGGGCCGGATCTACCTCGTCGATCGCGACCAGATGGGTCGCTTCCAGGCGAATGGCGACAGCCAGATCGTGCAATCGATCGTGGGTGCGATCGCGCCCCTTTTCGGCGGGCCTGCCTATTTCAACCACACGCTGTATTTCGCGGCGGCAAACGACCGGGTCAAGGCATTTTCGATCGCGGACGCACACATCGGAACAGCCCCTTCCTCCGAGTCTGCGCAGGTCATCGGCTATCCCGGCGCTGTCCCGGCCATCTCGGCAAACGGGAATTCGAACGGCATTGTCTGGCTGATCGAGTCCGGCGACGGCGGAATGCTGCACGCTTACGACGCTTCCAGTCTCGCCCGTGAGCTGTACAACAGCCGGATGAATCCGCTTCGGGACGCGCCGGGCCGGCTCATGAAGTTCTCCGTGCCGGCGATCGCAAATGGAAGAGTATATGTAGGCACCGGCGATTCATTAGCGGTCTTCGGTTTGCTCAACTAACCGACCTCTTCATTCGCCCGGCGCAGCAGCGCGCGCATATACGCAATGCAATAGGCCGTGCCTGCGCGGAGCAGGCCGCTGTCGCCGGCGAGCCTCGGAACATGGTCAGGCTCAGCGGCGCCGCTGAACCCCACCTGGCGCAGCGTCTTCATGACCTGGTACATGTCCATGTAGCCATCGTCGGGAAACGTCTCGACAAAGTGAGGCAACGGTCCGGTCACATTCCGGAAATGCACTTCGAAGATCTTTCCGCGGCCCCCGAAATCACGGATCATTTCGAACACATTCCTGCCCATGCGGTCTCCGCCCTCCGACCACGTGCCCACGCAGAAAGTCAGTCCCCAATTCGGGCTGTTGCCCGCGATCTGCTCGGCTCGGCGGTAACCGTCGTAATCCGTGAACAGCTTGGCGACTCCGTTCATCGTAGCGACCGGAGGGTCGTCGGGATGGAGAGCCAGCTTCACACCAGCTTCCTCGGCCGCGGGCAGGACGGCCTTCATGAAGTAGCTGTAGTTCGCCCACATCTCAGCGGCTGAATACTCGCGGTCGAATTGCCGCTTTTCCAGCCTGGTCCGGAAGTCATTCAGATCGAACTCCCTTGCCGTGTAGCCACGGTGCTGCACCATCTTCGTGGTGTAGGTATTCGCTGGATGGAAGTCGTACGAGGCGACCGGGATTGCCAGTTTCCCGAGGTTACGAAGGAAGCGCGTGTACGTTTCGATGTCCTGATCGCGTCCCGGCAGCCCCAACTGGACTTTCACGGAGCGGTAGGAATAGTGAACCCCCGAGTAGATTCGCATCCCGAACCGCGCAAACCGCTCCTGTTCGCCTCGCAGGGTGTCGAGGTCAACATCGGCTTTGCCAAACTCCAGCCGCACCCATCGCAGCCCGATCTGTTGCAGGAAGTGTAAATCGTCATCCGTGATGCTCGCCGCATCCAGGCGGTGGCACAGCCTGGTGTTCCGTGGATCCGATTCGTCGATGGTCTTCCGCCGGTTCTGCGCAGACGACGGCATGCCGGCCAAGCCGATAGCGGAACCGAGAAACTGTCGCCGCCGCATAGACCTCACGTTATTGCACCCGGCACGGGGCGTCAAGCCTCATCGAGGGCGCGTCGCGGGTTGCTCTCGGATTGCGCGTCTCCACCGGCGGACGTATACTCGGTGCCCGAGGGAGTCCAAAAAGGAGACAAGGTATGCGCATCGTCAAAAAATCCCCGGCGACCCTGTTAGCTGTGGCGATGTCCCTGCTGTGTGCCTGCGGAGGCAAGCGGCATGATCCAACAGAGTTGTATGTGCTTGTGACCGCCAATACGCAAATTGCGTACTGGCAAGAGGCGGCGGAAGGCCTGCGGAACGCAGCGCGGGACCTGGGTGTCAGGTCGGAAATGGTGGGGCCGGAGAAATACGATCCGAAGGCCGAGAAGGAACAATTCCTGGAGGTTGTGCACCGGCAAGTCCCGCCTGCCGGCATCCTCGTTTCCGCGGCGGATCCGGAACTCATGAAAGATGCGATCGACTCGGCGGCCGACGCCGGTATTCCCGTCATTACAATCGATGCGGATTCGCCCAAGAGCAAGCGTTTGACCTTCATCGGCACGAACAATTACCAGGCAGGCCAAATGAGCGGAGAACTTCTCGCCAAGGAACTCAACGGAAAAGGCAGCGTAGTCTTCTACAGCATCCCGGGCCAGGAGAATCTCGACGAACGCTTCGAAGGCTGCAAGCGAATTCTTGCCCGGAACCCCGGTATCAAGGTCCTTCAGGTGATCGATATGGCTGGTGATCCCGCAAAAGCCTTTGACGCCACGGAACACCTTGTCGCGAAAGGGCAAGCGTCCCCGGACGCGTTTGTGTGCCTGGAAGCCTTATCCTGCCGGGAAGTGGCCGACGTGTTGGACCGTGCCGGTATCCGGGGCAAGACAGTCATCGCCATGGACACCCAGGAAGGGACGCTGAACTGGATGCGGAAAGGAATGATCCAGGCCACGATCGCCCAGAAGCCCTACACGATGGCGTATTTCGGGACGCGCGTGCTCGATGACTTCCACCACACTAAGCCGGGCGGCAATGCCAACTCGGCTCAGGGCAGCCGTTCCCCGCTACCGGTCTTCATAGACACAGGCGCCAGCCTGGTCGACAGTTCCAACATGGCCTCATTCACGATGGCGCATCCCGCCTCGCATTGAGGCAGCCGGGATCGCAAGTATCGGGAGCAAACACGCATCCGGCCGCTGGATCTTCGCCGCCGGTCGGGATCACCTCTCAGGGCGGTACGATGAAATAGGCAGGTCGGAGGCCGGGGTGCTGAAACTGTTTGTCATCGTCGGGTTGTTCCTCTTCTTCGGCGCGAAACTTCTGCCGCGTGTGGGCTCCTGGCTCGGGGGGAACGCACGGAAGCCCTTTCGACAGGCCAAATGGATGTGGAGTTGGTTCGCCGGAAGTGAAGCCGATTCGCTCCAGGCCGAGCGCGAGTACGGGCGGGAGTGCGCGCGCCAGTTCGCAAAGCAGTTTGCGGGGAGCGCGGCGCGTTCCAGCCAACAGCTTGTGGTGGCTGTAGGCGCTCGACTTGCGGAGGCCGTGCACGATTCGCGCCGCGAATTCCGGTTCACGGTTGTACCTTCCCCTGTGTCCAATGCGTATGCCCTGCCTGGCGGGTTCGTATTCATCACCGAGCCCTTGCTTCATCTGTGCGGGCACGATCAAGACGAGATCGCGTTCTTCCTCGGGCACGAGATGGGGCATATCTTGCGCGGCCATGCAAAGAACCAATTGACCGCAAGCGCACTCCTCAACGCGGTTACGGCGCGATTAACCGGAGCCGGTTTGATGCTTCGCCAGTTACTCAACAAAGGGTATTCGCGGGAACTGGAACTGGAGGCCGACCGAGAGGGGGCCCGCCTGGCGGGGGCTGCCGGTTTCGACCGCCGTGGGGCGGCGCGAGCCCTCGCTCGTTTGGCGCAGGCGTCAACAAGCAACGGCGGGTTAGCCGAATACTTCTCATCTCATCCGCCGTTTGACGAGCGAATACGGGCTCTGGAACAGCCCGTTGCCTGACGCCCTGCCGACAGGCGAAACAAGCGGCTTCACGCAAGAGTCCGATTGACTCAGGACGGCTGCGCAATCTACGGTTGGCGAACGCGACTACGGCTGACCATTAGCTTCGAGGAGATATCGAACGATCAGGATGATCTAGCGTTCCGGGTAGTGGCGACGAGACGGACGCCAAGCCCGGTTGGCTACCTGAATGCTCTTGAATCGAGTCGGCGAACACTCCGGCCTGCTGCCCTTCACGCCGCTCCAACCCGTACCGGTTTGTCGGAGCGCCAAAATCCGTCGAATCGGGCAGGCCCGTTTTGAGTGTGGGCGTGAGACGAATCCCGGTGTGTCCGGTTTTAGTTTTGGAACCGAACCTGTGGCTCTTGATCAATTGCGGGGGCAGACCATGATCCCAGATTGGTAAAACAATCTTGGGAGATAATGCTTTGACCGACTCTGAGATCGATTTGGGCCTGCCCCAATACGAGATTACCGCGAAGACGCAAAACGGCGGCACGATTACGATATCGGCCCGGTATACCGGGCCGATATCGTGCCCGCAGTGCGGGGGATCGCGTCTGCGAAACAAGGGCTGGTGCCGGAGAACCGTGCGGCACGATGACTGGGGTTTCCGCCGTGGGATCGTGGACTTGCAAGTGCGCAAGAGCCGCTGCCTGGATTGCGGCCGCTCGTTTCGCCAGTCAACGCCAGGCATCCAGCCGTACCAGCGAGCCAGCGAGAGCTTCCAGGAGATGGTCTTTCAGCAGCACCTGGGTGGAATTAACCGGAGCTGCTTGGCAAGACAGAAGGGCATTGGAGCGGCGACGGTGCAGCGCTATTTCCTCCGCCGACTGCAACGACGCGCGCGCCAGGACCATGCGCCGGCATGCCCCAAGGTTCTGGGCATCGACGAGCATTTCTTCACCCGCCGCAAAGGCTACGCCACCACCATGTGCGACCTGAAGAATCACCGCATCTACGATGTCGTACTCGGCCGTTCCGAAGCGGCCCTGGAGTCTTATTTCCTGCGGCTTGCGGGCAAAGAGCAGGTGCGGATCGTGTGCATGGACCTGGCTGTGGTCTACCGCTCGATCGTCAGAAAGCATTTTCCCAAGGCGGTCATCGTGGCCGACCGTTTTCACGTGATCCGGCTCGTCAATCACCACTTCCTGGCCTGCTGGAGAGAGATCGATCCGGTGGCCGCCAAGAACCGCGGCTTGCTCTCGCTGATGCGGCGCCATCGCCACAACCTCAAACCGGAACAGAAACTCCGGCTCATGGCCTACCTGGCCGAGCGGCCGGCCCTCGATGTCGATCTACCGCTTCAAACAGCGGCTCTGCTATCTGCTGCTGAAGAAACACAAAAGCAAACGGCAGTGCCAAAAGCTGATTCCCCGATTCCTCCGCGCGGTCGTCGAATTGCGCCAATCCGGACTGATGCCACTCGTCGCCTTGGGCGAAACGCTCCACTCCTGGTCCCAGGAGATCGCGCGCATGTGGCGCTTCACGCGATCCAACGGAATCACCGAAGGGTTTCACAACAAAATGGAAACGATCAGCAGGCAGGCCTATGGCTTCCGCAACTTCGAAAACTACCGTCAGCGAGTGCAGGTGTTATGTTCTTAGAAAGGGATGGGATTGGGGTTTGCCCCCGCAATTGGCGTAGAGCCGAACCGTTCGGGTGATGACTGTAAGTGATTGAAAACATGGTGGCCAGGGACGGAATCGAACCGCCGACGCCAGCCTTTTCAGGGCTGCGCTCTACCAGCTGAGCTACCTGGCCGGGGAACCCTCAGTGTACCAGCCGCGTCACGCGTTCTGCAATGCGGCGAGCGCTTCTCCGGTCGCTTTCTCCACGTCCGCGTGCAGGCTGTTGCCGTGCGCGTCCATGGTGACGATCGCGGCGAAATTGTTCACCTTCAGGTGCCACATCGCTTCCGGAATCCCGAACTCCATCAGGTGCACGCCCAACACCCTCTCGACCGTGCGCGCGTAATACTGCGCGGCGCCGCCGATGCCGTTCAGGTAGACCGCTCCGTACTCCTTCAGCGCGGCCAGAGTCTTCGGGCCCATCCCGCCTTTGCCGATCACGGCGCGCACGCCGTAACGCTTGATCACGTCGGCCTGGTACGGCTCCTCGCGGCTGCTCGTCGTGGGGCCGGCCGCCTTCACGCTCCAGCGGTCGCCCTCCTTCAGCATCACGGGGCCGCAGTGGTAGAGCGCGGCGCCGTTCAGGTCGACCGGGGGCGGGTTCTTCATGAGGTATGCGTGCACGTTGTCGCGGCCGGTGAACATCTCGCCGTTGATCAGCACCACGTCGCCTACCTTGAGCGCGCGCATCTGCGCTTCGGTGAGCGGCGGAGTCAGCACCACTTCGCGGCCGGTGAGCGGGAAGCCTTCGCCGCGCGCCATCCGCTCCACCGGACGCCCGGGGTCGCGATACAGCCAGCTCGTGATCGCGCCGGAAGCGGCGTCCAGGCGCACGCCCAGGCGGCGGAACGCCCAGCACTCATAGGCCACCGAAACGAAGAAGCTGGCAGGCAGGCGGTTGGCCGCGGCGATCTTGCAGCCGATCAGCGACGTCTTACCGCCGAACCCCATAGCGCCCACACCCAGGCGGTTCGCCTCGTCCATGATTTCGGACTCCAGCTTCGCCAGCACCGGGTTCGGATTCACGTCGTCGAGGGTGCGCAGAAGCTGCCGCTTGGCGAGATCATAGCCGTGCGCGCGGTCGCTGCCGATGCACACGCCGAGCGCGCCCGGCGCGCAGCCCTGCCCCTGTGCCTGCCACACCGCGTGCAGGATGCACTTGCGCACGCCCTCCAGGTTGCGGTCCGCCCGGCCCAGGTGATCGAGGTTGCACGGCACCGAGTACTGAATGTTCTTGTTCTCGCAGCCGCCGCCCTTGAGCACCAGCCGGATCTCGATCTCGTCCTCTTCCCACTGCTCGAAGTGGATGACCGGCGTCTCCTCGCCCAGGTTATTGCCGCTGTTCTTCCCGGTGATCGAATCCACCGAGTTGGGCCGCAGCTTGCCGCGGCGCGTGGCCTCGGCCACGGCTTCGACAATCGCCTTGCGGATGCGGATCTGGTTGACGCCGACCGGCGTGTGCACGAAGAACGTCGGCATGCCCGTATCCTGGCAGATCGGGCCCTCGTCGTCGACGGCCATATCGACGTTCGAGAGGATGATATCGAGCGCCTGCGAGGACTGCGTCTCCGGCGTTTCGGCCGCCGCGGCGAGCGACATGGCAGCGCGCACATCGGGCGGAAGGTTGGTCGAGGTCTGGGTGATCAGTTCCAGGAGACTGCCGGCGAGAAATTCCATAAGCTTACCCGAACGCTATTTTAGCGCCGGGCAGCCGGTCCCACTAATCCAGCTTCAGGCGCACATCGGCGCGCATGCCGGGGCGGATCGCGGGCATGGTGCTGTTGAACTCCACCACCACGCGGTTGTCCCTGATCTCTTTGATGTCGGCCGGAATGCCCGAACTCTGCAGGTCGAGGACGAAGACCGTCGCGGGGCCGCCGGGATGCAGGCGCTTCACGACCGAGGGCTGAGCGTCGAGCGGCACTTCGAGCGCGTACAGGTCGGTGGCGATCTGGAAAAGATCGTTGCCCGCCTCCTGCGCGGGTTTGCCCACTTCGCCCTTCCGCCCGACCACGGTGCCATCCACCGGCGAACGCACTTCGGCGTTGGCGAAGGCGCCCTCGGCATCCGCCAGTTCCTGGTTCCGTTCGGCCAGCGCAGTCTTCGCGCCGGCCAATTGGTCGAGCATGCTCTGCACGGAATCGCGCGCCGCCCGCGCGGCCTTGTCCATAATCTCGAACTCGCTTACCGCGGCCCGGTAATCGCGCTCCGCCTTTTCAAACACCTTTTGCGGCGTCGCGCCCGCCTTGTGGAGCGTTGTCTGACGTTCGTAAACCTGCTGGGCGCGCTCCATCTGCAAGCGCGAGCGCTGGCTGTCGGCCTCCGCTCGGGAAGCCTCCAGCCGCGCGGAATTGACGCCGGATTCGTACTTGCTCACCTGGTCCTGGGCCCGCTCGACAGCGGCGGTAGCGGCATCGCGGTTGGTCTCCAGGCCGGCCGAACCGATGCGAGCCAGCACTTGCCCTTGGTAAACGTCCTCGCCGGAATCCACCAGGAAAGCTTCGATGTTGCCCTCCACCCCGGCGCCTACGGAAACCACGTGCTGCGGACGGATCAGTCCGTTGAGCGTGACCTCCGGAACCGAAAGCACGGCGGCCGCCGGGTTCCGCACGGGAGCGGGGGGCGCGGGCCGGCGGCGCGTCGAGAGAACACCCGCCGCGATCCCGGCCGCCACTGCCAGAACCGAGATCAGGACCCAACGGCCGCGCATCGGCACCCTACCGGTTGTACTTGGGGGTCACGCCGCGCAGATTCTGCCAGACCTGGTCGCAGGCACTCACGGTCTCGGCGGCCAGCGGACCGCGTTCGAAGACATCGAGATTCTGTTCGAGCTGCGGGATCTTCGACGCGCCCAGGATCACGCAATCGGTTGCCGTGTGGAACAGCAGCCAGTTGAGCGCCATGTCGATGATCGGGCGGCCGGCCTTCTGCGCGATCCCCTGAAGTTCATCGACGGCATCGAAGTACGCCGGGTGCCAGTAGCGGTCGAGATACATCTGGTTGGCGTCGAAGCGCGTGCCGGCAAGGGGCCGTTCGCGATTCTGCTTTCCGGTCAGCAGGCCGCCGGCCAGCGGGTTGTAAACAACCATCGAGACACCGAACTGTTTGCAGAAAGGAATGTATTCCTGCTCGATGCCGCGGGCCAACAGGTTGTACATGGGCTGCGAAACGTAGGGCGCGGTATAGCCCTTCTTTTCCGAAACCCAGAGCGCGTGTTCCACCTGCCACGCGGCGAAATTCGAAGTAGCGGGGTAGCGCACCTTGCCGGCCTTCACCACCTGGTGCATGGCCTCGAGGCTTTCCTCGATCGGCGCTTCGTAGTCCGGCAGGTGGAAGTAATAGAGGTCCAGGTAGTCGGTCTGCAGGCGGCGCAGCGTGGCATCGATGTTGGCCAGGATCGCCTTACACGAAAGCGGCGAGGCGTCGGGCGGCTCCCCGGTCTTCATTCCGACCTTGCTCGCCAGGACGAGACCGCTGCGCCGGCCCTTGAGTATGTTGCCGAGAATAACTTCCGACTGCCCCTTGTTGTAGGCGTTGGCCGTGTCGAAGAAGTTGATGCCGCGGTCGATACACAGGTCGATCATGCGCGCGGCGGTGGGCTCGTCGGTCTGTCCTCCGAAGGTCATCGCGCCGAAGCAGGCGCGGGAAACGGTGAGATCGGTGTGAGCGAGTGTGCGGGTTTGCATGGAAACCGATAGTTTATCGCACCATTCACAGGGCGATGGCGTGCGCGGGTGGGATCAGCCTGGCCTGGCGCGCCGACGCTTCGAGCTCGTCACGGAATCGCGGGTCGGCGACGCGGATGAGCGCCTCGGCCCGCTGGCGCAGATTCTTGCCGTGCAGGTAGGCGACGCCGTGCTCGGTGATGACGTAATGGACATCGCCGCGCGAAGTCACCACGCCGGCCCCCTGCCGCAGGTAGGGCACGATACGCGAAAGCGTACCATCCTTCGCGGTGGAAGGCAGGGTGATGATCGGCAGCCCGCCCTTGGATCGAGCGGCGCCGCGCAGAAAATCGACCTGACCGCCGATGCCGCTGTAGGGGGTGTGGCCCATCGAATCGGCGCAGACCTGTCCGGTGAGGTCCACCTCGATCGCGGAATTGAGCGCCACCATGCGGTCGTTCTGCGCAATCACGAACGGATCGTTGGCATACGCAGTGCGATGAAACTCGAACATCGGATTGTTGTCGATGAAATCGAACAGCATCTTCGTGCCGAGCACGAAACCGGCGATCACCTTTCTCGGATGAATGGTCTTCCGCTCGTTGTTGATCACGCCGGCACGGATCAGCTCCACGGCGCTGTCCGGCACCATTTCGGAATGGATTCCCAGATCCTTGTGGTCGCGCAGGAAGCCCAGCACCGCTTCGGGAATGCCGCCGATACCGGTCTGGATCGTGGCGCCATCGGGGATGAGCGGCGCGACGTGGCGCGCGATGGCGCGGTGCAGGTCCGTCACTTCGTGCTTCGGATATTCGGAGAGCGGGTGCGACGTCTCGACGAATGCGTCGACGCGGCTGACGTGCAGGAAGGTATCGCCGAGCGTGCGCGGCATCCGCTCGTTGATTTCAACGATCACGTGTTTGGCGCACTGCGCCGCGGTGAGCGACGCGTCGATGCTCGGGCCGAGGCTCATGTAACCGTATGCATCCGGCGGGGTGCACTGCAGCAGGCAGACGTCGATCGGCAGGGCGCCGGAAACGAACAGGCTCTCGATCTCGCTAAGGAAGATGGGCGTGTAATCGGCCCGCCCTTCCTGTACCGCGGTACGGACGTTGCCGCCGATAAACAGCGCGTTGTGGCGGAAGTGGCCCTCGTACTCGGGCAGGCTGTAATCGGCGATTCCCATGGTGGCCATGTGGAGCACCGTGACATCGTGCAGTTCCGGCCCGCGCCGGGTGAGCGCCTTGACCAGTTCCACCGGCTCGGCACAGCCATTGTGGATGTAGACCGTAGTGCCTGACCGGACCACGGAAAGCGCCTCGTCGGGCGTGGCGATGCGCGAACGATAGTTGCCGTTCATGGGCGGCTCCCGCGCAGCGTGTAGACGCCGCGCCTCAGATCGGGACACTTCTCGATGGCTCCCTCGACTCCGTACTTCGCGATGGAGAGCAGGTACGGGAGCATGGCCTGGGCGATCGCGATGCTCGAGGAGCGGCCGAGATCGGCGGTGAAATTGGGCACGCAGAAGTGAGTAACGCCTTTGTAGACGAAGGTCGGATCGGCCAGCGTAGTGGGCCGGCTGGTTTCGATACATCCGCCCTGGTCGATGGCCACATCGATCACAGCGGAGCCCGGCTTCATCCGTTCCACCATGGCGCGGGTCACGACGTGCGCGGCGCGGGTGCCCGCCACCAGGATGGCGCCGATCAGGACGTCGGCCGCCGACACGGCTTCGGCGATGGCGTCGGGGTCCGCGAGGCAGGTTTCGACTCCCGGGACGTGCTCCATCACATGGCGCAGTTTGCAGGGGTTGCGGTCGAAAGCGGTGACCCGCGCGCCGGCGGCGGCCGCTCCGCGAGCGGCGGCAAACCCCACCGTACCAGCGCCGAGTACCACCACGCGCGCCGGAGGCACGCCGGGCGTGCCGCCCAGGAGGATGCCGCGTCCGCCGGAACTCGAGCGCAGCAGGTGTGCGGCGATGGCGGTGGTCATCTGGCCGGCCACTTCGCTGACGGCGGCCAGCACCGGCAGGCGGCCGTCTTCCTGCTGGATGATCTCGCAGCCGATGGCGGTCAGGCACCGTTCCGCGATCTTATCGAGCAGCGCGCGGTCCGCCACCGCCATGTGATAGAAGGCCATCAGGGCCGTGTTCGGGCGCTGAAGACCGAGTTCTTCGGAGGTGGGCCGGCTGATCTTGGGCAGCAGATCCGCGCGCTGGATAACTTCCGCCGGCGAATACGCGATCTGGGCGCCGGCCCGGATATATTCGTCATCGGAATACATGGCGCCCTCGCCCGCGCCGGATTCCACCCACAGGGTATGCCCCGCCCCGGCCAGCCGGCGGATCACCGGAGGCGTGAGGCAGACGCGGCGGTCGTACAGGCCGCGCTCGCGGATCACTCCGATGTTCATACGGCACCGACCGGTGTGTACGCCTCCAGCAATTGCGCCCGAATCGCATGCAGCCGGCCGGACATCACCGTGAGAATGGCCCGCATGAAGACGAACCCGAAGGCATAGTCCTGCTCGCAGGCGCGCCGGAGGCGGGCGCCGTCGAACGCCAGGGCGTGGACGTCTTCCAAGGCACGCGCCTGGAACTGCTTGCCATTGTCGGTGGTGACGGAAGACCAGCCGAGCACTTCACCAGGATACAGGGTGGAGACCCGCAGCGGACGCCCGGGTGCGTTCACCTCCAGGGCGACATTGCCCGAAATCAGCAGATAAATAAGACTGGAATGGTCGCCTTCCTGGAAAATCAACTCACCGGGGGCAAACCGTGCTTCGCTGGCCATGGCAGCCAGGCGCGCAACATGTTCCGGCCAGAAACGGGCGGTGAAGGGATGTTCGCGCAAGATGTCGGCAACCGTAGGGTTATCCATACACACCTCCGTGGTGGTGCTCTCTACATATATATTCGGACCTTTTACGCCGAAAGGCAACCTGATATAGAATCATGGCGTGATGAATACGTCTCGCCGCCATTTTCTATTTACCGCCGCCGCGGGATCGTTCGCGGCCGCCGCCGCGCCGGCCGCCGAACGACTACCGGTCCGCAAAGCTGTGGAATTCAGCATGCTGCCGAATTCCATGGGGGTCCTCGAGCGGTTCCAACTGGCGCACGAGGCGGGCTTCGAAGCGATCGAATGCCCGACTACGCCCGAACAGTCCAAGGCGGAGGAGATGCTCGACGCCTCGCGGAAGAGCGGCCTGCCGATCCACTCGGTGATGAACCAGGAGCACTGGCGCAGCCCGCTCTCTTCGGCCGACCCGGCGGTGGTCGAAAAGAGCCTCGAAGGGATGCGCACCAGCCTGCACAACGCCAAGCTCTGGGGCTGCGACACGGTGCTGCTGGTTCCGGCGGTGGTGACCCCGGAGGTGACCTATGCGGAAGCCTGGGAACGCAGCCAGCGGCAGATCCGGAAGCTCATTCCGCTGGCCGAGCAATTGAAAATCATCATCGGCATCGAAGAGGTATGGAACAAGTTCCTGCTCAGTCCCCTCGAGTTCGTGCGGTATATCGACGAGTTTCAGAGCCCGTGGATCCGCGCGTACTTTGACGTGGGGAACGTGGCCCTCACCGGGTACCCGCAGGACTGGATCCGCACGCTGAACAAGCGGATCGTGAAGGTGCACATCAAGGACTTCTCTTTCCGCAAGGGGGTGGCAAAGTTCACTCCGCTGCTCGAAGGCGATATCGACTGGAAGGCCGTACATTCGGCGTTCGCCGATATCGGTTACAAGGGCACCGCAACGGTCGAACTGAGCGGCGGGGACGGAGATTACCTGAAGGAAGTCAATCGCCGCTTCGAAAAGATCCTGGCAGGATAGGCCCGTCGTCCTTTGCAGTTCGCCATATAATGGCGTGCATGATCCAACGCATTCTCGTTGCTGCGCTCGTGGGCGCGACGCTTCTGCTGGCCGCAGATCCCACCGGGACCTGGAGCGGCGATCAGCCGGGTCGCGACGGTAACACCTACAACATCACTTTCAAATTGAAGGCCGACGGCGGGAAACTCACCGGCACGATGGGCGGCGACCAGTTCGAGCAGCCGATCCAGAATGGTGAAATCCACGGCGACGACATTTCGTTTACGGTCCACCTGGACTTCGGGGACGGCATCGATTTGAAGTACACCGGCAAAGTGGGGGCGGACAAGATCGATTTCAAAGTTCAGCGGAACGGCGACGCGAACGCACAGCCGTTCGTTGCCAAGAAAGCCACATAGGACCCTGCGGATTCCGTCGTCAGGCTAAAGCCAGGATTTTGTCCAACGCCGTGGAGACCGACTTGAGCTGATCGGGCTGGTTCGAATCGCGGCCGATCTCCGGCGAAATTACACCGTTGTAGCCGATTTTGACCAGAGCGGCCATGACGGCGCTCCAGTTTACGTCGCCTTGCAGAAGATCGGCAAAGTGCGCCGGCCCCTCCCGGCCTGCCAGCTTGAAATCCTTGAAGTGAATGCGCTTGATGCGCGGACCCAGGGTCAGGATCCAATCCTCGGGGTATCCGTACTGCATGACGTTGCCCGCGTCGAAATGGACGCCCACCCACGGGCTATGGAACTGGTCCACGAAGGAGCGCATCTCGAGCGGGCTCAGGAGGAACTTGTTCCAGACGTTCTCCGGATCGAGCAGGACCTTGGCGCGCTCCGCATCGGGGACGACCTTCGACAGTTCCGACGTGTAGCGATCCCAGGTCTCCTGGGACCCGACCTCAAGTTTGGGGCCGTTGCCGAGCCGGACCGCGTAGAGCAGCAGGGCGCCGCATTTCAAATCGTTAGCGATCGTAATGGCTTTGCGAATTGCCTCGACGCCGCGAGCGCGCACGGCGGAATCGGCCGAATTCAGCGGATTCCGGTGGAGAGGCTCGGAAACCCACAGGGTCGCGATACGGATGCCGGCCTTATCGGCGGCATCGCCCAGGCGGCGGGCGTCGTCGCGGCCGATGTCGAGAGGCAGATCGGTGCCGATGGCGAGTTCGATGGCGTCGAATCCGGCGGATTTGGCTTGCGCGAAGCACTCGGCGCGAGGCATCTCTCTCGGGAAGATGATGGAGCAGATTCCCTTGGTGAAGCGGGAAGCGGGCTGCGCTTGCGCCGAAACGGCTGCGGCAAGCGGCATTGCAAGAACGTCGCGTCGGGTCATGGTGGACAGTATGGCAAAACAGCGGGAGCGGGGAAAGGCGGGCATTTGACATCGGTCCTGTCTTAATTAAAGATAAAAGTGTCTGAATTTATTTTTTTCTGTTGGGAGGCTCCATGTCACCAACGGCGTTGTCGGCCGAAGAGAAGGCTTTTGCCGACCGCACCATTGCCGCCCATTCGGGAATTCCCGGAGGGCTGCTCGGCATCCTGGAACGCATCCAGGAGCATCATCCGCATAAATATCTTTCTCCCGAGATCCTGGAATACGTCGCCGAAAAGGCGGACGTCCCGATGGCCCGAATCTACAGCGTGGTCACGTTCTTCGCCCTCTTCAACCTCGAACCGCAGGGCGACCACACCATCTGCATCTGCCGCGGCACCGCCTGTCACACGCGCGGTTCGCGCAACCTGCTGCAGAGGCTGCGCCTCGAACTGGGCCTCCCCGCCGAAAGCGAGGACGGCGCCGATAAGCTCTGCGTCACCACGCAGGACCGCAAGTACTCGCTGCGCACCGTGGCCTGTTTCGGCCAGTGCGCCCTGGCTCCGGTGGTCGAGGTAGACCACGCCATCTTCGGCCATATGAACGAACAGGCGCTGCACCGTGAAATCGAGCACCTGCAGAAGGAGCGGAAAGCTTGACCCGTATACAGGATATCGGCAGCTTCGCAGCGGTCCGCGAAGCCGGCATGGCCAAACTGCTCCCGCCGCGGCCGCGAATCGGCGTAGGCATGGGAACCTGCGGAACCGGCAACGGAGCCGAGGGCGTCTATCAGGCGTTTGCCGAAGCCATCAACCAGCAGGGCCGTGACATCAGGCTCGCGTCGGTCGGCTGCTTCGGCTTCTGCGCCCAGGAACCGCTGGTCAACGTCCGGCTCCCCGGACAGCCGCTCGTGATCCTGCGGCGCGTTCAGGCCAGGAATGTGCCCCGGATTCTCGATGGCCTGGCCGGCGGTTCGGTCCCCGAAGAACTCGCCCTGTGCAAGATCGAAGAATGGGACCACCTGACCGCCCACATTTCCTACGGCACGGGACTTCCGAACATCCCCTCCTGGCAGGAGATCCCGTTTTTCCGGCCGCAGAAGAAGATCGTTCTCCGCAATTGCGGCCTGATCAGCCCCGACGACCTGGAAGAATACGTCGCCGTCGGGGGCTACCAGTCGCTGTACAAAGTGCTGATCGACGCCAATCCGGAACTGGTGATCGAGCAGATCAAGGCTTCCAAGCTGCGAGGCCGCGGAGGCGCGGGCTATCTCACGGGGCTCAAGTGGGACTTCCTGCGAAAGTCCGTGGCCGACCAGAAGTATCTCGTCTGCAACGCGGATGAAGGCGACCCCGGCGCCTACATGAACCGCAACGAAATCGAGAGCGACCCGCATTCCCTGCTCGAAGGGATGATCATCGGCGCCTACGTGATGGGCGCCACGGAGGGCATCATCTATGTGCGCGCCGAATACCCGCTGGCCGTGCACCGCCTGACCCGCGCCATCCAACAGGCCCGGCAGGCGGGTGTGCTGGGCGACAACATCATGGGGCGCGGGTTCCGCTTCGACATCCAACTGGTGGAAGGCGCCGGCGCCTTCGTGTGCGGCGAGGAGACGGCGCTCATCGCGTCGCTCGAGGGCTTCGCCGGGCGGCCCCGGCCGCGCCCACCGTTCCCAGCCCAGAAGGGCCTGTTCGAGCGGCCCACCAACATCAACAACGTCGAGACCTGGTACAACGTGGCGCCGATCGTCTCCAAAGGTCCGGCCTGGTTCAGCGAGACCGGCAGCACCAAGAGCGCCGGGACCAAGGTCTTCTCGCTGGTCGGCAAGGTCGCCAATACCGGTTTGGTCGAGATGCCGCTCGGCACCCCCATCAAGACGTTCATTTACGACGTCGGCGAGGGCGGCTCGAACGGCCGCCACATCAAGGCCGTGCAGACCGGCGGCCCCTCGGGCGGCTGCATCCCGCAGGAGATGTTCGAAACGCCGGTCGATTACGAAACCCTGGCGCAGATCGGCTCCATTATGGGCTCGGGCGGCATGGTGGTAATGGACGAAGACAACTGCATGGTGGACGTGGCCCGTTACTTCATCGAGTTCACCCACTCCGAATCGTGCGGCAAATGCGTCCCGTGCCGCGTGGGGCTCGACCAGTCGCTGCGCCTTCTCAACGCTTTCACCCGGGGGCGGGCGTCGGAAGCGGATCTCGACCGGCTGGACGAAATGGGCCGCATGATTCGCGACACCTCGCTCTGCGGGCTGGGCACCAGCGCCCCGAACCCGCTGCTCACCACCATGCGGCACTTCCGGCACGAATTCGAAGACCACATCCGTGCAAAACGCTGCCGCGCGGGCGTCTGTGAGGACCTGGCCCTGTCCCCCTGCGAGAACAGTTGCCCACTCCACATGAACATCCCGCGGTTCCTCCAGCTCTACCAGGAGGGCCGCCTGGAGGACGCCTTCGAAGCCGTGGTGCTCGACAATCCCCTACCCTGTTCTACCGGCCGGGTCTGCCAGCATCCGTGCGACAACCGCTGCCGGCGCAGCAGCATCGACGAGCCGGTGAACATGCGCGAGGTGCACCGTTTCATCGCCGACTCGATCTACCAGTCCGACCGCTTCGACGCCATGGTAGAGCGCATCGTCGCCCACAAGCTTCCCCCTACCGACCGGAAGGTCGCCGTAGTAGGGGGCGGTCCCACCGGCCTCGCCGCGGCGTTTTATCTCACGCTGCTGGGACACGAGGTGACGGTCTACGAATCGAACCCCGAGCCGGGCGGCATGCTCCGCTATGCCCTGCCCGAGTATCGCCTGCCGCGCGAAGTGGTACGCCGCGAGGTGGAGCTGATTCGCCGGATAGGCGTAAGCTTTCACTGCGGCGTCACGGTGGGAACCGATATTGCGCTCAACGACCTCGACAATCAGTACAACGCCGTCTTCCTCTCCATCGGCACCTGGAAAGAAGCCTGGGTCTATCTCCCGGGAACGGAGCTGAACGGCGTGATCCCAGCGCTGCCTTTTCTGGAATCGGTGGCCAAGGAGGAACCGGTGCGGCTGGGCCGCAGGGTGGTGGTGATTGGGGGAGGTAACGCGGCGATCGACTCGGCCCGCACGGCTCTGCGAAGCGGCTCCGAGGCCACCATCATCTACCGCCGCGGACGCAAAGACATGCCCGCCATACCCGAGGAAACCGAGGCGGCCGAAGCAGAGGGCGCGAAGTTCGTCTTCCTGGCCACTCCGCACCGCATCGTGGGCGATGCCGATGGCAACGTCAAGAGCATCGAGGTGGTGAAGACCCGGCTCGGCGAGTTCGATTCCTCCGGGCGCCGCCGTCCCGTGCCCACCAATGAAATCCAACGCATGGATTGCGATACCGTCATCCTGGCCGTGGGGGAAGCCGTGGACCTGGATTTCGTCCGCGCCTCCGGCCTGCGCATCAAGGAAGACGGCACGCTCGAAGTCGACCGCTATACCCTCGAAACCAGCCGCAACAAATTTTATGCGGGCGGTGACCTGATCACCGGAGCCTCCAACGTCTCCAACGCCATGGGCTTCGGCAAGAAGGCTGCCCGCACCATCGACCGGCGCCTCATGGGAGCGGGCCGTTGGGACCTTATCGGCGCCCGCCTCGAGTATAGCCAGGCGGCGCCCGACCAGCCGAGCGAAAGCCGCCGCCACACGGTTTCCGAACTGCCCGCGCTGGAACGCGTGGAGAGCTTCACCGAAGCCATGGTCGGGCTGTCCGCCGGAGAGGCGCTCGACGAGGCGCGGCGTTGCCTGCGCTGCGATATCAAGGACCACCACTAAAGCCATGCCAGAGAAAATCTCAATCCGGATCGACGGCGAGTATGTGCCGGCCCAGGAAGGCCAGACGATTCTGGAGGTGGCCCGCGCCAACGGGAAGTACATCCCCACTCTCTGCTGGCTGGCCAACCTGACGCCCGTCGGGGCCTGCCGCCTGTGCATCGTCGAGGTTTCCGGCGTCAACCGCCTGCTGCCCGCCTGCACCACGCCGGTGCAGGACGGCATGAGCGTCACCACCAACTCCGAGAAGCTGGCTCATTACCGCCGCATCGCTCTCGAGTTCCTCTTTTCGGAGCGCAATCACCAGTGCGCCGTGTGCGTCTCCAACAACCACTGCGAGCTGCAGGCCATGGCGCAGAAGCTCGGCGTCACCAGCGTGCGCTACGCCTACTCGTTTCCCAAGCTCCCGGTGGACGTCTCGCACGACCGCTACGTGCTCGATCACAACCGCTGTATCCTCTGCACCCGGTGCGTTCGGGTCTGCGCCGAGGTGGAAGGAGCGCATGTCTGGGACGTCAGTTCGCGCGGCACCCGCTCCATGATTGTCTGCGACATGAACCGCCCCTGGGGGCAGTCGCGGAGTTGTACCAGTTGCGGCAAGTGCGTGCAGGTCTGCCCAACCGGCGCGCTCGCCGAGAAGGGATTCGCCGTGGAAGAGATGTGTAAGACCGACTCCCGGGTGAGCCGCCTCGCCGGCAGGCGCGGAGGCGTCCTATGAAAAGGATCCGCCTCGCTACGGTCTGGCTGGACGGCTGCTCCGGCTGCCATATGTCACTCCTCGATATGGATGAGGCGATCCTCGGGGTGGCGCAGCGCGCCGAAGTGGTCTACGGCCCTCTGGTCGACGCGCAGGAGTTTCCCAAATCCGTCGACGTCACGGTGATCGAGGGCGCGGTCAGTTCGCAGGACGACCTGGAAAAGCTGCGCACCATCCGCCAGCGGACCAAGCTCCTGGTGGCCTTGGGTGATTGCGCGGTCACCGGCAACGTGCCCGCTATGCGCAACCAGGTGCCCACCCGCAAACTGCTCGAGCGCATCTACATTGACGGCGCCCAGGAAACCCGCGGGATCCCGTCGGAGGGCGTTCCGTCGCTGCTCCGCCACGCCGTTCCACTGCATGAAGTCGTGAAGGTGGATTTGCATGTACCCGGCTGCCCGCCTCCGGCTAAGTCCATCGCCTGGGTGCTGGGCGAACTGATCGACGGACGCATGCCCGACCTGTCCTCGAAGGTGAAATTCGGATAGACCGTATGAGAAAAATCATCATCGACCCTGTCACCCGCATCGAAGGCCACGCCAAGATCGACATCTACCTGGATGACCAGGGCCGCGTCGCCGATACCCACTTCCATGTCACCCAGGTGCGCGGGTTCGAGAAGTTCACCGAAGGCCGGCCCTACTACGAGATGCCTTCCATCACGGCGCGGATCTGCGGCATCTGTCCGGTGAGTCACCTGCTGGCTTCCGCAAAAGCCTGCGACGCGATTATGGCGGTGACGCCCCCGCCGGCGGCGCGCAAGCTGCGGGAACTGATTCACTGCGCGCAGTTCGTGCAATCGCACGCCCTCAGCTTCTTTCACCTCTCGGCGCCCGACCTGCTGCTCGGCTTCGATTCCGACCCCGCGCACCGCAACATCTTCGGGTTGATCGAGGCCAATCCCGAGATGGCGCGCGCCGGCGTCGCGCTCCGCAAGTATGGCCAGCAGATCATCGAGGGTCTGGCTGGAGAACGCGTCCATCCTTCCTGGATTGTCCCCGGCGGCGTCAACGCGCCGCTCGCGCCGGAGGTCCGCGAACGCATTCTCGCCGGCCTGCCGGACGCCCGTGCGATCGCCGTAAAGACGCTCGAGTTTTTCAAGACCGTACTCGACGGCTTCGCCGAGGAGGTCGCCAATTTCGGCACCGATCCCACCATGCATGCCGGACTGGTGGATGACGGCGGCGGCCTGCAGTGGTACGAGGGGCTGCTCACGTTCAAGGACGCCGCCGGAGCGATTGTGGCCGCCGACATCCGGGCGCGGGACTACGCCGAGTTCATCGGCGAAGCGACCCTGCGCGACTCCTACCTGAAGGCGCCTTACTTCAAGCCCGAGGGCTATCCCCAGGGCGTGTACCGCGTCGGCCCCCTGGCGCGCCTCAACGTGGCCGAGTCGTGCGGCACGCCTCTCGCCGACGCCGAGCTTGCGGAGTTCCGGCAGCGGTGCGGCGCTCCGGCTCAAAGTTCCTTCCACTACCACTACGCACGGCTGATCGAGCTTCTGCACGGCCTGGAGAAGATCGAAGTCTTGCTGGCCGATCCGGAGATTCTGGACAAACACGTGCGCGCCCGTGCCGCGGTGAACAGCCTGGAAGGCGCCGGCATGATCGAAGCGCCGCGCGGCGTCCTGATCCATCACTATAAAGTGGACGAGCAGGGAGCCATCCGCTGGGCCAACCTGATCGTGGCCACCGGCCACAACAACCTTGCCATCAATCGCGGCGTCACCCAGGTGGCGAAGCACTTCGTGGAAGGCGAGCAGATCCGGGAAGGGATGCTCAACCGCGTTTCCGCCCTGGTGCGGGCTTACGATCCCTGCCTGAGCTGTTCCACGCACGCGGATGGGACGCTGGACCTCAAGATCGAGATTCGGGACGCAACAGGCAAGCGGTTATAGGCTGTGTTCATCGAGTGCCTGCAGCCGCTGCCGGTTCCACTCGGAAGGGGTACTTTCCGCAATCGCCGTCTTTCAACGGGAACCGCCACTTCTCATCAACGACGACGACGGTGGGGCATGCTTTAGCTTGCCCTGCAGGATCGCCAAAGTCGTGAGAATCCTCGCACACCCGGTGGACTACTCTTAGGAATCGGCATGATCGAGTATCGGCGAAGACAGGCGTTTGTCGCCCGGGATCGCGCGCTGGCGCGTCACCCTGGTTCGAGCCCACGGATGATGGTCATCAGGAAAGCCGCCCGGCGTGGCTGTGCCGAAGTTCCAAGCTTCGAGACCGGAGTTCGCGGGAATTCCGGTACCAACCCGAATGCCGGACGTATAAGAGGGATATGACGAAGCTGCTGACTCTCACTCTTGCCCTGGCCGCCGCGGCCTCTGCTTTCGCCCAGGCGGCGCCTCCTCCTCCCGACCGGACCACGGTCAACCTGTTTACAGATATTAACCGGAAGGTCCTCGAAATGGCCCAGGACTTCCCGGAAGAGCACTATGGATACAAGCCGAAACCGGAGATGCGGAGCTTTGGGGAAGTGATCGTTCACATCGCCTCCGGCAATGTTTTCGCCGCCAAGCGCGGCCGCGGGGAGAACGTCAAGTGGGATGAGCTCGACCCCAAGGAGTACAAGACGAAGGCGGAGATCGTCGCGATGTTGCAGAAGTCGATCGACGATTCGGCGGCCACTTTGAAATCCTGGGAACCCGCAACTTTCCAAAAGACGATCCAGCCGTGGGCCAGCGTCACCGAGCATTCCGCGGAGCATTACGGTCTGCTGGTCGCCTACTACCGGTTGAACGGCCTGGTGCCGCCGGAGTCGCGCCCGAAAAAGTAGCGCGCCGAATGCTATACTCGGTCGCCAGAAAGAGAAAAGTGCCATGCGAATGACGAATCGACTCGCAATTCTTGCGGCTGCCATGCTGTTCCTTGCGGTGTTGGCCGGGGCCGCTTCACCGAACCTGAGCGGAGACTGGAAGCTGAACCTTTCCAAGAGCGATCTGGGACAGATGCCACCGCCAAGCAGCATGACCCAGAAGATCACGCACGAAGATCCAAACCTCAAAGTTGCCGTAAAGCAATCGAGCGACATGGGCGACTTCGAATGGGAAGCGAACTACACCACCGATGGCAAGGAATGCGTCAATACGATCCGCGACAACGAAGCGAAGAGCACCGTGAAGTGGGATGGCGACGCGCTGCTGTTCGATACCAAGGGCAAGTTCGGCGATAACGACTTCACCATGAAGGATAAGTGGACGCTTTCGGCGGACGGCAAGGTGTTGACGGTCGACCGCCACTTCTCAAGCAGCATGGGTGAAGGCGATCAGAAACTGGTCTTCGAGAAACAATAAGCGCGCGGCTCCCTCGCCGGGCGGCGGCAATCTGGTAAGGTGATCGGCAGGGAGGGCTGCATGCAGCGCGAGCCGGTCTGTACCGTGATCCCGGGTGCCGCCAGGTACCAGGGGAAGCAGGGGTTGAGCTACGTCAAGGGAGTCTCGGCGGAGTCCGCCGGCGCCAGCACCTTATGCATGCACCTGGTGACGATTCCGCCCGGCGGCCGCGCGAAGCCGCACCTTCACGAAGGACATGAGAGCGCGCTGTACGTCCTGAGCGGCGAAGCCGGCATGTGGTATGGGGAAGGACTGCGGCAGCACGTGTGGGTGCGGGCCGGGGACTACCTTTACATACCGGCGAACACCCCGCACCTGCCGTACAATGCCAGCCAGACGGAACCGTGCACCGCCGTGGCCGCGCGAACCGACCCGAACGAACAGGAGAGCGTCACGGTATTGGACATTCCGGACCCCGGCGTCGCACAGCGATAAGGAGGCGTAATGGCCGAGAAAGCCTTGAGCGAACTGGACCTGCCGGGCCTGGTTTCCGGCCGGACCTTCTTCCCTTCCCCATCGCACTGGGAAGACGAAGTCATCTATTTCCTGATGGTGGACCGGTTCTCCGACAACCGGGAAAATCTGTTCCGCGACTCCGGCGGAAATCTGGTCACCACTGGCACGACGCCTCCCTTTGCCGCCGCCGATAGCGGGAATGCAGTCGGCTCCGAAACGGATGCCGCCGCCTGGCGCGATGCCGGAACGGAATTTGCCGGGGGCACCCTCGCCGGCATCGAATCCAAACTGGGTTATCTGAAGCGCCTCGGCGTCTCGGTGCTGTGGTTAAGCCCGATCTTCAAGCAAGTGCCGGCCGACAAAAGCTATCACGGGTATGGCATCCAGCACTTTCTCGACGTGGACCCGCACTTCGGCACGCGCGACGATCTCCGCCGGCTCGTAGCGGCCGCGCATTCGATGGGAATCCGCATCATCCTCGACGTGATTCTCAATCACTCGGGCGACGTCTTCCGGTACCAGGCGGACAATCCTTCGTGGAACGGAAGTCAGTTTCCGGTCCGCGGCTTTCGCGACCCGGCCGGCAACCCGACGATTCCATTCGCTGCCGTTACGGATGCCGGTGCGTTCCCGGACGGTGCGATCTGGCCCTCCGATTTTCAGACCTCCGACACCTTCACGCGGGAAGGGCACATCAACAACTTCGACTCTTTCCCGGAATATGCGGACGGCGACTTCTATGGCCTCAAAGACCTGCACCACGGCCGGCGTAGCATGGTGAACGGAGTCGATCAGATCGACGACTACAGCGTTTCACCCACTCTGCGGAACCTCTGCGAGGCTTATCGATTCTGGATCGCGTTCGCCGACCTGGACGGGTTCCGCCTCGACACGGTCAAGCACATGGATCCGGGCGCCGCGCGCTTCTTCGCCTCCGTAATTCACGAGTTCACAGAGGCGATCGGCAAGGAGAACTTCTATATCATCGGAGAGATCACGGGTGGGCGCGAATTCGCTTTCGACCGGCTCGAAGTCACGGGTCTCGATGCAGCACTCGGGATTTCCGACGAACGCCTCAAGATGACGGGCGTGGTGAAGGGCGAGACGAGCCCTTCCGAATACTTCGACATTTTTCGCAACTCCCTGCTGGTTCGCAAGGATTCTCACGTCTGGTTCCGCGACAAGGTGGTAACGTCGGTGGACGACCACGACCACGTAGACCAGGGCCAGCAGAAACACCGGTTCTGCGCCGGCGGATATGCTTCCTTGGCTCTTGCCGTAACGGCGATGAATGCCACCACGCTCGGGATCCCTTGCATCTACTACGGCACCGAGCAGCAGTTCGACGGCGAGGGCAGCGGAGACGCGTCGGACCGCTATATCCGCGAAGCGATGTTCGGCGGCTCGTTTGGCGCATTCCGCTCGAGGGGCCGGCACTTTTTCAACGAAAATCATCCCGTCTATCGCGAGCTGTTCAAGATCCACCAACTGCGGCGGCAGTGGCTGCCCCTGCGCCGCGGGCGGCAGTTCCTCCGTCAAATCTCAGGAAACGGCGTGGACTTCGGATTCCCGCAGCACGTGGGAGCAAGGATGCGCTCGATCGTGGCGTGGTCGCGAATCTTCAACGACGTGGAATTGCTGTGCGCCATCAACACGGATCCGGATAATCCGGGTACCGCGTTCGTGACCATCGATAACGATCTGCATGCAGCCGGGAACCGGTTGACGTGCCTCTATTCGAGCGACGGCTCCGAAATCGGCAATAAGCTGACGGTCGAACCGAAGAACGGAAAAGCTGTACTTCTACACGTCCCCGCGGCCGGCTTCGTGGTGTACGGCTAGGGGCACGGCTCAGTTCGTCCGCCTACCGTACCGCCACCGGAGCCGGCATCGCTCCCTTCGCGAACCGCGGAATCATCTCGTCGCGATTGGCCACGTTCCATACCGCCGCCGCGATGATCGCCGCCGCTTCCTGCACGTCGTTCGGGATAATTCGCTCGTAGGTGTCGAGATTCGTATGGTGCGTCATGGTGTTGTACTCGATCGGATCCTGCGACATCCCGATTCCGGGTAGACCGGCGTGATTGAAGGACGTGCTGTCGGTGCCGCCGACGTTGCGGCTGGCAGTACTCATCGCGCCCGCCATACCCCAGTCGGCAAACTGCGCCAGTACCGGGCGAAGCGCCGCGGCCGCCTCCGGCGGTCCGAAGATACCCGCGCCCCGCAGGCGGCCCGTGCCGGTATCCACATTGAAATAGGCGTCGAGCTTTTGCCATTCGGGCTTGGCATTCTCAGCCGTTCCGAAGTGCTGCTCGACGTAAGCAAGGGAGCCGAGCAGCCCCTCCTCTTCGCCGGACCACAGCGCTACGCGGATCGTGCGGCGCGGCTTGAGGCCCAGTGATTCGATCAGCCGGGCGGCTTCCACCATGATCGAGCATCCGATGGCATTGTCGGTGGCGCCCGTGGCGGCGTGCCAGGAATCGAGGTGGCCGCCGAGCATCACCACTTCGTCCGCCTTGTCGGAGCCGGGAATTTCGGCGATGGCGTTGTAGCTGGTCTTGCCCTCCGGGTAGACGTGGTTCACGATGTGGAACTCCATCTTCACGTCGTCGCCATCGGCCAGCAGACGTTCCACGCGCCCGAAATCGTCGTTGCGGAGGATGACCGTGGGGACGGACTTGGCGATGTCGTAGCTGCGGTTCTGTTGCGCGACGATCACGCCTTCACCGCGGGCGGCGTCATTGATCCGAAGCGCGGCGCCGCCGGAGACTAGCATGGAGTCGATCTCTTCGCTGAGTTGCGCGGCGGTGAGCCGGTTCGGGTCCGGCGTGCCCCGGCCGCCGCCGAAGCCTCGTCCACCGCGTCCCCCGCGCCCCGCGTTGGGGTTGGCGGGGTCGTATTGCGCCTTCACCTGTTCGTCGTCGCGGCGCTTGGGCGGCGGATTGAAATTGACCGGAATCACCGCGGCCTTCCCGATCAGCACAATTTTGCCCCGAACCTTGTCGCGGTTGGCCGCGACCCACTGCTGCACCTCTTCCTTCGCGGGTCCCGGACGCACCGGCCCGCGGCCTCCGAATGCCGGCGGCGCGGCGCCATTGGCGGACGCCGGCGGCGGGGGACCCTCCGGCGGAACCAACTGTATCGCCGGCGCGGTTACGGTTCCCGTGGTCGAGGGGGTCCAGGCCAGAACTTCGAATTTCAGGTTCTCCTGAACCGGCGCGACCAAAAAGCCGGAAGCGCGCTCGTTCAACCAGCCGGGATGCCCGAAATCCCACGGCTCCAGGTGTCCGTTCTTCATCCCGTAGCGCGTCATTTCGGCGACTGCCCACTTCGCGGCGGCTTCGTGATTCGGGGTTCCGGTGACGCGCGGGCCATAGCGGTCGGTCAGCATGTGGAGCGTATGGAGGATCTGCGAATGCTCCATTTCTTCGCTCCGGATGCGGGCAGTGGCCGATTCATCCACCTTGTCCTGGGCGGCCAGCAGGCAGCACACGGCGATCGTGGCGAACAGCTTTTTCATATCCGTACAGGATAGCCTAAAGCAGCGCCTCGAGGGCCTTCTGCGCCTCCGCGGCCGTCTGGAAGCGTGCCGCCGGGGCAGGCGCCATGAGCTTGCGCAGCACTTCGGCCAGCCGCGGCGGAACCGGGGTGGAAGAGGCGAATACCGGCAGAGTCCCGCTGAACATCTCGAAGATCACCACGCCGAGGGAGTACAGGTCGGTCCGCCCGTCCACCGCTTCGCCGCGCACCTGCTCGGGCGCCATGTAGGCCAAGGTGCCGAGGATCGCGCCGGGCATGGTGACGAACGTGACGACAGTCGGCGCATCCGGTCCGGCCGCGGCGGAGGCTGAGCCCTTGCGCTTGGCCAGGCCGAAATCGAGAACCTTGACGACACCTGCGCGCGTCAGGAAGAGATTCCCCGGCTTGATGTCGCGGTGCACAATCCCCTTGCGGTGCGCGGCATCGAGCGCGGAGGCCACGGGGATCGCGATCCGCAGGATCTCCGGGAGCTCGAGTCTGCCCGCCTGGATGCGCTCGCTGAGCGGCATCCCCTCGAGCAACTCCATCACGAGATAGGGACGGTCCCGCCAGCTGCCGGCCTCGAAGATGGTGCAGATGTTCGGGTGCATCAGCGAGGAGGCGGCCTGACCCTCACGCTCGAAGCGCGCCCGCATCTCCCGGTCGTCGCGGAACTCTTCAGAGATCAGCTTGAGGGCCGCGTACCGCCCCAGGTAGATGTCCTGTACCTTGTAGACGGTGGCCATTCCACCGCGGCCAAGCTCGCTCAGAATACGGTATTTCGATATGGTCTCGCCGATCAACGGAACTTCATTGTAGCGTGGGCCCGGTTCCGGTAACGGCGGAGAGGACGCCCACAAACCTCTAGGTCGCTGTCCTCGTCTGCTGGCTCATCTTTGCCATCTCTTGTTGCGTGCGTTTCCGCATCTCCTCCGGAGCCACGTCCTCCTTGTGAGTCGCCATGGCCCACGAGTGGCCGAACGGATCGGTGAGCCTTCCAAAGCGATCGCCCCAGAACATGTCGGCCGGCGGCATGTCGCCTTTGGCGCCCGCGTCGACAGCTTGCTTATAAGCAGCGTCCACGTTGGTCACATAGAGGAAGACACCGGCCGTTGTGCCGCCGAGAGATGTCGGTGCCCGATTTCCGCTGCCGGGCATCTCGTCGGCGAGCATGACGATCGAGTCGCCGATCTTGATTTCGGCGTGGCCGATCTTTCCGCCGGGACCGTCCATGCGCACGGTCACCTGCGCGCCAAAAGCTTTCTTGTAGAAATCGATCGCGCGCGCGCAGTCGTTTAGAGTGAGATAAGGTGTGACCGTGTGATAGCCGGAAGGTATTGGGTTTACTTTAGCTGCCATCGTCTGCTCCTCGCCATCAGGCTACAACGCAACAGAGTCGCTGTCTGTGAGATCACTTACCAGGCAGGGCGAATCCCTTGTGGCGCCTTGACTTCGGCGCGATTCGCGAGTAGACCGGAAGCAGAGGTGTAAGATGCCTTATCGACCGGTTTGGCTGGCGGTCGTGCTGCTGCTCGGCGCCGCGGCGGGCTGCCAGTCGGGACGTTACTCCACCGAGGGCTTCAGCCTTCCGGCGGACGGCAATCCGGAGAGAGGCCGAAACGCTTTCATTGCGCTCGAATGCTATCAGTGCCACGACGTGGCGGGAGTGAACCTGCCCAAGCCGGCGGTTCCGCAGCCGACAATGGTGGTATTGGGCGGCGAGGTCGACAAGCGGCTCAGTGATGCCTACCTCACCACTTCGATGATCAACCCATCGCACGCCCTTGCCCCGTATCCGAAAGACCGGATTACTGCCGGCGGAGTGTCGCGGATGCCTTCCTATGCCGATCGCATGACAGCACGGCAGATCACCGACGTGGTCGCTTTTTTGCAAGCGAACTACCGGATACGGAACCCGGGTCCGGGGTACGTTTACTGACCGGCAAGAACTGATACCATCGAACTGCCATGAAGGTTCCGCTCTCGCAGATCGCGCACACCCGCTCCGGAGATAAGGGAGACATGTGCAACATCGGGGTTATCGCCTTCGAGGAAAAGCACTACCCGGTACTGGTCCGCGAGGTGACGGCGGAACGAGTGAAGCGCCACTTCGGGGAACTGGTGAAGGGCCAGGTCGAGCGCTTCGAACTGCCCAACCTGGGAGCGTTGAATTTCCTGCTGCATCAGGCGTTGGGCGGCGGCGGCACGGTTTCACTCAGAACCGACGCCCAGGGCAAAACTTTCGGCGCGGCCCTCTTGGGGATGGAAATCGAACTGCCTCCGGGGATATAATTCGTGTGACGGCGTGAGCTCCGCACGCCCACGAAGTCGACTACTCTGCCCTGCCTACGGAGCGCACGCATGCACAATCTGCTCGAGATCCAACAACGAGGACGGGTATTGCGAATCGCACTGAACCGCCCGGAAAAGCGCAATGCGCTGAATAGGGCGATGTGTATGGAGCTGGTGCGGGTTATCGAGCATGCCGAAAACGATCCGGCGATCGGCGCAATTCTCCTGGCAGGCAACGGGAAGTCCTTTTGCGCCGGGATGGACCTCTCCGAGATCGGGTTAGGGATCCCGGCGGAACTCAACCACGCCCACGAGCAGTTGTTTACCCTGGGGGCCCGACTCGCCAAGCCGCTGGTCGGGGCGGTCCACGGCGCATCGCTCGGGGGAGGCACGGGGCTGGTGGCGAACTGCCACGTGGTGATCGCCGGCGAGCATGCAACCTTCGGACTACCCGAGATTCGTCTGGGGCTCTGGCCGTTCCTGGTCTTTCGCGCCGTCGCGGCGGCGGCCGGGGAGCGGCGCACCATCAGTATGGCCCTGACAGGTTGGATCTTCGGCGCGGTCGAAGCGCGTGAGATGGGACTGGTGCACGAGGTTTCCGCCGACGTGGAAAACCGCGCGATGGAAGTGGCCCGCGAAATCGCCGCCTGGAGCCCCAGCAGCGTTCGAAGCGGGATGACCTTTGTCCAGGAAGTCAGGGGGCTCAACTGGAAGGAAGCGGGTGAGGTGGCCCGGCGCGTCCGCACGGAAACCTTCGAGAGCGCCGATTTCCGCGAGGGGATCCAGGCATTCCATGAAAAAAGAGTGCCAAAGTGGCCTTCTTTAGGATAGTGCCTACAACATTTTGGGGCACACGGCGAGAGCATACGAGATACTGGGGGTGGGGTGCTTTACTTTTTGGGTAGAGCGCGTTTAGTATGGTTACAACTCCCCCGAAGCTGAGGTAAAAGCTTTGCTCAAACTCAAACGTATCGAAGTGCAGGGCTTCAAGTCGTTCTGCGAGCGCAGCGAGCTTCGCTTCCACGGCGAGGGGATCGCCGCCATTGTCGGGCCGAACGGCTGCGGCAAATCCAATATCGGCGATGCCATCAGTTGGGTGCTGGGCGAACAGTCGGCGAAGACCCTTCGCGGCACCCGTATGGAAGACGTGATCTTCGCGGGCACCCGCGACCGTAAGCCGCTGGGCATGGCCTATGTGACCATGACGCTGGTAGACCCGGAGGTTTACGACGAGCAGCTCGCGCACAAGATCCAGCCGGTGGAAGACGGCCCCGCCAAGCGTGGGGAAATCACGATCACCCGGCGGCTTTACCGTTCCGGGGAAAGCGAATACCTGATCGACGGACGGCAGGCGCGGCTGCGGGACATCCAGGACCTGTTCATGGGAACCGGCCTCGGGCCGGAAAGCTACGCCATCATCGAACAGGGCCGCATCGGCCAGATCCTCAGCTCCAAGCCCCAGGACCGGCGCTCGGTGATCGAGGAGGCAGCCGGCATCACCAGGTTCAAGACGCGCAAGCGCCTGGCCGAAGCCAAGCTCGAAGGGGCCAAGCAGAACCTGGCACGGGTGTACGACATTCTGGAAGAAGTCACGCGCCAGGTCAATTCGCTCAAACGGCAGGCGTCCAAGGCCAAGCGTTACACCGAGCTCAAAGCGGAACTGGAAACGCGGCTCCGCGTTGTGCTTTCCGGCAAGTACCGCCTCCTCGAGCGCGATGCGGCCAAAACGGCCATCGATCTCAACCTGGCCTCGTCCGAATTGAAGGCACTCGGCGAACAGGTGGCGGAAAAGGAGCAGGCTCACGAACGGCGGCAGGCGGCGGCGTACGAGATGGATCAGCAACTCACCGAATCGCGCCAGCAGCTTTCCGACCGGAATGTGGAGGCCGAGCGCACCAGAGGCCGCCTGGAATCACAGGTGAAGGAAAGCGGCGCCATCGAGCAGCGGATCGCGCAGGCGGAAAAGGAATCGCAGGAGCTGGGGCTACGGCTGGATTCACTCGATCAGGAAATCGCCGGGCACCGCAGAAACCTCGACGCGTTGGATGCGCAGACTTCGCGATCGCGCGAGCGGATGAACGAGATCAACCAGCAGCGCGAGGCCCTGCAGGCCAAGGTGCGGGAGCGCGAGCGCGCCATCGAATCCGGCCGCCAGCTCATTTTGCGGCTGCTGGGCGAAGCCTCCACGCTGAAAAACCAGCTGGCGCAGATCGACGAATATCTGGCCGGCATCGAGCGCGAGAGCGGGCGGGCCGGCCGCGAGGCCGAGACATCGGCGGCCGAGATCGAGCGCCTGGAAGCAGCCAGGAAGCAGCTATCCGAGATCACCGACCAGCGGCAACTGGAGCTCGAATCCGTAGCCGGCGAGCGTCGCCGCACGGAGGAGGAACTGGCCGAGCGGCGGCGTACTGCGGCGGAACTCGGGCGCGAGATCGATACCGTGAAGACCGAAGTGTCGCAGATCCGGGCGCGCAAGGAATCGCTCGAGCAGGTGCTGGCGCACCGCACCTATACGACCGAATCGGTAAAGCGGCTCTTCGCCTCCCTCGAAAAGGGCAAGGCCAGCGAGTTGAAGCCGCTGGGCGTCCTGGCCGACTACGTGGAAGTAGACCGGCAGTATGAAAAACCGGCCGAAGAGTTTCTGCACGAAGAGCTGGAATACGTGGTGGTGGAGAGCTGGGAGCAGGCGGAGCGGGGGCTCGATTTCATTCGTTCCGAACTGGATGGGCGCGCCACCTTCCTCGTGCATCCGGAGCCGAACGGCAACGGGCATGGCCACTTGCCGGAGCCGGCCATCGGACCGGAAACCGGGATTGCCGCGCGGCTCAGCGATTCCCTGCGCCTGACCAACGGCTTCAAGGACCGCGCGGTGGACCTGCTGCCGCGGGTTTCGCTTTGTTTCCTGGCGGAAGACCGTACCGCGGCGCAGCGCCTTTCGGTGGCTTACCCTCACCTCTACTTCCTGCTTCCCGACGGCCTCTGCTATCACGGCCATACAGTGACGGGCGGGAAGAAATCGGGCGCCGGACCGCTGGCCATGAAGCGCGAGGCCCGCGAACTCGGCGTCAAGCTGCAGGGCCGGCAGAAGAACCTGGACGAAATGGTGGCGCGTCTCGACGCCCTGCGACAAGAGACGATCGGGCTCGAAGCGGAGTTGGAGCGGCTGCGGTCGCTGCAACAGGTTCGCGAGAAAGACCGGCTGGCTCTCGATCACGACATGCGGAAGTTGGGCGAAGATCTTTCGCGCGCCAATTCCCGGCTCTCCGTGGCGCGGCTGGAACTCGAACGCCTGCGCCGCGACTCCGAAAAATCGGTGGAGCAGCGCGAGCGGAATCGCGCCGCAGTGGAAGAGAAAGAGCGGCTGCGCGCCGAGCGCGAAAGCGCCCTCGAAGCCGAGCGCCAGGAGCTCGAAAAGCTGGAAGGCCAGGCGGCCACGATTGGCGAGGAACACGCGGCCACGCGCGCGGAACTCGCGGGCCTCGAAGAGCGGCATCGCGGCGAGCGCGCCGCCATGGCGCGGCTCGAGCAGCAGTTCCGTGAGACCACCAGCCGGCGCAACGCGATCGCCCCGGAAATCGAACGCCTTGGCGAAGTGCGGGCGCGGCTCCTGGCGAACAACATCGAACTGGACCAGAATGCGGCCGTGCTGGCCGAAGCGATCGTCACGCTGGAAGCGCTGGTAAACGAAATGGCCGCGCAGGAAGGCGCCATGCGCGAGACGCTGAGGGCGGGTGAGGAAGAGCTGAAACTGCTGCGGGCGGCCGTCCAGGAAGGGCACGAGAAGCGCACCCAGATCGAGGTGGAGCTGGTGCGCAAGCAAGCCGAGCTGAAATTCCTGGATGAGACCAGCCGCAAAGAGTTGAATTGCCCCATCGCCGAGCTGGCGGCCGGCGATGAAGCCGTGCCCGACGCCGATGCCATCGCCGAAGCCGAGCAGGCCGCTAACGAGGTGCGCAATCGCATCGAAGGCCTGGGCGCGGTGAACGCCGCTGCCATGGAGGAGTACCAGGAGGCGCAGCAGCGCCAGGAGTTCCTGAGCGTGCAGCGGCAGGACCTGATCGACTCGATCCGCGACACGGAGAAAGCCATTCAGGAGATCGACCAGGTATCGCGGCAGAAGTTTGCGGAGGCATTCGAGGCGATCAACGGCAATTTCCGGACGATCTTCCAAACGCTATTCGGCGGCGGCACCGGCGAGATGCGGCTCACCGACCAGGAGAACCTGGCGGAATCGGGCATCGACATCGTGTGTTCGCCTCCGGGCAAGCGGTTGCAGAATGTGCTGCTGCTCTCGGGCGGCGAGAAGGCACTGGCGGCCGTGGCGCTGCTGATGGCCATCTTCCGCTACCAGCCGAGCCCGTTCTGCGTCATGGACGAGGTGGATGCGCCGCTCGACGAATCGAACATCGGCCGGCTGACGAAACTATTGAAGGAGATGTCGGCGCAGACGCAGTTCATCGTGATCACGCATTCCAAGCGGACCATGGAGGCAGCGCAGGCGCTCTACGGCGTCACCATGCAGGAGCCGGGAGTTTCGCGCCTCGTGTCGGTGAAGTTCAACGCAGCGGAAGCGGCGGCGTAGACGGGCCTACTTCAAACTGCCAATCCGCGCAGGAAATACCGGCGGGCGCACCGATTCCGGCTTCCAACCGAGGAGAAAATCGACTGCACCGCCGCAAACGCGGCCCTGGCAGGCGCCCATGCCGCAACGGGTCTGGAGCTTGGCTTCGCGCCAACCGGAGTACGTGCGGATGCGGCCGAACGGCACATCTTCACAGCGGCAGACCAGTGTTGCATCTTCAGCCAGGCCTTTGAGTTCCTCTCGCAGGGCGAAGGCCCGCTCGAGCGCCGCGGCGAACCTGCGGGCCGACTCGCGCGCACTCCGCGAGCTGCGCGCAGCCTCGGGCCGGCCGGCGGCGGCATAGCCCGCGATCTCGCCTTCCGCCAGCGAGAGCTCCAGCCCGCCGATGCCGGTCACTTCGCCTGCCGCGTAAACACCCGGAACGGAGGTCTGCTGGTCGTCGTCTACTTCCACACCTTTCGGACCGAGACGGCAGCCGAGCAACGCGGCGAGTTCCGTGTTCGGCACCAGGCCGAAGCCGCAAGCCAGATAATCGCAGCGCTCGCTCCAGGTTTTCGCGCCGCGCCGCAAGGTCACGGCGCCGGGTTCGGCGGCTGCCGGCCAGCAACCGCTCAGATACGGAATGCCGGCGAGTCCGGCGCGGAGTTGCGCGGCCTGCATGAGTTTGCCTGGATGCGCGGCAAGCCCGATCGCGAAGCGAAGCAGCGCGGCCTGATCCGCCTGCTCGGCGATGAGCCCGACATTCGCGCCATGATCCTTTAAGTATTTGGCAACAGCCAGCAGCAGTGGCCCACTGCCCGCGATCACTATGCGTTTGCCGCCGACCGGCAGGCCGGACTTCGCGAGAGCCTGCAAGCCGCCCGCGCCGGCGACATGCGGCAGAGTCCAGCCGGGGAATGGCAGGAAGCGCTCGCGCGCACCGGTAGCGAGGATCAGGGAGCGGTAGGCGAGTTCGAAATCTTGGGCGAGAGTCTCGACCGCGAGGCGATTGTGGCCGGGAGCGGCAATCACGCGCGCGCCGGTAAAGATGGGCAGACCATCCAACCTGCTCCACTTGGGCAAATCCAGACTCCGCCAGATCTGGCCGCCGGGAGCGGGGTTGTCGTCGACGATGGCAATCGATCTGCCCGATTCGCGGGCGCGCCGCGCGGCGGCGAGACCGGCGGGACCGGCGCCGACGATCAGTACATCGAAGGTGCGCCTATCCATCGGTCTGCACCTCCATGCCGGGTTCGCACGGAACCTGGCAGGCGCGGACGTGCGGGCGGCCGTTGACCGTGACGCGGCACTCGAAGCAGATGCCCATGCCGCATAGCGGGGCGCGAGGCTCTCCGGAGACCGAGCGCCGGAAGAAATCCGCGCCGGACAACGCGACGGCGGCCGACACCATCGCGCCTTCGGGCACCTCCACAGGCCGTCCGTTGACCGAAACCTTCAATGCGCCTCCAATGTGCGGCCGGGCAGGTACGGCCCTGCCGGGATCGCCGGCGTGCAGCCCATGATCTGGCTCGCCACGAGCTTCGCGGTGCCGAGCGAGGTCGTAATACCGAGGCCTTCGTGGCCGGTGGCGAGATACAGCCGCTCGTCGCCGGGGCACGGGCCGATAAGCGGCAGGTTGTCCGGCGTGGCGGCTCGGAGGCCGGTCCAGGTGCGGATGCCGTTCATCCGCGCGAGCTCGGGCATATACTCCTCGCAGCGCCGCAGCATGCGGGTGAGCATGTGATGTTCCACCTGGCGGCCTTCGGAGCCGAACTGGCGCGACGAACCGAGCAGCACCTGACCGGAGCGCCGCGGCTGGGCGTTGAACGCCACCGAATCGGAACTGACCGAATGCGCGCTTTTGAGGTATCCGAGCTCCAACAGAATATGGCGGACAAACCCAGGGTAGCGGTCGGTGATCAGCAGGTGCCCTTTGCGCTTGCGAATCGCGATCCCTGGTGTCAGCTCGGGCGCCCACGCCCCGGTTGCGTTGACGGTGATGCCGGCCGCGATCGTCGTGCCATCGCGCAGCCGGACTTCCCCGCCCCGGATTTCAGCCGCCCTCTCGCGAATCAGCACCGCACCCGATTTTTCGAGGAAGTAGCGAGCGGCACACGGCGGATACGTAGTCGCGTCGTCGGGGACCAGCAGGCCGCCGGCCAGCGCCGGGCGAAGGTGCCGTTCGAGTTCCGCCAAGCTGCGCGAATCGAGCGCTTCGCTGCGGATGCCCAATCCGTCGTAAAGGATCTTCTTGCGGCGGACTTCGCCCATCTCTTCTTCATCGGCCGCCACCCAGATCGCGCCGCAGGGCAGGTACTCTACATCGGCAGGGAGCTCCGGACTCATCGCGATCCACAAGTCTCGCGAGTAGCGGGTCAGCGCGATCTGCGCGGCCGAATCGTCCATCAGGGCGATGTGGCCCATCCCTGCCGCGGTGGCGCCGCCGCCGACGGGGCCGGGTTCGATCACCGCCACCTTCAGGCCCGCAGCCGCACACTCCATCGCGCAGGCCGCTCCTACGATGCCGCCGCCGGCGATTGCTACGTCGTAGCTACCCATGTGCCGCGGATTCCGTAGCAGAAGGGGTCGCGCTCGTCGAGGAGCAGGTCGGCCTCGGCGTTGACGTACGCGGAGCCTGTGATTTCGGGGATGATCTGCCCGTCCACCAGGTTGACCCGGCCTTCGAAGACGCTGCCGACAATGCTCTCCTGCCGCCATACCTGCCCCGGCCGCAGTCTTCCGTCGGCGTAGAGGCACGCCAGCTTGGCACTGGTGCCGGTGCCACAGGGCGAGCGGTCGTAGGCCTTGCCGGGACAGAGCACGAAATTCTTGCTATCGGCTCCGGCAACGGTAGGCGGCCCGAACAGCTCGATGTGATCGATCTCGCGGCCGTCGCCGCCTCTGATGGCCGCCGCTTCGAGGCCCTGGCGCACGCGCCAGGTGTAGTCCGTGAGCTCTTCGAGGCGGTCGAGCGCGAGCACCCGTCCGTGGTCGGCGATCAGGAAGAACCAATTGCCGCCCCAGGCGATATCGCCGCACACGGTGCCGATCCCGGGAGCGTCCACGGGCACCCGGGCGGCGCTGCGATAGCTCGGGACGTTGCGGATGGCCACGCGGTTCGAATCTACGAGCCGTGCTTCCACCACGCCGCAAACCGTCTCCAGCCGGCAGGCGCCTTGACGCACCCGTCCCATGTGCGCAAGCGTGACCACCAGGCCGATGGTGCCGTGGCCGCACATATTCAGGTAGCCGACGTTGTTGAAGAAAATCACGCCGGCGTCGCACGAAGGGTCGGAGGGCTCGCACAAGAGGGCGCCCACGATGGCGTCGTTGCCGCGCGGCTCGTTCACTACGGCGGAGCGAATGTGATCGTAATCAGCGCGGAAGCGCGCCAGGCGTTCGGTCACGGGCCCTCCGCCGAGATCCGGCATGCCGTCCACGATGACACGAGTGGGCTCGCCGCCCGTATGCGAATCGATGATGCGGATGCGCGTATTCATCGGGCTGCCGCCACCGGCAGCATGGGCCTGGTGGCGATCGCCTGCCGGATGATCGCCAGGATCTCTTCGCGCTCGGCGCCTTCGATTGGCAGCCGCGGCGGGCGCACCATTTCGGAACCCAGCCCGACCTCCGCCATCGCCAGCTTGATATACTGCACCAGCTTCACCTTGGTATCAAGGTGCAGCAGCGGCGTATACCAGCGGTACAGCTCACGCGCCTGCTGCCATAAGCCGGCGGTCGCCAGGTCCCACAACGCGCGGTTCTCGTGCGGGAATGCGTTGACCAGCCCGGAGATCCATCCCTGCACGCCGAGCAGGACGCTCTCGAGCACCAGGTCGTCCACGCCGGCAAAGAGGATGTAGCGCGTGCCCACGATGTTGACGAGGTCGGTGATGCGGCGGACATTTTCCGATGATTCCTTGATCGCCACGATGTTGGCGACATCGGCCAGGCGCGCGAAGGCTTCGGGCGGCACGTCCACGCCGTACGAGACCGGGTTGTTGTAGATCATAATGGGCAGCCCGGTGGCGCCGGCGATGGTGCGGAAGTGGCGCAGGCTTTCGCGCTCATCTGACTTATACACCATGCCCGGCAGGACCATCAGGCCGTCGATCCCGATCTTCTCAACGTCGCGCGCATAGCGGCAGCCGAGCGCCGTAGTGTACTCGGCCACGCCGCTGAGCACGGGGATGCGCCCCGCCGCGGCGCGCTTCATCTCGCGCACTACCGTGAGCTTCTCTGCGTATTCGAGAGCCGTGTTCTCGCCCACGGTGCCCAGCAGGACGACGCCGTGGATGCCGGCCTCAATCATGGTTTCCAGGTGGCGTGCCGTGCCGTCGAGGTCGAGCGAACCGTCCGCGTGAAACTGCGTGGTGATGGCGGGTAAAACGCCCTTCCAGTTGACCGTCATAACCTCTCACTATACCGCCCGGACCACGAAGTACGGCTGGTTGAGGAGATCGGGCGCGAAGCCGGGGTAGAGACAGGCCTTCGCCGGCCCTTCGTGGAACTCGAAATAGTATTGCAGCGGGTAAGGCGAATCGGTGTATTCCGCCGGGATGGCCGCGCGCCAGAATTCGCCGGAAGCCTGCATTTCGACGGCTTGAAACCGCTCGGCCTGCGTGACGCGGCGGTAGTAGACGCGCGCAGCAGTGGGTTTGATGCCGCTGGCGGTAATGGCGAGGGCGAGGTCTTGTTTGGGATGAAAGCGCGCAGGCGGCTCATGGCGGAACGTCCCGGAAGCACGCGGGGGCAAGTGGGGCAGGCCTCCTGGCCTGCCCGGCCCCATCTTCTCCATCCCCGCAAGGTCTGCGTCGATGGCGGCCAACCTGTCCTTCCAGTGGCCGCGCAGCCAGGGCAATTCGCCGACCGTGATGTCGGCTGCGTACACCCCGTCCGTCCGTTCTGCGATCCCCGCCCATACGTCGCGCGCGGCGTGGTACTGCTTCAGAGCTTCGTCCAGCGCCTCCTGGCTCTTCGTGCGCTCGAAGATGGAGTAGTAAACGCCGGCCCGGAACTTCGCGGCGAAGAAACGTCCGAGGGCTGCCTGCACTGCCACGTCGATCGCGACCCGCCGAGGGCTGGAGGGAAGATGTTTCAGGGCATCCGCCGCCAGGCCGTCCAGCCACTCGGCCACTTCGATCGGCGAATACTTACCCGATCTCTCGCCCTTGACTACCTCCCCGGCATATTCGCTGATACTCGAAAACAACTGCGGATCGAGGGGGCTGGTATTGCCGAAGACCTTAGGGGAAGGCGTATCGGTATACGGATTGTGCCCGGCCTCGACAATCGGCTGATTCGTGTAAATTTCGGGCCAGTAGGTGTTGTTGGCCGCGGAGGGCAAGTGCGCGGTAGTGATGATGGGCAGGATCCGGCTGGCAGGCGCCAATGCAGCCTCGGCGGCTCCCAGAGGCTCGCGAGGCGTCTCCGGATTGTAGAGATGGCGGCCCCACACCCGATAGCCATATTCGTATTTTTGCCAGTCCCAGTGGGGGCGGAGGGAAGCATCGGCGTAAGCCGTGCGCGAAGGCTCCGCGAGTCCCGAGCCTCGACGCCCCTTGAAGGAGAGCGGCTCCATGATGTCCACACCGCGCGATCCGCAGAATTGAAATGCGCGCGAATAGGCGGCGGCGAAGGCGGGGTCGCCCCAGAGCAGCAGTCTCTGCGTGCCGGGCCAAATGCGGAAGACCACCTCGTAGCGGCGGTCCTCGCGAAGAAGATCGGCATAGCCGTAGCGCGTGAAGCTGCGGGATCCGCTGCTGAGCGCCATCAGGCCGCTGCCGGTTCGTCCCGGGACGGGACGCTCCTGGGCGCGGATATCCGCCTGGTGATACGGCATCCCGAGGTGCTCGGCCCAGAATTTCGGCGAGACCTGTACCGGCATGCCAGTGCCCAGCGCGGTATCGATCATCCGCTGGTCGATGCCCTTGGTATGAAGGTCGATATCGAGCTTCCGTTCGGAGCGCACCACGCCATCAAACACCGTGCGCCAGAAATCGTAGCTGCCCTCGGCCACGCCGCTCTCGCCGTGAATCCGGAAGGTCACGCCGGTGATCCCGGGGCAGGCCTTCAGCAGGATGGCGAGCGCATCCCGGCAGTAGGGGCCATGGTTGCCGGGGGTCAACCCCTCGATGGTGTGGTTGGGGTGCGGGCTGTTGATCCACTGGTAGCCGTGCATCCAGATGCCGAGTTGGAATCCGAGCCCGTGGGCAGCGGCCTGGTCGCTGATGAACTTCAGCGTGGAGAGGTTGCGGTAGCGCTCGGAGTCGGCGAGGTTCGTGACCCGAACCTGGTAATCCGGCACGTCGACGAAGAACGGGTAGGCGAAGAGAAAGTAGGCGTCGGTCACGTCGCGCAGGAAATCGTAGCCGATGCCGAAGGCCAGTTGGAAGCGATTGAAGCGGCTCGCCGCCAGCATCGCGAAGTACTGCGGCCACATTTCGCGGTCGTAGAACCACGGCTTGTCCTCCACGTCACTGGTGAACAAACGCATGTTGCTGCGGACGCGGTTGGCGGGTTGCTCGGTAACCGGGCGCTCGACCGTCTGCGGCCGGGAGGCAAGCTCCAGCAGAGCATAAGCAAGGCCGCGGCTGTCGGATCCGCAGGCGAGGGTCACGCTGCGGTTCGCGAGGCGCGCGGGCGCGATCGCCAGTGATTCCGGCAAGCCGGGGAGCCGCACTCCCGCCTGACGTGCGAGTTCCGGTCCGCCGGCGGCGATAACACGGCTGCCGGCCGGCGCCTGGCTCATGCCGGCGCAACGGCTGACCCGGATTCCGGCTGCGGTGAGGGTCGCCGCCAGATGATCCGCCGCCCAGCCAGCAGGGTCCGCGGGATCGAGGACAATGGCGACGGGCTGCCGGGATTTCGCCAGGGCGGCGGGACCGGCGGCGAGCGCCCCGGCCTGCCTCAGGAACGTTCGGCGGTCGATGGACTTCATGGCGGGCAGAATGATTCTAGCACCACGGAGACGCCTCTACCCGGAGACCTCCGGCGGACGATACCACTCGAACAGTTCGCTCTTCAACCCGTTCACGGTCGGCTGGTGCCGGGGACTGAGCGCCAGGTTGTCCATCTCGTCCGGATCCTTCTTCAGGTCGTACAACTCCGCAAGGTCGTTCGCGCGGAACGTGTACTTCAGGTCGCCGCGGCGGATCATGTACTTGGCTCGCGGCGTGCGAAGGTCGAATTCCGAGAACACCGGCTGCGCGCGCTCCTCCCGCGAATTGCGCAACTGCGGCACCAGGCTGAAGCCGTCCAGCTTCGGCACCGGCACCCCGCACAGCTCACCGAGGGTGGGCAGCAGATCCACCAGGCTGACCGGCGTCGCGCACTGCGCCCCGGGCGAAGTCACTCCGGGCGCGCGCACCAATAGGGGAACGCCGCAGGAGCCCTCGTAGAACTGGAACTTGTTCCACAACCCGTGATCGCCCAGCATCTCGCCGTGATCGGACACGTAGACCACTACCGTATTCTTTTCCAGATCCAGTTCGCGCAGCTCGCGCAGCACCTTCCCCATGGCGTCATCCATCTGGGCGAGGTTCGCGTAGTACATGGCGATTCGTTGCCGCGCCTGCGCCGGGTCGCTCAGTTCCGGCGTCGCCGCTGTTCTCTCGATGGATTGCCTCACCTCCCTAGGCGCTTTCGCCAGGTCCACCTTGCCCCACGTGGGCGGCAGCTTCATATCCTCGGCGCGGAACATGGCGGCGAAACGCGCGGCCGGCATGAACGGATCGTGCGGTTTCAGGCAGGAGCAGATGGCGAAGAACGGCTGTTGCCGGCCGTGGTTCTTCAGAAAGCGCACGGTCTCGCGGGCAACGAAGCTTTCGAAGTGATCTTCCTCGGGGATCTCCGATGCCCGTCCCACCGCGACCGAACCCTGCCGTGAATCGAGCGTGCGCGCAGCCTTCCATGGATCGCCCTCGTCTCGCCACAGGTCGTCGATCTGCGGCAGCCCGGACCCGGAATTCGCGCGGCTCAATTCATCGGCGTAGAGCTTGGTCTTCGGCCCCAGGAATTGGAACCAGTCGTTGAAGTCGAGGTGATAGTCGAAGCCGTGTGTTTGCGCATCCACGAAATGCATCTTGCCGATCAGCGCAGTCATGTATCCGGCGCGGCCGAAATAGTGCGCCACGGTCTTGTGTTCGAACGGCCAGGGCGTAGCGTTGTTATAGGCCTGGTGATGATGCGTGTAAAGGCCGGTGAGCAGCGACGCACGCGATGGCGTGCACACCGGGTTTGCACAGTAGGCATCGCCAAAGCGCGCACCCGACCGCGCCAAGGCGTCCAGGTTCGTGGTTCGGGCCAGCGGATTGCCCGCGGCACCCAGCGCGTCGCGTCGATGCTGATCGCTCATCAGCAGCAGCACATTCTTCGGACGCGCCACCGATTGCCCCCGCGCCGGTAGTCCAATCACCGCGGGCGCCAGCGCAGCGCCGCCTGCCTTTAGCCAGTCTCTCCGGGTCATCGTGTTCTATGATATCGAGCGTGCAAGCCGCAGGCACACTCCATCACGAACGGCCCGGAAAAGCCGCTACCTCTTCTGCAGCATCTTACCCAGTTCCTCGTCCTTCTTGAGCTTGGCCTTGGCGCCCTCCTCGAAGACGGCCCGGCTGCCCGCGAGGTCGCCTTTCTGGCGGAGTAACTGGGCCAGCGTGTTATACGGTCCCGGATTCGCGGGTTCCAGCAAGATGGCCGTGCGCAGGGCGGTTTCGGCTGCCTCCAGATCGCCATTCTGTTTCAGCGCCGTTCCGAGCATGAAGTGGGCCTCGCCGTAGCCGGGGTTGATGGCGATCGCTGCCCGCATCTCCCGCGCGGCTTCCTCGAACTCGCCGCTCTGCCAGTGAATGATGCCGAGTGTGTAGTGCGCCTCCGCGAGTTGCGGATCGAGCGCGAGCGCGCGAACCAGTTCGGTCTTGGCGGAATCCAGATCGTCTTTTTGCTTGAGTGCTACCCCGAGGTCGTAGTGGGCGATCGCCGAAGCGGGATCATGACGGATAACCTCGCGGAACTCGGCGGCGGCGCGGTCCAGGTCGGCCTTCTGCAGGTAGGCAAAGCCGGCATTGACGCGCGCCATGTCGTTGGCAGGGTCCAGGGCCAGGATCTTTTCGAACTGCTCCAGTCCTTCTTTGGCGTGGCCGCTGTTCACCAGCACGAATCCAAGGTTGTTGCGCGCATCGAGGTTGTCGGACGCAAGGTTCACAGCGTGCTGATAGGCCTCGATGGCCCCCGCGGTCTCGCCGGTTCGCTGGCGGGCGACGCCGAGCTGGTTCCAGGCTTCCGAGGATTTGGGGTTGATGGCAACCGCGGCGGCCAGGTGGGGCAATGCAGCGGCAAATTGGGAAGTGGCGTTCAACGCTTGCCCCAGGTAGAGGCGGTATTCGAATCCGCCGGGGTTGAGAGCGGCCGCGCTTTGCAGATGGGGGATCGCCTGGGCCGGGTTCTCCCTCAGCCACCAGGCGACGCCCAGATGGTATTGGGCCGGAGCGAACCGGGGGTCCAGCGTCACCGCGCGCTCCAGGTGTTTCAGGGCTTCGTCGCGGCGGTTCAGAACCGCGAGCAGGAAACCAATCTCGTCCTCGATCCGAGCCGATTTCGGATTGAGCGCGGCGGCCTGTTGCCAGGCTGCCAGCGCTCCCGCCGCATCGCCTTGCGCCCTCCGTGCCTCGGCGAGCGACTCGAACTCCTTCAATCGATCCTGTCCGGCGGCCGCGGAAAGCGCCGCCGCCAGGATCAGAATTGTACCCGCAAGCCGAGCTGCCATTTCCTCATTTGAGAGAGCGTTGCGAGCGCGAAGATCTGGCCCGCTGTCGGCGAATCGACCTGCGCGTTCGGTTGTCCGAGATTCACATGGTTAAACGTGTTGAACATCTCGGCCCGGAACTGCCCCTGGACCCGTTCGGTAAATTGGAACCGCTTGCTCAGTGAGGTGTCGGTGTTGAAGAAGTGCGGCCCGAAGAACGAGTTCCGCGCGACGTTGCCGAAAGTACCGCGCGCCGGCCGGCTCCAGGGCCCGCGGGTACAGCCGTTGGCGTTGAGCAGGGGCGTCGCAGTGGCGGTGGCGAGACAGCCGTCGCCGGTCGTGCCGGCTGGAGCAGTCTGGAACCAGCCAGCTGCGCTCGGATTGGAAATACTCGCGTTGCCCGTCAGGTTGGGCCGGCACGGGCCGGTGTCTTCGTCACTGCCACAGTTCACATAGGAGGGTGTAAACGGAATGCCCGACTCCCAGGTTCCAAGTCCCGAGATTTGCCAGCCGCCCACGACGAGGTCGGCCACCCGCGAGGCGGACTTCAGGAAGCGCTTGTTCTTGCCGAACGGCAGTTCGTAGAAGCCATTGAAGTTGAAGACAAAGCGCCGGACCCCGTTTTCGCGGCCATAGTCGACCGCCGGATTCCAGAAGAAGTAAGTATTGGAGAAATCGAACGCGCTGGCCCAGGTGAAGTTACCCTGCATTTGCAGTCCGCTGGCGAACCGCTTCTCGCCCCGGACCTGCAGGGAGTTGAACTTCACGCTGCCGTCGTCGCTGAAGTACTTGATGCTTTGCGTCCACCCGAAGAGCTGGTAGAAGTAGCGGCGCTGGTTGGTGTTCAGGGTCCCGAAGCCCACGATACTCGGCTGGTTGACGTTGTAGTTGGTGCCGCCGGGTGTCACGTGATACCCCTTGTTGCCCACGTATCCAATCGAGAATACCGTACTGGGCGTGATCTGGCGCTCGATGGTGAAGTTCCAGGCGTCCACCACCGGCAACCGCATGGTGCCGTTGCTGGTGAGCGGAAGCACGTTCGGCGCGACGCCGTTCGGCAGGATCGGGTTGCCGTTCGGCCCCTTCGGTTGCGAAGCCAGAATCGTAGTCGGGTCGAGCGGCGTGGGGCCTTTGTCCAGGGTGAAGACGGAAAGCCAGGGCTGCGCGGGGTTCAGCGACTGGTTGGCCAGCACCGGCAGGTTCTGCGTGACATTGTGGCCGAAAGAGACGCCGAACACGCCGACGTCATAAGAGCGCCCGTAACCGGTGCGGATGACGGTCTTCGAGTCGATCTGATAGGCCAGCCCCAGCCGCGGCGCGAAGTGCGTCAGCGCTGTATTCACGTTGCCGTTCAAGCTGACGCCGTTTTCGCCGGTGACCATCACCTCTCCGGTAGCCAGATTCTGGAACCCGCCATTGTCTTTGCCGTTGACGTATTGCGGGAAATAAATCTCCCAGCGGAGCCCGATGTTCATCGTGAGCTTGGGAGTGATTTTCCAGGTGTCCTGCACATACGAGAACAGCCGGTTCTGCCGCTCGGCGGCTTCCGTGGAGTTGCTGACGTAGCGGGTAAAGGAATTCACGTCGCCGAGGAGGAACGAAGCCAGTCCGAGGCCGCCGCCCGTGGGACCCTGCGTGGTAGTTGGGTCGAAGGTGAGCTGGCCGGAGCGGTGCGAATCGCTGGGCACCCGCAAATTCTGCTGGAAGCGCCAGTCCACACCGAACTTGATCGAGTGGTTCCCCACGATATGGGTGGTGTTACTCACCCACTGGAACTCATTCTCCTGTTCGTTCAGCGGGCAGTTGCACGAGTTGACACCGAGCGAGTACCCGAAGGTGAAGCCCCCGGTTCCGTTCAACGTGAACGCCGGCATCCCAGAGGTGTAGTACGAGTCGTTATTCAGTCCCGGGATGCCCGCGTCTTTCGCCGGGGAAGTGCCGACGCCGTTCGGGTTGACGAACACGCGGTAGCGGAAGAAACCGAAGCGGAAATCGGTGAGCCACGTGGGTCGAATGGCGTAGTCGAATCCCGCCGAGAGGCTCTGATCGCGCAGCGACGACGACCCGGCAAATCCGGCCACCGCGAATTGCGGGCCGCCTGCCGCCAGTCCGAACGCCCCGGGAGCCACCTGTCCGTACTTCATGAAGCTGTAGCGGCCGAACACGTGCATTTTCTCCGTCTGGTAGCGATCGACCCGCGCGTCGACGGAGTCGCTGTTCACCACACCCAGGCCGGAGGCGTTGTAGTTCGGAACCGCGCCAGTTACGCCGGTGATGTTGGGCAGCGGAATTGAATTCAGGAGATTCAGTGCCTGCGGCGACAAGAGACTGGTGGGGATGACGTTACCCGTGAACTGCTGGCGCGCTGACGGCGCGACGGTGCAGTCGGACCCGTTGCAGGGGTTATAGATCGGCGTATTGAGGTCGCTGAGATCGCCGGCGCGCTCGGCAGCGGTGGGCACGCGGGTGAGAAGTGAGGCGCCGTTGTGTTGCCGGCTGCCCTGGTAGTCGGCAAAAAAGAAGGTCTTGTCTTTCTGGATGGGGCCGCCGGCGGAGCCACCGAACTGGTTCCACAGCGTTGGCGGGATATAACGGCCCCCGGTGCCGGGGATAGGCTGCGCTTGCGCAAACGGGTCGCGCGCGGCGCCGTGCTGGTCCCGGCGATATTCGAACAGGCTGCCATGCAACGTGTTGGTGCCGGACTTGGTATGCGAGGCGATGATCGCCTGGCTGGCCTGGCCGAATTCGGCGTCGTAGCTGGTGGTCGTGATCTTCAGTTCCGAGACGGAGTCCAGGTTGGGTGTAATGACCGGCTCTCCGAGAACTGATTCGCGATTGTCGGTGCCGTCCAACTGGAACGCGATGCCGCCCCAATACTGACCGCCGATGGAAGGCCGGTAAACATCCTGCGGTTGCTCGCTGGGGGCACTCGTGCCGGTGGCCTGCACCCCGGGGACCAGGAAGTAGAGCCGGCTCAGATCGCGCCCGAAAACGGGCAGTTCCTGCGCGGCGCGCTGCGTCATGGTATCGGAAACGTCGGCTTTCTCTGCCTTGAGCAGCGGCGCCTCCGCGGTGACATTGACGGTCTCGCCGACCGTACCGAGCGCCAGCCTGGCGTTGATGGAAGTCACTGCGTCGACCTCCACGTGAACGTTCTTCTGCGTGTACGGAGAGAAGCCCGGGGCGTCGACGCGCACATCGTAGATGCCGACAATCAGGTGGCCCTGCGTATAGTTGCCGGACTCATTGGTTACCGTGTTGTACGTGATGCCTTTGCCGGTGTCGGTAATCGTTACCTTGGCGCCGGGCACGGACGAACCGGTCGAATCGGTGACGTTTCCAGAAATGCTGCCATAAACGGCCTGTCCGAAGACGATTCCGGGGGCCGACAGGGCCAGCGCGAGCAGACATGGCGCGATCGTTTTCATTCGTTGTCCCCTCAAACCTGCTACCTAGGGTCAAATTGGCAGAATTGTATCAGCACCGGGCTGCCAATACAATAGTTTCTGTATGCCCAAGGCGAATCGCCGCACATTTATCCGGTCCGTGTGCCGAACGGCGGCCGTCTTCACCTTGGACCAGCTTCTGTCCGGCGTGAACCTGGGCGTTCAGTTTGTAAACGTGGCGCGGGAGGCGGGGCTACGCACCAAGACCATCTACGGCAGCGAGCACCGCAACCGGTATCTGATGGAAACGACGGGCTGCGGCGCGGCGTTCTTCGACTACGACCACGATGGATGGCTCGATATCTTCCTGGTGAACGGCTCGCGCTTCGAAGGCGGTTGGACGCCCGCGAACGCGCCGGTGAGCCGGCTTTACAAGAACAATCGCGACGGCACGTTCACGGATGTACGATGCAGGCCGGCATCGCCAGGTCCGGCTGGGGCTCAGGATGCTGCGTCGGGGATTTCGACAACGACGGCCACGACGATCTGTTCGTCACCTACTGGGGCGATTGCTCCCTCTGGAAGAATCTCGGGAACGGCAAGTTCCTCGACGTGGCGGCCAAGGCGGGCGTCACTACCGGCCCCGCCAAGGGGCCTAATCGGAACAACACCGGCTGCGCTTTCGTCGACTACGACCGCGACGGGCATCTCGACCTGTTCGTCGCGAATTACCTGGAGTTTGACCCGAAGACGGCTCCCCTTCCCGAGTCCGGGCCGTGCAAGTACAAGGGGCTGATGGTGGCGTGCGGACCACCGGGGCTTCGGGGCGGCAAGAATATCCTTTTCCACAATAACGGCGATGGCACCTTCAGCGACGTCTCGGAGAAGTCCGGAATCCTGAAGACGGCCGGAACCTTCGGGCTGGGGGTGGCTGTATTCGACTTCGATAACGATGGGTGGCCGGATATCTATGTCGCGAACGATTCGACTTCATCGGCGCTCTACAAGAACAATCGAGACGGTACGTTTCAGGAGATGCGATCGAAGCCGGCGTCGCCTACTCAGCGGACGGCAAACCGCAGGCCGGCATGGGCGTGGGAGTGGCGGACTACGATTGCGACGGGTATCTCGACCTGGTGAAGACCAACTTCGCCGGCGACACCACCAGCCTGTACCGTAACCTGGGAAGCGGCTTCTTCGAAGACGAGACGTTTCAGGCGGGGCTGGGGAAGATCACGCGGTTCCTCGGCTGGGGCATCGCGTTCGTGGATTTCGACAACGACGGCTGGGCGGATATCGTGCAGTGCAACGGGCACGTTTACCCGGAAGTCGGCGAGAGCCTCACCGAGTCGGGGTACCGGCAGCGCAAAGTAGCCTACCGCAATCTTCGGAACGGACGATTCGAAGAGGTCTCCGAACAGCTAGGCCCCGGAATGATGGAGTCCGTGACCGGCCGCGGTATGGCGGTCGGCGACTTCGACAACGATGGTGATCTGGACCTGCTGGTGAACTGCGTCAACGATGTCCCGCAGCTTCTGCGATGCGATTCGCAGACGAAGAACAACTGGATCAAGGTGAAGACGGTGGGAACAAAGTCGAACCGGACGGGCATCGGAACGCGAATCTATTGCACGACCAGGGAAGCCGGCAAGCCGCACCGGCAGATGGACGAAGTGCGCAGCGGCGGCAGCTACCTGTCGCAAAGCGATCTGCGGGTCCACTTCGGGTTGGGCGCGGCGTCGGCGGCGGACCTGGAGTTGCGCTGGCCGAGCGGAATCGTGGACCGGCTGACCGGCGTTTCGCCGAACCGCGTGGTGACAGTGGTGGAAGGCCTGGGTGAGCAGTCAAAATAGGACACGCCACGAGGGATCGAGGTATGTCCAGCGCTGCCTGCTGTAACTGCTCGGAATCTCCGGTACGTGCAGAAGTCCGTGGCCCTTTTCGCAGATGAGCTCGGTGCCGTACCATTCCAGAAATGTCTGCGAGGCCATGCCGATGCGCGCCGGGTGGGTCAGCACGGCAAGGCACACCGGGCAGCGCTGGCGCTGGTCTTTCAGCGCCCAGCGAAAGGCCAGGATGCAGAAAAGCAGCAGGCCGAGCGGCTGGATCTGGCTTGCGCTCATCAGCCACGTCAAATCGACTGTCCCGCAAAAGACGATGGGGATGAGGAGTCCGATCTTGACACCCAGAAAGAACCACCGGCTCCCTTTGGTGGTCCGCGGATATTCGCCGAGATCGAGAGGCGTGGAGATCCGCACGATCACCAGAGCCAGCAGAGTGATCGCGAGCCGTGTGAAGACCGGATGTTCCCTGGCCGGCGATCCGGGTGCCCCCAAAGAGGCGCCTCCGTGTTGGCGGAAGGCAAAGAACAGGCTCGCCCCCGCCAGGGCCGTCAGAAACAGAATGCACCGCCGGGCGGACTTCGGATAGAACGGATTCCGCGACTCGCGGCGTGGCGTGTTTCGCCTCAGCCAGGCCGCGTCCCGGAAAGCGCCGAAGCAGAATGGAGTCGTTCGCCCGCGCACGTACCAGAGTTCAGCCTGCCACTCCGCGAGCCACTCCCGGCGGCAGTCAGAGGGAACCAGCATCGATGCGCATCGGAGGATGGCGAAGTGGAGCCGCGTGCTCATGCGTCTTCGACCTCCGGCGCGGGCAGCAGCTTCGCCAGCAGCGGATACCGTTGTTGTGAGGCCTCCAGCGTTTCGCGGCCGGCGCGGGTGAGCTTGTAGTACTTCCGGGGCGGGCGCTGCCCGGCGTCCGCGATCGATTGCCGCTCCCACTGCGAGCGGATCAGGCCGTCGCGTTCCAGGCGCCGCATGGCGGGATACACGGTCCCGCTGGGAAGTCCCGTGACTTCCATCACACTCAGACCGTAGCGATGCCCGGCGTGAATGGCCTGCAGAATCATCGCCGCGGTGTGCGAGAGTTTCAGCTCGGTCGGCACGAGAGGATTATACCTATGTAGAATGCTACTTGACAAGCATTAGGTAGTTTGCTACATAGGGTCTATGCTCGAGCTTCGAGACTTAGGCAAGCGCTTCCTCGGCATCCCGGCCGTCGATGGCGTCAGCTTCACGGCGCGGCCGGGCGAAATCACCGGCTACCTCGGCCCCAACGGGTCCGGCAAGTCCACCACCATGAAGATGATCGCCGGAATCATGGAGCCGGGCGCGGGGCAGATCCTGTTCGACGGCCGGCCGATCCAGGACGATCTGATCGCATACAAGCAGCGCCTGGGCTACGTGCCCGAAGAGCCGCATCTCTACGGGCACCTGAGCGGCCTCGAGTACCTCGTCATGGTCGGACAGTTGCGCAACCTGCCGGCGAAGCCCACCGCGGACCGCATCGACGGGCTGCTGCGCCTCCTCGCGCTGCACAGCGACCGGCACGCGCCGATTTCGGCTTACTCCAAGGGCATGCGCCAGAAGGTGCTCCTCACCGCTGCCCTGATGCACAACCCGGATCTCCTTTTGCTGGATGAGCCCTTCTCCGGCCTGGACGTGGGGACCGGCCTCGTTTTGCGCAGCCTGATTCAGGAGATGGCCGCGCGCGGCAAGGTGGTGCTGTTCAGCTCGCACGAGCTCGAGACCGTGGAACGCGTCTGCTCGCACGTCGTGATTCTGCACCGGGCGAAAGTGGTGGCCGACGATTCGATCGAGCGGCTGCGAATCCTGATGGCGGCCCCGACGCTCGAGGGCATCTTCTCGCAGCTTACTGCCGAGCGGGATACGGCCTCGGTCTCGCGCGAGATCGCCGACCTGATCGGGGCGTGAGAAGCCTGCCAGATGATGAAACAGCAATTTCGTGTACTGTACCGTGAGTTCCTCTTCCGGATGGTCGACCTGGAACTCCTGTCGTCTCACGCGCAGGGCGATATGAGCCGGCTGTTCGGGCAGTTCGCCTCGCTGCTGATCTTTCTTAGTGTGCTGTTTACGGCGCCCGCATTGGGGACGAGCGGCAGCCGAGCCGCGGCGATGGCGGCGAGCTTCGAGCACTTCCTGATCGCGACCACGATGCTGGTAGTCGGCCTCTTCGCGGTGCTGAGCTGGGACGCAACGTTTCCGGACCGGCGCGACGTTCTGGTGCTGGCTCCCCTGCCGGTCCGGGCGCGCACGATCTTCCTGGCAAAGGTGGCGGGCGTGGCCGCCTCGCTCGGCCTGACCGTACTCGTGCTGCACTCGATAACAGGGCTCATCTGGCCCCTGGCGCTCAATCCGGGCGGACTTGGCGGGCTGATTCGATCATACGCTGCGTACTGGGCAACCATGCTCGCAGCCGGCGCGTTCATCTTCTGCTGCGTGCTCGGACTCCAGGGCCTGGCGGCGGAGTTCCTCCCTCGCCGTCACTTCCTGCGCGCGTCGTCCTGGATGCAACTCACGGCATTCTGCCTCCTGGTCACAGTGTATTTTCTTCAGCCGGCCGGAGCCGCATGGTCTCCGTCCACCTGGTTCGTCGCGTTTTTCGAGCAGCTCAACGGATCGCCCGCTCCGGCTCCGCTGGCGAACCGGGCGTGGACCGGTTTGGGGACTGCCGCCGGCGTAGCGGCGGTAGCCTACGCGCTGAGCTACTTCCGCATGCTCCGTCGGATCGTCGAAGAGCAGGACATTGCGCCGGCAGTGCGCGGTACTTCCTGGCTGCCTGGCTTCGGGAGCGAACCGGTGACGGCGGTCGTCCATTTCAGCGTACGCACGCTGCTGCGCAGCCGTCACCACCGCATGATTCTGGCTTTCTACCTCGGGGTGGCGTTCGCGCTTACCATCACTTTCCTCAAGACTCCCGCGGCGCGGCAGCAGCTTGGCGGGATACAGGCGCAACTCGTGACGGTCAGCCTGATCGCCATGGGCTTCTGGGTGGTCGGCACGCGGGTGGTGTTCTCGATGCCGTCGGACCTGCGCGCGAACTGGATCTTTCGTCTGGCGGCGGCCGGAGGCGGGCTGGAGTGTGCAGCTTCACGACGCCGTTCGCTGCTCTTCCTGGCCGTGGCTCCGGTCTGGGCCGGCTCGGCGGCGTTCATGTTGTGGAGCTGGCCGTGGCCGGCCTCCGTCGGCCACATCGTGGTCCTCGGCATACTCGGCGCGATTCTCGTGGAATTGTGTCTGTACGGCCGGCAGAAGATACCGTTCACGTGCGCTTACCTGCCGGGCCGCTCGAATTTCCATCTCACGTTCTGGCTGTGCATCGGCCTGTTGATGCAGATTGTGGGCAGAGCCGCGATGCTCGAGCTGTGGGCGCTCGAAAATCCCAGGCGTTACGCGGGCATGCTGGCTGCCCTGGTCGTTGTTCTGGCGGCGCTGCGGCTCCGGTCCAATGCGGGCGACGTGCAGTTCGAGGAAACTCCGCCCGGAGAACTGCTCGTATTGGGGCTGAGTCCCGGGCCGCTCACAAGGTCCGGCATTCCACGATGAAGCGGCCCGAAGTCGGACGGCCCGATGCATGGACCACTAACCCGGCCGGCCGCGCCAGTTCAGCAAACTCGGCCAATGTCCGCGACTTGCCGCCTACCAGGACCATCATGAGGAGTTCGGGGGACGCCTGCTCCTCGGGCGTCACGCCACCAAGGATAACGACGCGTCCGGCCGGAGCCGCGGCCTCGGCACATCGCCGCAAGATCAGAGCGGCTTCGCGATCGGGCCAGTCGCCAAGCACGTTCTTCAACAGGTAGAGGTCGCCCCCGCGCGGCAGGGGGTCGAAGAAACTCTGGCCGGCGGCAGCAGCTCGATCGGATACGCCCGCCGCCTGAAATACGGCGGCCGACCGGGCCACCGTCCGGGGAAGGTCCACAAGCGTTCCGCGGACGTGGGGCCGCACCCGTAACACCTCGGCAAGAAGAGACCCGGTGCCGCCGCCCACGTCTACCACCGTGCGGATGGAATCCCAGCCGGTGGGATCGATCAATACCTCGGGGTCCGGCACGCCGTGGCCGGGTCCCATCAGGGCGTCGAAACTGGCGGCGACATCGGGATGCGCGTCCAGGTCGTCCCAGAACCCCCGGCCGAACACTTGATCGTATGCCGGCCTGCCGGTGCGGACCGCGGCGAGAAGGGTACTCCACGAATGCGCCATCCGGCCGCCAATGCCGTTGAGATCGAGACCGAGGCGGACCGTACCCTCGAGAAGGCTGCGCGCAGCCTCATTGAGCACGAACCGGCCCGGCGCCGGTTCTTCGAAGAGACCCTTACCGATCAGATGCCGCAATACCCTGGCGAGCGACTCGGGATCCGCGCCCGCAGCAGCAGCAAGATCTTGGATCTCCGAGGCCCCGGCCTGAATGTGATCGGCAACCTGGAGTGTCGCAACAACATGGAGGCACCAGGGCGTACAGAGATCGCTGAGCTGCCAGAAGTCCATCCCCATAGAATGACACGGCGGGCCGGCTTGGGTTTTACTTTCCGACCACCAGCACTACGAAGGACCCCGGCTTCACGGTGCGGCGCGGGCGTTTCCCGGGCTCGGTCGCAGGCGTCTCCTCATATTCGGCTGCAGAGAGAAAAATCTTCCCGGTCTTCGGATCGAACGCCATCGTCTTCGCACTCGGCTGCGTCTTGACGGCTCCCGCGTCCTCGTATTGATCGGCGGATTTCTCGTGGTAGATGCTGAGAGTCCCATCGCCGCAAGAGAAGAACGCCAGCTTGTCTTTCGGATCGAAGGCTGCATAGTCAACACCGGCACCGATCGGGAAGCTGGCGATCACTTTCCCCGAGCCTGCATCCATCACGACCATCTTCGGCTCGTTGCGGGTGCCGATGAACAGCCGGTTGGTCTTCGCGTCGTAGGCCAAGCCCGTCGGCGTCTTGGCCACTCCGATCGGAAACCGTTTCTTGACCTGCAGCGACATCGGGTCGAAGACGACCACTTCGCCGGTGTTCTCGCTGTTGACGTATACCAGGCCGTCGGCGCCGATCACCGCCTCCTCGCCGTCGCCTTCCAGATTGACCGTGCCTACCACTTCGCCCGTCTTGGCATCGATCGCGCTGACGTTGTGGGAGCCATGATTATTCGTGAACACCCGCTTGGTCCGGGCGTCGTAATAGATGCCGTCCGGGCCTTCCCCGACGTCGATCTTCCGGATGAGTTTCAGTGTGGCGGGGTCGAACATCGAGACCTTGTTCTCACGGCCATTGCTCGTGAACCCGTGATGGAATTCCGGCACGATCGCCGCGCCATGCACTCCCGGAGTGTCCGCGATAGAGCCGACCAGTTTGCCGGTGTCGGCGTCCACCACGTCCACCTGCGTCCCGTGGGATACATACAGCCGGCGCGCGGCGCTGTCGATCGCCACGTAATCGAAGCCTCCGGTTCCGGGAACCGGATACCGGCCCACTACCTTATAGTTCGTTGCACCCGGCGCGCAGAGTGCAGCGGTGAACAAGCCGATCAAGAAAGCGCTTTTCATGGTTGGGGTCCTCGCCTGCGCTGGAATTATGGCAGAACAGACATGAATAGATGATGAACGCGGCTTCGCCACGACTGGAGGCCGGGGGACTACCGTTGGTTATCATTCCAGGTTCACTTTTGACATCTGGTTCCACCATGCAGTATTGGTTAACATTATCCGCATGGACGCCCTACTGTGGATTCTTCTGCCCGGGTTCGTGGCGCTCGCTTCCGGCCTGCTCTCGTGGTTCGTGATGCAGTCCCGCATGGAAGTGAAGCTGGCCGAGCAGCGCGAGAATATCTCTGCCTCGCGGGCGGCCCTCGAAGCGGAGAAGAAAGCCATGAAAGAGTCGCTCGATACGGCGCTGCACGCCGCCGAGGAATCCGCATTGCGGAAGGCCTTCGACACGTTTCTGGGCGACCTCAAAGTCGAGCAGCGCCACTACATGAGGGAGAACCGGATGCTGCTGCACAACCGCAAGAGCCTGGTGCTCCAGGAGCGGATGTATTTCCGGAACATCCCGCTCTCCGACTGGATCGAGCACGAAATCGTGATGGACGACGGCGCGGATGTCGATCGCCTGGTGCAGGATATGACGGTCTTCGAAAAAGCAGTGGTTTCGATCGCGGACATCCCCCGCGGAAACAAGAAGCAGTTGGCGCCGGCATCGAACCTGTAAGACGGCCCTCACGGCACGGCGCACTCGTACTACCATAACCCTCATGAAGTCCGCGGTGCTTTTCACCCTGTGCGCCACGATTCTTTTCGCCGCCGGCCCCCAGCCTTATTTCAGCGAACCCTCCCTCTCCCCAGACGGCTCGGAAATCGCACTGGTCTCGGGCGGCGACATCTGGACGGTTCCCTCGCGCGGCGGCGCGGCCCGGCTGTTGATCTCGAACCCGGCCACTGAATTCGCGCCGCACTACTCGCCCGACGGCAAGTACCTGGCTTTCAGCTCGATGCGTACCGGCAACGGCGACGTCTACCTCCTTACATTCGCTACCGGCGAGTTGAAGCGCCTTACTTTCGATGATTCCAGCGAACTGGCGGAGGGCTGGTCGCCCGACAGCCGGTGGGTCTACTTCTCGTCCTCGGCGCGCGATATCTCGGGAATGAACGACATCTATCGCGTGTCGCGCGAGGGCGGAACGCCCATGCAGGTTAGCGCCGACCGGTACACCACCGAATATTTCGCCGCGCCCGCGCCCGATGGCCGGACCCTGGCGTTTACAGCCCGCGGGATGGCGGGCACCCAGTGGTGGCGCAAGGGCCACAGCCACCTGGATGAGTCGGAGATCTGGTTGCGGCACGAAGGCACACCCGCGGTTTACGAGCGGGTCACCGAGGGCGGCGCCAAGGAAGCGTGGCCGATGTGGTCCCACGACGGCAAGAGCCTCTATTACATGTCCGACCGCAGCGGCGCGCAGAACATCTGGCACCGTCCGCTCGCCGGCGGAGCGGCCAGGCAGATCACGAAGTTCACCGGGGGCCGGGTAGTCTGGCCGTCGATTTCGGCGGACGGACGCGCCATTGTGTTCGAACGGGATTTCCGCATCTGGAAGCTCGACCTGAAGACCGGCGAGGCAGCCCCGGTCGAAATCGAGAGGCGTGGTGTGCCTGCCGGCCCGGACGTCCGGCATGTTTCTCTGGCGGGCCAGTTCCGCGAACTGGCGCTTTCCCCGGATGGAAAGAAGGTCGCATTCACAGCCCACGGCGAGATCTTCGCCGCGGCGGCCAAGGAACCGGGTGAGGCGCAGCGACTCACACGCACGGCGGCGCCCGAATCGCAACCGGAATGGGCTCCGGATAGCAAGCGCCTGGTCTACGTTTCCACTCGCGACGGCGCCCCGCACCTCTATCTTTACGATTTCGCAACCGGCGTGGAGACGCGGCTCACGAACGGCCCGTTCGATTACACGCCACGATTTTCCCCGGATGGCAAGCTGCTCGCGTTCTTGCGCGATGGCCGCGAGGTTCGCGTGCTCGACATGGAATCGAAACAGGAGCGCACGCTCGCCACCGGGCGCTTCGACCTGCCCCCGATCGGCGGCGAGCACGACATCGCCTGGTCGCCGGATAGCCGGTGGCTGGCATACTTCGACGAAGGGGACAAATCCTTCCGCAACGCCTGGGTGGTGCCGGCCGCGGGCGGCAAGACGGAGCCCGCCAGCTTCCTCGGCAACACCGAAGCCGATTGGATTACCTGGAGCCGGGATGGCAAGTACCTCCTGTTCACCACGGACCAGCGCACCGAGCCCGGCCAGGTCGCGCGGGTCGATCTCATCCCCCGGACTCCCCGCTTCCGCGAGGACCAGTTTCGGGACCTGTTCGCGGAGGGCGCCGCCAAACCGGCGGATCACGCGGCCGCCGCGCCGGCCAAGCCTGCTCCCAAGCCGGTCAACATCACCTTCGAAGGGATTCGGGACCGCTTGTCGCTGCTGCCCGTGGGGTTGGCGGTCGATTCCGTCGCGATCAGCCCCGACGGCAAGACCGCGGTGCTCGCGGCGACCGCCGCCGGGCAGCAGAACCTGTACTCCTATTCGCTCGACGAACTGGCGCGCGAGGCGCCGGTGGCTCGCCAGTTGACCTCTACGGCGGGCCGCAAAACCGACGTGCAGTTTACGTCCGACAGCAAAGAAATCTTCTACCTCGACCGCGGCAATATCGCATCCCTGACCCTCGAATCGCGCCAGGCCAAACCATTGGCTGTGACCGCGGAGATGGATGTGGACTTCTCGCGCGAGAAACTCGAGGTATTCCGGCAAGCCTGGAGCTACATTCGGGATCAGTTCTTTGACCCCAAGTTCCACGGCATCGATTGGGAAGCGGTGCGCACGACCTACGAGCCGCTGATCGAGGGCGCGGCCACGCCTGACGAAATGCGGCAACTGCTGAACCTGATGGTGGGCGAGCTGAATGCCTCGCACCTCGGAGCCTCGGCCGGCAGTGGGCCGGGGGGAGCGCAGAGCACCACCGGGCGGCTCGGCCTGCGGTTCGACTGCGCCGAGTATGAAGCATCGGGCAAGCTCAAAATCACCGAGGTGATCCGGCTCAGCCCCGCCTTCGTGGCGGGCATCAAGCCGGGCGATGTTCTCGAAGCAGTCGACGGCGCCACAATCACCGCCGCAACCAACCTCGATGAACTGCTGGACCACAAAATCGGCAAGCGCGTAGTCTTGAAGGTTTCCGGCAAGGATGTGCCCGTCCAACCGGTGAATCTCGCGACCGAGAAGAACCTGCTTTACCGTCAATGGGTGGACGACAATCGCGCGTACGTTGCCAGAATCAGCGGCGGCAAGCTGGGCTACGTCCACATGGCGGACATGAGCGAGGCTTCACTGAACCGGCTGCACTTGGACCTCGACGCCGAAAACCAGGCGCGGCAGGGCGTGGTGATCGACATCCGCAATAATAACGGCGGGTTCGTCAACGCCTACGCGCTGGACGTCTTCTCGCGGCGCCCCTACCTGCGGATGATCGAGCGTGGCAAGGCCGAAGCGCCGGCGCGGACCGTGCTGGGCCAGCGGGCGCTCGAAGCCCCGACGATCCTGGTTACCAACCAGCACTCGCTTTCCGACGCCGAGGATTTCACCGAGGGCTACCGCGCCCTGAAACTCGGCAAGGTGGTCGGCGAGCCAACGGCAGGATGGATCATCTATACCTGGGGCACACAGTTGATGGACGGCACGAATTTCCGCCTGCCGCACGTACGCATCCAGGACGCCGACGGCAAGGATATGGAGATGCATCCGCAGCCAGTCGACATTCCGGTCTCACGGCCGGTCGGCGAGAGCTTCACCGGCAAAGATTCCCAGCTCGATGCGGCCGTCAGAGAACTGCTGCGGTCATTGTAAGATGGAGGGTATGCACCGACTTCGTATATTGGCTGTTTGCGCGGCAATGGCCGCCGGGACACGGTTTCTGCCTGCCGCGGGCAAAGGCGATGCCGCCAAGGGAAAAGAAGTGTTCGAGCAGTGTGGTGTCTGCCATAACGCGGATAGTGACGAAAAGAAGATGGGTCCGGGCTTGAAGGGGCTGTTCAAGAAGGACAAGCTCACCAACGGGAAGAAGCCCACGGAAGCCAACGTCCGCGCCAAGATCGACGAAGGCGGCAACGGGATGCCGGCGTATAAGGATATGCTCAGCGATGAGGATAAGGATAACCTGATCGCTTATTTGAAAACTCTGTAGGCGGGCAACAGGGCAGACCGGAAGGTCTGCCCCACTGAACTACTTCAGGACTTCGAGAGCCTTCTTCACCACAGGATCATCTTCGGTTTTTTGCGGTGCTGTCTGTGTGTCCGGAGTTGGGATCGGCTCGCCGTTATCGTCGTATTCGACCTGCGGCTCGGCATCGGCTACCAGAGTACCGGGGACCACACCGGTGTCCTGGATCGCCTTGCCGCCATCGGGGGTGTAGTATTTCGCCACCGAAAGGATGATCGCGCTGCCGTCATCCATCGTGATCGCCTTCCGGACGGCCGCTTCGCCGTACGTCCGATCGCCCAACACCTCGCCGCGCTTGTTGTCCTGGATTGCCGCGGCGAAGATCTCGGAACCGTCCGCCGTTCCACGGTTCGTCAACACCGCCACCGGCAGGTTGGTGATCGCCTTTGCCGGATCGGCATCGAAGTTCTGGCGGGGCACGCGTTGTCCCTGCAGATAGGTGATGCGGCCTTTATCCAGGAACAGGTTGGCCATCGCGATGCCATCCGCGGGGGCGCCCATGGCGCAGCCGCGAAGGTCCACCACGAACTTCTGCGCGCCCTCTTTCTGCAACTTTTGTACAGCCGCGGCCACTTCCTTCACGTGCTCCGGTGATAGGGCGTCCACGTTGATGTAGCCAACCTGGCCGGCGAGCATTTTGGCATCGACCGGCGGCAGCGTGAGATTTTCACGGGTCAACTTCACCGTCTGAGGCTCCGGCCGGCGCACCCGCACCACGCTCAGATCCACAGTGCTGCCCGCGGCGCCCTGCAGCAGCAGGTTGGCGTACGCAAGCGGCATGTCGCGCGTGGCGATGCCCTTGATGCTCTCGATCATGTCGCCCGTGCCGAACCCGGCCTTGGCGGCGGGCGAATTCGGAACGGTCCCGACCACTCCCATGTAGCCGCTCTTCTTGGACAGCAGAAGTCCTACGTCGGCGCGCTGAGCACCCTTGTTCTGCAGGTAATCCTTGTACTGCTCGGCATTCAGGTAGCTGGCGAAGGGGTCCACCGCTTCCAGAAGACCGTTGAGCGCGCCCAGAGTCACGCTCTTCATATCCGGCTCTTCCACGTACTCGCTCTTGATGTGGGCGACCACGTCACTGAAGACGCCGATGTGTTTCAGGGTGTCGTCCGGGGACGCCCCCTTGCCGAGGACGCTCCCGATCAGGAGCAGGATCGTGAGGCAAGTGGAACTGCTCACGACAACGTACTTCGTGCGGCTACTCATAGGTGGAAAGGCTTCCGGGCGCTAAATTCATTATACAGGACAAGCATCCCTAGCGATTGGACGCACCCAATAGGCATTCGGTTCTAAGAGATTGGCGTCCAGCCCAGGTGCTCCCGCAACCGGGTAATGTGGGCAGCGTGGTGCCGCGTATGCCAGGCGTAGAGGGCCACCGTCGTATCCAGGTCCATGGTTCCGCGTTCCGGATGGCGGTAGGTGCGGGCGAAGGCGGCTTCCGGCAGGCTCCGGATCAGCCTTACCCAGCGTTCGTGGAGGGCTTCCAACAGCCGGAGGGAGACTTCCACGGGGGCGTTGGCAGCGTCGTCCAGAAGGGCCCATTGTGCCTCGTCGTACGGTTTGATCAGCGGATTCTCTTCGGTCAGAGCCAGGCGGAACCGGACATAGCAGTTCAGATGGCTGTCCGGGACGTGATGGATCACCTGCCGGACGGTCCAACCCTCGGGCCGGTACGGAGTGTCGAGTTGCTCATCCGTCAAGCCGCGCACGGCTTCCCGGAAGCGGGCAGGGGCGGCGGCAAGTTCCCCGACCCACTGCGCCCGCAGGGCGTCGGTGATTGTCGAAGGCCGTTCGAAGTGGCCGATAGGGTAGCGCAGGTCCATCAGTCAATGGTAACAGTGCGGCATGATGGAGTTATGAAATGGATCCTCCCGGCTCTCCTGCTGGCAGGCGGTTTGCAGGCGGGTGACCTGAAGCCCCAAACCTCCGAGGCCTTCGACCGCTACATCCGCCAGACGGAGCAGCGACTGGACGAGCGAAAGACCTTTTTGTGGGCAGACGAATCGCCTGACCGTGCGCGGCGCATTAAAGCCGGGGAGGTTGTCGTGGAGCCGACCGGGGCGAAACCCGAAATCGCCGTTCCGCACGGGCTGATCCACGATTGGGTGGGCGCCGTGTTTCTGCCCGGGGTCAGCCTGGAGCGGACCTTGGCGCTGGTGCGCGACTACGACCGCCACAAGGAGTATTACAAGCCCGAAGTGGTCGATTCGCGGGTCCTTTCACACGATGGGAACGACTACCGCATCTACCTGCGGCTGCTCAAGAAGCAGATCCTCACGGTGGTGCTCGATACCGAACATGAGGTCCATTACACGCAGGTAGACAGCAAGCGCTGGCGCAGCAACTCCCGCACCACGAAGATTTCCGAACTGGATAACGGCCGGCCGCTCGCGCCGGGGACCGGCCACGGGTTCCTGTGGCGGCTCAACACCTACTGGCGTTTCGAAGAGCGCGACGGCGGCACATGGGTGGAGTGCCAGGCGGTGTCGTTGACGCGGGATATTCCAACCGGGCTCGGCTGGCTGATCGATCCGATCATCCGAAAGCTGCCGAAAGAGAGCCTGGCGAATACGCTGAAAGAGACACGCGCCGCTCTGGCGCGCTAGTCCAAAGCCCGCGAGGGGTCTTCCTCCAGTTTCTCGACCAACTGCCACATTCCCCGTCCGCACATGTTCCGGCATTCGGGGAACGTTTCGCCAGCGGTGAAGGTTTGGGGCAGCTTGCAGACGGTACACCAGTAGATGCCGCTTGTGGTTACGGCGGCGCCGGGACGTTGGTTCATGCGAGATCTCCGTGGGCCGAGAAGCCAGTCGGCGAGTTGTTCCATGCGGTCGATGAGCCGGTCGGGGGCGGGATCGGCGAGCGATTCGGGTTGAAACCCGTAGGTCACGCAACAGCAGGGAATGCCCGCATTGCGTGCGGTAAGGACGTCGACGGAACTGTCTCCGACCATGAGAGTGGCGTCGCGTCGGGCGCCGGTCTCTTTCCTGAGCGCTTCGACACCCATGGGATGGGGCTTCTTGAATTCGAAACTATTGCCGCCGTAAACCTGGAAGAAGTGACCGGCCACGCCGAGGCCTTCCACGATGTGGCGGCTCATACGCACGGGCTTATTCGTAAGCACGGCCATCCGCTTGCCCGCATCGCGCAGAAGGTTGAGGGTCTCGAGCACACCAGGGTAGAGGCGGGTGTGGTCGAGGTCGTGTTCGCGGTAGAACTCGAGGAAGAACTCCAGCGCCTCTTCCACCTCGTCTTCCGTTGCCTGTTCGCCGAGCGCGCGCCGGACGAGCACGGGAGCGCCGTTACCAACGTAGGAGTAGACGCGTTCGTTTGAAAGCGGGTCCATGCCCATGTGCCGGCGCGTGGCGTTGACGGCGCTTGCGAGGTCCTGCCGGGAATCGATCAGGGTGCCGTCGAGATCAAAAATAATGAGGTCCAAATTCGATGTTAGCGCGGACCGCGGCGGGGCTGCTTCCTTACGGCTGCGGCTCGGTTCGGGCCTTGCCCTTGGCTTTGATCTTGGCTTTCGGTAGTTCGGCGGGGACCTCGGCCGTAGCCGCGTCCGCTTTCAGAGGAGGATCGTCCAACTCCGCAACCACCTCCGGCACGTCCTCGGGATTGACCTTTTTCAGCACTTCGTTGAACAACGCCTGTTTGCGCGCATCGACCTTGGGCGGGGGCGCCTGCTCGTGGCGGTAGTCGTGGTCGCTGTGGCAGGTGCGGCAGCGCACTTTGGCCGGCACGGCATTGATGACCGAAACCACCGAGTGGTTCATGATCCGCTTGCAGCGCACGCAAAAGTCGTCGATATCGTCGCCCAGGCGAGGGTCACGCATAAAAAGCTCCTAAGTGGAAGGTTGGCCGGCGGAGTCCGCTTCGGCCGCTACGACCCCGGCCGCAACCGGATCGGCGTGTTGTTTCGGCTCCGGCAGAACCCACTGGGCCGGCTCGAAGCCGACGTACTTACAGATACGCAACTGACCCGATTCTGTCTCGAGCAGATCTCCCACGGACAGCGGGTCCCCGGCTTCGCGCAGCAACCGCCACGCATCGTATTCGTGCAGTGCGTCCACTTCTCCGCGCTGCTCGTAGTCGCGCGGCCTCAGCGAGGCGCTTCCGGAGACGTGGGGGGCCCATCGGAACTGTTGCCGTGGCGAATCTTTCATCCTGTAGATCCGATATAGCGGCATCGCTCTACATTGTAATCGAAGTCCGCGCCCGATTCCCGTCGGCGATCCCCAACTGGATCCAGCGATCGATGTTGGCGGCGGACCAGACAGCGGCCTCGCGCAGAGATCCGAGCGGCACGGAGGGCTCGATGCGCACGACCTCGAGCGCCGCGCTCGCCCGCGGCGGCCGCATCACGGTGCGCAGCAGGCGAAGCGGGAGGTTGGTCAGGCAGTTTAGAGCTACGGCACGCGTCGCGCCCATCCGTTGGGCCGCCCACAGGGGAAGCGCGCCGCGCAAGCCGCCGTCCACGTAGCGGGCGCCCCCAATTTCGACAGGCGGGAAGCAGAACGGGATGGAACAGGTGGCCGCGAGGTGGCGCCAGGATACCTGTTCGCCCTTCACCAGGCAGGGGCGCAGCGCCGGGACTTCGATCATGGTCAGAGCATACGGAAGCCGCGGCTGGAAGCGCGAGTACAATTCGCGCGCCTTTTCATGCATGGTCTCGGGCCTGAGCAGCGCCCAGCGGTGCGGGCCGAACCGCATCAGGCCGGCCGTGCGGGGGTCGCGCCATTCGCCCTCCAGTTCCTCCGGCGATGCTCCGCCGGCGATCGCCCAGCCGTTCCATGCGCCGGCGGAGGCGCCCACAATCAGATCCGGAACGAACTCGCCGCGGAGCGCCTTCCACACTCCGACTTCCCAGGCAGCGAACATGCCGCCTGCGGAAAGTACCAGCGCGGTAGTCACACTTCCATGGTAGACAATGGAGCATGGCCTTCCATCCGGACGCCTACGGCCCAGAGGTCGCCGCGATCCTTGCGCTCGACGGCAACGGCCAGCGGCTGATGCCCCTGGCTTCCGGCCGGTGCTCTTCCGCCCGCGCTCTCGAGATGCTCGGATCGAGCAGCTCTTCGCGGCTCTTTGCCGGCGCGCGCGCACCCCAGGCTGCGCTGGCCGGCCTGTACCTCTATTTTTCGTGCCTGGATGAAGCGCACTCCATCGCACAACAGATCGAAACCCCGGAAGGCGCGTTTTGGCACGGTGTGATGCACCGGCAGGAACCCGACGCGGGCAACGCGTCCTACTGGTTCGGCCGCGTCGGGCAGCATGCCGTCTTCCCCGACCTACGCCTTGCCGCCGCCGCACTGGGCCTCGATTTCGGACCGCGCTGGGAGCCGCTCCGCTTCATCGAGTACTGCGAGCAGGCTCGCGGCAATCCCGGCTCCCAACAGGAGAGCATCGCGCTCCGGGTGCAGCGCGCGGAATGGCACCTGCTGTTCGACTACTGCGCCGTCAGGGTATAAGCGGCCCACTTCCTCACGGTTGTGGCTCAGCGTGGGGCTCGCGCGGCCGTGGAGGTCCGATCACCTCCTGAATGGCGGTGAGCAATTCAGGGACGCGGAAGGGTTTGCGGAGGCAGACGGAGCCGCTCAGTTCCTCCTCATACTGGCTGGCGAATCCCGACATGAAGATCACCGGCATGGACGGCTGGATGTGATGCGCCTGGGCCGCCAGTTCGAGGCCGCTCATGCCGGGCATCACGATATCGGTGAGCATCAGCTCCGGCCCCGGAACATACTGGTGGAGGATGCGGAGCGCCTCTTCGCCGTTCGCGGCTCCCACTACTTCATAACCGGCGCGCTCCGCCAGGGTCCGCACCAGCGTCCGAATATCCGGCTCATCGTCGACAATCAGAATCACGCAAGTATCCCAGACTCCCGGATTATAGCGTGGCGGGGCAGCCGCGGGCCTGCGATACAATAGCCGCCCAGTGACGCTGACTCGAAACCAGGTGCGCGGCTTTTGGGCTGCCTGGGCCGGCTGGACCCTGGATGGAATGGACTCTTTCCTCTACGCGCTGGTGCTCGACCCGGCCTTGCGCGACCTGCTGCCGCGTTCCGGAAAGACGCCCGATCAGGCCAACGTGGGCCTCTACGGCGGGCTGCTCTTCGCGATATTTCTTTTGGGTTGGGGTTTCGCGTTTCTCTGGGGTCCGCTGGCGGACCGCTTCGGCAGGGTGCGAACGCTGATGCTGACCATTCTGTGCTATTCGCTGTTCACGTTCCTCGGAGCGGCCGCGGAAAACGTATGGCAACTGGCGGCGTTCCGCTTCCTGGCGGGCGCGGGGATCGGGGGCGAGTGGACTCTCGGCGGGGTCCTGGTGGCGGAAGAGTGGCCCGAAGCGCGCCGCAAACAGGGCGCCGCATGGATGCACACGGGTTATTACTTCGGGATCTTCCTGGCAGCCCTGGTCAACTGGGGCATCGGCGCACGCTACGGGTGGCGTGCGGTCTTTGCGGTGGGCGGAACGCCGGCCCTGCTCGTGGCCTTCATCCGCTACGGCGTGCGCGAACCCGGCCGCTGGCAGGCGGCCAAGCGATGGAGCGCCGGGCACTCATTCGCTGCGTTGTTTTCCGCCGAGTATCGCAGACGTACGATCGTAAACTCAGCTCTGCTGCTGATTTCGATGGTCGGGCTTTGGGCCGGCTCGGTGTATGTGCCGTCTGCCGTCCGGTTCCTGGCCATTCGCGAAGGCCATACCGCGGCTGAAGGGGCGCGCCTCGCATCCTACGCAACCATGCTGCTGTCGGTGGGCACCATACTCGGCTGCCTCCTGCTTCCGTGGCTCGCGGAGCGGTTGGGCCGGCGCGGATCGCTGGCGTTTTACTTCGTTCTCATGTTCGCCTGTATTTCCATCGGATTCGGCTATGTCTTCTATGCCAGCCTGGCCTGGTTCATCGTCTGCCTTTTCTTTCTGGGGGTGGGCGGTGCGAATTTCGCGGTCTACACGCTGTGGCTTCCGGAGCAGTATCGCACCGAATGCCGCGGGAGCGCCTTCGCTTTCGCCACCTCCTTCGGGCGATTCCTCGCGGCGGGCGCCACCTTCCTGGTCGGAGCCGGGGTGGCGCGTATGCATACCATCGGAACGCCCGTGGCGCTGACCTCGATCGCTTTCCTGGCCGGTCTGCTGGTGCTTCGATTTGCGCACGAAACGCGCGGCAAGGAGCTTCCCGCTTGAACCTCACGCAACTTTTCGAGCTCTCCTTTCAGGGCCGGCGCGACCGGCCGGCGCTCGACTTCGAGGGCCGCAGCTTTACGTTCGGCGAGATCGACAGCCGCAGCAATCGGCTGGCGCAGTGCCTGGCCCGTCGCGGACTCAAGACCGGCGACCGCGTGTGCGTCTATCTCGGCAACTGCGTCGAGATGATCGACCTCTACCTGGCATGCCTGAAGCTCGGGGTAATTTTCGTCCCCGTGAACATTCTTTACCGGGATCGCGAGATCGGTCACATCTTGAATGATGCCGAGCCCGCCGCATTCTACCGCGAGGCAGACCTCCCTGCCCTGGCCGCCGAAGCCGCATCGATGCCCGGCGACCGCCCGGATGTGCCGCTCGACGGCGACGCGCCGGCCGGCATCATTTACACCTCCGGTACGACGGGCGCTTCGAAAGGGGCCGTACTCACCCACAACAATTTCGCATCCAACGCGCTCAACCTGCTCTCCTGCTGGCAGATCACCGCGGCCGACCGCTTCCTGCTGGCGCTGCCGCTGTTCCACGTCCACGGCTTAGGCAACGGACTGCACTGCTGGCTCGTGAGCGGCTGCCGGATGAGGCTGCTGCCGCGGTTCGAGCACCAGACAGCCGCCGCCACCTTCCTGGATTTCCGCCCCACGCTGTTCTTCGGCGTGCCCACAATTTACGTGCGGCTGCTGGACATTCCGGACGAGCAGGCGCGCGAAATCGGCGGTTTCATGCGGCTGTTCGTCTCCGGCTCGGCGCCGCTGCCGCCGCTGGTGTTCGCGGCATTTCAGGCGAAGTACGGCCACGCCATCCTGGAGCGTTACGGAATGAGCGAGAACCTCATGGACATCAGCAACCCCTACGTAGGCGAACGCCGGCCCGGAACGGTCGGCCTCCCATTGCCGGGCGTTTCCGTCAAGCTGGTCGACGGGGAGATCTGGCTCAAAGGTCCGAATGTCTTTGCCGGCTACTGGCGCCGCGAAGACGCCACCCGCGCCGCCTTCCAGGACGGCTGGTTCCGTACCGGCGACCTGGCCGTGCGCTCCGGCGACGGCTACTACACCCTGTGCGGCCGCAAGAGCGATCTCATCATCTCCGGCGGCTTCAATATCTATCCGCGCGAGATCGAAGAGTTCCTCATGGAACAGGAGGAAGTGGCCGAGGCCGCTGTAGCGGCCTTACCGGACCACGTGCGGGGAGAGGTGCCGGTCGCGTACATCGTGCTGCGACGACCGATCGATCCGGAGGCGTTGGCCGAGCGTTGCCGTGCCGGGCTCGCCTCGTTCAAGGTGCCGCGACAGTTCGTAGTCGTGGAGAAGCTTCCCCGGAACGCCATGGGCAAGGTGCAGAAGCACCTGCTCCGCCGCGCTTAGTATGCGGGAAGAGCGCCCAGGAGGTGCAGCCCGATTCCGGCCGCGGCACGCAGCGGCTTGAGCCGGGGACCGGGCGGCTCGCAGTACATGATGGCCTCGCCGGAATCGCGGGTCACCGTTACGGGGAGCACCGGTTGAATGTTGCGCTCGCCGCCCAGCAGCGGCATCAGCCGCCCCTGCATCTGAGAGACGACGTAACTGAGGGCGCTATTCGCCCAGCCGAGTTGCGGCGCGATGACGAAGCCCGACAACCAGCCGTCGCCCGGCGTAAACGGACGCGCCAGGGCCACCACCGGGAGAAACTTCGGCGGCGCGTTGAGAATCGGAATCAGCGGGCTTCCGAAGGCGAAGATTCCGATAGAAGCGGTATAGGTGGAGAGTTCGAAAATGCCGCGTCCCCAGGCTGGAAGCCGCGAACTGATCGAAGCCTCCAGCGGCCCGGCCAGGCTCATCGGGCCTACCGGACCCGAGATGTTCCACTTGCCCCGTTTGCGTTCGTGGACATGCACCGTGACGTTGGCGTACCCGGTCTTGGGATTAGGCTGCACGATCACGTTCTTTTCGTCGATCGGGTCGAAGCGCTCGGTGCGGCTGAGGCGCGCCACGCTCTGGCGAAGCCTCTGCTCGTCGAAGATGTCGCCCTCATCGAGCAAAAAGTTGCTGCGCAGCGAGGCATCCGAGTACCTGTGGTTGCCGACAAATTCGATGCGCCCCACGTGGTACGGGCGGCCGCGGTCGATCGTGGCGCCGTGTTCGAAATCGAAGTGCACGGTGAAATCGAGAATCCCCTGCTTCTGCGCTTCCCGCCGCTGGGCGAGCAGGGAGGTGCAAAGGTTCTTCGGCATGGGGTACTTCTTGCCGGGATTCACGATGATCGAAACGCGCGCGTTGTGGCCCTCGACCTCCGGATCCAGGGGCCGGACTTCGGCATCCAGGTATCCCTTCAGCAGGTAGGACGACAGGATGCGCCCGGAATCGGAATCCACCGCGTCGCGGCTGTAGGACGGCATCAGCCGCCAGCCGTTCCAGAGACCGGGAACGCCGGGCAGGATGCGCGTCGGCTTGAGCGCTTTCAACTGGCGCCGCGCCGCCTGGTCGCCTTCGATTCGGACCTCGGACACTTTGAGCGCGTTGCCGGTACTCACTCTGAGGGTCAGGTTCGCGGCGTGGTCCCCAGCCGGGATGATCTCCGGCGTGACCTTGGCCTCGCCATAGCCGCGCGCGACAAGCTGATTCTGTGCCTCGATGGCGATCTCATGCGCACGGTACGCGTCGATCAGGGTACCGTCCGGAACTTTCAGTTCCACTCCGTAGGTGTTGGGGACCAGCCGCACCTCCCGCAGGAAGATCCTGGGTTTGGGCGTGACGCGGAAGACCAGTGCGAGGTCGCCGCCGTCACGTTGTTCCTCGACGCGAACGTCTTCGAAACGGCCGAGATTCCAGAGGTACTTCACGTCCTTCTGGATGGTCTTCTCGTCGTACGGCTGGCCCACCTGTGTTGCGAGGTTCACTTCGAGGGTGGTACCAGGAACCTCCACGGAGGTTACTACGGGCGGGGATTCTTCGGCGCAAGCGGATGAAACTAAAAGGAATACCAGGGCCCAGGGAATACTCATATGAAACATCGGAACAGACTGCATTGCAACCGGAGGTCCAACATGTTCTAGTTGAAGTATCCAAACCCAGGTAATGAAAGGCGACCAACCCATCCGGCTGGCGGTAGTGATCCCTGCGTACAAGCCTTCCGCCGGGCTGATCGATCTGGCCAGAACCCTTTCGGAAACCGACCTGCCCGCCATCGTGATCGTGGATGACGGCAGCGGGCCGGAGTACCGGGAGATCTTCGCGCGGGCATCGGCATATCCGCGGGTGGAGTTGCTGCGGCACGCGGTGAACCTGGGTAAGGGCGCCGCGCTCAAAACGGCCTTCAATCACGTGCTGTGCGCCTACCCGGACGTGGCTGGTGTGGTCACGGCGGATGCCGACGGACAGCACCATCCTGCTGATATCGAACGTGTCGCGGAGAGGCTGCTGGAGCGTCCGGACTCCCTGGTGCTCGGCAGCCGGCAATTCGAAGGCGAGGTACCGCTGCGCAGCCGCATCGGCAACGTGGCCACCCGCGGCGTGATGCACGCCCTGATGGGCCAGAAGCTCACCGATACCCAGACCGGGCTGCGGGGGATTCCAGCCGGTCTGCTGCCCCGTCTGCTGAAGATCGAATCGCGCGGCTACGAATTCGAGCTGGAAATGCTCATCGCGGCGCATCACCTGGAAATTCCGGTGGTGGAGGAGCCGATCAAGACGATCTACGAGCCCGGCAATAAGTCGTCACACTTCAACCCGATCATCGACTCGATGAAGATCTACTTCGTCCTGCTGCGATTCGGGTCGGTGTCGATGATGACCGCCGTGCTCGACAACCTGATCTTCTACCTGGCATACCGCCGTACGGGCCACGTGCTGGGGGCGCAGGTCCTGGCGCGCGTGTTCGCCGTCACGTTCAACTACACGATGGTGCGCCGCTCGGTGTTCTATTCCCGGCAGCGGCACAAGACGGTGCTGCCGAAGTACCTGGGGCTGGTGGTGGCGAGCGGCACTGCGTCGTACGGGGGGATCCGCTGGTTGACCGCCGCCTTCGCGATCGGGGCGGTGGCGGCCAAACTGATCGTGGAAACGTTCCTCTTCTTCGTGAACTTCGCGGTACAGAGGGTGCTCATTTTCAAGCCACAGGAAAACGGTGGCGCGCGGAAAGTGCGGGCGCCCATATCCCGCTTCGCCGTCGGGGTGGCCGTTTTGCTGGCAGCGCTGGTAGGGGTCGAGATCTACGGCTTTCTCACCGGGCATCTTTTTACCCAGGAAATCTGGCTGCCTGAGGGCGTCAGGCGGTTCACCCGCTTCCTGGGCGCCTACGTCTTTCTGGCCGCGCCGCTGCTGCTGATCCTTCCGTGGAGTTTCACCGCCGTGATGGCGCTGCTGCTGCTGGTATTGACCGTGGTCTCGGTGGGGATCCAACCAGTGGTGGCGGCGGCGTTTTTCCTGATCTCGGCCTGCGCGCTCGGTACACTGCTGATGGGCCGCGCGCGCACGAATTCGCTGTTAGCCACACTTCTCGGCACCGGCGCGTACATCTTGCTGATGCTGTTGACGGTGCGGCTGCCGGTGAATTACGCGGCGGCCTGGGCCGCGGTGCTGGCGGTTCCCATCGCCCTCGATGCGCGCGGCGTGTGGATCCGGCTGCGGGAATGGTTCGGAATGCTTACACGGGCCGAACTGCGATCGGGCGGCGAGCGCATCGCATTCGGACTGCTGGTTTGCCTGCTCATTGCGCAGTGGTTCGTGGCGCTCATGCCCGAAATCGGGACCGACGGGCTGGCCATGCACCTGGCCATCCCCATGAACATCGCGGCCAACCACCGCATGACTTTCGAGCCGGCGCGTTTCCTCTGGGCGGTGATGCCCATGGGCGCGGACTGGGCTTATTCGATCGTCTACCTTCTGGGCGGCGAGTACGCAGCACACCTTTTGAATTTCGCCATGCTGGGCATCGTGGCGGGGTTGATCTACCAGGGCGCGAGACGGTGGGTCACGCCGGGCGCGGCATGGCTGCTGGCTGCATCGTTTGTCGGTACCCCGGTGGTGCAACTGGTCACCGGATCGATGTTCGTCGAGAACTTCCTGGCGGCACTGATTCTGGGGGTGATGACGGCCATCTGGATCTTTGGAGATACCGGCGACCGGCGTTACCTGTTTCTGGCCATGGCCCTGGCAGGAACGGCAATCACTACCAAGCTCGGGTCCATCGCTTTTCTGATCTTCGCCCTGCCGTTTCTCGCGGCGGAAACGTCGCGGCACTGGAAGAAACTGGGGCGCCGCCCGGCATTGACGTGCTGCCTTTCGGTGGCGCTGCTGCTGGCGCTGGCTCTTCCGACTTATCTGATCGCCTGGGAGAAGACCAGAAATCCTGTCTTCCCATTCGACAATCAGAAGTTTCATTCGCCGCTGCTCGACTCCACGGTCAGCGTGAACGACGTCCGCTTCAAGATCCCGCTGGAGCCGAACACGCTGTATACCCTGACGTTCCACACGAGCCTCGCATACGAGGGGCAGGACGGCTCGTTCGGATTCCAGTATCTGATCATCGTGCCGCTGTCTCTGATCGGGCTGTTCGCCGCAAAGCGGGGGCGCGCGGCGGCCGGAGCCCTGGTGGTGGCGCTCGGGGCAGCAATCGTGATCCTGTGGTCCCAGCCCAACGTCCGGTTCCTGTACGCGGCGCTGCCGTTGACCCTCGTGGCGTTTGCCGCGCTCCTCGGCCGGGCCTTCGAGCAACAGCGCTTGCTCTACCGGGCGCTGATCCTTTGCGTGTTCGGGACCACCGCCCTGAATGCCTGGTTTCTGCCGGCGTCCAGTTACTATCACAAGGATTTCTGCCTCAAACTTCCGTTCTCCCGCGCGGAGCGCCAGAGATACCTGGAAGAGGCAGCGCCCATCCGCAGCATCATCGAATGGTTCAACGGCCACCACGCGAACGCCGGAGTTCTGCTGACCGACGACAACCGGATCGCCGGGCTGACGGGCCCGATCTACGAGAATCACTGGCACCAATACCCCACGGTGGAACAACTGCAACGCGCCTTCACCCTGCCGCAGATGTTCCGCCTGATGCAGCGGTGGAAGGTAGGTTACTTCATTGCGCACAAGCTGGATCCGAGCGACCCGCTGCGCCCGGATACCTTGCGAAAGCTGCTGGCGGTATGCACGGTACCGGAGTATGAGATGGGCGACCTCTACGTGGCAAAGCTCCAACCGGAGTGCGATGAGCATGCCCCGCCCAAGCCTACCGGGCCGACGATCGTCGCGCGCCCCGGATTCTACGACGATACGGACCCCGCCCTGTTTTTCAGCGGCGACTGGACCCGCGACGGCACCTTTACGCAGCCCGATCAGCAGACCATCAGCTACATCGACGTGCCGGGAGCGGAGGTTTCGATCGCTTTCGAAGGCAGCGCGATCTTCTACCTCTATACGCAGGCGCCGAACCGGGGCATTGCCTCGGTGACTGTGGATGGCAAGCAACAGGGCACGATCGATTTATACTCACCCCGCATCCGCTGGCAGGTGAGAAGGAAGTTCTGCTGCTTCGGGCCGGGAAAGCACTTGGCCGTGGTCAAGGTCACGGGGCGGCACAATCCGAAAGCCACAGGCAGGTTCGTGGATATCGATTCGTTCTTCGTCCTGCGCTGACGGATATCAGTTCGACGCCCCGGGAGCGGGAAATGCCTTCGCTGCGTCATCCAGCACGAGTACCCAGTCGCTGCCGAATCCTTCGGACGGTGGGACGAACTCGTGCTCGCCGGTGTTCTCAAACGAACCGGCCGGCTCGGAAGTTCCCGTTCGCGGATTGTACCAGGAGGCCTTCACAGCGGCTCCGGAAATCGCGCCCAGCCGCACGGTGAACTTACGGCCCTCCGCGCTATAGACGAACAGATAGCCCTCGCCGCGGGTGGCGGCGATGTGGTCGGCGCCTTCAAGCGCGTCCACGACGATCGATTGGTCCGGGACGCGCGACAGATACGGCCTCGATTCCAGAAGCGCTCGCAGGTACTGCATTTCGCCGGCCCCGGGGCGGTGGATTGCCTGCTGCCAGTACATCAAGGGGCCGTTGACCCGTTTCCTTCCCGGGGCGAACATCTGCCACACGGCGTGATTGCCGTAGGTGTGGCCGCAGGCACCGGCAAATGTGTCCCAATAGGCGTATTGCCGCACATGGGCATCGAACGAATAGCCGAACTCCTTGGCCCGGAAAGCGAGCGGATGGTCTTCATAGAGCGGTTCGCCATCGAGCACCGGCTTGACGGGCGTCCGGTTGTAATCGGCGGCGATTTTCTCCCATGACTTCGCATTTCCGGGAATGCCGTGGCCGTCCTGCTGCATGTTGAAGTCGAGCCAGGGGTCGTCGTGGAACCAGGTGGAAGAGGTCATTCCGCCGCGCGGATGAAAGCTCATCAGAACGGCATCGTAGTCTTCCCTTCCGCTCACGCCGATAGCGATTCCGCGGGCGAGCGCACGCCAGGTTGCTTCGAAACCGGCGGGATTGCGGTCGCCTCCGAGAATCCAGATGATGCCCTTCTTTCCGTACCTCCGGCCAAGAAACTCACCGTAAATTTGCGCATTCTTCGGAGTCAGGTAGCTCTTGTCGCGGCCGCCGCTGTTGACCCAGCTACCCCAGGTGGGCAGCATGGCGACATACAGGCCGCGCTCATTGGCCTGGTCGACGATGTAGTCTACATGGTCCCAGTAGTCGTACTGATTGGGGTCGGAAGGGTCCGACCCCGGAGTCATAGCCGGACGGGTTGGATCTTCGTCGAGGAATGGCAGCTTGCCGTATGCGTTGGGGACCGTGATTCCGTCGAGCTCGGCAAGGGCCACGGCCTGAATCGCGGTGAATCGCTGCGCGGCGCGCGTATCCAGGTACTCCATGGCCTGTTTGCGGTCCAGCCGGTGAAACAATTCCCAGGCCGTGTCGGCCAAGTAGAAGAATGGTCTTCCGTCTTCCGTTACGAGAAATCGATGGTTCTCGCTCACCTTCAGTTTGGGAAGCTGAGCCGCGGGCAGCACCGAAAGTGCCGCCAGGCACAGCCAAACGACCGGCAATTTCATGTCAGCGCCTTTACGTGGATCGCCCGAAACGCAACTGACTGCCGGGCTGGTGGCTTCGGCGGGCGTGCGAAATCCGTTCTTCGGGTCATTCGGCTATTCTACACACCCACTACGGCGCAGGGTGCATCGCGCAGGATGGCATACGAATTGGCACGCAGCCTGCCCATCAGGCCGGGCGCGCCGCGGCCGATCACGACCAGGTCGGCATTGACGCGGCGTGCGACATCGCTGACTACCACCGGGGGGTCGCCGACTTCCACGAAGGTCTCGCCCCGGCTCGCGATCCCAGCCTGCATGCCGGCGATGGTATCCCGCGCTCGCTGCTTGACGTCCTTGCCCCAGTCGGGATCGAAGTACATTCCACCCATCTTGGCGGTGGACATCGGGACAGCGTGTACCACGGCGAGTTCCGCCCCAAATTCCCGGGCGAACGCGGCGCCCCACGCCAGCACCTCGCGGCTGTGCGGAGCGAGGTCGAGGGCGCAGAGGACGCGGTGGAAATGGATCGTCTCGCGCGGCGGCGCCGTTTCGACGTGAGGACCGGTCCAGACCGGGCATCGGGCGTCATGAAGCACCTTGGCGGTGACCGAGCCGAGCAGAAAGCGGCGGAACGGGCCGTATCCGTGAGTGGCCATGACGATCAGGTCGCAATGCTCCCCCGCAGCCACGGCGACGATCTGCCGGGCCGGATCGCCACGCAGCACGATCCGCCGGACTTCCAGTCCTTTCCACTCGTCCACCAGGTAGGCATTCAGATCCGCAGTCCTCTGAAACTCCAGTTGCTCCATGAGGTCGCCGGCGGTGGAATAGGTTAACGCTTCCGGGGGTGCATAGGCGCCTTGAGGAGTGGCAATCACATGAAGCAGTATGACTTCGCTATGGAAGTGGCCGGCCAAGGCCTCCACATAGTGCGCTGCTCCCTTGTCCCGCGGAGAAAACTCCACGGGGGCAAGAATTCTGGACAGAACAGGCATGACACACCTCCTTGTGGAGAAAGAACGTGGTGGTCAACCCGCCCGGGGCAGGAAGACCCCGAGAATCAGCACGAGCACGGTTAGAAGTGTGAAGAAAAGCGCGCTTGTGGCCAGGAAGGCACCCGTAAACGCGCCGGGATCACGATGGTGATGCCGAAATAGGCCCGACATGTTAACCTCCTCAGCCGGCCGGCGGCACTAGCTCCACTTTCATTCTACAGCGGAAACGGAGAAGCGGGTCTGATTTCAGCGGCAGGACCGGCTGAAGCGGGCGAGCGCTTCCACTTTTTCGCGGGCGGCTCCGCTATCGATGGAAAGTGCCGCGAAGGCCGCCCCTTCGAGGAACGTGCCGACGAGGCCGGCGGCCACAAGGCCGGCCGAGGCATTGGCCAGTACAATGTCCCGCTGGGGCCCCCGGGTCCCACCCAGTACCGCACGCGCGATTTCGGCGTTCCGCTGGCCGTCACCGCCCTTGAGGTCTTCCGGCCTGGCCGGAGGAACGGCAAAGTCACCGGGTTCCAGCTCCCTGGGCAGCACCAGGCCGCCACCGATTTCGAAGGCCAGCGTGGGACCGGTGGTGGTGATTTCGTCGAGCCCGTCTGAGCCGTGCACCACGAAGCCGCGCCGCAAACCGAGAGACGCCAGCGCCACAGCCATCAGCTCAGCCGCGCGGGGAGAGGGCGCGCCCACCACCTGGGCGGTCGCGTTGGCAGGATTGGTGAGCGGGCCCAGCAGGTTGAAAACCGTGCGCATCTTGAGGTCCACGCGCACCGGTTGGGCGTGTTTCATCGCACTGTGCACGGCGGGGGCGAAGAGAAAGCCAATCCCCACTTCGCGGATGGCGCGGGCCGATTGCTCGGGCGTGAGCCCGATATCAATGCCCAGGGATTCCAGAAGGTCGGCGCTGCCGCACCCGGGTCTCCCGCTGACCGACCGGTTGCCGTGTTTGGCCACGTGGATTCCGGCGCCCGCCACCACAAAGGCCGCCAGCGTGGAGATATTGAATGTACCCGCACCGTCCCCACCGGTTCCGCAGGTGTCGAGCAGGGGGGAACCGTTGAGCCCGGGATCGATCGTAACAGCCATCCGCCTCATGGCGCGGGCGAACCCAACCAGCTCTTCCGAGGTTTCCCCTTTCATCCGCAAGGCCACCAGAAATGCCGCCATCTGCGCCTGGCTGGCCTGGCCGCTGAGCACCGTCTCCATGGCGGCCTCGGCCTCTTCCGAGGACAGATGCTGGCGGCTTGCGACACGTTCCAGGTAGAGGGAAAGGGACATGATATATTAAGATTTCTGGCTGTTCCGCCATACTAACACAAGCAGAATTCCATGAAAATTCACGAGTATCAGGCAAAGGCCATTCTGGGTCAGTACCACGTTCCTGTGCCGCGGGGCGTGGTTGCGTTTACGGTTGAGGAAGTCGAAGCGGCGGCAAAGGAAATCGGTGGAAGCGTGGTCGTGAAGGCGCAGATTCACGCGGGCGGACGAGGAAAAGGCGGCGGCGTGAAGGTAGCAAAAAATGCCGCCGAAGCCGTCGAACTCGCCCGCCGGATTCTGGGGATGCGGCTGGTAACCCACCAGACCGGGCCCGAGGGCCGCATCGTGCAGCGCCTGCTGGTCGAGGAGACGCTGCCCATCGAGCGCGAGCTGTACCTGGGAATCGTACTCGATCGCGTGCAGGGAAAGCCGGTGTTCATGGCTTCGGCCGCGGGCGGCATGGAAATTGAAGAGGTGGCGTCGAAGACTCCGGAGTTGATCCTGAAAGAGACGCTCGAGCCGGGGCTTGGCCTGCTGTCCTACCAGGCGCGCAAGCTGGCATTCGGGATCGGAATTCCGCCGGCCGGCGTGAACGCCGCCGCGGCGGCCATGATGGCGCTGGCGCGGGCGTACACGGCGATGGATGCGTCGCTCGCCGAGATCAACCCGTTCATCCTGACCAAAGACGGGAAGGTGTACGCGCTCGACGCCAAGATCAATTTCGATGACAATGCGCTATACCGCCACAAGGAACTGCTGGAACTGCGCGATCTCAACGAAGAGGACCCCCTCGAGGTGGAAGCTTCGCGGTTCGGCCTGAACTACATCAAGCTGGATGGAACCGTGGGCTGCATGGTGAACGGCGCGGGCCTGGCCATGGCCACTATGGACATCATCAAGTACGCCGGCGGCAGCCCCGCGAACTTCCTGGACGTGGGCGGGGGCGCCAGCGCCGAGCAGGTCAAGAACGCTTTTCGCATCCTGCTTTCCGACAAGCATGTGAAGGCGGTCCTGATCAATATCTTCGGCGGCATCCTGCGCTGCGACACGCTGGCCACGGGCGTGGTGGCGGCGGCGCGCGATCTGAACATTCAGGTGCCCATCGTCGTTCGCATGGAAGGTACCAATGTGGAATTGGGCCGGCAGATCCTGATGGAGTCGGGGCTGAACTTCACAGTGGGGCAGGATATGCGGGACGCTGCTGAGAAAGTGGTCAAGCTGGCTGCGTAAGAGGAAATGGAAATCGGATGAGCGTACTCGTAGACAAGAATACTCGACTGATCGTTCAAGGTTTCACAGGTAGAGAGGGCACGTTCCACGCGCAGCAGGCCATCGCGTACGGAACCAACGTCGTGGGCGGGGTAGTCCCGGGCAAGGGCGGCACCAGGCATCTGGACCTGCCGGTGTTCGACACGATGACACAGGCCATGGCGAAGACCGGGGCCAACGCAACGGTGATCTTCGTACCACCGCCGTTCGCCGCCGATGCCATCATGGAGGCGGCCGACGCGGGAGTCCCGCTGGTCGTGTGTATCACTGAGGGAATTCCGGCCCTCGACATGGTGAAGGCCTGGCAGTTCCTGAAAGGAAAGAAGACGAGGCTGATCGGACCGAATTGCCCGGGAGTCATTTCGCCCGGCAAGTGCAAGATCGGGATCATGCCGGCACATATTCACCTGGAGGGTCACGTGGGTGTGGTTTCCCGCTCCGGCACCCTGACCTATGAGGCGGTCGGCCAGTTGACAAAACTGGGGATCGGGCAATCCACCTGCATCGGCATCGGCGGAGACCCGATCATCGGGACCAACTTCCTGGATGCGCTCGAACTGTTCAATAGCGACCCGGATACGCACGCCATCGTGATGATCGGCGAGATCGGCGGGAATGCCGAAGAGACGGCCTCCTCTTACGTCAAGGCCAACGTCAAGAAGCCGGTGGTGGGATTCGTGGCCGGCCAGACGGCGCCGCCCGGACGGCGGATGGGCCACGCTGGAGCGATCATCGCCGGCGGTTCGGGAAAAGCTTCCGACAAGATTGCGGCGATGAAGGACGCGGGCATTACCGTGTGCCCCACGCCGGCCGAGATAGGAGTTACGATTCAGAGCCTCTTATGAGTGTTGAACGCACATTTTCCATCATCAAGCCGGATGCGGTGTCAGCCGGGCAGGCCGGCGACATCCTGGCCATGATCCAACAGGCAGGGTTCAAGATCCTCGGATTGCGGATGACCCGCCTGACCGAAGCGCAGGCGCAGGGCTTCTATGCCGTGCATCGCGAGAGGCCGTTCTACGCGGGATTGGTGAAGTTCATGACAGAAGGCCCGATCATCGTGATGGCGCTCGAACGCGAGGACGCGGTCAAGAAATTGCGTGAAGTGATGGGCGCGACCAACCCGGCCAATGCCGCCGAGGGCACGATCCGGAAGCGGTTCGCCGCCAACATCGAGCGTAATTGCATTCACGGCTCGGACGCGCCGGAGACGGCGGAGGTCGAGTTGAGGTTCTTCTTCAGTACCGCGGATTTGTTGTAGGAGCCTTGCCCGCTCCAGTTCCGCACAGAGCCGCGACCGCCTGGTAGCGGGCAGGCAATTTGGCAAAGCGAAATGGGCATCAAAGTCGGAGTGGTTTCCGAATCAGCGCCGGGCGAACGCCGCGTGGCAATGATCCCCGGCGCAATCAGCGTCCTCAACAAGACGGGGATTGAGCTGATCCTGGAAGGCGGGGCTGGCGTGCCCGCCGGTTTTCCCGATTCCGAATACGCGGCCAAGGGCGTCGTACTAGCGAGCCGGGCGGAGGTCTTTGCCGCCGCTGACATCCTGCTGCAGGTACGCACCCTGGGCGCCAATCCGGAAACGGGAGAGGCGGACCTGCCGAGGTTCCGGCGGGGACAGACGGTGATCGGCTTCGGGGAGCCCCTGACCGCAATCGACGCGGCGCGCCAACTGGCGGAACGCGGCGTCACTTTCCTGGCAATGGAACTGATGCCCCGCATCACCCGCGCGCAGAGTATGGACGCGCTCTCATCGATGGCCACGGTGGCGGGCTACAAGGCCGTCCTGATCGCCGCCAATGCCCTGCCCCGCATGTTCCCCATGCTCATGACGGCGGCCGGAACCATCACTCCCGCGCGTGTGCTGGTAATCGGCGCGGGGGTGGCCGGGCTGCAGGCGATAGCGACCGCCCGGCGCCTCGGTGCGGTGGTCAGCGGCTACGACATCCGCGCGGCTGTGAAGGAGCAGATCGAGAGCCTGGGCGCGCGTTTCATTGTGCTGGACGTTGGGGAAACCGCCGCGGAGGACAAGGGCGGATACGCCAAGGCCATGGGCGAAGAGTTCTACCGGCGGCAGCGCGAGGCCATGGCCGGGGTGTTGGCCGAGCAGAATGTGGTGATCACTACGGCCGCGGTTCCCGGCAGGAAAGCGCCGGTCCTGGTTACCGCCGGGATGGTGGCGCGGATGGCGCCGGGATCGGTGCTCGTCGATATCGCCGCCGAGCGCGGCGGCAACTGCGAGCTGACCCGCGCGGGCGAGGTGGTGGAACAGAACGGAGTCTCTATCCACGGCCCGGTGAACCTGCCCGCAACCGTGCCTTATCACGCCAGCCAGATGTACGCGAAGAATATCGCCACCTTTCTGAAGTACCTGGTAAAGGACGGACAATTGAATCTCGACCGCGAAGACGAAATTGTCCGCGAAACGCTGGTGACCCACGACGGCGCCGTGGTGCACCCGCGCGTGAAAGAAGCTCTGGGAGCGTCCCATGTCCTCTGACCTGGTCCTTGGACTGTACGTATTCATGCTGGCGACATTCGTCGGCCTGGAGGTGATCCGGAAGGTTTCGCCGCTGCTTCACACGCCGCTGATGTCGCTGACCAATGCGATTTCCGCCATCTCGGTGGTGGGCGCCATCCTGATCACCGGCTCCGCGGGGGCAACCACGCTGAGCAAGGTGCTGGGTTTCATCGCGATCACCGCCGCGGTGACCAACATCGTCAGCGGTTTTCTGATCACCGACCGCATGCTGAAGATGTTCAAGAAGCGCGAGGGGAAGAAGTAATGGCGCAGGCGGTCCATTACATCTACATCGTCTCGGCGGCGCTGTTCATCCTGTCGCTGAAGTGGATGAACACCCCGGCCACCGCGCGGCGCGGCGTCTTCGCGGGCGAGATCGGGATGCTGATGGCGATTTGCGGCACGCTGGTGTCGCAGCACGTGTTTAACTGGCAATGGGTATTTGCGGCGTTTCTGATCGGGACCGCGGTCGGGATTCCGATCGCCTACATCATGCCGATGACCGCAGTGCCGCAGCGGACCGCCCTCTCCCACGCGTGCGGCGCGCTGGCCGCGGCGCTGGTGGGCACGGCGGAGTTCTACCAGCGGCAGCCACACGCGGCTACGGAACTCCACGGCTTCGTGATGGTGGCGCTGATCATCGAAACGCTGCTCGGCTTCCTGACATTCACCGGCAGCCTGATGGCCATGGGCAAACTGCAGGAGGTGCTTCCGCAGAGGCCCATCACGTACCGCAACCAGAATTTCATCAACATGGGTCTGTTCGCGATCGCCGTGGGGCTCGGGGTGCGGCTGATGCTGGTACCCACCGACACGCACCTGTTCCCGATCTTCGCCGGACTCGCGCTGCTGTTCGGCGTGCTGCTGATCATCCCGATCGGCGGAGCGGACATGCCGACCGTGATTGCGCTGCTCAATTCGTACGCCGGCCTCTCGGCCTGCGCGATGGGGTTCGCCCTCGATAACAAGCTGCTGATCATTGCGGGCGCGCTCGACGGCTCCTCGGGCCTGATCCTGTCGATCATCATGTGCAAGGCCATGAACCGCTCGTTCACCAACGTATTATTCGGCGCGTTCGGCACGATCCAGCACAGCCAGGCCCGCGCGGAGCAGCGTCCGGTCCGAAGCGCCAGCGCGGAAGAAGCGGCGTCGATCCTGGAAGCGGCAAGCAGCGTGATCATCGTGCCCGGGTACGGCCTGGCCGTGGCGCAGGCGCAGCACAAGATCCGCGAGCTGTCGGATTCGCTGGCGAAGCGCGGCGTGGACGTGAAGTTCGCGATCCACCCGGTGGCCGGCCGCATGCCGGGACACATGAACGTACTGCTGGCCGAAGCCGACATCCCCTACGACCGGCTGTTCGAGATGGACGATATCAACAGCGAGTTTGCCCAGTGCGACGTGGCCCTGATCATCGGAGCGAACGATGTGACGAACCCGGCCGCGCGCACCGACAAGAACAGCCCGATCTACGGCATGCCGATTCTGGACGTGGACAAGGCGCGTACCGTGATGGTGATCAAACGCTCCATGAGCCCCGGCTTTGCCGGCATCGATAACGAACTCTACTACATGGAAAAGACTTTGATGTTGTTCGGAGACGCCAAGGCGTTCGTGAGCGAGATCCTGAAGGAACTGCCCGCGAGAGTGACCGCCTAAGCAAGGGGGGCCGGGCGGACCGGCCTACCTGCGCCCTCCGTGGCCGCCGCCATGGGATCCGCCGCCACCGCCGCCGTGGAATCCACCGCCGCCGCCGAAGGAGCGAGATCCGCCGCCTCCAGACGATGGGCGCGACCCGCCAAAGCTACGGCCACCACCTTGAAATGACTGGCGTGGAGCGGCGTAGCTGCGGCCGCCGCCTTGAAAGGACTGGCGCGGAGCGGCGTAACTGCGGCTGCCGCCTTGAAAGGACTGGCGCGGAGCGGCGTAGCTGCGGCTGGCGCCTTGAAAGGACTGGCGCGGAGCGGCGTAGCTGCGGCCGGCACCTTGAAAGGACTGGCGCGGAGCGGCGTAGCTGCGGCCGGCACCTTGAAAGGACTGGCGCGGAGCGGCGTAGCTGCGGCTATAGGAAGGAGTCGAGCGGAAACTGTTTCCGCGACTGGCGGCTGCGGAGTTGAAGCCACTGGAGCGGTTCCCGGAGGATCGCCCGTTGACCGGGCTCTGCATCCGGCTTCCGAACCCGGCATTGGCGTTCGTGCTTCCAAAGCTGCGCCACCCGCCGGCCGCGGCGCGATTTTGCGTGCCGAACGACCGCGCGTTCCCCCGAACTTGTGGGCTCTGCGACCGGCTTCCGCCGAACGTTCCGCCCCGTTGATTGACACTGGCACCCGGATTTCCAAAGCGCCGCCATCCGTTCGCTGAACCGGTGCCTCGCAGACCAGAGGATCGAGCGTTACTCTGGAAACGGCTTCCGCCAAACGCTCCGCCGCGTTGACCACCCAAGCCGGCGCGAACCACTCCTCCGCGGCTGGCGTAATTTCCGCCAAAACGCCTGGCCAATCCCTGACTCGGATAGGGTACCCCCATCCGGTGGTAGGGGTTGTGCGCCCAGATGCCGCCGCGGCCAAATCCACCGCCATGATAGTTGCGGAATCCGTAATGATTGAAGAAGTAGCTGTTTTGGATCACCGTGCAGTTGAACCAGTTCGGACCCCAGCCCCAACCGCCCCAACCACCCGCGCCCCAACCGGTCCAGCCGCCGAAATATGCCCCGACGAAGATACTGGGGCCAAATCCGAAACCGAAGCTGACCGCGGGGTAGTAGAGAGACGGATAATAACCCCAAACCGGCGGGCCCCAGATGTATTCAGGGTTATAGACCGGAACGTAGACGACCTGCGGGTTGGCGGGCGCGATCTCAATCACCGTCCGGCCGCCCTGGGTCTGGGTAACGACCGTTTGCTCGGAGTCCGAATTCAGTTTCCCCGATGCCTGCGCCTGGGCGCGCATGGTCTGGACCGCGTTCATCACGTCAGCCTGCTGCGCGAGGAAGGCATTACCGAGGTCGCTGGTCCAGCCTGCGTTCGACGCGAGCCGGCCGAGGACATCCGGGAACGCCACCAGCGCCTGGATACTCGGGTCCCAGTTCTGCTGGCGTGCGGCGTCCACCAACTGCTGGCCTTGCAGGTTGCGATTCTGCTGGAGCCACTGAGACGCCTCGACAATCTCGAGCGGGTAGGTGGACGCTACCAGCACCTGGCTCAACAGGGCGTCCGGATACAGTGCGATCGGCGCCACAAGGTCGTCCAACTGGGCTGGTGTGAGGAGCGGTGCGGGCGCTGCTGACTCCACCGGTTCGGTGGGACCGGAGTCCTGCGAAAACACCGGCATGCCGAAGGGGAACAGAAGCAGGAGCAGCGCGCAAATCGTGCCAATTCCCCGCCGTACGACGCCTCGAACGATTCCTTCAGTCTTCTGCATGCCGCCACCTCCGCAGGATAGACTGCACGCTCGATACCACAACTTTAACTGGCTGATTCTAAAGCCACAATTTCATATATCAAGTCATACGACTTGGTTGAAGACCACCACCCTGGTGTACTTCGGCCACCGGTCAGAAGCCGGCGACCCGCATGAAGAGGCCTGCCAGGGTGCCGCCCAGGAGAGGACCGACGATCGGCACCGCGGCGTAAGCCCAGTCCGACCCGCCTTTCTTGGCGATGGGAAGGAAGGCGTGCGCGAGCCGTGGCCCGAAATCGCGCGCGGGGTTGATGGCATAGCCGGTTGTGCCGCCGAGGCTGAGGCCGATTCCCCACACCAGGCTGCCGACGAGGTAGGGGCCGAAGCCCGGAGCCGGTCCGGTGGGCGACACGGCCTTCGAGAAAATCGCTCCTGCGACCAGCACCAGCACGAACGTCCCGATGGTTTCACTGAGCAGATTGGCGCCGTAATGGCGAATCGCGGGCGAGGTGAAGAAGCAGGCAGCTTTACGGTCGGCGTCGGGGGTTTCGCGCCAGTGCGGATAGTAATGAAGCCAGACCAGCGTTGCGCCGACGAGCGCACCCGCGAGTTGCGCCGCGACGTAGGGCAGAAACTTGCTGAAGTCGCCCGTTTTGACGGCGGTCCCGACCGTCACCGCGGGGTTGAGATTTGCATCGGCGCTGCCGCAGGCAATCGAGGTGAGTACCCCAAGAAGCACCGCCAGGGCCCATCCGGTGGTGATGACGATCCAACCCGAGTCCTCCCCCTTCGACTTTTTGAGCAGGACGTTCGCCACCGTTCCATTGCCCATCAGAATCAGCACGAGTGTGCCCATGAATTCGCCGAACATCTGTTTTTCCATCGGATCTCCCTAGTCCTCCAGCCAGTCGAACGACCGTGTGACCGCCTTCTTCCAGAAGCTGTACAGACGCTCGCGGCGCTCGGCTTCCATGGCGGGATGCCAGGTGCGATCGACCGACCATTGCTTGCGCAACTCCTCCACGCTCTGGTAGAAACCGGTGGCCAGGCCCGCGGCGTATGCGGCGCCGAGAGCTGTCGTCTCCTTGACCGCCGGACGAACGACGACACGGTTCAGGATATCCGCCTGGAATTGCATGAGCAGATCGTTCTCGACCATGCCGCCATCGGTACGCAGGACGTTCACCGGAACGCCTGCATCTTTTTCCATGGCCTCCACCACCTCGCGCGTCTGGAACGCGGTGGCTTCGAGCACGGCGCGCGCCAGGTGCCCCTTGTTGGTGAAGCGGGTCAGCCCGGCGATGGTGCCGCGCGCGTTGTGCTTCCAGTACGGCGCGTAAAGACCGGAAAAGGCGGGAACGAAATAGACGCCGCCGTTATCCTCCACGGTGCGGGCAAGGGTTTCGATTTCGTGGCTCTTACTGATGAGCCCGAAGTTGTCGCGGATCCATTGCACCAGCGCTCCCGTGATGGCCATGCTGCCTTCGAGCGCATAGTGCGCCGGACCGTGCTGCAACTGGAACGCCACCGTGGTCAGGAGGCCGAAGCGCGACTGCACGATTTCGGTGCCGGTGTTCATGAGAAGAAAACATCCGGTCCCATAAGTGTTTTTGGCTTCGCCCGCGTTGAAGCAGGTCTGGCCGAAGAGGGCCGCCTGCTGGTCGCCGAGAATCCCGGCCACCGGCACGCCCGCGACGGCATCGAGCGTCGCGGGAGCGTAGCATTCGCTGCTGGAGCGGATCTTCGGCAGAACCTGGCGGGGAATGCCGAAAGCGGAGAGGAGCTCGGGATCCCAATCGAGCGTTTCGAGGTTCATTAATTGAGTACGGCTGGCGTTGGTGCAATCGGTGATGTGCAGCCCGGTGAGGCGCCAGAGGAGGAAGGAATCGATGGTGCCGAACAGGATGTCGCCGGCCTCGGCCTGCTCACGCGCGCCGGGGACATGTTCCAGCACCCAGCGCAGCTTGAGCCCGCTGAAGTACGTCGAGAGCGGCAGGCCCGTCTTGGCGCGAAAACGGTCTGGGCCGCCGTGGCGCGAGAGTTCAGTGACATCTTCGCCGACACGGGTGTCCTGCCAGACCAGGGCATTGCACAAAGGCAGGCCGGTCTTGCGATTCCACAGGACGGTGGTTTCGCGCTGATTGGTGATGCCGATGCCCGCGAGGTCGGCGGGCCTGAGGCCGCGCTGCGCCATCGCCTCGCGAACAACCTGCTGGGTGCGCAGCCAGATCTCCTCGGGGTCGTGCTCCACCCAGCCAGGCCGCGGATAGATCTGCTCGTGCTCCTTCTGCGCCGTGGCTACGAGGCGGCCGGCGCGATCAAAGACGATGAATCGCGTGCTGGTGGTTCCCTGGTCGATGGCTCCGATGTATTCCGGCATCAGAGATAGCATAGCCCGTTACTGGGGGTCGGTCACAATCTTCGATTCCGCCTGGAACTTGCGGTAGTTGCTCCAGGTGATCTCTTCCTCCATGGCGAGTTTCTTCAGTAGGCCGATGCGCCCGGCCCCGCGCATCCACTGGCGCTTGGGCAGCCAGACTTCATCGTTGACGCGGGTCTGTTCGAAGACGAGTTGGGCCCCGGGATTGAGCCGGGCGAGGAAGATGCCCCAGGAGATGGTCCCGGTCGTCTCGGCCTCGATCTTCACCCACTGGTACTCGCTCTTGTCGATCCAGATGCGCCCGCGGATCTTGAGCAGCGCGCGGGCGTCGCGGCTTTTCGGCCGGGCGCCGAACCGCGGAGCTCCCGAGATCACCCACACCGGGCGGCCATCCACGACGGCGTCTCCCTCCAGACGGAAGTCGAACAGGTCCGGAATTTCCCGGAAAAACTCGCGGTCCTTTTCGCGCTCTTTCAGGTAGTCGTCCACACGCTCTTGCCGCTTGTTTGGCGTCTCGCGCTCCAGCCGGGCGGAATACCGGTCGAGCTTCTGCTGTTCTCTGCGCTGCTCATCGGATGGCAGCGGCTTGCCATTGCGTTCGGTCATGCGGCGGTAGGGCAGTCCGTAAAGGATCAGGGTCTCCCAGCCCTTGGAATCGACCGACCGGACGCGGCCGCCGGGGTCGAGGTGACGCTCGATATCGCGCGCGGTCCAGGTGTAATCCTTTGCACGGGCCCAGTTGACCTGGTCAATCTCGATCGAGCGGCGGACGATTTCGCGGGCATCCTGAGCTTGGAGAAGGGCGCAGCCGAGAATTGCCGCGAGGGCAACGAGGACCTTCACTGTTTTCTATTGTACGTTCTGGCCGAGCAGCCGTTTCAGCGCCAGGGCGTTCCCTGCCGCGTAGCCAGCCTCGTCGTTGTCGAAGTAGACGTAAACGGCGCGCATGTCGCGCTGCCACGCGCGGATGCGATCGGCCCAGGTCTTCAACGTTCTTGAGGGATAGCTGCCCTGGTATGCGCCCGCGGGGCCGTGCAGCCGGACGTAGGTGAAGTTGGCGGTGATCTCGATGCCCGATTGGATCCCTGCGATTTCGAAGATGCAGAAGGCCGCGCGGTGGCGGCGAAGAATTCGATAGATCTCCCGGGTGCGCCATGTGGCATTGCGCAGCTCGAAGGCATATCGCCGGCGCGGCGGCAGCGCTTCCAGAAAGCCCTCCAGCCGCTCCGGGTCCACCTCCCAGTTGGGAGGAAGCTGAAAGACAATCGGGCCGAGTTTCTTTTCCAGGCGGTCGATCCGCTCGAAGAATTTCGCGATGCCGGGCCCGGGGTCCTTCAGCTTTTTCATGTGGGTCAAGTACCGGCTGCCTTTCGCGGCGAAGCGAAAACCCTTGGGTGTCGTGTCCCGCCATGACGCCAGCGCTGTCTCCCGCGGCAGTTGATAGAAGCTGTTATTGAGCTCCACGGTGTCGAAGTGCCGCGCGTAGAACTCCAACATTTTCGAAGCCGCCAGGTCTTCGGGATAGAAGGGACCGCGCCAGTGTGGATAGTGCCAGCCGGAGGTGCCGATGCGGATCGATCCGCTGCTCATACCGCCGCAATCTCTTCGAGTACACGGACCGCCGCGGCGGCCGGGTCGGCGGCACGAGTGATCTGGCGGCCGATCACCAGGTAACTCGCGCCATCGCGGATGGCTTCGGCGGGTGTCGCGACCCGCTTCTGATCGCCCTTGGCCACGCCCGCGGAGCGTACGCCCGGAGTGACCACAATCGCCGCGGGACCGGCGATGCGGCGGACCGCCGTTACTTCGAGCGGCGAACAGACCACTCCGTCGACGCGGGCGTCCATGGCCTGGCGCGTACGGATAGCCACCAACTCGGAGACTTCGCAGTCGTGGCCGAGTTCGCGCAGATCCTCACGGCCAAAACTGGTGAGCACCGTGACGCCAAGCACCTGCAGATGCGATTCTCCCTTGCCCTCGACCGCCGCTCGCATTACGGAAGGAACCGCGTGGACAGTCAGAAACCGCACGCCGGTGCGGGCCACGTGTGCGACCGACCGCTTCACGGTTTCGGGTATGTCATAGAACTTCAGGTCGAGGAAAACTTCTTTTCCCTGGTCAAGCAACTCGCGGACCACCGTCATGCCGGCTGCCGCATAGAGTTCCATCCCGACCTTATAGAAGCCGGCGTGCGCGCCGAGACGCCGTACCAGGAGACGGGCCTCTTCGGCACTTTCGACATCCAGAGCGATGATGAGGGGGTTATGTTTCATATAAGGCGGACCGGTTTCTCCTGACGCGGCAGTACGCGGCCGACGCGACGCGCGCCGTTGAGCGAGCGCTCGAGCGCCACGGCGCCGGATTCGGGAAGAGCAATCAACAGTCCGCCCGAGGTCTGCGGGTCGTAGAGCAGGTCTTCGACCTCGCGGGCGATCGGTATATCAGTCGCCACCGCGCACGAGACGAATTCGCGGTTGTTCTTCAGGCCGGCGGGAATCGCCCCGAGCCGGGCATAATCCAGTGCGCCCGGCAGGAAGGGAACAGCATCCACGACGATTTCCAGGGTCACCTCACTGGCCACGGCCATCTCGCGCGCATGGCCCAGCAGGCCGAATCCCGTGACATCGGTGCAGCCGTGCACCTCGAGCCGCAACATCTCCTCGCAGGCACCGCGGTTGAGCGCCAGCATGCTGGCAGTGGCTTCCGCCACGTGAGCCTCGTCCGCAACGCCGCGCTTGGCCGCGGTGGCGATGACGCCGGTGCCGATCCGCTTGGTGAAGACCAGGGCGTCCCCGGGACGCGCGCCGGAATTGGCCATCACCCGGTCCGGGTGCACCGTGCCGGTGACCGCGTATCCGAACTTGATTTCGTCATCCGCCACGCTGTGGCCACCCAGGATCGAACAGCCGGCCTCGTGCATCTTCTCGGCGCCGCCCCGCAGGATCTGCCGCAGGTCATCCAGCGCTTCCTTCGCCGGCCAAGCCAGGATGGAGAGGGACGAGATGGGGCGGCCGCCCATGGCGTAGACGTCGCTCAGGGAGTTGGCGGCTGCGATAGCCCCGTATGTATATGGATCGTCGACAATTGGCGTGAAAAAATCCACCGTCTGCACGAGCGCGAGCTCCGGGGTCAGCTTGTACACGCCGGCATCGTCGGCGGTGTCAAACCCGATCAGCACGTTTTCATCCGGCCAGCGGGGAACGGCGGCCAGCACCTGGTCCAATAACTTTGGACTCAGCTTGGACGCTCAACCCGCGGCCTTCACGTGCGCCGTAAGCTTGCGAACGCCGCTTCCCGAGGGGCGCGGCTCCAAATCACTCATTAGAACTATAATAGCGGGATGCGACGCATCTCCCTGCTGCTGGCCGTGCTCCTTTTGGGCCTGGCTTTCACCCTGGTTTCGCGCGAGCCGGACGCGCGCTTGAGAAGAGCGCACCGGGCCGCCGAGCGCAGTGGCTGGATTCAGGTACACCTCGAGGGGACGCCCCATGACATCGGGTTCCAGCACGGGTACCTGCTCGCGCCGGAAATCCAGGACAACTTCAAGGCGATCTCGACCGAGATGGTCCACGAGGAGAAGAAGGACTGGGGATTCTTCCGGAACGCGGCGCAGGAGGTCTTCTGGCCTCATGTCGAGCAGGAGTACCGCGACGAGTTGAACGGCATCGTCGAGGGGCTGAAGGCGCGCAAGTCGCAGCTCGATCTCTGGGACATTGTGGCCATGAATGCGTGGCTCGAACTGCCCTACTACGACAAGTGGTATAACCAGCAGCATCCAGGCACGGAGGCTGGTACCGGCCCGGGCGACCATTGCAGCGCCTTTGTGGCCACCGGCAGCTACACCAAAGACGGCCGGATCGTGATCGGGCACAATAACTGGACCAGCTACTCGTCGGGCGAGCGCTGGAACATCATCTTCGACATCGTGCCGGCGAAGGGCCACCGCATCCTGATGGACGGCTCCGCGGGACTGATCCATAGCGGCGACGATTTCGGAATCAACTCGGCCGGCATCGTCATCACCGAAACCACCATCAGCGGTTTCAGCGGATTCGACCCCAACGGCGTGCCGGAATTCGTGCGGGCCCGCAAGGCCATGCAGTATTCGGAGTCCATCGACGATTACGCACGCTACATGAAGGACGGCAACAACGGCGGGTATGCCAACAACTGGCTGGTGGCCGACAGCAAGACAAACGAGATCGCCAGCCTGGAACTGGGGCTGAAGAACGTCATCCTGCAGCGCACCAGGGACGGCTTTTTCGTGGGTTCGAATTTCCCGGCCGATCCCAAGCTCGCCAAGGAAGAGACCGATTTCAACGTCAACGACAAAAGCCGGAGTGAAAATGCGCGGCACGTCCGCTGGCTGGAGTTGATGCAGCAGAACAAGGGCCGGATCGACGTGGCGATGGGGCAGAAGTTCCTGGCGGATCATTTCGACACGTTCGAAGGGAAGAACGAGGCGAGTGAAAGAACCCTGTGCGGGCACGTCGACAGTTCGCCCCGCGGCATGGGAACCTGGCAGGCGCCGTATGCCCCGGCCGGCGCTGTGCAGAACAAGGTGACCGACGCCGCAGGCGCGGAGAAGATGTCGCTCACGGCGGCGTTGGGGCACGCCTGCGGCATCAGCTACAAGGCTTCGGAGCACTTGGCGAAACACCCGGAATTCGGCTGGATGAAGGACATCCTGCGGGACATGCCGGCGCGCGGATGGGCGCGATTCACGGCGAAATAGCTACTGCGAGACAGGCGCGAGACTGAGCGCAATCTTTCGTACAATCTCTTCAGAGACGCCCGGCAGGAAGACGATGTGGCAGCTGCATTCGCCGTTCTTTGCGGGCACACTGGCGCTGAACGCATTCGGATCGTCGGAATTCCGCGAGCTCCGGTCCTGGTAGAAGGTTCGCTTTGGCGTGTTTTCGAACATTTTGTCCTTGGGAATGTGAAGCACCTTCTGAATGGATTCGGGCATCGGTTTGAACGCCTGCCCCGGCTGGCTGGTGACTACGGCGATGGCGGTTGTGGCGTCTTTGAAAACGACCGCGCCGGAGGTTTCCGAGAAGGGGGTCCAATCCGGAGGCGCCGCGATCCGGCAGAGGCCCTTGGCATCGTCTACCGTCTTCCACCCGGTGGGTACCGGCGGCTGCGCGGGCGCCTGGAAGAATAAGAGAACCAGAGTAGGAACTATGCATTCTCTCATGGTTGGAGTGTACCGCCGGGATAACGCGGGAACAACGGGGACCGGCAACGGCAGGACGGAAATACACGAATCAGGAACCGGTTGTCTCACCAGCCCGTCTGCGACATGCGCTTCAGGATTTCGGCGCTATAAGCGTTCATCCGCGCCGGCTTGCGGCGGAGTGGAGCGGGAAGCAATGCAGCGAGGCGCGCGGCCTGCTCCCGGGTCAAGGCGGAAGCGGGGATGCCGTACCAGGCTTGCGCCGCCGCCTCCGCTCCGTAGATGCCGGGGCCCCATTCCACGACGTTGAGATACAACTCCAGAATCCGGCGCTTCGGAAGCAGGAGTTCGGCTGCCGGGGCGAGCGTGAATTCCACCGCCTTGCGCGGCAGTGAACGGTAGGTGGTGAAGAACAGGTTCTTGACCAGTTGCTGGGTGATGGTGGATCCGCCGCGGCCCAGACGGCCCTCGTCCAGATCCTGGTCGACCACTTTCTGCACTTCCTTCCAATCGATGCCGTGATGCTGGTAGAAGCGCCCATCTTCGGCTGCCACCACCGCATGCAGCAGGTTGGGGGAGATCAGGCGGAGAGGAACGTAGGTGCGTCTCTTTCGATAGGGGGCCCGCCGAAACCAGGATTCCAGGCGCCGTTGAGTCTGCACGGCGGTGGTTGGCGGATTGACCCAACGGAGGGCGGCCAACTCCAGGAGCGCCAGCCCGTAGAGCACCGCCGCTGTACCCGCCGTCCAGAGGAGAAGCGTCTTCCACCAGGAACGGCGTTTCTTCGCACGCTTCCGCAAGTAAAGATGTTACAACTCTTCTAGGGCTGCAAACGATGACCCGGCTGGACAGCTTCCTGGCATATTCGGAGTCGCACCGCCTGATCGTGAGCGGGATCGCCGCGCTACTTGTCGGCGGAATCGCGGCCGTTGACTGGGTGCTCCCGCAAGTTACGTTCGGCTACCTGTACCTTCTTCCCATATTGCTCGCGGCCGCGGCGCTCAACCGGTTCCAGATTCTGGGCATGGCGGTGCTATGTGCATATCTCCGGGAAGCTTTCGACCCCCTGCAGGGGACGCCCGGGGCCGCGGGCGAACACTGGCTTGCCACGTTCGATCCTCTGCTGTGGGCCCCGGGCTCGATGGGGCGGCTGTTGGTAGTCACGGTGGGCTTCGCCATGACCGGCTTCTTCTTGGCCGAGATCAACCTCCGGCGGCGGTTGCTCACCGAGCACCTCAAGGAGCGCGAACTACAGATGCGGCTGCGGCAGGAGGCGGAGCAGCAGGTTCGCATCCTCATCGAGACGAGCCCGCTGGCCATTCTGACTCTCGACGAATCGGGCCGCGTCCTGCTGACCAACAAGTCGGCACGACAGGTGCTCGGTTTCGAGAGCGAAGCCCTGCAGGGTGAAGCCGTGGAGCCGTATCTGCCGATTCTGCATCGCATGCTGCACAGCCATCGCTCGGGCGCCAATATCCGGACCAGCGTGGAATGCCGGGGGCAGCGGCGGAACGGCGAAGTCTTTCTGGCGCACGTGTGGCTTTCGACCTACCGCACGTCCGCGGGAGCGGGACTGGCCGCGGTGGTATGGGACGCCTCGGAGAACCTCCGCGACCGCGAAGGCGCGGGGCTCGATTCGATGATGGCTACCTCGCGCGTGCTGATCGGCGCGATTTCCCATGAGATTCGCAACCTGGCGTCGGCGGCGGCTGCGGCGCATTTCGCGCTCGCCGATAGCGGGATTGGAGGAAGCGAACATTACCAGGCGCTGGGAACGCTGATCCGGGGCCTCGAGAAGATCGCCTCCTCCGGCCTCAGCGCCGCGTCCGCCCGCGAAGCGGTTCTGGCCGACCTGGAGACGGTGCTCGACGAGACGCGTATCGTGATCGAGCCGACGCTGCGGGAGGCCGGAATCGACGTGAAATGGGATGTCCCAAGCCGCCTGCCCCTGGTACAGGCAGACCAGCATAGCCTGCTCCAGGTATTCGTCAACCTGGCCCGCAACAGCCGGCGCGCGCTCGATAACCGGCCCGGCGCCATGGTGCGGATCTCCGCGGCCCTGGAGAAGGACCTCGTCGTCGTTCGTTTTCGAGATAATGGTCCTGGGGTTGCCCACCCGGAAGATCTGTTTCGGCCCTTCCAGCCCGGCTCGCGCTCCTACGGGCTGGGACTCTACATCTCGAGGGCGATCCTGCGAGCCCATGGCGGCGGACTGCGCTATGAGGAGGAGCCTGGCGGTAGTTGTTTTGCGGTGGAATTATGGCCGGTAGAGAGTGCTTCGGAAACGTGATGCAGGGGGAGGCGGTGCGGCCGATACACGCACTTCTGGTAGACGACCACGCGCTGTTCCGGGAAAGCGTAGCGCGCGTGCTGGCGGAGGAGTCCTGGCTCAAGATGGACCACTGCGGCAGCATTCGCGACGCTCTGACAGAGATCGCCCAGGGTGAGTTCGACCTGGTCCTGCTCGACCACGACCTGGGCGCGGAAAGGGCTTCACAGTTCCTGCCGGCGGCGCGCCAGGCCGGCTTCGAGGGCAAGGTGCTGGTGGTGACCGCCTGGGTAAGTGACAACGAAGCACGGCGCCTGATACGGCAGGGCGTGTCCGGTATTTTCCTGAAGCATTTGCCGCTCAGTCAGTTAGTAGAGGCCATCCAGACGGTCTCGAGCGGCGGGAGATGGTTCGACGCCTCCTTCGCCGAAGGCAGCTGTGAAAAGAATCCCAGTCAGGCGGAACCCCTGTTCAACGACCGCCAGCGGCGAGTACTGCGGTTCGTGCTGGAAGGCCTTTCGAACAAGGAAATCGCCTGGCGGCTGCAAATATCGGAAAGCTACGTGAAGGCGATCCTGCAAAGCCTCTTCCAGAAGACCGGAGTCCGAACGCGCGGCCAGTTGGTCCGGGTCGCCTTCGAGCAGTACGAAGACCAGATCTGACGCCGGGCCATCCTCCCTGCGCACCGACAAAACACCATAAAGATCCTGATTGTACGAAAGATACACTTCCGGCGGACCTGCATCTCCGGTTACCGTAGAGGCATAAGCTTAGCCGGATCTCAGACCCGGCAACCGAGGCATAGGGGTGAGTGTCGCTGTCGGCACAAACCAGTAGTTTGGGGATGAAGGCTTCAGGCTCCGGCGCGAAAGCGCGTCGGAGTCCGAACTTTGGTCCTTTCCGTTCCTCTCTTCTGTTTCCCCCGATAAAATAAGAGTGTGCCTACCGTCAGTACGACCATCTCCGACGTTCTCGAGAAGCTCCACATCGAGCCGCTGAATTCTGGCGCCTGCCACGGCGAATGGATTGCGACACCTTCCGGCCGCGAACTGGTTTCGTTGAATCCATCCACCGGCGAACCGCTGGCGAGGGTCAAAACGGCCGGCCTGGACGACTACGAAGCGGTGGCGAGCCGGGGCGCCGAGGCGTTTCTCGACTGGCGCATGGTCCCCGCGCCGCGGCGCGGCGATATCGTACGCGAGATCGCCAACGAGTTGCGGGCGCACAAGGCGGAACTGGGCGCGCTGGTCTCCCTCGAGATGGGCAAGATCCTCGCCGAAGGGATGGGCGAGGTGCAGGAGATGATCGACATCGCGGACTTCGCGGTCGGGCTTTCGCGGCAGTTGTACGGCCTCACGATGCACAGCGAGCGGCCCGGACACCGCATGTACGAGCAGTGGCATCCGCTGGGCGTCGTGGGAGTGATCAGCGCGTTCAATTTTCCCGTGGCCGTGTGGTCGTGGAACGCCATGATCGCGGCGGTCTGCGGCGATTGCGTGCTGTGGCGTCCGTCGTCGGATACGCCCCTAACTGCGATTGCCGTGCAGAAAATCTGTAATCGCGTTCTGGACCGGCACAACCTGAAAGGCATCTTCAACCTGGTGATCGGTCCGGCCAATCCGGTCGGAGAGACCCTGATTCAGGACCGCCGCATTCCGCTGATCAGCTTCACCGGGTCGACGGAAGTCGGCCGGCACGTGGCGGAAACCGTGGCGCGGCGCCTCGGCAGGACGATCCTCGAATTGGGCGGCAACAACGGCATCCTCGTCACGGACGATGCGAATCCGGACCTCGTGCTGCGAGCGGTGCTTTTCGGCGCCGTCGGAACCGCCGGACAGCGCTGCACGACCACGCGTCGCCTCTTCCTGCAGCGCGGCATCGCTCCGCGCATCCGGGAAGCCCTGATCGACGCATACCGGCAGGTGAAGATCGGGGACCCGCTCGACGAGAATACGCTGATGGGGCCGCTGGTCAATCGCCGCGCCGTGGACGATATGATGGACGGCATCCGCCGCATTCGCGAGGAAGGCGGCGAAATCCTATACGGCGGCAGGCGCCTGGATGGCAACTTCGTCGAACCCACACTCGTGGCGGCGCGGCCGGAGATGCCGATCCTCAAAGAGGAGATCTTCGCACCGATTCTGTACCTGGTGGAATTCGACGACCTGGACCAGGCGATTCACTGGCACAACGACGTGCCGCAGGGCCTCTCTTCGGCCATGTTCACCAATAGCCTGATTTCCGCGGAGACCTTCCTCAGCCACCGCGGCAGCGATTGCGGGATCGCCAACATCAACCTGGGGACGAGCGGAGCGGAGATCGGGGGCGCCTTCGGTGGAGAGAAAGAGACAGGCGGCGGACGGGAGTCCGGCAGCGACGCGTGGAAAGCCTACATGCGGCGGCAGACCAACACAATCAACTGGTCCACCGAAATGCCTCTGGCGCAGGGGATTCAGTTTCTACTGTAGGCGTAAGACTCCTGGCCTGCCCGGGTTCAACCGCGCAGGCCAGGGTTTCAGACTATTCGGTAGTGTCTTCTTCGCCGGGCTCGCGGCCTTCGCGCTGCGCCTTCATGCGCTCTTCACGGCGTTTGGCGCGGTCGGCAGCACGCTTCACCAGCTCGGAACCGACCAGTTCGATCATGGCCTGCTCGGCGCCGTCGCCCTTGCGCGGCCCAAGGCGGGTGATGCGGGTATAGCCGCCGTTGCGCTGCCCGAAGCGCGTTCCCAGCGTGTCGAACAGTTTCTTTACGGAGGCCGGTGTACGCAGCACCGCGGCCGCCTGCCGCCGCGTATGAAGCGTATCGGCCTTGGCCAGGGTAATGCATTTCTCAACCAGCGGCCGCACGGCCTTGGCCTTCGGGACGGTGGTGATCACGCGCTCTTCGAGGATCACGCTGGTGGCGAGATTACGGAGCAGCGCGTTGCGGCTATCCACCGGACGCTTCAGTTTAAATCCGGCAACTTTGTGTCTCATGTGCTACTCCCCCATCTGCTCCTGTGAGTTCTCGTCTTCGGGGCCGTAATCCGGGATGCTTCCGGGGGCCTGCTGCGGCGGCGCCACCAGCCGGCCGTGCGCGTCGATGCGCATGCCGAGTGAGAGCCCCATGTTGGCCAGGATCTCCTTGATTTCGTTGAGCGACTTACGGCCGAAATTCTTCGTACGAAGCATCTCCGCCTCGGTCTTCTGCACCAGCTCGCCGATGGTCTGGATATTCGCGTTCTTCAAGCAGTTGTACGAACGAACGCTGAGTTCCAGCTCTTCGACCGAGCGGTTCAGGATTTCGTTCATCTTGTCGAGGCCGCGCTCGGAGATCTCTTCGGTCTGCTCCGGCACTTCTTCGAAGTTGATGAAGATCGACATGTGGTCTTTCAGCAACTTGGCTGCGTAGCCGATCGCGTCCTGGGGCGAAACCGCGCCGTTGGTCCACACTTCGAGCGTCAGCTTGTCGTAGTCGGTCATCTGCCCGAGGCGCGCTGCTTCCACCTGGAAGTTCACCTTGCGCACGGGAGAATGCACCGAGTCGATCGGGATATACCCCAGGGCCAGGTCCTCATCGAAGTTCTTGTCGGCGCTGACGTAGCCGCGCCCGATCTTCAGGCGCATCTCGATCGAGAGACGGCCGCCCTCGCTGACGGTGGCAATGTGGACGTCGCGGTCCAGCACTTCGACGTCGGCATCGGTCTCGATCTGGCCGCTGCGCACGTCCCCTGGCTGTTCCACGTTGAGGCGAACGGTTTTGACGCCCTCGCCCAGAATCTTGAACGGAACCTGCTTCAGGTTGAGGATAATGTCCGTCGCATCCTCGACCACGCCCGGAATCGGGCTGAATTCGTGCTCCACGCCTTCGATGCGCACCGCGGTGATCGCGGCGCCCTCGATCGAGCTCAACAGAACGCGGCGCAGGCCATTGCCGATGGTGGTGCCGAAGCCGCGCTGAAAAGGTTGAGCTGTGAACATGCCATACCGCTCCGTGAGGGTCTCGGTATTGGCAACCAGCCGTTTTGGTTTTTGGAAGCCCTTAAACATATGGAAACCTCGCTTCTGGCGGGCACCGCCCAGCAACCCGGCAGGGGCTGGGCATGCCCGGCCCTTACTTCGAGTACAGCTCGACGATGAGCTGCTCGTTCATTTGAATCTGCACCAGTTCGCTGCGCTGCGGGAGGCTGGTGATACGGCCCTTCAATCCTTCGCGATCCACGTCGATCCAATTCGGGGCCGGAGCATGGGCCGTGGCATCGCGCGCGGCCAGGATAGTGGGGTTGTTCTTGCTGCTCTCGCGCACGGCGACCACGTCACCCACTCTCACCTGGGCCGAGGGGATGTTGCACTTGCGCCCGTTGACTTCGACATGCCCATGGCGGACCACCTGCCGCGCCTGCGCGCGGCTGGTGCCGAATCCCATGCGATAGATCACGCTGTCGAGGCGCCGCTCGAGCGCCGACATCAGGTTCTCGCCGGTGATGCCCTTTTGTGCGGCAGCTTTTTCGTAGGTGGTGCGGAACTGCCGCTCCAGGACGCCGTATACTCGGCGCACCTTCTGCTTCTCGCGAAGCTGCAGGCCGTATCCGACGATCTTCGCCTTGCGGTCTTTGCCGTGCTGCCCGGGGACGAAATTGCGGCGTTCGATCGCGCACTTTTCGCTGTGGCAGCGCTCGCCCTTCAGAAACAGTTTCATGCCCTCGCGCCGGCACTGCCGGCAAACCGGGCCGATATATCTTGCCAAGTTTCTCTCCTTACCTTTCTTCTACTCAGGTGCGGTTTACAGCCCTGGCAGGCCTTCGTCCCGCTTATCGAACCGCTTCCTTCCGGTCGCGGCCCGGCTTAAACTCTGCGCTTCTTCGGAGGCCGGCACCCGTTGTGAGGAATCGGCGTGACGTCGCGGATCGCGCGCACATCGATACCCGCGGTGGAAAGCGCGCGGACCGCCGACTCGCGGCCGGAACCCGGCCCGCTCACCCGAACCTCCACCGTACGCAGCCCGCTTTCGGACGCCTTGTTGGCAGCCGTCAGAGCCGCCTGCTGGGCGGCGAACGGCGTGCCTTTGCGCGACCCGCGGAAGCCCAGCGACCCGGCGCTCGACCAGGAGAGAGTATTGCCTTCCTGGTCCGAGATGGTCACGATCGTGTTGTTGAAGGTGGCCTGGATATGCACGACGCCCGAATGGACGACGCGCTTTTCCTTCTTCTTGAAGCTCTTCTTCTTGCCTGCTTTTGCTGGTGCTTTCGCCATACTATGTCTTTCCGGTCGCCTTCTTCTTGTTCGCCACGGTGCCGCGTCGCGGACCCTTGCGGGTGCGTGCGTTGGTGTGGGTGCGCTGCCCGCGAACCGGCAGGCTGCGGCGATGCCGCAATCCCCGGTACGAGCCTATCTCGATGTGACGCTTGATATTCATCGAGATTTCCTTGCGCAGGTCGCCTTCGACCGCGCCTTCCTCTTCCAGGATCTGACGGACGCGGTTGACCTCGTCTTCGGTCAGGTCCCGAATCTTTTTGTCAAACTCGATGCCGGCCCGGTACAGGAGCGATTTGGAGCGGGTACGGCCGATGCCGTAAATGTAAGTCAGCCCGATCTCGGCTCTCTTGGCGGGCGGCAGATCCACACCGGCGATACGTGCCATATTAGCCCTGCCTCTGTTTATGTTTGGGATTGACGCAGATGACCCGCACCACGCCCTCGCGATGGATCACCTTGCACTTGTCGCAAATCTTCTTAACGGATGCTCGAACTTTCATGTTGTCAGCTTCCTGATAATTCTTCCACGCGTCGGGTCGTGAGGCATCAGTTCGACCTCAACCCGGTCGCCCGGAACCAACCGGACGAAATTCCGTTTCACCACACCCACCAGGTGGGCCAAAACTTCCTGCCTGGTGTCCAGCACGACCTTGTAAATCGCGCTGGGCCGCTCCTCGGCGACCGTCGCCTCGACCTTTACGGCCTTGTCAGCACCCACGGCCCGTTTTCCGTCACCGCGATGCAATGCTCGAAGTGCGCCGAGTTGGACCCGTCTTTGGTCACCGCCGTCCACCGGTCCTTCAACACGACCGCTTCCGGCCGCCCTGCATTGACCATCGGCTCCACGGCCAGAACCATCCCCGGTTTGAGCCGGGGATTCTCATTCTTCCGGTCCACGTAATTGGGGACCTGCGGCTCTTCGTGAAGTTGGGTCCCGATACCATGGCCCACATACTCCCGCACGATCGAGAAGCCATTGGACTTCACGTGCTGCTCCACGGTTCCGCAAACATCAAAAAGGCGATTGCCCGACCGCACCCGGTCGATCGCCTTCTCCAGGGCCTCCCGGGTGACTTCGAGAAGCCTTTCGGTCTCGGGGCCGATCTCGCCGATGGGAACGGTAATGGCCGAATCGCCGTAATACCCGTCCAGCTTCACTCCGGTATCAATCGAAACAATGTCGCCCTTCTTCAGGACACGCTTCACATTCGGCATCCCGTGGACGATCTCGCTATTCACCGAAGTGCACAACACAAACTTGTACGCCTCGCCGGCCGCCGGAACGTAGTACCCTTTGAACGCGGGCTTGGCACCGGCATCGGCGATCATCTTTTCGGCGGCGACTTCCAGGTCCATGGTGCTGGCACCTTCCACCGCCAGTTCCTTCAACTTCTGCAGGATCTGCCAAACCAGCATCCCGCTGCGCCGCATCTTTTCCAGCTCAGCGGCGGTCTTTCGAACAATCATCTGTCTCCATCGCCCGGCAAACGTTCTGAAACACAACCTCGGGCGGCTGGTTGCTCGCTTCCACCTCAATCAAGCGCCGCCCGGCGGCCCGGAGAAAATCGAGAACCGGCCTGGTCTGCTGCTCGTACGCGTCCAGGCGCTCCCGGATTACTTCCTCCCTGTCGTCATTGCGAATCACCAGTTGCTCACCGTCCAAATCGCACAGATTATCCTCGCGAGGGGGCTGGGAGACGATGTTGTACAGGGTTCCGCAGCGAGGGCACTGGCGCCGTCCGGTCAAACGGGCAATAACTACATTATAATCAACAGCGAGATAAATTACCACCTCGCGAATTCCCCGCTCGTCCAGCCATCCGCAGAAGTGCCCGGCCTGGGCCAGCGTACGCGGGTATCCGTCCAGCACAAAACCCCTGGCGGCGTCCGGCTCACTCAGCCGCTCCTTTACCATTCGATCCACTACCTCGTCCGGAACCAGCGCACCCGACTGCATGGTGGCTACGAGATCCGGATCGATGCCGGCTCCCCGGCGGATGCGGTCCCGAAGCATGTCCCCCGTGGAGATGTGGGGAATGCCCAGGCACTGCGTCAGCATCCTCGCCTGTGTGCCTTTGCCGGATCCGGGCGAGCCGAACAATACAATCGCATTCACAAAAATCAGAATGAACTTCTGCGTCCGCGGATCCGGCCCGACCGCGGCGTGAAGCCCTCATAGTGGCGCATGATGAGCTGGGCTTCGATCTGGTTAATCGTATCCATCGCCACGCCCACCACGATCAGCAGCGAGGTGCCGCCGAAATAGAAGTTCACGTTCAACCCCTCCAGCAACCGCCGGGGGAACGTCTGATCCACCCAGTTGCCGACCAGCGGAAGATGCTGGAGGTGGATTCCCGAAATCATGATGTCCGGGATCAGGCACAGGATCGACAGGTAGATGCCGCCCACCACCGTGATCTTGGTGAGGATGTTGTTCATGTAGTCGGCGGTGTTCCGTCCGGGACGGATGCCCGGGATGAACCCGCCGTACTTGCGCATGTTGTCCGCCGCTTCGTTCGGGTTGAAGATGATCGAAACGTAGAAGAAGCAGAAGAAAATAATGCCCGCCACGAAGAGCACGTAGTACAGCGGCTCGCCGTGCTGGATGGCCCTCAGGGTGGCGGAAAGCCAGTTGATGTTCTTGACCCAGCCCATCAGCGCCAACTGCTGCGGGAACGCCAGGATCGAGGAGGCGAAGATCACGGGGATGACGCCGCCCGCGTTCACCTTCAGGGGCATGTGGGTGGACTGTCCGCCCATCACCCGCCGGCCCACCACTCGCTTGGCGTACTGCACCGGAATCCGCCGCTCGCCGCGTTCCACCAGGACGATGAACCCAACCACCGCAATCATCATCACGATCAGCGAAATCAGCGTGAGCGCGCTCCAGTCGCCCACCGTGAAGACGTGAGTGTAGATGTTCTCCAGCGCATTCGGCAGGCCGACCACAATACCGGCGAAGATGATCAGCGACATGCCGTTGCCGACGCCGCGCTCGCTGATCTGCTCGCCCAGCCACATGATGAAGGCCGAACCGGTGGTCAGCGACAGCACCGTCAACATGACGAATCCGAAGCCGGGATCGATGACGATTCCCTGCCCCATGGACATCAGGCCCTGGGCAATGCCGAACGACTGCAGAACGGAAAGGATGATGGTCAGGTAGCGGGTCCACTGCGTGATCTTGCGGCGCCCGAGTTCGCCTTCCTTCTGGAGTTTCTCGAGGGTCGGAACCACGACCGTCATCAACTGCAGGATGATCGACGCCGTAATGTACGGCATGATCCCCAAGGCGAAGATGGTCAGGCGGCGGATGTTGCCGCCCGCAAACAGGTCGAAGAATCCGAAGATCGACCCTGCCTGCGATCCGAAAAACTGCTCCCAGCGTTGGATGTTGATTCCCGGAGTGGGGATGTGCCCGCCCAGGCGGTACACCGCCAGCAGCGCCAGCGTGAACAGAAGCCGCTTGCGCAGATCCGGAACGCGAAACATGTTCGCGAACGCTTCAAGTAACCTTCCCATGATTCCCTTCGATTCCCGGCGCTATTCCGCCTGAGCGCCGATCACCTGTGCCGTCCCGCCGGCCTTCTGGATCTTTTCCAGGGCCGATTTGGAGAACTGGTGTGCCTCCACCGAAATCTTTCGGGTCAATTGACCCGTGCCCAGAACCTTCAGCCCCTCGCCGAGTTTCTTGATGACGCCGAGCTCGATCAGGCGGTCGACATTGAAGGAATCGCCCTCGAGCTTCTCCAGCCGTCCGAGGTTGACGATAGCGTACTGTTTCTTGAAGATATTCGTAAAGCCGCGTTTCGGCAGGCGGCGATGCAGCGGCATCTGGCCGCCTTCGAATCCGCGCTTCTGACTGAAGCCCGTTCCCGCGTGCTGCCCTTTGCTGCCCCGCGTGGAGGTCTTCCCGTGTCCCGAACCCATGCCCCGGCCGATGCGCTTGCGGCTCTTCTTCTGCCCGGCGGGCGGTCTCAATCCGCTAAGGTTCATTGCGTCTCTCTCCCCTACTCCACCACTTCCAGCAGGTGCGGAACTTTCTTTACCATACCGCGAAACACCGGGGTGTCCGGCCGCTCCACTACCTGGTTGAGCTTGCGCAGGCCCAGGCCCTTGACGACGCGCTTGTGCTTTTCCGGAGTGCAGATCGGACTGCGGACCAGTTTGATCTTGATCTTGCCTTCCATTACAGTTTCTCCACCGCCAGGCCGCGCATTTCGGCCACGGCGTTTCTGTCGCGCAGCAGTTCGAGCGCCACGATCGTCGCCTTCACCACGTTGTGCGGGTTGCGGCGCCCGATGGATTTGGTCAGGACGTTGGGAATCCCGCACGCCGTAATCACCGCGCGAACCGCGCCGCCGGCGATTACGCCGGTTCCTTCCGCCGCCGGCTTGAGCAGCACGTGCGAACTGGCGAACACGCCCAGCACCTGGTGCGGAATGGTGGTATCGAGGACGTTCACCTTGCGCAGGTTCTTTTTGGCCGCCTCGATGCCCTTGCGGATCGCCGAGGGCACTTCCTTCGCTTTGCCCACGCCGTAGCCCACCACCTTCGCGGAGGGATCGCCGATCACCACCAGCGCCGAGAAGCTGAGGTTCTTGCCGCCCTTCACAACCTTCGTGACCCGGTTGATCGCCACCACCTGCTCTTTGAGGTTGAGCGTCGACGGATCGATACGTTTCACAATCGCCATGGATTAGAACTCCAGTCCCGCTTCGCGTGCGGCATCGGCCAGAGCTTTGATCCGGCCGTGATACTGATATCCGCCGCGGTCGAACACCACGCTCTTGATACCCTTCTCCTTGGCGCGCTCGGCCACCAGTTTGCCGATCGCCTTGGCCGCGGCGACGTTGCCGCCGTTGGTCCTGGCGCCCTTGTCCACCGAAGATGCGGACACCAGCGTAGCGCCCTTGCTGTCGTCGATGACCTGCGCGTAGATGTGAGCCACGCTGCGGAACACCGCCAGGCGCGGCCGCTCCGGCGTGCCGCTGAGTTTGCGGCGAATGCGCATGTGGATGCGCTTGCGGATTTCCTTCTTTTCGATCTTACGAATCATTTGCCACCCGCCCCGGTCTTACCGACCTTCTTGCGCAGCGCTTCACCGGTATAGCGGATGCCCTTGTTCTTGTAGGGGTCCGGCTTGCGAAGCGCCCGGATGTTGGCAGCCACCTGGCCGAGCAACTGACGGTCGTAGCCGCTCAGCACCAGGTGCGTCTGCTTGTCGATTTTCAGGTCCACGCCCTCGGGCAGCATAACTTCGATGGGGTGGGAGTAGCCCAGCGTGAACGTAGCGATCTTGCCCTTCACGTCGGCGCGGTAGCCGATGCCGACGATGTCCAGTTCCCGGACGAATCCGCCCGATACGCCCTGCACGGCATTCGCGGCCAGCGCCCGGGTCAAGCCGTGCAGCGCCGCGTAGTCGTCCGACGCACGCTTCACTTCCAGGCGGCTGTCCACTTTCTCGATCGTGACGCCCTGCGGAATCGGAACCGTCAGTTTGCCCTTGGGGCCCGTCACTTCCAGTTGCTCGCCGATCTGCACTTTCACGCCGCTCGGCAGCGGGATCGGCTTCTTGCCAATTCTCGACATATTCTCACCAAACCCGGCAGAGGATTTCCCCGCCCACGTGTTCCTTGTGCGCGTCCCGCCCGGTCATCACACCGCGCGGCGTCGTCAGGATGTTGATGCCCAGGCCGCCCAGCACGCGCGGGATATCGGTCTGCCCGACGTACACCCGGCAGCCCGGCCGCGACACACGCTCGATCGCCGAAATCACCGGTGCGTTAGCTGCACTGTACTTCAGGTAGATCTTGATGGTCTTCTTCGGGCCTTCTTCCGCCACTTTGAAGTTGGTGATGTAGCCCTCTTCCTTCAAAATGCGCGCGATTTCGGTCTTCAGCTTGGAAGCCGGCACGTCCACCTTGGGGTGGCGGGCCTGGATCGCGTTGCGCACGCGAGTCAGCATGTCGGCAATGGGATCACTCGTCATAGTTCTCCTACTTCCCCTTCGTCCGGGCTTTCCGCTCCGTTGGCGGAGCTTGCGGACGTCGCATCTCTTCCTACCAGCTCGCCTTGATCACGCCGGGAATCTCGCCGTTCAGGGCGAGCTGGCGGAAGCACAGGCGGCACACGCCGAACTTGCGCAGAAAAGCGCGCGGGCGCCCGCAGCGCCAGCAGCGGTTGCGATGCCGGCATTGCAGCTTGGGCGTCTTCGCCTTCCGGGCCTTTTCCAGTTTCTGGTCTTTCGCGATCTTGGCGGTAGTGGCCATTCTGTTCGTCTCTTTCCTTTACTGCCGGAACGGCATCCCCATCTGCTTGAGCAGCGCCACGCCCTCCGCATCGGTGCGTGCCGTGGTGGTAATGGAGATGTTCATACCCTTGGTCTTCTCCACCTTGGCGTAGTCGATCTCCGGAAAGATCAACTGGTCCTTCACGCCCAGGGTGTAGTTGCCGCGTCCGTCGAACGACTTGGTGGATACGCCGCGGAAGTCGCGCACGCGGGGCAGCGCCACATTCACCAGCCGGTCGAAAAATTCGTACATGCGGTCGCCGCGCAGCGTGACCATGCAGCCGATCGACATGCCTTCGCGCAGCTTGAACGCGGCAATCGACTTGGTGGCCTTGGTGATGACCGGCTTCTGCCCGGCAATCTGCGCCAGTTCGTTCACCGCGCCATCCATCAGCTTGGCGTTCTGCGTCGCTTCGCCCAGGCCGATATTGATCGAGATCTTCTCGATCTTCGGCACGGCCATGACGTTCTTATAGCCGAACTCTTTGGTCAGCGCCGGAACCACTTTCTTCTGATAATGCTCTCTCAAACGTGCTGCCATGGAATCCTCAGCCTCACTTCCTGTCGAGCGTCTGCCCGCACTTGCGGCAGATCCTGGTGCTCCGGCTCTTACCGCCCGCCAGAAGGTCCACATGATGGGCCATGCGCACGGCCTTGTCGCAGCTCGGGCACACGACCATGACGTTGGACGCCGGGATCGGGCTTTCGCGCTCGGCAATGCCGCCCTTGATCTGCTGAGCCGGGTTGGGGCGGGTGTGCCGCTTGATCATCATTACGTGCTCCACCAGGACCTTGCCGGTTTCGCGGTCCACGCGAAGCACGCGCCCGGTCTTGCCCTTATCGCGGCCGGAGAGCACCTTCACGGTGTCGTCTTTCTTGAGATCCATCCGAACCGGCTCGGCCGGTTTCCTCTTTGCCAGTGCCATCAGATTACCTCGGGAGCCAGGGAAACGATCTTCATGAACTTCTTGTCGCGCAGTTCCCGCGCGACCGGTCCGAAGACGCGGGTGCCGACCGGCTCGCCTACATCGTTGATCAATACCGCGGCGTTGGAATCGAACCGGATGTAGGTGCCGTCCCGGCGCCGCGTCTCCTTGCGCATGCGCACGATCACGCAGCGCACCACTTTCCCCTTCTTGATGTTCGAATCGGGCGCAGCCTCTTTTACGCTGGCGGTAATCACGTCGCCCAGCCCGGCGCGCAGTCCGAGGTCGCCGCCGCGCGGCAGGATGCAGGAGAGCTTCCGCGCGCCGCTGTTATCGGCAACCTCGAGAATTGTTCGCATTCCAATCATAAAAGCTCCTCATTCACCGCCCGGACACCCGGGTCGAACCAGAACCATCTCCCGGCATCCCAGCGGCAAAAAAACCCACTTACGCTTTGACGTCCAAATCCTTCGGCTGCGCGCCTACCTGGGCAGCCCGCCGCACGATTTCCGCCAGGCGCCACCGCTTCAGCTTGCTGAGCGGGCGGCACTCGATGATCCGCACGACGTCGCCTGTTTTGGCCCGGCCCTCTTCGTCGTGGGCGTAGAACTTCTTCCGCTTGCCGATGATTCGCTTGTACAGCGGGTGCGGGACGCGGCGGCTCACTTCGACCACGATGGTCTTCTGCATCTTGGTCGAAACGACCTCGCCGACTTTCTCGTTCTTGAATCCCTGCGTGGCTTGTCTCTCGGCCATTTTATTTCTTCGCTCCAGCCAGTTCCCTCTCCCGCAGGATGGTGTAGATGCGGGCACGAGTCTTCTTCATTGCGCGAACGTTCTTCAGGCCGTCAAACTGTCCCATGGACATTTGAAAGTGGAGACGGAACAACTTCTCATCCATTTCACGCAACTGGTTTCGTAATTCGTTGTCGTCGAGATCGCGAACTTTTTGCGATTTCATAATTCGTTACTCCGCCTCGTCCCGGCTGATAAACCTGGTCTTGATCGCGAGCTTGTGGGCGGCCAGCCGCATGGCTGCGGCGGCGGTGGTCTTGTCCACTCCCTCCATCTCGAACAGAATCTTTCCCGGACGGATTACCGCGACCCACTGCTCCGGAGCGCCCTTGCCTTTACCCATTCGGGTCTCGGCGGGCTTCTTGGTGATCGGCTTATCGGGGAAGAGCCGGATCCATACCTTGCCGCCGCGCTTGATGGAGCGAGTCATGGCAACACGGGCGGCTTCGATCTGCCGGTCCGTGATCCAGCCGCACTCCATGGCCTTGAGCCCGAATTCGCCGAAGGAGATCGACGAACCGCGCCATGCCTTGCCGGCCATGCGCCCGCGCTGCTGCTTCCTGAATTTAACCTTCTTTGGCATCATCATGGCGGTTTGCCCTCAATTCCTTACTGCTTCTCGCCGCCTTCCGGAGTCTCGCTCGCGGGGGGCTTCGGTTCGGTTTTCGGTTCGGCTTCCGGTTCGTGGCGCGCTTCCTGCTTCCAGGAAGGCTGCTGCGGGGACATCAGCGGCGGCAGAATCGGCGCGGTGGGACGGGCTGCCGGACGCGGCAGGTCCGCCGGCGGCGTCTGAATCGCCGGGCCGGTGGGCTCGGGTGCGGCGGCTACCGGAGGCGGGGGCGGTTGGCGCTCCCCGCGGTCACGGCGCGGTCCGCGGTCGCGGTCACGATCCCGGCGGTCGCGCGAGTCGCGGCGCGGCTCCGGCTCGGGGAGCAGGCCGCCGCGGCGCTTGGTCAGGTCAAGAATCTCGCCCTTATAGATCCAGGTCTTGATGCCGATCACGCCATAGGTGGTGTGGGCTTCGGCGAAGCCGTAATCGATATCGGCACGCAGGGTGTGAAGCGGAAGCTGCCCCTGCAGGTACCATTCGCTGCGCGCGATTTCGGCGCCGTTCAGGCGCCCGGAAACCCGCACCTTGATCCCTTTGCAGCCGAAACGCAGCGCCGAATCGACGGCCTTGCGCATGGCGCGGCGAAACGCCACGCGCTTTTCGAGTTGCAGCCCGATCGATTCGCATACGAGCTGTGCATCGAGTTCGGGCTTATGCACTTCCTGAATATCGACGAAAACCTCGCGCTTGGTCTTCCGGGCCATGTCCTGCTTGAGCTTTTCGATCTCGGCGCCTTTGCGGCCGATGATGATGCCGGGCCGCGACGTGCGAATGGTGACCCGCAGTTTGTTGCCCGGCCGGTCGACTTCGATCGAGCTGACTCCGGCGGACTTGAGGCGGGCGTGCAGCGCTTCCTTTAATTCCAGGTCTTCCTGCAGCAGCTTGGCATAGCCCTGCTTGGCGAACCAGCGCGACCGCCACGGCTTGTTGAAGCCCAGCCGGAAACCGTACGGATGAACTTTCTGTCCCATCTATGCTTCTTTCTCCGTCACCTTGATGACGATATGTGCCAATCGGCGCTGGTACCGGTAGGCGCGGCCCATCGGAGCCGGCCGCACCCGCTTCATCCGCGGCCCTTCGTTCACGTACGCCTCGGAAACAAACAACCGGTCCACATCCACGTCTTCGGACTTGTTCTGCGCATTGGCGATGGCCGACTGCAGAACCTTCTCCACCGCCGGCGCGATCCGCTTGTTGGTGGTCCGCAGCGTGGTCAGCGCCGCCCCCGCCTGCTGGCCGCGGATCAGGTCCACCACCAGCCGCGCCTTCTGCGGGGAGACCCGGATATATCGTGCTTCCGCTTTGACTTTTTCGCTTGCATGGCTTCCCTCTTATGCCGGCTTGGACGACTTCTCGGTGGCCGCCTTCACCGAGTGGCCTTTGAACGTCCGCGTGGGCGAAAACTCGCCCAGCTTGTGGCCGACCATGTTTTCGGTGATATACACCGGAATGAACTTTTTCCCGTTGTGAACCGCGATGGTGTGTCCGACGAACTCCGGAAGAATGGTGGAGCGCCGCGACCAGGTGCGGACGACCTTCTTCTCGTTGGCCGCGCTCAACACGGCCACCTTGGCTTCCAGGTGAGTATCGGTAAACGGTCCCTTCTTGACTGAACGACCCATGTGCGCTTACCTCTTTTTGCTCTTTCGGGTGACGATCCACTTGTCGGTGCGCTTGTTGTTGCGCGTCTTGAAACCGCGCGTGGGCTGGCCCCACGGGGTCACCGGGTGACGGCCGCCCGACGTCTTGCCCTCGCCGCCGCCGTGCGGGTGATCCACCGGATTCATGGTGACACCGCGGTTGTGCGGGCGTTTGCCCAGCCACCGCGTCCGCCCGGCCTTGCCCAGCGAAACGTTCTCGTGATCCACGTTGCCCACTTGCCCGACCGTGGCCATGCACTCGAGCGGCACGCGCCGCACTTCGCCCGAGGGCAGTTTCAACAGCGCCAGCCCGCCTTCCTTCGAGATCAACTGCGCCTGGGAACCCGCCGAACGCGCCATCTGCGCGCCCTTGCCCGGCTTCAGCTCGATGTTGTGCACGATCGTGCCGGCGGGCATGTTCTTCAGCGGCAGCGCGTTGCCCAGCAGGATGTCGGCCTCGGGCCCGGACATCACCTTCTGCCCGACCTTCAGTCCGTCCGGCTGGATGATGTAGCGCTTCTCGCCGTCCGCGTAGTTCAGCAGCGCGATGCGCGCCGACCGGTTCGGATCGTATTCGATGGCCGCAACCACCGCCGGAATGCCCGCTTTATCGCGCTTGAAATCGACGACGCGATAGGCCTTCTTCGCGCCCCCGCCGATGAACCGCGAGGTGATGCGCCCGATGCTGTTGCGCCCGCCCGTCCGCTGTTTCGGTTCGACCAGCGACTTTTCGGGGGTGTCCTTCGTGATGTCTGCCCGCGAAACGACCGTCTGGAACCGCCGCGTCGGCGTTACGGGTCTGTAAGTCTTGATCGGCATCGGTTAAATCTCCGCGAAGTCCGGAACCTTCTCGCCCTGCCTTCAGCTTGACGTAGGCCTTCTTCCACTCGGGGCGATAGCCCGGCGAACCGGCCGCGGCGCCGCAGCTTTCCTTCGAAGGTCGCCGTGCGGACCTCCGCCACTTTCACCTTGAACAGCTTCTCCACGGCGGACTTTACCTGCGTCTTATTCGCGTCGAGCGCCACCTCGAAACACAGCGTGCGCTCGTTGTCTTTCTTTTCCACGCCCTTCTCGGTCACAAGCGGGCGGCGAATCACTTCGTAGTGGTTCATTTCGCGAGTGCCTCCGAGAACTTGCGCGCCGCGGCTTCGCTCATCAGCACGCTGTGGTGGCCCAGCAGGTGGTAGGCGATTGACGTCGCGGGTGGGCATCAGCGTGACGCCCTGCAGGTTGCGAATCGCCCAGGGCAAGGTTGCGGTTCTCGCCGTTATCCACCACCAGCACCGTGCGGCCCGCTTCCAGCCTGGCCAGCGCGCCCATCGCGTTCTTGGTCTTGTGGTCGGCGAAGCTGAACGCCTGCACGACTTTCAGCTCGCCATCCCGCACCTTGGCGGAAAGCGCCGAGCGCAGGGCGCCGAGCACCATCTTGCGCGGCAGCTTGTAGCTGTAATCGCGGGGCTGCGGCCCGTGTACCGTGCCGCCGTGGCGCCAGATGCGGCGAGCGAATCGAACCCATGCGCGCCCGGCCCGTTCCCTTCTGTTTCCACAGCTTCTTACCGGAACCGGCTACTTCGGAGCGAACCTTGGTCTTGTGGGTGCCTGCGCGCATGCCCGCCTGATACTGCCGGACGGCCTCGTACAGCAGCGCTTCGTTGACCTCGGCGCCGAAGACCTCGTCGGCCAGATCGATCTGGCCGACTTTCTGATTGTTTAAATCCACTACGTCGACTGTCGGCATGGCAGTTACCTCTTCGACCTCCGAACCACGACGTATCCGCCATTCGGCCCGGGGACCGCGCCCTTCACCACCAGCACGTTGTCCTCGGTATCCACGTCGATTACCTCGAGGTTGCGGACCGTGACCCGCGAATGGCCCATCTGCCCCGCCATGCGCATGCCGGGAAGCACGCGCGACGGGAAGCTGGAAGCGCCGATCGAGCCTGGAGCGCGGTGGAACATCGAGCCGTGGGTAGCCGCGCCGCCGCCGAAGTGATGGCGCTTCACCAGGCCCGCGAAACCGCGGCCCTTGCTGATCGCCGATCACGTCCACCTTGTCCTTGGGCTTGAACTGATCCACCAGGACTTTATCGCCCGGCTTCAGGTCGTCGTCGCCGGGGCCGAGAGTGAACTCGCGCAGGAACTTCGCGCCTTCCGCGCCGGCTTTCTTGAGGTGGCCCGTGGCCGGCTTGTTGATGCGCTGCGGCTTGACGAACTCCACCAAACCCGATCTGCACCGCATCGTAGCCGTCGGAGGTGGGCGTCTTGCGCTGCACCACCATGCACGGACCCGCCTTGAGCAGGGTGACCGGCACGGCCTGGCCGTCTGGCCGGAACATCTGCGACATTCCAATCTTTTTGCCAAGGATTCCTGGACTCATCGTTAAAATCCTTATTCACCGCCGGGACGCGGAGCCGCCGAGAACACCGATACTGGCTTTCCCGGCGTCTCTGCGTCCCGGCGGTGGAATTTCATTTCCCGAACGCCTTGATCTCGACATCCACACCCGCGGGCAGATCGAGCTTCATCAGCGCGTCTACCGTCTGCTGGGTCGGCTCCAGAATGTCCAACAGCCGTTTGTGCGTCCGGATTTCAAATTGCTCCCGCGATTTCTTATCCACATGCGGCGAGCGCAACACCGTCGTGATACTTCGGGACGTGGGCAGCGGAATCGGGCCGGCCACCGTTGCGCCGGTCCGCTTCGCGGTATCCACAATCTCCGTCGTCGACTGATCGAGCACCCGGTGATCGTATGCCTTCAAACGGATGCGAATTCGTTCTCTAAGCGCCATTGCAGCCTACTTAATGATCTCGGTCACCGTGCCGGCGCCCACCGTGCGGCCGCCCTCGCGAATCGCGAAGCGCAGCCCCTTGTCCATGGCGATCGGCGTAATCAGCTCTACGAAAAGATTCACGTTGTCCCCGGGCATCACCATCTCGGTGCCTTCCGGCAGCTGTGCCACCCCCGTCACGTCCGTCGTGCGGAAGTAGAACTGCGGCCGGTAGCCCTTGAAGAACGGCGTGTGCCGTCCGCCCTCTTCCTTGCTCAATACGTATACTTCGCCCTTGAACTGCGTGTGCGGCGTGATCGTTCCCGGCTTGGCGATCACCTGCCCGCGCTCCACGTCGTCCTTATCCACACCGCGCAGCAGCAGGCCCACGTTGTCGCCCGCACGGCCTTCGTCGAGCAGCTTCTTGAACATCTCCACGCCCGTCACCACCGTCTTGCGCGTGTCGCGGAAGCCGACGATTTCCATGTCCTCGCCGACCTTGCAGATCCCTCGCTCGATGCGGCCCGTCACCACCGTCCCCCGGCCCTGAATCGAGAAGATGTCTTCGATCGGCATCAGGAACGGCTTGTCGGTCACGCGCTGCGGCAGCGGAATGTAGTTGTCCACCGCCTCCATCAGCTCGTCCACCGTCTTTTCCCACTGCGGCTCGCCGTTCAAGGCGCCCAGCGCCGAAACCCGCACCACCGGCAGATCGTCGCCCGGAAACTGGTAGCTCTTCAGCAGCTCGCGCACTTCCAGCTCCACCAGGTCGAGCAGCTCCGGATCGTCCACCATGTCGACCTTGTTCATGGCCACCACGATGAACGGCACACCCACCTGCCGCGCCAGCAGCACGTGCTCGCGGGTCTGCGGCATGGGGCCGTCGGTCGCCGCCACCACCAGGATGGCGCCATCCATCTGCGCCGCTCCGGTGATCATGTTCTTGATGTAATCGGCGTGGCCCGGGCAATCCACGTGGGCGTAGTGCCGGTTGGCCGTTTCGTACTCGATGTGCGCCACCGCGATCGTGATCCCGCGGGCTTTTTCTTCCGGCGCGTTGTCGATCGAATCGAAGCTCCGGAACTTTACCTTCGGATTGTGCTTGGCCAGCACCTTCGTGATCGCCGCCGTCAGGGTGGTCTTGCCGTGATCGATGTGCCCGATCGTCCCGATGTTTACGTGCGGCTTCGTGCGGTCGAATTTTTCCTTTGCCATAAGAAAAAACCTGTCTCCTTATCTCGTAATCTTGCCCTGGACCTTATTTACGATCTCTTCGGCGAGACCGCCCGGCACTTCTTCGTACTTCCCGAAGTGCATTGTGAAACTGCCGCGGCCCTGCGTCCGGGAACGGAGCTCGGTCGCATAGCCGAACATTTCCGAAAGCGGCACCATCGACTTGATGATCTGGGTGGTTCCCCGCAGTTGCATCCCCTCGATGCGCCCGCGGCGGGAGTTCAGATCGCCGATGACGTCGCCCATGTACTGTTCCGGTACCACAACCTCGACCGACATGATCGGCTCCAGCAGGACCGGCTTGGCTCTCTTGGCCGCTTCCTTGATCGCCAGCGAGCCCGCGATCTTGAAGGCCATTTCCGAGGAGTCCACCTCGTGATAGCTGCCGTCGTACAGGGTCACCTTGAGGTCGGACATCGGGAAGCCCGCCAGGATACCGCCTTCCAGCGCTTCCTTGATCCCGACTTCGGTCGGGTTGATGTATTCCTTCGGAACCGTGCCGCCGTACACTTCGTTGACGAACTCAAACCCGGTGCCGGCTGGCAGCGGTTCGACGCGAATCTTGACGTGGCCGTACTGGCCGCGGCCGCCCGATTGCCGCACGTGCCGGCCTTCGGCTTCCGCCTTCTTGCGGATGGTTTCGCGGTACGCCACCTGCGGCTTGCCCACATTAGCGCCCACGCCGAACTCGCGCATCATGCGGTCCACGATGATCTCGAGGTGCAGTTCGCCCATTCCCGAAAGAATGGTCTGCCCGGTCTCGGGATCGGTATTGACGCGGAACGTGGGGTCTTCCTGCGCCAGCTTCTGAATCGCCAGGCCCAGCTTCTCCTGGTCGGCCTTCGTCTTGGGTTCGACGGCCAACTGGATCACCGGGGTCGGGAAGTCGATCGATTCGAGCACGATGGGGTGCTGGTCGTCGCAGATCGTGTCGCCGGTCGAAACCGTCTTCAGCCCAACCGCGGCGCAGATATCGCCCGCCAGGATTTCCTGGATCTCTTCGCGCTTGTTGGCGTGCATGCGGAGAAGGCGCCCGATCCGCTCTTTCCGTCCTTTCGCCACGTTGTACACCGAGTCGCCGGATTTCAGCGTTCCCGAATAAACCCGGAAGAACGCCAACTGGCCGACGTACGGGTCGGTCATGATCTTGAACACCAAAGCCGAGAACGGCTCGCGGTCGGAAGATTTGCGGGTCAGCGTCTTTTCCGGATCATCGATATCCGTGCCTTCCACCGGCGGAACATCGAGAGGCGAAGGAAGGTAATCGACCACGGCGTCGAGCATGGTCTGGACGCCCTTGTTCTTAAAAGCCGTGCCGCAGATCACCGGGAAGATCTTCAGCCCGATGGTCGCCTTGCGAATCCCGGCCCGGATCTCGTCATTCGAGACGCCGTGTCCCTCGATGAATTTCTCGAACAACTGGTCGTCGAACTCGGAGATCACCTCGATCATCTTCTCGCGGTATTCCTTGGCCTTTTCCAGCAGGTCCGCGGGAATCTCGGTCACGTCGAACTGGGATCCCAGCGTCTCGTCGCGCCAGACGACGGCCTTCATCTCCACCAGGTCCACCACGCCTTTGAACTGATCTTCGGCGCCGATGGGAAGCTGGATCGGAACCGGCCGGCACTTCAGCCGCTCCACAATGGTATCGACCGAGTGATAAAAATCCGCGCCCACGCGGTCCATCTTGTTGATGAAGCAGATACGCGGGACGTCGTACTTGTCGGCCTGCCGCCACACGGTCTCGGACTGCGGCTGAACGCCGGCAACGGCGTCGAACACTGCCACCGCGCCGTCCAGCACGCGAAGACTGCGTTCCACTTCGGCCGTGAAGTCCACGTGACCCGGGGTATCGATGATGTTGATCTGAATGTCGCGCCACTCGCAGGTCGTGGCCGCCGAGGTGATGGTGATGCCGCGCTCCTGCTCCTGCTCCATCCAGTCCATGGTGGCAGTGCCCTCATGGACCTCGCCCAGCTTGTGCGTTCGTCCCGTGTAATACAAGATGCGCTCAGTGGTGGTGGTTTTACCGGCATCGATATGTGCGGCGATGCCGATGTTCCTCATCCTTTCGAGCGGGACCGTTCTAGGCAAAACCTTTGCTCCTCTATTCCTCGGAAATTACCACCGGTAGTGCGCAAAGGCCTTGTTGGCCTCGGCCATGCGGTGCACATCGTCTCTCTTCTTGATCGCGCCGCCCCTCAGGTTGGCCGCGTCGTTCAGTTCATTAGCCAGCTTTTCCGCCATGCCCTTCTCGGGACGCGTCCGCGCGTTCCCGATGATCCAGCGCATGGCGAGCGAAGTCCGCCGGTTCTGCGGCACCTCGATCGGCACCTGGTAGTTCGCGCCGCCCACACGCCGCGTCTTCACCTCGAGCAGGGGCTTGGCGTTTTCGACCGCTTTCTTGAAGGCCTTCAGCGGATCGTCGCCGGTGCGCTCCCGGAGTTTATCCATGGCGTCATAGAAGATGCCCTGGGCGGTATTCTTTTTCCCCTCCCACATCATCGAGTTGACAAACTTCTCGACCAGGGAGGAATTGTAGACCGGATCCGGCACTATTTCACGAACAACGGCTCTTCTTCTACGTGGCATACGTTACCCTAAGACTTCGGCCTCTTGGCCCCGTATTTCGACCTGCCCTGCCGGCGGTTTGCCACCCCGGCGGTATCCAGCGCGCCGCGAATCACGTGGTAGCGCACGCCCGGAAGGTCCTTCACGCGGCCCCCGCGGATCAGCACAATGGAGTGCTCCTGCAGGTTGTGCCCGACCCCCGGGATATAGGTAGTGACTTCGATCCCGTTCGTCAGCCGGACGCGCGCTACTTTTCGCAGCGCCGAATTCGGCTTCTTGGGGGTGGAGGTGTAAACGCGCGTGCAAACTCCACGCTTCTGGGGGCAGCTATTGAGCGCCGGGCTGGAGGTCTTCCAGCGTGGCGGCTTGCGCCCTCTACGCACAAGTTGGTTAAACGTCGGCACGAATTTCCTCTTCGCGATTTAAATCTTAAAAGTGGTGAAATCCACCTAAACGACCGGGTTCCCACAAGGGGATCCCAGAAAATCTCCAGGTCGCAACCAGCGAGGATTACCTTGCTTCTTTGGACAGGCCCATGTTCCATTCGGCGTAACCGGTGAAACCTCGGGGCCTCACCCCCGGCCGGACTCGTTACAGACGAGTGGTAGCACAGGAGTAGAAAGCTTGCTCTCGCGAAACTCTTCAATATTAACCGAAGTGTGGCCAAGAGTGCAACTGGGGAGTGGTGCGCATGACGCGCAGCCGGTTTCCACCCGCCACGCGATGTGCGACTATCTTGGTTCTCATGACTACAAAGGCTTTACTGGCGGTTGCCCTGACCGTGGCGGCACTGGGCGCTCAGCCCCGCGAGCGGTTGAACTTCGACCGGAACTGGAGATTTCACCGGGGTGAAGCCAGCGGCGCTGAACGACCGGCGTTCCCGGACCGCGACTGGCGACGGCTCGATTTGCCGCACGACTGGTCGATCGAAGGTCCCTACAGCCCCGAAAACGCCAGCGGAACCGGCTACCTCCCCGGCGGTATCGGCTGGTATCGAAAAGAGTTCCCGCTCGCCTCAAACCTCGCCGGGCGGCGGATCTTCGTGGAATTCGACGGTGTTTACCGCGATAGCGATGTCTGGATCAACGGCCACCACCTTGGGCACCGGCCCTACGGCTACTCGTCGTTCGAATATGATCTTACCCCCTGGGTCACTTACGGAACGAAGCCAAATGTGCTCGCGGTGCGAGTGGACCACAGCCAGATTGCCGACTCACGCTGGTACACGGGATCCGGTATCTACCGGCACGTGTGGATGACCATCACTGCCCCGGTTCACGTGGATCATTGGGGTACCTTTTTGTACACCCCCGAGGTGCGGCCTACCGAAGCCCTGGTTTCGATCGAAACCACCGTCGTGAACCAGTCGGCGGTGGCGGCCGCGGTTCGGGTCGAGACGACGCTCGCCGAGGGCGGCGCCCCGGTGGCTGCCCAGGCCCAGGTCCCGGCGGGCGCCACTCATCGCTTCGCGCTTCAGGGGCCGCTCGCGAAGCCGCGGCTTTGGTCCCTGGACGATCCTTATCTGTATACGGCGGTGACCCGCGTTTTCGTCGGAGGGAAGCTGGCCGACGAGTACCGCACACCCTTCGGAGTCCGCACGATTCGCTTCGACGCGGATCGCGGCTTCTTCCTGAACGGCCGGCCCGAGAAATTCAAGGGCGTGTGCATCCACCACGATCTCGGCGCACTGGGCGCGGCATTCTCCGAAGCGGCGCTCGAACGGCGGCTGCGCGCCCTGAAGGCCATCGGGGTCAACGCCATCCGCTGTTCGCACAACCCCATGGCCCCGGAACTGTACGACCTGTGCGACCGCCTGGGCCTGTTGGTGATGGATGAGGCCTTCGACGAGTGGACCGCCGGCAAGAAGAAGTGGATTCAGGGCCGCAACGTCGGCAAACCCGGGCTGGACGGCTATCACGAAGCGTTTGCCGAGTGGTCCACGCGCGACATCGAGGACATGGTTCGCCGCGACCGCAACCACCCTTCGGTCGTGATGTGGAGCATCGGCAACGAGATCGATTACCCCGGCGACCCGTTCGGCCATCCGAGCGGGCGCGACGGCTTGAAGCCCGGCATGCTCGACGGCGACGTGCTGCCTTCGATCGCACGCGGCCTGATCGCGGCCGTCAAGGGCCTGGATGGAACGCGGCCGGTGACGCAGGCGCTGGCCGACATCAACGCGTCCAATGCAACGGGCCTCGCGTCGCTGCTCGACGTCACCGGTTACAACTACCTGGAGCAGTTTTACGAGCGCGATCACGCCGCCTATCCCGAGCGCATCATTCTCGGAAGCGAGAACTCCATTTCGCCCGCAGCCTGGCGCCCGGTTGCAGCCAACCCCTGGGTGCTCGGCCAGTTCCTGTGGACCGGCGTGGACTTTCTCGGAGAGGCCGGACGGTATCCGATACGGGGCAGCGCCTCCGGACTGTTCGATCTGTGCGGCTTTCCCAAACCGCAAGCCTACCTGCGTGCGGCCATGTGGAGCGATACGCCGATGGTCTACGCAGCCGTCCAGCAAGGCCGCACGGCCGTAGAGCACTGGAACTGGCAGGGCGATTCGCGTCCCACTCTCCCGGTGGTGGTCTACACCAACTGCGATACGGTCGAACTCTTCCTGAACGGCCGCTCGCTGGGCGAAAAGGCCGTGACCGACCGTGCCGAGCCGGTTCTTCGATGGGACGTGCAGAACGAACCCGGCGTGCTCCGCGCGGTGGCGAAACGCGGCGGCTCTGAAGCCGCGCGCTTCGAACTCGCCACAACGGGCGAACCCGCAGCCCTGCAACTGGTGCCGGATGCGGTCGACCCCTCGCACATCGAAATCCGCGCGGTCGACGCCGCCGGCCGCCGCGTATATCGCGCGACGAATGACATCGAAGTGCAGGTCACCGGCGGCGAGCTGGTGGCCGTAGACAATGCCGATCTGCGGGATGTCAGCCCGGTCCACGCCGGCAGCCGCAAAGCATACCAGGGGCGCATTCTGGCCGTGGTGCGCCGGCCCGGAGGAGGATCCGTTACCGTGCGGGCGTCCGCGGCGGGTCTGAAGCCGGGCGAGACGACCGTGACGCTGCGCTAGGCCACCATCTTCTTTACGACGTTCCCGGCAACGTCGGTCAGCCGGAAATCACGGCCCATGTGGCGGTAGGTCAGGCGCGTGTGGTCCATCCCAAGGCAGTAGAGAAGCGTCGCCTGCAGGTCGTGCACGTGAGTCTTGTCCTCGGTGATGTTCATACACAGGTCGTCGGTCTTGCCGATTACCTGGCCACCCTTGATGCCGCCGCCGGCGAGCATCAGGCTGTAGGCCAGCGGGTGGTGGTCGCGGCCGGCGTTGTTGACGTCGCGCGGATCGCGAATTTCCACCATGGGCGTGCGGCCGAACTCGCCGCCCCAGACGACCAGCGTGCTGTCGAGCAGGCCGCGCTGCTTCAGATCCTTTATTAATGCCGCGGTCGGCTTGTCGGCGATGTCGCAGTTCTTCTTCAGTTTGCGGTTCAGATCGGTGTGGTCGTCCCAACTGGCGTGGTTGAGCATGATGAAGCGCACACCGCGCTCGACCATGCGGCGAGCCAGCAGGCAGTTGGTGGCGAAATGGCGGGTCGGGTCCTGGTTCACGCCATACATTTCGAGCGTCTCGGGCGATTCCTTGGAAAAGTCGAGCAACTCGGGCGCGGCGGACTGCATGCGGAATGCCAGCTCGTAGGAGGATATCCGCGACGCGATCTCGATATCCCCGGTATCGGCGTAGTGCGCTTCGTTCAGGTCTTTCAGCGCGTCGAGGCCGGCGCGCTGCATGTCGCGGGTCACGCCCTCGGGGTTCGAAAGGTATAGCACCGGGTCGCCCGAGCTGCGGAAGACCACCCCCTGATAGGTCGACGGCAAGAATCCGCTCGACCAGTTGGAGGTTCCGCCGCTGGTCCCCACGCCGGAGCTCAGCACCACGAAGCCGGGCAGGTTCTGCGACTCGCTGCCCAGGCCGTACAGCACCCACGCGCCCATGGTCGGGCGCCCCACCTGAATGCTGCCGCCGAAGAGCAGCAACTGTCCGGGGTGATGGTTGAACGCATCCGTGTACATGGACCGTACCAGGCAGATGTCGTCGGCGCAGGAGCCGATGTGCGGTATGTAGTCGGAGTATTCAATGCCGCTCTGCCCGTACTTCTGGAAAGTCCGCGGGCTGGCCAGCACCGCGGCGTTCGGCTTGGTGAAGGCCAGCCGCAGGTCCTTGGTCATCGAGGGCGGCAGCGGCTTGCCGTTCCACTTCGCAAGCTCCGGCTTCGGGTCGAAGAGGTCGAGCTGGCTGGGGCCGCCCTCCATGAACATGAAGATGACGCTCTTGGCCTTGGCCGGGAAGTTGGGCTTCTTCGGCGCCAGCGGGTTCATATTGGGTACCGCGCCGTAACCGTCTCTTTCCAACAACTGCGCCAGCGCCATGATGCCGATTCCGCCGGCGCACTCCTGAAAGAAGCTGCGGCGGGTTTGAATTCTGCGGAACTCCTCGCGATCCATTGCCTTATTCCCTCGTGATGAACTCGTCCAGGTTGAGCAGCACACGGCTCAACTCCACCCATGCCGCCGCCTGGGCCTGCGGCACGCCCTCCAGGCGGTTGGGAAACAGCTCCGCCACGGTCTTCTCATTGCCTTGCAACTCTTTCAAGGTGTCGTCGTAGTATTTGCCAAGACGTTCGGCCTCGTGCGCCGATGGCTCGCGGCCCACCGTTACCCGGTAGGCGAAATTCAGACGGTCGCCGAAACCGCCGCCCGCTTCCCGCATGATGCGATAGGCCAGGCCCTGCGCCGCCTCGAAGAATACCGGGTCATTCAAGAGGTTCAGCGCCTGCAGCGGCGTATTGGTACGCTCGCGCCGGGTGCACGAGAGATCCGAACTCGGCTCGTCGAAATTCACGAGCATCGGGTAGGGTACGGTGCGCTGGAAAAGAATGTACATGCCCCGGCGGTAGCGGTCCGCACCGGTGGATTCGTGCCACTTCACCGAGCCGGCATAAGAAAGCTCGGCGACTCCCTTGGGCTGCGGAGGCCGCACGCTCGGTCCGCCGACGCGGGGGTCGAGCAGGCCAGCGGATTCGAGCGTCTCATCGCGGATCAGCTCGGCCGGCAGCCGCACCCGCGACTGCCGGGAGAGCAGCGCATTTTCGGGGTCGCGCTCCGCCACGTCCGGCCGCGCCTTCGACGATTGCCGGTAGGTCGACGAAGTCACGATCAGCCGGATCATCTGCTTGGTGCTCCAGCCGCGCGCCATGTACTCGCTGGCGAGCCAGTCGAGCAACTGGGGATGGGTCGGCTCGTCGCCCTGCGTGCCGAAATCTTCCGAGGTCTTGACGATGCCGCGCCCGAACAGCTCCTGCCAGATCCGGTTCACGGCGACGCGCGACGTCAGCGGGTTATCGGGCGAAACCAGCCAGCGGGCCAGCACGAGCCTGGTAGGCTTCACACCGGCCGGCAGCGGAGGCAGCACGGCAGGCGTGCCGGGCTGCACCTCTTCGCCGTGCTCTCGCCAATCGCCCTTGATATGGATATACGTCTTGGGCGGAGTGTCGTTTTCCACCAGCACGGGGGCATAGCTGAAGGGAGGAAGCGTATCGTTCAATTCATTCAGCTTGCTTCGGACTTCGCCCACCTGCAGGCCTTTGCAGTGTTGCTTCGGATAAAGGTTGCCGCACGCGCTCAAGAAGTAGTCCATCATGGCGTGCTCCTGCAACTCAGTGCGGCGCGCCCGGTCGAGGAACAACACTTTCTTCGCGCTGTCGATGTTGTGCGTGAACTCGCCGTAAGCGAAGCTCCAGTCGTCGTGCTCGCCGGGATGCTGCTCGGCGTAGCGCAGCTTGTCTTCCCAATCGGCCTCGGCCTGGGGCATCTTGTATTCGGCAAGAAGCTCCGCGCGCTTCCTGTCATAAGCCGGGCGCGCTTCGAGGTAGGGACCGAGTTCGCCGGGCATGGGCGCCGCCACGGTCACTTCTTCCTGGGTGTTGAAGAACGCGGTGAGCTGATAGAACTCCTTCTGGCTGATCGGGTCGAACTTGTGGTTGTGGCATTGCGCACAGCCCACCGTCAATCCAAGCCAGACCGTGCCGAGCGTGGCCGCGCGATCGAGCACCTGCTCGTCGCGGAACTGCTCGGGATCAGTGCCGCCTTCGCGATTGGTCAGCGTGTTGCGGTTGAACCCGGTTGCCACCAGCATGCCGGTGGTGCGGTTCGGCAGCAGGTCGCCCGCCAGTTGCTCGATGGTGAACTCGTCGTAGGGCATGTCGCGGTTCAGCGCGTCGATGACCCACTGCCGGTAGCGCCACGCCCAGGGGCGTGCGCGGTCTTTCTCATATCCGTCGCTATCCGCATAGCGCGCCAAATCCAGCCAGTAGCGGCCCCACTTTTCGCCGTAGTGCGGGGAGGCGAGCAGGCGGTCCACCACACGGTCGTAGGCGTCGGGGCGGTTGTCGTGCACGAACGCGTCGACCTCCCCGGGGGTCGGCAGCAGACCGGTCAGGTCCAGACTGACGCGCCGGATCAGAGTGATTTTCCCGGCCTCGGGCGAAGGTACAATACCCTCGGAGTCCAGCTTGGCCAGGACGAACTGATCGATCGGATTGCGCACCCACGCGCGGTCCCGCACCGCCGGCGGCTCGGGCCGCTCGATCTTCCGGAAGGACCAGTGCACCGCCGGTTGGACGCCACCGGCGGCCCAGGGCGCGCCTTCGTCGATCCACGCGCGCAGCATCCCGATCTCGGCCGCGGTGAGGTGCGGTCCGATCGGCGGCATGACCTTGTTCCCCAACCCGCTGACCATCTGGATCAGGCGGCTGGCCGCGCTCTTGCCCGGCTGGATGACGCGCGCCGCGGATTCCTTCTGGTCGAACCGCAGGCCGCTCATCTGCTGCTGCGGCCCGTGGCACATGTAGCAGCGCTTTTGAAACAGTGGCTGGATGTCCCGTGTGAAATCGGCCTTGCCCGGTGTTTGCGCCATTGTGCTCAGCGACACCGCGAGCCAGCATCCAATTAACCCCGCTCTGAGCATGGCAATCATTATATGCCCGCGACAAGCCCGCGGGGATTCGATCACCGGCCGCGAAGGTTCCTCTTGCAATGAAGTACTTTGCATGATAAAGTCACTGCTATGGGTGCGGCCAATCAGCCATGGTTGCGGTCTCCACGGCGCCGGTGGTGCCCGCCGGACATGACGCGGCCGCCTCTGCTCGATCCCGCAATCCTCACAGGACCGGTGCAGCCCCGCTATGCGCTCCTGGTTAACCCTTTCTACCCGAAGGACCCCAACGCGAGCTTCGGAAAGCACGTGCTCACCCCGACACTCGCTTTGACGAGCTTCGCCGCGACCACGCCGGCGCACTGGCGGCTTCAGTACTGGGATGAGAACCTGCTCGACGGGCGGCCTCCTTTTGAACCGATGCCCAAGGTAGTCGGGATTACCGTCCACCTGACCTTTGCCAGGCGGGCGTTCGAGCTTGCGCAATGGTATCGAACGCGCGGAAGCAAGGTCGTACTGGGCGGACTGCACGTCCTCTCCTGTCCCGAGGAGTGTGCGCCCTACGCGGACTCGCTGGCCGTGGGCGATGGCGTGCAGCTTTGGCCGCGGATTCTGGCGGACGTTGAGGCGTCCCGCTTGCAGCCGAAATACACGGCCACTTACGAGACCGACTATCGCCAGGATCCGGCGCCCCGCCGCTCCATCCTGCCGCGAAAGAGCTTTCTCACCACCACCAGTCTGATCGCCACCCGCGGCTGTCACAACCGCTGCGGCTTTTGTTATCTGGCGACCGATGGCTTGCACATCCCGTATCGAATGCGGGATCCCGGGCAGATCGCCGCCGAGTTTCTGGCGGATTCCCAACCTTACGCCGTCTTTGTCGACAACAACCTGGGATCAAAGCCCGAGTACCTGCGCGAATTGTGCCGGACGCTGCGCCCTCTGAACAAGATCTGGAGCGCCGCGGTCTCGATCGATGTTACCGACGATCCGGCCTTGATCCGCACCATGGCGCTCGCGGGATGTACGGGCGTATTCGTAGGATTCGAGTCGCTCACCGATGAGAACCTCTTCGACGCACGGAAGAAATCGCCGAAGACCGCCGACTACGCACGCCGGGTCCGCTTACTGCACGACAACGGCATCCAGGTGAACGGATCGTTCGTACTGGGGTTCGATCACGACCGGAAGGACGTATTCGCGCGGACAGTCGAATGGATCGAGGAGAACCGTCTGGAATGCGCGACGTTTCATATCCTTACCCCCTATCCAGCGACGCCGCTGTTCCGCCAGATGGAGGCTGAGGGGCGGTTGCTGCACCGCGAATGGGCTCTATTCGATACCGCCCACGCGGTCTTCCGTCCGAAACACATGACACCCGAAGAATTGGAACAAGGTTACGCCTGGATGTATGAGCGTCTCTTCTCACATGCCTCGATCTGGCGGCGGCGGCCCGCGGACTGGCGCTCGGTCGCGCCCTACCTGGCGATGTCGTATCTCTACAAGCGCTCCAACCGGTTTTGGCGGCTGCTCATCAAACACCACCTGGTGCATGCCGTGTGGCGCCCGCTGGTCGAAATCACCCGAGTACGGCATCTCCGGTTTCGACAGGAGTTGTCCGAAACCGGAGCACCGGGCCGTTCCGGAATGAATGTGGTCGCCGGCGGCGTCTAGGCTGGGTCCGCGCAGCAGGTTAACTGCGCCGCGCCAGGACCAGCCACGCAGCCAGCATCGACAGTTTCTCATCCTGACGCCAGGGCGGCCCGAGGACCTTCGCAAACCGCCCGGCCGCGGACTGCAAGTCCCCGGCGGAACGCCCGAGCGCCCGGGCAGCTTCCGCCATCAACTCTCGCTCCCGGATTCCCGTCTCGGGCAGACTGCAGCACTCGCACGCCCGGCGAAGCGCAGCGCGATAAAACTCGCCTTCCGCGGCATGGATGAGCGCGTGCGAAGCCAGAATACCCGCAAGACCAGGCAGCGCGTTCTTCTTCATCCCGTCCCGGGCTCCAGCCAGTGCCACAACCGCCCGGCCAATGTATTCGGGTGTTTCGCTCAGGTCGAACCGGAACTGTTTCTTGATCGCGTCGGTTTTCATATGCATCAGCACCCGCTCGGTCCGCATGAACCCCGGGTTGAGGCCGACCACGGACACATTGTATTTCTTCGTATACTTGCTCATCCCGAAGACCAGGCGGTTGATGCACTCGTGTCCCAGGTCGTGCAGAATCTGACCGCGCCACTCGGACGGATCGGAGTCCGGGTAATTGTCCGTCACGTGCGCGATCAGCCCGCGCTTCGCCTTGGCCATCAGCCTGAGGGCATAGACGCTGGTCAGCCAGCAAACTCCGACCGTCTGAATCGTCTCGGGCCACATTGTGGGGCTGAGTTCCCAGAACGGCTTCGACCATTCCGCCATCACGTTCGGGCCCCAGGCGGCGTTGGCGAGAACGTTCAGGCGGCCGTAGTCCTGCTCGATGCGGCGGAACAGCGACGAGACCTGCTCCTCGCTGCTGAGGTCGGCGCAGACCGGAATTCCATGCCCGCCGCGTGCCGTCACCTCCGCGGCGGTGTCCTCCACGGTGCCGGGGGCGCCGTCGGCCGGCGCGGGACCGTTCTTCGAGCTTCGCGCAGCAACATAAACCGTCGCCCCGGCTTCGCCGCAGGCCAGGGCGATTCCGCGCCCGGCACCCCGGCTGCCCCCGGCCACCAGCACGACCTGATCTCTTAGAGACTTCATGCGAATGAGTGTGCAGTCCGAATCATGACATCTCATGTCATATTTAATTGCTAGAGTCTCAACATGCGCGCCGACCGGCTGCTGTCGATTCTGCTTCTGCTGCAGAGCCGCCGCCGCGTCACGGCGCGGGAGCTGGCCGTGCGTCTCGAGGTTTCCCAGCGCACCATCCTGCGCGACATGGACGCCCTTAGCGGTTCCGGCATTCCGGTCGTCTCCGAGCGGGGCAAGGACGGAGGGTGGTCGCTGCTCGATGACTATCAGACCAGGCTCACCGGCCTGAGTCCGGCCGAGATCCAGTCTCTCTTTCTCGCCCGCCCGGCCCGGCTCATGGCGGACCTGGGGCTCAAGCGGGAATCGGAAGCGGCAATGATCAAGCTCGAGGCAGCACTCCCGGCGAGCGTCCGGGAACAGGCCGAACTGGCCCGCCAGCGCATTCTCATCGACCCGCGCGGCTGGCGGGATCCCGTAGAAGCGATCTCGTGCCTGCCCGTCCTACTCGACGCGGTCTGGCGCGGCAGACAGGTCCGATTTCTTTATGCTCGCGATCTCTGCGAGCCGGCTGAGCGCACCGGCCATGCGCTCGGCCTGGTCGCCAAGGGAAGCACCTGGTATTTGATCGCCAATGTCGAAGGCGAGACACGTACCTATCGCGTATCGCGGATGCGCGAGGCGGCGGCGCTCGACCGGCCCGCGTTATACCCGCGGGACTTCAACCTCGCCTCTTTTTGGGAGAGGTCGGCGGCGGAGTTCCGCGAAAAGCTCCCCCGCTACTACGCGGTCTTTCTCGCGAACCCCTCCGTGATGCGCTGGATCCGGTATAGGGGCTGGCGCCTCGAGGAGGAGCAGCCCGAAGGAGACCGCATGCGGGTGAAACTGCGGTTCGATATCGAAGACGAGGCCGTCCAGTTCGCCCTCAGCTTCGGCGGTGATATGGAAGTGATCGAACCGGCCGCGCTGCGCGAGAAAGTTTTCGCGGGCGCGCGGGCCATCCTGGCGAGGCCGCGATCGGAAACCGCCTGACCGGACATACGCGCAACGCCGGCCATTTACGGGTTGGCCGGGCTCTTCGAGGCAAGAACATTCTCGCCGCGGGGTTCGGGCAGGTGCCCCCGCCAATCCGCCCAGCCCCAGGCCGCCGCGGTCAGGGTACCGAATGCGCCGGCTACCAGGCCGATCGTGCGCGGACTGACGTACTGCGACGCGATGCCGGCGGCGGCCATCGATACGATCATCACCGACCAGCGGAGCGATTCCAGGCTGGCGAACACGCGGCCGCGGTACTGGTCGGATGTGTGCCGCAGCAACTGGGAGTTGTTCAGCACGGACGTGACCGCCATACCCACACGCGAGAACAGCATCGCCACGAGCGCGGCGCTGTACGATTCCAACTGGCTGAACAGCATGTAGGCCGCCCCGTGCAGAAGGTACGACAGCGTGACCGTCCGCTTATACCCGGCAAAGCCGACGCGCTTGCCCGCGACGTGCCCCAGCGCGCCGCCCATCAACAGGCCGATTCCGGCAAAACCCCAGATGGAGCCGATTCCCGAGGCCCCGCGATGAAACACCTGCTCGCCGAACAGTGCAAACAGAATCTGCGCGGCGCCACCGCCCATCGCCCACCCGACCGAGATCATGGCGATCCCCATCATCAACGGGACTGACCGCATGTAGGCCAGCCCTTCGCGGTACTCGTGCCACGGCCGCACCGCCGCGCCCGCGCGCCTCACGGCTCGGAAGCCGCCAGGCACCGAGATCCGCCAGATGGCCGCGGCGGAGAACACGAACGAGAGCGAATTGATGATGAAGGCCCATTGGTAGCCGAACTTCGCCGCGCTGAACCCGGCCAGCAGCGTCCCGGCCGTCAACGTAGCCCATTGCGTGGTCTGCGTCAGCGAGTTCGCCGTGTGCAACTCGTCGTCGTTCGCAATCGTCGGCAGGATCGCCGCACGGCCGCTCGTGAAGAACGGCGAGGCGAACATCAGCAGGCCGCTCAGCAGGTAGAGCAGCCAGGGACGCGGCTGGTTAATGGTGAGGAGAAACGCCAGCGCAACGACCGCGCGAATCAGGTCGCTCGCGATCATAACCCGCTTGCGGTCGAGGCGGTCCAGCACCACCCCCGCGATGGGCCCTGCCAGCACTGCCGGAATCGCGCGCGACAGCATCACTCCGGAGACCACCAGCCCCGACCCGGACTTCTCCATGACCAGCGCGAAGACCGCGATGTTGTTGAAGTAATCGCCCGTTTCGCTGACCACCTGCCCCATCCAGGTATAGCGGTAATTGCGGTTCCGGCGGAGCAGCGCCGCAAGAGAGGTCATGAAAGCACCATGATACCGTGCCCCCGCGTGAAACCCCGCCGCGGCCCAGAATCTGCGCTTTTCGCGGAATCGTCCGCATCGACCGTTTACAGGGGTGAGACGTTGTGAGGTTGGTCTCCAGAACCGGATGTTATTGCAGGGCCGCCTGGTGCGCTCTGCTCTTTCTCGGGTTGCCGGTAGCCGGGACGCCCCAGGGGCCGGCCGCAGGCAGCGGGTCGGCATCGCGGGACGTGGAGCGGCCAGTTCACGAACATCCTGGTGCACTCCGACCTGGTTTTGATTCCCGTCACGGTGACCGATGGCAAGGGGCGAATTGTCACCGGCCTGCAGAAGGAACAGTTCTCACTGTATGAGGACAAAGTCGAGCAGGACATCACCCATTTCGACACCGAAGACGCACCGGCCTCGATCGGCCTGGTTTTCGACGCCAGCGACAGCATGGAGCCCAAGCTCGACAAAGCGCGCGAGGCGGTGAACGCTCTGCTCGATAAGTCCAACCCGAACGATGAGTTCTTCCTGGTCCGGTTCAGCACCCACCCCGAGCTGATGGCCCGGCTGACAACGAACCGCGATCAAATCCGCCGGCGCGTCGAGTCTCTCGAGACGGGGGGATCGACGGCCTTGCTCGATGCCGTTCTGCTCGCTATGGGCGAGTTGAAGAACGCGCGCTATACCCGCAAGGCGATCATTATTATTTCCGACGGCGAAGACAACTCCAGCCAGTGCCCGGTCAGCCGGTTCCGGGAAGCGGTGCGCCAATCCGACGTGCTGATTTACGCGATCGGGATCAGCGACTCGAACGGCTTCTCGCAGAGCTTCTCTTCTTCTTCCAGGCTCAGCGGATCGGCCCTGCTCGACGATATCTCGAAGCAGACCGGCGGGCGCCTGTTCACGGTCACCAGGCTGAAACAACTGCCCGAGATCGCGACCACGATCGGCTCGTGGCTGCGCAGCCAGTACGTCCTCGGATACGCTCCGAGTTCCTCCGAGAAGGATGGGAAATACCGCCGGATCCAGGTCAAGCTGACGAGGCCGAAAGGTTTTCCGAAGATGCACGCGATCTGGCGTCTGGGCTACTACGCGCCTGCAGAATAGGCCCGTCAGCCCTCCACCTTCCCCGCGGTTGCATTCCACCGCAGGCGGCGCCCCTGGCGCAGCGACAGGTTGGCCATCTGTACCACCAGCGCCGCCTGGAAGGCCAGCTTCATGGGAGCCGTCGGGGTCTTCCTCGTCCTCACGCATTCCAGAAAGTTCTGCACGTGCAGGTCGGTGGCGTAGCCGAACCCCTTCGGAGACTTCTTCGTGATCGCGGGCTCCTCCTCGGCACCTTTGAGAAAGACCTTCAACTCCTCGCGGCCGATGTCCATGCGGGCCCGGTCGCCATCCAACTGGTTCAACTGGTCGTTGCGCGTCTTGTACTGCATGGCGGCATAGTTGATGGAGAACACGCCGATGAAATCCTCGGGGTACTCGGCGATCGCCACCACCGATTCCGGCTGGTCGACCCCGGCCTTGTGCGGCTTGCCCGCCGAGGCGTTAACGGCCAGCGGGTATCCGGCGCCCATCAGCATGTGGATGCCGTCGAAGACGTGAGCGCCCTGATCGGCCAGAATGCCGCCCGCGTAATCGGAATAGAAGCGCCACTGGCGGAAGCGGTTGGCGTCGAACGGGTGCCGCGGCGCGGGTCCCTGCCACTGGTCCCAGTCGAGCGGACCGTCGAGCTTGGTGGCGGGCGCGCCGCCCAGGTAGTTGTTCAGCCACCAGGATCGCACCATCCTTACGGTTCCCAACGTACCCGCCTGAACGATGCCGCGCCCCTCCTGGTAGAGATCGTAGCTGCGGCGCTGCATCCCGACCTGGATGATGCTCTTCGTGCGCCTTTCGGCCTCCACCAGCTTGATCCCCTGTTCGGGCGTATGGCAGAGCGGCTTCTCGACGTACACATCCTTGCCGGCCGCCAGGGCATCCAGCACCATCTGGTAGTGCCAGTGTTCGGGCGTGGCGATCAGCACGGCCTGGATGCGCTTGTCGGCCAGCAGTTCTTTGTAATTCCGGTACGCCCTGGGCTGTGCGCCGCCGGTCTTCGCCGCGGTCGAGAGGGCCCTCTCGAGGTTCGGCTCGTAGACATCGCAGATGGCGCCCACTTCCACCGACGGATCTTTCTGGAATACCGTCATCACCAGCGTGCCGCGGCCGCCGCTGCCGATCACGCCCAGCACGATGCGGTCTGACTGGGGAGCGGCCCACGCCGCCAGCGCTCCGGCACCCGAGACAAAGAAGCTTCTGCGTTTCACGTTGGTACGCCTCCTTAGGAGTATGGTATATCGGTAAAGTCATGCAGTTCTCCCGAAGGACCCTCCTCGCCGGCGGCGCTGCGCTGCTTGCCCGCCGGCCGGCCCAAGCCAAAGAGAAGCTGAAGGTCGCGATTTTCTCCAAGCACCTGCACTTTTTGCAGGGCGATGAACTGGCCAAAGGCGCCGCGGAGATCGGCTTCGACGGCCTCGACCTCACGGTGCGCAAAGGCGGCCATGTCGAGCCGGAGCGCGTTCGACAGGAACTTCCGGGGCTGGTGGCCACGATCCGGCGGCATGGCCTGGAGGTTCCCATGGTCACTACCGACATCGCCGACGCCGATACTCCGTTTGCGGAAGATGTCGTCCGGACCGCCGCGGAACTGGGCATCCGCCACTACCGCTTCGGCGCGTTCAAGTATGTCGATGGTCAGCCTTACCCCAAACAGCTCGATGCGTTCAAGCCCCGGCTCGCCCGTCTGGCTGCGCTCAACCAGCGCTACCAGTCGTGCGCCATGTACCACACCCATTCCGGCGTCGGCGTGGTGGGCGCCTCCATCTGGGATCTCCACGAGATCATGAACGGAATCGATCCCGCCCGTGTGGGGATCAACTACGACGTATCGCACGCCACCATCGAAGGCGGTCTCGGCGGCTGGATCAACAGCTTCCACATCTGCGGAGCGCACCTGCGCGGCATTGCGGTCAAGGATTTCATTTGGGAGAAGAACCGCCGCGGGAAATGGGCCCCGGCCTTTCAGCCGCTGGGCACGGGAATGGTTCTGTTTCCGGAATTCTTTTCCATGGTGGCGTCCGCCAACTTCACCGGCCCGCTGCAGATTCATTTCGAGTACCCGCTCGGCGGCGCACAAAACGGCACCCGCAAGCTGACGATTCCACCCTCCGAGGTGTTCGCCGCCATGAAGCGGGATCTCGGCGAGTTGCGCAAATACCTGGCGCAGGCGTCGCTATGACGATCCGGCGCCGTGAATTTCTCGCAATGCCCGCATTTCTTGCCGCTCCCGCGGCCACCGACGCGCAAATCGAAGACGTTCGCATCGGCTTCGAAGACTTTCGTTACCGCGCGCCCTACAAATTCGGCGGCAAGGAAGTGGACCGCGTCACCATGCTCAACGTCCACTGCCGCGTTGCGTTGAAGAGCGGTAAATCGGCCGAGGGATTCGCCGCCATGTCGATGGGCAACGTGTGGTCGTTTCCCGCCCCCGATATCCCCTACGATACGACCCTCGGCGCCATGAAGTCGCTGGCGGAGAAGATCGCCCGCATCACGCGCAGCTTCCGGGAATACGCGCATCCCCTCGATGTCAACTTCGCGCTCGAGCCGGAATACCTCAAAGCTGCCGCCGAAACCACGCGGGAGATGCGGCTTCCCCGCCCCGTCCCCAAGCTTTGCACTCTGGTTACCGCGAGCCCGGTGGATGCCGCCATCCACGACGCCTTCGGCCGCCTGCACAACCGCAACTCATTCACCGCCTGCGGACGGGATTTCGTGCGCTACGACCTGGAGCACTACCTGGGCCGCGCCGAATTCCGCGGCGAATATCTCGACCCGTACATCCTGCCGAAATGCGTCCCGCGCGTCCGCATGTACCACTCGGTGGGCGCGTCCGACCCGCTGACCGCGGCCGAGGTCCGCAAGCCCATCCACGACGGGCTGCCGGAAACCCTCGAGGACTGGATCCCCTACAGCGGCATCACGGCCATCAAGATCAAGCTCAACGGCAACGATCTGGCCTGGGACGTGGACCGCGTAGCGAATATCCATGCGGTCGCCATCGCCGCACAGGCCAAGCGCGGGGTGCGCGAGTGGATCTATTCCCTCGACTTCAACGAGCGCTGCCCCAACGTGCAGTACCTGCTCGATTTCGAGCACCGGCTAAAATCCAAATCGCCCAACGCGTTCGGCCTGGTGCAATACATCGAGCAGCCCACCGCACGCGACCTGGCGGCCGACCGCAAGAACACCATGTTCGAGGCCGCCAAACTGCGCCCGGTGGTAATCGACGAATCGCTCACCGGGCTCGACATGCTGCTGCTCGCGCGCGAGATGGGCTACACCGGCGCCGCGCTCAAGGCCTGCAAGGGACAGTCGCACACGCTGCTTCTGGCAGCCGCCACCCAGAAGTACAAGATGTTTCGATGCGTGCAGGACCTGACTTGTCCGGGTGCCGCGCTGGTCCATTCGGTGGGAATCGCCGCCCACGTGCCTGGCGCGGGAACCGTGGAAGCCAACGCGCGCGAGTATGTGCCCGCCGCCAACAAAGGCTGGGAGAAGCGATTCCCCGGTATCTTCGACGTCAGAAACGGATATATGAACACCGCGGGCCTGGATGGACCCGGCCTGTGCACGGGAGCACCCGCATGAACCGACGAACCTTCGCTCTCACTGCCGCCTCGGCCCTCAGCGCGGCCAACGTCTTCGGCGCCAACGACCGCGTCCGCATGGGCCTGATCGGCAGCGGCGGCCGCGGCCGCCAGGACCTGGGCACCTTTCTGAAGCAGCCCGATTTTGAACCGGTCGCCTTGTGCGACGTTTACGGCCCCTTCCGCGAAAAGGGAATCGCCATGACCGGAGGCCGCGCCAAGCCCTATAAGGATTTCCGCGCGCTCCTCGATCAGAAGGATATTGACGCGGTGATTGTCGCGACCCCCGATCACTGGCATGCGCTCATCACTATCGCCGCGTGCCAGGCCGGCAAGGACGTCTACTGCGAGAAGCCGCTCTCGCTCACCGTGATGGACGGCCGAAAGATGCTGGATGCCGCGCGCCGGCACCAGCGCGTGGTGCAAACGGGAAGCCAGCAGCGCTCCGGCACGCAATACGCCGCCGCCGTGAAGCTGATTCAGGATGGCGGCCTCGGCCAGGTTCACCGCATCCACGCCGGCATGCAGCGCAACATCTATCCCGGCCTCAAGCCTACCGAGATGGCTTCCGGCATCAGCCCCGAATTCGACTACGAGATGTGGCTCGGGCCCGCGCCCGAACGCCCCTTCGACCCGTTCCGCTGCATCTACAACTTCCGCTGGTTCTGGGACTACTCCGGCGGCCAGATGACCAACTGGGGCGCGCACCACCTCGACATCGCCCGCTGGATCGCCGGCGCGGACGCACCCTCGGAGGTCGCCGGCTTCGGCGGACGATATGCGCTGACCGACGGCGGAGAAACGCCCGACGTCCAGCAGGTGACCTATCAGTTTCCGAACCTCGTAGTGAACTGGACGACCAGCGAGATCGGCGAAGGCAGGGGCTTCACGCTCGATATCTATGGCACCAAGGGAATGATGACGCTGACGCGCGGCGGCTACCAGGTACTGCCCGAAAAGCTGGGCAAGGACAAGACGCCCGCCATGGAACCCCTTGCGATGAAGGGCAACGACCTGGACATGGCGCATGCCCGCAACTTCCTCGATTGCGTGAAGAGCCGCAAACGCCCCAACGCGGATATCGAGGAAGGCCACCGCTCGGCCGTCATGTGCCACCTCGGCAACATCTCGACCCGCCTGGGCCGCTCCCTCAAATGGGACGCAGCAAAAGAGCAGGTGATTGGCGATGCCGTGGCGAACGGCATGCTGGCGCGGCCCTATCGCGCGCCCTGGCACCTGGCGTAGTTCCGTATCGTACTTATCCTCCATTTGAGTCGCGGCGTTCCCGCAGCGAATCTAACTGGCTAGAAGGGGTCCGGGCAAGGCTCGCGGTGGCTTGTTCGCGAGGTGGAACTTGCAAGGATTCCGACTCCGAGCAGTAACACTCCTTTTCACCGTGGGCCTCGGCTTGTGTCTTGCCGGTGAAGCCGGCGTCTCTTATCGCCTGAGGGCAGCCCAGCCCTTATCCCAATTCAGTGCGCGGCAGATTACGCTCCTCGAGAAACTGAACCGCGTGGACCGCCCCCATTTGGGCAGGCTTAGGAAGCTAATCGTTCCGAACCGCTGGGACCTCGACGAGCTCGCCTATAGCCCGATGCCCCAATCGATCCCCAGCCTGGCCTCCGAACCGAAAGCCCTGGTCGTGAACGTGCCGCTGCAGGCGTTCGGCGCTTATCAATTCGGAACCCTGGTCCGATGGGGCCCGGTGTGCTCCGGCAGCCGCGCCAATCAAACGCCGCCGGGCGAATACAGCCTCCACTGGAACGCCCGGGTCCGGATCAGTTCGGTGGACCCCACGTGGATCATGCCGTGGTATTTCAACTTCGATAGCGTGATCGGACTCGGCTTCCATGAGTACACTCTCCCCGGACGGCCGTCCAGCCACGGTTGCATCCGCATGCTCGAATCCGACGCCCGCTGGCTCTTCTATTGGGGCCGGAGGGGCACGCCCGTGCTCGTGAAGGGCGAGTACGACTTCGCCGCCGGGCGCCCCTGGCTTCAACCCGGCTGGCGGTCGCGAGGCATCTCCGAGTCGTCCTCCGATAGCGGCGCCGAGTACTAGATGGTGTTCCAGTCAATGAAGATCCTGGCTTGAGAACATCCGTTTCGCTGTATACTGATCCGTAAATGCATCGCATCTGGGCAATCCTGCTGGTAGCCGTGTTCGCGGTTACTCTGATCGGCCCAAGTGTGTTTGCCTCCGACGGGGAACAGAACCTGCCGCCGTGCTGCCGCCATAATGGAAAGCACCATTGCGCGATGCTCCAAGACCACGGTCCTTCGTCGGGGCCGGCCTTCCGGATGGCCCGGTGCCCTTTGTTCGGCAGTGTCTCGACTCTGCCGGCGCCTGTCACGCGCGGAATGCCCAAGCTTGCGCCAGCCATCATTTCAATCTTCTTCAGCCATCCTGCGGCCCGGCCGCAAACCGAAGCCCTGGCTCGGATCTCCTTTGACCGCAGCAGCCAGAAGCGGGGACCTCCTTTCCTTTCCTGATTTCTCTCGCAGACAGCAATCTGAGTAGCCGCGTACGATACGCGCGGCGATAGCGATCGAGACATCTTTGGAGGGGTATTCATGAAAGGACTTACTCTTGCCGCGGCCCTTAGCGCCACGGTATGGATATTGCCTGGCGCCCTGGGGGAACCTGTGCGATTCGAGACAAGGCCCAGAGCTGTCGCCGCCGGAAGCTTCCCGCAGATTGGCGCGCGTGTGACCGGCGACCTGTCCCTGTTGACAGTCAAAGGCGGGGATCTCTGGTATCTCAATTCTCCCGACGGGGGCGACAGCTTTCCGGCACGGGTACAGGTCAACGAAACCCCGCACGAAGTCATGGCTCACGGCGAGAACATGCCGATTCTCGTCCTGCGCAGCATGCGCGAGCTATACGTGGCCTGGCAGGCGCACGCCGGGAAGGCGGAAGGATCCGTGCTGCGGCTGGCCCGATCGACCGATTGGGGCCTGACGTTTTCCAAACCCGTTTCCGTCGATCCTGGATCGGAAGCGCAAGGGTTTTACACCATGAGCGTTTCGCCCCGCGGTGAAGTCTACGTCGCGTGGCTGGACGGCCGGGATCGCGGCGCGGGAACCGGCTTGTATATCGCGCGTTCCACGGACCATGGCCTGAGCTTTCAGAAGAGCGTGCGCGTAACCTCCAAGGTCTGCCCGTGCTGCCGGCCATCGCTGGCATTTGGAGACGGCGCCATGGTTTACATTTCCTGGCGTGGCGTTGCGCATGGCGATATCCGCGACGTGCAGGTGGCCTCCTCTGCCGACGCCGGCGGAACCTGGTCGGAGCCGAGCGGGGTGGCCGAGGACAACTGGCACCTGAACGGCTGCCCGCACTCCGGCGCCTCGCTGGCAGTCCTCGGCAAGCGGCTGTTCATCGCCTGGCATACCGTCCGGCAGGACTCCGGGCAGTTGTTCCTGGCATGGTCGGACGATGGCGGCAAGACGTTTTCGCCGCGCGTGAATCTGCGTGGGACGGTGCTCGACGCCAACCATCCCAGCCTGGTCGCCCACGGCGGCAGGATCGGCGTCGTGTTTCAAGGCCGCGACCCGGCCGAGAACACTGGATGGGGAAAGCAGAACGCGTATTATCGCGAGATCGACGCCCAGGGGAAACTGTCGGAACTGGCCAAGCTGGGGCACCTGGAGGGCAGCGTCAACTACCCCGAATTGTTGTACGGTGAGCCGGACCACGTCTTTGTGGCCTGGCACGAAACCTCGGATACGGATTCGCGCGTCGTATTGATCCGCGGCCGCGAGAGCGGAACGCTTTCCGCAACGGAGGACAGCGGCCATGCGAATTAGAATCCTTCTGGTCCTCACGGGCTTCCTGACCGCCGGACTGGCCCAGATCAGCACCGCGGACCTGGCCGGCACGATCACCGATGAAACTGGCGGCGTAATTCGCAATGTGACCGTGACGCTCACCAACTCGGCCACCGGAGCGCGCCGCACCAGCCACACCGATGCCGCTGGCCGGTACAGCTTCGAGGCTGCGCCGCCGGGACTCTACCGGGTTACCGCGCAAACCGCCGGATTTCAGACCGAAGTCGCCCCGCGGGTGGAATTGACGGTCGGGGAGAAGGCCGTTCTCAATCTGCGTTTGAAAGTCGGCCAGATCGAAACGGAGACCGTGGTCACCGCCGGCACCGAGCTGGTGGACACGCGCGATGCGGCGTTGTCCAGCGTCATGCAAAACGTCGCGATTCGCGAGCTGCCCCTGAATGGGCGCGATTTCGCGCAGCTTGCCCTGCTTCAGCCGGGCGTCGCGTCCTCCGTGCGCTCCTCCGATTCGGGCGGTCCCGGAACCAAGCTGGTGATTGAAGGGAACCGTCCCAGCCAGGTCAGCTTTCTGATGGACGGCAGCGATATCAATGACGCAGGCAACAACACGCCGGGGAGCTCGGCCGGTTTCCTGATCGGAGTCGACACGCTGCAGGAGTTCCGCGTGGTGACCAATGCCTTCAGCGCCGAATACGGGCGGTCGAGCGGAGGCGTCATCAGCACCATCACCAAATCCGGCACGAACCAGCTTCACGGTTCGGTTTTCGAATTCGTGCGCAACAGCGATTTCGACGCCAAGAACTATTTCGATTCCCAGGCTGCGCCCATTCCGCCCTTCAAGCGGAACCAGTTCGGCGTGGAGGTGGACGGACCCGTCGTTAAGAACAAGACGTTCTTTCTCGGCAGCTTCGAAGCCGTGCGGCAGCGCCTGGGTGTGACCAGCGTCTCGGTCGTGCCGGACGCCGCGGTGCGGCAGGGCATCATTCCCGGGCAGGCCCCCATCGCCGTCGATCCGTCGGTAGCGGGCTACCTCGGCCTCATCCCGCTGCCCAACGGCCAGACCTTCGGCGACGGCACCGGTCAGTACAGCATCGCGGCCTCCCAGCCGACCAATGAGACGTTCTTCGCCGGCCGGCTCGATCATCGTCTCTCCGACGCCACTTCGTTGTTTGCGCGGTTCACGTATGACACGGCCATCGGCAGTGTGCCGGACGCGTTCAGCCTGTCGCGCGCCGACAGCCGGTCGCTGAATCACTACCTGACGGTGGGCGGGACCCACACCTTCAACGAGCGCTGGTTCGATACTTTCCGGGTGAGCTACAACCGCTCTTTCAGTGCCAACGCGATCGCCTTTTTGCGTCCCGTGGACCCGTCGCTGGCGTTCCTCCCCGGCGACCCTCTGGGCCAGATTTCGGTCACCGGCTTCTTTTCGCTGGGACCTAGCCGGTTCAGCCCATCTACCTCCACGTTGAACCTGTACGAGTTCTCCAACGATGTCTCGCACACCTACGGCAGGCATTCGCTCAAGTTCGGTGTCGACTACCGGTTCTACACGCTACCCACCATCCGGCCGCAGTCGCCATACGGCTACTACCAGTTCAATTCGCTCGTGAATTTTCTGACGGCGAAGCCGCAGTCAGTCGAAATGACGCTGCCGAGCTCAACGCTGGCTCGCAATTGGCGCCAGTCGATGACCACCGCGTACTTCCAGGATGACATCCGGCTCACGCGCCGCCTGACACTCAATGCCGGCGTCCGGTACGAGCGGGAGAGCGTACCCAGCGAGGCACATGGACTTTCCGCGGATCTCAGAAACCCGGCTCTCGACCCGCAGGCCACCGTGGGGCCGATGTTTGTGAATCCCACGAACCTGGGCTTTGCGCCGCGAGTCGGCTTGGCGTGGGACCCGTTTGGCGACGGCAAAACCAGCATCCGGGCGGCCTTCGGAGTGTATTACGATCCGCTGTGGAGCGACTATTATGCGAACGCGGGGGGACGGACGCCGCCGTTCTACGTGCTCGGCAGCATCCGGAACCCGGTCTTCCCCGACGCTTATTCGCTGGTCAACAGCCCGGCGTTCGTTCTCGGCCGCCAGGACGCCGTGCAATACCGCCCGAACTATCCGTACGTACTGCAGGACAATTTCACCATTCAACGGCAAGTCGGGCGTAACAGCGTCATCACCGCGGCCTATGTCGGCGAGCACGGCGTGCATACGCCGCGGTTCGTGGATCAAAATCAGTCGCCGCAAACCGTGCTGCCGGACGGGCAGATTTTCTTTCCGGTAGGCTCCACCGTCCAGAATCCCAATTTCACCGGCATTCGCTACAAGGAAACGAACGGGAGCTCTTATTACCATGCGTTGCGGTTGTCGTTCGAGCAACGCTTCAGCCGGGGGTTCCTGCTCCACGCCAACTACACCTTCTCCCGGAACGTGGATACTGGCTCGATCGACCAGACGCAGGGAGGTTCCAACGACCTTCCGCAGAATCCGGTCAGCACCCTGGCCGAACGCGGTCTGTCCAACTACGATGTCCGCAGCTACTTCGTGGTGTACACGGTCTGGAACGTGCCGGCCGCGCCCGGACCGAAGCTGCTGACCTCCGGCTGGCAGTTCAACACCATTACGACGCTGTCCTCGGGCCAGCCGTTTTCGGCGGTGGTCGGATTCGACCGTGCTCGGGCCAACCCGCAGGCCGGCACGTCTCCCGAGCGTCCCGATCTATGCCCCGGGTCCAGCAACAACCCGATTCTGGGCGGTCCGAGCCGCTATTTCAATCCGGCGGCCTTCTGCCTGCAACCGGCCGGCTACTACGGAAACCTCGGGCGGAACACGCTGATCGGCCCCGGAATCATCATGGTCAACCCGTCGCTCAGCAAGCAGTTTCCCCTGAGCGAACGGATCCGTTTGCAATTCCGCGCCGAGATGTTCAACGCGCTCAACCACCCGAATTTCGCAATTCCGAGCCAGCGGACGGTCTTCTCCAGCTCGGGTCCGGTGGCCAGCGCGGGATTGATTACCACCACCACCACCTCTTCGCGCCAGCTTCAATTGGGGCTGAAGATGACGTTCTAACCATTTCCCTAATGCATGGGCGCCGGCCGGTCCGTGCGCGCCGGGCGGCGCATCAGAAAAATCAGCGGCAGCATGACGAAAAAGATCACTCCGAAAAACTTGAATTCGTTGAGGTAGGCGAGCAGCGCAGCCTGCTGCTGCACGATTCCGTACATCGCGCCGTAGGCTTCCCGGGTTGCGGTGACCGGGTCCGATCCCTTGGACATGAAGTACCCCCGCAGTTGTTCGAAGGTGGCGGCCGCCCGCGGATTGTAGGGATTGACGTGTCTTCCAAAAGTGTGGATGAAGTTCTGGCTGCTGCGCGCGATGATAGTGGTCGCGGTAGCGATTCCGACACTGCCCCCGATGTTGCGCATCAGGTTGAACAGGCTCGTGGCGTTACCCATTTCTTCCTGCCGGATCGGGTCCATGGTGACCGTGGTCAGGGGCACGAACAGCATGGCCAGGAAGAGCCCCTGGAAATATTGCGGCCAGAACAGATCCCAGTAGCCGGCATTCAGGTTGAGACGCGACAGAGCCATCAGGCTGAGCGCCGAACCCAGCAGGCCGGCGATCAGCAGCTTTCGCGGGTCCACCTTGCCGATGATCGCTCCCACCAGCGGCATGCCGCAGAACGAGCCGAAGCCGCGCGGCGCAAGCGCGATACCCGCCCTCTCCGCCGGGTAGCCCAGCAGCGTCTGCAGAAAGATCGGGAGCGCCACCAGGCTGCCGTAAAGCACGAATCCGAGCAGCGTCATCAAAGCGGTTCCCGCTGCATACGTTCGATTCTTGAAGACCTGCAGGTGTACCACCGGATTCCGGGTCAGGAGTTCGCGAATGACGAAGGCAGTCAGCATCGAGGCCGATACCACAGCCAGGATGGTAATGAACTGCGATCCGAACCAGTCTTCCTCCTGTCCCTTATCGAGCACGATCTGCAGCGCGCCGATTCCCAGGGCCAGGAAGCCGAGACCCCAGCCATCGATGCCGCGCGATTCGCGGCGTAGATAGGGCGGATCGAAGATGAACATGCGGGCCATGAGCACTGCGGCGAGGCCGACCGGCAGGTTGATGTAGAAGATCCAGCGCCAGGTATAGTTCTCGGTGATCCAGCCGCCCAGGACCGGCCCGAGCATGGGGGCCACCACGATGCCGACCCCCCAGAACGCCATCGCCTTGCCGCGATCCTGCGGCGGAAAGGCTTCGAGCATCACCGCCTGCGAAACCGGCTGCAGCACGCCGCCGGTAGCGCCCTGCAGGATCCGGAACACGATCAGCATCGGGAGGTTCGCCGCCAGGCCGCACAGAACCGAACCCGCCGTAAAGCCGGTTACGGCGGCAATCAGCAGCCGCTTGCGGCCGAACGTCTGGGCCAGCCATCCGGTGATCGGAAGGATAATCGCATTGGCCACCAGGTACGACGTCAAGGTCCAGGTGGCCTCGTCGATACTGGCGGAGAGACTGCCTGCAATGTGCGGCAGCGAAACGTTCACAACCGTCGTATCCAGCACCTCCATGAATGTGGCCAGCATCACCGACACGGCCACGATCCATGGATTCACCAGCGGCGCCGGCTCGGCGCCGGCCGGCGTCACAGCGGACCCCCGGCCAGCCCCGCCGCGCGGAGCACTGTCTCCGCCGCTTGTTCCAACCCGATGCTCGAACACAGCATCAGGTGATACAGATGAGGATTGGTCCACTCCTGCCCGAAATGGTGGCGGATATACTCGAAGCGCCTGCAGTCGCTCTCATGAGCCGCGGCCGCGAGATCGGCGCCGTGCGGCAGGCGCGAGCGCAGGCGCGCCATGCGCTCGGCCAGCGGCGCGTAAACATACACGTGGAACGTATCGCGGCGGTCCTGCAGCAGGCACTGCCCGCCCCTGCCCACAACCACGCAGTCGCCGATTTCCGCCGCCTCCAGGATGACCGCGTGCCACAGGCGCGCCACGGATTCGGCGTCGCAGGCTTCCGATTCCGCGCGAGTCGCCACCCCAGTGAATCCGCCCCGCCACAGCGCCTTGAAGATCCTGTGCAGCCACGGGTCCACCGATTCCTCCCGGCTTTGGACTTCCGCGGCCGTCGCCCTGCCGCGCTCCGCGATCTTCGACACCAGCGAGTCGTCGATCAGGCGCCAGCCCAGGCGCTTCCCCAACGTCCTCGCGATGGATCCCCCGCCGCTGCCGTATTCCCTGCTGACCGTAATGACACGAACCATGAGCGCAGACCTGCCCCCACAACGCAGAGCACGTTGGTCTCCGCTCTACCGCACAGATTGCGGCGGACCGCCGCTTAGTACGGCCACGTCCAGTCCCGCACCTCCGGCATATCCTCGCCGTGTTCGACCACGTAGCGTTTGTGCTCGATCAGGCGGTCGCGCAGGAACTGCTTAAAGTGCGCGGCCACATCGCGCAACCTGGGAACGCGGTCGATCACATCGCCCGCCAGGTGGAAGCGGTCGAGATCGTTCAGCACGGTCATGTCGAACGGAGTCGTCGTGGTTCCTTCTTCCTTGTAGCCGCGGACGTGGAAGTTGGCGTGGTTGGTGCGCCGGTAAGTCAGCCGGTGGATCAGCCACGGATAGCCGTGGAAGCCGAATACGACCGGCTTGTTGCAGGTGAAGATGGAGTCGAACTCGCGGTCGGAAAGGCCGTGGGGATGCTCGGTCTGCGGCTGGAGCGTCATCAGGTCCACCACGTTGACCACCCGGATCTTCAGGTCCGGGACGTTGCGCCGCAGCAGATCCACCGCCGCCATGATTTCGAGCGTGGGGATATCGCCGCAGCAGGCCATCACGACATCCGGCTCCTGGCCTTCGTCTGTGCTCGCCCAGCGCCAGATGCCGATCCCTTCGGTGCAGTGCAGGATGGCGGCTTCCATGTCCAGCCACTGCAGCGCGGGCTGCTTCCCGGCGACAATCACGTTGATGTAGTTCCGGCTGCGCAGGCAGTGGTCGGTCACCGAAAGCAGCGAGTTGGCGTCGGGCGGAAGGTAGACCCGCACGATGTCGGCCTTCTTGTTTACCACCAGGTCGATGAACCCCGGGTCCTGGTGGCTGAACCCATTGTGGTCCTGCCTCCATACGTGCGACGTCAGCAGGTAATTGAGGGATGCGATCGGACGCCGCCAGGGAAGCTTCCGCGTCACCTTCAACCATTTCGCATGCTGGTTGAACATCGAATCCACGATGTGGATGAAGGCTTCGTAGCAGGAAAAGAATCCGTGGCGTCCGCTGAGCAGGTAGCCTTCGAGCCATCCCTGGCACATGTGCTCGCTGAGCACTTCCATGACGCGGCCGTCGTGCGAGAGGTGATCGTCGTTCGGCAGAATCGTCTCCGTGGTCACGCGGTCGGTCACCTCGAAAACGGCATCCAGCCGGTTGGAGGCCGTCTCGTCCGGGCCCACGATGCGGAAATTGTGCGATGGCAGATTCAACCGCATGGTGTCGCGCAGAAAACGGCCGGTCACTCGTGTAGCTTCCGCGACCGTCGTTCCGTGCTTCGGCACATCGACCCGGTAGCCCGCAAAATCGGGCAGCGCCAGGTCCTTGAGCAGCAGGCCGCCGTTGGCGTGCGGATTCGCGCCCATCCTGCGCTCGCCGCGCGGAGCCAGAGCGGCCAGTTCGGGAACCAGGCTCCCGTTCGCGTCGAATAGCTCCTCGGGATGGTAGCTCTTCATCCACTCTTCGAGCATCCGGATGTGCTCGGGCTTCGAGGCCATCGCCGCCAGCGGCACCTGGTGAGCGCGGAACGTGCCCTCCACCTGCTCCCCGTCTACGATCTTGGGTCCCGTCCATCCTTTGGGAGTGCGGAGCACCACCATCGGCCACGGACGGCGCTGCGAAAGGCCCTTGGCCCGCGCTTCGCTCTGGATAGACTTGATCTCTTCCACCACGGCGTCGAAAGTCCGCGCCATCTCCGCATGGACCGCCATCGGATCGTCGCCCTCCACATAGTGCGGATGGTAGCCGTAGCCTTCCAGAAGCTCGTTCAGTTCCTGCCTCGGAATGCGCGCCAGCACCGTCGGGCCGGCGATCTTGTATCCATTGAGGTGGAGCACCGGCAGCACGGCGCCGTCGCGCTGCGGGTTCAGAAACTTGTTCGAGTGCCAGCTTGTCGCGAGAGGCCCGGTCTCCGCCTCCCCGTCGCCCACCACGCAGCACACCAGCAGATCGGGATTGTCGAACGCTGCGCCATAGGCGTGCAGCAGCGAATATCCGAGTTCACCGCCCTCGTGGATCGAGCCGGGCGTCTCCGGCGCGACATGGCTGGGGATGCCGCCGGGGAAGGAGAACTGGCGGAACAGCCGCTTCATTCCCGCTTCGTTCCGCGGAATGTTTGGATATATCTCGCTGTACGTGCCTTCCAGGTAGACATTCGCGACGAGGCCGGGGCCGCCGTGCCCGGGCCCTGCCACGTAAATCATGTTGAGGTCGTACTTCTTGATGATGCGATTGGCATGCGCGTAGACGAGATTCAGTCCGGGCGTGGTGCCCCAGTGTCCGAGCAGCCTCGGCTTGATGTGCTCCAGCTTCAGGGGCTCTTTCAGTAGCGGATTGTCCAGCAGATAGATCTGCCCGACCGACAGGTAGTTCGCGGCACGCCAGTAGGCATCGATGCCGCGCAGCTCTTCCGTAGCGTTCACTTCCGTGGCGTTGACAACTGTGGTCATGCACCCATCATTTCATCCGGGAACGGCGCGGAGGAAATTCTGGATGTGCGGTCACGCACGTGGGCGTCACACGCCCGGTCTTGGGCTACCGCTCGATCGCTGCGACACCCGGCAGCCGGATGCCCGCCAGAAACTCGAGCGAGGCGCCGCCGCCCGTGGATACGTGCGTAATCTTGCTGGTGACCCCGGCGGCCTTGATGGCCTTTTCGGAGTCTCCGCCGCCCACCACGGAAGTGGCGCCCGATTCGGCGACCGCCTTGGCCAGCGCCACGGTTCCCTTATCGAACGGCGGCTTCTCGAAGATCCCCATCGGGCCGTTCCAGATGACGGTTTTGGCGCCGCCGATTACTCCGGCATACTTCTCGATGGTCTTCGGCCCGATATCCACGCCGATCTGACCCTCGGGAATCGTCTCGACCACTTCGTTGGGCGCGCCCGCCGCGATCTCCGATACCACCACGTGGTCCACCGGCAACACCAGCTTCCCGCCGAGATCGGCGAGCAGCTTTTTCGCCAGGTCCACTTTGTCCACTTCCACCAGCGACTTGCCGGTAGGCAGGCCCTGAGCTTTAAGGAAGGTGTACGCCATGGCGCCGCCGATCAGCAGCTTATCCACCACTTTGCCCAGGTTCTCGATCACTTCGATCTTGTCGGAGACCTTGGCGCCCCCCAGGATCGCCACGCAAGGCCGTTCGGGGTTGGTGGTGGCCATTCCGAGATACTTGAGCTCCTGCTCCATTAGCAGGCCCGCTCCCGCCACCGGAACGAATTGGATCATGCCCTCGGTGGAGGCGTGCGCGCGGTGCGCCGAGCCGAACGCGTCGTTGACGTAGACCTCGCAGAGGGCCGCCAACTGCTTCGCGAATTGCGGATCGTTCTTCTCCTCCTCCGCATGAAAGCGAAGGTTTTCGAGCAGCAGCACTTCGCCTGCCTTCGGCAGCATTGCCTGCACCTCGGGACCCACGCAATCGGGCGCCATCTTTACCGGCCGCCCGAGCAGTTCGCTCAATCGCGCGGCCGCCGGTTTCAGGCTCATTTCCGGGTTCGCCTTGCCCTTGGGGCGGCCGAGGTGCGACGCCAGGATCACGGCGGCTCCGTGCTCGAGTGCGTACTGGATCGTCTTCAGCGACGCCTTGATGCGCTTGTCGCTGGTAATTTCCATCTGGCCCTGCTCGTTCTTTTGCAGCGGGACGTTGAAATCGACGCGGATAAAGACGCGTTTTCCGTTCAGATCGAGATCGCGTATGGAGAGAAAAGACATATCAGGCCTCAAATTGGATTAAATTTGAGGTTAACATGCGTTGAGCGCACAGAGGCGCGGCAGCACATCCGTGAAAATTTACTGCTGCGGGACCGGCACGAAGATCGTCTGGCCCTGCCGGTTGATCAGCAGCAGCGGCGGGTGGTCGCCTGAGCTGGCGAGTGCGTGTTGCACATCGGCGGGTGTACGCACCGGCTGGCGATTCACCTGCTGGATTACGTCGCCCGCCTGGATGCCGGCCGCCGCGGCCGGACCTGTTGGATCCACCGATTCCACGACCACTCCCTGCGTGTTTCGCGGCACTCCCACCTGGCTGGCCAGTTGCGGCGTCATCGGAACCACGCTGACTCCCAGCTTCGCATTGGTCTGTCCGCCGCCCTGCTGCTCGGAGGCGCGTGCGCTTTCCGGAGTCAGTTCGCCGAGCGTGACGTGCACGTCCTGCTGCTGGCCGTTGCGCCAGATCGTGACCGTGACGCTGGTGCCGGGCGACATGGCGGCAATCTGGTTGCGCAGCTCATTCTCATCGTTCATCGCGTGACTGTTGAGCGCCAGGATGACGTCGCCCGTTTTGATACCGGCCTTGTCGGCGGGGCCGCCGGGAGTCACCGAACTCACCAGCACGCCGCGCGCTTCCTTCAGTCCGAAGCTGGAGGCCAGGTTGTTGGTCATCGGCTGTATGCCGACGCCCAGCATTCCGCGCCGCACCGAACCCTTGCTGATCAACTGGTCCATTACGCTGTGCGCCATGTTGGAGGGAATCGCGAATCCGATCCCGATGTTGCCGCCGTTCGAAGAGAGGATCTGCGAGTTGATGCCGATGAGCTCGGCACGCGTATTGACCAGCGCGCCCCCCGAATTGCCCTGGTTGATCGGCGCGTCGGTCTGCAGGAAGTCCTGAAAGCTGCCGGATCCGGCGTCCGTTGACCTGCCCTTGGCGCTAATGATACCGGCGGTCACCGACTCCCCGATTGCCAGGGGATTGCCGACCGCCAGGCAGACGTCGCCAACCCGCACCTGGTCGGAGTTGCCGAGGTGTAGGACCGGCAGGTTGCCGGCATCGATCTTCAGCACGGCCAGGTCGCTGGGCGCGTCTGAACCGATCAGCTTGGCGGGGTAGGTATGCTCGTTGCTCAGATCGACCTTGATATCTTCGGCGCCGTCGATCACATGGTGGTTCGTCAGGATGTAGCCGTCCGGACGGACGATGACGCCCGAGCCGAGTGCTCGCTGCACGGCCGTGCCACCCCCTCCGCGCGGCACGCCCCCGCCGAAGAACTGGCGGAAGAACGGGTCATTGAAGAAGGGGAACTGCTGCGGCGCGTGGACCCGCCGCGACGAATGCACAGTCACGACCGCCGGGATCACATGTGAGACCACGTCGGCGTAAGACAGGATGGGGCCGTTGATGGACGCGCTGCCCGAAGGCATCTGGCGGGGCTCCGCCGAACTTCCGCCGTTGGCGGAAGGGTTCATTCGACTGCAGGAAACGAGCGCCAAAAGGGCGAACAGGGCCGGCACAATGCGACGCATATCCCATGGATAGCACTGCTGGCCCCTTGCGTGCTGTGCGCAATCGTCCAGCGGTGCCGGCCGCTCAACCGGCGTGAATCTTCGCCTGTGCGGTTGCCGCCTGCCGCAAAAGGATGAATTCCGACAGGTTTTCGGAGGTCAGCATCCCCCGCAGGTGGTCCTCCGGGTCCATCACCAGGGCGCAGGCGGCGGGCCCCGCGAGAAGCGGCACCGCCTCGCTGAGCGGCAGGTCGGGCGCGACGCGTTTGAAGTCTCGGTCCATGGCGCCCGAAACGTAAGCGTCGGGACCTTCGGCAATCATCGCCCGCACCAGGGCTGCGCGCGTCAGCAGCCCGATCACGCTCTCGCCGTGCATCACCGGAAAATCGTGCTGCGAGGTGGCCAGCAGAAGTTCGCCCGCCTCACGGATCGTTTGGCCGTGCTGGAGCGTGCGGAGATCGGTGATCATCGCGGCACCCACGGGAAAACCCGAAGTGAGGATGCGGCCGCGCGCCGCGGCGCCCTCCTGCGAAGCGCCGAGGTAAACGAACAGCGCCACGAAGACCAGCATGAAGTTGCCCCAGAGCAGGCCCAAAAGTCCCAGCAGGATGGCCAGCGACTGCCCCGCTCCCGCGGCGATGCGCGTGGCTTCTTCCTCCGGCCGGCGCAGTGCCAGAATGGAGCGCAGGATGCGCCCCCCGTCCATTGGGTAGGCCGGCAGCAGGTTGAAGAGGAAGAGCAGCAGGTTGCCCAATGCAATGCGCTCTGCCAGATTCGCATCGGTCGGCTCGCGCAGTTGCTCGATCGCGACCCAGCCCGTGCGCACCCACATCCACGCCATCAGGCCGGCCGCGATGAGCAGGTTCACCAGCGGGCCGGCAAGCGCGATCCACATCTCCTCCCGCGCCTTGGGAGGCCGCTCCGGCCGCGATACGCCGCCGATCGGAAACATGACGATTTCGATCGTACGGATGCCGTAGTGCCGGGCAACGAGCGTATGGCCTACCTCGTGTACCAGCACCGATGCGAACAGGGCCAGGATATAAATCGCCGTCGTTGCGCCAGACTGCTTCCCGCCGATCCCGATGAACAGCAGGAAGACGAGCAGCAGAACGAACGTGAAATGCAGCCGGACCGGCACCCCAAACAGCGTGACGGTCCCGATGCTTCCGGCTATAAAATCCGGCCTGGGTTTCGGTTTATCCTCTGGAGGCACTCAACCATTCTATGCGGCGGCGGTTCATATAGATTCCCGCCCCGATACCCGCCATGGCGGCAGCCACCCCCGCAATCTCGCGCCGGTTTCGGATCAGCTTGCGGTATTTCCACAAGTGTTTCCGGTATTTCCACCCGAGTTTGAGTTTTGTCAGCGTCATATTCGTGCACCACCCGCCTTCCGGGTCCGCCGAATCCCGGCGGACACTTCTGGAAGTTATTAAGACGGTACGGGCTCACCCGCCAATAGCGACGAACTGCCCGGCCTTCTCACTCAAACTTTTTGCATACCTCGGTCCATTGTGCGGAGGGGTACGCTCAGAGCGGGTTCGCACGGTCAAGTGCCGATCGCAGGTCAGCCGCGGCGGCGAACCGCGGCACTCGCTTGGCGGCCACCTCTATCGCGCGGCCGTTTTGCGGATTGCGAACCCTCCGCGCTTTGCGATGCGAGACACCGAAAGTGCCGAACCCCGAGATCGTTACGCGGTCACCTTTCTCGAGGCTCGACTGGATGCCTTCGAGAATGGCATCCAGCGCGCGCGTCGCCTGGGTCCGGGTGAGGCGTGCATCCGAGGCGATCTTACCGACGAGGTCTCTCTTGTTCACGGCGATCCTCAATGCCCGCAGTTCATATCAAACCCGGATGCCGGTGTCAATGATTTCGGGGGGATTCAGTCCTTGGTAGCTGCGAGGCGCTGCAATCGGGCCTTCTGCAGCCCCCAGTCGGCGGTCTCCTGCCGGTCTTCGTACTGGACGATCCGCAGGTCGCGAAAGCCCTCGAGCAGCACGTTCTTCGGGCCGCCGAACCCTTCGATCACCAGCATGCCGCCGGGCTTCAGGGAATCCACAACCCGCTTGCGGTAGGCCGGGTCCGCGAGATTGGTAAACGCGAATGTCTCGACGATCAGGTCCCACTGAGCCGTGCCGTAATCGAACTGTTCATGAGTTGCCTTGACAATCTCGAGCCGGAGCCCCGCTTTCCCGGCCATCGCCCTGGCGCGGCCCATGCCTTCGGCGGAGATGTCGTATCCTGTGACCTCCCAGCCCTGGCTGGCCAGGTAGAGCGCATTCCGGCCCTGCCCCATGGCGACGTCGAGCGCCTTGCCCGGCTTCCGCCCCTCGACCATGCGCACCAGGTATTGGCTGGCCTCGGTGCGAAACGGCGGAGGATTCATCGCGTAGATGCGGTCGAAATGCACCGCGGCGAAATCCGCGGGCATGCCTGCCACACGCTGCCGGATGATCCCGAGACGGCGCTCGATCTCCTCCGCCGCGACACCCGCTTTCTGCTCGCTCTCCCGGTAGCCCTTCATGACCTCCTGCGGCATGAACGAGCCCGTGTACGTCTTGTACCATCCGAGAAAGTCCTGGTAGATCTTCTGGTCTTCGGCGCCGCCTGCGGACGCGGCCAGCGCGGCGAGAAGCAACAGTCCGGTCAGATGCCTCATACCCCATAATTAGACACCGATATCCGAAAATGGTTTCGCTCGGAAAGCCGGTGGGCGGGATGCTACTCGCCGGCGGTGCGGCTCAGGCCGTCGCTCTCGAGGACCTCGCGCACCTTCTCGATCAGCGCCCAGGGCGCGAACGGCTTCTGCAGGAAGGCGACATCCTTGGCGAGGATGCCGCTGTTCAGCACGGCATTGTCGGTGTAGCCGGACATATAGAGGACTCGCAGGTCCCCGCGCCCGGCCACGATCTGCTCGGCCAGTTCCCGGCCGTTCACCTTGGGCATCACGACGTCCGTGATCATCAGTTGAATGGGGCCGCGGAACTCCTCGGCCATGCGGCGCGCTTCGATCGGCCCGCCGGCGTCGAGGATGCGGTACCCTTCGCGCTCGAGCGTTTCGCGCACCAGGGAACGCACCATCTCGTCGTCCTCCACCAAAAGAATGGTCTCCGAGCCGCGCCCTACCACCTTGCGGCGCTTTTCCGGTTCCACCGACACCGGCAGATCGATGCGGGGCAGGTAGACCTTGACCGTGGTGCCCCTCTCCGGCTCACTGTATACCTCCACGCTGCCGCCGCTCTGCTTGATGATTCCGAAAACGGTCGAGAGCCCCAGGCCGGTCCCCTTTCCGGAGCCCTTCGTGGTGAAAAACGGCTCGAACAGCCGCGCCTTGGTCGCGGGATCCATGCCCGACCCGTTGTCGCTCACCGCCAGCATGATGTACGGACCGGGTTTCACGGCGATATGGCGGTGGTGGTATCCCGAATCCAGACCCACATTAGCGGTCTCGACGGTGAGTACGCCGCCCTTCGGCATGGCATCCCGCGCGTTGACCACCAGGTTCATGATGACCTGCTCCATCTGTCCGGGATCGGTGCTCACGCGCCCGAGATCCGGCTTGAGCGACAGCCGCAAATCGATATCCTCGCCGATCAACCGCCGCAGCATGGTCGAGAGGCTGCTGACCAGCTTGTTCAGATCGAGGATCCGCGGCTGCAGCACCTGGCGGCGGCTGAACGCGAGCAACTGCTTGGTGAGCGCCGCGGCGCGCTCGCCGGCCTTCATGATCTGTTCGGCCGATTGCCGGTTCGGATCGTTCTCGCGCAGGTTATTCAAGATGAGCTGGCTATAACCGGTAATGATGGTCAACAGGTTATTGAAATCGTGCGCTACCCCGCCCGCCAGCATGCCGACGGCTTCCATTTTCTGCGCCTGCCGCAACTGCTCCTCGAGTTCCCGGCGGCCGCTGACGTCCATCAAGACCGCCAGCTGGGCGGGCCGGCCGGCATGATCCACGTCGTACGCCGCTATCTCCACGTCGATCACGCGGCCCTCTTTGGTTCTGTGCCGCCTCGCAACCGGCTGCCCCTGCTGCGATGAGGCAGCCAGGCTCAGAGGAGGACCGGTTTCGATATCCTCGAGTTTCAGTTGCTGGAATTCGCTGGAAGAGTATCCATATAGCGCACAGGCAGCCCGATTGGTTTCCAGGAACTGCCTCGTTGCGGGATCGAGCACCCACATGGGCTGGGGATTCTCTTCGAACAATAGCCGAAACTTCTTGTCCTTATCTCTCGACTGCTTTTTTGGCGGCATAGTTCCCGAACCAAACTGGGGGAGGTTCAAAGCGGCTTCGCCGCGCTAAGAGCGCATCAACTGGCAAGGGTAAGGGAACAGTGTACACCGGCTCGGAACCGGAATATTCAGTCAACTGTGCCGTTAGACACCCTTTAACCTCGAAGCCGTCGTACCGGAGCACGCTCGATTGTGCCGACCGGTACAGACCACCGCCTGGGATTTGCTTTAGCCCCACACGCACAGGATACAGGTCGGAATTCGGATGCTCAACCACGAGGTGCGCCTCAGTGTCCGGGACGGCACAATGAAACGCATCCTTGTAGTACGCTGTCATCCAATAGGGACGCTGGTACTATATCTACCCGGGCTGCGGACCATGCCGTGATCTGCCGCCGCAGCTCTTTGCGGAGCGGAACGAACAGGCGGTCGCCCGCCTTGCTGATCCCTCCGCCGATGACAATCCGCGCCGGGTTCAGCAGCATGATGGCCGCCTTAAGACCGAGCGCCAGGTCGACGACATAACGTTCGACAAAGGCGGGGTCCTGAAGTAGATCCTTGGCCGGGCGGCCATGATCGCGCTCCAGCCACAGGCCGCAGCACATCCTTTCAAAGCAGCCGCGGGCGCCGCAAAGGCACTCCGGCCCGCCGGGCCGGATCGTGAGGTGGCCGATCTCCCCACCGTACGAATCGGCGCCGCGCCAGATCTGCCCGCGGTCGTAGATGCCGCCGCCGATGCCGGTGGAAAGCGTCATATAGAAGAGGGGCGAGCAGCCGGCCCCCGCGCCCCATTCGGCCTCTCCCAGCGCCCCTACGTTGGCGTCGTTATCCATCACGACGGGGGCGTCGATCAGTTCGCCGACGAATCCGCACAGGTCGAAATCCTTCCAGCCGCCGACGTGAGTCGACAACACCACGCGCTGCGCCTCAAAATTGACGGGGCCTCCGAAGCCGATGCCGCATCCGGTGAAACGGAAGTCGCGGCGCCAGGCGGTAATCAGCTCGCTAAGCTGCGCCGTCATCCATTCGCGCCCGCCCGCGGCGTCGGTGGCCCGCGTCTCGCGCCGGACCATCCGGCCGTTGTCGAATACGGCCATCGAGAACTTCGTGCCCCCGATATCGATCGCAAGAATCATATGGTCAGAATACAAACCGCACGCTGCCCTGAAGCGACCGCGGCCCTCCGGTCTGCAGAATCGGCGATAACCCGCTGCCCGGGCTCCCCGTGCCCAGCATCATGTTCAGCATCGATGGCGACTGCCCGAACAGCGGGCTCGTCAGATACTGCGCGGGATCGGCGAAGTTAGGGTGGTTGAAAGCGTTGAAGGCCTCGATGCGGATTTGCAGGCGCAACTGGTCGTGAAGGCGGAACTCCCGGCGCACCGCCAGATCCACCTGCGACATGCCGAAGCCGGTCAGAACGTTTCGCCCGAGCGTGCCCTGGATGCCCGGCGCCGCGGCCGCAAAAGCGGCCGGGTTGAGACGCCGGCCCCCGGGCGTGTTGGCGTCCGCGACCCATAGCGGCTGCGCCCACACCAGGTTGGGGCGGAACGCGTTGATGTAGCTGATGCCCTGATATTGTTCCGCCGCGAGCGGTGTGACGGGAAAGCCGCTGCGCGCGTGAAATACCAGATCCACGCCCCAGCCGCGCAGAAAATCCGGCTCGTAGCTGGCAGCCGCGGTAAAGTCGTGGCGCAGATCGAAATCGGAAGAACCCCTGTCGCTCACGCCGCCGCCCGCCCACAAGAGATAGGCGTCGCTCGAATCGTTGTCCAGTGAGTGCGACCAGGCGTAGGAAGCGGTGGCTTGCATCCCTCGCGTCAGCCGGCGCTGGTACTGCACCTCGAGCGCCGCGTAATTCGAGGAACCGTCTTCGGTGGTGAGAGCCACCAGAGACGTAGCGCTGCTGCCCGGTCCGCCCACTTCGCGACGGATCAGCCGGCGGCCTGCCGAGCCCACATACCCGGCGGTGACAGAGCTGTTCGCGCCCAGAGCCCGCTCGATCGAAACATTCCATTCGACCACGCGCGGCAGCTTGAGGCCGGGCATGAAGCCGAAGCTCAACAGCGTCGAAAACGGCGCGTGAATGTCGCTCGTAAACCGCGATACGCTCAGCGGACCGCCGTTGAGGATATCGGTCGCAATGCTCAGGGCCGAATTGAAGTAGAGTCCGCCGCCCGCGCGCAGCACCGTGCGCCCGTCGCCCGTGACCCGCCAGGCGGCCCCCAGGCGTGGCGCGAAGCTCCGGTAGTCGTCGGGCCAGAGTGGCTGCCTCTGGGAGACTACGGTATTGCTTGCGGGGCTGAAAAAGTAGACGGTATCGTCCGGCAAAGGGGCGGGCGCAAACTCCCACCGCAGCCCGGCCGCAATGGTAAGCCGCCGCGTCGCCTGCCAGGTATCCTCGACCCACAGCGAAAGCTCGTCGAGCGTGGTGGCGGCGTTCTGCGCGGACGCTTTCGAGATCCACAAGCTGCGCTGGTCTGCCACGGACGCCACGGTATCGGCAATGACGCTGAGCGAAGCGGTGGGATCGCGCCGGACGGCCGTGATGCGGCGGTAATCCACACCCAGCCCGAGGGCGTGTGCACCGTGCCGCCAGGTAGCGGCAGGGATCAGTTGAAACTGCCGCTGCCTGCGGTCTCCCTCCCTGCCGGATACCAGTTGCCCGATGCCGCCGATCGAAAAGCGCACCAGGTAATCGCAGGGAACAGGGGCGCTCAGAAAGTTCACCGCCAGCGGCTGCAGCGCGCATCCGTCGCCTTCGGTCCAAACCGAAGAGGCCTCGGACTGCGATTCGTTGGCGCGGAGATCCAAGGCCAGCGAAGAGGTCGGCCTTGCGTTCAGACCCAGCGTGAGGCTGCGGGATCGAAGGTCGAGGTGATTGACGCCCAGCGTACCGAACTGGTTATCCGAAGGCGAATCGTTATAGCGGCCGAAAAGAGTCACGCGCGAGGTGAGTGCCTGGTCGACGCGAACACTGCCCGCCTGCAGTCCCGCGGGACGGTCGACGCGCCCCGTGGCTTCCCCGACGCCGCCGGCCGGCGACCCTCCGGTAGGCAGCGGAAACAGGTCGAGCACCGGCTCCGCCCAGGCGACGGAAGCGCGAATGTCGGCCGAAGGCACCGGCTGGCGCCACACGCCCGGCTGCCCGAGGGCGCCGTGCTCGTACGAGAGGAAGAAAAAGGTGCGGTTGCGGCGAATCGGTCCTCCGATGGTCTGCGTGACATCCTGCAAGCGGAGCGGCAGCCGGCCGTATCCGGACCGGTTGCCGAACCAGTCGTTGGCGCTGAACAGCTCGTTGCGGATACGGTACGAGGTCGATCCGTGGAACTCGTTCGATCCGGAGCGGCTGGTGAGGGATACCGTCGCGCCGGGCAGCCGGCCGAATTCGGCGATGGAGGTCGAGGTCGTGATGCGGAATTCGTCCACCGCGTCCAGCGAGATGAGCGAATCCATGCTGCCGAAGGCGCTCAGAGCTGGTAGGACACCGCCGGTCGATTGCGCCGGAAGGCCGCCCGCCGTGACCCCGGTGTTGGCGCTGACCCCGTCCACCGTGAAGTAGTTGGTATTGGGGCGCTGGCCCGTGGCGGTGAACTGGCCGGCCTCGCCCCGCGTGGCCGGTGTGACGATGGCGCCGGGGGCCAGTTCCACCAATGTCAGCAGTCCCCGGCCGTTCAGCGGGAACCGGTCGATCTCGTCACGGCCCGCGCTCGTCGTCGTCGCAGCATTCTCCTGATCTACCAGTGTCGCCGTCCCGTAAACCGTGATGCTCTCTTCCACGCTGCCCACCGGAAGGATGAAGTCGGCCCGGGTGGCCCCGCCCGGCTTCAGCGGGACATCGAAGCGAACTACCGAGATAAAGCCCTCCTTGCGTACCGTCATCTTGTAAGTGCCTGGGAACAAGCCACCTATCGAATAGGCGCCCCCTGGCTGGGACTCCACGGTACGACGGAAGCCGGTATCCTGGTCGACCGCCGTGACGGAGGCCATACCGATGCCGCCATCGGAAGTATCGAGCACGCGGCCGTACAGGCCGGCGTAGCGCTGGGCAATCACCGGCGCCGAGCATAAAGCCAGTAGGGCCAGGAGCCGCGCGGGGCGCATTGGTCCTAGGCTACAACGTTTGCGGGATGGCGTGGGCTAGAGGCTTGCCTCCGCTCCCCTGCCCAGTTTTTTCAGCAGCGTCACCGCCTGGCGCCGCTCTTCCGGTGTCAGCGCCGCGGTAGCGCGCTCCATCGCGGCTTCGTGGTCGGCGAAAGCGCACGAGATCAGGCGCCGGCCCTCGGGGGTCAGATGCACGACCCTGGCGCGGCGGTCCTCCGGGTCGTTGCGCCGCTCCACCAGGCCTTTACCCTCCAGGCGATCCACCGCCGCCGTGATCGAGCCGCTCGTCAGCCGAACCAGCGAGCCGATCGAGTTGACCGGTGTAGGTCCTTTGTGCAGAAGTACTTCCAGCGCAGCGAAGTCGGAGAACCCGAGCCCCAGCGAGTGGATGTGCCGCTCCGCGTGCCGGCGCAGGCTCTCATGCGCCTTCATCAATATCAGCCACAGGTGAACGCCGCTCGCAGTCATGCTGAATCCTTTGCTTTTCCTTCGCATCAATTATCTTGATAGCAAGATAGATGGAGGGCTAGATGGCAACCAACGTATTATCGCAACCGAACCCAGATTGGAAGGGCAATCTGAAATTTCGCGCGGTTTCCCAGGTATTCACCGCGCCGCGCACGCAGGATGGCGACGGCGTGGACCTTCGCCGCGCCTTTCCTGGCAACGCCTTGATGGATATCGATCCGTTTCTGCTGCTGGATCAGATGGGTCCCATGGATTCCGGTCCCGGCGAGGCCCGCGGCTTTCCGCCGCATCCGCACCGGGGCTTCGAGACCGTCACCTATCTGCTGAGCGGCGAGATGCAGCACCGGGATTCCTGGGGCAACCACGGTCTTCTGGGCCCGGGCGACGTGCAGTGGATGACGGCAGGCTCCGGACTGGTGCATTCGGAAATGCCCGGCGAGCGTTTCGTGCGCGAGGGCGGCAGGCTGCATGGCTTCCAGCTCTGGATCAACCTGCCGAGGCGCGACAAGATGATCGCTCCGCGCTATCAGGACACCCCTTCGGCGCGCATTCCTGTGGCGTCAGGTGAAGGCGTATCGGTGAAGGTGGTGGCCGGGGAAAGCCTCGGCACCAGGGGTGTGATCGAAACGAGAATCCCCATCCTCTACCTGCACGCGACGCTGGATCCCGGAGCGGAATTCACTCAGGAGATTCCCCGTACCGAGAACGCGTTTGCTTTCGTGATCGAAGGGGAAGGACGGTTTGCTGGCGCGCAGGCGGGCAAATACCAGGTGGCGGTTTTCGATCGCGCCGGCGATGCCGTGCAGGTCGCCAACACCGGAACCACCCCGCTCGGCTTCCTGTTGATCGCCGGTGAACCGGTCGGCGAGCCCGTCGCTCGCTACGGACCGTTCGTGATGAACAGCCGGGAGGAGATCATCCAGGCGGTCGACGACTTCCGGGAAGGACGGATGGGAACGCTCTAAGAACCATGGCCGGGCATGCCCCAGCGGGTGCCCGGCTACTTTTTGGCGATGGCGAAATCCCAGATCTGGATATTCAGCTTGCCCTCGGTGAACTCGACGACCGCATATTCGCCGGGAGGCAGCGACTCGCGGGGCCAGATCTTGTAGAGATTGTCGTCCGTGAGCTGCTTTTCGAAGGTCGGGACAAGGTCTACCGCTTCTTCCGTCTCCTTGACCACCGGAAGGAACGTCAGGTCCTCTACGATCCGTACGGCTCCCTTGGGTCTCAGCCTCGCGATGCCGAAACGCTCGATTTGCGAAAGCTGTATGTAGAACTCCTGATCGGGGTTGGTGAATATGTTCTTGGAATGGGCGTCGGGAATCTCCAGGGTCCCTTTCCCGCTGACCACCGGGATGGGTGCAATTGCTTTCAGGATCGAGCGGCCTTTGTTGGTTTTGACGCTGGCTTCTGCCGCGGTCATCACCCTGGTTTTGTCGCCGTCCAGCCAGTAGGCCCCCGGATCCTGCGGGATCCGGTGAATCTCCTTTTCCACTTCCCGCCGCGCATCTTCCTCAGCCGACAGGACCTTGGCATCCTTCTCCAACTCCGCCTGGTGTTCGGCGGCCTCGCTCTCGGTGCGCTTCAGATCGATCATGGTGAGCGGAATCTCCTCCCACTCGCTCCGCTCGATGCTGTAGAACCGCACCCGGTCGGATTCCACCTTGTATTCCCGGGCCATCTGGTACGTGCCGTCCTTCAGGTACAGCTTGATGTTGGCTGCCCAGACGGCTCCGGCAAGCGCCAGGAAAACGAGCAGGAACCTGCGCATATCTCTAGTGACTACTGTAGCGCCGGTAGGGTTTCGGGGGGAAAGTGCAATACGGGGTTAAGTTCTCACGGTTTCCGGCGTCTAAAGGGGAGATGAAGGCTGTCCGGGAGCGGCTGGTGCGTCCCAAAAACGGACAGTCGGAACAAAACCCGAACCGTCGCCGGGCTTTCGACGTATACGGGAGAGAAGCACTTACAGTGGGACGAGCGGCGGCCCGTGGTTTGCGGCCATAATGGATCTTCTGAGGTTTTTAGAGCTTATGTCATTCGCCAGAACTTTCCTTTCGGTCTTGCTCTGCTATGCGATGGCCCTGCCGGGTTTCGCGCAGACGAAGTCCAGCCTTTATACGGGAGAAGAGCGCGGAATCATCGGCTGGTTCAGCAACAACTACCGCGCCCACCCCGTCGCCGAAACGAGCTACGCCGACTCGCTGCGGTTGGAAAAGCTGATGCGCGCCGGCAACATTTATCTTTCGCTGCGGGACGCTATCGCCCTGGCGCTCGAGAACAACCTCGATCTGGAGTACGCCCGCTATAACCCGAAACTGGCCGAAGCGAACCTGCTGCGCGCCGATGCCGGTTCGTTGCTGCGCAACGTCTCGAGCAGCATCTCGAGCGGTCCCTCGTCGGCGTCGCTCGGCGTGCTGGCCTCCAACGCCCTCGGTTCCGGCGGCACCAGCCAGAACAGCGGCAGCGGGCAGGGCGGCGTGCTCAGCGGGTTGAGCGTGCAGTTGGCCGGATCGAGCATTCCCAACCTCGACCCGGTGTTCTTCATCAACGGCCAGTTCGTCCACAATACGACCATCGAGACCGCCACCAACATCACCGGCACGAACTTCCTGGTGACGCAGTACAAGTCGTCCAACTACGGCGTTCAAGCGGGCCTGCTCACCGGGACGACGCTGCAAGTGGGAATGGGGAACACCATCGGAGTGTCGCAGAACTCACCCTACAACATGTTCAGTCCCTATAACCAGGCCAGTCTCTCGTTTTCCATCCAGCAGAACCTGCTGCAGGGCTTCCGGCGGTCGGTGAACAATCGCGCGATCCGTGTGGCGAAGAATCAACTCCGCATCTCCGACCTCACCTTCCGGAACCAGGTGATGGCGACTGTGGGCAACGTGGTGAGCCTTTACTGGGATCTGGTCTCCGATATCCAGAGCCTGAAGGTGAAACAGCAGACGCTGGAGCTCGACAAGAAGCTGTACGAGGACAATCAGCGGCGCGCCCAACTGGGAGCCATCGCGCCCATCGACATCATTCAGGCCGAAGCCGAAATGAAATCGGCGCAGCAGGACGTCACCACGGCCGAGACGCAGGTATTGCAGCAGGAAACCATTCTGAAGACCGTGCTGACCCGCAGCGGCCTCGAGAACCTGGAAATCGTCAACGCTCACATCATTCCGACCGATCAGTTCAACATTCCGTCGCAAGAGGCCATCCAACCGATTCAGGATTTGATGCAGGAGGCCCTCGCCAACCGCCCGGACGTGGAGCAGAGCAACATTGGCCTGCAGGACGCGCGCATCACGACACTCGGCGTGAAGGATGCCATGCTGCCGCAGCTCACGGCATTCGCCTCCATGTCGAACAGCGGCCTCGCCGGCCAGGTGAATGCGCTGCCCGTGCCGACGACGCTGCCCAGCGGCGAGACGGCGTTTGTCAGCCGCACGCCCGCCGATGTCAACGGATACTTTCTGGGCGGCTACGGCACGGTTCTCGGCCAGTTGTTCGGACGCAACTTTCCGAACTACAGCGCCGGCGTCAGCCTCACCATCAACATCCACAACCGCGCGGCGCAGGCCGATTACATCACCGACCAGTTGAATTATCGCCAGCAGCAGATCCAGGACCGGCAGCTTCACAACAGCATCCGTCAGAACGTGATCAACTCCCGGGTGGCGCTCTCCCAGGCTCGCTCCGCGTATGACACCAGCGTGGAAGCGCGCAAGCTGCAGGAGCAGACCTCGAACGGGACGCGGCGGAAATATGAGCTGGGCACGGCAACCATCTACGACGTGGTGCTCACCCAGCGCGACACGACCGCGCGCGAGCTCGCCGAAGTGCAGGCGCTCAACCAGTACATTCATGCCAAGCTGAACCTCCAGAACACCCTGGGAAATATTCTGCGCGATTACGACGTGCGGATCGACGACGCCAAGACGGGCGTGGTCGGCCGTCCGGCCGACCTGATCCCGGCAGTTCCGCAAAGTGCCTTGCCCAAGCCTGCCACAGTGGGCGCGCGCTAGGCGCCGCTCACTTGCGGCCGAGATTCAGCCAGATGTCCAGGCGCGGGGCCTGGTAGTTGTACGGTTTGCCCAGGATATCGGGGAGGCCGTCGCCATTCAGGTCCGCGATCTTGGCCTCGTGCAGATCGTAGCCGCGGTCTACTATCGCCGGCGTGAAGTTGCCTTCGCCGTCGCCGTAGAAAATATAGATCTTCGAATCCGCATTCTGGCCGTTCAAACGCTGCTCGGCGCAGAAGATATCCAGGTTCCCGTCGCCATCCACGTCGAGCACCGCCAGGCTGTGCCCGTAGTGGATCTGCGCGATCTCGTGCGGGACCCACGTGCCCTTCACATATTCGTACCAGTTCAGGGGGCCGTCGCCGTCGCCCACCACCAGCACGACTTCCGGGCGGCCGCCCTTCTTCAACTGGCCCGCCGCCGCGCGGGAGAAACTGTAGGAGGGGTCGATCAGGTTTACCTCGAATCGGAGCCCTCCCAGGTTGCGGAACCACCGCCCCCCGCCCACAATGTCCGGACGGCCGTCGCCGTCGATGTCCATGACCGTCAGGCCCTCGTGCTCGTTGACACCCTTGAAGCTCGCCGCCTTTCCCCGCTGCAACGGCTCGCTGTCGACACTATACCGGTAGACTTCCGTCAAGGGCCACGGGCCGGAGCTTCCGCGGATCCGGGGGCATTTTCGCGATCATCAGGGCGTGCGCATCCTGGTTCCAGAAGACCAGCTCCGGCTTGCCGCATCCGTCGAAGTCGGCCGCCGCCTGGTCGTGATGCTTGGGGCTGCCTGAGTTCTTGATGATGTGACGGGTCCACGGCCGCCCCGAGGCGAGATCCGGGTATGGGTTCTCCCACCACCAGATTTCGTTGCTCTTGTAGTCGCCGGCCGCAATGAAGTCGAGGTCCCCGTCGCCATCCACGTCCAGCGCCAGGGAGCCGGCCTCGATGTGCAGCGGTTGCGGTTCGATCACGTTGCGCGTCCAGCCGGTTTTGTTGCGGAGGTACAGCACCACGGAATCGGCGGCGGTCCGTTCGGTGACCACGAAGTCGTTGACGCCGTCGCGATTGAAATCGGCGACGGTCAGGGAAGTCTGCTCGTCTCCGCGATTGGGAGCGGGCAAATCTCCGTTGGCGCTGGAAAGATGCTTCCAGGTGTATTCCGCGGCGGGCGGCGCCGCCGGCAGAAGCGCCGCGCATAGCAGGATCAGCGGAGCGCGCATGCGGCTCAGGGCCTCCAGAAGGGCTCGCGCGCGGCCATGAACTCCACAGGCACCTCGGGGACGAAGGGCTTGAGCCACTCCGCGCAGTGCTTCATGCCGGCCTGCTCGGAAACGATGTGGCCGAGGAGAATCAGTCCTTTCTTCTTTCCCGAAGCGATGGTGTCGTCGGCGTATTCCACCACCTCCCACTCACGGGCCTCGCCGGCCACCAGGACATCGAGTTCCGGCCGCGCCAGTTGCCGGATGCCGCCTTCCTGGTTGGCATAGCCCCAGTTGGCGCCCACCGTGCGCACACGCAGGGCGGGGTCGCCGACTACCCGCATGGCGTGGATGTTCAGCTTCTTTTGCATCTCCCGGGCCAGATCCGTCAGCGACATCTCGTCGAACCGGAACAGCCGCGGGTTTTGCGGGTCCGCATGCTTCGTCCATCCCAACGCCTCGGCCATGCCCGTGGCGATGCCGTCGGGGCGGTGAGCATGCCAGTGGTCGTGGAAGCGCCATACGGCCATGTTGTTCTTGCGAAGGAACTCCGCCTTGAACTGATAGGTCGGATCTCCGGCGAGCGGCGCGGTGTTGTCCTCGTGGCTGTAAAACGTCGGCTCGTGCGTAATGACCAGGTTCCTGCCGGCCGCGGCCGCTCGCTGCACGACGTCGAGCGTCGCCATCATGGTGACCGCGATGCCTTTGACCGGAGTGTCGGGACCGCCCGCTTTGAACGTATCCACGGTCGGGGTACGCCACGGGACCCCGACGTTCTTCTGGATCCGCTCGATGACCGTCCCCGCGGTGAGCTGTCCGGAGCCATCCTGGGCGAGCGCCACGGCGGATGCGCCGGCCACCAGAAACGATCTTCTCGTCGTAGGTTCCATCGAAGCCTCCTTGCGAAAGTCTATCAGCCGGCGGTCTATAATCAACCATGCGATTTTCAGCGAGGATGGCAATACTGACCCTTGCCGCGGCCGGCGCAGCATACGGCGCCGGTGACGTGCTGGCGTTGGTAGCGGCCCATGCCGATCGCTTCGGCGCCGTCTCCCGGCAGATCTGGGAGAACCCGGAGCTCGGTTTTCACGAGGGCAAGAGCTCCGCCCTGCTGCAGCAGGAACTGCGCGCCAACGGCTTCGAGATCCAGGCCGGAGTGGCCGGCATGCCCACGGCCTTCACCGCATCCTACGGCACCGGCAAGCCGGTCATCGCCCTGCTGGGCGAGTTCGACGCCCTGCCCGGCCTCTCGCAGAAGGATGAGCCGGTGCAGTCGCCGGTGCGGGCAGGCGCGCCGGGACACGGCTGCGGCCACAACCTGCTGGGCGCGGCCTCGGCACTGGCGGCGGTTGCGATCAAGGAGGAGATGCAGGCCGCGGGGTTGAAAGGCACGGTTCGCTATTACGGAACCCCCGCCGAAGAGGGCGGCGGCGGCAAGATCTACATGCTCCACGCGGGTCTCTTCCGCGACGTGGACGTGGCCCTCACCTGGCATCCGGCCGACGTCAACCGGGTGGACCTTCGCTCCATGCTGGCGAACAACGGCGGCACGTTCCGGTTCTACGGCGTGGCGTCGCACGCGGCGGCGGCGCCCGAGCGGGGCCGGTCCGCGCTGGACGGAGCCATGATCATGCTGAACGCGGTGGAATTCCTGCGCGAGCATGTGCCCCAGGAGACGCGCATCCACTACATCATCACCAACGGAGGAAGCGCCGCGAACATCGTGCCGGCATTCGCCGAAGTATCGCTGATCGCCCGGAATCCCGACGCCACGGTGCTGAACGGCATCTGGGAGCGCATCATGAAGTGCGCGCAGGCCGGAGCGCTGGCGTCGGAAACCCGCATGGCGTTCGAACAGGGCACCAACTACGCCAACGTTCTGCCCAACGATGCGCTGGCCGACGTGTTGGGCGCCGCCATGCGGAAGGCCGGCGGCTACGAGTATTCACCGGAAGAGCGGAAGTTCGCCGATCAGCTCCAGAAATCGCTCGGCGCGCCGGTGCGAACGCCCGGCCCTGAGACGGTGGAGGCGGACCACACGGAAGGAACGGGACCTGCCTCCACCGACGTAGGCGATGTGAGCTGGGTGGTGCCCACCGCCGAGTTCACGGCCGCGACCTTCGTGCCCGGCGTCGTCGCTCACACCTGGCAGGCTGCCGCGTGCGCGGGAACCAGCATCGGCCGCAAGGGCATGGTGGTGGCAGCCCGTACCCTGGCGCTGGCCGCGGTGGATCTGCTCCAGAACCCCGAAGAGGTGCAGGCCGCCAGGGACTCGTTCCAGAAGCGCCTCGCGGGCCGCACCTGGACCACCCGCATCCCCGAGGACGGCAAGCCTCCTTTGAACTACGCCATCCGCCGGTGAGAGCGATCATGCGGACCCTCTCCGGGGTATCCTGAAAAGTGGCCCAAATCTATCCTTTTCAACCTCTTCGATACACAGCGAAAGCCGGTCCGCTAGGGAACCTGGTCACCCAGCCCTATGACAAGATCTCGCCCGCCATGCGGAGCCGGTACCTGTCGCTCAGCCCCTGCAACCTGGTGCGGGTGATCCTGGGCGAACGCTCGGATTCCGATTCCGATACCGACAACATCTACACGCGGGCCTCGACTTACTTGAACGAATGGATCTGCGGCGGATTTCTGGCCAAGGATGCCGAACCCGGACTGTTCGCCTACTTTCAGGAGTTCACCATGCCGGACACCGGCGAGCGCCTGGTCCGCAAAGGCTTCATCGGCCTGGGCGCCGTGGTGGACTATTCCGCCAAGATCGTGCACCGCCACGAGCAGACTCTCTCCGGACCCAAGAAGGACCGCCTGGAACTGCTGCGCCACACGCATGCGCACTTCGGCCAGCTCTTCATGCTGTACCCCGACCGCGAAGGCCAGATCGACCGCTTGCTCGATGAAGCGGCGCTCACTGCCCCGATCGCCGAAGTGACCGACGAGTACGGCGCGGTACACCGGATGTGGCGCGTCCCGGACGCCGCGCGGATTCAGGAGCTGATGGCGGATAAGAAGCTGCTGATCGCCGACGGCCACCACCGCTATGAGACGGCTCTCGCCTTTCGGAACGAGAATCCCGACCTCCCGGGCGCGGACCGGGTGATGATGACCTTCGTCAACATGTATTCGCCCGGTCTGCAGATCCTGGCCACGCATCGCCTGGTGAACGGGCTCCCGGCCGAAGGCATTCCTGAAACCTTCCTGCGGAAGTGCGCCGATCAGTTTGAGGTCGCCCAGGGTTCCGTCGACCAACTGAAACACGCCTGGGCGGAGACCACGGACCGCACCATCATTGGAGCCGCGATCGGCCGCCGGATCTTCGTGCTCGAAAAGCGCGGCGCTGGGGGTGAACTGGACGTTCGCGTCCTGCACGAAACGCTGCTCGGCAAGGTGTTGGGTATCGGCGAAGAAGCGGTGCGCGACGAGAAGCACCTGCGTTACGTCCGCGGCCTGGACGCAGCGGTGGAGGCGGCCCGCAACGGAGACGCGCAGATTGCGTTTCTGCTGAAGCCGACTTCGATCGAGCAGGTGGCCGAGACGTCTTTCGGCGGCGGCGTGATGCCGCAGAAGTCGACGGACTTCTATCCCAAGCTGCTCTCGGGTCTGACCATCTACAAGCTGGAGGGTTGACGCCGTAACCAGCGCGTCGCGGAAACGAACGCCACCACCGCGCCGGCCGCCGGCAGCAGCACGCCGAACCAAAGCGGCTGCCGGCCGTTGTCCACGATTGCGGTGAGGGCGCCCATCGCCAGAATCACGAGGCCCAAAAACCGGGGGATGGCTTGGGTCCGTCCGATCGCCGCTGCCAGGTGGCCGCCGAGAATTGCGGCCACGATCGCAAATACGAGCAGACCTACAAAGTAGGAGGCCGGTAGCCCTTCTCCGGGAGCGGGTCCCGGCCCGAGAGGCGGGAAGATCATGAAAAAGAGGATACCTTGCGCGATCCTGACCGTTCCCGCCGCGGTGATATAACCCGCAATGACTGCGAGGATCTGACGCACCATACCGGCTGACAGGATAGCAGCACCACCGGCCCGCGTAAAACTTCTCCTCGGTTAACACTGTTTCCCTGCCCCGCGTCTATCCGGCAGATCGAACCCATAGGAGGGGACGACGATGCAACAGCGAATCGGAAAGCTGATGGCCGCCGCGGCTGTGGCCGCGCTGGCGGGCCAACTCTGGGCCGGCGGATTCTGGCTGCAACTGGGGACCCCGGAAGCCAATCCGGAGGCTCGCAAAGCAAATGCGGCGCTGGTGATCAAGGCCGTGGGCTGCCATGACCCGGCCAGGGCGCAGGTCTCCGCGCGCGCCGTCGGAGTGGTCGACGGCAAGCGCCAGGTGATCCCGCTGAAGGTGACCGCCTTGAACGAGCCGGGCACCTTCGCGCTGGCGCGGCAGTGGCCGGAACAGGGAAAGTGGGTGATTGAGCTGACCGGCAAGAACGCGGAACAGTTCACCAACACGCTGGTGAGCGCGGGTCCGTCCGGCATCGACCGCCTGCATGCCAAGGCGGATATGAAGGCGTTCGCCGAGAGCGATATCGAGGCCATGCTTCGCTGAAGCTCCCGGCTATGATGATGCTGGTGCAGACCGGTATCCCGGAAGACGACGGCCTGATTCGCGCCGCGGCCCATGGCGACCGCGGCGCGTTCGGCGAACTCTACGTGCGATACGCGCGGATGGTGCACGGCATCCTGCTGGCACGCGTTCCACCGGCGGACGCCGAAGACCTGGTGCAGGACGTCTTCCTTTCGGCCATGAAGCGGATTCGGGAACTGCGCACGGCAGCCGCCTTCCGGGGCTGGCTGGCCGCCATCGCGCGCAACCGGGCGATGGACTATTTCCGCGTCGCGCGCCGCGAGGAGCCGCTGGCCGCTAATGCGGAACCGTCGCAGAGCGGGACACAGGAGGCATTTGTGATTCTCGACCTGATCCGCGGGCTCCCCGAAGCATACCGGGAGACGCTCATCCTGCGCCTGGTGGAGGGCATGACCGGGCCGGAGATCGCCGCGCGCACCGGCCTTACCCCGGAATCGGTGCGGGTCAACCTGTGCCGCGGAATGAAGATGCTGCGGGATGTCTCGGGAGGCAATCGATGAGCGACGACTATTTGTGGGACCGCTCCGGACCGCCGGATCCGGAGATCGAACGCCTGGAGCGGGCGCTGGCCCCTCTGCGCTACCGCCACCGCCAGCCGGTACGGCGCACCGCCGCCTGGGCTGCGGCTGCCGCCATCCTGCTGGCCGCCGCGGCGGCGTGGCAGTTCCGCGAGCCGCAGCCCCAGCCAACCGCCTGGGCGGTGAGCGGCAACGGCGCGCGCGTGAGAATCGGCCAGACGGTTCGCACTGTGGCCTCGGGTCTCACGCTCGAATCCAGCGAAATCGGCCGCGTCGACCTCGGCCCCGGGTCGGAGCTTCGCGCTACGGGCGAACGAAGCCTGCAACTGAATCGTGGCATTCTGCACGCGTTCATCTGGGCGCCGCCGAGGGAGTTCGTCGTGGATACACCTTCCTCCCGCGCCGTGGACCTGGGGTGCGAGTACACACTCGATGTGAACCCTTCGGGCGGCGGTCTGCTGAAGGTTTCGATGGGCTGGGTGGCTTTCGAATTCCGCGGGCGCGAATCGTTCATCCCGGAGGGTGCGCAGTGCGCCACCAGCCGGCAGCGCGGTCCCGGCCTCCCGTTCTATTCGGATGCGCCCGAAGCGCTGCAGCAGGCCGTCGCCCGCGGCGATGTCGGCGCGATTCTGGCCGCGGCGCGCCCGCGCGACGGGCTGACGCTGTGGCATCTGCTGACCCGCGTACCGGCCGCGGAACGCGCCGCCGTGTACGACCGCTTCGCCCAACTGGTCGAATTGCCGCCCCAGGTGTCGCGCGAGGCCGTCCTGCGCGGCGATCCGAAGATGATCGATCTCTGCTGGAACGCGCTCAATCTGGAGAATACGGGCTGGTGGCGTGGCTGGGAGCGCCGCTGGAGCGAGTAAACGCCCAGATATTTTCGACGGCCATCCGCAGCCCCGCTTCGAGCGCCTCGGGCGTATTGCCGGCGCAGTGCGGCGTCAGCACCACGTTCGGAAGAAGCGTGAGCGGGTGGCCCGCGGGCAGCGGCTCCGTGGTAAACACATCCAGGCCCGCGCCGGCTATCTGCTCTCGCGAGAGGGCGTCGAGCAGGGCGGTCTCGTCCACGATGGCTCCCCGCGCGGTGTTGATCAAGATGACGCCCCGCTTCATGGCGGCGAACTGCGGCGCGCCGAGGAAGCCGCGGGTCTCGTTGGATAGCCTCAGGTGGAGGCTGATCACGTCGCTCGACCGGTAGACCTCATCGAGTTCCACGAGCTCGATACCCGGGACCGGCCGGGGATGCACCGTCCACGCGATCACCCGCATCCCCAGGGCGGCGGCCAGGCGGGCGAACCCGCGGCCGACCGCGCCCAGCCCTACTACACCGCAAGTCTTCCCGCGAAGCTCAATGCTCTCCCCGCGCCGCCATTCGCCGCGGCGCACGGACGTATCCAACTGCGGAATCCGCCGCGCGACAGCCAGCAGCAGTGCCAGTGAATGTTCGGCGATCGACGCGGCCGAGACGCCGGGCGTATTGGTGACGGTCACTCCGTGCCGCGTTGCCGCCGCGGCATCCACGTGGTCAGTGCCGGTTCCCCACACGGAAAGCAGGCGCAGGTGGGGGCAGGCGTCGAACACGCGCGCGGTGAACGGCGTGGAGGAACGGATATTGAGCACCAGCTCCGCATCGCGGATTCGCTCGATGAGGGAGTCTTCCGAGCCGGGCAGGTCGTCGTGGTAGACCAGCTCGGCGCGCGCGGCCAATTCTGGCCAGACGCCGCTCACGGCAAGCACCGGAGGGGCATCGTCGGGAATGTGGATTCGCAGTGACGGAATCAAGGTGGCGCCCTATGCTTCCATAAATTGGATTACTATACTGTAACCGATGTATCCGAAATTCGGACCCTGGCTGCTGGCGGGCCTGCTCGGAGTAGCCGCCGCACAGCAGAGCCCACAGGTCCAGACGGTACAAGCGCCACCGCCCAATGTAGCCGAGACCGTAACCAGGGAAGAGCCCGCCACTTTCAAGGCGCGGGTCAACCTGGTCATGGTGCCGGTGGTGGTTCGCGATAAACTCGGCCGCTCGGTTGGAAATCTGAAACAGGAAGATTTCACGCTCTTCGACAAGGGCAAGCCGCAAGTCATCACCCGCTTCTCCATAGAGGCATCCGCCGCCGTGAAGGCCGCCGCGGGCGAAAGGCCCAAATCCGAAGATCCGGCGGTGATCGCTCCGGAGCGCTTCATCGCCTATCTCTTCGACGACCTCCATATGTCGTTCGCGGATATCAACTATACGCGCAACGCGGCCGCCCGTCACATGGATACATCGCTCCTCCCGACCGACCGCGCCGCCATCTACACCACCTCCGGCCAGACCATGCTGGAGTTCACCGGCGATCGCGAGCAGCTTCACGCCGCCCTCGCGAAGCTGGTGCCGCGGCCGATTCTGATGACGCATATCGCCAACTGCCCGGACCTCTCGTACTACCAGGCCGACCTCATCCAGGAGCACGGAGACCCGATCGCGCTGCGCGGCGCCGTCGAAGACGCCATGATCTGCGGGAACACGACCCTCCCCTCGGTCGCCGAGAGCCTGGCGCGCTCCGAAGCAGCGCGCATCGCGGCGACGGGCGCCCAGGAAACCCGCATCGCCATATCGACCCTCCGCGACATTGTCCGCAGGATGAGCGGCGCTCCGGGTCAGCGCACCATCGTCCTGGCCTCGCCCGGCTTCATCACCCCCGAGCAGCAGCAGGACAAATCCGAGATCATCGATCGGGCTATCAAGGCGCGAGTCACCATCAGCACGCTCGATGCGCGCGGGCTGTACACCGACCCGGCGCTCGATGTCGCGCAGCGCACCCTGAGCCTCGCGGGCTCGCAAATCAAGCAGCAGTACGACCGCGACGCGGCGCGCGCGCAGGCCGATGTCCTGGCGGAGCTCGCGGCCGGCACCGGCGGCAGCTTTTTTCAAAACAGCAACGATCTCGGCGAAGGATACCGGCGCCTTGCCTCCGCCCCCGATTATCTTTACCTTCTGGGTTTCGCGCCGCAAAACCTGAAGCTCGACGGCAGCTTTCATAACCTCAAGGTCAGCCTCGACAAGGCCAGGGGCCTGGCGCTCGAGGCGCGCAAAGGCTACTACGCGCCGCGCCACCTGAGCGACGCCGAAGAGAACGCCCGCGAAGAGATCCGCGAGGCGCTGTTTTCGCGCGAGGAACTGCGCGAGCTCGCGGCGGAGATGCACACGCAGTTTTTCAAACCGGACGATGAGACCGCCCGCCTCACGGTGCTGGTGCACCTCGGCCTGCGCAACCTGAAGTTCCGCAAGGACGAGGGCCGCAACCGGGACAACGTCACCATCGTATCGGCGTTGTTCGACCGTAACGGCAACTATCTCACCGGCACCAACAAGATCGTCGAAATGCGGCTCAAGGACGAAACCATGGAGCAGCGGATCGATTCCGGCGTTACCGTTCGCTCCACCTTTGACGTGAAACCCGGGCAGTACCTGATCCGGCTGGTGGTGAGGGATTCCGAAGGGCAGTTGATGACGGCGCAGAACGGCGCCGTCGATATTCCATAAGTGAGGTGCACGATGCAGTTTCGCGGAATTGGCCTGCTCACAGGCCTGCTGATGGTGGCCGCCGGATGGAGCCGGGCGCAAGCGCCGCCCGCGGCGCCGGCCCAGGGCGAACCGGCCAAACCCGTGTTCCGGACCGAAACACGGCTCGTGCCCGTCGACGTTGTGGTCACCGACAAGAAGAACAATTACATCCACAACCTCACGGCCAGGGACTTCAAAGTCTGGGAGGATAACAAGGAGCAGACGGTCACTTCGTTCTCCTTCGAGGCCGACCCGGCCTCGCCGGTGGCTACCCAGAAGCGCTACATCGTCCTGTTCTTCGATCTCTCGTCGATGAACTTCGGTGACCAGGCGCAGGCGCGGCAGGCCGCGGTGAAGTTCATCGATTCCACGGCCGGGCCGAACCGCGTGATGGCCGTCGCGAATTACGGTGGATGGCTGCAGATCGCGCAGAACTTCACCGACGATGTCGAGCGCCTGAAGCGAATCGTCTCGGGCGTGCGCAGCTCGGCCATCGTGTCCAATACCGGGATCGGCGGGCCGGATAGCGCCGGCGGGCCGAGGATCGGCCGCTCCAACGGCGACTTCGGCGCCCGCTCCGTGCTGCTGGCGCTTTCCGGCCTGGCCAAGAACCTGGCGGAGGTGCCCGGACGCAAAACGCTGATCTTCTTCAGCGCCGGCTTCCGCTCCGATTCGCCGGAGATGATCTCCGAAATGACGGCCACCGTGGCTTCCTGTAACCGAGCCAACGTGGCGATCTACCCCGTGGACGTGCGCGGCCTCAATACCCTTCCCTTCGCGCCGCGCGGAGGGCTGCTGCCGCGCGATGCCGGGCAAGCCGGACTCGCGCTGGCCGCGGTCCCCGTGCTGCGGATCGCGGCGTTCTTCGCCGCTCCCCAGCGCGGCACTAGGAGGCCGGCGCCGGCTCGACTACGGGAGGCAGCACAACGCCTGCCGGCGGAAACTCCGGAGCACCGCCTCCCTCCCGCGCCGGAGGCACCGGCCTGGGCGGCAGCGGCCTCGGTTCCTCCGGCAACAACGGCGGAGTCGGAACCCGCACCGGAAACCCGGGCTATACCGGCAACCCAGGCATGACGCGCGGCCCGGGCTACAATGGCGGCGGCAATCCGAACCCCAATCCGGTCATCAACCGCAACCCCACCGACCCGCGCAATGCTCGCGGCATCCTGCTTCCGAGAATGCCCGAGACCGCGGCGACCAATCAGCAGGTGCTCTACGCCCTGGCCGCCGGAACCGGCGGCTTCGTCATCGCCAACACCAACGACCTGTTGGGTGGCCTGGAAAAGATCAACAGGGAACAGAACGAGTACTACCTGCTGGCTTACTCCGCGCCGGAATCCGCCGAAGGGAGCTGTCACACCATTCGCGTCAAGGTGAACCGCGGCGGCTTGAACCTGCGGGCGCGCACCGGTTATTGCAACGTGAAGAGCGTGGACCTGCTGGCCGGCAAGCCGATGGAAAAGGAGTTGGAATCCCGGCTGGCCGCTGCGCAGGCGGGCACGCTTCCCGCTGCGCCCATCCAGGCGCCCTTCTTTTACACGTCCGCCAATACCGCGCGAGTCAACGTGGTCCTCGAACTTCCCACCGCCGGAGTGAAATTCCAGAAGGTCAAGGGCAAGCAGCACGCCGAGTTGAACGTCCTGGGGATCGCCTACCGCCCCAACGGCAACGTGGCGGCGCGCTTCAGCGACACCGTCAAGCTCGATTTCGACGAGAAGAAAGAGGCCGAGGACTTTGTGAAGAAGCCCTACCATTATGAGAACCAGTTCGATGCGGGCTCCGGCCAGTATGCCCTCAAGGTCGCCTTCACCTCGGGCGGCGAGAGTTTCGGGAAGGTCGAAATTCCGCTGAGTATCGAGACCTACGACGGCAAGCAGTTCGCCATGAGCAGCCTGGCGCTCAGCAAGAATATCCGCAAGGTGTCCGACGTGGAATCGGGGCTCGACGTGGAGATGCTGGAAGGCCGCGTGCCGCTGATGGCGCTCGGTTACGAATTCAAGCCGGCCGGCGCGTACCAGTTCAAGCCGAGCGAGAACGTGGTGGTCTATTTCGAGCTCTACGAGCCGCTGCTGACTGAGCCGAACGGCGCCACGAAGATCGCCGCGCAACTGCGCGTGTTGGATAGCCAGGGCGGCGCCAAGGTCGATTCCGGCGGCGTCGATCTTTCGAAGTTCCTGCATGCCGGCAACCCCGTGGTGCCGGTCGGCCTGCGCATCCCGTTCGCCGGCCTGGTAGCGGGAGCCTACCGGCTGGAATTGCGTGCCGTCGATTCCGCCGGCCGCGAGACCCTGCGGACCGCCGACTTCAACTTACAGTAGGAAATTGGCGCAGGCCTCCCGGCCTGCCCATTTTCAAATCACAAACCCGCCGCTCACGTTGAGGCACTGACCGGTGATGAACCGGGCATCCTCCGAGCACAGGAACGCCACTACGCCGGCGATGTCCTCCGGCACTCCCATCCTTCCCAGCGGATGCCGGACCAGCGCCCGCTCCAGGGTCGCCGGATCGGAGAAATGCGCCGCCGTCATGTCGGTGGCGACGTAACCCGGCGCCACCGCATTGACCAGGATGCGGCGCGGCGCCAGTTCCAGGGCCCAGCTTCGCGTCAGCGAGTCGAGGGCCGCCTTGGCCGCTCCGTACAGGCTGCGGCCCCCGGCAACGCCGATCCGCCCGGCGACGGAAGATACGTTGACGATCCGCGCACCGTCCTTGAGCACCGGCAGCGCGCACTGCGTCACCCAAAACGGGCCTTTCAGGTTCGTATCGAGAATCTCGTCGATCAACTTCACCGCCGACGATCCCAGCGGCGAACCCTTCCAGATACCGGCGTTGTTGATCAAAAAATCGAGCCGGCGCCCGCCGAGTTCGCGGAACATGGCCTCGATCTCCTCCGGCGATCCAAGGTCGGCGCGGACCACGGTGACCTCACGGCCGATCGCCGCGGCCACTTCCTCGGCGGCGGCGCGGTTCTGGTTGTAGTGCAACACGACGGACGCGCCGTCCGCCGCCAGCCGCAGCGCAACGGCGCGCCCGATGCCGCGGGACGCGCCGGTGATCAGTGCCGTGGTTCCTTCGAGGGATGCCATATCTTCCATTAGACGCGATTTGTCAGAATAGAACTGTGCGCACCAAGATCATCCGGCACGCTGCGGTTATTCTGGCGCTTGGATGCTGGATGGCCGGCTGCTCTGCGAAGCAGGCGCCCTATGCGTCCCCGCCCTCAGCGGCCGCCAATCAGCAGCCCGACAAACTCTTGTTCGACCGGTCGGTCGACGCTATCGAACACGGACACTACGAGCAGGCGCGGCTTACCCTTCAGACCCTGATCAACACCTATCCGGCGAGCGAGTACCTGCCCCAGGCGAAACTCGCGATCGCGGATAGCTGGTACCGGGAAGGCAGCGCGAAGAGTCTCGCACAGGCTCATGCGGAGTGCGAGCAGGTGATGCTGCAGTTCCCGGCGAGCCCCGTCGCGTCGCAGGCCGCGCAGTTGATGATGAAGATCGAGCAGGACCTTGCCAAAAAGGGACAGCCCGCCAGGTAGCTACCGGCTGCTGCTGAGCGCCCGCACCTTCGCGTCCATCTTTTTCGCTTCGACCTCGCGGTGCAGTTTCCGCAGCAGCATGGCATAATTGCGCATCGTCTGGGCCAGGGGCGCCGGATCCGCCAGTTTGTCCGCCAGCGTGATGGCCAGTTTGTACTGGCGTTCGGCCGCGGCATCCTCGCCTTTGCCCTCGAGCGCCATCGCCAGGTTGTTCAGGCTCGCGATGGTGGTCTTCTCGCGCAGGGCGAGCGACCGGCGATAGAGCGTTTCCGCCTCGGCGAACTTCTCCTGGGAGACGAGCACCACTGCTAGATTCTCGAGCGTAGTGGCCAGTTCCGGATTGTCCGGGCCGATGGCGGTTTCCCAGATGGCGAGCGACCGGCGGTACAGCGGCTCGGCATCGGCGAAGCGCTTCTCCAGGTAGTACAGCATCCCCAGCCGGTCCAGCCGCGGCGCTACGTTCGGATGGTTCGGGCCGTCCGCGCGTTCCTGGATGGAGACCGCCAGGCGGAGCGGCGCCTCCGCCGGCGGGTAATTCTGCTGCTCGATAAACACCGTCGCCAGCGAATCGAGCGGCTGAATCAGCGCTGGATCCTCGGGCCCCAGCGTCTTCCGCAGGATCTCGATGGCCCGCCGCAGGTTCGGCTCCGCCACCGCGTAGCGCTTCTGGCCGATATAGTAGTTGGCCAGTTCCAGGCAGTCTTTGGCGAGGTCGGGATCCTCCGTGCCTTTCGCCTCGATGCGAATCGACACGGCGCGGAGGTATTGCTTTTCGGCGTCAGCCTGGCGGCCCATCGCCACGTACAGCGCGCCCAGCAGTTTCAAGTTGGGAATGATCGCGACGCTCTGCGGCCCCTCCGCCTTCTCCTGGATCTCAATCGAACGCAGGTAAAGCTTCTCCGCCTCCGCGTTGCGGCCCATCGCGCGGTACAGTGCCGCCAGTTCGTCGATGGCGGGCAGCAGCCCCGGATCCCAGGCACCCAGTTCCTGCTCTTTGGAATGCAGCGCACGGGTCAGCAGCGGCTCGGCCTCGTCGTACTTGCCCTGCCCGATCAGCGCGACCGCCTGGTCGCGCGGCACCGGGGGACCGCCTTGTGCCAGAGCCAACCCGGTGAAGCAGATGAGCAGCAGGGCCGGCCTCTCCATTAACTCCAGCATAGACGATGAACCTTGCCCACGGTTTCAGACTGTGCTATCCGATAATTGGGAGGGCACATGGCAAGTTTAACGAATATCCAGCAGTTTTTGGGCGCGAAACGAATTGCCATCGCGGGCGTCTCGCGCAACCCGCGGGATTTTACACGCATGCTGTTCCGCGAATTCCGCAGCCGCGGCTACGACGTCGTGCCGGTCAACCCGAACCTCGCCGAGGTGGAGGGCGTCCCGTGCGTAGCGCGCATCGCCGACATCTCGCCGCCGGCCGAGGCCGCCCTGCTTCTGACCCGGGCGGAGATGAACGCCCATCTCGCCGCCGACTGCGCGCAGGCAGGCATCCGCCGCATCTGGATGTATCGCGCCGCCGAACAGCCCCTTCCGGAAGGCGTGAGTGTGATTGCAGGCGAATGCCCTTTCATGTTCCTGCCGAAAACCGGGGGCATCCACCGGCTTCACGGCTTTTGCCGCAAACTGGTCGGCACCTGGCCGAAATAGGCGCTCACACCTTGCGCAGCTTCGTCACCCGGCCCACTTCCACCCACTCCACCACGAAGATATTGCCGGCGTGGTCGAAGCAGGCGCCGTGCGGGCATACAAACTTGCCGGGAGTGAAATGGTCCCGCGTCATGGTGCGCGTCTTCCGCCACTCGCTCGCCGAATCGTCGCCCAGTTGTTCGATCACCTGGTTGTTGCGGTCGAGCAGCGTGACGCGCGCGCCCAGGTCCGGCACCACGCAATCGCCGTTGTGGAAGTAGTCGAAGTAGCACGGCAGGTTGGTGCCGGCGACGAAGTCGAGATGCTGCCCGTCGAGCGTGAATCGCTGGATGCGGTTGTTGGCGCGGTCCGCCACCGTCAGGATCGGAGTCTTGCCGCGCAGATCCATGATCAGCCCGTGAGGGCAATCCAGTTTCCCCGGCTCCTTCCCTTTCCCGCCGAACGTCTTGAGGTACTCGCCCTTGCTGTTGTACTGCAGGATGTAGCTCGAGCCGTACCCGTCGCCCACATAGAGGTCCCCGTTGGGCGCAATCGCCAGGTTGGTCGGACTCCACTTCGGCCGCTTGCCGTCCGCGCCGGGCTTGTAGGCCTCGGACTGCTCGGGGTAGCCCAGCGAGTACACCTCTTCCCCGTCGAGCGTGGCCTTCACGATGACGCCGCGCTTGGTATCGCAGAGGTAGAGGAATTCGGTGCTGCCCTCCTTGCGGATGTGCAGGCCGTGGGCCCCGCCCTTGAACTCCTTGCCCCACGACTTGATGAATTTTCCCTTGTGATCGAAGACCACCATCGAGTCGGAGCTCTCGCTTACCGCATTCACGGTGTGGTGCACGTAGATCCGCCGCTGCGAATCTTCGACTACGCCGTGCGTGTTGCCGTACTTGATCTGGGCCGGCAGTTCGCCCCAGTCGTGCTGCGCCTCGTAGACATGCTCCCCGCTACCCAGAACGGGAAGCTTGTTTCCGGATTTGTCCTCCGCGCCCAGAATGGCGGGCGCCAGAACTGCGGCCCCTCGCAAAAAGTCGCGCCGTTTCATGCGGAGAATCATATCATGTACACATGACCAGACGAACCGCGTTCCAAGCCGCCGCCGGCCTCGCGCTGGCCTCCGCAGCCCGGCCGCTTCCAGCCGCCGGCGCCGGACGCCTGAAACAGTCCGTCGCGCGCTGGTGCTATAGCAAAACTTCGCTCGACGATTTGTGCCGCCAGGGTGCCGAAATGGGGCTCAGCGGCATTGACCTCGTCGAGCCCGAGGATTGGCCCACCATCCGAAAATACGGCCTTGTCCCCACGGTCACCAGCGGTAAGGCGAAGATCCCTGACGGCTGGAACCGCAAGGAAAGCCATGACCGGCTCGCGGCCGAAATCACTGAGCGCATCGAGGGCGCCGCCAAAGCCAAGGTGCCCAACGTGATCACCTTCAGCGGCAACCGCGCCGGCATGTCGGATGAGGAAGGCAAGGAGAACACCATCATCGGCCTGCGCCGCGTCAAGAAGGTCGCCGAAGACCACGACGTGATGATCGTGCTCGAGCTGCTCAACAGCAAGGTGAACCACAAGGACTACATGTGCGACCACACCGCCTGGGGCGTGGACGTAATCAAGGGCGTCGATTCGCCGCGCGTGAAACTGCTCTACGACATCTACCACATGCAGATCATGGAGGGCGATATCATCCGCACCATCCGCGATAACTTCCAGTACATCGCCCATTTCCATACCGGAGGCGTGCCCGGACGCCACGAGCTCGACGACACCCAGGAACTGCAGTGGCGCACCATCGCCAAAGCCATCGCCGACCTGAACTTCCAGGGCTTCTTCGCGCACGAATTCGTCCCTGTCAAAGATCCGATGACCTCCCTCAAACAGGCCGTGGATTTGTGTAACGTGTAGCCGTGTTATTTTATTACGGCGGATCGAGGTGACTCTTGTTTGGAGCGATTGAAGCCGGCGGCACCAAGTTTGTCTGCGGAGTCGGAACGGGGCCCGAAGACCTGGAGACGGTCCAGATTCCGAGCACCACGCCGGAAGAGACGGTTGGCGAATGCATCGCCCTGCTCGGGCGGCACAACCTGCAGGCCGTCGGCATCGCCTCCTTCGGACCGGTGGACCTGCGCACCGGCCACATCACCTCCACTCCCAAGGCCGGTTGGACCGACTTCGATATCGCCGGGACCATCGGCCGCGCGCTCGGAGTGGTGGTCGGCTTCGATACGGATGTCAACGGCGCGGCGCTCGGCGAAGCCCGCTGGGGCGCGGCCCAGGACCTCACGGACTTCCTCTATCTCACCATCGGCACCGGCATTGGCGGCGGTGCGGTCTCCAACGGCCGCGTCGTACACGGCATGCTGCACCCCGAGATGGGACACATCCGCCTTCCGCACGACACGGCGCTCGACCCCTTCGGCGGCTGCTGCCCGTATCACGGAGACTGTCTCGAAGGGCTGGCCTCCGGACCTGCCATCGAGGCGCGCTGGGGCGTACCGGCCCGCGACCTGCCGCCCGGGCATCCGGCCTGGGCGCTCGAAGCCCGCTACCTGGCCCTTGGCGTGGCCAACTGGGTCTGCACCCTATCGCCGCAGCGCATCGTGATGGGTGGCGGCGTGATGCAGCAGCAGCACCTGTTTCCGCTGATCCGCGCTGAGTTGGCCTGCATCCTGAACGGCTACATCCGTTCGCCGGAGATCCTCGAGAACCTGGAATCCTACGTGGTTCCGCCGCGGCTCGGGTCGCGATCGGGCGTCCTGGGCGCGCTGGTTCTTGCCGAGCAGACGCTCTCGGGCTGACTTTTTGCCAACTTTTCGGCCTTTCGCGCGTATTAACTTAACAATGGCAAGACTGTGGCTGGATCTTCAGTTTGCGCTGCGTAACCTGCGGCGTAGCCCCCTCTTTACCTTTGTGGCAGTGGCATCGCTGGCCCTCGGTATCGGCGCGAATACGGCGATCTTTACCCTCATCGACCAGTTGATGCTGCGCCTGCTTCCGGTGCGCAATCCCGATCAACTCGTCATGATCTGGTCCACCGGCCCGCACATGGGCAGCAATCGCGGCCCCCGCGCGGCTTCCTACCCGATGTACCAGGATTTCCAGCGCATGGCCAAGGCGTTCTCCTACGTCTTCTGCCGGTTTGAAACCTCCACCTCCGTCTCCTTCAACGGCCAGACCGAACGCGTGGACGCCGAACTCGTTTCCGGGAACTACTTTCAGGCGCTCGGAGTCAACCCTGCCGCCGGCCGCGTCTTCACACCGGAACAGGACGACCGCGTCTACAAGGGCCAACCCTCCGTCGTCCTCAGCTATCCGTATTGGATGTCCCGGTTCGCCGGCGACCCCGGCGTGGTCGGCCGGAAAATCATCGTGGACAACTACCCGATGACCATCGTGGGCGTGTCTGCGGCCGGCTTCCTCGGGCTCGACCCCTCGCACACGCCGCAGATTCGTGTCCCGATTCAGATGAAGCCCTTGATGACGCCCGGCTGGGATGACATCGGCGACCGCCGCAGCCAGTGGATCCAGATGTTCGGCCGCATGAAGCCCGGCTATACACTCGAATCGGCCAAAGCCTCTCTACAGCCCCTGTTCCACCAGATTCTGGTCGAGGAGCTGTCCATGCCGGCGATGCGCGATACCAATGAGTACTACCGGAAGCAGTTCCTCGCGCGCCAGATCCGCATGGAATCCGCCGCCACCGGTTATTCGCAGATGCGCCAGTCGTACTCGACCGCCCTGGTGGTGCTGATGTGCATGGTGGGGTTGGTGCTGCTCATCGCCTGCTTCAATGTGGCAAATTTACTGATCGCGCAGGCCATGGCGCGGCAAAAGGAAATGGCGGTGCGGCTGGCGGTAGGAGCCTCCCGCGGGCAGATCGTCGTTCAACTCCTGATCGAAAGCATTTTGCTCGCCGCGGCCGGCGGGCTGGCCGGGCTGTTCCTCGCGATCGGGATCATCCGCATGCTGCTGAGTTTCCTCCCCGCCGGCGATTCTCCGTTGATGCTCCGCGCCGATCCTGATCTGCGGGTTCTCGGATTCAATGCCGCGCTCGCCCTGCTGACCGGCCTGCTGTTCGGTCTCGCCCCCGCCCTGCAATCCATGCGGGTCGATCTGTGGAGCACTCTCAAAGACGTGGTCGGCGCGATCACCGGCGGCAGCGGCTCCGTGCGGCTGCGCAAGGTCCTGGTCATGGCGCAGGTCGCGTTTTCGTTCCTGCTGCTGGCGGGCGCCGGGCTGTTCGTGAAGACCCTGGCCAATCTCAAGGAGACCAACGCCGGGTTCCGCGATATCGACAATCTCGCCACCTTTCAGGTGGACCCGGCGCTGAACGGCTATACCGTTCCGCGAATTAAGGAGTTCTACCGGCGCCTGCTGGCCGACATCCAGGCCGTTCCGGGCGTGAAATCGGCCGGGTTCGCCATGGTGCCGGTCCTCAGCGGCGGCGAGTGGGATTCCACCATGTCGGTGGAAGGCCACCGCATCAAGAATGGCGAAGATATGCAGGCCTTCATGAACGGCGTTTCGGACGGCTACTGGAAGACGATGGGTGTGCCGCTGCTCGCGGGCCGCGATTTCGATAGCCGCGACGACGGCAAGAAAGTCACCGTTGCGATCGTGAATCGCAAGTTCGCCACCCACTTCTTTGGCAACGAAAGCCCGATCGGCCGCCATGTCGGCTTCGGCGAGGGCCCCAAATCCAAGCTCGATATCGAAATCATCGGTGTCACCGAAGATTCCCTGTACGAAGGCCCGCGCGAGGGCGTCCACCGCCAGGTGTTCGTGCCGTTCCGGCAGTTGGATTATCCCGGAGGCGTTTCCTTCTACGTGCGTACCGCGCTCGACTCGAAAACGATGTTTTCGGCGCTGCGCGACAAGGTGCGGGCCATCGACCCCGCCATGCCTGTCTACGAAATGAAAACCCTGGAAAGCCAGCTCGACGACACACTCAGTACCGAGCGGCTGATCGCCCTACTCTCCGCCGCTTTCGGCGTGCTGGCGACGCTGCTGGCAGCCCTCGGCCTCTACGGCGTAATGGCATTCGTGGTCGCCCGCCGCACCAAGGAGATCGGCCTCCGCATGGCCCTCGGCGCATCGCAGAGCGGCGTGGTCTGGATGGTTCTCCGCGAAGCGCTCATCCTGCTGGGAATCGGACTGGCTGTCGGCGTGCCCAGCGCCTTCCTGCTGAGCCGATACGTGTCCTCTCAATTATTCGGCGTCAAGCCCACGGATGTCTGGACGGCCGCCGCCGCCCTTCTGATCCTCGCCGGTGTCGCGGCCGGAGCAGGCTGGCTTCCGGCCCGCCGCGCCAGCGCCATCGACCCCATCAAGGCTCTGCGGTACGAGTGAATTGCCCTTATCCTGAGGTTGTGGAGTTTACCGCCGGCTCGAAAGATCGTATTGACTTTAAAGCAGTAAGTCATCAAGCTATTAATGAGCGAGGTGTATATGAAGGCGCTGTGGGTTGCCGGATTGTCGGCGCTCGTACTCACTTTGGGATCGGCTCCTGCGTCCGCGCAGGCCGTAATTGGGGCCAAGTCGGGAGTAGTCAACTACATCGAAGGTACCGTTTACCTCGGTGACAAGCTGCTGGAAATCCAGCCGGCTCAGTTCCCGGACATCAAGGAAAGCACCGTCCTGCGCACCGCCGAGGGTCGCGCCGAGGTCCTGCTGCCGCCGGGCGTAGTCATGCGCGTCGGTGAAAATACCTCCTTCCGCATGATCAGCAACCGCCTCATCGATACCCGAATCGAACTGCTCACGGGCTCCGCCGTGATCGAAGCCGATGAAATCGGCAAGGATACCCACGTGACCGTGGTTGCGCAAAACGCCACGGTCGCCTTGGCCAAGGCCGGCATCTACCGGTTCGACATGCAGCCGGCACAACTGAAAGTCTTCAAGGGCTCCGCTGATGTGCAAATCGGCTCCGACAACGTCACGGTCGCCGGCGGCAGGATGATGCAACTCGCCGGCGCGTTGGCGGTCGCTCAGAAGTTCGACACCGACAGCACCGACAGCCTCGACCATTGGAGCCGCCGGCGCGGCGAAATGATGGCGATGTCGAATGTCTCGGCCGCAAACCGTGCACGCACGTCCGGTTGGCAGATGGATCCCTGCTCCAATATCTACGGCAGATCCTTCGGGTCCTGGGGCTACAACCCCTATTACGGCCTGGGGACCTACATCCCCTGCAGCGGCTCTATTTACAGTCCGTACGGTTTCCAGTTCTGGAGTCCCATGGCGGTGTATCGGGCCTACTACGCGCCCAGGCCGGTGTTCAACCCGGGCTTCGGCGGTGGCGGGTACAACCCCTCCTACCCGACGATGGTCCGCACCTCGAGTGGATATTCCGGGACGATGTCGTCCGTGGCATCCGCTCCCTCGGCTCCCGCGGCTGCCTCGAGTGCGGGGCCGGTCGCCGCATCTGCCGGCGGGGGCGCCGCAGTCGGACATGGCTCGGGCGGCGGCGGCGGGCGCGGGCATTAGCCCTCCTCACCGCAGGAATTCATTGGACCGGACCGGCGCAGGCCGCGTCCGGTCTTTTTGTTTGATCTCTTTTTGTTGCTTGGGGATGCGCGCCTAGACCGCCGCGCGCAGGGGCCGGTGCTTCCGGCTCGCCCGCATGGCAATCAATTCCGCAACTTTACCCAGCAGGTTCGGCAGATTCTCTGTGTATACGGCAAGCTGCTGAGCCGCGCTCCGGGTGCGCAACTGGAGGACTCCATAGGAAGTGACCAGCGCCGTGGCGGGCCGGTAATCCTTCACTCTGGCGTACGCCAGCACGTTGCGTCCTGCAGACCGGGACCCGATGGCCGAATCGGTGAGAACCAGTTCGTACTCCCCTTCGTCCAGCTTGGACAGGGCTTCGGCAGGCGTCGAGGCGGAATCCACCCGATACCCGCCCGCTTCCAGGATCGTCTTGAGGGCCAACCGGGCTGCAAGATCCCCATGCACCAACAGCACCCGCGCTAAATCCAGGGGGCGGCGTACGCCAGCCTCGCAACAAAGCGCCTTGGGATGTTTGGTCATCTCGGTCTAGAATTACTTTACTCGAAGTTTGCAAATTTGCAGCCCTTAATTTACCTGAATCGGGAATTTCCCTGAATATACGGGACGCTGCGTCAGAATTCGTTCAGATTTTCGCTTTAGGAAAGTGCGCTCGCATCCAGTCCACGAATTCCTGAGGTGCGGCCATTGTCGAAAGGCGTCCCTGGCGGACTAGTGCCCAGTCGTCGAACTGCTTCGACTGCTTGATTTCGGCCAGGGAAACCGGCGGCTCCAGCCGTCCGTTGAACTCCAGGTCCACGACGGCCGATTTCGGGTTCTTGGGATCGTCGCGCGGTTCCGAGCGCACGGTGGCAATTCCCACGACGCCCGACACCCCGCCGCTGTGGTAAATAAAAACACGGTCGCCGGGCCGCATCTCACGGATCGCCCGTACCGCCTGAGGATTCGTGACCCCGTCCCAGGTCGTCTTCTGATCGCGTTCCAGGTCGTCGACCGAGTAGGTGCCGGGATCGGTTTTCGCCAGAAAGTAGCGCATGAGAATCTCCGTCTCATGGTAGTACACTAGTGCGTTACATGCCGCTGCAACTGAGCCACGAGGAGATCGCGCCCGGCACCGTCGCCGTGACCCTGGCGGGCAAACTCATGATGGGCCCGGAGGGCGAACAGATCGTCGGACTTGTGGATCGCCTGCTGGCGGAAGGCAAGCGCATCATCATTTTCGATCTCGCGGGAGTCACCGTCATCGACAGCACCGGCATCGGCCGCTTCATCGCCAGCTACAACAAGATCGTGGCTGCCGGGGGCGAGATGCGCATGGCCGCGGCGACCGGCCACCTCTTGCATTCCTTCCAGGTCAGCCTGCTCGACCAGGTATTCCCCTTCTACCCCACGGTGGAAGACGCGGTGCGGGGCTGAGCCCGTAGCCCTAGCGGAAGTTCTCCAGCAGCATCAGATTGGTCTCGCTCTGGTCCACTTTGGGATAGAGAATGTATTTTCCGTCGGGCGACACTGAGAAACTGTTGCCGCCGCGCAGGCGAAACACGACCGATTCTCTCTTCGCCGCGAAATCGTAGAACGAGATCGCCATGCCGCGGGTGCTGCGCTCGAATTCCAGATAATAGATTCCGTTATTCGCCGCCTGTATAGCGCTCCAGAACAGGTCGTGGTCGGGGACGAACGCTTCTTCGGCCTCGCCGCCCGCCGCCGGAACCCGCCAGATCCCCCGGCGCAAACGGAAGTACACGGTCTTGCCGTCGGCCGACACCACCGGCTGTCCCGCCCCCATCTCCCTGGCCAGCGGTTCGGGAGATCCGCCGTCCGCCGTCGCCTTCCAGACCTGACCGTGCGACTGGTAGAAGATGTGCTTTCCATCGCCCGAAAACACGGCGCCCGAGCCGCCGGCCAACAGGCGCTTCGGCCTGGCGCCGGCCACCGCTGCCACCGCGTAGATCTCCGATCCCTGGTCGCCGCTGGTGTCGAAGATGATCTGTTTGCTGTCGGCCGACCATTGCGGATGGCGCACCTGCGGGCCGTCGAAGTGCGTGACCTGGACCCGGTTCCGTCCCTCGGCGTCGCTCATCCAGACTTCATCGGAACCGGTCTGGTCGGAAATGTCCGCGATCTTCTGGCCGTCGGGCGAATACGCCGGCGAGGTCTCGCGGCCGTTCGAGCGGATCAGGGGCCGCTCCTCGGGCGCCGCCTGCGAATCGGAGAGGGCTGCCCGCCAGATGGAGGAAACCGTAGGGCTGTCGGTATACGCCAGAAGGTTCCCCGCCGGAGCCACGGCCGGCAGCACGGCGTGCCTGCCGGTAATATCGATAGGACGCGGAGCTCCGCCGTAAGCCGGAACCCGCCACAGGCGCCAGGCGCCGCCGAAGCGGTTCGCCGAGTAAACCAGGTCATGGGAGTCGCGCGTCCACGAAATGCCGCGGATCGCCCGGTCGTCGAACGTCAGGCGCCGCAACGCTCCACCGGAAAGGTCGCACAGAAAGATATCGGCCCCCTCCGGTCCGCTACTGCGGACGAAGGCCAGGGTGGTTCCGTCGGGCGACACGGCGGGAGTGGAGTCGCCTTCACTGCCCTGCGGCGGATTCGTAATGCGCTTCGGCTCTCCGCCGCCGGCCGGCACGAGCGCCAGGAACGGCAGCTGCTTCTCGGATACCTGCACCACTACCAGCGACCGTCCGTCGGGAGCCCACGTTACGGCCGGAAGCGGCTGGGCCTCGTCCACCTCCGCCGCAAACTCCGCGACCCGCTGTTCGTTTCCGCCATCCGCCCCGGTCACGATGTATGCGGTGCGCCCTTCTTCCAGCCTCTGGAATGCGATCTTCGTGCCGTCCGGCGACCAGACCGGCCCGACGTCGTTCCCCGGCCCCGAGGTCAACTGCCGCGGCGTGTCGGCGGTGACCGTCCGGATATAGATGTGGAACGGTTCCACCTTCGATCCGTCTCGTGCGCTGTAGGCGACCCGCTGCCCGTCGGGTGCGAAGGCCGGGTAGGCTTTCGTCCCCGCCTCCTTCGACAGAACGACGCGCTTCTGCGCCGCCGGCGGCCCGCTGGCCAGCCTTCCGAGGATCGTCACCACTCCGCCTACCGAACATAGGGCCAGCGCCAGCAATACCGCCGGCCGGCGGAAAAAGGAGCCAGAAGCCATGACTATTTCGTATTATCGCAGGATGCGTCTGAAGGCCAAGACGCAATCCGCCCGCGCGATGTTCCCTGAGCGGCCTTCAACACACCCCTGCCCGCCAGCGGCTACAATGAGATTTCCAGCATGAAGCATCATCCTGTAGTTTTCATGGCGGTAGCGGCCGCTCTCACTCTCGTATCGTGCAAACACGCGCCGCCCGCCGGCGTGGCCGCGCAGGTAAACGGCCACTCCATCACCTACGCCGAACTCGATCGGTACTACCAGACGCAGCAGCAGCAGGTTCCCGAAGGCTCCAGCGAAGATCTGGTCACGTCCCAGAAGCTGGAGCTGCTGAACAGCCTGATCACCAACGAGATCATGCTCCAGCGCGCCGAAAAGATGGGTCTCTCCGCGGTGGATGCCGATGTGGATACCGAGCTCAATAAGATGAAGGCTCCCTACACCAAGGAGGACTTCGAAAAGCAGCTCGCCGCGAGGCACATGACCGTGGACGACCTGAGAGCCCAGCTCCGCCGGGAGTTGACCGTCAACAAGCTGATCAACAAGGAAATCACCTCCCACATCGCCATTACCGACGCCGACGTGAAGGCGTTCTACGATGCCAACAAAGCCAGCTTCAATCTGCCCGAGCCGCAAGTTCACATCGCGCAGATCGTGGTGACGCCCTTCCCCGACCCCAACGTGCGCAATCTGAAAAACAGCAAGGCGCAGAACGAAACCGAAGCCAAGACCAAGATATACGACCTGGCCGGCCGGCTGCAGCGCGGCGAAGACTTCAGCATGCTCGCCCAGAACTATTCGGAAGACCCCGCCACCGCGCCCAACGGCGGCGATATGGGGTTCATTCCGGCTTCCAACCTCGAGAAGGCCGGACCGGACCTCAAGCACCTCATCGATTCCCTGCAGCCCGGCGCGGTGTCACCGCCATTCCGGACGCAGGACGGCTACCGCATCCTGAAGGTCATCTCGCGCGAGCCCGCCGGCCAGCGCGATCTGCAGGACCCGCGCGTGCAGCAGAACATTCGGGAAACCCTGCTCAACCGGAAGGACCAGCTGCTGCGCGCGGCCTATTACGAAGTGGCCCGCAACAGCGCGAAAGTCGAGAACTTCCTCGCTCGCAGCATCGTGGAAAATTCAGGGAAATCGAAGTAGCGCGGGTTACCGCGTGTGCCCCATCTCGTACACGTAGATGGTGTGTTCCATGGTGCCGGTCTTGGCGTGCACCACCGCCTGCGGCTTCCAGCCTTTGATGGGAAACTGGTTCGAGACGACTCGCGAGCCCGGCTTGAGGTATTTCTCGAGGTTGGGCTTCAGGCGCTCGTTGGAACTGGTGAGGAAGAACATCGTGACGACCGTCGCCGGGCTCAGGTCCACCCGGAACACGCTGTCTTCGATGATGCGGGCATGGTCTTCCAAGCCCAGGGCATGGATCCGCTGCTCCGCTTTGCGGCACAGATCCGGCTGAAACTCCACGCCCACGGCATGCGCGCCGAACTTCTGGGCAGCCGTAATCACCACGCGGCCGTCGCCGCTGCCGAGGTCGTAAACCACATCGTCGTGAGTCACTTTGCCGGCTTCGAGCATGCGCTCCACAATTCCCTGCGGCGTAGGGATATCCGGACCGAGATTCTCGAACGGATTGAATTTCTGGGCGAATCCCGGAAGGGCCGCTGAAGCTAACAGGAGCGTGATGGAAACGGCTCGCATACTATCTACTGGGACGCGGCAGGGCCGCCGGACGTTCTACTGAACTTCGATTTTACGATACGGCTGATGATCTCCGTCCACGAGAAAAACAGGTCTCGCGGCCGGCTGATCGTAAACTCCGAACCTCTGGCTGCCTTGACTGCGTAGCCGATCGCATCGCGCCAAGGATTCACCTGAGGGTTCAGGTTGTAGTTCATATAGAACACCGGTGTTTTGACGTCCGAAAGCTGTTTGAGGGTTTCATCGGAAAGGCCGCCATCGAGCATTACTTTAGGACCGGCGAAAATTACCGCATCCGGCGGCTGTTTGTCTTCCGTGAGTTCCTGGGTGATCAGGTTCCCGAGAAACTCCGAGTCTCCGTGCTTCTGGCTCAACTGTTTCAAATCCACCGTACCCAGGTTGAGCGACTTCAGCGCCTTTCCCAGGGCGGGAAAGTCGATCTGCGACGCCGCCTCCTGGCGGTAGATCACCCGCTGCTCCTGCATGTTGAAGGCGACGATCGAGAACCGGGTGATGCGCGGCTCGCGCGCGATGTTCCGCAGAATCGAGATCAGGGCGTTCAAGTCCAGGGGCTGGAGCGTGGCCGCGCCGGAATCCTGCGGCGCAAAGTTGACCACCACCTTCACGTTGAGAGGCGCATTGCGGCCCGCACGCTCTACCGGGGGCTCCTGCTTGAACGGCTCGGAATCGGCGACCTGCACGGCGTTGGGAGCGATGTCGAGCGCCATCTGTTTGTCCTTGGAGGGCAGGCTGGCATCGATATCCCAGTAGTCGGAGCAGACTCGCTCGGCCCGGTCGCGCATCAACCAGTCGATGTGATAATGCCCCTCGCCGACATCGAACGTACCCTGCAGGTAGGCCGGACCACCGGCATCATCCGCGATGGGGGGCACTGCGATGTGCTGCGAGAAGTACACCGGCTCGTCCGGGTGCGCGTCGGGCGTGACACGGAACACCATCGTGAGCAGGTTCTCCGATCCGGCCAGTTCCTTGAGCGGCACCGTCACTTCGTAGCCCGCATGGAACTTCAGGTCAAATCCCAACTCCGGTTTGACGGTCGTCACCGTACAAGGCAGGTCTTTGCGCACGTCCTGCGCTTCGAGCACGGCCGCATCGGACGTGAACAGACGTACCTCGCCGCCGGGCCTGGCGGTAGGCATGAACTCCTGGGCGCGGGCAATGCCATGCGCCGCCACGACGGCGCAGAGAAGCCCCAGGGCCTTGGGAATGAAGCAGCGTTCGTTCCACGACCTCGGCATCACCATTGCCGTCAGCACCTTAGTTTCCAACGTCGCCATCCCCACGACTACTGATTACGTATTATGGCGCAATTTCGCCCCACCGCAAGACAGAAAACTGCTTAGCCCACCAAGAGAGCACCTGCTGTTGGATTCGACGTTGCGTAGCATAACTGTACAATCAGGAGATGTTCGGCATGGATCGCAGCAAGACGCAAGGGGATGAGATTCCGTCGCCCGCCCAGGCGCCCGCGGATGCGATCGTCAGCCCCGATACAGAGCGCTTCGAGCGGCTTCCGCCCGGACAGTCGCGGACACGCAAGTGGCCGGTGCTGGACGCCAGCGGTCCGCCCGCCATAGACCTCGCCACCTGGAAGTTCCAGATCCGCGGCCTGGTGGGTAAAGAAGTCGAGTGGAGTTGGGAGGAATTTGTAAAACTTCCACGAGTTCGGGTTTTCTCGGACTTCCACTGCGTCACGCGGTGGTCGCGCCTGGGAAATCTGTGGGAGGGTGTTTCCACGCGGGAATTGATCGGCCGCGCCGGAGGAGCACGGCCCGAAGCACGCTATGTCCTGGTGCGCGGTTTGGATCGCGGATGGACCACCAACCTTCCGCTCGACGATTTTCTTGCCGGGGATTCCCTCGTCGCGCTTTCTCACGACGGGCAGCCCATCGCCAGCGAGCACGGCGGACCGGCCAGGCTGATTGTTCCCCGGCTGTATGCCTGGAAGAGCGCAAAGTGGGTAGCAGGAATCGAGTTGATGAAGGAGGATCGCCCGGGCTTCTGGGAGGCCAACGGCTATCACATGCGCGGCGATCCATGGGCCGAAGAGCGCTACGGCGCGTAGGAGAAAGACCCGCCGCCTACGCCGCCCCGGCCGTTCGCGTCTTCAAGCGGTAGCGTCCGGCATACTTCGCCCCGGGAGGCGCCGGCTCGATCAGGTGTTCCGCGTGAATCTCCGCCAGCATGCTGGTGACCTGTATACCGGAGGGGTCCAGTCCGTATGTCTGCAGAGACCGGCGCACCTCTTCCAGCCTCCCGGCATAAGCGGGAAACTCCACCAGGGTGGCGGCCTCCGACTCCTCGTGCTGATCCGGATAGCGGTAGACCATCACGGCATCGTGATAGATCTGCGGATTGATCGGGAAACTGACCTGGGCCAGGGATTCCAGCAGCAATTCCAGGTCGCGCGGGTTTATCGAAATCGAGACCGAAACCAGCTCTCCTTCGCGCCCACTCAGCGAAGGGTCGGCTGGTGCGGATCCAAGCCAGACGCTCATCGAACCTCCAGCATCCGGCGAAGGCGGCTGTTCGAAGAACAAAAAACCCTGGAGCCCAAAGGCGCCAGGGTCGAAATGTTCTGAACAGACCGACTCGCCTTTAGCACTTTTTTTCGTGGTTGCAATTAGCCGGGCGAAAGCGCCCTAAATCAATCCACGTCACTTTCAACATACCATTTGTAAGATCTGTAAGCAATAGATTTATTTGGGACGGAACTGTTGTAATCTGAGAACCATATGAGGATGCTTACACTTAGCCTGTTGTCCGCAGCAGCTTTGTTCGCCCAGGCCATCCAGCCGCCGCACACACACCTGAAGGTGGGGGACACGGCACCGGACTTCACGCTGCGCTCCACCACGGGCGAGACCGTGAAACTCTCTGATTTTCGAGGCAAGAGCGTCGTCGTCCTGGCGTTCTACCCGGCCGCCTTCACCGGTGGTTGAACCAAGGAATTCCAGGCATACCAGGCTGGTATTGCGAAATTCAACGAGACGGGCACCAAGGTTTTCGGAATCAGCACGGATAACACTCCTTCCCAACGCGAATTCGCCGCCAAGAATAACATCACCGTCCCCATGCTGAGTGATTTCGCCAAGCGCGAAGTCTCGGCCGCCTACGGTGTATTGATCCCGGCGGCGGGGGTGGCCAACCGGGCTACCTTCGTGATCGACAAGGAAGGAAAAATCACCTACATCGAAGAAGGGAGTTCCGCCATCGACCCGACCGGCGCCAGCGACGCGTGCAGTCGCGAAGCGCACCGGGCGCAATCGAGGAAATAAAGTCCGCTTACCCCGGGCATATCTCGGTGAGTTCGATGGTCAGCACTGCGCCGCAGTTTGCGCACACCGCGTCATCGCCTGCCAGATAGACGGCGGTAGAATCGCACCTGGCGCAGGCCGCCGTGGGGTCCGCGGCCTCCGGCAGCGGGTCGGGCGGCATGATCGCAGAGATTGTGCGGCCCGTCGCGGACGTCACCGGCTCGAACGTCGTCCCGCAATCGGAGCATACGTGGTTGAAGCAGCAGTTGGGCGTGCAACTGTAGAACACGGCCTTCGAGCCGCACACGGGGCAGGCCAGTTCCAGCTTGCGCGTCGTCACGTTACTGTTTCTTGAGGTCGAAGAATGCCGGGTCGAGAACTACGGAAGTCTTCTTCTGCAGATCGTCCATGGCCTTCTGCGCGATCTCGGGACCGAGGCGCCGTTCCAACTCCGGCTTGACATCTTCGAGCGACTTCGTCCGTTTCGCCTCGAGCCGGATCAAATGGTATCCGAACTGTGTCTTGACCGGTTCGCTCAGTTCGCCGACGTTCAGTTTGAAAGCCGCTTCGTCGAAAGCCGGCACCATCTGGTTATGGCGGAAGAAGCCCAGGTCGCCGCCGCGCGAGGCGGTGCCGGTGTCGTCGGACTCTGCAATCGCCAGCGCCGCGAAATCCGCCCCGCCCACCAGCTTCTTGCGGATGTCCTGCGCCTTGGCCAGAGCCTCGGCATCGCTCAGGTCCTTCTCTCCCGGTTTCACGGCCAGTGGCGATCCCTGCATGCGGATCAGAATGTGGCGCGCCTGCACCTCTTCGAACTCCGCCTTGTGGGCGTCGTAATACTTCTGCAGCTCCGCATCGTCGACTTTGTTCTCTTTGCTGATCTCCTTGTAAGTCAGCCCCGCCAGCACATTGGTCTCCTCGAACAGGGCCTCCGATTTGTAAGTCGGCGTCTCGTCTAATTTGCGGCGCTTGCCTTCCTGGGCCAGCACCAGCATGCGCACCAGGTTGTCGGCAAACTGCTTACGCCCCGCCCCGCGGGCCGAAACCTGGTACTGGGCGGGCAATACGCTGATGATCTGGTCGAACTGGGCGGCCGTGATCTTCATATCACCGACCGAGATCACCACCGTCTCCGGCGGAACCTCCGGCATTACGGGGGTTGACTTATCAACCGAAAGGGTCACGCCGGGCTTCGGCGGGACTGCCTCTGCCGGCTTCGGCGGAGGCGTCTGGGCCAGTAGACAGGCCGCCGGGCACACCAACAGTAGGCAACGAAACAGGGTCATTCCCTTATCATACCGTGGCGCCTTGGCCGGGCTGCGCGCCGTTCACCTATCCGGCGGGCTCCACCACCGCCGCCATGGACCCTTTCGAGCGGGGCAGCCGCCAGTCGGCTCCGTAGGAGTGAATCTGGTCGCGGGCGAACTCCGCTTGCAGCAGTTCGCAGACGATCAGCACGGTGCGGCCGCAGCGGTCCACTTCTTCGGCATGGCGATAAGCCTGGTCGAGCGTGAAGATGAAGATCTTCTGCAGCATTTCGATCACGTAGTCGTACGTGTGATCGTTATCGTCCAGCAGTACGACGCGGTAAAGCGGGACGTTCTGTTCGCGCTCGAAGGTCTCGGTTTCCGGTGAAATCGAAGGCTTTGGCACCTGTAGGACCAGTATCCGCCATTTCGCGCCACAATGGGAGTGAGCGCATGCACCCGCCGGTCTACCTGGATTATCACGCCACCACCCCCGTGGACCCCCGCGTCCTGGATGCGATGCTCCCGTTTTTCGGAGCGAAGTTCGGCAACGCCGCCAGCCGCGGCCACCGCTTCGGATGGGAAGCCGAGAAGGCCGTAGAACTCGCCCGAAAGAGCGTTGCCGAGCTCGCCGGCGCCCCGCCCCGGGAGATCATTTTCACCAGCGGCGCCACCGAATCCAACAACCTGGCGATCAAAGGCGCGGGCGCCGTGCACATCATTACCGTCGCCACCGAGCACAAAGCGGTGCTCGACCCGGCCAAGCGCGCAGCAGGCCGGTTGACCGTGCTCCGCCCCCGGCCGGACGGCCTGATCGATCTCGGGGAACTGCGCGCCGCGATCCGGCCGGAGCCGACCCTGGTGAGCGTGATGTGGGCCAATAATGAAATCGGCGTCATCCAGCCGGTAGCCGAAATCGGCGCGATTTGCCGCGAAACCGGAGCGCTGTTTCACTGCGATGCCGCTCAGGCCTTGGGCAAAGTGCCGCTGAGTGTCGAGCACGCCGACCTCATGTCGTTCAGCGCGCACAAGCTCTATGGGCCGAAGGGCGTCGGCGCTCTCTACGTGCGCCGCAAGCGCGTCCGGCTTACCCCGCAGATGGATGGCGGCGGCCACGAATCCGGGTTGCGCTCGGGCACGTTGAATGTGCCGTCCATCGTGGGGTTTGGCGAGGCCTGCTCCCTCTGCGCCCGCGAAATGACGGAGGAAGCTGCCCGGGTGGGGGCCTTGCGCGACCGTTTGAAGACGCGGCTCGAGACGCAATTGCAGGAACTGGCCTCGGTGAACGGATCCATGGAGCACCGCCTTCCCGGGAATCTCAACATGAGCTTTTCCGGCGTGGACGCGGAGGCCCTTCTGATGAGCATGCCGGAGATCGCGCTTTCCACCGGCTCCGCGTGCACCTCCGCCACCGTGGAGCCGAGCCACGTTCTGCGCGCGCTCGGCGCTACGGCCGGGCAGGCGCACTCGTCGCTGCGCTTCGGCCTCGGCCGGTTCACCACCGAAGAGGAGGTGGATTACGCTGCCGGCCGGGTGATCGAATCGGTTCGCAAATTGCGGGCGCTTTCACCCATGCTATAATCGGTGAGTCTTTCCTGTTCGAGAAGACCCCAGAATTTCTATGCCTAAGCTGAAGACTCACAAAGGTGCGTCCAAGCGGTTCAAGAAGACCGGCACGGGCAAAGTGGTTCGCAACCACGCGTTCGGCCGCCATATCTTGACCTCCAAACCGCACAAACGCAAGAAGAAGTTGCATCAGAGCGTGGTCGCCGATCCGGCCGACCAGCCCGTTCTGAAGCGCATGCTCCCCTATTAGGGTGAGCGGCATTGCGCGGCCGGAGCGCGTGGCACGTGCCCGAACCGCCAATCGTGAATTGATTTTCAAGGAGATGAAACGTGCCCAGAGTTAAACGTGGAACCCACCGCCGGGCCTCCCGGAAGAAGACGCTGCATCAGGCGTCGGGTTATTTTCTTACCAAGAGCAAGCTATATCGCGCGGCGCAGGAAGCCGTGGAGCGCGGACTCAAGTTCGCCTACGTCGGCCGCAAGAACAAGAAGCGCGATTTCCGCGCCCTGTGGATTGTGCGCATCAACGCCGCCTGCCGCGAAGCCGGCATTTCCTATAGCAAGTTCCTGCATGGATTGAAGGCCGCGGGCCTCGACCTGAACCGCAAGGTTCTGGCTGATGTCGCCCTGCACGACGACGCCGCTTTCCGCCAGTTGGTGGAATCGGCCAAGGCAGCCCTCGAGAAAGCGTGAGCCCTGGTATGAGTCCCGCGGATCAGGAAATCGACTCCCTTGGCAGTTTGGAAGAACGCATCCAGCAGGCGGTGCAGTTGGTGAGCCGGCTGCGCCGGGAAAAAGAAACAGCCGTCGAAGAGGCCGCCGCCGCCAAAGCCGAAGCGGCCCGCCTCGCCGACGAGGTCAAGACGCTCCAGGCGGAGCGGAAGCAGGTCCGTTCCCGTATCGAGAAACTGCTGGGGCAAATCGATCAATTGAGCGCCGGCTAGCCGCCGGACGCTCCCGGAAAAAGCCGGTGGAGAGCAGCACGCCCGACAAGCAGCCCGTTCGCGTCACCATTCTGAGCCGGCCGTACACGCTGCTGGCCAGCGGCGACCCGCGCGAAGTCGAGGAAGTCGCCGCCAGCGTCGACGAGCTGATGCTTTCTATCGCCGCCAAAGCTCCCAACGCCGATTCCACCCGCATCGCCGTGCTGGCCTGTCTGCATCTGGCCGACAAGCTGCGCCTCCTGGAACGCGACCTCAACCAATTGAAGGCCCGGGTGGACCGCAAATCGGAGGAGTTCGCGGGCCTGCTGGAGCAATTGATCGAATCGGCCGGAGACCCGGCCAAATGATTCGCACGGCAATCCTTCTGGTGATCGGTGTCAGTATGGCTTCGGCAGCGGACTATCCCTCGGAGATCGCGGCATGGCGCCGCGCGCGTGAAGCGGCCCTCAAGGCCGACGCCGGATGGCTCACGCTGGCCGGACTCTTCTGGCTGCATGACGGCGCCAACCGCTTCGGGCGCGATGCATCGAACGCCATCGTTCTGTCCGACGGGCCGGCGCTGGCGGGCTCATTTCAATTGCAGAACGGCGAAGTGACCGTCACGATGGACGGCGCCACGCGCAAGGTCGCGCACGACTCCGGCGACAGCATCCACGTGGGCCGGCTGAGCCTGCAACTCATCCGGCGCGGCGGCAAGTATGCGATTCGCCTGCGGGACCCCGACAGCGAATACCGGCGCAACTTTCACGGCATCGAATCCTATCCCGTGGATGAAGCGTGGCGCATCACGGCCCGGTTCGTTCCGGAGCCGCGCAAGATCCCGATCCTGAATATCATCGGCCAGACCGAAGACGACGACTGTCCCGGCTACGCGGTTTTCCAGATTCATGGCCGGGAATACCGCCTCTATCCGATTTTCGAAGAGCCCGGCGCGAAAGAACTGTTTTACATCTTCCGCGACCTGACCAGTGGAAAGGAAACCTACGGCGCCGGCCGCTTCTTCTATTCGGCCCTGCCCGAGAACGGCCGCGTGGTCCTCGATTTCAACAAGGCCTACAACCCGCCCTGCGCATTCACGCCGTACGCCACCTGCCCGCTGCCTCCCAAAGAGAACCGCCTCGATGTGAAAGTCGAAGCCGGCGAAAAGAAGTACCACTAGCTCCGGACAGGCCGCTAGGCCTGCGCGAACACCAGAAACTGCTCGAGACCGGCCAGCGAACTTCGCATCGCCTGCAGGCTCCGGTCGCGGGATGATGAGTAGTCCCCGATCTTCGAGATCACGCCGGGATGCAGTTTGAAGAACAGCCGGACAAGTTCCGGATCGCGCCAGCCGCGGCTCGCCTCATCGCCGATCACGCGAAGCGCTTCCTGTGGCGCAAAGGCTCTCTTGTAGGGGCGCGCGCTGACCAGGGCGTCATAGATGTCCGCAATCTGCACGATTCGGGCGAGCAGCGGAATCCGCTCACCCATCAGCCCGTCCGGATATCCGCTGCCATCCCAACGTTCGTGGTGATGGCGAATGATCGGCAGAACCGGTGCCAGAGATTTCAGGTGCCGGCAAATCTCTTCCCCGCGCGCGGCATGACTACGCATGATGGCCCATTCCGGATCCGTCAGTCCTCCCGGCTTGAAGAGGATCGAGTCGGGAATCCCGACCTTTCCCACGTCGTGCAGGTGGCCTCCCCGATATAGCGCCAGCAGACTGCTCAGTTCCAGACCCATGGCAAAGCCCAGGCTGACGCTGATCAGCGCCAGGCGCTCGCAGTGTCCGGCGGTCTGGCGATCCCGCTGTTCCACGGCCTGCGCCACAGCGAACAGGATCTCTTCGGTTTCGTCAATGCCGTAGCCGGGATCGCCCGGCGGTCCGGACTGCATCGCCATGTCCCCCGTCTCCAATTGCAGACGACATCGCTCAAGGTGCCTGCAGCGAGGCTCGACCTTGGATTGGCTCACGGCGGTGCTCGGGAACGTGTCCATAAGAGCTCATGGAATTTATCGGCATGGTGCGGAAAAACACGAGTATGCTAGGTGAAAAAATTCGACAACCTCAGCGCCTCACCACAGTCACGGCACGCCAGGAAGAGTTGCCCGCCGCGTCGTATGCCCGCACCGTCACGACATTCGTGCCCACCAGCAGTGGGACGGCGGCCGTCCAGTTCGTCGTTCCCGAGGCGGCTCCGGCATCTCCGTTGGAGGTGCTCCACTTGACGGCAGCCACTGCCACATCGTCGACTGCCGTTCCGCTGATCGTTAACGAGGCCGCTGCGGTCGAGAGAATCGTGGTGGCCGGCGATAGGATCGCGAGCGATGGCGGAACCCGGTCCGCGGAAGGCGTACTGGGCGGAGTCGGAGTCGTCGGGCTCGCCGGAGTCGTCGGTGCCGTAGGAGTCGCGGGCGGTGGCAGCGTCGGCGCGGATGGCTCGGACGGCGTGGCCGGGTCCGGCGGCGGAAGCGTCGGCGTGGTCGGCACGGCCGGCTCGCCCGGTGTCGTAGGAGACGTTGGAGGCGGCAGCGAGGGCGTAGCCGGATCCGCCGTGGTCGATTGGCTGGTTCCGTAAAGCGCCTGAATTCCCGCAATATCGTCCGCCGTCAGTCCGCCGGCCTGATGGTAGTACGGATACATCACCGCCCCAGGTACGTCCGAATGCCCCAGTCCGAGCGCGTGCCCGGCTTCGTGCAGCACCACCGTGTACAGGTCGACACCCGTGCCGGCGGCCCAGGCCTCGTCCGCGTCCAGGTGCATGTCGCCGGCGACCGGTTCGCTGTTCGGCGGCGCGGGGTAGTAGGTGTGGCCCAGGATTCCACCCGGGCCGTCAAACGGGTAGTTGTCGCCGTGGGCTCCCCGCGCGAACCGGATCGCAATGGTCCGGATTGCATCCGCCGTCTGTCCCTCCGTGAACCGCAGCGGGGCGTACTGCTGCCATTGCCGCAGCGCGCGCTCGATCTCCCCCCGTACGGTGGCCTCGTCCAGTTTCTCGGTCAACGTCTCGAAGTAGTACTGGAGGGGCACCACACCGGAGGAATCCTTCGCCCACCCCCCCGTCGCCATCGCGTAGTCGGCGATGGGCCCGGCTTCGGTGACCGCGCCGCCGCAGCCCTGCACCGGGATTCCGGTCAGCAGATCGGCCGACGCCGGCAGAATATATGCCACCGTATCGGACGCCGCCAGCTTCGCCAGTTGCGAATAGCTGCCCGACACCAGGAGGTGATTCGGAAGCAGGTACGGATTCGGTATGACGTCCAAGCCCCACCCCTGAACCAGGGTTCGTGCCTCGGCCATATCCACATCGCTATGGAAAATCACCACGAAGGCCGTGGGGGAGCCGTCCGCCAATTTGGGACTCAGCTTGTCCGCGGCTCCAAGAGGTCCGGCCCAACGGACACCCAAACCACTGAGATCCGCTCCACGCGCCGCTGAAATCATCAGCGAGTTATCAGGCACATACCCGATTACTCGAATACCTCGCCGGCCTAGGGCGTCTCGCACCTCCCGGCTCGGGTAGGCGCCGAACTGGACCAGCAAATGGCTTCGTTCCGACAGCCGGCCGCTCGCTTGCCAGGCTGCCGTAGGGGGCGCCAGCGTGCGGGTTTTCAAGCGAATCGCAACCTGTGCCGGGGCGCACTGCGCAAGCGCAACCCCCACCATCAAAGCCAGCCGCACCAGTTTCATGTTGTCTGCCCTGATTTTCTTTTCGGGGAGTTTTGAGATTTTCTCCGCCTTGGGGCACTAGGAATTTCACAGGGATGAAACGGGGTTTTTATCTTATTCTGGCGCTGGCCGCGGGCCCGGCCGCATGCGGCGCGGATCTCGCGGCGACAGCCTATCGCATCGAGGCAGTAGCCGGCAGCACAGGCCTCGGTGACGGCGGACCGGCCGCGATGGCCCAGATCGGCGCGATCCAGGGAATCGCCGCCGACCGTTGGGGCAATCTCTACCTTTCCGACACCGATCACCACCGCGTCCGCAAGGTCTCCACCTCGGGCATCATCGCCACCATCGCGGGAACCGGGGAAGCCGGGTTCTCGGGCGACGGCGGCCCCGCCTTGGCTGCTCAGTTGAACCTGCCCTACGGAATCGTGGTGGACTACGCCGGCTATGTCTACGTCGCCGACCTCGGCAATAACCGCGTGCGGAAGATCGCGCCGGACGGAACCATCTCGACCGTGGCCGGAACCGGAGCAGCCGGATTCTCGGGCGATGGCGGCCTGGCGGTCGACGCCCGGCTGCAGACACCCCGAAACCTCGCCGTGGATTCCTCCGGCAACCTCTACATCGCCGAATTCGCCGGCCACCGCATACGCCGTGTGGCATCCGACGGGCGGATCTCGACGGTGGCGGGAACCGGCATTGCCGGTTTCGGCGGCGATGGCGGACCGGCGGCGGCCGCCCAGCTCGGGTACCCCGCCGGCCTGGCCGTCGACCGGGACGGGGCGCTGTACATCGCCGATTCCCAGAACAACCGGATCCGGAAAGTGGCCAAAGGTGTGATCGTGACCGCGCTCGGCGGCGTGCCGGGAACCTCGCTGGCTACCCCGATCGCGGTGACGGTTGACCCGGCCGGTAATCTGTACGTCGCCGACAGCAGCTTCCTGGTGCGCGCCTACACCCCGGCGGCGGCGTGGGTCGATTTCGCGGGCAGCGCCGGGCAGGGGTATTCGGGCGACGGCGGCCCCGCCGCCAAGGCGCAGCTCACCCAGCCCCGCGACCTTGCCGCGTCCCCCACCGGCGGTCTCTTCATTGCCGACGGCGTGCGCGTGCGCTTCGTGGACACGGGCGGACTGATTCGTACGGCCGCCGGAGATGGATTCGTCCACGCAGTGGGCGACGGCGGCCCGGCCTCCGCGGCGATCCTGAACCAACCCTCGTCGGTAGCTCTGGACGGGTCCGGCAACCTCTACATTGCCGACACCGGGACCCAGCGCGTCCGCCAGGTGCGGCCGGACGGCACGACCTGCACCCTGGCCGGTACCGGGCTACCGGGCGACGGCGGCGACGGCGGCCCCGCCGCAGCAGCGCCGTTGAACTTCCCGATGGGAGTGGCGGTCGATTCCTGGGGCAACGTCGCCATCGCCGACAGCTACAACCACCGCATCCGCCAGGTGGGCGCCGGAGGGACGATCGTCACCGTCGCAGGCACGGGAAAATCCGGCACGGGCCAAGATACGATGCCCGCGCTCCAAACCCAGTTGCGCGGGCCGCGCGGCGTCTGCTTCGACCGCTCCGGCACCTTGTTCATCGTCGACACCGGGAACCACAGGGTTTTGCGCTACGCCAATGGAGCCCTGGTCGAAACCGCGGCCGGCAACGGCTCTCCGGGGGACGCGGGCGATGACGGCCAGGCGCGCTACGCCCAGCTCAATCAGCCGTCTTCCTGCGCGGTCGATTCGTTCGGCAACCTCTTCATCGCCGATACCGGCAGCCAGCGCATCCGCAAAGTCGCTCCCGGCGGCATCATCTCCACCGTAGCCGGCACCGGCGAACCGGGCTTCTCCGGGGACGCGGGACCCGCCACGGCAGCCCGGCTCCAGACGCCACGCGGCGTGGCGGTAGACGATAACGGCGACATTTTCATCGCAGACACGGCCAACCAGCGCATCCGGCAGGTGACACCCGACGGCATCATTCATACGATCGCCGGACAGGGCACAGCCGGCTATTCCGGCGACGGCGGCGCGGCGGCCGACGCACTCCTGAACAGCCCCGGCGGCCTGGTGCTCGACGGCGCCGGCGACCTCTATTTCGCCGACACCGGGAACCGGCGCATCCGCAGGCTCGTGCCGCAAGCGCCGGAGGTTGCGCCGGAGCCTGTGACTCTCCCGCCCTCGCTCTCTGCCGTCAACGCCGCCAGCCAGCGGGCAGGAGCCGTCGCGCCGGGCGAGATCCTGACGATTTATGGCGCGGGCATCGGGCCGGAGTCGGGCCTCGCGGCTTCGTTTGACGATACCGGCGCGTTGCCGGACCATTTGGGCGGATCGGAAGTGCGGTTCGACGGCGTCCCGGCGCCGATCTTTTATTCCCAGGCCGGACAGATCAATGTCCAGGCGCCCTACACCATCGCAGGGCAGGCGGCTACCCACGTAGACGTGCTCTTCCAGGCGAAGCCGGCCGGCGTCCTGGATCTCGGCGTGGTCGACGCATCTCCAGCCCTGTTCCCGCTGGCGATCAATCAGGACGCCAGTTCCAATTCCGCGTCTGCCCCGGCACCGCGCGGCACCATCGTGATGCTCTTCGCCACCGGAGAGGGCCTTACCGATGGCGCCAATGTCTCCGGACAAGCGGCCGCCGCTCCATACCCGCGGCCCAGGCTGCCGGTAAAGGTGATGATCGGAGGAATCGTGGCCGAAATCCTTTATGCGGGAAGCGCACCGGGCCTGGCGGGAACGCTGCAGATCAACGCGCGCGTGCCCGGCGGTTTCCTGGCTCCCGGGCCCGTTCCGGTGGAGTTGCAGGTGGGCGCTGCCGTCTCGCCCGCTCTGACGATCTGGGTCCGGTAGGCTGCTATTCTGGGACGGAATGCCGCCTGTCGCACTGACCATCGCCGGATCGGACCCCAGCGGCGGCGCCGGCATCCAGGCCGATCTCAAGACGTTCCAACAGTTCGGCGCCTACGGGGAAGCCGTCATCACGCTGCTCACCGTGCAGAACACCGTGCGGGTTTCGCGCGTCGAGGTGATGCCGCCGGAACTGGTGATCGAACAGTTGGCCGCGGTCCTCGAAGATATCCCGCCGGCCGCCGCCAAGACCGGGGCGCTCGGCTCGGCGGCGGTGGTCCGAGCGGTGGCCCGCGCCGCCGCCGCATTCGCCTTCCCGCTGGTGGTGGACCCTGTGATGGTCAGCAAGCACGGTCTCCCGCTTCTGCCCGGCGAAGCCGTGCAGGTGATCCGCGAGGAACTCCTGCCGCACGCCGCGCTGGTCACACCCAACGTGCCGGAGGCCGAAGCCCTGGCGGAGATGCCCATCCGCGGCCGCGACGATATGCGGCGCGCCGCCGCGCGCATCCATGCGCTGGGCGCTCGCGCGGTGCTCATCAAAGGCGGGCATGCCGCGGGCGATGCCACGGACCTGCTCTTCGAGGGCGCGGAGTATCGCGAGTTCCCCGCCCCGCGCGTCGAGACTCCTCACACGCACGGCACCGGATGCACCTACTCGGCCGCCATCACCGCCGGCCTGGCCTCGGGACTGCCGCTGGCCGAAGCCGTCGCTCGCGCCAAACGCTTCATTGCCGAAGCCATCCGGACCAATCCCGGACTCGGACACGGCTGCGGCCCGGTCAACCATTTCGCGGAGGTTCGATGAAGTTCCAGGATGTTCTGATCGCCGCCATCCAGCGCTCCGAGATTCCGCTGCGGTTCGAGCCCGGCGCCGAGGAAGCGGTCGCCAGGCCCGTGACCGAAGTGCTGCGAGCCTGGGTGTCGGCCCACCTGCCCGAAGACGCGAGGTCCGATTTCGATGCCGGCGGCCGCTCGCTGGCGCTGCGCCTGCTGGCCGAACTCGATGGCTCGGCCGACCTGCCGGAGTGAAATCGTAACCCGGCAATCCGGCGAATCACGGGTTGACAGAGCGCCCCTAACCATATTCAGTAATGACACTGGCAGGCGCCGGCACGAGGATGTTGGATGGAGATGAACGCCTTGGCGCTCTTGCCTGCTCTACTACCGCTGCTCCTGCTCGCGTGCGCCGCCGCCGGGGCGGTGACGATGTACAACGCGATGGTCCGCTCCCGCATCCGCACCCGCGAAGCGTGGTCCGGCATCGAAGTTCAATTGAAGCGGCGTGCCAGCCTGATTCCCAACCTGGTGCACACGGTCCGCGGCTACGCCGACCACGAACACGCGGTGTTCGCCGAAGTGGCCCAGGCGCGCGGGGCGCTGGCCGCTGCCTCCGGTCCGGCTGCCGCCGCCGCTGCTGACCAGTCGCTGACCCAGGCGCTCGGACGCCTGATGGCGGTGGCGGAGAACTATCCCCAGCTCCAGGCAGCGTCCGGGTTCGGCCAGTTGCAGTCGGAACTGGAAGACACCGAAGAGAAGGTCGCCTACGCCCGGCAGTTCTACAACCAGAATGCGCTCGATTACAACGCTCGCATTCAGAGCTTCCCCGGCAATCAGTTCGCGCGCTGGTTTCATTTCGAGCCGGTGGCGTTTTTCAACGCCGACCAGGCCGCGCTCGAGGAGGTAAAGGTCGACTTCACCGCAGCCTGACATGACACCCGCATGCACCGAGCCGGTGCTGGTGTACAACCGCATCGCTCAAAACCACCGCAAGACGGTGCTGCTGGTCGCGATGGCCGTCGCGTCGATCGCGCCGTTCGTGCTGGCCTTCAGCTACGGATTTGCGCTCTCCATCGTTTACCGTCTGGCGGGCGGGCATGGGATACATCCCGCCGACCAACCCGTCGACCACGGGCTCATGGCGCGGCTCATGGTTGTCTTTGCGCTCGGGCTGATCGGAGTCCTCGGGCTACTCTTCTGGGGAATCGCTTCTTCACCGGTCGCCAAGATCCTGGCATTCGCGGGAGCGCGGCCGGCCGGGGCGCCCGAAGCGGAAGCCAAACGGCTGCTCGAAAACCTGGCCATCGGCGCCGGACTCCCGAAGCCCCGTCTCTATATTGTCGACACCGCCGCACCGAACGCCTTCGCGGCCGGCTTCGATCCGCCGCATTCGGTGGTCGCCGTCACGACGGGACTGTTGAAGCTGATGGACCGCCGCGAACTGGAAGGTGTACTGGCCCATGAGCTTTCTCACATCGGCAACCACGATACCCGGCTGAACACCTTCGTGGCCGCTATCGTGCTGTTTCTGCGCCTGCCGTACCTGATGCGGCGGCGCGGCATACAGGAATCGAAGCAGACCGTCTCCGGCTCGCCGATGTGCCAATACCGCTCCTACCGGTTGATGCTGTCACCTCTCTACATCTACGTCTTCTTCGTGGCGCCGGTGCTGGCCGCACTGATCCGCTCGGCCCTTTCCCGCAGCCGGGAATATCTGGCGGATGCTGATGCCGCCCTGCTCACGCGGTATCCCGAAGGGCTCATGCGGGCATTGGCCAAGATTGCGGGTGCGGGATCGGCCGTCGCCGGCGCCAACCCCGTGGTCTCGCATCTCTACTTCGCGGACCCGGCTCCGGGTGTGCTGCAGGGACTGCTGAGCGGCGGACTCTTCGCCTCGCACCCGCCCATTCAGCACCGCATCCAGAGGCTGGCCGAGTTCAACGGAGGCGTCGCGGTGTCGGAAGTCGAGAAAGCGCTGCACGCCGGCCAACAGTTCGGACAGCAACACCCGGCCGGGGAAAGCACGGGCATGCTGGAGTCGGCTACCGGTGACGAGTTAGCGATGCTGACGGTGGGAAACCCGATGGGCCGCGTGTTCCGCCTGATGGAAAGAGCAGCCGTGCCGGTGTACGACCAGCCGGACCCGAAATCGGCTGTCCTGGCGCACGTTCTTCCGGGAAGCCTGGTGGTGGCCTTCGATGACCCGGGGCCCTACCGCCAGGTCAATACGGCCGAGCAGACCTTCGGCTATATGCCCCGCAGAGTGAAGCTGCACGCCGTCGACATGCTGCCGTCGGAGCTCTACGACCCGTCGGCGCGCGCGGCCGCTGAGGAGGCGCTCCCACCGCTCGATTCCGCGGCCCCGGTGGCGGCCCCGGCCGTGAGCAGCAAGCAGATCGCGTTCGCCGTGGCATTTGGCGTGGTGGTATTCGCCGCAGTGCTGATAGCCCTCATGCACTTCGCCGGATAGCGGCCGGCCGAACGTTCCCCACGGCGACGTTATCCTTGGGTGACAGCCGGCTTGATAACGTTTGGCAAGAACGACTTTGGCGCCGCGATCGCTTAGCATCTTAAAGACTAATGTTGGTTGAGCTCGATTTGCGCACTCCGGGAAACCGGATTGCGTCCGTGCTTCCTTACGTGTTTGGGCTGACGGCAGTCTTCGCCGCCACCATGATGGCGCTCATGGCCCAACCGGTTTTTGGGAGCGTCCATCCGTATATCGCCTATATCCTCCCCGTCATGGCCGCCGCTGCCTATGGCGGGCTGCTGCCGGGCCTTGCCGCGGCCGGGGCGAGCGCTCTGGCCATCATTCTTGTCTTCCTGCACGGCGCTTTGGACGTCAGCTCCGAGCTGTTCCTCCTGCTCTTCCTGCTCGATGGCCTGTGCATCAGCTGGCTGGGCGAACAGATGCGCACGGCGATGAAGGCCTCTCAACGAGCCCAAAGAGAAACGCTGGATGCGCACAAGAGCCAGCAGCAAATTCTCAGCTCGATTTCCGATGCGTTCGGCGCGCTCGACGCCGGCTGCCGCTTCATTTATGCCAATCGAAACCTCGCATCGATCGCGGGAAAAGCGCCGGAGGAACTGACCGGCGAAGAGATCTGGGGGATGATCCCGGCCTTCTGCGCGCCCGGCCCGAAGCAGGCGCTCGAACAGGCTCTGGAAACGCGAGCTTCCACCACTTTCGAAATGTTCGTGCCGCACCTGAACCGGTGGTATGAGACCACGGTGTATCCGTTTGAATCCGGCCTTTCCTTGTGCAGCCGCGACATCACTCCACGCCGCGACGCCGAGCGCGTGCTCAGTGAAACCGAAGAACGGCTCAGGCTGGCCCCCGAGGTAGCGATGGTGGGGACGTGGACCAACGATCTTCAGACCGGCCAGTTGGTCTGGTCTTCTGAACTGGAGAGAATGTTCGGCCTTTCGCCGGCGTCTTTCGCCGGAACGGAAGAAGCATTCCGGGAGCTGATTCATCAGGAAGATTGGAACAAAGTCAAAGAGGCGTTTGCCCGCTGCCGCCAGGATCAGGTCCCCTTTGAGACGGAGTTTCGCTATTCCCAATCCGGGGAAGAAACGCGCTGGATGCTCATCCGGGGCCGTGGATATCTGGACGATGCCGGACGTCCGCTGCGGCTCGTCGGAATCGCCATCGATGTCACGGTTCAGAAGCGGAATGAAGAAAAGCTGAGGCACACGCAGCGGCTCGAGAGCCTGGGCATTCTGGCAGGCGGAATTGCGCACGACTTCAATAATCTGCTGCTGGTGATCATGGGCAATGCGAACCTCGCATCCCGCCTGATGCCGGCCTATCACCCGGTAAGAGCGCCCCTCGAAGAGATCGAACTGGCCAGCAACAAGGCCGCCAACCTCACTCGCCAGATGCTGGCCTACTCCGGCAACGGCCACGTGGATATCGACCGGCTCCAGGTGTCGGCCGTCATTCGGGACATAGAACGCCTGATCCGGTCCGTCATACCGAAAAACGTTCAACTCCGCATCGACCTCGCCGCCGACTTGCCGTTCATCGAAGCCGATTCCGCCCAAATGCAACAGGTGATCATGAACCTGGTGATCAACGCGGCGGAAGCCATTCCCGAGGGCCGGCAGGGAACCGTCTCCGTGCGTGCGTATGCCCAGGCCCCGGACGAAGCTCCACCGGAAGGGCCGGGCGACCGGCAGCCCGGGGCCGGCTACGTCACGATTGAAGTGGAAGATGACGGCATAGGGATGGATGAAGCCACGCGGGCGAGGATCTTCGAACCGTTCTTCACGACGAAGTTCCTCGGGCGCGGCCTGGGCCTGGCGGCGGTGATGGGGATCATCCGCGCCCACAAGGGCACTCTGCGGGTGGACAGCACGCCGGGAAAAGGGACGAGTTTCCAGGTGCTGCTCGCCGCGGCATCCCCCGCAGATCCCGTTCTGCTGCCGGACGCAGCGGCGGCACCGGAACTTCGCGGCGAAGGACTGATCGTGGTCGTCGACGACGAGGAATCGGTTCGCCGGCTGGCGGGGACGATCCTCGAGACGTACGGGTACTCCGTGCTCCTGGCCGAAGACGGGTACGCGGCGGTGGAACTGGTACGGCGCTGCCCGGATCCGCCGTCGCTGGTGCTACTCGATCTATCGATGCCGGGAATCAGCGCCCAACAGACCATCGAGCAGCTTCGTTTTCTCCGGCCGGACCTCCCGATCCTGTTGTCCAGCGGCTACGATGAAGACGGCGTTCTGTTGAAGTTCAACAATCGCCGCCACTTCGGATTCATTCACAAACCCTACACGCCGGCCCAACTGTCGGAACAGGTAAAGGCCGGAATCGCCGAGGCCGCCGCCAGTTCTTCCGCCGCCGCGACCCTCGAGCGAGGCCGCGGTCATTCGATCCCTGGAGTGCCGGCGGGCGGCTTCCGGGTCCAGTGACGCGGCGCTGCACCCGATCTTTGTAACCTTTCCAGCCAGCGAAGGTATTGCAATGCGAAAGACCGGGAACTCCCGGTCGCCGGACTTCGTACAAGAGTAAAGACCCGGATGCAGAACCTGAGCGGCACTCTTCGCTATACCTTGCGGCAGTTTCGGAGGTCGCCTGTATTTACGGCGGCCGCGACACTGACGCTGGCTTTGGGAATCGGGGGAACCACCGCAATCTTCACCATGATCCACGCGGTCATGCTGCGGTCGTTGCCCGTTGCGGATCCGGCGCTTCTGTATCGGATCGGCGACGGCGACGATTGCTGCGTAGAGGGCGGCCCGCAGGACCGGTGGGGAATGTACTCCTTTCCGCTCTACGAACGGCTGAAAGCGGAGACGCCGGAATTCGAAGAAGTGGCCGCATTTCAGGCGGGAGGGGCGCGCATGAGCGTGCGGCGGGAGGGTAGCGGACTCGCCGCCAAGCCGCTGCGCTCGGAGTACGTCACCGGCAACTATTTCTCGACGCTCGGCGTGAAAGCCTTCGGCGGCCGCCTGTTCTCCGCGGATGACGACAAACCGTCCGCGCCGCCGGTCGTGGTCATGAGCCACCAGACCTGGCAGGCGGAATACGGCTCGGATCCCTCCGTGGTGGGCTCGACGTTCATCGTGGAGGGGCACCCGTTCACGGTCATCGGCGTCACCCCGCCGGGATTCTTCGGCGAAACATTGCGCGGCGATCCGCCGGCCATCTGGATCCCCGTGCAACAGGAGCCCCTCATCGACGGCGACGGCGCGCTGCTCCACCAGTCGGTCGGCGCATGGTTGCGGGTCATCGGCCGCCTGCGTCCCGGCGCTTCCACCGCCGGTATGGCGCCGCGGTTGACCGGTGTTCTGCGGCAATGGATGCAGCACGATTCCGGCTATCCCTCGAACTGGATGCCGGACGTGATTCGAATGCTCCCCAAACAGGTGATCAACGTGGTTCCGGCGGGCGCGGGCGTCGCGGAGATGAAGGAAGAGTACGGCCGCAGCCTCCAGATCCTGCTCGCGGTTTGCGGCATGGTGCTGCTCATCGCCTGCGCCAATGTCGCGAACCTGCTGCTGGCCCGTGCGGTGGCGCGGCGCGGACAGACTGCCTTGCGCCTGGCGGTGGGGGCCAGCGGCCGTCAAATTGTCGGACAGGCCCTGCTCGAGTCGATCCTGCTGGCAGTCGCCGGCGGGATTGCCGGGCTGGTGGTCGCGGTGCTGGCGGGGAGGCTGCTGCTATCCCTGGCATTTCGAGGCGCACGCTTCCTGCCCATCAGCGTCTTGCCGTCACCTCTGGTCCTCGGGTTCGCCTTTGCGGTAGCCCTGGTGACGGGCATCCTTTTCGGAGCGGCTCCAGCCTGGTTTGCCAGCCGGACGAATCCGATCGAAGCCTTGCGCGGCGCGGGCCGCAGCTCGAGCGATCACTCTTCCCTGACGCGCAAGGCGCTGCTGATCGTGCAGGCGGCGCTTTCCGTCGTGCTGGTGGCCGGCGCGACCATGCTGGCGCGGAGTCTCAACAACCTCGAGCACCAGGATTTCGGGTATCAGACGAAAGGCCGCGTGATGGTTTCCTTGAACCGGCCTCCGGCTACCTACACCTGGCCGCAGTTGTCATCGCTCTACCGGCGGATCGAAGACGGCCTGAACCGCCTGCCGGGCGTCAAGGGATCGGGCCTGGCATTGTATAACCCGCTGACGGACAACTGGGGAGAACTGGTGATGGTGTCCGGCCATCCCGCCCCGAAGATGAGCGGGGAGGCGGGCTCCTCCTGGGACCGGGTGAGCGCCGACTATCTTCAGAACCTCGGCGTGAGTTTGATCCGCGGGCGATACTTTACCCGGAGCGACAACGAGACAACGGAGCCGGTGGCCATTGTCAACCAGGCTTTCGTGAAGCGCTTCTTCAAGACCGGCGAAGATCCGATGGGGCAGCATTTCGGCCTCGACCTGCCGGAGAACGCCGGCACATTTCGCATCGTCGGCGTCGTGCGCGACGCGAAGTTCGCCGGCTTCGCCCTGCGCAGACCGGCCCGTCCGATGTTCTATGTTCCCCTCGAGCAGAACGTTCCCTATAAGGATGCCCTGATGAAGAGAGTGGAGTTGCAATCCCACTTCATCGGCGGATTGATGCTCGTTACGGACATTTCGCCCGGCGCGCTCGAGCCGCTGCTCAGGCGGGTGCTGGCAGGCGCGGATCCCAATCTGACGATCAACAGCGTGAGGACGATGGAACAGCAAGTAGAACTCACGTTCGATCAGGAACGCGCCGTCTCCAGCCTGGCCGGATTGTTCGGGATCGTGGCGCTGTTGCTGGCCGCGGTCGGGCTCTACGGCGTGACCGCCTACACGGTTGCGCAGCGAACGAATGAGATCGGAATCCGCATGGCTCTCGGCGCCGACCGCACAACCGTGGTTCGCTACGTGCTCCGCGGAGCTTTGGTCCGTGTAGCGATCGGGCTTGCGCTGGGAGTCCCGCTGGCCATCGCCGCGGGGCGACTGATCTCGAGCCAGTTGTACGAGGTATCTTTCTGGGATCCGCTCGCGCTGGCCATAGCGGCGGGTGCGCTCGCGATCTGCGCCGTCGCCGCGGCGATGATTCCCGCCACGGTGGCCGCGTCCATCTCCCCGGTGACCGCTCTCAGAACGGAGTAGCGTGCATTCGCCCGGGCCGGCGAGTCTTCACGCGGGCTTGGCAAAAGTGCCGGGACTGTACTGCGTACCGCGCCACTGCGGCTTGCGCTCGCTGCTGGCCGCGGCCAAGGCGCGGCGCACGCCGCCGGCGTCCAGGTCGGCTCCGTAAACCGGCGAGCCGGGCTGCTGGCGCCAGGATTCATCGAGGCCGCCGGCATCCACGCCATCGAATCCCAGCTCATCGATGAGCTGGATCACGACTTTCTTCGCCCGATCGTCGTCGCCGGCCACAGGCAGAGCATAGCGCCCGGGGCTGCCTGCCGGGCGGCCGAACTCCATCAGGTGTTTGGCATAGATATTGTTGAACGCCTTGACCACGGGCCGGCCTAGCTGCTGCTCGACCCACCGGCTTTCCGTCATGCCGTTCTCGATCTCGTCGATGCGCCCATCGCGTTCGCGCGGGTAGTAATTGCCGGTGTCGATGACCACCACATTGGAGGGAACACCGGCAAACAGATCTTCCGGCAGATCCCGGATTTTCGCTTCGGGGATGGTCACCACAACCACCTCGCCGGACCGGGCCGCTTCTTTCGGCGAGACGGCCTTCGCGCCGGTCTCTTTCGCCAACTTGGCGAGTGTCTCGGGTCCCCGTGAGTTGGCAACGGATACCTCATGCCCGAGCGAGGTCAGCCGGCGCGTGAGCGTCCCGCCGATCTGTCCCGCGCCGATGATTCCAATCTTCATGCATCTCCTCCTAAGGTTTGGCTTATTTCTTAGGATGCGGGAGCCCCGCATCCGTCGCAGCGTGAAACGGATTCTAAGATTCTCCTTGTGCGGATTGATCCTCCGAGGTCCGCTTCGAGGCGAGACCCCGCTTGGCTATATACTGTGCTCGATGGTCCGCTTACTCCTTCTCTCCTGCCTTGGCTGGATCGCGGCGACGGCAGCCCCGCAGCACAGCGCGGAGCTGATCTTCCCGCTGGAACACTGGCACAACCATTCTTCCTCGGTGGTCGAACTGCCCAACGGAGACCTGCTGGTCTGCTGGTTCCACGGCTCCGGCGAGCGCACCGCCGACGACGTGCTGATCCGCGGCGCGCGCTGGAATCACGCCACCGGCAAGTGGAGCGAGCCCTTCCTCATGGCCGACACCCCGGGCTTCCCCGAGACCAACCCGGTGCTGTTTCTCGATTCGCGGCAGCGGCTGTTTTTCTTCTGGCCCCTGATTATTGCCCACCGCTGGGAGACGGCACTGATGAAGTACCGCATCTCCACCGACTACCAGCAGGCTTCCGGACCGCCGCGATGGGAATACCAGGACAACATCGTGCTCATCCCCAAGAACATCCTCGCGCTCACCAAAGAGTTCGTCGACAAGCAGTCGCTGGCCGGCGGGCCGCACGCCGCCTTGGCAGCCAAGGCCATCGAGCACGCCGGGGACGAGTATTTCTCCCGCATGGGTTGGTTCACACGCACGCATCCCCTGGAATTGCCGTCCGGCCGGATTCTGGTGCCGATGTACTCCGACGGCTTCTCGTTCGGCATCATGGCAATCAGCGACGATCACGGGTATACGTGGACCGCCAGCGAGCCGATCGTGGGTTTGGGATGCATTCAACCTTCGGTCGTCCGCAAGAACGATGGCACGCTGGTGGCCTACCTTCGCGACAACGGTCCCCCGCCCAAGCGCGCGCAGATCAGCTTTTCCAAAGACGACGGCGTAAGCTGGACCCCCGCGCAGGATACCGGGATTCCGAACCCCGGCACCAGCCTCGAGGTAGTCCGGCTGCGCGACGGCAACTGGATCATGGTGTACAACGATATCGAGCGGGGCCGATTCTCGCTGGTGGCGGCCCTCTCCGACGACGAAGGCTCCACCTGGAAGTGGAGGCGGCACCTGGACGGACGCCCCGACCAGCCCGGGCCGGTACAATATCACTATCCTTCGGTGATCCAGTCGCGGGACGGGTCGATCCACGTAACGTACAGCTACTTCGTCGCCGAGGGCAAGTCGATCAAGCACGCTCGTTTCAACGAGGATTGGGTCAAGGCGGGCGACTGACCCCCGGTTGCAGGCCATTCGACCTGAACGTCTGATAAACTCCTAAGATATAGCGGTTCGTTTTTTCTTCTCGTTCGTCATTTGTCCGTATCCGGGGAGACCAACGTGGAAACTCGTTTTGCCAAGTGGATTTCGGCCGCCTGCTGCCTGCTCGCGCTTGCGGGGTGCCAGAAGGAACAGGCCAAGGGCCCCGCCGGGCCGCCGGTGGTGCCGGTCACGGTCGCTAAAGTCACCAGCGAATCCGTGCCTACCGAGTTGCGCGTGGTCGGAACGGTAGAAGCCTCTTCCATCGTGCAAGTGAAATCGCAGGTCGCCGGGCAGTTGGAAAGAGTCGCGTTTACGGAGGGTCAGAACGTCAAACAGGGAGACCTCCTGTTCGTCATCGACCAGCGACCTTACCAGGACGCGCTGCGGCAGGCGGAGGCAGCCGTGGAGAGGGACCGGGCCCAGGTCAACCAGACCCAGGCCGCCCTGGCCCGCGATGCCGCGCAGGCGAAGTTCGCCGAGACCGACGCCGCCCGCTACGCCGAGTTGCAGAAGGCCGGGGTAGTGTCGAAATCGCAATACGAGCAATCCCGTACCAACGCCGACGCCACGCGCGAAACGGCCCGCGCCACCGAGGCATCGATCGCGAGCGCCCGGGCCGCGCTGGCAGCCGACGAAGCCGCGGTTGCCACGGCCCGGCTCAACCTCGGCTATTGCCAAATCCACGCTCCGATCTCCGGCCGCACGGGGAACCTGCTGGTCCACCCCGGCAACCTCGTCAAGGTGAACGACGTGCCCATGGTGATCATTCACCAGGTGGCACCCATCTTCGTGAATTTCAGTGTTCCCGAGCAGCACCTGGCGAGCGTCCGCCGGCTGGCCGCCAACCATAAGCTGCCGGTTCGCGCGCTTTCCCAGGACAACCCCGGCCGCCTCGCCGAAGGTTACCTTTCGGTGATCGACAATACCGTGGATACTTCTACCGGCACGATCCATCTCAAGGGCACGTTCGAGAATCGCGACGGCACGCTCTGGCCGGGGCAGTTCGTCACGGTGGTCCTGACGCTCGACACGATCCAGAACGCGACGGTGGCGCCCGCCGAGGCCGTTCAGGCCGGACAGCAGGGGCAGTTCGTTTATGTGGTCAAGGCCGACAATCACGTAGAGGCTCGGGTGGTCTCGGTGGGCCGTGCCTTCGGAAAGCAGATGATCATCGACCAGGGCCTGAAGCCCGGCGAAACGGTGGTCACGGATGGCCAGTTGCGCTTGTTCCCCGGCGCGGAAATCCAGGCCGTGGACGGCGCCAAGCTCGGAGCGCCCCAATCATGAACCTTTCCCGCATCTTCATCGAGCGGCCGGTGATGACCGCGCTGGTGGTGTTCGCCATCCTGCTGTTCGGAACGATTGCTTTTCGGGCGCTGCCGGTGGCGGCGCTGCCGAGCGTCGATTACCCCACCATCTCGGTGACCGCCGCCGTGCCGGGCGCCAATCCGGACACCATGGCGTCCTCCGTCGCGACACCTCTCGAACGGGAGTTCTCGACCATTGCGGGTATCTCCTCGATGAACTCCACCAACTCGCTGGGGCTCACCAATATCACGGTGCAGTTCACGCTCGACCGCAAGATCGACGCGGCCGCGCAGGATATCCAGGCAGCCATCGCGCGCGCCCAGGGCCGGCTGCCGACCAGCATGCCGCGGCCGCCTTCTTACCAGAAGGTGAACCCCGCCGAGCAGCCCGTGCTCTACCTGGCGCTCGATTCCGACACGCTCCCGATGTACACCGTGAACGAGTATGCCGATACCCTGCTGGCGCAGCGCATCTCGATGATCAGCGGCGTTTCCCGCGTGCAGATCTTCGGCGCGCAGAAATACGGGGTGCGGGTGCAGGTGGACCCGGACCAGTTGGCGGCCCACGGCATCGGGATCAACGAAGTACGGGCCGCCATCGCGTCGAGCAACACCAACCTCCCCACGGGACGGCTGGACGGCGACCGGCAGGCATACACCATCGAATCCAGCGGAACGCTGGGGAGTGCGGCGGCGTACCGCCCGATTATCGTGGCCTGGCGCAACGGCAGCCCGGTGCGGCTGGAGCAGATCGCGCACGTGATCGACAGCGTGGATAACAACAAGCTGGAGGCGTGGTTCAACAACCATCACGCGATCATTCTGGCGATTCAGCGGCAGCCCGGCACCAACACGGTGGAAGTGGTGGACAGCATCCGTGCGCTGCTGCCCGAATTCCGCCGGGCGATTCCCCCGGCCATTCACCTGAGCGTGGCGTTCGACGCCTCCGATTCCATCCGCGCCTCGATTCACGACGTGGAGTTCACCCTGATGCTGACCATCGGGGTGGTGGTGCTGGTGATCTTCCTGTTCCTGCGGAACGTTTCGGCCACTCTTATTCCGGGGTGCGCCGTTCCCTTCTCGATCGTCGGAACCTTCGCCGTGATGTACCTGCTGGGCTACAGCCTCAACAACCTCTCGCTGATGGCGCTCACGCTCTCGGTGGGGTTCGTGGTGGATGACGCCATCGTGATGCTGGAGAACATCGTGCGCCACATGGAGCTGGGCGAGACCCGCCTGCAGGCGGCCCTCAGCGCCTCGCGCGAGATCGGGTTCACGATTCTCTCGATGACTTTTTCGCTGGTGGCGGTGTTCATCCCGGTGCTGTTCCTGGGCGGGATCGTAGGCCGGCTGCTGCACGAGTTTTCCGTCACCATCGTGGTGGCGATCCTGATTTCCGGCTTCGTGTCGCTCAGCCTCACGCCGATGCTGGGCAGCCGGTTCTTAAAATCCGATCATGGCACGCGGCACGGCGTCTTCTACAACCTGCTCGAAGGCGGGTTCAACCTGCTGGCCCGCTGGTACGAGAACACGCTGCGAATCGCCATGCGCTTCCGCCTGGCCACCCTGGCGGTCGCGCTGGCCATGCTGGCCGGCACCGTTTACCTCTTCGAGACCATGCCTACGGGCTTCATCCCGAGCCAGGACAGCGGGTTTATGTTCGCCGCCATGCTTGGCCCGCAGGATATCTCTTTCGACTCCATGGCGCGGCACACCAAGGCCATCGGCGACATCATCCTGGCCCAGCCTTACGTTCGCGATGCGGGGGTGTTCGTGCCCGGCCGCGGCGGCGCCATGAACGAAGGGATCGTGTTCGCCCACATGAAGCCGCGTTCCGAGAGAACCCTCTCGGTGGACCAGATCATCGAAGACCTGCGTCCCAAGGTGGCCACGGTACCGGGCATCTTCGCGTTCATGCAGAACCCGCCGCCCATCACCATCAGCGGCCAGAACGTGGGGGCCAGTTCCTACCAGATCACGCTGCAGAGCGCCAACCTGCAGGAGATTTACGCCTGGGCGCCGAAGCTCGAAACCAAAATGCGCCAGTTGCCCGGCTTCGTGGACGTGCAATCGGACATGCGCATCTCGAGCCCGCAATTGATGGTGGATATCGACCGCGACCGCGCGCTGGCGCTGGGCGTTACCGCGCAGCAGGTGCAGGACGCGCTGTTCAGCGGCTACAGCCAGCGAGAGGTGTCGGTGATTTACGCGCCGGCCAACCAGTACTCGGTGATCCTCGAGGTCCTGCCGCAGTACCAGCGCACGCCGGAGGCTCTTTCCAAGCTCTATCTTCGCTCATCCTCCGGGGGACTGATCCCCATTGAAAGCCTGGTGCGCACCAAGCGACAGACTGGGCCGCTGCAGATCAATCACTTCGGGCAGTTGCCTGCCGTGACCATCGGGTTCAACCTGCGTCCGGGATATCCGCTCGGGCAGTCCGCCCAGGCGGTGGACGACGCGATCCGCGATCTGCGCATGCCGCCTACGATCAGCGCCAACTTCCAGGGAACCGTGAAGGAGTTCCAGAACTCGTTCCAGAACCTGATGGTGCTGCTGGTGGTGGCGATCCTGGTCATCTACATCGTGCTGGGGATCCTCTACGAGAGCTTCATCCACCCGATCACGATTCTCTCCGGGCTGCCTTCGGCGGTCTTCGGCGCGCTGCTGACGCTGGTGCTGTTCCACAAGGAACTGGACCTGTACGCCTTCGTCGGCATCATCATGCTGTTCGGCGTGGTGAAGAAGAACGCAATCATGATGATCGATTTCGCGATCGACGCGCGGAAGCAGGGCATGTCCCCGTACGACGCGATCTGGAGCGGCTGCCTGCTGCGCTTCCGGCCCATCATGATGACGACCGTGGCGGCGCTGTTCGGCACGCTGCCGATCGCACTGGGGTACGGAGAGGGCGCCGACGCGCGGCAGCCCCTCGGCCTGGCGGTTGTGGGGGGCCTGCTGGTCAGCCAGTTCCTGACGCTCTACATTACGCCGGTAATCTACTTGTACCTGGAGAAAGTGCAGGACTGGGTCCGTGGAGAACGCCGTCTTGCACCCTCAGCCAAAGAACTGGCCACCTCGACCTAAGGCCCTACTCCGTCCAATCGCGGCGGCGGCGGACTGTCGGCGGCGCGTCGTCCGGCAACCTCGGCGTCGTGCGCGGGGCGCTCTTCAGCTTCGGGCCGCCGTTCGAGGGCGCCGACTTACGGCCGGCCTGGAGGTTGATCAGCCGCTCCCGCATGTCGCGGTATTCGGAAGTGGTCACGATATACTCGGGCCGGGCCGGCAGGATCTGCTGGATTTCCGATTGCGTCCGGTTGATCCGGTCGGCATCCTGCGGGTGGCTGGAAAGCATCCGGCCGACGAGCCCGGGCTGGGTTCGCCGCATGGATTCCAACTTCTCGAAAATGCTGATGGCGCCGGTGGGGTCGTACCCGGCTGCGTACATGTACTGCACGCCCAGGTAATCGGCCTCGGTCTCATCGCCGCGGCTGAACTTCATGAACATGGTGGGGAGCGCCATCCCCATGGCCTGCCGTCCTGCTAAACCGCCCCAGCCTCCGCCAAGAGCCACGCTGGCGGGAATGTTCAGCAGCGACGCGAGTTGTGCCTTGGTGGCCTGGCGCGTCATGTGCCGCGCGGCCACGTGGGCGATTTCATGGGCCAGCACACCGGCGAACTCATCTTCCTCGTCGGCGATCTTGATGAGGCCGGTGTTGACGAAAACGAACCCGCCCGGAAGAGCGAACGCGTTCGGCGAATCGTCATCGATCACCTGGAATTTGAAGGCGAAGTGCGCGTCCGAATTCCGCACCAGGTTCTGTCCCACCCGGTTCACGTATTCCGTGATGATCGGGTCGTCGAGCAGTTTCGCCTGGCGCGTCACTTCCTGCGATAGTTGTTTTCCGAGGGCGATCTCCTTCTCAATCGAGTAGAAGTTCACGCCCTTACCGACGTCGCGGTTTCCAATCTGGCTGGGATCGTCCTTCTTGTTGTCGGCGGCAAACCCGAGAACCGACGCAAGCGTCACGCACACAACTAACGCTGGCCAGGATTTCATCTTCCGCGCTCCGCCTCCTTATCACGTATTGTATAGGGGATGGGTCCTCAAGATAGTCAAAGTTCTGTAAAGGATTTGCCGCTATGGGAGCGCCACGCACACAATTTCCCTGTCCGGGAAAACCTGGTGTATCTCAACCATGCTGCGGTATCTCCCCTATCGAAGCCTTCCGCCGACGCGATGAAACATCTCGCCGACGACTGCCTGCGCTTCGGCAGCCTGCACTATGACGATTGGCTGGCTGCTTACGACGGCCTCCGTAAATCAGCGGCCCGCCTGGTGAACGCGGACCCCTCGGAGATCGCCCTGATGAAAAATACCTCCGAGGGGATCGCGACGGTGGCCATGGGGCTCGACTGGCGGCACGGCGACCGGATCGTGGCGTTCCGGGAAGAGTTCCCGGCTAACTTTTTCCCCTGGAAGCGGCTGGAAGAAAAGGGCATTGCCGTTACCTGGCTTTCGGTGAGCGACTCGCTCGACCGCATCGACGAGGCGTGCCGCGGCGCGCGGCTGCTCTCGATCAGCTTCGTGCAGTTCCTGAGCGGATATCGCGCACCAATTCAAGCGATCGGTGAGATATGCCATCGTAACCGCTGCATTTACCTGGTAGATGCGATTCAGGGATTGGGCGCCTTTCCGATCGATGTGCGGGCCTGCCGGATCGATGCGCTGGCGGCCGACGGACACAAGTGGATGATGGGGCCGGAAGGCTGCGCTATCCTCTACATAAATAGGGATCTTCAAGAGCACGTGGAGCCGGTGGAATTCGGCTGGACGAACGTCGCCAAGTACAACGACTACGCTTCCCGTGATATGGCGCTCCGCGCGGACGCGGGGCGATTTGAGCCTGGGACGTTAAATACCATTGGATGTTTTGGTTTGCGAGCGGCAATTGATTTTCTACTCGAAGTCGGAGTCGGAGAAATTAGTCCGGTTGTCCAGAATCTGGGCGACCGCATTGCCGCGGGCGTCGAGGCCAAAGGTTACGAGGTGTTGGGGAACCGCTCGCCCGAAAATGGAGCCGGGATCGTGAGTTTCCGGAAGCCGGGGTTCGAAGACCGGCAGATCGTCGCCCGTCTCCGCGCGGCCGGCATTGCGGCGGCTCCGCGAGCCGGTTGGGTCCGGACGTCTCCACACTTTTATATCAGCCCCGCTGACATCGACCGGATGCTGGATGTGATTCCGTGACCATGTTTTTCCGGAAGGATTCGGGAACCGGGATCGTCCAAGGAAGGTAGCCCGTTACGAAAATGGTGCTGGAAGGTTCAGAGCGCGACGTCATCGAGGCCTGCCAACGCGGAGAGCGTGAGGGCTTCCAGGCGCTTTTTGAGACCTACCGAAACCGCGTCTACTCGGTCGCGCTGCGGTTCACCGGCGACCAGTCCGCCGCCCTCGATATCGCGCAGGACACCTTCCTGAAGCTGTTCGCTTCGATTCGGGCGTTTCGCGGAGACTCGAGCTTCGATACCTGGATTTACCGCATGGTGGTGAACTGCTGCCTCGACCACAGGCGGCGGTCGCGGCGTTTGGTGCCGATCGCCGAAGAGTTCCTCTCAAACCTGCGTGCGCCGGGGGACAGCCTCGGCGAAATGCTGCGGTCGGAGCGCAACGGCCGGGTCCGCTCGGCGGTGGACCGGCTGACCCCCGATCTGCGCATGGCGATCGTGCTCCGCTATACGGAAGGACTGTCCTACGAACAGATCGCGGAGGTGCTCGGGTGCTCGCCGGGAACGGTAGCGTCGCGGCTGAACCGGGCGCACAAGGCGCTGGAGCGCCGGTTGTCGCACCTCGTGAAAGGAAAGGGAGACAGCCATGCCTGAGTGGCTGGAACTGGAATTAGCGCATCAACTGGCGCCCGTCGAGGCGCCCAATGAACTGTGGGAGCGGGTGCGGCCCGCGGCGCGTCCCGAGCCTGCGGGACGGAGGGTCTGGGCGGTCTGGCCGATCGCGGCCATCGTCATGATCCTGATCGCGGCCGGAACGCTGCTCCTGGTAGCCAGGGGCGAGCAGCCCGCGGTTGCCCCGCGGCACCTGGCCCTGGAGCAGCCTCGCAACGCCGAGCATCCCTGCCTGACCTGCCATACCAACCTGTAGCCCGTAAGCACCACTGCGAGGAGGTTGTTTAACTCCAGACTTGGTGGTAAGGTAAGGACAGCCAGGAGGGACGTATGGCGGAAGCACTCACCGCAACCGGGCTGACCACCGGCCACGCACCATTCGTGGAAGAAGCTCGCAACCGTGGAGATCTTTACATCACACAGGCTTACGAGCTCTATTCGGAAGAAAATCATGAAGCTTGGCGTAAGCTCTACCAGCGCATCCAGCCGAGTTGGGAACAATACGCCAACGACCATTTCCTGCGTGGCGTGGAGGCCCTGCAGCTTCCTTCCGACCGGGTGCCGCGGCTCTCGGAAGTCAACCGGCGTCTCAAACCGCTCACCGGCTTCCAGGCCAAGGCCGTAAGCGGGTATGTGCCGGGGTTCCTGTTCTTCGATTGTCTCCGGCGCAGGGAGTTTCCCACAACCATTACCATCCGCCCCAAGGACCGCATGGATTACCTCCCCGAACCGGACATTTTCCACGACGTCGCGGGCCACGTTCCGATGCACACCGAAAAGGCCTTCGCCGATACGCTGGTCCGGTTCGGCGACTGCGCGCACACGGCAGTGGAGCTGACCGCGGGAATCAAAGACCACCGCGAGCGCACGCGCCGGCTCACCAATATCATCAAGGCCATGTCGCGGTTCTTCTGGTTCACCGTGGAGTTCGGCCTGATGCGCGGGCCGCGTGGAATCTGTGCTTACGGCAGCGGCTTGCTCAGCTCATCCGGCGAGTTGCGGCATGCCATCGAATCCGACGAAGTGCAGCGCTACCCGGTGCAGATCGAGTGGCTCATCAACCAGGGCGCGGAGATCGACCACTACCAGCCGCTGCTGTTCATCGTGGACTCGTTCGACCACCTCTTCGATCTCGTCGGGCGGCTGGAGCAATGGATGCGGGACGGCAAACTCGACAACGTGGCGCCGGGTCTTCCCGAGATCGCCGAGAGCGATCTGCGCAGCTTCATGGACGCCGCGCCGTCAGTCTGAGTAGTTGCGGACGAAGGTATCGCGCGGCAAGCCCTTGGCGCGCGCGACGTGCCGCAGGTTCAGCGCTTCGGCGCGAGTCATGCGGCCGCCCAGGGCGACGAAGTAAGGCGGCCGGTCCTTCCCTCTGGGCGTGAACACCGCGGCACGCAGTCCGGGCAGCCGGGAATTGATGCTGCGGGCCTTCCTTTCGGCATCCCGATAGTGGTTGTAGGTGTAGGCTACGACGCGCCAGACGGTGCGCCCTCGTTGCGGCGCTGCCTCCGCAGTCTCGGGGCGGGCGGCGCTCGGCGGGGGAGCCGGCGAAGGGGAAACCGGCGCGGGCGCGGCCACGGGCGGCGGAACCGCGGGTTTCGTGGGGGCCGGCTTCAGCGCGAATGCCAGGGCAATCGCGATGACCAGTCCGGCCGCGACCCCGTAAACCCAGGCGGGAACGCGCCACTCGGGGGGCTCCTCGACATGCCTGTGAGCCGGCGGCTCGGGCAACGGCACAGGTGCGGTTACGGGCGGCGGAACCGGGGGGGCGTACGGAACCCGCAGCAGCCGGTAGAGGGCGCGGATGTCATCTTCCGGCTGACTGCCGGCGGCGGATATCGGGCGCAGCGTGTCGCTCGCGAGCTTCACGCGGTCACCGGCCGCCAGAATGTGCAGGGCATCGACGGCGCCGTGCGCCAGGCCGCGGCTATGGACATAACGCAACGCTCCGAGGCAGGCGTCCAGCGTCTCGCGGGTTTCCGCTTCGTCGAGCCCGCCCCTCTCCAGGGCTGAGGCGAGGTTGTCGTCGGGATATTCAAAAACGGCGTAAAGCAGAGTGCCGCCGGCGACCTCCGCGCGCCCGCAGTCGAACATGGGCAGCAGGTTCGAGTGCGAGAGAAGCCGCGTGGCCCGCCATGCGCCCAGTTGGTCGACTGCGGATACGGCATCTTCCGGGATCAGCTTGATCGCTGCGCGCTCGCCGGAGCGCGCGGTTGTGAGATACCATACAGCCGGTTCAGCAGCGCCGAGAAACTGGTCGAGGCGATACTGACCTCCCAGGGTCGCTCCTTCGAGATCATTCCACACACGTGTCATACGCATTCCGGTTCGGTTTCCTGTGGCGCGATTATCTTTCATGGTAAGGCAAGATGCGAAAAATGGAACACGTAAAAGTTACGCGAGAATCGCCACAAACACGCCGGAGCCCCTGCAATTCCGCATGGTGAATCATGGCCCTCAACTTGCACGACACAATCCCTTTTATTACCAGACAATAATCCGGAAGGAGAAACGCATTTGTGGAATAAACAGCGAACCGATGAGAGCCCTGCCTTGAGACCCCAGCCGCACCCCGAACCGGCGCGGCCTGTTCCGCCGCCACCGGCCTCCACACCCGTGGCGCGGCATGAGCCTGCCGTCACGCGGCAGACCGCAACCATCGGCGCCTCGATGCAGATCAAGGGTGAGATCCGCACGCACGAAGAACTGCTGGTGGAAGGCGAAGTAGAGGGGTCGCTCGAGTCGCACAGCCTGTTGACAGTGGGCCCGAACGGCAAGGTGAAGGCGAATATCCGCGCTCGCGAGGTGGTGATCTTCGGCTCGGTGAGAGGCAACGTGGAAGTCACCGAGAAGATCGCGATCCGCGAACAGGGAAGCCTGGTCGGCGACATCAAGACGGCCGGAATCAGCATCGACGATGGCGCCTATTTCAAAGGCAGCATCGATATCGTGAGGCCGGAGCCCAAAGTGACCACCAAGCCGGTCAAGACCGAGGCGCCGGCCGAAGCGCGGGTCGGATAGGCATCGAGTGCTCGGGCAGCGGCCGGACCGCGGGGTCCGGCCCACCCGCTAAAGGTTCCTCGCGGTCCGCCGATAAGCGAAGCGTGAGGATGCCTGAGATTTGATCGCCGCCGGTCCCGCAGCCCAACTCGGACAGGAGCCCGCAGCGGGGTGTCCCTACTGCCTTGGCCGGCAGCCGATCTACGACGCCTCACGCCAGATTCGCGGCTATGAGCTGTTGTACCGCCGGCGCGTGTCAGCCACCCGGGCGCACGTCGCCAATCCCGACCAGGCCAGCGCTGATGTCGTGCTCAAAGCCTTCCTGGGATTGGGCCTGCCTCGCATCTCGCCCTTCCAGCCGGTGTTCGTGAACGTCACCCGGGCGATGCTGGAAATCGATCCAATTCTGCCCCCGGATTCGTGTGTTCTCGAGGTGCTGGAAGACGTGCCGGCCGATGCCGGCACCATCCAGGCGCTGAAACGCCTTAAGGGTTTGGGATACCGGATCGCGCTCGACGATTTCGAAATCGAAGACCTCCGCTGGCCGCTCGTCGGTCTGGCCGATTACGTGAAGGTGGATATCCGCCTCGCGCGCCCGCCGGCACTGCGGGAGCTGGTGGAGCGGCTGCGGCGCAAGCCGGTGCCGGTGCTGGCGGAGAAGATCGAGTCGGGGCAGGAGTTCCGGGATTTCCGGCAATGGGGCTGCGAGCTCTTCCAGGGATACTTCCTGCACCGGCCTGAGGTCCTGACCGGCAAGCGCATCCCCTCCAATCGCCTGTCCATCCTGGCGCTACTTTCCGAATGCGCGGATCCCAGCTGTTCGATTCCGGCGGTGGCGGCAGCCATCGGCCGGGATGCCGCCCTGGCGTTCGGCGTACTGAAACTGGCCAACTCCGCTCTGTTCGGAAGGCGCGATATCCGCACGCTGGAGGGCGCGGTGGTAGCGCTGGGAATCGACAAGGTCTACCGCTGGTCCATGCTGATGGTGCTGGCTGAGATCAACGACGGCCCGTCGGGATATCTGGAGTTTGCCCTGCAACGGGCGCGCGCCTGCGAACTGGCCGCGGCGGCGCATCACGGCCCCCGGTACGAGGCCTACATGGTGGGCATGCTCTCGACGCTCGATTCGATCCTGGACATCCCGCTCGAGAAGGTCGTCGAGTCTCTGCCGCTCGACCGGGTCATCAAGGATGCGATCCTGCTGCGAAGGGGCCGGTTGGGCGCCATACTGGACGCCGTGATCGCCTATGAAGCCGGGGATTTCGAGCTTGCCGCGCGGGGCGGCCTGGACGTGCCGCTGCTTGAGCGGGCCTTCTGGGAGGCCGCCGGGTATTCCACCACGATGCTCTCCGGGCTTGCGGCTTCCCAGAGCAAAGGGCCCTGAGCATGCCGCCGCGTATTCGGGTATGATCCCTGTGTGACCACACCGTCCACCAACCGGCGCCGGTTTCTCGGCGCGGCAATCGCCACGGCCGCTTCGTACGGCCGCATACTCGGCGCCAACGACCGGATCCGCGTCGGCGGAATCGGCACCGGCAGCCGCGGCCAGTACCTGCTCTCCAACGTCGCGCAACTGGAAGGCACCGAAATCGTGGCCCTCTGCGACGTCTACGAACCGCACCGCCTGCGTGCGAAATCGCGCTACGCCCCGGCCGCTTCCGATACGCTGGACCACCGCGAAGTGCTCGATCGCAAGGACATCGACGCGGTGGTGGTCGCCACGCCTGACCACTGGCATGTCCCGATTACGATCGACGCGGTGCGGGCCGGCAAGGATGTCTACTGCGAAAAGCCGGTGACGCATTCCCTGGCGGAGGGGGAGCCGCTGATCGCCGCGGTGAAGGAGACCCGGCGCGTGGTCCAGACCGGCACGCAGCAGCGCAGTTGGGCGCATTATCTGCACGCCAAAGAGCTGATCGACGCGGGCGAGCTCGGGCAGGTCACCTTCATCCGCACCTACTGGTATCAGAATCACATCGCCAACCAGGATTCGGGACCGGAGATCGATACCTCCAAACTCGACTGGAAGCGATTCCTCGGCTCGGCCTCCGACCGGCCGTTCGACGCCGACCAATATTCCCACTGGCGGTGGTATTGGGATTTCGGCGGCGGCGCCATGACCGACCTCTTCATCCACTGGGTGGATGTCGCGCAGTGGTACCTCGCCGACGACATGCCGAAGAGCGCCACGGCCACCGGAGTGAAGGCGCTGTTGCAGCAACGGCAGACCCCCGACACGATGAGCGCCGCGCTGCGCTACGCCCGCGCGGTGGTGGAGTTCGACAGCGCGCTGCTCGGGTACATCGAGGGCGGCGGCCTCATGATCCGCGGTACGAAGGCGGCGATGCGCCTGCACCGCAGCGGCTACGAGGTGTATGCGGAGGTGCCGCACTACACCGAAGCCTTCACGACGCCTCCGCCGGTCCGCAAGGAAAACTCCCCGCGCGACGGCGGGCTGGACCACATGAAGAACTTCCTCGATTGCGTCCGCTCGAGGAACGCTCCCAACGCTTCGGTGGAGATCGGCGTGGCGGCTGCGCGCGCCGGCCACGTCGCGAACCTGGCGATGCGCGGCAACGGGGTCTGGACACCCGGCTAACCGGTATGAATCGGGACGCGGTTTCCGGCTCCCTGTTCGTGCTGTTCTGTTACGACTTGAGCGACGCGATTCGAATGGAGGAGCTGCGGCGGATCGTGGGCGCCCCTCCGCCCGGGCGCGAACCGCCGTTTCGACATGCAGTCCCCGAGTACGTCCACTTCGCCCAGCCGCCCGTCATCGAGAGCCTGCCGCCCCTGACTGCAGCCGGACGGACTGTCGGCGGACGCATCTCCTACTACGATTATGGAGTGATCACGGTTCTTTTCGAGATCGGCTTCGAAGGCGGATGGGACGACCTGGTGGCGCTCTCGGCCCGCTGGATGAACGCGCCGGAACTCGAGCAGCAGGCGGCCGGCGTCGTCCGCGAGCGGGCGGCAGGGATTGCCTCCGCGCTCGCGACGCCCAACCCGAGGCAGCTCACCGAAGACTACTACATGGTCCACGTGCGCACCTGCCAGGACCCCGACACCGGCCGCGCCTCGACCGCCGCGGAGCTGATCGAACGGAGGGGCGACTCCGTCGCACAGATCATCCGCGGCGAGCGCGCGAAGTTCTCACCCGCCGAGCGCGCCGAGATCCTGGAATCGCGCATGTCGTACTACGAAAACGATCTGCTGGTGGTGGGCTGGCCGGCGGCATTCATCTACGATACGCCGGAAGGGGCCGCGCCTACCATTCAACTGCTGGAGTACGCCAACACCCAACTGCTCGAATTCCGCTACTACGACGAGGTGCTGACCGACCTGCTTTCCGGCGTCTACCGTTCGCTCGAAAAGGGCGTGGGTCCGCTGGCGCGCTGGCGCCTCGCGCGCGAGGCGGAGCGCCTGAATACGATCCGGCTGGATATCCGCGAACTCACCGAGCGGGTGGACAACTCCATCAAGTTCCTCAGCGACATGTTCTCGGCGCGCCTCTATCGAATGGCCGCGACGCGCATCGGAGTCCCCGACTACCGCACGCTGGTCGAGCAGAAGCTCGAGAGCGCCGGCGAGCTCTACGGCTTCATGATGGACCGCTTCTACCAGGGCCGCGCCTTCGTGCTGGAACTGATGGTGGTGATCATCCTGATCATCGAACTCGTCTATCTGTTCCGGGGCGGCAGATAGGCGCGCTTCCGCGGCAGCTATAGCGCGGCGACTCGAGTGAATGCCGCACATGCCCGTGGAAGACCGCATACATTCAGGGCGCCTCCGCAGCGAGATCGTGGGCTCGCGAGGACGCAGTCCGCAACTGGGGTACGGGTGGCACGAGCCCGCGGGCGAGGGACACCTGTGGGCCAGCCAGCAGTCCGTCTCGATCCTCGAACCGAGAGAGGGCTCCGCGTGGTGCACGTCAGCGGAGTGTTGCCGCCGGCCCGTGGGGCACGCGAACGGTCTCACCGTCGCGTGCAACGAAGCGCTTTGGGGCGGGTCACGAATGAATCGCAGGAAATGATGCCGTTCGGAATCGACTTCCCGTGCCGGCGAGCGTCGATCCACCATGGCGGATCGAGTTTCGCACGCTCCACGTTTATACGCCGGCGGCTCGAGGAACGGGCCCCGACCAGCGCGACCTCGGATTTGCACTGACTCTGCTGGCATCGCAACCTTGCGTGGATCCTCTTGACTTCTTCCATATTTCAATTATGATTGAAATATGGAAACAGTCGCGCGGTACGCCGACATGTTCGCGGCGATCGGCACCGAATCCCGCCTTCGCATCATGCAGGTGCTGCTCTCGGCTCATCCGGACGGAATGTTCGTGGGGGAGATTCAGGAAGAGCTCGGGATCACGGCGTCGAACCTGTCCCATCACCTGGACAAGTTGAAGAACGAGGGGCTGGTCTCGGTGAGCCGCGAAGGAACGTTTCTGCGCTGCCGCGCGAATGCGGACGCACTCCAGGAGTTGCTGACATTTCTCTATGCGGAGTGTTGCACCCGCAACCGGGCGGTGAAGCCCGAGACGATAGTGCAACTCAAAACAGTAAGAAAGGAAGCGAGATGAGCACCGAAAACATCACCGACGTTGTCCAGGAGAAATATGCAGAGGCGGCGCGCCGCGTCACTACCGGCAAAGGCAGCGCCTGCTGCGGCTCCGCGCCCTCGAGCGCATCGGGCTGCTGCGACCCGATCACCAGCGAGCTTTACAGCCTGGAGCAGGTCGGCGAACTGCCCGAGTCCGCCCTGCTGGCATCGCTCGGCTGCGGCAATCCCACGGCGCTGGCGAAGCTGAGCCAGGGAGAGACCGTGCTCGACCTGGGGTCGGGCGGCGGCATCGACGTGCTGATCTCAGCGCGCCGCGTGGGCCCGACGGGCAAAGCCTATGGCCTGGACATGACCGATGAGATGCTGGCGCTGGCCAACGAAAACAAGACCAAGGCGGGAGTGCAGAACGTCGAGTTCCTCAAGGGCCGGATCGAGAATATTCCGCTGCCGGACGACTCGGTGGATGTGGTCATCTCGAACTGCGTCATCAACCTCTCCGCGGACAAAGACCGGGTCTTCGCCGAGATCTTTCGCGTCCTGAAGCCGGGCGGGCGGGTGGCGGTCTCCGACGTCGTGACCCGGGGCGAGATGCTGCCGGAGATCCGGCAAAACGTTCTGCTGTGGGTCGGCTGCATCGCCGGAGCGCTCGAGGAGAAGGAGTACAGCGGCAAGCTCGCCGCCGCCGGCTTCGAGCAGGTCGAGGTCGAACCCACACGAATCTACCGGATCGAGGACGCCCGCGAATTCCTAAGCGGGAAAGGCATCGATGTCGATGCAATTGCCCCGCAGGTGGACGGCCGTTTTCTGAGCGCGTTCGTGCGCGCCGTCAAGCCGCAGCGCCCGTAGCAGTCAGTGCGTCATGGCGTAAACGATGTAGTTCACGCCCAGCCGGATGGCCATGTCGGAGAAACGCTCGGGGTAATACGGGTCATCGGCCCACTCCCACGCATCGCCGAGATCGGAGTTGTAGGAAATCGCGATCATGACCCGGCCCTTGTCGTCGTAGATGCCGCGCCAGTGAGCGCCCTTGCCTCCGTCAAAACCGTTCTTATAGCCCTGGCGCAGGTGCGCCTCGCCCGGGACCTGGTATTTCTCCTTCAGGTCGTACACCGTGTGGAAGATGGGGTCGTCGTCGGGAATGTCTCTGATCTGCTTTTCCGGGAACGCCTTCTTGATGCGCGATTCGAACTCGTACCATTCCGCGTTGCCGTGAAAATCGTCGGCCATGAAGAAACCGCCGCGCAAGAGGTATTCGCGCAGTGCTTTTCCCTGCGGATCTGTGAGCCCCCACTCGCCGACCTGCACCGCATACAGCCAGGGCCAGTCGTATTCGTCGCCCTCATCGAGATTCACAATCTGCTCCACGGAACGCACGTGGATCCGGGTCAGGCGCCGCACGGCCCGCGAGAAATGGCGATCGGCACGCGGATAATCCTGGCTCCAGAGGGAGATCCCGGTGTGCCAGTCGAGGTCGCGCCCGCGATAGCCGTTCAGCGGTCCGGGTGGAAACATGAGGCGGGCAAAGGCCCACTCCGCCTTCTCCTGGTAGTCCGGGGGGAGCGGGATGTCGCCCAGCCGGTACTCGATCCCATTCAATTCGCGGAACGGGCGCTGGAACGCGAACAGCGCGCCGATGATGGAGAGGCCGCACACAATTCCCCAGCCGATCTTCCGCATCCAGCAAACCCTTTGCACCAGGATACCAGTAAGCCCGGTGCCGTGCTCTTCGTCACATGTTGTCACCAACCGAGGCGCCGTTCGGCCGGAAATCGGGTTGAATTCCCGACAAAACAGGCATATCTTGTGACGAACGAGAGGAGCGAAAAGTGAGACTATCTGTTTTGCTCATCTTTCTGATAGCGCCGTATCTGAGCGCGGGCGAAATCGTTAGCGCCTCTGCGTCAGCCGGTTGCTCTCCTATTGACGGGGGAGATGGTGAAAGGGTGGTGGTCTCGATCGAGTGACCACGCTCGATGGCAGCACAACCTTAAACGCTACCCTCAGCGAATTCTCCGGATCTGTGCGTGAGGTGCCGGAGCCGTCGTACGCGTCGATCGTCCTGCTTGCGTTGGGTGCGATTGGTTTCGTTGCCCGACGCCGGGGCAAGGGCTTCCGCAATCTGCCAGCTTAGTGCGTCATCGCGTAGACGACGTAGTTGACTCCGATGCGAATCCCCAGGGCCGAGAACTTCTCCGGGTAGTGTGGATCGTCCGCGTTCTCCCAGGAATCGCCGAGGTCCATGTTGTGGCACATCGCCACCATCAGCCGGCCGTGGTCGTCGTAAATTCCGCGCCAGTGAGGCACGGCGCCGCCCGCATAGCACTTTTCGCACACCGAGTGGCTGCGGATGTACTGCGCGCCGGGCACCTGGTACCGGTCGTCCAGGTCGAAGACGGTATGGAAGATGGCGGCATCGTTCCCGAGGTCGACGATGGGGCGGTCCGGGAAAACCTTTTTCATCGTGATGGTGAAGACCTGCCACTCATCGTCGCCGTGAAAGTCGTCGCACATGAAGAAACCGCCGCGCAGCAGGTATTCCCGAAACTTGTCGATTTGCGATGGCGTCAGCTCCCAGTGGCCAACCTCCACCGCATACAGCCACGGATAATTGAAAACATCGTCATCCGTGTCGAGATTGATGGGCTGTTCTACGGAGCGCACCTGCAGGCGGGTGAGGCGGCGCAGGGCGGCCGACAGGTGGCGGTCGGACCGGGGATAGTCGATGGTCCAGTTGGTGTTACCCTCCCGCCAGTCGAAACCGCGCTTATATTCGGACTGCCAGTCGATGCGGAAGTGGGTGGTTGGGTACATCAGGCGAGCGAAGGTCCACTCGCCCGGGACCTGATAATCCGGCGGAATCGGAAAATCGTAATACTCCCACGCCGGATATTCACGGAAGGGTTTCTGGGCGAACACTGTGCACACCACGATGCCGCACCCCACCGCCAGGGCCAAAAACTGACCTCGCCTCATCTACCTACCAGTATAGGCATAGTGGGGCAGGGCTCCCGGGACCGCCGATCCAAAGAGCCTACTGCCGCGGACCCCGCCGGCCGGCAAACGGCGCCGCCCTCAGCGTATCCGGCATGTCGGCCAGGATGTAGCCCATCACCGCCAGGCTGGCCAGGTTCTTGCGGAACTCTTCGGGATCCACCTTGTCGAGCGTATCGGCCTCCGTATGGTGCCAGTCGAAATAGTGAGCGCCCGTGGTGCGCTCGCCGAGCCCGGGTACGCCATCGCGCATCAACGGGGCGATGTCGGAGCCCCCGCCGCCACCCGTAATGGCGCCCGCTCCGACCCTCTCCAGCAGCTTGCCGATCTGCTGCAGCAGGGCCATCGAGCCCCCATCGACGGCCGCACCATAGCCGAGCGGCGCTTCGGCTCCGCCATCCATCTCGATGGCCGCCACCTGCTGCGTGATCCTGTCGCCGACCCACGTGCGGTACGCCTCGCCGCCGCGTCCGCCGTTCTCTTCGTTCACCCAGAACGCCACGCGGATCGTGCGCTCCGGCTCGAGTCCGAGCTTCTTCATCAATGCCAGGGCTTCGAGACAGGCCATGATGGAGGCGCCGTCATCCTGCGCTCCCTGGCCCACGTCCCACGAATCGATATGGCCGCCCATCACCACCACTTCCTCGGGATGCGTACGGCCGGGGATTTCGCCGATCACGTCGCCGCTATCGGCGTCGGGCAACATCCGCGCGCCCATTTCGAGATGCACCTTCACGGGCACGCCGTCGCCCACCAGGCGTGCAATCATCATGGCATCCTCGGGCGAGATGGCGGCGGTGGGAATTTTGGGCTGGCTTTCGTCATACTCCATTTCGCCGGTGTGCGGAATCTGCATGGCGAGCGGCGTGGCCGAGCGCACCAGCGCCGCCACTGCGCCATAGGCCGCCGCGCGCGACGCGCCCGAGGAGCGGTATACGCGAGTCGGCCCGTAGCCCCGGTACTCCTCGTTGTAGACTACGATCTTGCCTTCGATCCTCTCCCGGCCCAGCCGGGCGAGGTCTTCGAAATCGGAGACCGCCACCACGCCGGCGGTGATCCCACCCGGAGGCGTTCCCACGCTCATGCCGAGCCCCAGCATGTGGAGCGGCTTATCGAGCGGCGTCAGCATGCGGGCGGATTCGGCGCCGCGCACCCAGTGCGGAACCTTGGTGGGGATCACCTGCACGTTGCTGAGACCCGCCGCCTTCATCTGTTCGGCGGACCACGCGATCGCCTTCTCGAGAGACGGGGAGCCGCTCAGCCGGTTGCCGATCCGGTAGCAGAGATACGCCAGGCGGTTGTAGCCGTCGGTATCGGCGAGCGCGGCGTCGATGAGCCGGTCCGCCGTGGCACGATACCGCTCGGTGAGGTCTGCGCCGGCGGCCATGGAGAAGGAAGCGGCCGCGATCAGAAGCACGGAGACACGTCGCATAAACCAACTACTATCGCACGAACGGAATGTATGCCGGAACTCTGCTTCGGTATTCGCGAAACTCCTGCCCGAAGCGTGCAGCCAGCAGCTTTTCTTCGCTGCGGACGCGGATTTCGGTCCCAACAACGTAGATCAGCAGGGAGACCGCCGCCCACTTCCACGGCGTCACGATCAGAATGGTAGCCAGCAGCATCGCCAGCAAAGCCGCATAGATCGGGTGCCGCACGATGGCGTACGGCCCGGTGCGCACCAGTTCGTGATCGTGATACAGGCCGGCATGCAGCCGGAACTGCCGGCCCAGGTGCTTCACGGCGCCGAATGCCATCCAGATCGCAAGCGCCGCCAGAATCACCGCCGCCGCGAACGCCGCGGGCGCTACCGGGGAGCCGAGCGGCCGGTGCATGACGAGCGCGAACAGGATCGCCGCAGTCTCGCAGAGCAGGCCGATGCGTGTCGGCGTCACCACGGTGATGTTCGCGCGCTTCTGGCGCAGCGGCGCGCGAAACAGAAAAGGATAGAACCACACCGCCCATAGGACTCCCAGCACGATGTGGCAGAGCAATGCGTTCACGTGGTCACTTGAAGATACTCTTCGGGATCATCGCATGGACCCCCTTGGTGCCGTCCACCGCCTCGGTGACGTTGAAATCGACCGCCGTGCTGCACAGCATGTAGGCGTCTTCGCGCGTCATGTGCTTTTCCGACACCAGGAAATCGATCGCTTCGCGCACCGCCAGCTTCAGCGCCTCATCGAGATCGGGGTCGAGCCCCATCGCGATGTAGTGCGTCGGTGTTTCGCCGCGCGGCCACTTGAGGTGCATTCCTTTGTGCAGCACGAACTGGAAGGTCCCGCTGAGGGCGGTTTCGAGCGCCGTGATATCGACCTCGCCATTTCCCTGCCCCGCGTGGCCGTCGCCGGCTTCGAACAGCGCTCCCGGCACGTGCACCGGAATGAACAGCGAGGTGCCCGCGACCAGGTCTTTGTTATCGAGGTTGCCGGCATGGACGCCCGGCGGCGCGCTGCTGATACGGCCCGCCGATTCCGGCGGCGCCACACCGAGGCTGCCGAAGAACGGATGCAGCGGAATCTCGATGTTGTTCGAGAACCGCGCCACCATGCGCTTTTCGTCGAGCGGAATGATCTTCGTGCTGCCTTTGGCGAAATCCTCCGGACCCAAAACGCCGCTGCGGGGGCTGAAGCTGTTGTAGGCGTAGGGAATCGAAAGCTGGATCTTTTCGATGCGTACCTCCAGCGCGTCGCCCGGCTCGGCGCCGTCCACGTAGATCGGCCCCGTGAGAATGTGGCCGCCGGGTCCCTTGTCCTTCACTTCGTCGTAAATCGCCTTGAGCTCCGGCTGTACGTCTTCGGGTTTGACTCCCGCCGCCAGGAGCCGGTTCGGACTGTTGGTGATCATGGTCTGGATCACCACGGTGTCGCCGGAGCGGATATGCAGCACCGGCTTCGCCGCCGACCAGTAGTAGCCCCAGACGACCGTGGAGGGTGAGGCCTTCAATTGATACTCCGCCCCGTAAGCGATCGCGGAGAGGGAAACAAGCAAAACGAGGGCCTTCATGAGTATTCAGCGATTCTACCGCACCGGCCCGCTCGCTTACGGTCGCGGTTCTGTGGCGGCCTTGCCAAACACCCTTTCGAAGATCCGGTGCACATTGCGCAACTGGCGGTCGAGCGAGAATGCCTCCGCAATCTGTTCCGGCGTCAATACCTTGGCGATCTCCGGATCCGCCCCGATGGCTGCCCGGAAGTCGCCCTCTTCCTCCCACGCGCGCATGGCATGGGCCTGCACGACGCGGTAGGCGTGTTCGCGCAGCATCCCGGCGGCCGCCAGGTCGAGCAGCACCTGTCCGGAAAATACCAGCCCGCGGGTCATCTCCAGGTTCCGCCGCATGCGCTCGGGATAGACCAGCAGGCGGTCCACCAGTTGCGTCGTCTTCTCCACGAGGTAGTCGGTCAGGATGGTGGAATCCGGCAGAATCACGCGCTCCACCGAGGAGTGCGAGATGTCCCGTTCGTGCCACAGGGCCACGTCTTCGAACGCCGCCTGCACGTTGGCCCGCACCACGCGCGCCAGGCCGCAGATCTGTTCGCAGGTCACCGGGTTCCGCTTGTGCGGCATGGCCGAGCTGCCCTTCTGCCCGCGCGCGAAATACTCCTCCGCTTCGCGCACCTCGGTGCGCTGCAGGTGCCGGACTTCGAGCGCGATCTTCTCGCACAGCGCGGTGGCCAGCGCCAGGGCCGCTACGAAGGCGGCATGCCGGTCGCGCTGGATCACCTGCGAGGTCACCGGCGCGGGCTTGAGGTTCAGGCGCTCGCAGATGCGCTCCTCCACCTCGGGCCCGATATGCGCGAACGTGCCCACCGCGCCCGAAGTCTTGCCCACCCGCAGGTCTTCCGCCGCCGCCCGTACGCGGCTCAGGCTGCGGCCGCACTCCTCGTACCAGATGGCGATCTTCAGCCCGAACGTGATCGGCTCCGCATGCACCCCGTGGGTGCGGCCGATCTGCACGGTGTCGCGGAACTCCAGCGCCCGCCGCTTGAGGATCTCCCGAAGCTCTTCCAGCCCGCGCAGGATGATGGCCGCCGCCTGCTGCAGCAGCAGCGCCTGCGCGGTATCCACCACGTCGTTCGAGGTCAGCCCGTAGTGCAGCCACCGCGACGCTTCGGCGTGCCCCGCCCGCGCCATGCTCTCGGCCACCGCGGTGGTGAAGGCGATGACGTCGTGCTTCACCTCTTTTTCGATTTCGTGGATGCGCGCCACGTCGAACCCGGCGTGGGAGCGCAGCAGGCGGGCCGCTTCGGCCGGCACCACGCCCAATTCGGCCAGCGCCTCCGAGGCCGCCAGCTCCACTTCCAGCCATTGTTGAAATCGGTTCTGGTCGCTCCAGATCCGGCCCATTTCGGGCCGCGTGTATCGAGGAATCATGATGAGATCAGAATTGAAATATTTCCGACGGGTTGCGTTGTTCGGCGATCGCCAGGCGCGTAGCCAGGCCGCGCCCTTCGAGCGCCTGGTTCGCGATCATCCGGACGATCTCCGGGTGGTTGTTCTGCTCGCTCAAATGGCCCAGCACCAGGTGGGCCGTCGACGAGCTCAGGTCTTCGGACAGGAAATCGGACATCCCCAGGTTCGACAGGTGTCCGACGCGGCTCATTACCCGCTGTTTTACCGCCCACGGATAAGGGCCGACCTTCAGCATGTCGAGATCGTGATTGGCCTCGAGCAGCAGCAGGTCGGTGCGCCGCAAATGGAACTTGATCGATTCGGGAATATATCCCAGGTCGGTAGCGATTCCGATGCGCACGCCCTCCGCCTCGAAGCAGTAGCCCACCGGGTCGATGGCGTCGTGCGGAATACTGAAGCTCTCGACTTCGATATCGCCCACCTGGAAGCCGGCGCCCGCCTGGAACGGCTCGAGGCGAGGCCCGGTCTCTCCCCAGTCGATCGCCGGAGCCGTGAGCCGGGTCATGTAGATCGAGGCGCGCACTCGCTTGCTCCGCGCCAGCACCGGGAGACCGGACACGTGGTCGGAGTGTTCGTGGGTGATTAGAATGGCGTCGATCCGCGCGAGATCCTCGCCGATCAAGGCCAGGCGCCGCCCCAGCTCCTTCATGCTGAGACCGGCATCCACCAGAATGCGCGTGTTTTCGGTGGCCAGCAGGGCGGCATTTCCGGAACTTCCGCTCGCCAGCACGCAGAACTTGACGATAGCCGCCTCCCGACCTTCCAGAATACACCGAATAGCCCGAAAACAGAATGCGGCCGGAATGTTTCCCTGCCCACCCAGTGGCAGAATTTGCCCAGCGTGCCCGCGGGCTCACAATTTCCGGCAAAAAACTGCCCTGTTGTCACGGTTTTGCGATACGGTATAGAAAGTGCCTGTAGGTCCTCCGATGAAGTTGCTTCTGAGTCTCGTATTGCTCCTGCCCTCCGCCCTGCCCCTGGCGGCAGCGGACCCGGCCGGACACCTCTACAGCCACGGGATCAAACTGGCCGAGCGCGGCAAGTTCGACAGTGCGCGGGCGGCCCTCGAAACGCTCATCCATACGTATCCGGAAAGTCCCCTAGCTGCGGAGGCAAAAAACGAGATCGACGCTTCCCTGCTACTCGAGGAAGGCCGGGAGCGGATGAAGAGCGGCCAGAGCGACACGGCACAAGTCGCGCTTCATACCTTGATCTCGGTTTATCCCGAAAGCAGCCTGGTCAAGCAGGCCCGGCACACCATGCGCCAGGCGGCCGCGGCCATCCCGACCGTCCGCTCCATCCGCTTCGAGAACTTCCCATCCGTCTCGCCGGAAGAGATCCAGCAGAGCTTTGACCGCCGGGAAGTCGGGCTTGCCATGAAGCAGCCTTACGATCCGCGGGATGTGGAAGAGGCGCGCAAGGTTCTCACCGACCTGCTCGGCATGCCGGTGGAAGTGAAGACTCGCGTCGCATCGCGCAACGTGGACGTCACGTTCATTGCGGAGAAGAACTGACGCCGGGTTGCTTTCGCCGCCGGATGAGCAGGGGGAGCAGGGCCGTCGCCGCCAGCAACCACGTCGCGGGTTCCGGGACGGCCGTGATCACTCCGAATAACCCGTGGCTCTCGCCGTCGGGGCCGGCGGTGAAAAACAGCGAGTTCACCGGGCCCGCGTTCCCGCCGTTGCCGAACTGCAGCCCCCAGAGACCATCGATGCTCAGCGGGCTGCCCGAAATGCCGGGCAGTTGCTCGACGAAGCCGCCCAGAGGGTCGTACGCCTGTATCATGCCATCGCCGAAGTTGCCCACCAGAAGGTCGCCGCCCAGGCCGCCGAATCCGGCGGGGGCGATCGCCAGCCCCCAGGGCGAATTCAGATCCCCGCCCGTCACCAGGCGCCCCAGCAGATTGCCGTTGAGGTCGAACTTATCCACGATCCCGTTTCCCGGGCCCGCCACATCGTCGTGCTTGCTTGCGTCCTGCACGGCGTAGGTCACATACAAAGTTCCGCCCAGGTTCATGATGTTGAACGGTGCATAGCCGGATGGCAGGTTTGGATCCGTAAAGTTGCCCGTCAGGTCCGGAGCCAGGGCATTCCCCTTCAGGATGTCGATCGTGCCGTTTCGGAAGTTGGCGAGATAAGCGTACGGATTACCGCCCACCGAGCCCACGGTGACGCCCTTGTAAACGTTGCTGCTGCTCCCGAGAACCAGCGTCTCCGCCGCCGTGCCAAGCGCTCCCCGCCATCCGGAGACCGTGCCGTCTTCGGAATCAAACAGGAACACGTCACCATTGAATCCGCCATTGCCGTTAAATGCGACACCGGTGACCGATCCGTCGCCCGGAATAGAGACCACCAGGGCCAGCTTGGTTTCGGTGGCTCCATTGTAGAGCAGCGATGTCCCGCTGCCGTTCGCCCCGATCCAAAACGGGCTGGTGCCGCTCGAGATCAGTCCCCACGCGTTCACCAGGTTCGGATCCGTAATCGGCGCAACACCGTTCTGATCCGAAGCGATGTTATGGATTGCAAAATCGATCGGGCCCGCCGCGGCCGGCAGCAGGCCGGCCAACAGAACTGCCGGAAAGCTCAAAGGAAAACGCCACCCCATTCCGATCTCCTCCTTCGGTTATTCGAAGTCAGGATATCGCCCGCACGGCGCTCAGAGGATCAGCCGGGTGTAAACTCTGCGGCGGAAATGTGCTCGATGACCCCTTCAATACGGGCCCGCTAGTTCCGCGCGGAGACCTTCAGCAGATCCACCAGGTAGTTCTTCCACACGGCGGCGCGGGAATGGGTTCCGTGCCCGCGCGTCTCGGCGCTGGTGGGGATGAGGATGTAGCGCCCTTGGGGCACCTTCCGGATTTCCCGCTCCAGAATCCCGAGTTCCGGCGGGTTCACCTCGTCATCCGCGGAGTTGATCGCAAACAGCGGCGCACGGATCTCCGGCAGGTGGGGCTCCGGATCGTAATCGGTGGAGGACTCGAACTGGTAGAGCATATCGTTGGCGTCGTTTCGCAAAGCGCGGGCGCGCAGCGCCTCCACCGCCGCGTCGGCCTGTCCCTGCGTCGGGTTCGCCTGGTGCAGGACCAGCGGGCTGCTGGTCATCATCCAGAGAGCATACTGCGCGGCGATCAGCCCGTTCTTCGGCGGACTGGCATACTCTCCCCCGTCCCATTCGGGATCGCCGCGAATGGCCTGGATCACCATGGCGCGGAACATCCGGTTGCGTCCCGCGATGGCGACCGGCGCGCTGGCGAGCGGCATGAGGGCGTCCATGAAATCGGGATACCGGTATCCCCAGATCCAGGTGTGCATGGCGCCCATCGAAGTGCCCATCACCAGGCGCAGGTGATCCACCCCGAGACCGTCGTGAACCAGCAGGTAATCGGCGCGCACCATGTCTTCGTAGTCGTAGTGCGGAAACCGCGCGTGCAAGCCGTCGCTCGGCTTGCTGGATTTCCCATGACCTATGGCATCCGGAAGAATGATGAAATATTTCGCCGCATCAAGCGGCTGCCCCTCTCCGAAAAGCTCGCCGCCGAATGCCGGTCCGAGAAACGCGCGGCCGCTGCCCCCTGTTCCGTGCATGATGATTACGGCGTTATTCACGTGCCCCGCGGCGTCCCGCGCGGGCTTTCCGAGAGTCGTATAGTGCAGGCGGAGTTCCGGCAGTACATCGCCGGTATGGAAATGGAAGTCCTTCGCGGTCCAGTCGCTTTCAACGGCTTGAGGAGTCTGCGCCAGGCAGGCAAGGGCGGGCAGGAGAAGGATAAGCGAACGCACCATTCCGAGAGTCTAGCACCCGTGCAGAAAGCCGGTGCTGTTACGATAAGATACAGCTTAGGTCGCAACGGAAGGCATGCCTGGGGATCTGAACAAAGCTACAAGTACAACCAAGGTAGTCGTCGCCACAACGGTCGCACTGTCGTTTATCTCGTTCTGGCGCGCGGCTGCCGTCGTACTTAGCGATCTTGCATCGTCCGCGTTCTACGCCGGCGGAATCGCCGAGCACGCCATCGGCAAGAGCGCTCCGTGGTTCATTCTCGGGGTGATGTTGTTCAGCTTCGCGGTGCGGTCCGTATACCTGGAATCGTGCAGCATGTTCGTGCGCGGGGGCGTTTATGTCGTTGTGCGCGATGCCATGGGACACTTCATGGCCCGGCTGTCGGTCTCCGCCCTGATCTTCGATTACATTCTGACCGGCCCTATCAGCGTGGTGAGCGCCGGCCAGTACCTCGGCAGACTCCTGAATGAACTTGCCGGAATGGCGGGTATGCGGGCGCCCATCTCGCCCAACTATTTCGCCGCCGGTTTCGGCGTGCTGATCACCGGATATTTTTGGTGGAGCAATATCAAGGGCATCCACGAGTCGAGCGGCAAGGCTCTGCGTATCATGCAGATCACTACGGTGATGGTGGTCACTTTCCTGATCTGGTGCCCCCTCACGATGCTGCTGCAGAAACATGTGCAGATTCCGCCGCCGCCGGTTCCCGCCAACCTGCACTTCAGCACCGAGGCGCTCGGCTGGTTTCGCGGCACCATCTGGCCGCAGATCGGCGCGGTGGCGATCATTATCGCCTTCGGCCACTCGCTGCTCTCCATGAGCGGCTTCGAAACCCTGGCGCAGGTCTACCGTGAAATCGCCTACCCCAAGCTGAAGAATCTGCAGCTCACCGGCAACATCGTCTGTATCTACGCGGTGTTTTGCACCGGCGTGATCACGGTGTTTGCCGGGATGATTATTCCCGATTCGGTTCGCGGCCGTTACGTGGACAACCTGCTCGGCGGCCTGGCCATGCACCTGGCGGGTCCCGAGCTGCTCCGGCTCGTCTTTCATATCTTCGTGGTCGTGGTCGGAGTCCTGATTCTCTCCGGCGCGGTGAACACTTCGATCATCGGCGCCAACGGCGTCCTCAACCGCCTGGCCGAAGACGGCGTTCTGGTCGATTGGTTCCGCAAGCCGCAGCGGCGCTTCGGAACCACCTACCGGCTAATCAACGTCATCGTACTGCTGCAGCTCGCTACCATCATCCTCAGCCGGGGCGACGTCTATCTCCTGGGCGAAGCCTATGCCTTCGGCGTGGTGTGGAGCTTTTTCCTCAAGTCCCTGGGAGTGCTGGTGCTGCGGGCGAAGAGGCACGACCAGGAGTACAAACATCCGATCAACCTCACCATCGCGGGGCGCGAAGTGCCGGTCGGACTGATCCTGACGACCCTGGTCCTGTTCCTCGTCGCCATTGCCAATCTCTTTTCCAAGCAGTTCGCCACCATCTACGGCGTCGGCTTCACCGTCTTCCTATTTGTCATCTTTACCGTCTCGGAAAAGATCAACCTCCGCAAACAACACAACCGGAGGGGAGGCTACGAACAATTCAATCTCGACATGCGGCAGGACATCACGGCCGATGCCGTGCACGCCCGTCCTGGCTGCGTGCTGGTGGCGGTGCGCGACTACAACCACATGGCGCATCTGCAGAGCGTGCTCGAGAAGACCAACCTCCGCCGCCACGATATCGTGGTGATGACGGTCCGCCCCGTCTCCAGCGGAGCCGGCGAGTACGAACTTTCCGACAAGCAGCTCTTCGCCGACTACGAGAAGGAACTGCTGACGCGCGTGGTGACCATGGCCGAGAAGGAGGGCAAGACCGCCGACTTGCTGGTGGTTCCCGGCGTCGACCCGTTCGATGCCATGGTGCAGACCGCCGCACGCCTGCAGGCCTCACGCCTCGTGACCGGCGTCTCCCCGAAAATGGATTCCGAGGACCTGGCCCGCCGCATCGGCCTCGCCTGGGAGAAGCTGCCCGAGCCCCGGCATCCCTTTTCCCTCGAAATCATCAGCCCCGGCCGGAAGTCGGTGTACGTCAACCTCGGCCCACACCCCCCGCGCCTCTGGCCTGAAGACCTGGACCGCGCCCACGAATTGTGGCTTCGTCTATCCGAGAATTTCGGCTCGCGGCTCCACCACCGCGATGTGGTCGGGGTGGCCCTGCGCCGCCTGCAAAAGGACCTCGACAGCGGCCGCCGCGAAGAGGTGCTGAAAGACCTCGACAGCGAGCTGCGAAGTAGCTGACAAGGTGCCGGACGCCGGTCGGAACCGCACGAAACGCGCCGCTTCCGGATAGAGTCTAATGGGTGAGATGCGCCTTTGGAGCGTGATCATACTGCTTTCCGCGCCGGCACTCGCCCAAAATGCTCCTACTTTCCGTACCGGCGTCTCCCTGGTGCACGTGGATGCGGAAGTGACCGCCGCCGACGGCCGTATCCTGCACGGCCTCACGAAAGACGACTTCCAGGTGTTCGACGAAGGCAAGCCGCAGAACATCGTGCAGTTTTCCGAAGGAGAGGAGCCGCTCGATCTCATCCTCCTGTTCGACACCTCCGGCAGCATGCGGCCCAAAGTGGCGGAAGTCGCCGCCGCGGCCCGCCAGGGAGTGCAGGAGCTTCGCCCGGGCGATCGCGTCTGTGTCATGGTCTTCAACACACGAAGTCGCGTATTGTCTCCCTTTACCGAAGATCTCAGCGCCGTAGAACACACCATCCAGGACGATGTTCTGAGCCTGGATTTCGGCGGAGGCACCCTGATTCAAGGCGCCGTCGACGACGCAGCGCTTCGGCTCATGCACCAGCCGCGCACGCAGCGGCGCCGCGCGGTTCTCATCATCACCGACAATCTCGGACAGCGCTCGCGCCGGGAAAGCACCGTAGTTCGCGATTTCTGGGAGGCCGACGCCCTTCTCTCGGCCCTGGTAGTGCGCAGCACCGCCATGCAAACGCTTCACACCGTCGGCATCATCATGAGCCCGCAACTGCTCGCCTTGTCCGTAGGCGTGCGGGGCATTACGGAAAAGACCGGCGGCGACTTTGTCCACTCCGACGACCCGGCCTCCGCGTTTCAGGACGCCATGCACCGCATCCGCACTCGCTACACTCTGTACTACAATCTGCCGAAGGCCAAACCCGGCAAGAAGCGTTCGGTCCGTGTGGAACTGAGCCGCGAGGCCGCGCATCAGTATCCCAAGTCGCACGTGCGCGCGCGCACCGGCTACATTGTGCCGCAGGAGGATTCCGGCGGCGAGGTAGATTCCCCTACTTTGCCGGGACGAAGAGCACGCAGACCGGCATCGTCACATCCGTGACCACGCGCGAGGCCGGCTGAAGCTGGCCCGTGGACGCCTGTACCTTGAACATGGTGATGTCGTTCGAATCCTGGTTGGCGGCCAGCAGGTACTCCCCGGTCGGGTCGAGCGCAAAGTGCCGCGGCGTCTTTCCCAGCACGGGCGCGTAATCCACAGCGGTCAGCGTAAACTTCACCGGGTCGATATTGAATACCGCGATGGTGTCGCTCCCCCGGTTCGAAGCGTAGACAACCGTACCTTTGCGATTGACCGCGATCTCGGCGCCGCTGCTCGAGCCTTTGAAATTCTCGGGGAGCGTCGAGATGTTCTGGAAATCGTGCAGCACGCCCTTGGCCGGGTCGTAGTGGAAGGCCGTAATGTTCGAGCCCATCTCTTCGATTGCATACAGCACCCGTCCATTCGGGTGGAATGCCATGTGCCTCACACCCGACCCCGGCGGGACCTGCGCGAACGCCGGGTCGTTGGGCGCCAAGGTGCCTTTGGCGGCGTCGAAGCGATAGACGAAGATCTTGTCGAGGCCGAGGTCGGAAAGCAGCAGGAAACGGTTGTCGGGCGAGAAGACCACTTCGTGCGCGTGCGGCCCTTTCTGCCGCGCCGGGTTCACGCTGGAGCCTTCGTGCTTCTCCACCACGGCCGCTTCCCCGATCCGGCCGTCGGCATGCACCGGGTAGAGAGCCATCGTGCCGTTGTTATAATTGGCGACCGCGAGCCAGCGGTCCGTGTGGTCCAGCGCCAGGTGGCATGGGCCGCTGCCATTGGAAGACACTTCGTTCAGGAACGTCAGTTTGCCGGTCTTCGCGTCGATCGAGAACGCGCTTACCGTGTTACCCCCGCGGCCGCCTTCATTCACCGCGTAGAGAAACCGGTGCTTGGAGTCGTCGATCAGGAACGACGGGTTCAACGTCTCCGCCGCTACACCGAGCGGCTTCAGCTTCCCGCTTTTCGTATCGAAGCGGTAGGCATAAATCCCCTTACTGGCGCCGCGCGTATACGTGCCGGCGAAGACCAGGAAATCGGCGGCGCTGGCAGCGGTCGCCAGGGAGAATAGGGTGAGGATCAGGGCTCGCAGTTTCACTTCTCAAGAGTGCCACAACCGCCGGCCGATTGCAGCGCCCGCATCGCGCCGAAGACGTTATTCAACTGACCTGAGCCGTAAGGCCGTCACCGGCGTTGACTTCATCGTTCCACGGGCGCAGGCCTTTCTTTGAGCGTAGCCGGAGCGCTACTCCGCCGCTACCTGGAACGTGCCTACGAAGCCGCTGCGCTTCAGGCGGTTGTTCCAGGTTTCGCCCAGGGCATCGCCGCTGTAGGAGTTCTCCAGGGCGTAGGCGGGCATCACGTGCTGGGTCTTGGCGAGCGGCGGATACCAGATCTCCTCATTTCCGCAGATGTGATCCGTGGAGGCCATGGCCCGGGTCCGGATCGCCGCCAGCGAACCGGCAGTCAGCTTGGCCGCGCCGCCGTGAATGTTGCCGCCCTCGATCGTCAGCTCGATCGGAGCATAGTCCACCTTCACGATGTCGTTCATCAGGTCGCCGCCCATGTACTTGGCGAAACTCTGCAGGGCGAGCCGCTGCTCGGCGTCGGCCCGGCTGTCCACAATCAGCACGGCACGCGTCGGGTTGACCTTCTCGAAGGTGTTCCCCAGGGTATGTTCGGAGCGCAGCACGCCCACCACCGAGAGTCCCTCGAGATTCACACCATGCCAGTCGCCGTGGTTGATCTTCCAGCCCATGACGGCCTCTTTGCCGGCCATCTCCACTTCGCCGTTGGCGAAGCAGGGTCCGGTATAAACGTCCGCAGTGCGGGCTTCGATGTAATTGCCATTAATGCTGCGGGCAGGAATCCCCGCGGCAAAGGAAACAGAAGCGGCCGCCGAAAACACCACGACGGCAGTACCCAGAACTTTCAGCATCCAGATGTCTCCCTCTCCTGTCGATTATATCGCTAATGACAGCGAGGGAGCCGGTCCAGGGCCGCGCGTCGGTCTTGGCGCGCGGCCCTGGGATGCGGAGAGGCTAGAAAATCCGCTGGTGGACGCGATCGACGGAGAACTGCTCGGTCGCGCTGTGGCAGGCGGCGCAGCTCTCGCCCAAGACGGTCGTGTTGGCCAGTGCGTGAGAAGCGGTTGCGATGTCATCATGGCAACCCTGGCAGGCCGCGGAGATCGGAGCGGTGGTCTTGGTGAAGCCGCCCGGACTGGCTACCGTTGCCTTGGCCCCGACGTTCTCCACGAGGTACGATTTGCCCACGTGGCAGGTGCTGCAATCCCGCAGGTCGCCCGGGAAGCGGACGTCCTGGTAATTCGTGGTGCCCAGAACGTACGGGTTTGCCAGACTCTCCCCGCGGTGGATGCTGTGGATCTGCCAGGCGAAATTGACGCTCTGGCCCGAGGTGCCGTCCGCCAGGGAAGGATTGTGGCAGAGGGCGCACTCCTGTGTGTTGTTACGGGTGCCGCCATGGACGAATCCCAGATTCATATGGCAGGCCGCGCACTTTTCGGTGGAAACCACCTGGCGCCGCGGTACGACCGCGCTGTTGTCCACGGAGAAATAGAATTCCACGGGCTTGGCGGCGTCGGTGGCCGGGGTTGCGGCTACGGTGCCGGGAAGCAGTGTGACCGTATTGCGAGCCTCGATGGACACAGTGTAGGAACCAACCGCGCCCGCCGGGATCTTGTTCGTCATGGTGTAGGCGTATACCCCACTGGCGCCCGCCGTCTTGCTGGGGTCTTCGGAAACGCGGATGGCGCCGGGGCCGGTCTGGTAATCGCCGTTGGGGCCGGCCAGAACCACCCGGATCTGAGTGATCTTGCTGATGTCTACCGGCTGGCCGGACTTATCCATCACGCTGAACGTCACCGTTGGTGCGTTGCCGGGCGTCGCGTTGTCGACCTTTAGCACCTTGGTAACCAGTCCGGGGAGCGAAGCAGAGTTCGCCGGGATGAGGTGAGCTCCCGGGATCGACGCGTCGAAATCCATCGTTGCCACCGGGTTGTGGCAGTTCTTGCACTGGTTGTCATTGGCCTGGGGCAGGTTGAGATGGTTCTGGCCGGTAGCGAAATTCACATCATCGTGGCAGGAGCCACACGCCGCGGCGCTGGGATTGGTCTTCCAGTTATCGGCCTGTGCGGCCCCGGCCGCATGGCAAGTGGTGCAATTCCGAATGTCCTGCGGGAAGACGACTGTGGAAAAATCCGACCAGTTGCCGCGGTGCCAGATGCGGTAAGGAGTGCCCGCCTTGACGCTGGGCAGGCTGGATCCCATGTGGATCTTGTGAATGAGAACCTTCATATCCTGGGTGAGTTGCGTATCCGGATTGATGGTTTGCGGCGTGTGGCACATGATGCACAGTTCCACTTTCAGGCGGGACCCGCCGTGGCCGTACAACGGGTTGTGGCACTGGTTGCACGCGTCGGTGGTCACCACGGAGCGGGTCACCATCACCGGCGAGCCGTCCGGAACGAAATTGAAGACGTCGTTCGAAGTCTCGCTCCATTCATCGAATGTGCCGTATTCCGAGAGGTTGCGTTGCGCGGAAACCCCGATCGAGTGAGTGGCGGTATGGTCGAAGGTAGCCGGCGCCTTGGTCTTAAAGGTATACGTGTAGTCACCGATAGCGTTGGTGGTGAACGTGCCACCGGAATCGTTAGCGGCCTGGACCTGAGAGGGGTTGCTGTTCAACGTGGCTTTTGCCGTGGTCGTGGTGTACGAGACGTACTGCGACTGCCCGGCGGGAATGTATGCGGCAATAAAACTCATCGAGACCGGACCCTTGGTGGCCACGCCCAAGCGGTCCAGCGGGATGCCGTCGGAGTCCACAATCGTGGCACGGACGGTGATGGTGCCGTCGTTAGCAATGGCGGCGCTTTGGATCTTCACTACGACACCCGTTTTTCCAAGGGATGAGGTAGTGCCGTTCAGCCTGGTGGTGGCGTTGAAATCCACGGCTGGTTTCACCCGGTGATCGGCGGCGGATGCGGTGGTGAAACATACTACAGAGGCTAGCGCAAACAGAGCACCAGCCAGGTGCTTTCGCATGGATCAGCTTCTCCTATAAGTGTTACAAGACCCGAAAATCTGATTCATAAGAGCACACCATCGGCCATTGCCGGAATCCAAGGCCGGAAGAGCCCGGGGAAAACTACACCGCCTGCGGAATTCCTTTACATATGTGTCGAAAACTACGATGTAGAAGAAAGGGACACTCGCGTCCTTAGCAAGCCAGGCCCGCGACACTGCGCCCTGGGAGCATCCCCCTGTGGGGCGTTTTGCGCAGAAATGGGTGGAAAGTGGGGGCCGAAGCCCCATCCAGGCGGGCTTTCAACCAGCCGCGACCGAAACCAGGGCGGTCTCGGTCGCGGCGTGTGCCGATCCTACAACTGCTCGTAGCAACTGCGCGCCGGGCTGCATTCGAAGTCGTCGCAGACCTGGCCGTCCGGCCCGATGGGCTTGAACGTGTGCTGGCACCAGAAAGCGCGATCGTTCGAGTGCTGAATGGTGGGGTCCCACTCCGCCTCGATGAACAGGCCCTTCCAGCGCAGCATACCGCAGCGGTTCATACTGACTTTGGTCAAACCGGGACGTTCCATGGTTATGCCTTTACCTTTGCTGCCTCCAGCAGCGCTCGCTTTACCGCCACCTTCGCCAGGGTCACTTTGTAGGCGTTCTGGCTGAGCGGCTTGGCGTCCGCCACCGCGGCCTTGCCGGCGGCTTCGGCGGTTGCCGGGCTGATGGTCTTGCCCACCAGCGCCTTGGCCGCCGCGGCCGATTCCCAAGGCGTGGGAGCCACGTGGCCCAGCACGATCCGGGCGGCCGTCACGGTGGTCCCCTTCATCTGCAGCGATACGGCGGCGGCAGCCAGGGGCCAGTCGAGCGCCTCCTTCTGCCGCACCTCGTAGGTCGCATTGTGCGGCGAGGCGGCTGGCACGAGGATTTCGGTGAGAATCTCGTCCGGCCGCATCGCAATTTCGCGGGCGTTCTCGTTCGCCGGGGTCACGAAGAACTTCGCCACCGGAAGCTCCCGCGTGCCCTTGGCCGAAACCAGCTTGACCTTGGCGTTCAACGCCACCAGCGCCGGGCCGAGGCTGGAAGCGCTCACGAAGTAGGCCGGGCCGCCTCCGAAAATGGCGTGGTACTTGTTCTCGCCATCCGGAACCAGCGGCTTGCCGTCCTTCATGCCGAACAACCCGAAGCCCTGCCGGTAGTACCAGCATCGCGGCCGCTGGCAGAGGTCGCCGGCAGCGGTCCCCATATGTCGGATCTGGGGGCTGGGAATCCCCGCCGCGGCATCCGCCAGCGATTTGTAGCCGGCCTTCACCTCGGCGTGGTTCGCCAGCTCGTCCATCGTAACCAGCGCGCCGATCCGAAGTCCTTCGCCGGTTTTCTGGATGCCCTCCAGCTCCTTGATGTTCTTGATGTTCACCACCCGCCGCGGGGTGGCGAGATGCTCCTTCATGAGGCTGAGGAGGTCGGTGCCGCCGGCCAGTACATCAGCTTCGCCCCAGCGGGCGGCGAGATGCGCGAAGGCCTCCTGAAGGGTCGCGGGATTGGCATAAGCGAAAGTCTGCATTTATGCGTACCTCCCTTCGAGCGTGTTCAGCACATGATCGGGAGTCATCGGGATATTGGGAACCCGCACCCCGATGGCATTGGCGACCGCGTTGCCCACCGCCGCGCAGATGGCGATGGCAGGTGGTTCGCCCAAACCGATAACGCCGCGTGAATCGCTTTCGGGGCGGTCGTCGAGATGCACGATGATCTCCCCGATGTCGTTGATGCCGGCCAGCTTGTAGAACTCCATGTCGGCATTCAACATGGCGCCGGTCTGCGCGTCCATGATGCGCTCCTCAAACAGCGCGGTACCGATTCCCATGATGATCGCACCGTAAATCTGGCTGGTGGCCAGACGGGGGTTGATGATCATGCCGCAATCCTGCACCGCCACGTACCGGTTGATCTTGACGACACCGGTCTCCGTGTCCACTGAAACGTCGGCGATCTGCACGCCCGCGGCGCCCGAGGTATTGAGCCCCTCGCGAGCCGCCATGCGCTGGTTGTTCTCGCCAATTTCGGAGATCTTGCTCGTGCCCAGCTTGCGGCAGGCAGCTTTCCACGTGAGGCTCTTATTGGGATTCCCCTTCACGCGGATCATTTCGTCGACCGCTTCCAGCTGATCGGGCTCCGCGCCGAGCGCCGGCGCCACCACTTCGAACAACTTGGCGAGGGCGTTCAACGTCGATTTGCGCGTCGAGGACGAGACTCCCCCCACCGTGGTGGAGCCTCCCGATGCGCCGTCCGGCGGATACTGGTTGGTTCCCATGTGGAGCTTCACGGTGCCAAACGGGAGCCCGAGACTCTCATCGGCAACCTGAAGGATGATCGTGCGGGTGCCCGTGCCGAGGTCCTGGGTTCCGATCTCGACCGCCACCGAACCATCGGGGTTGATCACGGTGCGGCACTGGCTGGCGTGCCCCGCGCCGCCCCACGCGTTATAAGCGATGCCGAGCCCGCGCTTCACCGGTCCCGCCGCCTGCCCGCGCGGCTTCCATAGGCGCTTCCACTGCGCCAACTCCGCCGCCTTCTGCAACTGGTAACGGTAGGTCTCTACCCGCCCCTCGGGCGCCAGCTCGAAGTTCTTGTAGAACACGTCGTATGGATCAAGACCCGCCTTGGCGGCGAAGTCCTCGATGGCGGTGCAGGTCAGGTACGAAGCCTGCTGGTTGTTCGGCGCACGCCACGCGCGCTGCGGCCCGGCATTTACCGAGATCGCCGTGTGGTTAATGCGCTGGTTGGGGATCTTGTCGATGACGTACGGCAGCGGCGGTCCGCCGACGGTCGCGAATCCGCCGGTGCCCCATCCCGTCGATTGCCACGCCGTAATGCTGCCGTCGCTCTTGCCGCCGATCTTGATCTTGGCGAACGCCGAGGGACGGTTGCCCGCGATCCGCTGCTCGGTGGCGCGGTCGAGGAACAGCTTCACGGGACGCCCGCCCGCCTTCTTCGACAGGTTGGCTCCCATCACCGCCCATGCGTCCGGCCCGAACTTGCTGCCGAACCCGCCGCCGATGTAATCCATGTTCACCCGGATGTTGGCGGCCGGCACCTTCACGTTCGGAGCCAGGGAGTTGGCGTAGCCGGAAACGTATTGCACCGTGGGCCAGGCCGTAATCTCGTCGGCCGAGCCATCCGGCTTGTCGCCCGCCTTCCACTGGATCACCACGCCGTGCGGCTCCAGGCAGCAATGCGTCACCACGGGAATCCCGTAAGTCGCTTCCGACACGTGCTCGGCGTCCTGGAAGGCCTTATCGGGGTCGCCCTGCACTTTTTCGCCCGCCGCCTTGCCCCGCGTCCCGACCTTCGTCAGGTCTTCTTCTTTCACCAGGTGGGGCAGAACTTCGTACTCCACCTTGATCTTGCGGACCGCTTCGTTGGCGATCTCCTCGGTCGTGGCCGCCACCGCGGCGATCTCGAAGCCCTGCCACTGCACTTCGCTTCCAGGCTGGACGGCAAGGTGTACGGACTTCACGCCGGCGGTCTTTTCCGCGTCCGCCGTGTCGATGCTGGTGACACGGGCGTGAGCATACGGGCTGGTCAGGTAGGCCCCGAACAACAGGCCCCTGGCGTTGTAATCGGACGAGTACTTGGCTCGCCCGGACGCCTTTACCGGGCCGTCTACCCGCTTGAACGGTTTGCCGATGACTTTGCGCTTTTCGACTGGCGGCCAGTGATAATCCGGAGTGTTAGCCATTCTTTCCTCCCTTCATCGTTTTGGCCGCTTCCACGACCGCCTTGCGGATTCCCATGTAGGTTCCGCACCGGCAGAGGTTGCCGCCCAGTCCTTGACTTACCTGCTCCTCGGTGGGGTTGGGATTCTCCTTGAGGAACGCATAGGACGCCATCACGAAGCCCGGCGTGCAGTAGCCGCATTGCTGGCCATCGTGATCGACGAATGCGCGCGAAACCGGATTGTTCACCGGCAGGCTTTCGATGGTTTGGATATTCTTGCCTTGGGCGTCGATTGCCAGCACCGTGCAGCCGTACACGCTCTTGCCGTTGAGCATGACCGTGCAGGCCCCGCAGGTGGCGCGGTCGCACACGCGCTTGGCGCCCGTAATGTCGAGATGGTTGCGCAGCGCGTCCAATAGCGTGACGCGCGGCTCTACCGTCAGGTTGAGCGATTTTCCGTTGATATTGAGCGTGATCGGTACAGGTCCGGGACCAACCAGTCCGGCCGCGGCCGGTTCGGCGGCCGCCTCCTTCTCCAGCAGGCCCGTTCCGAGCGCGCCGCTGCCGATTCCCACGCCGCGGATGAAGCCGCGGCGGGAGAAGCCGGTCTTGGGCGTAGCCGGAAGTTCGGGGTCTTTTCGTGAACTCACCAGATACCTTCCTTTCGTGCCGTTTCTCAAAAGTCGATGCGAATGAATGTCAGGCGGAACCGTTGTAAAGTATATCGAATCGGGAGGGTTGCCGAAAAGCCCGGCGGCCGCGTGTCAGAGCACCTGCTCGAGCAGCGACAGCAGATACTCCCGGTCGAACGGGCCCGAGCGATACGTCCGGGGATCGAAATAGCGCCACATCCGCCGGTCCCTTTCCACCGTGTAGAAGAGCAATTGCTCTTCGATCACGTCCTTTTCGAGCAGTTCCTGGTTGAAGGCGCGAATGGCGCCCTCCAGGCTGTAAGGAATCCGGAAGTCCTCGGTCGAGACCAGTTCCCCCGTGCCAGTGTACGAGATTTGCAGGATCCGGCCGCGAATGTTGATCTGCAGCAGGTTGGGCGAATCTTCGTGGAAAGCAGCCTCGGCGAACTCCTGCGGGTCAAGCACCACTTCGTCGCGCGGCAGCAGGCGGTTCAGGTCGGCCACCAAGCCCGCGCAGGTCCGGTACAATTCCACGGCTGCCGCCCGGCGCACCGCCTCCATCTCGCGGGACTGCCGCAATAGTTCCGAATCCTTGCCGGCCAGCTCCTGGATTCTCCGGGCCAGGCGTTCCATGCGGGCCTCCCGCGCATCGGAGCTCTTTCCAGGTCGGTTCAATCGCCCTACCCCCAAGCACCCTATTGGAACATACGGCCTCGGCTCCGTGTCTAGCGCGGTTCGCGGGGGTCGAGCAGATCGGACAAATCCATTCCGAGTGCCGAGAGAATCGCATCGGCCGTCTCGATGGATAGATCTCGCTTTCCTTTCAGGACGTTATGGATGTGTGGTTGAGATACGCCGGTGAGACGCGCCAGCCCTCGCTCGGTGAGATCCCCGCAGCGGACGCGTTCGCGAAGGTTGGCAATCATCCGGCGCTCGAGTTCCCAAAAATTCATGGAATTTTTCGGCCTCCATCTGTTTGAGGCATATATCTTTCGGAAATAGAGGGTACTTAATATTCCTGATTTAGCTGTCGAATATTCCCTGTATTTAGGAGAATAACACATTATCCATGGATAGTTCTAAATTGATCATATCAAAAGGTTAGTACTCTAATGGCAGTACTAGTATTGATGCTGGTTCGCCTGAAATAGTGTTTGAAATGATTGACGTTTTCCCTTGCGATGTTAGATTCATTACAGTTGTCGAACACATGGCGGCACCGCAAAAAACGAGTTCCGCCAGGAGGACATTCTGATCATGTTTTGGAACCGATCGAACACGCTTGGCTTGGCAAAGGCATCCTGCACCCACTGCCACGGGAACGGAATCCGGGTCGTACGCGGAGGCAAAGAAGTGCCCTGCCAGTGCGTATTTCGGGCCGTTTTTCGCGCCTGTTACAACCGCTTCCGCGAATGCGCGACGGTATCGCACGTGGGAACCGTGACATTGGACTTCCGCCCCGGCAGTGAGGGCCGGCGGAGCTACTCTCGGAAGCGAGAAGAATTCTTAGCCGACTTCTGTATCATTAGCCGGCGTGCGCTCGATGAACTGGAGCAGCGGATTTTCCGCTACCATTTCTTACTCGGCGCCGACTGGAGGCTGTGCTGCCGCCAGTTGCACATGGACCGGGGGCTGTTCTTTCATATCGTCTATCGGATTCAGCAGAAGCTGGGCCGCGCTTTTGCCGAAACCGAACCGTATCCGCTGTACCCGATTGCCGATTACTTCGCAGGTACCACGAGACCGGCCCCCCGCGAACTGCAGCATTCCCAGCCACGCGTCAAACTGAGCGGGCGGTGTGTAGCCGCGTAGAAACCGGCGCCCGCTCGACTGCCGGGGGGTGGAGCGACCCCATCCCCCCGACTTCGCCTACAATGAGAACTCCGGCACCATTTCATGGATCCCCTGACCCATACGGCAACCGGCCTGTTCCTCAGCCGCGCCGGTCTCAACCGTTGGACTCCCCTCGCCACTCCCATCCTGATCCTCGCGGCCAACGCTCCCGATATCGACGTGGTCACCGCCGCGGGCGGCTCCCTGAACTATCTTCACTACCATCGCCACCTCACCCATTCGTTGATCGCGATGCCTTTGATGGCGCTGCTCCCGGTGGCACTGGTGGCGGCCTGCGCACGCGGAAGGAGAATCCGCTGGCTGGGCGCCTTCTGCGCGGCGCTGATTGCGGTGGCTTCGCACATCCTGCTCGATCTCACGAATGCTTACGGCGTGAGGCTGTTTCTCCCGTTCTCTGGGCGCTGGGTGCACCTGGACCTCACCAACATCATCGATATCTGGATCTGGGCGGTGGTGGGGATCTGCCTTCTCGGACCGCTCATCAGCCGGCTGGTCTCTTCGGAGATCACCTCGGGCGCCGGCAAAGTCCGCTACCCCGGTCGCGGCTTCGCCATCTTCGGCCTGGTGTTTCTGCTCCTCTACAATTGCGGGCGGAGCGTGCTGCACGCTCGCGCAACGGCCATACTCGATTCACGGATCTACCGACAGTCCCCACCGCTCCGGGTGGCGGCGCTGCCGGACGCCTCGACTCCCTGGCTCTGGAAAGGGATCGTCGAGACGCCCGGGTTCTATGCCGTGGAAGACGTCGATCTGACGGGCGATTTCGACCCGACGCAGGCGTCTATCTTTCACAAGCCGGATCCCGGCCCCGCGCTTGACGCCCCGCGCCATACCCGCACGTTTCAGATCTTTCTCGACTTCTCGCAATACCCGCTATGGCGCGTCTCGCCCGTGGACCAACCCGAGGGAGGCAAACTCGTGGAGGTCTACGACATGCGCTTCGGCAGCCCGGAATCGCCCGGGTTCCGGTGCGGCGCCCTTCTGAGTTCGCGCCTCGAAGTGCTGCGGACCTTTTTCGATTTCGGCAGATTCCACTCCAGATAAGCGATTTGTCCCCGCATTATCAGGCCTTGCACCAATTTACGGCTCTCCGGAGGACTGCCAAACTCGAAGTGTGCCCGCGAGCATCACCCTCGACCGCAAACAGTTGCGCGAGGTCACGCTGGATGATCCCGAACTGATGCGCGACATTCTGGCCGCCTTGATCGACGATACGGCCCGCCAGATCGGGCTCCTCGCGTCGGCAATCGAGCGCCGGGATTCGCGTCTATGCAACCGCCTGGCCCACAATTCCAAAGGTGCCTGCGCCAACGTAGGCGCCCAAGCCGCCGCGGAGTTGTTGCGCACCATCGAACAACAGGCCACCGGCGGCCGCTTCGCCGAATGCGAAGTCTCCCTGGCAGCCTTGGCCCAGGAAGTCGACCGGCTTCGCGCCGAAGCCACGATTACTTAAGGACTACGGTCTTCCCCGTCTTCACCGATTCCCGCGCCGCGTCCAGAATCTCCACCACGATCACGTTGTTCTCGAGCGAACTCAGGCCCGACGGCTTCAGCTTCCCTCTGGCTACCGCCACCAGATAGGAAATCGAATCGCCCTGGTCCGGCGGGAGTTCGTCCAGAGTCCGCGACGATTCGGCGCGCTCCCCCGGCAGACGCACCCGCAGGTTGTTGCCCCCGGTGGCGATGGCGTACCCCTTCTCGCCATACACCTCGAAATCCTTGCGGCTGAACGGCCAGTTCCAGGACGCCTGAATAATCCCCTGCGCCTTCGGATACTCGAGCAGGACGGTCGCTTCGTCGTCCACGTGCGCGTAAATCTGCGGCTTATCGGTCTGCGCCAGCGCCGTCACCTTGAGCGGCCGCTGGTTGTCCATCATCCACGTCATGAGGTTGGCGCCGTAGCAGCCGAAGTCGAACAGCGCGCCGGCACCGTTCTTGACCGGGTCCGTCAGCCACGCCAGAAACTCGGGTTGGACGTGGATCTCCTTGGGACCCTCGTGCCCGTCCATCGCCACCATCTTGCGGATATCTCCGGCGGCGTGCTGCTCCTTGAACAGCTTCCAGATCTCGCCGTGGCTGCGGTACCAGGTGGTTTCGTAGTTGACGATCACCGGAGTCCCCGTCTGCGCCGAAGCCTGCTGCATGGCGCGCGCCTGCGCCGGGTTGACCGCCAGCGGCTTTTCCATCATCACCGGAATGTGCCGCTTCGTGCAGGCCTCGACCACGGTCAGGTGGTCAAAGGTGTCGGTGAACGTCGCGACCGCCTCGGGCTTGACCGAGTCCAACATCTTTGCCAGATCGTTGAACCGGGCTTCAGGCGCGATGTGGTACCGCTCGCCGTAGGAAGCTGTCAGCGACTCGACCGGATCGTAGATCGCGACGATCTGGACGTCCTGGCGCTTCGCCGCGTTATTCAGGAACCCGGAAACGTGTCCATGATTGAGCCCGGCAATGGCCAGCCGTAAGGGCGCGGCCGGAGCCAGGGAGGAAAAGAGGAAGAGTACAGCCAAAGTACGAACCATGCAGCCACATTATCAGATCACTCCTGCCGGAGTGCGGTCACCGGGTCCACACGCGCTGCGCGGCGCGCCGGCCAGAAGCTTGCGAACAGCCCCGCTCCCAGCAGGAGGAGCGTCACCGCGGCGAACGAATACGGGTCGAACGTCGAAACATTCGAGACCAGCCCGGAGAGCACCTTCACCGATGCCAGGCTGGCGATCAGGCCGACGGCCACTCCGATCGCGAGCAATCTCGCCCCGGTCTTCAGCACCATCCCGATCACCTGGCCGTACCCGGCGCCGAGCGCGATGCGGATGCCGATCTCGCGCGTCTGCTGCGCCACCGCCTGCGAGATCACACCGTAGATTCCGCACAGGGCGAGAACCAGTCCGAAGCCGGCGAACACCGCGAACAGCAGCAGATTGAACCGGGGCCGGGAGTAGGCATTCTCGGCCAGCACCTGGTCCATCGGCTTGACATCCATCACCGGCTGCACCGGGTCCACGGCGTATACCTGCGCTTTGAGCGCGCGCGCCAGAGACTCGGGGTGGTTCGGTCCCAACACGAAAATGCGGTCCGGAAACGCGGTAATGGTGTACGGGACGTACATCTCCGGCACGATTTCGCGCGTGGTGATGCGGTTGATCGTGTCGCGCACCACGCCCACGATCTGGAATGCGTCGTCGGGTATCCCAAAAGGAGCCGTCTTCAACCGCGGCACGCGCACCACCCGCCCCAGGGCATCGCGCCCGCCGAAGTAGCGCCGCACAAAGGCCTGGTTGACCGCCATGCTGTGAATGCGGGCATTTACCTCCTGCTCGGTGAAGAAGCGCCCGCGGACCAGCGGGGTGCCCATCACGTGCAGGTAGTCCGCGTTGGTCTGGTGGAACATGGCGAGCCGGGGCTCGGGCTGCGATTGGCCCTGTAGCGTGACCGTCATCTGCCAGTTGAAAACCGGCGGCATCCCGGCGTTGATTCCCACGGCCTCGACGCCCGGCACGTCCTTCATGCGGCGCAGCGCTTCCTGAAGGAACGCGTCGCGCCGGGCGGCGTCGGGGTAGCGCTGTTCGGAGAACGGAATCCGGAGCGTCAGAATCCGTTCCGGGTGGAACGCCAGGTTCGCTCCCTGGATCGAGATCAGCGTGCGAATCATGAGGCTCGCCCCTACCAGCAGCATCAGCGACAGCGCCACTTCCCCTACCACGAGCGCGCCGCGCAGCAGACGCTGGCGCAATCCACCCGCCGTGCCGCGGCCGGCCTCTTTGAGCGGCGTGAGGATGTCTCCGCCCGCCAGGTGGAGCGCGGGCGCCAGCCCGAACAGCAGCGCCGCCCCCACCGACACGGCCAGCGAGAACAGCAGCACCGGCGTATTCAACGCGATCTGCGCCTCATCGGGGATGGTATTGGGCGGCACCATCGCGATGATGCCCCGCAGCCCCGCCACCGCCAGCACGACTCCGACCGCTCCGCCGCAGCAGGCCAGCACCAGGCTCTCCGCGAGCAACTGCCGCACCAGGCGCGAACGCCGCGCTCCCAGCGACCCGCGGATTGCGATCTCGCGGCGGCGGTAAGCCGCGCGCGAAAGCAGCAGGTTCGAAACATTCACGCACGCGATGAGCAGCAGCAGCCCGACCGCACCGAACAGGATCCATAGTGCGTCCTGGATACCGCTCGGAAAGGTCTCGCCGAAATCCAGCAACTGGAGCCGCCAGGATTTCGGGAAGTCATTGGGATGCTCCCGCTGCAGTCCCTGGAACAGCGGCGCGAGTTCCGCGGTGGCCTGGGCCCGGGTAATGCCCGGCTTGAGCCGCCCGAGCAGGTGGACTTCCCGCTCGCCTTCCACCGTTTCACCGTGATGGAAGACGTCGGGCAGATAGACATCCGCGCCGCGCCACATGAAGCGAGGCGGCATCACCCCGATGACCGTCCGCAGTTTGTCGTTCAATCGCAACTTGCGCCCGAGCACCGAGGGATCGCCGCCGAACTGGCGCTGCCAGAATTTGAACCCGAGCAGGGTGACCGGCTCGGCTCCCGGCGCTTCATCGGCCACCGTGGTCGAGCGGCCGATCAACGGCGCCACACCCATAACGTCGAAGGTGTTCATGGTGCAATGATTCCCGCGCAAGCGCTGCGGATCGCCCTCGCCGGTCCACGTCACATCGGACCATGTCGAGGCCACCACCCCGGAGAAGACCGTGTTGCGCCCGGAGATTTCCAGGAACTGATCGATGCCGTAGTAGCTGCCGTTGCCGCCACGCTGCCCGAGCACGTTGACGCTCATCAGCCGGCCGGGATCTTTGTAGGGAAACGGATCGATGATGACCGCGTGCACAACGCTATACATTGCGGTGCTGCCGCCAATCCCCAACGCCAGGGAACCGATCGCCAGGGCCGCGAAGCCACGCGCTTTCGCCAGGTTGCGGACCCCGAAGCGGACATCCCTTATGAACTGATCGATCCAGCTAAGAACCGCCATGGCATACTCCCAGTCTAACTGACGCATCGTGTGGAATTTCGGTTAGGCGGGCGTGGCCAGGCGGGGCACGCTTTAGCTTGCCCTTTGCTATTTTCAATGATACTCTTGACGCTCGTTTCCGGGAATATTTCTTCTGTAATTTTGAAACAACTGGGGATTTCGGGTCACAAATGCCAGAGCGCTTTCTGGGTAAGGCGCCCAGGCATCGGAGGGGTAACGGCTTGGACTCGAAGAGTAAGTTCGAGACTGCACGCCCGCGCAGCGGCGTAGCGCGGGCAATTCTCGTGTTAGAACTGTTCGCCGCCGCCGTTGCGGGCCTGTATCTCGGCGTCCGCCTCACGTCTAATTCCCCCGTGGCCTACACGGATCCGAAAGAGCATTTCAAATATGGATCCACCGGCGGCGAGATTCTGAACGGAATTCCGTTCACGATCTGGATGGCGCTCCCGAAGGTCTTCCACCTCCCCGGCAACGATTACCGCTCCCTGGGGTTCCTCTACGAACCGGGCAAGACCATGCCCATCGGCACCTCCAAGCGGCGGTATCGCGGAGTGGACCTGGTTGCGCTGAACTGTGCGATTTGCCACGTCGGCTCCGTCCGCCTCCACCCCGGGGAGAATCCCCGCTACGTGCTCGGCATGCCCTCCAATACGGTCGACCTGCGCGGCTACTACGAGTTCCTCTTCGCCGCCGCCAAGAGCGAGAAGTTCTCGCCCGGATTGATCCTCGCCACCGCCGAAACCATGGGCATCCACGAAGACTTCCTGAACCGCGTGATCCTCACCAACTACGCCACCGGGCTGACCCGCACCGGCCTGCTGGATTTCGAATCGCGCCTCCTGCCGATATTGCACAATCCCCGATTCGGCCCCGGCCGCATCGACACTTTCAGCCCGGCCAAGGCGCTCCTCAACTTCCCGTTCGACCAGATGCCCGCCGGCGAACTCATCGGCACCTGCGACCTGCCCTCGATCTGGTACCAGCGGCGCCGCGCCGGCATGCAGTTGCATTGGGACGGCAACAATACCAGCGTGGTCGAGCGCAACCGCAGCGCCGCCTTCGGCACCGGAGCGTTCCCCGCCAGTCTCGACCGTACGGCGATGTCGCGCATCCAGTCGTTCATCGATGACGCGGCCCCCGACCCGTATCCTTACCCCGTCGACACCGGGCTCGCCGCCCGCGGCAGGCAGATCTACGGACAGTGGTGCGCCAACTGCCACGGCCCCGACGGCAGGAATTTCGCGCCCGGCCAGGGAGCCCTGGGCAAAGTGACCGATATCGCTGCCATCGGAACCGACCGCCACCGCCTCGACTCCTACACACTCGCCCTGGCCGTAAATCAGAACCTGCTGTACGCAGGCACGAAAGACCCTTCCGAGCGGTTTGCCCATTTCCGCAAGACCAACGGCTATGCCAACCTGCCGCTCGACGGCCTGTGGCTGCGCGCCCCCTATCTGCATAACGGCTCCGTGCCCTCGCTGCGCGACCTGCTCGAGCCCGCATCCAAGCGCCCGGCGAAGTTCTACCGCGGCGACGATGTTTTCGACCCGGTCAAAGTCGGGTTCGTCTCCGACGTCGCACAGCGCGATGGCCGCGCCTTCTTCCTGTACGACACCAGCGTCGCCGGCAACGGCAACCAGGGGCACGAGGGCAAGGCCTACGGCACCGACCTGCCGGCCGCCGACAAATCGGCGCTGCTCGAGTATCTGAAGACTTTTTGAGGAGACCCGGATGAGCCTGTCGCCAGTCTGGAAAAAACGGCTGTGGATCGCGGGCGCCGCCTGCGCGGTCATCGTGGCCGTCGCCGGGTTCACCGTCTGGCGGAAGTTCTTTCGTGAAGTCGACGACGGCCCGTGGACCTCCGCCGAAGAGCGCTTCAAGTATGGATCCATCGGCGCCGAATCGAAGGCCGGGCTTCCGTACTGGATATGGGTCGTACTGCCGCGCGTCTTCCCCGATAAGCTCCCGCCGGGCGGCCAGGGCTACTATGCCTTCGGCATCCCCTGGGAGGAAGGCCACGAAATGCCCGTGGGCTTCACCAAGAAGACGGTGGGATTCCCGCGCGTCGCCAACAACTGCGCCATCTGCCATACCGGCAGTTTCCGCATGGCGCCGGACCAGGTGCCCACCATCATCGCGGCCGGGCCCAACAACACCGGAAACATTCAAGCCGTCCTGCGTTTTCTGAGCGCCTGCGCGGAGGACCCGCGCTTCAACGCCGACACCCTCATGCCGGAGATCCAGAAGCACGCCGGCCTCGGATGGCTCGACCAGCTCGCCTGGCGCTACCTCATCATTCCGCAAACAAAGAAGGCCCTGGCGGCGCGCGGTCCGCAATTCGCCTGGATGAACCGCCCGCACTGGCCCGAGTGGGGTCCCGGGCGCGACGACCCCATGAACCTCACCAAGTACTTCATGACCACGCTGCCGGTTGACAACACGGTGGGCCAGGCGGATTTCCCGTCCATCTGGAATCTCGGCCTGCGCGAAGGCAAGTTCCTCAACTGGGGCGGCGAGACGCCCTCGCCCCGCTCGGTGATTATCGATTCGGCGCTGGGACTGCAGGCCGACCCCAAGACCGTGGTCTCGCACGCCACCTGGATCGAGGACTTCCTCAAGCACAAGCGCGCGCCCAAGTACCCTTACCCCATCGACGCCGCTCTCGCCGCCAAGGGAAAGCCGGTCTTCGATGCCAACTGCAACGGGTGCCATGGCCTTGGCCCGGGCACCAAGGTGGGCCAGATTATCGATGTCCGCGAAGTGGGCACCGACGACAATCGCCTGGTGACCTGGACGGCGCAGGCCGCCGACATCGCCAACCAGGCCGTCGCCAAGATCGGCGTCCAGCGTATTCCCATCACCAAGCCCGCCATGAACGGCTACCAGGCTGTTCCGCTCGACGGCATCTGGATGCGCGCGCCCTATCTGCACAACGGCTCCGTCCCCAATCTCACCGAACTGCTGGAGCCAACCGAAAAACGCAGCCGCGTTTTCTACCGCGGTTACGATGTCTACGACCCGGTCAAGGTCGGCTTCGACTCCGAATCCGAACAGGCGCGGCTGCACGGATTCAAGATCGACACCGCCGAACGGGGCAACGGAAATCAGGGGCATCTCTACGGCACCACGCTGAGTCCCGCGGACAAGAAGGCCCTGATCGAATATCTCAAAACACTCGGCCCGGTCGAGGGAGCGAATAGTCTATGAAAGTCGTGAAACCTGTTTTGGTCCTTCTCTTTTTACTGGCGGCGCCGGGGGCACGCGCGGCGTCACCCGGATACCAGGGGAACCAGTGCGACGATCCGAGACTGTCGAAGGCGGAGCAGGCCGGCTGCAAGATCTGGTTCTATGCCACCGCCGGCAGCGCACGCTTCCACGCCTATGTGCTGCCACAGCGCCTGCCGGTGCTGCTGGATTGGTATCGCGTCCTGAACACGAAGGAGCGCTCCGACCGCTTCCACGCGTGGGGTATCATCAACGACCCGGAGTGCTGCACTCCCGGCACCCCCAACTGCCCGAAGAAGAGCCTCGCTGAAACGTACGGCATGGACTACTGTCCGGGCGACGACGAGTTGCTGAAGTTCGTCGGCAAGGCCGGCTATCGAGACCCCGGCTGCGACCTTCAGGATGATGCCGCCAGCCCCAACGACCCGCACAAAGGCCAGCGCGATTCCGGCTGCGGCCTCGAGTTCGGCACGTCCTCCGGCGCCATGGGCATCCGCAAGTTTCCCAACCCGCGTTTCGACGCGGAAAAGTGGCGCAAGCTGAACGGCTCATCCGAGAGTTGGGCCGGCTTTACCGCCAAGGTCACGCCCGAAACGTTTTCCTCGAAGCTGCGCGACGGCTCGATCGAACCGCCCTTCTACTTCGGGATGTCCTGCGGCGCGTGCCACATCGCTTTCGACCCGCTCAATCCGCCCAAGGATCCGGCCAATCCGCGCCCCGAGAACATCAAGGGCGCCGTGGGCAACCAGTACACCAACGTCACCGCGATCATGTCGTCGGGCGAGCCGCCGTCGAGCCCGCTGTTTCGCATCTTTAATTATGTCCGCGCCGGAACGGTGGACACCTCGGCGTTCCCGCACGATTTCACCGACAATCCCGGGACGCCCAACGCGATCATCAATTTCGCGCGCCGCCCCGACTTCCCCGACGAAGAGGTCATGAAATGGTGGAAGACCGATCACTGCGCCTCCGGCGCCGACGTCCGCTCCTGCTGGTGCGAGCCCGGCAGCAACAACAAGTGCTGGGAGCGCCGCCTCAAGAAGGCCTCGGACCCCATGGATCCGGGCGACCCCATCAAGCACGTCCTCAAGGGCGGAGAGGATAGCATCGGGCTTCTCGAAGCCATCCAGCGGGTCTATATCAACATCGGCTCGTGCTCGGAGACCTGCTGGGTCAACCACCTTACCAATTTCTTCGTCGTCGATCCCGCGCAGCGCGGCTTCGGCCAGACGCCCGTCGACATCGGCCAGTGCCGCCGCGACTGCCCCAACTTCCGCGCGATCGAAGACCGCCTTCCCGAAATTGCCGCCTTTCTTCTCTCGCAGCACGCCACCGATCTTTACAAGGCGCGCGGCCTGAAGAGCAACGACGAGCTGGCCGCGCAGCTCGACCGCGAATACGGCGAAGGCTCCGTCACGCTCGGCCGCGAACTCTTCGCCGATAACTGCGCGCGCTGCCACTCCAGCCAGAAGCCCGACGCTTCCGGCAGCTTCCGCGCCGTCGACTTCCGCGCCGCCGACGCCTCCGGCGAGCGCATCGACTTCCTGAGCACCGATATCGCGCAGTTGGTTTCCGCCATCGGAACCAACCGCTCCCGGGCGCTGCACTCCAACCACATGGAAGGGCACGTCTGGGAGCAGTACGGTTCCGTAACCCTGCGCAGCCGCGCTCCCGACCCCAACGTCCCTGACCCCTCGGACGGGGGGCGCGGTTACTATCGCAACACGTCGTTGTTGAGCGCCTGGGCCACCGCACCCTTCATGCACAACAACGCCGTCGGCCCCGAGGTCTGCGGCCAGCCTAAGAACAAGGCCAACGACTTCTACTCCTCGCCGTATGTCGACGCCGATAACAAGCCGGTGCCGAACCCACCCCCCTGCTGGGCCTTCGACCCCAGCGTTGCCGGCCGCTACAAGGTCTACAAGGCCTCCATGGAGGAGCTGCTCACGCCTCCCGAAAAGCGGCCGCGCAAGGTCACGCTCCTCGATCAGCCCATCATTATCGAAGCCGGTCCGAAGATCTGGGACCCCGGCAGCCGCAAGTTCGTCCCCATCCGCGTGGTGATTCCGTCGGGAACGCCCCAGGCGATGGTCGGCAACCTTCTTTATAAAAACCTGGTCGTCGATCTTACCCTCTCGGTCACCGACCCAGGCGCGCTCAGGGCCCGGCTGAAAGACGACGCCGACGCAAAGGAAGTCCACGACATGCTCGGCGAGTTCGTGGCCAACCTCGGCACACCCATGAACGTCATCGACAAACACGGCAGGCTGATCCGTAAGCACTACATGACCAGCACCGATTTCTGGGAGAACTCCGGCCACCCGTTCGGCACCGGCCTTTCCGATCGCGAGAAGAAAGCGTTGATCGCATTCGTAGCAACGCTTTAAGGAGACGAGATCATGAGAACCATTTGGATCGCCGGATTGGCCGTCGTACTCGCACTTGGTGTCTGGTGGTGGTCCAGGCGGACCCCGAGCATCCCCTTCGCGCCATACGGCGACCCCTACGCCACCAAAACCGACTTCGCGGAGGTCGAATACCGCTTTCCGCTCACGCCCGCCGAACGGATGGCGCTGACGCCCGCGAACATCAAGAAGTACGACCAGGAGCAGGTGGACCAGATCTACGCCCGCCTCACTGCCGGCCCGATTCCCGACGGCCCGCACGACGGCGACCTCTTCTTCCCCAAGGGGATCAGCGGCGGATCACGTCTCGGTGAGATCGTGGGTGGGCTCAAAGGCGTCGCCGCCGACCTCGAGCTGAAGAAACTCACGATCCTCGGCCGGGCGCTCTGGAAGGGCAAGGTCTTCTACCGCAACGACCGCATCCTGCGCAACCGAATCGACCACCTGGAACTGCTGCAGGAGTTCTTCCCCGACCCCTCCGAGGAGGCCAAGGTCCGCGAGCTCACCACCAACGGCAAGACCGATCAGCTCTATTTCCCCGCCAAGCTCTACTGCGGCCAGAGCCTGCTCGACAGCCGCAAGGAATCGATCATTATCGATTACGCCTTCACCGACGAAATTCCCGGCTACCACGAAATCCCCGACAAGCTGGCCGGACGCGAAGGCCTGCTGGTGCGCGATGAGATCCGCATGGTTCGACCCGGGTTCTATCTCGGCCGCGCGTATCTCTCGAACGCGTTCGCGCTGAACTTCACGGTCTACAACGACGCTGCCGCCAAAGCCGGCTCCGACGAGTTCCTCCGAACCGGCAAAGTCGCCGAAGACTGCTGGACCGGGCCGCAGCAAACGGCCGGCTTGCGTTGATCCGCACCGCCGCGATCGCGCTGGCCGCCCTGTTGGCGTCGTGCGGGCGCCCGGTTCCCCGCCCGGCCACCCCGGCATACGATTGGGCAGTGGACCCCGCGGTCCCCGGCCCCGATCTTCCTCCCGCCGGCCAATCGCTGTTCGATTCGCTCACCGCCGACCCGCTGCCCTTTCCTTTCCCCAGACTGCTCGAAGAGATCGCCGGGCGCGCCGACTCCACCGTCCGCTACCGGCGCGTATTGATCCCGCTCGGCCGCTCCCTGCAGCGCAGCGCGGGCGCCCCCGATTTCTTCCAGTACCCGCGAGCCGTCGCGGCTTTCGATGATTCCTCCAGCCCCCTGATCAAAGACCGCCTCTTCCTCGGCTACCAGGAAAAGGCCGGCGTGATCGAGATCCTCAGTTACAACGAACAGGCCGCCCGCTTCGAATTCCAACTCGTCAAGGACTATCGCCCCGGCGCCGTGCCGCGCGTCTATTACGCGCGGCGGCGCGTGTGCACCGTCTGCCATCAGAACCAGGCGCCGCTCTTCCCGCGCCAGCTCTGGGACGAGACCAACGCCAACTACCGCGTCTCCGGCCTTCTCCTGGCGGAGAAGCGCGACTACTACGGCTTCCCCGTTCAACAGACGGCCGACGAGCCCTATGCCATTGACCTTGCGGTCCACCGCGCCAACGAACTGTCGACGTATCAATTGGTATGGGCCGAAGCCGGACCCGACGGCCGCCGCGGGTTGCTAAGGGCCGCCCTGCGCTGCCGCGCGACGGGGGCGTGCGATCCTCCGGACCTCGCTGCCTGGTGGCGCTCACGCTGGCCGCGCGGCATCGCCATCCCGAACCCCGAGATCGCGGACCGCGACCCCCTGGCGATCCTTTCGCGCGAAGGTCCCACCGACCGTCCCGGCATTCTCGCCTTTCTCGCCGGGCGCCAGAAAAACATCGAGCCGCAGTTCGAACCCGCCAACCCGCGTTCCCCGCTCGAGACGTGGTACGGCGATCCCGAGCGGGTCGAGCGCGTGGTCCGCGGCCTGGCCGCGCAGGTGCCCGCTTCGGCGAAGGACATCCCACTCACGGTTCCCTTCCGGGTTCCGTCGCCGCTTCCGGCGCCGCAGCGCCGGCCGCAAGTGGAGCCGTAGAGATTCAACCTCAATTCCTGATGGTGGATTTTCCGATGCCGATATCCCATATAATGTGCAGGAGTCGGATTGGAGGCATCCATGCCGTATCCTGCCCTTGTGATCGTTGTAGCGGCAGCCGCTTCAGCGGCGGCTGTCGTCGTGGTCATGCGCCACCGGCGTGCAGACCGCAATCGCTAGCCGAACCGGAGCATCAAGGCGTTCTCCATCGATGCCCGTCCCGGTCAATCCGACAGAGCGCGTCTGAGGAACGCCGCGGCGTCGTTCATGGCCTCGCGCGCCATGCGGAGGGAGCCTTGCATCGTGAAGAAGCCGTGGGTCATCCCGAGGTACCGCCGGACCTGAACCGGATTGCCCGATTCAACCAGCTTCTGCGCGTACGCTTCGCCCTCCCCACGAAGAGGATCGTATTCCGCAGTGAGGATAAATGCCGGGGCGACTTCACGGGTATCGTCCGCAAAGACCGGCGAGGCGAGCGGGGCGCGCGGGTCGGCTCCCTCCGGTAAGTATTCCGCCCAACCCCGCTTCATATCGGCGGCCCCCGGCCCATAACCATCGCCAAATTCCGAGAACGACGGCGAACTGCATGTGGCATCGATCATCGGGTAGATCAGCAACTGGCAACGCAGCGCCGGCCCCCGCTGCGCCAGCGCCGCGACGGCAGCGAGGTTGGCGCCGGCGCTGTCACCCGCGACGCCAACCGGGACACCCTCGCGCATCGCCCACCGCACGGCTCTATCCGCATCTTCCGCCGCGGCGGGAAAGCGGTGCTCGGGCGCGAGCCGGTAGTCCACCGCCAGCAGGCGGCAGCCTGCCGCAAGGGCGAGGATCCGGCACACCGGATCATGGCTTTCCAGGTCGCCGCTAAAGAACCGGCCCCCGTGAAAGTAAACAACGAGCGGCAGTCCGGCCGTGAGCGCCGGCCAGTACTGCCGCACCCGGACGGGCCCGGGCAGAACCATATTCTCGATCCTGGCGAGCGGTGGCGCAGGACCCGCGAGTCCGGCGGCCCGGCGCATCCTCTCGCGGGTGGCCGCCACATCCAGAGAGGACCGCGGCGGCTGAAGCTTCTCGCGCTCCAGATGGGCTGCTACTTCAGGATCGAGCGGCATCCGCCCGGCCCGAAAGTCTGGCAAAGATCTCCCTATAGAAGGAAGGATGCGACTGCCACGTCTGGGCGGTCACGATGCGGCCGTCGCACACGGTCTGGTCGGTCATGTACGTTGCGCCGGCCTGCTCCGCTTCCAGCCGGACATGCTCATAGCAGGTGACCCGTTTGCCGGCGGTCAACCCCGCGGCGGCCAGTATCTGGACGCCATGGCAGATCGCGAAAATCCACTTGCCCTGCCGGTCGAACGCCCTTGCGATTTCGAGCACCCTGGCGTTGTTCCGGAGGTACTCGGGCGCTCTCCCGCCCAGTATGAGGACAGCGGCGTATTCTTCGACGTTTACCTGGTCGAAGGCGAGATCGGCTTCCAGCCCATAACCCCGCCGCTCAATATAGGTGTCCCAGCCCGGCTTGAAATCGTGCATCACGAGATTCAGCCGGCGGCGCGAGGGGGCCGCGACCACCGGCTCCCAACCCTCCTCCTGAAACCGGTGCACCGCGTAAAGCGCCTCGTACGATTCGCCGCCATCGCCCGTAATCACGAGAATCTTCGACATGCTCCTAATGTAACCGACCGGGCGCTCCGCCGGATCCACGGCTTGGATATACTCGGGCGGGAAGGAACTACCATGCGCAGCAACGCTCTCGCCGCCGCCATCGTAGCAGTGACGGCGCTCGCCGCACAGTCATCGTCGTCTTACCGCATCACGCACACGTACACGCTCGGCGGGGATGGCCGCTGGGACTACGTCGTACCCGATCCGCCGAATCACCGTCTGTTCATCGCGCGGCAGAATCGCGTGATGGTCGTCGATGAGGACGGCAAGCTGCTCGGCGAAGTCACCGGAATTCAGGGCGCGCACGGCACCGCGGTGGCGGAAGCCACGGGGCATGGGTTCGCCACGTCCGGCAACGACCAGTCGGTGGTCATGTTCGATCTGAAGACCTTCAAAGTGCTGGGCCGGATCCCGGCCGCCGAAGATGCCGACGCCATTGTCTACGACGGCCCGTCGAACCGGGTCTTCACGTTGAATGGCGACGCGCACTCTTCGACCGTGATCGACCCGCGGGAAGGGACCAGGATCACGAACATTCCGCTCGGCGGCAAGCCGGAATACGGCGCGTCAGCCGGCGACGGCAAGGTCTACGCGAATCTCACGGACACGAGCGAGGTGGTCGAGATCGATGCCAGGAAAGCGACCGTGGTGCGCCGCTGGCCGACCGCCCCATGCAAGCAGCCGGTCTCCATGGCCATCGATACTCTCCACCACCGGCTTTTCAGCGGATGCCGCAGCGGAGTGATGGCGGTATCCGATTATCAGGCCGGCAAGGTGGTGGCTACGGTCCCGATCGGCTCCGGCGTAGACGGTGCCGGGTTTGACCCGGCCTCGGGCGACGCGTTTGCCTCGAATGCGGATGGCACACTCACGGTGATTCATCAGGATACCCCGGACCGTTATCACGTGGCTGAAACCGTGAAGACGCCACAAGGTTCGCGCAACATGGGGCTGGATCCAACGAATCACCGGGTGTTCCTGGTCTCCGCCAAGTTCGGACCTGTTCCGGCGGGGGCGCCTCCCAGGAGCAGAGCACCCGTACTGCCGGGATCGTTCGCACTGATGGTGATCGAGCGCAGCCACTAACCCGGCGAGAGGCTCGCGCTGCGCGGCCGGCGTTAACCTGAGGGAATGACGCAGACGAATCACTGGCCGAAAGTAGCGGTAGTGGGGGCGGGCGCCGTCGGCTGCTATTTCGGCGGGATGCTGGCACGCGCGGGCGTCCCGGTAACCCTGATCGGGCGGCCGGCTCATATGGAAGCGATTGCGCGGGATGGTCTGTTGCTGGAAGGCCTCCGCATCCACGATCGAATCCCGCTTGCGGCCTCCGCGGACATCGAACAGGTACGCGATGCGCAGGTAGTGCTCCTCTGCGTGAAAACGGTGGATTCGGAAAGGGCCGCTCGCGAGATGCATCCGTTCCTCGGTGCCGCTGCCGCTGTCCTGAGCTTTCAAAACGGCGTCGACAACGTGGATCGCATTTACGCGGCGACAGGGATCCGCGCAATTCCGGTAGCGGTGTATGTCGCGGCAGCCATGACCGGTCCGGGACACGTGACTCATACCGGACGAGGCGATCTGGTTGTGGGACACCGGGCAGGATGGCCGCGACAGCCCGATCTCGAGCCGCTGGCCGCTCTATTTGAGTATGGAGAGATCCGGTGCCGGATCTCGGACTCCATCGAAACGGACCTGTGGAGCAAGATGGCGATGAATTGCGCGTACAACGCGATCTCCGCCCTGACACGCGCACGGTATGGCCGCATCATCGGGTTCGAGCCCCTGCGCGTCGCGATGCAGCGCGCGATTGCGGAAACCGTGGCCGTCGCTCATGCGGAGGGTGTTTCGCTCTCTGAGGCGGCCCTGGTAGAGGCGGCGTATCAGTTGGGCGAGGCGATGCGCGGGGCGCTCTCCTCAACCGCGCAGGATATCTTCCGCGGGAAGCCGACCGAGATCGATTCGCTGAACGGCTTCGTTTCGCGACGCGGTGCGGCGTGGGGAATCCCAACTCCGGTGAACGACACGCTCGCCGCATTGATCCGGCTCCTCGAGCAGCGCGAGGATTAAATGTTTGGCTCGGCTAGTATCTTTCGAGTATTGCCGGAATCCCGCGATTCGCATATTCTCGCCTGAAGCAGAGAGAGGGGAACCAACTGAGATGAAAGCATTCCTTCTTGCGCTAGTCGTGTGCCTCGCGGCAAGCGCTCAGGACACCAACGCCACTTTGGAGGGCCAGGTCACCGATGCCAGCGGCGCAGTGATTTCTGGCGCAGTGGTGCGCGCGGTTAACCGGAACACGGGCTATACACGGGAACAGGCTGCCACGCGGTCCGGCACATTTCATCTCGCGCTGCCGGTGGGGGAATACGATGTGCGGGTGAGCGCGCCGAAGTTCGCAGAGTACTTGCAGCAGGGCCTGCAACTCGAGGTGAGCCGGACATCCCGGGTGGATGTGCAATTACAGGTCGCGAAAGAGAAGGACGTAGTGACCGTGACGGGCATAGCGGCGGCGGTGGATTCCGGGTCCAACGTGATCGGCAACGTGGTGACCGGCCGCGAACTCGTGGACCTGCCACTCAACGGGCGAAACTTCACTCAGCTCGGACTGCTGCAACCCGGGGTCGCGCCGCTGACGGCGGGACTGGCGCAGGCGGGCGGATCCCTGCGCTCCGGCCAGGCTTACGCGGTGAACGGCCAGCGGCCCGAATCAAACAACTACCTGATCGACGGCGTTACGAATGTGAACCGTGTCGACGGCGGCTACGCGCTGCGCACGCCGGTGGATGCCATCCAGGAATTCCGGATTCTCACCGAAACGGCCCCGGCGGAATACGGCGGAACGGCGGGGGCCACGACGACGGTGGTGACGCGCTCGGGCGGCAACGAACTCCACGGGACGGTGTACGAGTTTCTGCGGAACGACACGCTCGATGCGCGAAACTTCTTCGCGGTGAGCACCGAGCCGCTCAAGCAGAATCAGTTCGGCGCGACGCTGGGCGGTCCGGTGCGCCGCAATCGGGATTTTCTGTTCGGCTTTTACGAGGGTTTCCGCAACCGGCAGGGTGTCACTCAGAGCACGACGGTGCCGAGCGACGCTCAGCGCGCCGGCGACTTTTCGGGCCTGCCGGCTCCGCTGATCAACTATTTCACAGGGCAGCCGTTTCCCGGCGACCGCATTCCGGCGGAGGCCATGAGTCCGATGGCTTTGAAGCTCCTGAGCTTCTACCCGCACGCCAACGCCGGGCCGAATCTGTTCGCGACCACGCAGACGATGAGCAACAACTCGGACCAGGGAGGCTTGCGCCTCGATCACGTGTTGAGCGCGAGCGACCAGTTATCGGCTCACTACACGCGCTCGGCGGGCGCGAACGTGGACCCGCTCTCGGTGAAGGGCGCGAATGTGCCGGGCTTCCCGGTGGGCGAGGACCTGGGCACCCAAAGCGCGTCCCTATCCGAGACGCACCTTCTCGGCGGGACCACGGTCAACGACTTCCGGCTGGGGTTCTTCCGCAACGCGTTCGTCACGGACCAGCCGCTGAACCACACCTCGCCGCGCCAACTCGGGTTCAACTACGACAGCACGCTGGCAGCGGCACAGGGGCCGCCGTTCCTGATCATCAGCGGATACGCCAACGCGGGCGACCCGATTACGGGACCTCGCAACACGGCTCAGAACACGTACGAAATTCACGACGGCGTTTCGCACGTGACCGGCCGCCACAGCCTGAAGGTCGGCGCGGACTTCCGCCGCAACCAGATCAACATGACCGAAGGGATCGCGTCGAACGGCTTTTTCGTATTCGCGCCGTTCCCGGCGAGCGATCCGTTTGCGAGCTTCCTTCTCGGCTTCCCGGTGGTCTTTTTCCAGGGCGGAGGCGACATGAACCGCGGGCTGCGGAACATCGACGCAGCGGCTTACGCGCAGGACGAATGGCGCGCCACGCCGAGGCTGACTTTGAATTTCGGTGTGCGCTACGAGGTGGACACTCCTTTCCGGGACATTCGCAACCGCATGAACTCCTGGTCGCCCGGCAAGCAATCGCAGGTGTTCCCAAACGCGCCCGTGGGTCTACTCTTCCCGGGCGACCCGGGAGTGCCGGACGGCATCGCGCCGGTCTACTGGAAGGGCATCATGCCGCGGGTGGGAGTGGCGTTCGACCCCACCGGGTCGGGAAAGACGTCGATCCGCGCCGCGTACGGGATCTTCTACGATTCGGACACGAACGGCGTCGGCGGCCCCCTGCAGGCGCCCTTGAGCGCGCTTCCGTGGACGCAGGCTCGTCAACTCGGCGCGCCGGTGAATTTCACGGACCCGTGGCAAGGGCAAAATCCGTTCTCGCTGGATTCTTTCCCGCAGCCCACGACGGTACTGACCGTTGAAAATGGTATGCGGCCGCCGTATGCGCAGAACTGGAACTTCTCGGTGCAGCATTCGTTCGGGGAGTATCTGCTGGACGTGCGGTATATCGGCAATAAGGGCACGCGCCTGCCGCGCATGATCGAGGCCAATCCGGCCGTCTACGGGCCAGGCGCGACGGCGGAGAATGCCGACCAGCGGAGGCTCTACGCGGGCTGCCGGGGCGTGAGCGGTCCCTGCGATTTCGCGTCTGTGGGACTGGTGACGGACTCGACCAGCTCAACCTACCACGCCGCGCAGGCGTCCTTCTCACGACGGTTCCGCGACGGTCTGGGGTTTCTGGCATCGTACACGTTCTCAAAGTCGCTGGATTACATTTCGAGCTTCAACGTAGCGGGCTCGGCTCCGAAACTGGTGGCGGGGGAAAACGACCTGGCGCAGAACCCGTTCGACCTGAAGGCGGAACACGGGCCGTCGCTGTTCGACGCGCGCCACCGCTTCGTCTTCAGCGGCAGCTACGAACTGCCGTGGGGCTTGCAGGTGAACGCCATCGCGAGTCTTTCTTCGAGCACGCCTTTCACGGTATACGACAGCGCGAACGTTGCGCTCGAGGGCAGCTCGCCGGAAATCACGGGCTTCTATTCCAGCCGGCCGGACCTGATCGGGGATCCGAACGCGGGGCCGCACACGGCGGATCAGTGGGTCAGTCCGTCGGCGTTCCGGCGGCTGGACGCGAACACGGAGGCGGGCCGGTTCGGCAGCGAAGGCCGCAACGCAGTGCGCGGTCCGGGCATTGCCAACCTGGACGCTTCGCTCCTGAAGACGCTTGCGGTGAGGGAGCGGGCGCGGCTGCAATTCCGTGCCGAAGTGTTCAACCTGCTCAACCATGCGAATTTCGGCCTTCCGGATAACGACCTGGCTTCGCCGAACTTTGGGCGCGTCCTGGCGGCGGGTCCGCCCCGGCTGTTGCAGTTCGGCGCAAAACTGTTGTTCTAATTTCCGAGGAGCCCATGATGAAGCCGATGTTTCTTCCAGAGGTAGAGCAGAACCCGAAGCCGGGACCGTATGCCGACCTGATCCGGGCGATGCGCGAGAGGGGCGCCGAGTATCCGCAAATCTGGCACCTGTTCGCGTATTTGCCGAAGGCGACCGAGCACCTGGCGCGCTTTACACAAGAGATCCTGCGCGGGCCGGGGCCGTTCCCGCCAGGCATTCGAGAACTGATTGCGGCGTACACATCGGCGCGCAACCAGTGCCCGTTCTGACTGAAGTCCCACGCCGCAGTTGCGGCGGAACTGCTGGGAGACGAATCACTGGTACAGGGAGTGTTGCGCGATCTGGAGACCTCGGCGCTCGACGAGCAGCATAAGGCGCTTCTCCGTTTTGTGGACAAGGTGAATCACGAATCGCCGCGGATTGAAGCAGAAGACATGAAGCCTCTATATGCGGCGGGATGGGATGACGACGCCATCTATTTTGCGGTGACGGTGTGCGCGCTGTTCAACTTCTATAACCGCTGGATCGACGCGACGGGCGTTCACGCGCTATCGGACGAGGCGCATCGGGAGGGCGGGAAGCGGACCGCGGCGCACGGCTATGCCCGAAGTTAGGGCGGCGGCGCCAAAGCTGTCGGAGGCGGCGGCGAATCCGGGCTGGCTGGTGGTGCTGGCAGCGTTTTTCGGCACCATGGTCAGCTTCGGATCGCTGCTGGTGTTCACTTTCAGCGTGTTCCTGAAGCCGCTGACGGTTTCGTTCGGCTGGAGCCGGGAATCGGTGTCGGGGGCCTTCGGGATGGCCGCGATGAGCGTGGCTGTGTGCTCCCCGGGACTCGGTTACTTGCTCGACCGCTGCGGACCGCGGCGCGTGATTCTGCCGTGCATGGCGGTGTTCGGGTGCGCGTTCGCATCGCTGGGCATGCTGACACCGCACCTTTGGCACTTGTACGCGGTGTTTGTCGTGTTGGGAATCGTGGGCAACGGGACCACGCAGATGGGATATTCGCGCGCCGTCTCGACGTGGTTCGACTCGCGCCGCGGCCTGGCGCTGGCCCTGGTGATGGCGGGGGTGGGGACAGGAGCGATGGTGCTCCCGCCGCTGGCGCAATGGCTCATCGACAGCAACGGGTGGCGCGCGGCCTACTTCACGCTGGGCGCGCTGGTGCTGGCGCTGGGGATTCCGCTGACGGCGCTATTCGTTCGCGAGCGGCCGAGTAGGGAGAGTTATAGGGAAACGCCTCTCGAGGGCGCAACGGCGCGGGAGTGCCTGCGTGGGCGCACGTTCTGGATCCTGGTGGCCGCGCTGTTCCTCAGTTCGCTGAGCATCAACGGAGCCATCGCGCACCTCTCGGCGGTGCTGACGGACCGTGGCGTCGCTGTGGAGACCGCGGCGCTGGCGGCATCCGCGCTGGGCCTGGCGAGTTTCGCGGGCCGGATCTGGACGGGCGTGCTGCTCGACCGGTTCTTCGGCCCGCGCGTGGGTTGCTGCCTGCTGGCGGCGAGCGCCTGCGGGATCCTGCTCCTCTCACGCGCGGCGACCGGTATGCAGGGGATTGCGGCGTCGGCGCTGATCGGGCTCGGCGTCGGCGCGGAAGCGGATTTCACCCCGTACGTGCTGACACGCTACTTCGGCCTGCGGTCGTTCTCTACTCTTTATGGGCTTACGTGGACGGCTTATGCGATCGCCGGGGCGATCGGACCGGTGCTAATGGGAAAAGCGTTCGACGCGACCGGATCCTATATGTCGCTGCTCGGGATGTTGGCCGGAGCGACCGGCGCGGCGGCGCTGCTGCTGAACCTGCTGCCGCGGTATCCAAAAAAGGGATTACGCAGCCTGTCACCTAACTAAATGGGCGGCGGTGATGACCTGGCCAACATGGCGCTGGGTGTGCTCGGCGATGTGGGTGAGTAAGCCGATCACGGTGGTGGGGAGATGACGGCGGCCAACGGTGCGCGGCTCGGCTAGCGTGGCCGGATCGAGTTGCCGGACCACAGCCTCGGTTTCGCGGAAGGCGCAGTCGATCTTGGCGAGCAGTTCGTCGCAGCCGGGACCGGTGGGGTGATTCTCGGCTTCGAGCGCTTCCAGTTGCGCGGAGGTCAACGGCAAGCCCTGCAGGTATTGCGTGAGGCGTGCGGTGCTGCCGGCGATGTGCCGCAGGTGGAAACCGATCGAGCCAGGGCCCCAAAGCTGATCGCTGGTCAGTCCTTCAGTGTGGGCGGCGAGGTCTTCCCGTGCCTGCTGCAAGGAATAGAGCAGCGGGGCGAGAAGCGGCGAGACGCCCGAAATGGGTCCGCGGAGCCACGGTTCAGACATCAATCCCATCTTAACGGTTGCCTGGAAGGTCCGGAGTCTTGAACATCCGCTTTGCCTCCTACCAGCCCGGGCACATGGTGGATATCGACCGGAAGGCGCACGATAAGATGCACAAGGACGTGGATGGGTTTATCAATACGAGTTACTCGCACTGATAGCGGGCTTCGGCGGCTGGGGAGGCCGGCCGTACCGGCGGCGCGCGGAAAACCGACAAAACCGGTCAATCGACTGCCGCGGTTCCGATATACTGGGTCGATCAATAAACGGGTGATTACTCATATTAAGGGGGCCGTATGTCCACTCCCGAACCGGCTTTGAATGGCGGCGGCGAATGCCCGCCGGAGGATAGCGCGCCTTGCCTTTCGGCGCTTGAAGTGCTGTACGAGGAGTATTGCGAGTCCGGAGGAGACGTCTCCGGACTGGCAGCCGCGCGCGGTAAGTACGCGGACGCTAAGGCCTGCGGGTCCGGATGTGAAGAGGCTGAACGGGAGTTCCGGACGAGACTATTCGCGCAGCTTCATGCCGCGAAGCGTTCGGCTTTGTGCTTCTCGGGCGGTGGGATTCGCAGCGCCACCTTCGGGCTGGGCGTGCTGCAAGGGCTGGCGAGGTGGTCGGCGCCCGGTCCGGAAGGAGAACGGCCGCGCCTGTTGGGCGAATTCGATTTCTTATCGACGGTCTCGGGAGGCGGATACCTTGGCGGATGGCTCTCAGCGTGGGCAGCGCGGCTGGAGCGCGGCGCCAAGGATGGCTTCGCGCAGGTGATTCACCGCCTGGCGGAACGGCAGGAGGCGGGCTTCGATCCGGAGCCTTCGCCGGTTCGCTACCTACGCCAGTACAGCAATTATCTGACGCCGCGGTTGGGAGTCCTTTCAGGAGATACCTGGGCGCTTGTGGCGACGGTGGCACGCAACATGTTCCTCAACTGGCTGGTGCTGCTGCCGCTCCTGGCGTCCACTCTGCTGGTCCCGGTGCTGGCGCTGCGTCTGGCGCAGATCAAGCCCGCCAATGTTTCGCCTGCCAGCCTGTGGTTTCTGCTGGTTTCGGCGTTCGCCGCCGGCGCCGTGGCCACGGGCTACCTGGGGTTCGACCTGCCGAGCGCGGGCAATGCGCGCAAGAACTATCGCTGGTACCTGGGCTTCTGCCTGGTGCCGCTGACCTATGCGGCCGTGCAACTCACGACGTTTTGGGCGTGGCTGCCTCCCGGAGACGGCAGCGCAGCGGCCTGGAACTTCGTCGGACTGGGCCGGAACGGCCTGAAGATCGGGCATTTCGCGGAGTTCGGCGCGGTGATGCACGGAGGCGGGATGCTGGCAGGGATTGCCCTGGCGCGGTTCCACTACAACCGCCCTCCCAAGCTGAAAGGACTGATCGCATCGGCCGCGGCGCTGCTAACCGGAATGGCTGCAGGTGCTGCGGGCTACTCGCTGAGCTCCCTGGTGGCTTGGAACAGGGACGGGTCGCTGGCGAATCCGGTGCTCTACGTTTGTTTAGCATTCCCCGCGGTGATGGGCCTGTTCATGGGCGCCTCCGCCTTGCTGGTGGGCGGGACCAGCTACATTACGGAAGATCAGGACCGCGAATGGTGGTCGCGTTCGGGCGGATGGCTCCTGCTGCTCACGCTCGGATGGCCAGTCCTGGCAGCGCTGGTATTGTACGCGGACCGGGTGCTGGACTGGGCCAGCATGGAGTTTACGGGTGCTTTCACAGCTGCGACAGGCATTACCGGCTGGGCCGCCTCGCGCCTGGGACACAGCGCCAAGACATCCGCGGGGCACCGGAGCGAGGGTACGGGACGAGGGAGCACGGACGACGGAGGAGCTTCGGAGGGCGGATCGATGGTGTTCGAACTCCTCTCGAAGATCGTGCTGCCCACCTTCCTCTGCCTGCTGGCGCTACTGCTGGCGGCGCTCAACCAGACGCTGACGGATTTCCTGGCGGCGCGCATCCCCCGGGTCGCGTCTCTGTGGCCGCCCATGCTGAAGCCGATGGGCGACGCGACCGCGCACACGCTGTGGCTGCTGGTGCTGTACGCGGCAATCTGCCTGACGGCATCCTACTTCATCAACGTCAACAAGTTTTCGCTGCACGCGATGTACCGGCAGCGCCTGATTCGAGCGTACCTCGGGGCATCCAACACGAGCCGAAGCCCGCACCCGTTCACCGGGTTTGATGAGCGGGACAACCTTTCGATGTCCGAGTTGAGCCCCTCAAAACCGCTGCACGTCGTCAATATGGCGCTCAACCTGGTGAGAGGCGAGAACCTGGCGTGGCAGCAGCGCAAGGCAGCGCCCTTCACCTCGACGCGATACCACACAGGTAGCTGCCGGGTGGGCTACCGGTCGTCGCGGATATACGGCGGGGCGTACCGCGCGAACAAGACACCGATCTCGCTCGGTACGGCGATTACGATCTCGGGAGCCGCGGCCAGCCCCAACATGGGATACAACTCGTCAACACTGCTGACGGTGGTGATGACGCTCTTCAACGCGCGCCTGGGGTGGTGGCTCGGCAACCCGCGGGTCGAGCCGGAGGTATGGACGAGGCCCGGGCCGAGATGGGGGGTACGGCCGTTCGTGGACGAAGCGTTCGGCCTGACCACCGACACCAACGCCTGGATGTATCTCTCAGACGGCGGGCATTTCGACAACCTGGGCTTATACGAGATGGTGCTGCGGCGATGCCACACGATTGTCGTGTCGGACGCTGGTTCGGACGCGCCGTTTCATTACGAAGACCTGGGCAACGCGGTGCGTAAGATCCGGGTGGACCTGGGCATCCCTATCGAACTGGCGACGGACTACATGCCGACATCGCCGTTGGGAGAGGGGCGCGAGCGGATGCATTTCGCGATCGCGCACATCGTCTACTCCGCGGTGGACCCGGGCGCGCCGAACGGTGTACTGCTGTACATCAAGCCGTGCCTGACGGGGGACGAACCGCCGGATGTTGTGCAGTACGCTGCCACCGACTCGCGGTTTCCGCACCAGCCTACGGCCGACCAGTTCTTCGACGAGGCGCAGTTTGAAAGCTACCGCCGGTTGGGATTGCACACGGTGGATGCAATCTGCGGCGCGCCGAAGCAAACCTCGCAATCGCCCTCGAATCCGATGGATCTGGCAGGGCTGATTGCGCGGGCCCGCGGGTCACTCAAGCTGCCCACCGGAGATACAGCGGCGGCGCGCGTCTGATCCGGAATCCATATAAATGGATAATAAAGGGTGCTAAAATCCGCAGTGAATGAGGTTGCGCGCGCTCGCGGGCCTTTGCATTCTGGCAGCGGCGCCCCTTTTGGGACAGTCCAGGCCGCCGATGCTTTGGAGCACTTCCCTGCAGAGCGGTTTGGCGGACACGTTCCAGATGGCGCTCGGAGGGACCTTCGGTGAAGGGCCAGCCTGGCAGACCCGGATCTCGACCGGCCTCGGCAACGCGCTGCGCGCCGGCGACTCGCTTTCGGTCTTCGGATGGAACACTCTCGACACTCGCAGCAGCTCCTACAACTGGCAGGCGGGTGTGGGTTACAAGGCCCCCGTATTCAAGAAGGGCAGCCACCTGCTCAGCCTGGGAACGGGCGTGCAGAGATGGCTGCTGCCCAGCGTGAAGTGCGGGGCGAATGACTGGCTGGTGGCGGGCAATCTCGTCTATCAGGCGAAGGTTCCCCGTGCCGTGTTTCTGCTGACCGGCGATTCCTGGACGCTGCTGAAGAGCCCCCTGCCGCGCGGTTCGCTGCTCCATACCCAGGCATGGCTACAGCACGATCTGTTGAGGCGGGAGCGTTTTCGCATCACTTTCCGGCATGGGCCGGCCCATACCTATTCCTGGAACTTCTACGGCGCCAACGGGAACCGCATCTTTCGTTATCAAACCCTCATGGCCATCACGATGAAGGACCTCTCCATCGAGGGCGGCTTCCGGAAACAGTGGGGCCTGCAGCCTGGAATTCGCAACAATAACTTCTGGCAGTTCGCGGTGACCCGCACATTCAGCCGGTCCATTTTGCGGTAGAACGGATGTAACGTCGCCTGGCCGGGGCGCCGATAGATTCGACAGGTAATGATCGACATCCACAGCCACATCCTGTACGGCCTGGACGACGGCGCGCGTACCTTCGAGGAATCCCTGGAGATGGTCCGCATGGCTGCGGCCGGCGGGACCACCGACATCGTCGCCTCACCGCACGCGAATGAAGAATACCATTTCGAGCCGGAAGCGGTGGAGGCGCGAATTTCGGAGCTGCAGTCGGCGGCGGGAGATTCGCCGGTGATTCACTATGGGTGCGATTTTCATCTCACACCGGAAAACATCGAGGATGCGCTGCGTTCACCGGGCAAATACTCGATCGGTCACCGGGGCTACCTGCTTGTGGAGTTCTCCGATTTTCTGATTCCGAAGACCACCAGCCAGATTTTCGCGGCCTTGCTTGCGGCGGGAATGCGGCCGATCATCACGCATCCGGAACGGAACCGCCTGTTGCGGGGGCGCATCGACGAAATGGGGTCCTGGGTGCAACTGGGGTGCCTGATCCAGGTGACCGCGCAATCGCTGCTGGGGCGGTTCGGCAAATCCGCACAGGATGCCTCGGCAGCCCTTATGAAGCGCGGATTGGTGCATGTGTTGGCCAGCGACGGACATGACCTCAAACACCGCCCTCCGGTCTTGAACGAAGCGCACCAGCATCTGCTGGCGCGGTTCGGCGAAGAGACGGCCCGCCGCCTGTGCGTGAGCAATCCGAGGGCGATCATCGATGGCCGATCGGTGGAACCGGTAAGCCCGCCCGAGAAGACCCGCCCGTGGCATTCGTGGTGGCGCAAGAATCGTCGGCCCTGATGAGCGCTACTCCAGTCTGCGCACGAGTGTAGCAGTGCCTGAGACCAGCCCCAGCTCCGCGCCGAGTTGATCAGCCACCCAGGTTACTTCGAGCGCGCCGTTGGAGAGTCGCCGCAACGTCAGCTTGCCGTGGGCGCCACTGCTGCCGGTCCAGGGCAGGCTGCCCCCATCGGCTCCTGCGCGCCCGCGAAAATGAAACGTCACGTTGGGTGAGATCGCCTGGTCGGCAACACGATAGCGCGCACGGTACCGGCCGCTCACGACGCCGTCTTCCTCGGTGACCCGCAGCTCGATGTACTCGGGAGGGTAGAGGCCGTCATCCTTGGCCCGGACTGAAGGCACATACAGCCACTCTCCCGCCAGGCCCGCCGGGGCCGGAGAAGGTATTGCCACGGCGGCCGCGGCGATGGGCGGCGGAGGCGGAGGCATCGGAAGCTCCACGGTGTTGGGAAGTGGAGCGTCCGCGAGAACTGGGGCCGGTAGCGGCTCGACCGGAAGGGAAACGGACGGCGGCGTTGATGTTCGGTGGGGCGCGCGCGATACGCGATGTGCGTGGGAAGCTCTCGAGGGCGGCATGGCAGCCGGCGCCGGGCCAGCAGCCGGTGGCTGAACTAGGGAAGGGACGGTCCGTCGAGGTACTGCCCAAAACAAGGCGAGGAGCACGAGCGCAGCCGTGACAGGCCAGATCCACTGCCGGGAAACGGCTGGCGGCGTGGTGGCTACAGGACATTGCGGCGCGACCCGAAGAGATTCGTCGTACGCCGCTCGCCTGGCGGAATCGGTAAGGACCGACAGCATGGCGTTGAGCCGCTTCATTTGAAGATCGGCCAGGCGCCGGACTTCGTCATCGGCGCAATGGTCCGGATGGATCAGGCGAGCCACGCGCCTGTACGCCTGCCGGATCTCCTCGAGGGACGCCGATCGCGCCAGGCCCAACTCCTCGTAATGGTCCATCACTGGTCTCGGACGCGGGCGTTTCCTCCGGCTAGAACGAGTCCTGCTACGGCGAAGAACCAGGCCGCCAGACCGGGGCGCTGCTGCATCGGGTAATCCACCAGCGCGTGCATCAGGAACGCCACGACGCCAAGTCCATATATCGACCGTACCGCCGGTTTGCAGCAGAGGGCGGCGAAAAGAAGCAGAAACAAGAAGAACGGCAGGCCTCCTTCGGCCGCCCACTGCGCCCAGTCGTTGTGCGCCTGGTTCACGAAGACACCGGTGTCTACCATGGCATAACGGGGATAGACCTGAGGCCAGGAGCCGAGGCCGGTGCCCGTCCAGGGATGGTCCTGAACCATGTGGAGCGAGGCTTGGAGTGCATCGAGCCGCACGGCCTCGCCGGCGCGGTCTTCGAAGCGGGCCTGGAGCCCCTGCCATCCCACCGCCAGAATGGCGATCGCGGCAAACCCTGCGAACTGCAATAGGACTTTTCGCGGCACGCGCCTGCGCAGGACCATGAGCCCCAACGCGGCGGCTGCTTCCCCGGTGGTCAGGAGGAAACCCGCACGCGAAGCACCGGCAATCACCGAGCCGTAGAAAACAGCAGCGGCACACAGGTACAACGCGCGGTATCGGTCCCGGCTGGCGGAGAGGTACAGGGCGATGGGCAAGAGGAGTTCGACCCAAGCGGAATACTGATTCCTGTTTACAAAGGGCCCTAGGACACCATCGGTATAGCCGGACGGGAAGAGCCAAAAGATCTTCCCGTCTGACGAGACTTGTTGGAGGACAGCGGCCGCCGCCAGAATCAGCCCTGAGACGGCCAAAATCCGCAGGAATCGGCGGGCCTCCGCGGCGTCGGAACCGATATCGAATGCGAGCGCGCAGACCAGCAAGAAGGTAAGCCAGTTCAAGGCAGCGCTTTCGGTCTCGGCGGGTGACACGGTTAAGCCGAAGGCCAGTTGCGCCAAAGGCCAAGCCGCAGCGAACGCCAGAGGAATCAGCGCCGCGCTTCGCGGAAATCGGGATGCGCGGACGAAGCGCCACACCGCCAGGGAGAAGATGCCGATCTGGAACAGGCTCCAAGCCCAGCGTTCCTCCACCCACAGGGTCAGAATCGCGAATAGGAGCAGCGCCGGGAGAACCAGGGTTTCACGCCTCACTGGGCCGGCTCCAGGTGTATGCCACGGATCGCCACGGTGCCGGCCAGTCGGGGCGAACCGTAGGGCCGGCGGTAGGTAAGAGCCAGGCGCACCAGCGCAGATGGCGCCGAGAACTCGGGCTCGCGGCCCGGGATCCATTCTCTCCAGACACCGTCGTCCGCGCGATGGAAGAGACTCCATCCGATTCCTTCGATGGAAGATTCCTCCAGCGGGGCAGCATCGATCCGAACCCGGTAACGGCGTTTCGGCAGGAGTGGGACGTATTGCCAGGCGAGCGTGCATGCTTGCGGCTCGTCGCCCGAGAATGTGGCGCGCCACTCTCCGGTAACCTGCACGATGCGTATGCCCGGAGGCGGCTCGATATGCCAGTCGAAGGCGGTAGCGAGTGCAGGTCGGCGGAAATCCGCATTGGTGACTCGCGCGCCGTTTTCGGGGATCAATGGGGGGTAAGGCGCCAGCCCGCGGCGGCACAGCACGTTCCAGACGGCTGCGGCCGAAGCAGCTTCGCCGGCGTCGAGCGATACGTTGCAGAAGTCGTAGAGGGCGGGAAGGTCCGCCGCGCCGGCAGATTCCGTAAGAGCGCGCGCCAACCCGGCGGCGGCCCCGATTTCGCGGCGCCGCAATAGAAAGGTCAGGAACTGGCGGCGCACCGGAGGAGGGGCAGCGAGCGCCTGACGGGCAAGCAACTCCGCGTCGGGTTGCATCCGCCGGCAGAGGTCCAACAGGGTGGAGACGTCGCCGTACGCCATCTGGAAGGCTTGTTGCGCCCAGGCAAAGAATGCCGGCGCATCCTTCCGACGGAAATAATACTGGGCCAGCAGATAGCGAGGTTGATAGAGGCGGCTCAACTTCGCGGCGCGGCGCAGGCAGTCGCCGGCAAGCGCGGAATCACCGCTCCATTCGGCGGCGGCCGCCAGGCGAAGCCAGCGAGCAGGATTGGAGGGTTCGAGCAGGGCGGCCCGTCGAAGTTCCGGCGTCGGATCGACGCCCGATGCCTCGCGCTTCTCGGCCAGCCGCTCATAAAAGACCGGCCAGCCGGCGAGTTGCACAGCGCGCTCCCTGCCGGCCAGGGAGGCGCTGCGCGAAAGGCGGTCAGCGCAGGCGAAGCGAGCAGCCGAATAAGCCGCGAACCCGAGGATGAGAAGCGCTCCGCAACGAAGAAGCGCGCGAGCTGCGGAAACAGCGGCGCGGGGGGTCTCCGGTCGGAGCGAGGACGGCCGGGACAAACTCAACTTCAGAATAACAGAGAGGGAATTCTTGACAAGTCTATTGAAAACCAGCGATCTGCCGATAGAGAGAGTTGTATGACCACCAACCGAAGCATGTTGCAAACGCTTGTAAGAGCGACATTCATTCTGCTGGCAGCGGGCGCTGTCAGTTATTTAGCGGCGTCAGGCCCGGCGATCGGAATGGCTGTGGCGGACGGCAGTTTCCAGGTAGACCACTCGCGAGTTTGGGGCAACGCGACGTTGTTTGACGGCACCGTTGTCGAGACCGGCCAGGCATTGTCCCGGCTGAAGTTCGCGAGCGGCGCACGCATGAGCCTGGCATCCGAAAGCCGTGCGACCGTGCACCAGGGGCGGCTGGTGTTGGAATCCGGCGCAGGCCAATTCGAGTCCGCGCCAGGCTTCGAAGTTGAGAGCCGCACCCTGCGGATCTCAGCGGCTGAGCCGGGAACCGTGGCGCGAATCCGGCTGGATGGCGCGCCCAAAGTCGTAGTCGCGGCTCTGCGAGGTCGTGTTCGCGTGACCAATTCATCGGGGCTGCTTGTGGCTAGCGTCGAGGCGGGCAAGAGCCTCGACTTTGAGCCCCAGTCTGCGGGTGCGTCCGCACCGACGCGGGCAGTTGGATGCCTGCTTTCCAAGAACGGCAAGTTCGTCGTGGTGGAGCAGACCGCGAACGTGATGCTCGAGGTGGAAGGCGCCGGCTTGAACGATGAACTCGGCAACCGGATCGAAATCAGCGGCATCGCCGATCTCGCTGCTCCCACCGTGATAGGAGCATCTGAGGTGGTGAAAGTCGCCGGGCTGAAACGCGTGGCGAAAGGCGGTTGCTCGGCGGTGGCCCGCAGGGCCGGCGCGGCGGTGAGCATCGCAGGCGGCGGAGCGGCCGGCGCGGCGGTTGCTTCAGGCACGGGTGCAATAACCGTGGCAGCTGCCACCGGCGCAGCGACCGCGGCGGGAGTCGGCATGGGCACCGTTGCGGTGATCGGCGGCGTCGCCACGGCGGCAACAATCGGAGGGTTAGCCGCGGCAGGTGGCCTACCGGGGCAGGGCGAACCCACACCCTCAGCCAGCCGTTAAGCCTGGCCATTCCTTGATCCTCTCCATAGTGGGCTCGGGCCGCCGAGCCCACTCTTCTTCTCAGCCAGACCTACCTGGTCCTCCATATATTCCGCACACCCCCGCTCGCGCTCTACAGTAATTCCGCACCCCGACCGATACATTGCTTTGAGACTAAGAACCAAGCTTGTCAAAGTTCGCTCACCACGGAGACTCCAATGCGATTACTGTTGATGTCGCTGCTCTGCGCGCCATTCATTTACGCTCAAGCGCGAGGAATGAGCGCCCCTGACGGGGCGAATCTTCCCGCCCAAAAAATCGGCCCTCGGGACCTGATCGCAATTCAGGTGTACGATTCGCCGGAACTAACCCGCACGGTGCGGATCGGGGCGGACGGCTTCATGCGCCTGCCCATGCTGAAGCAACGGGTCAAGGCAGAGGGCCTGATGCCGGGCGACCTGGAAAGGGTTGTCGCAGATGCGCTCGAGGAAGAGGGTATCATCGTCGAACCGTTCGTCACGATTACAGTGGCTGAGTACGCCAGCCATCCAATCAGTGTGGCGGGGGCGGTGCGTAGCCCTCTGACGTTCCAGGCCAGTTCGCCGGTCACGCTGCTCGAGGCCATCACCCGCGCCGGGGGGCTGGCCCCGGAAGCGGGCTCGGAGATCCTGATCAGTAAGGCACAGCCGGGACCGGATGGCGAACAGACTTCCCTGATCCAGCGCGTTCCAGTCAAGGCGCTGATCGACGCCGCGGACCCCGAGGCCAACGTGAAACTGTCGGGCGGCGAGGAGGTCCGGGTCCCGGAGGCGGGCAAGATCTTCGTCGTGGGAAACGTCAAACGCCCAGGCGCCTTTCCGGTCCAGGACGGCGCCGAGAGCAGCGTCCTGAAGTTGCTGGCTCTGGCCGAAGGCCTGGCCCCTTACTCCGGCAAGCAGGCCTTCATCTATCGGCGCGAGGCGTCCGGAGGCCAGAACGAAATCCCCATCGAACTGAACAAGATCATGGCCAGGAAGGCGCCGGATGCGACTCTTCTGGCGAACGACGTTCTCTACATACCGGACAATCGTGGCCGCCGCATCGGTTTGGCCGCGCTGGAAAAGCTGTTGATGTTCGGCTCAACAGCGGGGGCCACCGCACTGATCTATGGCCAGGTGCGCTAGAGAGATTCAATGACCGATAACCAACTGATCCCCAGTCTGCCGGCACCCGCCGAAGACACTCCGGGACGCAGCCTCCCGGTTCCATTCGAAACGTACCGCGCATCCGGCGTCCTGCCGGAAACGGCCGCCCAGCCGGGTTCCGTTCCGCTGTCACACTATCTCTGGATTCTCCGCCGCCACTGGTGGAAGATCTCGCTGTTCGTCGCAAGTGCGGTAGCCGCGGCGGCGGTCATTTCGTCGCGTGTGGTTCCGCTGTACGAATCTACCGCCACCATTGATATCGACCGGCAGATGCCCAGCGCCATCATCGGGCAGGAGGCCTCACGGACCATCGCCAACGATTCAGACCAGTTCCTGGCAACCCAAGTGAAGCTGGTTCAGTCTGACTCCGTCCTGCGTCCGGTCGCCCGTGAGTATCACCTCCAGGAACGTGAGGGGAGCGAGGTAACGACCGCTCCGGGAATGCCGCCGGGTTCCGACGACGCGCCGGTCATCCTCAAGAAACTGAAGGTTACGCGCCCCCCCAACACCTACCTGCTGCTGATCAGCTACCGCTCGACCGACCCGCGCCTGGCGGCAGATGTGGCTAACGGTATCGCGCGGTCCTATCTGGAGCATACCTACAATATCCGCTTCAAGTCTTCGGCCAGCCTCTCAGCGTTCATGGAAAGACAGTTGGAGGAATTGAAGGCCAAAATGGAGCGCTCCAGTGCGGCGCTGGCGCAGTTCGAGCGTGAACTCAACGTGATCAGCCCCGAAGAGAAGACCAGCATCCTTTCGTCGCGCCTGCTCCAGTTGAATACCGAGTACACCAATGCTCAAGCGGATCGGGTAAAGAAGGAATCAGCTTACCGGTCCGTATCGGCTGGGTCGCTCGAAGCGGCCCAGGCGTCCACACAGGGCGACGCTTTGAAGAGCCTCTCCGAGCGGCTCGATGCGCAGCAGCAGCAGTTTGCAGAGATCAAGTCGCATTATGGGCCGAACCATCCGGAATACCGAAAGGCCGCCATGCAGGTTGCCGAGCTGCAGCGGCAGCTCCGGGCCGGCCGGGTTAACATCGAGCGCAGAGTGGAAGTGGAGTACCGGGAAGCCCTGAATCGGGAGGCCATGCTGCAGAAGGCCGTCGCCTCAACGAAGGAAGAGTTCGACCGGCTAAACGCACGATCGTTTGAATACCAGTCGCTCAAGCGCGAAGCCGAGGCGGATAAGAGCCTTTACGAGGAGCTGGTTCGAAAGATCAAGGAAGCGGCCATCAATTCCGGGTTCCAGAATAGCGCCATCCGAATCGCCGACCTGGCGCGGCCGGCAGTCAAACCGGTCTTCCCGAACATGCTGCTCAACGTTCTGCTGGCGTTCCTCTTTTCGACCCTGATCAGTGTTGGGGTCGCCATTACCGCCGACGTTTTGAACAACGCGGTCCGGGACCCGGAACAGGTTGTGCGGACACTCTCGACCGAAGTGGTAGGCACGCTCCCGGCTGTCAAGGAGCTCCACGGGAGAGCTCTCGTGAGCGGTGGGTCCACGGCGTTGATGCCATATGACGCTTCCCGAGACTCGGGGCTTACAACATTCCATGAAGCCATCCGCACCTTGCGAAACTCCATCTTCCTGACCGATTTCGACCGGCGAATCCGCAGCCTGATGGTGACCAGTTCGGGTCCGTCTGAAGGAAAATCGACAACCGCTGCGCACCTCGCCCTTGCGCATGCGCAGCAGGGCCGGCGCACGCTGCTGATCGACGGCGACCTGCGCCGGCCGAGCGTGCACCGCCGGTTCGACATTCAGAGCACTCCCGGGTTAGCCAACGTCCTGACCACCGGGATTTCCTGGCGTAGCGTGGTTGTGCGGAAAGAATCCCAGCCGAATTTGGATATCCTCCCGGCCGGTCCCCCGATGCGTCGTGCGGCAGACCTGATCGGCACGGCATTCACACAGATTCTCGAAGCGGCGTGCGAGGAATACGATCTCGTCGTTCTCGACTCACCGCCCCTGCTCGGGTTCCCCGAACCCCTTCAGATGGCCGCATCGGTGGATGGAGTGCTGGTGATCGCGCTGGCTGGCCACACCGACCGAAAGGCCCTTGGATCTGCCGTAAACACACTAAAGCGCCTCCGGGCCAACGTCGTGGGAATCGTGCTCAACGAAGTCAAAGCCGATAGCAGCGACAACTACTACTACCACTACCACCCGAAGTACTACAAGCACTACAGCAACATTGAGGTGGGGACGGAAGGCTGAGTATCAAGTCGGAAGTCTGGCATGGCGGATCGCTCCATCTCACTCAATTCGACCGCAGTAGCCGTGGAAGGGCTGCATGGCAAATGGTACCTCCGGCTGCAAGCAATCTCGTTGGGCAACTCCATTCGATCGCGGCTGCTGTATAGCTTGGCTTGGGCCACGGCAGGAAGCGTGGTCGCACAGGGGGGGTCGTTCCTTTCATCGGTTGTCATGGCGAGAATTCTCGGCAAAGAGACGTTCGGTAGAATCGCGCTGATTCAAGGCACCGCCGTCGCGTTGACCTCCATGGCAGGTCTGGGATTGGGGGTTACCGCTACCAAGTATGTCTCCGAGTATAGGCTGGCCGACCCGGATCGGGTCGGCCGGATACTTGGCCTCTGTTCGATGGTGGCGATCATCGCGGCCTTCTGTATCAGTTGCGCCATGCTGGTCTTCGCTTCGTCGGTTGCGCCCGGGGGGGATCCGTCGGTCATCTGGGGCCTGCGGGTGTGCGCAATTTACGTCTTCTTCATCAGCGTAAACGGATACCAGATCGGCGCAATGGCGGGTTTCGAGGAGTTCCGATCGATGGCTCTGATCAATATCGGATACGGCCTTGCAAGCCTTCTCCTGAGCTGGGGCCTGGCCGTCTGGATGGGATTCCGGGGAGCCGTACTGGCGCAACCCGCGGCAGCCATCGTGTTGTGGGGGCTGTACCAGCGGAGGCTGGTCCGGCAGTGCAGCGCCCGGAGAATCCGGATCTGTTATCGAGGGGCGTGGGAAGAACGCGCAATCCTCATGCGGTTCTCGATTCCTTCGGCGACCAGCGGCATCGTGATGACGGCCGCGATGTGGTGGTGCAACATCGACCTGGCCAGGGTCAGCGGATACGCAGAGTTGGCGCTCTTCAGCGCCGTGAACAACCTCCGGTCGATGATGCTGTTCGTCCCGGCGCTGATTAGCCGTGTGGCATGCCCCTGCTTGAACCGGTTGCTGGCCGGGCGCGACCTGGCGGCATTCCGGCGCACGTTCCGCGAGACCGTCCTGACCAATGGCGGCATCGCCATGGTTCTGGCGGTGGTCCTGTCGGCGGCCGGGCCCCGGATTCTGAGAATGTTCGGAAAGGATTTCGTGGGTTCGCCGCTTCTGTTCGTCCTGTTCCTCAGCTCGGTATTCCTCGAAGTCGTGGCGACGACGCTCTTTCAGGCTCTGTTCACGACCGGAAAAATCTGGCTCAACGTAGCGATCGTCACGATCTGGGCATCGGTGCTGTCCAGCTTCATGTTGGTATTGGCACCTCAATTCGGAGCTCTGGGGATTGCCTTCTCGTACCTTTGCGCGTGGGCCGCTTCCCTGGTTCTGTACGCAACCGCGGCCCGGAAGCAACTCTCCCGCCTGGAGACCTGCCGATGAGCGCCAGGCGTGTATTGCATGTTGTTCGGAGCATGGCCAGCGCCGGGGTGGAGACTTGGCTGATGCACGTCTTGCGCCGAATCGACGCGCGGCGAGTCAGTATGGATTTCCTGGTTCATACCGACCTGGAGTGCGCCTACGACGCGGAAATCGAGAAGCGCGGTTGCCGCATCCTGAGATGCGTTGAGCCGACCTGCTCGCCGAGGTACGCATTTCGAATCCGCGAACTTATAGGGCTGAACGGTCCGTATCACGTGGTGCATAGCCATCTGCACCACTTTTCGGGGTATGTGCTGAGGCTCGCCCGGATGGCCCGCGTAGAGTCCCGTATCGCCCATAGCCATTCCAATACTTCGCTGATCGACAAACATTCCGGCTGGATCAGGAAGAGTTATCTGCGACTGATGAAAAGTTGGATCCGGGCCGACGCCACCGGCATGGTGGCGGCCAGCACACCCGCCGGCGAGTGCCTGTTCGGCAGAGACTGGAAACAGGACGCGCGCAGCCGCGTTCTCCATTGCGGCATCGATCTGGAGTTGTTCCCCCGGGGCGTGGCAAGAGACGCGGTTAGAGCGCGAGTGCGGGCCGCTTGGAACATACCACCGGACGCGTTCGTGATCGGGCACGTGGGCCGCTTTGACCCTCCGAAGAATCATGACTTCCTGATGAACCTAGCGGCTGAAGCCATGCGACAAGACCCGTCGGCAATCCTGGTGCTGGTCGGCGACGGGCGGCTGCGGAACGCAATTCATGAGAGGGTAAGTCAACGTTCACTTAGCAACCGCGTCGTGTTCGCGGGAGTGCGTGACGATGTTCCGGAGCTGTTGGCGGCCATGGACGTCTTTGTTTTTCCTTCGAAGTACGAGGGCCTCGGGCTGGCCGTGGTGGAAGCCCAGGCGGCGGGTCTGCGTTGCGTGATCTCAGACGTAATCCCCGCCGAGGCAGATCTTGTTCCGGGGCTCGTCCAACGCCTGAGCCTCGGCGAAGGTGCCGCGGCCTGGGCTGGGGCCGTAACTCTCACCCGAACCCGGAAAAGGCCTGATCCCGAAGAATCGCTTCGCGCGGTGCGGGGCACGAGCCTGAATATCGAACGCTCCGTGGAGCAACTCTATGTACTCTATAACGCTTGATCAACCAGGGTTGGTCCCAGCGGTATCGCATGGCGCCATCAGCAGGCGGAAGGCAATGCTGGTCCTCCATGCAGCGCTGCTCACGACCCTCGTATGCGCAGGGCTTCTTTATCCGGCGGTTCAGTTAGACGCGGAGGCACTGATCTATCCCTGCTGCGTCTCAGTGACGCTCTCGCTCGTGTGGATCCTGTGGAGTTGGTACTCCTTGCGGGGCACGCTGTTCGAGCCCTATCCGCTGTTTATGCTCTCCGCCGGCCTGTTCAACGGAGGTCAGGCAATTCTGGAGGTTTTCGGGCTGAATCCCGCCGGAATCTTGAAAGGCCGGGTCTCGCCCGACATGGTGCTGCAGGCGCTCTACCTGGTGGAGATAGGGATGATGGCGCTTCACTTCGGTGCCCTGGTTGCACTTCGCAAGGCCAACCACAGGACCGGCGAGGTGTTGGACACCACCGGCCGGCGGCGCGCCACCCGGATGGCCGGCTGGATTCTTCTGGGCGTCTCGGTAGTGCCCACGATCGGACTTCTGAGCAGCTCTGTCTCGGTGGTTCTGGATTACGGATATATGGGCCTATTTCGCCAGCAGGATACGCTTTCGACTTCGCAGGCCCTCTCGTCGTTCTTCAGGCCGGGGATCGTATTCCTCCTTGCCGGATCGCGGAAACATCGCGCGATCCAGATCCTCTGCCTCGTGCTGACAGCGGCCTATGCGGCGATCTATCTTTTCCTTGGTTCTCGAGGATCGGCTGTGATGGGTTGTATCGCAGTCGCGTGGGTCTTCGACCGAAGTATCCGGCGCATCCCCAGAGCGTTAATCGCCGCTCTGATGGTGGCGGCACTGGTCATCATTCCGCTCGTCCGTGTGACGCGCGGCACCAGCGGCCGTGACCGCCTTTCTCTATCGGAGCAGGTCGAAGCCCTGAATAGTCTCGATAGCCCGGTCTCCTCCTCGATCTCGGAAATGGGGCACTCGCTGGTAACCGTCACCCATACCCTGCAGTTGGTACCGTCGGTGCGTGGCTTCGACTACGGTACCAGCTACCTGTATGCCGCCCTGGTTGTTGTGCCGAATGTAGGCTGGGACCTGCACCCGAGCGTCGCACACGGTCTGCTCGGTGACTGGCTCATTCGTACAGTGGACCCGGGGCTTGCAGCGGGCGGCGGCGGCCTGGGCTTTTCTTTTCTCGCCGAGGCCTACTTGAACTTCGGCTGGCCAGGCGCCCCATTGTGGCTCGGCATCATGGGCTTCGTCTTGTGCTTTATCTTCGTGAGGGCCGACGGCGACGACCCCGCAAGACACGCGCTAATCGCCAGTTTCCTTTCATTCTTCTTCCTGTTTGCGCGCGGGGAGTCGGCGACAGTGGTGCGCGGATTGGTGTGGTACGCGGCAGTCCCCTATGTTCTCGCCGCATTGTTGACGGTTCGGAGCCGCAGGAGAGAGGCAAACCGATGAATCTGCTGGTCACGAGCGAGACCCGGTTCCTGGGAACACCGGACGGCGCGGTCTGGACCGAAGCAATCAACGCGTACAGTTTCTGGGAGCGCTATCTTAGCGTGTTTGACAGGGTGAAGGTCTTAGCCCGAGTCCGCGCGGTGGCCTCCGCGCCAGCCGGCGGGCGGCGCGCTGACGGACCGGGAGTGATTTTTCTACGCGTTCCCGATTACCTGGGGCCATGGCAGTATCTGGCACGCGCGGGCGCAGTGCACCGGGCCGTAGCCGGGGCCGCGGATCCTCGGGACGCGGTAATTCTGCGGGCCAGTTCCCACATTGCGGGATGCCTGGAGCCAGCCTTGACATGCGCCGCCCATCCCTACGGCATGGAAGTGGTCAGCGACCCTTACCAAGTATTTGCGCCCGGTGCCGTGCGCAGCCCGATGAGGCCCTTGTTCCGCTGGTGGTTCACACGCCAGTTACAAAGACAGTGCAAGCAGGCGGCGGGTGTGGCCTATGTCACCGAGGCCGCCCTGCAGAAGCGCTATCCATGCAGCGGCCATTCTGTCGGAATGTCGGACGTGGAGATTACCAGCGATTCGATTGTCGCCGGTCCAGGCGTCTTTACGACCCATTATTCCAGCGTGGAGCTGAATTCTGGCGATTCGGTCGCATGGCATCGGAAGCCGCAGAGGAACACGAGGCAATTCCGGCTTGTGACTGTAGCCTCGCTTGCCCAGATGTACAAAGCGCCGGACGTTCTGATCCAGGCGGTCGGCCTGTGCGCTGGAGCTGGCCTCGAGTTGAGACTGCATATCGTCGGGGACGGCAGGCACCGGAAGGAACTCGAACGGCTGGCGGCGGAACTCGGGGTGTCCGGGCGCGTACGATTCGTCGGCGCGGTGCCGGCGGGCGCCGCGGTGCGGGCGGAACTCGACAGTTCGGACCTGTTCGTACTGCCTTCACGGACTGAGGGGCTACCCCGCGCTATGGTCGAAGCCATGGCGCGCTCGCTGCCATGCATTGGAACGGCCGTCGGCGGCATCCCGGAACTGCTACCGCCGGAGGATCTGGTCCCGCCCGGCGATGCGAAAGCACTGGCAGAAAAGATCCGAGAAGTCCTGTCGTCACCAGAACGCATGGCAGCGATGTCGGCCCGCAACCTTGCGCGGGCACAGGACTACCGTGACGAAGTGCTGGCTGCGCGCCGGCGGGCGTTCTTCGAGCACATCCGGCGTTCCACAGCCACTTGGCTTTCGACTCCGGCTGGCAGAACCGCTTGCCATCGTTTGGCCGAGAGTACATCTCGAGACCAGGAGCCGGGGAGCGAATATGGCACGTCAGACCATCGTCTTTGGAATGAATAGCTGGTTCGCGGTCCGGCAATTCCTGCCGGAGACCCTGGAAGTGATGCGCGACCGCGGTTTTCGAATCATAGTGATCGGCCCTCGCACGCATGCGGACGGTCCGCCAGAAATCCCTGGGGTCGAATACCGGTTCGTGAAGGTGAATCGCGAGATCTCGCCTTGGACAGACCTGCGCGCCGTGCTGGAAATTCTACAAATCCTGCGCTCGGTCCGGCCGTCGATCTGCAATATGAGCACTCCGAAGATGGCACTTCTCGGCGGAATTGCCGGATGGATGGCGAGGGTTCCGCACCGCATCTACACCCTGCGAGGGCTACGGTACGAGACCACCCGGCGCTGGAAGCGGGCGCTCCTGATGACGTGCGAAGCCGTGGCGTGCGCGTGCGCCCACCAGGTCATCTGCATCAGCCGGAGCGTCAGAGATGCAGTGATCCGGGACCGCATCGCGCCCTCGCGGAAAGCGGCGATTCTCGGGGAGCGCGTCAGTGAAGGCCTCTCCCTGCGGCGGGCCGCGGCGCCAGCCGACCACGCGCTGCGGCGCGCATTAGGGATACCGGAAACGGCTTTCGTGATGGGGTTCGTGGGCCGTCTTACAAGGGACAAAGGTGTGCGGGAACTTGTGGAATCGTTCCGGATTCTGCGCGAGGAACGTACGGATGTCCGGCTGCTGCTGATCGGAGATTTCGAAGCCGGCGACCCGGTAGACACCGCGACCGAACGCGAGATCCGTACCGGCCCGGCCGTCCACTGGCCCGGTTATGTGGAGGATCCGCGCCCCTATTACGAGCTGATGGACGTGTTCGTCTTTCCGACGCACCGCGAGGGACTGGGCCGCGTGCTGCTCGAAGCGGCCGCGGCAGGGAAACCGGTTGTCTCGACGCGTACGACGGGTGTGGTGGATGTGGTTCTCGATGGCGTCACCGGTCTCCTGGTGCCTCCACACGACGCCCATGCTTTGGCGGGCGCCGTTCGCGGTCTGATCGGCAACCGGGATCTCGCCCGGGCGATGGGCATCCGAGCCCGCGAACTGGTGCAGAGGGAGTTCGACAATTCGATTTATCTGGACCGGCTCGCGGGGATGCTCGAGGAATTGGCCGTTGCGCCTGCGCCTAAAGACATTTCCTCATCTGGACGATCTATCTCTGCGGAAGCAGCATGTACTCGCTCGTCATCCTCACCATCACCGCCCTGCTCCTGAGTGTCGCGCTGACGCCACTGGCGCGCAACTGGTCGATCCGGCTCGGCCTGGTGGACCGGCCGGACGGGCGGCGCAAAGTTCACGACGGCGCAGTGCCGCGCACGGGCGGAGTCCCGATTCTGGTTTCCTATGCCGGCGCTTACGCCATCCTGCTGTTGCTGCCTTTGCATGCCGGTGATCTGCTCCTGCGGCAGTCTTCGATCATATGGAGCCTGCTGCCGCCGGTCGCGATCATTTTCCTGACCGGGCTTCTCGACGACTGGCTGAACCTCCGCCCGTGGCACAAACTGGCGGGCGAGTTCGCCGCCGCGGTATGGGCCTGGGAGGCGGGCGTCCGGATCCTCGGCTTAGCGGGGATGACGCCGACACCATGGTGGAGCCTGCTGCTGACCGTGGCTTGGTTGATTCTCTGCTCCAACGCCTTCAACCTCATTGATGGCGTGGACGGCCTCGCGACGGGGGTGGGAATCACCGCCACACTCACCATCATGGTGGCGGGGCTCCTTCACGGCGACGTCGCGCTGGGGCTGGCGACCGCTCCCCTGGCCGGATGCCTGATCGGGTTTCTCCGTTACAACTTCAACCCCGCCTCCATATTCCTCGGGGATTCGGGAAGCCTGCTGATCGGATTTCTGCTCGGATCGTACGGCATCATCTGGAGCCAAAAATCGGCCACAATGTTAGGGGTAGCTGCTCCCGCCATGGCGCTCGGACTGCCGCTTCTGGAGGTCGGCCTCTCGATCGTGCGGCGGTTTGTCCGCAACGATCCGATCCTCGAAGGCGACCGAGGGCACATCCACCACCGCCTCCTCGACCGCGGCTTCACACCCCGGCGGGTGGCCCTTCTGCTCTACGGTGCCTGCGGAGTGGGCGCGACTCTATCGCTGTTGCAGAGCGTGGTCCACGGAAGCTTCGCGGGTCTCGGCATCGTGTTCTTTGCCGGCGTCACGTGGGTCGGCGTCCGGTATCTGGGCTATGCCGAGTTCGAGGCCGCGGGGCGTTTTCTCGCGGGCGCCTTCCGTCCGATGTTGAGCGCGCATGTCAAACTGGAACTGCTGGAGCGTTCACTGGTGTCGGCGTCAACGATCGAAGAATGCTGGTTCGCTCTCGAGCAGGCCGCTCGTTCGCTGGGCTACAGTCATATGACAGTGCGGCTGGGACCGATACGCTTCGCAACCGGGCCGGACCGGGCACGGGACGGATCGTTCTGGCAGTTCCGGCTCAATCTGGAAGAGGACTGCTGGGTCAACATTACGCAGCAGGAGGGTAGGGCGGAGCAGCCGGTCCTGCTGATCCCTTTTTCCGAGGTCGTGCGCCGAGTGCTGCCGAGAAAGATCGCAGAGCTGTGCGCCGGCCGGGCGGATTTCGGCGGGCAGCCGGAAGCCTCCCTCGCCCACCTCGCGACTGCCGTCGCGTCGCTCCCGCTTCACTCCTCGGGGCGGAATTCCAAGACCACGACGGTAATGTCGTCCGACTGCGGCGCCCCCTCCGTAAACGCGGCGACCGCGTCCTGAATGGCATCATGAATTGCCACGCATCCCTCGGCTGCGTGCCCGGCGACCAGTTCGCGGAGCCGCTTCCTGCCGAAGAACCCTTCCCCTGAATTCTGGGCTTCCGTAACGCCGTCGGTGTAGATTACGACCTTGTCTCCCGGAGACAGCCGCTGCTCCGCGACGGAAAACTCGGCGGTGTCCATCAGGCCCACTGGCATTCCGGTGGCTTCCAGGGTCACTGTTGCACCACCGGCACGGATAATCAGAGGCGGGCATTGCGCGGCATTCACATAACTGAAACGGCCGGTACGGTCGAGGAGAGCGTAGAAGATAGTGGCGTACTTTTCGCCTCCAGTGCGGTCCAGCAGAAACCGGTTTAGCCGCTCGACCCGCCTGCCAAGGGCATCCGGGTGCTCCGTGGCCGTGATCAGAGCTCCCTGCAGCAGTGATGCCAGCAAGCGCCGAGCCGACCCCCTTTCCGGAAACATCTGCCACGACGACCGACCAGCAGTGGGGGTTCACTTGCATGACGTCGAAGTAGTCTCCCCCTACCTGCCGTGAGGCCACGCTGCTGCCCGAGGCCCGCAGCCAACCTTCAGACGGCAGGCTGCTGGGAAGCAGGCTTTGCTGGATCGTGCGCGCGAGACGAAGCTCTTCCTCCATCTGCTGCTTGGTCCGCTCCTCCTCGAGGAGGCGGGCGTTCTCCAACACGGTGGACGCTTCGATGGCCAGGGTCTGCAACAGTTCGCGGTTGCCGCCGGCCAGGTCGGCCGCCGCCGCGCGCGAATCCATGTACAGCACCCCCACCGTCTCACTCCCGGTCGCCAGAACGCTGGTCGCATCACCCTGGCCCGTCCGGATCCGCACCAGGGGAACACAAACGACACTCCTCAACTCCAGGTCGGCGACGCTGTTTTGCGGAAGGGCATCCCCGGCGCCGGCCGGCTCGAAATTCATGAACAGGAGCTCGCGGCGGTGCTGAAGGGCGCGGTGGATCAACTCGCGCGGCACGCGAAGATCATTCTCGTGGACCTTGTGCCCCTGCCGGTGCCGGGCGACCCGAGTCTCCAGCCCGCTGCCCGAGCGCAGCAGCAGAAAGCCGCGTTCGGCGCCAGTGATCGCCAGCGCGGTATCCACGACCGAAGTCAGGACGTCATCGATCGAAAACGAGCTCTGCAGCGTGCGTGCCAGGTCCAGAATCGCCCGCAACTTGGCCAGGTTCCCGCCCACACCGTGCAGCGCAGGGGTCTTGTCCGCAGTGGCAACCTGTTCCATCAGGCGCTTCAGCTCGGCACCATCCAGCGCAAAAATGAGTTGGTAGGAATCCTGGGCGCCGAAATCGATGCGGTCGGAATTCCGCAGGACCGCCCGGGTCACGCGGCCCTCGTTGAGGAACGTACCGTGGCGGCTCTCACAATCCTCAATCCAGTACTGGCCATTTTCCACCAAGATGCGCGCGTGGTTGCGGGAAGCCCGGCTGTCGCGAATGATCAGGTGACTATCGGGCGCGCGGCCAATGCGGAACGGCAGCGGCTCGAGAGCGACGCGCACCCGGTGGCCGTGTGGATCGATGACGATCAGGGACGCCGGCTCCGGCGCCGGAGCGGGGGTCATATCCATCAAGCGTGCCGTGAACTGGGACGGCGGGCAGCCGGCTTTCCGGAGCGGGCGCGCGCCCCTGCTACCTGCGGCGGCTGGCTGCGCAACTCCTCCACTTCGCGGGCGCGCAGGGTCTGGCAATGCGCGCAGTATCCGCCCACTTCGGTGCGCGCGAGCAACACCTGGAATCCGAAGTGGCTTTCGATCTGTTTGCGGAGCCGCTGCAGCGGCTCGCCGAAAAACTCCTCCACTTTCCCGCAGCGCAGGCAGATCACGTGCGCGTGCTCCTGCTTGAGCCGCGTTTCGTAATAGTGCTGATCCCCGCCGTAGTGCATCAGGTCGAGCTCGTCTACGAGTCCTCCGGCTTTCAGCATCTTGAGCGTGCGGTAGACGGTGACACGGTTGAGCTTCGGATCGCGCTCCTTGGCGAGTTGATAGAGGCGCTCGGCGTCGAGGTGCTGACCCGTCTTGTCGATGAGGTCGAGCAGTATCTGCCGCTGGCGCGTCAGGCGGACGCCTCGCTCCTTGAGCGAACCTTGCGTTGAGTCGAGGGCCATAAGTGACCTATCCAATTCTAGCAAGGCCCTGGCCGCGACGAAGATCTGATCCGGCGCCGCCGCGGCCCAGGGGGCACCGCACGCCCTGTTAAAATTCAGGTGCACATGTTCCGCAAGGTTCTGATCGCCAACCGCGGGGAAATCGCCGTGCGGATCATCCGCACACTCCGGGAGATGGGCATTGCCGCGGTGGCGGTTTATTCCGACGCGGACCGCACGTCGCTGCACGTACGCATGGCAGACGAGGCGTGCCACGTCGGCCCGTCTCCCTCCGCGGACAGCTACCTGCGGATCGACCGCATCCTCGACGCCGCGCGGCGGCATGGCGCCGAGGCGATTCACCCGGGCTATGGATTCCTCAGTGAGAACGCCGAATTCGCCGCGGCCTGCGAAGACGCCGGGATCGTCTTCATCGGCCCGTCAGCCGCATCCATCCGGATGATGGGGTCGAAGACCGCCGCGCGGCAGGCGGCCATCATGGCCGGAGCTCCGGTGGTTCCGGGCGTCGATCGTGGAATCTCGCTCGAAGACGCGCGCGAATTCGGCCGCACGCACGGGTTCCCTATTCTGCTGAAGGCGGTGGCCGGCGGCGGCGGCAAGGGAATGCGCCGCGTGGATAACGACGGAGAGCTCGAATCGGCGCTCCGCAACGCGGCGAGCGAGGCGGAGCGCGCCTTCCGCAATCCGGAGATCTACGTCGAAAAGCTCGTCGAGCGCGCGAGGCACGTCGAGATCCAGCTCATCGGCGACCGCGAAGGAAACATGGTCCACCTGGGCGAGCGCGAGTGCTCGATCCAGCGGCGGCATCAGAAAGTAATCGAGGAATGCCCGTCGCCGCTGGTGGCCCAGCACCCGGAGATGCGCCAGGCGATGGGCGAAGCCGCTATCCGCGCGGCGCGCGCCGCTGGCTATTACAACGCGGGCACAGTGGAGTTTCTGGTGGATCCGGACCGCCGCTTCTACTTCCTCGAGATGAACACGCGGCTGCAGGTGGAGCACCCCGTGACCGAACTCGTTACGGGCCTCGACCTGGTCCGGCTTCAGGTGGAGATCGCCGCCGGAGCCCGCCTGCCGTTTCGCCAGGAAGACGTGACCTGGTGCGGGGCGGCTGTCGAGTGCCGGATCTACGCCGAGGATCCCTACAACGATTTCCTTCCCTACCCCGGCAAGCTGACCCGGCTCACGCGGCCGATGGGTCCGGGAATCCGCCTGGACGGCTGCGTTTACGAAGGCTGGACGGTGCCCATGGAGTACGACCCACTTCTCGCCAAGCTGGCGGTCTGGTCGGGAAGCCGGCAGGAATCGATCGACCGGATGATTCGGGCGCTGCGAGAGTATGACGTGGAGGGGATTCGCACCAACATCGGCTTCTTCCGGCAGATCCTGGAAGACCCGGAGTTTCGCGCCGGCAGCCTGCACACAGGGTTCATCGACGAATTCCTGGCGCGCAGGACCCCTCGCAAGCCGCCCGAAGACGTGCGAGCCGTGGCGGCCCTCGCGGCGGCGATCTACGCCGTGTCGCGCGAATCGGCCGGACCTGAGCGGAGTGCGGCGCCCCGCCGCTGGCTCGAAGCCGGGAGGAACGACCTGCTGCGATGAAGCTCGAACTCACCATCGACGGCGGCGAGGAACGGATCGAAATCCTGAGCCCGCAGCCGGATTGCCGCTTCCGGCTGGGCGCGGGCCCGGAGCTTTCGGCGCAGGTGGAGATGCCTGAGCCGGGGGTCTACTCGGTACTGATGGACGGTTGCAGCTACGAAGCCAGCGTCACCTCAACCCCCGCGGGCCTGGTCGTGGTGATCGACGGTTACCGGTTCGAGATCGATGCGCGCGATCCGCGCCGCTTCGCGCGAAAGGCGGGCGGGCGGGGCGCGGAGGGTGTACAGACCATCGCCGCACCCATGCCCGGGAAAGTGGTGCGCGTACTGGCGGCTGCCGGCGACGCAGTGGAAGCCGGCCAGGGGCTGGTGGTGGTAGAGGCGATGAAGATGCAAAACGAGATGAAAGCACCGCGCGCGGGAAAGGTGCTCTCGCTGCCGGCCAGGGAAGGCGCCACGGTAGCCGCCGGCGAGGTTCTGGCTACGATCGGGTGAAGGCCATCCCGCTGAAGCTGACTACGCTCTGCTCGTCGATGTTCCACTGTTCGTAGCGCAGCAACTCTCCGCGGGCGCCGGGAGCCGCCCTCAGGAAGGTGTAAAAGGGTGAGGAGCCGCACCACTTCAGGTCGTCGTGGTTTTCCCGCACCAGTTCCCAGAAGCCGGCGGCATCGCTCCGGTTGATCCGTTCGATGCGCTGCTCGTCGCGGGACGCCACACTGTTCATGACGCCTTCGTGGGCGGCTGCCTGGAAGCGGTCGCCGTAGCGGGCGCCCATGTGGGCCATGTCGACTCCGAGCACCCAGAACAGGCCGTTGCCTTCGCGGACGTTCAACTCGCCGAGGGCGTCGAGGAAGCGCTTCACTCCGTCGTCGTCCTCGGGATCGCCGCCCTGGTACAGGCTCCTGGCAAAAGGACCGCAGAGAACCGGCAGGATCCGCACATCCGGTCCCAGCGCGTGCTGCAGGAAGACCACCTGAAACTCCACGGTGTGCTCGAACGAGAAGCAGTAGTCTTCCATCTGAACGGCGCCGCCGCCGGCGTCCTCCAACTGCTTCACCAACCGTTGATCGGTGACCGCCTCACCCAGGGGCGTGGAAAAATTCTTGCGGGTGAGGCCGAACTTCTCGGGCTCGCCGTAGTGCGAGGTAGCCAGGATCACGAAAGTGCGGTCGCGGTGTTCGGGCCGCAAGACCCGGTAGGCATCGCGATAGGACAGCCATCCGCCCTCCGGACTGACATGCGGCGCGGCGATACCGAAGACGCCGTCGGTTTCGCGCACTGGAGGGTCGCCCGCGAAGTACCCGGCCATCGTGTCACGCAGGGCTTCCGGATCGTCCGGGTAGGCCGAACCGGCATGGGCCGGAGCCCGTACCGGCCGCTCGGCGAACTCGCGGCGGCGCTCGTCGCGCATCCGGTGAAACTGTTCGTCTTCGAGGAACCCGGCTGCGCTGAGCGTCTCGACCAGGTGCCGTTCCATCTCGCCGACTTCCAGGCTGTTGGTCACCCGCACGAGCGCCGCGCGCAGGTCGAGATCGGTCTGGGACCCGTCGAAGCAGGAAAGCGTCTCCACCAGGGCCGGCGGAATGATAAGCATCGCGTCCGAGAAGCGGAACGGATCACGAATGAATAGCCCGGGGTGCTCCGGCGAGGGAGAGGGCATGAAATCGAGATTCATGCGGAGGCGGGGAAGCGGTTGTGCCAAATTCTATCGTAGCGCAGGCCCCAATTCCCGGTACTTGCGCAATAGCTCGTAAATCACGACTCCGCCGGCCGTAGCCACATTGAGCGAATGCTTCCTGCCGAGCATGGGGATGCGGACATGCGTGTCGCACCGCGCCGAGAGGTCGGGGCGAATGCCCTCCACCTCATGCCCGAACAGCACGCAGACCGGAAAGCGCGGCTTCCAGTCGAACAGGTCGACCGCATGTACGCTGGTCTCCACGGCGGCGATCTCGTATCCCCGGGAGCGCATTCCGTCGACGGCCTCGAGGGGCTCCCAAGCGTGCACCCAGGGCACCGTATCTTCGGCGCCGAGCGCAGTCTTGGTAATCGCCCGCTTCGGCGGGCGTCCGGTGATCCCGCAGAGGTATAGCCTTTCGATACCCGCCGCGTCGGCCGTGCGAAAGAATGCACCGACGTTGTAAAGACTCCGGACATTATCCAAAAGTACTGTCACCGGGAGGCGCCGGATTGCGTCATACGGTTCAGCGGCCAGAGTTGCCTGGAACGGTACGCGGTCCATCAGAGCGGCGGAGTATAGCACAAATACTGGAAGGCCCGATCCTTGCAGAGTGCTAAACTGGTGAATTCGATGCTGTCCATTGTCATCCCGATACATAATGAGGAGCATTCGATCCTCCCCTTGTATGACCGCCTGAGCGCGGTTCTGGAGCAGTTACAGAGGCCATACGAAATCCTGTTCGTGGATGACGCATCGACCGACCGGAGCTTCGAGCTGCTGGCCAACCTGGTGGAGACGGACGGCCATCTCAAAGTGATCCGGCTCCGGCGCAATTTCGGGCAGACGGCAGCCCTTTCCGCGGGCTTTCACGAGTCCAAAGGCGACGTCATCATCGCCATGGACGGCGACCTGCAGCACGCCCCGGAAGACATACCGGCGCTGCTGCAGAAAATCGACGAAGGCTACGACATTGCCAGCGGCTGGCGCAAACACCGTGTCGACAATGCCATCATGCGCAAAATTCCCTCGCGCATAGCCAACTGGCTGATGGCAAAGGCATCAGGCGTGAGCCTGAAGGACTTCGGCACGACCTTCAAGGCTTACCGCTCCGAGGTTCTGAAGGACGTCAATCTCTACGGCGAGTTGCACCGGTTCATCCCCGCGCTCGCCAGTTTCTACGGCGCGCGCATCGCCGAGGTGCCGATCCGCAATACGCCCCGTTCGGCCGGGGATTCGCATTATGGGATTGGCCGCACGTTTCGCGTGATGTTCGACATCCTCACCATCAAGTTCCTGCTGAAGTATTTCACGCGGCCGATGCACTTCTTCGGTTCGCTCGGCCTTGCCGGGACGACGACCGGCGGCGGGATCATGGTCTACCTGGCAATCCAGAAGCTGTTCGGCACGGACATCATCATGGAACACGGGCCGCTTATGATTCTGGGCCTGCTGCTGCTGCTGGGCGGCCTGCTCGATGTTCAGCACCGGGCTGATCGGCGAGATGATGATGCGGACGTATTTCGAGAGCCAGGACCGCCGGATCTATGCAGTGCGGGAAATCCTCACGCGCAAGCAACGCGGCGTAGCGGGCGGCACGCGATAAGTCCGTCGGGAGCTTTAGTCCAGGCTTCGGCCGCGCCGCCAGTGGTCCTCGAAGAGCCCTTTCATCGCTTCACCCATCCCTTCGTGATGAAACACAACGGCGGTCCAACTCGGCCGCGTGATCACCGGGTCGAGCAGCGCGACCATCCCGCGCTGACCGTCGAAGACCGCCAGTTTCATCGGTAGGGAATCGGCGATGCGTACCTGCACTCCCGACGCCATGTACTCGGTGAGCCGCTGGCGGTGCTCGTCATCCAGGGAAGCCGCTTCGAGCAGGAGCCGGCACGCCACGCCGCTGGACCCGGCCTGCTTGACGAGCTTTTCGTCCAGCGGGTCCACGGCGTAGGGCGGCCTGGAGAATTCGAGGTATTCGGTGTGCACTTCCGACAGCATGCGGCGATACTCGGCGGCCGTCTGTGCGGGTTCGGTCACAATACGAAGGAAATCCAGGGTACCGCGGCCTCCCTGCCCTTCCGAATAGAGCGCCTTCAGATCATCGATGAGGCCCGACCCGGCACGGCCGTTATCGGTGAGTTCCTGCTCCAGCATCTGACGCTTCCGGCCGAGGTAGCCGGGAATCGCCAGGCTCGGCTCGACGGCGGAAAACAGCTTGGTCTTCTCCTGCACGACTTGGGCGAAGCCCTTCTCTACCAGGCTGTCCAGCACTTCGTAAATTTTTTGCCGGGGTACATGCGCGCGCGCCGCGAGTTCCAGCGCCTTGAATTTAGGATGGCCCAAAAGGACTAGATAGGAGCGCGACTCATAAGCATTGAGCCCAAGTTGTTGCAGTCTGCGCCAGAACCTTTGAAAATCAACTTCGGCCAATTCTTCGCTCATATTCTCTTAACCTTACCAAATGATATGAGGCAAAAGGACATGGAACTTTCACCCCCGTCGGGGGCAGGATGCGCCGGGACATTTGACTTGGTACCATTAGAACTCTACAATGAGATCCAGTAGCGGGGAGTGTATGTCCGAGAACAACGCCACCGCGTCGGGTATCGATACGGAGACTAGACCGAAAATTCGAATTGTCGTTGCGGACGATCATCCGATCTTCCGGGATGGTCTCTGCAAGTTGCTGGCCCTGGAGGACGATTTCGAAGTAGTCGCCCAGGCACAGGACGGTCGCCAGGTGCTCGATATCCTGCAGCAGATGGAGCCTGACATCCTTTTGCTCGACCTGAAGATGCCGGGACTGGACGGCCTGACGACCCTGCAGCGTCTGCAAACGGCGCGCAACAAGACCAGGGTCATCGTCCTGACGGCTTCTGACGACAAGAACGAGTTCGTGCAGGCGATGAAGCTCGGCACCTCGGGAATTGTTCTAAAACAGACAGCCACGGAACTTCTGATTAAGAGCATCCGCAAAGTCCATGCGGGAGAAATCTGGCTGGATTCGCATACTACCGCGGCAGTGATCCGTCAGTTCGTCGCAGCCGAAGAGGCTCCGCCTCCGCCGATGCAATCCGCGCCGCGAGATCGCGAGCGCTCGCCGCTCAGCCAGCGCGAACGGGAAATCGTGGCCCTGGTGGCCCAAGGCTTCAAGAACAAGGAAATGGCCGAGAAGATGTTCATTAGCGAGCAGACGGTGAAGAACCACCTGCACAACATCTTCGACAAGTTGGGCGTTTCCGACCGGCTGGAACTGGCGCTATACGCCATTCACAACAACCTGCACACCGGGCGCTAGACGCGGCTTACTCCCGGCTGGCTCCGTATTCCTTCAATTTGTTATGTAGGGTCTTGAGGCTGATTCCGAGAATCTCGGCGGCTCTCGTCTTGTTGTTCTTGGTGTGTTCCAGCGTCCGCAGAATCAGGCCCTTTTCGGCCTCCTCGACCGTAGTACCGACCTGAAACTTGATCGCGCCGTTTTCTTCGGCCTGAAGTGCCTGCGAATGGTCGCTGGTCCCCGTTTCGACGGGCGCCAACTGGGACCGGGGCTGTAAAAAGCCCGGCAGGTGGCGAACCTCGATGGTTCCTTCGCCCGCCAGAATCACGGCGCGCTCCAAAATGTTGCGCAGTTCGCGGACGTTGCCGGGCCACTGGTGCCGTTTCAAGGATTCGAGGACGGCAGGCGAAATGTCGCTGACCCGGCACTCGTGCTTACGGTTCAGGTCGCCCAGCAACGCCTCGGCAATCGCCTGCACGTCATCCTTCCGTTCGCGCAGCGGCGGCAGGTGAATGTGGAAGACGTTCAAGCGGTAGAACAGGTCTTCGCGAAGGTGCCCATCGTGAACCGCATCTTCGGGGACCTTGTTGGTGGCGGCCACCACCCTGACGTCTACCTCGAATTCGGTGCGGCCGCCCAACCGGCGCACCTTGGAGTCTTCCAGAATGCGCAGCAGTTTGGCCTGCGTCTGCATCGGCATCTCGCCGATTTCGTCCAGCAGCAGGGTGCCATGCTGGGCCAGTTCGAAGCACCCGGCGCGCCGCTCCGAAGCCCCGGTGAACGATCCTTTTTCGTGCCCGAACAGCTCACTCTCGATCAGGGTCTCCGGCAGCGCCGCGCAGTTGATCGCGATAAACGGCCCCTGGCGCCGCGGACTCAGGGTGTGCACCGTGCGCGCCACCAGCTCCTTGCCGGTTCCACTCTCGCCGGTAATCAGCACGCAAGCTTTGCTCGGCCCCGCCTGCTGGAGGATGGTGAAGATCTCCTGCATCTTCTGCGAAGTGCCCACCATTTCTCCGAGCGAGCCCTTGTAGCTGAGCTGGCGCTCGAGGACGCGCTTTTCGGCGCGCAGCCCGGCGTGGCTGCCGGCGCGGCGAATCAGCACCTCCATGGTGCCCGGCTGTATGGGCTTCTCGAGGAACCAGTAGGCGCCCAGCTCATGCACGGTCTTCACGGCGGTCTCGATGTTCCCGTAGGCCGTAAGGACTATGGTGGGCGGCATTTCTCCGGAATCGCGCAGGCGCTCCAGGAAGACAAAGCCATCCATGCCCGGCATGTTGAGATCGGTAATGATCACGTCGGCAGGGAATTCGGACAGCTTGACCAGCGCTTCGTTGCCCTCCGCCGCAGTGGCCGCGGTCATCCCCCAAGCCGAAACCATGGCAGCCAAACCGCTCCGCTGGCTGGCTTCGTCATCGACGATCAAAACGCGAATAGGTTGATTCAAGGGAGTGCGATCCAACCCCTATTGTACGCTGGCCCGTCCGATTCGGTGAACCAGTTGCAAGAGACGGCGACAGGGTGCAAGACCGGAGAAGGGCCGGGAACTGTGAAAAGTGATAGTATTAAGACTATTCCGAGGCTGGAAGGCCCTCGAAGACGCCCTCCGGCGAGTGGTGCGATTCTGCGAGAGGGAGGACTGTGTTCACACTAGTCCGTCGGGCGAGGCGGCGTCTATTCTGTAACGAGCTGTTATCGCAAGGCGCCAACGCGGTCAGTGTGGCCATGGCCGCTTTTATCCTGCTGCTGCTGTTCGGCACGCAGATCCTGGAATGGCAATGGCTCGTTCTGATCCCCCTTTGCGCCGCGGCAGCCGGATTCTACCTGGCTCGCCGGAAGCTGCCCTCTCTTTACGCGGTCGCACAACTGATCGACCACCGCCTTGGGCTGGCGGACGCCCTCTCAACCGCGTTCTTCTTCCAGAGTCCACGGGCACCGGCCGCCCACACGGAGGTGCGCAGGCTGCAGTTCGAAGCGGCCGAACGAGCGGCCAAGTCGGTGGACGCACGGCAGGCGGTACCTTACACCATGCCACGGACCGCATACCTGATGGCCGCGCTGGTGCTGGTGGCATCGAGTCTTTTCGCGCTCCGCTATGGGTTGAACCGTTCACTGGATATCCGGCCGCCGCTGGCCCGCATCCTGCAGCAGACCTTCGGATTCCCGGAGCGCACGAAGGAGGCCCGCAACAACCGCCGCAGTCTTCCCCCGCAGGCCCAGCAGCAGGAGCAGAATGACGAGACGTCGCTCGATGCCGAACAGCAGGCGGACCAGCCGGATTCGGATCCCGAGGCCGCATCGGAACTGCCGCGCGACTCGCAGGCCGGCAAAGGCGACAAGAAAAGCAGCGCCGAGAACCAGTCGAATCAAGAGCAGGCCGATCGCAGCAAGTCAGAGGACCAGGACGGGCAACCGGGAGACGAATCCGGCGAAGATGCTTCGCAGCAAAGCAGCAAGGCGGGAAATCCCAAAGGGTCCCGGCAGGATTCGGCGTCTCGACAGGACACGAACTCCGACAACTCCAGCCTGTTGAGCAAGGTGAAGGACGCCATGCAGAACCTGCTCTCGCGTATGAAGCCGCAGTCCAACCAATCCGGAGGCCAGCAGCCATCGACGGAGCAGAGCAGCAAGCAAGGCAACGGCCAGCAGAGTGGCAGCAAGCAGCAATCCGCGAAGAACGGCCAGCAGCAATCCAGCGGACAGCAGGCGGGCGAACAGGAAGGGCAGTCCGGCGACCAGGCGGAGAACTCTCCGGATCCGCAGGGCAAAGGCACCGGCAAGAACGATTCCCAGCAGGCCAGCAAACAGCCGGGTAGCGGCGTGGGCAGCCAGGACGGCGACAAGAGCATCCGGCAGGCCGAGCAGCTTGCCGCCATGGGAAAAATCAGCGAGATCATCGGCAAGCGTGCGTCCAACATCTCCGGCGAGACGACCGTGGAGGTGCAGAGCACGAGCCAGGCGCTGCACACGCCTTACGCGCAGCGCGGCTCGCAGCACTCACAGGGCGGCGCTGAGATCAACCGGGACGAGGTCCCGGTGGCGTTGCAAGGCTACGTGGAACAGTACTTCGAACAGGTGCGCCGGCAGCCGCCGGCCGCGAAGAAGTAAGTTACTCCCAGACCCGCTTCGGCACGCCGCGGTCGCGATCCTTCACTCGATCATAGAGGTAGAAGGTGGAAACCGTTCCGAGCGCCTCGTTGTAAAGACTCTCCTGCCCCAGCCGTTCCCGAAGATCCTCTTCGAAATCGTGAAGTGCCTTCAACTCGTCCGCCGTGGCGGGCTTGACCTTTCCCGAGGGAGCGCGGAAAAACTTCTGAAAGCCCCCATCCACCAGCACCGCGATGTCGTCGCCCAGCAGGATTCCGGCGCGGTTCATGGCCCGTACGGAATCGGCGTCTTCCTTCAGGTCTACTGCACAATTGGCGCGGCTCACGCGAACTACTCCACCTGCCAGCGAGGCTACGGTAAAGCCGGCCTGTCGAAGTTGATCGAGGCGTTCGGAGAAGGTGGGATTTTGAGGTCGCTCTCGGCGAAAGAACATAACCTTTCATTATAGTTGGGCAAGGCGCATTCCCGAGGCCCTTCGAAATTAACATCTTCGACTCTATATCCGGCGTTATATTTGAGCCGAAAGACCGAAGGAGAGATTCATGAGCCGCTCCGGACATCTGTTAACGATCGGCATTCTGACTTGCGTGTTTGCTGCCCACTCGCTGCATGCCGCCACGGGCTACCTGGTGCACAACCTGGTAGCGGATACGGCAGGCGTCGCCGATTTCACCGATCCCAACATGGTCAACGCCTGGGGAATTGCCATCAGCGGAACCAGTCCGTTTTGGTTGTGCGATGCGGGCACGGGCCTCTCCACGGTTTACATCGCGAGCGCCACCACGTTCTCGGTCAGCGCCACCAAGGCCATCATTCCTCCATCCGCGACCGGCGGCAACACCGCCTGCACGGGCATCGTGTTCAACAGCTCGACCGCATTCACCATCGGGACTACCACCACCCGCGCAGCCAGCTTCATTTTCGCGACCGAGGGCGGCACCATCTCCGGTTGGGCCAACGCCGTCGACGCCACGCACGCCCAGATGACGGTTGACAACTCGGCAGCCGGCGCGGTCTACAAGGGACTGGCGATCGTCGCGACCGGCACGAGCCCGCAGCTTTACGCCGCCAACTTCCACAGCGGCACGATCGACGTGTTCGACGGCAGCTTCAAACCGGTCTCGCTCGCGGGCGCGTTCGCCGACCCGGCCATTCCCGCGGGATTCGCGCCCTTCAACATTCAGAACCTGGGGGGCAAGCTGTATGTCACCTACGCCAAGCAGGACGCCGACAAGAAACTCGACGTGCCCGGTGCGGGCAACGGCTACGTGGACGTCTACGACACCAGCGGCGGCCTGTTGCAGCACCTGGTATCGGGCAACCAGCTCAATTCGCCCTGGGGGATCCAGATCGCGCCCGCGACCTTCGGCAAGTATGCCGGCGCCTTGCTGGTAGGCAACTTTGGCGACGGCCTGATCAACGCCTTCGACGCGACCAGCGGCATGTACCTGGGCACCCTGCAGGACCAGAACGGCAACAATATCCGGATTCCCGGGCTTTGGGGCTTGCAGTTCGGCAACGGCGGCAGCGGCGGCGATATCAACACGCTCTACTTCGCCGCGGGGCCTTCTTCGCAGCAGCACGGCTTGTTCGGCAGCATTCAGGCCAACCCGGTGATCTCGACCGCTTCCATCGTCAGCGCCGGTACGCCGGCCGCCGGAATCTCCCCCAATAGCTGGGTCAGCATCTATGGCGCCGCGCTTTCCGCAGTCACCAGGGCTTGGACTACCGCCGACCTGGCCGGGGGAAAGCTGCCCACCTCGCTCAGCAACGTAACAGTCACCGTCAACGGGGTTCCCGCGTATCTCTCGTTCATCAGCGCGAAGCAGATCAATTTCCTGACGCCCGCGTCGATACCTGCCGGGACAACCGTTCAGGTGGTAGTCTCCAATGACGGCCTCGCCAGCGCCTCGACTGACGTGAAAACCCAGACGGTCGCCCCGTCGTTTTTCCTGCTGGGCGGCAAGTACGTCGCGACCCTGCATTCCGACAACAAGACGATCGTCGGCCCTACCACTCTCGTCCCGAACAACAGCAAGCCGGCTCAACCCGGGGAAACCGTCGTCATGTTCGGCACCGGCTTCGGCGCGACAGACCCGGCGATTCCCGATGGCCAAGTGGTCACGACGCCCGCGCCGCTGATCGCCACTCCAACTGTCAGCATTGGCGGTACCAACGCAACCGTCGTGTATTCCGGATTGACCGGCACCGGCGTCTATCAGTTCAATGTTGTGGTGCCGGCAACAGCACCCGACGGCGACCTGCCGGTATCGATATCGATCGGCGGCGTCACCTCGCCCGACGGCACTTTGATCACGGTCCAGCACTAGGCGGCGCCGCCGCGGGTGCTATACTCCCGGCGTAGGAGCCAATCCGTGATTTCCCGCTGTTTCGCCCTGATCGTTTGTCTTTCCGCCGCCGGCCTGGCGGCGGATGCCGGTAGTGTCCGCCAGGCTGCGGCCCGAATGGAAGAACTGACCGGCCAGTTGCGCGAACCGGTTGCGAGTGAATTCCGCCAGCTAGCCGCACAAGCGCTGGAACGGAAGTACCCGGAGATGGCGAAACCCTTTCAAGCCGCGCCGGTACGCCAGGCGCCACGCCGTTTTGCCGGCGAGGTGCCCCCGCAGCTCGCCGGGATCCGCCGGCGCATGTCGCAGATGCGAGGTCTCGCGACCGACGCCGACCGCGCCCAGCTGGCAATGGCGCTCGCCGGCGAAATCCGCGGACTGCCCGGCGGCGCGCCGAAGCTGAGCGCCGCGTTGAGCCTCTGCAATCTCTCAACCGAGGGGGACCTGGGCATGCAGGCGCTCACGGCCGTCTCGGCCGCGCTCGGCGAAGCGTTGGGCGAGACCAACGCCGGCGCTTCCGGCTACGTGGAACTGGCGAAGCTGATCCGCTACGAACACGTGCCGCCGCCCATCAGCGCTCCTTCGCTGGACGCCGCGACCGCTCTGCTCGAGCTGCGCGATGACATTCTTCAGGAAACCGGGTTCAGCCTGACGGCGCTCGACGGCAAGTCTTATTCCCTCGACGGGCTGCTCGGCAAAGTCGTGCTGCTCAACTTTTGGGCCACCTGGTGCCCGCCCTGCCGCAAAGAAATGCCCGACCTCGAGAAGCTCTACCAGGCGTTCGGCAAGCAGGGGTTCGTGGTGCTGGCGGTTTCCGACGAGGAACGCGCTGTAGTCGAACCATTCCTGCAGGGAAAGGGCTATACCTTCCCGATCCTGCTCGATCCCGGCAAGAAGGTGAGCGCCGCTTTCCAGGTGGAAGGGATTCCGAAGAGCTTCGTGTTCGACCGGCAGGGGAAACTGGCCGCCCAGTCCATCGACATGCGGACGGAGTCGCAGTTTCGCGCCATGCTGAAGCGAGCCGGCCTCGAGTAGGTCCCACCCAGTTCGGAACCTTGGTCTTGGTCTCGGTTTCTAGTTTCGATGAACTGGGTGTGGAGCCACGAATAGCCGCGGTCAGCGCACGTCGTCCGGGAAAGCAAAGACCGGCTCGACATCCACGGGGATGGATTTCGTCGCTGCCAGAGCTGCGGTCAACGGCGCGGGCATCCGGTCGTACTTCGCAAACCAGGCTTCGGCTCGGGAGCGGTCGCCGGTGGCTTCGATCTCGAGCAGGATCTTCGCGAGTTGGGCCAGTGTGCCCGGTATCCGGGCGAAATCGACCCGGTAGCGGCCCTTCACCTCTTGGATCGCTCTGTTTTCCAGCAGGTAATTGAACTCCATCATCTCAGCCCGCCCGTGGGCCTCCCCAGTGCCGAAGCGCAGAGTGCGGAAGAGGCCCGCCACGTAAGAGGCGTAATACTCGCGGCTGCTCGACTTCGGGAGCGCGCCGTGATCCATGAGCCAGGCGAGACCGAACATTCCGACCACATCCGCCTTGGCCTCTTCGAGTCCCGAATAGGCCGGTCCGATGGCCTCGCGGATATCGACCTGCCGTCCGCCCACGCGCGCAAAGGCCGGACCCAGGCCGTGTGAGATCTCGTGCAGCAGCGTTCCGGCCATGTAGCCCTCGCCGCTCACTTCGGCGGCCTGGTCTTTCTCCATCATCTTCGCGGCGACGGGCACGATGACGTACTGCACCCGCGCGTCCATGAAGTTCTTGAAGAAGATCTTCTTGGTGCCCTTCTCCTGGTGAATGCGAGGGTCGTTGGGGAGGTTATCGGCCACAGCCTGGTAGCCGTAGCGGAGGTCGCCGGCGCGGTAGGGAGCGTCCATCACCTCCATGGGAGTCAGGTGGCCGCGCTTCGACGGGCGGTCGGCGGCATCGACCGGCAGGGCGTCCTGAATTTCAGGGACGTACTTCTGGTAGACCGCGAGTTTGCGGCTCTCCTCTTCATTGCGGATCAGGATGGAGGCGCCGTAAGAGGTCTTGACGCCCAGAAAATCGTCCAGGTAGGTCTCGTACGGCGCGAAAATCACATCGAATTTCGGGTTGTTGAGGTCCAGCCAGGCGAGGTCGCTCGGATAGTAGTTATCGGTCAGGAGCGCATCGGCGCGCAGACGCAGGAACTTAGCGAAGGCCGCGTCGCTGCTCAGCGCCGCGGCCTCGCGCAGATCTTTGGCCATGGGCTCGAGGAATTCGCGGAACTCCTCGTGGTACGGCACTCCGATGAGGCGATCGCCCCGCCATTTCACCACCGTATAGGGGTTGTAGATCGCGGCCTTGTCCTCCGGGTGCAGTTTCAGGTACTGGTCGAGGCGGGCTCGCGTCAGATCGTGAGGATAGAGGTCGTGCCCCGGCGGCATGGGTTCCTTGCCGATGAACGGGCGGTTTTCGTCGAGGAGATCCCACCGGCTGCCCATGATGGCAAACAGGCGGCGCAGCGTTTCGTCGCGCGTCGACTTGTAGAGCGCCAGGCCGGCGCGGTCGCTCTGCCGCCAGTAGACGTCGTTCAGAAGGCGGGACGCGTCTACCAGCTTCTCGACCATCTGACGCTCTTTCGCCGAGAGACCCTCCGCGTGAAACGGCATCTCGACCGGTTTCCAGCGGGCCAGGCGCTCGGCCGGAGTCTGGGCCGGCGCGGCGATGGCCAGAGCGAATAAAACCAGTGACATTCCCCTCATGCTCTTGTGACGTTTCGCGGCGGGCTTCGAGTTACGAGCCAATAGCGGAAGTAACGGCAATGAAGAAGCAAAATCGCTGCGCCCGCCGCAGATGGGCCTCAGTACAGCGTGAATGAATACAGCGTGTCGCCAGCGGCCGTCAGCAGATACTGATGTCCGTCCAGCATGTACGTCTCGGGCGCATTGGTCACCTGTCCTACGTGGCTGTGCCACAGGATTTTTCCGTTGGCCGGATCGTAGGCGATCAGGTTTCCCGCGATGTCCCCGGCGAACAGCAGCTTGCCGGCGGTGGTCAAGAGGCCCGCCGCCAGGTTGCCGCTCGTGCCGGGATACCGGTGCCTCCACGCGACCTTCCCGGTCTGGTAATCGATCGCCGTCAGGTAGCTGCCCAGCGATACCAGGCCGTCCTCTTCCTTGCCGCCCAGCCCCATGGCGCCGCGCGGATCGGTCTCGGTCAGGTAGTACATGGCGTAAGCATCGTTCGAAGGAACATAGAACAGGCCCGTGTCCGGACTGTACGCCGGAGGCGGCCAGTTCGTGGCGCCGCCATTATTCGGCGAGACCAGCGACCCGGCCACCGTGGAATCCTTCTCCGGATTCCGCTCCGGCTGGCCCTTCGCGTTGATCCCCTTCGCCCAGTTGACCGCGTCGGAGTACTTGCTCGTCACCAGCCGCTCGCCGGTCAACCGGTCGAGCGTGAAGTAATAGCCGTTGCGGCTGGCGTGCAGCACCAGCTTGCGCGGCTTGCCGTTGAAATCGGCATCCACCAGGATGGGGGTCTCGGTGGAATCCCAATCGTGTGTGTCGTGGGGCGAAGTCTGGAAATACCATTGCATTTTGCCGGTGTCGACGTTGAGCGCCACGATGGAGCAGGTATACAGGTTGTCGCCATTGCGCCCCGGCGGGTTGGTGTAAGCCGGGGAGGGGTTACCGGTGCCGAAGATGTACAGGTGCGTTTCCGGATCGTAGGCCCCCGGAATCCAAACGTTGCCGCCACCGTGCCGCGCGCTGTCGATGCTGCCCCAGGTGTCCGCGCCCGGGTCGCCCTTCTGCATCGGCACCGTGTACCACTTCCATTGCAGGGCTCCGGTTTCCGGGTCGCGCGCCTGCAGGAACCCCGGCGCATCGAGGTCGTCGCCTGTGCCCACGAGGATGTGGTTGCCCACCACGATGGGCGCCATCGTGGAGAAGTACTGCTGGTTGAAGTCGGCGATTTCGACGTGCCACTTCTCCTTGCCGGTCTTGGCGTCCAGGCAGACCAGGTAATCGTCGGGAGTCTCCATATAGAGCCAGTCGCCCCACATGCCGAGCCCGCGGTTGCCGATATGCGTGCCGCCCCTGGTCTTCCAGAAGTAGTGCCAGAGCTCGCGCCCCTCGCGCGCGTCCACAGCCCACGCATTGTCGGGCGTTGACACATAGAGAATCCCATTCACTTCGAGGATCGACGCCTTGACGCTGGTTCCGCCGCCGAAGCCGGTGGTGTTCATGTCGCCGGCACCCTCGCCGCCGATGATGGTGGGCGCAGCGGCTCCGCCGAACCGGCCCCCGCGGCCACCCTGGTTGCCCGGGCCTGCAGTCAGGCGGCTGGCCCAGGCCAGCGTCAGGTCCTTGACGTTCGACTGGTTGATCTGGGTGAGCGAGCTGTACCGCTTGCCCGTGTAATCGCCGTTGTATGTAGGCCACGATTCGCCCAGCGGTTTCAGCAGAAGCGAGGGATCGAGCATCTGCGCCGCCCCGGTCGCGGGCAGCAAACAGATGGAGGTTGCCAGCAGCAGCTTATGGATCGGTCTCATTTCAGCGTCACCAGGTAGGCGGTCACATCGTGAATGTCTTTGTCGGTATACTTCGGGAGCAGTTCCTTGTGCGGCTCCAGCGGGTCGTGAATTTGTGCCGTCGTCCCTCCGCCGAGCCGGAACGTGCGCTCGGCGCCGGACGCATCGGTGAGGCTTACGTAAAAGTCGTCGATACGCAGCAGCCTTCCGTCGGTCCTCTGGCCGGATGTGGTGGTGACAGTCACGGTGGCGGGCGGCACATGCAGCTCGGGACCACGGCCGCCGCGTCCGCCGCCCGGCATCAGCCACGTGTTCTGCAGTATTTTCGGATCTTCGATCTTGGCGCCGAGACCCTTCAGATCGCCGGTCACCGAGTGGCATGAGGCGCACCTGGACTGGAAGTATGCCTCGCCAGCCTTGGGGTCGCCTATCAGGATGCTCGGCGGCGGCATGCGCGAAACATCATAACCGCCAACCCGGAAGCTGTGTATGTATGCCGCAACGTCCTGGATCTGCGCAGCGTTGAGGTCGATCTTCGGCATGCCGCGATCCGGCCGGCCGTTCTGAACCACCGGCATGATCAACTCGCCCGATCTATCGTTGAGCACCAACTCGGAGCGCAGCAGGTTCGGCCCGCCCTCGCCGCCCCGGGCGTCGGAACCGTGGCAGAACGCGCAGTTCACGCCGAAGATCGCCTTGCCGCGCGCGACCACCGCCGGGTCCGCCGGAGGATGCTCCGGGTAGGCCGATGGGCGCCGGCCTCCGCGGCCTCCGCGGCCACCCGCCTGGGGCGGTGCCGGAGCCTGCGCCATGGCAGGCAAAGCCGCAACCAACAGAGACAGCACTACTTTCTTCCAATGAACCCTCATTGCTCCCCTCGAAGCACACGGAACACTCTGGCGGTCCGATCGGGATCAGTATATATCAATCGAGGCGGAACACTTCTTTCATCATCGCGAATCGCTCGCCGGGTTCCAGATCCGGCACTGGCTCGAACAGCCGGCTCATGAACTGCTGCCAGCGCTGGTTGACCGGGTCTCGATCCAACTCGTCCCATGCTCTGTCGAAATCGTCGACCCGCAGCGTCAATACCAGGTCCTGGCCGCGGCGGAAGATCGAATAGTCGGAGATGCCAACCTCCTTGAGTTTCGCCAACAGCTCCGGCCAGACTCGCTGGTGCTCCCGCTCGTACTCCTCGATGGCGCCGGCTTTGATGCGTAGTTTGAATGCGTAGCGAGGCATGAGATCAGGTTTGCGCGAAACGCTCGCGGCGTCAACCATTCCACGCAGCGGGCGCGATCGAATATGATGGGGCCAAATGCGTCTTCGAATCTGGTGGTGTACCGTCCTTACCGTGTTCGCCGCGGGATGCCTGTTGACGGCCGCCGCACCGGCGAACATTAGCGCGCTGCGGCAAGCGTTCGAGCACCCGCCCGACGACGCCCGCATGATGGTCCGCTGGTGGTGGTTCGGTCCCGCCGTCGTAAAGCCGGAACTCGAGCGCGAGATGCGCGCCATGAAACAGGGCGGTATCGGCGGTTTCGAGGTGCAGCCGACCTACCCTCTGGAGTTGGACCACAACTTCCCCTACCTCTCCGACGAGTTCCTGAGCGACCTCAAATTCACCGCGGAAAAAGCCAAAGAGATCGGGCTGCGCTTTCAACTTACACTAGGCAGCGGCTGGCCATTTGGCGGGCCGCACATACCGATCACAGAAGCCTCGGCCCGCCTGCGGGTTGATCGCGTGCCGGTCCCGGCCGGCGCGACATCCCTTCCCCTCCCCGGAATCAACGAGGGCGAGAAGTTCATCGCCGCCTTCTTCGATAACAAGCAGCTCGCCGTGGACGGCTCGTCGGTCCGCCTGCCCGCGGGCGCGGATGGCCGTGTACTTTTCTTCATCTGCAGCCGCACGCACCAGACCGTGAAGCGGCCCGCGGTAGGCGCCGAAGGATGGGTGCTCGATCACTACAGCCGCGCCGCCATCGACACGCATCTCAGCAAGGTCGGCGAAAAGCTTCTTTCTGCTGTGGGCAAGAACGTCCCGGAGACGATATTCAGCGACAGCCTGGAGGTCTACAACGCCGATTGGACGCCCGGCTTCCTCGAACAGTTCCGGAAACTCCGCGGCTACGATCTGACGCCTTATCTCCCGGCCCTGGCTGGCGATATCGGTGAGAAAACCAAGGCCATTCGTCATGATTGGGGCCTCACCTTGAGTGAATTGTGCGAAGAGAACTATCTGAAACCGATCACCGCATGGGCCCATCAACACGGCACGAAATTCCGCTCGCAGACGTACGGTATTCCGCCTGTCACTCTTTCCAGCGGCTCGCTGGTGGACTGGGCGGAAGGCGAGGGCACCCAATGGCGCCGCTTCTCCACGTCCCGCTGGGCCGCGTCCACCAACCATCTCTATGGCCGCACCATCACCTCGTCGGAAACATGGACCTGGCTGCACTCCCCGGTCTTCCGCGCTACGCCCCTCGACATGAAGGCCGAGGCCGATATCCACTTCCTGCAGGGCATCAATCAACTCGTGGGTCATGGCTGGCCCTACTCGCCTCCCCAAGCCGGCGAGCCCGGCTGGCGCTTCTACGCGGCCGCGGTGCTGAATAATCACAACCCCTGGTGGCTGGTGATGCCGGATGTGGCCGCCTACATGCAGCGCGTGAGTTTTCTTCTGCGCCAGGGCAAGCCGGATAACGACGTGGCCCTCTACCTGCCCACCGCCGACGCGTTCGCCGGCTTCACCCTCGGCCACGACTCAGTCAACCAGGCCATGGACGGACTCCTCGGCCCTGACGTGATCCCGGCTATCCTCAATGCCGGGTACAACTTCGATTTCATCGACGATGGCGCGATCGCCAAGACCGGGATTCCGCAGCGCATTCTGATCCTGCCCAACGTGGAGCGCATCCCGCTCGCCACGATGCAGAAGATCGCCGAGTGGGCCAAGAAGGGAGGCACCGTGATGGCCACCCGCCGCGCGCCCTCCCTGGCCCCGGGCCTGATGGAGGCCGCGGCCGACACCCCGAAGATTCAGGCGCTCGCGAAAGATCTCCGCGTCATCGCCGACGAATCGAAGTTGGGCGAGGCGATGCACGCGGCCCTCGCAGCCGATCTGGCCGCCGCGCCCGAGATCGGCTTTATCCACCGCAAGCTCGATTACGCCGACATCTACTTCCTCGCGAACACCAGCAACCATCCAATCCGCACGCAGGCCACGTTTCGCATCAAGGGCCTCGACTCCGCCTTCTGGGACCCGTTCACCGGCGCCGCCGTGAGGGCCGGCGGCAGCACCCTCGATCTCAACCTGGCGCCCTATGAATCGCGCGTAGTGGTCTTCTCGAAGGATCACGTTCCAGCCGCGCCTGCACCGTCGCCCGGCGAACCCATCGACATCAGCACCGGGTGGAAGGTGTCACCCGCCGGCACAGACAAGTACTTCTCCGGCATCCTGACCTATGAGAAAACCCTGAGCGTTCCCGGCCTGAAAGGCCACCAGGTCTACCTGAACTTCGGGGAAGGCACCCCTGTCACCGTGCAGGGCCGCCGCGACGGCGCCGGGATGCGCGCCATGTTGGAAGGTCCGGTACGCGAGGCCGCCGTCGTGTACGTGAACGGGAAGCGTGCCGGCTCTGTCTGGTGCGCCCCTTACGAGGTAAACGTCACGGCTCTGCTTGTCCCCGGCGTCAACACCATCAAGGTCGAGGTGGCGAACACCGCGCTGAACGAGATGGCGAAAGGACCGCTTCCCGACTACAAGGCGCTCAACGCGAAATACGGCGAGCGCTTCCAGGCCCAGGATATGGCCTCGGTCATGCCGCTGCCCTACGGCCTCCTGGGCCCCATCAAACTGATGCCGCGCTGAGTCAACGGGCAGGCCGGGAGGCCTGCCCCACTTGCCGCGCAAGTTCCGTCCGGAAGGCGCGCTCCCGTTCGGCAACGTACTTCCGGTAGCCTTCCGGATCTATGAACGGATTGCCACCCTTTTTGATCCGCGCATATTTCTCTTCCATCCCGTAGTAGCTCCCGTGCGCCCCCAGAAACACGTCACAGTCGAGCGCGTTCAAGACGCGGAACGTCCGCTCGTAATCGGCAGCGATGCCGGGATAAGCCGCGTTGTTCACCAGCTTGTACCCGGAATTCACATTCGGACTCCCGACGATCACGACGTTATAGGTCCGGCCACCTTGGGATTCCTTCATCGTCCAGGTGGTGCAGCCTTTGGTATGGCCCGGGGTCAGGTGTGCCACCAGCACGGTCCCGCCCAGCGTCACCTGGTCGCCGTCGTGCAGCACGCGGTCCACCTTCACCGGCTTGTACAATGTCTCCGGCGAATGGCCATAATGGAAATCGCTGCGGCCCCCGGTTTCGATCACCGGCACGTCGGCATCCATCACCATGTACTTGGCGCCCGTCAACTCCTTCACGAGCGCGCTGCCCGCGCAATGATCCCAGTGCGCGTGGCTGATCAGCAGGATCTTGACGTCGTGAAACCGGAATCCGAGCTTTTCGATGCTCGCACGAATCAGCGGCACCGAGCTTTCGAGACCGCTGTTGATCAAAATGTTCCCCTGCGGAGTCGTAACCAGGTAGGCCGCCAGGCCCTCGGTGCCGACATAGTAGACGTTGCCAACGATGTGATGCGGCGGAAACGGCCGGCTCCAATCCGCCTCGGCCTGGGAAAGGAGCGGCGCCGCGAACAGTGCTGCTATCAGATAGCATCGAAATAGCATATATCGACAGTATTCCACGTTCCGCGCGGTCTTCTGCTATACTCCCACCCAATAAGGAGGCGTTCGAATGCCACATCGGGCGCAAAGGATAGGGATACTGGCGCTGGCCTTGCCATTCTGCGCCGCCGCGGCGGACCGTGTGCTCGCCTCGGGAGAGCACACCCTAAGCGGAGCGAAAGTCGAGCTTCTCGAGCTCAAGCGCGACTCACCAACCGTAGTCATAGCCCGCTGGCGCTATCGCAATGAAACCGGGGAAACGCGCCGGCTGACCTCAGAGGCCACCGGGCCGCTCGATGCCTTCCGGCTCTCCCTGAACAGCTACCTGCTGGACGATCAGAAGCAGGTCAAGTACCCGGTTGCCCGTGACAACCACGAGGAGCCGGTCGCATCGCGCAACGGCCGCGCGAACGAGTTCATCATCATCTATCCGAAATCGACCATCCAGGTCTGGGCGAAGTACGAGGTCCCCGAGACGGTCACGACGGTCACCGTGGCGATCGAAGGCGTCCCGCCATTCGCCGGGATTCCCATCGCGCATTAAGCCGGGTGGTCGTATGTCCCCAGCGGCCGTATCCATATGTTCCGGTAGCGCACGGGATTGTGATGGTCCTGCAGCATGAGCGGCTCTTCGGGCGGGTGCGGCGTGTAGTGCGCCACCTGGCGGTAGACCATCGGCCCCATCGATGCCTTGTGATTTTGCACCACCACGCCGTTATAGATCACCGTGAAGATGACCGGCTTGACCACCTTTTCACCTTCGAACCGCGGCGCCTCGAAGAGGATGTCGTACGTGTTCCACTCGCCGGGACGCCGAGCGGGATTCGCCAGCGGGGGCCACTGCCCGTAGATCGCCCCCGCCTGCCCGTCGGCGTAGGTCTTGTTGTCCCACATATCGAGCACCTGGATTTCATAGCGGCTCATCAGCAGCACGCCGCTGTTCCCGCGCGCCTGGCTGGTGCCGCGAACCTCGACCGGTGACGACCATTCGACATGGAGCTGGCAATCGCCGAACTTCTGGCGCGTCAGCAGGTCGCCCGTGCCCGGCGCCACCTCGAAGTATCCGTCGCCGACCTTCCACTGCGCGTCCGCCATCTTGCCGCGGTCCGCACCGCGCCCGCGCTGGTTCCACTTCGAAAGGTCCTTGCCGTCGAACAGCACCGTCGCGTCGGAAGGCGGGCCGAACGGCGTGTTCGCGGGCGTCACGATCTTGGGATGCGGCCGGTCCGGGTCGTGTACGTGATAGGGCAGGTTCGGCAGCATCGGCGTGTCGGTAAAGCCGAGATCGGCGTTCGCCTTCTGCTGCGCTTCGGAAACGGAGGCGCCGGCAAGCGCGGCAGCCGCGGAAAGTTTCAAGAAGTCCTGACGGGTCATATCGCTCCTCAGAATCATACAGCCTATCGCAGAACGCCCGTCAACAGGAATACCAGCGGCGCGTTCCAGTTGATCGCAACCTCGTTGGCCGAGTACGCTTCCTGGTCGTCTAGATAACCCTTCGCGGGCGGCAGTCCGTCCGGCAGTTTGCGCATCGCCGGGTCCTGGTTCTTGTTGCGGTTCGGACCGCCGGACATCAGCCCCGGCCACGGCTCCGCATTCGTATCGGCGCCGCTCGGACGGTGGTGCGGATGCTGGTAGGGGTGCTCGCCGACGTGGGTCACCCACGAGAGCGAGAACGTATTTCGCCCCAACAGGTAATGCAGGTTCTCGAGCGCGGTATCGACGAATCGCGGATCCTTCCGGAATGCATTGGCGACAAGGAGCTGCATCCCATAGTTCGCCGCGACGCTGTTCGACCCCCAGACGTAATCGCGCGAGGTCAAGCTGATGCGGTAGCCATTGGCGGCCGAGCGCTCCACGATCTGGTCCGCCGCCGCGAGCGAATCCTGCCGGATAGCATCGGCCGCCCCGGCGTTCTTTCCGCCGCCCAGCACGTAAGTCCACAGCGCCAGGTTCGACACCGAGGCCCAGGACTGCGGCCCCACTGCGCGGACCTGGCTGCGGAACTCGCCGTAGTGAGCAAGGAAATAGTCTTCATACTGCCTCTCGCCTGTGCTGCGCCACAATTCGGCCGCGGCCCACAGGTGCTCATCGGCGCAGTTGCGGTCGCCGTAGGCGCCGGTCGAAACACCCGGCGGATTCTGGAATGTCACATTCGGATGCTGCTCCAGCCAGTGGAATGCCTTCTCCGACGCCCGCAGGCACTTCTCCGCATATGCGGCGTCGAAGGGCTTGAAGACGCGTGCTCCGATGGCCGCCACCGCCGCCAGGTCGCCCGTCGCGCACGAACTCTTATAAGGCTCCTTCCCCGTACCCACCACGTAGCTGACCAGCGTATCCTTTTCCGGCATGACGAACGGGCAGAACTTCTCGCTGGTCTGCTTGTGCCACACGCCGCCGTCATCGTCCTGCATAGTAAGCATCCAGTCGAGATTCCACTTGATTTCGCTGAGCATGTCCGGAGTGCCGTTGCCGGTCTCGGGGATGTTCAGCTTCAGCCCGGGCCTGAACATCTCCCAGGCCCACAGCAGCGTACCGGTGGTGATGCCGGAATTGACTACGTACCGCCCATAATCGCCCGCGTCGTGCCAGCCGCCCTTCGATACGTGCGGCCCACTCTTGCCCGACGAAGCATGGTACGCGCCCTCCAGGTGGCACGCGTCGTGTTTGTAGCCGCCGCCGAGATCCACCGCGGTTCCGCAGCGCTGGCCGTAGTAGGAGCGCATCGCAAGATAGTAGACGGGCGAGTACACGTCTTTGCGGATTTCGAAGTCCCAGCTACGTCCGGTGCCCGGCACGTCGAGATAATATTTCCCGGTCTTCGTGAGCGCCGAAAAATCCGCCGTCTGTACCCGGTCTCCCGAATCCGGGTCATTCGCGGCCGCGCTCAGCTTGCCGCGGAAAGCGACCGCATTGTTGGCGCTCTTCCGGATGGTGAAACCGCCGGCGGCATCCTTCGAGACGACGAAGGCCACCTTCGGCGCATCCGGCAAATAGCCGGCCTGATCCACCTTGATCTCGAGAGTAGGCGTCGCAGCAAACGCAGCGACCGCCAAGAAGAGCGGGAGCGCCCTCCTAGCGTGGCAGAGGTTCGTAGACCACATAGGCGAACTTTTTCGAATCCGGAGACCACGAGTTCACATTGATCGTGCCCTGACCTCCGTAGAACTTCACCAGCTCCTCGAACTTCACCGGCTTCAGTTTCTTGCCGGGAAGCGGCGCGATCCGCAGGACCACGCCATCCATCTTGTCGTTGTGGGTGGCCGTGCCGTGGGGGAACGAGAAAACCAGCATCCACTTCCCGTTCGGTGAGATGTGCGGGAACCAGTCTTCCATCTCGTCGCTGGTGACACGTTCGGCCTTTGCGTCGTCAGCACCCGCGCCGTCGGGCGGCATACGCCAGATGTCCCATCCCCCGCTGCGGTTGGAGTTGAAATAGATCCACTTGCCGTCGGGCGAGTATTCCGGTCCGTCGTCGTAGCCGCCCTTGGAAGTCAGACGCTGCTCCGCGCCGCCCGTCTCCGGCACACGGTAGAGTTCGAACTTGCCGGCGCGCTGGCCGACAAATGCCAGCCACCGGCCATCCGGCGACCAGCCGTGAAAGTAGCTCGGCGATGGCGGCGTCATGAGCTTCGCCTCGGATCCATCTGCCTTCGCCAGCCATACCTGTGAACCACGCGAGTTCGGGGTCGAGGCCGAGAATGCCAGCATCTTCCCGTCGAACGAGTAATCGTGGTCGTTGTTGCAGCGGAAGCCGCCCGGCCCCAGCTCGATCTTCTCCAGTTCCGGCTTGCCCGTGAGCGGAAGCTTGTAGAGGCTGCCGCCGGTATTGACCATCAGGAACTTGCCGTCGCGCGACCAGTTGGGCGCTTCGATTGTCTGATCGGCCTGGTACAGCGTGCTCGTCGAGTGCGTGGCCATGTCGTAGATCGTGATCTTGCTGCGATACTGCTGAGCCGGCTGCCTTTGCTCCAGCCGGACGTTCGAAAACACGGCGGTCTCGAGAACGTTGGCGTCGTGCGAGCACACACCGATCCCCACATACACGGGCCCGGTGAGATCGACCGTCTGCGGCCCCGACGCGGTCAAGTCTTCGCCGTTCCCCGCGAAGATCGTAAACTGGTTGCCGCGTCGCACGATGCGGATGCGCGCCGGCGCCGTCACCTTCGACTGGATCTCCTGCGTCTGTGCGCCCGCGGTAGGCCGGTATTGCAGCGACGTCAGCCCGCTCCCATGCAGCGCCACATCGGCATAGGCTGACCCCGGCGTGAGATCCTGACGCACCATCAGGACGGCTTTGCGGTGGGCCACTGCACCGGCGCCGAGAAAGTGAACATCGGCGGTGAGGGTCACGTCGCCGGTCAGCCGTTTCCAGGCGAAAAACATGGCATCTTCGGCGGCCCAGATATTCGCGCCTCCGCCCGTGACCTTGTACTCGCCGGTCGCGGCATCGTACCCGATGGACCCGGTCTTCGGCGTCACGCCCAGATCGCCGTGTCCCTCGAACAGGCCCACCGGCGCGGTCCCCGACTGCGCCGCAAGCAGCGCGGCCGTTCCCAGCAACATCCAGAGTTTCATTCGTGTCTCCTTGTCGTTCTCACAGCCCCAGGGTCAACGTCACCAGCGAACGGGCGGGCAGGTCCAGAGTCGGCGTCCGGATTGCCGGCGCCTGCCGGAACTGCGCGTCCTCGGTGGTCTCGGTGACGTGCCACTCTCCCGCCGGCAGACCTTCGACCGTGGCGGCGCGTCCGGCCCCCAGGTTCAAAATTTGCACCGCATAGGCGTCGCCCTTGCGGAATGCGCTCACCAGCACGTCCTTCTGATCGGAGACGGACGCCAGCCCGTCGCTGCCATGCGGCGTGAGGTCCGTGAACTGTTTCATCAGCCAGAAGCGCGCTGTCGGTTCCACCGTTCCGTCGCTCCCGGTGCGCACCAGCGAATAATCGTTCGTGAATTGCCAGTACTGCGTGCCTTGCGGGTGCGCGTACTCCAGCAGTTCCTGGGTCATTTGCGCCTCCCGGAGGCCGTAATCATAGCTGTCGTAAGAGCGCGTGTAATAGGCCGCCGCGTCCACGCCGAGCTCGGTCACCAGCAGCGGCAGGTGCAGCCACTCCGCCACCTCGCCCCACGCTGCGTACTGCTCCGGCGTGCCTCCGCCCCAGGAGTGGAACGCCACGGCCCCGACATATTGCAGCGCTTCGGGATCGGCCGCCGCGTCGAGCACGAATTTGTAAGTGTCGCGCGGTCCCGTGGCGTCGCCCAGCAGCATTCGGGTCTTCAGGCCGGTCTTGCGGAAGTAAGCGCCGAAGCGCTTGATGACTTCGATGTGCGTTTCAGGCGTCAGCCCTACGTAGATTCCGATGTTCGACTCATTGAACGAGAACAGGTCCGGCTCCACCCCGTATTCCTTCTTTGCGTACTGCAGGTAGCTGCCCACGAGATCCAGCAGATCGTCCCACTTCTCCGGATCGATGATGCGGAAGTGGGCGGACCGAGGTTTCTCGTAGGCATCCGTATAGTAACGCTCCGGCAGCCACCAGATGCTGATCACATAGGGCACGCCCATCTGCTGGAATCGCTGCATGGCCGCCAGATCGGCGCGGATCTCCGGCCCCGGATTATCGCGCTGGCGGTCCCACTGCTGCGCCTTCAACTCCGTCCGCGCCCAGCCCAGCTTGAGGTTCTTCAGCGTGTAGGCCGCGGCCGGCGACTGGTTGTTCCAGCAGTAATCGCCGCCGAAACCGTCGAAGTGGAAGCGGGCCTTCGTGGCATCTACCGTCAATCGAACCGGCGCGGGCGCCGGGGGACGGTTGGTAAGACGCATCGTGGCGGCCAGCGCGGCGCTGGCGCCTGAGGACACCAGGCCACGCAGCATCGGCATGCGGATTTGGAACGAGCGCCCCTGGGCGTCCCAACGGTCTACAACCGAAACCTGCTCCGGCTTGTCGAAGCTGAGGTCGAACGCGAGAGCCCCGGCCGGGCCGGCAAAGTGCAGGGCCGGCGTCTCACCGCTGAAGAGAACCGGCGTCGTCACGCGCGCCAGTTTCACGGGAGGAGCGCCGCCGGTGGACATGCTGCCGTCCGCGAACATCTTGCGCGGCAAATCCACCACGAACTCGATGTCTTCCGTATCGAGCGCCGACTGCGCTGTAACCGCACTCGAATACGTGATCCCATCGGCGCTCTCCACCGATTTCCACTCGATCTGCCCGCGTCCGCCGTCCGGCAGGGTGAACGCCGACGACCAGGCGAGCGCCGTTCCCTGCCGCCGCGCGCCCGCTCCTTCGCGGCGCACCAGCAGGGGAACCCGCTTATGATTCGGCAGCACCGCGACAAAATTCGAGCTGATCCCGACGTCTCCCGCGTCCGAAATCATGGCGATGATCCGGCCATTGCTATCATAGGCGGCCTTCTCTGCCCCCGCGGCGGGCAGGCAAAGAAGAAGCAGTAGCGGCCAGTGGCGCATGACCAGATTTTCTCTCAATGCGCCGCCGGATGCTCGCCCACGACTCACATCGGCTCGTGGCAGAAATTGCAGTCGATGCTCACCTTCTTGGCCTGGTGGCATTTCATGCAGCCGCCCATGGTGATGTCGCCTTCACGCGTCAACTGGTCGCGCTCCGCCACCTTGCCGTGGCATTCGTCGCAGGTGTTTCCAGCCGCCAGGTGCTTGCGGTGGCTGAAATCCACGTACGACGGGATCTGGTAGACCCGCTCCCACGGCACGGCGCGCCCTTCCTTCGCATACTGCGCCAGCTTCTGGATCGCCGGGCTGTCGGTCTTGATCGCCGAATGGCACTGCATGCAGGTCGAGGCCGGCGCGATCTTCATGCTCTCGCCCGGGTCCGGATTCGGATGGCACATCTTGCACTGCAGCTTCATGGTTCCCACGTGCTGCTTATGACTGAACGGAATCGGCTGTTCGGGCGTATCCGCGGCCCACAGGAACCATGCCAGTGACAGAAGGACCAGCAGCCTCACACGTTCCCCGCCCGTATCTGTTCGGCAAGGTACTCCGATGCCCGCATCGACAGCGACAGAATGGTCATCGTCGGGTTCTGCGACCCGGCGGTCACAAAGCTGCTGCCATCCACCACAAAAAGGTTCCTGATGTCGTGGCTCTGATTCCACTTATTGAGGACGCTGGTCTTGGGGTCGTCCCCCATGCGGCACGTACCCACTTCGTGAATGCTGTAGCCCGGAGGGAACATCTTGTCGTTCTTGTTCAGCACTTCCCAACCGGTGTTGTGGCACACCTCCGCCAGCGTATCCACCGCGTCCTTGGCCATGTTGAACTCGTTCTCGCCGTACTTGCACTGAACATTCAGCACCGGGATGCCCCACGCGTCCTTCACGTCCTTGTTGATCGTCACGTGGTTGTCGAACCGCGGCAGCACTTCGCCCATCGCCGTCGCCGAGAAAGCCGCCCCGCGCGTGCGCTCGATCTCCTTTTCCAGCTCCGCGCCCCAGGCTCCGAAATATTTCGGGTCGGGCGTGCCGCCGATATTGAAATCGAATGCGTAGCCGCGGATGAAGTTGCGCTTCTCCCCCTTGGTCAGGTTGCGGAACCGGGGAATGTACCCGCCGCCGCGCCGGCCGCCGCCCCGCGCCTCGGGAACGATGGCCATCACGCTGCTGGTGATATAGAACTGGTCGTGCAGGTAGTGTCCCAGCACTCCGCTCGAGTTTGCGATCCCCGAATTGAGCAGAATGCGCGTGCTTTCGAGACACGACGCCCCGAGGACCACCGCCTTCGCCTTCACGTGCAGTTCGCGGCCCGAGAGCTTGTCGTGGTAATAGGCGCCGTTCACCCGTCCCGTGCTCTTATCTACCGTGATCTCGCGGACCACCGCGTTCGGCACCAGCGTCAGCTTGCCGCTCGCCACCGCATCCGGCAGCAGCAGGTTGAGCGAACTGGCCAGCGGACCAACACCGGTGGCGCGGCGCATCTTGGTCACCGTCATCCCCGCCTGTTTGGCCGAAGCCGCGAACTTCTTCACCAGGTCGCTATCCGGCGAATCGTCTTCGATGAAGTTGCCATCGGGCAGTTGCGGCAGTCCCTCCTTGCGGCCCACCACACGGAAGATCGGTTCCACACGGGAATAAAACGGCGCGAGATCCGCATAACTGATGGGCCAGTTCTCGCCGAAGCCGTCATGGTCCTTGGCCTTGAATTCGTAATCGCTCAGCCGGAACGACATGCGGGCCCAGAAGTTGGACTTTCCGCCGAGCATTCGCACCCTCACCCAGTTGTACGGCTCCTGCGGACTGTGCGTGTAAGGCACCTGCTTTTCGTCGACCCACTGGTTGGCATTAAACTCGTTGGCTTGCAGGACGTGCGGCAGACGGCCCGGCTTGCCGAAGCCGCGATACGGCAGGTCGTAGACCGCCCGCATCTCGCGATCCTTTTGAAAATCCACTTGCGGGCCGGCATCCAACAGCACGCAGTCGATTCCTTTTTTGGTCAGGATGTTGGCGGCCATTCCTCCGGACGCACCGGAGCCGATGATCAGAACGTCGTATACCTTTGCAGACATGATCTTCGCTCCCGCATCCTATTCGAACGGCAACCAGTAAAACCCCTGCGCACCAAACCGGCGCCCGCCGCCCGCCGCAGCACCCGCCTTATTGAATTCACGCGAATTCATCGTGGCGGTGTGGACGTCGTGTTTGGCGTCACGGAGAAAGTGCGCCAGCAGGTCCGAAGGCGGCTCGTAGGTCCATGGCTCGCGGAGCGGCGCCATCACCGCGGCAGCGTCGGAAGCGTTCAGGTCCGCAAACGGCTTGTTGGCGTGGGACATCGCCGCCGCGTTCAGGGCGTCGAGCCCACCTTGATACAGTTGCTGCCGGTCGGCCGGAGAAACGGAGATCAGGAAATCGAGAAACTCGGGAACCTTTGAATCCAACGCTCCTGGCAGCTCGTTGATGGCGGGTTGAAGAAGATCGCTCAGCTTGCGCAAGGCCGAATACTGGTCGGCTGTGAAAAAATGCGGAACCGGATCACCCGCGAGGTCGACTGCCGCGGTTTCCAGTTGAGGAATTTCCATGGATCCGCCGGGGATTCCGGCCGGTCGGCCGGCCCGGCTCTGAGGGGCTGTGGGTGGTTGCTGCGCCAGGAGTGCGCCGGTGGCAGGAGCCGCAGCCAGGGTTTGAAAAAAGAGCCTGCGTTTCATGGTTTGAATCATATCAAGTCCAGGGGAAATTGGGCATTGGGCTTATGCGACGCAGGATGTTACAGTGTGGTGGTTATGAACGCGCCACGGACGCCCATGCGGTGGCCCGGCACCTGGACCAACCCGTCTGCTCTGACCTTGTTGAAGGGCACGAGCATCGACACCCTGCTGATCAATAACAGCGACGAGTTCGAACCCATCCGCACAGTTGCCGAACAGAGCGGCCTCCGCGTTGTTCATCCGGACGCGCCCCCTGACGGAGTCGCTCTCATCAAGGGCGAGTGGCCCGGCGTGCGCGCCGCGGCAGGGAGCGGCGGAGAGGGCGCCGGACCTACGGGCGTTCCCTGGGTCGATTCCAACGGCTGGGCCGTTCGCCTTGCCGCAGCCCTGCATCCGGAATCTTCAGTCTGGGTGGATGGGCCGCCCAAAGGGGATCCGCGGTATACATCCGGCTCCTACCTGATCGCGGTTGCCGACGCCGCGTCTCGCGGCGGACGCTGGGTCATCACGCTCGACGATTCCCTCGCCGCTGGGATTTTGAAGCAGGATTCCGCTGCCCTGACCACCTGGAAGACCATCACTGGCGCCGCCGGCTTCTTCGCGCAGCACAATGACTGGTCCCGATACGCGCCGCGGGCCGTCGTCGCGGTGGTCTCCGACTTCACAGGTTCGAACGAATTCTTCAGCCACGAGTTCCTCAACCTCCTCGACCGGGCCGGCGAGCAATACCTGATCGTGCCGAAATCCAGGCTCAGCGCCGCGGACCTCGCGGGGCTGCGAGCGGTGATTTATACCGATGGCGAACCGCCCTCGGGCGCGGTGCGCCGGCAGGTCAACGCCTTTGTTCAGGCCGGAGGGATGCTCATCACGGTTCCCGGTTGGGGCGCGCCCGCGGGACGTCAGTCTCCCGGCGATGAGTACCCGCATTTTGACATCCGCCGGCTGGGCAAGGGCCGCGTCGCCACCGCGGCAGAAGAGGAAGCCGCCGATCCATACGAGATGGCCAACGACTCCGTCGTACTGGTGAGCCATCGCTACGACCTGGTGCGCTTCTGGAACGGCGGGGCCACCGGCTCGTTCTACACCGTCTCTCCCGACCGAAGCCACGCCATCGTCCACCTGCTCTTCTATGCCAACCGCGGGCCGGACGAAGCCAGCGTGCGAGTCGTGGGACACTATCGAACTGTAAAAGCATGGACCGCTGCCGGGACGGTGATCCCGAACGTGGGAATGATCGTTCAGAAGGATGCGGTAGAAGTGCACCTGCCGCGGGTACCACAGTACGTAGCCCTGGAATTCCAGGCGTAGTGGAGGAATGGCTTCATGATTCATTGCACTCAGACACGCCGCCAATGGCTCTGGCAGACAGCCGCGGGCCTCTCAGCGGCCGCCCTACAGGCTCGCCCGATGCGCGCCGCGGGGACGGCCTCCCCCGTCGCTGTCGCCCGCTGCCGTACTTACGACCCCGGCGAACTGATCCCGGTCATGCAAAAGATGTTCGACCAGTTGGGCGGCATCGAACGCCTGGTCAAGGGTAAGACCGTGGCCGTCAAGATCAATTTGACCGGCTCGCCGACCTACCGTTTGAGGTACCTGCCGCTCGAAGATACGCACTACACGAACCCGCACGTGATCGCCGCTGCTGCGCACCTGATGGGCCGGGCCGGCGCGAAGCGCATTCGCATCCTGGAGAGCCCGTGGTCCACCGCCGAGCCGGTCGAGGAATACCTCCTGCAAGCCAACATAGAGCCGCGCGATATCCTGAGCGCCGCTCCCAACGTGGAGTTCGAGAACACGAATTACCTCGGCGAGGGTAAGAAGTACTCGCGCCTGAAGGTGCCGTTCGGCGGCTACGTCTTCCCGGCCTTTGACCTGAACCACTCCTACGAAGACTGCGACGTCTTCGTGAGCATCGCCAAAATGAAGGAGCACGCGACCGCGGGCGTAACCCTCTCGATGAAGAACTGCTTCGGAATGACGCCTTGCACCATCTACGGAACCGGTGCGGGCGTGGACGAACCGTCGCTCGTCCCCAAAGGAGGGCGCAGCCTGATCCATGCCGGCTACCGCGAGCCTTCGAAGAGCGCGCCGCAGGAAAAGGATCCGAAATCGCCGCGCGCCGACACCTGGCGCGTTCCGCGCACGGTGGCCGACCTGATCTCCGCGCGCCCCATCCACCTGGCCATCGTCGAAGGCATTCGGACCATGACCGGCGGCGAAGGCCCCTGGGTGAACGAAGACCTGAAAGCCGTCGCGCCGGGCGTGATCGTGGCTGGGCTAAACCCCGTGAATACGGATGCCGTCTGTATGGGACTGATGGGGTTCGACCCCATGGCCGTCCGCGGCACGCCTCCCTTCGAACGCTGCGACAGCACGCTCCAACTGGCCGAACAGGCAGGCGCGGGAACGCGCGATCTCCAGCGCATTGAGGTTCTCGGGACGCCGATCGCCGAGGCCCGCTTCGATTTTGCGGGCATGCGCGAACAGCGGAAGAGATCCCCCCGCCCACGCTACACGATGCGAGGTTGAAGGTAACCGCGCTGAACGCCTGAGAATTTTATGACGAGCAATTCCTCGAGCGCCGGAGGGCGGCGCTCCTTCCTCAAGGGCGCGGCCGCCGCCGTGGGTGCAGGCTTCTGGGCTGATCAGACCCTCGAAGCTCTCCCACAGAATGTAAATACCAATTCCAAACCCTCCGACCTGAGGATTACGGATCTCCGCGTGGCCACCGTGGCGCGCGCCCCCATGACCTGCCCGCTCATTCGCATCGACACCAATCAAGGAATCTATGGCCTGGGCGAGGTGCGCGACGGCGCCAGCAAGAACTACGCCTTGATGCTCAAGAGCCGCCTGCTGGGCGAAAACCCCTGCAACGTGGACAAGCTGTTTCGCAAGATCAAGCAGTTCGGCGGCCACTCCCGGCAGGCCGGGGGCGTCTGCGGAGTGGAAATGGCGCTGTGGGATCTCGCCGGCAAGGCGTACAATGTGCCGGTCTACCAGATGCTCGGCGGCAAGTTCCGTGACCGGATCCGCTGCTATGCCGACACCACGGAATCGCACGACCCCAAGGTTTACGGACAACGGCTGAAGGCGCGCAAGGACGAAGGGTTCACTTGGTTGAAGATGGATCTCGGGGTGGACCTGGTGGCCAAGGTTCCCGGCGCGATCACCCATCCGGTGGACGTCAGCGTGTCGCAGGGCGGGCGCGTGCAGCACATGTTCACCGGCATCGAGATCACGGAGAAGGGTCTGGCGCTCATGGGCGATTATGTCGCCGCCATCCGCGAGCAGGTGGGGATGGACATCCCGCTTTCGGCCGACCACTTCGGCCACATCGGCCTCAACAGTTGTATCCGCCTGGGCAAGGCCATGGAAAAGTACAACCTGGCGTGGCTCGAAGACATGATCCCGTGGCAGTACACCGACCTGCTCAGGAAGATCTCCGACGCCGTCGATATCCCCATCCTCACCGGCGAGGATATCTACCTGAAGGAGCCTTTCATCGAACTGGCGCGCAACCACGCTGTGGACATCATCCAGCCTGACCTGGCTACCTCCGGGGGCCTACTCGAGACCAAGAAAATTGGTGACGCCGCCCAGGAGTATGGCGTGGCCATGGCGATGCATTTCGCGGGCACGCCCATTTCCTGCATGGCGAACGTCCATTGCGCGGCTGCGACCGAGAACTTCCTCGTACTGGAAAACCACTCGGTCGACGTTCCCTGGTGGAACGACCTGGTAGAAGGCGCCGCGAAGCCGATCCTCGACAAAGGCTTCATCACCGTGCCCGAGAAACCCGGCCTGGGTATCACCCTCAACGAAGAGGTCGTGAAGCAGCACCTGGCCGAGCCCGGCTATTTCGAGCCTACGCCGCAGTGGAACGTGGACCGGACGAACGACCGGCAGTGGAGCTGACGCCGAGGCCGCGGCCGCGCGTCCGTAGCAGAGCCGCGGCCGGATCCTGTCATTTTTCGTCAGCGGAGGGCCCGTCGCAGCAGCTAGGGCCGTCTTTCACATAAGGGATAGTTTGAGCCCGAACCGGCGATTTTAGTGGCCACTCCGAAATGACTTCATTGAATTCCGATGTGTATATCTCTTATACTGTGTGGTCAGCAGTTCTTCGGGTAAACCCATCTGACACCTCGGTCTGCCCGGCGCAGGCCCTGGCAATCCTTTAGGAGGATCTCAGCCGATGCTCTCCATTTCGGACACAGTCCGTGTCAGGCGGCCGGCCGGCCTTTTCACGGCCGCCGCAAACGCGCGTATCGCCGTAATCATGCGCGTTCTCATCGCACTTGCCGCCCTGGTGCTCGGTGCACCGCTGATGGCGCAAGAACAGGGGGCGGGAGAAGCCAATCTTCACCTTCCCGACCTTCACGCCGCGTCGTTTAGTTTGAACGGAATCAATGGACATTCCCTGCTGCTCGCCGGCCTGTTGGTCAGCGCTCTCGGGATGGTGTTTGGTCTGATGATCTTCATCCGTCTGCGGAATATGCCCGTTCACACGGCAATGCGGGAAGTGTCCGAGCTGATCTACGAAACGTGCAAAACCTATCTCGTCACGCAGGGCAAGTTCCTAATGCTCCTCGAAGCATTTATAGCAGTCATTATCGTTTTCTACTTTGGATTCCTGCAGGGTTTCGAGGCGTATAAGGTCCTGATCATCCTGGCTTTCAGCGTGATTGGAATCGGCGGCAGCTTCAGTGTGGCGGCCTTCGGCATGCGGGTAAACACCTTCGCCAACTCCCGCACCGCGTTCGCTTCGCTCAAGGGTAAACCCTATGCCTGCTATGACATCCCGCTCCAGGCCGGCATGAGCATCGGGATGCTGCTGGTCTCGGTGGAACTGTTCATCATGCTGTGCATCCTGTTGTTCGTGCCCGGCGAACTGGCCGGCGCCTGCTTCATCGGTTTCGCCATCGGCGAATCCCTGGGCGCCGCCGCGCTGCGCGTGGCCGGCGGTATCTTCACCAAGATCGCCGATATCGGCTCGGACCTCATGAAGATCGTCTTCAAGATCAAGGAAGACGACGTGCGTAATCCGGGTGTGATCGCCGACTGCACCGGCGACAACGCGGGCGATTCGGTCGGGCCCTCCGCCGATGGTTTCGAAACGTACGGCGTCACCGGCGTCGCGCTCATTGCCTTCATCCTCCTGGCCGTGAAGGATCCCGTGGTGCAGGTCCAACTGCTGGTCTGGATCTTCGCCATGCGCGTGATGATGCTGATCTCCTCGGGGATCGGCTATTACATTAACGGCTTCATGGCTAAGGCCAAGTACGGCAACTCCGACAAAATGAACTTCGAGGCCCCGCTGACCACGCTGGTTTGGCTGACTTCGATTCTCTCCATCGTACTCACCTACGTCATCAGCGCGGTGATGATTCCGGACCTCGGCGGCGACCCGTCGCTGTGGTGGAAACTCGCGACCATCATCAGTTGCGGAACCCTCGCCGGCGCCCTGATTCCGGAGTTCGTCAAAGTATTTACGTCGACCAAGTCCCGCCACGTGAATGAAATCGTCACCAGTTCCCGCGAAGGCGGCGCGTCTCTCAACATTCTTTCCGGCTTCGTCGCCGGTAACTTCAGCGCGTACTGGCTGGGCTTCACCATGCTGTTCCTGATGAGCATCGGTTATTTCGTCAGCATCGATTTCCCGCCCAGCCTGATGATCGCTCCCGCGGTCTTCGCCTTCGGCCTGGTTGCGTTCGGCTTCCTCGGGATGGGGCCGGTCACGATCGCCGTCGACAGCTACGGTCCCGTCACCGACAACGCCCAGTCGATCTACGAGCTTTCCATGATCGAGACCCTTCCCAACGTGAACGCGGAAATGCAAAGGGAGTTCGGTTTCATTCCGCAATTCGATAAGGCCAAGGACAATCTCGAAGAGAATGACGGCGCGGGTAACACCTTCAAGGCGACCTCGAAACCGGTGCTGATCGGCACCGCCGTAGTGGGCGCCACCACCATGATCTTCTCCACCATCGTGGCCCTCACCAACGGGCTCACCACCAATGTGGAGAAACTCTCGCTCATGCATGCCCCCTTCCTGCTGGGCTTGATCGCCGGCGGCGCCATCATCTACTGGTTCACGGGCGCGAGCGCGCAGGCCGTGACCACCGGCGCTTACCGGGCCGTCGAGTTCATCAAGGCCAACATCAAACTCGAAGGCAGCGAGAAGGCTTCCATCGCAGATTCCAAGAAGGTCGTGGCTATCTGCACGCAATACGCGCAGAAGGGCATGCTCAACATATTCCTGGTGGTCTTCTTCGCCACCCTGGCATTCGCCTTCCTGGAGCCGTTCTTCTTCGTCGGCTACCTCATCTCCATAGCGCTGTTCGGCCTCTACCAGGCCATCTTCATGGCGAATGCCGGCGGCGCCTGGGATAACGCCAAGAAAGTCGTCGAAACCGAGCTGCGCGCCAAGGGCACCGAACTGCACGCAGCCACGGTGGTCGGAGACACGGTGGGTGATCCCTTCAAGGACACGAGCTCGGTGGCTTTGAACCCGATCATCAAGTTCACCACCCTGTTCGGACTGCTGGCGGTTTCGTTGGCCGTGGACCTCAGCCGGAAGCAGGGCAACGCCCTGACCACCGCGCTGGCAGCCGTTTTCTTCGTGGTTTCCGTGGTGTTCGTCTACCGCAGCTTCTACGGCATGCGGATCGAAAGCGAAGAGAAGAAGTAGGGTAGACCTCCTCCTGGTCTGCCCATCGCCCGCGCGGCAGCGGACGGGGCCTTGCTACAATCTCAAGGCATGCACGTGCCGTTGAGCCCCGTCCGCTGTCTCTATCGCGGTGTAGACCTCTATGGCCCCAGGGTCGGCGTGATCTCCGGTGACCGCCGCTTCACCTACTCCCAGTTCGGCGAGCGCTGCGAGCGCCTCGCCGCCGGCCTGAAATCCGAGGGCGTCCAACCCGGCGACCGGGTCGCCTACCTCAGTTTCAACACCCATGAGCTTCTCGAAGGCTATTTCGGCGTGCTGCTGGCGGGCGCCATTGTCATGCCGCTCAACGTCCGGCTGACTCCGGCGGAACTCGCCGCCATCCTGAACCACGCCGAGCCCCGCGTCCTGATCTACGAACCCGATTTCACGCCGCTGGTCGATGCCCTTCGGCCATCGTGCCCCCAGGTGTGCCGTTGGATCCAGACCGGTCCCGCATATGAAGCGTTCCTGGCGCGCGACCGGCTAGACCGTCTCGACCCGTTTTCCATCGACGAGAACGACACGGCGGAGCTTTTCTATACCAGCGGGTCCACCGGAACCCCCAAGGGCGTCATGCTGTCGCACCGCACCCTCTACCTGCACGCCCTCTCGGTGGTCGCCGGATTCGTACCGGACGATCAACAGGTGGAGTTGCACACGATCCCGCTCTTCCACGCCAATGGATGGGGGCGCGCCCACTCGTCGACCATGTGCGGGCTGCGCCAGGTCATGGTCCGCCGCTTCGACCCGGCCCACGTGCTGCGGCTCATCCGCGAAGAGCGCGCCACCGGCATGGCTCTGGTCCCCACCATGGCCAACGCGCTGCTCAACTGTCCGGACCTGGCGAACGCCGACGTCTCCAGCATGCGGCTCATCATGATCGGCGGCGCCGCGTCTTCCCCGGAACTCATCGCCCGCATGGAGCGGGCCTTCCCCAACTGCCGCGTGGAAGCCGGCTACGGCCTCACCGAGAGTTCGCCGGTCGCGACCTGCGCGCGGCCCAAAAGCACCGTCACCTTCGCCGACGAAACCGACCGCTTGCGCCACCAGGCCATGGCGGGCTGGCCCGTGATCTGCTGCGATGTCCACGTGGTTGATCTCCAACTCAACGACGTGCCGCGCGACATGCAGACCATCGGCGAAGTCGTCATCCGCGGCGACAACGTCATGGACGGCTACTACAAGGAGCCGAAGGCCACGGCCGATATCATGACCGGCGGCTGGCTCCACACCGGCGACATGGCAGTCTGGGACGAGGACAACTACATCCACATCGTCGACCGCAAGAAAGACATCATCATCAGCGGCGGCGAGAACATCTCTTCGCTCGAAGTGGAGCGCGCCATCTTCGCGCACCCCGCGGTGCTCGAGTGTGCCGTGGTTTCCGCCCCCGACCCGCAGTGGGGCGAGGTTCCTGTCGCCTTCGTGGTGCTCAAGCCCGGCCAGGCTCTCACCGAACCGGAGCTGTGCGCCTTCCTGCAAACCCGCATCGCCAGGTTCAAAATGCCCCGCATCTACCACTTCACCGATACCGCGCTGCCTAAGACCGGCACCGGAAAGATCGTCAAACGCCAGTTACGCGAAACCTTCTGGCAGGGCCAGGAGAGGCGGGTCCGGGGATGACACCGGTCGCCGGGAGCCTCCCTCTTTCCGCGCTGGTTGCCGCCATCCCGATCTTCACCCTGCTGCTGCTTCTCGGAGTGCTGCGCCGCCCGGCCTGGATCGCGTCGCTCGCCGGGCTCGCAGCAGCCGCCGCCGTCGCCGCGGGCGTCTACGGGATGCCCGCCGGGAAGCTACTTGCCACCGTCACCTACGGTGCCGCCTTCGGCCTCTTCCCGATCGGCTGGGTAGTGTTCTCCGCCATCCTGCTCTATCGCATCATTATCGAAAGCGGCAAGTTCGACCTGCTCAAGGACTCGATCGGCCACCTGACCGACGACCCGCGGCTCCAGGCGCTCCTGATCGCCTTCGCCTTCGGCGCGTTCATCGAAGGCGCGGCCGGCTTTGGCACGCCCGTAGCGGTGGCCGCCGCCATGCTGACCGGCCTCGGATTCTCGCCGTTCTACGCCGCCGCCATCTGCCTGCTCGCCAATACCGCCCCGGTGGCGTTCGGCTCCATCGGCATTCCCATTACCACGCTCGCCGTCACTACCGGCCTTCCCCTCGACCGCCTGAGCGCCGGCGTCGGCCGCATCTGCGCCCCGGTGTCGCTGATCGTGCCGGCCTACCTGATCGTCGTGATGTCGGGTTGGAAGGGCCTGCGCGCCGTTCTTCCTGCCGCCGCGCTATGCGGCGTGGCCTTCGCCGGCACCCAGTTCCTGATCTCCAACTTCGTAGGCGCGCAGCTCACCGATATCCTGGCCTCGCTCGCGGCTATGGCCGCCGTGATTGCGGTCATCCGCAGGCGGTCGCGGCCCTCGTCACCCCACTCGGGGCGCGAGATCGCACTGGCCTGGGCTCCCTACGGCCTGCTGGTGGTCTTCGTGCTGCTCTGGGGCTATAAGCCGCTGCAGACGCGGCTGGATAGCCTGACCCTGGTCTTCCACTGGCCCGGCCTGCCCACCTCGCAACCCTACAAGTTCAGTTGGCTATCGGCCTCCGGCACGGCTTGTCTGTTCGCCGCAATCCTCGGTGCGGTCGTGGTGGGGCTCAAGCCGCGCCAGTTCATCCGCGTCCTCGGCCACACAACCAGGCAATTGGCTCTCGCGGAGCTGACTCTCGCCGCCGTGCTGGCCCTGGCGTTCCTCATGAACTACTCGGGGGCTACCACCACGCTGGGCCTCGCCTTCGCCGCCACGGGCATGCTGTTCCCCTTCTTCAGCGCCCTGCTCGGGTGGCTCGGCGTCTTCCTCACCGGCAGCGACACCTCGGCCAATGCCCTGTTTGGAACCCTGCAAGTGGTAACCGCCGGCAAGCTGCACATGAATCCGGTGCTGATGGCCGCTGCCAATTCCGCCGGCGGCGTGATGGGCAAGATGATCAGCCTGACCAGCATCGCGGTAGCGGCGGCCGCCACCTCCATGAAGCGCGATGACGAGGCCCTGCTCTTCCGCTTTACCCTGAAACACAGCATCCTGCTGGCCTCGGTGGTCGGCCTGATCGTCGTCTTCTATACGTACGTCGCCCCCGGCTGGGCCCCGTAAGTCTACCCCGCCTGAGCCAGCGCCACCGGCACCGGCGCCATCAACGTCTTCCCTGCCACCGCCGTAAGCCCGTCCAGCATCCCTTCGAACCGGGATGCCAGCAGACGGTCGCCGCCGATTCCCCACATCACTTCGCCATTGGTCCAGGCCGCTTCCCGCGCGGCCGACACGCTCCACGCCGCCAGCCGGTCCTCCAGGTGCGATACCGCCGGAAGCGGATCCCCCAGCAGCCGCACCATCAGTTCGGCCTTCGCCGTATCGATCAGGGTATTGAGGGTGGCGTTCAGCGCCGTGTAGTCCGCATATTCCGTCGAGCCGTGCCGGGGCGCCGTCCCAACCCGCCGACACGTTGCGACAATGGCAAACGGCAAGTCATGGTTGATGTGTGCGTTCACGCCCGCCAGGGCAAACTGGATCCGCGCAACGGGCGCATCCGCCCTGCGGTCCAACAGCGCCCGCCAGCACCCCGGCGCGGTCTGCCCGGAAAGCTGCCGGCGCAGCGCATCGAAGTACAGCCCGGCGAACTGCACATCCAGGTCCGCCAGCCACGTACCATTGGTGAAACCCCCGCCGGCCAAGCGCGCCGCAACCGCCTCGGTCACCTTCAGGTACAGACGGTGGAACCAACGCAGCCCGTCGCCGTCCAGGAACAGTGCATCCATGGCGCGCATTCCAGCCAGCACTTCACCGATCGATTGCGGCGCGGACGGTGTGGCGGCCAGCAGTGCGGAATCGTAAGGGAACATTCCGCCATAATCGTACAGTGCCGGCTACGATCGCAATCTTTCGCTTCCTCGGCCGGTCGGCGCGCCGGGGTCTGGGGACGTTCGGTTCGATCAAGGTCAACAACTTCTTTCTGTTCGTCGCCCTGATGATTTGGGGCGCCCTGGTCAGCGGTGTCCAGCCGGTCAGTTCCTACCCGTTCCTGCTCCTGATCGGGCTGCTCATGCTCTTCCCGCTCTCATCCGACCCGCTGTCGCGAATCCCCCGCAGCCGGCTCGGCCTCTGGCCCCTCGACGCCGGCCAGCGCGCCACCCTGCGGATCGGCAGTCTGGCGCTCAGTCCCATCTTTTGGGCCGCTGCGGCGATTCTCGTTCGCACCGCCCGTCCCGGCCCGGCGCTCGCGCTCTGCGGGGCCGCCGTTGCCGCCCGCGGCCTGGCCGCCCCGCGCTGGGCCCCGCTGCGAATCCTGCCGCGCGGCCCGGGGCGCCTGGGCCAGTTGATCCGCGCCAACCTGCGGCAGATGCTCACCGTGCTGGATACCTGGGTCGCAGTGCTGCTCAGCCTGGGCGCAGCGGCCTGGCGCATCACCGCCCGCTCTCCCGACCCCGCCGCATTTCCGATCCTCTCGATTCTCGTAGCCCTGGCGCTCAGCACCTACGCGCAATGCCTCTTCAGCCTCGATTCCGCATCGGGTCTTACGCGCTACCGCCTGATGCCGCTCCGCGGGTGGGAGATCCTGCTGGCCAAGGACGCGGCCTACCTGGCGTTACTGACGCTCCTCCTCCTGCCGCTCGACGTGGGCGCCGGCCTGACGTTCGGATTCATCAGCCTCGCGGCCGGCCGCTACCCGGCGGTCTCGGGCCGCCTGCCCGTGGAGCGCTGGCGGTTCACCAGCGGCCGCATCCGCTTCGGCATCCTGCAGTGCGTCCTGGGGACCGCGCTGGCCATAGGCGGTGTGCAATACGGCCCGCTCTTCCTCATCGCTGCCGCACTGCTCTACGCCGCTTCCTATCTCCTCCCGGCAGTGAATGTTTGACTTCCCGGTCTCCGGGTCATATACTTCTCATGTTCGATAACGAATGTCGAAAACGAAGTTCGAGGAAGATCGCGAGCTTTACTCCGGTCTCATCCGTCTGCACGTGCTGCACCACGCGGCGGAAGAACCGATCTTCGGCCTGGGCATGATCGAAGAACTCGCCCGGCACGGTTACCGGATCAGCCCGGGCAGCCTCTATCCACTGCTCCATGGCCTCGAGAAGAAGGGCTATCTCCGCGCCACCGAAGAGCGCAACGGCCGCTCCCTGCGCAAGGTCTACCGCGCCACGCCGCGCGGCCGCAGGGCTTTGGCAGCCGCCAGGCACAAGGTTCGCGAGCTGTTCCGAGAGTTGATTGAAGGACAATGACAGGGAAAACACTGTGGCTGATCCTGGCGGGGGGCTCGCTATTCGGGCAGCCGCTGACCCTCTCGCAAGCCGTTGATGCGGCTCTCCGCAACTACCCCGCGGTTCAGGTCTCCCGGGAGCAAATCGCGGCTTCGGCGGCCGGTATCCAACTGGCCCGCACCGCGTACCTCCCGAAGGTCGACGCCCTGGCCCAGGTCAACCGCGCGACTCGCAACAACGTCTTCGGCATGCTGCTGCCGCAGTCCGTTATTCCCTCCATGTCCGGACCCGTAATCGGCAGCAACAATTTCGGAACCGCCTGGGGCAGCGCCGTGGGCGCCCTGGTCACGTGGGAGCCATTCGATTTCGGGCTCCGCCGCGCCAATGTCGGCGCCGCCGAAGCCGCCCGTGCGCAATCGGAGGCCACCCTCGAGCGCACCCAATACGAGGTTGCGGTGGCCGCCGCCGACGCGTATCTCACGCTGGACGCCGCGGAGGAAACCGTCAAGGCCGCGCAAGCCGCGGTCGAACGCGCCGAAACCGTCCAGCGCACCATCACCGCGCTGGTAAACGCGCAACTGCGTCCGGGCGCCGACGCCTCGCGCGCCCAGGCCGAAACCGCCGACGCCCGCACACAACTCATCCAGGCGCAGCAGGCTGTCGAGGTAGGCCGCGCCGCGCTCGCCAGGTTCCTCGGCGTCGACCCCGCCGCGGTTGCCATCGCGACACCCGGGCTCAGCCGGCTCCCCGCAGAGCGCCGCTTCCCCGCTGTCGATACCGCCGCGAATCCCCTCGCCGTCGAGCAGAACGCCGCCATCGAACAGGCCCGTGCGCAATTGCATGCCCTCGAGCGATCCTATTTCCCCCGCTTCTACCTGCAGGGAGCGGCTTATGCCCGAGGTACCGGCGCCGATACCAGCGGCGCGATCCTCGGCGGCGCCAACGGTCTCGCGCCCAGCACGCAGAATTACGCCCTTGGCTTCACCGTCACCTTCCCGGTCATGGATTACGCCGGGCTGCACGCCCGCGAGGCCGCGCAGTCCGCCAATCTCCGCGCCGAGGCCGCGCGGTCCCGCCAGATCGCCGCCGATCTTCGCGCCCGCTTTAACACCGCAGTCGCGGTCTTCGAAGGCGGCCGCCGCATCGCCGCCAATACCCCGGTCGAAATCGCCGCCGCTCGCGCCGCGGCCCAGCAAGCGGAAGCCCGATATCAATCGGGGCTGGGCAATATCGACGCCGTCGCGGAGGCCCAGCGGCTCCTGGCACAGGCGGAAATTAACGATGCCCTTGCCCGCCTCGGCGTCTGGCGCGGGCTGCTAGAGGTGGCCGCGGCTGCCGGCGACATTCGGCCCTTCCTGGCGGAGGCAGGCCAGTAATGCGACTCGTCCTTGCCGCCCTCAGCCGTCCCATCACCGTGGTCGTCGCCCTGGTCGCCATCGCTCTCGCCGCGGTGCTCGCCATCGGACGGATGTCCGTCGATATCTTCCCACAGGTGGGCGACCCGGCCATCTACGTCGCGCAGCCATACGGCGGCATGGACCCCGCGCAGATGGAAGGCTACCTCACTTACTACTACGAGTATCACTTCCTCTACATCACCGGCATCGACCACGTCGAGAGTAAGAGCATCCAGGGCGCCTCGCTCATGAAGCTGGTTTTCCATAACGGCACCAACATGAGCCAGGCCATGTCTGAGACGGTCGGATACGTCAACCGCGCGCGGTCCTTCATGCCGCCAGGCACCGTTCCCCCCTTCATTACCCGCTTCGACGCCGGCAGCGTGGCAGTCGGCCTGCTCGTCTTCAGCAGCGCCAGCCGCACCCAGGGAGAGATGCAGGATTTCGCCATCAACCGCGTGCGCCCGCTCTTCGCCACGCTGCCCGGCGTTTCCGCCCCGCCTCCCTTCGGCGGCAATCAGCGGACCATCGTCGTCACACTCGACCCCGCCAAGCTGCAGCAATACCGTATTTCGCCGGAGGAGGCCATCGCCGCCGTCAGCAAGTCCACTCTCGTGATGCCCTCCGGCAATATGTTCACGGGCACCGTCGAGCGCATCGCCCGCACCAACGCCGCGCTGGGCGGCAACCTCGCCGAACTGCTGAGCACCCCCATCCGCCCGGTCGCCGGGCCTACGGTCTACCTGCGCGATATCGGCACGGTCGAAAACGGCACCGATCTCGTCACCGCCTACGCGCACGTCAACAGCCGCCGCACCGTCTACATCCCCGTCACCAAGCGCGCCGACGCCTCCACGCTCGACGTCATCAACCGCGTCAAAGCCGCCATCCCCGATTTCAAGAAGGTCCTTCCCGACGACGTGGACGTGCGGCTCGAATTCGACCAGTCGCCCTACGTCACCAACTCCATCCGCGGCCTCGAGCTCGAAGGAATGCTCGGCGCGCTGCTCACCGGCCTCATGGTGCTGATCTTCCTGCGCGACTGGCGGAGCGCCCTCATCGTCATCCTGAACATCCCGTTCGCGCTGCTCAGCGCCGTGGTCCTGCTGTGGGCCACAGGCCAGACCATCAACATCATGACCCTTGGCGGCCTCGCCCTGGCCGTCGGCGTCCTCGTCGACGAAGCCACCGTCGAGATCGAAAACATCCATACCCGCATGGTCCCCGGCGTTTCGCGCGCACGCGCCGTAGTGGAAGCCTGCCGCCGCACTGCCCTCGCCCGCCTGCTTTCCATGGTCTCGATTCTGGCCGTCTTCGTGCCGTCGTTCTTCATGATCGGCGTCGGCCGCCAGTTATTCGTTCCGCTCTCGCTGGCCGTCGCATTCTCGATGATCGCGTCCTACCTGCTCTCGAGCACCCTGGTGCCGGTCCTCTCCGCCTGGCTGATGCGCGAAGCCCACCGCGGCGAAGCATTCTGGCTGCATTCCCTTTACAACCGTTACCTCGGAACTGTGCTGCGCTGGCGCTGGCCGCTCGCCGGGGCATACCTCGCGGGCGCCGCCGCTGTACTCCTCGTTGCTACTCCGCACCTCGGTTCCGAGATCTTTCCCGACGCCAACGCGCCGCTTTACCGTATTCGCCTGCGCGCCCCCGCCGGCACCCGCATCGAGGAAACCGAGCGGACCGTCCTCCACGCCTGGGATATCATCCGCCGCGAGGCCGGCCCCCGGAACATTGCCATCACCAGCGACTTTGTCGGCGTGGTCCCCTCCAGTTATCCGGTCGACCTGATTCACCTCTTCACCAGCGGTCCGCAGGAAGCCATCCTGCAACTCGCCTTGAAACCGGACGCGCCGCGTGGCGAGGCCCTGCGCGAAAGGCTGCGCGCGGCACTACGCCGAGAACTGCCCGGCACACAGATCTCTTTCGAAGCCGCCGACATCGTCAGCCAGGTGATGAGCTTCGGCTCGCCCACGCCGGTGGAGGTCGCAGTGCAAGGCGTCAGCCTGGCCGACGACTACGCCTACGCGCGCCAGGTGCACGCTCAACTCGCCAAACTCGATTTCCTGCGCGACTTGCAGTTCGCGCAGAACAACGACTTCCCTACACTCGATATCTCCATTGACCGCGAGCGCGCCGGCCAGTTCGGCCTCACCATGGCGGACGTCGCCCATTCGGTAGTCCCCGCTACTTCTTCATCGCGCTTTACCGATCCCAATTACTGGCGCGACCCCGTCTCCGGCAACGCCTTCCAGATTCAGGTCGAATTGCCGCAGAACCAAATGCAGAGCGTCGAGGAAGTGGGCAGCATTCCGCTCATGCGGGACGGCCGCTCGCAGCCGCGACTCAACGATATCGCCACCCTCAAACCCGGCATCATGCCCGGCCTCATCGAGCGGTACAACGGCCAGCACGTCGTCAGTCTTACAGGCAACCTCCATGACATCACCTTGGGCGAAGCCGCCGGACGCATCAACCACGCCATCGCCTCGGCGGGCGCGCCGCCCAAGGGCGTCACCGTCCGGCTACGAGGCGAAATCCCGGCCCTCGAACAGACGCTATCGGGACTGCGCATCGGCCTGCTCCTCGCCGTCCTCGCCATCTTCCTTCTGCTGGCCGCGAACTTCCAGTCAGTCCGCCTCGCGCTCACCGTGATCCTTGCGATTCCGGCGGTGCTCTGTGGAGTCGTGCTCGCGCTGCTCGTCACCCACACCACGCTCAATGTGCAGTCCTTCATGGGCGCCATCATGGCCATCGGGATTTCGGTGGCCAACTCGATCCTGCTCGTGACCTTCGCCGAGCGGGAGCGCCGCGAAGGGCTTCCCTCGCGCGAGGCCGCGCGGGAAGGCGCCTCCGGCCGCCTCCGCGCCATCCTGATGACCGCCGCCGCCATGATCTTCGGAATGCTTCCAATGGCCATCGGCCTGGGAGAAGGCGGCGCGCAAGCCGCCCCGCTCGGCCGCGCCGTGATCGGCGGCCTTCTGTTCTCCACGTTCGCCACCCTGACCGCCCTGCCCTCGATCTACGCCATTCTGCAAGGCCGCGCTTCCGCCGCCTCGCCCTCCCTCAACCCTACTGACCCCGAAAGCCGCTACTATGATCCGCATTAACGCATTCCTCTTCGCACTGGCTGCCGCGCACGCAGCCGACCTCGCACCCGTCATCTCGAGGCCCGCGACCCGCACGGTCGACTTGCCGGCCGAGATCCTCCCTTACCTCAGCGTCGGCATCCATGCCAGGATCGCCGGATACGTCGACCGCGTCCTGGTAGACCGGGGCAGTATCGTCAGGCAAGGCGACCTGCTTGCCCAACTCAGCGCGCCGGAACTGCGGGCACAAATCGCCGAGGCGGAATCCCAGGTACTGACCATGGAAGCCGAGCGCTTACAGGCGCAAGCCCAACTGGCCGCCGCGCAGAGCACGTTCGACGGCCTGAAGAAGGCCTCGGAGACACCGGGCGCGATCGCCGGCAACGAGTTGATTCAGGCGGAAAAACAGGTGGAGGCCGCCCGCGCCGCCGTCGGCTCCCGCGAACAGGCTATGAAGGCGGCCCAGGCTGCTGTGCAGGCGCGCAAAGACCTCGAAGCCTACCTGCGGATCACGGCGCCTTTCGATGGGGTCGTAACCGACCGTCTCGTACACCCCGGCGCGCTGGCCGGGCCGCCTGACGACCCGGTGCTCCTGACCATCCAGCAAATATCCCGCCTGCGCGTGGTCGTCCCCGTGCCCGAGGAGTATACCGGTGCCATCGCGCCCGGCGCGGTGGTACCGTTTCGCGTGCCGGCTTTCCCTGCGCGGGTCTACTCCGGCACGGTGGCGCGCAGTGCCCACGCGCTCGACCCCAAGAGCCGCACCATGGCGGTCGAGTTGGATGTCGTCAACCGCGACGGGTCCCTCGCCCCGGGCATGTTCCCCGCGGTGCAATGGCCGGTGCGTTCCGGCCACGCAGCTCTCTTTGTGCCAAAGACCAGCGTGGTGACCACTACCGAGCGGACCTTCGTGATTCGCGATCGCGGCGGGCGGGCCGAGTGGGTGGATGTGAAAAAAGTCGCGGCCGATGGCGACCTGGTCGAAGTCCTGGGTGCGCTGCATCCCGGCGACCGCGTGCTTCGGCGGGCGACCGACGAGGTCCGCGACGGCTCAGCACTCCCGCAATAGCCTCAGTCCGGATACGGCTCGGGATGGACCGTCACGTCGGCGCGCGGCGCGATCTCCTGGATCGCCGCCTCGATCGTTTCCGTCAGCCGGTGCGCTTCAGCCAGGGTCTGGTTTCCGTCCACCAGCACGTGCAGATCAATAAACAAAACCGGCCCCGACCAGCGGATGCGCACCTGGTGGCAGTTGCGGACGCCCGGCACCGCTTCCACGATCGCGTTGATGCGCTCCTCCATGCCGGCCGGCGCCGTATCCATCAGCGCGTCCAGCGTCTGGCGCCCGAGTTTGAAGCTCACCCAAACCACCACCGCAGAAACTCCCAGCGCCGCGACCGAATCGCCGCCGCTCCATCCCGCCTGGACCCCGATCAGCCCGAAGATCACCACTGACGAACTCCAAATGTCCGTCTGGAAGTGCAGCGCATCGGCCTCCAGCGCCTGGCTGTGATACTTCTTGGCCGCCCGCGAGAGCACCCGCGACCGCGAGAAGTCGATCGTGATCGAAATCGCCATGACCGCGAAGGACCAGAAGTTCACCTCCACCACGGCGCTGTGAGAAATCAGGCGACGGACGGCCTCCCACGCGATCCACCCGCAGGTGAGAAGCAGGAGCAGGGTCTCGAACAGGGCAGAAAGGTTCTCGACCTTTCCGTGTCCGTAGAGATGAGTACTGTCCGGCGGGCGCCCGGCGATACGTACGGCGAGGAAGGTCATCAGCGCCGCCACCAGATCGAGGCCTGAATGCGCCGCTTCGGCAAGAATCCCGAGGCTGCCCGTGAGCACCCCGACGACAATTTTGAAGGCCGTTAAAGCTACGGCCGCGAGCAGCGAGGTCAGCGCAGCGGTCTGTTTCTCGCGATCCTCCACAGGGCGGGCGCTCAACAGATCCAGCCTAACACGCCGGCGGAATCTCGCTAGAGCCGTCAGGGAGCGGGCCGTACCTGCACGTACCTGGGCCGTTTGCCTTTCGCCCACGGGTCATACTCCGCGGCGAAGCGCACCCGGTCGCGGATCGAAGGGTGATCGTATAGCCAGAATTCGATGAAGGGGCTGGGCGCCGGATCGTCCAGGCTGATCTCGCCCAGTTTCTGGAACCCGCGCGCCGCCGCCTGGGAGGAGTCGGGCACAATCCCGTGGATCACCTCCAGCCCGTAGATATCGGCGTCGTGCTCCATCACCCGGCTGAAGTAATTCGAAATGGGCTGTCCGAAGAACCCGAGGATCGAGACCGCCAGCAGCAGCACCGGCAGAGACGCCCAGTCGTCCAGGCCCCGAATTCCCCAACGGCCGCCCCAACGCGCCAGCGCCCAGTTCATTCCGTGGTACGCCAGAAACAGCGAGACCAGGATGCCGGCGGCCGCGAGCGCCATGCCCAGCCAGATGTGTCCCAGGACGTAGTGCCCCATCTCGTGGCCGAAAACGAACAGGGTTTCCGGCATCGTCATCTTCTGAATCGTGGTGTCCCACACCACCACACGCTTCGAAGCGCCGATGCCGGCGACGTAGGCATTGACGGACTTAAGCTTCGAGCTGGCGTTCATCTCGAACATGCGGTCCGGCGGAATCGTCAGGCCGCCGCGCGCGACCACCTTTTCGATCTGGGCGACCAGCGCGGGCTGCTTGCCGGCCAGCGGAGTGAAATCGAAGAACATCGGCTCGATCACCAGGGGCTCGATGAACATCAGGAACACGATCATCGGCAGCGTCGCCACCCAGAACCAGAACCACCAGCGCCACCGGCTGCGCCGGATCACGGCGTAGAGAACCCACAACAGCGCGCCGGCCAGAGCGAACTCCAGCAGTTCGCCCTTGGTCCAGTCCCAGAACCAGGAGCCCCACGGCTGGATCGACTGGTCGTAGACCACCGAGAGCCGGTGGCCGTACATTGAAACGGGCAACTCGAGCACGTCGATCGTAAGCAGCAGCAGCGGAGCAAACAGGTAGGCCTGCAGAATGCGCTTCGGGGTTGCGGCCTCCGCCCAGTCGCGAAAGCGCGGCCCCAGGTGCAGTGCCAGCACCAGCGCGAGAACTGCCATGCCCCACGCCGTCCCGGCGAAGTAGAGGATATGCCGCGCCCGGGCGTACTCGATCGCCCTCCGCAACTGGTCCGGAGGCAGAGTATACGATTCGACTTTCTGGGCGGAGCTTGCCGCCACCGCCAACGCGGCGCCGCAAGCTACGCGAATCCAGGCCCGAATTGTTATCCTGCTGTTTTGGCCGATCATATCAAGCTACTGTTCCGCCTCTGGTGGCGGCCGGTGGAAGCGATGGGCGCCATCCTCGATCGTGGCAGCCTCCTGGCTGCCAGCATCGCAGCCTTGGCCGCCGGCTTCGCGCTTTCGAGTGCCGGTGTCGCGCGGTTCTCATTCTACATGCCCCTGCTCGTGCTGGCGGTGATTTACGTTCCGGGTCTGCTCCTGGTGGCCGGCATCGTCGCGCGCTCCGGCGTGGCCTTTCGTCGCGATTATTCGCCGCTGCTTGCCTGCATCGCCATGGGGTGGTCCGCCGCGCAACTCCCACTGCTCCTCGCCGCCTGGACCAGTCCGCCCCAAGTCGTCATCGTCATCGCAGCGCTCGCGTACCTGTACTTTGCCGCCCTGGTGTTCTTCGCGGTGCGCACGGTGTTCGGCACCGGCAATGGAACCGCCATCGCGATCGTACTGCTTTCGTGGATCCCGCTGGTGGCGGCCGGTTTCCTGTGGGTGCCGCTGCAGTTCATTTTCCGGCTGGTGGCCTCGCCGTTTTTCCTCTTCTTCATTATCTATTACCTGGGCAGCGAGTTTAGTAATCTGGGCGCGGGCCTGCGCCGCCAGCAGAGCTTCAGCCGCATGCTGCAGGCTGCCGCGGTGAACCCGCACGACGGCGAAGCGCAGTATCAGCTCGGACTCATCTACCAGCAGCGGCGCCAATACACGGAAGCGATCCGGCGCTTCGAAACGGCGGTCGCCATCGACCCCGAGGAAACCGACGCGCACTTCCAGTTGGGACGCATCGCGCGCGAGCACGGACGTCTCACTGAAGCCCTGTCGCACTTCGAAACCGTCCTGCGGCAGGATGATAAACACAGCCTGAGCGAGATTCACCGGGAACTGGGGACGGTGTACCTGCAATTGGAACGATACGCCGACGCCGAGCGCGAACTGGCCCTGTACGCGGAGCGTCGCGAGTACGACCCCGAGGGCTTATACCGCTACGGACAGGTGCTCGAGGCGCTGAACCGCCCGGACGAAGCGCGCACCGTCTATCTCCGCGCCGTGGAAGCGGCTCGTACCGCCCCGCGCTACCGCCAGCGGATCGTAGCGCAGTGGAGCCGCCTCGCCCAGCGCCAGGCCCGCAAACTCCAGTAGGGTAGGCCTACCGGGCAAACAGCCGGCGCGGAAGAGGAGCGGGATCACCCGACAGGATCACGGGCGCCCAATGGAGGAAACTCGCCGTCCGCGGGTCCCGGAGCAGCCCTAGTTGGGCCTCGCGTAGCGATTCGGCGCGGCTCCTTCCGGCGCTCAGCTCTTCATAAAAACGGTTCATCAGCGCCTGCTCGGTGGCGTCCGCCACCTTCCAGAGGGGCGCAACAAACGATTTCACGCCCGCGATCGCGGCGGCGCGGCGCATACCGAAGACGCCTTCGCCCGACGACGGCAGGCCATCCGCCATCCGGCACTGCGAGAGGACGAGCATCTCGGTACTTGGAGGTCCAGCGTTTGCAACTCCAGCGCGGTGAGCAGGCCGTCCTGCCGGGAGTTACCGCCCCGTCGATAGGCCTCCTCCAGCACGATTGCCGACAGGCTCATGACGCGAGCGGCCGGATCCATGTTCGACATGCGGCATCCGGCGGCCGATGGATCCACCCGGCAGTCTTCATCACCCCTGACAACACCGTGCCCCACGATGTGGAGCAGCGCCGGGCGGCGCAACTGCTTGATCCTCTCCTCGGTAGCTTCCCCTTCGCCAAGCAGGCGCGCTCGCGGAATCCATCGCTTTACTTCGCTGGCTTCCAATTTCGCGTCCCGCAGCCGGTCAGCCCCGGCGCCTGGGCTCACCGCAATGATCACGGGCCCTTCTTCGAGGCGCGCGGCGACGGGCGGGGAAGCCAGCTCGCGTCCCGCCGAGACGTAGCTGGTCGCAAAGCGCTCGATCAGGTAGTGGCCCCGAGCGTCCAGCAGCGCCCCGAAGGGAACCAGGTTGAGCATGCCATCGGGCGCGATACGCAAGCGGTCGATGCCCTTCCTCCGGGTCAACCCGCCGATGACGGGGCTGAGTTTGTCCGATAGGGTCTTCAACGCATCGTGGGCCGTTCCCTGCGAGGCCTCGGTGCTGCGGGATTCCTGGCCGGCTAAGGAGACGCCCCAGTCGTTCGCGGCGGTGATGAGATCCTGCACGGCCCGATCAATGGGTCCGGCCTGCCCCAAGTCGGCCCAACGGAGATCGCCGTTCCGGGCCAGGACGAAGGCACCGTAGTGCCGCATGGGTTCGCGCGAATCCCGGTCCCGGTAGGCGACGAACTCGATGAGCAGCTCGTCCGGCTGGAGTCGCGACCGGATGTCCTCGAATTGTACCGGCCGCAGGGCTGAAGAAAACTGCGGGGCGTCGCGGCTCAGGCCGGCTTCCAGCAGGTCAATGCGCCGCTTCAGAACGCCCACGGCCTGCAGGGCCTCCCGGCCCAATGCGTCCGTCCAGCCGGCCCGAAGGTCGTGGAGCAAGCGCTCATAACGGCCCGCGAGTTCCGTATCCGGGAGCGCGCAGGTTCCGACCACGGCCGGCTTCAGGTCGCGATAGCCGAGCGCAATGGTCAGCGACGCTTCACATTGCAGCATCGACTCCCATTGGCGGAAGCGGTTGCGTATGCCGCTGTCCGGATTCTGCCGCAGGCTTTGACCCCAGTCGTGCACCACGTCCAGGATCCGCCCTTTGCGGCGCGCGACCGCCTCAAAGGCCAGGGCGCGAGCATCGGGGAGCTGTTCAGCCCGGCGCTGGAAAGCGATCAGTGTTGGAATCGGGTCCTCCAGATTGGCCACAACCGAGGCTTTGCTGCTCTCCGACCCGATCGTCAGCATATCTGCCAAAGCCCGGTCGGAGAGGTCGAGGCTGCGACGATACAGTGGCTCGGCCGCGCGATAATCTCCAGCCTCGTCATAAACCGACGCCAGAGATTCCAGGTACCGAGCCAGATCCGGATGATCGTCCCCTTGCGTCTGCTGCACGATGCCGATGGCCTGCCGCAAAAGCTGCTCGGCCTGGTCGTACTCTCGCGCCGATTGGTGAACCAGCGCGAGATCGCGCAGCACGTGGGCGTATAGCGGATGTTTCGTGCCCAGGCCTGTCTCAGTGACGTCCGAGGCGTGTTGCAGGGTTGCGCGGGCCGCCGCCAGGTTTCCACGATGCCGCTGGGCTTCGGCCAGGCCGAGCAAGGCGGTGGCATAGTCGAACGCGGGGGCTTTGGGGTTCCGGGCGTACAAATCGACGGCGTCTTGAAAGAGCCTCTCGCCTTCCGCGGGATTGCGGCCGTAGACCAGGCGCGCCAGGTTCCGAAGCGAGGCGCCGATGGTGGGAGCATTGGGGCCGTAGATCTTTCTTTTCAACTCCAGCGCCTTCCGATAGTCGGACTCTGCGACGGCCAGGTTGCCTACGGCCGTATACAGGGTCGCGCGATTGTTCAGGAATGCCGCGTAATACGGGTGCTGTTCGCCGAGTTGCTCCCGCAGGAGCTTTCCCCCTTCGTCGTACAGTTTCTCGGCGGCGGCGTAATGGCCGAGATCCGCCTGCAGATAGGCATAGGCGACCAGGCTGGCCGAATACGCCGGGTGGTGAACTCCGGGCTTGCGGCGCAGCACGTCGAGTCCTTTCTGAAAGAGCGCCTCGGCCTGGGAGTACTTTCCGACGCGCTGGTAGGTGCCGGCAAGGTTGATGCACAACGTGCCGTACTCCTCGCCGAGGTCCCTGGGCTCGGGCTTCGACTCGTGAACGGCGCGGGCCTCTTCGAGGTGTGAGATCGCCTGGTCATATTCACCCATCAGGCCCAGGATGCTTCCCAGCGTATTAAGACTTTCGGCAACGCGCAGATCGTGAGCACCCAGGACGCGCGAACGGATCGCCACGGCCTCTTCTGCCAGCGCACGGGCCTCCGGCAATCTGGCAGAGTCACGGCAGAAGAGGGCGAGATCGTTGGCGCTCTCCGCATAGTCGGCAGTCCCGACGCCGAGTTTACTCTTGCGCAGTTCGAGAGCCTGCCGCAGGTGGGACTCGCCGTCCTTCTGATCTCCGGAGGTGTACTCGAAGAACCCAAGGCGGTCCATGCTGCGTGCGGCCTGCTTCGGACCGGAAGCAGCATCGAGGGCCAGCCGGGAGACGCGAATCGCCTCCTTGAGGTCGCCCTTGGTATAGAGTTCTTCGGCCTGATGATCGAGCGCTGCCCAGTCCCGAAGGCGTATTTCCTGCGCAGCCGCAAGTGAAATCCCTAGAATTCCCGCGATGCAGAAGATTACTGGAACGCGCGTGGGCACGGCCTAATGCGCACCCTGGCTCCGGGCCAGATTGGTTTCGATGACTTGGCGTTCCCGCGCGGGCACATCGGCGACGCCCGCGAGGGCGCGCAAGGCGTCCACGTATAAAGCCTCCGCCTTTCGGCGGTCGCCCCGTGTTTCGGCAAGCACTCCGAGGTTGTTCGTGCTCCGCGCGTAGGCAATATCCGATTTGGACGACAGGGAAATCGCCCGTCGCAGCGGTGCTTCGGCGCCCTCATAGTCGCCGCGCAGCATCTGGAGGACGGCGAGATCGTTCCAGGCGGCAGGTTGGCCGCCCAAAGGCAGACTTTCGGCGGCCGACCGTAAGTGCGTCTCCGCCGCCTGCAGCCAGCCCGCCCGATATTCCAGTTCGGCCAACCGCTCCAAGCCTTTCCCCTTCTGAGCCGGCGAAAGAGCCGTCGTTTCGGCCCAATCGGCGGCCGTTTTAGCCATCTCACGGGCAGCGTCCCCATCTCCGCGCGCCACCAGCGCTTCAGCCTCTTCGAGCAGAGCTTCGAGGTGAACGGAATCCGCGATGCGGACCTGCTCATGTACCTGAACCGGCTGATTCGCGGCAATCCGGCCGCGTGCGCTCTCGCGAAAAACCGAGGTGACCGTCAGGCGGCCCGTGGGGCGGTTATCGCGAACGATCTGTAGCTCGCTGCCCTTCGCAAGGCCATCCAGCGAACCGAGATTCACAAGAGCCTCCCCGTTTTCGATCGATACAATCAAGCCGCCCGGCCGCGGGGCACGGCTGCCGGGCTCCGGGTTACGGAAGACCGGCGCTCCCTCCCTGCCAACCGGGGCCGGGCGGAGGCCGCTAGCCAGGAGAACCGGTTGGCCGGCATTCGAGGAATCAGCCAGCGCCGGTTGAAGTCGCAAAGGATGCGGCCTCACAGCGTAGAGCGAGACCAGCACAACGGCTGCGGCTACCGTTGCGGCGGCCACGAGCCAGGCTTTCCGCGGAAATCGATGCACTTTGGCGTTCGGGGCAGGGGATGCGGACACGGCGGTACCAGCCAGCGCCGAATAAGTCAGTTCCTCAAACAGCTCTGGAGAGTCGAGCGACTCTTGCGCCAGTGCGCGCGCCTCCTCGGGCGACAACTCGCGGCGGACGTACCGGTCGATGCGGTCATCGAGGTTGGGCTTGCCGGAATCCGTCATCCTCTGGCACCTCTTGGCGGCCGCGTAAAGGGGGCGGTTCGTTTGCGGACGCGTTGAGCGAGTTCCCTGATCCCGCGGCTGATCCACGTGGCGACCGTGTTTTCATTGACGCCCAGACGGAGGGCGATTTCCTCGTATTTCAGCCCGTGGACCCGCATGTTCAGCACATCGCGGTATTCGCGGTCCAGGGTGGGGAGGCACTCAACCACAATCCCCTGCAACTCCTTTTGAATCAGCGTATCCAGTGGATTTGGAGCTGGGTCCGCCCGGTCCGGGCGACCGTTCTCCGCGAGTTGCCCCACCTCGTGCCTCCGGCTGGCACGGCTTTGTTCCTCTCGAACCACGTAATGAAGGACAGCATGCAGCCACGCAAACAGCCGGTCGAGCGGCCAGCCGGGGGGCTCCATTCCGGCGGGCGGATCCTGGCTGAAATAGTATTCCACCGCCTGCCGGGATTCGGCGTTGTCCAAAGAACGCTTGAGGCTTTCCTGAGCGGCGCTTTCCGGATCTCGAGAGCCGAGGTATCGCGCCCGGGAGGCGAGCGTCGACAGCAGCCGCCGGTACTCGCTTACGGCATCCCGCGCCGGCGGCACGGGTTGTCGCACTCCCGCTACGGGATGACCAGCCTGAGGGCTCATCCGACCAGTACATTCTCCCCCATGCCTCCGGGTATTGCAAAGTTAAGTTCTCAACAAGGAATGGCGCTTGCGGGGCACTTCTTTCAGAATAATAAGAGGGAAACATCCGATGCCTGAAAGACATCCCGAATTGCCTTATCTCTTCGTCTACGGGACGCTGCGCGCCGCCACCGGCACGAAGTGGGCGCGATTCCTGACCGCCGCTTCGCTTCTTGTAGGCGCCGGCCGCTGCCGCGGTAACCTCTTCCGGCTGGATGGATATCCGGGGATGACGGTCCTCCGGGAGGGCGACGCCTGGGTGACGGGCGAGGTTCATCTTCTCGATGCGCCGTTGTCCACACTCGCGGATCTGGACGCGTACGAAGGAAGCGAATTCGAGCGGCAGATCGTCCCCGTGCTCCTGGACAATGGGCAGACCGTGGAGGCGTGGGCCTACATTTACCGTCTGGAGACCGCGACGAAGGCGCAAATCGCCTCCGGCGATTATTTACGGCAGGAGTCTTGAGGCGGAATCACTGCCTCTGTAACTTGGCGATCCGCTGCTGGACGGTCCGGCTGTAGCCCTCGATTTCGGCGGGGGAATAGCCTGCTGCCCGGAATGCCTGTTGAATCTGTTGGGGCGAGAGCCGTCCGAGCAGATTCCCCATCCACCTGGCATCAGCCGCCGGCACATTGCGGCCGATCCACAGGAGGCTCCTGCGCAGGGAGAACTCCGGAATGTTGAAGATGACCGGCAGAGACGGCGCCGAAGGCACATTGAAGTCGATCGAATCGGTCGAAGACTTGCCGATCCATTTCGAGTGCTCGTAGGCTTTCAAACCGCCCTTCCCAGCGCCGGTCAAGCCGGTGCAGCCGAAACTCGAGCCCAGGTCGCTGACCAGGTACCGCTGTTCGGGCGACTCGCCGCGAACCTGGTAAATCGAGTTGTTGGAGTCCTTCAAATCCCAGTTGTTGATGACTGCCATCAGGACCTGAAGCCCGTACCATTCCCTCGATTGGGCAAAGGGGCCGTCCTTCCACGACCAGGAGCCGATCTTCTTCTCATCGGGGGAACGGCGCTTGAGACGAACGTTGCGGACTGTGCCGTCGCGCGAGACCTGGTTCTCGCCGCGGTGCAGGTGTTGCATTTTCTCCACCTGGAGCACCGGCAGGAAGTAGTCTTCGTTGGCGAAATAGCCGGCGGCCCAGACCAACCGGGAAGCCGCTGTCTCTGGACGCGCCTCTACCCCCAGTTTCACCGTCCACCTCACCCCCTGGGAGTCGATTACGTCGAATTTGGGGTTGCTGCCCTTCCGGTCTTCCTTTTCAAACGTGAAAGGCCCGTGCGGCTCGTGCGCCTTGCCGCCGGGACCGTAATACAGGTCTCGGGAGGCGAGATCTACCGGGTCGCGCCACAAAACGGCGGGTCCCTGGCCAGGATGGGAATCGCCCGGGCCGGCGGCAAAACCGGCAGCGAGCAAGATCAGGACGGTTGTTGCAGCGATGAGTGAATTGCGAGGCATTCGGAGGTCTCCGTGCGGCGCGCTCGACGCGCTGGGCAGGCCTGGAGGCCGACCCTACCTACAACAACTGACACCCAGGCTGTCCGCCACGGTTTGATTTCACCCTTCCGAACGTCACTGTTATTCCACACCCGGAACCGCAGTGAAACGTGAAGCGTCTCACATCCAGAGCGGTATTTGTAACAAAACAGTCGTAACGCAATATAATTGGTATAAGAATGAACGCTTTAACGTATGTCCGGGGAATCGCAATTCTGGCCCTGGCACTGTCCCTTCCGGTTTGGGCTGCCGGACCGGGGGTGGCCGGAGTGCCGAACTTCCACCAGGTGAATGAAAACGTCTATCGCGGAGGCCAGCCCTCCGCGGATGGTTGGCCGAGTCTGGCCAAACTGGGAGTCAAAACGGTAATCGATCTGCGCCGGCCCGACGAACACTCGACGGCAGAAGAGGCCCGGGCGGTCGAGGCGGCCGGCATGAAGTATGTCAACGTGCCGATGAAGGGGGTGGTCGCCCCAAGTGAGGACCAGGTCACCAAAGTCCTGACCCTCTTGCTGAATTCGCCGGACCCGGTCTTCGTGCATTGCAAGCGTGGCGCGGACCGCACCGGAACGATCATCGCCTGCTACCGGATGGCGCACGACCGCTGGAATAACAAGCAGGCGCTATCGGAGGCAAAGTCCCTGGGCATGGCCTGGACCCAGTTTGGCCTCAAGAGTTACATCAAGTCCTTCCAGCCGAATGCTCGCGCTCTAACCATTTCTGCCACTCCAGCATCTCCCGCGCAGGCCGCAACGCAAAACTAAGTTCCCGACGCGGCTCTGGCTCTAACCCGCGGAACCGCCACAGGGGACGTGTGTCCCTAGCCGATTTTCAACAGTGAGGTAAACGTGAAACTCCATTCCATCGGAAAAACTCTCTTTCCGGTATTCCTTCTCTCCAGCCTGGCAGCGTGGTCTACGCCCGCCGGGGCGCAAAGTACTCCGGTTGTGTGGACAGCACACAGCCTGGACCGGGTCGGCATGACGCAGGCTCCCGGTGACAACAAAGACATCAAACTCTTCGCGGCGCGCGGCGAATACCAGTCCTTCCAGATTGTCGCGAGCGGCGCCGGCGGCGGTCTCAACGGCGTCAACGTAACCATCTCCGACTTGGAGGGGCCGGGTGGGGCTGCAATTCCGAAGTCCAGCTTCACTCTATATCGCGAAAAATACGTACATGTCGATAAGTCCAGCCCTAACTGGCACGGCAGCAACCAGCCCCTGGGACCTGGATGGTATGCCGACGCACTGATTCCCTTCACCGACCCCGCAACCGGCAAGCCGCTCGCGGGCGCCGAACTCACGGCCGTACCGTTCGACCTGAAGGCCGGCAACAACCAGCCCATCTGGGTCGATCTTCTGGTGCCGCGAACAGCCAAGGCCGGAGCGTATTCCGGAACATACACCGTTACCAGCAAGCAGGGCACGGCCACCGGCCCGATTTCGCTAACGGTCTGGAACTTCGCTCTGCCCGAGTCCCCGGCACTCAAATCCTCGTTCCTGTTCTTCCAGTCGGGAACCCGGGAGGCGCAGGCGGAACTGCTGCGAAACAAGATCTCGCCCGCATCGACCAACCCGGCCGACCAGGCGGCACTTAAGGAATACGGACTCAGCGTCGCCAACACCGGTCCGTTCAGCGGCGCGGACGTCGGGCGATGCAACATGTCGCCGGCACCGTCCGTCAGCCGCTTCAAGGCCCTTGCGGCCGCGCAACACCCCGGCCTGTACCTCTACGATTACAGCGCCGACGAGATCGGCCACTGCACCAACCTCTATCCGACAATCAAGCAGTGGGCCGCCAATATGCACCAGGCAGGGATCAGGAATCTGATCTCCATGTCGCCGACACCAGCTCTCTACAGCGATGGCACCGGAAGCGGCCGCTCCGCCGTGGATATCTGGGTGGTGCTGCCCGTCATGTACAACAACAACAAGGCGGGGATCGACCATGTACTCCAGAAAGGCGACGAAGTCTGGTCCTACAACACGCTGGTTCAGGACGCCTATTCGCCGAAATGGCTAATCGATTTCGACCCCGTCAATTTCCGCATTCAGCCGGGCTTCCTCAACCAGAGTCTCAATCTGACCGGTCTGCTCTACTGGCGCGTGGATCGCTTCCAGTCCGATCCCTGGAACAACGTTAATAACACGGGCACCTTCAGCTCGGGCAATTATCCCGGCGACGGAATGCTCGTGTACCCGGGCAAGCAGGTGGGCGTGAACGGCGTCGTAGCATCGATGCGGCTAAAGTGGCTGCGGGACGGCGTCGAGGATTACGACTACGTGCAGATCCTGAAGAACCTCGGACGCGAAGACGTGGCGATGAAGATCGCTCGTTCCGTCGCGCCGGACTGGACGAACTGGACTCGCGATCACGCCGCGGTGGAATCGGCCCGGCAGCAACTCGGCGAGGCCATCAACCAGGCCATGAACGAGCGCGGGACGTCCGGCTCGCCGGCTTCGAGCCGGCCGGCCGGCAACTAGGCAGGTCGTTCAACACCGGACTGGGCGGGGCCGGGAGGCCTGCCCCGCTAATCCGGCAGGCGGTCGGAAGGCCGCGCCCACCAAACATAGAAGGTCGGCAGCAGGAAGGTGCTCATGATCAGGTCGACGATCAAGCCGCCGACGATCACGATGGCAAACGGGCGCTGCGAGTCCGAGCCGATTGCATGGGAGACCGCGGCCGGCAGCAGGCCGAGAGTGGCGACCAGCATGGTCATCATGATCGGCCTCAGCCGCCGGGCGGCCCCTTCGATCGCGGCTTCTTCAATGGAAAAGCCGCGCGCACGCAACTGGTTGATGTATTCCACCATAATCACGCCGGTCTGAACAGAAGCACCGAACAGGGCTAGAAAACCCACCCCCGACGAGACGCTGAAATTGGTGGCGGTAAGGTACAGCGCGAGAAGGCCGCCCACCCTGGCTACACCTACATTCACGAGGTGGAGACAGGCCCATTTAGCGGATCCGAACGCTCCATAGATAATCAGGAAAATCAGGAAGACCGTGAGCGGAACGATGAGCATCAGGCGCGCCTCGGAACGCTTCTGGCTCTCGTATTCGCCCGCCCACTCGAAGCTGTATCCTGGAGGCAGCTTCACCTTCCGGTTGACTCTGCGAATGGATTCCTCCACCGTGCTGCCCAGGTCGCGGCCGCGCACGCTGAACTTGACAGCGATGTAGCGCGAGTTCGCTTCGCGATAGAGCATCGAGGCGCCGTCGGCCACACGAACCTTACAAAGCTGCGCCAGCGAGACGCGCTCGCCCGTGGGCGCCAGCAGGCGAATGTTCCCGATGGCGTCCGCGGTATCGCGGTAGCGGGGAAGATATCGCGCGACCAGGTCGTAGCGCTGTTCGCCCTGCAGCACCTGGCTGACGGCGTTGCCGCCGACGGCGGTCTCGATCGCATCTTCCACGTCCGCGACGTTGATCTGGTAGCGAGCGGCCGCATCACGATCTACGGCGAGATTGAGGTTCGGCTGGCCGCTAACCCGAAGCATTCCGAGGTCCTCGACTCCTGGAATGGGGCGCATCGTCCGAACGACGTGCTCTCCGGCCTGTTCGAGGATCTTGAGGTCGTCCCCGAAAATCTTGACCGCCAGTTCTCCCTTGACGCCAGTCTCGGCCTCCTCCATCTCGTCCGCAATCGGCTGCGTGAAATGCCAGAGCACACCCGGGATCTTTTCCAACTGGCGGTTCATCGCGGCGATCAACAAGTCTTTATCCTCGTGAAACACGGGACGCCATTGTTCCTTGGGCTCGAGGTCGACGAAGTATTCGGTGCTGTCGAAACCGGCGGGGTCCTTGCCGTCGTCCGGCCGGCCGACACGCGAAACCACCTGCTTGACCTCCGGAAACGAAGCAAGGGCAATCCTCGCGCGGTTCATCACTTCCGCGCCTTCATCCGGTCCGATACTGGGCGCCGCCGTGCCGAAAGCCCAGATGGATCCTTCATCGAGGTGCGGCAGAAATTCGGAACCGATGGCGCCGCTGGTCAGCAGGTAAGTGCTGCAGGCCACTGCCCCGGCCGCAACGCCCACCATCACCCAACGGTGATGCACGGTCCAGATCAGCGCGCGCCGGTACCCTCTGGTGATCCAGGAGAGCAGCGGATTTTCCCAGTCGCGGATCTCCCGCCGGAACAGGAGGCTTGCCAGGACAGGGGCGATGACCATCGAAAAGAGCAGTGCGCCCGTGAGAGCGAACGCCACCGTCCAGGCCATGGGCCGAAAGATCCGCCCTTCCACCTTCTGCAGGGTGAAGATCGGCAGGTACGCCGTGATGATGATGGTAATCGCGTAGAAGACCGGCCTTTGCACTTCGTGCGCGGCCGCGCGGATCCGCTCGGGTATTGATCCCGCCGTATCTTGCCCGCGGCGGATATGACGCGCGATGTTTTCGATCATCACCACTGAACCGTCCACCACCATTCCGAAATCCAGGGCGCCCAGAGAAAGCAGGTTGGCGGGAATGTTCCGGAGATCGAGAAAGATCGACGCGAAAAGGAGGGAGAACGGAATCGTCAGGGCGACGATCAGTGCGCTGCGTACGCTGCCGAGGAACAGAACAAGCACCACGGATACGAGGACAAACCCTTCGGTCAGGTTTCGAAGCACCGTGTGGGTTGTGTAGTGGATCAGGTCGCTGCGGTCCAGAAAGGGCACGACCTTCACTCCGGCGGGCAGGATGCGGCTGTTGAGATCTGCGACCTTCTTGTGGATGCCTTTCAACGTCGCATCGGCATTCGCGCCCTTGCGCAGAAACACGCTGCCCTCGACGACATCATCATCGTCGACGATCTTGCCTTCAGCCCGGTGAACGGCCTTCCCCACGCGTCCCAACCGGATCTTGGTACCTTGTTCGACGGTCGCGATATCGCTGATGCGGACCGGGGTTCCATTCTGTGTTTTGATCACCGTCCGCCGGATGTCGTCCACATTCCGGACCAGGCCGACCACGCGAACGTTGACCTGCTGCAGGCCGACCTTCAGAAAACTACCGCCGGCGTTGGAATTGTTACTCCCCAGTTGCTCCTCGACCTGACTGAGGCTGAGGCCGTATGACACGAGCTTATCCGGATCGATGCGAACCTGGTATTCACGGGTGGCTCCGCCCAATCCGTCCGCGTCGACGACATTCGGAACAGACAGCAGATTCTTGTGCACTACCCAGTCATCCAGGGTCTTCAATTCCATGAGGTCGTACCGCGGATTGGTGCTCTCGAGTGTGTAAAAATAGATTTCTCCCACCGGGCTAAAGTCGGCGCCCATTTCAGGTTCGAGACCCGGGGGCAGCCCAGCCTCCGCCAGGCGCTCGGCGACTTTTTGCCGGTTCCAGTTGTCCTCTGACTCATCGTCGAAGGTGAGAATCAGATTGGAGAGCCCGAACATCGAGATAGAGCGGAGATGTTCCAGGTGGGGCAGACCGCTCACTGCGATCTCCAGAGGAATGGTGACCTGCTGTTCGACTTCTTCCGCGGCGCGTCCCGGCCACTGCGTGACAATTTCTACGTAGTTGGCTGCTACGTCCGGATACGCTTCGACCGGCAGAGTGTGGAAGGAGACGACGCCCCAGGCGGCCAGCAGGATCGCGGCGGCGAGAATCAGCAGGCGGTTGTTCAGCGCGAAATCGACAACGGCGCGAATCATGCCGGTCAGTCTTCCATGTTGTTGCTTTCCAGCGAGATGGCGTTGGTGACAACCTGGTAGCCGGGAACGATTCCAGACACGATCACCTGCTGCCCGGAAGGCAGCAGGGGACCGCACTGGACCTCGACGCGGCGGAACGCGCCGGGTCCCTCAGGCACGTATACCCAATCACGGTCATGGAGATGAAGGATGGCGGTGGCAGGAACGACACTCCGGATCTGCCGGTCGGAACTGTGGAATGTCGCACGGACGAACATGCCGAGCAGCATCAGTCCGGGGTTTTCGACCTCGATCCGCACCTTGGCCGTGCGAATATTGGGGTCCAGGATTGCACCGATATTGCTGATACGTCCTCTCAGCGCCACCTTTGGGTAGGCGTTCAGATGAATGTCGGCGTACTCGCCGACATGGACCATGTGCAGGTCGTTCTCATAGACGTCGCAGAGAATCCAGACATGGGAGAGGTCGGATATGGCAAACGCGTTGGGCGACGCGAGCCCCTGGGTGCCGGAGGCAGCCGTAACCTGCTGATCAGTAATCACTCCCGAAGCGGGCGCCACGACGTCGACGATGGATGTGGGGTGATCTTTGTCGGCTCCCAGAACTCTCAGGTGTTCGATCGTGGTTGCCAGCGTGACGTCCGCCTTCTCCTCGGCGTCCTCGGCGATCTCCAGGTCTTTTTTGGCGATGGCTCCTTTGTCGTACAACACTTTGGAGCGGGCCAGTTGCGCCTCCAAAAGCTTGTCATCGGCAACCGCCTGGCGGTAGTCCGAAAAAGCGGCGGCGACGTCGGCGCTTTCGACCCGCATCAGGACCTGACCCTTCTGCACGCGGTCTCCGAGACGGGTGCGGACCTCTACGATTCTTCCGGAAGCCATTGACACCACCGGTACATTTCGCGAGATGTCGGCGCTCACGACGCCGGTGACGTTCAGTTCGGCCGCCGTCGACAGCGAGCCAACCTTCACGAGGGGATATTGCTTCACGCGGTTTACCTTCAGCAGGTCATTCCCGCCCAGATGTTCCACCGTCACGGGCGGCGGGTCCTCCAGTTCGGGATCCTTCGCGTTCAGGTTCCGGTTGCAGCCGGCCAGTATCACGCACATCGCAATGGCGAGCAAGGAGTGCAGGCAGATATTCCGGTTCATTTGATGACCTCAAGTCCAACTGCAAGATTCAACTGGTTGGCGGCGCTCAGGTAGGACCCCACGAGGTCCAGGTAACTCAACTGAATGATCCGGTAATCCTGCTGGGCCTGGAAGAAGTCGAGCAGCGACGCACCGCCATGCTGATACGAATAAGAAATGGTCTCGCGTACACTGGCGGCCTGCTTGAGATAGCGGGCCTTGTACGGCCGCAGCAAGATAAGGTCGCTCTCGACGGCGGCGTATGCTGAATCGACATCGCTAAACACCTGAGCCCGCGCCGCATCCACCAGGCGTTCATTGCGGTGGATATCGAGCTGGGTGCGCGCCTTCTCGCCCTGGTTCCGGTCGAAGATACGCAAGGGAATCGTTACGCCGACTCCGACATAGGTGTGAAAGTCCGGGTCATGAGCAACGTCCCATCCGACCACCGGATCGGTGGAGCCGTTAGCCACTGCGAGCCGGTAATCGGTCTTGGCCTTCTGCACGCTTTCGACCGCCGCCCGCAAGTCCGGCCGGCTGTCGAGAGCCATACGCCGCAATTCCTCCAGCGGCGTGATGACCTCGCTGAAATCGAATTTCCCGTCCACATCGAGCTGTTCTACCGGAGTGCGGTCGTTGAGCAGCGCCAGCAGCTGGATCTTGGCGGTCCGCAGGTTGACCAGGCCCGTCTGCACATCGGTTGCGAACTGCACGCGCTGTATCTCCAGGCGGTCGAGATCGACCTGTGCGATATCGCCGGCATTGAAGCGGTTACGGCTGACTTCGAGCAGCCGGTCGTAGAACTCGAGGCTGGCGCGAGCGACGGCCACCACGGCTTTCTGCTGCAGTACCTGGATAAAGGAGTTCCTCAAGTTGAAGAGCAGGTTGCGCTCCTGGTCTGCCAGTTCCGATACAGCGATGGCGGTGTCCTGCCTGGCACTCTCACGCCGCAAACTGCGCTTGTGCTCCCGCTCGATGAGATAAGCGCCGGAGAAGATCGGCAAAGCGTTGCTGAACGGCCGGTATGGATTGCGGTCGGTGGGGGTGAGCTGATCCACCCAAAATGTCAGCTCGGGGTTGGGCCGGAGGAAGGCGGTGACCTCGCCGGCACGGGACTGCTGGATTCCGATCCGGCCGGCGCGTAAAAGCGGACTCGCGGCCTGCAGTTCCAGCTTGGCATCCGCCCAGGTCAAGATCTTCTGGGCCGATATGCAGCCACTGAGACAGAAGGCAATCGACGCCGCGCGGGCGAAACGGTGCAACAGGGCCCTCCACGTTCTGTCCATACCAGTTCGACGTAGCACTCGATCAGAATGAAATGGGTTGGCGGACTACGAGCAGTCCACTCCGGGCCCTGTTCGAAACGATGCGGCATGCAGCCAGCGCGTTGTAAAAAACAATCTACCGCTCGCCGCAGAGACCAGCCGTACACCCGGCAACATCCGCCGGCTGCGCTCGCTGCGCTCCCTGGCGGTTCTGCATCCACCGGTACAACTCGCTGCAATCGGCTGCCCACATCCACAGCAATGGCAGGGGATCGTCGAGGGCAAAGCACGCCCTTTCCTGGACACCCCGAAGTGACTTTGCCCACTCCTTGCAGGTGAGGGCGCCTTCGCGCCACAAGCGGAACGACGAAAGCAGGTCGAAGTCCTCCACCAGCCACTTGCGTCCGACACACGGATCCGATGAAGGCACCGGCTGTCCGGTCATATCCAAATAGAGGACGCGCGCGACATCCATCGCATTGGTTCCGGCGAACAGGCGAAACGTGCATCCGATCCGCGGGTTCACATCCAGCACTTTGTACTGTCCATCGCGCAGGTCCCGCCGGTACCCAATGTCGAGGATCCCGCGGTACCCGATGGCCTTCATGAATTGCTCTGTGATCTTTTCTACTGCCAGATTGCGTATGCAGACGCCCAGGCTGGTCACGCCGGTTTGCACGGGGAAGCGCCGAATCTTCCTGCCGGTCACGCCGAAGAGGCATTCCGAGTTGCTGTCGAAGTAGCCGTCGAACATCCAGTCTTCGCCGGGGATGAACTCCTGGATCAACAGGTTGGACCCGCACGGGTCTTCGGCCCGGGTGTACAGATCCAGCAGTTCGCGCGGCGTGTGGATGATAAACTTCGTTCCCCCAACCCGCCGGCGCATGCTGTCGACATCGATGGCTTTTACCATGACGGGAAACTCGGCGCTCTCCGCGAACTGTTCGACATCTTCCCTGGAGTGCGGCAGGGAGGATTGCGGGGTCGGCACTCCACTGCGGCGGGCCAGGTGCTGCATCAGGCTCTTATCGCACAGAACGCGGACAAGCCCGGCATCCTGCTGGGGAAAATGGAACACCTCGCCGAGGGTGGCGGCGTGGTCGGCGACCCAGATCGCGTCGCGGTCGGTGGTAGGAATCAGGATCGGGCGCGCGCCCAGCTTGCGGCCGGCTTCGAGCAGGCCGTCCAAGGCGCGGTCTGCGGTGCGGAGGTTCAAAGCGAAGCGGCCGCGACAATATCGCGACCGGCATACCGGTTCCCACCATCCGGCGCCTGCGCTATAGACAGGCACGCCGAGGCGCCCCAGGCTACGTACGATCCCCAGGTCGCCATGATGGCCGGAACGGAGAACGACTACGGGGATCTCGTGTTTCATGCGGCCTGCTCCGTTACAGTCGCGGCCCGGTTGTGCGGCATCATGGTGACTTCTCCGCCCTGCACCGCAAAGACGGCCTGAAGGTCGTCGATATGGGACAAGATGAAATCGAGGTCCCTCAGTTGGCCCGTGCGCCGCAAGAAATCGACGCTTCGGCTGCGGAGACAGGCCATCGGCGACGCATCTCGCCAGCGACTGATTACGTCGACCGTCAGTGGAGTTTCGGGCTGGTACCCCTGGCTCATCAGGCGCGCGGCGACCCAGGCGCAGCACATCTGGTCTTCTTCGCGAAACTGGCCCTTGGTCCCGGCTCCGATCACGGCCACGCGGGGATGACGTCCCGCCAGGTACGATGCGAGCGCCGAATGGCAACGAAAGCAGGCCAGGTACGTGGCGTCGCAACTCGCCGCTTCGTGAATCACCTTGGTCCCGGATGAGGAGACCAACACCAGGGGACGGTGCGTGTCGGTACGGGCGGCCAGTTGCGCGGGGCTATTGTCCAACTCGAAGCCGTCGGGCCGGGAGCCGCTCGATTCGCCGGCGAGAAGGGCGCCGGTCATGCCTCGTGCGAGTGCCAGGGCCGTTCCGATGTCCGGCGCTGGAAAGCACCGCCGGCCGCTGGCAGCCGCGGTAATCGCCGTCGTGGTGGCCCGGATGACATCCACAGCCACCACGGCCCATCCACGCCGGTACCGGCTGACGCTCTCCGGCAAGCAGTCGATCACAACCGATTGGTTCATAGGTCTCTCCGGTTACGACGCCTTCGAAAGGGGAGCTGTCAGAATGCGCGGCCGCAGATTCTCTTTCCCGAAAGCATCCGAATGCAGACCCCTCCTGTAGATCTCCACGCGAAGAAGTTCTTCCAGGCGGATGTTGCAGAGGCGCACTCGCGGCCCGAAGTGATTCAGCAGCGCGAACTGGCTGGGCTTGGTGGGCGCCTCAAATGTCACCCGATTGAGTCCGAACTCTCCGGCGAAACGGTCCGCCAGGGCGCCGCTGAAGTGCCCCAGGTCGTCGAACAGGCCGACGCCCTGGGCGCTCTCGCGCGCTTCGACCACCAGTTCGCAGGCTCCGGCATCCAGCCAGTTGCGGCCCTGCGAGATCAACTGCGAGGTGATGTCTGAGCTGAAGGCGCCGCCGTGCTTCTTGCCCAGTTCGAACTGCACTTCGAGACCTCGCTGGCCAGCCATCTTGATCACCTCCTGCGGGCTGAGCGGCATGTCGGTGAATCCTTCGCCGCACTCGATCCGGGTGAAGCCGATATCGGCGCAGAGATCCAGGTACTCGGGAAGGCGTTTTTGAGCGACGGCGATTTCGAATGGGCCTCCACCCGTAACGGCCGGCACGCGATAGCGAGCTGCGGCGGCAACCTTCCTGCGGGTGGCGTCTTCGCTGGCCACCATCCAGCAGGCCATCGATACCTTCAGAATCGCCATCAGGTGAGAGCTTTGATCGAGGTGGCCCTCCAGCGTGACCGGGTCGTAGCCGGGGTCGAACGGGCTGGATAGGGGAGGTAGATCGGCAACGCCGATCATTTTGAGGTAGTCACGTGTGTGCAAGTTGTTTCTGTGAATCATGGGTGTTTTGTCCTTTCCAGGAATTACGCTCCGCGCGGGACTTCGCCGACGCAGGTTTCGCGCCTCGGCTCGGTCCGCGCGGCAACTTCGCTCATGGTGAGAACTTCGACATCGCCGCGGCCGCGGGCACGCAGCAGCCGCTCCAGCATGTCGTCGAGGATACGGAAGCCGCTGGGGGATTCGGCGAGGTTCTCGGGGTGCAGACAGAAGTGGAAGATCCCGCGATGGCGGGCCGCCGCTTCCACCCCCCGGCTGAACCGCTCGACGCGGGATCGCAGGTGGATGATGCGGCTTCTCGACGGGCCAATCGGGTAGAGGAAGAGCGACCCTGGAATATTCCAGAGCCCGGGAAGGGTCTCCTGCGGCCACACCAGCGGCGGCGTTGCCCGCGTGAGTTCGTTCATGGCGCGCAACAAGGCCCCGGGAATGGTCGGCCCCAGGCGATGTGCGAGCGACGAAGTGCGGCCGCGGAAGCTGCGGATTCCGTGCTTGAGCAGCAGTTCATGGTGCGCCTCCTGCTCCCGTCCGAACGAGAACGATAGCGGTTGCACACGAATCTGCCGCAATGCTCTCAATCCTTCCACGAGTTCCCACTCCACGACATCGGGAGTCGCGCTCGCCTCGGTCCAGATGAAATGGGTCAATCCGCCGTGCAGCCCGATTTCCTGGGGTGGACTCGCCGTGCGAAGGCGTTCCACGAACGACTGGCGGTACCACAGGGGCATGGTGGTCTCGCAGCCGCCGGGAACGTGAGCGACCCATCCGGCGGGGAGGCCGGCCATACGGCGGTCGCGCGCACCGCGGCTGCCGCGCAGGCTCATACCCCCCACCACGAACCAGGTGGCGCTCACGCCGGCCGCCAGGAGGGCGTCAAGCAGTTTGTCATGAGCGCCCGCCGCGTCGGGATAGCGGCTCTCGAACCGGGGTCCGTCCAGCAGGTCGAGGTATCCCCATCTCTGTTCGGTGTCGATGGAAAAAATCACCACTCCGCGCTCCAGGGAGCCGCGACTATGGTGACAATCGATTTGCATGGAAGCACCTCAACGGGCAGGACCGCGAATCGCCGCAGGCTCGCCGAAGCCCCCGGCCGCGCGCGGCCACGATGGCCGGTGATCCTGCCGGTACGCACGCAGGCATGAAAGAAATGCATCGGCGACGCTCTCGATGTCCTCGCCGTCGAGCGATGCGTGATTGGGCAGCGTAATCAGACGGTCCGCCACGGATTCAGCTACCGGGCAGCCGCCGCGATATCCGAATTGACGGCATTCGCTGACCACGTCGCAATAGATTGCGGAGGTGTCGACGAACTTCCTCCACATTGCGTCCCGAATCGCTGCGCGCTCGTCCCGGTCGCGCAGCAGGACCGGAAACAGATGATAGTTGTACCGGGCTCCGGGCCGCTCTCTTGGAAGGACCACGTCTTCCACGCCGCTCAGCATCGAGACCAGCCGGAGACTGTTGGCCCGCTGCAGTTCGACTCTTTCCGGAAAGCGTGGAACCTGCCGGGAGGCCACGGCAGCGTAAGAACGCTGGATCGCCTTCAAATCGAGCGCCGGCTCCAGGAAGGCCCACCGCTCGGCCCACCAGCGCATTGGACGCCCGAGGAAGCCGTAGAGCCTCCGGCGGAATACCAGGGCCTTCGACCCTTGAAGAGCCAGGCTGCGAAGCTCAGCCAGACGCGAGCGGGGCGCCAGAGACTCCGCCAGTTCCGCCAGTCTCCATGCCAGCAGGGCGTCGTTGACCAGGGCCAGCCCTCCGCCGCCGGCCGGCCAGTACTTGGTGGAGGCGAAGCTATAGAACGCCGCGCGTCCAAACCATCCGGCCATCCGCCCGTTCAGAAAGCTGAGCGGAGCGTGCGCCGCATCTTCGATCACGGGTACATTGCCGGCAGCCGCCAGCACGTCCGGCATATCCGCCATCTGTCCGAACAGGTGGACGGCCACCAGCGCGGAGAACCGGCCGCGGGCGGCATCGACCGACTTAGGGTCAACCGTAAGATATCGCCGGTCGATATCGAGGAACACCGGGCGGTGGCCGGCGGCCACGATGGCCCTGACCAGAGAAGGGTCCGTGAACAGCGGCAGGGCGACGCCCGATCCGGGCTCCAACTCCAGTGCCTGCAGGAGCAGCAAGAGCGCCTGGCGGCCGCTGCACGTCCAGAATTTCGGGCTGTCGCCGAGCAGGCCGAAAGCCACGGGAGGCGGCCCGCCGCGGCAGATCGCCAGCAACGCGGCCACGAAGTCGGCGGACGTATAGGGAAGAGCAAATCGGGGAATCGGGTGCAGTCGGGAAATGGTCATGATGTCATGGCCGCCCAGACGAGCGGGCCCCCTCCAAGACGGTTTCGAGCGTTTCGAGCTGCTGGTAGTCGCCCCGGAAACGCCGTGCGGCCCTCACGGCAGCCCGTGCGGCCGGAAGGTTCAGCACGGAGTCAAGCACCGGATGAAGCTGAATGGCCGACCGGTGCGGGATCAATTCGTAGCCGAACCGGAGCTTGTATTCATGCAGTCCGTCGGCCGAAAACAGGGGCACATATCCGTAGCAGACGGCTTGGAGCGCCGGATCGCTCAGAGTCTCCTTCGTAACGGCGTAGGTAAGCACGTGATTGGGAAAATTCGGCAGATCTTCGTGGCGCGACATCTGGTGCAGGATGTGGAGCCAGCCGTTCTCGCGGCACGTCACCATGTAGGCTGCGATGCGCTTCCCGGCGAACGCCGCCGGACAGGAGATCTCCGGGCAGGCGAACGCCGCCTCCACGAGCCGCTCCCATCGCCGCTGCTCGCCGAACTCGGGATCGTAACGCCCCTGGCGGGCCATCGTGCTCAAGTTGAGTTCGCAGCCCTGTTCCACAAGCTCGCCTTTCTCCGCGGGCCGGATCTCGTAGCACTGAACCCCGCGGCGCACCCGCGGGCGGTGCTTGATGTGAACCGACCCAAGGTCGTAGCCGCGCCGCCGCAACACGTAGATGCCGCTGTCGAGACCGGTCCAGTCGAGCGATGGGAAGCGAGCGCCGAAGGCACCCGCCTCCCGGATCATCCGGCGCAACTCCCCGGGGTCGGGGTTCAGCATGGCCTGATAAGGCAGGCTCATGAGGAAGCGTCCCGGAACCGAGTACCAGAGAGCGCCGCACGCTCGTACGATTTGACGTCCCCGCAGTTCGAGGAACCTGGCGAGGACGCTTCCCGGAAGCTCGGCGCGCGTGGCATTTTGAACCGATGGAGCAAGCATGGAGAGAACCCTCGAGTAGCTACTGCTCACAGGCGATGGGCGGCGCGGGTACGCTCCGCCGAACCACCTTGCGGGAATTGCCGCCGCCTTCGCGAACGGGCACCAGCGGCGGCGCGAGGGTCGCTGCAGGGGCGAGCAGCAGGTCCAACTGCTCCGCCTTCCGCTTCCCGGCGGGGGTGTATTCCGGTACGAGTTTCTGAAGATGCGCGATGATTTCCGGCTCACGCCGGACCGCGACCAGTTCTTCCAGTTCATCGATCCAGCCGGTGATCGTTCTCCAGGCCAGCGCCTCTTCGCGAATGATGTGCATCTTGTCCTGGTAGGTCGCGGTGGCGCCCTGGCTCTCCCGGTTGATCTCTTCGACCAACTTCTCGCCCGGCCGCAATCCGGTGAACTGAATTTCGATATCTTCGTAGGGCACGAAGCCGGCCAGGCGAATCATGTTTTCGGCGAGATCCACAATCCGGATCGGCTCCCCCATATCCAGAACAAAGATTTCCGACCCTTCGCTCCGGCTCCAGGCTTGCACCACCAGCGATACCGCTTCGGAGATCGTCATGAAGTAGCGGCGTGCTTCCGGATGGGTCACTTTCACCGGTCCGCCCGCGGCGATCTGCGACTGGAAGATAGGAACGACGCTTCCGTTGCTGCCGAGGACGTTTCCGAAGCGCACGGAGACGCATTTGGTCTCCCCGCCGCCCGGCGGCCGCGATGACACGATCCGTTCACAGACGCGCTTGGTCGCGCCCATCACGCAGACCGGGTTGACTGCTTTGTCGGACGAGATCATGAGGAGACTGCGCACCCCGTGGCTCCAGCTCGTGTTCACGATGTTCCACGTACCGAGGATGTTGTTCCGTACAGCTTCGAGAACGTGAGACTCCATCATCGGCACGTGCTTGTAGGCGGCGGCATGGAAGACGGCTTCTACCGAATACCGCTCCAGCAGTTCTGCCAGCCGGCTCCGGTCACGGATATCGCCAAGCGCCGGGCACAGCTCCAGCCGCGGATGGGTTTCGCGGAGCTCGTTCTCGATCTTGAACAGCTCGCTTTCGGCCTGGTCGAGAATGACGAGGGACGCCGGTCCGAACCGGGCCACCTGGCGGCACAACTCCGAACCGATGGAGCCAGCGGCGCCCGTCACGAGGATGGAGCGGCCGGCGATGCGCGGCCTGACGAGGCTTTCATCGAGTTGCACCGGTTGGCGGCCGAGCAGATCCTTCACCGAGAGGTTGCGCACCGACGACGTAAGTACCTTTCCACTGAGGAGTTCCTCCAGTCGCGGCACCGTGCGGCAGGCGAGGCGCGCCGCTCTGCAGTTGGCCAGCGCCTCGCGCATCTGGGGGCCCGTGGCGGAGGGCATGGCGATGACAATTTCCTTCACTATGGGCCCAAGCCGGTTCAGGTCGTGCACCACACCGGCCGCATCCCGTCCGGTTCCCAGGACCGGCGCACCCAGAATCAGGGCGCTCCGCTTCTGCGGGTCGTCGTCCAGAAAACCTTTCACGTCGTAGGTGCTGCTGCGATTGGCATGGATCTCCCGAGCCAGCTCGGCCCCGGCGCTCCCGGCCCCGTAGATCAGAATGCCGGTCCGCTCCGGCCCGGACGAGTCCCTGGCGAACGCCTCGCGGCGGATACGGACCGAGAACCGCACGAGCGCCGTGGCCACGAAACAGACCAGCGCATCGATCACCAGAACCGAACCGGGCATCGCCGAGCCGATCCACAGCATCGACATCGCGGCAAAGAGAGCCGACCCCGCCAGGTTCCCCAGAAACACCATGTGCAGGTCAGGCAGGCTCGCGAACCGCCGCAATCCGCGGTAGAATCCCGCATACTCAAAGACCGGCAGTTTTACCAGTACGGCGATCAGAAGGGCCTCTTTCACTACCGCGTCGAGAGTGCCCGGGATCGATAGGTCGAATTTCAAAAGGAAAGCGGCGATCACCGACAGCCCGACAGCGGCCAGGTGACAAGCACGCTCAAGCCAGATATCCAAGTGCCGACGGTTCATCATAAATATCTCTTTGAGGTTGCCGTGGCGCGGCCGCTCGTCCAGACGCCACAGCTCTTGGTTGTTCTTGAACGCTCCACTACTTCCCGCACGCACTGCGCCACGTATTGAACCTGCTCTTCGGTCATTCCGGGATAGAGCGGAAGGGAGACAATCCGGGGGTACAGTTCGATGGCGCGCGAACAGGAACTGCGCGCCGGAAGCCGCCCGGCGAAGAACGTGTGCAACGGGATCGGGATGAAGTGAACGCTCGCGCCGATTCCCTTCTTCCGCAGCTCGCGAATGAACTCGGCCCGGTCGATGGTGAGCTTCTGCAGGTTCAGGCGAAGGATGTACAGGTGCCACGCATGCCGCGAGCGGAGACTGTCGGGAGGAGTCTCGACCTCCTCCATATCGGCGAAGGCGCGGTCGTACAGGCCGGCCAGCAGCGTACGGCGCTCGATGAACGACTCGAGCTTGCGCAGTTGGTGAATGCCGATAGCCGCCTGCAGGTCGCTCAGGTTGTACTTGAATCCATGGGCCGTGACATCGTAATGCCAGTCTCCGTGTTCGCCGTAGCGGTTCCATGCGTCATGGCTCATGCCGTGCAAGGATAGGATCCGCAGGGAAGCGGACAACCGGGGGGAGGAGGTCGTAATCATTCCTCCTTCACCGGTGGTGAGATTCTTGGTGGCATAGAAGCTGAACACCACCGCGTCGCTGGCGGTTCCCTCGCCCGCCGGGCCGGCGCCAATCGGGCGGCCGTCGTACCAGGCCCCTGCTGCGTGGGCTGCGTCTTCGACCACGGCGAGGCCGTGCTCGCGGGCAATCGACCAGATCGCCTTCAGGTCGCACGGCAAGCCGGCCAGGTGCACCGGAATGATGGCCCGTGTCCGCCCGGTGAGATGGTTGCGGATCTCCTCGGGAGCGATGTTGCCGTCCGGCCCGATATCGGCCAGGACTGGCGTGGCTCCCACGTGGAGAATGGCCTGGACCGTGGCACAAAATGTCATGGGGGAGGTAATCACTTCGTCGCCCGGGCCGATTTTCAGCGCGGCCAACGCGAGATGCAGGCCGGCGGTCGCCGAATTCACCGCCAACGCATACGGGGCGCCGGTATATTCCGTGAACTCGCGCTCGAAGCAGGCGACCCGAGGCCCGGTAGTCAGCCACCCGGACCGAAGCGTCTCCACTACTTCGCGGATCTCTTCTTCTCCGATCGAAGGACGATGGAAGGGTATGAATTCAGTCATCGAATCCCGCTCCTGCGCAGAAGGCTCTCGAAATACGCTCCGGGTCGATCCTCCGTGGGAAGAAGCTGTAACGAACGGTCAGCAGAATGAGCTTCAGGTCCTGCCGGAACGACCTCGACCGCAGATACGCCAGGTTCAGCAAGAGCTTGGCCGGAAGCACCTGGCTGCGGTATAGGGCCTCCGCATCGCCGGACGCCCCCAGCATCCGCTCCTCATCGCGATAGATCAGGCTGGCCAGGTCCGTAATTCCCGGCCGCACCTGCAGCACGGCTTGCCAGATGGGAGCACTCATTTGCACGTACTCCGGTACTTCCGGACGCGGCCCGACCAGGCTCATGTCACCTCTTAAGACATTGAATAGCTGCGGCAACTCGTCGAGTTTGAACCTGCGGAGCATCGCACCGGTCCGCGTGATGCGGCTGTCGCCCGCCGCCGTGATCGCGCAGCCACTGGTGCCGGCGCGCATGGTGCGAAGCTTCCAGATGCGGAACCGCCGGCCGTTCCTGCCGATCCGGACCTGGCCGAAGAAAACGGGCCGGCCGTCGTCACACACGATCAACAGGGCGAGCACGGCGAACAGGGGAGCCAGGAAGAACATCCCGGCCGCGGCGCACGCGGCGTCAAAGAGCCTCCGCGAAGTCGGCAAGGTCATAAGATGGCTCCGGCGTCTTCCACGGCCGAGCGGTCGATGACGTATTCATTCATCCAGCGCCCTTTGCGCTGTAGAAACCGCCGCCTGTGCTGAAAACCGGATCTCTTGTAGAAGGCGTTGGCCGGGTCGTTTCCGTCCGCGTCGGTCGTCAGATACACGTACTGCGCGTCCATGGACCACGCCTGGGCCAGGAATGACCGTATCAGCGCCTTGCCTAACTTACCCCCGGCGGCTTCCGGCGCCACAGCGATCGAAGACAGCTCGCACGATCGCTCGGGCGCCCGCGATGCTGACTCCTGAATGCGATGCACACCGTACAACACGCCCGCGGCGAGGGACGGGTGCCGCAACATGGCGGAGAGCGCCGGCCGTGCGAAGACCCGCCTGCCGCGCCACATCTCCCGGTAGAACTCCGCCGGATCCACGAAGCCGCACGCAAATCCGTCCAGCTTTCCGCGTCCTTCGCTCACCAGGACTATCCCGGTCGCGTAGTTTAGGACCAGATCGTAATAGCGGCGAAGAAATTCGCCTCCCAGCCTGGTCAGGAAGAAGTGGCTGAAGGCCCTCTGATGGATAGCCACAATGCCCGGGAGGTCTTGCCGGGTCGCCGGGCGGACCACGGCCGTGCCGCTGCCGCCGGTCCGCTCCCAGTCGTTGAGCGGGTACATTTGCGTCATATGCCTCCGCCTTTCGGTTGGCGAATCGCCCATCCCTGCGGGCCGCCGGAGGGCGACCCGAGCCGAGCGGCGAAGTCTTTCGCCGGAGTTGTTCCTTCCATAAGCGCGGAGTACACGCGCATGTAGGCATCCAACATGCGGCCCTCCGTGTAATGCCTCTCGAAAAGCCAGCGAGCGGTCGCACCCAGGCGCGTCATCAGTGCCGGATCGCCGGCCATGCGCACGATCGCGTCGCGCAGAGCATGTGAATCGGCCGGAGGCACCAGCAGCGCAATCTCCGCTTGCGAGGCCAGTTCCCGGTGGCTGCCTATGCTGGTCGCGATGATCGGTTTGCCGGCGGACATGGCTTCGAGAAGCGCAATCGAGAGGCCTTCCCGCAGGCTCGGCAGGGCGACCAGGTCGCAGGCGGCCAAGAGATCGCCCACGTCCTCACGAAATCCGAGGAAGATTACACTGTCCATCACGCCCCGCTTGCGGGCAGCCTTCTCCAGGCTGGTCCGCACGGGACCTTCTCCGGCGATCGCCAATCGCACTCTTCGCAGCCCGGGCGGAAGCGAGCCGGCAGCCTCGATGAGATACTCCAGGCCCTTGTCGGCCGCCAGCCGCGCCATCGTGAGAATGAGCAAGTCGTCATCCGCGACTCCCATTCGGCGCCGGACCTCGGCGGGCGCGATCTCCGGGTTCCGCACCGGCGGGGTGATGCCGTTCGGGATCGCGATGATCCGGCTCGCGTCGCAAATCCGAAGCGCGAGCGCCCAATCCTTGTGGAACTCGCTGACCGAAACCAGGCGGTCGCACCAAGGTGCGGCCAACCGCTCGAGGGCGGAATAGAACCAGCGCACCGCGGCCGGGCTTTCTTCGGCGAACGCGAACCCGTGCACCGTGTGAACAATCGCCGGCACCCCCGCGAGCTGCGCCGCCAGCCTCCCGACGAAGCCCCCCTTCGACGTGTGGGTGTGGACAAGCCGGTACCGTTCCTGTTTCAGGAAGCGGTAAAGCCGGAAAAGGCCGGCAAGGTCCCAGGAGGGGCGGATCTCCCGCCGGATCACATCCAGGTCCACTACCCTCAGGCCCTGTTCGCGGATGGAACGCTGAAAGACCGGATCCGTGGCGAGTACATCCACCTGCCAGCCTTGCGCCTGCGCAGCCTGGCCCAACCCAAGGATGATGCGGCCGGCTCCGCCGAAGCGAGAGTCGCCCACCACGTGCAGCAATCGCACAGAACCGGTTGCTCTAGATTTGGACATCAATGGGTACCTCAGGCTCGTGATGGGCCTGCACCGCCGGCCGCAGCGAGAGGTAGTAACTCGATGCGATCAGTGCGAAGATGACCCACCACTGTCTTTGATAGAAAGCTTCGATTCCCATCGCCAGGCCGAGCATGGCGGCATGCGCCGCCAACACCGCCAGCGCGATCGGTTTTTCCCTTTCCGGCGCGGACCGGTACGCGAGCCATGCGGCTGCGAAGAACCACCCGATGAACGCCAGCAGCGCAGTCAAGCCAAGAATGCCGAAATCCGCCAGGAACCACATCGCCGTGTTGTGCGCCACTTCCCCATTCGACAGCCGGAAGCTCCCCAGCCCCCCGCCCAGAAACGGATATCGCGCGAAGGAATCGAGCGCCGCGTGGATCAGGTCGAAACGCTGCTGTACCTGCTGTGGCCGCCGGGCCATCTCTTCAAAAATGGGCACGAAGCGGGATCCCAGGAACAACGCCAGCAGCGGGGCGCCAAGCAGCACGGGCAGCATCAGGCGAAACACAACCCGGATCCGCGCCACAGAGAGGACCAGCAGCGCCAGCCCGAGTGCGACCCAGGCCGACCGCGAAAACGTGAAGAGAATGCCCGGCAGTAGCGTCGCTCGCGATACCCATAGCGCGGCGCGCCCGAACAGCGGAGCCGGGCCCCATGAGGCCGCCTCGCAGATCACGAGGGCGGCTACCAGCAGCCCGCCGTAAGCATTCGGATCCAGCAGCATTCCCGAGAGCCGCAGGCCCCCGTAGCGGGCGAACGGCGAGTTCACTCCAAGAAAATACGCTGTGAGGTACGATCCCACCGCCAGGATGTTTTCGAACACGACGCCGAGAACGAAGATGCGGAGCAAGCGCCGCAGGTCCGCCCACTCCGACACTGCCGACGTAATCGCGGCGTATGACAGGAAGGGGAGAAGTAATCCAAGGTCTTTATTGAGAAACTCGTAACGGGCAAGTGTTCCGAATCGTAGCGCCGCCACCAGTGAGCCGGTCACGAACGTCAAAACGATTCCGAGGTGCCAGACCGTCCAGGCCGGTTTGCGATAGCGCAGTTGACCTGCGGCCAGCAGCAGCACCAGCACCAGGAGACAGTCCGCCGGAGCAAAGTTCATTCCCTTGCCGAACTCGAACTGGTACGGAAGGAGTACAAGGTAACCGCCCAGCAGAAGTCCCAGCAGGTCCACCCGCCGGCGCGCCTCCACCCGCGGCCATGATGCGGGATATGGGAGAGGATTAGTCATACACCGGTCTCCCAGTTGTCCGCGCATACCCGAGGCGCAGCGAGCCCTGCGGCGCCTTTCGCCGGAGCCAGGATCAGGAATGCCAGGATGACGGCGGCCAGTATCAATTGAACCGAGGCTGCGACAATCATCCCCATCGCGCCCCCCGTCAGCCCCAGCTTCGGGATCCACACGGCGCAGGCGAGCGCATTGGCACCGGCCATCGCCGCATAAAGGGGCACTTGGATCCGGAAGCAGCGCGCGGAGGTGACGCCGCTCGTAAACACAGAAGCGACACACTGAATCGCAGTGGCCGTCATCAGCAGCGTGAACACTCCGGAGCGAGCTGCGTACTCCTGGCCATAAACGGCGGCGAGGAGTCGTTCGCCACAGGCATGCGCCAGAGCCAGGCCCGCCAGGCCCAGCGCGAAGGCGATTCCCAGCAGCTTTCCAAGCAGTGCGCGAAAGTCCCCCCGCCGTCCCGCGGCGTACATCCTGGACAGGCGCGGAATGACGCTGTGCCCCAGCGAGTCGCTTACCAGGGTTACCGCGACGGTGGCGTATGCCATCGCCGAATAAATACCAAGCTGCCGGTCGTCCATCCGCGCGTGAATGAAGTAGCGCGGCATGTTGAGGTTGACGGCAGCCATGGTGGTTACAATGCCGAGCGGCAATGCCAGGCGCACCAGAGTCCACTGGCGGCGCGATGGGAGGGCGGGCCGCGCACGCGTAGCGAAACGACGGCCGCGGCGAACATCGAACACCAGAAGAGCGGCCAGCCATGCTACCACCAGGCCCGCACATCCCCAGAACACGTCGTGAGTAAAGTAGAGACCGGCGCCCAACGCAACTACCGAGAGACTCCCGCGGATCATGAGCGAGCGTCCGGTCTGATCCAGCCGGTCGTTCAGTTGAAACAGCCCGTAATGGATGTCGCTCAGGGTCTCGACAGCCTTGGCCAGGGCGACCGCCAGAATCACCATAACGGTGCCGCGCCCGTAGTTCCCAAGGGACGCTACGATCGCGATCACCGTCAGTCCGGCCAGCGTCATGAGGACGCGGAGCCGGAAATACTCGCCGAAACAATAGAGCCGCTGCGCGTCAGTCGCCTGCACCGTCCTGAGATGAAGGTTGGTGAACATCAGTATCGGCGTCGCGATTGCCAGCCCCAGCGAGAACTGCCCGACCATCAGGGTGTTTCCCAGCTTGGCGAGAGCCACGATCATGCCCCACTGGCAGCCCGCGAAAACGACATTTCCGGCCAGAACCCACGCGAAATTCGAGCGCAGTGACAGGCCCGGCGTCTCCTGGATGATCCGCGCATCAGCGGACGGAGCAGGCATACCCGCCTCCGAGCCGGCTAAGGCGTGCGGGATGGATTCGTTCGCGCTCACCGGGCGTCCTGTCGTGCCAAGCCGCTCTGATAGGCGTATGCGTAACCGTCGCTGTATGCCGGATCCCACCGGTTCAGAATCACCCCCAGCACGGAGATTCCGTCCAGGCTAAGCCGGCGCAATGCGGCCTGCGCGGTTTGGCGGTCGGTGTGATCGGCTCTCACCACCAGCAGCAACTGCTCTGCGCACCGCGCCATGATCCGGGCATCGGCGAACTCCAGGCACGGCGGTGCGTCGACGAGGACGTAGTCGAACTCCTGGCGGAAGCGCTGCAGCAGCCGTTCCAGCCGCCCGGAGTAGAGCAGGCTGAAGACGTTGTCCGGGGAGGCGCCGCTCGGCAAAAGGTAAAGGTGGGGAACCGCAGTTTTCCGGACCAGTGCCTCGACAGGCAGCTCTTCGACCGCGTTCTTCTCACGCAACACGTCGCTCAAGCCCCAACTGTTGGCCTGATCGAAGACCTTGTGCAGGCGCGGGCGCCGCATGTCGCCGTCGATCAGCAGAACACGGTTGCTGATTTCGGCCAGGGCGATTCCCAGATTGCTCACGACGGTCGTCTTGCCTTCCATTGGCTGCGAACTCGTGACCACCAGGAGGCGCGAATGCTCGCCGTCGTTGGCGGTAGAGAGAATCGAAGCCAGAGTGGCCCGAAACGCCTCAGACACATCGGAAAAGCGCTGCTCCAGGGCCGCCCTTTCTACGGGCGCGTGGCGGCCGGAACCGCGGTCCGGCGATCTGGGTATCGCTCCCAGTTCCGGAGCCGCCAGGTACATACCGGCTTCGCCTGGCGCGCGCAGCGCGGAGTTGGTCTGCTCCCGCAGCAAGACGGATCCGACGGCTAACAGCAGCCCGCCGAAGGTCCCGATCGCGAGGTTCAGCGGCACGTTTGGCTTATAAGGGCGAGATGCGGGCTGCGCGGGCCCGATCAGCCTCACATTCGGCTGTGGAATCGACGAAGCCACCGCGGCTTCGTCAACCCGCTGCGCCATGGTCTCGTAGAATCGCCGATTGGCATCCACCTCGCTCCGGAGGACTCCGGAAGCCGCCCGCGACTCTCTGAGCCTGGCCTCTGATTGGGCCAACTTAGTCCGGATCTGCTGCAGTTGCGCGTTCAGCGCATCGAAGGTATGGCGCGCCGCCTCCTGCCTTACATGGAGGCTCTGTTCGATGAAGGTCCCTGCGAGCGCGTTAGCCATGTCCGCCGCGAGTTGTGGGTCCCGGGCCTCTGCCGTGATCCGGAGGATCCGGCTGCCCCGCCCGAGATCGACCTGGAGATGTTTCTTGACAGCTTCGGGCGCCGCATCGAGTCTCCCGTGGGAATCCGGCCTCTCGAGACGCAGTCTTCGGATGGCCTGGCCGATCAGCGCGTCTTCCTGAAGGAGTTCGGCCTGAGTCTGGAGGTATGTCCCGTCTGCATCAGCGCCCAGGTTGGGATAGATCTCGCGGAAGTTGAGGAAGTTCTCGTTGACTCCCTGGAGCTCTAGCGAAGCTTGCGACCGGTACCAGCGCGGCTGAAGCAGGCTGAGCAAGGCCGCTACCAGGATCCCGAGGCCTGTGATCGCAGCGACGAGTTTCCTCCTGCGGTATAGGGTCTGCGCACACTGGGCTAGGGTCCATTCCTGCGGCTGAGCCGGGGACGGCGAATCGGGGCTTTGGCAACTGGGCCTTGGAGATAGATGATTACTCACGTTGGAGTCTCCTCGATTACCTGCCGGGTCTTTTGCTAACGGAGATCTCCTGACGACGAGCCTGCCGTTAGCGCCACGCGACTATCACGAAACGAGATCGAATGCCTGCTCCGCGCTGACCAGGCCGCGATCGATCTCGAGCAGCACTGACCTCTGCAGCAGTGTGATCGACAGGACGAGCCGCGGACGCTGCCTGGAGCCCACCACGACTCCCTCGACGCCCACTAACGCCCCTTGATTGATTCGCACTTTCTGGCCGGCCTCAAGATACGGAAACGGCTCGAGAGGCAACTGGGACTCAATGGCTTTCAGGAGCGAGTCAATTTCGGATTCGCACAAGGGGATCGGCGTATTACCCGCACCGAGGATCTGGGTAACTCCCGGCGTAGTCAGAATGGGCAGTCGTTTGAGTGGGTGAAAGCGGCAGAAAACGTAACCCGGGAACAAAGGCAGCTCCGATTCCATGTAACGCGCGGCGTATTGGCGCCGTTTCTTGTACAAGGGGACTAATGTTTGATAGCCTTTACCCGCGAGTGTCCTGGCAACTGCTTTGTCGTAGCGCGGCTTTACGGCAAGTGCAAACCACTCCAGCGGGCCGGCATTCGCGAACGGGCTCGCCGGGCCGGCAGTTGAGGCCGGGCGGCCTGAAGGGTCCTTCGGATTCTCGTAATTGAGCATAGCTACCGCTTTCTCAAGTGCAACCGCCACTCGAGTATTCGTTGCGCGTCAAACTGATTCCAATTGGGCGGCGTGAAGCGTGAACCCTCTGCAGCCCCACCCGGCCCTTACATCAGTAAGGACTTCGGGGATGGAAACCGTGCTCCATTTTTTGGGGTGACGACGGGTACGAAACAGGCGCGACTTACTCGCCGTTGACGAGAATTATCCGCGAGATACAGACACCGGATGGACCACCCAGCTACTGGTGGAGTCGGCCCCCGCATGTCAGCGAAGGTGGCGCCCGGGTGACCGAAGGCAGCCTTCGCGGCCGGCACGTCCGGCACGCTTCCTCCGACACCGGGTTCGACATCTCCTACCTGGTAGGACGTATAGTGAATCTCCAGTTCGCTCGTCCCGAGCCACATGCCCGAACTCAGGGACCGCACGTAGCTCGGCAGCCACAATCCCGCGACCTCGGTAAACTCCTCGGTAATCCGCGGGGTACCGACCCAGATCGACACGCTCGCAGCGGTCGCGCCATCCAGGCGAACCACGCCAAAGCTGCCCGAATCCACCCAGAGAGTGCCCTCGATTAAGTACTTGCTCTTATGTTTAGGCTTCAACCCAATGACGTAGCAGCGGCGGCCCCTGATCCGTTCCGTGCCTTGCAGGCGGGTCCGGTAGTTCGCGGGGCCGATCTCGTGCTCTGTAATCTTTGACGGGCGGCTCTCTTCGGCTTCCGAAGCGAGGATCCGGTCTACGATGGCCGCGAGTTTCTGCGAGCCCGCTCGCTCCAGCACCGTGAAGCGCTTCCCTTCGGTGGGCCGGTACGTCATTCGCACCGAGACCGTTGCTTCCTTGTCGAAGCGCCTGTTGCGAAGCTTGTATTCTCGAAGGCCGGAATAGGGAACCAGCAGGCGTGCGGTCGCCCTATCCGCTACTCGCGCCAGGATCTCGTCGCTTGAAGCGGGACTGCTACCCAGGGCGGTGGCGATCAGACCTTGTGCCGCCAGCGCGAGTATGATATGTCTGCCTTGATTCATGAGACGCAAAAGTCGCCTTTCCTCTGCACACCCGGGCGCCGGAATCGTGTGATCGAGTAGCCGGCGCCCGGTTACGATAAGGAGAGAGAAGACGAGCAGCAGCCTCGCCTGCCTTATGCCTTCTTAGTCGTGGGTTCCGTTCCAGGTGTTCGCTCCACTTCGACCTGCTGCCGGCGTACCTTGTCCTTAAACGTCTTCACACGATCAGTCCCTTCTCTCTGGATCACCACCTCTTCGGTGATGTGGACCGATTTGGTGATCACCGGTTCCTCGGCTGTCTCGTTGACTTCGATCGTTTTGTCGGACCAGTCGATATTGCGGGTATAGTTCGGATCTGTCGAGGCGCGGCGCAGAACACGGGCGTGCTCCTCGTGGAGAGTCACCTGCGTCTCGACCGGCGTCTCGGTAACGAAGCGGCGGATGCGTGTGGTTCCCTCCTGGATCATCCGCTTTCCGACGTTGATCTGCTCCTCGGCGAGAGCCAGGACCTCCTCGCCCGAAAACCCGCCGCCTGCGGTCATGGTCGCGGGCCGTTCCGGAGCGGCAGGTTTCGACGTCGTGGCAGACAGCAACCCTTCCTGCATGGCACGCTTGTGTACGTCAATTGCATTCTGGGAGTTCAGAATCGCAGTCGCCTTTGCCACTTCCGTCTCCGGGACGCGGACCGTCAGCACCACGCCCCCGTTCTCGACCGAGCGGCCATAGAGAGCCGCCTCGTACGGTTGGATATCGCGGCCAAAGAGGCGGTGCCAGAGTCCCGGCTCGCGGAGTTTGTCGCCGGCAAGAGACAGGGTCTTGCTGCTGATCACGCTAATCTCACTGGGCGCAAATCCCGCGGCTTCCAGGTTGCGCCTGGCAGCATCCGCATGTTCCGCGTTGTCGTAGAGTGTCACGATTTTTTCGTAGTTCATCGCTTCTCCTTCATTCATTTCATCCAGACCGATCTCGGAATTTCGCTCGCTCGGATGTGTGCTTACTTCTGCGTTACTCGCATCGCTACGCGCCGGTTCTGCGCCCGTCCTTCCTCGGTGGCGTTGCTCGCGGTGGGATTCTGTGCGCCGTACGCGCCGACAGTCAGGCGGTCCGGCGAGACGCCTTTGTCGACCAGCGCGGCCACGACCGCATTGGCGCGGTTCCGGGAAAGCTCCCTATTGGAACCATTACCGCCCATGTTGTCAGTGAATCCCGCAACCTCCAGGTGGACGTTCGGATATGCGGCCATAATTGCGGCGATGTTATTGATCTGTTCTTGCGAAGCCGGCCGGAGCGTTGCGGACCCGCTATCGAAGAGCAACCGGTCGAAATTGAACCAGGGTGAGCTGTCTACCTGCGTGTTCGGATTCTGGACGAATGCCAGGAGGTTCGCCTCAACGCCGTTCTCCGGTATATTCAGGTTGGTGCGGTTCGGCAGAGTGCGTTGCTCGAAGTTACCGGACGGCGGCACGGCCCGGTTGGCGGTTCCGGCGGGTGTAGGCGCGACCGGTGCCGTAGGCCTGTGGCGCCCATGGCCCAGAAGCCAGATCAAGCCCAATCCCAACGCGGCGATCGCCACAGCCGGTAGCCAGTTCGAGTGTCTTTCCCGGGTTACCGCTTGAGCCACTACCGGCGAGACCCTGGTGGCCTCCTCCGCCGGCCAGAAGAGATCCCTCAACCCGGGCGGCAGGACGTTTCGAATGGCGCCGCTCTCGCGCCGCAGCATGCCTCCGAGTTCGCTCACGCTCAGCTTGCCTTCGCGCATGCGCTTGCTGATGAAGCCCACAACCAGCGGCGCCAGTGTGGCCATCAGCGTGGACACGATCCCGGTACCCAGGCCGGAATCCCGGCCGATCTCGTTGACGACCGCGCCCTCCCGCGCTCCAAAGAGATCCGCCAGCAAACGCTTCCCGCTCGCGATGAGCGGTGAACTGGGATCTGTGACTGCGCTCCCGATATCACCCCACGAGGTGTCCCCCTGCGGCGCGGAATCCAACAGCTTCCGAAGTGTTCCGTTATCGCCGGCTTTCGTAGCCAGGCCGCCCAGCAGCGCAGCAATGGACGTTTCGATACCCCGCGAAACAGATTGTTCCGGTTGACCAAGCGAGCCGGCGATTGCAGCAACCGTGCGCCTGTCCAGCATCTCTCTTAGCGACGAGAATAGAGAATCCGCCATAGTTCCTCCTCATCCGGTCCCCGAAGTTTTGCGAGGCTCGCCTCTGCACTACGTTAGGAGAGATGGGGTCATGACAACGGAGTTGCAATTTAGGGGGTGTATTACACTGTTCGATTCGGAACCCGGACTAGCGTTTCGCCGGCGGCGGCGCGGCGGCTTCGGCGGCCCGGAACTGGAGCTCGTGCAACTCCGCATAGAGGCCGCCTGTCTTCAGCAGCGCGCCGTGGCCTCCCCGCTCGACAATCTCCCCGTCCTTGATGACGAAGATCACATCGGCGGAGCGAATTGTCGACAGACGGTGTGCGATCACAATCGATGTTCTTCCTTCCATCAGGCGGTCCAATGCGTCGAACACCAACTTCTCGGAGGCCGCATCGAGCCCCGCGCTGGCTTCATCCAGGACGAGGATCGGGGTATTCCGAATGATCGCGCGGGCGATCGCAATTCGCTGGCGCTGCCCGCCGGAGAGGGTTACGCCGCGCTCACCGATCACCGTCTCATAGCCTTCCGGCATGCGCTCGATGAATTCGCGGGCGTTGGCGAGGTCTGCCGCGCGCAGGATCTCGTCGCGTGTCGCATCCGGCTTTCCGTAGGCGATGTTGTACCAGACCGGTCCGTGGAATAGAAGGGTGTCCTGCAGTACAAAGCTGATCTGCTCCCGCAGCGATCTCTGACGGTAGAGCTTCACATCGATCCCATCTACCCGCACGGTTCCGGCATCGGGATCGTAGAAGCGGGGAATCAGGTTGATGATGGTGGTCTTGCCCGCTCCCGTCGGCCCCACCAGGGCGGCCACCTGCCCCGGCTCTACCCGCAGGCTGACCTGCTTGAGGACTGGGCGGTTCGGTTCATACCCGAAGGTTACGTTGCGAAACTCGATGTCCCCTCGGAACCTCGGGGCGGGATAGGCACCGGGCAGATCCTTTACCCGGTGGTCCGTTTCGAGTACCTCACGGATGCGCTCATAGCCCACCGCGGCCTTCGAATAGGCGTCAGTCATCTTCGACAGCTCCCGCATGGGCTTGTACATCCGGCCGAGATACCAGATGAAAAGGACCAGGGATCCCGCGCTCAGCGCGCCGCTCAGCGCCATCCGGCCCCCAAACCACAACACCAGGCTGGTGCCGGCCGCAACGATCAGGTCCACCGCGGACGGCAGCCTCACCTTCAGGCTGCGCGCCCGCAAGCCGATCGCGATCGACTCCAGGCTCTCTTCCGCCAGGCGCTTCTGTTCGTAGTCCTCGCGCGCAAATGCCTTCACCACCCGGATGGACGATAGCACCTCCTGAATGACCGAAACCATTTCGCCTTCCTTCTTCCGCACTTCGCGCGAAACGGTCTTGATGCGGCGTGTGTAACGAAAGACCACCAGGAAAAGCAGCGGCGCCACGGAAAGGGCGATCAGCGTGAATCGCCAGTTGAGGCAGAACATCACGGTCATCATGCCAACGAGCGTGAGGCTGCTCATCATCGCGCTCAACATCCCGGATGAGATGAAGCTCTGGATTGCGTCGATGTCGCTGGTTAGACGGCTGATGAGGTCGCCAGTCTGTTTCCGGTCGTGGTAGTCAAGCGAGAGCCGCTGAATGTGGGAGTAAAGCGTCTGGCGGAGATCGTGCATGACGTACTGGCCGATCCTCGTAGTGAGATATCTCTCGGTATAAGCGCCTACCGCGCCGATTACCGCGATGACCAGCACCGCAACGGCGGCGAACTTCAGTACGGCGACCTTTTCCGGCCCGGCGATGAGCCCGATGAGCGGACCCAGCCCGCCATCGCCGCCTTTCGACTTCAGCACATGATCCAGGACAATTTTGAGCGGCCACGGCTCCGCCAGGCTCGCGGCACCTTCCACCAGCACGGCGGCCACCCCGATCGCCAATCCGCCGGCGTGCGGCTTCAATAGGTGACGGATGCTGAGCGTCTTTCGGTCCGAATGTGCGGCCATTGGATTGGGCCGGCCGGTGTGCGGCTGTGGCCCACCGGCCCGATCGCCCGCGATGCGTTATGCGGCCTTTGGAATCTTCAAGCGGTCACCCGGATGAATAATCGAATGCTCATCCTTGAGCTTGTCGGGATTGGCTGCGATGATTTTCTGGAATTCGTTGCCGCGCCCGTAGAACTGTTCGGCGATCTTCCATAGCGAATCGCCTGACTTCACCTCGTACATCTGTGCCGGCGGTGCGGCCGCTGCCGGCTGGGGGAGGCTGGAATCAATGCTCAGATCGCAGACCAGGTCGGCATGTGCCGGATCCACGCTCTTGATGCGATTCCAGACGAAATTCTTGGCGCTCGCGTTCGGCGCCGCGCCTTGCAAGTATAGTTTGTTCTCCTGAAGGTGCAGGTGGTCCAGACGTACACCCTGCTGCCCGATTGCCTGAAGCACAGGTTGGTACTTGGCCTTCAACTCCTCAAAACGATCCATAGGATTGACTTCTCCCTCGATTTCGACCAGATTCGCGCTGCCATCAGGCCGCGCTATACAAACCGATGCGCCGGAGCGTTCCCGGGCCCCAGTTTGTGGCCTGGCTTTGGAGATAAGCCGGTTTCACCCCTGGGTTTCGGCGAATTCACCGCTCCGCGTAATTGCGTCGCGGAGGATCATCAATGCGGCATCCCGCAAAGTCAACAGATCGCACTCGCCGGTCCAGACATCCCTACACATGTATCTGGCGAAAGACGCGTGCAATTCGACTGGAATCGCTTCCCACCCGGACTGTGAAATTCTGGTCACCTGGCGAAGCGCGTGTTCCACCAGGTCGCTCTGAAGCCGGGTCATGCGCCTGTAATAGATCGGTTGCGGCATGGCTCCCTCCACCGTTCCGGCAAGTGGCGCTCTCCTTACCTTCCGCCGTGGCATCGATACACACACCCACTTGATAAGATGCCGCAACAGGAGGACAAGAAGGTGCCTGGTTGTTACTCGCTCGGGGTTCGGCCCGCGCGAGCTTGTCTATGAGGCCCTGGCTTCGATTTCGGCAGCGTGATACCTGCCGCGTATCTTCGCTATGTCTACGGTCGGAGCGGGCACTTTCATGTCGAGGTTCTCCAGCGTACGGGAAATGATTTGGGAGACGGCCAGGTCCCGGAACCACTTGTGGTTCGACGGAATCACGAACCACGGAGCATGGGGAGTGCTGGTCTTGTGCAGCATATCCTCGAATGCCGCGATGTAGTCGTCCCAATACTCCCTCTCGCGGTAGTCGGCCTCGCTGACCTTCCACCTCCGCACCGGATCCTCGAGTCGCCGCTTGAAACGGGCGAGTTGCTCGTCTTTCGAAATGTGCAAAAGGAACTTGAGAACCTTCGTGTTGTTCTCCGACGCCAGGAGCCTCTCAAAGTCGTTGATCAACTCGTAACGTCTCAAGTACACCTGCGGTGGCACGAGTCCGTGGACCCGAACGACCAGCACATCCTCATAGTGCGAGCGGTTAAAGATCGCCATTTCGCCCCTGGCTGGGACGTGCGGGTGCACCCGCCAGAGAAAATCGTGAGCGAGTTGTTCCGGGGTCGGTTGTTTGAACCCGACGACCCGGCAGCCTGCCGGGTTCGCGCAAGTGAAGATATGCCGGACCACTCCATCCTTGCCTCCGGCATCGAGCCCCTGCAGAATCACCAGCAGCGAGTGCTTCTTCTCGGCGTGCATCGTGTAATGCAGTTCGTCGATCTTCATGACGTGGGAACGGATATCCGGTACTGCCGCCTCCGGCGTTTCATACCGGTCCCGGTATCCCGGGTCGATGTTCCCCAATCTCACCCGGGAACCGGGTTCCACCATGAACCTTTTCAAGTAGTCATCCGTGTTGTGCTTTGGTTTCTCTATGATTCTCAATGTCCCTATTCCAGGTGAAACACTGAATCGATTGGTAGCCGCGTCTGGTAAACGTTTTTCAGGTTGCACTTCACATGTCACCATCGTGTAGTTACCCCCTTCTGCACAGCGAGGCGGTTATTAGTGCTTCCATTAGCGGAGATGGCATGCCTGCGACCGGGGGTTCATTATTGGACGTGAATGAACAAGTTTCACCCCATGGGGCGCGAACACCCCGTTCTAAGCCGGCCAGGCGGCCACGGCATCACTAATAACACGGAACCAAAGAAGGGAGGCGCTGCAGTGAGGAAGGATGCAGTCGTTCGACTTATACCTTTAGGAGATCAGGCGCGCGCAATTGGCGCGATCCTGGTTGCCGTATTATTCACGTTTCAGGAATCATTCGCTTTCGCGCAGCCGGCCGTGCCGGGTTCGTCGAGCCCGGGGCAGGCGCAGGCGCAAACCCTGCCACCCGAGCAGCTCGACAGTCTGGTGGCGCCGATTGCGCTATATCCGGACCCACTTCTAAGTCAGGTGCTGGTGGCTTCGACCTATCCACTCGAGATCGTGCAAGCCGACCGGTGGTTAAAACAAAACTCGAACCTGAAAGGAACCAGCCTCACCGACGCAGCAGCCAAACAGCCCTGGGACCCCAGTATCCAGGCGCTTGTACTGTTCCCCGAGGTTCTCAGCCAGATGGATCAGAACATCGGCTGGACAACCGACCTGGGGAACGCGTTCCTTGCCCAGGAAACTGACGTCATGGACGCTGTGCAGCGAATGCGGCAGCAAGCGGAGCAAAGTGGAAAGCTGAAATCCACGCCGCAGCAGACCGTCGCGGATTCTAACGGATACATTGAAATTCAGCCCTCCAATCCACAGGTAATTTATGTGCCGCAGTATGTTCCGGCCGCGGTTTGGGGTCCCCCGGACTACTACCCGTACCCCGCAATCGTCTACCCATCCACTGGAGCGCTCGTTGCTACCGGCATCGTCTCGTTCGGAGTGGGCATTGCGGTGGGAGCGCTCGTCTCCGGAGGCGGCGGATGGGGTTGGAACTGCGGTTGGGGAAGCCACGCGGTCATCGTCAACAACAATTTCATCCGGAACAACCATTTCAACAGGGTCAACGTGGCTAACGGCAATCAGTGGCGGCACAACCCGGAACACCGCCGCGCCGTGCCATATAGCAATGCCGCGGTGGGCGGCCGCTTCAAGCCCGGCACTGCGAACAACCTCCCGAACCGGCCCAATCCGGCCCGGACTCAGCAGCGCCTCGGACAGGCGGAACGGCGTGCGGGACAAGGCCAATGGACCGGACGCAAGCCGGGACAGGCCGGGCAGGGCAACATCGGTCCGCGCGTGCCGGCGCAGGGTGGCCGCGGCGCTCTCGGCCAACGGCCGGCGCAGAGTCCCGCCATCAGGCCGCCAGCCAATGTCGGGTCCGCCAATCGGGCAATCCCGAACAACATGGGGAATAGGATCGGCGGCCGGCAGATCGCTCCGAACGCCGGGGGTGGCGCATTCGGTGGTATGAATGCCGGGGGCGGCAGGGCCCGCATGAATAGTAACCGCGGCTTCTCCAGCACTGGTGGATTCAACCGCGGTGGCGGCTTTCACCGCGGCGGCGGCTTTCACCGTGGTGGCGGTGGGCGGCGGGGCGGCGGACGGCGCCGATGACAGCTTTCAGAGAGGAAAGAACCAAGAGCCTATGTGGAAGTCTAAACCTAGTAGTTTGTGCCTAAAAGCCGCGGCGGTTTTCGCTGCCGCGGCGGTATTCCGAATCGCAGCCGGTTACGCCGGCCCGCCGCCTCGAGGCGAGAGTTTCCGCACTCCGGAGGAGGCTGCCCGGGCGCTGGTCGCTGCTGCGAAAGCCGACGATGTCCCTGGCCTCCTTCGAATCCTGGGACCCACCGCGAGGTCCATCCTCGTCACCCGCGACCCGGTCGCCGATCGCTCCGCCCGCCAGAAGTTTGTCGCGAGCGCCGCGGAGCGGATGCGAGTCGTCACTGATCCCAAGCGTCCCGGCTGGAAAGTCGTCGAGGTCGGCCAAAGCCACTGGCCCCTGCCGATTCCTCTGGTCCGGGTCAACGGTGCATGGCACTTCGACGTAGACGCGGGCAAACACGAGATTCTGCTGCGCCGCATCGGCGGCAATGAACTCTCCGCGATCGAGATCTGCCGCGGCTACGTGGAAGCCCAGGACCAATACGCCGATCGGGAGCGGGCTGCCGGCAGGGCTCCCCAGTTCGCACAGACATTCTTCAGTTCGCCCGGCAGACAGGATGGCCTGTATTGGAAGAGCGACGACCCCAACGATCAAAGTCCGGTTGCGGAAATCGTGGCCAAGGCCATTAGCGAGGGCTATCGAACGAGGGGCGCTCCCTACCACGGGTACTACTTCCGCATCTTGAAGGCGCAAGGCATCCATGCTCCCGGTGGCGCAGCGAGCTATCTGGACAATGGCGCCATGAGCCGGGGGTTCGCCCTGATCGCCTGGCCTTCCGATTACGGCTCCACCGGCGTGATGACTTTCCTCGTGGACAGGAGCGGCATTGTGTACCAACGGGATCTCGGGCCTCAAACCTCCACGATCGCTTCAGCAATGACGGCCTACGACCCCGATGAGAAGTGGACGCCGGTTCCCGATTCTGTCAATCCCTAGACCCGGCAGGGCAGTCCTCCATCGGGCTGCCCGCGTCCACTCTTATCCAATGGAGATATTGTTAAGCGCCGTACCTTTTAATTGTGCGCTTCATCCCGCCCGCCACGGAAATTAGAACGGTCTCCCTGGAGAAGTCGCGAAAGGAGAACTAAACTACTATTACTAATACCATGACTCTGTAGGAGTCAGACGATGACGCCCAAAGGTACTGTACTAATCATAGATGACGAGCCGGAATGGCTCGGGTTTCTGCATCGGATTCTCGCACATGAGGGGTATCGCGTCGTTTCCGCCAGCGGCGGCGAGCAGGCGCTTGCCACTCTTCCCTCGGACTCCCTTGACCTGATCCTGCTGGACATCCGGATGCCCTCAATGAATGGTTTCGAAGTGTGCCGGCGGATCAAACGGGATGACAGGTACCGCACAGTACCTGTCATCTTTTTGTGTACACTGCAGGAAGCCGAAGCGTTCGAATGCCTTCGACTCGGCGCCGTTGACCTTCTCTACAAGCCGTTCCGTACCCGGGAGGTCCTGGCCCGTGTGGGAAGTCACATCGAGCTCGCGCGGCGTGGACGGTTCGAGCGCACGCTCCGCGCCGGCGAAGACCGCCGGAGCCGCTCTCACGACCTGGAAGGACTTGGCCTTCTCGCCGGAGGGGTTGCCCATGACTTCAACAGCTTCCTCGGCAGCATCCTGGTGAACTCCGAAGTTGCCCTGGAGGAACTCGATAACGCTTCTCCGGCGCGGGGCGAGATCGAAAGGATCCGCACCGCGTCTCTCCGGGCGGCTGAGGTGGTCTCACAGTTGATGAACTATGCGGTCCACCGCACCGTAGACTTCGAGCGGACCGATCTTCCCGGCCTGGTCGCAGAAATGGCAGGTTTGATGCGCTGCTCCATCTCGAAAAACTGCCGTATCGAGACCAATCTCCTGCAGGCGGTACCGTTCGTACGAGCCAATCCGGCGCAAATGCGCCAGGTGGTGATGAATCTGATCAGGAACGCCTCGGATGCCATCGGTGACAGCGCCGGCGTCATCACGCTCAAGACATCGTCCGCACGGATCGCACCCGGCACCGGCGGGCTCCCTTCGGGCGATTATGTCAGCCTGGAGGTGACCGATACCGGCTGCGGCATGAGCGAGGAAACGAGGGCCAGGATCTTCGACCCGTTTTTCACCACCAAGTTCGAAGGCCGGGGCCTCGGGCTCGCGGCCCTTCAAAGCATCATGTCCGGTCACGGCGCCAGCATCGATGTTACCAGCGCACCGGGTCGCGGCACGACGTTCCGCCTCCTGCTGCCCTGCTGGAGGGACGTGGTCCAACCGCAGAAAGCGCCGGTGGCTGCTCGGACTGTCCAATAAGGGGACAAGAAGACCGAGTTAGTCCGGCGGAGCGTAGTAACCCCGGCGCCACGCCACGTTGACTGATTTCTCTCCGGGCGGCGGAGTAACTTCTACTCTAAGTACGCGATACTTTCCGTCATTCCTGCGGTTATTGGAAGAGTAACCCAGAATATACTCTTCGCGGAGATCAGTGCTCAGCCGGTCGACCATTTCCGGCAGGTCTGCCAGTTTCCGCGCGAAGTAGGCTTTGCCTCCGCTCTCCGAGGCCAGCTTTTCCAGGAACTGGTACCGCTCGAATACTCCGATGGCGTATAGCCGGACATCGGATTCCATCACCAGGTCCTTGATCTCCGATTCCGTGTACCGGCTGTTATTGTCCCCGCCGTCGGTCAGCACGAATAGCGCCTTGCGGGGATTCCTGGCTTTCTTCATCTCGTGCACTCCGAGCCCGATTGCGTCCAGCAGGGCCGTCCAGCCTTGCGGCTCTTGCGTCGACAAGTCCCGCATGATGTTCGCTCGATTCGACGTGAAGCCGGTCACCAGCGCGGGCTGGTCGGCGAACCGGACGAGAAAGAACTCGTCCCCCGCAATCGTGCTCTCGAGGAAGCGCCGGATCGCCGCAACGGAGCGGTCGATCCGCTTCTTCATGCTGCTGCTGGTGTCAAAGACAAAGCCGACCGAGACGGGACCGTCCTCCTTGAAGACGCTCACGATCTTCTGTTCGACGTTGTCCTCGAAAACTCGAAAGGAGCCGGCGTCGAGATCCGTTACGGGCTTCTGCCACAGGTCCGTAACGGTCACCGGAACCAGAGTGAGGTTGACATCCGTGCGGATGTTCGGCCGCACGGCCACTCTGCGGTGGATCAGAAGCTCGCGAGGTGTGATCGAGATGGTGGGCTCTTGGGCCCATGCGGAGCACACAGCCAGTCCGGCACCCAACACGAATGCAGTTGCCGCCACCCTGCCGGACCGGCGGAAGAGCGATCGTCCACCGTGAGCCGTTTGCCCTCTCGAAGCCTGCCTGACTTCTGCACCGGACATCATCCACCTGCGGTGTAGGAATCCAGCTAGTATATGCCCGAAGGGGCGTCTTGGCCAAGCGGCACGATGTGAAGAGGGATCTCACGAACCGGCCGCTTGGGAGCACAGGCTGCGTAGCGCGGGATGCAAAATCTCGTATCTCGTTGGGATAATTCACCTGTTGAAGCACGGATTCTTCTGCCGCCCCCCTGTCAAACCGCATCCAGGCATTTCAGGATGGGGAACTGAACCGGAAGGCCCGCCGGTTCTCCCTCACGGTGCTCGATTCAGGGGAGGTTTCCGGCATGAGGTGTCTCGCGGTCTTGTTTGCGATTCTTATGGCCGCTCCGTGTTCGGGCGGCGACCGGAAGGAGCGGGATCCCGACCAGATCGGCCGCCGCAACGTGGGAGGCGGTGTCAATTTCTACTCCCGCGCACGGGAGACCGAACTGGGCAAGGATCTGGCGCGCGATGTCGAACGGGAGTCGCAACTGATCGACGACCCCGTGGTTTCCGAATACATCAACCGGATCGGGCAGAATCTCGTCAACAACTCGGATGCCCAGTTCACGGTCAGCATCAAGGTGATCCGTTCCGAGGATGTCAACGCTTTCGCACTTCCCGGAGGGTACGTGTTCGTTGACTCCGCTCTCATTCGCAATGCCGCGACCGAGGCGGAACTTGCCGGTGCCCTGGCACATGAGATCGCCCATGTGGCCGCACGGCATTATACCCGTGAGGAGAGCCTGAAGGACCTCTTCAGCGTGGCGAGCATTCCTTTGATCTTTGTGGGAGGAGTGCCGGCATTCGCCGTCCAGCGGGGCCTGGAAATCGCCAGCCCTCTGGCCGCGCGAAAATTCTCCCGGGCGGCGGAAGGACAGGCCGACATGCTCGGCGTGCAGTACCTGTACCGTGCCGGATACGATCCCCTGGCGTTGGTCGATTTTCTGGAGAGAATCTCCCCCTGTCAGAAGAGCACCACCGGGCCCTTTGCCGGATTGCTCTCGATGCATCCGGCGGTGGCCAGCCGCATTCGCGCGCTCCAGAAAGAGATCCAACGCGATCTGAGGCCCCGCGAGCAATACGTGTTCCAAACCTCCGAATTTCTGAAGATTCAAGAGCGGCTGGCGGAGATCGAAGGTGGGAAGGTCATGCCGTGGAGATTTCCACGCTCTCCGGTCGACGGCTCCGAGACGCGGCCCGTATTGAGGCGGCGTAACCCTATCCCTTAGTTCCGCGCGCCAGGCGGCGTCGAAAATAAATTGCTCCCGGCGGCCCAGGTTCGAATCCCCCCTACAAACACCTGGGAAAGGGGGCGGCATGTCCATCTACCAGAAACGGATTCGGGCCGCGACAGTTGCGCTGGCCCGCGTCGCCGTCTGCGGCCTGATCGTAGGTTCCGGCTGTCTACGGGCCCAATGGGGCGCGACGGACGCCGGAGAGGTCAGCGCCTATACCGGAATCGCGTTCGGAGCCACAGGGGCGCGTCCCACCGTGGGAGGCAGTTCGGGAATCAGTGCCTCGCGATACGCGATCGCCCTGATCGAAACATCGTATATTCCACTCGGTCACCGTACCCTGGCATACCATCCGGGAGTGTTCGCGAGCAGTTCCGGTCTCTTCGATTTCAACTTCGTGGTGAACGTGCGCGTTCCTGTCAAAGAGCGTTGGGAGCCGTATGGCATTCTCGGGCCGGCCGTGCTTTACAATCTCTATCGTGCCGACATCGTCCAGCCGAATGGAACGGTGGTGCGGCGCTCCGGTCTGAGCGACTGGAAGTTCGGATGGGAAACGGGCGCCGGGCTCCGCTACTATGTTCGCGAGACCTGGGGAGTGCGGGGGGAGTATCGCTACACGATCAGCACGCGAAACTTCAGCCGGGTGCAAGCCGGAATCTTCTACCAGTTCGAAGGGTTCTCCGCCCCGTTCCACTTCCGGTGAACGATAGGTGGCGGGCCCGATAGGAAGGAAAAAAATTGAACTCGCCGCGGAGGCGATCCCATCGAGTTTCACACGGAGATCGGCGCCAGACCTCTGATCCGGTGTCCGGCCCGTTGGGATACCCAGCGGTTTGCGTCTCTGCCGCAGGTCCGAACGAGGCCGGACGGGGGCGGGTCCGGCCGCCCCTTTCTACTTCGCCAGCTTGAGGAGCGCGTTCGTCAGTTCGGTGACGGCGTGCTCCTCCTGTCCCCGGCTTGCCTCGCTGCGCGGCAACGAGGCGAGCTGGATGTGCACCAGCTCATGCACAACCGTGACTTCCATATCGTCCAGCATGGCTTGGAAGGGAAGCTTGTAGTCGTAGGCCGACAACACACCGATGGTTGCCTCCTTCGTATCGAGATCCCAGTGGACGTTGCCCAGCGTGTTCGGCTGGAGCTGGTTGGTGCGCACCAGGTTCACCCGGATCTTCCAGTCCGCCAGGTTTAACCGCTGCTGCCAAACCTGGAGCTTCTCTTTGACAAACTGTTCGGCGATCGCCTCACGCTGTTTGGGCGTGACAGCGTTTCCGGGCTCGGAACCCAGATCGCTCGCGCTGGTGACTTCGCTTTGTCTTACAGTCGTCACGTTTCCGTGATCGGAAGCGGACCCGGAGTTTGCACTCGACCGAAGAAAAAGGGTGGAAACGAAAAGGAGGGAAACTGCGGCTATCCCTTGATAGACAGCGACAGCCAATCTACTTCTGGCCATGTAATTCGGATCGTAACACACGCTCGTGCCGTGCGGATCCATACAGAGTAGCATTTCACCCCAAGCGAGCTTCGAAATGGGTTACGCGTCACATTAGGTGGCTGAATATTTGCCATCCGCCGCGAATTCCCGGCATCGGGGAAGCCTGTGAAGCAAGTCATCCTCGGCTGGATTTTCATGTGCGCACTGCTGGCCGTCGCCTCCAACGCACAACAGGGGGCGGCCGGTCCCCGGGCCGGCTTCTGGGGCTATTCGGCAAACGACTACGACGACGGCTGGCCACCCGATTTCTCCTCGACGGGAACGCAGCCGGCCCCTGCGCCGGTTATCCTCGTGATGCCGCAGATGGCTGCACCGGAGGTTGCGCCTCCCCCTCCGGAGCCGGTCCGCGCCGTCGTGCGGGAATACTCATGGCCGGATTCGGGTGGCAAACCCGGTGTGCCTTTCTCAATCGTTTCGAAGGATGGAACCGTACGATTCGCGATTGCCGTTTGGGTGCAAACGGGCGTCCTGCACTTCACGGCGCCGGACAGGACTGCGGGGCAGATTGCGCTGAGCGCCGTGGACCGGCGGGCGACCGCTCAACTCAACGCGGAGAACCGGCTTCATCTGCCGCTGCCCTAAGTCACTCGGCCGGCGCCCGCTCTGCCCTGCACGGCCCTCGGGGAGGCATGGCTTCACATCTTCCGCCACGCTCCCCGACAGCCGTTCTCCCGTTACTACCTGAGATTCGGTGACGGTCAGGCGCGCGATACATCTTGGGGATACCGGTGACGAATGACCGCAACGAGGCTTTGGTAACATTTAATGAATCCGCCGGAAATCGCACTCCATCCCTACGTGTGGAGATCAACAAATGCCTACTGTCCTCGTCGTGGACGACGAGCCGTTGATCCGTCAAGTTGTGGCGCTCATGCTTCGGCAGGACGGCTATTCTGTATTGACTGCCGACGGCGGACCGGAGGCTATCTCGGTTTCCCGCGCGCACAATGGCACAATCGACCTGCTGGTCAGCGATGTCGTAATGCCCGGCATGGATGGGCCGGCACTGGCAACCCGACTGTTGGAGAAGTACCCGCTGCTTCCCGTGCTTTTCATTTCCGCATCCCGCGAGGCTACCCAGCTCGCTGGATTCCCCCATTTTCAACTTCTGGCCAAACCATTCTCAATGGCCACGCTCAGGGGGGCCGTGCAAGGACTGCTGCCCGCCGGAGTTTTGGCCGGAAGCCGATAGCTCTTACCGCAGGCAGCCGCAGTTCCCGAAGCCCCAAGAAATACCCCGCGGTTTTTCCTCTCCGCATCGTGCCCAGAAGAGGGGTGAACCGTGGGACGCTTCCGGGGTTATGCCGCTTTCGTTTTGCTGGTGGTTGCGCCTTCCGTGCTGGGGGTTCTGCTGTGGCCCGGCGCCGGATCTGCAGGCGCGCAGGATGCCGATGTCTCCATTACGCCACGGCCGGTGCGCGGCGCGGCCGGCCCGGCCCGCGCAAATATCCGGGTGGATTCGAACCTGGTTCTGGTTCCGGTCTTGGTCACCGATCACGATGACCGGCTGGTGACCGGACTGAACAAGCAACACTTCCAGCTGTTCGACGACAAGATTGAACAGGAGATTACGCATTTCTCCTCGGAAGATGTGCCCATCTCTGTGGTCGTGGTTTTCGATTGCAGCGGCAGCATGGGGGACAAACTCAAGAAGTCTCGCGCCGCGGTAGCCGAGTTCTTGAGGACTGCGAACCCTGCAGATGAGTTTGCGCTGGTCGAATTCAACGACAGCGCCCGTGTGGTATCGGATTTCAGCGAGCGGCCCGAGGACCTGCAGAACCGTCTCGCGTTCACGGCATCCAAGGGGCGGACCGCCCTGTTGGACGGCATCTATCTCGCAATGAGCATGATGCGCCACGCCAAATACGGGCGCAGGGCCATCTTGATCATCTCCGACGGCGGCGACAACGCCAGCCGGTACACGGAAAAAGAGGTCAGGAACCGCGCGCGGGAAGCGGACGTCCAGATCTATTCGATCGGAATCATGGAGCCCATGGTCGCCCGCGGCAGAACGCCCGAGGAGATGATGGGACCAGCACTGCTCGACGAGATCTCCCGGGTGACCGGCGGCCGGTTGTACGAGATCGATGACGTCAACCAGTTGCCGGCCGTCGCCGTCCAGGTGGGAACGGCTCTGCGCAACGAGTATGTGCTGGGATACTCGCCCACGGGACCGCGGGATGGCAAATTCCATCGCATTACCGTGAAGCTTCTGAAGTCGAAAGGCCTGCCTGCATTACGGGCGACGTTCCGCTCGAGCTACCGGGCGCCGGAGCAATGAGCGTCAGAAATACAGGTTGAGGGTCAGGGCAAAGGCGTCGACGTGCGGCGGGTTGGATCGTGTGTCATTCTGCCGGATGAAGTGGGGCTCAAAAACAACGTGGGGACCCGCGGGAATGTCCACTCCCACAGCGAGGCGGTTCTGGTTCCAGGCGGCATACCGCGTATCGTAAAAGATCTCGGCGTAGCCAAATGGCGTAAAGACAACGGGACCGAGATTCAGATCGCGCTCCACTTGGAGCCGGTTTCGATATCGGGCCGAGAACGCCTGCCCATGAATGAAGCGGAACTCTCCCCGGTTCCGGTCGGTGGCCACGATCTGTAAGGGAAGCGGATAGCGCCCGGTGAATTCGAGAATTCCGCGACTTTCGCGATTGTGATCGCCGTTGGCCATGCTGGTGGTGTATCGAAACCCGCCGCGGAATGTCAGAAATCTCGCACGAAACACATCCTCACGCTCGCGGAGTTTGCGCCGGAAGACCGGCCTCAGGGCGACCTCCCCGAAGAAACCGAAGCTCCCCTCACGGTAATCCGTGTCGCGGTCCTCGTTCATCGAATTCTTGATCACGATCCGCGTGGCTTCATTAACCTGGACGAAGAGATTCACTTCAGGCCAGAACTCGTCCTGAGTCTGCGCCGCGGCATAAGGAAGGGATATGACGAAGAGGGCCGCGATCGATAACGGATGGCCAAGCACCCGATTGTCCCGATGCTCAGCGAGCCGCCGCCTCGGGTGCCGCGGGCAGGCTGCCCAACGGCAGGACGGTGGTGGCGTCAGTCTCCCCGTGCCGGGATTGGTCACGGTCGACGCCCGAGGCTTGCGCTCGGGCCGCTGAGGCGCCTTTGCCGGCCCCTGAAGCAGTTTGGGACATAGGAGGATTATTAGCGGAACTACTGTGGCGGGATTGCTGTGCGGAGATTGAGATCGGGTAAGTCAAGCCGGCGCGCGACGGGATGCCGGCCTTCAGGCTGTTGGAAATCGCGATTTCGAAACCCTTGTTCATCGCAATGTGATCTTCTGTTGTCGAATATTGCGGTGGATGCAGTCCGGCGAACCGGGATTCAAAGTTTTCATGGCGCACCCGGCCGCGATTCCGCGCCGGCGTCGCGTTCTTAGACGCCGACTTCAGAGCGGACATGGAAGAGCGGGACATAGTGTCCTTTGGGAATCTCGATGACGATGGGATCGTGCTGGCCTTCAGACATGTAATACTTCTTGAGCTTGGCCCGCAGCCGCCATGCCTGGCTGCGCACGATCGTGTCCACTTTGGGATCGTAATCGGGACTGCGGCCGAACACCGAGACTCCGATCGTCGTCTCCTTCAAGTGGTCGGCATCGCCGCGAAGGGTCGTGTCCACGACGAACGTCAGCAGCTGTGCCAGCCGCTGGCAGCCGCTCATGGCCCGGCTCTTGCGTATCCTGTCGACGGCACGCCACACATCAGAGGCATCGATTCCCCCCACCCCCACAGAATCCGGCGCCTCGGGTGCGACATATTCCTGAAATACTTGCGATTCTCGCCTCACGCTAATTACGATGCAGGGCGTACTGCGGCGGTCCCAATTCTTGGTGTTTCATAGAACGGCATGTCGAAAACTCACCGTTTGCGCACGGCGCCGGCTGCCGATTTTACGACGGTCTGCGATGAGGCGCATCCTTGGGGCAGTGGTGTTGTTCAGCGCAAGATACCCGGCACCAGCTCACGTTTGCGTGGTGCCTGCTGGCCGCTGTGTTGTTCTCAGCGCCTGTTCCGGGAAGCTCAGCGGCTTGGTGCCGGGTACCCGGGAAAGTTCGGGAAGGAGTCCCGCTACTTACCGGGAATGAAGGGGCCTTTCGGCGTGCGGCTCCGCACTTCCGCGAAGTACTTCTGCACATAGTCCTGCAGCGCGACCGGTACTTCATCGCGATCGATCTCAGCACCGCCGTGGATGTGCGTGGCCCGGGCATCGGTGTAGGGCGTTATCAGGGTCTGTTCTCCCGATACGGTTTGAACGGCTGCGTTCCCGGTCACGTTCTCCGACCGTTTGCCGAGAATCACGCTGATCTTGCCCATGGCGGCAAGTTCACCAGCCTTCTTGGCTGCTTTGTCGCCTTCCTCGTTGCCGGCGGAACTGGCTTCCTGCTTTTCACGGTCGCCGTTGTTCTTGCCGTCGCCCATAGCAGAGGACGGTTGTTGTCCTCTCCCCTGAGCGCCTTGTGCAGATCCGGGCTGTCCGGCGGAGGGATCTTTTCCGGGCCGGCCGTCCCGGCGCTGATCGAGGCGGCCGCCCCGGCCGTTCGGATCGCGGCCCAGGTTGGCCTGGCGCATGTCGCCACCTGCCTGGCTTTTCGATTGCGGTTTGAGTTGCGACCACATACTGCGAAGGGCATCACTCACCTTCGAGATCAGGCTGGAGCTACTGTCAGATTGCCGCGCCTCCTGGTTCGCTCCATCCTGCTGCGACTGCCCTTCGCGGCGATCGGCGCTGCCCTGGCGGTGATTGGAATCCGGCGCGGCCTGCGTCCCGTTTGACGCTGAGGATGTTGCGCCGCGATCCTTTTGTTGCTCCGCTTTCTCGGAAAGATCGCTGGGCCTGGCCTGGGCCGAGCGATCCCCGGCCCGGGCACCTTCCGCGGCGTCCTCTCCGGTCTTGGGTTCCGCCGCCGCCCGCTTGGCAGGCGGCTCCTTACGCTCGAGCAGGTCGGACAGTTGCACCTTGGGGAGCCGCAGCAGGCACTCCGCGATTGCGGGTATGGGTTGGCGCAGGTCCAGATGGTCACGCCAGGTGTAGCGCAGGATGAAAAGGCTCCCGGCCACGAGTGCCAGCGGTGCGGCCGCGTAGAGCATGCGCGGCGTGCGGAACGGAACAGCATCGGCGGCGCGGATCGATTGGGAAGCGCGCAGCGCCCGCTCGTGTTGATGCTCCCGCATGCCGGGATCGGAACGCCGCGCCCCTTCCGGGCTCGAGTAAAACAGCGCAGTCGAAAGCGTATCGGCGAGGTGCAGGCGCGCGTCCACGAGCTGCGCTGTGAGATAGAATCCGGGAACGCGACGTATGGCAATAGACAGACCGGCCGCGAGCGTGGCCGCGGGCATCGCAATCAGCCAGTGCCACCCGAGAATGTCGGTTCCGAGCAGGAGCAGCAGGATCAGCACCGCAGCGGTGACGGCCGCGGAGCGAGCGCCTTCGGCCGCCACGACGTTCCATACCAGACGCCGCCGCGCGCGCGAGATTAACTGATAGAGCATCCGCCCTCCACCTCGCTTAGCTAGATGTCGGCGCCTCGGCAGCGGGCCTAGTATTTCGCGCGGCTGGCCGATGAAACGGCCCTGGCCCCGCGTGTGGGATCTTCCAGTTCAAAGACCCCGTGCGTGTCCGTCATCGCAAACAGGCGGTCGGGTTCGCCGGGCACGACCATCAGTTGCGTGATCGGGCCCGGGCCCAGGCTCTCCGTACCGATCGCCTGCCAAGAAGATCCGCTGTCGCTCGTTTCGTAGATGATGCCGTAGACTGCGGCGTAGTATACATCCTCGCGCGCGGGATGCCGGACGACTGCATCGACGGTATTGCCGCGCAGGGTTCCCCCCGCGGCTTCCCATGTGGCGCCGAAATCGTGGGACTGCATCAGTCCGCCGGTAGTGGCTGCCAGCAGAAGTCCGGCGGCGTTGCCCGCCAGGTCGAGGACTTCGGGATCGCCGGGAATGGACCCGGCCATCTTCCAACGCACGCCGTCAAACGAGATCCACACGTGCGGACCGCCAACGGCCGCAAGCGTGCCCGCGGAGATCGAGACCAGTTCGCGGATGGGCTCGCCTCGTCCGGGCAGGTCGATCTGAGTCCATGTCCGTCCGCCGTCTTCACTGCGGTACAGGTCCGCCGCTGATGCGGCGAACACACGGCCCGACACGGCCAGCACGGCAGTGACCGGCGATGGAGCCGGAACAAATGCCCAGGTCCGGCCGCCGTCCACGGACGCAGCGAGCTTGCCTGCGTCCGCTAGATAGACCGGCGCCGGCGGGTCACCGGCGGTTGCATTTCGTGAGACAGTCCTGGAGGCCGTACCCTCGCCGGAAGCTGCCACCCAGTTCGTTGCGTCCGCCGGGAGTTTCCAGAGGCCGCGATCCGATTTCTCGCCGAGGACGCTGCTGAATAGCGCGCCACCCGATTCGACGAGCGGCAGGAAGTGGCGGCTGCACAGGCCGCGGTTCACCTCCCGCCAGTGGCGGCCGTCGTCATCGCTGCGCAGAACTCCGTCGTTCTCGGTGGCCATGAAGACCCGGCCGGGATGGGAGCGATCCCACACGATGGACTGCGCCACGTAGCTCGAGACCTTGGTCCAGCTGGTGCCTCCGTTCACGGTCCTCATCAGGCCGCTTTTCGAACCGGCAAGCCACAAGCTGGGGAGAGTCGGATGTTGCGCCACCACGTAGGTGCGGTCCGTGGCGCTCTTCGCCTTGGCCCACAGCGCTCCGCCGTTCGTGCTGCGGTAGACGCCGCTGCAGGCTCCCGCCACGATTCGTCCCGGGACCTTCCAGTCCACCTGGATCGAGAAGACGTCCGAGTCGGTCTCGATTCCGTCATGAACCGGCTGCCAGTGGCGTCCGCCGTCCTCCGTCTTCCAGGGAAGGTGCGGCGTGCCCGCGTAAATGATGCTGCGGTCCGCCGGGTCGAAAGCGAGCGAAACCACCGGGCGCAATTCCGGATCCCCGGGCGGCGAGATGCGCTGCCAGGAGCCACCGCTGTCGGAGCTCAGAAAGATCCCGTCCTCCGTGCCCGCCGCGATGAAATGAGGATCGCCGCTCCAGACGGCCAGCGACCACACCTGCCGGCTTTGCATGTCGGGAACTCGCTGCCACGTATAGCCGCCGTCCGGGCTGCGGAATATGCCCGCGAACCGGGATGACCCGCTGGAGAGTGCGGCAAGAAACGTATCGGCGCTCAACGGGTCGATGACCAGGGCGTGTAATGTCGCCCTGAACTCTCCGGGAAATGGCAGTGGGGTCCAGGACTCGCCTGCGTTCTTGGAAAGAAACAGGGAGGCATTGGCTGTACCCGCAAGCACCAGGTCCGGGCGGTTTGGATCAATTTGGACGACGTTGACGGAGCCACCGAATGGGCCGAGCGCCTTCCATTGTGCCCGCAGTGGGAAACCGCACGCGGCCATCATGATGATCCAGATGTTGGTGAGAATGAACCGTTTTTGAATCATAGACGCACTTAGATCGATGCCTCCTTCTTCGCCCTGCTTCAGAATTCCGCCGCGTGAATCCGTTATGCCGGGTCACCCCAAGAACTGCGTCTCTCCGCAGCCGGCCTCATCCCCGGAACAAGTAGAGCCGTGGCCGAACCGGCCGGAGACCGAAAATGAGAACTTGCTTACGGTGGACAGGAACGGGCATGATGGCGGCCGCCCTAATGTGGGCACAGGCCGAGGATCCGTCTCGAGGCGTGCGGGTGCAGGGTGAGATTTCTTCCAGCAGTGTGCTGCCTGGGATGTTGACAGTGGAACTCAGCGGCACCGGTGGAGGAATCGGCGAGACTGCCATGGTCAATCCGGACGGCACTTTTGAGTTCCGTTCGGCAACACCCGGTATGCGTCAGTTGCGGCTCACTGCCGCCGGAGGCGCCGTCATATACCAGGAATTCGTCAGTATCACCGGGCCCAGCCAGAGGCTGTCGGTCCGCTTGCCGGACCTACCCAAAGCCAGCCGCGCGGCGGGCGACACGGTGTCGCTGCAACAGCTGCAGCACAAGGTCCCGCCAGCGGCCCGGAAAGCATTCGACAAAGGCGTGCTGGCGGCACACAAAGGGAAGGAGGCGGAAGCCGAAACCTTCTTCCGCAAAGCAGTGGAGGTCGATCCTGAGTTTGCGGACGCCTTCAACGAACTGGGCGCCGCCGAGGTATCGCTGGGAAAACTTCCGGAGGCCGCCGGGAACTTCCAGAAGGCCGTCGACCTGGCCCCGGAACATCGCCTGGCGCTGCCCAATCTCAGTATCGTCCTGGCTAAGATGAAGCACTTCCAGGAGGCTGGCAAAGTGGCGCGGCGGGCTTTAAAGGTGATGCCCGCGAACCCCACCCTTCGCTTCATCCTCGCGGCAAGTCTCATCGAGGGACACGGCGACGCCGGGGAGGCGCTGGCCAACCTGCGGCAGGCGGATGCGGAAATCCCGAAGGCGCATCTGCTCGAGGCCCGGCTGCTCGCGGAAGCCGGCCGTCGTGCGGACGCGGTGAACCAGGTGGAAACCTATCTTCGAGTCACGGCGCCGGATGACCCGGATCGCAGCAAGATAGAAGCCTATCTCTCCGAGTTACAGCACAAAACGGCGGCAAAAGACTAAGTCGGCCGTATCTGCGTATCATCGTTGTAACCGTGAGCGCGTCACGGGTAAGAGATTCAGGCGGACGAATCTACATCAGAACGGTCTCTCGGCTTGGCCTACGGCGCGTAATACCCGGTGCGCCAGGAAGCGCGCAGCGAGGGCCGGCCGAACGGCTGGATGATCTTCACCAGTACCCTGCGATATTTGCCATCATGCCGGGGGTTGGTCGGGTAATAGGCAAGCGTGTACTGGTCTCGCAAGGCCCGGCTGATCTTGGCCACCACCTCCGGAAGTTGGGAGACCTTATCCACCTCATACATCCGGCCGCCGGTGCTCCCTGCCAGCTTCTTGAGCACCTTAAAGCTGGCGGGGGCCACCATGGGCCCGTTGATGGCGATGGCGTAAACCACCACATCGCTTTCGCGGAGGAGTTCGATGATCTCGTGCTGCGTGTAGCGGCTGTTGTTGTCAGCGCCATCGGAGATCACTACCAGCGCGTGGCGCGGGTTGTGCGCCTTCTTCATCTGATTGACCGACAGCTTGACGGCGTCGAACAGAGAGGTCCAGCCGTCAGCCCGTATAGACAGCAAGGCGTCCTGAACCTGGGTGGGGTCCGCTGTGAACCCCTGGAGCAGTTTCGGCGCGTCACTGAAGCGGACAACGAAAAATTCATCTCCGCGAATGGCGGTGTTGGCCAGTTGAGCAACGGCTTCGCGGGAACTGTTCAGTTTGCCGTCCATGCTGGCGCTGGCATCGAAGACGATCCCGACGGAGAGGGGCGCATCCTGGTTCGACAGGTGCGCGACGGGCTGTTCGATGCCGTCTTCGAAGACTTTGAACTGGTTTTCGGACAAGCCGAGGACCGGCGTGCCCGCCGGGTCGGTTACGGTCACTGGAATCAGTACGACGTTTACGTCCACTCGAAGGGCATCGGAAGGCTTCTTCTCGGGGTGGACTCGGGGGACTATCGAAACACGGGGCCCGTCTTCAGACGAGTCCTGCTGGGGGGCGGCGGTCAGCAACAATGCGCACACGGTGCCGCCGAGAGCAATCGTGATGATGGCTCTCCAAGAAAAGGAAGGGACGGGGAGGTTCGTCCTGAAGGCCATTCTGAGGAATCTCCTTGCGTTACGGTCTGTACGGATAGTAACAGAATCAGCCTTGCCGAGTCCCGGAAATTGGCTGCTGGAGGGGTTAAGCGATAAGCCGTTGAAATACAATGGGTGCATCGATTCGCTGGGTCGCTACGCCGCGATCCTCCATCAGGGGCGCGATCCAAGCGACCAGGCGGCAGTTGCGATTGTAGGGAGCCATCAGTGACACCAAAAGTTCTGATCGTCGAGGACGATGAAGATCTTCGACGCATCATGCACATCCAGTTGAGCCGGGAAGGCTATGAAACGACCTCGGTCGGCGACTCCGAACAGGCCCTCCCCGTACTGGACAAGTCTCCGCAGAACCTGGTCATCACCGATCTGAATCTGCCAGGAGCCTCCGGAATGGATCTGCTCAAGAAGATTCGCGCCGAGTGCCCCGAAACCGCGGTGGTGGTGATGACTGCGTTCGGAACGATCCCGAGCGCCGTAGAGGCGATCAAGGCCGGAGCTTACGATTACATCACGAAACCGATTCACCCGTACGAGATGAAAGCGCTCGCAAGCCGCGCGCTGGACCATTACCGCCTGATCGAGGAGGTTCAGGTGCTCCGTACCTGTCTCGACCGGAAGTACGGATTCGATCAGATTATCGGATCCTCGGAGGCATTGCTTCAGGCCCTGGACGTGGCAGCGCAGGTAGCGCCCACCGATGCGACCGTCCTGATTCACGGCGAGACCGGAACCGGCAAGGAACTGGTCGCCAAAGCCATGCACCTGCGCAGCCCCCGGCGCGAGCATCCGTTTATCACCATCAATTGCGGGTCGATCCCTCGCGAACTGCTCGAATCGGAATTATTCGGCCATGTGAAGGGCTCCTTCACCGGCGCCATGACCCACAAGAAGGGCAAGATCGAGATGGCGGATGGAGGCACGGTCCTGCTCGACGAAATCGGTGAGATGCCGCTCGAGCTGCAGGTGAGAATTCTCCGCCTGATCCAGGAACGGGAGATCGAAAAGGTCGGAGCCACGGCGCCGGCCAAGGTGGATGTGAGGATTATCTCGGCTACGCATCGCGACCTGGCGGCCATGGTCAAGGAAGGAACCTTCCGGGAAGACCTTTATTACCGTCTCTTGGTGGTGCCCATTAACTTGCCGCCGCTCAAGGATCGGCAGGGAGATATTCCGGAACTGGTCGGGCATTTCTTTCTCAAGTGCAAAGCCAAGCACAACCGCCACGACCTCGTCATGCCCGAGAGCCTACTTTCGTACTTTTCTAGTTACGACTGGCCCGGCAACGTGCGCCAGATGGAAAATGCGATCGAGCGGATCGTGCTTCTGAGCCGGGGAACCGAAATCACCGTGCGCGACCTGCCGGATTTCATGCGGTCCGAACGCGCCCCGCGGGAAGCTCTGCCGGTCGCCCTTCCGGAAGAAGGGATGAGCCTCGGCAGCGTCGAGAAGCACCTCATCCTGCAGGCGCTCGAGAAATTCCACGGCAACCAGACGCGCGCCGCCAAGTATCTCGGCATGAGCCGGAGGACGCTGGCTTACCGCTTGGAGAAGTACGGAATCCTAAGCGAGACTCTGAAAACTCTGAGGCAGAGTGTCTGATTTTTCCTACCCCCCTTGTGCACCAAATGGTTCAACCCCCCCGTCAACCATTCGACCATAGCGTACTGGGTTAGCCTGCCGGCCGCCGCAGTTACTACGCAAGTAATTGATCCTCTGTGTCATGGCCGTTGGCCTTTGGAGTGCCCTCTTAGCTGCGTATGCCGGGGCACACTAGGGAAACGGCCACAACGGAGACTCGAGTTACTTATGTCGAGTCCCCCAGAGAAATCGGAGGCGCCTCCGACGGCGCGCCTGCGGAGAATCTGACCCTGACTCCCGAAGAGGGGCTAGTCGAGCGGGCGCGCCACGGAGACGCGATCGCATTCGGCGAACTCATCAGGAGGCATCACAGCCCGTGCCTGAAACGGGCGCTGCTCATGATCCGCAACCGGAGCGACGCGGAGGACGAGGTCCAAAATGCCTGCTGGAAAGCATTCCAGCACCTCGAGCAATACCGGGGTGAGGGTTCTTTCGCAGCCTGGCTGAGCCGCATTGTGGAGAATCAATGCCTGATGCGCATTCGGGAGGAGCGCAATTCACGGTTCGTGTATCTGGATGAATCCACTGAGTCTAACGTGCGAATCGAGCTGGTTGGCCAAATCACAGATCCGGAAGATGAACTGGGCTGGCAGGAAGTGGTGAATCTCGTGAGGCGGGAGATCTCTCGAATCCCGCCGCTCCTGCGCAACGTGATGCTGTTGCGCGATCTCGAGCAGTTGTCGATGCCCGATGTCGCGGCCAAGCTCGGCCTGTCTGTCCCCGCGGCGAAATCCAGGTTGATGCGCGCGAGGATGGAACTGCGCTCGCGTATCGGGAAGCACTGCGGGCGGAAAGGCGCCGGCACACTCATGCAGAAAGCAAGATACAACCAGGCCGCCTATACCCGCGCGAGTTAGTTAAGGTACACTCCCGAATTACCGCATAGTCGGATTCGCGCTACAATCCCTGCGTGCACTCCACGCCGACGGGCGCTTGTCTCGATGCCGGTCTCGGTTCCATGGAGCACAAAATCTAACCGGTCATTTTGCGGCATATGAAGTGCGCAAGATCGCATCCCCGGGCGTTGATCCGGGAGACCGGGGCTCTGTGAGGATTTCGATATGGCTCGGGCGAACCGGAAGAGGAAGGTTGAGGCGTCTCGCCGGCCAGGAGGAAAGCCCGGGGGAAAGAAGATCGCCGATTTGGGCCGCTTGCTCGAGGGAGCGGCCCACGACCTGCGCAACCCCGTCAGCGGGATCATGAGCGCCAGCGAGTACCTGCTGGAGGATGCCGCGGGCTTGCTGGGGAGCGAACACCTTACGGTGCTTCGATCGATCGAATCATCCAGCCGGCAGATGCTGGCCGCGATCGACGATATGTCGGAGATCGCCGCACTCGAATCGGGCAAGATCCAACCAGATGTCCACCGGAAGGACATCGTGCGCATGATTCAGGGAATCGTCGCGCAGAACCGTGCCGCCGCCGGCCAAAAGGAGATACACATCGATCTGCAGGCGGATTCGGATGTGCCGCCGGTAGCGATGGATTCGGAACGGGTTCACAGGGCCGTGTCGCGCCTGGTGAGCATGAGCATCAACTCCGCTCCGGAGGGCGCCGGCATCGGGATTCGCATCGCCCGGGCGAAGCAACACGTCGTGATCAAGATCTGGACCGGTGCCGCTTTGCGTCAGGACGCGCAGGAACGGCGGATGAGCGTCACACTGTCTAGAATGCTGATCGAAAGGGTTGTTGCGGCCCACGGCGGCAAGATCGCGGCCGGAAGCGGGTCCGGGAATGGGCACGTGTTCGAGTTCACCCTTCCCCTCTCCGGCCGCACCCACCGGCCCTGACCTTAGCGCCACGGGGCGCCAGCGGCGGCCGCGACAGGCTGCGGCGCACTGGCCGGCATGGGGGCTGAGCCCCTCAGCATTCCCGGCGGCACCTTTCGGGACTTGTCGGTATTGCCTTTATCCTTGGTGTTGGGATTCGGAGTTTTGGGATCCGGCGCTGTCTGGCTGTCTGGTTTTTCACTACCGCCGTGCTCCCACCAGATCGTGGATTCGAGCGCATAGCGGCAGATCAGATCCATCAGTTTGCCCACCTGCTCCGCTTCCTTGGGGTCGAAGGGGCGATCCGCGCCCTGGAACTTCATGGTCGCCGTGTCCATCCGGATCACGTAGGCTTCCTGTTTCGTGGCGGAATATCCGCCGGAACCCAGATCTCCGGACGAGAGTACCCACGTCAGCTCCTGCGTGACCGGGTTCCAGGTAACTGATTCGAGCCTCCGCAGGCGGACCTCCACGCCGTGGCTGGCGTCGGGCTGGCCCGGTTTCGAACTCTCCGGAGATGCCTTTGGGGTTCCCGGCTCGGCGGCTGCCGTCGCCGGGCTCTGTGCGGCGGCGACCGCCGCGGCGGCGATCAGCCCGACCAGACATCCGGTCAAATGAAGCGAGCGCGTCACGTCGTGGACTGTTCTCATGGGTCCCTCTCCTCGCACCGGGATTGATGCGACGCGCAAATCCTCGATCCAAACGTTTGGGACTACTCCGGCGGGACGGAATTTATCCATCTGCCGGGCCCGGCACGACATCCTTTGTGATGCGCACGTAGTTTGGTGCTGCATTCAGCCGGAAAAACAGATGGCCAGGCATCTTCAAGAGCGGCCCTTGGATTTCTGCGAAAGCGACGCGGAACGGACCGCCGTCCAGCAGATTGCGGAACGAATCTCGGCGACTGTCGGCGCCGACTGTTTCCGCGCGATAGCGAAACACCTGGCCAAGGCCCTGGCGGCCGACTGCGTCCTGATCGGCGAGTTCGTCCCCGGACACATTGAGCGCGTAAGAAGCGTGGCGGCGGTGATCGACGGCCGGCATGACCGCCTCGACTATGCCCTTCCGCGCACCGCCTCATCACGGGTGATGGCGGGAAGACCGTGCCTTTGCCGCTCTGGAGTACGCAAGATCTTCCCGAACGATCCCCTCCTCGCCAGGCTGCAGGCCGAAGCCGTGGCCGCCGTCCCCCTGTCGAGCCCTCAAGGGGTACCCAGCGGCCTTTTGATGGCCATCTACCGGCATCCGGTATCCAACCTGGGTGTTGCAAAATCCCTGCTGAAAATCTTCGCGCCGCGCTGCTCGGCGGAGTTGACTCGAAAGCAGGAGGAGGAGCGTCTGCGGGAGAGTGAGCAGCGCTACCGGGTGTTCGTCGCTCAAAATCCAATTGCGATGTGGCGCATCGACTTCGAGCAGCCCATTCCGACCGACGTGCCGGAAATGGAGCAGTTCGAGGACATTTACCGGTACGGCTACCTGGCGGAGTGCAATCAATCGCTGGCCGCCCTGATGGAGGTAAAGAATCCGGAACAACTCATCGGCTCCCGGATCGAAAGCCTGCTGCCAAAATCGGAAGCGGGCGCCCGCGAAGCCACGCTCCGTTTGATCCGCTCGGGATACAGGTTCACCACTTCGGAAGTCGATCTGACCAATCAGCGGGGCAGGCAGAAACATCATGTGCGCACCGAATGGGGAATCCTGGAAGACGGCAAGCTGATCCGCATCTGGGGCACGACCGAGGACGTTACGGAGTTGAAAACGTCGCAGCTCGAGGTCGAGGCGTGGGAGCGCCGCGTAGCCAGCCTGCTCGACGTGGTGCGTTTCGTAGTCGTGGTTCTGAATCTCAACGGGGAGATCAGCTACGCAAACGGGTACTTGAAGAAGCTGACGGAATGGCGGTTCCGGGACTTGATCGGGAGGAACTGGCTGGATGTCCTGGTTCCCGCGGAAGAACATCAGAGGATCCGGGACTTGACCGCGTCGATGCCGGAATCCCGCAAGCCGACTCATTTCGAGAGTACCCTCCTCGGTTCCGGAGGTTCGCGATGGTGGATCGAATGGGATGGCACCGTTTTGCGCAATGCGCAGGGCGACGTAGAGGCCACGGTACTGATCGGCCACGACATCACCGAGCAGCGGGCAATGGAAGAGCAACTCCGCCAGTCCCAGAAGCTGGACGGCATCGGAAGACTCGCGGGAGGCATCGCCCATGATTTCAACAACCTGCTCACCGTGATCGTGGGCTACTGCGCCCTGCTGCTTCAGAAGAATGACTTGCCGGACTCCACCCACTCTGCCGTCGATGAGATCCGGAAGGCGGCCGAAAGAGGGGCGGAGCTTACACACCAGCTTCTGGCCTTCAGCCGGCGCCAGGTCCTGCGGCCGCAGGTGCTCCCCTTGAACGCTCTGGTTGAGGACGCCGAGGGTATGCTGCGGCGGTTGATCGGCGACGATGTGGTGCTGATCACGAAGCTGGATCCGGAGGCGGGATACGTGCGCGCGGACGCCGGTCACCTCCACCAGGTGCTGATGAACCTGGTGGTGAACGCGCGCGACGCCATGCCGCACGGCGGCCCGGTCACCGTCAGTTCGGGGAACGCGAGAGTCGATAACAAGCACGGCGCGGCCTTCCCCGGCGTGCCTCCTGGGGAATACGTGGTGCTCAGCGTGACCGACACCGGCGTAGGTATGACCGAGGACGTTCGGAGACACTTGTTCGAGCCGTTCTTCACCACCAAGGCACACGGCAAGGGCACGGGAATGGGCCTCCCGATGGTGTACGGAATCGTGCACCAGACCGGCGGCCACATTTTAGTCGATTCGGAGTACGGCAAGGGCACTACCGTTCGGATCCTCCTGCCCAAGGCTGAGGCGGTGGCGGTGGCGGGTGCAAAGGTGGACGGACAGTCGGAGGTTCCGGGCGGGTCGGAGACGATTCTTGTCGTCGAAGATCATCCTGAGGTCCGGGCCGTTGCGGTCACGACGCTGCGCGGCCTCGGATATACCGTTCTAGAGGCCGAGAGCCCGGCGCACGCCATTGAGATCGCAGAGCGAAGGCCCGATATCCAGCTTCTCCTCACCGATGTGATGATGCCGGGCATGAGCGGCAGCTCCCTGGCGCAGCTCTTTCTGGATTCGAGGCCGAATCTCAAGGTGATGCTTATGTCCGGTCACACCGACGTGCCGGATCTGGCCGAGACAATCAGCGAATCGGGCATGGATTTCCTGCGGAAGCCTTTCACGCCTGCCGTGCTGGCGGTGAGAGTCCGGGAAGCCTTGGATCGGCAGTCCTGAAAACGATCCGGGCGGCAGGAAGCCTGTTCAAAAGAACGGGCCTCCCGGCCGTAAACTTCGGCGGCCAGGGGGCCCGTAAAGTGGAGGGAAGAGAAGCCGCTCTGTGGCGAACGAACTTCCAATGACAGCGATGGTCAGACTCGCGCGGGGACTCAGAATATTACCCCAGGGCGAGCCGGCGGACCGCCGGCTCGGTAAGGGCAACACTGCTACCGCGCTCCGAACAAGAAGTTGATGCCCGCGGTATAGCGTAGGTTGTTCTGCGAGTTGTCACCAAGCAGGCGCAGGTCGTTCAACCGGGTATAGTAATAGTCCAGGCCGACTGGCCGCACACTGAAGTGTTTGTTGATCTTGATGTCCAGTCCGCCGCCCAGGGCCATCGCGAAGGCGTTCTGGCTGTATCTGAGACGGGCGGTAATGGGCTCACCGGGGATGATCGGCAGGATGGGATTTGCCGGCTGGTCTTCCGCCGGCAGAAGGTCGAGCCTCGTACTCGCTGTGAAGGCGACGCCGCCAAACACTGCCTGGGCGTACGGTTTGAAGCGAGACCACTTGTGGATGGATACGCGCGGTCCAAACATAAAGAAGGCCTGCGTGTTGTCGATCGAGAGGCCTCCAAAACCGTTATTGTGCACCGCGCCGAGATCGGCTACGGCTCCGATCCACTTGCTGAAATTCCAGACAAACTGGCCGCTGCCGCCGTTGGCGCTGAAAGAAGGTGCGTCTCCGGATGTACTGAACCGGACGTACGTATAGCCCAGAAAAGTTTCGAACTTAGGCACTTCCTGGGCAGCCGCGACAAAGGCAAATACCAATATGGCGGCAACCAACATAAAGCTCTTTTTCATGCGAGATCTCCTCTGAATATCCAAATCGGGCTGGTAGCCCATTGGCCTTGACGGGACATGAAGTCCTACCGAAAGGCCCGTTTCTTGACCCCTACGCCAGGAATGATCCATTCGCCGGAGCCCCGCGCTAGTTTTTGGGGTTAACTTGGAGGGCAAGCACGCTTAAGAAGATATGCGGGCGTCCAGGGGTTTCGGGATGGGTACCGCGGGCCAGCCCGGCGCGGCGTTCCAAAGTTACATTTCGATGACGGTTCGCATTTCCCGAGCTGCAAAAAATTAGTACATCCACGGACAGAATGCCGCATCGGGTCCTTTCAAGCGCGCTGGTCGCGCGGAAATGAGCCCGATTATGGAGCCAACCAATTCGGAAAGCGTCCTCCGCTCGAATAGGACGTGGTTCGCCGGGTTAGTCGAAATAGCTATGCGCATTCGCGACTATCCCATTGCCGCCAGCTCTATCGTATGCATTCTGGTGATCGTTCTTTCACATTCTGGACACGCAGCTCGTTCTGCAGGCGCGGCCCCTGGCGGCGCTCTCCGCGCGCCTGAGGTTATCGTCCAACCCCGATCCGTGCCGCTGGCCGCCTCTCGCATAATCCGGCAGCGGAATGCGAATTCCACAGAGTGAGGTCCTAATTGTCAGTTAATAGCGCGCGGGCGGCCGGGAGCAGTCTCATGTTCCGCCGCAGTCTGGTGTGTCGGATTTGACGACACCCGTTCCGGTGGTGTCGACCGCTCAGTTACCCTTGCATTATCAAAGGTTCGCGGACATACTAGATCCGCACCTTAGTTGCTCAGGGCCTTTTAAAATGAACGAACATGACCCGGTGAGTCTGCAGGCCTGTCACGTGCCAGCCTACGGATTGCACGACGGAGGCAGGGTGCTCGAATGTAGCCCCGAACTGGCACGGATCTTCGGCTACGGATCGCCGGACGCGATGGTCGGCCGCGAGGCCCTCGGGTTCCTCGACCCGGAACACGTGGACGCGGCGGTCCGTACCGCCTTGGCCGAGCCGGGGCAACGGATCCGTACCCGCGCCCTGCGGGCAGACGGATCGTCCTTCCCGATCGAAGTGTCGTCCAACAAGGTGCAGCACCGGGGCGGCGTGGCGCGCCTCTTCATGGTCCGGGATGTCTCCCCGCTGGCCGTCGTAGTGGATGACGACAATGTCGTGAAGAACCTGGTTGCGGCCCTCCTGCGAATGGCGGGCTACCAGACCTGTGCCTTTCATGAACCCGAGAGATTGCTCAAAGCGTTTGCGCCCGGCCTCGCCTCCGTCCTGGTGACCGATATCCGGATGCCGGTCCGCGATGGGATCGCCCTGGCGGGCGAGCTTCGCCAGTCCGATCCGGACTTGCCGGTAGTCTTCGTGTCGGGCTTCTCCGATTCACCCGTACCGGGTGGCGACCCGCAGACGCAATTTGTTCAGAAGCCCTTCGGTCTGGCCGATCTCACGCAGGCCCTCGGAAAACTGCCCGAGCGCGCGCGGCGCGAACTCGGCTGAGCCTCCGCCGGAAACTGAAACGTTCCGGCGGCGCAGGTCACTACCGGGTATACACACAGGGTTGCGGCCATCCGACGGTCGCGGAGGGCCGCCGGTTCAACGACGCACCCCTTCCCTGAGGCGGTGGCATACATGCCGGATCGTGCCCCGGCGCCACCGCCACTTCCTGCATCACCGCGTATAGAGCTGGAAGGCGGCCCAATAGTAGGGCTTCCCGCGGGTACCCCCGGCTCGCGCGAAATCTAGTTTGACCTCGTGCAGCGCGCGGTCGGGGGCCTCGCCGCTGCGCAGCTTCCCGTAGAGCGATTCCATCAGCGACGCGGTGGATTGATCGTTGACATCCCACAGGCTGGCCACCACGTTTTGCGCCCCGGCGCTCAGGAACGCCCAGGCGAGCCCCACCAGGCCTTCCGAGGAAAACGTGCGCGTCCCGGCGCTGCGGCAGGCAGAGATGGTCACCAGCCGCGCCTGGAGGGGGATGCTTACGATCTCTCGGGCGTAGAGCTTGGCGGTGTCCTTTCCCGGCGAAAGGACCACGGCGGAGTCGAGCGGACTGTCCTGGTTCGGAACGGCGTGGGCGGCGAAGTGGATCAGCGAGTAGCGCGCCGGATCGGCGGCTCGATACGCCTTCGGCTTCGCTTCGGGGCCGGTCAACTCCCGGTGGTTCGGGTAAAGATCCGCGATGCCGGAAATCTCCTTGGAAGCATACGGGAGCGGCGGCAGGTCGGGGTCCGATGGCTCGGCATTGCCGATCAGGAGCGCCGAATCCGCTTCCGTCCGCCGGTTGTGCTGCCCGCCGCCCAGCAGGAGGAGGGAGGGCGCGATTTCAACCGCGGCGTCTTCGATCCAAAAACGGTTGGCGGGCGTAACAAGTGTTTCGAGATTCAGGTTGTGCAGGCACCCGTCCGGAACTACGATCACGCGGGATCCGGAAGGCAGCAGGTCGCGCACGGGCGCGATGAGGGTCTGATACAGTTCATGCGTGGCGGCGTTGTGGACGAGTTCGGGCGAGCGCGGATCCTGGATGGCGCGCGTGTAGCTTTCGACCAGCGCACGGATTTTCGGCTCGGCGGGCAGCGTGACCGTGCGGAAGCCATCCGGTGCCGCCACCCAGAGGTAGGACCGCTCCGGGCCCAGCCAGTACGACAACAGGACGGCGTGCTCCCGGCGGGCGAGGCCCCGGAAGTCCATGGACGTGGGAATCGAGCTGTCGACGCCCATCTTTTCGGCCAACAGGCGGCCCCGGCGCGATTCCGCGAAAGCTAGAGCCTCCTCGCCGCGGTTCTTTGATACCAGGAAATCCACGTACTGGTGGTAGAAAAGCGTAACCCGGCTAGGGAATGTCAGCTTGGATTGGTCATTCGACAGTTGCGACCAGCTCGCGTCGATGATGTTGACGGCCTTTGCCACTTCCGTGCGCGCCCGGGCAACATCGCCACCGCGAAATGCGAGGTCGGCGCGGCCTGCATAGACTGCCCAGCGGGAGGCCGGATCTTTGGTGTTGAGGTCCAGCGCATCCTGGTAAAGTTTGCCTGCTTCGGGGATCTTGCCGCGGCCGGCCGCGATTCGCGCGGCATTCAGGATTGGATAAATGAGGGCTTCCGGGTCGTTGCGGGTCTTCTGCATCGCGAGCGCCTGATTGTCGTATCGCTCGGCTGTATCCAGGTCTCCTAACGTGATGTATACTTCCGCGAGATTGTTCATTTGCTTCGCCGCCCAGAAGTCGTTATGCAGTCGGGTGGAGATCTCAAGCGCCCGCGTGAAAAAAGGAATGGCGCTCTGATAGTCTCCCAATGCCTGATGAAGGAGGCCAATATTCGCAACGTCAATCAGTTGCCGTGCCGCCAAACCGGCCTTCCCGAGCAGAGCGTCCGCTTCCCTCATATAGTTTTCGGCCCGGCTCCAGTCGCCCAGCCTGTAATAGCAGAAGCCGAGGTTTGTGAAGTCGATAGCCGTGACGACCCGGTAGTCGGCCGAATGGGATGTCGTTACGCTCAACTCGAGCCAGCGTATTGCTTCGTCGTAACGATACCGGTTGAGAAGAAAGTAGCCGAGGCTGCCTAAAGCGTTGGCCCGAACATACCGGTCGTTGGAGCGCTCGGCGGCCACTGTCGCAGCCCGCGCATCGGCTTCCGCTTCATCCGGGCGATTCAATCGCAGGTCAAGGGGGACACGCCGCATGTAGCACTCAGCCACCACGCTCCAATCCGAGGATTTTTCGGCTAGCGCTCTGGCGCGATCGAGCAGTTCGAGTCCGGGCAAATAAGTCGACTGAGAGAAAGAGATCACCGCCTGAGTGAGCTTGCGCCGTGCTTCTAAACTGTCCCGATCCGGTAGGCTTATCGGCGGTGAATCCTGAAGAAGTTGGCGGGCCTGCTGGAACTTCGATTGAGATGCGAGCGTTTCGGCCGTGAGAAGACGAAATCTCCAGTGCCAGACGGTATTAGGCCGCTTTCGCCAAGCCTCATAGCCACTCTGGGCCTCGTCTAGCGCCTTCCGTATGTCGCCCGCGCGGCGCAGAGACTCGGCACGTGCGTAAACATCTGCCGGTCGGCGGCCCGCTTCCGGGCCGCACGCGCAGCAAACAATCAGAAGGAAAACAACACAACCCCTATGGAGGGTAGCTGTCGCCGTTACCATCGCCATCGCAGATGGTAACATCTCCCTCGTGGGAACATCCCAGGGCTAGCCGAATCATGGTGAGCTTGCGCCGATTGGGCCAGATGTAGAGCTCTCCCAAGTAAATCCGGCCAAACTCGGGGAACACGATGCAGTTGTGGTCCTCCACGGTCAGCCCGGCCGGCGCCTTGATGTTGTAAATGACCGAAGCGCTGACCAGACTGGAATAAGGCTTTGCGTGGGGTTTGCTGGCTGACCCTGAATGCGCCGGCGTGAAGCGAACCCAATTCGACATGAGATCGCCATCGTACTCGAATGTCACCGGCTGCCCGGCGATCTTCAGGTTTTCGATGTGGCTTCCCACAGTCAGGATGGATGGCTCCTCCGATCCGTCCAGGAAGTGCCGCGATGCGATCCGCGTCACCACGCGGTCTGCCGTCACCATGTTGAGAATATTCAAATACTCCACCGTGGCGGTCACGAGTGTCGTGTGCACTCCGTCTTCGCCGTGGCCGACGGCCGTGGTGTAAGCGGCGTCGCACGAAAGCAGGTCGCGGTGCCGGAAGTTCTCCACCCGGCTGTTGGACACTCCTCCGGTCACCGACAGGGCGCTGCCGGCCTGCGTTTCAATGTGCTCCGAAATGGGCTTTCGGAGCGTCCCCGCCAGCGCCGTGGTGTGGGCGTGATACAGAAACTTCTTCTTCGGATTTTCTGCCATGAGCTGTCCTCATTCCACCATGAACAGGAACTGATTCTGGGGCGCCTTCGCGTCGGCGGCACTCCTCACGGTGAGTGTGTAACGGCCCGGACGCATTTCGTTCCGGTTGAGAAGAACCTCGAGCGTGTCCCCGGCCTTGGGCAACTTCGCCTCGAAGGACTCCACGACTTTGCCGTGCGAGTCGGTCAGCACGCATGAATACGTGGACTGTCCGGATTGGCCGGGCAGATCGAAATACGCCGTGAAGAGACCGTCCGGCACAGGAACCACCGGCAGGGACTCGCCGCCCCGGGTCGACGAGTGCAGGGCGAGGGGAGCGATCGCCCGCGGCTGCAACTGCCGCTTCAGGCCTGGAACCTGAATCCCCGCCTGGTAGACCACCATGATTGCCAGCGCCGCCGTCGCCCAAGCCAGTGCCGGAGGGCGCCACCAGACAATGGAGGACTTCACCCGCGCCGGAGCCGCCGCCTTCGGAAACTCCGGCAGCACCTCCCGCGCATTCGCCCGGAACCGGGCACTGGCGCGCACGTCCTCGGCACATTCTTCACAGGTGAAAAAGTGCTCCTCGAAGCTGTCCCGTTCCTCTTCGTTCATCTCTCCGAAGAGATATCGCTCGACGGCCTGGTTTTCTACGGCGCGATTATGATCCATCCGAAATACCTATCGATTAGTGATCCTCAATTGCGATCCGTTTCGCCGGCGGCGGTCCTCCTCCGCTTCTCGAATGCGTTCCGGAACTGCGACCGTGCGCGAAAGACCAATACCCGCACGTAGTTACTGTCCACTTGAAATGTCCGGCACAATTCTGTAAGCGGTTGCTCGTCCAGGTACAAAGCCGTCAGAATCAGCCGGTTTTTGTCCGATAACTCCCGCAGAATGGCGCGGACCTCCTCCTGGCTCTCGCGGGTCATCAGCTCGCCGTCGGCGCCAGGATGGGTGTCCGCCAGGGGAGGGGGGTCCCCTTCGAGCAGAGGGTGCCGGGCATCGGCCCGACGGTACTCCTGCGCCACGTGATTACAGACTGAGTTGACGAAAGCCCCGATCCGCTTGGGGTCCTGGATGGCCTTCCGGCGCAGTGCCTGAACCACCCGCAAAAAGGTCTCCTGGCGGATGTCGTCGATCGCTTCCCGCGGGTACTTGCGGGCGCGCAGCTTGATGAAGATCAGTTCGCCAAAATATTCATGGAAATGGTTCTCGGTTGCCGGATCTCCCGCCGACAGTCGATCCACATAGTCTGCGTCGAAGGTGAAAAGAGTCACGCTCTTCCGAATCTGTAGTATAGCCGTTCCAGGGAAAGGACCGTATGTAGGGAAACCCTTCAGTGATCCCGTTCGGTCACCAGCTCGGTCACCGCGAGAAGAGCCCGTTGGTATGGCGACTCGGGAAATTCGCCGATCGTGCGCCGGGCCTTTTCGGTAAAGGTCTGGGCCCGTTCCCGCACGCGCTCGACCCCATGGTACTTTTCGAGCAGCGCCAGGATGCTGGCAAACGGGACCTCGTCGTAGCTGCGGTGGCGAAGAATGTTTTCCACCAGCGCGCGCTCCGCGGGCGTGGCGCACTCCAGGGCATAGACCAGGGGAAGGGTCACTTTTCCTTCGCGGAGATCCCCGCCGACGGGCTTGCCGAGGGTCTTTTCGCGAGCGGTGAAATCGAGCACGTCGTCCACCAGTTGGAAGGCCATGCCGAGATTCCAGGCGTACTCGCCGAGGCGTTCCTGAGTCTGGGAATCGGCTCCCCCTGCCAGGGCGCCGAGCCGGGCGCAAACCGAGAACAGGCAGGCCGTCTTGCGGTCCACCAGTTCCATGCAGTCGGCTTCGCTGATATCGATGACGCCGATGCGCTCGAGCTGGATCAGTTCGCCCTCCACCATCATCTGGGTGAGGCCGATCAGCAGGTCCAGAATCGCAAAGTTGCGTTCCCTCAGTGCGATCTGGAAGGCCTGCATGTACATCCAGTCTCCCGCCAGGACGCAGGTGTGATTGCCCCAGCGGGCATTGGCCGAGGGGCGGCCGCGGCGCGTCTTCGCCGCGTCGATTACGTCGTCGTGTACCAGCGTGGCCGCGTGGATGAGTTCCACCACCGCGCCCAACTGAATGGCGGTGGGCCCCGCGTTGCCGCAGAGCTTGGCGGAAAGCAGGAGCAGTGCCGGCCTCAGACGCTTCCCTCCGCTCGCTTGAAGATACTGCCCGATCGCGGTCACGGCATCCACCGAGGCCACCGATTCGGCAGTAATCTTCTTCTCGACCTGCTCCAGTTCTTCCTGGATCAGCTCGAAAATCTCACGGGCGGTAAGGACTTGCCCCAGCTTGCCTAAATTCATGTAAGTTAACCAGTTTACCCGTTCGGCGACCCGCCCCGCAAACAGAGACCCTCAAAATTGGCCGAGGTCTCCACGGCCAGCGCCTCCGGTGTGCTCCCGCGCACTTCCGCCAGGCGCCGCAGCGTGTCCAGCGCGAATGCCGGCTCGTTGCGCTTGCCGCGGTGCGGAACGGGAGCGAGATAGGGGCAGTCGGTTTCGACCAGCAGCCGGTCAGGCGGAGTCAGCCGGGCCGCCTCGCGGACGTCTTCGGCCTTCGGAAACGTGACAACACCTCCGAAGCTCAGGTGGAATCCGAGATCGAGGGCCTCGCGGGCCTGCGCGGCATCGCCCGTGAAGCAGTGCATGATGCCGCCGCCGCGCCAGTGCGCGCGAAGTAAGTCGAGGGTATCGCGCCATGCTTCCCGTGTGTGGATCACCACGGGCAGCCCGGCCCCGGCGGCAATCGCCAGCTGCTGCTCGAACACCTCGCGCTGCACATCCCTCGGCGAGAAGTCGTAGTGATAGTCCAGCCCGATCTCACCGATGGCCACGACCTTTGGATGCCCCGTCAGCCGCTTCAGACGTGTGAAAGTTTCCGGCGCCGCCTTGGAAGCGTCGTGCGGATGCACCCCAATGGTGGCGTACATGAAGTCATAACGGTCGGCCAGGCGCACGGCGCACTCCAGGTCGGGCGGCCCGCTGCCGGTGCCGATGGCCACCATGCGGGTCACCCCGGCGGCCAGGGCGCGCTCGATCACCTGTTCGCGGTCCGGATCGAACTTCGGGTCGTCCAGGTGGCAGTGGGTGTCGACCAGCGTCACTTTAAGCGGGCTCCGACCGGGATCTCCTCGTGGAAGCCGGCCAGCACGGGCTTTCCGCCCTCCACCGACGCCGCCACGATCATCCCGTTCGACTCGATTCCTTTCAGCTTGCGCGGCTGCAGGTTAGCCACGATGGCTACCTTCCGGCCCACCAGATCCGCCGGCGTGTATGCCTCGGCGATGCCGGCCACGATGGTACGCGGCTGTGCTTCGCCCAGGTCTACTTTCATGTGCATCAGTTTCGTCGAGCCCTTGACGGGCTCGGCCGAGAGCACCTGGCCGACGCGCAGATCGACCTTCCCGAAATCGTCGATCGAGATCTTCGGCGTCTCCGGCTCCTTCGGCGCTTCGGCCTGGCCTACCAGCGCTTTCTGTTCCGCGGAGATGCGTTCTTCGAGGGCGCGCATCTGCCCGATGGCGTCCTTGGCTTCGATGCGCGGAAATACCGCCGCGACCTCGCCGATCTTCTGTCCGGCTGTGAGGCCTCCCCAGGCCAGCGTGTCGAAGCGGACGGATTCTATGGAATCGCCCATTCCGAGCTGCGCCCAGATCTTCGGCGCGGAGTTGGGCAGCACCGGGGCGAGCAGCGCGGTGGCGATGCGCAGCGCTTCGGCCGACGTGTACAGCGTGGTGTCCAGTTGCCGCTGCGAGCTTTCATCGGTTTGGCGGGCCAGCTTCCATGGAGCGTTCTGTACGATGAACTTGTCCACCGCGGAGATCAGGCTCCAGACGGCTTCCAGACCCTTGGAGAATTCGAAACGGTCGAACGCCTCCTGTACGGCCCGGATGGTGGTGTCCGCCAGCGCCGCTATCTCCGGATCTCCGCCGGAGCCTTCCGGCACCGCGCCCTTGCGGTACTGATGGATCATCGTCAGAGTACGGCTGGCAAGATTGCCGAGGCCGTTGGCGAGATCCGAATTATAGCGGCCCACCAACGCGTCGTAGCTGAAGCTGCCGTCCTGTCCGAAGACGATTTCGCGCAGCAGGAAATAGCGCAGGGCATCGGCGCCCATCACCTGGCGGATCGGCTCGGAACGCACGATGTTGCCGCGCGATTTGCTCATCTTGTCGTTTTCAAAAAGCAGCCAGCCGTGGGCAAAGACCCGCTTCGGCAGCGGCACGCCGCCGGCCATCAGGAACGCAGGCCAGAAGACCGCGTGGAAGCGGACGATCTCCTTGCCGATCAGATGGAGGTCGGCCGGCCACAGGTCTTCGCCGTCCACGGCGCTCATGTAGCCGATCAGCGCGTCGAACCACACGTAGAAGACGTGCTTGCCCTCCACCGGCAGCGGAATGCCCCACTTCAGCGTCGTGCGGCTGATCGAGAGGTCGTTCAAACCCTGGCGCACGAAAGACAGCACCTCGTTGCGGCGCGTCTCGGGCTGGATGAAATCCGGCTGCGATTCGTACAGCTCGATCAGTTTCTGCGTGAACGCCGAAAGCTTGAAGAAGTAGTTCTCCTCGGTGACGGTCTCGGTAATGCGGCCGCACTCGGGACACGGATCGCCCGGCTTGGCTTCGTTCACATAGAGCTCGTCGTAGACGCAGTATTGGCCGGTATAGCTGCCTTTGTAGATGTAGCCGTTTTCCACGCAGCGCTGGAAGAGCCACTGCACCACCTTGTGATGGCGCGGATCGGTCGTCCGGATGGTGCGGTCCACCCGGATGTTGAGCTTCTCCCACTGCGTCCGGAACTCGGCGGAGATGACGTCGGCGAACTCCTGCGGCGTCTTGCCGGTCGCCTGGGCGGCACGCTCCACCTTCTGGCCGTGCTCGTCGGTGCCGGTGAACATCACGGCCTCGTACCCCTGCATGCGCTTGAAGCGGGCGATGGTCTCGGCGGCCATGGTGGTGTACGTGTGCCCGATGTGGGGCGCGGCATTCACGTAGTAGAGCGGAGTGGTGAGGTAGTATTTCATCTTGATCGGTTGAGATAGGCGTAGTTGGCTTCCGCGATGATGTGCTTCAAGGCGACTCCGGTAGCCATGGAGAGCTTCCGGCAGTCTTCGTACTCGGGGGCGTAGTCGCCTTCGCTCGAGATCTTCATCCGCACTTTACCGTAAGGAGTGTCGACCTCCTGCCAGCTTCGCGCGTGGACTCGTCGTTCAGCATTGTAGATCCGCAGTCCGAAGGTGGAGGTCTCGGCGAAAATGATCTGCGCCAGCGCTTCGCGATCCTCGAGTTTGGCGACCACCCGCAGCAGGTTGCCGGGCCGCCCTTTCTTCATGACCAGCGGGGAGAGCGCCACGTCGAGCGCGCCCGATTCGAGGAGCCGTTCGGTGGTATACGCCAGGACCTGTGGATTCAGATCGTCGATGTTGGCCTCGATCACCGCTACCGCCAGCGCTTCGTCGGCTCCCGTCGGTTCGCCGATGAGCACGCGCAGAACGTTGGGCTGTTCCGGGAAATCGCGGCCGCCGGCTCCGTAGCCGGTCTGCCGGATCTTCATGGGCGGCATGACGCCGAAGCCTGCCGAGAGCGTCGCGGCGGCAGCCGCGCCGGTGGGCGTGGTCAGCTCGAACGCCGGTCCGCGGGAATAGACCGGAACATCCACCAGCAGCCGGGCGGTAGCCGGCGCGGGCACCGGCAGAACGCCGTGCTCGGTGTTCACCGTTCCGCTGCCCACGTTCAGGGGCGAGCACCGGATGGTGTCGATTTCGAGCTGGTCGAAAGCCACGCACGCACCCACGATATCGGCGATGGAATCGGAAGCGCCGACTTCGTGAAAGTGCACCTTCTCGATCGCAACCTGGTGCACCTCGGCTTCCGCCTCGGCCAGCCGGCGGAAGATCGCGATGGCGTTGCGGCGGCAGCGGTCTGAGAGCGCGGCCTTTTCGATCATTTTCGCGATGTGCGACAGATGCCGGTGCGCGTGCTGCTGTTCCACGTGAACGTGGTACTTGGTGGCGCCGACGCCGGAGCGCTTCACCTTTTCGAAGGAAACCACGGCGCCCGCGTCGAGCGAGGCGATGGCGTTGACGATGGCGGCCTGGTCCGCGCCGGCATCGGCCAGCGCGCCGACCAGCATATCGCCGCTGATGCCTGAGAAGGCATCCAGATAGCAGGTTAGTGGCACGTGTCTACCATTGTAACGAAGGGTGCAAACGTACTACCCGAGCAGCAGCATGCACGCGTAAACTACCGGGAGGGCAAAAAGGGTGCTGTCCACGCGGTCCAGGAATCCTCCGTGCCCCGGCAGCAGGGTGCCGCTGTCCTTCAAACCGGCGCCGCGCTTCATGGCGGATTCGGCGAGATCTCCGAACTGCCCCGCCACGTTGGCGGCGATGGTGATGCCGATGGCCGCGGGGATGCCGGTCTGCGGCACGAAATACACCAGGTAGCTTCCCGCCAGCACGACGGAGGTGACCACCGAAGCGGCCGATCCCTCCCAGGATTTGTTCGGGCTCACGCGCGTCGCCAGTTTGTGTTTGCCGAATTTCCGGCCGACGTAATAAGCGCCGATATCCCCGGCCCAGCTCACGATCAAGGCGAACATGAGGATGTGCGGGCTGCGCTCGCGCAGCGGGATGGCGCACCGCCAGCAGCCGTACACATAGACTACGCCGATCACGAGAAGCGCCGCGCGAGGCAGCGCTTTGGCGAGATCGCCGGAGCGCATCACCATGACCAGTGCAACCATGGCGAGAGCCACCGGAAGGAGCCAGACCTCTTTTCCGGGCAGCAGCAGGAGAAGGCCGGCGCCATAGCCGATCGGGCCGGGATCCCCGAAACCATAGGCGCCTGCGATGGTGTTGTATTCGTAGTAGCTGAGGCACGCCACCGCGGCGACTACCCCGATGAACACCCAGAGATTCGACCAGAGGACCACCCAGACGACTACCGGAATGAGCGCGGCTGCCGTGAGGACGCGCTTCATGAGGAGCGAAGCGCTTCGATGAGACTCTCGTCGCTGTTCCGCGTGTCGCCGTTGACGGGGTTTCCGGAACTCAGCCCGCCATAGCGGCGGTCGCGCTTCTGGTACTCCAGGACCGCCTGTAGCAGGTCGGCGCGCGTGAAATCCGGCCAGAGGGTTTCCGTCACGTACAACTCGGAATAGGCAATCTGCCAGAGCAGGAAATTGCTGATCCGCATTTCGCCCGATGTGCGGATGAGGAGGTCGGGGTCTGGGGAATCCGCGGTATACAGGCTGGTCGCGATCAAGTCCTCATCGATACGGAGTGAGCCCAGGCTGCCTTCGAGCCGGGCCATGTCGAGGATGGAATTCACGGCGTCCACAATTTCCGCCCGGCCGCCGTAATTGATGGCGAGGTTCACCAGGAGTCCGCGATTCGCGGAAGTGGCCTCCACCGCGGCTTCGAGTTCGCGGCGAACCTGCGGCGGAAGGGCGTCCAGCCGGCCGATGGCCTGCAGGCGGATATCGTTCTTCTGCAACTCCGGCAGTTCCTGGCGCAGGTAGTAGCGCAGCAGACGCCACAATGTTTCGACCTCGTGGCGGGGCCGCTTCCAGTTTTCCACCGAGAAGGCGTAAAGCGTAAGGACCTTGACACCTAGTCGCGCGCAGGTTTCGACGGAGGAGCGGACGGGCCCGATGCCGGCCCTATGTCCCGCGACGCGCGGCAGGCGGCGCCTTCCCGCCCATCGGCCGTTGCCGTCCATAATAATCGCGATATGGGCGGGTAGGCGGGCGGAATCGAGCGCCTGCGCCAGGTGCCAGTCCTTCTCTCCTGGCTGAAGCACTTCCAGTAACGCCTTCATGAAGTAACTCCCTATAGTACAACACGTCTGGCGGGGAAATGCGGAGTAAGGCGGGCGTTGTACGCCCGCCCTCGCGGAAATGCCTGCGGGAAAAAGGGCGCTCCCTTTAGGCCGTAGCGCGATACGGCTGCGCGGGGGCCTCGGCAATACGGAAGCGGTGGGAAGTAATGCGGACCGCGGTGCGTCCGCTGTTGCTGCGGACGACAAAGCCGGTGAGTTGAAGGTCTATCGGGTAGTTATCGGCATATCGCGCCGGCCACTCGATATTGAGCTCGATGTGAGAGCCCACGGGCAGCACACGGCGGCACCGGAAGCTCAAACCGCTCGTACTGATATCCCGGGTAGTTCCGGACCCGGTGCAAGGCAGCGATCCCCGCTGGGAAAATCGGTAATGAATAGCAAGATGAACCTGGTATCGTCTGTCGGTACGGCGCTCGCCGTTGATCGTCTCCATGCAGACCTCCTCAACCTTAGCCCTTCCTGGAGTAGCTACGCGCGAACCGGTGCCGGTGGAAGGGCCTTTTGCGAAATCTAACCCCGAGCAATCGAATGGCCAGGGATAAGCTATTATTTATCAATTAATTACTAACGTTCAGGAAAGTACTTTTTTTATGCCGGGTAGATTTTTCACAAGGGATTTTACGGTACTTATCGCTTTTTCAAGGCTTCCAGTTCCTCGAGCGACCGGGGCCAATCCTCGCCCAGGAGCCGCGACAGTGCGCGGTCGGCCAGGAGTTTCCCCCCGGTCTGGCAGGTCGGGCAATAGTTGGTCTCGTTGGAGGCATAGCGAATGCGCTGCACCTTGTTCCCGCATCGCGGGCAGGGCAGGCCGTAACGGCCGTGCACGGCCATTCCTTTCCGGAAAGCGGTGACCTTTTCCGGGAAGCCGGCCCCCGCCTCCCGCCGGAGACGCACCAGCCATTCGAAGAGGATATCCCGTGTCGCCTCGAAAAGGCCCTGAATCTGAGCCGCGGACAGGTTTCGGGTCAGAGCCACCGGGGAAAGCCGGGCACGGTGTAGAATCTCGTCGGAGTAGGCGTTTCCGATACCGCTGAAGAGGCGTGGATCGGTCAGAGCGCGCTTCAGCGTGTGGTTTTCCAGCGTCAGCATCTCGCCGAACCGTTCGAGGGTGGCATCCAGAACCTCGATGCCGCCGGCGTTCAAGGCCCCGAGGTTTTCTTCGCCCGCGATCACGTAGAGACTCGCCCGGTGCTGGGTACCCGCCTCGGTAAGAACGAGCGAGCCGCCTTCGAACTCGAATACGGCCAGGGGGCCCTTGGCGGCCGGCTTGGGTGGGTCCTTCCGCCAGTGCAGGCGCCCCGCAATCATGAGGTGAATCACCAGCCACAGATCGCCCTCGAAGCCGATTGCGATGCGCTTGCCGATCCGTCGGACGCCCGCGGCCGCCCGTCCGACCAGTACCTCGGGAGCCGGGGAGACGGACCGCAGCAGAAACGGGCCCCGGATCGTGAGACGGCGCAGCACCCGGCCCGCCAGGCGCTCGCGAAGCGCTTCGACATAGACCTCGACGTCCGGGAGTTCCGGCATATCCTATCTATTATCAGACAGCTAAAGAAACCAGGCGCCCGTGACGATCAATAGGCCATGACTATCCGGGAAGGGATCATCAGCGAGGCGCTGCGGCGGGCGTCACCGCAGGATCTGGACGACGTTCTGACCGCCATTGAAGCGTATCGGATGTGTGCCGGGGCCGCCGGCAGATTGGCCCGCAAAGACCTGGGTTGCCAGCGAAACCAGGTACGCGAGTGTGCGGAGCGGATCGAGACCGCGCTGGCGGAATTTGCCGTAACCGGAGTACTGGCCACGGTGCGATACCACGAAGGCGAAGGGCGGCACCTGATCGTGTCCACCCGCTGGCAGGAGCCTCAGACGACCAGCGGAGAGATCACGTCGGAACCCGATGCGGCGGCAGACAGCGTTTTGGGCGCCTCTTCTTCAGCGACATAGAGAAGGCGAACCAACTGAGCGGCGAGTTCCGACGGGCAGATGCAGTCGGCCTCGGTCACCTCGGGGGCCGGATCGCGATCCCACGCGTAGGTCACCTGCACCGGTTCGCACTCGTCGGTGATCCAGGTATTGTTCACCAGGCGGAGTTCGGTCACATCGTCGCAGCCTTCAATCGCTACCCGGAGCAAGTCCTTGGTGCGCGAAAGCAGGATGCTATCTTTGGTTAACCCGTTCGTATAGCGGATCGTCAACTCAATTCCCTTCTCCCGTCCATCATGGCCGATTCATGGTCTCTCGCGCAAGTGATTGCTGTACCAGAACTTAATAGGCGAAAGTACCTCTGCTACCTTAACCAAAGTTATTAAACCCTGGAATAGTACTAGCCCTCATCGGCGGTGGTACAGGGTGCCGCCGAGTTGGCGAATCATCTTGCCCCACAGGGTGTCGGAGAGCTCATCGGCGTCGTCGTTATCAACCGGGGCGACCTCGATATGCAGTCCCGCCATCTCATCGGTACTAGAGGGTCCCCAGAGTACCCGCTGCGGCGGCTGGTGGGGATTGCGGGGGTTCGCGGCGGAATTGTCGTAGATGAATTCCATCCGCAGGTCGGTGCCGGCCGGCAGACGGATCGGACGCGGATAGGTGTAGAGCTGCTGCCAGTCGAAGTTCCAGTCGGGAATATGAATCAGGGTGCGGCGCTTGCCGTCGGGGAGCACGGCATACCCGTACATCTCTTTGCAGACGTAGTGCGCATGGGGGTTGATGGCGAAGACATCGACGTCCACCGGAAGCGTGAAGTGGTCGGTGACCCGATAGGCCCGGTCTCCGGCGGGGATGTCGATGTGGTTCGAGCCGAGCGGAACATCCATCAGGTAACGCCGCGGCCGTTGGGGCGTAAAGTAGAGGGCCAGGCGGGTGCGGTCGGTCTCGGGCTTCCCGGTGGGGTGGTAGTGGACCTGTAGGACGAGATCGGCGTTCGCTTCGAGGAGGATGGGAATGCCGTCCGGCATTTGTAAAGGAACCGAGCCGGGGGTCCAGCCGCCCAGGCCTCGCGCGGGGAGAAACCCGGGGGTGCCGAAGCAGGGGTATCCGGCGCCGGAGTCGCGCTTGCGGGCAGTGCCGGTGATGTCCTGGAAGAGCAGGGCGTGGTGCACGACCTTTGAGTTGCCGGGCTGCATATCCAGGGCGTGAACCCAGCGGTTGACGTGGGAAGGCGAGGGGATGACGAAGCACTCGTACAGGTCGGGGCCATCCGCAGGCACGTGGAAGTCGGTGCGCATTTCAGCTTCGAGATCGGGCTTGCCCAACTGCCATCCGGAAACGAAATGCGGAACCGGCGGAGTTTCCGCTGGATCGCCCCGCGGAGCGCCGGCGGCCGCCCAACGGGCCAGAATATCGATCTGAGCCACGGTGAGTTTGCGTTCGTGAGCGAAATGCGGGCCGGAGGGTAGCCAGGGCGGCATGTACCGCTTGCGGGTGACAGTGGCGATGAGTTGGGCGCGCTTCGCGGCGTCCTGGTAGGTCAACAGGCTGAACGGCGCGACCGCGCCGGGGTGATGGCAGGACGCGCAGTGGTGGTCGAGGATCGTGGCAACGTCGTGCGAATAGGTCGGCGGCGCCATGCTTCCCGCCCAGAAAAAAGCCAGCAACCCGAGGACAACCACAAACTCCATTATGCGGTCATTCGTGGCGAAGGGCGGTCATGGGCTCGACGCGGCTGGCGCGGCGGGCCGGCAAAGCGGCCGCCAGCAGGGCGACGATCAGCATGGCCGCAGCCGCCAGAATGATGGAGAACGGATCGCGCGGGGCCACTCCGTACAGCAGACCGGCTACCAGGCGCGTGACGGCCAGGGCGCCGGCGAGACCGACCGCCATGCCCAGCAGAACGGGCTTCAGGCTCTCGCGCACGATCATGCCGACGACCTCGCCGCGCCGTGCGCCGAGCGCCAGGCGGATTCCGACCTCCCGGGTGCGCTGCGTAACGGCGTATGCCATGACCCCGTAAAGCCCGACCGCGGCCAGGCCAAGCGCCAAAATTCCGAAGAAGCCGGAGAGGAAGGCGATCATCCGTTCGCGGGAGAGCGAGCGATTGAAATCGTCCTCGATGGTGCTGGTGCGCAGCACGGGAACATTCGGGTCGATCGCCCGGACCTCGCGTCGCAGCGCGGCTGCGGCGGCGCCGGTGTCGCCGGCCGTGCGAAGCTCCAGAAAACGCGCTTCGGCGCCATTGCTCCAGCTCGGGATATAGAACGTGCCCTCCCGGTCCGTGGTTCTGATGTGCATATAGTGGGCGTCTTTCACCACGCCGACGATCTCGAGTGCTCCTTCCGCGGAGTAGCGGTCGTGGTAGCTCAGGTGGCGGCCCACGGGATTGACGCCGCCGAAAAATCGCCGCGCCATCTGCTCATCGATGATGCATACGTGCGACGCATTGGCGGGACCTTCGTTGGTGCTTCCGCTGGCGCGGCCGATGGCCGCCATCATACTTTCGCCGGGGGTCACAGCGGGCTCGTCCTCGGGACGGAAGTCGCGGCCGAGCAGCATAGGAATTCCGAGCGTGGTGAAGTAGCCGTGAGTCACGGGGTTTACCAGCGCGATCATGTGCTCGCCCGGTTTGGGCTGGTAGCCTTCGGCCGAAAAGCTATACGCAATCGAGTACATGCCCATGGGGGTCATTGCCGACAAGCCGGCAGAACGCACGCCGGGCAGGCGGCCGGCGCGTTCGAGCAGGTCGTCATAGAAGGTACGCAGGCGCTGGCCGCGGTAGCCGAGGTTGGTGGGGTCAATATCGGCCACCAGGATGTTCTCGCGCTGGAAGCCGACGTCCACGTTCTGCAGGTTGCGCAAAGTGCGGATGAAGAGGCTCGCGCCCACCAGCAGCGCCAGAGAAAGCGCGACCTGTCCGGCGACCAGCCCCTTGGCAAGCATCATCCGTGATGTGCCCTGGCCGGCCGCGCCGCCATCCTTAATGCTTTCAGCCAGGCTCAGGCGGGTGGTGCGAAAAGCGGGTGCGAGCCCGAACAGGATACCCGTCAGCAGGGTGACTCCGGCGGAAAACGCCAGCACCTTCCAACTCGGTGAGAAGCGCAGGCCGGAGCTGAGGATGCTGGCTTTGGCCATTGCCGAAACGCCCCACCAGGCGCAGAGGATCCCGGCCGCCCCGCCGGCAATCGCCAGCGCGAGGCTTTCGACCAGAAACTGGCGCACCAGGCGGCCGCGCGTCGCACCGATGGCCAGGCGCACGGCGATCTCCCGGCGGCGTGCGGTGGCGCGCGAGAGTAGAAGATTGGCGACGTTGGCGCAGGCGATCAGCAGCACCAGGCTGGTAGCAATGGCCAGGATGCGCAGCGGATCGGTCATCTCCTTGCGGCCGCTGGCCGGGTCGGCGGCCCCGGGCGCCAGGGTGATCTGCTGCTCGCGGAACTTGCGGCGACGGCCTCCGGCTTTCACGGCGGCGTCGTTGACGGCCTCGGCCGCTTGCGGCCATAGCACCTGCATGGCGGCCTGTGCCTGCCGCACCGAAACGCCGGGTTTGAGCCTCGCCATGGTGGTGAGCCAGAACATGCTTGGAGTATTCCAGGCGCGCGTGGCCGCGGGGTTGGTGACGGGGAACATCGTCAGGGGAATGAACGCGTCCGCCTCCTGGCCGTTGTAGATGCCGCCGAAGCCCTTCTCCGCAATGCCCGCGATCTGCAGCGGAAAACCATTTACCGCGAGATTGCGGCCGATCACTTTGAGATCTCCGGCGAAGCGGCGCTGCCAGTAGGAGTAAGAGAGCACCGCAATCGGCGAGGCTCCGGGGCCGGTATCGTCTGAGGGCGCAATCACCCGGCCGGCGGCCGCACCAATCCCCAGCGTGGCGAAATAGCTGCCGCTGACATAGTGCACGTGGCCGACCTCGACCGCCGGAGCGCCCTCCGGCCGGATCCCCACCGTCAGATGGCGGCTGCTTGCGAAAACCGCGGAGAAGACCTGGTTGCGGTCGCGATACTCGCGGTAGAACGGGTACGCATCGCTATATCCGCCTTCGATCCGGACCAGTTGGTCAGGTTCCCGTGCCGGAACCGACCAGAGCAGTAGCTGATCCACCAGGCTGAAGATGGCGGTATTGGCTCCGATGCCAAGCGCCAGGGAGGCCACCGCGATTGCAGTGAACCCGGGTTTGAGGCGCATCGAGCGAAGCGCGTAGCGCAGATCGCCGCCGATCATATTCCTTATGGGTAGCGCAAAGGCGTGCGCCGGGCAAGTCCGGAAGGCGCGATAATCGAAGCCATGCTGAAACGCCTGCTGCCGATTGCAGTTCTTACCGCCGGAGCCGCGTGGTCCGCGACGTGCTCCTTGGAAGCGCTCGCCGCCTTCAAGGTTCCTCACATGAAAATTGAATCCGCCGCGACGGCGGCCGGGTCCTGCCAGGTGCGCGGCACAGTGACCACGGCCGGGGAGGGTGCGCCCGATGGATCGGCGGAGTTCGAGGTCCGCATGCCCGAGAACTGGAATGGCAAGTTCCTGTTCTACGGCGTAGGCGGTCTCGCGGGATCGGTTCCGTCGAACCCGGATGGCCTGAACGCGGTGAACCGCGGTTACGCCATCGCGATCACCGACGCCGGCCACGAGGCGGCGGGAACCGATGCGCGGTGGTCGCTCACAGCGGATGGCAAGCCGGACGAAGCGAAGATCGCGGACTACTATTTCCGCGCTGCGCACGATGTGGCGGTGGCGGCAAAGGAGCTGGTTCGCAAGCACTACGCCGGTGACATCCGCCAGGCATACTTTGCGGGGTGTTCGAACGGCGGACGCATGGCGCTGATGGAAGCGCAGCGCTACCCGGATGATTACGACGGCATCATCGCGGGCGCTCCGTTCATGAGCGTCCACGCCATCATGGCGCCGCTCCGGGTCATGAAAGGACTCACCGAAGCGGGGTATATTCCGCCGAAGCTGTGGCCGGCGATCGACGCCGCCATGTACGCCAGTTGCGATGCTTCCGACGGTGTGAAGGACGGGCTGATCCAGAATCCGGGCAAGTGCTCGTTCGATCCGTCCTCCATGGTCTGCAAGGCCGGCACGCCGGACCAGTGCCTGACACCCGAGCAGGCCGTCACGCTGAAACGGTACATGGAGGCGGTCCGGGACCGGCGCGGCCGAGTGGTGCAGCCGGGCTTTTCGATCACCGATGGCGACGGGCGCGGCGGGATGATCGCGTGGAACACCGGCGCCGTTCCGCCAGACTTCCGGGATCCTGAGCGCTGGACCGCCAATGCGCCCGCCGGATGGCTGTTCGCGGACCACATCACGCAGTACCTGGTGGAACGCGATCCGAAGTATGAGGCACTACACTTCGACATCAGCGCGGATGGTGTGATCGGCGATGCGGCGCTGAAATTGTTCGACGAACGCACCGGCGCGGCCGACGCGGACGACCCTTCACACATCCTGCCGTTTATCCGTAAAGGCAAGAAGCTGCTGATGTACCACGGCTTCAGCGACCCGGCGCTGACGCCGTACCGCAGCATTCTTTACTACGAAAAGCTGGCCGACCTGACCAAGGGGTACGAGGCGCTGCAAAAGAACGTGAGGCTGTTCATGGTGCCGGGCATGCAGCATTGCGGCGGCGGCCCGGGGCCGAACGTGTTCGATACGCTCACGCCGCTCGACGAGTGGGTGACCAGGGGCGTCGCTCCGGAACAGATCGAGGCCAGGAATGCGGAGCGCCGGATGCCGCTGTGCAAGTTCCCCGAGATGGCCCGGTACAAAGGGACCGGCGATGTGAAGGACGCCGCTAACTGGAGCTGCGCCTCGACGCCATCGTTGACCGAGGTCGGTCCGAACGGAATTACCGCGGGCCTGCACAAGTAGGGTTCGCGCGGGATTTATGGCAGCACGGCGACGGGCGAGCGCCAGACGGCGAACTTCTGGATGCTGGGGTCTACCACGCTCACCTGGCAGGTGTAGCGGCCGGGTTCCAGCTTGTCCAGCGGAAAGCTGAAACTCACGGGAACCGCTTTCGACTTGGCGTTCAAACCTTGGGCGATTTTGAGCGGCACTGTCTCGAACGCCTTCACCTTGCCGCGATAGAACGCAACCGTCGCCACCATGAACTGCGTCTGCTGCGCCGAGGGCTGGTACGCCTCCAGGTAAACGTACATCTCCTGGTCTTTGCGGAAAACGCGGGTTACGCTGGGGACCAGCTTCTGGTTGTTGCGGATCAGGGGATTTTCGGCGAGCACCTTCTTATCCTTCTCCACCGTGGCCACGGCGGAATCGAGCGTTTCGCGCTGGTACCCGAGAACCACCGAGCTGATGGGCAGATGGTTCTGATCGGTCGTGAGGTCGGGAACCGTGAATTTCGTCTCGAAGGTTCCCATCTTGCCGGTCTCGTTTTCGCGCGCCAGGAATTTCACCGTATAGACGCCGGGCTGCAAGGTGAAGCCGGTATCGTATTCCAGGTTGTGCCTGGCGAGTTGCCCTGCGTTTTCGCCTTTCAGCTTGACCGTGATCTCATCGCGGACGGTGCCTTGCAACATGTTCTTGGAGTCCCGGACTTCGCCGATAAAGTCGAGGCGTGTGCTTTCGGCGCCGCCCTTGCGGGCCAATTCGATGTCGCTGCCGGGAATCTTCACGGAGACCGGTACGAAGTAGCGGTCACGCGCCTGGCGGAAGTAGTTCACCTCGAGAGCCAGGGTAAGGTCGGTCACCGGGTCGCCCAGCATGAGAGCTTCCTGTAACTGGCGCTCCCGGTCGGTGGAATTGAACTGCCGGAACTCCTTGGAGGCGAAGTAACCGCTGCGATAGTCGAGCTTCGCCGAGAGGTTCTTGTTGATTTGTACCTTGATGCGGCGGTAGCGCCCGTCGAGCGCGGTATTGGTGCTGTAGTAGCCGAGGATGTAGTAGCTGGAAATGTCTTTCTGGGCCTGGGCAATGCCGAGCGCCAGATCGTTCTGATCAAGCAGCGCCTTGCCCCCCGTATCGGAAGCAAGGGTATAGAGCGTCTCCTGCTGACCCTGGAAGTTCGACTGCATCGTGCGCTGCGAGCTGCCGGAATACATTCCCTGGCCGCCCTGCGAACCCTGCGTAGCGTCGCCGAGCGGCGCCGTGGCCACCAGGCCGCGCGCGTCCACCGGGTAGAATGCGACGTTGCCGCGGATGGCGGCGTTGACCGTGGCGCGAAGCTGCGCCTGGTTATCGATGCCGTTGAGGGTCATCCCGCTGGCGAAATAGACGAGGGCTTTCTTTTCGGCGAGGCTGCCGAGCATTTTGACCGCGGATTCGAGCGCGGCCAGCTTGCGATCCGTATTGAAGATGTTGAATTCGGAATCGTCCTGGGCGTAAGCGGCGCCGGTGTCCATTTCGCTGTCATCGCCGGTCGAGCCATTCGCGGTGCCCGTGTCGCCAATCACCAGGCCCTTGATGACTTTGTCGAGTGCGTCGCGGTCGTCGGTGAAGTCCTGCAGCACCTGCAGATCGGTGGCATAGCTCATGATGGCGACCATATCGGCCGGTGTCATGCCGGACGCCAGGAATTTCTGCGCCGATTTCTGGGCACGAATCTGCTCGCTGACGCTCATGCCGGAGAGATCGAAAAACAGGACCAGCAGGCGGCGGTCTTTGTACTTGATTTCGCCGGGCCGGGCTGGCGCGATGGCCGCTGCCTGTTTTACGGGGGCGGCGGCGCGCTGCGGCTCGTGGGCCACTTCCGGGGTCACGGCGTCTTCCAGACGCTGGAATTCGAACACCTTGATCTGCTGCGGCTTGCCGTCTTCGGTGACCGCGAAGTCCGACGCCTTGAGGTTCTCCAAAGGTTCGCCGGATTTCGTTTTGGCCGAGACGTTCACGACCACGAGCTGCGTCGTGGACTGGAATTTGACCGGCGTCTGCGCCGCCGCGATTCCAGCAATCAGGAAAGCAATCAGCAGTGGTCTCATATTAAAATCGGAACCTCACGTTGACGGTCATGGTGCGCATCGGGGCCGCGGCGGTGGCGAGGCCGAAGGTGTTGGAGCCGAGCACGGTGCCCCAGTTGGTGATGGTCACGTGGTTAAGTGCGTTCTGGGAGCGGAGCTGGATATCGACGCTGCGGCGCTCGCCGAAGCGGATGATGCGCCCCAGCGCGCCATCCAAGGTGAAGACGGTGGGCCCCGGGATGGTGTTGCGGCCGGCGTCGCCCCACTCGCCCGCCAGCGGCGCTGAGAACGCCGCCGTATTGAAGAGCATACCGGCCGCCTCTATGGGCAGGCCGGTTGCATCGGCGCGCAGCGTGTTCGATACCGCGGTCCCGCTGATCTGGGAGAGGTTGCCGCCGACAATGGCGGTCATCGGCGTGCCGCTGTGAAGGTTGATGCTGCTGGTGACGGTCCAATCCTTGAACAGCTTCCCCTTCCACCCGTTCAGCAGCGTTCCGCCGGGCGTTCCCATGCCGGTCGAGTACTGAATCTGCAGCGAAAGGTTGTGGCGCGAATCGAAGCTGGAAAGGCCGCGCTCGGCCTCCAGGTCGAGCCAGTCCTGCGCCACCGGAGTGTTGCCCTGCCCGCGCCCGCCGGTGCCCGCGTCGTCGATGGATTTCGAGAACTGGTAGGATGCGTGCGCCATGATGCCGCTGGTGAAGCGCCGGTTCAACTGGAACTGCGCCGCGTGGTAGATGGAGTTGCCGCCCGAGGTCTCGTAGATAAAGCTGTGCGGATAAATCGATTCGGGCGCTCCGGGGGCCACCGAGTTCGGGACAAACTGCTGGTCGAGCCGCGTCCCCTTGGTGCCCAGGTAGCCGATGGTGGCAAACATGGAGAGCGGCAGGTCGTGCTGGATGGTAAGGTTCCAGGTCTGGGCGTAGCCGATACGGTAGTTCGGGTCGACGGCGAAGGTGCTCCCCGCAGCCTGCGTGGTTGCGAGCAGGAAGGCGTTCTGGATGCTCAAAGGATTGGCCGCCGATCCGGATACGCTCAGCGATTGCGCGAACGGAGGCTGCTGCGCCATGTTCGAGGCAATCAGGTTGTAGACGGAGGTGTTGTAGTAGACGCCGTAGCCGCCGCGCACCACTAGCGAGCCCTTCGTGGACGGGCGCCAGGCGAAGCCGATGCGCGGCGAGAAGTTGGTGCGGTCGGGGCTGATCAGGGCGTCAGGCGCCCCGGCTGTTCCGGCCTCGACGGCAGTGATGCCGGCAAAGGCGGGCGCGATCTCCAGGTTCACCATGCGGTTGTGGAGTTCCGTAACGGGAGCGGCATAGTCCCAGCGGAGGCCCAAGATCAAGGTGAAGCGCGAGTTGATCCGCCAGTCGTCGTTGACGTAGAAATCGTAGCCGCCGCCGCGGAGATACTTGTCGGGGTCGCCGTAGCGGATGGCAGCGGTGGCCGGAATTCCGAGCAGGAAGTCGGCCAGGTCGTAGCCCGTGCCGCTCTGGGGCACGCCGTCAATCAGAAGGCTGGTGGCGGAGCCCGTGAACGAATATGCCCCGCGGCCGTTCGTATCGGCGAACTGGTTGAACTGCTGGCGCCGGTAGTCGGTTCCGAACGTGAGGTTGTGCCGGCCCCGCACCCAGAGGAGGCTGTCTCCCACGGAACTGGTCTGGTTGCGATTGAGAGAGGCGTTGCCGTCGCTGAGCCCGGCAAAGTTGGTGAAGCTGAGGCCGGTCGGTCCCCAGTTCATGGGGGCCTGCGACGTCCCCAGAATACCGAGCGAGGCGGCCACATCCTCGTCATAGGCGAAATAAGGCGAGAGGTCCTGCCGCATCCGGCTGAACGTGTAGTTCACGTTGTTGATGAGACTCGTGCTGAAATTGTGCGCCCAGGCAAGATTGGTGTTGATGGCGCGGCCGGCGCCGGTATCGACGAACTGAAACAGGTTGGGAGTCGCACTGTTGCTGCCCTGGTAGCCCAGGCCGAAGTTCAGGCGGTCCTTCGAGCCGATCCGGATGTTGGAGACCCGCGAGTTGATGTTGTACGAATTGTTGCTGCCGGCCAGAGACGTCTGGTAGTTGCGCGTCAGGCCGGGAAGGTTGGGAAGCGGATAATAGTTGAGCAGCGCGAGCGAGGTGGCGTTCAGTTGATTGGCGGGAATGCGGTTGCCCGGAAAGGGGACTCCGGTCGTAGGGTCGTAGAGGATCGTGGAGATCTGCGAGAAGTCGCCGGCGCGCTCGAGCGACGTGGGCACGGTCGCCGGGCTGGATACCGTGCCGGTGCGGTCGCGCTGGAACTCGAGATTGAACGTGAACAAAATGCCCTTGGAAGCGCTGATCAGGCCGGGGATGCGTAACGGGCCGCCGAACATGACTCCGCCGCGGCCGTTGGCATAGGAGGGCTTGGCGAGGTTGGCGCCGGTAACCGAGAAAGTGCGGGCGTCCCAAACCGAGTTATCGAGGCTGAAATTCGCCGAAGCCATGTAGGAGTTGCGCAGGTCGCGGCGATTATTGCCGAACGCCCTGGCGTTGGGCCGCCCCTGCCAGGCAGGGCCCCCGCGGCCGGGGCCTCCGAATCCGCCGGGACCGCCGCGTCCGCCCATTCCGCCGGGAGGTCCACCGCCGCCCGGTCCGCCCATCATGCCGCCCGGGGGTCCCCCTTGGCCGCCGCGTCCGCCGCCCCCAGCCATAGTCATGTTGGCGCCTGCGCCGGGCATGCCCTCGGCGCCGCCGGGTGCTCCCCTTCCACCCATCATCATGGGCATCATGCCGGGCCCGCCAGGAGGCCCCCAATCGTTCTGCGCGCCCATACCGGCAGCGCTGCTGACGCTGCCCTGCAAGATAAAGGAGTTCGCGGAACTTTGGCTGAGATCGGCGGCTTCGCCGGTCTTGATCGTGCCCTCATCGGAAAACGCGCTGCTATCGGCGGACTGTGTGATCGAGGTCCTCTCGAAGTCCGGGCGAGCGGAAGACTTGGTGGCGGGAGGCGCTGCGGGGAAGGAATTCGCTGCGCGGGTAGGGGGAACCACGCTCCCGCCGTGATCGAGGCCGCCGGTAAGCGCCGCCTCGGAGAGGAACTTCAGGTCGAACGCGGGCGGGGGCGCTTCCGGTGCCACGCCTACGTCCAGGGTCAGCTTTTCGAACCCGAGCATCTCGACCGCGATCGCCCAGTTGCCGTCCGGCAGGTCGCGAAACGAAAAGGCGCCTTTGTCATCGGTAGTGGTGACGATTTTCGAATCGCCACGCGTCGCGGTGACCGTGGCGCCGGGAAGCGGGAGGCCGCCGGCAGTGACCGTGCCGTGATATTCGGAGGCCATCCCAAGGGAGGCGAGGAGCCCCGCGGCCAGCAGCCGTGCGAGCCCTTTCGAAATTCGTTGTCCGGCCATGTCACCTGTAAAGTAGCAGCGGCGCTCGCGATTGTTTCCCGATTGCGGCGAAGCTTTACATCCTTAACGCAGTCTTTACTCTCGCCGGTGCGGCGGGTTAAGCTGCGCAAAGGTAAGGTAAAGACAGACGTGCGGATCGGACGGCATCGACGGCGGGCGCTGGCCTCGTGGTTCTTCGTGGGCGCGGTGTTCGTGCTCTGCGGCGTCCTGGGCTTGTTGCAATACCGCTGGATCGGCGCGGTGAGCGTCGCCTATCGCGAGCGGCTTCAGGACAGCCTGCAGACCAGCCTGAACCGTCTCAGCCAGGACTTCAACTCCGAGATCAGCGCGGCGTGCCGCGCGGTGCTGCCGGTGAGCGGCCAGGCGGCGGATGCGGCATCGGCCGAAGCGGCCATCGTCGCACGCTATGAGCAATGGAAGTCGGGCGCCCGCCACGGCCAGATCTTCCGGCGGATCGCCATTGCAGTGCCGGAGAAGGGCAAGCTGGTGCTGCGGGTGATGGACCCGTCGCAAGTCGCTTTTCGGACGGAGGCATGGCCGGAAGATTGGGCCCCGGTGAAGGAGCGGCTGGAAAGGATCCAGCAGTGGCAGGGAGGCCCTGGAGGCCCGCCGCCCTTTGACGGCTCGGCAGACGGCGAAGACGCTGTTTTTCAATTGCCGTTGTTTTCGAATGCCCGCCCGGCGCCGTTTGGCCGGAGAGAGATCGGCTGGAGCGTTTTCGAGTTGAACCTGCCCTACCTCCGGAGTTCTCTGCTGCCGGAGGTCGTACAACGCTACGTCGCAGCCGGCGGCAACCTGGATTACCAGGTGGAGATCGTCACCAGGGCCTCTCAACCGGTCGTGATCTACCGGGCCGGCGGGGGCGACCCCAGCCAGGTCAGGGCAAATGCAGACGCTTCGGTTTCCCTGTTCGACAACCCCTTCGATCTGATCATCGGACGCGGCGCCGGCCGCGCACAGGCGGCTTCGCCGGGACCGGGATTCGGCCGCTGGCAAATGTACGTACGCCATCGCGCCGGGTCGCTCGAAGCCGTGGTGGCCCAGGCACGCCTGCGCGCCATGGCCGTCACTTCGTGCGTGCTGCTGCTGATGTTCGGAACGCTCATTGCGTGGATCCGCTTCACGCGGCGCGCGCAGCGGCTGGCCGAGTTGCAGATGGATTTCGTTGCCGGCGTATCGCACGAGCTGCGCACACCGCTTTCAGTGATCCACACCGCGGCGTACAACTTAAAAGGCGGCGTGACCAGCAGTCCTGCCCAGGTCGAACGCTACGGCGCGCTGATTCACCAGGAGAGCGGCCGCCTGAAACAGATGGTGGAACAGGTGCTGCGGTTCTCGAAGGCGCAGGCCGGCCATATCGTGCAGGAGCCCGGGCCGGTGTGGATCGAATCGGTGATCGCCGATGCGCTGGAAGCGGGCAATGCCGCGATTCAAACCGTCCACTGCACCGTGGAGCAGCACATCGAGGACGGGCTGCCGCTCATCCTGGGAGACCCCGCCGCGCTCGAACATGCCTTGGGAAACCTGATCAGCAACGCGGTGAAGTACGGGGCCACCGGCGGAGGCTGGATCGGCGTCTTCGCGAGCCGCGTGGTGGAGCGCGGGCGGATCTGGGTGGAAGTGCGGGTGGCGGACCACGGACCGGGCATCCCGCCCGACGAGCAGGCGCACCTCTTCGACCCCTTCTTCCGCGGGCGGCACGCGCAGGAAGACCAGGTGCACGGCACCGGGCTGGGCCTCAGCCTGGTAAGAAAGATCGTGGAGGCGCATGGCGGCTCGGTGCGGGTAAACAGCGAGCCGGGCAAGGGCGCCGAATTCATCGTGCGCATTCCGGCGGCGCCTCCGGAAAAAGGACATGAATTCGCGCATTCTTTTAGTCGAGGATGAGCCGGGCCTGGTGCTCACCCTTTCCGATCTGCTGCACGCGGAAGGCTACGACGTCGAAAGCGCGGGCGACGGACCGGCGGGGCTGGCGCGGGCCATCGCCGAACCATTCGACCTCCTGATTCTCGACGTGATGCTGCCGGGCATGAACGGCCTGGATGTCTGCCGGGAGCTGCGCCGGCAGGGTAAGGACGTGGCCGTACTCATGCTCACTGCGAAATCGCAGCTCACCGATCGCGTGGTGGGCCTGAAACTCGGCGCGGACGACTATCTCACCAAGCCATTCGAGCCTCCCGAGCTGATGGCGCGCATCGAGGCCCTGCTGCGGCGCGTCCGGAAGGAAAGCCGCGCCCGCATCGAGAAGTACCAGTTCGATGGCGTCAGTGTAGACTTCGTGAGGAACGAGGTAAGCAAAGACGGCGCGCCCGTGAGCCTGGCCGCTAAAGAGATGGAGCTCCTGCGATACCTGATCGAACGCCGCGACAAGGTGGTGACGCGCGAGGAACTCCTCGAAGCGGTGTGGGAGTATCAGCCGGGTGTCTCGTCGCGCACGATCGATGTGCACGTGGCGTGGCTGCGCCAGAAGCTGGAGCAGACTCCACAGAATCCGCGGTACCTCCACACGGTGCGCGGCGTCGGCTACCGGTTCGCCTCCTGAGGTCGGTCCGGGCTTCAGGCCGTCCTGATCCGTAGCAGCCCTCGATTGGCCTCCTGCGTTGCGCACCAGCTATCCTGGAAGCATGGTAGTGACACCTGGAGGGTGTGGATGCAACGTCGCATACTTCTGTCTTTTTGTGTGATCCTGATGGCCGCTATGGCCGCCAGCGGAGCCCGCGAATCGGTCGTTCGGGCTACGCTCGATAACGGACTGCGCGTGGTCATCGTGCGGGATCCCCTGGCCCCCGTTGTGACTGTCGAGGACAACTACATCGCTGGCGGCGATGAAACGCCGGCCGGTTTCCCGGGGATGGCCCACGCGCAGGAACACATGGCGTTCCGCGGATGCGCGGGGGTCAGCGCGGACCAGATCGCCGCGATTTATGCGCAACTCGGCGGCAGCGTCAACGCGGATACGCAGCAGAATATAACCCAGTATTTTGTCACCGTGCCCGCTCAGGACCTCGACGTCGCGCTTCGGCTGGATTCGTCGTGCATGCAGGATGTTCAGGACTTCCAGAAGCAATGGGCCGAAGAGCGGGGCGCGATCGAGCAGGAGGTCGCGCGCGACCTGTCGAACCCTACCTACAAGTTCATTACGCACCTCAACCAGGATCTCTTCGCCGGCACACCGTACGCGCACGACGCCCTCGGCACCAAGGCGTCGTTCGACGCGACCACCGCGGACATGCTGAAGAAGTTCTATGAGGAATGGTATGCGCCCAATAACGCGATTCTGGTGATCGCCGGCGATGTCGATCCGGCGGCGACGCTCAGCCGGGTAAAGCAGTTGTACGCCCCGATCAAGCGCAGGCCGGTTCCGAAGCACCCGGAAGTCAATCTGCAGCCGGTCAAGGCGGACAGCTTTACGCTCGACAGTAATCTGCCCTATGAGCTGGTCTTCGTGGCCTTTCGGATGCCGGGAACGTCCAGTTCCGATTTCGCCGCGGTACGCATTTTGAGCGATGTCGCCGGCAGCCAGCGAGCCGACCTGTATGGTCTGGTGCCTGCCGGGAAAGCGTTGGGGACCGAATTCGGGCTGGCCGAAACCTATCCGAAAGCCAGCGTCGGATATGCGGTGGCCGCCGTTCCGGCCGGCGCTGACCCTGCCCCCATCACCGGCGAGATCAAGAGAATCCTCTCGAACTACGCCGATAAGGGTGTGCCTCCGGCATTGGTCGAGGCTGCCCGCAAGGGTGAAGTTGCAAGCGCCCAGTTTCAACAGAACTCCATCCCCGATCTCGCGGCAACCTGGTCGCAAGCCCTCGCCGCCGAAGGCCGGGAGTCGCCCACGCAGATCGTCGACGCCATGAAGAAGGTGACCGTCGAGGACGTAAACCGGGTAGCGAAGCAATACCTGTTGGTTCCAAGCGCAATCGTGGCGACGCTGAAACCCTCGGCCTCCGGCGCACCGGTTTCCAGCAAAGGCTTCGGAGGAGCGGAGGTGACCACGGCGGCGCCGACGAAACCCGTCACGCTGCCCGACTGGGCGGAAGCCGCGGTGAAGTCGCTGAAAATCCCGCAAGCACCGCCCGCCCCGGCGGACCTGACTCTTTCGAACGGCCTGAGACTGATCGTCCAGACGGAAAAGGCCAGCCCCACGGTTACCGTGATCGGGTCCGTCAAACACGAATCCGCTCTGGAGACTCCCCCGGGTAAAGAGGGCGCCGATGAGGTGCTTGCGGAACTGTTTTCGTACGGTACGCAATCACGGGACCGGATCGCTTTCCAGAAGGCGCTGGACGACATCGCCGCCTCCGAAACGGGCGGAACCGACTTCAACCTGAAGGTCCTGAAGCAATACTTCGCGAAGGGCGTGGAGTTGCTGGCGGACAACGAGCTCCACCCGGCGCTGCCTCCCGAGGCATTCCAGGTCGTCCGCGGTCAGTCGGCGCAATTCACGGCCGGCAGGTTGGCCAGCCCGGGATACCGGACGAGCCGGGCGATCGAGACCGCCCTGCTGCCGAAGGATGACCCGGCCTTGAGGCAGGCTACTCCTAAATCCATCTCCGCTTTGAAGCTCGAGGACATCAAGGATTACTACGCGAAAGTGTTCCGTCCCGACATGACCACGATCGCCGTCATTGGCGATATCACGGCCGAGGAAGCCAAACCCGTGTTCGAGAAGTGGTTCGGGGAATGGAAGAATGCCGGCGCCAAACCCGCGGTGACTTTACCGGCGGTTCCAACGAATCAGCCGTCCGCGGTAAACGTGCCGGATCCGACCCAGGTGCAGGACTCGGTGGATCTCGCTTTGGAACTCGGGTTGAACCGTTTTGATCCGGACTACTATGCGTTGCAACTCGGCGATCACGTATTGGGCGGCGGGTTTTATGCGACGCGGCTCTACCGGGATCTCCGCCAGAAGACGGGGTATGTCTACAACGTCGACAATTCCCTGCGCGCCAGCGAAACGCGAGCGACGTATGCGGTCACGTACGGTTGCGATCCGGATAACGTCTCGAAAGCGCGGAATCTGGTGGAAGAGGAACTGGCCGCGATGCGCACGACGAATGTCAGTCCGGCCGAACTGCAACAAGCCAAGGCCCTGCTGTTGCGCCAGATTACCCTGAGCGAATCGAGCGAAGATGCGGTGGCGGGAGGGTTCGTGGCGCGCGCCCTGATCGGGCTGCCACTCGATGAACCGGTACGTGCGGCAAAACGGTACTACGCGCTGACCGCCAATGACATCCGGGCGGCCTTCGAAAAATGGATTCACCCCGGAGCATTCGTGCAGGTTGTTCGAGGACCGGCGCCCAAATAGGATTCCCACTCCGAGGACGCCGTTTCTCCCGGTGATATTCTCAGAACTCAACGAACGAGATTCGCCGGGATCAGCCGTTCCACGATCACCACATCCCGCCAGACGCCGTCGAGACGTCCGTGCTTTTCGTAGATCCCCGCCTCGCGAAAACCGAGCGACCGGATCAATTCGCGGCTGGCGGTGTTCTCGGTGAAGACGCGTGACACCAGTTTCCAGTACCCCGCCGCCTCCGCCGCGCGGATGAGCGCCTCGAGCGCGAGTCTCCCGGCGCCGCGCCTTCGAGCTTCCCGCGCAACGTAAATCGAGGTCTCCGCAATTCCCGAGTAACATTCGCGGCTGCGGTAGGTGGAGGTCGAGGCAAAAGCGATCACTTCCCCGCCCTCCTCCACCACCACTACCGGATGCACGCCGTCGAACCACGCCCTGACATCGTCCGCGGTCCGCGGCTGTGTTTCAAATGTGGCCACACGGTCTTCGATGCCCTGGTTGTAAATTCGTGCGATCGCCGCGGCGTCGTCTGGCCTGGCATCCCTGGCGGTCATATTTGCCTATCGTAAAACGGCCCGCCGTGGCGACGCGACAGCAGGCTCAGGTCGCCTCGACGATTGCGCCCGCCGGCTCCGTCTCGGGTTGCGCCTCACCGCTTCGAATGATCGTCCAGCGAACCCCGAACGGCCCGACCAGTTCGAAGAGAATCACCGCCGCCAGAACGACCGTAGTGACACTGGGCGCCAGGTCCGGCAGACGCTGCTCCAGCGAGAGCGTGAGGCCGATGGCAAGACCGGCCTGGGCGCACATGGCGGTCGGAAGCCGCCACTGGATCTCCCGGCCGGCGCCCGCCACGGATGCGCCGAGCCAGGTTCCCGTCACCTTTCCGAAGAGTCTTGCCAGCACGTAGACGCCTCCGGCGAGACCCAGCGATTGCAGCAGGGACAGATTCAGGTCCGCGCCCGCGAGGACGAAGAAAATAGCGTAGAGCGGAGGGTCGGTCTTCGCGAGGCTATCCAAGAACCGCCGGCTGCGTTCGGACAGGTTCACGACCGTCGCCCCCACCGCCAGGTTCGTGACCATGGGGGAGAGCTGCAACAGGTCCGACAGGCCCACGCAAAAGAGTACACAACCGGCGAGCAGGATCAGTTGCTCTCCATGCTCGACTACCCGCGCTGACCAGGCCGCCAGCAGAAATCCCGCGATATATCCCAGGGCCGCCGAGCCCACGATCTGCCATACGAGCGGGCCGGCCGTCTGGAACAGCGCGTAGAAGCTCCAGCCGCTCGGGTGCGAGGTGAACTGGATCCCCGCCACCACCAGGTTGAAGGCGATCAGGCACAACAGGTTGTCAAGCGCGAACACGCCCATCAGCACGTCCGTCAGCGGGCCCTTTGCATTGCATTCGCGAAGAACCATCAGGGTGGAAGCGGCCGCCGTCTCAATCGCCATGGAACCGAGCAGCAGAGCCGAAGGCCACGATAGCCCCGCCACACGCGTGCCCACCGCCACCGCTACCGCCACGAGGAGCGATTCGATCACCGTAATGGTGATGAGCCTTCGTCCGATCCGGCGGAAGTGCCCGAACTCGAAGACCGTCCCGATCGAAAACAGAATCAGCCCGAGCGCCACTTCGCTCAACGCATGCAGCGCCGAGAGGTTGTCCGCGGTCACCCAACCCATGACCGATGGACCGAGGGCGATCCCCGCCAGCAGATAGCCGGTCACCTCCGGGATGCGGAGCCATTTCACGATATGGCCGGCCAGAAGCGCCAGCAGCAGAATTACGCCTAGCGAACCGATATCGTTCACGGAGTCAGGAGCACCTCGAGCTCTTTTCCGTCACGCTCCAGCTTGAGAACGACCGGACGCCCGCTAGCGCTTTGTAGGGCACGCGCCGCGGCGGCGGCGTCCGCCACGGCGGTACGTCCGACGCGGCGCAGCAGGTCGCCTTGCAGGACCCCCGCTCGTTCGGCCGGACTGTCCGGCGCTACCGTCATCACGGCCAACTCGCGTTCGTTGGTTCCCGGGCCGAGCGTCATTCCCATGGGCGTCGCGGCGGCGGTCTCCTGGTTTGGAGGCGCTGGACGCAACCGCAGAGTAAGCTTTCGACGCCCGCGCTGGACCTGGATGCGGTGCTCTTCCGTCGCTTCGTTCGGCAGTGTTCCAAGGTCGTCCGTGGAGCCGACCTCTGCTCCATCCACGGCCTTTACGAGATCGCCTGGTTGAAGCCCCGCGACGTCCGCCGCTGACCCGCCCCAGACCGCCGCCACCTGAACGCCCCCATCAGAAGCGTGCACGGTCATTCCGTAAGCCGACTCCAGCCGGTCGTTGAGGGTGACGGGCCTTCCCAGGAAGCCGGCAATGGTGGAAATCGAGATCACCGTGGCGCGGTCCCCGCAGGTCCCAATGAAGCCCAGAAGCTGCCCCTGGAGTGTAAACAGACCGCCACCCACCAGGGCGCTCGAAAGCGGCGCGCTGGATTGGATTGCGTCGTAGGGGAAAGACCCGCAACGGGACGCGGCACTCCCCTGGTACAGCCCATGTGCGAAGACGATCTCGTGCTGCCGGTTCTTGGCTACGGCCAGCACCCACGCGCCGGCCGTTGGCGGACCTGAAGTGCGGAATGCGGGCATTACCGCTTCCGGCTCTTTGGCCGCCACGACGGCAAACGGAACCACCCCCCGCCGGGGCGCCAAAACCTCATCCCGCGATCCCCACACAACACCGCTCGAGCCGGTGGAATTCAGGTAGACGAGCGACGAAGCGACACCGTTGGCGGCATTTGTCAGATAATTGCCCAAGTCCCTGAGACGCCGCTGCTCGGTCAGTTGCTGGAGACGCTCCAATTCCCCTGGGGCCTGCACCGGCTGCTTCTTCTCCGCCGGCCGGGCTGGCCGCAGCGCGATCCCGGCCACCAGGACAGCCGCGGCTACGGCCAACAGCGTGAGCGCGTATTTTCGATCTTGGCTGGCGCGAAGCATTGTTGCTCGATGGCGCGGCATAAACGGCACACCGCCACGTTTACTAATACTGTACCCCGACTTGGAACGCCGCCCGTATCCCGCGAGGGCGGGAGTCCGGCGCCAAAAAGTGACCAGCCCGGCTTAACCCTTCAGGTTCTTCTCGAACAGCGCCAGGATGCGCTTATATTCATCCGCCCAACTGGTGGGCTGCACGAAGCCGTGATTCTCAACGGGATACACCGCCAGGTCCCAGTTCGGCTTGCGCAACTCGATCAGGCGCTGAACCAGCCGTACCGTATCCTCGAACTCCACGTTGGTATCCACCATGCCGTGGCAGATCAGCAGCGCGCCTTTCAGTCCGCCGGCGAAGTAGATCGGCGACGACCGCTTATAGGCGTCCGGATCGCTCTGCGGCACGTTCAAAATGTCCGACGTGTAGCCGTGGTTGTAGAGCGCCCAGTCGGAGACCGGCCGCAGCGCCGCGCCGGCGGCAAAAACGTCCGGCTGCGTGAACATAGCCATCAGGGTGATGAAGCCTCCATAGCTGCCGCCGTAAAGACCGATCCTCTTCGGGTCCACACCCTGGTCGGCGGCAATGTACTTTGCGGCGTCGACGATGTCATCGAGGTCTTTGCCGCCCATGTGCTCGTAGACGGCGGTGCGCCAGTCTCGGCCGTGCCCCGCCGAGCCGCGGTAATCGACGTCGATCACCAGGAACCCGCGCTCCATCAGGATGTGGTCGAACATGTACTCGTGATAGTAAGTGGACCACTTGCGGTCCACGTTCTGCAGATACCCGGAGCCATGCACGAAGACCACGCCGGGGCCGCCCTTCTGGAAATTCGCCGGCTTGAACAGCCGGGCCGGAACCTGCACTCCGTCGCGCGCGGTGAAGGTCACGATCGGCACGTCCTTCCACGGGTACTGCCAGAACTCGGGCGCCGGAGAGTCGGTCAGCTTCTTCGCATCGGCGTGCGGACGGTTTTCCTGCACGTAGAGCTCCGGCGGCTTGTTCGTATACGAATACACGTCGGCGATCCAGCGGTCGTCGGGCGAGACCACGGCGGCGTGCTTCCCCGGAGCAGCGGTAATGCGGGTCAGCGGACCGCCCTCGCCGGACATCTCGTACAAGTGCTGTTCATAGAGGCTGTCCTTGGTGGCGGTGAGGAAGAAGCGGGACTTGTCGCGCGATTGCCGCACATTGAGCACCTCCCAGTTTCCGGAGGTCAGCGCGCGCGGCTCGCCGCCCTCGAACGGCACGGCATACAGGTGCGAATAGCCCGTGCGCTCGGACTGGAAGTAGACTTCGCGGCCGTTCTTCATCCACCCGAGGGTGTTGGCGCCGGGGCCGCCGATCCAGGCATCGTCGTGATCGGACGCCAGCACGCGGGTCTTGCCGGTGGCCGGGTCGAGCGCCAGGATCCAGCGGTCCTTGTTGTCGGCGGCCCGCGCCTGCAGCACCGCTTTCGTGCCGTCTTCGCTCCAAACCGGCGGAGAAAGCCGCACGTCCCGATCCTTCTGGCCGGGGTCCGCCCACTTCACCTCGCCCGTCACCGCGTCGAGAATCGCCAGCCGCACTTTCGACTGCGTGTCGCCTACATTCGACCGGCCCGGGATGTCCTCGGTGTACGCCGATTCCGTGATGTAGTTGGGGACAATCGTGTTCTTGGCATTGCCGGAATCGATGACCGTCGCGATCACGTACTTCTCATCGGGCGACAGTTCGAGCGCGGCTACGTTTTGCCTCGCCTGCAAGGTGAACGGCTTGCGCGGATTCTCCTTCTTCCGGCGCGCCTCTTCTTGCTCGCGGAGAGTGGTGCGCTCGCGGATGATTTCGAGCAGATCCTTCTGTTCCTTCTTGAGGTATTCCTGGCTGGGCGTGCCTTTCTGCGGCTCGGCGGACGCCCGGGGCGCCACGGGAGGAGTGCCGCCCCTGCCGCCGAATCCCCCCCTGCCGCCGCCACCGGCAGCCGCCACGACCGGCGCGCCCGCGGCGCGAATATCGGTCATCTGTACCAGCAAGCCGCTGTCGAGCGACATGACGTAGAGATTGTTGGCCCGGGTGAACGCGATCCGCTTGCCGTCCGGCAGGAACCTCGGGTTGCCCTCGGCGTCGGTCGTCCGGGTGATCTGTTCCGTCTTTCCCGTGCCCTGGTTGTAAACGAACAGGTCGCCTCCGTTCGCGTAGACCGTCAGGCGGTGATCCTTGCTCGTACTCGCCGAATGCCGGCGGCGCCAGCCGGGCCTCCTCGTCGGAGAGCTTCCGCAGCCCCGAGCCGTCCCGCTTCACCACCCAGGTGTCCATGGGGTCCGTTTCCTTTTGGGTGTGCTGCTTCCATTGAAAATAGACCTCCTGACTGTCGCCCGACCAGCGGACCTGCGATCGGCTCGTAGCCCACCAGCCCGGGCCCCCGCATGATGTTGTCGATGGTCAAGGCGAACCGGTCGCCGGTCTGGGCCTGGAGCAGAAACAGGGCCAGCCCGAAGGGAAGGAGAAGTTTGCGCATTACCTGAAATCATAGCGCGACAATTCTGCATCCCTGTCCCGGCCCCGCGGCGTATTGATCATTTGAGCGGAGGTCGTATGAAGTTCCTGCTGGCGGCATTGCTAACCGGCTGCGCGTGGGCCCAAGCCCCGGATATCGGCCAGATCATGTCGCGGGTCGGCATCAACCAGGCCCGGTCGCTCGAGGAGCGGCAGAACTGGGTCTACACCCAGAAGCAGCTTCTCAAGATGGTGCGCGGCAATGGCAGGATCGCCCGTGAGGAGCACCGCGAGTATGTCGTGACCCCCAAGTTCCGGGGCGTCGGCAAGAAGCTCGTCAAATTCGACGGCAAATACGAGAGCAAGGGCCGGTACCACGACTACGACAAGCCGGGCTACGAGTACAAAGGCGTGGACATCGACGGCCAGATCCTGGACGGCATGTCCAAGGACATGACCGACGATCACGCATCCAAAGACGGAGTGGATCACAGTTTGTTTCCACTCACTTATCATGAACAGTTAAAGTACGACTTTAAGCTATTAGGCAGCGAGCAGTTCCACGGCCGGCCGGTCTATCGCGTCTCCTTTACACCGAAGCCCCACCAGGATTTCGACGAGTCGATATGGAGGGGTGAGGCCCTCATCGATGCTGCCGAATACCAGCCCGTGTTCGTTTCGACCAAGATGGCGCGCGGCCTGCCGCTGGTGGTCAAGACCCTGCTCGGGACGAATCTGAAGGGCCTGGGATTCTCGGTGACGTACCAGAAGTTCGCCGACGGTGTGTGGTTTCCGGTGAGCTACGGCGGAGAGTTCGATGTGCGGGCGGTATTCTTCTATAAGCGGATTATTTCGGTCTCCATGGTGAATACGGATTTCCGCCATACCGACGTGAACAGCAGCGTGGCCTACGCAACGGAAGAAAAGTGACGGGGCTCCAGAGCGAGGAACGAACGGGTTGTGATTTCGACTCGCTGGTGCGGCAGCACCAGTCGATGGTGTTCAGTTTCTGCTATCACTTCCTGCACGACCGCGAACTGGCCGAGGAAGTGGCGCAGGAGGTTTTCCTGGCGCTCCACCGTCACCTGGCGGCAATTCAATCCGGAGAGCACGCGGTGTTCTGGCTGAAGAAAGTGGCGGTTCAAAGATCGATCGATGCGGCACGGCGGCGCAAACGCCGTCCGCAGGTGGCGCTCGAGCAGGTGGCCGAGCCTTCGACTCCGCCTCCGGCGGGCGATCCGCTCCTCGGAGAGATGCTGCGCCGCCTGGTGGCGGCGCTCCCGGAAACGCCGCGGAGCGTGATGATCCTGCGCTACCAGGAAGACCTGGACCCCTCCGAGATCGCCGAGGTCCTGGAAATGCCGGTTGGAACCGTGAAGAGTCACTTGCAACGTTCGCTCGCGCTGCTCCGCGAAAAGCTGGAACGGCGCGGCTTGGGAGAAGTCTGATGGATTGGTTGGAACAGGAATTGAGACAGGCGCTGGAGAGGAAGGATCCCTCGCCGGAGTTCCCCGCCCGCGTCCGGGCGGCGGCTCGCGCACGGCGAATCCTGGCGATGCCGCGATGGCTGCCCGCCGCGGCGGCGATCGTCGTCATCGCCGGCGGCGGCCTGGTTTATCGCGAGTATGAGGGCCGCGCAGCCAAAGAGCGCGTGATGGAAGCAATGCGCATCACCGCCGGCAGCCTGAACCGCATTCAGACCCAGATCAAGCAGGTGAGACCGTGAAACGTACCGCAGTCCTGATGCTGGCGATCGGCCTGTCGTTGGCCGCCCAGCAGTTCAAATTCAATTTCGACCAACTGGCCGCCAAGGCCTCCGACCGGGTCGACCTGTCGCTGAACGGGCAGACCCTGCAATTCGCCGCGAAGTTTCTCGACGACAAAGACGCCGATGAAGCCAAGGTCCGGAAGCTCATCGCCGGCCTGGAAGGCATCTACATCCGCAGCTTCGAGTTCAACAAAGACGGCGTCTGGACGCAGGCCGATGTCGACGGCGTCCGCAACCAGTTGCACGCCCCGGAGTGGTCGCGCATCCTTGGCTACAAGGGTGAGGCGGATGGAGAGACCTCCGAGGTGTATGTCCGCTACCAGGACAAGAAGATCACCGGCGTGGCGATCCTGGTGGCTGAGCCGCGCCAGTTCACGGTGGTCAACATAGCCGGGCCGGTGGATCTCGATTCTCTGGCCGACCTCAGCGGCCATTTCGGCGTCCCGAAGCTCGAGCGCCGCGGCCCAGACAACCCCAAAGCAAAATAGAATAACCGCGGTAAGCTGGTGCCTTGATGGTCCGCACGGCACCGAAGGTTTCCATCTTCGACGCACAATGTATCGCCCGAGAGGTTTACGGCCTCGAAGTCCGCGCGGAAGTTCTGCCCAGCGAGCGGGACGCAAACTTTCTTCTGCGCGGCGCTGACGGCTCCCGGTACGTCCTCAAGATCGCCAACACCGAGGAGCCGCGCGAGATCCTGGAGATGCAAAACGAAGCCATTTCCAGGCTGCGCAGCGCCGCGACGAGCCTCGAATGGCCCCGGGTGATTGCCGCCCGGCACGGCGGGGAAATCGCAATCCACGGAGGTCATTTCGTCCGGCTGCTGACCTGGATCGAAGGCACTTGCCTCGCCTCGATCCAGGCGCACGGCCCGGAACTGCTGACCTCACTCGGGCGGGCGGTGGCCGCGATGGACGCGGCGCTCGCGGGCTTCGACCATCCGGCCGCCCATCGCGAGTTTCACTGGGACATTCGCCGGGCCGGCATGGCGCGTAGGCACGCGGGCCTGCTCAGCCCCGCACAACGTGCCATGGTCGAGCCGATTTTCGAGGCGTGGGAGCATCTCGACTGGCCGCGCCTGCCTTCGAGCGTCATCCACGGCGATGCCAACGATTACAACGTCCTGGTAGACGAGGCCGGCGCGCACGTCGTAAGCGTGCTCGATTTCGGCGACATGGTGTACTCCGCCACCGCGGCCAATCTGGGGGTAGCGCTGGCCTACGCCATGCTCGGCAAGCAGGACCCCATCGCCGCCGCGGCGCACGTGGCGGCAGGCTATCACGCCACTCGTCCATTGAGCGAGCCCGAGATCGATGCGCTCTACACGCTGGCGCGCACGCGCCTCGCCATGAGCGTGTGCTACTGCGCCTGGCAGTCCGGCGAAGCGCCGCACAACGACTACCTGAATATTTCGAACCGCCCCGCCTGGGCATTGCTTGAGAAGCTCGCCGGCCTGCCCGGGGGCTGGCCGGAAGAGGTGCTCCAGCGTGCCTGCGGAGCCGCCCCATCGCGATCGCCGGCCGGCCTGCTGGCGGTCCGCCACCGCAGCCTCGGCCCCTCGCTCAGCATCTCTTACCGCGAACCGCTGCATATCATCCGCGGGTGGCGGCGGCATCTTTACGATTCGTCCGGGCGCGCGTATCTCGATTGCGTCAACAACGTGGCGCATGTCGGCCACAGCCATCCGCGCGTCGTCGAGGCCGCCGCACGCCAGATGCGGCTGCTCAATACCAATACCCGGTATCTCGACCAGCGGCTCGTGGATTACATCGAGCGTCTCACGGCGATGCTGCCCGAGCCCCTGCGCGTCGTGTATCTGGTCTGCAGCGGCAGCGAGGCCAACGAGCTGGCGCTGCGCCTGGCGCGTGCGCACACCGGACGCAACGGCGTGATCGTGGTGGAAACGGCGTACCACGGAAACACCAACGCGCTGATCGATATCAGCCCGTACAAGTTCGATGGCCCCGGCGGGCGGGGACGTCCGGCGCATGTGCAGGTGGTTCCCATGCCCGATCGCTACCGCGGGCTCTACCACGAGCCGGAGTCCGGCCCGCGGTATGCCGCGTTCGTCGCGGAGGCTGCGCGCCGTGGCGAGCCGCCGGCCGCCTTCTTCAGCGAATCGGCGCTAAGCTGCGCGGGCCAGGTCATTCTGCCGGAGGGCTACCTGCGCGAGGCATTCGCGGCTGTGCGGGAGGCCGGCGGCGTATGCGTGGCCGATGAGGTCCAGACCGGCTTCGGCCGCGCAGGCACTCACTTCTGGATGTTCGAAACTCAGGGCGCCGTGCCGGATATCGTGACGCTCGGCAAGCCCATCGGCAATGGCCACCCGATGGGTGCGGTGGTCACGACCCCGGAAATCGCCGCGTCGTTCGCGAACGGCATGGAGTACTTCAATACCTTCGGCGGCAACCCGGTTTCCTGCGCCGTGGGCCTGGCGGTGCTCGACGTCATTCGCGACGAGGGATTACAGGAAAACGCACGCAATACCGGCGATTACCTGCTGGAGGGACTGCGTGGCCTGTCGGAGCGTCACCCCCTGATCGGCGATGTGCGCGGCCAGGGCCTGTTCCTCGGCTTTGAGCTGGTGCGCGACCGCGAGACGCGGGAGCCCGCTGCCGCGGAGGCCGCCGCACTCGTCAACCAAATGAAAGACCGCGGCATTCTGCTGAGTACCGACGGCCCCCTGCATAATGTCATCAAGATCAAGCCTCCGCTGGTGTTTACCTGCGCCGACGCGGACTTCCTGTTGGATCACCTGGACGCGGTGCTTTAGGATAAAAGAGTAATGAAAGCCCCGCGCGCCCTGGCGCTCGCGATTCTCTGTACCTCCGCCTTCGCGCAGTTGCCGCCGCCGCAGGCTCCCCGGCCCAGGCTGGACGAGTCCGATCTCAAGCATCATCAGGACGAGCCTCTCGCGTCCGTGCAGGTGGAGGCGGTCGTGACCGACGCGCAAGGACATCCTGTGCCGGGCCTTGCCGAGGCGGATTTCGAAGTGCTACAGGATGACAAGCCGCAGAAGATCTCCGAATTCTCCTACGTGGACGGCAGCCGCGGCCGGACGCTGATCTTCCTGATCGACGATCTCGGGCTGACCGCCGAGGCGCTCGGCTCCACGCGCGCCGCGGTGCGTCATTTCATCGAAGCCGGGATGCGCCCGGAAGATCGTGTGGCGATCCTGGCAACCGCGAAAGGAGCGGCCTCTCAGCAGCAGTTCAGCTCCGACCCCCATTACCTTTTCACCGCCCTCGACGCGATCCGGCCTGGCGCGCCGGACGCAAGACGCGGGGACGCAGCCGGCCTGGCGCGAGGCGCTCTGTGCCAGCTCCGCATGGTTTTCGACAATCTGCGGAAGGAGTCCGGACGGAAATCGGTGGTGTTTTTCTCGGGCAACCTGCGCTCGGCCGGCATCGGGAAGGCGCTCGGACGCTCGCCGTTCACCGCGTTGCTCGATGCCGCCGGGCACTCTTCGGTGGTTTTTTACGACGTTGATCCGCACGCCCCCGTCGCGGAAGTAACCGGCAAGGTTCCAGTGGGACCCAAGGCCGCGGCGCCCCTCCTGTTTTCGACGCGTTCCCTGGTGGAGCTTGAGACCGGACTGCCCGCTGTCGCGAAGGAGACCGGCGGCATGTTTTTCGAGACCGGCGATCCCGCGAGGGCGATCGAACAAGTGGAACAGGATTCCCAAGGCTTCTACCGCCTGGCCTATCCGGTCACGGAGTCCAATTACAAGTATGGCGACCGTTACGACAACGTCCAGGTTCGCGTGAAGTCTCCAGGGCTCACGGTGCGCGCCGGCCTGGCAACTCTGGCGGACGGGCAGGCATACCAGTGGCCGGGAGAGGAGCTGCCGAGAGAGCTCGCGATGCCGTTCTCCGCCGGATCGCTTACCATGCGTCTCACTCCTCTGTTCGAGAATCAACCCCAGGGCTCGTCGGTAGAGGCCCTTCTCCATTTGGATCTGCATGGCGTGGCCATGACCGAGGACCTGAAAGGCATCCGGCAAAGCCAGATCCACCTGGCCGCCGGGATTCTGGGGCCAGGCGCGCAGCCGGTGGACGAATACGCGAGCACTCTTACGCTCAAGCTTCCACCGCAGGACTATCAAACCGCCATGCGCACCGGCATCTCGTTTTCCCTTCGACTCCCCCTGCGCCGCACCACGCCCGGCGGCTGGCAGTTCTGGGTGGTGGCACGCGACGAGGCTGACGGGAAGACAGGCTCGGCGAGCGAGTTCATCGAGATTCCCAACCTGGCCAACGGCAACCTGGCGCTCTCCGGCCTCACTTTGCAGGGGATGGGAATGAAGATGCCCGGCGGCGAGAACGTTGTTTCCTCGGCGAACGACGCCCCGTCCCTACGCCTTTTCCGGCCCGGAGAGACACTGCGTTACAGCTACAGCGCCTACAACCTGGCGGCCGACAAAGAGAAGCGTTCGCGCATCGAAGTATGGATCGGCCTGTACCGCAATGGCGAGAAGGTGTTCGAGGGCAGACCCCTGCCGCTCGAGTTCCCACCGAGCGACAGTCCGAGCCGGCGCTCCGCCTCCGGCACGGTTGCGTTGGGCAGCGGCATGGCGGCCGGCTCGTATCTGTTTCAGTTGCACATCAAAGATACCCTCGCTCCCGCAGGCAAACCCTCGACCGCGATTCAGTACGCCGATTTCGAACTGAGGCCGTGATTGCCCCGCTCATGGTTTTGGTACCCTGCGGGTGATGCACTCCTACCTTCACCCGCGCGATGAACTGCTTCAGGCCATGGAGCGGATCTACCGCTACCGCATGACCACCACTTCCGGCGGCAATCTCTCGATTCAGGAAGAGAACGGCAACGTCTGGATTACGCCCGCCCGCGTGGATAAGGGCGCTTTGACGCGCGACGACATCGTCTGCGTCCTCCCGGACGGGAGCGTGGAAGGCACGCGGCGGCCGTCGTCGGAGCTGCCCATCCACCAGGAGATCCGCCGCCGGCGCGGCGAGTTGGGCGGCATCGTGCATGCCCATCCGGTAGCACTGGTGGCATTCAGCCTGGTACACCAGACGCCCGCCACCCGCCTGTTTCACCAGGCCTGGCACGTGTGCGGCAGGGTGGGGTTCGCGCCCTACCGGCTGCCGGGCAGCCAGGCGTTAGGCGATATCGTGGCCGATACCCTCGCGCAGGGATATGACAGCGTCATCCTGGAAAATCACGGCGTCGTGACCGCGGGAACCACGCTGCAGGAAGCGTTCCGCCGCTTCGAAACCCTCGAATTCACGGCGAAGACGATCATCAAGGCGCGCCTGCTGGGCGCTGAGCCCACGCTGCTCACCGACGAGCAGATCGCGCTCGAGCAGCGACGCGCCCAAACGTTTGAAGGGTTCGCACGCGAGACGCCTTCCAGCCGCGAGAAGGAAGTGCGCCGCCGGCTCTGCGAGTTCGTCCGTCGCGGATATCGTCAGCGGCTGTTCATCAGCACGCAGGGCAGTTATTCCGCCCGTATCAGCGGTGACTGTTTCGTGATCACGCCCTACCAGGTGGACCGCGGTACAGTGGATGCCGAAGACCTGGTGCTGGTGCGGGAAGGCGCGGTGGAAGCGGGCAGGTTCGCCAGCCGCGCGGCGCCCATCCATGCCGCCATTTACCGCAGGCACCCCGAAGTGGGCGCGATCGTCAACGCGTATCCGGTCAATGCAACAGCGTTCAGCGTAACCGGCGTCCCACTCGACACGCGCACGATTCCGGAAAGTTACGTAGTGGTGCGCAACGTAGGCCGCGCTCCGTACGGTCTGCAGTTCGGCGAAGGCGCCGAGCTGGCGGAAATGCTCTCCCCGACGCAGCCCGCCCTGATCCTCGAAAACGACGGCGTGCTGGTCACCGGCGGCGACGTGCTGGAAGCATTCGACCGCCTGGAAGTACTGGAATCGACCGCCGAAGCGATCATCAACTGCCGCGCCGTGGGCGCGCTGCAGCCGCTCTCGGGCGAAGTGACCCGAGAGCTGGATCATGCGTTTTTCGGCTGCTGAGAGTCCGGCTCACGCCGCCGCAGAGGGCAAGTCACGCACAGCCGGCTTGTCGGCCCTCCCAGCAAGGGCGCGCGCGTTTCCAGCGCCTCTATAAGGCGCCTTTTCGAGGGTACATAACCTAACCGATGTAAGTTGCCATTTACCCAAGCCGTGGAGGACACTGAATCTGTCTCTAGTTACATTGTCTTGTTAAATAACATACGCCCGATCATCACCAGATGCAGGCGAGTACTCCATTTCATCCGGCCTCCGCCCAGGCAGCGGGCAACGCCCACATGTTTCAGGTCATCTTAGTGGTCTGTTACATCATTCTGGCTCTGGTAACCGGTCTGGTGGTGTACGCTTCCGTCCGCTTTCGCGGGCGGCCCGGGCGGGCGGATCCACCGAAGCAATTCGGCATTCCGTGGATGGAGAAAGCGTGGACGATCGTGCCACTCCTTCTTCTCGCCTCCATGTTCGGTCTCACTGTCGCGACCGTGCGGGCCACCGATCCGTATGTGCCGCGCGACCCGCAGGTGATCGTTGACGCCCACCAGTTCTGGTGGGAATTTCGTTATCCGAAGTTCGGCGTCATCACCGCCAATGAGCTGCACATCCCGGTGAATCACGACCTCCGCATTTTGGTCGAATCGGCCGACGTGATCCATGACTTCTCCGTGATCCCGCTGGCGCGGAAGATGGATGCGGTGCCGGGATATCCGAACTACATGTGGCTGTCGGCAAACCGGCAGGGCGTGTATCTGGGGGCCTGCAACGAGTTCTGCGGAGCTCAGCACGCCTGGATGCGGTTCAAGGTGTTTGCAGACTCCCCGGATGAGTTCGAAACGTGGCGGGAGCACCAGGCGACACCCGCCCTACCCCCGCAGACGGAACAACAGAGGCGCGGGCGCGATCTCTTCGAACAGCGGTCGTGTTCCAACTGCCACACCATCCGGGGCGTTTCAGAACGGGCCATGTATGCGCCCGATCTCACGCACGTGGCCAGCCGCACCGAGATCGCCGCCGGGGTGCTGGAGAATACACCGGAAAATCTTTACCTCTGGCTGCAGAATCCGCAGGCGCAAAAACCGGGGTGCCGCATGCCGAATATGCAGTTGAGCGCTCAGGATGCACATGCATTGACGGCTTATCTGGAGAACCTGAAATGAGCGCACCCACGATTCCTTCGGGTGGAATTCCCGTATCTCCCGAGATCGAGGTGCGGGAGAAGGACCTCTTCGGCGGGTTCTCCACTTTGGACCACAAGCGAATCGGCTTGATGTATCTGGGGACCGCGGCGTTCTTCTTTGCGATCGCGGGTTTCGAGGCGATCCTGATGCGGCTCCAACTGGCATGGCCGCGCAACTCCTTCCTTTCGCCAAATGCGTACAATCAGACTTTCACGATGCATGGCACGACCATGATCTTCCTGGTGGTCGTGCCGACACTCCTGGGACTTTCGGTCTACCTGACCCCGCTGATGATCGGCGCCACCGACATGGCCTTCCCGCGCCTGAACGCTTTCGGCTTCTGGATTTTCCTTTTCGGCGGGCTGTTTCTGCACTACAGTTTCTTCGCGGGAGGGGCTCCGGCAGCGGGCTGGTTCGCCTATGCGCCACTGAGCGAGCAGCCCTATTCCCTGTTAAAAGGGATGGACTATTGGGCACTGGCGCTGCTCGCCATCGGGTCCGGCACCATCGCAACCGGCCTGAACCTGATCGTCACGATTATCAAGCTGCGTGCGCCCGGGATGAAGCTGCAGAAACTGCCGCTGTTCGTCTGGATGGTGCTGGTCAACTCGTACCTGATTATCCTGGCGCTGCCGGCGCTGAATGCCTCGCTGGTGATGCTGCTCCTCGACCGGCAGTTGTGGGCGCACTTCTTCCGCGTCTGGGGCGGCGGGCAGCCGATCCTGTGGCAGCACTACTTCTGGAATTTCGGGCATCCCGAGGTCTACATCATGGTGTTGCCGGCCTTTGGAATCATTTCGGAGGTGATCCCGGTCTTTTCCCGGAAACCAATCTTCGGATACGGATTCGTGGCGGCATCCACGGTCGCGATCGGACTTCTGAGTTTCGGCGTCTGGGCCCACCACATGTTCGCGGTCGGACTGGGAAAGCCGTGGGACTACGCCATGGCCGCGACCAGCATGCTGATCGCGGTGCCGACCGGTGTCAAGATCTTCAACTGGATTGCGACCATGTGGGGCGGAGCCATCCGCTTCACCACCTCAATGATGTTTGCCACCGCGTTTCTTATTGAGTTCACGATCGGTGGCTTGAGCGGTGTTACCTTTGCGGTGGTCCCGGTAGACTGGCAAGTTACCGATACTTACTACGTGGTGGCCCACCTCCACTATGTTCTGTTTGGAGGAACGCTGTTCGCCATCTTCGCGGGGCTCTACTACTGGTTTCCGAAGATGACCGGCCGGATGCTCTCCGAGAAGCTCGGCAAGTGGCACTTCTGGCTGACGATCGTGGGATTCAATACCACCTTCTTCGTGCAGCACATTCTGGGCCTGTGGGGCATGCCGCGGCGCGTCTACACGTATCCGAATCTGCCGCACTGGGCCCTCCTGAACCAGATCTCGAGCGCCGGCGTCGTGATTCTGACCGCAGGAATGGCGGCCTTCTTTTTTAACATCCTGCACAGCGCACGGCGCGGCGCCCAGGCCGGCCCGAACCCGTGGGACGCATGGACCCTCGAATGGGCAGCCGACTCACCTCCGCCTATCTACAACTTCGACCGGGTGCCGCCCGTGCGCAGCCGGCGTCCTTTGTGGGACCTCAATCATCCCGAGGATCCAGACTGGGCGGAAGGACAGTGATGCCCGACACAATACCAGCCACCCGCGGATGGCGGCAGATCTCCAAGTCGCAGATGGTGGTGGGCTTCTTTCTGGCCTCGGAGTTTGTCTTCTTTGCGTTTCTGATCATTGCGTATATCGACTTTCACAGTGCCGCGGCCGCGGCGGGCCCCAGGCCTTCCGGCAGCCTCCACCCGGCGACCATGGGGATCTGGACGGTGTTCCTGTTCGCCAGCAGCCCGACGATTTCCAGGGCCGGCAAGGCGCTTCGTGAGGAGAGCCGGCGGCGCGTTCGACTATGGCTCGGCGTAACGATCCTGTTCGGCGCGCTGTTCCTGTTCGGCGAGGGGCATGAGTATTTCGGCCTCCTCTCCCGGCACATCGACCTGCAGACCAACCTGTTCGGCACCACGTTCTTCACCCTGACGGGGTTTCACGCCTTTCATGTGTTCGTCGGACTGTGCATGATGAGCATCCTCCTTCTTCTCTCCTATACGAGCGGGTTGGGCAGCCGGGATCCAAGGCGCACCGGCGCGTTCGAGTCGGTTGCCATGTACTGGCATTTTGTCGACGCCATGTGGGTGTTGATCTTCAGCGTGGTCTACTTGTGGAGCACGGCAAGATGAGTGATCTGGAGTTACTGCGGTCAGCGTGGGACTGGGAGCCTTCAGTCGTTATCGGCTGTATCTTGCTGGCGGCTGCGTATGTCTGGGCCGTGCGCCTGCGACTTACACGGCCGGCAGTCTTCTATTTTGCCGGATTGGCGCTGCTGCTGCTGGCGCTGGTTTCGCCGCTCGACGTTCTCGGCGACGATTACCTGTTCAGCGCCCACATGCTGCAGCACCTGTTGCTGGCGCTGATGATCCCGCCGCTGTTGTTGCGAGGCATACCAGCCGAAGTTTTTCAGCGGGCCGTAAAGGTCCGGGCGCTCGGAAGAGCCGAGCGGTTCCTCCGCCGGCCGGCGGTCGCATGGCTGGCGGGAATCGGTGCCATGGCGGCCTGGCATACGCCGCTGCTGTTTAACGCGGCCCTCGCCAATGAGCCCCTGCACATCGCGCAACATTTCTGCTTCCTGGTAACGGGGACGATCTTCTGGTGGCCGGTTCTCTCGCCCCTGCCCGAGAGCCGCATGGCGCCCGTTCCGTGGGCCGCGGGCTACCTCTTCACCGCCTGCCTGGCCTGCACGCTGATCGGCGTGGCCTTGACCTTCTCGCCCGCCTCGATTTACCCGGCATATCTGCACCCGCAGGATCCCGCCGGAATTCTGATGCTGGTTCGCGGCGAGTGGGGCCTTTCGGCGGCGGCGGATCACCAGGCGGGCGGGCTTTTGATGTGGGTGGTCGGCTGCCTGGTTTACCTCTGCGGCACGATGGCGATGTTCGCCCGGTGGTACGGCGCATCGGCCCGGACCGCGCCGGTGGAATGGGAGGTGGGCTGATGCCGTGGCACCCGGCCGAGAGCGAGTTTCATGTTCCACAGACGGAGCTTCCGCCCGGATGGACGCGGCCGCAACCCGAGAACCTGCCGCGACCTACCTACTGGCCGTCCGTGGTGGCCTTCGGCGCGATCCTGGCCGTTTGGGGCGTAGTGACAACCTGGGTGATGTCAGTCGTTGGGGTGGTGCTTTGCGCCGTGGCATTCCGCGGCTGGATTCGGGAGTTGCTGCGTGAGGAGTGAGGGGCTTTTCACGATCGTGCGGCGCCAGTTTCTTAGCTGGCTGTGTGTCGGGCTGGGCGGAGCGGCGGCGGCCGTAGTGGGCGTGCCGTTTATCGGGTTCCTGGTGGCTCCGCTACTGCGCCGCGTCCCTCGTACATGGCGCCAAGTCGGTCCAGTAGAGCGTTTCCCGGTGGGAAAGGTGACGCTCGTGTCGTACGTGGATCCTTCTCCCTTACCGTGGGGCGGGGTGACGTCTAACTCAGCCGTCTACATACGCCGGACCGGAGAACACGACTGGATGGCATTCTCCGTTCACTGCTCGCACCTTGGATGTCCGGTGCGCTGGCTGCCGGATGCCGAGCTCTTCATGTGTCCGTGTCACGGAGGTGTGTACTATGCGAACGGCACCGTGGCCGCGGGGCCGCCGCCGAGGCCGCTGGTGCAGGTGCCGCTGAGGGAGCGGTCCGGACAGGTAGAGGTCATGAGTATACCGATCCCGATCACTTGACGAATGCAATGAGGCGGCTGATTCAGATCTGGCGATGGGTCGACGACCGCACCGGCGCCTCCGAGGCGCTGGGCCCCTTATTCAAGCACCCCGTCCCTCCCAACACCGGCTGGAAATATGTGCTCGGCAGCGGCACGCTGGTCGCCTTTCTGATCCAGGTGGTAACCGGCACGGCGCTGGCCACAATCTACAATTCGTCGCCCGACGGGGCGTATCAAAGCCTGCAATTCATCACTCACGGCGCCGTACTGGGCCGGTTTCTGCGCGGCATGCACTGGTTCGGAGCGTCCGCCATGTTCATGCTGATCGCCGCGCACTGGACGCGGGTGTATCTCACCGGCTCGTATAAGTTCCCCCGCGAAGCATCATGGATGAGCGGGATCCTGCTGGTGGGCTGCGTGGTTGTGATGGGCTATACCGGACAACTGCTGCGCTGGGACCAGAACGGGGTGTGGTCGACGGTCATTGCCGCGGAGCAGGCCGGCCGTCTGCCGCTGATCGGCCACTGGGTGGCAGAATTCATCCTGGGCGGCAGCACCGTAAATGCCGTGACCCTGAGCCGCTATTTTGCCATTCACGTATTCTTCATTCCGGCGCTGATCTTCGGACTCGTCGGCCTCCATCTGTTCCTGGTGATCCGCAACGGGATCTCCGAGCCCGCCCGCGCCGGACATCCGGTTGATCCGAAGACCTATCGCAAGTGGTACGAGGAGTTGCTGCGCCGCAAGGGTATCCCCTTCTGGCCCGACGTGGCATGGCGCGACGCGGTTTTCGCCGTGGTGATTGTGGCCGCGATTGCGATTCTGGCCTGGCAGATCGGGCCTCCGGAACTCGGCAAACCGCCGGATCCCGCGCTGCTGCCGGCGCTGCCCCGCCCCGACTGGTACCTGTTGTGGTATTACGCCGTACTCTCGCTGCTGCCGCATTACATGGAGAACTACGTGATCGTGGGAGCGCCCGTGGCTGCGTTTCTCCTGCTCTTCTTCGTCCCGGTAATCTGGAACAAGGGCGAGCGCAGCCTGGCGCGAAGACCTTGGTCGGTCTTCGTAATCGTGTTGGTCTACTTCCTGATCTTCTGGTTCTGGAGACTCGGAAAGATAGCCCCGTGGTCGCCCCGGTTCAACGCGCCGCCGGTGGCCGCCAACCTGGTGCGCATTTCCGGCAGCGAAGTGTACGAGGGCGCCCAACTGTTTTCCCGGAAGGGCTGCGAGCAGTGTCACACCTTTGGCGGAGTCGGCGGGCTTCGCGGACCCGACCTGACCAGAGTAGCCGACCGGTACCCGCGCCAGGAGATCGTGCTGCACATCCTCAATGGCGGCCTGAACATGCCCGCCTATGGGGCGAGCCTGACTTCCGAAGAGTTGAACCGGATCGTGGCCTTTCTGGAATCTTACAAGAACCTGCCATTTGAGGCCGCACCGGGGGCGGAGGGACGGCGTGCGAAGTAGAGCCCGGGTGTGACGAACTTCATAGAAGGTTTGGGGCTGCTCTGTTGTAATCGGATTAGCGGCCGGAGGCGTAACGAAGGCAACTGTAGAACGCGATTGGAGGTGCAGTGTCGCTGCAGCAGATCGAAAGGGTCGAGCGTCGCACAGACCGCCCAGTGGTGCGTGCGTTGTCAGGCGAAGCGGTATCCGCGCTCGAAGCGGAGCTACGGACAGCAATCCGTGGCGAGGTCCGGTTCGATGAAGGCAGCCGGGCTCTCTACGCGACCGACGGATCGAATTACCGCCAGGTCCCTATCGGGGTCACGTGCCCGCGAAGCTCCGAAGATGTAGAGAAGATTGTGGCGGCCTGCCGCCGCCATGGCGCTCCTCTCCTCTCCCGCGGCGGTGGTACCAGCCTGGCGGGCCAGTGCTGCAATGTCGCGGTGGTGATGGACTTTTCGAAGTACATGCATAAAGTCCTCGAGGTGGATGCGGGGCGCAGAATCGGCCGCGTACAGCCTGGCACCGTGCTCGACTCCCTGCGCGATGCGGCCGAGAAGTTCCACCTGACGTTCGGCCCCGATCCGGCCACGCACAACCACTGCACGCTGGGCGGAATGGTCGGGAACAACTCTTGCGGAATCCACGCCCAGATGGCAGGCCGCACCGCCGATAACATCCACGAACTGGAGATCCTCACCTATGACGGCTGCCGTATGCGGGTGGGAAAGACCAGCCCGGAGGAATTGGAAGGGATCATCCGGGAAGGCGGACGGCGCGGTGAGATATACGCCTCACTGAAGGCGTTGCGCGACCGCTACGCCGGCCGTATCCGCGAGCGCTTTCCGCGGATTCCGCGGCGTGTATCCGGCTACAATCTGGATGAACTGCTGCCGGAAAATGGATTCCACGTCGCGCGGGCGCTGGTAGGCACGGAAGGAACCTGCGTCACGATCCTTGAGGTGGTCGCCAACCTCGTATATAGTCCTCCCGTACGCACGCTGCTGGTGCTTGGGTATCCCGATATCTATTCGGCGGGCGATCACATACCGGAAATCCTGGAATCGAAGCCGATCGGCTGCGAGGGAATCGACGAGCGCCTGATCGAGTACTACAAGAAGAAGGGCGAGGAACTCAAGGAGACGGCGAAGTTGCCGGAGGGCGGTGGCTGGCTTCTGGTGCAGTTCGGAGCGGATACCCGCGCCGACGCCGACGGCCAGGCGCGAGCCTTGATGGAGCACCTGCGGCGGAAGAACGACGCGCCCAGCATGAAGCTGTATGATAACCCCGCCGAGGAGAATCGCATCTGGGAAGTCCGGGAATCGGCTTTGGGTGCCACCGCCTGGGTTCCCGGCGAGCCTTCGACATGGCCCGGTTGGGAAGACTCGGCGGTGCCCCCGGACCGCGTGGGCAACTATCTGCGTGACCTCCGCAAGCTGTTTGCCAGGCACGGATACAACCCTTCCGTTTACGGCCATCTGGGGCAGGGTTGCATCCATTGCCGTGTGGATTTCGACCTGTTCACGAAGGAAGGGCTCGAAAACTACCGGACCTTCATGGAGGAGGCCGCGTCGCTCGTGGTGGGCTACGGCGGATCGCTTTCCGGCGAGCACGGCGACGGACAGGCCCGCGCCCAGTTCCTGCCGATGATGTTCGGCGAGGAGATTGTGCAGGCGTTTCGCGAATTCAAGACCATCTGGGACCCGGAATGGAAGATGAATCCGGGTAAGGTCGTGGATCCCTACGGAATCACCGAAAACCTGAGGTTGGGGACAAGCTACAACCCGCCCGATCTCAAAACTCATTTCCAGTACCCGGATGACCGGGGAAACTTCGCGCACGCGGCGCTGCGTTGTGTGGGAGTAGGCAAGTGTCGCCGTGAAGGAGGCGGCACCATGTGTCCCAGCTACATGGTGACGCGCGAGGAGGAAGATTCTACGCGCGGCCGGGCGCGGCTGCTGTTCGAGATGCTTCAGGGTGATTCGCTGAAAGACGGCTGGAACAGCAACGCGGTGCTGCATGCATTGGATCTCTGCCTTGCCTGCAAGGGATGCAAAGGCGATTGTCCGGTGAACGTGGACATGGCTACGTACAAGGCGGAGTTCTACTCGCACTACTACGCGCGCAAACTGCGGCCGCGGCACGCCTATGCCATGGGGCTGATCTGGTGGTGGGCGCGTCTCGCGTCACACGCTCCGCGGCTTGTAAACTTCTTGAGCCATGCTCCCCTCACTTCGAGTATTGCCAAGCTGGTGGGTGGGATCGCGCCCGAGCGCACCATCCCGCGCTTCGCAACCAAGACCTTCACCTCGTGGTTTCGCGAGCGGGGCGTGGTGAACGCGGGGGCGCCGCCGGTGCTGTTGTGGCCCGATACGTTCAACAACTACTTCCATCCGGACGTGGGAAAGGCGGCCGTGGAGGTACTGGAGCACGCCGGCTACCAGGTGACGATTCCGGACCGGCACCTGTGCTGTGGAAGGCCGCTCTACGATTTCGGGATGCTGGATACGGCGGAGACACTGCTGAAGGATATTCTAACGGTGCTCGCGCCGCAGATCGAAGCCGGCGTCCCGATGGTGGGACTGGAGCCGAGCTGCCTGGCCGTGTTCCGGGACGAGATGACCAATCTCTTCCCGAACGACTGGAACGCCAGGCGGCTCCGGCAACAGTCCTTCACGATCAGTGAGTTCCTTCGCAGGCAGAACAGGGAGGACACAATTCCCGGTTTCGCGGCCAAGGCCCTCATCCACGGACACTGCCACCACAAGGCGGTTATGACCATGAACGCCGAGGAGGAGATGTACAGGAAACTCGGCCTGGATTTTCAGGTGCTCGATTCCGGCTGCTGCGGTATGGCGGGCAGTTTCGGTTTCGAAAAGGATCACTATGGCGTTTCGGTCGCGTGCGGGGAGCGGGTGCTGCTTCCCGAAGTCCGCCGTGCCGATTCGCAAACAATCGTCATCGCCGACGGCTTCAGTTGCCGCGAGCAGATTTCGCAGATGACCCGCCGCGAGCCGAGGCACACCGCCGAAGTGCTCCGGATGGCGATCCACGGCGGCCGGGAGACGCCTTTTTCACCGCCGCGATCTGCGAGGTCCCGGCCGGGAAAGGGAGCCGTCGCCATTGGCATCGCGGCAGGTGTGGCGGCGGGGATTGCGGCCGGGCTGCTGGCACGGAAATGGAGGCGCGCGTGAAGAGTAATCATATGGCAAATACGGTATCCGAGGCCCTGATCAACAGGCTGGTTGATTGGGGAGTCGACACCGTCTTCGGGCTGCCCGGAGACGGCATCAACGGGATCTTCGAAGGGCTCCGCAAGAACCAGGACCGGATCAAGTTCATCCAGGTACGCCACGAGGAAGCGGCCGCGTTCGCCGCGTGCGCCTACGCGAAATTCACGGGCCGCCTCGGGGTTTGCCTGGCGACGTCCGGTCCCGGCGGCGTACACCTGCTGAACGGCCTTTACGACGCAAAGTTCGACGGCCAGCCGGTGCTCGCCATCACTGGGCACACTTTCCACGACATGATCGGAACCCATTACCAGCAGGATCTCGATCTCGACAAGCTATACATGGACGTGGCGTATTACAACCAGCGGATCATGGGGCCGGCACATGTGGTCAATGTGCTCGATGAAGCCATCAAGACGGCCCTCGCTTACCGCGGGGTGGCGCACGTGACGATTCCGAAAGACATCCAGGAGTGGAAGCTGTCCGATGAGCAGCGCTCCAACATGAATGTCAAACGGCACAGCTCGGACATCATCGCCCGGCGGTATCCGATTCCACCGCAAACGCAGTTCGAGAAGGCCGCGCAAATCCTGGCGGCCGGTTCGAAGATCGCCATCCTGGTGGGCCGGGGTGCCTTGGGCGCCCGGCAACAGGTGTTGAATCTGGCGGAGAAACTCAAGGCACCGGTCATCAAGGCGCTGCTCGGAAAAGCCGTCGTTCCGGATCTCAGCCCCTACAGCCTGGGAGGCCTGGGATTGCTGGGGACGGCGCCCTCGCAGGATGCCATGCACGAGTGCGATACCTTGATCATGGCGGGTACCAGTTTCCCCTACGTCGATTTTCTGCCCAAGCCGGATCAGGCCAAAATCATCCAAATCGATATCGACCCCACGCGCATCGGCCTGCGCGCAAATACCGACGTGGGACTTGTGGGCGACTGCGCCGAGGTGTTGGAACTACTCCTCAAGTTCTCTCCCGTGAAGGACGACCGCCGGTTCCTGGAGAAGTCACAGCGGCGCATGGATTCCTGGAACAAACTGATGCGGGAGCGCGGTACGCGCCCCGACAAGCCCATGAAGCCGCAGGTGGTCACCTATCACCTGAACCGCATGCTCGACCGCGACGCCATCGTGATCTCGGACAGCGGAACGATTGCCACCTGGGCGGCACGCTACATCGACATGCGGGACGAGATGCAGTTCTCCCTCTCCGGCATGCTGGCGACCATGGCGAACGGCTTGCCATACGGCATCGGAGCAGCAGCGGCGTACCCGGGCCGGCAGGTTGTGTGCGTGGTAGGAGACGGTGGGCTCACCATGCTGATGGGGGAGATTGCCACGCTGGTGAAGTACAAGTTGCCGGTCAAAGTGATCGTCATCAAGAACAACGAACTGGGCCAGATCAAATGGGAGCAGATCGCACTCGACGCGAATCCCGAGTTCGGGATCGATTTGCAGCCGATCGATTTCTCGCTCCACGCGCAGGCGTGCGGGGCTGCGGGATTCACGGTCGACGATCCCAACGATGTGGAGGACGCGTTGCGCAAGCTGCTGGCGCATCCGGGTCCTGCCGTCCTTCAAGCGGTCGTCGATCCCAACGAACCGCCGCTGCCGGGCAACATCACGCTCGAGCAGAGCGTACACTTCGCCGAAGCATTGGCCAAGGGCGACAAGAAGCGGAAGGAGATCGTCAAGACCATCGCGGAGAATAAAGTTCGCGAAGTCTTGTAGCTCCAGCTTTAGCCGGCCGTGGCGCTCAGGGAGCGGGCTTTTCCCCGCTCCCCAGCAGCGTCTCGAAATGCTGTCAACTTGGCAGCGTTCCGGCTGACCGGTATCCGAGCAAACCGGAAGATTAGGAAACGGTAGGACCTATCCTCCGAAACACCGGCTCCGGCCGCTGCTGGGCCAAAGTCCGAATCGGCGACACCCATCGGCGGGGTCGCTCGCCCTACTTCGCGTCGCCGGTCCGGAGGTGACCAAGGTGGGCCGAGGCCTACCCAGCTCAGCTACTCTAGCCGCCTGACTGCGCGACGGTGAACCTGTACCTGAGCTAGATCGGACATTTTCGCGCGCCGCTTGCGGGACACGGACCGAGCTTATTAAGTCCGGAGGGGCAATCTCACATCTTGTTACGCAAATAGTTTCAAGAATGGAGGTGGTTGGTGAGAGCCACCACAATACGGCGCTTTGTCCTGGCCTGGACGGTTGGGGTCGCAGCGGCTCGCGCTCAGACACCGGACGTCCAGGAACTCCAGAAAAAGCTTCTGGAATTCGAGCAATACACGCAAAAGACAATCCAGGAAATGAAGGCGCAAATAGCCACGCTGCAACAAGCACAGAAATCTCCAGGTCCAGTGTCGCGCCCGGTGATTGTTCCTAAACCCACTACCCCTCCAATAGCCGGCGTTCCTCAGTCGAACGAGATTCCGGTAGTCCATTCTCCAGCGGAGTACTATGGGAACGAAACCCGAACCAGGCAAACCGCAGGAGAGAACGAGGACGGCGCTCCCCGCATCGACAACGAGCCTCTGGATCCGAAACTAATCGGGTACTTTCACCTTCCGGGGACTCGAACGTACATGAAGTTCGGCGGCTTTGTAAAGACGGACCTCTTCTACGACCTCAACTTTGCGGGGACCTACTATGGAGCATATGTTCCCTCCAGTTTTCCCTCGACCCCCACGCCACATTCCGAGAATTCGACTGTCTCCATGCGGCCGACCAGATTTACCTGGGAAACCCGGCAGGGAACGCTGGATAACAGCGGGAAAGAGGTCAAGGTCTATTTCGAGTTGGACTTCTTGAGCAACTACGACCGAAATTCCATCCGGCTGAGGCAGTTTTACGGACAGTATGAGAATTTTCTCGTGGGGCAGACCTGGAGCGCCTTCTCCGACCCGGATGCCTTCCCCGATACTTTGGAGTTCGAGGGGCCGCCCGGCATCATCGGGCTGAGGAATCCCCAATTCCGCTACACACAGCCCTTAGGCAAACACCATTCCGTCGGGGTCTCAGTTGAGAAATCCGGAACAGATACTCCATTCAGCACACAGTTCGGCGTGCCGCAAGGCACCTCGAAGTGGCCGGACCTGGTTGGCTTCTACCGCTACGAAAACAATGACGGCCACATACACGCAGCCTTTCTGTTCCGGAATGTGGGAGGTATCGTGCCAAATGAACAGATCTTTGACCTGGCGCGGCACACGGGGGCATTCGGCGTATCGCTATCCGGCGTATGGGGCATCCCTATTCACAAGAGAAAAGATAACATGGTGTTTCAGCTGGTCTTTGGAAAGGGAATCTCCAACTACTATAACGACAATTTTGGTTTAGGAACAGACGTGGGATTCGCGGCGGACGGACACCTGGTGGCTACGCCAACCGGCTCCGCTACGTTCGGCTATACACATTACTGGACCAAGATGCTTCGCAGCACCGTGAGCTACGGCTATCTACAGATCAACAGCCCGGCCGGCGATCCCCCGACCACTTACCATGTCAGCAATTACGCTACCGTCAACCTCATCGTACAGCCGACTGTTCGCTATCTTTTCGGTGCGGAATATATCTACGGATCACTTGAGCGAAAGGATGACTTCAAGTGGATTGCACCCCGGATACAGGCGAGCATGACGTACTACATCAACCGATATCCGCGCGATTGACGAACTGTACCATAGCGGACTGCATCGCAGTATGAAGGAGAAGTTTCTATGAGCCGCATCTTTCTCAGCCCGAAGCCGTTCTTCGGATTGATTCTCCTGGCATTTGCCAGCCTTCTATCGCAGCCTCACCTGCGGGCCCGCCCGAGCGGTGCTGCGAGCACCCGGTGCAGCCCCGTCGCTCCCAGGGCAACCGAAGTCAGAGCCGCAGCGGATGAAGCGTATACCAAGTTCAGGAACGAAACCGGGGGCAAGAACGCGGACTACATCCCCGTCCTCGCCAAGGTGAACTCGAATTTGTTCGGGATCGCGATCGTCTCCACAGACAACCAGGAACACTTGAAAGGGGACGTCCGGTATCTCTTCTCGATCCAGTCCATCTCCAAAGTCTTCACGCTGGCGCTTGCGATGAATGAACTGGGGCCTGACGCGGTCTTTGAAAAGATCGGTTCTGAAGCAACCGGCCGCCCTTTCAACTCGGTGGAGGCGGTGGTTGATATGCCGACCCATACCGGCAATCCCCTGGTGAACGCCGGGGCTATCGCTACCGTGAGTCTTATCTCAGGTACAGCGGACCAGAAGTGGAATAAGATTCTGAACTTCTATAGCCAGGCTGCAGGCGAGAAGCTCACGATGCTGGATGACGTCTACAAGTCCGAGGCCGCCACGAACCAGGGGAATCGAGCGCTAGCCGCCCTCCTCCTCAAGTACAATCGCATCTACGCCGATCCTTCGGAGTCGGTGGATGTCTACACCAGGCAGTGCTCGGTCGGCGTCAACACCAGGCAGCTTGCCATGATGGGGGCGACCATCGCGAATAATGGCGTAAACCCTGCCACCGGGGTCCGCGTGATTAAGGCGGAGAATATTCCCCACATCCTGGCTGCCATGTCGACAGCCGGCTTTTACGACTCTTCGGGAAGTTGGGCCTGGCATGTTGGCTTGCCAGCTAAGAGCGGCGTAGGTGGCGGAATCATTGCCGTTGCTCCGGGGAAGGGTGCGATCGCCTCTTTCGCACCACCACTCGATCAGGCAGGCAATAGCGTCAAAGCGCAGAAGGTGATCGGCTACGTAGCGCAGAAACTGGATTACGACGTATATTCTCCAAGATCCGTCGGACTTGGCGGGGTCACCGGTAGAGGCTGCCAGAAATAGTGCCGAGATGACAGTCATTTCCGGGAGACGGGTGTGGAGTCGGCCGCTACGGATAACGGCTCTGTATCCGGTTATAATCCTGTTGGTCGCGGCACTTCCTGCTCCCGTTCTTGACGCACAATCAAGAGGTAGTGAGGACGCAAACCCCAAGAATACCGGAGACCTCTTGCGGGCTATCGACCAATTGGTCGAACAGAACCGCAAGCTCGAGGAGCAGAACCGTCAGCTTATCGGCCAGATCAAGGCGCTGCGAAAGATTCTGGCGGCGCAAACGCTGAAATCCGACGATCCGGATCCCGCCGTGGGCAAGATAACAAAAGCGGCGGCCCGGTCTGAGCCTCCCCCGGCGACCGCCGGGAATCCGCAGCCAACCCCGACGCCACGCGATGGAAAGTCATCCGGCGGCCAGGCTGCGCCGCCATCTCCGCAAGGGCCAGGAGGAAACAATGTTCCCAACTCGAACCCCAAGGATACTGGGGGCGATAGCGGTTTGCCGGCAGTTTTTGGGGAGTGGAATCCCGGCGAGGGCTTTACCGTCGCCAAAACCAGGTACGGCCAGTTGGATCTGAGCGCGTATATGGTGATGCGGTACCTTGACCAGTTACCTCCGTCGCAACATGAGACTGACCACCTCGGACGTCCGGTTCCGGTCCAGGCTCGTCAGGACTTCCAGTTTCACCGCGTCCTGCTCTACGCCAAAGGATGGCTGTTTACCCCAAAATTCAACTATCTTACCGTGATCTGGACCGTGAACGACACAACCCAGGTAGCCGTGGGCGGCGCGCTGATGTACACGTTCAATAAACACCTTACTCTCGGCGGAGGATATACCGCGCTCCCCGGCACACAGTCAATGCAGGGCTCGCACCCGTATTGGCCTACGTATGACCGCGTGATGGCTGACGAATTCTTCCGGCCCTTCTATACGGAGGGGGTCTTCGGCAGCGGCCTGTTGTTGCCGCGCCTCGTCTACCGCTTTGCGGTCGGCAACAATCTGAGCCTGCTGGGAATCCCGGCAAATCAGCTTTCCCGGAACCTGTCGGCCGGAGGCAGCCTGACCTGGCTGCCAACGACAGGTGAGTTCGGTCCCCGCGGCGCTTTCGGCGACTACGAGGAGCATGAAAAGCTCGCCACACGCTTCAATCTTGCTTTCACGCGCAGCCGGGAGCCCCGATTCACTCCGCTGGACGAGGCATCCGCAAATACGACTTTGCGGCTCGCCGACAGCTTGAATGTATTCGACACGGGTACCTTCGCCGACGGAGTAACGGTCACCAAGGTAACTTACGAAATGGCCTCTTCCGCTGCCGGCATGAAATATCACGGCTTCTGGCTGCAGGGCGAAGGCTACGCCCGACGCCTGCGCAATTTCGTAGCCACTGGACCACTTCCGATTAGGGTTGTCCGCGATTATGGCTTCTACGTACAGGGATCCTACATGGTCGTACCCAGGCGATGGGAGGTATACGGCGCCACTTCGTATGTCTTCAGCAACTATGGCAAACCTAAGGAGTTTATCGCAGGCGGCAATTATTATCCTTGGAACACCCGCAATATCCGAGTGAATCTGCATGTCATTAACGTGGGTCATTCTCCCGTAAACAGCACATTTGGCTTTTACAACGGACAGATTACCGGCACCGTCGTTGCCTTCGGTATGACTGTCCTGTATTGAAGAAAAGGCGATGCGACACCGATTGGTGCATAGTGCGGTACTGCTCACGATTCTTCTGATGGGTATGGCGTGGCCATCGGGTGAGCAGACCGGCGGCTTCGAATTCAACGACTCGCATTTTCACCTGACCAACTACATCCAGGAAGGCACCGACATTCGTGATTTCCTCAAGATCATGGGGAACAAGGCCGGGCGCGTGGCCTTGTTCGGCATTCCGTTGCAGCAGGAGTGGTCGTATCGGGTGGACGGAGATCGAGCCCCGACGTATTACCTCGACACCGATGCGCCTTTGTATTACTACTCGTTCACCGATGCCTGGATCGCGATGGCCTACAAGTCTCTCTCGCCGGAGCAGCAGGCACGCTTCGATCCCATGATCACTGGTTTCAATCCGACCGACATGTACGGTGTGGACCATATTCGCCGCGTGCTCCAGACGTTCCCGGGTGTTTTCAGCGGTATTGGCGAATTCACCATTCACAAGGAGTTCGTTTCCGGCAAGGTCGCGGGCCCAGTGGCGAGCCTGACCGACCCGGCGTTGGACCGCATCCTGGACTTCGCCCGCGAGGCCGGACTGGTGGTGATCATCCACAACGATATGGACCGGCCGTTTGCGAAGGAGTCAGATACGGGACCGCATCCTCTACCAGACGGATCCGGGCCGATGTATCTCGACCAGATGAAAGCCCTTTTCAGGCGTCATCCGGGAACGACGATCATTTGGGCGCATACAGGTATGGGACGCGTTGTCCGCCCGATCAAGAACCACGCGGCTATACTGGCGAAAATTCTGGCGGATCCCCAGTTCAAGGACGTGTACTTCGACATTTCGTGGGACGAAGTGGCCAAGTATATTGTCGCGACCCCAGAATCCACAAAGATAGCGGCCGATCTGATCAACCGCTTTCCGGACCGCTTCCTGTTCGGCACCGATGAGGTCGCGCCCGCCGATCAAGCCCAGTACACGAAAATCTATTACCAGTACGAGCCACTGTGGAGGTTACTCGATCCGGAAGCGAGCCGGAAGGTTCGGTTGACAAACTACGAGCGGATTTTCGACCAGGCACGGCGCAACGTTCGCGCCTGGGAAGCGCAACACGTCAAACGTCCGTGAGTGCGCCGTTGCTTGAAGCTTCTGCACGCCCGTCTAGAGATCTACGTGGATTGAATCGCACGACTATTGCGCACCTTTGCCGTATCGATGTGCTTGACTGGTACCTCTAAAAGGAATCGAGACGTAAGTGATGCGAATCCTCCACCTACAGGGAAGTTGCCATGTCCTGGCTCGCCGCATCATTACAAAACCACCCGGAGATTGCTCTTTTTCTCGTGCTTGGGGTCGGGCATGCCGTTGCCCGGCTGCGCATTGGGTCCTTCAAGCTGAATGCTGTCGTGTGCGTGATTCTGACTGGCGTGGTCGTTGGCCAGCTCGGCATTAAGCCGCCTCCAGCAGCGGTGCAATGGTCGTTCTTTGCTCTGTTCCTTTTCGCAGTGGGTTACGAGACCGGCCCGCAGTTTTTCGGGGGACTGGGGCGCAGCGCCCTCCCACAGATCGGGCTTTCTCTGTTATTCTGCGCCGTTGGCCTTGCCAGCGCGTATTTCCTTGCCAGGTTGTTCGGATTCAACGCCGGAGGCGCTGCAGGCCTTATTGCCGGCGGGCTGGGAGCTTCAGCTGCGATCGGCACCGCCGAAGATGCAATTGCGAAGCTGCCGGTTACCGACGCGATCCGGCAGCAACTCACGTCAAGCTCAGCCGTCGCCTTTGCCGTAACGTACCTCGTCGGCCTGATTACGAGCATCTTCACGATCGCTAAGATTGCCCCCTGGCTGATGCGAGTCGATTTGAAATCCGCCTGCCGCGACCTCGAGGCCGACCTCGGGATGGACAAAGAGCAACCTGGCGTGTTCTCCGCTTACCAGCATTTCGTCGCACGATCGTATTCGATACCGGAATCCTTTGACGGCAAGACCGCGGAGGGACTCGAACAGGCTTTCTCCCCGGCACGGGTATTCGTTGAGCGGGTCGCCAACTCCCACGGTCCGACCGACGCCAGCCCGGAAATGGTACTGCACAGGGGCGATCGGGTGGCGCTCACCGGACGTGGCGAAGTACTCGCCTCGGCGGAGAACCCGCTCCGCCCGTACGAAATCGACGACCCCGACCTTCTCGACATCCCGGTTGTGACAGTCGACCATGTGCTGACGCGGAGCGATTTGGGCCACCGAACACTGGCGGATGTGGCCGAGACGTTAGAAAGTGAAGTGCCCACTCGTGGTGTCTTCGTAAAGGAAGTTTTCCGTGGGGGGCAGGAACTCCCTATCGGCACCAGGCTCGTTCTCGAACGGGGCGATATGCTGCGGCTGGTTGGCGCGAAAAGACATGTCGAGCGGGTAGCGGCACGGTTAGGACCGACGGCCTGGCCATCCACTGCCACCGACATGGCTGTGCTCGGGCTTGCCATTGCGATCGGCGGCTTGATCGGCTTACCGGCGCTGCGTTTTGCCGGCGTCGACATTGGACTGAGCGCGCCTGTCGGCATATTGGCCGGCGCACTCGTGGTGGGTTGGCTGCATGCGCGGCGGCCGCTGTTCGGCCGGGTGCCGGAGGCAGCATTGTCTCTGCTGAGTTCGCTTGGCCTCTCCGCCTTTCTGGCAGTCATCGGGATCGGCGCAGGACCGATGTTTGTCGTTGGTTTGCGAAGGGCAGGCATTCCCCTTCTGATCGCCGGCGTCTTGGTCTGCGCGATCCCGAACATCGTCACGGCACTGGTTGGCACATATCTGCTCAAGCTTCATCCTGGGATCGTGTTGGGAATTTGCGCCGGTGCCGGCACGTCGCAGTCCGGGCTCGCGGCAGTCCAGGAGGCATCGGAGAGTCAGGTTCCCACGCTCGGCTACGGAGTCAGTTACGCCATCGGGAACATTCTGCTGGCCCTTTGCGGTTCGCTCATTGTCGCGATGGTCGGAGCACCGGTCCGCTAACTTCACCCCTCCGACTTCGGCGTCGCCGTCCGAGGGAGAACACAATCGGCTTGTTTGCGCGTACTCGCCTACCTCTTGGCCCTCCTCTCCTCGCGACGGTTATGACGGGTGGCCGCACCGCCAACTACCATTCCTGCAGCGGCTCCTTTGCCAGCGTTCCCCGAAACGGCTCCGACTGCGGCTCCGGCTGCCGCACCCTTGGCCCTACTGTGGGTGTTTTCTTTGTGGGTGTTCTGTTGTCGCTGGGGTTGCGTCGCAGCTGGTGGCGGCGCCGTCTTTGCGGGCTGCGTTTGCGCTGGCGATTGGGGCACCATCGCCGTCATCACGGAGAGTGCTATTACGATTGCTGAATATCTCATGTAATCTGCCTCTAGGTCCCTCTGTTCCGGTCCGCAATATCTACCACGCATGCAACCGTCGAGGGCACGGACTGTGTTAGTACTGCCTACATCCATTATGATCCCCTGCCCTTGCCGTGCAGATGCCTCTTAGCGCGATTTGACAGGCCGATCGGACGGAATGATTGTGACGGCGCTATATGCCGCAGTTTGCAAAAACATACGCTACGCCAGACGTCATGAAGCGAACCGTGCGGTTTTTATAACCCGTTAATCTACCCGGCGTCACACGATACCCTTCGCGATCACAAATCGCATAGATGAAAGTTACATGCAGTGCTCGATCAAGTGCGCGCAGATCGAATGGCCGTCCACTGAACACCACGGAAGCAGATGCCCGGCGCAGGATACCGTTCGAATGGTCCGCTACTATTTTTCCCCGCTCCCCAGCAGCGTCTCGAAATGCGGAGGATCCGCCTCCCGGTAGACGATGGCCGTCTCGACACTGCGGAACCCTCCGCTCTTCAGCAACTTCTCCACTTCCAGCTCGGTGAAGCCCAGCCAGAGATCGGCGTACATCTCGCGGGCTTCTTCGAAATGGTGCCGGTTCAGGTCGAGGATGGCGATCTTTCCGCCCGGCTTCAGGATCCGCCACGCCTCCGCGACCGCGCGGTCGGGATGCACCGCGTGGTGCAGCGCCTGGCTCAGGAACGCAAGGTCCACCGTCCCGGCGCGGATCGGAACATCTTCGAGATCGCCCAGGCGGTACTCCAGGTTGCCGATGCCGTGCTTGCGTGCCAGCTCGGAGCCGAATTCCACCATCTTCTCGGAATTGTCGATGGCGATCACCCGCTTCGCCCGCTGCGCCATCAACTGCGAAATGGTGCCTTCCCCCGCTCCGAGATCGGCAATCACCATCGGAGGCATGAGTTTCAGCAGGGCTTCGGCGATCCCCTTCCACGAACGTCCGGGAACGTACTGGCGGCCGAACTTCCCCGCCAGCTCGTCGAAGTAGCGCCGCATCTTGTCCTGGCGGCGGCGAAGCGCCAGCCGCAGGGCCTCACGATCCTGCTCGACTTCGGGAACCTCGCGGGCGGCCTCCCGAAGCAGTTCCATCAATCCGGCGGGGGCCTTCAGCCGGTAAAAACTGTTCTTTCCCGTACGGCGGTCGTCCACCAGCCCGGCCTGTTTGAGCTGTGCCAGGTGAGTGGAAATCTGGCTCTGCCCCTTGGCCAGAATCTCCTGCAACTCGGCAACGGACAGTTCTTCACGCTCCAGCAGCAGAAGGAGCCGGAGGCGGTTCGGATCCGACGCCAGCCGCATCGATTTCAGAATTGACGTCATGCCCACATCCGTTCTAATATCAATCTATCAAGATTTCTTGATATGAGGGAAAGAAAGAAATGGGCACTGCAACGCTGAACCAGACTGCCGCGGACTTCAAAGTTGCCGATCTTTCGCTGGCCGAGTGGGGCCGCAAGGAAATCTCCATCGCCGAGCAGGAGATGCCCGGCCTGATGGCGATCCGGCGCAAATATACTGCCGAAAAGCCGCTCGCCGGCGTGCGCGTCACGGGCTCGCTGCATATGACGATCCAGACCGCCGTGCTGATCGAGACGCTGGTGGACCTGGGCGCTTCCGTCCGCTGGGCGAGTTGCAACATCTTCTCCACGCAGGACCACGCCGCCGCTGCCATCGCCGCCGTCGGCGTGCCGGTCTTCGCCTGGAAGGGAGAGAGCCTGGAGGAGTACTGGTGGTGCACCTGGCAGGCCGTCAGCCACCCCGAGGGCCACGGTCCGCAACTCATCGTGGACGACGGCGGCGACGCTACCCTGCTCATTCACAAGGGCTACGAACTGGAAGAGGGCAGCGATTGGATCCACACTCCCTCCGCGAGCCACGAGGAAGACGTCATCAAGAACCTCCTCAAGCAGATCCACGCCGAGAACCCCGCGCGCTTCCATGAAATCGTGAAAGAGTGGCGCGGCGTCTCCGAAGAGACCACCACCGGCGTGCATCGTCTCTACAAGATGCAGGAAGCAGGCAAGCTGCTGGTTCCGGCCGTCAATGTCAACGACTCCGTTACCAAGTCGAAGTTCGACAATCTGTACGGCTGCCGCGAATCGCTGGTGGACGGCATCAAGCGCGCCACCGACGTCATGGTGGCCGGCAAGGTGGCCGTGGTCTGCGGATACGGCGACGTGGGCAAAGGCTCGGCGCATTCGCTGCGAGGCATGGGCGCGCGCGTGGTGGTCACTGAAATCGACCCCATCAACGCTCTGCAGGCTGCCATGGAGGGCTTCGAAGTCACCACCGTCGAGGACACCCTCGGCCGCGGCGACATCTACGTCACCTGCACCGGCAACTGCGAAATCATCACGCTCGATCACATGCGGAAAATGAAGGACCAGGCGATCGTCTGCAACATCGGCCACTTCGACAACGAGATCCAGATGGACCGATTGAACACTTCCGAAGCCACCCGCACCAACATCAAGCCGCAGGTGGATATGTACACATTCCCCGGCGGCAACAGCATCTTCGTGCTGGCGGAAGGCCGCCTGGTGAACCTCGGATGCGCCACTGGCCACCCCAGCTTCGTGATGAGCAACAGCTTCTCCAACCAGACGCTGGCGCAGATCGACTTGTGGAAGAATCGCGACACCTACAAGCCCGGCGTTTATACCCTGCCCAAGCGGCTGGATGAGGAAGTAGCGCGCCTGCACCTGGAAAAGATCGGCGCCAAACTTACCCGCCTTTCGCCCCAACAGGCCGAATACCTGGGCGTGTCCGTGGACGGCCCGTACAAGGCGGATCATTATCGCTATTAGTGTTAAATTGATGTAGTCACCGCAGGAGGACACACTTGTCAGAAGCGCAAAAGTACCTATTCACCTCGGAGTCCGTCACGGAAGGCCATCCGGACAAGATTGCGGACCAGATCTCGGACGCGGTATTGGACGCCGTGCTGGCGGACGACCCGACGGGACGCGTGGCGTGCGAGGTCCTGGTCACCACCGGAACCTGCATCGTGGCCGGCGAAATCACGACCAGAACTTACGTGGACGTTCCGCGCGTCGCCCGCGGCACCATCGAATACGTGGGCTACAACGACGCCGCCTACGGGTTCGATTGCCACACCTGCGGTGTGCACAACCTGATCCAGTCCCAATCGCCGGACATCGCCATGGGTGTGGATACCGGCGGGGCCGGCGACCAGGGGCTGATGTTCGGCTTCGCCTGTGACGAAACGCCCGAGCTCATGCCGCTTCCCATCATGATGGCCCACAAGCTCGTGCATCGTCTCTCGACTGCGCGCCGCGAAGGCATCCTCGATTTCCTGCGTCCCGACGGCAAAAGCCAGGTCAGCGTCGAGTACGTCGGCAATACCCCGAAGCGCATCGAGGCGGTCGTAATCTCCACCCAGCACGGCCCGGACGTCACCACCGAAGAGCTGCGCGCGCAGGTCAAGAAGCACATCATCGACCCGGTGATCCCTTCCGGACATGGTGGATTCCCAGACCAAGTACCACATCAACCCCACCGGCCGTTTCGTAGTGGGCGGACCCCACGGCGACACCGGTCTGACCGGCCGCAAGATCATCGTCGACACCTACGGCGGCATGGGCCGTCACGGCGGCGGCGCGTTCTCCGGCAAGGATCCGACGAAGGTGGACCGCTCGGCCTGCTACATGGCCCGCTACATCGCCAAGAACATTGTGGCCGCCAAACTGGCCGCCCGCTGCGAAGTGCAGTTGGCTTACGCCATCGGCGTGGCCGAGCCCGTTTCGGTGACGGTCAACACGTTCGGCACCGGCGTGGTTGCCGATGACCGCTTCACGAGCCTGGTCCGCGAGAATTTCTCGCTTACCCCGCGCGGTATCATCGATACGCTCAACCTGCGCCGCCCGATCTACCGGAAGACCGCCGCATTCGGACACTTCGGCCGCACCGAGGACACGTTCTCCTGGGAAGCCACCGACAAGGCCGAGGCGTTGAAGGAACAAGCGGAAGCCCTGGCGCAGACCGCAGTAAGATAGGTACTGCGTTCCGACCTTAGAGCCGCGATGCCGAAGCCAGCGTTCGCTCGTACACGGCATCGCGCCGCACGATCGCCAGTTCCTCGCGCATCAGCAGGTAATCGGTAGGCTGCGGGAGGTTGGTGCAGTTGGTCAGGTCGTTCACCGTTACGGTGAGCCTTCCGTCCCGCCGCTCGAGACCCACCTGGAAACCCTCGCCGGCGAGTTCTACCCGCAAGGAAGGCGCGTCGCGCGGCTCGACCGCCAGCGAAGCCTTCACTCCGGAATCGGCCAGTACATTCGTAATCCACGCGCCCATATAGCGCGCCGTCGTTTCCAGGCCGGCTCCGAACCACACCCGGACACTGGTAAGGAACGGAAGCTTCGCCAGGTTCTGGCGGTTCTGGAAAACCTGTGAGAGCATCTCGCGCCAGCGGGTGAGCCGCGTCCAGGCCAGGTCGCCCACCAGCGTCCCGCCGCCCGCCCACTCCGCCAGCCGCCCCAGGGCAGCTTTCGCGTCCGCCATCGCGCCGCTATCCAGTACCACTTTGTGCGCCATGGCGGCGATCTCGTGGAACTCCGGCATCCCCGCCAGGCGGGCGCTGCGGCACCATACGATCACCGGCAGGTCCGCCACGGCCAGCGGCAGCACCACCGAGGGCACATCGCCGAGAGCCGCATCCGACGCAGTAATCTCGATCTGCTCGCAGCAGATCTGGCGCCGCTGTCCAAAAGGCATCCAGCACTGCGCGTAGACACGGTCGGCCAGCGCCCGCGGGCCGGCCCCATGCAGGCGGATGAGAATCGTGCGGGCCGGATGTTCGGGCATCAGGGCCGCCAGCGTCTCGCCGAGCAGCGATACGTCTTCACTCTCTTCGGCCAGAACCACCAGCGTCATCGAGCAGGCGCGCAGCACACCCGCACCGCTTTCGGCCTCGCCCTGCTTGCCGAGCGTAACCCACAACTCGGAAAGCTCATTGAGAATGCGATCGGGCGCCAGCGAAGCCACTATGGTTTCCTCCACACGTGGCCGCGGCGCGCCAGCATTTCGTCGGCTGCCGCCGGCCCCCAGGTTCCCGCCGGATAGTTGGGGAAATCGAACCTGGTCTTGCGCCAGACGTTCTGAATCGGCTCCACCACCGCCCAACTCGCCTCCACCATGTCCTGGCGGGTGTAGAGCGTAGCGTCGCCGATGATGGCATCGAGCAGCAGCGTCTCATACGCCGAGGGCGACCGCTCGCCGAAGCTCGACCCGTAATTGAAGTCCATCGATACCGGACGCAGCGTCATCCCGGCCCCGGGCCGCTTGGAGAGGAACTTGAGCGAAATGCCCTCTTCCGGCTGGATCCGCACGATCAGAAGGTTGGGCGTGTTGCCGTCGCCGTCCTCGTCTTCGAAGATCGACAACGGAGCCTGGTTGAACTGAATGGCGATCTCGGTGACCCGCTTGGGCAGCCGCTTCCCGGTGCGCACGTAGAAAGGCACGCCCGCCCATCGCCAGTTGTCGACGAAGAACGTCACCGCGGCGTACGTATCGGTCTGCGATTCCGGGTCCACACCTTGCTCCTGCCGGAACCCCGGCACGTCCTGCCCACCGATGCGCGCCGGACCGTACTGTCCGGGCACGGCGTTCAGCCGGATCTCGTCCGGCGTCATGTGCTTGATCGATCGCAGGAGTTTCGAGCGCTCGTCCCGCACCGAATCGGCGCGGAAGCTGGCGCTCGGCTCCATCGCGATAGTGGCCATCACCTGCAGCAGGTGGTTCTGGATCATGTCGGCCAGCGCGCCCGCCTCCTGGTAGTACGCGCCGCGGCCTTCCACCCCGATCGATTCCGCCGCCGTGATCTGCACGTGGTTCACGTACCGCCGGTTCCACAGCGGCTCGAAGATCCCGTTGCCGAATCGAAACGCCAGGATGTTCTGTACGGTCTCCTTGCCCAGGTAATGATCGATGCGGTAAACGTCGGATTCGCGGAACACTTCATGCAGACGGTCGCTCAGTTCGCGGGCGCTCGCCAGATCGTGCCCGAACGGCTTCTCCACCACCAGGCGCCGCCAGCCGCTTCCCTTCCCCAGGCCCGCCTTGCCCAGGCCGAGCGCGATCGGCGCGTACTGGCTGGGCTGCGTGGAAAGGTAGAACAGCACGTTCCCGCCGGTGTGGCGCGCCGATTCGATTTCCTCCAGTTTCTTCGCCAGGTGCTGGTACAGGCCGGCGTCGTTGATGTCCCCCGGGAGGTAATACAGGCCGCCGGCGAACGCCTTCCACACGTCCTCGTCGAACTGAGTATCTTCCGAGAATTTCTTGACCGATTCCAGCATCTTCTCGCGAAACTCGTCGTCCGACAGCGGTGTTCGCGAGATGCCGATCACGGCGAAGCCCGCCGAAAGCCTGCCGGTCATAAGCCAGCCGGTAGAGCGCGGGCATCAGTTTGCGTTTGGTGAGATCGCCGTTGGCTCCGAAGATGACGACGACGCATTCCGGCACGCGCCGTTCGAAGCGAAGCGGGTCTTGAAATGGATTTTCCGCGGTTGCCGCGCGGGTAGCTTCCTCTCGCAACATGAGATCGGGCATAAGGCGGGTCTGGACCTTCCGTCATCCGCCATTATGCCACGCCCTTGCGGCATGGGCAGATCAGATGCCCGGGATATCTTCGGGACCGTAGTCATCCGGCTTATGGCGAGCCAGGGCATCTGCGAGCCATCGCGGAGGGGACAGATCGGTCTTCCTCCGGGCTCGGGCCGTTATCCACATGAAAAACAGAACGACGAGGGTCGGCATCGGGCTTCGGTCGTACAATTTCTAACAGACTTTGCGGCAACTTTCTATACTATCGATGGAAGACAAAGCCCCACTTCTCCGGCCGGGTTCCCGGGGTAAAAAGGACCACTTCGATGGCGCAGCGAAGCGTAAGTCTGCCGGGCAGATTTTGCGGATTCAAAGATGCTGCACGGCGATAAGTATCGCGCAATGCGGCCGGGCTATCCCGCTACCGGCGCTTCTTTGCCGATCGGCCTTCTGCCCCGCCAGTTCTGCACCTTCGCCTGCGCCGCCGACATATAGATGTAGAAGACCGGCGTCAGGTATAAGGTCACCAACTGGGAGAACAGCAGACCGCCTACCACCACCAGGCCGAGCGGTTGCCGCGCTTCGCCGCCGGCACCGTAGCCCAGCGCGATCGGCACTGCCCCCAGCAGCGCCGCCATGGTGGTCATCATGATCGGCCGGAAGCGGATCAGGCAGCCTTCATAGATCGCCTTCTCCGGCGACAGACCTTGCTGGCGCTCGGCCTCGAGAGCGAAATCGATCTGCATGATCGCGTTCTTCTCCACGATACCGATCAGCATGATCAGCCCGACGAACGCGTAGATGTTCAAGTCGATATGGAAGATCACCAGTGTGGCCAGCGCGCCGAAACCCGCCGATGGAAGGCCCGACAGAATCGTGATCGGATGAATGTAGCTCTCGTACAGAATCCCCAGCACAATGTACACCACCGCGATCGCGATGATCAGCAGCACCCACAAGTTACCGAGTGAGCTCTGGAACGCCTTGGCGGCGCCCTGGAACTGCGTGCTGATGCCGGAGGGCAGGACTTCATCCGCCGCATCCTGGATCTCCGTCACCACCGCGCCCAACGACGCGCCGGGCTGGAGGTTAAACGAGATCGTCGCCGAGGGAAGCTGCCCGTAGTGGTTGATGGTCTGCGGTCCGGTTTCCGATTTCACGGACGCCAGCGTGTCGAGCGGAACCAGCCGCCCGTTGGTGTTCTTGAAGTACAACAGCGAGAGCGCCCTGGGATCCGCCTGGTATCTCGGCTCCAGTTCCAGCAACACTTTGTACTCGTTGACCGACCCGTAGATGGTCGATACCCAGCGCGGGCCGTAAGCGTCGTACAGCGCGTTCTCAATCAGGTTGGCGTTGATCTGCATGGCCGCCGCTTTGTCGCGGTCGATGGTCACGTCCACCTGCGGGGTTTCGACCGCCACGTCGCTGGTCACATCGTCCATTCCCGGCAGTTGCGCGATCTTCTTCACCAGCTCATTGGCCGACGCATACAGTTCCGCCTTGTCCGGCGATTGCATCGAAAACTGGTAGAGGCTCTTGGTGACCTTGCCGCCGATGCGGATGGTCGGCGGATTCTGCAGGTACACGTTCATCCCCGCGAAGGCCGCTACTTTGGGCCGCAGTTCCTTGATGATCTGCTCCACCCCGAGCTTGCGTTCGTTCCGCGGCTTCAGGTGAACCACCATCTCGCCGTAATTCGGGCCGCCCAGCGTCGATGCGGTGGTACCTCCGACGCTCGCCATCAGCGAAATCACGTTCGGGTCCTTCGCCACTACCGCGGCGATTTTCTGCTGGTAATCCACCATCTGGTAATACGAAGTGCCCTGCGCGGCCTCGGTATATACCTGCAACTGGTCGGTGTCCTGGTCGGGGATGAAGCCCTTGGGAATCGTGACGAACATGTACAGCGTAGCCCCCAGCACCAGGAACGACACCGCCATCGTAGCCAGCCGGAACCGCAGCGCCACCCGCAGCGTCCGGTCGTAGAGCCGGAGCATTCCATCGAAGAACCGCTCCGTGATCCGGTAGAACCAGCCGTGTTTGGCGTCATGCACGGATCTCAGGAACCGGCTGCACAACATGGGGGTCAGCGTCACGGAGACCACGCCCGATATCAGGATCGCGACGCAGATCGTCACCGCGAATTCCTTGAACAGCCGGCCCAGCACGCCGCCCATGAACAATACCGGGATGAATACCGCGGCCAGCGACAGGGTCATCGAGACGATGGTAAACCCGATCTCCCCCGACCCCTTGAGGGACGCCGCGAGCGGCCGTTCGCCCATCTCGATGTGCCGCACGATATTCTCCAGCATCACGATGGCGTCGTCCACCACGAACCCGATCGACAGGATCAACGCCATCATCGAGAGGTTATCCAGGCTGAAGTTCAGCAGGTACATCACCGCGAACGTTCCGACAATCGAGAAAGGCAGCGCCAGGCTGGGAATAATCGTCGCCGAGAAGTTGCGCAGGAACAGGAAGATCACCATCACGACCAGCCCCAGCGTCAGGACCATCGTGAATTCGACGTCCCGGTACGATTCCCGGATGGTATCCGACCGGTCGTACAGGATGTCCATGTTCACCGAGGGCGGCATCTCCCGCCGGAATACCGGCAGCAGGTTCTTCACGCCATCGGTTACTTCGATGGTATTCGTCCCCGGCTGCCGCTGGATCGCCAGCACGATCGAGCGCTCCGCACCCTTGCGCGTGTAGAACCACGACGCCGTCTTGTCATCTTCCACGCTGTCGATAATCTGGCCGAGTTCTTCCAGCCGCACCGGCGATCCGCCGCGGTACGCCACCACCAGCGGACGGTATTGCGATGCCGTCAGCAACTGTCCGCTCGCCTGCAGCGTGAAGGCGCGTTGCGGCCCGATGATCGCGCCCGTCGGCAGATTCACATTCCAGTTCTTGAGCGCCGTCTCGATCTCGTTGATGCCCACCTGCCTCGAGGCCATCGCGTGCGGATCCATCTGCACGTGAACCGCGTACTTCTGCGCGCCCAGCACCTGTACCTGGGCCACGCCCGAAATCATCGAGATGCGCTGCGCGATGCGCGTCTCGGCATATTCGTCGAGGGTGTACAGAGGCAGCGTCGGCGAAGTCAGCGCGATGTAGAGGATCGGCTGGTCGGCGGGATTGACCTTGGTGAACGTCGGGGGCGTCGGCATGCCCTGCGGCAGCATGCGGGAAGCCTGCGTGATCGCCGCCTGCACGTCCACCGCCGCGCCGTCCAGCTTCCGGTCCAGGTCGAATTCCAGCGTGATCTGCGTATTGCCCAGCGAGTTCGATGAAGTCATCGAGCTCAGCCCGGCAATCATCGAAAACTGATTTTCGAGCGGCGTCGCGACGGCGGCGGCCATCGTCTCGGGGCTCGCACCCGGCAAACTGGCGGTCACCAGCAGCGTGGGCAGATCCACGTTCGGAAGGTCGCTGACCGCAAGACCCCGGTATGCCACAGTCCCGAACAAGGCGATCGCCGCCATCAGGAGGCTGGTCGCGATCGGTCTTTCGATGAAGGTTTGGGAGATGTTCATCCGGCGCTAGTCTCCCGCCTGCATCACCGGCACCGGTTCCATGCTGCGCGGCTTCCGCGCTGCTCTCCACCGTTCTACAATTGCTGCCATATAGGTATAAACCACGGGTGTCAGATACAAAGTCATCAACTGCGAAAACGCCAGCCCGCCGACCACCGCCAGTCCCAGCGGCTTGCGCGATTCGCCGCCCGCCCCGTAGCCGAGCGCGATCGGCAGCCCGCCCAGCAGTGCCGCCATGGTGGTCATCATGATCGGGCGGAAGCGGATCAGGCAGCCTTCGTAAATCGCGTCCTTCGGCGACTTGCCTTCCTTGCGCTCCGCCTCGAGCGCGAAGTCGATCTGCATGATCGCGTTCTTTTTGACGATTCCGATCAGCATGATCAGCCCCACGAAGGCGTAGATACTCAATTCCACCCTGAATAGCAGCAGCGTGAGCAGCGCTCCAAAACCGGCCGAGGGCAGCCCGGAAAGAATCGTCAGCGGGTGCACGTAGCTTTCGTACAGCACGCCCAGTACGATGTAAACCACCAGGATCGCCACCGTCAGCAGGATCCCCATGTTCTGCATCGAATCCTGGAAAACCTTCGCGGTTCCCTGGAATGACCCGGTGATGGTTGCGGGAAGGCTCATCTTAGCGGCCTGCTCGATCTCATCGGTTGCCTGCCCCAGAGAAACCCCCGGCTTCAGGGCGAAAGAGATGGTGACCGAAGGCAGTTGCCCGGAATGCGGAATGGTTTGCGGCCCGGCGTCAGTCCTCAGGTTGGCGACGGCTTTGAGCGGCACGAGTTGCCCGGTGTCCGACTTCAGGTAGATCATGTCCAAGCCGTCGGTGTGCTGCTGATACGTCGGCAGCATCTCGAGCAAGACCCGGTATTGGTTGGTCGGTGAATAAATCGTCGAGGAAAGCCTTGGGCCGAAAGCGTCGTACAGCGTGTTTGAGATATTGATCCAGTTCAGGTTGAGCGCCGCCGCACGGTCGCGGTCGATCGTGATGTTCACCCGCGGCGTCTTGATCTGAAGGTCGCTCGAAACTTCCAGCAGCCCCGGCAGCCGCGACACCACCCTTTCGAACTTCGGCGCCGCTGCATAAAGCTCATCGGTGTCGGGGCCATACAGGACGAAGTCGTAGCTGCTCTTCGACATGCGCCCGCCCACGCGGATCGCCTGAGGAATCGAGAGGAACACCCGCAGCCCGGGGATGCTCGAGACTTTCGGCCGCAGGCGGTTCACGATGTCGTTGACTGTCGCTACCCGCTGGCGCCGCGGCTTCAGGTTCACAAATACGCGCCCCGACGCGCCCGACGCGCCACCAAAACCGCCGCCTGTGCTCGAGTAGAAGCTCTCGATGTCGGGATCCCGCACCAGGATCTGGGAAACCCGCTCCTGGTACTTCAGCATTTGGTAATACGAAGTGCCCTGCGCCGCTTCCGTATTCACCATGAAGTTGTCGTTGTCGGTGTCCGGAATGAAGCCCTTCGGAACTACTGTGTATAGGTACCCCGTCGTGCCCAGTACCGCCAGAAACATCGCGAGCATCACCGGACGGTGCCCCAGTACCCAGTGCAATGTGACAGCGTACAGGTGGAGCATGCCGTCGAAGATCCGCTCCATCGCCCGGTAAAGCCTTCCGTGCCCGGTGGTCTTCATCTCGCGCAGGAAGCGGCTGCAAAGCATGGGCGTCAGGCTGATCGATACCATACCGGAGATCAGGATCGCGGTGCAGATCGTAACCGCGAACTCGCGGAACAGGCGGCCCAGAATCCCCGACATAAAGAGGATCGGAATAAACACCGCCGCCAGGGAGAGCGTCATCGAGACGATCGTGAAGCCAATCTCCTTCGATCCGCGCAGGGACGCCTCATGGGGCGTCTCTCCGCGTTCCATGTGGCGCACGATGTTCTCCAACATCACGATGGCGTCGTCCACCACGAAGCCTACCGAAAGGATCAGCGCCATCAGCGAGATGTTGTTCATGCTGAAATTCAGCACGTACATCACCGAGAACGTTCCGATTATGGAGAACGGAAGCGCCATCGCCGGAATCATGGTTGCCCGGAAGTTCCGCAGGAATGCGAAAATCACCAGGATCACCAGCGCCAGCGTCGCCACCATCGTGAACTGAATGTCCTGGAACGCCTCCCGGATGTTCTTCGAGCGGTCGCCGCGCACAGATAGCCGCACCGAGGGAGGAATCTCCGACTGAAACACCGGGAGCAGGGCCTTTACTTTGTCCGTTACTTCGATCGTGTTGCTGCCCGGTTGCCGCATCACGGCCAGGCTCACACCACGAATGCCCTCTTTCCCGAACTCACCCCCGTAGATCTTCGAGAAATTCTTGTCGTCCTCGATACTGTCCAGAACGTTCGCCACGTCCCGCAGCCGGACCGCTGCGCCGTTCTTATACGTCACGATCAGCGGTTTGTAGTCAACCGCCTTCATCAACTGGCCGTTGGCCGTGATGTTGTACGACCGCTTGGGGCCGAACAGCGTCCCGGTCGGGATGTTGACATTCCAGTTGCGCAGCGCCGCATCCACCTCGTTCAGGCCGATTCCGCGCGCGGCCAGCATGTTCGGATCCACCTGCACGCGCACCGCGTATTTCGCGGAGCCGTACACCATGACCTGCGCGACTCCATCTACCATCGAAATGCGCTGCGCCACCATGGTTTCGGCGTATTCGTCGAGGTCGGAGAGCCGCAGCGTGGGCGAGGTTACGAATAAGCTCAGGATCGGCGAATCGCCCGGGTTCATCTTGCGGAACGAGGGCGGCGTCGGCATGCCCGGCGGCAGGAGCGGCATCGCTTCCGCGATGGCGGTTTCCACGTCGACCGTCGCGCCATCGATCCCCCGGCTCAGATCGAACTGCAGCGTGATGTTGCAGTTGCCCTGTCCGCTGGTCGAAGTCATCGAATCCAGGCCGGCGATGGTGGTGAACTGCCGCTCGAGCGGCGTGGCCACCGCCGAAGCCATCGTGTCGGGATTCGCGCCCGGCAAGCTTGCTGATACCGAGATGGTCGGGTAATCGATCTGGGGGAGGTCGCTCACCGGCAGGGCGCGGTACGCGATCACGCCGAACAGGGCTATCGCAGCCATCAAAAGGCTGGTTGCGATCGGCCGCCGGATGAAATTTTCAGAAATGTTCATGCCCAGCCCTACCTCTCCCCGTCTTCCCGGCACCGAACCGCGACGGTCAGAGCGCGGCCGTGAGGAAGCGGGATCCCCTTAGCTCTTCGGTTGGTCCCCCGGGCTCCCGCGCCGGCCGCCGCCGGCTCCCCGTCCGCCGCCTCTTCCGTCCCGAACCACGACCCGGCTGCCCGGAGCCAGCCGCAACTGGCCTTCCGTCACCACCGTCTCCCCGGCTTCCAGGCCTGACTCCACTACCATGTCCTGATCCACCCGCGCACCCGTCGTTACCGGACGCGAATCCACCGTGCGGTCCTGCTTCACCACGTACACATACGATCCGTTCTGCCCGCTCTGTACCGCTTCATTGGGCACCACCACCGCGTCCCGCTGGGTGGTGAGCCGCAGGGTTACGCGCACGAACTGGCCGGGCCAGAGCTTGTGGTCCTGATTCCCGAACGTGCCCTTCAGCTTAATGGTCCCGGTGGTGGTATCGACGGCGTTATCGATGAAGGTAAGGACACCCGTTTCCTCGCCCGATGGATCGTCCTGCGGCCGTGCCCGCACCGGCAGCTTCGACTGTGCCATGTAGTTCTTGATCGCCGTCAGTTGCGACTCCGGAACCGCGAAGGTCACGTAGATCGGCTCCACCTCGTTGATGGTCATCAACTCCTGTGAGTTCGCCATCACCACGTTGCCCTGCTTCACCGTCAGGTTGCCGGTGCGCCCGTCGATCGGCGACCGGATGCTGGTGTAACTGAGCTGGACCTGAGCATTTTCCACGGCCGCCCGGCTGGCGCCGATCGAGGCTCTGGCGCTCTCAATCGTGGCCCGGTCTGCCGCCACCCCCTGCGCGATCGCGTCTGCGTTGGCCCGCAACTGCTCCGCCTGGTCCCGCGAGATGATCTTTTGGTCGAACAGCTGCTGGTACCGCGTTGCCTGCGCCTCGGCGTAGCGTGCCTGGGCCGAATCCCTGGCCAGGTTGGCTTGTGCCTGCCCCAGCGTCGCCTCGTCTTTCGCCAGGTTGGCCTTGGCCTGGTTCAAGGCGGCCTCGAGCGGTCGCGGATCGATCGTAAAGAGCAGGTCGCCCTTCTTCACGTAGTCGCCTTCGTGGAAGTACACGTTGGTCAACTGCCCCGTGACCTGCGCCTTCACCGAAATCGTGGAATACGCCTCCACGTTCCCGATGACCTGGACTTCGACCGGAACGTTCTTTTGCGTCGCCACCGCAACCACTACCGGGACGTCGCCGCCGCCCCCGCCCTTGCGGCCTCCCCGGCCCCCGCCAGGAGCGTTCGATGCCGAGGCACCGGAGTTACCGCAGCCGGCCAGCCCGACCAGCATGGTCCCGGCAAACGCCAGAATCCAAACGAGATGAAACAATCCCAAGGGTCTCTTACACTGATAGGGCAGGCGCATAGCAATAGGTCTCTAAGGAAGGATTGGCGATTGGCATCATAGTATAGTTACGCCCGCGTTCCGCAATGGCTCGAAAGAGGCATTCATTTTTGGAACTCCGGCTAGAGTTTGGGCTTGGGAGGTGGCAGTTCGCGGGCCACCACCGCATGTGAGAAGCCCATACGGTTGTGGCTGCCGTCACAGAACGGCTTGTTCTCCGAATGGCCGCACCGGCACAGGGAAATCACCGTCCGGCCCGCAAGTCCGAACGCGGTGCCGCCCGGATCTACGATCTCGAATTCCCCTTCGATCCGGATGGGACCGTTATTCAGACACGTGATTTTGGTGTTGGACATCCTTCGAATCGTAACACAGCAAAAGCGTTGCGCCGCTCATTGCCCGGCCGCCCAGAGGATGTACAACGTGAACCGCCGCAGCGCCTCGAGGTATCGCTTGCGGACCTGTTCTTCGTCGCCTTCACTCGCCAAGACGTAGGCCCGAAAGGCGCCATCGGCAAACGCTGGCTATCTTATAAGGTAAATACCTGATGGTAGGGTATTAACTATCAGGAAGACGATTGACAAATAAGTAAGCACTCACTTACAATCTGGCTGTGACTGACTCCCGGCACAACGGCCGCATGCCCGCTATCGATCGCCGCCAACAGCTTCTCGAAACCGCGCTGGAGGTCTTTTCCCGCCGCGGCTTCGAAGGCGCCACGACGAAAGAAATCGCCGCGGCGGCTGGTGTCAACGAAGCCGTCATCTTCCGGCATTTTCCCAATAAGCAGGCGCTCTATACCGGAGTGCTCGATTACCAGCAGCAATGCGGCCACTTCGAAGCCTGGCTGGCGACAGCCAAGGCGTGCATGGCGCGATCCGACGACGAGGGCCTGTTCCGCTCCATAGCCACCGCAATCATCAACGCCCACCGCAAGGATCCACGGGGCCATCGCGTGGTCCTCTTCGCCGCCCTCGAAGGCCACGAGCAGGGATTGGCCCATCACCGCGCTCTCTCCATCCCGGTTTTCGAGCTTCTGAACGACTATATTCTTCGCCGCCAGAGCGAAGGAGCTCTCGCGCAACTACCCGCAGGCGCCATTCTCTCCGGGATAGCCGGCATGGCCACCCACTACGCGATGATGACCCAGATGTTTGGGTTCGATTGTGACATCTCCGATGACGCCGTCATCGAGGCATTCACCCGAATCATGATGCAGGGCGTAAAGCCCGCTCCTACGAAAGCCTGACTTGATATGAAGCGACTTGCACTCATCGCCATCCTTATTTCCGTCGCGTTCGCAGCCGGCTGCTCTTCCCAAAAGGAACTGGCGGCAGCACCCGCCGCCGGTCCTAAAAAGATCGCCGTCTCAACCGCTCGCGCCGCCGTTCGCAATGTGCCCGCCGCGTTCGAAGAAACCGGCACTTTCGCCGCCGACGAAACGTCTGACATCGCGCCGCCCGTCGCCGGCCGGGTCATCGCCACCCCCGTCAACGTGGGTGACTTCGTCAAGCAGGGCCAGGTGATCTGCGAGCTGGATCATCGCGATGCCCAACTGAAGCTCGACCAGGCACGCGCCCAGCTCGATCAGGCCACCGCCGGGCTTCGCCAGTCGCAGTCCCGCATCGGCTGGAACGGCTCCGGCAAATTCGACCCGGCCGGCCTTCCCGAGGTGGTAGCCGCCCGCGCCAACTACGAATCCGCGCAGGCCCAGGCCCGGCAGGCCGCCGCCGACGCGAAGCGGTACGAAAACCTCGTCTCCACCGGCGACGTCTCCCGCTCGGCTTTCGAAAAGGTGCGCACCCAGCAGGAGACCGCCGAAGCCCAGGCAAACGCCGCCCGGCAGCAGTACGAAGCCGCCCTCAACGGGGCCCGCCAGAGCTGGGGCGCGGTGGAAACGTCCCAGGCCGGCCTGGAATCGATGCGCGCCGCCCTTGCCCAGGCGGAGAAGGGCCTTGCCGATACGACCATCCACGCTCCCTTCGATGGCTTCATCACCGCCCGTCCGGTGGCCGCCGGAGAGTACGTCGCTCTGACCAACAAGATCGCCACGATCGTCCGCATGGGCACCCTCAAGCTGCAGTTGCAAACGCCCGAGCAGCGCGCCTCCCGCGTGAAGATCGGCATGCCGGTGGTCGCCCGGGTGGCCGCTTACCCGGGCCGCGATTTCCAGGGAAAGGTCACCGCCATCAATCCCTCGGTCGATCCCAATTCCCGCATCTTCATCGTCGAAGCCCGGTTCGACAACTCCGCCGCCGCCCTGCGCCCCGGAATGTTTGCCACCGCCAACGTTCTGCTGCCCGGCGGCGAGAACGCCGTCTTCGTTCCCCGTGCCGCCGTCCTGCGCGACAAGACTACCGATTCCTGGCAGCTCTTTACCATTGACAAGGGAACCGCGCGGCTGCACGTAGTGACGGTCGGCGATATCGATGGCGACGCGATCCGCATAACGTCCGGCCTCACCGGATCCGAAGCGGTCGCGACCAGCCACCTTCCCGAGCTATACGACGGCGCTCCCGTCACAGAGCCGCGCTCCTAACCGGGCGGGTCAGGACACAACATGCATGCATTAGCCCAACTCTGCGTAAAGCGGCCCGTTTTTGCCACGATGTTGATTCTGTCCCTCGTGGTGGTGGGCATCTTCTCCTACTTCTCGCTCGGCGTCGATCTCTTCCCGAAGGTCGACATTCCCACCGTGCTGGTCACGATCGCCAACCCCGGCGCTTCTCCCGAAGAGATCGAAACCGAGATCACGAAGAAAGTGGAGGATGCGGTCAACACGATCAGTATGGTGGACGAGGTCCGCTCGACCTCTTCGGAAGGCCAATCGCTGGTCATCATCACCTTCCTCCTCGCCAAGAACGGCGATGTCGCCGCGCAGGAAGTGCAGAACAAGGTCAACCTGATCGTGCCCAACCTGCCGGTGACCGCCAAGCAGCCGGTGATTCAGAAGTTCGACCCCGACGCCACTCCCATCCTGCAGATCGCCGTCTCGGCGCCGCGGTCCCTGCGGGACGTCACCCTGATCGCCGACAAGCAGATCAAGCAGAAGCTCGAGAACACCAAGGGCGTCGGCGAAATCACCATCCTCGGCGGCGCCCAGCGTGAGATTCACATCCTGGTCGATCCCGACCGCCTGCGCGCCTACAACCTCACGGTCAACGACGTCTTCAACGCGCTGCGCTCCCAGAACCTCGAGCTTCCCGGCGGCAATCTCAATGCCGGAGCCAGGGAGTTGACGGTCCGCACCACCGGCCGGGTGGCCGATGTCGCGCAGTTCAACGACGTCACCATTGCCAACCGCAATGGCTCGGTGATTCGCGTCAGGGACATCGGATCCGCCGAGGACAGCTACGAGGAACCGCGCAGCGCCGCGCGCCTCGACGGCGTTCCGAGCGTAACCCTGGTCGTGGCGAAGCAGTCCGGCGAGAATACGGTCGCCACCGCCGACGAGGTCAACGCGCGGCTCAAGGCCATCGAGGCCACTCTGCCCAAGGACGTCCATGCCCAGGTGATCAGCGACCAGTCGGTGTTCATCAAGGCCGCCGTCGACAACATCAAACGCCACCTCATCGAAGGCAGCATCTTCGCGGCCATCATCATCTTTCTCTTCCTGGCCAATATCCGCACCACCCTGATCGCCGCCGTGGCCATCCCCACGTCGATCATCTCGACCTTCGCCCTGATGGCCGCCATGGGTTTCACGCTCAACCAGATCACCATGCTGGCGCTCACCCTCATGGTCGGGATCGTGATTGACGACGCCATCATCGTCCTCGAAAATGTCTACCGCTTCATCGAGGAAAAGGATATGCCGCCCTTCCAGGCTGCCATCCAGGGCACCAAGGAGATCGGCCTCGCCGTCATGGCCACCACTCTCTCGCTGCTCGCCGTGTTCCTTCCGGTCGGCTTCATGGGCGGCATCGTCGGGCGGTTCATGAGCTCCTTCGGTTTCACGTCGGCGTTCGCCATCGCCGTCTCCCTGCTGGTGTCGTTTACCCTCACTCCCATGCTCTGCTCGCGCTTCATCAAGCGCCCCGGGCACAAGCCTTCCGGGCACACATCCAAGGAATCCCCGCTCTTCCGCTTCCTCGACACGCACTACACCACCATGCTGCGCTGGTCCATGGCGCACCGGAAGATCGTCCTCGGGTTGTGCGTGGGGGTCATTCTCAGCATCGTGCCCCTGTTCATGTTCGTCGGGAAGAACTTCCTGCCCCAGGACGACCAGTCGCAGTTCAACGTCCTGGTGCGGACGCCCGAGGGCTCCTCCCTGGCCGCCACCACCAACCTGGCCGAACGCATCGCGCAGCAAGTGCGCCGCATTCCCGGCGTCTCCCACACCTTGATGACCGCCGGGGGCAGCGCCGATAAGTCGGTCAATAACGCCGCGATCTACGTGAAGCTCAGCGATGTCGATCAGCGCGCTCTTTCGCAGCAGCAGATCATGCAGAAGACCCGCGATCTCCTGAAGAGTTACCCGGCCGACATCCACACAGGCGTCGAGATTGTCAGCAGCGTCGGCGGCAACCAGAGCAATGCCGACGTTCAGTACTACATACAGGGCCCCGACCTCGACAAGCTGGCCACATACTCGGCCGCCCTCCTGGCGAAGATGAAGACCATCCCCACGCTGGCCGACGCCGATAGCACTCTCCGCGCCGGAAAGCCGGAGGTCCGCCTCGATATCGACCGCGCGCGCGCCGCCGATCTCGGAGTCTCCGTAATGGATATCGAGCAGGCGCTCAACACTCTTGTAGCCGGCCAGACAGCCTCGACTTACAACGCCGGAGAAGATCAGTACGACGTCGTGGTGCGCGCGCAGGAGGCGTTCCGGGGCAGTGCCGAGGCGTTGTCGCGCCTCACCGTACCCTCATCCAAGGTCGGCTCGGTCGGCCTCGATGAGGTCGTGCGCATGCACCCCGGCGCCGGCCCCTCCTCCATCAACCGCATCAACCGCCAGCGCCAGGTGACGCTGACCGGCAACGTGCTGCCGGGCGGTTCGCAGGCCGCCATCCTCGCACAGTTGAACCAGTTCAGCCAGGACCTCCACATGGACCCGGATTACCGCTCCGGCCTGACCGGCGCGTCCAAGGAGCTCAATCGCACCGGCTACTACTTCATGCTGGCGTTTTCGCTCACGTTCATCTTCATGTACATCGTGCTGGCCGCGCAGTTCGAATCGTTCATCCACCCCGTCACGATCCTGCTCACCCTGCCGCTGGCCGTGCCGTTCGGGATTGTCTCGCTGCTCATCGCCCACCAGACCGTCAACATCTTTTCCGGCCTCGGCCTGCTGCTCCTGTTCGGCATCGTCAAAAAGAATGCGATTCTCCAGATCGATCACACCAACGGCCTGCGCGCCGGAGGAATGCAGCGTTACGAAGCCATCATCCAGGCGAATCGCGACCGGCTACGGCCGATCCTGATGACCACCGTCGCACTGGTCGCGGGTATGTCCCCGCTGGTGATCTCCCGCGGCACCGGCGCCGCCACCAACCGTTCGATCGGCGTGCTGGTGGTCGGCGGACAGACGCTATGCCTGCTGCTAACCCTGCTCGCTGTGCCGGTATTCTATTCGCTATGGGAAGACCTCGGGGAGGTCCGTCTCTTCGCCGGAATTCGTTCGCGCCTGAAGAAGGCGGCCGCGGTTACCGCCGCGCTCGTCTCTTCCCTCTACGGCCAGGCCCGCATACAGCCGCTGCAGGAGGTCAAGGTTCAGCCCCGCATCGGCATCCAGGGTGAAACACCCCTCGCCCTCCCCGACGTCATCCGGCGCGTGCTGGCCAACGACCCCGATATCCGCATCGCGCGCATCCTGCGCGAGGAGGCCGGGTACGGCGTCACCGGCGCGCAGGGGGTCTACGACCCGGTGATCGGCCTGAAGGCTTACCGGACCCGGGCCGTGACGCCGGTCGCCTCCATTCTCGGGGGCAGCTCCACCGGCAGGCTCACGCAGCAGGAGTGGAGCTACACTCCGCAGGTGAGCGGACTCGCGCCCTGGTTCGGCGGATCCTATTCGCTCAACTTCGTCAACTCGCGGCAATCCACCGACAGCCAGTTCCTCACGCTCAACCCGCAGTACCCTACTTCACTCAATCTGAACTTGACCCAGCCTCTCTACCGCGGCCTGCGCTACAACGAGGCGCGCCACAGCATCGACGTCGCCGTCCGCAACCGCCAGATGAGTTCGGAGCAGCTTCGCCAGCGTCTCATCGAGACCGTCAACCGCGCCATCGCCGCCTATTGGGACCTGGACTACGCCCGCCGTAATCTCGACGTGCAGACCGAGGCCGTCCAGCTCGCCGAACGCCAGTACGAGAGCAACCGCCGCCAGGCCGAGCAGGGCATTCTCGCCCCCGTCGACGTGGTTGCCGCCCAAACTCAGGTGGCGACCTTCCAGCAGTCCATGTTCGCCGCGCAACAGGCGGTCACCCAGGCGGAAAACAACCTGAAGGCCATGATGCTCCCCGACCGGTCCGACCGTCTCTGGGCCAACGCCATCGTCACCGAAACCCCGGAGCCCCGGCCCACCATTCTGCCCTCCGTTCCCGAAGCCGTCGAGCAGGCGCTTCAGAAGCGGCCCGAGCTTTCCGAAAGCGTCATCGCGATCGAGATCAACCAGTTCGACCAGCGGCTCAGCCGCAACCAGGCGCGTCCCCGCATCGACGCCTTCGCCAACCTCAGTGCCACCGGCCTTTCCGGCGTGCCCGTCCCGATCGGCTCCAATCCGTTCTCACAGTTTCTGCCGGGCGGTCTTCCTTCGCTGCCAACGCTGTTCGTCGGCACCTACGGCCAGTCGCTGAGCAACCTGGCTGCCGGCAACTTCCCCAGCGCGCAGATCGGCGTACAGTTCAGCCTGCCGCTGCGCAACCGCACTGCCGAGGCCCAGGTGGCAACCAGCGCCGCTGAGGGGCGCCGCCTCCGCGCCGTCCGCGACCAGGTGGAGATGGCCATCGAAGCCGACGTCCGCAACGCCCTGCAAGCGGCCGTCACCGCCCAGTCGCGTCTGGAAGCCGCCACCATCGCCCGCCAATCGGCCGAGGAGCAGTACTCCAGCGAGCAGCGCCAGTTTCAGGCCGGCACCTCCACCGTCTTCCTGGTTCTGCAGCGCCAGACGGACTTCATCAACGCCCGCAGCCGCGAAGTCCGCGCCCGTGCCGACTATGCCGAGTCCCTTGCCAACGTGGACCGCGCCACGGCCCAGACGCTCGATGTGCAGGGCATCCGCATTCGGTAGGGCCTGCGCCCGGACGCGGAGCGACTCAGTGTATACTGGGCGGACCAGCCACGCCCTGGACGGATTCGGGCGGTGGCGCCTAAACTAGAGAGTCGTAGGCACGGAATTCGACACATGAAACAGGCATGAAGACGGGACCGACACGCCCGGGTGAGTCCCAACCGGCGCAGGATGATTTTGCGCAGACATACGGACCCATCCTGGACGCCCTGGCGGAGGGCGTCATTTATCAGGACTCCAACGGCCGGGTCGTCTTTCACAATCCCAGCGCCGAGAGGATTCTGGGAAAGCCGGTAGATGAGTCCTTCCGCTCGGCCTTTCCCGTTCCGCCCGAGCAATCAGCGGACGAAGACTGCGCTTCTCTTCCGGCTCTGGAACATCCCGCGACCGCGGCCCTGCGAACGGCGAAGCCCTATAGCTCCCCGGTCATGGGCATCCGCCGGGGAGGCGCGGCGGTCACCTGGATCTCCATGAATTCGGTGCCGCTGCTTCGCCCGGGTGAGGCTGTCCCTTACGGCGTGGTCTCCACCGTAACGGATGTCACCAGCCGGTACGACGAGGAACTGGCTTTAAGGGCCCGTGAAAAGGTCTTCCGGCTCCTGGTGGAAAATCAGAACGAAGGAATCGGGATCGTTGACCTGGAGGAGCGCTTTCTCCTCACGAACCATGCCGGGGACGGAATCTTCGGTGTGCCCGCCGGCGGGTTGACTTCTCGCTCCCTCTACGATTTTCTGACCCCCGAAAGCCGCCTCCTCGTGAGCGAGCAGACCAAAGACCGCCGCGCCGGCAAGCGGAGCCAGTACGAACTCGAGATCATTCGCGAGGGCGATGGGGCCCGGCGGACCATTCTGGTCTCCGCCGCCCCGTATTTCGACGATTCGGGCCGCGTTTCCGGTACCGTCGGCGTGTTCAGCGACATCACGGACCGCATCCTGGTCGAGAGAGCCTTGCAGGAAAACGAAGCGCGGCTTCGCCTCACCTTCGACCAGGCCCCCATCGGCGCCGCTATGGTGAGTCTCGACTGCCGCTACTTGCAGGTCAACGAGGCCTTCTGCCGCATGCTCGGTTACGCGGAACGCGAGTTGACCGGCAAATCCGTCTTCGAGGTGACCCATCCCGATCACCTCGCCATCACCGAGGAGAACATCCGGCGTGTCGCCGAGGGATCGACTCGCCGGTACGAAACCGAGAAGCGCTATGTCCGCAAAGACGGCGGTGTCGTCTGGGCCCATCTCACCGTGACACCGCTCCGTCATTCCGCCAACCAGACCACCTATCTCCTCACCATGGTCGAGGACATCACGCAACGCAAGCTTGCCGAAATCGAGAAGGCGCGCCTGCAGGCTCAGTTCCTGCAGGCCCAGAAGATGGAGTCCATCGGACGTCTGGCCGGCGGAGTCGCTCACGATTTCAATAACCTCCTGACGGTAATCAACGGCTACTCCGCGGCGGTCCTCGATCTGATGAGCCCGGGGGACCCTCTGCGTGCACGCATCACCGAGATCTTCAAAGCCGGAGAACGGGCCGCCGCCCTGGTCAGCCAGTTGCTCGCCTTCAGCCGGAAACAGGTCTTGAAGCCCGACCTGATCGACCTCAACGAAATGGTCGCCGACATGGAGAAGATGCTCCGCCCGCTGGTGGGAGAGGACGTCGAGATCGTCGCCAGGCTGGCTCCGGCGCTGGAACCGGTGCTCGCCGACCGGCACCAGATGGAACAGGTCGTAATGAACCTGGCCGTCAACGCGCGCGACGCCATGCCGCAGGGTGGCATGTTGACCATCGAAACCAGCCGTACCGTTTGGGAGAAGATTTGCCCTCACTGCAGCGCCGAGGTCCGTCCGGGCCCGTACGTACGAGTCTCCGTGCGGGACACCGGGACCGGCATGGATGACGAGGTTCGCCAGCATCTCTTCGAGCCGTTCTTTACGACCAAGGACATTGGCCACGGTACCGGGCTGGGCCTCGCTACGGTTCACGGCATCGTCCTGCAAAGCGGCGGACACATCGATGTGGAAACCAGCTCCGGAGCGGGAACCTGCTTCCATGTCTATCTGCCGGCGGTGCAGGCGAAGCGCGCAGCCGCCGGAAATCTCCCGCTTTGCGCGCCCGTACGCGGCACGGAAACGATCCTGCTGGTGGAAGACCAGGCCGAGGTCCGGCGCTTTGCGGCGACCCTGCTGCGGGAATGCGGCTACCGTGTGGTCGAATCCTGTGACGCGGAAGAAGCCCTGGCCCAATGCGCAGCCCTACGGTTCGACCTGCTGCTCACCGATGTCGTGATGCCCAAAATGAGCGGCACGGAGTTGGCTTCCCGCGTGATCTCGTCCCAGCCGCACATCCGGGTGCTGTTTATGTCCGGATACTCGGACGAGGTGCTCTCCTGGCCCTCCGACTCGCGGCAGGGGGCCAATTTCATCCAGAAGCCGTTTAAGATCGATGCCCTGGCCGCCAAGGTGCGCGACGTCCTGGCCGGAACGGACCGCTCAGCGCGCTCCGCTTCGGTTCACCAGTCGAATCTCGAATAGCTTCGGCCAGTACTTTCCCGTCACGAACAGGCGGTCTCCCTTGGCATCGTAGGCGATTCCGTTCAGCACCTGTTCGGCGCCTTCGTTGCCCGGAAGCCGGTCGGCCGGGTCCAGCAGCCCGTTGAGATCGATCCACCCGCGAACTGCTCCGCTCACCGGGTCGATTCGCGCGATGCGGTCCGTGTGCCAGACGTTCGCGAAGATCTCGCCCTTCACCCACTCGAGCTCGTTGAGGTTCGAGACCGGCTCGCCGTCCGCCGTCACACGGATGCGGCCCGTCTCGCGCAGCGTCTCGGGATTCCAGAAGCGGATCTCGGGTGTTCCGTCGTCCATGATGATGCGCTTTCCGTCCGTAGTCATGGACCAACCCTGGCCCGGGTACGAGAACTGGCTCTTGAGACCGAACGTGGACAGATCGTAAACGAAGCCCACCTGCGTGGTGTAGGTGAGTTGCAGAAGGCGGTCCTTCCACGCCACGATGCCTTCCCCGAAATAGGCTTCCGGCAGGTTATGCTGCTGCACCACCTCACCGGTCTCGAGTCTTACCTTGCGGACCGACGACTGCGCTTCGAGGCCCGTCGCCTCGTAGAGAAATCCATTCAGGTAGAACAGACCCTCGGTAAAGGCGTGCGGGTCATGGGGGTAGGTATGGACCACTTCGTAGCCATAGTCTTTGATTCCCCCGGCTTCGGTCGAGGAAGAACCACACCCCACCCCGGCCAGCGCCAGCACGGCCATCGCGACCCGCAAGAATCCACCCGGCCCGCGATTCTCCCGGCGTCCCGGCGTCCCGGCGGTGAACAACTTTTCCGTGGCGCCGTTCACTGCTTCTTGGTGGGCGGCGTCGTCTTGTTGTCGTCCACTACTTCGCCGTAATGAATCGTCGACTTGCCCTCGTACTTCTTATAATCCTGGTACTTCACGATCATGCGGATGCGCTGGTTCTCGCCGCTCTTGAAATGGAGCGTATCGTCCGCCCGCGTGTACGTCGGGAACCAGTACTTGCCGTCGATCTGCTCGCGGTAGGTCTCGAACTTCGGGAACTGGTTGTCGCCGCCGCGCTTGATCACGCCCACGCCCTTGCCGTAAGTCTTGACGATCTGGAGGTCGCGGTCGTCCACCCAGATCTGGCCCTCGAAATACCGCTTGCCTTGCACCAGCTTCTTGGGCTTCACCGAGAACACATAGGTTCCGATCTCGTCGACCTTCTCCCGCCCCAGGTACACGATGTCGTACTCCGGAATCTCCGCCGTGGTCAGTACGAACGGCTGCACGTTGCGCAGGTCCTGCTCGTCTTCCGGCGTCAGCAGGATGTTCCGCAGGGTCTGCACCGGGGCGTACACAACCTTCTCCATTCGCCGGCCCTCGGGAGTGAAAATGATGTCTTCCACCAGTTCCCACTTTCCGCCGGTCGGGTTGCCGCTGGGGTCCAGTTCCTCCAGTTTCACCGACTGCCGGTACGTGTAGTTGTTCCTTGCCTCGGCGAACTGCGCCTCTTTGGCGGCGAACTTCTGTATGATCTGTTCCGGATTGACGCTATCGCCGGCGGCGCTGGCCGCCCAGACAGGCGCACACACCGCGGCTAGCGCGGCCGAAAGAACGATTCCTCGCATGTGTCCCTCATTGGTGAGACGAACTCACTTGCCCAACAGTTTCTTCGCGATGGTCAGCAATTGGATATTGCTGGTGCCTTCGTAGATCCGTCCGATCTTCGCATCCCGGTACAGCTTTTCGACCGGATAATCCTTGGTAACTCCCACGCCCCCATGGACCTCGATGGCCTTCGACGCAGCCTTCTCCGCCACTTCCGAGCTGTAGTACTTGGCCATCGCCGCTTCCATCAGGAACGGCATCCCCGAGTCGCGAAGCCGTGCCGCGTTATACACAAGCAACCGCGCCGCTTCGATCTCCGTCGCCATCTTCGCCAGTTCGAACTGGACGCCCTGAAACTCTCCGATCGGCCTGCCGAACTGTTTCCGCTCCCGCGCGTACGCGGTGGCGTGCTCCAGCGCCCCTCGCGCCAGCCCGATCATCTGCGCGCCGATCGCGATCCTTCCCTCGTTCAGCGTCTCAATTGCTATTTTATACCCCTGCCCCGGCGTACCCATCAGGTTCTCGCGCGGCACACGGCAGTTGTCCAGGATCAACTCGCAGGTCGAAGACGCTCGCAGCCCGAGTTTGTCTTCCTTCTTTCCCACCTGGAAGCCCGGGAATCCGCGCTCTACCAGAAACGCCGTCACGCCTTTGTAGCCCGCCGCCGGGTTGGCGTTCGCGAACAGCAGGAAGAATCCGGCCTCCGCCGCGTTGGTGATCCACAGCTTCCGGCCCGTGAGCAGAAAGTGATCGCCGTGGTCTTCGGCCCGCGTCGCCATGGCGAATGCATCCGACCCCGATCCCGCCTCCGAAAGGGCGTATGACGCCACGGTATTCGCCGCCAGCCGCGGCAGGTATTTCGCCTTCTGCTCCGGCGTTGCCCATCGCAGCAGCGCGTTGTTGCAGATCGTGTTCTGCACGTCCACAATCACGCCCGCCGAAGGGTCGACCGCGGAGAGTTCCTCCACCGCCAGAATCGCCTGGAAGAAGCTGCCGCCCTGTCCGCCGTACTCCTCCGGGATCTCGATCCCCATCAGCCCCATTTCGAAGAACTGGCGGATGATGTCTTTGCGGAAGACGCCGGCCTCGTCCATCTCGCGCACGTGCGGCCGGATCTCTTCGCGCGCGAATTTACGAACGGTAGCCTGGAAGAACTGCTCTTCCTCGCTGAGGGCGGTGAGCGGGCGTCCCTCTAGCTGCTCCGCGGTCGGCATAGTGCGAGCTTACTCCACCGTTGCCAGCCGGCGCCACTGCCGGCCCTGCGATTCCGCCACCCCGCTGTGCGTTACATAGCCGTTATAGGTGTTCACGCCGTCGCGCAATCCGGGGTTGTGCTCGCAGGCGGCCTCCAGCCCGCGGTTCGCGAGTTCCATCAAATAGGGAAAGGTCGCGTTCGTCAGGGCCAGGGTGGAAGTGTGCGGCACCGCCGCCGGCATGTTGGATACGCAATAGTGCAATACGCCGTCCACCATGTAAACCGGCTCGGTGTGCGTGGTGGCGTGCGAGGTCTCGAAGCAGCCGCCCTGGTCGATCGCCACATCCACCACTACCGCTCCGCGCTTCATCGTGGCGATCATCTCCCGGCGCACCAGTTTGGGCGCCGACGCGCCCGGAATCAGCACCGCGCCCACCACCAGGTCGGCCGTCTTCAAGTTCTCGCCGATGGTCCACGTATTGGAAGCCAGCGTCACCAACTGTCCGTTGAAGATGTCGTCCAACTCGCGCAGCCGGTTCAGGTTTCGGTCGATCATCGCAACGTGCGCGCCCAGCCCCAGCGCCATCTTGGCGGCGTTGGTGCCCACAATCCCTCCGCCCAGAATCACCACGTTGGCCGGCGCCACGCCCGGCACGCCGCCCAGCAGGATCCCGCGGCCCCCGTTCGGTTTTTCCAGGTACTGCGCGCCCACCTGCACCGACATGCGCCCGGCCACCTCGCTCATTGGCGTCAGCAGGGGCAGCGAGCCGTCGCTCTCCACGATCGTTTCGTAGGCCACGCCGTTGACCCGAGCGTCCAGCAGGCGGTCCGTCAACTGCGGCAGCGGCGCCAGGTGCAGGTAGGTGAACAGGATCAGGCCCGGCCGAAAGTAAGCGTATTCGGCGGGCTGCGGCTCTTTGACCTTTACTACCAGGCCGGCCTTGCCCCACACCTCGGCCGCGCTCTCCAGAATATGTGCGCCGGCCTGCATGTACTCGCGGTCCGTGATCGAGCTGCCCTCGCCCGCGTGTGTCTCTACCAACACTTCGTGACCTGCCTCGCGCAGGGCGGTCACCCCGCTGGGCACCAGCCCCACGCGGGTTTCGTGGTCTTTGATCTCTTTCGGAACTCCGACGATCATCAGGTTCCTCCGCAGATTAGATTAGCACCACTGCAGAGTAGGGTTGCATGGCGCGTCCCGGTGTGCCCGCCCCGAGTTATGCTATGGACTTGACGCCCAAAGGCAATCAGGAACCGGAAGAGAAGCTCCCCCGCGTGTCGGTGGTCGTGGTTTCGCATAACCAGGCGCAGCATCTGGAGCGATGCCTGGAATCGATCGCCGCCTCGGAAGGCCGCGCCGGCTACCAGGTGATCGTCGTCGACAACGGCTCGCGGGATGGGAGCACCCAGTTGGAGAGCCGTTTCCCTACCCTTCAATGGATCAAGCTCCCCAAGAACTTCGGGCTGACGAAGGCCTGGAACATCGGCTGGCGCGCGGCCGACTCCCCGTATGTTTTGTTCCTGCATGCGGACACCGAGTTGGAGCCCGGCGCCGTCGCGCGGCTCGCCGAAGCGCTGGACGCCAACAACGAAGCCGTCGCCGTATGCCCGCTATTGGTCGACGCCGAGGGGCGCCCCGCTCCCCAGCTCGGCGCGTTCCCGCCCACTGGAGAATGGCGCTGCGCCGGGCCGGAGGGCGGCCAGCCTGTGCCTGTCGACTACCCGAGGGGTGCGGCCCTGATGGCGCGCGTGTTTTACATTAAGGCAATCCGCCAGATCGACGAGCGCTACGGCCAGTTCGGCGCCGATGCCGACCTCGCGATGCAAATCCGCCGCGCCGGCCGCAAGATCCTGCTGGTGCCGGAAGCTCGCGTGCGCCACGAGGGCCGCCCGGCTTACACGGCAATCGAACGCGCCGATTTCCTACTCGCCCGCGCCGTCTTCCTCGGGAAGTATCAGGGCTTGGGCGCCGGTCTCGCCGCCCGCCTGGCTGCCGTGTTCGGTCCGCTATTCACGTTCCGCATGGGCGAGTTGAAGTACACGATTGCCGGCCAGAAGATCAACGGGAGCCAGCAGTAAGCGCCGCCTGCGGCCTTTCCGATCAGGCGGTCATGTGGCGCAAACCACCCGAAATGGCGTGGTTGTGGGCGTTGCGCAGCACCCGGCAAAGTTCGGCGGCCTGGAATGGCTTCAGAATCAGATCGTACGCTCCGTGTTCGAGCACGCCCAGCCATAATTTCTCGTCCGCGAGCCGGGAAGCCACCACCATAGCGGCCTGCGGACGAATCCGAAAGGACATTTCGAGTGCATCCTTCCAGTTGCCTCTCCGGAAGGTGGTGTTGCTCAAGAGGACGCGGGAACGGGTCAGCTTCAGCTTGGATTCCGCATCGTCCAGGGAAATCGCGTGATAGATACGGACCTGTTCCGACTCCACCAGTGAGGATACAAGTTCGGCTTCGCGAGCCGAGGAAGCGAGATAAACACAACCGAAGCCTGCCACAGGAGGTCTGGGATCCTGAATGGATGATTCCGGCTCGGTTTTTTCACCGGCCTGGTTTTTTGTTTGTATGATGACAGCGGGCATAACAACCCTCACCTTCAGACTAGTACGCTCGTGCGGCGGGACCCAATCGCTCGAACAAGTTACTTTGTGCGGTTTCGGACTGGTAGTGCGGGTCGCCTGGCCCGTCCGTCTACTGCTTCTGATACCCCGCTGATGGCAGGCGGCGCATGATTAGCCGCTAGAATGGGTCTTTCCATGCTGCTAGCCTCCAGACTGGCGTTCCACTTTCGTCAGAAGTCTGCAATTCTCGGGCGCGAGCTGTTTTTCCGAGGGGCGGTGCACGTTATCCAGGGAGATGCCCAGCGTCTCGAAGCCGCGGTCTATGGCAGCCGCGTCTATCATGTCGAGTTATATCTGAACGATAGCGACCTGGTGGTTTCGTGCACGTGTCCCTTCTACCAGGATGCCGGACCGTGCAAGCACATCTTTGCCGTTGTCCTCGAAGCGGACCGGCGCGCGTTGCTGACTGACGCACTCGCCGTCAAGAGTCTGAATCTGCTGGGGTTGGACCCCGACGACGAGCCGGATGACGGAGCGGCCTACCTGCCCCCGCCCCCGCCTCCGCCCGCCCCGCGCTGGGAGGACGACTTGCGGCTGATCCAGACCGCCGTCTCGCAGAAGCGCGCCGCCCGAGCCAGGCTTCCGAGAGACTTCGAGATCCTCTATGTCATTGATCTCATGGCTTCCAAGGCGTCCGCCGGGCTGACTCTCGGCCTGTACTCGCGATCGCGGAAGAAGAACGGCGAGTGGTCGGCTCCCAAGGAGTTTCGCCTTCTGCCTGCGGACATCGACGCCCTACCCGACCCTCTGGATGCCGAGACCATTGCAGCCCTGTTCGGCAGCCAGGAGTACCTGTACTCCACGACGAATTTCGTCAGCCGGCGGCGCGTCTTGAGTCCGGCGCTGGCGGTACGGGTGATTCCTCCCCTGGCAAAGGCCGGACGGCTCCTTCTGGATGACGGCAGGCTACCCTCCGGCCGGCAGCCCTCCGCCTGGGACGATGGCGAGGCTTGGGAATTCCGGCTGGCCGTGCTCCGCGGCGACCACGACCAGTGGAGCATCAGCGGTACTTTGCGGCGCGGCGATGAGCGGCTGGGCCTGGACGATCCGCTGTTGATCGTGGATGGCGGCTTTGTCTTCACCCCGGGCCGTGTGGCGCCCCTCCGGGACCATGGCGCCTTCGCCTGGATCTCCCAACTCCGCCGGCTGAAGCGCATCAAGTTTCCCGACCACGAGCGCGATAACGTTCTGGGAATGCTCCTGGCGGGCGCCGTGGTGCCGCCGCTCGATCTGGACGACGATCTGAAGTTCGAGGAAAGGCGCGTTACCCCGCGGCTGGGCCTGCGGATCAGCCAGACGCCGGAGTTCGGCGGGCGGCATTTCGAGGCCCGCTTCCTGGTCGACTACGGCCGCGGCTGGATCGAATCCGGAGCCGGCGAACGCGGGCTCTGGCTGCCGGATGAGCGGGTGCTGCTGCTGCGCGACGCCGGCGCGGAGGCCGGAGCCCAGGATACTCTGGCCGAACTCGGCCTGAAACAGGAGAGCGCGCGGCCCGTCTGGCGGGTGGCCGCAAAATCCATGCCGGCAGTGGTGCGCGAACTGTTGCACGCGGGCTGGCACGTGGATGCCGAGGGTAAGGCCTTCCGCCGGCCGGGAGCGGCCCGCCTGGAAGTGCGGTCCGGAATCGATTGGTTCGAACTGCACGGCGAAGTGGATTATGACGGAATCTCGGTCGCGCTGCCCCAGTTGCTGGCCGCGCTTCGCCGCGGCGATAACCTGGTCCCGCTCGGCGATGGCGCTTTCGGCCTGCTGCCCGAAGAGTGGCTCGAACGCTTCGCGCCGATCGCCGGCCTCGGCTCCAAACAGAGCGATCATCTGCGCTTCGAGCGCAGCCAGGCCGGTCTGCTCGATGCGCTGCTCGCCGCACAGCCCGAAGTCCGCGTCGACGAGATCTTCGAACGCACTCGGGCCCGGCTCAGAGCATTCGAGGGCCTGCATCCCGCGCCGCAGCCGCCGGGCTTCGCCGGCCGGCTGAGGGAATACCAAAAGGAAGGCCTCGGATGGATGGCTTTCCTGCGCGACTACGAATTCGGCGGCTGCCTGGCCGACGACATGGGGGTCGGAAAAACGGCGCAGGTGCTCGCGGTGCTCGAGTTGCGGCGCACCGAAGGCGCCGGGCCGTCGCTGGTGGTGGCGCCAAAATCCCTGATGTTCAACTGGCGCGCCGAGGCCGCGCGTTTCACGCCTCAACTGCGGGTTCTGGAACATACCGGCATGGCGCGCGACACGGCGCTCATCGGGCAGCACGATCTCGTGCTCACCACTTACGGGACTCTCCTGCGCGACGTGCCGCAACTGGCCGGGGTGGAATTCGACTACGTGGTGCTCGACGAGGCGCAGGCGATCAAGAACGCATCGACCTCCACCGCCAAGGCCGTGCGGCTGCTGCGCGGCCGCCACCGCCTGGCCCTCAGCGGCACTCCGGTGGAGAATCACCTGGGCGAGCTCTGGAGCCTGTTCGAGTTTCTCAACCCCGGAATGCTGGGCGAATCCAAGGTCTTGAAACTCGGCGGCGGCCTGTCCCGGAACCCCGGCCCGGAGGCCCGCCAGCTCCTGGCGCAAGCGCTGCGCCCGTTCATCCTGCGGCGCACCAAACAACAGGTGGCGCGCGAGCTGCCGGAAAAAACCGAGCAGACGATCTTCTGCGATCTCGAGGCGGCGCAGCGCTCTCAGTACGATGAGTTGCTGCGCCACTATCGAGGGACGCTGTTGCAGCGGGTCGAGCGGGACGGCTTGGGCCGCTCGAAGATGCATGTCCTGGAGGCGTTGCTGCGGCTTCGCCAGGCCGCGTGCCATCCCGGATTGATCGACCCCAGGCGCGCGCACGAGCCGAGCGCCAAAGTGGATGTGCTGCTCGACCAGCTTCAGGAACTGCAGGAGGAAGGCCACAAGGCCCTGGTCTTCTCCCAGTTCACGAGCCTGCTGGCGATTGTGCGAAGCCGCCTGGACCGGGCGGGAATCCGTTACGAGTATCTCGACGGAGCTACCCGCGATCGCCAGGAACGCGTGGCTGCGTTCCAAAGCGATGAGGACTGCCGGCTGTTTCTCATCAGCCTCAAGGCCGGAGGCCTGGGTCTCAACCTTACGGCCGCCGAGTACGTGTTCCTGCTGGACCCCTGGTGGAATCCGGCGGTCGAGGCGCAGGCGATCGATCGCGCCCACCGCATCGGCCAGACGCGCCCGGTCTTTGCCTACCGGCTCATCGCTCGCGAGACTGTCGAAGAAAAAGTGCTGGAGTTGCAGAAGACCAAGCGCGATCTGGCCGACGCCATCCTCGGAGAAGATAACAGCCTCATCCGCGACCTCAAGCGCGAAGACCTGGAACTGCTTCTGTCGTGAAGGAACCGGACGGCGCCGGCAGCAGAGCGTCGATTCCCTGCGCAATCTCGCGATAAACCGAGCGGAACTCGTTCCCGTCGCCGCCCCAAGGGTCGCGAATCGCCGGGCTGCGATTTTCGGTGAGTGCGCCCAGATAATGCACCTTCTTCACGGCGCCGGGAAGGCAGGCCCGTATCGCCCATTCCTGCTCGGGCTCGAAGATCAGAATCAGGTCCGCCCATTCCACCTGGCGGCGTGTGAGCATGCGGGAACGGTGTGCCGCCAGGTCCAGCCCGAAGCGGAGTGCCGCCTCCCTGGCGGCCGGCGGCGATTCCCGGCCTTCCGCCGGATAGGTGCCGGCCGACTCGACTTCCAGGTGCCCGGCGCCATGCCGCTTCAGATACGCCTCGGCAAACGGGCTGCGGCAGATATTGCCCTTGCAGACCACCAGAATCCGGACGGCGTTGCGCGCGGCCGCCGCTGCGCGCCGCCTCATTCCCGCCCGCATCCCGGGAAGCGTCCAGGCGGCCGGCCGCAGTCTGAGCCCGGCAACCCGCACGGCTTCGCAGACGCCGGGGCGCGGATCGTCCAGCGTGAATGTGTCGCTGTGCTCCCTGAACAGATGAAAGGGCTCGAGCGCGACCTTCCACAGAGGCCGCGTGAGCAGCGTGGGGTCGTCGCGATCCGCCTGAAGATTCCGGCGCAGCCATCCCAGGTCGAGCCGCCAGTTCCGGCAGAAGATTCCGGCCCGATATTCGCGCGGAAATTCGGTCCGCCCGGCGGCCATCATCTCGTAGAGATATCGCGGAAAATCGGCGCCCGCCGCAATCGTGAGGGGCAGCGAACCCCAGAAGCGCCCGTTGATCTCGATCAGTACCCATTGGCCGGTGCGCGAGTTCACTTTGAACTCGGCCATCGCCACACCCGTATAGCGGATTTCTTTCATCAGGAGCCGCGCCGCCTCCAAAAGCGCGGGGGAGAGGGGCGCACTCATGCGGTAAGTGCTGCCGCCGCCTTCGAGCGGCTCGTGAATCCGCTCGTGCTGGAAGGCCGTAAGGATCTCCCCCTCCCGGCAGAGAACCTCCACGCCTACTCCCGAGCCCACGAAATTCTGCTGCACCAGAAGCGGGCCGCGCGCGAGCATCGGACGCGCGACGGTTTCCAGGTCTTCGCGCCGGCGCACCTTGCGCACCGAGTTGCGCACATCGGGGTCCGCCGCCGAAACCGAAGCGGCGGGCTTCAATACCAGCGGCATCCCGAAACTCGCCGCGATCTCCTCGATCGCGGCCACCGTGCCGGCGATGACCTGCCTCGGCAGGGGAATCGCAAGGCGCTCGGCCAGTTCGTACGTCTTCCGCTTGTCGAAACACCACTCGTACGCGGACTCGGTGGGAATCCACAATTGAGCCCACCGGCCCAGTTCGCCGCGATGCCGGTGGAGCGCCAGCACAGCCGCGTCGTGGCAAGGAATCACCGCATCGAAGCGCGATTCGCGCAACAGCCGGGAAAGAGCATCCAGCCAGCATTTGTTCTGCGCCGAATAGCACGGGATTTCGTGTGCCGCATGGATGTATCGCGACCGCAATGCCGGGGAATCGCACTCGGCCCAGGCCGCATGCACTTCCACGCCGGCCCGGCCGAGCGACCGGATCACGCTGAGAAAGGCCCGCGTGTCGTTGCCGAGCACCAGCACGCGCCCGCCCGGGGGGCTCACCGGCCGGCTCCCGCGACAACCGCGGCGCTGCAGTACTCATCCGCAAAATCCGTGAGAGCCATCCCTCGAAAGCGGCCGCGACTTGCCCTAAAGACTGCGTGCAGGTCGCGGTACAGTGTTTCGACCGCTCCTTCACTACGGAAACAGGGGCTCCCGCCCGGCATCAGTTCGGACGAGTGCAGCAGCAGCTCCACGTGACTCTCCCCCTGCTCCTCGGCATCGTCCAGCAGGCGAAGCATCGCCGCCCGGTTGTGGCCGTTCGGCCTCAGCCAGGCCAGCTCCGGCGATAGCCGTTCCACCGCCCGGCGCGCCAGCGACCGCGGCTTCAACCTCGCGCGGAGCGGGTCGAGCCAGGAAGGCGCCGAACGCCGGACCGACACCGGCACTTCCAGGAGTTGGCATGCGCCCGGCCGGCACACGTCGTCATAATCCGGGAAGTAGGGGTGGCTCGGCGCAGAGCTGAAATCGGGCCCGCCTCCTGACGCACCGGCATGCGCAGCCCAGGAGATCCCGGGCGTTACGGAGCAGTCCACGCGGTATCCGTGCTCTTCGAGAATACGCGCGTAAGTGCCGTTGAACCCGAAACGCCCCGCCCGGTGGCTCGTGACCGGCGCTTCGAACGTATGGCGGAGCAGCCCGGTCAGGTACACCACCTTCTCGCGGATCACATCCTCCGGGTATTCGATCAGGTAGGGAGCACGCCCGAAATCGTCGTCGGTCAGCGGAATCAGCGGCGGCGAATTCCAGGCGTGCAGGTGCATTCCGATTTCCGCTGTCCCGCGCCGCACCGCCGCCCGGCCGAAGCGCTGAAATTCCGGGCACCGCGCCATCTCATAGTTGGTGAGGTAAGTCGCGATCAAGCCGTACTCCTCGCAGGTCTGTTGGAACCTCGGCAGCCAGACGGCGTTGCGAGAAGTGATGTTTCGCGGATGCGACCAGAGGTTGTCACCCTCGGTGTCAATGGTAATTAAGAAGGCGGGACGCTCGGCGACGGTCATCACCGTGACTATCGACCCCGTCGTGGGCGTTCTTTAGTACTTTAGGGTTGTTCTTTCGTCCGGCGCTTCCCCATTCTCCCCGAACGCGCTAAAATGAGGTTTAGTGTCGAGCCAAGCCAGTGGGCGAAAGCCCACTTTTTTGTTGGATTTGACACATTCGGAACGATGCGGGAACCAGTGGCGTCCAAAATCGAAGAGATCGCACAGCGTGTGGCCGAATCCGAGGGACTGGAACTCGTCGAGGTGGAAGTCAAAGGCGGCGGAGGCAGCCGCCTGGTACGGATTTCGATCGACAAGCCCGATGGTGTGACCCATGCCGATTGCGAGCTGGTCTCCCAGCAGGTGGGAACTATACTGGATGTAGAAGACGTCGTGCCGGGCGGCCGCTACACGCTCGAAGTCAGCTCGCCCGGTGTGGAGCGGAAGCTGTTGAAACTGCAGGATTACCAGCGGTTCCAGGGTAAGAAGGTCAAGGTCACGCTGCGCGAGCCGATCGAAGGGCGGCGCAACTGGGACGGCACGCTCACCGGCTTCGAAGACGGCATCATCGCGCTCGACGCCGGGCAGGGAAAGACGGTCCGGTTCGAATTCGGGCAGGTCCAAAAGGCAAATCTGAAGTTCGAGTGGTAAACCCGCCGGAAACACTCAATCGCAACAAAGAGGGTACTTTGGAAACGATTTTTCAGTCCATCGAGATATTGAGCAAGGAAAAAGGCATCGATCCGCAGATCGTGCTGGACGCGGTGAAAGATGCCATGCTGATCGCCGCCCGCAAGCATTACCGCACCAACGAGGACTATCTGGCGGAGATGGATCCCAAGACCGGCGCAATCCGTTTGTTTGCGGTCAAGAAGGTAGCCGAAGCGGTGGAGGACCCGGCCCACGAGATGACCCTCGGCGAGGCCCGGCGGATCAGCCCCGAAGCCGAAATCGGCTCGGAAGTCCGCATCCCGAAGAACACCGATGCGCTCGGACGAATTTCCGCGCAGACCGCCAAGCAGGTCATCTTTCAGAAGGTCCGCGAAGCCGAGCGCGAGACGGTATTCAATGAGTACTCGGGGCGCACCGGCGAGCTGGTGAACTGCACGATCAAGCGGGTGGAAGGTCCGGATTACGTTCTGGACCTCGGAAAGACCGAAGCCAAGCTGCCCAAGAAAGAGCAGTCCCGCCTGGAAAGCTATAGCGTGGGGGACCGCGTGCGCTGCGTCATCCGTCTGGTGGATAAGTCGAGCAAGGGGCCGGGCGTGCTCGTCTCGCGCGCCGCTCCGGAGCTGGTGATGCGCCTGTTCGAGCAGGAAGTGCCGGAGATCTACGACGGCACCGTACAGATTCAAGCGGCTGCGCTCGGGAGGCCGGGGAGCGGACGAAAATCGCGGTGCAGAGCCGCGACCGCGACGTGGACAGCGTCGGCGCGTGCGTGGGGATGAAGGGCATGCGGGTGCAGTCGATCATCCGCGAACTGCGCGGCGAGAAGATCGACATCATCGAGTACTCGGAAGACTCGGTGGTTTTCGCCACCCACGCCCTGAGCCCGGCCAAGGTCAGCCGCATCACGATTCTCGACCCGCTCGAAAAGCACATGGAAGTGATCGTCGACGACTCGCAGCTCTCGCTGGCCATCGGCAAGAAGGGCCAGAACGTGCGCCTGGCGGCCAAGCTCCTGGGCTGGAAGATCGATATCAAGAGCGAGGAAGAGAAGCGCCAGGAAGTCGAATCCGCCATGGCCGCCCTGGTGGCGCCGGGCGCCCCGGTTTCCGTCCTGATCGACTACGGCCTGCAGGACACCCTGGTGGAGCGCCTGCTGGAAACCGGCGTGGGCACCATCGAAAAGCTGGGCAGCATGACGCCCGAGCAACTGGAAGAGATCCAGGGGATCGGCCCCGACGTCGTGGAACGCATCCAACAGGCGGTCAACGCCTACTACAGCCAGTTCGAAGAAAGCCAGGGGAGCGAGGCGCCGGAACAGTCCTTCGCTGAGCCCCCGCCGCCGGATGCCAACGCCTCGCTCGAGGAACTGGCGGAAGCGCAGGGCATGAATGACCAGTCTCTCGACCTCGAGCCTGGTCCGGCAGCGGCCGAAACGGAAGTCACCGAAACCAATTACCCTCCGGAGACGCCGGATAACCCCGAAAGTCCGGAGGAGCGGTTCGAACCCGGATCGGAACAGACGGAAGAAGCCGGAGAAACCAGCGAGCAGTCTGGTAACATGGAAGATGCGGGTTCCCCCACTCACAATCAGTCCGAGGGACCAGGACCGGAAGGCGGCCCTCGTCGGCGCGAGTAGGAGCGTCTCGTCAGATAGAAGCAGATTGCCTTATCTATGAAGAAGATTCGGATCAACGAGCTGGCACGCGAGCTGGAAGTCAAGGCTCACGAAATCCTGGACCGGCTCCCCGAACTGGGCGTCACCGAGAAAAAGACGCACTCCAGCTCGATCGATGAGGACGTAGCGATACGGTTACGGAGACTCTACGGGCAGGATGTGCCGGACCTCGAGCCAGAGACGGAGCCCGAAAGGGAGGCGCGCGCCGAAGAGCCGGAGACGGTCGAGCCGCCCGCGCATCATGCCCCTGGACATGCCGAGCCGGAGATCTCTCCGGTGGACCAGGAGAGCGAATCAAGCGAGGAGCAGCCTACGGCCACAGCCATTCCCGAACCCCCGACTGCCGAGACGCCCGTGCACCCCGCGGCGCATCACGCACCAGTCCGGCCGCCTCTGGCGGGCAGACCGATCCATCCGCCGGTCGGCCCCCATCAACCGCTTCCCAGGACGGAACCGCCGCGCCCCGTGGCGCCGGCTCCGCAGAGCCCTTCACCGATGCCGCCCGCGGCCGTGATCGCGCCGGGCCGGCCTACCGTGCCCGGGCCGCGTCCCATACCGGGCCAGGCCACACCGCCGCGCCCCGGCCAGGTTCTCTCGGGTCCGCGGCAGCCCTTCCCGGCAGGCGCCGAAGGAGTGCGTCCGGCTCCGGGAAGCGCACCGGCTAATTTTCAGCGGCAGTCGATCGCCCCCAGGCGTCCGGAAGCCCGGCAGGGTCCGCCGCCCCAGGGCGCGCCGGGATCTCCCGCGCCCAAGCCCCTGGCGGGCCAGCCCGCGGCCCGTCCGGTCGTTCCTCCGAGGCCGGACCTCGCAGCCAAGCTTTCCGCGCCCAGGCCGTCCATGCCGGCCGCGCCCACCGCGCCCAGGCCCGGCATCCCGAAACCCGCCGCGACACCGGTTCCCGGACAACCGATCTATCGCGGGCCCATCCGCCCCGGCCAGCCGCTGGTGGCGCGAACCGGCGCAAGGCCGGGCGCTCCAGCCCCGGGCCGTCCTTCCGGACCGCGCCCGCAGCATCCGACATCCCGCGGCCGCATGGAGCCCGGGCTGGCGCCGCCTCCGGTGGAACAGCCTCGCGGCCGCCCCGGCGACAAGCGGCCCAGCCGCCCGCAGCCGCGCGAGCGCGTGGAAGAAGAAAGAATCCTTCGGCCGCAGCGCCGGCATGTGGAGACCGGTCCGCCGCCGATCAACCGCGAGATCACCATTTCCGAAGGCATCACCGTCAAGGAGCTTTCCGAGAAACTCGATGTGAAGGCCGCCCTGGTGATGAAGAAGCTGATGGACCGCGGCATCTTCGTGGCCATCAACCAGACGCTCGATTCCAAACTGGCCACCGAAGTGGCGCGCGAGTTCGGCGCTTCCACCGCTACCGTCAGCTACGAAGAAGAGGCCATGCAGGCCGTGGAGGTCGCCGAGGACGCCAAGGATCTGCTCAAGCGCGCTCCGGTGGTCACCATCATGGGCCACGTCGACCACGGCAAGACGTCGCTGCTCGACGCCATCCGCGAAGCCAACGTGGCCGCCCGCGAAGCCGGCGGCATCACCCAGCACATCGGCGCCTACCAGGTGGAGATGAACGGCCGCAAGATCGTCTTCATCGACACGCCCGGCCACGAAGCATTCACCCGCATGCGCGCCCGCGGCGCCAAGGTCACCGACATCGTCGTCCTGGTGGTGGCGGCCGACGACGGCGTCATGCCGCAGACGCTCGAAGCCATCGACCACGCGCGCGCCGCCAAGGTGCCGATCCTCGTGGCGATCAACAAGATCGACAAGCCCAACGCCCAGCCCGAGCGCATCAAGCAACAACTGGCCGACCGCGGCCTGCTGGCGGAGGATTGGGGCGGCGACACCGTCATGGTTCAGGTCTCCGCCAAAACCCATGACCATCTCGATCTGCTGCTCGAGATGATCCTCCTGGTGGCCGATATGCAGGATCTCAAAGCCAACCCGAGCCGCCCGGCCATGGGTACCGTGATCGAAGCTCAGCTCGACCGCGGCCGCGGTCCGGTCGCCACCGTGCTGGTGCGCAACGGCACGCTGCACGTCGGCGACTTCTTCATCTGCGGTTCGGTATTCGGCAAAGTGCGCGCCATGCAGAACGACCGCGGCGCGCAGATCCGCAAGGCGGAGCCCTCGACCCCGGTCGAAGTACTCGGCCTCGAATCGCTGCCGGAAGCCGGGCGACGATTTCCAGGTGGTGACCGATACCGCCAAGGCCAAACAGATCGTCAACTTCCGCGACCAGAAGGCGCGCGAGGCCGCGCTGGCGAAATCCAGCCGCCTCACCCTCGAACAGCTCCACAAGCAGATGGAATCGGGCGAGGTCAAGGAGCTTCCGATCATCATCAAGACGGACGTCGGCGGATCGGCCGAAGTGCTTACCGAGACGCTGCAGAAGCTCTCGAACGAGAAGGTCAAGGTCCGGGTGATCCACTCCGGCGTCGGCGCGATCAACGAATCCGACGTGCTGCTGGCATCGGCCTCGAACGCGATCATTATCGGCTTCAACGTGCGGCCGGAGCGCAAAGCGGAGGCGGTTGCCGAGCAGGAAAAGGTGGATATCCGCCTGCACACCATCATTTACAACCTGACCGACGAGATCAAGCGCGCCATGACCGGCCTCCTCGAGCCGGTATTCAAGGAAGTCTACAAGGGCAAGGCGGAAGTGCGCGAGACGTTCCGCATCAGCAAGGTGGGCAATGTGGCCGGCTGCCATGGTCAGCGACGGCACGATCACCAGCAAGTCGGAAGTCCGGCTGCTGCGCGACAACGTGGTGGTTTATACCGGCAAGATCGGCTCGCTGCGGCGCTTCAAAGACGACGTCAGCGAGGTCAAAACCGGCCAGGAATGCGGCATTACGCTCGAAAACTACTCGGACGTAAAACAGAGCGACGTGATCGAGGCATTCGTGACGGAACGCGTCGCCACCGAGGTTTTCGCCTGATCGGATGGCAGCGATTGGTGTTCTGACTCTGGAGCTGCGGCTCGAAAACTCGCATTCGCTGAAGGACAAGCGCCACGTGGTCGAGAGCCTGAAAAGCCGTTTGCGCAATAAGTTCAACGTTGCCGTGGCGGAAATCGACCACCAGGACCTCTGGCAGCGCGCAGCCGTGGCCGCGGTCACGGTGTCTTCCGACCACGCTCACGCGGAAAAGGTTCTGCGCTCGGTAGAGGACGAAGCCTTTGCGCTGCTCGGCGCCGAACTGGCCGGGTGCACGGTGGAATGGCTGGCGTAAATGGACGAACGGCGCACATTGCGGGTCTCGGAGGCAGTCCGGGAAGAGCTTTCGGAGATTGTGGGCTTCGAAGCCGAAGATCCGCGTCTCTTAGCCGTCGAGGTGGTGGATGTCCATGTCAGCGCCGACGGCCGGCACGCCAATGTCAAGGTGGCGATCCGTGGCACCGAGCGCGAACAACGGCAATCCATGGCCGCCCTGGAGCACGCCACCTCTTTCCTGCGCCATGAACTGGCAACCAGGCTCAGCCTCAGGTATGTTCCCGATCTGCATTTCGACCAGGACCGCAACCCGGACGTGGAAAGCCGGATCGATTTTCTTTTGAAACGGGCGAAAAAATCTCGTGGGCGCACTGAAAATCAGCCCTAGGCTCAAACAATTTGTGGTAGGTTTGTTTCTGTCGGCAGCCATTGCGGCGCCGGGGCCGGAACTCCTCCGTCTGGAGAAAAGCGCCGATGCCATGGGGTCGACGTATACGATCGAGCTGTACGGGTACGATCGGATCCGGATGGAAGCGGCGGCCGACGCCGCCTTTGACGAGGTCCGCCAGTTGGACGATCTCCTGTCGAATTACAAGCCCGACAGCGAGTGGAGCGAAGTAAACCGGCGCGCCGCCGAAGGGCCGATGAAGATTTCACCCGAACTCTTCCGGGTTCTTTCCGCATGCGCCGAATACAGCAGGGAAAGCGAAGGAGCGTTCGACATCACGGTAGGCCCGCTGATGAAGGTGTGGGGATTCTATAAGGGGTCGGGCCATCTGCCTCACCGCGCCGAGGTGCAGGCGGCCATGACCAAGGTGGGCTACCGGCATATGCACCTCGACCCGGTGGCGCAGACCGTGTGGTTCGACCGCCCGGGAGTGGAAATCGACCCCGGCGGCATCGGCAAGGGGTACGCAGTAGACCGGATGGTGGAAATACTGAGGAAGAACGGCATCCACACCGCTCTGGTGGCCGGTTCCGGCAGCAGTATCTACGGCATGGGCGCTCCGCCGGACGAGCCGAGGGGCTGGCGGGTGGACATCAAGAATCCGTGGAACACACGCAAGAGCGCGGCGGAAGTCTTCCTGAAGGACATGTCCATGTCCACGTCGGGCAGCTATGAAAAGTTTTTCCGGGCGGAAGGACGCATTTACGCCCACATTATGGACCCGCGCACCGGATACCCGGCAACGGGCAGCGCGTCGGTTTCCGTAATCGCGCCCCGCACCCTGGATAGCGAAGTGTGGGCCAAGCCGTACTTCGTCAACGGCCGCGAGTGGGCGGCCAGGCACAAGCCAAAGGATTTTCGCGTTTTCTTTTGCGAGGACAGGATGGATCAGCCATGCGCGTGGCTCCAATAAGTAGCCGTTTTCTGGACGCCTGCCGGCGCCGTCCCACCGACGTGAGGCCGGTATGGTTCATGCGGCAGGCGGGCCGGTATATGAAGCAGTACCGCCAGATCCGTGAGCGGCACGGAATTCTCGAGATCTGCAAGCGCCCCGATCTGGCCGCGACTGTCACGTTGCAGCCCGTCGAGATTCTGGACGTGGACGCGGCCATCATTTTCGCCGACCTCCTGCTGCCCATCGAGCCGATGGGCCTGAAGCTCCGCTACGCCGCCGGGGAAGGGCCGATCATCGACAATCCGGTCCGGAATTCCGATGATGTGGATTCGCTCTCCACGGCCAATACCGACGACCTCGGCTACGTGGGACAAGCGATCCAGCAGGTGGTTCGCGCGCTCGCCGGAAAGGTTCCGGTCATCGGCTTCGTGGGCGCGCCCTTCACCATGGCGAGCTACATGATCGAAGGCGGAGCCTCGCGCAACTTCATCCGCACCAAGAAACTGATGTATAGCGACGAGACGCTGTGGCGGCGCCTGATGGGCAAGATCGTGGACGTGCTGGCGCCGTTCGCACACCTGCAGGTGACGGCCGGCGCGCGCGCGATCCAGGTGTTCGACAGTTGGGTCGGCGCGCTCGGCTCCGACGACTATGTGCGCTTCGCCGCCCCCTATTCCCGTGCCCTGATCGAGCGCATCCGCTCCACCGGAGTTCCCGTCATTCATTTCGGCACCGGCGCTTCCGGCTTCTTCCGTGAGTTGCACGCCGCCGGCGGAGATGTGATGGGGGTGGACTGGCGCATCAACATCGACCAGGCCTGGATGGACATCAGCTACCGCTCCGCGATTCAGGGCAATCTCGACCCGGTGGCTCTTTTCGCTCCGCTGCCGGAACTGCGCACGAAAGTGCAGGAGCTGTTGAGGCGGACCGGCACGCGCCCCGGCCACATCTTCAATCTCGGGCACGGAATTCTTCCGGAGACCCCCGTTGAGAACGTCAAAGCCGTCGTGGAGCTGGTTCGGGAATTCCGGCCGTGAACCAGGCGGTCCTGCTGCTCGCCCATGGAGCGCCGGAACGGCTGGAGGATGTCGACTCGTACCTGAGCTTCGTGCGCGGCGGCAGGCCATCGAATCCCCAGGTGACCGGGGAGGTGACGCGCCGCTATGCCGCGATCGGCGGCGGGTCTCCCCTCCTCCGCTGGACGCGAGCCCAGGCGGAAGCCCTGGCGCGGCTGCTCGGTATTCCCGTCTTCTTCGCCATGCGCAACTGGCATCCCCTGATTCAGGATGTCGTACCGCGGATCGAAGCCGGCCGGGTCGCCGCCGTATGCCTGGCTCCCCAGTATTCGGAAATGAGTATCGGGCTCTACATGCGGAAAGTAGCCGAGACCGCGCCGCCCTTCGAGATCCGCTGGGCCCGGAGCTACCACGACGAACCTCTGCTGATCGAGGCATTCGCGGAGAGAATCATCCCGTCCGGCGCGCGTGTTCTGTTCACTGCCCATAGCCTTCCGGAGCGCGCCCTGGCTCCCGATGATCCCTATGACCGCGAATGCCGCGCTACGGCGGCGCTGGTGGCCTCCCGGCTTGGTCTCGACTCCTGGGACTTCGCCTACCAGAGCCAGGGCATGACCGGCGACCGCTGGCTCGGCCCCACGGTGGAATCGTGCCTGGACCGTTACGCGGCGGAAGGCGTCGCCGAAGTGGTCATCGCCCCCATCGGCTTTGTGTGCGACCACGTCGAGATCCTGTACGACATCGATATCCATTTTCGGGATTATGCGGCCGCGCGCGGCATTTCGGTGCGCCGCCCCGAGTCGCTGAACGATTCGCCGACGCTTCACGGCTGCCCTGGGGGAGGTGGTCAGGCGATGCCTGACGTAGTCATCATCGGCGGCGGCATCTCCGGCCTTTCCACCGCTTACTACCTCGCGAAGGGGGGCGCTGCGTCCACCATTCTCGAATCTCGCCCGCGCCTGGGCGGCGTGATCCAGACCGACCAGGTGGAAGGCTGCACCATCGAAGCCGGGCCTGACAGCTTCCTCTCCGCCAAGCCCGCAGCGCTCGACCTCATCCGCGACCTCGGCCTGGGAGATGACGTCATCGGCTCGAACGACCACCTCCGCGTGACCTTCGTGCGCAAGGGCGGCCGCCTGGTCCCGCTGCCGGACGGTCTCATGATGATGGTGCCCACCAGGATTCTGCCGCTCCTCACCACCGGGCTGCTGAGCTGGGGCACCAAGATCCGGATGGGTATGGAACTCTTCCGCGCCCCCGCGCCCCGCGCGGGTGACGAGTCGGTGGCCGAGTTCGTGGAGGAGCACTACGGCCGCGAAGCCGTCGATTACCTGGCCGAGCCGCTTCTCTCCGGCATCTATGGCGGCGACCCGACGCAGCTCAGCGTCTCGAGCGTCCTGCCGCGATTCGTGGAGCTCGCCAGCCGCTACGGCAGCCTGACGCGCGGAGTGCTGGCCGTGCGGGCCAAAGCCCACCACGGCAGCACACCGGCGCCTTTGTTCCGCACGTTGAAGGGCGGGCTGGGCGCGATGGTAGAAGCCGCCGCCAAGGCGGTCGAAGGCCGCGCCGAACTCCGGCAGGTCCGCGCCGAAACCATCGAGCGCTGGGGTAGCGGCTTCCGCATCAAGGCCGGCGGCGGCTGGATCGAGGCCCGCCAGGTCGTGGTGGCCTGCGAAGCGCATAGCGCCGCCAACCTGCTGGCCGGCCTCGATTCCCGCCTCGCGGAGCTTCTGGGCGGTGTGCCGTACAGCTCTTCCATGACCGTGGCGATGGGCTTCCGGGCCGCCGATTTCGCGAAGCCGCCCGTGGGATTCGGTTTTCTGGTGCCGAAGAAGGAGCGCCGCCGCCTGGTGGCGTGCACCTGGGTCGGGACCAAGTTCTCCCACCGGGTGCCGGATGGGACCATCGTGGCGCGCTGCTTCCTCGGAGGAATGGACGACGCCGGCATTCTTTCGGAATCGGACGAGACCGTCACCGCCGCCGTGGTGGAGGACCTGCGCGATATCGCCGGCGTGACCGCCCGGCCGATCTTTACACGCATTTCCCGCTGGCCGCGCTCGATGGCGCAGTACACCGTCGGGCACCCCGCTCGTCTCGCCGAGATCCAATCGCGAGCCGCCGCACTTACCGGACTGCACCTCGCCGGCAACGCCTATGAAGGCATCGGCATCCCCGACTGCATCCGCATGGGCAAGCGCGCCGCGGAAGCGATCCTGGCAGGATAGAACTTGTCCCACTGGACGCTTCCGTGCACAATCTACTTATGCGAATTGCATTCAAAACTCTCGCGCCGCTGGCCGCGCTTGCCTTGCCCTTCCTGGCCTCCGCCCAGGTGCCGCGCAACCGCGCGCCCCTGCCCAACGAACAGTGGGTCCGGCTGTTCAACGGAAAGGACCTGACGAACTGGGTTCCGGTCGGCAATGAAAAGTGGACGGTGGAAGACGGCACCATCCACGGCAAAGGCGTGACCAAGGAATACGGCTACCTGCGCACTGAAAAGCCGTACAAGGATTTCTGGCTTTCCCTCCGGTTCAAGTGCGAAGAGGACGGCAACAGCGGCGTCTACTTCCACACCGAGTTCAAACCCGGCACCGTGGAAATCACCAAGGGTATGCAGTTCGAGATCGACCGCACCCTCGACCACCACACGGGCGGCCTCTACGGCGACAACCGCGGCTGGATCGCCTGGCCCTCGGCCGAATACGAACAGGTGATGCGTCCCACCGACTGGAACGACTTCCTGCTCCAGGTGGAGGGCAACCACATGGTCGCCATCCTGAACGGAATCAAGATCATCGACTTCACCGACCCCAACCCGAAATCCTCCGACGGCTGGATCGCGCTCCAGTTGCATTCCGGCGGCGAAGGCGACATGCGTTTCAAAGATATCTACGTCCGCGACATGTCAGTGCGATAGTCTAGTCGTTCTATGCGACTGCACTATTGGGCGGCGCTTCTCGGCGCCGCCTCGCTGTGCTCCGCGGCGGACTGGAAGCCCGCGGACAATCCGCTCACCACGCCTTGGACTGCGAAGGTCACCGCCGCGAGCGCCCTGCCCGAATACCCGCGCCCCCAGATGGTCCGCGCGAAATGGATCAACCTCAACGGCCTTTGGGATTACGCCATCACCGCCAGAGACGCCGCGCGGCCCGGGAAGTTCGACGGCCGGTTGCTGGTTCCCTACCCCGTGGAATCGGCGCTGTCGGGCGTGAAGCGCCCGGTCACGCCCGAGCAGCGCCTCTGGTACCGCCGCACCTTCACCGTTTCGCACCCGCGCGGCTCACACGTGCTGCTGCACTTCGGCGCGGTGGACTGGCAGGCCGAAGTCTTCGTCAACGGCAAGTCCGCCGGCAAGCATGAAGGCGGCTACGATCCTTTCACCCTGGATATTACCGGCGCTCTGAAGCCCGGTTCCGCGGAGCAGGAACTGGCCGTGGCGGTCTGGGACCCCACCGACACAGGTCTGAATCCGCGCGGCAAGCAGGTGCTCAACCCCAACGGTATCTGGTATACCGCCGTCACCGGCATCTGGCAGACGGTGTGGCTCGAGCCGGTGCCTGCCGCGTTCGTCAGCGAGCTTGCGATGGTGCCCGATCTGGACGGCCGCCGCCTTCGCCTGACGGTTCGCTCGAGCGGCGATTCCGGATTCACCGCGACTGCCCGGCTGCGCGGCAGGGTGGTCGGCCGCATCACCGGCAAGGCCAACCAGGAGATCGACCTGCCGCTCCAGGAGATCGCGCCCTGGTCGCCCGATTCGCCTACCTTATACGACCTCGATATCGCGCTCCAGGGCGGCGACTCGGTGCGCAGCTACTTCGGCATGCGCAAGGTGGAAATGCGCAAAGACGCCGAAGGTTTCAATCGCATCTTCCTCAACAACAAGCCGCTCTTCCTGATCGGCCCGCTCGACCAGGGCTGGTGGCCTGACGGCCTCTACACCGCGCCCACGGACGAAGCGCTCCGATCCGACATCGACACGCTCAAAAAGCTCGGCTTCAATATGTGCCGGAAACACGTCAAAGTCGAGCCGGCGCGCTGGTACTACTGGTGCGACAAACTGGGCTTCCTGGTGTGGCAGGACATGCCGAGCGCCATGACCCGCACTCCGCCGACGGGCGTCCGCAAAGGCGCGGCGGAAGACGTGAAATTCCCGGCGGACGCCGCCGCATCCTGGGAGCACGAACTGCGCGCACTGGTCCACAACCTCGCCAACACCCCCAGCGTCATCGTCTGGGTCCCGTTCAACGAGGGATGGGGCCAGCACAGCACCAACGAGGTGCTGCGCCTGGTGAAGTCGCTCGACCCCTCACGCCTGGTGGATGGACCGAGTGGATGGGAAGACCGCGGCTTCGGCGACTTCAAAGATATGCACGAGTATCCCGGCCCCGGGATGTTTCCCGTCATGCCCGATCGCATCTCCGTCCTTGGCGAATTCGGCGGGCTCGGCCTGCCCGTTGAGGGCCACCTGTGGTGGAATAAACGCAACTGGGGATACCGCAGCTTCGAAGACCGCGCCAAGCTGCAGGCCGGCTACGAGGCCCTGATCGAGAAGCTCGAGCCCCTGGTAAAGCAGGGTCTGGCCGCCGCCGTCTACACGCAGACCAGCGATGTGGAAGGCGAGGTGAACGGCCTCATGACCTACGACCGAAAAGTCGTCAAATTCGACGAAGCGAAGCTGGCCGAATTGCACCGCCGCCTGATCGGGCTGGTGACCCGCTGAGGGTGGTTCACTCCGGTGGAACCAGGCCCTCGACTGCTTTCACTAACTCGTCGGGCTGGAAGGGCTTTCGCAGCACGCGGCAGGCCGGAAAATGCGACGCCAGTTCTATGTCCGGGGACGCTGCCAGGTAGACGAGCGCAAGCTTATGAGCGCAAGGGAGGAACGGCTCCGGTGTGTTCGTGACCAGAATTCCGCCGTCCGACGTCAAAAGCTCACAGGCCCGCCCGGGGTCGCTCTCGAGCACCGAGTACCCGTGGCGCATCAACACGAAGCGCAAGTAGCTGCGGATAAACGGATCCTCTACCAGAATAATTGGGCCCAATTCTCTCATTTTTCGGAAAAGCCTTCCGGACCGAAGGCCTACGGAGCCATTCCCGGCTAACTCATTGTGCATCAATGGATTTCAGGGCACAATACCCGCAAATGAGAGCTGTCCCCAACTGAAATGTGGGTGGTACCGCCGGAGAATCCGCCATCAGGCGAACTTCTACTTGTCCTTCGCCTGCGCGACTTGAAAATGGCTGAGGGTTTCGGCGTACCGCTGCACTCCGCGGAATAGCGCTTCGGCGAGCCTCTGGCGGTAATCGGATTTCTTGAGCAGTGCTTCCTCGCGGGAGTTGCTGAGGAAGCCGATCTCCGCCAGGATCGAGGGCATGTGCGCGCCGATCAGCACCACAAACGGCGCCTTCTTCACGCCGCGGTTCCGGGTGCCGGGAAAATACCGCGCGGAAAAAGCGTACATCGAGGTCTGCACGCGGGATGCAAACTCGCGCGACTCCTCGGCCTTATCGTGCAGCGTGATCTTCTGAATGATGTCCTGCAGCTCGAAGATCGATTTCTGGGAGCTGGCGTTTTCGCGCGATGCCACGTCGAGGGCGTCCCGCGAGTTGGTGAAATTCAGGAAATAGGTCTCGACTCCCGCGATCCGCGGCACCGGGGAAGAGTTGGCGTGAATGGACAGGAACAGGTCCGCCTTCTTCTCGTTTGCCAGCTCCGTACGGCCTTCGAGTGGGACATAGGTGTCGCCGGTCCGGGTATAGATCACCTCGGCCCCCATCTTATCCTCGATCAGCTTGCCCACACGCTGAGCGACGTCGAGCACCAGGTCCTTTTCGAGCAGGCCGTGCGGTCCCTCGGTGCCCTGGTCGTGGCCGCCGTGGCCGGGGTCGATCACCACCCGCCCGATCTTCAGCCCCAGCGCCCGGACCAGCGAGGTCTGGCCGGTACTGGTGTGGCGGGCACTCTTACCGATCTCGCCGGCGAGCGCGGGAGGGACGCCGCGCGCGTCATCCGGCCTGGGCAGTTCCGGCTTCGAGACCGCCGGCCGGGCGCTATCCACCTTGGCCGTACCGGCGGCGGCCGGAAGGGGATCCGGCTGGCGGGCTGCCGCCCTGAGCGGCGGCTGCGGCTTGACGGGCTCTATTTTCGCCGGCAGCTTTGCGGGCGTAGCCGCGGCGGGGGCCGGCGGGGTAGCCGGAAGAGCCGAGACGGTCTCGGCCGGCGTCGAAGGCTTCTCCGGCCGGTTCCGCAGTTCGATGATCAGCCGGCTCGGGTTGGAAAGCCGCGAAGCGCTGACATCGAGGTCGCCGTTCAGGTCGAGCACGACGCGAGTTACATCGGGTGCGTGCAGGGCCACGCGGATCCGCGACACGAGCCGGTCCGTCAGGTGCTCGGTGTAGGACCTGCGTCCCTCGACACGCGGGCGCGCATCCAGTAGATCGAAATAGATACGCTCCGGGTTGTGCAGCCGGTCGCTGCGAAACTCGAAATCCCCCGAAACTTCCACGATAATTCGCGTGACGTCGGAAAGCGACCAGTGGCGAACCGCCGTGACCGCATGCACCGATGCCGTGCACGGCTGTAAGCCCAGGACCAGAACCGAGAATGCCAGCCACGAGAGCAGCTTCATACCGGGATCTTCACTGTGAGACGTAGCGCACCGAGCCGTCCGGTTCACGAATTTCCACAATGTGCGCCGCTCCGGCCACCGCCGGCTGCAGGCTCGCCTTCGGTACAGCCTTCCCCCCGCCTTGCAACCGTTTCTCCACCCGGTTCACGTAGTTCTGCGTTTCGGAATAGGGGGGCACACCGCCGTATTTCGCTACCGCCCGCTCTCCGGCATTATAGGCAGCCAGCGCCAGCCGGTAGTTGTCGTTGTACAAATCCAAGAGGTACCGCAGATATCTGGCGCCGCCTTCGATGTTCTCCACCGGATTGAACACATTGGCGACGCCGAACCGGCGGGCGGTGGAAGGAATCAACTGCATCATCCCCAGAGCGCCCTTAGGAGAGACTGCCAGCCGGTCGTAGTTGCTTTCCGCCTTGATGACCGAGTGGAGAAGCTCCGGCGAGAGGGAGTGCTGCGCGGCAATCATCCGCACCGCCTCGTCCAGGGCGGCCCGGTTATCCGTCGCCGCGGCGGGCGTACGTACGTCCGAGGCTTTAGAAGACACGATCACGGTCCTCACCAGTTTTCCGCTGCGCGGGTCCGGACGCACGCCTGTCACGATGCGCCGCGGCTGCCCCGAGGCATCGGCGGCACTCAGCGCCACGGCCGCCGATCCTACGCACAATATTAGCGTAAAACAAATGCGCATCAAAATGTTTCGCTCCGCGGCGCACGAAAGCACGCAAAGTTCAATGTTATCATTTCTGTGTGAAACGGGCCGAGAGCCGTCCGGCGGGCCGCTCCCGGATGGGCTTCGTGCTGGCGGGCGGCCGCAGTTCCCGCATGGGCCGCGACAAGGCTTTGCTGCCTTTCCGCGGGGGGGTGTTGATCGAATCGGTGGCTGCGATCGTGCGGCAGGCGGCCGGGGACGCGATTCTTGTGGGCAATCCTAACTTGTACGCAGGACTGGGATTTACCGTAATACCCGACCTGTATCCCGGAGAGGGCCCGCTGGGCGGCATTCTCACTGCCCTGGCGCATTCCGCCGCTTCGTGGAACCTGGTAGCGGCCTGCGACATGCCGGATCTCACCGAGGATTTTCTTGGCGGCCTGCTCGACCGCGCCGAGCGCTCGGGAGCGGACGCGCTGCTCCCCGCCGGGCCTTCGGGCCGCCTCGAGCCGCTCTGTGCGGTTTATCACAGCCGCTGCAGGCCCCTGCTGGAACGCGCCTTCGCCGCGGGGACCCGGAAAATCGCCGAGGCGCTCGAATCCGTGAAGGTCGCCCGCCTCGAAGTTGCGGAAGGCGCTCGATTTCATAACATCAATACCCCGGAGGATTGGGCCGACCATGCCAGACGATGATCCGTACCCGCACTATATCGAGTTCCGCCACGTGTATAAGACGTTCGACCGCCCGGTTTTGGTCGATTCCAACTTTCACGTCAACCCGGGCGAAACCGTGGCGATCATCGGACGGAGCGGCGTCGGCAAGTCGGTGACCCTGTCGCACATCATGGGCTTCCTCAAGCCCGACAGCGGCCGCGTCATTGTGGCGCACGAAGACATCACCGATATGAACGAGACGGAACTGCGCCGCATCCGCCGCAAGGTAACCATGGTGTTTCAGTCCGGAGCTCTCTTCGATTCGCTCACCGTGGCCGAGAACGTGCTGTTTTCGCTCGAATTGCGGGAGGATTACAACGAGCAGAACAAAGAAGACGTGGTAAACGGCCTGCTCCACATGGTCGATATCGCCGAGTACCGCGACGCATATCCGGCCGATCTCTCCACCGGGTACAAGCGGGCGGTGGCGATCGCCCGCGCGCTCGCCGCGCAGCCCCAGTGCATCCTCTACGATGAGCCCACCACCATGGTGGACCCGATCATGTCCGGCCACCTCGGCGACCTCATGCTGCGCCTCAAGAATCAGCTCAAGCTCACCTCGGTGGTGGTTACGCACGACCTCGACCTGATGTACAAAGTCGCCGACCGGGTGGTCTTCCTCTACGACAGCGGAGTCATTTTCTTCGGGCCGGTCCGCGATCTGGAGAAATCCAAACACCCGCACATCCAGGAATTTCTGGAGCTGGATCGCGTTGTGAAGGTCGAGTGACGCCGGAGCGATGGAAGTGATTATCGAGAAGTTCTATCTGGGGTGTCTGGCCCACGCCTCCTACCTGATCGGTTCGGGGGGCGAGGCCGCGGTCGTGGATCCGCAGCGGGACGTCGAGATCTATCTGGACACCGCGCGGCAGCACGGTCTGCGGATCGCCTACGTGATCGAGACCCACCTGCACGCCGATTTCGTCTCGGGGCATCGTGAACTGGCCGAACGCACCGGCGCGGCCATGTACCTGGGCGAAGGGTCGGGCGCCGCTTTCCCGCATCACGCCGTGCGCGAAGGCGACTCGATCGATTTTGGCAGCTGCCGCCTGGAGTTCCTCCAGACGCCCGGCCATACCCTGGAGAGCGTCAGCGTGGTGGTCAAAGACAGGGAGCAGGGCGGGCAGCCGGTGGCGGTGCTGACTGGCGATACGCTCTTCATCGGCGACGTCGGGCGCCCCGACCTGGCCGAGGGCCACACGCCCCAGGAACTTGCCGGGATGCTCTATGACAGCCTGCACCAAAAGCTTCTCGGTCTCCCCGATTCGGTCGAAGTCTATCCGGCGCATGGAGCGGGGTCGATGTGCGGGCGCAAGATCAGCTCCGAGCGGAGTTCCACGATCGGCTACGAGCGGGCCACCAACTACGCCCTGCAGCCCATGACGCGGGATCGCTTCATCGAAATGCTGACCGCGGACCTTCCCGCCCGGCCGGAATACTTCTTCCGCGACGTGGACGCGAACCGCCGCGGCGCTCCGGCGCTCGACAGCCTGCCGCCGCTCGCCAGGCTCTCGCCGGCCGAGGCGTACCGGCGTCAGCAGGAGGGCGCGACGCTTCTCGACACGCGCGCGGCCACGTGGTACGCCTCCGGGCACGTGCCGGGATCGGTGCAGATCGGGCTGGCCGGAGAGTTTGCCGCCTGGGCCGGCGCGCTTCTGGGGCTCGACCGCGAACTGATCCTGGTAACCGATGAAGATCACGGCGAGGAGGCCCGCATCCGCCTCGCTCGCGTGGGCATCGAGCGCGTGGCCGGCGTTCTCGACGGCGGCATCCCCGGATGGGCCAGGGAGGGGCTGCCCCTGGTCGACACCGAACAGATCGCGGCACAGGAGCTCGCCGGAGAGATCGCCGCCAACCCGGAGTGGACGGTCGTGGATGTGCGGCGGCCGGCCGAATGGCAGGAGGGGCACTTCGGCGGGGCGGTCCTGGCGCCGCTCCACACGCTAAGCAGCCGTATTCCGGAACTCGACCGCGATCGCCCGCTGGTGGTGTACTGCAAGGGCGGCTACCGCAGCATGATCGCCTGCAGCCTGCTGGAGGCTGCCGGTTTTCCGCGAGTGATCAACCTGCTCGGCGGCTACGACGCGTGGACCGCGGCGGCGCCCGCGCGCTAGCTTTTCAACCAGCGATCGCACCAGTCAAAGGCTTCTTTCTGCATCTCCCGGTTGAACTTGTGGGGCCCGTCGTAGAAACTCGCGTGGTAGCGCTCCGGTGCACCGGCCTTCTTGTACACGTTCTTGAGCATCTCGTCCGCCCGTTGCATCTCCGGCATCGTGAACAGCGCATCCTGGCGGTTGTTCAACACCAGCACCGGGTTGGGGACGCATATCCCCAGCACCTCGGGGTAATCGAGGTCTCGCGGCAAGCCCGGCACATAGACCATCCAGGTGTGGGTGAAAGACTTGTTCAGCAGATAGTCGCGCCAGGTGGTCATCATCCCCACACAGCAGGCGCACCGGATCCGCTCGTCGGCCCCTGTCAGCATTACGGTTCGCAGGCCGCCGCCCGACAAACCGGCGCAGCCGATCCTGGTGGCGTCCACGTCCGGGCGCGACACCAGGTAGTCCACGGCCCGCTGGTCGTCGAATACGGACACGCCGGGCCATGTCATGCCGGCGCAGAACAGGCTTTTTGCGATCACGTGCTCGTGGTTCCCCGCGAACTGGTTGTAGCGCTGAATCTCCTCTTCGGAGTCGGGATTTACTTCCACCAGGTTGTCGCGGATACTGGCCGGCAGATCCGCGTACCGCATGCGGCGGCTTCCGAACGTGAATATGTCGTGCACCAGAACCGCATAGCCGCGCCGGGCCAACTCGTTCGCCCAGGCCGCTCCTCCGTAATATTGCTTCTGATGCCGCTCGATCACCGGGTGCTGCGCGTTCGACGTTCGTGTAATCTTCTGCAGTCCGAAGTACTTTTGGCCGCCGTGGTCATGCAGTCCCACGATGCCCGGCAACTTCCCACTGGAGCCGGCCGGTTTGAGAAACAGCGCTTCGGTGGGCGGTCCGAAAGGCAGTTGCCACTGAAGGTGCTCGATCGACAATCCGTCAAATACGAATTGCCGCAACACGGTCGCAACCGGCGTTGAGGCGCCGCCCGGCTGCATGAGCCGTTCGCGAAACTGAGATCGCGCCACCGGCCGCCACGCACCGGAATCGGTGAACATCGGCTGCCTGAAGGACAGCCGTGGCGGGTCCGGCATTGCCTCGGCCGCCCACCCGCCATATGCACCGAGCATATTCGGGGCCGTCGCGTGTTCAGCTTGCGCTTGCATTGCCCCCTGCTCGTTCCCTTGAGCCCAGCCGTCGGCGGCGGAAACGAGCGGAGCGGCGCCCGCGCTCTTGAGGAGAGTCCTTCTGGCGATCTGCCGCACGTTGTATCAACCTGCCAGCATCATATTCGGTCTCGTCCTCGCGTTCAAGCTACTGTTACTCGTTGTCGCCGGACAGCCTCTTGGGGGCGGCGTCATAGCCAGGGCCCGGAAAAGCAACGCTATACCAGGCAATTCCGGCAGTAGTCGACACACTTGGCGATTTCGTGAAGAACGTCGGAGCCTTCGGGCACTTTGTATTCGAATTCGATTGCGGCCTGGAACGGATACTTCTCGCGCTTCATCAACTGGAGGACTTCTTTGATGGGCGTGTCGCCCTCGCCAAACGGCATGTTCGGACCGTCGTGCATCTTGCGGTCTTTCACGTGAATGTGGGTGACGCGGTCGGCGTATTTCTTGAGGAACGGAATGGGCGAAGTGTTGTTCGCGGCGACGAAGTGACCGATATCGAGATTGATGCCGTTGTACTTGGAGTAGCTCATCGCTTTCTCCCAGCTTTCCGGCGCGCCGAAAGCCTCAGGGTTGTGGATGTTGGTGTGGCCGTGGTAGCCCACCATCATCTTGTGTTTGGTGGCGAACTCGCCGAGCCAGGGCGTCTTGCTCAACGGGATCTCGCACGAGATGGCATGCGCACCGAGCGTTTTGGCGAGGTTGAAAGCATAGTCGACAACTTCGTCCTTCATCTTATCGACACCGTCGAACTTGACGATCTGGATGGCGATGCCGGCTTCCTCATATTTCTTGCGGAATGCCTGAAACTGATCCATCGGCGCGGAGAGGCGCCATTTTTCGATGGCCTGGGCTTTCGCCTCGGCCTCGGCGCGCTGCGTTGCCCGCTCCTCGGGCGTGGGTGGCGTTTTCGGCCGGCGGCGCGGCATCGTACTGTAATGGATCGGGCAGCCATAGAACTCCTCGACCGGCTGCGAGCGAAGCTCCACCGCGCTGAGGCCGAGACCGACGACGTACTTCTCAACGTCGTCCGCGCTGGCGGGCAGGCCGTGAAAGCTGTAGGGCACATTGATGCCTACCTGGACGCCGCCAAATTTGGAATTGGGTTTGGCGAGCAACGGCACCGGCAGGGCAGCCAGCGCGATTTTGCCTAATTCTCTTCGGGTGAGATGCATGATGCTCTGATTCTATCCTCCTGCGACTTACACTGAAAGATCCATGAGAATTCCATTCGAGGAACTGGCGCAAACGCTGGCCGGCATCCTGGCGGCGCGCGGCATGGAGGCCGGCCGCGCGGAATCGTGCGCGCGGCTATTCGCCGAAACGGACCGCGACGGGGTGTACACGCACGGCGTGAATCGATTTCCCCGGTTCGTTCGCATGATCGATGGCGGCGGGATCGATATTCATGGGGCGGCGGCTGTCTCGGCGCGGGTGGGATCGCTGGAGCGGTGGGATGGATGCCGGGGGCCGGGCAATCTGAACGCGTACGCCTGTATGGGCCGGGCCATCGAGATCGCGCGGGAACACGGAACCGGCTGCGTGGCGCTCTCGAACACGACGCACTGGATGCGCGGCGGAAGTTACGGGTGGCAGGCGGCGGATGCGGGCCTGGTCGGGATTTGCTGGACGAATACGCTGCCCAACCTGCCGGCGTGGGGCGACACCGTGCCGCGGCTCGGCAACAACCCGCTGGTCATCGCGGTGCCGCGCAAAGCCGGGCACGTGGTGCTCGATATGGCGATGTCGCAATTCTCTTATGGCGCGCTGACGGCACATCGCAAACGGGGCGAATTGCTGCCCGTGGATGGCGGGTTCGACACAGATGGCCACCTGACCCGCGATCCGGGGGCGATTGAACGCTCGCTGCGGCCGCTGCCCATCGGGTATTGGAAGGGATCGGGGTTATCGCTGGTATTGGACATGATCGCGGCGGCGGCCGCGGGCGGCCTGGCCACCCATCAGATTCCGCGGGAACCTGACCGTGAAATCGGCGTGTGCCAGATGTTCCTGGCGCTGAACACGGCGGCGTTTCCGGATGCCGGCCCGATCGCGGAGGGAGTGATCAACTCCCTGGGGCATGTGCGGTATCCCGGCGAGCGCGTCTTGCGGGTTCGGGAGGAGAACCTGGCGCTGGGCATACCGGTGGACGAAGCAACGTGGCGTAAGGTCGAAGTGCTGGCTGGCGGGGCGAGCTAAGAGACGCCGCCCTCTCTCGAAGAGATTCACTGCTGGCCGGCAAGCGCCTCGGTCGGGGCGATCCGGGAGGCCCGGTGCGCGGGCAGCAGGCACGCTGCCAGAGACACCAGGATCATCACTCCCGCAGCCCCGGCGACCAGAGCCAACTCGAAGGGCGGAACGCGAAAAAGAACCGCCTGCATCAGGCGGCCGCTCAGCCACGCCCCGATGGCGCCGAGCAGCGCCCCGGCCGCGAGCAGACGCAAGGCAAGCGAGAAGAACTGGCCGCGGATCTGGCCCGGCCGGGCCCCCAGCGCCATGCGCACGCCGATCTCGCGCCGCCGCTGCGCCACGGCGTAGCTCAACACTCCATAGGTGCCGACGGCGGTCAGCAGCAGGGCGATCGCGGAAAACAGCGCGGCAATCAGCGCGGGCGAGCGGCGGGCAACCAGGCTGTCGGCGATCCGGCTTTCCATCGGCCTGAGGTCGTTGACGGGCATGTCCGGATCAATGCGGCGAACCAGTTGTTGCACCGTAGCCCCTAGCGATTCCGGTGGGACGCCGGTGCGGACCGCCACGAAGACCGAATTGTCGGCGCGGAAAACATAGGGGTAGTAAATCGCGCCCTGGGCCTCGTCGTGTGTCAGCCCTGCCTGTTTCACTGCGCCGACGACGCCGACGATGGTGAACGCTTCGGCATCCGGTCTCTCCTCCGCGCCGTCGAACAGCTTCTGGCCGAGAGCGCTCGTATGAGGCCAGTAGTACCGGGCGAAGTCGTCGTCCACCACGCAGACGCGCGCCGCGCGGCGCGAGTCGGCGGCCGTGAGAAATCGCCCTTCCCGCAGGGTGAAGCCCATCGCCCGGAAGTAGTCGCCGCCGACTCCGTAAGAGTAGTGTCCGCGCGGCGACTCGCCGGGCCTCAGGCTGCGGCCCTCGATCTTGGCGGCGCTCTTGCCGCTCTTGCCGCTAAATGGCAGGTTGGTGGCCACGCCGGCGGCCAGTACCCCTGGTTGTCCAGCGAGTTCCGTGACCAGCTTTTCCGTGAATGCGAGACGAGCCTGCCCGTTCGGATAGTTCTTCCACGGCAGCGAGATCTGGCCGGCGAGAACGTGATCCGCCCGAAAGCCGGGAGATACGGCCATGGCGCGTTCCAGGCTCATTCCGAGCAAGCCGGTCCCCGCCAGCAGGACCATCGCCAGGGCAATCTGCGCAACGATGAAGCCATGGCGGAGCCGCTGGGCCGCGCGGCCCGCGGTTCCCCCGCGAGTCTCCGATTGGAGCGCCGCAGCCGGTTGGCCCCGCAGGTTGAGCCAGGCGATCGGCAGCGCCAGCGCGATCCCCGTAACGACGGCTCCGGCAAAGGCAGCCAATGCCAGGCGGCCATCGAAGGCCACATACGCTCCCAGGGGCAGGCGGTCTACGCCGAGCACATTCAGGAGGTGGATTCCGCCGGCTCCGAGGGCGAGACCAAGCGCTGCTCCTCCCAGCGTCAGCACGGTCGTCTCGACGATCGCCTCGTTCACGACGTGCCGCCGGCTTGCGCCAAGAGCCCGGCGGACCGCCACTTCCTTCATCCGTCCGTTGGCACGGATCAGCAGCAGGTTCACCAGGTTGACCACGCCGATCAGCAGCAGAACCAGCGCGCCGGCCTGCATCAGGAGCAGCGTGGGGCGAATGGCTGCGACCTGGTCGGCATGGAGGGACACCACCAGGGAGCGAAAACCGGCATCGGCCATCATCTTCCCCTGGGGGTCGTCGAGTTCCAGGGCCGCGTTCTGCGCGTCGATCTGCGCCTGCGCCTGGGCGATCGTTACACCCGGCTTGAGGCGCGCGATCATGTGGATGACGTTTCCCCCGGAATGGCGCTGCGCGGGCGTCCGATCCTCGGGGCGCGACGAGAGCGGAAAGTACAGGCGGGCTTCCGACGAGAGGAAGCGGAAACCGGGCGGCAGGACGCCGATCACGGTCTTGCGCACGCCGTCTACGCGAATCTGCCGTCCGATTACGTGCGGATCCGCATTGAATTGCTGCTTCCAATAGGAGTCTGTAAGGATGGCAACGGCGTCGGTCTGATAGGTGGTCTCCTGTTCCGTGAAACCGCGTCCGAGCGCCGGGCCGAGCTCGAGAGTCTGGAAAAAGTCCGGAGACACCTGCATGATGTCCTCACGCTCCGTCGAGCCGGACTCGCCGACGATCGCCGTACCGTAGCGGCAAATCGCCAGCGCCGCGAACGCCGGAATGCGGCCCCGGCGCTCGTAGTAGTTGGTCAGAGAGGAGCCGTCGCGTTCCACGCCGGCCTTGGGATACGTGTTGAACACGGCAACCAGCCGGCCGCCTTCGGGAAACGGCAGGGGGCGGAGCAGGACCGAGTCGATGACGGCAAAGATCGTCAGGTTGGCGCCGAGGCACACGGCAAGCGTGAGAAGAGCGGTCGCCGTGAACCCGGGCGATTTCCGCAGCAGGCGGGCGGCATGCCGCAAATCCCGGAAGAGCTCATCGAACAGGGGAAGCCCGCGCGCTTCCCTGCATTCGCCCTTCACGCTGTTCATGCTGCCGAATTCCATGCGCGCGCGGCGGCCCGCTGCTTCCGGCGCCACACCGGCGCGTACCAGGTCCTCCGTGTACTGCTCGATGTGAAACCGCAGCTCCTCGGTCATGCCGTCTTCGAAATCGTGGCGAGACCTGAGCACCCGCAGGAGGGACCGAATGCGCTTTAACACCTCACACCTCGCCCGGCGTTGTGTTCAGAGCCGCGGCAATCGCGGAAGCCAGGCGGTTCCAGCCGGCCGTCTCCTCGCGCAGGCGCCGGCGCCCGGTGGCGGTCAGGGTGTAGTACTTTGCGCGGCGGTTGTTCTCGCTCTGGCCCCAATGGGCGGTAATCAGATCCTGGTGCTCCAGCCGGTAGAGCGCCGGATACAAGGAGCCTTGGGGTATGTCGAGAGCATCGCCCGAGATCTGGCGGATGCGCAGCAGGACGCCATATCCGTGCAGGGGTTTCAAGGACACTGCTTTGAGGATCAGCATGTCGAGAGTGCCCGGCAGCAGGTCCGCGGTCTTGTCCAATCGTCTCTTCCTCCTAGCTTGACTAGGAGTATATCTCCGCTCTCCTAGTTTGGCAAGTGGAGCGTGAGTCTGTGCAGCGCACCTGGCTTCCATGGCATAATCAACACCTGTTTGATACCCACACCGGCACTGGATCGCGAGGAGATCACAAAAACCTACGGCGTCATCCGTCCGTACATCCGCCGCACACCGGTGGTGGAGGTCGCGGGCGAGGATTTCGGCCTCGAGGGCGTCCGCCTGAGCCTGAAGCTGGAGCTGTTCCAGCACACCGGCTCCTTCAAGACCCGCGGCGCCATGACCAACCTGCTGCTGCGCGCGGTGCCGCCGCCGGGCGTTGTGGCGGCGTCGGGCGGCAACCACGGCGCCGCGGTGGCCTACGCGGCCAGGAAACTGGGGAAGCCCGCCCGCATTTTCGTGCCGAAGGTCTCTTCACCGGCCAAAATCGAGCGCATTCGCGGATACGGTGCGGACCTCGTGGTGACCGGCGAACGCTACGACGACGCCCTGGCCGCCAGTCGCGAATGGGCCGCCGAATCCGGCGCCCTTCCCGTGCACGCCTATGAGCAGCGGGAGACGCTGCTCGGGCAGGGCACAACCGGGCTGGAGTTCGAGCAGCAGGATCCGGACCTCGACACTCTGCTGGTGGCGGTAGGCGGCGGCGGCCTGATCGGAGGCATCGCCGCCTGGTATGCCGGCCGGGTCCGGATCATCGGGGTCGAACCGGAGAAAGCCCCCACCCTGGCTCGCGCGCTCGAGGCCGGGCGCCCGGTGGACGCCGAGGCCGGCGGCATCGCGGCCGATTCGCTGGCCCCCAAGCGCGTGGGCGAGATGATGTTCCCTATCGCCCAGCGCTACGTCAGCCGCTCCTGCCTGGTGGAAGACGAGGCGATTGAAGCGGCACAGCGGGCGCTATGGGAAGTGCTGCGGATCGTGGCGGAGCCGGGCGGCGCCGCGGCGTTTTCGGCGCTGCTTTCCGGACGGTACCGTCCCGCGGCGGGCGAGCGCGTCGGGGTGTTGGTTTGTGGCGGAAACACCACTGCGGTGCAGTTCTCACGAAATCCCCCGAACAGCCGATAAGGATGCTGTGGAGGAATCTTGGCCGCCGCCCGTGTCGAAGGTCCCGTGTTCGAGAATGCGATTCCGCTGCGGATTCTGGCAGCCGAGGACAACCCGGTCTTCCAATCCATGTTGAAGACCATGCTCCAGCGATGGGGCTACCAGGTATTGATTGCCCGCGACGGCATCGAGGCCTGGAACATCCTCGAGTCGGAGGACTCTCCCCGGCTCGTGCTTCTGGATTGGATGATGCCCGGAATGGACGGGGTGGAGATCTGCCGGAGGGTGCGAGCCGCCGGCCGCGAGCCTTACATCTACATCGTCCTGCTGACCGCCCGCACGGAATCGCAGGACCTGGTCGAGGGTATGGAAGCGGGCGCGGACGATTACCTGACCAAGCCCTTTCACGCGCATGAACTGCGGGTGCGGCTGCGGGCCGGGGCACGGATCCTGGAACTCCAGGAGGAACTGCTGGAGGCCCGCGAGGCGTTGCGCGAGCAGGCCACCCATGACAGCCTGACCGGGTTGCTCAATCGCGCGACGGTGTTCGAAATCCTGCGCGACGAACTGGCGCGCGGAACGCGGGAAAGCCATCCGGTAGCGGTCCTGCTCGTCGATCTCGACCGCTTCAAGCAGATCAACGATACCTACGGACACCTCGCCGGGGATGCAGTTCTACGCGAGGCCGCGCGGCGCATGAAGGAAGCGGTGCGCTGCTACGATTCCGCCGGCAGATACGGTGGCGAAGAGTTTCTGATCGTCATGCCCGGCTCCAACCCCGTCTCGGCATGGGCCCAGGCCGAGCGAGTCCGCAACGCCATTGGAGGCGAACCGTATTCGGCCGGCGGCTACCGGATCCCCGTGTCGTGCAGCATCGGGGTCTCCTGCCGGCCGGTGGTGCACCCGCAGGACGCCGACGCGTTGGTGCGCGAGGCGGATTTCGCCCTCTACAGCGCCAAGGCCCGCGGCAGAAACCGTGTGGAAGCGGCCACCGGCGAATCCCTCGCCCTGCCGCTGCTGGCGGGGTCCGTCGAGGGCCGGGGTTGAATTTACCGCGCGGGCGCCGGGAACCGCGCGGCTACGAAATCGGCGAGCTCGTTGGTTACATAGCGCGGCGGCCTCGCCAGGAACTGCGGCTTCTGGTCCCACATGCCGCGGGCAATGTCGTCCCAAAGCGGGGCGTTGATACCGCGGTCGATCACCACGAAGGCGTCGGCGCGGTCGAGGAAGCGCAGGCTCGAGGCCTTGAAATCCTCGCAGGAAAAATCGAGCAGCATCAGAAAGACGTCCGGCTGCACCAGTTCGACCACGCTGTTCGACTCCACGATGACGTTCTCGCTCTGATCGAGGATCTTCCGCATCGTGCCGGCGGCGCGCGCCAGTTCGCCCGTGGGCACCCGCAGCCAGAAGGAGCGCTCGGCGCCGGCGGCCAGGAAACGGCCGGAATCGGTCCGGTTGGGCTCGTACTCTTCGCTCAGCGCGAAGGGGTGCTCGGATCCGGGATCGCACTCGCACGCGCCGCCGTCTCGCGCGCACACGCCATTGCCGTATTGCGTAATCTTCACGGCAGTCCACTTGCGGCTGCGCATGCGGCGGATCAGCCCCGCCACCACCGAGGTCTTTCCGATATTTCTGGAATGCCCGCCCACCACTACCAGCATTCAGGCTCTCCTTTCCAGTTCGGCGAGGCGCCGCTTCAGGTCGGCCACCTCGCGGCGCAGTTCCGGCAGGCGCGCCAGGTTCGCCAACTGTTCCAGGTGTTGCTTGAGCGGCCTCGCCGGGGTCCCCCAGACGGTTTCGCCCGAACGGACGATCTTCGACGTCAGCACACCGCAACCCGAGCCCAGGGTGGCGCGCGTCTCGATTCGCGCCTTGTCGCCGATTCCCACCTGGCCGCCGATTACCGCGTAGTCTTCCACCACCACCCCGCCCGAGAAGCCGGTCTGCGCGGCCACCACCACGTGACGGCCGATCCGGCAGTTGTGCCCCACGTGCACCATGTTATCGAGCTTGGTGCCTTCCCCGATCTCGGTGACCCCCAGCGCCGCCCGGTCGACGCAGGAATTCGCGCCGATTTCGACGAAGTCGCCGATCTCGACCCGGCCCACCTGCGGGAACTTGTGCCAGCGCCCGTGTTCCATCACGTAGCCGAAGCCGTCGGCCCCGATCACCGCGCCCGAATGCAGGATCGAGCCGCGCCCGATATCCACGTTGTCGTACACCGTGACATTCGGATTGAGGACGCAGCCCTCCCCCAGGCAGACCCGTTTACCGACGAAGCAGCCGGCGCCGATGCTGCTGGCCGCGCCGACGCGGGTGCCTTCGCCAATCACGGCGTTGGGCCCCACATAGACCATGGCGCCAAGCTCCACGTCCCTGCCGATTACCGCGCTCGGGTGCACGCCCGGCTTCAACTCGGCGGTGGGGTACATCCGGCTCACGGCGCGCGCGAAGGCGGTCCGCGGCTCCGGCACGCGGATCACGGTCCGGTAGTTCTGGCTGGGCCATTCCATCGGAACGAGCAGGCAGCCCGCGGCCGAACTTTCGGCCTGCTCGGCCGCCTTGCGGCTGCCCACAAACGAGATATCGGACGCTCCCGCGGTTTCGAGCGGCGCGGCCCCGGCCACCTCTTTCTCGCCGTCGCCCTCGAATGTAGCGCCCAGCCACTCCGCTAATTCGCGAACTCGCATGCCTCATCATAACGGGTGGCGCCGCTTCCGGGATCGGCGGTTTTGCCGCTACTATACAAGTTCATGGCCCTCGATTCCTCCGCCGTGGTGGCGCCCACCGCCCGTGTGCATCCGGATGCGGTGATCGGCCCCTGCGTACAGATCGGCGAGTTCTGCGTGATCGAAAGCGACACCGTGATCGGCGCCGGCTGCCGGCTTGAGCCGTATGTCTATGTCAAGCGCTGGACCACCATGGGGGAAAACAACGAGATCTCCGCCGGAACCGTGCTCGGCACCGACCCTCTCGACAAAAACTTCACCGGCGAGCGCAGCTACCTGCGCATCGGCAGCGGCAATAAGATCCGCGAGCACTACACCATCTCGCGCGGCACCCGGCCCGAATCGGTAACCGAGATCGGCGATCGCAACTACATCATGACTTCGGGCCACATCGCCCACAACTGCAAGGTGGGCAGCGACGTCGTGATCGCCAGTTGCGCGCTGCTGGCCGGCTATGTCGAGGTCGAAGACCAGGCGTTCATTTCGGGCGGCGTCGGGGTGCATCAGTTCTCGAAGATCGGGCGGCTGGCCATGATCGGCGGCAACACGCGGGTCAATCTCGATGTCCCCCCTTTCTTCCTCTACGCCGGTCTTTACGTGACGCCGAAGGGACTGAACCTGGTGGGGCTCCGGCGCGCCGGATATAAGGCTTCCGACCTCTCCAGGTTGAAGAAAGCGTACCGGTTTCTCTACCGCTCCGGCCTCAAGCTGGAGCAAGCCCTCGAGAAGATCGCGCGCGAGATTCCGGGCCCCGAGACTCTGCACCTGGTCGATTTCATCCGGCGCAGCGATCGCGGGATCTGCCGGGAGTAACGTCTACAGCGTTGGCCCCAAGGTGTACGTTCGCCCCGCCTTCGCCTGAATCTCCCGTTCTTTCCCGTCGTACCGCACCCTGATTGGCTTCGTTTCGCGCGCCGACAGGGCGGCCTTTACCAGCTTTCCCTTGGCCCACTCAATCGACACTTCCACTCCGCCGCGGGCGAGCAATCCCGTCACTTTTCCATTCGGAAGCGCCGATGGCAAAGCAGGCAGCAGGTGGATAAACGCCGCGTCCCCGGACTGTACCGGGCTCAGGCTGTTCTCTGTGGCGTACGGGTCCTGGCTCTGCAGCAGCATTTCGGTAATGCCGGCCGTAGCGCCGAAGTTGCCGTCGATCTGGAATGGCGGATGGGCGTCGAACAGGTTCGCGAACAACCCGGCGTGGGCCGGTTTGTCGGAGGCAGGAGTGATCAGGTTCTGCAGGATCTTGTAGGCGTGGTCGCCATCCAGAAAGCGGGCCCACAGGTTGATCTTCCAGCCCATCGACCAGCCGGTAGCCGCATCGCCGCGGAAGATCAGCGACTGGCGCGCCGCCTTAAACAGGTCGGGCGTGCCATAAGGCGTGATCAGGTCGCCCGGATAGACCGCCCACAGATGGGAAACGTGGCGGTGCTGGTTCTTGGGGTCGTCCTTGTCTTCCATCCATTCCTGCAACTGGCCGTAGCGGCCGATCTGGAGCGGCGCGATCTGCTTCCGCATCCCGGTAAGCTGATCGCGGAGCTCCGCATCTACTCCGAGGATCCGGGTGGCGGCGATCACGTCGCCGAACAGCGCCCTCACAATCTCACGATCCATGGTGGGCCCCATCACCAGGCCGCCCTGCTCCGGGGAGTTGCTGGGGCCGGTGTAGAGATAGCCGGTCCTGGGGTCCTTTACCAGGGCGTCGACGAAGAACAGCGCCGCGCCCTTCATCAGGGGGTACGCCGTATCGCGCAGGAACTGGCGGTCGCCGGTGAAGAGGTAGTGCTCCCAGAGGTGGGTGGAAAGCCACGCGCCGCCGGTCTGCCAGATGCCGTGGTTGGACGCGTTGATAGGAGCGGTGCCCCGCCACAGGTCGAAATTGTGGTGCAGCACCCACCCGCGCGCGTTGTACTGCTCCCTGGCGGTGACGGCCCCGGAGACTGCCAGGTCCTTGAGGGCGTCGAACAGGGGCAACTCGCACTCCGAAAGGTTGGTCTCATCCACCGGCCAGTAGTTCATTTCGGTATTGATGTTGTCGGTGTACTTACTGTCCCAGGGAGGCGTGTTCGACTCGTTCCAGATGCCCTGCAGGTTGGCCGGCTGTCCCCCGGGACGGCTGGAGCCGATCATCAGGTAGCGTCCGTACTGAAAGACCAGAGCAACCAGCGCCGGGTCGCCGGTCTTGGAGAAGGCGGCGATCCGCTCGTCGGTGGGGAGGTCGGGCGCTGGACCGAGGTCGAGCGTGACCCGGCCGAAGAGCCGCTGGTAGTCGGCAATGTGCTGTTCCCGCAGCGTTTTGTAGCTCTTCCCGTGGCACGCCGCAAGGGTGGCCTCCACCCGGGCTTTGGGATCGGCCGAGACATCCCGGTAGTTCTTAAAATTGGTGGCGCCGGCCAGGACGATGGTGATCCCGCTGCCGTCGACAGAAGTGTTAAATGTAGCCTGGTAGCGAATCGCCCCGTCGTCCACCCGCCCGGAGATGGAATTGCCAGTCTCCTCAGCGTTCTGGTGTGCGCTCTTCAACTGTGCACGGTAGGGCAGCTTCGAACGGTCACTGGCGGTGAGCCGGACGACGATGACGTTGGCCGGATAACTGGCGAAGACCTCCCGGCGATAAGTGACGCCCCCGAAATCGAACTGGACGGTGGCAATGCCGGTGTCGAGGTCGAGTTGCCGGCGGTAGTTGGTTACCTCGTTCTCGCGGATGTTCGGAAATTCGAGGTAAAGGTCGCCAAATGCCTGGTACGCCTTCTGGCGGAGCGGCTCGCTCATGAACTCCTTCGTCGCCAGGTCTTCGGCTTCTTTCTGCTTGCCTTCCCAGAGCAACTGGCGGATCTGCGGCAGATACCTGGCCGCGCCGTGATGGGCGTAGTCGTGGGGCTCGCCGGTCCAGACCGTGTCTTCGTTGAACTGGATGCGCTCGCGGGCGGCTCCACCGAAAACCATCGCGCCGAGGCGGCCGTTGCCTACCGGCAGAGCTTCGACCCAGAGTTTCGCCGGCTGGCGATACCAGAGGGTCAGGGGAGTGGGGGCCGCGAAGGAAAGCGCGGCAAGAAGAAAAACTGCGGGTATCGATTTCATGGCAGCAGGGCAGGCCGGGAGGCCTGCCCCACCAGCTTAACCTTTTACCGCTACCGGGGCCAGGTCCCGGCTCGAGATGACACGGTCGATCATGCCGTACTGAACGGCCCCGTCTGGCTCCATGATGTAATCGCGGTCGACATCTTTGGCGATCCGGTCCACCGGCTGCCCGGTGGCGTCGGCGAGCATCGTGTTGAGGATCTCGCGCATCCGCAGGATTTCGCGGGCATAAATGTCGATATCCGCCGCCTGCCCGGCCAGACCCTGCATGGAAGGCTGGTGAATCATGATCCGGGAATTCGGCAGGCTGAAACGCTTCCCCTTAGTCCCTTTGGCCAGAAGCACGGCAGCCATGGAGGCCGCCTGCCCCACGCAGATGGTGACGATGTCGGGCCGGATGAAGGCCATGGTGTCCAGAATCGCCAGGCCGGCCGTAATGGATCCGCCCGGTGAATTGATGTAGATGGAGATGTCCTTCTCCGGGTCTTCTGCTTCCAGGAAAAGGAGTTGCGCGATGATCAGGTTTGCGACCTGGTCATCGATCGGGGTCCCCAGAAAAATGATGTTCTCTTTCAACAGCCGAGAGTAAATATCGTACGCGCGTTCCCCACGAGAGGTCTGTTCGACCACCATGGGGACGAGGACTGAGTGTCCCATCGTGCCTCCGGATCAAATTGGAAATTCGAGCTACGCCCGCTTTTGGGTAACCGCGCGCCTGGATTTGCGCTGCTTGGTCAGGGCCAGGTTCTTTTTCTTCTGGTCCAGCGCCTTCGCCAGGTCGGCGATCGTATTCCTCCCCAGATAATCCATGATACGCGAACGGAGGTTGATCCAGCTATCGTGCATGGAGCACGGCATTTCGTCCGAGCACTCGGCAAGTCCGCTAGCGCACTGCTGATACGGCGCCAGGCCGTCCAGGGCTTCCACAATATCCAGCAAACGGATCTCGCTGGGCTCTACCCGTAGGGCGAATCCCCCGGTAGGCCCTTTGCTGGAACGCAACAGACCCTTTCTGGCGAGCTGTTGGAGAATCTTGGCCAGGAAGTGAGCGGGAATATCCTCCTGCTCCGCGATATTCTTCACCATGGCGTATTTGCCATCCGGTACCTGGGCCAAGTGTACAAAAGCCCGAATCGCGTACTCGGCCGAACGAGAATAAATCATTCTGTGCCCCCGTTGAAATCGGAGTAACGTTACTTCGTTATCTTAAAATGGTTCCGGCGGACGGTGCAAGCCAATTATGCTCGGCACAAATATGCTGGCAGACGCACACTCTGAGCGCTGGATACAATTGATTCGACGCACCAGAGGCACAAATGGATACAAGATAAAAGTAGGATCCTCTCCGATAGTACTGATTCTCCTACACCCGGTAGTTCGATCCGAGAGCGACGAAATCGTCCAGTTCCGGGTCCCTGCCGGTTTCAGCTTCCAATAAACCCGCTACCGCCGGGGCCATTTCCAGCGCTGCGGCCGTATTTAGGAAAAGCGCCCGTGTCCGTCTGGCCAGCACATCTTCGACCGTCCGGGCCATCTCTTCCCGTGCGGCACGGATCACGTGGGCCTCGACGTAGGGCAGGGCCGGGTGCAGCCGTTTCGAAGGCGGAAGCGGCTCCGACGCGTGAATCGGAAGGGTCTCGGTCACACACGGCCGGTCGGGAAGGCGGGCCAGGGTGGCCGCCTGGTTGACGCAGTCTTCGGCCATGCGCCGGTAGGTGGTCCACTTGCCGCCGCAGATTGTAACCATCCCGGAATTTTCGATACGGATGGTGTGGTCGCGCGACAGCGCCGCGGTGTTGGCGGCGTCCCCGGCCCGCACCAGCGGACGGATGCCGGCAAACACGCTGAGAATGTCGGAGCGGGACGGCCGTTTCGCCAGGTACAACGCCGCGGTATTCAGAACGAACTCGATCTCGCGCTCCGTGGCCACCGGCTCCTCGGTTGGCGCCTGGATGGGGGTATCGGTGGTGCCGACCACCGTATGGCCGTGCCAGGGAATGGCAAACAGGATCCGCTTATCGCTGGTGTGCGGCACCATAATGGCGGAGTCTCCCGGAAGGAAGGACGCATCGAAAACCAGGTGAATCCCCTGGCTCGGCGCGATCATGGGTTCGACCGCGGGGTCGGCCTGGCGTCGCAAGGCGTCGGCGAACGGCCCCGTGGCGTTGATGACCACCAGGGAATGGGCCTCGAAGGTTTCGCCCGTTTCGACGTCGCGAAACGAGACTCCGTTTACGTAACCCTCGGCGTCGGCGATCGTGCCCGTGACCTCCGCGTAGTTCAGCAGCACCGCCCCCTGGCTCTCCGCGGTGAAAACCATGTGGATGAGCAGGCGCGCGTCGTCGAACTGCCCGTCGTAATAGACGACCCCGCCGCGAAGGCCCTCGGTATTGATGGTGGGAAGGCGTTCCAGCGTCTGCTCCTTGGAGAGCAGGCGCGACGCGCCGAATCCGTACTTTCCGGCTAGTAGGTCATAGAGCTTGAGACCGATGCCGTAGAAGGGCGACTCCCACCAGTCGTACGTGGGAACGACGAACGCCAGGTTCTTCACCATGTGCGGCGCGTTGCGCGCCAGCAGTCCGCGCTCCTTGAGCGCCTCCATAACCAGCGAGACATTGCCCTGCTCCAGGTAGCGGACACCGCCATGCACCAGCTTGGTGCTGCGGCTGGAGGTCCCCTTGCCGAAGTCATGCCGTTCGAGCAGCAGCACGTCGTAGCCGCGGGCGGCGGCGTCGATAGCCACGCCGACGCCGGTGGCGCCTCCGCCTACGATGATCATGTCCCACTGTCCGGCGTGCGCACGAAACCGCCGGAACATCTCGCCACGGTCCATGTTAGTAGGATAGGCCTGCACGCGCCCGAAAGCGGGCGTTTTTAGACCAGAATGTCCTTCACCACGTCGCCCGAGATGCCCGTGAGCCGCACGTCCAGCCCCTGGAACTTGACCGTGAGCCGCTTATGGTCCACACCCAGCAGGTGCAGCAGCGTTGCGTGGAAATCATGCACGCTCACGGGGTTATCCTGCGCCGCGTAGCCGAAGTCGTCGGTAGAGCCGTACGTAATCCCGCCCTTGACCCCGCCGCCGGCCATCATGAAGGAGAAGCCTTTGATGTGGTGGTCGCGGCCGTCGCCGCCCTGCGACATCGGGGTGCGGCCGAACTCGCCACCCCAGATGATCAGCGTATCGTCGAGCATCCCGCGCCGCTTCAGGTCGTTGATCAGCGCCGCGGTCGGGCGGTCCACTTCCTCCGCCTTGAGCGCCGTGTTGACCTTGACGGCGGTGTGATGATCCCAGTCGCGGTGGTAGAGCTGAATGAAGCGCACGCCGCTCTCGGCCAGCCGCCGCGCCAGCAGGCAGTTGGAAGCGAACGAGCCGTCGCCCGGCCGCGCCCCGTACTCCTCCAGAACCGATTGCGGCTCCTTGCTCATATCCACCAGGCCGGGAACACTGCTCTGCATCTTGAACGCCATCTCGTACTGCGCCACACGCGTCTCGATCTCCGGATCCTTGAGGGCGTCGAATTCGAGCTTGTTGAGCTTGTTGATGGCCGTGATGGAGTTGCGCTGTATGTCCGCGGTCACCCCGGCCGGGTTCTTGATGTAGAGCACCGGATCGCCGGTGGAATTCAGCTTGACTCCCTGGAAGCGGCTGGGCAGCAGTCCGGCGGACCACTGCCGCGAGGCGATCGGCTGCATCTGTCCGCCGCGCCCGGAAGAAAGCAGCACCACGAAGCCCGGCAGGTCGTCGGCTTCCGAGCCGAGCCCGTAGAGCACCCACGAGCCCATCGAAGGCCGGCCGGGAATAATCGAGCCGGTATTCATGATGGTATGCGCCGGGTCGTGGTTGATCTGCTCGGTCCACATCGAGCGGACGATGCAGATATCGTCGGCCACACTGCCGATGTGCGGAAACAGTTCGCAGATCTCCTGGCCGGATTTGCCGAACTTCTTGAACCCGTGCTGCGGGCCGAAGCAGATCAGCGGGCGTCCCTGTAGTTGCGCGATCTGCTGCCCGTTGGTGAGGGAAGCGGGCATCGGCTTTCCGTTCATCGCGGCGAGCTTCGGTTTGTAATCGAACGTCTCCAGGTGCGACGGTCCGCCGGCCTGGTACAGGAAGATGATGCGCTTCGCCTTGGCGGGATGGTGCAGCGGATTGATCACGCCTTTGGAGGTGGTGATGTCGGCGCCGAACAGCCGCGGGTCGATCAGGGAGTTGAGGCCGAGGATTCCGAGGGCCGAAATGCCGCGTCCGAGAAACGCGCGGCGCTGAATGTTTTTGCAGTGCGGGCAGTCGTCCATGGGGTGGTCAGTTCCTGGTAATGGTTTCGTGCATGTTGAGGATCGCTCGCGCCACGGTGGTCATGGCCGCGAATTCGGCGGGCTGCAGGTTGGCGGGTACGGGTGCTTCACCGCTATGGATGAGCCCTTCGGCATCGGCCGGCGTTGCGCGGAAATGCTCCAGGCTGCTGCGGTAGAGGTCTTCGAGGATCGCCCGCTCTTCCCTGCTGGGGGTGCGGTCGAGCGCTCGCAGTACGGCCCAGTCCACGCGCGCATCCAGGCCGCGCCGCTGCTCCAGAATGTGTCCGGCGAAGACCCGTGCGGCCTCCACATAGATGGGGTCGTTGAGCAGCACCAGGGCCTGCAGCGGCGTATTGGAGTTCACCCGGTTGATGGTGCACTCTTCGCGTGTCGGCGCGTCGAAGGTCTGCAGGCTGGGGTGCAGAAAGGCGCGCTGCCAGAAGGTATAGACGCCGCGGCGGTAGAGGTCGTCGCCGTGGCTGGCGGAGTATTCGCGCTTGGGGAAGTTCAGGGTGGCCAGGTAGCCGTCGGGCTGGTACGGCTTGACGCTCGGTCCGCCGAAACGCTCCACCAGCAGGCCGGAGACGGAGAGCGCCACGTCATGCACCACTTCCGCGTCCACGCGGAAACGCACCTGGTGCGAAAGCAGCCGGTTGTCCGGGTCGCGCTCCTCGGCCTGTTGATCGGGCATGGAGGATTCGCGATACGTGCGGCTGGTGACGATCGTGCGAATCATGTGGTTAACATCCCACGCGTGCGTGCCCGCCGCCTGGTACTCCGGCTTCATGAACTCCGCGGCCAGCCAGTCGAGCAGTTCCGGGTTGGTGGGCCATTCGCCCTGCGAGCCCATATCGTCGAGTGTCTTGGTAATGCCGGTGCCGAAGAACTCGCGCCAGATGCGGTTGACGAATACCCGGGCGGTCAGTGGGTTCGAGGACGACACCAGCCAGTTGGCCAGGTCGAGGCGGGTGGCGCGCCTGCCGCCGGTATCCAGCTTGCCGAGAAACGCCGGAACGGCCGGCTCGACGATTGCGCCGGTCTCGTCCATCCAGTTGCCGCGCGGAAGGATCCGGGTCTCCCTGGGGATGGTGGCTTCCGAGACCACCACGTGCGGGATCTCCCGTTCGAGCAGGGCGGCTTCGAGCTCGAGCTTCGCCAGCGCGTGCGCTTCGGGCTGCACCTCGGGCGAAGTCCACCGGTAGAGGGCCTCGATGGCCGCCCGCTGCTGCGGCGTGCGCTTCTCTTCCGGGCTGCGGAGCCCGCGCAGCGCGGCGTCGGGAAGTTCTTTGCCCTTGTCCGCGCCGGGCCAGGCAAATTCGCCCGAGGATAGGGCCAGCCGGAAGCGGCCGGTGGTGGCGCGGCGATATTCGGAGTCGTGATGCAGCCGCACCGTCATCACCGAACCGGCTTGCGTGCGGACGGGCTGCGAAAACCGCAGGGCCAATACCACCTTCGGATTCTCGTTGTACGTCGCCTCGGCCCAGCCGGTTTTCGGGTTGCCGTCGAAAGCGGCTTCCGGCGGATGTTCGGGCGCGGGGTTATTCAAGTTGGAGGCGCCTGCGCTGAACGTTTCGCGGCGGCCGTCCACGTCGGCGTCCACTTCGGTGATTACCACGCGGTCCGCCCCGCGGGCCACACGAATCCCGGGCAGGCTTTCGTCCTGCACCAGCTCGATGCTGAGCTCGGTCCACCTGCCGGCGCCGGGCTTGAACTTCACGGTGTACGTCTCGTTATCCGGGTTGGGTCCGCTCGCAACCACCAGGCCGTTGCCGGGCTCGCGGTCGGAAGTCAGGTTCGCGCCGTCGTAGTGCGTGTAATCCACCGGCTCATCGTTATAGATCTTGAGCACCGCGCCGTGTTCGGACGTCGCCGAGAAGGGGTGCTGTGCGTGCCAGGCGAGTTCGCCCGCCTCGTAGCGCGCGAGCAGGCGCTTTTCCCAGGCCGCGCGCGCCGGCGCCAGGCTTTCCATTTTGGCGTCGACCCGCTGCTTCGCTTCGTTGATCAGTCCCTGCAGCTCTTCCCGGCGCTGCTGCTGTTCGGGGGAAGGAATCGCAAGCTGAGTTCCCCAGGCCTTGGCTCCCCGGTCGGGCACCAGGCCGGTCTCTTCGATATCGGCGAAGAACGCTTTCATCGAATAGAAATCGCGCTGCGTGAAGGGGTCGAACTTGTGGTCGTGGCATTCGGCGCAGCCAAGGGTGCTGCCCATCCAGACAGCGACGGTAGTGCGGACGCGGTCGGCGGCATACTTGGCCAGGTACTCCTTCGGCTGCAAGCCTCCCTCCGCCGACGTGCGGTTCAGCCGGTTGTAGGCCGAAGCCACGCGCTGTTCGATGGTGGCGTTGGGAATCAGGTCGCCCGCCAGTTGCTCGCGCGTGAACTCGTCGAAGGGCTTGTCATGCGCAAAGGCATGCAGCACGTAATCGCGGTAAGGCCATGCGGGCAGGGCGTTGTCGCCGTGGAATCCACAGGTATCGGCGTAGCGGACGAAATCGAGCCAGTGCATGGTCTGCTGCTCGGCGTAACGCGGCGAGGCCATCAGGCGATCGACCAGCTTCTCGTAAGCATTCGGGGAAGCGTCTTTCACGAATGCCTCGGTCTCTTCCGGAGTGGGCGGAAGGCCGGTGAGGTCGAACGTGACGCGGCGGATCAGGGTGCGGCGGTCCGCCTCGGGCGCGGCGTGCAGCCCGGCTTTCGCGAGATGCTCCAGGATAAACGCATCCACCGGATTCTCGGCGCCGGCAGGCACCGGCGGCCGCGCGATCGGCTGATACGCCCAGTGGCCTTCGTACTTCGCGCCCTCGGCCACCCATTGCCGGATGGTGTTCTTCTGCGCCTCGGTCAGTTCCTTGTGAATGTAGGCCGGCGGCATGACCCGCGCGGGCGGCGAGAAGATGCGGTGGATGATTTCCGACTGATCGGGCTCACCCGGCACGATCGGAATCTTGCCGTCGCGCAGAGGTTTCAGGGCCTCGTCGCGAATGTCGAGCCGCATGCCGGCCATCCGCGAGCTCTTGTCCGGACCGTGGCAGCGGAAGCAGGTGTCCGCCATGATCGGCCGGATGTCCCGATTGAACCGCACCTCGGCGTGCGACGTGAAGCTGCATACAAGGACCAGCAGCGTGGTGGCGCAGGCCTCCCGGCCTACACGCCTGAGAATCTGTATCCCCTCCATCGAGTCGAAGTATACACCCACCGAGGGCCCCGAGCGCGGCAGTACGTGTCGAAGCAGCAACGAGCGCTGTCAATGCCGATACCGGCGTCATAGAATTTCTGAACCACACGATAACGGAAATCGTACGTCATACGGGAAGGAGAACGCTATGAGACTGTTCTTAATCTTCATCGTCGCCGCAGGCCTCTGTCAGGCCCAGCGGACGGAGGGTTCTTTCGAGCGAACTCTGAGCGTTACCGGGCCTGTGGATCTTGACCTGGCAACCGATGCGGGCGGCATCAACGTGGTTCCCGGCCCAGCCGGTTCGGTTCACATCCGGGGAATCCTCAAGGCGGGCGGGAACTGGTTCAACCGCGGCGGCGTGGAAGAGCGCATCCGCGAGTTGGAAGCGCACCCGCCCATCGAGCAGACCGGGAACAGCGTCCGGGTGGCCGTACGCGATCCCTCCCTGCTCAGAGGCATCGCCATGCGCCTGGAGGTCGAAGCCCCACCCAACAGCCGCCTGCGCGCCCGCGCTGATTCCGGGGGCATCGACGTCCGGGGCATCCAGGGCCCGGTCGACTGCAAGACGGATTCCGGAGGCATACACGCCGGCGAGATCGGCGGCGAGGTCAGGGCGGCCGCTGATTCGGGGGGCATCCACATCCGCCGGGTGAACGGTCCAGTGCACGCTCATACCGATTCCGGCGGCATCGAGGCCCTGGAGATTGCCGGCAGCGTCGACGCCGGGGCGGATTCCGGGGGCGTCAGGGTCTCTCAGACCGCCCCTGCCGCGATCAAGGCGCGGACAGACTCGGGCGGTGTCGATATCACGCTGGCGCGCTCGGGCGGCTACGATATCCGAGCCCATGCCGGCAGCGGCCGGATCACGGCTCCCGAGGTGACCGTAAGCGGCGCGATCTCCCGGCACGAGGTGAACGGCAGGCTTCGCGGAGGTGGCCCGCTGGTGGATGTGCAGGCCGATTCCGGCAACGTCGATATCCGGTGACGCTCCCGAAGCTCCCAAAAGCGGATATCGTGTACTTCATGGACTGGCAACAGAACGGCGTCAAGATCGTCCCGGCCGGCGACCTGGACTCCAACACGCCCCAGACTCCCGGCATGACTCGCGCCGCCGCCATTACCCACGCGCGAACAGGAGCCGGCAAACTGTGGGCCGGCACCGTGGTAGTCCACCCCAACGCAAAGACCGGGCCGCACCATCACGGCGAGTTGGAAACCGTCCTCTACATCGTGCGCGGCCGGGCCCGCATGCGATGGGGAGATCATCTGGAATTCAGCGGCGAGGCCGGACCAGGCGACTTCATTTATGTACCGCCCTACGTGCCGCATCAGGAGATCAACGCGCTTCCGTCCGAACCTTGTGAAGCCGTGGTTGTGCGAAGCGGCCAGGACCCGGTCGTAGTGAACCTCGACCTCGAAAGCCCGGAGCCTGCCGGCACAGACCCTGGGGCAACGCCGTTCCATCCGGGGAGCTAGACCGTCGCCCTGCTCCTTACCCCGCATGGCGGTTTCGCATGATGCCGGGAGCGACTACACTAGCTGGCATGGACCGACGATACTTTTTGGGTTCCGCGATCTCGGCGGGCGCGGCTCTTCGTTCCGCCGCGGCCAGCCCCAACGACACAGTCCGGGTTGCCTGCGTGGGTTTCCACGGCCGGGGCCGGGACCACATCCGTGCCTACAGCCGGATGCCCAAGGTGGAAATCGCCGCGCTCTGCGACATTGACGAATCCGTGCTCAACGCCCAGGTCGCCGCGGTCGAAAAGACCAGCGGAAAGCGTCCCGCGGCTTACACCGACCTTCGCAAGCTATTGGAAGACAAGTCGATCGACGCGATTTCCATCGCGACCCCCAACCACAGCCACACCCTGCAGACCATCTGGGCGTGCCAGGCCGGCAAGGACGTCTACGTGGAAAAGCCCTGCTCGCACAATATGTTCGAGGCCCGCCAGATCGTGGCGGCGGCCCAGAAGTACGGGCGCATGGTGCAGCACGGCAGCCAGCAGCGCTCGGGCATCGGCCGCACGGTGGTACAGCACCTCCGCGACGGACTGCTTGGCGACGTCTACATGGCCCGCGGCCTGTGCTTCAAGTGGCGGGACACCATCGGCCGCAAGCCGGTATCGCCGGTTCCGCCGGGCGTCCACTACGATCTATGGCTCGGACCCGCGCCCCGGCACGAATTCACAGCCAACCGGTTTCACTACAACTGGCACTGGTTCTGGGACTACGGCAACGGCGACCTCGGCAACCAGGGCATTCACCAGGTCGACATGGCCCGCTGGGGGTTGGGAGTGAAGTATCCGGCCAAGGTCAGCGCCATCGGCGGCCATTTCATGTTCGATGACGACCAGGAGACGCCCAACACCATTACCGCCTCTTTCGAATTCGATGACGGCCCTTCGAAGAAGATCATCGTTTTCGAAGTCCGGCACTGGATCTCCAATCACGAAGCCGGCATCGGCGAGCCTAAGCCCGGCAACACCGTGGGGACCACGTTCTACGGCTCCAAGGGTTACCTCTCGATATGGGATGAGGATTCCCACAAGTACGCCAGTTGGCTCGGCCGCGAGCAGACGCCGGGGCCCGGGTCTTCCTCGGCCGAGTTGATGGGCAATCACTGGGCCAACTTCATCGACGCCGTGCGCAGCCGCAAACACTCGGACCTGAACGCGCCCATCGAGGAAGGCGCCATCTCCACGACGCTGGTCCACCTGGCCAACATCTCTTATCGCCTCGGCCGGACGCTGCATTTCGACGCGGCGACCTATTCCTGCACCGGCGATGCGGAAGCCAATCGCCTGTTCACGCGCCAGTACCGCCAGCCGTTCGTCGTGCCCGACAAGGTCTGATTTTTGTGTGTGCCGGCCCGCTGAGGCGAGCCTTAGTGGCTGCCGAGGCCGACAAAGAAGACGCCCAGCAGGATCAGCCCGAGGCCCAGGAATTTCTGCTTCGTCAGCTCTTCCTTGAAAAACAGGCGGGACCAGATGATCGTCCAGATGTATCCCAGCGAGACCATCGGGTAAAGCACCGAAAGCTGTCCGCCGCGAATGCCCAGAGCGTAGAAGACCGACGAGCCCAGGAACAGTCCCACGCCGAAGACCAGGTGGCGGTTGACGAAGCTGAGGATCGTTCCATCCAGGTGGGCGGCGCCCATTTTGAGGAAGACGGCGCCGAAGGAACCGATCACCGAGGCGGCGAACACCAGGAGCATCGATTCGATCATTTCCTGCCTCCGCGGCCGAGCACCGCTACGCCCATCACGATGGTGGCGATGCCGATGTTCTTATAGAGGTTCGGCGGTTCGCGCAGCAGCAGGTAGGAGAGCAGGGTCACCCACACGTAGGTGAGTGCGATGATCGGGTAAAGCATGGAAAGCTCGCCGTCCTTGAGCGCCAGCACCAGCATGAGGGTGTTCAATCCGTAGAGCACGTATCCGGAGACCAGCGGTACGTTCGTGGCTAATGCGACCGGATCGGGCTTGAAGTGGGTCATCCCGATCTTCATAAGGATCTGCGCGGCAGCGCCCAGAACGGTGCATGCAAACACCAGCAGAACTGCCCGCCGGCGGGAGGCAGCCTCAGGTGCGAGGGTGGTAACGGTCGCGGTACTCAAGGGATCCCAGATCAGGATACCAGGGATTCGCTAAAATGAGTATCTGTGGACCAAGAACCGCAAAATGTAGTAGCCACCCCGGAGATTCCGCCCGAGCCGCCGGCGCCCCGCCGGTACAACTCGCCGCGCGGCTTTATCGCTGAGTGGACCGTCACGATCATCCTGCTGCTGTTCGGCACGACCACCCTGGTGCAGGCGTTCGTGATTCCCACCGGCTCGATGGAAGACACGCTGTTGATCGGCGATCACCTGCTGGTGGACAAACTGGCCTATTCGCCCGGAGGCCCGGTTTCCAACCACATCCTCCCGTATCGCGACGTCAAGCGCGGCGACATCATCGTGTTCCGCTACCCGGTGGACATCCGGCAGACCTTCGTGAAGCGGGCCATCGGCGTACCGGGAGACCGCATCAAGCTGGTCAATAAAAGGCTCTACCTGAACGGGCATCCGGTGGATGAGCCATACGCGGTTCACAACACGGAGTATATCGACAGCTACCGCGACAATTTCCCGAGCGAGCCAAACGTGCACGTCTCCGACGGGGCCATCGAGATGCTGGTCAACCACGTGAAGAACGGCGAGGTGGTGGTGCCGCCGGGATGTGTGTTCGCGATGGGCGACAATCGCGATTCGTCCCTCGACAGCCGCTATTGGGGCTTTGTGCCGCGCGCCAACATCATCGGCAAACCTCTGATCATCTACTGGTCGTACGATGCTCCCACCGACCAGTTGGCGGATCCGTCGATTTCGATCACTCACCTGATCGACCTGGCGACGCATTTTCCGACCAAGACACGCTGGAAGCGAACCTTCAACCTGATCCACGGCTATCCGCTGAACTGAATGAACGCACATCACTACGGGCTGATTCTGGCCGGGGGCCGCGGTACACGGTTCTGGCCGCGGAGCCGGAAGCGGTCCGCCAAGCAAGTGTTGAACGTGGTGGGAGAACGGAGCCTGATCCAGGCCACCGTGGACCGCCTGGCGCCCGTGATTCCGCCGGAGCGCATCTGGGTGTTGACCAACGGCCACCTGCGCGACATCATCATCCGGCAGCTCCCGGCCGTGCCGCCGGAGCAGGTTCTGGCCGAACCCGCACCGCGCAACACCGCGCCCGCCATCGGGCTGGCGGCCCATATTCTGCACTCGCTCGACCCGCAGGCTGTGATGGGCGTCTTCCCCTCCGACCACGTGGTCGGCAAACCCGGTGCATACCGCAGGGTCTTAAAGGCGGCATTCCAAGGCGCGGCAGCCGGCCGCCTGATGACCGTGGGGATCCAGCCGCGCTGGCCCGAGACCGGCTACGGGTACATCGAGTTCCCCCGCGGCACCGAAGCCGGCGACGCCACCCCCGTGCCGGTGCGGCGTTTCCATGAGAAGCCCGATGCCGCCAAGGCGAGACGCTACGTAGCAGCCGGCCGCTACTTCTGGAACTCCGGCATGTTCTTCTGGCGGACCGGCGTGTTGCTCGAGGCGCTGCGCCTGCACTTGCCGAAGACGGCCTCCATCCTGGCCGCGCTGCCGCCGTTCGGAACGGCCCGTTTCGCCGCCCGGCTGAAGGAGGCGTTTCCGCTGTGCGAGAACATCTCGATCGACTACGCGGTCATGGAGCGGGCCGCAAACGTAAGCGGCATCCCGGCCGCCGATTTCGGCTGGAACGACGTGGGAAGCTGGAACGCCGTTTACGAATTGCTCGCGCGCGACGGCCACGGCAACGTCATCATCCACGATTCCGTCTGCCTGGATTCGCACAACAACTTTGTGGATGCCCCGGGCAAGGTGGTCGCGCTCCTCGGCGTGCAGTGACCTGATCGTAGTCGACACGCCCGATGCCCTGCTGGTGGCGTCCCGCGACCGCGCCCAGGGCGTCGGCGAAATCATCAAGACGCTCGAAAAGCGCGGCCGCCACGATCTGCTGTAGGCGCTTGACATCCATACGATCTCCGTATGCAACGTAGCTAAGCGGAGGTCGGCCGGATGTTGAAGTCTATCGACATTCTCATCGGATTTTCAGTAATCATGCTGGCGGTGAGCATGAGCGTGACGCTCATCATCCAGTGGATCCTGAATCTCTCCGGTATGCGGGGCAAGAAGCTGCTCGTCGGGGTCATCCACCTTCTGCGGCAGATCGATCCGGCCCTGCTGACCCCGGAGCGCGCCGCCGAGCTGGCTGAAACCATCCTTAAGCACCCGATGCTCGCTGCCGCACCGGGCAAGATGGCGGAAGTCGTCCAGCGCGAAGACCTGATCAAGACGATTCTTGCCGTAGCAGCGGCAGCGGTCACGGCGAAGCCCGCGGCTGCAGGCGCCGGCGGCGCCTCGACCACAACCACCGTCCCGGCGCCCTCCCGAACCCCTTCCGATGCGGAGCAGGCACTGATCACGGCCCTGGCCAACGCCGGCATCCCCAACCCCGGCGCCACGCTCGATTCGATCCGGATGGCTTCCATGAAAATGGAGGCCGCCAGGCCGGAGCTGGCCACTCACGTCCGCGAGACCCTGGCGGTAATCCAGCAGGCCGAGAGCCAGTTCGTCGCCAGGCTGAACGGCGCGTTCGACCAGACCATGGAGCGGGTGAGCCACAGTTTCGCCAACCACTCGCGGCTATGGGCCATCGGTATATCGGTGTTTCTGGCATTCCTGCTACAGCTCGATTCGTTCCGGCTGCTCAACCGGCTCGCCATGGACGACAACCTGCGGAACTCCCTGGTGCAGCAGGCGGAGGGGGCTGCGCCCGTTCCCCAACCAGCAGCGTCGACGCCGCCACCCAGGAGAATCTGCAAGCAACTCCGCGAGCTCGCTACGGACACACTGATCACCTGGCCCAGCGGTTGGGATAGCGTGGAATCAGGAGATGGGGCGCTCCAGCATTTTCGGGCTGCTGCTTACGGCGGGGCTCCTGAGCCTGGGCGCGCCCTTCTGGTTCAACGTGCTCGGCGACCTGCTCAAGCTACGCCCGATGCTGGCCTCTAAAGAGGACGCGCAAAGAAAAGACCGGGAGACGACCCAGCCGGCGGCCGGATAAGGTACGTCGCTATTTCGCCAGCACCACGCGGCCGGTGCCCGGTTCCGGTGCGGAGACGCCGTTCGTGCGGACCCGCGCCACCACCGCCAGCGCCGCCAGGTAGAACAGGCCGCCGATAATCAGGGTCTGCACCAGCCCCATGTAGATGGCACACACCAGCGCGCCCACCGAACCGAGGACACTCGATGCGGCGTTCAACGACCAGGCCCAGCGGACGGATGGCGCATGCCACTCCTCCAGCCGGCGCAGCGCCGTGGGAAACGGCATCCCCATGACGAACCCGAGCGGAGCGATCAGCAGGACCGTGATCAGTTGCTTGACCGGCAGCGGCAGGCCGACCAGCGCGCCCAGCAGGCTCGATGCCACCAGTGCGAGCACCGCGGCCAGCAGCGCGACGCAGCCGAGCGCCTTGATCAGCTTTCCTTCGTCGTCCCCCACCATCCGCCGGCCGGCGGCGCTGCCGATTCCGCTCGAAACCAGCATCGAGAAGATGACCACCGTCAGCGCCTGCGTCGGATGCCCCAGGAACAACACGAACTTCTGAATCAGCCCAACCTCGATCAGGATATAGCCGATGCCGATGAACAGGAAGTACAGCAGGAACGCGCGTACTCCGGCGTGGCGCGGCAGGCGCGTGCCCAGCACCAGGGGCGGCGCCAGCAGGATCAGCGCCGTGGCTGCCAGGCTGATGAACATCAAACCGAACAACAGGGGGACGGCCTTGTTGATCTTGTAGTCCGCGCTCTCGTGGGAGGCGTGTTTGATGAAATCCCACAAGTCATGCGGCTGCACGGTATAGAAGAAGAACGGCCGGTTGTCGCTGACCGGGCTGATGTCGAAGGTGTAGTTGCGCTGATAGAGGGCGGGATCGGGGCTGTGCAGCAGATCGTAAAACTCGTTGTGCGTCACGGTTCCCGGAAGATAGATCGCCTGCATTCCCGAGGCGGTCAACATGGCGCGGGCGCGGCCGATATCGCCGGCGCTGAACGGCTTCCGCGAAACCAGCACGGTGTCCTGCGCACCCCAGCCCTGCACGGATCCTCCCCGGCCTACGATGATGTGGTCCTCCGGATGGCTCTCACCGACCTGGCCCAGCGCCTCCATGGCCAGCGAAACCAGCCTCAGCGATTCGCGGGGCGGCTCGAAACCCCATCGCGTGAAGGCGATCAGGCCGTCGTCGGTGAGGTGCAGCAGGTAGTCGCGGAAGGCGTCGGTGGTATAGAGGTTGTTTTCGGAAAGCGCGAACGCTCCGGCGGCGGTGGAGGCCCAGGTGTCCACCAGCGTGGCCTGCAAGACCTGGTACTTCTCGGTGCTCCGGCGTACGAAACTGCGGCCGTCCTCCACATAGATGTGGACATCGGGGCGCTTGTAAAGACCCTTGCTCAGCCCGGCCATGCGGTCCTGCATGATGGTGTCCGCGATAATCGGGTTGATCTCGACCCCGGTGATGTCGTGGCTGCCGGACGCCAGCGCGCGGGCGACGTCCCATCCGCCGCCGGGCCCGATGATCAGGGCCTTTGCGCCCGGCCGTACGGCGTAGGGAAGCGCGGGCGGCTGGTCCATCAGGTCGTGACGGTCGTGGGGGGTGAGGTGGTCGAAATCGAAATTGGCCACGCCGGTAGAGGCGTCGGCATCGATCACGATCAGATCGGGATGCTCCTCAGCCGGGTTCGGGTTATGGGTAACCCCGATGCGGGAAAAGCTGTTCCACTTCTGGAAGATCTCGTTAGCGATCGTCTGGCCCTTGGCGTGGCGGATATCGAGCAGGTGGTGCCGGATGTTGAAAGTGAGCAGCGCCACCAGCGCCAGGGCCAGCGCCACGCTCCCGGCGCGTCCCGCCACTGAAGATGCCATGCTGTGCCAGATGGCCGCGGCGACCGCAAAAAAGATAGCGGCGGCGATCACCGTGCCGGGTCCGCCGAACAGGTCCAGTAGCGGAATCAGCAGCAGACAGCCGGCGCCTGCGCCCAGTAAGTCGTAGAAATATACACGGTTGACCCGCTCGATGGTTTCGGAGATGGCGAGTGAGACGATGATGCCGGAAAAGCAGAACGGGATTGCGGTCGTAAAATAGACCAGCGCATAGTCCCAGGACCCCAGATTGTTGCCGCGAGAGAGAATCACCCAGAGCGCGGCGACCACGGCCAGGCTGTTGAGGGCGCTGAGCCGGCCCAGGCGCACGAACAATGGCGCCTTCCAGCCCGCCACTACGTAAGAAAAGACGCCGCCGATTCCCAAGCCGAACATGGCGATCGAGATCGCCAGAAAGGCCAGGTGGTAGTAGAACACAACCGAGAAGATGCGGGTCAGCGAGAGTTCCAGAAGCAGGGTCGCCAGCGTGGTTAGCGCCACGCAAAGGTAAACGTGGGACCAATGGGTGGAGGAGAGTTTCACGGAGATCAATTCTTATGTTAGTGGATTTGCGATAACCCTGCTATTGAACCGCGATCCACACGGAGTTGCTCACGCTGTCGGGAAATGCAAGCCGCACGTCCACGGTTCCCTTGGGCGCGTCGGGCGGAATGGTCACGTTGATCTGGTAGAGCCCGGCGAAGGCCGGGGTGAGCGCTGCGAACACGGGGCTCACATTGGCTCCGAAGATTCCGACGCCGAAGCTGACCTGCGGATCGGTGGTGAGCCGCGCGAAGGGTTCCGCCGAGGGGGCGGGTTCGCCGGTGGCGACCGCCGGGCTCGTGGGCCCCAGCCCGATCGCGTACATCACCAGCGTATCGCCGGCCTTGGCGGGATGCGTGAGCACGCCGGGAAGAGCCCCTTCCGGCATCGGCAGGCTGAAATCGGCGGCGTTCTGAATGGCCCCGTAGCCGGTGGTCCCGATCACCAGCAGCCGCGGCGCGCGCTCGGCCACATTGACCGAGACGGTATTGCTGGTGAGGCCGTCGCGCTGCACCTGCACGAGATTGGTGCCGAGCGGTGCGTCCGCCGGCATCTGAAACGCCAGTTGGCCATATGAGGAGTAGTACATGGGCACAGGCTTGCCATTGACCAGCACGGTTGCGCCACCCACCGTGGTGTCGAGCGGCGGCGCTTTCCCGACCGTCAACGGATCGAAGGAGAGCTGTTCGCCGAGCACCACCATCACATCGCCGCGCGCCACCGTCTCGCCCGCGCCGAAAGTGCCGTTATCGACTACGCCCTGGTACCGGATGAGCGGCGCGGCCTTGGGAACGACTTCGAACGAGACCGGGACCGCCAGCGTGCCGTTCACGGCGTTGCTGGCGATCGACAGAGAACCGTCGTAGGTGCCGGGCGCAAGCGACCCCGCATCGAACGTGGCCACCGCGCCGCCGGCGCCGGGCGTCGCGGTCAAACCCGAACCTGTCGCGGAGACACCTGCAATCGACAGGCTTCCTGCCCCGGCGTTGGCCACCGAGACCCCCGCCGCGAGCGGAGGAGCACCTTGGGCCAGCCGGATTGCCAGGTGGTCTGGCGTCGCCTGCGCGATGGGCTGCGAGGTGATCCGCATGGTGACCGGAATCGTTTGGGTGTCGGCCGCTGCCGGGCCGCTGGTGGCGACCGACCCGTTGTACACCCCTTCGGCCATGGCTGCGGGCGGTTGAATATGAATCCGGTAAGGATAGCTGAAGCGGAAACTGCCGGTGCCGTCGAGCACCAGGGTGAGCCAGGAATTGCCGTCCTGGGTCGTGACGTGCGAGGCGACCATGCTTTGCGTGGCGATGGGTAAATCTCGCGAACCGCCCGGAGCGACATGCAGATCCACTCCGCCAACCCGCACCGTTACGGTGATGGTTTGCGGAGCATCCACCGCGTTGGGATCGCTCACGGTGACGACTCCGGTCGAGAGCCCGGCCGCCAGGTTGCCGGTGGAGAGCGCCAGTTGAATCGGGATGCAGGACCTGGCGTCGGTCGTGGTGGTGCAATTGCGCGCCGTGCCTGCGGTTGCGACGATCCAGGAGGCCGACGAGCTCACCGTCAGCGAGAGCGCGCCGTCCCCCGCGTTATACGCTTCCACGGTCCGGCTCGCCGAAGTGGTGCCGGAGGGAATCGACATCGGGCCGACCGTGCTCGACACCAGGCGCAACATCGGCGCGGCGGAGCAAACGGAAGCAAGAACAAGCAGGCCGGCGGCGCGGTAAAACCCGGGGGACCCTAGACCCACTCGAAAGCACCCTTTTTGTAGGCCCAGATATATCCCACGACCAGAATCCCGAGAAAGACCGCCACTTCCCAAACTCCGAACCAGCCGAGCTTCTGGTACCGGACCGCCCAGGGGAACAGGAAGATGGTTTCCACGTCGAAGATCACGAACAGGATCGCGACGATATAAAACCGCACGGTGTAGCGGCCCCGCGAGTCCGAAGCGGCCTTGATGCCGCACTCGTATGCCTCCAGCTTCGTGACAGACGGAGCGGATGGGCGGATGAGCTTGGCCAGGAGGATTGTGACCACCGGGAACAGGATCGCCACCGCCAGGAAGATCAGGATGGGGAAATAGCCGCTCGGCATGGCAACAATATAACATGTGGATGCGAAGATGAAGATTGCCGGCCATGAATCCACGCGAGCGCTACTCCCAACTGCTCCAGCAACGTCGCAGCGAAATTGAGGAGCGCGAGAAGAGGCACCGTAAGCTCGGTTACGTGCGCCTGGCGGCTGTCGCCGCGGCCCTCGCGATCGTCTGGGCGGCGCTCGCTACCGAACGCCTCTCGGTCGTCTGGGTGGTCGTTCCGATCGCTGTGTTCGCGGTCTTGATCGTAGCCGGAGACCGGCTTCTTCGCGACCTCGAACGGCGGCGGCGCGCGGAGAGGTATTTCGAGCGCGGGCTGGCGCGGCTCGACGGCAACTGGGCCGGGACCGGTGAAACCGGCGATTCTTACGCCGACCCCTCCCACCCTTACGCTCAGGATCTCGACCTGTTCGGCAGGGGATCGCTGTTCGAACTGCTGTGCACCGCGCGCACCCACTCCGGCTCCGGCACGCTGGCTCGATGGCTGCTGGCCCCGGCCGAACCGCAGGTAGTGCGCAGCCGCCAGGAAGCCGTCGCGGAACTGCGTCCCCGGCTGGACCTGCGCGAGGACCTCGCGGTGGTCGCGGAAGAAGCCCGCACCGGCGTCGACCCCGATTCGCTCGCTGCCTGGGGCGAAGCGCCGCCTATGCTCGAATCCCGCGGGCTGCGGGTGCTGATCTGGGCGCTGACGCTGCTCGGATTCTGCGGATTCGCCGCGTTGTGGGTCTGGCTGAGCTACATGGCCGGCCTGCTGAAGCTCACCGATGGCCAGGCCATGCTGGCTCGCGACCTTTTCCTTTTCGCCGTGGTCGTCAACTCGCTCTTCCTGTACCTGCAGCGGACTCCCATCGCCTTCGTGGCCGGGGCGGTAGAAGCGGCCGCGCAAGAACTGGGGCTGATGTCGGAAGTGCTGGTGCGCCTGGAACGCGAGCAGTTCCGCAGCCCGCTGCTCGCCGGACTGCGGGCTTCGCTCGATGTCGAAGGCGATCCGCCCTCCCAGCGCCTGCGCCAATTGCGCCGGATTGTCGAGAACATCGATTCGCGCGACAACATTTTCGTCCGCGCGCTCGAGCCTTTTATCCTGTGGACTCCGCACCAGGCGGTCCGCGCGGAGGACTGGCGCCGGCATTCCGGACTCGCCGTACGCCGCTGGCTGACGGCGATGGGTGAAATCGAGGCGCTCGGCTCGTTGTCGAGCCATGCCTACGAGCACCCGGCGGATCCGTTCCCGGAGTTCGCCGAAAACGGTCCGCTGCTCGACGCTCGCCAGATCGGTCATCCCCTGATTCCGGAGGACCGCGTGGTGCGCAACGACGTGCGGATCGGCGGCGAACTGCGCGTCCTGGTGGTCAGCGGCTCCAACATGTCGGGCAAGAGCACGCTGCTGCGGACGCTCGGGGTCAACGCCGTGCTGGCGCAGGCGGGCGCGCCGGTGCGCGCGGAATCCTTGCGGATTTCGCCGCTGGCGGTGGGCGCTTCGATCCGCGTAACCGACTCGCTCCAGGGAGGCGTCTCGCGCTTCTACGCCGAGATTCTGCGCCTGCGGCAGATTCTGGACCAGACCGGCGGGCCGCTGCCGGTCCTGTTCCTGGTAGACGAGTTCCTGCACGGCACCAACTCGCACGACCGCCGCATCGGCGCGCAGGCCCTGGTACACGGGCTCGTGGAGCGCGGCGCTGCCGGCCTGATCACCACCCACGACCTGGCGCTCGCCGAGATCGCCGAATCGCTCGACGGCCAGGCCGCCAACGTGCATTTCGAGGATCAGATCGAGGACGGCAAGATTCGCTTCGACTACCGCATGCGGCCGGGCGTCGTGCGGAAGAGCAATGCGATCGAGTTGATGCGCTCGGTGGGGCTGGAGATTTGACGGGCGGCGAAGTTCGCGCGCTCGCGGCCTCGTGCGGGTTCGAACTGGCCGGCGTGGCGCGGGCGGAGCCGGCGGAGGATCGCCGCCGCTATCACGAATGGGTTGGGGCGGGATACGCGGGCGAGATGCGGTACCTGGCGGACCGGCGCGCCGGGGTTCGCGACGATCCGCGGCGCTTGCTGCCTTCCGCCCGGTCGGTGATCGCCGTTGGCAAGGTGTATCACACTCCCTGGCCCTGCTCCACGCGATTCGACGACGAGGAGCGGGCGTGGATTTCGCGATACGCCTGGGGCGGCGACTACCATGACGTCGTCCGCCGCGGCCTGGAACGCCTGGAAGCTATGCTCCGCGAGCACGCGGGCGGCGCCATCGAGTCGAAGATCTGCGTCGACACCGCGCCGCTCCTCGAGCGCTCCTACGCGCGGCTGGCCGGGCTGGGGTGGATCGGCAGAAATACCTGCCTGATCAACCAGCGGATGGGGTCGTGGCTATTTCTGGGGGAATTGCTGGTTTCGATCGGGATCGAGCCCGATACGCCGCCGCCGGACCGCTGCGGCACCTGCCGGCGCTGTATCGACGCCTGCCCGACTGCGGCGATCGTGCCGCGGGAGGGCGGATGGACCCTCGATGCGCGCCTGTGCATCTCCTATTTCACGATCGAACTCCGCGGGCCGGTCCCGGAGGAGCACCGCGCCGGCATGGGCGCCCATGTGTTCGGCTGCGACATCTGCCAGGACGTCTGCCCCTGGAACCGCCGCGCTCCGGTGGCGGACGATCCGGCCTTCCAGCCTCGCGAATTTGCGCCGCCGCTTGAAAAACTGGCGGCCTTGGATGAGAGCGAGTTCCGCGAGATGTTCCGGGGATCACCCGTAACCCGCACGAAATACTCGGGTTTCCTGCGAAATGTGGCGGTCGCCATGGGGAACCGCGGTCTGCCGCGATTCCGCCGGCCGCTCGAACGGCTGGCGGCCTCCGAAGACCCGGTCGTCGCGGAACATGCAAAGTGGGCGCTCGGACAATTACCATAGAAGTGTGAGGATACGGTCGATTGCCCGCTCCCTTGCGGTGGCGGCTCTGTGTGCAGGGGTCGCGGCCGGCGGCGAAACGGTCGTCGAGAAGGGGTACGACCACTTCTACAATCTGGAGTACCCGCAGGCCATCGCGGATTTCGAGCAGGCCATCCAACAGAATCCGAACGATCCGGAGCTGCACAACCACCTCGCACAGGCCATCGTTTTCCAGGAGATGTTCCGCAACGGCGCGCTCGAAAGCGAGCTGGTTTCGGGCACCAACTCGTTTCTCCGGCGGCCTAAGCTGAACCCTTCGCCGGAAACCGAGAAGCGTTTCCTCGATGAGGTGTCGAAGGCCATCGCGCTCGGCGAGGCGCGGCTGCAGAAGAATCCGAACGACACGGCGGCCATGTACGCCCTGGGAATCTCCTACGGTCTGCGTTCGAACTACTTCTGGGTGGTGAAGAAATCCTGGAGGGATTCGCTGCGCGACGCCACGGCGGCGCGCCGTTACCACAACCGGATCACCGAACTGGAGCCTGGAAATGTCGACGCGCGCCTGGTGCAGGGCCTGCACGACTACATCGTCGGCAGCCTGCCCTGGAGCTACCGTATCCTGGGATTCCTGATCGGGATCCACGGCGATAAGGAGCAGGGCATCCGGACGGTCGAGGATGTAGCCGCGCACGGCAAGACGAATCGTGTGGATGCCGAAATCTTCCTGTGCGCCCTCTACCGGCGCGAGAACGAGACGCGGCGGGCCGTCCCGCTGGTCCAGGACCTGATCCGCCGGTTCCCCCGCAACTATCTGCTGCGGCTGGAGTTGTCGCAGATGTACAGCATGGCGGGAGATAAGGAACACGCGCTCCAGGCGGTGGAAGAATTGGCCCGGCTCAAAATGCAGGATGCGCCCGGGTTTGACCGCGTCCCGTGGGAGAAGATCTGGTTCCAGGAGGGGACTATCCAATTCTGGTATCGCGATTTCGATCAGGCCCTGGAAAATATGAAGAAGGTTGCGGCCGCCGCCGAAGATGTGGACCTCAATACGGGGGTATTTGCCTTTTTGAGGATGGGGCAGTTATACGACTTGACCCACCGCCGCTCGGAAGCGGTGGCGGCGTACAAAAAGGCGATTGCGTTCGCCCCGGAGGCGGAGGCGGCGCAGGAAGCGAAAAAGTACCTCTCGACGCCTTACCGCCGGTCCTAGCCCCTCATCACTCTTCAATCGTTACCTTGACAGGCTGCTCGATCAGCTTGGCGTCCTTGCCGGCGGTGAGCACCATGATGGCCAGACGTCCGGTCGCCTTGGCCGGAATCTTGAACTTGATCGTGGTTCCGGTCTGCTCGGTAACTTCCACCTGGGTATCGTGGCTGCCGTCGGTCAAATAGACCTTGGCGACGGTGTTCTTCTCCAGGTTCTCACCAGTGACCACAATGACGTCCCCCGCTTTCCCGTTTTGCGGCTCGGCCGACACCATGCGCGGCATCGCCGTTTGGCCCCAGCCCGCGAAGCTCGCGGCCGCCAGAAGCAGGACTATAAAAGACAGTTTCATCTGATTATCCGATCCTTTGACTCAATGCTATGTCCATTAAGGCCGGAATTCAAGCATGGGTGTTGAAATAAACTTCAGGGGGGAGAAGGCTGGAAAGAGGGTAGTGGGTATCGTATCATCTCGCTATGGCCGCTATTGCGGGCTCTCCGCGCCTCGGTCCACAACGGGAACCAGGATGGATCTATAAGCCGTCCTGGGATTTACCCCTGATCATTTTCAGCGCCGTCCTGGTTCCGCTGCCCTTTCTGATCGCCTGGCTGGCCCAGGTTTCCGGGTGGATGAAGCCGGCGCAGGCAATTGACGCCATCAACATCGTGGTTGCCGGACTGGTGGGCGGCCCGCACCTGTTTTCTACGTTCACCTACACCTTTCTCGACCGGAACTTCCGCGCGCAGCATCCCCGCTACACGGCTATGGCGCTGATTCTGCCGGTGTTCGTGGTGCTGCTCGGCATCTACCAGTACCGCCTGCTGATCACGTTCTTCTTCAGTTGGGCGTCGCTGCACGTGCTGCACCAGATCATCTACCTCACCGACTGCTACCGCGTGCGGGGAGAGAAGACCGAACCGGCGTGGTCCAAACACGTGGATTACGGATTGATCCTGACCGGTCTTTACCCGATCGGAATCTACAAGATCTCGCTGGGCATGTTTCATGTAGGCGGGGTCGTGCTGCCGTATCCGGACTTCCTCCGGGCGCTGCATCTGCCCGAGGTGGCGGGCGCCATATTCGGCGCGTTTCTGGTGGCGTGGATAGGCAAGACGGTGGTGGAATTCCGGGAGCGGCGCGGCAGCGTCCCGAAGACGCTGCTGATCGGGATCACGACGGTGGTGTCGTTTCTCCTGCCCATGGGGTCGAACCTCGACGTCCTGTTCCAGGGCTATAACACCTGGCACTCTTTCCAGTACCTGTTCCTGTTGTGGCTGATCAATCGCCTGCGCGACCAGCGGGGCGAGATCGGCAGCGCTTTCGTGCGCGGCATCGTGCGGCGCGACAGCATGACCGCCTACTACCTGTGCTTCCTGGGGGCGACCGGGGTGCTGGTAGTGCTGACGGTGATCGTGCGCGCCGTGACGCCGCTATCGGCCGACCAGAGCTACTTCGTCGTCGTGCTGAGCGTCCTGCTGGTGCACTACTATTTCGACCATTTCCTGTTCACCCAGCCGGAGATGGTGGAGTAGCGGAAGGCGCTTCCAGTTACGCTATCGTGTCGGTATGGCTAACCAGGCGTTCCGCGAAGCGGAACGGAAACAGGTGAGCATGCTGGCCGCGGCCGAGAAGAAAGTACTGATCTGGCTGGCCGTCCGCATGCCGGGGTGGGTGAACTCCGATCATTTGACGGCGCTCGGCTTTGCCGCGATGTTTGCCGCGGGCGCCTGCTACTGGGCGGCCGGCAGGGACCGGCGGGCGCTCCTCGGTGTCATCGCGGCGCTGGCGGTAAACTGGTTCGGCGACAGCCTGGACGGTACGCTGGCGCGAGTCCGCAACCGGCTGCGGCCGCGCTACGGCTTCTACGTAGACCACATCACCGACGCCATCGGCACGTTCTTCCTCATGGGAGGACTGGCGCTTTCCACGTACATGACCCCATACATCGCGCTGGGCCTGCTGATCGCGTATTTTCTGCTCTCCATCGAGGTGTATCTCACCACCTACACTATCGGGTCGTTTCATCTTTCCTTCTGGAGCTTCGGGCCGACCGAACTGCGGCTGCTGCTGTGCATCGGCAACATCGCGCTCTTTTACCGGCCGGTGGTGACGCTGTTCGGGCGGCAGTTCCTGCTGTTCGACATCGGCGGCGCAATCGGGATCGCCGGAATGGGCGGGATGCTGGTGTGGTCGGCCGTGCTCCACACGCGTATGCTTTATGACGCCGAGCGGCTGCCGTGAAGGTGCTGGCGCTGCGCTGGCTGAAGTTCAACGCGGTGGGCGCGCTGGGTATCGGGATCCAGCTCGGATGCCTCTGGGCGCTGGTCGGCGGCCTGGGGGTGAACTACCTGGTGGCGACCGCCCTCGCGGTGGAGGCGGCGGTGCTCCACAACTTCGTCTGGCATGAGCGCTTTACGTGGAAGGACCGGTCCGGCGGCCCGGCGCGTGAGATCGCCTTGCGCCTGCTGCGGTTCCATGCCGGGAACGGCGTGGTCTCGATCGCCGGAAACCTTGTGCTGATGCGGCTTTTCGTCGGCGCGCTGCACTGGAGATACCTGGTGGCGAACGGCGTGACCATCGCCGCCTGCTCCCTGCTCAACTTCGCGGCCGGCGAATGGTTTGTGTTCCGGCGGAAGAAGCTGAGGTAGAATGACAAAGGAGCGTGTCTGCGATGTCGGTGCCGGTCTTCCTATTTTGATCCGAACACCATCAAAATAGGGGGTCCGACTCGATCACAACGCGCTGGTGTGCAAGCTCCCGGCGGCATGCCGCGAGGGAGAAGCCTGAAGGCGCTCGGAGGACTCCACCCCGTTTACAAAACGCGGGTCATTACGGGGGTCGGCACGGCCGAGCGGTACGCTCCATATCTCTTCGTGATTTCCTTCCCATACCCATGTCAACCGGCACTGTAGAAATCAACCTCACTTACTCGTGTATAAGTTAGTACGGTTTGCTAACTTAGGATAGTCCTGGTAATGGTACTCTTGCTAACTCCGGTTAACACTAGCCTGCTATCTTGCTGAAAACAGGTACTGGAAGAGCTCGGTTTTCTCTTGATTAAGACAGTGTCCGTCGGTTGTAATATCCCTGGAGGCCACCGATGGCAAAATGGGCATCAAGGTTCTGGGCTGAAGAAAGCGGACAGGACTTGGTTGAGTATACACTCATTATTACGATTTTCGCGCTGATGACTATGGCACTGGTCGGCGGCGCAACACCCTCGATCAATACCATCTGGACGACCATGCATTCGCACATCAACGAAGGCTCCTCCGTGGCTGCAGGCAGCTAAGTCTCCACGAAACGAGCCTCCGCAACCCATCCTCCCCCGTTCCAGATCGCAGACCTGATCGCTTCCCGCCTTGTGCTGTAAAGATAGAATAGAGTTTCGTGAAGCCGACGACTCTTCTTCTGCTCCTGCCGGCGCTTTGCGCCGCAGCCGATTTGAATCCCCTGATTGACGCCGCGCGCGCAGCGCCGCCCGAATTCGCCGCCGATGCCCTGATTCGACTGGCCGGACTCGATTCCGTCCCCCGGCCGCGCAAGCTCGAACTCCTGCAAGAGGCATTCGCAGCCGGGGCGCACGCGCAGCAACCCTTCAAACGCCATGCGGCGATGGCCCGGCAGGATGGGCCCGTCCGCTTCCTCAACCGGGCGTTCGATCAGGACCTGGACGCGCTCTCCCTGCAGATGCGGGCGGTCGAAGCCGCCCTGCCCCTCGACGCCGCGAAGGCCCGCCGGTGGTTTGCCGGAATCAAGCCGCCGGCGGTGCCCCGCCTGACCTGCGACGACTTCCTGGTGTACGACGTCAGCCGGTTTTATGACGCGCTCGGCCGCATTGCCGGCGAGGGCTTCACCGGGCGGGAGAAGGCAAACGGCGACGTCTTTCGCTTTCTGCGGGGTTATGCGGGCACGATCACTTCTCCAGTCCAGGTGGCGCCGCTGGCGCGGGTATTGGCCTCCGCCCCGGTGAGCGACGAGGATTTTGTGGCCCTGGTCTCTTCGTTCGGCGCCGCGCTGGGCAAGATCTCTGGCGACGACCGGTCGTTCACCTACTCCCGCACGGCCGGTAAGGAGATCCAGGCGCTGGCAGCGGAGTGTACGCGGCGCAAGGTTTCGCCGCTGCCGCTCGTCGAAAGCTATCGCCTCTACCTGGTAGTGAACCTCACCGCGTCGCGGTGCGCCGATGACGACCAGATGGTGGGAGGCGCCGGCGCCGCGTTCGGCCTGACCGGAGGCATTGCGCTCGATCCGCTTTCCACCGACTATATCCGCTTCTTCAACGAGAAACTGCGCACCGGACCCCTCGCCCGGATCGGCGAGGGAGAGTCTACCCCGGCCCGGCTGGAAGGCACGGCAACCGGCCTGCGGGCCTGCCGCGATGAAGAGTGCGGAGCGATCTCGACCCTGTACCAGGGGCTGTACCTGACGCCCGAAGGCACGCCGTATCAACTGGCCGCGCGCAACAACCCGGAATGGGGGGCGAAGCTCGAGGCCCTCCTCGAGGCTCTCGCGAAATGGAAAGAGAGCGCCCACGAGACCCCGATTGAGCAGTTCCGCGAGAAGGCCGACGCCTACGGTTCCCTGTTGAACCTGGCGCCCGCGGGGCGGCTGCGCGACGCGGTCCTGGCCGCGGAGGTGGAGTTCCTGACCCAAAACCCGGTCGCGCAAACGAACCGGGCCGAGTGGCTGCTGCCGGTCAACGCGCTGGTCGGCCGGACGACCCTCGACCCGGCCGGCTTCGGCACGGTCGCCGCCGAACTGCGAGCATCCAAGGATCCGGTGATCGCGCTCTACGCCCGTCTGGAAGAGGCCGCTCCGCGGCGCCCCGACCAGATTCTGCCATTGCTATAGGACGTCAGCGAACCCGCGCTTCATGTGGCGGAAGAACAGGCCCCCGACCAGAAATGCGGCGGCCGCGCACGCGGCGGAGACCGCCAGATCGCGCAGGTCGGGCATGGCCGAACTCAGCAGGACGGTTCGATAGGACCGCACCACGTAATACAGCGGGTTCACCACGAGGGCGAAGCGCGCCCAGGGAGGATAGGAGTCGGACGGGATCATGATGGGCGTCACCCAAAACCAGAAGGTGAGCAGCACACTGACGAACTGGGCCGTGTCCCGCAGAAAGACGTGCAAGCTCGCCACGATCCACCCCAGCCCGACCGAGAGCAGGCCGATCACCAGGATATAGACCGGCAGCATCAGCAGGAAGATGCTGATGCGGTTCAGATAGACCCCCGCCGCCGCCACCATCAGGGCCAGCGCCAGCAGATGGCTGATTACGGAGGAGAGAAAGACCGAGACCGGGATGATCTCCGCCGGGAATACGGTCTTGGTGATCAGGTTGGATTGATCGAGCAGGCTGGATGCCGAGCGCTGGACCGTATCGTTGAACAGCAGCCAGGGCAGCATGCCTGCAAACAGAAATAGGGCGTAATTGTTGGTCGCCTGTCCAACCAGTTTCATTCGCAGGCAGAATTGAAAGACAAATACCCAACTTGCCAGGAGTACCAGCGGATGAATCAGGCCCCAGATCCAGCCGATCGCGGAGCCGACGAAGCGCTGCTCGAAGTCGCGGCGCACCAGTTGGAAGAGCAGGCCGCGCCGCTCCACCAAATTCCGCAAAAATAGAGTTCCGGGCAGTCTGCGGGTCACGGTAGAATTGAACAATATCAATTTTTTCAATAACTTGCAACGTCGCCCCGGACTTGACAACGATGTCGCCGGGTTGTTACAGTTCAGGTTTCGCCAATCGGTAGTTTGCAAATAGCCCCCCCGGGTTTCGGGAACAGGCACGTTTGCCCGAATCTAAAGAACCCGGACGGAGAAGACTATGAAGCAAGAATACTTTGTGGTAGTACTGGCCCATTCTCTCCGCGGCAGGCTCCGGCGCATTCACATACCCCATCAGGCTGTCTACATTATCCTTGCTCTGGCTCTTTTTGGTTGCTTCTCGGTTTTCGGATTCGTCGCCAGCTACGCCCGGATGGCATGGAAGGTCGCAAATTACAACTCGCTCAAGCGGGAGGCGGACGCGCTTCGGACGCGTTACCAGAATTTGCAGAACACGGTCAGCGAAACCAACCGGCAGCTCGCCAGCCTGCAACTCTACGCCAAAGAGGTCTCCCTGGCCTACGGTATCAAGCAGAAGCTGGAAGGCCCGGCCGACATCACATCGGAGGGCAAGCTGGTTCCCACGTTCGCGGAAAGCGTCAAGGACTACGACTTCCTCAAGAGCGCCGACCTCCTCTCCCTCCAGAACAAGCAGTCCCGCGGATTCACGGTGGTCGGTTCCAAGCCGAGCATCTGGCCGGTGGACGGCAGGCTGATGCAAAGCGGTTTCGGTATGCGCACCGACCCGTTCTCGGGTGAAGGCGCGTTCCACAAGGGAGTGGATATCAGCTCGGCCTACGGCACCCCGGTGCACGTCACCGCCGACGGCATCGTAGTCTACGCCGGGTGGGACAGCGGTTATGGACGGCTGGTATGCGTGGACCATGGCGGGGCCTTGCAGACCTGCTATGCGCATCTCTCGGAGATCTTCGTGCACACCGGCCAGTCGATGCGGCGCGGGGAGTACGTGGGACGGGTCGGCAGTTCGGGCCGCGCCACCGCTCCGCACCTCCACTACGAAGTGCGGGTAGGCGGAATTCCACAGAATCCGTATCACTACCTGGCGAACGCCGGGATTTATCAGAAACCGCGCACGCCGACCGAGCTCTTTTAGCGCGCGCGTCGCGGTGCCGCCGGCATTTTATGCCACAATCACCTGAGTATGCGTTTGTTGATTGTGGCGGCCGCGATCGCGGCGGCGTGCGGCCCGGTCTCCCGCGCCGGCAGCATTCCCGAGTACGGCTACGTAGTGGTCCACGCCTATCCGCACGATCCGATGGCCTTCACGCAGGGCCTTTTCTATCTCGACGGCTACCTCTATGAAGGTACCGGCCTCTACGGACAGTCCACCATCCGCAAAGTGAAGCCCGAGACCGGGCAGGTGCTCCTCGAGCGCGATATTCCCGGCCAATATTTCGGTGAGGGCATCATCGACTGGAAGGACCGCCTGCTCGAACTCACCTGGAAATCACACCTCGGCTTTATCTACGATCTCCCGACCTTCCAGCCGAGAGGGCAGTTCGAGTATCCGGGCGAGGGATGGGGCTTAACCCAGGACGGCAAACGCATCATCATGAGCGATGGCAGCGCGCAACTGCGTTTCTGGGACCCGGTGACGTTGAAGGAGACCGGCCGGATCACGGTGACCGCCGACGGCCAGCCCGTCGCCGATCTGAACGAGCTCGAATGGGTGAAGGGTGAAATCTACGCCAATATCTGGCAGACGAACCGCATCGCCCGCATCGACCCGGCCAGCGGCAGAGTAGCCGGCTGGATCGATCTCACCGGCCTGTTGAGCCCCTCCGACGAAGCGCCCGATACCGACGTGCTGAACGGAATCGCCTACGACGCCCAGGGCGGCCGGCTCTTCGTGACCGGCAAGAAGTGGCCGAAGCTGTTCGAGATCAGGCTGGTGAAAAAGCAGTGACAGGCCGCGGCTCTGTACGATACCGGTTCACAGAGCCGCGGCCGTAAAGCGGGCTACCACTCGAAGCGAAGCGCTCCCTGCAGCAGGCGCGGGTTGTTGACCACGCTGCTGATCTTGCCGAAGCTGGCGGGCGAAGAGATCGCCAGGCTGGGATTGGCGAAATCGACGTTATTGAGCAGGTTGTACGCTTCGGCGCGGAACAGGATGTGCTTCCGTTCCGTAAGCGCGAACCGCTTCACCAGAGAGGCGTCGATGTTGAAGAAGCGCGGGCCGCGGAACGTGTTGCGGCCGGCGCTGCCGTAGTCGCCGGCGATCGGATAGGTGAACTGCGAGATCAGGCTCGGGTCGATGAAGTAAACGCCATCGCCCTTACGCTGGACCTGCCCGATATCGCGGCTCCCGGCGTAGTTGTCCCAGGAAGCCACGCCGTAGGAGTAGGCGGTGTAGCGGCCCGAACTGGCGGTCATCGTCGCGCCGCTTTCCCAGATCAGAATGCTTCCCACATCCCAACCACCGAACAAGGTGTTCGCCCACCGCGGCATATTGCCGCCGATGAGGTGGCCGTTGCCGACGGGCAGCGTGTAAGTGCCGTAGGCGTTGAGCACCTGAGGCCGGTCGAAATCAGAGCGGCCCTTGTTGAGATTCAGGTTGAAGTTATCCATGTTGTCGGTGAAGCCGTTGCCTTCGGCGGAAGTATTGTCGAGGCTCTTGCTCCAGGTGTAGAACGCCTTGACCTGGTACGATTTCGCGCGGTGCTGAATCCCGACCTGCAGTGAGTTGTACCAGGAGAGCCCGCCGTTCATTCCATAGGCGAGGCGGAGAAACTGCGGATAGTTGCGCAGGGCATATTCGGAAACGCCGGCCGCCGCGTACTTGCTGTAAGCTCCGGTCTCCATGTTATTCACGGCGTTGTTGTACTGCAGGGTTGTCAGGTTGCTCGAACCGAGCGCGGAAACTGCCGCGGAGGCCGAACCGTAAATCTTGACGAATGGATTGGAGGGCGAAACGCTGGCCAGACTGCCGGCGGCATAATTCGCGGCAAGTTCGTTGAAGCCATTCAGGAAGGTCGGATTGACCCGGATCTGCGAGAGATCCTGATTCATGAAGAGCTTCACGCCGCGGTTTCCGACATAGCCGAATTGCACGACGGTATCGCGGGCGATCTCGCGCTGGATGTTGAGGCCCCACATCTCCACATAACCGGTGCGGAGATTCGGATCGAACGCGGAGACGATCGAAACTCCGCGCGTGGCCGGCAGGGTCAGCACCGGGGCGGCAGGCTGGGCAGGCGAGGCCGGGTTGTCGGCCGCGCGCATGTCGCCGCCGCCGAGGTTCGGATAGACGGTTACGCTTTGCGAGAATCCGGGCGTGTTGCCGTCGACGGAACTGGTGGTAGCCCCGATGATGCGGTCATAGAAGATGCCGTAGTTGCCGCGGACGGCGGTCTTGCCGTCACCCCGCGGATCCCATGCGAATCCGAAGCGGGGAGCGAAGTTGTTCCAGTCGTTGTTGTACCAGGACTTGCCCTTCTGCATGGTCAGGTTGTCGATCGTGTTGACCGTGTTGAGCGAGGCAGCCTGATCGAACGTTCCGGAAAGGCCGTTGGATTCGAACGGAACACCGCTGAAGTCCCAGCGAATGCCCACATTGAGGGTGAGGTTGCGGGTGACCTTCCAGTCGTCCTGTAGAAACAGGCCGTACTCGCGGAAGATGAATTCGCGGACACGCGGCGTGCCGGCAGCCTGCCAGCTCTGCAGATCGCTGTAAAAGGTCTGGGCGATGGAGCCGACCCGTCCGGTCAGGTTGTTGTAGAGGCCCTGCAGATTCGTCAACTGCGTCGAGTTCAGCCCGGCGGGAGTGGAGAGACTCGGAGTGTTCCCGGAAGCGGTCGAGCTGAGGCTGGCATTGGGATAGATGCCGGCGGCATTGTAGCCGTCCTGCGTCGTCAGACGGACCTGGCCGCCCATCTTGAAGGTGTGATTGCCGTGGATCTTGGTCAGGTTATCCGTGAACTCGTTCACCGGGGAGTTGCGCCCCTGAGGGAACGCGTTATAGATGGGCATGGTCCACTGGTTGAACGTATACATCGTACCGGCGACCCGCGAGGGGCGGCGGAAGTCCACACCGGCGCTCTGGTGGCCATAGCGGAACTGGTTCACCATGCTGGTGGTGACGGTCCAATCCCAACCTCCGGCCACGCCCCAGCGGTGGCCGCCCTGCGTCCCCTGCGGCTGGCCGGGGAAGTAAGCGTCCGCGCTGTTCAGCGAGTCGATGGAAGAGTTGCGCTGCCAGCTATGCCGGTAGAAGATGTGGTGATTATCCGCGAGATTGTAGTCGCCCTTGACGGTGAACTGGTCTTCCAGGCTGTTCGCCGGGTTGTTGAACCGGTAGCCGGCATAATTGAGGCCGTCGCCAACATCGGTGTTATTGGGCGAAGGATAGATCTTCAGCAGGGTGGCGATGGTGGGGTCGATGCCCTTCTTGAGCGGATCTGCGTTGAGCACGTTGAACTGCTGGGTCGCGCCGCCCGAGGTCCACTGGAAGATCCCCTGCTTGGCGAGATCGGTAGGCACGGTGCGGTTGCGCGAAACCTGCTGGTGGGTGCGCCGGCCCTGGAAATTGCCGAAAATGAACAGTTTGTTGTGTTTGATCGGGCCGCCCAGAGAGCCGCCGAACATGTTCTGGATGAACATGGGCTTGGCGACATCCGGATTTGTTGCTGAAGAAATCGTTGGCGTTCAGCGCGGTGTTCCGCAGGTACTCGAACAGGTTGCCGTGGTATTCATTGGTGCCCGAGCGGGTGATCAGCTCGACCTGGCCGCCGGCATTGCGTCCATACTCGGCCTTCCCGCCCGCGGTCACTTCGCGGAACTCTTCCACGGAATCCGAATTGTTGGCGGTCATGGCGAGGCCGAGACGCGGCACCACGGCATCGTTCACGTCGATTCCATCCAGGGTGTTGTTGTTGCTTCCCTGGCGCAGCCCGTTGACGTGAGAAAAGCTGTAGTCCGCGCCGGCGTTGCTGCCGCTCGTCGAGATCTGCACGCCCGGCTGCAGGTAAGCGAGGCTGATCGGAGTCCGCCCGATTTGCGGCAGCACGCGGATATCGTTCAGCGTGACCGCCGAGTTGATCTGCGCGTCGGTAGTCGCCACAGCGACCGTATTGGCCTGGACTTCGACGACTTCGGCAACGTGCCCGACCTCGAGGGTCACATCCTGCGCGATGTTGGCGGAAACCACCAGTTCGATGCCCTTTACCGTGGTCTTGGCGAAACCCGGCGCTTCCACCGTGAGGGTATAGGTGCCCGGCCGCAACGCCGGTAAGACATACAGCCCGCTTGGGTTGGACGTCGCGTCGGTTTCGTCCCTGGTCTGGTCCTGCACCGCCACGACCTTGGCATTGGGCACGACTGCCCCGCTCGCATCATGAACGATTCCCTGCAGGCGCGCCGTCTGGGTCTGCCCAAAACCAAGCGTGGCCGCCAGGAATACAAGGAGTATCCCGAAAAGCTGCTTTCGCATAGTGAACCTCTAACACCGCTAAATTCGAAAGCGCAGAGGCTCACCATCCGCCCACCCCGGGAATGGCGCACGGGGTACGTCCTGCCGGACCTAATTCCCTATCACGACCGGACTTCGGGTGATTAGACCACCTCAAACACTTTGTGACAGTGTACTCCAACGGGGAGCGGCATACAATCGTTTTCGGAACTTTTTTGCTGAAATTCGCCGAATTCTTCCACGGATGATTCGCCAGGAATGTTGAACAACCCGACATGCAAAGGGCCGGCGGAGTGCGATGCACGCCGCCGGCCCGTGTTTCTGCAGGTGAGATTTGCCGGTTAGAACCGGTAGTAGGCCCCGATCTGGATGACCCTCGGATTGTAGTTCATCGAAGTGATCTTCCCGAAGGAGGTGTTGTTGATCGTAAAGTTGGTGGTCGAACCGTAGTCGCCGGAGGTCGGCGGCACGTAGAACGTGGGATGGTTGGTCCAGTTGAAAAAGTCGAAGTGCAGGTCGAGCGTGTGGCGTTCGCGGAACCGGAACGTCTTCATGACGGAAGCGTCCCAGGACCACTGCCAGGGACCGTTGAACATGCGCCGCTGCGTGTTACCCACCGTGCCCGCGCCCGGGTTGTAGAAGATCTCGCCCGAGAAGGGGGCTGCGCCGGCTTGCGCCGCGCTCCGTCCGTCGGTGTTGATGATGGTCGGAGAGACGAAGTACGGGCCGTTGCCGGTCATGTAGACGCCGCTGGTTAGCGACTGAAGGGTGGCGCCGTCGGTTCCCACGATCGAAGCCGTGTTGGTGCTGGAGGAGCGTGCCGCCCGGTTCAGGGTGCCGTAGCCGGAGAGAATCGAATAGGGCGACCCCGACTGGTAGGCCCAGATGCCGCTCAACGCCCACCCGCCAATCAGGGTGTTCGTGATGCCGTTGCCGCTCCAGCGCTTACCCTTGCCGAAGGGCAGCTCGTAGTAGTAGTTGGCCTTGAACGAGTGCCGTATGTCAAAGGGGGAGGGCGCATATTCCAGGCTCGGGTTGTTGTTGTCGAGGAGGGGCTCGAAATCGGTCTGCGCGTCTCCGGTTGTATTGGAGAGCGACTTGCCGAATGTATAGCTGAATTGCGCCTGGAGCCCGGAGCGCGTCCGCTTGGTGGCTTCGAACTGCAGCGCGTGATAGATGGACATGCCGCCGTTGACCACCACGTTGGCGCCCTGCAGATTGGGATTGGTGTAGAAGTTCACCGGCCCGTTCCACCGGTTCACCATGTAGGTGTTGGCAAGCTCGCCGATCTGTCCCTGTTTGAGGTAGGTCTGGATCGTGGTGTTGGTCAGGTTGCCGCCGTTCGTCAGAAGCGGGAACACCGTCAGCGGCTGGCTGCCCGCAATGGCTGAGTTGTACGAACCGTTATACGAGCCGTTGGCGGCCTGCGAAAGGGCGGCATTGCTCTGCGCCCGCTGGAAATCCGCCAGGAAGCCGTTGGCGTTGTAGAGCACCTGGTTATAGTCGATCGCCCGCAGCAGGTCGGTACCGCGGTTGCCGACGTAGCGTGCCGACAAGATCGTGCCCTTGAGATCGTGCTGGATACCCACGGTCCACTGCTGCACGTATGGCGTAACAAGGTTGGGATCGGGGAGACCGGTGGCCGCCGTCGTGGTGATGGCGTAATTGTCAGCCAGCGTGCGCGGTACCTTGTAAGCCGGCGCCGGGACGGTTGGCCCCGCCGCCAGGGTGGAGGTGAGATTCGAAAGCGTGTTCGCGAACTGCAGCCCGTTGCTGGTGCCCACGTTGTTGCGGACCGCGGTGACCAGGTTGTCGTTCACGTAGGCAATCATGTAGCCGCCGCGAATGGACGTCTTGCCTTCCTTGGAGGGGTCCCATGCAAATCCGATGTTCGGTGCGAAGTTGTTCTTGTCGGCCTTGTAGAACGGCCGGCCGGAGGGACCGCCGATGAAGTCCAGCACGGCGTTGGGGTCGAGGACGGTGGCCTTCAGGTCGCCGTTTTCCAGGCGCGGCGCCAGGTACAGTCCGTTGATTTCATCGAGCGGGGTCCAGTATTCGTAGCGCACGCCCATGTTGATCGTGAAGTTCGGGAGCACCTTCCACTTGTCCTGGATGTATCCCGCGTAAGTACTCTGCCTGAAGTTGCGAAGGTTGGTCGCGCCGGGCACGAAGCCGGAAGTCGTGCTGGTGACGTTGAACGTCTGGGTGGCGCTGCTGACGATCCCCGCCAGGTCCGCGTACAGGTTGTTGGCGGTCGTCAGATCGCTCGAGCGGATGCCCGGCAGATTGGTCGACGTCAGGCCCAGGGTGTTGGCCGTGCTGATGCCGAGAGTGTAGGTCGGAATGATGCCGGCGTCGTTGAACGGGGCCGTGCGGAGCAGCTGGCCTTGGAAACCGAACGACAACTCATGCTTCCCCCGGAGCCAGTTGGCATTGTCCTGAATGTTATAGGTGTTCACTTTGCGGCCCTGATTCAGGAACGTGTTGACCGGGTTGCTGAACAGCAGGTTCGTGGCCGACAAAATCGCCGCTGGATATTGGTTGCTGTCGAGAAACGAAGTGTCGGAACGCATGAATCCGCCGCGCAGCTCGTTGGTGAAGGTGGCGGAAGCCATCCAGCGCCAGGAGAGTGACAGCAGGTGATCCTTGATCGTGTTGCTCACCGGCGGAACCGTGGTGTAGAAGGCGCCCACGTCCGGCCGGTCAGTCGGGTTGCTGATGTAGTTATAGGTCCCGGTAAAGCTGTGCTTCGAGCTGAGGTAATAGTCGCCTTTGTAGACGAACTGGTCGCGAAACTCGTTGTATCGCGGATTGAACCGGTAACCCGAGGTGTTCAGCCCGTCTCCGGCGTCGGAGGTATTCGGCTCGGGCAACTGGCCGATCATAGCCTTGACCGTGGGGTCGGCGGTGAAGTTGCGCAGACTCTCCAGGTTCGCGGTCTGCAGGTTGCCGGCAGTATCGCGGTACGTGAAGATGCCGTTGCGCGCCGAATCGGTCAGCACCGTGCGCAAATAGCTCGACTGCCGCTTGTTCCGGTACAGCTCGTAGTTCGTATAGAAAAACAGCTTGTCTTTGATGATGTGGCCGCCCAGGGCCGCGCCCGGCTGGTTCAGGTCGAGGAAGGTCTGCGGGACGCCGGCCTTGTTGTTGAACCAGTCGTTGGCCGCCAGGGCGCTGTTGCGGTTGTACCAGTAGACCGAGCCGTGGAAGGTGTTCGAACCGGATTTGGTCGAGAGCACCATCTGCGACGCTCCGCCGCCGATGGCAGCGCTGGCATTCGAGGTCGAAACCGTGATTTCAGAGATCTGGTCGATGGTGGTGCGCATCGGGGCGTAATCCAGGTCGTTGGTACGGATGAAATTGTCCTGGATGTTGATGCCGTCGAGCGTCACGTTGGAGAACGAACTGCGCAGCCCGTTCACCGAGGTCGTGCCGCTGGTGGCAACTACACCCGGCTGCGTCTGGAAGAGTGAAGTGACCTGGCGCCCGAGCACCGGCAGGTTTTGCACCTGGGTGGAAGTGACCGTCGCAGTGTTCTCGCTGTTCGAGAGTTGGACGGCGGAGACGTCCGCCGCCACTTCCACGCTCTGCGTGGAGGATTGCACTTCCATCTTGATGGGCGGCAGCCCTGTCTCCTGCACCGGGGCGACCTTCACTTCGCGCACGCTTACCTTGGTAAATCCGGGCGCTTCGACGGTGATGTCGTAGGTGTCGGGACGCACCGCGATGAAGGTAAACAGTCCCGCCTCGTTGGTCGTACCGGTCAGGACCGGTTCCTTGCCGCCGAGAACGTAGACGTTAACCGTCGCGCCGGGGATGACCGCGCCGGTCTGATCCACAACCGTACCGCTCAACCGGCCGGCAACCTGAGCCTGGACCGCGGATACGGCCAATAAGCACACTAAGACTATCAACGCCAGATGGCGCAATCGCATCATACTTCCATCAACCTTTCCGAATGTTTTGAGTGCCGTACAGGGGCGAGAGCTTCGCCCTATGTAAAGACGAACACTAACCTTAAAGCGATAGGCTCACTTTAGCTGATTTCGGGTAAAGATCGCAACATTTTCAGACCGGATTAGCCGAAAGGATACTATCTTTGGTTAACGTCCCGAGATCGTAAGCCACAGATCGCGCATGCCGGTCCGGTCAGGCCAGGTCCGGTAGGAGAAACCGCGCCGGCTTCCCGGCCGCCTGAGAGACCGCTTCCGCCGCGAGATAGCCGCTGCGGACGGCGCCTTCCATGGTGGCGGGCCAGCCGGTGCGCGTCCAGTCACCGGCCAGGAATACCTTGGGAAGGCCGGCTTCGGGCGTGGGACGCAGGCCCTCGGTCTCAGGCGCCGCCGAAAAGGTCGCCCGCTGCTCCTTGATTACATGGGCCTTGAGCAGGGTCGCATCCTTCACGCGCGGAAAATAGAGGCGCAGGTCGCCGATGGCGATATCGATAATCTCGCCGCGGGAAAGGTTGGTCAGGTCGCGCGAGGCGCTCACTACCAATTGAAGATACCGCCCGGCATCCTTGTTGAACATCCACTGCATCGTCCGGTCGAGCAAAGTGGCATGCGGAAGGTTGGTCACTTCCCGGTCGAACCACAGGTGGACGCCGGTGATGGGCGAATGCTCGAACTTGGGTGCGGGCAGCCCGAGGGCTTCCAGGCGCTCGAAGGGCAGTGCACAGATGTAATGGTCGGCGGTGCGAAGCTCGCCGGCCACGATAAAGCCATCGTCCTGGATCGCTTCCACGGGGCTGCGAAAGTGGATCCGGACATTCCCCAACCGCTTCCACGAATCGGCCGAGTACAACTGGCCGAGTGGCACGTTGGGCACCCCCATCTCGTAGGAATCGGCGCGCGCCAGAAATCCCAACCAGAAGACCTGGAAGCCGTGAATGGCAGCCATCCTCTCCAGATCTTCGTTGACGGCGCTCACCAGCACCTGGCGCCAGAAGCGGTCGATGGCGTGGGGCGTCTGGTGTTTCTGCAGGAGCCAGTCGAGCATGCTGATGCGGTCGAGATCTTTGCGCCGCGTGCGCTCGCGCCGCAGGGCGAAAAGAGCGCGTGCAATCGAGCGCTTGTCGGCCGAACTCAGGCAATGCATGCGCAGGAATGAACCCGTGAAGTGAAAAGGCGCGGGGAGGCGCCCGCGGCGGAGGATAGAAAGGCGCCCGCCGGGTTCCAGGAAATAGAATTCGCGATAAAACTTGATACGGTCGCGGACTCCCAGGCGCGTGTAGAAATCAAGCAGGTTGACACAGCACCGCAGCAGAATGTGCTGGCAGTTGTCGATGATCTCGGGCTCTTCGGCGGACCCGTTGGCGACCGGGAAGGACGTAGCGCGACCCCCCAGAAACGGGCGCGCTTCAAACAGTTCGACCTCGAAGCCGGCGCCGCCCAGCGCGGCTGCGGCAGAGAGGCCGGCAAGTCCGCCGCCGGCGATCAAAACTTTGGGCATTCAGTAGTCCGTATCCCTATTACATACGAGTGACAAAGGCGCCACTCCATCCCGGGCATCCACTGGCTTTCTCAGATAGACGCAAAAAAAGAGATTTGGTTCGCAAAAAGTCGTCACCTGACTATGGCAGAAGGGCGCGGATGGTGTCGATGCTGTCCGCCTCCCCGGCTTTCTTGTCGCGCCGCCAGCGGGCCATTCGCGGGAAACGTACGGCAATGCCCGAACGGTGACGCGTGGAGCGCTGGATTCCCTCGAAGGCCAGTTCGAAAACCAGCTCCGGCTTTACGGCGTGGACCGGCCCGAACTTCTCAATGGTGTTCCTGCGAACAAACTCGTCCACTTCGCGGATCTCCTCGTCGCTCAAACCGGAGTAGGCCTTGGCGAAGGGCACCAGCTTGCCGTTATCCCAAACGCCGAACGTGTAGTCGGTGAACAGGCTGGCGCGGCGTCCGCTGCCGGGCTGCGCGTAGATCAAAACGGCGTCCACCGAGTACGGGTCGATCTTCCATTTCCACCAGTCGCCGCGGCGGCGCCCCACCCGGTAGGGCGAGCCGCGCCGCTTCAGCATAAAGCCCTCGACCTTGCGTTCGCGCGACTGCTCCCGAACCCGGGTCAGGTGTTCCCACGACCCGGCCTGCACGACGGGCGAAAGCACCAGGGCGCTCTCGGGCGGAACGATGGCCTCCAGGTGTTCGCGGCGCCATTCAAGCGGGCGCTCGCGAACATCCTCACCCGCGAGTTCCAACAGATCATAGCCGATCAGAACCACGGGGACCTCGGAGAGGATCCGCGGGCCCAGCACTTTCCTCCCGATGCGCCGCTGCATCTGGGCGAAGGGAAGAGGCGCGCCGTCTCTCCAGGGCAGGACTTCCCCGTCGATCACCGTGCCCTCGGGCAGCCGTGCGCCGGCCGCTTCGATCTCCGGGAAGCGGCCAGTGATCAGCTCCTCGCCCCGCGACCACAGGAAGGTGCGGGACTGCCGCCGGATGAGCTGGGCCCGGATGCCGTCCCATTTCCACTCCACCTGCCATTCGGCGATATCGCCCAGGTCTTCCACCCGGCCTTCGAGCGGATAAGCCAGGAAGAAGGGATAGGGGCGGCTGACATCGGCGTCACGCGTTTCGGGAGCAGTAAGGCGGATCCAGGATTCGGGCGCCGGCGCCCAGTCGCCCATCAGGCGGTGCGCGATGGTCTCGGCGGGAACGCCGCTCACTTCGGCCAGCGCGCGCACCACCAGGTTCTGCGAGACGCCTACCCGAAACTCGCCGGTCAGCAGCTTGTTCCAGGCAAAACGCTGCGGCTCGTCCATTTCGCGCCACGCGGAGACCAGCCAGCGGCGGCGGGTTTCGTCATCGGCTTCGCGCAGGGGCAGCATGCGCTCTTCGACCCAGTAGTGCAGCGGGAGGCCGGTCGAGTTCGCGGCAGGCGGCAGCAGCAGGGCGATGGTCTCGGCGAAATCGCCCACCGCCTGGTAGCACTCGCCGAACAGCCAGTCGGGGATGCCGGCCTCTTCGATGGCCCATTGCGCCAGCTTGCGGGATTCGAGCAGGCGCTTGGGGCGGCGCCCGATCAGGAAACTGACGGCCCAGATGGCGTCGGCCGGCGCAGCGGTCGAGAAGTAGTTCTTCAGCGCGGCCACTTTTTCGCTGGTGCGGGTGGTCTGGTCGAGAGCGGCGTACAACTCGGCGAATGCCTGCATGGCTACTCTTCGGGCACTTCGGTTCTGACATCCGCCGCCACGGCCCGGCGCCCGTGTTCTTCGAGCCAGCGCACCAGCGGGGCGCGAAAACCCCCGGTCACCCACACCGTTTCGGCGTGGGTTTCATCGATGGCACGCAGCAACTCCGGCCAGTCGGCGTGGTCGGAGAGCACGAAGCCGCGGTCGAGCGAGCGGCGGCGGCGCGTGCCGCGGATGCGCATCCAGCCGGAAACCATGCCGTCCGAGGTTTTCCCGAAACTGCGCGCCCATGGAGTGCCCCTCATGGCGGGCGGAGCCAGCACCAGCGCGCCCGCCCCAACTGCGCCCGTTGCCGCGAGCGCGACGCCACGCTCCCGATAAATCCTGCTGAATCGCTCCACCTCCTCGTGCACGTGGATCGGCCCCACCGCCGGATCGAGCGCCGCCAGCAGGCGCTGCGCCTTGCCGAGCGGGTACGCATAGAGCAGGCTTACTTTGCCGGCCTCGCGGTTCCCCTGCCACCAGCCATGAACGGCCGCCATAACCGAGGCCTCGTCCGGCCAACGAAAGACCGGCAGGCCGAACACCGCGCCCGTGACGAACGTATGACAGCGCTGCGGTTCGAACGATGCGCACGTGGAGTTGGGCGCGAGCCGGTAATCGCCCGCCACCACCCAGACTTCGCCGCGATGCTCGATGCGGACCTGCGCGGAGCCGAGAATATGCCCGGCCGGATGCAGCGAGACCGCGGCGTCGCCCATCGTGACCCGCGCGCCGTACTCGATGCTTTCGATCGCGGCTTCACCGGCGACTTCCCGAAGCAGCGGCGCTCCCTCCCGGCTCGTCAGGTAGGCGCGGGAGCCGGGAATCGCATGGTCCGGATGCGCGTGGGTGATCACGGCCCGATCCACCGGCTCCGACGGGTCGATATAGAAATCGCCCGGCGGGCAATACAGCCCGGCGCTGCGCAGTTCGAGCACGCTACGAACCCACGATGCCGTCGATCGTGGCCTGCGCGATCGGATGATAGCCGGCCCGCGCCTTGGCATAAATGCCGCGGGCGCGCTCCTGGCCTTCGGGAGTCTTCATGAGGTCGGCGAAGAGCGGCTTGAGGAATTTGCGGCGGCCGACCGAGCACAGAAACTGCTCCAGCCTCGGGAACGCGGGCCGGTAGTTGGTGCGGATGGACATCAACAGCCACTGCGCGATGATTTCGGAGTTGCCGGATTCGGTGAAGTGAAACTCGCGGTCGAGACGCGCCATGTCCGGATCCCGCCGGGTGCGCAGGAAATGGAGCCACTGGTGGGTGCTCCAGCCGCGGGTATCGGTGGGCCATGCCGCTTCGATGCGGGCGAAGGCATCGGAATGCGGCTCGTTGGCGCCTGCCGGAATGCCCGGCTGGAAGATCCACTCATCGAGCGGGACCGGGCTCGGCAGCTCGCGCCGCACATACTTCAGAAAATCGGCGGTGGTGATGCTCTGGAACGCGAAGCGGTCGAAGTAGCCGCGCAGAAAAGCGTCGAAGCGTTCGCGGCCCACCGCCTGCTCGATGGTGCGCAGCATCAGCGCTCCTTTTTCGTAAGGGACCAGCGTGCAGCCTGCATCCGGATCGCGGCCGGCGAGATCGATGTGGAGGACCCGGTCCGTCTCGGGCAGTCCACCCATCTCGCGATCGAGTTCGCGGCGTCCGAGCACGGCCTCCATGGCCTCGCGCTCGGCGCCGTAGATCTTCTCGATGACGCGCCGCTCCACGTAGACCGTGAAGCCTTCGTTCAGCCAGAAATCGCTCCAGGTGGCGTTGGTCACCAGGTTCCCCGACCAGGAATGCGCCAGTTCGTGCGCCACCAGCGAGACCAGGCTCTTGTCCCCGGCGATGACGGTGGGCGTGGCGAAGGTGAGGCGCGGATTTTCCATGCCGCCGAAGGGGAAGCTCGGAGGCAGCACGAGCAGGTCATAGCGGCCCCAGCGGTACGGACCGTAAAGCTCTTCGACCGCGCGGATCATCGCCTCGGTGTCCTCGAACTCGCGCGCGGCGGCATCCACCACGGAAGGCTCGGCATACACGCCGGAGCGCGGACCGAGCGGGCGGAAGGCGAGGTCGCCGGCGGCCAGTGCGATGAGATAGGAGGGCACCGGCTGCTCCATGCGGAAGCGGCCGTCACCCGGCATCTCGGCGCCCATCACGGCGCGCAGACCGCCGGGAGTGCGAATCTGCGCGGTGAAGGTGACGCGAACTCCGGGAGTGTCCTGCAGCGGGATCCAGCTGCGCGCGTGGATGGCCTGCGACTGCGTGAACAGGAACGGGTGCCGCTTCCCCGCGGTTTGCGGCGGCTCCAGCCATTGCAGGCCGGAGGCGCAGGGCGACGTGGTATAGCGTACGGTCACACGATCCGCGCCTTCCGCCGGCCGGATGCGCAGGGCCGCGCCCAATACCGGGTCGGCGGCGCCCAGCTCGAAGGCGGCTGCGTTCTCGACCGAGTGGATCGTGAGGTCGCGGGTATCGAGAATCAGATCGCCGCCGCCGAGACGGTCGAAGTGAACCGTGACGGCTCCTTCCAGGGTTCTGCGCTCGAACGAGATGTCGAGATCGAGATCGAGATGGCGAACGCGCACCCGATCCGGGCGTGACCACGAGTGGACATCCATAACTTTCATGATAGAATTCAATAGTCCCCTCCTACTAGTATTCAAGATCGGGTAAGTTAGACCCAACATCACATCTATGCAGAGACAGGAACCGAAGAGAGTCCTGGCGGTTGTCAGCGATCTGTTTTTCTCGGTTAAACTCACCGAGGCGGCCAAGCGGGCGGGCCTCGCCCTGGAGTTCGTAAAGGAATCGAAACTGGTGCTGGAGAAGGCTCTCGAGAAGCCTTCGCTCATCATCTTCGATCTGAATTTCGAAGACGCCAAGCCGCTGAGTCTCATCACCACCCTCAAGGGGAACTCCGCCACCAAGGGGATCAGCCTCATCGGTTATCTTTCGCACGTGCAGGGCGAACTGAAGCAGCAGGCGCAGGAGGCGGGCTGCGACATGGTGCTGGCCCGGTCGGCGTTGTCCCAGAACATGCCCTTGATTTTCAAACGGCACTCCGGATTAGGCTAACGGCCATCGACCATCCGCAAAGGCGCTACACTGAGGGCGGCAGGAGGAGTTATGGATAAGCCTCGCCACCCGCAGGTCGTCCGCACCTGGACCGTGGAACGGATCAAGCGCCCCGGAGGTCGAAATGGTCGTCGCATCCCAGTTGCGCGCCGGCATGGCTATCAAATTCCAGGGACAAGACTATAAGGTCGTCGCCGCGGATTACCATCCCGGACAGGGGCAGATGGGCGGCGCCACCCACGCCCGCCTGCAAAGTCTGGGCACGGGAACATTCTGGGAACACAGCTTCCGCGCCGATCTGAAGCTGGAAGAGTTGCCTGTCGAAAAGCAGCCGCTCGAATTCCTGTATACCGACGGCGGCCGCTGCTGCTTCATGCACCCGGAAAATTACGAGCAGACCGAAATCCCCCAAGAGATCGTAGGGCCGCAGGCCGAGTTCCTGGAACCCGGCATGAGGCTGGCGGTGGAGTTCGTGGAAGGGCGGCCGATCAGCGTGCTCTTTCCGGACGTGCTGGAGGTCCGGATCGCGGAGACGTCCCCTCCCATGCACCAGCAGCAGGATACCAACTTCAAGCCGGCGAAGCTGGCGAACGGAGTTTCCGTGCAGGTGCCCCAGTTCGTGAAGGTGGGGGACACGATCCGGCTGGACATGCAGACACTCCGGTACATGGACCGGGCGCGCGCCAAACATCCGTAGCCCCACGCGGCCTTGCAGGGAGCGGGAAACATATATAATGGGCGGTTTCTACAGGAGACGCTCTTGAAGCCATCGCTTCCAAAGGCTGTACTGACGGATGTGCAATTCTGGCTGCCGGTAGCCGTCCTGGTGTTCGGGATCGCGGTTCTGATGGTGGTCCGGTGAAGGCCGCCGTGAAACCGGAGCTATCCAACCAGTCCCTGCACCGCCTCGGCGTGGTTTGCGGTCTGGGGGCCGGCGCGTGGCTCGGCGCGGCGGAAGCTCCCACCAAGCTGGTGACCGTCGGGTTCTCTCCCTTCCTGATCTCGCTCGGCATGGTGGCGGGTGTGTTCGTGGCCCGCTGGACGGTTCCCATGATGCTGAAGGGAACCGGCTACATCATGGAAGACCTGCGCGAGAAGAAACACCTGATCGTCTGGGCGATTCTCGCGGGGATGCTGTGGGCCGTGGCCAATACCCTGACGGTCTTCGCCATCCGCAACGTCGGCCTTTCGATCGCCTTTCCGCTCTGGAACACCAATAGCCTGGTCGGGCTGCTGTGGGGCTGCCTGCTGTTCAAGGAGCTGCGCGGCGCCGGCGCCCGCCAGTGGCTCAAAGTGCTGGGCGGCGCGGCGGGCATCGTGGTGGGCGCCTGCCTGCTGGCCTATGCGACCACCTCGCATGCCGGTGCCGCGGAGGCGCCGCGGCACGCGGCCACGCTCGGAATCCTCGCCGCGCTGGGAGCGGGCGTGCTCTGGGGAACGATGTACATTCCGTACCGCAAGGCGTATATCAGCGGAATGAACCCGCTTTCTTTCGTCACCGTCTTCACCTTCGGCGAACTGGGCACCGTCCTGACCCTGGCGTTGCTCTTCGACGGCGGATTCTCGCAGGTGTCGGCGGACCTGGTGCGCGCGCGCCCGGCTCTTTTCTGGCTGTTCCTCGGCGGGTTCTGCTGGGTGATCGGCGACCTGTTCCAGCAGTACGCGGCGAAGTACATCGGGATCGGCCGCGGCATTCCCCTTTCCAACACGAACCAGCTGTGGGGCCTGGCGTGGGGCGCGCTGGTGTTCGGCGAGCTGCACGGCCTGGATTCGGCGGCGAAGATGCTGGTGGTCGCGGGGTCGCTGGTGATGATCGCAGGCGCCACGGCCATCAGCTTCGCCGAGGCGCCGGAATCGGAACAGTCGTCGTGGAAGGAAGCCATGCAGCGGGAGTGCGATCTTTACGGCCTCGATCCCGTGCGGGTGGCGGCCACGCTGCGCGGGCATGATCCCCTGTCGAAGGAAAGGCCGGGCCGCCGGCCGTGGGAATGGCTGATTCTGGCTGCGGCGGCGGGGCTTTTCGTATGGCTCGGTTGGGGCGCCCAGCGGCCGGCAATCGCTATGAATCCCGTGTGGATGGGGGCGCTTATCGCCGCCACGCTGGTGTTCCTGGGGGTGTGCGGAACGCTCTTGTGGAAGCGCACGCGGTTCTCGTAGGCGTATGGTAGACTCAGGTTTCCAAATCTGAAACCACGAAGTATTCAGGAGCGTTTTAGTGAAACTCGCGGCGGTTGATTACTTCATCCTCGCGCTGTATTTCGCCTTTGTTTTAGGCATCGGCTGGAGACTTCGCAAGAAGATCTCCACCAGCGGCGACTTCCTCTTGTCCAGTCACGGCGTTCCGGTCTGGATTACCAGTCTGGCCTTCATCGCGGCCAACCTCGGCGCGCAGGAACTGATCGGGATGTCGGCCTCCGGGGCCAAGTACGGCATCATGACGGCGCACTTCTACTGGATCGGCGCTATTCCCGCCATCATATTTATGGGCCTGTTCATGATGCCGTTCTACTACGGCAGCAAGGCCCGCTCGGTACCGGAATACCTGAAAATGCGGTACGACGAAAAGACCCGCGCGTACAACGCATTCACCTTCGCGGTGATGACCATCTTCTCGTCGGGCATCTCGATGTACGCGCTGGGGCTGCTGCTGGAGCTGGTGCTGGGGTGGAACTTCACGACCTCGGTGCTGGCTTCGGCCGTGATCGTTCTCATCTACACCTTCCTGGGCGGCCTGACCAGCGCGATCTACAACGAAGTGCTGCAGTTTCTTTTGATCGTCGCCGGGTTCGCGCCCCTGGCGATCCTCTCCGTCGCCAAAGCCGGCGGCTGGAGCGGCATTTCGCAACGGCTCAGCGCCATTACGCTCCCGACCGGCCAATCCGGCACGGTGATGACGCATGCCTGGGGTTACATGGGCAACGCCAGCCAGAACCCCATGGGCGTCGAGATCTTCGGGATGGTGGCCGGACTCGGATTCGTGCTCTCCTTCGGATACTGGTGCACGAACTTCCTGGTGGTGCAGCGGGCCATGGCGGCGCGGTCGATGTCGGAAGCGCGCCTGACGCCGATCATCGGCACGTTCCCGAAGATGCTGCTGCCCTTTATCGTGATCCTTCCCGGCATCGCGGCGCTGGCGCTCTCGAACATGAACCTCGGGTACGCGCTGCCGATGAAGGCAAGCGGCGGCCCGGATTACGACCAGGTGATCACGACGCTCATGGCGAAGTTTTATCCCGCCGGGATGTTGGGAGTCGGGCTAACCGGGTTGATGGCATCATTCATGTCGGGGATGGCGGGCAACGTCACCGCGTTCAACACGGTCTGGACCTACGATATCTACCAGAGCTATATCAAGAAGGGCGCGCCGGATCATCACTACCTGAACGTCGGGCGCGCAACCACAATTGTCGGCGTGGCGCTCTCAATCGGGGCGGCCTACCTGGCTCAGCACTACAACAACATCATGGACCTGCTGCAACTGGTCTTCGGGTTCGTGAATGCGCCGCTCTTCGCAACCTTCCTGCTGGGCATGTTCACGAAGCGCGCGACCGGCCACGGCGCCTTCAGCGGGCTGGTCACCGGGACCATCGCGGCGTCGCTGACCTGGGGCCTCACCGTGGCCGAGGGGAAGGGCGGAATCTTCGGGCAGCTTCACGAATTTCCTTCCGTCATGGCACAGAATTTCTGGATCGCCATCGCGGCGTTCACCACGTGCCTCGTGGTGACCCTGGTGGTGAGCATGGCGACGGCGCCGCGCGCCGAGAAGGAGCTGGAAGGGCTGGTCTACGGTATGACCAAGATTCCCCACGACGCAACGGCGAAATGGTATCAGCGGCCCGCGCCGCTGGCGATTGTGGCTTCGATCGTAGTGATCCTTCTGAACATCTGGTTCAAATAATATGCTGGATTTGAGAGTACCTTCGGGCTGGTTCTTCGCCATCCTCGGCTTGATTCTGCTCGGGCTGGGCGTGTTCGCGCCGGGTATGCGCGCGGATCTCACGGAATCGAACGTCAACCTCTATTGCGGCGCCGGCATGCTCGTCTTCGGCTGTTTCCTGTTGCTGATGGCGCGGCGGGGTTCGCACACCTAGATCATGATCGACCAATTTCGAAAAACGTACGGCCAGTCCGGCGGCGTCCGGATCTTTCGCGCTCCCGGCCGCGTCAACCTGATCGGCGAGCACACCGACTATAACTTCGGCTTTGTCTGCCCCGTAGCGCTGGACCTCGCTACCTTCGTGGCGGCGGCGCCTTCCGGCGACGGCAAGCTGCGTATCTATTCGGAAGATCGCAAAGAGATGCGGGAGTTCGCGGTCTCGGAACTCTCCGGCGCGAAGCCCGCCGGTCACTGGACGGACTACCCGGTCGGCGTGGCGCGAGAGGTGATTCGTGCCGGATTCCCGGTGGAGCCGGCGAACCTGCTCATCCGCAGCACGGTGCCCGATGGCTCCGGGTTGAGTTCCTCGGCGGCGCTCGAGGTCTCTTCGGCGCTGGCATTTCTCAACGGCCGGGCGCTCGATCCGCTGGAGCTGGCGAAGCTGTGCCAGCGGGCCGAACGCGAATTCGTGGGCATGCCCTGCGGCATCATGGACCAGTACATTTCGGTGTTCGGGCGCGAGAACTCGGCGGTGGCCATCGATTGCCGCAGCCTGGAGCATCGCGACGTGCGCCTTCCGGAAGGCATCACCTTCCTGGCGGTGAACACCATGGTGAAGCACGAGCTTTCCGGCACCGCCTACCGCGACCGCGTGCGGGAATGCGCCGAGGCGGTGGAGCGGATTCAGAAGCGCTTTCCCGCGGCATCCAGCCTGCGCGACGTCACCCCCGCGCAGTTTGCCGAAGTCGAGTCTCAGTTGCCCGATGTCATCCGGCGCCGCGCGCGGCACGTGGTGACGGAAGACGACCGCGTCGACCGTTTCGTAGCCGCCGGGGCCGCGGGCGAACTCACCCTGATGGGACGGCTGCTGGTGGAATCGCACCGCAGCCTGCAGCACGACTACGAAGTGAGCTGCGAGGAGCTCGATTTCCTGGTGGATACGGCGCTGGGGATCGACGGCGTTTACGGATCGCGCATGACCGGCGGCGGATTCGGCGGCTGCACGGTCACCATGCTGCGCCCGGGCGCGGCGGAGAAATTCCGCGAGCGCGATCGTCTCCGCCTATGAGGGCCGCTTCGGAATTACGCCCCGGATTTACAGTTGCAAGCCCTCCGCCGGCGCGGGCGAGCTGAAGAATTTTGAGACGATCCCGGCCTTCGCCTGACTAGTTAGCAAAGATCAACAGAATGTCCTTCCCTGGCGGGGGCAAATTCCGGGTTTGCCCTGGCCGAGGATCCGCGCTCCGCTGGTAAACTCATCTCAGAGATGCCGCGCTGGCTGAACATCCCAAATCTCTTCACCCTACTGCGCCTGGCCCTGGTTCCTTTCGTCATTCAGTCGATCTTGAACGGCCAGCACTTCGAGGCGCTAGCGCTGTTTGCCGCGGCGGCGGCGACGGACCTGATGGATGGCGCGGCGGCAAGGCACTTCGGCTCGTCCACCCCGGCCGGCGCGTACCTCGACCCGATCGCCGACAAGTGCCTGCTCAGCGGCGTGTTCCTGGCCCTTGCGGCCGCCTCCATCCTGCCGTGGTGGTTCGTGGCGATCATTTTCGGGCGCGACCTGTACATCCTGCTGGCGGTGGCCGCCGTCATGCTGCTGACGCCGCTGCGGCGTTTCCCCCCGAGCGTTTGGGGGAAGCTTTCGACGTTCGTACAGATTGTCACAGCCGTTGCCTGGATGGCCCGCGATGTCCTCCCCTACCGGGTACTGGATGTCTTCTCGTCCGCAATGCTATGGCCCTGCGTGGGTTTTACGATCTGGAGCGGCCTGCACTACACCTGGCGTGGCATCCAAGTCGCGCGTGCGCATTGACGGGTTGTGTGCGCGGGAGTAGTCTAAAAATGACGGGGTTGCTATGACTCGCTACTTGCCCGCGCAGCACTACCGGTGGTTCGGCCTGACGGCGATCGTGTTGGGCGGCGGCTGCGCGTGGTTCGGGTTCGAGTTCAGCTTCCGGCCGGCTTTCATTCCGGCTGCCCTGTTCTTTCTGACCGCGGCATTTCTTCTAGCCCTCGGCTTTCGCCCCGCGGTGGAGGTTCACGAAGGTTATCTGGCCATCGGTAAACGTGTGATTCCATGGATGGATATACGTCGGCTGGATCGTACCGGGTGGGTTTCTCCCCTGATTGCACGCATCACTCTCTTCGACGATTCCCGCCTTCTGCTGGTCTATCCCGGCGACCTGGACGCCTGTAACAGCCTGCTGCGCCACCTGCGGCGGCTCTCGCGGGATGCCCTGATCGATGGAATCCCCTACCGGCAATACTGGGGCGAAGTGCTGGCGCCCACCCCGGAACGCAGGCAGGCTCCGCCGCCCCGGTATCGAATCCTGCGGCCGGAAGACGAAGCCGAAGTCGAGCGCCTCTACCAGCGGCTCAAGACGGTCGGCAACCTGGACCAGAAGAACTCCACGGACGAGAAGTAGGTCCGTGAACGCGTCTCCCCTCCTTCAACTCCTGAGCGGTTCCCCGGAAGCCTGACGCATGTGGGAGTCGCTTTCTACCGTTCGCAAGTATCTCTGGCGCTACCGGCGCGGGATGTCGCTGGGGTTCTTCTGCCTGATTCTTAAGGACGTGGCGCAGGCCCTGCAGCCGCTCATGATCAAAATGGCGGTGGATGCCTTCGGCGGGAGCGGGTCGAGGCTGTTCCTGCGGTTTGCCGGATACCTGGTGGGGCTGGCACTGCTCAAGGGCGCATTCCAGTTCTGGATGCGCGTGATCCTGATCGGCGTCTCCCGCGACATCGAATACGATATTCGTAACGATCTCTTCCGCCACCTGGTAAGCCTTTCCCCCGACTTCTACGCCCGCACCCGCACCGGGGACGTGATGGCCCGTGCCACCAACGACTTAAACGCGGTCCGCATGATGCTCGGTCCGGGCGTCATGTACTGGTTCGAGACCTCTCTGACGTTTGCCCTGGCGATCGCCATCATGATGTACTATGACTGGCGGCTGGCCCTGTTCGCGGTCATGCCGGCGCCCGCGGTCAGCCTGGCGGTGATCCTGTTCGGCCGCTCGATCCATACCCGTTTCGAACGCATTCAGGAGATGTTCTCGGACATCTCCAGCCGCGTCCAGGAGAACCTCTCGGGCGTGCGGATGATCCGGGCCTTCGTGCAGGAGCGGGCCGAAATGCGGCGCTTCGCCGAATTGAACCGCCAGTACATCGGGCAGAACCTGAAGCTGGTCCTGATTCAAGGCGTCTTCCAGCCGCTGCTCGAAGTTCTGATCGGGACCACCTTCCTGGTGGTGCTGTGGGTGGGCGGCCGCCAGGTTCTATTGGGCCGGATCTCCATCGGCAGTTTTGTCATGTTCAATACCTATATGGGGATGCTGGTCTGGCCGATGATCGCGCTCGGCTGGGTGGTGAACCTGATGCAGCGCGGCAGCGCTTCCCTGAAGCGAATCAACCAGATCCTGGCCGAGCGGCCGACCATCGAGGCCCCGCCTGCGCCCGTCCGCCCGCAGTCGTTCCGCGGCGAACTCGAATTTCGCGACATCTCGATGGATTACGGCAGCACCCTGGCGCTGGATTCGATCGACCTGCGGATTCCCGCCGGAATGACCCTCGCGCTGGTGGGGCACACCGGTTCGGGCAAGACCACCCTGGCTTCACTGGTGCCGCGGCTGATGGACCCCACCGGTGGCGCGATCCTGCTGGATGGCATCGATCTTCGCGAACTCGATCCGGCGGACCTGCGGCGGCAGATTGGCTTCGTTCCGCAGGAGACGTTCCTGTTCAGCGCCACCATCGCGGAAAACATCGCTTTCGGGGTGGAAGGCGCGACTCAGGAAGACATCCGCCGCGCTGCCGGGATTGCGGGGCTGGCGGACGATATCGAATCGTTTCCCAAAGGCTACCAGACCATGGTCGGGGAGCGCGGCATTACGCTCTCGGGTGGTCAGAAACAGCGCACCGCCATCGCCCGGGCGATTCTGCGGGACCCGCGGATCCTGGTATTGGACGATGCGCTCGCGAGCGTCGATACCATGACGGAAGAGCGCATTCTGACCCACCTGGCCGGAGTGATGCGGGGCCGGACGGTCATCCTGATCTCCCACCGCGTCTCGACCGTGCGCCAGGCCGGCCGGATCATCGTCCTGGAGCGCGGCCGCATCGTCGAGCAGGGCACGCCCGCGGAACTGGCCGCCGCCGGAGGCTACTACGCCGAGCTGTCGCAGCGCCAGATGCTCGAAGAAGAGCTGGAATCGATCTGACCTTTTTTCCGGGTTCCTCAGAAGGGAATCGTGGGTTGATTCCGGCTCAGGCAGCTTGCCAAGGGCAACCGGTGGGGCATGCTTTAGCTTGCCCTGCAGGACCGCCAAAGTCGCGAGAGTCCTCGCACACCCGGCCGGCGCCAGCATCTCGGGAGCCGGGTCGACGCCCGTCGCCGGCGCGCGGGCCTGTCCGCAGGCTTCCCTGAGCGGATCGCGGAGACGGAACTGCGCTAACGCAGCTCCTCCAACTTCAACCTTCCCGTGTAAATCGCCATCCCGAGCGCGGCGTGAATATCCATCGCGGCAAGAGCCCGGATATCCTCCATCGTCGTGATCCCGCCCGCGGCCGTCAGTTCGAGCGAGGTCGCGGCGCGCAGACGGCGGAACCAGTCGAGGTCGGTGCCCTGCATCATGCCTTCCTTATCGACGTAGGTGCAGAGGAAGCCGGAACAGTACGGTTCCAGGTCGGCCAGCACCTGCTCGGCGGTGAGATCCGTGGCCTCCTGCCATCCCTTGACGACGATACGGCCGCCTTTGGAATCCACGGCAACGACCAGGCGCTCGCGCCCGATGGCGTCGCGGATGGCGGCCAGCAGGGTGGCATTGATGCCCGTCGCGGTGAATGCGGAGGTTCCCACAATCACGCGGTGCGCCCCCTGCTCCACCAGCCCACGCGCGCGCTCCGCGGTCCGTACGCCGCCGCCGACGCGCGTCACCGCTCGCGAGGCCAGCATACGCACCAGCCCGTCGTTCGAACCGCGGCCCATGGCGGCGTCCAGGTCGATGACCTGGATTTCGGGGAAGCCCGCGAAGCGCTCGAGCATGGCTTCCGGCGAATCGCCTTCCAGCGCCTTCTCACGGCCCTGGACTAACTGGACGACCTTGCCATCCATCAGGTCGATGCACGGAATGATCATTGGGGCGGTCTCACGGGAATGCCGCGCTTGTCGAGCTCTTCCTTCAATTGGTAGACGGTGTAAGTGCCGTAGTGGAAGATCGAAGCCGCCAGCGCCGCGTCCGCGCAGCCCTCGGTCAGGACCCGCACGAAGTGTTCCGGCTTGCCGGCGCCGCCCGAAGCGATCACGGGGACATGCGTCGCTCGCGAAACCGCACTGGTCAGCTCGCAATCGAAGCCCGTCTGGACGCCGTCGGTATCCATGGAAGTGAGCAGAATCTCTCCGGCGCCGAGTTCCTCGCCGCGTGCCGCCCACGCGATGGCGTCCGTCTCTTCGTCATCGCGCCCGCCACGCGTATAAACGTGCCAGTTCCCCGCCCCGTGGCGCCGCGCGTCGATCGCCAGCACCACCGCCTGCGCGCCGAACTCCTGCGAAAGCTCGGTGATCAGCGCCGGACGGCGCACCGCCGCGGTATTGACCGAGACCTTATCGGCGCCGGACATGAGTATGCGGCGCGCATCTGCCACCGACCGGATCCCTCCGCCGACCGCCAGCGGGATGAAGACCTTGCGCGCGGTGCGGGCGACCACGTCCGCCATGATCTCGCGGGCATCGCTCGACGCCGTAATGTCGAGGAACACCAGCTCGTCGGCGCCGTCGCGGTTATAGCGATCGGCCAGCTCCACCGGATCGCCGGCGTCCCGCAGGTTCACGAAGTTCACGCCCTTCACCACGCGGCCGGCGGTGACATCCAGGCAGGGAATAATGCGTTTGGCTAGCATTCGTGGCTCAGGAAGTTCTTCACGATCCGCAGACCGAGGCTGCCGGATTTCTCCGGATGGAACTGCACGCCGAAAACATTCCCGGCCTCGAGCGCCGCGGTGTAGCGGATCTCATAAGTGCACAACGCCGCCGCGTCGGGCACCTCGGGCACATAGTAACTGTGCGCGAAGTATACATAGGGACTCGGTGGCAGCGCCTGTAGCAGCTTCGACCCGGCCTTCGGTTCCAGCTCGTTCCAGCCCATGTGCGGCACGCGGGCCGCCGCGGGGAAGCGCTTCACAATCCCCGGGAACAGGCCGAGGCCTTCGACCTCCGGCGCCTCCTCGCTCGCCTCGAACAGCGCCTGCATGCCGAGACAGATGCCGAGGAACGGCACGCCCGCGGCGATCCGTTCGCGCAAGGTGTCGCGCACCGCGAGCGCATCGAGCGCCCGCATCATCTGTCCGAAGTGGCCGACACCGGGAAGGATGATTTTGGCGGCCTGGCGCAGCCCCCCGGCGTCGCGCACGAGTGTATATTCGCAGCCGATCTCCGCCAGGGTGTTCTGCACCGACCGCAGGTTGCCGGCGCCGTAATCGAAGATGGCAATCATAACAAGCCCTTGGTGGAGGGCAGTTGATCCTTGAGCCGCGCGTCCTTCGAGCAGGCGTATTTCATGGCGCGGGCGAAGCACTTGAAGATGGCCTCGACCTTGTGATGGTTGGAGCGCCCGTAGAGCACCTTGGCGTGCAGGTTCGCGCCCGCGTGGTTGACAAATCCGCCGAAGAAATCCTCCACCAGCTCGGTTTGCAGGTCGCCCACCAGCCTCACCTTCACCCGGTCCTTGTAGACCAGCGCGGGGCGCCCGCCCAGGTCGAGCGCCACCACCGCCAGCGTCTCGTCCATCGGGAGCACGAAGTAGCCGGCGCGGTTGATCCCCTTGCGGTCTCCCAGCGCTTTGGCAAACAACTGTCCGAGCACGATGCCGGCGTCTTCCACGGTGTGGTGCTGGTCCACGTCGAGATCGCCATCGGCGTGCAGTTTCAGGTCGAACCCGCCGTGCTTCGTGAACAGCTCCAGCATGTGGTCGAAGAAGCGGATCCCGGTCGATATCTCGTAGCGGCCGCGGCCTTCGATCTTCAGGCTGCCCGAGATGCGGGTCTCTTTCGTGTTGCGCTCGATCGCGGCGCTTCTCATGACGCGAACACCTCTTCGAGATAGTTAATGTCGTCCACGATGGCGTAGGCGCCCTCTTCCTGGAACAGAAACACGAGGTCGATGTAGAGCGGGTTCGAAGGCGCGGCGATTCCGATGAACGGCACACGAGCGGCGCGCGCGGAGCGGGCGTCATCCACGGTGTCGCCCACATAGAAGACCGTGCAGCCGGGGTTCCCCTGCACGATACGCAGCAGGCCGTCGGGATCGGGCTTGCGCCGCTCCACATCCTCCATGCCGATCACCGGGTCGAACGCGATCTCCGGGGCGAAGCGGTCGAGCGTGATCCGGGCCTCTTCTCCGGGCCGCCCGGTAAAGACAGCGAAGCGGAATGCCCGGGCCAGTCTTTCGAGCGTGCCCGGCTTGGCGACCCACCGCTCCCGCAGGATCAGGCCGTCGCTGCCGCTTCCCAGGAAGATCGACTGGAAGTACTCCTTCACTTCCTCGAACGGCGTCGCGACACCGGCGCTGGCAACGATGTGGTGCGAGAGCTTCCAATCGTCGTTCCAGCCTCCCTGGTTCTTGTAAATCCTGGATCTGCTGGTTGGTGGGCTTCACCCCGGTGAAGTGCTCGACGGTCTGCGCGATGGTCTCGCGGTACGAATCGGTGACGTCCACCAGGACGCCATCCATGTCGAACACCAGAATCGCCTGGCTCATCGGTTCCAGATCTCCTCGAGCGCGGCCAAAAGCCGGCGGGTCTGCTCGCGCGTGCCCACGGTGATGCGAACGCACCCCGGCGCCTCATAGCTGCGGTCGCGCACCAGGATGGCCTGGCCGCGCAGCGCATCGCGCACTTCGATCGCACGGCGGCCGAAGTCCCCCAGGACGAAATTGCCGGAGCTGGGCACGTAGCGGATGCCCAGTTTTTCGAGACCCACGCACAGCAGCTCGCGCGCGGCCAGCACCTCGGCGACGTAGGTTTCGATGTACTCGCGGTCTTCGAGCGCGGCCTGCGCCGCCAGCACCGCCACGGAATTCACGCTGTACGGGGATTGCGCCTTGTGCAGGAAACGGACGTTCGCCTCGTGCGAAAAAAGGCAGCCCGAGCCGCATGGCGGCCATGCCGAACACTTTGGAAAACGTCCGGCACACGAACAGGTTGGGCACGCGCTGGATCTCGGTGAGTGCCGTGACGCCGCAAAACTCGTAGTAGGCTTCATCGATCAGCACGACGGCCTTGCGCGCCCGGTGCAGAATGCGCTCGATGCCGAGAAGCCCCACTCCCGTTCCCGTGGGATTGTTCGGATTGGCCAGCAGAACGGCGCGCGTCTGGGGCGTGATGGCGTCGAGCACCGCCTGCAGCGGGAACTCCATTCCGGGCCAAGGGTAATCGACCTCTTTGATCTTCGCGCCCGCCACTTCGGCGTAGAAGCGGTACATCGCGTAGGAAGGCTTCAGGAGCACGACTTCCTGGCCGTCATCGACATACGTATTCAGGAAGACCTGAATGGCCTCGTCGGTTCCGTTGGTGAAGACGAATTCCGAAGGCGCGACGCCGAAGTACCCGGCGACGGCGTCCTTGGCCTCGGCGTACTCGGGATAGACCGCGAGGCAGCCGGGGGTGAGCCGGTCCTTGATGGCGGCAATCACACGCGGCGAGCAGCCTACGGTGTTCTCGTTGAAATCGAGCCGCAGTTTGCCGCCGCGGCCCGCGGTCGGCGGGGAGTAGGGCGCCATTGCCTGCACGGCGGGGCGCGGGCGGATCGCGCCTTTGGGGAGCTTGGGTGCTTTAGCGGCCATCGAGCCGCACCTCCACGGAGCGGGCGTGGGCTTCGAGGCCCTCGGCGCGCGCCAGGGTCGTGACGGCAGGCGCGATGCGAGCCAGCGCCGCCGCCGAAAGTTCCTGCACGGAAATGACCTTGAGATAGTCCATGACGGAAAGTCCTCCGCGGATGCGCGCGGCGCCGCTGGTGGGCAGGACGTGGTTGGGGCCCGAAGCGTAATCGCCGGCGGCTTCGGGGCTGTGCGGGCCGACGAACACGCTGCCGGCGTGCTTCACCCGGGCCAGCAGCCCGGAATCCGGAATGCTGAGGTGCTCGGGAGCAAAGCGGTTCGAGATCTCCACGGCCTCTTCGAGCGAGCGCACCAGGATGATGGCCGAATTGCGCGCGATGGATTTCGACGCCACGCCGGCCGTCGGAAGAACCGCAAGCTGCCGGTCCAGTTCCCTCGCGACTGCCGCGGCCAGGCGTTTCGAAGAGGTCAAGAGGATGGCCGAAGCGTCCACATCGTGCTCGGCCTGCGCCAGCATATCGGCCGCCAGGTGGCGCGGGTCGCCGCCGGATGCAATCATCAGGATCTCGGTGGGGCCGGCGACAAAATCGATCCCCACCTCTCCGGCCAGAAGTTTCTTAGCCGCAGCCACGTAGATATTGCCGGGCCCGACGATGCGGTCCGCGCGCGGCACGGTGCGCGTGCCATAGGCGAACGCCGCGATGGCCTGCGCGCCGCCCATCTGGAACACCTTCGCCACATTGAGCAGCGATGCCGTTCCGAAAACCTCCGTCACCGGCCGCGGCGAGGCCACGCAGATATTCGCCACGCCGGCAACCTGCGCGGGGACTACCGTCATCAGGATGGTGGAGGGCAGCGGATAGCGTCCGGCGGGAATGTAGGCCGCCACCGTGTCAAGAGGCCGCACGATCTGCCCGAGCCGGAGGCCGGTGCGGAATTCGCGGCTCCACTCCGGCGGCATCTGGCGTTCGGCGTAAGCGCGGATATTGGCGGCGGCGGTCTCGACCGCGCCCCGGAACTCGAGCGTGAGATGATCCCGCGCCGCTTCGAGTTCCGCCGCGGGTACCCGCACCGACCTGCGCGCCAGGCCGTCGAACTGGCGGGCATACTCCATCAGGGCTTTGTCGCCGCGGCTCCGGACGGCCTCCAGAATGGGCCGCACCACCGCTTCGGCTTCGGTAAACCGCGCCGCCTTGCGTGCCAGCAGGCGGCCGATATCTTTGCTTGCGAGGATGCGAATCACAGGACGATCTTGTTCAGCGGATATTCCACAATTCCCTGCGCTCCCGCCTGTTTGAGCCGTGGGATGATGTCGCGCACGGTGGATTCGTCGAGAATCGTGTTGACCGCCAGCCATTCCTCATCGCTGAGGTGCGAGATGGTGGGCCGCTTCAATGCCGGCAGCACGCCCAGCACCGCCTGCAGGTCGTCCTTGTGGACATTGAGCATCAGCCCCACTTTGCCCAGCGCGTTGATGGCGCCTTCGAGCAGCATTTTGATGTCGAGCAGCTTCCGCTGTTTGGCCGGGTCCTCCCAGGACTGGCGGTTGGCGATCAACTGCGTGTTCGATTCGAGCACCGTATCGATGATCTTGAGCTTGTTGGCGCGCAGCGACGAGCCCGTCTCGGTGACTTCCACAATGGCATCCGCCAGCACCGGCGGCTTGACCTCGGTGGCGCCCCAACTGAATTCGACCTTGGCCGTGACGCCGTGCGCGGCGAGGTATCGCTTCGTGGTGCTCACCAGTTCCGTGGCGATGATCTTGCCATCCAGGTCGTTCACCGTGTGGAAGCTCGAAGCTTCCGGCACCGCCAAAACCCAGCGCACTTTGCCGAAGCTCTGCTTGGCGTAGATCAGGTCGGCCACCGCCACCACGGAGGCCTCGTTCTCTTCGATCCAGTCGCGTCCGGTCAGCCCGGCATCGAGAATGCCGTCCTCGACGTAACGCGCCATCTCCTGCGCGCGGATCAGCATGCACTCGATTTCCGGATCGTCGATGCCGGGAAAGTACGAGCGGCTGCTGGTGGTGATGGCGAATCCGGCGCGGCGGAACAGGTCGATGGTGGCGTTCTCGAGCGAGCCTTTCGGAATGCCGAGCTTGAGTTTCACGCCTTGGCTCCGTAAACCGCCGCGGGGTCGTAGGAGCGGTCTTCCGAGACCTTCCACTCGCCGGATTCCAGGCGGCGGAAGAAGCAGCTTTGGTAGCCCTCGTGGCACACGCCGGGACCCTGGGCCTCCACTTTGACCAGCACCGCATCCTGATCGCAATCGGTCGCGATCTCCTTCACCAGAAGGCGGTGGCCGGAGCTCTCTCCCTTCAGCCAGAGCTTCTTCCGCGAACGCGAATAGAAGGTGGCGAAGCCGGTCTCCACGGTCTTGCGGAATGCTTCCTCATTCATGTAGCCCACCATCAGGACGCGTCCGCTGGCGTGATCCTGAATAACGGCGGTGATCAGTCCGTCCGATTTCTGAAAGTCGAGATTCATGTTGAGCACAAAATAAAAAGCCCGCCGTTATTCGCGGCGGGCGTCAATTCGAATTCCGGTGTGAGGCCAAATCAGAACACCGCCCGTCGCGTTGCGGCACGATGGTGATGATGATGCCTGGCGAGGGTGGTTGCTGCCATAAACCGGTAGTTTAGCACATACTGAAAACGATGCGCGTCGCGATCGACGCCGTACCCCTGCTGATCCGCAGCGCCGGTGTCAAGAATTACCTCTATTACTGGATTCGGTACCTGCGCCGGGCTGCCGGGCCGGACGAGATCCGCACGGTGCCCGCCATGCCGGAACTCGCGCCGCTCACGCACGAAGGCTCGATCGCCGGCCGCTTCGCCACCACGCTCGGGCTCGGCTCGCTGGCTCTCTCGAACTACGGCCGGCTGCCCTCGCTCGAATGGATGGCGCGCGGCGCCGACGTCTTCCACGCCAGCAGCCTGGTGCGGAACCCGCCGCGCCGGCCGCGCCTCACCGCCACGGTTCACGACATGACCAGCTGGCTGATGCCGGAACTCCATCCCGCCGCAAACCGCCGGGCCGACCGTCACTTCGCCGAGCTTGCGCGCCGCGCGCACCGCCTGATCGCGGTGTCGGCCGCCACCCGCGATGACGCGGTACGCCTGCTGCGCCTGGAGCCGGAGAAGTTCGTGGTGATCCACCCCGGCATCGCCCCAACATTCTTCGATCCGGACGCCCGCGCGGTGGAGGATCTGCGTGCGCGTTACGGCCTGAAGCGGCCGTACGTCCTCTTCGTCGGCACCATCGAGCCACGCAAAAACCTGGATACCCTGCTCGACGCATGGGCGGCGCTGCCGGCAGGGCTGCGCGAAGAGTTCGAACTGGTGACGGCCGGCCCGGCGGGGTGGGCCCCTCCCGCCACAATGGAGCGCGTACGGCAGACCCGTTACCTGGGATATGTCCCGGAGGCGGACCTGCCTCTGCTCACGGGCGGGGCCGCGGTATTCGCCTATCCTTCGCTTTACGAAGGGTTCGGTTTCCCGGTGGCGCAGGCCCTGGCGGCGGGAGTGGCGGTCGTCACGTCCAATGTCTCATCCTTGCCGGAGATCACCGGAGACGCGGCCGTGCTGGTGGATCCACGCAGCCCGGCGGAGTTGCGCGACGCCCTCCAGCGCCTGCTCCTCTCGCCCTCGATGCGCGCGGAACTGGCCGCCCGGGGACGCATCCAGGCCCGCAATTTCCGCTGGGAAAACTGCGCCGCGCGGTCGCTCGAATTCTTTCGGGAAGCGATAGTTGGATAACGATAGGGAATGTACTTCTGGTACTCACAATTTAGGCGTTATTACCGTCGGCATACTTGAACCTGCGGCGAGTACCTGTTTTACTTTGTGAAGACGGAGGAGTAACATGACCAGTCTCATGACGAATATCCAGGAACCGCAAACGCTCGCCCAGATGATGGGAGGCGGTAGGGTCCCTATCACTGAAGCTTTGAACCACGCACTTAGTCTGGCGGAGGCCCTTAGAAAAATTCATGAGGCCGGCAGCGCACACGGCGCCCTTACTCCGTCGCAGATCATGGTGAACACCGACACGGTAGAGCTTCTGCCGCTGTTCGAATACGGCAAGGTCACGCCGTACACCGCTCCGGAGCTGCTCTCGGGCGCCCAGGCGGATGCCCGCAGCGACATCTTCTCGTTCGGCGCGATCCTGTACGAGATGTTCACGGGCCGGCGCGCATTCCAGGGGGACGGTCCGGAGGCAATCGCCGAGTCGCTCTTGCACTCGGAACCCGCGTCGTCGGGCAGCCCGTCGGTCGATCGCGTGCTCAACGGCTGCATGGCGAAGGATCCGGCCGCCCGCTTCCAGCGCGTGCAGAAGCTGATGCTCGAGTTGAAGCTGCTGAGCGTGGCCGCGCGCCGCGCCAAGGCCCCGGCCATGCCGGGATGGGAGGCGCTCGAAACCGCCTTCCGCGGCGAGATGCAGCAGATGGAATCGCGCTTCTCCGCCATGATGCAGATGCACGAAAGCACGATCTCCGCGCTGGAGCGTTCCGCCGGCGAAGCATTGAACAGCCTGCGCAGCGAAGTGGCGGCCGCCGGCGACGAACGCGCGGCGCTGGCCGAACGCCTGGCGGGCGTGGAGCAGGGCCTGCTCGCGACAAACGACCGGATCCAGAAGATCGAAGCAACGCTGGAATCCTTCGACCAGAATGCCGCGGCGCTGCGCGACAGCCTGACCGCCGAACTCAAGGTCTTCGAACAGTCGATCGAGAAGCAGACGAAGTCCGTCGATTCCGTCCGCACCGCGCTGGCGCAGACCGACGACCTGGTGGAGCGGGTGGTGGAAGCGCTCGAATCGCTGCAGACCATCGTGCTGGATCAGGCCGAGCGGCGCCCGACTTCGGTCAACTAAGAAACATAGAACTGGGCAAGCTAAAGCGCGGCCCCACGGTGGGGCATGCTTTAGCTTGCCCAGAAGCTAATACCCGTTCTCCCGCAGTTTCTCCACGGTCAGCGAAGTCTTCAGATCCAGCTTCCGCAGCAGTTTCTCCACGTGCTTGGCCAGCACATCGCACTCCAGGTTCACCTTGTCGCCCGTCCGGTATCCGCCGAGCGACGTATTGCGGTAGGTGTGCGGAATGATGGTCACGGAAAGCACGTCGCCTTCGAGCGCGGCGATCGTCAGGCTGATCCCGTCAATCGCGATCGAGCCTTTGAAGACCAGAAATGGATCCAACTCCGCCGGCACGCGGATCCGCAGCCACCAGTTCTCATCGCCCAGCGCATCAAGTGAAACGAACTCCCCGGTGCCGTCCACATGGCCCTGCACGATGTGGCCGCTGAGCCGGCCGCCCGGCGAGAGCGGCCGCTCCAAATTGACGCGCGATCCGGCGCGCAGGGCGCCCAGGTTGCTGCGTTTGAGCGTCTCGGGCGCCATGTCGGCGAAGAACCCGTCCGGCCGCAAATCCACCGCCGTCAGGCAGACCCCGTTCACCGCGATGCTGGCACCCTCGGTCATGTCCTGCATGACGGTGGAGCAGCGGACCTTGAGGCGCGCTCCGGCGGCGCGAGCCACAACCGATTCCACGGCCCCCAGTTCTTCAATGATCCCTGTGAACATCGACGTATCCTTCCACGGCGAACTCATCCGGCGGAATGGGATGAATGGTGACGCCGCTGATCCGGATGGCATCGGCACGGCGCCTGCGGCCGATTCCGCCGGCCAGCGGCAGCGCCTCCAGGCCGCCTAGAATCTTCGGCCCGTAATAGAAGAAGATGCGATCCACCGAGGCGCTTTCGAGAGCCGACCAGTTCAACTTGCTGCCGGCTTCGATCATCAGCGAGAGGTACTTCTGGCGGCCCAGCCAGTCGATGGTGGAAGCGAGATCGGCGCGTCCGCCCGGGCCATCGAAGACCAGCACCGTGATGCCGCGCGCTTCCATCGCCTTGCGGCGCTCGGGGGCCGAAGCGGAGGTGGTAACCACTGCCAGGTCGCCCGCCGCGCCGCGCACCATTTTGGAATCGGCCGGCAAGCGGAGCTGCGAATCCATCACGATCCGCAGCAGGGGCCGGGCGCGCGGCTTTCCCGTGCGGTCGGTGAGCGCGCAGTCGTCGGCCAGCACCGTGCCGATCCCGGTGAGGATGGCGTCGTGATCGTGCCGCAGTTCCTGAACGTGCGACCGCGCGCGGTCGCTGGTGATCCAGCCGCGGTTATCGTCCGGCGCGGAGATCTTGCCGTCCAGCGTAATGGCGGCTTTGAGCGTCACCAGCGGGCGGCCGGTGCGCATGAAATGGACGAACGGCTCGTTGAGCTTCCCGGCTTCGGCGGTGAACTCCGGGGCGATCTCGACTTCGACGCCCGCCTCCCGCAGCTTGCGGAAGCCGGAGCCCGACACGAGCGGATTCGGATCCTGCATGGCGGCAACCACACGCGCCACGCCCGCCTCGATCAGGGCATCGGCACACGGCGGCGTGCGGCCCTGGTGCGAGCACGGCTCCAGGCTGACGTAAACAGTCGCGCCGCGAGCCTGCCCGCCGGCTTCGGCAAGAGCCATCACTTCCGCGTGGCGAACCCCGGCCCACGTGTAACAGCCGCGGCCCACCACCGCGCCGTCGCGCACCACGACGGCTCCGACCATCGGGTTGGGGCTAGCCTGCGCACGGCCCTGGCGCGCCAGGTCCAGGGCCTCCCGCATGAAGTTGCTGTCGTTCATTCGAAGAAGAGAGACTCGACAAACTTTTCGGAATCGAAGGGCAACAGGTCATCCATCCGTTCCCCTACCCCGATGTAGCGGATCGGAAGGTCCAGTTCGCGGGCGATCGCCACCACGATGCCGCCCTTGGCGGTGCCGTCGAGCTTGGTCAGCACGATGCCGGTCACGCCGGAAGTCTCGGTGAATTTGCGCGCCTGCTCCAGGCCGTTCTGGCCGGTGGTGGCATCGAGCACCAGCAGTACTTCGTGCGGCGCGTCGGGAACCACCTTCTTGGCGGTGCGGCTCATCTTCTGCAACTCCGCCATCAGGTTCTCCTTGGTCTGCAGGCGGCCGGCGGTGTCGACGATCACGTAGTCGGCCTTCCGCGAGCGGGCCGCATTCAGCGCGTCGAACAGAACCGCGCTCGGGTCGCTGCCCGGCCCCTGGCGGATCACCGGAGTATCGGTGCGCTTGCCCCAGATCTCCAACTGTTCGATGGCGGCGGCGCGGAAGGTGTCGGCCGCGCAGAGCAGCACCGAGCGCTGTTCGCTCTTGAAGCGCCCGGCCAGCTTCCCGATGGTGGTGGTCTTGCCGGAGCCGTTCACTCCGACCACGAGGATTACGGCGGGAGGTTCGGAGACGCGGGCCGGCGCGCGCTCGCTGGCCGAGAGAATTTCGAGAAGGTGCTCGCGAATCAGGCCCTTCAGCTCCGCGGCGTCGTTCAACTGGTGGCGCGAGACCCGCTCGCGAATGCGCTCCAGAATCTCCTCCGTGGTGCGCACCCCGATATCGGCCGAAATCAGCGTGAATTCCAGCTCGTCGAGTAGGTCGGCATCGATTTCCTTCTTGCCCTTGACCGCGTCTTCGAGTGCGGTGACGAGCCCCGCACGCGTCTTCTGTACGCCGCTTTTCAGCTTTTCGAGCAGGGAGGGCTCTTGTTCCACCGAGCCGAACAAAGTTTGGATCATTTTGCCTCTATTTTAACAGCCGCGAAATCGCTATACTGGCCACCGTCATGGGATTGATCCAAAGAGCAGCGATCTTCGGCGCGGCGGGCGCGATCGGGCCCTGTGTCGCGGCCGAGTTCGAGCGGCGGGATATTCCGTTCCGCGTGGTGGGGCGCTCGCGGCCCCGCCTGGAAAAAACGTTTGGGGGAATGCGGCATGCGGAGATCTTCGACGCGGATCTCAGCGAGTTGCGCTCGGCCGGCGCGGCCGCGCGCGGCGTCGATACTATCGTGTATTCGGTGGGCCTGCCCTACCCCATGCACGAACTCCACCCCAAGCTGATGCGCACCACGCTGGAGGCGGCGGTGGCCATGCAGGTCCAGCGGCTGGTGCTGGTCTCGAGCGTCTACGGCTACGGCGTGCCGCGCACCTCCCGCGTGGCGGAAACGCACCCGCGGGAGCCTCAGGCGCGCAAAGGCCGCTGGCGCAAGGAGCAGGAAGACCTGGTGCTCGAAGCCGCACAGAAGGGACAGATCGAAGGCCTGATCGTCCGTCTGCCCGATTTCTACGGCCCCGGCGCCGACAACAGCCTGGCCAACCCGATCTTCCGCGCGGCCCTGGCGGGCAAGACCGCCAACTGGATCGGCCCGGTCAATCCAGCGCACGAGTTCGTGTTCGTGCCGGATACCGGCCCCGTGATCGCGGACCTGGCTTCGTGCGCCGAATGCTACAACCAGGCCTGGAATTTCGGCGGCCCGGGAGAGATCAACACGCTCGATTTCATCACTCGCATCTATCGCGCGGTCGGGCGCGCGCCGAAGTACCGCACGGCCGGCCGGGGTCTCCTCAAGATCATGGGCTGGTTCAGCCCGCTCATGCGCGAACTTCCGGAGATGCTCTACCTGGAGGAGACGCCGGTGATCCTGGACGACAGCAAGCTGCTGGCGAAGTTTCCGAACACGCACAAGACACCCTACGACGAAGGCATCCGGCAGACGCTCGCATGGATGCAGGGAGCCTGAGGACGTGGAACCGTACCGGCACGTTCCCCTGGTTTTCCCGCGCACTTCGCCGGACCAGCAGTTGAGCGCATCGCGGGAGTTCCTCGCCCGCATGGCCACCCGCCGCTCGGTGCGCTTCTTCTCCCCGGACCCGGTGCCTTTCGAGCTCATTCGCAACGCGATCCGCTGCGCATCGCTCGCGCCAAGCGGCGCCAACCAGCAGCCCTGGAAGTTCGTGGTGGTGCAGGACCCGGAGATCAAGCGCCGGATCCGCGAAGCCGCCGAAGCCGAAGAGCGCGAGAGCTACGAGCACCGCATGCCGGCCGACTGGCTGGAGGCACTGGCGCCGCTCGGCACCGACTGGCGCAAGGAGTTTCTGGAGATCGCGCCGTACCTGATTGCAGTCTTCCGGGTGGATTACGGCCTGGATGGCGAGCGGAAAGTGAAGCACTACTACGTGCAGGAATCGGTGGGGATCGCCACCGGCTTCCTGCTGGCCGCGCTGCACCTGAGCGGCCTCGCAACCCTCACGCACACGCCCAGCCCCATGGGGTTCCTGGCGAGCATCCTGGGCCGGCCCGCCAACGAGAGGCCCTTCGTGCTGATTCCGGTGGGATACCCGGCCGCGGGCGCGACGGTGCCGGATCTCTCCAAGCGGGAGCTCTCCGAGGTCATGGAGGTTGTGTAACGGGCTGTAAAATAGAAGCGGTGGCACTGGTTCCTCCATATATCGAATCGCTGCGGCCTTACGAGGCGGGGCGAACCATCGAATCGGTCCGGCAGCAGTACGGGCTCGCGCACATCGCCAAGCTGGCTTCGAACGAAAATCCGCTGGGCCCGTCGCCCAAGGCGGTCGAGGCCATGACCCGCGTGCTGAGCGGACTGAACCTCTACCCCAACGGCGGGCTCGACCTGCGCGAGGTGCTGGCCCGGGAGTTCGAGCTCAAGGTCGAGAACGTGATCGCGGGCAGCGGCTCAGAAGGCATCATGTCCAACATCATCCGCGCCTTCCTGTGCGACGAGGATGAAGTGCTCACCACCGAGGCCGCGTTCATCGGCTTCCAGGTGCTGGCCCGCTCGCGCGGCGTGTCCTATCGCACAGTGCCTTACCGCGACTGGCACTACGACCTGCCGGCCCTGGCCGCGGCGATCACGCCGCACACCAAGATCGTCTACCTCGCCAACCCCAACAACCCGACCGGCACGATCTTCACGAAGCACCAGTTCGACGAGTTCTACCGCCACGTGCCGGAGCGCGTCCTGATCATTCTGGACGAAGCCTATTTCGAGTACGCCAAGGACAATCCGAAGTATCCGGACTCCATGCACTACCGCTACGACAACGTGATCACGCTGCGCACGTTTTCGAAGATCTACGGCCTGGCGGGCGCGCGCATCGGGTACGGCTTCGCGCACGAGGAACTGATTCGCAACCTGCTCAAGGTCAAGCTGCCGTTCGAGCCGTCGACGCCCGCGCAGGCGGCCGGAACCGGCGCGCTCTCGGACAAGGAATTTCTGCACCGCTCGCTGGAGCTGAACGCGCGCGGGCTGCAGTACCTGCGGGACGGCCTCGAAGACCTGGGCATGGCCGTGGTGCCCTCGGAAGCGAACTTCGTGATGACGGTGCTCGATTCCGAGCAGGAGGCCGCACGCATTTTCGAGGAACTGCTCGCGCAGGGCGTGGTGGTCCGCCCGCTGAAGGCCTTCGGGCTGCCCCACTGCCTGCGCATTTCCACCGGCACCGACGACGACAACCGTCTGTGCATCGAGGCCATGAGGAGAACCTATGCCGCAAACGCTGGAGCATCGCGCGCCGATTGAGAAGGACTTCCTGCCGCTCAACGGGACCGACTATGTCGAGTTCTACGTGGGCAATGCACGCCAGGCGGCGCACTATTACCGCACGGCGTTCGGCTTCCGGCTGGCGGCTTACCGCGGGCCGGAGACCGGCACGCGCGACCGCGCTTCCTACCTGCTGGTGCAGAACAAGATCCGTTTCGTCCTGACCACGGCCCTGCATCCCGATCACCCGATCAGCGAAATCGTCCGGCTGCACGGCGATGGGGTGCACGATATTGCCCTCTGGGTGGACGACGCCGAATCCGCCTGGCGCGAGACGGTCGAACGCGGCGCGCGCAGCGTGCGCCCTCCCGAGGTCTTGAAGGACGAGCACGGGGAAGCGCGGCTGGCTTCCATTTCGATCTACGGCGACACCATCCACACCTTTGTCGAGCGCGGCGGCTACCACGGCGTGTTTCTGCCCGGATTCGCGCCGGTGGAGGGCGAGGACGCGCTGGCGCGCCCGGTGGGCTTGAAACACGTCGACCACATGGTGGGGAACGTGGGATTGGGCGAGATGAACCGCTGGGTCGATTTCTACCGCGACGTGATGGGCTTCAAGATGTTCAAGCACTTCGACGACAAGGACATCTCGACGGAATACTCGGCGCTGATGTCGAAGGTCATGTCGAACGGCAACGAGCGTGTGAAGTTTCCGATCAACGAGCCGGCCCACGGAAAGCGCAAATCGCAGATCGACGAATACCTGGAGTTCTACCGCGGCCCCGGAGTGCAGCATATCGCCATGGCCACCGACGACATTATCGAAACGGTGGGGGCGCTGCGCCGGCAGGGCGTGGACTTTCTTCGCGTGCCTTCCACTTATTACGAAGACCTGCTCTCGCGGGTCGGCCCGATCGACGAGCCGGTTGCGGAACTGGCCGAGCTCGGCATTCTGGTGGACCGCGACGACGAAGGCTACATGCTCCAGATCTTCACCCGCCCGGTGGAGGACCGCCCGACGCTGTTTTACGAGGTGATCCAGCGTAAGGGCAGCCGCAGTTTCGGGAAGGGCAACTTCAAGGCGCTGTTCGAAGCGATCGAGCGCGAACAGGAGCGCCGCGGCAATCTCTGAGAAGGCACTACGGCGGCGAGACCCTTGACAGCAAAGGAGCGTTAGCCGTAGACCCGTCCGCGCGGGGTGAGTTCGCTATTTCAGCCACCCTTGCATTTCGAGCCACGCGGCAAATCTGTTAATCCATTGATCGGAAGGGAGCCCCTGCTTTCGCATTCCGAAGCCGTGGCCGCCCTTGGCGAACATGTGCAGCTCGGCGGATTTGTGAGCCGCCGTCCATTTCGTGTATAAGGCGACGCTATCCATCGCCAATCCGAGCTGATCATCGGTTGCGGCTGCCAGGAAGATCGGCGGCGCGTCCGCCGGGACCGGATCTCCCTTGAACGCCGAAGCGGCGGGGTAAATGGGCGCCACAAACGCCGGGCGGCCATCCGGCGCGTAGCGCAGTCCGACGCCCGCAGCCACTGTGCCGCCTGCCGAAAAGCCGATGATCCCGACCCGGTCCGGCGAGAGACCCCACTCGGACGCGTGCTTGCGGACGTAGGCGACGGCGGCGAGTCCGTCGGCAATCGCCAATGGTATGACGCTCCCCACGGTTTCTCCAAATTTCTGCCGGTCCGCAATGAGGGTTGTGAACTCAGCGGTTGCGTCCTCGCCGGTATGCGCGAGCCGGTACTTCAACACGAACGCAGTCATGCCCTTTGCGGCGAGCCACCTGGCGACGTCGACCCCTTCGCTGTTTATGGACAATGCCATAAAGCCCCCGCCCGGGCAGATCACCACGCCGCTGCCATTGCCGGACCCTGGAGAAGGTTTGAACAAGGTCAGGGTAGGCCTGGTAACGTTCGTAACCACTTCGGTGTTCCAGACCTTCGAGAAGTATTCCTTCTCCGGGTACTGCTCCCGCGGGGACGCCGCCGGCGGGTCAGGGTACAGGGGAATTACATCCTGGGCGAATCCGGCGGCCGCCAGGATCCCAAGCACGCAGAGGAATCGAACGATAGACAGTTTCATCGCCGATCTACTCTATCCAAAATCACCCGTGCGGGCAAAGCCGCGACCCTCGCGCGACCGGTTCCGAGTGGTATTGTAGTTCCCACACGCTCACGGTCAGCGCGGAGTGTGCGGAGGGAGGGCGACTATGAAATTGACGATCGTGTTACCGATGGCGGCCATGGTTGGGATCCTGGCGGCGGCTGACGTTCCGTCCGCCCAGGTCCAGATTGCGGGCGCCGTTCTGGCGGCCCCGGCGGAACTGCGAGACGGCGCGGCTGTGCTCGGGTTTGACGCGCAAGGCGCGAGGGTGCAGATTCGGGAGGGCAGGAACGAACTGATCTGTCTCTCCTCGGACCCCAGACAGACGGCCTTCAACGTTGCCTGCTACCACAAGGATCTGGAGCCATTCATGGCCCGGGGACGCGAGCTCCTGGCGCAAAAGGTGACCGGGGCAAAGCGCAATGAGATCCGATTCAAAGAAGTGGAGGACGGGAAGCTGCTCATGCCGAAGGAGCCACGGCTGCTGTATGTGCTGACAGGCAGCAGCTTCGACCCCGTCAGCGGGAAGGTTCAGGACGCGTATCTTCGCTGGGTGATTTACGTGCCCTTCGCTACTCCCCAATCCACGGGGCTTTCCACCAAGCCCAGCGAGGGCGCGCCGTGGCTGATGTCTCCCGGGACGGCGGGCGCGCACATCATGATCAATCCGCCGAAGAAGTAGGGGCGGCTGCCGGGGCGCGCGAATCTCCAGGCGCGATCCGGGCCTAAGGGCGGGTTTTGTTGCAAGGAAACGACTTCTTGGGTTCGTTTCGCATCCGCGCGTTTCGCGACCGGGCGTTTCGGTCACGCCCGGGGGAGAGGGCCGGTTCGGCCGCGGCCACGGTGCTCTTCCTCAGATGTCAAATAACCGCCGGGCAGTATCCCGTTGTCAGCCTAGCATCGAAAAGTCCGGGCGCAGGCACGGGCAGGGCTAATTCTCTGATTTATCAGGGTTCGAAACTCCCGGCCGGTGGTGAACGAGCGAGCGCTATGAATCTCTATGACTTCCCGAGGGACGAGCATGCCGACGATTCAGGCCGGACCTGGGCCAAAAGGTCGACTCACCGTGGTAACTCGCAGGGAGACGAGACTCAGTAGGATCTCCTCGACCAGCGTGTAATCGTGTGAGGCAAGGCAGGCCGAGGCGGCGGTGAATTCACGGCGAGCGCGCGGGACTCGGTTGATGGTTTCGGGAACCGCGCCAGTCGGTGGTCAGAAGGGCGCTTCAGATCCTGGACAGTACCATTCGATGAACTCCCGGATCGCGTGATCATATGAGCGCCGGGAGCTCTGGGATGCCAGGCTGTTCAGGACGGCCGACTTCGATTGCTCCAAGTCGGGCAGCCGTAGAACAGTCTTGGGGGTGCGTTTGCGCAAGGAGAATCGTCAAACCAAGAACTCCGCGGCAGCTAATGTACCCGAGATGTTTCCGCAAACCAGCGCCGCACGCCTCTGACGCCGCAGGGCGATCGCTACTGTTCACAGTCCCAAGGAAGCCTTCAACGCATCCTTCGCAAGTCCGACCCCGATTTTTTCAGCGATCGAGAATGCCCATTTCCCAGCGGATTTCAAGTACTCGATCACCTTCGGCCCGTCCTTCTGCCTAGCACTCTCTTCTGCCGCTGCCACGGCCCCGACAGCGAATTTCTCAGATGGCTGCTTGGCTTCCTTCTCCATGGCCGCGCGCAACATGGCCAACTCAGCTGCCAACGTTGCCAGATCTGTTTGGCTGCCCACCTGGTTCCAGATCTGTTGGAACGTCATATCGTGCGCGTGCGCACCTGGACCGACTGCTCCCGCCTGTCCAGAAACATTGTACTGATCTCCCATGACGACCTCCACAATTTCTCGACGGGTCCCGTACTCGTATTGCCCATTGAGGGTTCCGGCGCTTACCAGAGTTTGAGTATAGCGCTCAATGGCCTTCTGATCGGACGTGGCCAGGAAGTCTTGTTCGAAGAGCCCGAATTCCGCACCCAGCACCGTGCCGATCGGTTCCGCGCCAGAAGCATCTACCAGGCACGGCTGAAATTCCCGGGGAAATCTATTATCTACAGGGTAGGCTTGGGCAGATGTGAACGCAATTGTCGGAACCAATGCGGACGCTAGCGTTCCCTTCCAAAAGCTCGCTTCTCGCCCTGAAGAATCGGCACAGGCCAACAAGAGATCCAGGCTGGCCACGTACTCAAACGCCGCGAACGAAAGTGGGTTAGACGTTTCGACCGTGGACATGTCTACGGGCCGGTAGCCTCGATTCGCGACGAACTGCCGGAAGTCCTCCGCCCGGCTTGTCGAAATTCCATCCAGACCGACCAGACCACAGGAGCGTTGGCCTGCACTGGGTTGATAGCGCACCGGCGGAGGATCGCCGATGTACTCTTTTAGGACTCGTAGCGCATGAGAATGCTCTCGAATCTGGTGGAAATAGGTGCGCGATGAAAACCGACGCTGCAATACACGCGGTGGGATAATCCCGTCCGGCAAGCGATCATCGAGAAACACGGCTATCGGCTTGCGGGCGCGTAGCGCGAGGCCAATCTCGTACAGTATGTACTGGGAGGGGCCGCTGGAACGCCACGTCAACACTGCTACCATGCCGTCCGAGACCAACAAGTTTCGTTCTAGCTTCGCGGAATTTACACTTTTTGAAGGCGGATCGAAATTGACAACCATGCCCGCCGCCTCGATGAGGATCCCAAAGTGTTTATTGACGGGCGCGTCTTCGTCGCGGTAACTGTGTGCCCAGTACACGATTTGCATCGAAGTGGCGACTCTGAAATAAGCGTACACCATCTGATTCGAAGGGGGGCGAAAAGACGTTTAACCTGCGAACTCAGCGGCGCCCGACGATTCGATTCGGGCTAGGCACTCCTGAACCAGCGCTGGGCTAAGCCTTGCCGGATTACTCCCCGCAAGTCGGCAAGTGTTTGCCGACGTTTCTCGGGCCGCAACGTGTGCTCCGAGCGTATTACACGAGCCTCCGTTCGCCCCTTTACTGATGGCGGCAGCGTTCTGGGCAGGTGCGATCGTCTTCTGCATTCGTACGCTCGTGCCCATCAACAATCGCATTGCTTCCTTGAATCCGCCCGCGCCAAGCTGGGAGCGCGATCACAGAATGGGATGCTCTCCACCGCGCCCGCATCCTGTTGCTGATCGTAGCCCTTGTTGCCGTCGTCGATGCATTGGTCGCCTGAGTTCGCCGCGCTTCATCACGCTGACGCTCCTGGCGATCGCGCGTAGTGCCGGAGATGCCGCCTCGCGCGAGAGTCGTACGAATCTCGTCCAAAGGTCGGAACTATGATGCCCCTATATGATTTCTAAGAGGATTCGTCGCTTCGCCTTTCTTGTGCCGGCGTACACCCTGCTTCCACACACCGCCGTGGCGCTGCACGCGCAAACGTCCAAATTCCAGAAGGTTTCTTACTGCACTGCGAAGGGGCATTGCTCCTCCGATAGCATACTGCGTGCCATCAACCAAAGCGGTATAGCCGTGGGCGACTATCGCGTGCTGGTTCCGGGTAATGCAGACCGCGATGAGGACTGGATAGACCGACAGGACAAATTGTCTTACTATTCCCAAGGCAATCTCGGCTTTGTAGCAGCAGGGTCAAAACTCTCCCGGGTCTTGCCGCCCGTCTCCTATAGACCTGGAGTACCACCGCCCTTGCTTGCGTACAACATCCAACTCGTGGCAATCAATAGCCGGGGTCGTGTGCTGGTCGTCCAGCAATATCAGGGCGTGCACTATTTCCTCTATGACGTTGGTCGCGCAACTCTGACCCCGGTCGGCCTCAATGCGCAGATCTCGGGCGCCGGCGCTCCGACCCACGTGAGACTGCAGGGACTTACCGGGTTGAACAACAAAGACGAAGTCGTCGGGTTCTATAGGACTCCGCACGGGCCATGCGCTGTCCGCGGTACTCCCGCCCTGGGTGCACCGGGCTCGTCCGTCTCTCCCGCCGACGCCGGCACTTACTCGCTGCTTGGTTGCCCGGCCGGCGCCGCGGGAAAGCCCATCGCCATCAAGGCCGTTAATGATCGAGAGGAGATTGCCGGGACTCTGGGCCGGGAGAGTTTTCTCTGGGATGCCGGCCACCTTACTATTGTGGCCTATCCTGGCGCGGTGCTTACCCAGATCAGCGCAATCAACGATTCGGGAATCGCCGTGGGCACCTACCAGCCTGCCGCCTCCCGAGGCACGGAACAGGTGGCGGACAAAGGCTTCGTCTACGAATCGGGCCGCTTCCGAACCATCGAGATATCGGGGGCATCCACCTCATTCGCTTTCGGCATCAATGACCGTGGACAAGTGGTGGGCGGTTTTCGTCAAAAGTCGGACGGATGTATCTACGGTTTCAGCCTGTCTGCCGCGGACCTCCCCCTCGACACCGGGCAGTGATCGACCAACTTGCAAAGTAGAGTCTCATGCGCCGGCGGATCCTAGCCCAAAACGTTCCTGGTCTGAAGGCAAGCGGCAAAGGGTGAAGACCTATACCAGGACTCTTCTCAGCGCGAGAATGCGGATCATCTTCTAAGGGATGAAGACGCGTCGGCTCGGTGACGCTTTTGCGAACGGTGGCTTCGTCAGTTTGAGCGAGGCCCTGTCCCCGCAATTGGTAGATGCCAACCGCGGAATATGGCCATGACTCTGAGCCAGAAGCATAGAATTGCCCCCGCGATCATGAACGCAAAGGACGGGTAGTGCAGCACATGCCCTACCACCACCACGACGCCGGCTGCAAGCGCGGCGACGGCGTAAAGATCAGCCCGGAGCACTGTAGGAGTCTCGTTCACGAGAACATCACGCAGCATTCCGCCGCCAATCCCAGTCAACATCCCCATAATTGCAGCCATCACTGGATTGAGTCCGGCGGCCAGCGCTTTTTGTGTACCGGTGACGGCGAACAGAGCCAGGCCCGCGCCATCGAACAGCAGCACAGGCCTGCGCTGCACGTCGATATTGGGATACCACAAGAACGTCACCAAGCCAGCCAGAATACAGACTCCCAAATAGCGCCAGTCGCGGATGGCTGCAGGCGGAACGGCGCCAATAAGCAGGTCGCGGGTAATCCCACCCGCGTTCCCCGTTGCAAAGGCAAGCACCATCAAGCCGAACAAATCCAGCTTGCTCTTGACACCGGCTGCTGCACCGCTGAGTGCGAAGACGAACGTCCCGAGCAGATCGAGCGCGAGCAAAAAAGCACCCGCCAGGTGCTTTCCCTGCATCAGGAGGTCGGTCATGATGCCAGCCATGCATATGCCGCGACCACGAGAGCCTTCACCCCTGTCTTCAGAGTTGGGTGGATGACCGGTGCAAAGCGGGGATTGTGATTGGTCGGCAGCGAACTGATCGTGCCGTCTCTGCTTGCCTTGGCATATGTCTCAGGATCGTCCCCGCCAAAGAACCAGTAAACTGCTGGAGCGTGCCACTCCGCTCCAAAGCATCCGAAGTCCTCGCTCGCCATAGTAGGCTTCGTCTGCTCGACGGAGCCGTCAGGGAAGTTCTGACGGAACGCGTCAACAACCTTCTCAGTTGCATCGACATCGTTCGTTACCGATGAGTATCGGTCCAGTGGTGGTGTTGCACTCCTCGCCTGCCTGCAGCCGCCGTCGCGTTCTTACCCACCCGCCACATTTGGCCTGTGCCCAGCCTCCATATCCGCGGTCTTCATTGTTCCCGAATGGTCCTCTTCCGTCCACCCGGTCCCGGAAGCGGAAGCCGGCGTGCAGTCATGACATAAGGCTTTGAAACCAGGGACCCGGTAGATAGCGCCCCGGCGTTCGTCGTAATAGTTCGCGTTGATCCTCCTCTGCCAGAGCGGCCCGCCACATGCCGCGCAAAGGGTATCGTTTTCACAGGCGCAGCTAACGGGCATAATCAATCCGGCAAACTTCGGGTTGGGGTCGAGGCATTCCCCTTTCCACTGTCCGCACCGCTCACATTTCGTGAGCCCGAGCGGGATGCCGTCGGGCTGCTTGCCTTCGAGCCTGGACGTTTCCTCGGCCGTGGCCTGGCGGCCGCCCTTGGTCAGTTCGGCGTAGACCATGTCACGCGGACCGTGTTCCCCGAGGTACGCCCGAAGAAGCTCGGTGCGCACGCAGAACTCGCTGCTGCGGGGGCCACTCCAGGCCGTTTGCAACCTGCCGGTGCAATTGAATCCGCCGCGCGGGATGTCGTCGGAGATCCGTTCTGCGCCGTCCAGATCGAAGTAGACGCAGCAGCTCGAGCTCAGCACCAGGCACGATTGCAGCTTGTTCGCCGAGACCTGCCAGCGGACGATTTCTTTGAGGTTGTCCAGTCCGATATCACCTGGAAGGATCGAGATGTGGAAAAGCCCCCCTGACACCAGCGTCAACATGTAGGGAAAGCCGTGGAAATATTCGAGTTGCACGATGCATGCTCCTTTTCGTCGAAACATGCACCAGGAGGCGAGAACGGAGACGAAGTTTCGGAAGCTCCCTTCCGCGCATCGTGGACAATCAGCCCACATCGCACCGTGGCGTCTCAGCCCGGTTGCGGGGCCCCTATGGGCCACTCCTGATGCTTAAGTACAGGATGCCAAAGCGAGCAGCAGGAGGTCAAGCGGCAGCATCGAGAGGTGCACGGGGTTACACTATGACCGCATACCGTGGAGGCCTTCCTCCAAGGTAGAGCGGAGGGAGTGAATAGCCATGAACTCTTTACAAGATTCGACCAGCCGCCGTGAATTCATCAAGAGCAGCGGCAAATCGGCTGCATTATCGGTTTTGGCCGGCGTTGCGATTCCCGCCGTCCACGCAGCGGGCAGCGACCTGGTCCAGGTAGCGCTTATCGGCTGTGGGGGGCGCGGCGGCGGCGCGGCGGCGAACGCCCTATCCGTCAAGCGCGGTCCCATCAAGCTGGTCGCTATGGCGGACCTGTTCCCGGAACGCCTTGCGAGCGATCTGACTAAGTTACAGCAGCATTTCCCGAGCCAGGTCGACGTACCGCCGGATCGCCAGTTTCTCGGCTTCGACGCCTATCAGAAGGCGATGGATTGTTTGAAGCCCGGCGATATCGCCATTTTCGCGACGCCGCTGGCCTTTCGCGGGGTGCACTTCAACTACGCGATCCAGAAGCGCCTGAATGTCTTCATGGAAAAACCGCTGACGGCCGACGGCCCAACGAGCAAGCGCATGTTCGCGCTTGCCCAGGAGGCCTCAGCCAAGAACCTCAAGGTGGGTGTAGGTCTCATGTCGCGTCACAGCCGGGCGCTCCAGGAACTGGCCGACCGTGTCCATAACGGGGAGATCGGCGAGATCGTTCTGCAGCGTGGTTACCGCATGCACGGCCCCGGCGGATATTTCCTCTCCCTGCCCAAACCGGCCGGGATCACCGACCTGCTCTACCAGGTGAAGCGCTTCCACAGCTTCATCTGGGCGAGCGGAGGCTGCTACAACGACTTTTATATCCACATCATCGATCATCTGGGATGGATGAAGAACGAGTGGCCCGTAAAGGCGCAGGCTTTGGGCGGCCGGCATTACAAGGTCAGTCCCGAAGGAGTTGCCTACGTGGATCAGAATTTTGACGTCTATTCGGTGGAATACACGTATTCGGATGGCACCAAGTTCTTCTTCGACGGGCGCTGTATGAACGGATGCGAGGAGATCTACACGAGCTGCCTGCACGGCACCAAGGGCATGGGGATCGCTTCCAAGAGCGGCGATTGCGGCCTGCCATCGAGCCTGTACAAGAGTCAGACGGCGACCCCCGCGGACCTGGTTTGGGAGTCCAAGGTGAGTCCGGACGAGAAGGATCCTTATCAAAACGAGTGGAACGATTTGATGGACGCCATTCGAGACGACAAACCTTACAACGAGGTCAAACGCGGCGTGGAGGCGAGCCTGGTTTCGAGCATGGGCCGCATGGCCGCCAACACGGGCCGGGAAATTACGTTTAACCAGATGCTCGAATGCGAGCACGAAATGGCGCCGGGCGTAGAGAAGTTCACAATGGATTCCCCGGCCCCGCTGCTTGCGAACGCCAGCGGCAGATATCCGGTGCCGCAGCCCGGCATCGTAACCACGAGGGAATACTGACGAGTTTGCGGGTCCTAATCCGGGACTACGCTTTTCTGTCGTTGAACGTTTGAGTGGGCCCATACCGCCGGAGAGGGGTCCGTGAACTTCAGAGTCCGCAGCACGGAGAGTCTCGTGCCGGCATAGACTCTAAATCCCCTGACCTCCCCATGTTGACAGTCTACAGAAACCGCCGTACACTTGTTGATAGCCAACAGGAGCCGAGTGCCGAAAGAAACCAAACCCGAAGTGCCCTACGGCACGCTCGATCTGATGATTCTGAAGACGCTGGCCGGCATGGGGCCGCTGCATGGATACGGCATTGCGCGCCGCATCGAGCAGGTGGCCGAAGGGTCGCTGGCGCTCAACCAGGGTACCATCTACCCGGCCTTGCTGCGCCTCGAACAGAAGGGCTGGATTGCTTCCGATTGGGGGGTGAGCGACAACAACCGACGCGCCCGCTACTATTCCATCACGCGGCCGGGACGGCAGCAATTGCGCATCGAAGAGGCGAACTGGCACCGCACGGTAACCACCGTTACGCGGCTGCTCGAGAGCGCCGAATGAGCGCCGCGCGCATGTGGGCGGCGCGTTTCTGCGGGCTCTTCAGGCGTCGGCGCACGGGCCGCCTGGATGAAGAGCTGCAGGCGCACCTGGAAATGCTGGCGGCCGATTACATCCGGCGCGGCATGGCGGAGCCGGAGGCGCGCCGCGCGGCACGGCGCGATCTGGGCAACATCACGGCGATCGCCGAGGATTATCGGGAACAGGGCGGCATTCCGCCGGCCGAAACCTTCTGGCGCGATTTACGATTCGCCCTGCGCACCCTGCGCCGCAGCCCGGGCTACACGGCCTGCTGCACGGCGACGCTGGCGGTGGGGCTGGGTTCGATGATAGCGGTGCTGGCCGTGGTCTCTGCCCTGCTGTGGAAGCCGCTGCCTTATCCTCATGCCGACCGGCTGGTGGCGATTCACGAGATCGACCCGCGCGGCGGCGCGTGGACCTTTTCCGAACCGGACCTGCTCGACATGGAGCAGCGCTCGCAATCGCTGGCGGCGGTCGGCGCGCTGCAGCGCCGCACTTCCGCGCTGACCGGCGCGGGCGATCCGGAGACGATTCCATCGGCGGCGGTCACGCCCTCGTGCTTTGCGCTTTTCGGCATCCGGCCCATCGCCGGCAGCGTGTTGGGACAGCCGCCGCAGCAAGTCGTGATCAGCCGCGCGCTGTGGGAGCGCAAGTGGCACGCGGATCCCGCCGTGATCGGCCGGCCGGTGGCGCTCGATGGCGAGAGCTACACCATCGCCGGCGTGGCGGAGCTGCCGGCGGACCTGCTGCCCGGCGTGGAACTGCTGCTGCCGCTCCTGCCCAAGGCCACGGAATCGCGCACCGCGCATGAAATCGAGGCGGTCGGCCGCATGCGGGGCGGGGTCACGCTCGGCCAGGCGCAGGCGGAGCTGAACACGGTGGCGCAAGCCATTGCACGTGATAACCCGCGCAGCAACGCGGGCTGGGGCATGCGGCTCACCACGCTGGCGGATTACATTGTGGGGCCGCGTACGGGCCGCACGGTGTGGATGATCTTCGGGGCCGTGGCCTTGCTGTGGGTGCTGGCGTGCGCCAATGTGGCCGGCCTGCAGGTGGCGCGCGGCATGGCCCGCCGGCATGAGATGAGCACGCGCATGGCGCTCGGCGCCGGCAGGCTGCGCCTGTTTGGACAAACACTCACTGAAAATGTGGTGCTGGCGTTGTCCGGCTCGGTGCTGGGCCTGGTCTTGGCGCAGTATGCCACCGCCGCGATCCGGCGCCTCGGCGCGGAGGCGCTGCCGCGGCTGGCGGAGCTACATCTGGACGCGCGGACCATAGGAATCTCGCTCGCCTGCCTGTTCGCTTCGACGCTGCTGTGCTCGTTGCTGGCGGGGCGGCCGCCGCGCTTCCAGGGAGGGCGCGCCATGGCGCAGCGTGACCGCGGCCGCGACCTGCTGATCGTGGCCCAGGTGGCACTGGCGAGCGTGCTGCTGCTGGCCGCCGGCCTGCTACTGCACAGTTTTCTGCGCCTGCGCGCGGTGGATCCGGGTTTCGATCCCGACCGCATTCTAGCCGTGAAAGTGAACCTGGCCGGGCCCGGCTATGACGACGCCCGCCGCGTGGCCTTCTTTCGCGACGCCACGGCGCGTCTGGAACGGCTGCCGCAGGTGGAATCGGTGGGCGCCACCAACATCGCGCCCTTCAGCGGCCAGGGAACGGCGAATCGCTTTCGCCTGGAAGGCGAGCCGGACACGGCGGAATACCACTCGGCCGCCTGGAGAGCCGTCACGCCCGGGTTTTTTGCAACGCTGGGCCTGCCGCTGAAACGTGGAAGGCTCTTCACGGAGCGCGACGCGGATGGCGCGCTTGAAACGTTGATCGTGAGCGAATCGATGGCGCGCCGCTTCTGGCCCGGCCAGGACCCGGTCGGGAAGCGGCTGCTCTGGGGTAGGTCGGGCCACCCGAAGACGATTGTGGGCGTGGTGGGCGACCTGCGCGACCTGGCCGTGGACGCGCCGCCCGCGCCCACCATGTTCCGCCCCTTCGCGCAGCTTTCCGACGCTCCGATGACGCTGCTGATCCGCACCAAGGGCAATCCCGCGACCGCCGCCATTGCCGGCTACCGCCAGGCCATCTGGGCCGCCGACCGCAATGCGGCTCTGGAATTTCAGCCGGTGCGGCAGGCCATGTCGGATTCCCTATTGCGTCCGCGCGTCAGCCTGGCGGCGTTCGCCATCTTCGCGCTGATCGCACTCGTCACCGCCGGTTTCGGACTCTACGGCCTGATCAGTTATCGCGTCAACCAGCGTCAGCAGGAGATCGGCGTGCGCCTGGCGCTGGGCTGCCCGGCGGGCGCGGTGCGGTGGAGCGTGCAAAAACGCTGCCTGGCGCTGGTCTGCGGCGGCCTCGCCATCGGGCTGCCAGCGGCCTACGCGTTATCCACGCTGGTAACGTCCCTGCTCTACCAGACGCAGCCCACTGAGGCCGGCGCATACACCATTGTTGTGGCGGTGTTCGCGGCCGTCGCACTCGTGGCCAGCTACGGTCCGGCACGGCGCGCCTCGCGCCTGGACCCGGCGGCGGCCATCCGCCACGAATAAGCCGTGCGCGCGGCTAGCGGAACAGCGCTTCGGCGCCGCGCTGGATGACCACCGCGCCCGCCATGCCCGTCAGCGCCGAAACGAACGCCGGGCTCGCGCCGCTCCGCTTCCATTCCTGGTGAATCGCGTGGTACACGGGATGGCACAGGCAGCCCGCGTTAATGCCCAGCACTCTTCAATGCCAGAACCGGACCTCCGTTCCGCCTGGGCCAGCACCGCCGCCAGCTTACAATCAGAGCTATGCGACTGGTCACCTTGGAAGAGCACTATCGTAGCGAGCGCGTGAACAACGAGATCGGCGAGGCGGGCGATTATTTCCGCGCGGCCAACTCCGCGGGCGAGCGGATGGCGGCGGGCCGGCTGGCGAATCTGAGCGAGTTGGGCGAGCGGCGCCTGGCCGACATGGACAAGGCCGGCATCGACATCCAGGTGCTGTCGCACACGCACCCGTCGCCCGAAATTCTGCCGGCGGCGCGCGCGATTCCGCTGTGCCGCATCGTGAACGAAGAACTCGGCGAGGCGGTCGCACGCTACCCCAGGCGGTTCGCGGCGTTCGCCACGCTGCCCGTCGCGGACCCGCAGGCTGCGGCGTCGGAGTTGGAGTGGGCCGTCGGGGCCGGGTTCAAGGGCGCATTGATCAACGGCGTCACCCAGGGGCGATTCCTCGATGACCCGTTCTTTACGCCGCTGCTGGAACGCGCGGAAGCGCTCGGAGTGCCGATCTATATTCATCCCGCGCCGCCGCCGGAACCGGTACGCCAGGCCTATTTCTCAGGGCTCGAACCGGGGTTGGCGCGCATGCTCTCGATCGCCGGATGGGGATGGCACGCGGAAGTCGGGCTGCACACGGTCCGCCTGATCGCCAATGGCGTCTTCGACCGGCATCCCAACCTGCACATCATCATCGGGCATATGGGTGAGATGATTCCGTTCTTCCTGGCGCGCATCAACACGGTGGTGACGCCGTTCGCCAACCTCCAGAAGGAGTTCGCGGACTATTTCCACTCCAACATCTACATCACCACCAGCGGAATTTTCACGCCGCCGCCCTTCAATCTGTGTCTTGAAGTGGTGGGCATCGACCGCATGCTGTTCTCCGTGGACTATCCGTACAGCCCGAACGAAGCGGGCCGTGAATTTCTCGAAAAGATCACGCTCGCTCCGGTGGATTTCGAAAAGTTCACGCACGGGAATGCGGAAAAGCTGCTGAAGATCGCGTGAGGTGCCGCCGATTACCAGCGCTGTGCACGTCGGAAAGAACGCGGTCCTTGCCTGGATTAGAGTGCTTGAACGCATCCAGAAAACACCACCGGAGAAGGATCCGTATATCCGGCTTTTGAACCAGATCACAAATTCCGAGTGAGTCGAAGAGCGCCCGTGAATCAACGGTGAAGTCCGGGTAGTTAAGGGGTATCGGCTTTTGGGTAAGCTGCATTTAAACTGGCCGGTTTGTCCCCGAGAATTTCTTAAGTCTGCTGTCTCGATCGAGTGGACGGCGTAGCGGTCTGCCGTGTCGTTTTCGCGCGGCTTCAGACCTCGTCGAGAATTGACGCTACCTGGCGCCGCAACTCTGGAATCCGGTTCCGCACCACGTCCCAGACAAGCTGGTAATCGACGCCGAAGTAATCGTGAATGAGCCGGCCGCGCATTCCCGCCATGGCACGCCACTCGACCGAGGGATATTGTGCTCGAAATCGGTCCGGGATCTTCTTCGCCGCTTCTCCGATGACCTCCAGGCTACGAACGAACGCGCGACGAACTGTATCGTCCGCCAGAAACGCTTCCGAGGTCAGGCCCGCGGTAATCACGCGGTCGAAGGACATCGAGTTTGTTCCTTGCAGCTCCTTCAAGCGCTTTCTACCCAATTCGATTTCCGGGGGAGGCCTCCGCCAGCCTCATCGCAACTCGGGTAACCCGGCGTCTCACTGCACGCGCTTGCCGGGCGACTCTTGCCCATTGATTCTTGCAAGCACATGCGTCACTTTGCCGCCGGTGTCCCGGAGGAAGCTGATCTGCGCGTCCGTAATCCGCAGGAAGAACTTCGTCGTCGATTCGGGATACAACTCGACTCTCCCGAGCGGATCGGCTTCCAGCAACAGGCGGCCGCCATCACGCAGGATGACGAAGTGTACACCGTTCTCCAGGCGGTAGCTGCCTGCGTAGTCTTCGAAAGCACTTGGATCGACCCTCGCTAAGGGAGGCTCGACACGATTCATTTCGCGGGCCCGCGTGTGCAGATAGCCGGACGAGGCATTCGTCGCCGGAAAAAGGGAGCGTATGGAAACGGCGTGCTCCCCTTTCCTGAGTTCCGCGCGGAGGTCGATCCGAACGAAGTTCTCGTAATCGTGGAAGTGGTAGAGATACATCACGCGCCGTTTCAGGTCATAGACATTGGAATAGACCGTCGGGTAGGTCTGTTCTTCGTGGGTGGCAGCCAGGATGCGCCGGAACAGATTGACGGAGATCCGCTCACCCGCTTCCTTCAGCATCGTGCTCGCGATTCGGAAGCGCGCGCACTCGTACTCCGGCACGGGCAGGGACTGATGGAAGTTGGTCTGCACCTGGTACCGGCCCTGCTTTCGCAGAATAGCCGCGGGTTCGATGACCACGGAGCCGCCGGCCGCATCCGCGAACATCAAAACGAAGCCCTTCATGAAAGAACGGTCGTACCGCTCGAACAGGCTCACGACTTGTTCGACGGTACTCGATTCGGCCATCGCCTTGTCCATCAAATTGCCGTGGAAGACGGGCCGTCCGGAGCCTTCGAGCTTCACCGGGGCGGCCGCGAAAGCATCAAACCACAGCCCGCGCTCGTTCATGCCTCCCTGCGGGTCGAAGTTGTCGTAGCCCACGTAGAGCCGCCCGTACTTCCCCTTGATCTCCGCAGGAATAAACCATGCCACGGTGAAAGGATTGTTATCGTCCTCGTTGTTGCCGACCAGGACCCGGTGCCTGTTGGAAGCGGTAAAGGCGGTGCAAGCGTACGCCGTGCCGCCCAAGTGAGACGCAGCAACCAGGAGAAAAAGAACTCGTTTACTCATACAGAAGGTTACGTGGCTGCCGGCGCCGGAGTTCGATGGACTGTTGCGATCTCCGCGCCTTCGCGGCAATCGATCCGGCGTACACCCAGGTCGTGGAACGACCGGAAACGTTCGAGGCGTTCCGGACCTTCGACCGCCTACCGCCCCGGCGCGGCTTCCAGGATCTCGCAGCTCACGTTGGAGAATTTATCGAAGTTCTTGCTGAACCGGGCCGCCAGGTCGCGGGCCGCGCGGTCGTAGGCCTCTTTGTCGGCCCACATGCCGCGCGCGTCCAGGAACTTAGGCGGAACGTCCGGGCAGGATTTCGGCACGGCCACCTTGAACACCGGATGAGCCTGCACGGGGACCCCGTTGAGCTCGCCCGAAAGGACGGCATTCAGCATGGCGCGTGTGTACGGAAGCTTCATGCGGCTGCCCACTCCGTAGGGACCCCCCACCCAGCCGGTGTTCACCAGCCAGCAGGAGGCCTGGTGGCGGCGCAGCTTTTCCCCCAGCAGCGAGGCATAAACGGCCGGCGGCCTGGGAAGAAACGGCGATCCGAAACCGGCGCTGAAGGTGGCTTCCGGCTCCTTGCCCAAGCCCCGCTCGGTACCCGCGACCTTGGCGGTATAGCCGCTCAGGAAATGATACATGGCCTGTTCCGGAGTGAGCCGCGAGACCGGCGGGAGAACTCCGAACGCATCGGCGGTCAGGAAGATGACGTTCGACGGATGGCCGCCCACGCTGGGAATCACCGCGTTGTCGATGTATTCGAGCGGGTAGGCCGCGCGCGTGTTCTCGGTGATCTCGTCGGAGTCGAGATCGAGCAGGCGGGTGCGGGTGTCCATCACCACGTTTTCGAGGACCGTGCCGAAGCGGATGGCGTTCCAGATCTGGGGTTCGTTCTCGCGCGACAGCCGGATGCACTTGGCATAGCATCCGCCCTCGAAGTTAAAGACGCCGTTGTCGCTCCAACCGTGCTCGTCGTCGCCGATCAGGCGGCGCCGGGGATCGGCCGAAAGGGTGGTCTTTCCGGTGCCGGAGAGGCCGAAAAACAGCGCCACATCGCCGCCATCGCCGAGGTTGGCCGAGCAGTGCATGGGAAACACGGATTGCCCGGGCAGCAGGTAATTCATGATGGTGAACGCGGATTTCTTCATTTCGCCGGCGTAACTCGTGCCAACGATCAGCACCACGCGCTTCTTGAAGTTGATGACGATGCAGGTTTCCGAATTGGTGCCGTCGATCGCCGGATCGGCCTGGAAATCGGGCGCGAACAGAATCGTGAACCGGGGGTCGAAGGTCTCGTCGCTGCCGGGCTCCCGGCGGATGAAGAGCTGGCGCGCAAAGAGGCTATGCCACGCCAGTTGGGTGATGACACGGACGGGCAGCGCGTAGCCCGGGTCGGCACCGACGAAACAATCCTGCACGTACACGTCGTGGCCCTGCCAGAATGCGCGCATCCGCGCGTAGAGGCGGTCGAAGCCGGCTTCCGACATGGGCTGGTTGACCGCGCCCCATTGCACGGTCGTATCGGTGATCTCGTCCCTGACGATGAACTTGTCCTTGGGAGAGCGACCGGTAAACTGTCCGGTACGAACCACGAACGAGCCGTTCCTGGCAAAACTCCCCTCCCGCCGCTGGACCGCCTGTTCGAGTAGCTGGGCCGTCCCCAGGTTCCAGTACGCGGTGTTGATATTGTGAATTCCGTGCTGCTCGAGCCCGGTCCGGCGGGTAGTGATTCCAGCATTCGACATGATATGGTTGTGCTCCGTATGGCCGCCCTATCGTAATATAGTCTCATGAACCGGTTCTTCGGTGGCTTGCTCCTGGTGTCTCTATGGCTGTGCCAGGCCCGCGCCCAAGTCATCGAGTTTGAGTCGAACGGCCTTAAATATCAAACACTTACCAAGTCCGGCGTGACCCTCATGTTCGCCCAGTTACCGGTGCACCTGCGAGAGTACGCAATTGTCCAGGTAGCCGTATCGAACGGTTCGGCAGGACCTTACGTCATCCGTCCGGAGGATTTTGCCTGGGAACGCACCGACGGCACGGTGTTGCGTGCCACGCCGGCCAAGACGGTGGTCACCATGCTGTCCCAGAAGGGTACCGGAAACGACGTGATCAAACTGGTGACTACCTACGAGGCTTCCGTGTACGGGAACTCGCACATGCGTTCCACGAACGGCTACGAACAGCGGCGGCAGGCGGCGCTGGCGATGAGTTCGACCAAGCTGAGAGCCGCCGCCACGGCGAGCGCGCTGGCGATGGTGCAAACCAAGCTGGTGCCGGGCGAATCCACGGACGGGGCGGTCTTCTTTCCGACGGAGGGCAAGTTTCTGGGCCCCGGCCACCTGATAGTCCACACCAACACGGATCTGTTCGATTTCAACGCCAGTTCTTACTAGCGGAAAGCACTACCGCTGCGGCTCCGACGCCGCTTTGGGGTAGAGCTTCGCGGCGCACGGCGGACAGTAGGTGTGGGTAAAGATGACTTCCGAGTTCTCCGAAAGGTAGCTCTCCAGCTTGCGCCAGTCGCCGGTCTGCGTGCGGATCGCCTTGCAACAGGCGCAGATCGGCAGCAATCCCTGAAGAACCTTCAACTGGGCCGTGGTCTTGCGGGCCACTTCCTGCGCGATCAGGCGGGAAGATGCCGTGTGAACCACAATCCAGATGATCCCAATCGCCATGACGCGATTCACAACGTCGATCCAGACCGGGATGTACGGGTTCGGCGAGTTCCAAAGACCGAAGAGCATGGCAGCCGAGCCCACCCCCGCCACGGCTCTCATTTCGCCCGCCGACCCCCATACGGAAGCCAGCCAGACGATCGAAGCCTCCGCCATCCAATCGGCCACACCCAGCGGGGTCAGGCGATCCAAGGCAACCGCCAGACCGAGTGCCAAACCATACAAGACAAAACGCCTGCCGCGCGCACCTGCCACGCTCATAGCGCCTCTAGCTTATCGCGATTGGCTGCGGATGCAACCTCAGAAAAGTCCTAGTGCAGCGGGTATCCGCGGATCAGTTTGAAGGTCCGCGACCAGCGGGTTTTCGTGAAGAAGTGGGTCACCACATCCACGATGTGATCGACTCCGATGTTGGGGTTGGTCAGGTCCTGGGTGGGCGCCTCGAACGACCAGTAGATCAGCAGCGGGGTGCCCACAATATTCTCGCGCGGCACGAACCCCCAGTAGCGGCTGTCGAGCGAATCGTCGCGATTGTCCCCCATGGCGAAGAGGCAGTCTGGGGGCACCACCACCTCGCCATTCACCACGTGGTTCTGCAGCATGTCGAGAGCGCTGGGGGGCAGCGACACGTCCGGCGAGGATGGAAAATTATCGCGGTACGAATCGATGTAGGAGGTTCGGTGGATGGCGTAGGGCTCGTTGACCAGGTGGCCATTGAGCATGAGTTGCTTGTTGACCAGGCGGATGTGGTCGCCGGGCAGGCCGATGGCGCGCTTGACGTAGTCCTGGCTGATGTCGCGCGGATAGCGGAAGACAATCACATCGCCGCGCCGCACGTCGCGGTAGGGCAGCAGGTGCCTGGAGATGGGCCCTGACGGCGCGTAGACCAGCTTGTCGACCAGCACGTGGTCGCCGATCAGCAGCGTGTTCTCCATCGAAGCGCTGGGAATGACAAAAGCCTGCACCAGCGTCGTGGTCGCGAACAACAGCAGAATGATCGTCACCGCCCACTCGGCGACGAACCCGCGGCGCACGTCGCGGGTGAGTTCCGTATACCGGCTCCATAAACCGGGTCGCGCAGTCTGTTCCTGAGTCTCCACTGCAGTCATTGTATCGGATACGACGGGACCCTACCGTGTTGGTCTGGTACAATCGCGATCAAGGGGGGTATGCGTGTCAAAACGAGCCACTCAGGAGTTGCCCCGCACCCTAGGCACGCTTCGCGATAGTTCCTATTCCGAAGCGAAAATCGCAGACCGAACCGTCAAGGACGAACTCCGAAGCAATCTCATCTGTAAGATTCAACGGGGCGACGCCCTGTTCCCAGGCATTCTCGGTTACGATGATACGGTCGTCCCACAGGTAATCAACGCCGTTCTTTCCCGACACAATTTCATCCTTTTGGGTTTGCGCGGCCAGGCCAAGACACGCCTCATCCGGCAGCTCACCACGCTGCTCGATGAGTACACCCCCTACGTGGAGGGCTGTGAAATCCACGACAATCCGTACCGCCCTACCTGCCGGCGGTGCCTCGAACTCATTGCCGAGCAGGGCGACGAAGCACCCATCGGGTGGCTGCATCGCGACCAGCGCTACGTAGAGAAACTTGCCACACCCGACGTCACGATTGCGGACATGATCGGCGATATCGACCCGATCAAAGCCGCCCGCCGCGGGCAGGACATCTCCAACGAGCTGACCGTGCACTACGGGCTGCTTCCGCGAGCCAACCGCGGCATCTTCGCGATTAACGAGTTGCCGGACCTTGCGGGGAAGATCCAGGTCGGCCTGTTCAATATCATGCAGGAAGGCGACGTGCAGATTAAGGGCTACCCCATCCGGCTGCCGCTCGACCTGATGCTGGTGTTCACGGCCAACCCCGAGGACTACACGGCCCGAGGCAAGATCATTACCCCACTCAAGGACCGCATCGGCAGCGAGATTCGAACCCACTACCCGGCGGCGATCGAACAAGGCATCGCCATCACCGAACAGGAGGCGTGGCTGGAGCGGCCGTCCCCCGTGGAGGTGCGGGTCCCGGCTTACATGAAGGAGGTCGTGGAGCAACTGGCCTTCCTGGCGCGCGAGGATAAGCGGATCGACAAGCGGTCCGGCGTCTCGCAGCGGCTGCCTATCTCGGCGCTCGAAAACGTGGTCTCGAATGCCGAGCGCCGCGCTCTGAGGGCCAAAGAGGCGGTGGCCGTGCCGCGCATCGTCGACCTGTACTCGGCGCTGCCGGCCATCACCGGCAAGCTCGAGCTGGAGTACGAAGGGGAGCTCAAAGGCGGCGATGCCGTGGCGAAAGAGATCATCCGGACTGCCGTCGGACGGGTCTACGACCATTATTTCGAGGGCGCCAACGTCGCGCAGATCGTGCAGTGGTTCGATCTGGGAGGATCGCTGAAACTGGATGAGAACGTGGACTCGTCCACCATGGTGAAGCAGTTGAGCGGCATTCAAGGCCTGATGGAGAAAGTAAAGGCCCTGGGGCTCACGCACAACGAGCCGGATCCCGTACGGGCCTCGGCGGCCGAGTTCGTTCTGGAAGGCCTGCACGCACACCGCCGCATCAGCCGCAGCGAAGAGAAGGGTTTCGCGGCCGAAGAGAAGCGCCGCGAGCCGCGGGAAGAGGGGCGGCCGGAGCGGCCGAATTTCCGCAGGCAGTATAACTAGAAGCGCCCGCTCCCCGACGGCCGCGGCTCGGTGCGGTGGCGGCGCAGGATTCGGGGAGCGAGCCAGCCGGGAGGGGTGCTGTCATGAAGTGGGTACGCTATTCGCGCTATACGGGCGAAGATCTCGGAATCGGCGCCGAGGATCTGCTGCAGGCGCTCGCCGATTTCCTCCTGGAGAGCGGTTTCAACACCCAGTACATGCCTTTCAGCGAGTGGAACCAGCACACGCTCGAAGATCTGAAGCAGGCCATCCAGCAGGCCCTGGAACAGGGCAAGCTCTTCGATAGCGACGCGCTCGAAGAGATGATGCAGCGGCTACAGCAGATGTCGCCCGAACAGATGGATAAGCTGCTGGAGAACCTGGTTCAAAAGATGGTGGATGAAGGCCAGATCACCATCGAGGATCCCTCCCAGCAGCAGGCCTCGGCTCCGGGCGTGGGCAGCGGAAAAGAGACCAAGGTCAAGTTCGAAGTAACCGACAAGTCGCTCGACTTTCTCGGCTTCAAGACCCTCAAAGACCTTTTGGGCTCGCTCGGCAAATCGAGTTTCGGGCGCCACGATACGCGCGACCTGGCTACGGGCATCGAGGCCTCCGGCTCCTCCAAGCCCTATGAATTCGGCGACACTCTGAATCTCGATGTGAGCGAAACCCTGTTTTCCGCGATCCGCCGCGAGGGCGCCAAGGTGCCGCTGGATATGGACTACTCCGACCTCCACGTTCACCAGTGCGAGTACCAGAGCTCCTGCGCCACCGTCCTGATGTTGGATTGCAGCCACAGCATGATCCTCTACGGCGAGGACCGCTTCACCCCCGCCAAGAAAGTTGCGCTGGCACTGGCGCACCTCATCCGCACGCAGTACCCCGGCGACAGTCTGCGCTGCGTGCTGTTCCACGACAGCGCCGAGGAACTGGCGATCAGCCAACTCGCCCGCGTGCAGGTAGGGCCCTACTACACCAACACGCGCGACGGCCTCATTCTGGCGCAGAAGCTGCTCAACCAGGAGCGCAAGGACATGCGGCAGATCGTCATGATCACCGATGGGAAGCCGAGTTGCCTGACGCTCGAAGACGGCCGCATGTATAAGAACGCTTTCGGCCTGGACCCCCTGGTAATCAGCCGTACGCTCGAAGAGGTCAACCGCTGCAAGAAGCAGGGCATTCTGATCAATACCTTCATGCTGGCCAGCGACTACGGCCTGGTCAACTTCGTCCAGAAGGTGACCGAGATCTGCCGCGGAAAAGCCTACTTCACGACTCCGTTCACGCTGGGACAGTACCTTCTGATGGATTACATGAACCGCAAGACGCGGACCATCCACTAAAGGCGGCAGGTTTCTCGTCGCGTGGATCGGCGCCTCCGTGCGTGTTACACTTCCACAATGACATTCAGGACTTATCCGGGGTTAGCAACCATGCTGGGCATCGGAGTAGCGATGCTGGTGTGTCTGAGTTCCACACTATTCGCTGGAAACGAAACGGACTTTACTTACTTAGCGCTGGGCGATTCGGTCGCGTTCGGCCTGAATCCGACCCTCCTGGCCTCAAACCCGCTCCCGACGCCGGTGGCATTTATAGGATACCCGGAGACCGTCGCTACCGTTGAACACCTGCTGAACTCCCACAAAGAGGTCAACGCCGCCTGTCCGGGAGAGACCAGCGGCAGTTTTATAACTGCCGGGGTGGCGGATTACGGCTGCCACAGCCTTGGCCCGCAGGGACAGCCGCCGTTCAAGTATTGGATCGGCCTGCACACCGCGTATTCCGGCACGCAGCTCGATTTCGCGATCTCATCGCTGTCGTCCAACAAGCACATCAGCCTGGTCACGCTCGGTATCGGCAGCAATGACGTTCTGTTGCTATTGAACGACTGCGGTAGCGATGCGAACCCGCTGGCGTGCGTGAACTCCCGCCTGCCGGGTGTTTTGCAGACTTATGCCGGAAACCTGGCGCAGATCCTCACGGCGATTCGCTCCGGCGCGCATTACCACGGCGACCTGGTATTAGTTGGCTATTATGCGCCTACCGCTGATCTTATCCCGATTGCACAAGCTCTTAACTCCACGATGATTGCCGTGGGCTCACAGTTCGGTACGATTTACGCGGACGGATTCACCACGTTCCAACTCGCCGCCGAGCCCTATGGCGGTGATGTCTGCCGGGCCGGTCTCCTCATCCGGCTGGACGCCACCACCTGCGACATCCACCCGTCGCCGCTCGGCAGAAATTTGCTTGCCGCCACGGTCCTGGGGGTTATCGCGGACCAGCGGCACCACAACCGATAACTTTGCAAACCGGGGGAGGATCCTTGACTTGGCACCGGCTATTCTCGATAGTGGACTCGGAACAGGAAACTTCCGGATATGGCGACTGGCAATCCTCTACTACCGGCGCTCCTCGTACTCTGCGCTGCGGCGTTCGCGGCCGACCCGCATGCGCCCGCGGCCGGCGGCCCATCGCTCGAGACCGTGCGCGCCTTCGAGGCGTACGCGCGGCTGGCCGAATCGCGGCTGGATTCGGTGGTGCAGAATCCGGAAGGGTTCCTCTGGGCGGATTCGGCGGCGCGGCGGTCGCGGCTGCGGCAGGCCGGGGTGATCTGCGAACCCCGGAACAGTAAGGGCGCGCTGAAGATACCGCGCGGCCTGGTCCACGACTGGGTCGGAGCGGCATTCATCCCCGGGGCCACGGCCGCCCGCGTGCTCGAACTGCTGCAGGATTACGATCATCACCGCGACACCTACCGGCCCGACGTGATCGAATCGCGCACGCTGGCGCGAAACGGCAACGATTTCAAAGTCCGCCTGCGAGTATTCAAACGCAAAGTGGTGACCGTCGTCCTGGACACCGATTACGACATCCACTACCGGCCGCTCAGCGGCCGCGACTGGCAGAGCCGCTCCTACAGCACGCGCATCGTGGAGATCGCCAACCCGGGCACGGCACACGAGCGGGAACGCAGCCCGAGCGAAGACCACGGCTATCTCTGGCGGCTCAACTCGTACTGGCTGCTCCGCGAGCGGGATGGCGGCGTCTACCTGGAATGTGAAGCCGTCTCGCTCAGCCGTTCCGTGCCCGCCGGCCTGGCGTGGCTCATCGACCCGATCATCCGCAGCCTGCCAAAAGATGCCCTCGAGAATGCCTTGCGGACCACCCGCAGCCTAGTGATGCAGCGCTCCGGCGCTCTCCGGCGACCGACTTTGCGGTTTCCTGACGTTTTCATGACACTTGCTCCGCCGCAACCGCTAGAATCGGGGTCGGAATAGGAGATTGCCGCACCGCCGATGCGCGCCCTGGGCCCCCGCTCGCAGTTGATTCTCTTCGTAGCCGCGGTATTGGTGCCCTGTGCGGTGCTCATCGCGTTGAGCTTGCGAATTGTACGCCAGGACCGCGAGCTTCAGGGGAAGCGCCGGGCAGACGAGCGTCACCGGATCGCGATGCAGGCGCGCGATGCCCTGCTCACGGCGCTCGAAGCCATCCGGCTCGGGGAAGTAACCGGCGACCTCGCGCCGGGCCAGCCATACCGATTTCCGGAGACGGTCTTCGTCGGTTGGGCCGAGGAAGGGCGCCTGGCGCTGCCCTGGGAAGCGGAGCACGACCAGGCGGTCCGCCAGTGCCGCGAGTGGATTGCGCGGCCGCCCTTCGATTCCGCCGTCCGGGCGTGCGCTCCTCTGAGTGCGGCCTGCTATGAACGGGCCGCGGCGGCGGCGGCACATCCTCAACAGGCCGCCTATGCCCGATGGCTCCAGGCACAGGCGCTGGATGCCTCCGGGCAGTCCGCGCGCGCCGTCTCGCTTTTCCGCTCGCTGCTCGATACTCCGCCGGAAGTCACCGATCCGGACGGGATCCCGTTGGGCCTCCATGCCGCCCTCTCCATCCTGCAAAGGGGCGCGGCGGACCCGCGGATCGCTCCCAACGTGCAGGCCGCTCTCTCCCTGAGGCCGTGGCTGCCGCCGCTCTCTTCGTTCATGGTCACGGAGATCACCGGGAAGCTGCCGGGGGCCGGCGAACTGCGCCGCCGGGCGGATGCGCTGGTCCGGTTGCTGCAACAGGCCGAAGCCTTGCAGAACGATTTCCCACGCTTGCGCGAGACGTGGAATGGCCGCGCCCGGCCGCCATGGGTCGCCTACGGGCAGGAGGTCTGGCTGCTCAGCGTGGCCGGGAATCAGGAGACGGGCGCACCTGTCATTGCGGTTCGCGGAGAGGACGTGTTCGGCCGCGCGGCGCCGCCCGGCACCCGCTTCGCCGATTCAAGGGAGCCCGGCGGAGAGCCGCTGGGGGAATCACTCTCGGGCCTGAAGCTCGTGGTTGCTCCGGACGCACCGCTCGGCGGCGGAGGAGGCAATCTCCAGAGCCGCCTGTTCTACCTCGCTCTGGCCCTGGCGGTCGGGGTCACGATGTTTGCGGCCTGGCTGCTCTGGCGCGACCTGCAGCGTGAGATGAAGCTGTCGGAGCTGCGGGCACAGTTCGTGGCCAGCGTCTCCCACGAACTCAAGACACCCCTCACCGCGATCCGCATGTTCGCCGAAACGCTGCAGATGGGCCGCTGCACCGACGCGGATACGCAGTCCGAATACCTGGGCACGATCGTCAACGAGTGCGAGCGCCTCTCGCGCCTGGTGGACGGCGTCCTGCTGTTCGCCAAATCGGAGAATGACAAGAAGATCTGGCATTTCCGCACGGTGCAGCCGCTCGATGCCGTCCGCGCCGCCCTGCGCGCCCTGGAGTACCCGCTGTCAGAGCAGGGTTTTCAGCTCCATCTGGCGGTGGAGGACCGCCTGCCGGCCATCACCGCCGACCGGGATGCTCTCGAGCAGGCAGTTCTCAACCTGGTCTCCAACGCCATCAAGTTTTCCGGCGATGCCCGGGAGATCCACCTGGCGCTCTCGCGGGCAGGCAACGAAGTGGTCCTGAACGTGACGGACCAGGGAATCGGTGTCGCTCCCGAAGAGCAGGGCCGCATCTTCGAGAAGTTCTATCGCGCCCGAACCGCGGAGACCCGCGCCATTCCCGGCGCCGGGCTGGGGCTGGCGCTGGTTTCGCAGATTATGAGGGCGCACGGCGGGTCGTGCGCCGTGAACAGCACGCCGGGCAAAGGCAGCACATTTACTTTGCGGTTCCCGGTGCAGCCGGCCCGGCAGGAGGAACACTCATGAGCGTCATTCTGGCGATTGAAGACGATCCCGCGATTCTGCGCGGCCTGGCCGACAATCTGCGCTTCGAGTCGTATGAGGTGCTGACGGCCTCGGACGGGCAGTCCGGCTACGCGCTCATCCGGGAGAAACACCCGGACCTGATCATCCTGGACCTGATGCTGCCCAAGCTGAGCGGATATGAGATCTGCCGCAAGGTCCGCGCCGAAGGGATACAGACGCCGATTCTGATGCTGACCGCGCGCGGCGAGGAAGCCGACCGTGTACTGGGCCTGGACCTGGGAGCCGACGACTACGTCGCCAAGCCCTTCTCCATCCGCGAACTGATGGCACGCGTGCGGGCGATCCTGCGGCGGGCCCAGCCGGCAAAAGCGCAGCCCGACGAGCTCCGCTTCGACGACGTGGTGATCAACTTCGTTTCCTATGAGGCGCGCAAGGCCGGGCAGCCGGTCGAGATGACCCGCAAGGAGTTCCAGCTCCTGCGCCTGCTCGCGTCGCGCGCCGGCGAAGTGGTCACCCGCGACGAACTGCTGAACGAGGTCTGGGGCTACGAGAACTACCCGACCACTCGCACGGTGGACAATCACATTGCCGCCCTGCGCGCCAAGACGGAAGCCCAGCCGTCGGACCCGCAGCGCCTCAAGACTGTCCACGGCGTGGGTTACAAGCTCGTGCTCTGACAATTTCCGTACAAAGTTTGTGCATCCGGCGCACATGCGGCGGCCATCGCGGTGACAAGCGAACGGGCATTCCGGCGCACCATGGGTAGGTACTCAGGAGGATTGCATGAAACGATTGTCATACGTGATGATGAGCGCCTTACTCTGGTTGAGCCAGGGCCTTTCGTGGGGGGCGGGGGCGGAGCAACTGAAGTGGGGCGAGCTCGGTCCCCGCGTCGGGCATAGCAAGGTTTCCCTGGCGCTGCCGGGCGGCGTGTATATCCAAGGCAAAGTTGTGGAGGTGGAGCCTGCCGGCCTGCGCCTGAAGATCTCCAAGACTTCCGACCGGGCGGTGCAGCCCAAAGGCGAGCATCTCATTCCGCGGCAATCGGTTTCGGTCCTGCACATAACCGAATACCGCGGGCCCGGCCGGCTGCTCGGTACTTTAGGAGTGGCCGCGGCCGCCGCGGGAATCGCGGCGGCGAGCTACCCGGATCTCTACGAAGGCCCCGCGGTCATCGCGGTTCCGGCGGTGATCGCGGCGGGAACGGCAGGCGCCGCAGTTGGCGGGTATTACGCCGGAAAGAGACTGGATAAGCGGGAAGTCGAGATCCGCATCATCCGCGACCAGGGTCAGCCCGAGTAGCCCGCCGCGGCCTCGCGGTTATAATCTTCGTTTGACACCGAAAACCGCACTTCTTTTCCCCGGCCAGGGCTCCCAGGCACCTGGTATGGGCAAGGCCCTGGCCGATCAGTTCGCCGCGGCGCACCGCGTGTTCGAGGAGGCTGACGATATTCTCGGCTTCCCGATCTCCCGCCTCTGCTTCGAAGGCCCCGAGGATCAGCTCAAGCTGACCGAAAACACGCAGCCCGCCCTGCTGACCGTCTCCACGGCAGCCTGGGCGGTGCTCAAGGAGCGCGGCGTGACCCCCGATTTCGTGGCCGGCCACAGCCTGGGAGAGTATTCCGCCCTGGTAGCAGCGGGCAGCCTGGAGTTCGCCAGCGCGCTGCGCCTGGTCCGCAATCGCGGCCGGTATATGCAGGAAGCGGTGCCGGCAGGCGTGGGGGCGATGGCCGCCCTTCTCAAATTGCCCGATGGCAGGCTGGATGCGGTCCTGAAACAGGCGGCGCAGGGCGAGGTGGTGAGCGCGGCCAACCTGAATTCGCCGGACCAGGTCGTGATCGCCGGCCACGCCGGTGCAGTGAACCGCGCCATTGAGCTGGCAAAGGCCGCCGGCGCCCGCCGTGCCGTGCTGCTGCCGGTCAGCGCCCCGTTTCATTGCCCGTTGATGGCGCCCGCCCAGCAACGCTTGCGGGCGGATCTCGACGCCGCCGTGTTTCGGCCGCTCGCGTGCCCGCTCGTAAACAACTGGCAGGCCAGGGAGATCTCCAGCGGAGAGGAAGCGCGGGAAGGACTGTACCAGCAGGTGCCGAACCCGGTCCGCTGGGCGGAAACGATCCGCGTTCTGGCCGCAAGGGGGGTAACCCGTCTTATTGAAACTGGCGCCGGGGGGGTATTGACCGGACTGCTGCGCAACATCGACCCGTCGCTTGCCGGACAGAAGTTCGGCGAACCGGCCGACCTGGACAAACTGTAGCGCCTTACGGCGCTACTTGCGCGGCACCGTGCCCAGAATCCGCGCGACCATCGGCTGCGACGCGAGCTCAAAGAACCCGTTGGCATCGGCTTCGATCAATCGCGCGATTTCGGAGATGCGGGCAAAATACTCCAGCCGTTCCTGGAATTCGACTTGCGGGTTGGAAAAGCGTTGGATCAGGGTTTCCAAAAACCGTGCCTTCGTGCGCATGGTTTCCGCTATCTGCCCGCTGTTCTCTTCGAGAAACCGACTGGCCGTGGTTTCCGCGTTGCGCAATTCTTCCCTGCTCCACTTGCCATAGTGGCTTTGATCATCCGGCATCCGGCTCTACCTCTACGCCAGCCTCTGCCGCGAGCCGCGAAACTTCAGCAAGAGTGGGAAGGAGCGCAACGGAGTTCCTGAAGTCGCTTTGGGGGTCTGGCCCGACACGAAAATTTGACTAACTCTGATGCCAGTGTACCCTAACGAACGTTTTTTTTCTACAATGTTGTGCGTGTAAATACTTTTCTCTGGTAACGTGAGAGGAAAGTGGGAATCCCCGGGAGGATCGAGAACGCGTTTTGAGCGGAGCTGACACGGACGTTATCGTGCGTTGTCCTGCTTGCGGAGGAAGGGATTTGCGCCCCTCTCATAACCGCGGCCTGCGCGATGCCATTATGGTCCATTTCCACCGAACTCCCTGCCGCTGCAGGGGTTGCGGGCACCGTTTCTATCGCCATGTGGAAGATGTCGAGGATGCCGGGGCCCAGGATTCCCCGGAACCCGGCAACCGGTCCACCTAAAGCCCTCCCCAACGTCCAGTTCCTACTTGCGGCGGCTTCGGGACCTTTGGCGGCTATTGTGCACGGACCCGGCGCCGGCTCCCGCAATGCTGCCGATCGCCGCGCCTCGGCCCCCGCCCGCGATTGCCCCGATGGCAGCACCACCGGCTGCACCTGTACCGATGCGCCTTGCCGCCGTTCCGCGCCGGCGGCCGCGCGAGCGCGAGGTCGATTTGCTGGCGGTCTTGGTCTTCTTCGGCTGTGTGGCGGCCTGGCTCGGCACCGCCGCGGCTCCGAAGAGGAGCCCCGTCGATAGGATGGCTGTCGACAAACGAAAACGCTTTTGCATACCCATACCTCCTCTGTAGGGCTGCCGACCCCCTTCCACATTCCCGCCACCCTGATCAGGGCCAAACGGCCCGGTGACGGAAACATACTGTATGGATACTCCCCACATCCCTCCTAATGTGTTGATGATCGCCTTTCGAGCCGCAGCTTTATTATTTTTTCGCGTAACCTGTGCCGAAAAAAAATAGAAGACCTGCCGCTCGCGGCTAATCTCATTGCCGACAGGCTTATGGAGGACGATGGCGGTCTCACGCATTTGGAATTTGCGGCGCGGTGATAGCGACGATAACCGTACGAGCCCGTACGGACGCGGAATGCGGAGCGTCGTCTTATCGGCAGCGCTGGAATTCAACTACCTGAGGGCCTCGATCGGTTTTCTGGTTCTGATCGTCGGGCCTGCCCTGCTGGTGGGAATCGTTCCCTCAGTTGCGGTCAGTTACGGCCGGTTGAAATTCCATGCGGCGACACTGGCCGGGAGCAGGCCAATCGTCGCGCTCGTCTTGTTGGCGCTCATGGTGGCGGCAGCTCTCAAATTCGGCCGGCCGTTGGTGGCGAGAGCGATCGACAACTTCTGGCATCTCCATTACACACTCGTCCTGCCGATGTTCGTTACGCTCCGTGAGTTCCTGCGCTATGCGGCAGAACGGTTTCCCAGCCGTGCGCTCACTCCGCAAGAGGTCCACCGCAGACGCCAGTCCGGCACCGTCCTCGCGGCGGTTCTGCTCGTCTTCGGAGGGATCGCCCTCGCGATGACCGTTGAGTTCTCGACGGGCTTCCACCTGGTCGATTTCGAGCGCATCCGGCCGTGGGCCGCGGCCAGAGCGGCGTTGGGCAATGCCGCGGTGGTCCTTGGCCTGTCTACAGCCGCCGAGAGCCTATATTGGCTGGTGAGGGAACTCTCGATCAACAGCCAGGTTTTCGACTGGGCGCCAGGCCGGCCGACGCCGCAGATGTCCACCGCGCGTGTGGCGCATCTGTCGGACCTGCACGTGGTGGGCGAGCGCTACGGCTATCGCATGGAGGCCGGTACGCACGGCCCGCGAGGCAACCGGTGCATTCGCACCGCACTGCGCAGGCTTGCCGCGATACACGCGGCATCCCCCGTGGATCGGATCCTGGTAACCGGCGACATCACCGATGCCGGGCTGCGATCCGAGTGGGCCGAGTTTCTCGACCTCCTTCGAAGTCATCCCGAGTTGCGAGCGCGCCTGTCGTTCGTGCCCGGCAACCACGATGTCAACATCGTCGACCGAACCAACCCCGGGCGGCCCGATTTGCCCTGGAGCACGGGTCAATCGCTTCGCAAGCTCCGCGTCGTTCTGGCTCTGGACGCGATCCAAGGCGATCGGAGCTACCTGGTCGACCGCATATCCGGTGCGCCAGGACCTTCTCTCAAAGACTACCTGCGCGAGGGTGAACGGGCGGAGCGGCTACGGGCGCTGGCTGAGCGCGGTACGGTGCGCGGGCGATTCGAGATGGCAAAGGTCTGGGACGCAGTCTTCCCCTTGGTCGAACCCGCCGGGATTCATGGATATGGGGTCATCCTGCTCAATTCCAATGCCCGCAGCCACTTCTCGCTCACCAACGCGATCGGCGTCGTAAGCCGCTCGCAACTGAGCGCGCTCAGATCAATCCTCAACCATTCTCCCGGGCGGCCCTGGGTGATTCTGCTCCATCACCAGGTCGTGGAGTATCCGCTGGCTTCGATCAGCCTTAGCGACCGTATCGGCCTCGCGCTGGTCAATGCTCCGGACGTTCTGGCGGCGATTGCGCCGCATGCCTCGCGGGTCCTGGTCCTCCACGGCCACAGGCACAGAGACTGGGTCGGGATCTGCAGCGAAGTCGTGCTCTGCTCGGCGCCATCCGCGGCTCTGAGATCCGACGGCGGTGAGCATCCGGGGAGCTTCCACGTTCACCAACTCGCCTTCGGCACGGACGGAGGCGTTCAACTCAGCGGGACGGAACGCGTGTGGGCCGGTCACCCAGGCCGCTAAACCCGCCTCACCCGAATCTTGGCTTCCTCGAACAGCACCTCCACCATGTGGAAGTGCTCATCGTAGTAGGCGCTGGAGTACTGGGCCATGCGCTCGCAGGAGACCACGACTTCGACGATCCCCGCCTGCACGATGGCCCGGGCGCAATCCATGCACGGCATGATCTCGACAAAGATCGTGCAGCCCTCGGTGGCCGTCCCGGCGCGGGCCGCGTTGCAGATCGCGTTTCGCTCGGCGTGTTCGATCCAGAGATACTTCGTGGGCCGCACCAGCCGCTCGGGCACGTCGTCCCGAATTCCGCGAGGGAAGGAGTTGTAACCCGTGGAGCGGATCTCCCGGTTGGGACCGATAATTACGCAGCCCACCTGCGTATTCGGGTCCTTGCTTCGCGTGGCAACTACTTTGCAGATGTCGAGATAATACTGGTCCCAGGAAGGAATGCTCCGCATGGTTCTACCAACTGTAGCAAAGTTGCGCCAACGTCTATAATGTGCGGCATGACGTGCAAAATCCTCGGTCCCCTTCTACTGGCGGCGGTGGCGGCGGCCGCCTCGGTCCCCGGCATTGACCAGTCCCTCGGCATGCAGTCCGTCTCCGGCGCTCAGATCTCGCCCGACGGCCGCTACGTGGCGTACACGGTTCAGCAGACCAACTGGGAGGACGACGAGTTCACGCAGCAGATCTGGATCGCCATCCCGGACACCGGCGAGCGCTACCAGTTGACCGGCGGCAAGAAGTCGAGCAGCGGACCACGGTGGTCAGCCGACTCGCGGCGCATCGCCTTTATCTCCGACCGCGGCGGGAAGCGCCAGATTTACATCATCTCCCCGCGGGGCGGCGAAGCGTCGCAACTCACCAACGAGGAGAATGGCGTGAGCGCGCTGGCGTGGTCGCCCGACGGACGCTCGATTGTCTTCGCCTCAACCGGCGCCGAATCCAAAGCCAGGAAAGACCGCAAGGAAAAGTACGGCGACTTCGAGATCGTCTCCGGCGATTACACCATGACTCGCCTGTGGCAGGTCGAGATTCCCGCCGAGTTCCCGGCCGACCTGAAAAAGCTCCCCAAGCCCGAGCCCCTGACCTCCGGCAGCGAGTTCAGCGCCGGTGCGTTCGCCTGGTCGCCCGATGGAAAGCACATAGCTTTCAGCGCGACCCGCGACCCGGATCTCGGTTCCCAGGATACCGAGCAAATCTACCTGCTCGACCTCTCGGACCATCACGTGCGCAAACTGCTCGATGGCGGCGGCCCCAACGGCAACCCGAAATGGTCGCCCGACAGCAGGCAGATCGCGTATGAGACCTCCGCCGGAAACCCGTCCTTCTACTACACCAACCGCCGCATCGCGGTGATCCCGGCCGAGGGCGGCACCCCCCGTATCCTCACCGAGGCCTTCGACGAAGATACGAACCTGATCGACTGGGGGCCGGACGGCATCTACTTCGGCGCCGCCCAGAAGACGTACGCCCACGTCTTTCGGCTCGACCCGGCAACGCACGCCATCCGCCGTATCAGTGGTCCGGACCGCTTCCTGCTCGCGGGGGCATCCTTTACAAAAGATCACCGCACGCTGGCCGCCACCGGCGCAGGGCCGAATGAATTTACGGAAGTGCTGGTCTCTCCGGTAGCGGACTTCCACCCGCGCTACCTGACCACGGTGAGCGCGCAATACAAGGAGTTTCGACTGGCGACCCGCGAGGTCATCCAATGGAAGTCGGCCGACGGCACGGAGATCGAAGGCATCCTGGTCAAGCCCGCCGATTACGATGCCTCGCGAAAGTACCCGCTGCTGGTGGTGATCCACGGCGGCCCGACCGGTGTCGATACGCCGGTCCGCTCTCCGGACCGCTACTATCCCGTGGAGCGCTTCGCCGCCAAGGGCGCCCTCATCCTCAAGCCGAACTATCGCGGCTCGGCCGGCTACGGCGAGAAGTTCCGTTCGCTCAATGTACGCAACCTGGGGGTCGGGGACTACGAAGACGTGATCTCCGGCGTGGACTACCTGATCGCGAAGGGAATCGTCGACAAGGACCGCGTAGGCGCCATGGGCTGGAGCGAGGGCGGCTACATCTCGGCGTTCATCACCTGTTACAGCGACCGGTTCAAGGCCGTTTCAGTCGGGGCCGGCATCTCGGACTGGATGACATATTACGTGAATACCGATATCCACCCTTTCACGCGGCAATACCTGAAGGCGACACCCTGGGAGGATCCGGAGATCTACCGCAAGACTTCACCCATCACCTATGTAAACCGCGCCCGCACGCCCACACTGATCCAGCACGGCGACCAGGATAAACGCGTTCCGCCGCCCAATTCGTTCGAACTCTACCAGGCCCTGAAGGATCGCGGCATCCCTGTCAAACTTATTCTCTACAAAGGTTTCGGCCACCCCATCAACAAGCCCAAGCAGCAGCGCGCGGTGATGGAGCACAACTACGAGTGGTTCAGCCGCTACATCTGGGGAGAACAGGTGGAACCCAAGTAACCCGCGTCACATGCTTCTCCGTCTTCGCGGAGCCCCACGCATCCGCAGTGAATGAGGAGAAACACTGTGGCACCTGATTCGTCCGCGGGGGGTAACCTCCGACTCTTCATGCGGCACTGGTGGACCCTGCTTCTGCGGGGCCTCATCGCGATCGCGTTCGGTCTGCTGGCATTCACGTGGCCGGGATTGACCGCCCGGGTCCTGGTCGTGATGTTCGGATTTTATGCGCTTTCGGACGGAATATTCTGCCTGGTCAGCGCGACCGGCAGCGGACGCGACGACCGCTGGCTGCTGGTGCTGGAAGGCGTCGTCGGCATCTGGGCCGGCCTGGTCATGCTGCGTTCGCCGTCGCTCACCGCGGTGGTCCTCATATTCCTCATGTCGATTTGGGCGATGGCCACCGGGGTTCTGCGGCTGGCCGCGGCCTTCCGCTTGCGACGGGAGATTCCGGGAGAATTCTGGCTCGCTTTCAGCGGCATACTGGGAGTGCTCTTCGCACTACTGCTGATGTTCCGCCCCGCCATCGGCGCGCTCAGCGTGGTGTGGATCATCGGCGCGTTCGCCCTGGCCTTCGGCCTCACCGAGATTGTGCTGGGCGTGGAGTTGCGCAGACTTCAGCACGCCCACTAGCGGCGCTAGACGCCGGCGGCGCGCCCGCGGACCTTCCTGCTCAAGCGGGCGATCGCGTCCATCATGCCCTTGCGCGCCTCGGCAAAGCCTTTCACGTCGACGGCTTTGGATTTCAGGTAGTCGAGGACGATCGCTTCGGCTTTCACGAACTCGGCCGCCGCCCCGGCCACTTCGCTTGCGATCTCGGGCGGAATCGTCGTCACGCCGTTGGCATCGGCATGGAGCAGGTCGCCAGGGCGGATCGTCACACCGCCCACCCGCACCGTGCCGTGCACCTCCACGGTATGGCTGTGGCCGTGGGAACAGATGGCCCCATTGCTGAAGGTAGGAAACCCGATGCGGCGCACCTGGTCGAGGTCGCGGGCGGGCCCGCTGGTCACCAGGCCCGCCGCGCCGAACGCTTGATACGTCGTGCACATGATCTCGCCGAAGGTCGCGGCGACGGCGGGGTCGTCCAGATCCTGATAGACGACTACGGCCGGACCAGGCAGCTCGGCGAAGCGCGCGACCTGTTGTTCGAGCGAGCTGTAGACGTCGCCTTCGCTTCGCGGCTGCTCGCAGCGCATCGTGGCGGTCGAAGCGTACCCCACCATGGGCGGCATTTCCGGGAAGCAGGCGCGAATGCGCCCGTCCATATACCCGGCGTTGCGCGGGCGTACCTCAAAAAGCTCAATGGTGTTGCAGATGGTCGGCGTGTCGAATTGCGCGAGGAGCTTCAGGTCGGTGGCCATGAAGCTTCTATTTTACCGGCTCCGGCTGCTTCTCCATCCAACTGGTCCAGTATTCTTTCCACTCCACCTGTTCTCCCGCCGGCAGCACGTGCATGGGGTTGAGGCCGTCGAGCATGACGGCGTACTCGTCGGTCTGCGTCTTTTTGCCCTGGTTGGCCAGCGCCTTGGGGTGCGGCCCGTGGTGGATGCCGCGCGGGTGCAGCGTGGCATAGCCCGGCTTGATGTTGTCTTTGCTGAAGAAATCGCCGTCGTGATAGAAAATGAACTCATCGTAATCGGTGTTGCGGTGGAAGAACGGCACGCGCAGCGCCTCGGCATCCTGCTCGAGCGGGCGCGGTAGAAAGCTGCATACCACAGCGCCTTCGGTGAGGAACGTAGTATGGGCGCTCGGAGGTAGGTGCGCGCGGTGGCTCATGATCGGCCGGATGTCGCGCATGTTGATCTTCCACACCGTAAGATCGCCCTTCCAGCCCACCACGTCGATCGGGTTGAACGGGTACACCACCTTCGAGATTTCATCCTCCACCTTGATCCGGACCTCCCATTCGCGATCGTCGTTCAGGTTCGGCCGCGGCTCAGGCGTAGTGATCACGCCGGGATCGTACAGGGCGTGGTGGCCGATCAGGCCCTTGTCCGGCTGATCGAACTCGGTACGCGATTGAATGATCAGGAAGAAATTGTCGTCCGTCTCGGGAATCAGCCGGTAGGTCACGGCCCTCGGCATCACCAGGTAGTCGCCCGGCTCGAACATCAGCGGCCCGAAATCGGTTTCGATGGTTCCGCGGCCGCGATGCACGAAGATCAGCTCGTCGCCATCCGCATTCCGGTAATAGAACGGCATGGGCTCGGAGCGCCGCGAAACGTAGAGCGTCACGTCCCGGTTGCCGAGGAAGGCCGCCGGCATGCCTTCCGGATCATGGAGATCGGTGGGCGCGAGGCGATTCAGATCGAACAGGTGCGGCCGCAGTTTGCCCTCAAAGCGGATCCAGCCGGTCGGCGGGTGCGCATGATAGAGGTGCGTGCTCTTACCGTAGAACCCTTTGCGGCCGTGCTCCTCTTCGTACGTGCCTGTCGGAATCCCCACATGCGCCTGCGGCGCGAATTTCCCCTTCTTGAGCGGGTACATATGCCCTCCTGTAGACAGGATACCCACTTTAGGGTGGGTCGGACCCCGATTCCGCGCGGAAAACCGGAGATAATGCGAGTCTATGGTTCTGGGCCTCACGGTGGCGGCGATCTGGGCATACCTGTTCGCCGCGCGCGGCGGGTTTTGGAGGATGCGCGAAGATCCTCCGGAAGGCGCGCTGCCTTCGCCGGCGCCTTCCGTGACCGCCGTCATTCCGGCTCGCAATGAAGCGGAGACCGTGGGGCTCGCGGCCGGCTCGCTGGCGCGCCAGAAGTACCCCGGCGAGTTCCGCATCGTGGTGGTAGACGACGCCAGCGACGACGGCACCGCAGAAGCCGCCCGCGCGGCCGCGCCCCCCGAACTGTTGACGGTCATTCGCGCCGAATCGCTGCCGGAGGGCTGGACCGGGAAGCTGTGGGCCGTCGCTCAGGGCGTCCGGCAGTCCCTGCCGGATTATTACCTGCTTACCGACGCCGATATCGTGCATCCGCCGGAGAACGTGGCGGCGCTGGCAGCGCGCGCCGGGACGGGCGGCTACGACCTGGTTTCTTATATGGCCACCCTGCGGTGCGAGACCGCGGCCGAGCGTGCGCTGGTCCCGGCATTCGTGTTCTTCTTCTTCATGCTGTATCCGCCCGCCTGGATCCGCAGCCCGCGCCGCCGCACAGCGGGTGCGGCCGGCGGATGTATGCTGGTGCGCCGCATCGCTCTCGAGCGGATCGGCGGCATCGAGCACATCCGCGGCGAGTTGATCGACGACTGCGCGCTGGCCCGCGCCATCAAGCGCTCGGGAGGACGGGTTTGGCTGGGGCTGAACGCGGATACCCGCAGCATCCGCCGCTACGAGACCTTCGGCGAGATCGGCCGCATGATCTCGCGCACCGCATTCACTCAACTTCACTACTCCACTCCAATGCTGATGGCCACGCTGGCCGGCCTGGCACTGACCTACATGGCGCCTCCCGTCCTCGCTCTTACCGGCTCCTGGTACGGCGCCGCCGCGTGGGGGCTGATGGCTGCCTGTTATATCCCCGGGCTGCGGTTCTACCGGAGGTCCTGGCTCTGGGCTCCGCTGCTCCCGCTAATCGCGATTTTCTATGCGGCAGCCACCGTGCAGTCGGCTGTGGCGTACTGGCGCGGCGCGGGCGGCATGTGGAAGGGACGGCCGCAGGCTTGACTGCCGGAGGACCGGGCAAGCTTGCTATGATGCGGCGAAGGGATGCGATGCTTCGTCACTATTTGATCCTCCTCGCCGCGTTGCCGGCGTTCGCGCAGCCTCAGGCTTTCACCGCCTCCGATTACTCCCGCGCCGAGAAGTTCATGGCCTACAATACGACCCCGCTGGTCTACCGTGCGGGAGTGCGGCCTAACTGGATGGCGGGCGACCGCTTCTGGTACCGGGTGGCCACCGCGGAGGGCCCCGAGTTTATCCTGGTGGACCCGGCAAGCGGCACGCGCCGCCCGGCCTTCGACCACGCCCGCGTCGCCGCGGCACTTTCTTCGGCCTCGGGCCGGCGTTACGACGCGCATCACCTGCCGTTCAGCGAGATCGAACTTCAGGCGGACGGCCGGTCGGTCGTCTTCAGCGCAGCCGGACGAGAATGGAAGTGTGACACCGCCGGCGCCTCCTGCACGGCACTGGGCACTGCCCGGGCATCCGGAGGCGGCGGACGGGGCGGCCGCGGCGGTTTCGCCAACCCGGCGCTTTCCCCGGACAAGAAAAAGACCGCTTTCATCCGCGATTACAACCTCTGGGTGCGCAATGCGGAGACCGGCAGAGAAACGCAGCTTACGAAAGACGGCATTCAGGATTTCGGCTACGCCACCGACAATGCAGGATGGAGCTCGAGCGACCGTGCGATCGTACTCTGGTCGCCCGATTCGAAGAAGATCGCGACGTACCAGCAGGATCAGCGCGGCGTCGGCGAGATGTACCTGGTGGATACGCGGGTTGGGCACCCGACGCTGCGCGCCTGGAAGTATCCACTGCCCGGCGACGACGTGGTCACCACGATCCAGCGGGTAGTCATCGACGTGGACGACCCGCACGTCGTCCGGATGGACATGCCCCCCGACCAGCACCGATCCACGCTGTGCGACGATGTGGCGTGCCGCGGCCAGTGGAGCGACGTCGAGTGGAGCCCCGACGGGCAGAGCCTGGCGTTCATCTCCACCTCGCGCGACCACAAACGCGAGCAGTTACGCATCGCCGACGCGGCCACCGGCAAGGTCCGCGACGTGCTCGAAGAGTCAGTGCCCACGTTCTACGAATCGGGCAACGGCCGCGCCAACTGGAAATACCTGCCTGCCACGAAAGAGATCATCTGGTTTTCGGAACGGGACAATTGGGGCCAGCTCTACCTGTACGACTCCGAAACCGGCAAGTTGAAGAACCAGATCACCACCGGCGAAGGCAACGTCACCCAACTGCTTCGCGTGGACGAGAAGAACCGCGTCCTGTACTTCCTCGGTGTGGGGCGCGAAAAAGGCCGCGACCCCTACTTCATCCACCTCTACCGCATCGGATTCGACGGCCGGAACCTGGCCCTGCTCACGCCCGAAGATGCCAATCACGAGGTCTCGTTTTCGCCCTCGGGCCGCTACTTCACCGACAGTTACTCGCGCCCGGACGTGCCGCCGGTGGCGGTGGTCCGCGACGACACCGGGAAGCTGGTGGCGCAACTGGAGAAGGCCGATATCTCGAAGCTCCTGGCCGCGGGCTGGAAGCCGCCGGTCTCAATCACGGTGAAGGCCCGCGACGGCCAGACCGATCTCTACGGCCTGATGTTCCAGCCCACGAACCTGGACCGGTCGCGGAAGTACCCGATCATCAACCACATTTATCCCGGCCCGCAAACGGGCAGCGTGGGAAGCCGCAGCTTTTCCGCAGCGCGGGGAGACGCGCAGGCACTGGCGGAACTGGGATTCGTGGTGGTGGAGGTCGACGGCATGGGCACCCCCTGGCGGTCGAAGAAGTTCCACGAAGCCTACTACGGCGACATGGGAGACAATACCCTTCCAGACCAGGTAGCGGCGATGAAGCAGTTGGCCCAGCGCTATCCGTGGATCGACATCGACCGCGCCGGCATTTACGGGCACTCCGGAGGCGGCTACGCGACTGCCGACGCCATGTTCCGGTATCCGGACTTCTTCAAGGTCGGAATCTCCGAGGCCGGCAACCACGACAACCGGGAATACGAGGACGATTGGGGCGAGAAGTGGGAGGGCCTGCTCAGGAAGAACCCGGACGGAACGACCAACTACGACAACCAGGCCAACGAGAATGTCGCCAAAAACCTCAAGGGCCACCTCCTGCTGGCGCACGGCACCATGGATAACAACGTTCCGCCCTACAACACGCTGCTGGTCGTGAACGAGCTGATCAAGGCAAATAAGGATTTCGACCTGCTGCTGTTGCCCAACCGCAACCACGGATTCGGCAATGAGCCCTACATGATCCGGCGACGCTGGGATTATTTTGTCCGGTATCTGCTCGGTGCCGAGCCGCCTCAGGGCTACGAACTGCACGCGCCGCCTGCGGGCGGCAGGGCGTTTGCCACCCAGGAATAGAAACCGGTGGTCAGCGGCGGGATCCTCTGAACCTCCGCCGCGCCACCGGTTTGCGCCACTTCAACTGGTAACTCTGGTTGCAAGCAGCGTGCCAAGCCCGCCAAGCCACGACTTGGGCCGGCGAGGAGGGCCTGCCCGCCCTAAACTTGTACGCAGCTTCACGGATATCCCAGAGAAGTCTGATTACCGGGTAGTCATTACCCGGAAGGATTTACACCGTTCAGCCAACCGAGGCCGGCCTCACGCGCTTGTTATACTTGGATTTTCATGCTGCGAGTTCGCTTCGCGCCCTCCCCAACAGGCTTTCTCCATATCGGGAGCGCGCGCACTTTCATCTTCAACTGGCTCTATGCGCGTCGAAATGGCGGCGCCATGATTCTGCGTATCGATGACACCGACGTCGAGCGCAACACCGAGGCTTCGCTCAACTCCATCTTCGAGGGGCTGCGCTGGCTGGACCTCGGATGGGACGAACAGTACAAACAGTCCGAGCGCCTGGCCCTGCACCGCCAGGCTGCCGAGGCCATTTTTCAAAAGGGACAGGCCTACCGCGACTTCACGCCGGCACAGGGGGGCGACACCGAAAAATCGGGAGCGCATGGAACCTGGCTCTTCAACGCCGGGATGCGCGAACTCCCGCGCGAAGAGAGCGACCGCCGCGCCGCGGCCGGCGAGCCGTTCGCGCTGCGCTTCCGGGTGCCCCGCGACGGCGAGCGCCAGGTGTCGCTTCGCCGACGCGGTCTACGGACCGCAGTCCAAATCCACCGCCGATATCGAGGATTTCGCACTGCTGCGCAGCGATGGCATGCCGACCTACCATCTGGGCTCCTGCGCCGACGATGCCGACCTGCGGATCAGCCACATCATCCGCGGCCAGGATCATCTCTCGAACACCTTCAAACACGTTCTGATTTTCGAGGCGCTGGGAGCCGCGCCCCCAGTCTTCGCGCACCTTCCGCTGCTGGTCGCGCCGGACGGCGCCAAGCTGTCCAAGCGTAAGCACGGCCCCGTGGTGAGCGTTACGACCTACCGGGACGCCGGGTTCCTCCCTCATGCGTTCGTGAACTTCCTGTGCCTGCTGGGCTGGTCACCGAAGGACGACCGCGAACAGATGACCCGCCAGGAGCTGATCGACGTCTTCTCCCTCGAAGGAATCAATCGCAGCAACGCGGTAGTCAATTTCAAAGAAGAGGACCCGTTCGACCCCAAGGCGGCCTGGCTGAACGCCGAACTGATCCGCGCCATGCCGGTAGACGAGCTGGCCGCCGCCCTGGCACCCTTCGCCCCAGGGGTGGACCCGGTGAAGATGCGGCAGATCACGCCCCTCATCCGCGAGCGCATCAAGCTGCTGCGCGATGTGCAAACGGTGGCCGACTTCTTCTTCGCGGACGAACTGGCCCCCTACGATGCCTCCGAGCTGATCCCCAAGAAGGGGGATGCCGCGATGGCCTTACGAGTGCTTGAACGGGCGCTCGATGTACTGGCGGCGGCGGAGTTTTCGCACGACGGCCTGGAGGCCGCGCTGCGCCCGGCGGCCGAAGGCCTCGGGATTAAGGCAGGCCAGATGTTCGAACCGGTTCGCGTGGCGGTCTGCGGCAGAAAGACCGCGCCGCCGCTATTCGGAACGCTGGTGGCGCTCGGCCGGGAAACCTGCCTGAAGCGGATTGCCCGGGCGATTGAGAAACTGAAAACATTATGAGTGAGACCAACCTGACGCCGCCGGCGGAAGCGGACAACGCCGCACCGGCAGGTCCATCGAATTTCATCCGCGACATCATTGTCGAGGACCTGCATACGAACAAGTACGGAGGGCGGGTGCACACTCGTTTCCCTCCCGAGCCGAACGGCTATCTGCACATCGGCCACGCCAAGTCGATCTGCCTGAATTTCGGACTGGCGGCGGAGTTCGGCGGCAAGACCAACCTGCGGTTCGACGATACCAACCCGGAAAAGGAAGAGCAGGAGTATGTCGATTCCATCATGGACACCGTCCGGTGGCTGGGCTTCGACTGGGACGAGCGACTCTTCTACGCTTCGGACTATTTCGGCCAGCTCTACGAATGGGCTGTCCAACTGATCAAGGCCGGCAAGGCGTATGTCTGCGACCTGACGGCGGAGGAGGTGCGCCAGTACCGCGGCACCCTCACCGAACCCGGCAAGGAAAGCCCCTATCGCCATCGCAGCGTCGAAGAGAATCTCGATCTCTTCGCCCGCATGAAGGGCGGCGAGTTCCCCGACGGATCGCGCACGCTCCGCGCCAAAATCGACATGGCCTCGCCCAATCTCAACATGCGCGACCCGGTGATGTACCGCATCCTGCACGCCGAGCATCATCGAACGGGCAACGAGTGGTGTATCTATCCGATGTACGACTTCGCCCACGGGCAATCGGACTCGATCGAAGGCATCACCCATTCCATCTGCACGTTGGAATTCGAGGATCACCGGCCGCTCTACGACTGGTATGTCGAAGCCCTGGGCATCTACCACCCGCAGCAGATCGAGTTCGACCGTCTGAACCTCACCTACACGCTGCTGAGCAAGCGCAAGCTGCTCAAGCTGGTGCAGGAGGGATTCGTGCGCGGCTGGGACGACCCGCGCATGCCGACGCTTTCGGGCATCCGGCGGCGCGGCTACACGCCAGAGGCCATCCGCAATTTCTGCGGCGCTATCGGCGTTTCGAAGACCAACGGCACGATTGAGCTTGGGCTGCTGGAGCACTACGTCCGCGAGGATCTGAACAAGCGCTCTCTGCGCGTCATGGCTGTGCTGCGGCCTCTGCGCGTGGTGATCGACAATTATCCCGAAGGCCAGGTGGACGAACTGGATGCCGTCAACAACCCCGAAGACGCTTCCGCCGGCACGCGCAAGGTTCCGTTCTCGAAGGTCCTCTACATCGAGCAGGACGATTTCCGCGAGGATCCGCCCAAGCAGTATTACCGCCTGTCGCCGGGACGCGAGGTGCGGCTGCGCTACGGCTACTTCATCACCTGCACGGGCGTGGTGAAGAACGAACGCGGCGAGGTCGTCGAGATCCACTGCACCTACGATCCCGAAACCCGAGGCGGCAACGCGCCCGACGGGCGCAAGGTGAAATCGACGATCCATTGGGTCTCGGCCGCCCATGCGGTCGACGCCGAGGTGCGGCTCTACGATAACCTCTTCACCAAGGAGAACCCCAACGACACCGAGCCCGGCCAGGAGTTCACCGCCAACCTGAATCCGAACTCTCTCGAAGTGCTGACCGGAGCCAAGGTAGAACCCTCGCTTGCCAACCCCAGAGTGCTTACCGGATACCAGTTCGAACGACTCGGTTACTTTTGCGTGGACCCCGATACGCAGCCGGGTAAGCCCGTCTTCAACCGCACGGCGGCGCTCCGCGATACCTGGGCCAAGATTGAAAAGCGGGAAAAGGGCGGCAAATAGACGATGATCATTCTCGGAATCGGCGGCATTCAAGGGGATGCCGCAGCCGCCCTCCTGAAAGACGGCGAACTCGCGGCAGCGGTGGAGGAATCGAAACTGATCCGGCGGTCGCACCGCGGCGCGGATGGCCAGATGCCGGAGCATGCCATCGCCACCTGCCTGGAACTGGCCGCGGCCAAACCGGAGCAAGTGGACGCGGTGGCCATCGTACGCCCGCTGCCGGAAACGGATTTCCACCTCAAGCTGCGCGCGCAGTTTCCGAAGAGCCGCATCGTGGTGCTGGAGCATCACCTGGCGCATGCGGCGTCGGCTTATTACCCTTCTCCGTTCGACGATGCCACGGTGCTGACGCTCGACCGCGGCGGCGATTTCCGCTGCGGCTCGCGCTGGCGCGGCTGCGGAACGGGGATGACGCTCGAGCAGGAGCAGTATTCGCCGGATTCGCTGGGCGACCTCTATGGCCGCGTCACCGAATTGTTGGGCTTCGAATCAAACGTCGAAGAGCACAAAGTGCAGTGGCTTTCGATGTGCGGCGACGCCCGGTTCCGCGACTTGTTCCTCGCCATCATCGGAATGGGCGAAACCGGTCCACGCTTCGACCGCTCGTATTTCAGCCCGGAACGCATCCAGCATGGCAGCTTCAGCTCGCGGTTCTACGAACGCCTCGGCGTCAAGGACGGCCAGCCCGTACCCGAGGCCATGCGGGCGCACGTGGCGGCGGGCGTACAGCGTGCCGTCGAACAGACGGTGATCCAGATGGCCGGAGAGGCCGGACGCGTCTGTCTCGCCGGTGGGCTGGGCCTGAACGCCCTACTGGTCTCGGCGCTCGAAGAACGCTTCGGAAGCGAAAACGTCTTCGTGCAGCCGGCGGCGGGCAATGCGGGCACGGCGATCGGCGCGGTGCTCGAAACCTGGCATACGGCGTACCGGCAGGAGCGCCGGGTACCGATGGAAACCCTGTGCCTGGGACCGGCATTCTCCGCGGCCGCCATTAAGCCGGTGATCGAAAACTGCAAGCTGCGATTCCGCTACCTGCTCACCGCCGACGAGGTGATCGATACCGCCGTCGCACAGTTGAACGACAACAAGATCGTCGCCTGGATGCACGGCCGGATGGAATTCGGAGCGCGCGCGCTGGGCAATCGCAGCATTCTCGCCTCGCCGCTCGACCCTTACTCCACCGAGAACCTGAACGCATTCATCAAGCACCGCGAGCCGTTCCGTAAGTTCGCCGCGTCGATCCCGGCGGAGCTCTGCTCGGGATATTTCGAGGTCGGCTCGAACGCCAGGTACCTTTCGACCGTCGGCCGCGTCCGGCCGGAGCATCGCGACCAGTTCGCCGCCGCCATCCTTGCCGAGGACCTGGTGCGCGTACAGGCCGTGGACCGCGCCGAAAACCCGCTCTACTGGAAACTGCTGCACGCCGCGGGCAAAGCTACGGGCCTTCCGGTGCTCTACAACACGTCGTTCAACCTTTTCGGCGAGCCCCTGGTGTGTACGCCGCGCGATGCCGTCCGCAGTTTCTACTCGTCCGGCATCGACGCCATGTTCGTGGGGCACTTCTTCCTGCAGAAGTAGATCTACTCGCCGCCGCGGCGGCCTCCACCCGTGGTCGCCGCGGCGGGCGGCGCGAATTTCGGGTCCAGGATCCTGGCGATTTCGTCTTTCGATGCCTGCAGGTGCGCTTTCGTTTCGACGTCGCTGGTCCGGGCCAGGGCGGAGGTGATGGAGGCGCTCAGGGCGTGGAGTTCCGCCCGATAGAGCGGCTGCTCGTCGCCGGTTTGCGGCGGCCTCACCGCGCCGCGTCCGCCCTCCGATTGCGGGAAGGACGGCGTCGCCGAAGCGGCGGGCGGCGGGTTCAGCTTCGTGTTGACCGCCTGCAGATAGGACCGCTGGAGTTCGCGCCGGTAAGCATCGACCTTCACCTGCGGAGCATCGAGCTCCCTCCAAAGACCCTTCCGGACGGTGTCCAGGAACTCCACGGGCGAGTAAGCCAGATTGCCGTCGAGCGTCTGCTCTTCCACCAGCCGGGCCAGCCGCGGGCTGCTCATCAGGCTGGTGAGGATGCGGTTCTGCGCGGCGTGTATGCGATCGATGGCGCCAACCGGCTCGATGCGGCGAAGGATCTCCTCATCGATCATCCAGGTGGGCGTCGTGAACGCGTTGTCGATCAGGAACTTTACGGCGGCCTGCTGACGGGCCTTGGGGATCAGGCTGAAAATGCGGCCTTCCTGTCCGACGACCTTCTCCTGGCTGTTCAGCCCGCCCACAACGCCCGCCACATGGGTCATCTCCGTCGACCACTGGCTGATCATGCGGCCGTAGAGTTCCGAGAGGTCATCGTACGTCTCGCCCTCTTTCCAGGCGGTCGCCGGCATCAGCATCTTTTCGACGCGCTCGAGGTTCTTTACGCCCAGCGCGGTGGATGTAACCGGATCGGCATCGCCCACGGCCTCCGTCTCCTCGCCGGGGTCGGCGCCGTTCGAGTTGGAAGTAGAGAAACGAAGCCACGGCTTATCGTCCTGCTCCCTGGCCCACTTGTCCAGAGTCGCCTTCTCGTCATCGGACTTCTTCACGCCGGGGATCGGCGCGTAGCCCCAGTGGGTGGCCCAGATGTCATAGGGCCCGATGCGCGGGATCAGGTCGGCCGGGTCGATGCCGTCCTGGGGCTGCGCCACGTAGTTGAATCGCGAATAGTCCATGATCGACGGAGTGTGTCCCATGGTGTGGACGAAGTTCCTGTCGCGAATCTTATCCGCCGGATACATCGAGCTGGCCTTCATGTTGTGCTGGAAGCCGAGGGTGTGTCCGACCTCATGCGCCACCACGTACTCGAGAAGCCGCCCCATCAGGTCGTCGGGCAGCGGCAGCTTCCGCGCCCGCGGATCGAGCGGTCCGACCTGCACGAAATACCAGTCGCGGGCGAGGTTCATGACGTTGTGATAGAACTGGATGTCCGCATTCAGGATCTCGCCGGTGCGCGGGTCGGAGATGTGCGGGCCGCTGGCGTTCTCGACGGTGGAAGGCAGCCAGCGGATCACGGAGTTACGCACGTCTTCCGGGCTCCAGGCCGGGTCTTCCTGCGGCGTGGGCGCTTTCTTCGCGATGATGGCGTTCTTGAAGCCGGCAGCTTCGAAGGCCACATTCCAATCCTCCACTCCCTTGATGAGCCAGGGGACCCACCTGGTGGGAGTCGCGGCGTCGATGTAATAGACAATCGGCTTCACCGGCTCGGAAACCGCGGCATCCGGGTCCTTCTTCTCCAGGCGCCAGCGGGCAATGTAGCGCACGCGCTCGGCTTTGTAGTCGTCATGGCTGTAGTCCATGGTGCTGGTGGTGAAGTAGCCGACCCGCTCATCGAACATGCGGGGCATCATGGGCTTCTCCGGCAGTTTCACCATGCTGTGATGCAGCACCACGGTGGCGCTGCCCGGGCGCATCTGGCCGGCGCCCAAGCCTCCGCCCGCCGGTCCGCGGCCGCCGCCGGTCGCACCGGCACCGTTGGCGTTCCGCGTGTAGGTCACGGTGACCTCGGTTTCCACGTTCTCCGGATACGGAGCGATGTGCTCGATGAACGTGCGGGAGGCGTCCACGCCGGTGGCGCCGAGGCGCTGCCGCGCGCTGAATTCCTGCAGGTCGCTGGTGAACAGGCGGGTCACCTCAATCACCGGATCGCCATCCTTGGCGAAGGCCGCCACGGGGAACGCCATGATGATCGCGTCATTATTGGCGGCCCTTCACGGCCATGGCAATCGGCTGCCCGGGATCGGCAGAGAGGCCGTAGTTGACCTCCCGAAGCAGCACGCGATTTCCCTTTAACTCCCAGCGGACGACTTTCGTGACCAGTTGGCCCCCGCCGTAGCCGGCGCCGAGCGTGGTCCTGGCGATCTGCGAGTTCCAGAGCAGTTCCTTGCCGATCTCGCTCTTCGGAATCTCGTAGTAATAGCGCTCTTTGACCTGATGAACGATGAAGAGGCCCTTGGCCGTCCTGGCATCTTTCGTGATGACACGATCGTACGGCTGGGGCTCGGCGCTGGCGGCTCCTCCCGCCCCCGCGCCCCGGCCTCCGCCGCCGCGTCCCTGCTGCGGCACTTCCGGCGGGGTGTCCTGGGCGCACAGCGCGGCGGCCGCGAAAAGTCCCAGCAGGACGGAACAGGTCTTTCGGTTCATCTTCTCTCCTTACCAAGCGGTGGAGCTATATTAGCAAGGTTTCGCGCGGCAAAACCGGGCGGCCGGCTTTGTGATTTACTGTGGAGAGCGATGCTGAAGTCCTTGGTTCGGTGCGCCGTCGTCGTCCTGGCCGGAGTGTCTGCCGTGGCCGCTCCGATTCGCGTGACCCTGGTTGGCGATTCCACCGTGGCCGAAGACGGCGGCTGGGGTCCTGGGTTCCGCGCCTCGTTCGGGCCGCCGGTCGAAACCACGAATTTGGCGGCGAACGGCCGCAGTTCCAAGAGCTTTCGCGCGGAGAAACGGTGGGACGCCGTGATCGCCGGCAAGCCGGATTACGTACTGATCCAGTTCGGCCACAACGATGTGCCGGGCAAAGGCCCCGACCGCGAGACCGACGCCGCCACCACCTTCCGTGAAAACATGGCGCGCTACGTCGACGACGCTCGTGCGGCCGGCGCCATTCCCGTGCTGGTGACCTCCATCGTGCGGCGGAACTTCGGCGCAGACGGGAAACTCCGGACCGATTCGCTGGCACCCTATGTCAGTGCCGTCCGGTCGCTGGCGGCCGAGCGCCACATCCCGCTGATCGACCTTTACCAGCTCACCTGGGAGCAGGCGGATAAGCTCGGCAACCACGGCTGCGAGGCGACCATCGGGGCGGTGGACGACCAGGGCAAGCCGGATCATACCCACCTGGCGCCGCGCGGCCAGGCAGTGATCGGCGCAATGGCCGCCCACGAGTTTGCCTCGCTCTTCCCTGCCCTGAAGCCCTACCTGCACGAACTGGAGACCTGGCGGAGCGCGCAGCGGCAGCCGGCGGCATGGTACGGCAGCGCCGAAGCCATACGCATCGCCGGCAACCTTCTCATCTATCAGCATGAGAACGGCGGCTGGGACAAGAACATTGACATGGCGCTACCGCTGGGCGGTAAACACCTCGAAGAGGTCCGCCAGAAGCACGGCGGCCTCTCGACCATCGACAACGACGCGACTTACACGCAGATGCGATACCTCGCGAAGGTCTACGCCGCGACCAGGGACGGCCGCTATGCTTCCGCCTTCCAGCGCGGGCTGAGCTACCTGTTCGCCGCGCAGTACCCCAACGGAGGTTGGCCGCAGTTCTATCCGCTGCGCCACGGCTACTGGGATCACATCACCTATAACGACGACGCCATGATCGGTGTGATGGAACTGCTGCGCAGTGTCGCAAACGGCGACCCGGCATATGCCTTTGTCACACCCGACGAGCGGGACCGCGCCAGCGCTGCCTTGCAGAAGGGCATCGAGTGCATCCTCAAGACCCAGGTCGTTGTGGATGGAAAGCTCACCGTGTGGTGCGCGCAGCACGACGAAGTCACGCTGGCACCGGCCAAGGCGCGCAGCTACGAATTGCCCAGCCTGAGCGGCAGCGAGAGCGTTGGAATCGTCGAGTTTCTGATGCGGATCGACAACCCGCCGCCGGAGGTGGTCCGCAGTGTCGAAGGTGCGGTGGAGTGGTTTCGAAGGTCAAAAATCGAAGGCATCCGGGTCATCCCGAAGGCGGCGCCGGGAACGCCCAAGGGCACTGATATGACGGTGGTTTCCGATCCGTCTGCCCCTCCGCTCTGGGCGCGCTTCTACGACCTATCGACCAACCGCCCGATCTTCTGCGGCCGCGACGGAATCGTGAAGCAGACGCTGGCCGAGATCGAATACGAACGCCGCAACGGCTACCGCTGGTATGTGGACCGCCCCGCCCGGCTGCTGGAGACCGAGTATCCGGAGTGGAAGCGGAAGTGGGGGCGGTAGGACTGGAACCGCGAGACATAGCGAACCGCTAATATCGAAGCATGCCCGAATCCAACCCCCGTCCGCCGATGGGCCGACGCACATTCCTTCGCACCGCCGGCGCGGCCGCGTCGGCGTGTTTTCTGCCGCAAATTTCAGCGGCTCAGCCACCGCTCGCGCCGCGCTTCGGCGACGGGCGCGACTGGTGGTTCCAGAAGCGCTTCGGCATGTTCGTCCACTGGGGGATCTACTCGATTCACGGTCTGCACGAGCAGGAGCAGTGGCGCTTCCGCGTGCCGCGGTCCGAGTATGTGAAGCTAACGAGCCAGTGGAACCCGGTGAAGTTCAATCCGGATGCGTGGCTCGACCTGGCCGCCGAGGCCGGCATGCAGTACATCTGCCTCACCACCAAGCACCACGACGGCTTCTGCCTGTGGGATACCAAACAGACCAGCTACAACACGATGAACACGCCTTACGGCAAGGACGTGCTGCGCATGCTCGCCGATGCCTGCCATCGCCGCGGCGTGCCGCTGGGCCTCTACTACTCGATCGCCGACTGGCACCAGCCTAACTACCCGAACCAGGGGCGAACCCATGAACTGCCTCCCCAGCCGGGCGACCACCCGGACCTGATGCGGTACGTGGAGTTCGTCAAGGCACAGGTCCGCGAATTGTGCACCAACTACGGCGAGATCCGGGAGTTCTGGTGGGACATGAACGTCCCCAAGTATATAGACCCGGCGATCAATCAGATGATCCGCCAACTGCAGCCCAACGCCGTAATCAACAACCGGGGATTCGACGAGGGCGATTTCGGCACGCCGGAGCGCGACTACGACGCGGGCGGCGAAGAGAAGCTGAGCTTCGACCATCGCACCGAGGCCTGCCAGTCGGTCGGATCGGAGAGCTGGGGCTACCGCAAGGAAGAGGACTACTACACGGACCGCCACCTGCTGCGCAGCATCGACAAGTACCTGGCGCGCGACGCAAACTATCTGCTGAACGTCGGACCCATGGCGGATGGCACAATCCCCGAGCAGCCGGCGGCCATTCTGCGGCGCATCGGCCAGTGGCACCGGGCGGTGAAGGAGTCGCTGGCGGGCACAACGCCCGCATCAGACCTGATCGCGAACCGCAACGTCCTGCTGACCCGGCGGGGCAACACGGTATACGTCCATCTCCATCGCGATCCGCTCACCTCGGCCGTCAAGCTCAATCCGCTGACGGCCGCGCCGCGGCGCGCCACGCTGCTGAATACGGGCCGTCCGGTGGAGTTCGTGGTGGACATGGCCCCCAGCGATCACATCGAGCACAAGGCTTACCTGCGGCTGCACAACCTGCCGGTAAACGAGCTGGCGAATTCCGTACCCGTGGTAAAGCTGGAGTTCGATTCGATCTAGCGCAGCATCTCGCTCAATACCGCACCCTTCGCCGCGGGAAGCTTCACTCCGAGCAGGCGCGCGATGGTCGGCGCTACGTCCAGGTTCGGGAACGTACCCAGCTTCGCGCCCGCCTTGATGCCGGCGCCCCACGCCACGAAGATCGCCTGCATGTCCGGATCGTCCGCGAGGTAACCGTGGGTCCCCAGGTGCACGCCAGGCGGGACATCCACTTCGGGCGCCCCGGTCGTGACCGGGTCGAAGGCGTACCCGGGCGCGGCGGCCAGCACCATGTCCGCCATACGGCCCTGGGGTTCCACCTTCGGATATCCATAGCGCGCGTACTCATCCGGCAGGATCACCCTGGCTACACCGGGGAGCCTGGCGAATTCCTCCTGGAGGCCGGGGACTGTCCCCCTCGTGAAGTACACCATGGCGGTTCCGCCCTCCGTAATCACCCAGGCGTCGCAATCCCCGTCACGCAGCAGGCCCTTCTGCCGCAGCAGGGCATTGGGCCGGATCAGGTGTTCATACGATTGGAAGCCGTGATCGGAAACCACGAAGACCGTGGTGCTATCCCGGATGCCGGCCCGCTCGATGGCGTCCAGAACCCTCTGGATCTGGCGATCAGCGAGCACCAGGGCGGTCTGCGCCGCCAGCGACCGCGCGCCGTACTGGTGCTGTACCGAATCCGTGGTCAACAGGTGCAGCAGCAGGAGGTTAGGCTTGTGCCGCTCGATGAGGTACGCCGCCGCGCGCATCCAGAGTTCGTCGCGGAAGGTGATGGGGGCTTTGGCAAAGTTGCGGATCTCCTCTTCGGTGGCCGCTCCCGCCGCAACCATTTCGCGCTCCAGTTTGCCATCCGGTTTGGCCTGCTCAGGGAAAGACCAATCGATGGTGGGCGCCCGAAGCACCGCCACCCAGTCGACTTCCGCCGTGGTCAGCCCAGCCTCGTGCGCCGCATCGTACACCGTCTGGGCCTTGACCAGGACGGTTTTCGGCGCATAGGGGTCAACGCGCAAAGGCCGGCCTTCCCCGCCGCGCACGGGAAGCCCGTTGTAGATCACTCCGTGTTCCGCGGGTGGCACGCCCGTCACCATCGAGGTGTGGTTCGGCCAGGTTACCGTCGGATTGACCGGTTTCATCGCCTCGGCCGCCGCCCCCTCGCCAATCAGTTTCCGGAGGACCGGCAGAGGAAGCGTAGGGTCACGCAGCGCGTAGGCGGGAAAGCCGTCGAGGCTGATCACCACGACGTGGCGGCTACGGCCGGCCGTCTGTCCCGGCGCCGCTGCGAGCGACAGGAAGAGTATCAGGAGGAGTTTGGCAAACCGGGAGGCCATGCTTTTCAAAATAACAGGCCGGGAGGCGTCCGGAGAGGCGGTTATAATTGAGTGGTGCGAATCTGCGCCACTCTGCTCCTTATTTTTTCTCTCGCCGCCTGCAACCGCGGCATCCAGAATAATGACGCCGTGCGTCAGGGTGTGATCGAACATCTCGCCAAGGCCGGACTCAACGTGAAGGGCATGGACGTCAATCTGTCGTCCGTTCAGTTCAACGGCAAAGAGGCCGACGCCACGGTTTCGATTACTCCCAAAGGCGGCAACCCCGCGCAAGGGATGTCGATGAAGTATCATTTGGAGCAGCAGGGGAGCCAGTGGGTGGTAACCGGCCGGCAGGATACGGGCGCGTCTCCCCACGGGGCCGGCGCGATGCCCGGAGCGGCGAGCCCGGGCATGCCCGCGGGCGCAAACCCTCATGCAGGAGGCGCGATGGCGCCTGCCGGAGGAGGCGCGCCGATGCCCTCTCCGGAGGATCTGCCGCCGGCCGGCAAGAAGAAGGAATGAAGAGCGTCGCGATTCTTGGTGGTGGTCCGGCGGGTGCTTTCGCCGCGGAACAACTCGCGTCCGCGGGACTCAGTGTCCAGCTTTTCGATGAGAAGCTCGCCTGGGAGAAGCCATGCGGCGGCGGTCTTACTTATAAGGCCTACAGCCAGTATCCGTTTCTCCTGGAGAACTCGATACCCAAGCGGCTCGTCAGCGAGACCGTGCTGGCCGCGCCGCGCGCCGGTGAAGTCACGCTCAAGCTCGACGAGCCCCTGCTGATCTATTCCCGGTTCGACCTGAACCGTCTGCTGCTCGAGCGGGCCGAGCGGGCGGGCGCTCAAATCGAAAAAGCGCGCATCACGGAGCTCTCCCGCAACGGCTCCGGCTGGAATCTGCACACCAAGGCGGGAATCGCGCGGGCGGATTTCTGCGTAGTCGCCACCGGCGCGCGCAACCCCTTGCGCGACGTCGGGACCCAGCTCAAGCCGGAAGATGCGATGTCGGCGCTGGGCTACTACATCCCTGGAGAGCAGACACGCATCGATATTCAGTTCCTGCCGCGCCTGGAAGGCTACATCTGGGTCTTCCCGCGCTGCGGGCACCTTTCAGTGGGGATCTGCGGCAAGGGGGAGCCCGCCGCCTCGCTGCGCAAGCGGCTGGAACAGTACCTGGCCGAGCGCGGCATCTCCTGGAAGGGAGCGTCGTTTTACAGCCACCTGCTGCCGTGCCTCGAGACCGCATCGTGGAAGGGAAACCGTGTGGCCGGCGAAGGCTGGATGGCGGTGGGCGATGCCGCCGGGCTGGTCGATCCGATCACCGGAGAAGGCCTTTACTACGCCATCCGCTCCGCGGATCTCGCTTCGCAGGTGCTGCTTTCCGAGGCCGGTGAGCCCGCAACGTGCATGGCTTCTTACCGCCGGCTGCTGCGGCGCGATTTTACGGCCGACCTGGAGTTCGGGTCGCGGCTGGCCAAGCGCGTCTTCCTGGGGCGCTACCTGTTCGGCTCGGTGCCCTCGCGAATGGTGCAGTTCACCCGGCGGAGCCCGCGCTTCTCGGCCATCATGCAGGATCTGTTCTCGGGCAAGCAGCCCTATCTCGGCCTGAAGCGGCGCCTGCTGCGGAACCTGAACGGCAGCCTATACGACATCGGGATGAGCTTCGGCTTCAGCCGTCTCGTACCCCGCAAGGCCGGCGGATAGCCGGCGCCCGATTCTCAAAGTCATGAATCATTCCAAATCGGAAGGCCTCTTTCGGAAAGCGCAGGAGCTCATTCCGGGCGGTGTCAACTCGCCGGTACGCGCGTTCCGCAGCGTCGGCGGGAATCCGCCCTTCATCGCGCGCGGCGAAGGCTCGCACCTCTTCGATGTCGACGGCAACGAGTACATCGATTATGTCGGTTCCTGGGGACCGCTGCTGCTCGGGCACCGGCACCCGGAAATCGTCGCAGCCATCGAAAGCGCGCTCGCCATCGGCACCAGTTTCGGAGCGCCTACGGCCCAGGAGATCGACCTCGCGGAGGCGATCTGCGACGCCGTCCCTTCGATCGAGATGGTGCGGCTGGTAAACTCCGGGACCGAGGCGACGATGTCGGCCATCCGTGTGGCGCGCGGCTTCACCGGGCGGGATCTCGTGGTGAAGTTCGAGGGCTGCTATCACGGGCACGTCGATTCCCTGCTGGTCAAGGCCGGCTCGGGCCTCGCCACCCTGGGGATTGCCGACACGCAGGGCGTGCCGAAGGCATTCTGCGACACGACGATCGCTCTGCCCTACAACTCGGTGGAGGCGCTCGAAGAGGCGTTCCGCACGCACGGCGAACGGATCGCAGCGGTGATCGTCGAGCCGGTGGTAGGCAACATGGGCTGTGTGCCGCCGCTGGCGGGATACCTCGAAGCCATGCGCGAGATCACCGCGCGGCACGGCACTTTATTGATATTCGACGAAGTGATGACGGGCTTCCGCGTGGCCTTTGGCGGCGCGCAGCAGCGTTTCGGCATCCGGCCGGACCTCACGACGCTGGGCAAGGTAATCGGCGGCGGGCTGCCGGTGGGGGCTTACGGAGGCCGGAGAGACATCATGAGCAAAGTGGCGCCTGCGGGGCCGATTTACCAGGCCGGAACGCTCTCCGGGAACCCGCTGGCGGTCGCGGCGGGGCTCGCCACGCTCGGCCACCTCAAAGCCCATCCCGAAATCTACGATCGCCTGGAACGCCAGGGTGCGGAACTCTCCTCGGCGGCGCCCGCCGGTATCACTGTGAACCGGGTGGGCGCGATGTTCACGTTCTTCTTCACGGAAGGCCCGGTCACGGACTATGAATCGGCCAAGCGCAGCGACACCGCGCGATTCGGCCGTTTCTTCCGCGCCATGCTGGAACGCGGCATCTACCTGGCGCCCTCTCAATTCGAAGCGGCGTTTCTTTCGGCGGCACACACCGACGAGGATATCCGCCGCACCGTGGCGGCTTCCCGCGAAGCGTTCAACTCTGCCGCCTGATCGACCGCAGCAGTCTTCGCGCCGAGAAGGTCACGATTCCGAAGAACACGGCGAAGCTGATGGCGATCACGGTCCACCGGCGCTGCGGCGATAACAGTCGCGCCTCCGGTCCGGGTGGCGCGAGGAAATCGAGCGAAATCCGCAGATGGAGCCTGGCGGCGGTGTCCGACAGGTTGTCGACCACCACGACGTAATCACCCGTGGCGGGCACATAGGAGTGCAAATCGCCGTTACCGCCGGGCGTGGTCTCGGCAATCACTCCGTGCGGCAGGCCTGCGCGAAGATGTTCCAGATCGTCGCGCCGCATGAGGGCCAGGCGGACATCGCGGGGCCCGCCTATGCCCTCGAAATGCGCCGACACCAACGCTGGATTCTGCTTCAGCCCAAGCTCCACGTAGCGCCACTCCCGCGGCGGAATGTGATAGACATCGTTGACGAGATCGACCCTCGTCGAAGCGGCCAGGAGCAGAAGGGGGACGAATGCAACCATGAGTTCAGGCCCGGTCTCGGGCGGCCCGAGCGACCCTCGAAACGCTACAATAGGGCCATGACCGACAGTATGGCACACCCGGGCCGGGGCTTGGCCTCGCTCGAGTTGCCCGGCTGGAAAACGGCCTTGAGCTGGTTTTCCGCCATCCTGATTTCTCTTCTGTTTCTGATCTCGGGCCTCTGGAAAATCACAGACGTTCAGAGCGCCGCCGTCCGCATGGCGCAGGCGCGCGTGCCCGAATCGCTCAGTCTCGTCGCGGCCCTGGTGGTGGGGATCGCCGAGACGGTAGGCGGCGTCTTCGTTCTGGTACCGCGCTTCCGGAGATGGGGCGCCGTTCTTACCGCCGGACTCCTGGTCGTCTTCATGGTGTACATGGGATGGAACTACCAGGCTCTGCGCGGCGCCGACTGCAGTTGCTTCCCGTGGCTCAAGCGCCTGGTCGGCCCGGGGTTCTTCCTCGGCGATACCCTGATGCTGGTGCTGGCTGTCTTCGCCGGCCTGTGGGCGAAACGTTCGGAGGGCCTGCGCTCGGCGCTGCTGATCTCCGGAGCCGTGCTGGTTTTCGCGCTGGTTTCCTATGGGGCGGTCAGCGTACGGCAGTCCGGCGTGCGGGCACCCGCCACGATTACCGTCAACGGCCAGCCATACTCTCTCGCGCGCGGAAAGTACTTCCTGTTCTTTTTCCATCCCGAGTGCATGCATTGCTTCGACGCCGCCAAACGCATGTCGCAGCTTTCCTGGGGTGAAACGAAGGTGGTGGCGGTCCCGGTCGAGCAGCCGCAATTCTCCGCGGCATTTCTGAACGAGACCGGGCTCAAAGCAGTGGTGACGTCCGACTTCCAAAAACTGAAGGACGTGTTCGCCTACAAGACCTATCCGTTCGGCGTCGCCCTGGAGAATGGCCACGAAAAAGCCCCCCTCACGCGCTTCGAAGGCGAGGAGCCTGGCTCCACCCTCAAGCAATTGGGGCTGGTGGAATAGCGCCGTCAGAATGTAAACTCCAAGCCCACTTCCAACTGATTCTTCGGGGTGTCGCACCTTCTTTCGCATACCCCTCTGTGATAAGATCCCTCCATTCAGAGAGGTGAGACATGCGTACCGTGGTGATTCTCATCGTCTTCGCGCTTGCGGCTATGGCGCAGCGCCACAAGCTGGACGAAGTCAACGCCGATAAGCCCGAAGGCAAGCTGCTGCAGCAGGTAACGCAGGAGAACGATCCCGCGAAGAGGGCAGCCCTGATGGAACAGTTCGCATCCCAATTCCCCAAGCTCGCGGCGACCTCGTGGGTTCTGGAGCAGTTGGAGCAATACTACGGGAAGGCCAACCAGCCGGATCAGGCCATGGCCGCCGGGGAAAAGCTTCTGGCCCTCGACCCGGACGATCCCGATGCCGCTCTTGGGTGCCTCAAGGCGGCTGAGGCTAAGAAGGACCTGGCCCTCGTCCTGAAATATTCCGCCATCACTTCCACCAACGCAAAGAAGATGGCGGCCGCCCCGCAGCCGAAGGACGCGGATGACGCCGCCACCTGGAAACAGCAGGTGGATTACGCCAAGCAGGTGAACGTCTATGCCGACTATGCTTTGTACCGGGCGGCCCTGGAATCGCGCGACCCCAAGCTGACCATCCAGCTTGCCGATGCCCTCCTCCAGCGGGACCCAACGAGTGAGTACGCCCTCAAAGTGCGGCAGCCTTTATTCGTGGCGTACCGGCAATCCGGGCAGAACGACAAGGCCCTCGCGCTCGCCGAGCAGACGCTGGCCGACGATCAAAGCGACGAGGACATGCTGCTGGTAGTGGCCGACAATTACATCCAGAACAAGAAGGAGCCGGAGAAGGTTCACGCTTACACGGCCAAGGTCGTCGAGATTATGGCCGCCAAGCCGCAGCCCCCGGGCGTCAGCGCCGCCGACTGGACCGCCCACAAGAACCTGGTCGTCGGTTTGGCGCACTACATGGACGGGAAGCTTTACTACAACGAGCAAAAATTCGTCCCGGCCGACCAGGAGTTGCGCAAGGCCCTGCCGCTGGTCGAAGGCAACCCCGTCAAGCCCGAAGTGCTATACCTGCTCGGCTTCGCCAATTACAAGCTCGAGAAGCCGCAGGACGCCGCCAACTATTACCGCGCCTGTGCGGCCATCGCAGGGCCGTTCCAGGCTACCGCGGCCAAGAACCTGCACGGCATCAAAACTGAATATCATGGAATCAAGTGAACCTGCTGATTCCGAATCTGGGCTCCACGTCGCTGAAGTATCAGGTTCTCGAAATGCCGTCCGAAAAGGTGCTGGCCAAAGGACGGCTGGAACGCGTTACCGACTACCGGGACGCTATTGAGCAGATACGAACCGGAGACACCCCCATCGATGCAGTCGCGCTGAAAGCCGTGCATGCCGGTCCGCGCTACCGCGGCACATTTGTGGTGGATGACGGCGTAGTCGAGGCGCTGCGCCGGTTCCTCCCCGCCGCGCCGGCCCACAATGCCATTTACCTGACCGCCATTCAGGCGTTTCGCGAAGCCATGCCCGGCATTCCGCTGGTTGCCGCTTTCGAGCCCGAGTTTCACGCCACCATGCCGGAGCACGCGCGCCTCTACGGAGTCCCGGCAGCGTGGCTGGAAGAGGGCGTCGCCAAGTACGGCTTCCATGGCGCCTCCCACCAGTACGTAGCGGAACGCGCCGCCGCGATCCTGGGCCGCCAAGGCAAGCTGGTGAGCTGCCATCTCGGTGGAAGTTCGTCGATGTGCGCTATCGATCACGGGAAGTCCGTCGATACGACGATGGGGTTCTCTCCGCAATCGGGCCTGGAAAACGCCACACGCCACGGCGACCTCGATGTCTTCGCCGTCCTCTACATGATGGAACGCCACAGTTGGACGCCTGAAGAGGTTCGACGCCAACTGGCCCAGGGTGGCGGATTGGCCGGCCTCTCCGGAGTGGAAGGGGGAGACCTGCGCGATATCGAATCGGCCGCGGAGTCGGGAAGCCGGTGTGCGCAACTCGCGATTGACGTTTTCGTCTACGAGGTCCGCAAAACCATCGGCGCCTTCGCTACCGCCATGGGCGGCCTGGATGCCGTTGCGTTCACCGGCGGTATCGGCGAGAATTCCGCGCGACTGCGCGCCGCGTGCTGCGAGGGGCTGGGCTTCCTCGGTCTCCGGCTCGATGCTGCCATGAACGAGTCGGGCAGTGGCGACCGTTTGGTTTCGGCCGCCGATTCCCGCGTCGCCGTCCTCGCGCTTTCCACGAATGAGGAACTGGTCGTGGCCCGGCGGGCCTACCGCTGCCTGGCTGCCGCCGCAACCGCATAGTCAAAAATCCCGCTCCACCGGCGGTCGCATCTCAGATCGAATCCAAGAGCCGCGACCGTCAGGGAGCGGGCCATTTATGATCCGGGCGCGGGATTACTGGGATGATTGCCCGGTTCTAGTCTTGGGAGCCTGGAAATCAGCGTTCAACCACTCGTTGAGCTCCTGCTCCGCCTTCTCGCGTGTGTATCCGTACCGCTCCTGCAGACGGCCGACGAATTTCTCACGGTTTCCGGCTATCTGTTCGTAATCGGAGTCGGTCAATTTACCCCATTTCGCCCTGACGGAGCCCTTAAGCTGTTTCCATTTGCCTTCTACCTGGTCCCAATTCATCTTTTCACCTCGCGGTATTCCTCGCAGTTCAAACGCCATTGAAAGACCAGTCCGGTTGGGATCGATACCTATGGTGAATAAGCGTGTCGTTTTCAATCCGCTATCGACGGTGCCAGTTTAGCTCGCGCCGCGATAGCAAAGATGGATTGGTCATGCGGCGTGTGTTGGCCCCCGAGTTGCTTGTCGAGAAAGTGAGTAATCTATGCCGCTCCTTTATATTGTTCTCGTCCTGATCGTCGTAGGCATCGGTTTATGGCTGATCAATACTTTCGTTCCCATGGCTTCCAGCATTAAGACGATTCTGAATGCGGTAGTCGTGATTGCCGTGGTTGTGTGGGTGCTAAAAGCCACAGGCGTATGGGCCGACCTGGCGAGTTATCGGATCGGACATTGAAGATTCGCGGACGACTTCACAGCGTCATTCCGCCATCGACGCACAGGACCTGGCCGGTGATATAGTTATCGGGCTCGAGCAGAAAGCGGATGGCCCGTGCCACATCGACGGCGCGGCCGAACCGCGGAATGACGCCTTCCTTGATGAAGCGATCGTATTTGCCGGAGGCAATACTGGCCTCCGCCATCCCCGCGGCGTTCACGCCCGGACTCACCACATTGACGCGGATATTGGAGGGGCCGCGGCACTCTTTGGCAAGGATCAGCGCGGCGTGTTGCAGCGCGGCCTTTTGCGCGCCGTATGCCGTGGAGCCGGGGAACAGGGCGTTCGCCTGCATGGTCGAGACGAGGACGATGGCCCCCGGGATACGGCCGGCCTTCATCCGCTCCGCGGCTTCCCGCGCGAGCAGAACCGGACCCAGATAGTTGCTCTCGTGGGACCGCTGCATCGCCGCCGCGAGTTGCGAAGGCTCCGCAACGCGCGCGGGATCACCCGCGAGAACCACCACGCCGTACAAGGCCGGGGCCGCGTCCAACAGCCGCCCGCGGTCAGGGCCAAGGGCGAGATCAGCCTGCAACACGAGGGCGGAATCCTTCCACCTCTCCGCGCGATCCCGGTTCTTACGATAGCTGATCACCAGGCGAGCGCCTTCTGCGATCAACTCCGAGGCGAGCGCCGACCCGAGGCCGCCCGATCCTCCAGCGAGAATGATTTCCCTTCCCTGCAGCGAATCACCCGGCCGCAACGTCTTTCTCCAAAGCCAGATAGGCGCAAGCCACGACCACCAGGAACATGGCCAGAACTTCTGAATCCCCGAGATTGTATTCCGCCATCCCTTCGGCCAGGGTGGCCAGCACGACCGCAATCCCTCCGTGGAGCAGAAAGCGCCGGTTGCTGCGCCCCGGCGGCAACTTGCGGAGGCCCATCCAGAAATCGTAGAGCATCATCCCCATCATCCACATGAGGACGAGCATGGTCGGAATCCCGCGCTCGGCGGCGTACTCCAGGTAAATATTGTGCAGGTGGATATAGGAGCCTTCCGGCTTCGTCTTCACATCCGGGGGAAGGTACTGGTCGAAGTGGATGCGCGGCCCTTCGGGACCCAGGCCCAGCAGAGGGTGTGCCTTGATCATGTTCAGGCCCGTGCGCCAGGTCACGATCCGGAACTGGTTGGAATCGACGCGCTGGGGGCGAACCATCGAGGTAATGCGTTCTCGTATTACCGGCGGCGAAACGAAAAAGCCCGCGACCAACACCACCGGGGCCAGCAGGACCAGCCAGCGCCGCCAGTACCACACCAGATAGACGCCGGCCACCGCAGTTCCGATCCAGATGGCACGCGTCTCGGCCAGCAGCACGGCTGCGCCCATGATGATGCCGCAGAGAAGCCAAACCCAGATCCGCCTTCGCGTATTCACCGCAAAAAACAGAAACGAAGCCAGCATGATGAGCGCGAACATCTCCTGGCCGGAAAACGTGTTCCAGTGGCTCATGAATCCCGTGATGCGCTCGCCCACGTAATACGAGTAATCATCCTGCCCGGCAAGCCGTGCCTGGTGAACTTTCTGGGCGAACTGCACCATTCCCCGCAGTCCGGAAATTCCGGCCAGGCCCGCCCATGTCAGGAAGAGGGCACGGATCCAAGCCATGCTGCGCAAGCACGAGAAGACAATCAACAGCTCGAGGAAGACATAGAATTTGCGGATCTGCACCAGTCCGGCGGCGCGATCGGGAGAGAAGATCAGCGCGACGATCGTGCCCAGCATGAAGAGAGCCAGGGGCAGTTTGATGCGGGGCAGTTGCAGCTTTTCCCCGGAGAGAAGAAGCGCCACCACCGCGAGGGCCAGCAGGATTTGCGAGGCTGCAATCGAAAGGACGATTGAGGCGGCGGAGCCAAACGTCAGCCAGCGCGCGGCTCGCCACAGAAACGATTCCGGGGGTTCCATGGGAATTAGAACTCCAGTATGACAGAGGGCTGAACGCCCGCGCCGGCGCCGGCGGACCGATTCCCGTGAGATGATGAATATCTCCAGATCATGCTCGTAAAACTACAGAACCAGAATGTACTCGTGATCGGCGCTTCGAGCGGAATCGGCCGGGAGACCGCCATCCTGTTCGCGCGCGAAGGCGCGCACGTCATGGCGTCGGCGCGGCGCGAAGACCGCTTGCAGCAACTGAAAGCCGAGCTCGCCCGGGAGGGGGCCGCGATTGAAACCGCAACCGCGGATGCCTCCCGGGCAGCGGAAATGGAGCGATTGGCGAAGACGACCCGCGAGCGCATCGGCGAGATCGATATCCTCGTCTACGTGACCGGTACGAACACGCCCGATCGTTCGTTGAAACGTCTTACCGCGGACATCTGGGACATGATGATCGCGGTCAACCTCAACGGCGCGTACTATGCGACGCGCGCCGTGCTGCCGCAAATGCGCGAGCGCGGCGCCGGGCACCTGATCTACATCTCGTCGATCTCGGGCCAGGTGCCGGACGTCTCGGGCGCCGCCTACCAGGCGTCGAAACGCGGCATGCTCGGACTGGCCCACGCGGTTCGCGTGGAAGAAAAGGAGAACGGAATCCGCACTTGCGTCATCATGCCCGGGCTGGTGGAAACGGAGATCCTGGAGAAGCGCCCGGTGAAGCCGGGTCCGGAGATCCTGGCGAAGGCTCTGCAACCGGTGGATGTCGCAGAGGCCGTGCTCGCTGTCGCCAAGCTGCCACCCAGGGTCGTGGTGCCGGAGTTGCAGGTTCTGCCGACATACCTGTGATCAGCCGAAGAACTTTCCTCGGGAGCGCGGCAGCCATCGCCGCCGCTCCGCGCGCGGACGCCAAACCGCGCGGCATGTTTGTATCGCTCAATGGATCCCTCACGGGCGGCAAAGCGCCCTGGCCGGAGTTCGTGCGCCTTGCCGCCAAGGTTGGGTATGGCGGCGCGGATCTCGATCTGAACGGGGCCATGAAGGAGGGCGCCGGTCCCACGAACGCCGTTTATGCCGAAGGCAAGATCCGGCCCGGCGTGGGCAACCTGCCGGTGCCGTACACGGGCGAAGAGGCCGCGTTCCAGGCCGGGATGAAGCGCCTGGCGGACGCGGCTCCTTTCCTTGCCGCCGTAAACTGCCCGCGTTTGATGACGGTGCTGCCTCCGGCCAGCGCGACCCCGAAGGCCGAATTCCGCAAGCTGCTGAAGGACCGGCTCTCCGCGATTTCCGAAGTGCTGCTGCGATCCAAGGTCCGGCTGGGCCTGGAATTCCTCGGCCCGCTGCAATTCCGCATGCGGCAGCCGCACGAGTTCATCTGGCGGATGGACGAAGCCCTCGCCTTTGCGCGCGAGTGCGGTCCGAACATCGGGCTGCAGCTCGATTGCTGGCACTGGTACCACGCGGGCGCGACGGTCGGCGATATTCTGGCCGCCGGGAAATCGCGAATCGTGTCGGTGCACGTCTCCGACGCCAAGAAACAACCGCCCGAAGAGGTCCGGGACAACCGGCGCCTGCTCCCCGGTGAGGGCGTCATCGACCTGATCGGGTTCTTTCACGCCCTGAAGAAGATCGGCTACGTAGATGCGGTGAGTCCCGAGCCGATCGGCCGCATTCCCGCGGATATGAGCGCCGAGGAGGGCGCGCGGCTCGGTCTGGAATCCACCCTCGCCGTGATGCGCAAGGCCGGCGTGGCCTGAGCTACCGCAGCGCGTCCAGGTAGCGCTTCGCTCCCGCCATCATGAAGCCGATGTCGGTCGGCGCCTGGAAGAGCTGGAAGCCCTGTTCCCGGTACTCCTTCACTTGTTCGGGCGTCCCACCGGGACGGCCCAGGAACTTGCCGTGCCGCTTCCCCGCTTCCACTACTTTCGCGATCGCCTCGCGGTGGCAGGCGTGCGTCTGCTCGCCGCGCAACCCGAGGGAAAACGAAAGGTCGCTGGTGCCGATGAAAAGCACGTCGATTCCGGGGGTGGCGGCGATCTCGTCGATCCGATCCACGGCCCGCGCCTCTTCGATGATGCAGATCACCGTAACGTTCTCGTCGGCGGAATCCGAATAACGGTCGCGGTCCGGCCAGGCGAACTTCGCCAGCCCGGCGCCCGACCCGCGGCGCCCGTGCGGCGGATAGCGGCACGCCGACGCCGCCTGCGCGGCCAGCTCCGGCGTGCTGGTGAACGGAAAAATCACGCCGCAGACGCCCGCATCCAGCACCCGCTTAGCCATCCAGATCTCGTTCACCGGCACGCGGGCAAACGGTAGCGCGTGCAGCCCCCGGGTCGCGAGCACGATGTGGCGCAGCGTCTCGAGCGTCACCGGCGAATGCTCCATTTCGACCCACAGAAAGTCGAACCCGGCATCCGCCAGGTGGGCCGCGGCGTCCACGCTGTTCGCGGTAATGGTGGCAGCGGTGACCATCTGCCCTTCGCGCAACCGCCGCTTCACGGGACTCTCCCAATTCGACTTGTTCGATTGCAAGGGCATTTCCATATTATTCTACGGATCGAGGCTTACCATGGCGTGCAACCCCGAAGTTTTGAAAGCTGTCCCCTTGTTTGCCCTGCTGGACGATGAAGAAACCGCTGTACTCGCCGGCCAGGTCGAGATGCGGAATTTCGCCCCTCGCCAGCGCATTTACAAAATGGGCGACCCAGGAGGCCGGGCGTATGTGATGGTTTCGGGGCGGGTCCAGGTGACCACCGTCGATGAGGACCACCAGGAGATTATCGTCGACGAACCGACACCCGGCGAATTCTTCGGGTTCGCTTCGATGCTGGAGGAGACTCCCCACCAGACCAGCGCTACCGCCACGGAAGAAACGGTCTGCATCCAGGTGGACCGCCACGACATCGCGGTGCTGCTGGAGCGCAAGCCCATGGCGGGCATGGACATGCTCTCCGTCCTTGGCAAGCAATTCCACGCTTCCCAGCAACTGGTTCGGATCCGCTCCACGCGCAACGCGAACGAAGTAATCGAGCGCGAGGCCACGCTGGGCGACCGCGTGGCCGACGAGGTGGCGCGGTTCGGTGGATCCTGGGCCTTCATCCTCTCATTCCTGGCCGTGCTCGTCGTCTATACCGCGATCAATGTCCGGCTGGGAGGGTCGGCCTGGGATCCCTATCCGTTTATCCTGCTGAACCTGTTCCTCTCCATGCTCGCAGCCATCCAGGCTCCCGTGATCATGATGAGCCAGAACCGGCAGGATGCCAAGGACCGCCTTCGCGGCGAACTCGATTTCCAGGTAAACCGCCGCTCCGAATCCGAGATCCAGGGACTCGCGCGCAAGCTCAATCTGCTGGGCGACAAGATCGGTGACATCGAAGACCTGCTGCGGGACAAGCTGGTTCAATAGCCGCCCCCGGGCGGCGTCGCGGTGTTTGCAGGTATACTCGGCTGAAGGAGATATCTGTCGAAATGAAACAACTGCTGACGTGTGCGATGCTGATCGCCGGAGTCGCCGTTTCAGGGATCGCCCAGCCGGCGAGCCCGCCCGCCCAAACCTCCGTCACGATCAACGGCAAGACCATCACGATCAAGTACAGCGCGCCTTCCCTGCGCGGGCGCGAGGACATCTTCGGCCCTTCCGGCCCGATTGCGAAGGACGCCACTTATCCCGTCTGGCGGGCCGGCGCTAATGCGGCCACCACGCTCGTAACTACCGGCGACCTGAATATCAACGGCCTTGCCGTTCCGGCGGGCACCTACACCTTATTCGTCGCTCTGAACGGCGGCAAGTGGGAGCTGATCGTCAACAAGCAGACCGGCGAGTGGGGACTGGCTTACGACAAGAGCCACGACCTCGGCCGGACCGCCATGACCATGAGCAAGCCCCCATCCAAAGTGGAAACCTACAAGATGACGCTGTCCAGCCTGGGCGGCAATCGCGGTGCGCTCCGCCTCGAATGGGAAAACACCGCCGCGACCGTCGATTTCACCGTCAAATGACGCGATAGCATCCTTATGGATTCGGTTTACGGCCCGGGAACGCTCTATTGCGCCGAGTGCGGGCGCCCCACCACTGCCGACGAACTGGCGCGCTTCGGCGAGCTGTTGATCTGTCCGGGATGCAAGGACAGCTACGCGCAGAAGCTGCGTGAGGGAGTGGCGCCGGCGACTTCTTTCGAATACGGCGGGTTCTGGATCCGCTTCCTGGCGGTGATCATCGACGGCATCATCCTGATGGTGGTGGGGACCATCCTGCAGTATGCCCTGTTGGGCAACATCGGGAGCCGCCTGCAGCCACCCGCTCCGGGCACCCCGCCGGAGCAGTTCCTGGGCCTCTTCCTGGGCGTCCTCGGGCTCGCCATGGCGCTCAATACGTCAATCGACTGCCTATACCAGTCGCTGTTCATCGGTTACCTGGGCGCAACCCCCGGGAAAATGGCGCTCAGTCTGAAAGTCGTGCGGCCCGACGGCAGCCCGGTGGGCCTGGGGCGTGCGTTCGGCCGCTACTTCGGCAAGGTGCTCAGCGGGCTGATTCTCGGAATCGGATACATCATGGCCGGGTTCGATTCCCAGAAACGCGCGCTGCACGACATGATCTGCGACACGCGCGTAATCCGGACGCGCCAGACCTAGGGTCCCATGCCGATACCCTGCGCGCGTTGTTCCATGCCGCTGCCCAAGTGGGAGCTGGCCCGCGGGGGCACGGCCCTGTGCACCATGTGCGGATCGAGCAACCAGGTGCACGTCTTTCCCGCAGCGCTCGGTTCCGCGGCGCCGGGGCGGGCGGAAACAGCCCTCGAAGGGGAGGCGGCCTGCTTCGATCACCCCGGCAAGCGCGCGGTTTCGTCGTGCAGCCAGTGCGGCCGCTTCGTCTGTATCCTGTGTTCCGTGGAATTCGGCGAGGAAACCTGGTGCCCTTCGTGCGTCGCGGCGGGAGCGGGGCGTGCCAGGCATGTAAAGGCGGTCACCTCCCGGAACCTCTATGATTCGATGGTACTCGTGCTCCCGCTGGCTTCCCTGCTGCTCTGGCCTTTCACGATCATCGCCGCACCGGCCGCGCTGGTGTTGGGCATTGTTAAGTGGCGCGAGCCCATCAGTCTCGTGCGGCGGAAGCGGTGGCGGATGGCTCTCGGGATGGTGATCTCGGCCGCGGAAATCGTGGCTTGGGCATGGGGGATCGCCTACTTCCTCACCGCCGTCAAAATGAGGGTTGCATGACGCCCTACCGCCGCCTGCCCGGATACCGCCGCGGCCTGTTCCGTGGGGCAAGCGTATGGCTGGGCGCCGACCACCTGCTGGCAGTTCAGTCGATGCGGTTCCGAGAGGAGTACAAGCGTTATTACTTGCGGGACGTTCAGGCCATCGTGGTGGCCGACGCGCCGCGTTTCCACATCTCCACGCGGTCGATGGTGATCGGGGCGCTCTGGCTTGCAGCGTGGTTTGCGTTGCGAGACTTTTCAACCTGGGCGCCGGCTCTCTTGTGGACCCTGGCCGCCGCGCTGGCAGGCGCCTGGCTCTATGTTTCCGCCGCCTGCAGTTGCACCTGCCGCGTCTACACCGCGGTGAGCCGCGACGAGCTACGGTCGGTCTACCGCACGTGGACGGCGCGGCGTTTCCTTCGCGAAGTCGAGCCGCGCATCGCGCAGGCGCAGGGCGTGCTCGAAGGCGAATGGGCAGAGGCCCTCGAACCGCGCACCGTGGGGCCCCCGGGATCGGTCCTCGCCCGCGCGGAACCGCCGGCACCGGGCGCCGCCCCGGCGCGCCGCCTGCGCGCGCGAACCCTCGTCTCCGACGCGTTCATCGGCGCGCTGCTCGCCGATGCCGTGGTCCACGCCGCCTTCCTGGTCTATTCCGGGCCGGTTCTCCAGTGGGCTGGATATGCGCTCAATCTCGTGGAAGTCGCGGCGGCCTGCGCCATCTTCGCGCAGGCTTACCGCAAACAGATCAAGCCCGCCATGCAGACGCTGGCCATCGCGACGCTCGTGATCATGGGCGCCCTCTACTATACCCGGCCCTTTCTGACCGGGCTGGCGCAAGGCGCGGCCGCTACGTCGAAGGAGCGCACAACGATTCCCGCGGAGTTGCTTTCCCTCCCCGCTTCGCGGTTGTTCCACGAGGTCGAAATCGGCGCCAACGTTTTGCTTGCCATGGCCGGATTGGCGATCCTGTTGGTAGACAACGACGAAACCGGAACCTCATGAGCGCCGCTACGCTTCACCCGCGCTGCTGGAACCATGAAGCCCGCGAAGCCGTGTGCCGGTGCCCGGCGTGCGGGCATAGTTTCTGCCGCGAATGCGTGACCGAGCACGAAGCACGCCTTCTGTGCGCCCGCTGCCTGGAGGCCGAGGCGCGAATTCCAGGCGGGCCGCGCCCCGCCCGCCGCGCCGCGGGCCTGTGGATGGCGGTTGCCGGGGTCCTGCTGGCTTGGATCTTCTTCTATGGAACCGGCCAGGCGCTGATCCTGATCACCGGCCGGATGGAGCAGACGTCGTGGCAGAGCCGCTAGCCAGGTACGGCGCGGTCGAGATGCTGGAGGACGGCGTACACCTGTTGCGCCAGGCGCCGCCGGGCACCCTGCTCTGCCACTGGGCCGGCAGCATACCGCTGGCGCTCATGGCCCTCCGCTTCTGGAACGACATCACCAATCCGAGGACCTCGGATCTCCTCTGCCTGGGAGAGTCGTTCGCCATGGCGCTGCTGCTCATCTGGATGAATTGCTGGCGGGCGGTGTTCGCGGGAAGGCTGCGCCGCCAGTTGAGCGGCGCAAGCGATGTGCCATGGACCGGTGGACGCATCCGGCGGCTGATCGGCGCGCAGGCATTCCTCGGCGCGAGCCGGCTGATTGTCTTGCCTTGCGCACTGGCGATCGGCTTTCCGCTGGCTGCGGTGATGGCCTTCTATCGCGATGCCGCCGCGCTGTCGGACCGCGGCCTCGAACCGGCCGAGGTCATCAACCGCGCCCGCCGCCTGGCGCGGCGAGGCCAGGGGCAGACCTGGACCCTCATTGCCTTTCTGCTGCTCCTCGGCTTTCTGGTGACGGCCAACGTCTTCCTCGCTCTGGCGATACTTCCGCAGTTGGTCCGCATGTTGACGGGCTACGAATCCGTCTTCAGCCGGGGCGGGCCGTACTTCCTGGCGAACTCGATGTTCGTCGCAGTGGTCCTGGCGCTCACCTGGCTGGCCTTCGACCCCTACGTGCAGGCCGTGTTCGGCGTCCGCGGCTTCCGCGCCGAATCGATCGAAACCGGTGAGGATTTGCGCGCCGGCCTGCGGCGGGTGCGCTCGGCCGCGGCCGTGCTCCTGGTAATCCTCGTCATGGCGCCGCGCGTTTCAGCCGCTGTCTCCGTGCAGGAGTTGCGGGAAGCCTCCCGGCAGGCCGTCACGCAGCATGAATACGACTGGCGGCTCCCCCCGCCCGCGGAAGCCTCCGGTGGCAAGCCGTGGCTTATTGAGTTTACCGATCGCGCGATCGCCGGCGTTCGGAAGGCTCTCGACGGCCTGGGGGATCTGCTCGGCAGGTTCTTCCGCTGGTTGAACGACCGCTTCACCGGTCGCCCATCGGTGCAGGAAGGACCGCCGCCGGCCTTGGGTTTGCATTGGACCATTGGCCTGCTCACTGCCGCGATCGCCCTGGCGGCGGCATGGGCCGTCTGGCGGAGGCGGCGCACGCGCCGGCCGAAGCAGCCCGTCGCAGCCGGCGTGGTCAGCGCCATCCGGCTCGATGCCGAGGATCTCGCGGCCGACCTCCTGCGCGAAGAAGAGTGGCTCGCCATGGCCGAGCGTTACCTTACCGAGGGCAATCCGCGCCTGGCCCTGCGCGCGCTGTATCTCGCCAATCTCGCCTGGCTGGGGCGCCGCGAATGGATCTCGATCCATCCGGGCAAGACCAACCGCGAATACGAAGGCGAGTTGCGCCGCCGCGCCCGTGCCGTTCCCGCGGCGCGCGACCTTTTTGCGGAGAACGTGCGCGCCTTCGAGCGCGTCTGGTACGGCTGCCACGAAGCCACCGCGGAGGAGATCGACCGCTTCCGCCGCCGTGCCGACGGAATCAAAGGACTGGGAGCCGCGGCATGACACGCTCCCGGCTGTTGACGGCGCTGCTTGCGGCGGGCCTGGCCTGGGGAGTCGTCTACCTTTTCAAACTGCAGTTCGAAAGCGGCGACGTCTACCCCGAATATTCCAGCCTGCGTGCCGACCCGCTCGGATCCAAGCTGCTGTTCGATACGCTGGCACGCATCCCGGGCGTCACGGTGTCGCGCAACTTCACGGCGCTCGATGAGCTGGAGCCGGGAACTACCGTGCTGCTGCTGGGGTGGCGGCCCGCGGGCCTGGCCGAGGACGCCGAGACCTTGCGCAAGACCGCGGAGCGAGGCGTGCGCGTGGTGGCGGCGATGGATTCGCGCGACTACCCGCGGCCCGGGGTCCTGAGCAAGTCCTGGGGGCTTCCGCTGGCTGTCGACCGGGAGGCGCGCCACAGCCACCCGCTCTACTTCCCCGAGGCGCGGGATTGGACGGTAGCCGATCGGGCAGGTCCGAAGATCCTGGCGCTGGAAAAGAGCTTCGGCAAGGGGTCCGTGGCGCTCTGGTCGGAGAGCGACGATTTCGCCAACGAATCCACTGCGGCGGGCGACCGCTTCGAGACAGTCGCCAGAGCGCTCGGCCCGAACCGGCAGGTCGTGTTCGACGAACGGCACTTCGGCATCGCGGAATCGGGCAGCGTGATCGCCCTGGCGCGGCGATTCCGCCTCACCGGCCTCGGCCTGGGGCTGGGGCTGTGCGCGGCGCTCCTGCTCTGGCGGAATGCCTCGGCATTTCCTCCCCCGGCGGGAGCCTCCCCGCGCGAGCAGCTCATGGGCCGCACATCCCACTCAGGCCTGGTTACGCTGCTCCGCCGCAACATTTCGCGCAACCAACTGGCGGCCGCCTGCTGGGACGAATGGCTCGCCGGAAACCGGCGCTCCACGGACGCGGCGCGCGTGGATCGCGCCGCGGCCATCGTCCGCCAGACCGGCGATCGCCCGCTCGAAGCGCTGTGCGAAGTACAATCCGTCCTGCAGGCGAAAGGAGAACTTTGAATCTCGATCAATTTCAAGCCGCAATGGACCAGGTCAACGCCGAGGTGCGCAAGGTCATCATCGGGCAGGAAGAGGCCATCCGCTACTCGCTGGTGGCGATCCTGTGCAACCAGCACGCCCTGATCGAAGGCGTGCCGGGGCTGGCGAAGACGCTGCTCGCCCGCACGCTGGCGGCGGTGATGGGCGCCGAGTTCCAGCGCATTCAGTTCACACCCGACCTGATGCCGGCCGACATTACCGGCAACAACGTCTTCAACCTGCAGCGGAACGAGTTCTCGCTCGTCAAAGGCCCCATCTTCACTACCTTTCTGCTGGCCGACGAGATCAACCGCGCGCCCGCCAAGACGCAGTCGGCTCTACTCGAAGCCATGCAGGAGCGCACCGTGACGATCGACCGCGAAACCCACTGCCTGTCGCCCAATTTCACGGTCTTCGCGACACAGAACCCCATCGAATCCGAGGGCACCTATCCGCTGCCCGAAGCGCAGAAAGACCGCTTCATGCTGAAGATTTCGATGACCTGGCCCGGGAGTGTGGAGGAGCTTTCGCTTGCGCACCGCAGCCTCAATACGGAGGCGCCGGAGGCCGTTCTGGGCCGCGGCGAGGTAAGCGCCCGGCTTGCGGAGGCGGATCTCGATTGCCTGCGGGCGGTGATCGAGACCGTGACGGTCAGTGATCAAGTCGTGGAGTATGGCGTTCAGGTGGTGCGCAAGACGCGCACCGATGACAGCATCCTGGTCGGCGCCGGACCGCGGGGGACGCAAGCCCTTTTGCGCGCCGCCCGTGCGTGGGCCGCGCTGGCCGGCCGGGATTTCGTCAGCCCCGACGACATCCGTTCGGTGGCGCTTCCGGTGATCGAGCACCGGTTGCTGCTGCGTCCCGAATCGGAGTTGGAAGGCGTGCGCGCCTCCGAGGTGCTGGAGCGCATTTTGCATGAGGTTCCGGTGCCGCGATGAAGAAGGAAGTGGCGCAGGCCTCCCTGCCTGCGCATGGGCAGACCAGGAGGTCTGCCCCACAAATTCGCCTCATATGGCTCGCGGCCGTGGTAGGGCTACCTGCGCTGACCATAGCGGGGATGGACCAGCGCTGGGTGTTGCCGTCGGGTACCGTGCTGACTATTTGCGCCGCAATTGCGATCCTCGACCTCATCCGCGGCCGCCGGCTTCTCGAGCGCGTCTCCGTTTCCCTCCCCGAGGTTCTGCGCCTCACCAAGAACGTCCCGGCCGCGCTGCCGGTTACCCTTCACAGTGACTCCGCCCTGCGGCTCCGCCTGGCCGCGCCGACTGCCCGAGGGCATCGAATCTCCCGAACTCGTGCGCGACATCTCCGTCGCCGCCCGGCGACTCCCGCATCGACTGGCCCTGCACCGGCACGTCGCGCGGCGACCACCTGCTCCGCCGGATCCACGTGGAGACCGCATCCCCATTCGGCTTGTGGGCCGTGCGCGCCGCCCGCCCTTGCGACTGCACCCTCCGCGTTTACCCCAACCTGCGCGACCGCGCCACCGCTGCGCTGTTTCTCAAGACGGCCGACCCCGGCTTCCGCCTGCGCCGCCAGGTGGGCAAGGGGCGCGAGTTCGAGAACCTGCGCCACTATCTGCCCGGCGACAGCTTCGAGGATATCCACTGGAAGGCTACCGCCCGCCGCGCCTTCCCCATCGTCAAGCTCTACCGCATCGAGCACGCCCAGGAAGTCTACGCGGTGATCGATTCCTCGCGCCTCTCCGCGCGCCCTGGCATTCTCGACAGCTACGTGGACGCCGCCCTGCATCTCGCGCTGGTGGCCGAGCGCCAGGGCGACCGCTTCGGGCTGGTCACCTTCAGCGACCGTACGCACCGTTTCGTGCGCGCGCACAGCGGCATGGACCACTTCCGCCTCTGCCGTGAAACGATCTATAACCTGCGCGCCGAGCGCGTGAGCCCCGATTTCAGCGAAGTCTTTACCAGCCTGCAGCTCAACCTGCGGCGTCGCGGCCTGTTGGTCTTCTTCACATCGCTCGACGACGCGCTGCTGGCCGAGACTTTCGAGCGCGAGGTCCCGCTGGTGGCACGCCGCCACCTGGTGCTGGTCAACGTCACCGAGACCGCCGCCATGCGGCCGCTGTTCAGCGGCGAACCCCCGGCGGATCTCGATTCGCTATACCAGGGTCTGGCCGGGCAGATGCTCTGGAACCGCATGCGCAAGCTGCAGATCGCACTCGCGCATCGCGGCGTGAAACTCTCGCTCGTGACACCGGACCGCATCAAGACCCAGGTTACGGCCGCGTACCTCGAAGTGAAACGGAGGCAGGCGCTGTGATTATCGACCTGGCGCGTTTCGCCGCCGCGGAGAAGCCCTATTGGGAAGAGCTCGAGCGCGCCCTCCGGCAGATCGAAGACGATCCCGAGCGCCGCCTGACGGTGCCGGAGATCCAGCGCCTGCATTATCTCTACGAGCGGTCCTCGGCTGACCTCGCCCGCCTGGACACCTTCTCCACCGAGCCGCGGTTGCGCGAGTTTCTCGCCTCCCTGGTTTCCCGCGCCTACAGCGAAATCCACGAGACACGCGCCCCGCTGCGCATCGAATGGCGAAAGCTGGTCCTCGCGTTTCCGCGCGCCTTCCGCCGCCATCTCGGCGCCTTTCAACTGGCTGCCGGGATCACGCTGCTCGGCTGTGCCTTCGGCTGGTTCGCCGTGCGCCAGGACCCGCGCGCCAAGGCCGTACTCCTACCCTTCCCCGGCTTGATGCAGTCGCCCGCCGAGCGCGTGGCGCGGGAGGAACACGCGAAAGAAGACCGGCTCAAGGGCGTCAAGGCGACGTTTTCCGCGCAGTTGATGACCAACAACATCCGGGTGACCATCCTGGCGATGGCGCTCGGCATGACGTGGGGCGCCGGTACCGTGATCCTGCTGTTCTTCAACGGCGCGATCCTCGGTGCGGTGGCCGCGGACTACATCGCGGGCGGCCAGGCTACGTTCCTGGCGGGCTGGCTCCTGCCGCATGGATCGATCGAGATTCCCGCGATCCTGCTGGGCGGCCAGGCCGGCCTGCTGCTGGCCGGCGCGCTGATCGGCTGGGGAAACCACGCGCCGCGCACGGAGCGCTTTCGCGCCGTTGGGCACGACCTGCTGGCGATCGTGGCCGGCGCCACCGTGATGCTGGTATGGGCGGGAGTAGTCGAGTCCTTCGTCTCGCAGTATCACCAGCCGGTCTTACCCTATGGGTTGAAAATCGGATTCGGGGTATGCGAGCTGGCCGCGCTCACTGCATTTCTCGGCCTGGCGGGGCGCGAATGAGGTTGCTCGCCATCGAGACCCCGGAAGGCGTGGTCTTCTCATACGAGCTGGCCACGCCGGCCGCCCGGGCGCTGGCCTGGTCCGTCGATTTCGCGGCTATCGCCACCGCCGGCTACCTGCTGGGCAAGGTGGGCGAGACGTTCGGCGCGGTTAACCCCGATTGGGCCTCGGCGTTCGCTCTCGCGCTTTACTTCTTCCTCTCACTCGCCTACGGGATTCTGCTCGAATGGCGCTGGCGCGGTCAGACCATCGGCAAGCGGCTGTTCGGCCTGCGCGTGGTCGATGCACAAGGACTGCGACTGCAGTTTTCACAGATCGCGATCCGCAACCTGGTTAGGCTGGTGGATATGCTGCCGCTGCCTTACCTGGTTGGCGGCGTCACGGCCCTGGTGACCCGCAAGTGCCAGCGGCTCGGCGACCTCGCCGCCAATACGGTGGTAGCGCGGGAACGTCCGCGGCAGCAGCCGGACCTGGAGCACATCGCACCGGCCAAATACAACTCGCTCACCGCGTATCCCCATCTGGCGGCCCGGCTGAGGGCCGCGGCAAACCCCGAAGCCGTAGGCATGGCGGTTCGCGCTCTGTCGCAGCGGGAAGGCTACGAGCCGCAGGCTCGTGTCAGACTGTTCGGCGATCTCGCCCACTATTTCCAGGAGCTGGTAATGTTCCCGGCGGAAGCCGTCGAAGGACTCACGGACGAGCAGTATGTGCGGAGCGTACTGCGGATTCTATATGCGCCGCAAAATTACTCGCGGTAGGATGGCGCAAAAGGCAAAAAGGGGACCGGCACGAAGTTTCGCAATACCCGCGAAATTCGAGCCGGTCCCCTTCTTGGAGCCTCGCTAGAATATCAACTTTAACCCAAGCTCCGCCTGGCGGCCGCTTTGGTTGCCGTAGGTGGCTCCCTGTGCACCGAAGATACCGCCCGGAGAACCCTGGTAGAGGGCCTGACCGAACGTAGAAGATTGAACGTTCGTATCCGGATCGCCCCGGTTCAGCCGGTTGGTGACGTTGTAAGCCGCGATCTTCAGCTCCGCGTGAACTCTCTCGGTAATGCTGAATTTCTTGGTCAGGTTGCCATCCAGGGTCCAGAATTTCGGGCCCGTCAGGCACCCATATTGCCGCGGATTGGTACGCAGAACATAGGTGTTGGGGGGTAGCGGGGAGAACGCAGAGGTATTGAACCAGTGCTGAGGAGTCGGATTGGAGATGCACGGGTTCCCGGTCACGATCATGTTGCCGAACTGCGGGAAATCACCGGACATGAACGTCCAGAGACCGGCGACCTCCCAGCCTCCCACGATGGCATCCGCCGCCCTGGGTACGCTACCGAGAAAATGCTTGCCCTTGCCCACCGGCAATTCCCAAGTGCCGGCGATGTTGAACCGGTGATGCGGCTGGTTGCTGTCCTGCCAGACGAGCTGATTCGCGTACCATTGCTGGTCGTTGAAAACGCCGCCGTTCAGGAAGCCGTTGGTCTGTGCCTTTTCCCGAATGTACACATACGACACCAGGAAGTTATAGCCCTTGCTGAACTGCTTCTGCGCTTTCAATTCGACCGATTGATACCGTTCGCCGGCGCCCAGGTCGCCCAACTCGTACAACCCGCCGTACTGCGGATACGGCACCAGCAAAGACCCTAACGAAACGGTCTGCTGGTTGTACAGCGGACCCGGCATCAAGGTCTGGTTCAGGTAGTGATAGAAGGGATTCGCAACCTGCGTGTTTAACTGGTTCTGATACTGCACCTCCAGTTGCGGGTTGATCTGGTTCAACGCCTTGGTGTACTGTTGGTTGCCGATGTTCAGGAAGTAGGTTCCCGAAACCACGATCTGGCCGACAAGCTGGCGCTGAATATTGAAGTTAAAGCGGTCATTGCGAGCTTTCTGCTGGTTCGGGTTGTACCACAGCAGAGGCTGGCCGCCGCGTCCGAGATTGCCGCCGTAGCCCTTTCCGAGGATGGGCAGCAGTGGATTGGTCGCGGCCGGGTACGGATCGTTGATGGTTTGCTGCGGCACGCCCTGGTGCGGCGCCAGCGTGTTCTGATAGCCCGTCATCCCCAGGAACGGCGGCTCGAGGAACCCTACGGTTTCATATCCGGAGACCGGCGCCAGCGCGATGTTCATCTCGTACGGGGTCAGGTATCGCGCGTAGCCGAACCGGAAAGCCGTCTTATCGTTGATGCGGTAAGCCAGACCGACGCGGGGCTGCAGCGCCAGTTTCTGCGCATTAAACATACCCGGATGGCTGCTGCTGGTGAACGCCCATTGACCTGTGAAGTGGTAGAAGTTGTTACCCACAATGTCGGTGGCCGCTGCCGGCATGGCCGGAGGGTTCGCCTGCATTTCCGGCACCGGCGCCGAAAGGTTCAACCCCTGCGAGAAGTTGTGCTGCGGATCGTAAATCGGCGTCTCGTACTCGTTCCGGAGACCCAGGTTCAACGTGATTCTCGGCGACACTTTCCAGTCGTCCTGGATATACATGCCGTAGAACTTCACGTGCGCGTCCGGAACCGGGCCGCCGATCATTTGCGAGGAGCCATCCAGGGCGCCCAGCAGGAACGTGGCGAACGCATTGCCATAGTGCAAGGTATCGGGATTGTTGAACGTGTTGGCCGTCAAAGCCTGGTTGAAATAGAAATTCGACGTGCTCGACACGTAGCTGAGCCCGTAGCTTTCGCGCTGTTCGAAGCCGACTTTGATATAGTGCGAGCCTCTTTGCTGCGCGATCTTGGCGGACACTGCTTCCCCCTTAGGCGCCTGGTTCCAGTAGAAACCACCGCCGCCAAACCCCTGTCCGCCGATGTTCATGTCGGGGAAATAGACGGGCGCGCCGACGGAAGCTGTCTGGTACGGGGCGTACCAGTTGTTGTTCGGCCAGATCGATCCCCAGCCGCTCGAACCGAGGGGCGTGGAAACGTAGGCATCCAGAAGCTTGTGCCAGTCACCACGAAATTCCGCCACCGTGCGCGGGTTGATGGTCCAGATGGCATCGCCGCCCGCGTTCCAGGCCGCTCTCGCGGTACCCGTCGGGACGTAGAGTTCGGAATTGTTAGGCGTCGGGTTGCCGGCGATATCGGTGGTATTGTAGTGGGCTAAACGTCCGAAGACCTTCCACTTATCATTGATGTTGTAGTCGGCCCGCTCCGAAAAGTTGTAGTATCCGTACTTCTCGTTGTAGCCCTTCAGGTAGTTGTTCGCACCGGTAATATTGATGCCGGCATTGTTGGGCGCCCAGAACTGTTTCATCAGGCTGGCCGCCAGCGGATCCATGCGGCTCTGCGGAATCACATTGCCGGCGAACGGCTGAACGGTCACCGACCCGTTTGCGTTCAACACCGACGTCCACGGATCGAAAATCGTCGCCTGGCCGCCAGCGATATTGAGAGTCTGCGAGAAATCGCCCTGTGCCTGAAGGGCGGTCGGCACGGTCCGGACATAACTGTTCGGGTAGCCTACCTTCCAATCCTCAATCGAGAAGAAGTTGAACAGCTTGTTCTTTATGATCGGGTTGCCCAAAGTGCCCCCGAACATGTTCTGCCGTTGGGAATTCTCGCTGAACCGCGTGCGGTCGGCTTCCGCGCTGAGCCAGGGATAGCGGCCCACGTAAAAGCCGGTGCCATGGAATTCGTTGGTGCCGGATTTGGTGGTTATCGTGATCGCACCACCCGCGCTGTGGCCCGACTCCGCATCCACGCTGTTGGTGGAGACGATGACTTCCTGCACGGCATCGGTGTTGGGCGGCGTGGTGTTCTTCTGGCCCATGCCGATGGGCATTCCATCCACTTCGAGATCGTTCTTCAGGTTGGTGTCGCCGCCCAAGTCCACGCTGTTGGCAGACCAGGAGTGGTACGGCTGCATCTCACCGCGCGTATTGACCGCCGACGGGGCGATCAACGTTAGTTTGAACGGGTTGCGGTCGATTCGCGGCACTTCTTCCGCCAACTTCGAATCGATGGTGAGTTCCTTGTTGGCGGAGTTGAACTCCACCGCCGCGGGCGTCTCATCGACTGTGATGCTTTGTTGCACCGCCCCCGGCGTGAGCGTGGCGTTCACGGTGACATCGCCGCGCGTCTGAACCACAATATTTTCTTGAATGAAGCGGCTGAACCCAGCCGACTCGATTGTCACTGAATATGTGCCAGGGTCGACCAAATCGAACAGGTACAGGCCTGTGTCACTGGTTTGCCGAACTACCTTGACCCCGGTGTTGACATTCAGCAGCGTCACGGTCGCCCCGGCGATCACTGCTTTGCTTTGATCTGTAACCAAGCCTTCAATGCGCCCGCGATAATCCTGCGCCGCGCCAGTCGAGGCGAACATCAGGAGAAGGCCGACAATACACGCCGAAGTGTAAGAAAACCAACTCTTCATTTAGACCCCTTCCCGGTTCCTACAGGGAACCGCTCTATTGCCCAACTCCACCAGTCTTCAATTGCCCGCTTTTTCGCCGACGTGCCTTGGCCGCTTCGGATCGTCTCTATGCGCTAGCGGTCTGGTCAGAAAGCGAGACGGGATTCACGAAGAATATACAGAGTGGCGCCTCGACATGCCAGGGGTTTGCCGTTTCGTAACGGTTCGACCGCTGTAGTCTCAAAAGGTTAGAAGCGATTGTGTAACGGTAGTAACGGATCTATAATGCCTTTTGGATGCAGCAGGGCAATAGCGATCCGATCTCCGTTGCGGAGGTCAGGGATGAAATCCGGGCCATTCGTCATTCCAGCCAGTTTGCGCAATCACACCGTCGCGTCGAACTCCTGGAGTATCTGTGCAATATGGTTCTGCTGGGGCGGCAGGACGAAATCAAGGAGTCCACGATTGCACTGGAAGTCTTCGGGCGGACTTCCGAATTCGATGATAAGAAGGACGCTATTGTCCGGGTGGAGGCTCACCGCCTCAGACAGGGGCTTGCGAAGTATTACGCCTCGCAAGGCTCCCACGACCGGGTGGTGGTTGAGCTCTCGCCCGGTAGCTACGTCCCGCACTTCATCGGGCGTGGACCGGAACCGCGCGAGGCTCCGGCGGCACCGGCAGCACCGGCGCCGCGCCGCCGTTTCGATCTGCGCCTGATTCTGATCGCCGGAGGGGCGTCCCTGCTGGCATTCATACTCGGGGGCGCCCTGGGGTCCTCCCGGCGAGGCGTCCAGCCGAGTCCCCCCACACCCCGGCCCGTCCAGCGGGTCCCGGCGGTCCCCGCCGTGCTATCGACCAGAGGAATCCGCATCCTTGCCGGTAGTCCCCAGCCGTATATCGATCGGGCCGGCCGGCCCTGGAGCGCCGACCAGTTCTTTCAGGGAGGCGCCGCGGAGCCCGGGCCGCCGGACTTTTTCGGAAAGCCTCCGGACCCCAGCCTTTACCGGTTCATGCGCTACGGCGATTTCAGTTATGACATACCAGCGGCCCCGGGATCCTACGAGTTGTGGCTCCATTTTGCCGAGCCTACGTTTCGCGAAGGTAACGATGTCGGAAACGAGGGCGGCGAGAATGAGCGGCATTTTACGGTCACTGTGAACGGCGCGCCCTTGCTTCAGGACTTCGATGTGGTCACCGATTCGGGCGTGTCCCCCGTAGATGTACGCGCTTTCCGGGACATCACGCCGGCGGCGGATGGGCTTGTCCATTTGAGGTTTCAGGCGGTAATGGGCCCCCCGTTCCTCAATGCCATCGAGTTGGTGCCCGGGACGCCCGGCCATGTCTTACCCATCCGGATTCATGCCGGCGATTCTTCGTTTACCGATCATGCCGGCAACATCTGGAACCCGGATGACTACTACATCGGGGGACGGCTCGCGACCCACAGGGGAGAGGTATTCGGGACGCCGGATCCCGATCTTTACTCCGACGAACGCTACGGCAACTTCCTCTACTCCATCCCGGTGCCTCCGGGCCGTTATGCGGTGACGCTCTACTTCGCGGAGACTTTCTGGGATCCTCACGCGGAGCCGCTACGCAAGGGCGGTATCGGCTCCCGGGTCTTCAATGTCTCCTGCAACGGTACGATCCTGCTGGCGGACTATGACATCCTGAAGGAAGCGAAGCCGTTCCAGGCGGTCACCCGTACCTTTCACAATCTCCAGCCCAATGCGCAGGGTAAGCTGCAGCTCTCGTTCTCGCCAGTGATTAACTATGCGTCCATAAAGGCGATCGAGGTAACGGAAGACCCGGCGACAAAGCTGCGTTAGCGCCCCTCGCCTCCCGTTTCTTCCAGCACGCAGACCGCATCCAGGTTGCGATACTTCTCGGCGTAGTCCAGGCCGTAGCCCACCACAAACCGGTCGGGAATCTGGAAGCCAACGTAGCTCACCTTGACCGGCCTCAGCCGGCGCTCGGGCTTATCGAGCAGCGCGACAATGCGGATCGACCGGGGCTTGCGCTGTTCGAGAACGTGCAGCAGGTAATTCAGCGTCACGCCGCTATCCACAATATCTTCCACGATCAGAACATCAGCGCCTTCGAGCGAAATGTCGAGGTCCTTGGTGACCTTCACCTCTCCGGAGCTTGTTTTCCCCTTGCCGTAAGTCGAGATGCCCATGAAGTCCACGAACACGTCGCGCTTCATGGCGCGCGCCAGGTCGGTCAGGAAGAAGCAGGCGCCCTTCAAAATGCAGATCATGTGGAGGTTGCCATTGGGATAGTCGCGGGAAATCTGCTCCCCGAGCTCGCGGATGCGGGCCTGGATCTGCTCGGCAGAGATCAGCACCCTCAAATTCGGATCGGTCATGGAAGTTCTTATTATCCGCCGAGTTTAAGGCGCGTGCTCATGGGGCCGATATGGATGTGAGCCCCGGTGGCTTTGCCGGGCACGGCGTGCCGGAAGGCGAAATAAGGAATGTGGTTCGAAGTCAGGTAATCGCGCAGCCAGACTCCCTCGGGGGTGTCCGGATAGATGGCGACATCCACACGGCCGCGATGGTCGAATCCGAGGGCACGGTGAACCGCGGTTTCGCCCATGGCGCTCACCGGCATCGGCTTGCCGAAGTGCTGTTCGAAAGCCGCTTCGACGCGTGTGAAGGTGGCGGACGTGAAGACACCGTCGCCGTCGTATCGCTCAGCCATTTCCGGAGCCTCCGACGGCTGCTCCGCCAGACGCGTTTCGAGAGCCTCCTCGGCGCGCGCCATGGCTGCAATCTCCTGCGTCAATTTGGCGCGCGAATCGGCCAGTTCGCACTCTTTTCGCGCCATGTCCAGATCCCGGATGTAGGTGTCGAGCGAAAGCTCGGGGGCAACCCCGGCGTCCACAAGCTTCCTGGCTTCGTCGTAGGCCTTCTCGCGCCGCTCGAATCGGCGGCCCGTCGCGGCGATCATGTCGTCGGCCTGCTCGGCGGTGAGGTCCGAGCCGTAGAGCGTCTTGCGAAGGAATGCCTCGTCTTCGGCATCGGCGATCCGATCCTCCGCCTTTTCCAGGTCGCGGCGCGGCGCGGCGCCGGCCGCCACGAGGGCGCGCAACTTCTCGACATCGGCCTTCGCCCGGATCAGCTCGGGAGAGTCGCCGGTTTGCGCGGAGACACCAAGAGCGCACACCAGCAGCGTCAGGCCAAGATTCAAACGCATTCACCCTATTGTAGTATGTTGGCGGTATGCTGAGTGTTTCCATGCGCACTCCCATCGTTTGCGGAATCCTGCTGGCCGGAGCCGCCCTAGTGGCACAAGAGGCCGGCGTCTTCACAGCAATCACAACCACTGCCCGGCTTGGCAAACAGGCCGCGGGATACTACCTGGTTCCCACCAACCAACTGCTCCGCCCGTGGGGCGAGCAGAGCATGATCGCCGGACGCCCGGTCGATATGGCATTCGATTCGCAGAAGCGTCTTCTGGCCGTGCTGGACTGGCGGAGCGTGCTGCTCCTCGACGGCTCCACGGGGACACGGATCGCGGAGGTCCGAACGCGCTCGACCTCTTACGCCGGCATCGCCTTCCGCCCCGGCGACCGGGAACTATGGGCCAGCGAGACGTCACGCAACGGACCGGACGACATCCTGGTCACGCCGATTTCGGATATCGGCATGCCGGGCACGCCCGAGCGCATCGCGCTGAAGGGCCACCCCGTTCCCGCCGGCATCGCCTTCTCCCCGGACGGCAAACTGGCGTATGTCGCATTCAGCAGGAACAACACGCTGGCGGTGGTCGATGCCACCTCGCGCGAAGTGGTGAAGGAAGTCGAAGTCGGAGTCGCCCCGTTCGCCGTCGCGGTAACCGGCGGGAAGGTCTTTGTCACGAACCGGGGCGGGCGCAGGTCCGAACCGGGCGATACCATAGCTCATTCGAGCGGCACGCCGATCGTCACCGACCCGGTTACCGGCGCAGCCACAACCGGCACCGTCAGCGTGATGGATGCCAAAACAGCCGCGGTGCGAGAGGTCAGGGTCGGGCTCGGGCCTTCGCAAGTCGCTCTCAGCCTGGACGGCAAGATCCTCGCGGTGATGAACGGGCATTCCGACTCGGTGACGTTCGTTCAGACGGCCTCGCTGGCGACTTCGGAGTTAAAGGTGCCGGCGATTCCGGAGGGCACGATGGGCAGCATGCCGATCGCCGGAGTGTTTGCAGACGATTCGAAGACTCTGTACATCGCGTGCGGAGGCAATAATGCCATCGCGGTGGCGCACGAATCCGGCGGAAAATGGAAGGTCGAGGGCGCGATGCCTACCGCCTGGTTCCCCTCGGCGGTGGCGATCGGCCGCGAAGGCGACTTGCGCGTGCTCAATATCAAAGGAATGGGCAACACCGCGGACAAAAAGGGCACCTTCAATTCGAAGCAATACGAAGGATCGCTCGAGAGGATCCCGGCGCCGACTCCGCTGCAATTAACCGCCGGAACGCGCGAGGTGAAGGCGGCCAACAGCCCGGTCTACGAGCCCGCCGGCGGAATTGCGAACCTGCCTTCCCTGGGCATTCAGCACGTGTTCCTGATCGTCAAAGAGAACCGCACCTACGACCAGCTATTCGGCGACATCTCCAAGGGCAACGGCGACCCGAAACTCGTGATGTACGGGCGGGAGATCACGCCCAATCATCACGCGCTGGCGGAGCACTACGTCCTTCTCGACAACTTCTACACCGGCGGCGCCATCAGCTTCGACGGCCACCAGTGGCTCATGCAGGCCTTCGTCAGCGACTACGTGGAGCGGGCCTTCGCCGCCTCCCCGCGTGGCTACGCCTGGAACGAGAGCGACCCGCTGATGCTCACTCCCGCCGGTTTCTTCTGGCAAAGCGGAGCCAAGCCGCTCAGCGTTCGCATCTATGGCGAGTTCCAGCTTCCCGCGAAGTGGGATCCCAGCACGCAAAGCGCTGTGGACATGAACGAGGACAAACTGCTCCGCTGGAACGAGTACCTCGAGTTATACAAGGAAGGCAAGTGGCAGGCCGCCGTGGGCTCGCGCAGCGGAGTGCCTGCACTGCAGCCGTTCTGCGACCAGCGGTATCCCAATAACTCCACCAGCATTCCCGACCAGTTGCGCGCCGAGGAGTTCTTGCGCGACCTGGGCGAGCACGAAAAGACCGGCCAGCTACCGCACGTCAACATCCTGACGCTCAACAGCGACCACACCAACGGCACGCGCCCGGGGTCTCCGTCGCCTCGCGCCATGGTGGCGGACGATGACCTCGCACTCGGGCGCATCGTGGAGGGGATTTCGAAAAGCCGCTTCTGGCCGACCAGCCTGATCTTCGTCGTGGAAGACGACGCGCAGGACGGCGTGGACCACGTCGACGGCCACCGCACCGTCGCGCTAGCCATCGGTCCGTTCGTCAAGCGCGATGCCGTGGACTCGAACAACTACAACCACGAAAGCATGGTGCGGACGATCCAGGCGATCTTCGGCATTCCAGCGAAAACCCGCTTCCTGAAAGCCGCGCGCCCCATGACCAGCATTTTCACGGCGCAGGCCGACACCGCTCCCTACAAACACATCGTGCCGAAGCAGCCGCTCGACGAAATGAATCCGCCGCTCCGCGCGCTCTCCGGGCGGCAATTGTGGGCGGCAAAGGAATCGCTGAAGATGAACTTCCGCGACATCGACGAGGCACCCGAAGACACCTTGAACCGCGTCCTCTGGGGCGATGCCAAGGGATGGGACGTACCCTACCCGGCGAGGCCCTCGCGCCGGTCGCGCCCGTAGGTCAACGCTTCCACTTGTAGTAGTAAAAGAGCAGCGGCGTTTTGCCCGTGTTCACGATCCCGTGCAGCGTTCCGCCGCCGCAGAACATCATCGATCCGCTCGCGACCTGGGTCACCTTGCCGTCGATCGAGATTTCGCCGGTTCCCTCGGTCACCACCATGATCTCCTCCTCGGGATGTTGGTGAGGCGGGTGGGGCTCCATGCCGGGCTTCAGCCGCAGGCTGCCGGCGGTCATCGCGCTGAGCTGGCCGGTCGGCCCGTCGAAATAGACGGCGATGTCTCCGAACGCCTCGTGCGTCACGTGCGCCTGGCCGGCCCCGCGTGTGGCGTTCGGCAGCTTGTCATCGGCCATCGCGACCAGGGCATTTAGTGCGGTCAACTTGAAAAGATCTCGTCGGTTCGGCATGCAGTCGATGATAGCTCAAGCCTGTTAGCCTGGAAAAGGATCATGAGCCAACAGAAGGCCGCCATCGTTACTGGAGGAGCCTCCGGAATCGGAGCGGCGGTTGTCACCCGCCTGGCCGGTGCCGGATACGCGGTAGCGATCCTCGACGTGAATGAGCCGGCGCCCGGCGGGCGGGCCATCGCACTCCGAACGGATGTATCCGACGAATCTGCTGTCCGGTCGGCTGTCCAGCAGGTTGTTTCCGAGTTCGGCGCCCTCGATGTGCTGGTGAATAACGCCGGCATCGAAATCCATGGCGCGGTTCCGGAACTCTCGGCGGACCAATGGGACCGCCAGATCGCCGTCAACCTCCGCAGCGTCTTCCTCTGCTCGAAGTACGCCATCCCGCACATGCGCGGCAGGGGCGGCGCGATCGTCAACATATCTTCCGTGCACGCCACGGTTTCCTGGCCGAACTGCCCCGCCTACGATGCGGCTAAGGCGGGAATGACCGGGTTGACGCGGGCTATGGCAGTCGATCACGGGCCCGATGGCATCCGCGTCAACGTGGTCTGCCCCGGCTATATCGACACGCCGCTGCTCCGCCGGTCGCTGGCCGGCCCGGAGGAATGGGAACAGACGGTCGAGCGAATTGCGTGGTGGCATCCGGCGGGCCGCATCGGAACGCCCGAGGAGGTTGCCGAGGCTGTATTTTTCCTGGCGTCCGACGCCGCCCGCTTCATCACCGGCACATGCCTGGTGGTGGATGGCGGATTGACCGCCAGGGGCTATTGACTGGCAGCCCTTCGTCCGCGCCCTGTAGTACGATACGGACAGGGGAGTAACTTCTGAGCAAGGCTGACCTGAAACAGACTTCTGAAGTCGAAACGTCCGAGAGTCCTACCTGGGTGATTGCGGTGCGCGCGGCCGAATCCAAAAAAGCGACGGATATTACCGTGCTCGATTTGACGGGGATCACTTCGTTCGCGGACTATTTCGTCATCTGCACTGGCGCCAACCAGCGGCAGATCCAGGCCATCAGCGATGAAGTGGGGCTGCAGATGAAGCACCAGGCCAGGGAACTGCCGATCAGTGTGGAAGGTTACAACCAGGCGGAATGGGTGCTTGCCGACTATGGAGACCTGCTGGTCCACATCTTCTCGCCGAAGGCGCGCGACTACTACGGGCTGGAGCGCCTCTGGCGCAGCGCCAAGACGGTCGGGATTCCGGCCGAGTGAAAATTTTCCTGTATTACATTGGTAAACCCAAAGATCCGCACGCCAACGCCATCGCCGAGGACTTCGTAACGCGGGCAAGCCGCTACTGTCCCGCCGAAATGCGCGAGATCCGCCCCGGCCGTATGGACCTGTGGTCCAAGCATCCCACGGCGCGCAAGCTATTCCTCGACCCCGCGGGCAAGGCGCTCGATTCCGCCGCCTTCGCCGGGATGCTCTCCAAAGCCGGGATGGAAGGCCGCGACCTGGTCTTCCTGGTCGGGGCGCACGACGGGCTTCCGGCCGGATGGGCAGCGCGGGCCGACCTGCTGCTGTCGCTTTCCGCCATGACCTTCCCGCACGAACTGGCCCGCGCCATGCTCGCCGAGCAGATCTACCGGGCTTTCGCCACGTTGCGGGGCCATCCCTACCCGCGCTAACGTTGAGTCTGAATGTCGTGGTTTAAGCGGGATCAATCCGCCGCAGAGAAGTTACCGAAGCCGGGCAACGGCGAACGGCGCGTCCGCACCGAGGGGCTCTGGCAGAAATGCGATGGATGCCGCCAGATCATTTGGAAGAAGGATCTGGAAAACAACTGGAGCGTGTGTCCGAAGTGCGGCCATCATTTCCGGATGGACGTCACGGCGCGCCTCAAGCTTCTGCTGGACGATGGCGTCTACGAAACTTTCGACGACCAGTTGACCTCTTCGGACCCGCTTTGCTTCCACGACAGCAAGCCCTACGGCGAGCGGCTGAAATCGATGCAGCGGGCCACCAGTCTCAGTGATGCCCTGATCGCCGCAGCCGGCAAGCTGGACGGGCGGCACGTCCAGATGTGCGTGATGGACATCCGTTTCATCGGCGGCAGCATGGGCTGCGTAGTCGGCGAAAAGATCACGCGAGCCATCGAGCGGTCGCTCGCCGAATCCGCCCCGCTGATCATCGTTTCGGCATCGGGCGGAGCCCGTATGCAGGAGGGTGCCGTCAGCCTCATGCAGATGGCCAAGGTTTCCGCCGGGCTTATGCGGCTCGACGAGGCACGGCTGCCGTTTCTCAGTGTGCTGACCGACCCCACCACCGGCGGCGTGACCGCCAGTTTCGCGATGCTGGGCGATCTGAACATCGCCGAACCCGGCGCGCTCATCGGTTTTGCCGGCCCGCGCGTCATCGAGCAGACCATCCGCCAGAAGCTGCCCGCGGGATTCCAGCGGTCCGAATTCCTGCTCCAGCACGGCATGCTCGACGCGGTCGTCCCGCGGCTCGAGATGAAGCCCTTCCTGGCGAAATCCCTCGCTTTTTTTGTAGGGTAGGTCTCACGGCCTGCCCACGCGCCGAAGGCGCGCCGCTACCCCGCCAGGCTCGGCAGCATCTTCGGCGGTTTCCGTGCCTTGGTTGCCTGCTCGAAGCCATAGGCCAACTTCAGCAGCACCGGCTCGCTCCAGGCCGGCCCGAAGAACGAGATCCCCACCGGCAACCCGCGGACGAATCCCGCGGGCACGGTGATGTCGGGGTATCCCGCGCGAGCCGCCGGACCCGTGGATCCGCCCGTATCGTGGTCGCCATTCACGAAGTCGATCAACCAGGCCGGCCCCGCCGTAGGCGCGATCATCGCATCCACGCGGTGCTCCTTCACGACTGCGTCGATGCCCTGGGCGCGCGCCGTCCTCTGGTTGACGGCCAGCGCCTTGCGATAGGCGGGGTCGGTAAGCGGGCCCTTCTTCTGAGCACGCAGGAACAACTCCTGCCCGAAGTAAGGCATCTCTTTCTCGCGATGCTGCTCGTTGAAACGGATCAGCTTCTCGAGTGTCAGACCGGTGCCGCGGTTTTCCAGGTAGGCGTTGAGATCGGCCTTGAACTCGTAGAGCAGCACCTCCATTTCGGAATCGCCCTCCTTGCCGTGGGAAGGGAGGCCGGCAGGGTCGATGATCTCGGCACCCTGCCGCTTCATCTCGGCGATCGCCTCATCCATCAGGCGATCGGTTTCGGCGGTGATTCCGAAGAATTCGCGGGCCACCCCCAGGCGCGCGCCCCGCAGGCCTCCGGGGTCCAGAAACTTCGTGTAGTCCGGCAGCGCCTTCGGTCCTTCCGCCATGGCGCCCAGCAGAATCGCGGCATCGCGAACGGTGCGCGCCATCGGCCCGGCCGTATCCTGGCTGTGCGCGATGGGAACGATGCCCCGGCCGCCGATCAGCCCCACGGTCGGCTTGATCCCTACCAGGCCATTGATCGACGACGGACAGACCACAGAACCGTCCGTCTCGGTCCCGACGGCGGCGGCGCAGAAGTTGGCCGAAGCCGCGACGCCCGAGCCCGAGCTCGACCCGCACGGGCTGCGGTCAAGGGCATACGGATTCCGGGTCTGGCCGCCGCGGCCGCTCCACCCACTGATGGAGTGGGTGCCGCGAAAGTTCGCCCACTCGCTCAAATTCGTTTTCCCCAGGATGACCGCGCCTGCCGCGCGCAGCCTCGCCACCACGGCGGCGTCCGCCGGTTTCGGCGCATCCACCAGCGCCAGGGAGCCGGCCGTGGTCTTCATGTTGTCGCCGGTATCGATGTTGTCCTTGATGAGTACCGGCATCCCGTGCAGCGGCCCGCGCTTCGCGCCGCGATCCAGGTCCGCCGCGATCTTCATGGCATCCGGATTCAACTCCACCACGGCCCGCGTGAGGGCGTCTAGCTCCCGGATGCGCGCGATGTAGTACTCCGTGAGCTGGCTTGCTGTGAATTTCGAGAGGTCGGCGAAGGTAGCCTCGTCGAGATCGGGCATCTGGGCCCGCGCCGGGCGGGCAAAGGCGGCAGCCGCGGCAACCTGCTGCAGAAAGGAACGGCGATCCATTTTCCGATTATCGGCTACGCTGGAAGTGGATGCTCACCGACCTGGTCCAGATCCGGATTCAAGGCGAGAAGAAACGCGATGAAAACCTGCGTTTTCGCCGCTTCATGAAATCGCACGACCACTCCGACCGCATCCTGCGCCGCGTCGCCGAGGGGGTCGAGGAGCAGATCGATTGCACCCAGTGCGCCAACTGCTGCAAGGTGGCGACGGCCGTTCTCGCGGAGCGCGACGTAGAGCGCCTGGCGAAGCACCTGCGGATTCCGCGGGAGCGATTCCTGGCGGAATACACAATGGAAAGCGAGGAGGAAGGCCGCATCCTCAAACGCACCGAAGAGGCCGGATGCGTGTTTCTGGACGGCACCACCTGCACGGTCTACGATGCCCGGCCCGAGACATGCCAGCGTTTTCCCCACATGGTGCGAGGCAGCGGGTCGATTGCCAGCCGCATGTGGCAGTTCGTGGACCGCGCCTGCTACTGCCCCATCGTTTACAACGCGCTCGAGGCTTTCAAGCTGGAACTGAGGTTCAGGCGATAGCCGTTTCCACGGCCTTCTCCAGCGCATCCAGGGCGCCGGCGAAGAAATGGTCGGCGGCTTCGATGAAGATCAGGCGTTTCGGCTCGGCGAACCGCTCGAACGCCGACTCCAGTTCCGTCCGCGGCCCGAACTGGTCGTGGGTGCTCTGGACGAACGTCTTGGGTATCGCGCAGGATTCCAGGTAACCGGCAGGACCGTAGCGGGTCGGGAATCCGGCGGCCAGCAGGAAGGCCGGATCCGCGGTCGCGCAGCCGAGTTCGGTGATCACTCGCGCTCCGAACGAGAACCCCGCCAGGCCGAAGGGCAGCGCCGGGTATCGCGCGCGCAGCCAACCCAGCGCCGCGCGCGCATCTTCGATTTCGCCCGCCAGGTTGCCGTGCTCTCCCTGGCTGCGGCCTACGCCGCGGAAGTTGAAGCGCAGCACCACCATCCCGGCCTTGCGCAGGCCGCGCGCCAGCCGGAAGACTACCTTGTTGTGAAGCGTCCCGCCGTAGAGAGGGTGGGGATGGCACACCAGCGCCGCCATTCGAGGCTCGCGATCTTCCGGTTCTTCGAGCAGCGCCTCCAGGCGTCCCGCCGGGCCGGCCAGGTCGTGCGATTCGATGCGCCGCGGCACGTCAGTTCGTGCGGTAATTGGTGAACTGCATGTCGATGCCGAAATCGGAGTCGCGCAACAGTTGGATCACCGACTGCAGAACGTCGCGGTCGCGCCCGGAGACGCGCACGAAATCGCCCTGGATCGAGGCCTGCACCTTGAGCTTGCTGTCCTTGATCTTCTTCACGATTTCCCGCGCCTTCTCGGTGGGGATGCCCTGCTGCAGCGTGATCTCCTGCCGCACCGTGGACCCGGCGGCCGCCGTGATCTCGCCGTAGGACAGGCCTTTCAGCGGAACGTGGCGCTTCACCAGCTTGGATTCGAGAATGTCGATCACGGCCTTCAACTTGAACTCGTCCTTGCTGGCCAGCAGGATCTTATTGTCCTTCTCCTTGAGCTCGATATTCGAGTGCGAATCCTTCAGGTCGTAGCGCTGATGGATTTCTTTCTGGGACTGCTGGATGGCGTTCAGCACTTCCGGCAATTCGATCTTGGAGACCACGTCGAAGCTGTTGTCAGGCATAGGTTGTCAGAGGGGCCGCGGGTCGGAGCTCTCCGGCTCTCCCTGGGCCAAACCTAATCCTAATATGGATCCGCTGCGCAGGCGTACGGGGTTGACGCGCCGCACCGGTTCGGAGACGGGTTGGGCGGGCGGAGGCAGGCTCGGCCGGGCCGGCTCCAGCACCACCGGGGCCGATTCAGGCACGGACTTCTTGGTGTTGAGCGCCACCATCACTCTCCGCGTGATCTCATCGACCATCTTCTCCATGGCCGCATCGAGCGCCACCGTGACGGCAGCCCGCACCTGCTCGGCGTCCACTACGGCCACGAACGGCGCAAGCTGGGCGGGAGTCTCCGGCGCCTGGCTCCTGGCTCCGGGGGTCTCGACATCCTCGCGTGCCTTGGCGGCAGACTCCGCCAGCGGCTTCACCGCGGCGATCAAGGCGCTGGCTTCGAACGGCTTCTTCAGAATGCCGTCAGCTTCCACCCGCCTGGTGTGCTCCTCGTCAAGCGGTTCGAGCACGCCGGCGGTCAGAATCACCCGCACATGCTTGTGCCGGGGGCTCAGTTTCAGGTATTGGCAGATTTCGAATCCGGTGCGCCCCGGCATCACCGTATCCGCAAGCACCACATCGGGATCCACGTCGTCCAGACGAATCAGCGCCGAATCGGCATTGCTGACGGTAACGACCTCATACCCTTCCTCGGTCAGGATGCGCTCACCCATCCGCTGGGCATGCGGGCTGTCGTCTACCAGCAGAATACGGCTCATTGTTTGGTAGCGGTCTGCGCCTTGTCCGTAGCCGGCTGCTCCTTCTGCTTGGACTTCTTCTTTGCCTTGGGCTTCTTAACCTTCTTCGGACTCATCGTGTGGTTCTGGGGCGGCGGCTCGTTGGCCGGAGCGGCCGCGGCCGTTCCGGATGATGCCGGCGCGGCGCCGTTGGTGCCGGAGCCGGCCGCGCCGGGCGAATTCAGCCGGGCGTCCGGGTTCTTATCGATCGCCGAAGGATCCGTCGGCACCGAGACTCCCACATCCGTCACACCCGTGGTCCCCGCCGCTACCGGCGGAACGCTGACGGGAATCGAGGGCCGGAAGCCGGTCATCTGCGGGCTACCCGACTTGGCGGCCATGCTGGTATCCGGCTTGCCGCTGAACGGTCCCCATGCCTTGCCGAGCAGGCTGCGGCCAGTGCGGTTTTCAAGCTCATACTTCATCCGGGCATACGCTACCGGATCGGCTTCCGGAACGGGACGCTTCATCTCCTCCAGGCGCGCCTTGGCTTCTTCCACGTGCTCGCTCAGAGGATAATCGCGAACGATCTTGGTGTAGGCCGCGGCCTGCTGGTTCTCGAAGCGGTCACCCATGTGCTGATAATCCGCCGCCAGGTCCCACAGCGCGTCGTCGGCCTGGCTGTAGAGCGGGAACTGATCGGTGAGCGCCTGCAAGCGGTTGGCGGCCGCCGGGAAGCTGCCCTTGTGGCCGTAAAACACGCCGACCCGATACTCCTTGTCGGCCAGCACCTCCTGCACGTTGCGCAGCATCTGCTGCGCTTCCGGCGCGAACTTGCTATTCGGGAACTGCACCAGCAATTGCCGGCACTCGTCCTCGGCGCGCAAAGCGTGGGTGGGGTCGCGGTCGGCCTTCTCCATCTGGCTGTACTGCATCTTGCAGATCTTTTCCTGCGCTTCCGCCGACTCTTCCATATTGGGGTAGAAGAGAATGAAGTCCTTGTACTCCGCTTCGGCCTGCGCGAACCCGTGAGCGCCGCCTTCGCGATACCAGGAGTCGGCCACAGCGAGCTTGGCCTTGGCCAGGTATTCGCTGGTGTCGTAGGTGTTCATGAGGGTCTGCAGGATGAGGCGCCCGCGCTCGAACCGGCTGTGCTCGATCTCGTTGATCGCCTGGTCGAAGAGCACCTTATCGGGCTGTTGCGTATCTTTCGTGATGGGATTGTCGTACTTGTGGCGGCGCAGGCCGCACCCCGTCAGCAGAACCCCTACCGCACCCACCACCACGAAATTGCGAAGACCGTTTCCAACCATAGATGTTCCTATCTTTGTAGCACTATTAGCACTGGACCGTGGTGGCGCCTTCCGCAATTTTACGCATCTCCCGCACCACGCCCTCGGGGTCCGGACTGTGAAAGACAGCCGACCCTGTGACGATCCAGTCACACCCTGCCCTGACGACTTCCGCCAGGTTTTCCTTGTGCACCCCGCCATCGATCTCAATCGGAAGTGCCAAGTGCCTGTCCCGGCGCATCCGATCGAGCTGCCTCACCTTGTCCAGCACATACGGAATCAGCTTCTGGCCGCCGAAGCCCGGGTTTACGCTCATCAGTAGCACGTAGTCAGCCACCGCCAGAACGTCCTCGAGAACCGATACCGGAGTGGCTGGGTTCAGTACGACTCCGGCCATCGCCCCGGCGTTCCGGATCATCTCCAGCGTGCCATCCAGGTGGCGGCAGGCCTCGTAGTGCACCGACACGGAATTTGCCCCGGCCCCCACAAAGTGTGTGACGTACCGGTCGGGGTTTTCGATCATGAGGTGAACGTCGAGGTGCAGGTTGGTTGTCTTGCGCACCGATTCGACAACCGGAGGGCCGATCGTGAGGTTCGGCACAAAGTGCCCGTCCATCACATCGAGGTGCAACATGGAAGCGCCGCCCCGCTCGACGCGAGCGATTTCCTCGGCCAGCCGGGCGAAGTCCGCGGATAGGATTGAGGGAACAATTTCAATCATTTGCGGGCTCTCCTGATTTTATCACAGCGGCAAAGAAGCCGTCGCCTTCTTCGCGCCCCGGGAGACGGATCATCGTCTCCCTGAGCATCCCGGGAGCCACCGCTGCGATCACTTCCTCATTCTCCTCCGGCTCCAGCGAGCATGTCGAATAGACCAGCAGACCGCCGGGCGCCAGCGCCTGCCGCGCGCGGGCCAGAAGGGCGGACTGCCGGCCGTGAAGGTCAGCCAGGTCGTGCGGCCGAAGCCGCCACTTGATCTCCGGATTCCGGCCCAGCGTTCCCGTGCCGCTGCAGGGAGCGTCCAACAGGATCCGCTCGAAGCGGCGGGCGAACGGCAGCGGCGCGGCGCCGTCCAACACCACGAGATCGGCGTGCAACTCTCTCATCTTTGCAATGCGGTGGAAGTGAAGGTCGCAGGCGATGCACCGCACGCCCGATTCGAGCGCCTGCGCGGTCTTGTTGCCGGGCGCGGCGCACAGGTCGAGCAGGGTCTGGCCGGGAGCCAGTTCGAGCAGCGGCACGATGGATTGCGCGCCGATGTCCTGGATGCGGCCTCCACGCGTATACTTCACCGGCTCCTGGAGCGCCGCCCGCGCGATTCCGTGGGCTGCCTCCCTGCCGTATTGGCGCTCCCAGCGCTCCAGCAGCCACTCCGGGCACGAGAGTTCCACCTCGCGGGACGGCCAGGCCACCGGGTAGCGGTTCACATTGCGCAGGATGGCGTTGACCAGCCCGGCGGCGGAGCTCTTGCGCGCTCGCTTCACCAGATCCACGCTGTCGGCTACCGCGGCGTGAGCCGGCACGCGTTCCAGGTAGCGAAGCTGGTAGATGCCCATGCGAAGCGCCGTGCGCACCTCCAGGTCGAGCTTTTTGGATGTCGAGGCGCGGTCGATCAGGTAGTCCAGTTGAGCGCGGTAGCGAAGCACCCCGAATACGATCTCCGATGCCAGCCCCGCATCGCGCGAATCGAACCCGGCGCTGTAGGACACCAGGAGGTCGGAAGCATAGCCGCCGCTCTCCACCTTACGGAGGATGTCGAAGGCGGCGATCCGGGCAGGGGCGATGGGCATAGCCGTCCTAAAACAGGATCCTTGTCCGGATCGTCCCCGGCACGCGGTCCAGTTGACGTCTCAGCTCCGCCGCATCCGCGCGATCCTCCATCTCCACGTCGATCACCACGTAGCCGATCTTCATGTTGGTCTGCAGATATTCGCCCGCCACGTTGATCCGCTGTTCGGAAAACACCGCGTTGATTCCAGAGAGCACACCCGGCTGGTTCCTGTGAATATGCAGCAGGCGCTGCTTGCCGGGATGCTCCGGCAGCGACACCTCCGGAAAATTGACCGCGCTGAGCGTGGAGCCATTGTTGCTGTACTTGATCAGCTTTTCGGCCACCTCCGTGCCGATGCTTTCCTGCGCCTCCTCGGTGCTGCCGCCAATATGCGGGGTCAGGATGACATTGTCGAAGTTTCGCAGCGGCGAGACAAACTCTTCGGCTCCGCTCTTCGGCTCCTTGGGGAAGACGTCGATGGCCGCGCCGCCCAGGTGCTTCGACCGCAGCGCTTCGGCCAGCGCGTCGATGTGCACGACCGTACCTCGCGACGCGTTGATCAGGTGCGCGCCCGGGCGCATACGCGCTAACTGCTCCGCGCCGATCATCCCTTGCGTCTGTGGCGTCTCCGGGACGTGCAGGCTGACGACATCGGCGGCCTCCAGCAATGCGTCGAGCGATGGCATGGCGCGCGCGTTGCCGAGGGCCAGCTTCATCTCGACGTCATAGAAGATCACCTGCATGCCCAGAGCCTCAGCCAGCACGCTGAGCTGCGACCCGATGTGGCCGTACCCCACGATCCCCAGGCACCTGCCGCGGGCCTCTCGGGAACCGGTGGCAGTCTTCAGCCAGACCCCGCCCTGCGCCATGCGGCTGCGTTGGGGGATGCCGCGCAGTAACAGAACCGCCTCCGCCAGCACCAGCTCCGCGACGCTGCGAGTGTTCGAAAAGGGCGCGTTGAATACCGGAATGCCGCGCGCCTCGGCCGCGGCGAGATCGATCTGGTTTACCCCGATGCAGAAGGCGCCAACCCCCACCAGCTTCGGCACACATTCGAAGAAGCGGGCCGTCAAATTCGTCCCCGAGCGAATTCCAATGAAGAACGCATCGCGCGCCGCCTCAATGAGTGCGTCTTCCGGCAGCGATTTGGGGTGGTACTCGATACTGGTGTAGCCGTCGTTGCGGAACGCGTCCAGAGCGCTCGCGTGGATGCCCTCCAGCAGCAGGATCTTGATCTTTTCCTTGTCGAAAGAAGTCTGCGTCATGAAACCTTTCACTTACCATGATACGAAGAGAGGAAATCACTTCCGGTTGTGATATCTTTGCCCTCATGGAACGACAGAAAGCCTCCGACTTCCCGCAGGAACTGCTGAACCTGTTCGATCTTTACGTTCACGGCGAGATCGACCGCCGCGCGTTCCTGGATGGCGCCGGGAAATTCGCCGCAGGCGGTTTGACGGCCGCAGCCATTTGGGAGAGCCTGCGCCCTAATTATGCCTGGGCGCAGCAGGTACCCAAAGACGATAGCCGGATCAAAACCCAGTGGGACACCGTCGCTTCCCCGCAAGGCAACGAAAAGATTCGCGGCTACCTGGCCCACCCGGCCAAGGACGGCAAGTACCCCGGCGTCCTGGTGGTGCACGAAAACCGCGGCCTCAATCCGTATATCGAGGACGTGGCACGCCGCCTCGCGACCGCCGACTTCATCGCGTTCGCGCCCGACGGACTGACCAGTGTGGGCGGCTACCCGGGAAACGACGAAGAGGGCGCGAAACTGTTCCAAAAGGTGGACCGGGCGAAGATGACCGAGGATTTCATCGCGGCGGCCCATTGGTTGAAGGCGCGTCCGGACTGCACCGGGAAGATCGGGGTGGTCGGCTTCTGTTTCGGCGGCGGCATCGCCAATACCCTGGCCGTGCGTATGGGCAGCGACTTGTCGGCGGCCGTCGCCTTCTACGGGGCGCAGCCGCCCGCATCGGAAGTCTCTAAAATCAAGGCGCCGCTGCTGCTTCACTACGCTTCGCTCGACACCCGCATCACCGGGAACTGGCCGGCGTACGAGGAAGCGCTCAAAGCCAACCATGTGACCTATTCCGCCTACATCTACGAGGGCGCGAATCACGGATTCCACAACGACACCACGCCCCGTTACGACGAGGCCGCCGCCAAACTGGCCTGGCAGCGTACGCTCGACTTCTTCAACAAGTACCTGCGCGGCTGACACTCTATAATTGAGACAGTGGATCTCGAAAAAACACTGCTGCGCAAGGTGGGGGAGGCCATCCATCGGTTCCGCATGATTCGCGAGGGCGATCGTGTGGCCGTGGCTTTATCCGGAGGCAAGGATTCGGCTACGATGCTGGAGATCCTTCTGCTCTTGCAGAAGCGCGCTCCCATCGATTTTTCGGTGTGCGCCTTCACCGTGGAGCAGGGGAAGTTCCTCCGTCCAATCGAGCCCCTGGGCGAATACCTGAGGCAGCGCGGGATCGACTGGACGTATTTCCGCGACAAGCCGTCGCTCGACCTGCTCGAGGAACAACCCGAGCACGGCTGCGACCTGTGCAGCCGGTACCGCCGGCGGGCCGTCTACGAGGTGGTGCACGAACTCGGCGCGAATGTCATCGCGTTCGGCCACACCGCCGACGACTTTTGCGAGGCCCTCCTGCGCAACACCATGTTCACCGGCAAGCTGAGCGCGCTGCCTCCGGTCACCGTATCGCGCGCGGGCGAATACCGCCTGATCCGTCCCCTGGTCTACGTCACCGAAGACCTTACCCGCGCCTACGCCGAGGCGTGCGGAGTCCCGGTGGTGCCGTGCGGCTGCTCGCAGAAGACCGGCACGGTCCGCCGTGCGCTGCGCGACCTTTTCGCGGGGCTCGAAGTCGAGTACCCGCACCTCAAAGAGACTATTCTTTCGGCCATGGGGAATGTGGATACCGCACGTTTGCTCGACCCGAGACTGTTGAACCTGGAAGCCGCCGAAGGTCGCGAACCGGAGCTATTTCCGATCGTAATGGAACCGTAACGCAATTTGACCCGGTTCGGGAAACCGAATACCATAGGGGTCTCTCTCAGCAAAGCCCATCAAAGTTTATGAGACTGCTTCCACGCGAAGAGAAGTTCTACCACCTGTTTCAGAAGCAGGTGGCAATCATCTCTGAGGCGGCCAGACTGCTGCTCGACGGAGTCCAGAATGGCAATTCCCGAATGGCGGGAGCCGCAACCGAGATCAGCGTCCTGGAACACAAGGGCGACGAAGTCATCCATGAAATCTTCACGAGGCTGAATCAGACCTTCATCACCCCCATCGATCCCGAAGACATCCACAATATTTCCTCGGCACTCGACGATGTGATGGACGGAATCGAAGATACCTCGCACCGCCTGGTCTCTTACCGGATCGACCCGATCCCCCCGGTGATGATTACGCTTGCCGAGATCGTACACGGCTGCGCAAAGTCGCTGCGCAACGCCATCGAGGCGATGGAGAAAAACGGGCCGACCATGGAGCACTGCATCGAGATCAACCGGCTGGAGAACGAAGCCGACCGCATCGGCCGCAGCGCGGTGGTGGACCTGTTCAACAAGGAAAAAGACTCGATCACCCTGATCAAGCTGAAGGAAGTCTACGAATTCTTCGAGGCCACCATCGACAGTTGCGAGGATGTGGCGGACGTTCTGCAGAACGTCGTAGTCAAGAACAGCTAGCCCGATGTCGACGCTCGAGCTGGCTATCGTCATCATCGCGATCGCTCTCATATTCGATTACATTAACGGCTTTCACGACGCCGCCAATTCGATCGCAACCATCGTAGCCACCCGCGTGCTGACGCCGTTTCAGGCGGTTGTGTGGGCGGCGTTTTTCAACTTTGCCGCGGCATTCCTCTTCGGCACGGCGGTCGCCAAAACAGTCGGCCAGGGCTTCGTGGATCTGCAACTGGTCACCCCTTATGTGATTCTGGCGGGACTGATCGGGGCGATCGCCTGGGACCTCATCACCTGGTGGCTCGGCCTGCCGACCAGTTCGTCGCACGCGCTGATCGGTGGATACGCCGGCGCGGCCATTGCGCGCGTCAGCCTGTTGCGGGGCATCACTCACGGTCTCGAAGCCCTCAACCTCAGCCACGGGGGGCAGTGGCCGCTCACCCTGGCATTCATTCTTCTGGCGCCGGTGATCGGCCTGGTTTCGGCGTACGTCCTGATGACGCTGGTTTACTGGCTATTCCGGAAGTCCAGCCCGTCGAAGATGGATCTGTACTTCCGGAAACTGCAGTTGCTCTCCGCCGCTTCGTTCAGCCTGTCGCACGGGTCGAACGACGCGCAAAAGACGGCGGGCGTGATTGCCGGCGTTCTCTATACCTCGCATTACCTGGACGCCTTCACGATTCCGGCATGGGTACTGATGGCGGCATACTCCTCCATCGCGCTGGGGACCCTGAGTGGCGGATGGCGGATCGTGCGCACTATGGGCGGCCGCTTGACGCGCCTCAAACCACGGAGCGGGTTCTGCGCCGAAACCGGAGCCGCCATATCGGTGTTGTTCGCCACGCACCTGGGGCTGCCGGTCTCGACGACGCACGCCATCGCCGGGGCCATCGCGGGCGTTGGCAGCATTCACCGGATGAAGGCCGTCCGCTGGGGAATCGCCACGAACATCCTGTGGGCCTGGGTGCTGACGATCCCCGCCGCCGCGATCATCGCGTGGTTGAGCTACATGGCGCTGCACCTGGTGTTGGGTTTGTAACGGGCCCTTTCGGACCTACGCCTGCGCCGCCAGCCTTAAATCGTCTTCCAACTCGTAGATGCGGTCTTCGATCGCCCGCGTCGGCGACCCCGCGGCTTTCGCCTCATCCAGCTTCTTCTTCGCGGTGGCCAGCTTCTTCTGCAGGCCGGTAACCTTGGGGTCGGGCTTCGATGGAGGCGGCGCAGGCGGCGGCGCCTCCTTCGGCTTTGCCGCCTTCTTCGCCTTCGGCCTGGCCGATGCCTTGTAGCGGAACGCGGTCACAGGCGGCGGAGGTTTGAGCGACGCCCCGAAATCCGCCCGGTACTCATCGGAAAGGTGCACGGCCTCTACCATCAACTCCTTGAAGCGCGACTCCATCGCGTGCTTCGCCTGCGCGCGCAAGCCCTCGCCCTGCTGCTTCCAGCGCTGATACTCGGAAATCACGTCGCTCATGCCAACCTCAGTTCTTCGGCAGCGAGATGGTGATGTTGCGATAGGCCATGCCGCCGTCGTGATCGCCCTGCAGAAAAATCGGCCCGGGCTCGCCCTCATGGCTGTCGAGTGCGCCGCCGGTGATACCCGGCACCTCGAGGTTCTCGTGCAGCGTCACGCCGTTGCGCAGCACCGTCACGCGGCGTCCTACCAGGGTGATATCGAACGTCTGCCACTGGCCGGAGTTCAGCGGCATCGCCACCTTCGGAGCGACGAAACCGTACAGGGCGCCCATTTCGTGGCTCGGCTGGGTGCCGCCTTCGGTACCCACCTGGATCTCGTCGCGCCCGCGCAGATAGATCCCGCTATTGCAGTGCTCGGGACACATCACCTCAATATGCAGCTTGAAATCGTTGAACGTCCGGGAGGTGCGGATGTTGGTGCCGCGCGCTTCGTTGAACAGCGTTCCGTCCTTGACCACCCAACGGCTGTTCTGCGGGTTGTTGACGGGCTCCCAGCCGGTCAGGTCCTTGCCGTTGAACAGCGGTTCGGGTTGCGTCCAGGCCTGCGGCATTGGCCGGTCGAGTGCCGGTGCGCGCACGCCCTCGATCTTCGTGCTGTCGTCCTCACCCGCTTTCTGGACACCGGAGAGCTGATCGCCGTTCACGGTCAGGTCCCAGGAGATCTCCGGTCCCCGGCCCGCCGCCTGCACCGCGATCAGCAGGTGGCCGCCCTCGATCTTCGCCGCGAGCATCGGACGCACCGCGCCCCCGCGCGGCTGGATGCGGCCATCGATCTTGCCATCCTTTTCGACCACTTCCATCCACTGCGGCCAGGTGGCCCTGGGACTTGTCAGGGTCAGGTCCCACCGGCCGACAAAGGGGTTCTTCTGCGCGAGCGCAGGGACCGCGAGCGCCGTAGCTACGGCAAGAAGAGAACACAGAGAACAGAGTCTTTTCATCAGGCTCAGTGTAACCGACAGCACGGAGGCGCGTCAGGAGGGGCCGTCTCAGCCCCCGGCCCGCAGCTTGGCCGCGAATTTCTGGCGGAACTTCGCCACTTTGGGCTCCACCACGAAGGTGCAGTAGGGCTGGTTCGGATTGTTCCGGAAATACTCCTGGTGGTAATCCTCCGCAACATAGAATTTGGTGGCCGGACGCACTTCGGTGACGATCGGCCGCGACCAGATCTTTTGCGCGTTCAACTCGCCGATCAACCCCTCCGCCGCGGCGCGCTGGGTATCGTCATGGTAGAAGATGACGGAGCGGTACTGCGGCCCGGCATCGCTTCCCTGGCGGTCGCGCGAGGTCGGATCATGGATGGCGAAAAACACTTCCAGGATTTCGCGGTACGAGGTGACCTCCGGATCGAACGTCACCTGCACCACTTCCACGTGCCCGGTCATTCCCGTGCAGACCAGGCGATACGAAGGGTTCTCGGCGTGCCCGCCCATATAGCCGGACTCCACCGAGATCACTCCTTTCATCTCGTCGTAAACCGCCTCGAGGCACCAGAAGCACCCCCCTCCGAGTGTGGCCGTTTCGCTTTTGGGCATGATTCCTCTATTGAACCAGTTGCACGGTTACCGTAACGGTCGCCGAAACCGTAACCGCCCCGGCTGCGATGGGCGTGGGCGTTCCCGCGCCGGCCGAGGCGGCCATCGGCCCATAAGGCACCACCGTTCCGGATTCCTGCGCCGAAACCACCGCCCCGGTTTTGCCGCCCAAGCCGGCCGCGATTGCTCCCGCATGCGCCAGGGCCTGCTTGGCCGCCTTGCCAAGCGCCTGCTGCATCGACGGATCCGAATCCTGCAGCCCGAATGTGACTCCGCCGACGTTATTCGCCCCCGCCTGGTTGGCGATATCGATCAGGGGTCCAATCAGGTTCAGGTCGATGGTCGTAACCAGTACAGTATTGGTCGCAGTGTAGCCCACAATCGACGGCGGCGCCCCGTTCGAATACCGCGGGGTCACCGAATACGAGATGGTCTGTACCGTACCGTTCGTGCCGAGCTTTGCTTTGAGCGCATCGATCACCGCAGTGGTCTGCGTCGCATTCTGCTGGGCCGCTTCCTGCGCCGTTGTCGCCTGCGTGACGACTCCCGCGGTCATTTGCGCCTGGTCCGGCTGCGCGCTGACCGTGCCGGTGCCGTTCGCCACCACCGTCGCCGGCGTGGAAGTCTGGCCTGAAAGGGGCCCGGCCGCCAGGAGGGCGGCCAAAACGAGGTATTGGATCCGGAGCATCGTTGCCCTCCAGCTTCAACTATAATTCCACCGCAACCAATTGTGTAATTTCGAGTTTAGTAAGAACAGAGGACGAGAGATGCGTAATCGATTACTGGCCGGACTGGCATGCGTGGCCGGCCTCGCCGCTCTGCCGGGCGTAAGTGTTTACGCGAAAAGGAAAGACGCCGGTAACGCCCGTCTTTTCTTCAAGCAGCTCCCCAAAGATGAGAGAATCCTCCAGGCACTCAACCGCCTGACATTCGGACCGCGTCCCGGCGACGCCGCGCGTGTACGCGCCATAGGCCTCAAGAAATGGATCGACCTCGAGCTCCACCCGGACCGGATCGCCGAGAACCCCACGCTCGAAGCGAAGCTCCAGACGCTAGATTCGCTCCGCATGTCCTCCGAGGATCTGGTTCGCAACTACCCGACCCCCCAGATGGTAAAGCAGATGGTGGACGGCCGCATCCCGTTCCCCGCCGACCCGGAGCGCCGCCGGATGATCGAGAAACTGGCATTGCGGGCGCAGCGCAAGCAGGGCGGCGAAGTTGCGGCGAATCCGCCCGCCATCACACCGATTGCTGACTTGCTGACGCCGCGGGAGATCCGCAGCTTGCGCACCGGCACCCCCCAGCAGAGGCTGGCGGCCTTTCAATCTCTTCCGGAGAGCAAGCAGGACGATGTGATCGCGGCACTGCCCCCGGGCATTCGCCAGGGCCTCCTCGTGCCGGCGCCGCCGGAGCTGCGCCGCAAACTCGAGCTGACGGCCGGCCCGCAGCAGGTGTTGGTCCGCGACCTCGAGGAAGGCAAGCTGTTGCGCGCGGTTTACAGCAATCGCCAGCTCGAAGAGGTCCTCACCGATTTCTGGTACAACCACTTCAACGTCTTTCTCGACAAAGGCGCGGACCGGTACCTCGTCACCGAATACGAGCGCGACGTAATCCGGCCCCACGTGCTCGGCAAGTTCCGCGACCTGCTCGAGGCGACCGCCAAAAGTCCGGCCATGCTTTTCTACCTGGACAACTGGCAGTCCGTAAGCCCGAACCTGCCGCCGTTCCGCGCGCCGGCCAACCGCCCCCGCCGCGGCCTCAACGAAAACTACGGCCGCGAGCTTATGGAGCTGCACACGCTGGGCGTGGACGGCGGGTATACACAGAAGGACGTCACCGAAGTAGCACGCTGCTTTACCGGATGGACCATCAACCGGCCGCAGCTCGGCGGCGGATTCGCGTTCAACAGGCGGCTGCACGACGAGGGCGAAAAGACCGTGCTCGGCGTGAGAATTCCGGCCGGCGGAGGCATCGGGGACGGCGAAAAGGTGCTCGACATCCTGGCGCATCATCCTTCCACCGCGCACTTCCTTTCGAAGGAACTCGCGGAGCGCTTCGTAGCCGACGATCCACCGGAGCCGCTGGTGAACCGCATGGCGCAGGTCTTCCTCAAGACCGGCGGCGACCTGCGCGCAGTCATGAAGACCATGCTCGATTCGAAAGAGTTCTGGTCGCAGGGCGCCTACCGCAACAAGATCAAGTCGCCGCTGGAACTGGTGGCCAGCGCCGTTCGCGCGGTCAACGGAGAGGTGGACTTCGCTTTTCCGCTGGCTAATCAGGTGGCGCAGTTGGGGCAGCCCTTGTACCGCAAGGTGGAGCCGACCGGGTACTCGAACGTGAGCCGGGAATGGCTGAACTCGGCCGGCCTGCTGGCCCGAATGAACTTCGCCTTACAGATCGCCAACGGCAGGATGCCGGGCGTGAAAATTGAAACCACGAACGGTGAACCGCCGGCCGAACTGGCGGCCTCGCTCGGCTCGCCCGAGTTTCAGAAGCACTGAGGGGAATCATGACGAATCGTCGCATCTTCTTACGCAATTCCGCGCTGGCGATGGTGGGAGCCGGCGCCGCGCCGAAGTGGCTCGAACGCGCGCTCTACGCCGCCGACGCTCCCTCCCCGCGCAAGAAAATCCTGGTTGCCATTTTCCAGCGCGGCGCCGCCGACGGGCTCAACATCGTGGTTCCGCACGCCGAGAAGGCCTACTACAGCCTGCGGCCGACCATTGCGGTTCCCCGCCCCACGTCGGACGGCGCGAGGCGCCAAGACGCGGCTATCGATCTCGACGGCTTCTTCGGCTTGCACCCGTCGCTGGCGCCGCTCAAACCGGTTTTCGACCAGGGGCACCTGGCGATCGTGGACGCCGCCGGCTCGCCCGACCCCACGCGCTCGCACTTCGACGCGCAGGATTATATGGAATCCGGCACCCCCGGCCTGAAAGCGACCGCCGGAGGGTGGATGAATCGCGCCATGCCCAAGGAACCGGACAAGCCCTCCCCGGTGCGAGCGGTGGCGCTCGGCCCGGTGCTGCCCCGTACCTTGACGGGCGCCAACCCAGCCATCGCGCTGCAGTCGATCAACAGCTTTCAGGTGCGCGACCCCATGGCGGCGAAGCAATTCGAGGAGATGTACACCGATTCCCGCGACCCCCTGCTGGCCGCCGCCGGGCGCGAAACCTTCGAAGCCGTCGCCATGCTGCAATCCATCCAGAAACGCCCCTACGCACCGGCTTCCGGCGCCGACTATCCGCGCGGACGCCTGGGCGAGAGCCTGAAGCAGATCGCGCAGTTGATCAAATCCGACGTCGGCATGGAGATGGCCTTCGCGGACGTGGGCGGGTGGGACCACCACGTAAACGAGCTGGGTCAGCGGGCGTCGGAGGGGCAGCTCGCCAACCTGCTCCGCGACTTCGGACAGGCCCTCGCCGCCTTCTGGCAGGACCTGGGAGACCGCATGTCCGATGTTGCCGTCGTCACCATGTCGGAATTCGGCCGCACCGCGCACGAAAACGGGAACCGCGGCACCGACCACGGCCACGCCAACTGCATGTTCGTCATGGGTGGAGGAATCAAGGGCGGCAAAGTCTACGGCAAGTGGCCGGGACTCGAGAGGGAGCAACTCAACGAAGGCCGCGACCTGGCCCTCACCACCGATTTCCGCGACGTGCTCGGCGAACTGGTATCGAAACACCTCGGCAATCCGAGCCTCAAGAGCGTGTTTCCAGGCTACGTTCCGAACTTCACCGGCCTCGTCTGAGCACCCCCGGTCCCGCGGAACGAGGGGTTAAATCCCCGATCCGCTAAAATAGAGACATAGGGTGGCGCCCAGAATGCAAACCGCACTGGATAACCCCCTGATTGTCCTCGATACGATCCCCGAGGCCTATATTCGACTGGACCGGGATCTGCACCTCACATTCCTCAATCAGGCGGCACAATCATCTCTTGGGAAAAGCAGGGAGGATCTGCAGGGAAAGAGCCTGGCGGACGTCTTCCCTCCGGGAGCCGCAGCCTGCCTGACGGCGGGCCTCCGCCGGGCGATCGAGACCCTCACCGCGGCAGCCTTCGATCTGTACGACGAGTCGCGAGGGTGCTGGTATACCGTCACCGCCATGCCCGATGCGGCCGGGGGTGTGGTAGCCCGCTTCTCCGAAACCGGCGCGCGGCGGAATGGCAGCCATGCCCGCAGTCAACGAGCGTCCGCGGAACAGGAGTTGCTCGAGAAAGAGAAACTCTACCGCCAGTTGTTTGAGGTGGAGTCGGACGCCCTGGTTCTGGTGGACCGCGAATCTGGCCAGATCCTTGCAGCCAATGCCGCCGCCGCGGCTCTTTACGGCTATACCCGCGAAGAACTGCTCTCCCTGAACCGTGTCGACCTCTCGGCAGAGCCGGATCGAACTCTCCAGGCGACAACACAGAGGCAGGCATTCATTCCCCTGAGATGGCACAAGAAAAAGGACGGCACCGTGTTTCCGGTGGAGATCTCGGGCCGTTATTTCGATCTGAAGGGCCGCTCGGTTTTCGTATCCGCCATTCGAGACATTACGGAGCGGCGCGTGATGCAGGAAGCCCTCGAAAAGTCCGAAGAAAAGTTCTCCAAAGCCTTCCACGGCAATCCGGCGGCCATCACCATCGTGGATCTGAACAGTGAGGTGTACCTCGAAGTCAATGAGACGTTCGAGCAGATCTCCGGCTATCGCCGCAATGAGGTGGTGGGACGCGGCTGGTCGGATTTCTGCATCTGCGTCGACAGCGAATTCCGGGACAGGGCGGTGGCACAACTTCTGGCGACAGGCCGGCTCCGCAACTTCGAGTTCCACTTCCGGAAGAGGAATGGCGATCTGGGAGTCGGACTGCTCTCGGCCGAGCTGATTGAGATCGGGGGCAGGCCGTGCGCCATAACCGCAACTCTGGAGATCACGGATCGCATCCGCCTGGAGAGCGAACTGCGGCAGGCACAGAAGCTCGAAAGCGTGGGCAGGCTGGCGGGAGGCGTGGCCCACGACTTCAACAACCTCCTGACGGTCATCAACGGATACAGCGAATTCATCCTCGGTACCCTGCGCCCCCAAGATCCGCTGTACTCTCCCGCACAGGAAATCAATAAAGCGGGAGAACGGGCGGCCGGCCTGACCAAGCAGTTGCTGGCGTTCAGCCGGAAGCAGGTCATCGAGCCGCAGACGCTGGATATCAATGGCGTTGTCAAAGATGCCGGCCGCATGCTGCGGCGCCTCATCGGAGAGGATATCGAGCTCGTCACCACCCTCGATCCGCTGCTCGGGAGCGTCCTGGCGGACCCGGACCAGATTCACCAGGTCATTGTGAACCTGGTGGTCAACGCCCGCGACGCCATGCCGGACGGCGGCCAGCTCGAGATCTCGACGAAGAACGTCGAGATCGTCGAGAAGGCCGTGGCTGCACACCCCGACGCCGTTCCCGGCCGTTACGTCATGCTGTCCGTGGCGGACAGCGGCGTGGGGATGTCGGAGGAAATCCTGCCCAGCATCTTCGATCCGTTCTTCACCACCCGGGAGCAGGGCAAGGGCACGGGACTCGGACTGGCGACGGTGTATGGCATCGTGCGGCAGAGCGGCGGTTGGATCGAAGTTACGACCAAGGTCGGCCATGGCGCGTCGTTCGCCATCTACCTTCCGCGCATCGATGGTCCCGTTGTGTCGGCCCAGCCGCCGCCTGCCTCGAAGGCCCCGGAGGGCGGCTGCGAAACGGTCCTGGTGGTGGAAGATCAGGAAGAGGTGCGCGGCCTCACGAATGCCGTTCTGAAGGCCTATGGTTATTGCGTTCTGGATGCCGCGAACGGCGCCGAAGCGCTGGCCCTGGCCGCCGGGCATCCGGACGCGATCGATCTATTGCTGACGGACGTGATTCTACCCGGGATGAACGGCCGTGAACTGGCGGATCGCATGCAGGCCCAGCGCCCCCAATTGAAGGTGCTGTTCACCTCCGGTTATACGGCCGACGTGATCGGCCGCCGCGGCGTCCTCGAGCCCGGCGTAGCCTACCTGCCGAAGCCGTTCAGCGCGGAGTCGCTCGCCGCCAAAGTGCGCGAGGTCCTCAGCTAGGTCCGGCGGCACGCTATAATTCGGACTGACGCGTGCGGATGTGGCGAAACTGGCAGACGCGCTGGATTTAGGTTCCAGTTCCCGCGAGGGAGTGTAGGTTCAAGTCCTATCATCCGCACCAGATTCATTCGAAGCCACTTAACAGCAGATTGTAAGCCTCATTTCTGTCCTTCTTGCGGGGCACGATATCGAAGCTTGGGCCAGTTTATTTCGGAGTCGATTCCCCCGTTGCCCTCGTTCTGAGCCTTGTTTCGGACAACGCGGTATGATTCCCCTGATGCCGGCATCAACCGGCTGAAAACCGCAGCCGCGCTGACCAACCCGGTGACGAAGTTCTGACGTCTATTCAAACTCGGACCGAGACGGATGGAGCGAGCGGCGCCGTCTGACCGCACTAAGTGCAGCCAGAAGAATCCCGCCTATGCCGCCAAGAATCGCCGAGGATGGTTCCGGCGTGGCGACGAATACGCTCCGCAATCCATCCGAAGTACTGGCTTGACTCCCAGACCGGTAATAGAACAGCCGAGTCCGCAATGTCCTGGGAGCACCGGATGTCAGAAATGCCGTCCGTGAGGCTCAACCGAGAACGGGACATTCGTATGTCACCGTGATACTGCCAGAACCGCCGCTGCCAACTCGAGGCACCGAACTATAGATTCCGTTGACGATTAGTGTACATCGTGGTCCCCGTACGACCGCCCGCAAGCAAGTAGAAGCCATTCAATTGTCACTGGACCGTGTCCGCCCGTGACGTAGTAGTATCCTGCGAGGTCGAAGCTCACGTGGCACCAAGGAACGATCCGTGTGAGTCGCAACAGTAGATTTGCGTCTGGCTATCCAGGCTTGCCGCCTCAACAGATCTCCAGAGCCATAGAAGATTCGCTGGACCGTACTGCGAAGAGGGACTTGAGCAACTCCCAGACACGGAGAAGCTGCCGGTGCATGGTGATACGAGAATGACGCCGACAAGCCTGTCGGCGCAATCCCCGGTCCGAAAGCACACGACACTCGCCGGTCCGATCGAACGCAGCCCGCATGGGCGCGAGACGGAGACAGAAGGAAGGCGAAGTAGTACTCTCCCTCCAAATACACGCCTGCTGTGCAGGATGTCTCCAAGAAAATCGGGGGACCATCACCCCTCACGTCACAACCCGTAATCTCGGCTCCACCGGAGTATGCGTCATATGAGGTATTGACAAACATGCCGGGTACTGGAGCGTCGTACGGCGGAGTGCACGTTATGCCAGACAATGCACCCCCAGCTGATGGACCGGAATTGCTTTCACTCTCTGAACAAATGAACGATGAACCTGGCGGATCGAAATAATAGGAGATTGAGGCGCTGTATGTCGCCGTGATGTTGATGTTTCCAGCGTTTGCCAGCTCCGCTGCAAACAAGCAGGCCGCTAACGCCATCAACACTACGCGTGTAGCAATTCGGCAACCTGACATCCTCATTTCGGTTCCCTCGTCTGAACCGAAAAGAAGTTAGCACCTCAGGTCTCTGCAGGGAATGGTACTATTCTGTCCTTGTTGGTACCCTTGAACAAGGTTCTGTCATATTGGCTACATTTGATCAAGGCCAACTGTATATGAAAGCACTTATGTAGGCCAGCTGAACCTCTGGGAGTGCTCTGAGAAACCGGCCGCCTGTGGTCCAGGGCTTATACAAGGATTGACAGTGCCTGAATTTGTCTGACAGGATTTGCGCGTGAAATCAGGCGATTCGGGCGGCTTTGACAGTCTTGAGCGTCCGCCAGGAGGCATCCTTCCAACTCGTTTGTGTAATCCTGGGTCAGTCTCCTTGCGTCTTTCTCCTGGGCAAAGAAGCCCTACTGAAGAAGGAACTTACGAAGCTTAGGACCCTATCAGGATCGTAAGTACGCCTTTTGAGGAGTAAGTTCTCCGTGATGCCGTCCCGTACGCGTTTCACATTGCGGCGCGGACGTACACCAAGACTCCGGCTGAGCGAAACCGCGGGGTCAGTTGGACCTGCGACACGCTGCCCACGAATCGCGGGCGATGCGCCGGACTGGAGGCGCAGTGTTTGCGCTTGATATCGGTTATGGTAACGCGGTGCCGCTGTGTATATGGATAGAACCCAGCAGCAAGGGAGTTGACAGCAAGTCCTATCATCCGCACCAGATTCATTCGCAGGCGCAGTCATCGCAACATGCCTTTCCCCGGAGGCCGTCGAAGCCTTCCTTGCCGATAATCGGTACCATCAACAGTCCCGCCGCCGGGTCGGCCCACCACCAGCCGAAGAGCGCGTTCAGCAGCAGGCCGCCCAGGAGGATCGCCGAGAGGTACGTACAGAAGTCGGTCTGCCTGGAATCGGCCTTCATCGCTACACTCCCGATTCCGGCTGCGATCCGCCGCTTGGAGTGCGCCAGCAATGGCATCACCACCACCGAGAGGGCGGCCACCACGATGCCGGGAATGCTCCGCTCCGGCGCTTCGTGCCGGAGCAGCGTGGAGGCGGATTCGTAGAGAACATACCCGGCGAGCGCGAGAAAGCAACCGCCGACCATCCGCAAGCTGGCGCGCTCCGCCTGCTCGCGCCGGGACGGATTCAAATCGTGATGGAGCCGCCAGAGCAATGCCGCGCCGGAGGTCACCTCGATGATGCTATCCAGTCCAAAGCCGATCAGGGAGACAGACCCGGCGAGTGCGCCGGCAACGATGGAAACCATTCCCTCCAGGCTGTTGTATCCGATCGTGAAGTATTCGAGCCTCCGGCCGCGGCGAACCAGTTCCCGGCGATCCATATCTCAGTGTAGATCGATCGGGCAACGCGGCTTCTGCGATTCCGGTACAATGAACGGCGATCTCTGACAAGAGGAGTCTGCTCATGGATTGCCGTTTCTCCGGGTTGAAACTCCCATTGTGTTTTGCGCTGACGATTAGTTTCCTCGTTTTCCAATCCGCCGCCCGGGGAGCGGATGTGCCGGTGCCCTTGCTCAAAGCAGGACATCCGGTCGACTGGTGGTTCGTCTTCAAACTGAACGCGAAGGCGTTTCCCGGCTGCGGCGCCGGCGCTACCCGGACGTGCACGTTCGGGGGCAAAGTACAAGACTACAAGGCATTCGGACAGCAGTTCGTTTACGCAAGCAGCGAGAACCGAAAACTGCAGCAGGGCGGCGGCTGCGTGGGCGAAACGGCCTCCGATCCCTTGGGCGCGACCTTCGGCCAGGTCTATAACGGCACTTTCAACTACCTGGTCTGGAACGATCAGCTCTATGACGATCCGAAGATCAAGGGTTGCACCAGGGAGTGCGGTTCGCCGTGGGGACACTCCAAAGGCCTGCTGGCGTGGAATGACGACGGGGAGGGTTTCGTCCTGCAGGTCTCCACCCCTTCGTGGCCGGCTTCGGGCAACAGCAAGTCTCCCCGCAAGACCGACGGCAACACTCTCGGTTGCGTGGAGGACAACGACGTCGAGGTGAGCCAGCATTTTTTTGCCCTGAAGCTGACCAAGAGCGACCTGGTCAAAGTGCTGGGCGCGCTCCAAAACGCGAGTGTGGTGACGGACCCGAAGAACCCGCAGATCGTCAGGAATGGCGGGCCGCCGGACGTTCAGAAACTGGTGAAGACGCTCGGCGTGAAATCCAAGTCGACGACCGCGCTGAATGAAGAGCTGTCGACCGGAGTGAATCTGATCTCGAAGCCGTCGGCGCTGAATGTACCGCCCTGGCAGATGGTATCGGCGTTCTTAAAGGGCGTCCCTCTGCGGGTGGCCACCTGGTGGGCGGAGCCCGAGATCTATTCGACCACCGCCGGCACCAAGATCGCCTGCTGGAGCAACACCCTCGGCAAACCGGGTGCGGTCGAGATTGCGACCACGGGACAGTGGGCGGGGAAGGACTTTGTCCTGACGGGAGGCAGCGGGCCCGATTTCAACCACGCGAAAATCGGCGTGTCGACATCGGGGGCGGAACACTACGCGATCTTCGGGGACATGAACCAGCAGGGCACCATCTCCGGCGAGAACTGCGCAAGCAGCCAGAACGGGCGGGGGGGCCTGTTCTACGTCATCGACAACCAGGAACTCTCCGGGAGCGTGGCCGGCCTCATCCGGGGCGACAGCGCCCCGACGCAGGCTCCGGCGAAGTAACGGACCTATCGCGGCGCCCGCAGAACCGTGCAGACGCTGGCGCAGATCGGACCGCCGATATTGAACGTGGCGGCGAGCTTCGGGCCGGCGACCTGCAGTTCCGCGGGAGCCTTGCCCAGTAACTGCTGGGCCGACCAGCCGATCATCGCGACCCCCGTCGCCCCGATCGGATGGCCTTTCGCGATCAGCCCGCCCGATGTATTGATTCCGCACTCGCCCCGCGGCGCCGCCTTGCCTTCCACCCAATATTGCGCACCCTTGCCGGGCTCGGCCTTGCCGATCACCTCGGTGCCGATCGCCCCCATCACACTGAAGCAGTCATGCACTTCGGCCACCGTGACATCTTTCGCATCCGCGCCCGCCATCCGGTACGCCGTACGCATGGCGCGGTACGCGCCTGCAGGCCGCAGCACGTCGCGGCCCTCCTTGCGGATCGGGTCGGTAGCCTGCCCCCACCCGGCAATCTCCACGCAGTCCGCCTTCGCCACCCCGAGCTTAGCCAGCCCCTCTTCGGTCGCCAGGATCAGGGCCGCGTAGCCGTCGGTGATCTGTGAACAGTCGTAGGTTTTCAGCGGCAGCCCCTCCACGACATAGCGGTTGATCCCTTCGATCGTAGTCGCCTGGTCGAGAGTGATCTGGATCTTGTTCATCTGGGCGCAGGGGTTGTACTTCGCGTTGGCATACTCCTGTACCGGAATCGCAGCCAGGTCGCGCTCGGTCACCCCGTATTCGGCCATGTAGTCCTTCATCACCTCGGCAAAGATGTGGGGAAACACGAAGACCTTACCCCCGCGCTCGTCGGGGTGCGAAAAGTAACCGAGCACCTTCCCGATGAGTTTGCCATCCATCTTGCCTTCGGCGTCGCGCATCTTTTCATACCCCACGGCGATGCCGGTATCTCCCATTCCCAATTGCAGCTTTTGGATCACAGAAAGGACTGCCTGCCCGCCGGAGGCGCAGGCGTTCTCGACTGCTTCGATGGGCTTCGATTCCATGCCCGGCGTTTCCGCCACGAGCCCGGCCAGCAGGCCCTGTTCATTGAGCGAGAAGTTACAGGCGGCCGCCACGCTGCCTACGTCCAGAGCGGCGGGATCAATGCGGATCTCGCGGCACGCGCCTTGAATGGCATTGCTCAGGATCTGCGGCACCGTCATGCCCATCAGCTTCCCGAATCTCGACTGGTGATAGCTCGCGATATAGACCGGTTTCACATTTTCCCCTTTCTTCCATTCTCGCGCCGCTAGGTGCCGGTGACCACACCCCCATCCACGCCGAGGACCTGGCCGCTGACAAACGACGCCCCCTCCGATGCCAGCCACACGTAGGCATTGGCGACGTCTTCCGGTTGCCCCATGCGCCCCACGGGCGTACGGCCCACCATGGCCTGCAGGATCTTCTCCGGCATTCCGGCCGTCATATCGGTCGCGATAAACCCCGGCGCCACGGCGTTCACCCGGATCTTGTATTTCCCCAGTTCCCGCGCCCAGACCCGGGTCATCCCGATTACGCCGGCCTTACTCGCCACGTAATTCGTCTGACCGAAATTGCCGTAGATCCCGACAATGCTCGAGGCATTCAGAATCACTCCGCCGCCGCCCGCGATCATGCGCGGCGTCACTGCCCGCGTGCAGTGGAATACGCCTTTCAGGTTTACCGAGATGACCGAGTCGAACTGCTCGTCGCTCATCAGGCCAGCCACCGCGCCCTCTTTGTACTTCACAAGTTGCCCGTCGCGAATTATGCCTGCGTTATTCACGAGGACGTAAACGCCGCCCCATTTCTCCATTACTACACCCACCGCCGCCTCCACCGCTTCGGCGCTGGTTACATCCACTCTTTGAAAGATGCCGCCTTGCTGCGCGGCTCCGTCGTGAATGTCCCACGAAGCCACGCGGCAGCCCTCCCGCGCAAAACGATGCGCGGTAGCCTGGCCGATCCCGGCCGCCGCACCCGTAACGATCACGACTTTGCCTGCAAGACCTGTTTCGATCATGACAACTCCGATCATCGCAAAGGCCGCCGGCTTTCGCTATCCAGGCCCGCTTTCATCCGGAATAGAACTATAGTTATGTAGTTTGGCCGGCAGGTACCCAAAGCACCCGCCTCGGGCTAGGACAATCGCTCCGATCTTAGCGGGTTCCAGTACCACACAATAAGACCCCAATCCGGGGTTTGCCTCATACCTTGGCCGTTTATAAGTCAAATATGATTAGACAAACCGGACGAAGCGCGGCTGAGTCGGATGGCATCGTGTTTCAGCCGGGCAAAACGGGCATAGACCCGGATGATTAGGAATCATGATTCCAATCGGACAATAAGGCACGAACTCAATGCAAATCTCAACGGATCCAGCAACCCTCCGCGCCGCGCTGATCGGCTATCAGCAGCAGCTCGAATTTGTGAATTCGCAGATTGACCAGCTTCGACGCAAGTTGGGCAAAACTCCCGCCTCCCCCGTCTTCGGTGAAGCCGCTCAGGCGCGAAAGCACCACGTCAGTCCCGAAGGGAGAGCGCGCATCGCTGCTGCTCAGAGGAGGCGCTGGGCGGCGGCCCGAAAGGCTGCTCGCGCCCGCCGGTAAAATCTTCTCAATCCGAGATTCACTCGGCGGCGCGAGGCTTGCGCCGGCAAGAACGAATCTATTTTTGCCCGTCCGCAACCGGCGGGAATTCGAGACCTGTCCCCGCTTCCCAGCCCGTTCCGATGCTCAGTTAGCGCCGATGGAAAACTTGCGATTCGAGTTCACGCGGCGTCGGAAACGTGCGTGAAATGTGGTCTTGCCAGGTGAGAGACTCCTCGTCGGCCAGCGACCATAGCAGACCCACCACGGTACACAGGCTCAGGCACGACCCCGCAAAGCGAAGCAGCCGTTGCCGCAGTTCGGGCCGGAAGCCGTCGAAGGTGGTCAGCCGCAGTTGCGTCCATTGCATACCCGGCGTTTCCGAGCCGGCGATCGCAAACACCCAGCCATAGAGGAAGCCCAACAGCAACAGGGCCCCGCCGAAGATCATGAGGTTCAGCTTGTTCAGCGAGATCGTCCCGCCCATCAGGAAGAATGTCGCAAGGAACAGGCCGTAACCGATCAGCACCATGCTCCAGTCGAGCGCTCCGGCGACCGCGCGGTGGAGCGTCGTAGCCACGGGCGCCTCGCAGTAGATTACCGCCTCCACACTGGTTCCCAGGGTGCGCGGCTTGGGAGGCGCGGGCGGAAGGAAATCCAAACGCTCCTGCCCTGCCGGCGTTCGCGATGCCCGCCGCGCCGGGGGCTTGCCCGGGGTGGCATTGGTGCCGGATGCCGTCTTGGGCCGCGGCCGAGGCGCCGGCTTCGGCGGTACATACGCCTCGAACGGAATGACGTTCGATTGCGACCGGACCGGGAAAAGCGACCCCTGCACCGGAATCGCGTGCGCCGGGGCGCGAGGCGGTTGTGAGGGCTGCTCCACGACAGCGGCCCGGGCATTCGCCTGCAATTGCGGAGCGGTTGCCCCCGTCATCCGCGGCATGGTGAATTCGCCGGTCAAGGTGTCGCCAGGGCGCCGTCCACACCGCCGGCAGCGGTGCTCCCCTTCTGCGTTACGCGAACCGCAATATCTGCAGGTCATTTCGATCCAAACCTAGCCGCAAAACTTGCGCCCCGGGAAATGTGGTACTTTGCTCGTTTGGGGCGCCACACAATTTCCCTTCTAGGAATTCTTAACATAAAGGTGCCCGGTTGTCACGTAAAATCTTCGAGTAATACCTGTCTTTTGCTCTTTAGCCTGTTGGCTCCGCTGGTCTTACCCGCCCCGGCAGCGGCGCAGGAGGTGGTCCAGCGCACAGTCGCTCCCCCCTCCGTCCCTCCCAAGTCGATTCCACTGGGAGAGTGGAATGTCGTCGCCGAGAGCCAGGAACTGGAGGGGAGCGTCTACCGGCTTCACGGCCACCCGGCGGAACTGGAAGACGCCCGCGTGCTCTTTCGGGCCGACGATATCGAATGGAACCAGGAAACCGGAGACGTCCACGCGTCCGGCAGCGTCTTCTTCTGGAATTTCGACAAGAATTTGAAGCTCTGGGCCAGCCGGGTCGAGTACAACACCGACGCAGAACGCGGCAAGTTTTATGACGTGATCGGCGAAACCATACCGAAAATCGTCGCCCGCCCCGGGGTCCTCACCAGCAGCGCGCCCTTCCATTTCGAAGGAGAGTGGGCGGAGCGCATCGGGGAGAAGTACATCCTGTATCACGGCTGGGCCACGAACTGCAAGCTACCGAATCCGTGGTGGCGGCTCAAGGGCAGCAAGTTCGACATCATCCCCGACGACCGCGCCATCACGCACAACAGCGTCTACGTGCTGCGGCACTTCCCGATCTTCTACACGCCTTTTTTCTACCACTCTCTGGCGTCCGAGCCGCGTAAGAGCGGCTTTCTCATGCCGAATCTCGGCCACAGTTCGCAGCGCGGCGAGATGTTCGGATTGGGCTATTTCTGGGCGATCAATCGCAGCATGGACGTCACTTACCGGGTGCAGGATTTTACCGCCCGCGGCTTCACCCATCACGTCGACTTTCGCGCCAAGCCGCGCCCAGGCTCGAATTTCGACCTCGTGCTCTACGGCGTGCAGGACCGCGGCGCTCCCGGCAGCGGTAACCCGCCCGTCAAGTACAGCGGCATCAGTCTCTACGCTGTCGGCCGCTCCGACCTGGGCAACGGCTGGACCGCCAGCGGCAACCTGAACTACATCACGTCGTTCCGCTTCCGCCAGGAGTGGACCGAGTCATTTAACGAAGCGATCGGATCGGAGGTCCACTCCGCCGGGTTCATCAACAAGAACTGGTCGACCTATAGCGTGAACATCGTCGCCGCCCGCCTGGAGAATTTCGAATCCACGGAGATCCCGGTTACCGACCCGGTCACGAAGGACACGACCTATCTGACCAACGCGGTGATCATCCGCAAACTGCCGGAGGCCCAGTTCTACAGCCGCGATCACGCCCTCTTTCGCAACCTGCCGATCTGGTATTCCCTCGAATCCACCGCCGGGCTCCTCTACCGCTCGGCCCCGGTATTCGAAAACAACACGCTGGTCGACCAGTACGAGACCGGCCATTTCATGAACCGCGTCAACATCGCGCCGCACCTCACCACCGCCTTCCACCTCGGCGACTTCCACATCGTGCCCAGCTTCGGCATTCACGAGACGTATTACTCCGAAGGCCAGGCGCTGAACCAGGGGCACTACAGCGTCGTCGGCACCAATCTCGTGAGCAGCGCCCGGGATCTCTCCGTGGACGTGGTCTTCCCGACGCTGGCGCGCGTTTTCAACAAGAAGACCATCTTCGGCGATAAGCTCAAACACGTCATCGAGCCGCGGGCCACCTACCGCTACGTTACGGGGATCGGCAGTAACTTCAATGATTTCATCCGGTTCGACGACACCGATCTGCTCTCCGACACAAACGAGCTGGAACTCTCGCTGACCAACCGGCTTTACGCCAAGCGCGGGAACTCGGTGCAGGAGATTTTCACCTGGGAGATCACCCAAAAGCGCTATTTCGATCCGACTTTCGGCGGAGCGCTGATCGCCGGCCAGCGCAACATTTTTGAATCCACCGCCGATCTCACTGCCTACGCCTTCCTGATCGGACCGCGCAGCACCTCTCCGGTAGCTTCGACTGTGCGCGCCAGCCCCATCGGCGGGCTCGGTCTCCAGTGGCAGGCCGATTACGATCCCCGCTACCACGCGGTCGTCGACAGCTCTTTCTCGGTGGACTATCGCTGGCAGCGTTACTTTATCTCCGCCGGCAACAACGAGGTTCACAGCAACACGCTGCTCACGCCGTTCGCGAACCAGTTTCGCTTCCGATCCGGCTTCGGCGACGGCAACCGGCGCGGCTGGAATGCGGCGGTAGACGCCGTCTACGACTACCGCAAGAGCGTCATCCAGTACTCGACCACCCAGGTCACTTACAATACCGATTGTTGCGGCCTGAGCTTTCAGTATCGCCGCTATAACGTCGGAATCCGCGATGAGACGCAATACCGGGTGGCCTTTACGATCGCCAATATCGGCTCGTTCGGCACCCTGCGCAAGCAGGATCGCCTGTTCTGATTAACGCGGCAGCGCGGCCGCCTGCCGGGTGGACTCTATATCCACCGAGCCCACCTTGCCGTCCTTCACGACGAGCTCCGCGTGGGCGCCCTTGCCCAGGTACGTCATGGTGCGCGCGCCGTCTTCACCGGTGATCTGCATCGACGGCGGCCCGAACCGGCGGATCAGGTCCGCATAGGTCAGACCGGCCTCGATCTTGCCGGGGTCTTCGTAGTTGACGGCCGGCGCAGCCTTCGTCCGGGCCTCCGCCCGGGCCGTGGAAGGGGCCTGCTTCAGGGTCTTTCCCGCGCTTTCCCAGGCCTTGTCCAGCGATTTGCCGATGCTCCGCGCGGGCGCCGCGGTCGTGACCGCGCGCGCTGCGCCCAATCCATACCCCACCATCGCCTGACCCGCGGCCACCCCGGCGAACGTTGTCACCATCAGGAATATAACCGGACCATACCGTTTCATAGGCCGAGCTCCATCCCCAGTCTGAGGGCCCGCGCGCCGAAAGGAAATACTCTCAATCGTTAGCCGCTAATAGCCCGTTTGAGTCACCGACGCTTTCACGGCCCGCTCGAACGCCCATCCGCGGATATGGCTGATCTGCTCCTTCATGGTTCGCGAAAGCGGCACGATCTTGACGGCCACGCTGATCAGGTCCTGATCGGTCAGTTCCCGGTCCGCGAGCCGCGCCTTGGTCAGGGCCGACACGACGCATTGCTCGATCTCGGCCCCGGCCCACCCGTTGGTGAAGCCGACTAACTGTTCGATGTTGAAGCGGGACGCATCCACGCCCCTCCGGTTGAGATGAATCTTGAAGATCTCGATCCGCTCCTCGTCAGCGGGCAGATCCACGAAGAAGACCTCGTCGAACCTCCCTTTGCGAATCATCTCGGCGGGCAGCAGGTCGATCCGGTTGGCGGTGGCCGCCACGAACAGCCCGCTTGCCTTCTCCTGCATCCAGGTCAGGAAGAACGCGAAGATGCGGCCCTGTTCCCCGCCCGGATCGGCTGAAGTGATCCCCATTTCGATTTCGTCGAACCACAACACTGCCGGCGCCATCTCTTCCATCAGCCGGCATGCCGAAACGAACGCCCCTTCCGGCTTCCCGTGGCGCCCCGAGAAGATCTCGATCATGTCCACACGGTAGAGCGGCAGTTCGAAGTAGGAGGCAATGGCCTTCACCGAGAGGCTCTTCCCGCATCCCGGTATCCCCATCATGAGGAGCCCTTTCGGCACGATCTCGGCGCTCAGGCTGTCCCGCATCTGGAACAGCTTGCGCCTTTCGAGCAGCCACTTCTTGAGGCCTTCCAGGCCGCCCACTTCTCCCAGTCCGGTATGAGTGGGAATGAATTCGATCACGCCGCTGCGGTTCACCAGCAGCCGCTTCTCTTCGAGAATCGCCGGCACGGACTCCGGCGTCAGACGCGGACTCACGGCCGCGGCCCGCCGCAAGGCGTACCGGGCTTCATCCAGCGTGAGCCCCTGCAGCGCGCTCGCGATCTGGTGGCGCAGCCCCTCATCCGGCTGTCCGTCCGGCGCCATCCGGGCGGCCTCTTCGCGGACGAACTCCGTCAATTCGGTACGGTCCGGCGGCCGCAGGTCGATATACACCAGGCTTCGCTCCACTTCCGCCGGAATGAATCGAACGGGCGAGGTGATCACCACGAATTTCCGCTGGTCGCGGCAACTCGCATCGATATCGCGCAACCGCCGCCGCACCTCCGCCGACTCGCGCAGCGCCTCGTGAAAATCCTTCAGGTGGAAGATGGCCGCGCCGCGATTGTGCGCGTCGATGAAATCGAGCGCTTCCCGCGGCCCGCGGGTTCCGGGCTCCGCCGCCCGGTCATCGCGCCGCAGGCCCTCAGTGAGGCTCCACGTCCATACGGACACGGGCACGGAAGCAGCCATCGCACGCGCCACCTCGCTCAGCAGGCGCGCCACCCGCTGCTCCTCGGATGAGCGGATATAGGTAAGAGGGCGCCCCGATTCGAAAATCTCCCGAATCGCCGCGGCCGCGCGGCTCAAGCCGCGGTTGTTTTCAGAGGAAGCCATCGCTGTACGCTTCTATTATGGGACGCGGCGGGAGCGTAAAACGCCGACCCCGCCTAAGGGCGGCTGGAGTGTCGCGCTTGATAGAGCGCTTCGATCGCCGCCCCGCGAGCCCCGGCGGTGTCGCCGTTGGGCATCACGTGAATCGGAATATCCTCCTGCTCTTCGCGCTGATCCGGCATCCCGGCACGGGTTTCCTCAATGAACCAGCGCTGGAACTCTTCCCTGGTCTCGAGCGCGCCGCCGCCGATGATCAGGGCGTCGGGATCGAACGTGTTGATCATCTCATCGAAGAAGAGGCCCATGGCGCGTGCTTGTACCCGGAAAATATCGCGGCACATCGGGTCGCCGTTCTCGGCCATTCCGCGCACCAGCTTCGCGGCCTGGTGCGGGTCGAGCTTCCCGAGTTCATGGCTGGGATAGCTTCGGAGGAACCAGGGGAGCAGCGTCTTCTCGATGGCGGTAAGCGAGCACAACGATTCCAGATCGCCCGTGCGCCCGCAGTTGCAATGCGGCTTCAGCCCCTCGATTCCCGGGATGCCCTGGTACGGAATGAGGACGTGCCCCAGTTCTCCTCCGAAGCCCATTCGCCCCTTTACGACCCTGCCCTCGACGATCACGCCGCCGCCAAGCCCGGTACCGATCACCGTGGAGATGGATGTCTTCAGGCTATCGGCGCCGAAGATGGTGAAATGGCCCCACAACGCTCCGGCGTTTCCGTCGTTCAGATAAGTAACCGGCTTGCCCAGCCTCTTTTCCAGGCCTTCCCGGATATCGAAGCCCGCCCAGTCCGCGTGAACGAAGTTCGTGGAGCCGCGCGCGCTGAGCACGCCGGCCGCGCTGGCCGGACCGGGCGTATCCAGCCCGACCGCCACTACATCCGTAAGCGCGACGCCCACCCCCGCGACGGCCAGCTTCAATCCCTCCTCGATCTGCCGGAGGCACACGTCCGGCCCCTCTTTGGATCGCGCGGGATGCTCGCAAAGACCCTCAATCAGGAACTTCTCCCTTTCGTTGAGCAGAGTATAGTTGATGGCGGTTCCGCCCAGGTCCACTCCGGCCACTACTTGCATTCGGTTTCCTCGTCTTGGTCTGAATCCAGACATCCAGATTAGCAGGAGGTCCCCGCTCCCGCTCATGGGAGAATGCGATCTGCTAACATTCGTGCGAATGCAAGCCGTCGAGATCGCGAACGTCACCAAGACCTTCGGCAGTGTCGCAGCGGTGGACGACCTCTCGCTGAGCGTTCCGGAGGGATCCGTATACGGATTCATCGGTCCCAATGGCTCGGGCAAGACCACCACGATGCGCATGATCGTGAACATCTTCTATCCCGATCGCGGCCGGATCCACCTGCTCGGCGGCCACGTTCCGGGGGCCTGTCCGGAACTCATCGGATACCTTCCCGAGGAGCGCGGCCTGTATCAGAAGATGAGCGTCCAGTCGCTGCTCGAGTTCTACGGGGAATTGCGCTCCGGCCGGAAAGTCACCGCCGAGGTGCGGCACTGGCTCGAGAGGCTCGACCTCGCGAAGTGGGCGTCGCGCAAGGTCGAAGCGCTCAGCAAGGGCATGAGCCAGAAGGTGCAATTCATCGCCACCGTAATCCCCGAGCCCAGGCTGCTGATCCTCGACGAACCCTTCAGCGGCCTCGACCCCGTCAGCGCCGACCTGATCCGGAGCGCCCTGCTGGATCTTCGGCGCCGCGGCGTTACCGTCATCCTGAGCACCCACGACATGAACCTGGCCGAGACCATGTGCGATTACATCTGCATGATCTTCCGCGGCAGGAAGGTCCTCGACGGCACCCTTGCCGCCATTCAGAACCGGTATGGCGACGACACCATACGGGTCTCTTCCGACGGAGGCGCCGCCGCCGTTCAGGACCTGCCGGGCATCGAACAGCTCCGCGACCTCGGCCAGATCCAGGAGATCCGCATTTCCCGCGGCGCCGATCCGCAGGATCTTCTGCGGGCGCTGGTCGCCCGTACCCGCGTCACCAGCTTCTCCGTTGTGAAGCCTTCGCTCCACGACATTTTCGTCCGAATCGCAGGCCCAACGGCCGAGGAGGCGGAAGTTGCGAGCGCATAGGATCTTCACCATCGCACGGCGCGACTACATCGCGACGGTCCGCACCAAGGCGTTTCTGTTCGGCCTGATCGTCGCCCCCATTCTGTTCGGGGGCGGATCGATCGGGATGTCACTCATCAAGGGCAAGCCGGATACCGCCGAGCGCCGCATCGCCGTCATCGACCATTCGGGCGTAGTCGGCGGCGCGCTGATCCGCGCGGCCAGCGAAAAGAACCGGAAGGAGCTGTTCGACAAGAAGACCGGCCAGCAGATCGCTCCTCGATACCTTTTCGAGCTGGTGCCCCCGGCCTCCGCCAACCCGCAGGAGCAGTTGCTGGCGCTCTCCGACCGGGTTCGCCGCCACGAGCTCGGCGCCATCGTCGAGATCGGTGCGCAGGCGGTCCACCCTCCCGAGCTCCCGGACGAAACGAAAGCCGGGAAGGACAAGAAGGAGGACCCGGCGACCGGTGTTTCCTACTACACCAACACCGGGGGTATCGACGAACTCCGCAACTGGCTCAACGGCCCGGTGAACGACGGCGTGCGCAGCGCGCGTCTTTCCGCGCTCGGCGTCGACGTGAGCCGCCTCGAAGGGCTGACCGTCCCGGTTCCCATTACGCGGCTCGATCTCGTGGAGCGCGATCCCGCCACCGGCCGCATCCAGGAAGCGCACAAGCGCGGGGAGTTGGAGGGCTTCTTCGTGCCGTTCGCGGTCGCGATCATCCTCGCCATGATCGTCATGGTCGGCTCCGCGCCTATGCTACAGAACGTCACTCAGGACAAAAGCCAGCGGATCGTCGAGATGCTGCTCGGCGCCGTCTCCCCTCTCGAGCTGATGGCGGGTAAGGTGCTCGGGTCCGTAGCAGTTTCGGTGACCAGTTCCTTATTCTACGTAGTGGGCGGCATCCTGGTGGTGAACGCCATGGGCCTCTCGGGCATGCTCCCGATCACCATCCTGCCCTGGTTCTACGTGTACCTGCTGGCCGACGTCACCATGCTCTGCGCGCTGGCCGCCGCGCTGGGCGCCGCCTGCAGCACTCCCCAGGACGCGCAGAACCTGGCCATCGTGCTGCTCATCCCATGCCTGATCCCGATGTTCACGCTGGTGACCATCCTGAGGCAGCCTAACGGCATCGTGTCCACCGTCCTGTCGTTGATCCCGCCTTTCACGCCGATTCTGATGCTGCTCCGCCAGGCGGTCCCCAACGGCGTCCCCGGCTGGCAGCCCTGGGTGGGCCTCGCCGGCGTCCTGGCGTTCACCCTGGCCAGCGTATGGGCCGCCTCCCGCATCTTCCGTGTGGCAATCCTGATGCAGGGAAAGCCGCCCCGCATGGCCGACCTGGTCCGCTGGGCGGTGAGGGGGTAGGGCGCACACAGGGGTGTTTCGGGAAACCACCCAACGCCTCTGCCGGCTGACCCGTGGGGCCGTTCAGCACCGAGTGCTCAGGAAAGCGGCGGCTTTCGGGTCGTGTAATCACCGGCCAAATCGGTGGTACCTTCGGAAGTACGGATTGAGAGGTACCCATGGCCAGGAAATCGGGACCTTCCGAGCCCAGAACGCCCCCGGCAAAGCGGTCGAAAGCCAGGCCTGTGCGCGCTGCCGGTCCAAGTTCACGCGAACTGGCCACAGCGGCCGTAACCGGGCCGCAGACTTCCGTGGGCGGCAGGTCCGGCGCTTCGGCGGTTTCCACAAGGGGTGTGTCATTCCCGGTGGTTGGAATTGGCGCATCGGCCGGCGGCCTCGAAGCTTTTACCACGTTACTGAGGGCCCTTCCAGCCGATACCGGGATGGCCTATGTACTGGTCCAGCACCTGGACCCCACGCACGAAAGCATCTTGCCGAAGCTCCTCGCGAAAGCTACCGCCATGCCCGTACATGAAGTCAGTGACGGAATGGCGGTGCGGCCGAACCACGTTTATGTGATTCCGCCTAACATGCACATGACGATTGCCCATGGCATTTTAAGGCTCACCTCCAGATCGGGGAGCGCGGGCAGATATCTTCCCATCGACGACTTCTTGTCGTCGTTGGCGGAAGATCTGCAACGAGGAGCCATCGGTATCGTGCTCTCGGGGCTCGCCTCCGACGGCACCCGGGGCCTACAAGCGATCAAGGCCGAAGGAGGCATCACCTTCGCGCAGGACGAACAATCGGCGCGGTATGCCGGCATGCCTGTCAACGCGCTGGCGGCCGGTTGCGTCGATTTCGTGTTGCCCCCGGCGGGCATCGCCGGGGAACTTGCGCGAATGGGCCGTCATCCGTATGTCCGCACCTTCCAGTTGTCCGGCGAGCCTCCGCTCCCGCCGGGAGACAGCGACGAGGGCATTCGCCGGATCTGCGCCCTGCTGCGGGCGGCCACCGGGGTCGATTTCGAGCTGTACAAGCCTGCCACCGTGCGGCGCCGCGTCGCCCGCCGGCTGGTCCTGAGGAAAGTAGAGGGTCTGGATAACTATCTTCGACTCCTGCAACAGGACCGCGCCGAACTGGACGCTCTCCACGAGGATATCTTCATCCACGTGACCAGCTTTTTCCGAGATCCCGAGTCTCTCGAGGCCCTGCGGCACAGCGTGTTTCCGAAGCTCGTCGCGAACCGGCCGCCGGGACAGGCCTTGCGTGTCTGGGTCCCCGGTTGCTCCAGCGGAGAGGAGGTTTACTCGATTGCCATGCTGCTGCTGGAGGCGCTTGGCAAGAAGACGAGCCCGCCAATCCAGATCTTCGGCAGCGACATCAGTGACTTGTGCATCGAGCAGGCTCGCGCCGGAATCTACCGTGAGTCCGCCATGGCCCATGTCTCGCGGGAGCGGTGCGCACGCTTCTTCGTCAAAGTGGAAGGTGGCTACCAAATCGCAAGGAGGTCAGGGACCTGTGCGTCTTTGCCCGGCACGACGTTACCAGGGACCCGCCCTTCTCCAGGCTGGACCTCGTCAGTTGCAGGAACGTGCTGATCTATATGGGTGCGGCGTTACAGAAAAAGGTCCTGGAGACCCTGCATTACGCGCTGAGGCCAACCGGCTATCTCTATCTGGGAAAATCCGAGTCTCTTGGCGGGAACACCAACTTATTCTCCGTGGCAGACCGCAAGCACAAGATCTACTCCCGCAAGCCCGTAGTGGGCTCGGCTCAACTCGGTGCCAGGTCCCCGGATTCGGCGCGAACGGGGCAACTGCAGATTGCGGCCTCCGCGGCCCCGAAGGTGTTTGACGTACGGCGGGAAGCGGAGCGCATTCTGGTGGAGCAATACGCACCCGCAGCCCTGGTGGTAGACCCCGACCTCTATATCGTTCACTTCCACGGGGATACCAGCCCTTACCTGGCACCCGCTGCGGGCGATCCGAGCTTTCATCTCCTGCGCATGGTGCGTCCCGAACTCCTGGTGGATCTCGTACCGCGATTCAATGACAAGCTGATTTCACCCCTGTGGTTTTGTCAGGACGATCGGGGTTATGTAGCGGCCGCGCGAAGCAGGTCTTCCACCTTGGAGATCCCGCGCAACGTTCGAGGCTTCCACACTCGCATAGGTCGACAAGAAACCCGTCATTTCGAATCCGCCTTCCTGGCCTTAATATGCTGTGGGCGGCGGTAAGTTGCGCGGAGAGAACCCGGACGGGGCGATAATATGGGGACGATGAGCGGAGAAGTTCTGAAGACCACGATCGCGCCGATGCTCTCGGTGCGAAACGGCAAGAAAGCGATCGAGTTCTACAAGGAGGCCTTCGGCGCCGGCGAGCTGTTTCGCATCGAAAGCGAGACCGGGGAGGTTGTGGCCCGCTTGTCCGTGGAAGGCGCCGAGTTCTGGCTCGCCGACGAATCGCCGGAGCACTTCAACTTCAGCCCCGAGTCTCTCGGCGGCGGCACGGTGCGAATCATCCTGACCGTGGAGAATCCGGACGCGGCCTTCGACCGGGCCGTCAAGGCGGGCGCCGGCGTGGTGTGCCCGGTCGACAATCAATATGGCTGGCGGCTCGGACGAGTGGCTGACCCTTTCGGACACCACTGGGAAATCGGCAAGCCCCTGACGGAAGGCAATTGACTCCGGATGTTCAACGGGGGAGCAGGCGCTAAAACCAGTCGAACTTCTTGAGCAGGATGAGTAAAGCGGCGGTCGCGGCGACCATGAGACCGAGTGCGATTTCACTGCCGTACGGCGAATTGAGCCACGGCAGGCCCTTGGTATTCATGCCGTACAGGCCGGAGATCACGATCGATGGAAGGGCGATCGTTCCCAGTACCGTCAGCACCTTCATTACCTGGTTCGTGCGGTTCGCCACGCTCGAAAGATAAACGTCCATCGCCCCGGCCAACAGATCGCGTTGCATCTCGACCATGTCCATATTGCGGGCCAGGTGATCGTATACGTCCCGCAGGAACGGCCAAAGGTCGTGCTCGATCAGACCGGTCTCCATTCGCTGGAGGTGCCCCGACACGTCTCGCATGTTGCTCAGTGCCCGGCGTAGTGCGACCAGGCTTCGCTTGGCCTCGAAGATACGCTGCAGCGTCAATGGCGACGGGTTCTCGAGAACCGTATCCTCGATCCCGTCGATCGTCTCATTGAACCAGTCGAGGACCGGCGAGTACGCATCCACGACGCCGTCCGCGACTTTGTAAAAGAGCTGATCGGGGCGCGAATGATCAGCGGTGGCGTGAAGTTGGTCCATGTACGCCCGCAGCGCCGGGCACTCGTCCTCTTGCACCGTGACCAGGTAGCCGGGCCCGAGAAATAAATCCAGATCCGAGATATTCACTTCGCCGGCGCTGTTGACGTGGACCGGTTTCAGTACGGCGAAGATATAATCCGCGCCCTCTTCGACCTTGGCCCGCTGGTTGCCATGGCGGCAATCTTCGACATGCAGCGGGTGCAGGTGATACCGCTCCGCGAGGACGTCCAACTCCGGATCGTTCGGGTTCCGCAGGTCATGCCAGATCACGCAAGCTCCTACCCTCGTTTCCAGACCATCTCGCCGTTCACGATGGTGGCCATCGGACCGCCGCGAAACGTGCGGCCGTCGAACGGCGAGTTCCGGCTGCGCGAGGGCGATTGGTTGACATCGTAGGTCCACTCGACCTCGGTGCTGAACACCGTGACGTCGCCGGGCGCGCCGGGCGCCAGCGTGCCGCGGCCCAGGCGCATGACGCCTTCCGGGCCGGTCGTGAACAGCTCCACGAGGCGGTTCAGCGTGATCTTCCCCGGCCGCAGCAGCTCCTCGATGGCCAGGCCGACCGCCGTTTCGAACCCGATGATCCCGAACGGGCACCGCTCGAACTCCTGCATCTTCTCGCTGCCCGGGTGGGGAGCGTGGTCGGTGGCAATGGCGGCAACGGTGCCCGCGGCGATCCCATCCGCCACCGCTCCGCGGTCGCACCCGGAGCGCAGCGGCGGCTTCATTTTGTAGTTGCTGTCGTAGGGCGGCATCTCGCGGTCGGTTAAAGCGAAGTGGTGCGGGGTCGCCTCGCACGTCACGGCCAGACCGGCCCGGCGGGCGTGCTCCACCATGGCCACCGCGTTGTGCGTCGAAATGTGGGCCACGTGGTAGCGCGCCCCGGTCAACTGTGCCAGGATCAGGTCGCGCGCCACCATGACGTCTTCCGACGCCGCCGGAATCCCGCGCAGGCCCCAGCGCACGGAGGGCGCACCCTCGTTCATATCGCCGCCCGCGCTGAGATTCAGGTCCTCGCAATGCTGGATGATGGGCAGGTCGTACGACCGCGCGAACTCCATGGCCCGCCGCATCACGCGGGCGTTCATCACGGGCAGCCCGTCGTCGGAAATGGCCACCGCGCCGGCCGCCTTCATCGCTCCTATGGCCGCCAGTTCCTCGCCGGCGCTGCCCTTGGTGATGGCACCGATCGGGAACACGTTGACCACGGCCTTGCGCCGCGCCTTCTCCACGATGTAGCTCGTCACGGTCGCGCTGTCGTTCACCGGCTTGGTGTTCGGCATGCAGCATACGGACGTGAACCCGCCCGCCGCCGCCGCGCGCGACCCGCTCTCGATCGTCTCGGCGTGCTCGAACCCCGGTTCGCGCAGGTGGACGTGCATGTCGATGAACCCCGGCGCGACGATCATCCCCGTAGCATCGAATACTTCAGCCTCGGGCGCCGGGAGATCCGGCGCGAATCCCGCGATCCGCCCGTCCACGATCAGCACGTCCGCAACGCGGTCCGTCTTCGATGCCGGGTCGATCACCCTTCCGTTCCTGATGACGATCGCCATGGCCTATCCAATCACCTTTTCGAGCACCGCCATCCGCACGGCGATGCCGTTCTCGACCTGGTTCAGGATCACCGAGCGCTGGAAATCCGCCACCTCGCTCGACAGTTCGCGGCCCCGGTTGATGGGCCCCGGATGCATCACGATGGCGTCCGGTTTGGCCAGGTCCATGTGCTCCAGCCGCAGCCCGTAGAACTGGAAATATTCGCTCGCCGGGAACGACGCCTCGTGCTGCCGCTCCAGTTGCACGCGCAGCATCATGATCACGTCCGCATCGCGGATCGCCTCGCGGATATCCGTGGTCAGCCGCACGCCCGGCGCCAGTTGCGCCAGCTCCACCGGCAGCAGGGAGGCGGGCCCGCACAGCACGATATCGACGCCGAACTTCGCCAGCAGGTGTACGTTCGACCGTGCGACGCGGCTGTGCGCGATGTCGCCGATGATCGCCACGCGCAGCCCTTCGAGCGAGGCGCGCCGGTCGAGAATCGTGCGCGCGTCGAGCAGCGCCTGCGTCGGGTGCTCGTGCGTGCCGTCGCCCGCGTTGATGATCGGGGTCTCGAGGTGCCGCGCCAGGAAATGCGGGGCGCCCGATGCCGAGTGCCGCATGACGATGGCGTCCGGCCGCATGGCGGCCAGGGTGTTCAGAGTATCTACCAGCGATTCGCCCTTGGTGACGCTGGACCCGGAGGCGGTGATCGACACCGCGTCCGCGCTCAGCCGCTTGGCGGCGATTTCAAAGCTGGTGCGGGTGCGCGTGGAAGCTTCGTAAAACAGGTTCACGATCATCTTCCCGCGAAGCGTGTCCAGTTTTTTCAACGACTGGCTCTGTAGGGGCTGAAAGTCCTTGGCACGCGCCAGGATGGCTTCGATCTCGGCGCGGTCCAGCTCTTCGATTCCGAGCAGTCCGGCGGGCATGTCAGTTTACGCGGTTTCGCTTGCGGCGGTTCGTTCCACCAGGAGCACCTTTTCCATTCCGTCGATCTCCTGGAACTTCACTTCGATAATTTCGAGATCCGTGGTCTGCACCTTGCGGCCGATGAAGCGCGCCTCGATCGGGAGCTCGCGGTGGCCGCGGTCGATCAACACCAGCAGTTGCACGCGCGCCGGCCGCCCGTGGTCGAACAGGGCGTCGAGGGCGGCGCGGATGGTACGCCCGGTGTAGAGCACATCATCCATGAGGATGATGTCTTTGCCCCCGACGTCGAACTGAATGTCGGTGGCGCTCACCACCGGCTTGATATCGACGGTGCTGAGGTCGTCACGATAGAGATTGATATCGAGAATTCCCACCGGGATTTGTCGCTTTTCGAGCGACTCGATCTTGGCGGCCAGGCGCTGCGCCAGCGGCACCCCGCGCCGCCGGATGCCGATGAACGCAAGCTGATCGAGGTCTTTGGTCTTCTCTAAAATCTCATGGGCCAGGCGGACCAGCGTCCGGTCGATTTCGGACGCGCTCATGAGCTGGGCCTTTTCGCGCGTGAGGTTCATATCGCTCCGACTGTTCAGGTTAGCATGTGAAGCCGGACGGCGTTCTCCGAACCGCGCGAAACCCCGCCTCGTTCCACCCCGTCTGACCGATAATGGGAGCGATGGCTACCGAACCCGTTTGCCCGAAGTGCGGAGGCACCGGCTGGATCATCGTTGAGCGGGCCGCCGTCAGCGGCGCCGAAGCTTGCGACTGCCGCTTCCAGGGGCGGGCGGCGCGCATCGAGGAGCGCTCCCAGATTCCACCCCTCTACCGGAATGCCTCGTTCGATAACTTCGTGCTCCCTTCCGACAACCCGGTAGCCCGTACCCAGCTTTCCACCATCATGGTGACGGTCCGGAATTACGCGCGGGACTTTCCCGATGACGCCCGCCCCGGCCTCTTCCTGGTCGGCGAGCCCGGAACCGGCAAAACCCACCTGGCCGTCGCCGCCCTCCGCCGCATCATCGAAAAGGGGTTCGAGGGCCTCTTCTGCGACTACCAGAACCTGCTCGACCGCATCCGCTCGGGCTACGACCCCGCTTCCAACTCCTCCGACAAAGAGGCCTACCGTGTCGCGCTCGACGCCGAAGTGCTTCTGCTCGACGATCTCGGGGCGCACCGCGTCACCGACTGGGTCGAAGACACGATCACCTCGATCATCACGTACCGCTGCAATAACCGGAAACCGCTCATCGCCACCACCAATCTCCCCGATCCGGACGCCGGGAGCGTGGTGATGCAGCGCACCCCGGTGGGCACCGAATACCGCCGGACGCTGGCGGAGCACATCGGCCCGCGCGCCCGCTCGCGCCTGTTTGAAATGTGCACGGTCGTGCGGATGCCCCAGGTAGAGGACTTCCGCCTGCGAAAGGCCAAGAAGTTCTGATGCGCTTCGCCGCCCTGTTCGTGGCGCTGGCCGCGGCCGCGCCCTCGCCGGCCGCTCCCGCTCCGAAGCCCGCGGTGGTGGAAGCCGTCGAATTCCCCTACTACCTCTACCCCCGCCAACTCTGGGAGCGGGAACTCGTTTGGCTCAAGACCATCGGCATCCGCACCGTCGAGTTCTCCATCCCCTGGAACTGGCACGAGTTGAAGCCCGGCGAATTCGACTTCACCGGCCGCACCAGCCCGCGCCGCGACCTCGCCGCATTTATCCGTCTGCTGCGGCGGCTGGAGCTTCGCGCCTGGGTGCGCCCGCTACCTCCGGTAGCCGACTGGCCGCAGGATGGTGCTCCCGAATTCGCCGATTCCGCCCAACGCCGCGCCTGGCTGAAACAACTTGACCGGCTCCTGGCGACCCAGACCGCCAGCCACGGCGGCCCGGTCGAATTCGTGGAAGGCCGCGTCCTCGCGATCGATGCCGGCCCGCCGCCCTCGCCCGTCGCCATGGTTGCGGCCGGCGACCCAACCGCTCTTGCCACAGCCCGCGCGGCCCTGGCGGGAGGCCGCGGCACCCTGCTCTGGACAGGGGTTGAGGATAGGCTGTATCCGGAAGGCTGGTCCCCCCATGCCGGCCCGCTGCTGCGCCACGGCACGGTTGCGCTGACAGGCGACGAACGCCCCGCTACCTCAGCATTGCGGCGCGACGCGGCGCTCCTTCGCCATTGGGCCCCGCTCGTGCCGGCACTCAAGCCCGTTAAGATGCCGAAGCCGCCGGCCGGCAAGCTCCCCGAAGCCGTCGCCGCGGCCGAGCTGGTTTCCCCAGCCGCCTCCGCCATCAGCATCACCAATCTCGGAAAGCAGCCCTTCCACGACGACCTGCGGGTTCTCGCGCCCTTCGGCAGCCGCGTCCTGGTCATCCCCGGCGTCACCGTGCGCCCCGGCGACTCCTTGTGGCTGCCGGTTTCGGTCTCCATCGGCCCCGACGGCCTGTGCCGCGAGTGCTCGAACTTCTCCGCTGCCGAGCACATCATCTACGCAACCGCGGAACTTCTCGATATCGAGTTCGAAAACGGGATTCTGGCCATGGAATTCGCCGCTCCCGATCCGGGCGAAGTGGTCCTGCAGCTCGCGCGCAAGCCGGTCGGCCCCTACCTCGCCGCGGGCAAGCCCGTCGAGTTCGACTGGGACGACAAGGCTCTCCGGGCGCGGCTGAAAATCCCCGCTTCCACCGAGCCGGGCAACCGCGTCCGCATCGGCATAGCGATCGAGGAGCCGGATACCTCGGCTTTTTTCAACGACGCCCACCGCCTCATCATCGGCCAGCCGAACGCGGTTTCCACGACTTACTCCTCCGCCGACGTCGCCAAGCGCTCGCGCCTGCTCCTGCCCGAAGGCTTTACGGCCACCGCCGCGGTCAAATCTCCCAATGAGATCGAGTACCAGGTGAACGTCCCCGGCGACGAAATCCACGGCGACTTCGTCAACCTGGCCCTGGAAGCCGACGGCATGCCGCTGGGACGCGCCCGGCTTCAGCTCTTTCGCCCCGCCTCGATCCGCCTCGTGGACGCGCTCGAGATGCGATACGGCCCCGATGCCGTCCTGGTCCCGGAGCCGCCCACCGCCTCCATCGAACCGAAAGCCGGCACCAATCTGGAAATCTCCATCCGCAACAATACCCCTGCCATCCAGACGTATCACCTTCAGCCTCTGGCCGCCGGCCTCGACTTCTTTCCGCCCAAGGCCGACATCAGCATCGGGGCAACCGCCGAGCGCCGCGTTTCCTTCCGTGTCTTCGCGAAGGACCCGGGCGAAGGACTCCGCGACTGGCATCTCCGCGTCACCGGCGGCGCCGACCTCGACCTCCCCATGCGCGCCATCCTGATCCCGCGCGGCAAAACCGTCGCGTGGACCGCCGATCTGGATAATGACGGAACGCCGGAGTGGATCCTGGAATCCGCGCGCATCCGCGCGGTTTTTTCGCCTCAGGACGGAGGGCGCTGGATGGAGTTCACCTGGAAAGATACGGACGCCAACTTCCTGCCCGACGCCGGCGCCTTCGCCGCCCCGGGCCCGGTGGAAGTCAGTGCCGCAGGTGGTCTGCTCGAGTTCACAGCCCCAGGCTGGAAACGCACCGTGACGCTCTCCGGAAACGTCCTCACGATCGAGCAGAGCACCCCTCTGCCTCCGGATCACCTGGAAGTGGAAAAGCGTGGCAACGTGGTTCTAACCATCGACCGCCCGTCCCCCATGCGCGCCGTCTACACCCTGCGTTGAGAAATCTACAGGGCCTGCTGCGAAACTCGATCTAAGTCGAATTCCCCGAATTGTTAACGTTGTTTACTGCCACGCGCTAACGCATTGCAGTATTGACCCCTCTTGCGAATCAGCCGAACAATTGGATAGAGCGCGAGCTCGCAGTTTGGAGTGTGAGCAGATGGTCGCGAAGATGATAGACCTTTTATTCGGCTGCCGTCACAAACAGCTTACGCGGCCGATCACCCGGACCCACCGTCCCGGCACGCCCGCGGGACTGGTCTATGTTGTGTGCCTGGAGTGCGGCAAGCAATTCCACTACGACGTGACGAACATGCAGATCGGTCCTCCGGTCCTTGCGGCGCCCGCCGCCTCTTCGTCGCCCCAGGGAGTCTACCAGACGCAGTACTAGCGCCCCCCTCATCCCCCGCAGCGTGGTAGATTGTAGTTCGCCAAAGCTATGCGAACCCTTGTCCTGGTCCTCCTCCTGGCCGCCGGCTCTACCTTTGCGGCCGACTCCGATTTCAACGGCCGGTGGGACATCACCGTCCACACCCAGCCGCGCCCACGCGCGTGGTGGGTCGAGTTGACCGGTGTCGGCACCGGCAGCCCGTCCGGCTATTTCGTCAGCGCCTACGGCGGCGACCGCAACGTCATCGACACCATTGCCGTCCGCAACGGCGAGTTGCGCTTCACCTGCTCTCCGCCCAACCGGGAAGGCAAGGAGCCTCAACCCACGCGGGTCTACACCGCCCGCCTGGCCGGTGGCAAGCTACAGGGCTCCTATGCCCTGGAAGGCCGCTCCGACCCGCCTTTGAAGTGGACGGGAGTCCGCGCCCCCGCGATCGACGAGAAGGACGATGGATCGTGGAAGGAAGGCAAGCCGATTCAGCTTTTTAACGGCAAGGATCTCACCGGTTGGAAGGGGCTGGTTCCCGGCGCGGAAGTGAAGTGGACGGTCAAGGACGGCGTGCTGCGCAACGCGCCTCCCACCACCGATATCATCTCCGAGCGGAGCTTCTGGAATTTCAAGCTGCACGTCGATTTCCGCATCGTGCAGCATTCGAACAGCGGCATCGGTCTGCGCGGCCGGTACGAAATCCAGATCCTCGACGACTACGGGCGCCCGCCGAATACGCATGGTGCCGCGGCGCTCTACAGCCGCATCGCCCCGGCGGTGAATGCGAGCAAGCCCGCCGGGGAGTGGCAAAGCTACGACATCCGGCTCGTCGGCCGCACGCTGACGGTCGTCCACAACGGCAAGTTGGTCCTCGACAAGGTGCACGTCGACGGGCTGACCGCGATTGCCGATAATGCCGATGAAGCCGAACCCGGCCCGTTCATCGTGCAGGGGGATCACAGCTACGTGGAGATCAAGAGCTTCGTGGTCACGCCGCTGACGAAGTAGGGGAAGTAGATACAGGGTGCGCTCCGTCGGTCGAGGTGCGCGAGGATTCGTTCGAAAACTTGTTGTACCAGTACTTTGGTTAGCCGCGTTGTAAACCAGCCTCTCTGGTAACCGGGTGTATTCCTGATAACTTCTGGCTAATATACCGATATAATCCAAGAATCCTCGGAGGAGAGGCCTATCTTGAAAACTCTGCCGTTAGCTGGAGTCGCTGTGTTGTCCCTCGCTTCGATCGGAGCGAACGCCGGACCGATCACCTTTTCCACGTTCGTCTCCAGCGCCAACATTCTCGGTGCGGAGGGCCAAAACAACACGATTGGCTTTACCTATGCCGGTAACAAGTTTGTTGGATCGGTCTATTTCGGCGCCAACAACGCTCAGCTCTATTCGACTGATCTTACAGGCGGCAACGTGCAGCAGTTCAGTTCGCCGATCCCCACAGCGGCAGGCGAGGTCGTATTGGCCGGCTCGCTGGGAAAGGGCGGGTTTCCTACCGGCGACATCTACACAGGTTCGCAGGTCAACGGCAATATCTACCACATCAGCAACGCCGGCGGAGCTCCCACGCTGTTCGCTAGCGGGTTGGCCGGGGGAGTGCGCGGTATTCTCTTCGACACGGGTTCCAGCTTCGGCGGCGACATGCTGGTAACCACCAATTCGGGTATTATCTATCGGGTCAACAGTGCCGGTACCGTGACGGTGCTCGCCAGCCTCGGGGAGGATACCGAAGGCATGGACATCGCCACATCGGCCTGGGGTTCGTACGCCGGCTATTTGCTCGTCGATTCCGAAGGCAGTGGGACCTTGCGGCTTATCAGCCCGACGGGTGCTGTCACCGTTGTCGGAACGGTGCCCTCCGCCGAAACCGTGAGTTTTGTCCCGCTGAACCTGGGCTCATCGGGGAACGCTCTGGAGGGTTTTTATGTGGCAAACTACGCCGTCGACATCCAGTTCGCGGATGCCAGCCAGTTCGCGGGACTCTTGGGCGATGCTGTAGTAACCAGCGAAGACGCCTCTAACGCGCGCCTTTGGGACGTCCACTATGACGCCAATACAAATGCTTTCTCGGTCACGCAACTGTCCGGGAACCTGCCCGCCCAGTCGGAAGACGGCATCTTTGTGACCGCCCAGCGCATCATCGACGTCAGTACTCCGGAGCCATCCACCATGTTGCTCGCCGGCGGGGCTCTCGTGATGGTTGGCCTGTTGCGCCGGAAGCGCCGCGCGTAATTCACTAAGCTGAGCCGCCGGTGGATCTGCCTCTGCGGCTCAGAGAACCCACGGCCCATCCGATCGCGGCTCCGCCCGCGCTGCTTACCGGAAGCACAGCGGTGTGCCAAACCATCACGTGCAGCGCTTCGAAATTCGCGCAGTGCAGTTCCAGCATCGTCACGCCCGCCAGCCCTGCCAAAGCTCCGATCGTCAGTCCGGCTGACACCGGATTGACGAAGAACCCGCGGCGCAGCACCAGCCATCCGGCAAGACCCGCGGGAATCGCCTGGAGCACTCCCGCCGTGAGGCACACCAGCCCCGCGGGAACGAACCGCACGGTCCGGTAGTCGTCGAAAAGCACGGCAAAGAGCGCTGCCAGGACCACGCTGCCGCCCGCCACGATCCAGCCAGGATCCGCGCGGTGCCGGGCGCCTGGGGTCATCTGGTCCACACAGAGAGTGGCCGCGGCCCATGTGAGCAAGACCAGAGCAGGAAAGATCGCCGCAATCCTCACACCGCCCAGTTTGGGAAGTCCATAGAGCCCCAGCACTGCCGCTCCGCCGGCGGCGAGAGCCGCGGACGCGACGACCAAGCCGGCAGTCACCATCCAAGCCGGCGGCAGGGGCCGTGCAGGACGGGCCGAGTCCCCGATCGTCTTGGCAATCCGGGCTACTAAAGCGGCATCCACGTCAGGGCGAGCCTGGGCGGCCGCTTTCAGGATGTCGTCGATCTCCCGGTCTCTCATCGCGCCTCTCCCGCCGCACGGCCCAGGCCCATGCCGGCCAACCGCTGACGAAGTTTCTCGTAGGCGCGGTGGGCCTTCTGCTTGACCGATCCCACACTCGACGATGTGGCGCGCGCGACTTCCTCGATCGACATTTCCGACAACTTTAACATTGCTACCACTTCGCGCTGGCTCTCGGGCAGACCGCCGAGCAGGGTTTCCAGGTCCGGAACGGCCGCTCCCTCCCCCGCGGCGGGGGCCGCCACGTCCGGAAGCTCTTCCACCTGGCGCTCGCGGAACTCGGTGCGGCTCGCCTTCCGATAGTGGTCTATGCGCGTATACCGTGCGATGGCGTATAGCCACGGCAGTACGGGCTCACCCGTGCGATACGTGTGCCGCGCTTCGTGTATCCGCAGCCATGTCTCCTGCAACAGGTCATCGGCATGTCTCCGGCTCTCCAGTTGGGCCAGGAAATACCGGTGGAGTTGCGGGCTGACGCGCTGAACCAGGGCCGTGGCGGCGGTCGAATCGCCCTCTTGGTAACGGGCCATCAACATTTCCAGGCTGGTGTTCGCGTGCACGTCCGCAGAGCGCTCACCCAATTATTACCACGTGCTGCCTCCTTTGAACTATTCGGTTCCCACGCACGGAAAGTTACGGACGCGGTTTTTTGCCGCCACCGTAACTTTTCTCCCGCCCGTTACGAAACAGCTTGCGAGGAGCACACCATGAAGAACATTACCTGGAGCATTTTCTTATCGCTGATAGGCGCGGCCGCCGCGTTTCCCGCCGGACCGGCCGCCGATCCGCTGGTGGTGACCGCGTCTAACGCTGTGCAGAACCAACTATTGGTCTACGACACGGCCGGACACCTGCTGCAGACGCTTACGACGGGGGGAAAAGGCGGCGTCAGCGGCAACTCCGGCGGAATCGCAACGGGGAACGGCCTGGTAGCCGCCGTCAATTTCGGGTCGCAGACCGTCTCGGTCTTTGATCGGGTTCGCGACCGCCTCGATCTGAGCCAGTCGATTTCCACGGCGTCCAGCCCGGTATCGGTCGCGTTCGGCCATGGCCATCTGTACATCCTGGGCACCACGAAGGTGGAATCACACCTGGTATTCGGCCATCGCGTCGATCCCAACCCCGACGGCATTGTCACCCTGTTGAAGGCCGATGGATCCGCCGCACAGGTCGGCGTCCTTCCCAATTCCGTCATTATCGCCGAAAAGAGTAACGTCATCGAGACGGTCGACCTGCTCTTCGATGATTCGGTCAACGGGCTTCCGGCGCTGGTCATGAAAATCCCGGGCAACGTGGATACGCCTTTCGGTTTGGTGACGCGCGGCAACAACGCTTATGTGACCATCGCCCACGCGGATGAAACCAGCCTGGTCCGCAATGGCAGCGTGCTGACGACTACTCCATCCGGCACACAGCACGCCCCCTGCTGGGCGGCCCTGGTGGGACCGTTCCTATACACGACCAATTCTCCGAGTAAGTCGGTCTCCCGGTACGCCGTCTACGGCCAGAAGATTGTGCAGGACGCCGCCGTGGCCGCGAGCTTCAATGGCAGCCCGACCGACATCGCCTCCGGACACGGCACCGTGGCGGTGATCGACGGCTCCGGTTCCACCACTCATCTGTCGATCTTCAAGGTGGATGAAGACGGCAACCTGACCGTCAATGGCTCGGCCGATATCAACGCCGCCGCCAACGGAGTGGCCATCGTCGGCGCGCCCAACCCCCGCTGGTAGGACAAATTCGGGCACCGGCGCCGCGCCGGCGGCATCTCCGCGCGGCGCCGGCGATTCCTGGCATTAACCACCACCTGAACGGTGTGTACATTTGGGGCTCCTGGCGCTAAACTCAGTACGGGAGCAATTATGTCCACTCGCGATACGGGTCATTCCGCCGTGCGGCCTCGCACCGCCGTCCTCACCCGGGGCTTCGATCCAAGCCTCTCTTTCGGTTCCGCCCGGCCGGCGGTATTCCGCAGCTCGACCTACGTCTTTCCCAGTCCGGAAGCCGCCGAGCACGCCTTCGCCATTGCCAATGGCAGGATTCAGCCGGCCGAAGGCGAGCGCGCCGACCTCATTTATTCGCGTTTCTCCCACCCCAACGCCGAGATCTTCGAAGACCAGATCGTTCCGCTCGAGCCCGGCGCCGCCGATGCTGCCGTTTTCAACTCCGGGATGGCCGCCATCATGACCGCCTTCTTCGCGTTCGGGCGCCCCGGCAGCTCGATTGTCTACACCACCCCGCTCTACGGCGGCACGACCGGCTTGATTCACAACTTTCTCGAACCCTTCGGCATGCACGGCATCCCCGTCGCCTCCGGCAAGGCCGACGCGATCGACGAGGCCATCCGCACCGCCCGCGATTGCGCCATCGTCTACATGGAAACCCCGGCCAACCCGACCCTCATCATGACCGATATCGAGCGCGCCGCCGAGGCCGTCCAGCGCCATCCCGACCACCCCCTCCTGATGGTCGACAATACCTTCCTCGGCCCCACCTTCCAGCACCCCTTGCTGCTCGGCGCCGACATGACCCTCTACTCCGCCACCAAGTATCTCTCGGGCTTCAGCGATATGGTGGCCGGCGTGGCCCTGGCCAAGGATCCGGCGGTGATTCAGAAAATCCGCGTCCGCCGCGGCATGTTCGGCAACATCCTTCAGCCCGACGAATGCTGGCTGCTCGACGGCCGCCTGCCCACCGTGGCGCTCCGCATGAACCGCCAGAGCAAGAACGCCCAGCGCATCGCCGAAGCCCTCCACGGCCACAAGCTCCTGAAGCGCGTAATCTACCCGACACTGTTCACCGATCCCGAGCAGAAGCGTATCTTCGAGAAGCAGTGCGCCTACCCCGGCGGCCTCTTCTCGATCGAGTTCAAGGGCGGCAAGGAAGCCGCGTTCGAATTCCTCCGCCATGTGCGCCTGGCGCGGAACGCAGTCTCCCTGGGCGGCGTCGAGACGCTGACGTGCCACCCCAAGAGCACGACGCATTCCGGCATGTCCGAAGCAGAGTTGGCCGAATCCGGCGTCACCGACGGCCTGGTGCGGGTCTCGGTGGGGATCGAAGACTGGCGCGACCTGCTGGCCGATTTCGAGCAGGCTCTCGCCGCCATCGCATAACCTTCGTACAGAGCTGCGACCGTAAGGGAGCGGGCCGTCCGCTACAATTGTATTTAGTCCACTCTGACAAGGAACCCCAGTGACAGGTAACCAGATTCGCCGGCGTTTTCTCGACTTCTTTGCTGAAAGAGGCCACCGCGTGGTGCGCAGCTCCTCGCTCGTGCCGGCCAACGACCCCACGCTGCTGTTCACCAATGCAGGCATGGTCCAGTTCAAGGACGTCTTCCTCGGACTCGAGAAACGCGACTACAGCCGCGCCGCCAGTTCCCAGAAGTGCGTGCGGGCCGGCGGCAAGCACAACGATCTCGAAAACGTCGGCTATACCCGCCGCCACCATACGTTCTTCGAGATGCTGGGCAACTTCTCTTTCGGCGACTATTTCAAGGCCGACGCCATCCGCTTCGCCTGGGACCTGATCACCAAGGAATACGGCCTTCCCAAAGAGAAACTCTATGTCACCGTCTTTCGCGAAGACGATGACGCCGAACAGCTCTGGCAGTCCGTCGCCGGCGTCCCCAAGGACCGCATCTTCCGCCTCGACGAAGCTGACAACTTCTGGCAAATGGGGGACACCGGCCCTTGTGGTCCCTGCTCCGAGATTCACTACGATCTCGGTGTCGAAGCGGCCGAGCCCGGCCGCGAGCAGGAGCAGTTCCCCAGCGATGCCGGCGGCCGCTATGTCGAAATCTGGAACCTGGTCTTCATGCAGTACGACCGCGACGCTTCCGGCAAGCTGACTCCCCTGCCCCGGCCCTCTATCGATACGGGAATGGGGCTCGAACGCGTTGCCGCCGTGCTGCAGGGCAAGCTATCGAACTACGAAACCGACCTGATTTACCCCATCATCGAGCATGCTGCCGGGCTGTTCAATGTCACCCCCGGCTCCGACTCCCGCGTGGATACGGCGCTGCGCATTGCCGCGGACCACGCCCGCGCCGCCGCCTTCCTGATCCACGACGGCGTGATTCCCTCCAATGAAGGCCGCGGCTACGTGCTCCGCAAAATCATGCGCCGCGCCATGCGCAATGCCCGCCTGGTGGGCGTGGAGGAGCCGTTCCTGTACAAGCTCACCGGCTTCGTCGCCGAGCACATGCAGGACGCGTACCCCGAGATGCTCGAAAGCGTGCAGCGCGTCGCCCGCGTCGTTAAAGACGAAGAGCACCGCTATGCCACGACGTTCCTCGAAGCGGAAAAGCAGTTCAATGCCGCCATCCAGGGCGTCGATCGCGTCATTCCGGGCGCCGCCGCCTTCAAGCTGTACGACACCTACGGCCTGGCCCTCGATGAGCAGGAGGACATGGCCCGCGAACACTCGCTCGCGATCGACCGCGCCGGCTTCGAGCAGGAGATGGAACACCAGCGGGAGCGTGCGCGCGCCAGTTGGAAGGGCGCCGAAAAGGGCGTGGTCGTGCCCGGTTACCAGAAGCTGCTGGAACAGGGCCGCACGAAGTTCCTTGGCTACAGCGAGCTCGAAGCCACGTCCCGGGTGATCGGCCTGCTGATCGAAAAGCAGCTCGTCGAAGAAGTTCCCGAAGGCGTGCATGCCGAGCTGGTCTTCGACCAGACACCGTTCTACGCGGAAGCCGGCGGCCAGGTGGGTGACCGTGGCGCTCTGTATTCCGATACCGGTGAAAAGGTCGCCGAGGTTCAATCCACTTTTCCCGGCGTTCCGGGTCTCTACCGTGCACCGCATCGCCACACTCGCCCCGATTCGCGTGGGCGACATCCTGCGCGCCGAAGTGGCCGGCCCGCTACGCGAGTCCACCCGCCGCAATCACACCGCCACGCACCTGCTGCACGCTTCGCTGCGGCAGGTTCTCGGCACGCACGTCAAGCAGGCCGGCAGCGTGGTGGAGCCCGGCCGCCTGCGCTTCGATTTCACGCACTACGCCGCCATGGACCGCGCCGAGACCGAAGAGGTCGAGCGCCTCATGAACGACGAGGTCCTGAAGAACATCCAGGTCGAAACGAAAATCATGCCGCTCGACCAGGCGCTCACCACCGGCGCCATGGCCTTGTTCGGCGAAAAGTACGGCGAGGAGGTTCGGGTCGTTTCCGTGCCCGGTTTCAGCCGCGAACTCTGCGGCGGTACGCACGTGCACCGCACCGGAGATATCGGCATCTGCAAGATCGTCTACGAAGGAAGCATTTCGGCCGGGGTGCGGCGCATCGAGGCCATCACCGGCGACACGGCGCTTGCGGCAATACCAGGAATCGACGGATGTGCTGCGGCGGGTCGCCGGGATCGTGCGCGCTTCCGAGCCCGAACTGGTGGAGCACGTCGAAAAGCTGCTCGTCGAACGAACGGGCCCTCGAAAAACAGGTCGAGCAGCTCAAGAACAAGCTGGCGCAGTCCGCCGCCGGCGACGTCGAATCGCGCGCGCACACGGTGAAGGATTCACGCGTCGTCGCCGCCCGTCTCGACGGCATGGACCGCCAGCAGATGCGCGCCCTCGCCGATTCGCTGCGCAATAAGTGGAAAAGCGCCGTCGTGGTGCTGGCGTCCGCCGAAGACGGCAGCGTCTCGATCGTTTCCGCCGTCACCAAGGACCTCACCGCAAAGGTGCATGCCGGCAAGCTCGTCGTCTGCCGTGGCGCAAGCCGTCGGCGGCAAGGGCGGCGGCCGCCCCGACATGGCCGAAGGCGGCGGCAAGGATCCGTCCGCGCTCGATGCCGCTCTCGAAACCGTCTACCGCGATGTCGAATCCAAGATCTGAGTCTCTCGATACCCTGGTCGTCGGCGCCGGCCCTACGGGCCTCGCCTGCGGCATCGAACTGCAGAACCGCGGCGTCAAAACCGTCCTGGTGGATAAGGGGTGCGTGGTGAACTCGATTTACCACTACCCCACCAACATGACGTTCTTCACCACGCCCGAACTACTCGAAATCGGCAACCTGCCGATGACCAGCCTCAACGACAAGCCCAACCGCATCGAAGCTCTCAAGTACTACCGCCGCGTCGCCGACCATTTCCGCCTGGATATCCGCCAGTACCAGAAGGTGAATCGTATCTCGGGGCAGAATAATGCTTTCCAGGTCCTTACCACCGACCGGGTGGGGTGCGCCCATACATACCAGGCCCGGAAAATCGTGCTCGCCACCGGTTACTACGATGTGCCTAATCTCCTCAACGTACCGGGCGAGGATCTGGAAAAGGTCCTGCATTACTACAAAGAGGCGCACCCGTACTATAACCACGACGTTGCCGTCATCGGGGCCAAGAATTCCGCCGCCATTGCCGCGCTGGAACTGTGGTGGACCGGCGCACGGGTCACCCTGATCCACCGCGGCGCCGGTATCTCAGACAAGGTCAAATACTGGATCAAGCCCAATATTGAGAACCGTATTAAAAACGGAGAAATTCCCGGGTATTTTCACTCCCGGGTTGTGGAGATCTTGCCCGAGTCGATCCGCGTCGCGACACCCGAAGGTGAAGTTTCCTTAAGAAATGACTTTGTTTTTGCGCTGATCGGCTACCGGCCCGACCTCGAGTTTTTGAATGCCACGGGTATTACGATCGAGCCTGAAACCCAGCGCCCGCGCACCAATCCCGAAACTCTGGAAAGCGAACGTGAGGGAATTTACCTCGCCGGTGTCATCGTTGCCGGCATGCATACCAACGAGATATTCATTGAAAATGGTAGGTTTCACGGTCAATTGATCGCTGAAGACATTGCTCGCAAACTGTAACACGAAGATCTTCACTGTCCGTACCAGTACATAGTATTGGGCTACAGTACGCGTGCGAACTGAAACTCTCCGCATTCTTCCTGTATCTAAGGTATGGAAGGGAGCCCGACGATGCTTCAGTCGCTATTCAGTTCGATTTTTGGTTGTTCACATCAACGCACGACGTTTCCACTCACACCCGGACGTAGGAACGCCGGTTACCAGGCTCCCGGCGCCGTTCGCAGTGGAACCTACGTGGTCTGCCTGGACTGCGGTAAAGAATTCGCGTACAACTGGGATCAGATGCGCGTTGGCCAGCCGGTGACTTCAACCGTGCCGGCCACCGAAGTCCAACCACTGTTCCGCTGATTTCTTGGACGGCGTGCTCATATTCCGCCGCGCTCCACATCATTTTTTCAAGAGCATCACGTTGATCGGGATCGGCGCAGCCGGCGTGCGCAAGGCCACGGCCTTGATGCGGAGGCGCGTCGGCGGCTGCTCCCGACCTTTTTTTAGCGCGTGATGCTTCCCAACACCACAGGGCGCCGGGCACCTGTGGCTGAAGGCAGATTGCCTGGCCTTCCGCGCCACGTCTGTACCGCCAGAACCGCAAACGCAATCGCTTCTTTGGCATCGGCGTCGATGCCGTGGTCGCTTGAAGTGGAGATCGCCATCCCCGGTAGAAACGCCGCCAGGTGTGCCATGATCTGCGGATTGTGCACGCCGCCCCCGGAAACAATCAGGTCGCCGCATGTTCCACCGATCCCCATTGCGATGGTAGCCGCGGTAAGTACGGTTGCGGTTGCGATCAGATCGGCGGCGGGAAGCCCGCTGCGGATCAGACGCGCCACGAACTCCGCGCCGTACTGTTCCCGCCCGGCGCTTTTGGGCGGCTTGCGCCGGTAGTAAGGATCCCGCAGCAGTTCGTCGAGCAGCTTGCCGTTCACCTGGCCCGATTCGGCGATGCGCCCGCCGCGGTCGCAGCTCAGAGCACCCTTGGAGAAATCCCGCGCGAGCGCATCGATCACCATGTTGCCCGGCCCGGTGTCGAAGGCGACCACTTCGTCCGGCCCGGCTGCCGGCGGAATTACGGTAATATTGGCGATCCCTCCAATGTTCAGCGCGATTCGCGTGCGCCTGGCATGCCGGAACAACAGGAGATCGACGAAGGGAACCAGGGGCGCCCCCTGGCCGCCGGCGGCAATGTCGCGCGCGCGGAAATTCGAGACCACCGGTAGGCCTGTGCGCTCCGCGATGATCGCCGGCTCGCCCAGTTGCAGCGTGTTGGAGCGTCCTTCGTGGAAAATCGTCTGACCGTGGCAACCGATCAGCTCCACAGGTCCCCAGCGCTTCATGGCGCGCAGCACCGCCCGGGCATAGAGCTCCGCCAACTCGAAATTCAGCCGCGAAACTCTCGCCGTATGTGTCTCGGTATTCGACACCGCAAGAATCCCCAAACGCACCGGCTCCGGATAGGCGGTCGATTGGAACCCTATGGTCTCGACGCGGCGGCCGCGGACTTCCACGATGGCCACGTCGATGCCGTCGAGCGACGTCCCGCTCATGATGCCCGCCACTCTCATGGCCGCTTCAACTCCTTCTGCAGCTCCGCCAGCAGTTGCAGCGCTTCGATAGGGCGCAGCTCGTCCAGGTTCAGGGCGCGAATGCGTTCGGCGATGTTGTAGCCCACGGGCTCGAACAGTTGGATCTGCACCGGACCTTCCTCTTCGGTCTTCGCCAGCTCTTCGGTTACCACGTGCTCGGTGCGCTCGTGGAGCGTTAACACTTCGCGGGCCCGCTCGATCACCTGCAGCGGCAGCCCCGCCAGGCGGGCCACTTCGATGCCGTAACTGCGGTCGGCGCGACCCGGCTCCACTTTGCGCAGAAAGATGATGTGGTCGCCCGCTTCCTTCACCGAAACCTTGAGGTTGCGCACTCCTTCGAGCTGTTCGGCCAGCTCGGTTAATTCATGGTAGTGCGTGGCGAAGAGCGTCTTGGCGCGCGTGTGGGTATGGATATGCTCCACCACCGCCCAGGCCAGCGCAAGCCCGTCGTAGGTGGCGGTGCCCCGGCCGATTTCGTCCAGCACGATGAAGCTGCGCGGCGTGGCCGTGTTCAGGATCACCGCGGTCTCGGTCATCTCCACCATGAAGGTCGAACGCCCGCGCGACAGATTGTCCGATGCCCCGATGCGCGTGAAGATGCGGTCGATCACCGGCAGCGAAGCCGCTTCGGCAGGCACGAACGACCCCATCTGCGCCAGGATGGCGATGAGCGCCGCCTGCCGCAGGTAAGTCGATTTCCCGCCCATGTTGGGGCCGGTGATGATGGCGATGAGGTCGCTCGAATCGTTGAGGTAGAGATCGTTCGGAATGAACCGGGCGGCCTCCTGCGCAGCCAGCCGCTCGATCACCGGGTGCCTTCCCGCCAGGATCTGCATCTCGCCCGTGTCGGAAAACGACGGACGCACGTAGCGGTTCTCGGCCGCCACCTGCGCGAGCGAAGCGGTCACATCCAGCTCCGCCACCGCCGCGGCGCGTTGCGCGGATGCGCTGCGCCTGCGCTGCCGCGCGCTTGCGCACGCCGGCGAAGAGCTCCTTTTCGAGCGTGAGGATCTTGTCTTCGGCGTCGAGCACCTTGTGCTCGTACTCCTTCAGCTCCGGGCGTGGTGAAGCGCTCGGCGTTGGCCAGGGTCTGTTTGCGCTCGTAATCCGGCGGAGCGAGGTGCAGGTTGGCGCGGGTGATCTCGATGTAATATCCAAAGACATTGTTGAACCGCACCTTGAGCGACTGGATGCCGGTGCGCTGCCGCTCGCGAGCCTCGATCTGCGCGATGTACTGCTTGCCGTTGGTGCTGAGATCGCGCAGTTCGTCGAGCTCGGCATGAAAACCGGCGCGGATCGTGCCGCCGTCGGCCAGGTTCAGCGGCGGCTCGTCGGCGATCGCTTCGAGAATCAGGTTGGCGACGTCAGGGAGCTCATCCAAACGTTCGTGAATCGATCGCAGGCGCTCCGCTTGCTGCGTGTCGAAGCAGCGCTTGAGCGCCGGAATCTTTTCGAGCGAACGGCCGAGGGCCAGCAGGTCGCGCGGCCCGGCCGAGCCGAGCGTCACCTTGGCCAGCAGGCGCTCCAGATCGAGAATCGTTGCGAGCTGTTTGCGAAGTTCCGCCCGCAGGATGGTTTGCTGCAGCAGTTCGCCCACGGCATCGAGGCGTTGCTCGATTTCGGCGCGGTCCATCGAAGGCCGCAACAGCCGCTGGCGTAGCAGGCGCCCGCCCATTCCGGTCTGCGTCTGGTCGAGCACACCCAGCACCGTGGCCTGCGTCTGCGGTCCGGAGGCATCCGCGGCAAAGATCGGCTCCAGCAGTTCGAGATTCCGTACCGTGACCGCGTCGAGCACCATGGAATCGGCGCGGTCGTAGAATGTGGGCCGGTCGAGATGGTCGAGCGCCGCGCGCTGCGTGTCGCGCAGGTAGTGCAGGATGGCGCCCGCCGCTCCTACCGCCGCCGGACGGTTTGCCAGGCCGCAGCCATCGAGCGAGAGCAGGCGGAAGTGGTCGCGCAGCGTGCGGCCGGCATAATCGGCGCTGAAGACCCACTCCTCAATTTCGGTGCGGACGAAGCGAGGCCCGGCGCGGTCTTCCCCCGCGAGCAGCGGCAGGTCGCCCGGGAACAGCGACCTCGCGCGCCCCCAGGTGCTCCAGCGCGCCTGCCACCTCGGCCGGCGCGAGTTCCGTGACGCGGAACTCGCCGGTCGAAAGATCCACATGGGCCACCGCCGAGCGGCCATCGACATGCGCCACCGCGGCCAGGTAATTGTTCTCGCGGGAGCGAACCAGGTTCGCGTCCATCGCGGTGCCCGGCGTGACGATGCGGGTGACTTCGCGCTTTACCAGCTTTTTGGCGAGCTTCGGGTCTTCCATCTGGTCGCAGATGGCGACCCGGTAGCCTTTCTGGATGAGCCGAGCGATGTATCCTTCCGCCGCGTGGTACGGAACGCCGCACATCGGGATGGCGCCCTTCTCCCGGCTGCGCGAGGTGAGCGTGATTTCGAGCTCGCGCGCGGCGGTGACAGCGTCTTCAAAAAACAGTTCGTAAAAATCCCCGAGCCGAAACATCAGCAGCGTGTTGGGAACCTGCTGCTTGATGCTGTGGTACTGCCGCATGAGCGGCGTGGAGGCGTCAGCCATTGCGCTCCACTTCACCCGTCAAGCGTAAATCCCACGCAGCTTGATGGCGTAAGCCACACGGTCGAGCGCCAGCATGTAAGCGGCGATGCGGTTGTTGGTGTTGTGCGTCTCGGCGTACTGCACGACCGCATCGAAGCTTTCCACCATGATCTCCTGCAGCCGCTCGTTGACCATCTGCTCGTTCCAGAAGAAGCCCTGGCGGTCCTGCACCCACTCGAAATAGGAGACCGTCACACCGCCGGCGTTGGCCAGAATGTCCGGAATCACGAAGACTTTCTTCTCGGCGAGAATTTCGTCGGCCAGCGGAGTAGTCGGCCCGTTGGCGCCCTCGCACAGGATTTTGCAGCGAAGCCGGTCGGCGTTGCCCGAATGAATGACGTTCTCGGTGGCCGCCGGAATCAAGACGTCGCAAGGCAGGAACATAGCTTCGGTCTTGTCCATGTCCTCGCCGCCCGCAAAGCCCGTGATCGAGCCGGTCTCGGCACGGTGCGTCCGAAGAGCGGCGATATCCAGGCCGTTCCGGTTATAGACGGCGCCGTCGTACTCCACGATGGCGATGATCTTGAAGCCGGTCGCCGACATCAGCTTGGCGGCCATCCCGCCGACGTTGCCGAAGCCCTGGATCACCACGCTGGTGGTCTCCGGCGTGAGGCCGAACCGCGGCAGCGCCTGAAGCGTGACGATCATACAGCCGCGCCCAGTAGCCTCCGGACGGCCGCGCGAGCCGCCGAGCGCCATCGGCTTCCCGGTGACGATGGCCGTGACCGTATGGCGGGCGTGCATGGAGTAAGTGTCCATGATCCATGCCATCACCTGCTCATTGGTGTTGACGTCCGGCGCCGGCACGTCGCGCTCCGGCCCGATGAAGTCGATGATCTCGGCGGTATAGCGGCGAGTGAGCTTTTCGAGCTCGGTTTCGGAGAGCAGGTTCGGATCGCAGATCACGCCGCCCTTGCCGCCGCCGAACGGGATGTTGACCACCGCGCACTTCCAGGTCATCCAGGAGGCCAGGGCCCGCACTTCGTCCAGCGTCACGTCGGGTGCAAAGCGGATGCCACCCTTGGCCGGCCCGCGCGCCACCGAGTGCTGCACGCGATAGCCGGTGAAAACCTCGATGCGCCCGTCATCAAGTTGCACGGGAATATGGACCGTCACCTCCCGCGCCGAAGTGCCCAGCACTTTGCGCATTCCGTCGTCCAGCTTCAGCCGCGCGGCGGCTTCGTCAAACCGCGCGGCGGCGGCAAGCCAGGGGTTCTTTTCGTTCTCGTGAGATATGGAAACAGGGGGTGTCAACGTGGCCACTGGTAAGTGCCTCCCGGTACATCTATGACAATAGCAGGCTGCAGGCGGGGCTAGGAACCGAGAACTTCGAGAGCTTTTTGAATTACGGGGTCGCGCTGCGCTTCCACCTGATCGCCCCTTTCCACGCCGAACGCCTGATTGAAAATCTCGGTTTTGAGCCGGTTGGTGACGAAGTCGCGCTCGGAGGACCAGTCTCCCACGGTCGGCTGGATGCCGCGTGACGAAGCGAAAACCTGGAATTCCGCCAACACTTGGGGAGTTACTTCGAAGTCTTCCGTCACTTTGTGGTCGCGCAGGTACTGTGTGGCAAAGTTAGTGAAGCTGGCGCTGGCGTCAAGCACCGCGCGCAGGCGGTTCATGGGCTCCGGGTAGACCACGTAATCCGGCCGTATGCCGCCGCCGCCCGTGACCACGCGGCCCTTGTCCGTGTGGAAGACGGTCCCGGTGTTGGGATGGGCAGTCTTGTTCGCAAGCTCGAACTGCGCGGCATCGAGGGGCTTCTGGATGGAGCGTCCGCTGGGCGTATAGTAGAGCGCCGTCGTGAGCGCGAGGCCGGTATTCTGGCTCAACGGGAAAACGCTCTGTACCAGCCCTTTGCCATAGCTCGGCTCCCCGAGGACCGTCGCCCGGTCATGGTCTTGCATGGCGCCGGTCACAATTTCGGCGGCGCTGGCGGTCTTTTCGTTCACCAGGATAGCCAGCTTGAAGCCGTACGGCACGGCGGCAGACGGAACCGTTTCAGACTTCTCCGCCACGTGCCGCCCCCGCACGGTCACGATCTTCTGGCCCGGCTTGAGGAACAGCGAGGCGGTGTCAAGCGCCGCGGTCACCAGCCCGCCCGGATTGTTGCGCAGGTCGAGAATCAGCCCCACCAGGCGGTCGCCCCCCAGCTTCTCGATGGCGTCCTTTAACTCCTTCGCGGTGTTTTCATCGAAGCTCGAGACGCGGATGTAGCCGATGCCCGCGCCGACGAAGAACGCGCGCTCGACGCTCGGCGACTGCATGTCTTCCGGCGTCAGCACCATGTGCAGGATACGCGGGCTGCCGGGCCTGCGCACGTCGAGCTGTGCCTGCTGCTGCCGCGACTGGGAAAGCAGTTGCGTGATCTGATCGAGGTCGAGCCGGCCGATGATATAGCCGTTGACCGCCAGGATATCGTCACCCGGCGCCAGCCCGGCCTTGGCGGAAGGCGTACCCGGCAGCGTCTGGAGCACGATCACCCGCCCCGGCAGCAGCGATACGACGCTGCCGAAGCCCTTCTGCGTGGAACTCTCCATCTTCTTGAGCTGGTCGAACTGGCCGGGGTCGAAGAAGACGGAGTGCGGGTCGAGCCGGCGCAGCAGACCGGGGATGGCCCCCTGGTAGAAGGCCTGTTCGGAGGAGACCGGGTCGGCCGCATTCTGCTCCAGGATGGAATAAGCCTGGATAATCGACTTCATCTGGGAGGCGAGATCATCCGCGGCCGAAAGCGTGGCGGCGGTGCACAACAGGGCTAGGATACAGCGAAGCATCAATCGGGCCAGATCTGAGCGATATCGATTTGGACGTTCGGGAAGTGAAGCGGTTTCAGGAGGCCGGACTTGAAGACCCCGGTGGTACGGAGCTGGCCCTCTTCCAGATGCAGCACTTCGACCGTGAGCCCCTCCGGCGAAATCACCCAGACTTCGGGGACGCCCAGGCTCGCGTAGTCGGCCAGCTTCTCCTCACGCTCCCGGCGGGTATTCGCCGGCGAAAGAACCTCTACCACCAGTTGGGGAGCCGAATGAATATAGCCGTCCTGCTCAACGATGGTGGACGCCTGGAATACGGCGAGATCCGGCACCCGCGAGGTGAGAGGGTGTTGGCGGATGATCAGGCCGAACTGGGACGCTTTCACTTTGACCTGATGCGGGTCAACCTGCAACCTCATTTGAGCGGAGAGGTTGTCTACAATCTCGCTGTGCTTCCACTTGGGAGGGGGCATGATGCGGATTTCGCCGTTGACCACTTCTTCAATGGCGTCGCTCACTTCAGGCATGCGCAGCCACTCTTCGTAAGTGACGGTCTTGGAATTGGGGAGGCTTGCCATGCTCCCTTCTATTCTATCGCGTGAAGCGGGTGGCCTTCTTCCGCCGGTGACGGTCGAGGGCCAGCTCGATTAGCTGGTCGATCAGCACGGAGAAGCCGATGCCGCTGTGCTCCCACATCTTGGGATACATGCTGATGGAGGTGAAACCGGGGATGGTGTTGATCTCGTTGATGTAGAGCTTGTCCGTCCCGTTTTCGAGGAAGAAATCGACGCGCGCCATGCCTTCGCACTCGACGGCGCGGAAGCACTCCACCGCCAGGCGGCGCAGTTCGTCCGTCTTGGCGGGCGGCAGGTCGGCCGGGACCTGCGTCTTCGCGCGGTCGAGCAGGTACTTGTCCTCGTAATCGTAGAAGTCGCGCGAGGGCAGAATCTCGCAGGGCAAGGAAGCCGTGGGCTGCTCGTTGCCCAGTACCGCGCACTCCAGCTCGCGGCCCACGATGGCGCGCTCGACAATGATCTTGCGGTCGTACTGCGCGGCCAGGGCGATGGCGGCCTCCAACTCCGTGGCATTGCGAGCTTTCGAAATTCCGACCGACGAGCCGAGATTGGCGGGCTTTACGAATACCGGAAACGGCAACCGGGCCTGGATGGCCGCGATATCAGCGGATTCCCGTGAAACCGAAACGTAGTCTACGACCGGCAACGTTCGTTCCGCACAGACACGCTTCATCATTTCTTTATCCATGGAGACGGCGGAACCGAGCACGCCCGCGCCGACGTAGGGAATGTCCGCCAGCTCAAGCAGGCCCTGCACCGTGCCGTCCTCACCGAAGGTGCCGTGAAGCACCGGGAAGGCCACGTCGATCTCGGGCTGGGCGCCCGGCTCGGGCAGGATGGGCTTCGGCAGCCACTTGCCCTGCTGGTCGATAAAGTACTCGATTTTCTCGTACTTTTCGGGGTCCATCCGGTCCAGGATGGCCCGCGCGGAGCGGACCGACACTTCGTGCTCGCCGCTGCGGCCGCCATAAATGACGGCGACACGTAATTTCATAGAATTCGCTTTCCCAAACCGGACATGACGAGTTCGACGGCCAGGTCGGCGGTGCGGTTCACCTCGTCGATGACGGGGTTCACCTCCACCACCTCCATCGAAACCATCTTCCGCGAATCGCAGATCATTTCCATTGCCAAATGCGCTTCCCGGTAGGTGGCGCCGCCGCGCACGGGGGTTCCGACGCCGGGGGCATCCTGGGGGTCCACGAAATCCATGTCGAGCGAAAGGTGGAATCCCGCGGTGCCCTCGGACGCCAGGCGGATGGCCTCTTCCATCACGGAGCGCAGGCCGCGCTCGTCGATGTCGCGCATGGTGAACGATCGCACGCCGGAATCGCGGACGTGCGGGCGCTCCATCTGGTCCACGTCGCGGAGTCCCACGATGACGGTGTTGCGCGGATCGATCTTCGGTTTGTAGCCGAACAGTTCGGTTAGCTCGGGCGGGCCCATCCCGGCGATGCAGGCGAGCGGCATGCCATGCACATTGCCGCTAGGGCTCGATTCGGGCGTGTTCATGTCGGCGTGGGCATCAAGCCAGATCAGGCCGACGCGCTGTCCCTTCTCGCGGAAGTACTGCGAAACGCCGCTGACGGTGCCGACCGCCACGGAGTGGTCGCCGCCCAGGACGAGGGGGATGCTGCCGCGCGAGAGCGTCTCGCCCACGAGCACGGCCAGGCGCTGGCAGGTGGCGGCGATCTGCGGCAGGTACTTGGCGTGGGGATGGCCTTCGGGCGACGCCTCGGCCTGTTCGACCGGGACATTGCCGAGGTCTTCGACCGCATAGCCGAGAGAGGCGAGCCGCGCATTCAGGTTGGCCACACGCACGGCGGAAGGGCCCATATCGACGCCGCGACGGCCCTGGCCGAGGTCGAGCGGCGCACCGATGATGGCAATGTGGGAGCGGGGCATGCGGATTAGAACTCCGCGTTGCCGGGCGTTCGCGGGAACGGGATCACGTCGCGGATGTTCTTCATGCCGGTGAGGTACATCATCATGCGCTCGAAGCCCATGCCGAAGCCGGCGTGCTCCACGCCGCCGAAACGCCGCAGATCCAGATACCACCAATAAGCTTCCTCGGTCATGCCGTGCGCGCCGCCGGCGCGGATGCGCTCGACCAGCGCGTCGTAGCGCTCTTCGCGCTGGCTGCCACCGATGATCTCGCCGATGCGCGGCGCCAGCACGTCCATGGCGGCGACGGTCCGGCCGTCGTCGTTCGCGCGCATGTAGAACGCCTTGATTTCGCGCGGGTAGTCGGTGACGATGGCGGGCTTCTTGAACAGCTCTTCGGTGAGGTAGCGCTCGTGCTCGCTCTGCAGGTCGGCACCCCACACGGTGGGGAACTCGAAGTTGCGGCCGGATTTCTGCAGAAGGCTGATGGCCTCGGTATAGGTAATGCGCTCGAACTTGCTGTTGACCAGGAGCTCGAGCGTCTTCAGCAGTTCGGGCTCGTACCACTTGCTGAGGAATTCGAGATCGGCGCGGCAGGCGTCCATGACCTGCTCCACCTGGCTCTTGAGAAACGCCTCGGCCAGGTCCTGGTTGTCCTGCAAATTGCAGAACGCCATCTCCGGCTCGATCATGTAGAACTCGGCCAGGTGACGCGGCGTGTTGGAGTTTTCGGCGCGGAAGGTGGGGCCGAATGTGTAGACGTTGGCGAAGGCCAGCGCGAAGATCTCGGCCTCCAGTTGTCCGCTCACGGTCAGGTACGTGCGGCGGCCGAAGAAATCCTGCGTGAAATCCGGCGGCTTGCCCAGGTCGAGCGTAGTCACCTGGAACAGGGAGCCCGCGCCTTCGGCGTCCGAAGCCGAGATCACGGGCGTGTGGACGTAGAGGAATCCACGGTCCTGAAAGAACTTGTGGATGGCCGCGGCAAGAGCGTTGCGTACGCGCCATACGGCTCCGAAGGTGTTCGACCGCGAGCGCAGATGGGCGATCTCGCGCAGCGTTTCGAGCGTGTGCTTCTTCTTTTGCAGCGGGTACTTCTCGGGGTCGGCGGCGCCGTGCACGGTGACGGCGCGGGCCTTCAGCTCGACGGCCTGGCCCTTGCCCGGGGAGGCGACGAGCTCGCCTTCCACGCTGATGCAGGCGCCGGTAGTGGTGGCGGCCACGACCTCGGGCGATACCACGCCGGAATCCAGCACGACCTGCAGGTCCGCCGGGGACGAGCCGTCATTGAGCTGAATGAAGTGCACGTTCTTGCTGTCGCGCCGGGTCTTGACCCAGCCCCTGGCAGTAACGGTCTCGCCGGGGGTGCGTTTCAGCAGGCTGCGGACGTATTCGTTCGGTTGAATCATTGTTTCGAGCTATTGATCTTCGAGGCGGTCGAACACCTGGCGCACGGCTTCGAGCGGGTTGCCGATTTCGGGTTTCTCCTTCAATTCGAGCAGCAGCGGAAACTGGTCTCCGCAACCCCGCAAAAGGCGCATGGTGTTCTTCCAGTCGATGGTGCCGCCCTCGCTCAGGAATGGGAAGAGGTGCGAATCGCTCTTGCCGTCGTTGTCGTGGACGTGAGTGGAGCGGATGCGGTCCTTCATCAGCTCGAAGGTGGGCTCGACGCCGGCATGCAGGTTGGCGTGCCCGGTGTCGAACACGAAGTTGAGCTTGAGGTGGGTGAGCTCTTCGAACGTCAGAAGGCGCTCGGCGCTCGAGAAATCGTTGGGGATGTTTTCGAGCAGCACCTCCACACCGAACTGGCGCGCGAAGACCGTAATCTGCTCGAGCGAGGAGAAAGCCGCGTCGATCTTCCGCATGTCGAATTCTTCGCCCCCGACCCCGATATGCTGGACGAGGTAGCGGAAAGGAATCGTCTCGGCGATTTCGAGAGCGCGCTTGATTTCATCGACCATCTCCAGGCGCCGTGCTTTCACCGTTTCGGTGATGGTGATGACAGCGTGCGGCCCGGAGCGCCCCCAGATCTCATCGTTGTACATGGGCGAGTGCAGCGAGTGCAACCGCAGCTCGGAATCTCGGAACCAGTGCCCGAGTTCGGTGATTTGCGCCTTATCGCGGTAGTCCAGGTGCTGCCGCGCGCAGAAGATCTCCACCGCCGGAATTCCGGCCTGGTGGATTTTCGCCAGCATCGCCGTAGTGAGCCGGTGATTGACGAAAAGGTGCGTCGAGAGTACGTGGTTCATCGGGTGGTCAATATCCTTCCGCCGTCCCTTCGGTGCGCGGGTCGGCCGCTCCCTCGAGCCAGCCGTTGTCGAAGCGGATGGCGGCGCATTCTCCCTGCGAGTTGATGCGTCTGATGGTATAGCCCCGCTTTTCCAGAATGGCGACGGTGTCGGGCGAGTAGCCCGGCTCCATCAGGAGCACGTCGGGCAGCCACTGGTGGTGGAAGCGCGGCCAGTTCACGGCGTCCTGCACATTCATGCCGAAATCGATGACGTCGACCATCACCTCCAGAACGGTGTTGATGATGGTCGGTCCGCCCGGTGAGCCGAGCGCCAGGAAGGGCTTGCCATCCTTGAGGACGATGGTCGGGGTCATCGACGAGAGCGGCGTCTTGTGCGGCTGAATGGCGTTGGCCTCGCCCTGAATCAGGCCGTACATGTTCGCCTCGCCGGGCTTGGGCGCGAAGTCGTCCATCTCGTTGTTGAGCAGGAAGCCGAGACCCTCCGCCGTCACCTTGCTGCCGTAGCCGCCATTCAGCGTGTAGGTGACGATGGCGATATTGCCATCGGCATCGGCCACCGAGAAATGCGTGGTCTCGTTGGATTCGTGGCTGTCGAACTTCGCTGCGTGGATTTCGCTCGATGGCGTCGCGCGCTCGGGATCGATCGAGGCGCGCCGCCTGGCGATATATGCCGGATCGAGGAGGCTCGAAAGCGGCACCTTCACGAAATCGGGATCGCCCAGGTGCTCGGAGCGGTCGGCGAAGTAGCGGCGCATGGCTTCGGCCATGTAGTGAACAGCCGAGGCCGAGCCGGCGCCGGCCTTCTCATACCCGGTGCCGTCGAGCATGCCCAGCATTTGCAGGACGCCGACCCCGCCGGAACTGGGAGGCGGCGAAGTCACGATCTCATAGCCGCGGTACGCGCCGGTCATCGGCTTGCGCTCGATCGTATGGTAGGCCTTCAGGTCGTCGAGCGTGATGAGGCCGCCGTGCTCCTGCATGTCCCTGGCAAGGATGCGGGCGGTCTCGCCTTCGTAGAAATCCCTGGCGCCGAGCCGCATGATGCGGTCGAGCGTGCGGGCGAGTTCCGGCTGCACGAAGGTCTCGCCGGGCTCATAGAACTTGCCGCCGCGAAGGAAAATGCGGTTCGATTCCGGGAAGCGGCTCAGCAGCCGGGAGGCAGTGTGGAAGCTCTGCGCCTGCGCGTAGGAGATGGGGAAGCCCTTGGACGCGAGTTCGACGGCGGGACGCACCACGTCGGCCCATGCTTTCCTGCCGTACTTCTTCGACGCATATTCGAAGCCGCTGACGCTGCCGGGGACGCCCGAGGCGCGGTACCCGACGATGCTGTCCTGGGTGGGCTTGCCGTTGGCATCCAGGTACATGTTGCGTGAGGCGGCGCCGGGGGCACGCTCGCGGAAATCGAGGAATGTCGTGCGCCCGTCGGCCAGACGGATGAGCATGAACCCGCCGCCGCCGATATTGCCTGCCGATGGGTGCGTGACGGCGAGGGCGAAGCCGACCGCGACCGCGGCATCGATCGCATTGCCGCCTGACTCCAGCACCTTGAGCCCGGCTTCGGTGGCGTGGCGCTCGCGCGTGACCACCATCCCGTGCCGCGCGCGTACCGGCTGAGCGGCCCAAGCCGGAATGGAAACCGCGAGAAGCAGCGAGGCAAGGATGCGGCGCATACACTCGATTCTACTATGCGGGGTGAACCGGCACCGCGCCCAGCCCTCCCTTCTATTCCTGCCGCAGAGCGGAAACCGGGTCCGTCCGCGTCGCCCGGCGGGCGGGGACCCAGCACGCGATCGCGGCGGTCACCAGCACCAGGCCCGTCGCGATCCACAGGTAAAGAGCATGAGCCGATTCAAGCCCGGGGAGCAGGCTCCGCAAAGAGCGCAGGCAGATCCACGACGTCCCCACCCCAACCCCGAGGCCGATGGCGACGGTAAGGAAGCCTTGCCGGAAGATCAGCGAAACGACGTTCGCCGGCGTCGCACCCACAGCCATGCGGACGCCGATCTCCTGAGTCCGGCGCGACGTGGTGTACGAGACCACGCCATAAACACCGCCGGCCGACAGGATGAGTGCCAGCGAACCCGTGATCGCGAGCAGCAACGTGATGAAGCGGCGGTCCGCCACCGAATCCGAAATGAGATCGCGCATGGAAGCGGTGAGGAATACCGGCTGGTTGGGATCGATGGCGGCGATCGCGCGGCGGATCGCCTGCCCGATCTCGCCGGCTGGCCGTTTCGTGCCTACGACGAGGAACACCGCTTTCCGCATGGCCCCGGCGGCGAGATAGACATTGCCGATCGGCGGTTCGTCCAAGGCGGCATGGCTGGCATTGGAGACGACTCCAATGACCCGCTTCCAGTTGCCAGGATTTTCCGGCGTGCAATCGACGCAGATGCGCTGTCCCACGGCGCTGGCTCCTGGCCACAAACGGCGGGCCACCAGGGTGTCCACGATGACCGAGCCGTTCGACGGGCTCATCTCTTCCTCACGAAACCAGCGGCCCGCGAGCAGGCGAATTCCCATGGTCTGCAGGTAATCCCCACCGGCAACGTCGATCTCGGCCGTCATGGGAGGAGCGGCCGGAGACTCGCCGGCACTGACATCGCCTCCGTGATTTTCTCCGCTGAACGGCAAGGCATCGACGGTCCCGGCGCTGGCGACGCCGGGAAGCGCGCGGACGGCATCGAGAATCCTTAGGTAGAACACGCCGCGCTGCTCGGGAGTACGATAGCGCTCGGGAGCGGGGAGAACGACGGAGGCCAGCACCCGATCGGCCTGGAAGCCCGGATCGGTGGCGACCAGCCGCAGGAAGCCGGCCAGCACCTGCCCGCCCAGCACCACCAGCAGAACCGACAGGGCGACTTCGGCCGTCACCAGGGAAGAGCGCATCCGGTCGCGCCGGCCCGAGGCAGCGCCGCGCGAACCGAAGTCGCTCCGGGCGGCCATGCGGAACGCGGGCGCCATTCCGAAGAGGATGCCGTTGAGCATGGCCAGAGCGAGAGCGAATCCGAAGACGGTGGTACCGGCGCGGGCGGCGGCCAGGCGGGGGATGCTCACGGGCGCCACCGCCGGCAAGACCTGCCACGCCACTGCAGCAACGAGATAGCCGCCCAGGCCGCCGAGCACGGCCAGAACGCAGCTCTCGGTGAGAAGCTGCCGGACGATGCGCCAGCGTCCCGCGCCCATCGCCACTCTCACCGCAATTTCCCGGCGGCGAGTGCGCCCGCGTGCCAGCAGCAGATTGGCAACGTTCGCGCATCCGATCAACATGAAGACAATCGCCGCGGCCATTAGCAGCCAAAGCCCCCGCGCGGCGGCTCCGACCGCCCGGTCGCGCAGGAGGTTCAGGGTCAGGACCCGGTCGCGATTAGTGGCGGGGAAATCGTGCTCCAGACCGCGGCTGATCGAGGCAAGATCCTGCCGCGCCTGGGCGAGGGAGACACCCGTGCGGAGCCTGGCCACCGCACCGAGACCGGCTCCCGGGTTGGTGGGAGCGGTGAGGGGCGCCGCCCAAAATTCGACGTAAGGAGAAGGCGTGTGGGCGGCCTGGCGCCGCAGCGGAAAGTTGAAGCCGGGCGGCATGACGCCGATCACCAGGCACCCGTGCCCGTTGACCGTGACGGACCGGCCGACCACGGCGCGGTCGGAGTGAAAGCGGCGAACCCACAGGCCATAGCTGAGAATCATCACGTCCGGGTGGCCGGGCTGGTCCTCTCCGGGGAGAATGTTGCGTCCGAGCATTGGCGACACCCCGAGTACGGGGAACAGGCTCGCGCTCGCGCGCAAGCCATAGAGCGCTTCCGGAGTGGCGCCGGAGTCACCCGCCAGGTCGAAAATGGCGTTGCCGTAGACGCCGATGGCCTCGAGAGTCCGGGTCCGGCGCGCCACCTCGCGGGTATCATTCCAGACCACCCAATCGCCGTGAGCCTGCTGTTGCATGCGGGGGTATTCGCTGCGAAACTGGACGAGTTCCGCGGGGCGCGCATAGGGCAGCGGGTCGATCAGGACCGCCTTGACGGCCGCAAACACCACGGCGGTTGCGCCGACGCTGAGCGCAATCGAGATTAAAGCGATGGCGGTCGGAACGGGGGAGCGGCGAAAAAGACGAAGGGCGAACCGCACGTCCTCGAGGATCGGCATCCGCCTCCCATTCTCAGTGGTCGCGGCTCGGTTCAGGGCGCGGGTCGGCAGGCGGGGCGATTTGAGGCGGCACGGGTTCGCGCTTGGGGCCAAGGCCAAGAGCGATCAGCGAGAGGGAATTGATCTTGCCGTTGGCTTCGATGTTCTGTTCGGCCTGAAACCGTTTGAGCGCCTCCGTGGAAGACGAGCCCCATTTGCCGTTGGCGTCGTCCGCGCCGAGATACCCCTTGGCCACCAATGCGTCCTGGATCTCTTTGTAGCGCTCTGGCGTGGGAGTCAACTGGCGATTACGCCAGGTGGTCGCGCTGCGGCGCTTCGCAGAAGACCTACGCCTGCGGGAGGAGGTCTTGCGGGCTGCCGGTTTCCTGCGTGTTACGGAGGTCTTGCGGGAAGGCGTTTTCTTTTTAGCCTGCACGGCTGCCGCGCTGCTCCAGTCGAGGACCAGAAACAGGGCGGCTACGGCAAGATACACGAGCTTCCGCATTGAAATCCCAGTGTAACAAAACAGAAAAGGCGGCCGGAGCAAGCCGGCCGCCCAAATTGAAAGGCTACATTAGTGCTGCGGATTGGCAGGCAGGGTGCCGGCCGCGAAGCTGGACGTCCAGCTGTTGTTGTCGCCCTTGCTGAGGATGCGGAAGGCAACCGCGTCGCCAGGCTTCAGCTTGGCCTTTGCGTTCATCACGTCAGCAGTCGAATTGATCGGCTGCCGGTTGATGCTGAGCAGAACGTCGCCCTGCTGCAGACCGATGTCCTCGGCAAACGAATTCGGCTCGACCGAAGTGACCAGAACGCCGCCGCTCTCCTTGATGCCCATGGTCTGGCGCTGCTGAGCGGAGAGGTTCTGGATCTGCATGCCGAAGCTGGTGGCTCCGCCCGCCGAGGCGTTGGGAGACTGGTCGTCGGGGTTACCGAACCGGTCGGGAAAGACTTGGGCGAGATCACCGACCGTAACCTTATAGTCGGATCGCTGGCCGTTGCGCAAGACGGTCAGGTCGAGCGGGGTGCCGACGGGGGTCGCGGTGACGATGTTGACCAGTTCCGTGCCGTCACGCACCGGTTTGCCGTTGACCGCCACGATGATATCGCCCGCCTTGAGGCCCGCCTTCTGCGCCGGTCCGCCGTCCGCCACATCCGCGATGAAGACGCCCGAGGTGGCGTTGTAAGCCTTCAGCAGTGCGCGCTCTTTTTCGGGATTCGAATCAAACGTGATGCCGATGGAGCCGCGGGTCACCTTGCCGTTCTTGATGATGTCGTTATAGACCTGCGCCGCGGTGTTGATGGGCAGCGCGAAGCCGATGCCCTGGTAGCCGCCGGAGCGGGAAGCGATGGCGGTGTTGATGCCGATCACCTCGCCGCGAATATTGAGCAGCGGTCCGCCGGAGTTGCCGGGATTGATGGCGGCATCGGTCTGCAGGAAGTGCTGGAACTGAGAGGTATCGCCGGGGATATCGCGCTCCTTGGCGCTGATGATGCCGGCAGTGACGGTGGCCTGGAACCCGAACGGAGAACCGATGGCCATGCACCAGTCACCCACCTGGACGGCTTCGGAGTTACCGATCTTGGCGGGGACCACGTTCGTCTTGCCTTCCACCCGGATCACGGCGAGGTCGGTGGGAGCGTCTACGCCGACCACCTTTGCGTCATATTCGGTCGGGTCGCCGTTGAACTTGACTTGGATCCGATCGGCTTTGTCGACCACGTGGTTATTGGTCAGAATGTAGCCGGCCTTATCGACCACCACACCGGAGCCGAGCGCGTAACCGCGGCGCGACATTTCGGGGCTATTGTTGCCGCCGAAAGGATTGCCGCCGAAGAAACGGTACAGGAAATCGTCCATCCCGCCGGAATCGCCCTGATCGCCGTCGTCGGGCTGCTGCAACTGACGCCGGTTGCGGGTCGTGCGGGCAGGCTTCGGATTGTAAGTTGTGGAGATGTTCACCACCGAAGGCTCAACCTGCTTGGCGATCTGGCTGAAAGTGCTCGACAGTTCCACCGGATTGGGGATCTGGAGCGGCGACGCACCAGGGGCAACCGGATTATCTTTCGCTGCCTTCACGCCGGAACTCACCAGGGTACCGATCACGATACCGATCGACAGCGTGAACAGAACGAGCGTGAACGACAGCAGCTTCTGCGTGCGTAACTTGTCTAGAAAACTCATGGAACCTTTCTACTCCTACGCGTAGTTGCAACCGAAGACATTATAGTCCGGCGCAAAACTCTAGTTGGATGGATGTAGCCGCGGATTCAATGGTTTCATCTCCACCAACAAAACTCCTCCCAGGATGAGGACGGCGCCCACGGCAGCGCGGCCCGTAAGCCCCTCACCCGCCACCAGATACGAAGTGATCCAGGCGATGACCGGCTCCAGCATGTAGATCAGGGCAGTCCGGGTCGCGCTCGTATATTGCTGCGCCCAAGCCTGGATGGTAAACGCCAGTGCGGTCGCTAAAATCCCTGTTATCAGTATCGCGTAGATCACCGCCGGCTGCCATGCCAGGTGTGGCTTCTCGTACCAGCCAAATAGTGACAAAGCCAACACGGCGGCGGCAGCAACTTGGGCGATCGAAAGCAATTCAAAGCTCATGCGCTCGGAAAAATGGCCCAGGGTCACGATCTGAGCAGCAAAGGCGGCCGCGCCGAAGACAGTCAGTATGTCGCCCCGGCTCATGGACCCGATGTTGCCGTGAAGGGTCATCAGCCCCAGGCCGGTTGTGGCCACGAGCACCCCCACTACTTCCGAGACCTGGGGTCTGCTTTTATAGACGAGGCGCGTGAGCAAAGGTACCATCAGCGAGGTCAGCCCGGTCAGGAACGCCGATTTGGGAGCGCTGGTCAATCGCAGGCCAAGCGTCTGGAGGAGAAAGCCGGTATAGAGAAAACTGCCGACCAGGCAGCCGGCGGCGACGGTTTTCCAGTGGTAGCGCAGTTTCACGGTCCCCCGGACTGCCAGGAGCAGCACGAGAAAGAGAAAGGCGAGCGAGAAACGCAGCGCGAGAAAGAGCAGGGGGGAGATGTCGAGCAGGGCGGTCTTAACGAGGACGAACGTCGATCCCCAGACCACTACGTTGAAAAACAGAGCCAGGTCCGCCTTGCGGCGGTTCACTTGCTGGAGCCCCCGGGGTCGTCGGCAGCGCGGGGGCGGCGCATCAGAAGGAGGAGCGTAAGGAAGATTCGCTTCAGAGCGAGGTCGCGGCCCTCGGGACGGTACCATTCCTGGGAGGTATGGGCGCCGCCGCCGACGCCGCCCGCCCCGATCGCCACCGCGGGTATGCCCAATGAGAGCGGGACATTGGCGTCGGTGGACGAGGTATCGAAATGCGAGCGGATGCCGAGGTGGGCATCGACCGCGCGCAGATACTGGAGGACCGAGGCGGATTCGGGCAGCGCGGCAGCAGGGCGGGAACCGATCTCGCGGACTTTCGCGGAAACCTTGCCGGCGGTGGCTCGCTGGTTTTCGAGCTCGCGCGCACGGTCGACAGCGTCCGAGAGGACTTCCACGAGCTGATCGATCTTCTCGTTGGATTCGGAGCGGATATCGACTTTGGCGCGTGCAAGCTGGGCGATGGCGTTGACGCTCGAGCCGCCTTCGATCAACCCGACATTGACGGCCGACCTGGGATTGCCCTCGATGCGGGTATCGGTGAACAAGGTGACCGCGCGGCACAGGGCGTGAAGCGGGTTGCCGACACCGTAATCGCTCCAGCTATGGCCGCCCGGGCCGGTGAAGGAGACTTCGAAACGGCGGCTGCCGAGCCCGCGAGTGGTGATGTGGTCCGTGCCGGCGCCGTCAACCACCAGGAAGGAGTCGATCTTGCGGGAGTAGGGCGACTGTTTGCAGAGATGCCGCATTCCAAGCAGGTTGCCCTCGCCTTCCTCACCGACATTGGCCACCAGGAGAAGGCCGAGGGGGAGTTCGGGAAGAGCGGCGCCATTCTTCCAAACGCGGGCGACGGCCAGCAGGGCGGCGAGGCCCGCGCCGTTATCGGAGACACCCGGCCCGCGGAAACGGCCGTCGGGATCCACGGTGATATCGTCCTTATTCCGCGGGGCGAGCACGGTGTCGAGGTGCGCGGTGAGGGCTACATAAGGGCCCGGCCCGCTGGCAGCGGCCACATTGCCCGCGCGGTCAATGGCCGCGTCCCAGCCGAAAGCGCGGAACTGTTCGAGAAACCAGGCGGCACGGTCCTGCTCGAGAAACGTGGGCGAAGGAACGCGGCAAAACTGCAGGTGCTGCTCGTTGATCCACTGTTTCTCGCGGGTGAACCACTGCAGACACTCGCGGACGCCGCGGTGATCCGTCAGCTCGTTGAGGTTCGCCCCCGTTAAAGCATTGACAGCCATGCCTGTTGCCAGTGTAGCAGGGGGGCCGCGGAGACCATCGCCCGGCCGGCACAGTGCGGCGGCCGTCCAGAAAGCGTTCCTTACATGCGGCGGCCGCGCGGCAGGTAGCGGGCGGCGCAGTAGCGATCCGCGTGCATGGCGGGGCCGTGGGAATACGGAGCGTCGCCGAACGGATCGTGGAACTGCGCCATCAACTCGTACAGGCGCGCGCGCATATCGGCGGTCTGGCGCTGGTAGGCCGGGGCGTCCACCACGTTATGCAGTTCGGCAGGGTCCTCTCGCAGGTCGTACATCTCGTCGAAATCGAAACCGTTGAACACGTACTTGAACCGCTCGGTAACGGCAATCCTCTGGGTGTATAGATACTCGCCCCCATAGTAGGCGCACAGGATGTGGTCGGGCCAGTCGCTGCGGCGGGGTTCCGTGAAGAGCGGCTGCAAGGCGCGGCCGTCCGGGAACGGCATGGGCCGGGCTCCGGCGGCCTCCACGTAGGTGTGGGCCAGGTCATGCGTCTGCACCAGGCGGTCCGATACCTGGCCGGCCGGGATGCGGCCGGGCCAGCGCAGAATCAGCGGTACGCGGTAGCACTCCTCGTACGGAATCCAGCCTTTGATCCACATGCGGTGCGCCCCGACGGTGTCGCCGTGATCGGCGGTGAACGTGACCAGGGTGCGGTCCGCCTGGCCGGTGGCGTCGAGCGCGTCGAGAATACGGCCGATCTGCGCATCTACCTGCTCGGTGTACGCGTAATAGTGGGCGCGGCTCTGGCGTACATCGTCCGGAGTGATGGCGCCCCAGGTTTCGGATTCGCGGCGGTGCAGCCCCGGTTTGCCGGCGAAGGTTTCCTGAAAGCTCGCGGGCAGAGCGATCGAGCGCGGATCGTAATGGTCGAGATACTGCTGCAGCGGCAGATAGGGATCGTGCGGGGTCACGAACTGCACTTCGAGGTGCCAGGGCTGCGAGCCTTTGACAAAGCGGTTCATCATCCGGATCGCGCACTCGGCCAGGTGGTGCTCGGTGGTGCTCTCGACCGGCCCCTGCCGCGATCCCCACATGACGAACGGCTCCGAGCCGGGCCACTGCATCATCCGGTGCGGTGTGGTGTGGAGCGGGCCGGGGCGCTCCACGTGATCGGGATTGAGGTCCAGTTTCTTGAGCAGTTCGGGGTCGCAGCCGTTCAACGCGGCGACTTCATGGAATCCGAAATCGAGCGGCGTGCGTAAAAAGCTGGCGTGCCACTTGCCCGTGTATCCGAGCCGGTAGCCCGCGTCGCGGAGGCGCTGCGAATAGAGCACTACGTCGGGATACATGTCGCGATGCACCGACGGCGGCGAGTGCACCTGGTTGAACACGCCGTTATGCCAGTGGTAAGCGCCGGAGAGCATCATGGCACGGGCCGGGCAGCACACGGCCGAAGGAGTGTAGCTCCGCTCGAAGGTCATGCCTTGCCGCGCCAGGCGGTCGAGATTCGGCGTGTGGCACTCCGACCGGCCCAGAATGGTGGCCCACTGCTGCTGGTCGGTCATGATGTGCAGGATGTTGGGCCGTTCGCCCGCAGGTGCCGCCGTGACCGCGGTGCTTGCCAGCGCGGCCGAGCCCGCCAACAGTTCGCGGCGCGTCAATTCGCTCATATGACGATGCAATCAGAAATCGCGCCGCAACGCAAACCACGCTCAATCCGGGAGCCGGATGGTTACGGACTGGCCGCCGGCAATCATTTGCGAGCTGATCCTCGTCGCTCCGTGAAGGGCCTCCACTCGAAGCTTGTCTCCCACGCGAGTAACCGCCAGGTCGAACTCACTGCCGAATGCGTGGATATCCGCCAGTTTCATCTGATTCCACTTGATGGGAAGCCGCGGTGTCGTGGTGAACGAACGCAGGCCGGTGGGACGAATTCCGAACAGGCCTTCTGTGTAGATGCGGCAATAGAGCGCGCTCTCGGCCGCCAGGTGCCGCTGGTTTCCCTCGGGCCAAGCCTCCACGGGGTAGGGCACGTGTTCACCCAGGAGCCGCCGGGTGGAGTAGCGCTCCAGAAAATCCATGGCGCGCTCGGTCTCTCCCGCCGCCAGGACGCCGCGCAGGGCGTAGAGCGTCGCCCGGTCCCAGAAGGTCTTCTCGCCCGACTGTGTGGCCAGGCCGTCGGGCGTCCACAGAGCGGGGGAAAACAGAGCTTCGATGGTGCCGGCTTTGCGGTCGAAGATTCCCATCGTCAACGGTACACAGATCCAGGCGCGCAGGACGGTGTTGCCGTCGTAGTAGCGATAGGTGTCGAAGCCCTGTACCCGTGCTCCGAAGTATCGTTCGATGGCGGCGCGAATGGCCTTGGCTTCGTCCTCGTAACGGGCGATTTCTTCCGCCGGTTTACCAAGCTCGCGGCCGAGGAGGACCGCCGAATTCAAGGCATCGAAATACAGCGAAGAGGTCGCCAGGTTGGCCTTGCCCGCTGGAAAGCGGCCTTCCAGTTCATCGCTGTCGGACGCCACAACGCCTTGCGGGTTCACTTTTCTGCGGCAGTATTCGAGACACCACGCCACCAGGTTCCAAAGCTCCCCCGCTTCGGGTTTGCGGCCGTATGCCAGCGCGAACCGCGACGCGCCGTAGGCGATCATCGCCATGTCGCCGCGGTCGCCTGCGCCGTTCCAGAAGCTGGTACCTTCCGCGATGATCGAGCTGGGAATGGGTTTGTAGTCCGGATTCATGTACCGCGCGAAGAGGCGGAACGAATTGACGGCAGCTTCGTCGGCCGTGGCATCCCCCAGGAACGGGAAGAAGGGGTTGGCATACTCCGCCTGGTCGTTGGCCCAGATGGCCGCATAATAGGCGCCGCCTCCGGGGCCGTGCATCAGGCCGCCCTTGGTTCGATACACGCTTTCCGTGGTGCGGATTTTGGCGAAGGCGAACGCGGTGTTGAGCACCGGGTCGGGGGTTTCCAGCCGCAGTTTCGAAAGGAAGCTGTCGACCCGCGCGCGGCGCGCGGCCTCTTCGGCATCCACGCGGACCTCGAGCTTCGTTGCGGAGGCCTCACGCGCCGTAAACACCACGGCGCAGGCCGTACTTTCCCCCGGCTTGACCGTCTTCAGCCCGGGATTCACCACCTCGGACGAGATGATGTATTCGCCGGTGAGGCCCCGCGCCGCACTGGTGCGCACTGTCTTTTCGGTATTCTCGACTTCGATGGCCGCGTCGCGTGTTCCGTGATTCGTGAAGACATACTTCTCGATCAGGAACGGCTTGTCGACCGAGGGAAAAATCGTGCGCGTGAGCGAGATCGCCCCCAAAGTGCTCTCGACCGTAATCATGCCGCGGTGGTGAATCCGCACCACAGTCTCTCGGGCCGGACGCCCGCCGATGAAGACGCGCGGCGTGGCATCCTCGGCGAATGTGTAGCTGAGGCTCGCGTGGGTATCGTTCGGAATGGTCCGGAGCCAAGGGAAGACGACCTGGCGGGTCAGCGTGAGCGCGCCGTTCTCGCGAACACCGTAGGTGACGATAGCCGAAATTCTCAGGCCGCTCATCTCGATCTGGTCCTGATGAACGTCTCCGCGTTTCACCTCCCAGGAGATGCCGCCATCCTCCGCCAGGCTCCAACGGGATTGCGCGGCGGACCAGGCGGGCAGCCATAACAGGCAGCACAAGACTGCGGCACGGCGCCGCGGAAAGCACGTCGGACTTTGAGTCATAGCCTTGTGGCTATTTTGGCACCTGCCGCGAGCGGATGGTTCAGAATGAGTACTTCAGCGCGAGCTGCCACCACCCAGTTTCCCGAGAGCTGGCGCTGTACGTTGAGGAGGTACTCCATGGTGTAGGGTGTGCGGTGCGAATAGGCGGCCGCGAAGGCGTAAGGCGGCGGCAACTGAGCTTTGGCGCCATTACCGCCTGGCGCGGCGTTGTTCCAGAAGATGGTCGGCGTGCCGACGTTCGAGTTGATGCGGAGGCGCCCCGCAATATTGCGGGCCATATATCAGAAAAATAAATCCATGGCCAGAGATTTTTCACGTTGTATCCAAGAGTACGGCGAAATTGCCTACTTGACCCTGCTCGCCGGGCGATATATAGTTTCAGGCTGAAATTAACCTATGAACCGACTGAGCCGCAGGTCGCTTTTCAAGACTTCCGCCATGCCCCTTGCCGGAATGCTCGGGCTGCCGTCGCTGGCCGAGGCCGCACAGTCGGCCACCACGCCCTATCGCCGTCCCAAACTGAAGATCACGGAGATTCGTACCGCGGAAGTCCGGGTCCACGGGTACCAGGTCCAAGTCCGTGTGTATACAGACCAGGGCATCGTTGGCCAGGGTGAGTCCACCGACGCAGCCCAGGGCAACGTCCCGCTGATCCACTCCTTCGCACGGCTGCTGGTAGGGCAGGACCCTCTGAATATCGAAGCCGCCTTCGAGAGGATTCGCACTTCCGGCGTCTTCGCCGGCGCCCAGGGGGGGCAGTACGTCACCGCGCTCACCGGTGTCGAGATCGCACTTTGGGACATTGCCGGCAAGGCGCTGGGGCTGCCCGTCTACCAGTTGCTGGGCGGCAAGGTGCGCGACCGCGTGCGGGTCTATTGCGATTCCGGCAGCCGGGAGATGATCCCCGGGGACGAACGGTCGCTGGCGCGCATCCGCCAGATCCAGGAATTGGGCTTCACCGCCGCCAAGATCGATATCGACGACGCCACCGACCCCGCGCGATTCGACCGCGTCAACTGGACCGCCTCCAACGCTGAAATCGACCACATGCTCGCCAAGATCGCCTTCACGCGGGAGCACTATCCGAAGAACATCGATCTCGCCGTGGACATGCATGCCCGCTACGACGCCACCACCGGCAAGCGCGTGGCAAAGGAGGTCGAACCGTTCCGGCTGATGTGGCTGGAAGAGCCGGTGCCGGCCGAGGATATCGACGCGATGCGCGACGTCCGCGCTTCCACCAGCACTCCCATCTGCTGCGGTGAGAACATCTATATGCGGTGGGGCTTCCGCGAGATCCTGGAAAAGCGCGCCGCCGATATCATCATGCCCGACTTTCAGAAGACGGGCGGGCTGCTCGAGGCGCGCAAGATCGCCGACATGGCGCACGCATACTACGTGCCGGTCGCGCCGCACGCCGTGACGTCGCCTGTCGGAATGATGGCCACGGCCCAGGTCTGCGCCGCGATCCCCAATTTCCTGGTGCAGGAATGGCACTGGATCGATTCACTGGACCTGTGGCGCAACTGGGTCAAGGAGGGCGAGATCATCCAGAAGGGCTTCATCACCCTGCCCGAACGGGCCGGCATCGGGGTCGAGATGAACGATGACGGCGCGCGTAAAGCGCAGGTGCCCGGCACGCCGTGGTTCGAACCGGTCCAGCGGGGCTGAGAGAGGATATGCGGAAAAAGGCCTGGAGAACGATCCTGCCGGCACTCCTGCTGGCTTCGGCTGCCTGGGCGCAGCCCGGAATTCTCACCAAAGAACTGCTCATCAAGTACACGCCGGAATGGAAGGGCGAGCGTTTCGCCGACGGGCGCCCCAAGGTGCCCGATGGAATTCTGAAGCGCATGAGGACTGTGACGCTGGAAGAGGCCTGGGCGGTTGTCAAACAGGCGGGCTACGGCAACGAGTACGAAGACGGCTGGTTCGTGATCCACCCCGATAAAGTCCTGGTGGGCCGCGCACTCACTGCTCAATGGCTGCCCGGGCGGCCGGATGTTCACCGCGTCATCGCCGAGCAAGGCAAGCTCGATGGCCGCATCGGCGGGCAGAACGCCTGGCCCGTGGATATGCTGCAGCCCGAGGACGTGTACGTGTGCGATCACTTCGGCCTGAAGGTGGACGGACCTTCGATCGGCGATAACGTCGGCAATGCCATCTACGCGAAGACCGGCAACGGCATCGTGTACGACGGCGCCGTGCGCGACATCAACGGGTTGAAGGAGCTGGAGAATTTCACCGCGTTCGTCCGCTACTACGACCCCTCGCATCACTTCAGCAATCTCTCGGCCGGCGACCGTATGAATTCCACGATGATCGGCATCAACATTCCGATCCGCATCGGCCACGCCACGGTGATGCCGGGCGACGTGGTGCTCGGCCGCGACGGCGGAGTGGAGTTCATTCCGCCGCAACTTGCCGAGAAGGTCGTGCAGTACTCGGAAATCACGCAACTGCGCGACCACTTCGGCCATCAGCGGCTGCGCGAAGGTAAATACACGGCCGGGCAGATCGATGCGCGCTGGTCCGCGCCGATCGAGCAGGACTTTACGCAATGGCTGCGCGACAACATCGACAAGCTGCCGGTCCCGCGCGAACAGGTTCAGGAGATTCTCAACAGGCGTTCGAAGTAGGGGAAGCGCATCCCGCGCTCCCCCTGCCGGATCAAAACATCAGCTTCAACCCAAGCTGGATTTCGCGAGGTGTAAGGATCGTCCCCGTAATCCGCCCGTAGTTGCCCGAGGATCGGCTGGTGGTCGGATTGCTGAAGTGCGGGTTATTGAACGCGTTGAAGGCCTCCGCACGGAACTCCAGGTACTTGTGCTCCGTGAAATGGAAAGCCTTGAATGCGGAGAGGTCGAAGTTCACGACGCCCGGTCCGCGGATGGCGCCGGGCTTGGCGTTGCCGAACGTGTAAGGCTGGGTCGGGTCGGCGAAACAGCTCGTGTCGAACCACTGTGCAACCGTCTTCGGGTAGTTGACGCTCGAGCACGTGGCGTTGGCAAAGTTGCTCGTGCCGGTATTGAGAAGGTTGTTCGCCGCCGTAATACTGAGCGGCTGGCCGCTGCGGATCCAGTTAATGCCGTTGATGCTCCACCCACCGGCAATCAGGTCGAGAGCCTTGGGCGCATTCGAGAGGAACCGCCGTCCGTTGCCGGCCGGCAGGTCGTACGTCCAACTGATCGAGGCGACGTGCCGGAAGTCGGTGGAATTGGGGTTGAAGTTCAGAGCGTCGTTCCACACCCAGAAAATCGAACTGTCGTCCTTGCTGCTTGCCAAAGTGTATGACACCAGGGCCTGAAACCCGCGGGAAAACCGGTGATTGAACTTCAACTGCATCGACTTGTACCGGGAGACGCCGTTCGAGCCCCGCTCGATGATGCTCTGAATCGTCGGCGCGACCCCGTAGTACAGGCGCCGGTCATTGAACGCTCCGGCCGCCGGCACGACCGGCGTATCGATATCGCGATTGCGGAACAGGTGTGCGCCGGACGTACCCACGAAGGCAACCTCGATCGAACTCGAATCCGAAAGCTGCCGCTGCACGCCGATGTTGTACATGGTGATGACCGCCGGCCGGTAGCCCTGCGGGATGTAGAACGGCTGAATGCCGGGGACCGGCTCGATGATCGGGGTGAGCGGCGTAGGCGAAAACGTCGGCAGACCGTCAACGCCCACCTGCGAGAACGGGCGCGCCGCCACCGTCGGCCCGACGCTGAAGGTCTGGAACAGCGGGAAGTTACGCTCCAGCGTGCCTCCCGTGCCTCCGTAGTTATACGAGAAGTAGCTGATCCCGGCGGCGCCGCGGATGGCCGTCTTGCCGCTGCCCGGAGCGAACGCGAAGCCCAGGCGGGGAGCGAAGTTCTTATAAAAGTTGTCGACGTTCGGCCCGCGATTGTCGCTGGTCGCGCCGATGAACTTTCCCGTCGTGGGGTTGAAATTGACCTGCCGGTTGAACTTCTCTACCGGATTGGTGAACAGGTCCCAGCGCAGCCCGGCGTTGATCGTCAGGGCGCGGCTGATGCGGTAATCGTCCTGAATGTATGCGCCCCCCTGGGTGAGCCGGACCGCCGGCCGCGTGTTGACGAGGCTGCGAATGATTTGCGACGGGTAGCCGAGAAGGAAGCTGCCGAATTCGGCCCCGCCCACGTTGTTCTGGCTCGTCATGTCGCGGCCAAAGGTGAATCTGCCGCGCGCGGTGTCCTGGGCATTCGTCAGAGTCGATTGGACCTTTCGGATGTCGAAGCCGAACTTGATCGTGTGCGAACCCTTGATCCAGGTGGTCCCGTTCGTGATTTCATAGGTGTTCGCCAGCCTTTGGGCATTGGTCCAGCCGGGCGCTCCGAAGCCGTAGAGTGACCCGACGCCGAAGGCCGCGATCCCGCTCGATTCCGGGAACGCCGCCAGGTTTCCGTTCTTGATGCCCAACTGGTTGTTCTCGTTGACGCCGAAGTCCTGACCGTAATCGACGGTGTCGAACCGGTTGAAGCCCAACCGCAATTCGTTCAGCAGTGTAGGCCGGACCGGAACACTGTATCCGATCACCGCGTTGTGACTGTGCGAATTGGAATCGGGGTCGGCCGACATGAAGCGGTTCCCGGGGGCGTTGTTATTCAGGTCGCGGGAAGCGTGGGATTCGCGCACGAACAGCCGGCCGGCCCTTTCGAACTGGTAGTCCCCCTTGATATCGAACGCGTTCATGGTCTGGCTGTTGCTGATGTTCTGGAAGTAGTTCGAATAGGGCCCGGGCACCGCCGGCGCGATGTTCGCCTGCGGCCAGATATTCAGCACCTGCGCCGTCACCGGGTCCCAGCGGGTCTTCGGAATCTGGTTGCCCGGAAACGGCGTGACCGTGCTGGTCGAGTTGGAACTCATCGGATCGTACACCGTGGCGAACCCCTCGGAAGGCAGCATGATGCCTTGCAGCATGGCCGCCGTCGGCACGTTGATCAGGTACGACACCCCCGAACGCAGACGCAGCCCCTGGTAATCGAAGAAGAAGAATGCCTTGTTCTTCTTGATCGGACCGCCGATGGTGCCGCCGAACTGGTTCGTCTTGAAGGGCGCTTTCGAAGCGGCGAAGAAACTTCGCGCATTCAGGTCCTGGTTCCGCAGGTATTCAAACAGAGAGCCGTGGAAGTTGTTGGTCCCGGAACGCAGCGTCAGGTTTACGACCGCGCCTCCGAACGTGCCGAATTCAGCTCGCGGATTGGAAGTCTGCACGTTGAACTCTTCGATCGCCTCAATGGGAGGCGCAATGTTGATGAACGCGTTGAGCGGCTCCGAGTTCGTCACACCATCCAGCGTGTACGAGGTCCCGGACCAGTTGACGCCGTTGACCTGCGACTGAATCTGGGAGCGCGCGCCGGCTCCGGACGCCGATTCCGGGGCGTCGCTGTTGCCCGCCGGGACAGCGCCCGGGACCAGGTTGACCAGTTGCGAGAAGACACGGCCATTCAGCGGCAGGTCCTCAACCTGTTGCTGCTGGATCGCCTGTCCGATGTCCGAGGTGGTGCTTTGCACCAGCGGGCTTTCGGCCCTCACGTCGACCGATTCCGCCAGCGAGCCGACTTGCAGCGTTACATCCACTCGTGACGTCTGGGCAACGCTTACCTGACTGTTCGCTGCGACCGCGATGCGGAAGCCGGTGGCCTCCACCCGGACCGTGTATTGGCCGGAGGGTAAAGTGGCAAACACGTAGTTGCCCTGGCTCTCCGACTTCGTCTTCGCTACAATCCCCGTGGCCTGATTAGTCGCCGTAACATCGGCCCCCGGCACGCCGGCTCCGCTTGGATCCACGACCGTCCCCACCAGGCGACCCGTGATTTCCTGAGCGCTGACCGTGACCGCCGACCAGAGCAGGATCAGGAGTACTGCCTTTATCGTCTTTTTCATAATCTCCCCCCTTTATCAGTTTTGGATCTGTCGATTCTCACCCGGAACCTCGACGCTCACCGTTCCGCCCGCCCCCACCGTCACACGGACCCAGGAATCTTCGCGGCCTAAAGGCCCTTTCTCCGTCCGGGCCTTCATTGCCCGTCCATTGACCAGCAGGGTTTCGTGCGATCCGGGGAAGGCGGCATGCCAGATCAGAGCCGGGCCCTGTTGATTCGTGAACACCGTCTTGCGGCCGCCTTCGTGCCGGACGGTGATTTCGTTGTCGCGGACCGGCAGGTTGCGCAGTTCGGCCCAGTCAATCTTCGAACCGAGGCCGGACAGCGTCTTGACCGAGGCTTCCACCCAGAAACCTTCCACCGTGGAGAGCAGCGCCGAAGCTGTTTCCAGGTTGATGCCCATGGTCCCGTTGACCACCGTTCCGACCACCGAGTACGGAACCTCGGGGTATTCCATCCTGCTGTGGCCGGGCGTCATGGTATCCAGCAGCCGTGCGTAGGCGGCGTCCGGATCGCCGTACCGGTAGAGCGCTTCGAGATGACGCCCCGAGTCCGCCAGCGCGCTCTTCACCTTGGGGCCATCGTCGACCGCATTCCAATAGAGCAGTGCGCCGCCGCCGCGCCCTTCCAGCTTGTGGTCTTTGCCGACTCGTGAGTAAAAGTACTGTTCCTTCTCATTCCACCAGGTGCTGTTGATGAACGTCTTCACATCAGCGGCTTTCTTCAGGTAAGTCCGCGCGAGATCCGCGTTGCCGCGAACCTCCTGTATGCGTGCGTAGGCCAGATAAGCTGCGTACTGGGTGGCGAGCACATCGGCGCCCAGCACGTAATCGTGGTTGCCTTCGTCGTAGCCGGGAATCCCCCGGGCCGCCTGGAACTTCTGACTTGGATCGAGCATGCCGCGGACGTTCAGCAGGCGCGGGCGATTCATAATCTGGTCCAGCCCCAGGGCCCAGCGCTCCACATAGTCCGATACCGTTCGGTCGTAGAAGTTCAGAAAGGCCGGATCCGTGACATAGGTCTGGTCGCCACTCCATAGATACATCCGGTAACACGCATCGAGGATGTCGAAATTAGCGGGCAAGTTGAACCAGAACCGCGCGTCACTGCGATAATCCACCGGCGCCGGGCGATCGAAGCGGTCGATCTCCCAGTAGCTGCACCAGTCCTTGGAATCCGAGATGTTCTCGGCAAAGTGCTTCAACATGTTCAGGTTGTAGCGGGCGAGCCCGAGTGCCTGTGCGCCCATACTCTGGTGCGCGACGTCGCGCATGCAGAAAGCTTCGCGCCCGGGCTCCGCAGCTTCATACCAGGGACCGACCGGGTCGCCGTCGAACACGTAGGCCATCGCCTGCCGCTCGGCGCGGTGGAAGCCGTCTACGAGGCGCTCGTCCGACGACGCCAGTTCCAGCTTGGAATGCCGGACGCCTTCGTTCTGCTTCACTTCGCTGGCGCCCGTGATACTGGCTCCTACCACGCGGTAGCCGGATTCTCCTGGGCTCCGGCCGCTCTGCGCCAAAAGGACAGGGCCAAGCGCAACGGCAAGAAGACAGCTTCGAGTCAGGGTATGCATTATGTCCTCCTCGCCGAAGAAATGGCGAAGCACGAAACACCAAAGCGCTATGAGGGAGCTTTCGCTCGAAGAATATACCCCGGCCTTTATCGGTACAAGGTCAATTGACTGTTAATCTCAGGTCAATTAACGTTGGAATACGCAGAGGTCTATACTGGGAGGCAAGCCGGTGCGTTGGGTGTAGAGGGCCGGGGGGCGAGGAACATGGCCGACACGCGTGTGCAACCCGTCATTGCGGCGCAGGACTGCCGGAACCTGTTGGAGCGAATCATCGCCAGTAAGGAATTCCGTCGTGCCCACCGGCTCCGGGAATTCCTGGCCTACGTGGTCGACCGAAAACTGGCCGGGGCATCGCACGAACTGACCGAGGTCCTCATCGGCCAGCGGGTCTTCGGCAGGGCATCCACCTACAACCCGGCGGAAGATAGCATCGTCCGCACGGAAGCGCGCAACCTCCGGCAGCGGCTCGATCGCTACTTCGCCGGGGAAGGCTCGGATGAGCCCATCGTCCTCGAAATCCCCAAGGGCGGCTATGTGCCGGTATTCCGGTTCCGGACGCTCGTATCTCCGCCGGAAGCCCCGGCCGCCACGCCCACACCGCTGCTGCGGAGCCGGCGATTCTGGCTACTGAACGGCGCCGCCGCGCTGCTGGCGGGCGCGGCCCTGTGGCGGCGCCCCGTATCTCGCCCCGTCGCCCCGGCAGCTCCGGCGATCGACCCCGGACGGGCTCTCGGATTGGTGGAGTTCGACGCCTCGGACCCTCAACTCGTGAAGGGCCTGGAATGGGCCAAACAGCGGGCCCTCGGATACGCCTACTCCGGGGACGGAGTGGGGGACTGGTACGACAGCACGGCCGGCAACCGCTATGCCTTCTGCATGCGCGACACCTCGCACCAGAGCGCAGGCGCGGCGGTCCTGGGCCTGGCCGGGTACACGCGCAACATGCTCCGCCGCTTCGCGGGCAGTATCTCGGAGACCAGGGACTGGTGCGGCTACTGGGAAATCAATAAAGATGGATTCCCGGCGCCGATCGACTACCAGGACGATGCCCACTTCTGGTATTGCCTCCCGGCCAGCTTCGATGTCATGCAGGCCTGCTACCGCCAGTTTCTCTGGACCGGAGACCGGACTTACTTCGACGTCGTGTTCTCGAATTTCTACGACCGCACGGTCACCAGCTACATCGATGCCTGGGACCGGGATCATGACGGCCTCATGGAGAGCAGTCCGGCCGCGGGCCGCCGCGGGATTCCTTCCTATTACCAGCATCTGCCCCGCCCACTGACCGGCGCCGACCTCGTGGCTGCCCAGTATCGCGGCTACCTCACCTACGCGGCCATCCAGCAGCATAAGGGCGTTCGCGGCAGCTTGTCGGAGAAGCTTTCGGACCAGTACCTGGCCAAAGCCCAGGCCCTGCGGGTCCGCTTCAACAACGATTGGTGGAACGGTGCGAAGAACCGCTTCTATCCGGCGATTCTGCCGGACCGCAGTTACTATGACGGCCTCATCGACGGCATCGACGCTCATGTTCTCTGGTTCGGAATCACCGAAGACGGGCTTAAGACCGATGCCACGCTCGACCTCCTGGAGAAAAACCGCTCGAGCTATCCGCAGATCCTCTCGTATCTTCCCGGGATCCTCTTCGAGCATGGCCGCTATGATGCGGCCTACCGGATCCTGCTGGAGATCATGGACGCCGGGTTCGCGTCGCGCGGCATGCCGGAACTGGTTTATGCCGCGATTGGCGCTGTCGCCACCGGATTGGCCGGAATCTCACCGGACGCGCCCGGCGGCTCGATCGCGACGCTGCCGCGGTTGCCCAAGGCGCTCGCGTGGATCAAGTTGAGCCGTGTGCCGTTGCTGCGGAATGAAATATCGCTGCTGCACCGGGGCGTTGCTGAAACGACTGTGACGAACCAGGCGGGGCCTCCCTTTCAGTGGCGCGTCCGCTTTCCCGCGGGCCAGCCGTCCGGCCGCATTGCGGTCGACGGCGTTCCCGTGCGCACTGACGCCGAAGGAAGATTTCGTCTCCGCCGTGGTGCCCGTCGGCTCAGGCCAAACCCGCGTCGCGAGATGTCTTTCCGGAACCTAGCCGCCGCTCAGGCGCTGAAGTGTTTCTGGAGAACCAGCGCTACGGTGCCGCGCAGGCGCGCCATGCCGTCTTCGTATGCCGGAATGACGCAAGGCGCGGGAGCGCCGGGTAGGGCTTGATCCTGCACTTCGGCCTCGATGATCTTGCCGAACCGCTGCCAGGAGCGGGTCAGATCTCCCACCACCAGGATCCGCTCCGGCGCCAGCCCGGCAACGATCATGCGCATGCCGCGGCCTAGATAATGGGCCATGGTTTCGAGCGCCTCGGCGGCGCGCCGGTCGCCCTGGTCCGCGCGGCTCAGCAGGCCCGGAAACGTCAGGCCGCCGTTATCCGAACCCGATTCGAGGTAGTAACGCAGGGCGGCCTGGTTCGACGCGAATACCTCCCAGCATCCGCGGCTGCCGCATCCGCACGCGGGGCCATCGGGAACCAGCGGAACATGGCCAAACTCCCCCGCCATTCCATGCGACCCGCGGACGAGCTGGCCGTTGGCCAGGACGCCGACGCCGATACCCTCGGAAACCGTCACCACCACCAGGTTCCGGCACTCCTCCATGCGGTCGAACCAGACGGCCGCGAGGACGCAGGCATTGGCGGCATTCTCCAACTCTACTTCGAGGCCCGTTGCCTTGGCGATGGGAACCCGGATATGAACGTCGCGCCACTTCAGATTGGGAGCGAACACCAGGCGGTCGGTGCGCTCGTCGTAGCGCCCCGGCAGGCTCACGCCGACCCCTTCGATCTTCTTGCCCTGGCACGTGCGCTTGATGCGCTGAATGCGCTCGATGATTCCTTCCAGTCCGGCTCCCGGTTCAACAGGCGTTGCCATAGCCTCCTGGGAAATGAACTTGCCGTTGGCGTCCGCCAGCGCGACCGTGGTTTGCGAAGGGCGGATGTCCACGCCGATGATGGCCCGGTTATCGTTGAGCCGCAGGAAAGTCGGGCGCCGCCCGCGCGGCAGCCGGCCGGTGGGACCTTCGAGAACCCACTTTTCCTCGATCAGTTGCTCGACGATCAGCGAGATCGTGCTGCGCTGCAGGCCGGAGACCCGCGCCAGGTCGGCGCGCGAGATCGGGTGCCGCGTGCGAATCAGGTTGAGGACGATGCGGCGGTTGATATCGCGCACGACTTCGCTCGAAGCGCCCTGCGTCTTCTTTGTGTCTGGCATCGGCCCGGTCATACCCATCGTACCGGATCAGCACACAACTTTTGCCGCTTCGAACTGCGCCGCAAGAATTCCTGATGTTTGGCCCGGGCTTCGCCGGAAATGGCCGTGGCCACGCGGGCCGGCGGCAGCCATCGGTACGGGGAGAACATAGTTTCGTTGCCGCCTCAAACTATATCACGCTGGCATAAAATGATCTGAAACGGCGCTTTGTGATGCCGGCGCCGTGATACAACCGTTGCTCACCGGCGCCTGGACCGGGTCGCGGCGCATGCGTAGGAGACCGATGAAGTCCACATTGCTCGAAGCCATTGCCGGCCGGCCCCTGTTAGGCGACGGCGCGATGGGCACTCAACTGATGCTGGCCGGTCTGGAACGGGGCGGCTGCGGCGAGGAATGGAACCTGACGCACCCCGAGCGGGTGCTGGCTATTCAGCGCAGCTATGTCGAAGCCGGGTCGGACTGCCTGCTGACGAACACCTTCGGGGCATCGCGCGTCATGCTCGACCGTCATGGCAAGGGCGCATTAACGGCCGGGATCAACCGCGCCGGCGTGGAGATCGCCCGCCGGGCCTTCGATGGCCGTCCGGGCTTCGTCATTGGCGACATCGGCCCGTTTGGCGGCCTGCTGGAGCCATACGGCGATTTCCGCGAGGCGGACGTCGCGGACGCCTTCGAAGAGCAGGCCAAAGCCCTGGTGGATGCCGGCGCCGACGCGATCATCCTCGAAACGCAAACTGCTTTGGAGGAACTGATCCTCGCGATCGAGGCGGCCCGGAAGGCTGGCGCCGCCTGCATTATCGGCTCGATGGCCTTCGATGTGAAGCCTGGCAGCTCCTCCTTCCGGACCATGATGGGCGTGGACCCGGAATGCGCCGCGAACTGCATGGCGGAGCACGGCGTGGATGTCGTGGCGCTGAACTGCGGCTCCGGGATGGACATGCCGGGCGCGCTCCGGGTGGTCGACCATTACCGCCGGGTGACCTCGCTGCCGTTGATGGTCCAGCCCAATGCCGGCCAGCCGAAACTGGTCGATTCGCGCCTGGTCTACGATGAGACGCCTGGGCACATGGCGGAGGGCGTGGCGCCACTCGCCCGGGCAGGGGTATCCATCATTGGTGCCTGCTGCGGGAGCACCCCTGAGCATATTCGGGCCCTTCGGCCGGCTCTGGACAAGTTCCTGAAGTAAGAGCCGCTATTAAGAGCCGCCCACGCTCGCCGGAACCGGTTCGGCGTGCATCCGGGTGCGGGCGCGCAGTTCCTTGGTTTCCCGATCCTCAAACCGGAAGTCGTTGGACAGGAGCTCCTGGACAGAATAGGCAGCTTTTCCTACCCCACACGAACCATGCCGGCTGGTGTTGGCGAAGATGTGATACAACTCGTGCGCCAGGACCCGGCCGACGGCCCGGCCGAATAGTGCATCCCGAACCTCCGGATCCTGGTAATGCAGTTCCCGCTGCAGGAAGACGCGGATCCGGTCGCAATCGATGTCGCTAAACGGCAAAATGACACCATCGCTGACATGGGTCCAGCCCAGAGCGCCGGGGTTGCCGGCGTGCGTGTTCAGATTCGCAGTGCTGCAGGTACCTTTGAAAGTGATCACCGCCAGCTCGATCGAAACTTCCGATCCATCCGCTTGCGAGAGGCTGCGCCAATCGAAGCTGATTCCGATCGGCTCCATAATCACGGACACTTCCTGTTGAATCGCCGCTAATACGCCGGTAGGGACCTCGTGCGCGAACTTGGTATACAGAGTGACCGGAACCGGCTCCTGAGGAAGGTTTCCGCCGAAGCCGGGCAGAACTCCCAGCATCAGGCAAAAGAGCCAGAGCTTCATTATTTTGGCGACTCCTAGTGTGGAATCGGTCGGGACCGGTCTATAGCCAGATCGGGGTGTTCCCGCACGAGCCGCGTCGCCATATAACAGGCGAAGCAGATCGGCGTCGCGGTCGCAAGGGTATCCTGAAGCCTTTCCGCGGGGATCTCACTCCATTCCACGAGAGAATTATCGGCAGAACGCAGGGCCGGCTTAGCTCCGGTCCACTCAATCTCACCAAAGGGACGGCCGCAACTGGAGCAATTCTTTCCGTCGTACCATTTCACGAGGATGTTGCGAACCAGACAGTCTTCCGGCGAGGCCTCAATCTGAGCGAGGCACTGTTGCCCACAACCGGCGCGCTCCGGCCAGCGGGAACAGGAGGCAAGCCGCAGTTCCGGCGATTTGCCCAATGCGGTCAATGCGGCGTGGGAGGAGTCCACAACCACACCGGCAGGGCGATGGTTTTCGGGACACTCGATCACCCGGTTGCCGCGGTACTTCAGCCAGGAGCTTACCAGACGGCCGACCAGCAGTCCGGCGAGCACCACCAGCAGACCAGCCAAGACCCACGTCACTTGAACCGTCATAAACAACTCCGAAATTCATGATGCACATCGATTGCCGCGCTGTAAGTCTTTTGTAATGTGCAGGCTGTTGAGGGGCTCGGATAACCAATAGCAGTACCCCCTGGGGGTATTTCCACAGTCTGTGGGTGCTATGCCCCGAAAAAGCAACGCCTGCGGCGTTCAATTCGTCTTATGAAATGTGCGGAAACGGCATTTTTGGGCGATAGCACTTTTGTTGGCGGCCGTCCTTGCGGCGGCGGACACTCCGTATCTCTCGGCCAAGCGCAAGTTCGACCGGATCGAAAGCGACCGGCTGCAGGCGGGCACGCGGATCCAACTCACGCCGGGTGAACTCAACGCTTACGCGGAACACGAGGTCCCCGAAGGAGTCAGAAATCCCCGCCTTCGCCTGGTTTCCCCCGGGGTCGCGACCGGGACGGCCCTGGTGGACTTCGTGAAACTGCGGCGCGCGCAGGGCGCGGAGCCGGGATGGCTGATGACCAAGCTGTTCGATGGCGAGCGTCCGGTCAGCGTGACCGCGCGGATCAGTTCCGCAAACGGCCAGGCGACGGTCGACGTGGAGCAGGTGCAGGTTTCCGGGATGACGATAGATGGCAGCGCGCTCGATTTCCTGATCCAGAATGTCCTGCTGCCCCTCTACCCGGATGCGGCAGTGGGGCGGCCTTTCGAGCTGGGACACCGCATCGAGCAACTGAGTGTGCAGCCCGGCGCGGTTACGGTGCTGATCGGCCGGTAGACCGCGGAGAGCCGCCGGCTACTTGCGCAATTCCATCGAGAAGATCCGGAATCCGGAGCCTTCCTCCTTCACCGAGACTACCTGGAATCCCGCTTCTCGCGCCAGGTTCCGGTACCACGCGACGTCGAGGGGGTGCTCGGGCCAGAACGTGCCGTAGCCGGTTTGGACCGTCTCGTTGGGAAGTTTGAACAGAAAGCGAAAGACCGGGCCCTTGGTGTCCTTGCCGCCGGCCGCGGGAATCACGGCGTCCCAGATCAGCCAGCGGCCGCCCGGCCGGAGGACCCGCGAGACTTCGGCGAAAACCTTCTTTTGTACCTCCGGCTTCATATACATGATGGAAAAGAATGCCGTGACCGTGTCGAAGGAGCCATCCAGGAACTTGAGTTGGGTGGCATCCATGACGATCTTCAGTGGTCCGGGAGGCGCTTCCAGCAGTTCATTTTTATACAGGTCGATAGCCACCACCTGCCGGGGCTTCATGCGGCCGATGATGCCTTCGCCTCCGCCGCCGATATCCAGGACGTAGCCCGCCGCTTCGAAATCCGCAATCGCGAAAGTCTGCCGCTCGAAGACGGTCATGGGGGGCCGCTCGTCGGCGGCAATCCCGGCGGCACCAGCCAGGCTCAAAAGGAAAGCGGAACGCGTCATCGTCATGAATCAGGATACGGAGATCCGAATCCCGGTGTTCCCTCCTACTCATGCCGCAACGCGACCGCCGGGTCTACCCGTGAGGCGCGCCAGGCGGGGACGCACGCGGCAACCGTCGCGACAGCCAGAAGCGTACACGAGACGGCGGCGAACACGGCCGGATCCGTGGAGCTGACCCCGTAGAGGAGGCTGCGCAGCACTCGGGAAAGTGCCAGCGCTCCCGCCACGCCGATTCCGATGCCGGCGAGCGCAACGGCCACTGCTTCTCCCACGACCAGGCGAAGCACGCCGCGGCGGGCGGCCCCCAACGCCATTCGCACGCCGATCTCATGCGTGCGCTGCGCCACCGTGAAGGAGAGCACGCCGTAGATCCCGATGGCGGCCAGCAGCAGGGCGAGGGACGCGAACGCCGTAATCACGCCCATGGTGAGCCGTTTCGGCGCCAGGCGGTCGGAGGCCGTCTCGAGTAACTCGCGCACCGCCGGCGGAGAGGTGGTCCCGCTGACGGCGGCAATGGCCCGCGCGACCTGAGGTGCCAGCCGCATCGGGTTGCGGGCGGCCCCGCCGTCGACCCGCACGGCGATCGTGGCCGAGGGCGGTGGCGCCTGCCGCCAAGGGAAGAACACCTCGACCAGTCCCTCCTTCGTGGCATCCTGATGGCGCACGTCGCCAACCACACCTACGATTTCGTAGTAGTCGCGACCAGGGGCGCCGAGGTGCTTGCCGATAGGATTCTCCCCCGGCCAGTAGCGGCGTGCCATCGCTTCGTTGATGATGACCACCTGTGGTGCGCCGGCGGCATCCTGGCGTTGAAACACCCGCCCGCGCCGGAGGGGGATCTCGAGGGTCCGGAAGTAGTCTTCGCCGACGGCGCGCTGCCACAGAACGGGCCAATCCTGCGGGCGTGCGTACTGATGGCCCTCGAGCGGCAGGCTCATGGCGCGAAAATCGCCGTCGAGCGGCAGGCAACTGGCCAGCGCCGCGGATCGCACGCCAGGGATCGCCCGAACCCTTTCGAGCGCTTGCTGGTAGAACGCGACGGCATCCTGGCCGCGGGGCCCCACGACCGGGACAGTGATCAGTCCGTCCACGCGGAAGCCCGGGGCGGTATCGCGCAGGTAGAAGAAGCTGCGGATGAGCAGGGTGGCGCCGATCATGAGCACCAGCGCGAGGGCCGTTTCGCTGATTACCAGGACATTCCACAGGCGTTTGCGCCCGCGGCCGCGGCCGGTTCGGGAGGACTCCTGGAGAGTCTCCTGCACGCGCGACGGCACGGCGGAGAGCGCCGGCGCAAGGCCGAACGCGAGGCCGGTTGCCAGCGACACCAGCAGGGTGAAGCCGAGGACGACAGGGTCGATGCGCGTGTCGAGCAGCAGGTTGGGAAGGCGGGCGTTTTCAAGCAGCGGGATCAGACGCATGCACCACGCCGCCAGCAGCAGCCCGGCGGCGCCTCCCATCAGGCCGAGCAACGCGCTTTCGGTGAGAAACTGGCGCAGCAGCCGCGAGCGAGGCGCTCCGAGGGCGGTGCGCACGGCGATCTCGCGGCGGCGGACGCTCGACCGCGCCAGCAGAAGGCTCGCGATATTGGCGCAGGCGATCAGCAGCACCAGGGTCACAGCCCCGGACAGCACCACCAGGCTGAGGCGGATATCCTGCGCCATCGAATCGCGAAGGCTCAGCACACGCGCTTTCCAGCCGAAATTGCGGACGTCCAGGCTCCTGGCCACGGAATCCATTTCGGACTGCGCCTGGGCCAGGGTCACCCCGGGCTTCAGCCGGGCGTAAGCGGTGACAGCGAGGTAGTGCTTGCGGTCGGCCGGGTCCTGCGCGATGGGAGCATAGACATCGGCGGGCTTCCCGTCGATATGGAAGCCGCGCGGCGCGACCCCCACAATGGTGAATATTTCACCATCGAGCTTCAGGCTTTTGCCCGCCACCGAGGGATCGCCCGCAAAGGCCCTGCGCCACAAGGCATTGCTGATAATTGCGACGCGCGGCGCTCCAGGCAAGTCCTCCTGCGCGGTAAAGGCGCGTCCGGGGGACGGCTGGACGCCCATCAGCGGAAAGAAGGTCGCGGTGACCCGCCAGGAGACGACCTTTTCGAGGGAACGGCCCAGTTCCATCGCGGCGGTACCCGATGAAGACGCGGCCATCTGCTCGAAAGAGACCGCCTGCTTGCGCCAGTTCCCGAATGCGCTATAGGCCGGATTGATGGCCGGGATATTGAACTTGGGGTTGTAGGAATGAATCGCGGCCACGCGCCCGGCGTCCTTCACCGGCAGCGGGCGCAGTAGGACGGCGTACACCACGCTGAAGATGGCGGAGTTCGCTCCGATGCCAAGGGCCAGGGCCAGGATGGCGATGCCGCTCGCGGCCGGGGTCCGGAGCAGCATCCGGAAACCGTACCGAAGGTCGCAAAGAAAAGTCTCCATGGCTTTGGAGGATTAGAAACCGCTTTGGTTCAGGTAGTTTCCGGCCTGTTTACCCGGTTGTTAGCTACCCAGGCCAGGATTTCCCGGGTGAGGGTATTCAAACTGTTGGTCATGCGGTCAGTTTCGATATTGACCAGGGCGTAGCGTTCCACCCCGCTGTCGCCGGAGGTGATCAGGGCGTGATGATCCTCGCGGAGGTCGGGGAGTTCCTCAGGCACGACGGCGGCGCCGCGAAGGGCCGCGGCCAGGCGTTCCAGGGTGAGGTCCACATCCGCCGCGAAAGGCCGGAACGCCAGGCGCGCGGGCACGGGGCGGCTGCGGACCAGGCCGGCTTCGAGCGACATGAAAGCATGGATCAGCCGGTGCGAGTTGGCCACAATAGCATCGAGCAAAGCCAGGCGGGCGGCCGTGATACCCGGTTCGGAGCGCAGCCGTGCGAGGGATGCCTCCAGGTTGGAGCGCGCACGGCGGGCGGCCAGGCGAGCACGGTCGAGCGCAAGCGCGTGCGAGTGTTCCGGGTCGACATACGAATCACGAATCGCCTCGAAATAAGCACGGTAAGCATCCAGCATCCGTGCCAGAACCTCGGCGACCTGCGTACGCTCCCAGGTGGGCCACAACCCGTAGGCAGCCAGTGCGATCAGGCCGCCCAGCAGGGTGTTCACGCCGCGCGCCGCGATGACTTCCGAGGGCGAGACGCCAAGGACAGCGAACAGCAGCACGACCAGTGCGGTGAGGGCTGTGACCAATACGCCGTAATTCGCCGGCCCGAACCAGCGGAGCAGTAGCGCGAAGACGCCGATCAGGGCCACCTGGGCGGCCGGGGCCGGGTGCAGAAAGTGGAATAGGCCGGTGGCCACCGCCAGCCCGGCCAGCGTGCCGGCGAGGCGCAGCAGCCCGCGGCTGAACGTGGCGGTGAAGTCCGGCTTGAGCACGATCGCGACGGTCATCGCGACCCAATAGGCGCGGCCGGGGTGCAGCATGCGCCCCGCGATTTCGCCGATGGCGACACAGACAGAGAGACGCACGGCGTGCCGGAAGGGAGCCGACTGGCGGTGGAGATTGGCGCGCAGGACGTCCCGGACTCCCTCCAGGCGCAGCTTCCAGGACGCCTCTGCCTCTCGCCGTTCGAAGAGGGCGCGGCCCTGTGGCGTGATGTGGGCGGCCAGTTCGGCGGCGGAGCGGAGCTGGCCTTCCAGAGCGTCGAGCTGGGCCCGCGCATCCCGCACCATGGCGCCGCGGTCCGGCCCCCGCAGGCTCGCCGACAGATCGTGCAGCTCGGCGAGGCATTCGGGATGCGGATCGGCGGGCACGGCTTCCGGCAAGGTCCCGGCGATGCCCGAGAGCACGCGAGACGCCAGATCCAGCGCATGGTCGAGGATGGCCGCCTCCGCGGCGGCGGACGCCCGGCCCAGCCGCACGCGGAGCCGGGATAGCGTCAGGAGGGCGAGGCGGATCCGCTCGGCCTGGCTGAGCAGCCCGAGGTAGCGCTCCGCCTCCAGGGAATGGTCGCTGCCGAGAGAGGAAAGCGCGGCCTGCGCATCGGTGCTCTGCCCGCTGGCCGGGGGCGCTTCTTCAGCGGGCGCGCCTGACGCGGCGGCGTGCGCGAGGCCGGAATACAACTCCGCGAGGGCCTGGCGCTCGGGGGCATAGCGGCGCACCGGCCAGAATGCCAGCGCGAAGATGGTCTGCAGGAGCCCGCCCGCCAGCGCCAGACCGGCCGCAATCAGCGCCCGCTCCGGCGTCATGGCCTGGGAGGAAAAGACCACCAGCGTCACCAGAGTGATGGTGCCGATGTCGGCGGCGGTCTGGTTGACGGCAGCCATCATGCCGGCGAGCCAGGCGCTGACCGCCGCCAGCACGACTACCAGGGCCGGCAAACCGCCCGAGAGGCCCCCCGCCAGAACCGCCAGCGAGCAGCAGAGGCTGGCTGCCAGCATGCGGCGGCCGCGGTAGAGGTAGGGATCGTATCCGTCGGAGAACGAGACATTGAGCGCGCCGGTGGTCATCGCCAGGCCGCCGCCGGGGTCGCCGAGGGCGAGGCCTCCGGCCAGGGGCAGCGCGATCCCCAGAGCGTTTCGCACGGCGATCCGCGGCAGCAGCCTGGCCCGGTCGAAACGGGTGACGGCGTGCCAGAGAGCGGCTCGTGCGGATACGGGCGCGGACGACATGTTCCTTCAGGATAGTCGTTCGGCCCGGCATGCCGGTCTGTTGCGAGCCCGTAGCCGCAAGACGCGGAGGGCCGGGAATCCGCTAAGCGCGGGAGAGTTCGCGGGCCTGGCGCTGATGCATCGGCACGAAGTCGCGGGCGTTTTCACCCGTATAAACCTGCCGCGGGCGGGCAATCTTGCGGTCGGGATCCTGCATCAGCTCCTGCCACTGGGCCAGCCAGCCCACTGTACGGGGGATGCCGAACAAAACCGTAAACTGGTCCGGTGTAAAGCCCATGGCCTGGTAGATGATCCCGGAATAGAAGTCCACGTTGGGATAGAGTTTCCGCTTGATGAAATACTCGTCGGAAAGTGCGATCTTTTCCAGTTCGAGCGCGATATCGATCTTCGGGTTGCGGCCGGTGACTTCGAAGACTTCCTCGGCCACCTTCTTGATGATGCGGGCGCGCGGATCGTAGTTCTTGTACACGCGGTGCCCGAAGCCCATCAGCTTGCGTTTGCCCTCTTTCACCTCGGCGATGAACGCCGGAATATGTTCCGCCGAACCGATCTCGGCCAGCATGCGCAGAACTTCCTCATTCGCGCCGCCATGGAGCGGACCCGAGAGCGCCGCGATGGCCGCGGCCGTGGTGACGAAGGGGTCGGCGTTCGAACTGCCCACCGCCCGCATGGTGTTGGTGCTGCAGTTCTGCTCGTGATCGGCGTGCAGAATGAACAGGACCTCGAGCGCGCGCGAGAGCACCGGGTTCGCGGCATACTTCGGCTCCGTGCGCTTCCAGAGCATGTTCATGTAGTTCTTGGTGTAGCCGAGGTCGGGATCGGGATAGATGTAGGGGAGGCCCAGACGGTGGCGGTACGCATAGGCGGCCAGGGTCGGCATCTTGCCGATCAGCCGGATGATCTGTTTGCGCCGGCAGTTGGGGTCGGCCACGTTCCGCGCATCCGGGTAAAAGGTGGAGAGCGCCGCGACCGTACTGATCAGCACGCCCATGGGGTGGGCGTCGTGATGGAAGCCGTCCATGAACTTCTTGACGTTTTCATGGGTCATGGTGTGGCGCAGGACCTCGCACTCCCACAACTCCAACTCCCGCTCGGTAGGCAGTTCGCCATTCAACAGAAGATAGGCCACCTCGAGGAAGGAGCAGTTCTCGGCCAGTTGTTCGATGGGGTAGCCGCGATAGCGGAGGATGCCGCGGTCGCCATCCAGATAGGTGATGGCGCTCTGGCAGGAAGCGGTATTCATGAAAGCCGGGTCGTACGTCATCAGTCCGAAGTCTTCCGGGCTGGTCTTGATCTGGCGCAGATCCATGGCGCGAACGGTTCCGCGGTAGATCGGGATCGTATAGGTCTGGTTGGTCCGATTATCGACAATCGTGAGTGTCTCGTTATCCATTGCGTGTCTCTCCTCGGTCGCACCTCAGGTGATTCAAATCATTCCTTGCAAGATGATTTCCACATCCGAATGTCCACTTTCTCAACACTTTGTGGATGGAACTGTGGATTTGTGATAATGAAACTGGCAGCACCGGGGCTTTTCGCGCAAGTTCCTGGGTGCGGAGAACCCACCGGTGCCCCGAACCACAGGAGGGATCGATCTTTGCTTTCAACGAAACTAGTCCAATTGATCGAAGAGCACTGGGAGGAGATTGCCACGCGCCTGATCCGGGAGGTGCGGCGGAACGGAGAGATGAAGAACCTGGCAGCATGTCCCGATTCCGAACTGCGGGAATGGTGCCGGGGCATCCTGCAGAACCTGGGGCAGCTACTCGTTATCAAGAAAGAGGAGGAAATCCGGCGGCGCTTCGAAGCGTCGGGCAGAAACCGGTTTGAAGAGAACATTCCGCTTCACGAAGCGGTTCTGCGGCTGCACCTGCTGCAGGACAAGATTGTCGCATTTGTGCACGAACAGGGATTTCCGATGACGGCGCTCCAACTCTACGCCGAAGAGGAGCTCGAACAACGGATGACGAGATTCTTCCACGCCTGCGTTTACCACGTAGTCCGCGGGTACGAAGCGGCCATGCTGCTGGAACATCGGGTGGCGTCGTAAACGAGGCGGGCAGGCCGAACACTGTACCGGCCTGCCGCACGCCCCAGGCTCAGAAGCCGGTTGGGGTAATCCAGAAGCTTTCCTTCCAAAGACCGCGGGGCGGCACGCTCTGCAGATCCTTGTACACTCCGGCGTGCGCGAGGTTGAAGCCGTCTGTGATGGCGGCCATCGGCTCGAAACAGATGAAGTCCCGGCCGGGCGGCGCATACACTACGCCTACGGTGTACTTGGGGCCGTAGGTGACGGTGATGCGCTGTCCTTTGCCCTCGACCCAGAATCTGGCCTTGCCTTCGCCGCCGCGCACGAGGTCCGTGAAGACGTCGTCGAACTGAACTCCGGCCAGGGGCAGCGGGTCCGCGAACTCGACCGGCTTCCCCTCCCCGGTGGGGATCAGGAAGTTGTTGAGCGTCATGTGGGTGCGGGCGGCCAGATGGACCTTCCACTGGTCGCGGGGCACATCATGTAACTGGAAATACGGATGAAAGCCGATCGCCACCGGCAGGCGCTCGTCCGACAGATTCTCGATGACGGTTTCGACCTCCAGCTCCCCGTTTGCCAGCCGGTAGGTCATGGTGAGGTTTTGCGCGAAAGGGAACTGCGCCATCAGGTCGGGATGGCGCCAGAACTCCAGGCGGCTGGTGACCCATGCGGACTGCGCGCCGGCGCCGGTCGAAACCAGGACCCAGTCGCTCGAGAAGTTGAGAAGGCCGTGAATAGGCTTCTGGTGGTTGTCCTTCCGGACGTTTCCCAGGTCCGGGTTCAGCAGATACTTCTTGCCGTTGGCCCAGTAGAAATCGGCGTCCAGCCGGTTAGCCCAGGGCGCCAGAAAGGGAACGCCGGAAAAGGCCTTCCGTTCCTTGAGTTCGCCGGGGCCGTGGAACGGAAAGTAGAGAGCGTTCTTCCCGTCGACCAGGAATTCATAAGCCATGTTGCCGACGGAGGGCGCGACCGAAACCTGCATATGCCTTGCGGCATCGCCGAGCTGCACGACCTCGATACCATCGACGGTCGTCTTGCGGGCGGAATAGTTGGCGGCGGCGGGCGTCATAAGGGGAACCAGGAGCGTGAGCAGGGCCAGCTTCATTGGATTTCGTCCGGATCTCGCAGGTCGAGCGTGGTCTCCCTCTGGCAGCACACGCAGGGACCCGGCGTAAAGGAGCGGATGGAGCAGACGTCACACCAGTACGTAATCAGTTTGAGCGCGCCGTCCTTGCGAACCAGTAGCGCGCGGGTATAGATGGGGTCGATGAGGAAGCGGCCGGGCGCCGTGTAATGGCCCTTGGCTTCCACATTGAACCCGTTGAGCCTGGTGTCGTGCAACACCTTTTGTGTCTGGCTGTCGGCATCGAGCGAGACCTGCTTGTGGTCGGCCGTTTCGATCACTGCGCCAGTCGCCTTCACCAGAAGTTTGCCGCGCAGCGTGACGGTGCTTGGGTGCACGTCAGCGGCGAGGCAGCCGATTGCCATCGCGAGCAGACACAGACAGAGTCGCATTTACTTCTATCTTACTCCGCCGCACACGGACGACGGGGTGCAAACGCATGTTAGAATTCCTCTGAGTTGCGGCAAATCAGCATATGCCTGGGGAGCTAGGGGGGAAGGGCGCGTCCCACGAAACGGAGGGGCGCTGGCGCAGCCTGCTCTGGTTCAGCGGACTGGGGATGCTGCCGCTCTGGTCGATCACGGTGTTCTTTCATCCGGTTTCCACCGCGACCTCCACTTTGATTTCGGCCGCCGCGGTCGTGCTGGCCCCGTTCCCCGCGCTCGTGCTCGGCAGGCGTTATCAGAATCGTCTATTGGCCCGTATGACCGACGCCGAGGAGCAGGCCGCGCAACTTAAGTTGCAGTTGGATGCCGTCCGGTACCGGACGGCGCGGCTGCGGGAAGACCTGTCGGCGGCGGACCGGCAAGCCCGGTTGTCGCACCAACTCACGCTTCTCGGCCAGTTCACGGCTGGCTTCATGCACGAATTCAACAATCCTTTAGCGATCGTGACCAGCCGTATCGAAGTGTTGCTGGAGGAGCGCAACCAGGATTCCGCCCTTTGCGCCGATCTTCTTCAGATGCTGAAGGAGACGCGGTACATGGGGAACATCGCGCGAACCTTGCTCCAGGCGCTGCGGCGCGAGCGTGGAGCAGAAGTCTTCGAACCGTCCGCTCCCGCGCAGACGCTCGAGGAGGCGCGGGCGGCATTACAGGCTGCGGCAGAAGACCAGGGGGTCGAATTCGTGCAGGAGATCGCGGAAGCGCCGCGGGTGAACGTGCCGGAGCACGTACTGGTCGAAGTCGCGCGCGGGTTGGTTGCCAACGCCCTGCAGGCCCTCGAGGGCCGCGAGGGCGGGGTCGTGTGGCTCCGGATCGAACCCTACCGTGCGGCCGGCGCGAAGGTAGTGCTGCGCGTCGAAGACAACGGGCCCGGCGTTCCGGAGGCGATCCGGGAACACCTGTTCGAACCGTTTGTCACCCAAAGCTCCGGGCGTGAGCGCCTCGGACTCGGATTGTTTCTGGCGGCCAGCCTACTGGACTTATACGACGGCCGCCTCCGCTACGAAACCAGGGAAGGCGGAGGGGCCAGCTTCGTCGTGGAGATTCCTCCGGCCCGGTTCACACGAGGCCAGCCGTACCATTGGTTTGGAGGTCCCATTTCCTTGTGAGCCGCATCTTCGTGATCGATGACGAAGCCGCCATGGGTGAGAATATTCAGCGACTGCTGCGCGCTCCCGACCTGACCGTGACCGCCTTTCAAGATCCCGTCAAGGGGCTGGCGGAGGCGCTTGCGAATCCACCCGACCTGGTCCTGCTGGATATCAAGATGGCCGGCATGTCCGGCGAGGAAGTTTTCGAACGGCTTCACGCGGCCCGCCCCAACCTGCGTATCGTCTTCCTGACCGCATTCGGAACCGTAGAAGGCGCAGTACTGGCGATGCGCAGCGGCGCGTTCGACTACATTCAGAAGCCGTTCCGGCGGGAGGATCTGCTGCTGGTCGTCAAGCGCGCAATTTCCCACGCGTCGCTGGAGAACGAAGTGCAAAGCCTGCGGGGACGGCTGGAAGCACTCGGGGAATCGGACCATCCGCAGAGCCGGAGCCCGGCCATGCTGGAGCAGGTCGAGAAGTGCCGGCGGGCCGCGGCGACCGACGCCACCGTCATGATCCTCGGAGAGAGCGGAACCGGCAAGGAGGTCACGGCGCGGTATATCCACAGCCAGAGCCGCCGCAAGGGCGGCCCTTTCGTGCCGGTGGAATGCAGCGCCATGCCGGGATCGCTGATCGAGAGCGAACTGTTCGGGTACGAGCGGGGCGCTTTCACGGGCGCCGACCGGACCAAGAAGGGGCTGATCGAGTCGGCCGACCGCGGCACGTTGTTTCTCGACGAAATCGGGGATCTCAGCGTCGAGTTGCAGACGCGGCTCTTTCGCTTTGTGGAGGAACGCGAGTTGCGGCGCCTGGGCGGGCTGACACCGGTCCGGGTAGACTGCCGGATCCTGTGCGCCACCAACCAGGACCTTACGGCCAAGATCAAGGCCGGCACTTTTCGCGAAGAACTCTATTACCGGCTGAGCGTAGTCACCGTGAAACTGCCGCCGCTGCGCGAAAGACCAGAAGATATCGCGCACCTCGCGCGGGTATTCCTCGAACGCTTTTCGCGCCGCTACGGTAAGAGCCTGTCCGCGTCGCCGCAATTCTTCGAACGGCTGGTCCGGATGCAGTGGCCGGGCAATGTCCGGCAACTCAAGAACGTGATGGAGAACCTCACGGCGCTGCATCCGGACGGGCTGCTGGAAGCGGAAGATCTGGCCGAGCATTTGCCGGGCGGGGAGCCCGTGCCGGAACTGGCCAGCCTACCCTGGAAAGAGGCGCGCGACCGGTACCTGGCTAGCTTCGAGGCCTCCTACGCCCAGGCGCTGCTGGCCCGCTGCAACGGCAATGTAAGTGCCGCTGCACGCGAGGCGGGAGTGGACCGGAAAACATTCTACGCGCTTCTGAAACGTACCAGCGAATCCCCGGCTGGGGAATAAATTCCACAACCCTCCGGTCAATTCCGGGGAATCAGCTCCTCAACTCCTACGCCTGTCGGTATTTAAGTAATTGAGAAAAAAAGAACTGTTAATCGGATAGGCGCGTGCAACAACGGCGTGCATGGTGCTATCGCCAAGTAGGTTAGGTCTTTCGGCTGCTATGCCGGTTCTGGCCCTGTTCGCCTGGTCTGTGCTGTCTCCCAAACCTTTACGGGCGATTCCAGCGTTCGCACGGAGGTACAACGTCAAATGCTATAACTGCCACACGATTCCTCCGGTTCTGAACAAGACCGGGTACATGTTCAAACGGCTGGGATATCGCATGCCGCCCGACAACATGGACGGGACCAAGCCTGCTCCGAAGATAGCCGATCTGGACAAGGACCTCCGGTTCTCCCTTACGAACACGATGGCGCTGGTTACGAACGCCAGTTTCACGGCGGAGAAGACCAACGACGGCGTGGCCCCGACGTCGAACACCAGTTTTAACCTGGCGGAAGCGGCGTTGTTCGCGTCGGGCTGGGTGCCGCAGACCAACTTCTCCTATTTCGTGCAATACGAGCTATACCAGGACGGCGAGAGTTTTCTGGAGCAGGCAAACGCGATCTATACCGGGGGACGCGCCAACAACAGCTACTTCGCGAAGGCCGGCGAGATGCACCTGCAGGAAGGCGAGGGGACGCGTGCTGCCATGATGTTCAGCCTCTTTCCGGACCCCGCCCTGATTCTGGGCAACTCCAACGTGTTGAACTACACGATGGATCAGCATCCGGTGGGGGTTGGCGCCGGGTACACGTGGGCCTCTCCATACTTCAAGCAGATTCTGGCGGTTTCCGGGAAGGTGACCAACGGCCTGAACGCAGACGGGAGCGAGATCCTTTCCGGCTCCACGAAGAATTCAAAGGATTTCTGGGCGGACGGAGACTACTGGTTCGGACCCGATGGGGGCGTCACGTTCTCTATGGTGCACGCGACCAAGGACCAGATCCAGAACCAGGGATTGGACAGCGAGTTTACGTACCGGCCTACAATCCGCCGGTACGGTGTCTTCGGCAATTACTTGTTCTTCGACAAGCTCGACATTCTGGGCGGATACCTCCACGGCCGCGACGACTGGCAGGACATGGAGAACGGCGCCGTCACCAACCTGACCACCAATGCTTTTCACGGGGAAGTGGACTATTACTTCTTCCCCGGCTTCGCGGCCATGGCGAGGTACGACCAACTGAACCAGACCATCGCGGGCACGCCCACCACGCGGAGTTCCAACTGGGGGGTCGGCACGGAGAAGGCGCTGACTGAACTGGGCAACGTGGTCATCCGCGGTACCTACAACCAGTTGCGGGCGGTGGATCCGGTTTCGCAATCGACATTCACCGATAAGCTGTTCGAAATCGATTTCAGACTGATGTGGTAAGGAGTCGTCAACGTGAAAACATTCATTCAAACCATTTTGCTGACGGGCCTGTGCGCCCCTCTCTTGCTGCTGGCACAAACGTCCAACGTGACGCTGCCGCAAGACGGTGGACCGAAGACGATCGACGTAGCCGGCTATCCGCCGGAGATGCAGAAGGCATACAAGCTGTTTACCGGCAAGTGCTCCAAGTGCCACACGATCGCGCGGCCGATCAACACGATGATGAAGCGCGATGAATGGGAACGCTATGTGAAACGCATGATGCACAAGCCGAACTCCGGGATCAGCGATAAGCAGGGTAAGGAGATCTTCGACTTTCTGATCTTCGACCAGACAAACCGCAAGGACAAGAACCCGAAGGCGTTCTTCCCGGCCTTGAGCGACGAGCAGATCGAGCAACTGAAGGCGAAACAGTAGCCGGAGAACGGCCATGCCCTATCGTGTGACGGTTCCGGACCAGGAATATTTCGACCGGAATATTCCCTGCCGCACGGCTTGCCCCATTCACACCGAGTGCGGGCGGTATGTGCAGGCCATCGGGATCTCCAAGGACGAAGAAGCATATATGCTTGCCCGTGCGCCGAATCCGTTCGCTTACACCCTGGGCAGGATCTGCGCACACCCATGCGAAGATGCGTGCCGGCGCGGAAAGATCGACGAACCGATCGCGATCTGCGCGCTGAAGAGGTATGCCACCGAGCGCCACAACCTGGGGATCGGCCACGATCCGGCGCGCAAGATCCTGCCGCCGGCGGCAAAGCGCGGGAAGAAGATTGCGATCGTGGGGGCGGGGGTGTGCGGCCTGACGTGCGCGCACGACCTCGCCCTGCTGGGCTATACGGTGGAGGTCTTCGAATCCGCGCCGGTGCCCGGCGGAATGCTCTACCTGGGCATTCCGCACTTCCGGCTTCCACGGGAAATCATCATGATGGAGGTCAACAGCATTCTCGCCCTGGGCGTGGCGCTCCACACGCGCGTGACTCTGGGTCGCGATGTTACCTTCTCCGAACTCCGCTCGAAGTTCGACGCCGTACTCCTCGCAACCGGACTGAACAAGGGCCGGGAGTTGAACATCCCGGGCGCGCACCTGGCGGGCGTCTACAACGGAATCGATTTTCTGATCAACGTCAACCTGGGCTACGAAATCGAGCTGGGCAGGCGGGTGGCGGTAGTGGGCGGCGGCAACGTGGCCATCGACGTGGCGCGCGCGGCAGTGCGCCTGGTGCAGGAGTCGGGCGAGCCGTCCGAACCCGGCACTAAGAGCCTGCAGCCGGCCCTGGACGCCGCGCGCATGGCGCTGCGTTCCGGCGCCGAGCAAGTCAGCCTGGTCAGCCTGGAATCGCGCGAGCAAATGCCGGCCTGGAAGGGCGAGGTCGAGGAGGCGGAGCACGAGGGCATCGCGGTAGAAAACGGCTGGGGCCCGAAAGAAGTGGTCGGGCGCGATGGCGTGACTGCGGGTCTGAAAGTTCGCCGTTGCGTGACGGTGTTCGACGACAACGGGCGGTTCAACCCGGCATTCAGCGACGAAGAGAAAATTATCTCATGCGACAGCGTGATTCTGGCCATCGGCCAGCAGGCGGACCTCTCCTTCCTCAGCGGCGAAGACGGGATCGAGGTAACGCCGCGCGGAATGCTGAAGATCGACGAGCACTTGATGACCACGGCCTCCGGCGTCTTCGCCGGCGGCGATGTGGCCTTCGGAGCCGCGAATCCTGGTGGAGGCCGTAGCCAACGGTCACAAAGCCGCGCGGTCGATCCACGTGTACCTGAGCGGCAGGACCGAAAAGACGGTCTTGAGCCGCTTTAGGATTTTCAGCAACTGGGAGATGCCGCGCGGATTCCTGACGACGCCGCGCCAGAAAATGCCGGTGCTAGCGGCCAACCGCCGCATCGGGATCGCCGAAGTGGAACTGGGCTTCGACGAGGACCAGGGGCGGGCGGAAGGTCTGCGCTGCCTGAAGTGCCAGGTCAACACCATCTTCGACGGCTCTAAATGCATTCTCTGCAACGGCTGCGTGGACGTGTGCCCGGAGAATTGCCTGCGGCTGGTGGACCTGGCGCAGGTTCAAGGGGACGAACGATACGAGGCGCTGATCGTCAGGCGCTACGGCGTGCCGCGCGGCTGAACTGCAAGCCCGGGAAGGCGGGCGCCATCATCAAGGACGAAGAAAAGTGCATCCGCTGCGGGCTTTGCGCCCAGCGGTGCCCGACCGGGGCCATCACCATGGAAGCACTGGAGCAGCAGGAGCGCGAGGTATTCGAATAGGGGAGCGATGAATCGACGATCTTTCGAGTTGGGGGACGGCGGGTCTGGTCGCCCTTTGTTCGGCGGTCGGAGTGAGTCTGGGAGCGGTGGTGCGGTTTCTGACGCCGAGCGTGTTTTATGAGCCGCCGCAAATGTTCAAGATCGGCACCCCGGGGGATTTCCCGTTTGGTCCGCCGACATTCCTGGCGGATGAGAAGATATTCGTTTTTCGCGACCGGGAGAAGGGGTTCGCGGTGGCCAGCGCGGTATGCACCCACCTGGGCTGCACGGTCGGGTACTTTCCAGAACGACGAGCGCTTTCATTGTCCCTGCCACGGGAGCGTATTTGCCGCCGACGGCAGCGTGGTACACGGTCCGGCGCCGCGCCCTCTGGAGTGGTTTGAAGTGACTGAGACACGGGATGGGCAACTCACGGGTGGACAAAGACAACGTGGTGCCCGCGACCTACCGGCTGATGGTGTAACTATGAATCTGATACGAGAAATCTGGCAATCGATTGTCCGGCGGGATCCGCTTTCCACCGACAAGGGAAAATCGGAGCTGGTCTTTCTCAATGTATGGCTGCACATCCATCCGGCGAAGGTGAAGAAAGAGAACATGAAGTTAAAGCACACTTTGTACCTGGGCTTTATTACTTTCTTTCTCTTTCTCATCCTGGTGACCACCGGGATTGCGCTGATGTTCTATTACCGGCCGTATCCGCCGCAGGCGTACCAGGACATGAAGGACCTCCAGTTCGTGGTCTTCCTGGGACGCTTTCTGCGCAACATGCACCGGTGGGCGGCCCACGGCATGGTGATCTGCGTCTTTCTGCACATGTGCCGGGTGTTCTATACCGGCTCATACAAGCGGCCGCGCCAGTTCAACTGGGTGATCGGTGTCGTTCTGCTTCTGCTGACGCTCGGGCTTTCCTTCACCGGCTATCTGCTGCCCTGGGACCAACTGGCATTCTGGGCCATCACGGTCGGGAACGAACATCGGCAGTTACGCGCCGCTGGTCGGCGCGCAGGTCCGCGAGCTGCTGCTGGGCGGCCACACGGTCGGCGAAGCCGCGCTGCTGCGATTCTATGTGCTGCACGTAGCCGTGCTGCCCTCGCTGGTGATGCTGCTGACGATGGTGCACTTCTGGCGGGTGCGAAAAGACGGCGGCCTTTCGCGGCCGGTGTGGAAGCTCAAGAAGCCGGAAGACCGGACAGCTGGTGAAAATCGGCGCGCCTGCAGGAGACCGTGCCGGCGGCAGTCGCGGTGGCGGCTTCGCCCGATAAGACTACGGGCTGATGGAAGTGGTGACAGGCAAGCCGATCTTCGAGACCGTGACTGCAGAAGAGGAGGAAGACACGGTCTTCTCTTATCCCTATGCGTTCTTCCGTGAGGCCGTCGCGCTGATGGCGACGGTCACGGCGGTAATGGCCATATCGCTCGTCTGGAAGGCGCCCCTGGAGGAACTGGCCAATCCGGCAAAGACACCGAATCCGGCCAAGGCGCCCTGGTACTTTCTGGGGCTGCAGGAACTGGTGAGCCATTCGGCGCTGCTGGGAGGCGTGGTGGTGCCGGCCCTGATGGTACTCGCGCTAATCGCGATTCCCTACCTGGATCCGAATCCCAGCCGCCGTCCCGCAGACCGCAAGTGGGCGATCTGGGCATTCACAGTGTTCGTGGTTGTCAACGTCGTGCTGATTATCATCGGCACCTTCTTCCGCGGGCCGGGGTGGGCGCTGGTTCCGCCATGGGTACATTTGACGGGGGCTGAGTAAATGGAACGGAGAATGCCGCAGTTCTTCTTCGCGCTGAGCCTGATCGCACTGGTTCTGATCGTGGTGGCGGTCTGGCAGGCCGGCACGCCGGCATGGAAGAACCGCCAGCGGGAGTTCTTCCGGCTGGAGGCGCAGGGAGAACCAAACGAGGCCGCGAAGAACGCCGTGCTGAAAACGCCGCTGGAGATCCGCCAGGTCCTGCTGCCGGGTTTGCAGCGGGTGGACCGGTGCACCACCTGCCACCTCGGCACGGAAGATCCCACGATGAAGAACGTCGCCCAGCCGTTCCGCTATCATTCGGACCTGTCGCCGCATGTTCCCGCAAAGTTCGGCTGCACGATCTGCCACGGCGGGCAGGGGCTGGCTACCGACAAACTCAACGCACACGGCAACGTCCCCTTCTGGCAGGAGCCGCTCCTACCGAAGGAATACATCCGCGCGTCCTGTGGGCGCTGCCACAAGGAAGGCGACGTCCCCGGGGTTCCTGAACTGACCGAAGGCCGGCGCCTTTTCGAGACGCACGGCTGCCGCGGCTGCCACAAGCTGGACGGCGTGGGCGGAACCATTGGCCCGGACCTGACCGAGGAGGGCGCAAGCCGCCGGTACCCCCAATGGCTGGAAAGGCATTTCCTGGAACCCAACGCGGTCTCCCCGCATTCTCCGATGCCGAATTTCCACTTCACGAAGGAACAGGCGCGCGCCTTGACATTCTACATGCTGTCTTTGACCAGCGAAGAGATGGGCACCTACTACTCCAGCGTGCGGCTGATACCGAGCGCCAGTTACGGGCGCCAGTTGTTCGAAGAGAAGAACTGCATCGCCTGCCACAGTATCGGGGGAGTGGGCGCGAAGAGCGGGCCGGATCTGCTCGGGGAAGCGCAGAAGCACTCTACCGGATGGCTGGACGAGCAACTGGTGAATCCCCAACTGGTCTATCCGGGGAGCACCATGCCGGAGTACGATCTGGAATCCAACGCCAGGAAGGCACTGGTCGCCTTTCTGGGCTCGGCGACGGCGGAAGACGCGCAGGCGATTCTGGTGGGACGAGGAAAAGCGCTGAACCCGGAAGAAGCGGCGATCGAGGCGGGAAAACAGAGTTTCGCCCGTTTCGGGTGTGTGGGCTGTCATGGCCTGCAGCTTCAAGGCGGAGTTCCCAATCCGAATGCCCAAGGCGGCGAAGTGCCCTCGCTGCTGCACGCCTCGGACGACTACACCAAAGACGAGGTCATCAAGATCATCCAGAACGGCAAGCAGCCGCCGGTGGAGAATCCCGCGAAACCCACTCCGCCGCTTTATATGCCGTCGTGGAAGAACGTTCTGACTAATGAAGACATCAACCGGATTGCCGACTATCTGTGGTCCCTTCAGAAAAAGGAGAGCTGGTAGCGGGAAGACGGTTTTTAAAAACCGGGAGATTCAAACGATCGATATGTATCCTGAGATTCAGACCAAAGGGGGTTCGGCCGTCATCGGCGGAACCATGCAGAAATCGGATCGTTCGCCGAAGAGGTTCCAGCGAAGCGTTCAGGCCTATGGGTGGGATTCACGCACTCGAACCTGGTACGGTCCAAACGAACTGAACACCGCCAATGCCAGATATCCGCGTCTCGTAGACGCTCTCAGAAGTGCACCGGGCACGTCCTGGTACGGTCCCGTGAACTGCCCGGCATCGAGCGAGACGGGGAGCCGCTTCTTCACTCTGATTCACGACCTCGGAGATTGCGCCGCCGCCATGGTCTATTGCGACGAATCGAAAACCGGGCCGGCAGAGATCGTAATGGTCATCCCGGCGGAGCGCCGCCCCGGGCTGCGGCCGGATCTCGGATTCGAGTTTCTCACATTCGCGAGCTTTCTCGGGTGTATCAGCAGCGGTGCGGAACTGGAGGTGGGCGAAGGGATTGCGGCGGCTCTCGCCGAGACCTCCGATTCGGAGTCGCTGGTCTTTTCAATCAGCAGCGGCCTGTGGACAAGCGATCTCGACCACGTACTTTCCTGCTGTGTCGAAAAGATCGCCTGCGCGATGCTGCAATGGTTAGCGGAGCCTTCGGTGCAGAAACACCGGCGCCGCTGTTGATCACTGCACTGCCCCCGCTCGTGGCTACGTGGTGGCCGAGGCCGTCTTACCCTGCAGCTTGGCCATCTTCGCCTGCCACTCCTTCTCCAGTTGGGCGCGGCGATTGGCAACGTAGGCTTTGGCCTCCGCGAGATCGCGAAAGACCCGGTTGCCTTTAATCACGTTGCATGGCCGGCAGGCGGCGACCAGGTTGGACGGGGACTTCTTGCCCTTCTTCGCGCGCGGATGCACGAAGTCCACGGTCATGATCAGGGAGTTTTCGAAGCTTGCCATACCGTCCAGACCGCAGTACTGGCAGCGGTAGTGGTCGCGTTCGAGAATGCGGTGACCTTCTTCCGATGTCAACGGCTTGTCCAGGCGGGCCAAGCCGAGAGCTTTGGTAATCGGCATGCGACACCTCCAGGGGCGATCTCGTACGCGTGTATTATGCTCCCGGCGCGGCGCGAAAGGAAGGGGGTTCCGCCGCCCTCAGCGCTTGATCCGAAACTTCGCAATGGACCGGCTCTGCAGCGCGGGCACGTATTCCAGGATCGCGCCCTGATCCACGAGGGTCTTCGTCAAAGCCGCCGTATCGATATCCTGCACGGCGCGGTTCGCGTGAACGGCCATCGCGGCCGCCACGCCCGCGGCCTGCCCGATGATCATGTACTGCGGCTCCATGCGTAGCGTGCTGTAGGCGACGTGGCTCGCCGAAAAGCAGACGGGCACCAGGAGGTTCTCCGCCTCCTGCTTCTTGGGCAGCATCACCCGGTAGGGGATCTGGTAGGGCTCGACGCCCACCTGCATATCCCCTTCGTTGCGCACGAACCCTTCGCGGTTCACGATGCGCTCCACGTTGTGCGAGTCGCTGTTATACGAGCCCATGCCGATGGGGTCCGGCTTGGTGAGAGCGGTCTGAATGTCGCGCTGGGTCATGACGTATTCGCCAATCATGCGGCGCGCCTCGCGGATATAGAGCTGATTGGGGAAGTTGCCGTTGCCGGTGAATTCATCCTTCGCCAGGCCCCAGGTGTTTACCTCTTTTTGCAGAGACGGTTGCACGCGCGGATCGTGCGCGAGGAACCACATGTACCCCTTGGTGTACTCTTCGTGGTCGCGCCAGATGGCGGCGCGGCGCTGGTAGCTCGCATTCGGATAGTCCCAGCTCTTGCCGATGTAGTCGGTGGAAAACGGGCCGTTGTTGTTGATGTCGGCCTTCTGGTTGGGGATGGGGCCGATGGAGAGCACTTCTCCCATCCGTAACGGACGGCCGAGCTTCTTCTCCATGCCGGCGAAGAGGCGGGCGGCCAGCTCGAACCGCGCCGGATCGTAGTGCGCGGGTTTCGGGTAGGGCACCTGGTTGGCCGGATCGTGGGAGAAGATCATGCGGAAGTTGTAGGCCTGGACTTTGCGGTCCGCGGAGCCGGGTTCGCCGGCCGGGTCCGCGGAGATCTCGGGCAGCAGCTTGTGGTTCGCTCCGTAGGGGGAGATGTCGATCAGGAACTGGTGCTTGGGGGTTTCGCCGCGCACGCCCGCGAGCGATTCGCCGTATTGCGCGGAGCTCTCGCGGCCCCAGGTAAAGGAGATGCCCGATTGCGCCATCAGGTCGCCTTCGTATGTGGCATCGGCGAAGACTTTGGCGGCAAACCGCTCGCCGTTCTCCATCGTGATGGCGGCCAGCCGTGCGCCCTGTTTCTGGACGCCGTCCTTTTCGCGCAGACGGCGGCCGTAGAATACCGTGACGCCGGCCTCGTCGAGCATCTCGCGGAAAATGGTCTCCGCGACTTTGGGCTCCACGTACCAGGCGATGTCCTGAAGGTACTGCGGCAGCCCGTAATGCAGGCCGGCGCGCCAGTAGAACTCGAGGGCTGCGCCGCCAATGACTTCGCGTTTCCCCACATCGGTGTGGGAAAGTCCCCCGGATACCATGCCGCCCACGTGCCCGCCGGGTTCGAGAAGGGCGACCTTGAGGCCCGAGCGGGCGCCGTATACGGCGGTCATCACGCCGCTGGCGGTGGCGCCGTACACCACCAGGTCGTACGATGCCCCGGAGGGCTGCGCGCCCGCAGAAAGCACGCCGGCGCAGACCAAAAAGAAAAGCTTCCGCTTCATTGGATTCCTTTGTACTCTTATGACAGGAAGGGCCGCAACTATGGTATCGGCAACCGAAGCCAAGGTGGAATGGAATTCGGACAAGAAGCACTGGCAGGTGATGATCCAGGTGGGAGCGGAGGTCATCCGGCGCACGTGCCCTGAGCAGGCGCACGACGCGGGCGACGAAGCGCTGCGGGCGGTAGCGCTGCGGACGGCCAAAGACGAAGGCTACGCCCTGGACGCCGCGCACGTGGAGATTGTGCGGTAGCGGACGCCGGCGGAAGTCGATCCGTACGGGATTGACAATCTCCGGGGGCCCGTAGTGTGGGCGGCACGGCCGGCGCGGGCAGGGCGGCGGGCGGTTTACGCTATCGTAGGCAAATGGGACTTATTCCGCTGCGCGGCCTTCGCCACTGGGGCTCGGGTCCGGCTATCCTTGGGGCGGCAGTGATCGCCCTCAGCTCGTTTTGCGCCACAGCCCAGGAGGCAAAGACGCCTCCTTCGCCGGCTGCCGCCGAAGCCAAAGACAAAGAAAAATCCACCGATAAGCTGCCTCCGCTGCCAGGGGACGCGCACGTCGCACAAAGCATTCAGTTGGACGGCAAGGTGCTGCACTACACGGTCACGGTGGGCACGCTGCCGGTCTTTGACCAGGACAACAAGAAGAGCGGCGAAGTCGTATTCACCGCATATACGGTAGAAGGCAAGGACCGTCCGGTGGCCTTTGCGTTAAACGGCGGCCCGGGCGCAGCCTCCGTTTTTCTGAATTTCGGAGCCATCGGGCCGAAGTACATCGAGTTTGGAGAGCAGGGCGACAGTCCTTCAGATCCAGCGAACCTGAAGGACAACCCGGGGACGTGGCTGGATTTCACAGACCTGGTTTTCATCGATCCGATCGGCACGGGCTTCAGCCGCTCGCTGGTTTCGGCGGCGGAGACCAAGAAGCAGTTTTACAGCACGGACGCCGATATCCATTACCTCTCGCGCATCATTTACGACTGGTTGGTGAAGAATGGACGGCTAAGCTCCAGAAAGTACCTGACGGGCGAAAGCTACGGCGGCTATCGCGGGCCTCGGATTACGCATTACCTGCAGTCGCAGCTCGGCGTGGCGATGAACGGCGTGGTGCTGGTCTCGCCCTACCTGAATCCGACGCTGGACGAAAACGGTGACGTTTCGCCCGTTCCGTGGATGCTGACTCTGCCCTCGATTACGGCGGCCCACCTGGAGCGCGAGCACAAGCTGACGCCGCAGGCGATGGCGCCGGTGATTGCGTATACGCGCGGCGAGTACGCCACGGACCTGCTGAAGGGCCGCTCCGACCCTGAGGCGACCGCGCGGGTTGTGAGGCGCGTGACCGAACTGACGGGCCTGGAAGCGGAGTTTGTGCGGCGATCCGGCGGCCGGCTGGAGGTCGGCGCATATCTGCGCGAGGTCTTTCGCGAGCAGGGCAAGATCGGCAGCGTGTATGACTCCAACGTGACCTCCTGGGATCCATTTCCTTTCGCGCCCGAGCAGCGCACCAACGATCCGCTGCTGGAGAAGATCATCGCGCCGACTACAACGGCGATGGTGGATTTTGTGACGCGCGTCGTCGGCTGGAAGACGGATGCGCGCTACAACACGCTCAGCTACGAAGTGAACTCACAATGGGATCGCGACAGCCGCGCCCTGCGCGCCGGCGCCGCTGGCGACCTGCGGCAGGCCGTGGCGGCTGACCCGAAGCTGCGCGTGCTGATTGCGCACGGATGGAACGACCTCTCCTGCCCTTTCATGGGCTCTGTGCTGACCGTGGACCAGATGCCCGTGATGGGCGACGCGACGCGTGTCGAGGTGCACGAGTATCCGGGAGGCCACATGTTCTACAGCCGCCTCGACAGCCGGATTGCGCTGCGCAAACAGGCGGAGGAGATGTTCGGGAAGCACTGACCGGCGGGCCCTACGCGCTCTTGCCCTGCCGGCGCTTCCACTCGAACAAGACCACCCCGGCGGCTACCGAGACGTTGAGCGACGAGATCTTGCCGGCCATGGGGATGCGCACCAGCAGGTCGCAATGCTTGCGCACCTGTTCATGCAGGCCCTTGCCTTCACCACCGAGCACCAGTACAGCCGGCGAGCCGTAATCCACCGCGTCGTAACTTTCGGTGCCGCGCTCGTCCAGGCCGTAGATCCAAAAGCCCCGCTCCTTCAGCTCTGCGAGGGCGCGGTTGATATTCGTCACGCGGACCACCGGAAGGTATTCGAGGGCGCCGGCCGCGGCTTTGGCGACGACGTCCGTGAGGCCGGCGGCGCGGCGCTCCGGGATCACCACCGAACCGGCTCCCGCGGCGTGCGCGGTGCGGATGATCGCGCCCAGGTTGTGCGGGTCCTCGACGCCATCGAGCACCACTACCAGTTCGGCGCCGGACGCCGCTTCCAGATCCGCATACTTGCGCGCCGCACCCATCGCGACAACGCCCTGGTGAGCGCTGGTACCGGCGAGGCGCTCGAGCGCCGAACGCGGCTCGAAGCGCACCGGGATCGAGGCGCGCCGGGCGAGGTCGATGATCTCCTGCAGCCGCGGGCCGCCGGCGCCCTGCGCCACGATCACCCGCTCCAACGGGTGGTTGGCCCGCAACGCCTCCACGACCGGGTGGATGCCGCTGAGAATCGGCATCAGGCCTCCGGCATGACGGAGAGGCCGTTATTGAAGCGGTTCGTGAAGTTCGCCATGGCGGCCACCAGGGTGATCTCGACTACCTGCTCATCCGTGAAGTGCGCCAGCAATTCAGTACGCGACTGCGCCGCCGCGGCCGTCCGCGTCAACTCGCGGGCATAGCGGATGGCGGCGCGCTCGGGCTCGGAGAATCCCTCGTCCTGCTCGGTCTGCAGGGCCTGAAGGTCGGCTTCAGTGACTCCCGCCTTCCTGCTGCTGGCGACATGCGCGGCCGTACAGAAGGCGCAGCGGTTGGTATAGGCGCACGTCAGGTAGACCAACTCCTTCACGCGGCGGTCCACCGAGCCGGGCCCCACGATGGAGCCGTAAAGCGGCACGAAATTCTTCAAGACGTCAGGGCGGTTGGCCATAGCCCGGAAGAAGGGGCTCGGTTTCCTGCTCCTGGATTCCAGTTCGGCCAGGAACTCATTCCGGTCGGGTTCCACCAGCTTGATCGCAGCGGTCATAGGAACCAGTATAGAGGGCAAACCGCCGCAGGAAATCGCGGTCGCCTTCCACGAAATCGAACGACGCGAGATCCGCGCGCGGCTCCCAGCGCATGTCCTGGAAAATGAGGTTGCGCAGCTCGCCGGCGTATTCCGTTACGCGGTAGAAAATCAGCTCGATGGGCGCCTTGCCGGGATAGGCGAACCGGTAGCGCTCGATCTCCCGGCCGCGCGCGCCGGTGACCGCGAGTTCCTCCTCGAGTTCGCGCGCCAGCGCCCGCTCGGGCGGTTCGCCAGGCTCCACCTTGCCGCCGGGGAACTCCCACTTCAATGGATGGGATTGCGCGGGAGTCCTCTGGCAGATGAGGATGCGCCCGTCCTTCTCGAAGATCGCCGCCACTACCTGGAGCATGCCAGTATATTGAAGCATAGGATGTACTCCGACCGCCTGATCGAGCACTTCCAGAATCCTCGCAACGTCGGCGAACTGCCGCCGCCGGCCGTAACGGTGGAGGTGTCGAACCCCGCGTGCGGCGATATCCTGCGGCTTTCCGTGCGGTTCGAGGGTGGCGCCGCAGTCGAGGTGCGGTACAAAGTGCGCGGGTGCACCGCGTCGATTGCGGCGGGCTCGGCGCTCACGGAATGGCTCACCGGCAAGACCCGCAGCGAGATGGCGGCTTTTCGGCCGGAGGCGGTCGAGGAAGCCGTGGGCGGACTGTCCGCGGAATCGAAGCACGCCGCGGCATTGTGCCGCGATGGGGTGCGGGCGCTTCTGAAGGCCTCCGGCTTGGGATAGAATGCCTGCTGGAGGACTCCCCGTGAATCGATTCGCCCTTATGGTACTCGCCGCTTCCCTGGCCGGCGGACTGCAGGCCCAGAGCAACCCGACCATCGCCGAAGCCAAACAGATGTACGAGAGCGTCAAGAATAACCTGATCAAGGCGGCCGAGAAAATGCCCGAGGCCGATTACACCTTCAAGCCGACGCCGGAGCAGCAGACTTTCGCGCAGCGCATCGCCCACGTCGCCAACCAGGTGCGGGGGTGCTCGGCAATCGCGGGCCAGCAGAAGACGGTAGATACCTCCAAGATGGAGAAAGCCGCTCTCGTAACGGCGCTCAAGGAGTCATTCGACGCCTGCGACGCCGCATGGGCGAGCATGAACGACAAAACGGCCGCGGAGATGATCGCCGGGCGCGGCGGACAGCGCTCGAAGCTAGGCGCGCTCATCGGGAATACGAACCACGACAGCGAAATGTACGGCTACATCTCGGTCTACCTGCGGCTCAAAGGGCAGGTGCCGCCGTCGAGCGAGCGCGGCCGGATGTAGCGCGCGCTACTTCGCGTACCAATCGCGCAGGCGGACGTCGATCCCGGTGCCTTCGAGCGCCTTGGCAAAGGCCTGCGGATCCGAGCCGCGGTAGTGATACGGGTACACGATTGCGGGGTGAAACGCCTTCACCGCGTCGGCGGCGGCTTCCGGCGTCATGGTGAACGGCAGGTTCATGCACACGAAAGCGACGTCGATATTGCGGAGCGCCCGCATCTCCGGAATGCCCTCGGTGTCGCCGGAAAAGTAAAACCGCTTGCCGCCATAGGTGAGGATGTAGCCGTTGCCGCGCCCCTTCGGGTGGTAGAGTGTTCCGTTGGCGGCCGGCTTGAGGTTGTACATGGGGATGGCTTCCACCTCGAAGGCGCCGATGGTCTTCGTCTGGCCGTTGGCGATGATGGTGGAACCGGGCACCTTCTCGGCCACCGCGGCCGGCGCCAGGATCACGGTATCGGGCTTCTTGAGCTTCTCGACCAGCGCGGGCACCATGTGATCGCCGTGGATATCGGTGATCAGAATGTAGTCGGCCTGCGGCAAGCCGTCGTAGGAGCCCTGCGCGGGATCGATGTACATGACCTTCCCGCCCGCCTTGATCAGGATGCTGGCATGCTGGATGGGCGTCAGTTCGAGAACCCCGGCGGAAGTGGTGAACGTTTCAGGCGCCGCGGCGAAAGCCGCCGCAGGGACGAGCAGGGCAACTGCGAAAAATCTCATAAGCATAAGAGCGATTGTACTTCCAGAAGGCGCAGCGACACAGAGCCGTGATCGCGAGGCCGGCCAACCGGCGTGATGACGGTGGAGTGCTTAGCGGCTCGCCGCCCACGCCAGGCCGTCGGCGCCTTTGCCCGCGTCGATCATCGCGTCCACTTTCCAGTCGGACGTCCGGATGGCTGCTACCTTAGCGCTCGAATCGCAGGAGACGTATGCCATCTTGCCGTCGGGCCGCATCAGAACCTCCTGCGGGGCCTTGGGCACATCGATCGTGTGCGCCACGCGCAGGGTATGGAGATCGACTACCGCGACCTTGTTCACGGTCGGCACGGCGACCACCAGCCATTTCCCGTCGGGCGTCGGGGCGGTGCCGTAACCGAGGCCGGGCAACTCCACCCAGCTCTTGACCTCGTCCGTCGCCGTGTCGATGACTGCGAGGCGCGGCTTGGTCTGGTCCGACGTGAAGACCGTCTTGTCATCCGGCGAGATCGAAATCCGCTGCGTAGTCGGCGAGATCGGGATCACCTTGAGCGTTTTCCGCGCACCCAGGTCGAGAACGGAGACGGTGCCGGGGCCCACATTCGCCGTATAGGCTCGCTTGCCGTCGTGACTGATCACAAACATGTGCGATTCGGCCTGCCCGGTGGGGACTGACCCGATCACCTTCAGCGTCTTCGGATCGATGATCGAGATGGACTTGTCCAGTTCCGTAGAGACGTAGAGCAGACCGTTCTTCGGGCCGAACAGAGGGCAATGAGGGCGCACGCCGTGACCGAAATCGAGATTGCCTACGATCTTGCGCGAAGCGATATCGATCGCCACCATGTTGCTGCCGTTGCTGCCCGGCTTCCCAACGCCCGAATTTCCGTAGATCGGCACATAAGCAGTCTTGCCATCCGGCGACGCGATGACCTCATGGCCGGTCACCCCGTCCTCGGGAACTTCCGCCACCTGCTTGCCAGCCGCCGGGTCGATGATCCCCAGGGCGTGATCGCCTTTGTTCGCCACCAGCAGAATGCCCGCTCCGAGCTTGGGAGGCGCGCTCCATGTGACGATTGCATACAGGGCGAGAACGATGGCGAGGGCGGTCCAGTGAGTGCGTGTCATAGTGCCCATCATTTTACATGAAGTGGTCGACGCCGCCTCACCCTACGCAGATAATTCGCGGATCACCGATTGGCTGCCGCGGTCGATCCCGTCCCTTCCGGCGGTTACCCGGCCAGGTTCGCGGGCGGCATGAGTAACCGCCGGATGCCGATTAGAGCCTGCCGGCCGCTCCACAAATCCTTCTCGAGAGTCCTCTCAATCCGCTCTTCGGGGCCGTGCAGGAGCAGGGCGGTTCTGGTGGCCCAATAAACCAGAAGCCCGTTGCAAAAGAACATGACCAAGCAATACATGGGAGCTTCAAGCATACGATTCTCAGGACCCGGCCGCAACCGTCATGGCATCCACTTGTACTGTGCCATGCTATACTTCCGTCGCCGCGACCTATGAGCTTTACTTACTTTGATATCTCCAAGATGATCGATCACTCGCTGCTCAACCCTACGCTCACGGGGGCGCAGCTCGAGGCCGGTTGCCGCCTCGCCATCGCTTATGACGTGGCAAGCGTCTGTATCCTGCCATACTACCTTCGGCGCTGCGCGGAGATCCTTCGCGGCAGCGCGGTCAAGCCGAGCACTACGATTGGATTCCCTCATGGAGGCCACACCACTGCAGTCAAGTTAGCAGAGGCCGGACAAGCGCTTGCCGACGGCGGCCAGGAACTCGACATGGTCGTCAACATCAGCGCCGTACTTAGCGGTGATTGGGGCTACGTCCACAACGATATCCGTGCCGTCACGGAGGCGGTCCATGCCGCCGGCCAGAAGGTCAAAGTCATCTTCGAGAATTGCTACCTGAACGATGATCAGAAGATCCGCCTCTGCTCGATCTGCGGCGAGCTGGAGGCCGATTGGGTGAAGACGTCCACCGGGTATGGTACCGGCGGCGCAACCATCGAAGACCTGCGGCTCATGCGGCGCCACAGTCCGCCGCGCGTCCAGGTGAAGTCCGCGGGCGGCATTCGGGATCTGGACGCCCTGCTTCGAGTGCGCGAGGCCGGCGTCACCCGTTCCGGGGCCACACGCACCGCGGAAATGCTCGAGGAGTGCTGCCGCCGCCTGGGCCTGCCTCCCCGCTGTCCCGCGTGAACGCGATCGACGCAACCCGCCACAGCCGGCGCTTCGTTCGGCGTCCGCGCGGCCCCCGTTAGAATGGAGTTTGGAGATTCGATTTTGAAAAAGCTTCTGCTGCTGGCACTGCTCGCCCTGGTGGCCGTGGTGATCGGCTGGGGAATTCTCCGTAAGAACGCGCCTCCTCGCGTCAATTTCACGCGCGTCCGCCGTCAGGCCCTGGTGAGTATTCTTCCCACCAATGGAAAGGTCGAGCCTTACCGGTGGCAGGCGGTCCGAGCCGAGTCCGCGGCGCTGGTCGCCACAGTGGACGTGCACGAAGGCCAGAACGTGGCCAAAGGCGCGGTGCTCGCAACCCTCAGCGATCCCTCGCTCCAGGCCGACATCGAAGCGGCCGAAGCCAAGCTGGCCGAGGCTCGCGCCGGCCTGGCCGCGCTCGAGGAGGGTGGCCGCCCTTCCGAGCTGGCCGATATCGAAAACCGTATCGAGCGCGACCGCTACGACCTGCAACACGCCACCTCGGACTACCATTCCCTGCAGCGCCTTGCCGAGAAACAGGCGGCTACCCGCGTCGATGTGCAGGCCGCGGCGGACCGAGTCCGGCAGCTCGAGATGGAGATCCAGGGCCTAGAGAAGCGGCGCGTGTTGCTTGTCTCCAAGCCCGATGTCGCGGCCGCCCAGGCCCGCCTGCAGGATGCCGAATCGGCGGTGAAGCTGGCCCGCGAGCGTTCCGCCCAGACCGTCCTGCACGCACCCCTCGCCGGCGTGATCTACGGACTCGCGGTGCGTCCAGGGACCTACGTCAATCCCGGAGACCTGATCGCCAACGTCGGGCTTCTCGACCGCCTGCACGTTCGAGTCTATGTCGATGAACCCGAGCTGGGCCGCGTAGCCGTCGGACAGCCCGTCACCATCACCTGGCAGGCGCTTCCCGGCAAAAAGTGGCAGGGCTCCGTCGAGCGCAAGCCGACTGCCATCCAGGCCCTCGGTTCCCGCCAGGTGGGCGAGGTGATCTGCACCATTGAAAACCCGGGCCGCGATCTCATCCCCGGCACGAATGTCGATGCCGAGATTCGCACTGCAGCCGCGCAAAACGCCCTGGTCATTCCGCGCGAGACGCTTCGCCACGATGCCTCCGGCGATTACGTGTTCACCGTGAAGGATGACACTCTCGAGCGGCGCGGCGTCGCGACGGGGATCTCCAGTGTTTCGCTCATTCAGGTAACCAGCGGCCTTTCCGAGGGCGAACCGGTCGCGCTTCCTTCGGACATCCCTCTCCGGGCAGGCGACCGAGTTTCACCGGTACTGTAAATTCGGCCACTTGCGGTTCCGGTACGAATTGGGTAACGATACAACTTCATGCCTTCGAACGGTTCGAGCGGGGTCGCCGCCGGGCAGCCCAAATACGTCTGGTACAAAGACCTTACCCGCTATCAATGGTTTGTCGTAGCGGTTGCCGCGGGCGGCTGGATGTTCGACACCATGGCGCAGCAGTTGTTCAACCTGGCGCGGGTGTCAGCGCTGCGCGACCTGATGGGCGGCCACGCCACTGCCGGAGAGGTCTCCGAGCAGGCCGGCTACGCCACCATGATTTTCATGATCGGGTGGGCGTTGGGCGGCGTGCTCTTCGGCGTCCTGGGCGACCGCATGGGCCGCTCCAAGACGATGATGGTCACCATCCTGACGTACACGGTGTTCACGGGACTCAGCGTGTTCTCCACCGGGGTTTGGGATTTCAATGCCTACCGCTTCCTCTGCGGCCTCGGCGTGGGCGGCCAGTTTGCCGTGGGAGTCGCACTGGTGGCCGAAATCGTGCCGGAACGCGCCCGGCCCTACGCCCTCGGCCTGGTACAAGCTACTTCGGCGCTCGGCAACATGATCGCCGCCATGACTGGAATTCTGATTGGCTATATCCAGCAGTCGGGCACCATCGCCGGCGCATGGCGTTGGGAGTTCCTTGCCGGCGCGCTCCCCGCTCCTCTCGCGCTCGTGGTCTTCAAGAAGTTGAAAGAGCCCGAGCAGTGGCTCAAGGCGCGCTCGGAAAAGAAGAAGATGGGTTCGTTCAAGGAACTGCTCTCAGACCCGCGCTGGAGCCGCAACTCCTACGTCGGCCTGGCGCTGGCTTTCGCCGGCGTGGTAGGCCTGTGGGGTATCGGCTTTTTCAGCTACGACCTGCTGCGGCCGGTGCTCGAGAACACTTTCCGCGCACAGGGCTTCTCGGGCGCCGAGTTGGCCGGGAAGACCACCACCTGGATCGGCATCACGTCGCTGCTGCAGAACTTCGGGGCCTTCTTCGGCATCAATGCGTTCACCTGGCTCACCCAGCGCACCAACCGCAGGCGGGCCTTCGCCATCAGCTTCCTCGCCGCCATGTTCATGACGGCCTACACGTTCTGGAATCTGCGGACGCTCGCCGACATCTTCTGGATGATCCCGCTGATGGGTTTCACCCAGCTTGCGCTCTTCGGAGGCTACGCCATCTACCTGCCGGAACTCTTCCCCACCCGGCTGCGGAGCACCGGCACGAGCTTCTGCTATAACGTCGGACGGCTGGTGGCCGCGTCGGGCCCGCTGACGCTCGGCATGCTGACCAACCGCGTCTTCGTCAACCAGGCCGAGCCGATGCGGTATGCCGGCGTCACGATGTGCCTGGTGTTTCTCGTAGGCCTGGCGGCGCTGCCGTTCGCGCCGGAAACCAAGGGCCGCCCGCTGCCCGAATAGCGACCGTGCTAGAATTGCGCCCAAGCTCCGTATGGGACCAGCGCTCGAGACGTTGCGGATCCGGATCGCGTTTCGCCGATCGCTTCGAGATAGAGTCGCCGCTCGGGCAGGGAGCCTTCGCCGCCACCTATCTGGCCCGCGACCTGTTCCGCCGCCAGCGCGTCGTGCTTAAGGTATTCCCTTCCGCCGGCCCTGAGGTGCTTGAGGCGGGCCGGCAGCGGAGACGAGAGTGGCCCAGGCCCTCAATCATCCGAACGTAGTCTCCATATTGGATTCAGGCGTTGCCGGCAGCCGCGCTTACATCGCTTCGGAGTGGGTCGACGGCGCGAGCCTCGACACCGTCTTGCAGGTGGGCCCGCTGCCGCTCCTTCAGACCATCGCCGCCTGTACTGGAATTGCAGGAGCTCTCCGCCGGGCACACTCGCTGGGCATTATCCACCGCGACCTCAAGCCCTCCAACGTGCTGGTTCCCGGTTGGCCGGCGAAGCCTGATTTCGCCGGCGTGCGCTCTGCTCGATTTCGGGGTGGCCGGCGCGCTGAAGCGGTCGACCGGGGCAACTCAGGCCGGCATGATCTTCGGCACCCCCGTCTACATGTCCCCCGAGCAGGTGCTCGGCGAGCCGCAGACCACGGCCACCGATATCTACGCGCTCGGCCTGCTTCTCTATGAGATGTTGACCGGCCGCAAGCTGCGGGAAGGCAAAGACTTCACCACCCTGTTCCGCGCGATTCTCGAGGAGCCGGTGCCGCCCCTGCCCCCCTCCGTACCCCCTTACCTCGCACGGCTCATCGGCGAATCTCTCCGCCGCGACCCCGGCGCGCGCCCCACGTTGGACCAGTTCGCCGATGTTCTCAGGCAGTCGCCCACCGTCGAGGCGCCTCCCCTGAGCGCGCCATCCCCGCCCCCGCCGCGCGCCGCCCGCCGTCCGGTATGGGCCGCCGTAGCCGTTGGCTTTGCGCTCTGCGCCGCCGCACTGCTGGGGGTCTTGCTGGTGATCCGTAATCCGCAACCCTCCAGCGCCTTCCCGGCGGTGTTCGCCGGTGCTTTTCTGGTGGTCGTCGGAGTCGGGGCGGGCTTCTGGGTCCGCGGCCGGCTCAGCCGCACCAGTTCGGAGCTCAAATCCCAGGCGCTCAGCCTCGCCGTCGATGCCCGCCAGCATGTGGATGTCAGCGCGACCATCGCATTGCAGGTCAGCGACCTGGTCGGACGCCTCCGCCGGATCGACGAGCGCATCCTGGCTGGAACCGTGGCCCTCATGTTGAACGAATACCAGAGGGCGTCTGAAGACAAGGACCGGCAGTCCGCGCTCATGAACGTGGTGGCCCTCTCCGAAAAGCTAGGCCAGCGCCTCTCCCCGTGGTACGTCCGCTACAAGGACGTTATTGCCACGCTGGTCGCCATGGCCGGCGCCGTGTCCGGCCTGCTCACCGCATACAACGGCCTGCACCACAAGTAGGGCAGACCCTGGCGCCTTGCCGGTGAGGTTCCCCGCCTATTTCTGATTCCAATAGGCGTTTTGTCCGACGTAATCGTCATCCGGGAAGCTGGCCAGAATGGCCCTGCGCGCCTTTAGAATGTCGATGGTCCCCTGCTCTTTGTAAACGACCTTCCCGTCCGGGCCGATCACCACGGTGTAGGGTACGCCGCCGTCCCATTGCGGATCGAACGCATTCATCTCCTTGTACGGATCCATGATGCCGAACAGCAGATTGCGCGTAGAGGCATGCTGCGCGTCGAGGAAGCGGCGAACGCCCTTTTCCTCGTCCGGGTAGTTGATGCTCACCGTCACCATCTCGAAGGGCCGCTTGCGGTACATCCGCCAGGTCTTTTGCAGTTCCGGAAACTCGGCGGTGCAGGGACCGCACCAGGTAGCCCAGAAATTCACCAGCAGGGTCTTGCCGGCCGAGTTCTTGCGCAGGGCCGCGAGATCCGCCGGAGACGCCAGTTGCAGGGGCACCGGCTCCTTCTCGATGGCCTTCATTTCCGCATCCTGCAAGGCTTCCTTGTACATCCATTTCACCGAACAGCCCACCGCCGGCGTCTTTTCCACCGGGACGGGGCGGCCTGCCAGCACGGCGTCGATAGCGTTTCGCGCGTCGGGCACCTTGGCATAGGCTTCTCGCGGGTTGCTGTCCACCCGTCCCTGGTATCGCAATTTTCTCTGCTGGTCGAAGACAAAGACGTGCGGGGTCGCCACGGGCCCGTAGAGGCGCGACACTCCCTGCGTCTCGCCATCGTAGAGGAACGGGAAGTTGAAATGGCGGTGTTCGGCCCGGATCTTCATCTCCGCCAGGGAATCGCCCAGGTCCGTATACCCCATCTCGTCGAGACGCAGACCTTTCGGGCTGTTGGGCTGGATCACGGCGAACTCCACGCCGCGGTCCCGGTAGTCGGACACCAGCTTCTTGATGCGGTTCTCATAGATCTCGGCGGTGGGGCAGTGTACCGCAGTGAAGATCACCACCAGGACCTTCGCATCCTTGAAATCGGCGAGCGAGTAGGTCTTGCCGTCCACAGCGGGCAGGTGAAAGTCCGGCGCCGCGGCGCCGATAGCCAGCGGCTGTGGGTGGTCCTGACCCCAAGCCGCGGAAACGGCTGCCAGCGCAGCGAAGGCGATTGCCAGGGCAAACTGCTTCATGGTTCGGTTATACACTAGTTCTCAGTCGGGGTCTTCTCGATGTGATCGATCACCAGCAGATCGATCGAGCCCTTTTTCGGTTCGAGCTTGAGGCCGAGCTGCTCTTGCAACGCCGTGAAGAGGTTCGCCGGGGAAGGGCTGTCCAAGCCGGCGTCACCGGGACCCGGGCCCGCTCCCGGCGGCGGAGGAGGCATCGCCCCCATCGGCCCCTTCATCATCTGGCCCTCCTCGGGCATGAAATCCAGCGTGAAATCGTATTTCCCGGTCAAACCGGTCATATCCACGACCGGGCGCCCCAGCTGATTGCTGAGCATGTCGGTCATCGCCGACACCGGCTGTTTGTTTCCTACCAGGCGGAGGCGCCCGTTATTCATCATCATCATCAGTCCGCCCCGTCCACCCTTGGGCATTTGCGGGAAGCCGTCTTTCCCTACGGTGACTCTACCGCCGGGCGGAGGAGGCGGCGGCGCATCCGGAGCCGCCGCCGCGTCGTCCGACGCCTCTTTCAGCTTCGGACCATTCTTCGCCACCACCAGTGCGTAAATCGGCAGATCCTTCTTCTCGCGATGCAGAGTCAGCTTGAATCGCTCCGCCAGAAGGTTCTGGAGCATCACTTTCAGGTCGTCCTTGGTGGCCCCTTTGGGGATCTTGGCCAGCAGGTCGAAGCGGTCGGTATCGAGCCATGCCGGCCCGGAAATCTGGAAGGTCTTGACCCCGTAGGCATTCGTCAGAATGTTCTTGAGGGAGACGTTGGTATAGGTGAGTTGCCCCGGGTCCGGGCTCCCCGGGCCGCCCCGCATCATGACCCGGAACTGGTTGACGGCTTGCGGAGCCGCCGGCTTGATGGAGGCCACTTCGAACTCCGTCAGTCCGCCGCCCGTTTGGGCAGAGGCACAGTGCAGGGCTACCACCAGCAGGATGGGCACAATCGTCTTTCGAAACATCCCAAACATCTCCTAATCTGCAGGGAGCATTTGATAACTCACGAAGGCAAGGCGGCGGCCATCCGGCGACCATGAGGATGAATCCATACTACCCTTGCCGCCCAGAAAATGGGCCGAGGCGCGAATGCTGCCGTCCGGAATCGTCAGTACCCGCAGCGTGACGTCCTGCATTTCCGGCGCTCCTTTGATCCGCGGATCGCATGACAGAAACGCCAGCCGCCGACCGTCGGGTGAAACGTGGGGGAACCAGTTGGCAAAGCCGTCGCTGGTGACCTGCTCCTGCCCGCTGCCGTCGGCGCGCATGCGCCAGATCTGCATAACGCCGGTGCGGTCGGAATTGAAATAGATCGTCTTTCCGTCCGGCGAAGACTCGCGATGGTCACTCACGGCTCGCCCGGGGCAGGGCGGAAACGATCCCGCACCGGTTGCTTCGGCCGCGCCGCCGGCCGCCGGCACCTCTTCGCGCCCGTCCCCGCGGCAGAACGCAATCGACGCCCCGTCGCGAGTCCATACCGGGTCCATCAACCGCCCCGCGGCCGCATAAGTCACCCGGCGGTCGCCCGCGGGGACAGGAACCGATTCGACGGTGCTATAGAGCGCCGGCGTTCCCTTCCCTCCAGCGGGCGCAACTTTGAGATCGACCTTCGAAAACTCCGCCGTCTGCACCGCGTCCTTGTTGTGCGCACACACGCCGATGCCGATGTAGAACGGCTCCGTCATCGCAACCTTCACCGCGCCGCCGGAGAAATGCAGAGGCTCTTCCGCAGCCGCGACCGAAATGTAGAACAGGTCGCCGCGCCTGGCAATTCGAAGGCGCCGGGGAGCCGTCACGTTGGACTCGATCTCGTAGGTATTGGCGCCCTGATGTTCTCGAACCTGCAGCGAGGCAAGACCGTTTCCGTGCAACGCGGCATCCGCGTAAGCGGAATCCGGAGCGAGGCTTTGCCGAACCATCAAGACAGCCTTGCGGTGCGGGTCGCCGCCGGTCCCCAGGATGGCGATATCCGCCGCCAGGGTAACATCGCCGGAGACCTTCTTCCAGACGAAGTGGAAGGCGTCCGTCGCTTCCCACATGTTCTCGCCGCTGCCCGTGACGGTATAGATGCCCTTCGTGGAATCGTACCTGGCGGAGCCGGCGTGGAGCACCGTACCGACATCGCCGCTGCCCTCGAAGATTCCCATCGCTCCGGCCCGTTCCTGCGAATGCGCGGGTCCCAGGACCAGGGCGAATGCCGCGGACGCAAAAGCCAACGCGCGCCACCGGTCAGCGCTCCCCCTAGACGTCGCAGAGGTCCACGGCCCGGGCGAGGGCTTGCCCGGGCTCGACGGTCGGAATGAATTCCTGTCCAACATAACCCTTATATTCGATCTCCACCAGGGCGCGCATGACCGACGGGTAATGGATCTCCTGATCGCCATCGATCTCCCCCCGGCCGGGAACTCCGGCAGTATGGACGTGGCCGATCCAGTTCCGGTAGCAGCGGAGCCGCCGGATCACGTCTCCGTTCATGATAGCCACGTGGTAGATGTCGAACAGCAGCTTTGCATTCGGCGAACCGACCCGCCGGATGATCTCCGCGCAATAGTCGATATCGTCGCCCTGGTAGCCAGGATGGCCCCGCATGGGGTGTGAATCGTCGCGCGTGTTTAACTGCTCGAGGCACACCGTAACGTTGCGCGCGGCCGCGTAGGCCGCCAGTTCCCGAAGGCCTTTGACGGTATTCTCCGCGCCCCGGTCGAGCGGGATCTCGCCGCTCGCCGGATCCGCCGGATCTTCCCATTTGTAGCCGGTGAACGCGATCACGTTAGGCACGCCGGCATCGGCGCAATGGTCGATACTCTGCCGCGTGCGGGCAATGATCTCTTCGTGATGGCGCAGGTTGTTCAGCCCGCGGACGAAGACCGGGTCGGGCATGCCGTTGTGCGCGATTGCGTTTTCCAGGCCGTACTTGCGGATGACGGGCCAGAGTTCCGGGGGAGCCAGTTCCACGCTGCGGCAGCCGAGCTCGCATGCCAGGCGGCAAATGCGGTCGATATCCCACTTCCAGTCGGTGCCGTTCAAGCACCAATACGCCAATGATTGGCGGATGCGGCCGTTTCTCACCATGTGTCGAGTATTATAGACATAAAAATACCGGCCGCCGGAGAGCCGGCGGCCGGGGAGAAGCGCAGATCCCTTTTGCCCTATCTGGCGTGGGCTTTGTCGATGGAGAATTGGGCCGACGGTCCGTGGCACACGTCGCAGCTTTCGCCCTGCTGCGCGTCGGTATTCACGGCGGCGTGCGCAGTGGCGGCCCTCGTATCGTGGCAGCTGGTGCAGGCTGCGGTTACCGGCGGCACGGAGGTCAGGAAGCCGGCCGGGTCGCTGACGTTGTGCAACCCCGCCTGGAGCGGCAGTTGCTGCGAGTTGTTCACGTGGCAGGCTCCGCAGTTGCGGCGGTCGCCTGGATAGCCGACCTCGTTGAACGTGCTGCTGCCGATCGTGTAGGTCCGGGTCATTTCCTTGCCTGTGTGAATGCGGTGAATCATCGTCCGGAAGTCGATCGACTGTCCTCCCCCCGTCATCACCGGGTTGTGGCAGATTCCGCACTGCATCACGTCGTTCCGGTTGTCGCCGTGGAAAGCCAGCGCTCCGTGGCAGGCGTTGCACTTTTCGGTGGAAACGATGACGCGGCGGGACTGCGGCACGCTCCCATCCACCGAGAAGGCCATTTGCTTGTTGGCTCCGGTGTCGCGCACCAGCAATTCCTTGGTGGTGCCCGGCAGCAACTTCACCTCGCGCCGGCCTTCGATGGCCACGGTATACGAGCCCTGGGCGTCCGCCGGAAGGGCGGCTGTGAAAGTGTAGCTATATTGCCCGAGGCCTTCGGGGGTCGCCTTCAGGGCGCTTTCGGAGACATAACCCGCGGCCACGCCCGGAAGCGCGTAGTCCGTGTTGGGGCCGGTGATCAGGAGGTTCAGCCGGGTCAGGTCGCTCAGCGCCACCGCGTTGCCCTGCTTGTCCTTCACCGTGAAAGTGACCTTCACGTGGCCGCCCGGCTTATTGCCGTCGACGCCGTTCAACTGGAATACGACGCCGGGCAGGTTCTTCGAGAACCGGGGAATGAGGTGTGCGCCGGAGATCGAGATGTCGAGATCCGAACCGGTGGGCGCGTGGCACTGGGAGCACTGGGAGTCCGAAACCTGCGGCAGGTTGGCGTGGTTGGCGCCCGTCGCGAAGTTCACGTTGTCATGGCAGGAGCCGCAAGCGATGCGGTTCGGCTTATTGTAGTTCTCCTGCTGGGCAGCGCCCGCCGCCGGGTCGTGGCAGGTTGTGCAACTGCGAACGTCCGCAGGGAACACGATATCGGAATAGTCGGCAACCGACTGGTTATGGCCGATAATCTGGTATTTCCCGCCGCCCTGCACGCTCGGCAGGCTCGAGCCCGCATGGATCTTGTGAATGAATACCGCCATGTCGACGGAGTTTCCCGTGTCGGGATCCACAGTCTGCGGCTGGTGGCAAAGAACGCACAGCTCGACGCTGCGCCGCGACCCGCCATGGAATGCCATCTGGTCGTGACACTTGTTGCAGGTAGCCGTCTTCACCACGTCGCGCACCACGGTCACTTTGGAGCCATCAGGCACGAAGTTGTACACCGTGTCGTAGTAGTTGGTCCCCATATCGAATTCGCTGAGATTGCGGGAACCGTAAACGCCAATCGAGTGGGTGACGGAAGGATCGTAGTTCGCCGGGACGCGGGTGCCGAACGTATAGGTATAAGTGCCGTTCCCATTGTCCTGATAAGTGCCGCCGGAATCCGCGGAAGCCTGGTCCGCGCTGACGCCCGTAATCGGACTCTTCTGGCTGCGTACCGTGTAGTCCACGTACTGCGTCTGCCCCTTGGGAATGTTCGCAAGAATGAAGCTGAGAGATACCGCGCCCGGAGTAGTTACGCCGAGCCGGTCGAGAGCCTGTCCCTTGGGATCGGTCAGCTTGAAGGTCGCAGTGACCTTGCCGTCGGCCGAGATGGCGGCCCCGGTAACTTGGATGACCAGTCCCGGCCTTACAAAATTGATCAGATTGGCATCGGCGTAGTAAGCCTTGTCGTGGGTCGTAAAGCCCGTGCCGCCGGCCCCGATGAGCGCCGCGGCTCCGGCCAGCACTGCCACACCGAAGGCCGGCCGGGCAAAGGGGAGTTTCATTGCCATAGACACACCTCTAGCTAAGTGTCAGGAGTCCAAGCGAGACCTGTTCCGCTGCAAAAGCGCAGTTCCGCCGCGAATGAAAGATTACGGTATCTTAATATCTCTGAATCGGACAAGGGAATGTCCGAAAGATACCACGAGGCTTCCTAACGGCCGCGGCTCTGTGCGATGTCCGCTCACAGAACGGGAGTTGCTTACCAGACCCGGCAGGCGTTGGCGCTTACCATCGGCTGTCCCGCCTGGCAGGAAAACGCCTTTTGGAATTCCGGCATGTTCTGCAGCGTCCCGTTGACGCGGTAGCGGCCCGGCGAGTGCGGGTTGGTGAGCGCCTGCTGGCGTTCCGCCTGCGGCGTGCTGTTTTCGCACCAGATCTGAGCGAAGCCGAGGAAAAAACGCTGATCGGGTGTAAATCCCTCCACCTTGTCCTCCCGGCCCTTGAGAACATCGTGCAGGGCCATCAGGGCAATCCGCGCACCGCCGTTGTCCGCGGTGTTTTCACCGAGCGTCAGCTTACCGTTCAGCTTCACATCATCGACCGCCGTGAAGCCGCTGTATTCGTTGGCGATGCAGGCGGCGCGTTTTTCGAACTCGGCGCCGTCCTGCGGCGTCCACCAGTCGCGCAGGTTGCCGTTGCCGTCGAACTTGCGGCCCTGATCGTCGAACCCGTGCGTCATTTCGTGGCCGATGACCACGCCGGCGCCGCCGTAGTTCAGAGCGATGTCGCGGCGCGGGTCGAAAAACGGCGCCTGAAGAATTCCGGCGGGGAAATTGATGCTGTTATTCTGCGGGCTGTAAAAGGCGTTCACGGTGGGAGTGCTCATGCCCCACTGCGTTTTATCGGTCGGCTTGCCGATGCGCTGGATCATGTCCTGCCGCAGAAACTGCGCAGTCTTCAGATCGTTGCCCAGGTAATCGTCGCGCGTGATAGTCAGCTTGCTGTAATCGCGCCATTTCTTGGGCGTGCCGACATTGTTCGTAATGTCCTTGAGCTTCTCGAGCGCAGCCTTCTTGGTGGCTTCGGTCATCCACGGCAGCGTCTGAATGTCCTTGGACATGGCATGTTCGAGCGCATCCACCAGTTGCGCGATCTGGGCCTTGGCGTCGGCGCCGAATGCCACTTCGATGTATTTCTGGCCGAGAAGGTCGCCCAAAGCGCGGTCCACCGCCATTACGCAACGCGCCGGACGCGGACGCGGCTGCTTTGCGCCGGTCATGTAACGCTGCCAGAAATCGAATGCTTCGTTTTCAAACGGTTCGGAAAGCTCCGTCGCCGAAGCCCGCAGCAGGTGATATTCCAGGTACGCTTTCCAGGGCTCAGAGGAATCCTGCGGCACATTGGCAGAGATCTGCCTGAAGAAGTCGGGGTTGCTGACGTTCAGAGTCTCAAACGCCGGCGCTCCCACGTTCTGGAAGTAGGTATCCCACGGAAAGTTGGGAGCCAACTCGGCCAGTTCCTTCTTTGTCATGAGGTGGTAGCGCTTGTTGGGATCGCGCATGGCGACGCGGTCCGCCGAAGCCTTGGCCAGGATCATCTCCAGGTCCATTACGGCTTGAGCCTTGGACGCCGCCGCATCCGAGCGATCGCCGGCCAACTCGAACATCTTTGCGACGTGCTGCTGGAACCGCTGCCGCGTCTCGACCGACTTCGGGTCGGTCTTCAAGTAGAAATCGCGATCCGGCAGCGAGAGGCCTCCCTGCCCCAGCGAGGCGATGGTCCTGGTAGAATCCTTCGCATCAGGCTGGGCCCCGAAGGTGAACAGCACCGGGACACCCATGCGATGCAGGCGGATGATCTCGCCCACCACGTCTTCTTCCGACGACATGCCGCTGATGCGGTCGAGCTCGGGCTTGAGAGGCGTGATCCCCCGCTTGTCGATCGCCGCGGTGTCCATGCAGCTCGCAAAGTAATCGCCGATCTTCTGATCGAGCACTGGACGGCCGGGCCGAACCACGGCCGCGCCCTCCAGGATGTCGAGCAGCACTTTCTCGTTGCGGTCGCTCAACTCGGTGAACCGGCCCCAACGGGCGCGGTCCGACGGCAGCGGGTTGTGCGCCAGCCAGTTTCCGCAGGCATATTGATAGAAGTCGACGCAGGGGTCGACCGACCGGTTCATCGAGGCCGTGTCCAGACCCGAGGCAGAGTCGGCCGCCAGCGCGAGGGCCGGCAGTGCGAGAAGAGCAAGCAGCGTTTTCATGGTACGGAAGACCGATTTTACCGTACGTCGGCAGCCACCGTTTATCATCATCGTTATGGTTCGCTTTTTGCGCGGTGTAGTGGTATTGCTGGCGGCGCTGCCGGGAACGGCGCAGCCCAGGTTCGAAACTTGGCCGGGAATTTCGTACGACCCGAGGATCCCGGCCATGCGCCAGGTACTGGGATATGAGACCGGCGAAAGAGTCACCAGGCATTCGGCCATCCTGAAATACCTGGAGGCCCTGGAGGCGGCTGCTCCCACACGGATGAAGATCTTCGATTACGGCCGGACGTGGGAGGGGCGGCGCCTCGTCTACGCCGCCGTGGGATCGGAAGCAACCATCCGCAACCTGTCCGAAATCCGCGCCGCGGCCGGGCGCCTGGCCGACCCGCGGAAGGCCTCCAGCGCGGAAGCGAAGCGCATCATGGCAGCTCTACCGGCCGTAGTGTGGCTTTCCTACGGCGTCCACGGCAACGAGATTTCGTCCCCGGATGCGGCGCTGCTGACCGCCTACCACCTTCTGGCGGCCCGCGGCGACAGGATGGTGGACGACATCCTGGCGCACGTGCTGATCCTGATCGACCCCGTCCAGAACCCGGATGGACGCGACCGCTTCGTCAACTACTTCGAAGGCGCACGCGGCCTTGAGCCCGACCCCAACCCGATCGCCGCCGAACACCAGGAGCCGTGGCCGGGCGGCCGTCCCAACCATTACCTGTTCGACCTCAACCGCGACTGGATCGCCCTCACGCAGCCGGAGATCCGCGACCAGGTCAAGGTGCTGCGCGAGTGGTTCCCGCTGGTCGCGGTGGACCTGCACGAGATGAGCGGCGAGAGCACCTACTTCTTCAGCCCCGAATCGGACCCCTATAATCCGAACCTGACCCGCGACCAGAAGGAAACGCTGCAGCTGTTCGGCAAGAACAACGCGCGGTGGTTCGACCGCTTCGGCTTCGATTACTTCACGCGCGAAAACTACGATGCCTTCTACCCGGGCTACGGCGCAAGCTGGCCTTCCTATTACGGCGCGATTGCGATGACGTATGAACAGGCGTCGGCTCACGGGCTGGTGGTGCGCCGGTCCGACGACACGCTGCTGGCGTTTCGCGACACGGTGCGCCACCACTTCGTGGCCTCGCTTTCCACCCTGGAGGCCGCCGCCGCGAATCGGGAGAAACTGCTCGGCGACTTTTACCGTTATGCCGTCACCGCCATCGAAGAGGGGCGCACCGAGCCGGTGAAGGAATACATCCTGCCGCGCAGCCGCGACGCTTCGGCCACCGACAAACTGGCGGGTATCCTGGTGCAGCACGGAATCGAGGTCAGGCGGGCGGCGGCGTCCTTCCGCAGCGGCGGCCGCGAGTATCCTGCCGGAACTTATGTAGTTCCGATGGCGCAGCCCGCCAAAAGGCTCATCCGGACACTTCTCGACCCCAGCACTCCCATGGACCCGCACTTCGTCGCGGCCGAGGAAGCCCGCCGCCGGCAGGGACAGCGGAGTGAGATCTACGATGTCACCGCCTGGTCGCTGCCTCTCATGTTTAACGTGGAGGCGGTCGCAGGCGCCACCGTATCTCAAGGCGATTTTTCCGATGCGGGGCAGGAGTTGGTGCAGCCGGGAGCGCTTCGCGGACCGCACGCCTCCGTCGCCTACCTCGCGCCGTGGGGGTCGGAGGCCGCCGGTCGACTGCTGGCCGCGGCGCTCCGCGAAGACCTGAAAGTTTACTCGGCCGACCGGCCGTTTGCCCAGAACGGCGTGAAGTTCCCGGCCGGCAGCCTGATCTTCAAAGTCGCCGGGAACCCGCCGGATCTCGGAGAGCGCCTGGGCCGCCTGGCCCGCACGAGCGGCGCGGATATCTCGGCGACCGATTCCGGCTGGGTGGAAGATGGCGTCAATTTCGGAAGCCGCCACGTGGTGCCGCTGCGAAAGCCCGCCATCGCCATCGCCTGGGACAGCCCGGTTTCTTCCGGGTCGGCAGGCGCGGCACGCTTCGTGCTGGAGCGGCAGTACGGGTATCCCGTCACCCCCGTGCGTACGGCGATGCTCGCGTCGAGCGCCTTCGCCCGCAGCTTCCAGGTCCTGATTCTGCCGGAGGGCGGCGACTATGCCGAAGAGTTGGGTGAAGACGGAATCGCGCGCCTGAAGGCATGGGTCGAGTCCGGCGGTACCGTTGTCGCACTGGGCAGCGCGATCAACTTCCTCTCCGACTCCCGTGTCGGGCTACTCGAGTTGAAACAGGAGAAGGCGCTTCGAGAAAGTGAGGAGAAGGAGACGACCCCGCCCGAAAAGTCCGGCAAACACGCCGAAGGAATGGTAGCGGGAACGCGAATCGCCAGCGAATCGGACCTGGAAAGGTTCACGCGGGCCGGCGCCGACCTGCCCGATAACGCCCCGGGCGCGCTGCTGCGCGCGCGAGTGCGCCCTGATCACTGGCTCACCGTGGGCGTCCCCGAAACGTTGAATCTGATGGTCGAGGGGCGCGCCATCTACTCGCCGGTGAAGGCCGACCGCGGCGTCAACGCAGTCTATTTCGATGCGCCCGGGCAACTGGTGGTCAGCGGCCACCTCTGGAGCGAGAACCAGCAACAGATCGCCTACAAGCCTGCGGTGGTCGCCGCTAGCGCGGGGCGGGGAGTCGTCGTCGCTTTCACCCAGGACCCGAATTTTCGCGCCATGCTCGACGGCGCCAACGTACTGTTCCTGAACGCCGTATTCCGCGGGCCGGCGCACGCCCGGGGATCGGGCACCGAAGAGTAACTTTACACCGGCGAGACCGGCGGAGACATCCAATTTCTATGCACTACGACGCGGTGTTGGTGGTATCCTTCGGCGGGCCCGAGCAGCCCGAAGACGTCATTCCGTTTCTGGAAAACGTACTGCGCGGGCGGAACGTGCCCCGCGAACGCATGCTCCAGGTGGCGGAACACTACTACCACTTCGGCGGCTGCAGCCCGATCAACCAGCAGTGCCGCGACCTGATCGCGGCGCTCCGCCAGGCAGGGCCGCTGCCGGTCTACTGGGGCAATCGCAACTGGCATCCCATGCTGGCCGACACGCTGCGGCAGATGGCGCGCGAAGGCGTGAAGCGGGCGCTGGCGATCGCGACCTCGGCCTACTCTTCCTATTCCGGCTGCCGCCAATACATCGAGAATATCGAAGCGGCCCGCGCCGCAATCGGGGACGGCGCGCCGATCGTTCATAAACTGCCGCCGTTCTCCGAACACCCGCTATTCATCGAGGCCAATGCGGACCGCGTCAAGGCCGCGCTGGCCGAGCTTCCGGGAGCCCGGCTGGTCTTCACCGCGCACAGCATCCCCAGGGCCCTGGCCGAAACGAGCCGCTACGAGGATCAGCTCCGCGCGGCATCCGGCCGGGTCGCGGCGCTCTGCGGGGAAACCGGCTGGGATCTGGTCTGGCAAAGCCGCAGCGGCCCGCCCTCCCAGCCGTGGTTGGAACCCGACATCCTGGACCATCTGCGCGCGCTTGCCGCGGGCGGCACGCGCAGGGTCGTGGTCTCGCCTATCGGATTCCTCTCAGACCACATGGAAGTGAAGTACGACCTCGATGTCGAGGCCGCGGGACTCTGCCGGGAACTCGGCATCGAACTGGCCAGGGCCGGCACCGTGGGTGTGCATCCGAAAATGATCGCCATGTTCGCGGAAACGATCGAGCAGCGCCTGGCCGCTTGCGAGCCGCTCGTGTGCCCCGAAGGCTGCTGCCCCGCGCCGCCGCGGCGCACCACGGTCTAGCCGCATCCTCCGGGGCCGGGATTCCGCTGCCGCTCGCTACCGGTTGCAGTTGGCCGGACAGACCCAATAGTCGAACTGCAGCTTGCCGTTGCTATCGAGCTGGGGCGACCACGTTTCCGAACACGTCACGCACTGCAGGATGAGGTCTTGCTTGTTCAAAAGCCTCACGCCGAGACGGGCCAGCTCCGCGCCGGTCATATGGCGTACGTCTTCTTTGTCCACGACACTCCGGTCAACGACTCTCATAGGTCCTCCTCCCGTATCCATGTTGCGCCCGCCGGGGGTCAGATTCCGACCCGCCTCGTCCGCAAGGGTATGAAAGAGAACATCCGGAAGACGGTCTACGATCCGGGATGCGGAGCCGCCCCGACCGCCCCGCGGCTCGTTCGGGGCAGCCGGTCGTAGATTCCCAGGGTTTGGCAATCATGCTCCAGCATCTCCCTAACCAGTTCCGGAAACGTCACCCGGTGCCGCCAGCCCAGTATGCGGCGCGCCTTACTCGCGTCCCCCTGGAGGATGTTGACCTCCGCGGGCCGGTATAGCTCCGAATCGGCTTTGACGTAATCCTGCCAGTTCAAGCCGGCGTGGTCGAATGCCAGCTCGACGAACTCCCTCACGGAATGGGTTTCGCCGGTGGCAACCACGTAGTCGTCGGGTTCCGGCTGCTGGAGCATGAGCCACATCGCTTCGACATACTCCCGGGCGTGACCCCAGTCGCGCTTCGCTTCCAGGTTGCCCAGGCGCAGCTCGTCGGACTTCCCGGCAAGAATTCGCGCTGCCCCGGCCGTGATCTTGCGGGTAACGAACTCAAAGCCGCGCCGCGGCGATTCGTGGTTGAACAGGATTCCGCTCGAAGCATGAAAGCCGTAGGCTTCACGGTAGTTTTGGGTGAGTTCGTATCCGGCCACCTTGCTGATGCCATAGGTGGACCGGGGATGAAACCGGGTCAATTCGTTTTGCGGAACCTCTTCCGCTTTTCCGAACATCTCGCTGGAACCGGCGAAATAAAACCGGCACTCCGGAACGATCGACCGCAAAGCCGATAGCAGGTAATGCGTACCCAGAACGTTGGTCTGGATGGTCGTGAACTCGTCATCGAACGAGTAGCTGACGAAGCTTTGGGCAGCCAGGTGATAACACTCTTCCGGGCGTACCTTTTGCACCACATGGTGGATACTGGCGTAGCTTTCGAGCGAGGCGGCCTGCAGCTTGATCCGCGAGCGGATCCCGGATAGGCGCGACAGCCGGTTCTCCGGATCTTCCAGGGCGACCCGGCGGACCAGGCCGTAGACTTCATATCCCTTCGAGAGGAGCAACTCGGCCAGGTATGACCCGTCCTGGCCGGTGATGCCCGTTATCAGTGCCCTCCGGGCCGGTGCTGTGGAACTCGTCATGAAACGATTATCCTAGGTTCTACGCTCGCAGCGGGGCGGGCCTTCCAAAGCCCCGATTCTTATCGCGTGCATTGGCTTACAATATTGCCTTGGCCGCTCCCAGCGCGCTTCACTCGCGGAGGCCGTGGCTCTTTGGCACCGGCATCTTCGTGGCCGCCCTCGCCACAGGCAAACTGCTGCTCCACTTATACGCCGGCCGCCGGTACGGCTACTTCGTAGATGAGCTCTACTATCTGGCCTGCGCCCGGCACCTCGCCTGGGGCTACGTCGATCAGCCGCCGCTCATCGCCTTCGTCGCATGGCTCGTGCGCGCCACGCTGGGCGATTCACTCTCCGCCATCCGGTTGCTGCCCGCCGTGGCCGGCGCTTGCAAGGTAATCCTTACCGGGATGATCGCAAGGGACCTCGGCGGCGGCCGGTTCGCGCAAGGGCTGGCTGCGCTGTGCATCGTGCTCGCCCCCGGCATGATGGCACTCGATCACTTCCTCACGATGAACGCTTTCGAGCCTCTGTTCTGGATGGGCTGCGCGTGGCTTGTGATTCGCATGATCCAGACGGGCAACGACAAGCTGTGGGTCTGGTTCGGTCTATTGGCGGGCGTAGGGCTGGAAAACAAACATTCCATGCTGATCTTCGGCTTCGCGCTGGTTGCCGGGCTCCTCCTCACCGCCGAGCGGCGGATTTTGCAGTCGCGCTGGCTTTGGGCCGGCGGGGCCATTGCTTTTTTGATCTTTCTCCCCAACCTGCTTTGGAATATCCAGCATCATTTCCCGTTCCTTGAGCTGCAGGAAAACATCCGGCGCAGCGGGCGCAACGTCGGCCTCACGCCGGCGTCGTTCCTGGGCGAAGAGATCCTCGCCATGCTCCCGCTGGCCGCACCCATCTGGATGGCCGGCCTGTGGCATTTCTTCTTCCGCGCCGAAGGCAAAAGGTTCCGCGCCCTCGGCTGGGCCTGGTTGATCACGGCCGGCCTGATCATGGCGCTCAATCCCCGCACGTATTACCTGTTCCCCGCCTTTCCGATGCTCTTCGCGGCGGGCGGCGTAGCCTGGGAACGCTGGCTGGCCGCCCCGCGCCTGCGATGGGTCAAACCCGCATACGTGGCCCTTATGGTCTTGATGGGTGCGCTGCTGGCGCCCACCATGATCCCGCTGCTCCCACCGGAAACCTATATTCGTTATGCGGCTTTCACACACCTTCAGCAGCCACGCGTCGAGACGCACAAGCTCGGCCCGCTGCCGCAGTTGTTCGCCGATCAATTCGGCTGGGAAGAGATAGCGGCCACGGTCGGGAGGGTCTACAACAGCCTTCCGCCGGACGTCCGCGCGAAGACGGCGATTTTCGGTTACAACTACGGCTCCGCCGGCGCCATCGACCTGTTTGGTCCGAAGTACGGCCTGCCTCCCGCCCTATCCGGCCACCAGAGCTACTTTCTATGGGGGCCGCGCGGCTATACCGGCGAGAGCATGATCATCATCGGCGGGCGCCTGGATGACCTGCATCGGCGATTCGACCAGGTGCGAAAGGTGGCCCGCATCGACCACCCTTACTCCATGCCTCACCAGCACGGCGATGTTTTCTATTGCCAGGGTCTCAAAATTCCGCTGGCCGAGATCTGGCCGCAAGTGAAGATTTGGGACTGACCCCTCTTTCAGTGCCGGCCGGACCTCGAACCGGAACTCTCGCCCAAAGGGTGGAGGATCAGCTTCTGCACCCTCCAGTTGAGAAGCTCCGCGGCGTAGATCTCGTTCTCCGAAGGGCAAGCCAGCTCATGAATCCAGCCGAACTGCTTCAGTTGGCGGCCCGACGTGCCGAGCATGCCTAACACTTTGCCATCGAGCGAGAGCTTGTAGATGCGGCCCGGGTAGGCGTCGGCGCTGTACAGGTACTGCGTGGGACCGGGCGTGATGCAAATGGCCCACGGCGCGCCGCTCTGCCTGGCGGCGGCTTCGGCGCTCGGCTGGTTGCCCATCCACGGATGGGCGTCCGGCGGCACCGGAACGTCGATGGTAAATTCGCGCTCGAAGGCGCCGTTGGAGTCGAACACCTGAATGCGGCGATTGCCGCGGTCGGCCACGTAGATATTGCCCTGGTTATCGGCCGCGATGCTGTGCGGTGTGCTGAATTCGCCGGGCTTGGCGCCGCGATCTCCCCACTGCTTCACCCAGTCGCCATTCCTGTCGTACTTGGCCACACGCGAGTTGATATAGCCGTCGCTGATGAAGATATCGCCCTGAGGATCCCAGGTCACATCGGTCGGCTGGCGAAACTGTCCGTCTACCGCGGGGCGCGGAGGAGTGACGTGCGTCCAGGGCGCGGCCTCATCGGAGGCTTCTTTTTTGCGGCCGAACACCATCACCACGCGGCCTTCGGGGTCGAACTTGATGATCATGTCCGAGCCCTTATCGATGGCCCAGATGTTATCGTCCTTATCGGTGCGGACCGCATGGGCGAAAGACCAGGCATAGAGGTTCTTACCGATTTCCCGCATAAACCTGCCGTCGGGCGCAAATTCCAGCAACTGCGCAGCGGCGGCGCCATAGGCAGGGCCGGTGGTGTTGCCGCGGGAGAACACGAAGATATGCTTCTTCGAATCGACCGCGACACCCGAGACTTCGCCGAGGTAAACGTCGGGCGGCAACTTCAGGAAATTGGGTACGGATTCGTATCGGATTTCGGGCACCGGCGCCGCCGTCTGGCCGAAAGCAGCGGTACCGAAACAGGCGAACGCAACAAGTTGGTGGATCCTCACAGGCAGCCTCCTCAGGTACGATATCAAGTTCCCTGCCGCAACTTGTGAGCGGTCCATCGAGCGATACAAGGTATGAGCGCCATGATCGGTCTCGCGGGCTGCCGCGGCAGACCCGCCGCCACTTGTGAGCGGTCCCTACTGCGCGGCCCTAAGCGTGGCGGCGCGATAGAATCGGTAGGTCGTGGCATGGTCGCACTGTACGGATCTGCTCGGGCTGATCTGCCTGATTGGGGGCGGCTCGCGTCCGGTAGTCAGCTGCCGGTGCGAGTTTACTCTACCGCGGACGGGCTCAAGAACAATTCGGTGAACCGGATCGTGCAGGATTCGCGCGGCTTCCTCTGGTTCTGCACCAGCGAGGGAGTGTCGCGGTTCGACGGCTATGGATTTGTCAATTACGGGGTTGCGGAAGGTCTGGGTCACCGGCGGGTCAACGACGTACTGGAGAGCCGGAGCGGCGATATCTGGATTGCGACGGGAGGCGGGCTGTCGAAGCTCGGCAGCAATCCGCCGCCGGCGAAGGTGGTTGAGGAGACCCACACGCCTCCGGATGCGCGCTGGATTTCACGGCTGCTGGAGGATCCTCATCCCCGGCGGCACACCCCGTCCTGTGGTGCGGCACGAATTCCGGCCTTTTCCGCTTCACGTCTTCCGACGGCCGCTTCCAACGGATTGACCTCGGGGATTCCGATGCCGATCGAAGGGCGTTTATTCTGGACCTCTACGAAGATCGGGTTCACACGTTGTGGATCGGCACGGACCGGGGTCTCTTCCGTTATCGTGCCGGCGAGAAACTGCTTCACTATACGGTGCCGCACGACGGGGTGACCTCGATCCAGGAAGACCTCTCCGGGGCCATCTGGGCCGGCACCTGGCAAGGGATTGTGCGCATTGCGAGGGACCGGATCGACCGGATGATCGGCCGGCGTAATGGCTTGGCCGCGGACTATGTTTCAAGTCTGCTTTGCCTCGAAAACGGCGCTCTCTGGGCGGCCCGGGACTACCGGGATCGCCGTGCTGGAATCCGGGCAGGTTCGACGGCGAATCAACGCGGCGGACGGTCTGGTGGTCGATGGGATGAAGCTCTCGCTGTCGATCGGGACGGCAATATTTGGGTTGGCACCGACGGCGGCGGAGTGGTCAAGATTGCGCAAAGCGGCTTCACTACGTTTTCGCAATCCGACGGCCTGGTGGGGCGCCCATCGACGATTCTGCAATCCCAGGCCGGGGAGTTGGTAGTGGTGGCGAAGACAGAGGACGATATCCAGCTGAATCTATGGCAGGGAAAACGGTTCAGGCCGCTTCAGCCCGCATTTCCGTCCCGGGGGGCCGGCTGGGGCATCGGCCAGGTGGCATTCCAGGCGCGGGATCGCGAGTGGTGGATTGCGAGGAACGGGCTCTTTCGCTTTCCCGCCGCAGCGGGGGTGTCCGGACTGGATCGCCGTGCGCCGGCTTCGGCCTATGGCGTAAGTCCCCGTGCCCCGGGTCCTTACAAGGCCTTCGAGGACTCGCGCGGAGATGTCTGGATGGCATTCCGCAGGGGGAACCTGGGCCTCGCGCGTTGGAACCGCCAATCGGGCTCGATCGAGTACATCGCGCCCGCGCAGGAACTGGATTCCCCATCCAGTTTTCCGTTCGTGTTTGCGGAGGATCCGGGCGGCGTGGTATGGATCGGATACTTCCAGGGAAGATTGATGCGGTTTCGAGAGGGACAGCTGCGCCCGGTAGATTGCCCGGCTCTGGCCAACCGTGGAATTCGCAGCCTGCTGGTGGATTCGAAAGGACGGTTGTGGGTGGGGACGGCCGAAGCGGGGCTGCTGCGCTTCGACCAACCTGGAGGAGAGCACCCGCAAGCGCGGCGCTACGGGCCCCAGGATGGTCTTTCGGGAGAGTACGTCGAGTGTCTGACCGAGGATCGCCAAGGACGGATTTACGCCTGCACCGGGCGAGGAATCGACCGCCTCGATATCGAGTCCGGAGGGTTCCGCCATTACACTACGGCAGATGGACTGGTGAAAGGCGACCTGCAAATGGCGTTCCGCGACCGCGAGGGAACGCTCTGGTTCGCAAGCACGCAGGGAGTCTCGCGGCTCGTTACCCAGGGGGATAGGCCCGCGGTTGCACCCTACGTCCAAATCAGCAGGCTAGAAATCGCGGGTGTTGCGCGCGGAATTTCGCCGCTCGGGCAGCGCCGGCTGGCCGGGCTTCGCCTTCCGTATGGGGTGGGGCCAATCCGATTGGAGGTAACCGGCATCGCATTCGAGCCCGGCGAGGTGCTGCTCTACCAGACGATGCTCAAGACCGTGGATCGGGACTGGAGTTCTCCTTCGCGCGAGCGCAATCTGACCTATGCCGCGCTGCGGCCGGGTTCCTACCGGTTTTTCGCGCGGGCTGTGAATGCCGAAGGGCTGTCCAGCGCCGAACCTGCGGAGGTCGACTTCACGGTTCTGGCGCCGTTCTGGCAGCGGCTATGGTTCCTGCTCGCGTGTTCGCTTGTCGCGGTCGGGATTGCGCTGGCGGCCCACCGGGCACGTGTAGCCCGCCTGTTGGAAATCGAGCGCGTGCGCAACCGGATTGCAGCCGATTTGCACGACGACATCGGATCGAGCCTCTCGCAAATCTCGATCCTGAGTGAAGTGGTGCGGCGGGAGGCGGGCGCGGCCGTAACGCAAGCCCCGATCGACCGGATCACGGCGCTCTCGCGGGAGTTGCTCGAATCGATGAGCGACATCGTCTGGGCGATCAACCCGGCGCGCGACCATTATGAGGACCTGATCCAGCGCATGCGCCACGCCGCCGCCGAGTTATTCACTGCCGCCGAACTCGCCATGGAGTTTTCGGTGGACGCCGCGGGCGGAGGCGCGACAGTGCTGGGGCCGGAATTGCGGCGCGAACTGCTGCTGGTCTTCAAGGAATCGGCCAACAACGTGGTGAAGCACGCACGCGCGACCCGCGTGGCCGTGCGCGTCCGGGTGGGACACGGCCGTTTCGGATTCGAGATCGCCGACGACGGGTGCGGCTTCGACCGGCAGTCTCTTCCGGCGGAAGGCAACGGGCTGCACAGATCGAACGCGGGCCAGAGGGTCGGGCGGGGAGGTGGCGATCGTCTCGCGTCCGGGTGCAGGCACCGTGGTGCGGATCGAGGTTCCGGTCCGGGCATCACGCCTCCCCTACCTGAACAGGTAGGTCCAAGACCGGACCAAATGCTGGAGAATGGTTAACTGCAACTTCACTGGATATGTCCGAGGCTTTCGCCAGCGGCGAGATTCGCGTGTTCGTCATCGAGGACCAGCGGGAAATCCGCGAGGGGCTGGCTACCCTGATCCAGGGCACACCTGGGTACCAATGCTGCGGCCGCTTCCGAAGTATCGAGGAGGCGGTCCTTCGAGTGGGACCGGACCGCCCCGACGTGGCGCTGTTGGACATAGGTCTGCCTGGGATGTCGGGCATCGACGGAATTCCTTTGCTGCTTGCCAAGCATCCGCCGCTGCTGATCCTGATGCTCACGGTGTACGAAGACGACGAACGAGTGTTTCGGGCGCTCTGCGCCGGAGCTTGCGGCTACCTCTTGAAGCGCACCAGTCCGGCCAACCTGCTGGATTGCATTCGCGAAGTGAAAGACGGCGGCGCGCCGATATCACCCGAGATCGCCCGCAGGGTGGTCCGGCTGTTTCGCGAGTTTGCGCCGCCTCCTACGCCGGACTGCCGGCTTTCGCCCCAGGAAATGAAAGTGCTGCAATTGCTGGTGGACGGCCATAACTACAAGACCGCGGCTCCGGAACTGGGCGTCAGCGTGAATACGATCTCGTTCCACACCCGCCAGATCTTCGCCAAGCTGCACGTGCACTCCAAATCCGAAGCGGTGGCGAAGGCACTGCGCACCGGGCTGGTTTCCTGACCCGCCCCATTTGATCAGCCGGCCATGCGTGATCCCAGCAGCTTGGTAGATGCTGGTACGTACCCTCTCTGTTTCGGTGGGTGACACAGCGTCCGCGCCGGCCTACCTTCGTTCTGATATGGAGGGAATCGATGACCACCAGTTCTCGAGTGCCACGACGCTTCGCGTTCGTGGGCCTGTTTTTCGCGCTGCTCGGACTAGCGCAGAAGGATCCCGGGGTTCGCGGGGGACCTCCGGGGGCCGGCGGGCCGATCGCAGGACTTCAACCCAACGAGTTGGCCTTGTTCATCGAGGGAAAAGCGCGAACCGTGCAACTGGAATCGGTTTGCGACATCTGCAATGATGTGCCGCTCGGGTCCGACACTGGGGAGGATCCAAACCTGGCAACTCTGACGAATTCATCGGGACTGGGCGCGCGTTTTAACGGCGACCAGTGCTCGGTCTGCCACCAGCAGCCGGCCATCGGCGGATCCGGCGGCTTCCTGGTGCCGAATCCGCAGGATCCGCCGGGCCGGCGCAGGAAGCCGGAGAATCCGATGTTCGACCTGATCCCACACCGCAAGGGTGGGCAAAACAATGTGCCCTCATTCATCACGCAGTACGGCCCGATTCGGGAAGTCCGATTTCAGAGGAAGCCGGACGGAACGCCGGATGGTGGCGTGCATCAATTGTTTACCGTGGTAGGGCGGATCGATACCGGCTCGCCGGGCTGCACGTCCGCAGCCCTTCCACCCACCGATTTCGAGACCCAATATCGGAATGGCAACCTGTCGTTCCGCATTCCCCTGCAACTGTTCGGGCTCGGGCTGATCGAGGCGATTCAGGATCAGACCATTCTGAGCAGCCTGGCCTCGACCGCCTCCCTGCGGGCTGCGCTGGGGGATTGGCGGTATGCCGAACCGGAGCGACAATGACGGCACCATTTCCCGCTTCGGATGGAAAGCGCAGAACAAGTCCGTGGCCATTTTTGCCGGCGAGGCTTACAACGTCGAGATGGGCGTGACGAATGACGTTTTCCCAACCAGCACCGATGAAACGACCGTCTGCAACCAGGGGAAGAACGAGCCGAACGATATTACCCGGACCGATACCTCCGATTTCCGGAACCAGGCCTTTCAAAACCCCCTCCATATTCTGCCGGACTGGCTCGAATTCGCGATCTTCGCGCGCCAACTGGCGCCGCCGCAGCCGGTGCCGTTCTCCGCAAGCGCCCTGCGCGGGCAACAGCTGTTCGGCACAAGCGTCAACAATCTGGGGATCGGCTGCTTTCTCTGCCACACGCCGGTCATGGTCACAGGGCCGGGACACGAGACGGAAGCTCTACAGAACCAGGAGGCGCACCTGTATTCCGATCTTCTCATCCATCACATGGGACGGGGCTTGGCCGACAACGTCACTCAAGGCTTGGCGCAAGGGGATATGTTCCGCACAACGCCACTATGGGGAATCGGTCAGCGTCTCTTCTTCCTGCACGATGGCCGCACCAGTGACCTGTTGGCCGCCATTGAGGCGCACGCCTCTGCCGGCGGGCAGGACACTACGGGCGATAGCAGCATCCAGAGTACGCATGGCAACAACTATCCACCCTCGGAAGCGGCCGCGGTGATCCGGAGATTCGACACACTTCCGGCTGCCGATAAACAAGCAATTCTGAACTTCCTGAGATCGCTTTAACGTACCATCTGGGTGCCGGAACTAACCTGCGGTTCGGCTTCGGCCGCCGCCTTCAGCGCTCGATTGGCCTGTTCCACCTACAGGCTATACCGGCGTGCCGCGGCACTCACTTCAGGTAACCGAGGTACTCGGGATCTCCCGCGGCCAGGGAGGCCCTGAGTTTGCCCGCCAATTCCCATTGCCCGATGATGGGGTATTCGAGCATGGCGAGTTGGGCGAGCGCGGCGGATCCGGAGAGGGCGGCGCGAATCGTGGTGCGCTCGTAGGCCTTGACGGATTGCACGAGGCCGCGGACGGAATCCGGGAGGCGCCCGGTGCGGCGGGGGTGCGCACCTGTGCGGTCGATGTGACAAGGCACTTCCACAATGTCCTCGGGCTCGAGGTCTTCGATCGCGCCATCGTTGCGGACGTTGACGACAACCTGGCGGCTCTCGTCGGAGACCAGGCCGGTCATGACGTCGAGCGCGATGCGATGGTATCCGGTGGCGGTCTCGAACGGGTCGTACTCTTCGCGGGCGACCTGGAACGCAGAGCCGGCCTCGGCCTCGAGCTTCATGTATGAGGCGTTGCGCTGGAGCAGATAGCCGCGATAGAGGGCGAGCGCACCGGGGGCATCCGCGGCCGCGAGTGCCCGGAAGAGCCCGGCGTTCATGCGCTGCAACTCTTCGCCGCGGCTCGCGCCGGCCTTGAGCTGGTTCTCGTGCGCCTTGCGCTGGCTGTAGTAGAAGAAGAGGTACTCGGTCGGAATCAGGCGGAGGGTCTGGATCAGGGCCGGGTCGAAGAGATCGGCGGAGTATAGGCCGCGGAGGAGTTCGGAATCGTCTAGCAGGTGGCCGGTGATGTCTTCGCCGCGCAGCGTCACGCGGCGCACCCAGCCGAGATGGTTGAGGCCGGCGTAGTCGAAGGTCATGTCGGAGGGCGGCGCTGCGACGGCTTCGGCGATCTTGTGAAACAGTTCGATCGGCGTGTCGCAGATACCGATCACCCGCAGCGCAGTATTCTGCGCCAGCGCCTGGGTGATCAATCCGGCGGGGTTGGTGAAGTTGATGAACCAGGCGGCGGGCGCGACACGCTCCACCGTGCGGGCGTGCTGCAGGGTGACGGGAAGGGTGCGGAGGGCCATCGCTGCCCCGGCGGGTCCGGTGGTCTCCTGGCCCGCGAGGCCGTGTTCGATGGCGATGCGCTCGTCGCGGGCGCGCGCGGCGATTCCACCGACCCGCACGCTGTTGAGCACGAAATCCGCCCCTTCGGCGGCCTCTTCGAGGCGGGAAGATACGCAAATCTCGAATTCGGTTTCCGACGTCCTCAGGATTTCGCGTCCGAGGCGGGCGATGGTTTCGGTGCGCTCTGCGTCGACATCGTAGAGCGTCAGCCGGCCGATCTGGAGCAGTTGCTGCGCCTGGGACAATCCGTAGATGACAAGGGGCGTGCGCACGCCGCCTCCGCCGATGATGGTTACATTCCGCATGAGAGTGTCTTGAGATATTGTTCCAGACGCTGGGAGTCGGGGACGCCGGCCACTCCGCCATACGCTTCGGTGGAGAGCGCCCCGCAGATGTTGGCTGCTTTCAGGGCGACGCCGGGCGGATCGCCTCGGAGCCACGAATGCAGCAGACCGGCATTGAAGCAGTCTCCCGCCCCCGTGGTATCGATGGGGGTGACGGCGAGAGGGGCGGCGAACTGGATGTCCCCATCCCACAGCAGCGCGGCGCCGCGCCCGCCCAGCTTGAGGGCTACGCGGCGGACGCCGGCGTCCTGGAACCAGCGCAGGTTCGATTCGGGATCCTGCTCGCCGGTGATCGCATGCGCCTCGGTTTCGTTGGGAAAGAACCCATCGAGCAGGGGCAGAATGTCGCGCATCCGCGGGTCGCGCAGCCAGGGCTCGTGCCAGCCGACGTCGAGAGAAATGCTGCATCCGTTGCGGCGAATGGCGGCGAAGAGGTCCGCGGCCGTCGCGAGATCGGGAGCGAAGGCCAGGTGGACGTGGCGCGTGCAGGCCAGGCGGCTCGCCGCGGCGGCGTGGGCGATGGCCGCGGGAAAGCCGCGGTTGGCGCCGAGGTACGTGAAGAAACTGCGTTCCTGCGGCGTGCTGACCGCAACGGTGAAGGCGGTGGGCTCGGAGGGATCGCGGATGATTTGTGAAGTATCGACCTGGTTTTGCCGCAGGCGCTCGATCAGCCAGTCGCCATCCTCGCCGATCACGCCGAGGACGGCGGCGCGGGACCCGAGTTTCGCAATGCCGCAGGCGGTGTTGGCGGCGCCGCCGCCCACCTCGCGATGAAAGGTTTTAGCGAAGGCCTCCTGGCCGGGGCGAGGCCAGAACTCGAAGCCGCTCAGGATGAGGTCGGCGTACAGTTCGCCGGCCACGATGATCTCGGGAGCTTCAGGCATCGGCACCTGCCGGGCGCGCGTTGAAGGGCCATTCACCGGTTCCGCGCGCGTGCCACAGGTAGGCGGCGACCCCGCAGACCAGCAGCGCCACACCGGCCAGAATATAGGCCAGGCCGCTGGCGATCAGAATATACAGCCAGCCGAGGAACGCGATGACCCCCGGCAGAGGGTAAAGCGGCATGCGGAAGGGGCGCGCGATATCCGGGCGGTTGCGGCGAATGAGCGTGACGGCAAAGATCTGCGCCATGAATTGAATCAGAACCTGGATGACGATGAGGCCGTTGATCAGCACATCCAGCTTCAGAAGCGACGCGGCGGCCGACGAGATCCCGATGAAGAGCACGGAAAAATAGGGGAAATTCTTGGTGGCATGCAACCGCGCGAACGGGCGGAAGAAGCGGCCATCCACTGCGGCGGCGTAGGGGACGCGCGAGTAGCCGAGAAGAACGGCGAACACGGAGGCGAAGGTGGTCCAGAGGATCAGGACCGTGACGATTGCCGCGGCCTTTGCGCCGTATAGCCGCTGGAAGAAATCGGACACGATCGCCGTCGATTGAATCGCCTCACGCCAGGGCACCACGCCGATGATCGTCACGTTCATGGTGAGATACAGCGTGGCGACGGCGATGATGGAGAGCAGGATGGAGCGCGGTACGACCTTCTCGGGTTTGCGCACTTCGCCGGCGAAGAAGCAGACGTTGTTGTACCCGCCGTAGTCATACATCGCAATCAGGGTAGCGCCGCCGAGACCGAAGAAGAACGCGGGCGAAGCGGAGAAGGCGCCGGGCGGGAAGTCGAGCACGCGCTTCGGGTCGAAGTTGAGCAGGCCGGCGGCAGTGATCCATCCTACCGTGCCGAGGACTACCACCCACATCACGACTCGAGAGGCGGCCGACGGAGCGAATATCACGACACAGCAGGAGCGTGATCAGCACGCAGACGCCCGCGGCCATCAGTTTCTCGTCGACCGGGCTCATATTCTTAAAGAGGAAACGGGCGTACTGGGCGAAGCCGACTGCGCCCGAGCCGATGGAGAGCGGGGCGAGCGCGATAGTCTGCCAGATGAACAGGAAGCTCATGAGGCGGCCGAGGCGCTGCGGGCCATAAGCTTCGGAGAGATAGTGATAGGGCCCGCCGGTGCCGGGCATGGCGGCTCCCAACTCGGCCCAGACCATGCCGTCGCACAGCGCCACCAGGGCGCCCAGGAGCCAGCCGAGAATCGCCTGGGGGCCATTCATTTTGGCGAGCAGGATCGGAATGGTGATGAACGGCCCGACGCCGATCATCTCCAGCATGTTGGCGGAGGTAGCTCCCAGAAGACCGATACCGCGGACGAGATGCGGGGAATCAGGCTGCGACAATTGTCCAAGGTATCATATTAAGTACGAAACGCCGGACTCTGATTTTGGTCTTGCTGGCCGTATTGGGAGCGGCCGCACAATCGCCGCTGGAACAGGCCGTGACGCTGGCGCGAGAGAGGCGCTACGCCGAAGCGCGCAAGGTGCTGGAAGGCGTACCGGAGCCCGAGGCTATTCCGCAGCGCATCGCCTTTCACCGGCTCAAGGCAGCGGTTGCTTCGGGGTTGGGAGAGGCCGCGGCGGCCGTGGATGAGATGCGGGCGGCGCTGGCGCTCGAACCCGGGGATCCGGGATTGCTCGCGGCGGCGGCGGCGGCGGAACTGCAGTCAGGCCGGCTCGACGAAGCGTTGGCGCATGCCCGCGCCGGCGGCAACACGGCCGTGGCCCAGGCGTTGGTCGGAGACATCCAGGAAAAGCGCGGCGCGTACGTCGAAGCGGCACGAGCGTATCAGGCAGCGGTCGCGCTGGCGCCGGGCGAGGAGCGATACCGGATGGCCCTGGCCCTGGAATTGGTCGAACACCACACGTTCGAGCCTGCGGTAGCCGTGCTGGCGCAGGCGGCGGCCCTGTTTCCGAAGTCGGCGAAAATCCGCACTCTGCTGGGAGTCGCGCAGTACGCGGCGGGGCGGTACGACGAGGCGGAGGCCGCGCTCACGGACGCGATCGCGATCGATCCGGCGCTGGAGCCCGTGTACGGCTACCTGGCGCAGGTGGCGCTGGAAGCCACTACGGTGCCGCCGGAGCGCACGTTGAAAGCGATCTGCCGGCGGGAGCCGGCGGTGTGCGCGGCGTTGAAATCGCGGGCGGCGCGGGAGACCGGTGATGCGGCGCTCGAGGCGCAGGCGGTGGCGGAACTGAAGCGCGCGCCCTCCGGAAGCGCCGTGGCACGCTGTGAACTCGGGCGGGTGTACCAATCGTCGGGCCAGCTGGCTGAGGCGCGGAAGGAACTGGAGGCGTGCGTGCGGCTTGACCCCTCGCCGCAGAACCATTACCGGCTGGGGCTGATCTACAGCCGGCTCGGGCTGGCGGAGCAGGCCCGGAACGAGATGGCGCTTCGCAAGGAAGCCGAGGAGCGGAAATCGGCGGAGACCGCGCGCAAACAAAACGCGGTCCAGGCATTTCAGTTTCTGATCAAATGATCAGCGCTGCGGGTTCTTCGGCAGGCTGATGATATTGGCAAAGATGCGATACGCGCCGGGCACGCCTTCGGGCAGTTCGCGGTAGAAGGCCCAGGCGTCGTAAACGTAAATCCCCTTGCCGTATTTCGCGTAAAGCAAGCCGCCCTTTTGCGGCTCCTGTCCCTGGTCGTGCGCCTCGAGCAGCGCCTCGTAGTGCGCATCCCAGGACTTCATCCACTTCGAGCCGCGCTCTTCGACCCAGCCGGTGAAATCTTTTTCGGTGATCCGATTAGGCCAGTTGAAGATAGGGTTGGAGGGCGCCAGGATCTCCACCTTCGAGGCCTCGTCGGTGACCTCTTCCGGGTTCGAAGTCATGGTGTACGGGTACGGGCCGAAATTGTGGTCGTACTCCGGCGTGTTGTACTGCACGATGACGACGCCGCCATTCTTCACGTAGTCGAGGAGGCGCTGGTTGTAGGTGGCGAGTTCCGGCCGCGCAGCGTAGGTGCGCACGCCCAGCAGGATGGCATCGTAGGCCGAGAGATCGCCGCTGGCGATGTCGGCGGGGGCGAGAAAGTTCACCTTGATGCCGAGGTGCTCGAGGGAATCCGGCACGTCGTCGCCGCTTCCCATGACATAGCCGACCTTGAGCCCCGGAGCGACCTTGACGTCCACACCGCTGGTCTTGTAGGTGGACGGTGTGTAGAGGAAGTAGGGACGCAGGCCGCTATATCCGGTCACCTCGTACCCTTCTTTGTACTCTTTGCCTCCGGACTCCGCTACAGCGGTGATGGTGTACGGCTTCTCGGCGAGGCTGGAGGGCGTGACGGTGAAGGAAACCGAGCGATCCTGGCCGTCCTCGGCCGTGGCGAAGGGTACGGTTGCCGGGTCCGCTTTCCAGCCCGCGGGCAGATCGAGCCGGACCGTACCGCTGGCCGGACCCTTGACGTTACTGTGAATGACCGCTTTGACCGGGAAGGCCTTGGCATCGAGCGGCACGATGCCGAAGCGCGGGGAGATCGAGATTCCGATGGCCGGACCAGCCGCCAGCGGCTCGAGCACGGTTCCGAGCCCGTTGACCCGCTTTACGGTCTGGACGACCTGGCCGATGCGAATGGGGACGCCGTCGAAACTCCAATCCGCCCAGGCAACCAGCGGATAAGGCGCCAGGGGGCGGTTTAAGTACTGCGGCATCTCGATGTCGTAATAAGACTGCTCGATATCGGGCCGGGTGAAATAGGGCCGCGTGAAGGTCGCGTTGTCAGGAACTTTGACGGTGAACTTGCTGTCAACCGCCGTTGCGGAAGCAGACGTTACACTCCAGGCGGGGCCAATGTCCGATTCCACGCTGACCTTTTGCAGGCTTGCAGGCGTCGAACCCTGGTTGACGGTGTGCACCTTGACACCGAAGGTCTGTCCGGGGATTGCAATGCGGAAGGTCTCGGGATCGCCGAGGAACTGGGCCATGCGCGGATTCGGCTCCCGGTCGGGCGCCACCGAGGCCGCGATCGAGAGGCCGAGCGATTCGGCGAGCGCGTTGTTGAACTGGGCCCGCTTGATGTTCAGCTCATGCAACAGATCGTACTTCGACTCTTCGGAGAGGCCGCTGTTTTGAACGGCGGAGATCAGCGCGACGGTCTCCTTCAAGCCTTGCGCGAGGGCGGGCGCGCACCGCTCGGGTGCGGCACCCGAAAACCGGGCGGTCGCCTCCTCCACGGCCGTGTTGATCCTGCGCAGGCCTGCAGTCAGAAACCCGGTGTCGCCGCCCCTGGCGAGTGAGGCCAGGCCCATCAGGCTGGTGTCGATCCCGTCGAAGAAATCCTTCTCCTTTTCGGGAACATCGACGTTGGAGGCGTAGCGATGATAGGTGCTGGTCACCTGGCCGGCTTTGGGAATGTTGGGGCCGCCATTTTGCGATTTCTGATACCCGAGGCCTTCGCGCGAAACCTGTACATAGGACTCGCCGAGCATCGGGTCGTAGGTGCCCTGAGGGATTTCCACGTTGACGGCGAGGGGCGTGGCGCCGGCGCGCGCAAAGAACGGCGCACGGGCGTAATCCTTGACCGGCGACCAGGGGCGCAGTCCGGCGCGGATCTGATCCGGGAACATATTGGGATCCCCGGCGGCCTTGAAAACCGCCTGGGCCATGGCGCCGGCGGTCTGGTGATTGCCGTGCCCGTCGCTGGGGCCGCCCACGAAGACCGAAGTGATGACGAGCGGCCGCACCATGCGGACCACGCGTACCACGTCGGCGAGCACGCGGTCGCGTGTCCAATGGTCGATCGATTCGGCCATGGTCTTCGAGAAGCCATAATCGATGACGCGCGTCCAGTACTGGTCGACTCCGTAGTAGCGGCCGGCAGCCAGGAGTTCCTCGGTGCGAACCAGGCCGAGCGCATCGAAGTAATCGTCCGACATGACGTTGGCGCCGCCTTCGCCGCGGTTTAGCGTGAGCAAAGCGACGCGCGTCCCTTTGCCGCGCGATTCGTAGGTGAGCATGCCGCCGTCTTCATCGTCGGGGTGGGCGGTGATCATGATGAGGCTGGCCCGGGTGTGAAGCTTCTTGAGGCTCTGCCACAGAGCGGCCGAGCCGCGGTTAACCGGGATTTCGCGCGCGGCCACGGCCGGCTTGATCGAAGTGTCATAAGGCGCCTGCGCGAACGCAGAAGCCAGGAAGACGATCGAAATGAGGAGTCTCATGGGGTCAGAAATACAATTTGAGCGCAAACTGGATCTCGCGGGGGTCGGTCACCGTGCTGAACGACTTGCCGAACGACCCCAGGGAAGATGCGGCGACACTCGCGCTCGGGTTATTGAAATTGGCGTGGTTGAACGCGTTGAAGAACTCCGACCGGAACTCCACGCGCCAGCTCTCGGTGACCGGGAAACGCTTGAACAGGCTCAGGTCGACGTTCTGAATCCCCGGACCGTGGAATGCGCGCGGGGCGCAGTTGCCGAAGTAACCAGAGGCGGGCGTCGTGAACGCCTTAGGATTGAGGAAGAAGCCGGTGGATCCGCTGCCGACGAATTGCGACGGATCGCTGGTGGCGCCGGCGTAGGGATCGCCGATGCAACTCGCGCGGTTGGCGTGGCTGCCGCCGGTCGCGCTGACATCCGGAGCGGAAACGGTGAACGGCGTGCCGGTTTCCAGGGTCACAATGGAGTTCACTTGCCACCCGCCGATCAGGCGGCTGGCCAGATGGTCGCTATTGAGAACTGCGCCGCCCTTCCCGATCGGGAGATCCCAGACGGCATTGGCGACAAACCGGTGCGTCACGTCAAACGGCGAGTTGCTCCGCTCCAGGCTGTAGTTATAAGCGCTGGCCGGTGTGGAGCCTCCAGTCAGGTTGTCCACGTAGTCGGAGAAATTGTGGCTCCAGGTGTAGCTGATGCCGTAGGAAAGGCGCTTCGAGAAGCGCCTTCGCAAAGAGACGAGCAGGCCGTTGTAGTTGGTGTTGCCGTCGTTGGTGGCAAGCTCCAGGAAGGCGTGGTTGCCGGTGGTGGACGTCAGCGTGGTGTTCAGGTTCGCGTACGGGAAAATGGTCATCGGCTTTCCATTGGCGTCGAAGCCGGTGACGAAACCCTGGTTGGCGTTGCGCAGGCGATTCATCTTGCGGCCGAAGTTCCCTACGTAAGAGATATCGAGCACGGTGCTTTGCGAGATTTCGATTTGCGGCCCGAAGCTCACCTGGCTGACATAGCCGGTGCGCTCGTTGGGATCCTGCGCGCGCGTCTGCAGCTTGGTCAGGTCCACCAGGGCAGGCGTGAACTGTGACGCGGGGAAGCCATTCTTCAATTGAAACGCCGGAGTGGTGCTGCCCAGCGTCTGGGCAAGCGATCCGTCAATCACCCAGGGCGGGTTGATTGCCAGCATGCTCTCCGATCCAATGCGAATGATGTGCTGGTAGAAAATGCCGTAGCCGCCTCGCAGGACCACCCGCTCCTTGGGCTGCCAGCTGAAGCCGACCCGCGGAGCGAAGTCGTTCTTGTCCGGATGCACCAGGCCGCGAGCGTACCAGTCGCCGCTCTGCGCGGTGACGAAGCCTCCGCCGTTGGCCGGCGTGAAGTTAGACATCGCATTCTGGTGATTGAGGATCGGCGAGAACAGCTCATACCGCAAGCCGTAGGTGACGGTCAGTGTGGGCTTGAGGCGCCAGGTGTCCTGGGCGAAGAAGTTGTTGGAGTCCTGGTAATTGTGCACCACCGTGGGAGTGGTGAAAGCCGCGGTGCTGATGTCGCCCAGCAGGAAGTCAGGAACGCCCAGGCCGCTGTTTCCGCTATAGATTCCGCTGGCGGTGATCTGGCCCTGCAGGGACTGGATATCGAGGAAGTTGTCGCTGGTATGGCGATGCTCGTAACCGAACTTCAGGCTGTGGTTGCCCTTTAGCCAGCTCAGCGTATCAAGCAATTGCCAAACCTGCGAGACCTGGAACTGGGGACGCCAGGGTGAAGAGCCGAGGCGCTGCAAGCCGCTGATGTTGATGGGAGGGAGACCGGCATCGTTCGGTCCGGAGGGGATGCCCGTGAGGCCGTAGTCTGTTGCGTTCGAGGTGCCCAGCGTGAGGCCGATGGGATCGCTATGTGCGTAGTCCCGGCTGAACCCGGCGCGCAACTCGTTCAACATGGCGGGTTTCAGCAGATCTGTCCAGGCGGCGGCCACGGACTTGCCGCGAATCCGGTACTGGGTAGCGAAGTTGCCGTTGCCGGCCAGCGGATTGCCGGTCCATGGCGGATCCTGGCGATCCACCGTATAGTCGCTGAAGCGGCCGAACACGCGGCTGGTGTCCGTAATGTTGTGGTCGACGCGGGTGTCCCAGGAATATGTGTCGTTGGGGACGGAGTATTGAAACTGGTAGTTGGGCGCGCCGGTCCAGCTCCCGGGCTGCCCGAGCCGCGCGACCGCCGAAGGAATGTTCGGGTCCGGATACAATGCGAGCAATTTCTGGCCCACCGGGTCGATGCAGCCGGCCGCGATGATGTTGCCGGTGATGCAGCCATTCTGGCTGGGAACCACCGGATTGGCCAGGGAGGCCTTCAGTTCGGTGAAGTTCCCCTGCTTCATCAAGGGCGTGGGCACGGCGGAATTCACCGTGGTCGCCTTCCGGCTGGTGAAGTTCTGGGCGTCGAAGAAGAAGAACGTCTTGTTCTTGATGATGGGGCCGCCGATGGTGCCCCCGAACTGGTTCTGGCTGAAGTGGCCGCGCGTCACGCCTCCGGCGTTGTTGAAGAAGCTGTTGGAATCGAACCGGCTGTTGCGCACGAACTCCCAGACATCGCCGTGGAAGGCGTTGGTGCCGCTCTTCATGGAAGCGTTGATCACGGCGCCGGCGGACGTCCCGAATTCGGCGGAGTAGGTGCGGGTCTGCACGCGGAACTCCTGCAGCGCGTCTGGAGGCGGCTGCACGGTCTGCACCGAGCCCTCCTGCAGGTTGGTGGAGCCGGAGTTGTTGTCGACGCCATCGAGGGAGAAGTAGTTCTGGGTTTCCAGGTTCCCGTTAGAGCTGAACCGGTCGGGCGCCGTGTTGTTCGAATTGGTGAGGTTCTTCTGAATGCCCGGCTCGAGCAGAGCAAGGTCTGCATACCGGCGGCCGTTCAGCGGCAAGTCACGGATCTGCCGTTCCTGCACCACGCCGCCTACGTCGGCGGACTGGGTTTGCAAAAGCGCGCCGGCCGACTGCACCTGCACAGTTTCGGTAACCGCGCCGACTTTGAGCGAGAAATCCACCGACGGGCGCGACTGCACATGAAGCTCGATGTCCTTTTGCTCCTGGGGCCCGAAGCCGGCAGCCGTGACCCGGACCGAATAGGTACCCGGCGGGAGCGCGGTGAACTGGTATTCGCCCGCATCGTTTGTGGGCACGGTCCGTTTGACGCCGGTGGCGCCGTTGGTGATGGTGACCACCGCTTTCGGCACGGCGGCCCCGCTGGAATCGCGGACGGTTCCGACAATCGCGCCGGTATCGATCTGCGCGGCGGACGGGTTGGCGAGCGCCAGAAGAAGCGCGAAGACGCTCAGCGCTCGCACAATCGTGATTACAGTTGAATTCCTCGTCGGCATTTCTCCCCCTCGGAGTGGGTGTGCCGCAATTATAGCTTACGAAGGGGGATGCGCGAAACGCATTTGAAACAAAACAGGAGGCGGGAAGCCTCGCTCCCCGCCTCGCTCCGTACGGAAAGATACAGCGCTACGACTTGACTGCGTGGAACTCCCATCCTTTGCGCAGGGTGGGTCTGAGCAGCTTATTGGCCTCGGTGTTGTTGGTGAAGCGCATCTTCTCCGGGTCGTACTCCAGTTTGCCCTCGTTGCGGAGCGCGATGACGCCCAGCAGCATCCACTCCACGAACGGCGCCGCGACGCTGAAGTTCGAGCACGCGGGGTCGCCGCCCTTGCAGGCGCGGATGAAGTCGCGCATATGGCCGGGCGAACGCGTCAACAGGGGTGGCGGCATCCGGTAATCCTTCATCTTTTCGACGGGGATCAGACGCGTCACATCGCCGTAGGTGCCCGTCGTCAGCATTCCCTTGTCGCCGACGAAGAGGCTGCCATCCGGTTGCGGGAAGCGGAGCGGCGTTGTGGCCGCTTTCAACGCCTGGAACTCGTCCCAGTTGAAGACACGGCCGGGAGAATGGAATTCGTTGCCTGCCGGGCGCATCCCGCCCATTCCCATCCCCATTCGGCCGCCGCCGGGCCCGCCCGGTGCGCCCATCCCACGACCGCCGCCCGGACGCGGCAGCATGGGCGGGTCGCCCAGCCATTCGCCTTCCGGAACGCCCGCGATCTTCGGGGCTTCTTTCATGCCGTCGTACCAAAACACCTTGAGCGCCGGCATGTCGCCGTAGGCGGCGAAATCGAACCGGATCACGGATGCCTTGGGGAACATGAAGGGGCTGACGCCTTCCTTCTTGATGCACTCGACGCTGAGGAGCTTCCGGTTCGACAGATGGAGCGCCATGTTCGGCGCGCCCAGAATATGGCACGCCATGTCGCCCAGGGCGCCGCAGCCGAAATCGTAGAACCCGCGCCAGTTGAACGGCTGGTAGAAGAAACCGCCATTCCGGTCGGGCTCTGTTTTGCCGCCGGCCGTGAACGGGCGCTTATCGGCAACGCCGAGCCAGAGATCCCAGTCCAGAGTGGACGGGATCGGATCCTCTTTCGGGATCTCGGTGAGGCCCTGCGGCCACATCGGCCGGTCGCTCCAGGCGTGTACTTCGCTGACGCCGCCGATGTCTCCGTTCCAGATGATTTCGGCGCACTGACGCGTGCCCTCGTTGGAATATCCCTGGTTGCCCATCTGGGTGGCGACCTTGTATTTCACGGCCGCCTCGCGCAACTGCCGGGCTTCCCAGACCGTGCGTACCAGCGGCTTTTGTACGTAGACATGCTTGCCGCGTTCCATACACCACATGGCCGCGGTGGCATGCATATGATCCGGTATGGCGACGATCACGGCATCGATATTCTTGCCTTCTTTATCGAGCATCTGCCGGAAGTCCCGGAACTTCGGCGCCTTGTCAAAGCGGCCGAACATACCGGCGGCGCGGCGGTCGTCCACATCGCAGAGCGCCACGATGTTTTCAGTGGGCGCCGCGGCCGAGATATTGGCCGCAGCCTGGCCGCCGGCGCCGATCGACGCGAAGTTCAGTTTCTCGTTCGGGGACTTGTACCCCGCTGATTTCAGGGAAGGCGTGCTGCCGAAGCCCACTGCCGGAACAGCGCCGGCCAACAGGCTGCCATAAAAAAAGTATCGCCTCGATATTGCCATTCGAAACTCCTCGAATCTGTAGTCCGCGGACTACGCCAGACAGCTCTTGACATAAGCGAGGCACTTCTTGGCCTCGGCAACGATGTTCGAACCCTCGGGAATCGGATACTCCAACTCCAGGTTTGCCGGGAACGGGTACTTCTCCGTCTTGAGCAGTTGCAGCACTTCCTTCATGGGAGTGTCTCCGGTGCCCCAGACGGCCACGTTGGGTCCGTGGTTCTTCTTGCGATCCTTGACGTGCAGGTTGGTGATCTTATCGTGGTGCTGCTTGATGAACGCGACGGCATCGTACCCGGCGGCCGTGAAGTGGCCGATATCGAGATTGATCCCGTTGTACTTGCCGTACCCCATCAGGGTGTCGTAGCTTTCAAGAGTCGCGGTCTGGTTCGGGTCGTTGGTCGCGTCATGGCCGTGATAACCCACCAGCAGCTTGTGCTTGTCCGCCACCGGGGCGATACGCTTCGCCATGGTGAGGGTGGTGCTGGTGGTGATGCCCTTGACGCCCAGGCCCTTGGCCATGCTGAACCCGTACTCGATGTCTTCATCCTTCATGCTGTCCTGCATGTTGTAGCAGAGCAGGGCAACGTCGATGCCGGAATCGTTGAATTTCCGGGTGACCGCTTTCCACGTTTTAGCATTTGTCGAGGCGCGCCACTGCGCCAGTTTCTCCACGGCGGCCTGCCGTTCGGCCTGTTGCTCGGCGGTCAACGGTGCGCGCCCTCCGCCGGGTCCACGGCCCATCCCGCCGCGGCCGAACATCGGCATTGCGGGTGCGCCGGCCAGGGCTTCGCAATGGTTCGACATCAGCTCGGCTTCGCCCAGCCCGATCTCCACGTACGCTTTGATGATCGCTTCCGGATCGGGGCTGGCAATCCGATTGAAGCTGTAGGTGATGGCGCCGATCTGAACGCCCCCGAACTTCGAGTCGATCATCTTCGCCCCAAACGCCCTCGAGAGCGGCACCGAGGCGAGCGCGATCTTCCCCAAATCTCTTCTGGTGAATTCCATCCTGTTCCTTTCAGTCCAGCTTTAAGTTCATGATTTCATTAGATAACCGACCGGCAGTTCGTCAAACGGACAAAAGACTACTCAATTCTGAAAATACAACAAGCCGGAGGCCAAATACCAGTTGTGTCTTTTTCCGGCGTATCAATGAATGGCGCAAGCGCACGCCGCCGGGTTACCGGCAAAAAAATAGCCTTGACATTCATCTGGATTAGTACTAATTAATTAGTATGCGACGGCGGAGTTCGACACTGACCGGACAGGAACTGGAAATCATGAAGATCGTGTGGGAGCGCGACAGCGTCACCGTCCGCGACGTCTACGAGGCGTTGCTGGAACAGCGCAAAGTGGCCTACACGACCGTCATGACCATGATGAAAATCCTGGAACAGAAGAAGTATCTGAAGAAGACGCAAGCGGACCGCGCTTATGTGTACCGGCCGGCACAGCCCAAGGGACAGGTCATCGGCGCCATGGTGCGGGAGTTCGTCAACCGCGTCTTCAACGGTTCGGCGGAGCCCCTGCTGGTGCACCTGGTCGAAGACAACCAGCTCTCGCGCGAAGACCTGGAGGAGATCGCGCGGCTGCGGAGGAAGTCATGAGCGAATCGCTGATCTGGCGGAATCTCGCCACCTATTGCCTGCAGGTCGGACTGCTGATCGGTCTGGCGGCCTTCGTACCCGCCTTACTGCGCCTGCGCATGCCCCGCGCGAAACTGGCGTACTGGCACATTCTGCTGGCGGCCTGCCTGGTGCTTCCCCTCGTCCATCCCTGGCAGCAGGACGCGGCCGCGGGCGACGTCCAGGTCACGAGCGTAATTCTGGCGGTGCAGCCGGCGGCGTCGGCGGCGCGGGCCATTCCGTGGAACCTGGTCGGCCTGGCGGTTCTGGCGGCCGGCGTTCTCGGCCGGCTCATCTGGCTAGCGGCCGGCTTCTGGCGCTTGCGCCTGTTTCGCCGCCGTTCGGCGCCGCTCGAAGCCGCTCCCGTGGAAGGAGCCGCCGAGTTTCGCATCAGCGACGACGTCTCCGGCCCGGTGACTTTCGGCTGGCGGCGCCCAGTGGTGCTCCTGCCGGCCCGCTTCCCCCAGCTCGACCGGCGGATGCGGGACGCCATTCTGTGCCACGAACTGCTCCATATCGAGCGCAATGACTGGCTCTTCACGCTGGCTGAAGAACTGGTCCGCGCCGTTTTCTGGTTCCATCCGGCGATCTGGTGGCTGCTCGGCGAAATTCAACTGGCGCGCGAGCAGGCGGTGGATCGCGAAGTCATCGAGCGCACCAATTCCCGCGACGAGTACGTGGATGCGCTGCTAGCCATCGCCGGCCACAGCACCCAGGCCGACCTGGCCCCGGCCCCATTGTTCCTGAGGAAGCGTCATCTCAAACAAAGAGTGGTTTCGATTTTGAAGGAGGTTCGCATGTCGAGGACAAAGATGATATCGGCGCTCGCCGGCGGGCTGGGCATCCTGGCCGCGGCGTGCTGGTTCGTAACCGCAACATTCCCCCTGGCCGCGGCCCCGCAGAGCGATGCGGCCGGAGTGACCGTCAATCTCGGCGGCGGCGCCGTTCTGCACCGCACGCCGGTTGCCTACCCCGAAGCGGCCCGCGCCAAAGGCGTTCAGGGCGATGTGACCGTGGAAGTCAAGCTCGACGCGGCCGGCAACGTCAGTGACGCTCGCATTCTGAGCGGCCCGGACGAGCTGCACAAGGCGGCGCTCGAATCCGTGCTGCAATGGCACTTCACGCGTGACTCGGCCGGCATCACGCGCCAGGTAACCATCGGTTTCCACGCGGCGGCACCTCCCGCTACCGGTGTCGTGCACACCACCCGGTCGGCGCAGACGCAAGCCCAGCCGACAGCGGCCGTGGGCCGCACCGTGAAGAGCATCGCGTTCGCGGGTCTCCCGGAAGACCAGCAGAATGAGCTCAAGGCGAAGCTGCCGATCCACCAGGGGGACACCATCACGGCGGAGCTGATGGCGCAAACCACTGCCATTGTCAAAGACTACGACGAGCATCTCACGGTCTTCACTCCACCCGTAAGCGATAGTGCGGCAAGCATCGTGATCGTGAGAGCGAATACGATGGTGCCTGTCGTATCGAGCCAAAACGCGTCGAGCCAAAACGCGCCCTCAACTCCGCCCGACCGGATCCGCATCGGCGGCAATGTGCAGCAGACGAAACTGGTTTCCCAGGCGCGGCCGACCTATCCTCCCGAGGCCAAGGCAGCACGAGTCCAGGGCGTCGTGAGACTTCAGGCAGTGATTGCCAAAGACGGGACGATCAAGGAATTACAGGCCTTGAGCGGGGACCCAATGCTGGTTCCTTCCGCGATGGAAGCCGTTAAACAATGGGTCTACCAGACTACTCTCCTGAACGGCAACCCCGTGGAAGTCATCACGCAGATCGATGTGAACTATACGCTGTCTCAATAGGCCACTTGGGCATGGCCGAATGTATAATCCGGTCATGCCCGATCAGAACCGAAGGCAATTCGTTGCTTCTTCCGCCGGCGCCGCACTGGCCGCGACCGCGATCAAAACCGCGCCGGCGGCGCCGGCCCAGGCCGCCCGCATGCGGCTCGGCTGCCAGAGCGCGCCGAGTAGCGAGCCGCATATCGCCTATCTCGCGCGCTACGGGGTACAAGGGATCTGCGGTTATCCGGCGATCGCCGGCGACCGTCTCTATGCGACCGTCGATGAACTGAAAGCGCTCAAAGACCTGGGCGCGAAGTACAAGATTACCGTCGATGCGATCGCCCCTCCCTTCCTCGCGTCTAGTTTCATCGACCGCGAGAAGCATCCCGCCATCATGCTGGCCGAGAGCCCGCAGCGCGACCGCGACATCGAAGCGTTTCAGACGATGATCCGCAACTGCGCAGCCGCGGGCATTCCTGCCATCAAGTACAACATGAGCATTCTCGGCGTCCTGCGCACCGGCCGCAAGCCCGGCCGCGGCGATGCCACCTACAGTTGGTGGAGCCTGAAGGACGCCCATCCCGCGACCCCGCTCACACGCGCCGGCCGCGTAGACGCCGACGCCGCCTGGGAGCGCATCACCTACTTCCTCGATCGCGTCGTCCCGGTTGCCAACGAGTATAAGGTGCGTGTTGCCTGCCATCCGCACGACCCCGGCGTCCCGCCGGAGGGCTACCAGGGCGTGACGCGCGTGCTCGGGACGGTGGACGGCCTGAAAAAGTTCATTTCCATTCACGAGAGCCCCTACCACGGACTGAATTTCTGCCAGGGCACCGTTTCCGAGATGCTGCGCGACCCCGGAAAGGAGATCTACGACGTGATCCGCTATTTCGGCTCGCGCGGCAAGATCTTCAACGTGCACTTCCGCAACATCCGCGGGCACCGGGACGAATTCGTCGAGGTCTATCCGGACGAGGGCGACATCGATTTCGTCAAGGCGATTCAGGTGTACAGGGAGGTCGGCTATCCCTACCTGCTGATGCCCGACCATGTACCGCAGGCCCCTGACGACCCGCGCGGCCTGCAGTCGTTCGCGTTCAGCTATGGCTATATCCGCGCGCTGATCCAGGCAGCCGACCGCCTGTCGTGAGGGCGCGGGCTCAGACCTCGACGATGTAAACCTGCGTCACGCCGGTACGGTCGCTGGCGAAAGCCACCAGGTCTTCCTCGAACGACCACGACGGATGCGGGTGCGTCCACTGCGGCCCGTAGACCGTGTCTCCGGCATTCTCCATCCAGCTCAGGTTGTTGCGTGCCTCCGCGAAATCCTCCGCCAGGGCGTATCGCGACTTGCGCCATTGCGTGCCCTGCCCGCTCGCCTCGCTCAGGCAGAGACGCCGCCGCGCTCCGGTGGTGGCATCAATGATCTGCAGGCCGTCGTCGGGATGATTGGTGTCGCACAGGATGCGTTCGCCCCGCCGGTCCGGCGCAATGTGCCAGGCGTTGTATTCGGTGATGGTCGTGATTCCGCGCGTCGTCCAATCCATGCGGCGGACGGCAAAAGGCCAAACCGTGAAGACCAGGTCTCCGGTGGCGCCCAGAAAAGTCTCGTGAACGATGAACTCATCGTTGCCGTGGTCGTAGAGACATTCGAGGCCGGATCCGTCGCGCCTCACGCGGTGCATGCGGGGAGCCGGGTCGCCCGCGAACTCGATCCATTCCGGCTCGCGCGGGTGGAACTGGGGGTGGATGACGGTGCGCGGAAAGGGAATCGTGTGCCAGCCCGAGCCATCGAATCGCCCGGCCGCCAGGCCCGTCTCCGCGCCGCGCTTGTAGGCGGCCGTCAGCCACGCACCGTCGGAACTGATGGAGCATTCCCCCAACTCGGCCCCATCCAGTTCAGCGATCTGCCGCTCCGCCGGCGCGGAACGGTCGATCGCCCAGAGGCCGCCGCCGCGCGTCACCACCAGCGTCCTCCGGTCCGGATGCAGCGCCGCGCTGAACGGATGAATCGGCGGGCCCGCGGTGAGTTGCCTGGTTTCTTCGGAATCGAGCGACACCTCGAAGAGTTGTGGAGCCCCGGTGCGGTAGGAGGTGAAGAACAGACTGCGTCCGCCCGGAAGGAACGAGCTTTGCAAAAAATAACTGGGGTGATTGATGGCCGGGCCGTCAGTCACTTGCGTGACGCGCGCGCCGGTCGCCGGGTCGAACCAGGTTTTCATGCCGCCGGAGACCCCAAGTAGAGGTCGCGCCCCTTCACCAGCGCCGCGATCTTCCGGTCCGCAACCGACCGCTTCAGCATCCAGAAGCCGCAATCCGGGTGGATCCATCCGACGCGTCCCGGCCCCAGAATCCGCTCCGCGCGTTCCAAGCGGCTCGCGATCTCCGCGGCAGTCTCGACATGGTTGTCCTTGATGTCGATCACTCCGATGCCCAGTTGGATATCGCTGCGGACTTCCTTCAGGCAGTGCAACTCGTCTGCCGGCCGGCGCGCCATTTCCAGCACCACGTGATCGGCGTGCAGACTGTTCAGGAAACCGATGAGCGCGCTCCAGGCGCCCTGCTGGATGGTCTGGCCGCCATAGTTCCCGAAACACAGGTGCACCGCCCGGCGCCCCTTTACGCGATCCAGGACGACGTTGATGGCAGCCGCGGCGAGCGGTGCGTCGTTTGGGTTGCCGGGGAGATTGGCTTCGTCCACCTGGACGCACGCGCAGTCCAGATCGGCCGCCTGCGCCGCGAGCACGTTCGCAATCGCCATCGTCAGTTCGGCGAAGTCATGGTAGTGCCGGTCCAGAAGGCTGCGAGAGAGCATGTAAGGGCTGGTGATGGTGAACTTGAACGGGCCGCCGCTCACCGAAGCGGCCAGCGCACAATCGGCCGGAAGGTTCAGCGACCCCTCATCGACGGGCCCTTCGACGACACCCGCCGGCTTCCTGCGGAAGCCCATATGAGCCACCTGGGCGAAGGCTTCCCAGTCACGGCGCCCGACTTGGCTGCGGATCCCCGAGAGGGGCCGGACGAAGTATTCGATCATGCCGTTGGTGTCCGGATGAGAGGGATCGAAGCGATAAAGTTCGCCCTCCGTGGGAAGGTCGATGCCGGCCTGCCGCTGAATGTCCAGGACGACCCTCGTGGCATCCAACCGGGCCTGCTCGCTCCCCGCACCCGCCAGCCAGTCCGGCACCGGATAGGATCCTACGGTAGTCGTCAGAATCGAGGAAGGTCGGCCCATGATTCCCGACTCTATCATCAGGAAGCCGGGAGTGAAAGGCGTAGTTTGGCGTCCCTACTCCCTCTTCCGCGGGAACGGGAAACGCGAACGGACGGCGAGAACCTGGTCGTGTTCCCCACTCTGGGAGGCGCTATAGAATCCAACCGTCGCATTCAGGCGTATGAAGAATGCGTCACCCTCCCGGGCAGGGTGACGCCCTTCATTGCCGTCTTCTCCTCCGCCCGCCACCATGTCACCGTGCCCGCGGAGAATGTAATAGATCTCCTCTTCCATCTCGTGGTGGTGGGGGATGTTCGTGCCGCCGGGCGCAAAATCCATGATGAACAGGCTTACCATCTGGCTGGCGGCGGCCAACCGGTCGCGCTTGCTCTCGGTGGTGCCCATCAACAGCTTGAACAGCGCGGTCGGCCCGTGCCCGGACACGCGCACCAGGGGGACATCATCGGCGTTGGCGAGCATGAGTTTGGGTGAGGGTGGGACCTGGGTTCCAGGGGGAATCTTGAATCCCATGACCAGCAACCGGACGGGTTGATTCGATTCGTTGGCTATGCCGTGCCGGACGCCGACCGGCAGGTACATGTAGTCGTTCTTCTTTACCGGCACCCTCTGATCGTCATAGAGCAGGATGCCGTTGCCGTCGAGGATGTAGTAAATCTGTTCCTCGGCTGGGTAACTTACGGTGGCGCTCCTACCGTCCGGCGCCACGGTAAGCTCGCCATAGCGGGCGACCCCCTTGAGTTGCCTGGCTTGGGAATCGCCCACGCCGAAAGCCGGCCGGTACGAAGCGCCGCGGGAGTTGGCCGTGAGTTCGTCCGCCACCGGCTGAACGTCCGGCAGGTAACGTCTCATAAAGGTGGGGTCGGCCGCCAGCGCGGCCGATATGGCAGCCAGCCCAACCGCGATCAATTTCACGAAGCGCACGAGACCTCCTCGGAGACTATTCGTAGGTTACGCAATTACACCACTTGCCGGTCTCATCGTAATGCGGCCAGGGACCGCCGGTGTGGAAGCCGGAGACGATCAACTCGTCGAACATCGGGGTAGGCTCGAAATAGCCGGGCCGGCGCAGGTGTTCCTTCACTACTGCATCGTTGAGTTCCAATCCGAGTCCGGGTTTCTCTGGAACGGTCACATAGCCCTTATCGATAATCGGCTTGGGAACGCCGGTCACCAGGTCCTGCCACCAGGGCATATCGAGCGCGTGATTTTCCATGGCCAGGAACTGGTTGCCGAACGTGGCGGCGCAGTGGTAGCCGGAGAAGGCGCCGATGGGCGAACCGGCCTGGTGCATGGCCACACGCACGCCGTGCAACTCGGCAGCGTCGGCAATTTTCTTGGTTTCCAGCAGCCCTCCGGAAGTTTCGATATCGGGATGGACGGCGTCCACGGCGCGGTTCTCGATCAGTTCCTGGAAACCGCCCTGGAGTCCGAAGATATCCTCGCCGGTGAGGACGGGCGTGACGGTGGCGTCGGAGATGGTCTTGTACTCCTGCCAGTTCAGGTACGGATACTGGTCCCCTTCCCGAATCTGGAGCAGATCTTCGGCCCAGGAAAGCTGGTAGGGCTCGAAAGCCTTGGCGTAGCGGATGGAGTCGTTCACGGTGAGGGGCCCGAAATGATCGGCGGCCAGCGGCGCGCCTTGGCCGATCACGTCACGGATGGCGGCGATGTATTCGCACAGATACCCCAGGCCTTTCTCGGTGCAGACGCCGCGCTCGTTCAGCGCGCCGGGGCGGTCGCGCACGAGGCTGGATTGCAGGTCCATCTTGAAGAAGGTCAGCCCCATATCCTTGCGCTTGCGCATGCGCTCGGCGTAGACCTTGGGATCGGGATGGCTGGTGGTGTCGGCGTAAATGCGGATGCGATCGCGAAACTTATTGCCGACCAGCCGGTAAGCGGGAACGCCATAGACTTTGCCGGCGATATCATGGAGGGCCATGTCGACGGCGCTATAGCCGCCGCCCATGCGGCCATGGTTCGAGAACTGGCGGATGATTCTCAGATTTCTGTCGATGTTCAGAGGATTTTGGCCCACCAGGTGGGCTTTGAGGATGAGTGCGATCCCTTCGACCCCGGCATCACGCACTTCGCCTAACCCATAGACGTCCTGATTGGTATAGATCTTGATGATCGGATAGTCGTAATTCGCCGCCACGCGGCATGCGCGCATGTCGGTGATCTTGAGGGTGCTGGGCGCAGAGTTGCGATTCACTTTCTCCTGGGCGCTGACCGATCCCTCGGTTGCCTTGAACAAGGGACCGAACATGGCCGCAGCCGCGGCGCTTCGAAACATCGACCGGCGTGTCAGTCTTACCTTCCGTAACTTGCTGATCATAGCTTCCTCACTTCCTGAGATCTTACTTCCACTGCGGCACTGCATCATCCCCGGGGCGACTTTGGCCTGTCGTAGGCAGGGGGCGTTCGGGGATTCGCGACTCCTGCTTTCCGGTAGTCGAAGACTACGTCGTCAATACGCGCGCCAACCACCTCGATGCGTTTCAGATCGCGAGTTCCCACCCCAAGTTCCTCCGCCAGGCGCAGGGTGCTGTCGCAGAACTCAAACGGCGCTGTGCCGCGATCCGCCATAGGATCGAATCCCATGACCGCCGCGCCCACGGCATCGACGCAGACAACATTCGTTCCGGCCACCAGTACACCAGGTTTCACGTGCCTCGTGTTCGACCCGATGCCTTCGCCACCGGTCTGCGACTCGACGCCGTCGATGATGGCGAGATGCACGGGCCGGGCCGCCACCAGGTCGGCCACGCACCGGGGCACGCGATAGCCGCCTTGTCGCGGGCTCTTTGGGTCGACTTCCGACGGAGAACTCTTGGAAGGCTGGCGCGAACCCACATGGATTGGATACCGTCCGCCAAGCGGCACCGGGCCGGGCTCGTCTTCGGGCGCGCCGTCGCCGTAGATGGTACACGGAGTGATCCCGAAACAGTTCTTCATCGACAGCGTAATGCCGGCCGTCAGGTGCTCCTTCATCTTCCCGATCGAGACGAAGACATCGCAATCGGCGTAGGAGTGGTTGAGGTCGAACGCGGGGAACAGATGGCCTCCGTGGGGCACGGGGAACCGGATGTAATGCTTGCCGAAGCCAAGGAAGTTGGTGTTCTCGAACTCCACGCCGGCAGCGGCGCTGGTAAACATTCCCGGATCCCATCCGGCGGCCGTCATAAACTCCTCGACCGGCTCGGCCGACTTCCAGGGACTTTCGAGCAGCCGGATCCGCCGGGCTCCCGCCCGGCCCATCAGGTGGATGGTTCCCGCGATCACGGCGGGGTGCGTCCAGGTCGTGCGGCCGATCGGAAGGTAACCCAGGCGCGAGTCGGGGTTGCCCGTCAGGTTGATCTTCACCGCGACAGTCTTTCCTTTGACCAGCCGTTCGAGTCCCCCCAGGCTGCGGAACATTCTGTCGAGTGACGGCAGTAACTCCCGGCCGTAAGATGGGCAACGGGCGAGCGCCACACGGGCAGCCGGTGCTTCGAACGCCCGGACGACGGGCGGCATCATGCCCGCCCCGAAAGCCGCCAATGCGCCATTGCCCAAAAGGCTGCGCCGGGTCATGCCGCAGCCGGTCATCCGCTTGTTTGTCATGGTGCTTACTCCCAGGCAACTCACGACCGGAACTCCAGGGCCGCGTAGTAAGAGAATGCGGGCAGATGGAGTTCCATGCGGCCCTCCACCTTCACAGGCGCCAGCGTGGCGGGACTGCCGGCTCCGATGACATACATGGCGATCGAACGCCAGGGCCGCGCCAGCGCCAGACTTACCGACGCGTTGGGACGGCTTGTGAAGCTCACCAACTGGAGCAACTCCCGACTGCCGTCCACAGCGACGGAATAGTGTTCCCATAACGAACCGGCATTAAACAGCCGGACCGGATCGTTGCGCCTTTTCACCAGGCTGTGCACGTCCGCAGCCAGAAAGTAAGGATCGTCCCAGTCCCGGGTCGCGATGGCCAGCGAGCCCTTCCCGAACGAGCGGAGATCGTATCCGCGAACTGGACACGCGACGGGAGTTCCCCCCGGGAACAGGGACGCCAGGACGCGGGGCACGATGACCAGGCCGCCGGCCCGCGCAAACGAGTCGAGCTGCGCCTTTAGTCCGGCGGAAGGCGGATCGCTATCCACATACAATATTCCGCGAAGTCCTTCCAACTTCTGACCAGCCGGAATTGACCGGTCCAGAACACGATAGAGAAGGTTCCGGCGGGCTGCCAGGTTGAGCACTTCCTGCGCGAGAAACTCGTCCTTCCCGGCAAAGGTCGAAAGGATGCCGGTCGATCCCCAGGGCGCCCAAGCGGACCAATCGCGGTGCTTCTCGAAGAACGTGAGCGCCGCCAGGATACTGCGCCACGTCGTCATGGCATCGGCGTTTCCGGCAGGCAGCCCTTTGCTGAGTCCGTCATCGAGGCTGATCATCCACCGTGCCCCGGTTGCCGAAGAGTCGGCGATCGCGATGGAGTACGCATCCGCGCCGGGAACCGGATCGCCTTTGGCCGTCTCGAAGCCGAGCCATACCGGCTTGCGCGGCGCGCGGACCGCCGCCAACCTCGCAACCCAGGCGTTGGAATCAATCCAGGGAGCGCCGGTGGGACCCGCTTCCACGTCGTTCAACCTTCCTTTCGAGGACAATTTGATTCGCGGCCACGGAAGCCCGACGATCACAGTTTGCGGTTTCGGTGAATTCCACTGGACTTCGGAAAGCGGCGCCGGAGACAACGCACTCCATTCCAGTACCGTCAAGCCCGCACCGCGTGCCTGGGCGGCGATCGAGTTCGCACTGCTCACGCTATCGAACAGGAGACAGTTGATTGGGCTGCCCTCCAACAATCTCAAGGACGCCGGGCTGGTCCAAGTAGCCGGCCAGCGAAATGGCACGAGATTATCGGATGTCAATTGCTTCCTCCCGAGCTTGTCCCGTCGCGTTCAGTGTCCACTGCTTCTTGAAAGATGGGGCCATGCTGCGTCAAGTAGCAGGGCAGACCCCGCAAGAGATGGCCTGCCCTGCCGAAATGCTAGAACGTCATCTTGAGCCCGAGTTGCAGACGCCGCCCGTAATCCTGGGAATAGATATCCGTGGATTTTCCGAATTGGCTGCTGCCCACGCTCATGTTGGGATTGTTCCAGTTCATGTTGTTTATGGCGTTGAAGGCGTCCATGTGCAACTGGAAGCGGATGCGCTCGGTAACGGTGAAGTCCTTGTTCAACGTTCCGTCCAGGTTGAAGTACCCCGGGCCCCGGATGCCTGAGTAATACCAGGGGTTCGTACGCCGCGTGTAGGCCGGCAGGATCGCGAATGCCGAAGCGTTGAACCAGGCGGCCGGTCCGGGATTGGAGACCGCTGGATTGCCGTTCACGAGCATGCCCCCGAAATTCAGCAGAGTGCCGCTGTGCCAGGTAGCTACCCCGGCCAGGTTCCAGCCGCCCACCAGGGCGTCCAACAACCGGGGCGCTCCGGAAAGAAACTTCTGGCCTTTGCCGATCGGGATCATCCAGGTGCCCGAAGCCACCAGCCGGTGTCGCGGCGTGCCGGAGTCCTCCGACGTCCAATTCTTCAGATAATTGTCGACGTTATCGTAGAAGGTTCTGTTTGTCTGGACGTGATAGTTATACGCGACTAGTAACGTGTAACCGTTACTGAATGACTTCGTTGCTTTCATCTGCAAGGAGTGGTACGTCATGTCGCCGCCGGAAATCCCGTCAATCACAGTGATACTGCCATACTGTGGGTACATCTTCGCCAACGAGGTCACTCCGACCGTGGACTGGTTCCAAAGCGCACCCGGATACGGATCGGGAATGGCGAGCTGGTAGAAGGGGTTGGCGACGCTCGCGTTAGTCGCCGCTCCGTATTGGAGCGCAATCCGGGGATCCACCTGATTGATATTGTAATTGACGTTGTTGATCTGACTTGACCGGTTCAAAAAATACGTGACATCGGCGATAATGCCCATCGGCAATTGCCTTTGAAACGAGATATTCACGCGGTTGCTGAAGGAGTGCGGCCGGTTCGGAGCGAAGTAGGTCACATTCGATCCAAGACCGGTGTAGATACCGTACGTCTTCCCAATACTGGGCTGTACCGGATAGGAAGAGTTGAACGGGTCCGCCAATTTCATCTGGGGCACGCCGAGAACCATGGGAGGGGCATCCGTGTAGTTGGAGAAACCCTGGGTAGGCGTACTGAACTGATCGGTGGCGTTCTCATCCATGCTCCAAGGGTTCACATACCGGCCATATCCGACGCGTATCGACATCGTATCGCCCAACCGGTAAGCTGCACCGATGCGGGGCGACCAGGTGCCGCTGTCTGCGTTCCAGGCTCCCCGATTACTTCCCGTCGCGAACTGAAAGGCACCGCCCAGGTTCCAGGTGCCTGTATAGAACTGTTGGACGGCGGCGGGCTCTTTCACCCCCGCAAGTTCCGGGATGGCGGCCGATAGATCCATGGGCGCCGTGAGCCGGTTCTGCGCCTCGGTGAAAGGCTCTTCGTACTCCCACCGCAAGCCGAGGTTCAAGGTGAGGTTCTTCGAGATTTTCCAGTCGTCGTTCACGAATACTCCAAAGAACCGGCTGGAGAAGTTCGGGGTGACTAACGACGGCATCGACGTTCCGTTGGTGTCCCACCCGCTTGCAGAGGCGCCGCTTACTGGCGCGACGGCTCCGAGCAGGAAGGTGGCATAGGGATTGCCGGAGACTGCGAAGTTCGGATTGACATAAGTGGAATTCGTGGGGTCTCCGCTGAATCCGAAGCCCGGGTTGGCCAGTTGCAACAGACTCGGCGCGTGCGTGCCGAGGGTCTCGAAGCCGGCCTTCAGGTAGTGTGAGCCCTCTTGCCGTGCGATCTTTATGTTCAAGCCATTGCCGCTCGGCACTTGATTCCAGTATCCGCCTTGTGCGCCCATACTGACCCAGCGCCCGCCATCGCCGCTGATGGTCATGCGCGCCTGCAGCACGGGGATGGTCGGGTCCGCGTACAGCGCCTTATAGAAGTTACTGTTCGGATACAGGCCGGCAAACGTCCACGCCTGGGACTGAGCGCCGAACGCCGACGCATCGGTGAAGTCGTGATAATCGGCGCTTCCGCTGATGACCGTTCTGGCGTCGAGGGTGTAGGTGATGCTGCCGGAATAGGTATTACCGTCCCGATTACTGCCCCGGTCATTGTTGAACAACGGCGAGTCGGTCGGATTCGTGGCCGTCACCGGTGTCCGGAAAATCTGCGCGCGAAAACTCAGACTGAGCTTGTTGCTCACGTGAAAGTCGAGCCGCTCGGCGAAATTCTTGTAGGGATAGTTGACCGGCAAAGGGATGACGTAGTTGTTGAGGTGATCGTAACCGGTGCCAGGACGATTCGGTTGCCAGAGCGCCCCCATGAACTTCGTCGCCATCGGATCTTGCCGGGAACCGGGGATGATGTTGCCGGGAAACGGAGTGCGCGTGACGGTTTTCCCGTCCGCCGAAGTCTGGGTAGTCAGCGGATCGTAGATCAGGTTCATCGCGCCGGCGGCGTTAATCGAACCGGAAAAATCGCCGGTACGTTCGGCGGAGGTCGGAAGCGTGGCGGTGTATGGAGAGGCAGCCTGCGTCCACTTCCACCCTTCGTAGGAGACGAAGTTGAACAGGCGATTTTTCAGAATGGGGTGGCCGAGAGTTCCCCCATACATCTGTTGCCGGTCCAGGTTGAGGGTACGGAATACGCGGTCCGATACCGCGGACGCCCATGGATACCGCCCATAGTAGTACGCGTCTCCGTGCCATTGGTTTGTCCCACCTTTGGTCACGATCGAAATCGCCGAGCCGGACCCGTGCCCGAATTCCGCGTCGACGGTGTTTTGCGAAATGACGACCTCCTGCACCATGTCGGGAGTCGGAACATACCCGGTCTTTACGCTGATCCCCACGCGGCTTCCGTCCACCTGAAGATCGTTCGAGAAGTTGGCGCCGCCGCCGATGCTCATCCGGCCCGGGCCCCAGCTATTGAATGGGTTGTACTCGGTCTGCGTGTCGTCCTTGAGGACGGACGGATCCAACGTGGCCAGGACGAACGGGCTGCGGTAAAGCTGTGGTATTCCTTCCGCGATTTTCGCGTCCACGGAGGTATCCAGTTTGCTCGTGGTCAACTGGACTTGACTGGCCTCCGCGGAAACCGTAACGGTTTCGCGGACGTCGCCGGTCTTGAGCGTGGCATCCACCGTAACGTCAGCGCGCGCGGCGACCGGCACGTTCTCCTGAAGGAACTTCGAAAATCCGGCACTTTCGACCGTGATGCTGTATGAGCCGGGCTCCACGAGGTCAAAGATATAATGTCCCGACTCATTGGCAGTCCGGACGGTGGAGATACCGGTATTGATGTTCCGAAGCGTTACATTCGCACCCGGGATTACGGCGTCCGAAGTGTCTTTTACGGTGCCCTGCACCCTGCCGCGATAGTCTTGGGCAGTCGAGACCACGGCAACAAGTGTCAGCAGGAACAGCGTGGTAATTACGGTAACGGTTGCAGCACCAAGGCAGCCCCCAACCTTATCAAGCACACCTTTACTGAGGTGTGCAGATCTGATCTGTCCCATCTGGTCGTCTCCTGGACCTTCGAGTCGATTGCCCTGCAAAGCCGCGTTCGGGAGCGGCTTAGGCGGAGCGCCTACGGTGAACGGCGGACTGAGCCTCGTTTGCGTCATAGCTTCTAGAGCCTTTCCTCTCATGGTTTGCCACAGCCCGTTCTTGAGCCGCGGCGTCTGGCAGCCATTTCCCCCTGTTCGCAAAGCCAGGTGTTCGCGGGTCGCCCGCCCACCGGCCCTAGGTTGAACTGCATTGAAGATCGTGAGTTGGCGTCACAGACGGGCTGATCTCCACACAATGTTGTTCCTTCCAGAACTGCAAAGTGACGCGGACGAACGTCTCGCGCGCGACCTTCGGATCCCGCGTACGCAAGCCTTCGAGAATGTCCCGATGTTGTTCGATCGCCGCCAGGAGATCGGGACGTATCCCGGACGACGGCCCTCCCAGCAACGCGAACGCAAACAGTCCAAACGTGATGCGCTCCAACGCCAGAAACAGGCAGTCGTTGCCGGTCAGCTTCCAGATGACCTTGTGGAACTCCATATCGCTCTTGTGATACCGGGTTAAGTCAGGCTGTTGTGCAGCGGCGGCGAGTTGATTCAGGGATTGCTCGAGATCCCGCAGCGCTTCCTCCGTAACGTTAGGCGCGGCGCGCTCCATCGCGAGCGATTCGAGCGCCATACGGACATCGTGCGTTTGCCGGTATTCATCGGCGCTCAACGCGGTGACGTAGGTTCCCCTTTTCTGGGATTTGCGAACGAAGCCCTGGGTCTCCAGTTCGCGCAACGCCTCACGCAGAGTTGGCTGGCCGATGCCAAAGTGCGCGGCCAACTTTTGTTCCACCAGCCGCTGCCCGGGCCGGAGCCGGTCCGAGAGAATCGCCTCTCTCAACTTGCCTGCAACCGTCTCGGGCAAGGACGGTGCCCGTGCCACTGCTTCGATGTCAAACGCATCGAAGCTCGTTTCAGGATTGTGGGTGGATGATCTATCATCTCTAATCATTCAAAGCCGATCTATGGACGATCTGTGCTATTTTGCATCGCCGGAATCGGTCTGTACACCATAATCAGGTTTCGTAACAGGTCCGTACGTTACTGAAAACAAACTTCCTAATTTAGCTTTAGCGCTTAACGGTTATGTGATAGTATCCGGTGCAGGATTTCTTATGCCATCCCCCAGGGAAAGAGCTGCGGACCCGGCACAGAGTCCAGACAGGCAACGCACGGCCCGACATAGCGCCTTGCAGCCGGCAGATGAGATCAGGCGGGAGTTGGAGGCCGTTCTCGACAGTTCCGAGTTTCGCGGCAGCCATCGCGGCCAGATGCTGCTCCGCTACCTGGTGGAGAATGCGCTCAAGGGGGGCATCGAGCGACTTAAGGAGCGGACCATCGGTGTCGAGCTTTTTCATCGCGAGCCGAGTTACGACACAGGACAGGATGCAATCGTCCGCGTTGCCGCCAATGATGTCCGCAAACGGCTAACCGCTCATTACCGGCATTCAGACCCGGCGTGCTACGGTTCGAATGTCCGTATCTCGCTGGCTCCCGGCTCCTACATTCCGGATTTCGACACCCCGGAAACGGCTTTGTCCGGTCCGCCTGAGGAGGAGCGGCCGCTTCCGCCGGTTGCGGCGCGGAGAGCGGGAAGGTGGAGCCGCGGCCGGATCCAATGGGCCGTCATTGCCGCGCTCGCCGCGCTTTGCGCACTTCTCGCGATTCAAGACGTGACGCTGCGCTCGACGGCGGCGCATCCCTCTCCTCTCGCCATTCTGCCCTGGTCGCAAATTGCGGCGCCCGGCGCCGCCGTCACACTGGTCCCGGCCGATGCGAACTTCTCGTTTTATAAGTCGCTCATTCACTCCGATCAACCTCTGCCCGTCTACACGAGCCAGCGGTGGCTCGACGAGATTGCGAACCGTGTGCCATCCATTTCCGACCTGAACCGGATGACCTTAAGCAGCATTGCGGACGTTTCCATATCGGCACGAATCGGAAACGTCCTGCGGCGCGGAAATAGTTCGATCTCGGTCCGCTCCGGACGGATGATACAAGTCGACGATTTCAAGTCTGCCCGGCCTGTGATCCTGTTGGGCAGCGCTTATGCGAATCCCTGGGTGGCTTTGCTGAACGATCACCTCAATTTCCGGATTGAATACGATCCGGCCCTACAGAAGCAGGTCTGTAGGAACACATCGCCGCGCTCCGGAGAGTCTCCGACATATGTGGGTACCGCACATACCCCTGAGCCCGGTGTGGCTTACGCCACCGTTTCATTAGTTCCCAATCTCTCCCACGATGGCTTCGTCCTGATTATTGCCGGAACAAATATGGAGGGGACCGAAGGCGCCGGCGAATTCGTGACCGACCTGCCCCGCCTGGCCCAAGCGTTACGCAGCCGCGGGATCGATCCGGCCGCGAGAGTGGGACAACTCGAGCTTCTCATGCGCGTGAATCACATGGGCACCCAGTCCGGCCGATACGAGATTATCGCCCACCGCGTGACCCTGTGAGGAAGCGCTTCGGAACTCAGGGGTGCCCGCACTCCGGGAACAGCATTTGATAGAGCCCCCCGGCGCAAGCGCACTGCGAACCGGAGGGCGCTCCGGACGCCAGGCGGGCCAGGGCGCAGCGCGCGGCTGCATCCTGCGAGCCGAGCGCCAGGGCGGTCTGCAACTTCTGGCTCGCCTCGCGGGGCCGGGCCTTCTCCAGCAGCAAGCCGTGGGCTACGTAAGGCCGGTCCCATTCCGGCCACTGGGATTCGATCTCCTTCAACGCCTGTTCCGACGCGCTGGACCGGTCCGCCAACGCCAGGATGATCGCATGAGTGAGCAGCAGGTCCGGGTTGTCCCCAGCGGCCTTTGCCAGGAAAGTGAGGGCCAGTTCTTTCCGGCCGTGCCGAACCAGGAGAAGGGCCGCCTCCCGGGCGATTTGCGGGCGCGAGATCGCTAGTTGCAGGCCCTGCTCGAGTACCGTTTCCGACTCGCCGGGCTGGCCGCCGGCATCCAGGATCTTAGCCTTCAGCAGCAGATAGTCACCGGACCGCTGCTGGACGGGCACCTGTTCGAGAACGCTGAGGGCCTTCGCCGGCCCTTCCAGGTAGAAGGTGGCCACAGCCAAATCCAGGTTGGCGGCGGGATCTTCGGCTGCGGCGCGTTTCAGGAATTCCCGCGCCAACTGATATCGCTCGAAACCCAGCAGGTAGCCGCCAGCCTGCTGCCAGGTGCGGCTCTGCGCATTCCGGGTAAGCAGCACCCGGAACTCGGCCTCGGCCTCTTCGATCCTGCCGGCGGCGAGCAACAGGCCGGCCAGGCGGAGCTGCAATTCCGGGTCGTCCTGATGGACCTCCGCCTCCTTCCGGAGCCGCTCGATTTCGCGCTGACTCCGCTCCGCCGCGGGGAGGCTGGCGGATTCAATCATGGCGGGCTGCGTCCAAGGCCCACGAACACGCCGCGGATGCGTCTTCTGAAACTTCTCCAAATACTGACGCCCCTCCTGTTCGTGTCCCAGATCGATCAGGGCGCGGCCCAGGTGCATCAGGATTTCGGGATCGTCGGGCGATATTGCCAGCGCCTGGCGCAGGACCTTCTCGGCATCTCCGGCGCGGTCCAGCGAGATATAGGCTGCTCCGAGCTGGCTGAGTGCGCGGGAATCCCTCGGGTTGATCCCGATGGCTTTCTGGAAATGGGGGATCGCTTCCGCGGTCCGGCCCATCCGGTTGAGCAGCCAACCCAGATCGATCTGCGCGGCTGCAAGCTTCGGGTCAAGGCGCACTGCCGCCCCCAAGGCATCGAGGGCCTGCTGGGGATGATCGCGCCAGGTCAACTGGGCCAGGTCGTGGTAACCCAGAGGATCGGCGGGGTGCTTCTGAACGTATTGCGTAAGCTCTCTCAGACCCTCCGCCTGCCGGGAGCTGGTAAACCCGTAGACCAATGCACGGTCGCGGCGGGCAGCATCGTCGCCGGGTTTCAGCCGGAGATAATCGTCGTAGGCCAGAGCCGCATCCCCGTAGTATTCGCCGGCTTGGGCCGCGTGCGCCATTGCGAGCGGAATTTCCGGGCGGCCTGGAGCCAGTTTTTTGGCCTGGGCCAGGAGATAGATCGCGCGGGCGTAGTCGCCGGTGGCGGCGCTCACTCCCGCCAGTTCCATCAGCACGTCTACGTTGCCGGGCTGAAGTTTCGCTGCCACGTCTAGTGCACGGAGGGCGCGGTCATACAGCTTCGCGCGAGCCGCGGCGCGCCCCAGATTGAACAAGACATCGAAATCGTCCGGGTGCTGAATCAGCACTGCGGTGAATGCCGCCACCGCCCGGGCATACGCACCGATCCGCGCGCAGGTTATTCCATACAGGTATTCCAGCCGTGGCTCGGCGGCCGCCTCGCGCTCCACGCCGTCCAACATTGCCAGCGCAGCCGCAGGTTTGCCCGCCCAGTGTAGCGCCTCGGCCCGAAGCATCCGGGTGGCTGGCTGCGAATCCGGCACTTGCGCCAGATATTCGATCGCCCGGGCACCATCATGGCGGTCGGCTGCAAGGCGGGCCAGTTGCAGGTTGGCGTTGGCATGCCGGGGATTGATTTTCACCAGGCGCTCAAAGCTGGCGCGAGCCTTTTCCGGATCTCCGCACAGGAGGTAGTGGTTGCCGAGGTTATTCAAAAGCGCGGGGGAGGGCGGCCCTTGGGCCAGAGCCTGTTGATAGAAGCGCTCCGCCTCGCCGCACTTCTGTTCCGCGTCCAGCCGCGCGGCCTGGCGCAACGGGCTCTCCTGCGCTCCCGCCCCCGCCGCGAACAGGAGAAGCGGGAGCCAAATGGCGGCCATGCTTTTTTGGGCCATTCGTCGCCCGTATTATACACTGGGGTAGCCATGAACCGTTCCGTTACGGGACTGGCCGCGTTCGTCGGACTTGCCGGCGTGGCCGCGCTCTGGCTGTCTCCTGCGGCCGGCGTAGGGGCGGTAACGCGATATCCGCACTTCACCGACATTACTCCTCGTTCGGCGATATCGTACATCACAAATAACAACTACACCGGCCGCAAATACTTCCAGCAGCCCATGTGCGGAGGCATCGGCATTCTGGATTTCGATAACGACGGCCGCATGGACATTTTCTTCAGCAATGGCGCCCAGTTACCAGAGCTAAAGAAGACCAACCCTTCCTTCTACAACTGCCTGCTGCGCAACAAGGGAGACGGAACCTTCGAAGACGTCACCGCCAAGGCCGGTGTCGCGGGCGAAAACCTGGGCTACAGCTACGGCGTGGCGGTGGGCGACTATGACAACGACGGCTTTCCCGATATCTTCATTGCCAATACCGGGAAGAATGCGCTGTACCACAACAACGGTAACGGCACGTTCACGGATGTCACTGAACAATCCGGATTGGGGACCAAGCCGGCAAAAACCCTCAGCGTCCAGGCCGCCTGGTTCGACTATGACAATGACGGTCTCCTGGACCTGGTGCTGTCCAATTACACCTTGTGGACTCCGGAGGAGGACCGCCGCTGCACCGTTCGCGGCGTGGAAGCGTACTGCCATCCGCAGACGTACCCTCCCGTACCGGACCGGCTCTACCACAATCTGGGAGGGGGAAGGTTCGAGGACGTGACCGAGAAGTCCGGCTTTGGCAAGTCGCTCGGCAAAGGGATGGGTATCGGGATCGCCGACTTCAACGGCGACGGCTGGATGGACGTTTTCATCGCCAACGACACCGAGCCCAACTTCCTGTTCCTGAACCAGGGAGACGGCACGTTCAAGGAGGTGGGCCTGGAGTTCGGCGTCGCTTACAATGACGACGGCGCGACGGTTTCGGGAATGGGCGCCGACGCCAAGGACTACGACAACGACGGATTCGTCGATATCTTCTATAACAACCTCATGGGCCAGACCTGGGCGCTGTTTCACAACCAGCACGGCAGGTCGTTCCGATACACCTCCCCGTCGGCCAAGATCGTCCAGTTGAGCGAACACCTCTCCGGCTGGAGCAATGGGTTCATCGATTATGATAACGACGGTTGGAAGGATCTCTTTTCGGCTAATGGCGATGTCGATAACCTGACACCTGCGTCGCCCCAGCACGACACCATGTTCGAGAATCAGGAAGGCAAGGGGTTCGTCGACGTTTCTCAGGACATGGGAAAAGATTTCCTGCGTACCGGGTATCAGCGCGGCTCGGCTTTCGCGGATCTCAACAACGACGGCTTCATGGATCTCGTGGTCACGTCGCTGAACCAGAAACCGCGAATCCTGGTCAACTCCGCCGATAACGGGAGTCACTGGCTGTTGCTGAAACTCGTCGGCACTAAGTCCAATCGCGATGCCGTCGGCGCCAAGGTCAAGCTCACCACGCCGTCCGGCCGAACGCTGTACAACCACGTGACCGGTTCGGTTGGTTTCATGTCCACCAGCGACCTCCGGCTGCACTTCGGACTGGGACGGGAAACGGCAGCTGAAACCATCGAGATACGGTGGCCGGATGGCGTAGTTCAGACGTTGAAAGGCACCGCTGCCGACCGCATCCTGCGAATCGAAGAACCGCGTTAGAGCCGATCCAATTTCCGCCCGGGGGTTAGAGGCAGAGTGAGTCCCAGTCGAGAAGTGTCAGCCTGAAGCGATTAATCGAGCCAAGTGACTTGTCCAACTTAAGTACTTTGATCGTTTCCTCGTGATCAAGCCGGAACCCGGATCTGAGAAATCCGGCCCGGGTGAACGGTTCCGAAGTTGCCGCAGTCACGGCAGTCGCGTCAGGGAACAGCGAAAGCGCCATTACTTGCGCACTGAGGCCGAGAATCCGGCTGGTCTCCTCATCCAGGCCGGCAGGACCATAATCCGCCAGTCGCACCTGATCACGAACCTGGACGAGAAGCAGGTAAGCGACCGCTGAATTGACACCCCTACTAAGAAGGACGCAAGCCGATTGCCGAATTGCCGGACAGGTCATGATATGTGACAGCAGTTCTGAAGACCGCTGGCTCACGGCCACCCCGGCGGATGACGTTGGCCACAAAGACTCCGGGATCTGGCCAGGATTCGCCGGAGCAACCCGCCAACCCTCCGGCAGCGTGCGGGACGGGTAGAGGTACCAATACACGTTGCGCAGCACTCGTACCGGCATCTTCCAATCTGCGGGGGATTCTCGCAACGCGGGCTGGAGAGGTCGCAGGGGTCTGCGCAGAAATGTCATATGGTTGTACGGCTTAAAGCCAAAGGCAGGCAGGATCTTCCTGGCCATCGCGCTCCCGCCTATGGAAAGCACGGCGGTCATCTCAGAACAACACTCCCGTAGCACTTGCATCCCAGCGCCCGGCGTATCCCGGCTGGCGGCCCAATCGATCAGGTGAAATGCCTTGAAAGAGCCCGAGGGGGCACAAAGTTGAATGGGCCAAACGCCGCCATGGGCAACGATGGCTCCCTGCTCCGTGAGAGTGTGGCTTCGGCTGCCACCGATGAGAGGATGAGGCTTCCAGTACTTCCACTGTTGAAAGTCCGGTTCCAGGGCAGGTGCGCTCTCATCGATGCCCAAAGCCGCGCTCAGCAGCGACGTGATGCTGTTGCGGTCCGCGGGAGAGGATGCGCATCCGACGAGTGCCACTTCCCCCAGATTAGCACCGGCCGCCGCGAGACCAACCGTTCTTGCAGTGCCCGCGAGGTCAGGAAGTTCGGCCAGATCAGGGCCAATACCCTCCGCTGACTCGGTACGTCGCAGACTGAACCCGGAACCGAGCCTGACTCTGGTCCCCAACGCCGCTACGCTTCACATCGTAGGGAGTTGTTTGCCCTGGGCGGTTTGCACCGCCATAGAACGAGAATGCAATTTGGTAGCCAGCCTCCTGCGCGAGTAACTGTGTTTGTTCAGAGAAGGATGTCCTGGCGCCGACCGGATAAGCAACGCAATCGGCATTGACGCCGAGTCTTTCGCGCAACAGCGTGCGGGATTGGGTTAACTCAAGGCGTTGCTGCTCCGGTCCCAATTGACTGAGCACGTGGTGCGAGTGGGTATGGGACCCGATCGCCATACCTCCACCGATCATCTCTCGGGCTTCGTCCCAGCTGATAAATCGCCGTAGCGTCCTTGGGAGGTCCTCCCCCTTCGCCTCCTCCTCCAACTCTCGAATGAAGCGTTCGTGATCGGCGTTTTCCGGCCTCTTATAAAGATTCAGAACGTCACGGAGGCTCTTCCTCATGCCATTCGCATCGAGATCAATGGCCAGATCAGCCGGGTAGCGAAGCGAGAATCGACGCCGTCGCGCCGTCTTCATCTGAAATGCTATGTGATCCCACCATGGCACGGAGCAAGACCCCACCATGCTCGTGGTCAGAAAAAAGACGCCCTGTATCCCATGCGAGCGCAGGATGGGGAAGGCCACTTCGTAGTTGTCGAGATAACCGTCGTCGAAGGTGATCAACACGCGGCACCGGCGAGTCCGTTCCGTTAGCGTGCCCTCGGCGAAAGCGCGTGCCTCTTGGAGTGTCACCAGGGAGGCGTGGCGCTTCAAGTAGGAGAGCTGTTCATCTAACTGATCGCCAGTTGCTGAGAAAACGCCGGGGTCGAAACGATCATCATCGGGGTTCCCGATCCGATGGTAAACCAAGACCAGCAATGTTTCGCGCGCCGGCAAACGGTCAAAGAGGAATGTAGTTCCACTCCAATACAAACTGCGTGCCAGCCACTCGCGCTTTCCTTTGAACATCTCTTCCTGATCATAGCAATCAGGTAGTTCGCAACGTTCTCCTTTCTCTTTCTCGCGGACCAAGGTTTGGCGGCCCCAACACCTTGACAAACCTTCTCCCTCCGGTAAACAATTGAACACTCCCAAACTGACGTCGGCGGCCAACAGTGCCGCGGGATCAAACGCGTTGACCTATGAGCACCGCTTTTCGCGCAACCACGCCGGCGGATGAGGCCCGGCTCATCGCATTCCTGGCCCGCGTGTTCTCTGCCAGTCCAACGGCTGCATTCCTGGAGCCCTCCGTGATGCGCTGGAAGTATTGGATCTCGCGGGAAGGTTACCCCGAGCCGCGGAGCTATGTCCTCGAGCGCAACGAGAGGATCGTCGCACACGCGGGGCTCTGGCCGGTCGTGCTGAACGGGCCCAGCGGCACTTCGAGGGGCGTGCACCTAATGGATTGGGCTTCCGCTCCTGAGGCGCCCGGTTGTGGCCTGGCTCTAGTGCGCCGACTGCTTGCGATGTTTGACTTTCTGTATGGGATCGGTGGTACGCAAATGACGCGGAAGGTCCTGCCCGCTCTCGGGTTTCAGCGGGTCCTCGATTTCTGGACGGCCGCACGGCCGCTCCGTGTCTTTCAGCAGATGCGATCACACCAGTCTTTCGGCTGGAAACTGCCTGCCCGGTGTGTCCGGAATTTCGTTTGGTCCCGGACGCCCAATACAACGCATACAGCGGGATGGACAATCAAGGCGGCAGATCTGAACGGGACGGAGTCCGAATTAACCACCGCCGGCTGTCCCGATCGGGCCGCGCGTCCGAATGCCTTCTTTCGATACCTCCAGAAATGCCCTGACGCCGTTGTCCGTGTCTTTGACATCCACAATGGCGGCCGCAACGAAGGCAGGGTGGCGATGAGCTTCGTAAGGAATCAGGCACGACTTCTGGGCCTGTGGCCGACCAGTCCTTCGTCAGAAGGGTTACGTGCGGCCTATGCGCTGGCCCAGCAGGCCGCGCGGAACACAGGCTGCGCCTTCGAAATCACTGCTGCGGGATCTACTGCCGCCAGTGAGCAAGCCGCGGCCGACTCGGGCTTTCGTATCATGAGGCGCGATCCGGTCTACCTGCTGCGCCGAAACGGCAATCTGCCTCCCATCCCATTTGAGTTTCAGATGGCCGACAACGACGCCGGTTTTCTGAACGGAGGCAGGCCGGAGTTCCTCACTTGATCCTGAGCCGGCCAGCGGCTCGCGAATTCCGCGTGAAGTATCATCGTGAAAGACGAAATGCCTCCAACATCCTCAAAGTCACCCGGGATGCCGGATCCGCGGTTCAAGAGCCGCCGCAGGCTCCACTGCGGCCGCACGCGGCACGAAAGGTCAGGTGCTGATTTGAGGGCCGGTGCACCGGGCGGCCGAAGACCCGGGATGTGGTGCCGCCCCGGCGGATGGGTGAGTGAGGGCTGAACTGTGGAGAACATGTTTGCTCTCTCAGGCAGGATGCTCATTACAGGTGGCACAAGAGGGATTGGTCGTGCGATTTCACTGCGTTTTGCCAGGGCGGGAGCGTCGGTAATCGCGAACTACCTTCGAAATCAAAAAGCAGCGGATGAACTCAAGGCCGCGGCCGAGCGGGACGGATTGAGTATCCAACTCTGTCGCGCCGATCTCACCAGCCCCCAGGGCCTGGAGCAGATCTCAAGGTCCATCCAAGATGGCGACGAGCCCCTGACCGGGTTGGTCCATTGTGCGGCGACTGGTGTACATCGTCCTTTTTCCGAACTTACGACACGCCATTTTGACTGGACGTTTGCACTCAATGTGCGGGCCTTCTTCGAATTGACGAAGGCTCTCCGCTGCCGGTTTTCAGAACGATCCAGCATCCTGGCCGTCAGTTCGATGGGTGCCGCCCGCGCCTTGCCGCATTATTCGGTGGTCGGGTCATCGAAAGGCGCGCTCGAAGCGCTCGCCCGGCATCTTGCGGTCGAATTGGCGCCGGAGGGTATTCGCGTAAATATTCTCGTACCCGGCACGGTGGCGACCGAGGCATGGCTGGTGATCCCGAACGCTCAGGACCGGATCGCCGCTTCAACGGAGCGCACCCCGATTCGGCGCCTCGTCACGCCCGAGGAAGTGGCATGGGCTGCCCAATTCCTCTGTTCAGATGCGGCGGCGGGGGTCATCGGGCAGACCTTGGTCGTGGACGGTGGGGCAGGGATCGTGGCATGATATGGCGGTTTCGGCCGTTTCCCATCGGTAATGGAGGACCACCTCTCCGCCTAAATTGGCTGGACAACCGGATGTGAGCTGGACTGATTCGATATCCTTAGGTGAGGCCAAATAGAGAATGAATAATGTTCTGACCAGAGTTCAGGAAGTCTTCCATGAGGCATTCGGAATCGACGCACAACTCATTTCCTTGGGGACCACCCCAAGCGATGTACCGCATTGGGACTCGGTAGGTCATCTGGACCTGGCAAGCAGGTTGGAACGAGCTTTTGGCATCACTTTTGACATCGACGATCTCATGGAGATGGAGGATGTACGCGAGATCGTAAGGATCGTCGATTCGAAACTGAAGACGCAGATGAGGAGCTGATGGCTGCAAGCCCAGAATGCAATTTCGCCGGGCGGTTAGCGAACCGATTGGGGAAGCGCTCTTACCTGATTGATGCGGCCACCGGCGAAACCATTCTTCCCTCGGACCTTCGTCAACTCGTCCCCGCCTACGGGGCACATCTCCTTTCGACCGGGTTGAGAGCCGGCGATCGAATACTCGTTGGTTGTGCCTTATCACCTCCGAGCAGCATAGTTTACCTGGCGGCAATGTACGCTGGCCTGGTGCCTATCCCGGTGGAGGAAAGTGTTCTGACTTCATCAATAGGCGTCCTGGTGAAACGAACCGGCGCAAGGGCTGTGTGGACGGAAAAGAGCGCCCGGTTTGACGGCATTCCTGAAGTGCGATTCCGGGCACTCCATGGCCACCCCGTGGAGACGAAAGGGGATCCGATACCGCCTGCCCCCTGTGAGGCGAGCGATCTCGCCGTGCTGGTCGCCACATCCGGTTCTACGGGTTTGCCACGGTTCGTGATGATCACCCACGGGAACCTGATCGCTAATACGGAGGCGATCATACGCAGCCAACACCTGCTAAACGATGAACTGGCGGCGCTCATCCTGCCACTCAGTTATTGCTTTGGCGCCAGCGTCCTGCACACCCACCTTTATCAAGGTGGAGGAGTCGTATTTGACCGCCGCTTCATATTTCCCGACAAGGTGCTCCGTGCGATCAATAAGTACGAATGCACAACATTCGCCGGGGTTCCGACCGTGTATAACATCCTGCTGCGGCGGTCGAATATCCGGTCTCTCGGGATGCCCACCCTGCGACGATTCCTGCAGGCGGGTGGGCCGCTTGCCGCGGAACGTGTAGCAGAAATGCGCTCCACTGTTCCGGCTGCTAAGTTTTACGTGATGTACGGTCAGACGGAGGCGACCGCCCGGATCTCCTGTCTCGATCCCGGAGATTCGGACGAGAGATTGGGCAGCGTAGGACGCCCATTAGACAATCTGACTGTTCGCATCGTCGACGAAGACGGGACGGATCTCCCCTCCGGTCGGGTCGGCGAGATTATTGTCAAGGGCCCATCGATCGCCGTGGGATATCTCAATGAACCGGAAGAGAGCCATTGCGTCTTCAAAGATGGATGGCTGCGAACCGGTGACTTGGGCCATCTGGACGCGGATGGATACATCTGGATTGACGGGCGTAAGGGTGCGTTTCTCAAAATGCGAGGAGTGCGAGTGAGCTTTGCGGAGGTCGAAGCGAAGGTAGAGGCTGTGCCTGGTGTCTACGAATGTGCAGCCGCTGCCGTGGAGCACCCGGAAGTCGGCGAGGCCCTGGTGCTGTATATTGTGCCTGCCAGGGAAGCGCGCGAGGTGGTCGATCAGGTGCGCCGCAGCCTACCCACATATTGGACTTGTGAATCGATAAACGTCGTTCCGGAGATACCCAAGACGGCCCGTGGCAAGGTATCGCGAGCTTTCCTGTCGCCGAAGGCGATCGGAACCTATGAATGACCTGGGACAGAGGATAGACCGGTTGCTGGCGATTCCGCCATACGGCTTGCCCCCCGAAGAATGCGAATCCGCACTTCTGGAGTTGTTGAAGGATGAGTTGGAGTACGCGTGCGGCAGGAACCCCGGATACAAAAATTACGTGCAGCACTGGCCCGTGGGCATGCACTCTGCGCGGAGACTCGCCGACCTCCCCTATCTGCCCGTTCGGCTGCTGAAAGGGGAGGCGCCGTTGTCCCTCGTAGCGCCGTCTCAAATTAGACGGACCCTGACGTCGAGCTCCACGACGGGGCAAATGCCGAGCAGGATTGCCGTTGATTCGTTGACTGCGAGGCGCATGACCAAAGGCGTCATCGCAATCGCCAGAGACTTCATAGGTTCGACCCGAAGACCCTGCCTGGTTGTCGACGTGGCGGACGCGATTGGAAGCGGTCCGGAGCTGGGAGCGAGAGGCGCCGCCATAAATGGCCTTCTGCCATTTGCCAGTGAGACCACCTATTGTCTGAAACCAGGTAAGGCTGGCGATCTTATCCTGGATCGGGATGAGCTCCTGCATTTTGCGGAGTCTCGGCGTGGGTCTCTTGTGCTGGTTTATGGTTTCACCTACATTCTTTGGGAGTACTTGGTGAAGCCGTTGATCTCCGAGGGCATTTGCCTCGGGATGCCCGATGTCCACATACTGCACAGCGGCGGCTGGAAGTTACTGCAAGAGCAAGCGGTGGATGCAAAATCCTTCAACGCGGGGTTGGCTCGCGTCTTCGGCTGTTCCTCTGATCGCGTCATCGATTTTTACGGCATGGTAGAGAACGTGGGCGTCATTTACCCGGATTGCGCTGAGGGCAACAAGCATGTTCCGGTGTTTGGAGATGTCATCGTGCGGAGCCCTCTGACGCTCGAGCCGGTTGCAGAAGGGGAGCGAGGGATCATTCAAGTTTGCAGCATTTTGCCGACTAGCTTTCCCGGGCACCTTCTTCTCACGGACGACATTGCTGAGCTTGTACATTATGACGGGTGTCCTTGCGGGAGACGCCGAACGTGCTTCCGGTTTGTGGGGCGGGTGCCGAGGGCCGAACTGCGTGGCTGTGGAAACATCGAACGGAAGCGACAGCAGGACAGCGGATATTCGAGAGACATCGATGAGTGATGTCATTCGCGTTATCGACATGCCCGCGGAGATATCGGTCGCCGCGAAGGCGCTTCGTGAGAGCCTCGGTTCGGCGGAGATCACCGCGGATGCGGTTCTGGACGTATTCGAGGCCTGGGCTGCTGCTTTGGGCGCGCACGAAATAGCTGACATACCCGGCGTGCAGTTCCTGCGCATGTGGTTAAGGCGCAGCACCCTGGAGCCTGTCGTCATCAGGGAACTGGGGCACGGTGGGCTTCGTGGGGCATGGCTGGAGGACGGTCGCGCCAAGCTGAAGGCGTACCCTCTTGGCTTGGTTGGCCACTGGCCGGCCGGGAATGTAGAGATCCAGCCGGTTCTATCGATGACGTGCGCCCTTCTGGGAGGCAACGCCTCATTGGTGCGCATCCCCGCCGCACTCCGCGACCAGACACAACGGCTAATGGAGAAACTGGATGAATGCGACAGCAATCGTATCCTGACTCGGCGCATTTTCATGCCGGTCTTCGATCATTCCCGTCGCGATCTGCACGAAGCGATGGCTCGAGCCGTCGATGGGGCGATGATATGGGGGAGCGCGGAAGCCGTCCTGCAGGTCCGGAGCCTGCCATTTCCGCATTGGGCCAAGCTGGCTGTTTTCGGCCCGAGAATATCCGTTGCGGCGATGGACGCGGGTTCCTGGTCGAGCATCCGGGAGCGGGAGTCCTGGTGCCGGCGTATCGCTCGGGACGTCTGGCAGTTTGATCAACAAGCTTGTTCATCTCCGCATGTGCTCTTCCTGGAAAAACGGCCTGGCCATTCCTGCGACGAGCTCGTGCAAGCGCTCAAGGCAGCATTCGAATCGGAGAACCGCCTCCACCCGAGGCGAGCGATCCATGCCGGTTTGACTACTGCCATATGCCAGGCCCGCGCCTCCTGGTTGCTGGACAATATTGCAAACCGTGCTGTTTTCACCCAGGGCCCGGACTGGACGCTTCTCCTGGGAAGCGGCCCGAGAATGCCGGCCCCAACGCAAGGGAAGACGCTGGGCGTCCTTGAGGTCGATGACCTATTTGATGCTGTTGAACAACTTGACGGAAATGTGCAAACACTCGGGCTGGGCATGTCCGATCCGCAGCGGGAGGCGACGCTCGTTTCGGTGGCCGCAAGAAGAGGGGTGGACAGAATCGTGAAACTCGGGCGCATGCACGTCTTTGCCCCGCCGTGGGATGGTGTCGATCTCGTCAGGCCCATGGTGCGCGTCGTTCGGCACGTGGCATCGATCGAAGGAACAAATTGAAGGAAGGACGGAATCAATGGCAGATGCCGGAAGATTTTTGGAGGCTATGGACCGGAAGGCGAAGAGGTTTGCGCAGCCGGCACGGGCAACGGTCGAAGCCAACCAGGATCTGTGTTCGTGGGTACTGGATCCTTTGGCCCGATGGGCTCAGGCCGCCTATGGAGATCGCGCATTTGACGAAGCGGCGCGAGGATATGCTGCGTACTGTTTGGGCGTTGCGAAATCGCAGCAAGTCTACGAACAGGCGGGCAAGTATACTCCCCAGGACTTAGCCGATGTCGTCTCGGCCGTCTACGAAGATGAGGGATACATGGTACCGTACATGTGGGCGGCCATCCTCATCTATCCGTTTTGGCCCTCGATAGTCAGACACATCGCACTCTACCGGGATGAGTTCCTGAGATCATTGCCCCCTAACGCCCGAGTTATCGAGTTGGCGTCGGGACACGGCGTTCTCTCATTACTTGCCGCCGAGGAACGGCCGGACATCCGGCTCGAAGGAATCGATATCAGCCCACCGGCAGTCGCCGTCGCCAATCGTATCCTGGATGCCTCCGGACACACCGGACGGGTCAGGTTCGAGGTGAAGGACGCCCTGGCAATCGAAGATGGCAACAACGCGGGCGAGTATCAGGGGGTTATTGCGGCGATGCTCGCGGAACATTTGGAAGATCCAAGACCCCTCTTCCGAGCCATATCTCACCTTCTCGCCAAGGACGGCCTGGCTTTCTTCAGCACCGCGATTGAATCCGCCCAGCGAGACCACATCTATGAGTTCAACCACGAAAGCCAGCCAGTGGCAATGGCTGAACAAGCAGGTCTCCGCGTAACCCGGCTAATCAGCGACGCCAGTTCTCCGCTTCCCGGCACCCGATTCCTTCCGCGCGCTACCGCCATGATCTTGCGCCGGCGCTGAGAGGCGCAGATACCGGAAGTTATTCTCGGACCGACGCGAGCGCACAGGTGGTACCGGATGTGTCAGGAACGATCTGTCACCCATGTGTCCGGTCCGGACAGTAGCGATATGGCGTCCCCAGGGGGATTCGAACCCCCGTTACCGCCGTGAAAGGGCGATGTCCTAGGCCGGGCTAGACGATGGGGACTTGCTGGCCGGATGCAGGCAAACTGCTTCTACTGTAGCTTTCTGAGCACCCTATCGTCAACTTCGTCGGACGGGCGGACGTGGTCGCTGGCCCAAGGCCAGGGGAATGAAAATGCGGCGGGGCAGTTGCGGCTTACGCGTAGTCGATCGGGTGAGCCTCCAACCAGCGTGCATCGCGGGCGGCATTCACTTGTCGTACCGCTTGGCGAGTCGCAAGCCCGGTAAACCGTCGTGAGGCCCACGCCAGGGCGGCTCCAACGCCGAGCGCACTTCCGATTAGTCCGCCGATTGCCAGATTGGACACGGACTTCCGGTTGGCGATCAGACGGGCGCCCACGATCCCGATGGTGGCACCGATGGCGGTAGGCGGCCAGACCACCGTCGGCAGGGGCGAGGTGAACACCTTGCCATCGAGTTCGTGCCGGGCTGAACCGATACCGGTCAATCCGGCCTCGAACAGGTATTTGAAGTAAGCAAGATCGGATTCAAGCGCATGAAGCATCATGATTCTACCGCTCCTCCCGTGTGACGATGACCGTCCGGACCAGGCCGTGCGACTCGCGCCACCAGCCGTAAAAGCTCCTGCCGCTGACGTGCGCGGTGGTCACTCGATGCCACTCCTCGTCGCTCGTCTGCGGCAAGTCGACACGCGCGGCGTTCACCGAACGAGTGTCTGAACGAAGCCCGCAACGCAGCGCTTTCAGCGTGCTCTCTTTGGCGCTCCACAACAAGGTCAGGACCTGATCCCGTCTTGCGGCGGGAGTTCGCGCCACCAGTCTCTGTTCCTCGTCCACGAAATAGTCGGCGAGAAACCCCGGAGTGCGTGGCTCGACCGTTTCAACGTCGCACCCCAGCTCCACGGCGGCCTCCGCGACAGCACACAATGCGAAACCCCGGCTATGGCTGAGCGAAAGCGCCACAGGCGCAGGTCTTCCGTGGAGAAACACCTCCGGCGCGCCGGAGAGCGCCGGCCGCAGTTCAATCGCGGCGAACCCCTCCAGGTCAGGCGGAAGGTTCAGATACGCGGTCACTGCGCATTTCGCCGTCCAGCGCCCCAGGAGCCAATCGGCGCGGCGTTTGGGAACTGGCAGACAATCGCGGCGAACACGTTCGTGCTCGCTCAGCCACCAGTGCCCAAACGGCACGTCACTCGCGCTTTGTTCGCGCCAGTAGATTCCCATTGCGCTAAGCCAGCGCGGCTTCCGCGGCTGTGAACACCCGCGAATCCACGTCCTCGCGAAACGCCACGGTCCTGTAGCCGCTTACGTGCAAGTAGCGCGTGCCGGCGGCATCGACCACTTCGGCGTCGAAGGTCCCCAGCGCCGGGTGGGCGGTTACAACAGCGACCAGCGGACCGGCGGTGGCCTCGGGCACACAATAGAGCGAAATCCGATCGACAGACCGCGGCAGGCCCATTCGATGCTGTACGGCCACCTCCCAGATGCCGGCGGTTTGGAAGCACAGCTCGATCAGCCGCGGCGCGAGCGCGAACGGTTGGCCGCCCGGGCGGCGATCTTCCGGGAGGCCGGCCGCCATCTCGCCGATCGCGCCGTGCTCATGCCACCAGGCGCGCTTCAACACCCGGTAGGCCGGGCCGTGGAAGTAGACTCGGTAGATTTGGTCGGCCTGGACCACGGTTCCATGGGACGCGCCTAGAGGCGGGCCGCTCACGGTTCCGCGGACTTGCTTCGCCAGGCGGACGCGGCCCGTGAAGTGAGTGTCGACCCGCGCTTCGGCCTGGTTGGCGAGGATGCGCCGGCCAGTCAGCCGGCAATCCGCGATCAAACCCTCGCCCCGGGGAAGGAACCGTGCCTCGATCACGACCGTGCGCGGCTCGCTGCGATAAAACTTGAATGGCGCCACGAATTCGACATCTTCGACCGATTCGACTTGCCAGCCGGGCGCGATCGAAAGCGCCGCTTCCGCAAAGCCCTCGATTCCCATTACGCCCGGCATCACCGGCGTGCCGTCGATGCGGTGATCGTCGAGGAAGGGTTGGATCGCCGGGTCGAGCAACGTCTCGACGGTCAAGCCGCCGTCGAGGTCCATGCTCGCACCTCCGCCGAGCATCGGTCCACGTGGCATGGCGGATGCATCCAGCCCGCCCGTCGCGTCCCATTCCTTCAGCAGCGCGCCGAGCCGCCCGGCGGCGACGACCTCGCCGCTCCCGGCGCCCGTAGTGAGTTCGCGCCGGATCCACGGAATGCCGGCCTCGGGTGGCAGCATCTCGATGCCGGCCATCTCCATGATCTTCGGGATCGACCCGCGTGTCGCCATCCCGATGCCGCCCCACGCGGTCCAATCGATCGCGATCGCTCGCGTTTCGGGCCGTGTCCGGCGGAAACTCGAGGCGATCTTGCATAACAGGTCGTTGGCGGAGCTGTAATCCGTCTGCCCCCCGTTGCCGAACCGGCCGGCAATGGAACTGAACCCGATCATGGCCCGCAGTGGCATGTCGCCAATGGCGTGGAGGAGGTGGAACAGGCCGGCGCCCTTGACGTCGAATACCAGGTCGAACTCGCGCGGGTCCTTATCCGGCAGCAAATGGCTGCGGTCGATCCCGGCGGCGTGCAGTAACACGTCGACGCGCCCGCTCTGCCGGCGGACGTCCGCAATGACCTTCGCAACGGCTTCGCCATCCGTGAGGTCGACTCCATAGTAATGGGCGATTCCGCCCGCCGCGCGGATCGCGTCGATGGCGGCGCGGGCGGCGTGCGCCCGCTCCAAAGCGGCCAGCTCCTTCTCGACCAGCGCTGGGGTGGCGCGCTCTCCGCGCGCCTGAATGCGCGCAAACAGGTCACGCTTGAGCGCTTCCTTATCCTCGGTGAAGCGCTTGAGGTCGCGATCGGCGCTATCAGGCTCCGGCACGAGGTCCAGCAGGTAGAACGTGCCGCCCGAGGCCGCTGCCAGGTCGGCGGTGATGGCGGAGACGATACTGCCCGCTGCGCCGGTGACCAGGAACACGCTGTCTTTGTTCAGCGTCATGCCGGGTTGCCCGCCGGCGGCAGGGCGTTCCTCGAGGCCGACCGTCCATCGCTGTCCGCGCGAGTATCCGACCTCGACCGCGCCCGGATCGCGCAGCGTTTCGTTGATGAGCAGTTCGGCAACTTCCGCCGCGCCGCGCGTGTCGAAATCGACGGTCTTCACCAGCGCGTCCGGCCGCTCCCGTTTGTACGCTTTGGTGAATCCGGTCACGGCGCCGCCCAGAGGCGCGGTCGCTCCGGCCTCGTCGTAGCCGTGCTGCCCGCCGAGTCGCGTCGCTGAGACCAGGAATGTACCGGCAGGCGCCACTTGATCGTAGAGGGTGCGCATGGTCCGGTAGAACGATTTGATCCGGACATCGACGGCCTCGCGCCAGCCGGCGGGCGTCATAGGAACGAGGTCGCCCTCGTCATCGAGCGCGGGCAGCCAGTAGACGCCGTGCACCGGCGCGTCGCCCGGGGCATCCACCACCTCGACGCCCAACGCCCGCAGCTTTTCGGCCAGCGCCTCGGCCACGCCGGACCTGTCGGCCATGACGAACACGCGCCGGCCGGACTCGAGGGATATGCCGGTCGGCTTGCATACGTCGAGCGGCGGACGGAGGGCCGGAACCGGCACCCGCCGCGGGATCGTTTCGACCGCCTCGAAAGTGGCGGCCGCGGGACGGCGCGGCACTTCCTCCGGCTCCGCTGCTCCCGGCCCTGCCGCAGCCCGCCGTTCTTCGGCAAATCGAATCACGTGGGCGAGCGTCGGGAAGTCGCGCAGGCGCAATGTCTGATCGCGGGGGATATCGAAAGCCGCACGCACCGACGCGAACATCTCGGCCTGTTTCACGGTATCGATGCCCAGATCCGCTTCCAGGTCCAGATCCAGGTCAAGCATGTCTTTGGGGTAGCCGGTCTTCTCCGCGACGATGTCGAGCACTTTCGCCCGGATGGCGTCATCCGCGCTCGCGGGAGGCGGCGCCGCGGGCTCGGCCGGCGGGGGTGTGGCCGGCAGGCTTGCCGCCAGATCGGCCTCCACCGGCGCGGCCGTCAGGTCCGGCCGCCGGTCGTACACGAACTGGATGACCCGTGCCAAGGTCGGGAAATCGCGCAGCTTGAGATTGGGGTCTCGGGGGATGGCATAGGTTTCGCGGATGGCGGCGAACATCTCCGCCTGTTTCACCGTGTCGATGCCGAGGTCGGCTTCCAGGTCGAGGTCGAGATCGAGCATGTCCTTGGGGTAGCCGGTCTTTTCGACCACCAGCGCCAGGATTCGTTCCTGCACGGGGTCTCCGCCCGGCTCGGGCGTGGGGCTTGGGGCGGCGGGCGCCGGGGTCACGAGTTTCGACTCCAGCGCGGCCGCCGCCATGGGCGCAGGCGCCGCCACCGGCGTGGGCGCCACCTGTGCCGCAACTTTTTCGGCCGGCTCTACGTTGGCCGGCGCGACGGTATCCCGTACACGAAGAGTGCGCTGCACGACCTCGAGGTCCGCGGGATGGCCTGCAATCCGGTCGAGCCAGTGTTGCCACGCGTCCGGGTCGGCTATGCGATAGCCGTATCCCAAAGCGTTAGGAGTAGGCCGCTGCCCGGCGGTCCCGACACGGCGCATCAGCGTCATGCTGATCTGCGAGCCGAACCCGGCACCCAGCCGCAGCGCGTACTCGATCGGATATGCGCCGCCCCTGGACAGGTTCAGCGGCCCCAGTTCGGGGTCGATCTCCTTGAAATTGGCCACGGGCGGCACGCATCCCGTTTCGAGCGCCTTCACCGCGACAACCTCCTCGATCCCGGTGCCCATGGCGTGCCCCGTGAAGCCCTTGGTATTCGCGATCACGATGCGGCCCGCGGCATCACCAAAGACCTTGCGGAGGGCGTGGATTTCCGCCGCCGCGCTGCCGCCTCGCGCCGGGGTGTACGTCTCGTGGGAAACGAACACCGTATTGGCCGCGAACTCCGCGCGGCGAATTCCGCTGCGTGCTTCGGCCTGGCGGACGAGTTGCTCCATGATGCCTTGGATGTGCCCGACATCCAGGCGCGTGCCGTGGAACGCGCTGTTGGCGGTAATGGCGCTCAGCACCTCGCAGATGGGCCGGAGCCCGCGCTCGTCGGCGGCTTCCGCGCTTTCCAGTACCAGAGCCGCCGCTCCCATCCCCATAATCAAGCCGTGCCGCCTCCGGTCGAACGGAACGGCGGCGTCCTCGACGGTATCATCGGTCGCGGCTGCGCCACTGGCCAGGAAGCCCGCTCCGAACCAGTCGATCAGGCGATCGGAGGTGATGTCGTCGGCCGAGATCACCACTACCCGCCGGCAGCGACCGGCGCGGATCCAGTCCTTCGCCAGCGCGACTGCCTGGGTCGTGCTCGAACAGGCCGCATTGATCTGCGTGTTCGGGCCGCGGGCGCCGATCAGCTCCGCGAACTGCGAGTGCCCCATCGACAGCACCCGGAACAGGAAACGCCGGTCGAAGTGGTAGGGTTCCCTGGCGATGGCCTCCTTCAATTCCGCGAGGCGCCGGTCGATCTCCTGTCGCAAGACGGGCTGGCTGCCCGGCCCTGCCAGGCGTTCCCGCAGGTCCTCCAGCATCGCCAGTTGGTCCCGGCGGGCCTTGTCGGAGTAATACCGCGTCATCTCGTCCGCAAAGGAATCGTAACCTGGGAACACACAGGCGAAGATCACGCCGGTGTCGTCGCGCAGGGCATCGGGCAACCCCCAGCGTTCGGGCAGTTGCGTACCCCGGGTCGTACTCTTGTAGCGCATCATCAGCGGGATTCCCGCATCGCGCAGCGCGTCGATGCCGGCCCCGATGGCCAGGCTGCTGGCTCGGTCGAGCGAAGGGATCCGCTCGGCAGGCACGCCGAATTCCCTCTCGAGATCGAATGGGCCGCCGCGCGCCGCCAGCTTGATCACGTCCGCGGGATCGTGAATCTGCTCGAACGTCGGCCCTCCATTTTCGCTCTTCACCAGGCGCGTGATCTGCTTGTCCAGCATCGCGCGCCGGAAGCGCATCGGAATGGCGTCGATGAACTGTTCACCGCGCAGGATGCGTGCCACGTTGCCGTCATCGAAAATGCGCTCCGTGCCCGGCAGTCCCAGGGATGCGCCCGTAATCACGACCGGGCGGGCGGTGGGTCGCGGTCCCGCGGCATGGGACTCGGTTTCCGCTCCTTTCTCGACCCGTCCCGCCCCCAACCCGGCCGCATAGAGGCCGCACAGCGCCTGGTTGAACGCCGTAGCGTCCTCGAGCTTGGGATGGTTGGTGAACAGCCCAAGCGTATCGCTCCGGTCGCCGAGCACATCCTCGACGAAACCGTGCAGAGCCTTCTTCGGACCGACCTCCACGAATACGCGCGCGCCGGCATCGTACAGCGTGCGCAGCCCCTTGACGAACTGCACCGGTGAGGCGATCTGGCGCGCCAGAATGTCGAGCACTGCGGGACGCGCGTCCGGGCCAACGGGATAGAACTCGCCGTTCACGTTAGCTACGATCGGCAGGCTGGGCGGCTGCAGGTGCAGGCGCTCCAGCGTCCGCCGCAAGGGCTCGCTCGCAGGGGCGACGATCGACGTATGGAATGCGTGGCTCACCGGCAGCGGTCTCACATCGTATCCGGCCGCCTGGAATGCCGATATGGCGTGTTCGACGGCACGGCTCGCTCCGCCGATCACCGCCTGCTTGTCGCTGTTGATGTTCGCGATCACCACGTAGCCGTCGATCGTCTTCAGAATCCGCTCGATCTCCGGAAGCGGCGCGAACACCGCCGCCATGCGGCCGTTGTCGGCCATCGAGACGCGCGTCATCTCGCGGCCGCGGGCGCTGACGGCTTCGAGTGCGTCTTCGAACGGCAGGGCGCCGGCAGCCACCAGCGCGCCGTACTCCCCGAGGCTGTGCCCCATAGTCATATCAGGCCGTATGCCGTAGGCCTCGAGCAGAGCCGTTAGGGCCAGGTCGGCGGCGAGCACCGCCGGTTGGGTAACGGCGGTCTGGCGCAGGCCTTCTTCGGACCGCTCCACAGCGCCTGAGTCCGCCGGGTCGACGAAAATGTGTTGGCTCAGCGGCTTGCCGAGCAGGGGCGTCATCACACGGTCGGCTTCCTCGAAGGTGCGTGCCACGATCGGTTCGGCCGCGCACAGCGCATGCAGCATGTTCACATACTGCGATCCCTGACCCGTATAGAGAAACGCCACCTTGGGGGCGCGCCCGTGACCACGGAAGATGCCCTGGGCGCGCAGCGCCTTCCATACCGCCGGTTGGTTCGCCGGCAGCGCTTTGAGGGCTTTCGCGCACTTGTCGGCCAGCTCGGCGGCACTTCCATAATCGATCGCGATGCGCTCCGGCGCGCGCAGGTCGGCTTCCGGCGGGGCGGAGATTGCGGGCGCGCGGCCCGCCTCGGCGGCGTCGAGCACCGGGCGGAGACGCCCGGCCAGTTCGGCCTCCGAAGCGGCGCCGAGCACCAGCGCTCCCCGGAGTGGCGCCTTCGGGGAAGCATTCGCACAGGGCTGGCTCATCCCCGGCGAAACATGTGCTGGGGCGTCGGGCGCAAGCCCCACGGGCGGCGCCTCGCCCACTGACACGGAACGCTTCCCGTTTCCGGTGAGCCGGTGCGGTACATATTCCTCCAGGACCATGTGAAAATTGGTTCCTCCGAATCCAAAGGCGCTTGCTCCAGCGCGCCGGACGCCCTCCGCCGTTTCCATCCAGGGCCGAAGCTCCGTGTTGACGTAGAGTGGCGAGTGCGCGAAATCGATCTTCGAATTGGGATGCTCGCAGCGCACGCTCGGCGGCAGCACCTTGTCTCGAAGCGCGAGTGCCGTTTTCAAAATGCCGGCGGCCCCCGCCGCTCCCTTCAGGTGCCCGATGTTCGATTTGACCGATCCGAGCGGAATCGGGCGGCCGTTCACACCGCACTCTTTGAGCACCCCTGCCATGCTCTCGACCTCAACCAGGTCGCCGACGCTCGTGGAGGTTCCGTGCCCCTCGATCAGCGTCGCGGTAGCCGGCGACAGTCCGGCGTTCTGCCATGCGCGCTCGATCGAGAGCTTCTGTCCTACGGGGTTCGGGGCCGTAATGCCTTTTCCCTTGCCGTCGCTCGACGCCCCGGCGCCGCGGATCACGGCATAAATCTTGTCGCCATCGCGCTCGGCGTCCGCCAGGCGCTTCATCAGGAAAAGCGCGGCGCCTTCGCCCATAACGAAGCCGTCCGCGCCGTCGGCGTAGGGCCGCGAGCCGGTCGCTGAAAGCGCCCCGATCTTGCAGAACTTGATGAAGGTCGGCGCACCCATATTGCGATCGATCCCGCCCGTGACCGCTACGTCGCAATCGTTCCCGATAAGACCCTGAACCGCCGCGTTGATTGCGGCCATCGCGGAGGCGCACGCCGCGTCGCACGTGAAGTTCGGGCCGCGGAAGTTGTACACGTTGGCGATTCGTCCCGCCAGGCAGTTCGCCAGTTCGCCGGGCATGCTGTCTTCCGTGATCGGAGGCAGCCGGCTTTCGAGGCGGGAGCGCCATTCGCGCGCGATGTCCCGCCGGACCGCGGCGGGCAGCGCCGCAAACGAGGCGCTCTCCTCCAACTCCTGTGCATACTCGGGGAAGTACGCCCGCATCGAAGTCAGGTAGTGCCGCTCGCCTGCCATCGCATTGCCGAGGATGACCGCCGTGCGCTCGGTGTTCAACGGGCGCTCGGGATAGCCGTAATCGGCCAGCGCCTCGCGTGTGGCGGAGATGGCCCAGAGTTGTGACTCGTCCATGGCGTCGGCTACGCGTGGCGGTATCGCCATTCGCCATTTCAAAGGATCCCAGGCATACTCGCGAACCCATCCGCCGATTTTGGAGTAGGTCTTACCCGGCGCATTGTGATCGTCGTCGTAATACAGTGCAGGGTCCCACCGCTCCGGCGCGACTTCGGTGATGCTGTAACGCCCGGCCTTGATGTTGTTCCAGAAGGCCGGTACATTCGGGGCATCGGGCAGAATGGCGCCAGCCCCCACGATTGCGATCGCCCGATAATCTGTGTTCTGCATGACGATGCTCCTTAACGAGCCACAGCCCCCAGGCGCGGCTCACGCGACGTGCGAGGCCGCCCTGATGGCCCGGCCATAAAGCACGTCGGCAACAAAATCCATATCGGGGATCAGCCCGATCTGTGCGCGATGGATGGCCGGGAGGTTCACGGCCGCTTCAAACGCGGCCAGTTCGCCGCCTGCATCCAGACCCTCGGGCCCGGCGCCTATGATCCACCGCAAACCTTCATGGCCCACCTTGAGGGCAGCCTCGCGCGCGAAGATTCGCGCGATGGCCGCCAGGGCCGGCGGGTCGAACCGCTGGTTCGCCTTCTCATTGAGCCGCCCTTCGGCCATCAGCGCTGCGCGGCGCGCCAGACAACCGGCGCACTCCGCATAGGCGATCCATTCGCCCAGGCGCAGAAGAATGTGCTGATACCGCGTCAACCGGCCAAGACGCGCCCGTTCCATCACTTCGGCCAGGGCGTGAAGGGCCAGTGCCGCGAAGCCGGCGCCGACATCCGGGTGGCGCGCGTCGAGCGCTTCAAACTCGCGCGCCCGCTCGTGATAGTGGCGGCCGCGGGTCTTCAGGTGCATCTGCCAGCGGTCGCGGCTGATGGTCATCTCCATGATCTCGGAGGTGCCTTCATAGATGGTGGTGATGCGTACGTCCCGGCTGATCTTCTCGACCATGTATTCGTGGGTGTAGCCGTAGCCGCCGAGCGCCTGGATGCTGGCCTCGGCCGCCATGTTGCCGGCCTCGGTCGCCATGTACTTCGCGATCGCACCCTCGGTGTTCAGGCTGCCTTCGCCCCCGGCGTCGATCCGCTCTGCCGTCTCCTCGATGTAGGCGCGTCCGGCCTCGAGGCGGGCGACGTTCGGCACGATCAGCTTGTGGGTGTATCCCTGCTTCTCGGAAAGCGGCGAGCCGGCTTGAATCCGCTTGGCGGAGTAAGGGATCGCGCGGTCCAGTGCCGCCCATCCCGCGCCCAAGCCGAACGCCGCGACCATGAGACGCGTGTAGCCGAACACGGCCTGCGCCTGGAGCAATCCCTGGCCCTCGACGCCACCCACCAGCCGGCCGGCATCGACGTAGACATCGGCGAACGAGAGCGCCGCCGTGTTACTGGTGCGGATCCCGTGCTTGTCTTCGGGCCGGCCGTGTGTAAATCCCGGCGCGCCGCGTTCCACAATAAACCAGCTCGGACCCGCGGGCGTGTTCGCCAGAACGGAATAGGCATCCGCTATTCCTCCGTTGCTGATCCACTGCTTGCTGCCGTTGATGCGATATCCCACGACCCGGCCGTCTTCGACCACACGGTCGGCCGTAGTCTGCAGCGCGCCCAGGTCGCTTCCGGCATCGGGCTCGGTCGCGCCGTAGGCGAACAGCAGCCCTTCCTCCGCAATGCGCGAGAGCCAGATCTTCTTCTGCTCTGGTGTGGCCCCGACCGTGATCGGATCGCTTCCCAGGAACGTCGCCAGGACCGCCGTGGCGATTCCGAGGTCGATCCGCGCCATCTCTTCGCACACGCAGTACACATCGAACGCGCCGCCGCCGAAGCCCCCGAACTCCTCCGGAATGAAGAGCAGTTGGATCCCCAGCTTGTCCGGGCTGCACATGTGACGGACGATTTCGAGCGGGCACTCGTCGCGCGCATCGAGCGCGATCAGTTCCTGATCCGTCAGCCGCTTCCTGGCGAACTCGCGGAGCGACTTCAGGCTCAGCTTGAGGGTCTTGCCGGCAATCATGACCGCCGCCTCTCTTTGCCCGTTACACAGCTCTCCTCGCGAACCCGCGCCGCCAACGCCGGCAGGAACTCCAGGATGTCATCCACGATCCCTACGTCCGCCACTCGAAAGATCGGTGCCTTGGGATTCTTGTTGATAGCGACCATGAACGGGCTGCCCTTGATTCCCGCCAGGTGCTGGAAGGAGCCGCTGATTCCGCACGCCATGTAAACCCTGGGCCGCACCGTCTGCCCGGACGACCCCACCTGTCGCGATTTATCCATCCACTTGGCGTCCACCACTGGCCGCGAGCAACTCACGGCCGCGCCCATGGCCTGCGCCAGGTCCTCGGCGATCGCGACATTCTCCTGCTCCCCAATGCCGCGGCCGATCGAAACCAGGACGTGTTCCTTCGTGATGTCGACATCGCCGGCTTCGGCGGCGATCGTCTCCAGGTAGCGCCGGCGCGCCGTCAGGGTTCCGACCTCCGCAGATTTATCGACCACCTTCCCGGCCACTGGAGCGCCTTCCGCCGGACGGAAAGCTCCCGGCCGGATGTTCAGCACGGCGCCTGTCGAGAGGTCGCAACGCAAGTGCACGCTCACCTGGCCTCCGAACTCCTGGCGCACCACTTTGAGGCGTACCCCTTCGACACCCTCGATATCCAGCACATCCGGCACGTATGCCGCGTTCATCTTGATGGATAGCCCCGGCGACAGATCGACACCGAAATGCTCGTGGGGAACCAGCACGATGCTGCCCGCGGGAAGCACGCTGAGCATTGCCTTGCGGACCAGTTCGCCGTTGGGATAGGCGAGCGGCTCCTTGGCGATCTTCCAGATCTCGTGGTAGGAATCACGCAGACTTTCGCATACCTTATCGAGATCGGAGCCCCAGCCGGTGACGATGGCGGTGGCGGATTGCGCCGGGTCGATCTTTCGCGCCGCAGCCGGCAGCTCAGCCGATGTATCATCCGGAACGCCGCCCCTGTGGACGATATAGGCAAAGATCCGTGGCATTAGTTCAACCCTCCCTTGGCCTTCAGCAGATCGAGGAGTTTGTCGATGACTTCCGCGCGGTTGCCTTCGAGCAGGTCTGCGCCTTTGCCTGCAGGTGGTATGAAGTAGTCCAGGCGCCGGACCTTCGCGGACGCTTCGCCTACCTCGCCGGCGTCGACGCCGAGATCCGATGCGCCGAACGTTGGAATCGGAATGGAGGCGACCTGGCGGATGCCGCGCATACCCACGTACCGCGGCTCGTTGATCCCGGTCTGGATGGAGAGCACGCAGGGGAGATCGATGGCGTTGATCTCCTTGCTGCCTCCTTCGATCTCGCGGCCGATCTTGAGCTTTCGTCCTTCCAGGACCTCGATGGAGGTCACCAGCGACGCGAACGGGTAATCCAGCATCGCTGCCAGCATGCCGCCGACCTGGGCACAGCCGTCCTCGGCCTGTACGCCGGTCAGAACCAGGTCGTAATGGCCCATTTGCACGAACGCTTTCAGGATCGCCGCGACGCCCCGTCCATCGGTTCCGTTGAAGGCGTCGTCTGAGATCAACACGCCGCTCGCGGCGCCCATCGCCATCTCGCGCCGCAGGATCTCTTCATCCTCTTCGCCCCCAACCGTCACTACGGTGACGTTGCCGCCCGTCCGCGCCACGATCTGCAGCGCCTCCTCGACCGCATAATTATCGGGTTCGTTGACCGAATAGACGAGGTCGTCGCGTTCGATATCGGTTCCGGCGGCATTCGGCTGAACCTCGTTCTCCGAAGTGTCGGGAACCCTTCTTGCGCAAACCAGGATCTCCATCTTCGCTTTCTCCTTTTCAGTTGGCCATTTGCCGGTCGACCAGTTCCGCCAGGTCGATGGCCGTCATCTTCCCTTCCATGCCCGCGACCTTGATCGCGTCTTCGAGATTTGCCATGCAGAACGGACAGGCCGTCACGATGACGTTGGCGCCCGCCTCCGCCGCCATCCGTATCCGCCGCACGCCCATCCGTTCGTCCTCTTTCGGCTCGTAGAACAGCGCCAGCCCGCCGCCTCCGCAGCAGAACGAACGATCCCGCGAGCGCTGCATCTCGACACGGCGTAAGCCTGGAATCGCGTCGAGCACGTCGCGCGGGCTCTCATAAATGCCGTTATGCCGTCCGAGATAGCAGGGATCATGGTAGGTGTATACGCCGTTCTCGACGGGGTTCAGCCGGATCCTGCCCGTTTTCGCCTCGCGGGCCACCACTTCACTGATGTGCTCCACCGGCGGCACGTCCTTGTAATCGTGTTTGAGAGCGTTGTAAGCGTGGGGGTCGGCCGTGACGATTCGGCGAACGCCAGAGGATCGAATGGCCTCTGTGTTATGATCCCGGAGCGCCTGGAACAGCGTTTCCTCGCCGAACCGGCGGACGTCGTGCCCGCTGTCACGCTCCTTCGCGCCGAGGATGCCGAAGTCCTCCCCGAGTCTGTTGAGAATGCGGGCCGTTGCGCGCCCGATCGCTTGGATCCGTTCGTCGTAGGAAGTGATACTGTCGACGAAGTACAGCGTGCCCGCACTGCCTCCGCCGTTCAGGATCGGAACCGCGCCTTGCGCCCAATCGGCCCGCTTCTTCTCCAACTTTCCGAAGGGATTCCCGCGGCCCTCGAGAGCCTTCAAGGGTTTGTGAAGGGGTTGCGGCGCCTTGCCGTCGTCGACCAAGCCTCGCCGCAGGTCGACGATTTTGTCGATGTACTCAACCAGCAGCGGGCATTCCGCCTCGCAGGCGCCGCAAGTCGTGCAGGACCAGATCTCATCCTCCGAATAGACGCTGCCGACCAGCGGCAGGCCATCCTGGCGCCGGCCCATTACCGGGTAATGCCGGAAAACGTAGTCTCTTGCTTTGATCGAGAGCGCCCTCGGAGAAAGCGGTCTCCCCACCGCGTTCGCCGGGCACTGGTCCGCGCAGCGGCCGCAGTCCGCGCAGGAGTAGAAGTCCAGGATATGCTTCCAGGTGAAGTCCCCTAACCTCTTAACACCGAAGGACGGAACCGTGTCCAGTTGCTCGTCCGGGATTCCCCAGCGCACCGGCTTCACCGTTCCCCGGTCCAACTTCGCAAAGTAAATCGAAAACAGTGACGTCTCCACGTGGAACTGGATGCCGAACGGCCGGTAACACAGGAGGAAGAAGAAAGTGATTTCATGCCCGAGATACGCGCCCAGGTAAAGAGTTCGCAGCATTCCGGGCGAAGCCGGGGCGAAAGCGGCCGCAACGATCCAGGACAACGACAGCGGTGGAAGAAGCTCGGCGCGTGTTCCTTGCAGTGCATGAAAGGCAGCCCTGCTCCCCTCAAAAAGACCGTCAGCCGCCATAAGGGCAGCGATCAGAACGAGAAGGAAAATGGCGTCCGCGGAACGGTGTGAATACCGCGACGGAGGAAAGAACAGGCGGCGGGCGATCAGTATCCCCATGCAGCAGAAGACCACCGTCGAGGCGTAATTCCGGACCACGCCGTAAAGGCTGTCCCCTTCCGTGACGGCGAAGCGGTCCGAGATGCCGAGAGCGAGAAGTGAGAATGCGCGGCTCGCGAGGATCAGGAAGCCCGCGAAGATCAGAATGTGCAGGAAGCCCGCGAACCGGTACCTGGGGTGCCTCCATTGCCCGAGCCAGAATCGCAGGACCGTACCCAGGCGGGAAAGTGGCCGGTCGAAGCGAAGATCGCGTTGCGCGCTGAAGAGGGGCGCCAGGCGCCGGGCTGCGATATAGGCAAAACATGCCAGCCCCAGAAGATGGAGGGTGAGAAACAGTGCCCGCCCGGAAACCAGCCAGTAAGTGGCACCCGCGATCGAATCAAAACCTGTCTCCACGGCCCGAAATCTCCCGATCCCAAGAATGAATGCCGGGAACGCCTCCCGGCGGTCGTCGGGCGATCACATCGTCGCGATGATACTCTGAACGGACAGACGCTCGTTCAGAATCAGCCGCCGGAGGATGCGCAGGTCATTCAGCGTCCGCCGGCTCTTGTACACATAGCAACTAAGCATCTTCAGTTTGAAGATTGCCAGGTCGATTGCCTGCGCTCTGCGCTGTTCGCCGTCGCGCAGAGCCTGGTCCCGGTCACATTTGAGTTCGTTGAGGACATCCAGAGCCGTGGTGGCCAGGATGTTCATATATTCCTGGGCGCTCTCGATGGAGTCGAAAGGTCCTTCGATCTCTTCCGCCGACATGAATCCCCCGCATCACGGGCCTGTGTCTGCCCATATCTCAGGTGCTGATTTGACTTACCGCACCGCGGATTGATAGCCGGGGCCGCAATACTGCCGGACCCGGCCGCCGGTTAAGAGTGGCTAAGTCGCCGGTAGGTCCGCTGCCGCTCTTCGAGTGGTGGCGGATCAATTTCAGCTTATAAGACCCTTAAATCTGTTTTTGAAGGAAATCGCGACAAATGTCAAGGTACAATCAAGACATTTTACCCGCACCGGGGATTGGAATGTTTCAACGAGCACACTATTCCTGCTGACGGGCCGTCAGCGCTTGCCGCCGGCCAGTTTGTTCAGTCCGTCGATGTACGCCTTCGCGCTGGCTTCGATCACATCGGTGGAAGCGCCCCGGCCGATCACGCGCCGCCCACCGTCTTCCAGGTGCACGGTGGCTTCGCCCATTGCCTCGGTGCCGCTGGTCACCGCCCGGATGTCGTACCGCACCAGCTTCGCCGACGTATTCGTCACCTGCGCAATCGCCCGGTACGCGGCATCAACCGGGCCGTCGCCGATCGATGCGCCTTCGGCCGTTCCCTCCTGCATACGCAGTTTCACGGTGGCGGTGGGAATCGCGGATGTGCCGCTGTAGATGTGCAGGTACTCCAGGTGATAGGTCTCCGGCAGCGGGTGTACTTCGTCGCGGAGGATCGCCACCAGGTCCTCGTCGAATACCTCCTGCTTCTTGTCCGCCACCGACAGAAATCGCTGATATGCCTGGTTCAGCTCATTTTCGTCGAGCCGGTAGCCGAGCTTCTGGATGCGGTCGCGCAGCCCGTGGCGGCCGGTCCGCGCGGTCAGGACCACACGGCTTTCCGTCATGCCGACATCTTCCGGCCGCATGATCTCGTAGGTCTCCCGCTGCTTCAGGAACCCGTCCACGTGAATTCCCGAGCTGTGCGCGAACGCATTCCCTCCAACCACGGCCTTGTTGGGCGGCACCGGAATGCCGAGCAGTTCCGAAACCAGGCGGCTGGTGCGATGCAGCGCCCGCGTGTTGACGCAGGTGTCCACGCCGAAATAATCGGCTCGCGTGCGCAGCGCCATCACCACCTCTTCGAGGGCGGCGTTGCCTGCCCGTTCGCCGATGCCGTTGATCGTGCCCTCCACCTGCCGGGCGCCATTCAGCACCCCGGAGAGCGTGTTGGCGACCGCCAGCCCCAGGTCGTCGTGGCAATGGACGCTGATGGTCGCATGTTCAGCCCCGCGCACCCGTTCGCGGATGCTGCGAATCAGTGCTCCGTACTGCGCCGGCACGGTATAGCCGGTGGTGTCCGGGATGTTGATGACCGAGGCGCCGGCTTCGATCACGGCGTCAAGCATCTCAAACAGGTAGCCAGGCTCGGCGCGCCCGGCGTCTTCGGCATAGAACTCCACGTCATCGACAGACTGCCGCGCGAGTTTGACCGCCTCGACCGCCATCTCGAGAATCCTGGCCTTCTTCTCGCCCAGGGTCTTCCCGTACCGGTCGTCCTGGAATTTGCCGGCGATGTGGATATCCGAGGCGCCAATGCCCGTGTGGATGCGGGGGCGCTTTGCGTGCGCCAGCGCCTTGCCGCAGGCCGCGATATCGCCGGGCACGGCGCGCGAGAGCGCACAAATCGCGGGGCCGTCGATCTCACTTCCAATGAGTTGCACGGCCTCGAAATCCTCGGGAGAAGAGGCCGGATAGCCCGCCTCGATGACGTCGACATTCAACTGCGCCAACTGCGTGGCAATGAGCAGTTTGTCCCGGCTTCCCAGCCGGCTCCCTGCAGCCTGCTCGCCGTCTCTTAAAGTGGTATCGAAAACCGCTACTTTCTCAGGCATCTCTTCATTCTGTCTTATGGAATTCCATCATGGACTGCCGGATGGTGGCAAGTATAGCGCTGATCATGTCGATCTGAGCGCGGCCGGAGGCTGTTCCTTTTGAAACCAGTGAGTTGCGGTCCGCATGGGGTAGGAGATGAATCACAGAGCCGAGTCTTCGTCCTCGATGTCCGGCAGGGGCCGGCCTTCGAAGTCCGACGGGGAATATCGCGCTCGCGGATTCGGGCGCCAGCGTTTCAGTAGCAAGATGAGCAACACGACCCCAAGTACCAGGGCGATCCACGGCACCCAAGGAGTCCACCAGGCGGGTATCGTCCGGGGGTCCACCAGCACTTTGCTGCCGTAGAGGCCGACATAGGTGTCAAGAATTTCGCGGTCGGATTTGCCGGCCTCGACCCACTTGGCGATTTCCAGCCGCATTTTGACGGCAATCTCGCTTTGATGGACCGCGACGGATTCCGTATAGCAACAAGGCGCCAGAACCGCGTGCTCCAGGCGTCCGATCCGGACCTCCTGCTGTTCCGCGGTTTCAGCCACCACGAGACACGGCGCCAGCGCGAGAAAGAGTAAGGGAATAAATCTTGGAGTTCTCATATCATTTCCACCGGCATAGAAGCATAGATAACGGCTCAATCGATCACAGGATCAGAAATCGAAACATCCGCCGCAGCAGATCCGGGAACACCGAATGGAGCGGTACTCGATGCCCGGATGCACATGAGGCGTCAGGGGCAGCCGCAAGGTCCACCTCCGCTACTCCCCCGATGAATTGCCCCGAACACTCGCCGGGCGGCGTCGAGGGCTATACGCTCCATATCCGAGCCGGCCCGGCTTACACCAAGCGCGCGTAATGTGACGAGGAAATCGCGATGACTGCGCCCTCGCCGGTAAGACGGTTCCCGCCGGGGATGTCTGAGCACGGCGTGTGCGAGATCCTGGTCGAAGTCAACGAGCAGGGTCCCGTGGACGAGCACAGCTTTCCACCGGCGCGCCTGGGCATTCCCTGAGATTTTCCGATCTCCCACAACCACATCCGACGTTCCCTCCGGCCTTCCGACCACGCCGCAGGCGTCGAGGATCGCGCAAATAAGATCGATACCCGGACGAAAACTCGCCTTCAGGTCCAGGGTCGCCGGCGCCGGCGTCACCAGAGAGTAATTCAACACGTCTCCGGTCTGGAGAACCGCACCTCCCCCGGTGGAGCGCTTGAGCACATCCACCCCAAGGCGCATGCACGCTTCGGCATCCACGGCCTGTTCCGGCCGCTCGCTGGAGCCCAGAACAACCGCGGGCGGACCTCCCCACCAGAACCGCAGACGGCGGACCCCGGTCGCCGCGGCCGACCGGGCCGCTGCGTCATCCATGGCCAGGTTATCCGCCACGGTCGGGGCCGACATCCACACAACTTCCATCATTTCAATGGCCTGGCACCGCTTCTGAACTCCCGGTACGCGGTGAGCAAAGCGCTCCGATACCCGGCTTCTTCCTCCGGCAGGATACGGTGGTAGATCTTTACGGCTTCGAGCAACGCCGCACAGCCGGCCGCGTCCGCGGAAATGTCGCGTCCGGCGCATTGTTCGAAGATCAGCGCCAGACCGGGAATGCTGACAGCGGCCCCACCGATCATCAGCATCCCGCCCAGAGTGGGGCTCGAGCACGAACACTGCGCCCCGGTCGTCCCAGTTGCCGCGGGGTCGTGCGGCTCCGCATCCGCCAGGACGGTGTCGACCTCGGCCGCAATCCGCTCGGCGACTGCCCAAACCGCTTCCTTGTCCGGTTGCCCGGAGTCGCGGCACGAGCAATGGCAATCCGCCGCCCGGGTTCCCAGAATAGCGGTCACTACCAATGCAGAACTGACGGGGCCGCTGTGGGTTTCCGTACCCCACTTGGCGCACTGTTTCTCGCACCCGTCGATGGTGATGGTCGGATGAGTTTTGGCGAAGTTCCTCTCGGCCTCGTTTCCGGCCAGGAAAAGCGGCAAGCAGAGGGTAACCGTCGCCTGGGGGCGCAACAGTTCGAGCACTCTGCGCGTCGCCAGGCGCGAGATCGTCCCCTCGGGAATGGCCTCACCGCTGCAGGAAATGATGCCGACTTTCGTGACCTCCGCGCTCACCGGACAACCTCCTCAGCGCCGCCGATACGCGCCGCTTCGCACGCGGCGGATTCGGCGATCTCCCGTGTGATAACCCAGCCGTCATCGGTCAACGCGGTCGCGGTGCCTGGCTTCGCGCCACGGTGGCTCCTGAACGCTTCAGCCACCTGGATCGCCTTGGCAACGCGCCCGCCGGCCATGGCGACATTCTTCTCCGAGCATGCCTTGGCGCACCCGTCGATCGTGATGCAGGCGTGACTTCGCACCGCAGCCACCGCTTCCGAATCTCCTTTCACCAACAAAGCCAGGCACAGCGTACCCGTTCTTTCCGGCGCCAACTCACCGGTCACCAGGTAGGTGGCTTCGCGGCTCATCAGGCCATGCACCTTGCCGATGCCGCTGCACGGGATGACCAGCACGGAATTCTCAGCAGCCTCATTCCTCATTCGTCGTCTTTCTCCTATTCCTCCGCTGCCTTGCGTTTGACGGTTTCGGAATACGCGGTGGGGTCCAGAAGCAGTTCCTGGTCCTGGGGCCAGGCTGTCAATCTCAACTCCACCAGCCATCCGGCGCCGTAAGGATCCTCGTTGATGAGTCCGGGGTTGTCGATCACGGCGGGATTCACGGCAACCACCGTGCCGCTGACCGGCGCGATGATTTCGAAGACAGCCTTGGCCGACTCGGCAGTTCCCAATTCGCCAAACTGCTCCACGGCAGCGTCGATCTTGGGCGGATCGAAGTAGCTGATGTCGGTCAGCTTCTGTTGCATGTAATCGGAGATGCCCACGCGCGCCACACCGTCCAATACGCGTGCCCAGACATCGTTCTCGTTGAACGCATAATCCACGACGGGAATCCGGAATTCGAACTTGTCGTGGGTTACGATCAGGAACTCGGCCGGCGTCTCGAAATCCGCAGCCGGTTCGACGTCTGCGGCGGGCGCGTTGAGGTTGCGGACCAGTTCGTCGACGACGGCCTGGGCCAGACTGAAGCCTCCCGGCCCCAGGCTGAGGGACGATTCCAACACCTGGCCGGAGGCCTTGACGGCATCCGAAACCAGCACCTTCCGCTCGACCCTTGCATCCAGCCGGGCGGCAAGCCTGGTCGCGCACCGCGTGGAACATCCGTCCACAACAATCAACGAACTCTCGCTGAGGGCCTTTCTGTAGCGCGCCGGAGCGCGATTCAACAGAACGGGACAGATGATATCGCCGCCGGTGGCTGCGGCGCCGCGTATCGCGACTTCGCGCGCCACGGAGCCCTCGGGCTTATCCAGACCGTTGCAGGAGAGAATCGCGCGCTTCATTTGGCGGCCGCTCCCTCACGGATCTGTTTGATTCGCGCGATCGTTTCCGGCTTGCTCGGAAAAGAGATCGCATCCGGTCCGCACGTCTTTGCGCACGCCCGGCAGAACACCACGCAGTTCGTCGGGTTCGCGACGGCCAGTTTGCGGTCGCCCTCCCGCCGCTCGAAGACGTGATGCGGGCAAAACGTGTCGCACTCCATACAGAAAGTGCACTTGTCATAGTCGATCGTGGGGAACCAGGCGATCTGAGCCCGTGGAACTCCCATGAAGGTCGTCTCAGCCATCTTCTTCCACCCCCATCGCGCGCAGCGCGGAAGCGACCTTCTCGACAGCCTGGTCGGTGGTCATGTCCCGGATGTCCAGCGGAGTCATGTCGCACTTGACGTCCATTCCCTTTTCGGCGAAGGCGTCGCGGAACATCTTGTATTGCATGTTGGGCGCGCACGCCGCGATTACCAGCGGCCGCTTCGCCGCGAGGAAATCGGCCAGAAACCGGTCGCCATCCACCTCGCAGAGCTGAGGGTGGATGACGCCGAACTCGACCGGCAGTTCCACACGCGCGCGGTTGATGAAGTCCCAGATATCCATCTTCTCGAAACCCGGGCACTTGCCCGTGCAGACGCACATGAGCAGGCCGGGACGCTGCCCGGCCATTTAGTTGCCTCCGGCCGGCGTGAGCATTTGCTTGATCTCTTCGACGGAAGGAATACGCCCGGCGGCCTTGACCTGCCCGTCGACGACCAGCCCCGGTGTCATCAGGATCTGGAATTTCAGGATGTCCTGGACCTGGGTGACTTTCTCGATCTGTGCTTCGATGCCAAGTTCCTGGACCGCCCTTTCGGCATTCGCCGTAAGGTCATGGCATCTCTTACATCCGGATCCTAAAATCTGAATTTGAGGCATAGGCTTTCTCTTTCACTAGACTTGGCGCTACACGTTAAGTCTCTAACGCAGATTCACCAGGTCCCATTGCTCCTTTGCATTGGTTTCGATCACTTCGCCGACGCAGTCGAAAATCCGCAGCACGCATGGCATTTTGAGGCGGTAGTACACCTGAAGCCCACGCTTCTCGTCCTGGATGATTCCGGCTCCCTTCAGCACCGACAGGTGCTTGGAAACTGTGGACATATCCGCCCCAATCATTTCCGTCAGTTCGCAGACGCAACGTTCCTTCCGGGCAAGCTGCTCGACAATCAGGAGCCGGGAGGAATGGGCTAACGCTTTGAAAACATTAGCGCGGGTTGCCAGCCGTGCCTGGGTCTTGGCGTCCATCAATTCTCAGGCTAGCACTATTTGGCCAATTAGCAAACTATATAGAAAAACGGCCCTCCCACCGGGTCTCGCGAGCGCGTTAACATCAAAAGGTCAAAGTTGGAGAGCTCATGCGAACCGTTACCAAGAAACTTCTGATCCCGGCGTCGGCAGCCGTGTTGGCCATCGTTGCTTTAACATCCGTTGGGGCGCAACAGTCTCCGGATTTCTTCAAGCAGGCTGACTCCAACCAAGACGGGTCCGTCACTCGCGACGAACTGAAAGGCGCCGTGAAAGCGTGGCTCGGAGGCCACGATCGCGCCACGCAAGAGCAACTGGCGACCGCTCTCGAGGCCGCGTTTCCGGAATCGACCTTCATGGGGATGATCTCTCCCCCGCAGAGCCGGACTCCGAAACCGGACGACGTCGCGAAGATGATGGCCGCCCTGCCGGCCTCGGCCCCCGCCAGGCCGGCCAGACCGCGCAGGGTGCTCGTGCTTTGCAAATGCGCCGGGTACGTTCACTCGTGTATTCCGCTGGCGGCGAAAACAGTTGAGGCGCTCGGGGCTAAGACGGGGGCCTGGACGACTGCGGTCAGCTACGATTCCTCCGTGATCAACGCCGAGAATCTGAAACAATACGATCTCGTGTTCCTGAATAACACGACCGGGTTCTTTCTGGACGACCCGGATCCCAAAGTGACCGCTGCTCGAAAGAAAGCGCTGCTCGATTTCGTTCGTTCCGGCAAAGGACTCGCGGGCATTCATGCCGCCGCCGACTCGTACCACCGGTCCACCGACGGACCGGCGTTCGGCGGGACGTTGGCCTCGGGAATCCTGGCCGCCGCCGACAAGAACGACGACAAAGCGGTCGATGCCCAGGAATTGGATGCGCTCGCGGACACCTGGTTCGACCGGCTCGATACGGCCCACGCCGGCAAGGTCAGCGTCCAGGATTTCAGGGCCGCGTTTCCGCGCATACTATTGAGCACAAGGGGAGCACGCCGCTCCGGCCCTCCTGCCCGGCCGGCCCCGAAGACCGGTCCCGATCATCAGATCGGCACGTGGCCGGACTTCAACAAAATGATTGGCGGGTACTTTAAGTGGCACTGGCTCGACCCGCAGCACATCGTGTACAAAATCGACGATCCCGCAAGTCCCTTGACGGCGATGTTCCGCGGCGGATTCGAGATCAACGACGAGACCTATACGTTCGGCATCCGGAGCTGGTCGCGCGAGAACCTGCATGTCCTGGCGAGCATCGACTACTCGAAGATGAGCGAAGCCGACAAGCTGAAGGAAGACTATCCGCGCGAAGATCACGATTATGGCCTGAGCTGGATTCGCCGTGAAGGCAAAGGGCGCGTGTTTTATATGGCCCACGGCCACGACGAGCGCGTGTATGCGATGAAGCCGATGCTCGAGCATCTGCTGGCCGGCGTGCAGTACGCACTCGGGGACCTGAAGGCCGATGACTCGCCGAGCGTAAAGCCAAAGAGATAAGGGTCCTGGATCGAATACAATATTGCGGCAGAGGAGAGGAAAATGCTCCAGTCTGCCTGGGACCGCGTTCGGTACGCGATCCGCGGCTTGCGCCGCGAACCGGCACTCCTTCTCGCCGCCACCGGCACGCTGGCTCTCGCCATCGGCGCCAACACCACGGTATTCAGTGTCGTCAATACCGTGCTCCTTCGCCCGCTGCCCTATCCCGGCTCGGAACGCATCTACTGGATCAGCGAGCGTTTTGGGCGCATGGCCACAGTGATCGCGGTGGGCGCCGATTACTACAGCATTCGCGAAGAGAATCGCGTGTTCGAGGATGTCGCGGCTTACGATTCCCTCAACGTGAACTGGACCGGTGGCGATACGCCCGAACAGGTGCTGGCCGCGCAGGTGACGCCTTCCTTCTTCCGCGTCATGGGTACCCGGCCAATGTTGGGCCGCTATCTCGCCTCCGGCGAAGAGGGCTCGGAGGCGCCGCCGGCCGCCGTGCTGAGCTATCCGTTCTGGCGCGGCCGCCTGGGCAGTGACGCCCATATCGTCGGCAAGACGATTACGATCGATGGCCTCCCCATCAACGTGATTGGCGTCATGCCGCAAGGCTTCGACTATCCGCACGGCACGCAACTTTGGCGGCCGCTCGACATGGATGAAGCCGCGCAGCGTCCCCGCCTCACCAGCCGGCCCATGCGCCTGGTGGAAATCGTGGCACGGCTAAAGCCCGGAATCAGCCAGACGGCGCTCGATACGGAGATGGCTCGTCTGACGCACAATCTGCTTGGCGAGTATCCTCCGGACTTCAACAACGGTGGCTTCCTCAAAGGCTTCGACGTGGCGGCAGCCCAGTTGCAGCGGCGCATCACCGGTGATCTGCGCCCGGCGCTGCTGGTGCTCACCGGCGCGGTGGGGTTCGTCCTGCTGATTGCCTGCGTCAATTTGGCCAACCTACTGCTGGCGCGTGCCGGCGGACGGCAGCGCGAACTGGCCGTCCGTCTCGCGCTAGGCGCCGGCCGCGCCAGCATCGTCCGCCAGTTGCTGCTCGAAAGCCTGCTGCTGGCCGTGCCCGGCGGCGCGGCAGGCGTGGCCATCGCCGCTGTCGCCGTCGCCGCGTTGAATCGCTACAAACCGCTGCTCCTCGACCGCTACCCCGCCATTTCGCTAGACCTCGCGACGCTGGCCTTCACCTTCGGCCTGACGCTCCTCACGGCGCTGGTTTTCGGAATCGCCCCGGCGATTTCCTCCTCGGGCGTGCGAATCCTGGAGACACTCAAATCCGCCGGACATACGCAAAGCGGCAGTCACGGGGCGGCACGCCTGCGCCGTCTTCTGGTGGCAGGCGAACTCGGCATCTCGCTGGTGCTGCTGGTCGGCGCGGGCCTGCTCGCCCGCAGCTTTCTCAAGCTCTCCCGCCTACCCCTCGGCTTTCCCGCGGACCATCTGGTTTCGCTGCGCGTGAATCTCACGGGCCGGCGTTACGCTTCCGCCGCCGCGCAGATGAACTTCTACAACGAGGTTCTGCAAGGGATCCGGCGGCTTCCCGCGGTTCGCTCGGCGGCCATCTCCACCGATATCCCACTGTCGGGAGCGCACCCTTACACCGGCATGATGTTTCAGGTGGAAGGCAGGGCGCCTCTCCCGATGGCGCAGCGGCCGCAGGCGGATGGCGCCATGGTCAGCCCCGATTTCTTCGCCGCGATGGAGATCCCGTTGCTGGCGGGCCGCATTTTTGATGCGCACGATGCCTACCGCCAAACTCCCCAGGCCATGATCGACCGCGGTTACGATCCTCACGGGTCGGCCACTGCGATTGTGGTCAACGAAGCGCTTGCCCGCAGGATCTTCCCGGGCGAAGATCCGCTCGGCCGAACGATCGTGAGCGGCCAGAACAACCGCTCCACGATTGTCGGCGTGGTGGGCAGCATTCGCGGCAACTCTTTAGGTGCGGAGGCGGCGCCGCTGATCTATTCGTGCGCATGCGGAACCGGCAACCGCTTTCTCAGCAGGATGGCGATCCTCGTCCGCACGAACGGCGACCCTCATTCGGCAATCCGGCCCATCGAAGAGCAGGTCTACGCCGTGGACCGGCAGCAGCCCGTGTCCGATGCTCTCACGATGGAGGAACGGCTGGACGCCTCGCTCGCTCCGCAGCGCTTCCAACTGCTGCTGGTGGGTACATTCGCCTTCCTCGCGACCATGCTGGCCGCGGCCGGGGTCTATGGCGTCATGACCTACCTGGTGACGCGCCGCGGCCGCGAAATCGGCATCCGCATCGCCCTTGGCGCCCGCCCCGAAGATGTGCTCCGCCTGATGCTGCGCGAGACCGCCTGGCTTTCCGCAACGGCCGTTCCCGCGGGTCTGGCCGCAGCCTGGGCGCTGACCCGGTACGCCAAATCGATGCTCTTCGGCATCACCACGCTCGACGCCCCGAGTTTCGCCCTGGCCCCGCTCGTGCTGGTGCTCGCGGTAGTCGCCGCCACCATCGGCCCGGCCCACCGGGCTTGCCGCGTCGACCCCATCGCCGCATTACGGGAAGAATAGAGCCGCGCCCCGGACCCTTACCGGTAGCCGTCCACCGCCACGATACCGCTGTCATCAATGGACCATGGCCATCAAGGTGGCGCCACAGGCCGGTTTTGCGCTAAAAAGAACTGCAATGGACGCAACCGGTATTATCGACCTTCGCTCCGCGCTGGAATTCCTCGCCGCCATTCCCGGGCAACTCATCGCCACCCGCGAACCGGTGGACCCGGTGGCGGAACTAGCTGGCGTGTACCGTTATGTGGGCGCCGGAACTCCGACCGCACCCCCCACGAAAACCGGCCCCGCCATGCGGTTCGACTGTGTGAAGGGGTACGGCATGCCGGTCGTCGTGGGCGTTCTCGCGAGTCGCGAACGCGCCGCGCTTCTGCTCAACAGCCGTGTGGACCGCCTGCCGTTCGACCTGATCGATGCCCTCAATCATCCGCGGCCGCCGGTTTGCGTCGAGCCCGGCCAGGCACCTTGCCAGGAGGTTGTGATCCGGCCGCCGTTCGACCTTCGCACCCTGATTCCGGCGCCGACCAACACGATCCAGGACGCCGGCCCCTACTTCAACCTGGGCCTCGTGCGTGCGCAGGACCCCGAAACCGGAGAAGCGGACGTCACCATTCACCGGCTCTGCGTGCAGGGCTCGGACCTGCTGAGCATCTATTTCGCGCCGGGCCGCCACATCGACGTATTCCGGCGCAAAGCCGAATCGATGGGCCGGGCACTGCCTGTCTCGATCAGCATGGGGTTGGACCCGGCCGTCTATTTGGCGGCGTGTTTCGAACCCCCTACAACGCCGCTCGGCCTGGACGAATTGACCATCGCGGGAGGCTTGCGCCGCCGTCCTGTCGAACTGGTGCGCTGCGTCGCGGTGGAAGGATTCGCAATCGCCAGGGCGGAGATCGTGATCGAGGGCGAGATCGTTCCCGGCGAACGCATCCGGGAAGATGTTCAGACCGACACGGGCTTCGCCATGCCCGAGTTTCCGGGCTATCTCGGCAAAGCCCAACCCGCACTGCCTGTGATTCGCGTCAAGGCGGTCACGCATCGCAGGAACCCCATCCTGCAGACCATCATTGGCCCGGGTGAAGAGCACGTGAACCTGACTGGGATTCCCACCGAAGCCAGCATTCTCCAACTGGTGGAGCGCAGCATGCCCGGCCGCCTGCGAAACATTTACTGCCATTCGGCGGGCGGAGGTAAGTTTCTCGCGATCCTGCAGTTTCGGAAGTTAGAGCCGGGCGACGAAGGGCGGCAGCGCCAGGCAGCCCTGACCGCTTTCTCGGCGTTCCCTGAGCTCAAGCACGTTGTCCTGGTGGACGAGGACGTGAACATCTTCGACTCGAACGACGTTCTATGGGCGATGACCACACGATACCAGGGAGACGTCAGTACCGTGTTCATCCCGGGGGTCCGCTGCCATCCTCTCGATCCGTCTCAGTCCCCGGAATTCAGCCCGTCGATTGCCGCCGCGGGAATCTCGTGCAAGACCATCTTCGACTGTACCGTGCCCTTCCACTTGAAAAAGCATTTTCGCCGCGCAGAGTTCGTGGAAGTGGATGTTGCGCGATTTATTCGCGAGGAACAGCCCCTCACTTCGACTGATCGGTAGCCCGATCTCACCGCGTCTGGCCCGCAAGGGTTCCCCGCCCGGCGCCTTCGATCTATGACATAATTAGGCAACCTCAGTTACCGGAGGGGCACGAGAATGAAGAGTTCGGCGCGGTTTCTTCTCCTCGGAGCAACCGCGGTCCTTCACATCGCAGCCCAGGTCAGCGGGGGCGCGACGCCGACCACCGGCGGCGGTGGACAAGCCGGCGGCCAGGCGAACCTCGGTCTGGGCTCGGGCGGGGGGATCAGGTCCGATACTTCGCGGCCCATCTATATTACGGGCAAGGTTGTCATGCAGGACGGTTCGGAGGTCCTGCCGAACATCACCATCCAGAGAGTCTGTAGCGGGATCTCCAAAACGGTGGCCTATACCGACTCCCAGGGGCGTTTCAGCTTTCAATGGAATGACCGCAATCGAATCGTCGCCGACGCTGCCGACGCCGGCTCCGGTTCCAACCGGAACGGCGATTCCGGCGGATTCGGCAGCGCTCAATCGGCCGGCGGCGGCAATGCCCTGGCTACCGACCCCTTCGGCAGCCGTATGATGAATTGCGAATTGCGGGCGAGTTTGGCGGGCTTTACCTCCGACACCGTCAAGCTGTTCAACCACGGGGCTGCCGATACGCCTGATATTGGTATCATCGTTCTCAATCGAATAGCGGGCATCGAAGGGTCGTCCATCAGCATCACCTCGATGCTGGCGCCGAAAAACGCCAGGCGGGCTTATGAGCACGGCCTGCAAGCTCTGTTGAAGAACAAACCCGGCGATGCCTCGAAGGATTTCGAGAAGGCGGTTGCCGTCTATCCCCAATACGCCGACGCCTGGGTGGAACTGGGGAAAGTGCGTCTCCAGCAGCACGCCATTGCGCCGGCTCGCACCGCTCTGAAGAACGCCATGAAATCCGATCCGAAACTGGTGGCGCCGTACATGGAACTCGGTCTGCTCGCCGCGAAGGATGCGAACTGGCAGGAGTCCGCCAGATACCTGGACCGTGCCGTCGAACTGGATCCCGTGGACTTTCCGCAGGCCTCGTACGCCGATGCGGTCGCCAACTACAACCTCAAGCGATACGATGCGGCCGAGAAGAGTGCGCGCGTGGCGGTCAGGCTGGACCCGCGGCACGCCAACCCGCGATCAGTTTATTTGCTGGGGCTGGTGCTTGCCGAAAAGCAGGATTTCGCAGGGGCAGTCGCGGAGTTGAATGCCTACATGACCCTCGCGCCGAATGCGCCGGACCGGGCTCAGGTGCAGGAACAGCTCGGACAGATCAGGAAGCTGATGGGCGGCAGGCTGAAGCCGGTCAACTGAAACGGATCGGCTATGAGGATACCGTGCGAATCAGCGTCCTCAGATCCTTGAGGAGGCGCGGCACGTCCGTGGAGGCGTCGTTCTCCTCATATTCGAGCCCGACGTATCCTTTGTATCCGGATGTCCCGATCATCGTGAGCAGCCGCTTCCAGTCGGCCTTTTCCTTTTTGCCATCCTCACCCGCGATCTCGGTCTTGAGGTGAATGCTGGTGGCGTAGGGGAGCATCGAGGCGAACTGCGTATATCCGTTCCCGCGCAGGTTCCCGGAATCCGCATTGATGCCCGCCCAAGGGGACGCGGTTTGCTTCACGATCTCGATGGTCGGGCCCGCAGCCGTCGTGAGTCCGCCATCGTCTTCGACTCCGAGCGTAATTCCGCGGCTGCCCGCATATTCCGCGCCGCGCTTCAGCACCTCTACGGCCCAGGCGATGGCCTGTGGCTCGCTGGCGCCGCGCGGGACCTGCCCGCCGAACACACGGACATGGCTGGCGCCGAGCCGGTCAGCCACATCCACCCATTTCTTGATGTTTTCGTACTGGGCAAGCTGCAGTTCCGCGGTGGGCTGGCACAACGACACGCGAACGCCGGCGTTATAGATCTGGACGCCGTTTTTGAATGCCGCCTTGCGAAGCGAGGCCAGGTACTCGTTGGAGGTGTCCGGGAACCAGTAAACGGTGCAGTCCAACCCGTCGATCCCCCAGTCCCCCAGCATGCGGATCAGTTCCGCGTAGTTCAAAGACCTGGCGGCAAGTTCCTTGCGGTACGAGTATGCGACCAGGCCGGAGCGAAGATGGAACGGCGGGGCGGATTCGGCACGAAGGAACGCCGCGGCCGGAAGTGCTGCGGCGGTTCGAAGAAGTTGGCGGCGATTCATGGGCATATTCACTTCTACCACGTCCGCCAAACCATTATCGCGCTGTCCACCCGCCGTCGATCATCAGTGTCTGCCCGGTGATCAGCGATGCGGCCGGGGACGCCAGGAACACCACCGCACCCGCCACATCCATCGGCTCGCCGATCCTGTGGAGCGCCGCGATCCGCTCGAGTACGTCCGCGCGGAACGCCGGATCACCGAGACACTCGCTCGTGCCGGGTGTTCGGATGAAGGTCGGAGCGACAGCGTTTACCGTGATGTTGTGTGCGCCCCATTCGACCGCGAGGCACTTGGTCATGTGAGCGATCGCTGCTTTCGTCATGCAGTAGACCGACTCCGTCGGAAGCGCGACAAAACCCGCCTGGGAACTGAGATTGACGATCCGGCCATACTTCTGCCCGATCATGAATCGTCCGGCAGCCTGGCTCGCGAAAAACGTTCCCTTGACGTTCACGGCCATCGTGAGATCGTAATCCTCGACACGGACGTTTTCGGCGAGATTGCCCGGCGCGATGCCGGCATTGTTCACAAGGACGTCGAGGCGTCCGAAATGCGCAACGGCGTCACGGACGGCCCTCTGAACCTGATCGACATCGGCCATGTCCATCTGCAGAGGCATGGCGCGGCGGCCCATCGCCCGGATTTCCGCGAGCACTCCCGCGTCCGCGTTGCGGTCCCGCAGACCCAGGGCGACGTGCGCCCCGGCGTGGGCCAGCGCCAGGGAGATCGCGCGGCCGAGGCCGCGCGCCGCACCAGTCACGAGGGCGATCTGGTTCGTAAGGTCGAAACTCGGAAAGGGATCCATCCCGTCCAGGATACGCCCTCCTCGAGGCCGTTTCGTCTGGGTGCAAGGTCTTTCAGGAGTTGAGCAGTGAGGCGGAATCGACATCCAGAAACAGTTGTGCGCTTGGATGGGTTCGCAAGATCGATGCGGGGCAGGCTGTCGAGATAGGACCTTCGATCGTCCCCTTGACGGCTTCGGCCTTCCGGAGATCCGGTACGCAGCAGATGAGGTTCGAAATACCGAGTATCGCCGGGCACGTCAGCGTGAGGGCACGCTCGGGGACGCCGGAGAGCTCGCGGAAGTGGCCCTCCCCAACCTGCTGCCGGCGGCAGTCGTCATCGAGGTGCACGACTCTTACCGGCTTGGGGTCCGCGAAATCCGCCTCGTGCGGGTCATTGAAAGCGATGTGACCATTTTCGCCTATTCCGACGAATCCCAAATCAATTCTCCGGCCACTCATCAACGCGGCATAACGGCGGCATTCCGCCTGGGTATCGGCCGCGTCTCCGGCGAGGTAGTGCGCGGCCGCGAGCGGGACCCGTTCGGCCAGATTCTTCCTGACCCAGAGGCGGAAGCTGGCGGGATGTGCAGCCGCAATCCCCGAATATTCGTCCAGGTGGAATGCCTCGATCCTGTTCCAGTCGATACCAGGTTCCGTAACGAGGGCGTCGATGAATTGCAGTTGCGAATTGCCGGTGCTGATTGCAATCCGCACAGATCCGTTCTGTGCGATCGTGTCGCGCAGGATTTCAGCGGCGGCATCCGCTGCTGCTTCCGATGCCATGCGGCTCGACAGGAACACCTTCACCCGGAGGGTACCCGCAGAGAAGGCTCGCAGAGGTTCGTACATAAGGCTCCGGCGGATTCGCAACCAGCGCTGCCGCTATTTCAGGTTTTCATTGAACCACTGGATCATGCGCAGCAGCACGTCCTTCTGGTGAGCCGGGTTGTGGAACGCGTGGCCTTCGTTGCGGTAGACGACCATCTCCGTCTTCACACCCACCGCCTTCAATCCGCGCCAGAATTCATACGACTGCGGCGCCGGGCATTCCCCGTCGCGATCTCCCACCACCACCAGCGTCGGCGTCTTCGCGTTCTTGATGAAGTCGATCGCCGACATCTTCGCATAGACCGCCGGATCGTCGTAGACCGACGCCCCGAAATAGGGAATCATCCAGGTGTCGATGGCGTTCTCGCCATAGTAGCTCTTCCAGTCCGAGATACCCGCGCCGGCCACAGCAGCGCGGAAGCGATTCGTCTGGGTTACGGCAAACATGGTCATGAATCCGCCGTAACTCCAACCCGTGATGCCGACACGCTGCGGGTCTACGGGCGCAGTGCGAATGGCTTCCTCCACTCCGGCCAGAATGTCGCGCAGGTCGCCGCCGCCGAAATCGCGAACGTTCGCGAGAGTGAACTTCTCACCCTGCCCATAGCTGCCGCGCGGGTTCGGCATCAACACGAAGTAGCCTTGTTGGGAGAGCAGCGCCGGATTGTAACCCGGCCTGGGCCAGGCGGGCTTCACCGAAGAGGCCGGGCCGCCATGCACGGCCACCACCATGGGGTATTTGCGGTTGGGATCGAAATGACCCGGGTAGAGCAGCCAGCCTTGTATGTGGAAGCCGTCATTGGTCCAGTGGAGGCTCCTGGCTTCGCCCCACTGCGGCCTGCGCAGGCGATTCTCATGGGTTACAGGCTTCCAGTCTCCGATGCGGCCGGCCCAGACTTCCGGCGGTTTTTGGAAGGAGTGGCGAATCACGGCGGTCGCCGATCCGTCGGCGGTCATCGAAATTCCCGAGTCCTCGAACGGAGGGTTGAGGCTTTCGTCACCTTGCCACAGGCGTTCGGTCAGGCCGGCGGCGACGTCGATCTGCGAGATGGCGCTTCCGCCGTCGAAGTGCTCGGTGAAGTAGAGCTTCGCCGATTTCCGGGGCCAGCAGATGCTACTGGCCGAGGACGCCATGCCGGGTGTGAGATCGCGCACGGCGCCGCCTTCGGCGCGGATCAGGAAGACGTCCCCGCCAGTTGACCCTTCATCGCTCATCAGCCCGCCGATGAACACGATCGATTTTCCGTCCGGCGACCAGCGTGGCATGGCCAACTGCCGGTTGGCCGGCGGCTTATAGATCGATTGCATGGAGCCGGTCGCGACGGAGATGGTGTAGAGCCGGGCGATCCACCAGTTGGCGTCGCCGTCGCCTGGTGCCGCGGTGGCGGCCATGCTGCCGCCATCGGGAGACCAGTCGTATTCATACACGTACATGTCTTTCGGGGAAAGCGGCCGGACAGCGCCAGTCGTTGTATCGACGAGTGCCACCCGCTGCTCGAAGATTTGCGATTGGAGCACGCCCGATTCGGGCGGCACCGGATCGAGCGGGCCCGCGGAGTGCGGCAGGTTCTCCGTGAAAAGGATTGCGATCTGCCTGCCATCGGGAGACCATCTCGGCTCGGCAAGCAGACCTTTCAGATGCGTCAACTGCCGCGCCGGACCTCCGGCGGCAGGCGCCAGGTAGAGTTGCAGTTGTTCCTTCTTTTCGTGGTCGGAAAGAAATGCGAGCTGCTTGCCGTCGGGAGACCAGGCGAGGGAGTGTTCATCGCACCCGGTCTTGCCGTCTCCTGCCGAAACCCGCGTGCGCGGCGCGATGTAGATCGCCGATTGGCCCGGCAATCCCAAAGCTTCGACATAGGCCACGTGGGACCCGTCCGGAGCAATGGCGGTTTCGAGGAAGCGGTGGGTGGCGGCGATTTCGTTCAGAGCCGGTTCCACGGGAACCAGTGTCTGCGCCTGGGAGGCGACCGCGAAGAGGAGAAACGCGAGTTTCATACTTAAACTGTGAGCTTAGCAAACGCGCCTAGCCGTGCTCTCGGCCGCAGCCGCCGGAGGCTCGACAGACTGCGCTCCTGAGATCCGGGCTTAACCCGAAATCGCGCCCACAATGTCACGGGCGGTCTTTTCGAGGTCGCGCTGTTCCACCAGTTGCGAGAAGATCTCTTCAAGCGACGGGGCGTTCATCAGATCGCGCAGGCGGTGGACCGAATCGGCGGCCATGATTTTTCCCCGGTAGATGATGACCACCTGGGCGCAGACTTTCTCCACCACTTCGAGAACATGCGAGATGTAGAGGATGGTCTTGCCGTTGGCGGCCAGCTCGTTCAGGAGATGCCGGAAGAGCTGCGCGGAGGTCACGTCGATGCCGGAGAGGGGCTCGTCGAGAATCAGGACGTCCGGGTCGTGCAGCAGCGCGGCGGCGATCAGGACGCGCTGCTTCATGCCTTTGGAATAGGCCGAGATCGGCGCGTGGCGGTGAGGACGCAGCCCGAAGAGCTCCAGCAGGTCGTTGGCGCGCCGGTCCACCAGCCGGACCGGCAGGCCGCGGAGGCAGCCCATCAGTTGCAGGTATTCGAGGCCGCTCAAGTACGAATAGAGGATGGCCTCTTCGGGGACGTAGCCGAGCCGGCGCTTGAAGGCGAGCAGGTCGCTGCGGATATCCCGGCCGTCGAGCAGCACCTTGCCGGCCGAGGGCTCGATCAGAGCGGTGATGATCTTGACAGTGGTGGATTTGCCGGAGCCGTTCGGGCCCAGGTAGCCGGTCACTTCGCCGGGACGGACGGCGAAGCTGACATGGTCGACCACCGGGATGTTGCGGTAGTACTTGGTGACGCCTTGAATCTCGAGCATGTTCTCCTCCGGGTTACTGCGGGCTAAGGCCCAGCGTGCGGACGATGGGGTCGGCGGCATCCTCGTAATCGAGAGCCTTCGTGGCCGCGAGGTTGTGATTGCGCCAGCGTGCCAGCGCCGTCAGGATCGCGGCCGCGGCGGTGAAGAAGGCCAGTTCGGCCGCGACAGACTGGCCGAGCCATTGCTCGAAGCTTGCCATCGTGCGGCTGTACATGGTGAATCCGAAGACATAGAGCACGCCGAGGAATACCAGGTTCACTTTGCCGGGAAAATGCGCGCAGGTGAAAGGCGCCTTGCGGAATCCAAGCAGCATGATCTCCATCAGGAGGATCGAGAGCGTGATGCCGAAGGCCAGGTGGAAGGCGGCCGCGGCGGGCGGGAAGCAGGCGAACTCCATGGGGGAAAGTAGTACGAACAGGGGCAGGATGGCGCAGACCACCATCCATTTGCGGGTCCCCGAGAGGTACTCCTCGACGGGGCTGAGCTCGCTGATCTGAAAGGTCCAGTTGGCCTGCAGCTCCGAGGGGAAATTGAAGGCCGCGCGCAGACCGGAAACCAGAACAAAAGAGAGCGAGAGCGGCAGGGTGAGCAGACCCGCGCGACCCCCGCCGAGCGAGAGAATCGCCACGGCGGCGCCGAACCCGCCATAGGTCGCGAGGAACAGGCGGTGCTTGACGCTGCGCGTGATGGATTGCGTGATGAAGTGAAAGACGGCGTGCTCGACGGGGCGTCCGAGGATGGTGCGGCCGAGAGCACGCGAGAACCAGCGGCTGAGGGGACCAGGCCCGGAAGCGCCCGGCTCGAGCGTTTCCACGGCGCGGCGAGCGTGGCGGCGGTATCCAGGCAGGTAGGTCAGCAGGAAGATGGCCGCGGCGACGAGCAATCCACCGGACGCAAGATTGCCCAGGGAGGCAAGCCGCGCATTGTGGACGGCGGGGCGCAACTGCTCGTAGAAGCCGATGAACCAGAAGCCCGGGAACCAGTAAAGCAGGGGACTCTTGTGCCGGATCAGGTACTCGGTGGAGAAGCCGATCATGGGGATCAGGAAGAAGAGCATGACCAGCACCGACATGAGGACGGTCTGCAGGGCCACCGAGACGCGGCGGTAGAGGCGGCCGGGGAAGACGGTGATGATCAGTCCCTGAATCGCGGCAACAGCCATGGCCGCGAACAGGCCTCCGGCGAGCACGGCGATGACATGAGCGCGGAGAATGTCGAGGGCGTTTTTGCCGCCGTCGACGCCTGGCCAGAAGAAGAAGCTGAAAAAGTTGATATCGACGAGGAAAATCGCGAGAAAGATCCCGAGGGCCGCGGCCTTGGCCAGGAAGAGCGTGCCCAGCCGTACGGGCGCGGGCGTGAGGATCTGGTAGTCGCGGCGGTCGGGGAAGAGCGCGTCCCACTCGAAGACCATAATGAAGCCCATCACGACCATCGAATACAGCACGAACATGTAGCGGACGGCCACCAGCGACCACCCGATGAGGGTCAGGGGGCGGAACAGGAGGACGAAGAACGCGCCGGGGACGGCGAGGATTCCCAGGGTCTGAATGACCCCGGCTTCGGGCTCGCCCTGGGGAGAGATCGATTCCTTGTCGAAAAAGCGGTCAAAAAAGTGCCGCGTCAGGAGGCGAAAGACGTTCGCCTTGACCGGAGAGGCATCGACGGCCGCCGGAGGTTCATCCGCGGGTCGAAGCTGCAACATGCCCGGTTGGACGCAGGGCCGTGGTGGATTGTTCCCGGGTGCGGTGGCGGAGGCCGCGGAGCTTCTCCATGTAGATAAAGAACACAGGCGTGATGTAGAGCGTCAGAAGCTGCGAAACCACCAGGCCGCCGACCACGGCAAGGCCGAGCGGGCGCCGGGCTTCGCCGCCGGCCCCGAGACCCAGGGCGATGGGCAGCGTCCCCATCAGCGCGGCCATGGTGGTCATCATGATGGGGCGGAAGCGCACCAGGCAGGCTTCGAAGATGGCATCCGCGGGCGAGGAGCCGTGTACGCGCTGTGCCTCGAGCGCGAAATCGATCATCATGATGGCGTTCTTCTTCACGATGCCGATCAGCATAATGATGCCGACGAACGAGTAGATGTTGAGCTCGTCCTGAAAGACCAGGAGGGTGGCCAGGGCTCCCAGGCCCGCGGAGGGCAGGCCCGAGAGAATCGTGATGGGGTGAATGAAGCTCTCGTAGAGGATCCCCAGCACCATGTAGATCACCAGGATCGCCATGGCGAGCAGGACGCCCATTCCGGTGAGCGACGACTGGAAGGCGGCGGCGACTCCCTGGAAGCTGGTGCGGATGGTGGCGGGCAGGGATTCGCGCGCCATCTGTTCCACGCGCGCCACGGCGTCGCCGAGCGCCACGCCGGGCGCGAGATTGAAGGCGATGGTGACCGCGGGGAGTTGCCCGAGGTGCGCGACGGTCAGGGGGCCGAGGCCGGTCCGTAGTGTCGACACGGTGGAGATCGGCACCAGGCGCCCGGTCGAGGAACTGGTGTAGAGCATGCCCAGGCGGCTGGGATCGAGCTGGTATTTCGGCAGCAACTCCATGATCACGTAGTAGGTGTCGACCGGGGTGTAGATGGAAGACACCTGGCGGGCGCCGTAGGCGTCATACAGCGCGCGCTCCACCTGGTCGGCTGTGACCCCGAGGGCCGAGGCGCGGTCGCGATCGATATCGAGCGTGACGAGCGGGCTTGCGATCTGCAGATCGCTGTTGACATCGAGCAGGCCCGGCACGGTGCGCATGCGCTTTTCGAAATCCACCGCTGAGGCGTACAGTTCCTGGATGTCGGGCCCCTGCAGGGTGTATTGATAGAGGCTGCGGCTGATCTGCCCGCCGATGCGCACGAGCGGCGGGTTCTGCAGATAGGTGCGGATGCCGGGAATCGCGTTGAGCTTCGGGCGCAGCGATTCGATCACCTGTTCGGGGGTGAGGCGGCGCTCGTCTCGCGACTTGAGCCGGATGAAGAGGCGGCCGGTGTTTCCGGAAGTGGTCGGGCCGCCCGTGCCGATGTTGGAAGAGAAGGCATCGATGTTCGGATCGGCGGCCAGCACAGCGGACACCTTGGCCTGCTGCGCGGTCATGCCGTCGAAGGAGACGTCCTGCGGCGCCTCGGTGTAGCCCTGAAGCTGGTTGGTGTCCTGGTTGGGGATGAAGCCTTTGGGCACGAGGCCGAACAGGAAGATGGTGGCAGCCAGGGTGCCGGCGGCGGTGAGCATCGTCAGGAAGCGGTGGCGGATGACGCCGCGCAGGGTCCACTCGTAAGCGGCGCGCATGCCTTCGAAAACCCGCTCGGACCCGCGATAGAAAGCGTTGTGACGGCCGCCCGGCGGGCTCAGGAAGCGGCTGCACAACACGGGCGTGAGGCTCAGCGACACGAAGCCCGAAATCAGAATCGCCACCATGATGGTGACGGCGAATTCGTTGAACAGCCGGCCCAGGATGCCGCTCATGAACAGCACCGGGATGAAGACGGCCGCGAGCGAAAGGGTCATCGAGAGGATGGTGAAGGCAATTTCGCGCGACCCTTCGAGGGCCGCCTGCATGCGGCTCTTGCCCATCTCCATGTGGCGCACAACGTTTTCGAGCATCACGATCGCGTCGTCCACCACGAAGCCGACCGAGAGCGTGAGAGCCATCAGCGAGAGATTGTCCAGCGTGTAACCGAGCAGGTACATGGCGGCGAACGTCCCGATGATGGCCAGAGGCAGGGCCAGGCTGGGGATGAGGGTCGCCGAGAAATTGCGCAGAAACAGGAAGATCACCAGCACCACCAGGATGATCGAGAGCAACAGCGTGAACTTCACGTCGTTCACCGATTCGCGGATGGACTCCGAGCGGTCGTAGACGATATCGAGATTCACGGAGGGCGGCATCTGCTCGCGGAACGTGGGCAGCAGATCGCGGATATGGTCCACCACATCCACCGTGTTGGTGCCGGGCTGGCGCTGCACCACCAGCGTGATGGAGCGGCGGTCGTTGAACCAACTGGCCACCTTGTCGTTTTCGACGCTATCGATGACGCGGCCGAGTTGCTCCAGGCGCACCGGCGCGCCGTTGCGGTAGGCGACGATCAGCGGGCGGTATTTTTCGGCGGTCTCGAGCTGCCCGCTGGCCTGTACGGTGAAGGACTGCTTCGGCCCCCACAGGGTTCCGGTGGGGAGGTTGACGTTATGTTTGGCCAGGGCCGCCTCCACCTCCTCGATGGGGATGCCGCGGGCGGCCAGCAGGTTCGGGTCGAGCTGGGCGCGGACGGCATACTTCTGCGCGCCGTATACGTTCACCTGCGCCACGCCGCTGAGCATCGAGATGCGCTGCGCGATCATCGTTTCGGCGTAGTCATCCACCACGGAAAGCGGAAGAGTGGGCGAGTTCAGCGAGAAGTTCAGGATGGGCGAATCGGCGGGGTTGACCTTGCGCAGAGTGGGCGGATTGGGCATGCCCGAGGGGAGGCGGCGCTGCACGATGGCAATGGCCTCCTGCACATCCTGCGCGGCGGCATCGAGAGGCCGGTCGAGGGAGAACTGAAGAGTGACGCTGGTGCTGCCCCGGGTGCTCGTCGAGGACATCGAATCCAGTCCGGGGATGGTCGAGAACTGGCGCTCCAGGGGAGTCGCTACCGAGGCCGCCATCGTTTCGGGACTCGCACCGGGAAGGCCGGCGTTCACCGAAATGGTCGGGAAATCGACATTCGGCAGATCGCTCACTGGCAATCCGCGATACCCGGCAACGCCGAACAGGACGATTCCGCTCATGACTAACGTAGTCATGACCGGCCGGCGAATGAAAATCTCAGTGATGTTCATCGCTGTGCCATATCTTAGCCGGATTCGCCATGCCGCGATAGCGCTATCAGGGACTTGGTGAGGCCCAGAAAGCGCTCCCGGAGCACGCGCGAGCCCGGAAACAGCGCGCGCAGCTCGGAGGGTCCCAGCAGGCGTACATCCGAAAGATAGTGGTCGATGTAAAAGCGGCGCCGGTCGGGCGAGACGGGGACGAGGAGCGACCAGAAGTTAACCCGTGGAACCAGCACACGTTGCCAGGCCCGCGGCAGCCAGTGGACCAATGGAGTGAACAGGTGCTGCTCCACGGGGAACCAGCGGTTGGGGGTCTGGACCCAATAGGCCCGGCCGACGCGCGCGACCTCGCGGGCGAACCGGCGCTGGCTGGCGGCGTCGCCGACGTGCTCGATGACGGAGTTACTGAAGACGAGGTCGAACGAGCGGTCGCGGAACGGCAGGGCGCGGCCGTCGCCCGCCACCCAGGCGGCGGCGGAGGCGAGATCGTCTTTGGCCCGCGGAGTGTTGAGCAGCACCAGGCGGGGGCAGACCGGCAGGAGGTTCCAGCAGTCGGGTGTGCCGCCGATATCGAGGATGCGGGTATCCGGCGTGACGGAGCATTCGCGCGCGAACCGCAGCATGCGCCGGCGGCGGAAGTACACGGAGAGCGCGGTGAGCCATTGGGCCAAGCGATCAGGATAGCGCAGGCGCTTGCCCGCGCCCTTACGCTTTCTGGGCCGTCTTCAGCCCGGCGCGCACCTTCCCCAGAAAGTCGGCAGCCTGCGCGTGCGTCCGGATCGCGCCGAATTGCGCCAGCACCTGCGTGCGCAGTTCCGGCGCGGCGGAGGCCAGTTCCTGCCGCAGGGCCGCCTGCAGCGTACCGGCCAGGTTGCCGGGTTTCACGTGCGCGTCGGGGCTGGCGACGTCGAACTTTCCAGCAATCGACGCGGCCGTTGCGGCGGCCGTCGCGAGCGGGTCGAACAAAGCCACCGGCGGGCATCCCGGCACCCCGGAATCGGCCGGATCGGGCAGCGTCCGCGGCGTATCCTGGCGCGGCGTATCCAGCGTGACGAGGGACAGCAGGTCGCGCGCGGCGGCGTCGCGTCCGGTCAGAGGGCCTAAGCCGAATCGCCGCTCGAGGGTGGCCAGCACGGAGGTGTGGTCGTAGACCCGGTGATCCACCAGGTTCTTCGGAATACGCGGCGAGACGATCACCGCCGGTACGCGCGGCCCGTATAGGTCGAAGGCGAAGCCGTACCGGTTGGAATCGTCATCCAGGCCGGTGTCTCCCGGGGGCGTGGCCGGCGGCGGGATCGCGTGATCGTAGAAACCGCCCGGCTCGTCCCAGGTCAGGATGAATAGGCTGTCCTCCCAGAAGGCCGAGTTGCGGATGGTCTCGTAGACCGATTTGATCAGCGCTTCGCCGCGGGTTACATCGTCCAGAGGATGTTGCGAAGTGCTGCAGCGGTAATCGCCCAGCACGTTGTAGCTCGGCTCGATGAAGATATACGAGTAGGGATAGGCAGGCTGCGATAAGTCGCCGCCAAAAGAATGGTAAGGCCGGACATCGCACAGGCTGACGCCCTTCAGCGCGGCCACCATCGGAAAGTCGTCGCCGGCGTACAGGCGGCGGGTGACCTGCTTTTGCGCGAGGGCATCGAAGATCGTCCCGTTACGGAAGCTCAGTCCGTCGAGGGTCTCCCAGCCGACGATCTCCTGCGTGCTCGGGCTGTGGTCCAGGCCGGCCGAGGAGGCGGCGTGCAGGAACAGGCGGTTGGGCCACGTCGGGCCGGGCGTCGAGGAATACCAGTTGTCGCAGACCACAAACTCCGAGGCAAGCGCATTCAGCACCGGGAGCTGGCTGGGGTTGTAAACCCGCATGATCTCGCCCGGATCGGCGATCCCGCCATTGGCGACATAAGAGGCTACGTAGCCGCTGTGATTGATGGCGGGATAGGGGCCGCCCTTCGGGTAGACGGCGCCCGGCCCGCAGAGTTGCAGCAGGGTATCCGGGAACTCGTGGCCGGGGTCCACCGGCTGGGCGAAGGCGGCCGGCGTCGAGACCGGGAATGTCAGACCGTTGTAGGTGTTGGATTCGTCGCCGCTGAGCCCGTTCACGCTGGTGATCGCGCCGGTTTCGGCATCGATGCCCGAGAGGTTGGAGAACCCCAGCATGTGGTCGAACGAGCGGTTCTCGAGCATCAGGACGAAGACGTGGCGAATCCCGTTGCCGTTCATGGCGTTATCCTCCGTATTTTCGCCGCCAGTCTACCACGCCGGACGGAACTTTCCGCTCCGTTGCTCCGTTTCCAGATAGGAAGGTACGAATTCATGCTATCGACTACCTGGCAGGACGTCCGTTTCGCGCTGCGCAGCTTCGCGAACCAGCGCGGGTTTACCGCCGCGGTTGCCGTATCGATTGCCTTGGGGATCGCCGCGAACACCACGGTATTCACCATGGTGAATACGCTGCTGCTTGGGGAAATGCCGGTGCGCGACCCCACCCGGCTGGTTTCGTTCGCGAACAGCAGATCTTTCTCCTGGCTCGATTACGTGGACTATCGCGACCAGACGAAGTCCGTTTTCCAGGGGGTCTCGGCGCACTTCCCCCTGGTGCCGGCGAGCGTTGGCGGTACGGGCGAACCAGAGCGGGTCTGGGGACAGATGGCCGATGCGGCGTACTTTTCGATGCTCGGCGTGCCGATGCAACTCGGGCGCGGCATCCTGCCGGAAGAGGATCAACCCGGCAAGAGCCCGGTGGTGGTGCTGAGCGATGCGCTCTGGCGCCGCCGGTTCGGCGCCGACCGCGGAATCCTGGGCCGCGACGTCATCCTGAACAACAGCAAGTACACGGTGGTCGGGGTGACAGCGCCGGGCTTCCACGGCATGGACCGCGGGTTTGTGAGCGAGTTCTGGGCGCCGCTGGCGATGGCCGATCAACTGATGCCCGACATGCGGCCCGCGGACCTGCGCAAGCAGCGCAACGCCCAGTGGCTGATCCTGCTCGCCCGCCTGAACCCCGGCGCCAGCCGGGAGCAGGCAGTTACCGCCGTCAACACCGTGAAGCGCCGCCTCGAGCAGGAATACCGGAAGGGGGAAAAGCCCCGGCCGGCAATCACCCTCGGCAAAGCGGGTGCGCTGCCGGGAATCGAGGCGACGCAGGCGTTGGGCGCCGCAACAGTCATGATGACGGTGGTCGGACTCGTGCTGCTGATCGCCTGCGTGAACGTGGCCAGCCTGCTGTTGGCGCGCGCCACCGTCCGCCAGAGAGAGATCGGCGTGAGGCTGGCGATCGGCGCCGGGCGCTGGCGGCTGGTGCGCCAGCTGCTGACCGAGAGCGTGCTGCTGGCCCTGGTCGGGGCGTGCCTGGGCTTCGCGATCGCCGCGGCGGCGGTCCGCGCCATTGCCGGTTTCCGCCTTCCCTTCCCCATTCCCCTCGGGTTCGAGTTTCACATCGACCTGCGAGTGGCGCTGTTCACGGCCGCGCTCGCGGTGGCCACCGGGATCGCGTTCGGCCTCGCACCCGCGCTGCGCGCCACCCGCACCGACCTGGTGAGCGCGCTCAAGAACGAATCGCGGGCGCTCGGCCCCGGACGCCGCTTCGGGATCCGCAACATCCTGGTGCTGGTGCAGGTGTCGCTCTCGCTGGTGTTGCTGGTGGAAGCCGGACTGTTCCTGCGCAGCCTGCAGAACGCCTCTTCCGTCGACCTGGGCATGCGCACCAACGGCATCCTCATGATGGCGGTCGACCCGAAGCTGCATCACTACTCGCCGGAGAAGTCGCGCCAGTTCGTAGCGCAGGTCCGGGAGCGCGTCTCGGCGTTGCCGGGCGTCACCGCGGTGACGTTCGTCGACAGCATTCCGCTGAGCATCGGCGGCACGTCATTCGGGTTCAAGCAGCGGGGCGGCAAGGAGGAGACTTCGGCCGATGTCTACACGGTGGGAGCCGGCTACTTCAACGCCCTGGGGATCCCGGTTCTCCGGGGCCGCGATTTCGACCTCCGCCGGGATACCGCCGCGGCCCTGATCATCAACGAAGAGATGGCGCGCAAGATGTTTCCCGGCCAGGATCCCCTTGGCCAGGAGCTCGAGTGCGAAGGCCCTCCGGGCGCCGGAAAACAACAATACCAGGTGATCGGGGTGGTGAAGAACTCCAAATCCCGGACGTTGGGCGAGGAGCGCGCCGCTGCCGCATACCTGTTCCTCGAGCCCAAGCCCGAGCAGGCCATGAGCTTCTACGGAATCACCGTAGTCGCTCGCAGCGCCGCCGCGCCTGGTCCGCTGGCCGCCGCCATGCGGAACGCGATTCACTCGCTCGATCCGAATCTGCCGGTCTTCAACACCGAGACGATGCAGGAGCATGTCGATAAGTCGCTGCTGCTGCCCCGGCTTTGCGCCACGCTGCTCGGAATCTTCGGAGCCGTGGGTGCGATCCTCGCCACGGTGGGCTTATACGGAGTGATGAGCTTCGCCACCCGCGCCAGGACTCGTGAGATCGGGATTCGCATGGCGTTGGGCGCGAGGCCCGGGCGGGTGCTCCGGCTGATCACCGGCCAGGGAATGCTTCTGCTGGGCATTGGGCTGGCGATCGGGGTCGGGCTTTCGCTGGCGCTCACGAGATTCACCGCCAGCCTGCTCTACGGCGTGAGTGCGACCGATGCCGTAACGTTCGTGGGAGTGCCGGCGCTGATGATCGCGGTGGGCGTGGTGGCCGTGCTGGTTCCGGCGCGCCGCGCGGCAAAGATCGAGCCGCTCGAAGCGCTGCACTACGAGTGATCAAGCAGACAAGGCACGTGGGCAGGCCGGGAGGCCTACCCTACCGTTATTGCACCGGCCCAGTGCCTAGGATAGAACTGACGGCGGGACTTCCCACGGCTTCCTGAAACACCGTGGCGAAAAAATCGCGCGAAGTGGGCGAGCAGCCGATGTGCAGCGTGGCGCGGCCGTCTTCAACAAACCCGAGGTAGCCGTCCCAGCCCAGATCGTTGAGCACGAAGCGCAGGCATTCCAGTTCCTTGCTAGGGAGCGTCGAGTAGTCGATATCGAACACCTGGCCGGAACAGTGGGCCTCGCCTTCACGCGCGCCCGTCAGCTTCACGAAATCTTCCGGCTCTACCAGCGAGGTGACCTCCAGCGGGCGGAATTGCCCGGCGCTCTCACCCATGGCCAGATACAGCCTGCGAGTTTCGTATGCGATATAGGTCAGCGCTCCGAGCGCCGCGGGCGAGGCCTGCTCGAAGTAGACCAGGTCGGACGGCGTGTCCGGCGAGATCCGCAGTGTGTATCCGTAGTAGTCCGGCCGGTCGATCGCTTTCGCGAGCCTTCTGCCCTGGTCGGCCCGGATGTCGTCGCAGTTGCGGAAGACCATGTCGGCGCGCTTCAGCCACACCGAGAGCCGGTGCGGTGCGCGCTCCGAGCCCGTCGTGAAATCGCTGCGGAACTCGGCGGCCAGCGAAGCGAACTCCGAAGGGTCGCTCCGGTAAAGCGCCAGCAACTGTTCGGCGCGCTTCACACGGAAATAATAGGTCGGCGACCAGTCGCGCTCCATCTCCTGCTGGATGGCTTCGTACAGGTTGTGATTCCAGGCGGGGCTTGAAGAAAAGAACATGCGGGCCACGCTGAGGTCGTTGTACGGAATTCCTCGGGCGCTCCGTGTCAGATTCATCATCTGGGTGACGCATCCCTGGCCGCAGTGGTAGGCGAAGATAGCCCAGTCACGGCCGCCGAATTTCTGCTCCATGCCCGCCAGATACCTGGCCGCGGCCGGGATGGCGCGCGAGGGCGTCAGACGGTCGTCCCGCACGGTGACATAATACGGCGTGCGATGAGTGACGGTGCGGTACCGCGCCTTCCGGCCTTTTCTCCTGCTGGTGACCAGCACCCTTTGCCGCGTGACGTGGTATCGTTTGCGCTGCACCAGTCTGAGCCCCATGACGCGCGCCGTGGCAGCCGATATCTGCATAATGCCTTTCGGCCCCGCGGGACTCTCGGCCCTGGCATCGCCCCAGCTTTCCAGGTAGGCGATGGCCTCGATCAAGGTCGCCGGCAGACCGCTCGACCTCGCGGCGGAGCGGAAAATCGATTGCAGGCGTCGATCGCCGGTGATGCGTCTTGCCCCGGGGAGGGCCTGGGGATCACGCAGAATACTGAAGGTTTGGGATTGGATCATCAGGTTCGCGCGCGCTTCGAGGAGCTCCGGAGAGATCCCGTCGCGTGCGACTCCGATGCCCGCGATCTGGTGCTCCGGAACAAAATAGTCCGGAGTTGCAGCCTCACCAGTGGCGATGAGGCTCACAAGGAGGAGGGGCGCAAATTTCATTCCTTAAGATCCAGTGTAATGCAGCAAGCTGCAGAACACGATATTAGGACGCGGGAAAACGGTAAAACGATACGCCGGGCGCCGCGGGATTTGTCGATGGCTCTACAGATTCGCCGGAAATTGTTTAAAGGCCTTCCAGCATGTGCCCCATCTTTTCTTTCTTCGTGCGGAGATAGGCCTCGCGCGTATCGAGCACGTCGGCCAGGCAGGGTACCCGCTCCACCACTTTGACGCCGGCATCTTCGGCGGCGCGCACTTTTTCGGGATTGTTCGAGAGCAGCCGGATCTCTTTCAAACCGAAATATTGCAGAATCGCGCCGGGCAGTTCGTAGCTGCGCAGGTCCGGGTCGAAACCGAGGCGTTCGTTGGCCTCCACCGTATCGGCTCCCGCGTCCTGCAGTTCGTAGGCGCGCAGCTTGTTGAGAAGTCCGATGCCCCGCCCTTCCTGGTGCTCGTAAATCAGCAGCCCCCGCCCCTCGGCGGCGATCGTCTTGAGCGCAATCTCCAGTTGGGCGCGGCAGTCGCACCGCAGGCTGTGGAAAACGTCACCGGTCAGACACTGGGAGTGAATGCGGACCAGGGGAGGGCCGCCTTCTTCGAGCGAACCCATCTTGAGTACGACCGCCTCTTCGAGGCGCCCGTCATCCCGGCCTTCGAAGCCGTAGATCCGGAAGAAGCCGAACTGGGATGGAAAATCCGCTTCGGCCACTTTCGCAAGCCGCAGCGCCGTGGAATTCTTCATTGCCTGGCTTTGGGAACCTTAGTCCCTCCATTATAATGGCTTGCGACAGCGAATGTTGGAACATTACCTGGTCCCCCTGCTGCTCAAGCTGGGCGTGATGGCCTCCATCGCGAGCGTACTGGCGCGGTCCAACACGTTCAAGTCGATGCTGATGATGGAGAACCGCACGCTGAACCAGCGGCTGGCGCTCTCATTGTGGCTTTCCGTAGTCTTCGCCGCCAGCGTCGCAACACGAGTGCTGGTTCCCGCCTACCGCGCCGCCGACCTGGGAATGGAAGGCAGCCTGCTCGCCGGGATCCTGGGGGGATATGTCACCGGGCTCCTTTCCGGCGTGCTGATCGCGCTCCCGGCGGTATTCGGCCATGAGCACATGACCATGCCGCTGCTGGCCGGCATCGGCGTCTTCGGCGGGGTGCTGCGCGACCTGGCCTCAGACCCGGAAGAGATCTGGCGTTTTTCCCCGCTGCCCGACCTGAACATCTACCGGTTCTTCAAGGAGAGCCAGAACTACCGGCGGGCCTCGTTTCACCTGCTGCTGTTCGCGGGAATTTTGGTGGCGGAAGCCCTGCGCCGCGGACTGATTCACTTTTCGGCGCAGGGAGACGTGTTCGATCTCACGCGTCCGCTGCCGGGTGAGCCGTCTCCCCATCCCCTGGCGATCGCGGCCGTTTATCTCGCAACACTGCTTTCGGTAGCCATCCCGCTCAAAATCTGGAACAGCGCGCGCAACGAGAAAAAGCTCGAAGAGCAGGGCCGGCTGCTGGTGGAAGCGCGCCTGGCGGCCCTCACCAGCCAGATCAATCCGCATTTTCTGTTCAATACCCTCAATTCGGTGTCTTCGTTGATCAGGACCAATCCGAATGAAGCCCGCGTCATGGTGGTCCGGCTCTCCAAAGTGCTGCGCCGCCTGCTGCGCAAACACGAGAACTTCAGCACGCTTCGCGACGAGCTGAGTTTTATCGAGGATTACCTTTCGATCGAAGTGGTGCGATTCGGCGACAAACTGCGATTCGAAAAGGACGTGGCGGATGATACGCTGGATATGCTCGTACCGAGTATGTTGTTACAGCCGCTGGTGGAGAATTCCATCAAGCATGGCTTGAGCAGCAAAGTGGAAGGAGGAACGATCCGCATTGAGACGCGCCGCCACGATTCCAAGCTGCACCTGCTGGTGGAGGATGACGGGGTCGGGATACCCGAAGCCAAGCTCTCCAGCGTTCTCGACCACGGTATTGGTGTCAGCAACGTGAACGAGCGTCTGAAGGTGCTGTTCGGCAACCAGTACCGCATGTGGATCGACAGCCAGCCTGGCCGGGGTACCCGCATCCAGATCGATGTGCCCGAATTGCAGACGGACATGGCGGCGGTTTCGTGAGTTTAGCCCAGGAGAATGGCTTGAATAGAACCGAAGAATCCGTGGGGGCTTGGCCCATTAACGGTTTGCCAGCAACCTTGACCGAACGAACCCGGCGTGTTTATGACCGGTTGGCGGCGGTTTACCCGGTTTCCACCATGCTCTTCCATTCCCGCGCGCACCGCTGTGCGCTGGAGGCCTCGGGGCTTCGGGATGGCATGAAGGTCCTCGAAGTCGCTACCGGCAGCGGTGAGATGTTCCGCCGGCTGGTGAAGGCCAACCGCAGCGGGGCCACCGTGGGAGTGGACCTTTCCCCGAACATGGCGGCCCGCACGCAGCGCGCGGCGAGGCACCGGTTTCCGGGCACGCGAACCGATTGCCAGGCCGTGGACGCGCGCCACATGCCGTTCCGCAGCGAGAGCTTCGATGCGATCTTCTGCTGCTACCTGCTCGAGTTGCTCTCGAACGAGGACATCGTGAGCACTCTCCGCGAATTCCGCCGGATCCTGCGGGACCGCGGCAGCCTGACCCTGGTGCTCATCGGACAGAACACCGAGGTGTTCAACGCGGTCTACAAAGTGCTCGGGAGAGTCGCGCCGGCGTTCTGGGGCCGGCAGATCGAGCAGCGCGTGCCGCAACTCATCGAGGCAGTCCGCTTCGAAGTGCTGCACGACCGCACGGTGCGCCAGATCTTCTACCCGTCGCGCGTGCTCGTGGCGCGCAAGTAACCGGGTTCGGGAAGCCACTTCGCAAGCACCTCCGCGAGCAGGCACAGTTCGACGGGCTTCGAAAGATAGTCGCTCATCCCTTCGCGGATGCAACGCTCCCGATCGCCCGCCATGGCATCGGCAGTAACGGCGACGATCGGAAGGCCCAGAGTTCCCGACCCGCGAATGCGTCGCGTCGCTTCGAAGCCGTCCATCCCCGGCATCTGGCAGTCCATCAGCACCAGGTCGAAGTTCTCCCGCTCCAGGGCTTCGACCGCTTCAGCGCCGCTGGCGACGGCGCGGGCCTGGCACCCGAGCTTCTCGAGCTGCGCCAGGAGTAGGCGCCGGTTGATCGGATGATCCTCCGCCACCAGGATGCGCGCACCCGGCCGCACCCCCGCCAACCTCCCCGGCGCCTGGATGCCCTCCGGCCCCTCCATTGCGGGCGCCGGCCCCGGCTCAGCCGGCACATCAAATACCGCGGTGAACCAGAATGTGGAGCCTTCCCCCACCCGGCTGTCGAATCCGATCCTCCCGCCCATCACCTCGACCAGTTGCTTGGAGATCGACAGCCCCAGGCCCGTCCCGCCATACTTGCGTGTGGTGGATGCGTCCGCCTGAACAAAAGGCGAGAACAACGCGTCGGCCTGGTCCGGCCGAATCCCGATACCCGTGTCCGAGATGGCGATGCGCAGCGTCGCCGTGCCGCCCTCCCGGCTCTCGAGCCCTACCTGTACCGCTACTTCGCCGCGTTCGGTGAACTTGATGGCATTGGCGGCCAGGTTGAGCAGAATCTGGTGTAGACGGTGGGGATCGCCGCGCAGAAGCGAGGGGGTCTCCGGGGCCGCCCGCCAGCTAAAAGCAAGTCCCTTGGCTTTCGCCTGGCCGGCCAGGGTCTCCATGGCGTCACCGACGGTGCGGCGCAGGTCAAAGTCCTCGTGCAAAAGCGTGATCTTCCGAGCCTCAATCTTGGACAGGTCGAGGATGTCGTCAATGAGAGCCAGCAGCGTGCGCCCACAGGTCTGAATCACGCCGGCATATTCACGTTGCTCCGACGTGAGGTCCGTATCCAACAACAACTGCAGCATGCCGATCACGCCATTCATGGGCGTGCGGATTTCGTGGCTCATGTTGGCCAGGAAGCGGCTCTTCGCCAGGTTGGCGGCATCCGCCGCCTCGCGCGCGCGGACCAGCGCCTCTTCGTAGCGCTTCCGCTCGGTGATATCCTCGGCGATTCCCGCCACGCGAATCAGCCGTCCGGACTGGTCGCAAACGGGAAATCCCCGGTCCCGGATCCACTTCTCCTGGCCGTCGGGCGTCCGGATGCGGTATTCCGAGCCAAGATTCGCTCCGGCCATCTGCCTCTCGAACAACCGGTGCGCGCGAGCCCGGTCATCCGGGTGGATGGCTTCCAGCCAGTCCATCGGGTTCCGGTAAAGGCTTTCGCAGGGACGGCCCCAAATCTGTTCATAGGCAGGACTGACATACAGGATCTCCGTGGCGTCCGGGTTCATCATCCAGAAGACTTCGCGAATGTTCTCGGCCAGCTGGCGGAACTTCTCTTCGCCGCGGCGAATGGCATCCTCCGCATCCTTCCGCTCGGTGATGTCCAGGCTGAGGCCGACGTGACCCAGGAACCCGCCTGCCGGCGACAAGCGCGGCTCCGCGTACGACGCGAGCCACCGCCACTCCCCATCGCCGCGCCGGACCCGCGCTTCGCCACGGAAAGGGCTGTGCTCTTCGACCGCACGCAGAAACTCCTCGATGTAAGCCGGGCCATCGTCCGGGTGAAGAAGCGGCTGCCACCCGCCCCCCTCCACCTGTTCGTAAGTCGTCCCGAAAAACTCCTGGTATGTCCGGTTGACGAATCGAACTCCGCCCTCGGCGTTGGTCACCCACATCAAGGTCGGGCAGCTATCGGCCATGATTCGGAAGCGGTCTTCACTTTCACGCAGTGCTTCCTCCGCCTGTTTTCTCTCCGTGATGTTCCGGATGATGGCCGCGATAGCCACCACTTCCCCGGCGAAATTCGGGATGGAATTCGCGGTGACCGATACACTGACCCTGCTCCCGTCTTTCCGTACCAGAACATCCTCGCGGTGGCAGCCGCCTTTGGCCTTCAACACCTGCTCGAGGAACGGCGCTACCTCATTGTGATGCTCGGGTGCGATCAGCATCGCCACGCTGCGCCCGATGGCCTCTTCGGCGGAGTATCCCAGGAGAGCCTGCGCGCCGCGGTTCCAGGTGAGGATAATCCCGGCTGGCGTATTGGCGACAATGGCATCTTCCGAGCACTCCACAATCGACGCCAGAAATCGTTGGGCCTCTTCGGCCGCCCGGCGCTCGGTCAGGTCCTGTTTGATCGCCATGTAGCTGACAATTTCGCCGTGCGAGCCCCGAACCGGCATGATTCTCATCTCTTCGGTGTAAAAGGTCCCGTTTTTCCGGCGGTTAATCAACTCTCCGTGCCAGACCCCTCCGGAGGTCACGACATCCCAGAGTTCTTTGTAGAACTCAGGCGATTGACGGCCCGAGTTGAGAATGCGCGGGTATTGTCCGACCGCTTCCTCGCGGCTATACCCCGTCATCGCAGTGAAAGCCAGGTTCACGTACTGAATTTTCCCGGTAGTATCCGTGATGACGACGGCATCGGTGGACTCCTCAACGGCTGCGACCGACCCGGCGCGCTCGACATCAGCCGGACGGACGGACGGCATCCGGGCGACAATCGAGCGGGAATAAGTCTCCTGCGGCAACGACGCACCTCTGAGGTGGAGACCTCATCTCCGCATATCGGCCAACGGGGCGTCGCGCTTTACGACTGGGCCGGCGCCTAGCCCCGCGTCCGCCCAATCGGCTCAGTTGCGGAGCAGCGAAAGCCCGGGTTACTGCTTCACGAAGCTGTACTTCTCCGCGGGTTTGTTCGGCGGCACGATGTGAATCACTTCCATGGTGAGTTTGCTGCCGTCCGGCGACCTCGTCAGGCGGCGCTTCGTCACAGCATCGTCCCCGTGGGTCTGAATCACGACCAGCACGGGGCCGTTGTACCAGAGGGAAAATGCGCCTTCCTTGAGCTTGCATTCCTTGCCCATCGTGTTGCACTGGATGTCGATCTTCTTCTCTTTTCCGTCGGGAGTCGCCTGGTTGTCTGCAATCGTAACGCGGTCCTCCGACTGGTGAATGAGGAGCGTCTCCGATTGCAACTTTTCCTCTCCGGGCTGGCTATTCGCAAGGTCCAGCTTCCAGGTACCATTCAGGTCGGGGCGGTCCGCAGCGGCTGCGGCGGTCCCCAACGTCAGCAGCGCCAGACAGAACCAATTCCGCATCATAGGTTTAGCTCCTGAGCCCAGTGTAGGCCCACGGACCTCGCAGAGATGTACGAGCGATTCCTTAGTACTATGGATTCGAGATGGCGAACCGACAGTTCGACCTGGCCGGAAAGGTAGCGCTGATCACCGGTGGATCCCGGGGATTGGGCGAGGAGATCGCCGGAGGCATGGCGGAGGCAGGCGCCTCGCTGGTGCTGCTGGCCCGGCGCGACGAGTGGTTGCGCCCGGCGGTGGCGCGCCTCCAGGAGCTGGGGGCCCGGTGCGAGGGGATGGTCTGCGATGTCTCCGACCCGTTGGCCGCGGCCGGCGCGGTGCGCCTGGCTCTTGCCTCCTTTGGAAGAATCGACATCCTCGTGAATAATGCCGGAATCACCTGGGCCAGCCCCGCCGAAGAGATGCCGGCTGAGAAATTCCGCAACGTCGTCGACGTCAACCTGACGGGAGCGTTTCTGATGTCCCAGGCGGCGGGAAAGGAAATGATCCGGCAGCAAAGCGGGTCGATCATTAATGTGGCCTCGATTGCCGGACTGCGAGCCATGCCCGGATCCATTCATTCGGCCGGCTACGTCGCCTCCAAAGGAGGGCTGATCGCTCTCACCCGCGAACTGGCGGTGAAGTGGGCGCCCCACGGCATCCGTGTGAACGCCATTGCGCCCGGATTCTTCCCGTCTCGAATGACGGAACGGGTGCTCGAAGCGCACCAGGCCGCGATCGAGAAGCGCATCCCGATGGGCCGCGTCGGCCGTGCCGGAGAACTCAAAGGCGTAGCCGTGTTTCTGGCTTCCGCCGCTGCTTCCTATATCACGGGACAGACGATCGCGGTGGACGGCGGCGCGACCGCGGAATGAGGCGGGAGCCCGCCGCGCCCTTGTACAATCGTGGTTAGCCCGCGTGCGAATTACCATCTCCAAAGAGAACTACCTCAAAGCCATCGCCGAGGCCGCGTCGGAGGGAGAAACGGTGAAGGCGGTGACCCTCACCCGCTGGCTGAACGTGTCGGCGCCGGCGGTAACCATGGCGATCCGCAGGTTGAAACGCGATGCCTTGATCTCGGTGGGAGAGGAAGGCCAGATCGCGCTGACGCCCGCCGGAAGCGAAATCGCCAGCCGCCTGCTCAACCGCCATCACCTGATCGAACGGATGCTCACCGAGATCTTCGGCCTGGAATGGTACAAGGTTCACGACGAGGCGGAGCAACTGGAGCACGCCGTCTCCGCCGACTTCGAACACAAGCTGATCGAAAAACTGGGGACCGGCGGAGTGTGCCCCCACGGCAACATCGTGGGGATGGATTCGCCTGGCCAGCGGAGACGCCGCGGGCTCAAGCCGCTGGACGAGGCCGGTCCCGGTGAGCGACTGGATGTGGTGAGCGTCTTCGAGCGGGATCGCGCCCTGCTAGAACGGCTGGACCAGTCCGGTATCCGGCCGGGCGTGCGCCTGCGCCTCGTCTCGCCGGGGCAGCAGATCGAAATGCAATCGGGCGCCAGGCGGATCTGTATCGACCGGGCCGCCGCCGCCAAGGTATGGGTAAAACCGGCGCGAGACTGACCCTACTCAGACTTCGAGTAGTAGTACGTATACTTGCTGTACAGTTCCGATGCGCGCGCGCCGTTGGCTACGATGCCCAGCACGTTGTTCTCGCATAGCGACTGCATGGCGCGGGTGACGTTGTCGAAAGTGGTGCTTCCGATCTTCACCACGAGGACCGTGCCGTCGGCCAGCGTGGCGAGCAGGTTCGCATCGGCCGAAAACAGCAGCGGCGGCGTATCGAAAATCGCCCAGTTGAAAAGGCGCGGCAACTCTTCGAAGAGAGCCTTGCACTGGCGCATATTCAATAATTCCAGGGGATTCTTGACCGGGGAGCCGGCCGGAAGGACATAGAGGTTCATGCCCTCGATCCGGCGCATGGCCTGCGAAAACGCACATTGGCCCGACAGGTAGTCGGAGAGGCCGGGGGCCCGTTCGATCTGAAACAGGCTGTGGATCATCGGGCGGCGCAGATCGAAATCCGCCAGCAGCACGGCGGTTTCGGAAAGATGTGCCTGCGCCAGCGCCAGGTTGATGGCGGAAAATGTCTTTCCCTCAGCCGGCGAGGGGCTGGTCACAATCACCGTGTGCAGCGGCTGCAGAGTTTGCAGATGGTTCAGACGCGTACGAAGCGTGCGGAACTCCTCCGCGGGAGTTTCGTGCGAATTGTTGAGGTTCAGAAGGTGCGATTCCGGAGCCGGCTCAAAAGCAACGGGCGCAACTTCGCCGAGCATGGCGGCATGGAGGTTCAACCGGACCTGCGGCAGGGCCGTCGCAGGACCGCCCATCAGGTCCCCATCCGGCACGCCTCCGCCGGCCTCGGCTCGTGCTTCCGCGGCGGCTTCCCCGAACGCCAGTCCGCCCAGTTCCGCCCGCCGCAACGCATCATGTACCCGACTCATATACTCTTATTCTCCGATTCTGCCTTCGCGAGCCGCGCGCTCAGAGCCGCGTGTAATGGTAATACATCGACCCGGTCATCAGGACCGCACCCACGATGACCACGCTCGACCACGCGAGCCACACCATGCGCCTCTTTCTCCGCACCAGCAAGGCGTTCTCGAGCAGCGGAATACTGCTCAACACGGGCATATTGGTGTATGCACGCACGTCCTTGAGGTTCTTGAGAGAGGAGTCCTTGACTTCCCGGGCAGCCGCCAGCATCACTCCCAGCGCCAGGCCCGCGATTGTGCCGCCGATCGCCCAGACCAGGCGGTTGGGCTCAGACGGCTGGTCGGGCAGGGACGCCGGATCGAGCACTTCCAGATTCTGCCCGGCCTTGCGCTCCTCCAGATTCTGAGCGGTCTCGGAGACCTCCTGCTTCTTGGCTTTGTCTTCGTAATCCTGCTTCGCCAGCGCGTAGTCGTTCAGCAGCGAGCTGTATTGCTGCTCGTTGATGGGGGCCGCGTCGAGCCGCTTCTGAAACTCCCCGATTTCCTTTTCCAACTGGGTCCGCTGCAGGGTCGCTTCCGCGATAGCCGCCTGCTTGTTGGCGATCGCGGTCTGCGTGATGTTGATCTCGCCTTTGATGTCTTCCAGGCTGCGCTCCATCTGGGGGTTGACGACCTTGGTGGGAGCAGTGCCGCGCGCAATCGGACGCAACGCATCCTGGCTCTCGAGCGCGGCCTTCTGCCGCTGGAGGGCGTCGATGATGGCCCTTTGCGCCACCACGTCCGGATGATTCACACCGAAGAGCTCTTTGGCCGCCGCCAGTTTGGCGTTGGCGTCCGCCAGGTCCTTTTCCAGGTTGATCAATCGCTCGTTGCGGACCGAAAGCGGCGAAGATCCCGGCATGGTCTGTTCGAGGTTCGCATTGACATAACTCAGGCGCGCCCGCAGGTTCTGGAGGTTCGACTCGAGCATGGTCTTGTCGGACTGCAGGCTGTTGATGTTCTGCCCCAGCGCCATGATCTGCAGCCGGTAGGTCTGAAGAGCCGAGGCGTTGGCCTGAGCCTGCTCCGGCAGCATGCCCGCGTTCTCGATCTTGAACTTGGTCAGCTTCGCATTCAACTGGTCCATTTTCTCTTTGGCCGATTTCAACTCGCTGCTCAGGAAGTCGTTGGTGACGGTTGCCTGGTTCTGCTGGAATCGCACGTTCTGTTCGGTGAACCGGCTCGCCAGCTCCCGGACCACCTGCTGGGCCTTGTAGCGGTCGGTGTACTTGAACTGGATGGTGAAGGCTGACGCAAAGCGGTTCCCGGCACCGCCGGCGTTGGCGATCGGGGAGATCTTGATATCCTTGTTCAGCATCTTTTGCACGACATCTTCCATCGGAATCCTCTGGAGATCTCTCGCGTAAAGATTCAGCGACGGCTTCCGGATGATCTCCTCCAGGCTCGTGCGGCTGAGGATTTCGGTTTCCATCTGTTGCAGACGCTCAGCCATCCTTGAGTTGATGGCGCTCGGGACCAGGTTCTCCGGAACCTGTTGCGGAGTGACGCGCATGACCGCCGTCGAGATATAGGTATCCGGCCACAGGAACGCGACCACCGTGGCAACCACCAGCCCCACGAACATCGGGCCCAGGATCCATGCGCGGTATCTCCGCAGCATATCGATGTAGTCTTCGATGTCGGGCACGCGCCGCGCGACAGTTACGGAATTCGGTGCAGAATTCGGTCCAGGTGCCATATCCTCCGTCCTCCTCCGCTGGTCTGATTGGTAGCGAATCCTTTCCGCATTTACGGGACGATGATCTGATCGCCGGGCTTAAGCAGGATGTTTTCGTCGATCTTCTTCCCTTTGATCACGCTGTTGTAGTCGAAAGTGAACTCCTTCATACCATCCCCGGAAGTGCGCAGGATCTTGATCTTCTTCTTGTTGGCGAAATCCCGAAACCCGCCGGCATTGTTCAGCGCCTCGAGAACGGTAGTGGGCGTCACCAGGTAATACTGCCCCGGCTTGTTGACTTCGCCGTTGATGTAGTACTTCTTGCTGCGCACCTCGATGATCTGTACGTTGACCGAGGGGTTCTTCATGAACTCGCCGGCCTTGAGCCGTTCACCGATCTGGTTGCCCAACTCCAGGCAGGTCTTGCCGGCAGCCTCGATCTCGTTGATCAGATTCATCGAGATCCGGCCATCCGGCCGGACGATGAACTCGCCCGAGAGCCGGGGATCTCCCCATACCTGTATTCTGAGGATGTCCTCGGCCCCGATGACGTAGGACTTATCGGCGCTCCCGCCCGCGGAAACCGCCGGACCCGCCAGTTTCGCGGGATCGCCGGCTTTTTCGTTGGCGTCGTTCGGCGCAGCCGCGGGGATCGTGGCCTTGGGAGATTGCGCCGGCGGCGGTGCATCGGCCTTTTCCTGCTTCGGCTCCGGCTGCTGCTGCGGCTTGGTCTGAGACATCCCAGGCAATGACAACAGGGAGATCGCCAATGCCCATGAAGATAAGATTGCCGTCCTGGTCATGATTCCTGAGACCTGCATAGACTTGCCGATAGTCACACCTGTCACTCGTTCCCGTTGGTAGAAGGGCGACTGGTGTTTAATAGTTTACAGCATTTTCAGAGCGGTGCAGAACTGCCCCGTTGGATAGTACCGGGCTGATCGTCAGGAGTTTAACCAAAGTGAGTAGTACCTCCCCGAAGGCTCGGATCCTCTTGCCGGGGCGGCTTTTCCCGCTTCTGCGCCGGCAAGATACACTTCCGCATAGTGTCTTTCTCCCAAAAACCGAAGGTACGGTTTCGAGTCGCTTGGAAGTCATAGAAAAATAGCGTATTCTCAATATAGAAATTCAGATTTCTTACGGCATTAAACGTGCTTCGAATCGCCGCGGCAGGTTGTCTCGCTGACACGTAACGGCGGAGTCCATGTTTCAGGAACTCAAGTTCCAGCTATCGACCGCGATCCTCACGATCCTGACGCTCGCCGCCGGAGTGTCCGCAGTCATCAATCTTGAGGAACAGTACAGGTTCCACCTGCCCGAAGACGGGGTAATCTGGGTCGACCGGACCGGGGGCGTGGACGCATTGTATGTTCCGGCCGATAGTCCAGCCGGCAGGGCTGGTATCCACCAGGGCGACCGGCTAAAGAGCATCGGGGGCCTGGACATCCGCAAAGCCGCCGAAGTCACCCAGGCCCTGGTCAACGTCGGAGCGTGGCAGAAGGCTGACTACCTGGTAGTGCGCGGCGGCGTCGAGGTCGCCATCAAGGGCCTGATCGTGGGCGAAGTGGCGATGGACCGGGCGGTGCTCTACCAGTATGCCGTCGGCTTCGCCTACCTGATCATCGGCCTGTTCGTCTACTTTCGCCGCGGCAGCGCTCACAAGGCGCAACACTTCTATGTTCTCTGCCTGGCTTCGTTCATCTTTCTGACGTTCCACTACACGGGCAAACTCAACCCCTTCGACAAGGTGATGTATTTCGGGAACGTGGCCGCCGGCCTGCTTGCCCCGACGATCTTCCTGCATTTCTGCCTGACCTTCCCGGAGCCGCGTAAGTGGTTCCAGAAGCCGGCGCGGCTGAGCCTGCTGTATTTGCCGGCGATCTTCCTGTTTGCCGTCTACCTGGCCGCGGCCTCGGGAGCGCTCACCGTGGGAATGCCGCTGCTCGAGTTTCGCTGGCTGCTGGACAGGATCTGGCTGGTGTTCACCGTGGTGCCTTACCTGGTGGGCGCGTTCGCCTTGAATTCGGAGTACGGCAAGGCCGAGGATCCGATCGTGCGTCAGCAGCTCAAGTGGCTGCGGAACGGCGCGTTCTGTGGAATTCTGCCGTTTGCGCTGCTCTACGTGCTGCCTTATGCCGCCGGGCAGATCCCCAATGCCTATCAGAAGATGGCGGTGCTTTCCCTGCCGCTGATCCCGCTGACGCTGGCCTACGCCATTGTGCGGTACCGGCTGATGGACGTGGATATCATCTTCCGCCGCGGGTACGCCTATACCCTGGCCACCATCTGCGTATTGGCTTCGTTTTACGGAATCGTTTTCGCGCTCGGCAACCAGGTGCAGAAGAATTTCAAAGACCTGGGCAATACCGGGCTGATTACGGTGATGCTGATCACCGCATTCCTGTTCCAGCCCATCCGCAACTGGATTCAGGAGCGGCTTGACCGCTATTTTTACCGCGACCGCTACGACTACCGGCGGACCCTGGTGGAGTTCGCCCGGGAGCTGAGTTCGGAGACGGACCTCGACCGGATGCTGTCGTCGGTCGGGGAACGCCTGTGCGATACCCTATGCATCAAGCACCTGGCGTTCTTCCTGGGCGAGGAGCGCGACGGTGCAACCGAGTTCCGGCTGAAAAAAGCCATGGGGTCGAATCCGCGGCTGCCCGCCGCGAGCTACGAGAGCCTGGACCTCAGCTTCCTCAACTGGAAGCTGCCGGAATCCTATCTCTTCTTCGAGCGGACCCGGCATCAACTGGATGCGGTTTCGCGGTCGTGGCCCGCCAGCGTGCGGCGGACGATCAGCGACCTCGATCTCACCTACTACCTGGCCTGCACCGTGCGCGGCCGGATCATCGCCTACATGGGAATCAGCCGGACCACCACCGGAGACTATCTCTCGAGCGTGGACGTGGAACTGCTTCAGACCCTGGCCGGCTACGTGGGAATCGCCATTGAGAACGCGAGCCTCTACCGGTCGCTGCAGCGCAAAGTGGAAGAGTACGAGCGCCTGAAGGAGTTCAGCGAGAATATCGTCGAATCGATCAATGTGGGCATCCTGGCGGCAGACCTCGAAGACCGGGTGGAGAGCTGGAACAGCCAGATCGAGCAGTTGAGCGGCATCACGCGCGAGCACGCGCTCGGCCGGCGGCTCTCCGACTTGTTTCCGCCGGAACTCTCGGAGCAGTTTGACCGGGTCTGCGGGGAAACCGGGATTCACCATATCTACAAGTTCGTTCTGAGACCGGCCGGCACAGCCAGCGCCGCGGCTAACGGTCACAACGGCCACGGCAACGGGACTTCCACCCACGGTCTTGTGGTGCCGGCGCGGTTCCGGGAGGCTACCCTGAACATCGCGATCGCACCGCTGGTCTCGAAGGACCAGCAGCGCATCGGCCGGCTGATCATCTTCGACGACGTCACCGACCGCGCCGAACTCGAGCAGCGCCTGGTGCAGGCGGACAAGCTGTCGAGCATCGGATTGCTGGCGGCTGGCGTGGCGCACGAGGTCAACACGCCGCTCGCCGTGATCTCCACCTACGCCCAGATGCTGGCCAAGCAGGTAGCCGAAGATTCGCAGAAATCCCTGATTCTCGATAAGATCGCCAAGCAGACCTTCCGCGCCAGCGAGATCGTGAATTCGCTGCTGAACTTCTCCCGCACTTCCACGACTTCGTTCGGCGAGGTCAACCTGAACCGGGTGATCCAGGAAACGCTTTCGCTGCTGGACCACCAGTTGAACAAGGCCGGAATCCAACTGAAGACCGAATTCGAAGCCGGTCTTCCCGCGGTGCAGGGCAATGCCGGCAAGCTGCAGCAGGTCTTCCTGAACCTCTTCCTGAACGCCCGCGACGCCATGTCGGGCGGTGGTACCCTGGAAGTGCGCACCTGGTCGGAAGGAGCGGGCGTCAGGGCCGAGGTCCTGGATACGGGCCACGGCATCTCTCCCGAGCACATCCACCGCATCTATGACCCGTTCTTCACCACCAAGGCCGCGCGGAAAGGCACCGGGCTGGGGCTTTCGGTGACGTACGGCATCGTTCAAGAGCATGGCGGCTCGATCGAAGTGTCCAACCGGCGCACCGGCGGAGCCAGTTTCCGCGTGGAGCTTCCTCTCGCCAAGAGCGCGAGGAAGCCGGTGAATGCCGCTTGAGATGATCGCTTCCCGACCCGCAATCGAACAAAAAGGCAGATTGCTCGTCATCGATGACGAGCTGGATATCCGGGAGGGGCTGGAACTGCTCCTGACCACGGAGGGCTACGCCGTAGACCTGGCCCAGAATGGCACCGAAGGACTCCGCAAAATGGATTCGGGCGCCTACGACCTGGTGCTGCTCGACCTGATGATGCCCGACATCTCTGGTATGGAGGTGCTCGAAGAGGTTCGCCGGCGCGACCGGGAGACGCCCATCTTCATGATCACGGCCTACGGCTCGGTGGAAGCCGCGGTGAACGCCCTGAAACTCGGCGCCAACGACTACTTCTCCAAGCCCTGGGACAACGAAAAGCTGATCATCGAGATCGACCGCATGATCGCGCTCCGGCGCCACGAATCGGAGAATACCCAACTCCGGCGGGCGCTCAAGCAGCGCTACAGCTTTCCCAACATCATCGGCAAGAGCGAGCGCATGGTCCGCCTGCTCGACCTGGTCGGCCAGGTAGCCAACAGCCGGTCCACCATCCTGGTGACGGGCGAAACCGGAACCGGCAAGGAACTGATCGCGAAGGCGATTCATGCCAACTCGCCGCGCGCCGACCAGATGTTCGTGGCGGTGAACAGCGGGTCGCTGCCGCAGGACCTGCTCGAATCGACCCTCTTCGGCCACGTCAAGGGCGCATTCACCAGCGCCATCCAGACGAAAAAGGGATACTTCGAGGTCGCCGACCGGGGCACCATCTTCTTCGACGAGATCGGCACAATCGGCCCGGAGACCCAAATCAAGCTCCTGCGCGTGATTCAGGAGAAGGAGTTCACGCCGCTCGGCTCGACCGATCCGATCAAAGTGGACGTACGCATCCTGGCGGCCACCAATGCGGATCTTTACCAGCTCGTCAAGGAGGGCAGGTTCCGCGAGGATCTCTACTACCGGCTGAACGTGATCAACATCGCGCTGCCCGCACTGCGCGACCGCAAGGAAGACATCCCGCCGCTGGTGGACCATTTCTTCACGTACTACTGCCGGGAGAACGGCAAATTCCTCGATCCGGGCGGCCATAGCATGCTGCATTTTCAGCCGGAAGCCATGCAGATCCTCATGGAACACAACTGGCCCGGCAACGTCCGCGAACTGGAAAACGTCGTCGAACGCGCCGTCGTGCTGGCATCGGAGACCTCCGTCCCGGTGGAGGTGCTGCCCGATTCGCTGCTGCAGGCGAACGGAATCCGGCTGAACCGCGGCGAGGGCGTGCCGCTGCCGGCGGACGCGTCTCTCTTTGAAATCGTCAACGATTTCGAGCGCCGCATCATTATTGAACGGCTCGAGCAGTCCGGCTGGAGCCAGACGGAAGCGGCGGAGAGCCTGCGCGTACCGCTGTCCACGCTGAATCAGAAAATCAAGAGGCTGGACATCAAGATCCGGAAGAGATCGGAGAGCTAGTCTGGCGCCGGCCTAGCCCCGTCTCTCTCCGGTGTCCGGATCTGCGCGCGGCTCAGAATATCGTCGGCTACCGCCTGCGGATTGTCGACGTTGAGCAGGGTCAGGCGGCTGGTTTCGCCGGATGTTTCGAGCGACAGGTCGCCGATGTTGAACAGGCGCTGCATCAGCCGCTGATCCACCCGCACATCCTGGAGCTTGGAGAGCTGGATGGTGCGCGTCGATTTGGACGCCATTCCGGATTCGAAGCGCAGCCGGTCGCCGGTGATCGTGGTCTGGGTGAACCGCCTCCGCATGACCCTGGACGCCGGCCATAGCAGCAGCAGCGGGGGCAAGAGCATCTGCCAGCCGAAACCCCACGCATTCCAACACCCGGCGTCGAGCGCCAGCGCCAGGACGGCGACGCTCAGCGCCCCTGCCTTGAGGAACTTGGTGGTGGGCCGAATTACGAGATCCATTACAGTACTCCCTTTTGGGAAGGTTGATTGTACCGCCCGTTCTCGTATGCTAGCGTATCGGGAGGCTTATGGTTCGAAAACTTGTCATTGGAACAGCAATCGCGTTATTGGCGTCTTCCGCCTTGCTGGCGGATTTCAGCTACCAGGAGACCAGCACCATCACCGGCGGGGCGATGGCGAGCATGATGAAGGTAGTCGGGGTCTTTTCCAAGCAGGCGCGAGAGCCGATCCACAGCACGGTGGCGCTGAAGGGCGATATGATGGTGCACCGCTCCAACAACCACATCCAGATTATCGACCTTTCCAGCCAGACCATTACCAGCGTCGACCTGCAGAAGAAGACCTACACGGTCATGACCTTCGAGCAGATGAAGCAGATGCTGGACCAGTTATCGCAGAAGATGCAGCAGCAGAAGGATTCGGGCAAGGGCGAAGTGAACTGGAAGGTCTCCGCCAACGCCACCGGCAACAGCAAGCAGATCTCGGGCTATGACGCCAAGGAGATGCTCATCAAGATGGAGATGGAGGGCACGGACCAGCAGAGCGGCCAGAAGGGTTCCATGGTGGTCACCACTCACGTGTGGATCGCTTCGGTGCCGGGCTCCGCCGAGATGCGCGACTTCTATAAGCGGATGTCCGAAAAGCTGAACTGGACTCCCGGCGGCAACATGTTCATGTCGCGTCCGGACATGGCGAAAGGCATGGCGGAAGCCGCGAAGGAGATCGCCAAGCTCAACGGGACTCCGGTGCTACAGACCATGTCGATGGGCGCGGAAGGGACCGCTCCGGCAGGCTCCGATGGCCAGACCGCGCAGTCGCAGCCGCAGCAACAGCAGCAGGCCGACCATCCGTCCCTGGGTGGAGCGCTGGGCGGAGCCTTGGGCGGCCATTTCGGACTCGGACGCCGCAAGGCGAAAGACCAGCAGGAAGCGCCCGCCAATGGCAGTGCGCCGGCAGGCAACCCCGGCTCGCTCATCGACATGACGACGGAGTATTCCGACTTCTCGACGGCCCCGGTGGATGCATCGCAGTTCACGGTTCCGGCCGGGTTCAAGAAGGTCGAACCCGATATGAAGCGCATGCAGTAGCGGCATCCTTTACTTCTTCTTCGGCGGCGTTCTTCGCTTGGGCCGCATCTCTTTCACGGTCTCCGCGACCTGCGTCTTCAGATCGTCGTAAAGGGGATCGGGAGGGTCCATCACTCTCAGCGCCCGCTCGTATAGTCCGAGGGCCTCCGGCTTGTGGTCCTCCGCGAGTTGTTCGGCCGCGGCCACCGAGAGGCCGGAAGCCAGAAAGTGCGTGCGGATCGCAATCGCCTGATCCCCGGCCTCCTTCGCCTGATCGTATTTCTTCTGATCGGCATAGAAGATTGCGATCTTGTCGAGCGTTAGCGCCACCATCGGATGGCCGCCGCCGACCGACTTGATCCACAAGGCGAGCAGCCGGCGGTACAGCGGTTCGGCCTGGTCGTACTTCTTCTGCCCGAAACAGGCGTAGGCCAGCCCGTCCAGCGAGGAGATCAGGTCGGGATCCTCGCGGCCTACCAGCGTCTCCCGAATGACCAGCGCGCGCCGGTAGAGGGACTCGGCCTTGTCGTACTCGCGCAGCGCATTCTCAGCACCGGCCATGCGGTCGAGATCCGGTAGCAGCGAGCGGTCGAGGGCACCTGCAAGCTGCGTGCGGATCCCGAGCGCGGCGTCCGAGAAATTGACGGCGCCTTCGAGGTCCTTCTTCTCCAGGTACATCTGCCCCATGCGGCTGAAATCGTCGGCCAGTTGCACGCTGCCGGCCCCGTAGGCTTGGCGGTGAATGCCCATCACGCGGCCGAGAATCACTTCGGCCCGGTCGTAATTCTTCATGGCGCGGCTCAGGTTGAACGAGATCAGCAGGTCATCGGCAACCTTCGGGTCGTTCAGCCCGACGGCGTGCTCCTGCCAGTTGATGGCCATCTGCAGGTAGTCATCGGCATCGGCGAACTCCCCGGCGGCGGCGCGCACCGCGGTCAGCCGCTTCAGCACTTCGTACCAGCACCGGATCGGAAGCCGGCTGCTGCTGCGCCAGTTCCCATGCCTGGGCGAAGGACTGGCGGGCACTCTCATAGTCCTCTTTGAGGTAGCTGGCATCCCCGGCATCGAGGAGCTGCTGGATCCCGACCGCTGCCTCCTGGGCGGCGAAACCGCCGGCGCAGAGCAGGACGACAAGGAGTCCCTTCATGCAGCATTTTTAGTACTAATTCATTAGTGTTGTCAAGGGCGATCACTCGCTGCGCAGCGTCCGCGCCGGGTCGAGGCGGAGAATCCGCAGCGCGGGCGCGAGGCTGGCAAGGGCCGCTACCGCCAGGAGCATGGCCGCTGTGGTGACGAAGGTGAGCGGGTCGCCGGTCCGCACGCCCCAAACCAGGTGCTCCAGGTACCGCACGGCCCCGAGGGACAGCACATAGCCCGCAGCCACACCCGCCAGCGACAGCAGCAGTCCGGGCTTCATGGCGTTGCCGACGGCCTGTCCGGCGCTGGCGCCCAGGGCCATGCGGATGCCGAACTCGTGCGTCCGCTGCGTGATGGATTGCGAGATCAACCCGTAGAGACCGATCGCGCTCAGGAGCAGCGCCAGGCCGGCGAGAATCGAAAACAGCGCGGCGTGATAGCGCTGGTCCCGGGTGATGTTCACCTGGAGGTCTGCGATGGTCTGGAACTTGGCGACCGGCAGCAGCGGATCCACCGCGGCCACCGCCGATTGCACCTGTGCCGCGATGCTGCCCGTGGCGCCCGAGGCGCGGATCACCCAGCGCGGCGAAAACCAGGTGTGCACCACCTGCAGGAACCCATCGGAGGTCTGGGCGACCGGAATATAGAGAGTGGGCTCCACGGATACCGGCCCATACGGGCCCAGCCCGCTGTGCTGCTGCACATCCCCCACCACGCCCACGATTTCGACGGGCGTTTTCTCCAGGGCCAGGTGCCTGCCGACCGCCTCCCTGCCCTTGAAATACCTGGCAGCGAAGGACTCGCTCACCACCGCCACCTTCTGGCTGGCAGGCGAGTCGGATTCGCGGAAGCCGCGGCCCTCGATCTGCCGGATGCGGAGCGTGTCGAAGTAACCCGGAGTGGTGTATACAACCTCGACCCCATGGAATTGGGTGTCCGTGCCGTCGAGCAGCCGGAAACCGTCGTTCAGCGGCCGCTCGTAGGGCAGCGTCAGCGCCACTGCCGCGGATTGCACGCCCGGAATCCGCCGCACACGGTCCAGAGTCTGGGTGAACAGGCGGTCGACGGCATTCTCGGTCCGGTAGCGGGCGTCCTGCAGCGACACCTGGGCGGTCAGGACGTTATGCGGGTCGAAGCCCGGGTTAAGGCCGTTGAGATAGGAGAGGGTGCGGACCAGCAGGCCGGCACTCACCAGCAGCACCAGGCTCAGCGCCACTTCGCAGGCGACCAGCACGTTGCGCCACCAGCGCCGGCGTCCGCCGGAGACGCCGCGGCCGCCCTCCACGAGAACCGCGCGGATATCCAGCCGGCTGGTAGCCAGCGCCGGCAGCAGGCCGAAAACCAGGCTGGTCAGGACGGCAATGCCCATCATCGCGGCCAGAACCCGGCCGTCAATCGCGATCGGGTGCCAGAGTTCGAAGCCCTCCGCGCCCAGCCGTTTCAGCCAGCCGAGCACCGCCGCGCCGATTCCGATTCCCAGGACCCCTCCGCCGAGCGCGAGCAGCAGGCTTTCCATCAGCAGATGACGGACGATGGCGGCCCTGCCTCCCCCCAACGCCATGCGGGTGGCGATCTCGCGGCTGCGCGCCGAGGATCGCGCCAGCAGCAGCCCGGCCACGTTGACGCAGCCGATCAACAGCACCACCAGCACGGCCGCCCAGGTGATCAGCAGTTCACTGCGGACCTCGCTGGTCATGCCTGTCTGTAAGGGTTCGATCCGCTGCTCGATCACGGAATTGCGCGACCATCCGGAGCCCGCCTGCAGCCCGGGGCTGATCGCCTTGAGCTGTTCGGAAGCTGAAGCCCAAGTAGCGGAGGGACGGATTCGCGCCACCACCCCATAGTTCTGCCCGGAACCCTCGCCGGTTCGCGACGGGCGCAGCGGAGTCCAGACATCCACCGGGGAGGTGCTGCGGAACTCGCGCGGCATCACGCCAACCACGGTGTAGGGCTCGCCTCGCAGATTCATGGAGCGGCCGATCGCGGAAGGATCGCCGTGAAACACCCTTTGCCAAAGACCGAAGCTCAGCACCGCCACCGCCGGACCGCCCGGAACATCCTCCTGGCGAGTGAATTCGCGGCCGATCTGCGGGGAGATGCCGAGGACGCGAAAGAACCCCGACGAGACGCGTTGCTGGCGGATAAACTCGGAGCGGCCCTGCCAGGCGAAGTTCGCGCCACCGTCGCCGGAATAGGCGGCTACGTCCAGCAAAGTGGCATGGTCCCGAATTCCTTCGTAGAGCGCACCGGTGAGGGAGTCCTCGATGCCCTGCCTGCCGTTCTGGTGCCACGCGGTGACGACCAGGGCGAGGCGTTCGGGCGCGGGATAAGGCGCCGGACGCAGGAGAACGGCGTCCAGCACGCTGTAGATAGCGGTGTTTGCGCCGATGCAGAGACCAAGAGTCAGAAGAACCACCAGCGTGAACGCCGGGTTCTTCCGCAAGCGGCGGAAGGCGAAGCGGGCGTCGTGGGCAAGCGTCATAACGGAATAACGTAGGACGCAGGACCGCCCGAAATGTTCCCTACAGGACCATGCCGCCGGCGGCCAGGAAGCGCAGGCCGGCGCCCGGAGCGTCCAGCACCTCCCGCACCTTGGCGGCCAGGATTCCCATGGTGAAGGGACGCGGCACGAAACTCAGCCCCTTCTGGGCCGCCACCCGGCCGGCCAGCCGCACGTACTCCGAGTCTGCCAGAAAAAGGACACGCAAGGCGGGAGACTTCCTTTGCAGCATCTCCGCCAGGTCGTGGCCATTGACGCGGGACATGAGAGCTTCCGCGAAGAGCAGGTCCACGGCGCCATCGTGTTCGTCATAGATCTTCAGCGCTTCCATTGCGTTGTGCGCCTCTAATACGTGGTATCCCTGTTTGCCAAGCATGAAGGCGGCCAGCGCACGGGTCTCCGGGTCCGGTTCCACGAGGAGCACCGTCTCGATGCCACGCGGGGCGGTCTGGGGTTTCGGCGAAGCCATAACGGCTTGAATTCTAATTCCGGGCGGAGCCGGTAGCAAGGCCCATTTGCGTATTGCGGTTCCCTAGGGTACACCCGGTACAACCGTTCTGTACCCAGGCACACAGCGGACTCTGCACCGGTATCCTTCCGTACGGCGGATTCTGAATTCGGCCGTTACTCTGAAAGCCAGGGCGATTGGCGACTCGCCTTCCACCCATAGCGCAGTTCAGACCGGGAGGGACGTGTATCATGACGCAACCGACGTGCGAAAACCTGGTTTCCACTTTATTGGTAGGTGAATTTCAACAGGACCGGCTGTTGGTACACGATGTCTTTCGGAAACTCGGATGGCGGCTTTTCGAGGCCCGGGACCGCCGCCGCGCGTTGCGTTGCCTGGCCAGCAACCCCGTTCACGTGGTGCTGGCGGAGAGCGACGTACCGAACTGGAGCTGGCGCCGCGTGCTGCGGGACCTCCGCCGCCGCACGCACCCACCGCAACTGATCGTCGCCTCCCGCACCGCCGACGACCACCTCTGGTCGGAAGTGCTCAACATCGGCGGATTCGACGTCCTGGCGCAACCTCTGGAGCCGGAAGAACTGGAGCGGGTCATCGCCTCCGCACGCCGCCACTTCGGGATCCCGCCCCGCCGCGCCTCGCGGCCGGCCATCCAACTGGCCGCCGACGTGGCGTAGTTGGTCTGCCTGACCCGAATTCCGGGTACTGCCGGATACCATCGTCCGTAACCCTAACACGCTTGGTATAGATAAAATCCTTGACGGTACACCATATATTGGGGCAAGATGACGGAGGTGTTTCCAGCGGAGGAACCCCGGAAAAGGAGAAAATGGTCATGGGCGAACTGTCAGTGGACCCGGGTGCGAAGATGGAAGTGTTGAAGACAAAGTCGAATCCGAACAAAACGGGGATCTCGTTCCCCCGGTACTTTACCGCACGGCTGGAGTCCGGCAAGACCCCATACGACGAGGTGCGCTGGGAGACCCGCACCGCCTCGATCGGCAATGACAAGGGCTCGGTCATTTTCGAGCAACGGGATGTGGAAGTGCCGGCGGATTGGTCGCAGACCGCCACTAACATCGTGGCCAGCAAGTACTTCCACGGAAAGATGGGGTCGCCCGAGCGGGAGACCAGCGTGGCGCAACTGGTGGAGCGCGTGGTAGATACCATCGCCGGCTGGGGCAAAAAGGACGGCTATTTCGCCACCGATACCGACGCTGAGAACTTCCGCAGCGAACTGGCGCACCTGATGCTCACCCAAAAGGCGTGCTTCAATTCGCCGGTCTGGTTCAACGTGGGGGTCAAAGAGACCCGCGGGTACGGCTGGATTTACGACAAGGCCTCCGACCAGGTGACCAAGCTGGAATCGGGCGTCGTACGCCCGCAGTGCTCGGCCTGCTTCATCGTTTCGGTGAAGGACTCGCTCGAATCCATTCTGGACCTGGCCAAGACCGAAGGCATGCTGTTCAAGTGGGGGTCGGGCACCGGGACGAATCTGTCGGCCCTCCGCGAGGAGGACGCTGTGCTTTCGGGCGGTGGACGGGCTTCCGGACCGCTCTCCTTTATGAAGGGTTTCGACGCCTTCGCCGGGGTCATCAAGTCGGGCGGCAAGACGCGGCGCGCGGCCAAGATGGTGATTCTCAACGCCGACCATCCGGACGTCGAGAAGTTCATCTGGTGCAAAGCCAAGGAAGAGAAGAAAGCATACACGCTGGTGGAGGCCGGCTACGATTCCTCGCTCGACGGCGAAGCGTACAGCTCCGTCTTTTTCCAGAACGCCAACAACTCGGTGAGGGCGACCGACGATTTCATGGAAGCCGTGGTCAGCGACGGCGACTGGTGGACGAAGTCGATGGCGACCGGCCAGCCCGTGAAGCGTTACAAAGCTCGCGACCTGATGCGGCAGATCGCCGAAGCCACCCACCAGTGCGGCGACCCCGGCATGCAGTTCGACACCACCGTGAACCGGTGGCACCCCTGCAAGAACACGGCCCGGATCAACGCCTCGAATCCGTGCTCGGAATACATGTTCCTGGACGATTCGGCCTGCAACCTCTCGTCGCTGAACCTGATGAAGTACGTGGGTCCGGACGGGCAGTTCGACGTGGAAGCGTTCCGCCACGCGGTCGACACCATGATCCTGGCGCAGGAGATTATCGTCGACAACGCCAGCTATCCGACGCAGAGGATCGGCGAGAACTCCCATAACTTCCGCCCGCTGGGCCTCGGTTTTGCGAATCTGGGCGCATTGCTGATGTCGATGGGGATTCCGTACGACAGCGACCAGGGCCGCGACTTCGCGGGCGCCATCACCGCCGTAATGTGCGGACAGGCGTACCTGACCAGCTCGCGGATCACGGATTCGACCGGCCCCTTCCCGGGATATGCGGTCAACGAGAACCCGTTTCTCGAAGTGATCCGGATGCACCGCGACGCGGCGAGCCGCATCAATCGCCATAACGTTCCCACGGCGCTCTACCAGGGCGCACAGACGTGCTGGGAGGACGCATACGAGTCGGGACGCCGCCACGGCTACCGCAACGCGCAGGTGACCGTAATCGCGCCCACGGGGACCATCGGGTTCATGATGGATTGCGACACCACCGGGATCGAGCCCGACCTGGCCCTCATCAAGTACAAGAAACTGGTGGGCGGGGGCGTGATCAAGATCGTCAACAATACCGTTCCGGCCGCGCTGATCAAGCTGGGCTATTCACCGGACCAGGTGGAGAAGATCGTCAGCCACATCGATTCCACCGGCACCATCGAAGGCGCGCCGCACCTGAAACCGGAGCACCTGCCGGTGTTCGACTGCAGTTTCCGGCCGCAGAACGGAACCCGGTCGATTCACTACATGGGACACGTCCGGATGATGGCGGCGGTGCAGCCCTTCATCTCGGGCGCCATTTCGAAGACCATCAACATGCCCGAGGAGTCCACGGCCGAGGACATCGTGGCGGCCTACACCGAGAGCTGGAAGCTGGGGCTGAAAGCGGTGGCCATCTACCGGGACAACTCGAAGAGGGTGCAGCCGCTCAGTTCGGGCTCGGGCAAGAGCGAGAAGAAGGCTTCGGCCGGACCCGCCCCGGGCACGGTGGAGAAGGTCGTCTACCGGCCGGTCCGGCGCAAACTGCCGGACGAGCGGCGGTCCATCACGCACAAGTTCTCGATCGGCGGCCACGAGGGCTACATCACGGTGGGAATGTACGACGACGGCGCACCGGGTGAAATCTTCATCACCATGGCCAAGGAGGGCTCGACCATCTCCGGCCTGATGGATGCCTTCGCCACGGCCGTCAGCTTCAACCTGCAGTATGGCGTCCCGCTGAAGTTTCTGGTGGACAAGTTCGCCCACGTGCGGTTCGAGCCGAGCGGATGGACGGGCAACCAGCAGATCCCCTACGCGAAATCCATCATGGATTACATCTTCCGATGGCTCGGGGCGAAGTTCCTGGGTTCCGAGTATGCGGTGACGGAAGCCGGTGAGACCAGTGTGCTGCGGCCGACCGAAGCCAGCCCGCAGCAGGAATTGCCCTTCGCTCCGGCCACCGCCGACGCACCCCTGTGCGCCGAGTGCGGCTCCATCATGACCCGCAACGGAAGCTGCTACAAGTGCGGCAACTGCGGCGGCACCAGCGGCTGCAGCTAAGGCTCGCGCATCGTGCGATAGCGCCCGCCGCCGGAACAGCGGCGGGCGTTATTATGGCATCAGCAGCGGAGGAATGTTGCCGTGGCTGAGGAGCCCCAATTCGCATCCACTCCCGAGAACCTGGACGTGGAACTGGAGAAATCCCGCGCCTCGGCCGCGCGTCTACTCGAGAGCCTTGCTCAGAAGCTGCATGCGGCCCCGGTTGTACGCCAGGCCACAACCGGAATCGGCCGCGCGGCACAGTATGTACAGGATAGTTCCGTAAAGGGCCTGGCTGCGCGGCTCGATCGCACGGTTCGCAAACTGCCGGTCACCTCCATTCTGATCGCCGCAGCCGCGGGTTTCCTCGCCGCGCGGGCTTTCCGGCGCCGTTGAAGGAGGGGAACTATGTCACAAGAAGCCAAGGCCGGAGAACGTTCGGCCGGCCACATCATGCAGGACGTGGTTCGGGACCTCGGAAATGTCGTGCACGGCGAGATTCAACTTGCCAAGGCCGAGATATCCGAAAAAGCAGCCGATGCCGTCAAGGGCGGAACACAGATCGGCATAGCCGCGGCCATGGGATACCTGGGCGGCGCGGCGATCGTTACCGCGTGTATCGCGGCGCTGGCCATCGCGATGCCGCTGTGGGCGGCCGCGCTGATCATCGGGGTGCTCCTGTGTTTGGCCGCCTCGGTCGCATACCACGCGGGACAGTACCGGCTGAAACAGGTGAAACCGGTTCCTGAGCGAACCACGCAAACCCTGAGGGACGACTTGCAATGGGTAAGACAGCGCGCGAAATAGAACAGGAAATCGCGCAGGCGCGGAACCGCCTGGGCCGCGATCTCGACGCCCTGCAGCTTCGCATCCGGGAGTCGGTGGACTGGCGAATCCGGTTCGACCGGAATCCGGCCGCTTTTCTGGCGATTGCTTTCGCCGCGGGCTTCCTGTCCGGGATCATCGCGGTTCCTCGCAGGCAAGGTCGTGAAAAGCCGGTTAGGGCATCTTCTCGATTGAGGGGACCAGTTCGCCGGTAAGGCGCAGCACGTTCCAGCGGGCCCGCTCCGCCGTGTACTGAGCGTCATAAAAGGCGATCCACTTGCGATTTTCGACGATCCGCGCTTCCTCCACATCGCGCAGCGCGAGCCGGCCTTCCTGCATCTGGGCCAGGTCCACGGAAAGCTGCTCGCGTGCGACTTCGAGGTCCAGCCGCGCGACCTCGGCCGCGGTTTCGGCCTTCCTGTTGTCGCGAAAGGCCTGTTGCAAGTCGGCGGAGAGCCGGTTCCTGGTATTGGCCATCTCGATTTTCAGCCGCGCAATATCGGTTTGCGCCTGCGCGGCCTGCGCGGCCACGCCGGGACCGGTCAGCACCGGCAACTGGACCGCGACACCAATCTCTCCGTTATTCCTCTGGAAAGAGCGGAAGTAATCTTCGTAGTGGTTGAACTTGGCAAACAGGCCGTATTGGGCCACGAGATCGATGCGCGGCAGGCGGGCAGCACGGGCGCCCCGCAGCTCCAGTTGTTTGGCGGTGACCTGCGATTCGAGGCGGCGCAAGTCCATATTGGACGACAGGGCGGTCTCGATCGCCTGCGCCTCGGAGCCGGGCAGAGCGGGCGCAGGGCGCGGATTCGAAGCGGGAACCACGCGATCCTCGGCGGAGAAACCGAGGGCGATCGCAAGCGCCGTTTCGGCGGTTTCACGGTCGGAGGCGAGATTGTCGGCCAGCTCCCGCGAGACCGCCAACTGGTAGGCGGCGGTCTTCTGGGCAAGCGGCAGGGCGCGGCCTTCTTCGACTTGCGCGGTCACGGCGTCCAGCACCTTTTGCTGGCTGTCCGCGTCTTTGTCGGCCAGATCGCCCACGCGGGCGGCGCGCTCCGCATCGAGAAACAGCGAGGCGATCCGGTAGCCGACCTCGTCCCGCTTGCCGGCAACCCCCAGCGAAGCTCCACGCGCATTCTCCTTGGCCTGAGCAACGGCGTAGCTCTGCGGGCGGTTGAACAGGTATTGGGCGGCCTGCGCCTGGACGATGCTCGGCGCCGAGCCTTCGATGCTCAACGGGAACCCGTTGCTGTAGGCCAGCCCGCTGCCCACCGTGAGGCGCGGGGCAAACGGATCTTTCGCTACTCGAATTGCCTGACGCGCTTTTTCCGCGTCTATGCGGGCCAGGGCGATATCGGGATTCTGCTTCATCGCCAGCTCCACCGCCTGGCGGAGCGTCATGCGGTGGACTTCGGCGGGCAGGAGACAGGAGAAGGTGACGGCGAGAAGAATTGCTCGGAGCATACTTCATTCTAGCGGCGGGTGCCGGCCGGCCTTCGATACAGAAAAGGAACGCTCAATTTCTGGTAAAATACGGAAAGTTATGGCAATTCCGAATGTGAAGCGGTTCCGGCCTTACTGCCCGACCTGCAACGACAATTTCACGCTGATGGCGGTCCTTCCGAAGGACACGGACGTGGACAAATACCTGGCGGACGCCGTGGCGCGCCACGATCACAAGGCGTTCCAGGAAGCCAAAGTGCTGCACTTCAAGGTTCGCGTCGGCCAGCAGAAGCAGAAGAAGGCCAAATAGTTCTCGTGGGGCGGATATCCACCGCCCCGCTCCATACCTTCCTATCCCAACCTGGTCTCGAGCGTCCGGATGGCGCGCAATACCTCTTTTTGCACGTCGTTGTCCGGGTCATTGCTCAGCTTCCGCAGTTCCGTGAGACTGTCTTTGTCGCCGCTGCGCGCAAGAATGCCCGCGATCCCGATCTTTTCGTCTTTCGTCCCGGTCTCGAGCGGCCGGTAGAGCGCGGTGCGCACAGCCGGATCGCGCGCCAGTTCCACCAGGAACGGAAACGCAATGCCCTTGTACGATGCGGAATCCAGGGTGTTGATCAGGTATTGCAGGGGGCTGAACTCGCTCACCTCCGTTTTGCCGAGCATCACCAGCGCAAAGGCCAGCGACAACCGGGGATTGGTCTTGCCCTCGTCCTGCCAAGCCTTCTGCAGCATGGGAACATCGCTCGGGTTCTTGAGGCGCGCAAAGCCTTCGGCCGCGGCGGCGCGCAGCTTGTCGTCCTTATCGTGCAGGTACTGCGTATAGACGCTGCGGCTCTGTTCCACCGGCAGCATGGCGATGGCGGTCAGCGCCGCTCGTTTCACCTTGCTGTCCCTGGTCTGGTTGAGCACGCTGGTCAGCTCCGGGACAGCCTGTTTGTTCAGTAGAAGGCCTGTCGTCTCGATGGCCGCGACCTGCACTTTCGGGTCGAGATCGTGCAGCAGGAAGCTGATACGCGGCGCGGCGGACTCGTCGCGAATCTTCTGCAGCGAGGTAAGGGACTCGTACAGCACCTCGCTGTCCTTGGAGTGCAGGGCCTGGATCAGGTCGGGGACGGCGGCCTTGCCGCGCAGAACGCCGATGGCCCGCGCCGCATTCGCCCGCGCGTCCATGCTGCCGCCGGTCTTCACCAGTTGTCCCAGCGCGGAGATCACCTCGGGGCGCACGACGACGTAGGGGTCAATCACCTGGTCGTTCGTGTCGGTGAACTTGCCCTTGATGCTGGTTCCGACGCGCTTCAATGAGGCTCCGAATCCGGTTTCCACGTATCCGGGCAGGTAGAAGTTGACCAGGCCGTCGGTCGCGCGGATCTGGACCTCGGGATCGTTGTCGCGGGTCGCCTGGATCAGCGGATCGAGACTGTATTGCGTGCCGATTTCGGTGAGCTGCTTGACCACCTCGACGCGGACGTCGGTGCTCGGGTCTTTGAGCAACTCCTGAAGCTTGGGAATGGCGGTGGTGCCGCCCTTAGCGATCTCGCGGACATCCTTGGGCCTGGTTTGGGCCGTGAGGAGCGCCGCGCACAGAAGAGCTAAGAGGGCAGTCTGACAGAAGCGCATGCTTCTATGCTAGCGCGCCCACGCGGCGCTTTCGGGTCAACGAACGAATTCCACGTCCACGCGATTCGGAATCAGCCCGGCCTCGTACCCCATGTCCAGCAGCTTCCGGACCGCCTGAGGCACCACCTCGCCGGCGTCCAGGGTGTAGTGGTTCACGTACATCCCGACGAACTTCTCGGCCAGGCGCGGCTCCATATCGCGGGCGAACTGCAGGGCATACGTGAGCGCTTCGTCGTGATTGTCGAGCGCATACTGAATGCTCTCGCGCATCATCCGGCAGCACTCGCTCTGGGTTTCGGCATCGAGCGACCGCAGAAGGACGTTGCCGCCCAGCGGCAGCGGCAGCCCGTAGCAGCTCTTGAACCAGCGCCCCAGATCGACGATGCGGTGGAAGCCTTCGCGGTCGAACGTCAACTGCGCTTCGTGAATGATCAGCCCGGCATCCACGCTGCGTTCGCGCACGGCGTCGGTGATCTTGTCGAACGGCGTGACGACGGCTTCGAAATCGGGCTGAAACAGCTTGCAGGCAAGGTAGGCCGTGGTCAGCGTTCCCGGCACCGCGATGCGCTTGCCCTTCAGTTCCTCGGGCTCCATCGGGCGGGTGGCGATGATCATCGGCCCGTAGCCATCTCCAATACTCGACCCGCTGGCCATCAACACGTACTTGTCGGCGACGTAGGGGTAGGCGTGGTAGGAAATCGCGCTCAGGTCATACTGCCCCTGCATGGCTTTCCGGTTCAGGCTCTCGATGTCTTCGAGCACATGGCGGAAGGTGACCTTGGTCGAGCGGACCTTCTTGGTCGCGAGGCCATAGAACATGAACGCGTCGTCAGAATCCGGACTATGGGCGCTGACGATCTCCCGGAGGGCTACAGTCATAGTGTCTGGAATGAACTCACTCCAGTTTACACCAGGACGCCTGGACAGCCTGACGATGGGGACGAAAAACAAAGGAGGGCGTGGCTGGTACTGCCAGAATACGGCTAAGGGCGGACATCCGCGGGGTGCGAACTTGGAATTTCCCGCTGGCGATCATCCTATGTGCGCATCACGCGCTGTGCCCTGCATTCGGGGCAACGATCAATCCGAGCGTCCGGAAAACTCCGTACTGCCTGTGCACTTCCCACAGATGAGCCGCCCTCATCCTGGCCCGGTTCTATATGTCACCTCCCGCCAACCCTGGGTGGGCTGGCAATCAAAACGGCTGGAATCAGACAACCGGCCCTGATTCCACTTTCAGTTTTGCGCTTGCTGATATTCTTGTCAAGAGTAACAGAGTACTGGTTGCACGGATTTTCACCTTAACGTGTTCCGAAACTTCTTTTCGAAAAAGAAGGCGGCGCTCACCGGCGCTCCTGGCACGCACCGGCTCAAGACCTACTCGGCGCAATCGGGATACGTGTACCAATACTTTTATGAGGGCCACCGGCCGTTCTCGTCGGGCGAACCAGGCACCGAATTTGTGTTCAGCGTGTCGGCCGACCGCAAGCGATGGCATCCCGTAGAGGTGGTGGTGCCGGACGCCGCGCTGGCCAACTGGGAGCGCACCCACGGCCGTGAGCTTTCCGCTACGGAGCGCTATGCGGTTGCCAAGCTGTCGTTGTTTCAGGCCTTCGACGAACGCGGCACGCCGGACCGCATGCGCGACCCGGTGCGCGTGCGGACTGCCGACGTCGACGGCATCATCGACACGCTCGGCCTGTAGGGCGCGCGGGGCCGCGCTAGAATGGAGGGCCTGATGCAGATTTACCTGTTGCGGCACGGCATCGCGGAGACCGGCCGGGCGGGACACCCGGACTCCGAGAGGGCGCTCACGACGGAAGGCCGTGAAAAGCTGCGCCGCGTCCTGAAACAGGCGCGCGCGGCGGAGGTGGAGCCCACGCTGATCCTCTCCAGCCCCTACCGGCGGGCGCTCGAAACCGCGCAGGAAGCCGCCGAGGCGTTGGGCTATCGCGGCCAGGTGGAGAAGACGCGGGCGCTGGTGCCGGAGGCGTCGCCCCACGATGCGTGGGACGAGATCCGGCAGCGCAAAAGTGAGAAGGCCATCCTGCTGGCCGGCCACGAGCCGATGATGAGTTCCCTGACCGCCTTTCTGCTGGCCAGCCCCGGCCTCACCGTCGATATGAAGAAGGCCGCGCTGGTGCGGATCGATTGCGACCGGCTGGGCGCGCAGCCGGCGGGCTTGCTGAAGTGGATGCTGACGCCCGCGCTTTGCGGAGGATAGATGAACATCCAGAGAGCAACCGAACGCTACGAGTCGTGGCTGGGGCGCCGGCTGAGGCTCATCCCTGCCGACCTGGAACTGAAGCACCAGCAGATGCGCGCGGCGCCGTTCCCCTTCTTCCGCGCAACCTTTTATCGCTGGGCGCAGACCTGGGCCAAGATATCCGGCAACGCGGCGCGCGCGCCGCAAGTGCTCGCAGTGGGCGACCTGCACGTCGAGAACTTCGGGACGTGGCGCGATATCGAAGGCCGCCTCATCTGGGGGATCAACGATTTCGACGAGGCATACCGGCTCCCGTACACGATCGACCTGGTGCGGCTCGCCACCAGCGCGCTGCTGGCGGAAATGAATTGCGATCCGAAGGCCGGAATCGCCGCGATCCTGAAGGGCTATGCCGACGGCACGACCGCCGGCGGACGTCCGTTTGCGCTGGCGGAGCACCACCCCATCCTCCGCGAGATGGCGGTGCACCGCCTGCACGAACCGGAACGGTACTGGGAGAAGCTGCACGCCCTGCCGGATCTGGGCGAAGATCCACCGGCGGGCGCGGTCAAGGCGATCGGCCGGTTGCTCCCGGAGCCAAAAATCAAATACCGCGTGGTGCACCGCGTCGCGGGACTGGGCAGCCTCGGCCGCGAGCGGTACGTGGCGCTCGGAGAATGGCGCGGCGGCTCGATCGCGCGCGAAGCCAAGGCACTGGCGCCTTCGGCCCAGGTGTGGGCCGGGGGCGGCAATTCGGCGCCGGTCCTCTATCAGGAGATTCTGGATACCGCCGTGCGCGCACGCGATCCTTTTGTACGGCTGCAGAAGCGCTGGATCGTGCGGCGGCTGGCCCCCGACTGCTCGCGGATCGAGCTTTCGGCCTTGCCGAAGGAGCACGACAGCCTGCGCCTGCTGCACGCCATGGGCTTCGAGACTGCCAACGTGCATTTGGGCAGTATCCGGCCGCGCGCGCTGGCCGCCGATCTGAAGAAGCGTCCCCGAGGCTGGCTGAATCGCGCGGCGCAGGAGATGCGGAACGCGGTGCTGGCGGATTTCGAGGCGTTTCGGGGGTAGCTGCCGCCGCTCCCTTACGGTCGCGGCTCTGTGGGGGGCAACGTGACTCTGCGCCAGTTCTTGCCGACCTGGATCACGAGTTCGGAATTGCCCGCGGCGAGTGCCAGGTCTTTCACTCTTTCGCCGTTCACTTCGACGGCCCCGGCCTTGATCTTGCGCACGGCGTCGCTCACCGATTCCGCAAGGCCGATCTTCGCCAGAAGCTTGTCTACGCGGATGGCGCCGTCTTTCGTGACGCCGTCCGGGAGGGGCACCGTGGGCATCCCGGCGGGCACTTCGCGCTGCCGCACCACGCGGTTGAAGGTCTCGGCGGCGGCTTCGGCCGCTGCGGCGCCGTGGAAGTCGGCGACCACGCGCTTGCCGAGCGCGATCTTCGCCTCCATCGGATGCATGGTCTCGCGCATGCGCGCGATCTCTGCTTCGCTGCGGTCGGTGAGCAGCAGGTAGTAGCGCCACATCAGGTCGTCGCTCACCTGCATCACTTTGCGGAACATGACTTCGGGCGGCTCGGCGATCCCGATGTAGTTGCCGAGCGACTTCGACATCTTGTTGACGCCGTCGATTCCTTCGAGGATCGGCACGGTGGCCACGATCTGCTGGGGCTGCCCGAAATCCTTCTGGATTTCGCGGCCTACCAGCAGGTTGAACTTCTGGTCCGTGCCGCCCATCTCGACATCGGCTTCGAGCGCCACCGAATCGTAAGCTTGCGCCAGCGGGTACATCAGCTCGTGCAGGGAGATCGGCAGCCCCTCTTTGTAGCGCTTGGCGAAATCGTCGCGCTCCAGAATGCGGGCGACCGTGTATTTCGAGAACAGCCGGACCACGTCTTCCCAGCGCAGGGTGCCCAGCCAGTCGCTGTTGAAGCGCACTTCAGTTTTTTCGGGATCGAGGATTTGGAAGACCTGCGATTTGTAGGTCTCGGCGTTGCGCTCGATGGCCTCGCGGGTCATCGGCGGGCGCGTCACGTTGCGGCCGGTGGGGTCGCCGATCATGCCGGTCATATCGCCGATCAGGAAGATGACGGTGTGGCCGAGATCCTGAAAGTGCCGCATCTTGCGAAGCAGAACGGTGTGGCCCAGGTGCAGGTCGGGCGCCGTGGGATCGAATCCGGCTTTTACGCGCAGCTTGCGTCCGGTCTTTTCGCACTGGATCAGCCGTTCGCGGAGATCCTCTTCGCGGATGATCTCCGCCATCCCTTTGCGCAGGTAGGTCAGTTGTTCGTCGATCGTCATGGGAGCGCCTGTTTCAAATCCGCCGAGAATTGCCGCACGGCCGCAACCTGCTCCGGCGCAGCGGGCGTTTCCACGCCGCCGTGCGAAGCCAGCAGCGGCTGCCCGTCCCGCCACAGCAAATAGGAGAGACCCGCCTCGGTCATCAGCCCCGAGCTTCCCACGGTGAGGCCCGCCTCGCGCAGGTGCGCGATCGCGACGCAGTTCTCACGCGCGAAGATGCAATATTCGGCGGTCTCGGATACCAACTGGATGTTCAGGCTTGCGAGCCGCGCCAGAATCTCCGGGCTCACATCTTGTAGCGGCCGAGGTCCTCGTCGTTGAGGCCCTCCAGCCAGCGCCGCAGCTCTTCGTTGTTGTTGACCTTGTCGGAGACGGACGAGGCCACCTTGGACGATTTAAGGACGCTCTCTTCCACGTAGATCGGGCAATCCAAACGGAGCGCCAGCGCCAGGGCATCGCTCGGACGGGAATCTACGCTGATCAGGTCGCCGTCGCGGTCGAGCCAGATGATGGCGTAGAAAGTGTCGTCCTTGAGGTCGCTGACCACTACTTTGCGCAGGTTGGTATTCAGCCCGAGCAGCAGGCTCTTGATGAGGTCGTGGGTCATGGGCCGCGGAGTCGCCACCTTCTCGATCTCGAGGGCGATCGCATTGGCCTCGTAGACACCGACCCAGATGGGGAGCACGGTACTGCCTGCCACATCCTTCAGGATGACGATGGGCATGTTGGTCACGGGATCCATCATGAGCCCGCGGATTTTCATCTCGACTTCCATAGCGCCCTCCTATAATTACACCACAGTTACGCTTTCGCCCACCAGCGAGTTGGGCCCGGAGCGCGTGACTCGTACGGGCAGGTACGCTCCGATCAGCGTGCTGTCATTGGTTTCCGGGTGCGTGAAGTTGAGAGTGCGGTTGTCGGAGGTGCGTCCGATCCACTGCCCGAGGGCCTGATTGCGGCCCTCCACCAGGACCTCGCGAACCTGTCCGATGGCCTCGGCGTTGCGCCGGATCTGAATGGCGCGCTGCTTTTCCTGCAGGATCATGAGGCGCCGCGTCTTCTCCTCTTCGGCGACGCGGCTATCCATTTCGAGCGCGGCTGTGTTGGGCCGCGGGGAGTACTTGAAGCTGAACGCCGAATCGTACTGCACTTCCTCCATCAGGTCGAGCGTCTGTTCGAAGTCTTCTTCGGTTTCGCCGGGGAAGCCGACAATGATGTCCGTGGTGATGGAGTACTTCCGTTTCGCGTTCTTCAACCAATCGATGCGCCGCATGTACTGGTCGCGCGTGTAGAGGCGGTCCATAGCGGCCAGTACCCTGCTCGAGCCCGACTGCACGGGCAGGTGGACGTGGTCGCACAGCACCGGGTTCGCGTCCATGGCGTCCACGATGCTCTTCACGAAATCGCGCGGATGCGAGGTGGTGTAGCGCACCCGGCGAATGCCGGGCACTTCCGCCACGCGGGCGAGCAGGGTGGCGAAATCCCATCCGGCGGGAGAGGGATCGCGATAGCTGTTGACGTTCTGGCCGAGCAGTTGGATTTCGGTGTAGCCGCGCTCCGCCAGGCCGCGCGCTTCGGCGATCACGCTCTCGCTGGTGCGGCTGCGCTCCGGCCCGCGCGTGAACGGCACTACGCAATAGGCGCAGGATTTGTCGCAGCCCTCGATGATCGTGATGTAGGCGCGGTGCGGGTTGTCGCGGCGGGTGAAGGGCGTGTCGAAGGTCTCATCGGTATCCAGGCTGAGGCCGGTGACCCGGCGGCTGCCCGATTCGAGCTGCACGAGCATCTCGCCCAGCCTGGTGTAGCTGGCCGAGCCGGCCACCAGGCTGACGTGCGGCGCCCGGTCGAAAATCTTCTCCCCCTCCTGCTGCGCCACGCACCCCAGCACGCCGAAGATCTTTCCGTTGCCTGCCGCGCGCTTGAAGTTCTGCAGGCGGCTGAAGACCTTCTGCTCGGCCTTGTCGCGGATGCTGCAGGTGTTGTAGAGGACCAGCCCCGCTTCGTCGGGCGTGGGAACCTGCGAGTAGCCCTGCGCCAGAAGGGTGCCCACCACCTTTTCGGAATCGTGCGCATTCATCTGGCAGCCGAAAGTTTCGATGTAGAAGGTTTTCCCAGACACTATTCCCTCATTGTAGACGAGCGGCAGCCGGCCGGTCCGAATCGCGCGACGGTGATAAACTTGTGAATGAATTCGGAGGGAAGCAGCCTGTGAAGTTTTTTCTCGATACCGCGAACCTGAACGAGTTGAAAAAGGGCGCCGGCTGGGGGATCGTCGACGGCGTCACCACGAATCCCACGCTCATCGCCAGAGAGGGCAAACCCCTCGAAGAGCAGGTGCGGTTGATCTGCGATATTGTCGACGGCGATGTCAGCGCCGAGGTTGTATCCACCGAGTCTGGGGCGATGATCCAGGAAGGCCACCGGCTCGCGAGAATTCACAAGAACATCGTGGTGAAGTGCCCGCTCACGCGGGATGGCATCATCGCCACCAAGGCGCTCAGCTCGGAGGGCATCCGCGTCAACGTGACGCTGTGCTTTTCGGCATCGCAGGCGCTGATTGCCGCGAAGGCCGGGGCCTACATCATCAGCCCGTTCGTCGGCCGGATTGACGACATCAGTTGGAATGGAATGGACCTGATCCGCCAGATCGTGCAGATCTACAAGAACTACGGCTTCAAGACCCAGATTCTGGCCGCGTCGCTTCGATCCCCGACGCACGTGGTGGAATCGGCGCTGGCGGGAGCGCACATCGGAACCATGCCCTTTAAAGTGCTGGATACGCTGTTCAACCACCCGCTGACCGACAAGGGCCTCGAACAGTTCCTCAAGGATTGGGCCAAAGTGTTTCAGGAGGCGCCCGTAGCGGGATAGCTACGCTGCAGAAGATGCCGGGTGCTCTGGCTTGGTCGTTCATGGCCGCCGATGGAGTTGTCCTCGCGCTGGCCGGGGTGCTTGCGATAATCGGCGCGCTCATCGGTTATCGCGCGTGGAAGAACTCTCGCGTCACTCCGGAGGAGCGCGAGCGCATGCGGCGGTCGCTCCTGGTGGCCACCGGGAAGATGGGTGACGCCACCCTGGTGGAAGTCCGCGAACATCATTTGTTTTACGCGTATACCGTGCGCGGCGTGGAGTACACGGCGTCGCAGGACGTCAGCCTGCTGCTCGACCGCGTTCCGCCCGATCTCACCGAGGTGCAGACGGCCGCGGTGCGCTACGACCCGCGAAATCCCGCGAATTCGATCGTCGTGGCCGAGCACTGGAGCGGCTTGAGAGTCGCGTCGCCGAAGAAAGACGCCTGACCGTTCACTGCCCCAGTTGGCGGTCGCACTCGGCGATAGCGGATTGCGCCAGTTTGAGGCGGCGGAGCGTATCGGGAGTCTGCGGCTTCCAGGTCTTCCATCGAATCAGGTTCTTTTGGAAGGTGAGCCTTGCCCATCCGTAGTGGCGGTTGGCGAGCAGCATCCGGCCGTATAACTGATCGAGGTCGGACGCAGCTTCCATGGCCGCGAGTGTCGGCCGGGCGGGCGCAAGGATGCGGGCCGCCATGGGCTGGCCGCTGGTGATGATCGCAGCGGCCTCGTCCGCCTTGCCGCTTTCCAACAGTTTCGCGGCCTGGAGGTTCATCGAGGCAAGTTGCTGCACCGTCTGGGCGTACCACGCTTCGGTGGTCGGATCGGGCTTGGCTTGCTGCGCCACCGGTGCGGGCGGCGGGGCGCAGCCGGCCAGGAGGATGGCGGCGAAGAAGGCGGCTCTTGGAGCGATCATCGGGCCAGGGCCACGGCCAGCAGCAGGGCGCGCTCGGTTCCGCGCCAGGAATCGCGCGGGTCAAACGACTCGTTCAGTGAGTGCGCGCCGGCGCCGATGCCGCCCCCGCTGATGGTGATGGCCGGGATTCCGAGGTTCATCGGCACGTTGGCATCGGTGGACCCCTCGCGGAGCGACTCCTCGAGTTGCATGGCCCGTGAGACGGCCAACGCAGTCTGCACGATGGGGCTTTCCGTCGGGGTCCTGCCCGCCGGCCGCAGCCCCACCAACTCGGCCGATACGCTCACGGGGCCGCGGTTGTGCCAGCGGCGGTTCTCATCCTCCGCTGCCTGCTTCACGGCGGCGTGAAACCGGTCGTCGAGAGCCTTGAGCGAAGCGGGGTCGGACGATCGCATGTCTACCTCCATCCACGCCTCGTAAGGGATGGCGTTCACCGAGGTGCCGCCGCCGACCCGCCCCACGTTGAACGTCGTCTTGGGGACTGCGGGCACGCTGAACTCGTCGATCCGGGCGATGGCCCGGCCCATGGCCTGGATCGGGTTGGCCATGCCGAACGCGCCATAGCTGTGGCCGCCGGGACCTTTGAACGTGACGCGGTAGCGGTTGCTTCCGACGCCTACGTTGGTGATGCCCAAGCCGGTTCCGTCCACGGAAACGAACTTGTCGATCTGCCCCTTGAGGGTCTCGTGGAAGAGCATCTTCATCCCGCGCAGATCGCCCAGACCTTCCTCGCCGACATCCGCGACGAAGGTGATGGTGCCCGGAGTTTCGACATGGCCTTCATCGAGCGCGCGGATGACCGCCAGCATCAGCGCGAGGCCGCGGCAGTCGTCGCCGATCCCGGGGCCCTTCATGACGGCGCCGTCGTGCGTGACCTTGACGTTGGTGCCTTCCGGGAACACGGTGTCCAGGTGCGCGGCGAACACCAGGTTGGGATGGGCCGCCCGGCCGGGCCGGACTCCGATCACGTTTCCGGCCGGATCGATGCGAACGTCCTTGAGGCCGAGCCCCTGGAACAGGGCCTTCAGTTCCAGGCCGCGCTGCTGTTCGTGGAACGGCGGCGCCGGAATCTCGCACAGGCGGGCCTCCAGTTCCAGCGTTTTGGGTTCGTTCCGCCGGGCGGCTTCGAGCGCGGAAGCGACCGCCGGCAGCTTCATCAGCTCGGCGGGAGTTTGGCCGAACGCCACCGCGGCCGCCAGGGGGAACAGAAAGTTGCGCGTTTTCATGGGTCTTTCGCCAGGATACACTGAAGGTGATCACGGCATGCATATCCCCGACGGATACCTGAGCCCGGCCACCTGCGCGGTGATGTACGCCGGCTCGGCGCCATTCTGGTACGTGGCCCTGCGGCGCGTCAAACGAGCGCTGCACACGCGTCTGGTGCCCCTGCTTTCGCTGTTCGCCGCCTTTTCGTTCGTGGTGATGATGTTCAACCTGCCGCTGCCGGGGGGCACCACGGGGCACGCGGTCGGGGTGGGTCTGGCGGCGGTTGTTTTAGGACCCTGGGCGAGCATGCTTGCCATCTCCATCGCCTTGATGATTCAGGCTTTCTTCTTCGGTGACGGCGGCATCACGGCGATCGGTGCCAACTGTTTCAACATGGCCATCGTGGGTTCGCTGGCCGCCTACGGAATTTACCGGATTCTGGCGGGGCGCGCGCCGATCACTTCGCCCCGGCGTGTCATCGCGGCCGGCTTGGCTGGCTACGGCGCGATCAACCTGTCGGCGCTCTGCGCGGCCATCGAGTTCGGGATCCAGCCGATGCTGTATCGCGACGCGACGGGCGCGCCGCTCTATTGCCCGTACCCGCTTTCGATCTCGGTTCCAGCTATGATGATCGGGCACCTGACGATCGCCGGTCTGGCCGAACTGGTGGTCTCTGCAGGCGTAGTGGCGTTCCTGCAGCAATCGGACCCCTCCCTTCTGAAGGCCACGGCCGGGGCGGTGGATGCGGAGGTGGAACTTCGGCCCCGGCAGGGCGCCCTGCGGCCCCTGTGGGTGGCACTGGGTGTCCTGATGACGCTGACGCCCTTGGGAATCCTGGCGGCCGGGACCGCCTGGGGCGAGTGGGTGGCTTCGGATTTCGCCAACCCTTCGGTGCGGCGGGAGATCGCCTCGGCTTCCCTGCAACAGGTGCCGCCGGAACGCGCACCCGCCGGGCTGGAGAAGCTGTCTTCGTTGTGGACCGCCCCCTTCGCGCGCTATGCCCCGCCCCTGGTACGAAGCGCCGCCTTCGGCTACCTGCTCTCGGCCATGTTCGGAACCGGACTGGTGGTGCTGGCGAGCCTGGGGGTTACGCGGCTGGCCCGGGGAAGCGGCAGCGGATGAGGCGCTCCGGGTTCATCGAGCACACCATGGAAGGGCTTTACGGCGCCATGGAACGGGCGCTGTATGCCGAAGGACTGGCCGCCGGAGGAGGGCTGCTGCAGCGCCTGGACCCGCGCGTGAAAGTCCTCGGCCTGATTTCGCTGATCGTGGCGGCGGCACTCGCGGCGCGGCTGTGGGTGATCGCGGCGATCCTGGCCTTCGCCATCCTGCTGGCTGCGCTTTCGCGGGTTTCGCTAGCCAGGCTTGCCGGCAGCGTGTGGGCGGGAGCTTTCCTATTTACGGGCGCCATCGCGGCACCGGCGCTCTTCCTCACGCCGGGAGAGGCCGCCGGGCACCTGCCGGGGCTGGGCTGGACGATTACCACGCAGGGACTCCGCACGGCGGCGTACCTTCTGCTGCGCGTCGAAACCGCGGCCACGCTGGCCATCCTGCTGGTGTTCACGACGCCATGGGCACACGTGCTCAAGGCCCTGCGGACGGTGCGGGCGCCGGTGGTGTTCGTGGTGATTCTGGGGATGACCTGCCGCTATATCCTGCTGATGCTGGAAACGGCGCACGAAATGTTCGAATCCCGCAAGAGCCGCACGGTCGGCGCCGCCAGCCGCGCGGATCAGCGCCGCCTGGCCATATCGAGCGCCGGCGTGCTGCTGGGCAAGACCTTCCAACTGAGCGGTGAAGTCTACCTGGCCATGCAATCGCGTGGCTTTCGCGGCGAAGTCTACGTACTCGATGATTTCCGCATGAGCGCGCGCGACTGGGCGGCGCTGGCGGGCTTTGCGGTACTGGCCGCGGCTGCGGTCTGGGCGGGCCGGTGATGCTGTTCGAAGCGGACCGCGTCACGTTTCACTACCAGCCGGTCGCCGCGCTGAACGAACTGACGCTGTCGATTCCCGAAGGCACCCGTGTGGCGCTGCTGGGCGCCAACGGCTCGGGGAAATCCACCCTCCTCCGCGTGCTCGACGGTCTGTATTTTGCGGAGACCGGCAGCATTCGCTTCCGCGGCCAGGAACTCACCGAGCGGCGCTTTGCCGAAGACCGGTTCGCCTACGAGTTCCGCCGCCAGGTGGGGCTCGTATTCCAAAACCCCGACGTACAACTGTTCAACCCCACGGTTTTCGACGAGGTTGCGTTCGGGCCGCTGCAGCTTCGCTGGCCCAAATCCGAAATCCGCGAGCGCGTGGGCCAGACGCTCGACCAGATGGGGATCGCGCACCTCAAAGACCGCGTCCCGCACCGTCTCTCCGGCGGCGAGAAGAAGCGGGTCGCGCTGGCCAGCGTGCTGGTGCTCGACCCCGCCGTGCTGCTGCTGGACGAGCCCACCGCCGGCCTCGACCCCCGCAGCCAGAGCCAGGTGATCGATCTGCTGGTCGGTTGGGCGGGCGGAAGCAAAACGGTCATTACGGCCACCCATGAACTGGGGGACCTGGAAGATATCGCGGACCGCTGTTTTGTGCTGGACCAGGGGAGCGTGGCCGCCGAGCGTACCCCCGGCGAGGTACTTCACGACCGGGACTTGTTGGAGCGCACCAACCTGGTGCATGCCCACCGCCACCACCATGCGTCTGGGGTGATTCACTCCCATCCTCATCTGCATTCAAAGGAAACGTAAGGTTTATCACGTTAGCAGGGGTTTCCTGCACCTTTTGTTGAGAGGCGGAGCCGGCGCCGGCCACCCTTCTGTTTGAAAGCGATTTGTCTCACAATGGAGTTGCTGATTATGCCCGGCGCGTGGGACCGTCATCTGGACGAAGAGCAGGCTGAAAAGTACTCCATGGGGGCTCTCTCCGAAGAGGAGGAGGCCCGCTGCGAAGAACATCTGCTCGTGTGCACAAGCTGCAGGCAGCAGGTGGACTCCGCGGATCGGTACGCGGGCGCGATGAAGAGCGCCGCCGCGGCGGCACAGTTGCAACCGCGGCGGCCGCCGCGATTCAACTGGTTCGTCTCCCGTCCTGCCTGGGCACTGGGACTGGCATTTCTGGTGATCGGCGGCGTATTCCTGGCGAAGTACCAGGCGGGCGGGCCCCCGGTCGCGGTTCACCTTTCGGCTATGCGGGGCGCCCAGCCGGGGGCGACGGCACCTGCCGGGACAGACATGTTGTTGTTCGGCGACCTGACAGGACTTCCGCCGGCTGCCGCCTATCGCCTGGAACTGGTGGATTCGAACGGCCGGCTGCTGTGGAGCGGCCCGTTTGCCGCCGCCGGCGCGAAGGCTCCGGGCCAGCGCGCAGGGGTCTATTTCGTGCGGCTGCGCAGCGCCGGCGGAGAACTGCTGCGCGAATACGGGCTGGAAGTGGCTAAAACACCCGCCGCTTCAAACGTTCCACGGTGAACTTGGCGGTTTCCGCTACAGCCATTACCGCCATCACGCCGGCCTGGACCGGGTCGGTCACCACAAGATCGGCGGCTTCGGGCACACTGCCAGCCATGTTGAGGCTGACCACCAGCAAGCCTTGAGCACGCACTTCGCGGACCGCGGCTTCGATGTCGCCGCCCATCAGCGAACCGGCCAGCACCAGGGCCCGCGCGCGGGGCAAGCGCGCCACGGCGCGAACCGCGTCGGCCAGCTTCTGCTCGCCCACCAGAGGGATGGTATCGACCGAGATGGTCTCGCCGCGGATATTGTGGCGGTCGGCCTCGGAGACCGCGCCGATGGCGACCTGCCCCACCTGCGCGCCTCCGCCCATGATGATGATCCGCTTGCCGTAGATCTTCTGCAGGTTCTTGACGATCTCGACGGCACGGACGATGGGCAGGCGGCGAAGATCCTCCACGAGTTGCTCCGGGCCGGCCGGAAGCACCACCTCGAAATACGTGCGAGCCGCGTCGGGCCGGTTGTCCAGGATCTCGACGGACGTGATGTCGCCGTCGTGGCGGGCGATCACTCCGGTCAACTGGTGGAGAACGCCGGTGCGGCCCACGGCGTGCACAACCAGCCCAATCGTCTCTTGTTCCATTTTCGGGTCATCTCAGTTTAGCCCGAACGGGTCGGCGGAGACGGTGGCCGGCTCCCACGCATGAGCCTGAGCACGGTTGGCTAGAATGAAATCATGGCGCGTACTGACGCGAGCGCCGCTGTTTCCGTAGAACGTTTCTTCCAGTTCTCGCTGCTCGGGCTGGTGGCGAGCGGTTACCTCGCCGTGGCCGGTTCCGGCTATCTCGACGTTCCCACCATGGCCCTCACGGCGGCCGGACTGATGTTGCGCGGCCTGCTGATCTACGGGGCGCTCCGCGTGGAGATCTCGGAGCGGGCAGCCACGCTGGCGACCATCGGGTACTCGGGTTTCTACGTGCTCGATTACCTGTTCCTGTCGCGTTCGTTTCTGTGGTCGAGCGTACACCTGGTGTTCTTCCTCGCGGTGGTGAAGGTCCTGACGGCGAAGACGAACCGCGACCATCTTTATACGGCCATAATCGCGTTTCTGGAACTGATCGCCGCGGCGATTCTGTCGAACAATTTCAACTTCTTCCTCTTCCTGACGCTCTACCTGGTTTTCGGCATCGCGGCGCTCACCAGCGGAGAGATCCGGCGATCGATGGCCAAGGCTTCTTCGACGGCGCGGACGGGACTTCGGCGCTTTCATCCGCGGCTGGCCATGCTGGCGTTCAGCATCACGGCCGGAATCCTGATTCTCACGGCGGGACTCTTCTTCATTCTGCCGCGCACGGCGGACGCAGCCTTTTCCCGGCTGATTTCCCACCGCATGCACCTGCCGGGATTTTCCAACCAGGTGAATCTCGGCGAGATCGGCGAGATCAAGACCAGCTCGCGGCCGGTCATGCACATCCGCGTTTACGGCGAGTTTCCGGCGGGTCTGAAATGGCGCGGCGAATCGCTGACGGATTTCGACGGCAAGCGGTGGTACAACCCGAACCGCGAGCGCAGACCGGTCGAGGTGATCCATGGCGAAGCGGAACTCGTGCCGCCCGCCGACCGTTCCCCGGGGCGCCGCCTCAACTACGAGGTCCAGTACGACGATCTCGATACGGACGCGCTGTTTTTCGCAGGAACGCCGGACACGGTGGTGCTGCATTCACCGAGGCTTTACCGCACCGATGGCGGCAGCGTCCGGCTCGGTCAACCACCGCCGCCGGGATTCCACTACGACGCTTACAGCCTGCTCGAAGAGCGTCCCGAGGGGGCTATCCCGCTCTACCCGGTGCCGCTGCTGCCGCTGGCGTCGCGGGAGCGCTACCTGCAACTGCCGCAGATCGATCCGCGCATTCCCGTGCTGGCGCGCCGGTTCGCGGAGGGGCGCACGTCGGACCTGGGACGCGCGCGCGCGATTGAGACGAGCCTGCGCACCCAATACGGGTATACTCTCGAACTTCCCAATCGCGAGCTGGCAGACCCGCTGGCGGAGTTCTTATTTGCGCGGCGCAAGGGCCATTGCGAGTACTTCGCTTCGGCCATGACGGTGATGCTGCGGACGCTGGGCATCCCGGCGCGCCTGGCGGCGGGCTTCCAAAGCGGCGTGTACAACCCGATCACGGAGTTGTGGCTGGTGCGCGCCTCGGACGCGCATACCTGGGTGGAAGCCTGGATCCCCGGCCGCGGCTGGACCACGTTCGACCCGACCCCGCCCGATCCGAATCCCCCGGCATTCGCCTGGTTCACCCGGTTCGGGCTGTACCTGGATGCGGCCAACACCTTCTGGCAGCAATGGGTGGTGGGCTATGACGCCGGGCAGCAGGGATCGCTGGCCGATCGCATCGAACAGGGCGTGCGCGGCGGCGGCATCCGCTGGTTCGATATCGCCGATTCCGATTGGAACGTGCGGGCGGCCGCCTGGTTCCGCAAGTACGGGCGGAGCATTCTGGTCGTCGCGGGCCTGGGTTTCTGGATCTGGCTGCTGGCGCCGCCGCTGGCGCGGCTGGTGCGGGTGCGCCGCCACGTCAAGCGGGTGCGGCGCGGCGAGGCCAGCGTCGCGGACGCCACGCTGCTGTACGAACGCATGCTGCGCATCCTGAGACGCCGCGGGTATCACAAGCCCGCCTGGTTCACGCCGGCGGAGTTTGCGGCTTCGCTCCCGGCGCCGATCCAGCCGCCGGTGGCCGAGTTCACCGCAACGTACAACGCGCTGCGCTTCGGCGGCCGCGCCGAAGGGGCGCCGCGTCTTTCGATCCTGATCGAGGAATTGGAGCGCCGGGAACGGCGGCCGTGACGCCCGAGGAGAACGAAAGACTCGAAGCCCTGGAGCGGCGGCTGGCGGAAACGGAGAAGCGCCTGTCGATGCTCGAAGCCGGCGCGCCGCGGCGGCGGACCGCCCCCGCGCCCAAGCGCCGGCAATCACCGGTGCCGCACATCGAAATCACTTTCGGGCTTCACTGGTTGAGCCGAATCGCGGTCGTCACCGTGGTCCTGGCCCTGGCCTTCTTCTTCGAGTATGCCTTCCAGAACCACTGGATCAGCGAAGAGGGGCGCGTGCTGCTCGGGTTGGGCTGCGGGGTCGCGGCACTGCTGGCGGGCGAACGGTTCCGGCACACAGGGCAGCGCACCTACGGCCAGACCCTGGCGGCGGCAGGCATCGGCTTCTTCTACCTTTCGTTCTGGGCCGCTTCCAGTCTCTACCACCTGATTCCGGCCGGCGTGGCGTTCGGCCTGATGGCCCTGGTCACGGCCGCGGCCGGTGCGCTGGCGCTGCGATACGACTCCGCGGTGACCGCGGCCCTGGGTCTGGGCGGCGGATTCGGCGCACCCCTGCTGCTGGGCCACGCGCAAGCGCCGTGGTTCGTGCTCGGCTACGCCCTCGTGCTCGACGGCGGCGCCGCGTTCGCGGCCCGCGCGCGCCGGTGGCGATGGCTCGAGGTCCTGGCGGCGGCGGGCACAGTGGCGCTCTATCTGAATCAGTCCCCCGCTCCGCCGGAACAGCGCACGGCTTACACGCTGTTCGTGGCCGGCTACTTCGGTCTGTTCGCAGCCTCCACCCTGCTGCCCGTGTTCATGACCGCGCAGGTGCTCGCGCCGGTCGCCCTGGCGGCCATATGGAGCCCTGGCCCGGCGGGGCTCTGGCTCGCGCTGGCCATAGCCGCCGCGGGACTAGTGGTGGCGGACCGCCGCGGCCGGCCGCTTGCGATGACCACGGCATTCACCGGGTTTTGGCTGGCGTACCTGTTTCCGAACCATGGGACGCTTCCCGTAACACTGGCCCTGCTCACCGCTTCGTTCCTGCTTTTTCTGGCGTGGCCTGTCCGGCGAATATATGGACGGCGCGTGGCGCTTCGCCCGCCGGATCTGCTGCTGATGACCGTCAACGCGGGGTTCTTCTTCGCCGCGGTCTACAGCCTGCTGGAGCCCTTGCACCCCGGCTCGATCGGGCTCGTCGCGGTGACGATCGCGGTGGCCGAAATGGGAGCAGCTCGATTGTTTTGGCAGCGCGACGAGGGCGGCACGATCCTGGCCGCGGGAGTCGCCTGGGTGTTCCTGGTACTGGCAGCACCTGTGCAGTTCGCCGGTTATCGCGTCACCATCGTGTGGGCGGCGGAGGGCGCCGCGCTGGCCTGGATCGGCACGCGCTTCCGCGAAAATCGCGCCGTGGCAGCGGCCCTCGTCGTGTTCAGCCTGGTGATTCTCCGGCTGGCGTGGATCGACAGCCGGATGGGCACAGAGACGCTGCTGGTGAATGCGCGCTTTCTTGCGTTCGCCGCCGCGGCGGCCGCCCTGTTTGCCGCAACCTGGTGGATCCGCACGGGCCGGCGCGCAGGCTTCGTGTATCTCGGCGCGCACAGTGTGCTGCTATGGGGACTGTGCCTGGAGGCGGTCGACTGGGCGAGCCGTACCGCCGCGCCGGAAAACTTCCGCAGCTTCGCCAGTGCTTCGATTTCCGTCCTGGCCGGCGGTTACGCCCTTCTGTTGGTGGCGGCCGGTGCCGCCCGGGCTCATCCGTTCACGCGGCTGCTCGGAATGGGGCTGATCGGCCTGGTCGTGCTCAAACTCTATCTGTACGACGTTTGGCTGCTCGCCGCGTTCTATCGCATGGCGGCGTTCGCGATTCTCGGGATCGTGCTGCTGGTGATTTCCTATCTCTTCCGCCCTCGTGTGCGGTGAGGTAGCATGCAGAGAATGCGACCCGCCGTTCTCCTGTTGTTCGTGATAGTGCAAGCCGCCTTGCCGCAAAGCGGCCGGCCGCGGGCCCGCGAACTGGGACTGAAACCCGGGGTCTTTCCACCCGGCCCGCTCAATGCGATCACCGACGTGGCCGGCGTCAAGGTCGGGCACGTCACCCTGGCGGAGGGTGACGCAGTGCGCACCGGCGTCACAGCCATTCTGCCCGGCGACTGGAACCTGTTCCGGGAGAAAGTGCCGGGCGCGGTCTTCGTGGGGAATGCGTTCGGCAAGCTGGCCGGTTCGACCCAGGTGGAGGAACTGGGGACCATCGAAACCCCGATCGTCCTGACCAACACGCTGAATGTCGGGACGGCCATGGAGGGAGTGATCGCTTATACCCTCGCGCTTCCGGGGAACGAGCACGTCGCCTCGGTGAACGCGTTGGTCGGCGAGACCAATGACGGTTTGCTGAACGATATCCGCGGCATGCACGTGCGGCGAGAGGATGTGATCGCGGCGATTCGCGGCGCCAGGGGCGGACCGGTGCCTGAGGGCAGCGTGGGCGCGGGCACCGGTACGATGTGCTTCGGCTGGAAGGGCGGGATCGGAACGTCCTCGCGCACTGGCGGACGGCGTTATGGCGGCTATACCGTCGGGGTGCTGGTGCAGACGAATTTCGGTGGAGTGCTGACGATGGGCGGCGCTCCGGTGGGCCGCGAGTTGGGCAAGTACGCTTATGCCGACGCGGATCGCGGCGATGGCTCCTGCATGATCGTGGTGGCGACCGACGCTCCCCTGACCGCGCGCGAGCTCAAGCGCCTGGCGGCCCGGGCGGTGTTCGGGCTGGCGCGGACCGGCTCGGCATACAGCAACGGCAGCGGCGATTTCGCGATTGCCTTCTCGACTGCGCCCGCCGTGCGAATCCGCTCCGGCGCGACGGGGCCGGTGACCTATGAAGCCCTCCCTACCGATGCGGTCTCGCCCCTGTTCGAGATGGCGCTCGAAGCGACCGAGGAGGCTGTCTACAATTCGCTCCTGCAGGCCGCCACCGTGCATTCGCGTTTCGGCACCGGGGAGGCGATCCCCGTCGAGCGGGTGCGCGAAATCCTGAAAAAGTACAACGCCATTCCGTAGATTAGCTGGTGTGGTCGTGAATGATTTTCCAACCGGCCTTGGTTTTGCGCAGGACTAACGTGAAGCGGCCGGAGGCATCACCGCCCCCGGCGGGAGTTCGCTTCAGGTTGAACTTGCCGATGGTGAGGGCATAGCCGGAGCCCAAGGGACGAACCTCGATTTCGGAGAATGTCAGCGTGCCCATCTTTTCCCGCGTCGGGTATCCCCGCTGGTAGCGCTCGAGAATCGCCTGCGTGCCGCCGCGGGTCACCTCGTGCCCGATGAAGGTGGTTTGCGGGGAGTCGTCGTAATACGAAGCGAAGGCGCGCAGGTCTCCCCGGTTCCAGGCGGCCTCGGAATCCAACAGTACTTTCCGGACGGCGGCTTCCTGAGAAAAGAGCAGCGGCGCACAATATAGAAGGGCCAAGAGGCGGAACATGGAGGGATTATATTATGGAGGAGCACGAATGGCACATTCCGACCCCTGGCCGGCGCTGCCGCTGAAGGAATGGCAGCCTACATACGACGCGGTGCACCTGTGGACGCAGATCGTGGGGAAAGTGCGGATGTCCCTGGCACACCCGGAGAACCACTGGTGGCATGTCGCGCTCTACGTGAACTCACGCGGGTTGACCACATCGCCGGTACCGTGCGGGTGGGGCCTGTTCGAGATTCAGTTCGATTTTCTTGCGCACGAACTGGAAATCCACACCAGCGACGGGACGGGGCGCCGCCTGCCGCTCCGGGAAGAGCCGGTTTCGGCGTTCCATACCAGAGTGATGGAGACGCTCAAGGCCCTCGATATCGCCGTGACGATCGACCCGAAGCCGCAGGAAGTGCCGGACACGACACCGTTCGACCAGGACCACCGGCCGCGCGAATACGATCGCGATGCCGTAAATCGCTGCTGGCGGATCCTGGCCTCTACGGCCGATGTGCTCGAGGAGTTCCGCGGGCGCTTCATCGGCAAGTGCAGTCCGGTGCACTTCTTCTGGGGCTCGTTCGACCTGGCATGCACCCGATTTTCGGGGCGGAAGGCTCCCCCGCGAAAGGGTGTGATCAGCGGGCCCGGTTATTCGCATGAGGTCTCGAGCGCCGGCTTCTGGCCGGGGGGCTCCGGAATCGATGGCCCCGCGTTTTATGCGTACGGTGCGCCTGCGCCGGAAGGTCTATCGGGAGAACGCGTGGGGCCGGCGGCGGCGAGTTGGGATAGCAGGCTGGGCGAGTTCCTCCTGATGTACGACGATGTGCGCGGATCCAAGCAGCCCCGCGGCGCGTTGATGGAGTTTCTCGAGACCTCGTATGCCGCGATTGCGAACCGGGCTGGTTGGGACCGTTCCGCGCTCGAGTCCTGAATCAAGCGGCGGGAGTGATGCATCTAAACCCCCATGAAACGAACGGCTAACGCGCAGTGGCGCGGCGATCTGAAATCCGGAAGCGGTACGCTCTCCACCGCCAGCGGGGTGCTTTCCCAATCTCCGTATTCCTTTCGCACGAGATTCGAGGATGGCAAGGGCACCAACCCGGAGGAACTGCTCGCGGCAGCCCATGCCGGATGCTTCTCGATGGCGCTCTCGGCGCAACTGGCGCAGGCCGGCTTGACCGCGGAGAGTATCGAGACCACCTGCACGATCACGTTCGAGAAGCAGCCCGACGGGTTCGCCATCACGGCGAGCCACCTGGACCTTCAGGCGAAGGTGCCGGGCGCCAGCGCCGAAGCGTTCGACCAGGCCGCGCAAACGGCGAAAGCCGGCTGCCCTGTATCAAAGCTGTACAAGGCGAACATCACACTGAACGCGAAGTTGCTGTAAGGTACGGAAGCACTCCGTCAGCCGTGCTGAATCGCACGTGGGAAGGGAACGTGCAACGAACAGGAGAGACATGGCGTCGCGAATCGCGCTGCCGCGAACGCTTGCGGCCACCCTGGTTCTATACACTTTCTCATCCCTCAGCGCCGCGGATCTCGCACCAGCCAGCGAGTATGACGGCAAGCCGGTGGTCGCAATCCGCTATGAACCCCAGGTGCAGCCGGTAACCGCCGCCGACCTTGCGCGGATTCTTCCGATTCATGTTGGCGAGCCGTTGCATCTCAGCGCGGTTCGGGAGTGGATCAAGAATCTCTATTCCACGGGCAACTATTCCAATATCGCGATCGAAGTGGAGCCGGCAGCGGGAGGCGTAACGCTAATCGCCCGTACGACGGCGCAGTGGTTCATCGGGCCGTATGAAGTCACAGGCCGTACGAACCGGCCGCCCAACGCGGGCCAGCTTGCCAACGCAACCCGGCTCGAGCTTGGAAGCCCTTACGAAGAAGGAGACCTGGAGACCGCCGTAAAGGGGATCCGCAGCCTCTTCGAACGCAACGGCCTGTACCGCGCGACCGTCGAGCCGCGGGTCCGGCGAGACCCGGCGCACCAACAGGTGGAGCTGACCTTCGAGGTCAGGGCGGGCAAGCGGGGAAGGCTGACGCTGCCGGTGGTCATCGGCGACACACGAATTCCGGCTGCAACGCTTGCGGATGCGGCCGGGTATAAGGGCTGGTTCCGCTGGAAGCCTGCTACCGAATCCAACACACGGTCGGGGCTTCAGAACATCCGGAAAAAGTACATCAAGGACGACCGGCTGACGGCGGCGGTCACGCTGGACCACCGCGAGTTCCTGGCTCAGCAGAACCGCGTCCGGCCGACGATCCGGGCCGATGGAGGCCCCAGAGTAGTAATCAAGGCCGAAGGTGCGAAGGTCTCACAGGGGGACCTCAAGAGGTACGTCCCGGTGTACGAATCGGAAACCCTGAACCGCGACATCCTGGTGCGCGGCGTCCGCAACCTGAGCGACTATTTTCAGGACAAAGGATACTTCGAAGTCCAGATCGACTTCGACACCCAGCAGGTGAATCCGGACCTGGAAGTCGTGACCTATACGATTACGCCGGGCGAGCGCCACAAACTGGTGAAGGTGGCAATCGAAGGAAACCACTACTTCGACACCGAAGAGATTCGCAGCCGCATGTACCTGCAGCCGGCCGGATTCATCCACCTGCGGCACGGACGGTACAGCGAAGGCTTTGTGAATCGCGACACGTCGGCAATCGAAGCCCTTTACCGGGCGAACGGCTTTCGGGACGTGCACGTGACGGTGAAGACGATTGACAACTACCGGGGCGTGAAAGGCGACGTCGCGGCCACAGTCCATATCGTGGAGGGTTCACAGTACCTTGTCTCCAGGCTGGATCTATCGGGCACCCCGGACGCCGACCGAGCCCAGATTCTCGGCAACCTGGCGTCGATTCCGGGGCAGCCTTTCAGCCAGACGAGCCTGGGAATCGACCGCGATTACATCCTGGGCTACTACCAGTCCAAAGGGTACCCGGATGTGACGTTCAACTGGCGGCTGAACCCGGGGCCGGGGCCACACGAAATGGGGCTGGACTACATCGTCGACCTGGGACAACGGCGTTTCGTGAGGCAGGTGCTCATTACGGGTCTACGAAATACGAGTCACCGGCTGGTGGATCCGAATGTCATGCTGAAGCCCGGCGATCCCTTGTCCTGGACCGCCATGGGCGAGACGCAGCGGCGGCTGTACGACCTGGGCGTCTTCGATAAGGTTGACATGGCGATTCAGAACCAGCAGGGGAACACGGAAAACAAGTACGTGCTATTCAACCTTGGCGAGGGGCACCGGTATTATACGGCCGTGGGGCTCGGCGCCGAGATCGCCCGCATCGGGGGCAGCCAGACCAGCCTCAGTTCGCCGGCAGGCACGACGGGCTTTTCGCCGCGCGTCAGCCTGCAGGCGAGCCGCCTGAATCTCTGGGGGCTCGGACACAGCGTGAACTTCAAAGGCCGGTATTCCACGATCGACCGGCTCGTCTCGCTGACTTACCTGGCCCCTCGCTTGCACAATGTCGAGGGGCGGGACATTTCATTTACCGGCCTATACGAGAACACGCGCGACATTCTGACCTTCACCGCGCGACGGGTGGAGGGCACCGCGCAGATCTCGAACCGGCTTTCCAAGGCAACTTCCCTGCTGCTGCAGTACACGTGGCGGGATGTGCGGGTGGACCAGAGCACGCTGAAGATCAACCCGCTGCTGATTCCCCTGGTCTCGCAGCCGGCGCACATAGCGGGATTCGGGGCCACCCTAATCCAGGACCGCCGGGACAACCCGGTGGATGCGCACCGCGGATACTACAACACCGCGGGCGTTCAACTGTTCGACCACTATTTCGGGGGCAACAAGAACTTCCTGAGGGTGCTGCTGCGCAACTCGTACTACAAGCCGGTCAGCCACAACACGGTGCTGGCAAGCAATACCGAGTTGGGCTGGATCCGTCCGTTCGGCGTGCCGGCCGGCGAGACCTCATTTGACTACGTTCCCATCGTGGAGCGTTTTTTCGGCGGCGGCAGCGCCTCCAACCGCGGCTTCCCGGAAAACCAGGCCGGCCCGCGCGACATACTCACCGGCTTTCCGATCGGGGGGAACGCGCTCTTCTTCCACCAGACGGAGCTGCGGTTTCCGCTGATCGGCGACAACATCGGCGGAGTGCTCTTTCACGATTTCGGAAACATCTTCACAGACCTCGGGGCGTTTTCCTTTGGCGTTCACCAGAACGGCCTCACGGACTTCGCATACATGGTGCATGCGGCCGGGGTGGGCATCCGGTACCGGACGCCGCTCGGGCCGCTACGCGTCGATTTGGCGTACAGCATCAACCCGCCCACATTCAACGGCCTGGAGGGCACCTACGAACAACTCCTGTTCGGAACGGCGACGCCGACCATCCAAAGCGTCAGCCATTTTCAATTCTTCATTTCGATCGGGCAGGCATTTTGACATGAGAACGGGCGGAGCAATTCGGGCGGCGGCAGCAGCGGTGCTCCTGTGCGGGGCGGCGCTCGCAGTGGTCGTGGACCGCATCGCCGTCGTGGTGGATGACAATGTCATCACGGAGAGCGAGGTAATCGAAGAGGTCCGGATGACCGAGTTTCTCAACGGGCAGAAGCTCGATCTCAGCACGGCGCAGCGGCGCGCGGCGGCCGACCGGCTGGTAGACCAGCAGCTCATTCGCGATGAAATGGAGGTCGGCAACTACTCCGAGCCGCCCGACCAGGACGTGGACGCGACCCTGGAGCAGTTTCGCACAAAGCGTTTCGGGGGCAGCGATGCGGCGCTGCGCGCCTCCCTTCAGGCGTACGGACTCACGGAAAGCGAACTGAAAAAACACCTGCGGTGGCAGATTGCGGCGGTTCGCTTCGCCAATGCCCGCTTTCAGCCCGGAATTCCGGCGGCGCCGGCGCCGAAGGCGGGCGCGCCGGCGGGAGCCGCACCCGCGAAGGCGACGGTAGAGCAGCTGTTGGACGCCTGGCTCAAGGAGAGGCGCAGCACCACCACGATCCGTATGTTTAAAGAGGCCTTCGAATGAGCCGGCGAAGCAGGATCGCCTGGATTGTGGCCGCCTCGTTCGCGGGACTCACGCTGGCCCTGGTAGTGGCGTTCATTATCGTAGTCCAGACGAGCTGGTTCCAAAGCGCGGTGCAACGGCAGATTGTCTCTTCCGCGGAGACAGCCACGGGCGGGCAGGCGCAAGTGGGCGGCTTCTCGTTCCACTGGCAGAACCTGCGGGCGACCGTCCGGGATTTCACGATCCACGGGAATGAGCCCGCCGGCTCGCCGCCGCTGTTTCAGGCGAAGACCGTGGAGGTTGGCCTGAGCCCCGCTTCCCCCTTCAGCGGATTCGTGCACATTGCCTCGTTGACGGTGGATGCTCCACAGATTCACCTCATCATCTATCCGGACGGGCACACCAACATTCCGGCTCCCAAAACGAAGAGCGCCAGCCGGACCAATGGCCTCGAAACCATCGTCAACCTGGCGGTCGGGCGCTTCGACGTCCGCAACGGCACGTTTTCGGTGGCAGACCGGCGGACGAATTTCAGCGCGCACGGGGAGAATCTGCGCGCGCACCTGGACTACAACAGGGCCAACCCGGGCTACACCGGGGAGATCGACGCGTCGCCTCTCTTCCTGCAGCGCGACAACGGCCAGCCGGTCCGCGCCGACGTTCGGCTGCCGCTCACCCTGCGCCAGGACCTGGTGGCGCTCGATAACGGCCAGGTGCGCACACCCGCTTCGAAGCTCACCATCAATGGACGCCTGGGGCACATGGTTTCGCCGGACGGCCAGGCGCGCATCGTCGGGACGATCAACCTGGAAGAACTGAAGCGCGCAGCGGGACTCCAGATACCGCTCCAGACCGCCAAGGCGCCGCAGGACGTGGAGGCGAACGTCACGCTGGTTGTGAAGAAAGGAGCGATCGGCTTCGAAAAGTCGCGGCTCGTGCTGGGGAACAGCACGATCGACCTCTCGGGGATGCTGAACGAGAAAGGTCCGGACCCGGTCGAGTTCCGCGCGAAGCTGGACCTGACTCAACTGGGGAACCTGTTCGGCGTCAAGGCGCAGCCGCGCGGCATCGTGAACGTAACCGGCGATTTCGCGCTGCGGCCTTCCGGATACGTGCTGCATGCGACGGCGGCGGGAAGCAATCTCTCTTTCAGTCAGGGAAAGACGCGGATTGCGGGGGTCGATATCACCACCAGGGTGACCGCCGTACCGGACCGGATCGATCTCGCCGGCCTTCGCATCAATGCCATGGGTGGAGATCTGACAGGCTCCGCGACGGTCGAGAACCAGCAACGCTTCCGGTTGGACGGAGCGCTGCATCATCTCGATATCGACCGCGTGGCCCGCACATTCACGCCGGATCACATCGGTTACGAAGGCGTCGTCTCGGGGCCGATCCAGGCGAGCGGCGACCTGAGACACCTTGCGGACCTGGAGGCGCGTGCAGGACTGAACATAGCCCCGGGATCACATGGAATTCCGGTGTCGGGGCGTCTCAACCTGAGTTACAACGGCCGCACGGGCATGGTGACGTTTGCACCCTCGCGCGTTGTGCTGCCGCACTCCCGCCTGGAACTGGCCGGATCCCTGGGGAGCCAGGTCCGGATCGGCCTGTATTCGCGGGATCTGAGCGATTTCCGCCCCCTGCTGACTCCCCCCGTCACGTTGAGCGGCGGCGCCCTGAGCGTCAATGCCACAGTCACGGGGAGCCTCGCCTCGCCGCACATTTCGGGCCAGGCGGCCGTTGGCAGCTTCACCGTGGAGGGCCGCCCCTTCGACCGCTTCTCAGGCGAATTCAAAGCCGAAAAGTCCGGGGTATCGGTGACCAATGCCGTGCTGGCTCGCGGGACTCTCGCGGCGCGCTTCGACGGAACCGTCGGGCTGCATAACTGGCAGCCCCTGCCCGACGGACCGCTGCGGATCGATGCAACCGTGCGCAACGCCGACCTGGCAGACGCACTGGCGCTCGCCGGGCAGGGCTCGATTCCTGCCACGGGCGCGCTGACGGCGGATGCTCACATCTTCGGAACCATCGGGACCCCGCTGGGCAATATCGACCTGGAAGTGGCCCAGGGAACCCTGCGCGGCGCGCGCTTCGACGCCATCCGCGGGCGCGTAGTTCTGACCGCGCTCTCGATCGAGGTTCCGACGCTGGAATACATCGCCGGGGCTTCGAGCATCCAGGCCAGCGGCAGCTATCAGCACGCCCCGAACCAGTTGAACCAGGGCACCGTTCGGGCCCAAGTGCGGAGCAACCAGATGCAGCTTGCGGCGTTCCAGCCGATGGTCAAGGGCCTGACGGGTCTTTCGGGGGTGATGACGGTCCAGGCGGACGCCAGCGGCGTCGTCCAGCCCTCCGCCGCGGGCACTGCCTTCCAACTGACCGCATTGAACGGCACCATGGCGGCTCACGGCGTAGCGATGCAAGGGCAGAGCGTCGGCGATCTCACTGCATCCGCCAACACCGCGGGATCGGCGGTGAACTACAGCCTGAGTTCCAACCTGGGCGGGTCGACCATCCGGGTCAACGGGCACACCATGTTAACGGGAAGCAACGTTACCGAAGCCACCGCGAATATCAGCAGGCTGCCCCTTACACCCGTCCTGGCGCTGGCCGGAGAGAGCGATCTTCCGCTAAAAGGGACGCTCTCGGCCACCGCGCGGGTGAGCGGCACATTTGCGGCGCCGCAGATCGACGCGAACGTGGATGTGACCAACGGATCCGCGTGGCAGCAGCCGTTCAGCCGGTTTCAAAGCACGTTTCAGTACACGAACCAGACGGTCCGGTTGACCGAGGCCCGGATCAACGTGGACGGCTCTTATCTCGACGCCGCGGGCTCGTTTTCGCACCCCGCGGGCGATTTCCAGGACGGCCGGCTGGAATTTCATCTGCAGAGCAACCAGGTGCAGTTGACGCAAATCCAGAAGCTGCAGGAAACCAGAAAGGTCGGCGGAACGGTGGAGGTGACGGCCGCCGGCGCGGCCACGCTGCGGGCGGGCAAGACGCCGCAGTTTTCGACCCTCAATGCGAACCTGGCGGCACGCGGCTTGACCGTGAACGGAGCGCCGATGGGGGATCTGACCGCCGGGGCGGAGACCCACGGCAACGACCTGGCACTCACGCTGACGTCCAGCCTGGCTGGATCGAAGGTGCAGGGCTCAGGCACCGTGCAATTGACTGGCGACTACTCGGCCGACGCGCGCCTGAGCTTTTCCAACCTGACATACTCCGGACTGCGGCCGCTGTTCGGGGCTCCGGCCGAGCCGTTCGAGGCGTCGGCGGACGGGCAGGTCACCCTTGCGGGTCCGCTGGCGCGCCCGGAAGCGTTACGGGGCACGCTGGAGATCGCTCAACTGAAGGCGCGTTCCGCGTTCAAGGGCCCGACGGGAACGCAGCCGCGGGTGGATTTCGAAGCGCATAACGACGCCCCCATCCGGGTCACGCTGGCCAACTCCGTATTCACCATCGACACCTTTCACCTGGTGGGCCCTTTCGTCAATTTGACGCTGACAGGCACGGGGTCGCTCGCGGCGCCTCACGACCTGGCGCTGCGCGCCGCCGGCAACGTCAAGCTGGAACTTCTGGAAGCCTTCGATCCGGACCTTTTTTCTTCCGGGAGCATCGTGCTCACCGCGGCAGTCAGCGGCACCATTTCGAAACCCGTGGTGAACGGCAAGCTGGAGCTTCAGAAAGCGTCTCTGAACCTGGTCAGCATTCCGAACGGGCTCTCCGATGCCAGCGGGACGATCACGTTCACGGGGCGGGAAGCGATCATCCAAAACATCACGGGCAAGAGCGGGGGCGGCGACGTCACGCTGAGCGGCTATGTCGGCTATGGCGGGCCGGAGATGGCCGTCCGGCTGCAGATGACCGGCACCAGGATCCATGTCAACTACCCCGAGAACGTCACGACGACGATCAGCGCCCGATTGACCCTGGCGGGCACGACTTCCCGCAGTCTGCTTTCAGGCGACGTGACCGTCCGGGACATGGCACTGCACTCCTCGACGGATATCGGCGCGATCCTGAACTCGGCGGCTACGCCGAAACCGGTTTCTACGGCGCCCACCGGATTCCTGGCGGGGATGCATCTCGATGTCAGGATCAGGACGGCTCCGGACGCGCAATTCCGAACCAGTTTGACGCAGAATCTGCAGGCGGACGCCAACCTGACGCTGCGCGGGACGCCGGATCAGCCCGGGATGCTCGGCCGCGTTGTGATCACCGAAGGCCAGGTCGTCTTCTTCGGCAACAGGTATCGCATCGGGCAGGGAACGATCGCGTTTTACGACCCGCAGAAGATCAATCCGTACGTCAATATCGACATGGACACGACCGTATCCGGGGTGGAGGTCACAATCAGCGTCACCGGGCCGATGGACCGGCTGAAGCTGACGTACCGCTCCGATCCTCCGCTGGCGTTTACGGACCTTCTAGCCCTGCTGTCGTCGGGGAGAGTGAACACCACGGATCCCGTAATCGCGGCCCGGCAGCCGGCCGCGCCGCAGCAGACCTTTGAGCAGGCGGGGGCATCCGCTCTATTGGGCCAGGCGGTGGCGAACCCGGTCTCGGGCACGCTGCAGCGCCTCTTCGGCGTGACCCGGCTGCAGATCAACCCGCAGATCGTGGGCGGCGCCGCTACGCCCCAGGCGACTTTGACGGTGCAGCAGCAGATCACGCCCGACCTGACCTTTACCTACATGCAGGACGTCGAGCAGAGCAACCCTCAGATTATTAAGGTCGAATGGACGATCGGCCCGGAGTGGTCCGCGGTGGCGCAGAGGGATTACACCGGATTCTTCTATCTGGACTTCTACTACAAAAAGCGCTTTTGGTGAGACGCCTTCCGTTCCCGTCTTCCAACCGGCCCGGCCCTGTGTCATAATCCTTCACATGTCAGCGGCCGTCGTAAAGATGGAGCCGAAATCCGAGGGGCTCACGACTCCCCGGAAAAAGCGGCCCAAGGAACTTGCCGTCATCACGGAATGCTGCACGGGTTGCGCCGGGTCGCCCGCGTGCGTTCCATACTGTCCGGTAGCCGATTGCATGTACTGGGTGCCGGATGAGGACCACCCACCTTTCGGACACATCGAGGTGGACCCCGTTTTGTGCATCGGCTGCAAGAAGTGCACGAGCAAGGGCCCGGACGGGGCGTTTCTGGACGGCTGCCCCTGGGACGCGATCGAAATGGTACCGATCGAAGAAGTGGAGGCGATGATCGGCATGAAGATGCCGGTGTAGGCCCACCTCATCACATGGCTCTGAGCATTCATCAAAGGGAACGCGAAGGGATCACTATCCTCGATCTCGACGGGAGGATCACGGTCGGCCCGGAGGCGACCGCGCTCCGAGAGAAGGCCACGGCGCTGACCGCGGCAGGCGTAAACAACCTCGTACTCAACCTCGCCAAGGTCGACTACATCGACAGCACGGGCCTCGGAGCACTGGTGATGTGCGCCACCAGCCGCCGGAAGAGCGGCGGGAACGTGAAACTGGTGAACCTCAACCGGCGAAACATCGAGCTGCTGGTGATGACCAAGCTGGCCACGGTCTTCGAGATCTTTGCCGACGAGCAGGACGCAGTGAACAGCTACTACCCGGACCGGAAGATCAAGACGTTCGATATCCTGAATTTTGTGCAGCAGATGAAGCAAGAGGACTAGCCGCCGATGGCAATGGTGGTCATCGGGGGCGTGGCCGCGGGCCTCAGCGCGGCGGCGCGGGCGCGGCGAATCGATCCGCGCCTTCCCATTGTCGTCCTGGAAAAAGGGCCGGTCATTTCATACGGCGCTTGCGGACTCCCCTACTATGTCGAGGGAAAGGTGCGCGCGGCGGAAGACCTGATCGTCTACACTCCGGAGTATTTTCGCAAGGAGCGCAAGATCGAAGTCCGGACGGGGACCCGGGTGGTGTCGATCTCCCATCCCCGGCGCGAGGTGCAACTGGAATCGGGCGAGCGGGTGCATTACGAGACCCTGGTGATCGCCACCGGCGCGCGCTGCGACAGCGCCGGCATCGCAGGCGCCTCGCAGCCGCACGTTTTCACGCTCCACACCCTGGCCGATGCCGAACGCATGCGCACCTTCCTGCGGAACGAGCGTCCGAAGCGGGCCGTGGTGATCGGCGCGGGCTATATCGGGTTGGAATCGGCAGATGCATTGCGCCGCAACGGCCTGCGTGTGACGGTGCTGGAACATTCGCGTCATGCTCTGCTGCGGAGTGACGCCGAATTCACAGCGGCGGTGAAGAAGCAATTGGAAAATCACGGCGTCGAAGTGCGCTTCGGCGTAGAGGTCCGCGAGATCGAGCCGGGGCAGGTGGCAGGCCTGCCGTGCGACATGGTGGTCCTCGCGGCGGGTTTCAGGCCGAATACGGAGATTGCCGCCGGAGCCGGAGTCGAGGTCGGCCGGACCGGCGCGATCCGCACGACTGAGAGGATGGAAACGAACCTGCACGGCGTCTATGCCGCCGGCGATTGCGCGGAGGTCACGCACCTGGTCACCGGCCGGCCCACGTACATTCCGCTGGGGACCACCGCCAACAAGACGGGACGCGTGGCGGGGGCCAATGCGGCGGGCGCGCGCGAACGCTTCGCCGGCATCGCGGGGACCTCGATCGTTGGGATCTTCGGGAAGGGATTCGCGACTACCGGGTTCTCGGTGGAGCAGGCTCGTGCTGAAGGCTTCTCGCCGGTGTCGGCGCGGATCGAAGCGAACGGCCGCCCGCGCTACTTCGGCGGCACGAAGACCGTGGTGGAACTGGTGGCGGACCGCGTGAGCGGCCGGATACTCGGAGGCTCGGTAATCGGAGAAGAAGGAGCGGCGGGACGCATCAACGTGATCGCGGCGGCCCTGCAGGCCAGGATGAGGCTCGACGATTTCGAGCAGATGGACCTCGCATACTCTCCGCCGTTCACTCCGGTGTGGGACCCGCTGCTGGTGGCGGCGCAGCAGTTGCGAAAGGAAATGTGAGAGGGGCGCGGGCTGACTCTCAATGGGCCGGCGCGTAGTAGCCGGTGCGCCAGTGCGCGTTCAGTTTAGGAAGTCCGCGAGGAGGGACCAGCTTCACGTCCACCCGGTGGTAGCGGCCGTCCGGCACCTGGCTCTTCGGCGAGTATCCGAGGATGTACCGGTTGCGGAGATCGATCCCGATCGCGCGGGCGATGTCCGGCAACTCGGCGGCGCTCGCGGGGTACATCCGGCCGCCGGTCTGTTCGCTGATGTGCGTCAGCAGGCCGGGCCCCCCGTACTCCTCCGGTGTGCCGCCGCCGCCGAAAATGCCCACCGAGTAGATCAACACATCGCTCTCGCGGACAATCTGTTGGATCTCGGAGGGAGTGTACCGGCTGTGATTGTCGCCGCCGTCGGAAATGATCAGCAGGGCCTTCTTATCGAGATTCGATTTCTTCATTTCGTGCAAGGCGAGCAGGATGGCATCGAGCAGGGCGGTAGAGCCTTTCGACTTGGAGAAAGTCAGTTGATTCTCGATATCCCCGGTATTGCGGGTGAGGGGCACTTCAAGGTGGGGCGCGTCGGAGAACTCGACCAGGAAAAACTCGTCCTCGTCATTGGCCAGGCGGAAAAACTCCCTGGCGGCCATGCGCGACCGCCGAAGCTTTTCGCCCATGCTGCCGCTGGTGTCGAACACCAGTCCCACCGCCACGGGAGCGTCGTCCATGGCAAACGTCGTAATCGTCTGCTCCGCGCGGTCGTCGTAGACCCGGAAATTCTCGCGGTCGAGTCCGGTGACCGGGCGGTTCAAGGGGTCGTTGACGGTAACCGGGATGAGAACCAGGGAGGTGTCCACGCGAAGAGTGGCGTGCGGCGGCCCTTCCTGCCTGGGCGCGGGCTTTTCGCGGGGCTGGATGGTGACCTGCGGAAAGAGCGGCAGCGGCACGCACACGGCAAGAAATACCAGCGCGAACGGTCGCGGTAAGCCCACGGATCGCCTCCCCAAAGTATTCTACTCCTCCCCTCCCGGTGTGGCCACGCTGGCACAGGCGTTGCCTCCAAAGCATCACTGCCGGCGATCCAATACCGCCCGCACGGTATTCCCGGTGGCCCGGCGCACGGTAGAAGCACAGGACCACAAAGAGCTATGATCGCGCGCGCAACTTCGGAAGTACAATCGGCATGAAACACTGGCTAGCGGCGATACACTCACAAACCGCCGTTAGCGCGCTTTGGCAAGGGTCTACGACCGCTTAAACAAGGGGAAGTAAATAGGGAGAGTACTATGTCTGTACGTCTGCGGACGCTGGCATTGTTCACGTGTGCCGTCCTCCTGTCCGCTCTGTCAATCACTTATGCTCAATCGGATTACGGATCGATCGCGGGATTCGTCCGCGATCCTTCCAATGCCGTGGTGCCCAACGTGAAAGTCGTAATCAAGAATGAGGGCACCGGGGAACAACGAACTGTCTTGACCAACGAATCCGGCTATTACGTGATGCCCAACTTACAGCCGGGTTACTACACGGTAACAGCGGAAGCCCAAGGCTTCAAGAAATTCTCAAGTAACCACAACAAGCTCAGCCCGAACAGCACCCTCTCGCTGGACGCTTCGCTCATGCTCGGGAGCGCCACCGAAACGGTGGAGGTTTCGGCAACCAACACGGGGTTGCAAACCGAATCCGGCTCGGTCCAGAACGAGGTCACCAGCCAGCAGGTCGATAACCAGGAGCTGAATGGACGCAATCCCGTCTACATCGCACAATTCCTGCCCGGCGTGAGGGGCGGCGGCACACTCGGCGACTTCAATTTCGCGAGCACGGGTGGCCAGTCGTGGCAGATCAACGGCGCACGCACCCAGGATTCCGTCATTACGTTCGACGGCGCCCCTGCCGTGCGGACCCGTGCCAATGGCGCGGTGATCGGCGTGGCGGACGTAGACACCACCCAGGAAATTCAGGTGATGACTTCGGACTACCAGGCCGAGTACGGACGCGCCGCCGGCGGCCAGATTCGTATCATCACCAAGTCGGGCACCCGGGATTTTCACGGCAGCGCGTACGAGTATTTCCGGAACTCGGACCTGAACGCCAACACCTGGTCGCGCAACCTTAGTACCGCAACGAATTTCGCGTCGCCCTTTCGCTATAACAATTTCGGGTTTGCCGTCGGCGGACCGGTCTGGGCGCCGAAACTGAGCGACAAGCTCAGGGAGAAGCTGTTTTTCTTCGTAGGCGAAGACTGGATCCGCTACCGTGCCACCGATACCCAGACCCAGGCGGTTCCCACGGCCTTGATGCGCCAGGGAGATTTTAGCGAACTGCTCGGCACCAATCCCTGGTACAAAGCGGGGACCGTCATTTACGATCCGGCCACCTGCCCGAAGCCGGGCGCGTCGTCTTGCACGCCGTTTCCCAATAACATCATTCCCGTAAGCCAGTTAAGCCACAACGGCACGGCGATAATGAGTGCGTATCCGTCTCCGACGCCGGGCTACCTGGTCGGTACGCAAAACTGGGTGGCACAGGCGGCACATCCCTATAACCAGCGGAAGGACACGCTGAACATCGACATTCTGGCGACCGACAAGCAGCGCATCTCGGCGAGACGCCAGAATGCGACTTACTTCGAGTACCAGCCTTTCGACCAGGGTTCCGGAGAGACGGGAAAGTACTTCAACCGGCCGAACCAGACCAACTCGGTCTCGTGGCTTTGGACCGTCAGCCCGTCGATGGTGAACGAGGCTCGCGCCACGTTCAGCCTGGATGACGTCTACATCCCCGTAAACACGTCGCTTCCCGGGTTCAACCGGTCGACGTTCGGGATTGACTACCCCTACCTGTTCCCCGCAAAGGATATCCCCGGGAAGATCCCCACGGTCAGCGTGCCGAACTTCTACGGCTTGGCCGGCGGGCCTTATCCGTCTCACTCCTCCGGCCCGATCTGGACCGCGTCCGACAGCTTGACCAAGGTCTGGCGCACGCATACCTTCAAATTCGGGTATTCGATGGAGTATTCCGGTGAGAACGACGGCGACCAGATCAACGTCTCCACGGTACCTGGCGGAAGCAACAATCAGAACGGCACATTCACTTTTACCGACGCGCGCACCGGACTCGGCGCTACGTCCGGAGTGGGCCTGGCCAATCTGGCTCTCGGGTTGGCCGACAGCTATACCGAGATCGGCCCGCGGGCTTATACCATCTGGCGCGGGTCCATGTACGAGTTCTTCGCGCAAGACTCCTGGAAGGTGACCAGCAAACTACACATCGACTACGGAATCCGCACGACGACGATTCAGGGTTACCACCCGCTTTGGGGCAACGCCGATTACTTCAATGGCGCCCTCTACAACCCGGCGCAGGCCGTGCAGGTCAGCCCGGTTACCGGCAACGTCATACTGGGAACCGGGAATCCCTACAATGGCGTGGTGATTCCGGGGTTCGGCAGCTTTCCGAGCTCGGCCCAGGGAAGAGTACTGGCTGCCAGCTCCAATATCTGCGACGGCGCTTCCTGCAACGGCCTTTTCGCGCCGAATCTCTCGCAGTCGTATATCAGCACCCATACCCCCATCCAGCCGCGCATCGGCGTGGCCTATCAGTTGACGGACAAGACGGTAATCCGCGGCGGCATCGGGCGATTCGCCACCCGCATGGGATTGATCGACAACATCTTCCCGGGCGGCAACTCGCCATTCCAGCCGTTCGTCACGGTGAACAATGTGTCGGTCGACAATCCCGGTGCTGCGTTGACAACGGGAACCGCCGCACCCCTCACCATCACCACCCTGAACCCGAACCTGAAGCCTCCCGAGGCGTGGAACTGGAATGTGACGGTAGAACGCCAACTGCCCCTGAACTCCCTACTCTCGGTCGGCTACGTGGCTCATCGAGGGTTGCATGGCTGGCAGGTTTACGACATCAACCAGCCTACGGCCGGTACGCTGCAGGCAAATCCCGGGGTGAACGTGAACTATTTGAGACCGTACCAGGGGTTTGCGGCGATCCAGGAAGAAGAGAGCGTCGTCAATTCCATGTACAACTCGCTTCAGGTTGCCTGGAACCGGCGCTTCACGAAGGGCTCGATGTTCGGCGTGAGCTATACCCTCTCCAAGAGCATGGATAACGGCTCCAACTATCGCGACATCGTTCCCGATACCTATAACACGAGCAATCTCTGGGCTCCATCGGAGTACGACACGCGCCACATCGTGATCATCAATTACCTTTACGATCTGCCGTTCTTCAAAAACAACAGCAATCTGAAGGGCAAGCTGCTCGGCGGATGGGAGATCGCCGGGGCGATGCAGTTCCAGACCGGCACTCCATGCGGAATCGGAACCAACAACGACTTCGCAGGCGTCGGCGAGTACGGCAGTTTCGGCTGCGGTTCCGAAGGCCAGTTCTGGAATCTCAACGGGCCCGTCAGCGTCAACACCGGGGCTTTCGCCGGACCGGTCACAAACTCCAGCTCACCGGCTTACTTCACGGCGAGTGTCTCACAACCGGCAACGGGCACTTTCAATCTCCAACAGGGCGTTCGCGACTCCGTTTACGGGCCCGGAATCCAGGACTGGAACCTGTCCATGTTCAAGAAGTTTGAAATCAATGAGCGGGCGGGGTTCCAGTTCCGCGCGGAGGCATACGATTTCATCAATCATGCCAATCTGAACGGTCCGAACCTGAATCCGACGTCAAGCCAGTTCGGAATGATCACCAGCAAGTCCGGACTGAGCCGGCAACTTCAACTTTCGATGAGATTCTACTTTTAAGCGAACCGAGCTTCAGCGGATCGCGACGGCGGGCCGGGGCAACAAGCCGGCCCGCCGTTTTTTTTGTTTCGGACAAGGGCGCGCAGGTTATTGTCATGCGGTTCAAGCTTTCTTGAATAAGTGTGGATTTTGCGGGCGCCCGGAAGGTATGTCAGGGGCGAGCGCCCGCGGTCGTAACGGGTTTAGAGGTCGCTGCTGTGCTTTGAAGGCCGCACGCGATGTTAATTAAGAGTAGTATGCCTGACCTGCTTCAGTAACTCCCGTCGAGGGGGTATTCCGAAGTGTCCCGAAAGGGTACTCCGGAGAGTATCCGGCGGATAACGATCGATTGAGACCAAATATCAACCGATTACCCCTTTGCGAACCGCGTACACAATCAATTCGGGCACCGTGTGGAGATTGAGTTTGTCGAGCATGTTGCCGCGATGGGTTTCCACCGTGTACAAGCTGAGGCCCAAGATGGCGGCGATATCCTTGTTGCTCTTGCCCTCGGCGATCAACTGCAGGACTTCGCGCTCCCTCGGTGTGAGCAGCTCATAACTATCCTCGATATCCCGATCCTGCAATTGCCGAACGTAGTCTTCCACCAGCATGCGGCTGACCGCGGGGCTGAAGAACGATTTGCCCTCCGAAACCAGCCGGATCGCGTTGAGGAAATCGCTCTCGGGAGACTCCTTGAGCAGGTAGCCCCGCGCACCGGCTTTGAGGGCTCTCAGGACAAAGGCCTCGTCGGCATGCATGCTCAGAACCACGATCGACACGCCAAGCTGTTTGGCGGTGATCTGCCGGGCCGCCTCGATTCCGTTGAGGTTCGGCATCGTAATGTCCAGCACGGCAACGTCCGGCTTCAGTTTCTCGGCGAGGTCCACGGCTTCACGGCCGTCGCCGGCCTCTCCGACAATTTGAAAATCCACCTGCTGTTCCAAAAGCAGCCGAAGCCCGCGCCGCATTACGGCGTGGTCATCGGCGAGAATGATACGGATCACGCAACACCTGCCTCTTGCTGGTGTTGCCGGTGGGTTTCGACCGGAAAATAGCCGGCCACGACAGTACCTTCCCCAGGCCGCGACACAACGTCGAACCGGCCGCCCAGGCGGTTTACCCGCTCCGCCATTCCCAGCAAACCGAGACCCCGGTCGCGGGACGAATCGAATCCCACGCCGTCGTCCTGCACGACCACCGAGAGGCCGCCGGCTTCGCCGCGGATCGCCACCCGGACCTCGCCGGCCCCGGAGTGCTTGACACAGTTGTGAAGCGCTTCCTGTACGACCCGGTAGATGCAGGTACGATGGGAGTCCGGCAGGTCGTCGGCGATATCATCTGCGATCATCTTCACGCGGAGGCCGCTGCGCCGCGCGATCTCGCGCGCCTGCCACCGCAGCGCCGGCACCAGACCCAGTTCATCGAGCATCGACGGGCGCAGCAGCAGTGCCATGTTCCGGATTTTGGCGAGATTTTCCTCGGCCGCACGATGTACGGAAGCTAACCGCTCGCGCTGGACCCCGTTCAGAGTGGATTCCAGCAGGCCGAGTTCCATCAACATGGCGGACATCGACTGCCCCAAATCGTCGTGCAGTTCCCGGGACAGGCTGCGCCGCTCTTCCTCCTGCGCGGTCTCCAGGCGCTCCGAGAGGCGGCTCAGGTCGCGCTTCGCCTGCTCGACCTGCTGGAAACGATGATCGGATTCGTGTTCCAGGCGCCGGACGTGGCCGAACACCACGACCGCGAAGATGCTGCCCAGCGACAAGGCCAGAATCGATATGGTCGTGACCCGGCGGCGGAATCGCGACTGCAGAGCCATGATGCGCGCTTCGCCCGCATCGAGGTTGCGCTTGTCGAAGTCGTTCACCTGCTTCACCAGCAGCACGAGTTCATTACGCCGGGGAATGACCGTCTCTTGCAGATAGGCTGCGGCCGAACCATGCCTGGCGGCACGGCTTTCCTGAAGGGCGGGCTCCAACCCCTTCCAATAGGCTTGCGCATGTTGTTCGAGCGTCTGAACGTCCTGCCGCTCGTTCTCCGGAACCGAAGCCTGGTAGCGGCGAAGCGCCTCCCCCGTTCGGTCTTTCAAGACCTGCAGTTCCAATTTCTCCCCGGCCGCGCGGGCGTCACTGGGCTCCAGCACGTAATCGCGCATGACCGTCGCGGAACGATAGAAATCGGCGCGCAACTGATCGAGCAGCGCATCCCGCTCACGGGATGCCTTTCGCAAAGCGTCGCTGGTGGCGGCGACATTGCGCAATTGGCTGCCCGAATCAAGCGCTAAAAAGGCCATCAGCAGGAGTAGACCTGCAAACCCCATGAGGACGCTGCGGGACCGTGAGGATACAACCGCAACTCCGGCACGGGGTCTAGGGCCGGTGCGTGAAAACACGTTCCTCCCCCGATCTCTTGGCGCGCAAACGACACGCCCGTGACGATACGATACTTGTACTAGAGAGACGTGCCGCGGGTTCTTTTCGGTTACGGTGGTATCCGCACCGGCCGGTAGCCCATTCGGACTATCGCGAGAGCGCGGCGAATGGAGCCTCCCGGTGGTGTCATAAGATTGAAGTATGGCAGCACGCCATACGCACAAACTCGTGGACTGCGGCGCGCGCGCACCCGAGTTCCGGCTCGACCGGCTTGAGGGTGGCGAAGCATCGCTCCAGGAACTGACGGCCGGCGGGCCTGCGCTGTTGGCGTTCTACAAGGTTAGTTGCCCGATTTGTCAGTTGACCCTTCCCTTCCTCGAGCGGATTCACGGCGGGGGCCGGCTGCCTGTGTTCGCCATCTCGCAGAACGACGACGAGGACACCAACGAGTTCAACCGCTATTACGGTATCTCGATCCCTACCCTGCTGGATCGCGAAGAGGCGGATTTCCCGGCCAGCAATGCGTTTGGGATCTCGAGCGTCCCCACCCTGTTCCTGGTCGAGCGGGACGGAACCGTGTCGCGCGTCATCGAGGGCTGGCAGAAGCAGGAGATCGAGCGGCTCGGCGCACAGGCCGGGGTCAATCCGTTCCGGCCCGAAGACAAAAACGTCCCGCAATGGAAGGCGGGTTGAGGGTCGAGGAACTAGCTCCCGGCGGGAGCGACTGCTTAATCCGATAGCTTGCTCAGGATGCGGTCTTTGATCCAGTGCTCGTCCCACCATTCGCGAGGGTTCACCTGCACACCGTCCACCTGCATGCCAAAGTGAACGTGTACGCCGCCGGCGAGCCCGGTCTGGCCCGCGATTCCCATCTTCTGCCCCTTCGTCACCATGTCGCCCACCTTGACGTCGATCTCGTGAAGGTGACCGTAAATCGATTGCAGCGAGTAGCCATGGTCGAGAACGATGCAGTTGCCGTAGATGCCCAGGTCGGACGCCCAGACCACGCGGCCGCTGTTCGCAGCCAGGACCGGTCCGTTGGCGACATCGGAGAGATCGAAGCCCAGATGCACCTGCCGGTCGACCTTCTTGCCATGGTAGATGTAGTCGCGAACGTCGGCGAAATCGGCCTCTTCCTTTCCCCAGTGGATGAAGGGGCCGCTCCATAACATCTTCTCTTCGGTCTTGAAGCGCAGGTCGGCCAGTTGCTGGTTGTTCTTCCGCCGCATCTCGCCGTTGATTTTGAGGAAACGCGTCAGCAGGTCCGGCCCCGGCGCCAACTGGCCGGTGGGGTCAACCGAGTTGACCAGCTTCTCCATGAGTTTGTCATCCAGCACGAAATCGCGCACACGGAACTTCTTGGGGAAGACCTTGCACCAGAAGTTGGCCGTGGCCTCGGTTCCGGCGAGGTTGCGCGCATAGACCACCGGCGTGACATCCGGCGGCAGGTCCCAGGGGTAGGCGAACATCGCGAAGCGCTGATTGGCGGATTTGCCCGGCAGGGGGAAACTGCGGAAGGTATAGTTGCCCACGCGGACGCCCGCCTCGTTCCAGGAGCCGGAGGTCGTCATCGTCACCAGTTCCATGCCGCCCTGGTTGATGTAATGCTGGGCATCGTCGGGGACGACGCGAGGGGCGCCGAGGATCACGTTGACATCGCTGGCAGCGCGTATCGGTGGAGCCGCGAAGATCGTTCGACACCGCCTCGATCACCAGCCGCGCCTTCCCTTCCTTGAGCGCCGCGGCTTTGCTCTTCCCCGCCTCGAAGGTGACGCTGCGGGGAGCGGCATCCCGGCGCCACCAGAACCGCGTAGCGGGAAGGTGTTGTTCGAACACCGGGTATTGTTGCCCGTTCTGTTCGATGTAGGCCGTCACGGAGCGCACTCCGTGCGGATTCGTCACCACGACCGTGACCGGAGTGCTCACCCCGATTGTCTTCACGGCGGGCGTGACGCTGAGCGCCGTGTGATCGGACATGATGAGCAGAGAGAGAGTCGCGACTACCGCGAGAAAAACCAACGCTAGAATTGCTTTCACTTTTTTACCCAGGAATCCAGCCAGTCTATGAAGGTCTGGTACCACAGCACGCTATTCTGCGGCTTGAGGATCCAGTGGCCCTCGTCGGGAAATACCAGGAGCTTGGAGGGAATCTTTTGCATTTGCAGGGCCGTGAAAAGCTGCAGCCCCTGCGTGTACGGGACGCGGAAATCGAGCTCGCCGTGGATCACCAGGGTCGGCGTATGGAAGTCCTTCACATAATGGCTGGGAGACCACTTGGCGTACTCGTCGGGATTGTCCCAGGGTGTCCCGCCGAACTCCCAGAGCGGAAACCAGAGCTCCTCGGTCGCGCCGAATTCGCTCGGCAGGTCGTAAACACCGGAGTGCGAGATGAGCGCCTTGAACTTCTGGCTGTGGCCGAGAATCCAATCGATCATGTAACCGCCGTAGGAGCCCCCGGCCGCCGTCATGCGCGCGGAATCGGCATACGGGAAGTTGTTGGCGACGTGGTCGGTCACCGCCATGATGTCGTCGAACGCGTGCCCGCCCCAGTCGTTATTGATCTCGTCGATGAACTTCTGGCCGTAGCCGGTGGAGCCCCGCGGGTTAGGTTCGACGACAACGTACCCGGCGGCCGCGAAAACCTGGGCATTCCAGCGGTAGGTCCAGCTATGACCCCAGGCACCCTGCGGGCCGCCGTGAATCAGGAACAGCACCGGATACTTCCGGTTGGCCTGAAACCCGTATGGCTTCACCATAAATGTATGGATGCGGGCACCATCCGGCGCGTTCGCCCAAAATTCTTCGAGCGGTGTGAGCTGGCACGAATTCAGGACCGCGTCGTTGAGGTGCGTGAGGGCCGCCGGCAGGCCGCCGCTCGACGAGGCACGAAAGATCTCGGTGGGAGAGACGCCGGACTGCGCGGTGTAGACCATCGTCTTGCCGTCGCGCGTCAATTGCATATCGTCGAGCTCGTTGTCGCCGCTCGCCACGCTGCGCGAGGCGCCGCCGTTGACCGGGATCCAACTGATGCCCTGGCGTCCGCGGTCCTCCGTCGTGTAAAACAGGGCCGCCGAGTCGGGGCTCCAGGCGAAGCTGTTCACCCAGCGGTCGAGTGATTCGGTGAGGTTCGTTACGCTGCCGGTAGCGCGCTCCAGCACCATCAGGCGCCAGCGGTCGCTTTCATAGCCGGCCCGGAACTGGGCGCGCCATGCGATGTATTTGCCATCCGGGGAATACTGCGGGCTGGCATCGGCGCCCGGGTTGGTGGTGATCTGGCGGGTCTCACCGCCCGATACCGGCACTACATAGAGATCGGAATTCGTGCTGACCGCGGGGACCGGCTCGGATTTCTTCGAGTAGCAGACCTCCTTGCCGTCGGGCGAGATGGCGTAATCGTCAGGGCCGCCGAGCGAGAAGGGCGGGACGTCGCGATCGCCGGGCGTGAGATCGTGAACCCCGCTGCCATCGACGCCGATCACTAACAGGTGCGTGCGGCGCTTCGACTGCCAGGCTGTCCAGTGGCGGTAGAGCAGGTCGGTGTAGATGCGGGCATGGACCTTGTTGGCGCGTTCGGCATCCAGCTTTTTCTGGTTGCAGGCATTGTCAGCCCCGCAATCCGGGTATACGTCGCTGGTGAACAGCAGGTTCTTGCCGTCGGGCGAGTAGAGGACGCCGTCCGCCCCGGTGGCCAGGCTCGTAATTGGCCGGGCATTGGCGCCATCCGGATCCATCATCCAGATCTGAGAGGTGCCGCCGCGGTCCGAAATGAAGGCGATACTCTTCGAATCCGGGGACCAGCGGGCGCGCTCGTTCGAATCGCCATCGTACGTAATCTGGCGGGGTGCGCCGCCCTGCAGGGGAATCATCCAGATCTGCAGCGGTTTCTTGTTGGCCGCGACGTCGACGGTTTGCACCGTAAAAGTGACCCAACGGCCATCCGGAGAGATCTGCGGATCGGAGATCCGCTTCAATTCCATCATGGCGTTGACGTCGAACGGACGCTTCTGCGCGAAAACCATCGCTGCCGAAGCGAGCAGCAAGAGGAGGCTGCGACGCATATACCAACGATTGTATCGGACGCGACCTTGCGTTTAGTGGGAGGGCCTCCCGGCCCGCCCGATGCTTCGTGCCGGAACTACGGTAATCGCGCTGCCAGAGCCGCTGCCAGAGCCACGGGGTCCTGGCCTTCCCCGACGTTGGCGTAACCGCCGATGAAGCTACCCTTGCGGAAAATGCAAAGCCGGCCGAGATACTGGTCCGTGGCCTGAAATGCCTCGTCCCCGACCGCCGCCGGGGTGGTCGCGCCGAAGCGGGTCCGCAGCTTCTGCATCACGGCGGCGCCGGCTTCGTCCTGCACTACGAAAGCCTTCCCGAAGTCGTACTGACCCACGTAGCCGCGTTTCAATAGCCGGATTCCCAGGACGCTTTCCGGCACCAGCCGGAGAGACTGTTGTTTCTCCGCCGGAAACCACGCGAGCGCGGCTGGCGGCGTGGACGATCCATCGGCGACCTTCTCCAGGGCGGCCGTCCATTGCTGGAGTGTGGCGGTGAAATCTCCTTCCGGGTTGGCGGCGATCTCCACGTAATACTTGCCCTTGGCGAAAATCGCCCGCCGCGGAACGATCTGGCCGCCCATCCCGAGTTTGGCGGCCGGCTGCCGGGGGTCGCGGTTCGCCGAGAACATGCCGAAGGACGAATCGTCGTCTCCGAAATCGGAAACGTCGATCACCAGGGTGGCACCGTCCTTCTCGCAGGTGACCCCGTGCATGTTCTGGAAACCGTAGATCAGGTAGCCCTCGGCGTTGCCGTCCATGTATTCGAACAGGTTGTCCGCCTGATAGGAGCGGGGTTCCCCTTTCTGCGACCATCCAGGGACCAGGCTGCAGGACGGCGCGGCGGCACCCACCATTCCACACGCGGCGAGCAGCGCCGCGCCGCACCGCATCAACATGTGAACAACTCCTGCGCCCGGGTCATCCGCTGCGCCACCTGCACGCCGTAGGGGCATTGCACCGTGCAGCCCGGGCAGTCGGCGCACTTCGCCGAAGCGTGCGCCGGGTCGAGCTGCAGGTAGCGCTCGCGGCCCAGCGTGAACTGGCCATACCCATCGGCGTAGGTCAGGAAGCGCAGGACATCGGCCACCGGCAGTCCCTTGCGGCAGGAGCCGGCGCATTCCCCGCACATCCGGCAGTAGAGCGGCGTAATCTGCTCCAGGTGCGCGGAAAGCAGCTTTTCGTCCGTGGTGCCGAACGGCTGGGACATGGCGCGCAGGTTCTCTTCCAGTTGATCCATGTCGGTCATGCTGGGGATGGTGGTTTGGACGTGCGGATTGCGCAAGACCCACTTGAGCGCGGCGGGCAGGGCGCCCTCGCGGCTGAGCTTCTGATAGTTGGGGTCGCCGGGCCGGACGCGGCGGATGCCGCCGGCCATCACCTTCATCGCGACAATGCCCTTCCCCGCCGCGGCGGCTTCGGTGATCACGTCGTTCATGAACGGATCCATAGTGAAGTTGTAGCTGGTCAGGATCACGTCGATATGCGGATTCCGGGCCAGCCAGGGCATCAGTTCCTTCTGCCCCCCGTGCGTGCTCACGCCGACGAAACGGGTCTTGCCGGCCTTCTTCGCGGTGAGCAAAGCGTCCATCAGGTCGTCGGTCACCTGCGTGGGTGAGCCCTTCCCGTGCAGGTACCAGATGTCCACGTTGTCCACCCCGAGTTCCTTCAGGCTGGTATCCATCTGGGCCAGCGCCTCTTCGCGGGTGCGGCCTTCGGTCTTTGTGGAGAGGGTGATATCCTTGCGCTTCCGCTTCAGTGCCGCGCCCACCATGCGTTCGTTGTTGCCGCCTCCGTAGTTGCGGGCGGTGTCGAAATAAGTGATCCCGAGATCGGCGGCGCGCTCGATCACGCTGCCATCGGAGGTGATCATGCAGCCGAACCCCAGGGTAGTCACCTTGAGGCCGGTCTTGCCGAGAGTCTTGTATTGGAACGCCGGTTCCGCCGGCAGGCGCCGGGCGGGCGGCTGCGGCTGCGAACTCTGTTCGGAGGAGCGAGAGGCGGAAGCGGCGGCTGGCAAGGCCAGCCCCGCGGCCAGGAAGTTGCGGCGGGAAGAAGAGCTCTTCACAAAAACCTCCTAATTTCGGACTACACGGTGATAAAATCCTATTGTAATTTGGGAGGCCGCCAGATGCCAGTCCGTTTTTCACGCCGCACCATGCTGCAGTTGACCGCGTTCACACCGGCCCTGCGGCCGTTGTTTGCGCAGACTCCAGCCGCCGCGCCGAAGCGCTCCGCCGTTTCCCTGGTGAAAGGCGAGAGCCGCCGCAAGAATATCGCCGAGGCGCTCGCCGCCATCGACGAGCAGATCCGGCCCAAACTCCGGACGAAAAAGTACGTTGCCATCAAGGTCAACAACGTTTCCACCACCAACCAGTTGGCGGCAACCCACGCCGATGCCATCCACGGCATCCTGGATTACCTGGAGCCGCGCTTCAAGGGCCCGGTCTACGTGGTGGAATCGTCGGCCGGCGACACCCTGGAAGGCTTCGAGAGCTTCGGTTACGGCAGGGTCGCCGCGGAGCGAAAAGCCCAGAAGGTGTCGCTGATCGATCTGAACCGCGAGGCCGAGTTCAAAGTCGTGCCCCTGATCGACTACGATCTGCACGCCAAAGGCGCACGCAGCGCAGCGCGGCTTTTCGACCCGGACGCCTACGTGTTCTGCGCCTGCATGCTGAAGACGCACAACGTGGCCGTGGCTACGCTCTCCATCAAGAACATGGCGCTGGGCGCGCCGCTGCACAGCAAGCCGGGCGAGAGCCGCTGGAACGACAAGCGGGTCGCGCACAACGGCCTGCGGCAGACCCAGTACAACATGTTCCTGATGGCCCAGGCATTGAAGCCGCATTTCGGAACCGCCGTGATCGACGGCTACGAGGGAATGGAAGGCAACGGCCCCTCTTCCGGCACGCCCGTGCCTTCGCGGCTGGCCATTGCCTCCACCGATTTCGTGTCCGCTGACCGCGTCGCAGTCGAAACCATGGGGATCAATCCGGACTGGATGGGCTACCTGCGGTTCTGCGCCGATTTCGGTATCGGTCAGTACGACCTGAACCAGATCGACGTCCGCGGTGAGAAGATCGAGGCCGTACGCCGGAAGTATCTTCTGCACCGGGACATCGAGCGCGAGTTGGAGTGGATGGGTCCGCTCAAAGACCTGCCCCCGAAGTTGGGTTAAGTCAGTTGGCTGAAGCCAGGACATTCTCCTGGGCGGTTTCGAGTGCAGTCGGATATGCATAAGGGCCTAAACGCAGCATTGGCAGGCTGGCAAGTGCCAGGGCGATTGCCAGGCACTCGAGCATCAGCTTGTAAGAGCCGGTCTTGTCGTACGAAACGCCCATGGCGAAGGGGCCGAGCCCTGCTCCCAGCATGAAGATCGAGAAGAAATAACCATAGATCTCGCCGAAGGACCGCATACCCAAATAGCGAGACAACATGAAGGCGATCAGATCCACCTCGGCGCCTACGCCGATCCCGACGAGCACCGTACCGAGCGCTGCTCCTTCCGGTTGCAGCGTCGTCAACAGCACGACGATTCCCATCAGGGGAGCGAGAAAGAACACCGTGGCGACGTAGCGTGCGTGGATGCGATCCAGCAGAAAGCCGGAGAGCAAACGGCCTCCGATTAAGGCAGCGCCGGCGATGCCCACCATGGCGGTGGCGCTTTGTGGAGAGACTCCGCGGTCCGCCATAAGGGGGACCAGATGAGAGATGACTCCCCCGGTTGCGCCGGACACAATGAAGAAACTGAAGGCAAGAGACCAGAATCGAGCGGTTCGCAAGGCTTCCATACCGGTAAGGCCCGGCATCCCGGCGATCGGGACCCTCTGTACGATGACCCTCTGGTCTCCAGCGGGCCTGCCGACGAACAATGCTACCGCAGGGAAGGCGAGAACGAAGGTCAGCACCCCGAGGCCGGCGTATGCCGCCCGCCAACCGGCAATACCGATCATCTCTTGCGCAAACTGGGGAACGATAACAGCGCCCAGGCCGACTCCCGCCATGGCGATGCCGAGCGCCAGCCCGCGCCGGTGATCGAATCGTGCCGAGATCGCTTTGGCGTAGATCAGCGGCGTTTGCCCGGCGGCCCCAAGCCCCATTAGTGCGTACGCGGCGATGAAGGCCGCCGGCGACGCGGGGACCCACGCGACCGATGCGGTAGCGAGAGAAAAGACCACGATTGCGGGAAGCGCCACCGCGCGAATCCCGAATCGATCTACCAGACGGCCAAAGACCGGCGTTGCGATTCCCGTCATCCAGAGTCCTACGACCATGGCGGTAGAGACCAGGCCGCGACTCCACCCGAACTGCCGCGTGATGGGCGGCAACAGTGTCCCAAACGTGAACTGCATGACCGGACCGTTCCCGACCAGCAGGCCCAGCACAGCCGCAAATACGACCCACCAGCGGCTCTTAAGACCCATGCGGCACTCTCCTCCCTGCAATTCGGCTTCGACTCACCTGCCATCCCGGCCAAAAGTCTTTCCGCGTTGCGGAACCTCCCTCGCGGAGAGACGCCGGGCGGCCCGCCGGCCGATCGGGGCTACTGGTTCGGTGCTACCGGCAGCCAGTTGCTTACGTTGACCTTGCCGGCTGTAAGTGAGCAGCCTGCGAATACGGATAGGAGATACGTGGGATTACCATTGCAGCCCCACCAGTTGGAATCGGCGTAGACTGCGGCCTTGCCCATGTTATCGATGCCGAGCATGCCTCCAAGGCTGTTTCGCTGGATTCGCACATCACCCCCCGCGGCGATGACGATCGAGACCTTCTCCCCGGAGATCGTGTTATCGGAAATCACCAGGCCGGTGATCGGCACAACGCTGGAAACGTGAATGCCGGTAGGACCGGGGTCGCCCGCGTCTGGTCCATTCCCGCTGATCTGGTTCCCGACGATCACGTTATTATTCAGGTTCTGGCCCGGCGCGTGGCCGTGGATCGCAACGCCGGGAATTCCATTGCCGGTAAGTTGATTGTTGATGACGACGTTGCCGTAGTCCGCCGTGCCCGGCGCGCTGGCGAAGATGCCGACCCCCGCACCCTCCCCATTCTTCGTGCCATTACCGGAGGAAACATTGCCGCTAACCGTATTGTGGTAGACTCCCAGCGGCGTCGCGGAACCCGTCATCGCCGCGGGAACGTGAGAGGCGAGCGTAATGCCGCAGTCGAGCACGTTGTTGATCACCTTGTTTCCGGCGATCACGTTCTCGAAATTCGCGCCCGAATCGTCGGTGATCAGGATACCGCCGGCATTGCCGTGGACCATGTTGTTCAGGACGCGGCTGTGATCCGCGCCTTCCAGGTGAATGCCCTCACCGCAGTCGCCGCCTTCATTGGTTTCGAAAGCGGGGATGCCGGGGCAGCTGGCGCCCGTGGCGCCGGTCACCAGACCGGTGTTATTGCCGGTTATGTCGTTGTCCGCGATGGTGACGTAGCTCGCATTCGCCACGAGAATTCCTTCGAATTTTGCGTTCTGAATAGCGAATCCGGAGATCAGAACACCGGCGAGGCCCGGATTATCGATGCCGTCAACATAAATGCCCCAGGAGAGGCCGCTGGCATCGATGATCGTAGTGGCCGCGCTGGCGCCGTTCAGCGTCAGGGGTTTCCCGATGGTCACGGTTTCTGCATAGGTTCCGGGAGCGACGTTGATGATGTCGCCGGAGTTGGCCGCGGCCACCGCGGCGCCGACCGTTTTCTGGCAGCCGGCATTGCCGGCTGGATCGACGCACAGGACGGCGGCGGACGCGGACTGCGCGATGGAAAGCAGCAACAAAGTGATGCAGCAGGCGGCTCCGCCAACTCCCATTCGGGTGGCGGGGCGTGTTGCGTGAGAAGTGAGCGCGTGGTTTTGGAAGAGCATCGAATTCTCTCTGTCAGGGATTTGCCGGGTGCGTGCTCCGAGGCTCGCAGCGAGGCGTGCGGGGCGTATACATTTCGCAACGGCGTTCTGGCAAGCAATTCTTTTGACTCGTGCAAGCTTTCGATTTTCCCGCAAGCGATCGTACCTGCCTTCGTCCCTATTGCGCAGTTCGGAGACGATAACTGGCATGCCTTCGAAAAAATCCGGTGGTGGATAGACGCTCAGCCGCCGATCTGCGCCGTCAGCCACGCGCGCGCAATTTTCCAGTCGCGCATCACGGTATCGGCGGACACCCCGAGCGCGATAGCGGTCTCTTCGACGCTCAAGCCGCCGAAGTAGCGCATCTCGACCACTTTGGCGCGGCGTTCGTCCACGCGAGCGAGTTCTTCCAGTGCGTCGTCGAGGGCGATCAGTACGCGATCCCTCGTCTCGCCCGGGACCACCCCCGCCACCGCGTCCAGATCGACGCGAATCGCTCCGTCTCCCCGTTTAGCCGCGTGGCGGCGGCGCGCGCTGTCGAGCAGGATCTGCCGCATCACTTTTGCCGCCAGGGAGAGAAAATGCGCGCGGTGCTCCACCTCAACCCTGCTGACGTCCACCAGCCTTAAATAAGCCTCGTGGACCAGTGCCGTGGCGGTGAGAGTGCGGCCGGTCTGTTCGGCTTGCATCAGGTTGCCCGCAATCCGGCGCAGTTCCTTATATACGCGCGGCGCCAGGATATCGAGCGCTACGCGGTCGCCTTTCGCCCAATCCCGCAGCAGCCGGGTGGTTTCGGCCTGGTCCGGTTCGCTCATGGGAACGCACGCAACGGTTCATTCTAACAGCGGGAAATCCGGAGCGTGCCTTACAGATTTCGCTGGGATTTTGCGCAATAGAGATAAGCCGGGCCAGCGCCGATTCCGCCGATCTCCAGGCCGGCGGTGCATGCAGTATCATGTCTGATCGGAGACCCTTGACACCAGAGCGTTGGCAGCAGATCGAGCGGCTCTTCGCGGATATCGAAGAGCGCCCGGCCGATCAGGCAGCCCTCTTTGCCGCTGCTGATCCCGCTTTGCGCGAAGAGGTGGAGAAGATGGTGGCGGCCAGCCACCGGGCCAGCCCTCTCGACGAGCCTCCCCCGCCCATCGCCCCTGACGACTGCGGCGTAATACCCTCCGTGCTTGGCCCGTACCGGATCGAGGCCCCGCTCGGGCAGGGTGGCATGGGACACGTCTTCCGCGCTACCGACACCCGGCTTCATCGCAGCGTGGCCATCAAAATTCCATCGGAGAAGTTCACCCAGCGCTTCGAGCGCGAAGCCCGGGCCATCGCCTCGATGAATCACCCCCATATCTGCACTCTGCATGATGTAGGACCTGACTACCTGGTGATGGAGCTGGTGGAAGGGGAAACTTTGGAGGCGCGATTGCTGCGCGGCAGGCTGCCGCTGGAACAAACGCTCGAATACGGGGCGCAGATCGCTAGTGCGCTTGCCACGGCGCATGCCAAGGGGATTGTCCATCGCGATCTGAAGCCCGCCAATATTATGCTCACGAAGTCCGGCGTAAAGCTATTGGATTTCGGGCTGTCGAGGTCCTTCGACGACGCGCATGTTACCGCCGAGTGGGAGCGAATGGGCACGCCGGCGTACATGGCTCCGGAGCAATTTAAAGGGCAGACGGCCGATGCCCGGACCGACATTTACGCTTTCGGCCTTGTCCTTCATGAAATGGCCACGGGTGGAAGGCCGTCGTCCAGGACGTCATCCCCTCCGCCGCCGGCGCTCGACCGGCTGGTGCAGAGGTGCCTCGAAGCGGCTCCCGACGATCGCTGGCAGTCCGCGCGCGATCTCGAGTGGGAACTGAAATCCATAGGGAAGGTTCCCGCCGCGAATCCCGCCCGTTCCCGGTCCTGGCTGTTCGGAGCACTCGGCCTGCTCGCGCTATTGTTGATTGGACTCGCCGTCTTGCACTTCAGTGAAGCGCCGCCGCGGCCGGAACCCGTCCGAATGAGCATCCTGCTTCCCGAAAAGTCGCGGGTTCGGGCGTTGGAGGTGTCACCGGACGGGCGGCAAATCGCGATGGTGCTGGTCAAAGAGGGAAAGCAGCAGATCTGGGTCCGCGCGCTCGACGCACTGGAGCCGGCTGCTCTCGCCGGCACCGATGGAGCCGACGATCCCTTCTGGTCTCCAGACAGCCGGTTCATCGGGTTCTTTGCCGATGCCAAGCTGAAAAAGATCGGCCGTTCCGGGGGGCCAGTCCAAATCCTCTGCGACGCTCTGGCCGCTCGCGGCGGGACATGGAATTCCACCGGCGATATTCTGTTTGGCGGTCTCACCGCGGTGGAGAGGGTCTCCGAGGCTGGCGGCACGGTGACTGAACTTCCTGGTCGCCCCCGCGGCCTGTTCCCGGTGTTCCTGCCCGATGGACGCCATTTCCTCGCGACCGAGGCTTACGATACCGCACATTCCGGGATTTGGTTGCACGCCATCGGCTCGGACGAATCCCGCCAGGTCCTTGCCGATTCTTCGAAGGTCGAAGTGGTGGATCGGTCGCCGGGCAGCCGTGTGGGTGCGCTCCTCTTCAGCCGCGCCGGGACTCTTATGTCGCTGCCGTTCGACATGCAGCGGCTGGTGGTTGCGGGCGAACCCGTGGCCATCGCACATGAAATTGCATCCAGCGGCAATCTCGCCGGGTTGGCTGCAGCTTCGCGCCAGGCTGTGTTGGCGTATGTCTCGGGCCCGCGGACCGGTCAGGATTACGTGTGGCGCGATCGCCACGGCAGATACCTCGGCACCGCGGGCCGCGCCGGCGCGGTAGTCTGCCTCTCGCCGGATGGCAAGCGCCTGGTAGGCGACCTCGATTCGACTCGCGTCCTGGACCTGGCGACCGGAGTCGCGACGGATCTCATGGCCATTCGCGGCGGGAACGTCAATCCCATCTGGTCGCCGGATGGCAAGTACATCGCCATCAGTGCCGGAAAGCGCGGCTGGGGGATCTACCGAAAGCCATCCACCGGCGCCGGCGAATGGGAACCGCTCACGCTGACGGACCATCTGACCGCTCCCAAGAGTTGGTCGCCCGACGGCCGCTTCATCCTGTACGCGGAAATCCGCCCGGGAACGGGCGCGGACTTGATGGCCATACCCGCCAGGCCGAATGCCACGCCATTCCCCTTGGCGCAAACCCCGGCGACGGAAGACCAGGGGCAGTTCTCGCCTGACGGCCACTGGGTGGCCTACACCTCCAACGAGTCCGGCCTGAGCGAGATCTACGTGATACCCTTTCCTCCCTCGCCGGACGGCGGCCGTTGGCGCGTCTCAACCGGCGGCGGGGTGATGCCACGATGGCGGCGCGACGGAAACGAGCTGTTCTACATTTCACCCGATTCTCAGATGATGGCTGTCGATGTCACCACCAAGCCGGTATTCAAGTCCGGCAACCCGCACTCATTGTTCCAGACAGACATCATCGATACCGGAATCCGTACCGGGCCGATGAGCTGGGACATCGCGCCCGACGGCCGCTTTTTGATCATCAGCGAAACGTCTACCGATAAATCCATAACAGTGGTCCTAAACTGGCGCAGAGCGCAATCGAACTGATCCGCACTGAGCCGCGGCCGGCGGCGCCATTTACCAGACGTGGCAGGCGTCGGCGCTCACCATCGGCGACCCCGCCTTGCACGAGAACGCCTTCTGGAACTCCGGCATATTCTGCACGACGCCGTTGACGCGGAATTCCGCTGGAGAGTGCGGATCGGTCTGCACCTGCAGCCGCAACGCCTCGGGACGCTCGTTGGAGCACCAGATCTGACCGAACGAAAGAAAGAAGCGCTGGTCCGGCGTGAAGGCGTTGATATCCGGCTCCGGTTTGCCGGCCTCCGTGTTGTGCAGAGCCTTGAGCGAAACCCGGACCCCGCCGTTGTCGGCCGTATTCTCGCCCAGCGTCAGCTTGCCGTTGACGTGAACGCCGGGGGCCACGGTGAAAGCGGAATACTCTTTGTCGATGCAAGCCTCGCGCTCGTTGAAGCGCTTCGCGTCTTCGGGGGTCCACCAGTTGTGCAGGTTTCCCTGGGCATCGAACTGGCGCCCCTCGTCGTCGAAACCGTGCGTCAGCTCATGTCCGATCACCATGCCGATTCCGCCATAATTGACGGCATCGTCCATCTTTTTGTCAAAAAATGGAGGCTGTAGAATTCCGGCGGGAAAATTGATGTTGTTCATCAGCGGATCGTAGTAGGCGTTGACCGTCGGAGGAGTCATCTCCCACTCGTTGCGGTCCACGGGCTTGCCGATCTTCTGGAGCTCGCGATGCACTTCGAAGGCCGCGGCGCGGTCGTCGTTTCCCAGGGCATCGTCGCGCTTGATCACGACGCTCGAATAATCGCGCCACTTGTCCGGGTAGCCGATCTTGTTGGTGATGGCGTGCAGCTTAATCAGGGCCTGCTGCTTAGTGGCGGGCGACATCCAGGAGAGGTCCTGGATATCCTCGCCCAGGGCCTTTTCCAGGGCATGTACCATCTGCAGCGTGCGCGCCTTGCCCTCCGGTCCGAACGTCCGCTCCACATACTTCTGGCCTAGCGCCTCGCCCAGCTGGCTGTCGGTGAAATCCACGCAGCGCTTCCACCGCGGCCGCATCTCGGTGGTGCCCGTCAGCGTCTTACCGTAGAAGTTGAAGTTCTCCTCGGTGAAAGGGGTCGGCAGAATGCGCGCTTCGGAATGCAGCAGATGCCAGGTGAGATACGTCTTCCAGTCCTCCAGTGGAGTACTTTGGACCTCGGCGTCCATCCCCTTGATGAAGTCCGGCCAGGCTACGTTGACACTCTCGAACGCAGGCGCACCCGAGTCTCTGAAGTAGGCGTTCCACTGGAAGCCGGATCCGAGGCCTTCGAGTTCCTGTTTGGTCATCTTGTGATAGACCTTTTCCGGGTCGCGCTGCGAGACCCGGTCCAGGGAAGCCTTGGCCAATGCCGTCTCCAGCCGCATTACCGTGGCCGCCGCAGCCTTGGCGTTATCCGGCGAGTACCCGGCCAGCTCAAACATGCGCTGTACGTGCGCCTGGTACTTGTCCCGGATTTCCACAGATTTGGGGTCGGTCTTCAGATAGTAGTCACGGTCGGGTAGTCCGAGGCCGCCCTGGTCGAGTTGGGCGATGACTTCCTTCGAGTTCTTGAAATCCTGACCCGAGCTGAAATCAAACAGCGCCGATACGCCATGGTCGTGCAGGCGGGCGATCTCCGCCGCAAGCTGCGATTTATCCTTCAGGTCCCGGATCCGTTCGAGCTGCGGTTCGAGCGGCTTGAGACCCTTCGCGTCAATCGTTTTCACGTCCATGCAGGCTGCATAATAGTCGCCGATCTTCTGGGTGACGGCATCGCGGTTCGGATCGGGTCGCGACGCTTCCTCCAGAATCTGGTGAAGGATCTCGCGGTTGTACTCCTGCAATTCGGAGAAGCGTCCCCACCGCGACTGGTCAGCGGGGATCGGGTTGCTCTTCATCCATTTGCCGCACGCGAACTGGTAGAAGTTCTGGCACGGATCGACCGAATGATCCACCAGATTTACGTCAAAACGCAGCGGGCTCTCTCCCGCTTTCGCGGCCGGACTCGATTGAGCCAACAATGTGGAAACCGAAACAGCGGCGATCAACGTCAATTTCAACAAGGCAGACTCCTCTTCCTTTCACTGTAGCGCGCCGCTGCCCGCCGGCAGGAAGCAGGAGCACGTTTCACTGCCGGGGCAAACAGCGAGGGTGTTATACTTCACCTCGGTTACCTCTGAACTATGGCCAGCATTCTGATCCGCAAGCCCCTCAACCTGATTCTGGACGAAGCAGGGCAGGAGGGCGAAGACTCCCTCAAGCGCGTGCTGGGCGTCACCAACCTCGTGGCGCTCGGCATTGGAGCCATCATCGGCGCTGGAATTTTCGTGCTCACAGGCTCGGCCGCGGCGCAGTATGCCGGCCCCGCGATCGTCCTGTCATTTATTCTCTCGGGTGTCGGCTGCGTCTTCGCGGGTTTGTGCTACGCGGAATTCGCCTCCCTGATTCCCATCGCCGGGTCGGCTTACACCTACGGATACGCCACGTTAGGCGAAATCTTCGCGTGGATCATTGGCTGGGACCTGATACTGGAGTACGCCTTCGGAGCCGCGACCGTCGCTTCGGGATGGAGCGCCAACGTCGTTCAACTCCTCGAGCGCCTGGGGATCTCGTTGCCGCCGCAACTCATCGACACTCCCGGTGCACACCTGGTGTTCTACAACAAACTGTGGCGCCCCATCGCCACGATTCCGGCCGGCGTGGATATGTCCGGCCTGCCGCACGCAACCTCGATTTTCAACATTGTGGCATTCTTGGCGATCTGCCTGGTGACCACCGTCCTGGTGATCGGCATCCAGGAATCGGCCACCATCAACACGATCATCGTCTTCATCAAAGTGGGGACGGTGCTGGTATTCATCGCGGTCGCCGCGGTCTATGTCGTGGGCCACTGGGGGCAGACTCTGGCGAACTGGACGCCGTTCGTTCCGCCCAACGCCGGCGAGTTCGGCAAGTACGGATGGTCGGGCGTGGGCCGCGGAGCGGCCGTGATCTTCTTCGCGTACATCGGTTTCGACGCCGTCTCGACCGCCGCGCAGGAAGCCAAGAATCCGCAAAAAGACATGCCGATCGGAATTCTCGGGTCACTCGTGATCTGCACGGTGCTCTACATCGCCACCGCCGGCCTGCTCACCGGAGTCGTGAAGTACCCGCTGCTCAATGTGGCCGCGCCGGTGGCCGTCGGCATGGAAGCGACCGGCATTGTGTGGGGCGAGTACCTGGTGCTGATCGGGACCATTTTCGGCCTGAGTACCGTGATGCTGGTCATGCTGCTGGGCCAGTCGCGAGTCTTCTTCTCCATGTCGCGCGACGGCCTGCTGCCGGCCTGGGCCGGCCGCGTCCACCACAAGTTCCGGACGCCTTACATCTCGTCGATCACCGTGGGCATCTTCGTGGCGTTCTTCGCCGCGCTGATCCCCATCGGCGTGCTCGGTGAACTGGTCAGCATCGGAACTCTGCTGGCGTTCGTCATCGTGTGCGCCGGCGTGTGGATCCTGCGCCGCAAGCAGCCGGACCTGCCGCGCCCGTTCAAAACGCCGTTGGTGCCGGTGGTGCCGATTCTGGGGATTCTGATTTCCACGATGCTGATGGCCAGCCTGCCCTTCGATACCTGGCTGCGCCTGATCATCTGGCTGATCATCGGCCTCGGCATCTACTTTGGCTACGGCCGCCATCACAGCCGCGTCGCGTTGTCCACGATGAAGAAGCGCTAGACGCCTTCCCAGCCGAGCTTGTACCCTTCCCAGCGTGCCACCACGGCGCTCGCGAGGCAGTTGCCCACCACGTTGATCGACGTGCGGCCCATATCGAGAATTGCGTCGACTCCAAGCAGCACGGCCGCCCCTTCCATGGGCAGGTGGAAGGTCGCGAGCGTTCCCGCCAGGATCACCAGCGCGGCCCTCGGCACTCCGGCCACGCCCTTGCTGGTGAGCATGAGCGTCAACATCATGAGCAGTTGCTCGCCGAACGTGAGGTGGACGCCCGCCGCTTGAGCCACGAAAACCGATGCCAGCGAGAGATACAACGTGCTGCCGTCCAGGTTGAAGCTGTAGCCGGTCGGGATGACGAAACCCACGATGTGCTTGGGCACCCCGAGCTTTTCCATGTTCTCGAGCGCCAGGGGAAGCGCGGCCTCGCTCGAAGCAGTCGAAAACGCGATCAGGAACGGCTGCCGTACCGCCCGGTAGAACTGCCCCATCGGAATGCGGAACAGGAGGACCACCGAGCCCAGCACCAGCCCGAGGAAGATCGCCAGCGAGACGTACATCGTCAGGACCAGTTTGCCGAGCCCGAACAACACGCCCAGTCCCTTGCTGCCGACGGTGACCCCGATGGCCGCACCCACGCCGAACGGCGCCAGGTACATGACGTAGTTCGTGTAGCGGAACATCACTTCGGAGAGCGAGTTGCAGAACGAGACCACCGGCTGCGGCCTTGGCCCCGATCGCCGCGCAGGCGGCGCCAAAGAGGAAGGCGAAAACCACCACCTGCAGCACGTCGTTGCGCGCCATGGCGTCGATCAGGCTGGCCGGAAAGATGTGCTCCAGCATGGACGCGAAGGTGGCGGGCGCGGTCGATAGCGCCGCTTCGGCCGAGGTCGGCTGGATGGGGACGCCGAGCCCGGGCTGCACCAGGTTGACCGCCGCCAGGCCCAGAAACAGCGCCACGGTTGTGACGATCTCGAAATAGAGAATGGCCTTGGCGCCGATGCGGCCCATCTGCTTCATGTCGCCGCCGCCCGCCACGCCCGAAACCAGCGTCGCGAAGATCAGCGGCCCGATGATCGACCGGATGAGCCGCAGAAACACCGTGCTCACCGGGCCGAGTTGTTTGGCAAAGCCCGGCGTGAAGACCCCCAGCGCCACGCCCGCGGCCATTCCGATGAAGATCCAGGCTGTGAGCGAAAGACGCTTCATCGCTCTCCCCATTTGAGTTTTTGCCGCAACACGTCGAAAAACATCATGCGCGGCGGGCGAACCAGCAGCAGGGAATAATGCGAGCTCCGGCACACCACTGTGTCGTGCTCGCGGATCGGCGTGCCCACCTGCCCGTCGATGGTCAGGTAGACGCTCTCATCCGGGCCGTGGGAAACGATGCGGATGACGCTGGTCTCGGGCACCAGCACGGGACGGTTCGTCAGCATGTGCGGACAGATCGGCGTGATGCAGATGGCCGGCACGGAGGGAAAGATGATCGGTCCGCCCGCCGACAGCGAGTAGGCAGTCGAGCCCGTGGGCGTGGAGATGATCAGGCCATCGGCCTTGTAGGAGCAGACAAATTGCGCATCCACGTGCGTTTCGAGATCGATCATGCGGGCGATCGAGCCCTTGGTGAGGACCGCGTCGTTCAGCGCGTCCAGCGTGAAGACGGTCTCGCCTCCGCGCACCACCTCCGCCGTGAGGAGCCTCCGCTTGGCGATGCGGTGTTCGCCGCGACAATGCGCGCTCGAGTTCTGGATAGAGCTCGTCGATCGTGATGGCGGTGAGAAAACCGAGGCCCCCGAGGTTGACCGGGAACAGGGGAATCTCGCGCCGCCCGATCGCCCGCGCGGCCGAGAGCAGCGTGCCGTCGCCGCCCAGCACGATGATCAGGTCGCAGCCCTCCGGCACTTCGCTGCGCGGGATGCCGGCCACGCCGTCGGCATAGAACGCGCTGTCCTCGTCCAGCCGTATGCCGACGCCGCGGCCGTGCAGCCATTCGATCAGCGCCGGCACGACTCCGGCGGCAGGGTCGGAGTTGGGCTTGGAAATGATCCCGACGGTCTTAATCATGGGCATAGAGAAGGAACTCCTTGTTCCCTTCGGCGCCGAGAATCGGGCTCTCGATGATGTCGGTTTCGAATCCGAAGTGCCGCACGGCCTGGCTCACCCGGTCGCAAACGGCCTGGTGGATTGCAGGATCGCGCACGATCCCGCCCTTGCCGACCTGGCCCTTACCTGCTTCGAACTGCGGTTTGATCAGTATAACCATTTGCCCGCCGGCCCGTAACAACGGCACCGCGGCGGGAAGGATGAGGGTGACCGAGATGAAGCTGACGTCGCACGTGATCAGGTCGGCCGGCTCACCGATCTCCTCGTATTTCAGCCCGCGCGCATTCACGCCCTCGTGCAGCACGACTCGCGGATCCGTCCGCAAACTCCAGGCCAGTTGCCCTGCACCGACATCCACGGCGTGGACCCGGGCCGCGCCCGCCTGCAAAAGCGCGTCCGTGAATCCGCCGGTCGAGGAGCCGATGTCGAGGCAAACCTTCCCCGTTGGATCGATGGTGAAGTGGCGGAGCGCCTCCGCGAGCTTGAGCCCGCCGCGGCTGACGTAGGGAGGGCGGGCGAGGACTTCGACGGGCGCGTCTGCCGGCACCGAGTGACCGGGCTTGGTGGCTTTCTGCCCGCCTACAAGTACCTCGCCCGCCATGATGAGCGCCTGCGCCTTCTCCCGCGATTCGGCGAGCCCGCGCTCTACCATCAGCCGGTCCAGCCGCAGTTTCATGACTTCCGCTGAACGATGAGATCCGCCAGCTCATGCAGCCGCGCCGCCCGGTCCCCGAACGCCTCCAGCACCTGGTGAGCACGGGTGCATTCATCCTCGGCCATCCGGCGCGAGGCTTCGAGACCATAAACTGCCGGAAACGTGATCTTCTGTTGCTGCGCGTCCTTGCCCGCCGTCTTGCCCAGGGCCTCCGACGACTCTTCCACATCCAGGATGTCGTCCACAATCTGGAATGCCAGCCCGACGTGCTCGCCATAGCAGGAAAGCGCTTCGTAGCGCGGCTCGTCCGCGCCTGCGTAGATCGCTCCCAGCCGCAGGCTGGCTCGCAGCAGCGCGCCCGTCTTCGCCCGGTGGATGGTTTCCAGCAGTTGTGCTTCGGGAGGCTTGCCTTCCCCTTCGAGATCCGCTACCTGCCCGCCGATCATGCCGCCGACCGTGCCCGACGCCGTCGCCAGTTCGGCGATCAGTCGTGCCCGCCGGTCGGCCGCCACCGGCAGCTTCGCAAGCACCTCGAACGCCAGCGTCAGCAGCGCATCGCCCGCCAGAATGGCCATGGCGTCGCCGAAGACCTTGTGATTGGTGAGCTTCCCGCGGCGGTAATCGTCGTTGTCGAGCGCCGGCAGATCGTCATGGATCAGCGAATAGGTATGGATCAGCTCGAGCGAGCAGGCGCACGCCGCCACACCGTCGGGCGAATCGGAAACAGCGTTGGCGGCCTCGATGCAGAGGATCGGCCGGATGCGCTTACCGCCCGCGAACAGGCTGTAGCGCATGGCGCGATGAATCGTCTCCGGGGGCGTCGTTTCCGGGGGGACCAGGCGGTCGAGTTCCGAATCCACCAGTCGTTGTTGCCGGGCGAGATAGTCGCGCAGGTTCATGCGGTCAGGATTTTTCCGGGCGGAAGGGTTCGGCGGCGAGTTTGCCCTCCTTGCGGATCAGCATCTCGACGCGGGTTTCGGCCTCTTCGAGCTGCTTGCGGCACGTCTCGCTGAGGTGCATGCCGCGCTCGAAGAGTTCCAGGGACCGCTCCAGGGAGAGATCGCCCCCCTCCAGTTCCTTGACGACCTTTTCCAACTCGTCGAGGCAGGATTCGAAAGTCTCCAGGGGCTTGGCTTCGGCCGGGTTGTCCGCCATCGCCTCATTCTAACAGGGCGCTTCACTCTTCCCGCAGCGCGGAAGCCGGATCGATGCGGGCCGCGCGGCGCGCCGGCGGGGCAGCGCCGAGCAGCGCGCATAACAGGACCACTACGGTGGCCGCCGCCACCGACAGCGGATCGCGTGCCTGCACGCCAAACAGCAGGTGCGATGTGACCCGTAGCAGGAACCACGCCCCGAACAGACCTGCCGCCAGTCCCAAGCTCAATGCCGCCGCCATTGGACCGCAGATGGCCCGGAGGATGTGCCGGAACCTCGCGCCAACCGCCACACGGATCCCGAGTTCCCGCCTGCGCTGCGCCACCGAATGAGCCAGGGACCCATAGAGCCCGACGGCCGCCAGCAGCACCGAGGCGATGCCGAAGAACCCAGAGAGCAGCGCCAGCAAACGTTCCTGCCACAGCGAGGTTTGGATCTCGTGTTCGATGGTCACCGCTTCGAGCAAGGGGACGGCCGGGGCAAGCTCCGCCGCAGTCTTCCGGACGGCGCTCATGATGGCGGCGGGCGGGCCCCAGGTCCGGACGTACAACAGAGGCAGGAAGCTGTCCCTCGCAAAAACGTCGAGCTGCGGGTAGAACGTCGGCGGGTCCGGTTCCCGCAGGGAACGGTACTTCGCGGTACCCACGAGGCCCACAATCACGTAGGCAGGGGGCCGCGTTCCGTTGGTGCCCTGCACCATCAGCCGGCCGATAGGATTCTCACCCCGGAAAAAGAAGTCGGCAAAGGCGCGGTTCACCACGATGGGGAGGGGGATGCGTGGCTTCTCGACGGTCAGGTTCCGGCCGGCCAGCAGCGGAATGCCCATTGTCTCGAAGTAGCCAGGCTCGACCGCGTTGACGCTCGTGTTCAGGAAAGTCTTTGCAGGGAGCACCACTCCCTGCGGAGCAAGGGTGGTCTTGATCCCCACCGAGCGCATCACGCCGCGCGACGCGTACGCCGCCGAGCGCACACCGGGAAGGGCGACAACCCGGTCACGGAGGGCCGAATAGAACTCCCCGGCGCGCTGGGGTGTGTAACCCGCATCCGGGGGATCGAAGGTGAACGACACCACGTGCTCGCGGTCAAAGCCGGGATCCATGCGATCGAGGTTGTGAAACGTGCGAAGCATCAGAACCGCCGCCGCCATTAGCACCACGGAAAAGGCCGCCTGCAGGGCCACGGGGATAAGCCCCGCCGTGGCGCGGCTATAGCCCCGGCTGGCCCTCCACTCCGAGGCAAGCGAAACGCGCCACGCCGGCAGCAGGCCGAATGTGAGCACGCAGAAGCCGGTCGCCGCGGCCAGAAAAAGCAGCACGCGCGCATCCGGCACGATCGTAAGAATCTGGGGGCTGCCGAACTGGCCGTAATCGCGTGGCGGCGGCAGCAGGCGGATCAACTGCGGCGACGCGACCCACGCAAATACCGCGCCCATCACCGCTCCCGGAACCGCCAGCAGCAGGTTTTCCGCCAGGAGTTGGCGCACCAGCCGCCACCTGCCGGCCCCCAGGGCGGAACGGATCGCCAGTTCCTGCCGCCGGGCCGCGGAACGGGCCAAAAGCAGCCCGGCCACATTCGCGCAGACCACCAGCAGCAGCAGAACGACGCCGCCCAGCAGCAGCCACAGCGCGCGCGAGAATTGATCCCGCAACTGCGACATTCCCCGGGCAGCAGATACGAACTGCAGCCGCGCGTCATCGCTCTGGATCTCTTTCTCGAGTTCGGCCGCCGATACAGGATTGGGGCCGTACAGATTTTCCTCCCGGGCCTCACGCGCCCGGACGGTGCGCAACGGCGGAAGCAGCGCGGACGCGGCGTGGCCCGGGGTAACGCCCGGCTCCAACCGCAGCAGGATCCGGAAACTGCCGCGCCGCCGGTTGCGCGGGTCGTGAATATCGAAACCGCTGAGGCGCGGGCTGGCGGCGACTGTCACCCGCACATCCGGCGCCCGGTCGAGATCGGAGCTGTGGAACTCGCGCGGCAGAATCCCTGCTATCGTGAACGGCGCGCCTTTTAGCCGGATCGTACGGCCGATTACGTCGCGGCGGCCCGCAAATTCCGACTGCCAGAACTGGTAGCTGAGAACCGCCGCTTCAGCCGTCTGCGGCAGGCGTCCCACGGCCGGCCGTATGCCTAGCTCGCTGAAGTAATTCGCCGACACCATCTGTACGATGGCGAGGCGCGCGGATCCACCCGCGGTAAGCGGCATCAGCTCGTCCTCGGACCACTCCTGTTCGGCGACGGCCGCCGAAACCAGCGGACTCTTCGAGAACACGTCCTCGAAAGCAGGGTACGAAAAATAGGTATCCGGCCGGACCTGGTGCTCGCTGAGCGTCTCCGGCAGGAAGAGATTCCAGGGATTGCGGACCGGCAGCGGCTTCAGAATCAGTTCGTTGACGAGGCTGAAAACCAGGGTATCGGCGCCGATGCCCAGCGCCAGCAGCAGAATCACGACAGCGCTGAAGAGCCGGTTTCGCCGAATCTGCCGAAGAAGATACACTCCCTACTCGCCGATTTCGATCTTGGGGCCTTCCTCCCGCGCCGCTTCCTCGCTCCGGGCCACGGTATTCCGCGCCAGTTCCAGAAACGCCTCTCCCTCGCCCTTGCGCAGCACGATCGGGCTCCCCGAATCGCCGCCGATCCGCACCTTCGGATCGAGGGGCAGTTCGGCCAGGAAGTTCACCTGCATCTCTTCCGCTGTCCGCCTGCCGCCGCCGTAGCTGAAGACATCGATGCGCTCGTGGCAGTGCGGACAGTTGAGAAAGCTCATGTTCTCGACGATCCCCAGGATCGGCACCCGCACCTGGTGAAACATGTGGATCGCCTTACGGGCGTCCTCGAGCGACACGTCGGAAGGAGTCGTCACGACGATCGCACCCGTGATCGGCGCCGTCTGGATCAGCGAAAGCTGTACGTCGCCGGTGCCCGGAGGGAGGTCGATCACCAGGTAATCGAGCTCGCCCCAATCGACACCGCGCAGAAACTGCTGGATCACGCTGTGGAGCATCGGCCCGCGCCATACCAGGGGCTTGTCTCCCGGGTTCAGAAAGCCCATTGACATGAGTTTCACGCCGAACTGATCGAGCGGCTGGATGCGTTCGCCGAATGCCATCGGGGTGCGGTTGATTCCCATCATCAGGGGAACATTGGGGCCGTAAACGTCAGCATCCATGAGCCCGGCCCGGTAGCCGAGTGACGCCAGTCCCACGGCCAGGTTGACCGCCACCGTGGTCTTGCCGACGCCACCCTTCCCGGAGCCGACAGCGATCAGGTTCTTCACACCGGCGATAGGCAACTTGGGCATCTGGCCCGGTTGGTTGGGAGTCATCGCCTCTATCCTAGCAGCAACGCCCGCGAGGTCACCCGCGAATCGCGACTCCCCTAAAAGATCCCCTTTACTTTCAACCTGTTGGAATGCTACGCTAAACTTCTCATAATGCGCACAGTTGACTTGATCCAGCGGAAACGCGACGGTGAAGAACTCGCTCCAGAAGAGATCGAGTTTCTGGTAGAGGGATATACGCGAGGCGAAATCCCGGACTATCAGATTTCGGCCTTTCTGATGGCCACCTACTTTTCCGGCATGACCGACCGCGAAGTCGGCCGCCTCACTGAGTTCATGCTGCGTTCCGGCGACACCGTGGATCTTTCCGCGATCCCGGGCGTCAAAGTGGACAAACACTCGACGGGCGGCGTCGGCGACAAGACCAGCTTCATCGTGGCGCCGTTGGCCGCCGCCGCGGGCGTGGTGGTGCCGATGATGTCGGGCCGTTCGCTCGGCCATACCGGCGGCACCCTCGATAAGCTCGAGTCCATTCCCGGTTTCCGCACCGACCTGAGCCAGGACGAGTTCAAAGCGCAGCTCGCCGAACTCGGCCTCTGCTTCATCGGACAGAGCGACCGGCTTGCCCCGGCGGACCGCAAACTCTACGCGCTGCGCGATGTTACTGGAACCGTGGAATCGATCCCCCTGATCTCCTCTTCGATCATGTCGAAGAAGCTGGCCGAGGGCGTCGACGCGCTGGTCCTCGACGTAAAAGTCGGCAACGGGGCGTTCATGAAGAAGCAGGTGGACGCGCGCCGTCTCGCACAAACCATGGTGGCCATCGGCCGGCGGATGGATAAGAAGGTTCGCGCGCTGATCACCGACATGAACCAGCCGCTCGGCTACGCCATCGGCAACGCTCTCGAGATCATGGAGGCCTCCCAAACCCTGCAGAACGCCGGGCCCGACGATCTCACCAAGCTCTCGCTCGAGCTCGCGGCTCACATGATCCACCTCGGCAAAAAGGCAGATTCCCTCGAAGAGGCACGCCGCACGGCGGAGCGCCACCTCGTGGATGGCTCGGCCTACAAGAAATTCAAACAGGTGGTGGCGGCGCAGGGCGGAAACGCGCAGGCGCTCGACAAGTTCGAACTGTTGCCCAATGCCACCGGCATGCGCGAAATCTCCTCGCCACGCTCCGGTTATGTGACCTCGATCGACGCCGGCGATATCGGAATCGCATCCAACATGATCGGCGCGGGCCGCGACAAGAAGGACGATCCGATCGATCCCGCGGTCGGTATCATCCTGGAAGTGAAAGCCGGCGAAAAGGTGGATGCCGGCTCCGTGCTGTGCCGTGTGTACTACACCAAGGAAGACCGCGTCGAAGAGGCCGCCGACATGGTGGAGGATGCCTTCCGCATCTCCTCGCAGAAGCCCGATGAGCGCAGCCTGATTCTGGAAGTGGTAGGAGTTTAATGGGCCGGTTCACCGGGCTGCTCGGGCTCCTGGTCATTTTGGGCGCGGCCTGGCTCTTCTCCAGCCACAAACGGGCAATCAAGCTGCGGATCATCGCGTGGGGCCTCGGACTGCAGTTTGCGTTCGCGCTCCTGGTGCTCAAGACCGATTTCGGCAAACTGTTTCAGGCCATCGGCGCGGGCGTGAACGCCATGCTGTCGTACACGGAGGCCGGCAGCGCCTTCGTCTTCGGCGACCAGTTAGGCCGCGGCACCGGGCCGTACGGCGTCATCTTCGCTTTTCAGGTGCTGCCCATCGTCATCTTCATCGCGTCGTTCTTCTCCATTCTGTATTACCTCGGCGTCATGCAATGGATCGTGCGCGGCATGGCCATCGGGATGCAAAAGGTGATGGGCGTGAGCGGCGCCGAATCGCTCAACGTGGCGGCCAGCATCTTCATGGGACAGACCGAAGCGCCCCTGACCATCCGCCCGTTCCTCGCCGGACTCACCGAGTCGGAGCTGTTCACCATCATGGCCAGCGGCATGGCGCACGTCTCCGGATCGGTGATGGCGGCCTACGTCAAGATCGCCGGCGTGCAGATCCAGCACCTGCTGACCGCCGTCATCATGACCGCCCCGGCCACCATCATGCTCTCGAAGATCTTCATCCCCGAAACCGGGAAGCCGGTAACGGCGGGGAAAGTGGAGGTCAAGATCGAGAAGACCGCGGTGAACGTGATCGACGCGGCGGCGCAGGGCGCGGGCGACGGCCTGCACCTGGCGTTGAATATCGCCGGAATGCTGATCGCGTTCCTGGCGCTCATCGCCATGGCCAACGGAATTCTGAGCGCGTTGCACGGCCTGCCCTTTATGGGATGGCTGCCGGTGTCCCTCGAAAAGATCTTCGGCATCGTCTTTGCTCCGGTCGCGTGGCTGCTGGGCGTGCCCTGGAAAGACGCCTCCACCATCGGCGACCTGCTGGGCACGCGGCTGGTACTCAACGAATTCGTCGCGTTTCTGAAACTCGGGCCCATGAAAGCGACCCTCGATCCGCGGTCGTTCACCATCGCGACTTACGCACTGTGCGGGTTCGCCAACTTCAGTTCCATCGCCATCCAGATCGGCGGCATCGGCGCCCTGGCGCCCAACCGCAAATCGGACCTGGCGCGGCTGGGTTTGCGGGCGGTAGCCGCCGGTACGATGGCTAATTTCATGTCGGCCTGCATCGCCGGAATGTTGCTGTGACGGAAGAAGCCAAGAGGTACATCGAGAGCCGCACGGAGTTGCGGCCGTCCATCGGCGTGGTGCTCGGCAGCGGCCTGGGCGCATTCGCCGATGAACTGAGCGAGCGCGTGGACATCCCCTACGCCGGAATTCCCGGCTGGCCGGCATCCACCGCCGTCGGGCACGCCGGCAAGCTCATCCTGGGCAAACTCGGCGCCCTCGCCGTGGCCGTGATGTCCGGGCGCGCGCACCTCTATGAAGGCAATACGCCGGCGCAATCGACCTATGGCGTGCGCGTGCTGCGGCAACTGGGCGTCGATTCCATGGTGTTTACGAACGCCGCGGGCGGCATCAACCTCATGCTGGAACGCGGCGGCCTGGTGCTTGATCTCCGACCACATCAATCTGCAGGGATCGAACCCGCTGGTCGGTCCGAACGACGATTCGCTGGGGCCGCGATTCCCCGATATGTCGGATGCCTATTCCCGCTGCTGCCGGGAGATCGCCAAACAGGTCGCGTCGGAACTCTGCATTCCTATGACCGAGGGCGTTTACGCCGCGATGCTCGGCCCTTCCTACGAGACGCCCGCCGAAATCCGCTTTCTGCGCGTGATCGGCGCGGACGTCGTCGGGATGTCCACCGCCCAGGAAGTGATCGTGGCCAATCACATGGGGATGAAGGTGCTGGGCATCTCGTGCGTGACCAACATGGCCGCGGGCATCCTTCCCCAGAAGATCAACCACGAAGAGGTCCTCGAGACCGGGGCGATGGTGCGCGATACCCTGGTGCGTTTCCTGAAAGCCCTGCTGCCGCGGTTGGCGGAGGCATCGTGACCGATCGTCTGGCGGCCGCCGCGTTGGAGGCTCGCAACAACGCCCATGCCCCGTTCTCGAAGTTCAAGGTGGGCGCTGCCCTCGAAGACAGCGACGGCCGCGTTCACACCGGCTGCAACGTCGAAAACGCCACCTACGGCCTCACCATCTGCGCCGAGCGGGTCGCTGTATTCAAGGCCATCTCCGAAGGCGCCCGCCTGTTCCGCCGGGTGGCCATCGCCGCCGATACCGACGATCTCACGCCCCCCTGCGGCGCGTGCCGCCAGATTCTCTGGGAGTTCTGCGGCGATATCGAAATCGTCATGGTGAACCCGCGCGGCAAAACCGAAACTTATCGTCTGAAAGACCTTTTCCCGAAGCCCTTCGATGTTTCGTATCTGTAGCCTCGCCCTTCTCTTCGTTTCCGCGCTCCTCGCCGAACCGGCCGACTGGATCTGGAGCGCGCGGTACGTCATTACCGAAAACCCGCAACACCGCGTCATCGAAAACGGTGCCGTGGCCATCCGCGCCGATCGCATCCTGGCCGTTGGCACGAGGGCCGAGATCGACGCCCGCTTCCAGCCGAAGCAGCGCCTGGATCGTCCCGATGCCATCCTGACCCCCGGACTGATCAACACGCACACGCATGCCGCCATGTCCCTGTTTCGCGGTATCGCCGACGACCAGAAACTGCAGGACTGGCTCGAGAAGTACATCTTCCCCGCCGAGGCCAAAAACGTCTCGCCGGAATTCGTGCGCTGGGGCACCCGCCTGGGATGCCTGGAGATGCTGCTCGGCGGCACCACCACCTTCACCGACATGTACTACTTCGAAGACGTGGTGGCCGAAGCCGCCAAGGAAGCCGGCATGCGCGGCGTCCTCGGCGAGACGATTATCAGGTTCCCGGTGGCCGACGCGAAGACCCCCGCCGACGCCCTGGCGTTCACCGCCCGGTACCTGGCGCGCTTCCACAACGACCCGCTGATCGTGCCCGCGGTGGCGCCGCACGCCCTCTACACCAATTCGGACGAAACCCTCAAAGCCGCGCGCGCCCTCGCCAACCGGTTCAACGCCCCGCTGATCATTCACCTCTCGGAGACCAAGAAGGAGAACGACGACACACTCGCCGCGCGCCACATGACGCCCACCAAGGTGCTCGACACGCTGGGTGTCTTCAACGGCCGCACGGTGGCCGCGCACTGCGTCTGGGTGAACGACGCCGACATGCGCATCCTCAAACAGCGAGGCGTCGGCGTGGCGCACTGCCCGTCGAGCAACATGAAACTGGCCAGCGGCGTGGCCCCGGTGGTGAAGATGCTGGCGCTCGGCATCCCGGTGGGCCTCGGCCCCGACGGCCCCGCCAGCAACAACGATTTCAACCTGTTCGAAGAGATGGACCTGGCAGCCAAGTTGCAAAAGGTGACGACCATGGACCCGCAGGCCTTGCCCGCCGCCCAGGCGTTGGATATGGCCACCATTCTCGGCGCCCGCGTGCTGGGGATGGAAAAGGAGATCGGCTCCCTCGAACCCGGCAAGCGCGCCGACCTGATCACCATCCGCCTCGACCGTCCCAACGCCGTCCCCATGTACGACCCGGTCTCGCAAATCGTTTATGCTCTGAAGGGCTCCGATGTCCGCGACGTGATGGTGAACGGCAAGCCGGTGGTCCGGGACGCGAAGATTCTCACACTCAATGAGCCCCTGATCCTCGAAAAGGCGCGCGAGTACCGCGCTAAGATTCAGTTGTCGCTAACCGCACACTGAATCGCTACTCGTATCCTTCCCCACACCCGGCACTTGGCAATTCTCCCGAGAGGCGCCCCAAATAGAACTAGGGGGCTCATCGGATATGGCTCGCGATTCGGAACGGGTGGAACGGCTGCAGGCCGGGATCAGGGAGGCGGGACTCGATGCGCTTGTCTGTACCCTGCCGGAGGACGTGTTGCTGCTCACCGGTTATTTCCCGGTGGTGGGGACTTCGGTCGCGGTCGCCACGCGCGACTTCGAAATCCTATTGCTGGTGCCGGAGGATGAGCAGGAACTGGCCGAATCGGGCGCGGACCGGGTTGTGGCGCTGAAGACGGGCGATTTAGGTGAGGTCCGCCGCCATCTTCTGGAAAGCTTCGGGCTGAACGGCAAAGTGGTCGCCTGTGAATGCGGCGAGTCAAGCGAGCCCGCCTCCTACGTTTCGATGCACCTCTACGGCAATGCGATTTTCCAGGCGCTGGAAGGGACCCACGTTCGTCCCGCCGGCGAGTTGCTGGCCCGCATGAAGGCGGTCCTGACCCCGATCGAGGTGGACCGCGTACGCCGCGCCTGCCGGATCGCCGGTATCGCGTTCGAGCAAGGCGCCCGCGAAATGGTTCCCGGGCTGAAGGAGACCGAAGCCGCGGCGAATTTCCAGACGCCCCTCACTACCGTGGGTATCGGATTTGAGGGCGTGGAACGCGCCGGGGGCGACGTCTTCTGCATGTCGGGTTTGAACTCAGCCAAAGCGTGGGGTGCGTATGCCCGCTCGCGCGCACGCAAGATCGAGGTCACCGATTTCGCGCTGGTGCACTGCAACTCGCACGCCGACGGATATTGGACCGACATCACCCGCACCTACTGCATGAAACCAGGGAGCGATCGCCACTGCCGGATGTACGAATTCGTGTTCGAGGCGTGCCGCGCCGCCCTGGAGCGGATCGGGCCGGGTGTGCGTGCCGCGGATGTGGATGCCGCCGCCCGCGATGTGATGCGCTCTCACGGAGTCGCCGAGGCCTTTAAACACGGCACCGGGCACGGCGTGGGATTCGCCGCGATCGACCCTCGTGCGCTGCCCCGGGTGGCCCATGATTCGCCCGACCGGCTGGAATGCGGCATGGTCTTCAACGTCGAACCAGCTCTCTACTTCGAAGGATTCGGCGGCTTGCGCCACTGCAACATGGTGGCGGTCACCGAGACCGGAGCGGAACTGCTCACGCCCTTTCAAGACCGCCCGGAGGATCTGCTGTCGTGAATCCGCACATGGAGTTTCCGCGCCGGCCGGCTCCGCCCATGGCACGCATCCGGCGAGCGCTTCCCGGGCAGCATCTGGCCGATCCACGGCACGAGGTGCGCCGCCAACTGCTCGAGCGCGGTCTGTCCCATATGGTCAGCCCGGGCGCGAGCATCGCCATCACGGCGGGAAGCCGAGGCTTGGGCGGAATGACTGAATTGCTGGCGGGAATCGTGGACGCAGTCAAGGAGGCCGGCGGTACGCCGTTCCTGGTCCCCGCTATGGGCAGCCACGGCGGGGCGGCCGCCGGGGGCCAGGCCGAAATCCTCCGGATGCTCGGCGTCACGGAGGAATCCGTTGGCGCTCCGGTACGCGCCACCATGGAGACTGTCGAACTGGGCGAAGCCGGGAACCAAGCGATGGCGCATCTGGACCGCTTCGCCGCCGAAGCCAGCGGCATTATCGTCCTGGGCCGCACAAAGACACATCCCGAATCCGACGAGAAGCTGGCTTCCGGACTGCTCAAGATGACCACGATCGGGCTCGGCAAGCAGAGAGGCGCCCAGCAGGCGCACAGCCACGTCTTGTGGGACTCAGTCCGCCAGGTCCCTCAGGTGACGCTCGCCCGGGCCAAGATTCTGTTCGGCGTCGCGGTGGTGGAAAACGGATACCGGCAACCGTTGGTAGTCGAAGTAGTGCCCGCGAACTACGAGGCATTTCTCGAATCCGACGAACGTCTGTTGAAGATCGCCAAACCGCACGTCGCTAAGCTGCCTTTCGACCGGCTGGATTTGCTGATCGTCGACGAGATCGGCAAGAACATCTCCGGCAGCGGCATGGACCTGAACGTGATCGGTCATTACCGCGCTACCGGCAGGGGGCCGCACGAGCCGGATATCAAGCGCATCGTTGCTTTGTCGCTCACCAGCCCCTCGCTCGGCAACGGTCTTGGCGCCGGCCTGGCCGATTTCACCACCCGCCGGTTTCTTGAAGCCTACGACCCCGCGGTCACCTATATCAACTTACTGACTGCCACTGAGCCGGGCAGCACCAGCCGCGAAGGCCCTCTACCCCTGGCCCTCGAGACGGACCGGGAGGCCGTCGAAGTCGCAATGTACTCGGCGCTGGCCGGCACCAGGGCACGCGTCTGCCGGATCCGCAATACAGCCGAACTCGGGGAGATGTGGATCTCCGAGGCACTGATCGCTGAGGCACGCCGGGATCCAGCCGTCAGCGTGGAGGAAGGCCCGCGCGAACTGCCTTACGACGACGCGGGGAACCTCTTCTGACCCCCAGCCGATGTCACTAATCCTGGCGGCGCCACTTCCTCTCAGCCGTGAGAAATCCGCCGCCGGGAACGGGCGCCCGGACGCTTGGGCTCGTCTTCGAGAAGAGCGAACTGCAGCTTGCGTTCGTTGGCGTCCACCCGGTCGAGAATCACGCGTACCCGGGCGCCGATTGCGAACTCGCGGCGGGTGCGCTTACCCACGATCTTGCGGACATTCTCCTGGTAAGTGTACTGGTCGCCAGGCAGAGTGTCGATGGGCACCAGCCCCTCGACGAAAAGATCGGTCAGTTCCACGAACAGGCCGTACTTGGTAGTGCTGATGATGAGCGCGTCGAAATCCTGGCCTACGCGATCGGCCATGAACTTGACCTTCTTCCATTCCACGAGTTCGCGCTCCGCATCGGCCGCGCGGCGCTCCGATTGCGAGCAGTCGTCGGCGACGGCGGCCAGCTCGGCCTCGCCCGGCACGCGCTCCATCTGCCCCAAAAGAACGGCGCGGAGCAGCCGGTGCACGATCAGGTCGGGATAGCGGCGGATGGGCGACGTGAAGTGCGTGTAGGTATCGGCCGCCAGCGCGAAGTGGCCCACGTTATCCGTGCTGTAGCGTGCCTGCTTCAGCGAACGCAGCATGAGGTAGCTCAGGATGCGCTCCTCCGGTTTGCCTTCGATCTTGGCCACCAGCCGCTGGTAATGCCGCGACGTCAGGTTTGCGGCGGAATCGGCGAGCACGATCTCGCGCCGCTTCTTGCCGCCGTCGCGGCGCTTGTCGGTGTATGCGAATTTCTTCACCGGCATCGCCCCGATGCCCAGGGAGTAGCCGAAGTGGGCGGCCACCTCTTCGAATTCCATCACGCGCTTGGGGTCGGGCTTTTCGTGAATGCGGAAGATGGAAGCCGGAAGGGCGCGCTCCAGGTGCGAGGCCACGGCTTCGTTGGCGGCCAGCATGAACTCCTCGATGATGCGGTGCGCGATGTTGCGCGGCGCGCGCGTCACCCCGGTCATGGCGCCGAACTGGTCGAACTCGATGAGCGGCTCCGGAAGGTCGAAATCGATCGAGCCGCGGCGCACCCGTTTGCGGTTGAGCACGTCGGCCAGTTCGCGCATCAGCTCGAACCGGCCGACCAGGGGGCGGTAGCGCTCGCGCAGCCCTTCGTCGCCTTCGAGCAGCAGGTGAACGTTGGTGTAGGTCATGCGCTCGGCGCTGCGGATCACGCCGGCGGTGAACTCCTGGCCCACGATCTCGCCCTGATGATCGATCTCGAGCAGCGCCGAGAGCACCAGCCGGTCCACCTGCGGGTTGAGCGAGCAGATATTGGTGGAAAGCTCGAACGGCAGCATGGGAACCGCGCGGTCGGGGAAGTAGACGCTGGTGCCGCGCAGGCGGGCTTCCGCGTCGATCGGGCGTACCCGGCCGCACGTAGTGGCTGACGTCGGCGATGTGAACGTGCAGCGCGTAGTTGCCGCTGGCAGCGCGGTCCACCCACACGGCGTCGTCGAAATCGCGCGCCGTTTCGCCGTCGATGGTGACGATCTCCACCGGCGCGGAAGTCGCGGCGCCCCTCGAGCTCTTTGGCGCTGATGACCAGGGGCACGGACTCGCGCCTGTTCCACCACCTCCGGCGGGAAGCGGTGCGGCAGGTGGTGCTTGCGGATGACGATCTCGACGTCCACTCCGAAATCGTCGCGGTTTCCCAGGATTTCGATCACCCGCCCGACCGGCCCCGCTCCTTTCTCGGGATACTCGAGCAGCTCGACGTTGACGATCATGCCGTCCAGTTCACCCACCGAAGAGACCTGCGGCGCCACCACTCCGATGCGGTCGATCGACTCGCCTTCGGGAGGGAACTCCAGGCCCTCGGGGATTTCGATCCACTGCTGGATGCGTTCGTCCTGCGGCACCACGTACTGCCCGCGCCGGCCGATGCGAAACTCCCCGACCACCGTCGGATGGGCGCGCTTCAGGATCTTGACGATCTCCCCGTCGGCGCGCCCGTCGGCTTCGATCCGCGCAATGCGCGCGATGACGCGGTCGCCGTGCATGGCCTTCTCGGCGGAAGCGGGCGGTATGAAGATGTCGCCCACAATCCCTTCGATGGCCCGCTCGGGGATCACGAAGCCATAGCCATCGCGGTGCATGTTGAGCCGCCCTGACCACGAACTCACGGCTGCGGGCGGTCAGGACGTATTGCCCGGACCGCAGTTCGATCAGGTCCCCGCGCGCCACCAGGCGGTCCAATGTCGTTTCGAGGTCCACGCGCCCGGTGCCCCTGGCCCCCAATTCCCGCACCAGTTGTTTGAAATTGGCCCGGGCATGCGGCAGGTGGGAGATATGGGCCAGCAGGGCCGCATCCGTCATAAGCTGATTTTACTTACAACGCTGCTTGACCGCGCGCCGTCAATCTGTTGAATTGATACCGAGGTCGAAGCCGATGCGTCACTTCACGTTGCTTCTGCTGCCGGCCGCGCTCCTCGCGGGGCAGGCCCGTTACGCCCGTATGGGCGAGTTTCAGGGAACCGTGGAGGTTCAGTTGCGGGCTTCGGAGCCCTGGATGGCGGCCGAGCGCAACCTGCCGCTGGTGGAGTCGAGCTGGCTGCGTTCCGGGCCCGCCTCCCGCGCCGAAATCGAACTCGACGAGGGCAGCGCCTGGCGCCTGGGACCGAACTCTCAGTCGGAGATCGCGGACTACTCGCGGCTGGCCACCGGCCAGCGCATGACCCTGCTGACCCTCGATCGCGGCCTGGCCTATTTCACGGGCGGGGCGGAAGGGCGCGACTCGCTGATTCTCACCGTACCCGGCGCGCAGGTTACGGTGACGCGCGGCGCCCGCGTCCGCCTGGAGGCCGCGGATCAGTGGAGCCGTATCGCGGTGGTCGCGGGCGTAGTGCGTTTTTCCTCCCCCGCCGCTGAGTTGGACCTGCGGGAAGGCCAGACCGCCAGTGTGGAACCGGCCCATCCGGCGCGCTTTTTCCTCAACCGGGAAATCGCGCCGATGGAGTTGGACCGCTGGAGCGATGGGCGCGACCGGACGCTCGCGGGCTCGACTTCCGCGGCCCACGTGGTGGAGCGCTTCGGCCTGGCGGACCTGGACGCCGCCGGAGCGTGGGTCCAGACCGAGGACCTCGGCACGGTCTGGAAGCCAAAAGCACAGCAGGGCTGGATTCCATTCCAAAGAGGGCGGTGGCTTTGGTATGACGGCCTGGGCTACACCTGGGTGAGCGCCGACGACTGGGGGTGGCTGCCTTATCATTACGGCCGCTGGCTGCGCAAAGCGAACCTCGGCTGGATTTGGGCGCCCGCGCCGAACGCCGTATTCAAACCAGGCGACGTGTACTGGCTGCGCGGTGCCGGCGTGGCCGGATGGGGGCCGCTCGCGCCGGGCGAACAGTGGACTCCGGGGTCGCCCGGCGCGCCGCTGCCGCGGCAGTTCCTGGACGCCAACACCACGTACGCCTCGTTTCAGCAGGACGTCGCCGTCATCGACCCGGCGGGCCTCACCGCCCGTCCGAAAGAGCCATTACGGACCATGGCATTTGCCCTTGCGCTTCCTTCACCGGCATTCGACTCTTCGAAGCTCGAGATGCAACGACCCTTCGTGAGCGGCGCTCCTGGAGGCATCACGCCGTTCGTCGAAGGGACCACGTTCGAAAGCGCCGCAGCCGGTACTGCGCCGCAGGCTCCCGTGGTAGTGATCACTCAGCCGGCCGCGGCGCCTGCCCCCGAACAGGTCCCGGTACCGTACCCTGTGCCCGTCGCGATGCCGCCTTCGGTTGTGGTTTTGACGCAAACAACCACGCCGCCCGGCACACCGGCTCCGATAGCCGCACCGAAGCCGGCGCCCGTTCCCCCCGCGGCAGTCCATCCCGCGTCAAGGCGTCTGCCGCCCGAATCCACGGCGGCGGGCATCGTTCCTCCGAGCCGCAGGACTTCCCGCCGAAGCGAGGAGGACCGGGCGGCCGATCTGGTGGCTCAGGACATCGCCGTGCGCGATTACACCAGAGCTTTTGGCCATCTGGAAGCCTGGAGCCGCGAATTTCCCGATTCCGAACGAAAGCCCGAGCGGCTCTATTACTACTTGCAGGCCTACAACGGTCTGAACCAGTCCGCGAAGGTCGTAGACACCGGCGGGCTATTGCTGGACAACCTGGGCGCGGCGTTCCGGGATCCGAGGCAGGTAGTGGCCGTGCTCTACCTCACGGCGGTCAATTATCAGAAACTGCCGCATCCCACGCGTGCACAGACCCTGATTGGGCGCGCGGCCGGTGCCAACCTGCTGGAATATCTGCCGGCTTTTTTCGCGCCCGCAAACCGCCAGGCCGGCACAAGCGAGCGCGATTGGGCCAAAGCGCGCAGCGATCTCGAGGCACTGGCGAAGCAGACCGTCGCGTCGGCGGAGAGGCGCAGCGCTCCATAGCACAAAGTATGCAATTTGCAGCATTGACAATCCCGCTGGGCGGGTTATCATTTTGATTTACTCCCCCGATTGAATCCTGAAGGCAACGTGAAGGCCACTACACATCCAATCATCCTAGAAACCAACCTGCCGGGCGTAGAGCGCCATGGCCGCGGCAAGGTTCGCGACGTCTATAACGTCGACGGCAAACTGCTGATCGTCGCGACCGATCGCATCTCCGCTTTCGATTACATCCTGGCTACCGGAATTCCGGACAAGGGCAGGGTGCTCACGCAACTTTCCATCTTCTGGTTCGACTTCCTGCGCGATGTGACGCCGACGCACTTCCTGACCGCGCAGGTGGGTGAATACCCGCAGCCTCTGCCGCTGTTCAAGGATCAGATCGAAGGCCGCTCGATGCTGGTGAAGCGCGCCGATATGATCGAAATCGAATGCGTGGCGCGCGGCTACCTCGCCGGCTCGGGCTGGAAGGAATACCAGCAGCAGGGCACGGTCTGCGGCATCCCGCTGCCGCCTGGACTTCGCGAAAGCGAGAAGCTTCCCGAGCCGATCTTCACGCCGGCCACCAAGGCGCAGACCGGACACGACGAAAACGTCTCGTTCGAGCACGTCGCCTCGCTGATCGGCGAAGACCTCGCGAAGCGCCTGCGCGATCTCACGCTGGACATCTACAGCCGGGCGGCGAAGTATGCTGAGACGAAGGGCATCATCATTGCCGACACGAAATTCGAATTTGGATTCGTGGGCGATGAACTCGTGCTCGGTGACGAAGTGCTCACGCCCGATTCCTCGCGCTTCTGGCCCGCCGGCACGTACAAGCCGGGCGGCCCCCAGTTTTCGTTCGATAAGCAGTTCGTGCGCGACTACCTGGAATCGATCCGCTGGAACAAGCAGCCTCCGGCGCCGGGTCTGCCCGGCGAAGTCGCCGCTAAGACCAGTGAGAAGTACCGCCAGGCATACAGCGCTCTTACCGGGCGCGAGCTATGAACTGGCTGGATATCGCGCTGCTGCTCATTCTCGCGGTCTCCGTAGTCACCAGTTTCCGGAAAGGCTTTTCGCGCGAGGTGATCGGCTTGGCTTCGGTGGTGCTGGCACTGCTGCTGGGGCTCTGGTTCTACGGCACCGCCTCGGCGCTGCTGCAGCCCTACCTCAGCTCCCGAAGCGTTGCCAACTTTGCCGGTTTCTTTATCGTCTTTTGCGCGGTCGTGCTTTTCGGCAGCCTGGCGAGCTTCGTGATCGGAAAGTTCCTGCGTGTGACCGGTCTGTCGTTCGTCGATCACGCTTTGGGAGCAGGTTTCGGACTGCTTCGCGGAACGCTCATCGCGGTGGCGCTGGTCGTGGGCATTATGGCTTTCACGTCCGGAGAGCGGCCGCCGGATTCGGTGGTTCACTCGCGCATGGCCCCTTACGTCGTGGATGCGGCGCGGGTGGTGGCGGCTGTCGCGCCGCACGAATTGAAAGAAGGTTTTCGGAGGACCTACGGGCAGGTCAAGTCCGCCTGGGGCAAGGCGCTGGAACAGGGAATTCATGGGCTGCCCGCCGGAAAGGCAAGCAATGAAAGAAAAATTTGACGGGCTGGTAGACCGGCTTCTCGAGGCGAACATTTTCCTGCAGGAAGCCGTCGAAATACTGGAAAAGAGCATGATCCGCCTTGCCTTGGAAAAGAGCGCCGGCAACCAGTGCTCCGCGAGCAAGCAACTGGGCATTCACCGGAATACGCTGCAGCGGAAGATGGTGGAATACGGGATCGGAAACGGGCGGACCCGGCGCAAACCCGCCGCCGCGGTACGCCGCCAGAGTCCTCGCAAAGCGGGCGTTGCCTAACGTCCGGATCGTGGATGGGGGAACCGGAAGCTGCGGTAGCGATTGTACAGGCGTCCCGGCCTGAGGAATCGGTCCTGCTGATGCGGCGCGCGGAACGCGAGGGAGACTCCTGGTCCGGACACTGGTCGTTCCCAGGGGGGCGGCGCGATCGCGGCGATGTGGATCTGCTCCACACCGCGCTGCGCGAACTGGAAGAGGAGTGCGGCATCCGTTTGCAGCGGGAGCAGATGCGGCTGCCCCTGCCCCAGACCGTCGCGCGCCGGAGAGTCGGGCCCTATCTGCTCGTAGCTCCGTTTGTCTTCCGCGTCGACGATCAACTGGCGGTCATCCCTGACCGGCGCGAAGCCGCGCACGCAGCGTGGGTTCCGATGAGCCTGCTGACGGACCCCGGGCGCCACTGTCTGCGGCCGGTGCCGTGGGTCGCCGCGGACCTGCTGTACCCGGCCATTGACCTCCCCGGCGCTCCCCTGTGGGGTTTCACGTACAGGCTGATCACGGATTGGCTCGGGCTCGGAGCGAAGGAGCCTGACGCCGGATTGGCGGCGGCCGGCCGTGTGCTCGACTTCCTCATCGGGCGCGGCCTTACCCTGGAGCGTGGCTGGGTGGAGCACACCGCTCACGTGCGCGGCGTCATTCCAGCGGCGGAAGTACGGGAGCATTTCTCGCGGCCGGACCAGTTCATGCCCGCGGTGAACCGACTGGCGGCGCACGCCGACCGTGTCGTCATCATCGGGCCGGAGTTCGAAGAATACGTGATCGAGGCTCAGTCGTAGCGCAGGGCGCGGACGGGGTCGATACGCGCGGCATGGCGTCCGGGAATCCAGGACGCGATCAGGCCGCCCGCGACCATCAGCACGATAGTCACCCAGATATCGAGCGGCTCGGAGGTCGAGACCTGGTAGAGCATCTTGCGGATCGTCTCCGAAAGGCGAAGCGCCAGCGGAAGGCCTGCCAGCACGCCCGCCGCAACCAGCAGAAGGGCCTCGCGCAACACCAGCCAGAGAACGTCCGAGGTCTGCGCGCCGACACTGATGCGTATGCCGATCTCGCGGGTGCGCCGCGTTACCGAGTAGGAGATCAGGCCGTAAATACCGATCAGGGCCAAGGCTGCGCCGAGGACGCCGAAAAGCGTGGATAGAAACGAGAGCAGGCGGTCCTGGGCGATGAGGTTATCGCGCAGCACGTCCAGCGGGGTCGCGTCCGAGACCTGATAGCCGGGCGCAGACGCTCGGACAATCCGGCGCACGTCGCGATCGATGGCGGCCAGGCTGGAGCGGCAGCGGATCTCGAGCACGCCGCCGGTGACCTTGGCCTGATCGAAAGGCTCGTAGACGATGGCTTTGGCTTCTTCGCGAACCCCCTGGTATTTGCTGTTGCCGGCCACGCCCACGATCTCGGCGTTCTTCAGATCCCAGGCATCGATGCGCATTCCGACCAGATCGCCGCCGGGCGCGAGGAGCGAGGCGAGCCGCTGGTTCACGATCAGGACGGGCGGGGCGCCTTTGCGATCCGCGGCCGTGAAATCGCGGCCCCGCAGAATGGGCACACGCAGGGTGTGGAAGAAATCGGTGCCGGCAAACATCACATTCGTGTCGATGGCGCGGGTGCCCCTGGCATCGGTCACATGGGTCGTCGTCCCCATCATCCCCCCGGAAAGCGGTCCCGGTTCGGTGAAGGCCGCGGACTGCACACCGGGCAGTTGCCGGACGCGGTCCAGGACAGCGGCCAGGGCGGGAGGCGCGATCTGCGGCTTCAGATTCTGGCGCGGCCCGCTGTCGCCGATGTTCACGGTCAGCACGCGGTCCATATCGAAGCCGAGATCGATCGTCTTGAGGTTGCGCAGGCTGTGGCTGAACAGGCTCGCACCGAACAGCAGCACCACCGCCAGGGCGACCTGCACCAGGATGAGCGAGCGGCGAACGAAGCTCCTCTGATGACCGCGAAGCGCCGCGCCCTTCAATCCAGGCCCGGCCGTGGCGCACGATGCGCGCCAGGCCGGATACAGGCCGGCGATCAGCGCCGTCAGCAGGCAGCCGCAGAGCGTGTAGAAGAAGACCGAGGCATCGGGCGCGACATTCAATGCCTGATAACGATTGCCGGAGTTGAAAAGTGTAAGAAGAAAGCGCGTCAGGCCCCCCGCAAGCAGCAGGGCCGCGGCGCCTCCGGCCATGGCCAGCAGGACGGTTTCGAGCAGCGCCTGCCGCATCAGCCGCCAGCGGCTGATGCCCAGCGCCAGCTTGATGGCGAACTCCTGCTGGCGCTCATTGGTGCGGGCGAGCAGCAGGTTGGCCAGGTTGGCGCAGGCCACCAGCAGGATCAGCGTCACCGCACCCATCAAAATCACCAGCGGGTCGTGCAGGCTGGTGCGCCAGCGGTCGAGGCCTTTACTGCCATCCACCATGATGTACGTCGCGTTGGCGTTGGCGCGATCCTTGGGAAGTGTTTCCTCAATCGCGGCGCTGGCGGCGGCCAGCCGTGCGGAGGCTTCCTCTGATGAAATCCCCGGGCGCAGGCGCGCCAGCATCGAGATCCAGACCACGTTCGGGTTGGCGCGGCGGTTGCGCGTGAAATCGGCGGTCATGGCAGTGGGCACCCAGACGTCCACGCGCCGCTGCAGCTCCGCACCGGCGAAATCCGCCGCGGCGACGCCCACCACCTGGACCGGGACGCCATCCACCTGGATCGTGCGGTTCACCACGCCCGGGTCTCCGCCGAAGTAGGCCTGCCATGCCTGGTAGCCCAGCACACACACCGGATGCGCGCCTTCCACCCGGTCGTCTTCCTCGTCGATGAGGCGGCCGAGCGCGGGCCGGCCTCCAAGGAAGCGGAAGAAGCTGCCGGTGACCATCTGGAACTCGACCTTGCGCCGTTGGCCGCCTGTGTCGAGCACACGAAGCCCTCCGGAGACGCCGGCCGTGTCCGCGAAGATATCGGACCGGCGCGCCAGCTCGCGGTACGCGGGGAAGGTGAAGGCGCTGCTGTCGAACTCCTTGAAATGAGCCTTCACCTGGACCAGCCGGTGCGCGTCGGGCACCGGGAGACTCTTCAGCAGAATGCCGTTCACGAGGGTGAAGATGGCGGTATTGACGCCGATGCCGAAGGCCAGGGAGAGCAGCGCCACGGCCACGAAGCCGGGGCTCTTCGCGAGACTCCGCCAGGCGTGGCGGACGTCCTGCACGGCCTGCTCCAGCCCGGGGAACCCGCGGGCGTCGCGCTGCAGTTCCATGGCGTAGTCGACGCCGCCATAGGCGCGGCGGGCGGCCAGGCGCGCGGCATCCGGCGGCATGCCGCGGCGCTCGAAATCCTCCTGGATCAAGGCCAGGTGCGCGGCCACTTCGCGAGCCAGCTCCCGCTCGTCCCGCCCGCGATGGAACAACGAATTCAGCCTGGCCAGAAAGCGCCGCATGGCTCAACTCTCCTCCATCAGAATCTTGTCCACGAAGCCGGCAAGTCGCCGCCAGCGCTCGGTCTCGCGCTCCAGGGCCTTCTCCCCGGCGCGCGTGATGGCGTAGAAGCGGGCTTCGCGATTGCTTTCCGTCTTGCCCCAGGAGCCTTTGATCCAGCCCTGCTGCTCCAGCCGGACGAGGGCCGGATAGAGCGTCCCCTGGTTGAGGTTGACCAGGTCTTCGGAGACCTGCTGCAAGCGGGTGGCAATGCCGTAGGCGTGCTGCGGCCCCATGGCGGCGAGCGTGCGGAGGACGATCAGGTCGAGCGTCCCCTGCAGAATCCGGATCGGCTCCCGGCTTTCACTTGACATCCAAGTGAAGTATGCGGCGACTCCACTTGGATGTCAAGTGGGCTGTTCTATGAAATGATCGAACGTATGACTTCTGTCCGCGTGGCGGTGGTTCAGGCAGGCTCCCTTCTTTACGACACCGAGGCTTCTTTGGCGAAGGCCGAGACGTTGGCGACGGAGGCGGCAAGCGGTGGGGCGCGCCTCGCGGTCTTCCCGGAAGCGTTCATCGGCGGCTATCCCAAGGGGGCCGATTTCGGAGCGCGCGTCGGCTCGCGGACACCCGAGGGCCGCAAGCTGTTCCGCCGGTACTTCGAGGGCGCGATCGAGGTTCCCGGCCCTGCCACGGAACGGCTGGGGAAAGCCGCCCGCGCGCACGGCCTGTGGCTGGTCATCGGCGTCATCGAACGGGACGGTGGGACCCTGTATTGCACGGTGCTGTTCTTCGCGCCGGACGGCAGCCTGGCGGGCAAACACCGCAAGCTCATGCCCACCGGCATGGAACGGCTGATCTGGGGCTTCGGCGACGGGTCCACCCTTCCTGCGATCGAAACCGGGTTCGGCAAGATCGGCGCCGTGATCTGCTGGGAAAACTACATGCCGCTGCTCCGCGCCGCGATGTACGCCAAGGGAGTCCGTTTCTACTGCGCTCCGACGGTGGACGACCGCGAGACCTGGCCGGTGACGATGCGGCACATTGCGCTCGAAGGCCGCTGCTTCGTGCTGTCGGCGTGCCAGTTCGTCGCCGGCTCAATCAGTGGAGGGAGCCTCATCGTGAGTCCGCTCGGGCAGGTTCTGGCCGGGCCGGCCCGCGAAGGCGAATGCATCCTGAGTGCGGACCTGGATCCGGGGGAGGTCGCCGAAGGCAAATTCGATCTCGATGTGGTTGGGCACTACGCAAGGCCCGACGTGTTCCGGCTCGAGGTCAACGAGACCCCGCCTCGGGTTGTAAAATAGAGTTTCATGAGCGATGTCGAGAATAGTGAATCCGGGCAGGGCGAGTACGAGGTTCCGCTGCCGCCGCCATCTTTCACTTTCATAGTGCTTTCGCTGCGAGCACAAGCCGAAATGCAGCTCGGGCTGATGCACTTTGGAGAGGAAGAGAAGCCGAAGCCGGACCTGCCCATGGCGCGCCATACCATCGACCTGATGGCCGTCCTGGCGGAAAAGACGAAGGGCAATCTCACGCTGGAGGAGCAGCGCTACCTGGAGAATTCGCTGACGGAACTGCGTTTCCGCTTCGTGCAGGCCTCCGAGGAGGCCGGCTCGGCGGCGCAGCAGAAAGCCTGAATGCCGGCGCCCCCGCTGAAGATCACGGTCCTCGGTTCGGGCACCAGTGTCGGAGTCCCCACGATCGGCTGCCACTGCGCGGTGTGCACGTCGACAGACCCTCGGGACAACCGCCTGCGGCCTTCGATCCTGGTGAGCTATGAAGATCGCAACGTGTTGATCGACACGACCCCGGATTTTCGCACCCAGGCGCTGCGCGCCCGAATCGGCCGGCTGGATGCCGTGATCTACACCCACGCCCACGCTGATCACATCATGGGACTCGACGATGTGCGGCCGTTCAACTTCCGGCAGAAGGGTCAGGATTCCGATCTATGCGGCCCCCGAGACCATGGCGGCGGTGCAGCGCAGTTTTCCGTACATATTCGACGGCCTGCGGAAGGAGAGCAACACGCCGCAGGTGGAGGCGCGGCTGATCGACGGGCCTTTCGACCTGTTCGGACTGCAGTTCGAGCCCGTGCCGGTCCTGCACGGGCGGCAGACGATACTGGGATTCCGTTTCGGAGTGGCGGCCTATCTGACCGATCACAGCGACATTCCGAACGGGTCCATGGAGCGGCTACGGGGACTGGACGTCCTGTTTCTGGACGCATTGCGCTACAAGCCGCATCCCACTCATTCCACGGTGGACCAATCTTCGAAGACCGTGGCGAAGCTCGAACCTCGCCGCGCCTTCTTCACGCACATCTGCCACGACCTTGGGCACGAACGCGCCGAAAGCCTTCTGCCGCCGCCCATCCGCCTGGCGTACGACGGGCTCGAAGTTCCGGTGGAGGCTGCGCTGTAACCCATGAGGATCTATCGCAGCCTCGACGAAGTGCCGCCGGATTTCGGCCCGAGCGCGCTGACCATCGGCAATTTCGACGGCGTGCACTTCGGGCACCGGAGAATTCTGCGGCGCCTTACGGAGCTGGCGGCGGCGCACCAGTGGAAGCCTTCGGTGCTGACGTTCGATCCGCATCCCACCAAGGTCGTGGCGCCGCAGCGTTCTCCCCTGCTGATGACCACGCCGGAACAACGCGCTGGATTGATGCGGGAAGAGGGGATCGAACAGGTGCTGATCGTTCCCTTCACCGCGGAGCTGGCGAAGTTATCGCCGGAAGAATTTGTCCACACCCTGTTGGTGGAGCGGTTGGGCGCGCACGCGGTGCTGGTGGGCGACAACTTCCGCTTTGGCCATCGGCAGGCGGGCAACGTCGAAGTACTGAAGGAGCTCGGCCGGCGCTACGGGTTCGACACCGAAATTGTGGGCGCGGTCTCCTGCCGCGGCCGGGTCGTGAGCAGCAGCGGAATCCGCTCGCTGATCCAGGCGGGGAAGGTGAGCCTGGCGGGACGCCTGCTCATCCGGCCCTATGCGCTCGAGGGCAGCGTCGTGAGCGGACGAGGGGTGGGCTCGAAAGAGACGGTCCCCACGCTGAACCTGGCGACGGCGGCGGAGGTGATTCCGGCGCGCGGGGTATACGTAACCCGGACGCACGACCTCGACGGCGCGCGCGTTTGGAATTCCGTGACGAACATAGGGTACCGGCCGACCTTCGGCGCGAGCGACGAACTCTCGATCGAGACGTTCCTGCTCGAGCCGCCGGCAGGCGAAACGCCCAAGCGGATCCGCGTAGACTTTCTTCGCCGGATTCGCGACGAGCGTCAGTTCAACAGCGCTGAAGAGTTGAAAGCTCAGATCTTCAGAGATGTGCGCGCGGCGCAAGGCTACTTTCGCCGCGCGAGATCCTGGATCGGGCGGGTACCGTGCACGTCGTCGTAGCAATCTTCTCCATCGTCTTCATCGACCTGCTGCTGGCGGGCGACAACGCCCTGGTGATCGCAATGGCGGTGCGGGCGCTCCACGGGCGCGAACGGCGCATCGGCCTTGCCTGCGGCGCGGGCGCCGCGGTTGTGCTGCGCGTGACGCTGACGGCCGCAGCCGCGCGGCTCCTGACCATCTCTTATCTGCAGTTGGCCGGCGGAATCCTGGTGATCTGGATCGCGATTAAGGTGCTTCGCGATGCCAGCGACCCGCCGGATGCGACGCCCGCTCCGAAACGCCTGCGGCAGGCCATCTGGTACATCGCGCTGGCTGACCTGACGATGTCCACTGACAATATTCTGGCGATCGCCGGCGCTTCCAAAGGCAACTTCTACCTGATTCTTTTCGGGCTGGCCCTGAGCATTCCGTTCGTGGTGCTTTCGAGCAACCTTCTGGCGAAACTCATGGAGCGTTACCCCATGACCATCTATCTGGGCGCCGGGATCCTGGGGAAGGTCGGGGGCGAGATGATCCTGACCGACCCGGCCGCGGTGGCCCTGCTTCATCCTTCATACCCCGTGCGATTCGGAGTGGAAGCGCTGCTGGTGGTCGGGTTGATGGCCATGGGCTGGGCGCTCAGCCGCGTCTGAAGAAACCGCTCCGAAACGGTTCCCCTTGCACTTCGACAAGAGTTGACGTACACTCCTTGCTGTAGAAGCGAAAGGGGAGGGATGCTGACCGGCCTGCTCTACAGACTTCGCGCGCTCGTCCGCCGCAACCGGGTGGAGGCGGAACTGGACGAGGAACTGCGCTACCACCTCGAGCGCGAGGCGGAAAAGTACCGGCGTTCCGGCGCCTCTCCGCAGGAGGCCATGCGTCGAGCCCGGCTGGCCCTGGGTGGGCCCGAGCAGGTGCGCGAACAGTGCCGCGACGCGCGCGGCACCCGCTGGGCCGAAGACCTGTGGAAAGACTTGCGCTACGGATTCCACATGCTCTCCCGAAACCCCATCTTCGCGCTGGTCGCGGTGCTCTCCCTGGCGCTGGGCATCGGCGCCAATTCGGCGATCTTCAGCGTGGTGGACCCGGTCCTGCTGCGCCCTCTGCCGTATCGCGAGCCGGGGCGGCTGGTGATGATCTGGGACACCTTTCCGGGCCGCGGCGCCATGCACAACGTGGTCGGTCCCGTCGATTACCTGCACTGGCGGTCACAGAGCACGGTGTTCGACCAGATCGCCGCGGTCAATGCGGACGTCAGCAACCTGACGGGCGTCGCCGACCCGCAGGAGATTCACGGGCAGCTCGTGACCGCGGAGTTCTTCTCTCTTCTGGGCGCGGAGCCTGCTGTGGGACGCGCGTTCACCGAGGAAGAGGCGCGCGCGAAAGTAAGGCTGATTATCCTGAGCCATCGGTTCTGGGAGCAGCGTTTCCAGGCTGACCCGGCGGCCCTGGGACGAACCGTGGAATTGGACGGGCAGCCGTACACAATCATCGGGGTGATGCCGCGGCAGTTCGAATTCCTCGACACCGGGTCGGAGTATTGGCTGCCCTATTTCGTAGACCCGCATCGCGACTACAAGAGCACCGGGCGGTACCTGCGCGCGGTCGCACGGCTGAAGGCCGGCATAACGATGGCACAGGCGCAGGCGCAGATGGACGGCATCGCCGCGCGCGCCGCGAAGAATGACCCGCCATTCAGCAAGGGCTGGGGCGTCCGCCTGGTCGACCTCCGAGAAGAGGTTTCGGGCGAGTACCGCCGGCCTTTGTATGTCCTCCTGGGCGCGGTGGGCCTGGTGCTGTTGATCGCGTGCGCCAATGTGGCCAACCTGCTGCTCTCGCGGGCTGCCTCGCGCGGCCGGGAGATGGCGATACGCACTTCGCTGGGCGCCGGACCGTGGCGCATCGCCCGCCAGTTGCTTGCCGAAAGCGCCCTGCTGGCAGCGTTGGGAAGCGCCCTTGGATTGCTACTCGCCATGTGGTGTGTGGATCTCGTCAAGAGCAGGGCCCCGGTCGCCCTGCCGTGGATGGCCGCCATCGCGATTGACGCCCGGGTTGTCGCATTCACGGTCCTGGTTTCGCTTGCCGCGACGATGATCTTCGGAATGGCGCCCGCGTTCCTCAGCGCCCGGGTCGCGCCGGCCGACACGCTGAAGGACGCAGCCCGCACGGGCGGCTCCACGTCCCGTAACCGGCGTCTTCCGAATCTGTTGGTGATGCTGGAACTCGCTCTGTCGATGGTTTTGCTGGTTGGGTCGGGTCTGTTGATTCGCAGTTTCGCGAACCTGCTGTCGGTGGATACGGGCTTCCGCCCCGATCACCTGCTGACCGCCAGGATCCTGCTGCCGGGTTCGTACAAAGCGCCGCAGCGGGTCGAGTTCTTCCGCGAGGCTACGCACCGCATCGAAGCTCTGCCCGGCGTGCGCTCGGCCAGCGCCGTCAGTTTCATGCCGTTCGGCGGCCTCCGGCCGGGCACGGGTTTTACCGTCGAAAATCGCCCAAAGCCCGCGCCGGGGGATGAGCCGGTCACGGAAGTCCGGGCCATTCAGCCTGCCTACTTCCGGACGATGGGCATTCCGTTGCTGCGCGGGCGCGATTTCACGGATCACGATAACGACCCCGATCACCCGGTCTTCATCATCAACCAGTCGCTGGCCGCGAAGTACTGGCCGGACGAAAATCCGATCGGGCAGCGGATCACGGTCGCGATGACGAACAAACCGATGCCGGGCGAGATCGTGGGGATTGCAGCCGACGTAAAGGACCAGGCGCTCGACGGCAAAACCGCGCCGAGTGTCTTCTACGCGCATCCCGGACTGCCGATCGGGTACATGACCCTGGTCGTGCGGACGTCCGGCGACCCGGCGGCACTCGGCACGGCTATTCAGGGGGTCGTACATTCCCTCGACCACAATCAGCCGGTGGCGGATATACAGACGATGGACCAGATGCTCCGGCATTCCGTCTCCGCACGCCACTTCCAGATGCTCTTGTTCGCGAGTTTCGCCGGCCTGGCGCTACTGCTGGCAGTGGTCGGGATCTACGGCGTGATCTCGTATTCGGTAGTGCAGCGTACTGGCGAAATCGGCATCCGCATGGCGCTGGGAGCGAGCCGCACGGAAGTACTGCGGCTGATTCTTGCGGAGGGCGGCGCGATTGTGCTGGGAGGGCTCACGCTGGGCCTGGCCGGCACCATCGCGTTGACGCGCACGATTTCGGTGTTCCTGTTCGGGGTGAAGCCGACCGACCCGCTGACCCTGGGAGCCGTCGCAGCGGTGCTGGTTCTGGTGGCGCTGGCCGCGCTCGCGGGACCGGCCCGGCGGGCCAGCCGCGTGGATCCACTGGTGTGCCTGCGGTATGAGTGACTCTCTTGCTTGACAAACTAAACTGAACCGTTTAGTATTGCACCAAGGGGGCTCAATCGGCGCATGATCCAAGTTGTGGACCTGGTGAAGACGTTCGGGGATTTTACGGCGGTCGATCGCGTGTCGTTCGAAGTCGGCCGGGGCGAGATCTTCGCGTTTCTCGGACCGAACGGCGCGGGAAAGACGACCACCATCAAAATGCTGACCACACTGCTGCGCCCGACCGGCGGCGCGGTACAAATCGATGGCATGGACCCGTCCGAACATCCTCACGAAGTGCGCAAACGATTCGGGATCGTCTTCCAGGACCCCAGCCTGGACGGCGATATGACCGCTCAGGAGAACATGGAGTTGCACGGCGTGTTCTACCACGTGCCGCGGAAGACGCGAGCCGAACGCATCGAGCGGCTGCTGCGCCTGTTCGAGCTTTGGGAACGGCGCAACGAGCAGGTGAAGCGATTTTCGGGCGGCATGAAGCGGCGCCTGGAAATTGCGCGCGCCCTGCTGCATACCCCCAAAATCCTGTTCCTCGATGAGCCGACGCTCGGCCTCGATCCGCAGACCCGGAATCAACTCTGGACCCACGTCAAGCAACTGAATCGGGACGAAGGGGTCACGGTCTTTCTCACAACTCACTACATGGATGAAGCGGAGAGGGTGGCGCAGCGGATCGCCGTCATCGACCACGGGAAGGTCGTGGCACAAGGCTCGCCGCAGGAGTTGAAACAAAGCACCGCCACCGAATCCCTGGAAGACGCCTTCCTGGCATTGACCGGATCGACCATCCGCGATGAGTCGGCCACCTCCACGGACCAGTTGCGGCAAGTGGCAAAGCTTTGGGGGAATCGCCGGTGAGCGCCATCTACGTTCTATGGCTGAGGGAACTGCGGCGCTATGTCCGTTCGCGGGCGCAGGTCTTCGCCTCCCTGGCGCAACCCGTGCTCTACCTGGTGGCACTGGGCTTCGGACTCGGACCCGTCTTTCAGAAGGCGGGACGGGGCAGCTACATCCAATTCGTCGCCCCCGGAATCATCGCCATGACCGTGCTGTTCAGCTCGATCTTCTCTGGAATCGGCCTGCTATGGGACCGCCAGTTCGGATTCCTCAAGGAGACCATGGTCGCGCCGGTTCCGCGCATTCAGGTGATGCTCGGGCGGACGCTGGGCGGGGCCACCGTGGCGATGTGCCAGGGAGTGCTGGTGGCCGTCGTGTGCTTCATCGCGGGCTTTCGCGTGACCGACGTCCGGATGCTTCCGGTGGCATTCCTTTTCATGGCCCTGATCGCGTGCCTGTTCTCGGCATTGGGAACAGCCATTGGTTCGCTGCTGGAGAACATCCAGGGCTTCCAACTGATCATGAACTTCCTGGTAATGCCGATCTTTTTTCTCTCGGGCGCGCTCTTCCCGCTCGACAACTTGCCGTCGGTGCTCAGCGCCATCACGAAGGTAGATCCGCTTTCGTACGGCGTGGACGGGCTGCGCACGGCGTTGATCGGCGTTTCGCATTTCGGAGCGGCGGTGGACGCTTCGATACTCGTGGCGCTGGGCCTGGTCTTTCTGTGGATGGGCAGTTACTTCTTCTCGAAGATCCAGGTCTGAGGATGGCGCGGACGCGGAGCGCAAGCGCGCATCAAAAAGTCCTTCGGGCCGCCCTGGAACTGGTGGCCGAGCGCGGCATCGATCCTACGAGCATGGATGCCATCGCCCAGAAATCCGGTGTCAGCAAGGCGACCATCTACAAGCACTGGGCCGACAAGGACGCCCTGCTGCTGGAGATGCTGGCGCTGGAGTTCGGCTTGCAGGAGAGGCCAACGTTCGACTCCGGCAATACGAGGGCCGATATGATTGCGGTGCTGGCCTATCGTCCACACGAGGATGTGGAGATGCGGGAGCGGATCAAGCCCCACCTGATGTCCTACTCAGCGACTAACCCCACGTTCGGACTTGCCTGGCGCAACATGGCGATGGAGCCTCCCCGGCGGGAACTGCGCCACCTGCTGAAACTGGGAATTCAAAAGAGAGAGCTTTCGCCGGCGCTCGATCTCGATCTCTCGCTCGCCTTGCTGATCGGCCCGACGCTTTACTGGTACGTTTTCCTGCGAAGAACTTCAGAAGACCCTACGCCCTTGGCGGAAGGAATCGTGGAAGCCTTCTGGAAGGCGTTCGGTTTGAAGAAAAGGCGGCCCGCTTCCTGACGGTCGCGGCTCTGTGACATGCCGGCCACAGAGCCGCGACCGGCGCTTACTTGGCGATCTTCACCATCACCACACCGTGAGACGGCACCTCCGCCGTATACTGGTCCGCCATCCTGCCCAGGTCCTTGTGCTGCCAGAGGTCCCGGACCTTGTGCGAACCTTTCACGCCGATATCGCTCCACTTCGCCGTGACCTTGGCGGGAGCCTCGCCCAGGTTGAACATCCCGACGGCGTATCCGCCATCGGCCAGAGGCTTGGCCCAGACTTGCAGGTCGCCATCTTTTGCGACGCGGATGCCCTGCTTGCCCAGCTTGTCCTGGTCGACCGCGATGACGTCCTTGTTCATAAGGATATCGGCGGTGCTCTTCGACATATCGCGAATGTCGTTGCCGGCCAGCAGCGGCGCGGCAAGGATGCACCACAGGCTCATGTGCGTGCGGTACTCTTCGTCCGTCATGCCGCCGTTGCCGATCTCGAGCATGTCCGGATCGTTCCAGTTGCCGGGCTTGGCATACTTCTCGCGGCCGGGCTGCAGGTTGAACCCGATATTGGACATGGACTGCCAGCGGTCGCTGATGTCGCCGGTGGTGCGCCACAGGTTGCCGCCCACCATGCCGCCCCATTCGCCCACGTCGTGCATCCCGTACTGGCAGAGGCTGAATACGATCGGCCGGCCGGAGTTGAGCAGCGCCTCGCCCATTTTGGCGTAGGCCGCCGTCATGGTGGTCTGCGTGTCGTCATATACGCCGCGCGCGCTGCACCAGTCGTACTTCAGATAGTCGATGCCCCACTTGGCGTACATCTGGGCGTCCTGCGCTTCGTGCTGGAAACTGCCGAGGTAGCCGGCGCAGGTCCTGGGACCCGGCGAAGAGTAGATGCCGAGTTTCAGGCCCTTGCTGTGTACGTAGTCGGCCAGCGCTTTCATGTCGGGAAATTTGTTGTTGGTCTGGATGTTGCCCTGGGCATCCCGGTTGGCCGCTTCCCAGGTGTCATCGATGTTGACGTAGATATAACCCGCGTCGCGCATGCCGGTGCGGACCATGGCATCGGCGATCTCGCGCACCATCTTGTCGCTCACCTGGTTGCGGAACTTGTTCCAACTGTTCCAGCCCATGGGCGGCGTCCTGGCGAGGCCGTTGGAGCGGACAGGCGAGGGCATAGGCAGCGAAATCGGCGCGGGCGCGGGAGGCAGCGGCGCGGGCGCGGCCGTCGAAGCGCGGGACAGTTCGAACACCTGCGGGGCGCGCGGCGGCATACCGGCAGGGGGACCTCCGGCGCGGCCCGCGGGGCCTCGTCCGGGGCCCCGGCCGCCGAACATGGGCATGGTCAGTTTCAGTTTGCCGCCTTCCAGCACGGCGGTGTAGGTGACCTTTTGGGTGCCGTTGCGGCCGGGACGCTCCGCTTCGAGCGTCACATTGTTGCCTTCGACCTTGCCGCTAATGATGGTGTCGGTGGATCGCGGCGAGAGAATATAGCCCGTGATCGTGCCGCCCTCCTGAGTGAGGGCGACTTTCATTTCGAGGCCGTTGTCGGCGGTCGTCGCCGGTCCGGTCCATGTGCCGGTCAGGCTTTGGGCACTCGCCGCGGCACAAAGGAGCGCTGCAGCGCAAAGATGAATCCATTTCATTGTCGTCTTAGACCTCCAGTTTCCACGGAGAACGGTATTTGGCTTTTAAGTATTGTTTGGCGTCGTGCTGCTTTACAGTAAACGCTTTGTCATCCCAGTCGAGGGTCATGCCGTGGCGCAGGGCGATATTGGCAAGCAGGCAGCTGGTGGTAGTGCGAACGCAAGTCTCGATGTCACTGATCGGCTTTTGGCGCGAGCGCAGGCACTCGAGGAAGTTGTTCCAGTGGTGGACGTTCATCTCGGAAAGTTCTTTGCTGGTTTCGGCGACCGGTTCCTTGCCCTTCTCGTTGGGAAAGATCCAATAGCCGCCGCGATTGACCATCAGGGTTGCCTTGGTGCCGTGGAACGAGGTTCCGTAGGTATTTCCGTACATGGGGAACGGATTGGCGGTGCGGCTCTCGTAGGATCCCACGAAAGCCGGATACCGGTAGGTCACCAGCATGGTGTCCGGCGTTTCGGTGTTGTCGGTAACGTAGAACTTTCCGCCCTGCGCCGCCACGGAAACCGGCATCACTTCATCGAAGGCGAACTGCACGATATCGAGAAGGTGGACGCCCCAGTCGGTCATAGCGCCGCCGGCGTAATCCCAGAAGTAGCGGAAGGTCGACCAGCGGTCTTCGCCGACGCCCCACCGGTTGGCGTTAAACGGCCGCTTGGGCGCGGGGCCGAGCCACAGATCCCAGTCGAGGCCGGCGGGCGGCTCGGAATCGGGAGGGTTGCCGAAACCGTCCTTGAGTGTCGACCCGGCCTGGAATGTGCGGCAGAAGGTGATGTCTCCGAGATCGCCGCTCTTGACGATTTCGCGCGCTTTCTGGAAGAACCCGCCCGAGCGCTGCATGGTCCCGGCCTGCACCACGCGCTTGTACTTGCGGGCGGCCTCCACCATTTTCGGTCCCTCTTCCACGTAGACACACGCGGGCTTTTCGACCCAGACGTCCTTGCCCGCCTTGCAGGCTTCCACGGTGAGGTAGGCGTGCCAGTGGTCCGGAGTCGCGATCGAGACGGCATCGATCGATTTGTCGGCCAGAATTTCGCGGAAATCCTTCACCGCTTTCACGCCTTCGAACCCGAGGCGGCGCGCCTCGGCCTGGGCGCGCTCGAGCGCCGGCTGATACACGTCGCAGACCGCGACAATCTGGAACCCGGGCACCTTGGCAGCGTACCCGATGTTCCCCGAGCCCATGCGCCCGGTCCCAATAAAGGCGACGTTGACCTTGTCATTCGCGCCTCGGATCTTGCCCGTGAACAGGGCCGATGTGAGAGCGGCGCCTCCCGCAGTCTTCAAGAACTGGCGGCGGCCGGTATTGGTTTCTGCCATGCAGACTGTTTTATCAGGTTTTGACCGAAAGAGTGATAGTCTTTCCGTGGCCGTTGGGGTATTATCGGCCTAATCCGATTCACTTCTATCCTGGGGAGGTCCTATGGCATTTCCTGGCGCGGCGCCGGCGGGTTGCGCGATTACGGTCAACGTCTTCGACGGCTCGCGGAAGCCGGTGCCCGCGGGCGTGGATGTTTTGTATACGGTGATCGACGGCAACCAGAAGCAGGTGTTCCGGAATTTCGTGAAGAGCGCGTCGTGCCGCATCAAGGATCTGCCCTTCTTCAACAACTTCGGGGACCAGTACACCGTGGTGGCCTGGGCCGAGGGCTACCAGCAGGCCGGCTTCACTCCGGTGAAGGTTGCGCCCAACACGAGCCCGGCGGTTGACCTGATGCTGCTCGGAAGGGACGCCACGTTCAGTTTCGCAGGAGCCTCCTGGCAGGCAATCCAGCAGAAACGCCCCGTTCTGGCGCGGGTGCTGACCGCGGGCGCGGAGTCGCCGGATGCGGCGCGGGAGCGCTATCTCGACCTGATGGAAGACCGCGCCCCGGTGCTGGCCGCGCTGCTGAATATCACAACCGCGATGGAGCAGATCCACCTGCCGTCGGGCACGCCGCTCGACTACTTCCAGCAGCTCATCTGGGACGACACGATGGCGCAGGACCGCTTCTTCGGGTTCGCCGACGTCCAACTCGTCGAGCAGACACGCCGCGCGGCCGAGCAGGGGCTGTTCGCGCCGGAGGCCGCCAGTTCACTATTCCATCCCGGCGCCACGAGCAGTTTCAAGCAAGTGCAGTTCGGCGAGGCCAACGTGCAATTGACGTTCCACGAGGATGTTCGTGAGACAATCGGCGGAATCGACTGTGTGAAGGTAGAGCCGGACATCGATTACTACAAAGACCTGGGTGCACACGCGATCCTGGAGGTGATCCCGAACCAGGTCAGCGGCGGCCTCACCGACCCGCGCCAGGTCTACGTGCTGCGATGGATCGCCGGACGGCGCGCGGGCGTCCCTGAGTTCGACCCTCTCTATACCATTGTCTGAGGTAAAGAATGCCGACCATCAAGATCACCGATCAACTGGGTGCGACCATCGACGCGAAGCTCGCCCCCGCCTCGACGTGGCTCAAATACGCCCAAAACGTGGGAGGAATGCTCCTCGGCGGCGCGACCGTGCCGCAAATCCAGATCTTGAAGCTGAATGATCCGGCGGTTCGCTCGCTCACCCCGGGCCTGACTTTCCGGCAGCCGGTGGCGCTCGGAAACGATGGGCCGCAATTAACCATCGGGGTCGACGCCGGCGCTTCCTTCCGTGTGCTGGGGCGCGACTTCCCGCACCCCGACTTCGGCGAGGATGTGGAGAGCCCGGCGGGGACCTGCTACGTGTCGCTCGGCTTCCACGCCAACGTGAGCGCGAGTGCGCAACTGTCGTTCGGCATCACAGTGGGCACGAGCCTGGCGGTGGATTCCTACCGGCCCTTTCCGGCCGGCGACGATGGGCCCACGGTAACGGAGGCCCTGCGCCTCTCGATCGGCGAGTTCATTATTCCGGCTTCAACCGAAGACCTGGACGCCTTGCCCGAGGGCGGTATCGTGACCGTCACCGGCAAGGGCCAGTTGAAGTTCTCCGGCAGCGCGAACCTGCTGGCGGTGACCAATCCCCTGGCTACGGCCTCTCTGCCCAGTCCCCTGCCGGCGCTCTCGCTGAATCAGGCGGCGAGCGTGACAGTGGGCGCAAGCTGGAAGATCGCGACCGAATACCAGGTGTGCACGCACAAAGTGGCGCAAGGGCGCGTGCGGCTGGCGTGGTATCGCAAGCGGGAATCGGATTTCGAAGTCAACGCGTCGGCCTCGGCCGGCATCTCCGCGGGGACGGACACAACCGATCTGTTCCCCATGTTGATCCGCGCGATCAGCCCCGACGCCAAAGCGGACCTCGCCGGCATGACGGACGAGCAGGCGAGCGAGTGCAAGCAGGCGATCGCGGAGGCCGTAAACCGCAGCCTCGAAGTGTCGCTCGAAGCGGAGTTGGGTTCGCTCCGTTCCGACGAGGCCATGTTCCTCTACGAATTGGATTGCGCGGCATTGGATGCCCCGGCGAAGGCGGCGGTGGCCGCGGCGCTGGGCGGAGATCTGAGCGGGCTCGCTGCGGCAACCGGCGTGACGGAGGTGCGGAGCATTCATACCAGGCTGAACGAATCGCGTTTCAGCTTGAAGGTGAACCTGCTGGGCATCTTCAACTACGGGTCGGTTTCCCGGCTGGCTCTGGAGAGCAAGGTTACGTTCACGCCTTCCACGGGAGACCTGGTGATTGTCGACCGGGCCTCGGCGGCACGGATCCAGTCGGCGGCGGTAAATTTCGGTCCGGACGAAGAGAAACTGCGCGAGTTGATGGCGGAGAGCTTTCTCATCACGGCGGCTTATCGTGGCAGCAAGATGATCACCGCGCCGCCCGAATTGACCAGCTCCCATATGTTCTTCCGCCTGTATTCGAATGCCGGCAGGAATGATCTGCGGAGCGCGGCGGCGATTGCAGCGGCGCTCCGGCTCCGCGCACCGGAAATCCCTCCCGGCATGGATGACTTTGGGCGCACCACTGTGCTGGCCGAGACGCGCTACGACGACGCGCTCTCTCATGCTTTGTTCCTGGGCCCCGGCGGCACGCCGCGCAGTCACGCCGAGTACGAGGCGGCGGGGCGGAGGGCCGTGCAACTGCTCGTGCTGCCGGATGGCGACGACCGCTTCCGCCTCGGTCCCGCGACCGACGACGCCCTCTGGGAGCGGATGAAGGACCTGGGGCCGGCGAATTTCGAGCAGTTGTTTGCCCCGCTTCCGGCTGCCGTGATCCGGGCGGACTACCTGGCGATCGAATGGTGGGCGGACACGATGTGCCGCACTGGCGCGGTTCTGGCCCGGATCGCGGCGGAGCCCCAACTGCGGGACCAACTGGCGAAGGACCTGCGCGACGTAGCGGACAAGGCGCACGACCAGTTCGGCAAGCCGTGGGGCCTGGTGGCGATGTTCCTCGCCGGCGGCGCCGCCGCGCCTGCCGAAGCGCGGATCATGGGGAAGCAGATCTCATTCGCCGCGGGAACGGCACTCACGGCCGGCGCGCCCGTCTCCTGACCGCATCAGCCGGTGGCGGCGCCCGCGGCCGCGCGCTTCAGCACGAAGCGGGCCACCGGCTTGCCCCCCTCCACCTGCGTAAAGTAGCTCAGGGCGGATGGCGCGGCGCATTTGCCGAGCAGCGTCCCGGTTCCGGCGAGCCGCAAGTCGCACTCGAGCGGACTTTCCACGCCTGCGATCTGGAAACTGGCCGCGCCGTTGCGAAATCTGGCGTGGAACAGCACGGGGCTCACCTGGTTGAGAATAGTCGTCTCGGGCGTTGCGACAAAGATCAGGTGGCCGGCCCACTCTCCTTCGATCTGGCTGGGTTGCGGGACGGTGGCGCGCGGATCCGCGAAGATCAGGTCGTGATCCGGAATCGACATGTTCTCGAACGGGTAGTTCTGGCGCGCCATGACAAAGGAGGCAAACTCCAAGCCGTTCGGAAAGGTCCCTAAGTGCATCACGCCAATGGCGTTCTGATCGTCGATGACCTTGATGGTGTCATAGACCATCTGGTAAGGCGCGTTGGTGTAGTTAAGCAGCAGCACGGCATCGCCCTTCTTGAAATAGCGGCGGTTGTCGTCGGGGTAGGCGATCTGCCGCACCTCGGGAAGGCCGGGAAGGGCCGAGAGCTGATAGTTCACCACGTATCCGGTGGCGACCCCGTTCTCCACGCGGTCGAACCGTTTCCAGAAACTGCCGCCGGCGAAGATGCGGCCGGTTGATTCTCCGCCGGCGCCGAGCACGCTGTTCCGTACTTTCTCTTCCCAGCCGAGCAGCGAATCCTCCGCGAAGGAGCCCTTCCAGAAAGAGTCGCGGAAAATGCGCTGCTTCTCCCAGTCGATCGTGACGCCGCCGTGGTTCACCAGTTTTTCGAGCGCCAGCGTGGGCGTGTCGTGCAGGATGTTCTGCAGTTCCCCCGCCGGACGCGTGCTGAAATAGTCCGGAGTCTCCGCGCCGCGCAGGACTTCGGCGCGTACATCCTGCGCCAGGTATGTGGAGCCGAGCGCCAGGGGGTCGTATTCCCGCACGACGAATTGCGCCGTGAATCCGAGGAACCGCATGCGCGCCTGAAACTGCGTGACGGGGTTGTCCGTGCCGGTCACCTGGAATGAAGCGAGGAAGCCCGCGAAGTTCCCCACCGCCGCCCAATCTTCAAAGGTGTGGAAGATCAGCAGCGCCGTGCCCATGTCGCTCGTGGCGCCGCCGGCCTGGATTTCGTAAAGACGGCAGTACAGCGTGGTATAGTCCTGGAGGATTTCTGCGATCGTACTGGACGTCGCCGCCGAGTCGCGCTGCATGTACTTGGTGCCGTCGAACCCGTAGCGCCGGCCGGCGCCGCTCTGAAATTCGATGTGGTAGTTCATCTCGGCTTCACGCGTCGCCGGGTTGACCCGCAGGTAGTGGAAACGGCTGGCGCTGTCGTCGATGCCGAAAGTGACCGGGCCCTGGCCTTCGAACTGGCCGAAGGTGATGGTGCCCTTGATCTGCGCTTCGTGCTCGTAGCCGTCCACGAACTCGTTGACGTCGCGCATCACCATGCGCGCGGTAAATGCGCACGAAATCGGATTGGTCTTGTCGCCGCCCGGCCAGTACGAGCCCGTGAGAGTCTCATCGAAGCTCATGCCGACGCCATCCGGCAGTTGCGCGTCCAGGAACGGCTTGAGCAGGCTGTTCTCCGGCATTTCCTTTTGCGCGGCGCGAGTCAGCGTGTAATAGAACCCGAAGCTGCCGCCGGCCTCCGTGTGGAACAGGCCCAGCGAAGAGTTGCCGAGCAGCGAGGCCAATGCCGGCGGGAGGGGCGCGATGTACTTCCCGACCAGGAAGTCGTCAGACACCTTGCGGATTTCATCGTGGAACGGCGTGAAGTCGTTCAACTGGAAGTGATCCTTGAGAAAGCTCGGGACCACCAGCCCTTCCATGAGCCCCATCAGCAGGTAGTGCGCCTCGAGCCGGCCGTCGGGCTGCGCATTGAATTGCAGGTAAGCCACGCTGCCGGCGTGGTTGGCGTTGGAAATCGCATCCATGCGCCAGGCGCCATCGAGATCGGCCGGGGTCGGAACGGTGCCGCCGGCGTAGAGAGCGGCGTGGTCGTCCACCGTCATCTGCTCGAAGGTGTAGCGGCGCGACATGGCGAAAGTGAACAGGCGCGCTCCGTTTGGATACGGCCCGAGATACACTCGCCCGATCAGCAGGTCGTCGTTGATGAGCTTGAAGATGTCGTAGAATCCCTGCCACGGAGCGTCGAGATAGCGCAGCAGGATATACCGCCCGGCTTCCAACGTTCCAGTGGCCTTCTCCAGGTGGATCTCTTCCAGGCTGTTGTTGGCGCGGATGCGGCCGTCGGTGTCGCTGGTAACACCCTTGTACCGGTTGCCGTCCTTCGAGAACTGCTTGCGGAAGCCCGTGAAGATGGCGGAGGACATCGCGTTCAGCACGTGGCCTTGCGGAAAGAACCCTTTCCAGAAGGCGTCGTTGCGGATCGTCTCGTGAACGGCGTCGATTACCGGAGGGCCGCCCGCATTGAGGATGCGGTCGATCGGCAGGGTGTCACAGCGCCGGAACAGCGCCTCGAGCTGCCCTTCGTTGTAGCCGGTGACGTCGAGCGGGTCGATGCCCGCCATGCTGACGGCGCGCGCGGGCTCGGGATAGGCCTCGCCGCCCAGTTCGCGGATCTTGCGCTCGGCGAAGCGCTCGGTCAGGGCGCTGATGGTGAGAAACGGATTCACGCCCAGCGCGCTCGGAAGGATCGATCCGTCGGAAACGTGCAGCCCCTTGTGCACGGTGCCGTCGCCGGCGTAGACCCGCCCGTAGATGTCTACGGAGCCCTGTAAATAATCGTCGCCCATCGGGCAGCCGCCCAGCGGATGCGCGGTGATCAGGTGGCCGATATTGAAAACGCTCCACGTGGGGTTCGAAATGAAGTTGCCGCGCAGGGCCCGCGCATGGCGCCGCAGTTCTTCGTTCATGCGGGTGAAGATCTGTTGCTGGCCGGCGCGATCCCAGGAGACGTGAATGCGTCCATCGGACTCGAACCAGGGGGCGTCGAACAGGATGGTGCCCCGCGCGTTGTCGTGCCCCATCACCAGGTACAACATGGAGTGGTTCATGGCGCCGCCCGGATCGTGGGCGGGGGCGGTGGGGTCGAGGTCGCGGAGGAAGCGCGCGCGCTGCGCGTCTTCGTTGCCCGCCACCGTATCCTGGCCGCGGATTGCGCCGAAAATGGCCTTGGCGCCGTCGATGTAAGCGTTGGGGAAGGAAAAGTCTTCGATCGCGATGCGCTCTGTTTCCGGCAGTCCGCCGTTGTAACGCACGACGCCGACGATGTTGGGTCCCGGCGAGGGGGAGTCTCCGGCCGCGGGCGCCTGGCGGTACGGATACCCGAGGACGTCGGTTTCGAAGTCGCCGTTGTAGGCCAGGCCGAAGAAATCGCCGTTGCCGTTGAAATGGGTGCCGAGCGCTGGCGACACCGAAAGACCGTGCATTTCCGAGCGCAGCAGGATCTCCGTGGAGTTGAGCGACCCGGCGGAAAGGATGACGTTGGCCGCATCGAACTGGAACTTCTCATCCGTCTTGCCTTGCACCACGTGACGCCCATGGATGCGCCAGCCGCCCCCTGCCAGCTTCTCCAGCCACTCCACCTTATTTTGCGTGAGGATGGTCGCGCCGGCCTGCTGCGCCATGGGCAGGTAGTTCATGTACAGTGTGTTCTTGGCGCGCACGTTGCACCCGGAGACGCAATTGCCGCAGCCGTTGCACGGCTTCCTGGTGAACTCCCTGCGCATTATTGCCGGCGGGCTTGAAATTGACCACGATATCCGCCGCCTTGACCGACATGCCGAGTTCCTGCGCACGGCGATTGAGCGCCTGCACCTTGGGGAGTTCGAGCGCGTGAGGATGCGGATTGGCTCCCAGCATCTGGTGCGCTCGCTGGTAGTACGGCAGGAGGGCATCGTAGGTGATGGCGGAAGGCCAGCCGAATTGCTCGAAGACCTCGCGGTCGGGAAGGATCGCGACGTTGGCGTTGATCAGCGATGTGCCGCCCAGTCCCGAGCCTTTGATCACCGAGATATCGGTGTAGTTCAGGAGCTCGAAGAGGCCCAGCGGGTTGGCGTCGCTGCGCGTGGCGCCGATGACGTCGCCCAGGGTCTCCGGAAAGGTCCCGGGCTCCCACTCCTGGCCTCGCTCCAGAATACAGATGGAAGGCCGCGGATTCAGTGCGGCGGAAGCCAGGCGCGCTGCGGTGATGGCGCCGCCGTAGCCTGACCCGATGATGATGACGTCATAGGCGGTCTTGCGTTGTTCCCAAGGCGTAGATAGCATCGAAATCCTCCGGTTCGTCTTACGCGGAAGGCGCCGCGACGTCCGCCTCAGCCAGCAGGTCGCGGAAGAAGTCGTTCAGCAGCCGGTCATTGGGGTCGTAAGTCTTGCGCGCGGCGGCGAACTTCTTGAGACGAGCCCCTAAAGCCTTTTGCGCTTGCGCGCGGGTCAGCCGCGGCGTCTGGTTTAACAGGGGGATGCCGCCGAGGTCGCTGCAAAACTGGTTGTAGTCGTCGAGGAATTTGGTCCACCCGGGGTTCGCGGTCGAGACCGGATCGATGGTCATTACGTCGCCGTCGTAGGAATAAGAGAAGAGCGATTGCTGGTCCTTGAGAATCCAGTAACCGACATACAGCATGTTATTCCGATAGCCGGTCGTTGCGTAGTAGTTGCGGGCCCACTCGAAGCACTTGGAAAGTATTTGGGGATAGATATCCACGGGAAATGCCCACAGGCTGAACGTGTACTTACTATCGCCGGCCGAGACGGGATAGCGGATAATCTGGTCGGTGGCCACCGTATTCTGGCTCGTAATCAGGTTCTCGAGGTTGAACCGCCACAGCCCGCTGACGCCGTCAATCACCTTGTAGCGGACGGCCGGAATCGGAATGTCGCGTTCGGTCTGGGCGCAGACCGCTGGGCCTGACGTAGCCCACATGTAGTTGCGCAGCGGCCAGACGTGGCCGTCGGGATCGCCCCCGGCGCCGGGGTTGTATTTGCGGAACTCGACGGTGATCAGGTTCTCGAACGGGAACATGTAGTACATCATCGACTGGCCGAGTTGCTTCAGTTCGGGCAGCTTCGCGATGAAATCCTCGAGCGCGAACGTCTTGTGATGTACGGCCATGGGCTGGATCGGGCGGACCTTGAAAGTGGCCTCGTACACGATCCCGTAGAGGCCGTAGCTGGAGCGCACCATCCGCATCAGTTCCGGCTGGTCGTCGGTCACCACCAGCAGTTCACCCGAAGGCAGCACCATTTTGATGCGCGTGACGTACGAACCCACCTGCCCGTACTCCCCCGGCATGGAGGCGTCCTTGGTTCCGGCGCAGGCGGCGCTGCCTACCGAGAGGCTCCCGATCTCGGTATTCACATAGAACTGGAGATTGTGCTTCTGCAGTTCGTGCGCGATATCGATGTAGATCGCGCCCCCCTCCGCCGTCACCGAGTCCGGGCCGATCTCCAGAATCCGGTTCATTCCTGACATCTTGATGAGCGTGCCCCCATCCGCCACGCCGCATCGTGTGGTGGAATGATTCGAGCCGACCGCGCGCACCGGGGAAGGGTATTTCACCGGATCCTTCAGAATGGCGACGATTTCACTTACGGTCTTGGCTTCGACGACTACCTGGGGATGTGAGACTAAGTCACCGAACCAATTAGTGATATTTATCACAGACTCTCCCTCCGCTTTCATACGCCGGCTTACCGGATGCGCGGCGTCCGATCATTCTACTCCAAACCGGCGGGAGAATCCCAGAGATTCGTAGAGGTTAGCCCGAAAACAAAAACGCGCGGCTCCGTGCGGCGGAAAGCACCGCCACGGAGCCGCGCAAGTTGGGGTAGAGACCCTTTTAGACCGCGACAAACAGCGTGTTGCCGCCGCGGTCCACCAGTAGCAGTGGAGTCTTCCCGGCATTCCGGACGGCCGCTTCAAACTCGGCCTTGTTGCGCACCGGCTTGCGGTTGACTTCCTGGATCACATCGCCGGGGTGCAGTCCCGCATCGGCCGCCTGGCTGGAGGGGTCCACATCGGTAACCACTACGCCGGAGGTGCTCGGCGGAAGGTTCAACTGGCGGGCGGCATCGGGCGTCAGGTTGTCCACCGAGACGCCGGCCAGCGCATTCTGCTGATTCCCCTGGTCGACGCTGGCGCGATCCTGCCGGGTTGGCAGTTCGGCCAGTTGCACGGACATCGGGCGCTGCTCACCGTTGCGCAGCACATTGAGCTTCACCGTGGTATCCGGAGACATCATCGAGATCGTCATGCGAAGCTGGTTGGCGTCGGTGACCGGCTTCCCGTTCACGTCGAGAATGATATCGCCCTTCTGGATTCCGGCATGCTGGGCCGGGCTGTCGGGACTGACGTCGCCCACGAGCGCGCCGCGAGATGCCTCAACATGAAACGCGCCGGCGATCGCCGGAGTAACGTCCTGCGGCACAATCCCCAGATAAGCGCGAACCACCTTGCCGTTCTTCAGGATCTGGTCCATTACTTCATGCGCCAGGTTCACCGGAACCGCGAAGCCGATACCCTGGTTCCCATCCGAGCCGTGCGCGATGATGGCGGTGTTGATGCCGATGAGTTCGCCGCGGTCGTTGATCAAAGCGCCGCCGGAGTTGCCGGGATTGATCGGAGCATCCGTCTGGATGAAGTCCTCGTAATCCTCGATCCCCAGGTTGGTGCGGCCCTTCGCGCTGACGATCCCCATCGTCACCGTCTCGCCCACACCGAAGGGGTTGCCGATCGCCAGTGCGTAGTCGCCGACGTCCACCTTCGAGGAATCTCCGATGGTGATGGCCGGCAGCGTGCCGGCGTCCACCTTGAGGACGGCGATGTCGGTGTGCGGATCGGTTCCCACCACCCGCGCCGTGAACTCACGCTTGTCGGAGAGCGTCACTCTGATGTCGGTGGCGCCGTCCACCACGTGATTATTGGTGAGGATGTAGCCTTCCGGGCTCACGATCACGCCCGAACCGAGGCTCTGTTCCTTTTCCGAACGCGGCGTCTGGTTGCCCTGCGGCAGGTTGCCGCCGAAGAACTGCTGGAAGAACGGATCCATTCCTGGTGAGAAACCGGTCGGAACTTTCACCACCTTGGAAGAGGAAATGTTCACGACTTCCGGCAATACTTTCTTTACGACGGGCGCGAAGCCGTCATGGCTTCCGCTCTCGGCGGGATTTGCAAAGTGGAAAGTGGCTGGCGGATTGTGCGCCGTGATGCGGTTGGCGTATGCGATGCCGTAACCGCCTGCAATCAAAGCCACTGCCAGGGCGAGGGCTGCACCGGTCGGGCGCCCACGAAACAGTAATCTCTTCAATGTAGCCTCCTAGTCGCGTCGACCCGGCCATGACGAACCATTCGCCGGCCACTGGGTGCCGCTTCAATGTCTTCACTTATAGAGATGTCTGAGAGGCGCTCCGAGTTTATCCCTGAGATTGGGGATTCTGACATCCCGCGAATAGGGTATTGCCCTCGGGAATACGACGCCAGAGCGCCGCATTCAACTGATGATGCCCTTGCGGACGGCGTACAAAATCAGTTCCGGGATGCTGTGCAGGCCCAGTTTCTGCAGAATGTGGGTGCGATGGGTCTCCACCGTGGTCAGGCTGATATTGAGCAGGGAGGCCACTTCCTTGTTCGTCCGCCCTTCCGCCACCAGTTGCAGGACCTCGCGCTCCCGGTCGGTGAGCAGGTCGTAGCTGTCGTCGAGGCCCCGGCGGTCCAGTTGACGCACATAGTCTTCCTGCAGGATACGGCTCACTTTGCGGGTGAGATAGGACCGGCCCTGCGCCACCGCTCGAATCGCGTCGATCACGTCCGAGCGCAGCGAGTCCTTGAGGAGGTAACCCTTGGCGCCGGCCTTGAGCGATCGCAGCACGTAGCTTTCGTCCTGGTGCATGCTGAGGATGACCACCGCGGTATCCGGGCAGCTTGCCAAAATGCGCCGTGTCGCTTCGATGCCGTTCATATTGGGCATGGCGATGTCCATGACGACGACATCCGGATTCTGCTCCTCCGCCAGCCGGACGCTGTCTCGCCCGTCGGCGGCCTCCGCCACCACGGTCATATCGACCTGCCGCTCGAGCAGGGCGCGCAAGCCGTCCCGCACCACCGTGTGATCGTCAGCCAGCAATATGCGAATGGGCATTACGTCCGTTGGTCTGTGCCAGTTCTACCACCGGCAGGTCGGCGCGAATGACAGTGCCCCGGCCGAGTTGAGAATCGATCTCGATCTTGCCGCCGAGCCTGCGCACGCGCTCCTCCATCCCGAGTATCCCCAGGCCGCGGACGAAGCGTGTGTCGAAGCCCGTCCCGTCGTCCCTCACGCTGAAGCGCACGCGGTCGGCCTCGCGTTTCACCTCGACCTCGACCGTCCGCGCGCTGGCGTGACGTGCCGAGTTGTTGATGGCCTCCTGCACCAGGCGGTAGATGCAGGTCTTATGCTCATCCGGCAGGTCGTCGGCCTCATCGTCGGCCGAGAGGACTACGTTTAACCCCGTGCGCTTGGTCATTTCGCGCGCGTGCCAGTTCAGCGCCGGTACCAGGCCGAAATCGTCGAGCATGGAAGGCCGCAGAAGCAGCGCCAGGTCGCGCACCTGGTTGACGGTCCTCTCCGCAAGCCCGCGCAGGGCGGAGAGGTGCTCCCGCGCCTCGGCCGCGTCGGCGGCGCACTCGGCGCTCTCCGCATCCATCAGGATCGCGGAAAGCGATTGGCCGATCTCGTCGTGCAGCTCTCGCGCCAGGGTGCGGCGCTCGTTCTCCTGCGCGCGCAGCAGCTTCGCGGAAAGCTCCTGCAGGTCGCCGCGCGCCCTGGTGTTCTCCTCGAGACGCCGTTCCAGTTCCCGCTCCAGACGCAGCGTGTGGCCGATCGTCAGCAAGGCCAGCAGAATGCCGCCCGCCAGCGTAACCCCGAAGGTGACCATGAGGGTGCGGCGCAGGCCGTCGGATGCCGCGGTCATCTGTTCCTCGGCGCGGGCCAGGCTTCGCTCGTTGGCGACCGCGATGCGGTCCGACACGGTCAGCATCGCGTTCCGCCGCGGAACCAGCTCATCGTAGAAGAAAGAGTCGCGCAGCGTGCTTCGTTCCTCGGGAGTCCATTCCATGGTCCGATCGAGGACGCTCCAATACGCCTCGATCTCCGATTTCAGCGCCTGAAACGGCTGCCTGCCGTCCGCATCCACGGTATGAGAGTAGGAATCCAGGGCGGCATAGCTTTCGCGCTCCAGGGTGGCTAGCCGGGCCGATTCCGCGGCAGCTCCGCTAGGGTCCGGGGAGAGCAGGAAATCCCGGACGTAGGTGCCGGAAAGGTAGATGTGGGAGCGGATCTGGTCGAGCACGCCCATGCGGGCCATGAACGTCTGGCGGATCTGCGTCTCATCCCGGCGCACGCGGTCAAGCGATAGCAGGGTCCCCGCGCCGGCGGCCACGATCGAAACCAGCAGGCCCCCGAACCCCAGCCATAGCACCAGCCACGGCGCCCGCCGCCGGGATTCACCGGAATGCTTCAGCCACGCTGGACGCACGTCGAGCAACTCCACACCTTAGTGTAATCAAACCATTCGGACCACAGAATCCTGTCTAAACAGGATAGTTTTCAACCCGGTAATGACGATAAGAATCTTTTAGGAGGTTTTCTATGAAAAAATCTCGCGAGCTGGTCATGATTGCCGTCGCGACACTTCTGACGATCGGCGCGGGATGCGCCAAGAAAAAGGTGGCCGCCGCCCCGCCGCCGCCCCCACCGGAACCGACACGTTCCGCGCCGGCCACGCCCATGGCCGCGACGACTCCGCGCTCGACGCCTGCGCCCGCGGTTGCTTCCACACCGCAACCCCATTATCCGAACGCCGCCACACGCGCGCGGATCGACGAGTTGCTGGCGCGCATCGAAGATGCCTATTTCGACTATGACCAGCACACGCTCCGCCCTGATGCCATCAAGGCATTACAGGCTGATTCGACGGAGCTTCGCGACATCCTGAAGGATTATCCGGATTACAAGCTGACCGTTCAGGGCCACTGCGACGAGCGCGGATCGGCCGAGTACAACATGGCGCTCGGCGAAAAGCGCGCCGAGTCCGCCAAGGACTACCTGGTCAGCGTGGGAATCCCCAGCGCCCAGCTCAGCACCATCAGCTACGGCAAAGAGAAGCCGGTGTGCGACGAACACGACGAAGCCTGCTGGCAGAAGAACCGCCGGATTCACATTGTTGCGATGGCGAACTAGCGTTAAGCTCCTTGGATGGTACGGGCAGGCAAGCTTCACCCTTCCGCCTGCCCTTTTTTTATGTGGTATGGCTCTTCACGAAGTAACCTTCTTGAGTGATAGGACGAACCGCCCGGCTCCTCATATAATGGAATCGTAGGCGGGGGAAGCCACAGGCAAGCGCGCCTCGAGATTCTGCAACCGGCGCCGGTTCGAGATTACCTCCGCGGAAAGCTTTCCATGCGAGCCGCGCCATCAGAAGATACCCGGTCCGTCTCTCCCATCACGATTCTCGCGGTGGACGATGATCAGGCAGTGCTGGGGCTCATCGATCAGACTCTCCGGGGAGCCGGTTACCGGGTTCTTCTCGCCGACAGCGGTCGCGGGGCGCTCGAAGTTTACGACGAGTTTGCCGCGCCGATCCATCTGCTCCTGGCCGACGTGATCATGCCCGACCTCACCGGGCCTGTCGTGGCGCAACGTCTGCGCTCCCGCCAGCCTGAGCTGCCGGTCCTGTTCATCTCGGGTTTTCACGACGCCGATATGGTGCAGCGCTTTGTCAGGGAAAAGGGGTTTACGCTGCTCCCCAAGCCATTCACGATTGCAGCCCTGCTGCGAGTGGTTCAGGAAGCGCTCGGGCTGGTTCGGCGCTAAGCGGAAAGTTTCACGAGGCGTTTGCCGATGTTTCGGCCTTCCATCAGACCGATAAACGCCCGCGGGGCGTTTTCCAGACCTTCGACGATATCCTCCCGATAGCGGATCCGGTTCTCTCGCAGCCACGCGCTGAGCTGCCGCAGTGCTTCTTCATATCTGTCGGCGAATTGAAACACAAGGAAGCCCTCGGCCTTGGCCTGCTTTACCACCAACTGGCCGAGCCAGCGCGGCCCCATCTCCGGCTTTTCGGCGTTGTATTGCGAGATCTGCCCGCAGACCGCAATGCGGGCGCGGGTATTGATCTGCGCCAGCACCGCATCCGTGATCGGGCCCCCCACGTTATCGAAGTAGATGTCGATGCCGTTCGGACAAAGCTCGCGCAGCTTTCCCGCATAGTCGGTCTCGGTCCGGTAATTGAAGCCGCCGTTGAACCCCAGTTCTCCGGTGATGTAGCGGATCTTCTCGTCGCCGCCCGCAATCCCCACGGCGCGGCACCGCTTGATGCGCGCGATCTGGCCGACCAGCGAGCCTACCGCCCCGGCCGCCGCCGAGACGACTACCGTTTCGCCCGGCTGCGGATGACAGATGTCCAACAGGCCGAAATAGGCTGTCAGACCGGGCATCCCAAGCACTCCCAGCGAGGTGCTCACGGGCGCGCTGTCCGGGTCGATCTTGCGAAGCGATTTGGCGGGCGCCACGGCATATTCCTGCCATCCCAGCATGCCTTCGACGATGTCGCCGGCCGACAGGCGCGGGTCGTTGGACTCGATCACCCGCCCCGCCACGCCGCCCACCATAACCTCCCCCGGGTGTACCGGCTTGGCATAGGCGCTTCTTCCGCTGATGAGGCCCCTCATGTACGGATCGACCGACAGATACAAAGACCGGATCAGCGCCTCGCCCGCGCCCGCCTTGGGCACAGGCGACTCGACCAGCCGAAAATCGGACTCCGTCGGCATCCCCGCGGGCCGCGATGCAAGCGTGATCTGGCGATTCACCGTGGACATTGACTTCAGCCTATCATCGGCCTGTTCCGGCGGAAGTGCGCCACCGCACGGGTCCGGCATTCGTGCCGCGGGCCCGGTCTGAAAGCATCCGTTAAGTAATGGACCGATCTGGCTCTTCGTGAGCTGTGCTACTCCTATAGGAATCGAGACCGCCATGAAGTTTCCCGCTTTGCTGTGTCTGGCCGCCGCCAGCCTGCTCGCCGCCGACTATGCCGCCGAAGGCAAACTCTGGTGGGCCCACATCGAGTTCCTCGCAAGTGATCAGCTCCAGGGCCGCAACACCGGCAGCGAAGGGCTTAAAAAGGCCGAAAAGTACGTCGAAGCCCAGTTCGACCGGCTCGGCCTCAAGCCTGCCGGCGTCACCGGCTATCGCCAGGTCGTGAAGTTCGAGACGCGCGAGCTCATTTCCGCGGAATCCAGCCTGACCCTGGTTCGCGGTGGCCAAACCGAGCCGCTCGCCCTGGGGCAGGATGCCAGCCTCAGCACCCGTGCCGATCTCGCCCCTTCCATCGACGCGCCCATGGTGTTCGTGGGATACGGAATGTCCGTCCCGGAAGCGCATTACGACGACCTCCAGGGCCTGGATCTGCATGGAAAAATCGCGGTTTATGTGACCGCCGCCGGCCCGCTCAAGGCCGGCGATAACGTGAAGTCGCATTACTCTTCCGCCGTGGAGCGCTGGGCGGCGCTGCGCCGCGCGGGAGCGATCGGGATCGCCACCATCCCCAATCCGCGGCCCAACGCGCCGGGAGCCGGACGCGGCGGCCGGGGCGCTCCCCCGCCGCCTCAACCGAGCGTGATCCTGGCCGACCCCGCCCTGCAGGAGACGGCCGGCCAGCAGATCGCGATTACGATCACCCGCCGCGGTGCCGCGAAATTCTTCGCGGGCAGCGGCCACTCCTTCGACGACATCGAGAAACTGGCCGCCGAAAACCAGCCCTTGCCGCGCTTTCCCCTGGCGGTATCCCTGCGCGCGAAAGCCGCGATGAAGCGCGGCACGCTCGAGGCGGCGAATCTCGCCGGTCTCCTGCCCGGCTCCGACCGCAAGCTCCGGAACGAGTATGTCGTCATGTCGGCCCACCTCGATCACGTCGGCGTCGGCCGCCCGGTCAACGGCGACGCCATCTATAACGGCGCCATGGACGACGCCTCGGGCATCGCCTCGGTACTCGAAATCGCCCGGCTGATGAAGGAGTCGGGCGCCCGGCCCAAACGGTCGGTGCTTTTCCTGGCGGTCACCGCCGAGGAGAAAGGCGAACTCGGATCGCGGTATTTCGCCGCTCACCCCACGGTGCCGGCCAATGAGATTGTCGCCGATATCAATCTCGACATGTTCCTGCCGCTCTACCCGCTCAAGGTGATCGAGGTGCAGGGCCTCGCCGAATCCTCGCTGGGCGATCAGGTGCGCGCCGCCGCAAAGAAACTCGGCGTTGCGGTGCAAACCGATCGTGAGCCCGAGCAGAACCGATTCATCCGCAGCGACCAGTACAGCTTCATCCGCCAAGGCATCCCGTCGCTCGCCTTCAAATTCGGCTACGAGTTCGGTTCGCCCGAAGAAAAGATCCGCCGCGATTGGGTTCGCGATCGATACCACAAGCCGTCCGACGACCTGAGCCAGCCCGTCGACACCGCCGCCGCCGCCAAGTTCGACCGCATCATCGAGGGCCTGCTCGAACGCGTGGCCGACGATTCGCACCGGCCCGAGTGGAACTCCGGCAGTTTCTTCAAACGCTTCGCGAGATAGGCCCGGCCCGCTGCGCATTCGCTATACTTTTCCAATGAATCAATTGCGCGTTCCGGCGCTAGCCTTGTTTACTCTCTCCCTGGCATTCTCCGCATCTTACAATCCCAATCTCTTCTCCGAAATGCGGTGGCGATCCATTGGACCACTGCGAGGTGGGCGAACCCGCTCCGCGGCGGGCGTACCCAGCCAGCCGAACGTCCTCTACATCGGCGTGTGTAACGGCGGCGTCTGGAAGTCCAATGACTACGGCCGCACCTGGGACCCCATCTTCGACGAGCAGCCCACCGGGTCGATCGGCTCCATCGCGGTGGCCCCTTCCGACCCGAATGTGATCTACGTGGGCAGCGGCGAAGGACTTCAGCGGCCGGATCTTTCCACCGGCGACGGCATCTATAAATCCACCGACGCCGGCAAGACCTGGACTCATCTGGGACTGCGCGACGGCCAGCAAATCCCCCAAATTGCGGTCGATCCGCGAAATCCGGACCGCCTCTTCGTCGCGGTTCTCGGCCACCCCTACGGACCCAACCCGGAACGCGGCGTATACCGTTCCACCGATGGCGGACGGACCTTTGAAAAGGTGCTGGGCAAGGACGACAACACCGGCGCCAACGACGTGAAGATCGACCCCTCGAACCCCGACATCGTCTACGCCGCCCTGTGGGAGGCGCGCCAGGGACCATGGGAAAACGCGGCCTGGAGCGGGCCCGGCGGCGGGATTTTCAAGTCTACCGACGGCGGTAACACCTGGCACCCCCTCACCGGCGGCATGCCCTCCGGCGCAGACGGCTTCGTGCAGGCCAACCTCGCGATCTCGCCCGCCAACCCCAGGCGGCTATACGCGTCGGTAGCCATCGGACGCGGCAGCGGTATCTATCGCTCCGATGACGCGGGCGAACACTGGGTGCGCGCCACCACCGACCCGCGCCCGGCACAGCGTATCGGCGGCGGCGACGTCTCCGTGCCTCTGCCGGACCCGAAGAATCCGGATGTAATCTACGTCACCAGCGTCGTGACCTGGAAATCCACCGACGCCGGCAAGACCTGGACCGGCATCCGCGGCGCTCCCGGCGGCGACGACTACCAGGGCGGCTGGATCAATCCGAACGATCCGAAGATCATCCTGCTGGTGAGCGATCAGGGTGCCATCGTTACGGTTAACGGCGGCGAGACCTGGAGTTCCTGGTACAACCAGCCGACCGCCCAGATGTACCACGCCAACACCGACAATGCGTTCCCCTACCGCGTCTGCAGCGGCCAGCAGGAAAGCGGCTCCGCCTGCGTCGCCAGCCGGGGAAACGACGGCGAAATCACCTTCCGCGATTGGCATCCGGTCGGCGCTGAGGAGTACGGCTACGCCGTCCCCGATCCCCTCAACCCGGACCTGGTTTTCGGCGGCAAGCTGACCCGCTACGACCGCCGCACCGGGCAGGTCGCAAACGTGCTGCCGAAACCTATCCGCACCGCCGATTTCCGCATGGTCCGCACCGCGCCTGTGGTCTTCTCGCAAGCCGACCCGCACGTGCTGTTCTTCGCCGCCAACACGCTCTGGAAGACGCGTGACGGCGGCCAGAGCTGGCAGCAGGTCAGTCCCGATCTCACCCGCAAGACCTGGCAGCAACCCGCCAGCATTGGTAAATACAGCGGCGAAGCGTCCGCCCAACCCGCGCAGCGCGGCGTCATCTACACGATCGCGCCCTCCCCGCTCGACATCAGCCGTATTTGGGCCGGCACCGACGACGGCCTCATTCAGACCACCACCGATGGTGGCCTGCACTGGAAAGACGTTACCCCGTCCGCGATCGGACCGTGGATGAAAATCTCCATCATGGATGCCGGCCACTTCGACGCTCTCACCGCCTATGCCGCCGTCAACACCCTGCGCCTCGACGATCTGCGCCCCCACATCTTTCGCACCCACGACGGAGGCAAGACCTGGACGGAGATCGTCAAAGGTCTGCCCGCCGGCGCGCCGGTAGATGCCATCCGCGAAGATCCGAAGAAGAAAGGCCTGCTGTTCGCCTCCACCGAGAGCGAAGTCTATGTTTCCTTCGACGACGGCGACAACTGGCAGTCGCTGCGTCTCAACATGCCGGCCAGTTCCGTGCGCGACATCATCGTGAAGGACGACGACCTGGTCGCCGCCACGCACGGCCGTGGTTTCTGGATCCTCGACGACATTACGCCGCTGCGGCAGATCGGCGCGGAAGTGGCCTCGGCCCCGGCCCACCTGTACAAGCCGGAGACCGCCGTCCGCGTGCGCTGGGATATGAACACCGACACCCCTCTACCGCCCGACGAGCCGGCCTCCAAGAACCCGCCGGATGGCGCGATCCTCGACTATTACCTCGGCGCCGCCCCATCGGGCCCGGTCACCCTGGAGGTTCTCGATGCGGCGGGCGCCCTCGTGCGCCGTTACTCCAGCACCGATCCCGAGCCGCCCATCGACCCCATGCTCGCCATTCCGAAGTACTGGGTGCGAATGCCCCACAGCCTCCCGGCCACGCCCGGCATGCACCGTTTTCTTTGGGACCTGCACTACACGCCGGTCCCCGGAGGCGGAGGGCGCGGGGGCGGCTATCCCATGCAGGCGATTGCGCATGACACGCCGCTCTCGATCAATTCCATCTGGGCGGCCCCCGGCCGATACACCGTGAAGCTGACCGTCGACGGCAAAAGCTACTCGCAGCCGCTGGTCCTCAAGATGGACCCGCGCGTGAAGACCTCGCCTCTGGGACTCCAGCAACAGTTCACCCTGTCGAAGGCGCTTTACGACGACATCCTTTCCGCGGAGAAAACCATGCAGCAGATCCGCGCCGCGCGGCAACAAGCGGGTGCCGCCAGGAGCAGCGCCCGAGGTCCGGCGGCCGAAGCAATTGCGGCATTCGATAAGAAGGCGCTGGCCATCGAGGGCGCGGGCGGAGGCGGCGGGCGCGGCGGCCGGGGCTTTGTAGCCGCGGGGCCGGAAACCTTGACCAGCGTCACCGGCGAGCTCAACTCGCTGATGCGGACCCTGGAATCCGCCGACGTGACGCCAACCACGCAACTGGTTGCCGCGATCGGCGCGCGCCGCGCGGCACTGGCGAAACTCACCCGCCAATGGGCCGCGCTGAAAGCCGCCGGCGTGCCGGGCGCGAATTAGGAATCCGGCCCGCCTACGGTCGCGGCTCGGTGACCCGCCCTCGCGCAGGGCCGCGACCGTCAGGAATCGGGCTTCCCTTACTTCACCCGCGTCAAATCGATCTTCCCCGTCATGTTGCCTCCGTCCGGATTGCTCGCGGTCACGTCACCCTTCATGTGATCGCCCTCCAGCACCATGCTCAGCTTGTAAACCGGACCATCCGGCGACGGCACTTCGGCCGTGACTTTGTTCCCGTCGACCTTTCCTTTGCTGATCGTCCACTGCTGACTTTCGTCCGGGCCGGCCGTCCCGGTGAGTTCACCGCCGTTCTGTTTCAATACGAGGTACGCATTCGATGCGTCGCGCCCGTCCGGTGTAAATGTGCCCGACCACTTGCCGCTAACGTCATCCGCCGCGGCGAGTCCGGCCAGTAAAAGCACGCATGCCAGTAGTCTCATAGACTCCTCTCCGAACACCAGACGAAAATCGGCGGTTAAAGTTTAGAATATTTTCAAGAATTCGCATGAATGGGAGCCCGAATGCGAGCGGATCTCACCGGCGCCGTTCGTGGAATCTCCCGCCGAGGCAGCCGCAGCCCAGCGCATGCGAAAATAAGGTTGGTGATCGTACTCGACGGCATTCTTTACGCAGCAGCCTTTGCCGGAGCCGGGGCCCTCGTGTCCTGGCTCTTGAATCCGTGGTTTGCCGTCCCGCTGTGGCTGCTGGGCCTCTTTTGCCTCTATTTCTTTCGCGATCCAGAGCGTCCCGTGCCGGCTGGACCGGTCGCCGTATCCCCCGCTGACGGCAAGGTGGTGGCGGTCAAGCCCGAAGGCCCCGCCTTGCGGCGCATCAGCATCTTTCTCAACATCTTCGACGTGCATGTGAACCGCACGCCCATCGCCGGCACGATCGCAGACGTGAAGTACCAGCCTGGAGCCTTCCACGTCGCCAGCCGCGAGACCTGCTCCACGCAGAACGAGCAGAACGTGGTCACCGTGGATGGCGACGGCACCCGGGTCGTGTTCAAGCAGATCGCCGGCCTGATCGCCCGCCGCATCGTATTCAACCGCAAACCGGGCGACCACGTTGCCACCGGCGAGCGCATCGGCCTGATCAAGTTCGGTTCACGCGTCGACGTCCTGTTCGGACCCGAATGGGAGATTGTCGTTCATCCTGGCCAGCGCGTCTCCGCCGGCTCGAGTGTCATTGCCCGCCGCGCCGGACCAGGAGGCGAAGGTGGGGCTTAAGGACAAACTGGTCGACCCGCGCTCGCCCGACCACCGGCCCCGCCGTGCGGCCTATGCCTTGCCGACCCTGTTCACCGCGGGCAACATCTTCCTCGGGTACCTGTCGATCCTCCGCTCGTTCAAGGGAGCGATGCTGGCCGCTTCCGGCGCCGCCGGGGCCCCTGAGCACTTCGCCATCGCCGCTAAGGCCATCGCCGCGGCGGTTTTTCTTGACGGACTGGACGGCCGCATCGCCCGCATGACCAACACCACCAGCGATTTCGGCCGCGAGATGGATTCCCTGGCCGACGTGGTGAGTTTCGGAATGGCGCCCGCCGTCCTGGCGTTCGCCTGGGGCGTGCAGTTCGTGGATCCCACGCTCGGCGAGCACTTGCTGCGCCAGATCTTCAACGCCGGCTACTTCATCGCGTTCCTGTTTCTGCTGTGCGGCGCGGCCCGCCTGGCGCGCTTCAACATTCAGAAGAACCCGATCCCGAAGAATCCCGGGCGGCCCGACCGGAAGTACTTCGTGGGCCTGCCGATACCCGCCGCCGCAGCCATGGTGGCGGCCGTGGTATTTGCTTCCGATGCCGAGCCGATCGCCTGGTGGCCGCTTTCGGTGCTGTGGCTCGCCCTGCTGGCGCTGCTGAGCTTCCTGATGGTCAGCACCTGGCGCTACTACAGCTTCAAGGGCATCAATCTCAATAAGCCGCGTACGTCGCTACTCATCATCTTGCTCGGCGGACTGATCTACGCTATCTGGAACTGGCCGCAGCCCGTCCTTCTCGGCATGGCTACCTGCTACGTGGGCAGCGGCATCGTGATCCGTCTGGGCGGTCTCCTGCGGCGCCGCCTCCGGCACGCGCCTCCATCTCACTCTCCGGAGCACCAGGTTGGCTGAAACGAAGACCATCGCCCTGGTCGGCAGTGAAACGCTGCTCGGCCGTGAAATCCGCGACATCGTCGCCACTTCGGCTCCGGATCTGAGTCTCCGGCTCGTCGCCGACGTCGCCGAAGAGCCCGGCACCCTCACCCGTGTCGGCGATGAGCCTACCCTGGTAGCCGGCCTGGACGCCGCCAGTCTGGCGGGGGCCCGGACCGTAATTCTCGCCGGCTCCCCGGAATCCAGCCGCAAGGCCCTGCAATTCGCCGGCGACCCGCCCGACGCCGCCATCATCGATCTCACATTCGAGGCCGAAGAGCGTCCCGACGCCCGCCTGCGGGCGCCTTCCGTGGAAGGGCCCGCCGAGCCGGAAGAAGGCCCCCTCCACGTCATCGCCCATCCGGCCGCGATCGCCTTGGCTCTTTTCCTGCGCAGGCTGCACGCCAACGACCCGATCCGCCGCTCCATCATTCACATCTTTGCCCCCGCCAGCGAACACGGCGCCAAGGGCGTCGAAGAGTTGCAGCACCAGACCATCTCGCTGCTCTCGTTCAAAAGCCTGCCGCAGTCCGTTTTCGACGCCCAGCTCAGCTTCAACATGCTGCCGCGCTATGGCGAGGAAGCACCGGTCCAACTCGAAGCTGCCGAACTGCGCATCGAGCGTCACCTGGCCAGTTTGCTCGATGTGCCGGGCGAGGGCGAAGGGGCGCCCATGCCGTCGCTCCGCCTCATCCAAGCCCCCGTCTTCCACGGTTACAGCTTCTCCGCGTGGGTGGAATTCGACGCCAATCCCGGTCTGGAAGCGCTCGAGGGTGGTCTCGCCGTGGAATCGATCGAGGTCCGCAGCGAAGACACCGAGCCGCCCACCAACGTGGGGCAGGCGGGACAGGGAGGCATCGCCGTCGGCGCCATCCTGCCCGATCGCAACGATGCCGACGCATACTGGTTCTGGCTGGTAGCCGATAACGTGCGGCTGGCCGCCGAGAACGCCGTCGCCGTAGCCCGCCAACTCGTATGAAGCGCTTCGCTGCCGCCGTCATCGCCCTCTTCACCACCGCCTGCGGCTACCATGTCGGCGGCCATGCCGACCTGATGCCGAAGAGCATCAAGACCATCGCCATCCCGGCCTTCGGGAACAACACCACGCGCTACAAGCTTCCCGTCCTGCTGGCTGCCAACCTGACGCGTGAATTCAACACGCGCACGCGATACCGGATCGTTGCCGACCCGAACGCGGCCGACGCCGTTCTCTCCGGAGCGATCGTGAATTTCGCGAATTATCCGACCATCTTCGACCCGGCCTCCGGGCGCGCCACCGGCGTGCAGGTGGTGGTAAACGTGCGCCTGACTCTCACCGATCGCGCCACCGGAAAGGTACTTTTTTATCGTCCCGCGGCCGAGTTTCGTGAGCGCTACGAAATCACCACCGACCCGCAAGCGTATTTCGACGAGAGCGACACCGCCCTGACCAGGCTCAGCCAGGACGTCGCCCGCAGTATCGTCACCGCGATCCTGGAGGATTTCTGACCCCCTCGCAACTTTTGTCGCGCATCAAGCGAAACGATCTCCCTCCGGCCGTTTTGCTGCTCGGGCCCGAGGCCTATGAACGCCGCCGCCTCAAAGAGGCGCTGTTCGCCACCGTCCCGGAAAATGCCGTGGCGCGGCATGACCTCAGCGAGGTGACGCTCGCCGAAATTTCGGACGACGCCCGGTCCCTGTCGCTGTTTGCCTCCGAGCGCCTCATCTGGGTAGTCAACGCGGAGGCCGCCCTTCCCCGCGGCCGTGCCGCCGCCGAGGACGACGAGGGCGAGTCCGCGGGATCCGGCGACTCGGGTCCGCTCAACGAGTATTTGAAGGACCCCACACCCGGCGTGGTGATCGTCTTCGAGGCGATCCGCTTCGATTTCGAAGGCGATGACAAACGCAAGCAGGAACGGGTCCGCAAGTTTTATGCGGCCGTTCGCGACATCGTCGAACTGCGGAGGTTCTCCATCCACGAGGCCCGCCAGGAGGCCGAATCCCTGGTTGGCGCCGCCGGGTTTCGCATCGAGCCCGCCGCCCTCGACCTGCTGGTGGAAGCTCTCGGCGCCGATATCGCCCGCATCAGCGTGGAAATCGAGAAGCTCTCGCTCTACGCCGGCGGCCGGCAGATCGGCGTGGACGACATTGCCGCCCTGGTTCCCGACGCCCGGTCCACCAGTATTTTCGCCTTGGTCAACTCTCTCGGCCGCCGCGACCGCGCCCATTCGCTCGAGATCCTCGACACGCTGGTGCGCGAAGGCGAGTACCTGCCGCTGGCGTTGGCGTTCCTTTCCACCCAGTTTCGCCTGGCGCTGGTGGCCCGGGAGGCGGGTCTCAAAAGTTCCCAGCAGATTCAGGGACACTTCACCCGGATGGGTGTGCCGATGTGGGGATCGCGCGCCGAGCAGGTCTGGCAGACGGTGAGCAAGTTCAACAAAGCCCAGCTTCAGCGCGCCATGAAATTGATTTACGAGGCCGACAAAGGGCTCCGCGACGCGCGGCCGGACGACCGCATCGTCATGGAGCAATTCATCCTGCAGTTGGTAGGATAGGCCTCCCGGCCTGTCCGTCTTCTATGCAGCGGGGGCCGAGAGCGCCTTCACACGCGAATGCAGCTTCGACTTATACCGCGAGGCCGTATTCTTCTTGATGATCCCGCTCTTGGCCGACCGGTCGATCAAGGAAAACGTTTTGGGCAGGAGCTGCGTCGCCAGGTTGGCGTCCTTGCTGGTGATCGCCCGCCGCATGGCACGAATCTGGTGACGCAGACGGCTCTTGTTCTTCTGGTTGTAAGCCGTCCGGCGTTCGGTCTCACGCACCCGCTTGAGCGCGGAATAAGTATTTGCCATCTTTGCTAAAGCTATTCCTTACAGAGAATTCGATTCTCCAGGATAGCGCACTTCGCCGGCATCCCGCAATCGCCCTAGCGCCGGCGCAGGAAGGCGGGGATGTCGCGCGAACCTTGGGTTACTGCCACGATTTCGAGAGGCCGGCGGCCGGCGCGGTAGATGATGATATACGCGCCAACTGTCCAGAATAGAAGCGGATAGGAGGTCAGGTCTTCCCGTTTGTGCCCGATGCCAGGCGACCGCCCAATGGTCTCGAAAGCGTCGAATAGAGTTCCGATCCAATGGTCCGCGGCGGCAACGCTGTCCTCGGCAATATACTCCCAGATGTCCTCCAGATCGAGGACCGCCTCCGGAGCGAGGATGTAGTCATTCACGAACGCGGTTTCCGGCGTTGCTCGGATTTGCGCTCCAGCCTGGCGTGGGCTTCCACCGGACCGATGGATTCGCCGCGATCCAGGGAGGCGAGGCGGCGGCCGAGTTCTCCGTTAAACTGCGCCAGTTGGGCGGTACGCGCGGCATCGTACTCTTCGAGAAGGCGCAGTGCCTCGCGGACAACCTCGCTGGCCGAGTTATAGCGTCCGGATTCTACTTTGGCGCTGACGAATTGCTCGAGCTCGGGCGTGAGCGATACGTTCATGGCATGCTCTCTAGCCTTCACCCTAACGGGAATAACAAAAAATGTCAATCTTTAGCATTCAAGCGGGTGCCTGGAATCCTCTGATCGCGTGTGATAACGTCCTTGCCGTCCCGCCAACCAAAGAAAATAGCCCCGTCTGCGCGGGCCCTGGGGCCAAACTACCCGATCCCGATATCCGCCTTCCAGGTCGCCTCGCGGCCGGTGTAAATCGCCTGACGACCCAGCAGCGCGATGCACGTGCTCAGGGCCGAACGCTCCACCGCGTTCTCCGGATCGTTGGCAAGAATGCGGGTCAGGAAATTCTCAATCGCGTCCATCGTGATGTCGCGCTTGGTGGGCATCGTCTCGACCTTGCCCGGACCCTTGTAGTGCACCATCTTGGCTCGCGAGGTGGTGATCGTGCCCTTGGTCCCGGTGAACTCTTCGCCGATCCGGTTGTAGCCGCGCGGCGTCAACTGGTTGGCCTCGAAGTTCACGAAGTACCCGTTCGGCCATTCGTAGATGACCGTGAGGTTGTCCAGGATGTCCATGTCCTTCCGGATCTTCTTGTTGCCCCGGCCCACGGCCCGGAGCGGCAGCCCGCCCATGAACCAGTGCAGCACGTCCAGGTTGTGGCAGTCCTGCTCGACGATGATATCGCCCGAGTATTCCTTGTAGCAGAACCAGTTCCGCAGCTTCTCCACCTGCGGATCGGAGAACGGCCGCCGCGTGAACGGGTCGTTGGCGATCCAGGCGGCGCGCGCGTTGGCCAGTTCGCCGATCTCCCCGGCCTGAATGCGCTTATAGGCTTCCAGGTACTCCGGGCCGTAGCGCTGCTGGTAACCGAAGGCGATGGTCTTCGACGGATCGGCTTTCTTAGCCGCCGCCATCACCCGCTTGCAGCCCGCTACATCCACACCGGCCGGCTTCTCGCAATAGACGTTCTTTTTCGCCTGGATGGCCGCTTCCAGCATGCGCGGGTGCTCGAAAGGCGGGGTGGCAATGAACACGGCGTCGATATCGGGCTCGGCCAGCAGCTTTTCGAAATCGGTGAACTTCTTCGTCGACGTCGTCTTGATGATCGTTTCCGAGCGGTCGAACTGGTCCGGAAACTTGTCGCACATAGCCGTGATGCGCGCGCGCGGATCTGCATTGACAATGCTCGCGTCATACGATCCGCGGCCGCCACAACCGATCAGGCCCACGGATAGTTGGGAATTCGCCTGGCTGCCTCGTACGGCCTGCGGGGCGACAATCGTGAAAGCGCTGGCAGCAGCGGCGGCGCCAGACTGCAGGAAATTGCGGCGGGAAGTTTCGTTCGTCATGCCATGCCTGTCCTCACGCCGATTATATGTCACGGCATGAACGGGTCTTAAATTCACATGACATAATGTGTCCCATGTCGATTCGCAACCAGGCCCAACTGGACAAACTGCGCGCCATCGGCCGCATCGTGCGGCTGGCGCTCGATCGCACGGCCGCCGCGGTCCGGCCCGGCGTCACTACCGCTGAACTGGACGCGACCGGCGCGCAGGTGCTGGCCGCTCACGGAGCCGAATCGGCGCCGCCCAAGGTCTACGGATTTCCCGGCGCGCTGTGCATCAGTGTGAACGACGAAGCTATCCACGGGATTCCCGGCGCCCGCGTCATCCAGGGCGGCGACCTGGTGAAACTGGACCTCGTGGCCGAGAAGGACGGCTACTTTGCCGACGCAGCGGTGACCGTAGCGGCCGGCGATCCCGGAGCCACCGGCGCGGCGCTGGTGCGATGCGCGGAAAGCGCTTTCCGTCACGCTGCCCGCGCGGCCCGCGCCGGAAACCGCGTCTACGACATCGGCCGCGCCGTGGAACAGGAGACGCGCCGCTGCGGATTTGAGGTGATGCGCGACTTGTGCGGCCACGGCGTGGGCCGCACCATCCACGAGGCGCCCACCGTCCCGAACTACCACGACCCGCGCTTCCGGCAGCGCCTCACCGAGGGACTCGTGATCACCATCGAGCCGATCATCGCCGCCGGCAGCGGCAAGGGCGTCCTCGCGAGCGACCATTGGACGGTCCGCACGGCCGACCGCAGCCTCTCGGCGCACTATGAGCACACCCTGGTGATCACCACGAGCGAGCCGATTCTGCTCACCGCGGCGTAAACTACGACCATGGGTCAGTGTGCCGCCTGCGGCTCCGAGGTCTCCGAAAACAGCCGGCTGTGCCCCGGGTGCGGACGCGCGGTGGAAGAAGACTCCTTCGCTACCCGGACCGTTGCCGTGTCGACTCCTGCTTCCCGCGCTCCAAGCCTGCGCTCGTCCTCCGCCGCGCGTCAGGGGCGGTTCACGCCCGGGCAACTGCTGGGCGGGCGGTACCGCATCATTGCGCTGCTCGGCAAAGGGGGCATGGGCGAAGTCTATCGCGCCGACGATCTCAGCCTCGATCAGCCGGTGGCGCTCAAGTTTCTGCCCGAAGCACTGACGCAACATGCCGACGCTCTGGCGCGATTCCGCAACGAAGTCCGCATCGCCCGCCAGGTGTCGCACCCCAACGTCTGCCGCGTGTACGACCTCGGCGAGATGGAGGGCCTCTATTTCCTTTCCATGGAGTACGTGGACGGCGAAGACCTCGGGTCGCTGCTGCGGCGCATCGGCCGGCTTCCCTCCGACAAAGCCCTCGAGATCGCGCGCAAGCTCTGCGCCGGGCTCGCCGCGGCCCACGAAAAGGGCGTGCTGCACCGCGACCTCAAGCCCGCTAATGTCATGCTGGACGCCCGCGGTCAGGTCCTGCTGACGGATTTCGGACTGGCCGGACTGGCGGGCGAGATCGAACTGGCCGAAGTGCGCAACGGCACTCCCGCCTACATGGCGCCCGAGCAACTGGCCGGCGAGGAAGTCACGGTCAAGAGCGATATCTATTCGCTCGGCCTGGTGCTCTACGAGATCTTCACCGGAAAACTGCCCTACGAATCGGCCACGCTGGCCGGTTTGATCCGCGCGCAGAAAGAGAGCGCCCCGCCCAGCCCGGCCACACTGGTGCGCGACCTCGATCCCGCCGTCGAGCGTGTGATTCTGCGCTGCCTGCAGGCACGCCCCGCGCTACGCCCGGGTTCGGCCCTTGCGGTTGCGGCGGCCCTGCCCGGCGGCGATCCCCTGGCAGCGGCGCTGGCCGCGGGCGAGACGCCTTCGCCCGAGATGGTGGCGGCCGCCGGCGAAGGAGAGGGATTGCCCATGCGCGCGGCGGTCCCGCTGTTCCTCGGCAGTCTCGCCCTGCTCGCCGCGGCGTGCTTCATGTTCCACAGCACCAGCGCGCTCGAGATGCTGCAGCCCGAATACCCGCCCGACGTGCTGGTGCAGAAGATTCGCGACCTGCTTCCGCGTCTCGGCCTCCCCGACACCCGGCCCGCCGACTTCGCCTACGGGTTTGACTGGAACGACGGACTCTTCGACTCCTTCAAGAAGGAGAGCAAGCCCGCCCCGCAGTGGGACCGCTTCTTTGCGCAAAAGCCGCCCGCGTTGCACTTCTGGTACCGGCAAAGCAACTCAGCCATGACCGGCCTGGCGTTTCACGACGACCTGCTGACGCCGGGGATGGTGCAGTGGGACGATCCTCCGCCGGTGGAGTCCGGCATGGTGCGCATCGTGGTCGATTCCTTTGGCCGCCTTCTGTACTTCGAGCGGATTCCCGAGCAAAAGCAGGCGCCGGCGAAAGACCCATCCGCGCCGCCGGATTGGAACGCCGTATTCTCCGCAGCCGGGCTCGACCCGTCGCAATTTCAGACCGCCGCGCCGCAGTGGAATTCCCTGGCTTCTTCGGATACGCGGAAAGCCTGGACCGGCGTCTGGCCCGGAACCGGCCGCCCCCTGCGGGTCGAGGCCGCCTCACTCGGGAACCGGCCCGTGTTCTTCTCGGTAATCGAACCGTGGACGGAGCCCGATCGCACCCCGCGCCCCGGTTCCATCGAAAGCATTTGGATGGAGGCGATTCTTGCATTCATCGCCATTACGGTGTGCCTGGGCGCGGGCATCCTGGCCCGGCACAATCTGTCGCAAAACCGCGGTGACCGCCGGGGCGCATGGCGGCTTGCGTTCTTTTTTGCCTCCGTACAGATGGCCCTGTGGTTGGCCCGCGCCCACTTCGGAGCTTCCTTCGGAACATTCGGGATCTTGCTGGTCGCTCTGTGTACTTCAATCTTCTACGGCGTCGTCATCTGGACTCTGTATATCGCGCTTGAGCCTTACGTCCGGCGCCACTGGCCGCAGACGTTGATCTCCTGGTCGAGCGTCCTGATCGGAAAATTTCGCGACCCGGTGGTGGGACGCGATGTCTTGATCGGTGTGTTCTGCGGCGCGATTACCACGGCCGTGAGCGGCCTGGCGGATCTGTGGCTCCGCCGCCTGGGTCCGGCGTCTCCCGATCGATACGTCACCGATACGCTGCTGGGGGTGCGCAGCACCTTGGCGTATTGTCTGAGCACCCTGCCCCACGGTATTCGCGAGGCGCTGCTGTTCTTCTTTCTGATTTTTCTGTTCCGCGTCCTGCTGCGCAACCAGTGGCTGGCCGCGGCAGCCTTCGCCTTACTGTTTGCGTCGCTGAACTTCCTCTCACCAAATCACCCGGTCCTGAACGGCGTGCTGAGCCTTGTCGTGCTCGGTGGATTCGCGTTCCTGGTGCTGCGGTGGGGTTTGCTCAGCCTGGCAGTCGCAATCCTGGTGACCGCCATCCTGGGGGGCGCGAGAGTGTCCACCAACCCGTCGGCCTGGTATTTCGGTAACGGCTGGTTGATGTTGGCCGTAGTCGTAGCGCTGGGCGGGTGGGCTTTCCGTACGGCGGTTCGCCGGCCGCAATCAGCCTAGCCGCCGCCGCCCGGCGGTGGTGGAGGCGCTCCCGGGGGCGCCGGAGGGGCGCCTGGTGCGGTCGTGGTCCCGCCGCCGGTCTTGCCCTTGTCACCCTGCGCGCCGCCGGTGGATGGCGGAGTGGTCCCGCCGGGACCCGGAATCGCACCGGCCTGACGGTTCAACAGTACCTGGTAGACCGTGTCGCGGACCACCCGCAGCGCGTTGCGCATCAGGTTGCCCTTGTCGATCTGGCGGCCCATCAGTGGCTGGCCTTTGAAGACGGTAATCGTGTCGCCCGGACCGAGCACCACTGCGGAACCCGGAGCGGTGACGTTCCTGACCGCGACCGCACCCTCGTCCACGGCGACATCCGTCGTGCCGTCGTCGTCCCGCACCACCACGTCGAACACCGTGCCGCGTACCGAAATCACGGCGGTCGGGGTGGTGACGTTGTTCGGGTTCGGAACGCCGGGAGCGTGCTGGATGAAGACCTTGACCCGCCCGATCCAGAGATTCAGCAGGTGCTTCCAATCGCCGAGCGTCTCGCGGAAGACCACCTTCGAGTTCGCGTAAACTTCGAAGGTGCTGCCGTCCGAGAGGACCTGGAAACGGGCGAAGCTGTCGGGACCGGTGACGATTAACTGCTGCGGATTCACCGTCATCCCAACGCTCAACGCCCTGGCATAGCCGGATTCCATAATGGAGACCATGCCGGCGCGCTCGATGACTTTAGCTGCCGCGGCGGTCTGAGCCTGGAGCGGCGCCAGACACACCACGAGCGCCGAAATAATTACCAGCCAGCGCTTAGTGCAGGTCAACGTCAAACTCCACAGCATACACTACTAATTTCAAACCGCCAGGTCCGAAACCAGGGCCCATGCCGGACCCTCCAAGTCTAGCACCAAACATGCTACGCACACAGAGGGCCGATATTAACTTTTGGCAACAAATCTTGGCAATTCAGCAGCTTGGTGGGCAGGCCTCCGGCTGAAATGGGGTAAAATGGAACTCGTTGTGTGGCGTAAGGGAACAGTGCGCGGTGTGGTATCTCTGCTGGCCCTGCTCGCGGTTTCCGCGCTGGCGCAGAGTGCTCCCGACTGGCGAAAGGTCGGCGGTTCGGCCGTCGATTTGTTCCTGGCCGCCCCCGCGACCGGTCCGGTTGAAGACGTCTGGTTCTCCGCCGGCGGATCGGTCCTCTACGCCCGGACACAATCCGGCCTGGTGTTTCAGACGGCGGATTTCGAAACCTGGGTTCCGGCACGGGATTTTCCGGCTCCTCCCTCCCCTGCCCCGGTATCAGCGGCGCGCTTGCCCGAAGCCGGAGCCCGCGTAATCTCCACCGGCCGCTTCCGCACCTACGCCTTGGGAAGGCAACTGTATCGCTCCGACGATGGCGGCCACACCTGGGCGAACCTGACCGCGTATAAATCCGAGGCGGTGGTCGGCATGAGCCAGCATAGCCTCGCCGTCTCCCCCGTCGACGAGAACCAGCTGGTGGTGGCAAACGACTTCGGGGTCTGGCGCTCGCTCGACGGCGGCCTTTCCTGGAGCGGACTGAACCAGTTTCTCCCCAACCTGGCCGTGCGGCGGATTCTCTCGACCCCTGCCGGCACCACTGGGACACGGATCCTGGTGGACAACCTCGGCGTCCTGGAACTTCCGCCCGGCTCTCCGGTGTGGACACCCGCGCCGAACGTGATCCCGGATAGCGACGCCGCACTGCGGCAAAGATACTCCGCGGTCGTGGGCGCGGAGATCTCGGCCCTCGCGCACACGGGCGCTACGGTGTACGCCGGCTCGAGCGACGGCCGGATCTGGGTTTCGGCGGACGGCGGCGCGACCTTCCGCGCCAACACCATGCCTACGGACACCGCAGGACCAGTGGAGCGGATTTTCGTGGACCCGGTGCAGCCGTGGGTGGCTCTGGCCGCGCTGAGCGGCAAAGGGCCGCACGTACTGCGCACGACCAACTATGGCAACTTCTGGGATTCGCTCGACGGCAATCTCCCGGACGCACCCGCTCATGCTGTGACCGCGGATCGCGCGGCCGGCGCCGTCTATGTGGCCACCGACCAGGGTGTTTTCTGGGCGCACGCCGACCTGGAAAACGCCAGCACCGCGCCGGTCGCCTGGGCCAGCCTTTCCGCCACTCTCCCCGCGGCCCGCGCCATGGATGTGGCTCTCGACCCGGCGGGACTGCAGCTTTACGCGGCCCTCGACGGTTACGGGGTGTATGCCACAGCCGCACCGCACCGCCTGCGCAATCTACGGATCGTCAATGCGGGCGACTTCAGCACCCGTCCCGCGGCGCCCGGTTCGCTGCTGAGCGTGATCGGCGGGCACGTGAGCGCGGCTCGCGGAGAAGACCTGGATTTTCCGGTATTGGCCGCGTCGGACTCGGAGTCGCAGGTCCAGGTCCCGTTCGAAGCGACGGGACCGAACTTGGAGCTTTCGCTCCAGACTCCCTCGGGCCCGGTTACGCGAGAGTTGAGCGTGCAGCCTGTGTCCCCGGCGATCATCGTGGGCCATGACGGCGCTCCGATGCTTTGGGATGCGGAAAGCGGGCTGCCCGTGGACATCCGCAACGGCGCGCACTCGAACGGCAGGATTCAGATCTGGGCGACCGGATTGGGCCGGGTGAAGCCCGCCTGGCCGACCGGGCTGGCCGCGCCGCTCGAAAATCCCCCGGCTGTCGTAGCCCCCGTCAAGGCGTTTCTGGACAATACCCCGGTTCCCGTGACCCGCGCCACCCTGGTTCCCGGATACGTCGGATTCTACCTGATCGAAGTGCAGCTTCCGCTGGTGCTGAACGCCGGAACGTCGGAACTGTATATCAGCGCCGACGGCCAGGAGAGCAACCGGGTGCCGCTGGCAATCGACCGGTAGTGCAGCCTAAGAATCGTCTTGGCTCGTCTTAAGGAGAACGACGCAATATGAAAGTCCCCAGTATGGGCCAAACGTGTAGATTTCGCTTTTGGCTTTCTTTCCAACGCGCCCTCCTCATCGGATTGACCCTGTCTGTCTGCCTCTTGCCGGGCACAGCCCGGGCGGATCAGGTGGTCATGAAGAACGGCGACCGGGTCACCGGCACCATCGTGAAGCAGGACGGCAAGACGATTACGGTCAAGACCGTGAACTTCGGCGTCGTCACCGCTCCCTGGGACCAGGTGGCCTCCGTGAGCTCGGAGCAGCCGCTCAATGTCGTGTTGAAAGACGGGAAGACTCTGCTTGGTTCCCTGGCTACGAGCGAAGGCAAGGTCGAGGTTGTGGTGAGAGACACGAAGGTGGCGGTACCCCCGGACCAGGTCACGACCATCCGGGACGCCGACGAGCAGAAGGCTTACGAACGCCTGCTCCACCCTGGATGGGCTGAGCTCTGGGCGGGCACCGTCAGCGCCGGTTTCGCCGGAACGATCGGCAACGCGCGAACCCTGACCTTTACGACGGGCGTCAACGCCGCGCGCGTGACCAGCACCGACAAGACCTCCCTCTACTTCAACGTCATCAAGGCTTCCGCCCTGGTCAATGGCCAGAGCGCGGACACCGCACAGGCCGTTCGCGGGGGAATCTCCTACGACCACAACTTCAGCCCGCGCCTGTTCGTGAACACCTTCAACGATTATGAATACGACAGGTTCCAGAACCTGGACCTGCGATTCGTGCTGGGCGGAGGCCTTGGCTTCCACGCGCTAAAGACGGAGCGGGCCAGCCTTGACCTGCTCGGCGGCGCCGATTTCAACCACTCCAGCTTCAGTACTCCCTTGACCCGAAACGCGGCGGAACTCTACTGGGGCGACGAGTATAGTCTGAAGCTCAACTCGGTCACTTCGCTGGTCCAGAGCTATCGGATGTTCAACGACCTGACGTACACCGGCACCTACCGCGTGAACTTTGACACGGGCCTGTCGACGAAGGTGTCCAAATGGCTCACCTGGAATGTATCGCTGAGCGACCGCTTTCTGAGTGACCCGGCGCCGGGACGCAAGACCAACGACTTGCTATACACTACCGGTCTCGGCGTCACGTTCGCCCGCTAGATCGCAAGAGCGTCACTGCCGCAATACTTCGATCGCCTTTTCGATCTGCCGGTCGTGGCCGCTGAAGAAATCGGCCGGGCCGTTGTCCACCCAGACATCCGGCTGCACGCCGTAGTTCTCCATGTTCTCGCCGCGCGCGGTATAGACGCCGGAACCGGGGGTGCGGATCTGCGAGCCGTCCAGCAGGCCGAATGCGCCGGTGCCGATCACCGCGCCCATGGTGGGTACCCCGATGATCTTGCCGAGCCCGAGCGCGCGGAAACCGTCCGGGAACATCTCGGCGTCGCTCGCCGACCGCTCGTTCTGCAGGACCGCCATCGGCCCGTAGAACGTTTGGACCGGGCGGGGCACGTCCACCGAATCGCGGCCGCGCGTCATCTGGTACTGCTTGCGCTGGTTGAGGATCTCGAGCAGTTCCTGGTCGATCCCGCCGCCGCCGTTGAAGCGCTCGTCGATGATCAACGCCTTCTTGTCGCGGTTCTCGATCAGGTCTTCCTGGAATTTCAGAAGCGAAGGCGCGTCCATGGCGCGGATGTGCAGGTACCCGATCTGCCCGTTGGTCAGCTTCTCCACCATCTTCTCGCGGGCGTAGACCCAGTTCTCGTAATCCAGGTTGCCCTCCGCCTGGGCGGAAAGCGGCTCGAGCTCCACGGTCCAGGCGCCATTTGTCGAGGGAGCGGAGTTGACCAGGAATTCCAGCTTGCGGCCGGGCAGTACATTGAAGAGCTGCCAGTAGTTGTCGGAAGTCTTGAGATCTTTGCCGTTCACGGCCAGAACGAAGTTGCCCGGGCTCAGCTTGACGTACTCCCTGTCGGCCGGTCCTTTGCGGGTGATGGAGGAGATCTTGTAGTAGCCCGACGAGTCCGGCTGCAGCTCGAAGCCGGGATAGCGCGTCTGGATGCGCTCGGCGGGCGGCGGCTCGCCGGGCAACCGCCCTCCGCCGGAGATACCCGTGTGGGAGGCATCGAGTTCGCCGATCATCTCCATGACGACATTGTGCAACTCCTCGGTGTCGGCGACGTGCGGCAGCAGCGACTCGTACTTGTCCTTGGCCGCGGCCCAATTGACGCCGTGCATCTTGGGGTCGTAGAAGCGGTTCTTCATGACCCGCCACGCCTCCTCGAAGACCTGTCTGCGTTCGGCCGGACGGTCGATCACCATGCGGACGGTGAAGGTGACACGCCGCGGCGCGGCGCCGGCCGCGGATTCCGCGGACACCGAAGCCCCGCCCCGCCCGCCGCGGCCGGGAGCGGCGGCTGCCGGCGCGCCTTCGCCCGCGGGCTGCGCCGGCACTGAAATTGCGTAGATTCCGCCGCCCTGCAGCAGGTAGATGGTGCGTCCGTCGCGCGCCCACTGCGGTTCGTTGAACCCTCCGAAGAACCCGCCCCGTCCCCGCCCTCCACGGCCTCCTTCCGACGAGACGGTGGTGTTGAGGCGCTGCAGGTGAGTGCCGTCTTCGGCGATGGTGTATAGCCCAGGACCGCCGCCCGCCCCCGCTCCCGCGGCCCCGCCGGCCGCTCCGCTCATCGCCATGAAGGCATAAGTCTTGCTGTCGGGAGCGGGAACCACCACGGTGACGGCGCCGGGCATGCTGGTGAGCTTCTGGAAGCGCCGGTCCATGTCGTCCCACTCGATCTTCACCGCGACGTTCCGGGGAGCGCCCGCGGCCGCACCGCGTCCTCCGCGGCCGCCGCCGGCCCCACCGCCTTCATTGAGGGCTGCCATGCCTTCCGCCTCGGTGTCGATCTCGTGATCGTCCGGCGCCTTTTCGATGCGCGCGAGCGATAGGGAATAGATCTGGCTGGGCGTGCCGCGGAAGCCCTGCGAGGCCATCGCCGGAAGGCTCACGCCGCCGATGAACACCAGCTTCTTGCCGTCGGGCGTCCACCGCGCGCCTTGCGAAATCTGGAACAGGTCGGAGGAAATCATGCGCTCCTGGCCGTCCGCCAGGTTCTTCACATAGACGTGCGTGCGCAGCAGGCGATCCGGCTTGGAATAGGAGATCCACTTGCCATCGGGCGAAAACTCGGGGCTTGCGACATTGCCGGCATCCGCGGAGGCCACCACGTCCGTTTTGCCGCTCTCGATTTCCACGCGCCGCAGCTTGTGATCGGAACCGGTCCACAGCAGGGACTTCGAATCGGGGGCCCACACCAGGCCCGACTTGTCGCAATCGGCGTCGCTCAACTGCTTCTGCTGCTTGCCCAGCTCGTCGCCGATCCACACCTCTTGCCGGCCGGTGCGGTCGGAGACGAAAGCGATCCACTTGCCGTCCGGCGACCAGCGCGGGTCCTGCTCGCGCCAGGGAGTTTCGGAGACGCGCTGCGGCTCGCCGCGGCCGGTTGCAATGGTGAAGATCTCTCCGTGCGCCACGATGGCGGCGCGGCGGTTGGACGGCGAAAGGTGGAATCCTTCCGCCTCGTTATTGATCGTGACGAGCTCGGTGTCGTTTTCCTTCGGGTCCGACCGGATGTCGATGCGGATTTCGGTGCTCTTGCCGCTCGCGGTATCGAGCTTCCACAGGCCGAAGTTGTCTTCGTACACGATCACCTTGCCGTCGGCCGAAATGCTGGGGAAGTACAGGTTGCCGTCTTCGTGATGCGTCACCGGAACGGGTTTTCCTCCCCGGTCGGAAATCTTCCAGATGTTGTTGACGCTCTTCATCACTTCCGGCCCGCCGAATTGGATGTTCTTTTCGTTGGCCGTGCGGTCGGAGACGAAGTAGATCTCGCCGCGATTCCCGTACATCGGCCACAGCCAGTTGCCCTTGTAGTCGTCCTGCCCGCTGAGCTTCGTGTAGGTCTTGGCCGCGACATCCATCACCCAGAGATCCGCCGCGTAAGCGCCGCGGTAGTGCTTGCGCGACCATACCGATGGATGGCGCATGAAAGCGAGCTTCCTGCCGTCCGGCGAGTAGCTGCCGGAGGCGCCCCAATCGGTGGGAACCGGCTCCTCGACGCCGCCTTCCAGCGGAACCTCGAACAGGGTGGCCACCGTCGGAAACGCGCCCTTCCCGCGCACCGAGGAAAACAGGACCTTCCTGCCGTCGGGCGTCCAGCCCACTACCGTATCGTTGGCGCTATGGAAGGTGAGCTGCTTCGGTTTGCCCCCCGCCGCCGGAATCACGTATACGTCATCGTTGCCTTCGCGATCGGACGAAAACGCGATCCACTGCCCGTCGGGCGAAAAGCGCGGGTACACATCGCGCGCCGTGTTGTCGGTGAGACGGCGCACCTCGCTGCCGTTCTCGTTGGCGATCCAGATATCCCCCAGGTAGCTGAAGGCGATCTTGCCCTTCGAATAAGCCGGCTGGCGAAGGAGTTTCACCTGCGCCTGCGCAAGAGCGGGCACAAGAAGCACGGCGGCCACAAGCAGAGTCTTACGGATCATCTCTAACCTCTCGAACCTTCCGGTTAAGCGGGATACAGAGATAGTAAACTCTGTCATGGACGAAGGCAACCGGATGCCGCCGCAGCCACGGCTTCAGCGGGAACAGAGGTCAGGTCCCTACGGATTCATTGCGGCAACTCTCCCTGGAGCGCCGCCAGCATGCGTGCATCGGACCGCATCCGGGCAGCCGCGCGCCGCCGGTTTTCAACGTCCGCAAACCATTGCGGGTCCGGTTTTGCGCCTGCACGGACCAGCAGCGCGACCACCTCGTAGTACGATCGCTGTCCGGCGGAGGTTCCCCATCCGTACAGCGCCCACCCCAGAGGGGTCCCGCCATGTCGACCGTCGATCGCATCGACGGGCGCGCCGAGCCCCAGAAGCAGGCTGACCGTGTCTGTGTGTCCCCCGTACGCGGCCCAATGCAGGCCGGTTGCGCCACCCCCGAGCGTTGTATCCGCCCGGATGCCGTTCCTCAGCAGGAAATCTACGACATCAGTCCGGCCGAACTCACAGGCCCAGGTGAATCCGTCGATCACCTGTTTTCGGGTGGCAGCCGGCTTCAAGCTGCCGTTGTCGTTGAAGAAGCTCCTGACGGCATCCAGCCGCCCAACGCCCGCCGCTCCTTCCAGATCCAGCCGGGCGCCGTGGTTCGCTAAGAACTCGGCCGCCTGGCCGCGCCCGTTATGCAGGCAGCCGGTGACCGCGTTCCCGCCATCCGGACCGTCGATGACAGCCCCACGGGCGAGGAGCAGTTCCATCAGCGGTATCTGCACCCCGGCGGCTTCGGGATGGCAACTGGTCGCCGTCAATCCAAGGGTCGTCGACCGCCCCCCATAAGCATCCGACTCGGCATTGACGTCGGCGCCCGCCTCCAGCAGCATCTTTGCAATTTCGACAATGTTCTTCGGAGTCATCTGGCGAAAGTCTTCGATACCGTTCGCCGAGACGTAATGGAGCAGAGTCGAGCGATGCTCGCGCGTCGAGCGCGCCGTTGCCAGTTCCGGATTCTCGCGCAGCAGCGTCTCGAGTTGTGCGGAATCGCCTCGGACGATCGCGTCCGCCGCCGCCTCGAACTTCGAGACCGGCGAACGAGCGCGGGCCAGGCCTTCGAGATGGCCGGCGAACTTCGGCCAGCTTGCGAAACCGTGCGAGCGTGCGAGGAAGAACTGCGCGCCGGCCAGGGCGCATCGGGCCGCGTGTTCGTTCTCCTTTTGGAACTCCGTCCAATGGCGTTCGATGCGCTCCGCCTGTTGGTCGCATTGTTTCCTGATTCCGGGAGTCAACTCCATCTCCTGCAGCCGGGCAAGCGTTTCCGCCCAGAGCGCGGCCCACTTGCGGACTGCGGCCGGGGCGCCGGACTTGCAAGCGTGCTGCAGGTCTTTGGCGAGCTTCTTGTATTGCTCGAGGTTGGGACGAGCAGGCAGGGGAATTGCGTCGGACATACGAATCTCCTTTCACCGCACGCCTGGAGTCCGCACAGATCAGGCTGAAAGACATCCCTTATACCATGGCCGCTCGGCCGGAGGCGGAGGCCGGCGCCGTGTGTCTTAATGGAGTCATGGCATACACAGACTTGGCGCGCACGCTGGGCGAAATTTTCGGCGCCGGCGGCAATGCGAGGAGTGTTTACGGAGAGCCCGTGACAGCGGGCAACCGAACCGTGATTCCGGTAGCCAGGATTCGCTACGCTTTCGGCGCCGGCGGCGGCGATCGCAGCGCGGAGGGTCACAGCGGAGGCGGCGGAGGCGGACGCCTTACCGCGCAGCCCTGCGGCGTCGTGGAAGTTACGCCGGAAGGCGCGCGGTTCATCCCTTTTTACGATCCGCGCGTGCTCGCGATTACGGCGCTGGCCGGGTTCGCCGCGGGCTTCCTGGCCGGGTGCTTGAGGAACCGCTGAAGTTCAGTCGGCGATGAGGCGGATGGAGCCGATGCCGCCGTTGACCGACACATGGATGGTGACCTTGGAGCTGCCGTAGGCGTCATTGACGTACCGCCCTCCAGCCTCCTTGTGCAGGCCGTGCACCTCGATCTCGCCGATGCCGCCATGCGCGTCGGCGACCAGCCCGACATCCGCGGGCAGCCGCACCGTGGCCTGCCCGACCCCTCCGTTGATGCGAACGTCGTAATCCTGCTTGGGAAGCCCGCGCAGATCCATATCCACCTGGCCCACCCCCATGTCCACGTTGACGCTCCGCAGCGAAAGGCCGCCGAGGTCCAGTTTGGCCTGGCCCGCGCCGAAATGCACCGTCAGATCCACTGGCACATCACGGTTGAGCCGCAGGTCCCAGTCGTATTCGGTGTGGCCGAAATTGGCGTGGTGGGTCTGGGGCTGGCGGATGGTCAGGTCGCCGCGCCCGTCGGCGGCGTGGTATGTCACTTCAGGCTTCCAGGCGGGGATGTTGTAGCCGAAGTCGGCGCGAATGAGTTTTTCGGTGCCGCTGCCGACCCTCAGTTGTCCCGCTCCCATGTTCAGGGAGAGCCGCAGGGTCTCCACCTTGTCGCGGTCGATCGACTGAAATTCGTGGTGGACCGGCCCGGCCGTCTCGACCACGCAGCCGGACATGCAAATCAACCCCGCCAGCAAGGGAGCGGTTCGGCGGAACATAAGGCCTCCTGGTATCGAAAGGCCATACGGTGGGGGGCGGCGTTTTGTTCCGTCCGGCGGGCTTCAGACCCTCACGCCGCACATTTCGGCGAACCGTATCTCCGTGGCGCGAACCCTTCCGGCCACGACCTGCAGGGTGCGGCCGAGGATTTCGCAGCCGAGTGCGGAATCCTCGCGGCACTTGGCCTTGAGGGTGGGACCGTCAAAACGCAGGGCCACGGTCGCTTCGCGGGCGCGCACCTGGAAGAGGGTGTCCTGATCGTTCAGAAGGGACGACCATCCGAAGACCTGCCCGGGGCCGAGCGCCTGGACAGCGACCACGTAGCGCGGCGTACGCAGTTCCACCACGACGCTGCCCGAGAGCAAAAGGTAGAAAAACGCCGAGCGCTGCCCGTCTTCCAGGATTACGTCGTTCTCCTGAAACGCGACCTCGCTCGCCATCTCCGCCAAAGCCGCGAATTGGCTGCCGGACAATCCTCGAAAGAACTCGTGTTCCCGAAGGGTTTCCCCCAACTGAAGCGCCAAAACTCCCTCCCCCTGGTGTAAACCGCGCAGCCTACGACACATATCTGTTGAAAAATGCTGCGCTTACCCAGCACGAGAGCAATTCGGCTACCAGAAGTATGCCGCCAGGATACGCGGCGGTTTGGCTAGAGGGCCGAGCGGAGGCAGTACTGCCTGAGCAGGAATCCCAACCGCTGGTCGCGCTGCCGGTGGCGCCGGATCACGCTGTCGAAGATGAGCGTAAACGCCATCATGAAAACCATCGAGGCGAGCGCACTGTATTGAGACATGACTCGATCCTCCCCCATTGGAGACTCCTTTGTCAGCCTTGTGCTTCGGGCTGCGCCGCGGCTGTCTCCGCGGATTCCATCATTGCCGCATCAGCGAGCGGAGCAATTCTGGCAAGCACCTGGCGCACGTCGCGGCAGACCCTGGCCTCGACTTTCCGGTGTTTCTGATAACTACCTATTGCCCATAGAACGATCGCCGCGAAAGCGGCGAAAGGGACCAAAGCGGTCAGCGCCATAGAGCATCTCCAGACCGGCAAATCCGCCTGCGCCGCAGCCTGCCCTGAACTGGCGGCCCCGAGTTGTCGTCTGGCGGGGCCGCCGTCGCTTGGTGACTGGGACTCTATCCCGGTCTCTAACACTGATCTTGCGGCAGCTTCCGGCTGGGGGAAAGGTCTACTTGTACTGAGGGGGTGCGGGGATTACCAGGAACCGTGACCAGGGAATCCACGGAGCATACCAGGTTGTTGGATAGCAGTGCCTTACGGCCCGAATCGCTAGGCCGCGCCTTTGGTCTTGAAGCCCTTGGCACTCTTGAATGCCTCCTGCAGAGTGCTGACGGCCGAGGTGGCCGCGCGCTGCCTTTCAGGATTAGGCTTGTAACCCGGCATCTTGGAATCGATGAACTTCATGCGAAACAGTTGGTTTTCAACCATTTCCAGAAGCGCCTGGAGCTCTTCCAAGCTCAGTTTCACGGGAATTTGTTGCATGGATACCCTTAGTTTACCACGGCCTGGATGTGCTTGCGTCCCAGAACCTTACCGGCGGGTCGGGTGGAGGCGGTGCGCATGCCGTGCTTCCAGCCGCAAAGAGGGAGGTCCAGTCATCACCGGAAGAGCCTTTCGTGACGAAAAGGCTGCGCTTCCGCTGCCGCCGGCGCATCGTATTTAGGGGGGCCGGCACTGGGAACGCAAGACCAGGCAGTGCAATCACAAATCAGAAAGAGGTTGAAATGGAAGAGACGGATCGCGGAAAGGTCGTTGTCGTCACGGGAGCATCCGCGGGGGTGGGGCGAGCTACCGTAGCTGAGTTTGCCCGGCGGGGCGCGCACCTTGGATTGATCGCGCGAGGGCGAGAGCGACTGGAAGCAACCAGACGTGAGGTCGAGGAATTGGGCGGTAAGGCTCTGATCCTGCCGGCCGATGTGGCCGATGCGCAACAGGTCGAACAAGCGGCGGAGCGGGTCGAACGGGAATTAGGCCCCATCGAGATTTGGGTCAACAATGCGATGACGACGATCTTCGCACCCTTCCTCGAGATCACGCCGGAAGAGTTTAAGCGCGCTACGGAGGTCACCTATCTGGGTCAAGTCTATGGCACGATGGCGGCGTTGAAACGCATGCATGCGCGAAACCGCGGGACCATTGTGCAGGTAGGCTCGGCATTGGCGTATCGTTCCATCCCGCTGCAATCGCCCTATTGCGGAGCCAAGCATGCCATCGTGGGGTTCACCGATTCGATCCGCTCGGAGCTCATTCACGACAAGAGTGCCGTACATATCACGGCGGTGATGCTGCCGGCGATGAACACACCCCAGTTCAGTTGGTGCCGCACACGTCTGCCGCTGCATCCCCAGCCGGTACCGCCGATCTTTCAACCCGAAGTGGCGGCGCGAGCGATTGTCTGGGCCGCCAAACATAAGCGACGCGACGTATACGTCGGTTTTCCCACTGTGAAAGCGATCTACGGCAATGAGCTTGCGCCTTCTTTCACAGATCGGTACCTTGCGAAAAACGGCTACTCCGGCCAGCAGACGTCCGAGCCTGTGTCGCCGGACCGCCCGGATAATTTGATGGAACCTGTCGAGGATGGCAACTATGCGGCCCACGGAATTTTTGGGGACCGCGCCATGACTTTCAGCGTACAGAGCTCGATCAACCTGGAGTACATGACTCTCGTAGGCCACCGCGGGCTGGTGGCTTCCGCGACCGTGATTCTGGCGGGATTACTCTTCGCAGCGCTGAGGAGGCGACATTGATGCAAATCCGATCGGCCCCCGAAGAACTCGGCCGCGAACTGCGCCAGGGCCACAGCCCTTTCTTGAAGCGGCGTCGCGGCATCATCGGCCTCTCGTTCTTCTCATGCGCGGTTCTCGGAGCAGTCGCTCTCTACCAGATCGGCATTCTGAAGAAGTTGCCGGAGCCCCGCTGGCGAGGTTTCAATACCGGCAAAGTGAATGGTTCCGGAGAAGCATACTCGGTTCTCGCGGCGCCGGATGCCTTCCTGGGCCTGGCAAGCTATGCGGTAACCGCCTGCCTGGCCGCGATGGGTCCGGAGGATCGCTTCCGAACTCATCCCTCGATGCCGATTGCGATGGGTCTCAAGCTTCTCATGGATTCAGCCATGGCCGGGAAACTCACCCTGGATGAATGCCGGAAGTTTCGCGCATTCTCGCTCTGGTCCATTCTGACCGCAGCGGCAACCTGGGCAGCGCTTCCGCTCGGTATTCCGGAAGCAGAAGCGGCGCTTCTCCGGGTGAGGCTGAGACGCGACGTATCACGTTGAATCCTTGGTAGGCCCGGCTGGACTCGAACCAGCGACCCTCTGCTTAGAAGGCAGATGCTCTATCCGCCTGAGCTACGGGCCCATGAAATCAACAGCTTACAACGAATCAGAGAACAGCGAGGAACGGCCGCCGGTTGATCGAGGAGCGGAGATCCTCCCCATGTCACCGCAAAGACGCCTTTATGGTACCAGGATGCCCTCAAAGCTTTCCACGGATCCGGCGGCCCAGCTCGTTGGGGTTGGCCCGCCGGCCATCGAGGTGGTCCGAAGGGTGCGGCGATAGCTAGCCCCACTGAGCCGCCAACATAACATCTACTATCCGGGCCAGGACGACAAAACGGTAATCTCATCTAAACTCTCGCACTCGACCTTTGGGATTCGCTGGACCTTTCAAGAATCCACGAACATATTAGTTGAGCAGCCGTAAAATATCGAACCTTCTCCTCCATTGCACTGTATGAAACTCCCACTTGGTTGCGAAACTGCGACACCTACAGCGATTTAGCCAAGGAGGGTGAGCGAATGAACATCCGGACTATCTTGATCTGCCTCAGCGCGCTCGGGCTCGCCAGTGGATCCAGGGCTTCGTCTATCAGCGATGCGGTCTTAGTTAATGGAGGACTCTCCCGGCCCGCCTACACGGTGGCGTCCACGGGCCCGCGTCACGCCCGGATTCGCGGGTCGCGGGCCACCAGTAGTAGAAGCGTTCGTAGTACCGGCAACAACAAGGGCGATATCAGCAACCCGCTACCGCAGCCGTCTCCGGTTGAAGTCCAGGATGGGCAAACGCCGGGCGCCCCGGCGAGCATGCAAACCTCAAGGACGCCCCCCTTCGCGCTGATGCCGAGCGGCACCAGCCGCACGGATGACTCCGGCATGGCTTACTTACCCGCCTTCCGGCCACTTACGCAAACCGGCAATGACGTTGGTCAACTTTCCAGCGGCCACAGTCTTTGTGGCTCTCCCTGCTTTACAGAACCAGGGGGCTTCGATACACCAGGCGCCGGTAAGTATGGACTAATACCGGGAGCACACGACCTGACACCTTCGGGCCAGAGTTACCAGCTTGCGTCCAAACCAGCCGGGAGCGTGGCGATGCCGGAGCCGGATATGTCCCTGCTCCTGCTTATCGACCTCGGCTTCTTAGCCGGAGCAGTCACATTCCTGCGATCGAAGTACGGCAATAAGAAGCCGTGCGGCCTCGGTGAGAAAGGATACGGTCCCGGTCGGGCGGGAAACGGAGTTTGAGAGCTGGAACCTGAGTTTCGCGGGACCGTAAGGGCTATTCTATACGAAAGGACTCTCGATCTACAACCCTTCTAGTACTAACGATCGGTACTGTCTGATAGTACTATAGTCCCGGCAGCTCAGCCGCGGCCGATGTAGGGCATTTTGGTCGACATCACGGTCATGAACTGCACGTTGGCTTCGAGCGGCAGTGTCGCCATGTAGACCACCGCGCGGGCGACGTGGTCGAGGTCCATGCGCGGCTCGATCCCTTCCATCCGCACGGTCATGGGGGTGGCGGCGTTGCCGATGTCGATCTGGCTGCAGGCGATGTCGTGGTCGCGGCCGTCGAGCGAGATCGAGCGGGTGAGGCCGGTGATAGCGTGCTTGGTGGCGGTATAGGGCGCCGAATGGGGGCGCGGCACGTGGGCGGAAAGCGACCCGTTGTTGATGATGCGGCCGCCGCGCGGGGTCTGCCGCTTCATCATGCGGATGGCGTGCTGCGCGCAAAGGAACGATCCGGTGAGATTCACGGCGACGACGCGGCTCCACTGCTCGTAGGTGAGCTCCTCCATGGGGACGGCGGGGGCGCCGATGCCGGCGTTGTTGAAGAGCAGGTCCAGGCGGCCGTAGACCTCTTGAATGCGGGCAAAGAGGGCGTCTACGGATTCGGGTTTGCCCACATCCGTGGGGACAGCCAGCATGTGGCCGCCGGATTGCCCCGCGGTCTCCGCGAGTTCGGCGGCCCGGCGACCGGCGAGCACCACGGTGAATCCGGCGCATTCGAGGGCGAGGCTGGAAGCGCGGCCGATGCCGCTGCCGGCGCCGGTGACCAGGGCGATCCTGCGGGCGCCCGGCGTCATGCATGCCCCCGGATCGGGTGGGGCTGGTAGCACTCCTCGAGCTGTTTGCGCTCCTCGTCCGTGAGCTTCAGGCTGGTGGCGGCGACGGCGTCCTCGAGATGGTTCATTTTGCTCGCGCCGACGATGGGGGCGGTGACGCCCTCCTGCTGCAGCAGCCAGGCGAGCGCGATCTGGGCGTTCGACACGCCGCGGGCGCGCGCGACCTCCGTAATTCGGTTGACGATCGCGAAATCGGAGGGCTGGTAATAGAGGCCGTGGGCAAAGGTGTCGGTCTTGGCCCGCACGGTGTCGCCGAAATCCTCGGGGCGGCGGTTCCCCATGACAAAGCCGCGGGCGAGCGGGCTCCAGGGGATGACGCCGATGCTCTCCTCGCGGCACAGCGGCAGCATCTCGCGCTCCTCTTCGCGGTAGACGATGTTGTAGTGGTTCTGCATGCTCACGAACCGCGGAAGGCCCAGGCGGTCGGCCGTGTAGAGCATCCGTGCGAACTGCCAGGCGAACATGGAGGACGCGCCCAGGTAAAGCGCCTTGCCGGCGCGGACCACGTCGCCGAGTGCCTGGAGAGTCTCCTCGATGGGGGTATGGGGATCGAGGCGGTGGATCTGGTAGAGGTCCACGTAATCGGTGCCGAGGCGGCGGAGGCTGGCGTCGATGGAGTGGAAGATGTGCTTGCGCGAGAGGCCCCGGTCGTTGGGATCGTCGCTCATGGGGTTGAACACCTTGGTGGCGATGACGACCTGGTCGCGGGAAGGCGCGAAATCCTTGAGAGCCCGGCCGAGGATCTCTTCGCTCGCGCCGACCGAGTACATGTCGGCGGTATCGAAAAAGTTGATGCCGAGCTCGAGCGCGCGGCGAATGAAGGGGCGGCTTTCCTGCTCCTCGATCACCCACTCGCGCCACTTTTTGGAGCCATAAGTCATGGCACCGAGGCAGATGCGGGAGACCTTGAGGCCCGCGGATCCAAGGCGAACGTATTCCATGAGAGACAGGATATCAAGACCTTTCTGGTTTTCCCGGCGCCCCGGCGTCCCGGCGGTGAACAAATATGGTTTCCTGAAGTCATGGCGGCCAGGCGGATGGAGGCGCGGCGATGGTTCGTGCGCGGGCGCGTGCAGGGCGTGGGCTACCGGTATTTCGCGCAGCGGGCGGCCTCGGAACTGGGGTTGTCGGGCTATGCGCGCAACCTGGACGACGGGCGGGTGGAGGTGTATGCGGCGGGGCCGCGGAAAAAGCTGGAGGAGATGGCGGGGCTGCTGAGCCGCGGGCCGCGGTGGGCGGAGGTGCGCGGCGTGGAGGAACAGGAAGCGGCCGTGCATCACTACGGGTCGTTCGGCATCGAAGCCTGAACCTGCCCTGTTATGATCGCAAGTAGCTGATGAATCCCGATTTCCTGGTGATCGGAGCCGGCGTCGCCGGGTTGCGCGCCGCGATCGAGTTGTCGCAGGCGGGGCGTGTGCTCGTGGTGGCGAAGGAAAGCCTGCGGGAATCCTCTTCCGAATACGCCCAGGGCGGGATCGCCGTGGCGCTGAGCGATGACGACGAGGTCTCGCTGCACGAGCAGGACACCATCTACGCGGGCGACGGGCTGTGCGATCGCGCGGCCGTTAAGACCCTGGTAGAGGAAGGTCCGGCGGCCATCCAGAAGTTGATCGAGTGGGGCGCGGAGTTCGACCGGGAAGGCGCCAAGCTGGCATTCACGCGGGAGGGCGCGCACAGCCGCAACCGCGTGCTGCACGCGCACGGCGACTCGACCGGGCACGAGATCGCGCGGACCCTCTACCGGAAGGCGGCATCGCTCGAGAACGTGACGTTCCGCAGCCACGCGGCCACGACGGAACTGGTGGTGGAAGACGGCGCGGTCCGGGGCGCATGGCTGCACGAAGCGGTCGGCGCCCGGGCGGTACTGCTGGCCACGGGCGGTTTGGGCGCCGTGTACCGGAACACCACCAACCCGGAGGTCGCTACGGGCGACGGTGTGGCGATGGCGTACCGGGCGGGGGCGGAGATCGGCGATATCGAGTTCGTGCAGTTCCACCCCACGGCGCTGCACGTAGAAGGGGCGCCCCGGTTCCTGCTTTCCGAAGCGCTGCGGGGCGAGGGCGCGCAATTGCGGAATGCGGAAGGCGAGCGGTTCATGGCCCGCTACCATCCGCTGGGGGAACTGGCTCCGCGCGACGTGGTGGCGCGTGCCATCACCGAAGAGATGAAGCGCAGCGGCGCACCGCACGTCTGGCTGGACTTGAGCCACCGCGAGCGCGGGTTCGCGCGGCGGCGTTTTCCGCGGATCTACGAAACGTGCCTGCAGTACGGCATCGATCTGGAGAAGCAGGGGGCGCCGGTGGCTCCCGCGGCGCATTACGCGATGGGCGGCGTGCGGACCGACCTGGATGGACGCACCAGCCTGCGCGGGTTGTTCGCGGCGGGCGAGGCTGCCTGCACGGGAGTGCACGGAGCGAACCGGCTGGCCAGCAATTCGCTGCTCGAAGGGGTGGTATTCGGGGCGCGCGCCGGACGGGCGATGCGGGAGGAGCACGGGCAAGCCGGAGCGCCGCGCGCGGCAGCGGGCACGAGGCGGAAGGAATGCGGTCCGGATGTGCAGGGGATCGCGTGGGAGAAGTGCGGAATCGTGCGGGAGGCGGCGGGGCTGCGTGAAGCCTGCCGGCTGCTGGAAGGCCACCTGGTGAGTAACGAAGCCCTGGTGGCGTGGCTGATCGCCCGATGCGCTTTGGCGCGGGAAGAGAGCCGGGGAGCGCACTTCCGAACGGACTATCCGGAAAAGAGAACGGAATTTGAGAAACACTCGGTTGTGCGCCGCGAGGGCGAAGTCGAATTCCGGTAGAATCGCGGTCTGCGCGGTCGCGGCGCTCGCGGTGGGCGTGATTCCTCCAGAGTCCCCGCATGCCGTGCTGTGGACGGCTCCCACGATTCTGGCGGCGGCCATGCTGATCGCGTGGGCCGCTGAATCGGCGCAGTTTTTCATCGCGCAGGGCTTCGCGCTGGCGATTCTGGCGTGGCTGCAGACGCTGCCGGAGTTCGCGGTGGAGGCGGTGCTGGCGTGGCAGCAGCAGGTGCCGCTGCTGATGGCGAACCTGACGGGCGCGCTGCGCCTGCTGACCGGCCTCGGATGGCCGATGATCTACGGAACGGCGGCGGTGTTTCACCGCCGGCGGTACAAAAGGCCGCTGCGGGAGATCCGCCTGCGGGACGAGCAGTCGGTGGAAGTGATCGGCCTCCTGGCCTCGATGGCCTGGATTGCGATCGTGAGCTGGAAGCGCTCCCTGAACCTGTGGGACGCGGCGATTCTGATCATGGTGTACGCGGCCTACCTGGCGCTGCTGCAGCGAATGCCCTCGGAGGGGACGGAAGCGATCGAAGACCTGGAATCGGTCCCGCGGGCGATCGTGACGGCTCCGCGCGGGGCGCGGATCGCGGTGATCACGGGCCTGTTCCTGCTGGGCGGCGGGCTGATCTACTTCACGGCGGAGCCGTTCCTGGCGAGCCTGCTGGCGCTCTCGGCGGTGGTGGGGGTTCCCAATTTCGTCTTCGTGCAATGGGTGGCGCCGTTCGTTTCCGAGTTTCCGGAAAAAGTATCGGCGTTCTATTGGGCGCGCACCGTGGAGCGGTCCTCGATTGCGCTGATGAACATGGTCTCGAGCAACATCAACCAGTGGACGCTGCTGGCGGCGATGCTGCCGATCGTATACTCCTTGAGCCTGGGGACGCCGGCAGCCATTCCGCTGGACCGCGATCATCAGATGGAACTGCTCATGACGCTGGGGCAATCGCTGGTGGGCGCGCTGTTCCTGGTGCGCATGCGGCTGGTATGGTGGGAGGCGGCCGGGTTGTTCGTGCTGTGGGCGGCGCAATTCGCGCTATCGCCTTCGGGCCTGGGCCGTCCCTTCTTTGTGGCGGCGTATTTCGTGTGGGCGGGAGCGGAAGTGGTCAGGATTATGGCGGGTAAGGAGCGCGCCGAGGCGTTCCGGCAGTTCGGAGCGATGTGGGAGAGGCACTTGAAGGCGGGTGCGATAAAATGAAGTCACACGAACAATGAGAGAACGCATACGGTCGACGACGGTGCTCTGTGTCCGCCGCGATAACAAAGTCGTAATGGCCGGCGACGGCCAGGTGACGCTGGGACAGGAAGTGCTGAAAGCGACTGCCAAGAAACTGCGGCGCTTGTACAACGACAAGATCCTGGCCGGATTCGCGGGATCCACCGCGGACGCGTTCGCGCTGTTTTCGCGATTCGAGGCCAAGCTGGAACAGTTCAACGGGAACCTCTCGCGCTCGGTAGTGGAGCTGGCGAAAGACTGGCGCACGGACCGGGCGCTCCGGCACCTGGAGGCCCTGCTGCTGGTGGCGGACGCAAAGAGCACCTACCTGGTGAGCGGAAACGGCGACGTGATCGAGCCGGACGATGGCGTGGCGGCGATCGGCTCGGGCGGCCCTTTCGCTCTATCGGCGGCGACTGCGCTGATGCGCAACACGCGGCTTTCGGCGAAGCGGATTGCGGAAGAGGCGATGCTGATCGCCGGCAAGACATGCATCTATACGAACGACCAGGTGACATACGAGGAACTGGAGTAAGGCGATGGTAATCTATCTGCCGGGGCAGTCTGTGGATGAGGAGCCGATTTTGGACGAGTTGACTCCTCGGGAGATCGTCCGCGAGTTGGACAAGCACGTGGTGGGGCAGGCGGAAGCGAAGCGCGCGGTGGCCATCGCGCTGCGCAACCGCATCCGCCGGCAGAAGCTTGCGCCCGAAATGGCGGAAGAGGTGATGCCGAAGAACATCCTCATGATCGGCCCCACGGGCGTCGGCAAGACCGAACTGGCGCGGCGCCTGGCGAAGCTCTCGAATTCGCCGTTTCTAAAGGTGGAGGCGAGCAAGTTCACCGAAGTGGGATACGTGGGGCGCGACGTGGAGTCGATGATCCGCGACCTGGTGGACATTGCGATCGACATGGTGCGGGAAGAGCGCCTGGACGAGGTGGCGGACCGCGCCGAGTCCAACGCCGAGGAACGCCTGCTGGATCTTCTGATGCCGCCGCAACTCGAACCGAGCGAGAGCGCCGAGCGCACTCGCGAGAAACTGCGGGAGCGGCTGCGCGAGGGTAAACTCGACGAGCGGCTGGTGGAACTGGACGTGAAGGATCGCGGGCCGACGTTCGAGATCACGACCAACGCCGGAATCGAAGAGATGGGCATCAATCTCAAAGACATGCTGCCCAGCCTTTTCGGCCAGAAGACGCGCCGGCGCAAAATGCGCGTGGCGGAGGCGCTGGATTACCTGGTGCAGGAAGAGGAGCAGAAGCTCATCGACATGGACCAGGTAACGCGCGTAGCGCTGGAGCGCGTGGAATCGAGCGGGATCATCTTCCTGGACGAGATCGATAAGATCGCCGGGCGGGAATCGGGGCACGGGCCGGACGTGAGCCGCGAGGGCGTGCAGCGCGACATCCTGCCGATTGTGGAAGGGACGACGGTGAACACGCGGTACGGGTTCGTGCGCACGGATCACATTCTATTCATCGCGGCCGGGGCGTTTCACGTTTCCAAGCCGAGCGACATGATCCCGGAGTTGCAGGGGCGGTTTCCGATCCGTGTCGAGCTGAAGTCCCTCACGGTGGAAGATTTCATCCGCATCCTCAAAGAGCCGAAGAACGCGCTGGCGAAACAGTACACAGCCCTGCTCGAGACCGAAGGCATCAAGCTGGTGCTCACGGACGACGCGCTGGAGGAAGTGGCGAAGTTCGCGGCGTCGGTGAACGAGCGGGCGGAGAACATCGGGGCGCGAAGGCTGCACACGATCATGGAAAAGCTGCTGGAGGAAGTATCGTTCGAAGGTCCGGACCTCAAGAAAAAGACGGTGAAAGTGGACTCGAACTACGTGCGAAAGCAGTTGGCCGATATCGTTAAGGACCAGGACCTGAGCCGTTACATATTGTGATTTGGATATCCGATAGTCGGGAAAGTACCGTAACCGAAGTGTATACGGTAGCGTTTACCACTGCGGGCTTGTCAGGGCCGGGCTCCGGTCCTATCCTGGCATTCTAGGAGAACCCCACGATGTTCGAGGAATCCGAGACCGACGGGAACGAGTGCCCCATCTGCCTGGTGGAACACGATGACGAAATCCACGCTGCGACGCTAAGCATCCGGCGGTGGTGGAAGCACCAGGTGACCAGATACCTCTACGAAGAGCAGGAAAGCGACAGCCCCGCGGCAGCTTAACCCGCCGAAGGGACGAGTTCGCGGAGATGCAGCCGCGCCGCGTCGAACTGGTAGAGGAGCGAGCCGAGTTCGACCCGCGCCATTCCAAACCGGTACAGAGCCAGACGGATCCGCACAGCCGCCATGTTGCGGGCAAAATCCAACTGCCCGCGAAGGAGCGTGATCGCCAGCGCCGGGCGGTCGTACGGCGAACTCACGATCAGGGCGCGCGTTTCCTGGCAAATCTCCCGAAAATCGGCGGCGAGAGAACGCAGATACTCACGCAGGATGCGGGCGCGCCGCTCGCGCAATTTGCGAACCAGGCGCGGGGTCGAGCCGGGACAGGCGCGCATGAATTCGATATCACCGGCCGAGAGCAGGCGGAACATCGGGCGATAACGATCGAGCGACAGTTGGTCGATCGGCATATCGGGGCTCCTGTGCATCGAAATCTGAGTATGGTGCCGTCAGCGGTCCGTTTGAAAGTGCCACTGGTACAGGGCAGGTTTTAGTACGGAACGGGCATTACCTGCCGGTGCCGTGCCACCCATGCCTCCGGGCGACGAAACAAAAAGGGTTGCGGAGCGTAATATGTCTCTTGGGGGTTAACAATGTCGCTCCGCCCCTCGATGGCCCGTTTGTGGCAGGACCTTGCCTACGGCCTGCGCATGCTCCGGAAGAATCCGGCGTTTACCGCAATCACCGTGCTGACCCTGGCGCTGGGGATCGGCGCCAACACGGCCATGTTCAGCGTGGTGGATTCGATTCTCCTGCGGCCGCTGCCATATCCACACGCCGATCGCCTTGTGCTGGTGTGGGAAAAGCCACCGAAAGGGCGGCAGAACAGCGTCTCGGCGGCGAATTTTCTCGATTGGCGCGAGCAGAACCACGCGTTCCAAAACCTGGTGGGGATGACGTTCGGCAGTTTCAATCTGTCGGGCAAAGACCAGCCGGAGCGCGTGGACGGCGTGCGGGCCTCGTGGGACTTTTTCGACATGATCGGCGTCCACCCGGCGCTCGGCCGTGGATTTTCCGCCGAAGAAGACCGGCCCGGCGCGCCGCGCGTCGCTGTGATCGCCCATGCCCTCTGGCAGCGAAGATTCGGCGGTGATCCGCAGATCATCGGCCGCTCCCTCACGGTGGATGGCGAACCCTGCACCGTGATCGGGGTCATGCCGGCCGGGTTCCGGTTCTTCTTCACTCCGGAGATGTGGGTGCCGCTGGCGCTCGACCGTGCCAAAGCCACCCGTGACTTTCACTTCATGATCCCGATCGGCCGCCTGAAAGACGGCGTGTCGCTGGCGCAGGCGCAGGCACAAATGGCCGGGATCGCCAGGAACATCGAAAGGGCGTACCCGAAATCGAACAAGGGCTGGGGCGTTTTCGTGCAATCCATGCAGGAGGCGGCGGTGGAAAACGAACGCCAGGCGGTGCTGGTATTGTTCGGCGCCGTCGGGTTCGTGCTGCTCATCGCATGCGTAAATGTGGCCAACCTGCTGCTGGCCAAGGCAGCCTCACGCCAGAGCGAGATGGCGGTGCGTGCCTCGCTGGGGGCGGCGCGGGTCCGCCTGGTGGCGCAACTGCTCACGGAAAGCGTCCTGCTGGCGGTTGCCGGCGGTGTGATGGGCCTGCTGCTGGCTTTCCTGCTGGTGAAGACGATGCACGCTCTCATTCCCGCCCAACTGCTGGCCGGCTTCTCCGAAATCGCAGTCGATTTCCGGGTGCTGGCCTTCGCCCTCGGGCTTTCCATCATCACCGGTATTCTTTTCGGGCTGTTTCCCGCGTGGCGCATCACCCGGTTCCATCTGCACGACATTCTGAAAGAAGGCGGCCGAGGCTCGCGCGGCACTTCCGGACAGGCCCGGTTCCGCAACGTCCTGGTGGCCGCCGAGATCGCCCTTTCGCTGGTGCTGCTGGTCTGTGCCGGGCTCATGATCCGCAGCCTCTCCGCCATGCGCAACGTGAATCCGGGGTTTCGCCCGGATCACGTCTTGACCATGCGCCTCGCCATGGCGGAAGGCCGCTACCCGGGCGCGTCCCGCGTGCGCCAGTTTTACCGGGAGGTGCTCGACCGGGTACGCGCGATCCCCGGAGTGCGCAGCGCCAGCATCTCGATGAGCCTGCCGCTGCAGGGATCCGCGTTCGGCATGCCCTTCCAGATCGCCAGCCACCCGCAGGTGCCGATCTCCGAAGCGCCCGGCGCGCCTTACGAGCTCGTGAGCAGCGGCTACTTCCGCACCATGGGGATCGGCCTGGCGAAAGGCCGCGTCTTCACGGAGCGCGATAACGAAAACGGCCCTCCGGTGGCGGTGGTCAACGAGACCTTCGTGAAGAAGTATCTGCCGAAAGAGGAGCCGATCGGGCAGCGCCTGCTGGTGGAAGAGCTGGTAACCGGAAAGACGCAGCTCGGGCCGCCGATCGCCTGGGAGATCGTCGGCGTGATTCGCGATGTCAAGTTCGGCGGGTTGAACAGCGACGGCGTCCCGGTGATCTACGTGCCGCTGCTGCAGAGTCCGTGGCCCAGCGGCATCCTGGCGCTGCGCACCGAAGCGGACCCCTCCGGCCTGACGCAGGCGGCCCGCGCGGCACTGGCGCAGGTCGATCGCGACATGCCCGTGACCTCGGTGAAGACGATGGACCAGGTGGTCGTGGATTCCCTGTCGCAATCGCGGGTACAGACCTGGCTGATCGGCGTGTTCGGCCTGGTGGCGTTGATCCTCGCGGCGCTGGGGATCTACGGCGTGATGTCCTATGCCGTGGCGCAAGGCACCCACGACATGGGTCTGCGGATCGCGCTCGGCGCCAGCGCAGGCGACGTGCTCAAACTGGTTCTCGGCAAGGGCATGCTGCTCACCGCCATCGGGCTCGCGGCCGGGGTGGCCGGCGCGCTCGCGCTGACCCGCCTGCTCTCCAGCCTGCTATTCAGCGTCAAGGCGACCGACCCGTGGACTTTCGTCGTGGTCTCCCTGCTGCTGGCGCTGGTGGCGCTGGCGGCCGGCTTCATCCCCGCGCGGAGGGCGACCCGCATCGATCCGGTCATCGCTTTGCGCGTGGAGTGAGCTCCGCCCCGCAAGACTGGCGGATGATGAGATAGCACTCCACCAGGATGTCGCGCACGAACCCGTTCGGCCGCTCGATGCGGTCGAGCATGGCGGCCATGGCGGCCTCGCCGATTTCCCGGCAGGGTTGATGCACGGTAGTCAGCGGGACGGGCAGCAGGCTCGCGTATTCCACGTCGTCGATGCCGACGATCCGGATATCGGCCGGAATGCGATAGCCCATCGCCAGCAGAACCTGCATCAGGTGTCCCGCCGTGCGGTCGTTGGCGCAAATGAACCCACGGCCCTCCGGCTTGTGGCCCAGCATGGGGCGGACGGTCTCTTCCGTGATCGCCTCCAGTTGCCAGACCGGACCGCGCTCGAGCCCGACGCCGTTTGCCAGCACCGCTTCGCGAAATCCCGCGATGCGTGCCTGTACGGTGGGCGCACTCCCGGCATACGCCACCAGGGCCACGTGCCGCACCCCGAGATCGAGCAGATGTCCGGTGGCCATGTAGCCGGCGCGGCGGTTGTCGATCCCCACCAGGTCGTGCGGAACCCGGTCCGGATACCGCGCCACGCAGCGGTCCAGCAGGACGATCGGGATGCGTGCCGCCTCGAGCTGGGAAACGATCGCGAGATTCGTCTCGCGGACATGGCCTCCGGTTTCGAGAGGAGCGAAGAAGACGCCGGCCACCCGCTTCCGGATGTACTGTTCACACAGTTGTAGCGCCTGTTCCCCGGGCGATGCTTGCTCCGCCGCGGCGTGGCCCCATAGCAGGGCGTGGCGGCTGGCCTGCGGGGCGGCAGCGATGCCGCGGCAGATCGGTTCGAAGACCTCCGTGCGTCCCAGGTCCGGGATCAACAGCCCGAACACCAGGCCGTCTTCCGCCGGATGTACGTCGCGGACGTACGTGCCCGACCCGGCGATGCGCTCCACCAGCCCCCGTTGCGCGAGTTCCCGCATGGCGCGCCCCACCGTGATGCGGGAGGTGCGGAACTGCTGCACCAGAGCCGCTTCGCTCGGGAATTTCTGGCCGGGGAGGTATTTCCCGGAGAGGATATCCCTGGAAAGCGTTTCGAAGACCTGCCGGTACTTGGGGGCGTGCGGTTCCGCGCTGAAGCTGCGCCGGGCCATGTTTTCTGATATTACAGCTTTATGCCGGAATATGGCAACTTGGCGCAGCGTAGTCCCATCCAATGACAGGTATGCTGGATACCATCGGTTGGATCGCGACCGCCGTGTTTTCGACGTCTTATTTCTTCCGCCAGCCCGCCGTCCTGCGCCGCATTCAGGCTGCCGCTGCCTGTTTGTGGATTGTCTATGGAGTTGCCCTGCATGCCTTTCCGGTGATCGCCGCCAATGTGATTGTCGCCGCCGCCGCGCTGGTCTCTTCGGGCCGCCGGCAGACATCCTGACATCTCAGCTTTCTGCCCGGTGCTGGTAACCGGCACGCCGCCCGCACATCCAAGACTCTAAGGCCGGTGACCGCGGCCTCGTTCTGCCTCGCCGCAGCGGATGGACTTCGCAAAGGAAAAATCGAAAGGAGACAGACCTATGCCAGAGTGGGAAAACAAACCGAAGGAGTACCTGCTGGTCAGCGACTTCGACCAGACTCTGAGTTTTCACGATTCGGGAATCGTGTTGAGCGAACTGCTGGGAGTCGGCGGCTTCGCCGAGCGGATCGGCGGACTCTCGCAGATTCATCTCGTCCAACAGGGCGGCGAACTGGCCTACCTGCTGCTGCACGACCCGGAATACCGGAAAGTGCGCCGGGAGCACCTGGTAGAGGTGGGCAAGCGCATTCGCCTGAAGCAAAACATCCGGATGTTGTCGCAGTTGCTCGCCGGTATCGACGGCCACCACTTCTCGTTCTACGTGGTTTCGGCGGCGCCGCAGGAGGTTATCCAGTCGGCGCTCGAAGGCATCGTCCCCGAGGATCACATTTTCGGCACGCAATTCCGCTACGATCCGGCGAGCGGCGAAATCCAGTCGATCGTGCGTGTTCCCGCCGGTTACGGCAAGGTGGCGGTACTCGATGAGCTGCGAACCAGCTTAATGCTCAGCGCCGATCGTGTAGTCTATGTCGGCGACGGGAGCTCTGACGTCCACGTGATGTTGCACGTCAACCGGCTGTCCGGACTGACCATTGCGGTCTCGGAAAACCGCTTCATCACCCAGATCGCATCGCGCACGGTTCTGAGCGACGACGCCCTGAGCGTACTGGTGCCGGTGCTCGAAGACATCGTCGGCTGGAATCCGGCGCGGATCCGGGCCTTCTTCGACGCGCACGGCTTCGTGCTTCGGGATTGGGACAAGGTCCGTACCGACTCGCTCACCATCGGCCAGGCGGCCGGGCCAGGTGACGCGCTGCCCGTCTGATGAGATGATGTTCGATTGGGTTCCGCGAATTCCCGCACCGCGCCGGCAGCCAGGCCGAGAAGCCGCAGAAAGTCCCGGCGGGCGAGCAAAGCGCCTGCCCGGGTCTCACTCGCTTCGGAAGTTCTGATCGTTCTTGTGCTGGCGGGAGCAGTATTGTTTGCGGCGGGCCGGTGGTTTCACGAGAATTACACGGTAAGTTTTCAGTCGCCGGTCCGCCTTCATTTTCAATGGCCGGTGGTGCTGGCCGAACGCGTCATTTCGGGCGATGCCTCCGCAGCGCAGGCCGATCAGAACGGCCGCCGGCTTTCGGCGTGGCAACAGTACGCCTGCCGCAAGTTCGGCTCCGACTGCCGCGTGGCACTGGCCATCCAGCGCGCCGAAAACCCCCAGGGGAAGTGCGAGATCTACCACTACAACACCGATGGAACGCTCGACTGGGGCTACTTTCAGATCAACACCGTGCACCTCGAACGCCCCGGGCTCAACCTGCGCGACCTGCTCGATTGCAGAGCCAACATCGATTTCGCCTACCAGTTGTACCGGGAACGGGGGTTCCAGCCGTGGAGCACGTACAAGAACGGCGCGTACCTGCAGTTCATGAAAAAGTGAGGCCGCTCACTCGTATCGGAGCGCCACAACCGGGTCGAGGCGGGCGGCTTTGTTCGCCGGCCAGATCCCGAAGAACAGCCCGACGCTCACCGAGACCACGATCCCCATGACCGCCGACCAGAGCGGAACGCTGGCGGGGATCGATGTGAACACCAGCCGGCTGACCAGCGAGATCAGCCAGCCGAACGCGATTCCGGCCAGGCCGCCCATGAACGTGAGCGAGGCGGCTTCCAGCAGGAACTGCATCAGGATGTCCGCGCGCCGCGCGCCGATCGCCTTGCGGATGCCGATTTCGTACGTCCGCTCGGTCACCGACACCAGCATAATGTTCATCACTCCGATGCCACCCACCAGCAGCCCAATCGAGCTGAGCACCGCCATCACCAGGAAGGTCACCGCGGTGATCTGGCGGAAATCGGAGACCATCTGCTCGGCGGTAGAGAGGGCGAAGTTGTCGGGCTTGTCATAGGGCACCCGGCGGTCGATCCGCAGCACGGTGCGAATCTCGTCCTGCGCCTCGGAAAGCATGCCGGCCCTGGCGGTCACGACGATGGCATTTTCGCGGGCGTTGGGATACATCTTCTGCATGGTGCCGTACGGCAGCAGTACCCGCTGGTCCGTGTCGCCGAAGAAGGATGCGGCCGGCCGCAGCATCGTGCCGATCACCATGAACTCGTGCCCGTCCACCAGGATGGATTTGCCGATCGGGTCCACGTTGGCGAACAGCCCCTTCTCCAGATCCTGCCCGATGACCGCTACCGGCATGCGCCGCCGGCTCTCTTCATCGGTGAAGAACCGGCCGAAGTGGATGTCCACCTGCCCGCCGCGCGCATAAGCCTCTTCGACGCCGAACAGGTTGACGTCGTACATGTCGTTGCCCTTGTAGTGCACGTTGATCGGGCCCTGGCTGGCAAACAGCATGGTGGAAACATCCTCGATCGATTTACACCGTTCGCGGATATCCACGGCATTCTGGTATGTCAGATCCTTGCGGGTGCGCTCCTCGGCGCTGAGGTGGCTGGTGCGCGGCCCCACCGGGAACTTGAAGACGATGATCGAGTTCGGGCCGAAGCTGCGAAGCACGCCCGCTACGGACGCGTCGAAGCCGGTCAGGATCGCACTTACCCCGATGATCGTGCCGGTGCCGATGATGACTCCCAGGACGGTCAGGAAAGCCCGCAGCTTGTGCGTCCGGATGGTCTGGAGCGCCAGCACGATGCCGTTGGTGAAAGCCAGTTTCGTCATGGCTATCTCTCCACCCTCAGTGCTTCGATGGGGTCCAGCTTGGATGCCCGGCGGGCCGGGTAGATCCCGAAGAACAATCCGACCGTGGCGGAGAGGCCCACCCCGATCACGACCGAGGACCACGGCAGCGCCATCGGTACCGAAGTCAGGCTGCGCACTACGATCGCCAGGAACCACGCCGCGCCCACGCCGATCAGGCCGCCCGCGCCCGCCAGCACCGCCGACTCCACCAGGTACTGGCTGAGGATATCGGCCCTCCGCGCCCCCAGCGACTTGCGGATGCCGATCTCGTGCGTCCGCTCCGTCACCACCGCCAGCATGATGTTCATGATGACGATGCCGCCCACCACCATGAAGACTGAAACGATCCCTACCGCCATCCCCGAAATCGCCGCCGTGAGCCGTTCCCACAGGCTCACAATGGTCTCGGACGCGAAGATCGAAAAGTTGTCGTCCAGGGTTGGACCGAGGTGGCGATACGCCCGAAGCAGCACGCGGGCTTCATCCTGCGCCTCCTGCAAATGCTGCTGGTCGATGGCTTTAGCCACCATGGAGATCCCGTTCTGGCTTCCGTATGATTTGAAATAGCTCGCGATCGGGATCATGACGAAGTTGTCCTGCGAGTTGCCGAAGACGCTCCCCAGCGATTTCGCCACACCCACCACCTCATAAGGGTCGCCTTGGATCGAAATCGACTTGCCGATCGGGTCCCTACCCTCGAAGAACTTGGTGCGCACATCGCCTCCGATGAAAACAACCGGCGCGTGGCGGCGGACTTCTTCGTAAGTGATCGTACGGCCTGTTTCTACCTGCACGTTATTGATCGCCGGGATGTTGTCGGTGACCCCCTGCAGGTTCACGTCCTCCATCGATTCACCCTTGTAAACGACCCGGGCGCGGCGCTGGGTCATCATTCCCACGTCTTTCACCAGCTTCGCCTGGTCTTTGAGGAACTCGTATTCATCGGGCTTGATCTGCGGATTCCGCTTCTGCATCTCGAAGAACTTCTTCGGATCCCAGGGGCCGAACCAGGCCATGCGCACGATGCGGAAGCCGTCGGCGCCCATGTTCGAGACCTTATCGGCGATATACAGGTTCATCCCGTGGATCAGCGCAGTCACCGCGATCAGCGTCGTGGTCGCCAGGATAATCCCCAGCAAAGTCAGGAAGCTGCGCAACTTATTGGTGCGCAGCGAGTCGAGGGCGATGCGGGTGGCCTCCCAAAAGGAGGCGCTGAGACGCAGTTTTCGAGAATTGGGCACGGCTCTTCAACAGAAGAGACGCAGATTCACCGCATTTGTTTCAGGATTTGCCCCAACTGGCGGATCTATTCCGGCGCCCCCGCGGCTCCCTTCGGCGCCTGCACCGCCGGAACGTTCGAATCGTGAATGAGTTTGTTGAACGCCGCCAGGTCGGTGGTCATCAGCGAGTTCAACGTCTTTAACTGGGCGTTCACCCGCGTGGCCAGGTCCTCGTAAACCATGTACGACTGGTCGGTAGGCCGGTTGTCGGACGACTGCACCACGCTCAGCACGTGGGCCAGCTTGTTGTTCAGCTTGATCGGGAAGTTGAGCGGATCCTCGCTGGCGCGGTTCTTGGTCTGATACAGCTCTTCCTCGACGGCGGCGAGCCGCTTGATCAGCGCTTCGGCGGCGTCCGCCACCCGCTTGTCGTCGCGCTTCGCGTAATCTTCGAGCTGTTTCCGCACGGCGCGGATGCGGACGACGCCCTCGTTGGTTTCCGAGAGCTTGTCCCGGATCTGCAGGGAAAGCGAGAGTTGCCTGGCGTAATCGTCGGGCGTCGTATCGAGACGCGGGTCCTTCTTCACCTCGAAGCTCTGCGTCTCAGTCTTGCCTTCGGTGGTCAGACGCACCTGGTACTTGCCGGGGGCCACGCGCGGCCCGGTCACGCTGCCCGCCCACATGATCAGGCCGGGAAAGGTCACGGCGTCCGGATAGCGCAAATTCCATACGAAACGGTTCATGCCGGCCTGTGCGGTGAGGCGCGCGGGGGGAGCGCCGCGGAAGGGATTCTCCTCGCCATCCTCAGGCCCGGTCTGCGGGCGGGGAGTTTCCTTGCTGGAGAACTTCTTCACCAGCTTGCCCGAGGCGTCCAGGAATTCGAGGGTTACTTCCCCCTTCGGCCGGTCCTTCAGCCAGTAGTAGACCACCGCGCCGGCGGGAGGATTCTGGCCCACACCCGGGACCGCTCCGCGGCCTCCGCCGCCGCGGCCGCCCGCGCCGAAACGGTAAGCGTCCTTGGGTTGAAACAGGTGCACCTCGGTGTTTGGAATGCCGTCATTCAACTGGTAGAGCATCGGCACATCGTCGAGCACATAAAACGACCTGCCCTGGGTCGCGACCACAAGTTCGTTCTCGCGCTTTTGGAAAGCCACATCGGTGATCGGCGTGACGGGCAGATTGAGCTGGAACGGCTTCCAGGTTTCGCCGTCGTCAAACGAGATGTACAGGCCGTACTCCGTGCCGGCGATCAGCAGACCCTTGCGATTGGGATCCTCCCGCACCACCCGCGTGAACGAATGGTCCGGAATGCCGTTGACGATCTTCTTCCAGGTCTTACCGTAATCGGTGGTCTTGTAAAGGTACGGCCGGAAATCGTCGGACTTATACATCGTTGCCGCAACGTAGGCGGTGCCCGGGTCGTGGGCCGAAGCGTCGATGGAGTTGATCTGGCTCCATTCCGGCAGGTCCTTGGGCGTGACGTTGGACCAGTTCTTGCCGCCGTCGCGGGTGACGTGCACCAGCCCGTCGTCCGAGCCGACCCAAATGAGACCTTTGGTGACCGGCGATTCCATGAAGGTGAAGATCGTGCAGTAATACTCGACGCTGGTGTTGTCCTGTGTGATCGGACCTCCCGAGGTCCCCATCTTCGACTTGTCGTTGCGCGTCAGGTCGGGGCTGATCGCCTCCCAGCTCTGGCCTTCGTTGGTGCTCTTCAGCAGCACATTGGCGCCGATATACAGGGTCTTCGGATCGTGCGGCGAGAAGGCGATGGGGTAGCTCCACTGGAAGCGGTACTTCATGGCCTCGACTCCATACCCCATGGTGTTGTCCGGCCACGCGTTGACGTTCCGGCTCTGGCCCGTGCGGTGGTCCTGGCGCGTGATCAGCCCGTCGTAGGAGCCGGCGTAGACGATCTCGGAATCGCGCGGATCGGGGGCGATCCAGCCGCTCTCGCCGCCGCCCACGTCGTACCAGTCGCTCTCGGTGATGCCGAAACCGGCGGTGCGGCTGTCGATGCGGACCGTGCTGTTATCCTGCTGCGCTCCGTAGATGTGATAAGGAAAGTCGTTGTCCAGCGCCACGCGGTAGAACTGCGCGGTCGGCTGGTTCATGATGCTCGACCAGGTGTGGCCCCCGTCGCTCGTGATATTCGCGCCGCCGTCGTTCGATTCAATCATGCGCTGCGGATTGTCGGGCGCGATCCACAGGTCGTGGTTGTCGCCGTGGGGCGTGCGGATCGGGGTGAATGTGCGGCCTCCGTCGATGGAGCGGTACATGCCGGTGTTCAGGGCATAGACCGTGTCGGCGCTCTGGGGATCGGCGAAGATGTGGGAGTAGTACCAGGCCCGCTGGCGAAGAATATTCTGGTCGTTCACCTTGGTCCAGGTGCGCCCGGCGTTGTCGGAGCGGAATACGCCGCCATCGGCCGCTTCCACCAGGGCCCAGACACGATCCGGATTCGCCGGGGATACCGTCACACCGATCCTTCCCAACACGCCGCGCGGCAGTCCGGGGGCGCGCGAAATATCGGTCCAGTGGTCGCCGCCGTCGGTGGATTTCCATAGTCCGCTTCCCGGGCCGCCGCTATCGAAGTGGTACGGGTTGCGGCGCACCTGCCAGAAGCTGGCATAGAGCACGCGCGGGTTGCCCGGATCCATTGCCAGATCCACCGCCCCGGCGTCCGGCCCGCGTGTCAGCACCTGCTTCCAGGTGGCGCCGCCGTCGGTGGAACGGTAGACACCGCGCTCTTCATTGGGCCCCCACAGGTGTCCCAGCGCGGCGACGTAAACGATGTCGGGATTCTTCGGATGTACCCGCACCGCGCCGATGTGGTAGGTCTGGTCGAGCCCCATGTGGCGCCAGGTCTTTCCGCCGTCGAGGGACTTGTAGACGCCGTCGCCGTTCGAGGCGTTGCCGCGGACGCACGCCTCGCCCATCCCCACGTAGATGATGTTGGGGTCGGAACCGGCTACCGCCAGCGCGCCCACGGAAGAGGTCTTAAAAAAGCCGTCGGAGACGGGCGACCAGTTGGCACCGGAATCCGTGGTCTTCCAAACCCCTCCGCCCACCGCGCCGAAGTAGTAAGTGTTGGGCTGGGAGGGCACGCCAGCCACTGCCACGGAGCGGCCGCCGCGAAACGGACCGACCAGGCGGAAACGCAGTTCACGGTATAGATCTCCCTGCTGAGCCAGCATCAGCAGGGGAAAAACGAGCAGGGTAGCGATCCGGAGGGACTTCATAAAGTGGAATGGTACCAGAGTCGTCCGGTCTGGAACGGGCCGGAAGACCGCTTCTACGGGCGGAAACCGTTGCGGCGGGAGAGACGGTTCTTGGCCAGTTCGCTGAACCGCGCTTTGGCTCGCGACTTGGTAAGCCGGAACTGCGTCGCCGTAAGGTCCATCTCGCGGCAGATCTGTTCGGCGCTCTGCTCTTTCAGATAGAAGCGGATCAGCACCTCCCGCTCGCGCTGGTGCAGGCTGTTGAGAACCCGGAGCGCCAGGTCGTGGTGCTGCTGATCGATGAGGCGGCGTTCGGCGCTCGGCCGGTGATCCGACAATACCATGCCGTATTCCAGTTCGGTCTGGTTGCGCCGCGCCTGCACGGTCAGGTCGATATGCGCGGCCACCTGGCGGCGAACCACCGTGCGGACGTAACCCATGAGCCTCTCGGGCTCGCGCAGATCGCCGCGCTGGATCGACTGCATGATGATCAGGAAGACGTCGTGCACCCGGTCGTCCAAATCCTGAGGACCGAGCTGGCGGTACAACTGATAGCGGACGCCTTTCGAGAAGACCTCGTAGAGTTCCTGAATCCGTGCCGGGTCCCCGGCCTGAACGCCGCGTACCAGGTCGGTCCAGGACGGCTCGGCGGCGACGGGCCTGACATCGACGTCGTGCTGGGTCTCGAAGCTCATTCGTTACCCACCACGAACCATGCCCCCCAATAGGCGGGTCGAGCCCGCCATCCGGCTTCGCGAATCATGCGGGTTTGGGCCCGGCTGAGCGCGGCCGCCGCATCCATTCGCGGCCCCGCGCCGAGTTCCCGGTAGAAGGCCGCAAACAACGCACCGTCTTCATCCGGAGTGGCCCAACGGCTGGCCAGCACGGATTGCGCCCCCGCTGTCAGCCATGCCCGGGTCAATCCCATGAGGCCCGTGCCCGGAAGCGCCGCTCCCGCCGCGGATTCGCAGCCGCTCATCACCACGAGGCGGGCGCTGGTCCGCCAGTGAGATATCTCCACCGGAGCGATCAACTCCGGCTCACGCCCGTTCGCCAACCCGAACGCCATCAGCCCGTGCGGCCGGGGCGGCGCGGACTCGAGAAAATGGACCGCGAAATGGACTACGTCCGGATCGCGCCGCAGCGCGTCGCGCACCTTGCCGGCAGATGCGTCCGGACCCTTCAGCAGGATGCTGTCCCCCTGCCAGGCACGCGCGCACTGCTCCACTTCGGCTCCGCTCTCCACGAGCCTCGGCAGTGACGAAGCAGCGTTCTGCGGGAGGGTATCGGCGAAGAGTGCCCATCGCGCCGCTTTCCGGTATGGCGCGGCGTGCGGCAGGCGCGGATCGGCCGTATTGTAAATCGGGTCACCCACTCCCAGGAAGAGGCCGGCCTTCCCGGTGCGGTTTCGCCGCGCCGTGGTCTCCAGCCAGAAGCCGGCGCCGGGTATCGCTTGGACCACGTGGCGCTCCGCGACGTACACCGGGCGCGGTCCGCCTTCCACCTGGAGCGCCGCCACAGGCAGGTCGAGCAGGCCGGGATCCAGAGCCAGCAGCCAGCGCGCTTTGTTCCGGAAGCGGTCCGCCAGCGGCTCGAACAGAATCTTGTAGAGGCGGAACGGGGCATCGGAACCCGCCTGGTTTTCGCGAATGGCGCGCCCCGCGCTTTCCGCCAGGGACTGGATCGCCGCCCGCGGCGGCAGGCGATAGAGCGACACCCCGGCCCGGTCCACCGCCCACATCCAGGAAACGGAGCCGCCCAGGCGCACGCTCAGCAGGGCCGTGTCGGAATCGAGCCTGGCGCGCAATGCTCCCAGCAACTCGGTGGGCAGCGGCTCCAGGTCCGGCGACAGCGAGGCCTCCATCCGGATCCATTCGGCCCGTGCCGCTCCGACCTCTTCCCCGTCGCCGGGCGCGCCGCCGCGCAGAGCGCGCACCTCGGCCCGCTGCAGGCGCGCAACGGCTTCCCAATACGCGGGCGGAAGGTCCGCCTCTGCTTCCTGCCGGTCCTGGACCAGCATCCGCAAGCTCATGGCGCGATTCTCTTCGCCGGCCTCGAACGTTTCCCGGACCAGGGCAGGATCGCCGGTCTGCAGATAGAGCCGGTTGCCTGCTTCCACCAGCCGGGAGTAGATCCGGTCCAGGATTCCTTCGGCGCCAACGTGGCTGGCGTCGTCGGCGGGCAGCGACCACCGCCACGCCCGGGCCAGCCGCATTGCGACTCGCAGATCCGCCAAGGCATCCCCATAATGGGCTTGCGCCAGGTGGACCTCGCCGCGCGCCAGGAAAGCGTCCCAAGGAGGCATGGCGCCCGGCGACCGCTCCCAGAGTTTCACGGCAAGATCGAGCAGCGCCGAAGCGGACTCCACGTCGCCTTGCGCCAGCCGCAGCGTTCCCAGGTTGGTATAGGAGCCCTCCAGCGGCAAATGATTCAGCTTCCGGATGTAATAGGCCTGGAGAAACGGGGCTTCGGCGGCGTCGGGATGTCCGGCACGGAGCAATTCCTCCCCGAGCTTGTTGCAGCCGACCGCCACCAGGGCCTGGTCGCCCGCCGCGGCGGCTGCGTCAATCCCTTGCCGGAACAGCATCCTGGCTTCGCCCAGGCGCCCCTGGCGCGCGCGTAACGAAGCCATTTCAAACTCCAACTGGGGAAGGTGCCGGGCGCGCTCCTGGCCGGTCCATGCGGCGAGGCTCTTTTCCAGCCAGGCAATCGCGGCGTCGCGCTCACCCATTTCGGAATAGAGAGAGGCCACGTTCGCCTCGAGAGCGGCTGCCGCACTGGTGTCGCCGTGTTTTTCCGCCAGACCTTGCGCTGCCACAAAAGCCTGGAGCGCGAGCCTGTAACGATGGAGCGCAAACCAACAGCCGCCGATATCGGCGACGGCGCGAGTCTCCATGTAGGGGTCTGCCGATGCGATGGCCACCCGCCGGACGCGCTCGAACTGGTTCCGGGCTTGTTCGTATCGCCCTGCTTTGAACAGTCCCCACCCGGCTACGAGTTCAGCCTGCAGACGCTTTCGCTGGTCGTTGTCCTCCGTAGTACCGGGCAGGGGCTTCGCCCTGGCTTTCGGATCGGACTTCAGTCCCGTACCGACCAGAGGGATGAGAAGGAGGCAACAAGCCAGAACTCTGGCTGTTTTCAAGAATATCCGCTCCGTGGGCCCACCAAAAAAACAGAATTCTGGCTTTCTTTGGGGATATTCCGTACGGAATATCCCCAAAGAATAGTACCAGCTTTCACCGTGTGATTGGCATCCCCGCAAATGGGGTATTTTCGTGAGCGCGTCTGTGGGAACGCGAGGGGGGGCTTTCAGGTCAGCTTAGAACATCCACAGGCCGGTCAAAATAATGATAATCGGGTCCGTTGACATTGTTCGCTTCAGGAAACCGCCGCGTTACGTGCGATTTTTCCTGATTTCAAACTAGGACGAAGCCCAACCGGACTCTGAAATCAAATTCTTCAAGTCTCTATATTTAAAGAAAATAGAAATGTCATTGCCCGGTGACCGGCTGCGGGCCGGGCCGCGTGAATCGAGCCGTTTTCTTTGGCAAGCTGGAAGCATGACTCATGGGACGATGATCGCGCTTCTGATGCTGGCGGCTGCGCCGGCGCCTCCGGGTGTCGTGATCGATCACGAACCGCCGGCGGGGGCACGGTACATCGGATCGCCGTCGATCGTGATTCTGCCGAATGGCGACTATCTGGCTTCGCACGACTTGTTCGGGCGGGGTTCGACGCAGTCCACATCGGGGGTGACGCGCGTCTTCCGGTCCGGCGACCGGGGGCGTTCGTGGCGGAAGACGGCCGAGATGGGCGATCAATTCTGGTCGAACCTGTTCGTTCACGGCGACGCCGTCTACCTGATGGGCACGACGTGTGAGTACGGGCGGGTCGTGATCCGGAAATCGGCGGACGGCGGCCTCACCTGGAGCGCTCCGTCTTTCCTCAGCCCGGAAGCGAATTACCACACGGCGCCGGTGCCCGTTGTGCAAAAAGACGGCAGGCTGTGGCGAGCGATGGAGTACCATCCGCCAGGGCCCTGGGGCTTTTTCGAAGCGCTCATGCTTTCGGCGCCCGTGAAGGCAGACCTGATGGATCCGAAGAATTGGACGATGACGCCGCGGCTTCGCTTTCCAGCGGACGCCGGAGCGGGGAAACACTGGTTGGAGGGCAACGCGGTGATCGGGCCGGACGGGTCGCTTCTCGACATCCTGCGGGTAGACGACGTGGAGAAGGCGGCCATCGTGAAGGTGGGGAGCGGCGAATTGCACTTCGAAGGTCTGGTCGATTTTCCGGGCGGGGCCAAGAAGTTCACCATACGCTACGACCGCAAGAGCCGGAGATACTGGACTCTGTCGAACCCGGCCCTCGCCAGATACAGCCGGTCGGCGACTGACCCCGCTTCAGTGCGCAACACGCTGGCCCTCATGTCCTCCAAGGATCTGCACGAGTGGCGGGTGGAGCGCATTGTGCTGTCGAATCCGGACCCGGTTCGCCACGCGTTTCAATATGTGGACTGGCAGTTCGACGGGCCGGATATCGTGGCCGTTTCACGAACGGCCTACGACGACGAGGAGGGCGGTGCTCCCCGCGGCCACGATGCAAACTACCTCACATTTCACCGGATCGCCGGTTTCCGGGTTCATCCGGTACAGTGAAACCGTGACCGCGGATTAACTAAGCGCCGGATAGTTAACCTTCGAGTACCGCCTCCATCCTAGGCGTATCCGCACGCGTCTTAGTCCTTACCGTGCCCGTACTTGTGGGACTGTAACATATCCGCCGGCAAGATCATAATTCTCTTGTGCAGGAGGAGATTTGAATTATGGAACAGCATGCAGCTCTATTCTCGATCGTGTTCATGATCGGTTTTGTGGGTGTATTCGACCTGAGGCACCAGCGTCAGAGGCTGGGCCGGCTGTTCGGGTCGATCACGCTAATGAGCCATGACGAACTGGAGAAGATCCGGATGATCCTGTCGGCTTGTGAGGAGATGTAGCAGGCCGGGCTATACTCGTGAGCGTATGAACACGAGTACCATTCGTACTTCCCTCGGGCAACTGCTCGGGACGATTGCCGAGCCGGTGGCGGTGACTTTTTGCAACGCCGCCCCGGCCGGAGTACCCCGGATCCATTCGGCCGCCCCGGCTGGATGCTCCTATTGGAAGATGGCCGCCGATGGGGCGGTTTTTTATACGACCGGAGCAGATCACCTGAACTGCCCGATCGGCGCCTACACTCACGGGGCCGAACTGACGGCGGAGGCGCAAGCTCAGTTGCAGGCCATGCTGGAGCAGATGGCCGGTTTGCAGTACCTCAAAATGGACGAAGTTCCGGGAATTCCGCGGCGAGAGCAGCCGCTGCGGTTCGCGGTGTATGCGCCGCTTTCGAAAGCGGAGGGCGTACCCGATGTAGTGCTGCTGCGGGGCACGCCGCGGCAGATGATGCTGCTGTCGGAGGCCGCGGGCGCGCGCGGCCTCGCGGCGCCGTTTCCGATCATGGGCCGGCCGGCCTGCGCGGTGATTGCGGCTACGGCCAATACCGGGAAGGCCACCAGTTCCCTCGGATGCATCGGGAACCGGGTGTACACCGGGCTACCCGACGGGGAGTTTTACATGGCTGTGCCGGGCCGGGCACTGGGCGAAATGGTCGAGTCCCTGCAGACGATTGTCGCGGCCAACGCCGCGCTCGAGAGTTTCCACCAGGCACGCTGCGTTTGCTAAAGGCCGTTCCACGGCCGGCAGCAGGCGAGTCGCACCCCTTGCCTATGCGGAAAGGGTCTGCTGAAGCAAACGCATGAGCTGGTCGAACTGAAAAGGCTTCCGGATGAACTTCGCGACTCGCAGCCCGGCAAATGAGGCATCGACCGTTTCCCGGCTGTAAGCGCTGGTTAGGATTACTTCGAGATTGGCGCGCATGTGCCGGGCTTCTTCCAGGACCTCCCGGCTGGACACCCCGGGCAGAGTCGCATCCAGCAGCATGACATCGATCTCAACCTTGTGCGTCCGAATGAGGTCCAGCGCGGAAGAGCCGTCGATTGCCTCAATGACCCGATAGCCGCTCTTTCGCAGCATCTTTGACACCGCGAGCCGCAAGACGCTTTCATCCTCGACGACCAGAACGGTCCCGGAGGGAGGCCGATGGTTCCCCCCATAGGACGGCGCGATTGTTCCGCGGCCCGAGGGAGCCGCGTCGCCGGCACAAGGGAGGAAGATCGCAAACGTAGTCCCCCGACCAGGCTCGCTGACAAGACTGATGGTCCCGCCGTGATCTCTGACGATCCCTTGAACGACGGCGAGCCCGAGGCCGCGGCCGGCGAATTTCGTGCTGAAGAACGGATCGAAGACTTTGGCTTGCACGTCTTCGGTCATGCCGACACCCGTATCCGAAACCTCCAGCTTCAAGTAATCTCCCGCAGGCAAAAGCGGCGCAATGTTCGGACCTGAGTCCGCAGGCAGTACGATCGCCGAGGTGGCAATCTTAATGACGCCGCTTTTCTCCCCGACCGCCTCCGACGCATTGATCACCAGGTTCATCAGGATCTGTCGGGTCTGCGAGGCCCTGCCCAGCACTGCGGGAAGGTCGCGCTGCAGGTCCATGATCAAAACCGCATGTTTCGATATGGTGACCTTCAGCAGTTCCAGCATCTCTTCCACCAGCCGCGAGAAATCGATGGGCTCGACGGGTTCGGCTTTGTCCTGCCCCGCGTAGATCATCAACTCGCGGACAATCTCTGCGCCGTGGCTGGCAACCGCTCGGATTTTTTGGATACCTTCAACGGGCGATTCACCCGCCGCCAGTTCTGTCGCTGCCAGTTCAGCTTCCGCGAGGATGCCGCCCAGCAGGTTGTTGAAGTCATGGGCGATCCCGCCGGCCAGGACTCCAATGCCTTCCAACTTCTGTCTGGCCAGGGACTCATCCTGAGTCCGTTTGAAATCGGTCGTATCGATGCAGGCGCCGACGATCCGGTGAATGCGGCCCGCGGTATTTCGCATCGGGATGAGGTTCGAGTGGAAGTACCTCTTTCCGGCCGGCAAGTTCAGTTCATCGTCATAGTTGATGGGAAGACCGGCCTCCAGGCAGCGACGATAGTTTGCAGTCAGCTTTTGGGCGAGCTCCGCAGCGAAGACTTCTTCGACGAACCTGCCGGACACTTCTGCACTTGTGAGTCCCACCACCTTCTCCTCAGCCGAGTTGAAGCCTGCATACTTGAAACGGCCGTCGGGAGTCACGTCGATCAGGAACATGCAGGTCGAGATGTTGTCGAACACCTGCTGCAGGTCCGCTTCGCGAAGGGCGGAGGCCTTCCGGCGGTCCGGCCCGTGTGCAGGGCTCCGCAGGTCGCCGACTTCATCTTCCAACTCGGCAACGCGCGCACGAAGCCGCCGGATTTCTTCTTCGAGGGAAAGCTGCGCCGCGGTTGGTTCGCTCATCGAAAGCCGCTCTAAAGGTAGCGGGTTTCCTACCCAGACTGGAGACTATGATATCGCACGGCGAGCAGCCCAGCCCGTAGGCGCGCTCGATGTGCGCCGATCCGCAGGCTCTATGGCGGCATTGACGCGTGATCGGGGAGAGCCCTGCTCGCCTGGACAGGCCGGGAGGCCTATCCTACTGGTATGAGGATTCGGTGTGGATGGGCTTGCGGTGTCTTTCTGGTGGTTTCGTTCGCGTGGGGACAGCAGGCGAAACATGCTTTCTCGGCGGAAGATTGGGCGGCCTTGCGGAGCGCGGCAGCGGTGGCCGTCTCGCCGGATGGGACGATCCTCTGCCGGGTCACATTCGGCGGGGCGAAGGGCGAAGATAACGTCGAATGGCGGCTGATTCGTCCGGACGGGAGCGGTGCGCGCAAGCTGGACCTGCCGGAGCATTTCAGGCCGTTTGGATTCGCTCCCGACGGGGCGTCGCTTTACGGCTCGTACGTGGTGAACAAGCTTCCGCAACTGGCGGTCTTCGGGATCGCGGCGCTCAACAAGAGTGCGACGCCGTCGCGCCTGATCATGCTGCCGCGCGGAATGCATTCGGCCGCGCTTTCGCCGGACGGAGCGCGCTTCGCGATTCTGGCGGACCCGGATCCGCCGGACAACCTTGCCGAGGTGCGCACCGTCGTCGAGCCCGAGGCGACCAGCCTGTACGTGGTGAAAACGGATGGCACGGGAGGCAACTGGTGGTGCCCGGGCCTGAAGAACGTCGGGGCTGTGGCGTGGTCTCCAGATGCCTCCCGGCTGGCGGCGGTTTCGGGGACGCCGAAGATAGGATTCCACTACTTCCGCACCCAACTGGACGTATGTACGGCGAACGGCAGCCGGCGCCTGGCGGAGGTACCCAACGTAACCGCGGGAATTGGGTGGGGCGAGGGAGGGAAGGAGCTGGTGTTCCTCAGCACCACGAACTCGGTTCTCACACCCGACCACGTTTGGTCCGTTCCGGCGGATGGAGGAACCCCGGCGGACCGGACGCCCAAGCTCGGCGGGTCGGCGCTGGGCCTGTGGGCAGATCCGCATGGCAAGATCTGGGTGCTGGTGGAGCACGGTGTGCAGAACGAAGTCGACACTTTCGAGAAGGGCGAGCTGACGCGGGCGTATCGGTGGCCGGACGGGTACGTGTCCGGGCGGCCGGTCTTTGCTGAGCTTGCGGGCGCGCCGGAGCGGATCGCCATGACGGTGGGGGACCCGCAACATACGGACAACGTCGCGGTGCCGTCGGAGGGAGGTTTGCGCAAGGTCACGACGGAAGGCGACGCGCAACTTGCGAAAATCGACCTGGGAGCGGTGCGGGTGGTGCGGTGGACCAGCAAGGAAGGCATCGCGCTCGAGGGAATCGCCACGTTCCCGGCGGGGTACGCCGAAGGCCGCCGCTACCCGTTTCTGGTGTTTCCGCATGGCGGGCCGGAAGGGAATGACGCACTGGAGTTGGATGCACTGGCCCGGATCATCGCGGGGTTAGGATACGTGGTGCTACAACCCGAGTATCGCGGCTCGACGGGCTACGGCGACGACTTCCTGAATGCCATATTTCAGCACTTCGGCGACCGGGCGTACCGGGATGTGGACAGCGCGACGGACTTCGCCATCGCGCAGGGATGGGCGGATCCGAATCGACTGGCCATCTTCGGCTGGAGCGCGGGTGGATTCATGACGTCGTGGACCGTGACGCAGACGCACCGCTACCGCGCGGCCATCGAAGGCGCGGGAATCACGGACTGGGCGCCGTTCCTTTGGACCAGCGATATTCAGCAGTTCGACTACGACAACCGCTGGCCGGAGAAGGATCCCGAGGCCTTCCGGCAGTTTTCGGCGGTGGCGTATGCCAGCGCGGTCACAACGCCGATTCTGATTCTTCACGGAGCGGCGGACCTGCGCGTTCCGACGTTCCAGGGCCGGGAATACTTCGAAGTCCTGAAGGCGAACGGAAAGACGACGCGCATGGTGACCTACCCGGGCTCGCCGCACTTTCCGAGGCTCTGGGAACAGCGGCTCGACGTGATCCGCGAGATTGCGGCGTGGCTGGCACGGTACAACCCGTAACGGGCGCACCGTGCGATTGCGCAGGCTCTCACCGAATCGGGATCTTGAAGACGTAGGCCTGGCGGGCGGGGAGCGAGGCGGACAGGGCGCCGGGGACCGCGATCCGCAACTGCTTGCCGTGGAGCGTCGATGCGAGCGAGTGGCCGCCTTCGAGCAGAGTCACGCGCGTTCCGGACGGGACTTCGATGTCATCGATCACGACCTCTCCCATGGGGCGGTGCGGCACGATGGCGTAGACGGCATCGTCCTTGGCAGTGAGGAAGGCCTCGGCGCGCGCGTAGCCGGCGGGCGGCGTATCCACCATCTTGGTGATGTCGTATTCCGACATGAACTCTTTCTCTTCGAGCTTGGGAATCGCGCCCTTGCTCCACTGGCGGGGATTGCGCCATGCTTTGGTCCCGTAGATCGCCTCGCCGTTGGGGCGCAGCCAGTCGCCGATCTGGGTGAGCCGCTCTTCCATGATGACGGGAATCCGGCCGTCGGCGGTCGGGCCGATATCCAGGAGGAGGTTGCCGCCGCGGCTGACGATGTCGATCAGCATGAGCAGAAGCTGCCGGCCGGTATGGTAGTCCTTCACGGTCTCCATGCGGTTGTAGCCGTAGGAGTAGCCCATGCCGCGGCTCTCTTCCCAGGGGTGGGCGGATTGCTGCATGCCGGAGGTGTACTCGGTGGTGTAGTAGCCGCCGTGCTTGTGGCGCGTGTCCTTGCCCCAGCGGTCGTCGATGACGACTTCGTCGCGCACGGGCGATTCGTTGAAAAGCCAGGCCAGGAGCTCGGGGGTGCGCCACTCGGCACTGGTCTGCTCCCATTCGCCGTCGGAGAAGATGATGCTCGGCTTCGCGTGGGTGACCACGTCCTTGAACTGCGGGAACATGTGCTCGGCGACGTAGCGCTTCTTGTCGGAGAGCCACAGCGGGTTGTACCACTCGTAGAGGGAATAGTAGATGCCCATGTGCAGGCCGCGGCGGCGTCCGGCCTCCATCAGGTCGACGAGCAGGTCGCGCTTCGGGCCGATATCGACGGCATTCCAGGGCCGGCCCCAGGCCCGGTTGGCCTCGGCGCTGGGCCAGAGAGTGAAGCCTTCGTGGTGCTTGGAGGTGAGTGCGACGTACCTGGCGCCGGAGCGCTCGAAGACGCCGGCCCAGTGGTCGGGGTCGTAGAGCTCGGCGCGGAACATGGGGGCGAAATCGAAGTAGGGGAAGTTGGCGCCGTAAACGCGTTGATGGAACTTCCAGGTGAGGGCGCCGTTGCCGACCGGGCCGGGAGCCTTCTTGCCATTGGTGAGCGAGTTCCAATACCACTCGGCGTAGGGATTTTCGCCCTTCACGTTGACCGCGGCGTAGGAAGGAACCGAGTAGACGCCCCAGTGGATGAAGATGCCGAACTTGGCGTCGGTATACCATTTCGGCGAGGGGCGGCGGTCAATGGACTCCCAATTGGGCTCGAAGCGGGACGATTGGGCCGCGGCGCGGCCGGCGGCGGAAAGCGCCAGCGGGGCGGCGGCACAAGCTTGTAACAAATCACGGCGTCGCATCTGCTCCAGAATACACCGCGGACAGATGGTGATGTATGATTACATCCATGCGTTTCGCGATGGTTTCGATGCTGTTTGCGCTGCTGCCGCTCGCTGCCCAGGATGCGCCGCCCCCCAGGCCGCAGGGCCGCGGGATGATGACGCCGAAGAACCTGAAGATCCTGAAGCCCGACGAGGTGCGCCCGATGATGGGGGCGTTCCGCACGGCATTGGGCGTGCAATGCACCTTCTGCCATACGATGGGCGATTTCGCGAGCGACGAGAATCCGCACAAGGACAAAGCTCGCATGATGATCGCGATGATGCGGGACGCCAACGCCAAGTTCGAGGACGGGAAGGAGCACGTGACCTGCTACACGTGCCATCGCGGGAAGACCGAGCCGGAATCGGCGCCGCCGGCGGCGCAGTAGGGGCTACTTTCCCGTAACTTCTTTCAGAACACGAAGAGTGTTGCCGCCGAAGATCTTCGCCAGATCGACGTCGCTATAGCCCTTTTTGCGCAGGGCGGCTTTGAGCGCGGGCATCTTGGAGATATCTTCGAGCCCTTTGGGCGGCGAGGAGATGCCGTCGAAATCGCTGCCGATGCCGACGTGGTCGATGCCGGCGACCTTGACGGCGTGATCGATGTGCTCCACGGCGTCGTCGAGAGTGCCGAAGGTCGGGCGAGGCTTCATGTCGCGGTGCATCTCGTCGGCGGCATAGTCGTCGAGCGCCTTGCCGATGAGGGCGGGCTCGGCGGCGATATTGGAGATATCGGCCTTCAATTGCTCGGCATCCTTGGGATTCAGGAAACCCTCGCCGAAGTTGATCCCCACCACCCCGCCGTTTTTGGCGAGTGCCTGCAGCATCTCGTCGGTCATATTGCGCGGAACGTCGGACAGGGCGCGGCAGGAGGAGTGCGAGGCGATGACGGGTTTGGTACTCACGGCCAGGGCGTCGAAGAAGGTCTTGTCGGAGACGTGCGAAACGTCCACGATCATCCCCAGGCGGTTCATCTCCCTCACCACTTCCTTGCCGAAATCGGTGAGGCCGTTGTGAACGGGCGTGTCGGTGGAAGAGTCGGCCCAATCGGTGTTGCGGAAATGGGTGAGGGTCATGGAGCGGATGCCGAGCCGGTAGTACATGCGGAGGACGGCGAGGTCGTCATCGATCTGGTGGCCGCCCTCGACGGTGAGGATGGCGGCGATGCGGCGGCTGCGGGTAATGCGCAGGACGTCGGCGGCGTTGAGGGCGAGTGCGATCTGTTCGGGGTGGGTATCGAAGAGACGCTGCATGGCGTCGCGCAGATCGAGCGTGCGGCGGATGGCTTCGGAGCCTTTGTAGTAGGTAGGCACCCAAAGAGCGAAAAACGGCGCGTTGACGCCGCCCTCCTTCAGGCGGGGGATATCGACGTGGCCCACCGGGGAGCGGCGGGTGATATCGGCGCGATCGATGAGGATGCGCTGCGCGGTGTCGATGTGGCTGTCGATTCCGACCGTCTGGGCGGCCAGGGGCAGCGCAGCCATGAGAAATCTCACAAATCGCATGGGGGAAGGATACCGCACCGGGGAAGGCTCCTGGTATTCTGGTCCGCATGCCGAACAGCGTCAGCCCAATCCCGCCGGGATTTCACTCGATCACGCCGCACCTGGCAGTCATCGGAGCCGCGGCGTACATCGATTTCTTGAAGAAGGCTTTCAACGCCTCGGAGATCGCGCGGTCGCCGGGGCCGGGGGGCAAGCTGATGCACGCGACCGTGCGGATCGGCGACTCCATGCTGATGTTCGCGGACGATTTCGCGGAAGAGTTCCACATGCCGCCCCTGGCACAGGGCCGGCTGCCATTCGTACTCAACCTTTACGTACCGGATGCCGATGCGGCCTGGGCGCAGGCGCTGGCGGCGGGGTGCGAGGTGGTCTTCCCGATTGCGGACCAGTTCTGGGGCGACCGTTACGGCCACGTGAAGGATCCGTTCGGGTTCGTGTGGGCGATTACCAGCCGGAAAGAAGAACTGACGCCGCAGCAGATGCAGGAAAGAGCCGCGAAGGCCTTTGGGGGAGGCCATCCGTAGGCGATAATCAGCGCATGGCGACTTGCGGATTTGTGGAATACACGGACGCCGGTCCGGAGGTGCGGGCGGTCTATGACGATATCATGGCCACCCGCAAGACGGACTGGATCAACAACTTCTGGAAAGCTCTGGCCCACGACCCGGCGACGCTCCGGCGCACGTGGGAGAGCGTCAAGCAGGTGATGAGGCCGGGGGCGCTCGACCCGCTGACCAAAGAGATGCTCTACGTGGCCATCAGCGCCACGAACCAGTGCGGATACTGCATCGCGTCGCACACGGCAAGCGCGCGCAAAGCCGGGATGACCGACGCCATGTTCGCCGAGGTGATGGCGGTAGTGGGGATGGCGAACGAGACGAACCGCCTCGCGAGCGGGTACCAGGTGGAGATCGACGAACGGTTCAGGTGCGGATCGTAAATCCTGGTGCGGATGAGAGGACTTGAACCTCCACGCCCTTGCGAGCACTAGAACCTGAATCTAGCGCGTCTGCCAATTCCGCCACATCCGCACGATCGGGTGGCGATTCCATTGTTCCAAAACGGCGCCTCTCCAGTCAAATACAATACGATCTGGAAACCATGCCGCGATTCTCTGCCGCCGCCCTGCTCTGCTTTGCATTGGCCGGCCTCCACGCCCAGTCTCCGGCCACTCTCCGCAACCCCCTGCTACCTTCCGGACCCGACCCGTGGGTCACGTTCCAGGACGGCTTCTACTACTACATGAACACGACCGGCAACAGCCTGGCCATCCGCAAGACCCGCAGCCTGGCTGCCCTCGATACGGCGGAGCGCAAGGTGGTGTGGCGTCCGCCGGCCGAAGGGCCATACTCGCACGGCATCTGGGCGCCGGAACTGCATTCCCTCCGCGGCAAGTGGTACATCTATTTCTCGGCGGATGCCGGCACCAACCTCACGCACCGGATCTGGGTCGTCGAGAATCCTTCGCCCGATCCGCTGGCCGGCGAATGGACGCTTAAGGGCAAAGTCGCCGACCCCGCGGACAAATGGGCTATCGACGCTACCGTCTTCGAGAATGCCGGGCGGCTCTACATGATCTGGTCGGGATGGGAAGACGACGTCAACGGCGTACAAAGCTTATATATCGCGGAACTCTCGAATCCCTGGACGGTGAAGGGCCGTCGCGTCCGGATCTCGACGCCGGAGTATCCCTGGGAGAAGATCGGCGACCGCAGCATGAAGCGGGACCCGGAGGAAAACCCCGGCGCCGACACCAAGGAACCCCTCCACATCGACGTCAACGAGGGCCCCGAGATTCTTCGCCACGGCGGCCGCATCTTCCTGGTCTATTCCGCCAGCGCCTGCTGGACGGATTTTTACGAGCTCGGCATGCTCACCGCATCGGAAAGCAGCGACCTCCTCGATCCGCGCTCCTGGAAAAAGAGTCCCCTGCCGGTCTTCTGGCAATCGCCCGAAGCCCACGCCTACGGCCCCGGCCACAACAGCTTTTTCCAATCGCCGGACGGCAGGCAGGACTGGATTCTCTACCACGCCAACCCGGAGCCGAACCAGGGCTGCGGAAGCCACCGCTCGCCCCGTGCCCAACCCTTCACCTGGAAGCCGGACGGCACCCCCGATTTCGGCCGCCCCGTTCCGATTTCGGCGCCGATCCCGGCGCCCTCCGGCGGCGAGTGAAGCGATCAATGCATCGTGGCCGCGATGATCCAGCAGAGTCCCAGGGCCACGGCGCCCGCGACAATCGCGGCGGCCACGTTCTTCTCCTCCACGATCTGCTTCCACAGGTCGAAGGGAAACAGCCGGGAGACAATCGAGAAGGCCACCCCAAAGACCAGGACGCCGAGCGCCGCGAAGATGAGGGCGTTGAGGATCGGGATATCGGTCATAGACGTTCGTTCAGCCAGTCGCTCCAGCGGTCGAGGCCTTCGCCGGTGGTGCAGGAGACCTTTAGGATTTCGATCTCCGGCTGCACGCGACGCGCGTTCTCGCAGGCCAGGTCGGCCTGGAAAGGGACATACGGCAACAGGTCGATCTTGTTCAGCACCATGACGTCGGCATGGTGGAACGTAGCCGGATACTTGAGGGGCTTATCCTCTCCCTCGGTCACGCTCAGCAGAACCGCGCGCGCCTCCTCGCCCAGATCGTAGCTGGTAGGGCACACCAGGTTGCCGACGTTCTCGAGGAACAGGATCTCCAGTTTCTCGAGATCCCAGCCCTCTAACGCGCGCTCCACCATGCGCGCGTCCAGGTGGCACGCGCCGCCGGTGGTGATCTGGCGAACCGGAAATCCGAAGCGGGCCAGGCGGCGGGCGTCGTTATCCGTCTGGATGTCGCCCGTGAGGACGGCAACGCGCCTCGACGGGTCAAACCCCGCGAGCGTACGTTCCAGCAGCGCGGTCTTGCCGGAGCCGGGCGCACTGATCAGGTTGACGCACAGGGTGCCGTGGGAGCGAAACTGATCGCGCAGACCGGCGGCGATCCTGTCATTCTCATTCAACACCTTGCGTTCGAGCGGCACGCGCATCGGATTCCCTCCAGTTCCAGGTACGACAATTCCATTTGAACACCGCTGGGGGCTTCCTGTAAGGGCGATGCGCGCGCCGCGGCGGCCGCTGGTACAATGGAGGGGAGCCAGCGGGAGTAACTCAGTGGTAGAGTCACAGCCTTCCAAGCTGTTGGTCGCGGGTTCGATCCCCGTCTCCCGCTCCATCCTTTTTCCTTCCAATTAGATACGGTCGAAGCTGCGAGTCCGGAACACGCGAGGTTCACCAGAGCGCACGCCCGCCATCCCAAAATATGCCAATCGTGCCCAGAGCCCTTGTCACACAAGTCGGCGCTGGGTTTCACTAGTGCTTGACTCTGTCCGAGAGGCTGCGCGAGGCCTCCAAAAGCGCACTGCACAACGCGCCACTGTATACAATATGACGATGACGTCAGGGTTCTCAAGAACATGCCGACCCCTTTGCTAATACTCCATCTTTCGGACGCACACATTGGCAACCCGAAGTATCAGCTCGATTCGTTCGAGGTGTTTGATACGGTCTTCTCGGACCTGAAGAAGTACCGCACCGAATTTGGAAGGCCTCCTGACCTGATTGTGTTCAATGGAGACCTTGCATTTGGCCAGCTCCCACACGCCCCGCTTTCAGACCAATTTAAACAAGCAAAAGCCTGGCTTGATCGGATGTATGAAGCGGTTGAGTCCGACGCCACCGCGTCTCCGATACTTTTTGTGCCGGGGAACCATGATCTTGACCGGGGCGTAATCGGGCCTGATCAGACGTCCTGGATCGCGAATCTAAAGAATCCCGACGATCTATATCACGAGATGCAGAGCAATTCTGTGTCCTGGAAGCGGTTCTTGGAGCGCCAAGCCTTATGGGCCGCCTTCGTTGAAAGCTACCCTTCCGGTGCTTTCAAGCTCGACAAGAATCTGAATATCTGCGCGGGGGCGCTGCCGCAGTCCAACCCAAGCGTCGGAGTAGTCGCATTAAACACAGCTTGGGCCTCTTATGACGAGAATGAGAACGGAAAGCTTTGGCTTGGGAAGTTTCAATTGCAGCGCGCTCGCGAACTGACGAAAGGCCATGATTTCAGGATTGTGGCAACGCATCATCCCGTAGACTGGCTCCACCATATCGAGAAACCTAAGACTGAAAAGAAGATCCAATCGGACTTTCACTTGCACCTTCACGGGCATGTCCATGATCAATGGTTTGTAGCGTCAGAAGGACACCTCAGGGTGCAAGCGGGGGCCTGTTACGCTGGATCCGCTAAAGCAAATGGATATTCTTGGATGGAGATCGACTTCACATCTCGCGAGGCACGCCTCTATCTCCGTTCCTACACCGACGAAGGGCAAAGCGGTTGGATTCCGAATGTGCTTCTGGACAAGACAGACAACAACGGCATCGGAATCGTGAAGGCGCTCTTCCTTGGGAAGGGCGGTGCCCTCTCTCCTATTGTTCCGGTTGCGCCCCCGCCCAAACCCGCAGCGCAGAAGCCCGCCAAGAAGGCCGCGAACTCCAAGAATGTCAACTTCGAACCACCTTCCGTATCGACCCTAAAGGACCTCGACGCCTATATTCGGATACTCGAGGAGCACTTTTCGTTCCGATGGGAACCCGGTGACCACGATCACAAGCGCAAGCCGATTGTCTACTGGCCGATCAAGTTGCGAAAGCCAACTGTAATCCATGCGGTTCAAGCCTATGCCGCTGCGGGTCTTCAGAAGATGGGGGCCAAGGTAGTCCTTTGTCTCGATGATCACGGTGACATCGAATATACGAAGGCCGCATTTTCGAACCGAGTTCGGAAGTGGTTTGAAAATGCGGCTGGCGATTATGGCGCCCTTGATGTTCGCACATTTAAGGGCATGGTCACGGCGGAACGGTATCAAGAGGTCTGGGACTTCTTGCAGCGGTGGTATTCCGACGAAAAATATCGAATAAAAGATATCTTGGCCGTGTCCAAACTCTGGACGGTTGAGTCGGACATTAACACGTTTAGTAATCTACTGATCAAAACACCTAAGCGGCTTCTCACGGCTCCTATGGTGTGGACCTGCCTCTTCATGCTCTTGGAAGAGAATCCTGATGCGAGTTTGCTGACACTCGGCGGCTTTGACGAACAAGCTCTCTGGCACGCTTGGCGCGACTGTCTGAAGCAGCCATGCCCCGTCGGCCACGTCTACATTCCTCAACTTCTGCGCCCCAACGGCTCGAACAATGAAACACCGCTCCACATGGCGCAACCTGAGAATAATCTTTACTGGGACAGCAAAGACGACATCAAATCCGCACTGCAGGATGCTCGTGCCGAAGACGCTTGGGCCTCTCCAGGCCGGTTGATTCCGTGGCTATCCTCGGGCGGGGTCGGACTCCCTCGATACCTGAACGGGCTCGATGTGGCGCTGCCGGTTCAGTCCAACTTCATCACGACTCTCGACACTCTCGCCAAGATCAACAGCTCCTCGCTAGTGTCGGCGCTTACTGCCGAGGCAGCTCGGTACATGTTCTGACTGTGAGTGGCGATGCGTCTAACCACCTCTCCTTTCTACTCGCGCAACTACGGCGGTCTCTCTGACAGTCAGATCGCCTTTCTTGAACCCTATGTGGCTAAGGCAACCGGCCCGATACTCGACCCGATGGCGGGACAGGCCCACTTCCTGTGCCAGCTAACTGCACGCGGTCATGACATCCGGATAGCCGATCTCAACCCAGGTCCTTTGATGCTGGCTACCCTGCGGGACCCTAGAATTGTCAAAGAAGCCAAGCGTCTGGTCGATTGGCTCTTGCCTATTCTCAAGAGATTTCGTCCAAAGGGCATCGCCGACAGACTTGCATATTGCGACGAGTGGCTTCCTGATGCCATCCAGCAGCAACTGCTCCAATACGTACAGACCGTAGGCCTGGACGAGATCGGGCTGCCATTAGAATCGGCGCATTTTTGGAAAGCCAGTGTCCGACATCGCTTCGCCGCCGCGATACCGCTCCTGGCGGCCCGAGAGATTGTCTGCTACACAGCCAGCGACAATTTAACCTGGTTGAAAAAGGGCGGGCTCCAGCGAACGTTTAATGTTTATCCGGCGATAATCCGTGCGCTTGATGCATGGTACAAGACCTACGTGCCGACACAAATTGCTGCTGGCCAGGGACGGCTATCGGTGAACTGCATGCACGCGTCGGATATCGGTACGCTGCAATATTCTCCGCCTGACCTCATTATCACATCTCCTCCGTATGCGAATCGGCTTGATTATACGCGCCTCTGGGCACCCGAACTCGAGATGCTTTCAGGAATGTTCGGCTTCAACACCAGGACAGTCAAGGATCGACAAGTCGGAACGACGGTCGTTCATGGAAAGATCGTCCCTACCACGGATCTGGAGTTACTTCCCTCCGAGGTGCAGGATGCGCTGTCTCGCATACGGACAGACGACCTTTATGCCAGTGATACCTATTATTACCCCTTCTTCCTGAACTACGCCATAGACATGAGGCGAGTATTTACTGCCCTCGGTCATATACTTCCGCGCGGTGGTTCAATCGTCGTATTTGTACGCGACACGGTCCGCAAAGATGTGCTGTTTCCAGTCGGTCGGCTAGTCGAGAGTTCTCTGGCATCTGTCGGAGTCAGGTCTTTGGTAGAGAAACGCGAGGTAATCGTGCGAGCCCATGTCGGACTTCGCCGCCGCGAGTCTCACAATAGCGTGCACGGGCTTGCTCAGCGCGAGTGGTGGATGGCCTTTCGGAAAGAATAGAGAGGGTAGGTATGCGAATACGGGTGCATTCTCGGATTCGAATCCGTAAAGACGATTTTGGTGGCATTTGCTACGTTCCTCACCGGGATGACTTATTCGCGGTTGACCAGTCAGTATATCTGCTTCTGATGGCCCTTCGCCCCGAATGGACAAGCGTTCCAAGAGCCCTGGAGCCTGCGTATACGAAGCTCGCGAGTTTTGGCATCTGTGACACTCGCCCCGCAACCCCCGAGCTTGCCTATTCTGGTCCATCCTTTCTGGGCAACTTCGAGGAGATACCGACAATTACAGATCCTTTGGTTGTCAATTGTTTCAGTACGGCATTTTGTCCGCTTCGCTGCCTATACTGTCACGCTGACGACCTGATGTCTTCTGCGCGGGAGTACGAAAGCGATGCGGGCAACGAGATTGAAAACGTCATTGCTACAGCGAGCATGTTCCCAGCGATGGTGGCGGTGATTACCGGAGGCGACCCCCTTACCAGACCGAAACGAGCGACGAAGTTGATATCCAAGTTGGCAGAGCAGAAGCCCGTCGTGCTGGACACGAGTGGAGTAGGGCCACTAGAGGAACTGCTTCCGGTCTTGCGTGAACATCAGGTGCACGTACGGGTATCGCTTGACGCGGTCGGGAGAGCAAACGATAGAGTGCGCCCAATAGATAGGCGGATTTTCAAGGGAACCTCACCTTCGCGATACTATGCGCAGCAGACCATTGAACGATGCCTCACTGCCGGCTTGGCCGTCACTGTGCAAACTGTCGTGAGCACGCACAACGCGCACATGGACGAACTGCTACAGCTGAGGGACTTGCTTCTTTCGATCGGTGTCGAGCATTGGGTGCTGCACATCACCGTGGAGGGCGGCAGTGCGCGCAGGATCGAACAGCAGGTGCGACGCCAAAGGTCTGGACGTGGCATCATTCCTGGCGGTCAGGTGTATTCGGCCCTACGAGCCGTCGTATCGGACACCGTCAAGAATGGCAAGAAGATCGATATCCGCTGCACCGATACAAATACGACGCCCAATTCGGTAGTGTTGATCGACAGCAAGGGAGACCTTTACACAGAAGGATATGCACACCTAGGCAAGGTAAAGTTGTTCGCTGCAAACATAGCGAGACCGGACCTTGTTAAGGCGAAATGGATGCATATAGATCGATTTGGCCATGCTAAGAGATATTTGAATTGGAACAAATGGCTCTTCGAAGGCAAGAGTCTCGAAGATATTTGCCAGCAGGTGCCCTTGCCCGACATCGGGAGCAGTCCCCAAGCGCCTTCATTGGTCGAGACTGAAGCCAAGTATCCCGTTCCGGCTCCTAAGCTAGCTCGTGAGGCGCTAAAGCGGCTGGGATATGTCGTCCAAAAGGATGTCTTACAGCGTGATGAATACTACGACTTGCCAGATGGATCTGTAAGCAAGCTCGATTATGTTGTTCGCGTCCGACTAGAGAACGGGCGTGTGGTGTTTGCTTTCAAGGGCCCGCGCTTCTACACTGCCACGTCCGACTATTCACGGCTGGAATTCCAGTTCTCCGTTGACGAGAAGAACCTGCGTTCAGAGCTGGCGCGGCAGGGCCTTGTCCAGACGTGGTTCTTCGAGAAGAGACGGACGGACTTTAAACGAGTAGGCGCAGCGACACGGGTTTCACTGGACGCAGTACCGGAGATAGGCACATTTGCCGAAATTGAAGGACCGTTGGCAGATGTTCGTGCAGTTGCGAAAGCCCTCGAAGGTCACCTAGGACCGCAAGAGACGCGAAATTACCAAGTGCTCTTTCTGGATCACAAAGAAGCGCAGGGGTTCGCAAGGGATACGGTTCACGGCGCTGCTTTTTGTGAAAAATCCTGAGTTCGCTTCTGTGCGTCCGCAATCGGTTTCGCGACATTGCGCGGGATGGATTCCCGTTGAGGCCGTTTTGTAAACGGGATACGCCTCCGGGTGGAGGCCTACGTCGTTTACAGCGGGCCGTGAACGTGTTTCGAGAATTGCGAAAATTGGCTGAGCCGACACGAATGGACCGGGACACGCTGTAACCCTGGAATTAGCGCGGTGCATCCTTGCCCCACTCTCACCCCAGAAATACCGGCTAGACCGCGCGCTTCAGCCCGCTGCCGAAGCTGCTGGAATCGAGCGCATCAACTACAACATGTTCCGCCGTGGTCTTGCCGCTGAAGGACACGGGGCAGGCGCTACGGATAAGGCCTAGAGGCGCAGCTACGGCACTCCCGCCCCGATGTCACCCGCGAGATCTACATGCAGGTGATACCGGATCGCAGAAAGCAGCCGTCGAGAAGTTGGCCGGATTGATCAATGCCGCGAATCTGCACGGGACGAACACTGTGCAAATTCGGTGCAGATTGGCCCAAACACCCCCAAACAGGCCCAAAGCGACCCACGTGTCCCACCTGTAACTGTCTGATTCCATTCAGGACGCGGGTCTCTCGTCTATTTCACACGCAGGGGGTCACAGGTTCGAGTCCTGTCGCGCCGACCATTCATTTTCAAGGCGGGCTCTACGCCACCAGAGTACGGCGGATTCTAAAAGCAGTTTCGCCGCGGACCGTTGGAAGGTTCCCGAACCGGAATAGAAGCCTGAGTGTATACTCAGTGTTGCCAGCAGCAGTCATAGGGCAGGGGGGCGAAATGAGAAATCTGGGAAAGCTGGGCACGCTGTCGGTCCTTGTTTCTCTGGGAAGCGGCTTCGCAAGTGCCTACGCGTGGCAATTAGCTCAAGCACCGTCGGAAAAGTACATCGCCGCCATGGACAACCCGCACCGGGTCCTCAAGGTCGACGAGGTCATCGCAAAGCTCGAGCTCAAGCCTGGGGATATCGTGGCCGACATCGGTTCCGGCAGCGGGGCGTTTTCCATTCCGATGGCCAAAGCGATCGCACCGAATGGAATCCTATACGCAGTTGATATTGACCAGGCGATGCTCGATCACGTGGCCGGACGGGCCAAGGAAGCGGGTATCACGAATCTCCGCACCGTCCTGGGGGAATACGACGATCCCAAACTACCGGTGAAGAACGTGGACGTGGCGTTCTTCCACCGCGTGCTGCACATGATTGAACACCGGCAGATCTATCTGAACGCAACGGCGAAATATCTCAAACCGGACGGCCGCGTCGTGGTGATCGACAAGAACCGCGAGCAGTCACCCAATAGCTGGATGTGGCTGAATCAGTCAGATGTCGATACCTGGATGGCCGCCATCGGGTTCTATCCCGCACAACAGTTCGCCGTCTTCGAAGACAAGTATTTTGTGTCGTACCAGCGGCCTTACGGAAATAGCGTACTCCTGAAGAAACATGCGGCGAAGCGGGAATGAGTCGTTCGTTTTCCGCTCGCGATCGTGCGGCGGCGCCGCCACTGCGATAGACTTGCTTCCAAATGACCGCCGGTGAACTTTCTCCGAAACGCTATTCATGAACGCGAGCGCTCGAGCATCGCGGAAAATTCCGTGAGCAGAAGTTCGGGAAAAAGTCGGTGCGTGTCGCGCCCTTGAGGCGCTTGGAGAGGCGGGAGTTTGCAGTTACAGGCGGGCACACGGCGCCGGCAGCACCATGGGCCCGGGTTCGAAGAGATATCAGAGATCAGGCACATCCTATAGGAGAGATTCAATGTCTAAACAGAATGGCAGGACGATCGGCCGCCGGGACCTCTTTAAGGCGTCGGCCGCAGTGATGGGCGGAGCGTTGATGGGGAAGGACGCCGCAGCCGAACAGGAAACGCAGATCAAGAATGTGAACACCAACTCCAGCCCGTCGACCCTCAAGATCACGGACCTGCGCATTGCAACGGTGGTGAAGCCGGGGCCGAGTCCCTGCACCATCGTGCGGCTCGATACCAACCAGGGCGTCTACGGGCTCGGCGAAGTGCGCGACGGCGCCAGTTCCACCTACGCGCTGTTTTTGAAGAGCCGCGTGGTCGGCGAAAATCCGCTCCGGATCAATTACCTGTTTCAGAAGATCAAGCAGTTCGGCTATCACGGGCGGCAGGCCGGGGGCGTGGTCGCCGTCGAAGAGGCTCTTTGGGATATTACGGGCAAGGTTTACGGGGTGCCGATTTACCAGATGTTGGGAGGCAAGTTCCGCGACAAAGTCCGGATCTACGCCGACACCACCGAATCGGAAGATCCCAAGGTCTATGCGCAGCGCGAGAAGGCACGCAAAGAGGAGATGGGCCTGACGTGGCTGAAGATGGACCTGGGAATCGAGATGGTCGCCAAGATTCCCGGCACGGTCACCCGGCCGTCGGATTTGAGCAGGTGGGAGATGCGGGCCCTGCCCCATCCCTTCCTCGCGATGGAGGTCACGGACAAGGGAATCGAGAAGCTCTGTGAGTATGTCGCGGCGGTTCGCGAGGCGGTCGGCATGGAGATCCCGCTCTCCATGGATCACCTCGGCCACCTGGGCGTCAATTCCATCATCCGGCTGGGGAAAGCCTACGAGAAATACAACCTCTCCTGGATGGAGGATGTGATCCCGTGGCAATACACCGAACTGTTGCAGCACATCACGGCGGAGAGCCCTACCCCCATCCTCACCGGCGAGGACATTTACTTGAAAGAAGGCTTCATCAATCTGTGCGAGAAGCACGCGGTCAGCAAGATTCACCCCGACATCTCCACGTCCGGCGGGATCCTCGAGACTCATAAGATCGGCGAGGCGGCCATGGAGTATGGCGTCCCCATGGCCATGCACTATGCGGGCCTGCCCATCGGCGCGCTGGCGTCGGTTCACTGCGCCGCCGCCACGGAGAATTTCCTCGCCTGCGAGAACCACTCGCTGGACGTCCCCTGGTGGCAGGACCTGGTCGAAGGCATCGAGAAGCCCATCATCAACAAGGGCTTTATCAACGTACCGGACAAACCCGGCCTCGGCATTACGCTCAACGAGGACGTGGTGAGGCGGCATCTGATGCCCGGCACCGGGTATTTCGAGCCCACACCCCAGTGGGACCACGAACGGTCAGGCGACTGGCTCTGGAGTATGGCGGGCCAGGGCAATCGCGGATCGCGGGCCTGAAGCGCGCGACCCGGCGCGGCGCTTGCCTCGAGAAGTGCGGGCTGAAACCTGTTACAGTTGCTGACAGGTTCCCATCATGGACCGGCGCAAATTTCTCGGGGCCGCCGCCGGCGCGGCCGCGGGAACAGCCGCGGGTTGCGGTCCAACGAAAACATCCTGGCGCTCCCTGACCGCCGGAGAGGCGCAGACCTTGCAGGCCATCTGCGAGTGCCTGATCCCGGCGGACAGGGACCCCGGCGCTAACCAGGCCGGAGTCATCCATTACATCGACCGCCAGTTGCAGCGGAAGTTTCGCCCGCATCTACCGGTTTACCGCGCAGGCCTGCGGGAAGCCGGCCGGCTCTGCGGCGGCAATTTCGCGGCAGCACCCCGCGAGCGCCAGCTCGAGATTCTGCGGCGGATGGAGCGTGCCCCCGAAACCAGGCCTTTCTTCAACCTGGTGGTGGATCACGCCATGCAAGGCTTCTACGGCAACCCCCGTCACGGCGGAAACCGCGACTTCGTGAGTTGGAAAATGCTCGGGGTGCCGCCGGCGCAGGTTCGCGGCCGCAACCACTACGAATTCCCGAACGGCGGCAGCCGGTGAAGAAGGTGAACGCCGTCATCGTCGGCGCCGGTGCGGGCGGAGGCGTTGCCGCCAGCGTCCTTGCCTCCGGCGGCCTCAGCGTCGTACTCCTCGAACGCGGCCGGTGGGTAGGCCCCAACGACTGCCGGAAAGACGATCTTCGCAACCAGCGCACTTCCATCCTCGGCAACAACAGCGGTCCGGAAGACGAAGGCAACCCTCGCGTGGCGGTGGACCTCGAGGGACGCGAGCGCATCGTCCTTCCGAGCGACGGCGCCTACTCCAACAACGCTGCCTGCGTGGGCGGCGGCACCCTCACCTATGGCGCCATGGCCTGGCGCTACCTGCCCACCGATTTCCGCATGCGCAGCACCTACGGCGCGCCCGCGGGCAGCACGCTCGAAGACTGGCCCATCGGCTACGACGACCTGGAGCCCTACTACGAAAGAGCCGAACAGGAGATCGGGGTCTCCGGCGACGACGCCAACAACATCTACAAGGGCCCGCGGCGGCGCCCCCTTCCCATGCCGCCGCTTCCGCCTACGCGCGAGCACGTCCTTCTCAAGGCCGCGGCGGAACGGCTCGGACTCCACCCGTTCGATATCCCCATGCTGCGCAACAGCGTGCCGTACGGCGGCCGCGCCCCGTGCATGCGGTGCCGGTGGTGCGTGGGGTTCGCCTGCGAGGTCAATGCCAAGTGCGGAACCCAGAACACCGTCATCCCCGCCGCGTTGGCCACTGGACTCTGCGAACTGCGCACCCGCACCATGGTCCAGGAGATCCGGTTCGATTCCCGAGGCCGCGCGACCGGAGTGGCTTATTTCGACGAGAACGACCGACTGCAGGTGCAAGAGGCCGATCTCGTTGTGGTTTCCGCAGCGGCCACCGAGTCCGCACGGCTGCTGCTCAACTCCAGGCACCCGCTTTTTCCCGCCGGCCTTGGAAACCGGTACGACTGGGTCGGCCGGAACCTCCAGGGTCACACCTACACGGGGGCCATCGGCTACTTCGAAGACGTGGTCTATGACGATCTCGGGCCCGGCGCAGGAATCGCCATCTGCGATTTTAACCACGGCAATCCCGGCTTGAAGGGCGGCGCCATGCTGGCCAACGAGTTCATACGGCTCCCCATCCATTTGCTGGGCATGCTGCCTCCGGGAACACCGCGCTGGGGGATCGACCACAAGAACGCCATGCGCAAGCTCTACCTGCACACCGTTACGGTGCAAGGCCCCACCCAGGAGATGCCGGTCTGGGACAGCCGTGTTCAACTCGACCCCAGGGTGAAAGACCGCTGGGGCATCCCGGTGCTGCGGATTTCCGGCAGCCGGCACCCCCACACCATCGAGATCGGGAAGGCGATGGCCGAAAAAGCCGCCCTCTGGCTGCGCGGAGCAGGAGCGGCCCAGGTCTGGCTCAAACTCCCGGGCCGCGGCGTGAGCGGCGGCCAGCATCAGGCCGGAACGTGCCGCATGGGCGACGATCCCAAAACCAGCGTGGTCAACCGCTATTGCCAGGTCCATGACGCCGGTAATGTGTTCGTGATCGACGGCAGCGTTCACGTGACCAACGGAGGCTTCAATCCGGTCCTCACCATTATGGCCAACGCCTACCGGGCATCGGAACACATTGTGAAGACCTGGCCCGGTTCGAGGTTTCGCGGGTGACGCGCGGCGCGAAATTTCTGGCCGCGGGTGTCGCGGCGGCGGGCGTGGCACTGCTCTCGATCCCGGCGGCCGGCCTCTACTACCAGTCTTCCTGGGGCCAGGGCTGCGCGCGCTGCCACGAGATCGGCATCGACTACGACGCCTGGCGGCACTCCGCCCACCGGAACATCAACTGCGTGGAGTGTCATGCCGGTTCGCTGGCCCGAGACCTCCACCGCGTCTCGGCGCACCTGCGCGGCGAGGTGCCCGACGAGATCCACCTGGGGACCGCGGATGTCTTCGCGATCTCCGCGCGCTGCGAGGGCTGCCACCGCGGAGAGGCTGCCCAGTGGCGCTCCGGACCCCACTCCACTACCTACGCGCGCCTGTTCACCGACCCCGAGCACAACCGCAAACGCGCTCTCATGGACGACTGCCTGCGCTGCCACGGCATGCACTTCGAAGGCGGCATCGGCGACGTCGTGACGCAGGCCGGCGCCGGGGGCTTCTGGCGGCTGAAAGACCCGGCGTACACCAACCGGCCCGCCATTCCTTGCCTCGCCTGCCATGCGATGCACCGAAGTGGTGAGCCGCTGCATAAAGGCTCCGAGCGAGTCGGCGCCAGGCAGGAGATCCTGCGCCCGTCGCTCGGCCTGTTCGACCGGCGAACGCGGATGAGCATGAGCGTGTCGGACCTGCCTCTGCCGGCCATGCTCGAGGGCAGCCGGCTGGTGGCGATGAGTCCGGACCGGCGCCAGGCGCTGTGCTACCAGTGCCACGCACCGCTGGCGGACCGCCAGATCGAAAGCGGCGACGACCGAACCCCGGTCGGAGTCCACGAAGGTCTCAGTTGCCTGGCCTGTCATCAGAACCACGATGCGCGCACCCGCCAGTCGTGCGCCGGATGCCACCCGCGGCTCTCCAACTGCGGCCTGGACGTGGAGCGCATGGACACGACGTTCCTGAACCCCAAGAGTCCGCACGACATCCACCGCGTGAAGTGCGCCGATTGCCACCCCAAGGGTGTGCCGAAGAAGAAAGCTATTTCACGCTGACGTTGGCGGAGTTGCTGGTCTGGCCGTCGATGGTGACGGTGAGTGGATAATCTCCCGGCGCTAGCCCGGTGGGGACCACGACGTTCATCTGCACCAGGCCGATGTATCCCGGTGTCAGACCGGCGAAGGTGACCTTGGCGTCCGCTGGGCCGATTTTGGCGGAGTACGTCGAGGTGGCTTGAACCAGCGTGTCTGTTGGCGCGGGGACGCCGTCAGCCGCCGGCGGAGAGACCGGACCCGAGCCGGTCAGATACGCGATAATCGTGCTGCCGCCGGCCGCCGGATTCGAGGGGCCGTTCAGGGAATAGTCCTGGTCCTGCACGATGGCCGCACTGCCGTTGAAGAACAGTCCAGGCCCCGCGCTCACCACGGGGACGCTCATGCCGTTACTCGTTCCGCCGTTCACGTTGACGGTTACCGTGGCCGTGCCCGCAGCTGTGCTCCATGGCACCTGGAAGTTGATCTGGCCGGATGAAACGTAATAGATCGGCGCTTGCTGCCCGTTCACGCTGACGGCAACCCCGTTGAAATCGGAGGGCCACGGCGCCGTCGTAGCGCCGGGCGACACACCGAAGGTGCCCCACAGCGTGGCCAGCGCACCCGGCGAGATCCGCTGCGCATAACTGGCGGCGTTGGTGACTCCCCCGTCGGAGATCACGGGCTTGGCGCCCTGTAGAAGCCGGATTGCCTGGTTCGACGTGTCGGCAATATAGACGTTCCCCTGCGCATCTACCGCCACGCCGCGCGGGAAGTAGAGCCCCGCGCTGGTCGCCGGGCCGCCATCGCCGGAATAGTTGAACTTACCGTTGCCCGCGATGGTCGTTATGGTCCCATCAGGCGTGACTTTGCGGATCCGGCTGTTCGTCGAATCCGCGATGTAGACGTTGCCCGCCGCATCCACGGCTACCCCGACAGGATTCTGGAGCATAGCCTTCGTGGCAGGTCCGCCATCGCCGGAAAAACCTTTGGAACCGGTCCCCGCGATCGTCGTCAGCTTGCTGTCTGCCCACTTCACAACGCGATAGTTATTGGTGTCGGCCACATAAATGGCGCCCGAACTATCGACCGCTATACCCGTTGGATGGTTCAGTGTGTTGGCCGTGCCCTTCAATCCAAATACGGCCGTGATGTTCCCGCTACTTTTGTCGACCTTCCGGATCAGATTATTGCCGGTGTCGCTGATGTACACGTTGCCCGCCGCGTCCACAGCTATCCCGGAGGGCGAAGAAAGTGCCGCCCCGACCGCGAGGCCGTTGTCGCCCTGGAAGCCGGGCACGTCAGGAATGCCGGCAAACAAGGTGATGGTGCCTCCAGAGACCTTGCGGATGATGTGGTTCCCGGTGTCTGCTATGTAGAGATTGCCCGAGCCGTCCACAGCGACGGCATTCGGATTGAACAACTCCGCCGAAGTGGCACTCGCGCCGTCGCCGGCATAGGAGCCGGTGCCGCTGCCCGCCACCGTGCTGAGCGTACCGCCTGAGAGCAGCCGGATCCGGTGATTGCTGCTGTCGGCGATGTATACCTTGCCGGTGGAATCAACCGCGATCCCCGTGGGGGAGTTGAGCTGGGCACCGAGCGCATTGCCATCCACAAACCCCGCCGTGCCGTTGCCCGCGATCGTGGAAATCGTGTACTGCTGGGCCGTGGCCGCAGCCGCGCAGAGAAGAAACGCGAGGATCGAGCGTTGCAATAATTGCCTGGACATGTGAAGACGTATAGACGCAAGCGCCGGGACCCGGTTACAACGGATTGCCGCTCCCTTCGCCCAGCCGCGCGCGCTGCCTCCCATTATCATCGAAGTTGGAAGGCGCCAGCCAGCGCTCGAAGCGGGCCTTTCGCTCCGGCCACTCGCTATCCAGCATGGAAAACCAGGCCGTATCGCGATTTCTCCCCTTGACGATCATGTGCTGGCGGAAGACCCCTTCGAAGGTGAACCCGAGCCGCAGAGCCGCGCGCCGCGACGGCTCGTTGCGCGCGTCGCACTTCCATTCATAGCGCCGGTAGCCGAGGTCTTCGAAGACATGACGGGCCATCAGGTACATGGCCTCGGTAGCTGCCGCGGTCCGTTGCAACGCCGGCGTGAAAAGAATGCTTCCGACCTCGACCACCCGGTGGACAGGCTCGATGCGCATGTAAGACGCGTACCCGGCTGCGTCTCCGGAAGGGCGCGGGGCGATCGCAAAGAAGAGCGGATCATTCGACACCGCTTTTCGGGTCAGAGCTTCTTCGAACGCGGCAAATTCGCGGAACGGCCCGTCGGCCATGTAGTCCCAAAGCGGGTCGTGACGGGGATCGCGGAGCGACTCCCAGAGGGTTTCGCCATGCCGTGCCGGGTCGAGCGGGACGAGCGATACCAGGCGGCCTTCCAGCGCGACCCGTTGCGGGAGCAGAGCGGGCCGGAGATCGAGCGGCATCCCTCTATGGTGCCACGCCGCGGCTCATTCAGGCCCCTCGGGAAACCTCACGCCGAGGTTGCGCAGAAACTCCGAATCGCCCTCGCGCACACGGGCGGCAATGAGTTCGGAGGCTTCCTTCAGGTCCTCCGCTTTGGGACACTCCCGCCAGCAATCGGCAAGATCTTTGAGAACGCAGACGTTCTTCTGGCACGCTTCGCACCACCACAGGATCACGAGCTGATGTTCCGGCGTGAGCCCGAGTTGGACGAACTGCAGCGGAACGAGTCCGCATTCACAAGTCAGTGATAGTGGCTGGTATTCCATGTCCCTCCTGTTGCACTTATCGCACGGGCGTATCATTCTGGGTAGTCACAGTTTTTGTGTAGAGGTACCAGCGAAGGCCTAGTACAGGATGCCGGCAAGCGCCGTGAGGTATATCGTTTTGAGAGAGCCCCTCACAAGCGGCGCAGATCGTTGATCCTAAAGCTGGCGTAGCTCAGATGCTAGAGCATCTGATTTGCAATCAGGACAGAAGCCAGCGCCTCGATCAAACTGATAATAGGATAGTTACCGGCCAAATTGCAACAGTGAATTTCGGTTCGTCAGCGGCTCAAAAATGCGGCTTTTCTGAGATTTCACCCCTCGCTACCCTCCGACCAAGGCTGAATCCAAAGGGAGGATGGAACCGGACCTCGGAGCCGGCAGGTTGCCAGAATCGCCCCACCGTTCCAAAATTCCATGACCAAGGGCAAGACTTCCGGAACTCCGTCCTGGGTCGGCTGCCCTGGTCCTGGCTTCCGGGTGGCTCCAGCCCCCTGGAACCTCCACAGCCGATCCTCTGC
>CAVZVI010000012.1:0-180437 GCA_963778675.1 Bryobacterales bacterium
AACCCGAAGGGCTGTCTAATTCATTTTCGCTTGTAACCCGAGGCTCTTGATCAATTCCGGGGGCAGACTTTGATCCCAGGTTGGTAAAACAATCTTGGGAGATTTGATTTTGACCGATTCTGAGATCGTCTTGGGCCTGCCCCAATACGAGATTACCGCGATAGAGCGAACCGGCGGGACGATTACGATATCGGCCCGGCATGCCGGGCCGATATCGTGCCCCCACTGCCAGAGTTCCCGCCTGAGGAACAAGGGCTGGTGCCGCAGGACCGTGAGGCACGATGATTGGGGCTTCCGGCGTTGTCTGTTGCGGCTGGAACTCCGCAAGAGCTGCTGTTTGGATTGCGGCCGCTCTTTCCGCCAGCGGGTTCCGGGCATTCAGCCCTTTCAGCGCGCCAGTGAGAGCTTCCAACAAATGATCTTTCAGCAGCATCTGTTCGGCATCAACCGCAGCTGTCTGGGCCGCTGGAAGGGCATCGGGGCGGCCACCGTGCAACGCTACTTCCTGCGGCGGCTTCAGCGGCGGGTGCGCCAGGATCATCCGGCCTGCCCGCAGATCCTGGGCATCGACGAGCACTTCTTCACCCGCCGCAAGGGCTACGCCACCACCTTCTGCGACCTGAAGAACCACCGTATCTACGACGTCACGCTCGGGCGTTCCGAGAAGGCGCTGGAGTCCTATTTTCTTCATTTGGAGGGCAAACAGCGGGTGCGGATCGTCTGCATGGACCTGGCGGCGGTCTATCGTGCGCTGGTCAGAAAGCACTTTCCCCAGGCAATCATCGTGGCCGACCGCTTCCATGTGATTCGCCTCATCAACCACCACTTCCTGGCCTGCTGGCGCGAAATCGATCCGGTGGGCTCGAAGAACCGCGGCTTGCTCTCGCTGATGCGCCGGCACCGCCATAAACTCAGGCCTGAGCAGAAACTCCGCCTCATGGCCTACCTCGCCGAGCGTCCGGCCCTGGACGTGATTTACCGCTTCAAACAGAGGCTCTGCTATTTGCTGCTGAAGAAACACAAGACCAAACGGCAATGCCAAAAACTGATTCCGCGCTTCCTGCGCGCCGTTCACGAGTTGCGCCAGTCCGGACTGGCGCAACTCGTCACTCTTGGCGACACGCTTCATTCCTGGTCCGAGGAGATCGTCCGCATGTGGCGCTTCACGCGCTCCAACGGAATCACCGAAGGATTTCACAACAAGATGGAAACCATCAGCAGACAGGCGTACGGGTTCCGCAACTTCGAAAACTACCGGCAGCGAGTGCAGGTGTTATGTTCTTAGAAAGGTTTGGGATTGGGGTTTGCCCCCGGAATTGGCGTAGAGCCCGCCGTCAACAAACTGCGGGAAAGTCGTTGCGGGGAAAGGATTTGGCTCCCCAAGAGGAACCCTCTTTCGAACAAGGGTTTGGAGAACCGGGACGGGGCAATAATCTCCGTGATGTTAACCGGACAGGAAGTTTCGGAGATCCAGCCTGGGATCAAGTGAAGCCGCGGCGCGGCAGATAAGCTCCCAGAGAGGAACCCTGCTCCGTAACGAATTTGGAGAATCGGGTTTCCAGACAACTCTAATCGCTACCAACCGCGTCGATACCAAGTCGACGGATGATTCCGTCGCGCCAATCACCGGCTTGTTATAGGTCTCAGCGGCACCTCATCCTGCGGGGCACGAGCTATCCGTCCGGCTGGTTCTTGTCGGTGGCGGCGTCCCACCGGCCGCGCGGATAGCAGCTATAATTCGCACATACTGCGACATGCGCGCGAGATGTTCAGTTTTTGGAAGAGGCGTGAATTGGCTTAAGGTTCGGCCGGCACACTGAAATGGAGCTATGCGTGAAAAGAGCTGCTTTGTTTGCTGTATGGAGTCTAGGGCTGGCGTTCGCCCAGCCGGAATATGTGGACCGGTTGAATGACGCCTCTGCAGTGCTTCGGGAAATCATGGAAACGCCAGACCAGGCAATCCCGCAGGAATTGCTGGACCGGTCAGAATGCGCAGTAATCGTCCCCGGAGTGAAGAAAGCAGCGTTCATTGTCGGCGCGCGATATGGCAAGGGCTATATATCGTGTCGGAACACGAACGGCATAGGGTGGACGGCTCCGGGCACGGTGCGGATCGAAGGCGGTAGTTTTGGGTTTCAAATAGGCGGCTCGGAAACGGATGTGGTCCTGTTGGTCATGAACCGCCGCGGTGCCGACCGGCTCTTAAAGAGCAAATTCACGATAGGAGCAGGGGCCTCGGTTGCCGCTGGCCCGGTGGGGCGGTCCACCAAGGCTGAGACCGATGCGCTTCTGCACGCGCAAATCCTCTCGTGGTCGCGCTCGCGCGGAGTGTTTGCCGGTGTCTCACTTCAAGGGGCAACCCTGAGGCCCGATCTGGACGACAATCGTGATCTGTACGGTAAGCGGCTGAGCAATCGCGACATCATCAACAAGAACACGCCCATACCGGCGGCCGCAAAGGAGTTCATTTCGTTGCTGAACAAGTACTCCAGCCGGCGAACCAGCTGATGCGCGTGTATCGATTGTTCGTCAATGGGGGAAGAACGTTACTTGCCATAACACTGGCCATCTCCGAAGTAGTTCCGGCACGCGCGCAGAGCGGCATGGCGCTGCCGATGGAGCAGTTCCTGCCCCTCGCGAAGAACGACCGCGCCAAACTGCTTGCCGGCAAAGTCCTGGTGAAGACGCTGGCATCGAAGTCGGAACGCGAAGTGGGAGTGGCGGGCGTGGTGCGATTGAATGTTCCTCCGGAGTTCTTCCTGAGGCAATATCGGGACATCGCGACCTTCAAACGCAGTCCGCAGATTACGCAGATCGGCCAGTTCGGGAGGCCTCCGGACGCCACCGACTTGGAGAAGCTGACATGGGAGGCTGCCGAGTTGAATGGCCTGAAGAAGTGCCGCACCGGTGACTGCGGGATGAAGCTTTCGTCGGACGCCATGCAGAATCTGCGCGGTCGGATCGACTGGACGCGGCCCGATCATCAGGCACTGGCCCAGTCGGTGTTGCGAGACCTGCTAGTCGCGTACGTTACCGAGTACATGACGGCCGGAAACCCGGCTCTGATGCGTTACAACGACAAAGATCCCCCTGTCCTACTCCGCGAGGAGTTCCAGGGCATCCTCGATGCATTTTCGTGGATCAGGGACCTGGCGCCAGAGTTGCGCGAATATCTGCTGAGTTATCCAGAACTGCCGCCAGCGGGAGCGGAGAATCTCTTTTATTGGTCAAAGGAAAGATTCGGCCTGAAGCCGGTGGTCAGCGTCACGCATGTAGCAATCGGGCGGAAGGTGCATAACGGCAGGGACTGGCTCTTGATTGCATCAAAGCAGCTTTATGCGAGTCATTATTTCGAGGGCTCATTGGGGCTGACCGTGCTGATCGACGACGGCGAGCCTTCGTACGGGCGAGGCTGCTGGATGGTCTATATGAATCGCTCGCGGGCCGACGGCCTAGGCGGCTGGCTCGCGTCCGTGAAGCGCGCCGTGGTCGCCCGCCGTCTGTCGAGCGGCATGACGCGCGAAATAGAGCGGATTCGGTCCAGGCTGGAGAATGCTTATCGCGAGGCCGGATCGAATTGACCACGGCGATAGATCTCCTCTCGCGAATCTGTAGCCGCGTCACGCGGAACCCAACACGGCGCCCGCGCTATGATGCAGTTTCAGGCCCTCGGGCATCCTGACCTCGAGCGGCGCGAGTTTCTCGATATTGAGCGTCGAGGCGGCAATTCCGACGCGGTCATGCTTCTTGTCGATCTCCTCCAGGATCCGGACGAAGAGTTCGTCCTTGGTGGCTCGCCGGGCCTTGAAATCGACTACGAACCGTAAGGTGAATTCCAGCCAGTTCTGGTTCGCCACCAAAGTAACCAGCGGCCGAACCGAGGCATCCTCGATCATGTACTTCCGGACGACGTTTTTCCAGGCCGCTTCCGCGCCGGCGGCGTATTCTCCGACGACCTCCTCCGCAACCCGGTGGATGATCGCCTGGGCAAGGCGATAATCGCTGCCGTACTTGATCGGAATCATGATCTCGTCCCACAGGAACGGAAAATCGGCGGAGTAGTTGAATACCGGTTCCTTGAAGACGAAACTGTTGGCGACTCTGACGATTCGGCCGTTGTACTGGTCTGCCTTGACCCACTCGCCGCATTCCATGAGCGTGGTACGCAGGATACCGATGTCGATCACATCGCCGCGAATGCCGCCGAGTTGGATCCGGTCGCCGGGGCTGTAGAACCCGCCAACAGAAACCGCCAGCCAGCCAGCCACGCTCGCGATTACTTCCTGCAGGGCGAAGGCGATGCCGGCGCCCGCCACGCCAAAGGCGACCGTGAACTGCCCCAGCCGTTCATTGAAAACAGCGCCGATAAACAGGATCGCGACAAAGTAGCCCAGAAACGTGACGCCCTTCTTGAGCCGGTAGCGCACCTCGGAGTTCTTGACGTAGCGGCCCACTGACCGCTGGCTGATCCGCACAATGGCGAAGATCACCACGACGCCGACCAAGCACCGTCACCAGCTTGCTCTACCATCGGATCGAACAACCAGGTCCGGACAGTATTCGTCGATGGACATGCGATTCTCCCTCAATGAACGTCGCCGGGTGGGGGGACTTTCCATTTCAGAGTACGATTTCTCAGAAAGCGCGCGGCCCTTCCGGCCGCGACGGCTCGCTCCCAGTCCAGGCCTTCAATAAGCCGGGCTTCAGAAACTCCGTCTTGGCGCGCGTTGTGAGATCACCCTGCGTCTGGGGTTCATACCGGTGATCGAAGACGCAGGCCTATTGATCGGCTGGAACATTCGCAAACGCGGCCGCTGGAGGGCTGAATCAGAGGTTGTTTCGGCGGGAGTTGGGGGCTGGCTCACCCGGGTCGTTTGCGGCATGTCACCCGGCCAAGGCATAGCCGCTTCCTACACTTTCATCCAGGTCGTCACCCGCTCCCCGAGCTTCAATGTCTTCTCTGACACTTCAAGCAATAGAATGACCAGGGAAGCGCCTCCAGACGCTTTTGAGGGATCTCGCGCTCGCAGATCGTGCAAATCCCGAACGTCCCATCTCGGATCGCTCGCAAAGCGTCCTCAATCCTGCGCAACCGTCTCGTCAACAGGCTGATGCTTCGCGAGTCCAATTCCTGTTCCGTGGAATTACGAATCTGGTCCATCGGATCGGCGGCCTGAGAGATCACGAGCCGGTCGATTCTATCCTGCAGAGCCTGGACCAACTCGGTCTTCAAGTCTTCCAGAACTCTCCTGAATCGTCGTATCTCACCTCTGGTCATGGCCTCTCCGTACTTTGGGCAGTCTTTGCGTATGGCGGCGGAACGATTCAACGGTTCTTTCCACGCCCACCGCTCCAGAGCGGAATACCCCTGGAATTGCGAAGAGTCGCAGTTTTGTCGCCCTTCTTGACAGTGCGCGCAATGATGGATTCGACGCCATCCGATTTCACCTTGGATCCAACGACCTCCAGTTGGTCGCCCGCGGCGACGGTGATCTCTTTGGTAACGAACGATGCCGGGCCCAGATGAACATCGAATGTGCCTTCCGTGGTCTTGAGCATCACGTGCAGCCCCTTGCCGCGGTATCCGGCGTGATCGACTTCCTTCACCTGCTCCACGGCGCCCTTGAAGGTACCTTCTGTCGCAGGATCGTAATTAGGAACGGCACTCCCTCTGCCCTGTCCCGAGACACGGAGGCTGGAGGACGCAAACAGGACCACGGCTAGCGCCAGTACGCGGCCGATGGTAACAGCAGAACGCATAATGTCCCTTTCCCTTTCGATCCAACCGACGCAACTATGCCGCGCTGCCGGATCCTGAAGCTCTAAATGACTGGCGCGGCGTGCGCCCAGGCGCATCGATCAATGACACCGGCGCCCGGCGTTCCGGGCGGTCATCCTCTGTTTGCCGTCCTGATTGCTCGGCAATCGACTGGTCCGCACTGTACATCGCCCACTCGGTGGGGAATCGCTCCTTCCGCTCCAATGTAGTTTCCTGTTTCACGAGAGCCATATTCAGTCCTTTGCCTGCATCCACTACTCCTGCTCCTACTTTCGAGCGCGGAGTTCTTCCTCTGCCCGAAACCAGTCTTCGTCGGCAGAGCCGCCCTGGCAGCCGCGAGCCTCCCAATACGAATGCGCAAGACGGGCGATCTCCTCGGTCTTCAGCTCTGGAATGTCTAAAGCCTCACCTGCCTCAGCGAGCAGGTCAGGTGGAGCCGACGGTGTAATAACCGGCTCCGATGGCTTTGTATTACGATTATTTCGCTTTGTTGATGGTGCTGACATTTGCGATCCTCCTTTCACGATGAGTTTCGAGACCCGCCAAGTCACGCCGAAGATCCACACGTGTGGGATTTCCCGACACTGGACAACCATGCACTCTCGGTCACGCGAAGCACCTCTTCAGGTTCAAAGGGACTTCCCACCAAGAGGTCGAAGGCTCCCAAGTTGAGCACCTCCGCCCATAGCCATTCGTCGGCCAGACGGGAGGACACGATGAGACGTGGCCGTGAAGGCACGTCGACCATCTCCGGAAGCAGGCATTTCCAGTCTCCGTCCGGCAGATTATGTTCGCAGATCACAACGGGAATGCCATGAGGACTACTGCGTAGGGCGAGAAGGCCGTCGCCTGCAGTGCTGGCCCACCGACAATGCCAGGGAGAGGCCCGGAAGATCTTCCGCAGGGAGGCTTGATCATCGGCGTGAGGGCTGATGATCAAAATGCTGCGGTGCTCGGTGGCTGCACGCATCTGGACACTCCGGCTCGGATCCCGCTTGCGTAGGAAAGATGATTGTACTGTTGTCCGGAGGCACGCTACTACTAGGCCTCGGCCTAGTGGCCGTTCGATATTCTCGCCGTTGTCCTTTCCACGTTGGCCGACGATGCCGGTTTGGTCCCAGTGTCGTGGCTACGCTGGAGTGGAGAGCGACCCCACAATGATGAATCGCCCCCTGCAAACCGTGGTGGTGCTATTCTCTGCTTGAAAGACTCCCGGCGACAACCATACTTGTCCGCCTTAGGAACGCGTCATGTCCAGGAAGACCACTTCGTCAAAAGCGGCAAAAAAGCGCACTCTACGAGGCAACAGGAAGGACGAAGGTGCGTCCCCGACGCTGCAATCAGGCGATAAAGCGTCGCCCGCAAGCGATCCCGCCGGCTCGAAGGACGCTGTCCCCGTTCAGCCCGCTTTGTCTTTCCCCGTCGTAGGGATTGGAGCGTCCGCTGGCGGTTTGGAGGCATTCACCGCGTTTCTCACGGCTCTGCCTGGAGACACCGGAATGGCCTTCGTGCTGATCCAGCACATGGACCCCAGGCACGAAAGCGTTCTGACGGCTCTGCTCCAGAAGGCGACGGCGATGCCGGTCCGGGAAGTTGTCGACGGAATGGCCGTGGAGGCGAACCACGTTTATGTCATTCCGCCGAACGCCCTGATGACGATCTCGAAGGGTGTGTTGGCGCTCGCGCCCCGCAATCCAAATAGCCTCAGAAACCTCCCCATAGACCACTTCCTATGCTCGCTGGCCGACGACCTGGGGAGCAGCGCGATCGGCGTCATTCTCTCCGGAACCGCTTCCGACGGCACGCAGGGCCTGAGAGCCATTAAGGCGCAGGGCGGAATCGCGTTCGCGCAGGATCCGGAATCGGCCCAGCACAAGTCGATGCCTCTCAGTGCGGTGACAGCCGGATGCGTCGATTTCGTCCTGCCTCCACAGCGCATCGCGACTGAACTGGCCCAGTTGAACGGTCATCCGTACCTCCGCCCTGCACCTGCGGTCGAAGACCCACTGCCTTCGGAGGGTGGCGAGGAGGGTATCCGCAAAATCTGCACGTTGTTGCGGACCGCATCGGGAGTCGATTTCCGGTTGTACAAGCCGGCCACCATTAACCGGCGAATTGCGCGGCGAATGGCGCTCCGAAAATTGGAACTACCGGAACAGTACGCCCAATTGCTGATCCACGACCGAAACGAGCTGAACGCTCTCTACGATGACATTTTCATTCACGTCACCGGCTTCTTTCGCGACCCGGAAACGATGCAGGCGTTGCAGGAAGCGGTCGTCGCCAGGATCTTGTCGCGAAAGGAGCCCGAACACATTCGAGTGTGGGTGCCGGGCTGTTCGACCGGGGAGGAAGTGTACACCATAGCGATGCTGTTGGTCGAGCAGATAGCCGACAGGCGGAGCCAGTTTACCATTCAGATCTTTGGCACGGACATCAGCGATCGGGCGATCGAGCACGCACGCGCTGGAATCTATGCAGAGTCCAGCATGGCGGACGTGTCCCGGGAGCGCCAAAAGCGATTCTTTCAGCCGGACCGACGGCAGTTTTCAAATCGCCAAGCCACTCCGTGACATTTGCATCTTTGCCCGCCACGATCTGGCCAGAGATCCTCCGTTTTCCAATCTGGATTTGATCAGTTGCAGGAATGTGCTGATCTACATGGGGCCAGTCTTGCAGAAGCGGGTTGCCGAAGCTTTTCACTATGCGCTCAAACCGGAAGGTCATCTGTTGCTGGGAAGGTCGGAGTCGCTGAGTTCGTACCCGCACATGTTTTCCGCGGAGGACCCCAGGCACAAGATCTTCTCCCGCAGACCCTTCAGTTCGCCCCTGCGGCTGAGCACGCCCATGGGTATCCGTCCTGAAACGGAACCGGCGACGGCAACAGGCGCCTCCTCGACCGCGCTGCATGACTCACGCCGTGAGGCCGAGCAGGTGATTCTCGATCAATACGCCCCGCCGGGGCTGGTCGTCGACCCAAGACTTCAGATCATTCATTTTCAGGGAAACACGAGGCCTTTCCTCCAGCCGGCGACTGGTGAGCCGAGCTTTCACCTGCTGAGGATGGTTCGGCCCGAACTCGTGGTAGATCTCCGGACCGCGATTCACCAGGCCAAAAAGAACGACGCAGAGGTTCGCAGAAGGCGTTCGGCTCAAGCAAAACGGCGGCTTTGCATCCGTCGACATTCATGTGCGTCCGCTCAGGGGTGACGGGGGGGAAAGGCGGCCGACTTCCTGGTGGTCTTCCAGACGATGCCGGCGCCAGAGCCGGCCAATGCCGCCGATCAACCGCCACGCGACGGGACCGCGAGCCCGGGCGCACGCCAGCGAAGAGATCGCCCTCCGCGATCGCGAACTGGCGTCCATGCGCGAACAGCTCCGCGCGATGATTCACGATCACGAAGCGGCCAACGAAGAAATGCGGGCGATGAACGAGGAAGTCCTGTCCAGTAACGAGGAGCTGCAAAGCACCAACGAGGAACTGGAGACGGCCAAAGAAGAGCTGGAATCCTCTAACGAAGAACTCACCACGCTGAACGACGAGCTACAGCAGCGAAATGCGGAACTTACCCACCTGACGGACGACCTGAGCAATTTATTGACCGGCGTGAACATCCCGATTCTCTTTCTGGACATCGGCCTGCGCATCCGCCGCTTCACCCCCTTGGCAGGGAAGGTGTTGAACCTGATCGCAACCGACGTCGGCCGGCCGCTCACCGACATCGCCGCCACGCTGGAGGTCGCCGATTGGAGTGAGATGGCGTCCCGGGCAATCCAACGGTCGGAGGTCGTCGAGCGGGAAGTGAGGGATCGTGAAGGTCATTGGTATGCGTTGCGAATGCGGCCGTACAAGACGAGTGAAGAGCGGATCGAGCGGTGTGCTGGTGGCGCTCCTCGACATCGATGCGGTGAAGCGCAGCCTGGATGAGGCCCGCGACGCGCGCGACTTCGCCGAAGCCATCGTGGAGACTGTTCGCGAGCCGTTGCTGGTGCTCGATGCGGAGCTTCGCGTGGTAAGGGCAACCGGCAGTTTCTATGATACATTCGAGGCCTCTCGCGAGGACACGGAAGGGACGGTCTTCTTCGATCTGGGCGGGGGTCAATGGAATATTGCGAGGCTACGCACGCTTCTGGAGGAGATTCTGCCGCGCGACTCGCGTTTCGAGGGCTTCGAGGTGGAGCACGACTTTCCAGCCATTGGCTACCGCCGCATGATCCTCAATGCGCGGCAAATCCGCCGCGCCGCCGGCGGGTCTCCGATGATCCTGCTGGCCATCGAAGACATCACCGACCGGGCGCGCTCCGACATTGCGCGCCTGGCGGCGGCGCGTGACGAGGAGCGGCGGCGCATCGCCCGGGAACTGCACGACGACCTGGTGCAGCGCCTCGCCGGCGTGGCGATGGAGTTGGGAGGGCATGCGCCCAAGCCTGCCCGGGCTCCGCTGCACGAGAAGGAAACTCGGGAGATTCAACGCCGCGTGGTCGAAGCCGCCGAGGTTGCGCGTCGCATTGCGTACCAATTGCACCCATCGGAAGTGGAGGACCTGGGGTTGGAAGGCGCGCTCCGTGCATACTGCGAGAGTTTCAGTCAGGAACACGACATCAACGTCGGGTTCACAAGCCGGGACCTACCCGAGGAACTGAAGGCAGAGATCGCCTCGTGCCTGTACAGGGTAGCCCAGGAGAGCTTGAATAACGTGATGAAGCATGCTAAAGCCCAGAGCGCGACGGTCATGCTGGAAGGAACCGCGACCGTGATTCGACTCCTTGTCGAGGATCAAGGCGTTGGATTCGCGGCCTCGTCGCGCCACGACGGCGACGGTCTCGGGATCGTGGGTATGAAGGAGCGGGTGCGGTTGGCGGGAGGAAAATTCTCGATCACATCGGCGCCCGGCACGGGCACACGGGTTCTGGTGGAGGTCCCTCTGTAGGGGATAGCTCGATGAGACGCCCTCGAATTCTGGTTGCGGATGATCACTCCATCGTCTTGGCCGGCGTCCGGAACGTGATCGAACAGGACTTTGAGTTGGCTGGGTGTGTCGGCGATGGCAAATCGCTCGTTGAAGCTGCGCTCGAAGCTGCGGCCCGACCTGGTCATTCTGGACATCGGCATGCCGGTCCTCAATGGCATCGACGCCGCGAAGCAGATCCGAAAGGCTTGGCCGGAGGCGAAGCTCCTCTTCCTCACCATGCATGCCAACCGGATGTACCTGCGCGAGGCCATGCGGGCTGGGGGCTCTGGCTATGTCCTGAAGACATCCGCCTCTGAAGAACTGAAGCCCGCGATCCAAAAGGTTCTGAAAGGGCAGGTCTACGTCAGTGCGGCGTTTGGGCCCCGATGTCTTGGAGTGCCATTCAGACTCCGTCGGGCAGATTGCCCGTCTCGATGGGCAGCCTCACCGACCGTCAAAGAGCAGGTGCTTCAGCTCGTCGCCGAGGGCCGTGGCAACAAGGAGATCGCCACGATCCTGAAAGTGTCGATCAAGACCGTGCAATTCCACCGCGGCCAGATCATGCGCAAAGCTCGGGATCCACTCGGCCGTCAAACTCGCGGCATTTGCTGTCAAAGAGGGTCTGGTGATCGAATCGTAACGGCCGCTCGAGCATAGAACACGTTGCTGCGCCACATAAGAGAATAGTCGTGTGGAGGAGGAACATGCGCGATTTCGGAATCCGTCGGGAGGACAAGAACAGGTGGGAACGTCGTGCCCCTCTCACGCCAACACACGTAGCGGAGTTGATCGGCGAGCACGGGCTATCGATCGCAGTTCAGCCGTCACCGAATCGCATATTCGCCGATGAGGAATACCGCTCTGCCGGAGCGGCCTGCAGGAGGACCTATCGGATTGCCGGGTGATGTTGTGCGTCAAAGAGATCCCGCCCCGGCTATTGGTACCGGCCAAGCCATACTTCTGTTTTCCGCATGTCACAAAAGGCCAGCCCAACAATATGCCGCTGTTGCGGCGCATCCTCGCAACACAGTGCACACTCATCGACTACGAGCGGATCGTTGACCGGTTCGGGAAGAGGCTGATCTTCTTTGGCCGCCACGCAGGTTATGCAGGAATGATCGACGCGCTCTGGGCACTGGGCCAACGCATGCGTGCCGAAGGCGTCGAAACCGCGTTTGCCGATGTGCAACCTTCTCATCGCTACCGGACGTGGGGGAAGCCGCGGAGTTCGTCGCAGAAACGGTGGGCCGGCAAATCCGGGAAAAAGGCGTGTCTCCAGCGCTGCATCCGCTTGTCTGCGGTTTCACGGGCGGCGGCAATGTAGCGCTGGGTGCGCAGGAGATTTTTGACCGGCTGCCGATGGTCGAAATCGATCCCGACGATCTTTCGCAGATTGAGCGGGACAAGTCGCTTTCCCGCCGCGCCGTGTACAAAGCTGTCTTTCGCCGTGAACAGCGATCGGATTTCGTTCGCCACTTGCGGCATCTGACCGTTCTGGTAAACGGGATCTACTGGGAGCCGGGCCAGGCACGACTTGTGACGCGCGAGGGCCTCAAGTCAATCTGGGACAGCGCCCAACCGCGGCTTCGGGTCATCGCCGATATCACGTGCGATGTCGGCGGCTCCATCGAAGCCACAGTCAGCACCACAACTCCCGAGGATCCGGTCTACGTGTACGAACCAGAGTCGGGCAACGTCCGTTTTGGAGTGGAAGGACGGGGTCCTGTCGTTCTCGCGGTTGACAATCTGCCGGCGGAATTTCCACGAGATGCAACCGAACACTTCGGCGACTCGCTGTTTCCCTTTCTCGCAAACGTTGCCAGGGCCGATTACGACGTGCCGTTCAGGCACCTGACCCTGCCAGCCGGAGTACTGGCGGGAGTGATTACGCACGCCGGCGAACTCGCACCGTCATACCGCCATCTGCAGAGATATCTGGACGAGGCGGTCAGCGCATGAAACGCGTCCTGATCCTCGGAGCGGGTCTGGTGGTCAAACCGCTCCTCGACGATCTGCTGAGTCTGCCGGATGTCGAGGTCCGCCTGGCGACGCTGAATATCGAGCGCGCCCGGCAACTCGTAATGGACCGTGGGCATGCGACAGCCCTCGAAGTCAACGCCGCCGAAGAAACGCAGTTGGCTCCAGAAGTAGCGAGCGCGAATGTGGTGGTGAGCCTGCTGCCGGCTGACCAGCACGTGCGCATCGCCGAGTCCTGCCTCCGATTTCGCGTGCCGCTCGTCACAACCTCGTACATCTCAGAGGAGATGAGAGCATTGGATTCCAGGGCACGCCAAAGCGGAATACTGCTGCTGAACGAGGCAGGACTTGATCCGGGCATCGATCACATGACCGCAGTCCAAGTCATCCGGCGCGTTCACCGGGAAGGCGGCCAGATTGTCTCCTTTGCCTCTTTCTGCGGAGGCATGCCGTCTCCGGAGTCGAACACGAATCCGTGGGGTTACAAATTCGCCTGGAGTCCGCGCGGTGTCGTCCTGGCGGCTCGAAATCCGGTGCGCTATTTGGCCGGGGGCAGTCTTGTCGAGCGCTCGTTTCCGGATCTCTTCGATGCGCCACAGTCGCTGGAGGTGGCCGGCGTCGGCCGGTTGGAGGCTTACCCGAATCGCGATTGCCTGCGCTATCTTGCGCCCTATGGACTTGCCGCGGTCCGTGATTTCTTTCGCGGGACCCTGCGGTATCCCGGCTGGTGCGAGACCTGGCGGTCTCTGTCAAACCTCGGACTGCTGGATACCGAACCCCTGGACTGGGCCGGCCAGAGCTACGGAGAGTTTCTGAATCACTATCTCGGCGCCGGGGAAAGCGGTGTGGTGGAGCGACTTGCCAGACGTCTCGGGGTGGATGAGGACCACGATGTCATTTCGCGACTGGAATGGCTCGGTCTCCTCTCGGACCGGCCTATTCCCGAAACGCATGCATCCCCACTGGACATAGTTACCAGCAGGCTGCAGCGCAAGCTGCGATACAATCCTGGAGAACACGATTTGGTGGTGCTGCTCCACCGGTTCACCGCGACCCGGGCGGACGGCTCTCTTCGAACCATCACCAAGCAACTGCTACTCAGCGGAGATGCCGGCGATGAATCCGCGATGGCCAGGTGCGTAAGTTATCCCGCCGCCATCGCCTGCCGCCTGCTGCTCGACAAGCAGGTGGACATCTCTGGAGTCCGGATACCGGTAGACCCTCAGTTGACCGATCCCATTCTTCTCGGACTCGAGCGCCGCGGGCTGCATATCGAGGAACGGGAGTACGACGGCGACGTGCCCGTGTGGGGCCAGAGGGTTTACCCCGTTGGCACCGGGAGACAAGCAATTTAAGGGTCGATCCTAGGCCGTGGCCTAGTATGCCCAATAAAGATCGTGAGGCTAGTATGGACTCTGTGATAAGGCCGGAGCGAGGACAACGATGAATCGTACGATATGGATGTTGATCGCCACTGTGGCGACTTCCGTGATTTTGGCCGCGGCGCCGAAGCCGGATTTTAGTGGGACCTGGCAACTCGATACCCTGCGCAGCCGTTACAATGCGAAGGTCCCGGCACCAAAAAGCGCGACCCTCATAATTGAGCATCGCGGATCGAACTTGCGAATCGACCTGACAACGCTGACCGCCAAGGGGCCTCAACACTATGCCTTCGAGCTAGCTGTCGACGGCGCTGAAGTCACCAAAACGACGGACGGCCAACCGTATACGGCCCTCGCGCGCTGGGGCGACATCGATGGCACCCGACTGGTGCTGACAATCAAGCAGGAGACGCCGACCGGCGCAATGGAAACCAGTCGCCTCATGCGCTTGGGTGACAAGGGAAGGATCCTGACGACCGTCCTGACCATCAAGGACTCCTCCGGCAAGCGCAAGGCCAACGAGTTTTACACGAAGTAGCCCGCCTGTTTCGGTTACCGCCGCATCTCGGTCTTATTTTGAAAAAACGGGACGGTGGAGGACTGCACCAGCCAGTCACTTTACGCTGAATAAAGCGAGCAGCAGCCCCGCATAGACCGCCCATCCGACGATACAAACAACCAGTGCGCGGCCCGTGCCCGGGTAGTCGAGCGCTTGGCGCACTGCCACCACCGACGCAACAAGGATCCAAATGAACGCAACATACACGATCAGGCCCCGCAGCGCCGGAAAAATGCCGAGCACACCTATCAGCCCGGGGGACATCGCAAAACCCGTCGTACGAAGCAATTGGCCCCAGTTCGCTTCTGTAGAAGGCGTTGGAAGCAACTGGGTCCCGATATAGTAGGTCAGTGCAGACCACAACGCCCAACCGATGAAGCCCGTGACGGCGGCCATCAGCAACCCGGCGATGCCGATCCGGCCGGACACCCCAATACTCATGGCGCCGCTCGATAAGACGACAACGATCAAAGCCTGCGTGAACGTCCGATTGTCCGCCTCCACCTCTTCGTACACTGCTGCCCGTAGTTTCGCGGCGCCAAGTAGACGTCGGACAAAAGAATTCATCTACCTCGCTCCCCAATGTGGGCTTCGGGTCTGCGCGATCAACGATCTCGCCGCCGACTCACAATGGTCGCCAAACCGCCCCGTGGATTGGACTGCCTCGGACTCGCATCGCCCCGCGTGCCTAACCGGGACTCTAGCGGTTTCCGATGGCCAAAGGACCAAGCCCCCTAAGAGGCTGGAGGGCGGCGCTCCAGTGGTATGGGTCATACGTCGCGCTCGGCGGATCACGTTGTTTTTCTCTTCCCCGCGGCAGCGGCCGACCGTTTTCTTTGCCGGGCCTTTGCCTCGGTGAATTCTTGTTTTTGTACTTTGTGCACGGCGTCCTGCCCCTGCGGCTCACGGCCGGCCGTCTTGTAGTGATCGGGGTTTACATTGCTCTTTTTGGCCATAAGACTCTTTCGCGCGCCGCTGATTTACGTACGGTATCTCAGTAGGGCGCCGGTTCCGCCGAGATCAGCGAGCAGATCCTCGTTCTCAATGAAGGTGATATGCGCTCCCGTCTGACGGGCCTTGGTTACGAGTGCATCCGCGAGAATGCGCCGCTCCTCGGAATGCTCTGCTTGGGCGCTATCTTTCGTCGCCAACTGCCGCAGCGAGCCGCTGAGCAGCAACTCGTCAACTTGGCCGTGCTCCAAGGCCGCGAGAGTGTCCTCGGGGCCCACGACCGCCAGGCCGCCGGACCGATAGGCGTCCAGCAGCGCGGCGACTCTATCAATATCGTCTTGTGCGTCCCGTTCCCGCATCGCCTCCAGAGTCGCGGACAGGATCTCGTGTTCCGGAGTCTTGATATCCAGTCGCAGTACATCGATTACTTTTGATGCGAGGTGGCCGGGAAGTTGCGCTTGGAGAATGGGAATGATCACCTCGTCACCCGCAAGGACAATCAGGTCGATGTTATCCTCCCGCACCGTCCGGTCGAGAGCTTCTACCAGGTCCTTAGCATGGTGTAGATGGAAGTTCTTGGTGTGGCGCTGGTAACGCGCCTGAGACCAACCGCCAACCTTGGTGCGGCTTACCTTTCGATTGGCCACGTCCTCTTTACTCAGGGCCTTGCTCATCCCGAAGACGAACAGACGGGCCGAGTTCGTATCCGCCACGAGAACGGCATACCGTCTGTACCGATCGTCGAGCCGCGCCAGATCGTAGAGATGCGGCTGATCTGAAACATACAAGCGATGTTTCTGAATCGGTGCATCCAATTGGACGTCCTCGAAGAACCTGTCGGCGCCCCAGCACGCGAAGAGAGCGACACCGTTCGAGGACGGGCGCAATTCCAGGTCCAGATATTCTTTAATCCTCTCCGCGTCATGCTCGAAGCTCTCCCGTTCTGGGGAGCGAGCAGGATAGGCTCTTGCACGCATGCCGATTTCTCTCCGAATGAAAGATTCAAAGGCTGCGCGGCCGTGTTGATCCGGCTGAGTGTTCAGGTACAGGCTAATGACCGGAAAACTGGTGGGCGAAAAAGCGGCCAAACGGTCAAGGCGTTCGTCGATTGACATGTTTACCTCGGTTGAAGCGAACCTCCACTATTGCGCAAATCGCCACGAGAAGTCCCGCGATGAATCCGATACGACTCTACCGAATACGGACGACGCTTCCCACTAGGCCGCGGCCTAGGTAGGAGCCCGCGATGTTCCCGGTCATCGACGATCAAGAGGAATCAAGTCCAGGGTCGAGCCGGGGCGCCCATTCCGCCGCGCCGGCTATGGTGACGGTCTCGGTCTGGTCATCGGGCGGCACCAAGGCGCCGACAGCAGGGCAGCGCTTCCCGGTGAGCGTCGAGGAAATCAAGGCTCCACAGTGCTGGCATCTCTATTTTCCAATCACGTTCATCTATCCATCTTCTGGGGCATCGCCGAACGCATGCTCCTTTGCTCCCCAGAGGCCTAAAAACTGTCAGACAGCAACGCGCCCAATCAGAGACGTAGGACGCTGCTCAGCGGGAACCTGAAAGCGGCCGCTGACTAGCCCTATTGGCCCCGCTGTAGGCCACCCCAAGCCTGAAAACCGCCCACATCACTCCAGTCGCTGCGGTCGCGAGCATCGTCAGCGCCAGATCAGGCTGGAAAAGACGCAAAGTCTCGATCGATACGCCAAAGAGCTGCGGGATAAGGTAGAAGAAAGTCCAGGCCATCACGAGCGTCGTGAGCAGGGGAAACCACAGGCTGAACAAGCCGAATGTACCGGATTTGGCACGCAGTGCATCGCGATGAAACCATGCCCAGATCATGCTGGATAAGAACACAAGGGGCAGGAGAGCTAATCCGGCAAACACCGCCTTTTGCTGCCAGCGGCTCCCTTCGCCAGCGTACTCCAGGCCGAGGGCTCGGGCGCTGATGCCGTTTCGGAGCTGCATCGTTTCGCCAAACCCGATTCCACTTCCTGCATTGACGAGGACGACAACGCCTTTCTTCTCTGCCGGAACCAAGGTCGCGAGCGTCTCGGTCCCGGGGCTTTCGCCAGTATGGAACACGGTTCCCTTGTTTGCATCGATGAACCAGCCGAAGCCATAAAAGGGTGATGCATCGCTGGCCGGGCGCAGCATGGCGGCTTTGCTCTTTGCGCTGATGATGTCGTCCTTGCCATTCATCATGATCGCCAGATATCTGGCCAAGTCGTTGGCGCTGGCAATGACACCGCCTTGGGGAGCGGTGACGCGATCGGTCTTGCTCTGCTTTAAGGGCCGCTTCGTGCCGAACCAGGGCCGATGCCCGATCGCCATTGCGTCATGGATTTGCCCGTCGGCGACGAAACTGTGCCCCATGCCGATCGGTTGGAGGATCATTGTCTCGATGTAGAGCGCAAACTCCTGACCGCTTAGGGCCTCGATAAGGGCGCCGAGAATCTGGTAGTTTGCGTTCGAATATTCCCATCTTGTCCCGGGTTGATAGGCAGGAGGCGATTGTGCAATCCGTTTCACCTGACGCGAAAGCTCGTCCTTGCTCCCGGTCAGGTCGGCGTGCGTCTCGTTGCCCTGCAGGGTCGAATAGCCGCTGGTGTGGCTCAACAGTTGCCGGATGGTGATTGCGCCAGAGGGGCGGCCTGAGAACACATCCAGACAGTGCGAAATCCCGGTATCCAGATCGACCTTGCCCGCCTCCACCAGTTGCATCACGGCCATTGCTGTAAAGCTCTTGGATATTGAGCCAAGCAGGAACGGAGTATCCGGAGTTACCTTCCTGCCGCTTCCGATCAGCATCTCGCCACGTGCTTCTGAATGAATCCTGCCGTCTTTGACGACCGCATAGGCCAAGCCCGGCGCTCCGGAGATAGGCATCTCAGCAGCGATGAAGTCATCGATCGATCCGGAGGGCGCGCTTGCATGCAGGGCAGAGGCAATTCCCAATGCAAACAAAGCCAAGATACACCGCATACCGCCGCCCCCCATTCAACTTAGAACATTTGCCAGATAGCGCATACCACCAAAACTTCATACCGCCTGTACCGATCGTTGAGCCGCGCCAGATCGTAGAGATGCGGCTGGTCAAAAACGTACAGGCGATGTTTCTGGATCGGGGCATCCAACTGCACGTCTTCGAAAAACCCGCCGGCTCCCCAGCACGCGAAGAGGGCGACGCCGTTCGACGACGGGTGCAACTCCAGGTCCAGGTACTTGTTGATCCGTTCTGCGTCGTGCTCGAAACTCTCTCGTTCCGGGGGAGCGGGCAGGATAGGCTCTTACACGCATGCCGATTTCTCTCCGGATGAAAGATTCAAAGGCTGCGCGGCCGTGTTGAACCGGCTGAGTGTTCAGGTACAGGCTAATGACCGGAAAACTAGTGGGCGAAAAAGCGGCCAGGCGATCAAGGCGTTCGTCGATCGACATGTTTACCTCGGCTACAACAAACGCCATGATTGCGCAAATCGCCCCTCAAGTCTATCGCTGAATGTGGTGCGCCGGACGTCGTGCGGGTTGCGCCATCGAGCTCGTGGAAGGCACAGGCAGGAACCACTAGGCCGGCGCCTAGTATCTCCGGGGCATCAAATTCTCTACTATTGGATTTTTCGCGGGTCCAGAAACGCAACGTAAGGAGTGCAGTAAGCCAGTCTTGGTGGTCACCGCGGCTGGCCACGGGTCCCGACGCGGGCGAGTGCCGCCAGATATGGTCTGCCGGCGCAATATGCATCCAATTGTCGCTGTTCAACGTGTTCCGCTCGACTCGGAAGTTGAGCGGGGAGGAAATCATGTTCCAGACGAATGAGCGTAGGCTTGAGATTGGTAGAGCGAGTGCGAGCCTTTTGATAGGCGCACTGCTGTTGTGCGCTCCGGGCTGCCACAAGAAGGTACCGGTTCCGCCGCCGCCGGCCCCAGCCGTGACACCTGCCCCTGCACCGCCACCCCCGCCGCCTGCAAAACCAGCAATCAGCAACTTCACGGCGGAGCCCGGCCGAATTGAGCGCGGCCAGTCGTCCACCCTGCATTGGTCCGTTAGCAATGCAACTGAAATCTCGATTAATGGCGGGATTGGGACCGTCCAGGCCAGTGGTACGCGACAGGTCACCCCGGACAACTCGACAACCTACACTCTGACGGCCACTGGTCCAGGCGGAAGCGACAATCGCTCCGTGACGGTGGAGGTGAGCGCTCCGCCCCCGCCTCCGCCTCCCCCACCGGTCGAGAAGCCTCGCCCCACCCTCGCTCAAGTGCTCGCCTCCGAGGTCCGCGACGCCTATTTCGACTACGACAAGCACGCCATCCGGCCGGATGCGCAGCAAGTGCTGACACAGGATGCTGCCGCATTGAAGCAGATTCTTGCTGACTACCCGGGAATCACCGTGATGGTTGAAGGCAACTGCGACGAGCGTGGATCCGCAGAATACAACCTCGGTCTCGGCGATCGGCGCGCCTCCTCGGTGAAGGATTTTCTGGTCCAGCTAGGCGTCCCAGCGGAACGACTAAAGACTGTCAGCTACGGCAAGGAGCGTCCGGTCTGCACCGAGCAGACGGAAGACTGTTACCAGCGCAATCGTCACGTGCATTTCTCCGCTGGCCAGTAGTCGTGTCGGATGAGCAATCGCCAGGAACCCGAATAGAGCGGCGCTGGCAGGGGCGGCGGAACTGCGGGCCGCCCTTGGGCGCCTAATTCTCCGGTGAACCTGGAGGCGCTAATCTTGCGCAGACTACAGGTGGCGGTTTGGCGTTCAGTCCTCAAAGCGGATTTCAGAACGGGAGAAAGCCGGCAGGCAAACGGCGATGATCTCCGCGCCTCCCTCGGCTGGGGTCGAGTAGCGGACCCCACTGGTCCCGCTCCACGTGGCTCGCCTGGCCGGCTCCTGCCTCGATAACCCCATCCGCGTGTTCGACGTGGACCATGCCCATCCGTACGATCGTGAATTCTTCGAACTTCGGACACTTTCCGGGTTCCGCCCGCCCGGCCGAGTACCGCGTATGCTCGATCGAGATGGCGGTGTCGCCCGTCTCGATCAGACCGACGAATTCGTCAACGTGCGGTGCGCCGTCGCCGGGCGCTGGCAAGGGCGTGGGCGAGCCAATCAGTCCAGGTCTCCTTTTCTGATATTGTATGCGGCACCACGGCGACGGGACGTTTCTGTTGGAGCGCATTTGACCATGGCGGGAGTATAGAGAAGTTCGGAAGTCGAATCGTCCGTCAACCGGGTTTGACTGTTTGACTGCCGAATTGAACCGGCGGCGGCTAGGAAGCAGCCCGGGCAACTGCATTCAAGCAGGCTGCGCTGCGGAAGGTGCGCACGGGTTTCCGCCCCCACTGGCGATGCCAAGACTCGCAAGCATACTCTATTACGTGGTTGACCTCCGGGGCTTCGAACGGTTTGGCCAGCACGTCGAAACCGCCGAGATTCAGCACTTCAGCCCAGAGATACTCATCAGCCAACCGCGAGCAGACCACGAAACGGGGAGGATGCGGCAGCGTTTCGGTTTCATGGAAGAGAAGTTTCCAGTTGCCATCCGGTAGATCGCGCTCGCAGATGATGATGGGAGGTGGACCGAGGCGCACCATCCGCGAGCGCGCTTCCGCGATGGACCGTGCCAGGTCCAACTTCCAATTCATCTGGGGACACAACTCGTGGAGAGCATGCAGGTCGTCCTCCAATGGACTGACTAGCAATGCTTGGAACATGTCGCTGACGCAATCCAGTTGCTGTGGAAGGAACATCCTCGTCAAGCCGATTGTGCTTCCTATGGCATGGTGGCTCAGAAACACCCTACCGAATTCCAGCGACGCTTCCTACTAGGCCGTCGCCTAGTAGGCTGATAGCCGTCCAGCGTTTACTATGGTTTCACTCGACAACCCGCGCGCCCATTGCGGGGGCGTCAGGAGGGGCGAAGTGAGTGTCGTCACAATTTCACGAGAGCGAACGATCCTGCTCGGGGCGTCCCGGCTGAATATCGTCGCAGTGTCTGCGGGAATGTTGGATGTTCTCGCTCTGGCCCGGCGGGTTGCCGCCAGCGAGGTGACCACGGTTCTCTTACAAGGAGAGACTGGCGCCGGCAAAGAAGTGATTGCCGCATTGCTCCACGAGGAGGGTCCGCGAGCGTCTTACCGCTTCGTCCCTATTAATTGCGCGGCAATTCCAGAAGAACTGTTGGAAAGCGAGTTGTTCGGGCACGAACCCGGAGCTTTCACCGATGCCCGCTCCCGCAAGCAGGGATTGTTGGAGCAAGCCGACCACGGAACGTTATTTCTGGACGAGATCAGCCAGATGTCGCCCCGGCTTCAAGCGAAGCTGTTGCGGGTTCTGGAGACGCAATGCTTTCGCAGAGTGGGAGGTACCGTCGACATCGAGACGGACATTCGATTTGTGGCGGCCACCAATGAGGATCTGCGAACTGCAGTTCGAGAGGGCTGGTTTCGAATGGATCTGTTCTACCGGCTTAATGTGATCCAGATCATAATCCCTCCGCTACGGGATCGGCGCGACGACATCCTTCCACTGGCTGAGGCCTTCCTGGACCTGTACAACCGAAAGTTCCACGGAAACATCAATGGGATCACTGCCGCCGCCAGCAGCGCCTTGCTCCGGTATACCTGGCCGGGCAATGTGCGGGAATTGCGTAATGCTATCGAACGCGCCATGGTCTTGGAGGAGTCCTCACAGGTTACGATTACCAGCCTGCCGCCCGAAATCGGCGGATTCGAACGATTCCACCGAGGCTCCGATTCTGGAGTGGGCTTGTCGCTGACGCGGAATGAGCGGCGTTTGATCATCGAAGCGCTCGGAGAGTTCAGCGGTAACCAGACGCGGGCCGCCGCAGCCCTGGAGGTCTCCAGGGACCAATTACGGTACAGGATGAAAAAACATGGCTTGCAGGGCTATTGAACCTGGGGCCGAATCCAAGGTTCCCTACATGATCTATCTGTGTGAGTGCGGGAAGAAGTGGGACGCACCGGTTTCCGGAACTCTTGTCGAGGAAGGCGCAGTTTGGATGTGCGTCTGCGGGCGGACGCTCAGCGTGCGCAGAGGGGTTATCCATGCGGCGCGCGTGGTTGCGGCCAAGCGACCGCACTTCCAAGACCGCGAACTGGCCGGGCCGGTCGGTGGAGAAACGGCCAATACTGGACCAAGGCTTGTCCGGTCACTGGGGCTCCGTAAGCCATTGACTTCGGCTGCCAATTCGCAGACCGGCAGGTAGGTACGGAGTCGTGAGCGCTACCGTGTAGAGTTCAGCGGTACGCCGCGTCATCGATGATCACGCGGAAGAACTCTCCCTCAGATTCAAACCTCTCTGTGCCGAAGTGCCACCCCACGCGCATGCGAGTTGGTATCGTGTAGCCGCCGAATTGGCCTTCGGCCTCCACAAATCCGCCACAATTTGCGTAGTGGAACTCGGCGCCTCCGGGATTGCCCCAACGCGGCATGCTAACGGTCTTGAGGCGTCCGTCCTGTTCGATGCCGTAATCGACCTCCGCAGGTTCGTTATGCGCAGTAAAACTTGCGTGGCATTGAAGGTCGTTCGTTGACGTCCAGGATACGTCGTCCGCACAAAGTGCCGAGGGTAACCATATAGATTCGATGTTTACGCGACCGGCGGTGGATCGGCTGACGTCGGTACCGGACACGTTGACCACAGGAAAAAGGCCGAAGAGCTTCCATCGCATGGCGCCTTCGCAATCCACGAAAGTGTCACCCCCTCGAATCTGTATGCCGTGCATTCGCACCACCGCTCGCCAGATCATGCCCCGATCCCACCGGATTACCTCTTCAGCTGAGAACGCAAGCCAGCCTTTCAGCTTGATCTGGCCATGCATCTGCAACCGGACCGCACATGCGGATCGCGCCCCAGGTGCGATCGCGTGTCCAAGGTATTTGCGGGCGGCCGCCGGGAGCAGGGACAGTCGTCCGCGGTCGATCAACTCACCGTCGACCGGCGTCGAATTCCACAAGCCATCAAGGGAGAGCAGGTCGCGCGCCACACGTTTATCGTACTCAACCCACGTTGCCCGCAACAGACTTCTACTCACCGGGCTGTTCGGCGCAGGGTTGGCCATGTCTCCAAGCGTACATGTGATCTGTGTTAGCGTGGGTCGGCAAGGGAGGATCCATGCTTCGCAGTCTAAGCACCGTTCTTGGTTACACGATTCAAGCCGTAGATTCGGAACTGGGGAAAGTTCACGATTTCTTTCTTGAGGATCAGACCTGGACTGTTCGTTACCTGGTCGTCCAGACTGGCGCCTGGCTGGATCAGCGGCGGGTCTTGCTCTCCACGGCGATGCTCGGCAAGCCCGACTGGCAGGCGCGCACCTTTCCCGTGTCGCTGACCCAGGAGCAGGTTCGCCACAGCCCGGACGTTGATACCGACAGACCAGTGTCGCGGCAGCAGGAAATCACGATGAGCGCGTATTACGGCTGGCCGTACTACTGGAGCGTCGAACCGCCGCCGCTTTCGATGCCTCCAGCGACCTTTGAGGTGCACGAGGTTGACGGCGACCCGCACCTGCGAAGTCTGCGGGAGGTGAGCAGTTATCACGTCCAGTGTGGAGAGGAAAACGTTGGGTCCGTGGATGACTTTATCGCTGATGACGGGGCCTGGTCGATTCGCTGGCTGGTAGTTTCACTCGGGGGTGGCTGGTGGCTTCGAAAGCGCGTGCTCGTTGGCGCGCGGTGGATCAAGAACGTCTCCTGGGCCGAAAAGGCAGTGCGCATGAAGCTCAGTCGCGATCAGGTGGAAAAGAGCCCTGAATTCGATCCGGCAGCGGCTGTCAACCGAGAATGCGAGGTCCGGCTTTATGATTATTACGGGAGGCCAATCGATTCCGAGGAAATGCCATGGCCTCCACCGATGGGCTAGGCAGTGGGTGCCGGGCCGCCTACTAGGTCGGTGCCTAGTATCCGCAACTGTACCCGACCCTTTATCGTGAAGTTTCCCAGGGACAGCAAGAACGAAGGCTGCCGTCAAGTTCCCTGTAAGGAGACGCACGGTGCTTACTGCGGTCCCCCGAGCGCAACGAATCCGCCTTTCGGCGTCCGGAATAGGCCTGCGTCTGTCGCGAGCTATGCGTTCACGACATGTGAGCGGCGCAATAGTGTCGCTGGCTCCGGTGTTGATTGCCGTCGGAGCCGCGCATCTGCCATTCGCGGTCATCAGCTTGGACCAGCCTGAGCATCGGATCGCGGTTTTCGATTATTCTACACCCGCCTTGGCAGCACGAGAGTTCCCCGCGTGGCTGAGACGGAACGAGACGGAGTCCGTCCGGCGCCGCGTCGCCGTTTGCGGAGCTGGCTCGAATCCTGTGGCAACGACGACGCGACCGCGGAACGGGCCGGGGAGAAGCTTATGACTCGACAAAACGTGCCGCTAGGCAGAATCATCGGAATTCCAATTGGATTGGATTATTCCTGGTTCCTGATCTTTGCGCTGCTCACTTGGATGCTGGCGGGTAGCTATTATCCCGCCGAATTCAAGAACTGGCCACCCCTGCTTTACTGGCTCACTGGCGCTGCGACCGCGATCATGCTCTTCGTGAGCGTTCTTCTCCACGAATTGGGCCATTCGGTAATTGCCCTGCGGTTTAAGATCCCGGTACGGAGCATCACGTTGTTCATTTTTGGCGGCGTGGCTCAGATTGGCGCGGAGCCACCGAGCGCCAGGGCGGAATTCCTAATCGCCATTGCCGGACCAATCGTGAGCCTGGCTCTGGGGCTGTTGTTCACGGTGTTGAAGCCCGCAGTGGCCGCCGTTGAACCCTTGTGGGGTTTGGTCAAGTACCTGGCCTACATTAACTTCGCCCTGGTGCTTTTCAATTTGATTCCAGGCTTCCCGCTGGATGGCGGTCGTGTGTTTCGGGCAGCCGTTTGGGCCGCCACGAAAAACATGCGCCGCGCCACGCTCATCGCGGCAAATACGGGCCGGTTCTTTGGCTTCCTTTTCATCATGCTCGGCGTCTGGCAGATGCTCGGCGGGAACTTTGGCAATGGGCTTTGGATCGCTTTTATTGGGTGGTTTCTCGACAACGCCGCTTCCGCGCAGGTGCATCAGATCGTGTTCCAGGGTCTGCTAGCGGGTCACACAGTAGCGCAGGCTATGAACGGTCACTGCACCACTGTTCCGGCAGACCTGACGTTGCAGCAACTGGTGGATGAACACATTCTCGGGGGCGGCCGCCGCTGTTTCCTCGTCCAGCGCGGACCAAACGCTGTTGGACTGATGACCTTGCACCGGATCAAGGAAGTGCCTCGGTCTGACTGGGCAACGACAAGTGCGGCCCAGGTCATGCTTCCCCTGGAACAATCGAAAAACACCGGCCCTGACATCGGGCTGTGGACGGCCCTCCAACAGATGGACCGCGACGGAGTCAACCAACTCCCGGTGATGACTGGCAGTCGGGTGGTCGGCATGCTGAGCCGCGAAGATGTCATTACTTTTCTGCGCACGGTGCAAGAACTGGGGACCTGAAAACGACGACCGCCGCACGTATCCTGACCACGTCAGGCGTCGAAGTCGCTCGTTCGAGGCCGAGTCGCTGCAACGGATCCTGGAGGGTGCGGTGGAGCTGATTGGACCTTAGGCCGACACGTTGCGGGTGAGAGGAGTGAGCCACGTCGACAAGGGCACTCTGATGGATTGGATCAAGGAACGCGGCGGGCGTGATGAATTAATCGCGGTGGGGCATCGCGTGGTGCTTGGGCGGACTGGACGCGCTGGTGTTCGTGCTCGGCCTTAGGCTTGGCCTAGGCTGCAAGGAGGAAGATTGAATTGTGAAGACAGAAACTCTTTCCCCGGACCTGCTCCAAGAGATGGACGCCTATTGGCGCGCCGCCAACTATCTGTCGGTTGGCCAGATCTATCTCTATGACAATCCACTTCTAAGCGGCCACTCAAGCTCGCTGACGTCAAGCAAATGCTGCTGGGGCACTGGGGCACGACTCCAGGGCAGAACTTCATCTACGTGCACCTGAACCGCGTCATCAAGAAGTACGACTTGGACATGATCTACGTCTCCGGCCCCGGCCACGGTGGCCCGGCGGTCGTCGGCAACACTTATCTCGAAGGCACTTACAGCGAGATCTATCCCAATATCAGCCAGGATGAGGCCGGGCTTAGGAAGCTTTTCATCCAGTTTTCATTTCCTGGCGGGATTCCCAGCCACGTTTCGCCGGAGACGCCCGGCTCGATCCACGAGGGCGGCGAACTGGGCTATTCGCTCAGCCACTCCTTCGGGGCGGTGTTCGACAACCCCGATCTGATCGTCGCCTGCGTGGTGGGCGATGGCGAGGCCGAAACCGGCCCGCTGGCCACCGCCTGGCATTCCAATAAATTTCTCAATCCGGCCACCGACGGTGCGGTCCTGCCGATTCTGCATCTAAACGGCTACAAGATAGCCAACCCGACCGTCTCGCGCGGATCACCCACGAAGAGTTGGAACAATTGCTGCGTGGTTATGGCTGGAAGCCATACTTCGTCGAGGGCAGCGAGCCGGAACAGATGCACGCAGCCGATGGCCGCGGCACTCGAAAGGTCATCGAGCGATCAAGCGCATCCAAAAAGACGCCCACAGGCACGGCAAGACCGAGCGGCCGCGCTGGCCGATGATCGTCCTCAATTCGCCCAAGGGCTGGACCGGCCCGAAGATGGTCGATGGCCTGCAGGTAGAAGGAACGTTCCGTTCGCACCAAGTGCCGCTGTCCGACCTCGCCGACCCATCCGAGCACCTAAAGCAGCTGGAAGACTGGCTGAAGAGCTACCAGCCGGAGGAACTGTTCGATGAGAAGGGCCGGCTGAAACCGGAACTGGCCGAACTGGCGCCCAAAGGCGAACGGCGGATGGGCGCTAATCCCCACGCCAACGGCGGCATGCTGCTCCGCGACCTGCGGATGCCGGATTTCCGCGACTATGCAGTCAACGTGCCGCAGCCCGGGGCCCCGGTATCGGCGACACGCAGTGCTGGGCACCTTCCTGCGCGATGTGGCCAGGCTGAACGAGGAGCAGCGGAATTTCAGGGTCTTCGGCCCTGACGAGACGCTGTCCAACGGTCTGGGCGCCGTTTTTGAAATAACGCAAGCGCCAGTGGGATGCCGCGACCGTGCCGAACGACGAATTCCTCGCGCCCAGCGGCCGCGTGATGGAGATGCTCAGCGAGCACCAATGCGAGGGTTGGCTGGAAGGCTATCTGCTGACCGGCCGGCACGGGCTGTTCAACTGCTACGAGGCGTTCATCCACATCGTCGATTCGATGTTCAACCAGCACGCCAAATGGCTGAAGGTCACTGCGGCACCTGCCGTGGCGGCGCAAGATCGCCTCGCTGAATTACCTGCTGGCCTCGCATGTCTGGCGGCAGGATCACAACGGCTTCACCCACCAGGACCCCGGTTTCATCGACCACGTCGTGAACAAGAAGGCCGAGGTCGTGCGCGTTTACCTTCCGCCGGACGCGAACTGCCTGCTGTCGGTGATGGACCACTGCCTGCGCAGCCGCCATTACGTCAATGTCGTGATCGCGGGCAAACACCCGGCGCCGCAGTGGCTGACGATGGACGCCGCCGTCAAGCACTGCACCGAAGGCATCGGCATCTGGCAGTGGGCCAGCAACGACCAGGGCGTCGCGCCCGACGTGGTCATGGCCTGCTGCGGCGACGTGCCCACGCTGGAAACGCTGGCCGCCGTATCCATTCTGCGCGAGCATCTGCCGGAGCTGAAAATCCGCGTGGTCAACGTCGTCGACCTGATGAAACTGCAGCCGCAAACCGAACACCCGCACGGGTTGAGCGACACGGATTTCGACGAGCTCTTCACCAAGGACAAGCCGGTCATCTTCGCCTTCCATGCCTATCCGTGGTTGATCCACCGGCTGACCTACCGCCGCACCAACCACGACAACATCCACGTCCGCGGCTACAAGGAAGAGGGCACCATCACCACGCCCTTCGACATGACGGTGCTGAACGATCTGGACCGCTTCCACCTCGTGATGGACACCATCGACCGCCTGCCGCAGACCGGCGACAAGGGCATCTACCTGAAGCAGCAGCTCAAGGACAAGCTCATCGAGCACAAGCAATACATCGATAAAAACGGCCAGGACCTGCCGGAGATTCGGAATTGGAAGTGGAGCGTGTCGGAACAGAAATAATGGCCCGATAGACAAAAGCGAACATGGAAATCGAATTAACCCGAATCGAATTAACGGAGTTCAACCATGCCCATTCAACTCAATGAAGAAAACGGCGGGAGATTGCTCGTTGTTCACGTCAGCGGAAAGCTGGTAAAGGCAGATTACGAACAATTTGTACCGGAGTTCGAGCGGCTCCTACAGCAGCACGGAAAACTCCGCGTGCTGTTCGACATGACTGGTTTCCACGGTTGGGAAGCCGGTGGGCTGTGGGAGGACATCAAGTTCGACATCAAGCACTTCGCCGACATCGAACGGCTCGCGATGGTCGGGGAAAAGAAGTGGCAGCACGGCATGGCGACGTTCTGCAAGCCGTTCACAAAAGCGACGATCCGATACTTCGACCATTCCGACGCCGCCGCGGCGCGGGCGTGGCTGGTGGAACCCGCGGATCAACAGACACGGGAAGAAATGCCATGACAACATCAACGGCAGGGCAGCCCACTGGCTCCGAATCAAGAACCAACGCGAAGGACGATCTGAAATCATTGCCGTTGCCGGAACTGATGGCGAAACTGGGATCGTCGCCGGACGGCCTCAGCCAAGCCGAGGCGCAACGCCGGTTGGACCCAATATGGACTATAACGAGATTACAGAGAAGAAAATCAATCCGTTCCTGAAGTTCCTCACCTATTTCTGGGGTCCGATCCCGTGGATGATCGAAGCGGCGGTGATTCTGTCCGCGCTGGTGCGGCACTGGCCGGATTTCTTCATCATCCTGGTTCTTCTGTTGGCCAACGCCGTGGTCGGTTTTTGGGAGGAATACCAGGCCGGTAACGCCATCGCCGCACTGAAGGCCAAGCTGGCGATTCGGGCCCGCATCCGGCGCGACGGGAAGTGGAGTACCGTCGCAGCGCGGGAACTGGTGCCCGGAGACGTCATTCGCATTCGTCTCGGCGACATCGTGCCGGCGGACGCCCGCCTGCTGGAGGGCGACCCCATGGAAGTGGACCAGTCCGCGTTGACCGGTGAGTCGTTGCCCGTCACGCGCAAGACCGGCGAAACGGTCTACTCCGGATCGATTGTCCGTCAAGGCGGGATGGATGCACTGGTCTATGGCACGGGTCAGAACACCTATTTCGGGAAGACCGCGCAACTGGTGCAGGAGGCGCACACCGTCAGCCATTTCCAACGCGCCGTGTTGAAGATCGGCGACTACCTGATCGTGCTGGCGGTGGTGCTGGTGATCATGATTCTCGCTGTCGCGCTGTTCCGCGGGGATCGGATGACCACCACTCTGCAGTTCGCACTGGTGTTGACGGTGGCCGCTATCCCCGTGGCGATGCCCACGGTGCTGTCGGTAACGATGGCGGTGGGGGCGCGGGTGCTCGCGGCGAAACAGGCGATCGTCAGCCGCCTGGCGGCCATCGAGGAACTGGCGGGCATGGACGTGCTGTGCTCGGACAAGACCGGCACCCTGACCCAGAACAAGCTAACGCTGGGCGAGCCGTTCTGCGTGGACGGCATCACGCCCGAGCAAGTCATTCTCAGCGCCGCGCTGGCGTCGCGCGCAGAAGACCAGGACACCATCGACCTGGCCGTGCTGAGCGGTCTGAAGAACGATCGAGCTTTGAAGGGCTACCAGGTGGTCCACTACCAGCCCTTCGACCCCGTGCACAAGCGCACCGAGGCCACCGTTACAAGCCGCGGACGGGCGCACGTTCAAGGTGACGAAGGGCGCGCCGCAGGTGATCTTGGAGTTGGCGGCCAATGCTGCGCAGGTAAGCCCTGCGGTCGAGAAAGCCATCAACGAATTCGCGGCGCGCGGCTTCCGTTCACTGGGCGTGGCGCGGTCGGACGCGGCAGGGGCAATGGCAGTTTCTTGGCGTCCTCCCGCTTTTCGATCCACCTCGCGAGGATTCCAAGGCGACCATCGCCACCGCGCTAGGAAGATGGGCGTGAACGTGAAGATGGTGACTGGCGATCAGTTGGCCATCGCCCGGGAAACCGCCGGACAACTGGGGCTGGGCACGAACATCCTCGATGCCAGCGGTTTCGGCGATACACGCCATCATGAGACGGCGCAGTTGGCGGAGTCCATCGAGAACGCGGACGGCTTCGCCCAGGTGTTTCCCGAACACAAGTTCCACATCGTGGATGTCCTGCAGCGGCGACAATCACATCGTCGGGATGACCGGTGACGGGGTGAACGACGCGCCGGCATTGAAGAAGGCGGACGCGGGCATCGCCGTATCGGGCGCAACGGACGCGGCGCGCGCGGCGGCGGACATCGTCTTGCTGACGCCGGGCCTGTCGGTGATCATCGACGCGATCAAGGAAAGCCGCAAGATCTTCCAGCGGATGAACAGCTACGCGATCTACCGCATCGCCGAGACCATTCGCGTGCTTCTCTTCATGACCCTGTCGATCCTGGTTTTCAACTTCTATCCCGTGACAGCCGTCATGATCGTGCTGCTGGCGTTGCTCAACGATGGAGCGATTCTGTCGATCGCCTATGACAAGGTGCGCTACTCCGACCAGCCGGAATCCTGGAACATGCGGCTGGTGCTGGGGATCGCCACGGTGCTGGGCGTGGCAGGGGTGATTGCGTCGTTCGGGCTGTTTTATCTCGGTGAGCGTGTGTTTCACCTCGACCGTGCGGTGATCCAGACCTTGATGTACCTGAAGCTTCCGTGGCAGGGCATCTGACGATTTTCGTGACGCGCACGCGCGGCCCGTTCTGGTCCACGCGTCCCGCGCGGATCCTGCTGCTGGCGGTGATCGGGACGCAAGCTGGTGGCCACGATCATCGCCGTTTACGGGATCTTCATGCCGCCGATCGGCTGGGGGTGGGCTCTGGCGGTGTGGGGTTATGCCTTGGCGTGGTTCCTGGTCAACGACCGGGTGAAACTGGCGGCCTATCGGATTTTCGATGCACATCAAATCGGGCTGTTGGGCAAGGCCTCAACGGCCAATTAGCCCACCTTGTCGCAGAAGCCTTCGGAATTGTCCTGGGTCTTCTGGAATCAAGTCAGATTATTGCGATCTGCTCCTGACAGTGCAGGCTGCAGAATTCGTCGCAGCAGTCGCTTTTATCTTGCATCCTTGTGCAGGATCTTCGACTCGTTTGGATCGTGGTTCCCATCTCCTGTTGGGAACAGCGCCTCGACCAGTGGCTGCAGCCAACGCCGATCGGTGCCGCAGCGTAAGAGTCCCACGTCTGGATTGCCGCCTTGATGCGCGCGACCTCCGGATCGGTGAACTCGAAACTCCTTGGCGGGGATCGAGAGCGCGGGGTTCCACACCACGCGCTCCTGGCCCGCGACCATCTCGCGCTTCAACTCGACGGCCTTCTCCTCGTCGGCGTCGAGCGCAATGCGGTCCTGGACGGCCCAGATCGCGCGAATAGAACCCACGTCTGCCCGCTGCGCGCCCAGGAGCGCGTGCAGGTTCAGACGCTGGGTGTGGTCCAGCGTCAATTTCATTGGTTTGTCCTTTCGATTTACGGGTTGGAGTAGAGCAGGATGTAGCCTGCGGTCACGCCTGCGGGATTCTTCACCTTGAGCACCCGGACCATCCGGACGGGTTGCTCGCGCCCACGATCTCCGCGAGGCGATAGCCGTTGCCGGTGCCGCCCGCGATGATCAGTTCGCCGCCCGCCGTGACTTCGAGCAGCGTGTGGTCCGCGAGGGTAGAGCCAGGACCGCGCACCTTGAACGGCGACTCGCTGTTGTCCTTGCCGACGACCAGGAGCGCGCCGCAGGCGACTCCGGCCGCAACCGGCCGGCCTGGTATCCCCACGTGCGCGCGTACGCCTTCTTCGGATCGTTGCCCTGCTGGAGGCACGCGCCCCACGCATGGAATGCAGCCGGAGGTCCAGCCGTCCGTGTAATGGCCGACGGCGATCCAGAGCGACGTCGCGCCGCCCGTCATCGTGCCGGTGACCTTGAACCGCTGCCACGAGGTCGTGAGCGTCACTGCGGTCGGGCCGACCAGCCACGTGGTCCAGCCGTTGTCGAGGATGCCGAGCGAGACGGTCATCGTTCCGGACGGAACCTTGAGCCAGACGTAGAACGTGTACTGGCCGTTGGCCACGAGGCCCGCGACGTTCTGCCGGATCAGGCCGGCGCGCGCCACTCGCGGTGACCGCGTCGGCGGTCGGGTTGCCATCCGGCGCGACCACGGCGTTGGCGGTCACCGTAGCAGTGCCGCCGTTCTTGTCCCACGTGCCGACGCTGAAGTCTTCGGAGTACTTCAGCATGTTCTCGTACGGCCCGCCGGCCGTCTGGAACGCGCCGCACTCGACGGACTGGAGATGCGAGTCCAGGAACGCCCACAGGTTGTTGGCGGCGGCGTACGCGAAGTTCGCGCCGCCCGATCCGTCGCGCAGGACCACCGTGCTCGGCGGTCGCGGCGGCGGTCGCGTCGGTGATCTGCGAGGACGTGTGCGTGTGGACCGACGCCGCCTTGCCCGCCAGATCGGTCACCAGGCCGGTGATGTCGGCCTCGGCGTGCGTGTGGGAGAGCGGGGCCTTGCCCGCGAGATCGCGTGGCGAGGCCGGTCACGTCGGCCTGCGCGCGTGTGGAGCGGGCCTTCCGCAGATCGGCGGTGCACGTCGCCGCGGTATGCGCGACGCGAGCGCGACGGTGACGTTCACACGGTCGTTGGCGGGCACGTCCAGCGAACGTCAGGCCGATGTTCGCGCCCTGGATCAGGTTCAACGCGCGGCGGGTGCCGACCGCCGCGCCGTTGTTCTGGATCGTGAACGGGAGCGAGCCGGAGACGATATCGGAGGCCACGTGGGTGTGGGCGGGCAGGTCGCCAGCCGCGAGCGTCGCGCCAGCCGTGGCGCGCCCCTTCTGCGTCCACGGTGACCTTGGTGTAGGTGCCAGGCGTGACGCCGGATGCAGCCAGCGAGATGACGCCGGCCGCGACGCCGATGCCGCCCACCGGGTCGATCTGGACGATGCCCTTGGCGAGCGTCGTGGCGTCCGGAACCGTGCTCGCGCCGAACGTCTGGCCCGCCGCGAAGTCGATGATGGCGTCCATCGCGAGGTGGTTGCTCGCGTTCAACGCGATGCCGAGGTCGCCGGAGTTGTCCTGCTTCCTCCACTTGACCGCGCCAGCGTTGGGCAGGCGCACCAGGCCGGTGCTCGACTTCGTGCCCGCGCCGAACTCCGCGCCGTCCTGGAACGTCTTGAGGCCGGTGACCGTGACCGCGCCGTCCTTCCGGATGTAGTTGCGCGCGGCGGCGGTGCCCAACTCCGTCTCGATGGCCAGGACCGCCGACTGGAGCGCGGTGATGAAGCCCGCGACCATGTTCGCCTTCACCGCCACGCCGTTGCCGTGGCCTGCGGCGGCGGTCCCGAACGCTCCACGCTGGCACCCGGTGAACTGCGCGCCGGTCTTGCCGGTGTACACGATCAGTTCGTCGTCAATCGAGAGGATGCCGTACGTGGCGGCGAAGCCTCCGGCGGTGGACGCCACGTTGATCGTGGAGTCGCCAGCCAGCACCGCGCCCGTGGTCGTCGTCTCCAGGGGCTTCGCGGAGAACGCATCGACCGGCGTGTACAGGCTGGCCGCGCTGTCGATTGCGCCAGGATAGTTAGCCATTGAGCTTCCTCTCGTTCAACTTGAAGCGGTTGAGCGCGCCGCCAGCGGGCGCGACGATCATCCACCACGCGAGCGACCTCCGCGGCGCGGGCGGCGCGCGGCTTGTGGTACGCCGCCGACGCCGCCTGCACCCACATCTCCAGCGGGATCGGCCTGCTGTTGAGGCAGAACTGATCGAACGCCCAGAAGCACATGGAGTAGAGCGTCGACTGCAGCCACATGCCGTACGCCTGCGCCATCGGCGGGTCGGGAGGCCCGTACAGGCCCGCGAGGTACATGCACTCCGCTGCCGGCCGCCCCAGCGTCTGCGCCGCGAACGCGATGGTCTGGCCCATCAGCGTCGCGTTCTTCTGCCAGATGTCATAGTCGAATCCCTCGCACCGGAAGTACTTGATGCCGTACGAGGAGTTCTGCCACTCGCGCGGCAGGTTGACGTGCATCAGCAGCCTCCGGTAGGTCGGCCGGCGCCGGCTTCCCCTGGTTCGCGTCGAGAGGCCAGAGGCACTCGAACAGCGCAGCCGGATGGGACGCGCGCACGTACGAGATCACGTCCTGGCAATACGACCAGATCCGGTCCCGCAGGAAATCCGCCGTCTCGTTCGGGTGCGCCGGATCGCCAGCAGGATCATCCGTGTTGGAAGTGAACGGCCAAATCTGGTGACCCTTCGCCGCCGCGAACGCATCGATTGTCTCCTGGTCATAGAACGGCATCCCGCCCTGCGCGTCGCTGCGCGCGGTTGTCGAAGTACCACCACTGCGTCTCACCGAACTGGAGCACGACCGGCAGGCCCGCCGCCGCGATCTCGTCGGCGCACTCCTTGTACATCTGCTTGAGGTAGTTCCGGACGCGCGTGCCGAAGTGCATCTGGTGCGAGGGCACGTCGAGGAACACGTCCTGCGCCGGGAGCGACCACGCCGCCCGCGTAGCGACAGGTACTTGGCGCGCATCGCGGCGGGAGGATTATAGACCTCCATCGAGAACGCGAACGACGCCAGGATGCCCGCCGCCGCGAACTGGCTGGCGAGGTCGCGAATCCACTTCCGCGCGCCCTCCGTCATGACCGGCGACACGGAGTCGATCAGCTCCCAATCGCCCTCCGTCGCCAGCCTCGCCCAGGTGGTCGTGAGCGTGAGCGTCACGGAGTTGGGCGCGCTCGACCGCCAGGCCGGGGAACGTCCACGACGGAGCCTTGGACTGGATGCGGAGCGTGGTGCTGGTCCCGTAGTTGTCGTCGGCCCACACGCCGGAGAACTGCGTTGATCAGCGCGCGCATCTGGTTGACGATCTCCTGCAGGGACTCGCCTACCCGATGGCGTGGCGCGATGGTGGTCCCGCCGATCGAGATCGACACCACGTCGCCGGCGCGCCGGAGTCGCCGGAGAACTCGACGGTGGCGTACGGATAGCGTCGCGCCCACGCGCCGCCGCTTGTTGTTCCAGAAGACGCCCATGTACACGTCGGCGTGGCCCTTGAACCCGAGCTTCTGGAGATGCCAGAGGTGCCAGGCCGGGGGCTTCTTGTAGCCGTGGTCGGTGTCGAAGTCGATGGCCAGCGACACGTCCGGGTACTCCTTCTGCGCGTCCGGAACGTCCTGCGGCACCAGCGGCCACAGGTAATCGAAGTAAAAGTAGTACCCGGTGCTGGCGGCGTTCTTGTCGAACAGAGCGGTGAGGACGACGGTGTGGTTTCCGGCCGGAACTGCCGCGCGATCTTCACGTTCGCCGTCGTGCCGCCGTACTCGTCGAGGTACAGATCGATGGGCGATCGGCGGCGCCACGCCGTCCACCGTGACCCGACCTTGCCGCAGTCCGTGTTCAGGAACGTGCCGAGGTAGAGATCGTGCTGCTCCGTTGCGAGTAGCTTGATCGTGACCGCGCGCACGTCCGCGATATCGTTCGGGCGCGGTGCGCTTCGCGTGGCCCTTGCTCCACCACTGCGAGGGCCAGCCAGCCGCGCCGTACTTGTAATCCTCCCAAAAGCCGGTGTACTTGCACCGCGCGTCGGACTCCTCGATCCGCGCCGCATCGCCGCCCACCTTGAGGCTCGCATCGCCGGTGACCGCGATGTTCGAGATGGTCGCGCCCCACTCCACGTCGGACTGGAAGCCGGAGATCGGCGGGAGCTTCTTCATCCGGGTGCCCGCCGGCCAGGAGCCAGGCGTCGAGGACTCGTACCCACGCTGGACCGTGATCTGCGTCGGCGAGCCGCCAGCCAGGAGCAGCACGCGCTCCTCGCTCGGTCGTCCCCGATGAAGTACCGCCCGCCCGTCAGCTTCGAGGCCGCCGTCCACGCTCCAGATGGTGTCGCCCGGTCCCACGCCGGCGGTCAGGAAGCAGCCGTCGTCCAGCTCCTCCTCCGTGATCTCGAATCGCGGCGCGAAGACCATGTACATCTTCCGGCAGTCGTTCATCGGGACCGCGCGCCGAGCTTGTCCGTGGAGGCTGCAGTGAAGTCGAGCGTGATGTGGTACTTGGTGTCGTTGTCGCCGCCGGAGAAGCGGCGCGGTGGCTGCGTCCCAGAAGATGCCCTGCATGTCCTCGCCGGGATCGTACGTCCGGACCGGCACGGCGTCCAGATGTGCTGTGGCCAGCGCGTCGCCAGCAGCACATCGATGTTGCCGAGCTTGCCGTATTCGCGTCGGGCGCGGCGCGCGTCTTGAACGGACGACGACTGCGTCAGTGTCGGCCGCTCGAGGACGCCTCGATCACGCTGGACTGGTCCGGGCCGACCTGCCCGCGACCGTATCGCCCGGCTGTGTTGATGATCTCGGCGAGCTTCTCGCGCGAGGTGCGCACGCGGTACGGCACGCGTCGTCACGTACGAGCCGGCCGGATGGTGCCATGGCGTTCACGCCGAACTGGATCGGTCCCGATGCCGACGTGCGGCATCGAGTGACGTAGCACCGCTCCTCGTTCGTGCCCGTGCGCTCGATGATGACCGTCATCCGCCATCGCGAAGTCCCGGTGGCGTCCTCGACCGTGGACCCACTGCGATCCGGTGGCCGACTCAGGTCTGCGGCCAGATGCGTTTCGACACAGCACGTCGGTGGTGGCCACCGTGTAGCGCGTGTCGCGGAAGTGCAGGTGGAGCGCAGTCGATCCCCCATTCGGTCGCGTCCCGCCGATGCCGGACAGAGCACGCTGGCGGGCGTCTCGCCGCCGGAGACCACGGTCGCGTGGTCGAGGAGCCTCACCTCGTAGATCTCCTGCGGCCGCCCTTGCCGCACACGAACGTCATGGCGTCCCAGGAGACGGACGGGTACTTGGCGGCGTCGAGACGCATCGCGCCGTCGAGCGCGTGGTCGTACTCGATATCGAACTCCAGCTTCAGCCCGGAGAGGTCGGTCCGCGGCAGGTGCTTCAGGCGCAGGTGGTTGAAATAGTCGTAGGCGTTGTACAAGCCCAGGACCGCGAAGTCTCGGCGGCCTGAAAGATGCCGGAGATGGACACACCTGTCGCGGTGGCATCGTGGATCGTGGTCGTCGCGCCGCGCCCGGTGAAGCCCTGCATCTGGAAGTTGCGGCGCGGGATCGAAGATGTGCAGCGGTTCAGTAGACATTAAGACCTAGAGAATGAGCACCGAACAACGGCCGGCGCGATCGAACTGGAGCGTTGTCGCAACTCACACGATGCGGCAACGGACCTATCGGTGGTCGCTGAGGGCTGCTTCGGATCTCACCATGTGATATGACTGGTTACACGTCAAACGAGCCGCATAGCGTGAATGCACGGAACGTCCCCGCGAGCAAGCACTGCTGGCCTACAGACTGGCTTCACTGCGGCGGCGATGCGCGGTGGGCTGACTTTCCCCGTTACTGGATGGCTTTCAACGCGCTCATACAAGCGGCCGTCCGCAAAGAACGGCTGAACCGGAGGTGGTAAGCGCGTCATTGAGAGTGAATCGGTCTATTCAGTCGATTCCCAGAGCTGCCGGCGGCTTGTCTCACCGAGGCCAACATACACATTGAGCGCGCTAGTCGACGTGCCACCAGGATGACGATCGCCGCTCTTCCGCAGCTGCTCCCGAATTATCGCGTACAAGGCCGCATCTTTCGTGAATCAGTTCCGCAGAAGCTCTGACCCGTGCAGACGCGCCTCGCGGCGATAATGGCGATTGTGTACCAGGTTCGGTGGCAACATCGTGCATTGGAAGCAAGGACCCCGTGGTCATGCGCGATCAGGCACTGGTCTCACGCATGCACACCTATTGTCGTGGTTGTTGTTTCAAGTCTCCAGGACATTATGGAACGACAGTGCATCACGTACTCGGTTCCAGTAACAGCCTCGACCGCACGTCTGTGCCTGCAGGCTTCACGTCTGGATCACCACGGTGAGATCGCTGCCGGGATCCGGGTGGCGACCGCCAGGATATCGAACGCGAGGCTGTCGCCCTCGTTGAGGATCGGCGTCGGCCAGATGGTCGGGCGCACGGCGGCGCCGATGCGTGGTCCTTGGTGAAGACCGCGTGAACGTCTGCTTGTCCGGGTCGGCGGCGAGCACCTGGACGTACTCCTCGTCGGCCTGCCCGAGGTTGATGTGGACGAACTCGCCCACATCGAAGCCCAGCCGGTTCGGCGCCGTACGACGCGGTTGCGACCGTCTGCGCCGGACCGCCGCCACGTACTGCCTCGAGCTGACGATGCCGAAGTCGTTGTACGGCAGGCGGCGCGTGGCGGGCTTGCCGTACCCCTCGCCACCAGGAAGTCGTACGTGTTCTTCGAGCCATCGGGAAGCTTCTGCGCGATGCCCATGTACTCCAGCAGTTCCCACGTCGCGCCGTCGTCGCGGGATACTTCACCACGGTACGCGCTCTGGCCGTCCGTGGTCGGCGTCTGGACGTACGCATAGATGCACCGGATCGACGCGCTATCCTGCACGCGCATCGGGATGACCACGGTGTCCGCGACCGCGAGCGCGCCGGGGATCTGGAACGTGTACGCGCCGCCGTTGCACGTCCGGTCGCCCGGCATGAACGGCTCGCTGTGGTGGCACAGCGGGAACGTCGTGAACGGGCCGTACCCGAAGTTGTTGGCCACGCCGACGACCGCCGCGACGACGCAGGCTGAGGGGAGCTTCGCCTCGATCCGCGCCGGGAGTCCCGGCGTCCGGAAGAAGCCCTTCTTGACGCCGATACGTGAACGTCTTGATGTCGAGCTTGAAGAACCGGATGCCCTGCGGGTGCGGCGCACCGGAGCGTCTCGAACGTGGCCAAGCCCGGACGCGGTCGTCGCCCGGCCACTTCCGCTGGAACTGGAAGTTGCCGGTCGGGCACCACATCGCCCTCGCTGCCGGGACCGACGATCTGCGCGCACTCGTACGACCGCCGGTACCCAACGTCCGGATTCTTGCGCCTCGTCGTTGAAGACCACGAAGTCGCCCACCCGGAACACGCGCGCCGTGTCCGGATTCACCGTGCAAGCCACCGTAACCGGGTCGGTGTCCCTGTCGATGGCGGCGTCGAGGCTGGCCCACAGATCCGTCGCCAACTCGTCCACGTAGTACAGCGTCATCGCGATCTCGTGCGCGGCGACGATGTTCATGTTGCCCGCGGCATCCGGCTGCACCTCCATCTCGTCCAGCGACGAACGTCCCATAGTCGGAGAGCTTCGGCGTGCCGCTGACGATTCCCGGCACGCCGGTGTCGTACAGGATCTCCTCCGGCACCGGCGTCGGTTCCACGTCGGCGGGCTTCGGGCCCGCCACGAGGTCGTACATCGAGTCCGTGGTCGTGCGGCCCTGCACGTCGATGGAGAAGTCCTTGTTGAGCCTCCAGGAGACGACACGGAACTCCCCGGCGCCACCGGGCATGTCCGCATGGGTCATCGAGCAGACCATCCCCGGTTCGGTGTTGAGCGCGAGCGCCGTGGTCTTGAACCCGATCTGGCGCGCGGCTTTCCACTCCGCTGCGCTGGTCCCGCCCAACTCCTCGCGCAGCCGGGTGCTCACGATCCGCGCGGCCTGGCTCTTGGTGGACGTGCCGCAGAGGTTGACGCTCGACTTCAGGTACATCGGACCCGCGCCGCCGCCGATGTGCGAGGCGTGGTCGATGTCGTACACCGCCACGCTGTTGTTCACGAACGCGAAGTCCTGGTCCGCGAAGTTGGCGGTCAGGTGGTTGAACGACGGCTTGGCCGGAGCCAGTTGCAGGCTGCGGAACAGGATGTTGCCCTCCGTGAACGCCTCGACCGACGCTGCTGTTCTCGCGGATACCGATCCGGAGCTTCCCGAACGAGAACGTGTAATAGCCGAGGCAGTTCATCAGGACTTCCTGGAGCCAGTCCCGCAGGGGCTTCTCCTCCTGGAGCGTGCCGCGGAACGCGAACTGCGTCTCGCTGCCGGCGCCGACCATCTTGGTAACGGAGTCGTTGCAGATCGCGGCGGCGTCGATCGCCGCCTGCACGTCGAACTAGGCTTCGGCGGCGTTCGAACTGCGCGGTCGTCGCGTCCGCGCCCAGCCGGAGGCCGCGCGCACGGAAGACCATGTTGACCGCGATCCAGACCGGGTTCGCCATGCACGGCCCGTACACGCGCACGCCGGGACTGGTCCACACCCACCCGCTCAAGCCCTGCGCGACCGTCGCGATCATCGCGTGGTCGCCGGGGCTGGAGAGTTGGAGGCCCTTCGCGTCCGACCTGCGGATCACGATGAACGCCGTGCCCGCCGCGAAGTTGTCCTTGAACGTCGAGTTGCCGGAGTACACCTTCCGGAAGTCGCCGCCCGTCAGGTTGCCGGATTGGTCGAGCGAGAAGAAGTCGGCCGCGCCGGCCGGATCGGCGCCCAGGCACGTCCGGAGGCCGATAGTCGTTCGTCGGGAAGCCGTGGTGCGCCTGCCCGTCGAGCGTGTGGCCCACCAGCGTCTCCGCGTTGCCGTCGCCGTCCTTGTCCTCGTAGTGAGTCGGCGTGTACGCCACGAGCGGGCCTTCGCCCACGATCCCCAACGCCTCGTAGAAGTCGCTCTCGTCCCGGCCCGCCGCGACCTTGCAGTTCACCGGCATCTCGGTGTCGGTGTACACCTCCGGCAGCACTTGGTCGTAAATCGAATCCGCGACCAGCGACACGCTGGTGAGCGTGGACCGCCCGAAGCCCCACACGCCGGTCGAGTTGTCCTTGATCCGGACGCCCTGCGGTACGGCGATGATGCCGCCGTAGTACCGCTTCATCCCGTGCGCGAGGCACCCGTTCGGCGTGTCGTAATTCTTGTCGCACTTGGATTGGCGTCGGCGTCGGGGAAGTGAACCAGATCCATCGCGCCGTGGTCGGCGTACGGGCACGCCTGCGAGTTGAACGCCTTCCAGCAGGTGCGGGAGATTTTGCGCGTCGGGTACGGCAGGTTCAACTCGTACAGGCCATCGGACGCCGGTGACCTTGAACTCCGGGCCAGCATCGCAGGACCAGTTGACGATATCGCCCTTCCACAGATCGAGCTTGATGCCCGTGCCCGACGTGGAACAGGGAGAACGAGATCGCCGCCCGGTACAGGTCCACGTCGTTGGCGAGGTCGCGCATCACCCGGTCGGCGTTGCCGAACGTGAACGAGGCGTCGTCGGACTCGTTGCCCATGCCCTGCGAGATGCCGTCGAAGTCGATCAGCCGCGCCTGGTAGAGTTGCGCGCCCACCGTGCAACGCCGGTCGGAGAGATAGATGGCGGGATACCCGGCTTGGAGAGGCTGGATCTTGATGAGCGGGACGACCTGCTGGACCTGCGAGAGCAGAGCGGTCTTGCAGGCCGTCCGGAAGGGAAGCGGGTGACGGTCGAGTTGAGCGTGTAGGCCGGAGTCGCCGGCCGGGATCTCGACCAGCGTCACGCCGACGGAGCAGACCCAGTCCGCGACCATCTGCCCAGGACAGAGGCTCGTTGGCGAACCGGCAGGTGATACGCGGTGGTCCCGTTGCCGTCGTCGTTGGGCGCGTTGTAGGTGAACGCGCCGTACGGCCCGTACTTCGACTCCCAAAAGTTCCGGAGCGCGATGCGCTGGGTGTCGTTCATCCACGTGCGCCGCACGGTGAACCGCCGCGCGCCCGTGCCCAGCAGGAAGCGCTGCTCGATCTTCGCGTTGCCCGACCCGAACTGGTGGATGGCCACGTCCGGATGGCTCGCGCGGCCGTACGGGTACTCGGGCACGATGGGGAACGTGCCGGAGGCGGCGATCTCCGGAACGGTGATGTTGCCGATGGTGTCAGGCACGGACAGTTCCTCGCGGCGTCGATCGCTGCCGCCACATTCGTCTGGTACGCGATGCTCGTGGCCAGAGCCTTATAGTTCGGGTCGGTCGCGTACGCTCCGGCGACCGCCGCGATCAGCGCTGGGAGATCGCGGTCCTCTGGTAGTGCTGCCCACGCGGCGGCGTACGGCGCCCCGTGGGTGATCAACCACGCATAGTCGCGGCAGGACGCTTCCAGGGAGTCGTAATCCGCGAACTGGAGTTTCTGCTCGATGCGCTTGCCCGCCGACGACCTCCTGCGTCGTGACGATGCAGCACTTCTCGTGGCGGCTGGCCTTTTTCATTCCGAAGTAGTTTGCCGCCCGCGGGCTTCGCGCCCCACTCCGACTCCAGCGCCCACTGCGCGATGAGCAACTGCGCGGGGCACCCGGTTTCGGCTTCGAGACGCACCGCGATCCGGGCGACTTCCGCGAGCCGCCGGTCTCTGGTGTATCCATTACCTAGGCGCGCGGATCTAGTCGTTGAAGTCGGATGCGCACCCCAATGGGCTTGGCGATCGTCTCGTCGGCCGCTGCGTTCGCGCCATGCCCGGGGGCGAGGACGACGACTGCGCCGTCGGGTTCGGTTGCCAGACGTCCGTGGTGGTGCAGGCTTTCAACAGCGCTTCCGTTCCAGCAGAAACCGCGGAGAGGAGGAAGGGACGGAAGGGGACGCCGGGTCGCGGACCTTCGTCGCCGTTCTCTGCCGGTTTCAGGGGCGTGTCGCCCTCGTAAGCCAGATCGCAAAGAGCACCGCCGCGCGATGGGGTCAGGCGAGCTGGGGCGGTGTCTCGAAGGTGCCGGAGCCCTTTCGGCATGCCCTCGCGGACCAGATACCATTCTCCGGGGAAGATGGTGCGTGGCACCATATTCGAGCAGGTCTTGTCCAGGTCTTCGTCATAAGCCCGCTGCTTCTGGGAGTAGGTTTGCCTTTGGGCTTCTTGACCACTTCGCCGCTTCCGCCGCACGAGTGGCGCCCAGGTGTGGATGCGCCTGGCGAAGCTGCTCCGCGGTCCTGCAGAAGCATCGCCGGTCTCTGTGAGGTCTTCCTCGTACCACCTGGAGGAGAGATGAAGCGCGTTCGCTGACTCGTTGTCGCAATGCTTTAATCGGGTTTCGCTTCCGCCTCGTCGGCGTTCTTAAACTCGTCCTCCCCGGACTCGCCTTTCTTCTCCGCCACTTTGAACGTCTCAAATAATTTGGAGATCTCATCCATCGGCGTGCGTACAGGTAGTTGATGGAAGCGCTGGTTGATGACCAGGTTCAGGAAGACGATCGGAAGAACAATCGGCAGCAGAGACGGAGCTCGAGCAGGCCTTCGTCGAGGATGCCGATGTACTCCGTGGAGAAGATCCCAGAAGTCGATGGACGAGAAGGATCAGCTTCATCAGGCGCCCCGGCATCGAGGCACGCGCTCCATGCCCGTAGGCAGAAGCAGGATCGTCGGTTTACGTCCGATCACTTCAGCGCCTCATCTTGGGATGCTCAACAGGGCCTTTGCCCTGAGAATCGGATCTGTAGAACCTGCGTCCCCTGGGCTAAACGAGGCCACCCGCCTGTAACGTACCAGAAACTCATACGAGAACCTTCATAGATAAGCCGGAAGAGGGACGGCGGTGGTGGCCAGGCGCTGCGCTTGTTTGCGAAGCGTCTTGGCAGGGGCACAGGTCATGCCGGTCCGACTGCCCGCAGAGACCCTGGAGATGAGCTCGTTGTCGATGCAGACCGGATCAGTCGTGGAAGCAGCTCAGCACACCTGGCGACACGGACCGCCGCGCGGCGTCAACCACCAGGACATTGGTGGCGATGTAGACATCACGCGGCAAAACGGCCACGCTTTCGGCCCGTAGATGATCGATCATCTCGCCGGAAGTATGGATGATGTGCTCCACCGCCACACGGACCCGCTTTCCGAGGTTGGCTGAAAGCTCTCCTGGCCCTTGCGAGTGTCTTGAATGGCCCCAACGAGGGGAGCAGGCTCACCCTCCTTCGGTGGAGTGAGGGCCTTCAGGGTAAGCAGGTGCAGGAGCACGCCAGAAACTTGATCGCTGGGTTCACCTTCTTCAAACCAAAGCGCGATGTCCCACTCGCACCAGGCCTGCGTCGTCCGGGCCGGCGTCAATCAGCCGCCATTGGACTCCGTTGGTCAGCAGGGCAAGTTTCTGCTACCTGCAGGAGCCACTCGACTACGCGCGCAATGCTGCCGCAGCCAGCACCGATACCAATCTGCTTGACATCGTCATCGAAAACCGGTAAGACGACCTCGTTGCTGCCCAGCCAGAGTCTGCGCGGTCTTAAGTTTTCGCCAGTGATCAGGCGGTGGCCCCACTCCGTGCCAACGGCGGCGGCCTTGCTCGCTCCAGACACTTCTGGAAGTTGCAGGATGCCTTCCAGTACCGTGATCGAGCAGCGCTGCCTTGCGCAACACTCTTAGGAGTCCTCCTGAGCCTGAACTATACACTGCGAGCGGCGCCCGCCCATAAGGAAAACTCCCCAGACTCAGATTCGAAAAATAGTGCGCGAGCCGGGCCGGGGCGATGAGCAGGCCACCATGTAGCTTAGACCACCAGGTGAACTGGGTACGCGGGTCGATCTGGTTGGTCATCGAGCGCTCCCCGGCAATCGGATTTCAACAGCGACAGGGAATACCTGCGCGGACTGCCTCAATTGGTAGCGCTTGGGCAGCACTAGGGATAGCACTCGATCCTGTTCGGCTTTTCAGGCGCGTCAAAAGTTCCTGGAAGTGGCTTGACCGGCGTTGCAGTTCGGCGTCCAGATCTCGCAGTCGGTCTTCTTGGGCACGGCGGTCGATGTCGATGAGTGTGAGCTGCCGCAGATCGGCAATGAGACGATCGCGCTCCTTTTCCAGCTTGGCGATAGTATTCTCGCTCATCGCCCGTTCCACTTCTTTGAGCCTCAGTCGGAAGCGCTCCTGCTCGGCTTTGATGGCATCCCGACCCACGTCTTCGAGGCGCTTCTTGAGGGCTTCAGTCAGCGAAGCCGCACGGGACTGGACAAACGTTCGAAGGTCCGGTTCCGCGTCTTCCCATATATGCCTCGCACCTTCGACAAGAGCGGCATCGCTGACGCGCGTGCCGGCTCGGTCGGTGGTTGGTTCCTGATAGGGGAGCGGATCACAGAGGTCGCCCTGCCGTACCGGAATCTGGTAGGTCCTTGTCCAGTGATGGAACGGCTCGCGGAGTTCATTGATGGCCAGTTCCTCCACGGTCAGGAGGTGGTGGGTCTCCACGTTCTGGGGGCAGGTCGCCTGTGCGGGCGGTCCAGCGACTCGCCGTGTGATCGCGTTGCTTTCGAGCAAGACCCCGGGAAACGCAATCGGGCGAGAGTAGACAGAGCATGGTGGAATACCGGGTGTCCCAAGTGCAGCAGGACAGTATCGGGCTTCGCGCGAAATACCGCGCGGCCCTTCGATGCGTCCAGGTAGAGCGCGGGGTCAAAGACGATGGCGGGGGGGCGCCACCGATGGCGGCGCCCCTCCGCTCCAGCCGAAGTGTGTCGTGGATCAAGGACTGTTCATCGCGGTGGGGATAGGAGTTGCCGGCCCGCATCCGGCCTTTGGCGTCCGGTCCTTCCAGCCTTGGATAGCCGAATCCCGAGGCCAGCGCGACTTCGAGGGTTCGCTTGAGCGTTTCCGGCGAAAGGTCGATGTGGTGGGCGAACTCGGCGAGGTGCTTGGCGTACTCCCTCACCGCTGGTTTCACTGGGGAGTGCGGGGAACAATGGCACGCCCTTTGGCTTTCTTGACGTCGTGGTCAAGGTGCTCAATGAGCGGGTCCGTGTCCTCCTGATCCTGAAACCGGCACTGTCGAAAGCGGCGTCGAACACCTGGCCCATCGAGCCGAGGTCCTCGCGGATTTCGTGGACCTTCTGAACCACCTTCCCTACGAACTTCAGGTCTGCATCATCCTCGCTAGTGAAATGGAAGACGGTGACATCGCAGGCTTGTCCGTGGCGGTCCAGGCGTCCATTTCGCTGTTCCAGCCGCGAAGGGTTCCAGGGAATATCGAAATGGAAGACCCCGGCGTGCCGATTCCTGGAGGTTCAGGCCTTCGGACGCCACGGTAGCGGCGATGCGGGCGCGGATGAGGTGCTGCAGGATATTTGGAAGCGGCGATTACCTCGTCAGCAATTGCATAAGCCCGGCTTGGCTTTTGCCGCCAAAGAGGATGCGAATACGGGACTCGTAGTCCCCTTGGAATTCGCTCTTGAACACTCAGAAGAGGATGGTCGACGTCGTCTTGTATTCGGTGAAGATGATCAGGCGCTCGTCGTTGTTTCCACTTGCTTGCCGTCACGCACATGGTGCCTCACGACTTCGAGAACCCGGTCGAACCGCGAGTCCGCTTCAGGCGCGCCGAAGCGCGCCGTCGAGGCGCGTGAGCCCAAGACGATCCAGAGCATGGTCAATCGCCGCAACTTCGTTGGTGAGGTCCGGCAGGAGCAGCTCGAGCCACGCGCCGACCGTTGAAGCGGCACGGTGGTTCGACGGGGCTCTGGTTGTCGCTGACGATGATGATCGAGATCCTCTGCGGTCAGAGGTGGCTGCGCAGCCTTCACCGCCGCGGCGTCAGCAGCGTCGCCATGCGCCCCATCAGGAATCGGTACCACGATTCAGCAAAGGTGAATGGCGATGAGAGAAGGCGCTTCGAGAGGATCTCGATTGCGAAGCTGCCCGCCAGTTGCTCCGACTTTTGGGAGGCGGCAATCTTCGACTTCACTGCCTTCCGGAATTCCTCAACCGCGAGTGAGAGTGCGCGCTCCTCTTTGGTGAGGAAAAGCTGCTTGGAATCGAGATAACGTTGGGGGAAGCGATTGGGCCGTTGTTCCTGGTGTCCAGGTCGTTGATCTCACTCTAAGCCGGCGGACCAACGACTGCTGGACGCGCTTTTCTCCTTGTCCGTGAACTCGCTGGTTTGTGTGAATCGCACCGGGTCCAGGACTTCGAGTAGGCCGGAGAAGCTCCGGGTGTGGCCGTTGTGCGGGGTGGCTGTCAGAAAAAGCTTGTGCTCAAATAGCGGCGTGATTTCCCTGAGGGCCTTGACAAGCTGGTTGTCCTCTCCGAAAGGCGAAGGGAGCAGATTGTGGGCCTCATCAACAATGAGAAGATCCCACGGCAACTGAGCGCGCGGGCCACCGGTGGCCGAATCCGCGGTCTGACAGGTCGCGAGGAACTGCTCCAGGTGTCCGGCTGGCGCAGGTAGTAGTAGGACGCGATGATCCGTGGGAACGTGCGCCAAGGGTTCGCGTCCAGCCCAAGTCGCCGCTGAACCGCATGCGTTCGGCGCGGTCGATCAGATCGAAGTTGAGAGAGAACTTCGCCTTCATCTCTCCTTGCCACTGCTTCGTGAGAGAGGCCGGCGTGAGAATCGGGACCCGCCTCACACGCCGTCGGATCGGAAGCTTCGTCAGGATGAGGCCCGCTCGATTTTCTTTCCCAAGCCCACATCGTCCGCGAGTAGCAGCGACACGCGTGGCATCTCGAGGGCCTTCAGCAACGGAACGAGCTGAAAGTCATCCACCTGCACCGCGCCAAAAAATGGTGCGGAGATGGGTGCTTCTGGTGCCCGGCCCGACCCATCCGGATGCAGGAACGGCGTCAGCGCCGCCCACCGCGCCGCACGGACGAGCGCATCGAACTCGCGCGGTTCCATCGACGCTTCGGATTGAACCTGCGGGAGAGCGTTCGGTTCTAGTAGATCCCGGCCATGCTCCCGCTCCCATAGGACCGTGTCTTCCGCCACACCGTCGCTGTCCGTATACTCAACGCGAACGAGATGAAGTCGTCCCTCCGGGGAATCAACGGCTCGACGGCCGCGATGAGCCCCCGCCGGTTGCGGATTGTGGCCGACATCCCGGGTCGAGGGTGCTGAATGGTCTGGGGTGGAAGCTATGTTCGTCGCCATGTGCGCACAAGTACTGAAACTCCTATTCTCCACTAAGAGATGAGCGCGTGGCGGGGCAGCCATCGGAAGTGTTCGACGAGGCGCTTCGCGAACCCGAGAACCGTCGGGATCGTGCCTGCTTGAACAGGACGATTCGGGGTCAACTCAATTCCGAATTCGCGTTGGTTGCGTTGCCGTTCGCGCACACTTGGCGCACGTTTCGCCCCAGGGCGGGCGGGAACGGCTCGTTCTACCAGGCCGCGGGCCAGCGCAACGGGCGCGCCGAGACTTGTTCGGAGCGCTGGCCGAAGCACTGGGGGGAAACTGGGGGGACCCCGAGCGGACAAGGATGGGGAAATTCGGGTAAGGATGGGTAAATCTTGATTTCGGCCCTGGCGTGGGCGCAGCGCCGCAACTGGCGTGTTCAGTAGGGGATACGTTGAAAATAAAGGACTTAAATTGGCTCCTCAGGTAGGACTCGAACCTACAACCCTTCGGTTAACAGCCGAATGCTCTACCATTGAGCTACTGAGGAGCAACTAGTTCTTTTCATTAGAACAAAGCGCCAAACACACTGTCAAATTGCGCTCCCTCGCAACTCCTCACCAGTACTGGTGTCCGCTCGGAATCGCGCCGGGGAATACGTACGCGTACAAGATCACGATCAGGCCAACCAGCATCAACAGTCCCAGGCTGTGCTTCAACACCGCGCGGAACAGGGCGCCTTCCTGGCCCTCCTGGCCGGTCACCGCGCAGCCGATCACCAGCGACTGCGCCGCGATCATCTTCCCCATCACTCCACCCGCGCTGTTCGCCGCTCCCATCAGGATCGGACTCAGAGATAACTTGTTCGCCGTGATCACCTGCAGGCTGCCGAACAGCGCGTTCGAACCCGCGTCCGTCCCGCTGAGCGCCACGCCCAACCAGCCGATCATCGTACCGAAGAACGGGAACAATACGCCGGTGTGCGAGAGCGCCATCCCCATCGTCGCGTCCATCCCGCAGTACCGCGTCACGTACCCGATCCCGAGCATCGCCATGATGGCGACCAGGCTCAGACGCAGACGCCACATCGACGCGAAGAACACCTGCACCGTCCTCTTGAAACTGAGGCCCAAGAGCGGTCCGGCGATCAGTCCGGCGAGGAACGTCCCCGTCCCGGGAGTGGACATCCAGGAAACGTCGAAGATCGCCGGCTCGGCGTAAGGCTTCGCCACCACCGGAGGCGTCCGCATCACCAGCAAATGCAGCCCCGGAACCGGCTGCCGCCACGATACCAGGTCCAACGCCTTCGTCACGGACGGCACTCCCCACAAAACCACCAGCGCTGCCAGAAGCAGGAACGGCGACCATGCCATCGCGACCTTTCGGGCCCCCAGCCCTTCACCGCGCACGGCCTTCTTGGCGCGACCCTCGCCGCTGTATCGCCAGACCTCGCGCGGCTGCCACACGTAGCGGAAAAACAGCGCCAGCAACACCAGCGTCCCAATGCCGCCGACAATGTCCACCAGCGACGCGTTGATGAAATTCGACCAGAAGAACTGAATGCCGCCGAACGTAATCCCGCACACCAGCAGTCCGGGCCACACCGCCATCATGTCGCGCGTCTTGCACAGCACGCGGATCAGCCAGAAGGGAAGCACCAGCGTCGTGAGCGGCAAAATGCGTCCGATCATCGCGCTGAAATCCGCTTCCCGCAGGCCCGTCACCGCCACCAGCGTCCGGACGGGGTTCCCCAGTCCACCGTAGGCCACCGGGGCCGAATTCGCGATGAGGCACATGAGCGCGGTCTGGAATGGAGGAAATCCCAGGCCGATCATCATGGCTCCTGTCACCGCAACCGGAGCTCCGCCGCCGCCGGCGCCTTCCAGCAGCGCGCCGAACGCAAAGGCAATCAGCAATACCTGCAGGCGCCGGTCCTCGGAGATGTTCCCGATCGATTGCTTCACGATCTCGAACTGGCCGGACTCGACCGATATGTCGTAGACGAACACCGCGGCCACCACGACCCACGCAATCCGGAACCAGCCGAATACCAGGCCGTCGGCAACCGCCCCGGCCACCATCACAGCGGGCATCCGAAACACCGCAAGGGCCACCACTACCGCCGCCACAAACGCATACACGGCGGACTTCCATGCCGCGGTGCGCCGTACCGCCAGGAAGTAGAACAGCGTGCATACCGGCAGCGCGGCGGCTGCCGTGGAGAGCACCGTGTTTCCCAACGGGTTGAAATTCTGCAGCCAGGGTTGGTTCATGAAGCAACCGATTATATAAGACAGCGCGCATCCCTACCCGGGCCCGCCCCACCCGGCCCAGGTTGACTTGCCGCCGTGCCGGGCGATACCGTTGCGGCATGATGTCCGAATCCACCCGCCGCCGTTTCCTCGTGCAGGCCGGGGCGCTGCCCCTCGCTGCCGCCATACCCCTCCGCGCCCAGGACTCGGGCGGCTTGCCGAGCCGTGCCTGGAACGCCCGCTGGATCTCGGCGCCCGGCTCGCACCCCACTGAGTATGGCGTGTACCATTTCCGCCGCGCTCTCGATCTTCCCTCGAAACCGGACCGTTTCCTGGTTCACGTGAGTGCCGACAACCGGTATCAGCTCTTCGTCAATGGTCAGCGCGCCGCATGGGGACCCGCGCGCGGCGATCTCTTCCACTGGCGCTACGAAACCATCGACCTGGCGCCCTATCTTCAAGCCGGGCGGAACGTGCTGGCAGCCCTGGTCTGGAACCTCGATGACCTGGCGCCCGAAGCGCAGATGACGCTCGAAACCGGCTTCCTGCTCCAGGGAGATACCGACGCCGAGCGTACCGCCGATACGGGCCCGGCCTGGAAGGTGCTGCGCAGCGCCGCCTATTCCCCGATCATCTTCACCAGCGGCCAGATGCACGGGTATTTCGTAACCGGCCCCGGCGACCGCGTGTCCGCCTCCGCGCATCCCTGGGGCTGGGAAACCCGCGAGTTCGACGACTCAAACTGGCCCGGCGCGGTGGCCGTCGGTCCCGCCGCCGGGCGCGAAGCTCAGGACGCGCACTCCCGCTGGATGCTCGTGCCGCGCACCATCCCCGCCATGGAAGAGAAGCCGGAACGGCTTCAACAGGTGCGCCGCACCGAGGGAATTCCGCAGCCCCGGATGTTTCCAGCCCGGCCCGAGCCGCTGCACATCCCCGCTCACACGCATGCCGTTCTGCTGCTCGACCAGACCTACCTGACCACTACCTTTCCCGAACTGACCGTCAGCGGCGGCAAAGATGCCGTCGTCAGGATGCGTTATGCCGAAACCCTGTTCGAACCGCCCAAGCCCGGCAGCCGCGCGTTGGATAAGGGCAACCGCAACGAGGTCGAAGGCAAACAGTTCATCGGCAATCACGACGAGTTCGTGGCCGATGGCGGCGCGCGCCGCACCTTCCGCCCGCTCTGGTGGCGCACCTACCGATATCTGGAACTCGACGTCGAAACCAAAGATCAGCCTCTCACCGTCGATGACCTCACCGCTACTTATGTCGGCTATCCCTTCGAACGCCGCGCCGCTTTCGATGCGGGCTCACCGGAAATCGCGCGCATCCTCGAGGTCGGCTGGCGCACCGCCCGCCTCTGCGCCCACGAGACCTACATGGACTGCCCCTACTACGAGCAGCTTCAGTACGTCGGCGACACGCGCGTGCAGTGCCTCGTGTCGCTATTCAACAGCGGCGACGCGCGTCTCATGCGCAACGCCATTGACCTGATCAACGATTCCCGCCACAGCGACGGCTGCACCATGAGCCGTTATCCCACCCGCCTCGAGCAGTACATTCCCGGCTTCTCTCTTTGGTGGATCGGCATGGTGCACGACTACTGGTGGTATGCCGACGATCCGGCCTTTGTGCGCCGGATGCTCCCCGGCGTGCGCGCCGTCCTGAGCTTCTTCGCCGGCTACCAGAAGGAAAATGGCTCGCTTGCATCCCTGCCCTGGTGGCGCTACTTCGATTGGGTGCCTTCCTGGCCAAGCGGCAACGCGCCGCAGGATCCCGATGGCTCCGCGGCCCTGTTCGATATGCTGCTATTGATGGCCTACCGCTGGGCCGGCCAGCTCGAAGCCTCGCTCGGCTTGCGGGCCATGGCTGATACCTACCGCGGCTGCGAGGGGCAGTTGCGCGCCGTCTGCCAGCAGCTCTACTGGGACCCCGAAAAGAAGCTCTACGCCGATACGCCCGGCAAGCAGCAGTTCTCGCAACACACCAACACCATGGCCGTGCTGGCCGACGTCGCCACCGGCGCTGCCGCGCACGACGTGCTGCTCCGCAGCCTCTCGGCCGAAGGACTCGCCCAGCCCGGGCTGTTCTTCCGTTACTATGTGCACACCGCCCTCGCCAAGGTCGGTGAAGGCGATGGTTACCTGGATCAGCTCGACGATTGGCGCGGCATGCTCGCGCGCGGCCTCACCACGTTCGCCGAAGTGGTGGACCGCCCCGGAAGCCCGTCACGCTCCGATTGCCACGCCTGGAGCGCGAGCCCGAACATCGAAATCTTTCGCACCGTGCTCGGCGTAGATTCCGCCGCGCCCGGATTCCGCCGCGTCTCGGTTCGCCCGCACCTCGGCAACTTGAAGTTTGCCTCCGGATCGGTGCCGCACCCCAAGGGCAAGATCGATGTCCGGATCGAACCCGGAGCCGCGACCGTCACCCTTCCCGAAGGCATTACCGGCGAGTTCGTCTGGAAGACGGTGCGCCGCGAGCTGCAGCCCGGCGTGAACCGCGTCCCGCTCGCGTAGAGCGGGCTCGCGGCAGGTTGTGCCAGGTGCTACCAATAGGATATGTGCCTGGCCATTCCCGGGAAAATCCTCGACGAGCGGCAGCTTGACGGCATCCGCGTCGGCCGCGTGCAGTTCGGCGGCGTGACCCGCGACGCGTATCTCGAATACGTTCCGGAGGCGCGGACGGGCGACTATGTCATGGTGCACGTCGGGTTCGCCATCAGCAAAGTCGACGAGGAAGAAGCGCACAAGACCTACGAACTGCTCGAACAGATGGGACTGCTCGAAGAGGAACCATGAAGTACCTCGACGAGTATCGCGATCCGGAGCTCGCGAAGCGGCTGGTGGGAGAGATCCGCAAGCTGGTGACGCGCCATTGGGTGCTGATGGAGATCTGCGGCGGCCAGACCCATACGCTGATGCGCTACGGCATCGACGATCTGCTGCCCGCGGACGTGGAGCTGGTGCACGGCCCCGGCTGCCCGGTGTGCGTAACGCCGCTCGAAATCATCGACAAGGCAGTGGCCATTGCGTCCATGCCCGGCGTGATCCTGGTCTCCTACGGCGACATGCTTCGGGTGCCCGGCTCGCGGAGCGACCTGTTCCGCGTCAAGGCCGCGGGGGGCGACGTCCGGATCGCGTATTCTCCGATGGACGCTCTGAAGATCGCACGCCAGAACCCCGAACAGCAGGTGGTGTTCTTTGCGGTCGGTTTCGAAACTACGGCGCCGGCCAACGCCATGACGGTGTGGCAGGCGAAGCGCGAAGGTTTACGTAATTTTTCGCTGCTGGTTTCTCACGTGCTCGTGCCGCCGGCCATCCGGCTGCTGCTTGGTTCGCCCGAGAACCGGGTGCAGGGCTTCATCGCGCCCGGCCACGTCTGCGCGGTCATGGGCTACTCCGAGTACGAGGCACTGGCCGCTGCGTACCGCGTTCCCTTCGTGGTGGGCGGGTTCGAGCCGCTCGACCTGCTCGAAGCGATTCTCATGCTGGTGAAGCAACTGGAAACCGGGCGCGCGGAGGTCGAGAACCAGTACGCGCGCAGCGTGACCCGCGCCGGCAACGAAGCCGCGCGGCGCCGGATGTTTGAGGTATTCGAAGTGACGGACCGCAAGTGGCGCGGCATCGGCGAGATCGCCCAATCCGGATACCGGTTGAGCCCCGAATACGCGGCCTACGACGCCGAGAAGGTTTTCGGCGTCGAGAGTGCCCGCGCTGAGGAACCCAGGGAGTGCATCGCGCCGCGCGTGCTGCAGGGCCTCGCCAAGCCGGTGGATTGCGCGGCGTTCGGCACGGGCTGCACGCCTGAAACGCCCCTGGGAGCCCCGATGGTCTCGAGCGAAGGCGCCTGCGCGGCTTACTACCAGTACCGGCGGCACGCATGATCTCCTGTCCCCTCCCTCTACCCGCAAAGGACCGGATCCTCCTGGGCCACGGCTCGGGCGGCAAGCTAAGCGCCGAACTGCTCCGCGAGGTCTTCCTGCCGCTGTTCCGAAGCCCGGTCCTGGGCCGTCTGGAGGACCAGGCCGTGATTGAGGTCGGGGGTGTACGCCTGGCGTTCACTACCGATTCGTTCGTGGTGAAGCCTCTGTTCTTCCGCGGCGGCGACATCGGGTCGCTGGCGGTCCACGGCACGATCAACGATCTGGCGATGGGCGGAGCGGAGCCGCTCTACCTGAGCGCCGCGTTCATCCTGGAGGAAGGGCTCGAAATGGAAACGCTGCGCCGGGCTGCCGAATCGATGGCGCGCGCAGCCGACGCCGCAGGGGTCGAGATCGTCACCGGCGATACCAAGGTGGTGGAGAAAGGCAGCGGTGACGGGCTCTTCATCAACACCACCGGGATCGGCCGCGTGCCGCCGGGAGTAGACCTCTCCGCCGCCAACGCGCGGCCCGGCGACCGGGTCCTGCTCTCCGGTACACTAGGCGACCACGGCATCACCATCCTCTCCGAACGCGAAAGCATCGGATTTGAGACGCCCGTGGAAAGCGACTCGGCCGCACTTCATACGCTGGTGCGCGAGATGCTGGCCGTATCGCGCGAGATCCGCTGCCTGCGCGACCCGACCCGCGGCGGCCTCGCCAGCACCGCCAACGAGATCGCCGCGCGAGCCCGCGTTGGAATCGCACTCGACGAATCGGCCATCCCGGTACGCGAGGAAGTGCGGGGCGCCTGCGAGTTATTGGGCTTGGACCCGCTCTACGTGGCGAACGAAGGAAAACTGGTGGCAGTGGTAGCACCCGAAGCCGCGGACGCCGTGCTCGAAGCGATGCGCCGTCACCCGCTGGGCGCTCGATCGGCAATCATCGGCACGGTGACCGAATCCCATACCGGCCTGGTCACGATGAAAACGCCGTTCGGCACAAGCCGCATCGTAGACATGCTGCCCGGCGACCAATTGCCCCGCATCTGTTAACTCGGTGCCGGATTTTCAGACTGTTTAGTCCTGTATTCCGGCATCTCCTGACTGCGCATACCAACTAACTTCTTTCGTTTGTGCATGGCACAGGGCTTGCAACAACTCCGGCGAAGGGAGAAGTCCTGTGAACGATCCAGCAACGTATTGGTTGAGCTTCATGAACATCGCACTGGGAGTGGTCGTGCTGATCTGCTGCGCGGCAGTGGCGGTCGGCATTTTCCAGGAGCTGGCGGCCAAACATCGAAGGCATGTGGCGGCCGCCCAAATGGACCAGGAGATGGCACACATGTTCCACATCCCCGGACTCGGAATCACCATGGCGGATGGTGGCGAAGAGTTGAGGGAGAAAGACAAGCGGTAGCAACATGACCTGCCCCTTCCTCAAAGAAGCCCAGGTCAAGTACTGCCGGAGCGCGTCGGTCCGGAAGTTGATTCCGCTGGCGGTGGGCGGCAAGGCGGAGGAGAAGTGCTCCTCGGCGGAATTTGTCAACTGCCGGGTGTATCGAATGAATCCGGAGGAGGCTTCCGGCGTGTGCCCGTATCTGGGGGAATCGCTGATGCAGTACTGCGCCGCGGCGCCGGTGATGAAGATGGTGCCCTACAGCGAGTCGCTGCTTTCGCGATGCGGGACCGAAGGGTATCGCTATTGCGAACTCTATCTCGGAATGGCGCATCCGCGACTGGAGGCCGGGGAAGTGGATGGGATCGCGCTGCCGGAGTGGCTGCGGTATTCGGACAATCACATGTGGATGGATGTGACCGAGGACGGCACGTGCCACGCCGGCATCGACGCGTTCCTGAGCCGCGCGCTGGGAACGGTCGACCGCATCAGCTACGTCTGGCAGAACGGCCGCCACCGGCCGGCCGCCGTGTTGACCGTGGCGGGAACCGACCTGGAGGTGGTGTTTCCGAATCCGTTCGTACTGACCCGGTGCAACCTCTACCTGCGCGCGGACCCGTCGCGCCTGACGAGCGAGCCGTACACCGGGGGATGGCTGTTCGAAGGGACGCCGCTTCCGGAAACCACCGCCAACCTCCTGGGCGCGAAAGAGGCGCGGGCGTGGGCGGAAAAGGAGCAGCGGCGCATGAACGAGTTTCTGCAAGCGGGCTCGGGCGCGGCGGCCGACGGCGGGCTTTTCGAGGCGGGAGTCGCCAGAATGCTCGATCGCGAACGCATGCTGGCGCTGTTCCATGAATTCTTTGTAAAGAGAGAGCCGTGAAGATCCGCGGAAAAATCGTGTTTCTGGCCGGAGTGCTGGCAGCCCTGGGCGCGGGCTGGGCCGGCTTTCCGCATGCCATCTATTCGAGCCGGCCGCAGCCGGTGGACTTCAGCCACAAGGTCCACGCGGAGAAGGCCGGAACGAAGTGCGAAGACTGTCATGCGTTCCGCGATGACGGGACGTACGCAGGCATTCCGGCGCTGGAGAAGTGCGCGGGCTGCCATGCGGCGCCGATGGGGACCACGGCGGCGGAGAAGAGCTTCATCGAGCAGTACATTACCCCCAACCGCGAGCCGCAGTGGGGATCCTACGCGCGCCAGCCTGAAAACGTGTACTTCTCGCACGCGACCCACGTGAAGCTGGGGCAATTGAAGTGCGAGCAGTGCCACGGCGCGCAGGGCGAGACCGACAAGCTGCGGCCGGTGGTGGTGGACCGGATCAGCGGGTACTCCCGCAATACCCAGTCGATGGATGCGTGCGTGGCCTGCCACCGGGAGCGGAAGCTGGAACACAGTTGCATGGAGTGTCACAAGTGACGACACGCAGGGACATCTTCAAATTCGCCGGCGGCGCGGCGGTAGGCGCGCTGTTTACGCCGGCTCCGTGGCGCCTGATCACGGATCTGGCGTTGTGGTCGGAAAACTGGCCGGGAATCCCGCGTCCGGCGCGCGGCGAGATCCGCGCGAAGTTCACGCACTGCGCGTTGTGCCCGGCGGGGTGCGCCGTGCGTGCCCGCTGCGTGGGCGAGCAGCCGGTGTCGCTGGTGGGAGCGCGCGGCGGTCTGTGCCCGTTCGGCCTCACGGGCCATCATCTGCCGTATCATCCGGCGCGTTTGCGCCAGGGACCTGTGGAGGAAGCGGCGAAGGCCATCGCGAAATGCGGGCCCGATGAAAAGGTGGCGATCCTCGACCTGCGGCCGGGACGAACGGCTTCCTGGACGTACCGCCGGGCGGTAGCGGCGATGAAGAACGCAGTCTACGTGGCGGCCCCGCGCGACGGAGTTGCCTACGACCTCGCAGGTGTAAGGACGGTGTTGAGCCTGGGGGTTCCGCTGCTGGACGGCTGGGGTGCTCCTGGCACGGTATTCGCAGCGCGCCAAGGCTTCCGGCTGATTCAGGTGGAGGCCGTGGAATCGCGCACGGCGGCGCTGGCGGACTGGTGGCTGGCGGTGCGGCCGGGGAGCGAAGACCTGGTCGCACACGCCATCGCCGGAAAGATTTCCCTGGCGGAGGCGAGCGCGGGCACGGGAATTCCGCTGTCGGGCGTAGTCGGCGAACTGCAGAAGAACGGGCCGGCGATGGTGGTCGGTGGGCCGGCGGCCGTCTGCCGCCAACCGGGCGCTCGGCGCGCTGGGCAAGACGGTGGTGGCGGAAACCGAGGCTCCGGTTCCGGATGCGTGGAAGAAGACGGCGGCGCCCGTGACGGAATTGGCATCGCTGGCGGATCATTCGATCCGGGTGTTGGTCATCGACGAATCGGCCGCGGGCAGTCTGGTGGAGTGGGCGGAGATCGAGAAGAAGATGGTCCGCGACAACCCGTTGGTGGTGACGGTGGCTTGCTCACGCGCGGGATACGCGCGGCATTCGCAGGTTGTCCTGCCGGCGGCCGTCTATCCGGAAGTGATGGAAGATTTTCCGCCTGCCGTAGACTCGGTGGCGCCCTCTTTCCGCATTGCGGCGCCATTGGTGAAAGCTCCGAACGGCATGGTGAACCCGGTCGAACTGCTGGGCGGCGTAGCGGGTGACCCGTTGCGCGAGCGTGCCGACGCGATTCACCGGGCTGGTAAAGGGTCCCTCACCACCTATGCCGATGGGAAAACCGTAGCCGTGAAAGACGTCACGGCCGACGATTTCTGGAAGGCGTTGAACGAGGGCGCCTGCTGGATCGGGCCGGAAGAGCACAGGGTGCCGGCGGCGGTGGAGTTGCCGCCCGCGCAGGCGGATGCCGCGCTTCCGCTGGTGCTGGCGGCGGAAGATCGAACCGGCGGCACGCTGATTTCGCCGCTGATGTCGAAGGTGTACCAGGAATCGAACCTGCGGCTCGCGCCGAACCGGGTGGCGCTGCACCCGGCCGAGGCCCGGCAGTACGGTCTGGAAGACGGCGCCCGCGCCGTGCTCGAGACCCGCGACGGCAGAGTGCAAGTCTCGGTGACGGTGGATTCCAGCGTGCCACCCGGGGTCGTCCAGGCGGGTTCGCGATTTCTGTGCGGCGGGGCCGCACGGGCCAGGGTGGTGCGCGTATGACTCGCTACGGGATGACGATCGATATCGATAAGTGCACGGGCTGCGGGGCCTGCATGGTGGCGTGCGCGGTGGAGAACAACGTGCCGCCGGCCGGCGCGGAGGTCACGGACCGCAAAGGCATCACATGGATCCGCGTGTACAAGGTGGATAACGGCGAAGACTACCCGGCCAAGCGGTCGGCGTTCGTGCCTGTGCTCTGCCAGCAGTGCGGCCACGATACGCCGTGCGCGCACGTCTGCCCGCAGCAGGCGGTGGACGTGGATCCCGAGACCGGCATCGTGGGACAGATGGCGGAGCGCTGCCTGGGTTGCCGGTATTGCATGGCGGCGTGCCCATATCACGCGCGCTATTTCAACTGGTGGGACCCCCATTGGCCGGCCGGTATGGAGAAGACGCTAAACCCGGATGTGGCGCCGCGTATGCGGGGCGTGGTGGAAAAATGCAATTTCTGCCACGGGCGCCTGCACGCGGCCAAACAGCGGGCCGCGGCGGCGGGAAAGCGCGAGATCGATCCGGCGGATTACGTTCCGGCGTGTGTGGAAGCCTGCCCGACGGGGGCCATCCGCTTCGGCGACCTCAACACGGATCTGCCGGAGGCCAAGGATCCGAACAGCTTCCGCCTGCTCGAAAAGCTGGGGACGGAACCCAAGATTTACTACCACTCCAAGCGGGAATGGGTGCGCGAAATCGGCAACGCGCCGCATCCGAAGGAGAACCTCCGTGGATAGAGAATTCATTGCACGCGGCGTAAAGCGGTGCTCGACGCGATGGTTCCTGCTATGGATTCTGCCGTGGGTGGCGCTGCTCGCGTTCGGGCTGTACTCGGCGGGTCTGTGCCTGGTCAAAGGGCTGAACCAGACCAACATGGACAACCGCTTCGCCTTCGGGTTGTGGATCTATCTCGACCTGACCGTAATCGCGCTGGGGGCCGGCGCCTTCTTTACCGGATTTCTGCTTTACATCCTGAAGCTCAAGGAACTGCGCGCCGTGATCAACAGCGCGGTGGTAATCGGCCTTGTGTGCTACAGCGGCGCGGTGGCAGTGCTGGCAGTGGACGTGGGGCAGCCGCTGCGGGCGTGGTTCACCTTCTGGTACCCCAACGTTCACTCGATGCTGACGGAAGTCACATTCTGCATCAGTTGCTACCTGACGGTGCTGATGATCGAGTACGTGCCGATCGTGCTGCGAAACCGCAAGCTGCGCGAGATTCCCGGCTTCCTGGTGTTCGAGTTCGAGCTGCACAAACTGGTGTATGTATTCGCCGGGGTCGGGACGTTTCTTTCGTTCTTCCACCAGGGGTCGCTGGGCGGGCTATACGGAGTGCTGCGCGGCCGGCCGTTCGCGTTTCGCGAAGGGCTGGCGGTGTGGCCCTCGACGTTCTTCCTGTTCATTCTTTCGGCGGCGGCGGTAGGGCCAAGCTTCATCCTGCTGACGACGCGGCTGGTGGAAACGATCTCGAAGAAACGGCTGGTACGGCCGCAGGTGCTGGAACTGCTCGGGCGGATCTCCGGATTGCTACTGGGTGTCTACGTGCTGGCGAAGACCGTCGATACACTCATCTGGATCAACCGCACCTCGCCGGACAGTGGCTTCCCGGCGGCGCAGTATTACAGTTGGCGGCCGTTCGGAACGTGGATCCTGTTCGCCGAGATTGTGCTGTTCGGATTGATTCCGGCGCTGATCCTGCTGACTCCACGGCTGCGCGCGCGGCCGCGGTGGCTGGTCTCGGCAGCGGCGATGGCCTGCTGCGGCATCGCCTTGAACCGTTTCGTCATGACCGTGCAGACGCTGGCGGTGCCCACGCTTTCGTTCGACCGGTTCCTCTCCTACTGGCCGAGCTGGCAGGAGACCGGGACGTTTCTGGCGGTGCTGGCGTATGGCGTCCTGGTGTACTCGTTCTCGTTCCGCTACTTCCAACTGTTTCCGGAAGAGCGCGAGCTGAAGATCGCCGTGAGGCAGGAGGAAGAAGAGCCCGTCATGGCGGGGAGATACTGATATGTTTCCGTGGAATTATGGATTTCATTGGTCGGCCGGGACCATCATTTTTCTAGGGGCGTTCTATACGGTACTGGTGGTGGTGGCCACGACGCTGCTCTCGGCGGCGTGGCGGTCCCGGCGCGCGCTTGCGGGGCGGAAGGCGGAGGAGATCCGCTGGCATTCGGATTTTCACGAGCTGACCGCGCCGGACCGCGTCTGCCGGCACGTCCTTACGGGGGAGTTCAAAAACCGGGAGTGCCCGAACGCCTTCGACTGCCGGGAGTGCGAGACGCACGCGAAGTGGGTGGAACGGCATCCGGTGCGTCCGCCGGAGGAGCACGAAGAGGACATTTTCGGAATGGCATTCCCGCTGGATCGTTTCTATCACCGGGGGCATACCTGGGCGAGGATGGAGACCGACGGCACCGTAACGATCGGGCTGGACGAACTCGGCAGGCGATTGCTGGGCACGCCGGACCGCGTGGAGTTGCCGGAGCCGGGAACCGAGGTGCAGGCCAACGCGACCGCCTTTCGCGTTCACAAGCGGGAGGCCGACGTGCGAGTGTTATCGCCGGTGGATGGGAAGGTGCTTGAGACAGGCGGCCCGGACTCGAGCTGGTATCTGCGCCTGGCGCCGAAAAACCTGGACTGGACACACCTGCTGCGCGGCGCGGAAGTGAAGCCCTGGCTGATGCGGGAAATGGAGCGGCTGCAACTGGCGCTCTCCATGGAAGGCGCGGCGCCGTCATTGGCGGACGGAGGCGTGCCCGTGGACGACATCTCGGCAGGGTATCCGCGGACGGATTGGGACGCGGTCTGCGGAGAGATGTTCCTCGAGCCGTAGGATTGCGGGTCAGCGCGGGATCTCGTACTTCTTGATCTTCTCGTAGAGCGTCGAACGGTCGATGCCGAGAATCGAGGCGGATTCCTTGATGTTGCCGTCGGTGCGCTGGAGAGTCGCCGCGATGAGCTGCTTCTCCATCTCCTGCAGCGTCGCGCCGGCCGGGATCGTCCATGCCCTCGCGGCGCCGTTGTGCGCGAGAAAGGCGAAATCCTCTTCGTTGAGGATCCGGCCGCGGCATGTCACCATGGCACGCTCGATGGCGTTCTCCAACTCGCGCACGTTGCCGGGCCAGTTGTAGTCCATCAGGACTTTGAGCCCGCCCTCCGAAATGTCGCCGATGTCCTTGCCCAACTCGTGCGAGAGGCGTTCGAGGAAGTGGCGTGCCAGCAGCGGAACGTCTTCGCGGCGCTCGCGCAGCGGCGGAATGCGGATTTCGATAACGTTCAGGCGGTAGAACAGGTCGTCGCGAAACCGGCCGGCGGCCACGGCCTCCTGCAGGTTGACGTGCGTGGCGGCGATCACCCGGACATCCACGCGCACCTCCTCGGAACCGCCCACGCGGTAGAAGGATCGCTCCTGTAGAACCCGCAGGAGGTCCACCTGTAGCTTGGGCGAGATGTCGCCGATTTCGTCGAGGAAAATCGTGCCGCCATCGGCCATCTCGAACTTGCCGCGCTTCTGCTGCGCGGCGCCGGTGAAGGCGCCCTTCTCGTGGCCGAACAACTCCGATTCGAGCAGCGTTTCCGCAAGAGCGGCGCAGGAGACAGCCACGAAGGGCTTCGCGGCACGGTCGCCGGCGTGGTGGATGGCGCGCGCCACCATCTCCTTGCCGGTGCCGCTTTCTCCCTGGATGAGCACCGTGCTGCGCAGGCTGGCAATCTCGTGCGCCAGTTGAAAAATCTCCTGCATGCGGGGATTCTTGCTGATGACGTCGTCAAAACTGTACTGGCGGGCCAGTTTCTTCCGGAGGATGGTATTTTCACGCTGCAGGTTCTTCACCTTGATGATGCGGCTCACCAAAAGCGAGATCTCCTCCGGGTTGCAGGGCTTGACGATGTATTCCTGGGCCCCTTCCTTCATGGCGGTGATGGCGGTATCGACCGTGGCGTAGGCGGTGATGATGATGATGGAGGCTTCGGGGTGCATGCGGCGCACCTGCATCATGGTCTCGATGCCGTCCATGCCGCCGGGCATTTTGAGGTCGATGAAGTAGATGGCGTAATCGGTGGCGCGCGCCTTTTCGACCGCCTGGGCGCCAGAGGCGGCGGTGTCGACGTGGTATCCATCCTCGCGCAGCCAGGCCGCGAGGCTCTCGCACATCACCTCTTCGTCATCCACGACGAGCATTCGCCAATTCGTCCTCATAAAGTCAACTCCCTGGTTTGTGCCGCAGGCGCGCCGAGCAGGGCGCGCAGTACGCGGCGTTCTTGGAATCAATCTGCTGGACAGTCGTGGAAAGCGACATGGAGCAGGTCCGGTCCGCGCAGTGCACGAGCCCGAACAGGTGCCCGGCTTCGTGCAAGGCCTCCGTTTCGGCGCGGCGCAGCAGGATTGCGCGGTTGTGCGGCAGTCCGTAGAATTCCTGGCGCAGGCGGGCGAGCGAAACCACTCCAATGCGTCCACCGAGCTGCGCCTGGCCGTAGACGAAGGTCAATACCGGGATGAACAGGTCGCGCCCGGTTACGGCCAGCAATTTGGCGGCGTCCGGCGGGCAGCCGGCGGAGAGCATTTCGAGCACGGCAATCGAAGAATACTGGCGGCGGCCGGGGTCGAACGCGAAATCCGCGGATGGCAACTCCACTTCCCGGACCGGCAGCGCGAACCACTTCGCGAGACACTGCTGCACGCCGGCAAGCGCTTCCCGATCGGCCTCGGACTGGATGTCTGTGGTCGCGCCCACGTACAGGTACTTCATTCCTTCCGGGCAAGCTCCAGCAGAGGCGGCTCTTCCGCCGGCGGCAACTGTCCGAGCGGCAGCGTCACGGTAAACATGGTGCCCTGGCCGACCTGGCTCTTCACTTCGATTTCGCCGCCATGCGCCTGGATGATGCCGTAGGAAACGGCCAGGCCGAGGCCGACTCCCTTGCCCTCCGATTTAGTAGTAAAGAACGGGTCGAATATCTTGGCGAGGTTCTCCGGAGGAATCCCTTCGCCGTTGTCCGAGACCATGAGCACCACTGCGCCGTCGCGGGGGGCCGTCTCGATGCCGACCCGGCGCTCGCCCTTGCTTTGCGTCGCTTCGGCGGCATTGAGCAGCAGATTCAGCACCACCTGTTGAATCTGCGAGGCATCGCATTGCACGGCCGGCAGAGACTCGGCCAGGTTGGCCGAGACCTCGACATTGCTCAGCTTCATCTTGTGCTGCACCAGGGAGAGCGTAGTCTTCGCGATGCGATTGAGGTCGGCAGGCGCGCGCTGCGGCTTCGAGCGGCGTGAAAAGGCCAGCAGGTCGGAAACGATCCGGCCCACGCGCGCGGTCTCGGTGGTCACCTGTCCCAGGTACTTGCGGAACTCGGCCAGGCGTTCGGGAGGCACGCCATCCTCCTTGAGCATGCGCTGCAGCAGCATCGAAAGGTTGAGAACCCCGGAGATCGGGTTGTTGATCTCGTGCGCCACGCTGGCCGAGAGTTGTCCGAGCGATGCCAGCCGGTCGTTGTGCAGGAGCTTCTTTTGCGCCGCCTGGAGCTGGCGGGTCCGCTCTTCCACCTTGATTTCGAGGTTCTGAGTGAACTGGTTGATCTCGCCCAGCGCGGTGCGCAGCCGGTCGCGCATCACTTCATAAGAGCTCGCCAGCTCATCGAGCTCTTCGCTGCTATCCATGACGTCGATCGGCTTATCCAGCTCCATCTGGCTGATGGCCTTGGTGCCCTCGATCAGCTTGGCGATCGGGCGAACCAGAAACCGGCGTGTGAAATAGATAATGAACAGGCTGATGAGCGTGATCTCGACGCCGGTGACCAGCAGCACCCGGAACTTCATGCCGGAAACCTCACGGTCGATGGTTTCGAGGTTCAACTGGAGATCGAGCACGCCCAGCACCTTCAAGTCCGAGGGATGCGCGTGGCAGGCGGCTTGGCTGCAAGCCGGCTCGTTGTAAATCGGAGTGAGCATCTCGAGCCGCCGCGCGCCGTCCCGCCCGCGCTGGATGCGCACGGATCCGGACTGGTCCATATTCGGCGGGGGCTGGGAAACCCGGTCTTCCGCGTTGGTCGAAAACATCATCTGGCCGGCGCGGTTGAACATGCGGATGCGATCGATGCCCTGCTTCAGCGCGATGGTCTGCATGACCTGGTACGCGGCTTCGCGGTGGTCGTCCAGCATGGCGTGCCACGTCGCGCTGGTGATGCCCTTGGAAAGCTGGTCCGCGCCGAGGACCATGGTGTTCAGGAGCTGGCTCTCCTCGGTTTTGACATTGACCAACCCGGAAACGGCCGCCACGATGATGACAATCACCGTGATCGAAAGCATCAGCTTCCGGCCGAGACGTCTCGGCATAAATAGATAGTAGAGTCCGAAATTGATTGTAGCGCCGCGCACGGCCGCAAGCGATGCGGTACGTTGTTAAGGATGGTACTGGACGTCGGCTGCGGAAGCCGCAAAATCGAACCGGACGCGGTGGGGATCGACGTCTCCCCAGCCTCGGCGGCCGATCACGTATGGGACCTGGACAAGTACCCGTGGCCGCTCGATAGCGGCACATTCGCGCGCATCCATATGTCGCACGTCATCGAACACCTGGACGATCCCATGCGCGCCATGGCCGAGGTGTGGCGCGTGGCACGGGACGGCGCCGACGTATATGTCACCACGCCGCACTTCAGCTCACACAACTCCTACGTGGACCCTACGCACAAACGCCACCTGGCGGCGGCCAGTTTCGAGTATTTCACGGGAAAAGATTTTCCGAGTTTTGCGGGCGCTCCCTTCCGCTTCGATGTAATACGGGTGGAACTGACGTTCGGCGGGAATTTCCTGCTGGACAATTTCGGCCGGTTCCTGGCGCGCCGCTCACTGAAGTGGTACGAGCGGCACGCCGCATGGATGTTCCCGGCACTCGATATCCGCTGCCACCTGCGGGCGCGGAAGTAGAAAGATTACTCTCCGAACTGGAGTTCGCTGGCGGAGCCGCCCAGTTCGATGGCGGTCATTTGATCCGTACCGTTGACCTTCGTCGTGTCCACCGCGGTCACATCGAACTTCTTCTCCTGGCTCTTCACTTTGACCGGCGTGGTGTAACTCTTGTTGTTGTCGACGTTCGTGAATACGGCGTTGGAGCCATCCACCTTCACCTTGTATTCACCCGGCGTGAGCTGGACCTTGCCGGCCTTGGTGGCCGAGCTGATGATGATGTCGTACGATTTAGCACTGAGCAGCGAAAGGCCTGCAAGGGCTAGAGCCCCGGCCATGAAAAGCGATCGGTTCTTCATATCTCGGTAGTTCTCCTTGGGACTCGAAGTCGCGAGCCTAATTACGCCCGCACCAATATGGGCGGGCGAACGGGCCGTGCGGTAACTACCGAATTGAGGGTAAATGTGGTGACGTTCCCAAGGTAGGATTGCTTACCCGATTAGTCTCTCCAGATACGCTTTGGCAGCCAGGACATCGGCCGTTTGCTTTTCGCCGCGAATTTCGCGCTCGATGGTAAGCGGATTGCTATAGCCGATCTTCTTGAGCTTTTCGATGATGACCGGGAAATTCACCATGCCCTGCCCGATAGGCACCTCTTCGCCAAGCTTGTGGGGGTCGGTGGGGTACCTGCCATCCTTGGCATGAACGCCCTGAATGTAGGGCGCCAGGATGTCGACGGCGTCCGCCGGATTGGCCTTGCCGTAGAGGATGAGGTTGGCGACGTCGAAATTGACGCCAACGTTATCCAGCCCGACATCGCGGATGGCACGAACCAGCGTGATGGGCGTCTCCTGACCGGTTTCGCAGCGGAAGTTCTGGCCGTTGCTCTTGCAGTACGCGGCTACGGTGCGGATGGCCTCGACGGCTTCGGTGTAGAGCGGCTCGTTGGGGTTTTCCGGAATGAACCCGCAGTGGCTCTGCACGGCGGGGATTCCCGCCTTCTTCGCGAAGTCGGAGACCTCCTTCATGCGCGCGATCCGGGCGGCCCGGGTAGCGCGGGGGACCAGCCCGATCGTGAGGGGCCCGCGGTAGAAGTCGTAGATCTCGGGGCCGGGTCCGCCGGCCACCGCCGAAGTAGCTTCCACCCCATACCGGTCGAGGGCTTTGCGCAGCGCGGCGGCGGCCGCGTCGCTGGTCTGTTGGACACCGACCTGGCACGTGGGAAGGCCGAGGTCGTGAACGCGCCGGATGGCGGCATCGGGATCGGGCGAAACGCCGAGAATGATGCCGAGCCGCATCTTGCCTGGCATCCGGTCTTGTGCGGAGAGCTGAAGCGCCGTGGCCGCGGCGGCGGTCTGAATCCATTTGCGGCGATTATAGATAGCCATTAGCGATCGATTTTATCAGGGACTCCTGCCGGTTCGGCAGCCGGGCGGCCGCCTTCGGGAAACCCGTATGCGCGGCGCACGTCTTCGAGGGCGAGCACGCCGATCGGAGTCTGGGGATTGTCGCGACTGGCGACACACAAGACCGGATGATCCGCCAGCAGGCGCAGGGCGGCGTCGAGAGTCACATCCGGATACACGCCGGGGGCCTTGTCGAGGAGCATTCCTTCGGGCAGCGGACGCATGGCATCCTCGACTCGAAGGACTTCGGTGGAGCGGTACTCCTCGGCCGAAGGCAGGTCGATACCTTCCTGCCGCGCGAGCATGGTGAAGAACGGCACCGGATGCAGGCTGCGCGAGATGAAATACGAGATGGTGTTGGCGATCATCACCGGCAGGATGATGACGTAACTGGCGCTGGTTTCGAACACCATGAAGATCGAGGTCATGGGTGCGCGAAAGACGCCGGAAAAGAACGTGCCCATTCCCACCAGCACATAGGCGCCGACGGGACTGGTAACGAGCGCGGAGTAATGATGCGCCAGTCCGGCCAGGCCGCCTCCCAGCATGGCCCCCACAAACAAGGTAGGGGCGAACATTCCGCCGGGCACACCGGTCGAAAAGCAGATGAGGGTCACCAGCAGCTTGGCTGCCGCCAGAATCAGGAGGAGATTCCAAGGGAACCGGCCGTGCAGGGCGAAGTCGATCGCGTCATAACCGGACCCCATCACCTCGGGAAGCCACAGGCCCACGAAGCCCACAAACAGGCCCCCGCTCAGAGCCTGAAGCAGGACGGTGCGGTGCGGCAGCCTCTCCAGCCGCGCATGTAAGACCTCAATCAACTGGATGAACCCGGCGGAAAGCAGGCCTCCCACAACGCCGATCGCGGCGTAGACGATCAATTCGCTGGGACGCTGGAACTCGAAGACCGGGACCCGGAACAGCGGTTCGTTGCCGAGGAACCACCGCACAACCACGACCGAGGAGACGGCGGAGAGTACGATCGAACCCACCACTCCGGCGTTCCAGGACGCTACCACTTCCTCCATCACGAAGAGCACGCCCGTGATCGGAGTGTTGAACGCGGCCGCGATACCGGCCGCCGCTCCGACGGGAGCGATCAGACGCATATTCTTGCGGCCGAGATGAAACAGACGCCCGAGCATCGACGCGATACCCGCGCCCATCTGCAGCGCCGGATCTTCAGGGCCGAGCGAGTTGCCCGACCCGATGGCGATGGAGCACGCCAGGAACTTGCCCGGCAGAGTGCTGGGGGCAACGAAACCATCGGAGATATACAGGGCGGCCTTGGTCTGATTGACGCCGCTGCCGCGAGCCGCCGGAAACACCCGGGTGGCCAGGAACGTGGCAACCAGCGCGCCCAGAGCGGGGGAAACCAGGCGGCCGAAGCGGAACTTTCCGGAAAGCGCGCCCAGGCTGTACCAACTGAGAAGATCGATCGCTATGTGGAAGGCGACGACCATCAGTCCGGAGAAGACGCCGATCAGGATCGCCAGCAGCAGGAACCGCTGACCCTCGCTCAAAGTGAGATGTTTGCCGTTGCTAAATGGAGTCATTGTTTTGCGAGCTTCGCCATCACCTCCGCCAGGGCTTGATCGGTTTCGGGCTTCTGCCCGCAGGCTGCCTGCCGCAGATTCCACAGCCCCTGGGCCGCGGCGAGCATGGCCGCGGTGTCATCGTCGCGTCTGTGTTTGGGCTTTGCGGACAGACTCTTCTGGGCCGCGTCGGCAAGGTTCGGAGGCGGCGTAGTGCACGCGCTCGCGGCAGCAAACGTCCGCCGCAGCAACTCCCGAGAGCGCTCATACCTCTGATTCGCGCTCAGGCGCACCAGGGTGGGGTCGAGATTGAGAATGGCGTCGCACAGGGCCATGCGCTGAGAAACCACCGGATCGGTGGCGCCGTATCGTACGGCCGAGTGAAATGCATTCCGCGCGCTGGCATAATCGCCGAGTTCGAATTCCGCTTCACCCAACCCCTGTAGGGCGCCGGCATCATGAGGGTGCGTGGCCAGGACGCTGTGATAGATTTCGGCGGCGTGTTGGGGGGAGCCGTGAGAAAGCAACATCCCGGCAATCTTGCGGCGTGTGTCGATATCGCTGTCCGGCACTTCGCCGGCGAGGGCGAGCAGTTCGGCCAACACCTGCTTCTGCAGCCCTTCGCGGTCGAGCACTCCAATGAGTTCCAGCCTCGTGGCGATCCGGTTCTCTTCCGGTTGCTCGGCCCAGTAGCCGTAAATGGCTCGGTTGTAATCGTCGACGGCTTCGTCATACCGGCCGGCGCGCACGGCCAGGCGGGCGAGCATCTCATTGATCGGACCGTTGGTCGGATCCCGCTGCTGCAATTCCAGAAGATGGCTGTCCGCCTCCTCCCACCGGCCCAGGCTGATCAGCGCTTTTGCCAGCGCAAAACGGTACTTGGGATCGTCGTGCTCATAGACAAGCGCAGCCCGAAAATCTTCGGCAGCCTGGGCATCTTGGCCCTTCTGCGCCAGTTGCACGCCCGCACGATAGCGGTCTTCAGCCCGGCTGCGTCGCGTAGCGTGGTACGCGCGGTTCAGGAAAGCAATCAGAGTAAACAGTATGATCAGTGCTACCCCGACCCACACTACGGCGCCGCGGGTTGTCGTGCGCGGATCCTTCGTATGGACCGGGAGATCGCTAGTTGTCACTAGGCCCCCGCCAATTATCCATTATTGCAGGATCAGGCCCACGCCTGAAAACGGCCGGCCGAAATACGAACATTGCCGTACGACGGAATGAACGCGTCGCGGGTGGAGTAAAATCGAAGCAAAGGTTAACGGATGCTGCAAATCATCAGAACTCCTCAGGTTTTCGACGTGGTTGTGGTCGGATCGGGAGCGGGAGGCGGCACGGCTGTCAAGGTCCTTACGGATCGCGGCCTGAACGTGGCGCTGCTCGAAGCCGGTCGGATGCTTACCCCCTCCAAGGATTTCAAGGAACACGTCCTCCCCTACCAGGTGGACCACCGCGGCGCGGGCGCGCACGCGGAAATGTACTTCGGCCGCCAGCAGTGGGGTTATTTCTCGGCTCCGAACGGCTATTGGGACATCCCGGGCGAGCCCTACACCGTAGCGCAGGGCAGCCAGTTCCGCTGGTTCCGCTCGCGAATCATCGGCGGCCGCACCAACCACTACGGCCGCATCTCGCTGCGGTTCTCGGACTACGATTTTCAGCCGGAGGACGGACTCAGCGATCCCTGGCCGGTCACGTACGAGGAGATGTCGCCCTGGTACGACAAGGCCGAGGGCTTCATCGGAGTCACCGGCACGAAGGAAGGCTTGCGCACCGCGCCCGACGGCAATTTTCTGCCGCCGATTCCACCGCGCGTGCATGAGCAATTGATCCAGAAGGCCTGCGGGAAGTTGAATATTCCGTGCATTCCGTCGCGCATGGCGATGCTGACCAAGCCCCTGAACGGGCGCGCCGCTTGCCATTATTGCGGTCAGTGCGGGCGCGGATGCCAGACGGCGTCGGCATTCTCGTCGAGCCAGGCGATGATCTTCCCGGCCATGAAGACCGGGCGGCTCACCGTGCTCACCGGAGCGATGGCGCGCGAACTGGTGAGCGACGCGTCGGGTAAGGTTACGGCGGTTTCCTATGTCGATAAGGCCACCCGCACGGAGAAGCAGGTGCGCTGCAAAGCAGTGGTGGTAGCGGCGAGCGCCTGCGAATCGGCGAGGCTGCTGTTGAACTCGAAGTCGAGCCGCTTTCCCGACGGCATCGCCAACTCGTCCGGCGTAGTGGGCCGCAACCTGACGGATACGGTCGGCTTCAGCATGAGCGGATACGTGCCGGCGCTGGCCGGGATGCCGCGGCACAACAGCGACGGGATCGGCGGCATGCACGTCTACGTGCCCTGGTGGCTCTACGGCGACAAGAACAAGGATTTCCCGCGCGGCTATCACATCGAGATCGGCGGCGGGTTCGGAATGCCGGAACTCGGTTCGTTCGCCGGGCAATGCTCGCGCCACGAAGGCTATGGGAAGAAACTGAAGGACGCCATTCGCAATGAGTACGGAGCGTTCGTGAGCTTCGCCGGCCGCGGCGAAATGATCCCCAACAAGGACTGCTACTGCGAAATCGATCCGCAAAAGGTGGACGCCTGGGGCATTCCCGTGCTCCGCTTCCACTGGCGCGCGCACGACCACGAAATCCTCCAGGTGAAACACATGGAGGACACCTTCGAGTCGATCATCGAAATCATGGGAGGAAAAGTGACCAGCCGGCGCCCGGAGGCCGACCGCGCCATCTCCACGGGCGGAACGATCATCCACGAAGCCGGCACCGTGCGAATGGGCAAGGATCCGAAGACCTCCGCGCTCAATGGCTATTGCCAGTCGCACGAAGTGAAGAACCTGTTCGTGTGCGACGCCGCGCCGTTCGTGGGAAACCCCGATAAGAACGTCACTCTCAGCATCGTGGCGTTCTCCTGGCGCGCATCCGAGTACCTGGCCGACGAAATGAGGAAAGGCAATGTCTAACGATACGGGTGTTTCGCGTCGCGACCTGCTGGTGCGGGTCGGCGCCGCCATGGCCGCGGGCCAGATGCTCTCGGCCCAGGATACCGAGCACGTGCATCACGCGGTAGCCGGCGAGAAGGAGAAAGGGCCGTACCAGCCGAAAGCGCTCACCGCGCACGAGTACGCCACGCTCCAGCGGCTTTCCGACCTGATCATTCCGGCCGATGAGCACTCCAAAGGCGCGCTCGAAGCCGGGTCCGCCGACTTCATCGACTTCCTGTGCCACGCCTCCGACGAGATGCGCAATATCTACTCCGGCGGCATTCTGTGGCTCGATGCGACGATGCAGCAACACCACGGAAAGAACTTCGTGGATGCCTCCCCCGAGCAGCAGACCGCGCTCCTCGATGTGATCGCCTACCGCACCAACGCGCGGCCCGAGGTGAATCCGGGGATCGAATTCTTCTCATGGGCCCGCCGGATGGTCGTGGATGCGTACTACACGACGCCCATCGGATACAAAGAAGTCGGCTACATGGGGAACACCGCGATGTCGCACTTCAGCGTGCCGCAGGCCGCCGTGGACTACGTCATGAAACGGAGTCCGCTGGGCTGACACCCTGCGCTACCGTTGCGTGACCGCCAGCACCTGGTCCGCTTTCACATTGGTCAGCGTCTGAAGCGTGCCGTTCGGCCAGCGAATCTCGATCTTCGGGATCGCCGCCTCCGCACCGAGACCGAAGTGCACGCCACAATCGGCGGATGACGCATACCCCACTGTCGTCGTCATCTCGGCGAACTGGCTGCCGATGCGGATTCGCGCGCCGATGCCGTCGCGATTGTCCTTCGTGCCGGTAAGGCGCAGGATGATCCAGTGGCCGGCGCCGGGGCTGACGTTATGCCATAGCTCGGCCGGTTCACCGAGCGACGAAACCACGGCGTCGATGCGGCCGTCGCCGTCGAAATCGGCAAAGGCGGCGCCGCGATGGGCCTTCACGAGCGACAGTCCGGCGTCTGCCGAAACGTCCTGGAAGGTACCGCCCGCATTGGCGAAGACACCGTCCGCCTCGCGGTACACTGCGGGCTCGAACTGCGCGACCAGGTCGTTGACGTGCGAATCAGCGGTGAACAGGTCTTTCCAGCCGTCGTTGTTGAAGTCGAAGAGGCCTAACCCCCAGCCGCTGTGCTTCACGGTCAGGGCGCCGAGTTTCGATAGATGGGTGGCATCCTCAAAGCTGCCCTTGCCGGCGTTGCGGAAGACGGGGAAGGTTTCGCCCGCCAGGTCGGTGACGAAGAGATCGGGCAGGCCGTCGTTGTCGTAATCCTTGAATTCGGCGCCCATACTGGCGACCGATTTGCCGTCGTCGCGCAAGGCGGTGCCGGCCAGCAGCGCGGTCTCTTCGAACGTGCCGTTCCCCAGGTTGTGGAAGAGGTAGTTGGGCATGTTGTCGTTGGTAACGAAGACGTCGGGCCACCCGTCCTGGTCGTAGTCCGCAAACGCCAAGCTCATGCCGCGGCCGGCGAATTTCGCGAGGCCGGCGCGCGCCGTCACGTCTTCGAATGTGCCGTCGCCCCGGTTGCGATACAGCGTCGAGGCCAGCCCCTCGTAATACTTCGGATGGCAGTAAATGCGGATGCCCTTAGTGCGGTCGCCACAGTAACGGTCGGTGGCAACGGACCACTTCGCGTAGTGGACCACCCAAAGGTCGAGGCGGCCGTCGCGGTCGTAATCGAACCATCCCGCGGCCACCGCCCACTCGCCGCTGCGGATGCCGGCCTTTGCCGTGACATCTTCGAAGCGTCCGTTGCCGAGATTGTGATAGAGCGTATTGTGGTTGACGCCGGCCACGAAGAGGTCGGGGCGGCCGTCGTTATCGTAGTCGGCCGCCGCGGCGCCCATGGAATAGCCGGCCCCGGCGACGCCCGCCTCCTCGGTAACGTCTCGAAACTTCATGTTGCCTTCGTTGCGGAAAAGGCGGTTCCAGTATTTGGGCGACGACTTCTCGAGAGATGGGATCTCCGCCCCGTTGGTGAAGTAGATGTCCGGCCGCCCATCGCCATCGTAGTCGAAGACGGCGATGCCGCCCGGCATGGTTTCGATCAGATGCTTGTCGGCGGTCGGGCAGTTCTGGAGCACAAACCGCAGACCGGCATCGGCTGCCATCTCGTGAAAGCGGATTGGCGAAACCGCCGCCAGCAGGCAGGCAACCGCGAGGATTCCCAGGGATAACCGTTTCATGGGGAGCTACCGCGGCGGCCCGATCTGTGCCTCGCGCGCCACTTCTTCTTTGGCCTGCTGATTGCGCTTCAGGATCTCCTGGTACGCCTCCATGGTGGCGCGGGCCTTTGCTTGCGCTCCCGCCGCCTGATAGGCGCGGGCCAGTTGGTAGTGCAGGCTGCCGTCGTCATCCAGTTCGAGCGCCCGTTCCAGGTGCGGAACCGCCTCCGCGCTCTTGCCCAACCGAGCCAGCGCCAGCCCCAAAGAAGCGTCCGCCGCGCGTAGCCTCGGGTCCGCGGCGAGTGCCGCCCGGAGATATGGCACCGCCTGTTCGGGCTGCTCCAACCGGAGCAGGCTGTCGCCGGCCATGAAATTCATGTCAGGCGAGTGTGGGTCGGACTTGAGCAGCCTCACCGCCTGGTCGAGCGCGGCGTGGTAATCGGCAGCCATGAACAGGGAGACGGCGAGTTCATGCTCCAGCCGCGGATTGCCGGGCGAAAGTTCCAGAGCGGCGCGCCACTCCTTGACGGCTTCCAGGTGCTGGTTCTGGCCGCGTGCGATCTCCGCCTTGAGCTGATGTAATTCCACCGAAGGAGGCAACTGGCCGAGCCGGAAAAACGCCTGCAGGGCAAGCTCATTGGCGGCCATGGCCTGCCAGTAGAGGTTTTCAGAGTTGGGCGCCCCAGAGCGGGGCAGAACCGTCAACTGCACGTCTTTGCCCGCCAGGAACTGGCACTCGGCGCGGTGCTGCGCGCAATCGGGCGCCGCGAGCGCGCGCTCCTCGGCTTCTTCCCGGGCGCCCCACTCGGGGTGCCCGGTCTTGCGGTAGATATCGGCCAGGGCGGTGTGGATCCCGTGCAGGCCCGGCAACTGCTTGAGCGCCTCACTGTAGAAGAAGAACGCGCTGCGGTACTGGCGGCGCTGCACTCGAGTGCCGGCGACCAGGGCCGAGACGTAGGGCGAGGTAGGGTCGATCTTCTGCAACCGGTCGAACGCGCTGCCGGCGAGTCCCTGGTAGCTCATGCCGAGCCCGTACCAGGCCCGAGGGTCGTTTGGCCCGGCATCGGCGACTTCCCGATACCGCGATGCCGCCTCTTCGAACCGTCCGGCATTGAGCAGGGCGGCCGCTAGCATGCCGCGCGCCTCGCGGTTCTTGGGATCGGCCGCCGCGAGTTTTTCCAGGGGACCGATGGCCAGCTTCGGTTCGTTCAGGGCCAGTCGGGCCTGCGCCAAAGCTGTCAGGGCCGGAACGTGATTCGGCTGCGCTTTCAGCACCGATTCCAGGTTCGAAATCGCCTCCCGCTCGTGTCCCGCCATATGTTCGGCGAGCCCCAGGTTCAGTACCAGGCCGGGATTCCCCGGCAGTGCCTTAACGAGCCGCTCGTAAATGGGGATGGCCTGTTCGTACTGGCCGGCCGCCATCAGATCCCGGGCGCGTTGGGCGTCGCGCACCAGCTCTTCGGACTGCGCCCAAACAGATGCCCCAAAACAAAAGAGGGCGAGCCGCATCGCGGCCCGCCCAACCCAAGGAGTCATGAACCTAAGTTACCACTGGAAGCGGAGTCCGAATCGGATCTGGCGTTCGCCGTAGGAACTCCGGATACTCATGAAAGTGGACCCGCCCGTAACGTTGGTGCTCGCTGGACCGTTGAAGTGAGACGTGTTCGGAAGATTGTAGAACTCGCTCCGGAACTGCATCCGGAGTCTCTCCTTGAGGGCGAACTCCCGGTTGATATTCAGGTCCGTGTTCCATACGCCGGGGTTACGCAGGATATTGCGGCCGCTGCTCCCGAATGTATTGATGATCCCCACCGAGGCGAAAGCCGTAGGGTCATAATAGACCGTACCGGGGCCGACGTTGCCAAGCCGCTGCACGACCGGGTTCACCTGGTTGGCAGTCTGCAGATTGCTCGCCGCATTCAGGGCCGTCGAATCGGTCACCGTGAACGGAGTGCCCGTATAGGCCGACATCACACCGTTGACCTGCCAGCCACCCAGGATTGCTGCCGCGACGCCGGATTTCGCCAGCATCTGGCCCTTGCCGAGCGGCAACTGGTAGAGCCAGCCGATCTGCAGGACGTGCGTGCGGTCGAAGCCCGCGGTGGCCCGGTTGCGCTGGAAGACGGGACCCCAGTTCCAGTTTACGCTGGCCCAACCGTCGTCGTCCGTGTAGTCGATGGCGTGCGAATAGGTATACGCCGCCTTGACCAGCAGGCCCTTCGAGAAGGACCGGTTGACCGCGACCTGCAGTGAGTTATAGTTCGAGCTGAGATAGCCATCCCACATGTTTGTGGCTACTGTGCGCCCGTAAGCGAGGTTGTACGGCAGATTCGCCTGAGTCGATCCCGGATAGCCGGCGTTGATGTCACGGTCGGCCAGCAGGTGCACGGAATGGGATCCGACATAGGCCACGGACATCACGACATCCTGCGGCAACTTTCGCTCGACCGTGAGGTTCCAGGACTCCTCGTATCCCCGGTGGATCTCGCCGCCCCATGGGCTGCGTTCGGCGACGCCGCCGGGAAGCGTCACGACTCCGCTCGAAAGATCCGGCCCCACCACGTTGGGAACGCCCTGTTCGATCGTGCCCGCCCACGAGAAGGCATTCGGTGCGTTAATAGCCGTGTCGATGACGATCGGGTACCAGCCGCGAAGCGGCCGCGAAAAGGGAATCGGATCGTAGTTGATGCCAAAACCCGACCGGATGACGGTCTTGTCGCCCAGGCGGTAGGCCACGCCCACACGCGGGGCGAAGAGTTTGTGGCTCACCGTAATTCCCACGTTGTTCGGCTGGTCGCCGCGGCCGCCCAGAAAGACCTGGTTGCTGACGGGGTCGTAGCGTTCGAGACCCTTTCCGGCGCGGGTCATCAGCGGATAAAACTCGTACCGCAGCCCGATGTTGATCGTCAGGTTGCGGCTGACCTGCCAGCGGTCGCGGGCGTACCAGCCGAACTGCCATTCGCGGCCGGTCGCCAGGATGTACTGGAGGCTCTTATCCGTCGAGGTATCGAGCCCGAGCAAGAAGCGTCGCATAGCCGTTGTACTGGTTGGACGCCGGTCCGCCGCTGAGAGCGGTGGGGCCGCCGCCGAAACCGAGGTAGCCGCGCGGACCGTTTCCGATTTCCGGTTGCCAGTGGTTCAGGTGATGCCGGACCAGGTCGAAGCCGAAACGGAATTCGTGCGCGCCATGGACCCAGGTGATGTTGTCGCTTTGGGTCCAGCTTTCCTCGACGCGGGTTACCGGCATCCAGTTGGGCACACCGAAGCCGGTGTAACTGCCCGGCGCAATGTTCGGGAAGCCGCTCTGGCGTGGGTCCGGGCCGTTGGTGTTGGGAATTCCGAACTGTTGGCCATAGTTGGTGCCGAAGTCGTTGGGAATCACGGACTGGCCCTGGCGTTCGTAGCCGAGCACGCCGTCGAGAATCACATGGGGTGAAAACGTGTGCGTATGACCGATCGTCCCTACCTGGATCAAGGTGTCGCCCAGGCCGGGGTCAGAACCGGGCAGACCGGGTCCGCCGGCGATGCCGAATACCGCCTTCCCGCCCGCGGTGGCCCACATGCGGCCGTAATGGCCCCAAACCGACTCTTTGTCATTGACGTTGAAATTGATCTTCGCGTCGATGTAGTTGCGGCTTAGAATCGGGCCGCCGGCGGCGTAGTAATTATTGAGCGTGCCCGCGCCGGGAACATTCGGCAACGGATAATACGATTGCAACTTCAACGTGATCGGGTCCAGCATGCTCGTGGGAATCTTATTCCCCGCAAACGGCTGGCGCCCGGTGCCGTTGGCGTTTCCAGTCATTGGGTTGTAAATGATGGTCGAATACGCGCTGAAGTCGCCGGCCCGCTGATCGGCGGTAGGGACAGAGTAGAACCCTGGCGATGCCTGCCGCTGCCGTGTGCCGTCATAGCTGAGGAAGTAGAACAGCCGGTTCTTTACCACCGGCCCGCCGACGGTTGCGCCGAAGTTGTTGTAGATGCTCAGGGGCTTCGTCGTACCCACCTGTTGGAAAAAGTTGCGCGCCTTCAGGTGCTGATCGTCGTGGAATTCATAGGCACTTCCGTGGATGTCATTGGTGCCGGACTTGGTGATTACGGTGATGGCGGCGGAGCCTGCCATCCCCTGTTCGGCATCGGCCGCGGCGGTTGTGACGTTGACGGTGTCGATGGTTTCTTCCGGCGCCACGTAGCCCACGTGATGCGGCAGCCATACATTAACGCTTGCCGCGCCATCGATGCGGGTGATATTCGTGTTGCGGTTGCCGCCGTTGATATTGGTCGTCAACGCCCGGCCCGGCGTATCGGTGATCGAGTTCTGGAACCCGGCAGGTGTTGCGCCCGGCACCAGGTTGATCAGGCTCTGATAGTTGCGATAGCCGCTGAGCGGCAGGCTGGTGATCTCTTTGGAGACGATCTCGGAGTGCGTGTCGGACTTATCGGTCTGCAGTTCAACGGTGCTCGCTTGCACCGTTACCTGCTCGGTAAGCTGCCCGACCTCCAGACGCAGGTCGACACGGCCGACGGTGTTCGGGCTGACATCGACGGCATTCACCGCCGAGGTGCGGAAACCTTTCGCGACCACCTTCAGGTCATAATTGCCCGGGGGCACATTTCCGAACGAATAACGCCCGCCCTGGTCGGTGGTAGCCTCACGCGAAAGACCGGTGTCTTTGCTCGTGAGCGTGACCGTGGCTCCTGGAATTAAGGCCTGGCTCTGGTCTGTGACGGTGCCGACGACGGAACCGTAGAGCACCTGTGCGTGCGCCGCAGGACCGGCAACACTGGAAAGCCATACCAGCAACAGCAAAGACAAGTATGGCAACACGAATCTTCTGGACTTCATTAACCCCTCCCCAATTCATCAGCGACCCGTTAAGGCGCTGAGACACAGACAGCAGATACTGGGAAGATTTATAATGCTTTTCTACTATTGAAGTCAAGGAAAATCGCCCCGACAGCGGATTTCCGATAAATCGCGGGTCGGGATCTCAGGCGTTATCCGTAGCAGCGAATTTCGAAAATGCGCGCCAGCCGGTCGCCGTTCGTGGCGCGGACTTCCACTCGGAGCGACTGCACCTCCAGCGGATCAAAACGGTGGCGGTTCAGGCGCTGGAAGTTGCCCGCGACCCATGCGATCTGGCGATCTCCGGCCGGCGTATGGCAGTGAATCACGTAGTCCTTAACGGTCTCCGGCTGCGGGGCGCGCAATAGATTGATATTCTGAGTCTCCTGCGCACTGAGAGTCAACTGGCGCCGGAAACCGCTGTCGAAGGTAAGCTGCACCTCGCGGAGGTGCTGTGGCGCGGACCAGCGCAGCTCGATCCAGGAAGGCTGGCCGGCACTCACGGGTGCGGCCCAGTGATGAACCACCACCGGCTCCCCGTGCGCGTCCGGAATGTCCCGGGTAAAGCCGTCGATCACCAGCGCGGCTTTGGCATCGCCTTCCTCGGCCGAGGCGCTTACACTGGCCGCGCGCGCCAGGTCCAGCGGATCCCGGTTGGGGCGGCCCTTGATCGTCTGGTCGTCGCGCAGGAGCGTCTCCTGCAGGCGCGCCAGTTGCTTGACGTCCTGCGCCAGTTCGCGCGGCGCGATTCCGGTCTCGAGGCACTGGGCGGCGGCCGTACCGATGGCCTGCCCCTCCACCGCACAAGTAGCCATGACCCGCGCCGAAGTGAAGGCCACGTAACTCGCGCTGATGTTGCGCCCCGCCATGAACAGGTTCCGGATGTTACGGCTGTAAAGCGACCGCAGCGGAATATCGTAGACCTCGGGCGGCCGGAGCGTGGTGTTCGGCGGCAGATCGGGGCGGTCGAATCCCTCCGGCGGGTGCGCGTCCATGGGCCAGCCGCCGATGGCGACGGCATCCGGAAAGCTCCCCTGCATCAGGTCGTGCTGGGTGAGAATGTGATCGCCCAGCAGGCGGCGGCTGCCGCGCTTGCCGGGCATCATCCCGACCCAATCCATCGCCCAGTAGCGGCTGTCGGGGAACTCGCCGCTGTTCTTGATGTAGTCCCAGACGCCCATCACGATCGAGAGCAGTTCGAAGCGGATGCGCTCATTGTCGGCGATGACGTCCTTGTCGCCGCCCCACTCGATCCACCAGTAGCCGTACTCCCAACTGGTGATTTCGCGGTGCAGTAGTTGGGCCTTGGTGATCTTGCGCGCCCATTTAGGGGGCGTGAACGGCATGGGGGTATGGAACAGGCGCGAGGTGAAGAGGATGCTCGAGCCGAGCGTGCGGTTGTCGGGCGACTCCGGGGCGAGCGGCTCGTTGAACTCGGAACGGGCCTCGCGGCCGGTGCGCAGATCGGCGCCGGCTTCGAGCGCCAGGCGGGAATCGCCGGTGCAGTCGCAGAAAATCCGCGCGCGGATACGGTAGAGGTGCTCGCTCTTGTCGCAGCGCGCCATGGCCCCGGTGATGCGGCCGTCCTGGACGGTGGCGGAGCAGAGTATGGTCTCGAGCAACAGCGTGATGTTGGGCTCGCTCACCAGCTTGTCATAGAGAAGCAGGTCCCACAGCTCGAACGAGCGCTGCGGATTATTGACGGCATCGGCCAGGCGCAGTTCTTCGAGAATGCCCCCCTCGCGCCAGCCCGGCCGGCCGGTATGGCAATTGGCGCCGACCACGTGCATTTTGACTTCGCTCGAGGAGTTGCCGCCGAGGCGCGAGCGGTCCTGCACCAGCACCACGCGCGCCCCGTGGCGGGCGGCCGCGATGGCTGCGCAGACACCGGCCAGCCCGCCGCCGGCCACCAGAAGATCGGTATCGAGGTCGACCAGCCGCATGTGCGGTTCGGAGCGGGCGAACGGCGCGTCGACAGGGGCGACGCGGTCGAAATCGGGATGAGGGGGTGGAGCAGCCTGGGACCAGGCGTCGTCCGCAAGCACAATCAGCGAATAGCCGCCGAGCCCGCAACGGGTGAAGAAGTCGCGCCGGTTCACAATCGTATTCTATGCCTTGCCGGGGCTACGCCGTTTCCTGGCCGGCGATCGCCTCGAGGCCGCGCTCGCGGATTTCCTGCTCGCGAATCAGAAACTTCTGAACCTTCTTGCTGACCGTCATGGGAAACGATTCCACAAACCGGACATATTGCGGAACCTTGAAATACGCGATCTTGCCCTTGCAGAAATCGCGGATTTCTTCGACAGTGGCCTGCTCGCCGGTCTTCAACTGCACCCACGCCAAAACCGTTTCGCCGAGCTTGGCGTCGGGAAGCCCCACGATATATACGTCGGCAATCTTCGGATGGGTGTGCAGGAAGTCTTCCACTTCACGCGGATAGATGTTCTCGCCGCCGCGGATAATGGTGTCCTTGGCGCGTCCCTTGAAACTGACGTAGCCATCCGCCCGCATCACGGCGAGGTCGCCGGTGTGAAGCCAGCCCTCGCTGTCGACCGCCTCAGCCGTACCCTGCGGATCGGCATCGTAGCCTTTCATCACCAGGTAACCGCGGGTGCACAGCTCGCCCTGCTGCCCGATGGGAAGACGCTCGTGAGTCTGGGGGTCGATAATCTGCACTTCGGTGTTGGCGAGCGGCGCGCCCACCGTGGTGACGCGGAGTTCGAACGGATCGTCGATATTCGACATCGTAATGACCGGCGAGGACTCCGTCTGGCCATACGGGATCGTCATGCGCTCGATGTGCATGCGCTCGCCGACGCGCTTCATCAGCTCGATAGGGCAGGGCGCCCCCGACATCACGCCCTTGCGCAAGGAGCGTAGATCGAAGCGGTCGAACTCGGGATGTTCCAGTTCGGAGATGAACATCGTCGGCACCCCGTAGAGGGTGGTGGCGCGCTCCTGGTGCACGGCCTCGAGCGTGGCCAGGGCGTCGAACTGCGCGGAAGGCAGAATCAGGGTCGCGCCGTTCACCACCGAGACCATGGAGCCGATCACCGACCCGAAGCAGTGATAGAGGGGGACCGGCGCGCAGATCCGGTCGTTCTCCGTGCAGCCGAGCGCGATCCCGATCGCCATGCCGTTGTTGAGCAGGTTGCGATGCGTAAGCATCACGCCCTTGGGCGAACCCGTGGTGCCGGAAGTGTACTGGATGTTGGCGACGTCGTCGGGCGAGCCGGCATTCTCCGGATAGTCGCGGCCGGAATCGAGCATCGCCTGCCAGGACTCTTCGCCCAGCCAGACAACATGCTCCAGCGGCAGCCGGTCGCCGTCGCGCGAATCGCGAAGGATTTCGCGATAGTTCGCGCGCGAATCCGACGCGTGCAGGAAGAGGGCGCGAATGTGCGACCTCTGCAGCACGAACCGCAACTCGTGCGAGCGGTAGGCCGGATTGACGTTGACCAGGATAAGTCCGGCCCGGGCGGCCGCGTACTGGAGCAGCACCCATTCGAGACAGTTGCTGGACCAGATGCCGATACGGTCGCCGGAGTTGAGGCCGAGACCGGCGAGCCCGCGCGCGGTGCGGGTGGCCTCCGCATCCAGTTCGCTCCATGTGAGGTGCACGTTCTGGTGGCAGACGACCAGCGCCTCGCGCCCGGGGAAGCGCGCAGCGGCGTGGCTGAGCGCCCGGGAAATGGTCTGTTCGAGAAGAGGCACGTCCGCCCCGCGCCGGTAGCTGAGGGAGGCCGACTCAGGCTGAGGCACGGCAGTCATGATCACGAAGGTACAGTGTAACGCAAGCGAGCCGGCCCGCCGGGGCGTCAGGGGCTGAGATCGTCGCCCAGTTCCCGCTGGAACCGCTGGAGCCGCTCTTCCAACTGCCGGCGCAGCGAAGCATGCTCCGGCCGGTCGGCCAGGTTGGTGATCTCCCACGGGTCCCGGTCGACGTCGAAGAGTTGCGTGACACGGGCTTGCGGGTAATGGATCAGCTTGTGTTCCCTGGTGCGTACGGCGCGCTGAAAGCCGCGGTACCAACTGAAGATCGCGTCGTGCTTCTCGCCCTCGCCGCCCTTCAGCAGGTCCGCGAGGCTGGGGAACTCCACCGTCTTCGGCGGCTCGACGCCGGCCAGTTCGCAGGTGGTGGCGAACAGGCTGTGCTGGTACACGAGGGCCTCAACCCGCCTGCCCCCCGGCACGCCCGGCCCGGCGACCAGCAGGGGCATCCGAATGCTGTGGTCATACATGTTCTGCTTGCCCATCAGGCCGTGCTGCCCCACCGCCAGCCCGTGATCTCCGGTAAAGATGACGTAGGTGTTGCCGGCCCTGCCGGATTGCTCGAGAGCCTCGAGGATGCGGCCGATCTGCGAATCCATGTACGTGGTGTGGGCATAGTACTCGGAGCGGTGCAGCCGCACGGCCTCCCGCGTGCGCGGAAAGGGAGCCAGCAATTCATCCCGGATGCGGCTGTCGCCCTGGTCGAAGGGATGTTCGGGCAGGTAGTTGGGCGGGATTTCGATACGCTCCCGCGGGTAGCGCTCCACAAACTCGCGCGGGGCCTGCCGCGGATCGTGCGGCGAATTGAAACCCACATACATGAAAAAGGGCGTGGAGCGTTTGCCGGCCTTTCGGAGCAGGTAATCGACGGCGCCATCCGCCCACACCGCGGCGGAGTGGCGGATCCCGTCGCGAGGCGCATTCTCCCACAGCCCGGTGTGCAGCCACTGGCCGCGCAGCGAGGTGTCCCACGGACTCCACGTGTTTCCCGGGCTCGGCCTGCCATAGGCCGCCGGCCCCGATTCGAACATGCCGGGCCCGACCGGCCCCATCTCCCGGAAACTGCGCTGCAGCGTGGTGGGGTCGAGGTGCCACTTTCCCACGATGAACGTGTCGTAGCCCGCGTTTCCCAAGGTCTGGCCCCACAGCGGGGTGTCATCCACCTGCTTCTGCGCGCGGAACGCGGTGAGCCCGGTGTTCAGCATCGTCCGGCTGGCGATGCACACCGCCGGCGACCAGGAACCCTGGTGGAACGCGTGTGTAAATGCGCAGCCCGAGCGGCAGAGGCGGTCCAGGTTGGGCGTCTGGACTTCCGGGTTGTTCAAGGTGTGAATGCCCCTGAAGGTCAGGTCATCGGCGATCAGCACCAGGAAATTGGGCCGCGGGGCAGCCGCACTCGCGCGACCCCGCGTGGCAAGCTCCAGGGCGGCGGATTGTGCGGCTGCGGACTTCAGAAAGTCGCGACGCTGCATGATGCCTCACCGCTGGTTCGGCGTGGGCGGCTGGTACACGTAGTGGTCGTCGGTCTCCTCACGAAGTTCGTCGATGCGGCGGCGCAGGTCCCTGGCAAGCCCGGCATGCCGCGGGTCGCCGTACAGGTTGTGAAGCTCGCCCGGGTCTTCCTCGAGATCGTACATCTCGAACTCCTGCGGCTCTTCGTAGTAGTGGATGAACTTGTACCGGTCCGTGCGGACGCCGCGGTTCTTCCGGACGTCGTGCGGACCGGGATACTCGTAGTATTCGTACAGCCAGTCCTTGCGCCACGTCTTCGGCTTCTCGCCCTTGAGAAAGGGAACCATGCTGAGGCCCTGCATCCGCTTCGGAACCTGGATCCCGGCCAGTTCGAGAAAAGTCGGCGCAATATCGAGGTTCGTGACCATTGCATCGACCGCGGAGCCGGGGCGCACCATTCTCGGATAGCGAATCAGCATCGGCGTCCGGATAGACGGCTCATGCATGAACCGCTTATCGTACTTGCGCCACTCCCCGAGGAAGAAGCCGTGGTCGGCGGAGAACATGATGGCGGTGTCGTCGAGTTGGTTCAGGTCGGTGAGCGCCTGAAACATCTTGCCGACGTTTTCATCCGCGGCGACGATGCCGGCGTAGTAATCCTTGACCACTTCCTCCAGGGTTCGGGCGCAATTGCTCTTCGTTTGCGAGCGCCGGACATACGTTCCGATGCTGTCGTCCGCTTCGGCGAAAGCGCGCGGCTTTCCGGGGTACCCCTTCAGGTCGTCGTCGAAGGTGGCCGGCTTGGGAATCGGGATGCCGTTATACAGATCGAGGAGCCGCCGAGGCCGGAAAAAGGGCGCGTGCGGGGACTGGAACCAGAAGATGAGGCAAAACGGCTTCTCGCGTTTCTGTTTCATCCACTGAATCGCTTTGTCCATGACCACGTCTTCCACATACCCTTCATGGACGGTGGGTGGGCCGGACTTGCCGTGGGCTCCCTCCGTGATCACGGGCCAGAAATAATCCGTCGCGGCGCCCGGATAGCCGAAGTAGTAGTCGAAGTTTCGTTTGTCGAGATCGCGGACGTGCGCCTTGCCGAACAGCCCTACTTCGTACCCGGCGTCCCGCAGGAGATCGGTGAACATCGGGATGTCGGTGGGAATCGCGCGGTTCTGGTTATCGACGCAGCCGGTGTTGTGGGTGTGCAGCCCCGTCAAGGCCGTGGCCCGCGAGGGAAGGCACAGCGCGTTGGTCACGAAGGAATTCCGAAACTGGACCCCCTCCCGGCCGATGCGGTCGAAGTTGGGAGTCTGCAGGATCCGGTTCCCGTTGAGGCTGAGGGCGTCCGGACGATGGCCGTCCGTCGTCATGAAAATAAGGTTGGGCCGCGCCGGCCGGTCCGCCCGCTGAGCGGCCAGCGGCCCGGACCCCAGGGCCGCGCTGCCCACAAGCCCTGCTCCTGCTTTCAGAAAAGAACGGCGGAAGGTGTCGTTTGGATTGTCTGCCATAGCTCCCTCAAGGGTGTTGACTCATTGCCTGTTGGATTACCCACTCGGTGGGCAGCGCCGTAGCCGCGGACGAGCGCAGCGCGCCTTCGCCCAACACGGCGTTCACGAAATTCTCCACACACGGGTAGTGCAAATTGGAATGTGCCGGGATCGATTCGGTGCCGGCGGGATGGACCAGCGAAGGGCTGTTCAGCGGCGTGAGCTCGATTTCGCCATCGGTGCCGCGGAGGCGAAACTCGTCGCGCGGGATGCGGGAATGCCAGCGCACGTCGACCATCCCCCGGACGCCGCTATCGTAGTCGATCATCACCGTAGCATTGTCCTCCACCGGCGTTGCATGCACCAGCGTCGAAAGGTGGCCGGTTGCGCGAACCGGCCGGCCAAACAGGTAGTTCATCAGGTCGATGCGGTGGCAGGCGATGTCGTAGAGCGGACCTCCGCCCGAGCGGGCCGGATCGACCAACCACGATCGAAACCCGTCGGTGGGATGGAACCAGTCGTGCGACGTCGCTTCGGCAAAGACCGGACGCCCGATCGCTCCGGCGGCCACGAGTTCCCGGGCCCGCTCGACTTTCGGATACATGCGGCGGTAATACGCAATGCCGAGAATGCGCCCGGTTTCCCCGGCGGCCTGCTGCATGGCCTGCGCCTCCGCGTAGTTCATGGCCATGGGCTTTTCGCAAAGGACGTGCCGGCCGGCGCGCAGGGACGCGATCGACTGGGCGCAATGGAGAAACACCGGCGTGGCGACGTAGACGGCATCGGCCGGGCACTCCGCCAGCGCCGTCTCCAACTCGGTCCAGGCAGGGACGTTGTAAGGCGAGGCCTTGGAGAGGTCCCGCGTTACGATGCCGGCGAGCCGGCTGCGCGGCTCGGCGAGGATGGCGGGAAGGACGCGTTTCCTGGTGATGTCGCCGATGCCGAGAACCAGCCAGCGCAGCATAGGGCCATCATAACCCCGTGACGCTATTTCGGATGTTCCTGTTCTTCCGCGTGAATCGTCGCGAGCGCGTCGCGAAGTGTATCGAAGAGCTGACTCGGTCCAATGTCTTCCGTCACGTGGTGCCGGTCCAGGTCGGACCGTAAGTCCGACTGCACGTGCGCAAACCCCATCTTTACTCCCCGGCGAACCAGCTCCTCGTAAAGCCGCCGCACCGATTGCGCCGCGGTGTAGTCGACATGCGTGATCGGCCCGGCATCCACAACCAGCCACCGCACGGGTGACGGCGCGGGCCCTACCAGCGTCAACACTTCTTCCGAAAAGCGGCTCGCATTCGCATAGAACAGCGGCGCCCCGAACCGGTAGATCACCAGGCCGGGCTCGGTCATCGCGGCCGGTGCCACGGGAGCCAGGCGCCATTCACCGTGGTTTTGCATCAGGACCGCCGTGTGCGGACGGTAGCTGTGTTGCACGATCCGCAATAGCGACAGCGTCATTGCAAGTAGGATTCCCTGCCCCACGCCGATCAGGACCACCGTTGCCGTGGTGGTTGCAGCCAGCCAGAATTCCCCCGGACTTTCGCGGCGGATGCCCCGCAGCCCGCGCAGATCGACCAGTTCGATGGCAATCGTGAACACCACTGCACCCAGCACACACACCGGCAGGAACTTCAGCGGCCCGGTCAGGAACAGAAGCACCAGGGCGACCATCGCGGCCGTTGCGAGATGCGCCGCCTGGCTGCGGCCGCCCGATCGCTCTACCATCGCGGTCTGCGTCGGGCTTCCGTTCACCACAAACGTCCCGCTGAAGGCCGCCGAAAGGTTGGCCGCTGCCAGGCCGACGAGATCCCGGTTCTCGTTCAACTGCTGATTGTGCCGGGTGGCATAAGCGCGCGCCGTGGCCGCGCTCTGAGCCAGGATCATCACAAAGCAGGAAGCCGCCACCGGAAACAGCGCCACGGCTTCCCCCAGGCTCACGTCGTGCAGACCCAGACCCGGCAGGCCTCCGGGAACGGGTCCGATCATGCTGATCCCCCTGCTCGCCAACCCGAATGCTGACCCCGCCGCTACTGCGCCCCCTACCGCGATCAATGGAGCGGGAAACTTCGGTGTGAACCGCCGCGAGGCGAGAATGAACGCCACCACCGCCCCGGAGATCCCTAATTCCGGGAGACTCATTTGCCTCACGCCGCCAATGACTTCGGCGAGTTGCTGAACCGTCCGGTGGCTGTGGACCTCGATCCCCAACATGGTGCCCAACACCGCAATGCCCACCTGAAACCCGACGCCGGTGAGAAACCCGACCAGCACCGTCTGCGAGAGAAATTCCGCCAGAAATCCCAGCCTGAGCAGCCTCGCCACCAACAGACATGCCCCGGTCATCAACGCCACCAGGCTGGACAGCGCGACGTACTTTGCGCTCCCCGGCGGAGCCATACCGGCCAATCCGCCTGCAAGGATTGCCGCCGTAGCCGAATCGGCAGCCACCACCAGGTAACGGGACGAGCCCAGGATGGCGAACGACACGAGCGGCAGCAGCAGGGTGTAGAGACCGGTAACCACCGGGGTGCCGGCAATTCTGGCATAGCCGAGCGCCTGCGGGATGTTCATCGCCGCGAGCGTGCACCCGGCGACGATGTCCTTAGGGATCTCGGACTTCTGGAAAGGCCGCAAGCCTTGAAACAAAGCCGCCCGGCTCCCGGAGGTAACGGTCGTTTCGCCGCTGTCACCCATCTGCAACAATTCCTCTCGCCTTCTTAGAATACGCTGCGGCAGTCAGAAAACTACCGGTAGGAGATGTGGGCTTTCCAGGGGGTAGTCAATCGCGCGGGGGCGCAAGGCGGATAGTCAGAATCGCACAGTTCGGAGTGGCGGAGGAAGAGGGATTCGAACCCCCGAGTGAGTCACCCCACTAACGGTTTTCAAGACCGCCGCCTTCGACCGCTCGGCCATTCCTCCGACCTTATTATATCCGGGCCGCAGCCGCGCCAGCCCTCACGGCTTTGCTCCACCGGACAGCAGACGGTCGAGCTTGCCGTTCAGTTCGGCCACAGCTTTCATCACGGCGTCATGCTGAACCTCGGCCTGGGCTGGCAATTTCCGCTGGATATAGAAGGTTCCGCCCGGTTCCAGAATGCACTGTTCGACTTCAGACAATGAATCAAAACCCTGGCGGTGAAGTACCGTCATTAACTCGGAACTGGTCAGAAGCTCTTGGGCAAGAGCCCTCCCGACGACCCGGCCGTTCTCGATCAGCGTCGTCGGCTTGCCTTCGAAGATCTGGTCGAGACGCCGGTGCCGGAACAGGAACCGCACCATGAGATAGTTCATCACCAGCAGCGAGAAAGCGCCGATCACTCCGCCGAGCAGCGAATTGTCGTCCCCGATGATGGCATTCTGCACGGTGTTCGAGAGCGAGAGCAGCACCACCAGGTCGAAGGGGTTCAGTTGCGCGAGTTCGCGTTTTCCAAAGACGCGCAGCGCGGCCACCAGAAAAAGGTAGACCAGGGCGGGTCTCAGGATCTTCTCGGCCAGGGATACTCCCGGCACGAAAATGTCGTGCCACATGTGCGCCGAGGCCAGCCAGTGAGGCATTCGGTGTTCCTCCCAACTGCCAATTATGGCCCGGCCCGCTGGATTTGGGCGCGCCGATTCGCTACAACAGGAGGACAGGCCAATGTTCCGGCCTGTGGAAAGCCTGTGGATGTTGTGAGGGTGGTTGCGGAATTCGCGCCTGGAACGCTTGATTCGAAAGCGACTTCCGCGTCCCGTGCCAAACGGCTCATCCCCATGGTTTATCCGAAGCCTAAACTTCTCATAACGACGGGCGAAATCCTTCGCAACGTCCCGGCGCGCGAGGGGCTAACCTAGGTCATTCACGCCATGTCTGCTGCCAACGTGTCCGAAAAAGGTCTTCCCACGAACGTGGATGCCGAGCGCTTCGTGCTCGGGTCGATCCTGCTCGACGACAGCCTGTACGTTCAGGCCGCCGGAACCCTCGAGGCCGAGGACTTCAGCCTGGAGAAACACCGCCGTATCTTCAAGCGCATGGGCGACCTTCAGGAGCGCGGCGAACGCATCGACCGCGTTACCGTGGCGAACGAGCTCCTGAAGTTCAACGAACTGGAGGCGTGCGACGGCCTGAGCTACCTGGTTTCGCTCGACGACGGCTTGCCGCAGATTCCGAACCTCGACAGCTACATCCGCATCGTCAAAGACAAGGCAGTGCTGCGGCGCATCATCTTTGCCTCGCAACACATGATGAACCGCTGCCTGCTGGGTGAGGAGGAGCCCGACCAGATTCTGGCCGGAGCCGAGGAAACACTGCTGAAGCTCGGGGAAGCCCGCGTGAAGGAAGGGCTCCGGAACCCCGACCAGATTCTGCAGAACTACGAAGGCGGGATCACGGCGTTCCTCGACCCCAGCAAGCGCATCAAGGGGATCAGCACCGGGTTCAGCAAGTTCGATGAATACACCGGAGGGCTGCACGGCGGCGATCTCGTCATTCTGGCCGCCCGGCCGTCCATGGGAAAGACGGCGCTGGCGCTCAACATCGCCCAACACGTGGCGCTGAAGTTGAAGCAGACCGTGGCGGTGTTTTCCCTCGAGATGTCGAACGAATCGCTGCTGACCCGTATGCTGTGCGCCACGGCGCGGGTGGACAGCCAGCGGTTCCGCGCCGGATACCTCACCCAGGAGGAGCGCCGGAAGCTCAACCAGGCGCTGCACGAACTGGTGGAGGCGCCGCTGTATATCGACGACACTCCCGGCATCCACCTCATGGATATGCACGCCAAGCTGCGGCGCCTGCAGGCCGAGCGCAAGCAACTCGGGTTGGTGATCGTTGACTATCTTCAGTTAATGACCGGCCGCGGCCGCTTCGAAAACCGCAACCAGGAAGTGAGCGCCCTCTCGCGCGGCATGAAGCTCCTGGCCAAGGAACTGAATGTCCCGATGGTGGTGCTTTCGCAGTTGAGCCGCGCCGTGGAGACCCGTCAGGGCGATCATCGTCCGCAGCTCAGCGACCTGAGAGAGAGCGGCAGCATCGAGCAGGACGCCGACGTGGTGGGCTTTATTTTCCGCGAGGAAGTCTACAACCGCGACCGCGAAGACCTGAAGGGGCTCGCCGAGTTGATTATCGCCAAGCAGCGCAACGGCCCGGTAGGAACCGTCAACCTCGTATTCCTGCATGCGCAGACCAAGTTCGAGAACCGTGCCGAGGACACCGGCGAGCTTCCCGAAGACTAGTCTTGCCTAGCGCGTGACCACCAGTTCCGCCTGCACGAACGCCGCGCTGCGGATCTGGTCGCGCAGCGTATTGAAACGGACCGTGCCGCTCGCGGCGCGCAGGCGGGCGGCTTCGGCGAACGCGAAGTCCCGCAGAAATCGGTCGGCGCGGTCGCGGTACGAGTAGCCTCCATAGGCCATCTCTCCTGCCGCCGCCACCTCCATCAGAAGATCCCAGAACGCCGTGCGGCGAAAGAGCGATTTGCAGGCGACCGCGTCGCGCGGGATCTCGATTGTCTGGCGCCCGCCGCGAAGAATCGCACGAATGCAATGGCTTGGGTCGAACGCGCGCGAAGGATCCGGGTCCGGGAAGCTCGCCAGCACTTCGCGGAGCGAGTCGGCCTCCGGCTCCCAACCGGCCCAACGGAAGCGCGATGCGCCGCTCACCATCGAACCGCGTTTGAGGAAGTCCCGGATGCGCGCCTCGTCCTTGCCGGTCACCGCGAGCATGTGCTCGAGCAACTCGCGGATCGGAAGCTCCTGCACCACGACCGGAGAGATCGTGATCGACTCGGCGGCCTCCGAGCTCAGTTTCACGCGGACGGTCTGCGGTAACGCCATTCCTCGATTTCACGCTAGCATAAGTCCGTGACACCTCTCGAAAAGGTGCTGGCGGAGACTGCACGGTACGAGCACGCCCTGCTGCGCTTCTCCGCGCGGGAGCACGGCGGCGGGGTCGAGCTGGTGATCGAGATGAAAGACCCGGGGCTGGGCTTGCACACGTATTATGCGCCGGTACACCCGCGCGACATCGAGCATCCCCAGTTCCCGTGGACCTTCCAGCGGTACCTGTACGATTGCATGCACGACTACCTGGTGGAGATGTTCATTCGCACACCGCAGAGCCGGGACGCCCGCGCATGACGAAGGCCGGCGAAGTTCTGGCGGCGGAGATTCGCCGCGGCGGCCCGGTTTCCTTCCGTCGGTTCATGGAGGTCGCGCTCTATCACCCCGAGTGCGGCTACTATCGCCGCGCGCGCGACCCGTTCGGGAAAGAGGGCGATTTCTATACGGCCGAGCAGATACAGCCGGTCTTCGGTATTCTCATGGCGGCGCGCGTCCGCCAGTTGTACCGCGAGATGGGCGAGCCGCGCAGCTTCACCGTGGTCGAACTGGGAGCGGGGCGGCAGGAGATGGCGCCGGCCTTCGCCGAATGGCAATACGTTCCGGTGGACTTGGACGCGGCGCTGCCGGAGCGCTTCACGGGGGTTCTTTTTTCCAACGAGTTCTTCGACGCGCTGCCTGTGGACGCCGTGATTTACATCGACGGAGCCTTCCGCGAACGGCTGGTGTGTCTCGAGGGCGACCGGTTTCTCTGGGAGACCGGCGCCGCCGTTCGTGAAGAAGCGGCCGAATATCTCCGGCGTTACTTTCCGCCCCCCACGGAAGGGCAGCACTATGAGGTGAACCTCGAGGCTCTCGCGTGGATCGATCGGATTTGTGGCGCGCTGGAGCGCGGGCACGTCATCACCATCGACTACGGCATCACCCGCGCGGAGTCCGCGCGGTTTCCCGCCGGCACGCTGATGGGATACCGCCGTCACACGGCGCGGGACGAAGTGCTGGAAGAGCCCGGAGAGCGCGACATCACATCGCACGTGAACTTCACTGCACTCGAAGACCGCGGCGTCTGCGGCGGATTGCGAACGCGCCGCTTCGAGACGCTGGCACAGACTCTGCTCGCCGCCGGCGAGCAGGACCAGTTCACGGCGGCGCTGGGAGACGGAAGCGACCTGCGGCGGCGGATGCAGCTCAAGACCCTGCTGTTCGGAATGGGTGAGACGTTCCGGGTGCTCTGGCAGGAGAAGGGAGAATCGGAGGGAAAAGGCTGAAACAATGAAAAAGGCCCCGAAAACCGGGGCCTCGTAGCGGAATCTGATCTGCAGGCCCTTGTTCAGGGCGCGCCCAAGCTACTTCTTTTTCTTCGGAGCAGCTTTCTTCTTCGGGGCGGCTTTCTTGGTTGCGCTCTTCATCGATTGATTCTCCCTAACATCAAATTTTGCGATTCAAAATCGCAATGTGATTCATATATAAGGTTGTTCGAGGGGAAAGTCAAGAAAAAAATGCATTCGCCGGCCCGATTCGACGCCTTTCGAGTTGCAGCCGCGTACGTGGTGCGAGCGCCGGAAAGCGGCGGGGAAATCTTGCGCGAAACTGGAGGGGGAGGCTACCCACTGATCATGGCCCTCGACGGCGGCGCCGGCGACAGAGAACTCGTCGGGCGCCTGCAGAGACGCGAGCCGCAGGCGCTCGCGGAGCTATACGACCGCTACGGAGCCGAGCTCTACTCGCGGATGTGGCGGACCGCCGGGAAACGCGGGGCCGCCGAAGACCTGGTGCAGGAAACACTGCTGCGGGCGTGGAACCGGATCCACGACTTCGATGCGGAGACGAACCGCATCGAGCCATGGCTGCTGGCAATCGCACACGATACCGCGCCCTATCGCGATGATTCGGATATTCCAGCGCCTGCCGCGCCGCCGCCGTCTCCGAAACTCCGTCGCAGAATTCTGGCCTCGGCGGGACACGAACGCTTCGGGTGGGCGCCGTTCCTGGCCGCAGCCGCGGTACTGGCGATCTCCGCGGCGGTCTACTTCGGCGGAAGAGAGCGCACGTTCGCCCTCGAAGTTCTGAACCTGCGGGAGCAGATGAGGCAGCAGAATATTGCGTTGACCCGCTTCAACGAGGCGCTCTCGATCCTGAACGGAACTGGTACCGTCGAAGCTCCTTTCACGCCGGGGGAGGCCAGGGGCAAAGTCTTCGTGAACGCACAGCAGGGAGTGCTGCTGATTGCATCGAATCTCACACCCGCGCCGCCGGGCAAGGTCTTCGAGATGTGGCTGGTCACGAAAAACGGCAAGTCCGCGCCGGCCGGATTGTTTCAAGCGCGGCGCGACGGCACCGCGCTGCACGTGGAGCGCGGAGAGGTGGATGTGGCCTCGGCCGCATCGGTCGTGGTGACCCTTGAAGACGAAGGCGGCGCCGCGCAGCCGGGCCCGAAGCCGCTGATTACCGCCTATCTTTTGTCTAACCATCCGGATACATTCCCTGGTTCGCATCGATAATGGTGGTATGCCCGCCCTCCTGCTGGCTGCCGGCAACGCGGCCGAAATCCCGCTTTCCATGCTGGTGGTCTTCGCCTCCGCCAAGCTGCTCTCCGAGATCTTCGAGCGGATGGGCCAGCCCGGCATCGTGGGCGAGATCCTGGCGGGAATCCTGATCGGCCCTCACGTGCTCGGCTGGATGGCGCCCAACCAGGTCCTCCAGATTCTCTCCGACCTTGGCGTGATGTTCCTGCTGTTCCGCGTCGGACTGGAAGTAAAGTCGTCGGACCTCCTGAAAGTAGGCGGGACCGCGCTCCTGGTGGCGGTGATCGGAGTCGTTGTCCCGTTCGGAATGGGGTGGTGGATCGCTACGGCCTGGGGCGAGCCGCACGTGGAGAGCATCTTCATCGGTGCGGCGATGGTCGCCACCAGTGTCGGGATTACGGCGCAGGTGCTGGCGTCCCGCGGACTGCTGAACACGCGCGCCAGCCGCATCATCCTGGCGGCGGCCGTGATCGACGATGTCCTCGGGCTGATCGTGCTGGCGCTGGTGAGCGGGTTAGCCGAGGGATCGGTCAATTACCTGGACATTGCGGTTACCGCCGCTTTGGCCATCGGCTTCACGGCGTTCCTGGCAACCATCGGTTCGCGCGCCGCGCGCCGCGTCGTGCCCCGCATGCAGGCCAAGCTCAGCCTGGCGGAAGGCGAATTCGCGATGGCAATGACGCTGCTCTTCGCACTCTCGCTGCTGGCCGTCTACGCCGGCGTAGCGGCCATCGTCGGCGCATTTCTGGCGGGGATGGCGCTCTCCGAAGCGGTCGACCACCGGGTGGCCGATCTTACCAACGGCGTGGCCGAGCTGCTCGTGCCGTTCTTCCTGGCAGGGATCGGCCTGCACTTCGACATCTCCGCCTTTACCAACCCGTCTACCTTGGGGCTGGCCTCCGCGATCTTTGTCGCCGCCGTGGTTTCGAAATTCGTGGGATGCGGGCTGGGCGCGTTGGGCGCGGGCCGCACCGACGCCCTGCGGGTAGGAGTGGGGATGGTGCCCCGGGGCGAGGTCGGGATGGTCGTGGCGCAGCTCGGGCTGCGCATGGGAGTCATGGCGGAGAGCGTCTACGGCGTCGTCGTTTTCATGTCGGTAGCCACCACGCTGGTAGCTCCGCCCCTGCTCAAGCTGGCCTTCCGCGGCGCGCGGCGGACGGAAAGCGGGGAAATGATCCGCCTGGGCTGACCGGGCGATACAATAGCGGAGCGTGATCAAATACATTCGCTATCGTTCCGGCTCCGGCACATCGTATGGCATTCTCGACGGCGATACCGTGCGGGAAATCTCCGGCGATCCGATCGCCGCGGCCTCTGAAACCGGCATGACTCATCCGCTGGCGGCAGTGAAGCTCTTGGCTCCCTGCCGGCCCGGCAAGATTCTGGCCGTCGGGTTGAACTACAAGAGTCACCTGGGTGGCCGTCCGCAGCCCGCACACCCGGAGATGTTCTATAAGCCCGTGACCGCGCTGACGGACCCCGAGGAACCGATCGTCATCCCGCGCGACGCGACGGATGTCCATTATGAGGGCGAACTGGTAATCGTGATGGGCCGCCGGGTCCGCAACGCTGCGAAGGAAGAGGCCCGCGAGGCGATCTTCGGAGTCACGTGCGGCAACGACGTCAGCGAGCGCAACTGGCAGCACGGGCAAGGCAAGGACCTGCAGTGGTGGCGCGCCAAGGGCTGCGACACCTTTGCGCCACTCGGTCCGGCGGTGGTCGCCGGGATCGATTACGGCCGCCTGCTGCTCCAGACGCGGCTGAACGGCGAGGTCGTCCAGAAACAGTACACCTCCGACCTGATCTTCGACTGCCCGAGCATCGTCAGTTGGGTGAGCGAATGGGTCACGCTGATGCCCGGCGACCTCATCTACACAGGAACCCCCGGCAGCACGCGGAAGCTTGCGCCGGGGGATGTCGTGGAAGTGGAGATCGAAGGAATCGGAGTTCTGCGCAATCCGGTAGCCTAGGCTCTACCCTACGGATACCACCTCCTGGACTTCTTCGTTCGGTTGCGACACGCGCGTGTTCAGCGGCCGCAAGTGGAACAGGCCGTAGACCGCGGCCGCTACCAGGGGCGCCACTCCGATCGCGATGAACACCGTATCCGGCGCCATACGAAGCCACAGCAGCGTCTTGACGATGGGCTGCTGGTAGAACTCCAGCGAGCGCGCCGACCAGAAGCCGTGGCGGAAGCTCTCGAGCGCCTGCATCACCCCGATCGGCACCAGCGTGAGCAGGATCATCCCCATCAGTCCGGTGTTCAGCCCCCAGAAGCTGACCATCAGCCACTTCTCCTTCCAGTACCGCGGCTCCACGATGTTGCGCAGCGAGAATAGCGCCAGCGCGATCGCCAGCATGCCGTAGACCCCCATCAGCGCGCCGTGCGCGTGGGCAGCCGTGAGGAACGACCCGTGCTGGAAATAGCTCACGAACGGCAGGTTGATGAGAAAGCCGAGCACCCCGGCGCCGAACAGGTTCCAGAACGCGGTAGCGACCAGGAACCAGAAGGACGCCGCGTAGGGAAACTCCGTGCCGCCCGCGCGGATCACCTTGTACTGGCCGTAGGCCTCCACCATCAGCAGCGAGAGCGGAATTACTTCGAGTGCGGAGAAGATCGCGCCCAGCGCCATCCACGCCTCGGGTGCGCCGATCCAGTAGTAATGATGGCCGGTGCCGATGATACCGCTGCCCAGAAGGATGATGAGCTGGAAGTAAGTGGCCCGCAGCGTGGATTGCGCGGTTACGAGTCCCAGCCGGACCATCAGGAATCCGATCACCACTACGGCGAAGACTTCGAACATTCCTTCCACCCAAAGGTGGATCAGCCACCAGCGCCAGTAGTCGGCCATGGTGATGTGGCTGCCGCGGCTGACGAACAGCCCGAAGCAGTAGAAAACCGGGATGGCGGCGGAAGAGTAGAGCAGGAGGTGTGTGAGGCCTCCGCGGTCGGATTCCGCTTTGAGTGCCGCCCGCAAACCGCGCGCGACGATGTAGAGCCAGATCCCCATGCCTGCGATGAGCAGCAGCATCCAGAGCCGTCCGAGTTCCAGGTATTCCCAGCCCTGCGTGCCCAGCCACCACCAGGTCTTGCCGAGCATGCCCTTGATCGAGAGGTACTCGCCCGCGAGGCTACCCACGACGACCACGACCAGCGCACCGAACAGAACATTGACCAGCGCCCGCTGCCCTTTGGGTTCGCGCCCGCTCACCAGTGGCGCGATGAAGATGCCCATGCCGAGCCAGGCAGTGGCAATCCAGAAGATGGCGAGTTGCAGGTGCCACGTGCGGGCGATGTTGAACGGCAGGTACTGCGAAAGATGGAAGCCGTAGAAGCTGGCGCCGTCCGCGTAGTCGTGCGCCATCTTGCCTCCGAGCAGGCATTGCACAAGGAACAGAACCAGCGCGATCACGAAAAACTTGGCGGCGGCGCGCTGCGAGGGCGTCAAAGGCGCGGCGGCCAGGTCGAACCGGAACCGCGGATTCGCGGCATCCTGCGGGGTGAGGCTGTAGCGGTGCTGAAAATAGAGGATCAATGCCAGGAAAAAGAGGAGGCCGGCGACGCTCGCGGCGGACCACATCATGGCGCCGGCGGTAACGGTATTGCCGGCCGCCTGATCGTAAGGCCAGTTGTTGGTGTAGGAGTGGGCTGCTTCGGGACGCTTGGCCGCGGAGAGCCACGCCGTCCACGTAATGAAGGCCGCTAGCTTTTTCGAGGCCAAGGCGATCTGCGCCGGGTCGCCGCCGCCTTCGCTGGCCGGAAGTAGCGCTCCCTTCGGCAGCGAGCGTTCGATCTGGCCTTCGACGAAGAGCTGATCGTAGCGCTGGACAATCGTGTTCCACCCGGCCGTCTCGCCGGCAGTGAAGCGCAAGACGCCGTTGGCGTACCGGTTCTGCTTCAACTCCTGCGCGACCTCGGCGTCCACGGCGGCTTTGGGACCTAACCCGAGCGTGTCATAGTCGGGCGCCTTCTGCCGCCGCATGGTCTCGGTCATCCAGTGCAGCGCTTCGGCGGTATAGTCGGGACCGAGATAAGCGCCGTGGCCCAGCACGGTTCCGTAATCCATCAAGCCGCGCTTGCGAAACAGGTCCTGCCCCTGCTGGATGTCCGCCGCGGTAAACAGCGTGGCGCCGTCCGGACCGGCAACGCGGCCGGGGATTGGCGCGCGGCTGCGGTACATCATTACGCCGCCGACAATCATCACGGTAAAGCCGAAAAGCAGGGTGAGCAGCAGCCCGTGCTTCCAAAGGCCCGATTTCTGCTCTCGTTCTGGGTTCATTCTCCCTCCCAAGAACCCAGGTTAGGGCGGGAGGATTACGGGCCCAAGGACTTTAGTCACAACCAGGCGGTTCCGATGCTGAAAAGAAGGACGAGCAGGACTACGAGCGTAATGCCGATATACGCGTGATCCCGCTCGAGGTAGAACGCAACCAGGGAGAACACGACCCGCGCCACGGGCGTGAAAATCAGAAGCAGCAAACCGATTTCCATGAGCCTGATGGGGCCCGGAAGCGAGGCGATAGCGTGAAGCCCGATCGGCCCCGCACGGAAGTGGTGGTAGGAGACCGGAGTGGAGCCGTGGGTCGCGAGATACCACACGGCGCCCGCCGCCGACACCAGGGCGGCCAGAAGAACGCCGGTTCGCAGCAGGTTGCCTACGATGAGCTCGATTCGTTCGTCGTTCAACGGAAACCTCCGGTTAGACCGTGATAGATCAACTGTATCGATAGGGCGCCGACCACGGCCGCAAAAATGTAGCGCAGAAGCCGCGTCCTGGCCCCGGGCAACCAGCGCGCGCCGAGCATCGATCCGCTCAGTACCCCCAGCATTACGGGCATGGCGACGGCCGGCTGTATGTATCCGTGGCCTAGATAAACCCCCGCGCTCGCGGCCGCGGTTACACCGATCATGAAGTTGCTGGTCGTGGTGGACACCTTGAAGGGAAGACCCATGGCATGATCCATCGCAACCACTTTCATCGCCCCCGAGCCGATGCCCAGCAGCCCGGAGAGAATGCCGGCGCCGAACATCAGCGCGAATCCCTCTTTCACTCTCTGCACCAGGTACGCGGTCTTACTGTGACCCTCCGGATATTCGCCGTTCAATCGAAGTCGGTCAGCGAGCGGATCCGCCGTTGTGAAGGTCCGGTCGTGCGGGTGGCGAAAGGACAGACCGGCGGAGTAGAGAAGGACAACTCCCAAGATGACCGCCAGGCCGGAAGCAGGCACCTTCGAGGTGAGGTGCGCACCGATCACCGCGCCCACGGTGGTAGCCATTTCCAGAAACATGCCGATCCGTATGTTCGAGTAGCCCTCCTTCACATAGGCTGCCGCAGCTCCCGAGGAAGTGGCGATCACCGAGACCAGCGAAGCGCCCATCGCAAGCCGGAGATCAACGCCGAGCAACAAACTCAGGGCCGGAGTCACAAGACCTGCGCCCCCCAACCCGGTGAGCGCGCCCAGAAAACCCGCAAGGGCGGAGATGGCAAAGACGATGCCCGAGAACGAAAAAGCGTCCATGAATTCTTAAGTGTAGGATGGGACACAACGCCCGCACAAACAAATGAGGGCAGGTTTTACCCTGCCCTCTGCGGTGTTGTTGCCCGGGAGGCAACAATGATTCACTTGCTGGTCACGACAGCTCCGGCGCCATTCGGGGCTGTCTCAACCTTGTAGTTGTATCGTAGTGCAATCCGGCGCGGATCTCTATACTGCGTAGATCGTATTCTCCGCGGCGCCCCCACTCGCGACAATGAAGTGTTCCACGTGGGAGCTCTCAGGTGCAGTCAAGCAGCAGCGTTTTCGGCGAGATAAGATATTGGATAGTGCGTTGGGGATTCAGTAAGCGCGCCGTCCTGCGAACTGGGTATGGGGCCGTCATTGGCGTCCTGATCCTGTCCGCTGCGGAAGCCTACCGCATCCAGACGACAGTCTCCGAACAGCACCTGGAGATTTACCGCCGCTTCATTGAAGAGGATGGATACCTCGCAACACTGCGGCGAAACCTGTGGCTGTCCGGCTCGGATGTCCGTGACTTCTTCATCAACACTACGCCCGCACAGGCTGACCAGCTCCGCGCTCAACTCCAGGCGCTGCAAAAGGAAGATGAACACGCGCTGGCTCTGCTGGATGCGCTGCCCGAATGGAAATCCGTTGTCCCCAAGCTTCGCAAGAGCCTGGGTGAATACTGGGTCCTGATCGACGGACTGCCGGACCAGATGCTGGATCAGCCGGATGAGCGGAAATTCGGGTTTCTGCAGACCGAGGTGGCGCCGCGCCGGGGCGAGCTTTACAGCGCGTTGATCGACCTTTCCGAGGCCGACCAGCGTAAGGTGCAGGAGAGTGAACGGGAATTCGCCGCGGCCCGCGGGCAGGCCGCCCAGCGCCTGATGCTGATGCTGGCGATCAGCGTGCTGTTGAGCATCGCCGTGGCCCGTACCAGCATCCGTCACTCCGAGTCGCTGGAACGCCGGGCCGAACAGCATTTCAACGACGTGGAAGAGGCGCGGCGCGAGTTGCAGCAGCTTTCGGCGCGCCTGCTCGAGATCGAGGAGGAAGGACGGCGCCGGCTCTCGCGCGAGCTCCACGATGAAATCGGCCAGTCCCTTGCGCTACTTGAAATCGAAATTTCGCATGCGCAAAATGTCCTGGCTTCCGACCCGCGCCTCATCAAGGATCGCCTGGCGCGGGCCCGCGATCTGGCCAAGCGGACGGTCCAGACCGTGCGCAATATCTCCGCCATCCTCCGGCCCGCCATGCTCGACGATCTCGGCCTGGTTCCCGCCCTGCAGTTCCAGTTGGAAGACTTCCTGCGGCGAAGCGGAATTGCGTGCGACTTTGTCGATAAAGATGTCGCCGACCAGCTTCCCGACAACGTGAAGACCTGCGTATACCGCGTGATTCAGGAGGCCCTGCACAATGCCGAGAAGCACTCCGGGGCCACCAGGGTTCGCGTGAAGGTGCAGCAACTCCCCGACTCCCTGGTCGCGGAGGTAGAGGATAACGGGAAAGGCTTCGAGGTGAAGCAAGGGGCCGCCGCGCGACGGGGGAGCGGCCTCGGGCTGCTCGGCATTCGAGAACGGGTCACGGTCTCGGGCGGCTCGCTCGTGATCGATTCGGCGCCCGGCCGGGGCACCCGCATCGCGATTCGTATTCCCCTGCCGGGCCAGCCGGCGACGAGCCCCCTGAAACGAGACGAGGTAACAGCATAATGTCGGTCCGAATTCTATTGGTCGATGATCACACCCTGATGCGTCAGGGCTTGCGGCACATTCTGGAAAGCCAGGCCGATTTCGATATCATCGCCGAATCGAGCTCCGGTATCGAAGCGGTCGAGGCAGCACGCCTCCACAAGCCGGACGTCGCCATCGTCGACGTCGCCATGAAGGAGCTCAACGGCATCGAAGCCACTTCCCAGATCCTGAAACACTCCCCCAATACTGCCGTTCTGATTCTGAGCATGTACAGCGATGAACGCTACGTGCTGCGCGCGGTGAAGGCCGGAGCGCGCGGGTACCTGCTCAAGAACTCGGCCGGGGATGAACTGATCCAGGCGATTCACACCGTGCAGCGCGGGATGGCCTTTTTCAGCCCGGCGGTGGCGCAGATCTTTCAGGATGGCTTCGCCCGCCTTCGCGAAACCGGCGGCATCAACGACCGCTTCGAACTGCTGACCGACCGCGAGCGGCAGGTCTACCAGCTCCTGGCGGAGGGAAACAGCAACAAGGAGATCGCCAACCGGCTGAATCTCAGCTTGCATACCGTGGAAACCCACCGCTGGCGCATCATGGAAAAGCTCGACCTGCACAGCACCGCCGAGCTGGTCCTGAGCGCCGTGCGCCGCGGCATGGTGACCTAGTCCGGCACGCGCGGTTTACGATTGCGGCTCGGATTCGCGTTCGAGACCGGCGCGGTCGAGGATCCGAATCTGGTGGCCCTGAACACGCAGCATGCCCTCCGCGCGAAACCGTGCCAGGTTGCGCGAAACCACCTCGCGCACGGTGCCGAGCCGCGAGGCCAGTTCCTGGTGCGTCAGGGGAAGGTCGAATTCATCCGCTCCCGCCTGCCTGGAAGCGTCGAGCAGCAGCCGCGCCAGCCGCTGCGTGACGCTGCCGAACGTCATGGATTCAACCACTCCCACGAGGTGCCGCAGGCGCCGTCCCACCACCGCCAGAACCTTCAGCGCGACTTCCGGATACTGGCGGCAGACCTGCTGAAAATCCGCCTTGTTGAGGAACAGGGACACCACCGGCTCGACGGCCCGGACCGAAGCCGGATACGGCCCGCCGTCGAACAGCGGCAGTTCCGCCACGGTCGAGGGGGCCGTCTCGAGTGCCAGCATCATCTCCCGCCCGCCCTGTGACGTCTTGAAGATTTTGACGCTGCCCTGAACGATCAGAAAAATGCCCGCGCACGGTTCTCCCTCCCAGAACAACATCTCTTCCGGAGTGAAGCGGCGTTCCACCGCCCTTTGCGCCAGCGCCTGAATCTCCGTTTCATTCAGGCTGGCAAGCAGCGGAATCTGGGCGAGCGTGGCGAGCTTGGATACCACAATCCCGATAGTAATACAGAGGGGTCGGCTTTCCGTCCAGCCCCTTTACAGCGAATTCAGATACGCGATCACGTCCGACATCTGCTGGGCTGTGAAGCGAGGCCACTCGACGCCGCGCTGCTTCATCAGTTCCAGCATTCGCGGGCCGTGGTCCCAAAGCGCCGAGACCATCGTGATGTCCGAATAGGCGTCCTTTCCCTTGGCGAGTTTGGGAGCGCCGCTCGCGGGGTCGTTGTGGCAACTGGCGCAGTTCTTCTCGGCGAACACCTTCTTGCCCCGCTCGGCGTTGCCCTCGCCGCGGAAGTATTGCCGGGCCCAGATGTAGCCGATGATCTGCCGCATCTCTTCCTGGGACAGCGTGGGGGGCGGATTCTTCATGCTGGGCTGGTGGTCCCACATGTCGGCCGCGATCTGGGTAAGGGTCTGGTTCTGCAGACGGTTCTCGAGAGCCAGTGCTCCCTTGTGGCATCCCGAGCAGCCCTTGGAATCGAACAGCGCCGCTCCGGAATCCGAGGGCGGGAACAGGAAGTTCGTCGCCAGGTGGCGCGTCTCGGGCAGATTCTTGAGGTAGACCAGCATGTCGGTCAATTCCTGCCCGGTCAGCGTGGGACGCGGCAGCTTCCGCTTGGCGAACTCCGCCTTCATCTGCGGCCCGTGGTTCCACATCTGCTGGGCCAGGACGACCGGATCCGCCAGCGACTCCCACTTGTCGACCGGCGGCGCGGCAGGGTCCTTGGAAGTGGTGATGCCGTGGCAGTCCGCGCAGTGCTTGGCGGCGAAAATCTGCTTGCCTCGCCCGGCATCTCCCGGTCTTTCGAAATAGCGGGCGCTCACGAAAAACGCAAACAGGTCGGCTGCAGACTCCGGGCTCAGCTGGCCCTTTCGAATGCCCTGCTTCGTCATCGCAGTCCACATGTCGGGGGCGTGGTTCCACATCAGACTCGCCATCACGGCCGGAGTGTAGTTGCGGTCGATCCGGCGTGCGAGATCCGGAGCGAACGTGCCTCCGCGCCCGTTGACGCTGTGGCACTGGATGCATTGCTCCGTCTGAAATAACTGCTCGCCCCGGCGCGCATCGCCGGGCAGCACTCCGGCGGCCATCGCGCTCCAGGCAACTAGCGCGCCCGCGGCAATCACTCGAACCATAAACATAGCTGGTCTCCTATTTGGTGAGCCTGAGGCCGGTCATGAACACGTGCGTCCGGAAGCTTTCGTAGTAGTAGAACTGCTCGGAGAAACCGTACCACTGCCACTCGGTGTTCCAGTATACGTGTTTCTGCAACGGTAGGGAAAGCCGCGCCAGCGGCTGGTAATAATGGGTCGGACGGCTGCCCGAAGAGATGAACAGCGAACCGCCGGCGGTAAGCTTGCCGCCCTTGAGGTACGGAAGGTTCACATCCACCGTCGAAAGCGCCGTGTGCACGCGCTCGCGATAGGTCGAAACCGCCGAAGTCAGAAACGGCAGGTCCAGGTAGTTGATGTCCGAGCTGATCGTCGCCCGGTCGTATTCCGCCATTACCGTCACCCATTTGCTGCTGTTGGGGGTCCAGAAAAGCGATAGCGCCGTGTCGCGGCTCTCGAAATCGTAGCGAATGTCGGGTGCCGGGTTATGGTTGTTCAGCAGGTTGAAGCTGCCCTGGATCGTCAGCGACGGGATGATCTCGTATTTCCCGATCGCCCGGAACTTGTTGTAGTTGTTGAGGCTCGTGCGGAAATAGATATTATCGCTCGAGGAGCCTTCGTACTCGCCGTGGAGCGAAAACTTCTGCGACGGGCGGTAGGTCGCGCCCGCGATCCCGACGTTGCGGCGCAGGTTGCCGCTGGCGAAAGTCCCCGTCTGGCTGAGTTGACCCGCCAGAACGGTGGCGTTTCCGTCCAGGAAGCGGTAGCCGCCCCGCAGCGTGAACTTGGGAGTCACGTCGTAGAAAACGTCGATCTGATTCTGCGTATAGTTCACCACTTGCATCGGGTTGAGCGCCGTCGCCGCGGAACCCACCTGCGTCGGGTTGGCGAGACTCTGCAGGTACAGGGCCGCGAACATTCCGTAAGCCGCATCGTGCGACCGGTCGATGATCAGCGACTCGACAACCCGCGTCCGCTTCCATGGGCGGAGCTCGAATCCCACGTTGCCCGTCTCGTGCGGCTGCACCGCGTTGCCGCTTGCCAGGCCATACTGCGCTCCGTAGAAAAGCAGGCTCTGCGCGACCGCGAAGTTGCCGCCCGCGAGTTCCGTGTAGGTGACGTCGGTCTTCGGCTCGCTGTAGAGGAACTGCCCGTACAAATCCAGCCGCGAATTGACGCGCCCGGTGGCCAGAATCTTGCTGTAAATGCTGCTCCCGCGGATGCCGTACGCCTGCTGCAGGCTGTTCAGCGTCAGGGTCTGGCCGAGGAACGGAGTGGTGCGATTGCCGGTATTCTGCCCGGTATAGTTGGTCGCGTCGTCGCTCTTGAAGGTCGTGCCCCCTTGTTCGAGGGTGACGTGCCAGCGGTTGTACTCGAAGCGCACGCCGCCCCGGTAGCTGTTCGTGCTGTCCTGGATCGCGGTGGGCACCGGAAATTGATTGAGCGCGCCCAGAACCCAGGTATCGATTCCGTTGCCTTGCCAGGAGTTCCGGTCGTACGCCAGGTAGGGAATGATCCGCTTGCCCGGAAACAGGTCGAGGTCGAAGCTCATGACGCGGCGCCGGGTGTCGAACGACTGTTGGTCGAAGCCCCCCGGAGCCAGCGGGTTGGCAAACGACGGCTCCGCGGCGAAATAGGCCATATTGCGATAGTCGAACGAGAAGCGGTAAAGCGACTGCTTCGTGGCGTCGACCCGTGCCGTATTATAGGGCTGGCTCCCCCATCCGTAGCCGCTTGCCGTCAGGCGGTCGAACAACCGCTTTTTCGGGTCCTGAATCGTGAAATCCGCTCCGAACAACTGCGGACCTTGGTTCAGATTGACGACCGTCCGGTACTCCGGAAAGCTCCCGGCCGGTCCCGTGACCCAGCGATAGCCGAACTCGATGTTGCCGGTCAGCCACTGGTCGGTGGCGGGAGCCGGAGACGGTGCGGCGGCGGCCGCCGCCGCGGGGGCCGGTTGCTGGTCCGCCGGCTTCTGGTCTGCGGGCTTCTGCTCCGCCGGAGCCGCGGACTGCCCTTTCTCGTCCGGTTTGGCCTGCGGCTCCGGTTGCTGTGCCAGAACCGGAACCAGGAGGATCAAAGCCAGTATGAATCTCATTTGAAAAAGTCCCGGTTCACATAGGATCCGTGCACCATCTGGTGGCAGAGAGTGCAGTTCTGGAACTGCGGGCTTCGCAGATCGTGGAATGCGGGAGGCACCGTGCCCAGGGTTCCGTTAGCGGGCATCGTCGGCCCCGGCAGGTTGGCGTGACACTCCAGGCACACGAATCGTACTTGGGCGCGGGTCAGCATCCGGGGATTCTGCGAGCCATGCGGCATGTGGCAGGCGCCGCACCCTTCCAGACGCATGGGAGGATGCTCGTAAACGAAGGGGCCGCGTTTCTCGCCGTGGCACTTGAAGCACCCCGGCTCGTTGGCATAGACCGTTTGAATGCTCCAGGGCAGCACCGTGCCGTGGGGATTGTGGCAATCGACGCACGACATGGCCCCCTGGGGCAGGGGATGTTTATAAGGACGCTGGAAACTCGCCCACACGTTGTTATGACACTTCGCGCATAACTGGTTCGTATCGGCGTTATTGCGCGGCACCAGCCCGTATGGCCCGTTCTTATGAATGGAGTGGCAGGCCACGCAGGCTACCTGGTTCTTGGCGTGGCTGGAATTGATGCGCCCGATGTGGGTGGGCTGGTTCAGATGGCATTTCATGCAGTCCTGGTCGGCCGCCGCGGGGCTCAGCTTGGCCGGATTCACAATATCCGCCGCCGACATCGACTCGGCGTGCTTGCTGCCCGGCCCGTGACAGGATTCGCAGGCGTTGCCCTCCCATCCGCGCTTCTTGTCGGTGCCCACGACCTCGTGAGGACTCTTCTGGAAGGCGTTGTAGATATCCTCGTGGCACCCACCGCAGGTGTCCGAGCCGACGTATTCGGCCGGCTTATTGGCCTGCGGCGCGGCAGGCTGCGCGGGAGCGCCCTGCTGATCCTGGGCGCCCCACGCTGCAATCATTACGGATGCCGCCAGGAGCACCGCCAGTCGCGCCGCCCGGTGGCGGCGCGCTGGAGGAGGGGTCTGGCGGTTGCTCGGTTTGGCTGGCAGCCGGAACAAGGTGATCATCTCCTGTTCTTCTACTATTGACCGGCGTGGACCTTCTGAACATCGAATGCGGCGCCGGAGTCGTGACATACATCACAACTCTCGCCGAACTTCGGATCGGTCTGCGCCACGGAGTGGGCCAGGGCCGAAGTGTTCTGGTGGCAGGCTGTGCAGGCCGACGTGGTCGCCGGCGCCGGGTTCAGCTTGCCTTGCGTATCGGCTACCGCGTTCTTCCCGATCGGGAAGACGGTTTCCGAATTATTGACGTGGCACATGTCGCACTTGGCCGTGTCGCCCACCGAGCCGGTCGGTCCCATCACGGGATAGCGGACGTCAGTGAAGTCGTTGTGACTCCCGCCGAAACCGACGATGGTATAGGTGGTGTTGAATTCCGTCGCCATCTTCTCGCCCGTATGGATCTTGTGGATCATCAGGGCGAAATTGACAGACTGCGGAGGCTGCGCTTTGTCGGCTGGATTGGTCGCCACCAGGCGCCTCGCGTTATCGTTCTCGCTCGGGTTGTGGCACAGCACGCATTGCTCGATCTGGTTGCGGTTTTCGCCGTGCAGCGAGAGGAATGAGTGGCAGCCGTTGCATTTGGCTATGTCCACCACTTTACGGCGCGGCACTACCGGGGAGCCGTCCACCGAGAAATAGATGACCTTATTGATGGCTCCGTATTCGGAGGTCTGCTCTTTCGTGGTTCCCGGCAGCAGCGTAATGCCCCGGCGGGCTTCAATGCCGATCGCATACGTCCCGGTAGCAGTCGCCGGGATGGAGTGCGTGAAGGTGTAGGTGCAGGTTCCGTCGTTGCTGCACACCGCGCTCGGGACAGGGTTCTCGGAGACGTAGCCGTTGGTGGTGACGTCCTTGCCGAAGCTGGTATACCCGTAATCCGAAGTCGGCCCGGCCATCACCAGCGCTACGCGGTTGTTGCCGCCCGTCATGGCGGACATCGGGATTCCCGCGCCGGAATTGTCGCGGATGGTGAACGTTACGGTCGGAGCTTTTCCGGCCGCGCCGTTATCAACCTTGACTAGCGTTACGTTCACGCCCGGCGCGGTCGAAGACTGCGTCGGAATCGTGTGCGCGCCCATGATGGAGGCGTCGAATTCCAGTTCGCCCTTCGGAATGTGGCATTGGGTGCACTGGTTGTCGTTTACCTGCGGCAGGTTCACATGGTTGGCGCCGGTCGCAAAATTGACGTTATCGTGGCAGGAACCGCAGGCAGCCCGGCTCGGGTTCTTGAGCCAGGCGTCGGCCTGCGTCGCACCGAACGTGGATTCGTGGCAGAACTGGCAGCGCCGCGGATCCGATGGCAGCACTACTGTCGACCAGTCGGAAACCGACTGCTGGTAGCCGATGATCTGGTACGGCGTTCCCGCCTGCACGCTGGGCAGTTCGCTCCCCATATGCATCTTGTGGATCCAGACCTTGGCGTCCAGGGTGTTGCCGGTATCGGGATCGGTGGTCTGCGGAGTGTGGCACATGATGCAGAGGTCCATCCCCTTTCGGGAGCCGCCGTGGAAAGCGAGGTCGTCGTGGCACTTGTTGCAGGTTTCCGTGCGGACCACGTCGCGGGTTACCGTTACCTTCGAACCGTTCGGCACGAAATCATAGGTCGTGGAAGCGTAGTTCGTGCCCAGGTCGAATTCCGTGAGGTTCCGGCTCCCGTAAACACCCATGCGGTGCGTAACCGTGGGGTCGTAGGTGCCGGCTGGTGGAACCGCCTTCTGCTTGAATGTATAAGTGTAGTCGCCCACGGCGTTGGTCTTCGTCGTGCCGCCGGAATCGGTGCCGGCCTGGGCGGCGCTGTTGTGAGTGATGGGGCTGGTTTGAACGCGCGTGGTGTAGTCCACGAACTGCGTTTGCCCCTGGGGTATATAGGCGCAAAGGAAGCTGACCGAGATGGCACCCGGTGTTTGAATACCCGCAAGATCCAAAGGAAGTCCTTTCGGATCCGTGAGTTGGTAATGGACGCTGATCGTGCCGTCACTCGCGATCTGGGCCGAAACGATTGTGATGTTCAGGCCCGGACGTACGAAATTGACGGTGTTGGGATCGGCGAAATACGCCTTGTCGTGTATCGTAAACTCAGTTTTCTTGGCCGCGCTCAACAGAAACACGGACCCGGCAATCAAAACCAGGCCCGCTAGATACCGCCCGCCCGCGAAAACCGAACTAGGAATCCGCATACTGATTTCTCCAATCAATAAACTACGTTCACTGCACCGTTGCGCGCGGGAGACAACCCGCCCGTTCCGGGTTCCGTTGCTAAAGCTACCGAGCCTGTAACGGAAAGCACTCTCCTGTCCAAACCGGTGGCTTCAATTTGAGAGAACCAAACCCCTTATTATCAGTGTGTTGGAAAATCCCCCACGCGCGGGGAAACCTGCTTGTCTCGGGAGGTGGGGGAAAACACGGTATCTAAATGGGTGAAAAGCCGCTGAACCCGCCGTCAACTCGGCTGGAATGTGCGGTTTTGAAGCGCAGGCAGTCGACGGCAGCGGACCCGATCAGTCCACTTTGGAGCGCAAATCAGCCCACCGGCGGGGGAGTCCGAAAGGCAGGCGGAGGCGCAGCACCCGCTCCCGCCCGTGCTCCTCCCTCAGGACCCGGGTCCGGGCATGCAGCAGATCGCTGAGCGACACCATTCCGGCCAGCTTGCCCCGCTCTTCGGAATCGACCACCGGCATCCGGGTGAGGCCCGTCTCGGCCATTCGATTCACGACATGCCGCAGCGGTTCGTCGGCGCGTGCCACCACCGCCGGGTTCGTCGCCATGTTCCCCAACGGTTCGGCCGAACCTGGATGCTCTTCGCAGATCCGGCGGAGTTGGCGCGGGGTAAGCACACCGGCCAGGCCGTTGGCGGCGTCCACCACAGGGTACAGTCTCTGCCCGCGCCGCCGCCTGGTGTTGCGGACCACGGCGGCCAGTTCTCCGCAAGGGGTGTCGGCCCGCAGCGCGGCGATATTGGTGCGCATCACGTCTCGCACGCGCAGGATTTCGAGTGGATCTACCGCGTACTCGCAGCTCAAGTGATAGCCGCGCCGCGCGACTTTTTCCGTAAGGATGGACCGGCGCAGAGTCAACACGCTGACCGCATCGGAGAGGATCACGGCAAGCAGGAGTGGCGCCAGCATGTTTGCGTCGTGGGTCACCTCCAGGGCGAACACTACTGCGGTCAGCGGTGCCCGCATCGTTCCTCCCAATACCGCGCCCATGCTCACCAGGGGCCAGAAGCCGGCGCCTTGGGCGGGCAGAAACATCGCTTCGACCCCGCCCAGCGCACCGCCCATCATGAGCAGGGGTGCCAGGACGCCGCCCGAGGTGCCCGATCCCAGGGAAACCGCCCAGATCACCGATTTCACCAGCAGAATTCCCAGAATCAGGTTGCGTGGAACGTCCCCCTGCAGGAGCGCGCCGATCGTGTCGTATCCCACCCCCAGCGCTTGCGGAAAAATCAGGCCCCCCAACCCGATTACGAGGCCGCCGATCGCCGGCCACCACATCCAGTGCAGGGGCAGGCGCCGGAAAACATCTTCCGCGGCATAGACGGCGGATGTCGCCGCCGCCGACAGGACGCCGGCCAGGAGTCCCGCCACCACGCATCCAAACAGCGCCATCGGGCCCAGGAAGGAGGGGTGCGGCGGCACCGGGAATAGCGGCCCGGCGCCCATGAGGTAACGGCGGGTCACGGCGGCGATCACGCTGGCAAGCGCGACCGGGATCAAGCTCCGCGGCTTCCACTCGAAGAGCAGCAACTCAACGGCCAGAAGCACCGCGGCCACCGGCGAAGCAAACGTTGCCGACATCCCGGCGGCCGCTCCGGCCACCAGGAGCGTTTTCCGTTCGGAGCTGGAAAGGCGGAACAACTGCGCGATCATCGAGCCGAAGGCCGCACCCGTCATGATGATGGGGCCTTCGGCCCCGAACGGCCCTCCGGACCCGATGGAGATGGCACTCGACAGCGGTTTGAGGACTGCGACTCTCGGCTCCACGCGGCTGCCGCCGATGAGTATCGATTCAATCGCTTCGGGAATGCCGTGACCGCGAATCCGCTCGGAGCCGTAGCGCGCCATCAGGCCGATAATCAGGGCGCCGCCAACCGGAACCAGAACCTCCAGGACACCGAGCCGGTTGCCCGCCGGCGACACCAGTCCGGTTCCCCACCGCCCGAAGAAGAAAAGGTTGGTGAAGAGGCCAATCAGTTTCAGCAACGCCAGAGCGATGAAGGCGCAGGCGAATCCTATGCCCAGGGCGAGCCCGGAGATCCACAGGCTGCGCGATCCCATGGTAAAGTCTCCCAGCCGTTCCGCTGGAGGCGGGGGAGCCGTCTCTGTCCCTTCATCAGACTTTCGCAATCGTCCTCAATCCTCCCGCGGAAGGCCCGCCAACAACGTGTTGAGCGACTCAACCAGGAGCGGGCCCGTGCGGCGGAGTTCCTTTCGGTGCACGCTCGAAAGATGCCTCAGCTTTTGTCGTCCTTCAGCGGTAAGGCGAACTCTTACCTCGCGCCGGTCCTTTCCGACGTGTGAACGCTCCACCAGGCCCCTCGCCTCCATCCGGTCAACCAGGCCTACCGCGCTGTGAGGCCGGATGAGCAGTCTCTCCGCCAGCGCACCGATCGTGGGTCCCGCCGGGTGCGGATCCGCGTGCAGCGCCAGCAGGAGTTGGTGCTGTTGGGGTTCGAGCCCGGCGGCCTTGGCGGCATCCTCACTGAAATGAAGGAAGCGTCGTATCTCGTATCGAAAGGCCGCCAGCGCCCGGTAGTCGGCACTGGACAGGTCCGGCGCGTGAGATCGGGAAGAGCCTCCAGGCATATTTATATCGTATCACGATATTTATACCGGGTAGTTCACTTATGGGGAAAAACCGAAAAAGAAGGGACTTGTTTTAGGACAAATTCGTGTTATTCTTAACCGAAGTTAGGACATATCTGATATCGAGACCAGAGGAACCTCATGTCCCAAATGCACACGCTCAAGTCCGTTGATCCGATACAGTACAGACCCGATACCATTGACGAAATTCGAAATAGGGCCTTAGACCGTCTCTATGCGCGTCGAGACGCCGTGGACGCCCTGATTCGCTCGCTCGAGCTCTACGAGAACACGCAGCAAAAGCGCCAGGCTTGCTGCATTCCCATCACCGCTGAGCGGAAGTGCTCGTAAGGTTTCGCTCGATCGCGAACTTCACCAGCCCCACCAGGTCGTGGACGTTTAGTTTCCGCATCAGGCCCGCGCGGTAAGTGTCGACGGTTTTCGGGCTGATTTCGAGAAGGTCCGCGATGTCTTTGGCGCGGAGCCCGTTCACCAGGTAGGAGAACACCTCCATCTCGCGCGGGCTCAGGCTTGCCAGAGGGTCGTCCGCCACGCTCTTCTCGCCCTTCGTGAACAGACCAGCGCCGCGCAGGAGAGGCGACACGTACACTCCGCCGTCGCGCACGAAACTCACCGCGTCCAGCAAGTGCCTGGAGGGACCGTCCTTCAACAGGTATGCATCCGCGCCCGCCCGCAGCGCTTCCATCACGGTGGATTCGTCGCGGCTGATGGAAAGAATCATCAGCTTCGCTTTGCAGCCCACCGCACGCAACCGCCGGATCGCCTCGACCCCGGTAAGACCCGGCATGTGAAGGTCGAGAATCGCGAAATCGGGCTTGAGGGCCTGAATCATCTCGACCGCCGCTGCTCCCTCCGAACACTGGCCAAGGATCTGGAATCCGTTGGACGCGCAGAGGGCCGCGATTCCCTCTCGCACGATCGCATGATCGTCCGCGAGTACAAGAGTCGTGCTTGTTGTTTCCTGCATGGTCTGTCCGCCTACGTCTGCGTTGCCGGAAGTGGTACGGAAAGCTCTAGTGTAGTCCCATGGGGGCCGCTTTGAATCTCCAAACTTCCACCTAAAGCTGCAGCGTGCTCCCGGACCGCCTGCAGGCCGATCCCGGATGGCAGTCCGGGAGGGCCTGAGAACAGCCGCACCACGTCGAACCCCACCCCGTCGTCAACCACGGCAAGGACCAGCAGTCCTTCGGACACTCGCAGGCTGACGCTCACCTGCTTCGCGCGGGAATGGCGGCTGACGTTCGAAAGCGCCTCCTGGAGGCAGCGGTATATGAGGACCTTCCGGTTGAGATCGGGCTCGGACGGAAGCGCATCGATGCGGAAGGCGGTTTGGTAGGTCTCCGGAACGCCGCTCATCCCCCACAGTTGGCGGAGCGCGGATTCGAGAGTCAGCCTCTGCCACTCGGGAGGATGCAGCCGCTTGGAAACGGAACGCACCTCTTCCAGCGCGTCGCGCACCAGGATGGAGATCTTTTCCAGGGCTTGCCGCACCACCGCGGGCGGATCCGTCAGGTTCGCGGAGATGAGTTCCATTTGCAGCCGGACCGCCGCCAGCATCTGTCCCACACCGGTATGGAGTTCACGGCCCAGCCGCTGCCGCTCCAGCTCGATCTGGCGGGTAGCCTTCCACCCGTTCCCGCGACGCCTTTCCCGCACTCTGGCTTCCAGCCGGCGAGCCACCTTCTCCAGCCGGAGGCAATGTTGCAGGAGGGTGTGGGCGAGGGGCGTCAGTTGATAGAGGGCACGCCTCGCCGCTTCCTGGCCCGGGGTGGAGAACATCGCGGCAGTCCCCGCGGTGGTCCACTCGTCCAGAATTTCGATAGCGTTTTTACGGGGGACCGGGTTTTCCGCTGTGCGATGACCATTGCGGCGGACCACTACTCCACTTGTGGACCCGGGTACCGAGCCACTGCTCAACCGGATGTCTCCTGGGCTAGTTCCAGATGTGCCCTAGCCAGGATGCCAGCTTGTAGTATGCCCTGCAAGAGCGTTACGTACCTAGTACGATGATAACTAGGTGTAGTACTTGCAAGCACTTCGGGAAAGCGATATAAATTGGATGCATTCATGAAACGAGAGATCAGCCTGGTGCCCCGAGTCGCGATATTCCTGGCGGGCATTGCCGCGGGCGCTTTGACCCTCCGTCGGGAGCGCGGCGGAACAGCGGCGGTGCCCGACGAATTCAAGCAGTTGGTGGCGGCGCTGGAGACTCGCGTAACGGCCCAGGAGACGGCCAGCGAGGCCCGGTTTGCGCAGATCGAGACCAGGCTGGAAGAACAGTCCGCCAAGCTCGCCGAGATACCTTCCACGGCGCAGATCGTGGGGGCCATGGAACAGTTGCTGTCCAAAACCATGACGTCGCTCGATGAAAGGTTGACTGCTCAGGCCCATTCGATCGATCTCCTGAAGACGACCGTTTCCCAGACCGACAGCCTTCTTGAACGGGTGCTGGAATCGATCGACTCGCTGCAGAGCTTCGGCGGAACGTCGGACCTGGCCGAGGATTCCCTGCTGCACCGTCCGGCCGTATAAGAGAACGTTTTGGTTCCGGTACGTTCCGGAATTCCCCAAAGCGGTCTCTTCCGTTTCCCGCAACAATACTAGGAATGCTCTGATTTGTTTCGGTTCCGGGAAGCACTATTCTTGGCAGAGTGACCCATGGATCTCACAAAAGTGCTGGCCGAGTTGAAGAAGGAACTGGAGAATCTGGATGCCGCGATCGTGAGCCTCGAGAAACTGGAAGTGAGCACTCGTAAACGCGGAGGTGCAGGCAGCGCGCCCGAAGTGGACGAGCGGGCGGACCCGGAGTTGCCCGCAGCCCTGCTCACCTCCAAACCCCGCCGAAAAGGCAGCTCGGCGTAGACTTTCACGGGAATTCTCCCATCCTCACCCGTTCCAAAACCCCTCAGGAACTAATCCTGCCGTAAGGCGATCGCCGGATCCGCGTTGGCGGCCCGGCGGCTGGGAATCCACGCCGCGGCGGCGCCGGCTGCCAGCAGGAGCACCGCAGGTGCTGCGAGCAGGACCGGGTCCCACGGGCGGACTCCGTCGGGGACCAGCCCGGCGACTGGACGAATCGCGGCCATCGCCAGAGACAGGCCGGCAATCGTTCCGCAGGACAGGATGGCGAGGCCATCTCGCAGCGCCGTCCACACAATCCTGCCGTGGCTCGCGCCAAGCGCGATCCGAATCCCCATCTCGCGCATGCGCCGCCCCACCGCGTAGGCGACCGAACTGTACAGGCCGATCAGCGCGAGCAGCAGCCCGAGACCGCTCAAAGCGCCAAGGAACCCGGACGCCACGCGCATTGGGAAAATGGCGCCGGCGGCCGCTTCCCTCATCGGGCGAACAGCGAGACCCGCGGTCGGATCCATGCGCCCCAGCGCGGTGCGCAGCGGCTCGATCCATTGCGCCGGGTCTCCGGCTACCCGGATCACCAGGGCGCCGAAGGTGGATGAGATGTAGAAGGCCGGGACGTTGCTTTCACTCATGCTGCGCACCTTCGAGTCCGCGACGACGCCGGCGACTACCAGCAACTTCTGCTCCTCCCGGCCCATCAGGAGTTGCCGGCCAATCGGATTTTCAGTGCCGAAAAACTCTTGAGCGAGCGTCCGGTTCACCACCACGGGCGCCGGTTCCGCCGCCCTGTCGCGCGCCTGCAAATCGCGCCCGCGCAAAATCCGCATACCGAGCGCTTCGCAATATCGCGGCCCGGCGCCCACCATGTATGCATCCCGCGCCGAGGAGAGCGGTTCGCCCTGCCCCCGCAGTGGTGCCTGCGGCATTTCTCCCGCCAGTGGGAGCACCGCGGCCGAACTCGCCGCGACGACGCCCGGGATTGCCTCCACCCCGCGCAAGAGCCGGTCCCGCCAGGAGGCTTCGCTCTCGTGGCGCCCCGCAAGGGGCTGTACACCGGCAATGATGGTGTGCGCCACATCGAAGCCCGGGTCGCTCCGCGCCACATAGAGGAGGCTTCTCGTGAACAACGCTCCGAGCGTGAGCAGCACCATCGACAGGACCACCTGTAAGGTGACAAAGCCGCTGCGCCAGTTCCAGTGCCGGACCGAAAGCGAAGGCTCCCCCTGCTTCATGGCCAGGCTGAGATCCGCGCGAGAGCCGCGCAGCGCGGGAAGCAGCGACGATACGAGCAGCGCGGCGAAGGCCGTCACCGAGGCATACAGAAACAGGCCGCCATCCGGCTGCAGATGGAACTCGAAGGGCAGCCCGTAAGCGGAGGGCCAGCGGACATAACTCAGCCTGTCCCGTAGAACGGCGTCCAGAAGGAGCCCCGCTCCCGCGCCGCATGCCACCAGCACCAGTCCTTCCGCGAGGAATTGCCGCGCGATCCGGAGCCGGCTGGCGCCGATTGCCCTGCGGATGGCGATCTCGCGCCCGCGGCTCACCCCGCGCGCCAGCAGCAGGCCGGCCACATTGGAGCAGGCGATCAACACCATCATCCCCGCCACCGCGAAGAGCATGGCGAAGAAGACGAAGAACTGCCGGTCATCGCCGCCCTTCGCCGCGTTGGCGGCGAGCCCGCTCATGGGCCGCAATTCGGCCACCTGTCGCGCCAGGTCTCCGCCTCCGAGCGCATCCACCGCGGCCGCCAGTGCCTGCCGCGCCTGCTCGCGCGACTGGCCGTCGCGCAGCCGCCCGAAGAGCCGGCATCCCCCGCCGCCGAAACCGCTTGGTACATATACCTCCGGCGAGACGCCGCGGCCATAGATGCTGCGATAGTCTCGCGGCAGGACCCCGATCACGGTGGAAAGCCGGCCGTCGAGTTCAATCGGGCGGCCGATCCGGTTCGGGTCCGCGCCCATCCGCCGGTGCCAGAAGCCGTAGCTCACGACGGCGACGGCGCGGCCTTCGTCCGCCTGGGTGTAGAGGCGGCCCATTTGGGCATGCACGCCGAGCACATCGAAGAAGTCGGCGCTCGATACGATGCGCCAGACGATCTCGTTGTGCGCCCCGTCCTGCCAGCTCCAGGTACCGAGGGGGCGGTCGAAGGCGAGGTCCTGGAAGACGCCAGCGCGCCGCAGGTCGCGGTACATGTGGTAGTCGACGCTGCCCCCTGCCCGGACCAGGCGATCCGGCTGCCGGGCGCTCACGTCGTCGAGGATCATTTCGCGAACCACGCTGTAGACCGTGATATTCGCGCCGATGCCCAGAGCCAGCGACGCCACCGCGACCGCGGAAAGACCGGGAGACTTGCGCAAGGCTCGTGCTGCATGCCGGAGGTCGTGCCACAGAGACAGCATCTATCGGCCTCGGCGCCTCGGAGGAATGCTCTCGAACGCCCGCACCCTAGAACGGGACGTCGTCGTCCGTGATGCCCTGGTTGAAATCTTCCGCCGGCGCCGATGTGGCTGCCGCCTGCGGGCGCTGTGCGGAGCGCGGCATCGAAACCGGGCGCTCGAAATCGCCCGGCGCGGACCCGCCCTCGCTACGTCCTCCGCTGCCCAGCAGGATCAGTTCGTCGCAAACGACTTCCGTGATGTACTTCTTCTGGCCTTCCTTGTCCTCGTAGCTGCGGCTCTCGAGCCTGCCCTCGACATAGATCTGCTTGCCCTTCAGAAGGTAGTTGGCCACGTTTTCCGAACGCCAAAGGACACAGTTGTGCCAGTCCGTGACGTCTTTCCACTCGCCCGACTGCTGGTCTTTCCAGCGGCGGTTGGTGGCCAGCGTGAAACTGGAGCGGGCGACGCCACTCGGCGTGTACTTGGTCTCTGCATCCTTACCGAGGTGACCAAGCAGGATTACTTTATTGACGCTTCGGGATGCCATCTTATCCTGAACTGTATCATATGCGCCGGAAAACCGGCGAGTTTTCAGCGGCCGGCGCGCGCCGATGCCGCGGCCGGACAGCCTGCCAGAAGGGTCCGCGCTTCCGCCTTCGGAAAGTACGGCGTCACTCCCCTGAGCGACTGTTCGAGAAGCTGGCGGGAGGCGTCGCACGCCCCTCCGGCCACGGCGGCCAGGTGCCGCCAGGCCGCCGCATCGGCGTGAAGACCCGCGGGGATGTCGAAATTCAAGGCGCTCGCAAACTCGTCCTCGGCGCGGGTGTAATCCTTGCGGCGGTAGAGGAGGATCCCATGGTAGAGGTGGGCCTCCCCCGACTTCAGATCCTGGGCCGCGGCGAACGCCGTGCGGCTGGCGAGATTGTAGTCCGAGAGCGCGCCTTCGGTCTGCCCGGACGCCTCTTTGGCCCGCGCGCGAAGATAATATGCCCGGGGTTCGGCCGGATCCTCTTTGATCGCCCGCGTCAGGCTGGCGACCGCCGCCGCTGCGTCCCCGGCCAGCAGTTGGGCGCCGCCCAGGTCGGTATATGCAGGTGCCATCTCGGGCTGCGGGACCAGGCGGTCCAGCACCGGAAGCTCAGCCTGGTCGCGCTTTGCCTCCCAGAGTTCCACCGCCCGCCGGTATTGGGAAGCCGCTTCCCGGTAGTTGGCGGCCTGGAACGCCTGCTTTCCGTCGGTCCACGCCGCCCAGGAGGGAGCGGTCGCGGGGACGAAGTTCCGGGCGGCGCCGGCGATATCCCCGTCGCGGAGGGCTATGAACCCGAGCCACTGGTGGCCCAGGTCAAGCACCGCTTCGCAGCGGCCCCGGGGCATCACGTTCGAAAGACAGTTCGGCGACTCGAGCGCCGAAGCGAGTTCCTGCCGTCCCCGGGTATACACACCCTCGTCGCCGCCCGCCTTCAGACGGGCCACCGCGGCAAGCACACGCAACCCTGAAGATACCGGCTCGGGAGCCTTGTCCCTGAACCGGGCCGGCCAGGCCTCGATGGCTTTATCGAACGCCGCGGCGGCGGCGGTATACTCCGCCGGGTCGCGATCCAGCGTCGCGCCGGCAAGCGCGCAATAACCCCGATGGTATTGAATCAGCGGGGTTTCCGAGGGAACCGCCACCGGCAGCAGCGCAGCTTGGGATTGCACGCAGCCGATGGTGTCGCGGAGTGGGGGCAGAGCCGCCAGCATGACCCGTTCGAAATCCGACTGAGCCTTCAGGTTCAGGGCCAACTGCTGCGGGTCGGCGCCGAAAAGAGCAGGAGCAGCGAGGAGCGCAAAGAACCAGAGCTTCATCCACCGGGATCAGGGCAAACCCTGGGCCAATGTGCTGTATATCACGTTTACTTCGTGAAAATGCTTACATCTACGTTCATTCCCGGCCGGAGCACCAAGTCGCGCTGCGGATCGACCAAAATCTTCACGGGGATTCTTTGCACCACCTTGACAAAATTACCAGTTGCATTCTCCGGCGGCAGTAAACTCAAGCGCGAACCGGTGGCACCGGCGATCGAATCCACGTGGCCCGCAACGCTCTTGCCGTACATATCCACCGTGATCTCGGCCCGCTGTCCCGCGTGCACCCCGGCAAGCTGCGTCTCTTTGAAATTGGCGGTCACCCACACGTCATGCAGGGGAATGATCGCCATGAGGCTCTGCCCGGGGGCGACGGTCTGCCCGGTCTCGACGGACTTGCGGGTGACCACACCGTCAACCGGAGCGACGATCGTGGTATAGCTGAGCAGGAGCTCGGCGGTATTCAGGTTGGCTCGGGCGGCGGCAACAGCAGCCGAAGCCGTGCCGGCATCGGAAGTCCGGATCGGCACCTGCTTGCGGTTGGCCTGGGAGGCCTCGACCTGCGCCCTGGCGTGCGCCACGCGCGATTCCGAAGCCGACAGCGAAGCCTTGCGAATGGCGGCCTCCTGCTGCGCGGAAGCCAGCTTTTCCTTCGCCGCCTGCAACTCGCTGGCGGCCACACGGGCGGCAGCCACGTAGCCATCGTATTGCTGGCTGGAAATCTCGGCCTTCTCCATCAGCGGCTTCATGCGGGCGAGGTCGGCCTGAGCGCGTTCGCTGCTCGCCTGCCGTGCCTGCACGTTCGCCTGGGCGTAGGACAGGTCCGACTGGGCGGCCTGCTGGGCGGAGATCCGGGCGCGCTCCAGGTCCGCCTCGGCGCTGGCCAGTTCGGCTTGCGCGGCCGCGACGTTCGATTGCGTGGTGTCGTTGGTCCAGGGCACCACCTCGCGGGCGGCGTTCCACTGGCTCTCGGCCTGCTGTACGCCGGCTTTCGCCAGGTCGACCTTGGCCTGATAGTCACGCGGGTCGATCCGCACCAGCACGTCGCCGGCTTTGACCGGCTGGTTGTCCCTCACCAGGACATCCACCACGGTGCCGGAGATCTTGGGAGCGATGGCGGTCACATGGCCGTCCACCGTGGCGTCATCGGTGGTCACGCGATCCTGAAAGTGCATCCAGGCGCCGGCCGCAACCCCCACAGCGGCCAACAGGACGATCAGGACGACGAACTTGGCGCGGGACTTCCTTCGCGGCTCCGCGGCCGGCACTGTGGCGGCGGCGCGCTCCTCGGGAAGATCTTCGACAGCGTTGGGCATGGTTTCCTCGGGTCTTTTCATCGCATCGCTCGGGCCAAATCGTAGGCCGCCCGGAACTCTTTTCCAGCGTATGGCTTACGGTTTGGTGTGAGATTCGGAAGACGCGGTCCGCTGCCCATATTTCGGCATCACTCCACCACAATGGGTCCGCGCGAGGGCCCGCTTTTCCGCATCATTAACATCATCGGAATAATGGCGATAAACAAAACAGCCATTACCCAAAAGGCATCAGAAAACGCCAGCATGTTGGATTGACGAATCGCCATTCCGTAGATTAGTCCGTTCGCCTGCTGGGCGGCGTCCGGCAGCGAAGCGCCTTTCTGCTGAAGCACCTGGGTAAACTGGGCGTGCGCCGCCCGGTAGGCGGCATCATAAGGCGTCAGGTGCGCGGTCAGGATCTGCTGGTGATACTGAGCGCGCCGCGCCAGCAGCGTGGTCACCGTGGCGATTCCGGAACTGCCCCCGATATTCCGCGCCAGGTTGAACAGACCGGTGGCGTAATTGGTCTTTTCCTTGGGGATATAGGCAAACGCCGCAACCGCGATCGGCACAAACAAAAACGCCATGCCTGCGCTTTGGATGATGCGGCTCCACATCGCGGTGCGGAAATCGACATAGAGGTTGAACCGCGACATGGCAAACAGCCCGGCGGACGAGATCACTACCCCGACCACCACCAGCCAGCGAGCCTCCACACGGCGCATCAGAAAGCCGACCAGCGGCAGGCACAGGCAGACCACCACCCCGCCCGGCGACAGCACCAGGCCGCTGAGCAGCGCGGTATAGCCGACCAGAGTCTGGAGAAACAGCGGCAGCAGGGCCGTGCTGCCGTACAGCACAAAGCCCAGAACCAGCATCGAAAGCGTCGCCAGCGTGTAGTTGCGGTCTTTGAGGATGTGGAAGTCGATCACCGGCTCCCTCTGGCGCAGTTCCCACCACACCACTCCCACCAGGCAGATCGCGGTGATTACCGCAAACGCCACGATGAAGTGCGACGCGAACCAGTCCTCCCGCTGCCCTTCGTCGAGCACCACTTCGAGCGCCCCCAGCCCGGTGGCCAGCAGGCCGAGCCCGACGTAATCGATCTTCAGCCCCTGGGCCAGGCTGCGGCGCACGAGGTAGGGGGGATCGAAGATCAGGAGGGCGGTCAGCAGCAGCGACAGGACTCCTACCGGAATATTGATGAGGAAGATCCAGCGCCAGCTATAGTTATCCGTAATCCAGCCGCCCAGCGTCGGTCCGATCACCGGGGCCACCACGACGCCCATGCCGTACACCGCCATGGCCATGCCGTGCTTTTCGCGCGGGAAGCTCTCCACCAGGATCGCCTGCGAAACCGGCTGCAGCGCTCCACCCCCCACGCCTTGCAGGACGCGGAAGAAGATCAGGGATCCGAGCGTGGGGGCGAGGCCGCACAGGCAAGAGCTGACCGTGAACAGCGCCACGCAGATCATGTAAAAGCGTTTGCGCCCCATCAGCATGGAAAACCAGCCGCCCATGGGGAGAATGATGGCGTTCGAGACCAGATACGAAGTCAGCACCCAGGTGGATTCGTCGACGCCGGCCGAAAGGCCGCCGGCAATGTGCGGGAGCGCCACGTTGGCAACGCTGGTATCCAGCACCTCCATGAACGTCGCGAGCATGACCGTCATGGCGATGATCCACGGATTGATGGGATCGCCGCTATTTCGCGTATACCGCCTCCATTTGCCCCACCGCGTGAGCGAGATCGGCCCTCGACTGGTTATATCGGTAGAGCGCCCCGATCTGGTTATCGCTGGCGCGGGCCAGCTCGTTCTGCGCGGTGATCACTTCGATGTTATTGGCCACTCCCGCCCGAAAACGGTCGCGAGCCTGGTCGACCTCCTGGCGGGCGAGGTCCAGGCCCAAATTGGCGACGGTGACCTCGTTGCGAGCCGAATCGAGCTGCGCGATGGCCGTCTTCACCTGGAGAGCGATGCGGTTCCGCAGCTCCACTTCCTGCTGCTTCAGGGCGCGGATCGCCAGGTCCGCCTCGGCGCGCTGCGCCTGGATCCGCCCGCCGGTGAAGATGGGGAAATCGAGGCTGGCAACATATTGATACACCGGAATGCTGGTGGAGGGCGTGAGGCCTTGCTCCACCCAGGTGCCGTTCAGCGAGAATCGCGGCAGCCGCTGTTCGCCGGCGGCTTTGCGGTCGAGCTCGGCGCGCTGCTCCTGGGAGGCGATCTGTTTCAACTCGGGCCGCTCGGCAAAGGCGCGGTCGAGGGTCTGGTCGGCCGAAACCGACGGCGTGGCGAAGAAACTCACCTGGTCGGCCAGCTCGATCTTTTGCCGGGGATCGAGGCTCAACAGCCGCGACAGTCCGAACAGCGTGGTTTCGAGCTGGGTCTGGGACTGGATCAGCCGCTGCTTCTCATTCTGCAGCTCGACGTTCGCGCGCAGGGTATCGATTCCGGTGCCGACCCCGTTCTTCTGCAGATCGGCCGCCTGGTCATAGAGCGCCTGGGCCAGGTCGACCCGCGACTGGGCCGCCTGCACGTCGGCGCCGGCGCGCTGGGCGCCCAGATATTGCGATACCACCAGCAGCACGCTCTCCTCGCGCGCCGTCATCTGCTGCGCGCGGCTGGCGTCGATTCCGAATTGCGTCCCGCGATACCGCCGCCACAGTGTCAGGTCGAAGACCGGAGCCTCGAAGCCGCCGCCCACCTGGTTTACCCAATATGGGCCCACGTGCTGCGGGAAGTTGGGGAAGCGGAAACCGATGGCCGCCTCCAGGTTCACCCGGTGGACCGATTCGGAAACGTTGCCGGCCACCTGCGGCAGCAGGGCGGAGCGGGCCAGCAGGCGCTCCTGTTCGCTTCGAGAGAAATCCAGGTTGGCCAGGATTACCTGCGGATTCTGCCTCAGCGCGGTCTGCACGGCGTCCCGCAGGGTCAGCTTCAAGGGGGCCGGTGCCGGCGTCCGGACAGCGGTCTGCTGCCCCAGAACAGGCACCACAAGCGTTAGAATCAGCGCGGCACTGCGGTTGAACGGCAACTTCGGCATTGGTATCCTCGGCAACCTTTCAGGCATCCCGGAGACCAAACCAAAGCTCCGCAACTATAACAAACTAAAAGGTAATTTGGGTCGTCACTAGCCGAAATATGGGCACCGGCCCAAATAGCGTCAGACGTCTTTCGATTCGATGCCGAGCTTGCGCATCTTGGCCTGGAGAGTGGTGCGCTTCATGCCGAGCCGTGCGGCCGCGCCGCGCTCGCCGCCTACCCGGCCGGCGGAATCCCGCAGCGCCTGCACGATCGCATCCCGCTCTGCGGCCGCCAGGGTCTTCGCTTCCGCCGAGCCCGATACCCCGCGCTTCAGCTCGCGGATGGGCGCCTGGAGTGTGGACGCCGGAGTGATGATCACCGCGCGCTCGATGAAGTTCTGCAGCTCCCGGATGTTTCCCGGCCAGTGATACCGCGTGAGAGCCTGCATGGCTTCCGCCGGGATGCTGGTGATCTTCTTGTTCATGCGCCGGGCGAACTGTTGCACGAAATACCGCACCAGCAGCGGGATGTCCTCCCGCCGGTCACGGAGGGCCGGCACCGTGATCGGGAAGACGTTCAGGCGGTAATAGAGGTCCGCGCGGAACTCCCGGTCTTCCACCATGGCGGTGAGGTCGCGGTTGGTGGCCGCCACCAGCCGGGCGTCGGTGCGGATTGTGCGGGAACTGCCCAGGCGTTCGAACTCCCGCTCCTGCAGGACGCGCAACAGCTTGGTCTGCAGTTCCAGCGGAATCTCGCCCACTTCATCCAGGAACATGGTGCCCCGGTGAGCCAGTTCGAAGCGCCCGATGCGCTGCGCGATGGCGCCGGTGAAAGCGCCCTTCTCGTGGCCGAACATCTCGCTTTCGAGCAGGCCGGTGGGGATGGCGGCGCAGTTCAGCTTGACGAAGGTCCCCTGGCGCCGGCTGCTGAGGTCGTGGATGGCGCGCGCCAGCAGTTCCTTGCCGGTGCCGGTTTCGCCGTAAATCAGCACCGTGGAATCGGTGGGCGCAACCGTCTCCACCTGCTTCAGGATGGCGCGCAGCGCCCGGCTCTGGCCGATGATCTCCTCGAACCGGTTGTCGGTCCGGATCTCGTCCTCCAGGTACACCTTCTCCTCGGCCAGGCGGGCGTTCAATTCTTCGATCCGCGCGTACGAGAGGGCGTTGTCGAGAGCGATCGCGATCTGTCCGGCGGCCTGCATGAAAAACTGCAGGTCGTCTGCCGAGAAGAAGTTCTCCCGGCGCGACCCGACGTTGAGCGTTCCCACCACGGCGCACCGCGTGACCAGGGGAATGCAGCCGAGCGAATTCAGCCCCTCGCGGGACATGATTTCACGCGTGGACTGCGAAATCTCACCCGCCTCCGACAGCGTGAAAAGGCGCGCCTCCCGGGTGCGGAAGACATAGCCGGCGAGCGTATCTTCGAGCGGCACGATGGCATCTTCCCGGATCGCTCCGGCGCCGTCCGGAAAATCGAGCGCCTGTAGGCGAAAGGCCTGGATTTCGGCATCGTAGATCAAGAGGCTGGCATAGTCGAAGCCGAACGTCCTGCGGAGCGAAGCCGAGATCGCCTGGAAAAGCTGGCGGGTAGCCAGGCACTGGACCACAGCGTTGTTGATCTCGAGCAGTGTTCTCAGCCGGTCGCGCTCCCGCGCCAGTTGTTCCTCGTAAGCCCGCGCGGATTCCGAATTCAGGGCATTGTCGACAGCAACAGCCACCTGACGGGCGACGTGCTCCATGAACTCGATGTCTTCCGGCCGGTAGGCGTCGCTCTGCAGCGAGCCGAAATGGATCCCTCCCAGGTCGCGCTGCGCGGTGAACAGCGGGAGCACGCAGTAGGAGCGGATACTGTTGGCCCGCAGGATGTCGAAGATGATCGGGAAGCGATTATCCTGGTCCAGATCCCGGATATAGACCGGGCGGCGAGTCTCCAGAGCCAGGCCGGTGGCGGTCTGGTCGATAGGAGTGGATTGGGGAGTGGGTCCAACGAGCGCGCGCTCGGTTTCCAACAGGTGCAGACGCACGACGTTCTCTTTGGCGTCGAGCAGCGTAAGTGTCATGAAGTCGAATGCCACCAGGCGGTGGAGGCAGCGGCTCAGGTCGGAAAATAGCGTGGAGAGCTGGCGGTGGGAGGCAATGGACTCAGCCACCTCGAGCAGGGCTTCATAGCGCTCGCGGGTCGGATCCGGACGTGTCGGAGCAGACGAGGGCATTCGCGTTTCGGGCCGGCTTTCCTTCAACCGTACCACACCGCCTCTGGCTGTCCTGAACCAGGGACTGGATGAGGGGGGTGACGGCCTGCAGCCGCACACCTTTTAGATGCATTTCAGCCAACAACGATTGCCCTTGATCGTCGATAAAATCGACGTCTTGCAAGTCTGCCACGGTGCGCCGCCCCTGGGTGGTGGACTCGGCAGTATGCCAGCACTGCCGCAACTCCTCGACCCACGGCCCCGCCAACCTGCCCTCCAGGCCAAACCGGAGTTCCTGCGCGCTATCGTGAATCGTAATCTTGAGCATTCCCAAAGCAGGTAAAGGCACGCACCATGCCATCCCGCGGAGCCCTGATATCAGCGGGAAATCCGCGCCGGTCCGTGGCCGGCTGCCCAAATAGCGGCAATCCGGGCCGCCGCGTCCTCAGGCAGCCCTGGTGGAGGGGTCATCCCGGGATTCGGTGGCCTCCGGCTTTTGCGCGGCCGGCTGCGCGTTGCAGACCGGGCAGCAATGGCCGCAGTACCAGCCGTGCACCTCCTCCGGCATATGCAGCCGGTTCGGCCAGTTTCCGCAGATGTCGCAGCAACCTTTCACCCGCTCGGAGATGTGACAGTTTGGCCTCATATACATATTTTCCTTGCAGTTGACCTTCCACTTCAAAGGACCACGTACCAGCAGGGATTGCAGATCCGGGCGCCGCGATGGAGTAAATTTATCATTCGTTTCTCTTGACTGCTGCAGTTTCCTGTTGACTCGTCTACAACTGTAGGGTTGAGACTGGGATCTGGACATGTTGACCGTTTCCAAACTTGCCCACGACTGCGGCTTAAGCCGCAGCACCGTGTTGTATTACGAGTCCATCGGCCTGCTGAAGGCGCCGTTGCGCACCGCCGGCAACTATCGCAGTTACGGCGGCAGGGAGTTGGCGCGCCTGCGCCAGATCTGCCTGTATCGCAACGCCGGCCTGAGCCTGGCCGATATCCGGGAGGTGCTGGATCGTTCGGATTCCGGCGCATCCTCGGTCTTGAAGCGGCGTCTGGTGGAACTGGATGGAGAGATCGAGCGATTGCGGGATCACCAGCGGGCGATTCTGAAACTCTTGAAAGTCAAAACGTTACTAAGGAGAAACCAGTTGATTACCAAAGAAAAGTGGGTAAGCGTCATGAAGGCCGCGGGCTTCACCGAAGCCGATATGCAGCGGTGGCACGCGGAGTTCGAAAAGTCCGCTCCGCAGGAGCACGAAGAATTCCTTACGTTCCTCCATATCCCATCCGATGAGATTCGCTCGATTCGCGAGTGGAGCCGCAAACCGGAAGCCCGGTAGGCGCCGTCTCAGAAGGTGGCCAGTTGGGCCAGATTGGTCTTGGGCTCGCTGATATGTCCTTTTATCGTATTGCCGCCAATCTGGTCCACCACCAGTTCGAGAGGCCACCTGCGGGACGGGAGCGTCACCGTCACCGGCTCATGCAGGTTCACATGCCTCCGCTCGACGTGCCCGTTCGCCGTCTTCAGCAGCAGGTCGCAGGACCCGCGCTTCAAACTCACCTGGCGCACGGAAACATGGAGCGGGCCGACGCGATTATACTGGGCGGACTTCGCCAGTTGAAACCGGTAATACGTCAGCCGCCCCTTCTCGGAAGCCCCCGGCTTGCGCTGCCGCGCGCCGTTCTTCGATGCCGGCCGCGCCGCGCGGGCGCGCACCCTGGGCTGGACCGCCGCGTTCCGCACCGTCAAAGCCTGAATCCGGTCCGATACGGAGCGGAGTTGTACCTGGAGATCCTGCACCGACGCATCCAGCGACTGGTTCGAGGCGGCCAGGGTTGCAGCGTGGCGGCGCTCACTGCTGAGGCCGATCAGAGCCGCCGCCGAGATCCCCGAAAGGACAAGGACGCAAGCGGCCAAGCCCCAGACCGGGCGCCGGCCGGGAAGAGGCGGGGCTTCGGCCGCAGGGGCGGAAATCTCTTTCAGCGCGGGGTCGGTAACCACGAAATCGACGGCCATGAGCAGCCCAAAGCTGGTCTCGGCATAGCGGTAATGACGGCTCACGACCCGGTAGTCCAGTTGCCTTCCCGGTTCCGTCAAGGTGAGTGACACCGTGTCTCCCACCGCCGGAATCGGAAGGTTGCCCGCGGGCGTCCCGGCCGGCACTTCGAACTGCAGCCTCTCCTCCTGAGTCCAGTCGCATGGCTTGTCGTCGTTTGGACCCCGGTATTGAAATTGAACGGAAACCCTCGTCTTCACATCTTTTGGATCCATGGGCACAGCCTCAAACGCACATCCTATCCAGCGCTGCTCTGCAAAGGAAGGGCCACCGCGCACAAAATGGTGCCCCCGATACAGAACCGTCAACAGTGGCGACGCGAACGCCGCCCCGGTGGTTGCATTGGAGGCCGTCGCCGGTCAAAACATGAACTTCAGCGCAAGCTGCAGTTGCCGCGGGATATTGGAAATGCTGCTCACCACGCCGGCGGTGCCGTAACTGATCGAACCATTGGAGTAAGACGGCGCGATCGAGTTGCCCGGCACGCCCAGAACCATGTGGTTGAAAACGTTGAATGCTTCAGCGCGGAACTGGAGTTTCTTCGTTTCTGTAATCGAAATCTCTTTCGCCAGAGTTACGTCCAGATTGATCCATCGCATGGACCGCAGGCCGCCGATCGGGGCATCCCCGAAACCGTAACCGGGACCAACCTGGAGCGATGCGGGGCTGACAAAGCAGGCAGGGTTGTACCATTGCGACACAGTCTGGTTGGACGGCGTCAGGTTGCAGCCCGGAAGAACGCTCGGCCGGCTGTACCCGGTGATCGACCCACCCGCGTTGGAGAGATTTGCCGGATCCGTGCTGGTCGGCGCTACCCCGGCGATCGATGCCGGGACGCAGTTGGTTGCCGACGACGAGGAGCAGATGTTGCTGGCTCCGCCCCAACTCGGGTTGAATGCCTGGCCGCTGCGCGCCAGGAAAGCGTAGTTGGTCTCCCAGTTCCCGAGCACCCGCGAAAGCAATCCATGCTTCAACCAGCGTTGTCCCTGCCCGAACGGCAACTGGTAGACCGCGCTCACGGTGAACACTTTGGGTATGTCGAACGAGCAGACCCCCTTCGACAAATGCGCGTTGAAATAGTATTCGTACGGGGCGCTCTCCGCGCCGTTCTCGGCGTTAAAGTCGCCGTTCGAATCCCCCAGGCATTTTTCCCAAGTGAATGCGACCAACGTCTGCAGCCCGTGCGAGAAGCGGTGCTGGAACTGGGCCTCCAGCGCGTGGAAGGTCGAAAAACCGTTGGATTCGGAGTAATTCCAGCCTTGCGCCGCAAACGGCATGTACTCCCTCTGGTTGATCAACGCCGGGGTCAGCGGCGTGCCCGGGCACGTAAATCCCTGCGCCGGGTTGTTCTCGCAGAACGGGCCGCCCTGCGGGTAATTGGCCTTGCAGCACCACTCGAGCCGCTGCGTATGGCTTCCCACGTACGCCACCGAAGCCATGGTGTTGGGGGACAGTTGCCGCTCGAGCTGGATGTTCCATTGCTGCGACCTGGGGTCGCTGTAGTTCGGATCGTTGGTGTAGCCCCCGAAGGTGGAACCCCATGGGGTGGGCGCAACCACGATCGGGTTGCTCCCCGCCAGGCCGGTGAGCTGAGAAGTCATATAGCCGCCGTACGGGCCGCAGCTTGTCCCGCTGTTGCAGATGGGCGCCACGGTCGGAGTGGCGGCCGTTCCGATCGGTGCGGTATTGAGCGTGTCGGAGACCCCCCGCGTCCACGGCCAGATCGAACCCTGCAGCGTATTCTCCGCGTACTGGCTGCGATAAGCGATCGGGTCGTAAAAGATCCCGTAGCCGGCTCGCAGCACGGTCTTCGGCAGGAACCCCCAGGCGATGCCGACCCGCGGGCCGATGTTGTCCTTGATCGATTTCAGTGCCGGCTGGCTGGAGGAGAAGACGATATTGTTGAGCGTGTTGTAGGTTACGCCGCCGACCGTCACGATGAATGCCGAGTTGGCGCTGGTCAGGCCGCCCGGCACGCACGGAGGCAACTGAGGCGAACCGCATCCCGATGAGTATGCGGAGCCTTGCGCCGATCCGATAATGAACTTCCCGGCCGGAAGGTTCAGGGCATTCACGGTCTCGCCATTGCTGACCAGCAGTTTCACCGCCGGGTCATAGTCGTACCGCAGGCCGAGATCGATTGTCAGGTTCGACCGCAAGTGCCACTCGTCCTGGACGAAAAAGCCGACTGGCGCCATCTTGACGTGGACTTCTTCATACTGCGGCACGTTCACCGTCAACCCGCTCGGCAGGTCGAGCAGCATCGACGCCAGGGCGTTGCCTTGATTGCTGCCGCAGGCAAAGAGTCCGGAGCCGTTGGTCGGGCAGGTCTGCGTCGCGGCGGAGGTGAACGTCTCGTAGGTGTTGATCTCCAGCCGGTTCTCGTAGAGGTACTCGCCGCCCCACCGAAGCGTGTGGTTGCCGTGAGACCAGGTCATGGCGCCGCTGAAGTTGTGCTCCGGATTGGCGCGGTGTTGCGGGCCGACGTTGCCGATTCCACTGTTGGCGGAACCGATGTAGCTGGCAATGTTCAGGAAGAAGCCGGCGGTCGTGTTCAGGTTGGAGAATCCGGCCTGAGTCTCGGGGGTATAGCCTTGTGGATTGGTCGGATTGACCATGACGGGGCGCGCGTTGACCCCTCCGCGCACTGAGAGGATCAGGTTCGGAGTGAAGATGTGATCCCAGGCGCCGCCGATGTTCCAGGTATGGAACGGGCTCGGCGTGATGGAGGTGGTCCCCGCCACGATGCCGTTGTTCGTATCCCACATCATGTAAGCCCGGCCGAACACGGTGTTCTTGTCGCTGAAGTGATGGTCCACGCGAAAATCGAAATTATTGGCATTGTTGATGGTGTTCCGCTGATCCAGGCAGTTGTCCACCGCAAAAGCGTAGTTCGGCGAAAACGCGCAGTTCTTGTATTCGGCTCCGGTGTAGGCCTGGATCACGGTCGCCAGCTTGGTATCGAGGAGAGCGGCCGGAATCCTGTTGCACGGGCTGCCCCCCGCCGCCTGGATCCCGTATCCCGGCTGGCCAAATGCCAAACCGGGGGTCAATAGAGACATCGGGTTTCCCGAGGGATCGCAGCGGAACGGAACCGCCGAGCTGGGACCCGATTCGGCGAACGGGTTGAAGATCGTGTTTGGCGTGACGCCTGTCTTGGTCGAATTCACCGCCCCGATCAGGCTTTGGGTAAAGTCGCCCGAAAGTTCCGCCGCGGTCGGCACCTTGACGTAGCTGTTGTTTGGCTGCGAATACCTCCACCCTTCGTATGCCACATAGAAGAAGGTCTTGTTGTGGATGATCGGCCCGCCGAAGGTGCCGCCGAATTCGTTCTGCGAATAGCCGAGCGGCGAAACCGGGGTGCCGGAAAGGATGGCGGCCGCGCCCGCCGCCGTCTGCGTCCCCGCCGCCACGTTGCCCGCCAGCTTGTCGGCCAGCGACGAACATGTGGCCGCCGTGCAGAAGCCGGTGAAGGGGTTGCGGGCATCGAAGATCGCGCTGCGTGCGAATTCCCAGGCCGAGCCATGGAAACTGTTGGTCCCGCTCTTGGTTACGATGTTCACCACTGACCCCAGCACATTCCCGTACTGCGCGTCGTTGTTGTGCGACTGCACCTTGAATTCCTGAACCGTGTCGGCGATGGGAGGGACCGCCCAGCCTCCGCCCCGGTCGTCCGTATTGATGATGCCGTCCATGTAGAACGCGTTGGACCGGTTGCCCGCGCCGTTCACCGATGGTTTGTAGACGATCGAGCCGGGGATGGATATGTTGCCGCCATCCGGGTTGCCGCCGGCACCGGTCTTGCCGGCGCTATTGCCCTGTGACGTGTCGAGCGGGTTTACGCCGGGCTGCAGGATCATCAATTCCGTGAAGTTGCGCCCGTTCAGGGGAAGCTCGTGGATCATCTGTTCGTCCATGGTCGTGCCCAGTTCGGTGCTCGCCCGCTGGACCATGACTTCCACCGAACTGGCACTGACCTCCACCGTCTCGGTGGTGGCGCCCACTTCGAGCGTGATCTTCTCGGTCAACGTCTGGTTCACATCGAGCTTGAACACCGGCAGCGCGACTTTCTTGAAGCCGGTCTTCGACGCCGTCAGCGCGTAGTTGCCGGGAAGGAGATTAATGATGGTGAACGCTCCTTCCCCGTTGGTGGTCCTGGTGCTGATGACGTTCGTCGCCTGGTTCACGACGGTCACGGTGGCGTCCGGCACCGAAGCCCCGGTAGAATCCACCACGGTGCCGTTCACGACAGCCGTCGGCGATTGCGCCATCAGGGCTCCTCCTGCAAAAACCAGGCACACCGCAACCAACGTCGCGACTGGAATACGGGGCAGCTTCATCTTTCGACCTCCTGGAACTTGGAATCTTCGGTTGACCCGAGGACGCACAACTCCACCTCCTGGTTTGAAGGCCAGAAGAGCGGCGGCAGCGAAAACGCCGTGCGAAATTCCCCTCTCTAATACAGCTTATTTGTCAATGTTTTAGCGATAACGAGATCATGGACCAAAGAGTTCGCCGTTGTCAATGGCTAATTTTAGCGATATCGTTCCGCATGGCCGCGGGAAGTGTACCCTGAAGCGTGGACCCGGAGTTGCGCCGCGCCTGGACGGAAATCGTCACCCCCGATGATTACGAGGAGCACATGGCCTCCATCGGGCAGGCGCAAGCCGCCGCCGATCTGACGCGCCATCTGATCGAACTGGCTTCGCTGCCTGCGGGTAGCGCCATCACGATCGCGGGCGCCGGGACCGGGCAGATGTTCGATTTTCTGGACCCGTCCGTCTTTCGTCCATTCCGCCTCACCTGCGCGGATCTCAATCCCGCGTTTCTGGCGCGCCTGAGAGAAAGGCTCGCCAGGCACGGATTAGGCGCCGAGATTGTAGCGGACGATATCGAGCGCACCAACCTCGAGCCGGGATGCCATCTCCTCCTGGCCGCGCTGCTGCTGGAGCACATCGACTGGCGCCGGGGAGTGGAGGTATTGGCCGGCCTGCGGCCGGGGGCTTGCGGCATCATCCTGCAGGAAAACCCGCCGGAGATGACCGCCGCCGTCACACCGGGCCGCCGCCTGCCGCCCTCGATCGCCGAGGCCGTCAAGACCGGCCACCCCGCGCTGGTACCGAGAGAGGAACTCATTCAGGCCATGACCGCACATGGCTACCGCTGCCGGGAAAGCGCATTTCGTGAAGTGGCCGATAGCAAGCGGCTGGCCGGACTGCTGTTCGAGGGTGCTGTAGCGTAGGGCCGGCCGGCCCCCGGTGCCGAAGGCGCCATCCGCTCTACTCCCGCCGGAGGGCGCGGACCGGATCGACCTGAGTGACACGCCGGGACGGCGGGGCTGGCCAACGCCGAAGCCATCGTCTACACGGAAGGATTTATCGGCACGGGCTTGCTGGCCGGCAATTCTTTCACGAACTCGCTGGTGACGCTATCAGTGACCGGGGACACGTCTGCCGTGACAAATCCATTCTCCGGGTTTTATGCTCTACTCCCGGTGACTGTCTCGATCAATGTGGATTCACTCAGGCCGTCCAATGACTCAATCGACGAAGATGCGGCTTGCGGCGGTGGTCCATTTGGTCTACAATTCAGAACAAATATGCGAGACCACTATCTCGGAGAGTTCGAGCAGATCGTTCTCCTCGCCGTGATTCGCCTCGGGGACAAGGCCTACGGCGTCCCGATCCGGCGCGAAATCGAAGAACGCGTCGGACGCAAAGTGACCGTGGGCGCGCTATACTCCACGCTCGATCGGCTGGAGGCGAAGGGGTACGTCAGCTCCTGGTTCGCCGATCCCACAGCGGAGCGCGGCGGGCGGTCGCGACGGTACTTCCGGGTGGAACCCCTGGGGGCCGAGGCGCTGGCGCGAGCCAAAGAGATGCTGGAGCGCATGTGGAAGGGGGTCCGGCTTGCCTGAACAGCCGCCAACCATCGCAGAGAAGCTCATCCGGCGTCTCGTGCCGGGCAGGGAAGGGGAGATCATTGCGGGCGACCTGCGTGAGGAGTTTCAGGCGCGCGGGGGCGGCCGCCTGTGGTACTGGGGCGAGGTGCTGAGCTGCGCCGCAGTGCGGCTCTCGCCGCACCGGCTCACCGCGCCGGATCTGCGACAGGACCTGCACTACGCCTTGCGCGTGCTGCGCCGGAACCCGGGCTACACCCTCACGGCCATGCTCTGCGTGGCCTTGGGCATCGGCGTGAACAGCACTGTGTTCAGCTTCGTCAATTCACTTTTTTGGGAGCCGCTGCCGGTCCCGCATGCCGATCGCGTGGTGGCGATCGGCCGCGCGGGCGAAGACATGACGTGCTCTTATCGCGATTACCAGGAAATAGAACGGCGTTCGGTGGCGCCGGGCGGCAGGCTGTTCTCCGGGCTCCTGGCCGCGGACGATTCGCCCACATCACTCGATACCGGCGGAGTCAGCCAAATCATCATGGCCGAAGCGGTCTCGGCCAATTTCGCCGATGTTCTGCAGCTCCGGGCGCAGTCGGGGCGCTGGTTCACGCCCGAGGATGAGCGTCCGGGCGCCGATCCGGTCGCGGTGATCAGCGATGCCGCGTGGTCGCGCCGGTTCGGCCGCAGCACGAACGCGATCGGAGAGCGCGTGCGCGTCGGGTCGGAGTGGTATCGCGTAATCGGAGTGGCCCCGCCCGGTTTCATCGGGCTGTCACCGCCGCACAGCGCCGAGATCTGGATTCCCCTGCTGTCGCAGCCGTATGTCCGCGACTTCCTGTCCAACCCCGGCGAGCGCGAGCGGCCGCGCGTGCGGTTGGTCGGACGGCTCGCTCCGGGCCGGAGATTGCGCGAATCGGAGGCGGAGCTGAAGTCCATCGACGCGCAGATCCTGCGCGAATTTCCTCGCGACAATGCGCTTCACGGAGCCATCACGATGGACGTCGCGGCCGGGGCGTCGATGCCGGCGGTTCGTGAATTCGCCACGGTCATGGCGATCATGCTGCTCTCGGTGACTGGGGTGCTGCTGTTGATCGCGTGTGTCAACGTGGCCAACCTGCTGCTTTCCCGATCGGCGGTGCGGCGTCACGAGATGGCGGTCCGGCAGGCGCTGGGAGCCGGCCGGTTCCGGCTGGTGTGCCAGACGCTGTCTGAAGGGCTTGTCCTGGCGGCGGGCGGCGCCGTGCTCGGCCTGCTACTGGGATACTGGGCGAACGGACTGCTCGCACGCTCGCTCCCGGCGCTTCCGCACATGGGGACGGTATCACTGAACCTCACCGTGGGCTGGCGTATGGTGTTCTTCGCCTTCGGTGCCGCGCTCGCTAGCGCGATGATTTTCAGCATCGCGCCCGCCATCGAACACTCGCGGCCCGACCTGGCCTTCGCTCTGAAGGGTGAAGCCCCGCTGCGGCGCCTGCGCCAGAGGGATATCTACGTGGTGGCCCAGGTGGCCTTGTCGCTGGTACTGCTGATCGCCGCCGCCCTGCTGCTCCGCGGATTGCAGCACGCCCGCCAAATCGAACCCGGCTTCGCCATGGACCACCGGCTGGCGGCGCGCATCAACGTTTCCGAGCCCGAATACACGCCGGAAACGGGCAAGTTCTTCCTCGATCGGGTGCTCGGGCGAATCCGCGCCGCTCCTGGAGTCCGCAGCGCCACGATCAGCTATACCACTCCGCTGAACATGTCTGGTTCCGTCTGCGCAATGCCCGACCCCACCACGCGTCCCCGCCGCATCAGCTCGGATACGATCGTACCGGGGTATTTCGACACGCTATCGATCCCGATCGTTCGTGGACGGGGTTTCACCGCTCAGGATCAGGCGTCATCGCAGCGCGTGGTAATCGTTAATGAAACGTACGCCCGGCGAAACTGGCCTAACGCCGACCCCATCGGCAAATCCGTCTGGCTGGGATGCGAGCCCGGCAGGCCGCGCAACCTCGCACTGGTGGTTGGCGTGGCCAGAGACGCGAAGTATGAATCGCTCGATGAGGCTCCACGCCCGTATGTATATCGGCCTCTCGCGCAGGACTGGGAGGGCTTCGTGGCGGTGATCGTCCACACCTCAGGCAACCCCAACGACTTTAGCGCGCCTCTGCGGACGATGCTGCACGGGTTGGACCCAAACCTCCGGGTATACGACATCGAGACCCTCGAGGACTTTGCGACGGAGTCGCTCTGGAGAGCGCGCTGGCAGGCTGCACTGCTCGCGGTGTTTGGCGGGTTGGGCATGCTGCTCGCCGCGGTGGGACTATACGGTGTGGTCGCCTACGCCGTCGCGCAGCGTACGCGGGAGATTGGCGTGCGGTTGGCGATGGGAGCCCAGAAGGCGGACGTTATGTGGATGGTGTTGGGTCGCGGGCTGGGACTGACGGCCATCGGCATCGGCTTTGGTCTGCTCCTCAGCGCGGGCGTGACTCGGATGCTGGGAGGTCTTTTGTATGGTCTGAGCCCGCTCGACCCGGCGTCCTTCGCTGTGGCGTCTCTGGCATGGACGCTGACCGCGATGCTGGCGAGCTACGTTCCGGCGCGGCGGGCGATGAAGGTGGATCCGGTGGTGGCACTGCGCTGGGAGTAAGTGGTTCGCTTCCGCTTTTCTGGTGCTATCCGCCGGACCCGGCCCGGACCCGATCTAGAAGTGGATGGCCCCCAGCAACAGAAGGACGATGAGAATAAGAAGGACGGTCCCAATGCCACCACTTGGGTAGTAGCCCCAGCCACGGCTATAGGGCCAAGCCGGAGCCGCAGCCAGCAGCAGGATCACCAATAAGATAATCAGGAGCAACATACGTTTCCCTTGCGGTGTGGACCAGATTCGGCCCGGCCCATCCAACCGACGACAAGATATGGAGCACGAGTGAGGCCACAATGTCGCAGCTCGCGTCTTCGAAGGTTCCAGAGCTCACAGAAGTGACCGGTAGCACTCCCATACACACGCGAGAAGACAGCAAATGACTGGCCGTAACCGTAGTTCTTTCGAGGAAAACACCCACCGGAACCGGGTTAGGGGACCGGTGGGCTTCCGTCGTACGAGGATCGATGGACCTCTGAACTTACTTCACCGTAAATTGCGCCGTCGCGGTTGCGGTCGAGGCGCCGGAAACGCCGGTGAAGGTGACGGTGTAGGTGCCTGCCGGCGTGTTCGGCGGGAACCACATTCCGGAGAGCGCAAAGGCAGTGCGATTCAGGCGAACCGTCATCGGGAAGTTGGCACATTTAGCTCCGTCCGGTCCGCCCGAGCAACTCAAGGTGACGTTGCCCTGGAATCCGTTAACGGCGGTGATTTTGAGGACGAAGCCGGCGAGAACGCCGCGGAAGGCGTTTTCCTGCGGCGGGATCGGCGTAATGGTGAAATTGGCGAGCGAAGCCACCGGGAAGCTCTGCGCCACGGGCGGCGCAGGGGCATAGACGCTGTTACCCGCCTGCGTTGCCTGGATGGTGCAGCTTCCCGCGGCGACCATCGTAGCCGTGGCGCCGGCGACCGTGCAGACGCCGGGAGTCTGGGAGGCGAAGCTCACCGCGAGACCCGAAGTCGCCGTGGCGGCGAGTGCGAACGAATCGCCGACCGTGTGCGCGGGAATGGCTGCGAAGGTGATGCTCTGGCTCGCCAGTGTGACCTGGAACGTCCGGGTGACGCTCGGCGCGGGGGAGAAAGCGGCGTTTCCCGACTGGTCCGCCGTGATGGAGCAGACGCCGGTGGAAACGGGCGTTACGGAGGCGCCCGAGACGGTGCAGACGGCCGCCGAATTGCTGGTGTAGGTGACCGGCAATCCCGAACTGGCTGTGGCTGCAAGAATTACCGGTCCGGCGTTGATGGCGGTGTCCGGCGGCTGTGGGAACGTGATGACTTGCGGCGCCGGCGTGACGAGAAATTCATACGCCTGGATGACGCCGGTCAGGGGCGAGCCAGGCTGAGTCGAAGTGGCCTCCTGGCTGTCTCCCGCGAATGCGTAGAGAATGTGGAATCCCGGCTGCAGCGCAGCGAGCGTGCCGGAGTAATTGGGGTTGCTGCCGGCGGCCGTGCTCCAGGGGCCTTGCCATGTGTCGGCCTGGTAGTAGACGGCGTCCGGCTTGGTCGCCGTGGGGCTGAAGCTGCTGGTGACGCTGAAGGTGAAGGTGGGGGTCGGGGAGGAGGTTTGGTTGCCGGAGAGGGGTGTGATGCTGGTTGTGAGAGGGATGGGCTGCACTTGTTGCCCGGTGATCACAGTCACATTGTTGTCGAGGGCGTTGGCGACGTAGATCTTACCGGTGACCGGGTTCACTTCCACCTGGATGGGAATCTGGCCCGCCGAAGCGGCCGCCGTGGAGTTGGTGGCGCCGTCGATGACTGTCACGTCGCCGTTAAGAAAGTTGGCGACGTAAATCTTGTTCAGCACCGGGTCCACCGCCACAGAATCGGGATTTGCTCCGGCCGCGACGGTGGTGGTGTTGTTCGTGGAACCGTCGATCACCGTTACGGTGCCACTAATGAAGTTGGCGACGTAGATCTTGTTCGTCACCGGGTTCACCGCCACAGCCCTGGGAGATGATCCCGCAGGGACGGTCGCGGTGACGGTATTGGAAGCGCCGTCGATGACTGTCACGCCGTCACTCGCCTGGTTGGCGACGTAGATTCTGTTCGTCACCGCATTCACCGCCACAGCGCTGGGAGATGATCCCGCAGGGACGGTCGCGGTGGCGTTGGTGGCGCCGTCGATGACCGTCACGTCGGCGCTGTCGAAGTTGGCGACGTAGATCTTGTTCGTCACCGGGTTCACCGCCACAGAGTTGGGAGATGATCCGGCGGGAACGGTCGTGGTGGCGTTGGTGGCGCCGTCGATGACCGTCACGTCGGCGCTGTCGAAGTCGGCGACGTAGATCTTGTTCGTCACCGGGTTCACCGCCACAGCGATGGGAGATGTTCCGGCGAGAACGGTCGTGGTGGCGTTGGTGGCGCCGTCGATGACCGTCACGTTGTTGCTCCCCCGGTTGGCGACGTAGATCCGGTTTGTCACCGGGTTCACCGACACCGAACCGGGGGATGTTCCCGCGGGAACGGTCGTGGTGGCGTTGGTGGCGCCGTCGATGACCGTCACGTTTGCACTGTTAAAGTTGACGACGTAGATCTTGTTCGTCACCGGATTCGCCGCCATGGAACCGGGAGTTGTTCCCGAAGAAACGGTCGCCGTGGAGTTGGTGGCGCCGTCGATGACGCTCACGTTGTTGCTCCCCTGGTTGGCGATGTAGATCCTATTCGTCACCGGGTTGACGCCCGCCTCCACGGGCTCAGTTCCCACGGCCATGGTCCGCGTGGAGTTGGTGGCTCCGTTGATCACCGTGACGGCGCCGTTGGCGCTGTCGACGGAATAGATCTGGTTTGTCGTCGGGTTCACCGACACCGAACCGGGGGATGTTCCCGCGGGAACGGTCGTGGTGGAGTTGGTGGCGCCGTCAATTACCGTCACAGTGCCGCTGCCAGAGTCGGAGGTGTAGATCTGATTCGTTACCGGGTTGACCGCCACCGAACTGGGGGAAGTTCCCACCGAAACCGTGGTGGTGGAGTTGGTGGCGCCGTCAATCACCGTCACGCTATTGCCACCGTTGTTGGCGACGTAGATTTGGTTCGTCACCGGGTTGACCGCCACCGAAGTGGGGGACGTTCCCACCGAAACCGTGGTGGTGGAGTTGGTAGAGCCATCGATCACCGTCACGCTATTGCCAGCGATGTTGGCGACATAGATCTTGTTGGTCAGCGGGTTCACCGCCACCGAAAGCGGCATGCTTCCCGCGGCGACGGTTGTCGTGGAGTTGGTGGCGCCGTCGATCACCGTCACGCTATTGCCAGCGTTGTTGGCGACATAGACCTTGTTCGTCGCCGGATTCACTGCCACCGAAGTGGGGAATGTCCCTGCGGTGACGGTTGCCGTGGAGTTGGTGGCGCCGTCGATCACCGTGACTCGGTCGTTGGCGTTGGCGACGTAGATCTTGTTCGTCACCGGGTTCACGGCCACCGAAGTGGGGGTCACGCCCACAGTAACAGTCGCGGTGGAGTTCGTGGCGCCGTCGATCACCGTGACGGCGCCGTTGACGCCGCGGAGGCCGCTGGCGACGTAGATTTTGTTCGTCACCGGGTTCACCGCCAACGTCCGGGGAGACTGTCCCGTTGCGACAGTGGCGGTAACAGTCTGGGCGTAGCAAACCGGCAATGCCCACAAGCACGCCAAGGTCCCGAGTCCGGCGCGAAATAAAGTCGATCTCATCTCGTTTTGACTCCTCTGGAAGGCCGTTCCATCGTGGGCCTCCACTGTGGAAACAGGAAAACGGGCGGAATCTGTCCACAATTGTGAGCGTCAATGGGATGATACGAAGCGGCAGGAAAAAATGGATCAGGGCGTCGCAAATCGCCGGCGGCCGTATCTGGTCAGCCGCCCGTCACCATCAAAGCTCCAAGGCCGTCCTTGTTCAATGACCTGGAGTTTGGGTCCATCGTGGTGGTAGAGCAGTTCGTTTGCGAGGCGGCCAGACCTCGGTGCGGAGTTCGGCGACCCGAAGCAGCACGTCAGCCTTACTCAGCGCGGGCCTACCCTTCAGTGCAAGCTCAAAGGCTTTCCAGGCCCATTTAAATCACTTACAGACATTCTGGCCAGAAACACAAGACTTGCGCGCCGGGGATTTGGACGCCATTTGGGCGCCGGTGACCTCTCCCATGTTTTTGGACTCCACTCGGACTCCGCGTTTCGGCGCTGATCCGAATGCGGAATCTGGGCCCGGAGTGGTCCTCCACATGCCTCGCGCGCGGTCGCACGGCGTGCTCAGGTTCTCCGTAGCATGAAGAGGCAGCTCGGCCTATACATATAGTGGATTGCATCGCATATTGGCCCAAGCCGCACGGGAATACGCTCACGCCGCGCGCAGCGCGCGGATGACGGCTTGTGGGTCACGCTGGATTACGGCCAGGTAAGCACGTATGGGAATCTCCGGACGCCGGCGTCCCTGCTCCCAGTCCTGCAGTGAGCGCACGTTGAAGCCGAATAGGGCGGCGAAGTCCGATTGCGACAACCCGAGCTTTTCCCGTAGCGCTCGCACGTCCGTCTCGGGCGGGACGTGGTAAACGGTCTCGCTCAATTTGATCTCGCCTCGCAGATGCGCCTGCAGTTCTTTCATCGATTCAAGCAGGCGCTCCCCAAGCGGTGCTCCGGTCCGCCGGGGCTTAGCCGCCAAACTCCCGCTGGATTTCCGAGGCGATTTTCTTGAGCTGGTTTCTTTCCGCATGGGTCAAGTTCTCCTTCTCGTTCTTTGCGTAGATGTCCGCGAGGAAGACCAGATCTGGGCGAACCATGAAATAGTAAATCACTCGCACGCCGCCGCTCTTGCCGACGCCGGCGCGGCGCCACCGAGCCTTGCGAAAACCGCCCGTGCCAGGGATCAGCGGATGGCGTTCGGGCTCAGCCGCGATCGCCTCCTCCAATTCGTATTGCACCGAGGGCCGCAACAACCGGGCTGCGTCCCGTTCATAGCGGCTGCTTCGGACGACGCGTCGCACAAGACCATTATACGGCTATGCCGTATGGTTGGCTATGGCCCGCGAGTTAGCCGACCTAGGCGAGCCATCCTCGCTCCGGGCAGCAACCGCCGTTATCATTGCCCCCGGCTTTCCGTCTTTCCGCGAGTCCGGCACAATGCAAACTGTGGATGTGCCAGGAAAGCTCCGGGCGTGGTGGACAAGCATGCGAGAGTGGAGTGCTGGTAAGCATTTCGAAATCGACTGCGACGACTCCGGGGTAGCGTTGGTGTCGGTGCCGCCCGGAAACGAGCCTCCGCTGCGACTCAAATGGGAGCAGATCAAGGTCGCGCAGCCACCATTCGAAACGCAGTGGACCGAACTATATCGTAGAACTGCGCCCGTGGCATAGCTTCGGGAGTCAAATTTCAGTTCGAATCGGCGACCTGGAATCCACGTGGACTCCGGTGACCTCTCCCGCAGCATGGAAGCACTCATCCCAAATCGTATGTGGGGTTGGTGGACCTGGTGAGATTCGAACTCACGACCTCTTCCATGCCATGGAAGCGCGCTCCCAACTGCGCCACAGGCCCGTCCGGCGTGGACTTTCAATATACCACAGCCGGCCCGATGTCCGAAAATTGACAGGTCGCTTTCCGCGCTGCCTACAATGAAATGATGCCCCTCCGGCGTGTTCCGGCTGCCATTTTCCTGATCTGGCTCGCCACTTTCGGACTGACTTCCTGCTTCGTGCGCCGGCGCTTGATCGTCCGGCCGGGTGGCCATGGAGACGGTGCGCCCTCCCTGCTGGTCACCAACCGCGACGCTCTGGTGGGGGTCATTCAACGGGAATATGCCGCCATTCACGATTTCAACGCCACGGTCGATATGGCCCCCGCCCTGGGTAGCGCGGAAAAAAACAAGATCACCGAGTACAAGGACGTTCGCGGGTTTATCCTCTTCCGCCAGCCGGACGACATCCGCATCATCGGTCTATACCCCGTCGTGCGCAACAAGGCTTTCGACATGGTCTCGGTCGGCGATCACTTCCGCCTCTACGTCCCCGCGCAGAACCGGTTCATCGAGGGCTCGAACGACCTCATCGAGCTGTCCAAGAACAAGATCGAAAACCTCCGGCCCTCCCACTTTCTGGAAGCCCTCATCGTGCGTCCGGTCGACCCCGACCATGACAAGCTGGTGATCGAGAACTTCACCGACGAAGACAACGCCTTCTACATCCTCCAGGTGATTCGAGACGTAGGTGGGCAACTGCGGCTGGCCCGCGCCGTCTGGTTCAACCGGCTGAATCTCCAGATCTCCCGCCAGTTGATCTTCGACGACGACGGCAACATCCTGACCGACGCCCGCTACTCGGACTGGCGGGCCTACGACAACGTCCCGTTTCCCAAACATATCGAGATCAACCGGCCGAGGGACGAATACGGCGTGGTGATCGACTTGGTGAAGATGGACATCAATAAGGGCGTATCGGATGATAAGTTTGTGCTCACCCAGCCTCCAGGCAGCAAAACGCACATTCTCGGCCAGCCGAATCCCGAGACCGCGCAAGGACCCCCGAAGTGACCGCAACGTTAGTCTTTGAAAACCTGAAACACAAGCCGATGCGCAGCCTGTTGAGTATCCTGCTGATCGGCGTTCCCGTGACCCTGATCCTGACGCTCGTCGGCCTCAGCCACGGCATGCTGGAGGATACCGCCCACCGCACCCGCGGCATCGGCGCCGATATCATCGTCCGCCCGCCCGGCTCCACTCTGCTCACCCTGAGCGGCGGTATCAGCGACAAGATCGTCGACTGGTTCGCCCGGCAGCCTCACGTCAAAATGGCCATGGGCGTCGTGAACCAACCGGTTCAAAACGTCACTCTCGGAGCCACCGGCATCGACCTGGATAAGTTCAACCAGATGAGCGGGGGGTTCACCTACCTGAAGGGCGGCCCCTTCCAGGGTCCGGATGACGTTCTGATCGACGAGTGGTACGCCAATCAGAAAGGCGCCCGCGTGGGCAGCACCATCCAGATTCTGGGCAAGCCCTGGCGCGTCAGCGGCATCATTGCCAGCGGCAAGCTGGCCCGCATCGTGTTCCCGCTGGAAGTTCTGCAGAAGCTCTCGAGCAACGAGGGAAAGGTCAGCCAGATTTATCTCAAGGTGGACGATCCGAAGAATATCAGTCCCCTGGTGCAACAACTGAAGGCCAAGCTCCCCGATTACTCGGTCTATTCGGCCGAAGAGCTGGTCTCCATGTACAACCCGAGCAATATCCCGGCGCTCCGCGAATTCACCTTCGTCATCATGGCCATCGGGGTCCTGATCGGTTTCGCGGTGGTGTGCCTCTCGATGTACATGGCGGTGCTGCAACGCACCCGCGAAATCGGCATTCTGAAGTCGCTCGGCTCGTCCAACGGCTTTATCCTGCGGATCATCCTGGCGGAAGCGGCCCTACTCGGTGTAGGCGGCACGCTCCTCGGCATTCTCATGAGCTACGGCGCGCACTGGCTCATGATCACCTTCGTGCCCGCGTCCTTTCCCATGGCGATCGTTCCCAGGTGGTGGCCGATCTCGGGAGCCATCACGCTCGGCGGCGCCCTTCTCGGCGCTCTCTACCCGGGCCTCAGCGCCGCGCGACACGACCCCATCGAGGCCCTCGCGTATGAATAACGGCTTCATCATCGAGACGCGGCAGTTGCAGAAGGTCTACCGCGTCGGCAAGGTCGACGTGCCGGCCCTCCGCGGCGTCGACCTGAGTGTCAAGGCCGGGGAGTTCCTCGCCATCGTCGGGCCGTCGGGATCGGGCAAGTCCACGCTGTTCCACATCATCGGCGGGCTAACGCCTCCCACCGCCGGACAGGTCAGCGTCGACGGCCGCGACCTGGCGCAGATGTCCGACAGCGACCGCACCAACCTCCGCAAACGCACCGTCGGCTTCGTCTTCCAGAAGTTCAACCTGCTGCCCAACCTCACCGCGCGGGACAATATCGCGGTGGCCCGATTCATCGCGGGCATGGATCAGAAGCCGGACCCCGCGTTCGAGGAGGTTCTGCGCGTGCTCGGAATCGCCAACCGGCTGGACCACAAGCCAAATGCCTTATCCGGCGGCGAGCAGCAGCGCGTGGCCATCGCGCGGGCGATCGTGAATCACCCGGCCATCCTGCTCGCCGACGAACCAACCGGCAATCTGGATACGGAGAACTCGAAGGCGGTCCTCGAGATTTTGCGCGACCTGAACGAGCGTCTCGGCCAGACCATCCTCATGATCACGCACAACCCGGAAGCCGCGGCCTACGGCCACCAGGTCATTCACATGAGGGACGGCCGGATCGCAGAACCGCGACCGTGAGGGAGCGGGGCGGCCGCGCGCTGCCTACCCCTGGCGCGCGGCGCTCAGAGCGATCTTCTGCTGCTTGAGCCATCTCAGGCGGCCCTGCTGCTCCTGGTAGAGGGTGCCGAAGCCGGCCCACCAGTACCCGAACACGAAGAGCGCCAGGAAGGGAATCGCAAAAAAATTATAAGTCTGGATGGCGAACACGATCATCGCCACAAAATAGCCGCCGCAGAGAATCTCCACGTAGGGCAGCCAGCCGCTGCGGCGCCGGTATTTCTTGACTTCGAGGTTGACCGGGCGGTCGCCGATCGCGTATTTCGGAGTGCGCGCGAAGCTCGTCTGGATGCCGAAAACCGCCTCCAGCACGGCCCGTGTGTTGATGATGGTGAGGCCGACCCCGACGGCCATCAGCATCGGCAGCAGCATGACCGAGCGCTTCCAGTTCTTCGGATACAGCTCGCGGTGCGCCACCACGTAAAATAGCGAGATCGACCAGAACGACGCCACGATCAGCGGCAGGTCGATGAACACCATCTGCCATACGCCCATGTAGAAGCGTACGATCATCACGGGCAGCATCAGGGCGGAGACCACGATCATCAGCGGATAAGAGAAGTTTGGCGTCAGGTGCAGGAACGCCTCCGCCTTGACGCGCTTCGGAATGTCCGCCTTCATGATGGCCGGAAGCAGTTTCTTCGCCACCTGGGTCAGCCCCTTGGCCCACCGCGACTGCTGCACCTGGAACCCGTGCATCTCCACCGGGAGTTCCGACGGGCAATCCAGGCCGGGCAGGTAAACGAAGCGCCAGCCCTTGAGCTGCGCCCGGTAGCTGAGGTCGGAATCCTCGGTCAGCGTGTCGTGCTGCCAGCCGCCGGCATCGGCGATCATGCTCTTGCGGAGAATCCCCGCCGTGCCGTTGAAATTGAAGAAGTAGCCGGCGCGCGACCGGGCCCCGTGCTCCAGAATGAAGTGCCCGTCGAGCAGCATGGCTTCCACTTCCGTGAGGAAGTTGTAGTCGCGGTTCAGGTAGCTCCACCGCGTCTGCACCACGCCCACCTGCGGATCGGCGAAAAAATGAACGGTGCGCAGCAGGAAGTCGGGAGGCGGGCAGAAGTCCGCGTCGAAGACCGCGACGAACTCGCCGGTGGCGGTCTCCAATCCCTCTTGTAGCGCGCCGGCCTTGAATCCATGGCGGTTCGGACGGTGGTGGTATTCGATCGGATACCCCATGTTCCGATACCGCTCGACCAGCGCTTCGGCGAAAGGAGCCGTCTCATCGGTCGAATCGTCGAGAACCTGGATCTGCAGTAACTCCTTCGGATATTCGATCTTGAGAGTTTCCTCTACCAGGCGCTCCACGACGTACCGCTCGTTATACAGCGGAAGCTGGATCGTCACGGGCGGAAGCTGCTCGAACCGCTTCGGCGGCTCGGACACTGCTTTCTTGCGGTGCTTGAAATAAGTGCGGATGATATCGTAGCGGTGAATCCCGTAAACGGAGAGAATCACCAGCACCGTGAAATACGGCACCAGCATGGCCCAGTCGAACCACCCCAGCTGGTGAATGCCGGCGAAGGAGTTGTCGAACATCCCGTGGACCAAGCGGTCGGCGGCGGATCGGGCGAAGAGCAGCGCGAACGGTAAGGGAACGAACATATCAAAAAAACAGAACACGTGCCTGACTTGCTGCAACGCTATATTACCAAATCTGATAATAGGGTTGCGGAAGGGCCCTACGCCTCGATCTGCAGCGGCTGGTCGAACTTGGCGGCGAGGTCGCTCAGATAAGTTTCAATGCTCGCTGTATAGCCGAAGAAAAATCGGGCCATAAACCGAAAGATCACGTTGTGGATCTCCCCGTCCTCCCGGATTCGCAATTCGGATCCGCCGCCCGCCAGCGGCTCGATATCGAAGCTCCAGGTGCCGCCGAAGGGCAGGCCCTGGTCGGCGATCCGCACCGCCAGGCGCGAAGGGAACCGCTCTTCCACCAGTTCGAAGGTCACCTTCTGGCGATGGATGTCCTCTTCCCACCAGCGCCGCCGGCCGTCCTGATCGGCCAGAACGCCGAAGCTTTTGACCCCCGTCCGCCAGTCCGGGGGCCCGGCGATCACCGCGTAAAGCGCTTCCGGCGAAACGCGATATCGCGCCTTGCGAGTGGCTGAATGTTTCCGCGGCAGCAGGGCGCCGGTCACGGCGGCCAAGGCCACCAGTCCCGCCAACCCGCCGGCAATCCACGCCACCCACATCATTCGGAGCTAATCCTCGTCGTGCTGCGCGGCCAGGCGCGTGACCACCGAAAGGTCTTCCAGGGTGGTGACGTCGCCCGTCACGGAATTCGAGGTCACGATCTCGCGCAGCAGCCGCCGCATGATCTTGCCGCTGCGGGTCTTCGGCAGCGCGTCGGTGAAGCGGATCTGCTCCGGCTTGGCGAAGCTGCCGATCTCGTGGGCCACCCACTTGCGCAAATCCTCCGCCAGCTCCGCGTGGTTCCAATTGCCCTTCTTCAGGGTGACGAAACAGGCCACGGCCTGGCCGGTGATCTCGTGCGGTTTGCCCACCACCGCCGCCTCGGCCACCGCGGGGTGCCGCACCAGCGCCGATTCCAGCTCCATCGTGCTGAGGCGGTGGCCGCTGACGTTCATCACATCGTCCACGCGCCCCAGGATCCAGAAGTAGCCGTCCTCGTCGCGGCGCGCCGCGTCGCCCGTCATGTAGACCCCGTCGATCTTTTCCCAGTACTGCTGGCGATAACGGTCGGGGTCGCGCCACAGCGTGCGGGCCATGCTCGGCCACGGGCGCTTGATGATCAGGAAGCCTTCCCGGTTCGCTCCCACCGGTTTGCCGCCCAGGTCGACCGTCTCGGCCATCACGCCCGGCATCGGCAGCGAGCCGGACCCGGGCTTCAAAGCCACCGCTCCGGGCATGGGCGCGATCATGATGGCGCCGGTCTCGGTCTGCCACCAGGTGTCCACGATCGGGCAGCGCTCTTTGCCGATCACCCGGTAATACCAGTCCCAGGCCGCCGGGTTGATCGGCTCTCCCACCGAACCGAGCAGCCGCAGGCTCGACATATCGTGCCCGTTGGGCCAGGTATCGCCCTGCCTGACGAACGCTCGGATGGCGGTCGGCGACGTATAGAAAATGTTGACCCGGTACTTCTCGATGAGCCGCCAGAAACGGTCGGGCTGCGGATAGTCCGGCGCGCCTTCGTACATCATGGTGGTCGCGCCGGCCGAGAGAGGCCCGTAAACAATGTAGCTGTGGCCCGTGACCCAGCCGATATCCGCCGTGCACCAGTAGGTGTCCTCGTCCTTCAGGTCGAAGACCCATTTCATGGTCATGTGGGCCTGCAGGAGGTAGCCGGCGGTGGTGTGAACGATCCCCTTCGGCTTGCCCGTCGTGCCCGACGTATACAGCACGTAGAGCGGATGCTCGCTGTCCAGTTCCTCGGCCGGACATTGTTCGCTTACGCCGTCCTCCAGGTTGTGCCACCAGTGGTCGCGGCCTTCGTGCATCTGGATATTGCCGCCGGTGCGCCGGTAGACGATCACATCGCGAACGCTCGGGCAGTCGTCCAGCGCCTCGTCCACCGCATCCTTGAGACGGACCTCTTTGCCGCGCCGCCACGCTCCGTCCGCGGTGATCACCACGCGTGCTTCCAGGTCCTGAATGCGTGCCTTCAGGGCCTCCGCCGAAAACCCGCCGAACACCACGCTGTGGGTGATGCCCAGGCGCGCGCAGGCCAGCAGCGCCACCGGCAGCTCCGGCACCATGCCCATATAAATGATGGCGCGGTCGCCCGCCTTCAGGCCGCGGGCTTTCAGCACGTTGGCAAACCGGCAGACCAGGCGGTGCAGCTCCTGGTAGGAGATGAGGCGCTGGTCCCCCGGTTCCCCCTCCCACAGGATGGCGACCTTGTTCTTGCGATGCGTCTCCAGGTGGCGGTCGAGGCAGTTATACGAAGCGTTGGTCTTTCCGCCGATGAACCATTTGGCGAAGGGAGGGTTCCATTCGAAAACGTGGCTCCACTTCTGGAACCAGAACAACTCCTTCTCCGCCAGTTCGCCCCAGAATTCCTCGGGCTGTTCCGCGGCGCGCTGGTACAGCTCGTCATAGCCGTCCATCCCCTGCACGTGGGCGCGCGCCACGAAATCCGGGTCGGGTGGATAAACCTTCGCATCGGCCATGTGAGAATCTTATCAGAAGCAAATCACGGCCCGGCCCGGAACCTCGCCGCGCCGCATCGACTCCAGAATGACGGGCGTCTCATCCACGGAATGTGTGTGCACGTGCGGCCGCAGCGCCTTGGTGCGCGCCAGGTGGAAGACATACTCCAGGTCCTGACGGGCGCCCAGGTAGCTGCCGCGCAGGGTGATGCCTTTGAGGATCGTATCCACCAGCGGCAGTTCGTACTGGCTCACCGAGATCCCCACCAGCACCAGCGTCCCGTTCCGTTTCAGCGAGCGGAACGCCGGCAGGACGGCAGCCGCGGAGCCCGTGAACACGATGGCCGCATCCACGCCTCCCCACTCCTTTTGCAGGGTGCGTCCCGCCGTGGCGGCCGCCTCGGCCAGGTCCGCTCCCGCGGCACGCGCCATCTCGACCTTGTCTTCGGAGACGTCCGCCACCGCAGTCTGCAGCCCTTCGATGCGCGCCATCTGCAGCGCCAGGTGGCCCAGCCCGCCGAACCCGAAGAGCGCCAGGGTCTGGCCGCGCGCGAGCCCGGACTGCCGCAGCGCGCCATAGGCGGTCCATCCCGCGCAGCACAAGGGCGCCGCCTCAGCCGCCGGAAGGTCCGCCGGCACCCGCACCAGCGCCGCCGCCGGTGCGATGGCAAATCCGGCCAGGACGCCTTGAATGCTGTAGCCGAAATTGGTCTGCTTGGGACAGAACCGCTCCCGCCCCGAAGTGCACCACTCGCAGCTTCCGCACGTGGTACCCAGGAATGTGACGCCGGCGCGCTCACCCGCCGTCCAGGTCGAGACGCCCGCGCCGACCGCTTCGACGACCCCGATGCCCTCGTGCCCCATCGTAAGGGGCACCAGCGGAGGCTTTTCCAGCCCGGATACAAAGAGGTCCGAGTGGCACACACCACACGCCTCCATCCGCAGCAGCACTTCTCCCGGCCCCGGCTCGCCGAGGTGGATCGACTGCACCTCCACCGCACCACGCGCCGCCGGAAGGATTACCGCCTTCGTGTTTCGCATCAGGCGAGCCCCTGCAGGAAGTAGTTGAGCTGCTTTTCCCGACCGATCGTCGTGTTCGGCCCGTGCCCCGGGATGACCACCGTTTCCTCCGGCAGCGGCAATAGCTTGTCGTGAATCGACCGCAGAATCTGGCGCCCGTCGCCGCCCGGCAGGTCGGTGCGGCCAATGCTGTCGCGGAACAGCGTGTCGCCCGCTACCAGCTTGCTTTCGGAGGGAATCCACAAGCTGATGCTGCCCTGCGTGTGCCCCGGGGTGTGCATCACGTGGAACTCCACCGCCCCCACCACCAGCCGGTCTCCGTCTCTGGCGGACTGATCGATCTCGACCGCCTCCACCGGCGCCATCCCCAGCCACTCCGCCTGCACGCCCAGCATCTTCTGCAACTCGGTGTCGTTCGGGTTCATGTAAACCGGCGCGCCGGTCACCTGCTTCAGTTTCTGCGCCCCCCCGATGTGGTCGATGTGCGCGTGCGTGATCACGATGGCCTTCACGTTGAGCCCGTGGCGCCGCACGATCTCGAGCACCCGGTCGATATTGTCTCCGGGGTCCACCACCATCGCCTCGCGGGTCTGCTCGTCTCCGAAGATCGAGCAGTTGCATTGCAGCATCCCCACCGGCAGGATCTCGTGGATCATAAGCCGAGTATACTCACGATATGGCAGACCTGCTCTACGAAATCATGCGCTGGCTGCACCTCGCGTCCATGGCCACACTGATCGGCGGTATGCTTTTCGCACGCCTGGTGATGGCGCGGGCCCTCGAAGGTGTCGCAGCGGACGCGCGGGAATCCCTGGTGGAGCGCGCCGCCTCGCTCTATAAGCCCTTCGTCTACTCAGCCATCGGCGGCCTGGTCATCTCCGGCAGCTACAACCTGCTGACCAATCCCGGCCACCGGCCGATATACCATATGCTGCTGGGGATCAAGCTTCTGCTGGCGCTGCACGTCTTTGCAGTCGCCATCCTGATCGTGCAGCCGAAGAACCCGCGGCGCGTCCGCATGATGACCGGGCTGGTCATCTCGGGTCTCATCATCATCGCCATCTCGGCCTGGCTGCGCCACATCTTCTAAACTGAAATCATGAGCGAGGGTTATCAGGCATTGCGCCACGGCGCCGCGTGGCTCGATCTGTCGGCGCGCGGACGCATCATCGCCCGCGGCCGCGACCGCGCGCGCTTCCTGCACAACGTCACCAGCAACGATGTGAAGGGCCTGAAGCCGGGCGCCGGATGCTACGCCTTCCTGCTCACGCCGCAGGGACGCATCCAGGCGGACCTCTACCTCTGGGCGTTTCCCGAGCACTACCTCATCGATACCGAAGCGGAGCTGGCCGGAAAGGTGCTCCAGCATATCCTGAAGTACAAGGTCGCCGACCAGATCGAGCTGGAGGACATGACCGCCGCAACTGCCTCGATCGGCGTGGAGGGGCCGGGAGCCGCGGCCGCCCTGGCGGCTCTGGGCGCGCCGGTGCCGGGCGAGTATCAGCACCTTCCATGGGGCGATGATACCGTCGCCGGCATCAGCCTGACCGGCCAGCCGGGCTTCCGCATCTATTGCGACGCCGCCCGCCTGACGGCGCTCACCGGCCGGCTCGAGCCCGCCGGCGTAAAGCCCGCCACGGCCGAAGAGGCGCGCATCGTCCGCATCGAGAACGGCAGGCCGCGGTATGGCGAGGATATTCTCGAAACCTCCTTGCCGCAGGAAACCCGGCAGATGCACGCCGTCAGCTTCAACAAGGGGTGCTACCTCGGACAGGAAATCGTGGAGCGGATCCGCGCCCGCGGCCGTGTGAACCGCGAGCTGGTGAACTTCGCTTTGGACCAGCCCGAGCCCCCCGCGCCCGGCACGAAGCTGGTGGTGGATGGCGCCGAGACCGAGATCACCTCTTCGATTTTCTCGCCCGGCCTTGGAAAAGCCGTGGGAATGGGTTACGCCCGCGTGCTACCGCGCGCGTAGCTTCTCGAGCACTTCGCGAGGAACCCGCAGGTTGCCGCCGCAGCCGGTTCCCAGCCGGATTTCGGGCTTCAGCGCGCCGTGGAAGTCGGAGCCGCCGGTGACCAGCAGGCCGTACTTGCGCGCCAGTTCCAAATACAGTCCGGTCTCCCTCGCTCCGTGGTCGCTGTGATAAGCCTCAATGGCGTTCAAACCGGCATCGCACAATTCGGGGAGCAGCGCCGGCACGTCTCCCCTGACGCGGATCGGGTGCGCCAGCGAAGCGATTCCACCCGCGGCGCGAATGCGCTCGACGGCTTCGCTGAACTGCGGCTCCCGGCGGAAAACATAGCCCTTCGCGGATTCGTCCAGGTATTCGTCGAACGCCTGCCGCAGGTTCGACACATAACCCTTTTCCACCATGATCTGGGCGAAGTGGGGTCTTCCCGTCATGCCGCGGCCGCGCGCCTCCGCCTCTTCCACCGTAATGTCGATACCGAGCTCGCGCAGCCGCCCGGCCAGCCGCACGTTGCGCTCCCGCCGGGAAGCCTGCATATCTTCCACCCATTCGCGGATGCCGCTCGATCCGTTGCCCGCGGGAAAGTAACCCAGCAGGTGCACGGAATGGCCGTACAGCTTGGTGGAAAGTTCGATGCCGCTCACCAGCTCCACACCTGCGCGCCGCGCCGGCTCGCGGGCGGCATCATAGCCGGCAAACGTATCGTGATCGGTGATGCTCAGTGCGTCCACGCCGCTGCGCACGGCCTCCGCAATGAGCTGTTCGGGCGAGAAAGTACCGTCAGATTCGTTGGTGTGCGAGTGGAGATCGATCAAGGCAAAACTCACCCAAGTGTTCCAGTTTAGCCCAGAATCGCGCCACTCTTGTCAAAAGCTCGTGGCCCGCCCTTCGACGCTCCGGCCTGGTCGATGCCCTCACAGAGCCGCAGCCGTGAAAGAGCGGGCCGTTTTTCGCCGCCCAATCTACCGCAGGCGATAGGTGAACTCCGCGCGTTCTTCGCGCAGTTTCTCGAGATCCAGTTCCTCCGCGCCCGAAAGGTCCAGCACGGTGACGCGCTGCCCTTCCCGCAGTTCCTGCAGCCGGACTTCGCGCCCGTTCGGGAAGCGGACCGCATCCCGGTAGCTGTTCACCGCCGCTGAAATCTGGGTGAACGTGACGTCTTCCACCGGCCCGACGCTAAGATCGTGCTGCAGCCGTGATGGAATGTCCTGCAGCCTCAACCGCGCCCCCGGGGGAATACACACCGCCGGCACCGGATCGGTCTTCGGCGGATTAAAGAAGGTTTTGACGGCACACCAGAAACTCCTGCGCACAGGAGCCGGCGGGTCGGCAAAGCGTTTGATGTCGGCGGGTGACGCCAGGCCGAGGGATCCGGTGGGGAACCGGTGAGCTACGAGTTCCTCCCCTTCCCGGGCCAAGCGATTCGGTACGGCCATCAAAGAATAGTCACACATTGTCTTTCCATCCTCCCTTTTGCTTTTCGAACTGATTCCCTGGCGGACTTCGCTTTTTTATTGATGTGCGATTCCACCAGAGCGGCTAATTTTTGTCGGTGTCGATGTCCTCCTGCCGTGTTGCCCGTATCAAATGAGCGTCGTGGTCGAATTCCAACTCCCGCGCGGACCCGCCCCGAACACACGTGGTTCAGAATGTCGTTTTCGGAGTCGTATGAGTGCTTCCACCCGGCGATCGGAAGCTCCCGCCGGGAATCCGGCTTCACGGGTCCCCCCCTAATTTGAGTTTCGGTTTGGCTCCGGAAAATAACAAGCAGGAAACCAGCCACAGCGTCTCCCGGAGGACCTTCCTCCTGTATCGCGCCTCACAGATTCGGTCCGAAATCCCAAATCCCCGGCGGGCGCTTGTTAAGATGTTCAGAGTGGAGCCAGAGGGAAGCGCAGAGACGATTTCGGAAAAGCCCGCTGAGCCGCATCCCGCGTGGCGCCGGGTGCAGCTTGCCCGTCACCCCAAGCGTCCCCACTCCCTCGATTACATCGAGCGTGTTTTCAGCGGGTTTCAGGAAATCCACGGCGACCGCGCGTTCGGCGACGATCCCGCCATCGTAGCCGGGTTCGCCCGGTTTGAAGGCCAGCCGGTGATGGTGGTGGCAGAGCAGAAGGGCCGCGACACCCGCCAGAAGCTCCACCGCAACTTCGGAATGCCGAAGCCCGAGGGCTACCGCAAGGCCTTGCGCGCAATGCAGATGGCCGCCAAGTTCGGCCGGCCGGTCATCACGTTTCTGGACACGCCGGGCGCATACCCCGGAATCGACGCGGAGGAGCGCGGCCAGGCCGAAGCGATCGCCCGGAATCTGCGGGAGATGGCCCGCCTGACCGTCCCCGTACTGGTGGTCTGCATCGGCGAGGGAGGCAGCGGGGGAGCGCTCGCCCTGGGCGTAGGCAACGTGGTGCTGATGCTCGAGAATGCCGTTTACAGCGTAATCTCCCCGGAAAGCTGCGCCGCCATCATTTATCGCGATTCGGGGAAGGCCGAACAGGCGGCCGCGGCTTTGCGGCTTACCGCGAGCGATCTTCTCGAGCTCGGCCTCGTGGACGGCATTATCCCCGAGCCCCCCGGCGGGGCCCACGAGGACCCCGAGGCGGCCGCGGGCTTCCTCCACGAATCGCTTCGCACCGAGCTCGGCCGGATCGCTTCGATGAGCGGCGACCACCTGGTGGAGCACCGCTATCTCAAGTTCCGGCGCATGGGAAACTTCTTCGCATGAACAGGAAAACCGTCTGGATTTCGGTCGTGTTCGGGGCCGCTGTGCTGGGATACCTGGTGATCTCCAGTTTCAGTCCGAGCCGGGTCCGCTGCGAGGTCTGCATGGAGTTCAACGGCGGTACCGACTGCCGTACCGCCTCCGCCGAGACCCGCGAAAATGCGCTCCGCACGGCCGTCACCAACGCCTGCGCCCAGCTTTCGAGCGGCGTCGTCCAATCCAGCCAGTGCGAGAACACGCCGCCGCGCTCGGTGCGCTGGTTGCGCTAATTCCCCCGCCGCCGGTCCGTCTCTTCACAGTGGAGGCACTCGCAACCCCCACCAGTGCGCCCGCCGGAGCGCGGGGTGTAGAATAAACAGTGAACTCCCAGGATCCATTCGGCGTCTATTTAGGGTGAATAGCAAAAAGGGAGACTTGTGTCGTGAAGACTAAGTGGAAGGTTACCATCGGTGTCGGGGCCGTCGCGGTCGCGGTCATCGGGGTTTATGCCAGCACGGTGCTGAGCAAGCGGGGGGTCGTCACGGTGCAGACCGGCAAGGTCGTGCGCGCAGATCTCACCAGCCTCGTAACCGCGTCGGGCGAGATTAAACCTAAGAATTACATCAATATAGGGGCTAACGCGATCGGCCAGATCACGGAGTTGCTGGTGAAGGAAGGCGATCGCGTGCGAAAGGGCCAGTTGCTGGCCAAGCTGGAGGACGTCCAGCCCGAAGCCGACGTGCAGGCCCAGAAGGCCAGTGTCGCCTCTTCCGAAGCGGACTCGAGTGCGGCCGAAGCTGGCCTCAAGGCCGCTGACGACAACCTCGGCACGATGCAGGCCGGCCTCGATCGGGACCGCGCCGACCTTGCCCGCATGAAGGCCGACCTCGACCGCGCCCAGGCTCTCTATGACGAGAAGTTGATGGCAAAGCAGGATTTCGACCTGAAGAAATTCACCTACCAGGCCCAGGAAGCCGCCGTCAAGGAATCGGAAGCCCGCCTTACCCAGGCCCGCGCCCAGCGGCAGCAGGTTGCCGCGCAGCTTGCCTCTACCCAGAAGCGGGTCGCCATGGCCCAGGCCAACCTGGTCCGGTACAATGACGTCCTCGACAAGCACAGCTCCTATGCCCCGCTCGATGGAGTCGTCACCAATCTCCCGGTGCGTGTGGGTGAAACCGTGGTTCCAGGCCTGCAAAACCAGAGCGGCACGCTCATCATGACCATCGCGGATATGTCTCTGATTACCGCGGAAGTCAAAGTGGATGAGACGGATATCGTCAATGTGGCGGTCGGCCAGCCGGCTGAGATCACCATCGACGCCATCCCCAACAAGACTTTCAAGGGTCACGTCACCGAGATCGGGAATACGGCCATCCTCCGGTCTACCGGCGTGGCGGCTTCGCAAAGCGCCATTTCCAGCCAGGAAGCCAAAGATTTCAAAGTGGTTGTCGCGCTGGACAACCCTCCCGACGAAATCCGGCCCGGACTTTCTTGCACCGCGAAGATAACCACAGCCACCCGTCAGAACGTCCTAACAATACCGATTCAAGCGCTGACCGTCCGTCAGAAGGGTGATCTCGAAGTTAAGCCCGCCGGAACCGGGAACGGAGCGCAGGCAGCGGCAAAGCCGGATCCGGCTGCGGAGAAGGCGAAGAAGGAAGAGATTCAGGGCGTGTTTGTCGTCGATGGCGGCAAAGCCGTCTTCCATAAGGTCGACACAGGCATCACCGGAGCGACCGATATCGAGGTCCTGAGCGGCCTGAAGGAAGGCGACCAGATCGTCACCGGGACCTACCAGGTCATCCGGACGATCAAGAACGAGGCCCAGGTGAAGGTGGACAACAAGACTCCGGGACAGCAGAAGACTTAGAAACGAGAAATGATTTCATGCCAACGGCAGTAGAGAAGGAATTCTTTCAGCGCGGCGAGCAACTGAAGCGGGACGGCATCGTCATCCGCACCTACGATCTCTGGAAGACTTACGTCATGGGCGACCAGGAGATCCACGCGGTCTCCGGCGTCGATATCGAGATCAAGCGCGGCGAGTATGTCGCGATCATGGGTCCGTCCGGTTCGGGCAAGTCCACCCTGATGAACCTGATCGGCTGCCTCGACACCCCGACCAGGGGCCAGTACTACATCAACGGCAACCTCGTCAGCGAGATGACGGACGACGAACTGGCGCGCATCCGCAACAAGGAAATCGGCTTCGTCTTCCAAACCTTTAACCTGCTGCCGCGCGCCACGTCCCTGCACAACGTGGAACTCCCGCTGATCTACTCCGGCATGCCCGCTGAGAAGCGCCTGGAGATGGCCAAACAGGCCATGAAGCAGGTCGATCTCGACCGCCGCATGCACCACAAACCAAACGAGTTGTCTGGCGGCCAGCGGCAGCGCGTGGCGATCGCCCGGGCCCTGGTGAACAACCCGTCGATCCTGCTTGCCGACGAGCCCACCGGCAACCTCGATACGGCCACCGGCAATGAAATCATGGCGCTGTTCGAGCGCCTCTACCAGCAGGGCAACACCATCGTGCTGGTCACCCACGAACACGACATTGCCATGCACGCCCACCGGATCATCCACATCCGCGACGGAAAAGTCGAAAAAGACGAGCGCATCCGGTAGGGTAGGCCTCCCGGCCTGCCCGGCCGTTGCCTCTACTGCGCCGTCTTCGCAATCAGCACCAGAAACAGCGCATTATCCGGCCCGTCCAGGCTGCTGCGTCCCACCACCAGCTTTTGCCCTTCTTTCACGTCCACGATGTCGGTGGAGATCCCCGTGTCCACATAATCCACCTTGCCCTGACCCCCCCCCGAAACGGGGTTCCGTACGCCTGCATGCAGCATATCGAGGCGGATCATGCCGTTGCCCTCGAGACTGGCGGACCGGACGCTGAATGTGGTGAAGCGCGGGCCGAACCGCCCGCTGGTGCTCGCCCCCGCGCCCGACCGTGTCCGCAGCGAGAGCACATCGAGCAGGCCATATGTCTTGAACGCGAATGTGCTCTTCAAAGCTGCCACCGTACTTTGCAGGTCAGCCGGGATCGGATTCCCCGTAAAGTTCGACTGATCGGTACCCACGACAAAGTAGACCGTCAGGTCGATATCCTTCTGCGCCGCCGCCGGAACGTCCAGTTGCTTGATGGCTTCCTCGGCCGTGGTCACCCGGTTGGCCGGGCCGGCCAGCGTGATGACTTTAAGCCGCGGATCCACGCGGGTCAGGATGCCGAAATTGCGCAGCAGATTCTCAACGGCTTGCGGGTCTGCGTACTTGAGGACCACCAGTTTCTGAATTTCCCCACGCTCGGCCGGAGCAGGCTGCGCCATGAGGGGCGCCGCAGCCAGCGCTAAAATCAGCCATAACCGTTTCATTTTCAATCTCCTTTTTGGTCTGCAATCCAGTAGATCACTACGTCCGGGTCATCGGTAACCAGCCGGATCATCACCTGCTCGGTCCTGGGGCGGCGAATTCCGGCGTGGTGAATACCGGCCCGGCGAATCACCCGCCCCGGCCTCTTCGGAATCGCCAGCGCCCCGGCCGGCGGAGCGGGCACCTGCACAACGGCTACCGGATCCGGCGGAACCGGCTGCCACTCAAACCGGACCGCCAGGGCCAGGATCACGGTCGCGGCCGCCGCTGCTGCATACCACCAGATTGCCCGCCGTGGGCTCGCGATCCGCTCCACCACGCGCGCCCGGACGGCCGCAAAATGCGCCTCCGCGGGCATCTCCGCGTGCGCCTCGCGCAGTGTTTCGAGCGCCTGCCTCATCCCTGAGGCAAATACCTGGCAGCCCGCGCATTCACCCAGGTGCCGCTCGACCCCGGCCGCCTCTTCCGCCGGCAGGTCGCCGCCGGCATACAGCGCGACCCGTTCCTCCCATTCCACACAGTTCATGGCCGCCTCCGGAAATACCGCTCCACAAAATCCTTCACCTTGATCCGGCCCCTCGACACCTGGGACCGCACGGTCGCTTCGCTCGACCCCAGAACCCGCGCCACTTCCACGGTGGATAGCCCCTCCAGATCCCGCAAGACCAGCGCCGCCCGTTCCTTCCCGGGCAGCATCCGCAGGCTGAGCGCCAGCACCCGGCGCCGCTCGGCCTCGGCACTCAACTGGTGGGGATCGCTGCTGATGTCGGGAAGTTCCCCCGCCTCCTCGACCGGCACCGCCGTCGCACGCTTCCGCCGCAGGTCGTGGCAGACGTTGACGGTTACCCGGTAGAGCCAGCTCGAAAGGCTTGCGGCTTCGACCTTGCGCAGGTTCCGGTACAGCTTGAAGAAGACCTCCTGCGAGGCGTCCTGGGCATCGCTCAGGCCGCCGAGCATGCGGAGCGCGGTCACCAGAACCAGGCGCTCATACTGCCGGATGAGCTGCTCGAAGGCCGCCCGGTCGCCCGCTCGCGCAGCTTCCAACACCGTCGAGGGCTCTTGTGGGCTGTCCATCAGGCCGGCCGTTGCCAGGATCGCCAGGGCTTTCATCCTCTCACCAGATAAAACTGGCGGCAGCGGCGGAATGTGGATGGAGTTTTCGGGGTTTTTTGGGTCGGCGGCCTACACGTCGAGGTTTTTGACGTCGAGCGCGTTGTCTTCGATGAATTTGCGCCGGCTCTCGACGTCTTCGCCCATGAGCGTGGAGAACATGATCTCGCTCGCGTCCAGGTCTTCGAGCTTCACCTGCAGCAGGGTGCGCTTCTCCGGGTTCATCGTGGTGTCGGCCAGTTGTTCGGCGTTCATCTCGCCCAGGCCCTTGTAGCGCTGTACCGACGCGTCGCGCTTGCCTTCGTCCTTCACGTAGTTGAGCAGGTCGATCCAGTTCGGCTGGGGCGTGCGGTGCTCGTTCTTCACCACCACGAAGGGCGGCTCGTTGTTGCGCGCCACAACCCGCGCCAGGGCGCGGTAACGCCGGTATTCCGGCTGCGACGCGAGCGTCAATCCGATCGAGCGCTCCGCGTTGGTCGAGTCGTGATACACCACGGCCCAGGCCGAATGCTCTTCGTCCTGCCGCATCTCGGGCTTCAGCCCGAGCTTCTGCACGGCTTCGAACACCGGCTTCAGGTTGATCTCTTCCTGAAAGTCCGCCTTGTTGTCGATCCGCAGATCGACGTTGGAAAGGATCTCCACCACGCGCGGGTCGCGCAGGCGGCGCTCCACCTTGTGGAACATCTGCTCGTACTCATCCAGGTTCAGCAGGAATGTGCGCAACTCCTGCCCCTCGAGAACGGCCCTGGCGGCCGACCCGTTGCCGGTCGAATGGATCTCCAGTTGGAGATTCTCGGTGGCCCGGCGCATGATCTCCCGCGTGAACTCCTTCTCGTCCTTGATGTACTTTTCGCTCTTGCCCTTCTTGATGCGATAAAGCGGCGGCTGCGCGATGTAGACGCGGTCCCGCTTGATCAGCTCTTCCATGTGGCGGAAGAAGAACGTCAGCAGCAGCGTGCGGATGTGCGAGCCGTCCACGTCCGCGTCCGTCATGATGATGATCTTGCCGTAGCGCAGCTTGGTGGCGTCGAAATCGTCCTTGCCGATGCCGGTGCCGAGCGCCGTGATCATCGCCCGGATCTCCTCGTGGCCGAGCATCTTGTCGTAGCGCGCCTTCTCCACGTTGAGGATCTTGCCTTTGAGCGGCAGAATCGCCTGGAACCTGCGGTCGCGCCCCTGTTTGGCCGTGCCGCCGGCCGATTCGCCCTCTACCAGGAACAGCTCGCAGCGTTCCGGGTCGCGCTCCTGGCAGTCCGCCAGCTTGTGCGGCATGCCGCCCGATTCGAGCGCTCCCTTGCGCCTGGTCAGATCGCGGGCCTTGCGCGCCGCCTCGCGCGCGCGGGAAGCTTCGATCGCCTTGCCGACGATCTTGCGCCCCACGGTCGAGTTCTTGTCGAAATACTCGCTCAGCTTCTCGTTGACGAACTGCGTCATGTAGCCGGCGATGTCGCTGTTCAGCTTGCCCTTGGTCTGGCCTTCGAACTGCGGCTGCGGCACTTTTACGCTCACCACCGCGGTGAGGCCTTCGCGGACGTCGTCGCCGGTCAGGTTCTCTTTGACGTCTTTGAACAGGCCCTGCTGCTGGCCGAAAGCATTGATCGTGCGGGTGAGCGCCGTGCGGAACCCGGTGAGGTGCGTTCCGCCATCCACGGTGTTGATGTTGTTGGCGAAGCTCGAAATATTCTCGGAGTAGCCGTCGTTGTACTGCAGCGCCACTTCCATCGTCAGCGTCCCGCCATTAGGCAGTTCGCGCTCGGCCTCGAAGTGAATCGGCTTCTCGTGCAGCACCTGCTTGCCGCGGTTGAGCAGCTTGATGAATTCGGCGATGCCGCCGCTGAACTGGTAGTCCGCCACCTTCTCCGGGTCGGTACGCTCGTCCGTCAGGACGATCTTCAGTCCCTTGTTCAGGAACGCCATTTGCCGAAGGCGGGTAGCCAGGGTGTCGTAGTTGAAGACGGTCGCTTCCATGATGGAAGAATCGGGCTTGAAGGTGATCCGCGTGCCGGTCTTCCGTCCGGCCTTGCCCGCTTTCACCAGCGGCGCCTTGGGGATGCCTGCGGAATATTCCTGCTGCCAGGTATAGCCCTCTCGCCAGATCTCCAGTTCCAGGCGCTCGGAGAGCGCGTTCACGCAGCTTACACCCACGCCGTGGAGACCGCCGGAAACTTTGTAGCTTTTGGAATCGAACTTACCGCCGGCGTGCAGTTTGGTCATGACGACCTGCGCCGCCGAAACCCCTTCCTCTTCGTGGAGATCCACCGGAATTCCGCGGCCGTTGTCGATCACCGTGACGGAGTTGTCGTCGTGGATGACGACGCTGATTTCGGTGCAGTATCCCGCCAGTGCCTCGTCGACGGAATTGTCGACCACTTCATAAACCAGGTGGTGCAGCCCCATTTCGCCCGTCGAACCGATATACATCGCCGGCCGCAGACGCACCGCCTCCAGTCCTTCGAGCACTTTGATACTCGTGGAATCGTAGACTCCCGTGGAGCCGGTATTTACATCGTTTGCCATAGTTCCTAATTTCGGTCCTGTCTCAGATCCGCATCGGCATCACTACATAGCGATACTGATCCGAGATTCCTTCGCCCGCCGGCCGCATCTCGCCCGCGCTCTTTTGGTCCTTGAGCTCGAACGATACGCTGCCCTGCGGAATTGCTCTCAAAAAATCCAGCAGGTATTGCGCATTGAAGCCGATCTCGAGATCCGGCCCCTCATACTCGCTGGTTACAGACTCTTCACTCTCCCCCGTCTCGACCGAGGAAGAAAATACCCGCACCTCGCCGTTTGAGAACTGCACGCGAATCGCCCGCGACCGTTCATCGGCGAACTGCGCTACACGTTCGATGGCCGAGCGGATCTCGTCTTTCTGCAGCTTGGCGGAAAGCGAGTGATCCTTCGGCAGAACCCGCTCGTAGTCCGGAAAATTGCCGGTCAGCTTGCGCGTGATCAACAGCCGCTCGCCCACTTGAAAGAACAGGTGGTTATCGTCGCCCGCAAAAATCGCCTTGCCCTCCGGCCCGGCTTCGTCCGCCAGTTTGGTCAACTCCGCCATGGCCTTCTTCGGAACCAGCGCACGAAACTGCTGTTCGACGGTTCCGCTCTGCTCGGACGCCGCCTGTACAAACGCCAGGCGGTGGCCATCGGTCGCAACCATGGTGAGCCCTTCCGGCCGCATCAACAGCAAGGCTCCATTCAGCGTGAACCGGGATTCTTCCATCGAGATCGCAAAGGCCGTCCGCGAGATCATCGAAGCCAGCGTCTTGATCGGAATTTCCGCGATGCGCTCGGGCATCTCCGGAAGTTCCGGAAAGCTTTCACGCGACATGCCGGCTATGCGCGTCCTCGAGCGGCCCGCCGTGATGCTGGCCCAGTGGTTCTCGAGAAACTTCATGTTCACGTCGCCTTCCGGCAGCAACCGCACGAAATCGAGCAGTTTCCGTGCCGGAACCGTTCCCGCGCCTTCCTTTTTGATGCGCGCCGGGCAGGAACAGCGAATGCCCAGTTCCAGGTCGGTTGCGGTCAGTGTCACCCGATCTCCCGCAGCCTCGAGCAGCACATTCGACAGGATCGGAATGGTGGTCTTTTTCTCGACTACACCCTGCGACAGACTCAGTTCTCGTACAAGATCGGCTTTGCTGACCGTGAATTCCATAGGGCAACAGCTCCTATCCTTTTCAGGCTGTATAGATGAGCACTATAAGAACCGTTATCATCGGGCCTGTGCAAACTGTTGAAGGCTCTCTAAATTATACTAAACTCAACTACTTTTCGCTACCGGAAGTTGAGGATCGAGGGTGCATGCATCGCCGAAATCCGGCGTTGTAACCGTTTTTACACAGATTCCCTAAGGGTCTTTCCGGGGCATTTGTGGAAAACATAGCTAAGGTCATTGCAATGAATCCATTAGGTTGTGAAGCAACCTGTTCAATTCCGGATCATTGTGACGCGCCTTCTCGATCTTGTTTATGGAATGGATCACGGTGGTGTGATGTTTCCCCCCGAAGGCTCTCCCGATCTCGGGCAGCGACGCGTCAGTCAGCTCTTTGACCAGGTACATGGCGACCTGCCGGGGGTATACCACCTTCTTGGTGTTGCTCTTTTCCTTGAGCTGCGACTGCTTGATTTGAAAGCGCTCCGCCACGGCTTTCTGAATCGAATCGATGGTGACCCTGCGGTCTTGCACGTGCACCAGGTGCTTCAAGACCTGCTGTGCCATCTGCAGGTGGATCGGCGCACCGGTGAGTGAGGAATAGGCGATCAGTTTCACCAGGGCGCCTTCGAGCTCCCGCACGTTCGATTTCGTCTTGGACGCCATGAACGTCCGCACGTCGTCCGGCAGCTTGACGTTCTCGGCTTCGGCCTTCTTATCCAGAATCGCCATCTTGGTTTCGAGATCCGGCGGCTGGATATCCGCCATCAGCCCCCACTCGAAACGGGACCGCAGCCGTTCCACCAGGCCCGGAATGTCCTTCGGGTGGGAGTCGCTCGAGATCACAATCTGTTTCTGATGATCGTGCAGCTCATTGAAGGTGTGGAAAAACTCTTCCTGGGTTCGCTCCTTGTTGCCCAGCAACTGGATGTCGTCGATCAGCAGGACATCCGCATCGCGGTAGCGCTGGTGAAACTGCTGCATGCGGTCGGTCCGGATGCAGGCGATCATCTCGTTCATGAAGCGCTCGCTCGAAGTGTAGATCACCCGCATGGAACTGAACTGCTCGGTCAGCTCGCGGCCGATCGCGTGCATCAGGTGAGTCTTGCCCATGCCCACGCCGCCATACAGGAACAACGGGTTGTAGCTGCGGGAAGGGTTGGTGGCCACCGAGCGCGCCGCTGCGTGCGCGAACTGATTGCAGGCGCCCACTACGAATGTTTCGAAGGTGAATTTTGGGTTCAAGGCGTTCACGGGCGATTCGAGTTCGGCGCTTTCCATCACCGCGACCGAATGGTTGCGCGAGGGCTGCGCTTCGTAGGCGATCTTCTGAATCGGTAGCCCGAGGTCGCGGATTCCATTGCGTACCATCAGGCCGTACTCGGTTTCCAGCCATGCGCCGGTCTCCGGGTTGGGGACCGATACAAACAGGGTGTCGCCGTCGAGTCCGGCAAAGCCGGTGCCCTTCAACCAGTTTTCGTAGCTCTCCTGGCTGACCTTTTGTTGCAGGTAGCCACGAAGTTGATCCCAAAAGTTCATTGTTCGAACACACCACCGGCGATAGTTTTCCACATACTTTTCCACAACAGCGTGGGATCGGTGTGGGTGCGGCACCGAGAGGGATTGCCGACCGGCGTTCCCACCTCGCACCGAGGTAGCCAGTGCCTCCGTTTATGCAGAACCGAAAAGTAGTCTAGCACACCGTCACTGGTTTGCTGCAAGTTTATAACTATCCAATTTTCAACACAATAGGCGCAACGTTTGACAGGGGTTCTGTTCTGGGTCACAATGGGATTTTCCGTTGGGCGGGAGTAACTCAGCTGGTAGAGTGCGACCTTGCCAAGGTCGATGTCGCGGGTTCGAATCCCGTCTCCCGCTCCATAAAAGTTCGTCTCCTGCGAACCTGCCATGATTAAGCGTCTGTGTCTGTTCTTCTGCTTCGCTCTCGTTGTCTTCGCCCAGGATTACAAACTCGAAACGATTTCCACGCCTGCTCCGGGTCTGCCCGCCGCCTACGCTTCGGTCATCGATTCTCACGGATACCGCGTCGTGGGGCCCAGCGGCCCGTGGTGTGAAGTCTGGTTTCGAAAGACGATTCCGACGGGGCCCAAGCCGTCCGATCCTTCCATCACTCTGCCGATCGTACAGGGTACTCTTCTCGGGATCATCCGGTTTCCAGGCACCGCCGAAGACCGCCGCGGCCAGACCGTGAAGGCCGGTATCTACACGATGCGGTACAGCGATTTCCCGGTCGATGGAGCCCACCAGGGCGTCGCGCCGCAGCGGGATTTCGCGCTCATCACTCCCCTGGCGAACGATCCCGACCCGGCCGCCATGCCCAACTTCGGCAAGCTGGTGACCATGAGCAAGACGACCGGCACCGCTCATCCCGCGGTTTTCTCGCTCGAAACCCCGGCCGGCACGACCTTTCCGGAGGTCACCAAAGAGGGTGACCATGATACCGTCCTCAACGTGAAGATCGGCGACCTGCAGCTCGCCATCATCGTCGCCGGCAAGTACGAAGGGTAGTTCCAAAACCAATCGCAGGTCCTCCCGTCTAAGCCCAACAGTGGCTGCGATGGGTGCGCTGATCCAAAATGTCCGCTACGGCTTACGGCTGCTCGGCCGGAACCGCGGGTTTACCGCCGCGGCGGTGGCCTGCCTGGCGCTCGGAATCGGCGCGACCACCGCGATCTTCAGTGTCGTCAACGCCGTACTGCTGAAGCCGCTTCCCTACGCTCAATCCTCCCGGCTGACGCGCATCTTCACCGAGTTCCCCACCTTCCCCAACGGCGGCCTGCGGCATTTCTGGGTGTCGCCGCCCGAGTATTTCGAACTGAAACGCGATACGCGATCGTGGAGCGCCGTCGAAGCCTGGGCCAACCAGGGCGCCAATCTGGCCGGGACGGCCGAGCCCGTGCGCGCCACCGTTTCCTACGTGACCGGCGGGATGCTGCCGATGCTCGGCGTCACTCCGGAGCTGGGCCGCCTGCTCTCCGCTGCCGATGACCGCCCGAATGTCCCTGCCACCGCCGTGCTCTCCTATGGCCTCTGGCAGCGCGCTTACGCCGGTGATCGCGGCGTGATCGGCCGCGACATCCGGCTCAACGGGTCGGCCTGCACGGTCGTCGGGGTCATGCCGCCTTCCTTCGCTTTTCCTCCGGGCGAACTCGATCCGCCCGAGCTGTGGGTGCCGCTCCAGATCGACCCGGCCAGGCCGGGAAGCCGCGGCAGCCATTTTCTGAACGTGCTGGCGCAGCGGGGCCCGGGCGTCACCATGGCCCACGCGGAAGGAGAGATCGCCAGCTACGTGAGGCAGATGGGCCTGACCGCGGGGCGGGGCACGCACCAGTTCGATCCCAAGTTCCATCCCATCGTGCTGGCGGGATTCCAGGATGAGATCGTGAGGCCGGTCCGCCGCGCCATGCTGGTTCTGCTCGGCGCGGTGGTGTTCGTGCTGTTGATCGCGTGCGTCAACGTCGCCAATCTGCTGCTCGCCCGGTCGGAATCGCGCCGCCGTGAAATCGCCGTGCGGGCCGCCATCGGCGCCGGCACCTGGAAGCTGCTCCAACAATTTGTCGTCGAGGGAGTTCTGCTCTCGATGGCCGGCGCCGCGCTCGGAATGCTCCTGGCCTTTGGCGGACTGCGCCTCCTGGTGTCCACCAATGCCGGCAGCATTCCGCGCGCCGCCGAAATCGGAATCGACTGGCAGGTGCTGCTCTTCACACTGGCGGTATCCGTTCTCACCGGCATCGTATTCGGCCTGGCGCCGATCGTTCACACGCGCCCCAGCACGCTGCACGAGACGTTGAAATCCGCCATGGGCCGCGCGACCGGAGCCGTGGCCGCCAACCGCTTCCGCGCCGTCCTGGTGAGCGGAGAACTGGCGCTCGCGCTGGTGCTGCTGATCGGCTCGGGCCTGATGGTGAAGGCCTTCTGGAAGCTGCAGGAGGTTCAGTCCGGCCTCGAACCCGATCATGTGCTCACGCTGCGGCTGTCGCTCCCCAACACGGCGTACCGCGACAGCGCCGCGGTGGCGGGCTTTTACCAATCCCTCACGGCGCGGCTGAACGGGCTGCCCGGCGTGGTCGCCGCCGCGACGGCAAGCGGGCTGCCGCCGGTCAGGCCGATCAACGCCAACGATACGGATATCGAAGGCTTCGTCCCGCGGCCGGACGGCCCTATGGAGAATATCGACTACTACAACTCCGTGGGGCCCCGGTATTTCGAAGCGTTGCGAGCGCGGCTCATCGAAGGCCGATTCCTCAACGAGAACGACGGGGCCGGATCCACGCCGGTGGTGGCGGTTAACCAGACCATGGCGCGCACCTTCTGGCCGCATGAGTCGGCCATCGGCCACCGTGTGCGTGCGGGTGGCCCCCGGGCCCCGTGGCGCACCATTGTCGGGGTGGTGGCCGACATCAAGAACGCCGGCCTCGACCGGGCCACCGGCACGGAGCTGTATTTCCCCGCCGTGCAGGCCCCGCGCAACCTCTCCTACCTGGTGCTCCGCACGCGCGGGGACCCGATGTCGCTGGTGTCCGCTGTCCGCAGTGAGATCCGCCGGCTCGACCGGGCGCTGCCGGTTTCGGATGTCCGCACGATGGAAGACGTGATGGACAAAGCCCGTTCGCGCCCGCGATTCCTGACTCTGCTGCTGACGCTTTTCTCATCGCTCTCGCTGGCCCTGGCGGCGCTGGGGATCTACGGCGTGATTTCGTTTTCGGTCGCCCAGCGCACGAACGAAATCGGCATCCGCATGGCGCTGGGAGCGCGTTCCGCCGACGTGTTGCGGCTGGTGGGCGGCACCGGGCTCCGGCTGGCGGCCGCCGGCATCGTACTGGGGACGGTGGGCGCGGTGGCCCTTACGCGGACCCTCGCCGGGCTGCTCTTCGGCGTCAGCTCGTTCGACGTGACCACATTCCTGGCCATGGCCGTGGTCCTGGCCGCCGTGACTCTGCTGGCGTGCTACATCCCGGCGCGCCGGGCTTCGAAAGTGGATCCGTTGGTCGCTCTACGTTATGAATAACGCGGCTCGCGGTACCATACGGCTAGGGATGCTCCAGGATATACGGTACGCTTACCGGAACCTCCGCCGCTCTCCACTCTTCACCTCGATCGCGCTGGTTTCGCTGGCGCTCGGCATCGGAGCGAACTCCGCCATCTTCACCCTCGCCGACCAGGTATTGCTGCGGCTGCTGCCGGTCCGGCACGCGCGCGAGCTGCTCTACTTCACCAGTCCCGGTCCGCAAAGCGGCCTGGTGTGGGGCTCGAACCGGTTTTCCTACCCGATGTTCCGGGACCTGCGCGACCACAACCTGGTGTTCGCCGAGGTGGCGGCCCGGTTCGACACGCCGCTGAATCTCAGCTACAAGAATCGCAGCGAGCAGGTCACCGCGGAGATCGTTTCCGGAAACTACTTCGACACCCTGGGCCTTTCCACGGCCCTTGGCCGCGGCCTGACCCCGGATGATGACCGTGTGCCGGGCGGACACTCCGTCACGGTGCTCACGTACGACTACTGGAAGTCGCGGCTGGGCGGGGATCCGTCGATCCTCAACCAGGTGCTGCTGTTGAACGGCCACCCGATGACGGTGATCGGCGTGGCGGCGCCCGGCTACCGCGGATTCGATGTAGGCCAGCGGGTGGATGTGCTCGTGCCGGCCATGATGAAAGCGCAGATGACGCCTACCTGGAACGGCCTGGACAACCGCCGGGTGATCTGGCTGCAGCTCGTGGGGCGCCTGAGGCCGGACGTGACCGTGCAGCAGGCCGAGGCCAGCCTGCAGCCTTATTATCACGCGCTGCTCGAGATGGAAGCGCGGGACATTCCGTTCCAGTATGCGCGCTCCCGCAAGGAATTCGTGTCGAAACCGCTGAAGTTCGAGGCGGCCGGACGGGGGATCTCCGACTTCCGCGATCAATTCGACCAGCCGCTGCGGATTCTTGTGGGAATCGTGGGAGTGCTGCTGCTGATCGCCTGCGCCAACCTGGCGAACCTGCTGCTGGCGAGGGCCGCGGGAAGGCAGAAGGAGATCGCGCTGCGGCTCGCCATGGGCGCAAGCCGCTTTCGCCTCATTCGGCAACTGGTGGTGGAGAGCCTGGTGCTGTCTCTCGGCGGCGCGGCGCTCGGCCTGGTTTGCGCTGCCTGGACGGTCGGCGGCCTGCTCGGGATTCTCTCGAACGCCGACAGCCTGGGGATCACGGGCTCGCTCGACTGGCGCGTGTTCGCATTTACCTTTGCCCTGGCGCTGGTGACCGGTGTGCTGTTCGGGCTGGTCCCGGCGTGGCAGGCCACCTCGCCGGGGTTGGCTCATACGCTCAAAGACCAGGCCGTGAATGTTTCCGCGGGGGCCGGCCACGTGCGCCTGCGGAAGGTCCTGGTGGTTTCCCAGTTTGCGCTCTCGCTGCTGCTGCTGATTGCGGCGACGCTCTTCACGCGCTCGCTGCACAACCTGCGCAACGTGAACCTCGGCTTCCGCCGTGAATCCCTGCTGGCTTTCAACCTCGACCCCGGGCTGAACGCGTACTCGCCGGAGCGCGTCCGGCAATTCGCCGGCACGATCCAGGAGCGCATCGCCGGGATCCCGGGGATGCGGGCGGCGGCAATTGGAGTGAACCCCCTGGTGGGAGACGACATCAACATGCGGACGGTCCATGTGGAGGGCTACCAGGCGCGGGAAGACGAGGACATGAATCCGCACGCCGACTCGGTGAGCCCGGGATACTTCTCGACTTTGGGAATCCCTCTCCGCATCGGCCGGGAGTTCAACGCGGCGGACCGGTTCGGGGCGCCCCGTGTGGCGATCGTCAACCAGGCTTTCGCGGACTACTTCTTCAAGGGAGAGAACCCGCTCGGCCGCCGGTTCGGATTCGGCCCTGACAAGGGATACCCGGTCGAGATCGTGGGCGTAGTGGCGAACTCCAAGTACTCGCGGGTGGAGGAAAAGACGGCGCGCATGGTGTACTTGCCGTTCGCGCAGGAGGAGACGCCCGGTTCGATGGTGGTGTACGCCAGGGCCGCGGGAGACCCGAAAGCGTTGTTCCCGGCGATCCGACGCGTGGTGCGGCAGGTGGACCCGGTGCTGCCGGTGAACCGCCTCCGGACCATGGAGGAACAGGTGGATTCCAGCCTTTCGGCGCAGCGGCTGATCGCCACGCTCTCCGGCTTTTTCGCCGGCCTGGCAACCATTCTGGCGGCGATCGGCCTGTATGGCGTGATGGCGTACACGGTGACGCGCCGCACGCGCGAGATCGGCATCCGGCTGGCGCTCGGCGCGGGCCGCAGCAGCGTGCTGCGGCTGGTGATGCGCGACGTGGCGATCTTGACCGCGGCCGGCGTGGCAGTCGCGCTTCCGGCCGCCGTGGGGCTCTCCCGACTGCTGCGCTCGGAGCTTTATGGCGTAGGCCCCAACGATCCCCTGAGCATCGCGGCGGCGTTGATCGCGCTGGTAGCGGTGGCGCTTCTGGCCGGATATGTACCCGCCGAGAGGGCCGCGCGGGTCAATCCGAATGTGGCGTTGAGATACGAGTAAACCGTGGCCCTTGGGACGAGCAAATGCCGCGCACCCCAAATCTCCCGATGCCGCTGGTCACGACGGAGTGTATTCGTCAGGTCGATTGGCGCCGGCGAGGGAGTTCCTTTGTCGAGGCCTCGGCCCCAGGTGGTTCACGGAACGGTTCAACAGAAATACGCTCGTAGCACACTTCCAGGACGATCAGGTATTCTGTACCGCCCGGCGCTTGGAGAGCTACGCGGTCGCCCGCTGCCGACTTCATCAACGCGCGCCCCAGAGGAGATACCCAACTGATGTGGTTGCGGTTGAGATCGACCTCGTCGGTGCCCACGATGCTCACCACGCGTTCCGTTCCGGCGGCATTGGCATAGCGCACGGTCGCTCCGAAGAATGCCCGCGTCGCCGCCTGCCCCGCTCTCGGACGTTCCGGGTCCACCACTTCGGCGGCATCGATTCGCTTCGTGAGAAAGCGAATCCGCCCGTCGATCTGGCGCAGCCGCCGCTTGCCGTACTGATAGTCGGCGTTTTCACTGCGATCGCCGTTGCTCGCAGCCCACGCCACCACCTTCGTCACTGCCGGGCGTTCCCTGGTGAGCAGAAACCGGTGCTCCTCTTTGAGGCGCTGCAGCCCGCCCGGCGTTATGTAGTTTTTGCCTTGCGTCGCGGGCTCGTCTGCTTGCGGTTTTCTCGTAAACCCTTTTCGCATATCGTAGTCTTTCAGGCGCGAATCCAGCGGGCGCCGCAACGTTCTCGGGAAATGGACAGTATCATACCTGTTCATGCCTGGTCGCCTCGACTCTGCTCTGAAATTGGCGCAACGCCCCAAAAGAGCTTGCCGGCCAGACGCAAATTTGCAGTGAATGATCTCCGTATCCTCGCGTCTTCATATTCGCACGCAGTCTCTTATTTGATCGTAGCCATCATCACGGGCAGTGCCGGCGAAGGCATGGTGAGCGCGAAATGATTCGCGCAAAGTCACCGGCCGTTCTACTGGAGCCGCCGGCCGTTTCCGGATCTGCTTCGTATGGCACGACGGCAAGGCTGTTGATGTCGAGATCGTGGACTACCATTGAACGTCCTGGTTATGTGGCGTTTGCGGACAAGTACCGCCGCTGGGCCCAAACCGGACTCTACTTGTCCGCTAACCCCGTTTCGCGTCCGCAATGCCAGTCTCCCCGCACTCTCGACCAGCCGTCCGCCACGAGCATTGCTAACAACTCCGAGATCCGTGCCAAACCCAGGGTCGAGGTGGTGGCCTTGACGCTGTCTCTAACTCGGAGAATCTCGAAAGTGCCATTCTGTAATGCCTGGCGCTAAAATCGCCATCATAGTGCTCCGCCATTTCGGCTTCGTCGCGACGTTGGTCGCGGCTGCCGTCCTTTCGGCCGCCGCGGCCCAGAACCCCGGGCCTCTGTACACCGTAACCACCATTGGTGGTACGCTGCCTCCGTACGCCGGAAATGGCGATGGCGCGTTGGCTCTGGATGCCCGAGTATCCGGCGAATCCCTGGCGCGCGACAGCAAGGGCAATCTCTACATCGGCGAACGCGGTACGGGGCACGTGCGCAAAATCGACCCGTCCGGCACCATTACCACCGTCGCCGGTCCCGGCGTCGCTGGCTTCAGCGCCGATGGCGCGGCGGGCACGATCCAACTCGGCTCCTCTTTGGGGATCGCAGTGGACGCGGCCGACGCCCTGATCATCGCGGACACCGACCATCATCGTGTCCTCCGGCTGGATGCTTCAGGTTCCGTACGCATCATCGCCGGCACTGGCGCGCCAGGCAGCAGCGGCGATGGCGGATCCGCCGCGTCCGCCTCACTGACCCTGCCCTTCGGGCTTGCGTTCGACCGCGCCGGCAACCTCTTCATCGGGGAATACAGCACCGGCCGGGTGCGCAGGGTGACGCCGGACGGCGTCATCGCCACGGTCGCGCAACATGCATGCCAGAGAGCCAATTGCAACGTGTGGGGGCTCGCCGTAGACGGTGCGGGGAACTTGTACATCGCCGATGGAATCTCGACCATCGCGAAAATGACGCCTGACGGTGCGATTGCCACGATTGCCGGCAGCGATCCCGCCGGGTTCAGCGGCGACGGTGGCCCCGCCGCATCGGCGCGGTTTTACGCGCCGAGCGGAATGGCCTTGGACGACGCCGGCAATCTCTACGTCGCCGACACGCAAAACCAACGCATCCGCAAGATTTCGCCCGACGGCATCGTTACCACCATTGCCGGCACGGGGGCCGGAGCGTTCGGCGACGGCCCGCCGGTCGGTGGCGTGCTGCTCGGCCCCGGCCGCGATGCCACAAGATCGCAATTGCAGTTTCCGGTCGCCGTGCTGCCGGGCGGCGCCGGTAACCTCTTCATCGCCGAACAATCCCTCGTGCGCAAAGTGGATGTTGCGGGAAGGCTCTTTGCCATCGCCGGAACGAATGCTCCCGGCGAGGGAGGAACTGCCACCTCCGCCCAACTGCGAACGCCGGCAAGCGTGGCGACGGATGCCGCCGGGAACATCTACTTCAGCGATGCGAGCGCGAATCGCGTCCGCCGCATCGGCGCCGACGGAATCCTCACCACGGTCGCGGGCACCGGCGAACAGGGGTATGAAGGTGACGGCGGACCCGCCTCCGCGGCGGTGCTCAATGGGCCGCTCGGAATTGCGCTCGACGGCGCTGGCAATCTTTACGTGGCCGACAGCCAGAATCAGTGCGTGCGGAAGATCGGCGCCGATGGCGTCGTCAGTACCGTGCTCGCTCGCGGGGCGGGAGCGGCGGGCTCCGCCGATAGCGGCCTCTTCATTCCCACATCTTTGGCCGTGGATCGCTCGGAAAATCTGTATATCGCGGATCCATTGATGCAGCGGGTTCGCAAGCTTGCGCCGGACGGGACCCTGGACACCGTCGCCGGCGGCGCCGCGTCTCCCGACAACCTGGGTGACGGCGGACCCGCAATCGCCGCATTCCTACAAAGCCCCGAGGGCATCGCGCTCGACGCCGCGGGGAACCTGTACATCGCCGACACCGGCCAGCACCGCGTGCGAAAAGTCTCGCCGTCAGGAGTCATTACGACGGTCGCTGGCAAGGGCAATGACCGGATAGAACCCGTTCGGGATGGCATTCCGGCCATATCCGCATACCTGCCGGACCCCGCCGCCGTCGCCGTGGACGCCAAAGGCAACGTCTTCATCTCGGATCGGTACGACAGCAGCGTCCGTGTAGTCGGCGCCGACGGCATCATCACGACGCTCGCCGGCTATGGCACTGATGTAGCTGGAGCGGACGGCGGTCCGGCGTTTGCGGTCGGCCTCTCGACTCCCCATGGGATTCTGGCCGATGCTGCCGGCGGCCTATACGTTGCCGAAGGCAGTTCGATCATTCCAGGCCGTGTGCGCAGGATCACGCCTCAGTCCGCCACCGGCGCGGCCCCTCGGCTTTGGGCGGTGCTGAACGGTGCCTCGTGGCAGCGCGGCGAACCGTTTTCTCCCGGAACGATCCTCAGCCTCTTCGGCGTCGATCTCGGGCCTACCGCCGGTGTCGCCAATCGGCCCGACAGTTCCGGCCGCTACGGCGCCGATCTGGCGGGCGTGCGCGTCCTCTTCAACGGTATTCCCGGCACCATCCTCTATGCGCAGGCTTATCAGGTGAACGTAGTCGTGCCATTCGCTGTACCCCTCGAAACCGCGGTGGCCGTAGAGTTGACTTACAACGGCAAGGCGTCGCAGTACGTCTCAAACGTCGCGATTGGATGCTGTGTCGCCGCGCTGCCCGAATTATTCAAGCTGTCTGCTTCGCCCCGCCCCGGTCAGGCAGCGGCTCTCAATCAGGACGGCGCGGTAAATTCCGCGGAGAATCCAGCCGCCGCCGGCTCCATTGTTACCCTATACGCCACCGGGGCCGGGGTGATGAATCCTCCTCTGCAGGATGGCGTCGTAGTGACCGACACGAGTTCAAGACCGGCCGTGCCGTTAACCGTTCGCATCGGCGGCGTCACTGCCGACGTCCTCTACGCCGGCCCCGCACCGGGTCTCGTTGCCGGAGTGCTCCAGATCAACGCCCGCGTTCCGCAGAAATTTGTCTGTTGGGGTATTCCCGCTTGTAACAACCAATCCGCCACTCCGGTGTTCCTCCAGATGGGCCAGTATTTCAGCTCGCAAGCCGCTACCATCGCGGTCCGGTATTGAACGTGCCTTGTGAATCGACGCCTGCGCCGAAATCGGTAGATCATTATCGGCGGAAACGTCGCATGAGTCCACCCTCAGACTTCCCGGGCGTTCTGCACCGGCACGATATGTAGGCTTTGCGGACAAGTACCGAGCCGAACCGGACCGGCAAGGTCCACTTTCCACAAACCCCGTTTCACAGCCCCCGCTCGAATCGCAACGAGCTATATTCTTGAATATGCGTGGATTAACGACGCTCTTTTTTGTGATCTGCGTGATCGCACTTGCCACGGTGATTCTCACGGCAGCGACTTCAACAGCCACACTCGACTGGCCCTTCGGTCGGGTCTCGACGTTGCCCTCGCCCGATGGCCACGACGTGGTCTACGGCGAGCCTTATCAGCCAGGTATTCGAGAGGCACCCGAGTTGTGGCTGCGCCACCGAGGGCGCCCCGAGCGCAAACGTCTCCTCGAATTAACAGCCACGGCCAGGGCTTTTTGGTCGCCTGATAGCCGCCACTTCGTCATTGTCAACCGCGAGAACAGCAGTTCGATGACTTCTTCGGTCTACGAAACGGAGGGCCGAGTCGTACGCCAAATAACTCCCGAGGACTCTGACAAGGAACTCCGCGGGATGGCTACAGGTCATTTCTACGTCGAGGCACAGCGATTTCTGGACCCACACACTATACGAGTTGCTACCTATGGACACACAGACCAAGCGCCCGTCCGCTGCTTCCGCTTTATCTACTCGGTCACTCTCGGCGGCGAAATCCATAGACTCTCAAAGCGCATCTCGCCCGCAACCGCGTCCGGCTGCGACGAGACATCCGAGTAGCGCGTCGGATAAAGCCTGAGCGTTCCGGTCGCGAAGTGACGTTCAATGCCATTGACCCAGCCAAACCGGACCGAAACGGTCTACTTCTACGCTAACCCGTTTACCTGCCGGGTCAGAAACTTGCATCGGGTCGCGTCAAGGTGCAGTTCTGGAACGAATCCTTCGTGAACCGCGTGGCGGTTCTGGATCAGTAATAATTCAGGCTGCGGCGCTCGATCATGCTCAGTGTCCGGTCACCGGTTCGGAGTACGGTCTCCGCTACCCGCTCGACCCAATTGCCGCGATCGTCGTATTGGTAGCGAGACAGGGTTTTCCAGTCCTGATCGCCGCCTTCTTCGACCATGCCCCCCGTGCGCCGGTGCCGCTCTTCCACAACGTCGCCCTGGTCGTTATAGACGAACGTCTTCCAATACGTTCAAAGCCCGTAGTAGTACATCGTTTTTTCGACAAGCCGCCCCTCGACGTCGTAGCGGTAGAGGTGTCGCAGATCCTCTCGGATAATGCCTTCCGCCTCGCATTCGCCCTTTTCCACCAGCCGCCCGCCGGTGTCATACCGCATCAGGACGCGCCGCTCGACCACGTCGTTGGGACCGTAGAACACCCGCTTCACGGGCCGGTCCCGCTCGTCGAAGATCGTCAGAATGGAAGACGCCTCGACTGAAATGTCAAAAGCAGCTTCCATATCGACGCCGATGTTACCGGGGGGACCGGATCCGGGTAAACAGTGCACGTCTTCCGGCCTGCCGCAGCGTACTGGTAGGATCACAAACCGGTCGGCGCCCGTAGCAGACCGCGCCACACGCGTTCCAGGCGCCCGAGCGCGTCGTAATGGTAAGAAAACAACTGTGAGGCCTTGGGATCTTGGTGCTGCTTCTGCGATAGTCGTCCGTGATCGTCGTAGCGGCAGACGACCGATGACTCCGAACCATCCGGGTTCCGGTGCCGCCTTTCCAGCAAGTTGCCGCCCGCCGAAAATGTCATGCTGGTGTGCATAACCGTGGTGGTCCGGGTACACGTAGTCACTCTCGATTTCGCACATTTTCACTTGGCCGCGCAACCCAGAGTGTTCCCTATCAGTCACCGAAATCCTCCACTTCAATTCCAGCACCATCTCGGCGAGGGCGCCACTTGTATGTGCGCATATCGTAGCCGATATGTGGAAAGAATCTAACGTCAGATCGTCGGTGGTCGCGAAGTGGCGCTTCCGGAAACTGACCCCAACCGAACCCTGCCCGGCCAACTGCTATTCCTGTTGCTACTGTCTCTTGTTTGGACCGTCGAAGACGTAGACGAGGTGACAGTCACGCGGGCATCCGTAGTCGAACTGGCTCAGGTACCATTTCCCTTCGTGATACCTGAAATCGACCCTCGCCTCGACCGGACGTGCATCAGGCGGGACGTTCAGATATTGAAACGTGAACTTGCCGAACGTCATCGAGCCCATCGAGGCCTTCGCGTGATCAAGACGCTCGATTTGGAGTAACCGGGCGTAGCGGTTGAACTCTGGCGCTCGTGAGATGATCTCGGCGGCGTCCGAGAATGAGAGGTCGGGAACGCGAATCATATAGCAACTTGCGCCCACGAAAAAGGCCAAGGCGACGGCGGCGAATGCAATTTGCAAGCGGGCCATGCGAGCAAGCCCATACTAACGCCATTTCACCAGCGCCGAATCCATTGGTCTGAAGTAGGGTTTCCGGACAAGTGGCGGGCCGAACCGGACCGGCGAGGTCTATTTTCCGCAAACGCCGTATCGACCGCGATGAGCGCCGCCGCTGCCTGACGGGCGCTATCTTCTTGACAGTTATGACTCGCTGGCTCGTACTGATGATGTTAGGTCGACTGGCTGGCCTGGATGGCAGCACGGCGAAACGGTTGTCGTTCAATGATTTCCCGGCGTTGGCCTCTTTTTACGGGGTTCCAGCGGCACCTCTGCTGAAGACTGCCGGTCAACGGCTCTTTCGTACACGAATCCGCGAGGCTGCGAAACAGGGTCCCAACTTCGGACAACCGATCTTGTTGGACTTGCACCGAAGACCTCAGTAAACGAGGACATGGTCATCGCGCAAGGGGCCGGTGGATCTGCTGGTCGTCCCTACCGAGGATTGCTATCGAGCGACCCTCTCACCCTTTTCAAGGGCTGAGGTCTTGGGCTTTGTGGCAAAGCGGAGAAGCCGCGGTTCTCACATCTCGTCGATGCTCAGCTTCACATCGGCTTTGCGCCACGCGGCGTCAAATTCCCGCTTCACCGATTCGGCGTCTTCGGTCTTGCCCTGCGCCCGCAGGCTCTCCATCAATCCGAATAGCATGCGTCCGTTCCGCGGCGAACGGTTGACGCCGTCACGCAGAGTGGTCTCGGCTTCGGCCGGCTTACCTGCGCGGATCAACGCGGCGCCCAGCGACTCCCGGACCGGGTAATACCACGGCGGCGGCTCGTCGTAAGTCAGGGCATCCTGGAGGGCGACGGCGCGGCGCCAGTGCGCGACGGCATCGTCCGGGTTCGCCGCCAGGCGGGCGGCCGCCACTTCGGACGCGAGGTTCAATACGCCCACGGCTTTATTGGAGCCCCACAGGGCATCCGCAGGGACCGCCTGCCGGCCGGCTTCGAAGGCCTGCTGCTCGCGCACAGCCTGCTGATGATCGCCGCGGGCGGCGAAGGCCAGTGCGCGCGCGAAGTGCCAGACCAGCGTCGTGGAGTGAAGCGTGTCCTTGGGCTGCGGCATGCGGAGGATGCTCTCCCAGTCGGCGAAGCGGACCCGGGCGAAGATCGGCATGGTGAAAAAGGCGTCGGCCATATCCGGAATGGTCTGCTCGAGAGGCGCGACGGCCGCGGCGATATCATCGGCCGCTTTCAGGCCATCGCCCTTCCTGCCCTGCATCCAGCGGGCGTAGGCGACGAAGTGCAGGTTGTGAACGTAGTATCCGATGTAGGGTCCGCTGACATTGGTCTGTGCGAAGTAGTCCCGGTCTACCTGGGCGGCGCGCTCGTTGACGCCGGCGGCCAGGTCCCAATCGCCGAGGACCAGCCAGATGTGCGCCGGCATGTGGACGATGTGGCCGGCTTCCGGCATCAGACCCATGAGCCGCTGCGCGCTGGCTACCGCCCGTTCCGGGGTGCGCGACGATTCCACGGCGTGGATGTAGTAGTGGTTCGCCCCGGCGTGGTCGGGCCAGCGGCGCAGGACGCGCTCGAGCACGTGCTCCGCTTCGGCCACGCCGGGCGCCGGCGTTCCGTCGGCCGCGTACCAATGCCAGCGCGGCGGGAGGAGGAGGCTCTCCGCGTAGAAGGTGGCGGCATCGAGATCGTCCGGCCACCGTTCTGACAGCGCCTTCATGGCGTCGATATAAGGCTGCGGACGGTCGTCCGGGCAGCGTGTGGCGGCGGCTTGCAGCCAGGCTTTCTCGCGCTCCGGGGCGCCGGCGATTTTGAGCCCCTGCTCCACCGCGGCGCAGGATTGCTTCGGATCGTAGGTGGGGTCGCCATCCATGTTGATATAAGGGCCGAACGACATGGCCAGGCCCCACCAGGCCATGGCGGCATTCGGATCGAGCTCCGCCGCCTTGCGGAACGAGCGCTGGGCTTCGTAGCGGTTGAAGCCATACAGAAGCGCCAGCCCCTGGTCGAAGAACCTCTGGGCGTCGGCGCTGGTCGTGGCGATGGGATGGTGCCAGGTTCCCAGACCCTTATAGAGAACTACGGGTTTCTCGGCCGGCGGCGGCGCCATATGGTGCTGGGCCATGGCCAGGCTGAATGGAAACAGACAGAGCGCAATCGTTCGCATAATCCCCTCGTCGCGCGCCGTCGGGCTGCGGGCGCTTTTCAATAGTCTACGCCAGGGCTTCTATACTCAAACTATGTCCGGCGTACTCTACATCGTGGCGACCCCTATCGGCAATCTCGCGGATATCACCTACCGGGCCGTGGAGGTGCTCGGCAAGGTGGATGCGATCGCCTGCGAAGATACGCGGCAGACCCGCAAGCTGCTGGAGCACTACGGGATTCAGAAACCCACCGTGAGCTACCACGAGTACAACGAGGCGGAACGAACCGGGGAGCTGGCGGCGCGGCTGCGCGCGGGCGAAACGCTCGCGCTGGTGTCGGACGCCGGGATGCCCCTGGTTTCCGACCCGGGATACCGGCTGGTGCGGGCGGCCATCGAGGAGGGAATCGAGGTGCACCCGATTCCGGGGCCCTCGGCCGCGTTGACCGCGCTGGCGGCGGCAGGGCTTCCCACTGACGCGTTCCACTTCGCAGGCTTCCTGGCGCACAAGCCAGGGCAGCGTGTCAAAGCCCTCGAAGCACTGGCGCAGGAGACCGCCACCCTGATCTTCTACGAAGCGCCGCACCGCATCCTCGAAAGCCTGGAGGTGATTCAGCAGGTGCTGGGCCCGCGGCCCGTGGTGGTGGCGCGCGAGCTCACCAAGATTCACGAGGAGTTCCTGCGCGGCACCGCGGAAGAAATTCGCGCGCGGCTGGCGGAGCGGGATTCGATCAAAGGCGAATTCACCATCCTGATCGGCAAGGGCGGCCGGCCCCCTGCCGACGACACACCCGTCGAGGACGCGGTGGATACGCTGATTCGCGCCGGCACGCCCCGCATGGACGCCATCAAGCAGGTGGCGCGCCGCCGCGGGCTGTCGAAGCGGGAGGTCTATGACCAGCTTTTGCACGAGAAGTAGCCTGCTGCTGCTCTGCGTTTGCGCGGCGGCGGCCCAGGACTACGTCGACCGGACCGTGGAGCGCGCGCGCCGCGAGTTCGAGGTTCCCGGCATCGCGGTGGCCGTGGTGAAGGACGGGCACGTGGTGCTGGCGAAGGGCTACGGCATACGGAAGCTGGGCGAACCCGCCGCGGTCACGCCGGAGTCGCAGTTTCGCATCGCGTCGAATACGAAAGCCTTCACCACCGCGGCGCTGGCCATGCTCGTGGACGAGGGCAAGATCCGCTGGGACGATCGCGTCATCGATCACATGCCCGAGTTTCAGATGTACGACCCCTACGTCACGCACGAGATGACCATCCGGGATCTGCTGGTGCACCGCAGCGGCCTCGGGCTGGGCGCGGGGGACCTGATGTTCTGGCCGGCCACCGATTTCACGCGTGCGGAGATCATCCGCCGGCTGCGCTTTCTCAAACCCGCCAGCAGCTTCCGCAGCCGGTACGCCTACGACAACCTGCTCTACCTGGTGGCCGGCCAGATGATTCCGCGCGTCACCGGCAAGAGCTGGGAGGAGTTCGTACACGAGCGCATCTTCGCGCCGCTGGGCATGACCCACACCAACGCCAGCACGCGCGAATTGATTGCGGCGGCTGACGTGGCGGCGCCGCACGCCCGGGCCGACGGCAAACTGGTGCCGCTGGCGCAGACGGACCACGATAACAACGCGCCGGCGGGATCGATCAATTCCTGCGCGGCCGACCTGGCGAAGTGGATGATCGCGCAGCTCGGCCGCGGCGCGTATCCCGGCGGGAGGCTGTTCAGCGAAGCGCAGTCGAAGGAGATGTGGTCGGCGCAGACGATTTTACCCATCCGGGACCTGCCGAAGGGCGCTCCGGCGGCGCTCGAGCCCATGTTCAGCGCTTACGGGTTGGGGTGGATGCTGCGCGACTGGCGCGGAAAGAAGATGGTTTACCACACGGGCAGCCTGGCCGGGTATGTGTCCCGCACCACGCTGATTCCCGAACTACAACTGGGGGTCGTGGTCTTGACCAACCAGGAAGCCACCGCGGCGCACGCGGCCATCGCCTACACCATCGTGGACCATTACCTCGGCGCGCCGGAAACCGACTGGATTTCCGCGCTCCGCGAAACCGTTCCGAAGGAGCCGGCACCGCCGCAGCGAAATGCTGCTTCGAAGCCGTCGCTGCCGCTGGCGGAATACGCCGGGCGCTACCGCGACGCGTGGTACGGCGACGTGCTGGTGCGC
>CAVZVI010000013.1:0-856972 GCA_963778675.1 Bryobacterales bacterium
GTAGCGGAGTGCTGGTCGAGAGAGTCGCCACTCGGACTCTCTTGCTGATCGTCGTCGCCAGGGCCATCATCACCGCCAGCCAGGTACGTCAGAGATCGACCAGGCGATCGAGGTACTTGCGGACGCACTCAAGCGCGGGTTCAAGCTGACTTGGTGGTTGTGGGGACTCAGAATCTGAAGGGGCCGGGGGGTGACTCGGAGACGTTCGCAATCACCAAGCGCGTTTCAGCCGAATCAATTCGCACGGGGTATTGCAGTCATATCGCCGGAGTCGTAGTCCGCGAGTGGTGGAGCAGGGCACCGGTTTCGAGGCCGAGTGCAATAGCGGCGAGAGCGATTGTGGACGTATCGTGGACGTCTTGCGGGTCACCGATGCACGCAGCAAGACGCTCTTGAGCCGCGCAGATCGTTGGCGCGAGGTCCGTGCGCACATCGCGGTACAGGTCGAGCACAATCGTCTGCCAAGCCAGGCTATACGGAGAACGACACGGTGTCTGTGTGAGCAGCCAATCGAGCGAAGCGCTTACCGTCAGGTGCTGGTAACGCATTCGGAGCGCGGCGAGCGCGATAGCCGTCGCATCGACGTGCGGACGCAGTGGAACGCCGTATACGACAGGATTGCCCGCATTCCATCCACCGCCAGGGCACGCACGATTGAGAAGCATTTCCGTGCCGAGTTGTAGCCGGCTCTCTAAAACACGACCGCCGATCAATCCTCGGTTCCGCGCTCGTGCCAACGTGATGAGCGCCATGGAGGTCGGCACGACCCAGCTCACCGTGCCCGGTACCCAACTCCAACCATACTTAGCGGGGTCGAACCGAACCTGCCGATCCGAATACCGGAACTTGAGGCGTACAAGCCACGACGCCTCCAGTGGGCAGCATTGAACCAGCGCATCGAGGGGAGCGGCTACCGCCGGCACCGGCGCCGGTAACGAAATCAGAGCATTTAGAGCGAGTGCCGTTGCCCAGAGACTCCGATCCGTCGAGTCAGCAAAAGCCGACCAGAGCCCGTCCGGCTGTCGCATCGACAAGAGGGCATCAAGCCCTTCCCGAACGCCGCTTACGGGCCATGACGACGAGCGCGACGCCATTCGCGCCCACGCTGTCGGCTCTGTGGCCAATTGCTTGCCGCTTTCGCTCCAGCCACGAGTCCCCGGGAGTTGCCGACTGCGGAGTTCTTCTGACAAACGGTACCGTGCGGACATTTGTCGGTGCACACCTGCGACGGAATGATTCCTGGCCCGGATCGAAGGCATTAGGCCGCTCTCTGACCTTTTTAATACCCCAAGCTCCCTCGGCTGACAAAAATGCCATTCCGGCTTTTTGCGCGTTGCATCGAACGCCTTACGATTGCTCTGCGGCGTCGAGAATCCCGACGGCGAGCGAGAGGCCATGACTTCAGACTTCATACGCAAGATCATCGACCGGGAACGCCGCCGCACTCGCGAAAAGGTCCTCGGCCCGGTCAAAGAGATCGGTGACAGCCGTCCGAACGCCATGGCCAAACTGCGTCAGGTGCGGGCAGAGTTGAAAGGAAAGGGCGCAGCCCCATTTACGAATCCTACCGTCGCGGAACTCTGGGATCGATACCGCGCAATCAAAGCGGAACGCTGGTCGAAGATCATGGACGGCGCGCTCGTTTCAACGTTCAAAACATGTGTTCTTCCGGCCATCGGCCAGTCGCGCGCCACCGCAGTCACGGCTAGTCAACTCCAGGGTTTGCTCAACGCCCTGGCCAAGGCCGGTCGCAGCCACTCCGCGATCAAAAAGGCTCGAACGCACCTCAAGGCGCTGTTCGAGTTGGCCGTTGAGGACAAGATCCTGGACAGGAGCCCGGCGCGTCGCATCACGATGCCGAAGCGGATTCGCAAAGTGGACGACACGTATCTGGATCAGGCCGTGGTCCGTAAACTCTTCCAAGCCGCTGGGCAACGGGACCGGATCATCCTGCGGATCTTTGGTTCCTGCGGTCTCCGCCCACAAGAGACCTTCGCCCTTCGTGCGAACGATGTCGAACCGGGACGCCTTCGGGTCGACGAGGCTTTAAAGCAAGCCGAACGAGGGTCCGCGTTCGTAGGTGAGCCAAAGACGAGAGACTCGTACGGGTACGTCTCGCTCCCTACAAAACTGGAATCGGAGTTGCGAGCGTGGATTCGCGACCAGTGCATACCGCCCGAAGGCTGGCTGTTCCCAGCGAGCCGGGGCGGTGGGCCGCTCCGGCCGAACAACTACGTCAAGCGCGATCTTGCGCAATTGGCGAAGGCCGCTGGGGTCGGCCGGATCGACCTGCGATGTTTGCGCCGCACCTGTGCCACCTACCTCCGGGACGAAGCCGCCGCTCAGGGGCAACTGCGGCACTCCAGCGTCGAAACCACCAAGCGGCACTACCTGAAAGCAATCCCCGCCGAACAGAAAGCGCGTGTGGAAAAACTCGATAGGGAGCTGTTCGGACCGGCGAGGCTGGCGCAGATGCCGCATCGAAAGCGCTCAACATAGCCGAAATTGCTGGGGAAGTTGCTGGGGAAAAAGTAAAGCGAAGACCCAATAAGTTCTTTGGAATGTGGTACGCCCGAGTGGATTCGAACCACCGACCTTTTGCTCCGGAGGCAAACGCTCTATCCAGCTGAGCTACGGGCGCGTATGGGCTGCCTATCAATTGTAATCTCCTCCGCCCAAGGGGTCAAACCGCGGCGCGGTATGGTACGATGCTTCTGAGATCACGACATCTCGCGGAGAGGTGGCTGAGTGGTCGAAAGCAGCGGTTTGCTAAACCGTCGTAGGCCTTTAAAGTCTACCGGGGGTTCGAATCCCCCCCTCTCCGCCAGTCCCAATCGCATCAATAACTTGCAGCTCTAATCCCCGTGGCAGGCTGGCCACAACGGACTCCTGAACTCGGTAAATACCCGTTTTTGCTACCCGAATGCTACCCGCGGGTCGCAGCCCGACCGATCAGCCGCTCCGCTGTGCGAGTTTTGCCCAAGGGACCTGGTGCGGTCCGGAACCAGTCGGATGAGCCTGCCGAACGTCCTTCGGATACCACGATTTAGTACCGGCAAACCGTGAGGATCGCGAGCCGGGCCGGTTTCCGGTGTTTCACAACCACCCAGGATTTCGAAGACTACATCGAGAAGGAGACCCGGAAGTGGTTCCCACGAATCTCAGACCTGTTGTTCGATGCCGATCTGGATATCCGACAAGAAGCGTCCGTTCGACGTGCACGTGAGCGTTTCTTATGGAATCCCGGCGGAAGTGATGCGGATGATGGCTGCGTCCGATTACCGGGACCCGTGGGTCTCCAGGATGGATCTGGCCACCGCGCCGATCGGAATCGTGGTGCCGTCCGAATCGATTTGTCCCGATGAGATTCTGGAGCAGGATCCGTGGTATGGCAAGTTGCTGCTACCGTACAAATGGCATTACGGCGGCGGGGTTATGCTCCAGATGACCGAGACCGAAAGCGCCGGTATGTCCACGGGGAGGCCCAAGGAACGAGGGCCCTTGCGACACGAGGAGAAGGCGCTCTGGCAGAGCCTGGTACCACACCTGGACCGCGCGGTGCGGATTCATGGTTGGCGCACGAGAGTCGCTAGTGAGCGGGACGCGTTGCTTCGGTTTTTCGACGACATCGTCCAGGGCGTCATGATCGTCTCGGCAGAGGGCACATTGCTAGCCGCCAACCAGCGGGCGCGCATCATGCTCGAGTCCGGCCAGGTCCTGCGCCAATCAGATGGTCGGCTCGAGGCCACCGATCCCGCCGACGGCCGGCGATTGCGCGAGGCGCTGAAGGTTACCGGATTGACGGTTCATAAGCCGGAGTCTTTCGTTCTTCAAGGAAAGGGCGGCAACGGTCACCAGCCGACCGTTGCCGTCGTGCTTCGAATTTCCCCTCCAGAGGTGGGCCAGGTAGGCGCGAACCAGCCGAGCGCAGTGATCTACCTGCGCGATTCGGGGACCTGCGTTGAGTTCGACCCCGCTCCCCTGCGGATGCTCTTCGCTATGACGGCCGCCGAGGCCGGTCTCGCGTGCCGGCTAGCAACGGGCGAGAGTCTCGCCGAGGCAGCGGGGAGCTTGCACGTCTCGATTACACCGTCCGCAGCCATCTCAAGCAGGCTCTGGCTAAGGCCGATGTCAAACGCCAGGCGGAACTCGCCGTCTGGTGATGCGGGTTTGCCAGCAGAAGATCGAAGATCACTCAATCGAGTAATGCTATCCGACGGACGCTTCGATTCACACCGTGTGAAGCCAAATCAAGAAGACTATGATCAAGGCAGGTGTGAAACGTCCGGCGGAACTGAAAGTACTAGTCCCGCGCGTCGTCCAGTTGACTAGAGAAAATCACCTAATTGGGTGATGCTAGTTTGTTGTGACTCGCTTAAGATCATTCGGTGTTTACAACGCGAATGGCAGTTTGTCGGTTTGGGGAATTCGGGGCTGCGGGATTAGAGGGTAGGGACATCGTATAAGCTGGGTGGTTCTGGGCTTTGTGTTGGCAGAAAATTTGATCGATGGGGAGGAATCTGTAATGGTGAACTTGATTTCTGCACGCTCGCAGTGCGCATGCGTCGGATGGATTCTCGCGCAGCGCTTTCGCGATGACGGCTCAAGCATCGAGCATCAGGGTTACGTTCAGGGGACGGGACTAGCAGCGAACACCAGATTGATAGTCCAGCGCGCCAGCACGTTATTTTGGACAAATTACGGTGCTGTTTCTACACGGACTTTACGGGTTTACTGATCTGCTTTTGGATGTCACTCCCGGAATTTTGCGATTAGACTATTCGGCAGCAGGAGGAATGCGAATCCTACATTATTTGCAGGAGGAGGCGTGAGCGGAGAAGTGCTGCAATCAGTAATGATACGGTTTTGTGAGTGGCGGTCAGCTTCGGGCTTCTCAGCTACAAGTGAAAATGGACGGTACGATCGGGCTCAACGCGTTACCAACCTCCAACGGGACAGCCCGAGAAGCTATTCAAAGTTGTATGGATCTTACTGTAGGAAGTAGTGAGTCTTCGATGGGATGAAACGACAATGGAGTATTGGCGACGACATCGGTGAATCGCAACGTTTTGATTCTTTACGGGATCTCGTGGAATTGGCGAACTGTTAGACGCGTTTTACTCATGCGGCGGAACCGCCTCGAATCTGCACGCAACGGCACGTTCGGGAACATTCAGTTCAGGGGGCGCGGTAATTCTGGACAGCAGCGGACAAGTGGTTTGGCGCGCATCTTACATCCAAACGGCTATGATTATTCCAGGGGCTAGCTCTGGGGTTGCTGCTCCTGAGCGGCCATGGCTGCTCGCGGCTTTTGATATGATGTTATTCATGAGGAAGTGGAAGGCGGAAAACGCGCACGCTGTGAGCCTGCAACCATCGCGGCATGAGGGCACCAGGGCGAGCCTTCGCGTCGATATTTAAGATCGTTGTGCTTGCTTGAGTGAGATGCGGAACAGCTGGCATTCCGATTTTCAATGTCGCTCACTACCAGGATGGTCTGCATTATCGGCGGGTGTTCTTCAAAGGCACACTTGGGGGATCGACGAGCGGAGATATAGTATGACGGCAGATCTCGCGATATGAGACAGGCATCTCAGAGGAGCTTGGCCACGATTCTGCGAGGAATCACGACGTGGGCGAGACACGGATCGATCACCGATGATAGACTGAGGGGCTGGCGCATCCAGTGTGACGGCAAACAGTATGTGGTGCGTTGTTGATGAGCTGCTTCGGGAGTGGGCGCTGGGACGCGGCGGGCAAGACCACGATGAGGCATTGCGAATCTATGTTTAAGTTAGCTGCACGGGAATTGGATTCGGACAGCGTAGCATAGCGGATGGACAACGCACCTCGAATCAAAACCGAATCAAAACCGTTCGAAGACTCTCGGGCGCACTCTGACGTATCGAGCCGTGCAAGTGATAGCGGTGGAAGCAAGAAGAAGAATGATGGGTTGATAGCTAGTGTAGCATGTGAAGCTGGCGCTCTCTACGCGCGCGAACTCACGTCTGATTACGGTGCCTCGACGAAGAACACGGTTGGAAGCCGTTCCTCGAAGCGTTCGCGCGTCATATGAACTGCACGCATGCGGCTTTCTGGATAGCCAACAAGAAGCGTCCGTACGACGTGCACGTGAGCGTTTCTTACGGAATCCCGGCGGAAGTGATGCGGATGATGGCTGCGTCCGATTACCGGGACCCGTGGGTCTCCAGGATGGATCTGGCCACCGCGCCGATCGGAATCGTGGTGCCGTCCGAATCGATTTGTCCCGATGAGATTCTGGAGCAGGATCCGTGGTATGGCAGGTTGCTGCTACCGTACAAATGGCATTACGGCGGCGGAGTGATGCTCCAGATGACCGAGACCGAAAGCGCCGGTGTGTCCACGTTAAGGCCCAAGGAACGAGGGCCCTTGCGACACGAGGAGAAGGCGCTCTGGCAGAGCCTGGTACCACACCTGGACCGCGCGGTGCGGATTCATGGTTGGCGCACGAGAGTCGCTAGTGAGCGGGACGCGTTGCTTCGGTTTTTCGACGACATCGTCCAGGGCGTCATGATCGTCTCGGCAGAGGGCACATTGCTGGCCGCCAACCAGCGGGCGCGCATCATGCTCGAGTCCGGCCAGGTCCTGCGCCAATCAGATGGTCGGCTCGAGGCCACCGATCCCGCCGACGGCCGGCGATTGCGCGAGGCGCTGAAGGTTACCGGATTGACGGTTCATAAGCCGGAGTCTTTCGTTCTTCAAGGAAAGGGCGGCAACGGTCACCAGCCGACCGTTGCCGTCGTGCTTCGAATTTCCCCTCCAGAGGTGGGCCAGGTAGGCGCGAACCAGCCGAGCGCAGTGATCTACCTGCGCGATTCGGGGACCTGCGTTGAGTTCGACCCCGCTCCCCTGCGGATGCTCTTCGCTATGACGGCCGCCGAGGCCGGTCTCGCGTGCCGGCTAGCAACGGGCGAGAGTCTCGCCCAGGCAGCGGGGAGCTTGCACGTCTCGATTCACACCGTCCGCAGCCATCTCAAGCAGGCTCTGGCCAAGGCCGATGTCAAACGCCAGGCGGAACTCGCCGTCCTGGTGATGCGGGTTTGCCAGCAGAAGATCGAAGATCACTCAATCGAGTAATGCCTATCCGACCGGACGCCTCCATTCACACCGTGTGAAGCCAAATCAAGAAGACTATGACCAAGGCAGGCGTGAAACGTCCGGCGGAACTGAAAGTACTAGTCCCGCGCGTCGTCCAGTTGACTAGAAAAATCACCTAATTGGGTGATGCTAGCTTGTTGTGACTCGCTTTAAGATCATTCGGTGTTTACTAAACGCGAATGGCAGTATGTCCGCCTGGCGAAATCCGGGGCCGCGGGATTAGTGGGGCCGAGGACATACCTCATAAACTGGGTGCTTCTGGGTTTCGTAATGGCGGGCGGGACCGGCGTTACGGCGGCCTCGAGCATCAGCACACTGGCCTGCGCCGCGGGATCGTGTAACTCCGCCGTGAACTCGACTGCACTCCTGACGAGGCAGGCGTACGGCCCGGACTTCAGCGCGACTGGGAACGCGCTGGCGACCAGCATGGGATCCTTCGGGGTCAGTACGGATGTGAGCGGCAACGATTACGACGGCCAAGTCATCGCAAACTCCACAGCTTCGGCCACCGACCGGCTGTTCTTCAGCGGGATTACGGCGGAAACATTGAATAGACATTTGCAGTTTCGGCGACCACGTTATTCGGCATCGTGACGATTTGCCGCATCAGATGCGTGTCTCGTTGAGGGGGCAGTTGTATGAACGAAAAGATGACACACTCAAAGACGGGTTTTCGTGTTCTGGCAGGCGCGATTCTCACGTCAATGCTGGCCTTGGCTCAGGGGACGGGAGCGTACCGCGTAACCTCATTTGCCGGAGTTCCGAGACCGGCGGGAAGCGACGTGGCCGCGACCGACCTCACGCTCAGTTCGCCGATCGGCGTGGCGCGGGACAGTTTGGCCAACCTGTATGTCGCCGACTACGGAAATCATCGGGTCTTAAGAGTGACGCCTGCGGGCCGCGCGACTGTGATTGCCGGCACGGGAACCGCCGGATCGAGCGGAAACGGCGGTCCGGCCACCAAGGCCCAACTTCAGTATCCGCGTACGCTCGCTCTCGACGGCGACAAGTACCTCTATGTCGGAGAACCGATCGCCTACCGGGTGCGACGGATCGACCTTACCACTGGTATTATTACGCTCGTCGTCGGCGACGGGCAAAATCGCTTTAATGGCGACGGGAACACCGGCCCTGCGAGTAGCGTCAGTGAGGTACTTGGGCTCGCTGTGGACGGGGTAGGCAACCTGATCATCGCCGATACCGGCAACCACCGCATCCGGCGGCTGTCCGCAGCGGATGGCCGCGTGACCACGATCGCCGGCACCGGCGTCGCGGGATTCGCCGGCGATGGTGGCGCTCCCACCGCGGCGCAATTGAACCGCCCCGCGGCACTGGCCATCGGCGCCAATGGGGACGTCTATTTCTCCGAGCTTGGCAACGGACGCATCCGGCGGATCAGCGGCGGGGTCGTAAGTACCGTGGCCGGTTTGCTTCAGGCCACTGCGCACACGGGCGATGCCTCCCAGGTTCGGATCTACGCCTGTACCGGGATGGCGCTGAACGGGGCGGGAACAGCACTGTACTTCACCGATGAAGACACGGATACCGTCCGGATGCTGGAGTTTTCCAGCCGTCAGATCTCGCTCGTCGCCGGCACCGGCACGCAAGGGTATTCGGGAGACAACGGGACCGCGTTGCAGGCGGAGCTAGCGAATCCGAACCACATCGCGGTGGACTCGGGCGGGCTGGTTGTAGCCGACACCGCAAACAATCGAATCCGACGGATCGGCTCGAATGGAGTGATCTCGACGATCGCCGGCGGAGCGACTCTCAACAACGGTGATGGCGGACCGGCGAGCCAAGCGATGTTGAACCGGCCGACCAGTCTGAAACTGGATTCGCTCGGGGACCTGATTATCACCGACTCGGGCGACTGCCTGATACGGCGCGTGGATACCGCTGGTCGCATCGTGACGCTTGCGGGCATCCGGGGCACCTGCCAGTTGCCGGGACTGATCGCCGCAGCGGCTGACACCAAGGGCTACACTTACTGGATCACCACGCAGGGTTTGTATGTACGTGGTCCGTCTGATCCCCTTCAGGGACGGCAGCGCATATCTTATTCCTACAGCGATATCCTCCTCAGCCGCGATGAGCAGCGAATCTATCTGCTCGATAGACAGTTTGGGAATGCTCGGGTCTGGGTGGTCGGTCGGGACGTCGTGACCGGCCAGGGCATCGTCCCGGAGGGGCCTGTCGCCGGTACTTCAACGGGGTCGGGAGGTGACGGGGGGCCGGCAGTGGCCAAGGTGCTGTTCCTCCCACAAGCGCTGGCGGAAGACGCCACGGGGAATGTCTACATTTTGGATTCGGGCAACCGTAACATCCGCCAAGTGGACAGGCAGAAAGGCACGATCTCCACCGTGGTTCTGTCAACTTTCCTGGCCGCGGGCGTGGGTTTGACGATCGACCCGGCCAACCGCGCCGTGGTCACGGCCGGAAACCAGGTTCTGAGTTTCACGACACTTGGGGCATTGGATGCGGTAGTCGGTTCCGGCGATGCCGGATACACCGCAGACGGTGTGGATGGACGGTTGGCGCTGCTGAACACGCCGTTAGGAATTGCGGCAGGGGCGGACGGAACAGTCTACGTCGCAGACAGCGCCAACCACACGATCCGCAGTCTGAGCCCGGTCATGGCCGTCTCAATGGAGGCTCTCAACGCCACCGCATCGGCGTCGGGAACGGTTCCGGCCCAGGTGCGGGTGATTGCGTCGGACCACGCGCCTCTGGATGGAATTAGGGTACAGTTTTCGATTACGCCGGCGAGCGCCCAGTTGAGCGCGGCATCCGCGATCACGGACGCGCACGGTATCGCGTCCGTGGACGTCACATTGGGGGGCGCAGCCGCGGTGGTAACCGCCACTGTCGATGGTCTTCCGCCAGTCCTGATCGATGTGACCAACGGGTTGTCGGGCGGCAGGGGAATGCTGAACTTGCCACTGGTCACGGCTGCGATCTCGCTCAGCCAATTCGGCGGCGCGGCGAAGGTGGCTCCAGGCGGCTGGATGGAGGTATACGGCGCCAACCTCGCGACAGACACGGTCCAATGGGCCGGCAAAGATTTCCAGAACAACGTGGCGCCGGTGGCGCTCGGTGGAACGCGCGTTCTGATGAACGGGATACCGGCATTCCTGAGCCTGGTGAGTCCGGGGCAGATCAACTGCGTAGCGCCGGATGGCATCGGCGTGGGAGACGTTTCGATCGTGGTCTCCAACAACAATGGAACAAGCGACGCGTTTAAAGTTGCGGGCGCGGCGCGGGCGCCGAGCCTGCTTGCTCCGGCGTCGTTCCGCAGGGGCGACCTGCAATACGTCACCGCGTTATTCGCGGACGGGACGTACGTCGGACCCGACGGACTGATTGCCGGCGCGCCGTTCCGCCCGGCTACGGCGGGAGATCGTCTGCTTCTGTACGGCGTCGGATTTGGAGCGACGGTGCCGGCGACTCCGGCGGGGCAAATCGCGGGTCAGGCTGCAAAGCTTCCAAACCTGGAGGTTCGGTTCGGCGATGTACCTGTGACTGTGGAGTACGGTGGACCGGCGGGCGGATATGTCGGGCTGTATCAGTTCAATGTGGTGGTGCCAGTGGGAGTCTCTGGGGATGTACGGCTGACGGTGACCGTGGACGGAGTGCCAGTGGAACAGGAGCTTTGGATCACAATCAAGTGAGACACGGCGTGACATCCAATAGTCGTGTGAGCATCCGAGATGCGACGGTAGGCCAAAGGGACGTTTCCGTGCGGCTTCCAAGCCGAACCTTTTCTTGGAAGAGTTCTATGGGACCGCTCAGGTGATCCCAAGTCGACTGCCACATGGACGGCCACCCTGGAACTCGGTTCTTGTTCTGTACCGAGCCAATTGTTCTGAATTCGGTCCGATTTGGCCAACGCGATTGCTACCCGAATGCTACCCGCCGACCCGGCACAGCCCGGCAGCAGCCAACACCCAATGGCACCCAGCGCAGTAGAGATTGAACTGCTACAACCATATAGGTACCCTGCGGGGCTCCTAGGGATTGTCATCCGAGCATTGGACTTAGCCCTGTGGCAACCTGGCCAGCCCTCGAATGTGGTGTGAGGACGCGCGTTCAATCTGACTGAGCCGCATACGAAAAAATACGGGGACGCGCCTCTTGCGCCGCGAGAAAAAATGCGAACGATCAAGCCTCGCCGGCGTATGAATTTACATGCGGTTCCGACACGTCCTAAGGCGGCTGCTGCAGTCGCCCATGTTCACCTTTACCAGCGTGCTTACACTGGCGCTCGGGATCGGAGCAAATGCGGCCATCTTCAGCGTGATCGAGGGCATTCTGCTGAAACCCCTGCCGTACACCGATCCGGACCGCCTGATCGCCGTCGACCATCACGCGCCGGGGGTTAACCTGCCCAGCGTCGGCATGGCGCCGTTCCTGTACTTTACCTACCGGGAACAGAATCGCACGCTCGAAGATGTGGGAATCTGGCAAGACGACGGTTTCAGTGTGACCGGTCTGGCGGAGCCGGAACAGGTCGCCGGCCTGGACGTCACCGCCGCCGTCCTGCCGCTGCTGGGCGTGAAACCAGTGCTGGGCCGCCTGTTTTCCGGACACGACGATGCCGCGGGTAGCCCTGAGACCGCCATCATTAGCTACAGCTACTGGCAGAGACGGTTTGGCGGGAGTCCTTCCGCCCTGGGGCGCCGGGTCCTGATGGACGGGAAGGCCCGGGAGATTGTCGGAGTGCTTCCGGCCAGCTTCCGATTTCTGGATCGCAAGGCGGATATCTTCGTTCCGATGCAGCAAGACCGCAACAAGGTCTATCTCGGAAATTTCAGCTATCAGGGCGTCGCGCGCCTGAAACCGGGTGTCACCATATCCCAGGCGAATGCCGACATCGCGCGGCTGATCCCAGTCGCGATCGGCGGCTTCCCCGCATACCCGGGGACCAGCCCGCAGATGTTCACCGCGGCGCGGCTTTCGCCTGCGCTCCGGTCGCTGAAGCAGGATATGGTGGGCGACATCGGCAAGGTGTTGTGGGTCCTCATGGGCACAATCGGGATCGTGCTGATCATCGCCTGCGCCAACGTGGCGAATCTGCTGCTGGTGCGCACGGAAGGCCGTCACCATGAGCTTTCGATCCGGGTGGCCCTGGGCGCAGGATGGGGGCAGATCGCCCGCGCGCTGATGCTCGAGAGCGCAACGCTCGCCGCGTTGGGCGGCGTCGCGGGACTCGGTCTGGCATACGGAGCCACCCGCCTGCTGGCCGTGATGGCGCCCGACAGCCTGCCGCGGCGAAGCGAGATCGGCCTCGACGGCAACGTGCTGCTGTTTACGCTCGCGATCTCGGTGCTGGCCGCGCTGTTGTTCGGAGTGGCGCCCATCTTCCGCTACGCGGGCTCCCCAGTGGCGTCCGCGTTGCGTGCGGGCGGCCGGTCGCTGAGCACAAGCCGCGAACGCCAGCGCATCCGCAACGTGCTCGTGGTGGTGCAGGTGGGGCTGGCCCTCATGCTGCTGGTCGGTTCCGGATTGATGATCCGGACCTTTCAGGCGTTGCGCAACGTGCCGCCGGGATTTACGAATCCGGAGCAGATCCAGACATTCGCCATCAGCATTCCGAGCACGCAGGTCCCGGACCCCGTCGCCGTCGTTCGCATGCAACAGGCCATTCTAGACAAACTCGCGGCCGTTCCGGGCGTATCCTCGGCGGCGTACAGCACGCGGATTCCGATGGACGGCGGCGGCTGGCACGATCCGGTCTACGCCGAGGATCACGTCTACAGCGAATCGACACTACCGCCCCTCCGCACCTTCAAGATGGTTTCGCCAGGCATGCCGCGTGTCATGGGCAACACTCTGCTGGCGGGCCGGGACCTGACCTGGACCGATCTGTACGAGAAGCGGAACGTGGTACTGGTCTCCGAGAACCTGGCGCGCGAGTTCTGGCACAGTCCGTCGGCGGCCATCGGGAAACGGCTTCGCGCCATCGAGAAATCGGAGTGGCGCGAGGTGGTTGGAGTGGTGAGCGACGAGCGTGAGGACGGCGTCGATCAAAAGGCGCCCGCCATCGTCTTTTGGCCTTCTCTGATGAATCAGTTCGGCGACCAGAAAACGTGGGTGGCGCGCTATGTGAAGGTAGTCGTCCGCAGCCCGCGAGCGGGCACCAGCGGATTCCTGGAAGAAGTGCGACGGGCGGTGTGGTCGGTCGATCCGAGTCTGCCGCTGGCGCAAGTACACACGCTCGAAGAGTCCTACCGGAAATCCATGTCGCGAACCTCCTTCACGCTGGTGATGCTGGCGATCGCCGGCGGCATGGCGCTGCTGCTGGGCCTCATCGGGATCTACGGCGTGATCTCCTACTCGGTCACGCAGCGCACGCGGGAGATCGGCATTCGCGTTGCGTTGGGCTCCACGCAGCATGAGATTACGCGCATCTTTGTGACTCACGGACTGACGCTCGCCGCGATCGGAGTCGTCTGCGGGCTCGTCGCGGCGGCGCTGGGCACCCGCCTGATGTCATCTCTGTTGTTCGAGATCAGCCCGCTCGACCCTGTGACTTTCGTGGCCGTGCCCCTGGCGCTGGCCTTGGCCGCGGCGCTCGCCAGCTATATACCGGCGCTGCGGACGGCCTCCGTGGACCCGGTGGAAGCACTGCGAGTGGATTAGGGACGGGTCGGGTCGGCAAAGTGGAGCGCCGGCTGCTGCTGAGTCATGCAGTGCAACGCGCCCAGGCCCCAGATCAGCTCCGTGCAGTCGATCCCGGTGACTTCGCGCCCGGGGAAACAGCGCGCCAGCGTATTGAGCGCGATTCGGTCGTTCGGGTCATTGAACGTGGGAACCAGCACCAGTTGGTTGGCGATATAGAAATTGGCGTAGCTGGCGGGCAGCCGCTGGCCGGCGAAGACCAGCGGGCGCGGCATCGGCAGCTTCACCACGCGCAGGCCGGCCGCGCGCAAGATAGCGGCGTTTTCGCGCAGGGGCTGGTAATTGGGGTCGGAGCGGTCAGTCTCCGAAGCCACCACGACCGTATCCGCCGAGACGAAGCGCGCCAGGTCGTCCACGTGGCCGTGGGTATCGTCGCCGGCGATGCCGTTGCGCAGCCAGATCGTTTGGCGCACGCCCAGGAAGTCGCGCAGCTTGCGCTCCACTTCGGCGCGCCTCAAGCCGGGGTTACGCGCTTGCACGGGGCTGAGCAGGCATTCTTCGGTGGTCAGAAGGAGCCCGGCGCCGTTGACATCGATGCTGCCCCCTTCGAGCACCATATCCGGCACAAATCGAGGAACACCGAGGGCTTTCGCGACAAACGCCGGCACCCGGGCGTCGAGCTGCCAGTCGTCATACTTGGCCCAGGCATTGAAGCGCCACGCGGTAGCGGCCATCTCGCCTTTGCGGTTCTTGACGAACAAGGGACAGTAGTCGCGTGTCCACACCCGGTTGGTCGGGCAGTGGAAGAACTCGACCGCTTCCATCCGCGCACCCACTTTGCGCAGGAGGGCGCGGGCCTGCCGTTCGAGTGCGGCCCCTTCGATCAGGATGCGCACCCGCTCGACGCGGCTCAGTTTGCGCACGATTTCGCCGTAGACCCACGGGACCGGCGCGAAGCGGCCGGGCCAGTCGTCGCGATTGTGCGGCCAGGCGATCCAGGTGGCTTCGTGCGGCTCCCATTCGGCGGGCATGCGGAAGCCGCGGGCGCGCGGCGTCTCCGATTTCAATCGATCACCCGGTTCAGGATGGGCGCGTACGCGTCGATGCGGCGATCGCGGAGGAACGGCCAGTTACGGCGCACCTCCTCGATGCGGCGCGGGTCGCACTCCACGATCAGCGTCTCCTCGCGGTCGTGCGAACCCTCGGCCAGAACCACGCCGAACGGGTCGGCCACGAACGAGCCGCCCCAGAATTCGATGCCGTGCTCCGGCGGGCCTTCGTAGCCCACACGATTGACGGAAGCTACATAAAGCCCGTTGGCGATGGCGTGGGCGCGCTGGATGGTGCGCCAGGCATCGTGCTGCGCCTCGCCGTACTCCGCTTTTTCGGATGGGTGCCAGCCGATCGCGGTCGGATAGAAAAGCACCTGCGCTCCGCCCAGCGCGGCCAGGCGCGCAGCCTCGGGATACCATTGGTCCCAACACACCAGTGCGGCTACGCGGGCGTAGCGCGTATCGAAGCAGCGAAAACCCAGATCCCCCGGGGTGAAATAATACTTCTCGAAATACAGCGGGTCGTCCGGGATGTGCATCTTGCGGTACTTGCCGAGCAACTCACCGCCCGCATCGATCACCAGCGCGGTGTTGTGATACACCCCGGCGGTGCGCCGCTCGAAGATCGAGCCGATGATCACCACCCCCAGTTCGGCCGCCAGGCGCGTAAACGCCTCGCTGGTGGGTCCGGGGACGGGTTCGGCCAGGTCGAACAGGTCCGCACTCTCTTCGCGGCAGAAGTACTGCGACCGGAACAGTTCCTGCACACTGATGATCTGGGCCCCGCGGCCCGCGGCCTCGCGGATGCGCCATTCGGCCTTGGCAAGATTCTCGTTGGGGTCCTTCGAGCAGGCCATCTGGATCAGGCCCACGCGGAACTTGGCACGCTGCACTCCCCCATTGTATCGACGTATGATTACGTTTTGACCTATCGGGCGCTGGTTCTGTTCGACATCGACGGCACGCTGGTTCGGCGCGCCGGGCCGCACCACCGGGAAGCGCTGGTTTACGGCGTGCGCAAAGTGACGGGCCTCGAAACCACCACGGAGGGCATCCCCGTGCAGGGCATGCTCGATCCGGACATCCTGGCCATCATGATGCGGCGGGCGGGCGCGACGCGCGCGCGCATCCGCGAGACCATGCCGGAGGTCTGGCGCGCGGCGGAGCGGTTTTATCTGCGGGTCTGCCCGGCACTCCACGACAAGCATTGCCCCGGCGTCGCGCCGGTTCTCGAAAAGCTCACGCGCCGCGACGCCCTGCTGGCGCTGGTGACAGGGAACCTGACGCGCATCGGCTGGCGCAAGCTCGAACGCGCGGGGCTCAAGGAATTCTTCCGCTTCGGGGCGTTCGGAGAGATGGCGCGCACCCGGTCGGGGCTGGCCCGCCTGGCGATCCGGGAGGCGCGCGATCGGGGCTGGATCGCGCGCGGCGCTCCCATCTCCCTGGTGGGCGACGCGCCCGCCGATATCCGGGCGGCGCGCGCCAACCGCATCCGGGCCATCTCGGTGCAAACCGGAATCACTCCGGTGGAGGAGCTCATAGCCGAAACGCCGGACATTCTGCTCCGCGACTTGCGGGCGCTCCGGCTGCGGATGGTGGAATTTCCCTAGCCCGGCAGATATAGGGAACCTACCTAATTTCACGCTGCAAAACCGGCCGTCTTGTGACAACATAGAACGACAGGTCACCATGATGTTTCGGGCTCTTGCCGTTATCCTTGTTGTAGTTGGAAGTTCTTCGGGGCAGCAGTACCTGATCTCCACCCTGGCCGGAGGCGTTCCGCCGCTTACCCCGGCGCAGGCTGCGGGAGTCTCCATCGGCGACCCTCCGCGCGTCGCGGTGGATTCGGCGGGAAACATCTATTTCGGCAGCCTGCACTGCATTTTCAAAGTGGACCCCACAGGAATGCTCACGCGCATCGCCGGTACCGGCCGCGAGGGCCTGACCGGCGACGGCGGACCGGCATTGAACGCGCAGCTCGACTTTCCGGACGGGATCGCCTTCGACGCCGCCGGCAACCTCTACTTCACCGAGCGTAACGCCAACCTGATCCGCCGGGTTTCCCCGTCCGGCACCATCAGCACCTTCGCCGGCACCGGCGTGGCGGGCAACTCGGGCGATGGAGGCCCGGCTGCTGCCGCACGGTTCAGCGGCCCGACCGGCCTCGCCTTCGATGCAGCAGGCAATCTCTACGTAGCTGATACCGGCAACCACGTGATCCGCCGGATCGCTCCCGATGGCACGGTGGTGAAGGTGGCGGGCAGCGGATATGCCGGATACGGGGGCGATAACGGTCCGGCGATCCGCGCCGACCTGAACGCGCCGGAGGGCGTGGCGGCCGATGCGGCCGGCAACCTCTACATCGCCGACACGTTCAACAACCGGGTCCGCAAAGTGGCGCCGGACGGGACCATGAGCACCTTCGCAGCCAACGGTTACCCCGGCTTTTCGGGCGATGGCGGCCCCGCCACCGGCGCGACCCTGTTCTTCCCGACCGATGTGGCCGCGGACCGCGGCGGCAACGTATACATCGCCGACCTGGGGGACAGCCGCATTCGCAAAGTCTCGGGCGGGACCATCGACACGATGGCCGGCAGCGCATCGCTCGCGCCGCCCGTCGACGGCGCTCCGGCGAACCAGGTGCGTCTTAACGGGCCAACGGGCGTGGCGGTGGGTCCGGCCGGAAACGTCTACTTCGCCGAAGGTTCGGTGGGGTCGGGATCGGGCCTGACCGTGGGCGATTTCCGGGTCTGGCGGGTGTCGCCGGACGGGACGCTCTTCACGGCCGCCGGAAACGGTACGAACAGCTTCTCCGGCGACACCGGGTCGGCATCGCGCGCTCAGTTGAACACGCCGACGGGAATGGCCATCGACGCGGCCGGGAATCTCTACTTCGCCGATACGATGAATCATCGCATCCGCCGCATCTCCCCGGGTGGAACCATCACGACGGTGGCCGGAAATGCGCTGCCGGGATTTTCGGGCGACGGCGGCCCGGCCACGCTGGCCGAGTTGAATACGCCCACGAGTGTGGCGGTTGACGCCCAGGGGAACCTCTACATCGCGGATTCGTCCAATAACCGGGTCCGGAGGGTGACACCCGATGGCACGATCGATACCGTGGTGGGCAACGGCAACGCGGCCCTGTTCGGAGACGGAGGGCCGGCGCTGAGCGCAGCACTGCACGGACCGCGCGGAGTGGCGCTCGATACCGCGGGCAACCTGTATATCGCCGATACGCTGAACCACTGCGTACGCATGGTGGATACCGGCGGCCAGATCAGCACGGCCGTGCCTTCGCTCGTTGCGCCGCGCGCCGTCGCCGTCGGTTCCAGCGGCATCCTGTACGTGGCGGACGCGGGTATCCGGGTATTCGCAAAGGGTTTGAGCGGAACCGTTCCCGGAACGGAATCCGCATCGCCTGGCGCGCTGGCAGTAGATGCGGCCGGCGATCTCTTTTATACCGATGGCAACCGCGTGCGCCGGATATCGGCGGACGGCACCGAGGCCTCCGTGGCCGGCACGGGAGCGTGCTGCTACGCCGGCGACGGCACTCCGGCTGCCGCGGCGCTTCTGAACCAGCCGTCCGGGCTGGCCGTCGATCCGGCGGGCAACCTGTACATCGCCGACACCGCGAACAATGCGATCCGCCTGGCCTACCTGAGCGCGGCCGGATCGTTTATCCGGAACGTGACCAACGGGGCAAGCAATCTGGCAGGGGCCGTGTCGCCGGGAGAGATTGTAACCATCTACGGCGCGGGCCTCGGGCCATCGCAGTTGACCGCATATTCGGCGGCTGCGGGCGCAGTCCCTAAAACATTGGCGGGAACCACTGTCCTGTTCAATGGCATGGCCGGGCCGGTTCTGTACACCGAGGCGGATCAGGTTGCGGCCGTGGTGCCGTACGGCGTGAACGGCTCGCAGGTCTCCATCGTCGTACAGTATCAGGACCTTTCGACCGCACCCTTCCCCGTGCCGGTGGCGGCTTCGGCGCCCGGGCTGTTTACTGCCGATTCCTCCGGGGCCGGCCAGGCGCTGGCATTCAACCAGGATGGCTCGATGAACGGACCCGCGCATCCCGCAGCGCCCGGTAGCGTCCTTACATTGTTCGCCACCGGGGAAGGCCAGACCAACCCGGCGGGCGTGGACGGGCAGTTGGCCGCGTCTCCGGCCCCGCAACCGGCACAGCCGCTGGCGGTGACCATCGGCGGCCAGCCGGCGACGGTGCAGTTTGCCGGTGGTTCCGCGGGCGAAGTGGCGGGTGTGATGCGGGTAGAGGTGCAGGTGCCCGCGGGAGTGTCCGGCACTGTGCCCGTGATCCTCACGGTCGGGTATGTATCGAGCCCGGCCGGGGCGACGGTCACGATCGCACCGTAATGCGCATCGCCGTCGTGTCCGACATCCACGGGAATCGGACTGCCTTCGAAGCGGTGCTGGCGGACCTGCGGCAAACCTCTCCCGACCTGATCCTTCACGGCGGCGATTTGGCCGACGCGGGGGCCAGTCCCGTCGACATTATCGATCGCATCCGGGACCTCGGCTGGCCGGGGGTGGCCGGCAATACCGACGAGATGCTTTTCCGGCCCGAATCCCTCGAGGAATTTGCCCGCCAATCGCCCAAGCTGGCGCCCCTGTTCGCCACGATCGGGGAGATGGCGCAGGCAACCCGGGAGGCCCTGGGGGAGGAGCGGCTTGGCTGGCTGCGGGGCCTGCCGCGGGCTCAGGTCCACGGCCCGGTGGCCCTGGTGCATGCCAGCCCCGAGAGCCTCTGGCGGGCGCCGGCGCCGGAGGCGGACGATGCCGGGTTGCAGTCGGTTTACGGAGCGCTCGGCCCGCCGGTCGCCGTCTACGGGCACATTCATCGCCCCTACATTCGCAGTGTTTGCGGAATGACTGTCGCCAACAGCGGGAGCGCGGGTCTCCCTTACGATGGCGATCGCCGCGCCGCATACCTCCTGCTGGATGGATCCGAGCCGGCAATCCGGCGCGTCGAGTATGACGTAGACCGGGAACTGAAGGCCCTTTCCACCTGTGGTTTTCCTCACACCGGGTGGATCGCGAAGATCCTCGTCAGCGCTTCTCCGCAGATGCCCTGAGCGCGCCGGAAAGACGACCGTGACTGACCTGACCTACGCCGAACGGCGCGCCGACGCACGCCATGATGAACCTTCCCGCGGAACTGGAGGACGAGTACGCGAAGGCCGGCGCCGCACTGAAGGCGCTGCAGCGATCAGCCTCCGTACGTTCTCAGCGCGCCACTTGCAGTCGAAGGGTTCTCGTGCAGAAGGCGTCGTAGGTTGTGTCTTTGAGACGGACGCCGGAGAAGATTAGCGTCATCGTCAGGCCGTCGCGGCTGATCCATTTCGCCGGAAGACGATAGCTGTGGGTGCCCGCGATTTCCCATGGGCTGCCAGCGGCGCCGGAGAACGGAACGCCATTGTGGAACACGACGGTCCAAGGGCCCCAGGGTTCGGGGGCGTCGAATATGCCCCAGTGTCCGGCAGCGTCGTAGGCGAGCGCCATCAGGTAGCGCCGCACACCTGGGTCATAAACCACGTCGGCGCGCCGGCAGTTCGCGGTATAGATGAATACCGCCCCGCGCTCGTTGATATCGGGAGTCCACTCCGGGCGGCCGTTCTCGTCCCTTCCCTTGTAGAACTCCCACGCCGCGCGGTCTCGGATCTTCTGCTTCGGAACCCGCGCGAGCACCAGTTGATTGTCGCTTTCGTACGCGCTTGGGCCGTCCTGCGAAAAGGTGTACACGAAATTATCGCGGGCGCCGCGATAGTTGCGGCCGAAGTTCAGGAAGGTGGGCGAGCCAAACCCGGTCTGCAGCTTAAAGCCGGCTTCCCAGGTCCGCCCATGGTCCGCCGACCAGAGCAGTTGCGAGTTCCCTACGTTGCGAGTCCAGAGATAAAGCACACCATCGGCCATCAGGATGCCGCTTGCCTTCGGGCTCTTCGCTCCATCGCCGGAACGCTCGCCCCCGGATCGCACATTGAGGCCGCGGAAATGGTCCGCGGGACCGGTGATCCTGGCAAAGCCCATGCCGAGTTTGCGCTCCGTTCGCGGGTCGAATCCCCAGCCGTCCCCATAGGAGGTGTACTGCGCATCGTCGTCCCCCCAGGTAATCGGCCAGTTATCGCTGTCGATGGCGGCGCGCCGAATGTCCGGCAGGAATTCCGCTTGCCGAATGACGGGGCTCGGAGGGTAGGGGCCCGGTTCGGTAATCGCGGCCATCAATGGCCGGAGAACTTTCTCGTAAACCGGTGTCCAGAATGCCGCGGTGTCGGCGCTCATCGCCTGGCCGTTCCGAACCACCACCAATTCGAGCGATGGGATCACGACGATCACCTGGTGGCCGGCCCCCGCTCCCGCAATCGCATCCCTGGGCACGTCCGGCCAGACGCCGTCCGAGTTCGTATACCAGGCGAGGCCGGATGCTGGAGCGTACCGGTCCGGATCGCGCGCCGGCTTGGGCATCCCGGCATAGGTCGCGACTTCTTTCACTGCGCCGCGCCGGACCAGCTCATGCCCGTTCCAGATGCCTTGCTGCATCAGGAACTGCCCCACGCGCGCCGCCGCGCGGGCGGTGAAAGCGGCTCCGCCCCAGTTGGCGTACAACGTGAGGCCGTCCAGCTCATAACCATGGCCATACCCTATGGACCAGGCAGTCTCCGGAATTCCGAGCGGCTCGAAGATGCGGCTCTTCAACAGCGAGCGAATGTCGCCCCCCTTGAGACTGGCGGTGATGGCGTAGGACAATGCCGCCATGCCGGGGTTGCTGTAGGCATAGCGCGAGCCCGGCTCGAAAACCACGGGTGCTTGCAGAACTGCGATGGAAAATGGGTCCGGCGAACGCTTCCAGAAAGCGCCCTTCCATCCGGGAAGCCGGTCGTGGGGGATCGCGTCCTGCTCCGCGTCTTCGATGCCCGAAGTATGCGTGGCGAGCTGCCGGATCGTAATCTTCGACTTCAGCGGATTGGAGCGCCACTCCGGAATGTACTTGGCAGCGAGATCGTCCGGCGCGATGAGCCCGTCGCTAAGCGCGACCAGCAGCGACATGCCCCCGACCAGCGCCTTCGCCATGGATGCGGTGCCATGCGGTTTGTCCACGCCCGAATCCGCCGCATACCATTCGTAGGCAATGGAGCCGCGGCGGACAATCAGCAGCCCTGAGGTACCACTTCGTGCCAGTTCGTCCTTCCACGCGTTCAGCGCGAGAGGATCGAACCCAGCCTGCTGGGGCGCTACCGATTTCCAGGCGATCGAGGCACCGTGGGCCGAGACGGCCAGCAAGCCGGCGGCCAGTAATGGGCGAAATTTCGTGTTAACTCCTTAGTGAGTTCCGCCAATCGTCAGCGGCGGCGCCTGCCTTCCGGCGCCGCGCCGGCGGTGGCGCCATACCCGATAAAGCCGGTGCGCGTGGGGCTGCCGTCGTCGAAGATCGCGTACTCCGCGGGGGCTTCTGCGCGCAGTGCCTTCACCGTTCGCAGGGCATCATTGCCGGCCACCACCAGCACCATGTGCGCGGGGTCGAGCGGGTTCTTCGCGGCCAGCACCAGGGCCTCCCGCTCGGAAGCGTAGGTCTCGCCGTCGACCTGGAAGCTCGCTCCATCGTACTTCAAGCCCAGCTTGCCGGCCCAGGCGGCCAGCGCGGAGTTCGCCTCCGGACGTCCGATAAAGATCACGTCGCGGTCGCGCAGCACGGCGTCGGACGCTTCGAAATCCTTGTAGACCGGCACGCGGCTCTCGTACTGGTCGAAGAACCGCGACTGCATCTGCTCGGCGGCATAACGGTTGGCGCCGGCATCGCGCACAGTGCCGTAGACAATCGCCGCGGTGGCCAGCCTCCGGCCAATGTCGCTGGCCAGGTAGGCGGGTCCGTCCGCCGGTTCGGTGAACTCGAACTTCGTATGCGCCTGGTCGAGGAACGACTGCGCCGTCACGGTCTTCGTGGTATTGGCTGCAAAATAGCCATCCATCAGTTTGAGGAAGGCGTCGTCGCCCATCTTGTGGCGCAGGGCGTCGAGGAACAGCACGCCTCTTGCTTCTTCGAGGCGCACCCGCGTCGCTTCGTTCTCCGGACCAAGCTTAAGCCCGCGGTAAGCGGCGCGTCGCGCGTTCATGGCCTTCTCGACATCATCCGATTGAAGCACCTGGTGGTAGGCGGCGGCCCCGGCGGCCAGCCAGATGTCGGCATTGGAGGCGGGCAGCAGATAGCCCTTCCACAGGCGGTCTTTCAGAGACGTTGCCTTGGCGGGAGCGTGCCGCTTCGCAGGCTGCGAGGGCTTTTGCGCAAGAGCGGCTGGAGCCTCGCTCTGGAACAGATAGTAGCCGGAGGGATAGAGGCCGCTGTTGCCGGCGTAGCTCGACCGCCCGCCGGGAAGCCATTCGGTCTGGTTCGGGCGGCCGATCTCGGCCCACACCATCATGCGGTTCGCCAGGTCCGCCGTCGCCACCTTGGCGTCCATCGTGCTCGCCGCAACCAGCGGAGCGGTGCGGAACGCCGTGAAGCCAAAATGCTCGTCGATCTTGCCCCTGTACTTGCGGTAGAAATCCTGCCACGCAAGGTCGCGCGGCATCGGGACGTAGGGCGCGAACTCGGGCGTGCCGTGCGGGTCGGGCATGGTTTCCAGGCGGATCGTGAGGTCCTTGGCGTTGTTGTCGCCCCAATAGAATCCGGGCGTGCCGCCGAACCACTCGTCTTTCGAGCTGCGCCACAGACGGGTATGGTTGGTGCCCAACTCGTACATCGCAATCTCGTTGGTCTTACCGTCGCCGATCAGCCATTCGTTGGTGTAAAGGCCGTTGTTGCGGGTGCCGAGCCGGGCCACCACTTCGTCGATGGTTCCGCCGTACTGAATCGCCATGCGGGCGCGGAAGGCCACGGGCGTGCCCTGGATATTGAAAGGCGTCTGCCGGATGGTGGTTTCGGTAAGGACTACGCCGGCGTCGTTCTGATACCAGTCGGTGCCGCTTTCGATCCCGCCGGGATAGCTTTGGATGAGCATGCGGTGGCCGTGCTCCGGCTTGATGTCGAGCATCACGTTGGTCTGCTCGGCCAGCGTGAGCGACCACCAGGTAACGTGGCCGATCACCATCTTTCCGTCGCGGGTGGCCGGTCCGGTGGCGGCGAAGGCGCTGCAGTGCTCCATCACGGAATCGCCCTTCTGGGCGTACGCCGGCTTGTCGAAGGTCAGGCTCTCGAGGCCCGTGGGGGTGGAGTTCATGGCCGAGCGCAGCTCACCCAGTTCCACCGTGGTATTGGCCACGACAATATCGATGAGATCGAGGCGGCGGTTCTGCCAGCGCGCCCCGGCGTCGGAAGCGCCGTCGGCGATGCCGCGCATCTCTTCCAGGATTTCGCGATCGAAACCGCGCAGGAAGAGCGCATTGGCGGTTGTGCGGTAGTTGTTCCACTCTTCGGGAGAGCCGAGATCGGCGGCGCAGCGCGCCAGGTATTCCGGAATCTCGCGCGCCATCAGGTGCCCGTGCTGGTAGCCGCGTTCGTACGGCTTGCCCTCGATGTGCAGGTAGATCCACCCGGCGGCCGGGTAGCGATACGCCGGGCCGAAGGTCTCGACCGCATCGCGGACCGGCCACTCGTCCTGCTTCGAGACCTCATCGAGGCTCACGCCTTCGAACCAGGCCTTGCCGCTGAACGCGCCGCCGTTGCCGGCCGTCAGCAGAATCGCGTCCTGCGCGCGGCTGGCCACGAAGCGGAGCGTGAGGTGGGTCCATGGCTCGGTTCCGCCGAGCGCCGCGGAGTGCACATCGTAAGGCATGGAGGCCATGCTGAGCGCGGCGCCCGTGGCGATAGGCGACCGGTCGAGGTCGCGCACTTCCAGGTTCTCCGTACGCACCCAGCCGCTCAGCTCATACCGCTTGCCGATCGTGAGCGCGACCGGGGCGAAGCGCACCGCGGCATCCGGCGCCGTGGCGGCGGGTTCGACGCGCAATGACTTGTGGCCGGCGCGCATTACGGCGGAGTCCGGCACGGCCGAACCGCGCACCACCGTGAACGCCTGCGGTTGATCGATAGAAGCCTGGTACAAGGGCCCGGCGGCATGAGCCATCGCAGCCACGGCAAAACAGCAAGCCACACGAAGCATGGGAACCCTCCTGATGACCTAGGATACCGGGTTTTCGAGACGGCCGGGGATGCGCGCCGCAAGATTCAGAGACTACTGCGCGGCGTCCGTCGGCAGGGAGGCGGCCGCCAGTTGTGCAATGTCCAACAGCTTGGGCGGGGATTGCGTAAACGTGCCGAGCGCATCCCGAAACATGGTCTGGCAGAACGGACAGGCGGTGCCGATCACGGCGGCTCCGGTGCCGGCCAGTTCCCGGGCGCGCTCGACGTTCACGCGGGTACCTTCCTCCTCGCCGAGGAACATCTGGCCGCCGCCGGCGCCGCAGCAGAAGGAGCGTTCGCGGGAACGCCGCGCCTCCACCGTCTCGCCGAAACGCGCGACCACCGCCCGCGGCTCATCGTAGATCTCGCGGTAGCGGCCCAGGTAGCACGGGTCGTGGTAAACCACGGTCTCCCTCGTCGCGGGGGCAGCGGGCAGCCGCGTTCCCAAGCGCGCCAAAAGCTCACTGTGATGCTCGATCTCGAAGGTGGCGCCGGCCTCTTTCCAGTCCGTGCCGATGGTGCGGACGCAGTGAGGGCAAATCGAGACCATCTTCCCGACCTTGGCGTCGCGCAGCGTCTCGATGTTCGCTTCCGCCACTTGCGAGAAGGCCAGATCATTTCCCAGGCGGCGCGCCGGATCTCCCGTACACTTCTCTTTGCGCAGGACGCCGAACGTCACCCCCGCATGGCGCAGCACCCGCGCCAGGGCCAGCACAATCTCGCGGCCCTGCGGGTCATAGGCCCCCATGCATCCGAGCCACAGGCAGTACTCCTGAGAGCCGTCATAGAAGGGCAACTGGTTCTTCTCGATGAATTTCTGCCGTTCGGAGGCGGCGAAGCCCAGGGAATTACCGTGGCGCTCCAGGTTGAGGAACAGCTTGGTGCCGTGTTCGTCCTCCCACTTTCCGGTGTTGACCGCGCCGCGCCGCAGGCCGACGATCACCGGCAGGTGCTGGATCCCCACCGGACATTGGAATTCGCAGCCTCCGCAAGTGGTGCACTGGAAAGCCGCCTTTTCGGAGATGTGATTGCCCAATAACGGTTCTGCGCCGGCAGTGCCGTGTTCGTTCAGATAGGAGCGCAGTCCCAGGACGATTTCCTTGGGATTGAGCACCTTTCCGGTATTGAATGCCGGACAGTACTCGGTGCAGCGCCCGCATTCCACACAGCTGTAAGCCTGGAGGGCGTCGATGCGTGTAACATCTTTGCCCGAATCGAGCCCGAAATCCTCGTCTCCGGCCAGCGGCGGAATGGCGCTGAAGCCGTCGCGTTTGAGGAAAACGGTGAAGGGGCTGATCGCCAGGTGCAGGTGCTTGGTGTGGGGGATGAGCGGCAGAAAAACCGCCAGGCAGAGTGTGTGCAGCCACCAGTTGACGTGCCCGGCGGTGGTGTCTTCGCCATACCACCAGCCGGCCAGGAACGTCACCATCAGGGCGAAGATGAGAAAAGCAATCACCCCGGATTCCGCCGACACGTCACCGAGCCAGCGCGGCCGGATCAAGAAGCGGCGTACGAAGAGCCCGGTGATGCCCACCGCCACGGCCACCGCCCAGACCGCCACGAAATCGAAATAGAATCTCCCGAAGCCCTGTTCAGGAGAGAGGAAGCCGAGGCCGAAACCGGTGGCCACGTGGTTGACGGTAATAAGCGCGAACGCACAGAAGCCCCAAAAAACAAAGGCGTGGGCCAGTCCCGGCAGCGGCCGCTGCCAGATCACTTTCCCCTGCGCCATCACTTCCCACAGGAATTTTCGAATGCGCGGTCCGACCGGGGAAACCTCGAAATCCGGGGTTTCCCGAGCCGACCGGATTACCTTGAGAATCCTGTCGGCCCTCCGCCAGAACAACGCCAGCGAGGCGGCCAGGATCACGGCGAACAACGCCCGTTCCACCCACGATGCGTCCGTCATGTTGACTCAGCCTTGACTGTAACATGGGCGGGGCGGGCAGGACTCCGCGTAGAATATGGCTTGGAGGAACCTTGCGCATTGTCGTCTCCGGCGCCGCCGGATTCATCGGCTCGCACTTTTGCGAGCGCCTTCTGGCGGAAGGCCACTCGGTCTCGGGCCTCGATAATTTCCTGACCGGCCGGCCGGGCAACGTCGAGCACCTGCGGGGCGTGCCGCGATTCGAGATGATTGAGCAGGATATCACCCAGCCCCTCGAGATCCCGGGCCCGGTAGATGCGGTAGCGAACCTGGCTTCGCCGGCCAGCCCGAGAGACTATCTGGAGTATCCGATCGAGACGCTGGACGTGGGGTCGGCCGGCTGCCGCCGGATGCTCGATCTGGCTCGCGAAAAAGACGCGCGGTTCCTGCTTTCCTCGACCTCGGAGTGCTACGGCGACCCCCTGGTTCATCCGCAGGTCGAAACCTACTGGGGCAACGTGAACCCGGTGGGCCCGCGCTCCTGCTACGACGAAAGCAAGCGCTTCGCCGAGGCGCTCACCATGGCCTATCACCGCAAGCACGGCGTGCGCACGAACATCGCCCGGATTTTCAACACCTACGGCCCGCGTATGAAGTTGAATGACGGCCGCATCGTACCGGCGTTCATGGACCAGGCCCTGCGCGGCGAGCCCATGACCGTCTTCGGCGACGGCTCGCAGACCCGCAGCTTTTGCTACGTAAGCGACCTGGTCGACGGGCTCTACCGGCTCATGCAGTCCGACGAGCGGTATCCGGTAAACCTCGGGAATCCTCTCGAGATGACGGTGCTGGAGTTCGCCGAGAAGATCCGGACCCTGACCGGCAGCCGCTCGGAGATCGTTTTCCATCCCCTGCCGCAAGACGATCCCAAGCAGCGGCAACCCGATATCGGAAAGGCCCGCTCCGTGCTGGGATGGGATCCGCACGTCCCGCTCGACGAGGGGCTACGCCTCACCGCGAGTTACTTTCGCGGAATCCAAAACGCCGTCGCGTGATCCGGCCGCCGATATCGCCCGCAGACTGACGTCATATTTGTTGTCACGAAATCGCGCCGATCGACACTATCTACCAATGAAACGTCTGAAAAAGGCGTCGAAACCGATCATGGACAATCGACACGCGCGCAAGCTGCTGAAAACCCGCTGGTCCAAACCTGAGGAACTGGATGTTTACCGCGCACAGACAGAGGCTTTCCAAAAGAAATTTGGCCGCGAAATGGGGCCCGAGGACCCCTTCTTCTTCGATCCGAATGCCGATACGCCGCAATTCCGCAGCCCCGGGGAGGTGAACGCGGCTCTCGACCTTCTCGCCATGCTGATGGGTCAGGCCGGCGTCGACCCCGCGGCGATCTATGCGTTCCGGAAGACCGGCGGCCTGTTTCCCACCGCGGCCAACGGCTTCTCCGACGAAGAACTGATCGAGTGGAATGCCGCCGTATACGAGTACAACGAGAAACTCGGAAGGACCGGAACCAATTGAAGGCCTCCCGCCGGAATTTCGCTACACTGGGGGAAGCGCCCGGGTGGCGAAACAGACAGACGCAAAGGACTTAAGAGTTAGGCGAGTCTGCGCCGCAAAAGGGCTAAACTAGGAATGGCATTTCGGTCACGCGGGCGTGGCGAAATCGGCAGACGCATCGGACTTAAGCGCAAACTTGAGTGCTCGCCGGGAAACCGGCGATGCAGAACTGCTCAAATTCGGGGAACCCTGTAGCATGGCGATCCCGAGCCAAGCCCGGCCGGAGACGGCCGGGAAGGTGTAGAGACTAGACGGGCAGCACCTGACACCCGGAGCCAAATCCGGACACGGTGAAGGGATAGTCCAGACCCCAAACCTTGCGGCAAGACCGCGAGGGCGGCGAAAGCCGTAGACGGGTAAGAAAATCCGTTGGGCCGCAAGGCCCGTGAGGGTTCAAGTCCCTCCGCCCGCACCAAATGTCATGCGGCACTCTGCCTATGACCGCTCCTCCAGCGTGAGTTGGCGCTGCACATCCAGACGCAACTGCCCGCGGCCAACCGGGTTCAGGTTGATAAAGTCGCAATGCTCCTGCAAACGGCGGCGGAGTAAGATCAGTCGCGCTTCCAGGTTGTCTTTGATGTCGGGCAACTGCAAGCTCGCATCCAGCCGGATTTCCTTGTTCGTGAAATCCACCCGGCCACTACCGGTGTAACTCTGGAGAAGCTTCCAAAAAATGCGGCCGGCGATTCCCTTGATCAGATACGCGTCATCGATAAAAATGCTGTCGTCAGCGTTGTAGTGCCTGACGGTTGAGGTTGCCATCGGCTCCGCCTGACAGGTCCGGCGTGGGACCTCATGCGGCCCGGCGATCGCAGCCCGCCCTAGCAGGGCGATGGAAGCGGCCATTTGGCGCGCGGCGATTCGTACCACTCGCTCATCGTCGGAGAGAAATCGCCCCGCAGTTGCACTCTGGAGGCAAAGTATCCCGAGGAGCCTGTCCTGAGTCATCAAAGGCACCACCAGCTGGCTTTGGACTACCGGCAGTCCGGGCAAAGCGATCTCGCGTTCAGGCAAACGATCTTCACCGCGACGCGCTACTGCGGACCGCACAGCGTTCGAGTACAAAACGTCCCGGCTGAAATTCGTTGTTCGCACCACTTCGCGACGCTCGGCCGCAACACCTAGGATTCCTTCACCGATCCAGGCCTCCGAGCCTACTCCGGAGTCACCAAACCCGTGGCTCCCTAGAGTGAAGAGGCGTTTGCCTTCCTCATCCGGCACCATGAGGAACGAATGGTCATAACCGAACTGCGCCGACAAGGCGTCGAGCGACGTGTTGATCACCGATTCCAGATCGATGCACGCAGCCAGGCGCGCCGTGAACTCCTCGATCAGCGGAAGATAGTCAGTCTTAAGTAGCCCTTCCCCGCCCGTCTCTGCATTCATCGGCCGGCAGTCCAGGACCTTGAATATGTCCACGCCTTGTAGATGAAAGACCTGGCTCATACCGGTCTGCGACGCCACCGCGTCGAGCCGCGTATTCACCCGGTCGAAGGTTGCGCCTTCGGTCTCCGTTCGTTCGTAACGCAAATCCAGCCGGTATTGCCGCAAGTTGCTTGCCGAAATCACCACTACCTGCGCGAACGGGTTGCGAAGCATGTTCTCACGGGTCTTGTTGAAGAACTGGTACGACAGGCCGACATGATGGCTATCAATGCGGTGGACAATCGAAAGGTAGGTCACGTTCGGCGTCCCGTCTGCAGAGCATGTGCAGATCGATGATGGAACGATGCCCTCAAAGCACGAAGCAATGCTTTCGAGCGCAACCGCCGGAGGTGAGGCCGGGATCATAGTTTTCTGCCCGCTCCATGACCGGGCGTCTGATCGAACAGCTGTCCGGGAACGAAGACGATTTTCACAAGCGTTGCCGAAGTTTCGATCTCGGATCTCCAAAAGGCTTCGACGACCTCCCGAGGTTGTCCCAAGGGCGCATTGACCGCCGCAAACGCATCACGATGCCGTTCGACGGCGGCCATGTCCCCGCTGTCCGGTTGGGTAGCCATGGCGCGCCGCCCCTTCAACTGGATCGTCCTGTAGTTCGTGGGGAGGCAGAAAGCGACGGCGATCTGCCCATTGCTTTCGATGTTGTCCAAGGTCTTCTGGCTGGTCGCGAGTGGTACACACAGACTGATGTGCCGGCGATCCCCGGAAATCCGCGGACCCCAGGCGCGCGTGATTTCCGGGACCAGACGCGAATCGCGCGTACCGACCACAACGGACACCGGGCCTTCGAGGAAGGCCTGCAGTTCGTCGCTGATCGAGACCGCGTCTTGGTCGGTCATGCTGACATTCAGGATATACCGGCCCGCGCACGACGGCTGTTTAGCAAAAAGTTAGGAATTCTCTAGGGATCATTTAGGAACGCGGCCTCGCGATTCCCGATATTCTGATCCTGCCTTAGAAAGGAGGCACACAATGTCAAATCAAAACCGGGTGAATCAAGAGCAGGAGAATCAAAGCCGGTTCAAACATGTTCCGGCGGGAACGGGACCCGCCTATTGCGGCCTTGGAGACCGGATGACCTTCCTGATCACCGGCGCGGATACGGGCAGCGCGTTCTTCATGGCCGAGGTCAGCGTGGTCCCCGGAGGAGGTCCGCCGCCGCACGTTCATGCCCGGGAGGATGAAACGTTCTATATCCAGCAGGGAACGCTGGCCGTGCAGGTGGGCGACAAGTCACTGCATGTGTCAGCCGGAGACTTCGTTCACCTGCCGCGCGGCGTGGTTCATTCCTTCAAGAACATCGGCGACGAAACCGCGAAGGTGCTGTTGGTGGTAACGCCGGCCGGGCTGGAAAACTACTTCGCGGAGTCTTTCGTCCCGGCCGCCGACGCCGCCGACATCCCGGATATCGTTCCAATGGTGATCGCCCGCGCGACGAAGAACGCTCCCAAGTACGGTTTGGAATTGCTACTGCCCGCTGGGGCACGGCACTGAAGGATGAAAATCGTGAGAGCACGGCCTCCAGGCGTAATCCAGCGCGCTTTAAAACAATGGGACCGTGCTTAACCCGCTGTGATACGCTTTCAGGGTACGGAGGGCTGTCTGTGAAACGGAAAACTTTGACATTAACGCTCGCGGTGCTGGCTACGTTTGCTGCGTTCGCTCTGCTGGCTCAGGAGAAGAAAGCGCCTGCCAAATCCAGCATCCTGCATCCGGAAATGAAGGTGGAGACGGGCACTTACGCCAAGCCGGCCGCGGTGATCGGCACCAAGCCGGCGGAACCGTGGACCGCCACCACCATCGCGGCGGGCGTCGACAAGAAGCCCGAGCCGGGCCGCATCATTACCAGGGTCGGAGAGATCGTGGATTTCTCGTGCTACATCCAACTCGGAAAACACGGGGAGAAGCACCGGTCGTGCGGCCAGAAGTGTGTGCAGAACGGCCAGCCGATCGGCCTGCTGACCGAGAACGGCACACTTTACATGCTGATGCCCGAGGAGCACGATCCGCGGCGCGATGGCGGGGTGGATGCGAAAGCCTCGGCGGCGGAACACATGGCGCAAATCGTGCAAGTGACAGGCACCGAGGCCTCCGTAAACGGCTATCACGCCATCTACGTTCAGGGCCTGACCAAGTAAGTTAAGGCAGCCGTACGACGGCGAAGTTAGGCAGGGTCAAGGTGTCCCCGGCTTGACCGACCTTCCCGGTAAAGCCGATCGTCAAACCACCCGACCAAACATCTGAGGAGGCCGCGACGGCTGCGGCGAGCGGCAGCAGGGTTCCCCACGACTGCCCGCTCAGCCGGGCGCCCGCGGGTAGAATCGCCGCATCGGCGCGTCCGGTTGCGAGGACGTCGCCCGCGGCCGCATCGCGGTGCAACACGGTCGTGGCTCCCCAATCGACCTCGAAACTGAATCCCGAAGCGGCGCCGGCGTGTTCGAAGTCGAATTGGATTTGGATGCGGTCGCCGGCGATCAGCGTTCCAGGGGGAATCGAACACGTTGCCAGGCTGCTCATCGTGGTCGAATTGGTGGTGGCCCCGATTCCACTGCACAGCACTTGCGCGACGGGATAGATCGAAGGCGTTGGTCCGCTCGAATCGGAAAGCCGGTACGACGCGAGCAGCGTGTCGCCGGGCTGCGGGGCGGAGCCGGCCAGGAACTGGATGTTGCGTCCGGTGACCGTGAAATCGAAGCCTGCCTTCTGGAGCAGGCCGTTGCGGAATAGCGTGAGGCTGGAGGCCGGCTCGGGGATGCTTGAAAGCGAGAAAGTCTGATTGGCTCCATCGACCACACCGGCAGGCACGTCCGCATCGACGAACGATGGCGACGGCGTGCCGCAGGGGCCGGTGGTGCCATCGACGCGAACGCAATCGGCGTCGCTTCCGGTCACCGATTCGATGGCGCCGGAAGGATTGACCAAGGCGACGCGGCCGCCGGCATAAGCGGGCCCTTTGACCGGGCGGGCGCTCAGATCGGCGATCAGCCCGGTGACGTCCGACTCCTGGATCGCGGTGCCCGACGTATCGGAAGCGCCCGTGCCGCCCGTCGTCTGGTTCGCCACAACCACCCGCACGTCGCGAAGCCGGACCGGCTGGCCGCTCGACGGCACCGACCACGTCTCCTGGAACTGGATGCGGCCATCGCTGTTGTAGGTCACCTGGTAGTAAACGGGCGGCGTGCTGGTGGTTGTCGGCACGAGTTGCACGCGCAGATTGCCGTCGACCACTTTCACGGTTGTGCTCTGGGTGACGATGGCGGAGCTGTCCATTGCCTGAAAACTGCTCCAGTTGATCGTCAGGGTGCCGTTGAAGCGGGTGCCATCCGCCTTGTAAAGGACATCCTGAATCGTCGTAAGCGACGGAGCAGCAACTGCGGCGGTAGCCAGGATTAGGCCGGCGAAAAGGGTTCGGGAACGCATTATACCTCCGAAAAAAGAAAAGCCCGTGCCAGGACGGGCACGGGCGTGGGCGGAAAGCTCTTACCGACTACAGTTTAGCCCCGAGACCAGACGGCGGGAATCGCGCCGGAGGGCAGGCCAGAGCACAAATCATTGCGAGCAGGGCATTTGACGTTCCGCCAAAAAACCGCGAACGCTTGTGACTGCAGCGGATCCGGCTTACTGCAGGGGAATCTCGAAGTAGAACAGTTCCTTCCCGGTGCCTGCTTCCGTCAAACCGCTCAGGTAGAGTGTGGATCCGGTTTGCAGACCGGTCTGGAAATAGAAGAATCCACTGGCGCTCTGCCCGGCCGGGAGCATCTGGGCCGAGAAGGCCCGGCCTTCGATTTCCCAGGCGTCGAGGGGGTTCTTTTTCCCTTTACCGATTTTGATCTGGCCGGCCGGCCCGGGAATCATTTTGGGGCGGTCGGGCCCGCGCAGGTAGCGGACGTCGCGGGCGGGCGTGGCATCGACGCGGCTTCGGCCGGGGCCGACATACTCGGCCTGGATGTGGTCCAGCCGAATCGTCTTGCCGCTGTCGTTCTGGATGACCACCAGCACGGGCAGAATGCCGTACTCGTAGGGATTCAGCTTGCCGAAGGCCGCTTTGAGTTTTTCCCCGCCGTCGTAAGGCTCGACACCGATGGTGACCTGGGCATTGGTCTGGTGATTCTTGTAGGTGGCAGCGGGCGCAGGCCGGAAGGGGGGCTCCTTGTCCGCCGCGAATGCCGCCGCTATACTCAATAGAAGAACCAAACGTTTGAAAACAAAAGGCATTTATTTCCTCTACCGGCTCCTTCAGGCGTTTGGGCTGCCTGTCCTGTTATTGTATTTCCTGTTCCGCGGCGCGCGGAACCGGGGGTACTGGCGATCCTTGCCGCAGCGCTTCGGATTCCTGCCCCACTCTCTAAGACAGACCGGCCCGGGCGCGATCTGGTTGCATGCAGTTTCGGTCGGCGAAGTCCTGGCCTGCATGGAGTTGCTGCGCAAGCTGCGAGCCGGGTTCCCCGAAAGCAGGCTCTTCGTTTCCACGGCAACGCTGGCGGGGCGCGCCACGGCGGACGAGAAACTCAGGAGCCTGGCGGATGGGGTGTTTTACGCCCCGGCGGACTATGTGTTTGCGGTCCGTCGCGTGCTGCGGACCCTGAGGCCGTCGGTTGTGGTGGTGGCGGAAACCGAGATCTGGCCGAATCTGTTTCGTGAAACGAAGCGAACCGGCGCGGCGCTCGTGGTGGTGAACGGCCGGATTTCGGACCGCGCTTTTCCGCGGTATCTGCCGTTCCGCCGCTTGTTCGCGGCCGTTCTGCCGCACGCGGACGCGATTCTGGCGCAGACCGAGGCGATTCGCGAACGATTTCTCGCGCTGGGAGCGCCACCCGAACGCACCCGGGCCGCCGGAAATTTCAAGTACGATTTCGAGGCGCGCGCCGCGGCCCCGGGCTCTCCGGTGATGGAACTGATCGAGCGAACCGGGCCGGGAACGGTGTGGATCGCCGCCAGCACCATGCCCCCGGCGGAAGCGGGCGACCTGGACGAGGATGACGCCGTACTGGCGGCCTACACCGACCTGGCGCGGCGGCACCGCGACCTGCTGCTGATCCTGGTGCCGAGGAAGCCGGAACGTTTCGACGCGGCGGCCCGGAAACTGGAGGCCGCGGGCATTCCGTACCTCCGCAGGACGGCGCTCGATGGACGCTCCGCGGCGCGGCCTTACGTCCTGCTGCTGGACACGATCGGGGAATTAGGCGGATTGTTCGCCGCCGCGGACGTGGTCTTCATGGGAGGGTCGCTGGCGCGGCGCGGCGGCCACAACACGCTGGAGCCGGCGCTGTTCGCCAAGCCCGTCATCACCGGCCCGCACATGGAGAACTTCCAGGCGATCGACGACCAGTTTCGGGCGGCGGGGGCGTCGGTTCGGATCGGCGACGCTTCGGAACTGGCGGGGGCGGTAGACCGGCTGCTGGCCGACCCCGATGAGGCGCGTGAAATCGGACGGCGCGCGCTGGCATGCGCCGAGGCGCGGCGCGGAGCGACCGCGAGCACCGTGGAGGAGGTCCGGAAACTGCATCGCGCGCACATTCCCCGTTACCGGCCGGCCATGCCCTGGTACGCGGCAGCCTGGTTGCTCTCGCGCGTCTGGCTCACGGGCTCGAAGCGGAAGCAGGCGGCCGGGTTGCGCGGCCGGCGAACACTGGATGCGCCCGTGATCTCGGTGGGCAACCTCACGATGGGGGGCACGGGCAAGACGCCGTGCGTGCTGCGGCTGGCGGAGATGTCGGCCGAGTTGGGCCGGCGTCCGGGCATTCTGACGCGGGGCTACGGACGCGGCACGCTGGAGAAAAACCTGGTGCTCGCGCCGGGTGCGGTGGTTCGGCCCGAGTACTCGGGAGACGAACCGCAGATCTTCGTCCGTTCGGGTGTGGCGGCGGTGGGGATCGGGGCCGACCGGTTCGCCAGCGGCACGCTGCTAGTGCGCGATTTCGGAGTGGACCTGCTGCTGTTGGACGACGGCTTCCAGCATTGGAGACTGGCGCGGGACGTGGACGTGGTCCTGATCGACGCGCTCAATCCCCTGGGCGGCGGGGGCGTGTTCCCGATGGGGCGGCTGCGCGAACCGGTGGAAGCGCTGGCGCGCGCGGACATCATCCTGATCACCCGCAGCCAGTTCTCGGACCTGGCGCCGGCCATCGAACAACTGGCGTCGCGCATCAACCCGAGGGCGCCGGTGTTCCGCGCAGGCGTGGAACCGCGCGCCTGGGTGGAACATCTGACGGGGCGAAGATTCCCACCGGGCGAGCCGCCCTTCGAGCGGGCCGGCGTGTTTTGCGGGCTGGGCAATCCGCAATCCTTCCGCCGGACGCTCGCGCGCCTGGGCGTGGAGCCGGTCGAATGGATCGAATTCCAGGATCACCACCGCTACCGGGTGCACGAGGTGCGGCGCATTGCGCGTACCATGCACGCGCGCGGCGCGACGGCCCTGGTGACTACGGAAAAGGACGCGGTCAACCTGTGCGAAGCATGCGGCGAGTTGACCGCGCCGCTGAAGGTCTACTGGCTGCAGATCACGATGCGGATCGAGCGCGAGCAGGAGTTCGCGGCGGAGATCGAGAAGAGGATTCACCGCCGGGACGCCGGGACGCCAGGAAAACCTTGATTTTCGAATAACTAGAAGTTCACGATCGACGCGAAGCCGGCCGGGTCCAGGCTCGCACCGCCAACCAGGACGCCGTCGATTTCGGGCTGCGCCATCAGGACCTTCACGTTGTCGGGCTTCACGCTGCCGCCGTAGAGAATGCGCACGGCGTCGGCCGCTTCCTTGCCGAACTTCTCGCGAACCTGCGCGCGGACCACACGGTGCGCGTCGGCGGCGATCTCGGGCGTGGCGGTCTTGCCGGTGCCGATCGCCCAGACAGGCTCGTAGGCGATCACGATCTTCGCGAACTGCTGCGGGGTGAGCCCGGCGATGCCTCTCTGGAACTGGCCGATCAGCACGGCTTCGGTCTTGCCGCCTTCGCGCTCTTCCAGGCGCTCGCCCACGCAGACGATCGGCGTGAGCCCGAATTCGAGCGCGGCCTGCGTGCGCTTGAGCACGGTCTCATCGGTCTCGCAGAAGTACTGGCGCCGTTCGCTGTGACCGATGATGGCATGGGTGACACCCACGGCGTTGAGCATCGGGCCGGAAATCTCGCCGGTGAACGCGCCTTCCCTGGCCCAGGCGACATTTTGCGATCCGATCCGGATGCGGCTGCCTTTGACGGCATCGACGGCCGCGGCGAGATTCGTGAAAGGAGGACAGATCACGACTTCGCAGTGTTCGGACTTCTCGACCAGCGGCCGGAACTTCTCGAAGAATGCGGTGGTTTCCGCGGGCGTCTTGTACATCTTCCAATTGCCCGCCATGACTGGTTTTCTCATAGGATTTGCGGTAAGAAACTGGTGCCTTGGGAAATCGCGGCACCGAAATTGGCGGCCACGGTTTGGCCGATATCGGAGAGCGACGCGCGCACTCCGAGGTTTACGTTGGGCCGCACGCGGGCGCCGGCGGCCAGAAGTGGAACATATTCGCGCGTATGGTCGGTGCCCGGGACGCAGGGGTCGCAGCCGTGGTCGGCGGTGAAAATGGCGAGATCGCCCGGCGCGAGCGCGGCCTCGAAATCCGGCAGCCAGGCGTCGAACTCTTCGAGCGCGGCGCCGTAGCCGGCGATATCGTTGCGGTGGCCGTACTGCTGGTCGAAATCCACCAGGTTGACGAAAATCAAACCGCCTTCAGAAGATTGTACGGCCTCCAGGGTTTTCGCCATTCCTTCCGCATTGTTCTTCGTTTTGGCGGAGTCTTCGATACCACGTCCCAGAAAGACGTCGAAGATCTTGCCGACGCTGTGCACGATCACGCCGCGGTTTTCCAACTGGTCGAGCAGCATGCCCTTGGGCGGCGGCACGGCGTAATCGTGGCGGTTGGCGGTGCGGGTGAAAGCGCCGGGCGAACCGGTGAAGGGGCGCGCGATCACGCGGCCGACCTCGTTCGGGCCGCGCAGGATGTCGCGTGCGATCTCGCAGATCCGGTAGAGTTCCCAGAGCGGGATCACCTCTTCGTGCGCCGCCACCTGGAAGACGCTGTCGGCTGAGGTGTAGACGATGGGAGAACCGGTCCGCATGTGCTCGGCTCCGAGTTCCTGAATGATTTCGGTGCCGGAAGCCGGCTTGTTCCCAAGCGAACTGCGGCCGATGCGGCGCTCGAACTCGCTCATGATCTCCGCCGGGAAGCCGCGGGGATAGAGCGGGAACGGCTTCGCGAGATGGATTCCCACCATTTCCCAGTGGCCGGTAGTCGTATCCTTGCCGGGCGAAGCCAGGGCGCACCGGCCGAATGCGCCCGCGGGCGATTCGGCGGCGGGGATACCGGCGAGCGGCTTGATGTTGCCCAGCCCTATGCGCGCCAGGTTGGGCAGGCGGAGGCCGCGAAGGCGCGCAATGTTGCCGAGGGTGTCCGCACCCGGCGGGTCGCCGAAAACGGCGGCATCCGGCATCGCGCCGATCCCTACGCTATCGAGGACGATCCAGATGATGCGCTCGAACACAGACCTCGAATGTAACATGCTGCCGCGGGGCCGGACCCGGTTGAAGCAACAACGATTTCAGAGTCCTGATATCTTATAGGGGATATGGCGGAACTGCACGATGCAATCCTCACGGGAAATGCGAAGGCGGCGGTGGAAGCCACGCGGCAGGCGCTTGCGGCCGGGGCGGACGCGCTCGACCTGGTGAACCGGGAGATGGTGCCGGCCATGGACGAAGTAGGGCGGCGCTACGAGTGCGAGGAGTACTTCGTTCCGGAACTGCTGCTGGCGGCGCGCGCCATGAAGGGCTCGCTCGAAATCCTGCGTCCGCTGCTGGCGGCGAGCGGGGCAAAGCCGGCGGGCCGCGTGGCGATCGGCACGGTGAAGGGGGACCTGCACGATATCGGCAAGAACCTGGTAGGGGCCATGCTGGAAGGCGCCGGGTTCGAGGTCGTCGACCTGGGGGCCGACGTACCGGCGGAACGATTCGTGGACGCGGTGCGGACCCGGCAGGTGAGCGTCGTGTGTCTTTCCGCACTACTGACGGTCACGATGCCTTCGATGAAGGCTACGATCGAGGCGCTTGAGTCAGCCGGAGTGCGCGACCGGGTGAAGGTGTTGGTTGGCGGCGCGCCGGTGACCCAGCGGTTCGCGGAGCAGATCGGCGCCGATGGTTTCGGGGAGAATGCCACGGCCGCCGTGGCGCTCGCGCGGCGGATGACGGGCGCGGCATGAAACTCAGACTGATCGCTTGCGAAGTGCTCACGCGCGAGATGTGGTTCGCGGCGGCGCGCTCGCCGCACCAGGTGGACGTGGAGTTTCTTCCCAAGGGTCTCCACGACCTGGGCGCAACCGCGATGCGCGAGCGGCTGCAGACGCTGCTCGACCAGGAAGAGGCGGGGCGGCACGACGCCATCCTGCTGGGATACGGGCTGTGCGGAAACGGCGTCGCGGGGCTCACCGCCACGAAGGCGCAACTGGTAATCCCGCGCGCGCATGACTGCATCACGCTGCTATTGGGCAGCAAGGAGCGATACCAGGAGTACTTCGACCGGAACCCCGGCGTGTACTTCCGCTCTACGGGCTGGCTGGAGCGGGGCGAAGACCAGGGCCAGGAGACTCTGCACGCAGTTCGCGGGCTGCCCGGTCAAGGCCAGACGCTCGACGAACTGGTGGCGCGCTACGGAGAAGAAAACGGCCGGTATCTCTACGACGAGTTGAACGCCTACCGGCGCACTTACCGTAAGTTGACCTACATTTCCACCGGGCTGGAGCCGGATGGCAGCTTCGAGGCGCAGGCCCACGAGGAGGCCGCGGCAAAGAACTGGCGGTTCGAATCGATCTCCGGCAGCCTGCGGTTGTTCGAGCGGCTGGTGTGCGGACAGTGGGACGAGCGGGATTTCCTGTTGGTGCCGCCCGGATGGCGCGTGACCGCAACCTACGATGGGAAAGTGATGGACAAGGAGCCAGCGGTATGAACGGCCGCGAACGGGTAACGGCCATGCTGCGCGGAGACGCGACGGACCACCTGCCGTTCCTGCCGATCACCATGATGCTGGCGGCAGAGCGCACCGGCGCAAAATACCGCGACTACGCGGGCGACTACCGGGTTCTCACGGCGGCCCAGATATCCATCGCGGAGGCGTTCGGGTTCGATTACGTTTCGGCCATCTCCGACCCCACGCGCGAGGCCGGCGACCTGGGCGCAGCGGTGGAATGGTTCGACCACCAGCCGCCGGCGCTGGTGGAGGAGCACGCCCTTCTGGCAGACAAGAGCCGGCTGGCCCGTCTGCAGGTGCCCGATCCCGCCGCCGGCCCGCGGATGTCCGACCGCCTGGAAGCGGTACGCCTGCTACGCGAACTGGCGGGCGCGGAACTCATCGTCGAGGGTTGGGTCGAAGGCCCGTGCGCCATGAGCGCCGACCTCCGCGGCGTCAATACCCTGATGCTCGATTTCTTCGACGACCCGGGTTTCGTGCGTGATCTGTTCGCCTTCACGGTGGAGATGGAACTGCGGTTCGCGCGCGCGCAAATCGCGGCCGGCGCAGACACCATCGGCGTGGGAGATGCCGCCGCATCGCTGATCGGGCCCCGGTTTTACAGCGAGTTCGTACAGCCGTATGAGTGCGCCCTGGTGCGCGGGATTCAGGAGGCCGGCGCACGCGCACGCCTGCACATCTGCGGCAAGACGAGGAAACTATATCGCGGAATGGCGGCCACCGGGGCCGATATCATCGACCTGGATTTCATGAATCCAATCGATGAAGCCCGCGCGCAGATGGGCCCGGCCCAGGTGCTGCTGGGAAATCTCGACCCGGTGCGCGTCATGCGCGACGGCGCGCCCGAAGAGGTCGAGGCCGGATTCGCGAAATGCCACCGGGAGGCGGGGCCGCGCTATATCGTGGGCGCTGGCTGCGAGATTCCCGCCGGAACTCCCGACTGCAACCTGGCTGCCGCGGCGCGCTACGCGCAAGCGCACTGAGATGCGCGTTTCGGCCGAGCCCGGCACACCGCTCGAAACCGCACTGGCGGCTCACGGCATGGAGTTCCCGTGCGGCGGCGCGGGCATCTGCAGGGGCTGCCGCGTGCGTGTGGCCGGGGGGAGTTTGGCCATCACTCCGGAGATGGAGCAGGCATTCACCCCGGAAGAACTGCGCGCCGGCTGGCGACTGGCCTGCTGTGCGGCAGTGGAAGGGCCGCTCGTGCTGGAGGTTCCACAGTGGGACGCGCCGGTTCTGAGCGACGACTCACCGGTCGAGTTCGAGCCCTCCGAAGGTGTGGGGGTGGCGATCGACCTCGGCACAACCACGCTGGTGGCGCAATCGGTGGACCGCAGGACCGGCGCGGTGCTGGGTGTCGAGACGGCCCTCAATCCGCAGGCGGTGCGCGGGGCGGACGTGATGACGCGGATCGGATTCGCGATGGAGGGCGGCGCGTCGGAACTGGCAGGTTCGATCCGCGAGCGCCTGGGAGCGATGATCGCGCGGCTTCCCGGGCGAGAAAACGTGCGCACGGTGCTGCTGGCGGGCAACACCGCCATGCACCACCTGTTCTGCGGGATCGACGTCACGCCGCTGGCGGCGGTGCCGTTCCGGCCGTCGGAAGACGGTGAGCAGGTGCTGGACCCGCGGGTGCTCGGATGGCACTTGCCCGAAGGAGCCTCGGTGCGATTTCTGCCGTGCCTGGGAGGGTTCGTCGGCTCGGATCTGCTGGCGGGGATTCTGGCTTCCGGGATTCACCAGGGCGCCGGCCTGCGCGCTCTTATCGACCTGGGGACCAACGGCGAGATCGTCCTGGGGAATGCCGCGCGGATTCTGTGCGCTTCCACCGCGGCGGGGCCGGCATTTGAAGCGGGCCGCATCGGGATGGGGATGCGCGCGGCAACCGGAGCGATCGCCCATGTGGCCGCTCGCGGCGGCGCGCTCCGATGCAGCATGATCGGGGACGGGCCCGCGCAGGGCATCTGCGGCAGCGGACTGGTGGACGCGGTGGCGGCCGGTCTCGAACTGGGAGCGATCCTGCCCGACGGTAGGCTCGCCGGAGGACGGAAGGAACTGGAACTGGACGGGCCCGTGCGGATCAGCCAGAAAGATATTCGCGAGTTGCAACTGGCCAAAGGCGCGATCGCGGCGGGCCTGCGGCTGCTGGCGGCACGATGGGGCGCCGGTCTGGACCAGATCGAGACGGTTTACCTGGCGGGTGCGTTCGGGAACTACGTGCGGATCGAGAGCGCGCGGCGGATCGGGCTGATCGAAGTAGCGGCGGAGCGTGTGGCTCCAGCCGGGAACACCGCACTGCGGGGCGTGAAGATAGCGCTACTGGGGCGGAGCCGCGCGCCGGAGATTCGCGCCATCACCGAGCACGTGGCGCTGGCGGAAGTTCCGGGATTTCAGGACACTTTTGTAGAGTGCCTGAAGCTGGGCAGGCTGGAAGGCCCGCCCCACTAAGTCTTACCAGCGAAGCGGCAAGTGTACTTGCCATCTTTCGGTAGAGGCCATCATGGCATCCCACGTTACGGTTCGCTGCTCGTAGGCGGCGGTGCGGCCGAGGATCGCGGTCAGGTTGCTCTCCACGGCGACCGGCGCGTTGTTGATCGGCTTTCCGTTGCGAACGGCGTCGACAAACAGCTTGATGTTGGTGATGCAGCCGCCGGTGAAGGTGTCGTCCTTTTCGGTGCCGTTCCAGACCTTGTCCTTCTGGTCGCTGAGGATGCGGACGAGGCCGCCGTAATGCGTGTCGGCCGTGCCGTGGACGCCCACGCAGCGCACGCACAGATCGCTGAAGGCGCCGTTGAGCTGGTGGGAGCTGAAACTGGCGTGCACGTCCCCGGGATACCAGTAAGTCACCGCGAAATGATCGTAGGCATCGCCGAGTGTGTTCTGGGTGCCGGACCAGTTGGTGCGGCCGCCGGAGCCGGCTGCCTGCAAGGGGTGGCTGCCCAGGTACCAGTTCGCCATATCGATGACGTGGATATTCTGTTCCACGATAATGTCGCCGCTGATGGCGCGGTCGCCGAACCAGGTGATCATGCGGCGCAGCCCCGGATCCATGTTGGGCTCGACGGGGTCTTTCCAGGGGCGCCCGGCAAAGTAGAAGACCTGGGCGAAGGCGGGCTTCCCGATGTCGCCGCGCTGGATGCGTTGGACGGCCTCCTGAAACACGGGCCGGGCGCGGCTCTGGAAATCGACCCAGAAGCTGAGGTTGCGGGCTTGCGCCTTGCGGCCGGCCTCGAGGAAGTCCTTACTCGAGGGAACATCGACGGCGATCGGCTTGGCGCAGTAAACGTGCTTGCCGGCCTCGACAGCGGCCGCCGCCTGCATCTGGTGATAGTAGGTGGGGGTCATGATGACCACGCCATCGAGCTTGGAGCCGGCCAGTTCGCGGTAGGCATCGGGCCCGTAGTAGGCGCGGCCGGAGCCCACCTGCAGCTTGGCGCTGGTGGATTCGAGGCGTGACTTGATCACGTCTGCGGTGGCCACAAAACGGGCCCCCGAGTGTTCGATGAACAGCGGGGTGATCCAGTTGCCGCGCCCGCCGCAGCCGATCAGGCCCAACTCAACAGCGGAGTTGGCTTGCGAACCGAACACGGTTTCGGGCCGCAGAAGAAGCACGGAGCCGGCGGCCGCCTTCAGCAGGCCGCGGCGGGCGACACCATCATTCGAGTGAGTGGGCATAAGTCAGTTCTTCTTTCCTCCGAAGAGACCTTTTAGCAGACTTCCCGCGGCCTTGGCGCCGATGTCCTTGGCTTTGCCGGCAACCACGGCTTTCATGTCGGCGCGGAAGACGGGGTCGGCGCAGGTGCCGCCGACCAGAAACGGAATGTTCTCCTTGCTCACTACCGCCAGGACGCCGGATGTGTGGAGCTTCGCGCTCATTTTGAAATCGAGCGCGCTGGCCGGGCTGATGGCGCCGGCGCCCGAAAGCTCGCCGATCGCGGGGACATTGAGTTGAATATCCTGCGCATCGATGGCTCCGGATTGCATGCGCAGGTTGGTGCTGAAGTTTTGGATCTCGGTGTCCGGATCCTGCTTCATGCCGGCCAGGGTCTCGATGACGGACATCTTGCGGCCGAGGTTGAAGTTCGCGAGCTTTGTGTTGTTCAGCGCCACCGAACCGGTGGTGATCAGCTTCTCGGCGGGGCCTTCGATCGCCAGCTTGACGGCAGCCGTGCCGCCCTCTAGCGATGATCCGGCGGGCAGCGCGATGCCGAGCGCCGGCAGCATCGCGGCCAGTTCCGGAACCGGCATGGAGGGTCCGGAAAGGGCCAGGTGCAGGACCGGCGACTCGCCCTGCTCCGCGTACGTGCCGGTGAGGTGAGCGACGGCCCCGCCGACGTGGATGTCGCCGCGGCTCACGCGCCCGGCGCGCGTCTTCAAGTCGTGACTCGCGGCGAAATCCAGCTCCACGGGGCGCGCGGCGGGTGTTCCCTGCGGCGCGAGCTTCAGTTTTTCGGCTTTGAGCTTGCCGTTGACGCCGGCGTTGCGGCCGTCGGATTGGGCGCTGCCGTCGAATGAGACGAGGCCGCCCATGCCGGGAATGAGCTGGGTCCAGCCGGACCCCGCGAGGTCGAGCGCGGATACTTTGAGGCTCGCACTCAGGGGCGTGGTCGCGACGTCTCCGGCACTGAGCGGTCCGGCCTGGCCCTTCAGGTCGATTTCGCCACCGCCCGCCACTTTCGCCTTGAGCGAGAAGGGAAACGCGGAAGTGCTCGAGAAGTCGCGGACCTCCGCATCCACGGGGTCGAGCAGCAGCGGCCTGGCGCGGCCTGCCTTGGCCAGCGAAAACCGGCCATTCGAGATGCGGATCAACTTCACCGCGAGCGCCATGCTCTTGCCGGGTTCCGAAGGCGGCGCGGCTGGTTGCGCGGCGGGCTGGGCGCCGCCGAGACTCGAAAAGTTCCACTCGCCGGCGGGCGACTGGATCAACTGAATCACCGGCTTATCGATCACGATGCCGGTGACGTTGAGCTGCCGCGAAACAATCAGGGGCCACAGTTCGACTCCCACCTTCAGCGACTTGGCCTGCACGAACGGCTCCTTGCTGTAGACGGGGTTGTCGGCGATGGAGAGGTCGGAGGCCGCCACGGCGCCGGAAAAGACCGAGAGTTTGAGATCGCCGAGCCGCACTCCGCGGCCCAGCGCCTGGCTGAGCCTGGTTTCGAGCATCGGACGGAACCGGTTGGCGTCGATCAGGAAAGGAAGGGCGAGAGCGGCAGCCACGAGGAGAGCGAGGGCGATGCCAACAATACGAACCAAGCGTCTCATGATCTCAGAGTGTACTACCAGGATCGCGCCGGCGCTTCTACGCTGTCGGTGGCGAAGAGCCGGGCGCCTCATGTCCCCAACGGACGAGACGGGCGCCCGGCCTTTTAGGCGATGGCCCTCCGATTGTTTCTGCCCCTCGCCATTTCGTTCTCAATCTATGACGCCGGGCCGGCGAGGGGAACTAGGCGGATGCCTAGGTCGCGAGCGACCTCAGCGGCGTTCTCACTTCGGATCTCGCTGCTTTCCGTCTGCGCCTGGTCCGACGCCGCGGTCGAGCACATCCTGACACTTTCTGACAAGGACTCCCGGCGTGAACGGCTTGGGCAGAACAGGCGAGTCAGGCGCTTGTGCGGTATCGAGGTACCCCGACATGATGAGAACCGCTGTCTCCGGCCGCCTGGTGCGCACGTTGCGAATGAGTTCTCCACCGTCGAGATGCGGCATGCGCCAATCCGTCAAGAGCAGATGGATGGGCCCCTTGTACCTGTCGGACACCTCGAGAGCTTCGGCTCCGTCTCCCGCCTCCAGTACTTCGTAGCCGCAAGACCGCAGTACCGCGCCTGCAAAGGTCCGGATGGCCGCTTCGTCGTCCGCCAGCAGAACGGTCAGCCCCGTCCCGTCCCGGACGCTCTCAAATTCCGGTCCTGGTTTGGGTTGCATGGCCATGGCTGCGTACCTTTCCGTGGGTCTGACGTATTTGACTTTGAGGGGTCCAAGTCTGCGCATTCAGTCTCCAGCCGCTTGTGCCGGCCCTAATGCTCCACGTGGTATCTGGACCTCTCTATTATTAATGTTAGGATCCGGTCCGGCCGGGTGTAACTAGGAGAACGCCTAGCCCAGGCGCGCTCTGATAGCGGACACACATGGCGCGGATGCACCATGTAAGACCCGCTGTGCGAGAATATGTTCGCGCCCGCCGCCCGGTCGCGGCCGCGCGCAACGGACACTCGCTTGCAGGAAGGAGAATCGTGGCCCGGACGACCGCAGGTGAGCCTTCGAAGAAGCCCCGGCCTCGCACGAAGAAGCCGCCGGCGGCGAAGTCCCGGCGGAGCACCGGAACGGAGGTTGAAGCCTCGCCCCTGGCAGACGCATCGATTTCCGCACAACGATACCCGATCGTAGGTGTCGGGGCGTCGGCGGGAGGCTTCGAAGCGTTTCGCGAACTGCTCAAGGCTTTGCCGCCCGATACGGGCATGGCGTTCGTGCTGGTACAGCATCTCGATCCCGGGCACGAGAGCATGCTGACCAAGCTGCTCTCAAACGTCACGACGATGCCCGTGACGGAAGTGAAAGAGGGCATGGCCGTGAATCCCAACCATGTCTATGTCATCCCTCCGAACAGGACGATGGGAATCGCGAACGGGACACTCCACCTGATGGCCCGCGGCGACCCGTCGGCGAAGCACCTGCCCATCGACCGATTCCTGCACTCGCTGGCCGAGGATCGGGGCGACCTGGCGATCGGCGTGATCCTCTCCGGCACCGCCTCCGATGGGACGCTGGGTATGAGAGCCATCAAAGCCGAAGGAGGCATCACGTTCGCCCAGGACTGGCAAAGCGCGAAGTACGACGGCATGCCGCGCAGCGCGGTCGCCGGCGGCTGCGTGGATTTCGTTCTCCCGCCCGAGGCCATCGCGCGCGAACTGGCGCGCATCGGGCGGAATCCCTATGCGGCAATCGCACTGCCCGCGCGGCCGGCAGAGCAGGCAGTGGAACAGGCCATGGAGGGTGACGAGCAACTGCGCCAGATCTTCATCGTCCTGCAGAATGCGACCGGCGTGAATTTTACCTATTACCGGTCCACCACAATCAAGCGTCGCATCGCGCGGCGAATGCTGCTGCACAAACTGAAAAGTTTGCGGCAGTATTTGAAGTTCATTCAAGAGAATCCAGCCGAACCGGCAATGTTGTGCGAAGACATACTGATCCATGTAACGGGCTTCTTCCGCGAGCCGGAGACGTTCCAGGCGCTGACGGAATGGGTCTTCCCCCGGATCTTCGGCAGCAAACTGCCCGGCGAGCCGATTCGAATCTGGGTTCCCGGCTGCTCTACCGGGGAGGAGGCGTACTCGATTGCCATGGTCCTGCTGGAATACCTGGGAGACCGCGGCGGCAGCACGCCCATACAGGTCTTCGGCACCGATATCAGCGAATCGTCGATCGAAAAAGCGCGGGCGGGCGTTTATAGCGAGAGCACCCTGGCCGAGGTCTCTCCGGAGCGCCTGCGGCGCTTCTTCTTTCAGATGGAAGGGGGCTATCAGATCGCGAAGTCGATGCGCGAGATGTGCGTTTTCGCGCGCCAGGACGTCGTCAAGGATCCCCCCTTCTCGCGGATGGATCTCATCAGTTGCCGCAACGTTCTGATCTATATGGGGCCGGTGCTGCAGCAGAAGGTCATGGCCATCTTCCACTACGCGCTGAGGCCCACGGGTTTCCTGGTACTGGGGAAGTCGGAGTCCGCGGGCCGTTTCGCGGACCTGTTCACGGTGATCGACCGAAAGCACAAGATCTATTCGAAAAGACCCGCTGCGCCTGTCCCGGTTTTCCGTCTGCCCACTGGTGAGGGCTACGAACGAACCACGAAAACGGCCACAAGGAGGCCGGAAGCGCACACACGCTTCGATGTGCAGGCGGAGGCCGACCGGATTATTCTCGACCAATACGCCCCGGCGGGCTTCGTGGTCGACGAGAATCTCCACATTCTCCATTTTCGGGGCAACTGCAGTCCCTACCTCTCCCCTTCACCCGGCAACGCAAGCCTGGGCCTGCTCCACATGGTGCGCCCGGAGTTCTCCGTGGATCTTCTGACGGCCATTCACCGCGCCAGAAAAGAGGAAGCCGCGGTTCGCAAACAAGGCATCCGCATCCAGCGCGAGGGCCATCTTCGGGACGTCCGCCTGGACGTGGTCCCGATCCACGGCGAACGGGGCGAGCACCTTGTCCTGGTTCTTTTCCAGGACGAGGCGGCGGGCGAGCCGGCCGGCGGCAAGCGGCAGCCGGCGGAGGGAGCCCGCCTGCGCCGTGAGTTGGAGAAGACCAAGGAGTACCTCCAGGCGATCATCCAGGAGCAGGAAGCCACCAACGAGGAGCTGAAATCCGCCAACGAAGAAGCTCTTTCGAGCAACGAAGAGCTGCAATCGGCCAACGAGGAACTGGAAACCGCGAAGGAGGAGCTGCAATCGACGAACGAAGAGCTGGTCACGCTGAATGAACAGCTCCAGAGGCGCAACTCGGAACTGGGGCAGCTCAACGACGATCTGACCAACGTGCTCGGTGGCGTCAACATTCCCATCCTGATCCTGAGCGGCGACCGGCGCATCCGGCGCTTCACTCCCCCAGCGGAGAAACTGCTGAACCTGCTGCCCGGCGATGTGGGGCGCCCCATCGATAACATCCGGACGAACATTAATGTGCCGGACCTGCCTGGCGTGGTGAATGAGGTCGTCGATACCATGAGCGTTCTCGAGCGGAACGTTCAGGACCGGGAAGGCCGCTGGTATTCCATGCGGGTCCGGCCCTACCGGACCATGGAAGCGAAGATCGACGGCGCCGTGATCACCTTCATCGACATCGATGCGGCCAGGCGCATCCACCTCGAACTGCAGCGCGAGCAGGCCTTCACGGCCGCGGTGCTGGAATCCGCAGGCGCCCTCGTGATGGTCACCGATGTGGAGGGCCGCATCGTCCGCTTCAACCTCGCCTGCCGCCGGCTCAGCGGATACTCTTTCGAGGAGGTGAACGGAAAGCTCGTGTGGGAGTTGCTATCACCCCCGGAAGAGGTGGAAGCCGTCAAACAGGTATGTCAGGAGCTCACGGAGAACCACTCCGCGCGGGAACACGAAGACCACTGGGTGGATCGGTTCGGCCGCCTGCATTTGATCGCCTGGTCCAGTTCGGCGGTTTCGGATGCCGGGAGCGCCCCTCCGTACCTGGTCCGGGTCGGCGTGGACATCACCGAGGCGCGCCGGGCCGAAGAAGCGCTGCAACACAAAGAACAGCTTCTCCGGCAGAGCCAGTCGGAACTGCGGGCTCTGACCGCCGGCCTGCTGAACGCGCAGGAGGAAGAGCGGCGCCGGGTGGCGCGGGAGTTGCACGACGACATCGGCCAGCGGCTGGCCGCGCTTTCTATTCAAGTGGAGGTTCTACACCAGGCGCTGGGAATGTCGCCGGATGAACTTCAGAGCAAACTGGAGGAGTTGCAGAAGCAGATCGAAACGCTCTCAGCGGATCTTCGCCGGACTGCTCGCGATCTGCACCCTTTCACCCTGACGCACCTTGGACTCGGACCGGCCCTGCAATCGTACTGCGAGGAGTTCGCCAAGCTCCGGCAGATTAACGTTCAGTTCGCCGCGCGGGCGCTGCCTGAGACCGTCCCGTCCGAAGTGGCTATTTGCGCCTATCGGGTCGTTCAGGAAGCGCTGGGGAATATCGCCCGGCACGCCGGCACGACGAGCGCCCACGTCCTGGTCGCGGGCGGCAACGGCGTCCTGCGCGTTGCGATCCGGGATGACGGACAGGGTTTCGACCCGGACCAGGCGAGAGGAAGAGGGCTTGGACTGATCAGCATGGAGGAGCGCGTACGCCACCTGGGTGGGACCTTTTCGATCACGCCTAAGCCGGGCAAAGGAACCCGGATCGAAATCCGGATTCCACTCGAACCCAGCCCGGCGGCGGCTCCAGCCGAAACGGGCACAGCATAGGAAGGACTCCGCCCCCGAACGGGTCGCGGCAGCCGAATCGTGCGGTACGTCACTGCTGCAATTTGGGGCACTGGATTGGTGCCCCTAGGGTATGGCCGGGAGAGGCGCCGGAGCACACAATATAAGTGGAGGGGCCCGGTGTCAACGATCGTCCGAATTACGGACTCCGCCCGGGCGCGCGGGCACGTAATGACAAAACCGCGCCTGTTGCTGGCCGATGACCATACCATCCTCATTGAAGGATTGAAAGCCTTGTTGGCCCCGGAATTCGACGTGGTGGCAACGGCCGAGGATGGCAGGGCCGTTCTCGAAGCAGCGGAATCACACCGGCCGGACCTGATCCTGCTGGATATTTCGATGCCCGGCCTGAACGGCATCGAAGCCGCGCGGCGGTTGAGCCAAACCAATCCCGGCGCCAAGATCGTAATCCTCACGATGCACGGGGATCTCAGTTTCGTCAGGGCGTCTTTCGACGTAGGGGTTGCCGGATACGTATTGAAGCAATCCGCAGCGACGGAACTGTTGACGGCCCTCCATGAGGTGACCAGGGGGCGGAGCTACATCAGTCCTTCGATCCGGGAACGTCTTGGAACAGACATGCCGGTGTTCTTGATGGGGGCAAAGAAAGGTACGGCGGACCTCACGCCCCGGCAGCGCGAAGTGCTCCAATTGCTGGCGGAGGGCCACGTCCGCAAGGAAATCGCCCAAACCCTGGGCGTCTCCGTCAAGACGGTGGAGTTTCACAAGCGGCAAATCTGCGAAAGGCTGGGTCTCCGCAACGTCGCTGAACTCACTGCGTACGCGATCCGGCATGGGATCGCCCCGGCCGAGTAAGGAGATTGCGCATTGTGTAGAACGAATTTTCGGGTTGCCCTGCTCAGTGTCCTCACCCTGTTGATGCCGGCGTGTGCCAAGCGTGCGGCCATCGATTCCATCGTCTCGCCCGGATCACCTGACTTGAAGGTGCTGGCTGAGATGGACCAGGCAGCCGTGGTGTTCGACGAGATCATGTCGTCGGACGACAAGAGCATCCCGAGAAGCATTCTGGACCGGGCCCAGTGCGTGGTGATTATGCCCGGATTGAAAAGCTACAGCTTCGTGGTGGGGGCGCAGTGGGGGTCGGGCTTCCTGTCGTGCCGCGGGAAGAGAGGGGTGGGCTGGACCGGGCCTGGCGCGGTGAGTCTCAAAGGGGGGAGCTTCGGTCTGCAGGTGGGAAGCCGGGACACCGACCTCTTGCTGCTGCTGATGAACCAGGGAGCGGAAGAGAAGCTTCTTTCCAACCAGATCACGCTGGGCGTGGACGCATCGGCGGCGGCAGGGCCGGTGGGGCGAAGCGTCGGCGCGCAGACGGACCTCCAGATGAACGCCGAGATCCTCTCGTGGTCCCGAGCGTCAGGGCTGTTTGCGGGGATCTCCCTGCAGGGTGCCGCCCTCCGCCAAGACGAATCCACGCTCCAGGTTCTTTATGGAAGGGCGACCACCAACCGGCAGGCCATAACGAGGAGGAAGAGCCCGGCGTCAGCGAAAGTCCTGCTCGGGGTTCTGAGGAAGTACTCCCCACGGGCCGGCGCTTGAGAGACCCCCGACATCAGCGGGCAAGAGCGGCGCCGCTGAATGTTTCCACCGACAGGCGGCGGCCGTCGCTGCGAACGGTGATGAGACCGTCCTGATCCGTGCGCAGGATTCCGGCGTGGTGCTGCTCGAGGCGCGCGATGACGTCCGGGTGCGGGTGCCCGTAGCTGTTCTCGAAACCATCGGAGATGATGGCGAAGGCGGGCGAAACCGCATTCAGGAAATCCTCGGTGGTAGAGGTCTTGCTGCCGTGGTGGGCTACTTTGAGGACGTCGGCGTGCGCCAGCTCGTTCTCGCCGAGCATGCGGTATTCGATCTGCTTTTCGGCGTCGCCGCACAACAGGAAAGTGTGGCGGCCATAGCGCAGGCGGATCACGAGCGAATCGTTGTTTCCGGGGACATCGCGGGGAACGTAGTCGGGGAACGGAGCGAGCACTTCGACCTGAGCGCCGCCGAAGAGGAAGAGCCGCGGCGACCTCATGGGGACGATGCGGGCTCCGGTTTGGGCGGCCTTGGCGCGGACGATGCGCCAGGTGGCGCTGTCGGGCGTGGCGCCGGTCCACAGCTCGCGGGGATGGAAATCGGAGACCAGCGCCGGCAAACCACCGATGTGGTCCTCGTGGGCGTGGGAGAGAGCGATCACGTCGACGGTGCGGATCGAGCGATCCCACAGATAGGGGGCCACGACATCTTCGCCGATATCGAGCTGTGAGCGGTACTGCCGGCCGAAGGCGGGGATTCCGCCGCCATCCACGAGCATCCGCTTGCCGTCGGGGAAGACCACCAGCAGGCTGTCGCCCTGGCCGACATCGATGGCGGTCAGCTCCAACTGGCCGGCACGAACATCGGGCGGGAACGGGTGCCAGAAGAGGAGTCCCAGGAATACCGCGACGGCGATAATGGAGGCGGCGCGCCACCAGCGTCCGCGGGCCAGGGCCGCGGCAATCAGGGCCGCGGAGAGCGCGACGGCCAGCCACGCCGGAGGAGTCGGAATGCGCCAGTTCGGCTCGAGCGCGGCGTGCCAGGAAACCACGCGCTGGGATAGCCACAGCAGGACGCCGGCGAGGCGCGCCACCCAGACCCAGCCGGTGAATACGGCAACGAAGCCCACGGGCACGATCAGGCCCATGAGTGGCACCACGAAGACGTTGGCCGATAGGCCGGAGATGCCCACGCGGTGGAAATAGACCACCATGGGGAGCGCGAGGCCGACCTGCACGATGGCGGAGACCACGCTGACCTCGTAAATGAAAAACAGCACGCGGGCGGGCGCGGTGACGGCCGCCGTAGCGAGGCGCGCGGGCACGCGCAGGCCGCGTAGCGTGGCGGCCAGCAGGCGCATCTCGATGCGGAACTGCGCCACGCGCGGCGCGAGATGGAGGTCGCGGCCCGGGTCGCCGAGATCGCGCAGACCGGCGCCCAGCGGGCCGGATGTGGCGTGTATGAGAGGCACGGCGAAAGCTCCCAGGAATCCGACGGCCAGGAAGGTGAGCTGGAAGCTGGCGTCGAAAAGCTCGGAGGGGTCGAGCACGAGAAAGGCGAGGGCCACCGCGGCGAGTAAGTTCAACGGACGGCGTTCGCGGTAGAAGTAACTGCCGATCATGAAAAGCGTGAGGCCGGCGGCGGAGCGGGTGCACGGGGCCTGCCAGCCCGTGACGAGGGCGTAGAGCCAGGAGGCAGCGACGGTGAGTAACAGGGCGATGCTCTCCGGAACAAAGCACAGGCGCAGCAGAAAGAGGAAGAACGCCGCAAGCACCGCCACGTGGGTTCCCGAGATCACCAGGGCATGGAAGGTGCCGGTGGAGCGGTAATCTTCGGTCCACACCTTTTGCAGTTGGAACGACTGGCCGATAAGAATGGCCTGCATCATGCCGCTCTGGTAGGAATCGCCGGGGTAGAGACGTTCGATGCGGGAGAGGGCGGCCTGGCGAAGATCCATCACGGCCTTCTGGAAAGGGGAGCCGCAGCGGCCGGGAAGCACCCGGACGTCGCGGGCGGCGGCGGAAGCAGTCCAGTAGATCTGCTGGCGCGCGAGGTAGGAGGCGTAATCGAAGGCGCCTGGGTTCTCGAAGTTGCGGGGTTTGCGGACGCGGGCGTCGAGTTCCACGTTCTGGCCGTAGTGGAGCTGCGGGAGCGGTTCATCGCCGCGGGTGTAGAGAGTTACCTGGGCGCGGGCTTCGCGATCGAGTTCCAGCAGGAAGCGGGCGCGCTCTCCGGAGATAGCGGGGGGCTCGACCACGCACCCGGAGAGGATGACGATTTCGCGGCTCGTGGCATCGATCTCGGGCGGAGGGCCGGGAGTGTGGGTCAGCGACGTAAGGGCGCCCCCGCAGAACAGTCCGAGCGAACAGCAGGCGCCGGCCAGAACGCGGGATCCGCGGTACTGCGCCAGGATGCCCATGGCCAGGAAGGCGGCGATGGCGGGGAGCAGCTCGGAAGACTGGAACGGCACGAAACGGGCAACCAGGATGCCCGAGGCAATGGCAGCCAGGGGCCCGATCAGCGGGTCCTTCACGAAAGGCCGATTGTAACAGGCGGCGCGGCCGAGCTTCGCTCGGCTTAGGGGGGCACGCAAGGAGGCCTGGCTGGAGGCCTACCCAACTTAAAAAGACAGGCGGAGCTGGAATTGGAGGGAGCGGGCGGATAACTGGTTGGTTACTCCGACTAACGGGGCCCCGAAACCGGGGCCGGGAGCGGCGCCGTTGCCATAGGTGCCGCTGTAGCCTACGAAATTGGCGTGGTTGAAGACGTTGAACGCTTCGATTCGCGGGGTGACATGAAGGCGCTCACCAAGGACGGTGAACGGACGCTCCAGGAAGGGCGAGGTGTCGTAGATGGAACTGCCGCGTCCGAAGTTGCGGGCCACGACCACGCCGTTGATCACGGGCCGGTCCGTGGTGGCGCCGGTATCGCCGCTGTTGTTGCTGCCGGTTACCCAGTTGTAGGGCAAGCCGCCGGCGGCGGTCGCCACCCACCCGAAACTGACGCTCCCGGGCATGACGTATACGCCGCTCCAGACGAAGCGGTGGCGCTGATCGAAGATGGCGCTGGCGTACTCCACGCGGCCGGTGAAGTTCGGGTCGTTCGGATTCTGGCCGGGTATATCGGGATCCACGTTATCGAGGGCGTGCGACCAGGTGTAGCTGACCAGCATGGAGAGACGGCGGCTGAAGCGGCGGCTCAGGTTGACGTCGAGTGCGTTGTAGTTGGAGTAGCCGTCGTTGACGTCGCTGAGGATTACCGAGTAGGGCGGCTGTGGATTGGTGGCCGCGGCTGGGCTGCACGTCATTCCGGCGGCGGCATACCAGGCGACCCAGTAGGGGCGGGTACAGTTCGCGGCCTGCGCCGAACGCGTTTGGCCCTGCGCGGTGCGGATGAACGGCGAAGGCGGGTCGACGTCGCGCGGGCGGTTGATGCGGCTGGTGTGGGAGCCGACATAATCGACCGCGAGCACCCAGTCGGAGGCGAGGCGTCGCTCGATGCCGATGGTCCACTGGCCGGAGTAAGGGTTGAGGAGCTTCGACTGGTAGCCGATCAACGTGCTCGTGGGGAAGTACTGGTCCAGGTTGGCGCTGTCGCCGGGGCGCACATAGAGGCTGCGCAGTGGAACGGCGGCGCCGGCCGGGAATGCAGGCAGGGGCGCCGCGGCAACACTGGCAGGGAATCCGACCTGCCCGGGAGCAGCGGTGTAATTGAAGACGCCGGTCGGCCCGGTCAGCGCCCAGTTAGCGGCCGAGTTATCGACGATCTGCGAGTAGTAGATACCATATCCGCCGCGGATGACGGTCTTGCCATCGTTGTGAACGTTGTAGGCAAAGCCGAGGCGCGGGGCGAAATCCTTGCGCGAGTCGGCGAAAGTCTGCTGCTCGTAACGCAAGCCGAGATTGAGCGTTAAGTCGGGCCGGACATGGAAATCGTCCTGGGCGAACAGGGACCAGATGGCGTCGTCCACGGTGTAAGTGGCATTGCCGTAGCTTTGGGTATATGTGCGGACGTTATCGATGTCGCCGAGATACGCCTGACTTTCACAGAAGTCGAGCGCAGCGGTGCAAGGCTTGTAGACGAACTGGCCGAGGTAAATGGGGCCGCCGAACTCCTTGCTGTTTCCGCCGTTGTGGGCGAACAGGACATCGGCGCCGAACTTGAACTGGTGGCGCCCCTGGATGGCGGAGATGGTGTCGCTGAACTGATATTGGCGGTTGAGAAGCAGGGCCGATTGAGAGGTGCCGGTAGTAAAGGTGCCGCCGCTCGATATGGGCACCTGGTATTGCGTGCCATAGATTACGGGGTCGAACTCGGTGACTGGAGAAGCCAACTGGAACTGAAGGCGCAGGTTGTTGATGACAGACGGGCTCAGAATGGCGGTCTCGCCGACTTCTTCGGAATACGTGCGGCGGCGGAAGACGCGGTCCACCGATGGCAGGTTGTTGCCGCCCACGGCGCCGTTGGGATTCGTGTCGTGAAACCCGTCCACACTGCTGCGAAAGAACAGCGTGTTCTTCTCGTTGATCTGGTGATCGACGCGCAGGAAGCCGAGCCATCCGCGGTAGTGGCCGGTGAAGATGCCCGGGGCGATGGGAGAAATGACGGGAGAGCCGCGGTCTTCGCGGCTGAATTCGCCGGCGCCGGAGAAGTGAGTGCGATCGGAAGAGCCGAGAGGTCCGGAGAGCGATGCGGCCGATTGGCCGAGTGAATCACTCGTCCAGGAGTTTCCGGAAGTAGCCGTCTGGGCGGTGAAACCGGAAAGCGCCGCCGAGGTGGCGTCCGGCCGCCACAGTTCCATCACATCGCCATGAAACTGGTTGCCGCCGCTCTTCGTGATGATGTTGATGACGCTGCCGGTGCTGCCCCCGAATTCGGCGGAGAATGCATTGGTGAGCACGTCCATCTCCTGGACCGAAGTGAGGGGCAGGTTGCTGAACATGGTCTGGCGGCCCCAGGCGTCGTTGGCGGTGCTGCCATCCACCACGAAAGTGGTCTGGCGGCGGCCGGCTCCGTTGGTGGTGAACAGGTTCTGGTTCATGAACACGTCGCCCTGGTTGATCGCGGGACGGTTAGCCGCGTTGAGCATCGGAAGGTAACTGATCTTGCGGTTCAGCAGCGGGACGTCCAGCGCCTGGCCGGCGCTGAGGTGGATTCCCAACTGGGGCTGGTCGGTGCGGACTTCACCAGCTACGCCGGTGACGGTAACGGCGGTCTGGCCGCCGGCGACACTCAGTTCGAGTTGAACATCGGCGGTGCGGCCACCCAGCAGTTGCAGGCTGGAAATCGAGGCTTCCGCAAATCCCTGTTTGCCCGCGGTGATGCGCCAGGTTCCGGCGGCCGGAAGCGCAGAGAAGAAGAAGGCGCCGGTGGAATCCGTCTCGGTACTGCGTGCGAGACCGGTCTGGGAGTTGGTGGCGGTGATCCGCGCGCCCGAGACGGCGGTATGGGCCGGGTCGGTCACCTGTCCGCGCACGGTCGCCGTGTCGGGAGTCTGCGCCGGCAGAGCCAGGGCAAGCACCAGAAGTGAGGCGGGCAAAAAGAGGCCGATTCGAGACATAACCTTATTGGATAGCCACTCAGGTTACACGACGTCGGGTCCTACTACCATCGGTCGTAGTTTCCGGAGTTAGTGCGCGAGCAGTTCGAGGATGCGGTGTACGGGATAGAGCGCGTCAGGCTGCGCGACAACGACGGCCAGCCCGGCCGCGAGAAGAGCGGCGCCGGCGGTCCAGAGCGAACCGGCCGGTTCGGGCTCCTCGGCAGGAGGAACGGCCGCGAGCAGGCGGTCTACTCGGGCGGCCAGGTCCTCGCCGCCGGAGAGCAAAGAGGTGGCCAGGGCATGCGGGCCGGTAGGCGCGCCCATGCGGGCCACGGCAACCAGGGCAGCGGCCAGGGATACCGAGCGGACGGGATCGCCGGCCACCGCGCGATCGTCGGCGGCCCACTCCGCCACCTTCGACCATGCCCTCTCGAGAGCCCGCGAGTGCGGGAACCAGCCGGGGGCCAGCAGCAGAAGGAGGCGTTTGAAATTGTCGTGGGAGGTCCAATGCGCCCGTTCGTGGCGGAGCGCGGCGTCCAGTTGCTCGGGCGGGAGCGTTTCCGCCACGCGGCGCGACATCACCATCCGCGGACGGAACAGGCCGGCAAGCACCAACTGCGGCGCAGCGTGATCCACAATCCAGACGGAATTACCGGCCAGCCGCAGCCGGTAGCCGGCCTGCCGCGAGCGGCGGATGTAGCGAATGGAGCGGACGGAAGCGGCCAGCGTGCGAACGAGCGAAGCCCCCCAGGCAGCCCCCCCGCAGACCGCCGCCGCCAGGAACGCGAGGCTCATCTCTTCGGTCGAGGCGGTGCGCGGTTCGAGCCACAGATAGCTGGGCGCACAGAGACCGGCGACCGTAACGAGAGCCGCGCCCGCAGGCAGCAGCCGCCAGGCGAGCAGCAGGCGCGCGGCAGCGCGCGGCTTGCGCCGCCCTGCCATGCGGAACGCAGCGGGCGCAAACAACCCGATCGCCAGCCCGGCCGCCAGGTGCACTACGAAGAAGCACCCCAGGCACAGGCACAGCAGCCGGAAAAAGTAGGTCAGCGTCATGTCCTGGCCTTCCGCTCCAACTCCCGCCGTTTGATCCGGATCTTCTTTTCCAGCTCGTCCAGAAGCGCCTCGTCCTGCCGGCCGACCGCATCCACCAGGCAGGAGATCAACATTTCGCCGGAGGGCCGCGAACCGGCGAGGAACGCCGCCACCCAATCGCCGGCCCGCTTCCGCTCCCATTCGCCTTTCGACCAACGGGGCGAGTACAGGAAAGCCCGTTCCGATTTGCGCCGCTCGAGCAGTCCCTTCTTGAAAAGCCGGTCGAGCGTCGTCATGACGGTGGTATAGGCCAGCGGGCGGGAAAGCCGCTTGACGACGTCGTGCACATTGCACTCGCCATGCTCCCACAGAATCTCGAGAGCGTTTCGCTCGAGATGGCCGAGCGGCGGCAAACCATCCGCGGCAGTGTGAGTTCCCTTGGAACGGCGCATCATGATACCCAGGGCCGGCGTCTACTCCATTCTGACCTCGGCGAGCGGGCGGCGCAAGCGGAAGAATAGCAGCGCCGCGGCAGCCTGGGCCGACACACCGAAGGCCATGAGCGCCGGAATGGACCGATCGTACAGCAAGCCCATGAGGGTGCTGCCGGCAAACCACAGAATCCCGTAGACCGCGTTGAAGGCGCCGAAAGCGCGGCCGCGCTGATCCATGGAGACCACTTGAGCGATGCCGGGGCGCAAGGTGGCGTCCTGCAGGCCCATGCCGACGGCCCAGCACATCACACCTGCAACCGCCATGGTGGGGTCGCGCGAAAATGCAAGGGGCAGCGCCAGCAGCGAGACCAGGATGCCGCCGGAGAGCACGGCAACGCCGAAGCGGTCGAACAGCCGTCCGAAAGCCAGCGCGGTGATGCCGTTCACCCCCATGGCGATGGCATAGACCAGCGGGATGGCGGCCGGAGCGGTGAGCCGCGCCCGCTCGAAATGGTAGGCGATCAGGGGAAAATCCGCGAAGCCGAGGGCCAACAGGCCGGCGGCCGCGACGTACAGCCGGAAGACGCGCGGCAGCTCGCGCCGGGAGACTTGCCGGCTCGGCGGATCGAGCGCCACCGGAAACATGGCGCGGGCTACCAGCAGCGCAGCCACGGCCGCCGCGCCCGGATAAGCCAGGCGCAGGAATGCCGGGCCGAACTCATGCGATTGCGCGACGGCTGCCACCATGAGCAGCGGACCGAGGACCGCGCCGACCTGGTCCATGGCCGTGTGCAGGCCGAAACCCCATCCGTGGCCGACCCTGACGGTGGCGCTCGAGAGCAGCACGTCGCGCGCCGGCCCGCGCAGTCCTTTGCCGGTGCGTTCGGCGACCACCAGCAGGGCCGCCATCCACCAGTTGCCGGCCAGAGCCATCAATGGTACGGCCGTTGCCGTGAGCGCGTACCCCAGGATCGTCAGGGTCCAGTAGGCGCGGGTGCGGTCGACCAGGCGGCCGGAAAAGAAACGCAGGCCGGTGGCCACCAACTCACCGAAGCCGGCGATCAGGCCCACCTCGGCCGCGCTCGCGCCCAGGTTCTGCAGGAACGGTCCGATCAGGCTGCGCGCGCCTTCGTAAGTCATGTCCGCGAACAGGCTGACGACGCCCAGGAACACGATGAAGCGAAGAGCGGTGGCACGCTCCCGGCGCGGCGGAGTCATTGCGGAACTCGTCTATCGCTTTTTCGAGGCGGAGGCCATCAACCGGTCTAGTTCGTTCGTCAGACCGTTGCCTTCGAAAATATCGCGAGTCATGGGCCCGTAGGTGAAGTTGGCGTAGATCATGCCTTCGGGATCCACGAGGTAGATCGTCGGAAAGCCGAGCCTGGGCGTCCGCACGTAAGACGCCGCGACCTGACCCTGGTCGAAGAGAACAGGATAGGCGATGTTGTGGCCCGACACATACTCCATCATGGTGTTCGGATTATCCGGCGGGAGCGCGATGGCCAGAATTGCGATGCGGTCGCCGTACTTCTGCCGCGCCTTTTCGAGAACCGGAACGAAGGCAGCGCAATGCGGGCAGTTGGTTTGCATGAACTCAACGATTACAGGCTTTCCGCGGTAGTCGGCGAGGTCGTGCCATTGCCCGTGGGAATCGATCAGGCAGAATCCCGGTGCGCGTCGCGGGGCCTGCGCCATGAGCAGCGCGGCGCAGCAAAGCATTGCAGCAAAGAACTTACGCATTCAGTTTCAAAGTTAACACGGGAGGGGCGGGCCGGTGGCCCGCTCCCCTTTTCGGTTGTGGCGTTCCTAAAAGACCAGGTGCAGGCCGAGCTGCGTGTTGCGCGGCTCGCCGAAGCCCAGCCCTGGAGCCGAGCCGGCGTTCCGGGTGGAGGTGATCTGCCCGAAACTACCCGAAGAAAAAGTCGTGTTCGGGTTCGCGTAGTTCGTGCGGTTGAACAGGTTGAAGATCTCGACGCGGAACTCGGCCGAGATCCGCTCGGTGATGGAAGTCTTCTTGAACACCGAGAAATCCACCGATCCGAAGCCTGGGCCGTAGATCGTGTTCCGTCCGATATTGCCGAACGTGCCTAACGCCGGATTGGCGAAGGCCGCCTTGTTGAGGTATTGGATAGCCAGCGAGCCGGGGATGGCGCTCGAGACGGCGAACGGGTCGCCGACCAGGTCCACGCGGTCGCGGTTCTCGCCCGTACCGCTGCGGTTGGTTCCCGCCAAAATGTTCAGGGGAGAGCCGCCGTGGAACGTGAACAGCGAGTTCAGCTGCCAGCCCCGGGTCAGGCGCGGAGCGAAATGGCCGAACTGCGGCACTTGGTAGCTGAAGAAGCTGGTGACGATCTGGCGGATATCGAAGGTGCTCGATCCGACCTCGTTCCTCAGGTCGTAGCTATTCGTCGGGATGGTGTTGCGGACATCCGAGGCATCGTCGATGGCGTGCCCCCAGGTGTAGTTGAACACGCCGCTGAGGCCGCGCCAGAACGCCTGACGCAACTGCACCTGCAGCGAGTTGTAGTGCGAATCCGCGATCGAATTGATCATGTCGATCGCCCCCAGTTGCGGGAACGACTGGGCGAAAGGCCGCACGCCGCCGATCGGCTGGTTGATGTCCTGCATGATGGCCAGTTTGCGCCCCAGGCTCCCCACGTAGCCGGCTTGCAGGATGGTCGAAGCGGAAAGCTGCCGCTGGATGTTCAGATTGAAGTTCTGCACGTAGGGCGTCCGGAAATCCTGGCTCACGCCGAAGGCACCATACGGCGGCACCGGCCCGGCGCTGCCGAAGACCGGCACTCCGTCCTGGATCACCACGTTCTTCGCGTTGATGGTGTAAACCGGGTTAGCGCCGCCGGGATTGGCATGCACCCCGGCCGCTCCGCCGTTCGGCGAACCGGTGTTGGCGACGAAGAAGTTGAGAGCCGGGACATCGTAATAGATTCCCCAACCCCCGCGAATCACGGTTTTGCCGTCCACCGTGGGCTTATAGGCAAAGCCGAAGCGCGGCGCGAAGTTGTTGAGGTCCTTGGGATAGAGGGAATCGATGTCGGTACCCGGCGTGACGAAACCGCGCCCCGGAATGAAGTTGGTAATGCTGTTCTTGTCGTCGTGGAGCACGCCGTGATAGGTATAGCGCACGCCGAAATTGACGCTCAGCTTGGGCGACACCTGAAACGTGTCGTGCACCCAGTAATCGAACGAGTTCTGGTAATACAGCCGCTGCAACTGGCCGCGCACGATCACCGCACCGCTGGAGTTGCTGGGGTAGCCTGCCAGGAAATCGGAGAGCGCGCGCAGATTGCCGCCGAGGGCGGTATCGGCGGACCACGGACCGCGCGTGCCGTCGAAGGTGAAGCTGCCGCGCTTGTTGGTGTTGTAGAAGACGTCGAGCACGGCGCGGCGGTACTCGCCGCCGAACTTGAGCTGGTGGCGTCCGTGAGCCCAGGTCAGGTTGTCCGTAATGTGGCCGGTGGTATCGATGCGGCCGAGGGGCTGGGTGGCGCCCACATAGTCGAAGCCGCTGATGGTGATCTTCGGCGAACCGATCAGCGTGGGGTCATCCGTCACCCCGGTGTTCAGTCCGAGGGCCGCCGGGTTGATGGCCGTATTGTAATCGTTGAAGGTTTGCAGGAAGTAGTTGACGCCGAGCGTCAACTGGTTGACCACGCGCGGGGTAAAGATGGCGTTCTCCACGACCGAGAAGTTGTGCATGTGGCTGGGCGCAACCTGGAAGAAGTCGCGGATGTGCGAGCCGACGTCGGCTGTCTGTGTGCCCGTGCCGCCGAAGTAGCGCGCGGAGATCGAGTGGTTATCGCTGAGGCGGTGGTCGATCTTGATGATCCCGTTGAAGCTGTTGTAATCGTTCCGGCCGTTGCTCAAGTAGTTGCTGGTGGTGGCCGGACCGGTGCGCGTGGAGGCGGGCCAGATGGTCAGCAGGTTCAGCGACACCGGGTTGACCGGCACGCCATACTGCGCCAGCACGCCCTTGGCCTGAGCGACCCAGGCGCCGGAAGGAATCGTATCGAGGATCGAGTTGTTGGCGATCGAGAGCTGCGATTCGCCGTTCACGAAATAGAAGGTACGGTTCTTGGCGATGGGGCCGCCCAGCGAAAAACCGAACTGGTTGTTGCGGATGACCGGCTTCGGGCTGGTGGAACGCAGGAAAGCCGAACGGGAGGCAAGTGCCTCGTTGCGGTTGAAGTAGTACAGGCTGCCGTGAAGATCGTTGGTACCGGACTTGATCACGAGGTTGATCGCCGAGCCGCCATTTCGGCCGACGTCCGCGCCGGCGTTGCTCTCGACGGAGAACTGGTCAATTGCCTCTATAGGAAGAAGGGTGCCGGCGATTCCCGACACGCCGCCCTGGTTGACGGCCGCGGCATTCTGAAAGGCATCGTTGTTGTCGGCGCCGTCGATCTGGTAGTTGTTCCCGCTGGTGCGCATACCGTTCACCGAAGTCGTGGACGGCGAGACGCCGGGAGCCAGCTTGATCATCTGCCGGAAATCGCGGCCGTTCATCGGCAGATCTTCCACGGTCTTGGTGTTCACTACGCCAACCAGCGCGGTGGATGTAGTTTCCAGCGTGACGGCGGAGGCCGAAACTTCGACGACCTGCTGCTGCTGCGCGACCCCCAACTGGATGTTGAGGTTCGTCACCCTGGAAACCGCGACTTGGATGTTGTCAATCTTCTTGGCAGCAAACCCGGGATGGGTGGCCGTGATCGAATACATGCCCACCGGCAGGTCCGGGAAAAGGTATTCTCCGGTGGCGCTCGATACGATCGTTCGGGTGAGGCCCGTGGCCGGGCTGTCGAGTCTGACGGTAGCTTCCGGCAGCGCGGCGCCGGTGGTGTCCGTCAGGGTTCCGGAGATCGAGCCTCGAAAAGTCTGTGCCGGTGCGGAAATCGAGCACAGAAACAAAACGGCTAATGTAAATGCCTTCATTGCTTTCCCCCACAGTGTTTGGAAGTTGGTACCCCTCACGACTCGGTGAAAAGCGACGGAAGCGGCGTGGCCCCACTACGAAGCAGGTGTTTTGTGCAGGATACCATAATCGATTCCGCGGCGGCCGGCGTCCAATCTACTGATGCGAATGTTGCTGCTGGTTATTGCGGCAGGCTGGTTCGCGGCCGCCGCCGGCGCGCAGCCGTGGAGCGGCCTGCGTGCGAAGAATCCACCGGGCGCCGAGGTTTCGCTGCGGCTCCTCGACCCGCACCCCTACCGGCAGGGTGAGGTCATTCGGGTGGAGATCCAACCGCAGGAGTTCGGTCCAACCCGAAATTCCGCGGAACAGTGGCAGCTCGCCGGACTCCTGCTCGACCCCGAGGTGGGGTGCGGATCGGTCGCCAAGCCGTGCCTGGAATCCGGAGGGATCCGGAACGGGCTGGTCGTGCCGCAGCAGTTCACCTTCCTGAACCGCTATCTTCCCCAACTGCCGCCGGGGCACTATCGAGCGGCCGTCCTCGCCCGGAAACTCGTGTTGACACATCGCGATGGCATATCTTCGATCTACGGCTATGCCGAGCCCCCGGAGTACGCCGTGTCGGAAACCGCGGCGTTCGACGTGGTGCCGGCTACGGCGCAGTGGATCCGGCAGACTATCGCCACGAGCGCCGCGACACTCAGGGACACACGCCCAGCCTCCCGGGAGTCATACGAAGCGCGGGACCTGGCCGCGCAACAGTTGCGGTTTCTGGACGAACCCGGTGCATGGCTCGCGTCGCTTTCGCTACTGCCCGAAGAAGAGGGAACCCTGCTGCGAGGCCTCGACGCCACCCGGCAGCCGGCTCGCGTATGCGAGCTGATGCAGTCGCGGATTCCCGTGCCGGAGCAAGCCGTCTCATCCGCCTACCTCTGGACTCTGCAGCAAGGCTGCGCGCGCGCGAACCTGCCGCCGCCACCCGCGCCCAAAGGACCAGAACGACCTGTGACCGCGCGAATCGCCCAGGCACCTCCGCCTGCAGCGCCCGCACCGAAGATAGACCCCGTGATGGAAGGGTACCTCCAGAAGCTGCGCGCGTACCAGACCGAACTGTGGGGGAAGGCCACGGGCCGTCTGGCGGCCAGCCTGCCTCAAAAGCAGCCGGGGCCGAAAGCCGCCGCGTTCGCGACGCTTCTGGAATACGTGCAACAGCACCGCAGGCCGGCTCCCCCGTGGATTCCGGCGCTGACCCGTGAGTTCGTGGCGTGGTTTCCGTCGGCCGACCTGCAGAGCCAGCACCATCTGCTCGATTTCTTCGCGTCTGCAATCCGCTCGCCCGAAGCGGTGCCGCTCATCGAATCGGTGCTGGACCGCTGGAAGCCTGGCGATTATTACGAGGCCGTTCATTCCGCTCTGCGCGACCTCTACGAGATTGACCGGCGGCGAGCCCAGGCGCGCATCCTGGCCGAATTGCCGAAGCCCGAAACATGGCTCGACGTTCCGCAGCTCGACATGCTGCCGGCAAACGCCGTGCCGCCCATGGACGATGCGCTGATCGCCGCCCTCGCCGCGGCCCAGCGGCCCCCTGGGTGGAACCCCAGGCTGCGCATGGCGGCCATCGCGAAGTACGCCACGGCGCGCGCCGAGCCGCGCATCCGGGCGATTTACGAATCGCAGCAGGACCCGTGCCAGCCGGAGCTGATCGCGTATTTCGTGCGCGTGGATCCGGCGTATGCCGATCGCGTGTTCCACCGCCAGGCCTGGGACATGCACGCGCCGCCCTCGCGGTGCACGGTGCAGTACTTCCAGCGGACGCCGCCGCTCGCCATGGCCGCGCCCATCGAGAGGTTCATGGAGGCGTACCTGATGCACAGCGACGTCTTCGTCAAGACGGCCGCCGCCCATCAGTTGGGCATCTATGGTTCTCCGGCGGCCGTTTCATCGCTTTGGGACGCCTTCCGCTACTTCCACGACTACTGGAAGGGCAAGGAGCCGGAACTCGAGCAGAACGGCGAAGGTGCACATCTCGAAGTGGAACTGCGCAACGCGATCGCGCGCGGCCGCCACTGGCTCGCTACCGAGACGGACCTGAGGACCATCGAATCGCTGTGCATCTCCCGGCAGTGCCGGGGCGAGACGCTGCACGATCTTTCTGCCTGGCAGCGGCCGCTGCGCATCGAACTCGCCGGTTCGGGGGACGGTTGGCGCGCCGCGGTGGCGCAATATTGGCTCACGAGCCTGGCGGAGCTGGAGGGAAAACTGGCGCAGTTTCCGCGAGGCACTGAGTTCGTGCTGTCGGCGAACCAGGCGGACGGTGATACCGTCGCGGAGTTGCGAAGGTTCGCCGCCGGGCGGGGGCTGGTATTGGCGGATGCGCGCTAATCAAGGCATCTCCTGCGAGGAAGTGTGATAGGGTAGTGTTTTCACTTTTGGAGGACAAATGGAGGCCCTTGGCCTTATTGAAACAAAGGGTTTGGTAGGCGCCATCGAGGCCGCCGATGCCATGGTCAAAACCGCCAACGTGGTCTTGACCGGCAAGGAATTCGTCGGCGCCGGGCTGGTGTGCGTCATGGTTCGCGGCGATGTGGGCGCGGTCAAGGCCGCGACGGACGCGGGTGCGGCCGCAGCCCGTCGCGTCGGCGAACTGGTGTCGGTTCACGTCATTCCCCGGCCGCACGAGGAAGTCGAGAAGGCTCTCCCGACTGGCGGCCTGAAGAAGTAGCGCCGTGCTCCTGGACAAAGACCTCCTCTCCATCCAGGAGGTTCGCACTAAAGTCGATAAAGCGTTTGCCGCCTGGCAGAAGTACCGCAACTACTCCCAGGAACAGGTGGATGCGATCGTGGAGCGCATGGCTGCGGCCGCGCGCGCCAACGCCCGGCGCCTCGCCGAGGAAGCGGTCGAAGAGACCGGTTACGGCAATGCGCCCGACAAGTACATCAAGAACCTGCTCTGCTGCGACTGGCTTCCCCGCCGCATGCGGGGCATGAAAACGATCGGCATTCTGCGCGAGATCCCGGAAGAGCGCATCGTCGAGATCGGCGTGCCGATGGGCGTGGTGGCGGCGATTCTCCCCACGACGAATCCGACTTCCACCGCGATTTACAAAACGCTGGTTTCGCTCAAGGCCGGCAATGCAATCGTCATCAGTCCGCATCCCCGCGCGCATAAGTGCACCTGCCACACCGCCGCCATTCTGTACCAGGCGGCGATCGAGGCGGGCGCGCCTGAGGACATCATCGGCTGCGTGGATACCGCGACCCTCGAAGGAACCAATGCGCTGATGCGGCACGAGCGCACGGGCGTCATCCTCTCGACCGGCGGCGCGGGCATCGTGAAAGCCGCGTATTCGAGCGGCAAGCCCGCATTCGGCGTCGGCCCCGGCAACGTCCCGGTCCTGGTGGATGCATCGGCCGACTTGGAAGAGGCAATTCCCAAAATCGTCGCGGGCAAATCCTTCGATTACGGCACCGTGTGCTCCAGCGAGCAGGCCATCGTGGCCGAAGCCACGATGCGCGACCGCATCCTCGCGCTGCTCAAGGCGCAGAAGGCATATCTCTGCAACGACGCCCAGAAGGAAGCGCTCGGCAAGCTGCTGATCATGCCCAACTGGACGGTGAATCCGGTGTGCGTCGGTCAGGCGCCGGGAAAGATCGCAAAGATGGCGGGCTTCGAAGTGCCCGCGGATACGTCCATTCTGTGCTGCGAAGTGGGCGGCGTGGGCAAGCAGCATCCGCTGTCGGCGGAAAAGCTTTCGCCGGTGCTTTCGCTGTACTTCGTCGCCGATTTCAACGCCGCCATGGATACGTGCTTTGCGCTGCTGAAGTTCGGCGGCGCGGGCCACACCGCGGCCATCTACGCGAAGGACGACGCCCGGGTACGCGCCTATGCGCTGCGCATGCCCGCCAACCGGGTGCTGGTGAACACGCCGGCGCCGCAGGGGTCCACCGGCATCACGACCAACGTCTTCCCATCGATGACGCTGGGCTGCGGCGCGATGGCGGGTAACATTACCTCCGACAACGTCGGGCCGCAGCACCTGATCAACATCAAGCGGCTGGCTTACGTGGTGCGCAAGCCGGAAGAAGCATTCGAGATGCCGCTCGATTATCATGCCGCGCCTTCCGCGCCGCCGGTTCCGGCCGGGGTCGGCCCGATCGACCGCAATACGGTGATCGCAGCGGTGGAGCGGTATCTCGCCTCGCGAGGCATCGCGGTAACCGCCGCGGCAGGCGCTTCGGGCGGGCCATCGTGCTCCTGCGAATCGAAGCCGGCGCCGGTTGCGAAAGCCGTGGTGGCCAACCCGGCGGCGGAAGTGGTCGACCGGTTTCTGTCGCGCCGCGGCGGCCAGGGCGGATTCAGTTGACTGGCAACAGGGTGCCCCGTGAATGCGGCGCCTGCTCCTCCGGCGGAACCGCCGCCCACGCCGGTGGACTTCGTCTGCGAAGCCGATGTGCGCGCAGCCATGCGGGAGAACCGCAAGATCTATGTCGGGCCGAAGACCATCGTTACCCCTTCCGCCCGAGACCTCGCCGGCCCCTCTGATATTCTGGTGTTGGCGAAGGACTGAAGGACCGCAAATTGGATTTGAATCTGGACACACTCAAACGCGAAATCCTCGAATACCTCGAAACCAACGGTTTCGCCGTGTTCCACGGCAGCCCGGGCGGCCTGGAGGGTATTCCCATGGTCGTATGGGATGCCGAGCACTATCCCGACTACCAGATGTTTCTGGACGTCGCCACCAAGACCGGCAGTAAGCTGATCGTCTTCGCAAGCCGCGAGTTCGAGGCGGGCGACATCGACGAGCTTCTGTCGCAGCTCGACGACTGCGAACTGACACGAGACGAGCGCCGCGACTATGAGAGCCGCTTGCGCGAACTCCGCGCGTTCGAGGGCGTCACCTGCACCCTGGAACTGGCCTTCGACCACGACTCCCGCCTCTATGTCTACGAGGTCGAGCCCGACTGGTACGAGGAGTTCCTGGAAGTGGAGGACGAGATCTTCGCGCGCGTGACCGACGACGACGAGTTGGACGATACCGACTCGCTCGGCGGCTATTTTTCCAAGAACTGACCGATGACCCACCGCTGGGTCGTACCGCCTCCCCAGACGGAAACGGTGGCGGCGCTCGCGTCCGCGTTGCGGATCGGACTGCCGGCCGCCAAAGCCCTGGTGCGGCGGGGGTACTCTTCACCGGACTCCGCCCGGCGCTTCCTCAATCCATCGCTCGACGAGCTCGGCGACCCGCTCCTGATGCGCGATATGCCGTTGGCGCTGGCGCGGCTGCGGCAGGCCATCGATGGGAGCCAGAAGATCCTGATCTACGGCGATTATGACGTGGACGGCACTACCTCGGTGGTGATCCTCAAGAAGGCCATCGAACTGGCGGGGGGCGCGGCGGATTTTCACGTGCCGCACCGGCTCAAAGAAGGCTACGGCATGCGGTCCGAGGTGGTCGAAACGGCGGCCGCCGCGGGCGTCAGGCTCATTGTGAGCGTGGATACGGGCATCCGCGCGGCGGAGGTGGTGGGGCGCGCCAACGAGCTCGGCATCGACGTGATCGTGACCGACCATCACCTGCCGGAAGGCAGCCTGCCACCCGCGCTGGCGGTGCTCAACCCGAACCGTCCCGATTGCCCGTACCCTGACAAGAACCTGTGCGGCGCGGGCGTCGCGTTCAAATTGTCCCAGGCCCTGCTCGGCTCGCAGGGGTGGCCCCGGGAAAAGGTGCGTCGCATCGAGGAATCGTTTCTCAAGATGGTGGCTATTGCCACGGTGGCGGACGTGGTGCCGCTCACCGGCGAGAACCGGGTCATCGTGAAACACGGGCTGAGCGGACTGGGGTCCGTGCGGAACCTGGGGCTGCGGGCGCTGCTCGACGTAGCGGGCTTCACCGGCGGCGCGGTGCCGACGGCCCGCCAGGTGGCATTCCAGATCGCGCCGCGGCTCAACGCCGCCGGCCGCATGGATACGGCCAAGGCGGTGATCGAACTGTTCCTCACAAGCGATCCGCAACGCGCCCGCGCCCTCGCCCAGCAACTGCATGAGCAGAACGCCGAACGCCAGCAGGTGGAAGCGGAGATGCGCGAGATGTGCGAAAGCATCGAGGTGGATCCTTCGGCCGCCGCCCTGGTCTACTACGCCGACGACTGGCACCGCGGCGTGCTGGGAATCGTGGCGAGCCGCCTGGTGGAGCGTCTGCACCGCCCCGTGTTCGTCCTCAGCCGCAACCCCGAAGATGGGATGGTGCAGGGTTCCGGGCGCAGCATTCCGGCGTTCCATCTGCTGGAGGCGCTCGAATCGATGCCGGGCCTTTTCACGCGTTTCGGCGGCCACGAGCACGCCGCCGGGGTGACGCTCGAAGCCTCGCGGGTCGAGGAGTTCCGCGAACGCTTCAACGCCTGTGCCGCGGCCCGGCTCACTCCGGAGGACTTTCTCCCCGAAATCAACATCGATGGCGTAGTGGAACTGCGCGAGATCGATGAGCGCAGCGCGGAAGGTGTGTTCGGCCTCGCGCCTTTCGGCCACGGCAACCCGCCGCCGTTGTTTGCGGCCTGGAACGTGGAGGTCGCAGGGCCGCCGATGGTGTGGAACGACAAACACCTCAAGGTGATGGTGCGGCAGAACGGGCGGACCCTGGCGCTGAAAGCCTGGAACTTCGCGCCGCGAGCGGCCGAGCTCCCGCCTGGAGCGCGCGTGGATATCGCCTTTACCCTGGAAGAAGATCCCTACTCCGCCGCGCGCGGGTATCCCGCATGGGCCGCCGTGCTGCGCGAATTCCGCGCCGCCGGAGCGGCGCAGGAAGCGGTAGCGTAGCGGATAATGGTAGGAATATGAGCCCTGAAACCATCGAAGCGAATGCCCTGCCCGCGGTGCCGTTGACCATCGAAGGCGCCAGTGTGCTGCACCAGATGATGCGCTTCCGCCGGCCGGCCTGGCGCGCGCTCCCGGCGAGCGAACGAGCGCAGATCCTGGACGAGGCGGTCGAGGGGTTGGCGGCCATGGAGACCCCGGTGAACGGGCGTCAATCCGCTGTCTATTCGCTGCTGGGTCACAAGGGCGACCTGATGCTGCTGCATTTCCGCCGCAGTTTCGAGGAGCTCAACCAGGCCGAACTGGCAGTCGCGCGATTGCGGCTGAGCGATTACCTGGAGCCTGCCGCATCGTATCTCTCGATCATCGAACTCGGTTTGTATGAATCGACTTCGAAGATCTACCAGGGGCTTTCCGGACGCGGCGTGCAGCCGCACACCGACGAATGGAAGCAGGAAGTGGAGGCCGCGCTCGAACGACAGCGTCAAGCCATGGCGCCGCGCCTCTGGCCCGAGATTCCGCCGGCGAAGTATCTCTGCTTCTACCCGATGGACCGCCGCCGCGGTGAATCCGTGAACTGGTATACCGAACCGATGGCGGAGCGCGCCCGCATGATGCACGAACACGGAATGGTGGGACGCCGTTACGCCGGCGAGGTGCGCCAGATCATTACCGGCTCGATCGGCTTCGACGACTGGGAATGGGGAGTGGACCTGTTCGCGGAGGACCCGCTGGTATTCAAGAAGTTGATTTACGAGATGCGGTTCGATTACGTGAGCGCCGTCTACGCCCTGTTCGGATCGTTTTTTGTGGGCGTCCGCGTGCCCGCCGCGGAACTGCCGGGATTAGTAGGGTAGACCTCCCGGCCTGCCCCGCTCAAGTGTTTGTAGAAACCCAGATCCTCCCCGGTCAACATCTTCGTGATGAAGATGATCTGCCCCGTGTGCATCGAGAAGTGCTCTACCACGTGATAGACGGCCTCGAGGACAGAGACATCGTAGCCTTGCACCACGATCCGTTCGGATAGACGCTCGGGGGTCAGGGCGCCGATTACGTCCGCCGCTTCGTTGACAACGGATTTCAGAGACAACTCAAGCGTGGCAATCGGAGCACCTCCGCGTGCTGCGAATTCAGCATCGCGATCGCGATGGTCGGGGCGCCCGCCGGCGCCGGAAACGATCCACTGCCGCACGTTTCCGCAGAGATGCAGCACGAGATTGCCCACAGCATTCTCGTTGCCGCCGCCGCGCGCCCAGACCTGCTCTTCGTTTAGAAGTCCCAGGCACGTCTCGATTCGCGATTCATACTGCCGCAGCGTGTTGATGGAATGTTCCAGGAACAGCCGGTCGAGAGTGCCGGGCATGGTTTAGCTCTTCTTACGAGCCGTGGCCTTTTTCTTTGCCGGCGCCTTCTTTGCCGCACTCTTCTTCGCGGCCGCCTTCTTCACCGGCGCCTTCTTCGCTGCCTTCTTCGTTGCTTTCTTCGTCGTCTTCTTTGTAGCCATGGATTCTCCCTATCTACGCAGTATATCCTTCATATCGTCGTAGATCATCAAAAAACGTAAACTCGCTTCGGAAGAAATCACACGCTCGGCTATCCTGAAAGCGAGGATGGTTTTTTTTTGCAGGACACGATTCACATCATCGGCGGCGGACTCGCGGGCACCGAAGCGGCATGGCAGGCCGCGCGGCGCGGCCGCAACGTAGTTCTTCACGAGATGCGGCCGGTGCGGCGGACACCCGCGCATCAGACCGATCGCCTCGCCGAACTGGTGTGCAGCAACTCGCTCAAGTCCGAGCAGGAGAACACCGCGCCCTGGCTTCTCAAAGAAGAACTGCGCCGGCTCGATTCGCTGCTGCTCGAAGCCGCGCGCAAGGCCCGCGTCCCCGGCGGCCACGCACTCACGGTCGACCGCGACATCTTCGCTTCGGAAATCACTGCGGCCATTTCGTCGGAGCCCCGCATCGAGCTGCGCCGCGAAGAAGTCACAGCAATCCCCGATGACGCCATCGTCGTCATTGCCACCGGCCCGCTCACCAGCGACGCGTTGGCGCAGGAGATTACGCGTCTCACCGGCTCGGGCCGCCTGTTCTTCTTCGACAGCATCAGCCCCATCGTCGAGGCCGATACCGTCGATCCGAGCATTGCGTTCTGGGCCTCGCGCTACGGCAAGTCGACCGACGGAACCGACGACTACCTGAACTGTCCGTTCGACCGCGAGCAATACGAACATTTCATCGATGAGTTACTGAAGGCGGAAAGCGTGTCCTCGCACATCGACGAGAAGGGGACGCCCTTCTTCGAAGCGTGCCTGCCCATCGAGGAGCTTGCGCGCCGCGGCCGCGACACCCTGCGCTTCGGCCCCATGAAGCCGATGGGCCTTACCGATCCCCGCACCGGGCGCCGCCCGTGGGCCGTCGTGCAACTGCGGCAGGAGAACCTGCGGGCCGCCAGCTTCAACCTGGTGGGTTTCCAGAACCATCTGAAGTTCGGTGAGCAGGCGCGCATCCTGCGCATGATCCCCGGCCTCGAACATGCCGAATTCCTCCGTTTCGGACAGATCCACCGCAACACCTACATCAACGCCCCGGCACTGCTCACTTCCTCGCTGCAACTGCGGGTGCGCCCCGAGGTGCTGTTCGCCGGGCAGATCTCGGGAGTCGAAGGGTACGTCGAAGCCATCGCCACCGGCCTGCTCGCCGGGAGACACGCGGCCGCGGTGGCCGGCGGAGAAACGCCGCGGCCGGTTCCGCGCGAAACCGCGCTGGGCTCTCTGTGTAACTACATCTCGGGGGCCGACCCCACTCGCTACCAGCCCGCCAACATCACCTTCGACCTGCTGCCGCAGCTCGACGACGCCGCGCGCAACCGGCTGCGCCACGACAAGAAGGCGCGGCACGCGGAAGTCTGCCGCCGCGCGCTGGCGGCGCTGGACGAGTACCTGCACACCTATGTCTGAGCTGGCAGGGTACATCGACCGGTACCTCGAAGAACTGGTGCGCAGCGGCAGCTCGATCCACACCGTGGATGCCTACCGGGTGGACCTGCGCGACTTTCTCCACTTCCTCGATCCCGACCCCGACCCGGCGGCGATCGACGTACTGCGAATGCGCGGCTGGCTCGCCGGCCTCTACCGGCAGGAACTCTCGACGGTGACCATCCGGCGGAAGCTCGCCGCGGTGCGCGGCCTGTTCCACTACCTGGTTCGCGAAGGTATCGTGAAGAACAACGTGGCGCGCCTGGTGCGGACCCCCAAGGCGCCCAAGACCCTGCCGGATGTCCCTAGCCCCGAGCAGGTCAACACCCTGATCGACGCCGTGGCGGCGCAGAAGCTGGAGCGGCCTTTTCCGGCCCGCGACCGCGCGATCTTCGAGCTGCTTTACGGCTGCGGTCTCCGCGTCAGCGAGCTTTCCGGGCTCAACCTCGGAGATCTCGACCGCACCGAGCACTGGCTGCTGGTGCGCGGCAAGGGCAGGAAAGAGCGGCAGGTGCCTCTGCCGGGTAAAGCCGCCGAAGCGCTGGAGCGGTACCTGGGCGAGCGGCCGGTGGTACGCGACCAACGCGCCGTTTTCCTCAACCACCGCGGCGGGCGCCTGACGGCGCGCGGCATCCGCGGCATCGTGAAGCTCTACGCCACCTACGCCGGCGGCGACCCGTCGCTCCATCCCCACAGTTTCCGTCACGCCTACGCCACGCATCTGCTGGCCGACGGCGCCGACCTGCGCGCAATCCAGGAATTGCTGGGCCACGCGCGACTCTCCACCACGCAAAAGTACACACAGGTTTCGCTCACCGACCTGATGGCCGTGTACGATAAGGCTCACCCGAAGGCGAAATCGTAATGGCGTTCGCCCTGGCCGATCTACGCAGGGAGTTCCGTCCCATGGTGCGCCTGGCCGCGCCCCTGGCCGTGGCTGAGCTCGGCTGGATGGCTATGGGCATCGTGGATACGATCATGGCCGGCCCCCTCGGCCCGGCCGCGGTGGGCGCCGGCATCCTCGGCAACATGGTCTACTATCCCATCGTCACCAGCGGAGTCGGCCTGTTGCTCGGCATGGATACCCTGGTCTCGCAGTCGTTCGGCGCGAACGATCCGGCGGATTGCCGCCGCACCCTGGTGAGCGGAATCTGGCTCGGCATCGGCCTCACGCTGCCGCTCGCCTTGCTGATCCTGGCGGTGATTCCGCTGATGCGCGCCGCCGGCGCGATTCCCGAAGTGATGGCGCAGTGCGCGCCGTACATGAAGGCGTTGATCTGGGGCATTCCGCCGTTGCTGTTCTTCAGCGCTTCCCGCCGCTATCTGCAGGCGGTCGACATCGTCAAGCCCGTGACGTTCGCACTGGTCAGCGCCAGCCTCACGAATTTCCTGGGGAACTGGGTGCTGATGTACGGGCACTGGGGATTCCGCGCCATGGGCCTCGCGGGCTCCGGCTGGTCCACGACGGTCTCCCGCGTCTACCTGGCCGGGGTGTTGCTCGGCGCGGTGCTTTGGCACGAACGTAAGAGCGGCAATCTGCTCTTCCACATCTCTTGGCGGCCCGACGCCGGCCGGCTCCGGCGCCTGATGTCCCTGGGTTTGCCCGCCGCCGGGCAGATCACGTTCGAGGGTGCGGTCTTCGGAGTGGTAACGGTGATGGCGGCCCGGCTCGATGCCGTCTCGCTCGCCGCCCACGGCATTGCGGTGCAGGTGATTGCCACGACATACATGGTCCCGTTGGGAATCGCCTCCGCCGCCGCGGTGCGTGTCGGTCAGGCCATCGGACGGCGGGACCCGAAGGGCGCCGCGGCCGCCGGTTGGGCCGCGCTGCTGATCGGCTCCCTATTTATGGGCGCGGCCGGAGTCGCGCTGTGGGCGGTGCCGGGCTGGATCGTCCGTATCTTCATTCGCGATGCAGCGGTGGTCAGCGCGGGCGTCGTGCTGCTGCGCATCGCCGCGTTCTTCGAACTGTTCGACGGCATACAGACGGTCGCCACCGGCGCGCTGCGGGGCCTGGGCGATACCCGCTCACCCATGCTCGCGCACCTGGTCTTCTACTGGCTGGTGGGCATGCCGGTCACGTACCTGCTCTGTTTCCGCTACGGCTGGGGCGCGCCGGGCATCTGGATCGGATTGAGCGCCGCCCTGATCCTGATCGGCGGCACACTACTGGCAGTCTGGCGGCGGCGTCAGAAGGACCAGAGCACGCTGGTGTAGCCGGTATTGGCGTGATAGTTCTGATAGAAACCGAAAAGCTGGAACTGTTCCGAATAGTCGTAGAACTGCCAGCCGGCGTTCCATCGGATCTTCGGAGTGATCTTGATCGAGATGCGGCCCATCGGCGCCTGGTACGTCAGCGGAAAGGTCTGCACCGAGCTCAGCAGCGATTGGATTGGGTCCGTCGTCGCGGGGGGCACCGCAGTGGCACGGCCGTCGCCGGTGTCTTTGGTCAGGCTGTAGCCCGCGAAGAGGTCGACACGCCGCCGGATGGTAAATCGTACCGCCAGGTTGGCCGCGTGAATATTGCTGACATAGAGCGACGAGTAGCCCGTCTGTAACTGCGGCCGGCTCCCCGTGCCGGCGAAAAACGCCAGGCCGGAAACCGAATTCAAATGCAGCTTCATGTAGCTGGCGTCCACTCCGAACCAATCGTGGGGGGCCCAGGAGGCGCTGGCCGTATAGTTGCGGGAGTGCGAGCTGAAGCTGGCCAGCGTGGCCTCGGGGTTCAGGTTATAAGCCTGGCTATAGTTCCCCGAGAGTTGAAGGTTGCGCGTGCGGTACTGCACGCGGCCGTTGAGCGTGTGGTAGTTCTTTTCGCTGATCGGCGTCAGCGGGTTGTCCGCCCGGCCGATTTCGCCATCCAGGTTGAATGTGAGCGGCTTGAACGGATTGAGCCGCACTCCGATACGCCCGGTGCTCAAGCGGTTGCTGACTTCATAGACATCCCGCGTGCCTGTGCCGGCGAACGCCGGAATGTCGAAGCCCTCGATCGTGCGCACCAGCCGGTCGGAATACGCATACCCGCCAAAGATCCCCAGCCAGCGGTTTACGCGGTAGTTCGCGAGTGTGGAGTTCGTGACCAGGCGGATTCCCAGGTAGCGGAAATACACAGTGGCGCCGAGGTCCGTGGCGTTGTTGATCTCGGAATAGATGGAGCTCCCGTCGATCCGGTTGCTGGTGACCGCCGTGGTGTTGACGACGGTCAGGTTCTCGACGGGATAGAGGCTGAGATTGAAATCTCCGGCCATCATGGGCCGCTGCGCGCTGCCGCCCACGGCGATCTGACGCGTCGCCGCAATGCCGAACTGGTTCACGCCGGCCGCGAATTCGTCGTCAGCGAAGTTGCGGTTCCCGCTGACATAGGTCATGCGCGCGTCGACGCCGAACTTCTTGCGGCGCGTGAAGAGGTTTCCGAGCCAGCCTGGACTCGCGCCGTGAATCGGCGACGAGCGCTGGAACTGGTTGAGCACAACTTCCCCGGTCCCGTTCCCCGCCGCCACCACGCCAGTCGAATTGAACGGCGAATCGTCTTTGAAATAATCCCAGCGATGGGTCACCGTGAAGCGGAAGCCGGCCAGGTCGATGTCCGCGCCCAGCCGGTACTCGGTCCACTGCTGCCGCAGGTCGGTGAAGACCGGCAGAGCCGAGCCGCTCGCGTCGAATTCCTGGACCGTGCTCAACGCCGGGCCGTCCTGCTTGCTGCGGCTGAATCCCATGCGGATTCGGATTGCGGATTGCGGCAGCAGTACCAGGTCGTGATCCTGCAGGCGGTAGGTGGTGTCCGCCAGGTGCAGGCCGCCAGCAACGGTGAGCCCCGGATTGTAGTAGTCGTTCAGCCGCCAGCTCATGTCGTACTTGTAGAGCCCGTTCTTCTGGACCCGGAGGATCACCGATTGATACGGATCGTTGCCGAGCCCCTGGGTATTAAGCAGGATCTCGTCGAAGTAGTGGCCGTGCCCGTCCCTCGAGTTCACCGTCAGGCTGCTGCCGAGAAGCCGGATGCCGTTCCCGTAGTTGTTGACGCTGCGGTACATCCCGGAGTCGCCGTCCACCACGCTCCAGCGGTAGCCGAGTTCGAAGGATTGCGTGATGTTGTAGTTGCTCAGGTTGTCGCCGCGTGGCGAACCGACCGCGTCCGGCGTGGGCGCCACGGGCTGCTGAGCGAACAGGGCGGCGGAGGTCAGTAAGAGGCAGATCAGTCCGTTCCGCATGGCATCACCTCAAGAAGAACTGGTCCACATCGGAGCCGTGAATCCGTACGTGGCAGGTTGTGCACTTCTGGAATCTCGGGTCCAGCAGGTTGTGGCGGCTGCTCGGAATGTCCACGCCCTGCCCGCGTGTCCCGGAGGCGCCCCCGTTATGGCACTGCAGGCAGAGAGTGAAGACGACCGGCCGCCTCAGCAGCTTGGCGTTCATCGAACCGTGCGGATAATGACAGGCTTCGCATCCTTCCACCGCCACCGACGGGTGTTCGAATACGAACGGACCGAACTTATCGGCATGGCACTTAATGCAGGGCTCTTTGTTGGTGGCCGCCTGCTCCACCATGCGCGGCCGCTGTCCCATCCGCCAGGTCGGCGGAAAAGCGCCGTGCGGGTTATGGCAGTCGGAGCACTCCATGAAGCCTTCGTCCACCCGGTGCCGGGAGGGCATTTCGAACTGCGCGCGCTGGGTGGCGTGGCACCCGTAGCATACTTCGTGCTGCTTCTTGGCCAGCAGATACTTGGGCGTGGCCGCGCGGTGGATCGAGTGGCAGCTCGTACAGGCCACCCCGTTCAGGGTGTGATCCGAGCTGCGAATATTCACCCGGTTGAGGTCTTTGGCATGGCAGGTGAGACAGTCATTCAGGACCTGACCCGGCTCCATCAGCGAAAAAGCGTGCGGAATGGTGTCCCTGCCGCCGCCTGCCGCCACGTGGGCGCTACCGGGGCCGTGGCACCCCTCGCACCCGGTGCGCTCGGGCGGCTCGGTTCCGGAGGCGATGCTTTTGTAGTGGGGATTCTTGTAGAAGTTGAACCAGATGTCCGCGTGGCAGGTCCGGCAGACGTTACTCCCCACGTATCCCGCCGGGGTCTGCGCCCCGGCGGCGGACAGGAACAGAAGTAGTGCAGCGATACAACCGGCGCGCGCCATATCCAGCATGATAGCGGGCATAGCCGCGCCTACCCGGGCCTGCGGGCGATTTTACGGGACTTTTACGGAATCCGTACGGGCGGCCGGAGCTCGCTCCGGTCCACCCGCCAATTTTTTGTTGCAGCTTTCCGACCCGATGCGCCATAGTGAAAATGGCGTCCAAACACGTGTAGAGCGCACCTACAGGACCGGAGACCGGCCAACCGTCATCGGATCGCGCCTGCCGTGTCGCGCCGGGGCGTTCAATGGCGGAAAACCTCCTGTTTTTCACAGAACTGTTGAGGATGCCGGTGTTCGACCTGAAAGGCCGCCGGATCGGCCGGGTCAAGGACGCCGCCCTGGTGCCGCTCGTCCATTCTTCCCGAATCGACCGCCTGCTGGTTGGGGGCGGCGATACCTGGCTGACCATTCGCTACGACCAGGTCCGCTCTATCTCGCTCGAGCACGGAATCAACCTGAGCGACGAGCAACTCATTCCGTATCACGACGATGAGTATATGCTCCGGATCTCGCGAGACCTGCTCGACCAGCAGATTATCGATGTCACCGGCCGCAAGGTCGTGCGCGTGAACGATGTCACCATGGCGATCCACCACAACGATCGCGACACCCTGGCAGTCGCCGATATCGACATCGGGATCCGCAGCATTCTACGCCGCCTGCTGCAGGGGGCGTTGCCGCCGCGCTGGATTCGCCGGCTCTCGCAGACCATCCCGCCGAATTCGATCCGTTGGGCGTTTGCCAACGTGGTGGAGCCCGACCCCTTGCGCCGGCTCCGCCTGAACATCTCCTACCGGACGCTGGAATCCATGCACCCGGCCGATTTGGCCGATATCGTCGAGGAACTCAGCCCCGCCGAGCGGGAAGCCATCTTCGAAACGCTCGACAGCGAGGTGGCCGCAGAGGCGCTCTCCGAGATCGATCCCAGGATGCAGGCCAGCATTCTCGAATCCCTGGAGCCGGAAAAGGCCGCCGACATCGTGGAGGAGATGGCCCCGGACGAAGCGGCCGACATTCTCTCCGAATTGGAGGAGGAGACCTCCGAAGAGATCCTCGACGAAATGGATTCGGCTCCAAAGACGGAAGTGCGAGAACTGTTGGAATTCGAAGAAGATACGGCGGGCGGCATGATGAACACCGAGTTCGTCTCCCTCCACGACAACGCCTCGGTGATGGACGCCCTGGCCGCCCTCAAAGGCAACGAAGACCTGCTGGAGTCGCTCAACACTTTATTCCTGGTGGATGCCGATGAGCGGCTCACCGCGGCCATTCCCCTGGCCCGCCTCTTCCTGGCGTCTGCCGGCTCGAAGCTCAAGGACCTCGCCCTGGAAACCCTGATCCAGGTCTCCGTGGACGAAAGGCAGGACCGCATCACGGAACTGTTCGACAAGTACAATCTGCTGACTTTGCCCGTCGTGGACGAAGATGGCAAGCTTGCCGGCGTGATCACGGCTGACGATATCATCTCCGTTCTGAGGCAGAAATAGCGGATGCGGAAACTCCTGTTCCGGTTCCGCTATCACCTCGTGGTGTTCTTCGCGGTAATCGGACCGGGATTCGTCACCGCCGTAGTGGACAACGATTCGGGCGGCATTTTCACGTACTCCGCCGCGGGCGCGCAGTTCGGATACCTGCCGCTGTGGACGCTGCTGCCCATCACCGTGCTCCTGATCATCACGCAGGAGATGTCCTCGCGCATGGGCGCGGTCACCGGCAAGGGGCTCTCCGACCTGATCCGCGAGGAGTTCGGCCTGCGCATCACGTTTCTTATGATGGCGCTGCTGGTCGCGGTCAACCTGACCAACGTGATGTCCGAATTCGCGGGGGTTGCCAGCTCTCTCGAGCTGTTCCACATCAGCAGGTACATCTCCGTGCCGCTATCGGCCATCGCCGTCTGGCTGCTGGTGGTGAAGGGCAACTATCGCAGCGTGGAAAAGATCTTCCTCCTTGCCTGCGTATTCTACGTGACTTATGTCATCTCGGGAATCCTGGTGAAGCCCGACTGGAAGGAAGCGGCCATTTACAGCGTCAAGCCGGTGCTGCTGCTCGAGCCCGCCTATATATACATGCTGATCGGAATGGTCGGCACTACGATCGCGCCCTGGATGCAGTTCTATCTCCAGGCGGCCGTGGTGGAGAAGGGCGTCACCGCCAAGGAATATGCCGAGTCCCGCATCGAAGTGATCGTCGGCTGCTTCATGACTTCGGTGATCGCGTTCTTCATCATCGTGGCCTGCGCCGGCGCGATCTACAGCGTAAAGCCCCGCGAAATTTCCGACGCAGCGGAGGCCGCCCAGGCGTTGAAGCCGTTCGGGAACTACGCCTTCCTGCTGTTCAGCGCGGGCTTGTTCAACGCCTCGATTTTCGCCGCCTGCATCCTGCCGCTTTCCACGGCCTACTCCGTTTGCGAGGGGTTGGGGTTCGAATCGGGGGTCAACCGCCGCCTGCGCGAGGCGCCCATCTTCTACGCGCTCTACACCCTGCTCATTGTGGCGGGGGCCGGGGTCGTGCTCATCCCCAGGTTCCCCCTGGTAAAGATGATTCTGCTCTCGCAGGTGTTGAACGGTATGCTCCTGCCCTTTATCCTCATTTTCATGATCCTGCTGATCAACAAGCAGGAGCTCATGGGCGAGTGGGTGAATCCGCGCTGGTTCAACCTGTTCTCCTGGGTTACCGTGGTGGTGATCATCGGACTGACCCTCGCCTATGTGGGGATCACGGTCCGCGGCATGCAGTAGTTACACTGGATGAATGCCGATTGCGATCGACGTCATCAACCCGGCCACGGGTGAGTTGATTACGACCGTTCCAGATACCGGCGCCGATGGCGTGGATTGCGCGGTGGCGGCCGCGCGCGCCAGCTTCGAGAAGAAGACCTGGCGCGGCCTGGACCCCTCGAAGCGCGAACGGATCCTGTGGAACATCGGCGAACTACTGCTGAAGAACCGCGCCGAGCTGGCGGAAACGATCACGCTCGAAAACGGCAAGACCTTGCGCGAATCGGCCGGCGCCGATGTCGGTCCGGCCGCCGACTGCTTCCGGTACTACGCGGGCTGGGTGCGAAAGATCCAGGGCCGGACCATTCCGGTGGACGGACCTTACCTGAACTACACGCTGCGGGAGCCGGCCGGAGTGGTGGGCGCCATCGTGCCCTGGAATTTCCCGCTGCAGATCGCGGCATGGAAAATCGCGCCCGCACTGGCATGCGGCTGCTCCGTGGTTCTCAAGCCTTCCGAACTTACGCCGCTCAGCGCCCTGAAGCTGGGCGCGATCGTTGCCGAAGCCGGTCTTCCCGAAGGTGTGCTGAACGTGGTCACCGGCTACGGCGCAACCACCGGCGAAGCTCTGGCTCTGCACGAAGACGTTGACAAGATCAGCTTCACCGGCTCGATCGGTACCGCTCGGCGGCTACTCGAGGCCTCCGGCGTCTCGAATCTCAAGCGCCTGAGCCTGGAACTCGGAGGCAAGTCGCCCTTCATCGTGTTTCCGGATGCCGACCTCGACGCCGCCGTCAAAGCCGCCTTCTGGGGCATCTTCGGCAATAAAGGCGAGATGTGCACCGCTGCCTCGCGACTGCTCGTACACGAAGATGTCTATGCGCGCTTTTGCGAGGAACTGGCCGCACGGGCCCGCAAGCTGCGGGTCGGCAATCCGATGGACCCGGCCAGCCAGATGGGCTCGCAGATTTCCGGCCGCCAGATGGACCGCATCCTGGACTACATCGAGTGCGGAAACGCCGAAGGTGCGCGCCTCGTCTGCGGCGGCGAGCGCGATACCGAAGGCGACAAGGTCAAGGGCTTCTTCATTAAGCCAACGGTTTTCGCCGATGTGAAGCCCGAAATGAAGATCGCGCGCGAGGAGATATTCGGTCCGGTGGTCTGCGCCACTCCATTCCGTGAGACCGAAGAGGCCGTCCGCATCGCCAATGGGACCGTTTACGGACTGGCTTCGGCCGTCTGGACGCGCGATCTGCGCCTGGCGCACCAGGTTGCCGCGGAAATCAAAGCGGGTTCCGTCTGGATCAATACCTACAACGCGTTCGACTCCGGCTCGCCCTTCGGCGGCTACAAGCAGAGCGGCTTCGGCCGCGACCTGGGCGCCGAAGCGATCGAGCAGTATACGAACGTGAAAACGGTATGGGTGGCGATGTAGCGCTCAGTGCCGCACGATCACCGCTCCCCATTCGTCCGGACTAAGATCGTGCGCGTGCTGCGAGAAGAGCCAGTGGTGCCCGTCGGGGTCCACTACGCCGTATTGCCGCTCGCCGTAGCACGTCTCGTGCAGCTCTTCGACGATCGTGGCGCCCGCGGCTTTCACTTTCCGGTAGTGAGCATCCACATCCTCTACGAAGACGGTGAGCGACTGGGTTCCATAGCCGAGTTGCGCCGGGCTCGCGGTGCCGGGAGGGGCGGCCTTCAACATGATGCAGGCGTTTCCCAGGAAGACCTGCGCGCCGCTGAGCGGCTCGCCATAGTGGTAGTGCTCAGTAAAGCCGAACGTCCTGGTCAGCCAGTCCAGCGCCTCGGTCAGATTCTGATAAGAGACGTGCGGCAGCACGGCGTCGACCGGTACGGAGCGGTTCCTCATGACCAAATCAGTTTACGGCGAATGATGCCCGCGCGCAGGCCGCAGCAGCTTCCCCGGCAGCTTCGAGAGATAGGTGAGCCGCTCCACCAGGGGCAGCAGGCGGCGCACGGTACGGCCGTGCAGAATCAGGCTGCCCGTCACCAGCGCCGGATGCGGAATCGTGGTGCAGCATCGCGAGCACATGTCGATTTCCCCGCCCCGGCCCGCAGCGTGCAGATGGCGCAGCTCCTGCATGGCTTCGGAGTTCCAGATGGTGACAAGCGGCTGCTCCCCGATATTCCCCACGGGCGCGCCGTCCAGCATGTAGCTCTGGCAGCACGGGTACACATCGCCGTTCTGTTTCACGTACATGGGGCCGCGCCAGAGATAGTGACACGGGTGCTTCCACTCGTCGGATGTGTGGCCGGCGTCCGGCCGCATCAGGTTGGTCTCGTCCGCCTTGATGCGCACCTGGTCGATTCCCGGAACCACGCTCCAGAACCGCATGAAATCACCGACCTCCGAGGCGTTGCCCTCCATCTGGACCATCTGCACCACCACTTGCAGCTTCGAGCGCCGCTCGGCCTTCATCCGCGCGAAGCGCACGAAGTTGTCGCGCACCTTCTCGAACCTGGCGCCCTTGCGGTAGAACTCGAAGGTCTCTTTTTTTGCGCCGTCAAAGCTGAGCGTGATCTGCTCGAGCGGCGAATCCAGGATCTTGGCCGCGCACTCTTCATCGAGGAACGTACCGTTGGTCGAAAGCAGGGTGGAGATGCTGTGCCGGTGGCAGAACTCGATCCGCTCGAAGATCGCCCGGTCCATGAACGGCTCGCCCAGGCCGATCAGCATCATGTGCTCGGCGGACGCGCCGGATTCGCGTACCAGACGCTCGAAGACGTCATCGGCCATATCGGCCTTGGGCTGTTTGTGGGTCTCGCGCGGGCACATCGGGCAGTACAGGTTGCACTTGGCGGTGGTTTCGACGATATACTCCACCGGCAGCGCCCCCAGCCTGGTCCGGCGCGCGAGATAGCCCCACAGGAGTTTTGCCCGGTTCCAGGCCCGCATCGTTAATTTATTGTACCTGGGGCTCGCTAACCGGAATCGTAGAAAGATGGAACCGTACGTCCGCAAGCTGAACGACGGCGCGGTCCGGCCCGGAGGGGAGTATGTTCTCTACTGGATCCGCGCCGCCCGCCGCGTGGAATCGAACCCTTCGCTGGTTTTTGCGGCGGGGCTGGCCAACAGCCTGGGTTTGCCGCTGCTGGCCTTCGAAAGCCTGCCCGACAACGATCCGTATGCGAGCGACCGCTTTCATACCTTCATCCTTCAGGGCATGGCGGAACTTGCCGCCGGCCTTCGCAAGCTGGGCATCGGGTATACCCGCGAAAACGCCGCCGGCCGTGCGGCCGCCGTAGTGACGGACGATTGGCCCGCCGCGCTCTCCCGGGACGACCCGGCAGCGCTCGATGTCCAGTGCTATGCCGTCGATGCCAGTTGCATCGTCCCGCATACCGCCATCCCCGGCAGAGCCTACGCCGCCTATTCGATCCGCCCGAAGATCCACCGCCTGCTGCCGCGTTTTCTCAAACCCGTTCCCCCGGTGCGTGTCGAGCGCCCGTTCCCGCGGCTCGGTGAGACCCGCATCGACGACATCCCCAGCCTGGTGGCTTCCTGCGAGATCGACCATACGGTCGCGCCGTGCGCCGATTTTCCAGGCGGGCGCAAGGCCGCGCTGTGTTGCCTGCGCCGGTTTCTGGAAGAGCGCCTGGGCCGCTACTCCGCCGGGAAAAACGAGCCATCCGCCCACGTCACGTCCGAGCTCAGCCCGTACCTGCATTTCGGCCACATCTCGGCGCTCGAAGTCGCCTTGGCCGTCCGCGATTATGCAAGCGAGCACCGCCTGATGGCCGGCGAGTTTCTGGAAGAGTTGATTGTCCGCCGGGAGCTGGCCTTCAATTTCGCGTATCACACCGCACGGGTGGACAGCCTCGACGCACTTCCCGGCTGGGCCATCCAGACCCTGGATGCACACCGCCAGGACCCCCGCGACCCGGTCTACACGCCGCAACAGTTCGAAAAGGCCGCGACCCACGACAATCTGTGGAATGCCACGCAGAAAGAATTGCTGCTGCGCGGTAAAATTCACGGGTACTACCGAATGTATTGGGGCAAGAAGATCCTCGAGTGGTCCGCGACCCCGGAGGAGGCGCTCGCTACCATGATCCACCTGCATGACCGGTACGCGCTCGACGGGCGCGATCCGAATACCTACACCAACATTCTCTGGTGCTTCGGCCTGCACGACCGCCCGTGGCCGGAGCGCCCGATCTACGGAACCGTGCGCTCCATGACGCGCCGCGGCATGGACCGCAAATCCGATACCGCGGCCTACATCCGCGAGATCGAGGAGTTGACGCCGTGAACATTACACTTTCGGGAGCCTCCGGATTGATCGGCAGCCGTTTGCAGCCGGCCCTGGCCGGCCACGCCATTCGCACCATGAGCCACCGCACCGGAGGGTGGGACCCCGCCCTACTGCGGGATGCCGACGCCGTCATCCACCTGGCGGGCGAACCGGTGGCGCAGCGATGGAACCCGGCCGTCAAGCAGCGTATTCGTGAAAGCCGCGTGCAGGGGACGCGCCGCCTGGTGGAGATCCTGGCCGGCCTGCCGAAGCCGCCGCAGGTGCTGGTCTGCGCCTCTGCCATTGGCTATTACGGCTCGCGCGGCGAGGACACCCTGACGGAATCGTCGCCCCCCGGCACCGGCTTTCTGCCGGAGGTCTGCGTCGCCTGGGAGAAGGAAGCGCAGGCCGCCGAATCACTGGGCACCCGCGTGGTCATGGTGCGAACCGGCGTGGTCCTCGACCCCAAGGGCGGGGCTCTGCAGCGAATGCTGCCTCCGTTCCGCATGGGGCTCGGCGGCCGCATCGGCACGGGCCGCCAGTGGATGTCCTGGATCCACATCCAGGATTTGGTTTCGCTGTACGTTTATGCGCTGGACCACCCATTGCGCGGTCCGGTGAACGGCGTGGCCCCGGAACCCGAGAGGAACTCCGATTTCACTCGCGCCCTGGCCTCGGCGCTGCATCGCCCCGCGATTCTCCCGGTGCCTTCGGCCATGCTGCAGCTTCTGTTCGGCGAGATGTCGGAAGTGTTGCTGGCCAGCCAGCGGGTCCTCCCCCGCCAAGCTGAATCCGCCGGCTTCTCCTTCCGCTACCCCCGCCTCCCCGCCGCCCTCGCCGCCCTATTTCACTGACACCTATTTCGGTGACAGGCTACACAACTCCCAAATCTGCCGCCCCTTCGTGCTTAACTGGAGGAAGTGAGTCAGGGTGATTCAGCACGACTCATCCGCGTATTAGCAGTCGCGGCGGTGATGCTCAACGTCGGCGGCAATTACCTGCTCAGCGTCGGGATGCGCGGCATCGGGGCGACGGTTTCACTTTCCCTGGCGGCGTTTCTGCCGGTGTTCGCCAATCTGTGGATCCTGCTGGGCATTGTTCTGCTGGCTGGCTGGCTAATCGCGCAACTGTCGCTGCTCAGCTGGGCCGATTTGACTTTCGTGCTGCCGATTACCTCCTCTGCTTACGTCCTTACCGCCTTGCTCGGGGCGGTGTCCCTCGGAGAACACGTTTCCCTGGCACACTGGATGGGCATCTTCTTGATCTTCATTGGCGTGGTGGTCGTAGGCCGCACCCGTCCGCGCACCGCGCCTACAGGCGAGCTGGCCAAAACGAAAGGTTCGACAGCATGAAGTGGATCCTCGTCCTGGTGATTATCGCCTCGAACGCCACTGGGGATCTCCTCAACGCCTTCGGTATGCGCAGCCACGGCGGCGTCAAGAGTTTTTATCCCTCGGCGATCCGCCGGCTGATTGCTTCCATCGCCCGCAACCGCTTTGTGGTCGGCGGGGTTGCGGCCATGGCCGTGGGCTTCTTCGCCCTGCTCTCGCTACTCTCGATCGCCAACCTGAGTTTCGCCATTCCCGCCACCGCCGGCAGCTACATGATCGAAACCATCCTGGCCCGGCTGGTTCTCAAGGAAGAGGTTCACTGGCAGCGGTGGTTGGGCGCATGCCTGGTCGCGGGGGGTGTAGCCCTCCTCTCGCTGCCCTAGCCGGGACGCCCCGCCCGCAGGCCGGCCTAGCGTATAATGAAGAGGAACATTGAGAGGTTTTGTGTCCCCAAGCACTTTCTTCCGTCTTTTCACCCACTTGCAGATGATGCCGATCCTCGAGAGCGGCGAAGAAACGCTTGTCGGCGGCCAGGCGGTCATGGAGGGCGTGATGATGCGGGCCCCCCATAGTTACTGCGTGGCGGTTCGCAAGCCGAACGGCGAAATCGTGACGGAACAGATGCCGCTCGCCCGGATGTCGGAGCGCTACAAGATCTATCGCTATCCGATCTTTCGCGGCATCGGGACTCTGTATCAGGCCTTGAAGCTGGGCGGCCGCGCGTTGAAGTACTCCGCGGCGGCGGCGCTGGATGACCCCAAGCTGAACCAAGAGAAGCCGCTACCGAAAGAGATCCCCGGATGGGCGCTTGCCGGGCCGATTCTGTTTTCGCTGGCTTTCTTTATCTTTGCCTACAAGTTCGTGCCTCTCTTCCTGGCTACCAAGCTCGCCGCTATCTATCCCGCGCTGCACGAACGAGTGGCGTTCAACCTGGTGGATGGCGCCATCCGGCTGGGAATCCTGCTGACGCTGCTGTATGTGCTTTCCCGCATCAAGGATATTCACCGCGTGTTCGAATATCATGGTGCCGAGCACAAAGTCGTGTTCAATTTCGAATCGGGCCAGCCGGTCAACGTCGATAACGCTCAACGGTTCTCCACGTTCCACCCGCGCTGCGGAACGAGCTTCCTGTTCGTGGTTTTCCTGCTCGCCATCCCTACCTACGCCCTGATTCCCTTCGACGGCTTCGCGGCCAAGCTGATCTGCCGGGTCGCGCTCATCCCAGTGATCGCCGGAGTCGCCTATGAGCTGATCCGTTTCGCGGCCAAGCGCCGCGGCTCGTTCCTGGCCACGCTGACGGCTCCCGGCCTCTGGATGCAGCGGATTACCACCAAGCCGCCGTCGAACGAGCAGGCGGCGGTCGCCATTCAGGCTCTGGAAGGCGCCATGGCCCTCGAAGAATCCCAGGGCGGACAACTGGTTATCGCCTAACTCACACCATGCTCTCACCGCAAGTGGTTCAGAAGCTCGATCATCTGGAGAAGCGCTTTGACGAGCTGAACGGTCAGATGGCCGACCCGGCCGTGATCGGCGATGCCGACCAGTATCGCAAGGTCACCAAGGCCCACAGCGAGCTTTCCGAAATGGTCGCCAAGTACCGCGAATGGAAGAAAGCCGCGGACTCCCTGTCGCAGGCGAGGGCTATGCTCGATGAACGCGACCCCGAGTTGCGCGCCATGGCGGAAGAGGAAATTGCGCATCTGGAGCCCGACCTCGCGCAGTATGAAGAAGACCTCAAGATCCTCCTGCTGCCTAAGGATCCCAACGACGACAAGAACGTCGTCCTCGAAATCCGCGCCGGCACGGGCGGCGACGAGGCCACCTTGTTCGCGGCCGAGATCTTCCGCATGTACAGCCGGTATGCCGAATCGCAAAACTGGAAGATCGAAGTCACTTCGAGCAGCGAATCGTCGGTGGGCGGTCTGAAGGAAGTCATCGCGCTGGTGAGCGGCGACAAGGTTTTCAGCAAGCTGAAGTACGAAAGCGGCGTACACCGCGTGCAGCGCGTGCCGGTCACCGAGCAGCAGGGGCGCGTCCACACTTCGGCCATTACCGTCGCGGTGCTGCCGGAGGCCGATGAGGTCGAGATCAAGATCGACCCCAAGGATATCCGTGTGGATACGTTCTGCTCATCGGGCCCGGGCGGGCAGTCGGTCAACACCACCTATTCCGCAGTGCGCATCACGCATCTCCCCACCGGACTGGTGGTCTCTTGCCAGGACGAGAAATCGCAGATCAAGAACCGCGCCAAGGCGGAGCGCGTACTGCGCTCGCGGCTGTACGAGATGGAACTGGAGAAGCAGCAGGCCGCACTCGGCGCCGAACGCCGCAGCATGGTCGGGTCCGGCGACCGCAGCGAGAAGATCCGCACCTACAACTTCCCGCAGAATCGCGTCACCGACCACCGTATCGGCCTCACCCTCCATCAACTGGATTTCGTGATGGACGGCAAGCTCGACCAGATCGTCGAAGCGCTCATCACGTTTTACCGCACCAAGAAACTGGGAGACACGGGAGAACAGGCCGTCGCCTGACCCGGCCATGACGCTCGAGACGGCGCTCCGGCAGGGCATCCGCCTGCTGGAAGATGCGGGCGTCGCCGTTCCGCGCCTCACCGCCGAGGTGCTGCTCTCGTATGCGCTCGGCCGGGAGCGCGTCTACCTGTACGCACATCCGGAGCAGGAGCTTCGCGAAATCGAGTGGATCCACTACGGCCGTTACCTGCACGAGCGGATGCAGGGCAAGCCCACCCAGTACATCACCAAGCGGCAGGAATTCTACGGCCGCGAGTTCCGCGTGACGCCGGACGTGCTGATTCCCCGTCCGGAGACCGAGCATGTGGTGGAGACCGCGCTGCGTCTCGGTGCGGGTGCGCGCTGCATTCTCGATGTCGGCGCCGGGTCCGGTGCCCTGGCCGTCACCTTGCAGCTCGAAACCGGCGCCGGCGTCTGGGCTACGGACATTTCTCGAGCGGCAGCCGCCGTTGCCTCCGGGAATGCCCGCCGCCTGAATGCCGCCACCGGAATCGTGGTCTGCGACCTGATGGAGGCCATCGGCCCGGCGACCATGGACCTGGTGGTCTCCAATCCGCCGTACGTCCCGCTTACCGACCGTCACGGCTTGCAGCGCGAAGTTCGCGACTGGGAGCCGCACGTGGCCCTCTTTGCCGGCGAGACGGGATTCGAGGTCTACGACCGGATCATCTCCGATGCGCCCCGCGTGCTCCGTCCCGGGGGCTGGCTGATCCTGGAACTGGGCTTCGGAAGCCTGGGACACGTGACCGGGCGGCTCGCAGGGTGGCGCGATGTCCACAGCGAGCCCGACCTGGCGGGAATCCCTCGCGTCATCGCCGCGCGGCGGTGATGGGAAGTACTGCCGGCCGGCGGAGTCCGGTAGAAGCGATCAGGGAAAGCTGAGCCGCGTCCGCCTGTCCTACGGCACCAGCATCACGGGGGCCTGCCAGAACGCCGCTTTTTGGTCGCCGGGGTCGACCACCGTCACCTGGCACGTATACCGGCCGGCGGGCAGTTTCTCGAGCCCGAGGTTGAACCGCAGCGGGACCGTTTTCAAGCGGCTCGCCGTGGCGTCGGCCACCGGCACCGGCGGGGTCTCGAAGGCTTTGACACGGCCGCGGTAGAAGGTCACAAAGGCCACCAGCGGCTTCACCTCCGCGGCGCCCGGCTCATACGCCTGCAGGTAGACGTACATGTCGCGGCTCCGGCTGAACACCCTGGTGACGCTCGGGATCAGCTTCTGGCCGTCCTGCACCAGCGGATTCGCCGCCTGCTCCTTGTCCTTGCCGGCGGTATATAGCGCGTCCTTCAGGTCCACACGCTGGCTGCTCAAGACAACCGAGCTGATGGGAATCCGCTTCTGTTCCTTATTCAGGTTGGGGATTACGAACTTAGCCTGGTAGGTCCCGATCCGACCGGTTTCGTCGTCTCGCGCCAACACTTTGATCGTATAAGTCCCGGGGAGTAAGGTGTAGCCGGTGTCGTACTCGATCGGCCGTTTTGATAACTCGGCAGCGGTTTCACCGCTGAGCTTGATATCCACCTTATCGCGAATGTTCTGTATGGTCGACCCGTACTCGTCCTTGATCTCGCCGATGAAATCGATCAGAGTGCGCTCGGCGCCCCCGCGGCGCGCCCGCGCCAGCTCGCTGCCCGGAATCTTCATGACGACTGGAACGTAATACTCGGCGCGGTTCAACTGGAAGTAGTTTACTTCCAGCGCAATGGTCAGTTCGGTAATCGGGTCTCCGAGCATCAGGGCATCTTCCAACTGCCTTTCCTTGTCGGCAGCGGTGAACTTACTGAACTGTTTTCCCGCGAAATAACCCTGCCGGTAATCCAGTTTGGCCACCACGTCCTTCACCGATATGTTGATCCGCCGAAACTTACCGTCGAGCGTGGTGTTGCTGGTGTAATAGCCGATAATGTAATAATCGGAAATGGCCTTCTGCGCCTGGACAATCCCCACGGTCAGATCGTTCACGTCGAGCAGCGACTTGCCGCCGGTATCCGCGGCCAGGGCATAGAGCGTGTCCTGCGAGCGCTGGAAACCGTTCATCATCGCCAGGGCGGATCCGCCGTTATACATCGCGAGGCCTCCGGGGGAGCCGTGGGTGGCATCGCCGAGCGGCGCCTGGGCCACGAGGCCGCGGGCATCGATCGTGAACAGCGCAACGTTCGCCCGGATTGCGGCGTTGATCGTGGCGCGCAACTGCGCCTGGTTGTCCACGCCGTTCAGGCGGAGACCGCTGGCGAAGTAGATCAGCGCCTTCTTCTCGTTGAGATGCCCGAGCATGGTCGCGGCGGTCTGGATGGCCGACAACTGGCGGTCAGTATTGAAGATGTTGAACTCGCTGTCGTCCTGCCCGAAAGCCGCCCCGGTGTCCGAGGAGCTGTCATCGTCGGCGTCTTCGTCGAGCCCCTGCTCGGCCAGGATCATCTTTTCGAGCGAGTTCAGCAGGCGGTCGCGGTCGTCGGTGAAATCGTCCATCACTTTCACCGCCCCGCTCGAGAAGTTCATCAGAGCCACCAGGTCCGCGGGGGTCATCTGGGCGCGGATGAATTTTTGCGCCGCCGCCACGGCCCGCAACTGGTCCGGCACGGGCATGGCGGTCATGTCGAAGTACAGAACCAGCAGCCGCCGGTTACGGTAGCGCAGGTCTCCGGGCGTCTCGGGAGCGATCTGGTTCTGCGTCACCGGCTGCACTTTGGGCTGCTCGATCGGCGGCACGGCGGCCACCGGTGCCGCCGACGGTGCGGTCGCGGCAGGCAGGCTCTGGTACTCGAAGAACTTGATCTCCTGCGGCACCCCGTTTTCGGTGACGGTGAAGTCTTTGGCGGTCAACCCGGGGACGGTCTTGCCGCTCTTGTCCTTCACCGTGACCACTTCGACCACGAGTTGCGAAGTCGCCTGAAACTTGACGACACCGCTGTCGGGCTGTTGCGCCGCAACGGGAGCGATCCACAGAAGAAGTGCCGCCGTCATCCATCGCATGGTTAAAACCTCAGCCGGAAGGTGGTCTGTACCCGGCGCATCGCGTTGGCCGCCACCGGCAGCCCGAACTGCGCGCTGGTGATGGCCGTAACCCAGGAGGGGTAAGTCACATGGTTCAGCGCATTCAGTGCGTCAATCCGCAGGTCGGCGTTCCAGTGGTCGCCCAGGCGGAAGCTGCGCGACAGGGACGCGCTCAGGCCGAATTGCGAAGGCCCCGTGATCGAATTACGTCCCGCGTTGCCCCATTGCCCGGGTTGGGGCGGCGCCACTGCCGCCGGGTTGAGGTGCAGCCCTTGCGGCGCATCGTAAATACCCGCGCCGGTGTAGTCGGGCCGGATGCTGCCCGTGACCCCCGTACCGCTCACCGCCGACAGATACACCGGCGTCAGAGGCAGGCCCGAGCCGGCGTTGATCTGCGTCGTGAACGTCCAGTCCTTGGATAGCGCGCCCTTCCAGCCGCCCATCAGCGTTCCGCCGGCGAGGCCGACTCCGGTGCTGTACTGCAACATCGCGTTCAGAAGGTGGCGCTGGTCGAATGGTGAAAGGCCGCGCTCGCCGCTGAGGTCGAGCCAGTCCTGCGCGATCACCTGGCCGCCCTGGCCCCTGCCGCCGAGGGCGGCATCGTCGATCGCCTTGGCAAACGTATACTGCAGGGTCGCGGTGAATCCGCTGCGCAACCTGCGCCGCAACTGGAACTGGCCCGCCTCGCGCGTCGAGTTGCCGTTCGAGGTCTCATAGATGAACCCGGCCGGACAGGCTGGGCACGGGTTTACCGCGCCGGACGGCCAGGTGTTCGGCAGAAACTGCTGCCGCGCCCGCGTCCCCTTGGTCCCCAGGTACATAGCGGTCACCACCAACCCGCCCGGCAGGTCGCGCTGCATCGAAAGCTGCCAGTTCTGGGAATACCCCACGCGGAAGTTCGGATCGACGGCGAAAGTGTTGGTGGTTGCTTCGGGCGGTGCATAGAAGCCGTTTGCCAGGGTCAGCGGGTTCGCGGCGCTGTTGGCCACGCTCAGGCTCTTCGAAAGCGGCGATTGTTGCGCCATCTGCTCCGCGATCGTGAAATAGACGGAAGAATCGTAGTACACGCCGTAGCCGCCGCGAATCACCAGCGACGACGCCAGCAGCGGATGCCAAGCGAACCCGATGCGCGGCTCGAACCCGTGCTTGTCGGGCTGTACCAAAGAATCCGGATAGCCTGCGCCGGTCAGCGGCCCGGTAGGATTCGCCGCCACGACCGGCGCAGCCGCAGCGAACCCGCCCGCCAGGTCCAGGTTCACCAGGCGCCCGTACCGCTCGGTGATCGGCGAGTTGTACTCCCACCTCATCCCGGCGTTCAGCGTGAGGCCTGGCCCCACGCGCCAGTCGTCCGTGAAATAGGCGTCGTAACTCGACGCGCGGAAATACTTGTCCGCGTTGCCGAACGCGATGGCGCTGGTGTCCGGAATCCCCAGGAGGAAGCCGGCGAAGTCCGAGCCGGTCGCAGCACCCGTGAACGTGAACGTACCCCGCGGATCCTGCTGAGAAAGCAGGTTGAATTCCTGGCGCCGGAAATCGGTGCCAAATGACAGGCTATGCGAGTTTCGCACCCACAGGATCGAGTAGGTAACCCCACTGGTCTGGTCGCGCGTCACCGACCGCTGCGCATCACCCAGCCCGGCGATTCCGCTGGCGAAGGAAAGGCTCGGCGGCCCCCAGTTGGCCGGGTCCTGGTTGTTTCCCGTGATGCCCGCCTCGCCTGACACATTTTCACGGCCGGCAAAGAAGGGAGTGGTGCGCGTCGCCAGGCGGCTGTACTGGTAGTTGACCGTCTGGAACATTCGCTGCGTGTAACGGTGCATCCAGTTCACCACGGCGCGCATCCCCAGCGTGCTGCCGGTATCGTCAAACCCGAAGATGCTTGGGCTGTCGCTCCGCACGCTCTGGAATGCAAAACTGCCGGAGAGCTGGTTGCTACGGCCGGCCGTCTTGTTCCATCGCGATTGCAGGCTGTCCTGGTGCGTGCTGCTCACGAGCGGGACCTGGAAATTGTATCTCGTGCCGGCCTGGAAATTCGGCAGGGGATAAAACCGCAGCAGGGCGCTCGCTTGCGGGCTGATCCGGCTCTGCGGGATGACGTTGCCGGGGAAAGGCGCGCCGGTCAGGGGATCGATCACCGGCGCCCCCGAGAAGACGCCCAAGCGCTGCTCGGCGTCCGGCATCAAGCCCGGTTGCGCGGTGGCGTCGCGATTGCGCACCCACTGGTAGTTCACGAAAACGTTCGGCCCGTTACGAGGGAGGATGCGCGGGATCTTCAGCGGGCCGCCGAACGACGCCACGCCCATCACGTGGCTGAACGCCGGCTTCGGCGTGTCCTGACCGGTAAGCGAGAAGGGCCGGGCATCGAGTGCCGAGTGGTCCACAATCCATCCGATGCCGCCGGTGTAGAGCGATCGCGGACCGCGCCGGAAGTTGCCGAAAGCAGCCGCCTGCCCGAACGGGGAGGCCGCCCCGTTGTTGACGCTGCCGTTGATGAGAAGCCCGTCGGCCGCATTCTGCTTGAACTCGCCGGTATCGCTTTCATCGAGCTTTTCCGCGTCGCTCGACGCTTTCAGGTCGGTGCGCTGGAACCCGGCCTGCGGCTGCTGGGCTGCGGCGGAGGCTTTGTCCTTCTCCTTGCCGTTGCGCGCCGGCGCCGCAACCGCTACGGCTGGAGCCGCGGCTGGCGCGGGTGCGGGCACCGGCAGATGCGCCGTGATCTCGGCGAGCGGCAGCATCTTCAGCTCCCAGAGGGCGGCCGGCGCATCGGGCGCCACCGCCACTTCGCGCTCGACCGGCTCGAAGCACTGCATCTCGACCCGGATCTTCCAGGTGCCGTCGGGCAGGTCGCGGAATGCGTAGGCGCCATCCTGGTCGGTAATCGCCGAAAAGCGCTTTTCCCCCTGAGTCGCGGTCACCGTGGCCCCCGGAAGTGGAAGCCCGCCAAACGTCACCTGCCCGTGGTGCTCGGCGGCCGCCAATCCGAACACCGTCAGGCACGCCAGCACAAGGTATCGAAGCATCAGTGCGAATTCTCCGTCGGAATCAACCAGACTACTCCCCTACTCATAAACGGCGTGAGGTCTCCAGATATGACGTAGACCATGCGAAAATCGTTTGGGCCGGCTAGTAATTCTCCGTGGGCGCCTTTTCGGCATGATCGACCACCACCATCTCCACCGCCATTTTTCGCGATTCTAGCTTCAATCCCAGTTCTTCCTGCAGCCCGGCCGTGATGATGGAGAGGGGATCTGGCGGCCCGTCCCCTGCCTGCGGCAAGTACTTGGCGATGTTCACCGTGAGATCGTAGCTCCCCTTCAGGCCGGTCTCGTCGATCACGGGCGCGTGGAAGAAATTGGACAGGATGTCGACCAACTGTGACATCCGACCCCGCTGTACCGTCACGGTCATGCGGCCGCGGTCCGGTTGGACGCTCGGTTCGCCTTCGGTCTGCGACTCGTGAACCTTGGGGCCTCCCTTGGTCACAACCAGCACATAGGCCGACATTTCTTTGGTCTGGCGGTGCGATTCGACCTGGAAGCGGTCGGCGAGCAGAGCCTGCATCATGGTTCGTAGATCGCCCTCGGGAACGGCGCCGGCCGCCTTGGCGACAATGTCGTAACGCTCGGAGCCGAGCCAGTCCGGCCCGGCGACCTGGTATTCCATCACGTGATAAGCCCAGCCGATACAGGATTTGAGGCTTACATTCCGCATGGTCACGGTGTCAGGCGAAGAGTGAATCGACTGGCGCCGGCCGCCGGTCCGGCTGATCCTCACGGACGCGACATCGAAAGATGGTGTGGCTGCGACTGCGGGGTAAACAGCGAGGGCTGTAGCTACCAGCGTTCGAAACATCCGGTTCCCTTCCTACCCGTCGATGACGCGCTTCAAACCACAATATTAGCGCCCAAAGGTACAATGCCGGGTGGAGGAACCACATTGTTCACCGCTACCGCCGATCTGGTCTTGCCCACCACCGTCACCGGATCGTTCCCCCGCCCCCGCTGGTTCGACGTTTCCATGTGGGGCCGGCCGCTCGACACCTGTATGCTCGATGTTCGCTTCCGCGAGAAATTCCAGGACGCCCTGGCAGTGGTCATCAGCGACCAGGAGCGCGCCGGGCTCGACATCCTCAACCATGGCGATTTTCATGTAGACGAGGATCTCGCCGGCCGCGCCTGGCACCACTATCCCCTGCAGCGCTGGGCGGGATTCGAAGGCGACCACCTGCAGCCGGAAGAGACCACCGCGCCCTGGCTGCACTATCCGCCCGGTACGCTGCTCAACGAAATCTACACCGGGTGGCGATGGCCGCATGTGGTGGATAAGATCGAGCACCGCCCGCTCGACTACCCCAAGCTGTGGCGCCTGGCCCAGGGCAAGACCGCCAAGCCCGTCAAGTTCGGAACCTGCTGCTCGCAGGTGATGGCGCTGTTCCTCGACATCCACACGCCCAAATACAAAGACAAACGCGAGATCATTTGGGACATGGCCGAAGCCATGAACAAGGAACTGCTGGCGCTGCGCGACGCAGGCTGCCGGTGCATCCAGATCGAGGAGCCCACCTTCCATTTCATGGCCAACACTTTCGGCAAAGACCACGCGGAGGTGAAGTTCATGATCGACGCCTTCAACCGCGAGGTGCAGGGGTTGGACGACGTCGAACTCTGGATCCACACCTGTTGGGGCAACCCCAACATGCAGCGTGTGATGGAAGACACCAGCTACGCCAATTCGATCGAGATCTACCTGGAGCGCTGCCGCGGAGACGTTTGGACGCTCGAGATGAAAGATCGCAACCGCAAGGACCTGGAGCTGTTCGAGCCGTTCAAGCACGACCTCAAGAAGAAGATCGCAGTGGGGGTGGTGAGCCACCGTGTGCTGCAGGCGGACCGCCCCGAAGAGGTAGCAGCCGAGATCCGCGCCGCGCTACAGTACATCCCGCCCGACCGCCTGATCGTGTCGAGCGATTGCGGCTTCGGGCGCCAGGGATGCAACCGCGAGATCGCCTTCTACAAGGCCGCGGCAATTGCGCAGGGCGCGAACATCGTGCGCCGCGAACTGGGCCTTCCGGAAACCCGGGTTCCGGCGGCCGACCCGATGCTGCAAATCGATGTGGTGCCGGGGCGAAGCTCCTGATCAGTCGAAAACAACGCAGCTAGCTGATTTCGAAAGCCAGGGTCAGCGGCGAAGGGATGTGCTGAGGCGTTCGGATGCGCAGGGCGTCATCGCCGGCACTCCAAGAGACCTTCTCCCCGGAACCGAGGACGCGGATATGCTCGATCTTCGCGCGGGCCAGCGAGCGGATCACGACTTCCCCGGCGGGCGACCCCATGCAGAAGGCGTAGATCTTGCCGCCCTTGGCGGTAAAGCGGATATCTTCCGCCGTGAACGGCTTCATGTCCCGCTCCCCAAAGAGGCCGGAGCCGATGGAGGTGGGGCCTTCTCCAAATATCTTCCAGGGGCGTGAACCGAAAATCGCCTCTCCGTGAATCGCCGTCCACGCGGTGAAATCGTCGAGGATCGATTCTTCCTTGCTGTCGATGGTGCCGTCGGGCAGCTGCGGAATGCTCAGCACCAGGTTGCCGTTCTTGCTGACGATGTCCACGAACATGTGGGCCACGGTCTTCGCGGTCTTGTATTCGATGTTCTCGTTATAGAACCAGCCGCCGATGCAGGTGTCGGTTTGGAAGGGCTGCGGGTTGATGGCGGGCAGCACGCCGCGCTCCACGTCCTGTGTGGCGGCGCCTTCTTCGTAGTCGCCGATCAGCCTGGTGCTGGCCGTGTGGTTCTTGAGGGTGTAGACGCCCTCCGGGTTCTGGTTATAGAAGTGCGCGATGGCTGCGAGGCCGACATCGTCGAAGGCGCCGCCATCGGTGTAGACGAGGTCGGGGCGCTGCTGATCGATCAGGTCGGTAACTCGCCGCAGCCACTCCTGCTTCCACCAGGGCGACGGATTCTGCGTATACTGCGCCGCGTCGCCTTGATGCGGAGGGAAGTAAAGGTCCTGATACCTGGGGTCGTTGCCATCGTAAGGAACGCCCGCGAGCGGACCGGTCTTATCGGAGTTCTTGTTGACGTTGAACCAGGAGTAGCTCCAGGCAAGGTGTTCGCTGACGCCGAAGCGAAGACCGTTCTCGCGGGCCGCTTTGCGCCAGGTTCCGACCACGTCGCGCTTCGGGCCGTAGTTCAACGCGTTCCAGCGGTGGTGCTTCGAGTTCCAGCAGTCGAAGTTGTCGCAATGCACGCCGAGCGACATAAAATATCGCGCGCCGGCCTTCTTATAGCGGCGGATGAGGGTTTCGGGCTCCCAGTTCTTTGCGGTCCAGAGATGGATCACGTCCTTGTAGCCGACCTTCGAGGGGTGGCCGAAGTGCTCGACGTGGTACTTGTACTGGCGGGTCCCCTGGATATAGATATTGCGGGCATACCAATCGCCCTGCTTCGGACCGCCCTGCGGACCCCAGTGCGCCCAGAAGGCGAGTTTGGCGTCGCGGAACCACTCGGGGCACCGGTACTGCTTGAGGGATTCCCAGGTAGGTTCGAAGCGGCGCCGCTGGGCGAAGGCCGGAAGCGCAACGAGTTGCAGGGCGGCGCGCCGGGTCAGCCTCACTCGGGTTTCGGTCCCTTCAGAAGGCCGCGGGATTCCATCCACTGCGCGGCCAGTTGAGGCCAGGTCGTCACCTTCGCGGATGTCGGGCGCAAGCCGTAGCCGTGCCCGCCAACCGGAAACAGATGCATCTCGGCGGAGACTTTAGCGGCCTTCAGCGCCTGGTAGTAGACCAGGCTGCATTCGACATGAACGGGGTCGTCTTCGGTCTGGGTAAGAAAGGCCGGCGGCGTATCGGCTCGCACGGTGAGTTCGGGCGCGAGCGATTTCAAGTCGTCTTTCGCAGTGAGGTAAGCCGGATAGATGAGCACGGCGAAATCGGGCCGGCAACTGACCTTGTCGGCATCATCCACCGCGTCATAGGTGCGCTTCTCGAAGTTCGTGCTCACCGCGGCGGCGAGGTGGCCCCCCGCCGAGAATCCGAGCACACCGATGCGCTGCGGGTCGAGTTGCCATTCGCGAGCGTGGTAGCGGACCAGGCCGATCGCGCGCTGCGCATCCTGGAGTGGGGCGGCGTAGCGCGGGCCGCCTGGGCGGGCGGGCACGCGGTACTTGAGCAGGGCGCAGTTGACACCGATGGAGTTCAGCCAGCCGCAAACCTCCGTACCTTCGAGATCCATGGCGAGAATATTGTAGCCGCCGCCGGGAAACACAATCACGGCAGCGCCGGTGTCCTTCTCTTTCGGCGCGCGGTAGAGCGTGATGGTGGGGGTGCTGACGTTGCCGAGGCGGATCACAGGCTTGCCGGCGACCAGGTTGTCGGTGGGCTTGGTGGTATCGTGCTCCGCACCGATGGCGCCGGTTTCCCCGGGCGCGCCGTTTGGCCAAATCGGAATCGGGGCCGCGGCAAAGGCTGCCCCGGCGGCCAGGAAGAGGATGCTAAGCGCGCTGCAGGTAGACGACATGGGTTTGCGTGTATTCATAGAGGCCGTGTTTGCCGTCGGCGCCGCCGATGCCGCTCTTGCGCCAGCCGGCGTGGAAGCCCTGCATGGCTTCAAAGTTTTCGCGGTTGATGTAGGTCTCGCCGAATCGGATCTCCTGGCAGGCGCGCAGGGCCACATTGAGGTCGCGGGTGTAGATCGAGGAGGTGAGGCCGTAGTCCGAATCGTTGGCGTAGTCGATGGCCTGGTCGAGATCGTCGAACGTCACGATCGGAGCCACCGGGCCGAACACCTCGCGGCGAATGATCTCCATCTCCTGCTTGCATCCGGCGATCACAGTGGGCTCGTAATAGAATCCGGCGGGCGACTCGGCGCGCTTCCCGCCGGTGACCACGGATGCACCCGCCGCCACCGCGGAGCGAACCAGGGACTCTACCTTCCGGTATCCTGCTTCGTTGATCAGCGGTCCGTACTCGACGGACGAATCCGCGAGCGGATTGCCGAACCGCGTACTCTGCATGGCAGCCGCCAGTTTCTCGGTAAACTGGCCGGCCACTTTGCTGTCGACATAGATCCGTTCCGCACAGTTGCAGACCTGCCCGCTGTTGATGACGCGCGAGGCCTTGACGGCCTTCACGGCGAGATCGAGATCGGCATCGGCCATGACGATGGCCGGAGCTTTGCCGCCCAACTCCAGGTTGACCTTAGTGATGTTGGCGGCCGCCGCGGCCATGATCGCCGAGCCGGTCTCCACGCTGCCCGTGAAGCTGACCATACCGATGCGCGGCGAGGAAGAGAGCGCCTTGCCGGCCACCGCGCCGCGGCCGTGGACCATATTGATGACGCCCGGCGGCAACTCCGTCTGCGCCATCAGCTCGCAGAACTTGACGGCGTTGTGCGGCGTTTCCTCGCTGGGCTTGATCACGATGGTATTCCCCGTGACCAGCGCCGGCGCCGCCTTGCGGGCGATCAGGAAGAACGGGAAGTTCCAGGGAAGGATGCCGCCGATCACGCCGACCGGCTGGCGGAACAGCAGAATGGTCTCTCCGGCGCGGTCGCTTTCGAGGATTTCGCCTTCGATGCGGCGCGCCCATTCGGCCATATAGTCGAGATAGTCGGCGGTGAAGGCAACTTCCACGCGCGCCAGACCGAGGGTCTTGCCTTGCTCCTCGGTAATGACACGAGCCAGGGGCTCGACATTTTCCCGGATCTTGGCGGCGATCGCGCGCAGAGCCTTGGCCCGTTGGACGGCGGGGCGCTTCGCCCACTCCTTCTGTGCCGATTGCGCGACTGAAATCGCGGCCTCTACGTCGGCCGCCGTGCTGTCGGGAACGGTGCAGATCGGCTCGCCCGTGGAAGGGTTGGTGCACGTGATGCGATCCCGTCCGATCGAGGGCGCGAATCTGCCGTTGATAAAGTTATCGTAGCTTTGCATAGTCGGAGTCACTCTACCGCGACGAGCGCGGACCGGCCCGAGAGCACGCTGGTCTCATAGCGCCGGATCTCGTCGAACCACGCCATTCCGACAGGGACGCCGTTGCGCACGCAATAGTAGTCCCACACCGCCTGCCACGGCAGGCTCTTCAACTCCTCGAACAGCGCCAGGCGCCGCGTGTAATCCATGCGGAGCTCCGCGTCTTTCAGCGTCGCGGTGGGCTCGAGCAGCGCGATCAACAGCGCCTTGATCATGTTGCGCGTGCCGATCACCCAGGCCGCCACGCGGTTGATGCTGGCGTCGAAGTAATCGAGGCCGAGGTGGATCTTGTCGTGAAGCCGCCCGCTGCGCACCAGCTCCCTGGCGATAGCCTGCAACTCGTCGTCGAGCAGCACGACGTGGTCACTGTCCCAGCGGACCGGCCGGCTGACATGCAGCAGCAGTCCGGGGCAGAACATCAGAACCGGAGAGATCTTTTCCGAGATCACCTCGGTCGGGTGGAAGTGGCCCGCATCCAGCGTGAGCAGCTTCTGGCGCGAGACCGCATAGCCCATGTAGTATTCGGCGGAGCCGGCCGTGTAGCTCTCCGCGCCGATGCCGAAGAGCTTGGCCTCGACCGCGTCGAGGTGGAGCTTGGGGTCGATGGGCTCTGCGAAGATGCGGTCCAGGGAATCAGTGAGGCGTTCGCGAGGGCCTGTGCGGTCCACCGGGACGTCCTTGTACCCGTCCGGAATCCAGACGTTGGTCACGGTGGGGGTGCCGAGCTGACGTCCCATTTCGGCGCCGATCTTACGGCAGGCGATGCCGTGCTCGATCCAGAATTCGCGGATCGCGCGATCGGGGTGCGTGAGGGTGAACCCGTCGGCCGCCTTGGGGTGGGAGAAATAGGTCGGGTTGAAGTCCATGCCGAGCTGGTTGGCCTTGGCCCAGTCGATCCAGCCCTGGAAGTGACGGGGTTCGATGGCATTGCGCTCCACGTACTTGCCGCCGTTATCCAGGTAGGACGCATGCAGGTTCAAGCGGTGGCGCCCGGGCACGAGGCTCAGGGCTTTCTCCACGTCGGCGCGCAGCTCATCGATGGTGCGCGCCTTGCCGGGGTAGTTGCCGGTGGCCTGTATCCCACCGCCCGATAACTCCGCGCCAGGAGTTTCGAAGCCGCCGACGTCGTCGCCCTGCCAGCAGTGCAGCGAGACCGGAATCGTCTGCAGTTGATTCAGGGCGGAATCGACGTCCACCCCGAATTCAGCGTAACGCTCCCTGGCGATCTGGTAAGCCTGTGCGAGGGTCTGCTCTTTCATGTTTCTCCTGGCTACTGAAACAATTGTGGCGCAAATTCGTTGAGGTAGTTGCGCCAGTTGATCCACGTGTGGGCGCCGGGGCTTTCGAGGAAGACAGCGTTGAAACCGTGTTTCTTGAGCATGTCGACGGTGGCGCGGGAAGTGTTGAGGAGGCCGTCGTCCTTGCCGGTGCTGAACCAAACGAGCTTGAGTCCCTTCTTCGCGGCGGCATTGTCGAGCTCGGCCTGGTGCTGCTCTTCCCAAGTGGGTCCGGCGGGCGGCGGGGCGCCGGCCCTGCCTCCGAACGAGAAAATGCCCGAGCTGAAGACGCCTATGTAGGCGAACTTGTCCAGGTGCGGGATCGCGATGTTGAGCGTCTGGCTTCCGCCCATGGATAAGCCGGCGATAGCGCGGTGCGCCCGGTCGGTGTACAAGCGGTAATGGGTCTCCGCGTAGGGCATGATGTCGGTGACGAAATCCTCGACGAACTCGTCGGGCGCTCCAGGCCCGCGCCCGCCTCGGCCGCCGAAGGTCCGGCTCGTGTGCCCGGCAGGCATTACGACGACCATGGGTTTGGCCTTCTTCGCGGCGATCAGGTTATCGAGGATAAAGCCGGCCCGGCCGACGGAGGTCCAGGAATCGTCGCAGTCGCCGGCGCCGTGCAGGAGATAGAAGACCGGAAACTTGCCCTCTCCCTTTTCATATCCCGGCGGGGTGTAGACGTGCATGCGACGGAATCTCTTGAGCGCGGTGGAATAGTAGGTCACGGCGGCCACCGCGCCGTGCGGCACGTTGGCGGTATCCATGAATTCGGCGCCCGGGATATAGACCAGGCTCCAGACGTTGTTGTTGGATTCGCTGACGGACGGGTTGCGCGGATCGATCACGGCAACGCCATCCACGTTGAAGTTATAGCGGTACGCACCGGGATCGATGGGGCCGAGCGTAGCTTCCCACACGCCGTTCTCTCCTTTTGTCATAGGCGTGCCCTGCCCGTTGCCGGGAATATCGCTGCCGGCCACTCGCACATTCTGCGCCTGCGCTGCCAGGATCCGGAACGTGACGTGGTGGTCGGGCTGCACCTCGGGTGAGACCACGACGGGCCCCTGCGGACCGCGTCCCGGCTGCGCGAAGATTAGCGGCACCCAAACGAACGCCGCCATCGTTACGGCAGTGAACCTAAAATTGGGGATCTTCACTTGCGTTCTCCTTTCGCCTGGAACAACATCGGGGCCAGCTCCGCCAGGTTCCGTCGCCAGAGCGGCCAAACGTGTGCGTACCCCGGGATCTCGAGAGCCGTGAACTGGACGTCCTTGGATTTCAGCCAGGCTTCGAGCTGCTGATTGACGGTCTTCAGTCCATCGTCGGCGCCGCACGCGATCCAAAGCAGGCGAATCTGAGAATTGGACCTGGCGCTGACGTTCGGGAGATTCTTGTCGAAGTCGGCGGTTTCCATGGCGCGCGGACCCCGTCCGCCCCGGCCGCCGGCTGCCGGCGTCTGCGGGGGCGGCGCCGGGTTGGCGCGCGGCCACATGACGAACGCGCCGCTGAACGACCCGATCCATGCGAAATGGTCGAGGTAGTTAAGCCCCGTGTAAATGGATTCCGCGCCGCCCATCGAGAGGCCCGCGATGGCACGCTGGCTGCGGTCCTTCGAGACATGATAGGACCGCTCGACCTGCGGCATCACTTCCTCGATGAGGGCTTTGGCAAACGTGGGGATCATGTTGGCGCCCATTGCTCCCCGCGGTCCATCGGGCGTCCCGTAGCCGAGCGTGTTCACCATGATCATCGGCTGCGCTTTGCCCTGGTTAATCAGGTTGTCCAGAATCACGTTGGCCGCGCCCACGTTCAGCCACGCCGCGGCCTCGTCGCCGAGCCCGTGCAGCAGGTAGAGCACGGGGTACGGATCCTTGCGCCTGGGATCGTAGTTGGGCGGAGTGTAGACGTAATAATCGCGGTTGTCGCCGATCAGAGCGGACCTATAGAAGTGATGCGTAATACTGCCGCGCGGTCCATCGCCCGGCTCCCAAATCACTGGGCCTGGTACGTGAAAGAGGCTCTGGCCGGCGCTGCCGTAGGACGTCTTGAATAGCGGATTGGCGGGATCGTTCACGGTCGCGCCATCGATCGAGTACGAGTAGGTGTAGATGTCCGGTTTGAGGGCATCGGTGGTGGCGGACCACACTCCTTGCTCGTCCTTTTGCATGCTGAGGCGCTCGCCGAGCCCGGTCACGAATACCTGGCTGGCGTCCGGCGCGCGCAAGCGGAAGGTCACTCGGCCATCTGCGGAGACTTCCGGGGACTGGATTGGGGCGGGCCGGCCCCGGCCAGGCTGCGCCCAGAGGCTGACACCCGCGAGCGCCGTGCAAAGAATCGCGATTTTCTTCATATGAAGCGTTTCAATTCTAATCCATTGACGATTGCGCCGGAGAGGGGGCGAATTCCGCGTGCGGCATCGCACGGCGTCCCTATGGACAGTGCGGTTTCTACCAGTACTCCCGGCAGCGCGGCCGTTACCATTTATACATGAGGGGATTCGCAGCATTTCTGCTTGCCGCCGTTCCACTGTTACCGCTTCGGGGACAACCCGCGCTCCCCGTAGTTGCTCCCTCGCAGTGGAGCGCTCCCTCCGGTTGTCAGCAGCGCATCGGTGAAGATTTTCATCCCATGACCCGAACGGAACGGGCGGCGCTCTACGTGAATAGCCTGGTTGGGCCAAACGCCCTGGTTTTCACCGCGATTCGCGCCGGCATCAGCCAGGCCATGGACTCGCCGGATGAGTGGGAAAGCAATGCGCGGGGTTACGGTTTTCGGGTGGCCAGCACCTGGGGGCAAAGCGCTGTGAGCTCCACGTTCGAGAACGGCATCGCTCTCGGCCTGGACGAGGACAACCGCTACTTCGCCTCCGGAGAACACGGGGTGATGCGCCGTTTGAAATACGCCATCGCCAGCTCATTCCTGGCACGACACGACAACGGGACGCGCTCGCTTTCGATCTCGGCCATCGGAGGGCCGGCAGCCGGAGCAGCGATTTCGCGGCTGTGGCAGCCCGACAGCACCAACTCGGCGAGAGATGCGGCGCAATCGTTCGGAGTTTCGATCGGGGCGAGAGTCGGCTTCAACGTGGCGCGTGAGTTCATCCCATCCCTACGGAAGCTGCTGCCGTGAGACTCCTGCTGGCATACCTTGGCGGGGCGGCGGTCGTGATCGCGGCATCTCCCTGCAATCAGCCGCAGACGCCGAAAGAGCTCTGGCGGGCGCCGAAGTCGATGAGCACGGAGGAGTGGACCTGCGGCCCCGGCGGATGCGGTCTCAAGCCCACGCCGCCGTTCCGTTTTGTCAAGGAGGAGACCGGCGGGTCCTCCCCCAAGATCGACGTCCGGGATGCCAGAGGCCGCAACTGGTCGGTCAAGTTTGGCGGCGAAGCCATTCCCGAGTGCTTCAGCTCGCGATTCCTGAACGCGATCGGCTATGTGGCCGAGCCGACGTTTTGCCTTGCCGATGTCCGAATCGACGGGCTTCCGAAACTCCGCAGGGCCACGCGGCACATGATCAAGCCGGACGGGCGCTTTACGCTCGGCCGGTTCGAACTCCGCGGCGAGAAAGAAATGGTTTTTCTGCCGGGATGCAGTTGGGCGTGGAATGCCAATCCGTTTCTCGGTACCCACGAGCTCGCCGGCCTGAAGATCGTCATGATGCTCCTTTCCAACTGGGATGCGAAGGATGCGCGCAAGGGGGAAGCCTCCAATAACGGCGTCTTCAGTACGACTCAATCCGGCCAGCCGCTGCTCTTGTACAGCGTGTTCGACTGGGGCGCTTCGCTGGGCAAGTGGGGCGGTGCGGCGCGGCGCGATCAGAGCGACTGCGTAGGTTACTCCGACGACACCAGCCATTTCGTCGATGTCGAAGGTCCGGGCACCGTGGAGTGGGGCTTTTCCGGCAAGTACTCGGACGACCTCAAAGCGGGAGTCGGTTTGAATGACATCCGGTGGCTTCTGCCGTATCTCGAACGGATCACCCCCGATCAACTACGCGCCGGTCTGACGGCTTCGGGCGCGACTCCGCGGCAGGCGGGCTGCTGGGCATCGTCTATCGAAGAGCGGATCCGGCAACTCAAGGTGGCCGGCCGTTAGCGGCGTTTCAGGTGAGCGATCAGCCCGGCAGGGTCGTCGGTGATGATGGCGTCGACGCCGGCCGCGATCATGCGGTCCCAATCGGCGGGAGTATCGGGCGTCCACGGAATTACTTCAAGGCCGGCGGCATGCGATGCCTTCACCTGTTCGGCCGTGACCAGGCCGAAGAGCGGCGAAATGATATCGGCCTCGCCCTCCCTCGCAATCTCGACGAAGCTCTTCGGCGGGCCGCTGTAGAGCGCCGCGAGCCGGATTTCCGGCGCAAGCTTCTTCATGGCGTGCAATGTTCGGAAATCGAACGACTGGAGAATGACCCGCGATTCGAGGTGATGCCGGCGGATCTCTTCGAGCACCATCCGGGCGAATTCCTCGGGCGGCGGAGTCAGCTCCGGGTGATCCGGAAAACTTTTCGTCTCGATATTGAACAGAAACGCCCCTTTTGGGGCTAGCGCAAAGACCTCGTCGAGCGTCGGCATCCGGGTTCCCGGAACCGGCTCCTGGCGGGGAAACGCCGGGTTGCGCTGCGCTCCGCAATCCCACTTCCTGACCTCCGCCAAAGTGAGCTCGTGGATCGTCGCCTTCGGCTGAGGGCCGGTGCATACGGGCGGCTCGAGGTACGGATCGTGAGACACGACGATCACGTTGTCGCGTGTCACCGCCATGTCGAGTTCCAGTGCGTCGACACCTTGCGCGATGGCATACTCGAATGCCGGCAGCGTATTCTCGGGGCGAAGCGCGCGGGCTCCGCGATGTCCCTGCACTTTGACCGTTTCAGAGCCTCCAGAAGCGCCGAAGCACATTGTTACAAACCAAAGACATACGATGATCCGCATCGACTATCAGACTAGCTTAATCAATTTCTATGGAAATGGATGGAACCGTACAGAGGAAATTGTGGAGGGGGGAGAACTCAGGGGAACAACCAAATCTGGAGTGCCGCGTAGGTTGGAAGGCGCTACGCGGCTTACCAGCGATACCTGGAAGCGAGCTTACTTGCTGCCTTCCTTCTTGGGCTCCGCGCTCTTCTTCTTGCTGCTCTTCTTCTTGCCCTTTTTCTTGGTTTCTTTCTGCGGCGGGGCGTCCTGGGCGAACGTCACGGCAACCGAACCGAACGCCAGGCCCAAACCCAGCATCAGCGTCATCAGTTTCTTCATTGCGCTTCTCCTTTGGATGCTGACGATTTATATCGTCTGCGCCCATCATAGCGGACCGCACATGAAAGACCCCTTAAACCGTAATTAAAATCAGTTCATCTGGCGATCACCGCAGTTCGAAATATTTGTTTGTTGCAGCCCGCCTTGTGCCTTCAAAGACTTAGCGTGGTGCGAGCCGGCTGCCCGGAGCTTTCGCGGCGCTCCCGGCTGTTACATTGAAGGCGGAATGAAGAAGCCGGATGTTGCCAGGCGGCTGGCACGCCGATCGGGGGTCACTACGGCCGAGGCCGCCGACCGGCTCGACCGCATCGTCAGCCAGATTCTCCACAATGTGCGCAAGGGCAAAGACGCATCCCTCCCGGGACTCGGCCGGTTCACGCGCACGCCGGACGGCGCCCTGGTCTTCGAGGCGGAGAAGGACTGCCCTCGTGTCTGATCTGGCTTTCGCCCGACATCTGGCGCAGATCGTGATTCGCGGCGTCAGCGCGGGCCGGGAGGTGGAGATCGACGGCCTCGGGACGTTCCGTCCCGACGAGCGCGGCTTTCGCTTTGAACCGCCTCCGCCGCGCGTTTTCCTTGCGTACGGCCGCGAAGATCTGGAAGCAGTTTCTCGACTCTATGACCATCTGCAGGCGGGCAACTTCGGCCCTTGGATGGACGTGCGGCGCCTACTTCCCGGGCAGAACTGGCCGCGTGCCATCGAGAACGCGATCGAGAGCGCCGACTTCTTCCTGCCCTGCTTCTCGACCCGTTCGGTCGCCCGAAAAGGCGGGTTTCAGGCCGAACTCCGCTACGCCCTGGAATGCGCCCGCCGCGTCCCTCTCGACAATATCTATCTGGTGCCGGTGCGCCTGGACGACTGCAAGATTCCTCGTGTGATCCAACGCGAATTCCAATACCTGGATCTTTTTCCAGACTGGCCGCGCGGTTTGTCACGCCTCACCACGGCACTCCGCAGAGAGATGGAACGCCGCCATCCCGATGCCGGGTAGACTTCGCGGCGGGGTTCCGGCGCGCGTAAGATGGCTTCTGGGGGAACTGCTGTTCATGGTTTCGAAGAAGCTGCTGGCCGGTATCCTGGCTGTCTTTCCGCTGCTCGCCCAGAAGGCGGTCGAGCGTCCCCGGATTCTAGGTGTCGCCCACATGGCGATCTACGTGTCCGACCTGGCGAAAGCCCGCCAATTCTACGAAAACTTCCTGGGATTCGGCGAGCCCTTCACGCTGCCCGCCAGCGACGGAAGCGTGCGCATCGCCTTCGTCAAGATCAACGACCATCAGTACATCGAAATCTTCACCGAAAAGGACCGCGGAGAAGGACAACTCAACCACATCTCCTTCTACACGGACGACGCCGGCCGGATGCGTGATTATCTCGCGTCGAAAGGGGTGGCCGTCCCGGCATCCGTCGGGAAAGGCAAGACCGGCAACAAGAACTTCAATATCCACGACCCTGACGGCCACATCGTCGAAATCGTCGAATACCAGCCGGATAGCTGGACTGCGCGCGAAGCAGGCAAGTTCATGCCCGCGGCACGCCTCTCCGGCCACATCATGCACGTGGGTGTGCTGGTGGGCGACCTGGACAAGGCCCTGAAGTTCTACGGCGGCATTCTCGGTTTCCAGGAGTTCTGGCGAGGCAGCGCTTCCGGCACACAACTGAGCTGGGTCAACATGCGAGTGCCCGACGGGCAGGACTACATCGAGTTCATGCTGTATAACAAGCTGCCGGAGCCAAGCGCTCGCGGCGGCAAGAATCATCTCAGCCTGATGGTGCCCGACGCGCAGAAGGCTCTCGCGGAGCTGAAGAAGCGGGCGGCCGACGGTCTGTATGACCGGGAGATCCGGATTCAGGTCGGCGTGAACCGCAAGCGTCAGATCAACCTTTATGACCCGGACGGGACGCGGATCGAGATGATGGAGCCCGGGACGGTGGACGGTAAGCCGGCGCCGTCCTCGGCGGCTCCGCCGCCTCATTCCACTGCAAACTAAACACACCAATCCATTGAAGACAGCGGTCCGATAAATATCGTATTTCAAACGGACTGGCCCTTTTGGGCCATTTCGCGCGCGTAACCTGGGATTGCCCGCCTACGCCCCTTGTCACAGGAACGCTCGGAATATCGGTCTGAGGGAAAAATGAGATTGTACGGGATCATTGTATCCGCGGCGATAGGTGTGTTGTGTGTTACGGGTCTGGGTTGGTCCCAGACGCCACCGCCTCGCGCGGAATTTGCCGGCAAAGTCACCGCGGTAAACGCTCAAGCCGGCGAGATCACCGTTGAATCCGCCAAGGGTCAATCCATCGTGGCCACCGCGACCGCAAAGACCGCCATCCTTCACGCCTTGCCGGGGGAAACGGACCCGCGGAAGTGGCCGCGCATGGAGACCGGCGCCATCGCGCCCGGCGATGAAATCGTGGTCTACTATCGCGGCGCACTCGAGCAGAAACCACTCAACGCCACCACCCTGGTGGTGCGCACGACCACAGATCTCTCGATGCTCGCCCAGAAAGAGCTGGCGGATTGGAAGGCACGCGGTACCAAGGGAATCGTGGAAGCCGTCGATCCGTCGGCCAATACCATGACATTGAAAGTGGGCCAGCGCACGGTCACGGTGCAGGCGACCGGTAAGACCAAGTGGCACCGTTATTCGCCGGATTCTCCTAAGCCGGCCGACGCGACGGCCAGTTCGCTGGCCGAGGTACATACGGGCGACCAGGTTAACGTGCTGGGCAATCACAATCCGGACGGCAGCATCGCCGCGGAGGAGATTTATTCCGGCGCCTTCCGGCAGATTGCCGCAACCATCGTTTCCATTGACGCGGCGAAGGGCGAGATGGAAGTGAAAGATCTCGCAACCAAGAAGCCGCTGACGATCCGGATTACACCCGAAACCACCATGAAGAAACTGCCGGAGCAGCTTGCCCAGATGCTCGCCCGGCGCTATCGCGGCGGGGGCCGCGGCGAGGCGATGGGGGCCGGAATGCGCGGCGGCATGCGTGGAGGAATGGGAGCCGGCGGGGCTCCCCAGGGCGCGCCTGGCGGACCCGGTATGGGCCGCGGCGGCGACTTGGGATCCATTCTCGATCGCCTCCCGGTGATGCCGCTTTCCGAACTCAAACCGAAGGACGCTGTGATGGTCTCGACGACGGCGGGTAGCGACCCCAACCGCGTCACCGTGATCATGCTGCTGGCCGGAGTAGAGCCGATTCTCACCGCGGCGCCGACTGCCACCCGCGACATCATGAGCGGTTGGAATCTCGGCGGCGGAGAGGGCGGCGGAGAAGGCAACTAGCAGCTATTGATCGAATAAACGGAGAGCTGGAAGAACTACTGACAGGAAAATTATGCTCAACTTGCAAAAGGTCTCTATTCTCGCTCTGGCGGCTGCGTTCCTTTGCGGCGGCCTGCGTGCTCAACAGGGCACCGGAACGATCAAGGGAGTGCTCACCGACGATTCCGGAGCCGTGATTCCCGCCGCCCCCCTGGTCGTGTCGGGGAACGGCGTGCAGCGAACGGCCCAGACCCAGGCGGACGGAACCTACACAGTGAACGGCCTTGCACCGGGCCAATACTCCGTGAAGATCGCTTATCCCGGCTTCGCCCCGGTGTCCAAAGCGGTGGACGTGCCCGTAGGAGGCGTCGTCCAGGTTCCGATTCAACTGGAAGTCGTGGCTGAAAAGCAGCAGGTTACCGTGCAGGCGGAAGGCGGCCCGACTGTCAGCGTGGAATCCGATAGCAACGCTACGGCGCTGGTGCTGAAGGGCAGTGACCTGGCCTCTCTGCCGGACGACCCCGACGACCTGGCGGACGCGTTGCAGGCGCTGGCAGGACCGGGCGCCGGACCGAACGGCGGCTCGCTGTACATCGATGGATTCAGCGGTGGCCAGCTCCCGCCCAAGGAGTCGATCCGCGAAATTCGCATCAACCAGAATCCGTTTTCGGCGGAATTCGACCGCCTGGGCTTCGGGCGCATCGAAATCCTCACCAAGCCCGGCGCCGACCGGTTCCGCGGCACGGTGGGATTCAACGACAGCGACGCGCTGTTCAACTCCCGCAACCCCTTCGCAGACAACAAGCCGGATTTCTCGAATCGTATGTTCTTCGGCAACTTTGGCGGGCCGCTGAGCAAGAAGGCGTCGTTCTTCATCGACTTCAACCGCCGCCAGGTGACCGACAACTCGCTGGTGAACGCGGTATACCTGGACCCGACGACGCTGCTGCAGCAGAACATCCAGCAGTCCGTGGTTACGCCCAATACGCGCACCACGATCTCGCCGCGCATCGACTATCAGCTCACCACCAACAACACCCTGACGGCGCGCTTCGAATACGGTTGGAACGAGCGGGACAACAACGGCATCAGCCTCTACAGGCTTCCTCCGCCCTACGCCGACATGGCATATAACAGCAACGGGTCAACCAGCAGAACCTGATGCTGACCGAGACCGCCATTCTTGAACACCCACGTCGTGAACGAGACGCGCTTCCAATACAGCCGCAACTACAGCGAGTCGGACGGCAACCTGCTTCCCCAGATCAACGTGGCCGGCGCATTCACCACGGGCGGCAACGGGATCGGCCTGCGAGTATAACCGCAATGCGCATTACGAACTACAGAATCTGACGACTCTTTCGCATGGAGCCCATACCATCCGGTGGGGAATGCGGGCCCGCCGCGAAGGACTCATCAGCGAATCTCCGCAGGGCTTCGGCGGAGCGTTTTCGTTCGACGGCGGAATCGCCCCAGTGCTGGATTCCAACAACCAGCCGGTGCTCGACGCCAATGGCAATCCGGTGACCGCGCAGATCCTCGGCATCGAGCAGTACCGCCGCACATTGCTATTCCAGCAACTGGGTTACACGGCGCAGCAGATTCGCGCCCTTGGCGGGATGCCTTCCCAGTTCACCATTCAGGCCGGCAACCCCTACGGCAGCATGGTCCGCTGGGACGTCGCGCCGTGGGTGCTCGATGACTGGCGGATCCGCCCCAACTTCACATTGAGCCTGGGCCTGCGCTACGAAGTCCAGACGCTGATGAGCGATCACGGGGATTGGGCGCCGCGCATCGGCTTCGCGTGGGCTCCCGGGTCGGCGAAAAACGGCCGGCAGAAGACAGTGATCCGCGGCGGGTTCGGCATCTTCTACGACCGCACCAATCCGAACACTTTCCTGCAGGCGGCCGAGCTGAACGGCGTGTACCAGTTGAATTATACGGTGACGGATCCGAACTTCTTCCCGGCCGTTCCGGCAATCTCCACCCTGACTCCGGGCCAGAACAGCACCTACCTGGTGGATCCCCGCCTGCGTGCGCCCTATTCGATGCAGAGCGCCATCGGCGTGGAGCGCCAGTTGCCCTGGAACAGCACGTTCTCGCTGACGTTCACCGACAACCGCGCGGCACACAGCCTGCAAACCGTGCCGATCAACACACCCCTACCGGGCACATACGTTTTCGGCCAGCCGGGCAGTGGCATCCGCCCATACGGCGACGCGGCCGGCAACCTGTTCGAGTACGAGTCCGGCGGTTTCATGAAGCAACAGATCGTGATGGCCAGTTTCAACACGCGTTTCACGCGCAACCTGTCCCTGCAGGGCAACTACTCTTACAACATCGCCAACGACCTGCCCAGCACTCCCACCGATCCTTACAACTTTGCGGCCGATTGGGGACGCTCCGCATTCGAGCGCAAACAGCGCTTCATTCTGTTCGGCTCATTCACCGCGCCGATGGCAGTGCAGATCAGCCCCTTCGTGACGCTGCAGTCGGGTGCGCCCTACAACATCTCGCTGGGCCGCGACATTTACGGTGACACGCTGAAAACACCCGGCCGGCATTCGCCTCCGGGCCGGGCGAGAACATCGTGTGCCCGCCCGGCTTCGGCTGCTTCAATACGGCTCCCTCTTTGAACGGCCCGTTCGTTCCGCGGGACTACCTGACCAGCCCCGGAATGGTCTCGATCAACGTGCGCGTCGGGCCGAACCTTCGGTTTCGGAGGTCCGCGCGGCCAGAACAACGCCATGCCAGGCGGCTTCGGCGGGCCTGGCGGAGGGCGGACACGGCGGTTCGGCGGCGGACATGGCGGTGGGCCGCGGGGCGGCGGCGGCATGCGCATGGGTCCTGGAGGCTTCGGCGGCTTCGGCGGGGCTACCAGCGAACATCGCTACAACGTCACTCTTTCGGTGATGGCCGCGAATATTCTGAACCACACCAACCCGGGCGGTTACGTCGGATTGATCAATTCGCCTCAGTTCGGCGAGCCCACCAACGTCTTCACGGGTTTCGGCGGCGCGGGCGGCGGCGGCACTACCGCCAACAACCGCCGTCTCGAGATGTCGCTCCGCTTCAGCTTCTGATTTCTCTGAGAGAGGGGATCGGGGTTCGCGCCGGGGCGGTATAGTAGCAGGCAGGATGCGGCGCGATCCCAGCTTGATTCCCCTCTCTCACCAGCACCACAACGGGTTGGCGCTGTGCGTCTTGACGCGGCGCTCCCTGGGCAGGGATTCCTCGCCGGACAATCTCGCGAAACTGGCGCGGCGCGTGATCAACCGGTACGAACTCGAGCTGACCAACCACTTCCAGATCGAGGAGCACGTGCTGTTTCCGGCGTGCGCTCCGTCGGCCCTCATCGATCGACTGATCGGCGAACACCGCACGATCGAACGTCTGGTGGAACAGTTGCGCCACGCGCCCTCGAGTGCGCTGCTGGAGCAGTTCTGTGAGCTAATCTCGACGCACATCCGGCGGGAAGAGCACGAGCTGTTCGAACAGGCCCAGAAGACACTGTCGAGGGAAGCCCTGGACGCGATAGGCCGCGAAATCGACCGCCGCGCGGTGCGGATCTGCCTCTGAAGAGGCGTTACCCTTTGTCAACTTATGCCGGGCATGGAGTGGCGCTAGGCTGGATCCATGCGCCCGGCCCTTGTCCCAGCGATCCTCATCGTCGCCACGCTTCTCAATGCGCAGGACGGACAGCGGCCTGCACGCACCGAATGGCCGTGCGTGGCTGGACGTGCCGTGGACCCGGCCTACCTCGATACCAGCGAAAGTACGGGCGGTCAGCTATTTCTGTTTCAGAAAAGCGAAGTGGCGCAAGCGTCGTTGGTCATGAGCGCGCCCTATACGCACCCGGCAACGCTGCTTCGCGCGGTGGGGCAGCTCAACGGATCACGGGATTTCGAGTTTCCGGTCGATTCGACGACGGAGAGCATTCTGGTACTGGCCTCGCTCCAGTGCCGCAACGCCATTGTCGTCTCGCGTCCGAACGGCTCGGAACTCACCGCGGCAAATAGCGCGCAAAGCGTGGAGTTGCAGGCCGGGAGGATTCTTCGTGTTGACCTTCCCGAGCCCGGAAGATGGCGGATCCGCCTGGCGGGCACGGGCCTGTTTGTGCTATCGGTCCTGGCGAAGAGCGGGATCTCACTCGCCGGTGTCAGTTTTTTCCGAGATGCCGAGCCGGCGTCACGGCTGCAGAATCCCCTCCTCGGAATTCCCCAGAACCTGGAAGCCCACCTCTCCGGGCAGGTCTCGCAAGTCGTGTTTCACATGGTCGATGCGTCGGGCAACCGCGTGTCCGCCCCGGCCGCAATGGAGGCCACCGCGGGGGGCGCGTACCGGATCCACGTCACGCCGCCGGTCGAACGCTTTCGGATCGTGGTGACGGGTACCGACGCGGGTGCATGGCCCTTCCAGAGGGCCTATCCTGTGTTGTTCCGTGCACAGTGAGAAGGAGGACACTACCCCGAAGGTGAGATAACTAAAGAAATGACCCGTATTCCTGACCAATGTGGACTAACGGCACAGATGCTAAGTCGCCTACACTAACTCTGGAATCCATGGAGCGAGAAAGGACTCACCGTAATTGAATCGACATCTCAGAATTGGGATGCCCCTCGCGCTGCTGGTCGCGCTAGGGCAATTCTCCACGGCCCAGGCGGCAGTGCCAGGAGCTGTCTTCACGACTACCTCTGACGGAAGCGTCGTCAACGCAAACCAGTACGCATCGAAGTGCGATGTCTACCTCAATGGCGGACCCGGCCAGCACGCGCCGGCCCACGCCGCGGCGCTGCCCGCGGGCGACTATTTCTTCCAAGTGACCGACCCGAGCGGCCAAACCCTGCTGAGCACGGATGTCGTCAATAACCGCCGGTTCACGGTGTCCGCCGACGGCGTGATCACAGCGTACGCAGGCGTGGGCGGCCCGGTTCATCCGACCGGTATCAGTCAGGACCACCCCGAGTTGGGAGCGATCACGATCCGGCTCGCCAATTCAGCTTGTCCCAGCGACTATCTCGACACGACCAACAATGGCGGAGTCTACAAGGTCTGGGTAACTCCAGTTGCGAGCTTCGTAGGCGACCCCGCTCGCATCGATAACTCCTGTGGCGGCGGGTGCTTCCACGGTTTTGCGCCTTCCGCGTCGAAGACCGACAACTTCAAAGTCAAACCCAATACCGCGACCTTCTGTCTCACGGTCGTAAAAGAACTGGTGAATCCGTTCGGCGTAGTCTTCCCGGGCTTGAACTGGCCCATCGCACTGACAGATCCCTCCGGTTCCACGAACAATTTCTTCACCAACGAGACGGACGGTTCATTGAGCGTCTGCGGCCTGGTCCCGGGCATTTATACGGTGACGGAAGATCTTCAGGGGTATCCGGTCGTCAGCCTGACCTTCAACAGGAGTCCGATCTTGCCGGTACAGCCGGCTTACGCGTTCAGTTGGGCGGCCGGCATGCCGGACCCGGTAGTGGTGTTCCGGAATTACGCGGTCGGGCCGCAGTAGCGGCGGGCGCAGACGACGGCCGGCAAGCGCGGATGCCGGATCGGAGAAACCAATCCCGCACGGCTCGGTATATACTGGTCGAGACCGAAAACTGATGCAAGCCCACCTTGAACAGGCGCTGGAAGCCTATAAACAGGCAGAAGCGGAGTTGCGCGGGCGCGAGGAACGGCTGCGGATCAGCCTGGAAGCGGCCAATGTGGGCACATGGGATTGGAACGTCCGTACAGGCGAGGTGCGCTGGTCCGAGAACCTCGAGCGGATTCATGGCCACACGCCGGGTACCTTTCGAGGCACATTTGAGGGCTTCCTCGATGGCGTCCATCCGGATGACCGGCAACTGGTCCTCGGCGCTATTCAGCGCGCCCTGGTTTCCGGAGACACGTACGAGATCGAGTATCGCTCGCTTCTGCCCGACGGTGCGGTCAAATGGTTCGAAGGGCGCGGGCATGTGATCCGCAACCCGGCCGGAGAGGCCTCCTGGATGTCGGGCATCTGCATGGACACGACGGAGCGGCATCAGTTGCAGGAACAACTCCGCCAAACCCAACGTCTGGAAAGTCTCGGTCTCCTGGCCGGCGGCATTGCGCACGACTTCAACAATCTCCTGACGGGAATCATCGGAAATTCCAGCCTGGCGATCGCCAACCTGCCCGCTTCCGATCCGGCCAACCCGCTTCTCCGCAATGTGCTCTCAGCGAGCCAAAGAGCGGCTCAACTCACGCAGCAGTTGTTGGCGTATGCGGGCAAGAGCAGGGTAGTGAGCGAATCCATCGATCTGGGTGAAGTTGTCAAGGAACTGGTACCCCTGCTTCGGCCCGCCATCCCGTCTGGAGTGCGGTTACAGCTCGATCTGGCGCGGAGTCAAATCCAGGCGGATGCGAGTCAAATCCATCAGCTTGTGATGAACCTGATCATCAACGCAGCGGAATCCATTACCGGCGCGGGACTCATAATACTGACGACGGGAGTCGAAGAAGTGGCCGCCGGTTCTTCGTCTCAACTGACGCCCGGCAGATACGCTTTTCTGAGGGTTTCCGACACTGGATGCGGAATGGACGAAGCCACGGTGAGCCGGATCTTCGATCCATTCTTCAGTACGAAGCTCTCTGGCAGAGGGTTAGGCCTGGCCGCGGCGCAAGGTACCGTGCGTGCGCATCACGGGGCGATGACGGTGGAGAGCACACCCGGGAGGGGAACGACCTTTACGATTTTGCTGCCTGCCAGCGACAACCAGCCGGATACGGCTCCCCAGAATATTGCCGAAGCCGATCCTTCGGGTTCCGGAACGATCCTGGTGGTGGACGATGAAGAGGTGGTTCTACGGATGGCGCAGGCGGCTCTGGCGGCGTATGGATACCGGACGCTCCTGGCGATCGACGGACGCTCGGCGCTCGAGGCGCTGACAGCCTCGGACAAAGAGATTCGCGGGATCGTCCTGGATCTGACGATGCCGGGGATGCCGATTGGAGAGGTGCTCGCGAACCTGCGGGCCAAGCTGCCCCCGGTACCCATTGTGATCACGAGCGGTTACTGCGAACCGGAGACTTTGGAGCAATTGCGAGACCTGGGGATCAGCGCCTTTCTGCAGAAGCCCTACACGGCGGAGCAACTCGCCCGTAGCATCGGCACCATCCTGGCCCGCTCTTGGCCGGAAACTACGCCAGGGCGTTGATCGAACCCACGCGCCGCGCTTCGTAGGCGGCGATGTCCGCTTCGTGCTGCAGGATGTAGCCCAGTTCATCCACCCCTTCCAGCAGGCAGTGCTTCGAGAAGCCATCGACCGGAAACTCCACTTGCCGGCCGGATGGAGTAGTAAGCGTCTGGGTGGCGAGATCGACCTTGACCACGGCGGCAGGATCCGCTTCGACGGCCGCGAAGAGCTCGGCGTGTACGTCGGGCGGCACCACGATCGGCAGCAGCGAATTCTTGAGGGAGTTCTGCTTGAAAATGTCGGCGAAGGACGTGCTGATCACCGCGCGGAAGCCGAACTGCGTAAGCGCCCATGGAGCATGCTCCCGGGAACTGCCGCAGCCGAAGTTGTCGCCCGCGAGCAGAACCTGTGCGCCGGCCGCCCGGGGCTGATTCAGGATGAAATCAGGGACGGGGTTGCCCTGCGCGTCATACCGCCAGTCGTTGAACAACTGCTTGTCGAGTCCTTGCTTCGAGGTGGTCTTGAGGAACCGGGCCGGGATGATCTGGTCGGTATCGACGTTGACCATGGGGAGCGGAACCACCCGGCTTTCAAAACTCGTAAACGGCTTCATAACAGTGTCCTCACGTCGGTGACTACGCCGGTGATGGCGCTGGCGGCGGCGGTCAGGGGGCTGGCCAGGAACGTACGCCCTCCCTTTCCCTGCCGGCCTTCGAAATTCCGGTTGCTCGTCGAAACGCTGTACTGTCCGGGCGAAAGCTGGTCGCCGTTCATGGCGATGCACATGGAGCAGCCCGGTTCGCGCCATTCGCATCCGGCCTCGCGGAAAATCTCCGGCAGCCCCTCGGCGATCGCCTGGCGCTTCACCTCCTGCGAGCCCGGAACCACCATCACCCGCACGTTCGGGTTGACCTTGCGGCCCTTCAGAAGAGCGGCGGCGGTCCGCAGATCGGAGATTCGCGAATTGGTGCAGCTTCCGATGAACACCACATCCACGGGATGGCCCACGAGCGGCTTGCCGCCCTCCAGTCCCATGTACTTCAGGGCCTTCGCCACCGCGGGATCCGCGGCTCCATCGGGCAGCGGCGCGTTGATCGGCAGGCCCATGCCGGGATTGGTCCCGTAGGTGATCATCGGTTCCAGCGCATCGGCGTCGATGGTGATGCTGCGATCGTAGACGGCGCCCTCGTCCGTGGGCAGTTGCTTCCAGCGCGCCAGGGCCTCGTCCCATGCCGCGCCCTTGGGCGCGTGCGGCCTTCCGGCCAGGTATTCGAAGGTCGTGTCGTCGGGCGCGATCAGGCCGGCGCGGGCTCCGCCTTCGATCGACATGTTGCAGACCGTCATGCGCTCTTCCATGGAGAGCGCGCGAATGGCGCTGCCGGTGTACTCAATTACGCTGCCCGTGCCGCCGCCCACCCCGATCCGCGCGATCAGCGCCAGGATGATGTCCTTGGCGCCTACGCCCGGCGGCAGCGTGCCATCCACCCGCACCTGGAAGGTCTTGGACTTGCGCTGCAGCAGGCACTGGCTGGCCAGGACGTGCTCCACCTCGCTGGTGCCGATGCCGAACGCCAGCGCGCCGAACGCGCCGTGCGTGGCGGTGTGGCTGTCCCCGCACACCACCGTCATGCCGGGCTGCGTGAGGCCCAACTCCGGGCCGATCACGTGCACGATGCCCTGGCGGTCGCTGTGGATGCCCAGGCACCGGATGCCGAAATCGGCGCAGTTGGTCTCGAGTTGCGCGAGCTGCCGGGCTGCAATTTCATCGACGATCGGCAGCGAGCGATCGCTGGTCGGGATGCTGTGATCGGCGGTGGCGATGGTGAGGTCGGGACGCCGCACCTTGAGGCCGCGCGCCCGAAGGCCGTCGAAGGCCTGCGGCGACGTGACTTCGTGCACCAGGTGCAGGTCGATAAAAATCAGCGTGGGTGCGCCGGGCTGCTCCCGCACAATATGCGAATCCCAGAGTTTTTCGATGATGGTGTGGGGCATAACAAGAGCAATTCGATCAGGCCGGGTATCCCCGGGCCCTACAACTATTATGGCTGAGCGGGGGCTGGTAAGCCCCGCTCAGCCGATCGCAGCGCACACCGCCTCGCCCACCTGTTCAGTGGTGGCGGGCGCGCCCGAAGGTCGTAAATCCGCGGTCACCTTTCCGCTGCGGAGCACGGCTTCAATCGCCCGATCCACCGCGGAGGCTTCTTCCTTCAATCCGAAACTGTATTCCAGCATGGCTCCCACCGAGCCGATCGCGCCCAGCGGGTTGGCCTTATTCTGCCCGGCGATGTCCGGAGCGGAGCCGTGTACCGGCTCGTAGAGTCCGACCCATGCGCCGGACGGCCGGCGATCTCCGATAGAGGCCGAGGGCAGCATCCCGATCGACCCCGCCAGCACCGCGCCCTCGTCGCTGAGGATGTCGCCGAACATGTTCTCCGTGAGCACCACGTCGAAACGGCGCGGGTTCAACACCAACTGCATCGCGCAGTTATCGACCAGGAGGTGGTCGAGCGCAACTTCCGGAAACTCGCGCGCTACCTCGGTCACCACGCGCCGCCAGAGCTGCGAATTTTCGAGCACGTTCGACTTGTCCACGGAGGTTACTTTCTTGCGGCGGGCGCGCGCCAGGTGGAAGGCCATGCGGGAAACGCGCTCGATCTCCGCGCGCGTGTAGGTCATGGTATTGACCGCCCGCGTCTCCGCGCCGTTTTCGGTGATGCCGCGCGGAGTGCCGTAGTAGATACCGCCCGTCAGTTCGCGGACGATAATCATGTCGGTGCCTTCCACCAGGTGGTTCTTCAGGGGAGAAGAATCCAGTTGCGACGCGTAAGCCCGTACCGGGCGCAGGTTGGCGTAAACCCCCAGCGCCTTGCGGATCCCCAGTAATCCTTTTTCCGGCCGCTTCTCGGGCGGCGCGTTGTCGAACTCGGGCAGCCCCACCGCGCCCATCAACGTCGCGTCGGCAGCCGCGGCCAGGCGCGCGGTCTCCTCGGGCAGCGGGGACCCGGTCTTATGAATGGCCACTCCGCCCAACAGCCCTTCGGTCAGTTTCAGATCATGATGCCATTTCGCGGCCACGTGCCGCAGCACGCGCACGGCTTCGCGCGTCACTTCGGTACCGATGCCATCCCCGGGAAGAACCAGAACGTTGAAATTCATGCGTTAATCCGCCGCCACTCGCATAGCCTGCTGCCCCTGGTGGATCAGCGCCACGATCTCTTCGTCCATGAGGCCCTTCTTGCGGTGGTCGGCCACCGCGGTGAACCGCTGATAGAGGTCGTCCAGTTCCGCGCGCGTCAGCTCGAACCCCAGTTCCTTGGCCCGCTGGTTCAGGGCGTGGCGGCCGCTGTGCTTGCCCAGCACCAGCTTGCCTTCGGGCACGCCCACCGTGCGCGGGTCGATGATCTCGTAGGTGGTCTTTTCCTTGAGGTAGCCATCCTGGTGGATGCCGGCCTCGTGCGCGAACGCATTCCGCCCTACGATCGCCTTGTTCGGCTGAGGGCCGAAGGTGATGATGGAGCTCAACAGGTCGCTGGCGCCGTAGAGGTGTTCGGTGTGGATTCCGGTGTGATAGGGGTAGGCATCCGACCGCGTCTTGAGGATCATGACGATCTCTTCGAGCGAGCAGTTGCCGGCCCGTTCGCCGATCCCGTTGACGGTGCATTCCACCTGCCGCGCGCCGGCCTCGATGGCGGCCAGCGAGTTGGCCACGGCCAGGCCCAGGTCGTCGTGGCAGTGCACCGATGACCACCGCGCAATCGCCCAGGGCGCGGGCAATCCGGCCGATCAGCGACGCCGTACTCCTTCGGCGAAGAATAGCCCACGGTATCCGGAATGTTGACTGTGCGGGCGCCGGCGGCGACCACCGCCCGAGAGATCTCTTCGAGGAAACCCGGCTCCGTGCGCGCGCCGTCTTCCGCCGAGAACTCGACGTCGTCCACATGCTGCCGCGCCAGCTCGACCGCCGCCACCGCCTCGTCCAGCACCTGCTGCTGGGTCTTCTTCAGCTTGTACTTCAAATGGATCTCGCTGGTGGCGATGAAGGTGTGGATGCGCGGCCGCTTCGCGTGCGCCAGCGACCTGGCGGCCCGTTCCACATCGAGCGTACAGCAGCGCGCCAGGGCGGCGATGTTGGCCCACGGGAATTCGCGGCTGACTGCGTCCACCGCTTCGAAATCGCCTTCGGAAGCGATCGGGAATCCCGCTTCGAGGATGTCCACGCCGAGTTCCACCAGCTTGCGCGCCATCCGCAGTTTCTCCGGGACGGTCATGCTGCAGCCGGGCGACTGCTCGCCGTCGCGGAGTGTCGTATCGAAAATGTATACGCGATCACTCATGCTGTGCACCGATAGCAGCCATTATGGCGTCCCGCGTGTATGATTTGGCAAATTTATAATTTTACGGGTACGTATTAGCAGGTGTTATGATGGGGAAACGTCCGGATGGAACTGTATTCCCTTCAGGTCTTCTTGACGGTAGCGACCGAAAAGAGCTTCTCGCGGGCGGCCGAACGGCTGCTGCGCACGCAGCCGGCGGTGTCGCTCGCTCTGCAGCGCCTGGAGCAGGAACTGGGAGAGAAACTGATCGACCGCTCCGGCAAGGAACTGATCCTTACCGACGCCGGGCGCACCGTGCTCGATTACGCGCGCCGCTTCCAGAGCCTGCACCAGGAGCTCGACAATTCGCTGGCCGAACTGCGCGACAACTCGGCGGGGCGCCTGACGATCGGGGCCAACGAATCGACCTCCATTTACCTGCTGCGCCACATCGAACGCTACCGGGAGCTATACCCGAAGATCAAAGTGCAGGTGCGGCGCAGCCTTTCGAGTAAGCTGCCCAACGAACTGATCGACGGCAATCTCGAGCTGGGCGTAATCAGCTACGATCCGGCGCGACGAGCGGCTGAAATCGAAGGTGATCTACACCGACTCCCTGGCGTTCGTGGTCTCTCCCAAGCACCGCCTGGCCAGCCGTAAGACGGTTTCGATCAAGGAACTGGCCTCGGAGAACTTCATCGCGCACAACGTGGTCTCGCCGTATCGCGAAGTCGTGCTGCGGGAGTTTCAATCTCACCGCGTTCCGCTGAGGATGGATGTGGAGATGCCGACCATCGAGACCATTCGCAGGCTGGTGCAGAACGACCTGGGCGTGGCGTTCCTCCCGCGGATGTGCGTGGAGCAGGAGATCGAGCAGAAGATTCTCTGCGAAGTGCGCGTGAAAGAGATGCACGTGGAACGCAAGATCCGCCTGATCTATCCCACGCGACGCGCGCTGAGCCACGCGGCGAAGGCATTCCTCGAAGTCCTGGGATAGGCGGGGCAAGCCGCAGTGCCGCGGCCGCCCCACCGCCTCACTTTATCGCCAGTGTCACGTTAGCCTGCGTATTCACGCCACCCACGGCGATCTGGATCGGCACTGTGGAGCCCGAGGGGGCGGCCCCCGGGACCACAACGTTCACCTGCATCACACCGTACACGATGCCCGGCGCCGACCCGTAATACTGCACCGTGGCCGGAACACCGCCCACCGTGGCTGTGACGGCCTGCACCGGCACGTTCAGGCCGGTGCCATTGAGCGGAGCGATCCCGCCGTCCGTGGAAGCCGGCTGGGTGATGCCCTCGCCGGTCATATAGACCTGCACGACGGATCCTTTCGCCGCCGGATTGGCGGCGGAATTGACGCTGAAATCCTGGTTCAGGATGGCGCCCGGGCCGCTACCGGCCTGGTTCAGCGTATAGATCCCCGGCGAGACCTGCACCACGTTGTACGAGATGGCGTCCGATTGAGCCCCCACGTACTGCACCACCAGGCTCGTACGGGTCCTGCCCGAAACGCCGTAGGGGACCATCACGCTGGTCTGCCCGGCCGATGCGTAGATGATGGGGGCAGGTATGGCATCGAAGAAGACCTGTGTATTACCCACGTTGGTGGAGAGCACGCCGCTGCCGGTGAGCATGCCCTTGGTGAGGTCCGCCGGTCCGATGCCCGTTCCATAGATCACGATGTTCTCGCCCGGCGAGAATCCTCCGCTGACGGAGCTCGCCGCGTTCTGAACACCCGCGATCACCGGTTTCGGAATCTGCGCGACCGAAAGGTTGACGGTGACGGCGGGCTGAATGACGGCGCTGGGCGAAGCCACCGCAATCGTTCCGGTATAGTTGCCGGCGGTCAGACCGGCTGGGTTGACCGCCACCGTGAGAGTGGCCGGGGTGCTGCCCGAAGCCGGCGTCACCGTGAGCCACGTGCCGCCATCCTTGGTCGAAGCCGACGTCGTGAATTGCGCCACGCCCGAAGCAGAGAGCTGCACCGTCTGCGACGCCGGCGCCTGCAGTCCGATCGTATAGCTGAAGTTCAGGCTGGAAGGCGATACGGTGAGGGTCTGGGGCGCAACCACGTTCATCGTGACATGGATACTGACTGTCTGCGTGCTGCCGGTGGCCGCGACCGTGATGGTGCCGGTGTATGTGCCGATGGCGAGAGATCCGCCGGCGACAGAGATCTTGACGGTGGCAGGCGTGTTCCCGGAGGTTGGCGAGGCCGTAAGCCAAGCGCCGCTGTTGCTGTCGGTCGCCGCCGTCACCGTGAATGCCAGGGACCCCGGAGTCCCCGAGACCGTGATATTCTGAGCCGCCGGCGCGGGCCCGTTATGCACCTGCGTAAAGGTGAGCGAATCCACGGAGGTCGAAATGGTTCCCGGGTTGACCACCAGGGTCACGGGAATCGACACCGGGCTGTTCCCCGCGTAGAGCGTGGTTGCCGTGACCGTCACCGAGCCCTGGTACGTGCCGGGATCGAGCTTCGAGCCGTCCACGCTCACCTGCAGGTTGCCGGGGGTCGACGCGCCGGCGGGCGTCACCGATAGCCAGTCGCCAGTGCCGCCCGTCGAAACTGTGGCGGCGTATGCCAGCGGCTGCCCGCTGCTGGTGACCTTCACCGTCTGTGCTGCGGGTGCGGAGCCGCCGAGTGTCTGCGTAAACGACAGCGAGGTCTTGCTCAGCACGAGGTTCCCCGGCGTAACCGTGAACATTACCGGAATCGTGATGGGGCTGTCGGCGACCGCGCCTCCGCTGGTCGTAGTCGCGGTGATCGTGATGCTGCCGGTGTACGTGCCCGCCGCAAGCTGGCCGGGCAGAACCGCAACCGTGATTGCGTTCGAACCGGATTGTGTCGTGCCGGAGAGCGGCCCGACGAAAAGCCAGTTGTTGCCGCCGTTGGCCGCCGAGAAAATGACCGAGTAGTTCAGCGGTTCGGTAAGGCTCGTGCTGTTGACCGCGATGGTCTGCGCGGTGGGGGCCGCGCCGCCGGCCTGGGCAGTGAAGTTCGCGGCCGACTGGCTGACCGTTACCAGCGGTGAGTTGCTGACGTAAAGGCGTACTGGAATGGTCAACGGACTGTTGGGTGCGGCCGCGCCGGTTGCGGCATTCGTGGCGTTGACCACCACCGAGCCATCACACTGGCTGCCTGCCGCGAGCCCCGCCGCATTGACCGCGATCGTGAGAGTTCCGTTGGTGCTGCCCGAAGTTGTCCCGCCCAGCGCCAGCCAGGAGTTGCCGCAGGCGGTGGTCGTGGCGGTGGCGGTGTAGTTGAGGGCGGCACCGGTGCTGCTGGTCAGGTTCACGGTCTGCGCGGCCGGCGCGAGCTGTCCGATCTGGTAGGCGAACATCGCCTGGCAGCTTTGGCTCAGCGTGTTGCAGCCGTTGACGCCAGCGACGATCTGCGGGTCGTTGCTGACTTTCAGGGTCACCGGAATCGTTTGCGGACCGTTGGCCGCCCCGCTGCCGGCTACCGTAACGGTTCCGTTGTACGTTCCCGGCGCGAGTCCGGCGGGGTCCACGGACACCGTGAAGGGCGTGCCCGTGACGGGGTTCTGCGTAGGCACGGAGAGCCAGTTGCCGGTGTTTTTGGTGCTGGTAGTGATAGTGAGCCGCATCTGCCCGGTCGTAGAGGTCGGGAGCACCGCCGTGGAGGTCGCGGTCACCGCTTGCGCCGCCGGCGCCGCCCCTCCCAGTTGATAGTTGAAGGCCAGGGTTGCGTTCGGCACGTTCAGCAGGGGCGCAACGGAAACCAGCAGCTTTACCGGAATCTGCTGACTAGTGGGGACTCCGCCCGGCGTGAAGAGCGTCACCTGGTCGCTGTAGCTGCCGGCCGGCAGGTTGGCGGTGGTGTGGTACCCGATAGTCGCGGTGGTGCTGCCGTTGGCTGGAATCGACCCACCCGTCGGGTTCACCGCGATCCACGCGGCCGATGTCGCAAAGCCGTAGCTCACCGGCAGCGTGCCGGTGGTCGCGAGCGTTACGGTTTGCGGCGGGAGGTTGTTCGCGCCGCCGATCTGGTAATTCAGATTCACGCTGTTCGGATTCACGGTGACCGGCGGCGCCGAAGAGACCGTCAGAGTGACCGGGATCACGATCGGTGTGGTGGTGACTCCCGAAGTCGGCGTGATCGTGATGGAGCCATTGTAGGTTCCCGCCGCCATGCCAGGCCCGACGACCGCGGAATTGATGATCGCCGTCACCGTTCCTGGCGAGGTCCCGGACGAGGGCGATAGCTGCAGCCAGTTTCCTCCCGAGGTAGTCGCGGCAGCGGCCGTGAAACTGGTGGTCGGACCAGTCAACGTCAGGACTTGTGACACCGGCAGGTTGCCGCCGCTCTGGTAAGCAAAACTGAGCGACGCCGGGCTGACCCCGATGGTGCTGACCGTCATGCTGACCTGCACGCTGATGGATCCCGTGCCGCCGAACACGGTGATCGTTCCGTTATAGGTCGCGGTGCCCAAGCCGGTGGGATCGGCGGTTGCGGTCACGACGGCAGGGGTATTGCCGTTCGAAGGTGACACTTTCAGCCACGCTGCATTTGAAAATGTCGCGAACGACAGCGGACTCCCCGTGCTCGATACATTGAACGTTTGGCTGACAGGGGATCCGCCCACCTGGGTGGCGAAGCTCAACGAGCTCTTGTCAACGGCGACCGTCTGCGCCTTCAGCGCACCGGCGGTGAGTAGGACGGGAATCAGGATGAGTGTGGAATAGAGTCGCTTCAAGACAGGCCTCCAGGTTGTGGGCGATCCGGACGGGGGGATGCCGCGCTGCCATCACCGATGCTGCACGGAGCATGCCATAAGTGTGAGGAAATCCACTTTCAGATGCTCATGTCTTATCATGTAGGAAACACGGCGAGTTACGCGTGCGGCCCATTGGCAAGCTGTGTCTTGCCGCGGCGCATGCCGACACAGCCGGTGTATCGTGGGGCCACGCTCACGCGGGAACTCGGGAGCCGTAGAGCGCATGCTCCCGAATGTACTCCATCACGCGGGGAGGCACGGCGGATGGCCGCTCGCCTGAAGCCAGTGCCCGCCGGATCTCGGAGGACGAGACTGGAAACGCCACGCTGTCGAGCCTCTCGAAGCGAACCCCCGGCGGCGACTCGTACGAGACGCCTGGACGGCTGACTACGACGAATTGCACAGCCTGGGCCACGTCCCGCCACCGGTACCAACTCCGCAGCTCGGCGAAGGCATCCGCCCCAATGATGAAAAATAGCTCATCACCCGCCGCCATGCCGGCACGGACCTTGGCGATGGTCTCGATGGAGTAGCTGCAGGCGGTGCCCTCCTCGAGGCGCGACACTTCGAAGCGCGGGTCCGCCGCGCACGCCAGCTCCGCCATGCGGATGCGGTGCTCGTAAAGCGCATGCGTTACGCCCGCCTTATGAGGCGGGTGTGCGGCCGGCACGAACAGAATACGGTCAAGCTTCAGCCGGTCGGCTGCTTCGCGCGCCACCGCGAGATGGGCGTCATGGATGGGATCGAACGTTCCGCCGAAGATCGCCAGTCTCATAGGCGGTCAGCCGGGCTAGACTCGCTCGATTTTGACTGAGTTGATCCGCACTTCCTGGACCGGACGATCCTGGGCGCCGCGCGGCACTTCCGAGATCTTTTTCACCACATCGTAGCCCTCGGTCACCTCCCCGAAAATACTATGGCGGTTGTCGAGCCACGGGGTCGGCGCCACCGTGATGAAGAACTGGCTGCCGTTGGTATTCGGGCCGGCGTTGGCCATGGAGAGCAGTCCCGGCTTGGTGTGCTTCAGTTCGGCGTGGAACTCATCGGCGAAGCGGTACCCCGGACCACCTCGGCCGGTACCCTCGGGGTCGCCTCCCTGAATCATGAAGTCCGGAATCACACGGTGGAAGATCGTGTCGTCATAGAACGGTTTGCCGGTCTTGGTTCCTTCGGCGAGACTCACAAAGTTCTCAACCGTCTTGGGCGCCTTGTCGGCGAAGAGCCGCGCTTTGAACTTTCCCTGCGTCGTGTCGAATGCGGCGTAAATCTCTTCAGGCATCACTGAGATTGTAACAACTCGCGGAAGCGCGGCCCGCCGCCGCACCCGATCTTTGTTCCGCAAAGTACACTGTGCAGCCGCCAGGGGTATGATACAAATATGATGATTAGTGGCGGCGATGCGGCCTGAGACGATTGTCCCTCTTACCCCCGACGAACATCGGGAGCTCGCTGTGGAACTACGCCGCACCAAGACCCGCGTACGGGAACTCTGCAACGTGGTGGTTGGGATCTACGGCCCGAACAATCCCGCCGCTTTCAGTTTTCTCAAGGTGGCCGAGTCGATGGACCGGCTTTGCAACGACCTGCAGGCGCAGGCCGCGCGCGACTACCCCGGCATCACGATTCCGGACCTGTATGCCTGAAAAGGGTCACGGGATATCGCGCAGGAAGTTCGTCCGGAACTGTACAGCCGGACCTCTGGCGCCCCTCGCACTCAGTTCCTTGTGGCTTCCAGGCACGGCGAGAGCAAACGCGCCGCCAGGCCCGGCCCATTTTCGATTGCCCCTGGATGGGGACTGGCTGTTCGGCGGGCGGGTCACCGCTGACGCCATGAACAAACAGTTCGATGACGCGGGGTTCCCCGGCGTCTCCCTGCCTCACTGCGTTAGCAGGCTGTCCTGGCAGGACTGGGATCCCGCTGCCTGGGAGCACGTCTGGGCGTACCGCCGGCACTTTTCGCTGCCGCACGAATTCCGGAACCGCCGTGTGTTCCTGCAATTCGACGGCGTGATGGTGGGCGCGACTCCCGTGATCAACGGCCATAGTTTGCCCGAACACCTCGGCGGGTACCTGCCTTTCCGCTACGAGATTACCGCCTGGCTCACGGGCGGCGATAACGTGCTTGCAGTGGCGGTGGATTCCCGCTGGAAGAACGCGCCCCCCGAAGGCTCGCCGGCCGGTCCGCGCTCGATTGACTACCTGGAACCGGGCGGCATCTACCGCCCCGTCAGCCTGTACGCCGTGCCGCAGGTCTTCCTCAGCAGCGTCTTCGCCAAGCCGGTGAAGGTGCTCGATTCAGGCCGCTGCGTCGAGGTCGCGTGTTCGATTGATGCAGCCGCCCCTGTCGACCGGCCGGTTCAGCTCAAGGCGGAGTTGCTGGACGGCGCTCGCGTTGTTTCGAGCGCTCAACAAACCTTGAAGCTGACGGCGCCGGGGAAAACGGAAGCGGCATTGACCTTGTCGAATCTTGGCAACATCGCGCTGTGGGATATGGACACCCCGCGACTCTACCATGTGGTCGCGACGCTCTCCATTGAAGGCCGGCCGGTGCATGACTATCAGGTACGGATCGGGTTCCGCGAGGCGCGATTCGATTTGGATGGATTCTTTCTGAACGGCCGGCGGCTCCAACTCTTCGGCCTGAACCGCCATGAATTGTACCCATACGCAGGAGGCGCAATGCCGCGGCGCGTTCTGCGGCGCGATGCGGAAATCCTACGCCGCGAATTCAACTGCAACATGGTGCGCTGCTCCCACTATCCACAATCCGAGGCGTTTCTGGATGCCTGCGATGAACTCGGCCTGATGGTGTGGGAGGAGATTCCGGGCTGGCAATATCTCGGCGACGCGGCATGGAAGGAACTGGCGCTTCGCGATGTGAGAGACATGGTCTGCCGCGACCGGAATCACGCCTCGATCGTCGTTTGGGGAGTTCGCATCAATGAGTCGGCAAACGACCCGGAGCTGTATCTGCGGACGAAAGAGATCGCCCATTCTCTCGATGGCTCCCGTCCTACCTCCGGCTCGATGACACCATCGTCCACAAGAACCTGGCGGCAGGAATGGCACCAGGATGTCTTCGCGTTTGACGACTACCATTCCGCTCCGGACGGGAGTGTGGGCATCCGGGAACCACTGCCGGGCGTGCCCTACATGCTGGCGGAGGCGGTCGGGCAATACAATTACAGCACGGGCAAGGGCTTTGGAGCCCAGTACCGCCGGGGGGTCGACGCGCCACTGCTCCAGGCGCAGGCACTGCGGCACGCCCAGGCGCATGACCGGGGCAGGTCGTTCCCGCGGTGCGCCGGCGTCATCGCCTGGTGCGCGTTCGATTATGGCAGCCTGGTCAACTCATACCGGGGAGTCAAATACCCCGGGGTTGCGGACGTGTTTCGCATTCCGAAACCGGGCGCTTCGTTCTACCAGGCGCAGGTCAGCCCCAAGGTCCGCACAGTCATCATCCCCAACTTCTTTTGGGATTTTGGCCCTCAGGCGCCGAGCGGCCCCGGCAAGAATGCGGCGATTTTTTCGAACTGCGACCGGCTGGAGATCTTCATCGACGGGAAGCCATTCGCCGTGGCGCTCCCGGATCGCACGAATTTCCCGCACCTCGGATATCCGCCGTTTTTCTGTGACCTCGCGGTTAACGGCCACGCTAACCCCGAGTTGCGGATTGACGGGTATGTCGCGGGCAGCCGGGCGCTTTCGAAATCGTATTCATCCGATAGGGCCAAGGACCAGTTTTCCCTGCTGCGCGTTCGACTATGGCAGCCTGGTCAACTCGTACCGGGGAGTCAAATACCCCGGGGTTGCGGACGTGTTTCGCATTCCGAAACCGGGCGCTTCGTTTACCAAACCCAGGTCAGCCCCAAGGTCCGCACGGTCATCATCCCCAACTTCTTTTGGGATTTTGGCCCTCAGGCGCCGAGCGGCCCCGGCAAGAATGCGGCGATTGTCCGTCCGCAGGTGGAAACATGACGTTCGAGCTCACCGGGCCGGGCGTAATTGTGGGCGACAACCCCTTTGAGATGACCGAGAGCGGAGGCGCCGGCGCAATCTGGATCAGGACCGTTCCGAAGAGTTCCGGACGGATTGTCGTGACCGCGGCCCACTCGTCCCTAGGCAGGAAATCCGCGGAGATCGAAGTAAGACCAGGGGGTTGACCGGCCGGCTGTTCTACCACCCGACAGGTTTGCCGCGATTCTGCTCATCCAGCCATTTTTCGAGCGGCGCGAAGTAATCGCGGATGGCTGACGCATCCATTTCGCGCGTGCCCGCGATTTTCTCCAGGGCTTCCTGCCACGGCCGGCTCGCGCCCATTTCAAGCATGGAGTTGAGACGCGCTCCCGCGGCTTTGTTGTCGAAGATCGAGCAACGGTTCAGGGGGCCTGTGCATCCGGCGGTCCGGGCGAGCGCACGGTGGAACTGGAACTGCAGAATGTCCGCCAAAAAGTAGCGCATGTAGGGGACGTTCGCAGCCACGTGGTACTTCGCGCCAGGGTCGAAATCGGCCTCCGTGCGGCCCGGCGGCGGAGCGATCCCCTGGTACTTCTCGCGAAGCTGCCACCAGGCTTCGTTGTATTTCTCGGGCGGAATCTGGCCCGAAAACACCTTCCATCGCCACTGGTCGATTACCAGTCCGAAAGGAAGAAACGCGATCTTATCGAGCGCGCGGTGCAGCAGGAGGCCGATATCCTTCGACGTGTCCGGCGCGCGGTCCAGCAGCCCCAGCTTCACCAGGTAGTCGGGAGTGATCGAGAGCGCGATGGTGTCGCCGACGGCCTCGTGAAACCCGTCATTGGCGCTGTCGCGGAACAGGGGCGGCTGTTTGCTGTAAGCCCGCTGGTAGAAGTTGTGGCCCAGTTCGTGGTGGATGGTGTAGAAATCCTCTCCGGTGATCTGGATACACATCTTGAGGCGGACGTCGTTCACATTGTCGATGTCCCAGGCGCTGGCGTGGCAGACCACGTCGCGGTCCCGCGGTTTGACGAACAGGGAGCGTTCCCAGAAGGTCTGCGGCAGCGGGTCGAATCCCAGCGAGACGAAGAAGTTCTCGCCGTACTTGACCATCTGCTTCCAATCCGTGTTGTGCTGCTTCAGAATCTTCGTCAGGTCGTAGCCCGGATCGGCGTTCGGCGGCTCGACCAGGGGGTAGATATTGTCCCAGTCCTGTGCCCACATGTTGCCCAGCAGGTACGCCGGAATGGGACCGCTGGCCGGCACAATATCCCCGTACCTGGCATGCAATTTCGCCCGGACGTAGGCATGCAGGGAAAGATAGAGCGGCTTGACCTGCTCCCAAAGCCGGTCGAGCTCTTGCGCGAAGGCGTCGGGATCCATGTCGTACTTGGAGCGCCACATCGCGCCGTTGTCCTTGAAGCCGAGCTGGCGCGCGCCCTTGTTGGCCAGTTCCACGTACCGGACGAAGTCCTGGCGCATGGGACGAGCGATGGCGTGCCAGCCGGTCCAGGCTTTCAGCAGTTCGTCGGGATTGCGGCTCTCCGCCAGGGTCTTGCTCAATTGCTCGAGATCCTGGCAGGAATCGGGACCCGAAGGGCAGTACTTGCCCTTCCCATATGTGCCTTCCATCCCGGCGACAATGCGTGTCAACTCCTCACTTTCCTTCGGGTCGGCGGGTGTGGCGATAGTGAGGGAGAGCTTGAGCAACTTGAGTTTGCGGGCAGTGACCGGATCCAGTTTGAGCCCGTCGAAGCGGGTGGCCTGCTTGGCGTAATCGACCGTGGCCGCAATCGCGCGCTCATCCAGCTTGGCCGACAGGAGCTCCGTGTCATCGGTGATATAGGTGGATTTGATCCAGTCGGCGCGAGCGGCGTCGATGCCGAGAACCAGCAGTTTCTGCTCGGCGTCATCGATGAACTTACGAGCCTGTTCGGGCGTCGGCTTGGGATCGGCCGCAAAGGCGAAGGCCGGGATCACGGTAAAGGTAAGAAGGCAGCACGCCACAGAGCGGAGCTTCATGCTTTCAAATTATCAGCTTTCGGCGCGCGTTTTTGCGAACGGGATCGAGCCCGTGCTACCATTTTGGTGTCCGTGTGACACTGCGGGGACGTAGTTCAGTTGGTTAGAACGCCGGCCTGTCACGTCGGAGGTCGCGGGTTCGAGCCCCGTCGTCCCCGCCATTCCTTTCAATCATTTCCAGACAATCTTGATATGATCGGTTTCGGCTGTTCTTCGCCGGTGCTGCAGTCGCTGCTACGGTTCTGGCTGTATGCTTTCGATCTGGCGACACTTCTTTCCCTACTGGCTTGATAGCGGTCGTCGTTAACACCGCCCGCGCCCTACCTAGTGGGACGGGTGACTCTGCCCGCTCTCACGCCAGGTTCTAGTTCAGCGCTGGTGGCAAATGGCCGAGTTGCGTCAGGATGGCGAGGTTGTCCCACGTGATCCAGAGCTCGGCCATCTTTCCACCAGCCAGGCGAATCACGCCGCTGTAATCGAATTCAAACGCTTGCCCGAGGGTGGAAGCGGGCCCCACTGCCCGGTTTGCGTGCTCATCGGGAGCGCCGCTCCAGTCGCCGTTCAGGACCTCGCTGAACCGTCGCACGACGGACTTGTTGATGTTCTCCAGATCACCCATGCGGCCATGCTAGCAGCGCCGGAACGGTCCCGGTTGTATACTGAGATCACTTGCCCGCGCGCGTTTGTTGTCTGTTGATCTTCGCGGTTCCTCTCCTGGCTCAGCAAAGCACCGGTGAATTGCGGCTGTCTGTGAAGGACGCAACGGGCGCCGGCGTCCCGGCCAGCGTGGACCTCGCGAATCAATCCACGTCGACTCACATTGCGGTCCATTTGTCTACGGGAGGCCAGTATGTTTTCAAAGACTTGCCTTACGGCTTCTACCGCATCGAAGTCACTCAAGCCGGGTTCGTTTCGCACTCCGAGATGGTCGAGATCCGTTCCGCGCTGCCTGTGTCCCGTGAAGTGACGCTCGGCATCCAACCGGTCGAATCCGCCGTCCAGGTGACCGAATCCGCTACCCTGGTGGACCCGAACCGCGTCGGCACCGCCTACTACGCAGGGTCCAAGGAGATCGAGGAGCGTAAGCAGGGCACGCCCGGCCGCGGCTTGATCGACCTGGTGGCGGCACAGCCGGGATGGCTGCTCGAAGCCAACGGCGTGCTCCATCCGCGCGAGTCCGAATACGAGACGCAGTACGTGGTCGACGGCTTCCCTGAGCAGGACAACCGCTCGCCCTCCTTCGCCCCCAGCATGGAAGCCGATGATGTGCAGTCGGTGAAGGCTTATACCAGCGGCATCCCGGCCGAGTTCGGCCGCAAATTGGGCGGCGTTGTGGAGGTCAATACCACGCGCAACACTTCGCCCGGACTCCACGGCACTGCATCGGTAGACGGCGGCAGCTTCGACACGGTGGGCGGGTTCCTCTCGACTCAGTACACGACAGGGCGCACTACCGCCAGCGCGAGCGGCAACACTTTTTCGACCGATCGCTACCTCGACCCGCCGGTGATCTCGAACTTCACTAACCACGGGTCGAGCACCTCGTTCACGGGAACGCTGGAGCGCGACCTGAACGACGCCGATCGCGTACGCTTCTCCGCCAGCCACAGCGAGACCCGGTTCCTGGTACCCAACGAGCAGATCCAGCAGACGGCGGGGCAGCGCCAGGACCGCACCAGCGCAGAGAGCGTAGGACAGCTTTCCTGGCAGCACGTGTTCTCGCCCTCCCTGTTGGGAGCGGTGCGGGGCATGTTCCGGGACGTGGGAGCCGAGCTTTGGTCGAACCCGCTGGCCACCCCGGTTTCCGCCTCGCAGGACCGTGGCTTCCGTGAAGCCTATGTCAACGCGAACCTCACCGGCCATCATGGACGCCATGACTGGAAAATCGGCGGGGAAGGCGATTTCGCCTCATTGCGCGAGCAGTTCGGCTATGACATCGTTGCCTACGATGTAAACGGCACCGGTATTTTCGACCCCGGTACGCCGCCCTCCCTGCTTTTCAATGGCCGCGCCCAGGACCGCGAGCAATCGGCCTATGCGCAGGACATGATCCGGCTCGGGAGCCTGACTCTCAGCGCCGGGCTGCGGTTCGATCATTACCGCCTGCTCGTGGATGAGCACGCCTTCAGCCCGCGGCTGGGCGTATCCTACAGCCTGCCGCACGCAGGCCTGGTGCTGCACGCATCGTACGATCGCATCTTCGGCACACCGCCCTGGGAAAATCTCCTGGTTTCGGCCTCGCAGCAGGTGCTCTCCGTGAACGATAGCGGCTTCTACATCCCGCTGCATGCCACGCGAGCCAACTACTACGAAGCGGGCTTCACCAAGGCTCTCGGGCGCATCGCCCGCCTGGATGCCAGCTACTTCTATCGCGATATCCGCAACTATGCCGATGACGACCTGCTGCTGAACACCGGCGTCAGCTTCCCGATCGCGTTCGACCGCGGCCAGGTACGCGGCGTCGAAGTCAAGCTGCAGACCCCGCGATGGGGACCGCTCTCCGGCTTTCTCAGCTACACCAACATGATCGGATATGGCCAGTTGCCGATCGCCGGCGGATTGTTCCTGGACGATGGTGCTGCCGCCTTGCTTAACGCGACCGGCCGTTTTCCGGCGACGCAGGACCAGCGGAACACCGCCCGCGCCCTGCTCCGCTGGCAAGTCGCCAAACGCCTGTGGACTTCCTGGAGCGGCTCTTACAACAGCGGCCTTCCGCTGGAGAGCCTGGACCAGAGCATGGACTTCCTGGTGGCCCAATATGGCCAACAGATCGTCGACCGGGTCAACTTCGGCCGCGGGCGCGTGCGGCCGTCCTTTTCGCTCGATGCCTCAGTCGGCGCAGACCTATGGCGGCATGAGAAGCGCTCGGTCAGCATTCAGGCCGATGCGCTCAACCTGACCGATCGCCTCAACGTGATCAACTTCGCCGGCCTTCTTTCCGGCACGGCGATCGCTCCGCCTCGCAGCTTCGGAATCCGCCTGCGCATCGAGTTCTAATCCCAGCGCAGGGCTCGCATCGGATCGATGGTGGTCGCGCGCCGCGCCGGCAGAAACCCGGAAATCGCAGCCACGGACGCGATCCCCACCGCCGCCGCAATCATCGTCCGCGGATCGGCCGCCTGGATGCCGAACAACTGCGTCTCCACCAGCCGCGTCAGGACCCACGCCGCCGGACCGCCGATGACCACCCCGATCCCCGCCAGCAGCAGCACCTCGCGCATCACCAGCCATACCACCGACCCGCTGTCCGCTCCGAGCGCCATGCGGATGCCGATCTCGCGCGTGCGGCGGGCCACCACGTAGGCCATCACGCCGTAGAGGCCCACCGCCGCCAGCAGCGTGGCCAGGCAGCCGAAGATCGTGGAAAGCGTCGCCAGCAGGCGTTCCGTCATGAGCGATTTATCCATCTGCTGCTCGAGGGTGCGCATTCCAAAGACCGGCACGTTCGCATCCACCTCGTGAACCGTCTGACGGATAGCGGAAAACAGGTTGGCCGGGTCGCCGTGGGTTCGCACGTAACCCGTCATGCCGATCACGAAATCCATCTGGCGGTAGGGCCGGTAGAGTTCGTAGGGCACCTCTTCGCGCAGGCTCTCGTACTTGGTATCGCGGACGACACCTACGATCTCGATATCCAGCTTGGTCCCCGGATTGCCGCCCATCCCGACGTGCCGGCCGATCGGGCTTGCCTTCCCGAAGTACCGCCTGGCGAACTTCTCGTTGATGATTCCGACCTTCGGAGCATTCTGGTCGTCACGAAGAGTGAAGCCGCGGCCCTGCAGCACCGGAATGCCGAGCGCATCGAAGAGCCCTGCCGAGCAAAACTGCATGTGCGGATCGATCCACTCGCCCTGCTTGGTGGTGTAGCCCTCCACAGAAACCGAGCTATCCCATTCGTTGCCGTCGAGGACCGGCATCACCGCCAGGCCGGCCGACGTGACACCGGGCAAAGCCTCCAGGCGCTCCTGAAGCTGCCGGTAGAATTCCAGGCTGCGGGCCGGTTTGTAGCCGTTGAGAGAGGGATCCACCGAGAAGGTCAGCAGGCTGTCGGTGCGGAACCCCGGATTGAGTCCCTTGAGGTTCCGAAGACTCTGGATGAACAGGCCCGCACCAATCAGGAGTAGCAGCGACAAGGAAACCTGCAGCACCACCAGGGCCTTCCGCAATCCGACCGAGGTCCCGCCGGCGACCGAGCCGGCCTGGTCCTTCAGCGTGCCCGCCAGTTGCGGACGGGTGGATTGCAGCGCGGGCACCAGCCCAAAGAGCAGGCCGGTGACGATCGAGATTGCCGCCGTGAACCCGAGGACCCGCGCATCCGGGGTGCTCGATAGAGTGAGTTCCGACACCCGGGCGGGCATGAAGCCGATGAGCGCCTTGACCATGAGGATCGCCAACCCCAGACCGGCCAGGCCGCCCGCCGCGGACAAGAGAACACTCTCCTCGAGCAATTGCAGAATCAAGCGCCCGCGCGACGCGCCCAGCGCCAGCCGCACCGCGATCTCCTTTTGCCGCGCGGCGGCTCGCGCGATCAGCAGGTTGGCAACGTTGGAGCAGGCGATGAGCAGCACCAGCCCGACCACCGCCATCAGCGCAAACAGCGGATTGGCAAACTGCTGGCGCAGGAAGGACCGGCCGTTGGCCGCGGGCAGCACGTCCATCCACATCTTCAGGAATTGCTGCTTGGTGTAGTCGGTGGCTTTAGCGAACGCCTTGTCCTGCACTTCCATCTGCAGGATTTGATGAAACAGCGGCTGCAACCCTGCCTTTGCGGCCCCCAGGGTCATCCCCGGCTTGAGCCTCCCAAAGGCCTGCACAAAGCGGCCGCGGCGGTCGTTCAGGCTGTACCACGGGCCGGGCGTCACTTCCCGTTTCATCATCATGGGGATGCGGACCTGCGGCGCCGTTCCCGGCTCCACACCGTCGAATCCCTCGCGGCTGACACCGATGATCGTAAAGGGATAGCCGTTCAGCACGACGCGCTTGCCGAGCACACCGTGGTCGCCGGCGAAGCGGGTTTTCCAGAAGTTGTAGCTCAGAACAGCCAGCGGATGGCTGTCCTGGTAGAGGTCGTCCGACGCGGTGAATACCCGCCCCAGGGCTGCCCCTACCCCAAGCACCGGAAAATAGTTGCCCGAAACCAGCTCGCCCGAAACCAGTTCGGTGTGTCCCTCCGAGCTCAGGCTCATCGTCATCCCATAGCGGCAGAACATCGCGCTGAAGACCTGGTTCCGGTCCCGGATGTCCTGGTACATCGGATACGAAATCGCGTTCGACCCGGTGTTGCTGCCGTAATGCTGCCCGCGGCTGGTCAACAGCACCAGTTCCTCGGGATGGCTGACCGGCAGCAGCCGCAGGATCAACTGGTTGATGAGAGTGAAGATAGCGGTATTGGCCCCAATCCCTAAGGCAAGAGAGAACACCGCAATCGTCGTGAAGAGGGGAGATTTCCGGAGGGTCCGGATCGCAAAGCGGAGATCCTGCAGCATGGGTGCCATCGACCGTTATACTGCCGAATGCGGAAATGGTTACGCGCCGTGATAGCATCAAGCCAGCATGGCTCTCGGCGAATTCACCAAACAGATTGCGCAGCAGGCGATCCTGGGCGCTACTTCCAAGGACCCGGCGCCGGTCGCGCAGGCGTCCCCGGCGGAAAACCTCACAGCCGTGTTCCTCGGCCAGGTGAATGCCATGCAAAAGGCGCTCAAAGAGGACGAGGAACTCGCCGTCTATTATCAGAACGGGACGGAGCGCTTGCGCGTCATGGAGATCTTCGCACCCTCGCGGCAGGTGGCGGTGCTTACCGGAACCGACGCCGAACGCAACGTGACGCGCGTGATCGCCGCCGCCGAGTCGCTGCAACTGGTGTGCAAGGTGACTAAAATACAGCCCGGCGCCAAACCGTCCCGCGTGGCGCTCATTACTCCGAAACCGAAAGATTCCAACGGGTGATAACCCGGTTTTCACGCTCGTAGCCAAGAGTGCTGATGGACGCGGTGCCGAGCGCGAACAGCCTGCCCGCAGCCGGTTCGAGCCGGAGCCAGACCGCGGTGAGGATTCGCAGCAGATGGCCGTGTGCAAACAGGGCAACGTCGCCCTCCACCCGTCCGACCCGCTCGATGACCCGGGCCGCTCGCGCCCCCACCTGCTCTACGGTTTCGCCGTTCGGCACGCCGTCCTTCCAGAGCGCCCAGTCCGGACTCTGCTGACGGATTTCGGCCGTCGTGCGGCCTTCGTAGCCGCCATAGTCCCACTCGCGCAGATCCGGGTCGATTTGGGCGACGCCGCCGTATCCTGCCAGCCGGCAGGTTTCGCGGGCCCGCTGGAGCGGGCTCGTCAGCACCAGCGCGAAATTCCTGCCGCGCAGGTACTCTCCGATCGCCTCGGCACGGGCACGGCCTGCCCCGGTAAGGGGAATGTCGGTGCGGCCGGTGTGAGCGCCGGAACGGCTCCACTCGGTTTCGCCGTGACGGATCAACCAGATTTCACCGGGCATCGGCAAGCCAAGGATATCACGAGCGTTCGCCGTTCCAATCCGCGGCTCGATACACTGAAGGAAAATGTTCCGAAATCTGCTCCTGATTTCGCTGGCCGCCTCGCAGGCAGCCTTCGCCGCCGCGCCTGCGCTGATGCCCCTGCCTGTCAAGACGCAAGCGGGCCAGGGCAAACTAACGATCGACGTTCATTTTTCCGTCGCCGCCACGGCCTATTCCGGCGAACGGCTCGATGGCGTCCTCGAGCGTTTCGTCGCCCGGATGTCCCGGCAGACCGGTATCCCGATCCTCGACAGCAAGCCCGCCGCCCCCTCCAAGGCCACCCTGCGGGTGGAGTGTGCGGGAGCCGGCCCCGGCTATCCGCAGTTGGGCGAGGACGAGTCTTACACGCTAGACGTCACTACCGATGGCGCGCTCATCAAGTCCGCTACGATCGCCGGGGCGCGGCGCGGTCTCGAGACGTTCACACAAATGGTGGTGCCGGGCGCCGGGGGATTCGCCGCCCCCGCGGTGCACATCGAAGACAGGCCGCGGTTTCCATGGCGCGGCCTCATGCTCGACGTGTCCCGCCACTGGATGCCGGTCGCCGTGGTCGAGCGAAACCTCGATGCCATGGCCGCGGTAAAGCTCAACGTTTTTCACTGGCACCTCTCGGACGACCAGGGCTTCCGCGTGGAAAGCAAGCTCTACCCGAAGCTCCAGGAGATGGGCTCCGACGGACATTACTATACGCAGGACGAGATGCGTCATGTGGTGGCGTATGCGCGCGACCGCGGCATCCGCGTGGTTCCCGAATTCGATATTCCGGGCCACACGTTGAGCTGGCTGGCCGGTTATCCTGACCTGACCAATATGCCCGGGCCGTTCACCATCGGGCGAACCTGGGGCATCTTCGACCCGGTGATGGACCCTACCAGCGAGTACACCTACCAGTTTCTCGACGGCTTTATCGGCGAGATGGTGCAGATCTTTCCGGACCCCTTCTTCCACATCGGCGGTGACGAAGTGAACGGCAAGGCGTGGAGTGAATCGCCGCGTATTCAGGCCTTCATCAAAGCGCACAACCTGCGGGGACCGGAGGGGCTGCAGGCGTATTTCAACCAGCGCATCCTCAAGATTCTCGACAAGTACGGCAAGACCATGATCGGCTGGGACGAGATTCTACATCCCGACTTGCCGAAGGCGGCGGTCATCCAGTCGTGGCGCGGGCCGAAGTCGCTGGCCGAAGCCGCCATCGCGGGACACCGCGGCATTCTCTCGTCCGGCTACTATCTCGACCATCTGAGCCCTGCCAGTTTTCACTACAAGAACGATCCTCTAACCGGGCCGGCGGCGCAGCTCACCCCCGAGCAGACCTCCCTGATTCTCGGCGGCGAGGCCTGTATGTGGGCCGAATATGTCAGCCAGGAAACCGTGGACTCGCGGATCTGGCCGCGCATGGCGGCCATCGCCGAGCGCCTCTGGTCGCCGCAAGACGTGGCGGACGTCGATTCCATGTACGATCGCATGGAGAGGGTAAGCCGCCTGCTCGACTGGACGGGTGTGCAACATCGCACGGGGTACCAGCCGATGCTCGACCGCATGGCGGGAGGGCGGCCCTCCGCACCTCTCCGAGTGCTCGCGGACGCATCGGAAGCGCTCGGATTGGGGCCGCGCGCCCGCGCCATGAAATATACGAGCCTGGTTCCGCTGAACCGCTTCGTGGACGCGATACGCCCGGAAAGTGAAAGCGTGCGCGCCCTCGAGCAGGCAGCCGCGCGCGTTGCCAAGGGAGCCGGCGGAGAGGCCGCAGCCTCGCTGCGCGATCAATTCTCACGGTGGGCGGCCAACGACGCAAAATTCCAGGCCATGGCGGATGGAAACGCGCTGCTGGAGGAAGTGAAGCCGCTTTCGCGGAACCTCTCGGAGTTGGGCGCCATGGGGCTTCAGGCGCTCGACTACCTCGCGCGCGGCGGGCCCGCGCCATCCGCCTGGCTGGCGCGGCAGGCCAGCGAACTGGCGCGTATCGCGCCTGAAATCATGGGCGCGAGAAGACCCAGCGGAGAAGTGGTGCTGGCCGCGGCCCGCCCGGTCAAGACTCTGGTCGACGCCTTGGCCGGTCGGACCACCCCTTAATTTGCGCCTCCGTTTCGCCGGCCCCATCTCCAGTAGCAGACCACGAGGTTGTGAAGGGTCTGGTCTCGCCGCGGTTGGATGGAAAGGAACTGACACCATGGCGGATTCGCTCTTCTCTTCATTACTCGCTTCTCTCGACAGGCAAAGTATCTCGGAAATCGCCGGCGCGGTGGGTGAACCGGATCAACTGGTTTCCCACGGTCTGCGATCGTCCATCGCAACGCTGCTGGGAAGCATTGCCAGTAAGGCGGAAGACCATAGTATGCTGCGGAGCATCCTGAACCTGGCGCCCAGTGCACCCGACGTCGCCTGGTCTCAAGGCGCCGCCGCCATCGCCGACCCGAACTCGCCTTTGATGGCCGGGGGCAGGCGGGCCTTATCGGCTCTCTTCGGGAGTTCGGAAAGCGCCGCGACCAGCGCGGTAAGCCGGGATTCCGGCCTGCGTTTCGGTGTAACCTCCAAGCTGCTTGCGGTGGCAGCGCCGGTCGTGTTGAGCTTCCTCGCCAAACGTGTGCGGGATTACGGATTGAGCATGAGCGGCCTCAGTGAGGTCCTGCAGCAGGAAAGCAACACCATCCGGAACGCTCTTCCCCCAGGCCTGGCCGAAATGTTCTGGCCGCGGCCGGCAGTAGGATCGGCGCCATCGTTCGCGCGGCCGATGGAAGTGAAAGGTCCCTCATACCGGTGGGTCGGCGCGGTGGCGATTGCCGCGGCGGCACTCGGTCTGTTTTGGCTCCTCAACCACGCGCGCCGCTCCGGCACCGAAACCAACCCGACCGGCACGGCCAGCCGGATGGCGACCGGCAGCCTCCTGCAGGTCACCCTGCCCAACAATGTGAAAATCAGCGTACCGGAGCAAGGGGTGGAAACGCGCCTCCTGACCGTCGTCCAGGATCAGGGCGCCCCGGCAGGTCAGAACGCCTGGCTCACGTTCGACCGGGTTCTGTTCCATACCGGTACCGCTACACTGCGGCCGGAGTCGGAAGAGCAACTCAGGAACGTCGCGGCGATCGTAGCGGCGTATCCCAACGTCCGACTCAAGATCGGAGGTTTCACCGATAACCAGGGAGATGCCGATCGCAATCTCAAACTGTCCCAGGCGCGCGCCAACGCGGTCATGGCGCAACTGGTCCGGTTCGGAGTCTCTCCCGATCGTCTGCAAGCCGTCGGTTACGGCGACCAGTTCCCTGTGGCGGACAATGGTACCCCGCAAGGCCGCGAGCAGAACCGGCGCGTCTCTATGCTCGTCACACAGAGATAACGGCCTGGGACGGGCCCCGGTGGCCCGTCCCTCGTTTCCTGCCTCAAGATCGCCAAGCTTTGCGCGCGGCCACGTCTATTGACGGCTTGCCTCGGGATGGACGTATAATGTGAATGACCGACTGGTCGGTCATTCATGGCTGCACGAATCGTCGACCGCTCCGCTAAGACCGGAACCATTCTTCGAGCCGCCGCCCAGGTTCTTGCGCAACAGGGATACCAGGCGGCGACGATGGATGCAATTGCCGAGCGAGCCGGCATCGGCAAGGGAACACTGTACGAGTACTTCCGCGACAAACAGGACTTGTTTTTCGCGGTGTTCGACGACTACATCGCCTCGATGGCGGAAGTCGCACGGCAATCCATCGACCGTCCGTCTCCCACCGCCGCAGCCCAAATTCAAGAGGCAATCCATATTGTCCTGGCGATGAGTGCCGAGGCTCGGGATCTGTTTCCCCTGGTCTTCGAGTTTTGGGCGGCCTCAGCGGCGCCGAACCGCCGGGAGCGTGTGGCCGGCATGTTCCGCGACACCTACGCGAAGTTCCGGGCGCTGGTCGCCGGCCAGATTGAAAGAGGCCAGCAAGAGGGCGAGTTCGACGGCGCGGTCGATGCTTCGAGAATCGCCGCGGTGCTTGTCGGCGCTCTGGATGGGCTCTTCCTCCAAACCTGGTTCGACTCTACGCTTGAACCCGTAGCGATGGGTGACGAATTTGTGGCGGTGCTGCTGCGCGGCCTTGCGGCGCCGGCGAGACCCGGCAAAGCGATTGCGTCCGGGAAACGCGCTCGACGGGGGCGGCCTGGACAATGAAGAGCGGGGCAGCCGTCGCGTTGTTCGTTCTGTTTGCGTCCGGTCCGGCGGTTCAGGCGGACGGGCCCGACGCCTTGACCCTCGCCAGAAATTGTGATGCGGCGCTCAAGGGGAGAAGCGAGCGCGGCGCGGCCTCGATGACCGTTCGGACGCCCGAGTGGCAGCGGACGCTGGAGATGACATTTTGGTACGACTATCCGCAGAAGACTTTCATTCGGATTACTGCTCCGGCCAAGGACGCAGGGACGGGCACGCTTCGCCTCGGGAGCAACATGTGGACGTACCTGCCCTCGGTGGAGCGCGTCATCAAGATTCCGCCTTCCCTCATGCTGCAGTCCTGGATGGGCAGCGACTTTACCAATGACGACCTGATGAAGGAGAGCAGTCTTCCGAGCGACTACACACACCGGATCGAAGATGAGACCACTGAAGGCGGCGACCCCTGCTACCGGTTGGTTGCCACTCCAAAACCAAACGCTCCCGTGGTGTGGGGCAAATTGGTGCTGCTGATCCGCAAGGCCGATTCACTGCCTCGCCGTGAAGAGTTCTATGACGAACAGGGAACGCTTCAGAAGACCCTGTATTTCGACAATATCCACAGAATCGGCTCGCGCAATTACCCCATGCGGTGGCGCATGGTTTCTAACAGGAAGGCGGGGCACGAAACCACTCTGACTTTCTCTTCTTTGGAGTTCGACAAGCCTATGTCCGCCGACATATTCACGCGGCAGAATCTCGAGCGGCGTTTCTAAGGGGCAAGGGTGCTTTTCTGGCAGATGGCATGGCGCAATGTCTGGAGGTACAGGCGCCGGTCCTTTTTGACGGTGCTGACCATCGCGCTCGGGCTGGCGTTCAATATCCTGATGCGCGGCATCGGCGACGGCTTTCATGAGCAGATGGTAGACAATTCGGTGCGGGCCCAGATCGGCCACATCGAGATCCATCGTTCCGGTTATCAACACGATCCCGCGTTGCTGAAGACTTTGCCCGACGTGCCATTGCTCAAACGGGTGCTGCCGCAGACGCCGCATCTGCGCGGCTACTCTTTGCGGGTCCTCGGCGACGGACTCGCAAGCACCGCGGAAAACTCCGCCGGCGTGCGCATCGTCGGCATCGCCCCGCAGGACGAGCGCAGTGTTACCACCGTCGACCGCGCCGTCATCGCCGGAAGATTTCTGGACAACGGGATGAGCCGGCCGATTCTGATCGGCGAAAGGCTCTCACAATCCCTCGGGACGCGGCTGAACGATAAGGTCGTGCTGATGGTTCAGGCGGCCGATGGCTCGATGGGCGCTCAACTGTTCCGCGTTGCCGGAGTATTCCGGTCCGGTTCTCCCGAACTCGACCGCGGAGTTGTCTATTTGCTCCGGAAAGACGCGCAATCCCTGTTCTCCCTGGCCGGAGGAGTGACGGAAGCCGCGCTGCTGCTGGACTCATCGGAATCGGTTTCCGAGGCTCGACAGTTCCTGGTGACGCGCCTCTCGGGCCAGCCGGTCGAAGTTCTGCCCTGGTACATGGTCGAACCGTTCCTGCGCCAGTTCATTGAGTTGGACGACGCGTTCTTCTATATCATCGTCCTCATCCTCTTTGTCGTGATCTCGGTTGGCATCCTGAATACGGTAATGATGTCGGTGTTCGAACGGGTGAGAGAGTTCGGCGTGATGATGGCGCTGGGCGTCAAACCCCGGCAGGTAGTGCGCCTGGTGGTGCAGGAGGCGGCCGTACTTGCCCTGATGGGAATTGCGCTCGGCGCGCTCCTCGGCAGCGTGTCCACGATCGCCTTCGCTTACACCGGAATCAATCTCTCGCGCTATGCCGCGGGAGCATCCGCTCTCGGGATCACCACCACCGTGATTCATCCGGAACTGACGACACGGAACCTGATCTTCTCGGATCTCTCCGTGCTGGCGGTCGTCCTACTTGTGGCTCTCTATCCGGCCGCCAAGGCCGCGAGCCTCAAGCCCGTCGAGGCCATCCGGCACATCTGAGCAGATATGGCGCAGGTCGAGCTCATCGACGTTTCGAAGACCTACCGCAATCACGTTGCCGTGTGCGCGATTGCCGGGTTGAACCTGGAGCTCGAGAAGGGCGAATTCGCCGCCGCGGTAGGCCCGTCGGGCTCCGGCAAGACCACGCTGCTGAACCTTATCGGCGCGATCGACGCCCCGGATAGCGGTACGATTCACATTGCCGGTCTGGAGATCACCGCCACGCCGGCGGATCAGCTTGCGGAGTTCCGGCTCCGGCATCTCGGCTTCGTATTTCAGTCGTTCAACCTGTTCCCGGTTCTCAGCGTTCTGGAGAACCTCGAGTTCGTACCGGCTCTTCAGGGTGTGCCCGAACGAGAGCGCGCGCGCCGGGCCGAGAGCCTGCTCAAGGCCGTGGGGATGCACGAACTGCGCGACAAGCGCCCAGACGAGCTGAGCGGAGGCCAGCAGCAACGCGTGGCCGTTCTCCGCGCGATCCTGCCTGAACCCGATCTGGTCCTGGCCGACGAACCGACCGCGAACCTCGATTCAGGAAACGCCGCGCTGCTGCTCGACATGATGGAGCGCCTGAATCGCGAGCTCGGGATTACATTCCTTTTCTCGACTCATGACCCCGCGGTGATGCATCGCGCCCGCCGCCTGATCCGCTTGAAAGACGGCCGCCTGGCCGGAGACGAAAAGCAACTACCGTGAAAGCACTGGGCTGCATCTGGGCGATCTCGGTGGCTGGTCTCGGGTTGGCGCAAGCGCCACCTCCCGCCGAGCGCCAGCCTTCCTGGAAGCAGCAATTCAGCGGTTATTTGGAAGACCTGGCCAGCGTTTCACGCTCCTACTTTACGCAGAGTCCTTGGGCCGACAACCTCGACCGCCTCCGTCTCACCTACGACGGCGGGTATCAGGACCGGCTTGCGATCCACATCGACTACGACAACGAAATCCACGCCGGCAATCTGATCGCGCTCCCCGATTTCGAGATCGTGCGAGACCGTCAGAGCGCCGCCTGGCTCGATCTCCAGCATGTCTTCGCGAACCGCGGCGACGCGTATTGGGACACTTCTCTGTATCGCGGATATGCTTCACTGCGCGAAGGCGCGGCGACCTTGACGGTCGGACGCCAGCGAATCGGTTGGGGCACGGCACGCTTCTGGAGCCCCATGGACATGTTCAATCCAATCAGCCCGCTGCAGATTGAATCCGAGGAACGCCAGGGCGTGGATGCCGCCAGGCTCGAATTCCGTTCGCCGGGTGCCCTGCGATGGAGCGCTGTTTACGGTCCTCAGGACGGCTTCCGCCGCTCCACTTCGGCGCTACGGATAAGCCGCACGATCCACAACTATGATTTCGATGTGGCGGCAGCCCGCGTGGGCGAGGATTGGACCGCCGGGTTCGACGCCGCCGGACAGGTTCACGGCGCAGGGGTGCGCGGAGAATTGACGTATCGCTGGCGGCACCCGATAACCGGTTCTTTCGCCATCTCTACCCACGATGCCCTGAGAGTGGTGGCCGGCTGCGACTATGCCTTCGCCAACGGTCTTTACCTGGTCGGCGAATATTTTTATAACCAGGGTCAGCCCGATCTCCATCAAGACCAGGCGTTCGATCCGAACGTGCTGCTCCATTTTTCGAACGAGATCTTCACGCTCCATCGTCATTTCATTTCTGCCGGCGCGAGCTATCTCGTAAGACCTTTGTGGAAGCTGGAAACGTATGTAGTCGGCGATTTGGCCGGGCCTTCCGCGGTGGTCCTGCCGCGCCTGAGCCACAACCTCACGGCCAATACGGACCTGAACTTCGGCGCTCAATTGTTCGCCTCCTCCCGGAGCGGGGAGTTCCATGGTCTTGCCGACCTGGCATATGTTGAATTCGTGCTTCATTTCCGCTGACACGCGCCGCGCCGTGTCGCTCGACCCCGCCGAAGGCTTGGGCGCGGAATGACCGCCGATTTGAAACGCGGACGTTCCGCGTGCTACGCTCGCCCACATGCGTAACTCGCTGGTTGGGATCGGGGCGGCGCTCGGCGTCTGCCTGTTGGTACAAGCGGCCGGGCCGGAAAAGATCGATCTGGGTGTCCTCCACCGGATCAAGTCCGAAGCGTTCGGTACGAACTCCCGGGTCATGGGCACCGCGTTTTACCTGACGGATGTGTATGGGCCGCGGCTCACCTTCTCGCCCGCCGCCAGGAGGGCCGGCGACTGGGCCATGAAGAAGATGACCGAGTGGGGCCTCTCGAATGTCAAGATGGAAGCCTGGGGACCGCCGGGACGCGGCTGGATGTGCACGCACTTCTCAGCCGAAATGAAGGAGCCGGAGTTTCAACCGATCATCGGGTTCGCGCAGCCCTGGTCGCCAGGGACAGAGGGCGCGGTCACGGGGCAGGCTGAACTGGCTGTCATTACCGGGCCTGGCGATTTCGAGAAGTACAAGGGCAAGCTCAAGGGCAAGATCGTACTCACGGCGGCCCCGCATCCTTCGGAGATGATCGCGAGCCCCATGGAACACCGGCTCACCGACGCCGAACTGGCTGAAGCGTCTGAAGCGCCGGACCCGGTTTCCGGCAACCCTTCGGCGTTGCCTCTCGGCTTTATCCGCCCGGGAGCCGCACCCGGCGGAGGACGCGGGGGCCGCGGTGGCAGGGGAGGGTTCAACCCGCGCGCCTTCCGCAACCAGCTCAATCAGTTCCTGAAGGAGGAAGGCGTGCTCGTGGTGCTGACACCCGGCAACGGCCCGGATGGCGGCACGGTCATGGGCTCGGCCGCTGGCTCGCAGAACCCCAATGACCCGCTGCCTCCGCCTTCGGTCATCATTACCAACGAACACTACAACCGCATCGCGCGGCTGCTCGAGAAGAAGATCCCGGTGACCCTGGCGTTCGACATCGGAGCCAGGTTCACCGAACCCGCCGATTCATTCAACATCACTGCCGAGATTCCGGGCACGGATCCGGACGCGGGCATCGTCATGCTCGGCGGCCACTTCGACTCATGGACCGGCGGGACGGGGGCCACCGACAACGCTGCCGGCTCGGCCGTGGCCATGGAGGCGATTCGCATTCTCAAGACGCTCGACCTGAAAATGAAGCGCACAGTCCGGGTAGCGCTCTGGACGGGCGAAGAGGAAGGTCTGCTAGGCTCGCGCGCCTATGTGAAGGAGCATTTCGCCGATCCGGCCGAGATGAAGCTCAAACCCGAACATGCCAAGCTCTCCGGCTACTTCAACCTGGACAACGGGAGCGGCAAGATCCGCGGCGTCTACGTTCAGGACAACGACGAAATGCGCCCGATTTTCGCGTCGTGGCTGGAGCCGTTGAGAGACCTCGGCGTCACGACACTGACGATTCGCGCCACCGGAAGCACCGACCACGTATCGTTCGATTCGGTCGGCCTGCCCGGATTTCAGTTCATCCAGGATCCCCTCGAGTACGGCACGCGCACACACCACTCCAACATGGACCTCTACGACCGGCTGCAGGCCAACGACCTGGAGCAGGCTTCCGCGGTAATGGCATGGTGCGTCTATAACACGGCCGTAAGGCCGGATATGTTGCCGCGCAAGCCGCTTCCGAAGCCGCGTCCGGCCGGAGGGCGGGGCGGCGAAGGCCGGGGCGGCGAGTAGGCCGCCCACGGGTGAACGATCCTGTAAGAACGATTCCGTACCGGTGTCCGGTCTAAAGGCCGGCGCCGGTGGATTGAGGGTGGGGGTGGCGGCTTCTGTGCATGGACTCCTTCGTCGTACGTGCCGAAGTCCTGCCCCAATAACGGCCGCGTCTCCCGTAGGTCAAGGTGTGCAGAGTCACGAGCGCAAGTGCGCCCAGCGCTAAAGCTCCCATTCCTAAGGTCAACATGTCTGGCTCACTCCCGAGCTTATCACCATGCGCGGTTGAAAAGGTTACAAAGTGGTAACGGCCGGATCGGCGGTCGCACGACTCTCTTGCCTTTTTGCCGCAGCCGGCCAGTAAATCTCCCGTTTGACGCTCTCTTGCGGGAATCCCGCGCGTTCGAGAATCCCCTCCATATTGCGGATCATGTGGGGGTTGCCGCAAAGGTACGCAGTGGTCGACGGCGGCTCGAATCCACTCTCATCCAGGTATTTGCGGGCCACGTCCTCGGCGCGGCCTCGTTCCCCTTGCCACGGGGGATCGAGCCATGGGCGGCTGATCGTCGGGACATAGTGAAACCAGCCAGCCTGCTCCGCACGGCGCGCCAACTCCGCCTGATACGCCAACTCCCGAGAAACGCTCGCCGAGTGCAGCATCAGAATATTGTCCGGTACCGCAACCCCCTGCTCTGAGAGGGCCCGCACCATGCTGACAAACGGGGCGACTCCCGTAACCGTGGCCACCATGAAATGATTCCGATTGCCGCTCCTGGTGTCCAGCAGGAACCGGCCTTTGGCCGAGGGCCGGACCTGAACTTCACCTCCCACCGGCACTTCATGGAGCTGAGGACTCAGCTTCCCGCCGGGTACGACTTCCAGAAAGAATTCGAGCTCCCGATCGCAAGGCGACGACGCCACCGAATAGGGCCGCTCGATCAGCTTGCCACCCAGTGGGAGCCCGATCGTGACGTACTGTCCGGACGTGAAAGTGATTTTCGATTCGGTACGAAGCCGTACAATCCACAGCTCGCCTGTAATAACCCGGCGCTCCGTAACGATACCCTTGACGTGCTTTGACGGGTACATGCGCGCCCCTATTTCTATTGTCCGACGATGCTATGCGGGTCCGGCAGATTCTTCGTAAGGGCGCCCTCCCTCCGCATTGGATACAATAGGCCGCACCGGAGGAGATATGGGCGCTGGACAAGCCATCACGCCGCGCGCCGGCATCGGACAGGCGGTCGTGCCGTACGCCACTTTTCAGAAAGCATTCGCGGAAGATCCCGGGCGGCTGCACGATGCCGTCCAGGCGGCAACCGCCCAAGTAGCGGGGGGCGACGCGGGTGAGCAGCAGCGTCTCATCGCCGCCTGGAACGACGCGATGGGAGCCCTCTCCAAAGACGCGAGGCCCGCGATGGCTAAAGGCAGCAATGGCGCCGCGATCCTGCGTACACCTCAAAATGCCCTGGCCTCCCGCGTGCAGACCCTTCTGCTGAAGCGAGCCACCGCCGCCGGCCAGGTAGGCAGCATCCAACCTCCGCAGACGGTAAAGACCGCCGAGGGAGACAGTTTCACACCCGGCGTCCTGTTCGTCAAGTTCGACAATGCCGATATCGCGGGCTGGCTACAGATGGTGCCTGAGCTGATCTTCAAGCCGCCGAAGGCAGCCTGGATCGATCCTCCGCTCGAGCCCCAGGTCATCCCCGACGATGCACGGATCGCGGTATTCGGCGATTGGGGGACGGGCCTCTACGGGGCTCCTGCGATTTCCAAAACGATTGAAGGACTGGACCGCTGCGACGTGGTGCTGCATGTGGGCGACACTTATTACTCAGGCGAAGACAGCGAAGTCGGCGCCCGCCTGGTGGGCAACTGGCCGAAGCGCCCGGCCGGCACCATGAACCGTACGTTGAACGGCAACCATGAAATGTATTCAGGCGGAAATGGATACTTTCAGGCGCTGCGCAGCTTCTTCCAGCAGCCCGCCAGTTGTTTTGCGATGCAGAATTCCAAATGGATTCTGGTGTGCCTGGACACTTCATACCAGGATTTCGACCTGGATGAGAAGCAGGTTGCGTGGCTCAAGACAGTAGTGGACGGCGCGGGCACTCGCAAGCTGATTCTCTTCTCTCACCATCAGCCGTTTTCGCAACTGGACGACCAGGGCCCGAAGCTGCAGACCGCCCTGGCGGACCTCTTGAGCAAGCAGCGCATTCATGCCTGGTTTTGGGGACACGAACACCGCCTGGTTCTCTACGATCCGCACCGGTTGTGGGGGTTCAAAGGGCGCTGCATCGGGCACGGCGGATTTCCCGCGTTCCGCGACGACCTTCCCGATGCTCACGGCAACCTCTACCAGTGGCTCATCCTGCCGGCGCAGCCCCACGTTCCCAAGGCGCAGCTCCTCGACGGACCGAACTTCTGGATTCCGCAGGATCCGGAAGGGTTCAGCCCGCACGGTTATGTTTTCCTGGAATTCGACGGCGATACGGCGTGGGAGATCTATCGCACACCGAACAATATCGGCCTGCTGAAATCGAAGCTCTGATCCGGCTATTTGAGCGGAGGATTCCTGTGCGCGCCGTGACCCGTCGCGCCTTTATGATGCCCCCGGTAGCGCGGGTTTCTCGAGACCTTCGGTAATGGCTTCTGAACTGCCGCGTAAGGGGAATGCAGGCCGTAGACATTGAGGCGGTCGGAGAACGTTGCCAGATAGACCCTCCCGTTGGCCACGGTGGGCGGGACGTTCTTGGCGAAATCGAAATTGTCGGACGGATCGTCGGAGTCAGTGCTCCAAAGGAGTTCGAGCGTATCGGCGCGGAAGGCCCGCATTGAGCCGCGAACGATCTCGACCCAGGCGTCGTCCTGATACGGAATTGCGGCCCAGAGGATTCCGTCGCGGCTGCCGTTTGCCGAGATCGAAAGAAAGCCACCCGGCATCCCACGGTTCCCCATCATCCCCTTGATCGGTTTGGTGCGGAATAATTTCTTTGCCGGGTCGTACGAGAATGCTTTGACGTTGTCCTCTTCGGGCCAGACGTAGAGCATTGGGCCTCGCGGTCCGTTCCAGTAGACGGGCGAGCCGTGGATATGGTGGTAGCCCACGTTGAAGAGCAGTGGAAACCAGCTCAGCCAACTGATGCGCCAGGGCCGCGACGCCTGAAAGAACTGGTCCGGGGGGGCCGTGCCGGCACGCCACCAGCGGCGCGGCTGCCGCCCGCCGGGATTCGACCGGCTCACGAAAAACAGCTTTCCGTCCTTACCGCCGCCGACCACCTGGTTCGAGTCAGGCAGGACCATCGGCCCCGCCGATCCGAGGTCGACATCCAGGGCATTCAGAGCATCCACGTTGGCCGGGGCGAACCAGCCTTCCGGCGTGAGGCTGGGACTCAGCTTCAACAGGGTGCTGCCGAATTGCTTTGAACCCGGATCGAACGTTCCGTTTCCAGTCATGAGGTACAGGTTGCCGGCCTCGTCCACGGCCGGCCCGTTGCCGGCCTGCCAGATGCCACCCATCTCTCCGCCGGGTGTCGTACAGAAGACGCGATCGCGCGGCTGCAGGGTATCCTCGTCGAACGACATCAGCCAGCCCTGGAACGGCGGCGCGTCCTGGTGAGCGCCGAATGCCGCGTAGACTCTGCCGTTGGCTAGAAGGAGCGCGGCGCGCTGCAGGTGGCGGCGGGCGACATCCCTCGCGGGCACGTGGGGATCCTGCATGGGAATCCGGATGTCGGCTTTGCGCACGACCTCGCCGGTCGCGATGTCGATCGCATGCATGCGATTGACCACCGGGCAGGCGTCGGTTGCCTCGTCTACGCCCGGACATTGCGGCTCGGCGATCTTGGCGACCACATATATCAGCCTCTTCGCACGGTCGATCACGGGAGTGCTGGTGATGCCGATGTACGGACGGATGTTGTACTGGCCGAGGACCGCCCCCGCGTCCTTGGGGATGCGGTCGTACGGCATAGGCAGCCCCAGAGTAGTTTTCCAGAACGGCGACCGGTCCACGCCGTCCGCGTCGAACGCATACACGATATTGCGCATTGTGGCGACGTACACTACGTTGCGGAGGCCCTTGCCTGGGATCTCCAGATTGTTGACCACCAGGGGCTGCGCGTAGATCTGTCCATCGACGATGAACGAGAACAGTCTGCCGAAGGCCTCTTGCTTGAGCGAGCGTGGCGACAGAATGGTCTCGTCCAACACGGCACCGGTGCGCGCGGGGTTGTTGTGGTGCGTTAGGACGTCCGAGGCGTGCGCGGGGAGCCAGCAACTGAGCAGCACCAGCGCCAGGAATCGCATCCCGGTAGCTTACCACCCACGGAGCGTCTCAGCTTCGGGAGGCCAGGAATTTGTCGATCGCCGAACTGGCGTCGCTCACCACGCGCTGCAGGTTCCGGTCGAGCGATTCCACTACGTCCGGAACCGTCTTGCCGCTGACCGGTTCTTCGTGCTCCGCGACGTAATCCCAGACGTTCCGGTTGGTCTTCCAATTGACGAGTTCCACCTCGAGGGAGATCTTGGTCTGAATCGACCCGGTATCTACTTCGCCGAACTCGTAGAGCCTCCCGCGCACCAGGTAATCTGCGACCGCCGAACTGCTCGATTCCAGCACGCGCTGATAGTTTCCGGAGGCTCGCAGCGCACGCAACAGGGAGTCGCGGACCATCGAACCGGGGCGCTCGGCCCAGCGATGGTACTCGTAGGCGCCTTCCTCGTTGGGACCGATTCGATACCGGATCCGGCCGTCCTGCAAGGCTTCCGGGGTGGCGATGTTTCCAATCACCAGGACGAGACCGCCCGGTTTCCCCCGATTTGCGGGCGGAGAAACCGGCTGCAGGGTGTAGTAGTGCACCGGCCGGGTGGCGACGCAACTCGCGCCTGCAAGGGCACCGGCCACCACCAGGCTGATTGAAAACATGGATCGCATGGTCGGCGTCACTTTGGAGTCTCTCCGGGCTTCCGGTCCGCCACCTTCATGCCGCGAATCAGGCTTGCCGGATACTGCTTCAGGGTGTCGGTCAGGGCGCGGAGATTCTCGGTAGTCATGCGCATGTTATCCAGCAGTTCGTCGATGTTGTCTGAGTTTTGATTCAAGGTCTGGTTCACGGCATTGAGCAGCACCGTGGATTTCGCCAGGGTATCCCTCAGCCCGGTCACGGACGCCCGGATGTCCGACCGGTTCTCCACCAAGGTGGAATCCACGTGGGCCAGAGTCTCGTTGGCGCGAGCGGTAGTGGTCTTAAGGTCGTCCAGCAGAGGCGCGAGCTTCGCGGTCAGTTGCTGCACGTTGCTGAGGCTGGCCGCCACCTTGGGGCGCGCATCCGAAAGCAGGCCGTTGAGGTTGTCCAGGGACTCCGCGGCTTTGGGCCGTACCTCCGCGACCATTTGCTGGAGATTGTTCAGCGACTTGCCGACGTTCGCGCGGTTGCGGTCGTTGAGCAGATCGTTGGCGCGCGCCAGCGTCACCTGCAAGCCGTCGAGGTTCTGGCTGAGCTTCTGCAGGGCGCTGTGCACATCGGGCAGCATAGCCTGCGCCGCGTCGCCTAACTGGGGCAGGCCGAAGGCCTCGGCCGAGAGCAGCGCAGAGCCGGGCGGCGCCAGCGCGGCGTGCTCGCTCCCGGTGGTGATCTCGATGTAGTTATCGGTCAAGGGGCCGAGCGTCGAGATCTTGGCGACGCTATCGGTCTTCAGCGGCGCATCGCGGCTCACTTTGAGCAGGATCTCGATGCGCGTTGAGTTCGCGGGGTCCACTCGCACCCGCTCGACCTTTCCCACCAGCATGCCGCCGTAGCGCACAGGCGCTCCAGGCTGCACGCCCCCGGCGAACTTGAAATAGGCCCGATGGGTGACGCTCGCGCCGCCCATTCCGCCCGAGATCACGACCATCGTCCCAAACAGCAGTCCTGCCGCAATCAGAACGAACAGGCCCACCAGGGTGCGCTCGCGCATCGGCTCCATCGTCTTACCTGATCCCCTCCGTGAACATTCGCAGGTGGTCGATCTCGTCGTCCTGCGTAGAATCCGCAACGCGGTCCAGAAACTGGCGGACCCGGGGATGCCGGCTGTTCCTCACTTCCTCGACGGGTCCCATGGCCGCGATGTTGCCGCGGTCAATCAGAATGATCCGGTCGGCGATCAGGAACGCACTCGCCAGTTCGTGGGTCACCACCACCATGCTCAAAGAGTAAGCCTTTTTGAGGCTAAGAATCAGATCGTCGATTCCGGCCGCGGTGATCGGGTCGAGACCGGCGGAAGGCTCGTCGAAGAACAGGATCTCAGGGTCGAGCGCCATGGCCCTGGCGAACGCCGCGCGTTTTTTCATGCCGCCGCTCAATTGCGACGGGTAGTAATTCTCGAATCCGCTGAGGCCGACCTGCTCCAGCTTGATGCGTACCATCACCTCGATGGTGCTTCGTTCAAGCGCTGTGTGTTCGAGCAGGGGCAGCGCGATATTTCCGCCCACGGACATCGAGCCGATCAGGGCGCCGCCCTGGAAAGCGAGGCCGATGCGCTTGCGGATGGCATCCATCTCGCGTTCGCCGGCTTTCGTGATGTCGACGCCCTTGACCAGCACCTGTCCGCCGGACGGCTTCTCGAGGCCGACCAGCGCCCTGAGGAGGGTGCTCTTGCCGGAGCCCGAACCGCCGATGACAACCATCGTCTCGCCGCGCCGGACGTCGAATGTGAGACCGTGGAGAACCTCGCGGTCGCCATACCGTACGCGCAGATCGGAGGCTGAAATGATAGGAGCGGGGGCAACGGGGGCGGCCATAATCATCTACGCGCCCCCCTTCGCCACATAGAATAGCGCGGTAAACAAGAGATCGATCACGATGACCAGGAGGATGGACACAACCACGGCCGAAGTGGTCGAGCGGCCGACCTCTTCCGCCCCGGCGCCAGTGGAGAAACCCTGCTGGCATCCTACCGCGGTGATCACCATGCCGAAGACTAAGCTCTTGATGAATCCGCTGGTGACGTCGCGCAGCAGCAGGGCATCGCGCGTGGCGATCAGGTAGCCGCCAAACGTGAATCCGCCCCCGATCACTCCGAACAGGCTGCCGCCCAGCACTCCCATGAGATCGGCCCAGATGGCAAGGCAAGGCATCATCACCGCCATCGCCAGGAATTTCGGCACCACGAGAAAAGCCACGGGATCGAGGGCCATTGTGGTGAGGGCATCCAGTTCCTCGGTCACCCGCATGGTTCCGATCTCGGCGGCGAAGGCAGAGCCGGACCTCCCGATCACCACGATCGCGGTCACGAGGGGTCCCAGTTCTCGAGTGATGGAGATGGCAACCAGGGGCGGCACCAACTGCATGGCTCCCAGTCTTTGCAGTTCGTAGGCGCCCTGCAACGCGATGATGACTCCGACAAAGAAGGTGATCAGCGAGATGATCGGGATCGCGCCCACACCTACGGCCATTGCCTCGTGGACGGCCCGCTGTACCATGCGGTCACGCTTCAGAGGAGAGACGAACAGAAGGCGCAGCGATTTACCGAACATTTCGGCCAGCCCGCCGACGTAGGCTACGCTTCTCCCGGTTGCGGCGCCCACCTCTGCGACCCACTGCATCACGCAGTCCCCAGGGCCTCCTGCTCCGTCTGAAAGACGCGAAAAATGCGGATTACGTGCGTGAGCCTGAAAACCTCCTGAACCGCCGGACTGAGCCCGAACAGGACGAACTCCTTGTTCAAGCGCTGCGAATCCTGAAGTACCTCGATGAGGGTCGCGATTCCGGAACTATCGATGTACCGGATCGCCTCCAGGTTCAATGCCAGTTTCGCTGCGCGATGCAGGGTTTCGAAAAGCGTCCGGCGGAAGACAGGCGATGTCCCCAGATCCACGTCCCCTTCTACTTCCACCACCTTCGCGTCGCCCACGTCACGAACGGATATCTTCACGGCGTCTTCCTCAGCAGCTTGGTCGCTACAAACCGGTTTCCTTCGGGCGAAACCTCGTAGGATACACTGTCCATGACTTTCCGGATAATGTGAGTCCCCAAGCCGCCCGGCTGATCGCAATCCATCTCGCGTGCACATATCTTTGATTTGTCCGGCGCATCTCCCGCATCCACCAGCGTGATCCGCAACCCGTCCTCGCACTCCCGGCATTCCAGGTGCATCAACCCGTCGGGACGGCTGTGGTAGGCGTGCCGGATGACGTTGGCGAGGGCTTCATCGAGCGCGAGCGTGATCGCGCGGCACTCGGATTCGTCCCATCCAATTGCCGCCGCGAGGGGGCCGATGGCGCCGCGGACCACGGGCAGGTACCGGGGGTCGCTCGGCATACAAAAGCTCATGCTGAGACGCGGAGTGTCCCCCATGGTTACACCGGGTCCGCGCGCCGCTGCAGGGCGATCACGGTTTCGTCGTCTGCCGGAGGCACGGTCCCGCGAAACCGCGCCACGGCCGAGACCAATCCTTTGCCGGCGGCTATCGCGGATTCCGTGGGCAGGTTCCGCGCGATGGAGAGCAGACGTTCCAGCCCCAGTTGCGAGCCGGATTCATCGGCGGATTCGACGATGCCGTCCGTATACAAAATCAGGAGGTCGCCCGGCGCCAGTTGCACCGCCGTCTGGCGGTACGACGTCCCTGCGATCATGCCGAGCGGCAGATCAACAATCTCTTTGCTGAGGGGCGTTGAATCGTACAAGAGGCTCCACTCCCCGGTAGCCGTACGATACCACAATGGAGGCAAATGGCCGGCGTTGGTAAACAGTAGCTCCCCGGAATCGGAGTAGAAACTCGCCAGCAGTGCCGTGGCGAATTGAAGCCCCTGCGCGCCCTTCAGAAAACTGTCGTTGAGCTGCCGGATCAGCGTCGACTGGTCCCAGTGATCCACGTGCTGCCGGAGGGCGTCATGCAGGCGGACCGCGGCGGAACTGACCGCTTCCCCATGGCCGGCCACATCCGCGAGGACCACCCGCGCGACGGCTCCATTCCGGCAAACCGAAAGGTAATAAAGGTCCCCGCCCCGCGGAGAAGGGCGCAGCGGACGGCACCAGACCCATGCCGCCAATCCGGGTAATTCCGCGGCATACGCCGCCGAGTGATTCCCGCCTCGCAATTCCAGACACGCGAGGCGGTAAACCTCGCCGGCCTCTTCAATCATCATCCCAGTTCACCCTGACATATATTGGAGTGTCGAGGAGTCCGGAGAGATTCAAGACAACCCGCCGGATTCCCGCCTGCCTATTTCTTCGCCGGCGTAATGTCTGTCACCGGGAGGTCCCAGTGGCCCAGCAGGATCTCGAAGCGCCGCTGCTCCTCTCGCTGGTAAGTCGCCTGGTCCGGCCAGAGCTGCTTGATCAAGCGCTCTTCGTCGGGATTCGCGGTGGTCGCCGCAGTCGAGTTCTTGAACCGGATCGTAACACGAAAGTCCCAGCGGCCGTCCTCGGTCATGTGGTTGGCGGGCTGCTCGATCTTCACCGAAGTCATGCGGCCGCTCTCGACAATCTTCTGGAGCAACGGATAGTGGTTCTTGAGGAAGAGCTGCAGGAACTCCTGCTGGTGGCCCCATTGGACTTTGTAGTAATACTCCATCGTGTAGGGCTGATCGGGTGCGCCTTGCGGCGGGGCCCCCTGGGCGAGCAGCGGCCGCGCCAGCACCGAAAGCAGCAGCGTAAGAAGTACGTTCTTCATCGATCCTCCAAACTACCGGGTGACTTGGATTCTAGCAGGCTACCGGGCCTCGATGAAGAGCGGTGTTAGAGTGGTGCGCATGAGACTGCTATTGCCCGCGTTGCTGGCCGCGGCGGCGGCATCCGCGCAGCCGTTGTCCTTATATCCGAAGAATCCACACTACTTCCTTTTCGCCGGACGGCCGACGGTGCTGGTTACGTCGGGCGAGCACTATGGGGCGGTCCTGAACCTGGACTTCGATTACGTGCGCTACCTCGATACTCTGCACGCGGACCATCTGAACCTGACGCGGACGTTCTCGGGGTCATACCGGGAGGTACCCGGAAACTTCCAGATCGCCGGCAATACCCTGGCGCCCGCGCCGGGGAGGTTCATCGCGCCATGGCAGCAGCGTGACGGCAAGTTCGACCTGACGAAATGGGACGATGCCTACTTCGCGCGGCTGAAGGATTTCGTGGCCTACGCGGGGCGCAGCGGCGTGGTGGTGGAGCTCGTGCTGTTCTGCCCGCTCTACGAGGACAGCATGTGGAGCGTCAGCCCCATGAACGTCCGCAATAACGTAAATGGCATCGGTGACGTAGCCCGAACCGATGTCCTGGCCCTCAAGGACGCACGCCTGACCGGGGTGCAGGACGCCATGGTGCGGAAGATCGTGAATGAGCTGCGGGACTTCGACAATCTGTATTACGAGATCTGCAATGAGCCATACTTCGGCGGCGTGACGCCGGAGTGGCAGGCACACATCGCCAAGGTGATTGCGGATACCGAGGCCGGCTTCACGAAGAAACACCTGATCGACCAGAACTGGGCGAACGGTTCTTCGGTGATCGACCGGCCCAATCCCCTCGTCAGCCTGTTCACATTTCACTACTCGCGCCCGCCGGAGTCCGTATCGATGAATCGCAAGCTTCCCTGCGCGATCGGCAACAACGAGACGGGTTTCGACGGAAACGCGGACGCTACTTACCGCATTCAAGGCTGGGATTTTCTGATGGCCGGCGGCGCGCTGTACAACAACCTGGACTACTCCTTTACGGTCGGACACGAAGACGGCACCTTCACTCCGCCCCCGGCAACTCCGGGCGGCGGCAGCGCGGCGCTGCGGCGCCAGTTGCGGTACCTTCGAGCGTTCTTCGACGAGATTCCGTTCTGGCAGATGCAGCCGGCCGGCGAGGGTACGGTGCGCGGGCCGGAAGGGGCTTCCGTGCGGGCGCTCGAGGATCCGGGCAAACTCTACGCCATCTACATCCATCACGGAAGAGTGGTGAAGGACGGCAAGCCCCGATTCCAGGTCGATGAAACGAGGGCGTCGCGACAGGTTACGGTCCATCTGCCGCCCGGAACCTACCGGGCGGCCTGGCGCGACACGCGGAGCGGATTGGACGTCAAGGCAGGAACTTTCGCGGCCACCAGCGAAAGCCCGGAGGTCCGCCTGGATTCGCCGGTTTACGCGGAAGACATCGCGCTGGTCGTGCGCGCAGTGGATGCGCCGGGACGGTAAGGCCCGCTACAGCCGCTCGAGGCGCGTCTCCGCGTCGCCGAACTTCTCGATATGTAGCCCCATACGGTCCATGATCGACAGGTACAGGCTGCACATCTTGCGGTTGTCCTCGCCGGCGTCGAGATAGTTCAGCGTGCGTCCGGTTTGGAGCGTACCGCCCAGGCCTCCGGCGAGCACCACCGGCAGCCGCGTGTTGTCGTGCTTGCGGCCGGCCCACATGTTGGAGAGAAACATCAGGCACGAGTGATCAAGCACGGTGCCGTCGCCTTCCGGCATGCTATCGAGCTTGGTGGCCAGGTAGGCAAGCTGGCTCAAGTGGAAGCGGGAGATGCGCTCGTAACCGTCCGAAAGATTGTTGTGCGAGGCGGCGTGGTGCCCGTCGCGGACCTCCAGGAACGGATAATAGAGCGCCGAGAGGTCGCGGGCCAGAAGCAGGGATGCAACGCGGGTCTTGTCCGTCTGGAACGCAATGGCGATGATGTCACACATCAGGCGGGTGTGCTCCCGCAGATCCTCCGGCAAGCCATTCGCCGGGCGTTCCATCGTAAAGGCGGGACGGTTCCGCTGCTTCGCGAGGCCGTCCGCCTGGTCCTTACTCTTCCGCATGCCGTCGACGCGTTTCTCGACCTCTCGCACGCTGGTCAGATATTCATCCAGCTTGGTCTTGTCGTTTGCGCTGATTTGCCGGCTGAGCGCCTCGGCGCGATCCTTCACCCGGTCGAGAATGCTCATGTTGCGAAGGCTGCCGCGATTCTCGAATAGGTTGTCGAAGGCCAGCGAAGGGTAGACCTCCACCGGGACCGGCGAGTCCGGAGTCTGCCACGAAATGTGCGAGCTGTAGGCCATCGAGAAGTTGGTCTCGTGATAGCCCGTCATCGGCTGCTCGCAAGCCAGAACGATGCTGGACTGCGGCGTATCCTGGCCGACGCGATCCGCGATCAACTGATCCACGCTGATACCCGAGCGGATGATGGCCCCTTTTTGAATGTGCGCGCCGGAGAGAAGCCCGCCGGTCTGCGCCGGGTGAATTCCCTGGCCGGTGGCGGCCTTGACGAAGAGACCGTCGATCACATTGATCTTCGACTTCAACGGCTCGAGCGGCGCCAAGGTCTTGCTGAGCGTCATCGCGGCTCCCGAACCTTCGGCGCTCCAATGGTCCTCATTGATGCCGTTTCCCATGAAGAGGACGGCGAAGCGCTTGGGGAAGGCGGCCGGCGACGCCGAGTCGGCAAAAGCGGGAAGGGATTGAAGCAGAGGCAGGGCCATGGTGACTCCGGCGCCGCGTAGAACGGTGCGGCGGGAGATGCCGCGGGCCGCGTTCTCAGTCGATTGGGACATCTTATTCACCTTTCCTTGGTTCGGAATCGCGTTTGGGGGGTGACTCGGACTCTCGCTTGTTCAGAAATTGCGGGCTTGTGATGATGGTCTCCACAAGGGACGAGAACCGGTAGCCGTTCGCGGCCAGCCTGCTTTGCATCTGCTGGACCGTCAGGTCATCGGACAGCAGGAGAGACCGGTTCAGCGCGTAGGCCAGCAACTCCCGGCTGAGATGTTCCAGGTACTCGTTTTGGCGATGATCTCGTATGAAGTCTCGCACGCCTTCGAATCCGTCACCCTGGCTGCCGCCGGGGAAAACCGCGTTGGCATCGATGGGACGCCCCGCCAGGTCCTTCGTGCGCGCCTCACCGACTGGTCCATACCCTTCAAACGCCAGGCCGAATGAATCGAAGCGCGCATGACAGGAGGCGCAGACCGGATTCGCCCGGTGTCTGGCCAGCATATCGCGGACCGCCAGATCCGACTTTGCTTCGTCGCTAGGCAACTCGGGCACCACCGGAGGCGGCGGTGGAATCGTCTCGCCGAGCACGCGGCGCACAACCCAGTTTCCGCGTTTCACCGGACTGGTCCTCAGGCCGGGCGAGTTCTCCGTCAGGAAGACGGCCATCGGCAACAGGCCGCCGCGCTCGTAGCGGCCGGCATTATCGACGCGAGTCCAGTGGTCCAGGCTGCCCTTCATTTCGGGCATTCCGTAGTGCTTCGCGAGGACGGGATTGACGAACGTGTAATTGCCGTACAGAAGGTCGAGGACCGAGCGGTCGTTCTGGATCACGTCCTCGATAAACCGGATCGGCTCCTGGAACATCGCCTCCCGCAGTTCATTATTGAAACTGGGGAAGCGTTGGCGATCGACCGAGTTGTCCTGTTCAAAATGGCGGAAGTCCAGCCAGTTGCCGCCAAATTCGGTTGCCAGGCCGGCTGCCTTCTCATCTTTCAGCATGCGGCGGGCCTGTGCGATCAGGACGTCCGTCTTCTGCAGGTCACCGGCGGCCGCGTGGGCCAGCAATTCCTGATCCGGCATGCTCGACCAGAGGAAATAGCTCAGCCTGCTGGCGAGGGCGTAGCCGGAGAGGGGCCGTACGCCGCTGGCGGCACCTGAAGAATCATCGGGATCGACGCGGGCGTCCAGGTCGAGGCGGTAACAGAAGTCCGGCGACATCAGTACGCTGACGATCGAATCGCGGATGGCGTCTTCATGCGTCAGCCCGTCCTTCTCGCGAAGCTTGCGGTAAAAGGCCAATATGTCCGCGCGTTCTGCATTCGATAGGGGTCTGCGGTAGGCGCGCGCCGCGAATCGGAGCAGGGCATCCAACTGGCGGGGCTCGGCATCTGCCCGCATGCGTTCCACGCGCCGGATCGTGTCGTTGACCCGCTGGAAGTGGTTGCGGATCGCCAGCACAGCGACCGGGTTATTGCTCGCTTCGGCCTTCGCGACATACTCTTCCCGCAACGCGAAAATCACCGATGGGTCATTGACCTTCTTATCCAGCGGGCGCGGCCGGCCGGATTCCGCACCCCTGCCCTCTACTTCGCCGCTCTGATTGAAATAGTACTGATCCCACGTGCGAGCCGTGTAATCGGCGATGAAGTCGAACTCATCCCAGAGCCTGTTCAGTTCCTTCTGCCCGTTGTCGTCGAGAATCAACTCCATCAGCGGAGTGTCGTCGCGCCAATAACCCATCACGTTGTGGTAACCCGCGCTCAGAAGACGTCCCTTGTCCTCGGAATCGTCCGGAAAATAGCGGCCTCGCTCCTTGACGTAGAAGGTGTCCGGGAAAACGGAAGCAAAGCGCGCGAACGAGGCTTCATAGCGGCTGCGCTCGGCGGCGGGCACAACCAGATCGGGATCGCCGGCGCGGGCTTTCGCCATGACGGCGGCCCAGTGCGGCGCCGCTTCCCGGTGCAAACCCGGGAAGCGCGGGATTACCGGAACCACCGGGGGTGGATCGGTGTCGTTGCGTAGAGCGGTGGGGTCGAAGTCCCTGCGGTGGGAGTTGAACTGCAGGTACTTCCAGTCCAACAGAGGCTGCGATCCGGCGGGCAATCCTTGCACAACCGGTGCCGCGAATTGCATGGCCGTATGATTCCGGATCCTGACCACGAAATCGCGCATCTCCACGCATTTCGCTCGCAGCAGGCTCGGCTGACTTCCGCCGGGCGCCGGCAGTGCGCGCCACATGGCTTGCAGCTTGGCGATCGGCCCGACCTCCCGCCTCGCCGCCTCCGGAGCCTCCTCGATGATCCCCCAGACCATCGGCAGGTACTTCGGGCTCACCTTCGATTCCGCCGCGACGCTGGCCAACGTTGCGTTCGGCTCACCCAGAACAGACCGGTATTTGAAGCGCCATGCCGCCTGAAAGTAATCGGCATAGTCGGTGGGCTGGCTTTCGTAGAAGTCCACGATCCGTTGGATCGAGTACTTGTCGCGGTCCGTTTCGACGAGCATCGGATAGGGCGCGAAGTCGAACCCGTCGGGCTTCAGCACCATGTGGTCAGCCACGTCGCGGGCGGCCTGCAGGTACTTCTTCAGCAGGGCGGGCGACATGGATAGGGACTCGCCGGAATTGTCGAATCCGGCCGTATTGGCAGGATCGACCGGGAACTCCCGTGTCGGGCGGATATCCACGCCCGTCAGGTCGCGGATCGTGTAGTTGTATTCGGCATTACTCAACCGGCGCACCAGCACCAGCCCCGGATCGCCGGCGTTCTTTTGCGCCTCGCTCGACCGCATGGCCTTAATCCAGTCGATCACCTGTTGCCGGCTCTCTTCGGGCGGCTGGGGTACAGGCGCCGGCGGCATCTGCTTGGCGGCGAGTTTTTCAAGAACCAAGCTCCAGCGGGAACTGTCCCGAACCACCGCGTCCATCGTCGAATAGGCCTTCAGATCGAACTGAGCGGCCGGAGTAGCGCCGCTGTGGCAGCCGAAACAATACCGGGTAATGAAAGGGTGTACGGTTTGTGCGAACTGCTCCTCGAGCGCAGAGTGAGCCGCGTGGGCCGCCGGAATCGCACAGATTGCGTAAATTCCAAGCGCCAAACGCAGTATGACGGACAGGCCCCAGTTTCGCATCAGTCTCAGAGCATCCCGCAGGAACGGTTCGGGACGATTATACAGGGGCGCTTCGCCGGTCGCAAATACCGTTACAGAATTTGCGTGAAGAAGTCGACCGAATGCCCTCGTGTGATAGACTTCCGTCTGCATCACACACACAAACGGCACCGAGGGGATTCCGGTCCGTAGGGGGAGCTGTTGCGGAGGGCGGCAACGATTATCTGTATCCTGATTGCGAAAGCGGCCGCGGCGCCGCCGGTCCAGCCGATCGCGTACTCACATAAGCAACATATCGCGCTCGGTCTGCAGTGCCTCGATTGCCACATCACCGCCGATACCGGCGCCGCCGCCACGATTCCTTCGGTTCGCCAGTGCATGCTTTGCCATGCGAAGGTGGCGACCGCTAAACCTGAGATCAAGAAACTGGCGGCCTTCGCCGCGAACAAGCGCGAAGTCCCCTGGCAGCGCGTCTACGGCTTCCCGCAGGAAGCACTCGTGAAGTTTCAGCACGCCCCGCATGCCCGCGCCAGGATCGCCTGTGCCACGTGCCACGGAGACATGACACAGGCCACCACCGCCGAGTTATTGGTGAAGCACAACATGGGCACGTGCGTAAGCTGCCACCGGCAGTACAAAGCGACGGAGGACTGCGCCGCATGCCACTACTGAGGCGCCGCTGACCCATGGATCGACGCAACTTCTTCAAGATCCTTTCCGCCACCTCCGCCGGCGCGGTGGGCGGCTGCGGCAAGAAGACCGACAGGCTCATTCCCCTGCTCGTGCCCGAGCACGAAATCGTTCCCGGTGAGGAACAGTGGCATCCCGCGGTGTGCGTTGAGTGCGGAGCGGGATGCGGCACGCTGGTGCGCATCATGGCTGGCGTCCGCACCGTCGAGCGCAACGGCGAGCCGCTCCGCGAGCGCATCGCGGCGATCAAGAAAATCGAAGGAAATCCGCTCGACCCGATTTCCGGCGGCCACCTCTGCGCGCGGGGCCAGGCTTCCGTTCAGTCGCTCTACCACCCCGACCGCCTGCGCAGCCCGATGCGGCGCACCGGCCAGCGCGGCCAGGGGCAGTTTACAGCCGTCTCCTGGGACGAAGCCATCGCGCAGGCAGCCGAAAAGATCGCCCGGGTGCGCGCCGCTGATCCCTCACGAATCGCTTTCCTCAGCGGGTCCCAGGTGGGCACGCGCTCTCTCGCGATCCAGCGTTTCACCCAGGCGATCGGGGCGCCCGCACCGGTGGCCTGCTCCATCACCGACTACGCCGCGGAACGCAAGGCTGCCGAGATGGTTTTCGGCTGGCACGGCTTGCCGGTCTACGACCTGGCTCGCGCGCAATATACGCTCGGAGTAGGCGCCGATTTCCTGGGCGGCTGGGCTTCCCCCGTTTACTACGCGCGTCAGTTCGGCGCCTTCCGGCAGGGGCGGCGCAATGTCCGCGGCCAGCTCGTACATGCCGAGTCGCGTCTCTCGATCACGGCGGCCGCCGCCGACCGCTGGTTGCCTCTCCGTCCCGGCTCGGAGGCGCAGTTCCTGGCCGCTGTCGGACGGATGTTACTCGATGCCGGTCTGGCGCGGAATCGCGAGGCGCTTCCGAAGCCGGTCGCCGCCGCCTTTCAGACGGCCGATTCCGCCGCACTCATCGCCTCCTGCGGACTCAAACAAGAACGCGTCCGGCAGATCGCGCAGGAGTTGGGGGAATCGGAAGCACCGCTTGTGATCGCCGGAGCGTCCGTAGTTCACACCAACTCGGTGGACGCGATCGTGGCGTCTCATTACGTCAACCTCATGCTCGGGGTCGCCGGCAAGCCCGGAGGCGTACTGGCCCCCGCGGACCTCAGCGCGCCGCCCGGGAATCACGGCGTCGTGGAATCCCTCGCCCGGGCCCAGGTAGTGCTGATCGACGGGTCGAACCCCATCTACACGATGCCGCGATCCTCCGGCGTTGCGGACGCGCTGGCGCGTGCCGAGCTCGTGATCGCCTTTGGGCCCTTCCTGGACGACTCCGCCGCGTGGTCCGACCTCCTGCTGCCGGATCACCACCCGCTTGAATCCGAAATGGCGGTCGTTCCGGCGGTCTCGGTGCGGCCGGCTGCTGCCGTAGCCACTCCCTTCGTCGAGCCGTTGTACGACACGCGCGCCGTCGAGACCACGCTTGCCGGACTGGCCCGGAAGCTCGGTGTCGCGTACCAGCCGCCCACTCCAAAGGACATCGTCGATCCTATGCTCACAGGCGGCGCGACTTATGACGATGCAGCGCGCGAAGGAGGCATCTGGTTGGAGCCGTCCTCGCCGGTGCTCCCGCGAGCCAGTGCCGTCGCGCTCGAACTCTCATCCGCGCATTTCGAGGGCGACCCCGCCCAATATCCGTACCACTTCCAGCCGTACCCGTCGCTGCAGTTCCAGGATGGCCGCGGCGCGAACCTGCCCTGGCTGCAGGAACTGCCCGACCCGGTTTCGAGCGCCATCTGGGGTCTGCCTGTCGAGATCGATCCCAAAACCGCGGCGAAATTGCAGGTCGCCAACGGCGACACGGTCCGCGTGGAGTCTCCGCACGGGTCGTTGGAAGCGCCTGCGTATATCCACCCCGGCGCGGTCCCGGGCGTCGTCAGCATGGCGATCGGCGACGGGCATTCACACTATTCCCGGTACGCGTCCGGCCGCGGCGCCAGCCCGCTTTCGATCCTGGCGCCGGTTTGGGAGAAGTCGACCGGCGCCCTCGTGCCGGGCGCGACCCGGGTTCGTCTCTCGCGCGCCGGCGGCCCGCGCGGGTGGACGCAGTTTTCGACGCAGGACCGGCAGGAAAGAGGGCTGGCCTACAGGTAATCGAAGGAGACTTATGGAACACCGTTGGGGGATGGCGATCGACCTGGACCGTTGCACCGGCTGCGAAGCCTGCGTGGTCGCGTGCCACGCCGAGAACAACCTGCCCGTGTCGACTCCCGAGCAGGCGGCCAACGGCCGCACCGCGCACTGGATTCGGATCGACCGCTATTACGAAGGCGAGTTCCCGGATGTGAAGGTCAAATACATGCCGGTGCTGTGCCAGCAATGCGACGAAGCGCCCTGCGAACCCGTGTGTCCCGTCTACGCGACATATCACAACCAGGAGGGGCTCAACGTTCAGGTCTACAACCGGTGTGTCGGCACTTTTTACTGCGCCAATAACTGCCCCTATACGGTCCGCTACTTCAACTGGTTCGCTCCGGAGTGGCCTGAACCGCTGCCTCTGCAGCACAACCCCGATGTGTCGGTGCGCCCGGCCGGCGTCATGGAGAAGTGCACGTTCTGTATCCAGCGGATCAAGCGCGGCAAAGAGAACGCGGCGCAGGAAGGCCGCCGGCTCGCCGATGGCGACGTTCAGCCGGCGTGCGTTCAATCCTGCCCGGCCGAGGCGATGGTCTTCGGCGATCTCAACGACCCCGACAGCAAGGTGTCGCGCCTCGCCGGGAACGGGCGCGCCACGCGCCTGCTTGAGGAGTTAGGCACCAAGCCGAAGGTGTTCTATCTGCAAAAGGTGAAGTAAGTCATGGCTGCCGCGCCCGAGCTTCTGACTTATAACCGGATCCGCGAAGACCTGTTCCGGCCGCTTTCGCGCGTCAGCCGCCGGTACATGCTGGCGACCCTGGTCGCCTTTATCGTCGGCGCCGCCGGCCTGATTGCGTGGGGCTTCCAACTCCGCCGCGGAATGGGCGTCACGGGGCTCCAGCGGCCCGTGTTCTGGGGATTCTATATCGTCGATTTCGTCTTCTGGATCGGCATTTCCCACGCCGGCACGCTGATCTCCGCCATTCTTCGCCTCACCGACGCGGCCTGGCGCAAGCCCGTGACGCGCGCCGCCGAGGCCATCACGGTCTTCGCCCTGATGATCGGCGGCATGTTCCCGATCATCCACCTGGGGCGCGCCTGGCTGTTTTACTGGCTGCTGCCGTATCCGAACTCCCGGCTGCTCTGGCCCAATTTCCGGTCCCCGCTGCTTTGGGATCTCACGGCGATCGTCACGTACGTGACAGGCAGCGTCGTCTATCTCTACCTGCCCCTGATCCCCGATATGGCGCAGCTCGCCGAGCACAACACGCCCTGGCGGCGCAGGCTCTATCGCGCGCTCTCCCTCGGCTGGACCGGCAGCGACCGGGAGTGGCATGCGCTCGAGCGCGCCATGAAGCTGATGGCGTGCATCATCCTGGCGGTGGCGGTTTCGGTGCACACCGTGGTCGCCTGGGATTTCGCCATGGCGGTGGCGCCCATGTGGCATAGCACGATCTTCGGCCCGTACTTCGTGGCGGGCGCCATATTCAGCGGGATCGCCGCGCTGATTCTGGCCATGGCCATAATCCGCAAGGTGCTGCGCCTCGAAAACTATCTCACGAACCACCATTTCAGCCGGCTGGCCAAACTGCTGCTGCTCATGTGCCTGTTGTGGTTCTACTTCACCATCGCTGAAAACCTGACGGTCTGGTACGGCAACGATCCGAAAGAGATGGCCGTCTTCGGCGCGCGGACGCGGGGACCGTTCGCTCCGTACTTCTGGACCATGATCTTCCTCAATTTCGCCGTTCCTTTCGTTCTCCTCGGCATCCGCCGGCTGCGTACGATCACCAGCGCCACCATCGCATCGGTTTCGGTGCTGATCGGTATGTGGATCGAACGCTTCGTGATCGTTGTGCCGACTCTCGCTAACCCGCGGCTGCCCGCCGCTTCCGGAATATACAAGCCCACATGGATCGAGGTCGCCATCACGGCGGCCACCTTTGCCGCGATGGCCATGCTCTACATGATCTTCGCGAAGCTGTTCCCCATCATCGCCGTCTGGGAGTTCCGGCCGCACCCGCAGGAGGACGACTGATCATGTACTTGATCGGCGAATTCCGCGAGAAGGATGCGGCCTCGGCGGCCATCCGGTCGCTGCGGGCAAGCGGCATCGGAACCGCCAACCTGGATATCTTCTCCGAGGAGCCCCTGAGTTTCCCGCGCGGCGTGCTGGACCGCCACAGCCGCATGTCCCTGGCTTCCGTGAGCGGCGCCATCCTGTTCGGCGCGCTCGCGACCGCATTTATCTGGTGGACACAGCATGATTACAGGTTGGTCACCGGCGGCATGCCGATCTTCTCGTTGTGGGCGACTGGCGTCATCACCTATGAGATGACCATGCTTGGCGCGATCGTGGCAACGTTCGGCTGGTTCCTTTGGGAGAGCGGCCTCATCCGCAGGCGCGACAGGAGCGCGCCGGTCCCGGAACCCGGCCCAGGCTCGATGTGCCTGCGCGTCCGCTGCCGCGGCAACCAGGCCGCCCAGGCGACCGACGCGATGCGCCGCGCCGGCGCCGTTGATGTCCAGCAAAGGGGAGAAACGTGATCAGGAACTGCGCCCTGACTCTGCTTTTCGCCGCCTTACTCGCGGGCGCCGGCCGGCCCCCGATACCCTGGGAGAAGAACCACCTGCGGATCGGCCAGGCGTTGTACCGCGAGAATTGCGCGGTCTGTCATGACATCGACCGGCAAAAGTCCAGGAAGTTCGGCCCCAGCTTCTACCAGCTTTTCCAGCGCGCCCAGATGCCGATCGCCAGGATGAAGCCGAACCGCGAGTACATCAAGGTGCGGGTGAAATTCGGCGGCGCTTTGATGCCCGCGTTCCGCGGCTGGCTGACCGACCGCGACATCGACACGCTGATCGACTACATTGCTTCGAAGTAGCGGCCCTGACGTACAATTAGTCAATCCAACCTGAAAGGAGATCGCGTGCGTCATCATCTCAGGAGTCACTTTCGCAGGGCCCGGGTGGCCGCTGTGCTTGGCGTCCTGGCCATGGTGGCCTTCGCTGCCGGCGAGCGTGACAGCTTTACGGTCCCGGTCACGTATTACAAGCTTCCGAACGGCTTGCGAGTCATTCTCTCGCCCGATGCAACGGCGCCAACGGTGGTCACCGCAGTCTATTACCGCATCGGGTTCCGCGTAGAGCCTAAAGACCGGACAGGGTTCGCCCATCTTTTCGAGCACATGATGTTTCAAGGTTCGCAGAATCTCGGAAAAATGGAGTTCATCAAGCTGGTGCAGGCCAACGGCGGCATTCTGAATGGCTCAACCCGCTTCGATTTCACCAACTACTTCGAGTTGCTCCCTTCCAACAAGCTGGAGACTGCGTTATGGGCCGAAGCGGACCGCATGAAAGGTCTCGCCGTAACCGAGGAAAACCTGAAAAACCAGCAGGGCGTGGTGAGCAACGAGGTCAAAGTGAACGTCCTGAACCAGCCGTACGGCGGCTTTCCGTGGCTGTGGATGCCGCAATACGCGAACCAGAACTGGTATAACTCGCACAACTTTTACGGCGAGCTGCGGGACATCGAGGGAGCGAAACTCGAAGAGGTGCAAAGCTTCTTCAAGACCTACTACGCACCCAACAATGCCGCACTTGCCGTGGTGGGCGATTTCGATCCGGCCGAGGCGAAGGCCATGATCGCGAAATACTTCGGTCCGGTACCGGCCTCGAAGCTCCCACCCCCTCCCGATCTGACTGAGCCGGAGCAGCGGAAGGAGAAAACGGCGTCGCGAAAGGACCCCCTGGCCAACCGTCCGGCCCTGGCTTTCGCCTACCACATGCCGCCGCGCAATTCGCCCGAGTATTATGCCATGGGTCTGCTCGACCAGATACTGGCGCAGGGCGACGACAGTCTGCTCTACCAGGAGCTTGTCAAAAAACGCGGCTTCACGGGCAGCGTGTCGGCAGGCATCAACGCCGATCTGGGCGACATGTTCGACTATTTCGGTCCTATGCTTTGGACCGTATCGCTCATCTACGACCCCAACGTCAAGGCGGACCAGATCCTATCGGCCGCCGACAGCGTCATCGACGGCTTGCAGTCGAAACCGGTGAATGAGGCCGTGCTGGAACGCAATGTAACGAAGCTGCGCTCGAACCTGTACGATTCCATGACGCAGTTCGGCGGCTTCGGCCGCGCCAATATGCTGGCCTGTTTCGCGCTGTTCGACGATAATCCGTCACGCATCAATACTCTCGAGGCCGAATTCCGGAAGGTCACCCCTGAATTGATCCAGAAGACGGCGCGCGAGTACCTGCGGAAGACCAATCGTACAGTGTTGGAAATCGAGCCGGGCGCGAAACCGGCCGGCGCCGGAGGCGAGAAAAAGAAATGAGACCGATTCTGAGGATTGCCATCCTTTGCGCCGCCGCCGCGGCTTTGTTCGCAGCGAAGGAAACGCCGCCCCCGGGAACGGCGCCCAAACCGTTCCGTCTTCCGGCCACCGATGATTTCACTTTGCCCAACGGGATGAAGGTCACGCTCGTGCCGTATGGCAGCGTGCCGAAGGTGGCCATCCGCTGCTATGTGAATGCGGGCGGGGTCAACGAACCGGCGGACCAGGTCTGGATTTCGAGGCTCAACGCCCTGCTCATGAAAGAAGGCACCGCGACGCGGCCCGCCGGGCAGGTGGCGCGCGAGGCCGCCGGTATGGGCGGTCAGATGGAAGTGGACGCCGGCGCAGAGTTCACGACCGCGGGCGGGGTTGTGCTCTCCGAATTCGGGCCTCGCTTCGTCGTGCTGCTCGCCGACGTGCTCCAGCACCCCGCGCTGCCCTCCTCGGAACTGGCGCGGCTCAAGACGGACCTCGGGCGGGACCTGGCCGTTGAAAGATCGCGGCCCGGCGCCCTGGCGCGCGAAAGGTTCCTGCAGACGCTCTTCCCGAATCATCCTTATGGGCGAGTCTATCCGAAGGAGACCGCGCTCGAGGGCTACACCATCGAAGAGGTTCAGGCGTTCTACGGCGCCAATTTTGCAGCGTCGAGAACTCACCTGTATGTGGCCGGCAAGCTCGACCCGGGATTGAAGAAGGCGATTACCGATTCATTCGGCGGCTGGAAAGCGGGGAAGGCGCCTGCCGACGTGCCCGCGAAGCCGGTAAAGAGCCGGTCTCTGCAGTTGATCGACCGGCCCGGCGCCGAACAATCCACGCTCTATATGGGGCTGCCCGTGGCCGAACCCTCCAGCCCTGACTACGTTGTGCTCGACGTGATGGACTCCTTGTTGGGCGGTTCGTTCGCCTCCCGCATCACCTCCAACATTCGCGAACAGAAAGGCTATACATACTCGCCATACAGCCAGGTCGCAACACGAAGGCACCTGGCGTACTGGCTCGAGGTGGCGGACGTCACGACCGCCGTCACCGGGCCGTCGCTCAAGGAGATCTTCTACGAGATAGACCGCCTCCGCAAAGAGCCTCCCCCGGCACAGGAATTGAAGGGCATTCAGAACTATCTCGCCGGCGTTTTCGTCTTGAAGAACACGGTGAGCCCCGATGCCGTGATCGCGCAACTGCATTTCGTCGACTCGCAGGGACTGGACCGGTCTTTCCTTTCGAGCTACGTGCAGAAGGTCATGGCGGTGACGCCGCAGGAGATCCAGCGAGCGGCGGAGAGCTACATTGTGCCATCGAAGATGACCATTGTGGTGGTGGGAGACAAGGCCAAGATCGCCGGGCAGTTGAAGCCGTACGAGACCGTGCCGTAAGCCGCCGTGATCACCCACCCCGATAAGGTGCTGTTCCCCGGCGACGGGATCACCAAGCGCGATCTTGCCTCGTACTACGAGTCGATCGCGCCATTCATGCTGCCATATCTTTGCGGCCGGCCGGTTACTATGGAGCGATACCAACGCGGCATTGGCGAGAAGGGCTTCATTCAGAAGGACGTCTCGAGGGGCTTCCCCGAGTGGCTGGAGCGTGTCGAGGTCCCGAAGAAGGGTGGGACGGTGCACCATCCGATCATCTGCGATACGCGATCCCTCCTCTGGCTGGTCAACCAGAATTGCATCACGCCGCACGTGTGGACGTCACGAAGGCCGAATCTGTACCAGCCCGACATCTGCGTTTTCGACCTGGACCCGCCCGAAGATCAGCCGGATGGATTGCGCGCGGCAGCGCTCGCGCTCCGCGACCTTCTCCGGGAGATCGGCCTCGCATGCTGGGTCAAGACATCGGGTTCCAAGGGGTTCCACATCGTCGTTCCGCTCGACGGAAAGTCCGGATTCGCCGAGGTCCTCGGGTTCGCACACGGCGTCGGCGGGATGCTGGTCAGGCTTTATCCGGAGCGGCTCACGCAGGAGTTCAGTAAGGCCGGCCGCGGCGGACGCATTCTCATCGACACCCGGCGCAATGCCTACAGCGCCACGTTCGCGGCGGCTTACGCCGTGCGCGCGAAACCGGGCGCGCCCGTCTCCGCCCCGTGCACCTGGGAGGAGGTCGAACTAGGCCAGGCCGCGCCCCGCACGTTTACGATGCGGACGATGGCGGCCCGCATCGCCGGGGTCGGCGACCTTTGGTCGGACATGCACAACACCAGGCAGTCGCTCGGAAGCCCGATGGAGCAGTTAGGAAAATATGGACGTGCCTGATTCTGTCGCGCGCGGTCACTGCGTAAACACGAACTGAATCGTCCTGCTGGCCACCACCGGCGCTCCCTTCCTCGTGCGGGCCGGTACAAACGTCCAACTTCGCGCGGCTTCTTGCGCCTGTTCGGCCAGGTAACGATGCACGCTGTCACCCTCCGCGGTTTCGGCCACGGCGCGCACCACCCGCCCTCGGGCACTTACTTCAACCTCCACCGGAATCACTACCTGCCCGCTGATCCGCGCCCGGATCCCCGGCGGAATCCTCGGCTGCACCTTGTGCAATGGGGCAGGCGGCACTGCGGCGGCCACCGCGGCAGCGGTCTCCGCCGGTGGCGCGGGGGGCGGCGGCGGGGACACCGTGCGGTCCGCTTCCGTCGGTGTTGGCACGGGCGCCGGCGCGGCTGGCGAATTCGCAAGCTCAACCCGAACCGCGTCTCCCGCCACCCCCAGGCTCTTCGCATACAGGATCAATCGCATCGCCACGTCCCTGTGCGAGGGCGTGTACGCGTATGTTCCGGCGCGGATCTGCGCCGGATCGAGCGCGATCTCGCTGTGCGCGTCTCCATCGGTCACCGCCAGCAAACCCCGCGTGGCGTCGAGCGCGCGCGGCGCATTGGCGTCCCAACTCACCTCCAGCCGCCCGGCGACCGGACGCGCGTCCAGATGCAACTCCGTCCAACGCGGCTGACGCATGTCCGTCCATAACTCGTAGATGGCTGCTCCACCCAAAACCGCGAGCAGGCAGGCCAGCGCCGGGATCCACCATCGCAAGCGCCGGGGAGCGGGCTCCGCGGCCCACGCCGGCACGGCCTGACCCGCTCCCTGTACCCGGCTACGGTACGAGGGTGGCAGCGTTGGCGCCGGTTTCTCTTCTGGTTCCGGTTCCATCACCGGCATCTGGCCAGGGTCGAACGGAAACGGAGGATCGTCCGTCTCGGGTTGCAGTTGGCCGTCGCGAAAGAACCGAAAACTCGCCAGGCACTTGTCGGCGGATTGCGGCTGAAGCATCAGGTATAAGAAATCCCCCTGCGGGAAATGCTCGCGAACGAATGCCTCATCGGCCTCTTCGATGACCGGATCGCGCGCAGTGAAGCTCCGAAAGAACCCGAGTACCGGCGGCTTCCCGCCGCGCCGCTTCGCCAGTAACTCGCTCTGCTTTGCCCGGTCGGTCTCGCTCAGCGCGTAGGAAGGGCCGTAGCGGTGCTCACAAGGTGCTTCCTCGAAGCCCTCGATCTCCACATCCCCGTTTCGTTGCTCCCCGCCGAGGATTCCCCCAACCTCGATCCCTCGCTTCGGCAGCGCGATAAATCCCTCGATTGCCAGCATCCGCAGGCCGCGCACCACCTGCTCATTCAGAAGGACACGCCGTCCGTCGAGGGGCGATTCCCAACCGTGATGTGCCATCCCGCACAAGAATAGCAATCCTCGGACCAGTGTGGGGGCTCATACGTCACGAGCGCAGCGTGGCGAAGGGCACATAGGAGCAACGGCCCTATTCGAGCCGGGGACTACGATGGAAGTGGGGGACTGGTTCATGTTCGGTCGCAGAGTTACGCTTTTCAAGCTATTCGACTTCGAAGTACGGGTGGATGCGAGCTGGCTCATCATTGCCGCTCTGGTGACCTGGTCGCTGGCAGTGGGTGTCTTTCCCGCGGTGGCCCCGGGGCTTACGGCCGGCACATACTGGTGGATGGGTGTCGTCGGAGCCGCCGGCCTCTTCCTTTCCATCGTAATTCACGAGCTTTTCCACTCGCTGGTTGCGCGGCGGTTCGATCTGCCCATGCATGGAATCACTTTGTTCGTGTTCGGCGGCGTCGCCGAGATGGGGGCCGAGCCGCAAAGCCCTAAAGTCGAGTTCCTCATGGCGATCGCCGGGCCGCTGAGCAGCATCGCCCTGGGCGGTATTTTCTACGTATTGGCGCAGGCGGCGCGGGCCGGAGATTGGGGACCGCAAGCGGCCGGGGTCCTTCTGTATCTCGCATGGATCAACTGGATCCTCGCCGCATTCAACCTGATTCCCGCCTTTCCGCTGGACGGTGGCCGCGTCTTGCGTGCGGCGTTGTGGCACTTCCAGAAGGATGTCGGGCGCGCGACCCGCATCGCCTCCACGATCGGATCCGGCTTCGGAATTCTTCTGATGGCCCTCGGCGTGTACCGGCTGTTTTTCGGAGACTTCATCTCCGCGGTGTGGTACTTCCTCATCGGCATGTTCCTGCGTGGCGCCTCGCAAGCCTCTTACCAGCAGGTGGTGCTGCAGCAGGCTCTGGCCGGCGAGCCGGTCCAACGATTCATGCATACTCAGCCGGTTACCGTTCCCGCGGACATCTCGATCCAGCGGCTGGTTGACGATTACCTGTTCCGCTACGACTTCAAGATGTTCCCGGTCGTGAAGGAATCCGATCACCTCGCAGGCTGCGTCACTACGAAGGACGTGAAGCAGATCCCGAAAGATCAGTGGACGACTCACCGGGTGGAGGAGGTCGTCCATCCGTGCTCGGAGGAGAACACCGTAAGTCCGGACACCGATGCCCTCAAGGTACTTTCCAAGATGCGGGACGGGGGTGTCAGCCGCCTGCTGGTTACGGACCGCGACCATCTGGTGGCTGTCGTCTCTTTGAAAGACCTGCTCAGCTTCGTCGCCCGGAAACTCGACCTCGACGGCGGCCCGGCCAGGTTGCCTCGGTACTCCGCCTGACCGCTCCGATGAGCGCGGAGAGAGCCGGCGGCGTTTCTTTCCCCGCTTCGCTGCGATATACTTCCTTCCGTCATGAATCGCCGCCAATTTCTATACACCGGCGCCGCCGGGCTGGGCCTCTCGGCACTGGACTATGCCCAGCAAAAATCGCTGCGCGTAGGGCTCATCGGTACCGGCTGGTACGGCAAGACCGACCTGCTGCGGCTGATCCAGGTCTCGCCAGTCGATGTGGTTTCGCTCTGCGACGTCGACCGCAACATGCTGGCCGACGCGGCGGAACTGGTGTCCACGCGCCAGGTCTCGAAGAAGAAGCCCCGCACCTATTCCGACTACCGCAAGATGCTCGCCGAGAAGGATCTCGACATCGTCCTCGTGGGTACGCCCGATCACTGGCACGCGCTGGCGATGATCGAAGCCGTCAAGTCCGGCGCCGACGTCTATTGCCAGAAGCCCATCAGCGTCGACGTCATCGAAGGCCAGGCGATGCTGGCCGCCGCGCGCAAGTATAAGCGCGTGGTGCAGATCGGCACCCAGCGCCGCAGCACGCCCCACCTGGTCGATGCGCGCAACAAGGTCATCCGTGAAGGCAAGCTCGGCAAGATCGGCCTCGTCGAGATTTACTGCTACTACCACATGCGCGCCTCCGGCAACCCGCCGGATACCGCTCCGCCGCCCAATCTCGACTACGAGATGTGGACCGGACCGGCGCCCATGCGTCCGTACAACCGCTGGGACCATCCTCGCGGGTGGCGCGCTTTCATGGAGTACGGCAACGGCATCGTGGGCGACATGTGCATCCACATGTTCGATATGGTCCGCTGGATGCTCGGCCTCGGCTGGCCCAAGCGCATTTCATCGAGCGGCGGCATCCTGGTGGACAAAGCGAGCAAGGCGAACATCACCGATACCCAGACCGCCACGTTCGACTACGACGACCTGAAGATCATCTGGCAGCACCGCACCTGGGGCGACCCTCCCGATCCCAAATACACCTGGGGTGCCACCATGTATGGTGACAAGGGCACCCTCAAAGCGAGCGTCTACAGCTACGATTTCATTCCGGCGGTCAAGGGCGTTGAGCCGATCCATCAGGACGTGACTTACGAGCTGGAACAGTACCCCGAGGACAAAACCGAGAAAGACCTCGAAAAGCATTGCGCTCCGGCGATCCGTCACCACATGCAGGATTTCCTGGCTGCGATCGCGACCCGTGGACGCCCCGTCGCAGACATCGAAGAGGGTTATATCTCGACTTCGAGCTGCATCATGGCGAACCTGTCGCTAAACCTCGGCCGCACATTTGCCTGGGATCCCAAGGCGCAGCGCGTCATCGGCGACGACGAGGCAAACCGCATTCTGCGCCGTCCTTATCGCGCCCCCTATACGCACCCTACACCGGAGAGTGTCTAAACTTCCGGTCGTGCCGCCGCCATCGCCGCCTGACCCAACGCGATGCCTCCATCGTTCGGTGGCACCTTGGCGTGTAGAAACACCTCGAACCCGTTCCTTCGCAGCCCTGCCGCCGCCCGCGAAACGAGAAGCACATTCTGAAACGTGCCGCCGCTCAGGCAAACCCGCCTCAGCGCCGATTCACCCCGGATCCGCAGACAGGTCTCGACAATCGCCGCCGCCACCGTATTGTGAAACCTCGCTGAAATCACCGGCCTCTCCGCCGTCTCTCGCGCGATCCGCTCGATCACCGGCCGGAAGTCGATGCACTCGCCCTCGAAGGCGAACGGGTACGAGTCTTCCACCGCCTCGTCTGCGATCATCTCCAACTCGATAGCCGCCTGCCCTTCGAAATTCACTTCGTGCCGCAGCCCGATCATCGAGGCCACCGCATCGAACAGGCGCCCGCACGAGGAGGTCTGCACCGTGTTGATCTTCCGCTCGATCATCTGACGCACGATGCGCTCCCGCGGCTCGTCTAAAACATCCGGGCCGAAGGCATCCATCCGGTAACTCGCTGCCATCCGCCACGGCGCGCGGATCGCCGCGTCTCCCCCCGGCAGCGCGACATAACGGAAATGGGCGCGGCGTTCGAAGCCTGCGTAACCGCCCGCAAAGAATTCCCCGCCCCAGATGGCGCCGTCGGTGCCGTAGCCGGTTCCGTCGAAGGCCACCCCGATGACTTCGCCCGAGAGGCCGTTCTCGAGCATGCAACTGGCGATGTGAGCCTGGTGGTGCTGAACACCGATCTTCGGAAGGTCCAGGTTCAACGCGTACCGGGTGCTGAGGTATTGCGGGTGGAGGTCGTGAACCACCGCGCGCGGCGTTACCCGGAACAGCTTCTTCAGGTTGGCGAGCGTTTCCTCGAAGAACACCAGCGTCTCGTAGTTCTCCAGGTCGCCGATGTGCTGGCTGAGGATGGCGTGCCGCCCCTTGGTCAGGCAGAAGGCGTTCTTCAATTCGCCGCCGCACGCCAGCAGTTCGGGCACTTCGCGGCCCAGGTCCATCACCTCGGGCGCGAAGCCGCGCGAGCGGCGCAGCACGCGCTCCGCACCCTCGAACGTGCGGACCACCGAGTCGTCCACACGCATGTAGATGTCGCGGTTATGCAGCAGGAACCAGTCGGCCACGCCGCCAAGGCGAGTGAGGGCCTCGTCGTTCGAGACCACAATCGGCTCCTCGCTGAGATTGCCGCTGGTCATCACCAGCGCGTCGTACGGAGCGCCCTCGAAGAGGAGGTGATGCAGCGGCGTGTACGGCAGCATCACGCCCAGCGTTCGGTTGTTCGGCGCCACCCCGGGCAGCGTCTCGAGGCCGCGCAGGACGACAATCGGGTGCCGCGGGCCTTCGAGCGCCGCCCGGTCGCGTTCCGTCACCAAGCAAAGCGTTTCAACCGCCCGGAGGTCGCGCGCCATCAGGGCGAACGGCTTATCGCTGCGGCGCTTCCTGCGGCGCAGTTGTTCCACGGCCGCCGCGTTGCGGGCATCGCAGGCCAGGTGAAATCCGCCCAGCCCCTTGATGGCCAGCACCTCTCCCGCCGCCAGCCGCCGGCGCGCCTCGCCGATTTCCCCCGAGAGCGACGGACCGCAAACCGGACACGCGTTCGGCTGCGCGTGAAAGCGGCGGTCGCCCGGATCGTGGTATTCGCGGAGGCATTCCGCGCACATGTGGAATCCGGCCATGGTGGTTTTGGGCCGGTCGTACGGAATGTCGTTGATGATGGTATATCGCGGCCCGCAGTTGGTACAGTTCGTGAACGGATATCCGTAGCGGCGGTTCGCGGGGTCCGTGAAATCGCGGTGGCACGCATCGCAGGTCGCGACGTCCGGCGAGACGAGAGCAAACTCGCCCGTCACCGCCAGGCTGTCGCGGATCGCGAAGTCGCACTGGCCCAGCGGAGCCGTAGTGTTAATCTCAGATTCCTGGATCCACGCCAGCGGCGGCGCGTCTTCCAGGATGCGGCGCACGAACTCATCCACTGCGGCGCCTTCGCCCTCCGCCTCGGCCGTCAGCCCCGCCGAGGAGTTGAGGACGTATCCGCCGAGCCCGAGTTCGCGCGCCAAATTGTAGACGAAGGGCCGGAAGCCGACGCCCTGCACGATGCCGCGCAGGTGGATCCGAACGCGGCGCCGCGGCCCTTCCGTCATCAGCGCTGCACTCGTCCGGATCCGCCGCCCTTGAGCAGAGCGTTCACTTCGTCCACGGTCACGCGGTTAAAATCGCCCGGGACGGAATGCTTGAGGCAGCTTCCGGCGACGGCGAAATCGAGCGCCTGCTGGTGATCCGGCAGCTTCAGGAAGCCGTAGATCAATCCGCCGGCGAAGCTGTCGCCGCCCCCCACGCGGTCCACGATGTGGGTGATCTCATAGTGCCGGCTGACCAGGAATTGGCTGCGGTCGTTGAGGCAGGCGGACCAGCCGTTGTGCGACGCGCTCTTCGATTCCCGCAGCGTGATGGCAATGGCCTCGAGATCGCCGAACTCGCCCAGCACCTTGTCGGTCAGCTTGCGATACTGGCCGGGGTCGAGCTCGCCCGAGTGCACATCCACATCGGCCTGGATGCCGAGCGCCATCTGCACGTCCTCTTCATTGGCAATGGCGATCGCCACCGACTTGATCAGTTCGCGCATCACTTCGACCGCGGGCTTGCCCCACTTCCAGAGGTTCTTGCGGTAGTTCAGGTCGCAGGAGACCTTCAGGCCGGCGGCTTTTGCCTTGCGCACCGATTCGAGCGCCAGATCGGCGGCCGACGCGCTGATGGCCGGCGTGATCCCCGTGATGTGGAACCATCCCGCGCCCTTGAAGACGTCGTCCCAACGGATGTCGCCGGGTTTGGCCAGCGCGATGGCGCTGTTCTCCCGGTCATAGATCACCTTCGAAGGCCTCTGGTTGGCGCCGGCCTCCAGGTAATAAATTCCCAGGCGTCCTTTACCGCGTATAATCTTCGAGGTGTCTACCCCGAAGCGGCGCAGTTCCGCGATGGCCGCGTCCGCGATCGGATTCGCGGGCAGGGCGGTCACGAAGGCCGCCGGCAGCCCGAAGTTAGCGAGCGCGACGGCTACGTTGGCTTCGCCGCCACCGAACGTGGCTACGAATTGAGGAGATTGCAGGAAGCGCTCCAGGCCCGGCGGCGCGAGACGGAGCATCAGTTCACCGAAAGTTACGATTTGGTCAGGCATAAGGGCGTACAGCTTAGATTAGCGAACGGCGCAGGCCGGTGCGCGCCGCCGCTTTGCAAGCGCTATCATGTAAAGTCGGTTTGACCCGAGGAAGGAGAGCTCAACCATGTCGTTCCGCCCCACCCGGCGCCAGTTCGCCCGAACCACTGCCGCCGCTTCTCTTACCGCCCTACTGCCGCGGGGTGTGTTCAGCGCGACCGCCGCCTCCAGGAAGGCCGTCATCCATGGGGACCAGTCGATCGGTATCGTGCGGCCGGAATTTCATTCCAACTTTGCCGAGCACCTCGGATCCTGCGTGTATGGTGGAATCTGGGTGGGCAAAAATTCCCCGATCCCCAACATCGATGGCTACCGTAAAGCGACGGTCGACTACCTGAAGGAACTCGGCGTTCCCGTGTTGCGCTGGCCGGGCGGCTGCTTCGCCGACGACTACCACTGGCGCGATGGCATCGGCCCCCTCTCCAAGCGGCCCAGGCGGGTGAACCTTCATTGGGGCGAGTACACCGAGGACAACAGCTTCGGCACGCACGAATTCGTCGGCTTCTGCCGGATGATCGGGGCCGAGCCGTACTTCGCCGCCAACGTGGGGACGGGTTCGCCCGAGGAGATGCGCGACTGGATGGAGTACTGCAACTATCCCAAGGGCAGCACACTCTCCGACGAGCGCGCCGCCAACGGATCGCCCGAGCCCTTCAAGGTCAAGTACTGGGGAGTCGGCAATGAGTTGTGGGGCTGCGGTGGCGCCATGCGCCCCGAGCAGGCAGCCACCGAGTACCGCCACTTCGCCAACTTCGCCCGGGGCTTCGGCGGCACCGACCTGTTCCTGGTGGGATGCGGACCGAACGGCAACGACGCCCGCTGGACCCGCGGTTTCATGGAGACCCTGGCCAATTACCGGATGCAGGGCTACTCCATGCACTACTACGAGAATGGAACACGCCCGCCCGAGGACTTCACGCCGGAAGCGATGTACGCGCAGTTCAATATATTCCCGCGCGTGGAGCAGTCCCTTATCGAACAGCGTACCCTGCTCGACACTTATGATCCCGCAAGGCGCATCGGGCTGATCCTCGACGAATGGGGCGTGTGGGACCGGATTCCCCGGGGCGACGAAGAGCGCTACGGGCGCCTCTGGCAGCAGGCCACCATGCGCAGCGCGGTGGGCGCGGCGTTGGGCCTCGACATCTTCAACCGCCAGGCTGAGAAGCTCTACATGTGCAACATCGCCCAGATGGTGAACGTGCTGCAATCGCTGCTGCTCACCGATGGTCCGGAAGGTAAGAACTGTGTGCGGACCGCCAACTATTGGGCCTTCATGCTCTATAAGCCGCACCGCTCGAAGACCGCGGTGAAGGTGGAGTACGACGGCTACAAGCTACCGGTTCTGCCTGCGTTCGGCGGACGCGGCGGACGCGGCGGCCAGCAACCGGAGGCGCCCCCCGAGCTCTCGATGTCGGCTTCCCGCCAGGGCTCGGAAATGGTAGTCTCGCTCGTCAATCCGCGGCATGATACCGAAATGGATGTGGATTGCGAATTGCACGGCGTCACCGCCCGCGGCGGCCACGCGCAGATCCTGCACGACTCGGACCTGAACGCCTGCAACAGCTTCGACAACCCCAACCGGATTACCCTCAAGCCGCATGAAATCTCGGCGGAGGGCAACCGCCTGAGGGTAACGCTGCCGGCGCTGTCGGTGGTCACGGCGACGATCCAGACCGGGTAGATTTTCGGCCCTGCCGCCGTATTTTGCAAAGTCTGAACAAATCGGCGACAACTGTCGCCGGGGTCGATTATGCCCGCGTACAAGCTCCCGCAGGGCGACCTGGATAACCTCACCAGCTATCTGTTTGCATTGCCTGAGTGAGGCGGGAGAGCGGTATCCGCAGGGGCCTCGTGGATGCGGATGCCGACTGGTTTGCCGTGGGGAGGGTCGAGGCGGAGAATACCGCCGGGATCGGAGACGTCCTCGTACATCTCTTCGTCGTCGATCTCGATCAGGTAGGGGTGGTGGGGCTGGAGGCCGACGATGAAGACGGCCTCCTCGTCGGTAAGTGTGACCTGGAATTTCCGCGTAGAGTGGGCGAAGCAAACCACAGCTTCCGTGAGGGCGAGGGGCGGCAGCGGGTGCGAGGGGTCCAGCGCGGCGACTTTGCCATCCTCGAACACCTGCAGCACGCCGTCGAAGTCACCAAACCACTTTGCGCCATCCTCCCAACTGGAGCGGATGAAGAGCCTGCCGAAGTCCGGGTTGTGATAGATCAGCGGGACGTGGTAGTAGCTCAATCCCGGCTGATACGGGTTCGCCCAGAGGAACTCGTAGGGCGCGCCGAAGGTGCCGTGCAGGATGTAGCGGTCGTGCATGAGCCAGCCCTGCAGCACCTGAGTCGAGGCCGCATTCGGGTCGAAGGCCACCATGGCGAGCTCGGCTACGCGGGAAAGCGCGGCCAGGCGCAGGTCGGGTTCGCCCGTGGAGCGTTCGGCGCCGATGTAGTATTCCGTGTCAGACCCCTGGAGCGGAGCGGGATAGTAGCTCAACAGATGCTCGATGGGAAAATCCTTGAAGAACTGGGGACAGGACTCGCGTAGGTCGAGGTTGGTATTGTCGCGAATGACGTGCAGCAGTTCGAACAGGGGGTAGGCGTCGTCGCGCGAGATGACGGTCCGGCCTTGGAGGAGGGCGGGCGCAATCTTCTTCTGCCACCAGGTGTGAACCACGGCGGCGAGTTCACGCGGCGGTGTCCGGGGCACGTCGTCGAAGAGAGCGATCGCGGCCATGGCGCGCGCGCGGACGGCGCCGAGAGACCCATCCCCGTCACTATCCAGCATGAGTTTCTCGACGCGCGCGGCGAGGCCGCTGCGCTGCACGTCGGTCATCAGGTCCTGGCACCAGTCGTAGACCAGGGCGAGCTGGCGAAGGTCGCTGGAAGGTCCCATCGCCCAGGCAATGGCTTTGCGTCCGGCGTCGGAATTCCCGGCCACCTGATAGTCGAGGGCCCAGGCGAAGCCGGGTTCCGGCATGGGTGCGCCGCCCGCAACTAACGAATCGAACTGCTGCCACCGCATGGAATTCCGCTGCCGTTCGCGGCGAAGCAGGCGTAGACGCGACGGGCGGAGTAACAGCCGGGGATGGGCGGTGGACAGAGTGACGGGTTCGTCGTCGGGGATTTGCCCGGCGAGGGGAATCGAACACGCCAAAACTGCCAGGAACACCCGCGATCGAGTCATTTTCCTGATTGTGTCATAGCGACACAGCGCCTGCCCAGCGGTCCACAATTTGCAACCCAACCAAAAGTCGAAAATATTTGAGCCAAAAGGGGTTGTAGACATTGACACATGGATGTCCGATTGCTATTTATGGTGGTGAATTGGCGAAGTAACTTTCAAACCTGCCCTCTGCTGCAACAGGCAGGCGGAAGAAGAGTGAGCCGAAGAGACAGCGCGCTTGCGGGAGCCGATGTTTGCAATAGTTTTAGCTCACTACTCTTCCCTTGTTGGTTGCCGCAGAGGGGTTTTTTTGCCAAACGGGATTCTGATAACTACGGTCTCTCCGGGATCACAGGTAGCGGTAGTTCTCTGGCATTTCTGGTGAGGAAAAAATAGGACGCGGACCTGACCAGGAATGAACCGGTTCTCATCATGGCCAGATAGCCCGACGCCGGATCCCAGCCCAACCTGGGCGAGCCGCATCGGATTCAGCCTCGTACGTCTGGGGGCAGGTCCGGTGCGGTTTTTTCATGTGGTCGCGGGAATCACACGGCCGGCCGGATCGAACACTTTCCACGACCCGGCCGGCCGGGCAGCGCCTGGCATGGCTGCTCAGCCGCGCGCCGGAGCGCTTTACGGGAGCGGCCGATGCCCCATCCGCAACGCTGCCGAATGATTCACTCGCTCTACAGACGCCTTAATTATACGTCCAAAGCCCGACCCGAGCGTCCGATTTGCGCGCCTCGGTGCGGTTCGATACAGAAATTCTGCAATAAAAATCTCAAATCCGATCCATAGAAACTTCCGCTTTGAGGGGTCGCCTCCGGCAGAGGAAAATGGGTCAGACAATACCACAACCCAAAAAGGTTCCACGATGAATCAAAGGATTGCGTGCTGTGCGCCTATGCTGCTGGCGCCGGCAGCCCTGCTGGCGCAGACCAGCACCGAGGCCAAGATCGCCTCTTTAGAAGCCGCTACCAGGTCCGCTCAAAGCGCTGGGGATAATGCCTGGATGCTGGTGAGCGCCGCCCTGGTCTTGATGATGACCGGACCGGGTCTTGCATTGTTTTACGGAGGTTTGGTCCGGCGCAAGAACGTCCTGGGCACAATGATGCAAAGTTTCATCCTGATGGCCGTGGTTACGGTTCTGTGGGCCCTGGTCGGCTATAGCCTGGCATTCGCCTCGGGGACCCCGTTCCTCGGCGATCTGCGGTTTGCGCTGCTCGACGGGGTGGGCGCGGCGCCCAACGCGGATTACGCCGCCACCATTCCGCAATCCACGTTCATGATCTACCAGTTGATGTTCGCGATCATCACACCCGCGCTCATCTCCGGAGCATTCGCGGAGCGCATGAAGTTCAGCGCCATGCTGATGTTCACGGTGCTCTGGAGCCTGGTCGTGTACTTCCCGATGGCCCACATGGTGTGGGGCAAGGGTGGACTATTGAACGCGTTCACCGGAGGCACCATTCCGTGCCTGGATTTCGCGGGAGGCACGGTCGTGCATATCACCTCGGGGGTTTCGGCGCTGGTCTGCGCGCTGTACCTGGGCAGGCGTCTGGAGTATCCGAGCCAGCCGGCGAAGCCGCACAACCTGGTCATCAGTTTCACCGGCGCCTGCCTGCTCTGGGTGGGCTGGTTCGGCTTCAACGCGGGCAGCGCGCTGGCGGCCTCCGGCCTGGCCAGCAGCGCGTTCGTTGCGACGCATTTCGGGGCGGCCGCCGCGACGCTCGGCTGGCTGGCGGCCGAGTGGATCGAAAACGGCAAGCCGAGCGTACTGGGCGGCATTTCCGGGTGCGTGGCGGGACTGGTGGCCATCACCCCCGCCTCGGGCTTCGTGAAGCCGTTTCCGGCGCTCCTCATCGGGGCGTGCGCGGGCGTGTTTTGCTACTTCATGGTGACGCGGGTGAAGGCGAAGTTCGGCTATGACGATTCGCTGGACGCGTTCGGGGTGCACGGCTCCGGAGGCACGCTGGGAGCGATTCTGACGGGCGTATTTGCCACCAGTGCGATAAACCAGGGGTTGAAGGATTCCGCCGGGCGCGTCCTGCCGCTCGGGTGGGTGGACGGCAACGGGGGGCAGGTCCTGAATCAGATCATCGGGTGCGCCGTCGCATGGACGCTGGCGATTGTGGGCACGCTGATCATCCTCAAGGTCTGCGACCTGACGGTGGGGCTGCGCGTCCGGAAAGAACACGAAATCGAAGGGCTGGATCTCAGCATGCACGGTGAAGAGGGGTATATATTCGAGGCATAAGAATATGAAAAAGATCGAAGCGATTATCCAGCCTTTCAAACTCGAGGAAGTGAAAGAGGCGCTTAAGGCCATCGGTATCGATGGCATGACCATTTACGAGGTCCGCGGCCACGGGCGGCAGAAGGGGCACAAAGAGGTGTACCGCGGACAGGAGTACAACGTGGACCTGCTGCCCAAAATGAAGATCGAGATGGTGATTTCCTCCGACCGGCTCGACGAGGTGGTGGGCACGCTGACCACTGCGGCCCGCACGGGCAAGATCGGAGACGGGAAAGTTTTCATCTATGACGTTGCCGAAGCGATTCGAATTCGGAATGATGATCGCGGGGAGTCGGCGCTCTAGCGGCACTTCGAGATGCGGCCCCAACCGTCGCGGCAGGGGACTGCCATGTTAGTGATGCTCGACGCGGTGACCGCGCTGGCCGAGCGCACCGCGCAGGTGGACCGCGCCGTGCTGGAAGCCTCGGGACCGCTTCTGCTGCCCTCCGGCCTCGCGGTGCTGGCGGTGGGGGGCTACGGCCGGCGCCAGTTGTTTCCCTATTCGGACGTCGACCTGCTGCTGCTGTTCGATTCGGAGCGGCTGATGGCGGGGCACAAAGAGGCAATCTCAGCTTTCCTGCAGCGCTTGTGGGATGCTGGAATGCGCGTGAGCCACTCGGTGCGCACGCCCGCCGAGTGCGTGGAAGTGCATGACCGCAACACCGAATTGAATATCAGCCTGCTCGACCACCGCTACCTGGCAGGAGACCGCGTCCTGTACGCGGAACTGGTTCGCCGCATGCCGCGCTTCGTACAGGCCAACCGCGATGCGCTGGTACGCAACCTGGCCCACCTGACGCGCGACCGGCATAACAAGTACGCCCGCACGTTCTACCACCTCGAGCCGAACGTCAAGGAGACGCCGGGCGGGTTGAGAGACTACCAACTGCTGTGCTGGCTCGAGCAATTGCACGGCACGGACTCCTCGCGGCTGGCGGCCGCCGACCCGCCGCCGGAACTGCAGCAGGCTTTCCGATACCTGGCGCGGCTGCGCTACTTCCTGCACCAGCGGTCCGGGCGGGACAACAACGTGCTCTCCTTCGAAGCGCAGGATGCGATGGCCGAGGAGCGCCAGGAACCGGACGCGGCGCGCTGGATGCGCGAGTATTACCGCCATTCCCGCGCCATCTATCGCGCGGCGGCGCGCGCCCTCGAAGCTAACGAGGCGCAGTCGAGCGGCCTGTTCGCACAATTCCGCGACTGGCGTTCCCGCCTGTCGAACGCCGATTTCAGCGTGCACCGGGACCGCGTGCACTTCCGGTCCCCGCAGGAGCTCGAAACCGACCCGGAGCTGGTGCTCCGGCTTTTCGAATTCATGGCGCGGCACGATATCCGGCCCTCCTTTGAGGCGGAGCAGCGGATCGAGCAGCACCTGCCGCGGCTGCGCGAGTATTTCTCTGAGCCGCATGCAATCTGGCCCGCGCTGAGCCGGATCCTTTCGCTGCCCTATGCGCCATCGGCGGTGCGCGCCATGCATGAGAGCAGCGTGCTCGCTGCCCTGTTTCCGGAGCTTGACGGCATCGAGTGCCTGGTGATCCGCGACTTTTATCACCGCTACACGGTGGACGAGCACTCGCTGGTGGCGATGCAGAGCCTGTGGAATGCGACCGGCGCGTATCGCGAATTGCTGGGGGAGGTCAAGGACTCCTCCGTGCTGCTGTTCGCGTTGCTATTCCACGATTCGGGAAAGGGAACCCCAGGGGAAGGCCACGTGACCGCATCGGAACGGCTGGCGGAAAGCGCGATGGCGCGGATCCGCATGCCGGTTGCGGAGCGCGACGCGGTGCTGTTCCTGATTCGCCGGCACCTGGAGCTTTCCGCGGCGATCCACTCGCGTGATATTTTCGACCCGGAGACAATTCGCGACCTCGCGCACCTGGTAGAGACGGTGGAGCGGCTGAAAGCCCTGACGCTGATTACCTGGGCGGATATCAGCGCGGTTAACCCGGGCGCCATGACGCCGTGGCGCGCCGGCCAGCTTTGGCAGTTGTACCTGATGGTCTATAACGAGCTGACGAGGGAACTTGCGGCGGAGCGCATCGAGGAACTGCCTTCCGGCCCGCCGGAACGCCTGGCGTTTCTCGAGGGCCTTCCGATGCGCTACCTACGCACCCACACGGACGCCGAAATCGAGGAACACATGGCGCTCGAGGCCGCCAGCCGGAAGCGAGGCGTGGCGGTCGACATTCGCAAACTCGATTCGGCGTGGCAGATGACCCTGATCGCGGAAGATCGTCCGGGACTGTTTGCGGCGGCAGCCGGAACCCTGTCGAGCTTCGGGATGAATATTCTGAAAGCGGAAGCATTCTCCAACCGCCGCGGGCTGGTGCTGGATACCTTCGCGTTTGCCGACCCCAACCGCACTCTCGATCTGAACCCGAGCGAAATAGACCGGCTGAGGGCCACGGTGGAGCGGGTGATGGCGGGGAAGGCGGACGTGCGCGAACTGCTCCGCAACCGGCCCAGGCCCGCTCTGCCCAGCCGCAAGGCGCGCATTCCGGCCGCCGTGTCGTTCGATTCGGAAGCGGCCAGCGGCGCTACACTGTTCGAAATCGTGGCGGAAGACCGGCCAGGGCTGTTGTACGACCTGGCGTCGGCGATCTCCTCGAACGGCGGGAACATCGAGGTCGTCCTGATCGATACGCAGGCACACAAGGCGATCGATGTATTCTATGTGACCGGGCAGGGCGCCAGGTTGACGCCGGAGAAGCAGCGGCAGATCGGGGAAGCCATGCGCGCCGCGTGTGAGCCGCAGTAGGGCGCGCCCGGCGCCGGGGCAGGCCGGGAGTAGGGCGGTAGGTTTGCCGCACCGTCCTTGAATGAGACGTGCGCTATCACCTTGGTCCGGATCGTCGATGGGCAGCGGGTGCCAGCTTGGCGGTTCGGACTTCTCGCCTTAGGTGACTTCCGTGGCCTGCGTTTCACGAAAGCGATCGTCCAGCCAAGCGAGTACCTGGCTTTCTCCGCGTTGGGCGTGATCCGGCCCGAGCGGCCCCGCATCGGCGACATGGCAAACGGCGCACGGTCAGAACGCGATCGAAATGCCTCTCATCGCCTTTCAAGGAACCGGGCGGCCTGACTACGGCCGAGCCGAGGACCGATGCCCTCAGGAATGAGGTCTTGCCATCAAACACCGGGAGTTCCTCGTCGATTAACCCGGAGATCGCGTTGTACGAGTTCATCTCTTCAATCCGCGAATTTAGCGCCCCGACGGCGAGTAAGGCCGCTTCGATAGTCTTGTGTTCCTCCTCGATGACTGGGGACGGACCGGTCCGATAAACGTCAGGCTCTGCGGCGTAACGACGTTAGGAGCGCTGGATACCTGGGCGGGTAGTGGCCCAGCCCCGAGGGTACAGAGGATCAATATGCCGGTGAACAGATATTGTTCCCATAACTTCGCCTGCGCCTCCCGCTTTCTCTTCAACCGCCGAGCAATACTTCGTTCAGCAAATATGCGTAGGAAAAGTTCGCCTGACGGAGGCGCACACGCACACAGGACCGAATTGCGCGATGATTTCCGCTTTGCAGACATTTAACTCCGCTGATTATACAAGACCATGAAGGTCCGCTCAAATCAGAATCAGAATCAGCTTGACTCAGAATCAGCTTGAGCTATTCTGCGCTAATGTGCCACGTTGGATGGCCATGAGCTTTCCAATTTGCCGTGAAGTACTTCATAATCAGGAACGATAAGGTGCATGCGGGGGCCCTGCCGACAGAATCCTATGAACGTTTTGAGAGACTGGGTTGGCGCCGCGCTGGTGTGGTGACCGAAACGAGCGTTCGCAACTGGATGACCGGCGAGTTCATCCCTCCATGCGAGTTCATCCGGCACCAAGTTGAACCAGGCAAGATCGCGCTGGACGACACAACACACAGGTATCGCTCTGAACAGTGATGCTTGGGGCCTCGCCGCCGTCACTCGGTCGTGTAACGCGCGTCTCGCCATCTGCCGCTGGTCCGCGCATGACGGGCCGGTCAAGATCAGCAATGGCGACGACAGGGCCAGGTGGATCCGTAAATGCTGCGCCGGTTAGAATCAGCGCCGTCAATACGTTAGAATCCGCACCGTCGCCCTTCGAGATGCGGGAACGTGTGGCAACCGATACAGCTTTTCCGAGTAAAATGAATCCGTCTCACGAACCATCTTTCGTGGGACCTTCAAGGAGGAAGAAGGAAATGAAGATCGGTTCTTTTGCGTTGCTCGGGTTCGCGGCGGCCGTTGCGGTTGCGCCCGGAGCAATGGCGGGCGAAATCCAGTTCTCCTTCAGCGGAAACGGGATCACCGCTACCGGCGTACTCACGGTGGGACAGCAGAGCAGTAATTCCAGTAATCCGCCCGGCTATGAGATCACCGGCATCAGCGGAACGTTTTCAGATACAAACGTCAATGTCTCTGGTGCGATTACCGGGCTAACCGCCCCGATATCGTATGTGAACAACCCTCTGGACCCCGGTTTTTCAATCACTCCCGGCGGTTTATCCTACGACGATCTGTTTTACCCGGCAGGAAACTCGCCGGCCGTCTGCTTCGCGCTCATTAACGGTGTGCCTACTCTGACCTATCCATTCTCCGGAGGTCTGTTCGACATCTATGGCGTCGCGTTCGATATAGCCGGGCCCGGAGGATACGTTGGTGAAATCTGGAGCAACGGTGACGTGGGGGGCGGGCCGATCATTTACGCGGCAGGGCTTGCCAATTCGACTGGCCTTGTCGACAACCCGAACGCCGGTCCCGACTCCGGGGTGCCTCCGGGACGATACGGCACATTTACCGCAGGTGCTGTGCCGGAACCTGGTTCGCTCGTGTTGCTCAGCATCGGCCTGCTGGGCCTCGTTGCCGTACGCGTTCGCAAGAGCAAACAACCGTCGTTCACGGGGGCGTAGCCGTATCCATTGACCGGTGACGGGCGCCGCAAAGCGCCCGCCTTTCCGGATCGCGAGTGGTTGGTTGGCAATCCGGAAGTAATTCGGTTGAGCGAAATGCCGGCGATGAGAATGGAAGGGTGTTCCGTATTGACCCTGGCGCTGACAAAGTCTGTGGCATCCACCGGGCGCTACTTAATGCCGGACATCAGCCGCACAGTCGGCTTGATCAGCAGGACCAGGACGAAGGCGGCTCCAATCCCGATCGCTGCCACAGTTCCAAACAGCATCGGCAGCGGCATGGATTCATACACCGAGGCCGCATGTCCCGCCATAAAGTCTCCCACACTGATCGAGACGAACCACACGCCCATCACAAAGCCTCCTATCCGCGCCGGCGCCAGCTTGGTCATGGCGCTCAGTCCAACCGGGCTCAGACACAGCTCGCCGATCGTATGCAGCAAATAGGTTGTGTTCAGCCACCACAGCGAAACCTGGGCTCCGTTTTCGGCCATGCGAGCCGCCGGCACCAGGACCAAAAACCCAAGCCCGGCGAAGAACAGCCCCATCGTAAACTTTGTCGGGCTCGAGGGTTCCTTGCGTCCCAGCTTCAACCAGATCCAGGCGAAGACCGGCGCCAGGGTTACGACCAGCGCGGGCTGCACGAACTGAAACCAACTGGCCGGAAAATTGAATCCGAACAGGTTGCGGTTGGTACTGCGCTCCGCAAACAGGTTCAGTGAAGAACCGGCCTGCTCGAACATCGACCAGAAGAGGGCCGATGCAATAAACAGAACCAGAATCGCCCCGGAGCGCTTCCGCTCTTCGGGCGTCCAGCCCTTCCCCAGCAGCAGCCAGGAAAACACGCCCACGATGATAATCAACAGCACAACGCCGAGGGAGTTGGAGACCATCTCGACGCTGATATCGACGATTCCCGTCGCTCCCAGGATGCCGACCACCGCGAGGATCGCCACAGCGGCAACGGCAGCCACTCCGGCTCTGCGCTTCTGGCGGCGATCCTGCTCGGGATCTTCGACCGCCGCGGGATACTTACCGGCGGCGCCGAGGTATTTGTCGCCGAATATATACTGCACCAGCCCCGCGATCATCGCAAAGCCGGCGATGGCAAATCCGAGCCTCCAACTGATCCGCTCACCCACGTAGCCGCAGATCAGGGGGGCGATCAGCGCGCCCACGTTGATCCCCATATAGAAGATCGAGAACCCCGAGTCGCGGCGCGAATCGCCCTGATGGTAAAGCTGCCCGACAATGGTGCTGACGTTCGGCTTCAGCATGCCGGTTCCGAGCATCAGCAGCACCAGCCCCGTGTAGAAAAACGTCAGCCCGGGTCCGGCCAGGCATAACTGGCCCGCCGAGATCAGAACGCCCCCATACAGTACGGCCTTCCGCTGGCCGGTGATGCGGTCCGCCATCCATCCGCCCGGCAGGCTCAGCAGGTAAACCATGGCGGTGTAGAATCCGTACACCGCGCCGGCCTTGACCACGCCGAAGCCCAAACCGCCGCTGGCGAGGGGCGCTGTCATGAACAGGATGAGGAGCGCGCGCATCCCGTAGAAGCTGAAGCGCTCCCACATTTCAATGAAAAATAGCGTCGCCAGTCCGCGGGGGTGGCCGAAGAAACTACGGTCGTCGCGGGCGGCGCTTAGGGTCTGGTCGAGGTCGGGGCTGCTTGCCATACGGAGATTCCGGCAACGCCAGTGTATATGGTGGCGCCTCCGGTAAGCAATTAATACTTCTTCAGTTCGTCAATGAGGGCCTGGAGTCCCTTGCGGCGGTAGAGGTCGGAGAGGCGCTGTTCTTCCGCCGAGGGAGCCAGCGTCTTCTGGAGCAACGGATCGTCGAGGTTCTGCCGGTTGGGCACCCACACTTTGCCGTCGGTGAACTCCACCTGGTTGATAAATCCCGTCATTTTGCGGATATTCACGGGCCGGCCGTTGCTCGAGAAACTGAGGGTGCTGTCCTGCAGAACGCGCTCAGATTGGCCGGGTGAGAGCACCAGGTTCGCATCGGACGACGGTAGGGACCCAGCCAGGTACTGGCGTCCTTCCCGGTCGCTTACCACCCAGCCCATCTCCACATACTTGACGGGTTTGCCGGAACGGTTGCGAACCTCGATCTGGGGGGTGCTGGCCTCGTTGCCCGCAACGCGGACCCATCCATTGAGAGGCTGCACCGGAGAATCGGGGAACTGCAGGAAAGCAAATTCGGCGGCATGCTCGGGTGCCAGCGCGGCGCTGGTCACCGCCGGCCCGCGGCGCACCTTCACGGTCAACGGAGACAGTTTCAACTGGCGGTCGAGGCTGTCGAGCATCGCCTGCTGCAATCCGCTGGGTCCGGACCGGGCCAGCACGCTCTTGAAGTATTCCCGGTCGCGCTGGGCCTCCAGTTCACAGGCGGTCAGGTATCGCCGGGAATTCAGGCGGTCCGGCCCATAGAACGAAAGGTCTTGAAACAGGACCCCGTCCAGATCCACCCGGACCAGCGGCCCTCCGGCGGTCTGCGTCGGCCGCACCAGTTGCATATCGATGCGCACCGGAAAGACCTCGCCAGGCCCCACGTTCATGCTCGGGATCGTGACCGACCCCTTGCCTCCCATGGCCACTTCCTGCGAAACCACGCGCAGGGTAATGCCATGAATGCGGTTCGGGCTGCCGTTGCGCAGCATCAGCGCCATGTGCAGGTCGAGCACCATGGCTGCGCCGCGAGCAGTGGTGCGGGACTGGTCCGTCGAGAGCGACAGCAGCGTCACCGGCGAGTTGTTCGGCAGGTTCAGCGAGACCGAACTGCTGGCCAACGGGGCGTCCTGCGCCCACAGGCCGGCCGGGCCCGCCAGGGCCACGGCTGCCAGCCAGACAATCTTACTCCGCATACACTTTGTTGATCGTCACGTAGTCCGTTTCGGGATCTACATAACGAGCCCTCATACCACCTTGCGCATCCGGGGAATAAATGACGTGCTGGGCGCCGCTGTTCATGATGCGCATCGCCTGCGTTCCCCGGCGAACCTGAATTCCATTGGTCGTGGCCTGCACCACCGAGCCTTCATCGACCGGCGCCGGAACCGGACGCTCCAGCATCAGACCGGTGACCAGGAGCGCCCCGATACTGGCCAGGGCGACTGCCGCCCGAGTGCCGGTGAATAGCGGATGCTCCCGTAGCGGCAGCTCTCCGGACCGCACACACTCACCGGCTTCCAGCCCCAGCCGGATATTGGCCTTCATCTCGGCCGCCAGGCGGTTCCACGGCACTTCCGGTATCTCTTTGAGCTCCGGGAGAATCTCCCGCAGAGACTCGAACTCACCAAACTCATCGCGGCATTGCTCGCAATGAGCGAGGTGGCGATTGGTTCTCCACCGCGCGAAGAATCCCAGGTCTCCACCCGCGTGCAAAGCCAAAGTCGCCTGATTCGGGTGCTTCATCTTCTTACCGCTTTCTTCTTTCCATGTACCGCCGGAACTTGGTTCGCCCGTTCGCGATGTGCGACCGGACAGTGGCTTTGGAGCAGTTCATCAGGCTCGCCACCTCTTCCGCCGGCAGCCCTTCCACGTCGCGCAGCATGAGCGCTGCGCGCTCCCGCTCGCTCAGAAGGCGCAAACCGTCTTCCAGGTAATTTCGCTGCTCGGACCGAAGGAGAAGCTGCTCCGGCGTGTCGAAATGGCCTTCCGGGGCGTCATCGATCTCGCAGAACGTGGCGCGCCCGCTGCGCCGCATGAAGTCGATCGCCGTATTCGTTGCGATTCTCGACAGCCAGTGCGCGGCCTTCTGTTCGTCCTTGAGCTGGTGCTGATGTTGGAGGGCCTTGATGAAGACCTCCTGCGTGAGATCCTGAGCGTCCGCCACATTCCGCACCACCCGGTAAATCTGCACGAAGATTCTCCGTAAGTGCTCAGAAACAAACCTGTTTTGCCGCTCCTGAATCTCCAGGCCCGGTTCGATGGCTTCACTCATCCGGCTATAAACCGCGGTTCTCACAGGTTCTACTCAAGATGACGCCGGAACCTGGAAAACGTGGAAACTAAAAGCGGACCAGTCCGCTAGAGCTTATTCTAGCAGGATACCCCTCGCCGACTTTCGCGATACCTGATAAGCTTTGGTTGGTTGGCCGCCATCCTGCCACAACCGATTTGTGGTGCTGGCCTCTGGCCGGCCAGGTTTACCGCCATGAAACTTGCTCAACGAATGTCTCGCATCGGCGTGGAATCCGCCTTTGAAGTACTGGTCCGTGCACGCGCCCTCGAAGCGCAGGGACGCAGTGTGGTTCACCTGGAGATCGGCGAGCCGGATTTCCCCACTCCCCCGCACATCGTCGAAGCGGCCAAGCGGGCGCTCGATGAAGGCTGGACGCATTACGGCCCGACACAGGGGCTGCCCGAACTGCGGGAAGCGATTGCCGCCGAGATCCGGCGCACCCGCGGGATCGAGGTTGGGCCGCAGCATGTGTCGGTAGTGCCCGGCGGCAAGCCGATCATCTTCTTCCCGATGCTGGCGCTGCTCGAACCCGGTGACGAGGTGATCTATCCCAACCCAGGCTTCCCGATCTACGAATCGATGATCCGCTTCACCGGCGCCACGCCCGTTCCCATGCCGCTCGAAGAGAGCCGCGGCTTTTCGTTCGACCTCAACCTGTTTCGCGACCGCCTGACCGATCGCACGAAGATGGTAGTGCTCAACTCGCCGCAGAATCCGACCGGCGGCGTGATTCCCGCCGCGGATCTCGAGGCCATCGCCGGGATGCTGCGCGACCGCGACGTGGTAGTGCTCAGCGACGAAATCTACTCGCGCATCTACTATGGCGAGCCGCCCGTCTCCATCGCGACCTTCCCTGGGATGCTGGAGAAGACCATTATCCTCGATGGCTTCTCCAAGACCTACGCCATGACCGGCTGGCGCATGGGTTACGGCGTGATGCCGGAATGGCTGGTAGACGCGGTGAGCAAGCTGATGGTGAATTCCAACTCGTGCACCGCCAGCTTCACGCAGCGTGCGGGGATCGCCGCCCTCACCGGGCCTCAGGATTGCGTCACGGACATGGTGGCTGAGTTCCGGCGCCGCCGCGATGCAATATGTCGCGGCCTCAACGAAATCCCCGGCTTCCGCTGTGCGGTTCCCGGCGGCGCATTCTACGCATTCGCCAACGTCACGGGCACCGGCATGGACTCGCGGGAACTGGCCGACTTCCTCTTGTACGAAGCCGGCGTTTCCTGCCTGACGGGAGGCTGTTTCGGCGAATACGGAGATGGCTACATCCGGTTCAGCTACGCCAACTCGCTGGCCAACCTGATGGAAGCCGTAGCCCGCATCAGGAAGGTGGCGCCGCGATGGGAAGCCGCGGCCGTCGCGCACCGCTGAATCCCTGCCGCGCCGCAGCTTCTGGTAGAATTCTGCTGAACCATGACCGCCAACAGCGCCAAAGGGCCGGAAGTTGCTATCGGCCGCTCCCCCGATCAGTTGACTCTCGAAGAACGCACTCTGCTGGCCGGCAAGTACGTCGCGCTGGAAATCTATACACCCGCCACGATTCCGCTGCGCAGGATCGAGGCGATCGGCGACTCCACGGCTGAGTGCGTGCGAATGCTCAAAGCGCGCGGCCTCGACCCCACGCGCTTCGAATACGTCATGCTGGAACCGCCCTATTGAAGGGAAGCCCGCAGGACACCGGCACTCAGGCTCGGATCTCTTTGGAACTGGCGCAGGTAGCCAAGCACCCTGGTCACATAGGTCCTGGTTTCTTTGAACGGCGGCACACCCCGGTAGCGGTCCACGACGGCGGGGCCGGCATTATAGGCCGCGATGACCCGCCTCAACCAGTTCTTCGAGCCGCGGTACTTGGCGATTAGATATTTCAAATAACGCGTGCCGGCGTCGACATTCTGTTCCGGCACTTTCGGATCGGCGCCATACTGCTGGGCTGTTTGAGGCATGAGCTGCATCAGCCCGACAGCGCCTTTCGGGGAAACCACGGTGGGATCGAAATTCGATTCCGCCGCAACAATACTCTTTACGAAAGCCGCGGGCACTCCGTGCTTCTCGGCCGCGGCGCGAATGATGGCATGGGTATCGGCAACCTGGTTCATTTTCAAGAACTCGGGATCGGCTGGCCGGGCAGGTAATATGATGGCTGGAGGCTCAGAAAAGAGGTAAGCCTCCTCTGCGAACGCGCAATAAATGAATAGGGTAATCAGTAGAGCAAACTTCATTTGGTGTTCCGATGCTAGACTTTTGGTTTAATGTCAAAATCGACGCATTTGGAATGCAGCTTGTGCAACAAGAGGTCGGAGGCAGGGAAACGGGCAAACCTCTGTGATTGCGGTGGACCGCTGCTGGTACGGTATAACCTCGACACAATCCGCCAACGATGGAGGCGACGGGAAGTACGAAATGGTCCCTCCACCATGTGGCGATATGCGCCAGTTCTACCAGTTGCTACAGATGAATCGATTATAACATTGGGCGAGGGCTGGACCCCCCTGATTCGCGCCCAAAAGCTGGGTTTACGCATCGGTGCGGAGGCTTTATGGGTGAAAGATGAAGGGGTGAATCCTACCGGGTCCTTCAAGGCGCGCGGCCTATCCTGTGCCATTTCAATGTGTAAGGAGCTGGCCATCGAAAAGGTCGCGATTCCCTCCGCCGGGAACGCCGCCAGCGCCCTCGCCGCATACGCCGCCGCGGCTGGCATCGAAGCGCACATTTTCATGCCGCAGGACGTTCCGGAGTCCAATTTCCTCGAGTGCAAGGCATACGGCGCCCACGTAACCCTGGTCGACGGCCTGATCAGCGATTGCGGGCGCATGGTGGCCGAGCGCGCTCCCATCGAAGGCTGGTTCGATATCAGCACGCTCAAAGAGCCCTATCGCATCGAGGGCAAGAAGACGATGGGCTACGAGGTCGCCGAGCAGATGGATTGGGAACTGCCCGACGCCATTTTTTATCCGACCGGCGGCGGCGTGGGCATGATCGGCATGTGGAAGGCGTTCAGCGAAATGGAGCGCCTCGGTTGGATCGGGAGCCGCCGGCCCAAGATGATCGCCGTGCAGGCAGACGGATGCCAGCCGGTGGTGCGCGCCTTCGAGGAGAACGAGCCGCGCAGCCGGTTCTTCGAAAACGCCCAGACGGTAGCCGCCGGTTTGCGGGTCCCCAAGCCGCTGGGTGATTTTCTGGTGCTCGAAGCCGTCCGCGCGAGCGGCGGAACCGCGATTGCCGTGAGCGATGACGAGATGCTCTCGGCGGGCGTTCAACTCGCATCCGACGAAGGCGTCTACGCCGCCCCCGAGGGCGCAGCCTGCGTGGCCGCCGCGCAGAAGCTTCTCGCCCGCGGATTCCTGAAGGCCTCCGACCGGATCGTTCTCTACAACACCGGTTCGGGTCTGAAATATCCGGAAGCGTACGCCACGCGCTTTCCGCGTACCGCCTCCAGCGAACAGGATAAGCTGGGCGGCTTGATCACGCCCCGATGAAAGACCTCGCGCTCGAGGCGCTCGACCGCGCCACGCGCCGCGGCGTCACCTACGCCGACGTACGAGCCATCGACTCGCGCGAGCGCGAAATCAGCACCAAGAACGGCAAGGCCGGCCATGTCTCCAGCTCCGAATCGCAAGGCATCGGCATCCGCGTACTGGCGTTCGGCTGCTGGGGATTCGCCGCCACCGACGACCTGAGCCCCGCGGGCCTCGATGCCGCCGCCGGCCTGGCATTCGAAATCGCCCGCTCCGGCGTCGCTGCACGCAAGCAGCAAGTCTCGCTCGCTCCCGAATCCGCGTATGTGGCGGACTGGGTGTCGCCGGCCGCGATCGATCCGTTCGCGGTTCCGGTCGACCGCAATCTTTCCGTGCTGCTCGCGGTAGATGAAGAACTGCGGCGCGAGCAGGGCGTCAACCTCGCCGAGACCTCCATGCACTTCGAACGGCGGCGGCAGGTCTTTGCCTCAACGCTCGGCAGCGTGATCGACCAGACACGTACGCTCTCGGGCGCCGGCTTCTCCGCCCTGAGCTATAAGGATGGCGAAATCCAGAAGCGCTCCTATCCCAACTCGTTTGGAGGCCAATACCAGCTGAAAGGCTACGAGCTGGTCGATGAGCTGCGCCTCCTCGAGAACGCTCCCCGTATCGCCTCCGAGACCGTCGCCCTGCACTCGGCCGATCAGTGCCCCGAGGGCGATTTCGACCTGATCCTCGACAGCTCCCAACTCGCGCTCCAGATCCACGAATCGATCGGCCACCCGATCGAGCTCGACCGCGTACTCGGCAGCGAAGCCAACTACGCAGGCATGAGCTTCCTCACGCTCGACCAGCTCGGGAGACTGCAATACGGCTCGGAAATCGTCAACGTCGTGTGCGATGCCCGCGCCGAACACGGTCCCGGCCTCGGCACCTTCGCCTTCGACGACGAGGGTGTGCCGGCGCAGTCCACCGGGATCATCCGCAACGGCCGCTTCACCGGCTACATGACCTCGCGCGAGACCGCCGCGGTGGTCGGCCAGCCCCGTTCCAATGGTTGCATGCGCGCCGACGGCTGGGGCCGGCTTCCGCTGATCCGCATGACCAACGTCAGCCTGCTTCCCGGCGACCAGCCGATCGATGAGGTCTTCGGTGGCGACCACGCCATCTATATGGAGACCAACCGGAGCTGGTCCATCGACGACAAGCGCTTCAACTTCCAGTTCGGCTGCGAGATCGCCTGGGAGATGCGCAACGGGAAGCGTATCCGCATGCTCAAGAACCCCAGCTACAGCGGCATCTCCACCGAGTTCTGGAACGCCTGCGCGGCCATCTCCGGTCCGGAGCACTGGACCCTCTGGGGCGTTCCCAACTGCGGCAAGGGCCAGCCCGAACAGGTAATGGGCACGGGCCACGGCGCCAGTCCGTCGCGGTTCCGCAAGATCAAAATCGGGGGCGCGTATGCGGGCTGAACGCTGCGACGAGATCTTCGAGCAGGTGGCCGCCGCCGCGCGCGCCGCGGGCGTGGCCGATGTCGAAGCGATCCTCGATGCCGAGAATCAGGCGCTCACCCGCTTCGCCAACAACGCTATCCATCAGAATGTCGCCGAGCGCAGCACGCACCTCTCGGTTCGCACGGCAATCGATGGACGTACCGCGCGTGCGACCACCAACCGGCTCGACCCCGATTCCATACGGGCGGTAGTGGAGCAGGCCATCGCGATTACCCGGCTGACCGAGACTGACCCGGATCTGCCTCCCATGGCCGGACCGGAGCCGGCGGCCGTACCTGCCGTCGAGCGCCACTTCGAAGCCACCGCCCGCGCCACACCCGAAGAGCGCGCCCTGGCGGTCGCCGAAGCCATCCGCGCCGTCGAAGACCACGGCCAGACCGCCGCCGGTATCTACTCCACCGGCGAATCGTTTTCGGCGATCCGCAATTCCCGAGGCATCCGGGTCGAACATCGCGAGACCATGGCTCGCTTCTCGATCACCGCCATGGCCTCCAGCAGTTCCGGATGGGCGAAGGGGAGCGCCTGCTACCACGGCAATTTAGATCCGCTCGCGCTGGCGGTCACGGCCGCCCAGAAGGCCGCCGCCTCGGCGTCGCCCGCTGAACTGCCGCCCGGCCGTTACACCGTCGTGCTCGAACCCGCCGCCGTGCTGGATCTCGCCGGCCAGATGTTCGGCGATTTCAGCGCCACCGCCATCCGGGACGGCCGCAGCTTTCTGGTGGACCGCATCGGCCGGAAGTTGTTCGGCGAAAACATCACGATCCACGACGACGCCGGCCACCCCCGGCAGGCCGGCCCACCGTTCGATGGCGAAGGTATCCCGCGCCGGCGCCTCACTTTGGTGGACCGGGGCGCGGTGCGGGAGATTGCCTATAGCCGCCAGGCCGCGGCCCTCGCCGGCGTAGCCCCCACCGGCCACGGGTTCCCGTTGCCCAACGAGTACGGGGAGGCTCCCGCCAACATCGTGGTTGCCGGAGGAGATTCCTCCGTCGAGGAGATGATCGCCTCGACCGGTCACGGCATCCTGGTTACGCGCCTCTGGTACATCCGCGAAGTGGACCCGTACGAGAAGATCTTCACCGGCATGACACGCGACGGCACCTTCCGTATCGAGAACGGCCGCATCAACGGGGGGCTTCGCAACTTCCGTTTCAACCAGGGGCTGATGGAGATGCTATCGAATGTGGAGGCGCTGTCGCCTTCGGTACGCGCTTCCGGGGAAGAGTCGATCGATATGGTGGTGCCGGCGATGAAGGTGCGTGACTTCCATTTCACGGAAGTCACGCGGTTTTGAGATCCGTCAGGCCTTTTTTGCCGGCTCGCCGGTGCCCATCTTCTCGATCTCGTTGAAGTACACCTTGCGGCCTTCGTCCATCGCGAGATTCGAGAGGATCACGGCAATCGCGTCGTTCATGCCGACTTCGATATTCGCCAGCGGCCGCTTGCCGTCGCGGCAGTTCTGGAAGAACGTTTCCAGTTCCACGTCTACTGGGTTGCGCTGCTCTTCCTGAGCCATCACGCCCTTGGACATCAGCCAGCGGCGGGCGAATTTGGCTTCACGGTCGAAGAATCCTTCCTTTCCGGAGAACTGCAGGTCGCTGGTCATGATCGGAATCGGTCCGTTCGCTCCCCCGGTAGCCACCATCGTGGCGCCCGCTACGAACGGTTTCTTCTCGTCGGCTTTCCCGGTCGTGACGGTCTTGGGAGGTTCGCGGTACCACCACGCGATTGCGTGGTTCACGTCGTCGCCGACAGTAATCTCGATCGTGCCTTCGGTACCCATAATGATTTCGCCCATCTCCGGCCGGTTCCCGTTGAAGTACGGCAGGAACTGGTTCGTGCTGATCGACGAGTAGGTCATCTTCTGGCCTTTGGGGTACTTGTAGATGAGCTGGATGTTGTCGTAAACGTTGCGGCCGTCCAGCAGGGTGTCCAGGCTGCCCAAGCCCATCACGAACTCCGGCGGCGAGCCGAACATCCAGTCCGCCACGTCCACCTGGTGCGAGGTCAGCTCGGCAGTCAGCCCGCCCGACATCGACCGGAAGACCCGCCAGTTGGCGATGTTGCTCTCACCGCCCGGCTTCATGGTCCACAGCGAGCTCGGCTTGTTGATCATGTTGCGGTGCCACTGCGCGTGGATGTGGTGAACGTTGCCGAGAATGCCCTGGTCCACCATGTTCTTCACCGTCTGGTAGAAGTAGCTGTAGCGCCGCTGCAGCCCGGTCTGCAGGATCTGCTTGGGATGCTCCGCATAAAGCGCGCGCAACCCGTGGACCTCTTCCGGCTTGAACACCAGGCACTTCTCACAAAAGACGTTCTTGCCCGCCTTCAGCGCGTCGGTAGTGAGCGGGTAATGCACGAACAGGGGCGTGATCACGAACACCGCATCGACATCCTGCAAGGCCAGCAGCTCGCGGTAATCCTTGAACGTCTTCGGATTGTTCCCGATCGTATCCACGCCGTGCTTGAGGTTCTCCGCATTGATATCGCAGAGAGCGACGCACCGTCCGCTATCGATATTCTTCAGGTGTTTCAGTAGATAGGACCCGCGGCTCCCGGTGCCGATCATGCCGTACTGCACCTGGTCGTTCGCGGCCCTGACTTTCTGGATGGCAGGTGCTCCCTGCAAGGCGGGAACTGCTGCGGCTACGGCTGTTACGGCTCCGGCCGCTTTCAAAAGATCCCGGCGGGAGAGGTCGTTTTCCTGTGCCATATGATGGGCAACCTCGACTGAGAGTATTTCTTCCGAATTGTAACATGTGGGGATCGAACGGCTTCGATGGAAACCCCTACGGTAGAATGGGAATGTAGTGCTCTCCTCGTTTGACCCCCTCGTATCCGGCTGGTTTGCTTCGCGTTTCGGCGGGCCCACCGAGCCCCAGGTGCAGGGCTGGCCGCTCATCCGCGAAGGCTGCGATGTCCTCATCTCCGCTCCTACCGGCTCCGGCAAGACCCTGGCCGCGTTCCTGACCGCCATCGACTCCCTGGTCCGCCGGGCCCGGCTCGGGCCCCTTCCCGACCAGACGGAGATCGTATACGTCTCCCCGCTCAAGGCGCTCAGCAACGACGTCCACAAGAACCTCGAAATCCCGCTGGCCGAAATCGCCGCTCTCGCCGCGGAGCGCGGCATTGCGCTGGCCCCCATCCGCACCGCCCTGCGCACCGGCGACACCCCGCAGTGGGAGCGCCAGCAAATGACACGCAACCGCCCGCACATCCTGGTCACCACTCCGGAATCGCTGTTCATCCTGCTCACCGCCGCCAAGCCGCGCGAGATGCTATCGCAGGTCCGCACCCTCATCGTGGACGAAATCCATGCCGTTGCCGACGATAAACGCGGCTCCCACCTGGCCCTGACGCTGGCCCGCCTCGACCGCCTGGTCCGGCAGAACGGCGGACGAAAGCCTCAACGCATCGGACTCTCCGCCACGGTCAAACCCATCGAAGACGTCGCGGCCTACCTGAGCGACACCGCCCGCATCGTTAACATAGGACACCGCCGCGCCATGGAACTCGCGGTGGAAGTGCCCAAAGACGAACTGGGCCCTGTCGCTTCCAACGAGATGTGGGGCGAGATCTATGATCGAGTGGCCGACCTCATCCGCCAGAATCGCACTACCCTGGTCTTCGTCAACACGCGCCGCCTGGCCGAGCGCGTGGCCCACCACCTGGGTGAGCGGCTCGGCGAAAACGCGGTCCTGCCGCATCACGGCAGCCTCTCCCGCAAGCTGCGTCTCGACGCCGAATCCCGGTTGAAGAAGGGCGAGCTGCGGGCAGTTGTAGCCACGGCCTCGCTCGAGCTGGGCATCGACATCGGCACCGTGGACCTGGTCTGCCAGATCGGCTCCCCGCGCTCGATCGCCGTGGCGCTGCAGCGCATCGGCCGGGCCGGACACTGGGTGGGTGCGCTCCCCAAAGGCCGTCTCTTCGCGACCACCCGCGATGAGCTGGTGGAATGCGCCGCACTGGTCCGTGCCATCCACCGCGGCGAGCTCGACCGGTTGGAGGTCCCGCGCAACGCGCTCGACATCCTGGCCCAGCAGATGGTGGCCGCCTGCGCCGCCGAGGACTTTTCCGAAGACGAGTTGTACGAACTCGTCCGCAGCGCCTGGCCTTACCGTACCCTGGCCCGCGCCGATTTCGACCAGGTGCTCGGGGTTCTTTCCGAAGGCATCAGCACCGCGCGCGGGCGTGCCGGAGCCTATCTCCACCGCGATGCCGTGAACCGCCGCGTGCGCGGCCGCCGCAACGCGCGCCTCACGGCCATCACGTCCGGCGGCGCGATTCCCGACACCGCGCAGTATCTGGTGGTGGCCGAACCGGAAGGCGTCACCGTGGGCACCGTGGATGAGGACTTCGCCGTCGAGAGCATGGCCGGCGACGTCTTCCTGCTTGGCACCACCTCCTGGCGGATTCGCCGTGTCGAGGCCGGCCGCCTGCGAGTGGAAGACGCCAAGGGCGCGGCGCCCGGGATCCCCTTCTGGCGAGGCGAAGCCCCCGGCCGTACGCTGGAGCTCTCCCGGGAAGTTGCCGCCCTGCGCGAGAACCTTTCCGCGCTCCTCGCGGAATGCGGTCTCGACCGCGCCGGCTACGAACAGGCACTCCAATATATCCAGGCGGGCGGAGCCGCGCTTGGCGCCATGCCCACCACCGAACGGGTCGTCGCCGAGCGCTTCTTCGACGAGGCCGGCGGAATGCAGCTCGTCATCCACGCTCCCTTCGGCGCCCGCATCAACCGCGCCTGGGGCCTGGCACTGCGCAAGCGATTTTGCCGCTCCTTCAATTTCGAGCTGCAGGCCGCCGCCACCGATAACGGCATCGTGATCTCGCTCGGCGAGCAGCACTCCTTCCCGCTGGATATCGTCTTCGAGTTCCTCCGCCCGGCCACGGTGCAGGAAGTGCTCACGCAGGCCGTTCTGCCGGCCCCCATGTTCACCGCGCGCTGGCGCTGGAACGCCTCGCGCGCGTTGGCCATCCCGCGGTACAGCGGTGGCCGTAAGGTCCCTCCCCCCATCCAACGCATGCGCGCCGACGACCTGATGGCCGCGGTCTTCCCGGACCAGGCCGCGTGCCCCGAAAACCTTACCGGCGAAATCCGGATTCCTGACCATCCGCTGGTGAAGGAGACGGTCGACAACTGTCTCTATGAGGCCATGGATCTTGAAGGCTTGAAATCCGTCCTTGAAGCCATTCACGATGGCCGCATTCAGACGGTGGCGATCGACACGCCCGAGCCTTCGCCGTTTTCGCACGAGATTCTGAACGCCAATCCGTACGCCTACCTCGACGACGCTCCGCTCGAAGAGCGCCGTACCCGCGCGGTCCAGATGCGCCGCACCTTGCCGGCCGATTACGCCGACGGCGCCGGTGCGCTCGACCCCGAAGCCATCGCCACCGTCTCCGCCGAAGTCGCGTCCCCCATGCGCGACCCCGACGAACTGCATGAGGCCCTATGTGGTGCAGGCCTCCTGGCCTGCACGAGCGGCGAAGCCGCCGAGTATTTTGCACAACTCGCCGCGTCCCATCGCGCCACCACCGTCCACATCGCCGGTCGCGATTTCTGGGTCCCGGCCGAACGTCTCGCGCTCGTTCTCCGCGCCTACCCCAACGCGATCCCGGACCCGCCGGTCATCGCGCTCGCCACATGCCGCCCGCGCCGTCCCCGACAGGCCTGGAAGCCTGCGCGGCCGAGATCCTGCGCGGCTGGTTCGAGTGCTCCGGCCCTCGCACCGCCGCGGCGTACGCCGAAGAGCTCGCCATGCCGCGCGACCTGGTCGACCAGGCACTGGCGCAACTCGAAGCCGAAGGCCAGATCCTGCGCGGGCATTTCACCGCCGCCGCAGGCGATGTCGAGTGGTGCCACCGCCGCCTGCTCTCCCGCATCCACCGCCTCACGATCGGCCGCCTGCGCCGCGAGATCGAACCCGTCACGACCTCCGAGTTTTACGCTTTCCTGGAACGCTGGCAGCACCTCGCGCCCGGCAGCCAGTTGCACGGCGTCGACGGCACACTCCACATCATCCGCCAGTTGCAGGGCAGCGAACATCCGGCGGCTGCGTGGGAAGCGGAAGTGCTGCCGCGCCGTGTAGCCCGTTACAAACCCGAGTACCTCGACCAGCTCTGTCTCGCGGGCGAGGTCAGTTGGGGCCGGCTCTCGCCGCACCCCGCCTTCGAACGCGACCCCGAAGAAGGCGTACATCGCCGTGTGCGCCCCACCCGCGTCGCGCCGCTCGCGATCTTCCTGCGCGCCGACGCCGACTGGCTGCTCGCCACACCCGAGCCCTCGCCCCGCGATTCCCTTTCTCACCCGGCGCGCGAAGTGCTCGCCATTCTGGAGAATCGCGGCGCGTCGTTCTTCGCGGACCTGGCACAGGCTACAGGCCGCCTGGCCAGCGAAGTCGAGGACGCTCTCTGGGAACTGGTAACGGCCGGCCTCGTCACCGCCGACGGCTTCGAGAACCTGCGCGCCCTGCTCGACCCCAAGCGCCGCCGGGGAGAGGGAAAAGGCCGTACGGCGCGCCCGCGCCACTCCCCGGGCCGCTGGGCGCTGCTGCGCCACACTCCCGTCCCGGCCGAACCCAACCCCGAGCCCTTCGCCCGTCAACTCCTGGCCCGCTGGGGTATCGTATTTCGCGACGAAGCCGTGCGCGAGCCCCTGGCCCCTACATGGCGCGAGTTGCTCGGCGTGCTGCGCCGCATGGAGTCTCGCGGTGAGATCCGCGGCGGCCGCTTTGTCGCCGCGTTCGTCGGCGAACAGTTCGCTCTGCCCGAAGCGTTGGACCTGCTCCGGGCCGTGCGCAGAAGTGGGGCAGGCCTTGCGGCCAGCGAACCCGACGTACCTTACTCCTCTCTAAGCGCGACCGTGCAGTCTACTCCCGTAGCCCGCCGCAGCGGCACATAGATCGCCGCCGGCGCCACAAGCAGGATCACCAGCGCCGCCGCGCCCAGCGTAGCCGGGTCGCCGGGTTTCACCTCGAACAGCAGCGCCTGCAGGAACCGGCCCAGCACCAGGCTTCCCGCCAGCCCCGCAACGATACCCACGGCCACCGGTTTCATGGCCTGCCGCAGCACCAGCGCCCCGATTTCGCCGGGCGTCGCCCCGATCGCCATCCGTATCCCGATCTCCCGAACGCGCGACGCCACCAGGTTCGCCAGCACGCCGTAGATCCCCATGGCCGCCAGCACAAGCGCCAGGCCCGCGAAAATCTCGAGCAGCAGCGTGTTGAACCTTCGCTGCGACAACCACTCGTCGACGTAATGCTGCATCGGGTCGACCGCCGCCGCCGGGAGGTCTTTGTCCACCGACCACACCATCCTTCGCAACTGGTCTGCCAGCGCCTGCGGGCTTGCCGCGGAGCGTACCACGAGCGTCCCGTTTCGCAGCGCCAGGTCCGGCCAGAAGATTGTCGGGCGGGTGCCGTTCTCCACCCCCATGGCGCGGTAATCCGAAACCACTCCGACGACCTCGGTCGAGACCTTCTTGTCCGAGTTCAGCAGGTGCTGGCCCACGGGATTCCCACCCGGGAAGAACTGCTTCACGAACGCGCGGTTCACCAGCGCCACCGGCTTCCCGAGGTCCGCGTCCGTAAACCACCGCCCCGCTTCCAACCGTAGCCCGATTAGCTGGAAATAGCCCGGGCTCGCTTTCGCCATATCGGATATCGGAAGTTCCGAAACCGCTGGCTCGGGCCGGCCCGCGATGTTAAAGTTCGCCATCGAAACGCGATGCAGCGGCATATTGTCTACCACCGCCGCCGAGCGGATCCCCGGCGCAGCGCTCGCAGCATCGAGCAATTCATGAAAGAACCGCGCTTCGCTTGCCGGGTCTTTGTAGCGATCAGCAGGCAGTTCGACATCCGCAATCGTCAACCGGTCCGTCTGGAATCCCAGACCCACCGAGAGCAGCGCCTGAAAGCTGCGGATCATCAGGCCCGCGCCCACGACCAGCATCAGGGCCAGCGCGGTCTCCGCGGCGATCAGGAATTGCCGGCTCCGCAGCCGGACGGCCGAGGCGCCCCAGCCGCCTCCGGTTTTGAGTGCGCTGTTCAGGTCCTGCCGCGACGCTGCCAGCGCCGGGGCCAGGCCGAACAAGAGGGTCGTGGCCACCGCCGCCAGCGCCGTGAACGCGAAGGCTCTCAAATCGATGCCGATCATCTCCGGCCGCTGGATATCTTCCGGCTTCAATGCCAGCATCAGCTTCACGCACCAGTTCGCCAGCGCCAGCCCCAGCCCCGCGCCGGCCGCCGCTACCACAAACGATTCCGTCACCAGTTGCGAGACGATGCGCCCTCGCGTCGCACCCAGCGCCAGCCGCACCGCGATCTCGCGCGAGCGGCCGGTGGCTCGCGCCAACGTAAGGTTCGCCAGGTTGGCACAGGCAATCAGCAGCAGGAACGCCACCGCCCCCATGAGAACGTACACCGCCCGGTGTACCTTGGGCTCGGTGTCTTCCGTCGCGAAGCGGAACACACTGGTCAGCCAGCCATGGTCCAGCTTGGGATCCGCTGCCGCCAGGCGCCGGGCAATTCCATCCATCTCCGTGCGGGCGCGGGCCAGCGTGACACCGGGTTTGAGCCGCGCCGCCACGAGCAATTCGCGGGCGACATCGTCCTCCGGCCTGTTCCAAAGCCTTGAAAGCGGAACCCACACGTCCGGCTTGAGCTGATCAGTCCCCTCGTAGGTGGAAGGCAGGTGGAACTGCGGCGGCAGCACGCCGATCACCGTGTAGGCGGTTCCGTCCAGCGACACGGTTTTGCCGATGGCCTGCGGGTCGCGATGAAACCGGGTCTCGAAATAGCCGTCGCTCAAGATCGCCACGCGGTCGCTTCCGATACGCTCTTCGGCCGCGGTAAACAGCCTTCCCGTCCGCGGCGCCACGCCCAGCATGGGGAACAGGTTCGCCGAAGCGAACCCGGTCCACAGGTGGCGAGGATGGTCCAGACCGGTTTCGTCGAGCCTTCTGCCGTCGAACGCGGCCATGTCGGAGAACACCGTGTTCTGGCGCTTCCACTCCAGGTAGTTCTTTCGCGCTACTTTCATGCGCGGCCCGATCGGTGGAGGCATCGCCGGAAATCGCTCCCACACGAACACCAGCCGGTCCGCGTCCCGGTAGGGCATCGCCCGCAGAATCACGCCGTCCAAAACGCTGAAGATGGCGGCGTTAGCCCCGATCCCGAGCGCCAGCACTGCCACACACATGAGCACATACCCCGGGCTCCGCCGCAGGGTGTTCAGCGCGTATCGGAAATCCTTGGCTTGCATTCGGTGCTCCTACGTCTGGTAGCGCTCCATCGTCCTCGGGTTGTATCCCCAGTGGAATTCAAGCTCATACCCCATCGATTTCGCCAGCCCATCCAGATCCGGGAACAGGGTGGCATACGTAATATTCATACGATACAACTCGCGCATCCCCACCTCGCGTACGGCCTTGGTGAGAACGAACTTCGCGAGAATGTTCTCCTGGTCGGTATCTTCCAGGATTCTCTCGATCGGGATATCCAGTACGCCGGGCACCGCAAAGGTACCGGATTGCGCGATCAACCGCCGGTTCATCGTCTGCGGCTCCCCCATCCAGATCATGCGATGGCGGCCGCGGATGTAATGACGGACGAAACTCCCCGGCGGCCGCGGATCCATGCGCGCCGGGGTGGGCGCGCGGCTGCTGTCGATGCGGGCCGGATTCATCGCCCACACCACCCCGTCGCCCACCGTCCGCTCCATCCCGAAAAACGCCGCCACGTAGGGCGACCAGGTGAAATCGATCAGCCGCGTCGGCGCACCGTGATGCTGCATCAAGGCCATCCATTGGAAATCGTCGTCGAGGCTCGGCGGCTTGTCCAGGAACTGGTGCGCCTTGCGCTTGAAAATCCGAAGGATGCGAGCCTCCTGCTCAGGCCAGGCCTTCGGCGTGACGTCGAAACTCTGCAAGTAGCGCGAGAGCGAGCTGTAGAGCGGCCACCGTTCGTCGCGCTCGCCGCGGAACGCCCAGTGCGAATACGGCGGCCGCGTGATCCTCTCGAGAAAGGCCTCCCAGGATTCGATCCGGAAGACCGGGTAGGGGTGCCGGCGACCCCGCTTGGTTGCTGCCATTCACTAGCACCCTATCACGTCCCATCGACTCGCATTTCCGGTGTAACGTTTCAGCCGCCGCAAGACTCCATATAGCATGCGCGCTAAGGTGCTGATCCGGCCGCTGGCCGTCCTTCTTTTTGCCGCCACCGGATGGCAGGCGGCGGCTCAGACCTGGGATACGAGCGGGAACAACCTGCTGAACGGGAAGTTCTATTTCCGGGAGGTGTTTTACATACTCGGGGACGGCTACGGCGACCTCGGGCAAGCCATCGCGCTGTACGGCACCGTAACCTTCGACGGAAATGGGAACTATACCATGGCCGCGATGGATTACGATTCCAATAACTACGGCCAGATCGTGTCCGGCCCATTGACCGGCACTTATTCGATCTCAGCCTCCGGCTATGGGTTCATCTCCAACCCGCTCTCGAGCGGCGACTCCATCTATGGTCTGGTCTCTCAACAGGGCTATTTCGTTGGCAGCAGCACGGAGAGCGGCTTCAATGACATGTTCGTCGCCGCGCCGTTTTCGTCTCAAACAACGCTCTCCACCTTCAAAGGCTCCTACTGGATTGCGGACATGGACCTATCGAGCGGCAGCCCGTCCTCCACCATCAGTTCCATGTTCCAGGTGAACCCGGACGGCGCCGGCAATCTCGGGAACATCTCTGTGACCGGATATGTAGGGCAGGGCGGCTCCACCCAATACAGCCAAAACATATCCCGCGTCGGCTACGTGCTCAGCAACTCAGCATTCAGCCTGTCGCTGCCGAGCGTGTCATCCGGCCTGATCTCCGGGCAAAAGTTCCTTTATATTTCGCCGGACGGCAATTTTGTTTTCGGCGGATCGCCTCAAGGGTGGGACTTTTTCGTAGGAGTGCGCACCGGAACCGGAACACCCAACTTCGGAGGCCTGTATTACCAGGCCGGTATCGACGAGCCCGTCGACAGCAATCTCATCGGCTACCTGGACACCTACTACGGATCGCTCAACGGCAGCGGGGGCTCGGCCATCGGCCACCAGCGGATCGCGGACGCACTTTCAGTCAGTTCCTATGACTTTACCTATGGCGGAACGTATTCAGTCAACTCGGATGGCACGTACAGCGACAGCAGCGCCCGGTACGTCGTTGGCGCTGGAGGCGCGGTGCGGATCGGGTCCGGCATCGGCCCCCACCTCGGGCTGAACGTGGCGGTAGCCGCGCCCACGCTTTCGGGCTCGGGCGTGTTCCTCAACCCGGAAGGCGTGGTGAACGCCGGCAGTTGGGCGCCCTTCACGGCGGGTATCGCGCCGGGTGAGTTCATCGCGTTAGTGGGAACGGGCCTTGCGCCGGAGGGCCTGCCGGTGGCCTCCGCGGTTCCGTTCCCGACGACGCTCGGCCCGGTTCAGGTGATGATCAACGGTGTCGCGGCGCCGATCTATTATGCAACCCCGACGTTGATCGAGGCCATCGTGCCCTACGAAACCACCGGTTCGATCGCGCAAATCCAGGTGATCAACAATGGGGACACGTCCAACACGGTGACCACGTTTGTGGGGCTGACCGCTCCCGGTGTATTTACCCAAAACCAGAATGGACTCGGTTACGGAAGCATTCAGCACTCCTCGGATTACTCGTCGGTGACGCCGTCGAACCCCGCGCAGCCCGGCGAGACTCTGCTCGTATACCTGACCGGGCTTGGCGCCGTGAATCCAACCGTCGCGGACGGTGCCGCGGCGCCATCCGCTTCGCCGACGGCCAGCACCATAAGCGCCTCCATTGGCGGCACATCCGCAACGGTCTCTTACGCAGGCCTGGTGCAGGGTGCTGTATCGCTCTACCAGGTCAATGTGGAAGTGCCAACCACTGCGACCTCGGGGGACAACCTGCTGGCGATCTCGGGGCCGGATTCCTATTCGGCGGAGGCCCTGATCCCGGTCGGGGCCGCGGCGTCCACCACCGCAGCGCCGGCGCCCAATCGGGTCGTGCCGAGGTTTGCGAAGCCGGCAACGCCCCAACGCCGGCACAACGTCCGGTAAGGACCGGGGATAAGATATGAGACATGCGTTTCCGGTCCGCTTGCCCCGTCCTCGTGATCGCCGCCGCGGCCGCGGCGCAGCAGGCTTCCGCGCCGCCCTCGGTGGTTGCCGGCATTCCGGTCAATTATGACGAAGCCAAGGTCGGCTCCTACACCCTGCCCGATCCGCTGACGCTTGCCGATGGCAAACCGGTCCGCGACGCCAAGACGTGGTACCAGAAGCGCCGCCCCGAGCTCATCCACCTTTTCGAGGAGAACGAATACGGGCGCGCTCCCGGCCGCCCCGCCGGCATGACGTTCGACGTCTTCGACAAGGGCACCCCTGCGCTCGACGGTAAGGCCCTCCGCCGGCAGGTGACCGTGTACTTCTCCAAAGACAAGGCTGGCCCGAAGATGGACCTGCTCCTCTACTTGCCGGCCGGCGCGCGCAAACCTGTTCCCGTTCTCCTCAACCTGAGCTTCTCCGCCAACGCCAGCACCGTGGACGACCCCGGCATCAGGCCCGGCGAAGTTTGGGGCCGTGATCATAAGCGAATCCCGGCGCCCAAGAGCGGCATCGGCCGGATCCATCCTCTGCCGTTTCTCGAGCAGGGCATCGGCGTCGCCACCGTCTACTACGGCGATATCGACCCTGATTTCGCCGGCGGCCTTCCGTACGGCGTCCGCGCCCTCTACCTCAAGCCCGGCCAGACCGAGCCCGCCCCCGGCGAGTGGGGCGCCATTTCCGCCTGGGCCTGGGGTCTCAGCCGCGCCATGGATTACCTCGAAACCGATAAGGGCGTGGACGCCAGGCGCGTCGCCATCCTGGGCGTTTCGCGCCTGGGCAAGACCGTGATGTGGGCCGGCGCCCACGACACCCGGTTCGCCATGGTGATCGCCAGTTGTTCCGGCGAAGGCGGCGCCGCTCTCAGTCGCCGTAACTACGGTGAAACCATCGCCCACCTCACCGCCCCTTCGCGCTACCCCTACCAGTTCTGCGCCAACTACGCCAAATACGCGGAGCATGTCGACCAGTTGCCGGTCGATGCCAACGAACTGGTTGCGCTGGTCGCGCCGCGGCCCCTGCTCCTGCAAACGGGCGACAAGGACTTCTGGTCCGATCCAAAGGGCGAGTTTCTGGCCGCCGTTTCCGCCGGCCGCGTCTACCGCCTGCTGGGCAAGCAGGATCTCGGCACCGACCAGATGCCGCCCGCCGGCGAGCCGATCCTGCACGATCTCAGTTACCTGATGCACGCCGGCGGCCACGGCACAGTCCCCAGCGACTGGCCGGTCTTTTTGAAATTCATGGAGATGCACTTCGGAGAATAGCCATGCAACGCAGAAGCTTCCTCGGCCTCGCCGGCGCCGCGCTTTCGCCCCTCCCCGCGGGCGCCGCGCCCAACGTCAAGCTCGGCGTCGACCTGTTCAGCATCCGCTCCCAGGGCTGGTCGCCGATCGAATACCTGGACTACTGCGCAAAGTGGGGCGCCAAGGTGGTCCACTTCAGCGAGATCCGTTTCATTGGAAGCCTGGAAGAGCAGAACCTGAAGCAGGTGCGCGCGCACGCCGAAAAACTCGGCATCGAAGTCGAGATCGGGATGCGCTCCATCTGCCCGACCTCCACGATGTTCGACCCCAAACAGGGCACGGCAGAAGAACAGCTCACCAGAATGACCATAGCTGCGCAGACGGTTGGATCGCACATCGTCCGCTGCGTGCTCGGCAGCTCCGCCGATCGTACCGGCCCCATTCCTCTCGAACAGCACATGGAAAACACGGTCAAGGTCCTGCGCAACGTTCGTGCGCGGGTGGTCGATGCCGGCCTCAAGGTCGCCATTGAAAACCACGCCGGCGATATGCAGGCCCGCGAGTTAAAGTCGCTCATCGAAGCTGCCGGCAAGGACTACGTCGGCGCCTGCCTGGATGCCGGCAACCCACTCTGGACAATCGAGGATCCGCACCTGACCCTCGAGACCCTGGCGCCCTACGTGCTCACCAGCCACGTGCGCGACACCTCCGTGTGGCTCGCTCCGCAGGGCGCCGCCGTCGCCTGGACCCGCATGGGCGAGGGCAACATCGACATCGCCGGCTATGTCCGCCGCTACATCGAGAAGTGCCCCGGCCGCGCGCTGTCGCTCGAGATCATCGTCACCGGCCCGCGCTATTTCAACTACCGCGACCCCAAGTTCTGGGACGGATACCGATCGGACCCCGCCTGGGAATTCACGCGCTTCCTGACCCTGGCCGAAAAGGGCGAGCCCAAGCCCGCGCCGCCCCAGCTCCGAGGCGAAGCCGCGAAAATCCGCGAGCGCGAAGATCTCGAAGCCAGCCTGACTTGGACCAAGAATTTCCTGGCTACTGTGTAGCTTTTTGTGGCTGGCGCGATGCGCCGCGAGATGAGGAGATGGAACGTGATTGACAACCTCTGGAAGGATCTTCGATTCGCGATCCGGCAATTGCGAAAGAACCTCGGGTTCACGTGTACGGCTGTCCTGGTGCTCGCTCTCGGGATGTGCGCCAGCGTGGCGATCTTCGCCTTTGTGGATGCGGTTCTGATCAAACCGTTGCCCTATCGGAATCCGGCCGCGCTGGTGGGTGTTTTTGAGAGCAACGTGCTCTTCCCCTTGAGCAACCTCTCCTATCCCGATTACCTCGACTGGAAGCAGCGGAACACGGTCTTGCGCTCGCTCGACGTGTACCAGCGCACCGGTTTCACGTTGACCACGCCCGGCGGAGCGGAGCCTGTCCGCGGAGCCCGCGTGAGCGATGGGTTCTTCCGCACTCTGGGCATCGATCCGGTGGCCGGCCGCGATTTCTACCAGGGCGAGGATCTGCCGTCGGCGCCGCGCGCTACCCTTTTGAGCTACGCTGCCTGGCAACAGCGGTTCGGCGGGAAACGAGATGTTCTGGGCCGGACCGTCACGCTCAATGGAGCGCCCTATGTGATCGTCGGAGTACTGCCGCGGGAATTTCATTTCGCTCCCGCCGAACCCGCAGAGTTCTGGACTGCGTTTCACCCCTCGAGCGAATGTGACCTGAGGCGAAGCTGTCACAGCATCTACGGCGTAGGGCGACTCAAGGACGGCGTGTCGCTGCAGGCTGCCTCGAGCAACCTGGAGGCGATCGCGAAGCAGTTGGAGAGGCAATACCCCGATTCCAACCGCGATCAGGGCGCAGTGCTGCGGCCCCTCACCGAGGTGATTGTCGGTGACATCCGGCCTATCCTGATGGTCTTGCTCGCCGGAGCCGGCCTGCTGCTGCTGATTGCCAGCGTGAATGTGGCGGGTCTGCTTCTGGTCCGGTCTCAAAGCCGCAAGCGTGAGATCGCCGTACGCACCGCGTTGGGGGCATCGTCCGGACGCCTGGTCAGCCAGTTTGTCACGGAGGCGCTGGTCTTGGCCGGCGCGGGCAGTGTATTGGGCCTGGTATGCGCCAATTGGGCCATCCAGCTTCTGGAGGGGCTCATCTCCAGGGACATGCTGGCTCGCATGCCATTTCTGCAGGGTCTTGGATTGAATGCCCGGGTGGTGACCGTCGCGGGAGCGATCGCGCTGTTGGCGGCCGTGCTGTTGTCGCTTCCTCCGAGCTTGCGTATCTGGTCACCCGAGATGCGGGAGGGCCTGGCGGAGGCCAGCCGCGGTTCCGCGGGAACCGTTTGGCGCAGGCTCGGTTCCAAACTGGTGGTGCTCGAAATGGCTGCCGCGATGGTTCTGCTGGTGGGCGCCGGACTGCTTGGCAAAAGCCTGTACCGGCTGCTGAACGTGAACATGGGATTTCAGACCGATCACCTGGTGACAATGGACGTGGCGGCGCCGAAGTCGTATAACAAGGACCCCCAGGCCATTGCGCTGGCGCGGGAGATCGTGAGCCGGGTCGAGAGCCTGCCCGGCGTCCGGTCCGTCGGCTACACCACCAACGGAGTCCCCGTCACCGGCAACGGCAACACGACGTGGTTCCATGTGCTCGGCCGGCCCTGGCACGGAGAGCACAATGACGTTGCCGAACGGGATGTGAGCGCCGGCTACTTCGCCACGCTCGGCGCCAAACTGCTGCGCGGCCGCTACTTCAGTGAAGCGGAAGACGGGACGAAACCCGGCGTAGCGATCGTCAACCAGGCCTTCGCCAGGCGATACTTCCCGGGTGAAGACCCTCTGGGCAAGCAGATTTCCTATCACTCGACGCCGCCGGTGCCCATAGAAATCGTCGGTATCGTGGAGGACATCCGGCAGGGCCCGTTGGATACCGCAATCCCACCGGTGCTCTATCGTCCCTTCAACCAGAGCACCGATACCTATTTTGGACTGGTGGTTCGAACATCGCAGGCCGGGCACTCGCTGCTCCCCGCGTTGACCGCCACGATCCGGCAGATCGACCCCGGCATCGTGACGATCGGCGGCATGACCATGACCGACCGGATCGATGACTCGGCATCGGCGTACATTCACCGTTCGCTGGCGTGGCTGGTAGGCGGGTTCGCCGCCTTGGCGCTGCTGCTGGGTGTGGTCGGCCTCTACGGGGTGGTCGCGTACTCGGTGAGCCAGCGAAATCGCGAGATCGGCATCCGCATGGCGCTCGGCGCGCAGCCGCGTTCCGTCTACCGGCTCATCTTGAAGGAAGCGGGATGGTTGACGGCCTTCGGCATTCTGATGGGTCTGGTGTGCTCGGTTGCTGCGGCCACCCTGATGCGCGGGCTGCTGTTTGGCGTGCGCTCGTGGGATGTGGCGACTCTGGCTGCCGTCGCCTGTGTCCTCGGCATTTCCGCGATGCTGGCCAGTTTCGTACCTGCACGCCGTGCCGCGTCCGTCAATCCGGTAGAAGCGCTGCGAGCCGAATAGTTCGTCAGAACGCGAGTCTCACTTCCACCTGGATTGCCCGCGGCGTCAGGAAATGGGTGCCGCTGAAGGTCGAGAGGAAGTTGTAGAGCGCCACTCGATTCGTCACGTTCAAAACCGTGAGGGAGGCTCGCAGTTTGTAGCGTTCCGTGTGGAGCAGGTCATCCATGCCGAGAGACGCATCGAAAACGTTTCGCGGGCTCACGCGGGTCGGGCGCAGGTCGTCGTTTTCCGTGCCCGGAGGAGGAATGGAGACTCGGGTCGCACCGAACACCGGCGAATCGCAGGACGTGATCGGGCTCCACCTGGTGGCGTAGACGTTACCGCAATAGAGGCCCATCTGAGCCTGTTCATCGGCGGTAAGTTGTAGCGCGCTGGCGTAGTCCGGAACGACGCCGGGAAGAGCGAGGCCGCTGTTGAAGCGCCAGGTGAACGCGGCCCAGGGACCGGCTTTGCCGTACTGGTAGCGCAGGAAAGTCGTCTGCTCGAACTCCTCCGAGTGGTCGATGCGAAATACGCCGTTATCCGGAACGTTATTGAAGACCAGCCCCCCGGTTTCCGGTCCAAAGAATCGCGAGCGCGTGTGGCCCATCACCGTGTAGGCGGTGAATCCGTGAAATTCATTGAGCGTGATTCGTGCGGCCAGGCCGTCGATTTTCGATTTTCGCCATCCGATCGGAAAGGTGATCGGCGTCAGAAAGAGACTGTCGAAGTCGAATGCATTCTGCGTGAATTTCCAGAAGTAGTCCGCATCCACCGAGACATGCCGGCCCACGGCTTGGGCCAGGCCGGTGTTGAACTGGTTCCGGCGTCCGGGCTGCGGCGGCGAGGAGCGGAACGTACCAAAAGGATTGACCGCTGCCGGGTCCGCCGTTGCCTCGCTGGCAATAATGAGGTTCTCGTTGTAGGGGGTTTCGAAGAGCCGGGCGTAAGACAGCCGGATGACCGTGTTACTCCACGGCGTCCGGTATGCCAGTCCGAAGCGCGGTTCGAGTTGGTGGCCCTGGCTCAGCCCCTGGTAGCGGTCGTAGCGGACGCCCGGATTGAGCGAGAGGCGTCCGAGAGTGATGGAGTCTTGCGCATACCACGCCCATTCCTTGACGTTGGCGTCTCCGTGGAACGCATACAGGCGCCCGCCGCGCGTCAGGTCGTAGGGCAGCAAATTGGGAATGAAGGCCGGGTTCTCTTCGTAACCGGCTGGCCGGCACTGCGACGGCGAGCGCAGCGCCGGATCACCGTTGGCGGCGCCGGAGGGGTCCAGGCAGACCGCGTTGTACGCGGGATCTGTCAGCCCGATGTTGAAGCTCTCCCGCAGCGGGGTGCTCCAGAAGGACGCTCCGGTCTTGGCATTGTGCACGCCATGCGCGTAAGCAAGGTCGCTCCGAAAGCCCACGTTGGTGAGGTACCGGCTCTGCGACAGTGTGGCCGGGAGATCGGATAGCGGGTTGGCGGAGGGGAAGTACTGGGAACGGTCGAAGCGGAAAAATGGGTTCAGCGTGAAGAGGGTGCGCGAATTCATCAGATGCGTCCAGCCCGGCGCGATATTGAAGGAGCGAATCTGCGATCGCTGATCCTGGTTCGCCGCCTGGGAATCGTACGTATCGGGGGTCTGAAACCAGGAGCGTGCCGCCGAGAGGTTCAGTTGAAAACTGTCCGCTTTGCCGGACTGCCAGTCAAACCGGTCGAAGATGGATTCGGCGTTCCCGCGGTCGTGCAGGGGCTGGAACTCGGGGCTATCGAGAAAGCGCCCGGAGCCGCTGCTGTTCAGTGCGGCGAAGTTGCCCCAGCGCGGAGACCCGAAGGCGTAGGTCAGCCCCTCGGACCAGGTCCCGAAGGTGCCATACTGCGAAGACAGCGTCCCCGCCGGCTTGGTCTTTCCCAGGCCGGAGCGCGTAGTGATCTGGATGACCAGGCTGGTCTTGTCGCCAAACTCGGCGGGCGGCGCGCCCGTGACGACTTGCATCGTTTGAACAATCGATGTGGAAACCTGGTTGGAGAAGATCTTCGCCTGTTGATCGGTGATGGGCTGGTTGTCGATGGAAATGGACGTGTCCGCGTGCTCCCCTAACGGATGTGCGAAACCGTTGCCATCGGCGGCAACACCAGGGGTGGTGCGGGTCACAATCTCGCTGAGACCCGTAGCCTGGCTCTGCACCGGGACGTCGTTCAGAAGCGGCCGGTCCAATGTCTCGTGGGCCGTGGGCGATAGTTCGAGCGTCCCGGCGGCAGTATCCGAGACCTCGACAGAGGTCGTGGAGCCGGCGATCCTTAGAGAGACTTTCACGTCGACCGGCGCCTCCGAGCCAACCGGTACGAGTTGTACGTACTTCTGGAATCCCGGTGAGGCGGCCGTCAATTCGTAGGAGCCGAACGGGAGCCCGGTGAACAGGAAGGAACCGGCCGCGTCCGAAACGGTCGATCGCCGAATGCCGGCCGACTTGTTGCTCAGGGATACGGCAGCCGAGGCGACCGATGCGTTGGATCCATCCACGATCGTGCCGCGGACTGTCCCGGAGTTGCCCAAAGTCTGTGCGAAAGCGATTCCGAGGGCGCAGACCGCCCCGATCCATCCGCGACAGAATATTTTAGGCATACCTAAAAATCTTGCCATGAGTTTCCGCCGAATGCAAGACTGTGGGCCGCCGGGATCGCGCGCTTTTGTGAAGACGTGGTCAGTTCCCGCTTGCGAACTGGCTCGCTGAGCCGCTAACCTTTAGGTTTGTGGCTCCTAAAAAGCATCCAACCTCCGAAGCGGCGGATGACTATCTGAAGGCGATCCTGGAGCTCAGTGGAGCGCCGGAAATGCCCGTTTCCAGCAATGCGCTGGCCGCCAGGCTCGGCGTGCGCGCGGCTTCCGTGACCGGCATGCTGCAGAAGTTGGCGGCACAGCGCCCGCCGCTGGTGCTTTATGAAAAACATCGCGGAGTTCGCCTTTCGGCGGCCGGAAAGCGGCGGGCCTGGGAGATCGTGCGCCATCACCGCCTCCTGGAACTGTTTCTCCACGACGTTCTGAACTACTCCTGGGACGAGGTGCACGAGGAGGCCGAGCGATTGGAGCATTTCATCTCGGAGCGCTTCGAAGACCGGGTCGCGGCCATCCTGGGAGACCCGCAAGTCGATCCGCACGGACACGTCATTCCCAATCGCAACGGGACCATTCCGGTGCGTAAGGAGCTGCCGTTGCTGCGATGGCCGCTGAACACGCCGGCGACCGTGAGCAGCATCTGGGATCGCGATCCGGCTTCATTGCGCGACCTTCAGGGCATCGGCCTCGTCCCGGGAGCGACCTTGGTAGTGGAGGAAAGGAAACCGAACGCCTCGCTCATGGTCACCATCGGAGGCTGCAAGCCGAGTGTCCGCCTGAGCAACGAACTGGCGGCGCTCATCGCCGTTGCCGCATGAAAATCGACCCCGCCTACACCCGCGAAACCCTCGTCCGCCTCGTCCAGATTAATTCCATCAACCCGAATCTCGCGCCCGGCGCTCCGGGTGAGGCCGGAATCGCCGGCTTCATCGCCCCCTCGCTCGCGTCGGCCGGACTCGAAACCCAGATACTCGAACCAGCCCCCGGCCGCCCCACCGTCGTCGGCCGCCTCAAAGGTGAGGGTGGGGGCCGCAGCCTGATGCTCAACGCCCATTCCGACACAGTTGACGTCTCCGGCATGGCCAATCCCTTCTCCGGCGAGATCCGCGACGGCAAGGTCTTCGGCCGCGGCGCCTACGATATGAAGGGAAGCCTGGCTGCCTGCATGGCCGCCATCAAGGCCTTGGCCGAATCCGGCTCACGCCTGCGCGGCGATGTCGTCGTCGCCGCCGTGGCAGACGAGGAATACGGCAGCCTCGGCACTACGGACCTGATCCAGCACCTGAAGGTCGACGGCGCCATCGTCACCGAGCCCACGGCCCTCGACGTATGCCTCGCGCACAAGGGTTATCTGTGGATCGAAGTCGAGATCGCCGGCCGCGCCGCTCACGGCAGCAAGTTCGAACTGGGCATCGATGCCAATATGATGATGGGCCGGTTCCTCTACCACCTCGCCGCGCTCGAGCGTGAATTGCGGGCGCGCCCGCCGCACCCTCTCGTCGGCCCTCCCTCCCTGCACGCCGCCATGCTGCAGGGCGGCACGGGCCTCAGCACCTATGCGGCATCCTCCACCGTGCGCATCGAGCGGCGCACGATCCCCGGCGAGACGGAGCCGCAGGCGGTCGCCGAAATCCAGGCGATCGTCGACTCGCTGGCCGCCGCGGACCCATGCTTTCGGGCCACCGTCCGTCCCTTCTTCGTGCGGGATCCTTTCGAGGTCTCACCCGATGCGAGTGTGGTGCGCTCACTAGACAGGGCGGTCGACAAGGTGCTGGGCCGGCCCCCCGCCCACATCGGCGACACCCCCTGGATGGATGCCGCACTGCTTCAGGCCGCCGGCATCGAGACCGTGGTTTGCGGTGCGGCCGGCGCAGGGGCGCATGCAGACGTCGAATGGGTCGATCTCGATTCCGTGGTCCACCTGGCGGAAATTCTCGCTGAAGCAGCGATCGACTACTGCGATTGAGTGAACCGCGTCAACCAGCGCCCGTTCGAGCCCGGACTTTCCGCACGCAGCAGAATCCGGAACAGCCGTTCGCCCCACGCGGCGCGAAGCCGCGCGTCCTCCAGCCGAATCTCTTCGACTCTCGGCGTGAATGCCCGGTCGTACGCGACCTGTACCGCGCCGCCGCCCTCGACATGCAGCACCAGGCGGCCCGGCCCGTCCTCCGTCACGCGGCATGGCGTCATCAACGTGAGCCATATCCCGGCGGCAGCGCCTGTCAACGCATAATCGTCCGCCAGAGAGATCTCGTTTTTTGCCCGATCGAGCCGCAACGTACGATTCCATCTCGCGACGTGCGCTTCCCCCGGATACGCCCGCGCCAGGTTGAGGCGGAATTCCGCGCCGCCGTCGTCGGTCCGGTAAGAGACTTCGCTTGCCTCGTACTGCCGCCCTGCTGCCTGCATCACGCCGTTGATGGTCGGGCAATTGTGGTACGCCGACTGCATCGTCCAGATTTCGTACCGCTTCGAGCTAAAGGTCTTCGCGGTATACGTCTCCGGGCCGACGTCGATCACCGCCGGCCTGCCGTCCGCGTAAATCACGAAGTTGCCCACGTCGTTATGGTTGTGGCTCTCGGCGTTGTGTCCTCCCTGCGCCGCCATATACAGCCCTTCGGAGGAGCCTTCTCTTCGCCGCGCGGCCATCACCTGAATCCCGGGCAGCCAGGCATCGCGGAACAGCGCCTGCTTCCGCGGCGCCTTGCGCAGTGCGGCCAGGTGGAATAGCGCGGGCAACTGCCGCCCGATGCTGTCTCCCGGCATCGCGTCCTCCCCGCGGAAGAACGCCGCGAAGGCGCCGTGTCCCATCATCGAGTCATCGCCAACCCGCTCGCCGTAGCGGTATACCAGGTCCCCATTCGGATAGACGCGAGCCGGAGCGTCGGCGAAGTTCGTATACCACTCGTTGTGAATGTGGGCGCGGCAGATGTAAAGCCCGATCTGGCGGATCAGCGGCTCGTGGAAAGCATCCAGCGCGCCGCCGCTCGCCCCGTGCAGCAACTCCAGGCAGTCGAAGAGCGACGCTCCGGCGCGGCCCCAGTAGCTCGGACCCTCGTCGCAGCCGCCGTCGTCGTAGTAGCCGTTCAGGAAATGATCGAGGCAGCGGATGATCTTGTAGACGGTTTTCCGGCGCCGCTCGCCGTCGCGCTCCACCAGCAGTGCGGCGGTCAGCCAGTTCGAGCTGATCCAGGGGTTCCAGTTGTTCGGCGGCCTTCCATTGAACCCCATCCATCCGAAATCGTCGCGCGCCAGGCAGGGCGTCAGGATCCGCCGTTCGGTCTCGAGCCGAATGCGCTCCGGCACCAGTTTGGAAACGCGCGCAAGCTGCGGTTCGAGCAGATACAAGGTCCACGCCAGCAGGCTCGCTGTCTCCGCCGAGAACAGCTCGACGATCGGTTCAGTGACGTCCGGGAGCCCCACTCCCGCCTTCTGCGCGCCCAGGTGCGCCGGGACGCCCCAGAACGTCTCCTCCGCAATCAGCCAGACCCCGTTCGCGATTTCGTCCACGAACCGGCCCTTGCCCTCGGCGCACTCCGCCATCACCAGGGCCTGGAGCTTGTTCCGCCTCCGGTCGCGTGCCGCCTCGAACCGCGAGCGGTTGCCGTTGCGGGCGTATTCCAACATGAGGGTCGCGGGCAGCACTTCCCAAGGGCTCTTGACTTGCCGCTCGCCGGCTGCCACCAGCGAAGCCAGGGCATCGCCCGGCAGCGCCTCCCATCCGGGCCGGTCACCGGCCGGCGGGAACGGATGAAAGCTCCCGCGGCCTGCGATCGCCGCCACCTTTTCGGGCGTCCATAATCCGGTCAGAAGGTTGCGTTTCTTCTCAGGCTGCGCCAAAGCGGGTTGCGGTGCCGCCGCCAGCGCCATGGACCCGGCCAGCCACGCGCGCCGCGTAAAATCGGACATCAGGTATTGTTGTATCGCACGGCGCCGCCGAGCGCAGCTGTCAGTCCGGAAGCGCGAACGCCACGAAAATCCCGCCGCTCGGCTCGCCCGGCCGTCCCTTGCCGCCGGTCGCGTAGATCACCACATACTGGCGGCCGCCCGCTTCATAAGTAGCGGGCGTGGCATTCCCGGCAAGCGGCAGGGTGGTCTCCCAGAGCAGTTTGCCGGTGGCTTTGTCGAAGGCGCGGAACTTCCGGTCGAAATTGGTCGCCGCGATGAACAACAGGCCTCCCGCGGTCACGATCGGCCCGCCGTAGTTCTCGGTGCCCGTGTCCTTCATGCCCTTGGCCGCCAGCTCCGGATACTCGCCCAGCGGAATTTTCCACGCGTATTCGCCGGTGTTGAGATTGATCGCATTCAGCGTCCCCCAGGGAGGCGCGACCGCCGGATAGCCCTCCGCGTCGAGGAATTTGTGATACCCCGTAAACCGGTACTGCGCGCTGGCAGGCCCGCCTTCGGGCGCCAGTTCCTTGCTCTCGCCACTCACCAGGTATTCGACGAGGGCGCTGACCTCCGCCGGACCCAGGTTTGGAAAGGCGGGCATCCGTCCCGCGCCTTGCGCCACGATGGCCGAGATTTCGGCGGAGCTGCGCCGGTCCCCCACGTTGACGAGCGAGGGCAGTTGCGGCGGCGCCCCGGCCAGATCGTCGCCGTGGCACTCCGCGCAGTTCGTAAGGTACACCTGCCTGCCGGAATGCCCGCCCTGGCTCTTGGCCAGGTGTGAAAACCACGCCAGGTCGTTCGCATTCACATACAGCAGGCCCGTCTCCGGGTCGAACGCCGAGCCTCCCCACTCCGCTCCCCCGTCGAACCCCGGGAAGATCACCGTATCCTTCCCGACGCTGAGCGGGATGAACTGGCCGGCGCTGCGAAAGCTGCGGAACCGCTCCAGCGCCTGCTTGTGAACGTCCGGCGTGCGGTTCGACAGCATGCCTTCGGTCAGCACCTGCCGCGCGTACGGGGCGGGCTTGACCGGCAGCGGCTGCATCGCCGCCGCGGTCTCTCCCGGCACGTCGCTGGCCGGATACTTCCGGTATTCGATGGGGAATAGCGGTTTGCCGTTCGTCCGGTCGAACAGGTAGACCCAACCCTGTTTCGTGGTTTGTGCGACCGCGTCCACCCTCTTCCCGTCGTGGATCACCGTGACGAGACTCGGCGGCGAGGGAAAGTCCCGATCCCAGATATCGTGCCGCACCCCCTGAAAGTGCCACAGCCGCTTCCCGGTTTTGGCGTCGAGCGCCAGCAGGGTATTGGCGAAGAGATCGTCGCCCGTCCGGTCCGCGCCGTAGAAGTCGCTTGCGGCCGAACCGGTCGGAACGTAGACGATCCCACGCTTCCGGTCCACCGCCATGCCTGCCCAGTTATTGGCCGAGCCGGAATAAGTCCACGCGTCTTTCGGCCAGGTGTCGTAGCCGAATTCGCCCGGATGCGGGATGGTGTGGAACGACCACTGCAGTTTGCCGGTCCTCACGTCGTACGCCCGGACGTCCCCGGGCGGCGCGGGAAGGGCCTCGGGAGTCCGCCCGCCCACGATCAGCAGGTCCTGATAGATGGTCCCCGGGCTCGTTGCGACGATCGATTGCTTCTCCGGGTCGCGCCCCAGGTCGTCGCGCAGGTCGATCCGGCCGCCTTTGCCGAATTGGGCAACCGGCTTCCCGGTCGCAGCATCCAGCGCGTACACGTAGCTTCGCACAGCAGCGAAGATCCGCCGGTCCTTGCCGGACGCCCAGTAGATCACGCCGCGATTGGGCCCTCGCCCGGGCATGCCGGAATCGAACCTCCACAACAGCTTCCCGGTGGCCGCATCGAGAGCGATCACCTTGTGCCGCGGTGTGATCCCGTAGAGGACTCCGTTGACGACGATGGGCTGCGTCTGCGAGGCCCCAGAACCATCGGCGGTATCGTAGGTCCAGGCCACCTTGAGCTTCGCCACATTCGAGCGATCGATCTGCCGCAGGCTCGAGTAGCGGATCTGTTCCGGGGTACCGCCATAGGACGGCCAGTCCTTCCCGGCCCCGCTTTTCGCCGCCGCGTACAGAACGGACGCCGCGGCTGCCATCGCCAACCAGTGCTTCATAGTCAGCTTTCAGTTGTAGCGCATTCCGGGTGCGTCTTGTTGCCGCACGTGCGCCAAATATCTGAGAATGGACTCACGGGCCCTTAGCTCAGCGGTTAGAGCAGCGGACTCATAATCCGTCGGTCGTAGGTTCAAATCCTACAGGGCCCACCATCTCAAACTTGTCCGGACCGGACACATGGCGGATTCCTGGCCTGTCTTCATTTGCCCTTGAACTCGGCGAACCAGTTCTGAACGATGACCATGTTGCCGTGAGGCACCTGGTCTTCCACCGGCTGAACCGCGATAAATCGTTTACCATCCGGCGAGACATCATATGGGAAAGTCCGGCAGCAGAGGGCGTCGGCCACGTTGACAGGTATGGCGAAGAGCCTGTGCGGAGTGCCGATCTCGAACTTGTTTCGCATCGAGACGGGCACAACCATCAGGCTGCGGCTCGCACTGCCTACCTCAACATAAAACAGCTCGTCTCCGCGCCTGCTCCAGATGGGCCAGTCGCCACCATTCCGGGATACCTGCACCTTGCCTTCACCGCTCGGAAAGTGTTTGAGATAGATTTCGAACCGGCCGGATTCGTCCGAGGCGTAGGCCGCATAGCGTTCGTCGGGAGAGATGCTCAGAAACCACTCATTCACGGGGGCATGAGTGAAGAGCGCCGGCTTCAACGGCAACTTTCGGTGGCGCCGGATGGCTCGGTGCCCACACCGGCGCCGCCATGTCTGGTGGCAGGCGACCGTTAGCCGGCTCCCACTTCGTTGACTAGCGGTCTGGGCTCTCTCAGCGCCGCAATCCCGTCCAGCACGGCATTCAGAGCGGCTGCCCTCTGTGCCTGATGCTCCTGCATCGTTCGAAGTGCCTCAGTCTGGTGATCGATCTGTTCCACGACGGACAGTACCTTCAATGAGAGGTCCTGGACAAAATGGTTCAGCGCCTCGAGCCGTTCCTCGTGTGCTGCAACTCGCGCGGACATCATCTCCAGCTCAACGGAAACACTCCGGCTGAAGTGTTCGGCCTCGACCCGGCGGCCGTGATCCGCTTCCTGAAGCGAAACGATGGACGCGGATAGCCCTGCCCACCGCTCCTGCGCCGCGCTCGCCCGGGCCGTCTCGTCCTGCTCGATTCGCTCGACACGCTCGTGCAAAAGCGACAAAGCCTTCAATTGCGACGTGATCTCGGTGAGCCGGTCCTCCACGGAGCGGACTACCTCCTTCATCTGTGCGCCGAAATTCAGATGCAGATCCTCCACGGCCTCCGTGAGGACACCGGTTATGGCTTGCGCCAACCGAACGGATACGCGGGCGATGAGGGCCTGTTCCGTCGTTTCCCCGGTCAACGGACCCGTCGTCTTCGTAGAGCCATTCGATTTTGGGTAAGCGTCCGGAACGGTAATCGCCTGGGCCTTTTCAACCAACGCCCGGGCCTCGATATCCCGGCCGTTGGCCAGCAATTGGGCGGCTTCTTCAACGAGGTGCCGCGTTGCGTCGCTTAGGTCCCGCTTCTGCAAATCAATGATTGCTTCCTGAAGAAGTTGATCAGCGGTCACTGGCAGATCCTTCCTGGGATAGTGAGTCTACGCGCATTGGGTGTGTTTATCAATTCGGATTATTCCGAGACGCAGCACAGCCGTGGCGGTTCGAACGATTCGCTGTGCCGTCGCGCACAAGTGCTTATCCGTTCGGGCGTGATACCATTTCTCCCATGGTGCCGTCGCGCTGGCTCCCGCTGTTCCTTCTCTCCCTCGCCCCAATGCGCGGATCCGCCGCGGACATCACCGTCAATCTCCGCTCGCGAGTGGAACCGTTCAAGGGCAGCGGCGATTGGCGAGAAGTGAACCTGCAACAGACCTTGGCAGTCGGGAAGACCGCAGTCCTGATCTGCGACATGTGGGATAAACATTGGTGCAGCGGTGCCACAAAACGGGTCAACGGCCTGGTGGCCGAAATGGCGCCGTTTCTGGAATCGGCCCGCAAGCGCGGGTTCCAGATCATTCATGCACCGTCGGAAACGATGGCTTTCTACCAGGACGCGCCCCAGCGCAAGCGCATTCTGGCCATTGCCCCGATCGAGCCGCCGGCCCCGCTCAATCTGCCGGATCCTCCGCTCCCCATCGACGACAAGAGCGGCGGCTGCGATACGCCGGACCACTTCTACAAAGCCTGGACGCGTGAGCATCCCGGAATCCGCATCGACGCTTCGGACGTGATCTCCGACAGCGGCCCCGAGATTTACAGCTTCCTGCGCGAGCGCGGCATCGGCACGCTTCTCGTCATGGGTGTACACGCCAATATGTGCGTGCTCAACCGGGCCTTCGCGATCAAGAGAATGACCTCGCTGGGCATTCACTGCATTCTCGTCCGGGACCTGACCGACGCGATGTACAGTCCGCAGGATCCGCCCCACGTCAGTCACGAGGCGGGCACGCAACTGGTGATCGAATACATCGAGAGATACTGGTGCCCGACGACGACCAGCGCCGATCTCCTGCGGGCATTCGCCCGTTAGCGGATCGTGCCCGGGAGTGGGTCCGGCAGTACGGCAACATTCTCCGTCAGCGCGGCAAGCGCCCTTAGGACGGATCTCTTGATCCTAGGAGTTCGCCCCTGCCGGTGATAGAATTCCTAGCAACACAAGGAGGGGACGGATGTTTCGTCTGGATGCGGATCGACCGGTCCGATTCTGCGACGGTCTGAAGCGGCGTGATTTTCTGCACGCGGGCGCACTCTCAGCTCTGGGGTTGACTCTGCCCGATTGGTTCGGCCTCCGGGCGTTCGGGGCCACCGACGGCGCGAAAGACGTCAATTGCATCCTGCTGATGCTCATCGGAGGCCCGTCGCAGCTCGACACCTTCGACATGAAGCCGGACGCGCCGGTGGAGATCCGCGGGCCGTACAAGCCAATCAAGACCAACGTCCCGGGTATCGAAATCTCCGAGAATTTTCCGCGCACCGCGAAGCACGCGGACAAGTTCTCGCTGATTCGTTCGGTCTATCACACCGCGGCTGCCGTGCACGATACCGGCCACCAGATGATGCAGACCGGGCGGCTGTTCCAGGGCGGAATCGAGCAGCCGCACTTCGGCTGCGTCCTCAACAAGCTGAAAGGCGCGAAGGGCGACGTGCCGGCGCACGTGCTGCTTCCCCGGCCCATCGGCAATACCGGCGGCAATATGCCGCACGGGCAGACCGCCGGCTTCCTCGGCAAGCGCTACGATCCGTTCGTGCTGAACGCCGACCCCTCGGACCCGAATTTCAAAGTGCCCGACATGCTCCCGCCCGACTACCTGACGGCTCTGCGCGTCGACCGCCGCAAAAACTGGCGCGAACTGGTGGACCGCTCGGTCAGCGAGTTCGAAACCTCGCAGGATGCCCGGCTGCTCGATTCCACCTTCCACGATGCCTATACCCTGATGTCGTCGCAGAAAGCCCGCGAGGCCTTCGAACTGCACCGCGAACCCGAGGCGGTTCGTGAAAAGTACGGCATGAACCGGTTCGGGCAAAGCTGCCTTTTGGCCCGCCGCCTGATCGAAGCGGGCGTGCGGTTCGTGACCGTCAACATGTTCGAAACGGTGTTCGACGAGATCACCTGGGATATCCACGGATCCAAGCCCTTCAGCCCCATCAGTTGCTACCGCGACCTGGTGGGTCCGATGTTCGACATGGCGTATGCGTCGCTGCTCGAGGAACTGGGCGACCGCGGCCTGCTCAGCAACACCATGATCATGGCCACCGGCGAATTCGGGCGGACGCCCAAAATCAATCCGGCAGGTGGACGCGACCACTGGCCGCAGTGCTGGACCATGCTGATGGGCGGCGGCCCGATCAAGGGCGGCACGGTGGTCGGCGCTTCCGATGACATCGCCGCGGCTCCCAAAGACCGTCCCGTAACCCCCATGCAGGTGGCCGCCACGGTCTATCGCGGACTCGGCATCGATCTTTCGATCGAACTGCCGGGGGCGCAGGGGCGTCCGATTCCGCTGGTCGATCGCGGCACCGAGCCCATCCGGGAGTTGTTTGTATGAAGCGGCTGCTCCTCCTGCTGGCCGTTCCCCTGTTCGCCCAGAAACTCGCGCTCCTGCCGCCTTCCGTCGAACTCACCGGCCCGGAAGCACGCCAGCAACTCGTGGTGGAAGCCGACCTGGGAGATCACCAGGAAGATTGGTCCCAGGGGGCGCAGTTTACGTCCTCAGACCCCAAAATCGCCACGGTCGACGAGCACGGTCTGATCCGCCCGGCAGGGGATGGCGAGGCGCGCATCACGGCTCGTGCCAAAGGGATCTCGGCCACGATTATGGTCACGGTCAAGGCGTCCCACGCGCCCTTCACCTGGAGCTTCCGCAATCACGTGATTCCCGTGATGACCAAGATGGGGTGCAATCAGGGCGCCTGCCACGGGGCGCTCGCCGGCAAGAACGGCTTCAAGCTGACCCTGCGCGGCTACGATCCGGACGAAGACTACAACACCCTGACGCGGGCTTCGGTTGGCCGCCGCGTGACTCTGGCCGATCCGTCCGCGAGCCTCATGCTGCTGAAGCCGACCTTCACTATTCCCCACGGCGGCGGCAAGCGGTTTGCGAAGGATTCCCTGGAGTATCGCGTGATCGAGCAGTGGATTGCCGCCGGCGCGCCCCCACCCGCCACGAGCGATCCGGAAATCCGCGGCCTCGAAGTGTTCCCCGCCGCCGCGGCCCTGGCGCCCGGTGCGGAACAGCAGATCGTGGTGCGCGCGCGCTATTCGGACGGCCACTCGGAAGACGTCACCCGCTGGGTCAAATTCAGTTCCAGCAACGAGGGTGCCGCCACCGTCGACGATTTCGGCCACGTCAAGATGACCGGTTTCGGGGAGTCGGCCATCACCCTCTGGTACTCTTCCCGCGTGCTCTATTCCCGGCTGAGCGTGCCGTTCCCCAACCAGGTCAGCGCGGAAGCCTACGCGAAATTTCCCAGGCACAATTTCATCGACGACCTGGTCGCGGCCAAATGGAAGAGCCTGCACCTCGCGCCCTCCAAACCGGCCGACGACGCTACCTTCCTGCGGCGCGCATACCTGGATGCCGCGGGCATCCTCCCGACTTCCGAGGAGGTCGAGAATTTCCTCGCCGATACTTCCGCCGATAAGCGGGCAAAGGCGATCGACCGCCTGATGTCGACGAGCGAGTTCGTGGACTATTGGGCCTACAAGTGGTCCGATCTGCTGCTGGTCTCGAGCCGCAAACTGAATTCGACGGCCATGTGGTCGTTCTACGACTGGATTCGCGACTCGGTGGTCCATAACAAGCCTTGGAACCAGTTCGCAAGCGAGATCTTCCTGACTTCCGGCAGCACTCGCCAGGATGGCGCCCTGAATTACTTCGTGCTGCACAAGGACCCTATCGAAATCAGCGAGAACGCAACACAGGCTTTCCTCGGCCAGCGCATCACCTGCGCGCGCTGCCACAACCATCCGCTCGAAAAGTGGACGCAGACGCAGTATTACGAAATGGCCAACCTGTTCGCGCGCATCGGCGTGAAGAACGGCTCCCAGCCGGGCGAGAATATCGTTTTCGCCAAGGCATCCGGCGATGTCTTACATCCGCGCCTCGGCAAGCCGCTGCCTCCCACGCCGCTGGACGCCCCGGGCATCCCCATCGATTCGCCGGTGGACCGCCGGGTGGTCTTCGCGAAGTGGCTCACCAGCCCCCAGAACGCGATGTTCGCCCGCACCATCGTGAACCGGGTCTGGGGAAATTTCATGGGCCGCGGCATTGTCGATCCCGTGGATGACCTTCGCGCCACCAATCCCGCGTCGAACGAGGAGTTGCTCGCCGCGCTCTCGAAGGATTTCGTCGAGCACGGCTATGACGTTCAACGCCTGATTCGTCTCATTATGAATTCGAGCGTCTACCAGCTTTCGAGCGAAGCCAATGCTACGAACCAGTCGGACAACATCTACTACTCCAAGTTCATTGTGCGCCGCCTGCCCGCCGAAGTGCTGCTCGACGCCATGTCGCGCGTGACTGGAGCGCCCACCGCATTCCCCGGCTACCCGGCGGGAACGCGGGCGCTGCAGTTGCCCGACACGCAAGTGAAGTCGGAGTTCCTCACCTCGTTCGGACGCCCGCCCCGGCTGCTCTGTGATGCGGCCGAACGCTCGAGCGTGCCGACCGTCGCGCAGGCACTGCACGTCATCAACGGCGATACGCTCAACAAGAAGCTGAGCGCCCCGGAAGGCACCATCGCCCTGTTCCTCAAGCTCGGCCTCTCGGACCGCCGCATTCTGGAGTACATGTTCCTTTCGGCATTCAGCCGTTACCCCACGGATCAGGAGCGGCAGACGCTCGGAGCCGCGCTCGAACAGGCGCGCCTGTCGTCTGGAACCGAAGAAGCGCGCCGCGAGTCGCATCGCCAGGCGCTCGAAGACATGGTTTGGGCGATGCTCACGAGCAAGGAGTTTTTGTTCAACCACTAATGCGCTACCTACTCTACTTCGTCGCCGTGTTCGCGTCGGCCGCGCCCGCGCCGCAGGTCTACTCCATGGCCTGGCGCCCCGACGGCGCGGTGATCGCCCTCGGCGGCTACAAAGAAATCCGCCTTGTCGATGCCGCCTCGCACAAACCGCTCTCGACGCTCACCGGCCACGCGGATGCCGTGCGCGCCCTGGCCTTCTCACGCGACGGCAAACTTCTCGCCGCCGCCGGCGGTCTCCCGGCGCGGAAAGGCGAAGTCAAGATCTGGAACGTGGCCGCGCAAACCGTCGCCGCCACCATCTCCGGCCACTCCGATTGCATCTATGCCGTAGCGTTTTCGCCCGACGGCGCGACCCTCGCCACGGCCGGCTACGACAAGGTAATCAAGTTGTGGGACGTCGCTTCGGCCAAGGAGATTCGAACCCTTCGCGATCACATCGATGCCATCTATGCGCTGGCCTTCTCTCCGGACGGCAAGCGCCTGGTTTCCGGCTCGGCCGACCGTTCCGTGAAGATCTGGGACGTTGCCTCCGGCACGCGCCTTTACACGCTCTCCGAGCCAACCGACGGCATCAACACCATCGTCCTCTCCCCAGACGGAGCGCGCGTCGCGGCCGGAGGCCTCGACCGGACCATCCGCATTTGGCGCCTCGGAGCGAAAGAGGGAACGCTCGAGAACACCCTCATCGCGCATGAGGACGCGATTCTCAAGCTGGCATGGTCTCCGGATGGCAAGTACCTGGCGTCCGCTTCGGCCGACCGCACGATTCGTTTGTTTCAGGCGGCTGATTTGAGCGAAGTCCGCACTTTCGCCAAATTGCCGGATTGGGCTTTCGGCCTTGAGTTCTCTCCCAGTGGAAAGTCGCTGGCCGCGGGCTTCTTTAATGGCGCGCTGCAATTCTACGAGGTTGATCATGACAGGATGGTTGCTGCGAAATAGCGTCCTGCTGCTGGCATTGGCCGCGATGCTTCCGGCGGAGGGCAACCGCACCACGCCACCCACGCTCAACTCCGTGGCGCCGCTGGGCGTGGCACGCGGGACAACGGTCGAGATGACCGTCGAAGGACTGAACCTCGCCAAGGCCAGCGCCGTCTATTTCAGCCGGTCCGGTGTCACCGGCCGCATCCTGCGTGTGAAAGAACTGCCAGACCTGCCGGATATACGGCTCGGCTCGAACGGAACGCAGTCGTCGATCGACCTTGGCCCGCTCCCCCCGCGCAACCAGGTGACTGTCGAGGTCGACGTCTCTCCCGACGCCGAAATCGGGCCTGTGGGCTTTCGCCTGCTGACTCCGCTCGGAACGAGCCCCGAGGGCCGCTTCCTCATCGAGCCTTACTACGGCGAAGCGCCCGACGTGGAGCCGAACGACACACCCGAAACCGCGTTCGAAACGATCCTCCCCGCGATTCTCTCCGGAACGATTTCAAAGCCCGGCGACGTCGATTACTACAAGGTCAAGGCGAACGCCGGCCAGCTTGTGACGTTTGAGAATGGCGCCATGGCGATCGGCTCCACGCTGCAGCCCGTGGTGTCGATTCTCGATGCGAACCTGACGGCCCTCCGCGAGTTCGGCGAGGACGGCGGCGTCGGCCAGACGATGTTCGCATATCGCTTCGACAAAGCCGGCACATACTACATAAAGGTAGCCGACTACCGGGAAACCGGCGACGCCCGCCACTTCTACCGCATCATCTCAGGCCAGTTCCCGCTCGTACTGGGCGCCTACCCGCTGGGTGTGCGCAAGGGAACTGGTGGCGAAGTCGCGCTGCGCGGCTACAACCTGGAACCGAAGCTGCGGGTGGATGGCAAGCCGGGAGCCGACTCGGAAGATACCATTACCTTACGGCCGGAGCATGCCTTCGATGAAGTGCGTGTCGCCCTCGGCGACGGGCCCGAGATTGATTCCCAGGGTGGCGCCATTCCAGTGCCGGTGACGGTGAACGGCCGGATCGCTGAGCGCGGCGCGCAGAACGAGTACCGTTTCCAGGCGCGCAAGGGCGAGCAGTTGGTCTTCGAAGTGAACGCCCGCCGGCTGGGCAGCGATCTCGACTCGTACCTCGAAGTGCTCGATGCGAACGGCAGCCCGATCGAGCGCGCCGTCGTGCGTCCGGTGTGGGCGACCTCCATCACGCTTCGCGACCACGATTCCGTGGGGCGAGGCCTGCGTATCTCCGCCTGGGATGGCCTGCGCGCCGGCGACTACGTTATGGTTGGGGGCGAGATCATCCGCGTCGCGGCCCTGCCTCTCTCCCCCGACAACGACACCGTCTTCGATTCATTCGGCGGCCAGCGCCTGGCCTTTTTCGATACCACCACCGAGGCGCACGCCATCGATTCGGCGGTATACAAAGTGCAGATCCATCCGCCCGGCACGAAGCTCTCGCCGAACGGCCTGCCCACCGCGCATCTCTACTACCGGAATGACGATGGCGGACCCGGATATGGCCGCGATTCAGTGGTCCATTTCACCGCGCCCGCCGATGGCCAGTACATCGCCCGCATTCGCGATGTCCAGGGTCTGGGCGGCGCGAACTATGCGTACCGCTTGAGCGTGCGGAAACCGCATCCCGATTTCCGCTTGAGCGTCAGCCCGCGCAATCCGAACGTACCAGTTGGCGGCACGGTCCCCGTCGCCGTCACTGCGTTTCGCATGGATGGCTTCGAAGGTCCGATCGACGTCTCATTGGATGGCTTGCCCGGCGGTCTTCACGCCACGCGCGGTGTGATTGCCGAAGGCCAGACCTCGACCACCATCGCGCTCAGCTCGGATGCCGGGGCGAAGATGGCAGCCGCGGTCCCCTTGCAGGTCACCGGCAAGGCCGAGGGCGGGCTTGTTCACGCGGCGAATCCCGAGGACCATCTGAAGTTGATCGCGCTCATGCCGCCACCCGACCTCCTCATGACGGCTGAAACGAAGGAGGTCACGCTCACGCCCGGCGGAAAAGCCGAGATCACCGTGGCCATCGCGCGGCAGGGCGATTTCAAAGGCCGCGTGCCGGTCGAAATCCGCAACCTGCCGCCCTACGTGCGCGTACTGGACGTCGGTCTGAACGGCGTACTGATCACGGAGGATGAATCGCGCCGGAGCTTCACCATCGAAGCCCTTCCCATGGCGCAACCGGCCGACCAGATGATTTACGTGTCGGGCGACGTCGAGACGCGGTCGAGCCAGCAGTCGTCCTACGCCGCTCCGCAGCCGATCCGCCTCCGGGTTACGCCTACTGAAACTCGATCGCCTCTACCTTGAGGACGTCTCCGTCCACGGTACCTGTCACTTTCGCCTTGAGGTCTTTCTCTTTCGCCAGCTTTTTCAGCGCCGCGAGCGTCCGGGCGTTCCCCGATTCGTTGAACTTCAGGAACTTTCCTTCGGCGGTGACCAGCCCGTAGCCGCTCTTGGCGCAGGCAACCGCGCATTCGCGGGTGTGGCTGGCGAGATCCTTGCCACGGCACATCACGTCCACCACTGTGCCGGAAAATGATTCGGCGAACGCCATCGCGCCCGCCAGCAGGAGAAGACAGACAGCACGTTTCATTGGTTACTCCACTTCCCCCATCACGACCGTGTGCGGTCCATTCGGTACCGGTTCTGCGGTGACCCGCGTAAACCCGGCCTCGCGATACATCCCTTCGTACTCTTTGAAGGTGTAGGCATCTCCGGAAACCGTCGAGGCCAGCATCGTCAGGCTGAATCCTGCCGCCATCGGTGGGCTCACGCGATCTTCATTCGGCACGAACTCGAGCGCCGCCGCGCGCCCGCCCGGCTTCAGGGCGGCCCGCACCTTCTGCAGCAGCCCTACGCACGTCGCCCGGTCGAAATGATGCAGGAAGTTTGTCAGCAGGATGATGTCGTACGGTCCGCCATACTCCACTTCGAAAGCGCTCCCGGGCAGCGTCGCGAAGCGCTCCAGCACCCCCGCCTTGGCCGCGTTCGCCTTGGCCACTTCGAGTACCGGCGCCCAGTCCAGCGCCACGACGTGCGCATGCGGGTGCTGCTTCGCCACCGCAATTCCGAACAGACCGTGCCCGGCGGCGATATCGAGTACCTTCACCGGCCCCGAGCGCCCGTTGAGCACGACCGATCCGAGCGGCGCCGCCATGGGCGCCATCATCGGCGCCATGCTGTGGGCAAACTCCACCCACACCGGGTTCTCCGCTTCCACCGTGCCATCTCCCTCGAGCGACGTGCGCCCGTTGCGCACGATATCGGCCAGATGCCGGAACGGATCCTGCAAGGCCGGGTTGCCGAGGAAGCGGGAGATCGAGGCCACGCACGCCGGGGACCGCGGGTCGAGAAACGCCGCGCTGGTCGGCGTGTGCCGGTAGCGCCCGTCTTCCTTCGCCAAGACTCCGTGGATGGTGAGGAAGTCGCACAGAATGCGGACTCCGCGTTCCGACGCGGCACACTGGCGTGCGAGCGCCGGGACATCGCCGGGTCCTTCGCCCACGGCCCGAAACAGGTCCAGCTCGATGGCCGCGCACAGCGCTGAAGAGCGCTGGTGAGCCAGCAGCATATCGAAAACAATCGCGGGAGAGGGCGTAGCCCCGGCATGAGGTGCAGGTGTCATAGGCAGCATCCGATAGGGAGGATTATACGCGAAACCGTGCCGCCGCGTACGGTCCGGAATTGTGCTTCCATATCGCGGAGATGGTAGTCGACCGCAAAGTCCTATGAGAGCGGCTGCTGGATAGATCGAGAGAGACTGCGGCAGAAAAGACTATTTCGCGGACGAATAAAGTGTTCCCAGCCCTTGATTGTCGCCAACAGTGTACCGTGCTATAGTTCGGGTCCATGTTCTCTGTTCGCTTGCAATATCGGAATTTGTTGCCGGTCCCGGAGACAACCCGTTGCTCGATTCCTACTGCCCTGCTGCGTCCATCCGGCTGCTGTCCTACTTGGTCGCCATTCAAGCCGTCGCCTTCGGCCAACAATTAGCTACTTCCGTAACACTTACCGCATCTCCGAATCCGGCAACCTACGGACAGCCGCTCTCGCTCACCGCTAGCGTAACCTCGGGCGCCACCGGGAAAGTGACTTTTTATGACGGCGTCTCAGTTTTGGGGACTGCAACAATCTCCGGAACCCAGGCGAAACTCACTAGCAGAAGCCTGAGTTCGGGATCCCGCTCGCTATGGGCGCATTACTCGGGGGATACTACGTTTGCTCCGAGCAATTCCGCGTCTGTTCCCCAGACCGTGCTTGCCGGAACATCGCTCGGGTTCCGGAACCCGGTTGGGTATTCGACAGGTATAGCTCCAGATGTGGTCGCTGTCGCAGATTTCGATCGTGACGGGGCAGCCGACCTCGTCATTGCGAATCGATACGCCTCCACCGTGAGTGTGCTCCTGGGCAATGGTAATGGGACGTTTCAGTCCAAAGCGGACTTCAGCACGGGCATGAGTCCGCAGTGCCTGGCCGTCGGAGATTTCAACATGGATGGGAATCCGGATATTGCCGTGGGCACTGCTTACGGCTCGGCCACTAAAATCGCGATATTGATGGGTGACGGCAGTGGAACCTTTCAACCGCCGGTCACCTATGCTCTTGTCAATACCCCCAAACGAATCGCCCTGGCGGATTTCAATCTCGACGGCATCATCGACCTGGTCGTCGTCACTGGCGGCTTCGGAGCCCCGGTCGGCGTTCTTGCCGGCAACGTAGACGGGAGCTTCCGCGCCCCTGTGTACTATAACTCGCCACCGACGGTCCAACCCCTGGACGTAATCGTTGCGGATTTCAACGGTGACCGGAAACCGGATTTCGCCGTAGTCACTTCTATCGGCGTGACCGTCTATCTCGGCAAAGGAGACGGTGGTTTTCAGGATCCGGTAACTCAGTCACTCAGTCCCACCGACACTTTCTCATCCGCATCCGCGGCCGCAGGGGATTTCAATGGGGATGGTATCAGCGATCTCGCCATCGTCGTTCCGTCGTACGGCAAAACGTTCATTTTGCTTGGGCACGGAGACGCAACTTTTGCAACTCCGGTCCCCTTTGACGTGGATTCTGGATCCACTTCGGCGGTCGTTGAAGATTATAACGGCGACGGGAGGTTGGATCTGGCGGTCGCACAATCCACCGATTCCGTGCAGATTCTTCTTGGGAATGGAAACGGCACATTCCAGCCCCGGATCAAATATGCCCTCCAAGGGGGCGGTTACGGCTTGGCAGTGGGCGATTTTAACGGCGATGGAATACCCGACCTGACCGAGACCGAACAAACCAGCAATGCGGAAGGTGTCGCCATTTTGCTGGGCGGCGCGGTTCCGGACATCTCCGTCGCCATCTCGCATAATGGCGCGTTCACTCAAGGACAGACCGGGGCTGCATATACCCTCGATGTGAGCAATACAGGCGACGTGGGGAGTGTAGGGGCAGTCAGCCTGAACGCGACGATTCCATCGGGTTTCACTGCTACGGCCATCTCGGGCAGTGGGTGGACCTGCCTCCTGGCGACCCTCACTTGCACACGCTCCGACTCCGTGGGGCCCCACGCCGCCTATCCGGCCGTAACTATCATGGTCAACGTGCCCGGTGCCATAACTGGAGATTTCACGGCGACGGCTTCGGTCGCCGGCGGAAGCGACCAGAATCCGGCCAATAACACTGCTACGGACACGATCCTCGTCCGAACGTCGACGGCCACCACTTTAGCGGCGTCCCCAAACCCCGCCGTTCTGGGCCAGTCGGTCACCCTGACCGCAACCGTGAGCCCCACGGCATCGGGCAAGGTCACGTTTTACGATGGCGCCGCCGTGATTGGCGTGTCGACGCTTTCTGGTGGACAAGCCAATATCTCTACCTCCCTATTGCCTTCCGGCAGCAGGACGCTCCGTGCCACATATGGCGGCGACTCGACGTATGGCCCCAGTATTTCCTCCCCGCGGACTCAAACGATCAGCGTCATGCCGGCCAACGGGTTCCTGCCGTATACGCCTTATCAACTCCCAGCGACGCCTCAGGCGCTTGGGATCGGGGACCTCAATCTCGATGGCATCCCCGACCTGGTGACCACAAGCGGCTCAACCGCTCCGGCCATGATCAGTGTCTTGCTGGGCCGCAACGACGGTGCCTTCAGCCAGCCGCTGACATCCAATGTCACCGGAGCCAGCGGCCTCAGCAGTCTTGCGATCGCGGACTTCGACGGTGACGGCAAACCCGATATTGCGGCTTCGGGAGGCGGCAGCATCGGGATTCATATCTTGCTGGGTAATGGGGATGGGAGTTTCCAGGCTGCCATGATGTATGGCAAGCCGGCAGAGAGTTACGCCAACATTATTGTTGGAGATTTCAATGGAGATGGCCGCCTGGATCTGGCCGCTCTCGGTTACGCGGGCCCGGTGATCCTCATCGGAAACGGTGACGGGACGTTTCAGGCTCCGATAGCTGCGGCAACCCCCCTCTACTTGAACGCGTTTGCCGTCACGGACCTGAACAACGATGGCAAAGCCGATCTGATCGGCCTCACCAGTTCGGTCGTCGTGATGCTGGGAAACGGCGACGGCACCTTTCAAGCTCCGGTTAGTTACTCCGATCCTGGCTTCTCCAATCCTCTAACTCTGACGGTAGGCGATTTCGATCGCGATGGCAGGCCGGACGTCGCCGTCATTTATATCGCGAACGTCGGCGTATTTGCAGGGAGTGGAGACGGCACCCTTCGACCACCGGTGAATTCCAGCCTGAGTTCCACGCCTGGATACAAGGCAGTCGCTGGGGACTTCAACGGCGACGGAAATCTGGATATCGCATACAGCGGCTCCTCTCCGAACGAGTTTTCGATCGCTTTCGGCAACGGTGACGGCACCTTCCAGTGCCCTGGCTATGGATTGGGCACCGCTTTCCGAACGGACGCCGCTCTCTTGGCAATGGTGGCAGCCGATTTCAACGGCGACGGCCGTCTGGACCTGGCGGTCGCCAATAGCGGAACAGGCGATACAGCCACGGTAGACGTCTTTCTTGGCAGACAGTTCTCCGGCCTGAACTTGTCTGTGAGCCACAACGGCAACTTTATCGCGGGCCAGACCGGGACGTACCAGATTTCCGTCAGGAACCCGGCATTTGTGAAGGCATCCGGAATCACCACCGTGACCGAAATGCTTCCCGCCGGCATGACCGCGACGGCAATCGCCGGGTCCGGTTGGAATTGCACTTTGAGCACGGTGGTGTGCAACCGGCAGGACGATCTTACGAGCGACAAGGCTTTTCCATCGATCATCGTTACCGTGAGCGTGGCAAGTAACCTCGGACCAGGCGCTCTGACAAACCAGGTTTCGGTTACCAATGGCGGCACCACGAATTCGGCTAGCGATGTCACCCAGATCGTCGGCGGTACAACGACCGGGCTGGAGGCTGCGCCGAATCCGTCGATCCTGAGCCAACCGGTCACCCTGACAGCAACCGTTTCGGCGGGCGGCACCGGTGCGGTTGCGTTCTATGATGGCGGAGCCGTCTTAGGTACCGCAATGCTTTCCAACGGCCGGGCCGGTCTTGTGACCACGCAACTTGCTGCTGTCACTCATTCGCTGGTCGCCATGTATCCCGGAGATGCGGCGCATGGCCCCAGCCGGTCGGCGCCGTTTTACGAGACTGTGGCCGCCAACCCCGCGAGCGGTTTGAGAGTTGGTGCCACTTTACCAACCGGAACGGGACCCTCGGCAATAGCGGCTGCCGATCTGAACCTGGACGGGAAAACTGACCTCGTCACCGCCAATTACTCGGCAAACACACTCAGCGTGCTGCTGGGCGATGGAAGCGGAGGATTCGCCTCCAAGGTAGACTACAGCGTCGGAACTGCGCCTGGAGCATTGGTCATCGCCGATTTCAATAACGACGGCAAACCGGATATAGCGACGGTCAATCACGAAAGCAATGATTTAAGCGTGCTGTTGGGCAGAGGGGACGGAACTTTCCAGACGGCGGTAAGCTATGCCACAGGCCACTTTCCGAACGCACTGCTCGCAGCCGATTTCAATGGCACCGGAAACGTGGACCTGATAGTCGCCAATGGCGGCGATTCCATGCTAACCCTGTTCTCCGGGAATGGGGATGGGACTTTCCGAACTCCCAAGCCGATTAGCACCGCTTCGGTCTGGATACCGGCGGTTGGGGATTTCAACGGCGATGGAAAACCAGACATTGCAGCAGGTCCGTATGGCGTTTGGATTTTCCTCGGCAATGGAGATGGAACGTTCCTACCCCAAACCGTCGCGGCAGGAGGTGGTCTTTACGCAATGAGTTTGGCGATCGGGGACCTGAACGGAGACCGAAAGGCGGATATCGTGGCGGTGGATTCCGGCGCCGGCGTTTACGTCCTTCTGGGCAACGGCGACGGAACCTTCCGATCTCCTGTCCTCTATGGCTGTTCTTTCTCACCGGGAAAAGCGATCCTCGCAGACGTGAACGGTGATGGCAACCTCGACGTCTTGACCATCAATTCGACGAGCACCATCAGCATCTTCTTCGGCAACGGCGACGGGACTCTCCAGCCGGCACTGAGTTATATCCTCGGCTCAGCCCGGGCAGCGGCCGCCGGCGATTTTAATGGCGACGGGCGCACCGACCTTGCAATCTCACAAAATAGCAGCGTCACGATACTGCCGGGCGTCTTAACACCACTACTCTCTGTTACCGGTTCTCACTCGGGTTCGTTCTATCTGGGACAGACCGACGCCGCGTATACGATCGTGGTTACGAATTTCGGACCGGGCGCCACTTCCGGAAACGTGAGCGTGGCGGACACGCTCCCTCCCGAGCTAACCGCGACATCCATGGCTGGGTCGGGGTGGACCTGTGTTCTCGCCACTTTAACCTGCACTCGTAATGATTCGCTTGCGGCGGGCTCGACCTACCCGCCGATCGTCCTGACGGTGAACGTATCGGCCAACGCACCGCCATCCGTGTCCAACCTGGTCAGCGTTTCCGGCAACGGCTCGCCTCCGATCGTCACTAGCGATGCAATCGCAATCACACCCTCGGCCGCGCTGCGTTTCGTTCCAGTGACGCCCTGCCGCGTGGCCGATACGCGTAAGCCGGACGGACCCTTTGGCGGGCCTCAGATCTCCGGAGGAACCTTTCGCAGTTTCGCAATTTCCAATAGCACCTGCGGAATCCCCGCTACGGCCCAGACCTATTCGCTGAATGTGGCAGTCGTACCGGCTGGACCTCTCGGGTATCTTACGCTTTGGCCTACGGGCAAAAGCCAACCAGTGGCCTCTACCCTGAATTCTCCGGACGGGCGCATCAAGTCCAACGCCGCCATCGTGCCCGCGGGCACCGGAGGCGCCATCAACGTTTTCGCCAGCAATACAACGGATGTGGTCATCGATGTTAACGGCTACTTCGTCCCGGCCACCGATCCCACTGCTTTGGCATTCTTCCCCGTCACGCCTTGTCGCGTCGCCGATACGCGTAAACCGGCCGCTCCGCTTGCCGGTCCTTCGCTGCTGGGCGGCCAGCACCGGAGCTTCCCAATCCTCTCCTCGACTTGTAACATCCCCGCCACGGCGCAGGCCTACTCATTGAACTTGACGGCTGTTCCCCCAGCCCCCCTCGGGTATATCACCGCCTGGCCCACCGGCCAGACGCAACCCTTGGCTTCCTCGCTCAACGCCACTACGGGTACCGTGACTGCCAATGCCGCCCTTCTGCCCGCGGGCACCGGCGGATCGATCGATGTCGTCGCCAGCAACAACACCGATCTCGTAATCGATATCAACGGCTATTTCGCCCCGATGAGCACCGGGGGCCTCTCGCTGTACAACGTCATTCCATGCCGCGTGCTGGACACACGCAAACCAGCCGGAAGCGGGCCGTTCAGCGGCAACCTCAATGTGAATGCTACGGCAAATTCCTGCGGCATTCCCGTTGGTTCACAGGCTTATGTTCTTAATGTGACGGTTGTTCCGCCGGCCGGGCTCGGATATCTGACGCTCTGGCCGCAGGGTGCGACGCAACCTGTTGCTTCCACGCTCAATGCACTGGACGCCGCCATTACGTCGAATCTGGCACTCGTCCCTGCGACGAACGGAAGCATCAGCGCGTTCCCGAGCAATCCAACGCACTTGGTGCTCGATATTTTCGGATTTTTCGGGCAGTAGCCAGACGCCGATCGACCGGCGTTTCGAGAGGGGGGAGCGATAAGCGTCAACACCACGACATCGACTAAGCCGGAAGTACGTCCGCGAAGACAAACCCGTCGCGAGTTACCGTCTCCCCCGATCGCACCGGGATCGGGCGGGAGAAGACCGGCCCGTCATACACGAACGTGTGAAACTCACCGTTCTCTCCGCACGGATCGACGCTTGCGGGCAGTCCGTCGAGCAACTCATCGTCATACGCGCGTCCAGCGTAGGACGCATCCAGCCTGGATGGATCCACGCAGGTGATCAGGGCCTTCTGGCCGGCCCGGACCATCTCGCGTCCCAGCGGCCCGGTCGGGAGCTGCCACACCGGAAAGAGCGGATCGAGTCCGGTTCCTGCCAGTTGCCGCTCGCGGTATGCGCGGATGTCTTCGAGAAAGAGGTCGCCGAAGGCCACGGCTGTGATGCCCTCCGCAACGGCACGCTCGCACACCGTGCGCATCCGCGCTTCATAGTCGGCATTCGAGCAGGGCCAGGGCAGTTCCACCGGCCAGAGCGGAACCCCGGCCCTCTCCGCTTGCGCTTCCACCAGCGCCCGCCGTACCGCGTGCATCGCAACGCGATCCGCCGCGGAGTTGAACGTGGTGACCAGTGCGCACACCTCGAGATCCGGCCGCTGCCGCAACAGGTAAAGCGTCCATGCGCTGTCCTTGCCGCTGCTCCAGGAAAGCAGCACTTTTCTCATGGCCTGCACCAGTGCACTCCTTCGGTCGAACCCTCGAACTCGACCCCGTGCAGAATCTCCGCCAGGATCTCCGCGGTCTGCGCAATGGTCATTCCGGAACGATTGAAGAAGCGATTGCCATCCGCGAACGCGACTCTACCCTCGCGAACGGCTCTCAATTCGCGCCACCACGGATGCGCTTCGAGCAAGGGCTGCTCGCGCAGAGTCCGCCGCAGGTCGAACCCGCACGGCGCCACGATCAGGCAGTCCGGATCCGCCAGGAGCAATTGCGGCGCGTCGATCGCGGCGGACAGCTCGCCTCGCCGTCCCAGGACAACCTCGCCGTAGGCGATTTCCACCAGTTCGGGTCCCCAGTTTCCCATCGCGAAAATCGGGTCGGTCCACTCCAGCACGGCCACGCGCGGACGCCCACGCCCCGCCGTTCGCTGCCGGACGTTGTCAAGCCGGCCCTTCTCCCGCTTCACCAGCGCCCGCCCGCGATCCTCCAGTCCGAGTTCGCGCGCAATCCGCAGAATCCCGTCGAAGATCTCCTCCAGCGAGGAGGCCGAAAGCGCCAGTTGCCGGGCCTGCACTCCGCCGCCTCCGCTCCGCTGCACATCCTCGGGGGTCACCGCGCAAACCTCGCAATGAGACTGTGTGATCACCAGGTCCGGCTGCAACCCTCGAATGAGGTCGGAGTGGATCACGTACAGAGGCTCGCCCGCGCGGAGACGCCGCCTCACCTCGGCGTCGATCTCCCCGCTCGAAAGCGCGACGTCGAAGGCCGGCTCGCTGCACTGCGGAAGACGCGTCACCCACGACGGGTTGTCGCACTCGTGCGAGCGCCCCACCAGCATCTCGCCCGCGCCGAGTTCGCAGACGATCTCCGTTGCGCTCGCTAACAGGGAAACAATTCGCACGTTCCTATTTATCGTCGTCGTCGCCACCGTCCGTGACGTTGCCACCCTCCGGCGCGCCGCGAGGATCCGGCTTGATCGTAACCCGCCGTGTGTAGGTCTTCCCGTCCGCGGTCAGACGGACGGTGTATTCGCCGGGCCGCAATCCGGCCGCGCCCCTTCCCCCGAATCCGCCGCCCCCTCCGCCGCGTCCACCTGCAGGAGGCGCCGCGACCTCCCCGGTGCAGGCGTCCTTCGGCCTCGCAGTCGCGGGGCCGCGTCTCCCGAAGCCGCCCGCCCCGCGTCCGGGCGTGGCGCCCAGGGCGAATCGGTGCATTCCCGCAGAGGCCGAGGGCGGCGGCACCGGCTGCTCCCAATAGGCCTGAACGTTCAGCGTCTCGGTATCCACGGGCCGCACCGGCGTGTCGCTTGCGGCACAGGCGCGCACCGTCCCGGAGGCATCCACCAGCTCGATCTTCAAAGGCTGGTTCGCAGCCGTCTTCAGCCAGTAGTAGGTCAGAACCCCCGAGGGCGGATTGGACAGTTGCGGCTCCTCATGCGGCATCGGCGTGCCGTTCATGCTGCCCGCGCGGATCGCGTAGGTTTCCCCGGGTTGAAACAGATAGGCGTCCGAGGAGAGGATTGCGTCGCCCTGCCCGGCAATCTGCCGCAGCGCGCTGATCTGGTCCATGACCCAGAAGCCGCGGCCGTGCGTCGCGATCGCGAGGTCGTCCCCGTGTACCACGATGTCGCGCACCGAGGTCACCGGCATATTATTCTGTAGCGGCTGCCACTCCGAGCCGTCGTTGAACGAAACGTACACGCGCAGTTCGGTCGCGGCGTAAAGCAGCCCCTTCGTCTGCGGATCTTCCTTCACCGAGTTGACATACGCGCCGTCGGGAATGCCCGCCGCCACGTTCTGCCAGGTCTTGCCGCCGTCGTGCGTACGGTAGATGTAGGCCTTGTTGTCACCGAGGCGGTGCCGGTCGACCGAGGCGTATGCCGTCTCCGCGTCGAAATGCCCGGCTTCGATCTGCGATACCTTACTCCACGCCGTCATGGCTGGAGGTGTGATGTTCTGCCAGTTCTTGCCGTCGTCGCGCGTCACGTAGATCAGTCCGTCGTCGGTTCCCACCCACACGGTAGCCGCCTGTAGCGGAGACGGGCCGATGCTATAGACCACGCCAAACCGGTCGGTCATGGGCTGGTCGATGTCTTTCGCCGTGACCGGATCCAGGTTGGCGGGCACCGGCGGGTGCAGCCGCGCCAGGTCCGGACTGATCTTTTCCCAGGTCTTGCCGCGGTCGCGCGAGCGCATCACAAATTGATCGGCATAGTACAGCGCTTCATCGGCCTGCGAGAAGACCTGCGGCAGCGTCCAGGTCTTGCGGTTCGGATCGTTCGGATCGGGTGGCGGCAGTTGCCCGCCGAGCGGCACGGCAATGTTGAGGGCCTGGTCGCACCGTCCAGCTCCGTTGCCATAAAGGATGTTGCCGTCCTTCGGGTCCGGCACCACGGTGGCGCTCTCGCCGGCCAGGCAGGTCGGCTCCCAGTTGCGGAACGTGAGCACACCCTGTCGCGACCACGTGCTGACGCCTACGCCGCCGCTATCCTGCTGCGCGCCGTACAGCCAGTAAGGAAAGCGGTTGTCGGCGGCAACGTGATAGATCTGCGCCGTAGGCTGGTTGTACCAGGTGCTCCACGTCTGCCCGCCATCCACGCTCACTACGGTGCCCTGATCGCTGCTGAGCACCATGCGGTTACCGTCCTTCGGATTCACCCACAACTGGTGATAATCGTCTCCGCCGGGCGCCCCTTTGATCGGGACGAAGGTTTTGCCGGCATCCGTCGTCATGTAAGTGGCGGTATTCATGACATAGGCACGGTCGGGATTCGTCGGATCCACCGTCACCGATTCGAAATACCAGCCCCGGCCCCACAGCCGGTTTTCGCTATTGACGAGTTTCCACGTAGCGCCCGCGTCGTCCGAGATATAGACCCCGCCGCCCGTTGGCGCGGGTTCGGCCGCCGCGCCGCGTCCGCCGCCGAAGCCCCTAGGCACAGCGCTGCCCGAATCGTCCACTACCGCCCACAGCCGCCTCGGATTGCTGGGCGCAACCGCGATCCCGATCCTCCCGACGAACTGGTCCGTGGGCAGCCCGCCGCTCAGTTGCTTCCAGGTGTCTCCTCCGTCGGTCGATTTGTACAGGCCGCCCCCGGCCAGGTTGGTGGGAGCGTATACCGCCCATGGCGGACGCCGCGTCGCCCAAAGGGAAGCGTAGAGCACGCGCGGATTCTTCGGGTCGATTGCCAGGTCAACCGCGCCGACGTTGTCGGGATCGCTCGTCCTGTAAAGGATCTTCTTCCAGGTGGCGCCGCCATCCACCGACCGGTAAACGCCGCGCTCCGGATTGGCATCGTAAACATGACCAAGTGCCGCGACATAGACACGATTCGGGTTGGTTGGGTCCACGACGACTCGCCCAATCTGCCGCGTGCCCTCGAGACCGATTTGCTTCCACGTCTTGCCCGCATCCATCGACTTGAACATGCCGATGCCGTAAGAGTGCTGGCTCCGAATGTCCGACTCCCCCGTCCCGACATAGACCACGTTGGCGTTCGAGGGAGCAACGGCGATCGCGCCGATCGAGCCTATCGGAATTCCTTGATCGGAAATCGGAAACCACGTCCGGCCAGAGTTCTCAGTCTTCCAAACGCCGCCTCCCACCGAGCCGAAATAGAACGTGTCAGGCTGGCTGGCGTTGCCCGCGACCGCAAACGAGCGTCCGGCACGCATGGGGCCCACATCGCGCCATTGCAGCCCCGCGAGCAGGTTGCCAGGGTACTCGCCACCCTGCTTTGTCTGTTGGGCAAAGATAGTAAGTCCGAGGAGAGTCAACCCACACAGCCGTGTGAGGAAAACAAGGGAACGACGTCGACCTGTCATAGCTGATTCAAACACTGTAGCACTGGCGGCGGTCCGTGAGCGATGGACCGCAAGGGCTACCGAAAACACTGGGCGTCGGACGCTACCCGAACACTTTGCACTGCGGGCACTTCCACTTCGATCCCAGCGGCCGCGGCGGATGGGCGATCGTACTCGGAGGGTTGAACTGGTGATACAGCCCGCACTCTTTGACGAATGCCTCCTCAGGGGTGCCGTGATAAAGGTACTTGAAGCGCTTGTACTTCCCGGCGTGCTCGTGCAGGCGGGCATTCAAATCCGTATCCGACCGGCCCACGTAGCTGATGTGGAACGGTCCGTCCTCGTGGGAGCGGTCGAGCGCATAGACGCCCGGAGATTTCTCGGTGACTTCGCTGTTGATCTCTGTTGCCTTGAGTGGAAATGGGCCGTGCAGACCAGTTTCTGCCATTCGCGTTTGTACCCCTGACGCCGCCGCATAAGAGCGGCAGCCTTAATTATGACGCATCACGCCGCATGAGGTTAGGACGGGAGACCTCGCTCCCGCTCAATCGACCAGCGCTCGCAGCGACTCTTCGTACGGCGCGCGTGCCACGCCTTTCTCCGTGATGATGGCGGAGACGTATCGCGCGGGAGTCACGTCGAAGGCGGGGTTCTCGACCGCCGTTCCCGCAGGCGCGACCGGGTGTCCGAAAACGTGCGTCACTTCGGCCGCCGCGCGCTGCTCGATGGGGATCAGGTCACCCGATGGGAGTGTCAGGTCAAGCGTCGAGACCGGCGCGGCGACATAAAACGGAACATTATTCTCCTTCGCCAGCACCGCCACCGAGTAGGTCCCCACCTTGTTGGCAACGTCGCCGTTCGCGGCGATGCGGTCGGCGCCCACCACCACGCAGCCGATGCGGCCCGACTTCATGAAATGTCCGGCCATGTTGTCGGTGATCAGCGTCGTCGGGATGCCGTCCTGCTGCAGTTCCCACACCGTGAGGCGCGCGCCCTGCAGGAACGGCCGCGTTTCGTCGGCGAAGACGTCGATCTGCTTGCCGTCCTCCACCGCGGCGCGAATCACGCCCAACGCGGTGCCGTAGCCCGCGGTAGCGAGAGCCCCGGCGTTGCAGTGCGTGAGCACGGTCTTTGCCGCAGGCACCAGCGGAGCTCCGTGACGCCCGATCGCGCGGTTGATGGCGATGTCCTCTTCCTTCACCAGTTTCGCCTCCTCGACCAGGCGGCTGCGGATCTCCGCGACCGGACGCCCGCGCATTCCGGCGTACAGGCGCTTCATGCGCTCGATGGCCCAAAACAGGTTGACGGCCGTGGGCCGCGTGCGGGCCAGCGTGTCGCAGATCTTCTCCACCTGGCGGTCCAGGTCGCCGTCGGATGCCTGGAGCACGCCCAGCGCGACCCCCATGGCGGCGGCCACGCCAATCGCCGGGGCGCCGCGGATGATCATGTCCTTAATGGCCGCGGCGACCTCTTCATACGTGCGGCAGGTGACGAACGCCTCTTCGAGCGGCAGCCGGGTCTGGTCGATCATGACCACCCCTGCATCGGTCCATTGGATTGTTTCCACCATGAAGTACCAGCATAGCCCGCGGTAACGTATGATTACCGAATAGACGCCATACCCAGTACGGGCCTCAGCATGACCACACCAGTTCCCACCCTCGAACCCGCCGGCGCCCGCCGGTATTTGCCGGTGCTGCTCCTGCTTTTCGCGGGAAGCGGCTGCTCCGCGTTGATCTACGAAATCGTGTGGTACCAGTTGTTGCAACTCGTGATCGGGTCGAGCGCGATTTCGCTGGGAGTGCTGCTGGCCACCTTCATGGGCGGTTTGTGCCTGGGGAGCCTGGCGCTGCCGCGGCTGCGCTCGGTGGGAAAACAGCATCCCCTGAAGGTCTACGCCAAGGTGGAGTTCGGTATCGCCCTCTGCGGTGTGCTGGTGCTGTTCGGGATGCCGCTGGTCGACGGCGTCTACGCGTCTGCGGTGGGCCACGGCATGCCCGCGATCCTGCTGCGCGCGCTGGTGTGCGGCCTCTGTCTGATCCCGCCTACGTTCCTGATGGGGGCCTCCCTGCCGGCCGCCGCGCGCTGGATCGAGACCAGCCCCGAAGGCGTCTCCTGGATGGGCTTCCTGTACGCGGGCAATACGGTGGGCGCGGTCTTCGGATGCCTTCTGGCGGGCTTTTACCTGCTGCGCGAGTTCGACATGACTACCACCACCTTGGTGGCCGTCTTGCTCAACGTGGTGGTGGGCCTGGCCGCAATGTCGATCGCCGGGCGCACGCCGGCGAAGTCGTCGGACGAGCCGCCCGCTCCTCCCGAGGCGGGCGCGAAAGCCTACTGGCCGGTGTATGCGGCCATCGCCATCTCGGGCGCCTGCGCGCTCGGCGCGGAGGTGATCTGGACACGCCTGCTCGGCCTGATGCTGGCCGCTACGGTTTACACCTTTTCGATCATCCTGGCGGTGTTCCTGATCGGGATCGGGATCGGCAGCGGATTCGGCTCTCTGCTTGCCCGCTCGGCCAAGCCCCGGCTGGCCTTCGGCTGCTGCCAGCTCGCGTTGGTGGGGGCAGTCGGCTGGACCGCCTTCATGCTGGCCGATTCGCTCCCCTACTGGCCGGTCAACCCGCTGCTCTCGACCAGCCCGTGGTTCACATTCCAGATCGACCTCGTGCGCTGCCTGTGGGCCATCCTGCCGCCCGCGCTGTTATGGGGCGCCAGTTTCCCCCTCGCCCTGGCGGCCGCGGCCCCCGAGATGAAAGACTCCGCGCAACTGGTGGGCGGTATTTACGCAGCCAATACCGGCGGCGCGATTGCCGGAGCACTCAGCTTCAGCCTCATCCTGGTGCCGTGGATCGGGACGCAGGGCTGCGAGCGTGTGCTGATCGTGCTGACCGCCCTCGGCGCCGTGCTGATTCTGGCGCCGCTGGTGCGTGCGGCACGAACAGTGTACGGCGCAGCCGGCCTGGCCGCGGCCCTGGTCATTGCGGCAGTCCTGGTGTCGCACGTTTCGGGCGTGCCTCCGGTTCTGATCGCCTATGGCCGCCGCATCATGACGTCCATGAGCCACACCAAGATCCTATACTCCGGCGAGGGCATCAACTCCTCGATCGCCATCTCGCAGTGGGACGATGGCGCCGTGCAGTTCCACGTCAGCGGAAAGGTCGAGGCCTCCACCGAGCCTTACGACATGCGCCTGCAGCGAATGCTGGGCCACATGCCGGCGCTGTTTCATCCCGATCCGAAGTCCGTGCTGGTCGTGGGCTTCGGCGCGGGTGTCACCGCCGGGACCTTCGTCACTCATCCGGAAGTGCGGCGCATCGTCATCTGCGAGATGGAGCCGTTGATCCCGCCTACCGCCACAAAGTATTTCGGCAAAGAGAACTACAACGTCATGCACGATCCGCGGGTCGAGATCGTCTACGACGATGCCCGGCATTACATCCTGACTACCAATGAGAAGTTCGACATCATCACCTCCGACCCGATTCACCCCTGGGTGAAAGGCAGCGCCACGCTCTACTCGAAGGAATATTTCGAGCTGGTGAAGCGGCATCTGAACCCCGGCGGAATCGTCACCCAGTGGGTGCCGCTCTACGAGAGCGACACGCCCACAGTCAAGAGCGAGATCGCCACCTTCTTCGATGTGTTCCCCGACGGAACGGTATGGGGAAACGAAAATAACGGCGGTTACGATTCGGTGGTGATGGGCCAGGCCGAACCGATGAAGATCGACCTGGACGCAATACAGGCGAAGATCGCGCGGCCAGACCACCGTGCCGTGGGCGATTCGCTCTACGAAGTGGGCTTCCATTCCCTGCCGTCGCTGCTCTCGACCTATGCCGGCCAGATGTCGGACCTTCAACCGTGGCTCGCCGGCGCCGTGATCAACCGCGACGGCAACCTGCGCCTGCAGTACATGGCCGGCCTGGCTCTCAACACCAGTATGGAAGCGACGATCTACAACCAGATCTTGAGCTACCGGCGATTCCCCGTGAACCTCTTTCAGGGTTCGGAAGACAAATTGCAAGCGTTGCGTTATGCGATGGAGGCGAGCGGAGCTCCCTAACCGGAGATTTCTTTACTGGTCGGCCGGCGTCGTCGTCCTCATTGTGTTATGCGCCGCTGGCCTGGTCGGCGCCGGCAGGTGGCTGTCGCCGGCCGCGAAGCGCGCGATCATGCGCGCGCTGAAGCAGCAGTATCGGAGCGATGTCGAAATCCGCTCCCTGCATCTCTCGTTCTTCCCATATCCGCACGCCACGGGCGATGGACTGGTCTTCCGCCAGGGAGGCCGCACGGACGTGCCGCCCCTGATCGAACTGGCCCACTTCGAGGCGCGGGCGGGGTGGCTTGACTTGTTCCGCTCGCCGCGGCGCGTCACGAGCGTTCGGCTGCATGGCCTCCAGATCCACATTTCGCACCAGGACAAAACGCCGGATGAAGGGAAGAAAGGCCCGCCGCCATCGTTCGCGATCGGTGACGTAACGGCCGATGGCACTCTGCTCGAAATACTTCCCAAGACGCCGGGCAAGGAGCCGCTCACGTTCGACATATACAAGCTCGCGCTGCAATCGGTGAACCCGGACGGCCCCATGCATTACCGCGCGCTGCTGCGCAACGCCAAGCCCCCCGGCCTGATTCACGCGACCGGCGATTTTGGACCCTGGGACGCGGACGACCCCAGCCAAACTCCGGTCACCGGCGACTACCTGTTTTCAGATGCCGATCTGGGGGCGTTCAAAGGATTGGCTGGCAAGCTCTCATCGAGGGGCAGATTCCGCGGCCCCCTGGATCGGATCGAGGTGTCGGGCGAGACGGATACACCCGACTTCACAGTTCGGGCTGGAAATCATCCGGTCCATCTGACGACCACATTCAGCGCGACGGTCGATGGGACCGATGGCGACACGCTCTTGCACCCGGTCACCGCACACTTCGGCCAGACGACGGTGGTGGCGCAGGGCGGCGTGACCGGCACGCCCGGCGTCCACGGCAAGACGGTCTCGCTCGATTCGACGGTGGAGGGCGGCGACCTGGCGGATGTCCTGCGCCTCGGCGTCAAGTCCGATCCGCCGCCGATGACCGGCAAGATCAGCTTTCATTCCAAAATTCGAATCCCGCCCGGGGATCAAGACATTGCTGACAAGCTGTACCTCAATGGAAAGTTCGACGCATCGGGGAAATTTACGAGTGCGACCCTCGAAGAGAAGGTTAGCAGCCTGAGCGAACGCGCCCGCGGGGATACCGATAGCCACGGGACGAGCACTGCCGGATCCGATATTCGTGGAAGATTTGTCCTGGACCAGGGAACTATTACGCTGTCGGGCATGGCGTTTCAGGTTCCGGGAGCGACGATCCGGCTCCATGGGACCTATAAGCTCGACGGCGAGAAGCTCGATTTTCACGGTACGGCCACCACGCAAGCCAAGCTCTCGGAGATGACCACGGGGATCAAGTCGTTTCTACTCAAGGCGCTCGATCCGCTATTCCACAAGAACAACGCGGGGGCTGTGATTCCGATCCACATCGGAGGCACGCGGGCGGATCCTTCGTTCGGGTTGGACTTGAGGCCCTAGACCCGCCAGACGGTCGCCGCCACAGGGCCGCGACCGTCAGCAAGTATCGTGGCTACCGTCGGTATCCCGCCGGAGCGAGGTTGTACGTCCGGTCCCAAGAAGCCAGCCGGCCAATCGGATCGCCGGAAATTACGACTTCCACGCGGCGGTTTTGCTCACGGCCGGCGGCGGTGGCATTCGAGACCAGCGGCCGCGAATCGCCCAGCCCTCTCGCCGTGACACTACCGGGCGCCAGGCCCTGGGCTAACACGATGTTTCGCACCGCTTCTGCCCGCTCCAAAGAAGAGGAGGCGGCAGCCGCGCTATCGGAGAAGCCCTCCACGTCGACTCGCAGACCGGGATAGCGCGCCACGATGGCGGCAAGCTGGGACACCTGCCGGACCGTTCCGGCTTTCGGCTCCGAGCCATTGAAAGCCGGGTCTCCCAGAGTCACGACCAGGCCGCGCGGAGTGTCTCGTGTGGAAAGCAGCCCGCTGAGCTGCGCGTTCAGGCGCCGGCGCAATTCGGTCCTTCGCCAGTCAGTCGGAGGAGGGGCCGGGACCTCAGCCTTCATCGCCGCGGGCCCGGTTTCGCGGGGCGCATCGACGGCGCGGGCAGCGGCCTGCGCGCGTTCTCGTGCCGCCCGCTCGGCGTCTGCCTGCTCACGTGCCGCGTCCGCTTCAGCCCGCGCTTTCTGCACCTCGGCCTGGGCCTCCATCCGGGCCTTCTCAGCCTGGGCCGCCTGCTTCTTCGCGGCGGCCAGTTCCTCTTCCTGGTGGCGCTGCTCGGCGATCACCCGGGCATCTTCGGCGGTCTGGGCAGCCTCCCGGGCATTCTGCACCACCTTGCTGGCCGGACTCTTTCCGGCTTGCAGGCGCTTCGCCTCTTCGAACTGCGCCTCCGCCTTTTGGAAGGTGGCCGCGGCATAGTTGTCGGCACCGGCCGCACGTGCAATTCCCAAAGCATTCTGTGCCTCATATACCGCCAGCATCGCTTCGTATTTGGACATCGAAACCTTCGGCATCGATGCCACATTGGCGTCCATCTGGTCCGGCACATGCCATGTATAGTGGCCGCGCGGCATCAACTCGTACTTGGCATTGATCGGCTGGATCGTGCCGAGCGTGTCGGGGCGAATCTCGTTCTCGAGTACGACGACATCGCTCGGCCGGCGCGCCGCCGAGTACGGCTCGGCCGTGACGATGAGGCCGAACGCCTGCAGGTCGGTCGTCACGTGCAGCTTGGCCTTGTCCGAGCTGCCCGGTACGATTTCGCCCAGGTTGCGCGCCGCGCCTTCTGGGGTGATCGCCCAAAGGGTATAGGTCAAATATTCCCGCCCGTATGCCGAGGGCGGTGTCAGGTTCTCGAATTTCGCCTCGATTTCGGTGCGGCCCCTTTTCGATTCCACTGTAGCTTCACCCTTGCCATGGGGAAGAAGTACGGTTCCCCGAAAATCGATCTTCGTGGGACCTTGCCGGTACTGATAATTAATAGCCTTGGTGGTGCGATCCACTACCGTCACGTTGTAGAGGGGCGCTCTGTCCCTCTTCGGAGGCGCCTCCTGCCCAATTGCAGACCACGCAAAGATAAGGACCGCTGAACAGATGATGGTATGCTTCCGCATCTTCCCTCCCTCGAGGTGCCATTACGTGCACCCCGCCTGCCATCCCGAGCTGGGTTCTGGGGCGAATCGCACGGAACGACCCCTCCTTCGCATGCCAGAATCGAAAGATCGGGCCCACGCGCAAGAGTGGGGCGGAATGCAGGTACTGGCCAACCTCGTAGCGTTTTTGCACCTCGCCTACTTTGCATTCGTGGTCCTCGGCTTCTGCGGAATCGTGATCGGCGGCTTCCGGCACTGGAGATGGGTGCGCAACTCCTGGTTCCGGATTTTTCACCTGCTCGCCATCTACATCGTTCTGGCTGAGGATGTCATCAGTCTGGTTTGCCCTCTCAACGTGGCGGAGAGCAGGTTGCGGAAAGCCGCCACCGTGCCTGAATCCGTGGTGGGGCGGGCTCTCGACCGGCTGCTCTACCACACCATCTACGGCCGGCCCCTCGACGCCATCTACTGGTCACTGGGAATTGCCTCGCTGGCGCTCCTCCTGCTCGTGCCGCCGGACTTTCTGCGGCGCTCTCGCCGGTAGAACTTCTGCCGTGCAGCCCACAAGCGGGCCAAGTTTTTGGAACACACCTCTTCCGCGGGCATCATCCTTAGAGGCCGATTCATTTCAGGTGCCCTCAGGGGACCAGAGGAGAGAAACAAGTTGGCAAAGTTAGTGGAATACAAACCAGGAACTGCGTTCCCGGGCGTCATTTCCCGGACCGTGGACCAATCGACTCCGGCGTGGCCGGAGCCCTTGCGCGCCAAACCCGGCGCGCCGAACGTTCTGTTCATCGTGCAGGATGATACTGGATTCGGGCAGCTCGGCTGCTACGGCAGCCCGATCCACACCCCCCACCTCGACAATCTCGCGAAGCATGGCCTCCGCTTTAACAACATGCACACCACCGCGCTGTGCTCCCCCACTCGCTCGTGCATCCTCACCGGCCGCAATCATCATTCCAACGGCATGTCGTGCATCACCGAAGGCTCCACGGGCTACCCCGGCGGCAACGGATACATTCCCTTCGAGAATGGTTTCCTTTCCGAGATCCTTCTTCAACATGGCTACAGCACCTTCGCCGTTGGCAAGTGGCATCTCACTCCCGCCGACCAGGCCTCGGCTGCCGGCCCTTATGATCGCTGGCCACTCGGCCGCGGCTTTGAGCGATACTACGGTTTCCTCGGTGGAGACACGCACCAGTACTATCCCGACCTCGTCTACGACAACCACACGGTCGAGCCGCCGAAGACGCCCGAGGAGGGCTATCACCTCACCGAAGACCTGGTGGACCGCGCCATCAGCTTCGTCGCCGACACCCGCCAGGTGGCGCCTGACAAGCCCTTCTTCCTCTATTTCTGTCCCGGCGCCACACATGCCCCGCATCATGTACCGAAGGAGTGGGCGGACCGCTACAAGGGTCAGTTCGACGACGGCTGGGATGCCTATCGCGAGAAGACCTTCAAGAAGCAGAAGGAACTCGGCATCGTCCCCAAGGATGCCGAACTCTCCCGCCACGATCCCGATGTGCAGCAATGGGATTCGCTCTCGCCCGATGAGAGGAAGCTGTACGCCCGAATGATGGAAGTCTTCGCCGGCTTCCTGAGCCACACCGATGCCCAGTACGGCCGCCTGTTCGAGTTCCTCAAGTCCATCGGCGAGTGGGACAACACGCTCATCATGTTCATCTCCGACAACGGCGCCAGCGCCGAGGGAGGCCCGCACGGGTCCGTCAACGAGAATAAGTTCTTCAACAACATTCCGGATTCGCTCGAAGAGAACCTGAAGAAGATCGACAAGCTGGGCGGCCCCGAGACCTTTAACCACTATCCGTGGGGCTGGACATTCGCCGGCAACACTCCCTTCCGGCGCTGGAAGCGCGAGACCTACCGCGGCGGCATCAGCGACCCGTTCATCGTGCACTGGCCCAAAGGCATGAAAGCCAAGGACGAAGTCCGCGCCCACTACGCCCACGCCATCGACATGGTGCCAACCGTGCTCGAAATGCTGGAGATCGAGCCTCCCGCGGCTATCCGGGGCGTCACCCAATCGCCCATCGAAGGTGTCAGCTTCGCGCACGTGCTCGATCGGCCGAAGGAGCCGGGCAAACATCATACCCAGTACTTCGAAATGTTCGGACACCGCTCGATCTATCACGACGGCTGGCGCGCGGTGTGTCCGTGGCCGGGGCCATCGTTCAAGGAAGCAGGGCAGGGGTTCGGGGCTCTCATCACGGCCGAGAAGCTGACCGAGCTCGACGCGAAACACTGGGAGTTGTACCACATCGAGAAAGACTTCGCTGAGAATCACGACCTCGCCTCCCAGCACAGAGACAAGCTGATCGAGATGGTCGCCGCGTGGTATGTCGAGGCCGGCAAATATCAGGTGCTGCCGATCGACAGCCGCGGCACCCTCAGGTTCGCCGACCCGAGGCCGCAGCTCGCCGAGGCGCGCAAGCGTTATACCTTTTACCCCCATACTCAAGGCGTTCCGACCAATGCCGGTCCTTACGTACTCAACCGGGCCCACACCATCAAGGCGGACGTGGAGATCCCCAAGGGAGGCGCGGAGGGAGTCCTGCTGGCGGCGGGGGACGTTCAGGGCGGTTACACGTTCTTCATCAGGAACGGCAAGCTCCGCTATATCTACAACTACGTCGGCAGCAATTTCTACAACATCGAGTCGAAGGGCGCCGTTCCGCCGGGGCGCCACGAATTGCTCTTCGAGTTCGAACTAACCGGCAAGCCCGACATCGTTCACGGCAAAGGCGCGCCTGGACGTGGCCAGCTCTACATTGACGGAAAGCTGGTGGGCCAGGCGGACATTCCCTTGACCATGCCGATCGCGCTCGGCTTGGGCGGTGGAACCATGTGCGGCGCCGATACCAACTCGCCTGTCACCCCGGAGTACAAGCCGCCGTTCGAATTCACCGGCACGATCTACAGCGTCACGGTGGACCTCAGCGGCGAGATGATCCGGGACACCGAAGCCGAGATGCGGAAAATCCTGGCGCACCAGTAGCGGGTTTTCAGAGAGGCTGGGCGGATGCGGCGGCCCAACGACCCGGACTTTTCGGTGGTGCTTGGTGGGCCGCTGTATCAGCTCTACCTGCGTACAAGGCTGGCGCGGCCCCCACTTGAACTGGTATGGCGGCGAATCCTCGGCGTCTCGCTCCTCTGCTGGATATGGTGGATAAGATCTTGAGCCTCGTCTTTTGACCATGCCACGCAACCGTAGTGGTAGACGAAGGCGGCATCCCATGCGGGACATGGAGATCCGCGCGGCCGTGCATGTCGCCTACCTGATCGCGGCGGCAGTTTCCCTGTGGCAATCGCCCGAAGCATTAAATCGTGAGATCATGTACATATCAGGAGACCTCAGTAGACCTCGCGATGACCAGGGATCCCACCGGGCTGAAATACCAGGGCTTTCGGACCTCCGATGGCTGGGAAGTCGTGGTGCGCAGGCCGGGCGAACCGGTTCGCCTGCTGGAACTGCCCGAGCGCAAAGGGGAGTGGGCGCTTCGCATTCTCACCGACTACTTCGGAGACGAATCTCGCGCCGCCGCCCTGCACCAGGAATTCGCAGCGCTCACGATCGATCGCTTCACCGGGGACTGGGAACTGACCGCAACCGGCCTCGAGAATGCCCTGATGGAAATCGAAATCCTGCGCGCCCGTTTCCGAATGGCCCTGATGCGCGGCTGATCGCCGTCACGCAATCGCTACGACCTTCTCCGCGAGCATCTCCTCGAGCAACGGGCTCTCCGGATAGGGATGCCCGCGATAGTGCCGGAATCCCTCGCCGAACGTGACTCCCGCGAGCTGCCCTCGCTTCCTCGTCCATTGCTCCATAGCGTCGAGATAGTCGTCCGTCCCATGGTGCTGCTGCAGCCACTTTCGCTGGCTGGCGTGCTCGGCCAGCATCCGGCGCTTGGTCTCGAACGTCGCCTCCACATTGACCACGAAATCGGGAGTGACGGGTCTGCCGTTCGGCTCGACGCCGCCAACCGGGTCCATGTAGTACAGGTGGGGAATCGCCTCGATCCGGGGCGCCGGGTCGTCGCTGCCCGTGTGGTAGTTCGGCGCCGGAGCGGCGAAGCAGGCGTCGCGGACCAGCGCGCTGGCCGCCTCGTGGTCGCAATGGTAATCGGACGGGGCAGCCGAGAGGACCACCTGTGGCCTGGTTCTCCGCAGGATTTCGGTGACACGCCGACGGGATGCATCGTCGTTGAAGATCGCGAGGTCGCGGAATTCGACGCAGATGTAGGCCGCCCCGATCAGCGCCGCGGCACTAGCCGCCTCCAGGCGGCGGATGGCGGCGATCTCCTCCGGCGGGAATTCGCGGGAACCGCAGTCTCCCGGAGTCATGGTGGCGATAAGGACTTCGTGCCCCAGCTTCGCCAGCGTCGCTACCGTGCCGCCGGCCAGGATTTCAACGTCGTCAGGATGTGCGTGGATCGCGAGGACTCTTGCCATCTCAGGACCTATTCTCACCGACCGCGTCCCGCCGCGTCCACTTGCATGCGCCGCCGCGCCTGACATAGCCTGACTGCAGATGACGGAAACCAGCAGAAGGACCTTCGTGCAACTGGCGGCGGCGGGGCTCGGCCTGGCAGCCGCCCGCAGGCCCGCCTCCGCGGCCCCGGCGAGCGACCGGATTCAAGTGGGCTTCATCGGCCTGGGCGGGCAGGGTACCTCCCGCCTCAACGAGTTCATGCGGCAACCCGATGTGACTGCCGCGGCCGTCTGCGATGTCGACCGGACGCACCTGGACCGCGCCGCGGCCCTCGTCGAAAAGACACAGGGGCACACCCCCGCGAAGTTCCACGACTTTCGCAAGCTGCTCGAGAGCAAAGATCTGGACGCCGTAATGATCGCGACGCCCGATCATTGGCACGCGCTCCCGCTGATCCATGCCTGCCAGGCGGGCAAGGACGTGTTTGTCGAGAAGCCGCTCTCCTACTCCATCGGAGAGGGCCGCGCCATGGTCAACGCGGCCCGCAGGCATGAGCGAATCACGCAAATGGGCAATCACATTCACAACGATAAGCCCACATACCGGCGTGTCGTCGAGATCATCCGCTCCGGCGCGCTGGGCGACATCCATCGGGTGGATTGCTCCCTGGCCACCGGCGACAGGGACCTCGGCAAGCCCGACGACGCCGCGCCGCCTCCCGAATTGGATTACGATTTCTGGCTGGGCCCGGCGCCCAAGCGGCCCTACAACCCTCTGCGCTCGCACTTCACCTACCGCTACTTCTGGGACTATTCGGGCGGCTACCTGATCGACTTCTGGTGCCACTACACCGACGTCGCTTACTGGGCGCTCGACCTGAAGGCGCCGAAGAGCGTCTCAGCGGCCGGCGGGCGTTGGGCCGTCAGCGACCTGGCCCAGACGCCGGACACGCTCGAGGTCGTCTGCGAATTCCCCGGCCTGATCCTGACGTGGACGCTGCACCCGCAGGGACGCCCGGGCTTCCCCGCCATGGGCAACAGCGTGATCTTCCAGGGCTCCAAGGCCACCCTGGTGGTGAACTACAACCGCTACGAGGTCTATATCAAGGGCAAGAAGGATGAGGCCTTCCAGCCCCCGCCGCCGAGCATTCCGGATTCCCCGGGGCACATCCGCGAGTTTCTGAACGCCATCAAGTCCCGCCAGCGGACCACCTGCGACATCGAGTACGGCCACCGCCTCACCAAGAGTGGACTGATGGCGAACATCGCGTACCGCACCGGCGAACGGCTCGATTGGGACGACGCACGCGAACGTTTCACCGGCCACACACAGGCCAACCGTTACGTGACCCGCCGCTACCGCAAGCCCTGGAAGCTCCCGGTAGGGTAGGCCACATTGCTTTACCGGCAGGCCGGAACCGCCAGCGGGACCGCCGCGAGCGGCCCCACCCCCTGCTTCTCCAGTTCGCCGTTCACACCGGGAAGCCCGTCCTTCATCAGGGTGTTCCAACTTTGCGCCGCAGTGGCCAGATCGTGGCAGTACTCTTCGAAGGCCGATTGCATCGCCGGGGTCGGCGCGGCGTCCTGACTGTCCACGATGGTCGCGAGCGAACCGAGGTTGCGATTCAGGGGCGCAAATGCCGGAGCCTGGCGCCCGAAACGCGGGCCTCCGCCGTATCCGGTGTCCGACCCCTGCAGCCGCATCGCCTTCTGGTCGAAATCTTTGAGCGTGCTGAGGGCGGCCCCTGCGTGCTTCTCCAACTCCTTCTGGTCGCCGGCCAGGGTCTGCCGTACGAGCAGCGCCTTGTGGTAGAAATCGTAGCTCACCGCCACCAGGTCGATGATCTTCGATTCGAGATCGAGCTGACGGGCGAGCGCCTCGTTCGAGACGTCGACACGCGGGTCCATCGCGACCGTCAGGGGCTGCTCGTAGGTGTGGCCGTTGACCTGGAGCCGCACGCGATAGGTGCCGGGCGTCGCGAGCGCGCCGAGCGGCAGTCCTGGCGTGTTCTGATACAGCGCCGAGATCGGATATTCGTGGCGCAGCACGGGGGGAGGGGCGTAGTGCAGGTCCCATACGAAGCGGTTCATGCCGGAATTGCGGGTGAGCCTTTCGGGACGGCCCAGCCAGTAATCAGGTACATTGGGCGGCGGCTCCGTGGTAGGCGGTTCGGGCTTCGTGGAGAATTCGCGCACGAGTTTGCCGGCGTTGTCGTAGATCTCGAGAGTGACGTCCTTTCCGGGAGTCGAGGCCAGGTAATAGTCGAGGATGGCGCCGTCGGGCGGGTTCTGACCGGCCGGCATTTCGGGAGGCAGAGGCGTGTCCTGGTTCAGATCGAGGCGGACACGGAGCGCCTTTTCCGGGCGGAAGAGAAGTGCGTCGGCCGAGGTGACAGTCGCGTCGATCTGGCGCAGCGGCGTGAGGTCGTCGAGAATCCAGAAGGCGCGGCCGTAGGTCGCGGCGACCAGGTCGTCGCCATGCACCACCAGGTCGCGGACGGACGTGGTGGGCATGTTGAGCTGCAGGGAGGCCCAGTGATCGCCGTCATCGAAGGAGACGTAGGCGGCATTTTCCGTTCCGGCGTAGAGCAGGCCCTTGCGCACCGGATCTTCCCGCACCACGCGCGCGAAGTCCCCATCGGGGATGCCGGCGGAGATCTCCTGCCAGGTCTTGCCGGAATCGCGCGTGCGATAAAAGTGCGCGTGGAAGTCGTTCTCCTCGTGGCGGTCCACGGCAGCATAAGCAGTCGCGGCATCGAAGTGCGAGGCCTCCAGCATACTGATCTGCGAGAAAGCGGTGAGACCTGCGGGGGAGACGTTCTCCCAGTTCGCGCCGCCGTCCCTAGAGATCTGGATCAGCCCGTTATTGGTGCCTGCCCAAATTACGCGGGCGGAGACGGGTGAGAGGGCGAACGTGTTGATGGCGGCGCGGAACGCCGGCCGCATGGTCTCCTGCTGCTCCTGCGCACGGGGTTTGGCGGGCAGGGCCGCGGCGGGTGCGGCCGCGTTTTCCGCGGGCGCCGCGCTGCCGGGGCGCTCGGTGAGGTCCGGGCTGACGGCCTTCCAGTGAACGCCGCCATCGCGGGTTTCGAGCAGGTACTGAGACCCCAGGTAGAGCGCGTGCGGATCGTGCGGCGAAAAAGCGAGCGGCGGATTGGTCGCCATGCGGTACTCGTTGTTGCGGCTCACGCTCGGCGAGACGGTCGAGACCTGCCGGTTGAGACGGTCGATGCGCACGAGGCCCCGGCTCGGCCCCCCGGCGTAAACCAGGTTGGGATTCAGCGGATCGGGCTCGATATAGCCGAACTCGTAGCCGCCCACGGGATCCCAATCCATGAACGTGATCTCGCCATAGTCGCCGCGGCTGAGTGTGCCGATCGAGCCGCTGTCCTGCTGTGTACCGTAGACCCAATATGGATACCGGTTGTCGGTGGAGAGGTGGTAGATCTGGCCGGTAGGCTGGTTGTACCACGAACTCCACGATTTGCCTCCGTCCATGCTGATGGTGGCGCCCTGGTCGCTCGCCATGATCATGCGGTTGGAGTCGGCCGGGTCGATCCACAGGGCGTGATTGTCGTCGCCGCCGGGCGCGCCCTTGTAGGAGCTGAAAGTGTGGCCCCCGTCCTCGGAGCGGTAGAGCGACGTCTGCGCGACATAGACGACATCGGAGTTCTTCGGGTCGAGAAACACCCGGCTGAAATAGCCGCTGCCCTGGATACGCGGATCCTGGGTGCTGCGGCTCCAGTGGGCGCCGCCGTCGTCGGAGCGGTAGAGGCCGCCGCCGGAGCCTGCGCCGCGGCCTGCGCCGGCCACGATCGCGAAGACCTTCCGGCCGTCCGCCGAAACCGCCACACCGATGCGTCCGAGGCGGCCCGAAGGCAGGCCCTCGGTGACTTGGGTCCAGGTGTCGCCGCCATCGGTGGTCTTGTAGACGCCGGCGAAACCGGAGGACTCGATCGCGCCGCGGTCGTGGCCGGGATTCGTGTAGTGCTCCCAGAGAGCCGCGAACCCGATCTTCGGGTTGCCCGCAGCGAAGGCCAGGTCGACGGCGCCGACCGTATCGTCTTTGTAGAGAACCTTGCGCCACGTCTTACCGCCGTCGGTCGTCTTGAAGACTCCGCGCTGCGGGTTCTTCGAGTAAGTGCGGCCGAGCGCAGCCACCAGCACGACATCGGGGTTCGCGGGATCGACCCACAGGTTGCCGATGTGCTCGGTATCCTCCAGGCCGATGTGCCGCCAGGTCATACCGCCGTCCGCTGACCGGTAGACGCCGTCGCCCATGTTGACCGAGCCGCCCACCATGCTGACGTCGCCGGTTCCTACGTAGATGACCTCCGGCTTGGACGGGGCGACCGCGATCGCGCCGATGGACGAGACCGGCACCCGGTCGAAGATGGGCTTCCAGACTACGCCTCCATCGACGGTCTTCCAGACGCCCCCACCGGGCGTTCCCATGTAATAGACAGCGGCATTGCCGGAGATGCCAGCCACGGCCGTGACGCGGCCGGCGCGGAACGGCCCGATCTGGCGCCAGCGCATGGCTTGGTAGAGCGTCGGGCTATAAGGTTGCGCCACCAGGGGCAGAGCCGTGGCGCACAGCATCGCAAAACGAGACAGCATGGATCAATTGTCCCGCCACGCGCGGGCCGGCACAACCGCAGCTACGGGAGTCCGGCGCCCACGGTCAATACCGGACAGGGTGCGTGGCGAACGGCGCGGATTGTAGTGGTCCCCAGAACCATTCCTTCAAAGAAACTTCGCCGGACGGCACCCATCACCAGAAGGTCGAACGGCTCTTCGGCGGCCACCTTGACGATCTCCTCGGCGGCGTCGCCGTGCCGGACCAGTTCCCGGATGCTGCAGCGGGCCCGTTCTTCGGCGGGGATCCAGTCGCAGAGGCTGGGAACAGCCTTATCGCCGGACGGCTCGTGAACATGCAGGACCGTTAGTTCGGCCTGCAGGCAGGCGCTCAGCCCGGCGGCCACGCGGAGCGCCTGGCGCGAAGCGGCCGCGTCGTGCACCGGGCACAGGACGCGCCGGATAGGCCAGCGTGGTTCGCTCCGCACGGTGAGGACGGGGATGGGACTTTCCCGCAGCACGCGCTCCGCCACCGAGCCCAGCATCCACCGGTTCAGGCCGCCCCGGCCGTGCGTGCCCATCACGATCAGGTCCGCGTGCACCCGTTCCGCGGCCGTCCGGATTCCGTCGGCGGGCAGCCCGTCCACCACCCGGGTTTCGACCCACGCTGCGCGTTCGCCCAGCTCGGCCTTCACGAACTCCGCAAGGCTCTCCTGCGCGGCCTGGGCGGATTCCCGGATCTCGCGCTCCAGCCCTTCGATGCGGGCCTCGGTGAAGTAAGGCGGCGCTTCGAACCAGTTCGCATAGGCCGCCACCAGGGTCGCGTTGCCGCAGGCTGCCAGCAGGGAGGCGGTGCGTAGGGCATGTGAGGAGATCTCGCTGAAATCCACCGGGCAGAGGATGGTTGCGAAACTGTACGAATTCATCAGAAACTCCACCGCAAAAGATGCAATCGGGCGGAAAAGGTGACGCAATATCCATATAATGTAAAAGGACCGTAAAATCTTATAGGCGAGGTGAACCCTATGCACAAAGCCGTAATCGCTACAATCCTCCCGCTCGTCGTATTCACCGGCTGCGCCAGGAAAGAGGCCGCCGGTGTCGACCAGGCGAAGCTCGCGCTGTTTGCGCCGCTCCCGGCCACGATTCCCGCGAAGGCGGCCGGACCGCTCGACGCGCAGGTCGCGCTCGGCCGGCAGTTGTACTACGACACCCGGCTCTCCAAGAGCCAGACGATCGCCTGCAACTCCTGCCACGACCTGGCGAAGTACGGGGTGGACGGCCAGCCTACATCGGAAGGCTTCAAGGGCCAGCACGGCGACCGGAACTCGCCAACCGTATACAACGCTGCGGCGAACTTCGTGCAGTTCTGGGACGGCCGCGCTCCGGATGTGGAAGAGCAGGCGAAAGGCCCGGTGCTGAACCCGGTGGAGATGGCCATGGCGTCGGACGCCGAGGTCGTGTCGGTACTGAAGTCGATTCCGGAGTACGTGGCGGAGTTCCAACGTGCATTTCCGGACGCCAAGGACCCGGTCACCTATGACAATGTCGGCCTCGCGATCGGCACGTTTGAGCGAGGGCTGATCACCCCGGCGCGCTGGGACAAATTCCTGCAGGGCGACCAGTCGGCGCTGACCGCGGAAGAACAGGCCGGGCTCAACACCTTCGTGACCGCAGGTTGCCCGACGTGCCACGCCGGCAAACTGATGGGCGGCAACCTGTACCAGCGGATCGGCGCGATGAAGCCCTACCCGGACACCTCCGACCCCGGCCGCTACAAGGTGACCAAGAGCGATAGCGACCGGATGGTGTTCAAGGTGCCGTCGCTGCGCAACGTCGCCATGACCGCGCCCTACTTCCACAACGGCAAGGTGGCGACCCTCGACCAGGCCGTGGTGCAGATGGGTGAGTATCAGCTTGACCGGCAGTTGAGCCCGACCGAAGTTGCCTCGATCGTGACATTCCTGAAATCGCTGACCGGCGAGATACCGTTGCAATACATCCAGAAGCCGGAGTTGCCGCAGAGCACACCGAAAACGCCGAAGCCGCAAACCGGAGACTAGGGATGCGCAAGCTGAGAAACGCAGTGATGGTGCTGGTGATCGTGGGGGCGGCGGCACAACTTCACCGGCCGGCACGGACTAATCCCCCAACCGGCCCCGAAGCGTCGTTCGAAGCGGTGGTGAAGCCGCCTCCGGACGCAGCGGCGCTGCTGGAACGCTCGTGCCGCGACTGCCATAGCCACCGTACGGTTTGGCCGTGGTACAGCGGCATCGCACCGGCTTCCTGGCTGGTGGTGCGTGACGTGAACCAGGGACGCGCGCACCTCAATCTCTCCGAGTGGAACCTCTACGGTCCGGAGATGTCAGCGCTGCGGATCAATCAAATGTGCAGGGCCGTCGCGAACGGCGAGATGCCGCCGAAGTACTATACCCCGCTGCATCCACAGGCACGGCCCGGCGCGGCCGGCGTCGCGGCGGTGTGCGGAATTCCCCGAAGCTAGAGGCGGGGCCCGTCTTACAATGGGGGCGAGGGCCTCCATTTGGAGAACAAGGAAATCGCGCGGCTGCTGTGGGAAACGGCCGATCTCATGGAGATCGCTGGAGAAGACTCCTTCCGCATCCGCAGCTACCGCAACGGCGCCACCGCGGTCGAAGGCTATCCCGAGCGGATCTGCGACATCCTCCGCGATCCGGAGCGGAAGATTACCGACATCACGGGGATCGGCAAGGGCTTGGCCGTTGCGATCCAGGAAATCTGCGAGCGCCAGTCGTGCGACCGCCGCGACGCGATGCTGCAGAAGTTCCCGCCGACCGCGCTCGAGTTCCTCAAGATCCAGGGGCTGGGGCCCAAGGGAATCGCGCTGATCTTCGAGCACTATCGCATCAGCACCATCGACGAACTGGAGCGGCTGTGCAAGGAAGAGAAACTCCGGGTGCTGCCGCGCATGGGCGCCAAGCTCGAAGAAAAGGTGCTGCGCTCCATCGCGCAGTACCGGCAGCGCAGCGGAAGGTATTTGCTGAGCTACGCGGAAGCCATCGCCACGGAGCTGATCGAAACACTGAAGCAGGTTCCGGGCGTGGAGGCGGTCACGCCGGCGGGCAGCCTGCGCCGGGGGCGTGAAACCGTGGGCGACCTGGACCTCCTCGTAACCGGTCCGGATGCCACCGCCGCGCTCGAGACGTTTCTGAAATATCCGCGCCTGGAGGAAGTCCTCGCGCGCGGCGAGAACAAGGCCAGCGCCAAGGTCGGACACGAAGGACTGCAGGTGGATGTGCGAGCCCTGCCGCGCGACACCTTCGGAGCAGCCATGCAGTATTTCACGGGAAGCAAGGACCACAATGTGGCGGTCCGCACGCGCGCCGTGAAGATGGGGCTGAAGCTCAGCGAGTACGGCCTGTTCCGACAGGCGGATGATTCCCGCGTGGCGGGCGATACCGAAGAGGGCGTGTACCAGGCGTTGGGGCTCGCGTGGATTCCGCCTGAGCTGCGCGAAAACTGCGGGGAGATCGAAGCGGCGGCGGAAGGAAAGCTGCCGGAACTGGTCGAGCTGAAGGATATCCGCGGCGACATCCACATGCATACCACCGAGACAGACGGGCGCGCCACGCTGGAGGAGATGGCCGAGGCGGCGCGTCAGCTCGGGTATGAGTACATCGCCATCACGGACCACTCGAAAGCTCTGGCGATGGCCAACGGCCTCGACGAGGCGCGCGCCGTTGCATTCGCGAAGCAGGTGCGGCAGATCAATCGCGACGGGCTGGGCATCCGCGTCTTCTCCGGCCTGGAGTGCGACATCCTGAAGGATGGCGCGCTCGACCTGGCCGATGACGCGCTGGCGGAATTGGATCTCGTGATCGGCTCGGTCCACAGCCATATGAACCTGGAGTCGGCGGAGATGACCGACCGGCTGCTCCGTGCCCTCGAGTGCCCGCACCTGCGTGTGCTGGGGCATCCAACCGGGCGCCTCCTGCTGCAGCGCGACGCGTTCCCGTTCGACTTCGACCGGGTCGTGGCCGAGGCCGTGAAGCGCGGAGTCTGGCTGGAGATCAATGCGAGCCCGGAACGGCTCGACCTGCACGGCGCGCTGATCCGCTCGGCCAAGGCGAAAGGCGCGCGGTTCACCATCTCCACCGATGCCCACCATCCCAAACACCTGGCCAGCATGCGGTACGGCGTGGTGACGGCGCGGCGAGGCTGGCTCGGCCCGCACGACGTCATGAACACGCTGCCGGTGGATCGGTTCTCGAAAGCGCTGCGCACAAGATCATGAAAATCACCGAATCCCGAGAAGTATACAAGTGCAACCTGTTTCGCGTCACGGAAGACAAGGCGGCGGATCCGAAGACCGGCTTCGAGATCCAGCGCTCGGTGGTCCGCCACGTCGGTTCGGCCGTAATGATGGCGGTGGACGAGAAGAAGCGGATTCTGCTGGTGCGCCAGTACCGGCTTCCTGCGGGGAAGGAGCTATGGGAACTGCCGGCGGGAAGGCTCGACCCCGGCGAGAAGCCGCTCCAGGCGGCCAAACGGGAACTGATCGAGGAGACGGGATATCGCGCGAAGAAGTGGAGCAAGCTGGCGTCGTTCTGGGCAAGCCCCGGGTATGTCGAGGAGCGGATGACCATCTTCCTGGCGACCGGTCTGACCGCGGGCGAAGCGACCCCGATGGACGATGAGCGAATCGAGGCCCGTTGGTTCAAGAAGAAGGAAGTGGCGGAGATGATCCGCGAGGGCCGGATCGAGGACGGCAAAACGATCATCGGATTCTTCATGTGGCAGGCGCAGCGGTAACTTACCGGTTGCGGACTCGGACGTCTAATCCGCATGCGGCAGTGGCAGTTGCTCTTCGTGTGCCGTCAGCTCTTCGCGGGCGGCTCGAGGTTCGGCAAGGCCTCATGCGTGCGCTCGCGGAACTTGCCTTTCATCCCGGCGGCCAATCCGACGGCGGAATCGCCGAACTTGTCGCGTAGACGGTCGGCGGCCGCCATCGCCTGTTGCCAGCGCTCGTGACGGCCGTCGCCGAGCAGGTCCATCTGCCCTTCTCCTTCGGACCAGGAGGAGGCGTGCACGCCCAATAGCCGCACCGTCGCTCCAGGTTTCCAGTTGCGGCGGAAGAGAGCGCGAACCTCTTCGTACATCTCGGTGTCGAGCTGCGTCGGCCGCGGCATCGAGTGCGCTCGCGTGATGGTAGAAAAATCGGAGTAGCGAAGCTTGAGTTGTAGCGTGCGGGCTTCGAGTTTCTGCTCGCGCAAGCGGCGGCCCACCATTTCGCAGAGGCGCGCCAGGGTGGATTCGAGCACAGCAAGGTCGGCCGTGTCCTCGCCGAAAGTGTGCTCGTGGCTGATGGATTTGGGGCCTTCCTCTTCGCCGATCTCGGTGTCGAACCAGCCGCCGGCGTCGAGCCCCCGGGATTTGCCGGCGAGCGCCATGCCCCACTTCCCGAAGCGCTGCTCGAGGAATTCTTCGTCCAGCCTGGCGAGGTCGCCGACTTTCCGGATGCCGAGCGCGTGCAGGTTCTTCTCCGTCACCTTGCCGACGCCCGGGACCTTGCGGACATCGAGCGGCGCCAGGAACGCCGCTTCGCATCCCGGGATGACCCAGAGAACACCGTTGGGCTTGGCCTGGTCGGAAGAGATCTTGGCCACGAGGCGGGAGGCGGCGATGCCGATCGAGCAGTTGAGGTTTGTCGCCGCCTTCATGCGTTCGTGCAGGATGTGGGCCGCGCGCAGAGGCGGTCCGTAGAGCCGTGCGGTGCCGGTGATGTCGAGGTAGGCCTCGTCGATCGAGGCCATTTCGACCAGTGGGGAGAATTCGCGGAGGACCTCGTGGACCTTGCGCGAGCACTCGCGGTAGCGGTCGGGGTGGCCGTCGACGAAGATGGCCTGCGGGCACAGCTTGTAAGCAGTGCGCAACGGCATGGCGGAGTGGACGCCGAACTTGCGGGCGGCATAGGAGGCGGCGGAGACCACCCCGCGTTCGTTGGGGCGGCCTCCGACAACCACCGGCTTGCCCTTGAGCGACGGGTCGAACAGCTCTTCCACCGACACGAAGAAGGCGTCCATGTCGACGTGGAAGTAAGTCCGCACGAGTTCAGCTTACCGCTTTGGCATTGAACTTTTTGAGGCCGGCGAACACGAGTATGGCGTCGATCACCAGCAGCGCCGCGATGACGACGGCGAGCGGAATGTGAGGGACCTCGGGAGCCAGGGCGCCGCGCAATCCTTCGCTGGCGTAGACCAGGGGATTGATGAGGACGGCGTATTGCAGACCGGGAAAATTCTTGAGCGCGGCCCACGGATAGTAGGCGCAGCCGAACATCATCATGGGGGCGATGATGAGGCTGAACATGAGGCCGATCTGCGTCTGGCCGACACTGCATCCAAGGGCCAGGCCGCCGGCGGCGGAGAGTAGCGCAACCAGGAAGCAGATGGCCGCGAATTCGAGTGGGTGCCCGAGACTGATGTTGACGCCGGACCCCATCAGCAGCCAGGCGGAAGGGATGACGACCAGGCCGGCAACGAAGGCCTGGATCATCCCGGCCACCACTTTTTCCACTGCCAGCCAGCCGTTGTCGATCGGGGCAAGCAGGCGGTCTTCGATCTCCTTGGTGAACTGGAACTCGGCGATCAGGGGCATGGCCACGGCCTGCACGCCGGAAAGTACCATGCTGATAGCGATGATTCCGGGGAGCAGGACATTCTTATAACCGACCTGCATCATGCCGCTGGCCGTGAGGACGCGGCCGAAGACAAAAGTGAGCAGCAGGGGTTGAAGCAGGTTCTGCACCAGCATCGGAACGAGGTTGCGGCGGGCGACATGGCCGTCACGCTGCAAGAGGGCGTAGAAGGTCTTCCAGTTCAATCGCGTAAGCTCCTTCCGGTGTGATGGAGGAAAAGGGTTTCGAGGCTCGGTTCGGCGATGTGGACATCGTGCAGTTCGGCGCCGGCGGCTTGCGCAGCGGAAACAATGGGCGAAATGAGCGGCCCGCCGCGATCGGCATACACATCGGCGGCGACATGATCGGCGGAGCGGACCTCGCTGACGCCGGGGAGAGCCCGCAATCCGGCGAGAAGCTCTTCCGGCGCTCGATCGAAGCGAAGCCGCAGCAGGTAGCCGCCAGGGATGGAGGACTTCAGCTCGGCGGGCGTGCCCTGTGCGATGATTTTGCCATGATCGATGATCGCGAGGCGTTCGCAGAGCGTATCGGCCTCATCCATGTAGTGTGTGGTCAGGACGATGGTTTTGCCAAGGCGGTTGTAATCGCGGATGATCTCCCAGAGAAGCAGCCGGGTCTGGGGGTCGAGGCCGGCGGAGGGCTCATCGAGGAAGAGAACCTCGGGGTCGTGCATCATCGCGCGCGCGATCGAAAGGCGCTGCATCATGCCGCCGGAGAAGCCGCGAACCATGTGGTCGGCGCGGTCGGTGAGTTTGAACTTCTCGATCAGTTCGTCGGCGCGCCGGTTTCGTTCGCGCGCGGGTTGGCCGAAGTACGCCCCGTGGAAGGTGAGAATCTCCCGGGCAGTTAGGGCAAAATCGAGATTCGGCCGCTGGGGGACGACGCCGATCAGGCGCTTGGCCTGGACCTGCTGCTTCCAGACGTCGAATTCGCCCACGAAGGCCCGTCCGGATGTGGGCTCGGTGCGGGTGGTAAGGATGCCGATCGTGGTGGACTTGCCGGCGCCATTCGGGCCCAGTAGTCCGAAGATCTCACCGGCCCGGATCTCGAAAGAGACGCCGGCCAGGGCGACCACCTCGAACTTCTTCTTCTCCTTGGTACCGCCCGAGCGCTGCGCGGTGAAAGAGAATCCACCCCCGCGCGCGGCCGAAGGCGGCGGGCTATTGTAGACTTTGCGCAGATCGTCGATGCGAATGCCGATTCCCATAAGCTTTTTCTCCGGGCGGCCGCCTGAAGCCGGTCTTCCAGTTGGTGTAGGGTGGGGTAGACGCTGCCGGCGCTTGCTTTGTAAAGGATGATATCTCAGGCGGAAATGCGGAGCAAGCCGGGGGACCGTCGGAATCTTGACACGCGTCAAGAAATGGTCGCCGGCAGGACAACCCTTTTCATTGATTCTAAAGAACCTGACAACTGGAAAGGCGATTGCACCAGCGAGCCCGTATGTTGGACCGCCTCGGTGGACAACTCGAGCATTACATGGATCTCCTCAGCGCGCGGCAGAAGCTGGTGGCATCGAATATCGCCAATGCCGACACCCCCGGATACCGCGCGAAGGATATCGATTTCCAGTCGGAGTTCGAGAGCGCCATGGGTTTGGCGCCACAGGTCGTCGACGTCGCGGGTCTGACCGTCAAAAACGACGGCAATAACGTCAATCTCGACCGGGAATCGCGCCTGCTGGCGGAAAACGCTCTGCGTTTTCAGGTCGCCACGAACCTCCTGCGCTCGCACATCCACCTGGTCCGTTCCGCCATTGATGAGGGCAAATCGTCATGAGCCTGTTTTCGGTCCTTTCCATCGGAGCGTCCGGGATGGCGGCGCAGCGCGCGCGCGCCGAACTGCTGGTGGAGAACCTGGCCAACGCGGAGACTACCCGCACCCCGGAAGGCGGTCCGTATCGCCGCAAAGACGTGGTGTTCGAGAGTTCCGCGGTGTCGTCGCCGTTTTCATCGGTCTTCGGCGCAGAACTGGAGTCCGCGGGGGGCGTACGGGTGTCGGACGTGATCACCGACACGCGCGATCCGGAGCTGCGCTATCTGCCCGGGCACCCGGACGCCGACGCGCAGGGCTACGTAGCATTTCCTCGCGTGAACCCGGCTGAAGACATGGTGGACCTGATGGGGGCCTCGCGCAATTACGAAGCGAATGTGGCTGCCATCAGCGCCGTGAAAGACATGATCGCGCACTCGATGGATCTGTTCCGCTGAGGTTGGAAGGATGCCTGGGCCGATTACTCCGATCTCCGGCGCCGCTCTGCCCGCCGCGATCCGCCCGGTGGGCGAAGCCGGCGGGGGAACCGGCTTCGGAGATGTTCTCTCCGAAGCCATCCGAAGTGTGGAACTTTCGGGCCAGAACGCCGCGAATTCTGTGGGGCGCTTCCTCTCGGGTGAGGGCGAGGAATTGCACACCACCATTCTGGCAACCCAGCAGGCCGAACTCTCCTTCGATCTCTTTCTCCAGATGCGCAATAAGGTCGTGAGCGCCTATCAGGAAATCATGCGGATGCAGATGTAGCCTCTCAGGTTTCCAGAGACCCCCGCCGATGTAACCAGAGGATCCCATTTTCGGGCTGACGCATGAAACGAATCCTGGCTAATCTTTCGGTCCGGCAGCGCATCAGCATCGCCGTCACGGCAGTGCTGGTGCTGGCCGGATTGTGGGCCTTCGTGCGCTGGCAGCGCGAATCCGATTTCAAGCCGCTGTTCACCGGCGTCTCTCCGGAAGACGCGGCCGCCATCGTACAGAAGCTCAAGGAGTCGGGTGTGGAGTACCGCCTCCCCGAGAACGGCGGAACCGTGCTGGTCCCGTCGGGCCGCCTGGCGGAGCTGCGCATTGAGATGGCGGCTGCCGAGCTGCCGAAGACCGGGCGGATCGGCTTCGAGCTGTTCGACAAGGCCAACCTCGGCGCCACCGAATTCAGCGAGCATATCAACTTCCGCAGAGCGCTCGAGGGCGAACTGGAGCGGTCGGTCATGTGCTTGGCGGAAGTGGAGACCGCCCGCGTTCACGTCACCTTCCCCAAGGATTCCGTCTTCCTCGAATCGCAGCAGCCGGCCAAGGCCAGCGTCCTGGTGAAGCTGCGTCCCGGCAAGCGGCTGGCGCCCGCCAACGTGCAGGCCATCGACCACCTGGTGGCGAGCGCCGTGGAAGGGCTTTCGCCCGACGCGGTCTCGGTCCTGGATATGAACGGCAACCTCCTCGGCCGTCCCAAGGCCCCCGGCGCGCTCGACGGTCCGGAGGCTTCCGAGGCATCGCTCGATTTCCGCCACAAGATCGAAGCCGATCTGGTGTCCAAAATCGGCTCCACCCTCGAGCCCCTGCTGGGCGCCAACAAGTTCCGCGCCGGCGCCTCGGTGGAGTGCGATTTCTCCGGCGGGGAGCAGAGTGAGGAAATCTTCGATCCGGCGCGCTCGGTGATGCTCAGCTCGCAGCGGACCGAAGACTCTTCGGGATCCACGGGCGGCAGCGGGGTTCCCGGGACGGCTTCCACGCTGCCCCGCCCCACGTCCCGGCCCGGCTCCAGTTCGAGCCGCGTCTCACGCGTCACCGAGAACGTCACCTATCAGACCAGCCGTACCGTGAAGAAGACCCGCCTTCCGGCCGGTGGCGTGCGCAAGATGTCAGTCACGGTCCTGCTCGATCAGGACGTCACCTGGGAGCCCGCGAAGGGCGGTATGCAGCGCGTGCTGGTGCCTCCCTCTCCCGAAAAGATCAAGGTCATCCGCGACCTGGTCGCCGGTATTACCGGGTTCAATGCCGAGCGGGGCGATCAGTTGGTGATTGAAACGCTTCCCTTCGAGTCCACCCTCCAGCTCGAGCCACCGCCCTCTCCCGCTACCCCGGCCGCACCCCCGCCCGCCGCGCCCCTCGGCATCCCCCTGCGATGGGACCGCAAGACGATCACAATTGCCGGCAGCGCCGCAGCAGGCCTGTTGCTGCTCCTGCTGGCCGGGCTCTGGCTCCGGTCTAAGCGCAGGCGGCCCGGAAAGTCGGCGGAACTCACCGGCGCCCCCGCACTGGCCGAAGGACAGGAAGCCGGCGACACGCCGGCCCTCGATGGTGCATCTGCCGGTGAAGATATCGAAGCCAAGCTGGCGCAGCGCGACGCCATGCAGAAAAAGATCGAGACGCAGACGCTGAACTCGCTCCTCCTGGCGCCGGTGATCACGAAAACTGCCGAGGTCCTGGCCAAGCACCTGCGAGAGAAGATCGCCAAAGAACCCGAGATTTCGGCCCAGATCCTGCGCACCTGGATCCGCGAGGAAGAGAGCTGAAGCATGATCCTCAACGCCACCTCGTCCAAACAGGAAACCGAGTCCATCACCGGGCTGCGCAAGGCCGCCATGCTGCTGATCGTCCTCGGCGAACAGACCAGCGCCGACCTGCTGCAGCATCTCTCCGAGGAAGACGTCCAGAAGGTGAGCCGCGAGGTCGCCCGCATCACGGCCATTTCGTCCGAGCAGGCCGAGAGCCTCCTCAACGAATTCCACCACCTTTCGGCGGCCGGCGATTATGTTGCGCGCGGCGGCATCGAATATGCCCGCAAACTCCTGACGAGGGCGTTCAACCCGGACATGGCCAAACGCCTGCTCGACCGGCTGGCCAAAGCCCTGGGCGCCGAAGCCGCCTCGTTCGACGCGATCCAGAAAGCGGATCCGCAGCAGCTCGCCAAGTTCATTCATAATGAGCATCCACAGACCATCGCGCTGGTGCTTTCGCACCTGAACTCCTCGCAGGCGGCCGCGCTGCTCACCTCGCTGCCTGCCAGCCTGCGCTCCGATGTCTCGCAGCGTATGGCCAGCCTCGACCAGATCTCGCCCGATATCATCCTAAAGATTGCCAGCGTCATCGGCCAGAAGCTGAAAGCTCTCGGGGAATTCAGCCGCGAATCCTATGGCGGCGTGCGCGCCGTGGCGGAGATGTTGAACCGTCTCGATTCGACGTCCAGCCGCGAGATCCTGGACAACATCGAGCACCAGGACACCAATCTGGCGCAAACCATCCGCCACCTGATGTTCGTGTTCGAAGACCTGCTCCTGATCGACCCCCTGGGTCTCAAAGAGGTTCTGGCGAAGGTCGACCGCAAGCTGTTGACGGTGGCGCTCAAGGGCACCAGCGAACAGCTCCGCAACCAGATTCTGGGCTGCATGTCGCAGCGCGGCGCCGACATGCTCAAGGAAGACATGGAGGCCCTCGGCCCGATCAAGATCAAGGAGGTGGACGCGGCGCAGCAGCAGATCATCGCCGTCGTCCGCCAGCTCGAATCCGAGGGCGTAGTCAGCCTGAAAGGGACGGTCGGAGAGCAGTATGTCGTGTAGGGTCTTCGAGCCCGATTCGCCGCATGGAGTGGCGCCGGTATCCTGGAAGCAGCTCCATCCCGGCGGGACGAAGGCGCCCGCCGAACCGGCCCCGGCGGATTCCGCGGCCCGCGAGGAAAAGATCCGGCGTGAGTTCGAGCAGAAGGTGCGTGAAGCTCAGGCCGCAGGATTCCGGGAGGGTGAGGCCGCCGGCCGCAGCCGCGCGGCGGCGGAATTCCAGCCGGTTGTGGAGAAGTTCGCCCAAACCATCGGCGAACTCAGCCAGATGCGCGCCCGCCTCCGGCGCGAGGCCGAAGCGGACACCCTGAAGCTGGCACTGGCCATAGCGCGCCGCGTGCTGCGCCGGGAGCTGGCGGTGGATCCCGAGGCCCTGGAGTCGCTGCTCCTCGGGGCTCTCGAAAAGCTGCGCGGCCAGGAGATCTCGCGCGTGAGGGTGCATCCCTCGCACGCCGCGCTGGTCGCCGGTTGCCTGCGGCAGGGGCTCCCCGGTTCGACGATCGAAGTCATTCCGGACGGCGGGAAGCCTCCCGGAACCGCCATCTTCGAAACCGAGCGGGGAAACCTCGACGCCTCCATCGAATCGCAGCTCCAGGAGATTGAACGCGGCCTCGCCGACCGCCTGCGCAACCAGCCATGACCGAACCCCTTTTCCTGGCCCCCTACTTCGCCGAACTGGAACGGGTCTCGCCGCTGCGCTGGACCGGAGAGGTGACCGAAGTCGCCGGCCTGCTGATCGAGTCGCGGGGTCCCGACGTGGCGATCGGCGATTTCTGCGAGGTCACGACCGTCGCCGGCCGCCGCATCCGCACCCAGGTGATCGGGTTCCGCAATGGCCGGGTGCTCGCCATGCCGCTCGAGGAAGTGGATGGCCTGCAGCTCGGCAACCCGGTTGCGGCGCGCAGCGAAGACGCCCTGGTAGAGGTCGGCCCGGAATTGCTCGGCCGCGTCATCGATGGGTTCGGCAAACCCATGGATGGCGGCCCGTCCATCCCGGCGCGGGATGCCTACCGCCTCTACGGCACGCCCTCCAGCCCCATGGAGCGGGAGCACATCACCAAACCCCTGGTCACCGGCATTCGCGCGATCGACGGTCTCCTTCCCTGCGGGCAGGGACAGCGCATCGGCATCTTCGGCGGCAGCGGCGTCGGCAAGAGCACCCTGCTCGGCGCCATGTCCCGGCACAACTCCGCGGACGTCACGGTCATCGGAATGATCGGCGAGCGCAACCGCGAGGTGCGGGGCTTCCTCGAAAACGAGCTCGGTCCGGAAGGCCGCAAACGCTCGGTGGTGGTCTGCGCTACCTCCGAGCGGCCCGCCCCGCTGCGCGTGCGCGCCTGCTTCGTGGCTCTGGCGGTCGCCGAGTATTTCCGCGATCAGGGCGCCAACGTCCTGCTGGTGATGGATTCGGTCACGCGTCTCGCCATGGCACAGCGCGAGATCGGCCTGTCCGCCGGTGAACCGCCCAGCCAGAAAGGCTACACGCCCTCGGTCTTCAACCTGCTTCCGAAGATCCTCGAGCGCGCCGGCAATTTCCGCCGCGGCTCCATCACCGGCTTCTTCACGGTCCTGGTGGAAGGCGACGATTTCAACGAGCCGGTCTGCGACGCGGTCCGCGGCATCCTGGACGGCCACTTCATTCTGTCGCGGCAGCTCGCCGGGCAGGGCCACTATCCGGCCATCGATATCCTTCACTCGGTCAGCCGTCTCGCCTCCGCGATCTCCGCTCCCCCGCAGAAAGACGCCGCCCGCAAGATCCGCGAGGCGCTGGCCGCATACAAGGATTCGGAAGACCTGGTACAGTTAGGCGCCTATGTCGCCGGATCCAACCCGCTGCTCGATGCGAGCATCCGGCTGCGTCCCGAGATTCTCGACTTCCTCCGACAGGACCACATGACGACCTGCCCGCTGGCGGAGACCCTGGCGCGCATGCAGGAGCTGTCGGCGCGGCTCGCTCCGGGTGCACCGCGGCTGGCGGCCCCGGCCGGCAAACCATGACCCAGTTCCGCTTCCGCCTGGAGAAGGTCCTCGAATGGCGGCGCCTCCAGTTGGAGCGGGAGGAAGCCCGCTTCCGGAGCCAGGCGGACGCCCTTGCCGCCATCGAACGCAGCCGCGCGGAACTGGAGGCCGCCGGCATCCGCGCCGAAGCGCAGGTCCGCGAGTGGAACCCGCTGGCCGGCAACGACCTGGCCGCTCTTTCCGCCTACCGCGCGCACGTGCGGAAGAGCGAAATCCGGCTGGCGGAGGAACGCGAGGCCTGCCGGCTGGAGTTGGCGGCCCGCAAGCGCACGCTGCTCGAAGCCCAGCAGCGGTGCCGCCTGCTCGAGCGGCTGAAAGAGCGCCGGTTCGCGGAATGGCGGGAGGGCCTCGACCGCGAACTTCAGGAACTGGCCTCCGAATCGTTCCTGGCGCGCTGGGACCGCGGGCGCTAGCAGTGCCCGCCTAGTCCTCCTGCAGTGCGCGCACGCTCTTCTCCACCGGCTCGAGCGGCGCGATCTCCACTCCGAGCGGCGCGGTCTTCAGCTCGGCGAACTTCCGCGCGCTCACCATCACCCGGCTTTCGAACGATCCCACCGCCCCGTTGTAAGCCTCTACCGCCCGCTCCAGGCTCCTCCCCACCTTGTTCCAGTGGTCGCCCATGTCGGAGAGGCGCTTGAACAGCTCCTTGCCGAGTAGGCTGATTTCGGCCGCGTTCTGTGCGAGCCTTTCCTGGCGCCAGCCATAGGCCACCGCCCGTAGCAGCGCGATCAGCGTAGTCGGCGTCGCCAGGATGATGTTCTGTTCCACGCCGAATTCGATCAGCGCCGGATCGCTTTCGAGCGCGGCACTGAAGAAGCACTCGCCGGGCAGGAACAGTACCGCGAACTCCGGCGCCTGGTCGAACTGCTCCCAATAGGACTTACGCCCGAGGGCCGCCATGTGATTGCGCACCTGGCGGGCGTGATCCGCCAGACGCGCGCGGCGGGTCTGCTCGTCTGGGGCCTCCATGGCGCGAAGGTACCCGTCGAGCGGCGTCTTGGCATCCACCACGACGGTCTTGCCCGCGGGCAGGTAAACCAGCAGATCCGGCCGCAGCCGGCCCTCTTCTCCTTCCAGGGTGGCCTGCGCCGCGAAGTCGCAGTGATCGAGCATGCCGGCCATCTCCACCACGCGGCGCAGTTGGATCTCGCCCCACCGGCCGCGCACGTGCGGCGTGCGCAGTGCGGTGACCAGCCGTCCGGTCTCCGCGCGCAGCTCGGTCTGGGTCTCGAGCAGGCTCCGCACCTGTTCCTGGAGCGATGCGTACGCACCCGCCCGTGCCTTCTCCAGCTCCTGGATTTTGGCGTCGACCCGGTCGAGCGACTGGCGCAGGGGCGACACCATCTCCTGGATCGCCTGCTGCCGCAGCTCGAGATCCCCGCGGGCCGCCTGACGGCTCTCCCCCAGCGAAGCCCGGGCAAGGTCGAGGAACGCCTGGTTGTTGCGCGCCAGCGCGTCGGCCGAGAGCGCGCGGAATGCCGTTTCGGACTCGTGCCGCTTCGCGCGCAGCACCAGCCATGCCAGGGCAAATCCGGCAAGAAAACACAACACCGGAAAAATGTTTTGCATTACATTGATTATCGCGCCGCGCGGACCGGGCTGCGAGCTAGAGCAGGATGGTATCGATGCGCGTGTCTTCCGCTCCGGCCGCCACCGCGGCCGCGCGCGGCTCGGCCGTGGTGCCGAGGAAGCGCAGCAGCTCTTCTTCCGAACCGTCGAAAAAGCCGTCCAGCAGCTCGCGCACCGCCACCCGGCGCATTTGTTCGCGCGATTCCTGCGGGGTATATAGGAAGGCCCGCCCCACCTTGCGACGCGACAGCTTGCCCTTGCGCACCAGCCGGTCGAGCACCGTCATGATGGTCGTATAAGCCAGCGGTCGCGATTCCGAGACCACCTTCTGCACCTGCTTCACGTTGGCTTCCTGGAGCGACCAAAGAACACGGAGGCAGAGCAGTTCAAGCGGTGGAGGAATCTCACGGGCGGCTTTTGGCATCAGCTTTCCTGTTCAGGCAACGCAGGCCGGAGTGCCTGCTTGAGTTTGTCGGCGAAAACGGATTCCGCTCCTGCGGCGAACAACGGATGCGCGGCCCGCTCGGGAGGAGCCACCGGCGCTGCCGGGCCTGCCGGTTCCTGCGGTTCAGCCGGCGCCTCGGGCGGCGCCGCGGCACGGACCCGTTCCGGCTCTCCGCCTCCGCCCAGGTAGCGGTCTTTCTTGAGAGCCGGGCGGGCCAGCGCCGTGTGGAATGTCGTGAAACAGCCCTCTACCTGCCGGTCGTTTTCGATCAGAGCGCGCATGCACTCCATCTTCGAATCCATATCGTCGAGATAGTGCAGCAGCAGCGCTTCGGGGAACAGCGGCACCTTGGGTGAGCCGAACTCCAGTTCCCCGTGATGGCTCAGGATCATGTGCTCCACCAGGGTGCGCAGTGCCGGCGGAAAATCGGGAATGCCCCGCAGTTTATCCCCCACCATCCGGATCCCGATATGAATGTGCCCGAGCAACTGCCCGTCGTTCGAGTAGGAAAATCCGCGCTCGTAATTCAACTCGTAGATCTTCCCGATGTCGTGCAGCACCACGCCGGTCAGCAGCAGGTCACAGTCTACCTGCGGATAGTGTCCCGCGGTGAGGCGCGCGAGGGTGCACAGCGACAGCACGTGCTCGATCAGCCCGCCCAGGTAGGCATGGTGAATCTGCTTGGCGGCGGGCGCCAGCCGGTAGCGGCGCGAAACATCTTCGTCGTCGAGCATCGCCTCGAGAAGCGCCTTCAGATGCGGATTACTCACTCCCGCCACGATGTCCCGCAGTTCGCGCCACATTTCATCGGGATCGCGTTTCGAGGTCGGAAAGTAATCGCCGTACTCGATTTCGCTGTCGTCCATGCGGCGCATCTTGTGAATGGTCAACTGCGGGCGGTTGTGAAACACCTGCACCATGCCCTTCACCTTCACGAAGTCATCGCGCTCGAAGCTGTCCAGCACGTCGGAGACGTTGTCCCACATCTTGGCGTCCAACTCGCCCGTGCGGTCTCCGAGCAGCAGCGAAAGGTAGAGCTCCCCGGTCTTTTTCTGGCGGATCTCCTTGGAGTGCACGAGAAAACTGGTCGTGATCACCCGGTTCGGCTCGAGCTCTTTCACATAAGGAGATTTCATTGTTTGACGGGCGCTTCCGGTTTGGCCGGGGCTGCCTCGGGCGTATCGGCGGGTGCCGGCGGCAGCTTGCTCGAAGTAAAGGGAATCGGAATGAAGAGGAACCTCTTGTGCCGTCCGCCTCTGGAAGCGACTTCTTCCTTGGTGGTAGTCTGCGGCTTCAATTGGGCCACATCCTGCCAGCGCGTGTCCTTGCCGGGCGCGGCGCCGCTGTCCACATAACCGTCCTTGATCTCGAGGAACGCCTGCATCCTCAGACGCGTGAGGTATTCGCGAATCTTCGGTTCCATCAGGGGCCGGGCCAGCTTGTCCTGAATCTCGCCTTTCACTTCCTCGAACGTGGCCTGGCCAGCCGCATATCGCTCGTCGATGCGCAGAATCACGAAACCCTGCGGGATCTTGATGGGGTCCGTGACGTATCCCTTGGGCTGCTTGAAAACGATTGCCGAGATCTGCGGCTGCAGTTGGTCGGGCTGCATGGGCGGCAGCGAGCCGCCGTTGCGCGCCGTCTCCGGATCGTCGGAATTGTCACGCACCAGGTCCGAGAACTTCTCGACTCCCTTGCGCGCCCGCGCCACCAGGTCCTTGGCTTTCTTCTCCGCGGCAGCGGCCTGTTCCGGCGTCTTTCCCTCGGTCGAGAGCACGAGCTGGCTGAGGAACACCTGTTCCTTCCGCACAAACTCGCTCTTGTGCTCGTCGTAGTACTTCCGCAGGTCCGTTTCCGGAATGTTGACGCGCGAGCCAACCTCCTGCCCGATCACCCGCTGCGCCAGGTATTGCCGCTTCATGCGGTCGCGAAAGTCCTCGTACGACATCCCGTACTGCTGCTGGATCAACTGGTGAAACTTGTCGGGGTCGGTGATCTTGGTACGCACCTGCATGTCCGCGAGCTCGCGCGTCACGTCGGGATCGACGTTGATGCTGAGGTCCTTGGCCCGCTGCACCAGAAGCAACTGGTCGATCTCGTCGCGCAGCGCGTTCGCCGCGTTCTGCTTCACGGCGTCCGTCAGCTTGGCGCCGGTCAACCCCTCGGAATGTAATTGCTGCTCGAGTTCCCTGCGCTGTTGATCGAGTTCACTGCGGGTGATGATGTCGCCGTTTACCTTGGCGGCAATCTCCTCCACAATGTGAACGTCGGCGGCGCCGGCGATCGGAAGCGTCGCGGCGATGAGTAATACAAACCTGCGAAACATGATTCGTCCCCTATTTTACCAGTGAGCCGGGTTCTCCAGCGGGAGATTGGGCAGCCGCGCCCAACTGCTCCAGTTTCCCCGAAAGAAAATCCAGAATTTCCCCGGCGGCTGTCTGGCCGTCCAGAGGTAGTAGCAATACGCCTGCCGGAGTGAACTGCGCGCCCCGGGTTTGGCCCACAATCTTCATGAGCCGCGCCGGATCCACGCGGGTCTGCTTATGGAACTTAATATTCAACAGGTTATGCCGGCGGTCCACCGCCTCCACGCCGATCTGTTCGGCCAGCGTCTTGAGCCCCGAGTAGGTCAGCAGGTTGCGCACCGCCTCCGGCACTGGGCCATATCGATCCTCCAGTTCCTTTTCGGCACGGTCCCGGGCCGCGGCATCCGCCGCGTTCGCGATCTGGCGGTAGGCGCGCAAACGCTGGCTTTCGTCCGCGATGTAATCGGCGGGAATGCGTATATCCAGCCCCAGGTTGAGTGCCGAATGGATCTCGGGCACCACTTCTTCGCCTTTGAGCTCCCGCACCGTCTCGTCGAGCAGGCGCACGTAGGTATCGAAGCCTACCGAGTTGATATGGCCGTGCTGCTCGCCGCCCAGCAGGTTTCCCGCGCCGCGCAGCTCCAGGTCGAGCGCCGCGATCTTGAACCCCGCCCCCAGGTCGCTGAACTCTTTCAACGCCGCCAGGCGCTTGCGCGCCAACTCGGTCAGCTCGGTGTCCGGCGGCACCAGCAGGTAGGCATAAGCGCGCCGGTTCGAACGGCCCACCCGGCCCCGCAACTGGTAGAGCTCCGAGAGCCCGTAACGCTCGGCATTCTCCACCAGCATGGTGTTGGCAAGCGGGATGTCGAGGCCATTTTCTATGATCGTAGTACACACGAGTATATCGAACTCGTGGCGCATAAAGCGCAGCATGGTCTTTTCCAGCTCGGCCTCGGCCATCTGCCCGTGCCCCACCCCGATCCGCGCATGCGGCGCCAGTTCCTGGATCATCGACGCCCGGTTCCAGATGGAATCCACCCGGTTGTGCAGAAAATAAACCTGCCCGCCGCGACCCAGCTCCAGTTCGATCGACGAACGGATCAACTCGGGGTGGAATGGAGCTACCACGGTGTGTATGGCCAGCCGGTCCTTAGGCGGCGTCTCGATCACCGACATGTCGCGCAAGCCCAACAACGACATATGTAGTGTACGAGGAATCGGCGTCGCGCTCATGCTGATGTGGTCCACCGTCTTCTTGAGCTGCTTGAGCCGCTCCTTGTGCTTGACCCCGAAACGCTGCTCTTCGTCCACCAGGACCAGGCCCAAATCCTTGAACTGAATATCCTGGGAAAGCAGACGGTGGGTTCCGATCGCTATATCGACCTTCCCTTCTGCCAGGTCAGCCAACGCGGCCTTAAGCTCCTTGGGCGAACGGAAGCGGCTAAACATCTCAATCCGCACGGGAAATGGCTGGAAACGCCGCTTGAACGTCTCAAAGTGCTGAAATACTAATACTGTAGTAGGTGCGAGAAGCGCAATCTGCTTTCCATCCCCCAGGGCCTTGAACGCCGCCCGCATGGCCACCTCGGTCTTGCCATACCCGACGTCGCCGCACAGCAGCCGGTCCATGGGCTGCGGGCTTTCCATGTCCCGCTTGATCTCCTTGATGGCGCTGAGTTGATCACGGGTCTCGGTGAACTCGAAGGCGTCCTCGAACTCGCGCTGCCAGTTGCTGTCGGAAGAGTATTGGAAGCCCTCGGTCATCTTGCGCTGGGCGTAAAGCTTGAGCAGCTCGTCGGCCATGTCGCGCATTTTGGCTTTGATCCGCGTCTTGGTGCGGGTCCAGGTCGCTCCGCCCATGCGGTCGAGCGCCGGTTTCGCTTCGCCGGCGCCCCGGAAGCGCTGCACCAGGTCGATGCGGGTCAATGGAACGTAGAGCTTGGCTCCCGCCGCATACTCCAGGAGCATGTAATCACCCCTGGCTTCACCCTGGACAATCTCCCGCAGCCCGAGGTACTCGGCCACCCCGTGCTCCGCGTGGACCACATAATCGCCGGGCTTCAGGTCGATCAGGTCCGCCGAGAAGGTGGCCAGCGCGGTCTTCGAGCTGGGGGCCCGCGCCACCAGCTCCGAAGTCTCGAACAGGTCCTCGGACCCAAATACGACAAGTTTCGAATCCGGAAATACCGTTCCGTGCCGCACCAGCCCCTTCACCAGGTAGATACTGGCCACCGCTCCAGCCATGTAGGCCCTCTGCGCGAGGTATGCCGGCGTGGACTCGAACTGCTCGAGTCCGAGCTGGTAGGGTATTCCGTACTCGTTCAGGATGTCCGCCAGCCGCTCTACTTCACCCGTAGAAGAGGCGAAGAAGGCGACCCGGTTGCCCGATTCGACCAGGGTACGCGCCTCGGCGATCGCCATCTGCATGTTGCCGTGGAAGGCCAGCGAGGGCCGCGTAGAGATGTGCAGGCCGGGGTCTGCCCCGAGTTCCAGTTCTTTCACCTCGACCCGGGAAACGGTCCCCGCCTGACGCTCCAACTCCTCCCAGCGGAAGAAGATCCGGTGGGGGTCGCAGGCCGGCGAAGGCTCTATCTGCTCCAGCCGCTTCCAGAAACGCTCGGCCGCACCGCGGATCTGGTCTGGCTCGTCCCAAACCACTACCGGCCGCTCCAACAGGGCAAACACCGAGGAGTTCCGCGGCCGCACCATGGGCGCCAACAGCTCCCATCCGGGGAATGGCTCGCCTGGAGGCGGCAGGTCGCGGCCGGGCACATCGGCCTCCCGCAGCAAGTCGCCCAGCTGCGCCAGCAGTTCCCGCGACTTCTGATACTCCGTCAAAGGTAGTAGCAGGCAGTCCTCCACCTTGAGGACCGACCGCTGCGATTCCACATCGAACCGCCGGATCGATTCCACCTGATCGCCGAAGAGGTCAATCCGGACCGGCTTCTGCCCGTCGGGGGAAAACACGTCGAGGATGCCGCCGCGCACGGAGTATTCACCCACCATCTCGACCGGTTCACGCCGCTCGTAACCGATGCTCTCGAGGTGCGCAATCACCTCATCGAGCGGCAGTTCCTCGCCGACTCGCAGCCGCAGGGCCAGGTGGCGATAGAAATCCCCCGGGTGGATCCGCAGCAGGGCCGACGCCACCGGCAGAATCGTGACCGGCACTCGCTGTGTGGCCAGCCGCCACAGCCCGATGGCCCGCTGCTCGCAGATCTCGGCGTGCGGCGAGAGATTCTGCATCGGGAGCACGTCCAGCGCGGGGAGTACCTGCGGTCCGCCGCGATCATCGGTCACCAGCAGGTCCCAGAAGGTCTCGACCGCTTCCGACAGCGTTTCTGCCTCTTTGTTCCCATCCACCACAACCATCAAAGGACGGCCGGAGGATTGCGCCAGCAGGACCAGGTACGCTGCCTTAGCCGTGGCCGTCAGGCCGGATACCGAAGCCCGCCCGCCGGTGGACACCCGCCGCAGGACATCCTGAAAGCTCGGATGCCTGGCCAGATCCAGAAAAAGGTCTCTTACCGCCGGGTGGATCAAGGTGTCTTGAGGATCGAATCTACTATGTTTGTCGTGGAATAGCCGGGTTCCAGCGCGATGGTCAGCACGCGCCCACCGGAAGCTTCTACTTCTTCGCGGCCCGCGATGAAATGCGACCAGTCCGCGCCTTTTACCAGGACGTCGGGAAGCACTTCCGCGATCAGTTCGCGCGGTGTATCTTCATCGAAAAGAGTAACGGCATCGACCGCCTCGAGCGCCAGGGCCACTTCCGCGCGCTCCCCTTCGGAAAGCAGCGGACGGGTGGGCCCTTTCGCCCGCCGGACGCTCGCATCGGAGTTCAGCGCCAGGATCAGGACGTCGCCCAGCGAGCGCGCCTGCTCCAGTAGCCGGATGTGGCCGGGATGCAGCAAGTCATAGCAGCCGTTGGTGAAAACTACGGTCTTCCGTTCCTGTTTCCACTGTTTTCGCTGCTCGAGAAGCTCTTCTCGAAGATACAGGCGGGCCACGCTTTTAGTGTAACAGCCGATCCAAAACAGGGAAATCGATCTGAAAACCCTGTTGCAAAAATCATCGCCTGGTGCAAGAATGAGGTTTCGATGCGGGTCATTTCCACTTCGGTCCGGGCAGCGCTGATCATTCTGGCGCTGTTTTGGGGGAATTGCCTCACTTGCCCGCAGGCGCTGATGGCGCAGACCCATCGCTGCTGCCATAAGAACAAGCAGGGCTCCCAGAGTTGCCAGACGCAGGTGCTCAGGCAGTTCGTCAAGGCCGACCCGGCGCCGCACGCGGCGCCCGTGCCGGTCGTCGCGGAACTCTCATCCCTGCCGCTCACGGTTCCCGTCGCTGAGTGGACCTCCCTTCCTAACGCATCGGAACACGCACCGCCCGATCTCTTCTCTTTACATTCCAGTTACCGCATCTAGCCGCGAGTTTGTGCGCGGCTGAACTGCGGTAACTGCTCATGAAATATCGAATCCTGATTAGCTTTGCGATACTCTCGCTCCCCCTCGGCGCGCAGTCTTTGCCGTCGCTGGTGGCGGAAGCCTTGCGCAACAATCGCGAAATTCTCGCGGCCCAGAAGCGCTACGAAGCGGCGCGGCAGCGGCCGGCGCAGGCGGCCAGCCTGCCCGATCCGACGCTCTCGCTCGGCTACACCGCCAACGGCGGCCCCTGGCCGGTCGCGGGCATCGGCTCAGCCGCCACCAGCAATGCCGGCCTGATGGTCTCCCAGGAGATGCCCTTTCCCGGTAAGCGCAAGCTGCGCGGTGAGATCGCCCAATCCGAAGCCGGCGCCGCTTTCGAACAGTATCGCGCCGTGCGACTGAACGTCATCTCACGCATCGAGCAGTCCTGGCACCAACTGCATCACGCCGTGGTAGGAATCGCCTTCGTCCACCGCTACCAGGAACTGCTGCGACACATCCTCGATATCTCGCAGGCGCGCTACGCGGTGGGGCAGGCGGCCCAGCAGGATATTTTCAAAGCCCAAACTCAGTTCTCGATCTTCGAAACCGAACTGCTCCGCTTCGAACAGGAGCGCACCACCAAAGAGATCGAGATCAATGCCCTCCTCAACCGTGCTCCCGATACCCATATCGACATTCCGGAGGACATCCCGACCGGTGAGTTGCCGGCCACACTCGACCAGATGCTGGCGGAAGCCCACGCCAATGCTCCTTCCCTGGCGATCGAGCGGAACCAGGTGCAACGCAGCGAACTCGCCGCCAACCTGGCGCGAAAAGATTACTACCCCGATTACGCGCTCTCCGGCGGCTACTTCAACCAGGGGAGCATGCCGCCCATGTGGCAATTCCGCGTGGACCTGAAGATCCCCGCCTGGTTCTGGAACAAGCAGCGCGCGGCGGTCAACGAGCAGCACTTCGCCGCTTCCGAGGCGCGCCACACCTACGAATCCACGGGCGTTGAGCTCGACGCACGCATCCGCGAGGATTACACGCTGGCCTCCACTTCGCGGAAGCTGATCGATCTTTACGAAAAGTCCGTGATCCCCGAGGCGCGCCTGGCCCTCGAATCTTCCATGGCGAGTTACGAAACCGGCTCGCTCGACTTCCTGGCGCTGTTTTCCAACTTCATGAACCTGGTGGATTACGAACTGCGGGACCACGAGGAGATTATGCAGTTCCACATCGCGCTGGCCCGCCTGCGCGAGATGACCGGAATGGAGATGAAGCCGTGAAGAAGCTGGCAATCGTGATCCTGGCCGCCGCCGCATGGGGCGCCGGATATGGTTACGGCCGCTGGTACGCGAAGCCGTCTACCGCGGCCGAACGCAAACCGCTCTACTGGGTGGACCCGATGCACCCCTGGTACAAATCCGACCGCCCGGGTGTCGCGCCCGACTGCGGCATGGACCTGGTGGCCGTCTACCCAGGCGACGAAGCCAAATATGAGGCGCGCACCGCCGGCATGGTGCAGATCACACCGCGGCAGCAGCAGTTGATCGGCGTCACTTACGGAACCGCCGAGTACGAGAACGCCACCGACACGCTGCGCGCCGCCGCGCGGGTCACGATCGACGAGACCCGCGTCGCCAAGGTACAGGCCAAGCTCTCCGGCTGGATCGACCAGGTCTTCGTGGATTTCACCGGCAAGTACGTCAAGCAGGGCGATCCCCTCCTGACTATCTACAGCCCCGAAGCCCTCGCCACCCAGCAGGAGTACCTGCTCGCGATCAAGGCACAACATGCCGCGCACGACAACCCCCTGCACGAAATGCGCGAAAGCACCGACGGCCTGGTGGCCGCCGCACGCAAGCGCCTCGAGTTGTGGGACATCAGCGACAGCCAGATCGACCAGATCGGCCGCACCGGCGAGACCCTCAAGAACCTCACGCTCTACTCGCCCATCTCCGGGTTCGTGATGGAGCGCAGCGCCTTTCCCAAGCAGCGCGTGACGCCCGACACCGCGCTCTACACCGTGGCCGATCTCTCCACCGTGTGGGTGATGGCCGACGTGTACGAGTACGAAGCCTCGCAGGTCCGGATGAATCAGCCGGCCGCCCTGACCCTGGACTACCTACCCGGCCGCACGTTTCACGGCCGTGTGAGCTACATCCAACCGGGCGTCGACCCGAGCACCCGCACGCTCAAGGTGCGGCTCGAATTCGCCAACCCGGGCTATGCTCTCAAGCCCGATATGTACGGCAGCCTGGAATTTCAAACCGGGGGCGGCCGCCGGCTCGTAGTGCCGCAATCCGCCGTACTCAACTCGGGCGACCGCCAGATCGTCTTCCTCGACCGCGGCGACGGCGCCTACGAGCAGCGTCAGGTCAAAATCGGCGCGCAGCTCGGCGACCGCGTCGAGATCCTCTCCGGCCTGAAAGCGGGCGAGCGGATCGTCACTTCCGGCAACTTCCTGTTGGATTCGGAGAGCCGCCTCAAATGATCGACCGCATCATCGAGATCTCGGCCCACAACCGCTTCCTGGTCTTCCTGTTCGTGGCGGCGGCGGCCATGGCGGGGTGGTGGTCGCTGCAGACGATCCCGCTCGACGCGATCCCGGACCTCAGCGATACCCAGGTGATCGTCTACTCGCGCTGGGACCGCAGCCCCGACATCATCGAAGACCAGGTTACCTACCCCATCGTCTCCGCCATGCTCGGCGCGCCCAGAGTGAAGGACGTCCGCGGCTTCTCGGACTTCGGCTACTCCTACGTCTACATCATTTTCGACGAAGGCACGGACATCTATTGGGCGCGGTCCCGCACCCTGGAGTACCTTTCGAAGATCCAGTCGCGCCTGCCGCAGGGCGTGGAAACCGAGATGGGGCCTGACGCCACCGGCGTCGGCTGGGTCTTCCAGTACGCCCTGGTGGACGAGAGCCACCGCCACGACCTCGCCGAGCTGCGCTCCTACCAGGATTGGTTCCTGCGCTACCAGCTTCAGGCCGTTCCCGGTGTGGCGGAAGTGGCGCCGCTCGGCGGCTTCGTGCGGCAGTACCAGGTGAATGTCGATCCCGACCGCATGGCCGCCTACGGCATCCCGCTCTCCAAAGTGATCGCGGCCGTTCGCGGCGGCAACAACGACGTCGGTGGCCGCCTCGTGGAATTCACCGGCCGGGAATACATGGTGCGCGGCCGCGGCTATGCCCGCACCACAAGCGACCTGGCGAACATCGCGCTGGGCGCGAGCCCGTCCGGCGTTCCGGTGCTCGTACGCGACATCGGCACCGTGACCCTCGGCCCCGACATGCGCCGCGGCGTCGCCGATCTCGACGGCAAGGGCGAGGTCGTCTCGGGCATCGTGGTCATGCGTCAGGGGGAGAACGCGCTGAAAGTCATCGAGCGCGTCAAGGCGAAGCTGAAGGACCTCGCGCCGGGCCTGCCCTCCGGGGTCAAGATCGTAACCGCGTACGACCGCTCCGACCTCATCCTCAAATCGATCGACAACCTGAAGCACACCCTCATCGAAGAGCTGGCGGTGGTGGCCATCGTGATCCTGATCTTCCTGTGGCACGTGCCCAGCGCGGTCATCCCCATCCTGACAATCCCTATTGCGGTTCTCATTTCCTTCATCCCCATGCGCGCCACGGGAATGAGCTCGAACATCATGTCGCTCGGCGGCATCGCGATCGCCGTCGGAGCCATGGTTGATGCCGCCATCGTGGTGGTGGAGCAGACGCACAAAAAGCTGGAGCACGCCGAACCGCACTGGACCGCACACGACTACCAGCAGGCCATCGTAGGCGCGGTGAAGGAGGTCGGCGGGCCGAGCTTCTTCGCCCTGCTGGTGATCGCCGTTTCGTTCCTTCCGGTGCTGACGCTCGAAGCGCAGGAAGGCCGACTGTTCAAGCCGCTGGCCTACACCAAGAACTTCGCCATGATCGTGGCGGCGGTGCTGGCCATCACGCTCGACCCCGCCTTACGGCTGTTCTTCTTCCGCAAGGAGCGCTTCCGGGTGCGCCCGCGGTGGCTTTCGGGAATCGTCAACGGTGTGCTGGTGGGCACCATCCACTCGGAAGACAAGCACCCTATCAGCCGCATCCTCATGCGGCTCTACGAACCGGTTGTGGCCTGGACGCTCCGCTGGAAATGGCTGGTCATCGCGGGAGCGGTGGCGATCGTCGCAGTCACGGTGCCGGTCTACCAGCACCTCGGCTCCGAATTCATGCCGCCCCTCGACGAGGGCGCACTCCTCTTCATGCCGACCACACTGCCCGGCATCTCGCTGGCCGAAGCGCAGCGCCTCATGCAGGTACAGGATCAGATTCTCATGCAGTTTCCCGAGGTGGAGCGCGTCCTGGGCAAGGCCGGCCGCGCCGAGACCCCGACCGATCCGGCGCCGCTCTCCATGATGGAGACGATGATTCTGCTCAAGCCGAAATCCCAATGGCGCAAGACCGTCACTTCCACCGATCAACTGGTGGATCAGATGAACCGCGCGCTCCAGATCCCCGGCGTCTCGAACGCCTGGACCATGCCGATCAAGAACCGCATCGACATGCTCACCACGGGCGTCCGCACCCCGGTCGGCATCAAAATCTTCGGCGCGGATCTCGCGGAGATCGAGCGTATCGGAACCCGCATCGAGCACATCCTGCCGCAGGTCCCCGGCACCCGCAACGTATTCGCCGAGCGCGTGAGCGGCGGCTATTTCCTCGATTTCGACCTCAAGCGCGACCAGCTCGCGCGCTACGGCCTGAGCGTGGACGATGCCCAGATGGTGGTGATGAACGCCATCGGCGGCGAAAATGTCTCGACCGCCATCGAGGGCCTCGAGCGCTACCCCATCAACGTGCGCTACTACCGCGATTCCCGCAGCGATCTCGACCGCCTGAGCCGCGCGCTGGTTCCCACCGCGGACGGCAAGATGCAGATCCCGCTGGGCCAGATCGCCACCCTGAAGCTCACCACCGGCCCCGGCATGCTGCGCAACGAGAACGGCATGCTCAGCGGCTACGTATATGTCGACGTGGCCGGACGCGACGTGGGCACCTACGTGGCCGAAGCCAGGCGCGTCGTGGCTCGCGAGTTGAAAATGCCGCCCGGCTACACTCTGGCCTGGAGCGGCCAGTTCGAGGCCATGGCGCGCGTGCGCGAACGGCTCAAGACCGTGCTGCCGCTGACGCTGTTCCTCATCTTTCTGCTGCTCTACCTGAACACGAAGTCCACCGCGAAGACCGTCATGATTCTGCTGGCGGTGCCCTTCTCGGCCGTGGGTGCGATCTGGCTGCTGCACCTGCTGGGCTACAACATGAGCATCGGGGTGTGGGTCGGGCTGATCGCGCTGATGGGGGTGGATGCCGAAACCGGCGTCTTCATGCTGCTCTATCTCGACCTCGCTTACGAAGAGCGGCGCGCCGCCGGCCGCATGCGCAGCCTCGCGGACCTGCAGGAGGCTATCATCCACGGGGCGGTGCGGCGCATCCGACCGAAGTTCATGACCGTGGCCACGATGTTCGTGGGACTCGCGCCCATCATGTGGTCCACGGGCACGGGAGCGGACGTGATGAAACGCATTGCCGCCCCCATGATCGGCGGCATCTTTACATCTTTCTTACTCGAGCTGGTGGTATATCCGGCACTTTATGAGGTTTGGAAATGGCGATCGGTAAAACGGCAGGCAGCCTGATTCTGGCGGGCGCAATGTGGGCTTCGGCCGCCCGGTTCACGGTACGGCACAAGCACTTCAACGGAGGGTGCACCGGGGTGATGACGGTTGACGTCGACGGGGTGCGTTTCGCCGGACCCAAGGGACACGCGTGGACCTGGAAGTATCCCGACATCCAGGAGTTGAAGCTGGGCCGCCGCGAGATCGTGGTCGTCTCCTACCATGACGACCTCCTTCGCCTGGGCGCCGACCGTGCCTACCGGTTTGAAGGCGAAATTCCCGCGCGCGAGATATACGGCTTACTGAAAGACCGCATGGACCAGCGCCTGGTCGCGGCCTTTACCGGGGAGCCGGCCGCCGCCGGCTGGAGCATTCCCGTCAAGCGCCTCGGCACGCTGCGAGGCTCCCAAGGCCTGCTCGCGTTCGGCACGGATTCGGTCGTCTATTCGACCGATTCCGCCGGCCAGTCGCGCACCTGGCGGTACATCGATATCGACAGCATCAGCAGTTCCGGCCCGTTCCAGTTGACCATCACCACGTTCGAGCGGGCCCGGTCTCATTACGCAGACCGTAAGGGGTTCAACTTCGAGTTGAAGCAACCCATCACCGAAGCCAGGTACAACACGCTCTGGCTGGAAATTGAAAGGAAGAACGGAAGAATCCAATGAAGAAGCAAATCGCTATCGCCATCGCTTCCGGCGCCCTGCTGTTCGCCGCGCCGGTCTCCCGGACGTTCACCGGGACCATCACCGACAATATGTGCGCCAAGTCCGGCCACGCCGCCATGAACATGGGCAGCGACGCCAGGTGCGTGGAGGAATGCGTGAAGGGCATGCACGGTAAGTACGTTCTCTACGACGGCAAAGACGCCTACACCCTCAGCGACCAGAAGTCCCCGGCGAAATTCGCCGCCAGGAAGGTCACGGTGACCGGCACGCTCGACGCCGCCGCCAGGACGATCCGGGTCGAGAAGATCGAAGCCGCGAAGTAGACGGGCGCGAAGGATAATGGCGGTATGCCCGACGCCGAGCCTGCCGCCGCCGAATTCTACTGCCCCACCTGCGCCCGTCCGGTGGACGACCCGCTGGTGTGCGGCGATTGTAGCGCCGTCATCTGCCGCCGCTGCGGCACGCCACTCGAGCGCATCGACGACTTAGGCATCGGCTAGCCGGTTATCGTGTTGCGCTCAGCCACGCTGTCGCCTGATTCTTTGTTTCTGAACACCTATTTAGATTAGGCCTGCCACCGGCCAAAGTCCGGCATAGGTGCTTCTCGTGAGATGAGAACCTACATGCGGTCGAAGACGATTTTGAATTTATCCCCTCCGCTCATGGGGGCGCCGGTTTCGGTCATCGACTTGCCGTCGGCCGTTACCGTATAGGTTGCTTTGAAGAAAGGCTTGCCGTCTTTCTTAACCGTCAAGTCGAGGGCTCGCCCGGCGTTTTTCATGGCGACGGTGAAGCCAGGCGGCAGCATCGGCCCGGTGCAAGGGTAGTCGTTGCCGTCCAATTTGGCTTCGCAGCTCATTCCCATATCGGGGTCTTTGAAGACGAGGCCGTCAGCCCCGGACGGTATCATTTCCACCATCCCGGACGCGCCGGAGACCTTTTTGGTCTTCCATTTTCCGGCAAGTGACGGGCCACCGGAAGCGCGCTCGTAGATGGTAGTGCTTTCGATTGAGCCGCCATCGGCTTTCATCTGCTTGGCATTGTCGGTGAGAGTTTTGCCATCGGCGCCGAGTTTGAAGGTGTCGGTCTCGGTCACCTTACCGTTTGCCTTCGCGACCATCTCCCACGTGTTGGCGTCAACAGTTCTCCAGGCTGCGGTTCCGCCCATGCTGTCGGGATAGTCCTTCCCATCCATCTTGAATTTGTATGTGACGCCGAACGCAGTAGACTGCCATTCGCCCCCGGGTAAGCTCTCGATCGTGACTGTGGTATGGCCAAAATCGCTCTTGGCCAGGTTCATCTTCCATTTGCCCGCGTAAGGCAGGTCGGCAGCCATACCGGCGCTGACAATGCTGCAAACCAGGACCAGTCGTATGTTCATCAACGTGTCTCCTGTCGAGTGCAGATTATGCACCGCCGCCCGCGCAAAAGCAAGCTAATCAGCCCGTTGTGTTATCAGCTCGTTGTCGCGACGACGTTTTGTCCGAGACTCCGGGGAGGTTTCCCGAAGTGCCGGCTAGACCATTAGTTTCTCCGTGGGGCGCGAATGGGACGCTAACCCGGCACCCACGTCCGCAGGAACTGCGCGCCCGCCTCGGACCGGATCACCGGCTGCTCGCCCGCGTCCGGCAGCAGCCACACCTCACCCGGCGCGCAGGCTTCGGCGCCAATCCGGCCGCGCCCTTCGAGGCAGATCCAGATCTGGCACGGCTCCGAAGTGGGTGTGAATCGTTCGCCCGCCGCCAGCCGCACCAGTTCCGTCACGAAGTGCTTCGACCGCACCAGTTCCTCGCGGCCCTCGCCCACGGCCACCGGCCGCGACGCGCCCGGATGCACGCTGAGGTCCGAGATCGGCACGGCTTTCTCCACGTGAATCTCGCGCGGCCGCCCGTAGTCCCACAGCCGGTAGGTCACGTCCGAATTCTGTTGGATCTCGCACAGCACGATCCCCGCGCCGATGGCGTGTACCGTGTGCGCCGGCGTGAAGTACGTCTCCCCCGCTTTCACCGGGATCCAGTTCAACAGGTGCTCAACTTCGCCCGTGCGGGTGGACTCCCACAGCCGCTCCCGTGTGACCGGCTCGCGGAAGCCTACGGCAATCGTCGCGCCCGGCTCGGCATCGAGGATGTGCCACATCTCGGTCTTGCCGCGCGGCCCGTCTTCGCCGTCGTCCGGATGCACCTGCACGGAGAGCCGCTCCGAGGTGAAGATCAGTTTTACCAGCAACGGCAACTCGCGATCGGCGAGAAACCAGGCTTCGCCGATGGGCTGCGGGGAATCCGGAAACCACGGCGCCAGCCGTGTTTTGCCCCACACCTTCTCCCGCAGGGAAGGTGTGAGGCGAAGGGGCTGAGGCATTCCTACGCGTTCTTCACCACGAACTGGTGAATCCGCTCCAGCCCGCGCTCCAGTTCGTGCATCGAGGTCGCGTACGAAATCCGGACATGTTGCTCGGTGCCGAAGGCCTCGCCCGGCACCACCGCCACGTGCGCGTCTCCCAACAGCCGCTCCGCCAGTTGCAGCGTGTTCCCGATGCCGTTCTTCCCCAGCACCACCCCAAGATTCGGGTACGCGTAGAAAGCTCCGCGCGGCTCGGCGCACTTCACGCCTGGAATCGCACGCAGCCTCTCGACCACGAAATCGCGGCGCTTCTTGTACTCCGCCAGCATCGCCGCTACCGAATCCTGCGGACCGCGCAGCGCTTCCACTCCGGCCTTCTGCGAAATCGAGGTCGGGTTCGAGGTCGAGTGGCTCTGCAGCTTGGTCATGGCGCCCACGATCGGCGCCGGCACCAGCCCGAAACCGACGCGCCACCCGGTCATCGCATAAGTCTTCGAGAGGGAGCCGGCCACCAGCACCGTCTCCTTGGCGCCCGGAAGCGAGGCGATCGAAAACGGCTCGCTGTCATACAGGAACTTGCAATAGCACTCGTCGGTCATCAGGTAGATGCCGCGCTTCGCCGTGAGATGGAAGATCTTCTCGAACTCTCCGCGGTCCATCACCGCGCCGCTCGGGTTCGAGGGCGAGTTGATGATCACCAGGCGGGTGCGGGCCGTCAGGTGTTTCTCGATCATCGCCGCCGTCACGGTGAAGCCCTGCTGCTCGTCGCTTTCCACGAACACGCATTTGCCGCCGGCGTAGTTCACGACGTCCTTATAGGTCACCCAGTAAGGTACCGGAAGCACGACCTCGTCGCCGGGGTTGATCAGCGCCTGAGTGAGGTTGAAGATCAGGTGCTTGCCGCCCACGGTGATCAGGCACTCGGAGGGTTTGTAGTCCGTGCCGAAGTCGGTCTTGTGCCGCTCGCAGACCGCCCTCTTCAGTTCGGCGGTTCCGCCCGCCGGGGTGTACTTGGTGAAGTTCTGCTCGAGCGCCCGGACGGCCGCCTGCTTGATATTGTCGGGAGTCGGGAAATCCGGTTCGCCGGCTCCGAAATCGACGACGTCGACCCCTTCGCTGCGGAGCTTTTCCGCGTCCGCCGCGACTTTCATGGTGGACGAAACGCTGATCCGTGAGATGCGTTCCGCAATTGGGTTAGCGATTGCCTGCATGACGGTAAGACTATGCCTCTTTCAAAAGATTCGTATGATTCAACCGCTGGTGCAGCCGCGCCTCCACTGAGGGCGGAACCAGGCCGGTAATATTCCCGCCAAGCCCGAAGACCTCCTTGACCAGGCGGGAGCTGATAAAAGAATACGCCTCGTTAGCCATCATGAAGACGGTTTCAATATCGGGCCGCAGCCGCCGGTTCATGAGCGCCATCTGCAATTCGTATTCGTAGTCGGAGATCGCCCGGATGCCGCGCAGCAGGACGGTAGCCGATTGCGCGGCCGCGTGGTCCACCAGCAGCCCGTCGAAGGAATCGACCGACACGTTGGGGTAGACGTGAACCACTTCGCGGAGCATCTCCATCCGCTCTTCCACCGAGAAAAGCGGCTTCTTCGTATCGTTCCTTAATATGGATACGATCAGTTGGTCGAACATGCGCGAGCCGCGTTGGATCAGGTCGAGATGCCCGTTGGTAATCGGGTCGAACGATCCGGGATAGATGGCTATTACGCTCGGCGGCTTTCGCGACACTTCGGGATCCGTACAACTTTCTTTGGGTAGTCTACTAATTCTACTTCTTCTTCGGCGGCGGCGCAGGCGGCGGAACCGTATCCGGAGCCTCGAAGTGGATCACCGAATCGCTGCCGTACTGCCGGCACCCCGAAAACTGCGTGACATTGCGGGACTGGCTCCCGGCATACTCCGTGATCGTCATTTCCGCCCGGATCGGCAGGAGCACCTCCGAGGTGCCGACCCTGGTCTTTTGGTAGTCGATGATGGTCGTGACATCCGAGATATTCAGCGCCGGCGGGATATCTACCGCGTGTTCTTCCACCCGCAGCAGGTCGAAGGTGGAGGCATCGGCCCAGAATGAGCCGCGAACCGCGGTCGTGGCGCGCACCGAGCCGTTGCTCACGGTATTGCCGCTCATCATCTCGGACATGGAAAAATCGTAGCGCGTCGCCCTCCGGCCCCCCACTGCGTCATCCGCCCAGCCGGTGGTGAGGCCCGTGTCGTTCACGAACAGGTTGTTTACGAACCCGCTGAAGGAACCGGTGCTCATCGCACCTTCAGTGATGGCCGTCGCCGGATCGATGCTCTCGAACTGGCCGGCGCCGGCTGTTGCAAACATCTCCTTGCGGCCGATCACCGCCACCTCGAGATGCACGGTATCCAACTCGTGGAACGTTCCCCGCGGCGAAGGCCTGTGGTAGCGCTGGATCGTCTCATGACAGGCGTAGTCGGGCAGGCGCGCGAAATTGGCCCGGGCCTGCCGCTTGATGCGGGCGAGATTCAGCACCCACTGCGGCAGGTCCTGCGCGGGAAGCGTCGTTCCCGCGGCCGCCAGCATCAGCGCGATAGAAGCCACTCTCACTTCTTCCGTCCGGCGATCTGCCACTCCGTGAACGGCGAACGCACTCCGCGGATCTTGACGTTCAGGCAGTACGGCACCCCCGCCCGGAACGCGCGCTCCACCGCGGGCCGCACCTCGTCGAGGCGCTCGACGGTCTCGCCTTTCCCGCCGAACCCTTTCATGATGAGATCGTAGCGGGCCGATTGCAACTCGCACGCAACCGTCGGAGCACCGCCCGTGGCAAACTGCTGCAACTCGCGTTCGAGGCCCCACCCCGCGTCGTTGCCCACGATCACGACGATCGGCAGCTTGTGGCGAACGGCGGAATCCATTTCGGCGATGTAGAACCCGAGCGCGCCGTCGCCCGTAATTACCGCCACCGGCCGTTCCGGGTTCGCCAGTTGCAGCGCGAGCCCGTTGGGGAGCGAGGAGCCGATCGTCCCGAGCGGTCCCAAACGCAGCCATCCGCCGCGTTGCCGCGCCGGGAGCGATGCCCGCCCCCAGTGGGCGAAATCGCCGCCGTCCCAGGCATAAAGGACGTCGCCCGGCAGCGCCGCCCGCAACTCACGGAAGAACGCGGCCGGGTGCATCGGGGCGCCGCCATCCTCGGCCGCCCGCGCGAGCTCGCATTCCCACTCCGCGCGCAGCGCCCGCACCCGCTGTACCCAGTGCGGCAGGCCTCCCGGCCTGCCCGGCGCTTCCATTAAGGCTTCGAGCGTCAGCCGCGCATCCGCGCAAATCGCCGCGTCCAGCCCGTGATTCAGCCCCAATTCCGTGGCATGGATATCCACCTGAATGAACCGTGCCGCCGGCGGAAACAGGCGTGTTCCCCCCATGGCCAGCCGGTAATCGATGCGCTTGCCGATCACCAGGAACAGATCGGCCTCCTGAAAGGCCCGGAAGGCGGCGCGGTTCAGCGCCGGGTCGGCATAGCCCATCGAGAGCGGATGGTCGTCCGGCACCGCGCCGCGCGCCATCGTGATGGTGTACAGGGGCAGTGAGGTGTGCTCGATGAAGCGGCGGAGCGCCTCTTCCGCGCCCGACCACCACACGCCGCTGCCGGCGATCGCCACCGGCCGCTCCGCCGCCCGCAGCAGTTCGGCCGCGCGCGAAACATCGCCCGTACGCGGCGCGCAGGCGGCCTCCGCCATCGAAGGAACCGCCGCGGCCTGCCCTTCCCCGGTGAACAGGTTCACGGGAATCGTGAGGTGCACCGCGCCGCGCCGGCCGGAGTTCGCGATCTGGTACGCGCGGTGCAGGTAGAACGGGATCTGCGCGGCATCCGGAGGCTCCGCCGCCCACTTCACCACCGGACGCGTCATCGCCGCCTGGTCCAGGTCCTGGAACGCTTCGCGGCCGGCCAGCGTGTTCGGACGGCTGCCGCTCACAGCGATCAGCGGGCTGCCCGCCACGTTCGCGGTGGCGATTCCCGTCAGCGAATTCGTGTGGCCCGGACCTCCCGTTACCAGCGAAAGCGCGGGCCTTCGATGAATCCGCGCCCACGCGTCCGCGGCGTGCGTCACCGCGGATTCGTGCCGCAGGTCGACGATCCGCATCCCGCTCCGCGCGGCCGCCGCCAGCACCTCGTTCAGATGATCTCCCACCAGCGTGAAGATCGTGTCGATCCCCAGTTGTGCGGCCGCCTGGACGAAAAGCTCCGCGCCATTTGGCATAGAACCGTCATGCTACTACAATCGGGTCTGGATGCCACGAAAAATCATGGTGACCGGCGGCGCGGGCTATATCGGCTCGCATACCGTGCGGCTTCTGCTCGAGCAGGGTTACGACGTCGCGGTGGTTGACGACCTCTCGAAAGGATACCGGCACAACGTCCCGCCCGACCGGTTGTTCCAGCTCAACCTGCGCGAGACCAGCGCTCTTGCCGAACTCATGCGGCAGACGCGTCCCGAGGCCGTCATTCACTTTGCCGCGTTCATCGCCGTGGGGGAGTCCATGCGCGAGCCCGCGCGCTACTTCTCGAACAACGTGTGCGGTTCGCTTTCCCTGCTCGACGCCATGGCGCGGAACGGCGTTCGCCACATGGTGTTCTCCTCCACCGCGGCGGTCTACGGAAACCCCGACTCCTCGCCGATTCAGGAGACTTTCCCATACGGCCGGTGAACGCCTATGGCGAATCGAAGGTGATGGTGGAACGCCTGCTCCACTGGTTCGACGAGGTTCACCACCTCACCAGCGTCTGCCTGCGCTATTTCAACGCCTCGGGCGCCGACCCCGAAGGCAGCCTCGGCGAGGAGCATGATCCCGAGACCCACCTCATCCCGCTGATCCTCCGCGCCGTCAAGACCGGTGAGCCGGTTACCGTCTTCGGCGGCGACTACCCCACGCCCGACGGCACCTGCATTCGCGACTACATCCACGTCAACGACCTGGCGCAGGCGCATATCCTGGCGGTCGAGTACCTGTTGAACGGCGGCGCTTCCGACCAGTTCAACGTCGGCACCGGCACGGGCCATAGCGTACTGGAGATGATCCGCGCGGTGGAAGAGGTAACCGGCCGCAAGGTGCCTTACGTCTTCGGCCCGCGCCGTGAAGGCGACCCGCCCGCCCTCGTGGCCGCTTCCGATAAACTGCGCGCCCGCCTTGGGTGGACCCCGCGTTACACCGACCTGCGAACCATCGTAGACCACGCCTGGAAGTTCGCTGCGAGGGCGTGATTCCAGACTTCGCACCCGGCACCGTCGCGGGGTGAAACCCGCATTTCTCGGGATGTCAAGACGAGGGCGAAACGGGTGCGAGAATGGGAGGCGGGAGTTTTCCATGCTTTCGAAGCACTATCTGCTTGCGGTTTTTCTGGCTATTTGCTGCGCTGGCGCTCGGTCAATCTAAGGAACACGAAAAGGCCCATGCCGACCACATGGAGCACCACTTCGATCCCAAGGAGTCGGCCAAAAGCTTTGACGACCCGGCGCGTGATACGTGGCAGTTGCCGGATCGGGTGATCGCGGCGCTGAATCTGAAGCGGGGACAAATTGTGGCCGACATTGGCGCTGGTACCGGGTATTTCTCCGTGCGACTCGCGAGGTCGGACGCTGCGCCCAGGGTTTATGCGGCGGACATCGAACCTTCGATGGTGGTTTACCTGCGGGAACGAGCTGCCAGGGAGGGGTTGAACAACGTGATTGCTGTTCAAGCGGCTGCCGATTCGCCAAATCTGCCGGAACCCGTCGACCTGGTCCTAATCGTCGACACGTATCATCATATCGGCGACCGCGAGACGTATTTCCGGAACCTGGCCAAATCGATCAAGCCAGGCGGCCGGGTGGCGATCATCGACTTCAAACCGGATTCTCCCGAGGGCCCACCGAAGGAATTTCGCTTTCCATTGGAAAAATTCAAGTCCGAGATGGGCAAGGCGGGATACAAGCTGGCGGCGCAGCATGACTTCCTCCCGCGGCAGCAGTTTTTGATCTTCGAAGTCGCGACCCCTCTCTCCAGGTAGGTTGGATTCTTCCTCTCTTACACAGTGCGATGCAAAGACTCCGGATTGACAGCGGCGAGCCGCATCGGATCTTACGGCAGCAGACCACATGATGCGCCTTAACGCTTCGCTCCAAGACGGCTTTGGCCTCGATATCGGCCTGTCCGATTTCGAACCAGTGCGGATCGGCCGATATCTGCCCGTTCTGTAACTTACATTGCGCGATTGTGGCCCCGGCCGGAAGGAGAGAAAATACGGACAAACGGTGGAATATCGTTCTGCCCTTACGCGCGTTGCAAGCCTTCCGCTCGGCGTCCCGGTCGAGTGGGAACTCATCTTTGAGGTAGCGGGGTAACCGAGGCTCCCGATGCCGGAACCGGCTCAGCACAACGATCAGGCAGAGGGAAAGACATCAGTGAAAGTGAGCATTCATAGGAGGGATCATGCCAGGTGCAAAATTAGCCGCGGCGCCCATGCGGGTGGCGCAGATTCCCAGCGCGGGAGCGGATTTCCAGATGGTCGACCGCGAGATTCCCAAGCCAGGTGTAGGGCAGGTGCGCATCAAGGTCGAGGCTTGCGGTATTTGTCACAGCGACGCGCTCACGAAAGACGGCAAGTGGCCGGGGATTCAGTACCCCCGCGTTCCGGGCCACGAAGTGGCGGGCATTATCGATGAGGTCGGTGCCGGTGTGTCCGAGTGGAAGCAGGGACAGCGGGCCGGTGTCGGCTGGCATGGCGGCCAGGACGGCACGTGCCCCGCGTGCAGGCGCGGAGATTTTCGCAATTGCCGGAACCTGAAGATTCCGGGCATCAGCTATGACGGCGGATACCAGCAATACATGCTGGCTCCGGTCGAGGCACTGGTAGCCATACCGGAAAGTCTGAGCGCGGCAGAAGCGGCACCGCTGCTCTGCGCCGGAATTACCACCTTCAACGCGCTGCGTCACAGCGGCGCCATGCCTGGTGACCTGGTTGCCGTCGCGGGTATCGGCGGTCTGGGGCACCTCGGGATTCAGTTCGCGAACAAGTTCGGCTACAGGGTCGCAGCCATTGGGCGCGGGCCCGGAAACGCGGCTCTCGCAAAGAAACTCGGAGCGAGCATGTACATCGACAGCAAATCAACCAGTGCGGCGGAGGCATTGCAAAAACTGGGCGGCGCACAAGTCATTCTGGTGACAGCCCCGAGCTCCAAGGCCATGTCCGAGCTGTTTGACGGTTTGGGGCCGAACGGCAGGCTCATGGTGATTGGTCTCGCATTTGATCCCATCGAGGTCACGCCGGTACAGCTCATTTCCGGAAGTCGAGCGATTCAAGGCTGGGCCGCGGGAACACCAGCCGATTCCGAGGACACTCTGCGCTTCGCCGAGTTGACCGGTGTGCATCCGATGATTGAGACATATCCGCTCGAACGAGCGGCCGAGGCTTACGCGCGCATGATGAGCGGCAAGGCGCAGTTCCGGGTCGTCTTGACGATGTGATCGTGAGGACGCAGGGTTCACGGGGAAGCGCCCGCGGTTAGCAGCCCTACCCGAGCACTTCCTCGTAATACCGCTCGTACAGCGGAATGATTTTGTCCGTGCAGAACCGCTCCGCCGCGTTCCAGCGCCCGGTCTTGGCCATGCGGTAATGCAGGTCGTCATTGGTCAGCAGCGCCGCCACCCGGGCGGCCTGCGCTGCGATATCGCCCACTGCTTCGAGGTATCCATCCTCGCCGTCGGTAATCAGCTCCGGCACGCCCCCCACGCGGGTCGCCACCGGAACCACTCCGCACGCCATCGCCTCCAGCGCCGCCAGGCCGAAGCTCTCCATCTCGCTGGGCATCAGCAGCACGTGCGCCAGCGGGATCAGCCGCTCTACGTGATTCTGCTTCCCCAGGAAGGAAATGTGCCGGTCGATCTTCAGTTCCCGCGCGAGGTGCTCGGCCGGACCGCGTTCCGGCCCGTCCCCGGCCATCAGCAGGTGTGCCGGGACCGTCTTGCGCACTTCCGCCAGGATCCGCACGCAATCGAGCACGCGCTTCACCGGGCGGAAATTGGAAAGGTGAATCAGCAGCTTCTCGCCGGGCGGCGCGTAGGCCGTAGCGCCAGTCTTTTCATTGTCCGGGTGGTACAGGTCGCAGTTGACGAAGTTCTTGATCACCCGGATCTCGTTCGCCACGCCGAAGACCTCCACCGTCTGGCGCCGCAGGTGCTCGCTGATCGACGTGATCCCGTCCGATTTTTCGATCGAGAACTTGGTGATCGGGAAGTAAGACCGGTCCGTCCCCACCAGGGTGATGTCGGTGCCGTGGAGGGTGGTGATGAAGGGCAGCCTGCGGATCGGCGCGAGCATCTGCTGCGCCAGCATCGCTGAGATGGAGTGGGGGATCGCGTAGTGGACATGCAGCAGGTCCAGATCGTAGGAGTCGGCCACCTCGGCCATGCGCGAAGCCAGCGCCAGGCAATAGGGCGGGTATTGAAACAGTGGATAGGTGGAGACTTCCACCTCGTGATAATGAATCCGCGGGACGTCCGGGTCGAGGCGGATCGGGTTGGCGTACGTGATGAAGTGGACCTCGTGGCCGCGGGTCGCCAGTTCGAGGCCCAGTTCCGTGGCCACGATGCCGCTTCCGCCATAGGTAGGGTAGCAGGTGATCCCGATCTTCACGCTTTCCACCCTACCAGATCGGGTGGAGAACCCCGTAGCCAATCTGTCCGTTCAGGTTCTCATCGGGGCGAGCCTGATCCCCGCCGCCGAACCACACGCGGATTTCGCCGGGACCGGGCTCTACGGTCGGATCGCAGACGACCTTCGAATCCCAGGGTTCGCTGCCGGCGATGACCGCGGGAAGCTTCTGCCAGCGGACGCCGTCAGTGGATCGGGCCATGCCCATGCGCCGGTTTTCGACCAGGTCCCGTCCGGTGTAGAGCATCCAGTAAAACCCGTTGGCACTCCACACCGCCGGCTCTCCCAAACCGTTCTCGTCGAATTCCCCAGGGCCGCCGAGTTCCAGAATTGGGTTCGTTCGCAACTTTTCCCAGTGGATGCCGTCAACCGAGCGCGCCACTCCCAGCCGTTGACGGCGCGCCCGATCCTGACCGAGGTAGTAGAGGTAAAGCCACGGGCCGACTCTTACGACGTACGGATCGGCCACTCCCCGTTCGTCCCAACTCATATAAGGGCCAGGACTTAGCACCGGATTGGGTTCCTTTCGCCAGGTCCGCGCATCGCCCGAGCGGGCCAGGCCGATCTTCGGCAACTCCTTCGGGCCGGCCACGTACCAATACCAGAACCGGCCCCCGTCGCGCAGGACGCTGCCGTTAGCCGCGATGTAGGAGCCCTCCCAGGACCGCGGGTCCGGCTCCAGAACGGTGCCTCGCTTCTCCCATGAGATGCCATCCCCGGACGCCGCCAGGGCGGTCCGCCAGGTGTGGCCGTCCCAGACGGAATAGAGCATGAAACCACCTGCCACCGAGGGGTTTAGCACATCCTTCGCCTGGTCCCGCGCCACCACCGGTTCGGGCCGCGCTACCCAGCGGTAAGAGGCCGGGGAACTGCCTCCCCCCAGAGGTGGAAGGGTGAAATTCGCGTAGCCGCCGCAACCCGCCGTCACGAGCGCCGCCAGCGCCGGCAGGAGCCGTGTCACTGAAGCGGAATCCAGAACTTCAGGCCCGCTCCGCGCCCCGGGCGCGATTCGAGCAGCAGGTCGGCGTTCAACGACCGGGCGCGCCGCTTCAGGCTGGCAGGACCGAGTCTCAGCAGTTCCAATTCCTCGAGGGAATAAGTGCCGGCGAACGGGAAACCGTGGCCGTTGTCGTCGATCGAGATCTCCAGGCCGCGGTCGGTCTTCTCCATCGCCACGGCGACGCGCGTGGCGCCGGCATGTTTTTGCACGTTGTGGAGCGACTCGCGCAGCATCTGAAGCACCTCGAGAGACATTTCCTGAGGCAAGCCCACCGGTGTGGTGGTCCCTGCGAACGTCACTGGGATCCCGCTCTCCTTCTGGAAGCTCTCCGCGGTATGCCGCGCGGTAGCGACCAGGTTGGCGCCGTCCACATCCACCGGGCGCATGCTGTGCAGAAAGGCCCTCAGGTCGCGCACCTGGGTTTGGGCCAGCGCCAGCAACTGCTTCAGATCCTCCATTCCCGCGTCGAAATCGCGGTGAATGATGGTACGCAGGATCTCCAGCCGCATCTGGAGGCTGATGAAGCTCTGCAGCGGGCCGTCGTGGAAATCGGACGCGATGCGCTGCCGCTCGTCGTCGCGCGCCTTTTGCGCTGCCTCTTCGGCTTCCTCCAGCCGGGTCTTGAGGCTCTCCACCTCGCGTTTCAGGCGCTGCTGCCCGACCGACAGGCCGCAGGAGAGCGTGCCGGCCACCAGAATCGTCGGCTCCAGGGCCCGGATGTGCTCGCCCGGCAGGACGGCGCAGAAAAGCGCGCACACCCCGGAGATGACCAGCAGTTCCAGCGGGCTATAGAAGAGGAGCGCCTCCGTCAGCAGAAAGAGGAAAAAGGCCGATGTCAGCCACAGCAGTTGATACGCACTCAGACTCGCCAGGATCAGGAAATAGACCAGGTCTCCGAACAGCGCCAGCAGCCCGAGAACACCGCTCAGTCCGCGGATGCGGGCCGCCACCAGCAGCGAATAGCACAGGAACGCTCCCCCCAGGATGTGGAAAACGCTCGGGGAAGACGGAACGTACACGAAACCGAGGCCGAACGCGACGGCGGCCAATATGACGCGCGCCCGGGATACGTAGCGTAACCATGGCGTGCTGGGCGAAGAGAGCACTCAATCACTTCCGGTAGAGGTACAGGGTATGGCTGCGGCCTTCGCCGTCATCGGCGATGTTCTCGACCTTTTCGGGCATCCAATTCTTGAACTCGAAATCGTGGGCCACCACGCGCGCCCCCTTCTTCAACTGCCGGTCGAGTAAAGGCTGCACCTTGTTATCAATGGATTCGGGAAGCAGATAAACCGTTACCAGGTCGGCCGAACTGTAGTTCTGTTTGAGCAGATCGCCGTTCACGATGTGCGCGTTCTGTTCGAGCCCCAGCTTCTGAATCCGGGCAATACTCTGGCGGCAAAGGTCCTTATCGAGCTCGATGCCGACCGCATCGGCGTGGAACCTCTGCGCCGCCATGATCACGATACGCCCATCGCCGGAGCCCAGATCGAACATCTTCTCGCCGGCCTTGAGGCCGCCGAGTTGGAGCATTTTCTCGACGATGGTCTCCGGTGTCGGGTAATAGGGGGCGAGTTTACCGCCTTCCGTGCTCTGCCCAACCAGCATGGCGCAGCACGAAAGAAAGATCAGGACAACTCTAGTCATGTTTCAAAACCCTATTTCAGACCGTAACACTGTAGCATGCCAGGTGGCACTACGGAGGGGTTGCCGGGATTTCCATGGCTTTTCCACAAAGCCGTGGAAAATCCTGTGGAAAACGGGCCCGTGGGCCAACTAACGAGCCCTCCCAGTCAGCAGATTTGTCATAGTGCACATGCGTTGGGCAACCGCCCTGACAGGCTAGATCCAAACCTTCTCCACGGCGATGCCGCGTTTGCAGAGTTCGCAGCGCCCGGCGTCGGCGTAGTAGCTGGCCTCCAGCTTCGCCAGGTAGTACAGCGGAAGGTTGCCGAAATTCATCGTGTTCGGGGTCGGCTGATAAACAATGACTGCCAACCCGACCACCTTGGCGCCGGCGTTATCGAGAAGGCGCTTCAGGGCCGAAAGCTTGCTTCCGGTACGGAGTATATCGTCCACCAGAAGCACCTGCTCCCCCGGATCCGGGTTCAGGTACTGCCGGAACCGGAGCGGGCCGCCATCCTGCTCGCCCTCCGCCCAATAGACCTGCCGCGCGCGGATCGATTCGCAGACGCCGTAGGCCACAGGCAGCCCCGCCGTAGCAGGGGCCACAATGGACAACTCGGGGATGATCGCACGGATCTCCGGGTTGGCTCGCAGCAGCCGCCCGATCCCCACGGAGAGAAGCCGCTGGTACTGATAATGCCGCAGCGCGAGGGGGACCTGAAGGTATTCGTTGGAGTGCAGTCCGTTCGGGTATTCGAAGTGGCCGTCGCGGAGAGCTCCACTCTCCCGCAGCAGGGCCACAACTTCCTCTTGAGTGGGAATCAGGTGCATCGGTAGCGAATTCTAGGCCTTCCGGCCGAACATCGAACCAAGAATAACATGCGGCAGCGGCGGCGACCCGGCTAAAGTTCCGGCGGCCCCTCGCCGATACAAGCCTCATGATGTGGTTCAGACGGAGATCGATCACCGGACTTACGGGACTGTTATTCTGCATGGGTATCGCCGGCGCGCAGTCGTCGGGACCGACGGCGAGCCCGACGACCCTGAGCTTCAGCTATCAGGTGAACAGCACGAATTATCCTGCGCCGGCCAAGTTGACCGCGACTCTGCCGGCGGCATCGAGTGCGCTGCCGATGTCCGTGGCAGTAGCAGCCACGCCACAGGGGTGGCTGACGGTAACGCCCGATACGGGGCGGTCTCCGCTGGCGCTGACCGTGAGCGTGAATCCCACCAGCCTGACCCCCGGCAGCTACGGCGGAACCATCACGATCAACACCGTGCCAGGTGGCGGCAATCCGGCAGTCGTGCCGGTGACGCTGCTGATCTCGAACCCGCCTTCGACGCTGGTATTGACATCGCCTTCGAGCAACTACTCCGCTCCCGCCACCGGCTCCAGCCTACCGACACTGACTTTCAGCTTCACCACCGGGACGATAGCCACCTCGCCGGCGTCCGCGGAATTGGACGTCGCTTCGACCGGTGACATTATTCCTTTCAATGTAACGGCTTCCAACAGCGGCGGCTCCAAGACCGCGGTTTGGCTCCGGGTCAACCAGGCGGGACAGCTTGCGAACCTGCAGACCAGCGGGGTCGCGCTCTCCGGCTCTTACGTCCCGATCACGGTTTCGCTCGATACTGCCACCCTCACCACTCTCGACCCTGGAAGTTATGGAGGCCTCGTCACGGTGGCGGCAAACAGCGCCTCGAACGGCACGGCCGTGGTGGCGGTGAACCTGATCGTTTCGGCCGGACCGCCGACTCTCGATGCAGGACTGCCGATCTTCCCTTCGAGCGTGATCGCCGGACCGGCCATCGATCCGGTGATCACGATCTATGGCGACAACTTTTTCAGCACGTCCGTGGTGTCGATCCAGCAAGGCGCCAACCCGTCCGTGACGCTTCCCTCGAAGTTGTTGAGCCGCAAGGTATTGCAGGCTACGATCAAAGCCGCGTACCTGGCCGCGCCTATCACGCCGACAACCTATCCGATCGTCTGGACCCTGTCGGTAACCAATCCGGCGCCGCCGAATAATCCCTCTCAGGCTCCAGCGACGACGACGTTTTTGGTCACCGATCCGACACAACCAGCCATTACTTCAGTGGTAAACTCGGCCAGCTTTGCCTCCACAGCGGTATTCTCGGGGACCGGTGCGAACCCGGTATTGACCGGGGCGACTTCGGTATCTCCGCGGGAGATCATCTCGATTTTCGGACAAAACCTGGGGCCGGCGACGGCCCTGCAGGCCACGCCGAGCGGGTCGCCCGCCGCCTATCAGGCCGCGCTTGGCGGAGTCGTGGTGGCCTTCCAATGGGGCAGCCCCCTCAACACGGCCTTCGCGCCCGTCATCATGGTGTCCAGCAATCAGATCAACTGTATCGTTCCCGTGGAAGTAGCGGCGGTCCTCGGGACGGGTAGCACCGCCGTAGACATCCAGGTCACCAACGGGGCCGCCAACACGAACCTCTTCACTGTGACGGTAGTCGCTGAGGATCCCGGTGTGTTCACTTTTGGCGGGCTGGGACAGGGACAAGGCGCTGTGTTGAATTTCGACAGTTCTTCGGGATCATATTTCATTAACTCCTCAAAGAGCGCCGCTCCGAGGGGTTCCTCCATCTCTGTCTACGCAACCGGACTCGGCGATCTTGCAACGCCTCTGGGAAATGGCGAGGTAGCCACCAACGCCGTCCGCGTTGCCGATGCCACCTATCGCGTCGATATCGACGGCCAACCGGCTGTGGTCACTTACGCCGGAACTTCGCCCGGAGCAGTCGCGGGGCTGGTGCAGATCAACGCGATCGTGCCTCCCACGGTTCGGACTGGCGCAGCCATCCCTTTGACGGTGTCCATCGGAATTGCAGGTTCAGCACGACGGAGCCAGCCGGGTGTGACGCTGGCCGTGAAGTAGCCTCACCTCTGGCGGGCGGCCATCTTCTTTTCGAGGGCCTTCATCAGGCGGCCCTCGACGTCGGCGGGGATGGGGTAGGGATCCATCCCCTTATAGATCTTTATGGTCTTCCTGGTCGTGTCGGCGATTACCCAACAATTCGGGCACTCGGTGATGTGCTTCTCCAATTTCGCCCTGAGTTCCGCGTCGATAGTTTCGTCCAGGTAATCGCTCAACTCGTGCAGAAAGTCTTTACAGGTAAGCAAAGGCGTCATCTCCCTTGCGCTTGAAATAACGGGTGAGCTTTTCCCGAAGTTGAAGCCGCGCCCGCAGAAGTCTACTCTTCACAGCCGGTACGGAAAGGTCCAATGCTTCGGCCGTCTCTTCGGTAGACATTTCTTCGATGTCGCGGAGGACGAAAACGCTTCGATAAGGTGGTTCGAGGCTCTGAATCGCCTCATCCAGGATCGTGCCGAGCTCTTCGCGGGAAAACCGCTGCTCCGGGTCTTCGTCCCAGGCAGCAATCTCACGCACCACTGTATCTTCCCCGGTGTCGATCTGTTCGTCGAGCGAGACCGCCTTACTCGTCTTCCGGCGGCGCAGCTTCATCAGGGCCTGGTTAACCGCGATACGGACGATCCAGGTGTAAAACTTGGAATCACCCTTAAATTGATCGAGATGCTCGTAGGCTTTGAGAAACGACTCCTGCAGCACATCTTCGGCGTCTTCCCGGTTCTGAGTGATGTGCTGGGCCAGACGGAAAATCTTCCCCTCGTACCGGCGCACGAGTTCTCCGAAGGCGCGCGTGTCGCCTTCCCTGGACTGCGCTACCAGAACAGCTTCGTCAGTTCTGGCCTGATCGGATACGGGCATGAGTGCATTTTCATCATAGCGGAAAAGCCGTCCTCACGCCCGCGCCGAGCCCCCTGGTTGGTCTGTGCTACGCTGAAATTTCCCTATGAGTAACATCGAGATCACTCTGCCCGACGGCAGTCAGCAGCCGGCGCAAGCGGGGATCGCACCGATCGACATCGCTAAATCGATCAGCCCCCGGCTCGCGGACGCCGCCGTCGTCGCCAAGGTCAATGGAGAACTGTACGACCTGACGCGACCGATCGAAACGGACGCCAGCGTCCAGATCCTCACCGGCAAAGATCCCGAAGCGCTCGAAGTCTACCGCCACTCGACCGCCCACCTGCTGGCCGCGGCGGTGCTCGAACTCTATCCGGAGACCAAGCTCGGGATCGGGCCCCCGATCGACAACGGCTTTTACTACGATTTCGACCGCGCCACGCCGTTCACTCCGGAAGATCTCGAAAAGATCGAGAAGAAAATGTGGGAGATCCAGGCCCGAAACCTCCCATACGAACGCGTGTACACCCGCAAAGAGGAAGGCCTCCGGAAGTACGGCGACGCCTGGATGAAATGCGAGCTGATCAGCGAGCGCGCCGGAGAGGTCTTCTCCGAATACACCCTTGGCCCTCACTTCATCGATTTCTGCCGCGGCCCGCACGTACCCAACACCTCGAAAATCAGGGCATTCAAGCTGCTTTCGATAGCCGGAGCCTACTGGAAGGGCGACGAACACAACAAGCAACTGCAACGCATCTACGGGACCGCGTTCTTCACTCAGAAAGACCTGGATGACTACCTCAAGCAGGTCGAAGAGGCCAGGAAGCGCGATCACCGCAAGCTGGGCAAGGAGCTGGATCTGTTCAGCATCCAGGAACTGGCAGGCCCGGGCCTGATCTTCTTCCATCCCAAAGGCGGCATCATCCGTAAACAGCTCGAAGACTGGATGCGCGACCAGTATCTGAAGCGCGGGTATTCGCTGGTCTACACACCCCACGTGGCGCGCTTCGATCTGTGGAAGACCTCCGGTCACGCCAACTTTTATGCCGCGAATATGTTCTCCCGGATGGAGCTGGACGACGCCGAATACCAGCTCAAGCCGATGAACTGTCCGTTCCACATCCTGATCTACAAGGACCGGCAGCACAGCTACCGCGACCTTCCGGTACGGCTCGGCGAACTGGGAACGGTTTACCGCTACGAGCGATCCGGAGTGCTCAACGGACTGTTCCGGGTTCGCGGATTCACGCAGGACGACGCCCACATCTTCTGTACATCCGACCAGATCGAGAACGAGGTGGTGGACTGCCTGCAGTTCGCCATCGACACGCTGGCAGCATACGGTTTCGACAAGTATGAAGCCGAGCTTTCCACCTGGGACGGCGGCGAAGAGCGGCAAATACGACGGCACCGCCGACCAGTGGCAGCTCGCCGAAAACGCGCTGCGCCGCGCCACGGAACGGTTGAACGTCAAGGTAAAGCTGATGGCGGACGAAGCCGCGTTCTACGGTCCGAAGATCGACGTCAAACTGGTGGATGCCATCGGCCGCCCCTGGCAGCTTTCCACCGTCCAGTTCGACTTCACCCTCCCGCGGCGCTTCGAGCTCGAGTACATCGGCGAAGACGGGCAAAAGCACCAGCCCCTGATGGTGCATCGCGCGCTCTACGGCTCCATCGAGCGGTTTTTCGGAATCCTGATCGAGCACTATGCCGGCGCATTTCCGGTTTGGCTGGCTCCCGTGCAGGCGATTGTGCTGCCGATCACCGACCGCCAGACCGAGTACGCGCGCAGCGTGCAGAAGCAGTTGGACGCGGCGGGAATCCGCGTCACGGTGGATGAACGTGCGGAAAAAGTGAATTTGAAAATCCGCGAGGCCCAACTGCAAAAAATCCCCTATATGCTGGTGGTAGGAGATCGCGAGCAGCAGAACGGCCAGGTGGCCGTGCGCAACCGCAGGCACGGCGATCAGGGCGCCAAAAGCATTGAGGCGTTCCTGGCGGAGATCCGCGGGCTGATCGATAGCAAAGCGACCACGGAGTAGAACGTGTACGCGACGGCCGAGGGGACGGCACGATACGTCAATCGCCACCCGGATTTTCGGGCGGCCGGATTCTACCGCACCATCTTCGACCTCAAGGTCTCAACCCTGGGCATCGGGACCTACCTGGACGCCAGCGTGGAGGCCCTGCTGGTGGCCGGGGAGCGCGGGATCAACTTCTTCGACACGGCCATCAACTACCGCCATCAGCAATCCGAGCGGGACATAGGCCAGGCGCTCCAGAGCCTGCAGCGCGATGAGATCGTCGTCTGCACCAAGGCGGGCTTTCTCACGCCGGGGGCAGTTCCGGGCTTCCTGACGCCGGATGACGTGGTCGGCGGGATGCACTCCATGTCGCCGCGGTTCCTGGAGGACCAGATCGACCGCAGCCGGGCGAACCTGGGGGTGGACACGATCGACATATTCTACCTGCACAATCCCGAGACGCAGCTCGGATTCCGCACCACCGACGAGTTCGAAAGCCGTATCCGCCGCGCCTTCGCGCACCTGGAGCGGATGGCGGACCAGCAGAAGATCCGCCGGTATGGGGCGGCCACATGGGACGGCTTTCGCAAGAAGGACGCGCTGAGCCTGCCGCGCCTGGCGCAGATCGCGAGCGAAGAAGGCGGCGCCGGCCATCATTTCCGGTTCATTCAGTTGCCGTTCAACCTGGGGATGGTCGAAGCCTTTGTGGACCGCCCGGAGAGCCCACTGGCGGCAGCCGCCAACCTGGGCATCGCGGTGGTCGCTTCAGCCACCCTGATGCAAACGCAGGTGTTGGAGCATATGCCCGATGCGGTGCAGGAGTTGCTGCCGGGCCTGGACACAGATGCGCAGCGCGCCATTCAATTCACCCGGTCGACGCCCGGGATCATGGTGGCGCTGGTGGGAATGGCGCGACCGGAGCACGTGCTCGAGAACCTGGAGATCGCCAAGTCGCCGCTGGTTACGGGCGAGCAGTATCTGCGGCTCTATCAGTGATGAATGCCATCGAGGTCGCCGGAGATCTGGCGGGACTCGATTCGGCGATCGAGGCCCTGCCCAACCTACCCGCCGTGTTTCTTCTCTGGCCGGCCGAAGGCGAGCCATACCTTTCCAAGACCACTCTGCTGCGCCGGCGCCTGCTGCGGCTGTTGAAGGAGCGCGACAAGCCTTCCCGCCTGTTGAACCTGCGGCACGTCGTAAGACGCGTCGAGTACCGGCTGACCGGATCGGCGTTCGAATCGAGCGTCGTCATCTACGAGCAGGCGCGCCGCCACTTTCCGGAGCGGTACCTGGAGTTGCTCAAGCTGCGAATGCCGCCGTACGTCAAGATCATCCTCGCGAATGAATACCCGCGCAGCCAGATCACCACGCAACTGGCACGCACGACGGCCCTTTACTACGGCCCGTTCCGCTCGCGCGCCTCGGCGGAGCGCTTCGAAGGCCAGTTCCTGGACCTGTTTCAGATGCGGCGCTGCCAGGAAGACCTGGTTCCGTCGCCCGAACATCCCGGCTGCATTTACGGCGAGATGGGAATGTGCCTGCGGCCCTGCCAGCAGGTGGTCGGACCGGAGGAATACGGGCACGAGGTCACGCGCGTCCTGGAATTCCTGAGGACCGACGGCCTTTCCCTGGCCGGCGCGATCGAGCACTCGCGCGACCGGTTGAGCGAGGAGATGCGTTTCGAAGAAGCGGCGCGCCAGCACAAACGGTTCGAAAAGGTGCAGGATGTGCTGCGGCTGCGCGACGAACTGGCGCGCGACGTCGACCGGCTCAGCGGAGTCGCGATCACGCGCTCGCTCGCGTCCGACGCGGTCGATCTATGGCCGGTTCGCGAAGGCAACTGGCAGCCGCCGCGTCGCTTCAGTTTCGAGGTTCAGGAAGGCAAGACGGTTTCGCTCGACCGCAAGCTGCGCGAGACGTTCGCGGAGATCGCGCCGGGCAGACTGACGGCGCGCGAGCGGCAGGAATATCTGGCCCTGCTCGCCCGGTGGTATTACTCGAGCTGGCGCGACGGCGAATGGCTGGCCTTCGACAGTTGGGAGGACATTCCCTATCGCAAGCTGGTCAATGCGATCTCGCGGGTAGCGCGTCGCGAGCCAGGCCCGTGATTCAGAGAGGCTCAGAGAAAGAGACGCCCGCCCCCGGCAGCCGAGGCGAAGCTGCGCAGAGCTTCCGGTTCGTCGTCGAACGGGACGAACACGGTATAGAGCTTGGTAATCTGAAGCAGGTCGTGCACCCTGGATTGCGGATGCAGCAGTTTGATGCTGCCCTGCGCGTTGCTAACGGAAGCGTAAGCGCCTACCATCTCGCCCAGCCCGGCGCTATCGATATAGCTGACTTCCTTGAGGTTGAGGAGGATGTTCTTATGACCGGAGTTGACCAACTCCTTAATCGTGGATCGCACCAACCCGGAACCTTCTCCCAGCGTGATGCGGCCGGCCAGATCGACAATCGAAACGTCACCCGCCTGGCGCACGGTAGCTTTGAGGCTCATCAATTACCTCCGCCGATCATTATGTGACAATCGAGGTGAGCATGCACCCCCCTGACAAAAGGCGCCTCCCGATTTGGTTCTTTATCGGAGTGCTGGTTATCATTTACGGCTTCATCGTGATGGGCGCGGGCATGTGGGCGCTGTTCGTTCCGCCGGCCCACCCCGTGGTGATGGCGGACCTGCACGCGGACCTCTGGTGGGGCGCCCTCATGACCGTGGTGGGCGGATTTCTGGTGGGCAAGTATTCGCCCTGGTAGACGCGGATTATGCGTCCACGTGGTGCTGGAAGAAATGCTCGAGCGCCAGTCTGTTCTTAGGCGCAAGCTCGTCGGAGAGCCGTTTCATCTCTTCGGGGGGCATCGGGCGGAAGGCCTTCGCCACGGCCACGTTATGTTCCAGGTGCTCCGGCTTCGGCATTCCGATGACGGCGGCCGCCACCGGCAGCGACATCGAATACCGGATCAGCTTCTCGTAGGGCGCCTGGCCCACCAGCGCCTCCTGGGCGAAGATCTTCATCGCCGTTATGCCCATCTTCTTACGCAGCGCCACGGGAAGCGCGGTGGCCTCGAAACTCGAGGTCGCACCCTTCACCTGGCCGCGCATGGCGGCATTCAGGGCCATCTGGGTGCAGTCGAAGGTGTGGCGTTCGAGCGCCGTCTTCAATACGTCCGGAAAGGCGTGGCAGGTGATGCCGATGAAGCGCGCCATCTTCTGCTCCTTGGCCTTTACCGCGGCGTTGTAAGCCCCGTCTTTGGCCTCGATGGCCGCCAGGTCGTCCGGCCCCATGAGGGCGTGGATATGGAGAAGATCGACCTGGTCCACCTGCAGGCGCTTCAAGCTGGTATCGAGCGTTCGCAGGAAGCCGTCGTAGTCGCGGGTTCCGATCTTGGTGGCGAGCCAGAGCCCCTTACGGCCGCGCGCCTTCAGCACCTTTCCAATGCGCAACTGGCTTTCGCCGTTGCTGCCATAGCTGTCGGCCGTATCGATATAGGTGATGCCGAGGTCGAGCGCCCGGTTCAGGACCTCGATGCCCTGCTCTTCGCTGTATCCGACGAAGCGGCTGCCGCCGCCGAACGCCAGGATGGAAACCTGAGCTCCGGTGCCGCCGAGAGTGCGCATTGGCATGCCGGTAGCCGAAATCAAGGGCGTGGCGACCGCGCCCAAAGCGGCGGTGCCGAGGAAATCGCGACGGGATATGCTCATGGTGGCCTCCTTATGGGAGCCTACCATGCTTTACTCGCCAAGCAAATGTAAAGCCACGTTACGGCGATGGTGTGCCGAACGGTGCTCGAAGACGTAGATGCCCTGCCAGGTCCCGAGCGCCAGGCGCCCCTCCGCCACGGGGATCGAAAGTTGCGTAGGCGTAAGCGCTGCGCGGATATGCGCGGGCATATCGTCGGAACCCTCGATGGTGTGGCGGTAAAGGCGGTTGTCTTCGGGGACCAAGCGCTCGAAAAAGCGATTCAGGTCGAAGACTACGTCAGGGTCGGCGTTCTCCTGGATGGTCAGCGATGCCGACGTGTGCTGGATGAAGACCGTCAGCAGGCCCGTCTCGATAGATTGCGCGGCTACCCACTGGGCGATCACCTCCGTGATGTCATAGAGGCCCTTTCCGCGCGTGGCAACCTGTATGCGGTGCGTGAACTGACGCAAGCGGGTTACTCGACCGTGACGCTCTTGGCGAGATTGCGCGGCTGGTCGACATCGCAGCCGCGCCGGACGGCGATGTGATAGGCCAGCAACTGCAGCGGCACGACTTCAAGAATCGGCAGGAGCAGTTCCGAAGCGGCCGGAACTTCGATCACGTGATCGGCCGTCTTGTGCGCTTCGTGGTCTCCTTCGGTCACCACCGCGACGACGATGCCCTCGCGCGCCTTGACCTCCTGGATATTGGAAAGGGTCTTCTCGTACCGAACGCGGCTCTCCTCGCTCGCGGGGTCGCGCGTGGCCAACACAACCACCGGCAGGTTCTCGTCAATCAACGCGTTGGGGCCGTGCTTCATTTCGCCCGCCGGGTAGCCTTCGGCGTGGATATAGGAAATCTCCTTCAACTTGAGTGCCCCTTCGAGCGCAATGGGGTAGTGGATGCCGCGGCCGAGGAACAACGAATCCCGGGAGTGCTGGAGCGTGCGGGCGAGCGCTTCATACACCGAATCGTGAGAGAGCACGGTTTCGAGTTTGCCGGGTATGTGGAGCAGTTCCTGCACCAGGCAGCGCGAGGCGCTTTCATCCAGATAGTGGTTGGCCTGACCCAGGTGCATCGCCAGGATGAAGAGCGCGGTCAACTGGCAGGTGAACGCCTTGGTGGAAGCTACTCCGATTTCCGGTCCGGCGTGGGTGTAGATCGTGCCGGCAGCCTCGCGCGTGATCATGGAGCCGACCACGTTGCAGATGGCGAGCGTCTTCGAGCCCTTCTGCTTGGCCTCGCGCTGAGCGGCCAGGGTGTCGGCGGTCTCACCCGATTGCGAGATCACGACGGTCAAGGTATCGGCGGTGACGATCGGATCGCGGTAGCGGAATTCGCTTCCGTAATCGACTTCCACCGGAATCCGCGCCAGCCGCTCGATCATGAACTTGCCGGCCAGCGCCGCGTGCCAGCTGGTGCCGCAGGCGATGATCCGCACCTGGCGGAAGCGCGCGAACTCAGCCGAGGAGATATCCATCTCGTCGAGGAAGATCCGGCCGGTCTCCTGGCCGACGCGGCCGAGCGTGGTATCGCGGACGGCGCGCGGCTGCTCGAAAATCTCCTTCAGCATGAAGTGCTGATAGCCGCCCTTTTCCGCCTGGATGGGGTTCCACAGGATGCGGGAAACCTGGCGGACAACGGGGCGTCCATCGAAATCGGTGAGACGCACTCCTTCGCGGGTGAGCACCGCCATGTCGCCATCCGCCAGGAAGAACATGTCCTGGGTGTGGCTGAGGATGGCGGGAACGTCGGAAGCCACGAAATACTCGTTGTCGCCGATGCCGATGACGACGGGGGGCCCCGAGCGCGCGGCCACGATCTTGTTCGGGTCGGACCTGGAGATCACCGCCAGGGCGAAGACGCCCGTGAGTTCCTTCACCGCGGCGCGCACGGCCTCTTCCAGGTTATTCCGGAAATGCTTTTCGACGAGGTGGGCGATCACCTCAGTATCGGTCTCGGTCTTGAATACGTGACCTTCGGCCTGCAGTTGCTGCTTGAGCGAGAGGTAGTTTTCGACGATGCCATTGTGCACCACGACGACGGCGCCCTTGCAGTCGCGGTGAGGGTGCGCATTCTCCTCGGTCGGACGCCCATGCGTGGCCCAGCGCGTGTGGCCGATGCCGAAGGTGCCGTCGACCGGGTTCATCCGGATGGCGTCTTCGAGATTGCGGAGCTTGCCTTTGGCGCGCCGGATCGCAAGCTCGCCATCCTCGCAATAGACCGCCAGTCCCGCCGAATCGTACCCGCGATACTCCAGCCGTTTCAACCCCTCCAGGATGATCGGCACAGCCTTGTTGGTCCCGAGATAGCCAACGATTCCGCACATAAGACCATTATAGGAGCGGAGTCTTCCGCTTCCGCCGGGGCGGATGTACTATTACGGTCCAGATCAATCCAGGATTTCGACGCGGTACTCTTCGATGACGGGATTGGCGAGCACGTCGTGGGCGGCGGTCTCGATCTCCTTTTGGGCCTGTTCGCGGCTGACGCCCTCGGCAATCTCGATGTCGAAGAACTTACCCTGGCGCACCCCTGCAACGCCCTGATAACCGAGTCCGTTCAGAGCCGAACGGACCGTTTGCCCCTGGGGGTCGAGCACCGTGGTTTTCAGCGATACGAAGACGCGAGCTTTCATGGAAACCTCGATTATCGCACGACAAACGGCCCGCAACGTGCTAAGAATACGGGCGATGACAGTCAAGCCAACGCTTCGCCGGGGGATCGGGGTTTTCGATTCGGGCGCCGGGGGGCTCACCGTCCTGCAGGCGCTACGGCGCCGCATGCCGCATCGCGATTTCGTCTACCTGGGCGACACGGCGCGCGTGCCCTACGGGCGCAAACCGCCCCAGATGGTGCGTGAGTTCGCCAATGGAATCGCGGATTTCCTCTGCGAACTCGGGGTCGAGGGCCTGGTAGTGGCCTGCAATACGGCGTCGGCAGTGGCGCTGCCGGGCCTTGGCGAACGCTGTGAACCGCCGGTATGGGGCGTAATCGACCCGGGTGTGGAAGCGGCGACACGCGTCAGCCGCTCGGGCAGAGTCGGCGTAATCGGCACGAAGGGAACGATCGCCAGCGGCGCATACCAACGGCGGCTGGAGGCGAAGGGGATGCGTGTCTGGGCGCAGGCCTGCCCCATGCTGGTGCACGCGGTGGAGGAGGGCCTCGCAGATTCGCCGGAGTGCGACCTGCTGGTGCGGCACTACCTGAGCGACCGCCCGAAGATCGATACGCTGGTGCTGGGATGCACCCACTACCCCTTGCTGCGAACCGTGATCCAGCGTGTGGTGGGCGGCGAAGTCACCCTGGTGGACAGCGCGGAGGTCACGGCGGAACTCGTGAGCGCGGCGCTCGGACCGGAGTCCAAGGCTCACCGGGAGGGAAGGGTAGTGCACTACGTGACCGGCGATCCGGCGGCGTTCGAGCACACGGCCAAAACGATCGGAGGGGTGCAGGGAGAGATCATCCCCCTGGCCGTGACGGAACTGGCGGCGGTGGCGTAGGGGCTGAGCAGGCCGGGAGGCCTGCTCCACGTCCTAATTCAGCAGGCGGCCCTGGCGGAGGTACGCAGGGGTGTCGAGGTCATCGAGATCCATCATCTGCTCGGTTTCCGCGGCCGGCTCCGGCTCGGGTTCGGGCTCCGGTGCCGCGGCCGCCACTTCCTCCACAATGGGTTCGGGTTCCGGCTCGGGCTGCTGAACCCGAATCACCGGCACAACGCCGCGGCGCTCGGCGGGCAGCGCCCCATCGGGCCGGAAGCCCGTGGCGATCACGGTAACCTTCACGGAGTCCGCCATGGCTTCGTTCAGGATTACGCCGAAATTGATCTGTACATCGTCGCACTCGGCAGCCTGCCGGATGATCGAGCAGGCCTCGTTGACTTCGTGGAAACCCAACTGGCTGGACCCGGTGATATTGATCAACATGCTGCGTGAGCCGGCGATCCGGGTATCCTCGAGCAGCGGGCAACTGATGGCCTGGCGGGCAGCCTCGATCACCGCATTCTCGCCGCGGGTGATGGCGGTTCCCATCATGGCATAACCCATTCCGACCATGGCGGCCTTGACGTCGGCGAAGTCGCGGTTGATGGCGCCGGTGGTGTTGATGATGTCGCTGATGCCCTGCACCGCCTGGCGCAGCAGGTCGTCGGCCACTTTGAACGCCTGGAAGAAGCTGGTGCCGCGCGGAACCAGGGAAAGCAGCCGGTCGTTCGGAATGGTGATCACGGTGTCCACCGTGGATGCCAGCTTGTGCAGCCCATCCTCCGCCATCCGCATGCGCCGCGGGCCTTCGAAGCCGAAGGGCTTGGTGACGACGGCGATGGTGAGGGCGTCGAGTTCCTTGGCCAACGACGCAATCACCGGAGCCGCTCCGGTGCCGGTGCCGCCGCCGAGGCCGGCGGTGACGAACACCAGGTCGGCGCCCTGCAACAGTTCCACGATGGCGTCGGTATTTTCGAGGGCGGCCTGGCGGCCGATCTCAGGGTTGGACCCCGCGCCTAAACCACTGGTCATCTTGGCGCCGAGTTGCAGCTTGTTTGGCACCGGACACGCAGAAAGCGCCTGCAGGTCGGTATTCATGGCGTAGAACTCCACTCCATCGAGCCCTTCCGCCACCATGCGGGCCACGGCATTGCATCCGCCGCCGCCCACGCCGATCACCTTCATGCGCGTGCCCGAGCGCGCTTCTTCTTCAATTTCGTACTTGAGATCGTCAAAGCCCATGAGTCGCCTCCCCTAAGACTGTTTGCATTACCGCAGAATCTTCCCCAGCCAGCCCGCCGCCTCGCGCTGGTGCTCCACCTGCGTCTTGAGCTGGGCCGAATACATCGCCAGGCCCGCCGCCGTACACCACTCCGGATCGTTCATGGAATCCGGCCAACCCTGAATGCCGATCGCCAGGCCATAGCGTGCCTGGCATTGCAGCTCGCGCTCGGCGATATCGCAAAGATCCGGCAGGCGCGCCCCGCCCCCGGTCAGGAAGACGCCGCCGATGAGGGCGCGCTCCATGCCGACGCGCATCAACTCGCCGCGCACAAACCGGAACAGCTCCGACGCGCGCGCCTCCAGGATCTCGTTGATGAATTTGCGATGCGCGTAACGCCGCTCGCGGTGATCCGGCGTGGGCGTCTCCACCAGCACGTTTTCCAGGCAGCTTTCCGACACCGCGCAGCCGAACTCCAGCTTGATCAACTCGGCGTCTTCATACGTGAGGCACAGGCCCTGCGCAAGGTCACGCGTAAAGTGATCGCCGCAGATCCGGATGGTGGAAGCCAGAAGCATGGAGTCGCCGTGATAGACCACCAGTTCCGTGGAGTGCCCGCCGATATCCACCACCGCGATGCCTTCACGGCGTTCTTCGGGCTGAACCGCGGCGTAGCAGGCGGCGAGACCCTCGAATACCGATCTCCTCCGCAAGCAGGTGCGCCTCGTTGACGGCGCCGATCAGCGAATTATGCTCCTGCACGGAGCTGACCACCACGTGGACGTTGATCTCGAGGCGCGAGGCCAGCATCCGGCGGGGGTCCCGGTGGCCGGGGTGATCGTCCACCACGAAATCCTGCGGGAACAACTGCAGAACCATGTTGTCTTCCTGCAGTTGCACGTGCGAGGCGCGATCCACCACGCGATTCACGTCGCGCTGTTCGATCTCGCGGACGTGCCCCAGTTCGATTACGCCGCGGCCGTTGGCGCCGCGCACCGTGGGTCCGCCCATCCCGACCACAACGGATTCGACGGAGACCTGCGCGCTGGCTTCGGCTTCCCGCAGCGCGGCGAGAATGGATGCCGCGACCGCGCCCTGGTCGGCGATCCGGCCCTTGATCCAACCCTGGGACTCAACCGAGCCGCAGCCCAGAAATCGAAGGCTGCCCTGCTCCAGAAGGCAGATCGCCAAACGGGTGCGGCGGCTGCCTGCATCGAGTCCAACTGCATAGATCGGTTTCACTGCCATGGGCCCTATTCCTTCGCGGTAATGCGGTCATCCAGCCGCAGGTCAAACGTCCGGACCTCCGGAGAGCGCTTGCGAATCTCCGGGTAATGATTGATGAAATTCTGGTAGCGCCGGGCAAAGTTGCCATCGCCCAGGATCAGTTCCAGGGCCTGGTTATCGACCTGCGCCACGATACGCACATTGTCGGGATCGGTGGCGTTGACTTCCGAGACGTCCTTCGCCATGTAGCCGAGTTCTTCCTGAACCCGCAGCAGGACCCGCACGCGGTCGCGCCGCTGGCTTTCGGTCTCATCCTCGCGGACCCCGCCGAGCACGGGGAACGTGAACTGCGCCTGCGGAGGCGGCTCCAGCAAAACTCCATGGGAATCGATAAGCAGCACTCCGGAGCGAAGCAGGACGAACGCCACAGGCGTACGCTCGGTGAGCCGGACCATCAGGCGGTTCGGCCAGACCCGCGACACCGAAGCCTCTTCCACCCAGTCGATGGCCATCAGCCTCCGGCGGCGTTCGCCGAGCGGCACCAGAAACAGGCTGTGCTCGAAATCCTCGGCGAAAACCCGCCGCACCCGGTAGCGCGGCGTGTAGCGGATGCCCTGGACCGTCAGCGAATCCTTGCGATCCCGGGAAAGGGTGAACTGCGGATTCACCAGGGCGATCTCGCGCATCTTCAGCGCCGCCATGGCGGAGGACACGCCCAGGACCGCCAGCATGACCGCACCGAGCCAGAGCCGCCGCCGGGAACCGCTGGATTTTGCGCTCGCGCGTGCCATCTCAGCCTTTCTCCCTCAGGCGCCGCAAAATCTTTTCACCGGCCTGGGAAACGCTTCCCGCTCCGAGGGTGAGGATGAGGTCGCCCTCCTGGGCGGCGGCCAGCAGCGCATCGATGCCATTTTCCATGGTCCCGACGTATTCGGCGCCGCGGTGGCCGAACTGGCGGATGCGCTCCACCAGGGCTTCGGCAGTGACGCCCTCGATGGGCTTCTCCGACGCGGCATAGATATCCATGATGAAAACGCTGTCTGCCTGATGAAACGAGCGGGCGAACTCGTCCATCAGGTGGAACGTCCTGGTGTAGCGGTGGGGCTGGAACAGCACATGGATTCGCCGGAAGCCGCACAGCCGCGCGCCGTCGAGGGTGGCGCGGATCTCGGTGGGATGGTGGCCGTAGTCGTCCACCACCATGATTCCGGCCTCGGTCCCGCGAACCTGAAAGCGGCGATCCACCCCGCTGAAGGTAGCCAGGGCTTCACGGATCATGTCGGGCTTGACTTCGAGTTCCATCGCCACCGCCACCGCCGCCATGGCGTTCAACACGTTGTGCTTCCCGGGGATCCGCAGGTGGAAGCTGCCGAGGTCCACGGTGCGGTAGCGAAGGCGGAAATCGCTGGAGAACGGGCCGCAGCCGATCTCCGAAGCTTCCATGTCGGCCTGGGCCGTAGTGCCGTAGGTGATGGTGCGGCGGTTGATCGCGGGCAGGATTCCCTGCACGTTGGGGTCGTCCAGACAGACGATCGCGGCGCCGTAGAACGGCACCTTGTTGACGAACTCGATGAAGGCCGCGCGGATGGCGTCGAGCGACGGGTAGTGGTCCAGGTGCTCGCGATCGATGTTGGTGACCACCGCGATAATGGGCGCGAGTTTGAGGAACGAGCCGTCGCTTTCGTCGGATTCCGCTACCAGGAAATCGCTGCGTCCCACCCGGGCGTTCGAGCCGCCCATGGTGCCGACGCGGCCGCCGACCACCACGGTGGGGTCGAGGCCGGCGTAATTGAGAATGGTGGCGGCCATCGATGTGGTGGTAGTCTTGCCGTGGCTGCCTGCCACCGCGATCCCGTACTTCAGCCGCATCAATTCGGCGAGCATCTCGCCGCGCGGAATGATCGGAATCTGCAGGCGGCGCGCCTCCTGCACCTCGGGGTTCGATTCGTCCACCGCGGAGCTGACCACCAGGGCGCGGGCGCCCGCCAGGTGGGCGGCGCTATGGCCTTCGAACACACGGGCACCCATCGCGGCGAGCCGCTCGGTAATGGGCGAAAGCTTCACATCAGACCCGCTGATCTGGTAGCCGAGGTTGAGCAGCACTTCGGCAATGCCGCTCATTCCGATCCCGCCTATGCCCGCAAAATGAAGATGCTGGGGGCGAAAAAACATTTCCTTAACGTATTGTTCCGGCTCGCGGGGCCAGTGTCAACAGAATTCCACGGCTATCCGCGCGCCACCTCCTCCAGAATGTCCGCCGCGCGCTGCGCCGCGCCCGGCTTGGCGAAGCGCCGGGCCGATTGCGCCATGCGCTCCAATTCGCCCGTGTCCCGGGCCAGTTCCTGAACCTCCGAAAAAAGCTTCTCGCCGTTCATGCCGGCGTCTCGCACCATGCGGGCCGCGCCGCCGCGCGCCAGGGCTTCGGCGTTATGGGTCTGGTGATCGTCCGCGGCGAAAGGAAACGGGACGAGGATCGACGGCCGTCCGGCCGCCGCCAGTTCCGACACCGTGCCGGCTCCGGACCGGCAGACCACGAGGTCGGCGGCTTCGAACGCAGCCGGCATGGCGGTGATAAAAGGAACAACTTCGCCGTCGAGACCCGACTCCGCGAATTCGCCCCGCAGCCGCTCGTATTCGGAAGGTCCCGTCTGCAGGACCATACGTACCGGAACGCCGGACCCGCGGAACAGCGGCCAGCTCTCCCGCGCGGCGCGATTCAGCGCGCGCGACCCCTGGCTTCCGCCGGTGATCAACACCTGAAGCGGCCCGTTCCGAGGCTTGGGGGGGATGCGGAAGAACTCTTCGCGCACCGGAAGGCCGGTAATCTCAGTGCGTCCCCGGCGAAAGTACGACGCCGTCTCCGGAAACGAGATGAGGGCGCGCGAGACGAAGCGTCCGATGACGCGATTGGTGAACCCCGGCACGGCATTCGGCTCCATGACGACGACCGGCCTCCGGCGGAGCAGCGCCGCCATGACCGGAGGCCCGGCCACATATCCGCCCATGCTGAAGATCGCCGCCGCGTCCTTGACGAACCTCCCGCATCCGAGCGTGGTGACAGGAAGCTTGAGAAGCGTGGAAATCCTTGTCGCCATGCCCACCCGGTTCAGCCCGCCGATGTCGATCTTCCGCAACTCGAATCCTTCCGCCGGCACGAGCTTGGATTCCAGCCCGCGCTCGGTTCCCACGAAGAACACCTCGCGCCCCCGCGCCCGTAGCTCACGCGCCACGGCCAGCGCCGGGATGACGTGCCCGCCCGTACCGCCGCCCGCCATTAAGAAGGGACTCATAGTGAGGTAGGCCTCCCGGCCTGCCCATCGCGCGGAGCGCGCCTTCGGCGCACGGGCAGGCCAGGAGGCCTACCCCACTCGCTACCCCGCATGCTCGCTCACGTTCATTAACATTCCCAGCAGTGCCAGCGTGCTCAACAGGGAGCTGCCTCCATAGCTGATCATCGGCAGCGGGATCCCCTTGGTCGGCATCATGCCGAGAACCACACTCATGTTGATGAAGCCCTGTACCACGATCACCACCGTCACGCCCAGCGCCAGGTAGCGGCCGAACTCGTCGTCCATCCGGAACGTCGCCCGCAGGCCGCGCCAGAAAATAATGCCGAAACCGATCAGCAGGCCCACCGAGCCGACCAGGCCCATTTCTTCCCCCACGACGGCATAGATGAAATCGGTATGGGCTTCCGGCAGATAGAGCAGCTTCTGCTTTCCGTTCATCAGGCCGAGGCCGAGCGGACCGCCCGCGCCCACCGCGATCTTGGATTGCAGCAACTGGTAGTTGGTGTCGCTGGTCCGCAGCGTCCGCTGCATCCGCGCCTTGAGGACCCCCTGCGGATCGAAGCGGTCGACGATCTTGAACTCCGGGTCGAAGAACTTCACGACGCGGCCCAGCCGGTAGGGCTCGGCAAAAATCGAGACGACCAGCCCCAGCAGGGCGATTCCCGCGACGATGAAGCAGTAGCGCAACTGCAGGCCGGCAACGAAGAACACGACCATCGCAGCAGCGCCGAGAACCACCGCGGTTCCAAGGTCGGCCACCACCACCGCGAAGATGACTAAGCCCACGGCCAGCGCCGCGGGGATCAGCGTATGGCGCGGATTATTGATCGCCCGCGCGCGCCACGTGACGAAGAAGGCCAGGAAGATCACCAGCGCCGGCTTGGCCAGCTCGGAGGGTTGCACGCCGATCGGGCCGCCGAGACGCAGCCACCGGTGGTGGGTGGAATCCACGAAGTACACGGCGCCGAGCAGCATCAGGGCCAGCCCGATGGCCGTGAAGGCTACCGCAGGGTTATTGAACTTGCGGTAATTCGTCCTCTTCAGCATCATCATGGCCGCAACCGCCACCGCCGCCCACCCCACCTGCCGGATGACGAAGTGCCAGCTCGATCCGAACCCCAACTGCGCCATGATCGACGACGCGCTGTACAGAATCGCCATCCCGAACGAGATCATCACGAGTACGGTGGAGAACAGAATCCAGTCGGTCTTGAGCCGTTGTGACATGCGCTATTCCTTCGGTCCGAGTTGGTTCACGATCTGTTTGAAAACTTCGCCGCGATGTTCGAAGCTGCGGAACTGGTCGAAACTGGCGCAGGCCGGAGCCAGCAGCACGGTGTCGCCGTGGCCTGCGTGCTGATACCCGTAGCCGACGGCGGCATCGATCGTTTTCGCCTCCACCAGCGGCACGGCGCCATTCAACTGCTCGCCGATCTTGGCCGCGGCCGCGCCGATCAGCAGAACGGCGCGCGCCTTGGCGGCCAGCGGCTCGCGCAGCACGGAGTAATCCAGGCCCTTGTCCTTGCCGCCCAGGATCACCCACAGGCCGCCGTCGAACGCGTCGAGCGCTTTGAGCGTGGCATCGACGCTGGTGGCCTTCGAATCATTGTAGAAGTCGACGCCGCCCACCCGGCGAACGAATTCGAGGCGATGCTCCACGGCGCGGAACGTACGCACGGCCGCGGCGATGGAAGCGTGTTCGACACCAGCGCGCGCCGCCGCGATGGCCGCCGCCAATACGTTCTCGATATTGTGCCGCCCGCGGATGGGGATCTCCCCGGCGGTCATCAACAGGGCGCCGTCGAGCACCAGCTTGTCGGCGCACAGGTGGGCGCCCGGCGCCACCTTGCGGCGCGAGCTGAACCACTGTGCCGTGGCCGCGGTGCGCCCGGCGTACTCTACGCAAACCGGGTCTTCGGCGTTCAACACCGCGAAATCGCCGGCCTGCTGGGTTTCGAACAGCCGCCCCTTGGCGGCGGCATACGCTTCGAAGGTGTGGTGGCGGTCCAGGTGATTCTGCGTGACGTTGAGCGCGAGGCCGATGTGTGCACGGAATTCCGAAATCGTCTCGAGCTGGAAACTGGAGAGCTCCAGCACGTTCCAGCCATCCTCGCGCGAACTCTCCACCATGCCCGTCACGGCCGTCCCGATATTTCCGCCCACCTGCACCGGAACACCGGATTCCCGCAGGATGTGACCGATCAGGCTGGTGGTCGTGGTCTTGCCGTTCGACCCGGTGATCCCGATGGTCCGGCCTTTGAGGAATGGCCCGGCCAGTTCCACTTCGCCGATGACGCGCGCGCCCCGGCGGCGGGCTTCCACCAGGGGCGGAAGGTCGGCCGGCACGTCCGGGGAAAGCACGATGAGGCTGCAACCTTCAAACACTTCGGGCGTCTGCTGCGTGAACGGAATATCCAGCCGCGCGAGCAGTTCCGCGGCGCCCGGGAGCTGGTCGAGGGGCTTCAGGTCGGTCGAGCGCACCACGGCGCCGCGGCGCGAGAGAAACTCCACCGAAGCCATGCCGGACTTTTTCAGCCCGACGACCAGCGCTTGAGTGCCTTTCAATTCCATGGTCTACCTGAGCTTCAGGGTGGTCAGCGCGAACAAGGCCAGCACCAGGCCGGCGATCCAGAAGCGCGCGATGATCTTCGATTCGGTCCAGCCCAGCGCTTCGAAATGGTGGTGCAGCGGCGCCATCTTGAAAATCCGCTTGCCGCCGCGCAGCTTGTAGCTGCCCACCTGCAGGATCACGGAGACCGCTTCCAAAATGAAGATGCCGCCGATGAACAGCAGCAGCACTTCCTGTTTGATCAGTACCGCCACCACAGCCATGGCGCCGCCGAGGCCGAGCGAGCCGACATCGCCCATGAAGATTTCGGCCGGGTGCGCGTTGTACCAGAGAAATCCGAGGCTGGCTCCGGTCATGGAGCCGCAGAAGATGGTCAGCTCCGACGTGCGCGGATTGCGCGCCAGTTGCAGATACTCGGCGAGCTGCGCGTGGCCGCCGGCGTAGGTCAACACGGTCAGCGCGCTGGCGGCGATGACCATCAGCCCGATCGCCAGCCCGTCGAGTCCATCGGTAAGGTTGACGGCGTTCGAAGCGAACACGACCACCAGCGACACGAAGATGCAGAAAGGCGCCACGCCGAGCAGATATGTCCATGGATTGCGCATCAGGCCCTCGAACAGCAGCGATGGCTTGAACTGCTTGAGAAACGGGATGTTCATGGCGGTAGAGAACCCCCCGTAGGCGCGCATCAGCAGCAGGACTGCGGCGAAAGCAAATCCCATCCCGAACTGGTAGACCAGCTTGCGCCGCCCGCTCAGCCCCAGGTTTCGCCGGCGCGTGATCTTGGCGTAATCGTCGAGGAAGCCGATCCAGCCGAAGCCCAGCAAAGCCGCAATCGCAATCCACACGTAGGCAAACCGCAGATCGGCCCACAGAAGCGTCGGCACGATGATGGAAATGATGATCAGCACACCGCCCATCGTGGGCGTGCCGGCCTTCTTCTGATGCGACTTGGGGCCCTCTTCGCGGATGTATTGCCCGATCTGAAACTGGCGCAGCTTATTGATCAGCCACGGCCCCAGCGCGATGCACAGGAAAAGCGCCGTCAGGCTGGCGAAGGCCGTCCGGAAGGTGATATAGCGGAAGACGTTGAACGGGCTGACGTATCGATGCAGCTGCTCGTAAAGCAAATAGTAAAGCATTTGTTACCTAAGACAGAAACCTTTCCAGTGCCCGCTCGACACGCACCCCGCGCGAGCCTTTGAAAAGCACCGCGTCCCCGGAGCGAGCCTCGGCCGCGCGCGAAATCTCCGGCCTCCTCCGGGTCCTCGAAAAACCAGGCCGCGCTCGAGGGCAGGCCGGCGCTGATCGCGCCTTCGACGATATTCCGCGCCGCGCCGCGCACGCCGATCAACAGGTCGATCCCGCGCTCGGCGGCATAGCGGCCCACCTGCCGGTGCAGGTCCGCGGCCGAACTCCCCAGTTCGAGCATCTCGCCGAGCACAGCGATCCTCCGGCCGGCGGAGGTCTGCCGCAGCACGTCGAGCATCGACCGGGCCGCCTCGGGGTTGGAGTTATAGCAATCGTTCCAGACGGTAATGCCGTTGTGTTCCAGGCGCTCGCCGCGCATCTTGCCCGCCGTGAAGGTGCGCACCGGTTCGCGCAACCGCTCGGGTGCGATGTCGAAGACCTGCGCCACGGCGATGGCGGCGAGCAGGTTCGACACGGCGTGGCGGCCGGTCATGCCGGTTTCGTAATCCACGCCCAGGGCGCGGAATCGGACGCCGGAAGGGCTCGTCTCCATCGCCTCCGCGCGAACCTGCGCGCGTTCGGAAAAACCGAAGGTGACCGAACGGCCGGGATGTACGCCGGCGAAGCCCGCCACGCGTGGGTCATCGGCGTTGAGGACCGCGACGCCATCCGCGGGGAGTTCCTCCACCAGTTCCCGCTTGGCGGCGGCGATGCCGTCGATCGATTCGAAGAACTCGATGTGGGCGTAGCCGACGTTGGTCACCACTCCGACCTGCGGTTTCGCGATGCGCGCCAGCGCGCGGATCTCGCCGGCGTGGTTCATTCCCATTTCGAGCACCGCCGCCTGGCACCCGTCCGGAAGCCGCAGAATGGAGAGCGGCACACCGACGTGGTTGTTGAAGTTGCCGATCGTCTTCCCTACCGTCAGCCCGGCGGAGAGAAGGTGCGCGATGGCGTCTTTGGTCGTTGTCTTTCCGGCGCTACCGGTCACGCCCACCAACTCTCCATCCCAATTCTCGCGCGCCCATGCGCCAAGGTGCTGCAGCGCGGCGAGTGTATCGTCCACCAGCAACTCATTCGGCGCTCCCGCTGTTCGTTCCACCACCACGGCAGCCGCGCCGTGCTCCGCCGCCGCCCGGGCGAAGTCATGACCGTCGTGGTTGGGGCCGCGTAGCGCGAAGTAGACATCGCCCGGCTGCTGTGTCCGGCTGTCCACACTCCAGCCGCCAACACCAACGGCTGGGGGATCGCCGGCAGCCCCGATCACTCTGGCAACCTGTTGTAAATCAAGGGTCATGGCTGGCTAGGGTCTTTGCGATACCCATACCCTTTCAGCACTTCTCTCGCCAGCGCGCGATCGTCGAACGCGATCGTGCGGTCCTTCAGAACCTGATAGGTTTCGTGGCCCTTCCCCGCCAGAATGACGATGTCGCCTTCGCGCGCCTCCTTGAGCGCCCGGGCGATGGCGGCAGCGCGGTCGGGCTCCACGATGTGCGGAACGTCGACGCGGCGGACGCCCACCAGCGCGTCGTTGATGATCGCCAGAGGGTCTTCGGAGCGCGGATTATCGCTCGTGACCACCACGAAATCGCTGGCTTCGGCCGCCGCCTGGCCCATCAGCGGGCGCTTGGTGCGGTCGCGGTCGCCGCCGCAGCCGAACAGCGTGATGACCCGCTTCGGATTCAGTCCCCGCGCTACCGCGATCACGTTGCGCAGGGCGTCGTCGGTGTGAGCGTAGTCGACTACGACGACAAACGGCTGACCCTCGTCGACCCTTTCGAAGCGCCCCGGCACGGCGCGCAGATTCGCAATTCCCCGCGATACGGTTTCCGGTGGGATGCCGTAAGAGAGACCGGCCCCACAGGCCGCCAGGATGTTGTACACGTTGATCTTACCGATCAGCGGCGATTCCACTGCGAAGCGCGTCTTGCCGAACTGCACGTCGAACCGCAAGCCTTGGAACCCCGACGAGATGTGGCGGGCGCGCAGGTCGGCGTTGGGCCCCAGGCCGTACCACAGAAGCTGCGTCTTGGGGTGCAGGGCGAGCTGGCCGGCATACTCGTCGTCGCGATTCAAGACCGCAAACTCGGGGGGAGGGCCGCCGGCGCCCGCGAACAGCGTCTCCTTGGCCGCGAAATATTCTTCCATGGTGCCGTGAAAATCGAGATGGTCGCGGGTGAGGTTGGTGAAAACAGCGGTGTGAAACCGAAGACCATAGACGCGCCCTAACGCGAGCGCGTGAGAAGAAACTTCCATCGTCGCATAACGTCCGCCGGCGCGTTCGAGATCGGCAAACAGGCGTACCAGCTCGAGCGATTCCGGCGTGGTGTTCACCGCCGGCAGAACCTTCCCCGCCAGGTGATATTCGATGGTGCCGATCAGCGCGGTGGTGTGTCCCGCCGCGCGGAGCACGGAATCGACCAGGTAGGAGGTGGTCGTCTTGCCGTTGGTCCCGGTGATGCCGGTCAGCCCCAGGCGCTCGTCGGGGCGGTGATAGAAGTTACGCGAGGCCACGGCCAGGGCGCGGCGGCCATGTTCCACCTCAATCCAGGGGACACCTCCCGGAGACTCGCTCTCGCTCGCCACGGCGACTGCTCCGCGCGCCAGGGCATCGCTCGCGAACTGGCGGCCATCCGCGCGGCTGCCCGGGAAGGCGAAAAACAGGTATCCCTTACCCACACGGCGCGAATCGTATTCCAGGCCTTCCACCGGCAGGGCGGCGAACTCCGGCGGGAGGGGCTGGCGCAGCCGGACACCCGAGAGTATTTCGCCGAGATTCATCGCGAAAACCGGACGCGGATGCGTTCTCCTTCATGCAGGACGGCCCCTGGCGCCGGCGTCTGAATCCGTGCAATGCCACTGCCGGCAGGTACTACGGTCAAACCCCTGGCGGCTGCTTCCGCTAACACCGCCCGCATGCTCATACCGCGAAAATTCGGGACCTTCGGACCCGCCGGATTCGCCGGCGGCGTCGCGGAGGATGGCGCATCATCGTCGCTATCTTCCAGTATATTCGGCTCGCCGGACGTCTCGTCGGCGTCGGCAAGATCGGAGAGGTCGGAGGCTTTGGCCACCAGAGTCTTGGCCGGCGGCTCGTCCGGCAGGTCCTTGGGGGTATCGAGCACCCGCAGTGCCTCGGCCACCACCGCGTGAAACACCGGCGCCGCCACCACGCCGCCGAACCCGCCTTCGCCGCGCGTGCCGTTCAGGCTCACGACCGCCACGATCGCGGGATTCGTCACGGGGGCCATCCCCATGAAGGAACCGTTGTAGGTGTGGGTATAGTGGTGGATCGCGCGGTCGAAAATCTGCGCCGATCCGGTCTTGCCGCCCACCGTGTAGCCTTCCACCTTGGCCCGGCTCCCGGTGCCGTGCAGCACCACCCCTTCCATCATCTGGCGCATGGTGATGGCGGTCTCCGGCTTGACCACCCGCACGGGCCTGAGCTGAGGCACATTCTGGTCGCCCTCCTTCAATACCAGGCGGGGCCGCACCAGCAGCCCTCCATTGGCAATAACCGCGGCCGCCTGCGCCAACTGCAGGGTGGTGACGCTGACTTCCTGGCCCATCGAGATGGAAGCCAGGGACGTCTTACCCCACCGGGACACCTTGCGGAACTGGCCGGGCGACTCGGCGGGTAGTTCGATGCCGGTCCTCTGGCCGAATCCGAAGCGGCGGACATAGTTATACATGTTGTCCTGTCCCACCCGCATGCCGATCTCGATGGCGCCGATATTGCTGGATTTCGCCAGAACGGTCTCCATGGGAAGCAGACCCAGCCCGCCGTGGGAATCGTGAATCACGCGGCCCGGCAGACGAAGGACGCCGCCGTGGCAGTTGATGAGACTCTCCGGTCTCAGCGGGGTGGTTTCCAGGGCAGCCGAGAGGGTGACCACCTTGAACACCGAACCGGGCTCGAAGGGCACGGAGACCGCGTGATTCTGGCGATCCGCCATCTCTCCTGGCCTCGGTGAGTCGTTGGGATCGTAGGTGGGATAGCTGGCCAGCGCCAGCACCTCGCCGGTATAGGGGTTCATCACGACGACGCTGCCGCTGGTGGCATGGTGGGCCTGGACCGCGGCGGCCAGTTCCCGCTCCGCGACGAATTGAATCCGCTCGTCGATGCTGAGGACGACCGGCAGGCCGGGCCGCGCCTCGGTAGCGAGGGTGGATTCGATGCCGCGGCGTTTCACATCGGTCAGCAGGCGCATCTGGCCGGGCTGCCCGCGCAGGTCCGCGTCGAGCGCCTTCTCCACGCCGGCGTTGCCTTTCTCTTCGAAATCGACCGAGCCGAGGACGTGCGCGGCCAAAGTGCCCTTGGGATAGTGCCGCTGGCTTTCCCGCTGGAAGCCGATCCATTCGAGGCCGAGGCGGTGCAGGCGATCCGATTCTTCGTCGGAGATGTGCCGCTTGATGATCAGGTATCCGCGGTGGTTCTCATAGGCCAGGCGGATTTGACCGTAAAGCTCTATCGGATTCAGGTGGAGCGACCCGGCCAGAATCTCGGCCGCCACCTGGACATCCACCTTCTGCGGGTTGATGTAGACCGTTTCGGAGGGCGTGCTCATGGCCAGCACCCGGCCGGAGCGGTCGAATAGCGTACCGCGGGGCGCCGGGATCTCGACCACCAGTTCCTGCCGAGCCCGCGCCATGCGGACATACTGACGGTGATGAATCACCTGCAGCGAAATCAGCTTGTAGAAGATGGCTCCGCCCCAAAGCAGAATGATCAAGGCGAGCCACGTGAGACGACGCTCCACCATGTCGCGTAGCGTGCCGGGCACGCCTCCCCGCCTTTGTTACTTCACCATCGCCACGGCGCCGTCTTCCCGGCTGTCCAGATGGATGACCTGGCCGGAGGACGGCGTTACCAGATTTTGACCTTTTGCGAGACGTTCCAGCCGGTCGGGCCGCAACAACTCGGCCTCCTGCAGTTCGAGCAGCCGGCGTTCATCCACCATCTTCCGCTGCTCTGCGCGCAAGGCCTCGAGCTTGTACCCCGCGAGTGTGTTGGCCACCGTCGGGGCCATCACGCCCGACAGGCCGGCAAGGACCACGCAGGCTACACCGATGGCCGACCAGCAGGCGCCGCGGGCCTGCGGATCGGGCTCGCGCACCAGGCGGGAATTATTGATCTTTTTGCAGTAGAAGAAAACATCGGCCTGCGGCAAGGCGCGAAGCGCATACGGATTCCGTACCAATGCCGGCCGGCGCGCGACCTCCGGAGAGGTGCGTGTCGGTTCCGGCGCTTCGACCTTGCGGAAGACTTTAGGTAGCGTCGCCATTTTATATTCGTTGCCTCTCTCTCAAATCATCTCCAGCGCGCGCAGCTTGGCGCTGCGCGAAGCAGGATTCTGGAAGACTTCCGGTTCGCCGGGCTGTAGTGGACGCCTGGTCAGAATCGTCGCACGCCCTTCGCGGCCGAGTTCCCGAAATCGTTCTTTCACCTTGCGGTCGTCGAGGGACATGAAACTGATCACCACCATCCTGCCGCCGTGCTTCAAAAGCTCGGGGCCGGTCCGGAGCAGCCGGTCCAGTTCTCCCGGTTCGTCGTTCACAGCCATTCGCAAAGCCATAAAGGTCTTCGTGGCCGGATGCAAACGACCCGTCCTGGGCACGGCCCGCAACACCACATCGGCCAGATGTTGTGTGCTCCGTATGGGCCGCGCCCGGACGATTGCTCTGGCTACTTTCCGCGCCCTCCTCTCTTCGCCGAGCTGAAAGATCAAATCGGCGAGCGTCTTTTCGTCGGTGTAGTTGACGAGATCGGCCGCCGTCGAGCCCATGGACGAATCCATGCGCATGTCGAGCGGCCCATCCGCCATGAACGAAAACCCTCTCTCCGGCGCCGTGAGCTGATAGCGGCTCACCCCCAGGTCGGCCAGGAGACCATCCACCTGTTCGAATCCCGCTTCCGAGACGGCCCCGGCAAGCGAGCCGAACGTGCCGTGGTGGAACCGGATGCGCTCCGCCCACTCCGCGGTATTGCGCCGCGCCATCTCGAGCGACTGTTCGTCGCGGTCGTTGGCGATCACCGTTCCCGATGTCAGTCGACGCGCGATCAGGCCCGTATGTCCGCCAAGCCCCGCCGTGGCATCCAGGTAAATACCGTCCGGACGAATTGCCAGAAGCTCGAGGGATTCTTCGGGCATGACCGGAACGTGCATATACCATCAGTTCAGCCCCGCCGCCTCCAGCTTGGTCACATCCTCGGCGGCCGTCTGCGCCGCCTCGCGCCTGCGCTCCTCGTAAATCGGTTCACTCAAAACTTCGATCCGCCCCTTATAGGCGAACAGCCGCACCGGCGCATTCTCGATGCCCAGTTCCCTCCGCAACTCGGGCGGAAAGGTGATGCGGCCCTGAGAATCCATCTCCGCTTCCGCACCCAGATCGGCGGCGTTGAACGCCACGTTCCGTGCTATTCTCGGGTCGTCGCGGTACGTATCGAAAAACTTCTCGTTCTGCCGCCAGACTTCCATCGGATAAACCTGAGCGATGCGCCGGTCTAACGACGTCACGAATAACTTCTTTTCGCGGAGGGCGGTAAAGTACTGCTGGAATGCCGTAGGCAGCTTACACCGGCCTTTATCGTCGAGACGGCCCGGGTACATGCCCCGGGGGGGTTCGACCATCGCCAGTTGTTGCAGCCCGTCCACTTTTTATCCCCAGAAGGCCTGATTTTGGCCGATTCTGGCCACAACCAATAGTGGCACGCGTACCTCGCGTTTGGCAAGAGATTTTTTGACGAACTAGCTGATTACGACGGAGTTATCCGCACACAATCCGATCTACACTGATTGCGCAACATACTACGGATTGTTATTGGGGCGAAAGGAAAGAGAAGACTGAAGGGGCCGGGAGTGCCCGGCCCCGGAGGGTAGATGTTACTGAACCGGTACCTTGACTGAGTTGCTGTTGATTGCGGAAGTCCCGCCCGGAGGCACGACTCCCACCGAGAACGTGATGTCGTTCCCGGTAGCCATGTCGCTCGGTATCTCGAACGCGACGGCGTAGACGCCCGGCAGATCTTCGGCAGCCTTCGCCGAAACCACGGGTACGCCCCCGCCGTTCATTCCGGCGATGACCTGCCCCTGCACGGTGGCCGACGCACTGGGAGCCGGCACCGACGAGGTGCCGACCAGCGGCGACGTCGGACCGAGACCGGTGACGTAGGCGACCTCGGTCTCGCCGCGGCGCGCCGGGTTCGCCAGGCTGACAAACGACCCGTCGGGACGAACCAGAACCGCCCGCAACACGTTATCGGACATGGTGGTCTGGTAGACGCCGGGGCTGGCGGCCTGAACGGTCAGTGTGAGATTCGTGGTGCCGCCGCCCAGGTTGACCGTAACCGGAACGCTGCCCGGCGCAACTTCGCACGGCACCTGGAACTGGATCTGTTGCATGCCGCTGGCCAGGGTACCGATGCTCAGAATGGGAGCCGAGATGTTACTCAGAGTGATCCGGATGCTGGTATTGACCGGCACGCCCGGGAAGGTCGGCACGAGGCCGGTCACACCCAGCGCGGCCTGCGAACCTACCAGGGCGCCGATGCTGCACGGGGAAAGTGTGTTCAGTGAAGAATCCGCGCCGTTGACGAAGTTGGAGGCCGTAATCGCGGGAGCCGGCGGCAGCACGGTGAGAGAGAACGTCTGGCTGCCGACGCCGGTATTCGAGGTTACGGTCGCCGTGACGGTAGCGGCGCCCGTGACCGTACCGGCAGTCGCGGTAACCCGGGCCTGACCGTTGGCATCGGTAGAGACGTTGGTCGCGTTGAGCGAAACCGAGCCGCTGGCCACGTGGAACTGCACCGGGATATTGGCCGCCGTCCCAGCGCTGGTGGTGACCTGAACGATCAGCGGCGCGCCGAACGCCGTATTGACCGGAGCGCTCTGGTTATTGCCGGAGACGATCGTGAAGCCCGTGATCGTGATCACCGGAACCACCGTGATGGTGAAGGTGGCGGACTTGGTCTGATCGGCAGCGGCTTTCGCGGTGACTGTAATTGTCCCGGATGGGAAGCCGCCCGAAACGGCCACGCCCGTCATGGCCATGCCGTTCGAGTCCGTGGTAGCAGACGTATTGAACAACGATGCCGATCCGGCCGGTGAGACCGACCACAGGATGGTCTGACCCGCCAGGGGGTTGCCGGAGGTATCCTTCACCTGCACGCCTAACGTCGTGGGAAGATTCTGGCCAGGATTCACGGACTGTCCGTTACCCTGCGTGATCGTCACCGACCCCGGCACGCCCGGAGTCGTCGTGAAGCCATAGGGATTGGAAAAGCGGTAGGCAGTCGGCGTTTGCGTGAAGTCAGCCGAGGGATATGCGCCGCCGACATTAATCTGGAACTGGCCCGTTCCCGGCACGGGACCAAAGACCGGCTGGCACGTTGCCCGGCCGTTGACATCGGTCAGGACCGTGCCGATGCCTGCTCCGGCACCGGACTTACACTGCATGGTAGGTCCCGTGGCATCCGGTAAGTTTGCCAGAAAGACCGAGACATTCGGTATTCCCGCACCGCTTCGGTCGGCTACCAATACTTGAATGGATGCTGTTCGCCGTGCTGCCCGCCTGCCCGCTCAGGCCAGAAGGGGTAGTGAGGAACGACACATTCGCCGCCTGCAGAATAATGCCGTTCAGTGACAGGTCAAAACCTTGCGTCAGGCTGAACGTCGCCGTGGAGCCGCCCGCGGTCGCGGTGACCGTGTATTGCCGATAACTCTGCGAACCAACTACACCGAGCTGCGACAGAGCGAACAGTGTGTTAGTCGCAGTGCCGTCGGACGCGGTCAGGGTGGATGAGGCCGACAGGATAGCCTGAGTGGAAAAAGCATTAGTCGCCCAGTTGACGGTCACGTTGGGCATCGGATTCCCGCTGGCATCGGTGACCAGCACTTTCATGGCTTGAAAATTCCCGGTTAGTGCCTGGCACGACGGACAGATGAACTGGCCGTTGCCGGCGACTACCGATACCGTCTGCGCGGGCGCCGTTCCCGCGATGAGAATCCCGGCGAACACCGCCGCCACGACAATAGGAAACTTGAATTTGTACAAGATACCTCCTCGTTCAATGAATGAACACGGTTGGACTCGGATGGACGCGGGTGATCTCCAGTCTATCACCACTCGGCGATTCGAACGATCAAAATTTGGCCAAAAAAAAAGAGGAGGGCCGAAGCCCCCCTCTTGCTGGTTGACCGGAACTGCCGGTGGACCACCGGCAGATAAGCCGAGCCTAGTTGTTCAGTTGCTCCGTGGCCATACGGCTGCCCGTGCCGTTCGGCAGGATCAACGCGAGATAGCCCATCGCCAGGTTGCGCGCACCGAGATCGCTGATGAACGCAAAGCCGTGAGCGAGTTGGAAGTTGCAAACCGCAATCATGTAACCCTGGAAGCCTGCGGCCGCAGTCGAGGCTAGCGTGGTGTACACGGTCCCGGTAGCGATGCTGCCGGTGTTCACCGAAGCAGCAGGAGCGCTGTCGCCATAGAAGTACATGGCGCAGGTCCCGTTCTGCGGCGAAGTCCCAAACGGATCGGTCGTGGTATTCGCAATCGCGATACCTGTGTCGAAGCCGGCCTGGTTGGTGACAAACGGATAGAGCAGAACCGTCTGGCAGATCGAAACGGAGAACAGGTTGGACGCCGAAGACGTATCAACAAATCGCGGAATCGTCGCGCTGCTGGACGCCGTCGTGACGGTGCTGGTCGGCGCGAAGCTCATATTCACCGTGCCGGTTCCGGCAGGCGGCGTGTTGGAGCCAGGATTCGCGGTATAGCTGATGTAAACGCCGAAATCGAAGTTCTCGGTAGCGGACGGATTGGTGTTGACTACTTCCCAAACCGCTGTTGCCGAGTTGTTCACCACCGGCAGTTCGACCACGTTGACGGCAGTGCCCGCCGTAGTAGTAGCCGGAACAGCCGGGATGACGTTCGAATCGGGCGTGGTCTCGCTGACCACCAATTGAGCGAAGCTGGTGGTCGCTTGGCCGCCCGGGGCGGCGACGCTGGAACCGGCAGCACCACCACTCACGTTGGCAGTGGAAACGAAAACCCGGACACCGGTCGGAAGGTTGTTGAACACAGCCTTGAGACGAGTGCCGAAGTCCGCCAGCCCGGCCACTACGCTGGAACCGGATATGGTAGACGGGGAAACGATGCTCGGCTGAATGAACCCGGACTCGGAATTGTAGATGGTTCCGGGCACGTTCTGATTGCCGTCGTTGATATAGCCAGCGGTAGCGGGCGGAGCCGCAACGCGGGTCTTGAACGCCGTGCCGAAGTTCTCGGTAAAGCGGAGAGTCGCGACCGCGGTCCTCGTCTGAGTCGAGCACTGCTGCAAAGACGAAATCGAGAAGGTACCGGCAGTGGTCGATCTGACGCTCGTGCTCAAGCCCGACTGAATGAAGCCGGCAATCTGCACCGGAGCGTTCACCGGCAGAGCCGTGTTGCCGCTGATCGAAACGGAGGCGAGCAACTGGGTGGTGCCAGGGAGACCGCCGCCGCCGAGACCGGCAACATTAGCGCGTACGTTGGTGATGCGGAAAACCCGCGCGATACCCACGGTGGACGGAGCCAGGATCGGAACGCCGTTGAATGTTACCTGGTTGGCGTTGACCAAGCCCTCATACACGTTATAGGGGTTCGTCAGGGAGTTTGTGCTGGAACTGGCAACAATCACGCCGCCGTTGTCGTATGCATACTGCGCGCACGGCCCGCCGACGGAAGCGCCGGAAGCCGAGTTCATGCACACCGTCTGGGGCGCAGCCGGGCCGGAGCCCGGAGCGATCGTCGTCAGGCTCGCACCCGGTTCGTCGATCAGCAGCAGCGCTTCGGAAGTGTTGCTGGGGTTGCTGGCAGAACCCGCGCCCAACAACCGGCTGGTCACGTTCGTGCCGAGGCTGACCGTGACGTTAGCCGTGTTGATCGCCGTACCAGGGGCCTGGACGGGCCCGCCGGTGCAGGTCAGAACGATGTCTCCGATCAACTCGGTGATGCCTTCCGAGCGAAGCAGCGGGGGTGCTGCGACACTGGCCGAGCAGGTCAGCGCACCGGCGCCAGTAGTGCCGATGGTGCCGATCTGCACCTGCGCGCTCGCCAGCCCGACACAGAGGGCTAGCAGAGCCATCGCAGTAAACAATCTGCGAAAATTCATTTCCTTCTCCTTGTGAATTGCGAAATTTGAATCGGTCGAAGTTCTCTCAACCTGAGCCTCAAAGTACAGCGAACCGTTCAGTTAACCTAGGGAACTTCTCCGTGTCGGGCGGAGAGTCAATCCCGGAAGCTTCCAAGTTAGCTACCGGGCCATGCTGAAGCCTTGTCTGCGGCGCATGCGTACTTTGTATTTATTGTCTTCTGCGCTCACAGGGTACAGATACAAAATGGCACACTGAAACCAGACGCGGTAAAGATTGTTGTAACTGATTGCCCGTCCACTGTCAAGAGAAATTCTTTCCCTTCAGTACGAAACGGAGACCCGACCAGCCTGATTTGCACGCCAAGCAAGCTGGCACGATTAAAGCATGTAACCGCGTCCATAGTCAATAGTTTCACACCGAACGGTCCCATTTTTTTCGCGATCGGCTGCGGATTCCTCCCGCTTTCCCCCGCACATTCCAGGCTCGGAGTCAGGATTATTCCCAATACGGCGCGAACGCCGACCGGAATGGCCCCATTGATCCACGAAGATATGGCAAAAATTCCAGGTGATTCCCGAGTATTTCAGCACCACGCCCGGCAGGTGTGGCTGGCCGGCAAGCGGCGGCCATCAAATGGTCATCGACATGAACCCGCCATCCACCCGCAGAATCGTCCCCGTGACGAACCCCGATGCCTTCCGCGACGCCAGGTAGATGGTCGCGCCGACCAGCTCCGCCGCTTCGCCGAAGCGCTTCATCGGGGTGTGGGTCAGGATACTCGAGACGCGCTCGGGAGTCAGCACCTTGCGATTTTGCTCGGCGGGGAAAAATCCCGGCAGGATGGCGTTCACGCGAATGTTGTGCGGCGCTAACTCGCGCGCCAGATATTCCGTAATCTGGTTGACTCCGGCCTTGGCTACGGCATAAGTCAGCACCTTCGAGAGCGGCGGACCGGATGAAACGGAGCTCATATTAATGATAGAGCCTCCCCGGCCGCCATCCACCATGGCTTTGCCGAAAACCTGGCACGCCAGAAATACGCTCTTCAGGTCGATATCGAGGATGCGCTGCCATTCCTCTTCGCTGATATCGAAGAATGGCGTGGTCGAGTTGACGCCGGCTGCGTTGATCAGGATGTCGACACGTCCGAAGCGGGCTTCCACTGTCTCGAGCACGCGAACCAGTCCGGCCTTGCTGGTGGCGTCGCACTGAATGGCGAGGGAGTGATGGCCCCTGGCGGCGATCGCCTGCGCGCGGGCGTCGGCATGCTCCTGGGTTCTCCCGGCGATGGCGACGCGGGCGCCCGCGTCCGCCAGGCCTTCCGCCATGGCGCCGGCCAGCACTCCGCCACCGCCGATCACGACCGCCACGTCGCCATCGAGAGAGAAAAGTCCATTGTCGGGCATCCTTTCGATGGTAGCAGCCGCTTGCGAATCAGTGAGCAACCATCCCGCAGTTTGCAGTCCGGTAGTCCTATGATCAAGGAGATGAAGATCCCCGCCTGGCCTCTCTGGAAACAGATTGCGGAGCGCGACCTCGACGCCTTCAACGGTCCGGCCGTTTCCGAACGGAGCCGTACGCTCGCTCCACGCACGCGCGATGCCGACAAGGTCGTCAAATCGATCTGCCCGTATTGCGCCGTGGGATGCGGCCAGGACGTCTGGGTGCGCGATGGCCGGATCATCGATATCGAAGGCGATTCCGATTCACCGATTTCACGCGGCTGCCTGTGCCCGAAAGGCTCGGCGACCTTTCAACTGGTGACCGGATCCTATCGCGAGCACCATGTGCTCTACCGGAGGCCGGGCGGAACCCGCTGGGAGTCGATCCCGCTCGAACAGGCCATGGATATGGTCGCGGAGCGCGTCCGCAGCGCACGCGAGGCGCAGTGGGAATCGCGTACGGCGGAGGGCGAGCCGCTCAACCGGACGCCGGCCATCGCGCACCTCGGCGGCGCCACGCTGGACAACGAAGAGAACTACCTGATCAAGAAACTGTTCACCGCGCTGGGCATCGTACAGATCGAAAACCAGGCCCGTATTTGACACTCCGCCACCGTCCCCAGTCTGGGGACCTCGTTCGGAAGAGGCGGAGCCACTACGTTCCAGCAGGATCTCGCCAACGCGGACTGCATCGTGATCGAGGGCTCCAACATGGCGGAGTGCCACCCGGTGGGCTTTCAGTGGGTGATGGAAGCCAAGCGGAAGGGCGCCACGATCATCCATGTGGACCCGCGCTTCACGCGCACCAGCGCGGTGGCCGATATTCACGTGCCGATCCGCGCGGGTTCCGACATCGTCTTCCTCGGCGGAATCGTCCGCTACATTCTCGAAAACCGCCGCTGGTTCCACGAGTATGTGCTGAACTACACCAACGCCGCGGCAGTGATTGATGACGACTACCGCGATACCGAGGACCTCGACGGCCTGTTCAGCGGATGGGACCCGGAGAAGAGGACTTACGACCCGCAATCCTGGTCGTACCGCGGATCGGACCCCACGCTCGAGGATCCGCGCTGCGTATTCCAGATTCTCAAGCGTCACTACCAGCGCTACACGCCGGAAATGGTGGAGGAAGCCTGCGGCATTCCCGGGAGTCTCTTCCTCAAGGTGGCGCAAACGCTTTGCGACCACTCCGGCCGCGAACGGACGTCGGCCTTCTGCTACGCGGTCGGATGGACGCAGCACACGGTAGGCGTGCAGTACATCCGCACCGCGGCTATTATTCAGTCGCTGCTGGGTAATATGGGGCGTCCCGGCGGCGGCATACTGGCGCTTCGCGGCCACGCCTCCATCCAGGGCTCCACCGATATCCCCACACTGTACGACCTGCTGCCGGGCTATCTGCCGATGCCCCAGGCCGCCGCCGATGCGACCTTCGAGAAGTACATCGCAAACCACCAGGCAGCCGCCGGCTGGTGGAGCGAGTTTCCCAAGTATGCGGTCTCCCTGCTGAAGGCCTGGTTCGGCGAGCATGCGACGGCGGCGAACGGGTGGGCCTACGATTACCTTCCCCGGCTCACCGGCGATCACTCCCACATGACGACCTGCGCCGCTATGGCGGATGGATCGGTCAAGGGCTACTTCGTGATGGGCGAGAACCCGGTGGTCGGCTCGATGAACGGCAGGCTGCAGCGCGAGGGGCTGCGGCGCCTGGAATGGCTCGTGGTGCGGGATCTTTACCGGATCGAAACGGCGGAGTTCTGGATGGCGGCGCCCGGCGAGATCCAGACGGAGGTCTTCTTCTTCCCCGCCGCTGCCCACACCGAGAAAGACGGCAGCTTCACCAATACCCAGCGTCTGCTGCAATGGCATCACCAGGCGGTCGAACCGCCCGGCGATTGCCGCAGCGAACTGCACTTCCTCTATCACCTGGGCCGACGGCTGAAGGCCCTGTACCGCGATTCGACCGATCCGAAAGACCGCCCCCTGCAGCACCTCGCCTGGGACTACCCGGTGAAGGGCCGCATCGAGGAGCCCGATGCCGAAGCCGTATTGAAGGAGATCAACGGTTGCACCGTCGAGGACGGCCACCTGGTGCCCGGCTTCACCGCCCTGAAGGACGACGGCTCGACAGCGTGCGGCTGCTGGATTTACAGCGGCTGCTTCCAGGACGGCGAGAACCGGACGGCGCGACGAAAGCCGGGCGCGGAACAACACTGGGTGGCGCCCGAGTGGGGCTGGGCATGGCCGCACAACCGCCGGATCCTTTATAACCGGGCCTCGGCCGACCCGGAGGGCCGGCCGTGGTCGGAGCGCAAGAAGTATGTGTGGTGGGACGAGGCCAAGGGTGAATGGACCGGCTTCGACGAGCCGGACTTCATCCAGGGGCGCCCGCCCTCCTACCGCGCGCCCGCGGATGCCACGGGTACCGCCAGCATTTCCGGAAACGATCCCTTCCTCATGAAGACCGACGGAAAGGCCTGGCTGTTCGCGCCGCGGGGCCTGCGCGACGGCCCGCTGCCGGCGCATTACGAGCCGCAGGAGTCGGTGATCCGCAATCCGCTGTACGCGCAGCAGTGTAACCCGGTCCGCATGCAGTGGATGCGCGGCGACAATCCATACCATCGCGCATGGGACGACCCTGCGTTCCCTTACGTGCTGACGACCTACCGGCTGACCGAGCATCACACCGCCGGCGGTATGTCGCGGTGGCTTTCGTGGCTGGCGGAGTTGCAGCCGGAGATGTTCTGCGAAGTGTCGCCCGAACTGGCCGCGGAGAAAGGCCTGCGGAACGGCGGTTGGGCGACGATTACAACCGCGCGCGCCGCGATCGAAGCTCGCGTGCTGGTGACGCGACGGATGCAGCCGCTCCGCATCAAGGGCCGCACGATTCACCAGATCGGGCTCCCCTACCACTGGGGCCGGAAGGGGCTGGTGACGGGCGATTCGGCCAACGACCTGATCTCGTTCGTAGGCGACCCCAACGTCTCCATTCAGGAATCGAAAGCGTTCACCGGCAACATCGAGCCGGGCCGGCGCCGCGGGAAGACATAAGCCAAATGCCCAAGGGATTCTTCACCGACACCACGGTCTGCATCGGCTGCAAAGCCTGCGAGGTGGCCTGCAAACAGTGGAACCAGTTGCCGGACGACGGCATGTTTTTCACCGGCATGTCCCTCGACAATACGGCGGCTTTGGGGGCTTCCACGTGGCGGCATGTAGAGTTCATCGAGCGGCCCGTGGCGCTCTCCGGCCAGATGGCGGGCGACTTCTCGTGGCTGATGCTCTCCGACGTGTGCAAGCACTGCCGGCGCGCCGGATGCCTGGAGAACTGCCCGACCGGCGCCATCATCCGCACCGAATTCGACACGGTCTACGTGCAGCCCGACGTCTGCAACGGCTGCGGGTATTGCGTAGCCGGCTGCCCGTTCGGGGTCATCGACCGCCTGGAGAACGACGGACGCGCCTGGAAGTGCACGCTATGCTACGACCGGCAGCGCGACGACCTGGAACCGGCCTGCGCCAAGGCGTGCCCCACCGATTCCATCATTTTCGGTGAGATGGCAGAACTGCGCGAGAAGGCCGAAGAGCGGGTTGCGCAATTGCACGAGCGCGGCCTGAAGGAAGCCTACCTGTACGGCGCGGACCCCGCTTCGCAGCCCGGCACCGAAGGGCTGAACGCCTTCTTCCTGCTGGTGGACAAGCCGGAAGTCTACAACCTGCCGCCCGATCCCGTGGCCCCCGCCAAACACGCGGGGGCGGGTTGGGCGGCCATGGCGTTCGCCTCGCTGGGGATTCTCGCCGCGGCTGTCGCGGCAGTGGTAACTTCGAAACGCTGACCACCATGAGTGTTCCTCACTTACTCCCGCCCGAACGGCCGACTTACTACGGCCGGCCCGTATTGAAGGAGCCGGTGTGGATCTGGTCCGTCCCGCTCTACTTCTGGGTGGGAGGCGTGGCGGGCGCCGCGATGACCATGAGCATGGCGGCGCAGCTTTTCGGGGGGCGGCGGTTGCGCGCCTTCGATGAGCGATGCCGCTGGGTGGGTGCTGTCGGCGGCGGCATCGGCACGGCGCTGCTGATCCACGACCTCGGCTACAAGCGCCGCTTTCTGTTTATGCTCCGCGTGTTCCGCCCGTCCTCGCCGATGAGCGTCGGTTCGTGGGTGCTGGCGCTGGCCACGCCGCTCACCGCGGGCGCGGCCGTTCTCACGAAGTTCCAAGGCTGGCCCCGCGACCTCGGGCGGATGGCGGGAATCGGCGGCGGCGTCCTGGGGATGCCGCTTGCGACGTACACCGGGGTGCTGATCGGGAATACCGCGGTGCCGGTGTGGGCCGCCGCGCGCCGCAGCCTGCCGCTGCTGTTCGGGGCGTCGGCCATGGCGTCGCTGGGAGCCATCTTCGAACTGATGCCGCTCGCGGCGCGCGAACGGACGATCGCCCGGCGCTTCGGCAGCGTCGGCCAGGTCGCCGAACTCGCGGCGATGGCCGCGGTCGAACACGAGGCCGCACGCGTACCTCAGGTGGTAAGGCCCCTGCGATCCGGCGCGACGGGTGCGTTGTGGAAGGCGGGGGCGGTACTCACCGCTTCGGCGGTGGCGGTCTCGACTCTCGGCGGAAGGCGGAAGAAGGTGCGCGCGGCTGCCGGCGTGCTCGGAATCGCCGGCAGCCTGTGTATGCGGTTTGGAGTCTTTTATGCCGGCAAGCTCTCCGCGCGCGACCCGCACGCTACGTTCGATCAGCAGCGTGCGGGTTCCGCGTCAGCCCACCACGGCGTCCGTTAAATGCGGTTGGTAGGTGCAGCGCGGATCTTCCGCCAGGTAGTCGCCGGTGAGGGCGTAAGCCCGGGAGCGCGACCCGCCGCAGATCTTCTGGTATTCGCAAATTCCGCACTTGCCTTCGCGAAGGCTGGTATCGCGCAGCGAGCGGAACAGTTCCGAGTTGCGGTAAACGTCCGTCAGCGGGCTGTTCAGCACGTTGCCGCCGCTCACCGGGAGGAACCCGCTGGGGTAGATTTCGCCCTGGTGGGAGACGAAGACGAACCCCTTGCCGTCGCTCACTCCGGCCGTCCGCCAGGCCACACCCTTGGCGTTTTCGTTCTCGGTGGCGCCGTGCTCGGCGCGGATCCGCTGCGCCACGTACCGCCGGTAGTGCATGGCCTCCGTGGTCTTGATGCCGAAAGGCGCGGTCTTCGAGAGATCGTACATGAACTCGAAGACCTTTTCGTACTCTTCCGCCAGCAGGTCGTCGTTTTCCAGCGCGCGGCCGGTCACGATCAGGAAGAACAGGCTCCACATCTTCGAGCGAACTTCCTTCACCAGGTCGGCGATCTCCGGCAGGTGCGCCATATTGCGCCGCGTCACGGTGGTCTGGAACTGGGTGTCGAGCCCGATATCGCGCGCGTGCCGCAGGGCCAGCATGGCGCGGTCGAAGGTTCCGGGAATCCCGCGGAAATCGTCGTGCGATGCGGCGTCGTGGCCGTCCACACTGATCGCCATGCGGGAGACGCCGGCGGCTTTGAATCCGTCGATAGCCTCGGGCGTCAACAGCGGCGTAGCGCTGGGGGTCACGTTGGTGCGCAGCCCGATCTCGACCGCGTGGCGGATCAACTCGAACAGGTCCGGGCGCTTGAGCGGGTCGCCGCCGGTGAAAACCAGCAGGGGTTCGCCGAAGCGGCGGATCTCATCGAGCAGGCGGAATCCCTGCTCGGTCGTCAACTCTTTGGGGTTTCGATCCGGCTGGGCGGAAGCGCGGCAATGCACGCACGCCAGGTCGCAGGCCTGGGTTACTTCCCAGATCACAAGCATCGGGGATTGATCGAAGTTCATCGTTTCTCCAATCTGGACGATTCTTATCTGCATTTCCGTGACCACCGTCACCAGTGCTGAAAACACGCAGAGAAATTCCACATTTCAGTGCCCGAATCTCTGGAACTGGGGCATTTGCCCCACTGGCATTGGGCGCGAACCCTCTCCGACACCCGGTACAATAAGGTCTTCACTGTGGAAAAACGCGGCCTCTTCATCACTTTCGAAGGCATGGACGGTTCCGGCAAGACCACCCAAATGCACCGGCTGGCGGACCGCCTGCGGGCGATGGGCCGGACGGTCCTCGAGACCACCGAGCCCGGCGGTCCCCCGATCGCCCAGAAGATCCGCCGGATCCTGCTCGATTCGGCCAACCAGGAGCTCAGCCCGACCACCGAGCTCCTGCTCTACTTCGCTTCCCGGGCGCAGAACATGGACGAGTGGATCCTGCCGGCGCTCGAGCGCGGGGAAATCGTGCTGTCGGACCGGTTTACGGATTCTTCGCTGGTCTATCAGGGCTTCGGGCGGGGGCTGGGCGCCGAAACGGTCATGGCGCTGGACCGCATCGCCTGCCGCGGCGTCAAACCCGACCTCACCGTTCTGGTGGATGTGGATGCCGAAGCCAGCCTCGCCCGGGCACGGGCACGCAATGTAGCCGAACCCCACTGCGAGACGCGCATGGACGACCAGTCGCTGGAGTTCCACCGGAAGGTTTACGAGGCCTACCATGCGCTGGCGGAGGCCGAGCCGGAGCGGGTCCGGATGGTGAACGGCCGCGCCGGGATCGACGAAATCGAGAGCGAAGTGTGGAGCGTGGTCAGCCGCTATGTTTGAGAACTTCTGGGGCAACGCGCACATCACCGCAGGCGCTCGAACAGATGCTGGCGCAGGACCGCCTGGCGCAGACGCTGCTGTTTTCCGGTCCGGAAGGCGTCGGCAAGGCCACCCTGGCGCGCCGGCTGGGCGAGCGGCTGCTGCCTCACCCGGAGCTGATCGAACGGGACGATTTGAGCCTGCCGGATAACCTCGAGATCGTTTCGGGGCGCGAGCGGTGGCCGGCGGAGAAGCGCAACGAGGATCCGCTGCTGTTCGCGACCCATGCGGATTTCGTCACCTTTGCTCCGGACGGCCCGCTGCGCCAGATCTCCATTCAGCAGACCCGCCTGCTCAAAGAACGCGTCCCAGTATCTGCCGAACCGGGGCAAGCGGCGCATCTTCCTGATCGATCACGTGGACCGCGCCAACGACCAGGCCGCCAACTCCCTCCTGAAGACGCTCGAAGAGCCGCCCGACCACCTGGTGGTCATCATGACGGCCGAAAATGCCTACGACCTTCTGCCCACCATCCGGTCGCGCTCAGTGCCGTTCCAGTTCGCGCCGCTCGGCAAAGACGAAATGGGCCAGTTCGTGAAATCGCGCGGCCTCGACCATCCGGAGCGGCGCGTACCGCTGGCGGCCGGCAGTCCGGGGCTTGCGGTCTCACTCGACCTGGAAGCCTACGATAAGCGCAGGGCTGCTATGTTGGCCCTGCTGAAGACTGCAGCGGGTCTTGCGCCGTTCGGCTCGTGGGTGCCGGTCTCGGAGGCAATCGGGCGCAGCAAGAGCGAGAAGCTCGACCACTACCTGAAGGTTCTCTACGACCTGCTGCGCGACCTGCTGGTCCTGCACACGGGTGCGGGCGAGATCCGCAACGAAGACATCCGCCGGGAGCTCGAAGCCATCGCCGCCAAGGTGGAGTTCGCGTGGATCCGGCTGGCGGTGGCGAAGGTCGACGAGATCGCCCGGCTGATCCGCCGCAACATTCAGAAGACCATTGCGCTCGATTCGCTAATCGCGGAGCTCAACGCAGCGTGAGAGCGTGTCCCAAAATTCGGGGAACGAGACGGACGCAGCCTCCGCCCCGTGGATGACCGATTCGCCGCCGGCTTGCAGCGCCGCGACGGCGAACGCCATGGCCACACGGTGGTCGCCGAACGAATCGAACTCGGCCGCGTGGAAGTTCTGGCGGCCGGGGATTATCATGCCGTCGGGCGTCTCTTCGGCCGCGACACCGAGACGGCGGAGGTTCTCGACCACCGTCCGTATGCGGTCGGTCTCCTTAATACGTAGCTCCGACGCGTCGCGCACGGTGAGCCCTTCTTCGGTCGCGGCGCCCAGCACGGCCAGCACGGGGATCTCGTCGATGAGCGCGGCGGTCAGGGAGCCCTCGATCACGCCGCCACGCAGGGTGGAGTGCTCTACGGTAATTTCGCCGACCAGCTCGCCATTGCGGCTTTCCAGTTCCGGGACGCGGATGTTCGCGCCCATCCCCACCAGGAAATCGAGCAACGCCGACCGCGTGGGATTCAACCCGACGCCGCGGATCGAGAGGCGCGAACCCGGCACGAGCAGCGCGGCCGCGAGGAAGAACGCCGCCGAAGAAAGGTCCGATGGCACCGCGAGTTCCCGGCCCGTCAGCGTGGGCCGGCCGGTCAGAGTGATCCTGCCCTTTCTTGCGGTGAGATCGGCCCCGAATTCGCGGAGAGCGATTTCGGTGTGGTCGCGCGAACGTACCGGCTCGATGACGGAGGTCTCGCCTTCGGCGAAGAGTCCGGCGAACAGCACGCAGGTCTTCACTTGCGCGCTCGGAACCGGCAGGTCGTATTGAATCGGCCGAAGCGACGCGCCGTGGATCTCGAGCGGCGGGAACTTTTCTTCGCGCGCCTGGATGCGCGCGCCCATCGCGGCCAGCGGCTTCATGATCCGCTGCATGGGCCGCCGCGAAAGCGACTCGTCGCCCGCGATGCGGGTGCGGAACGGCTGCGCGGCCAGAATGCCGGAGAGCATCCGGATGGTCGAGCCCGAGTTGCCCGCATCGAGGTCGCCGGCAGGCGCGCGCAATCCGTCGAGACCCCGGCCGTGAACCGTGAACTCGGTGCCTTCGCCTGAGACCTCGATGCCCAGGGCGCGGATGCAGCCCAGCGTGGAATGGCAGTCCGCGCCGGTGGAGTAGTTCTGAATACGGGTGGGGCCTTCGGCGATCGAGGCAATCATCGCATAGCGGTGCGAGATCGACTTGTCGCCGGGCAGCGCAATGCTGCCCGAGAGCCTGGAAGCGGGGGAGATCCGTTTTTGCATGTCAATCCTGGCGCGCGCGCCGCAGTTTTTCGGCCAGCCGCGCGCCGCGTTCGAACTCTTCCTGCAACTGCCGGGTCCGCAGGTTTTCGCGGATGTGCTCGAGTTCCTGAATGTACGCCGCCAGCGCGCGGTCGATATCCTCCGCATTCGTCGCGAGGATGTCGCGCCAGAGATCGTAAGAGCTGAGTGCCAGGCGCGTCATATCCATCAGTCCTGAGCCGGAGACCTCGGTTCCGCGCGTGCCGGCCAGGGTTGCGGCGAGGGCCGTGGATGCCAGTTGCGGCAGGTGCGACGTCATCGCCACCAGGCGGTCATGCTCCCCGGCATCGAGCACCACCTGGCGCGCTCCGATCCGCTCCAGCCATTCCGCGAATTCGCCGGCGGCGTCCGTATCGAGTTCCGCGGGCTCATCCGGCGTGAGCACCCAGGGACGCCCCTGGAAGAGCCCGGCCTCGGCCGCTTGCGCACCCCGCGACTCCTTCCCGGCCATGGGATGGCCGCCCAGGAACTGGCACCGCGTGAGGCACTGCGTCGCCGCGTCCACGATCTCGGTCTTCGTGCTGCCGGCGTCCGTCACCAGCGCGCCCGGCTTGACCAGCGGATCCAGATGGCGGATGGTATCGAGAATCCGGCCGATGGTCTGCGAGAGAAACACCAGGTCGGCCTCGCCCACCGCTTCGGCCAGCGGCGCGCCGCGATCGACCGCGCCCACGGTGAGCGCCGCGGCCAGCGCGCGCTCCGAGCTGACCCCCACGATCCCGCCATCGAACCCCGCGCTGCGCAGCGCGAGGCCGAACGATGCGCCGATCAGACCCGTCCCGACGATCGCGACCGTCTTCATCTCAGATTGTGCGTCCTACCGCCGGCGCGATGATCCGCAACTGGCTCATCAATTCTTCGAACTGCTCCGGCTTCAGGGATTGCGCGCCGTCGCTCAGCGCCCGGTCCGGATCCGGATGCACCTCCACCAGCAGCCCGTCCGCGCCCGCCGCCACGGCCGCGCGCGCCATGGGCGCCACCTTGTCCCGCCGCCCCGTGCCGTGCGAGGGGTCGGCCATGATGGGCAAGTGCGAGAGCTTCTTCACCACGGGGATGGCCGAGATGTCCATCGTGTTCCGCGTGTATGTCTCGAAGGTGCGGATGCCCCTTTCACAAAGGACGACATCGTAATTCCCTCCGGCCAGGATGTACTCCGCCGAAAGCAGCAGCTCTTCGATGGTGGCCGAGATCCCGCGTTTCAGCAGCACCGGTTTCCGCAGCTTCCCCAGTTCGCGCAGCAGATTGAAGTTCTGCATGTTGCGCGCGCCTACCTGCAGGATGTCGGCGTACCGGGCCACCAGCGAAATCTGCGAGCCGTCCATCACCTCGCTGACGACCAGCAGCCCGCGCCGGTCCGCCGCTTCCCGCATCAGCCGCAGCCCTTCTTCGCCGAGTCCCTGAAAGCTGTAGGGAGAGCTGCGCGGCTTGAAAGCTCCGCCGCGCAGCACGGACGCTCCCGCGGCCGCCACCACCTCGGCCGAACGCTCGATCTGGTCGCGGTTTTCCACGCTGCAGGGGCCGGCCATCACCACCACACGGTCCCCGCCGATCTCCACGCCGCCGACGCGGACGCGCGTGCCTTCCGGCCGGAAGCCGCGGCTGGCCAGCTTGTAGGGCGAGATGATGCGGTGCGCCTCTTTGACGCCCTCCATCACCTCGAAGATGCCGAGATCGAAATCGTCCGTTCCGCCCACGCCGCCGAGCAGCGTGTGGACCACACCGGTGGAGCGATGCACATCGAAGCCCAGATCCGTGAGGCGGTTGATCACCGCCTGGATCTGCTGTTCGGTCGCTCCCTCTTGCATCACGACTAGCATTGCTTGTCTCCATCCGCCACGATTCGCAGCCGCTGGATCTTGCGCATTTCGTCGATGATGCGCTCGAAGATGCCGCGCACGGCCTCGGGGCTGAGCGGCCCGTGATTGGATCCGGTAATATTGGCGAAAACCTGGTCTTCGCGCTTCGGCTCGTAGATCGGAAGCTGCGCCTGGCGCTTCACGCGGCCGATCTCTTCCACCACGCGCGTGCGCTCGTTGAGCAACTCCACGATGCGCCGGTCCACATCGTCGATCAGCACGCGGAACTCCTCCAGCTTGTGGCGGGCTTCGTCCTCGTTCATGCGCGCGCTCCGAAGCCGCTCTTCAGGGAGCGGGCGAGAGATTCCAGCTCGTCTTCGAGCGCCGGGTTGTCGCGGTGCCGCTCGATCACCCTCACGATGGCGCTGCCCACCGCCACCGCTTCCACGTCGTCACTCAACTCGGCGACGTGCTCCGGCTTCGAGATGCCGAATCCCACGGCCAGCGGCAAATCGGTGACAGCCCGCACCGCGCGGATCAGCGGCGCCGCCTGGCTCGACAGCGACGCCCGCTCGCCCGTGACGCCGGTTCGCGACACCAGGTACACGAAGCCGGTGGAGTATTCGGCCACCAGGCGAAGCCGGTGCTCGGTGCTGGTGGGGGCCGCCAGGAATACCGTGTCGAGCCCGTGGCGATGCATCGCCGCCACGTATTCCTTGGCCTCTTCGACCGAGGCATCCGTCAGCAGGCAGCCGTCGATGCCCGACCGGGCCGCGTCCGCCGCCAGGCGATCGAGTCCGTAGCGCATCACCGGGTTCAGGTAGGTGAACAACAGCAGCGGAACTTCCGAATGCTCGCGAATCTTGCGCGCGATCTCCAGCACCTTGGCGAGCGTAGTCCCCGCCTTGAGCGCGCGCTCGCCCGCCTGCTGGATCACCGGGCCGTCGGCGATCGGGTCGGAGAACGGCACGCCGAGCTCGATGAGGTCCGCGCCGCCGCGCACCAGGGCCGCAACCAGCGCGGGAGTGCGGTCCGGCGAGGGATCGCCCGCGGTGAGGTATGCGATCAGGCCTTTGCGGCCCTCGCGCTTCAGGCGTTCGAACAGGCAGCCGATGCGCGTCATTTCTCGTCCAGCTCCGGAAAGTTCTCGCGGTAGATGTCGATGTCCTTATCGCCGCGCCCGGAGAGGTTCACGACGAAGATCTTCTCTTTGGCCGCCGGCGCGCGCCGCACCGCTTCCGCCACCGCGTGGGCGGATTCGAGCGCCGGGAGGATCCCCTCGGTTCGCGAAAGCAGGCGGGCGGCAGCCAGAGCTTCCGCATCGGATGCGGCGGTATACTCCGCGCGCCGCCGGTCGTGCAGCCACGCGTGCTCCGGACCGATCATGGCGTAATCGAGGCCGGCCGAAACCGAGTGGGTCAGCGCGATCTGTCCGTCGGCATCCTGCAGTACGTAGCTGTAGGCGCCCTGCAGCACGCCCGGCGCGCCGCCGCGATAGCGCGCGGCATGATCGCCCAGAGCGTCGCCGCGGCCGCCCGCCTCCACCCCGACCAGCGCCACCGTTTCATCGGGAATGAAGGCATGGAAGATGCCGATGGCGTTGCTACCGCCGCCCACGCAGGCCAGCACGACGTCCGGCAGGCGATTCTCGGCCTCCACGATCTGGCGGCGAGCCTCCTCGCCGATGACCTTATGGAAATCGCGCACCATCATGGGGTAGGGATGCGCGCCCAGCGCCGAGCCCAGCAGGTAGTGCGTGTCGCCGACATTCGCGACCCAATCGCGCATGGCTTCGCTGATGGCATCCTTCAACGTCCGGCTGCCGTTGGTCACGCTCACCACCCTGGCGCCCAGCATGCGCATTCGAAAGACGTTCAGGCGCTGCCGCCGCATGTCTTCTTCGCCCATGTAGACCACGCAGTCAAAGCCCAGCAGCGCGCAGACCGTGGCCGTGGCGACGCCGTGCTGTCCCGCGCCGGTCTCGGCGATGATGCGCCGTTTCCCCATGCGCCGGGCCAGCAGCGCCTGTCCCAGACAGTTATTGATCTTGTGCGCACCGGTGTGCAGAAGGTCTTCGCGCTTCAGCCAGATCCGCGCGCCGCCCAGCGATTCGCTCAGCCGCTTCGCAAAGTAGAGCGGTGTCGGGCGCCCGGCATAGTTGTGCAGCAGGTCCGCCAGTTCCGCCTGAAACGCCGGGTCCCGGCGCGCGGCCAGATACGCCTGCTCCAGTTCCTCGATGGGAGCCATCAGCACTTCCGGCACGTAGCGCCCGCCGTAGGGTCCGAAATGTCCGCCCTGGTCCGGTAGCGCCGTCATACGAGGAGGGCCGCCTTCGCCGCCTGCAGAAACTCGTTCATTTTCTTGTGATCCTTTTTCCCCGGAGCGCTCTCGATCCGCGAACAGGCGTCAACGCCCCAGGGATGCGCCTGCGCCACGGCCATCGCGACATTGGAGCCGTCTAGCCCTCCGGCCAGGATGATGCGCCACGGCGCGCCCGCGGCCAGGCGCCAGTCGAAAGCCTGCCCCGCTCCCCCGTACAACTGGCCGGCCGGCCCGTCGAGCACCAGGGCCTCCGCAGTGCATCCGTCGAACTGCGCGAGATCGAAGCCCGCCGAGACGCGCGCCGCTTTCCAGACCGCGAGCGCCGCCGGAAAATCCGCGGCCGATTCGTCGCCGTGAAGCTGCGCCACATCGAGCGCCGCGGCCCGTGCGATCCGCTCGACCGTTTGACGCGCCTCGTTGACGAACACGCCGACCCGCCGCACTCCCGCAGCCGTATGGATCGCCGCAGCGCGCTCGGGCGAGAGGTAGCGGGGGCTCCTGGGGTAGAAATTGAAACCGATGGCCGTCGCGCCGCCCGCGATCGCGGCGTCGGCGTCTTCCTGACAGGTGATGCCGCAGATCTTGAGGATCATGCCGCCACCAACCGCGCGAGCGCCGCCGCCGGATCGCCGGACTTCATGAGATGCTCGCCCACCAGGAACGCCGAGTATCCCGCCGCCCGCAGGCTCGCGATATCTTCCGGCCCGTGAATTCCGCTCTCGCTCACCAGCAGCGCGCCCGGCGGCATGTGCTCCGCCAGCCGCAGCGAAGTTTCAAGCGTCACTTCGAAGGTGGTGAGGTCGCGGTTGTTGACGCCGATGAGTTGTGCACCGGCCTCGATCGCGATGTCCAATTCGCGCCGGTTGTGGACTTCCACGAGGGCCGCCATTCCGTAGCGGGCCGCCCGTTCGCGAAAGTCGCGGATCTCGCGCGCTGCCAAAATCGCCGCGATCAGCAGAATGGCATCCGCCCCGTGCGCCGCCGCCTGGAGCACGTGCTCGGGAGCAATCGTAAAATCCTTCCGCAGCACGGGTAGCGCGATGGCGCCGCGCGCGGCTTCGAGATCCGCCAGGCTCCCCTGAAAGAAGCTCTCGTCGGTGAGCACCGAGATCGCGGCCGCCCCGCCGCGCTGATACGCCGAAGCGATGCGCACCGGATCGAAATCCCGTACGAGAACGCCTTTGCTCGGTGAAGCCTTCTTGACTTCCGCGATGATGGCGGGCGCGCGCCCTTTGAGCGCTTCCACAAAGTCGCGGCGCCGGTGCGCGCACACTTCGGCCTTCCGCTCCCACTCCGAAACCGGCTGGACACCGCGGGCAAGCTCTTCTCGTTTCTTGGCGACAATCCTGGCCAGAATGTCTGGAATCGTGTCGATCAATGGTGTTTTCTTATGTTATCAAAGGTTCGAAAAGGCCCTAACGGACCTTGCCGTCCCAGCGCAACCCCACACGCCACAGCCGCGGATTCCCGGTGTTCGGCGTTGGAGTGAACGCCGTATAGAACACGCGATTGAACGCGTTCTCGACCGATATGCCGGCCGATAGCGACCGCCACACGTGCTGCCGCGCCACCATTTCCACGACCGCATAGCCCGGCAGGCGGAACTGGTTGAGATCGTCGTCGAACTGGTAGTCGAAGCTGCGGACGCCGAGAGATGCCATGGTTCCGCCGTGCAGATAGGTGACCTGTCCGGATCCCTGGTGCTTCGGGATCTGCGCGACACGGAATCCGGTGACGTAACGGGAATCCACGAACAGGTACTGCGCTTCGCCGGTGAGGTCGTGCCACCTGCGGCGAAAATCCGCTTCAACGCCGCGGCTCAATGCCGCCGCCGCGTTGGCGCGCTGGCGCAAGATCGCGCCCGGAGTCGAAGAAAGCGTCACGTTCGTGATCAGGTTCGAGAGCGAATTGCGGTAGGCCGTTACCCGCGCCGACCCGGTCTCGCCAATCCAGTCCGCCCCGAACTCCGCCCCGAACACCGTTTCCGGCTGCAGGTTCGGATTCGCCAGCGTAGCTGTGTTGCCCACGCGAAATTCGCGGTACAACTCGTTCAGCGTCGGCGCGCGAAACGCGCGATAGACCGATCCCCGCAGGCGCAGGCTTTTGCGCCCCAGTACGAATCCCGCGTTCGGGCTGAGGAAACGGTTGTCCCCGCCGGCAAAGGTGTGGCGCAGTCCGGCGAAGAGCTTCGCCGGGCCGAAGGTGGCATCGGTCTGCGCGAACACGCCGTGCTGCAACTGGGTGCCGCCGGCCACCCGCAGACCCGATGGCACCAGGTGGTCGGTGTCGGTGCCCGCCGCGCGGTCCACATCGGCGCCGCCCAGCAGGTTCCAACGCGAGTTGTGGTGTTGCCACAGAGCCGCGCCGCCCACCGCATCCGATGGAACCGTCTGCGCATAGGTGAGGCGCTCCGTGTTGCGGTTATTCGTAACCGACGAGAAGGTGCTGTGAAAGCCCTCGCGCGTGTGGAATCCGAGAATCGAGATCGAATCGTGGGTGAATTCGCGGTTGTATCGCAGCGAGACGGTCCCGAGGCCCGTCGAATTGTGGGTGAGGACGGTCCCGTTCTTTCTTTCCTCCGCCAGCATGTTCACCTTGAGGAACAGGTTGCCGAGCCGCGTGTAATGGTCGATGTGCACGTCGCCGGTGACGAACCGGACCGCCGCCCGCGTATCCGCTGTCCCGCGGATCGATTGCGGCACGATGTAGTAGCCATCCGTCTGAAACGCGCGAACCGAACCCGAAATCGCAACTTCAGACCACACGTTGGAAAAGCCCGTCCAAACGTCCTGCGAGTCATTGTTGCCAGCCTCGAAGCCCGAGAAAAGGTGGAACGGCTGCGGCTGCCGCGAGAAGATCCCGATCGCCCCGCTCATCGCGCGGTCTCCGAAGATGCTGGTAGCGGCGCCGCGGGAGACTTCCACGCTGGAGATTTCGTCGGGAATGAACTGCGTCCAGTAGACCCAGCCCCCGAACGGATCGTTGGACGGTATACCGTCCCACAACACCAGCGTGCGGCTCGCGCCCGAAGAGCCGATCCCGCGCAGCGAAATTCCCTGCGTGGTGGGGTTCGCCACCAGACTCGAGGAGCGGCGGAACAGGCTGAACCCGGGGATTTCGCGCAGGCGGTCGTCCAGATTCACGCCCGGCGTTTCCTGGAGGTCCTTCAAATCCATCACGGTGATGTTGGCCGGAGCCTCAGCCGAGATTTTCTCCACTACGGTGATCGACGTCTTGACCGGTTCAACCTTCGCCGGTTCCTGGGGCGTTTGCTGCGCCGCGGCCGGGAATGCGCAGCACGTCAGGAGTAAACATGCGGGCGCCCATCCAACCCGCTTCCCCGAACTTGCGGGGCGAGGGCGTAAAGACGATCTTGTAGCTCGTTTCATCGAACGGTGCTTCCTGAGCGCTCCCAGTCTGTGGATAAACCAAAGCCAGGTACTTGAGGATAGTATATATGTCTCCATCCTCAGGCTGGCGGAATTGATAACCGCTGGACCGGAAATGAATGGAAGCTCCCTGGTTGGAAAGCCGCCACGCCAGGAACGCGCAACAGTCGATGGCATGTTCGAACCACGCGTCGAGCGAGGGGGGGATGTCGCGGTCGAGAAACATCTCCACTGTCTGTTCCTGCTCGCGCGCGAACTCCCGCACCTGCAGGCTTCCCACGTGAGCGGAGGCCTTCCAATCGACGTGCCGCGCGCTTTCCAGCGCTTCGTATGGGCGGATGCGGTAGAAGTCGCGGCCGAGCCCGCGATAGTGCGTTTCAATCTCACCCGCGATGCCGGCCAGCAGGTCTTCGAATCCGGGGTGCGGATCGATTGAGGGGTAGACCACCATCTCCCGCTGCGTGGTGACCCGCGCGCTCTTTTCCAGAAAGCCGAAGGGAAAGGACGTGGAGAACGCGAACGTGTTCTGCCGGTAGGCGCCGCGCCGCGGAAAGCGCACTTCGAGCGTCTCCTCCACCGTGGCGCGGGCCGCGATCAGCGGGAAGTAAACTCCGGATTTCAGCTCAGGGCTGGCCGGATCCTGCACACCTTCCACGCGGACCGAGAACGAAGGCATGAGCCATTTCTGATTCCGCACATACAGCTTTCCAGGAATATTGCGCCGCGCGGGAGCGTGCTCGGGAACCAGGAAATCCAGTTCCAGAGCCGCCAGGCAAAGCCGGCTCACGAGCCCGGAAACCAGCAGCGTCGCCATCATGGCCGCGGAGATCAGGAACAGCAGGTTGTTGCCGGAGATGATCGCGCCCCATCCCACCACCAGGATGGCCGCTGTGAACAGCACGCCTCCGCGCGTGATCTTGTAGCGAATGCGCCTTGCCAGAGCGCTGCGAACGTGTTCCCAAATGCGGTTCACAAGCCCCCCTGCTCCAGCGCCCAGGGGTTCGCCACGGTGGACAAATCGCCCAGCGCCTCTCCGAGGTATTTCTGCCGGATCAGCCGCCGCACGATCTTGCCGCTCTGCGTCTTCGGCAGTTCCCCGACGACGACGATCTCCCGCGGGCGGAAGGTCGGCCCCAGCACCTCCACCACGGTGGCGCAAACCGCCGCCGGATCCACCGGCACGCCGGCCTTTGCCACCGCGTAGCCCACGATGGCTTCGCCTTTCAACTCGTCGGGGACTCCGATTACCGCGGCCTCGGCCACTCCGGGATGCTGCATCATGGCCTCTTCCACTTCCGCCGGACCGACCTTGCGCCCGGCCACGTTCATCGACTCATCGGCGCGCCCGTGCAGAAACCAGTGGCCGTCCTCATCCACACTGGCCCAGTCGCCGTGATACCACATGCCGGGAAAGCGCGACCAATAGGTCTCCAGGTACCGCTCCGGGTCGCCCCAGATCCCGCGCGTCATAGAGGGCGCCGGTTTGGTGCAAACCAGATAGCCTTTCCGCCCGCGTACCGGCACGCCATTCTCGTCCACGCACTCGGTGGCCATCCCCGGCGCCGGGCCGCCCAGCGAGCACGGCTTCAAACCCTGAATCGGCAGCGGCAGCAAGAAGGACCCGACGATCTCGGTGCCGCCCGAGATGTTGATGACCGGACAGCGCCGGCGCCCCACCCGCTCGAAGAACCACATCCACGCGGCTTCATCCCAGGGCTCTCCGGTGGACCCCAATAGCCGCAGCGATTCCATCGGCGGCAGCTCGTCCCCCGCCCTGCTCAACATGCGGATGGCCGTCGGCGAAACGCCGAAGGTGGTGATGCCGTGCCGCTCGATCATCTCCCACAGCCGCGCCGCCGACGGGAAATCGGGAGCTCCGTCGTAGAGGAAAATGGTACCGCCGAACAGGTGATTGCCCAGAATGCTCCACGGCCCCATCATCCAGCCGATGTCGGATAGCCAGAAGAACCGGTCCGCGTCGCGGTGGTCGAACCCCAGCCAGATCTCCTTCCCCATCTGCGCCAGGCAGCCGGCGTGCGTGTGGACCGTCCCCTTGGGCCGTCCCGTGGTTCCGGAGGTGTAGAGGATGAATGCGCAGGCTTCGGAATCGAGCGCCGCGGTGGGCGCCGCCGCCGGCAAGTCGGGAAACAGGGGGCCGTCGACGATGATGGTGTGCTCTATGCGCGGCATCTTCGCAGCCAGTGGAATGCGCTTGCCGCGCCGCTCCAGGTGGCCGGCCGTGAACAGCACTCGCGCGCCCGAGTCTTCCAGACGCGTGGCGATCGCTCCGGCGCCAAACCCGGCGAAGATCGGCACCACCGCGACTCCCAGCTTGAAGCAGCCGTAGAGAATGGAGAGGATCTCCGGCACCATTGGCATGCACAGCGCCACGCGGTCGCCCGGTTCCAGCCCCAGTGCGCGAAGCCCGTTGGCCACGCGGTTGGCTTCGTTCCGCAGCTCGGAAAACCGGACCGCGCGCGTAGCCCCGTTTTCGCACTCCCACAGGCAGGCCACGCGGTCCGTCGCGGCCCATCGATCCAGGCAGTTGTGGGCGATGTTCAACTTGCCGTCCAGGAACCACCGCGCCCACTCCGGACCGCCGCTGAGGTCCAGCACCTCGCGATACGGCTCGAACCACTCGACCCGCATCTCGCGCATCACTTCATCCCAGAAACGCTCGGGGTCGTCGCGCGAGAACCGCAGGAAGGCCTCGCGGTCGTCGAACCCCAGCCTTCGCATGAAGCGCCAGACGTTGGTGCTCTCCACGAACTCGCGCGTGGGTTCCCAAATCATGTGCTGCGGCAGCCTGCTATCGCTTCCGTACTTCCACTACCGTGCCTTCCTGTACCGCGTCGGACGGATTGGAAATCACCAGGTCTCCCGGCGCCAGGCCTCCGGCGATCTCGACTTCAGCGCCCAGGTCCTGGCCGATGGAAACCTGCCGGAAGTGCACGACGCGGTCCGGGCCCACCACTGCCACCCTCGGTCCGCTCTTCGCCATTTGCAGTGCGTCGCCGGGAATGAGGAGCATCGGATTGCCGTTGCTGGCCGAAAAACGCACCTGCGCATACATCCCAGGGTAGAGCTTCCCGCCCGGGTTCGGTGTTTGCAGAATCACCAGCATGGCTCGGGAGTTCGCGTCGAGGGAGTTGGAAATGTTCGTAACCTTTGCGGGGAACACCTTCCCGCGCTGCTCGTCGACCCGCAATTCCGCGGACTGCCCTTCGTGAATCGAAGCCACGTAAGTTTGCGGCACCTGGACGAAAATCCGCAGCGGATCGATCCGGGCCACGCGGAACATCTCCTTGGTTCCCGCGTTGATCAGCGTGCCGATGTCTACGTTACGCGCGGTCACCACCCCATCGAACGGCGCGGTGACGCGCGCAAAGCCCTTCAACTGCTCCAGGCGGTTGAGGTTGGCCTGGCTGGCCCGGATGGTGTCCTGCGCGGTGGCGAGACTTGCGTCGGCGTGCTCGACCTGCGCCTGCTTCACCTCCAGGTCGGCCTTCCGCTGGTCCGCTTCCTGCCTCGGCACCACTCCCTTCGCGAGCAGCCGCTGCCACCGCTCGGAAGTAATCCGCGCCAGGTCGAGATTGGCCTTCGCCAGGGCGATATCGGCCTGCAGTTCCTTCTGGCTGGATTGCGCCTGGGCCAGAGTGGCGCGCGCCTGGCTGATCTGCTGGTCGAGTTCCGGCGTCTCGATCTCCGCCATCAACTGCCCGGATGTGACGTGCGAGCCGATATCCACCAGCCGCGATTTCAGATATCCGTCGGCGCGCGAAAAAATCGGCGATTCGATCATCGCCTGCAGGTCGCCCGGAAGGTCGATCGAGTCCTTGGATGCCTCCATGTGCGCCGCCGTGGCGATCACCACCGGCTTTTGTTCCGCTACCTGTTCCGAAGCCGCCAGCAGCGACTTCTGCCGCGAGAGGCGCGGCAGGAAGCCGGCCGCGATCGCGGCCGCCACCACCAGGCCCACCAGCACGAAGAACAGCAGCACGGGACGCCGCCCGGCCCTGGGCCGCTGACCCGGCCCCGCGCCGGTCTGCTGAGCCATCATATCGAGTCCGCCTCCGCATTCCTTCCGTGCCGCGGCGGGTTGCGCCGGAGCACGCTATAGACCACGGGCACCAGAAAGAGCGTCGCCAGCGTGGCCATCAACAGCCCGCCGATCACGGCGCGCCCCAGCGGCGCATTCTGCTCGCCGCCTTCGCCCAGCCCTAACGCCATCGGCAGCATCCCCACGATCATCGCCATCGCGGTCATCAGCACCGGACGCAGCCTGGTGAACCCCGCCTCGAGCGCGGCCGGCAGAGCGTCCGACCCGGTTTCCCGAAGGTCGTTGGCGAAGTTCACCAGCAAGATGCTGTTCGCGGTCGCCACTCCGATGCTCATGATCGCGCCCATCAGCGACGGCACGTTGAGGGTGGTCTGGGTGACGAACAGCATCAGCACGATCCCCGACAGCGCTCCCGGCAGCGCCATCAGAATGATGAACGGGTCGAGCCATGACTGGAAGTTCACGACCATCACGAAATACACCAGCACGATCGCGAACACCAGCCCGAGCCCGAGACCCTGGAACGAGCTGCGCATCGTGGCCACCTGCCCCCGCGTCTCGAAGAAGCTGCCTTTCGGAAGCTTGGACGTGAGGCCGCGCAGCACCTGGTCCGTATCGTTCGCCACCGCTCCGAGGTCGCGGTCCTGCACGTTGGCAAACACATCGTAGACCGGCTGCACGTTGTAGTGATTGACCACCGAAGGCATCGTGCCCCTCTCCAGCCTCCCGACGTTGGTGAGCATTTGCGGAGCGGGCTTCCCCGACGCATGAATCGGCGTGCGCAGCAGGGCGGCAGTCGAATCCACCCGGTACTGCGGAATCATCACGCTGACCGGATAATCCACGCTGTTCCGCGGATTGATCCAGTAGTTCGGCGATATCTGCGCGCTCGATGACAGCGCAATCAGCAGGCTGTTCGCGACGTCCTTCTGCGACAGGCCAAGCTGGCGGGCGCGTGTGCGGTCCACTTCGAACCGCAATTCCGGAACGTTCAGCACCTGGTGCGTATGCACATCCACGGCCCCCGGTATGCGCGCCAGCCGGCGCTCGATCTCCCTCGCCAGGGCATAGTTCGCCGGACCGTTCGCCAGCGGGCCCACCACCTGCACGTCGATCGGCGCGGGCAGCCCGAAATTGAGGATCTGGCCCACGATATCGGCCGGCTGGAAGAAGAAAGTCAGCTCCGGATACTCACGGTTCAGCAGGTTCCGCAGGCGCCGCACGTAGTCCCACGTCGAGCCGTGCTCGCCCGCCCGCAGCGAGACCAGGATCTCGCCGTCGAACGGCCCGATCGTCGCACTGTCGCTCATCGCCAGGTTCACACCCGAATACGGCAGCCCGATGTCGTCCACCATGTCCGTCAATTCCTGCGACGGGATCACCTGGCGGATGCTCTTCTCCACGTCGGCAAAGTAATGCTCCGTTTCCTCGATACGCGTCCCGGCGGGCGCCCGAACGTGGAGCCGGATCTGGCCGGAATCCACCTGCGGGAAAAAGTCCTGGCCCAGAAAGGGACTGAGCCCCAGGCAAGCGCCGCAAATCACCAGAAACGCCACGGCGACTACTCCGCGGTGCGCCAGCGCCGAAGCGAGCAGGACGCGATAGCCGCCGCGCATCCTTTCGAACTGCCGCTGGAAGAGGTTCTGCGGCGCGCCTTCCTCACCCTGGTGGCGTTCCGCTTCGCCCGCCAGCAGGTACCGCACCATGGTCGGAACCAGCGTCCGCGACAGAACGTAGGAAGCCGCAATGGCCAGCACCACGGCCAGCGCCAGCGGCGTGAACAGGTATTGCGCGGTGCCGGTCAGAAAAATCACCGGCACGAACACGATGCAGATGCACAGCGTGGAAACGAAGGCCGGGGTGGCGATCTGCATGGCGCCGTCGATGATGGCGCGCACGATCGGCTTGCCGAGACCGAAATTGCGGTGGATGTTCTCGATGGTCACGGTCGCATCGTCCACCAGGATTCCGACCGCGAGCGCCAGCCCGCCCAGCGTCATCACGTTGATCGTCTCGCCCATCAGGTTCAGGATCGCGAGCGAAGCAAGAATCGACAGCGGAATCGAAACGCACACGATGAGCGTGCTGCGCCAGCTTCCCAGGAACAGCAGGATCATCAGGCCGGTCAGGCCTGCCGCAATCACCGCTTCGCGAATCACGCCCTGAATCGCCGCGCGCACGAAGATGGACTGATCGAACATCAGCCGCAGGTGAAGCGAAGGCGGCAGCGTCGAACGGATCCGCGGCAGCATCGCCTTGAGCTTGGCCACGATGTCCAGCGTGGAGGATCCGCCGTTCTTCAAAGCCGTCAGCAGCGCCGCGCGCGATCCGTTGTGCCGCACGATGTTGGTCTGCACCGCGTAGCCGTCGCGCACGTTCGCAACGTCACCCACGAATACCGTGGCGCCGTTGGTCTGGCGGATCGGCAGGCGGTTGAACGCCGCGGTAACGTCCGGCTCGCCGTTCAATTGCACGGTGTACTCGCCCGCTCCGATCTTTACCGTTCCCGAGGGCAGAATCACGCTCTGGGCGTTGATCGCATCCACCACGTCGCTGGCCGAGAGCCCCTGGGCGTAGAGGGCCTGCGGATTCAGGTCCACCGAGACCTGGCGCGGCTTCCCGCCGTAGGGCAGAGGAAAACTGGCCCCCTGTACGTTCGCCATCTGGGTCCGGATAAAGTTGTAGCCCAGGTCGTAAAGTTGCTGTTCGGGGAGCACGTCGCTCGAAATTCCCAGTTGCAGGATAGGGACGCTCGAGGCGTTATACCGAATGATGTTGGGTGGAGTGATGCCGGTCGGCAGCGCTTTCAGCACCGATTGGGAGGCCGCCGACATCTGCGCGACGGCCGCGTCGATCCGCGCGTTGGGGTGGAAGTAAACGCGGATCACCGCCAGACCAGGCAGCGACTGCGATTCGATGCGGTCGATGTCGTTCACCATGACGGTGAACGCGCGCTCGCAGCGCACCGTGATCACCTCGGCCATCTCCTCCGGGGAGACGCCGCTGTAGGTCCAGATCGCGCTCACCACCGGGATATTGATCTCCGGGAAAATATCGGTGGGCATGCGGTAGACGGCCACCACACCCAGGATCACGATCAGCATTGCCATGATCACGAACGTATAGGGCCGGCGCAGCGCGAGTTGAACGATCCACATAGCGAGCTTTACCTATCATAAAGACAAACGGCGGCCCTCCGCTCGCTTTGCGGAGAAGCCGCCGGAAAAAGCCTGTGTACCCGGTCTACTGGACTAGGTCGTCGACCGCTTGGCGGTCACTTCGTTCGTCATCGGCCCGTTCTGCGTGTCGCGGGTGATCTTGAGCTTCATCTCATCGCCGCTGACCGTTCCTTCATACTTCGTGATCCTGGTGTTTCCGTTGAACTCACGCTTCACTTCGAAGGACACCTTGTCACCGTCGACTTTGCCGTTGGTAATTTCAGTTGGGGGAGCCTCGGCGCCGCCGCGGCCCATGCCGGGAACCGACCCGGTCAGAGTATTTCCTTCCGCCTTGAGCGTGATGGTCACCTGGCGAGTGCCGTTTCTACCTTCCTGTTCATAGGTCCACTTGCCGGACACGTCGGCCGCGAGGGCGGCGAAGGCCACGACAAGCAGAATGGTCGTTACAAAAAGCAGCTTTTTGGTCATAGTGACAGCTTAGGCGTTACGGGAGGGTTCCAGGTTACACTCGCGGACTGGCGGGGAACTATCGAAAGAGCAGTTGATTCCAAACGGCCTGCCCGCCAAAATGTAGCCATACTGAGGAGACCGTTTATGGCGGGGCAAAGAATCATAGCGGTAGTAGGAGCAACCGGATCCCAGGGCGGTGGACTGATTCGCACCATTCGCAGCGATCCCAAAGGCGGATTCCGGGCGCGCGCGATCGCCCGCGACCCGGGCTCCGACAAGGCCAAAGCGCTCGGCGTCGAAGTGGTTGCCGCCGACGTGGATGATGGAGCCAGCCTGGAACGCGCCTTCGACGGCGCATACGGGGCCTATTGCGTCACGTTCTACTGGGCCCATTTTTCGCCGGAAAGAGAAATGGCGCAGGCCGCCGCGATGGCGCGGGCGGCAAGGAAAGCCGGAGTGAAACACGTTATTTGGTCCACCCTGGAAGATACCCGCCGGTGGGTGCCGCTGGACGACAACCGGATGCCTACTTTGATGGGTAAGTACAAGGTCCCGCACTTCGACGCCAAGGGAGAATCCAATCACTTTTTTTCCGATCAGGGAGTTCCCACAACGTTCCTGCTCACGTCGTTCTATTGGGATAATTTCATCGGCTTCGGTATGGGCCCCCAACCGGGACCGGATGGAAAGCTCGCCATCACCCTGCCGATGGACGACCGGAAGTTACCCGGCATCGCTGCCGAAGACATTGGACGGTGCGCCTACGGCATCTTTAAGGCGGGGGATACTTACACCGGAAGAACCGTCGGTATCGCTGGCGAGCACCTGACCGGAACCGAAATGGCGAGCGCCCTCAGCCGCGCGTTGGGCCGCGAAGTCGTCTACAACTCCGTCCCGCCCGAAGTTTACCGCGGCTTCGGATTCCCCGGCGCCGACGACCTGGGCAACATGTTTCAGTTCAAGCGCGATTTCAACGACGCCTTCTGCGGCGCACGCAGCGTGGAGTTCTCGCGCTCCATCAATCCGCAACTGCAGAGTTTCGACCAGTGGCTGGAATCCAACAAGACGCGGATTCCGCTCTAACTCCAGCGTCCCGCCAGCCTGGCTGACGGCACCGCAATCGATTGCCATCGCACCAGCACCACCGAATCGGAATCCCGCACCGAGGCCACCGGCATCAGGCCGCTATCCACCAGAAACTCCGCGTCGCTTTCCGCCATCGCGATTTCGGCGCAGGGCTTGGAGGCGGATTGCCCGTCGGCCCGGTAGACGTGCACCGGCAGCCCGCCGATCTGACGGTGCCGTTCCGGCCGCAGGTCCCAGCCTCCGTCGCGGAACGCCTCGCCCAGCAGACCCGCGCAGAAGTACCCCGGGTTCCCCCACAGGTAATGCCGGTGAACGCTCTCCGGCATCTCTTCAAATTCGAACGACTCGATCGCCGAGGTGGCTTTCCCATAGGGCAGCCGCAGCAGAATTCGCGGCACCGCGAGGCCGATCCAGCGAGCCTCGGCCGACCGCGTCAGCTCCTGCCATTCCCGGCCCGGTTCCGCTTCCTCCGGCGGCAATGCCTCGGCCAGGAATGGAGCGCGCGCCTTGGCGGCCATGCCTCCCAGCACGCGCAACCGCGCGGCATCTTCCGCACGCTGGCCAAAGACGAAATGGCCCGCAATCACTGCCCAGTCTCCCGCAAACGCCGCCGCGCCGCCCCCGGCGGTGAGTTCCTCGAGCGTTGCATCCAACAGGTAGATCTTGAGGTCCGTGTCCGGCTGCAGCAGCCTGACCAGGCGCGCCGCCGAACTCCAGATCGCTTCGAGCGCCTGAAAATCCGGATGGTGCAGAACCGCACGCATCTGTTCCCCGGCCGCCTCGTCGACCTTCGCCGCCCACTCCAGGCGCCGCGGATCTTCGCGCTCCGCCAGGTGCGGTGTCATGACCCGCTCGATGAAGTCCGCCAGGCCGCCCGGTTCGGCCGCCGCGCGAGTGGCCGTCTCCTCCTCGCTCGCCAGCATGCTCTCCAGCAATTCGCGTCCCGCTTCCCTTTCCGATTTCGCGGACGCCGCCCTCGGCGGAGGCGGCGGTGGCGGCGCGGCAGGCGGCTTCGTGCGCGCTTCCGCAAGTTGCCGGAACACGGCTGCCTGGGCGTAGATGTGGTCGGGGTGGAAGTCGTCGAGGCTCCGGAACCGCAGGGCGCCTTGCGGCAGTTGCAACCCGACGTCCATCGCCGCCAGGACCTCATCCAGGTTGTCGGAATCGACCATCCGGGGCCGGCGGCCCGCCATCTGCGCGGGCAGCCTGCGGTTGGCGCGACCGCTGAAGTCTCCCGCCAACAGTATGCGGAACGGCGTATCCTCTTCCTCTACGGCGCGCGAGGGCTGTTCCCCGGCCGTGACGTCCAGTTCAACAGATGATCTCGAGAAGCGATCGGGCATTGTGGTTTGTTACCGCCAGCATCGATTCTACAGGATTGTGATAGCTTCACTAGAGTGAAAGCCGATTACGACGTCGTCATCATCGGCTCGGGCGCTTCCGGCGGCATGGCCGCCTACACCCTCAGCCGCCTGGGCGTTCGCTGTCTCATGCTGGACGCCGGCCCGCCTCTCGATTTCCAGAACGGCCGCACCCTCCGCGCCGTCTACGACCTTCCCTATCGCGGTTTCGGCCGCCCCGGGCGCTTCCCCCACATCACCCAGGCTTCCGAGTTCGACGCCAACCTCTGGGCCGATGAGAAGCAGAACCCTTACTCCTACCCGCCGGACGACCCCTACTATTGGGTGCGGATCCGTCTCATTGGCGGACGCACGCTGCGCTGGGGCCGCGCTTCCTGGCGGCTCAGCAACTTCGAGTTCAAGGGCAGGGACCACGATGGCTTCGGCGACAACTGGCCCATCTCGTATGCCGATCTCGCGCCCTACTACGACCGCGTCGAGCCGCTCTTCCACGTGGCCGGACGGCGCGAAGGTTTCCCGCAACTCCCCGATGGAAACTTCATCGAGGATAACTCCGCCGACAGCCTGAGCGTTCAGCGCTTTATCGCGTCGGCCCGAAAGCACGGCGTGCCGACCACCAAATCGCGCCGCGCCACCGGGGCGCTGGCCAGTTCGGCCAACCTGCTTCTGCCCCCGGCCCTCGCCACCGGCAAGCTCACCATCGTTCCCAACGCCATCGCCCGCGAAATCACTGTCGATCGCAAGACCGGCCTGGTCAACGGCGTCTACATCGTCGACCGGCATTCCAAGCGCGAATACCATACGCCGGCGCGCGTGCTGATCGTGGGCGCATCGACCTTGGAATCCACGCGACTGCTTCTGAACTCGAACGGCCTCGCCAATTCCAGCGGCGTTCTCGGCCATTATCTGTTCGACCAGTTCTATGTAAAGGACTGCGTGCAGTGCGTCGTGCCCGAAGCGCGCGGCGGAAAAGGACCGGGCAACCTGATGGGCGGCGGCGGCTACATCCCGCGCTTCCGCAATCTGAAGCCAGGCGAAAAGAAATTTCTGCGCGGCTATGCTTTCGACTTTTCGAGCGGGGGCACGCCCGATGCCAAGTTCTTCCCGCTTTTCGGAACGGCGCTCGACCGCAAACTGGCGGAAGTATCGAACACCGGCTTCAACCTGACGACCATGGGCGAGGTGCTCCCGCGCCGCGAAAACCATGCCCGCATCGATCCCGAAGTGAAGGACGAGTGGGGCATTCCGTCGCTCCACATCGAGCATCGCTATACCGACAACGAGCACGAGATGGCGCGCGACGCCACCGCCACGGCGGCCGAGCTATGCCGCGACGCCGGATTCGAAGTCGTGGCCAGCCATGCCCACATGGTTCCGCCCGGCGAGAGCATTCACGAGCTGGGCACCTGCCGCATGGGCGCCGATCCGAAAACATCCGTGCTGAACTCCTTCAACCAGTCGCACGATGTGAAGAACCTCTTCGTGATGGACGGCAGCGCGTTCGTATCCGGAGGCTCGCAAAATCCCACGCTGACGATTTTGGCCCTGGCCATGCGTTCGTCGGAGTATCTGGCCGGCAAACTCGCGAAGCACGAACTGGGCTAGGACTCCAGCGCCAACGCGGCCAGCATCCCACGCAGGGCCTGGCCCCGATGGCTGACGGAGAATTTCGCGCCGTCGCCGGCTTCTCCGAATGTGCAGTTCAACGGCGGGCAATAGAACAGGGGATCGTAGCCGAAACCCGCTGTGCCGCGCGCGTCGTCGATGATGCGGCCTTCCACCGCTCCGCGGAAGGTCCCGCGCAGTTCGCCGTTTTCGACCAGCGCGATGACGCAGACGAACCGCGCCGTGCGGTCTTCCACGCCGCGGAGCTTTTCGAGCAGCAGGCGATTGTTGGCTTGGTCGGTCGCCTCCGGCCCGGAAAACCGCGCGGAGTAGACGCCCGGCGCACCGCCCAGCGCGTCCACTTCCAGGCCCGAATCGTCCGCAAACAGCAGGCCGGAAACGTGCCGCCCGTAGTGCCTCGCCTTCAGGATGGCGTTCTCTTCGAAAGTGGCGCCGTCCTCGACGCAGGGCGGGATCTCCCGGAAGCCGGGCATCAGCTCGACATCCACGGGGGCGTGCCCCGCCGCCATGCGGAACTCCCGCAGCTTGCCCGGATTCCCGGTGGCGCAGTAGAGCCGGATCAAGACTCGAGAGCCCTCTTCTGAACGTCCACCAGGCTGACGATCCCGGCGCGCGCCAGTTCGAGCAGGCGGGCCATCTGCGCGTCGTCGAACGGCGTGTGCTCCGCGGTCGCCTGCACCTCCACAAAACTGCCGGCGCCGGTCATTACCACGTTCATATCGACATCGGCCTGCGAATCCTCTTCGTAACACAGGTCCAGCATGGGCACGCCGCGCACCAATCCTACACTGGTGGCCGCCACCGAATCGCGAATGGGCAGCGATCGCAGCGCGCCGTAGTGAACGAGCTGCCGCAGGGCCAGGGCGAGGGCCACATAGGCGCCGGTGATGGATGCGGTGCGCGTGCCGCCATCCGCCTGCAGCACGTCGCAATCCACGATCACGGTGCGCTCGCCGAGCGCCGCGGTATCGACGATGGACCGCATGGAGCGCCCGATCAGACGCTGGATTTCGTGTGTGCGTCCGGAGGGACGGCCCTTGGTCACTTCGCGGGGAGTGCGCTTGGCGGTAGCCCGGGGCAGCATGGAATACTCCGCCGTCACCCATCCTTTCCCGGAGTTCCGGAGGAACGGCGGCACCGTGTCTTCCACCGAGGCCGCGCACAAGACCTGCGTGCTCCCGACCTTGATCAGCGCGGAGCCCTCCGCGGTCACTAGCACGCCCGTCTCGATCTGGACGGGACGCATTTCTCCTGCCTGCCGGCTATCCGTTCGCATTTCGCATCACAAAGTATAAGAAGAGCATGACCAGAAGCATACCGAGGATCACAAGGACCACGCAGGCGGCCGCGCCCTGCGGCGGGCGCGCGGCGCGTGACTTTCTCCCTCGTGCCGGCCGGAACTTCGCCATAAATGCGATGGTAGCACCGGGCGTGTCAGAATCGACTTGATGACGCGCCGTAAATGGCTGCTTTTCCCCCTGTCGTTCGCCGCATGCCGCGCGCCCGGGCCGGCCCCGGACCTGTTCACGCCAACCGTAGCCGGCGTCTGGCATCGCACCGCGCTGCGTACGCTCTCCGCTTCGGAAGCGCCCGACCCCGTGCCCCGCACCGCCGTCGACCGTTTCGAAAGCGCGTCGTATGAAGGGCCGGGCAAGCTCGAGGCCCGTCTGTACCAGTTGAGCGCCCCGGGAGTCGCGCTTGACCTGGCGCAGCGCTGGAGGCCTTCGGCTGACACCGTGTTCTTTTACGTTCGGAACTACTTCGTGGTCGTGAAGTGGCAGGACGCCGACCGCAAGGCGCTCCAGCAGTTCGTACGCGAGCTCGAGCAGCGTCTCGGTCCCAAGCCCGGCCGCACCGCGCCATAATGGTAGAACAACATGTCGTCATCCGCCCTCGACCTGGCGACGCCCGAGGCGATCGCGCGCTACGAGCCTGTCATCGGGCTCGAAGTCCACGTGCAACTGGCTACCGCGACCAAGATTTTTTGCGGTTGTCCGGCCGGCTTCGGCGCTCCGCCTAATACGAATGTTTGTCCGGTCTGCCTCGGGCTGCCCGGCGCGCTGCCGGTGCTGAACCGGAGCGCGTTGGAACTCGCCGTGAAGGCCGGGATTGCGTTGAACTGCCGCATCCGGCCGTCATCGCGTTTCGCCCGCAAGAACTACTTCTACCCCGACCTGCCCAAGGGCTACCAGATTTCGCAATACGATGAGCCTCTGGCCGAGCACGGATACGCGGACATCGTGGTGGAGGGGGTGTCGAAGCGTATCGGCATCACGCGCGTCCACATGGAAGACGATGCCGGCAAGAGCATTCACGACGGGTTTCGCGATTCGGACCGCTCCTCTTACGTGGACCTGAATCGCTCCGGCACGCCGCTGATCGAAATTGTCAGTGAACCCGACCTGCGCAGCTCCGACGAAGCATACGCCTATCTCACCGAGTTGAAGCAGGTATTGCAGTTCGTGGAAGTCTCCACCTGCGACATGGAAAAAGGCCATCTGCGCTGCGACGCCAACGTCTCCGTGCGTCTTCGCGGGGTCGAAAAATTCGGCACCAAGGCCGAGGTGAAAAACCTGAATTCGTTCCGGTTCCTGAAGCAGGCTCTGGATTATGAAATCGCGCGCCAGGTGGCGCTCCTCGAAAGCGGCGGCAGGGTGATTCAGGAGACGCGCCTTTATAACCCCGACCTTGGCGAGACCTTCGGCATGCGCAGCAAGGAAGACGCACACGACTACCGGTACTTTCCCGAACCGGACCTGGTGCCGCTGCGCGTAAGCGAGGCTTGGCTGGCGGAGATCCGCTCCGCGATGCCCGAGTTGCCGGCGAGCAAGCGGGCGCGCTTCATCGCGGAGTTCGGACTGCGCGAATACGACGCCGAAGTGCTCACCGCCACCCGCGCCTCGAGCGAATACTTCGAGACTGCGGCGCGCGTCTCGGGAGATCCGAAGACGGCGGCCAACTGGGTGATGGGCGACCTGATGGGCCTGCTCAAAGCCGAGGGCAGGGAGATCGGCGACTCGCCCGTCAGCGCTGGAAACCTGGGCGACCTGGTGAAACGGATCGCCGCAGGAGAGATCTCCGGGAAACTCGCTAAGCAGATATTCCCGAAAATGTTCTCCACCGGGGAGCCGGCTGCTGTCATTCTGGAAAGAGAAGGGCTCAAACAGATCAGCGACACCGCCGAACTCGAAAAGGTGATCGATGAAGTGATCGCGATGAACCCCAGGCAGGTGGAGCAATACCGCGGCGGCAAGACGACGGTTCTCAATTTTCTGGTGGGCCAGGCCATGCGCGCAACACGCGGGCAGGCTAATGTAACGGTGGTGACCGACCTGCTCAAGCGCAGGCTCGGAGGAACACAAATATGCTGAAGGAAGGCGACCAGGCACCCGATATCGAGCTTCAGACGGAAACCGGGGAGGCGTTTCGGCTCTCGGACCTGAAAGGCAAGCGGGTAGTTCTCTACTTCTATCCCAAGGCCGATACCCCCGGGTGCACCGTCGAAGCGTGCGAGTTTCGCGACGGCATCAAAGCGTTCGCTAAGAGGGGCGTTTCCATCGTGGGCGTCTCTCCCGATAAATCCGCCGCGCAGGCAAAATTCAAAGACAAGTACACTCTGCCCTTCACCCTCCTGGCCGACCCGGATAAGGCGGCCGCGCAGGCATTCGGTGTTTGGAAAGAGAAGAACATGTACGGCAGGAAAGTGATGGGCATCGAGCGCAGCACGTTCGTCATAGGCCCGGATGGAAAGATCGAGAAGGTCTATTCCAAAGTTAGAGCCGCCGGGCACGCTGCTGAAGTGCTGGCTGGGCTGTAGGGGAAGCACTGTCACCCGTCGCGAGCAGAATGGCCCCCAAGGTACTGGAGGCAAACCCGAAGCTCGGGCGCTGGCTTGTGGCGTTCGCCGTCATGGCGAGCGCGATCATGGAGTTGGTGGATACCTCGGCGGTGAATGTCAGCCTGCCGTATATCGCCGGGAATCTCTCCGCCTCGGTCGATGAAGCCACCTGGGTCCTGACCTCCTACCTGGTTTCCAACGCCATCGTTCTGCCTCTCTCGGGGTGGCTGGCGAGCTACTTCGGGCGCAAGCGGCTGCTGATCATGGCGGTGATCGGATTCACCGCGGCGAGCGTCTGCTGCGGGTTGGCGCCGACCCTGCCGCTGTTGATCCTGTTCCGCGTGCTGCAGGGCGCGGCGGGCGGGTCGCTGCAACCCACCACGCGCGCCATTCTCCTCGAAACCTTTCCCCACGAAGAGCGCGGGCATGCCATGGCGTTCTTCGGTATCGGCATCGTGGTGGCTCCGATCGTGGCGCCGGTGCTGGGCGGATGGCTGACCACCAACTACTCCTGGCGCTGGGTTTTCTTTCTCAATGTTCCGGTATGCATCCTGGGCCTGATTCTCGTCGAGGCCTTCGTCTTCGATCCACCCTATATCCGCCGGATCACGCGCAGAATCGACTACTGGGGAATGGGAATGCTGGTCACCGGTGTCGCGGCGCTGCAGATCATGCTCGACAAGGGTCAGGAGGACGACTGGTTCGCCTCGCACTTCATTACGGTGATGGCGGTGATCGCGGCAGCGGGGCTGATTGCGTTCGTCATCTGGGAATTGAGAACGTCCGAACCGGTCGTGCGCCTCCGTCTGTTCCGGCACCGTACCTTTGCCGTGGGGACCGGTTTCTCGCTCGTCCTGTTCTTCGGCCTGTACGGCAGCATCGTGCTGCTGCCGCTCTTTATGCAGACCCTGCTCGGCTTCCCGGCGGTGACGGCCGGATTGTGGAACGCCCCGCGAGGTATCGCCACGATGGTGGCGATGCCCGTCGCCGGCTACCTGATCGGCAGGCGCTGGGACATGCGCGGCATGATCTTCGCCGGCCTGCTGGTTTCAGCGGTGGGCGCATACCAGTTTTCCTTTCTGAACCTCGAGGCCGGGCCGTGGAATTTCGTGGTTCCGGAGATGGTGATGGGCGCCGGGCTGTCGTTCCTGTTCGTGCCGCTGGCCACCATCACCGTCGATCCGATTGCCGCCGAGGAGATGGGATACGCGACCAGCCTGATTGCGTTCAGCCGCAACGTCGGTTCCGCGGTGGGAATTTCGATCCTGACGACGATCGTGGCGCGCCGCCAGCAGTTCCACCAGGTCCGCCTGACAACCACACTCGCGAATCACGGGCCAATGTTGGCCAACGCCCGGACTGCTCTCGGAAAGGCGCTGGAGCGGCAAGGCGCCGGGCCGGTCACGGCTGCCCGGCAGGCGCTGGCGATCCTTTACCAGGAAGTGCAGCGCTCCGCCACGGTTCTCAGCTATCTCGATGGATTCCGCCTCATCGCGATTCTGCTGGCGGTCGCGTCCCCCCTGGTATGGCTGATGCGGAAGCCGCGCTAGGAAAGGGAAAATGCGAAGCGAAACCCGTTTTCCGCGATCGCGCGCAGTTCCGGTTCCGTGAAGCCGAACGCTCGCGCGGCCAGTTCGTACTCCCCAGTCAGCGTGCAGCGGAACATGGCGGGATCGTCGGTGTTGAGCACGACGGGGACCCCCGCATCGTATAGCCGCCGCAGCGGATGGTCTTCCAGCCGCTTCACCACGCCCGTGACCAGGTTGCTCGTCACGCAGATTTCGAGCGGGATCGCATGGTCGCGCAGGTGCCGCACCAACGCGGGGTCCTCGATCGAAGAGATGCCATGCCCGATCCGCTCCGCCCCCAGTTCGAGCGCGGCCCAAACGGAACGCGCGCTGGTGCCCTCGCCGGCGTGCGCGGTGAGCCGCAGGCCGGCGCGCCGAGCCGCCGCGAAGGCTTCGCCGAACCATTCAGCCGGCCCGCGCTCCTCGCTGCCGCCGATGCCGAAGGCAACGACTCCCTGGTCCACACGTTCGGCCGCCAGTTCGACGACTTGCATCACGTGGTCCGCGCCGAATTGCCGCACGGCGTCGAGAATCCATCGCACCTCGACGGGGGATCCGGCCGCGGCTTCGCGCACAGCGTCGAAAATCGGTGCGAACTCGTGCCGCTTCCACAGCACCACACCGGCCGCGAGAATGATCTCCGCATACCTCACGTTCTGCGCCGCCAGCCGCTCCAGCAGCCTGCGCGTGATCAGGGCGTAGTCCTCCGGCCCCCGCAGGCGCTTGCCCACTTCGCCGAACGTCTTGAGGAAGTCGTCGAACGAACGATAGGAATAGAGACCGCGCAGCTCGTCGAGCGGAGTGGAGCTGTCCAACTCGTACAGCGTCTCGGGTTCCACTGATCCTTCAAGGTGCAGATGCAGCTCGGCTTTGGGCATTTCCAGGAGGAAATCGTCCATACTTGTCTATTAGACTCTCATGACCGTTGAAGAGATTGAATCGATCGTAGGCGGATATCACGGCGATGCATTTCGCATCCTCGGACCGCACAGCGTCCGCAAGAGAGGCAAGCAGGCGCGTTGGGAGGTGCGGGCGTTTCTGCCGCAGGCCGAGTCCGCCGCTGTCTTAGCCGGCGGCCAGAGGGTGGAGATGCAGAAGAGGCACGCAGAAGGCTTCTTCTGCGCCGCGCTCGCGGGCGAACCCGCCGCCTACCGGATTCTGGCGAAGCTGTGGAGCGGCGACGAAGTCGATCTCGACGACCCCTACCGCTACGGCCCGCAACTCTCCGACACGGATCTGTACCTGCACGCCGAGGGTACGCTGCACGAGGCCTGGCACGCCCTCGGCGCGCACCTGACCGAATCGGCGGGCGTTTCCGGAGTGCGCTTCGCCGTGTGGGCGCCCAATGCCGAAAGTGTCACGCTGGCCGGCGAGTTCAACGATTGGGACATCCGGCGCCACCCCATGCGGCGGCGCAACGGCGGCGTCTGGGAGCTGTTCATCCCGGGGATGGGTGAAGGCGCCGCATACAAGTATCACGTGCGCTCGCGATTCGCGGGCTACCAGCAGCTCAAGGCCGACCCGTACGCGTTCTACTGCGAAGTGCCTCCGAAATCGGCCTCGCGTGGTTTGGGACCTTCGCAAGTACCAGTGGGGAGACGCGGCGTGGATGGAGGCGCGCGGCAAGGTGGACTGGCTGCGCTCCCCGATTTCCGTCTACGAGGTGCATCTCGAATCGTGGATGCGCGGCCCCCAGGGTCAGCCGCTGACGTACCGCGAAATGGCGGTCAAGCTCGTGGAATACGCGCGGATCATGGGCTATACCCACCTCGAGCTGCTGCCGCCCATGGAGCATCCCTTCTCCGGCTCGTGGGGCTACCAGGTGATCGGATACTACGCGCCCACCTCGCGCTTCGGGACGCCCGACGATTTCAAGTTCTTCGTGGATACCTGTCACCAGGCGGGTATCGGCGTCATTGCCGACTGGGTGCCGGCGCACTTTCCCAAAGACGCGCACGGCCCCGTATTCTTCGACGGCACGGCGCTTTACGAGCACGCCGACCCGCGCAAGGGCGAGCACCGCGACTGGGGCACCCTCATCTTCAACTACGGGCGCAACGAGGTTCGCACGTTCCTGGTCTCCAACGCGCTCTTCTGGCTGAAGGAGTATCACATCGACGGCCTGCGCGTGGATGCCGTGGCCTCCATGCTCTACCTGGATTACTCGCGGCAGCCCGGCGAGTGGATCCCCAATCAGTACGGCGGCAACGAAAACCTGGAGGCTATCGACTTCCTCCGCCAGTTCAACGAGCTGGCCCACCAGGTTCCTGGCGCGTTCACCGTCGCCGAGGAGTCCACCGCGTTTCCCGGCGTCTCGAAGCCGGTCTACCTGAACGGGCTCGGCTTCACCATGAAATGGAACATGGGGTGGATGCACGACATGCTCGATTATTTCGCGAAGGATCCCGTCTACCGCAAATTCGAGCACAACCACATCACCTTCAGCCTGCTGTACGCGTTCACCGAGAATTTCGTGCTGCCCATTTCGCATGACGAAGTCGTTCACGGCAAGGGGTCGCTGGTGAACAAAATGCCGGGCGACGAGTGGCAGCAGTTCGCCAACGCCCGCGCCTTTCTGGCGTACATGTGGATGCACCCCGGCAAGAAGCTGCTCTTCATGGGCCAGGAGATCGGCCAGCGCGAAGAGTGGAATTACAACGCCGGCGTGCGCTGGGAGCTGCTGCAGTTCGATTACCATCGCAAACTGCAGGCGCTGATGCGCGAGCTGAACCGCATCTACCGCGCCAACCCCGCGCTCTACCAGGTGGATTTCCACTACACCGGCTTCGAGTGGGTGGACTTTCACGACGCGGAAAACTCGGTGATCGCCTTCCTGCGGCGCGCCGAGGACCCGATCGGACTTCCTCCTGGTCTGCTGCAACTTCACCCCGTTGGCGCGCCCGCGCTACGAGTTCGGCGTGCCGGAGGAGGGCTTCTACCAGGAGATCCTGAACACCGATGCGGAGGTCTTCGGCGGCTCGAATTTCGGCAGCGGCGGGGCGGTCGCGTCCCGCCCCGTCCCCAAGCACAACCGCAAGCACAGCATTGCGGTCACCCTGCCGCCGCTCGGGGTGGTGGTGTTCCGGAAGCGCTGATCCATGCCTCGATACGACGCCATCATCATCGGCGGCGGGCACAACGGCCTGGTAACGGCCGCCTATCTGGCGCGCGCCGGCCGTAAGACACTGGTGCTCGAGCGGCGCGACCTGGTCGGCGGCTGCGCCGTCACCGAGGAGATCTGGCCGGGATATCGCGTCTCCACCGCGGCCTATCTTTCAAGCCTGATGCAGGAGCGCATCGTCCGTGAACTGGACCTGGAACGCTTCGGCTATCGCGTCGACGCCAAAGACCCCGCGTTCTTTTCCGTCTTCCCGGACGGCCGCCATTTTTTCATGTGGCAGGACCGCGCAAAGACCCTGGACGAGATCGCGAAATTCTCCAGGCGCGATGCCGGGGCGTACCCCGCCTACGAAGACCAGCTCGAGCGAATCTCGCAAGTGGTGGAAGGACTGCTGCTTACGATCCCGCCGCCGTTCCCTCCTTCCGGGTTGGGGGCGTTCGTCGAATATCTGAAGCTCGCCGGCCGCATGCGCGGCCTCAGCCCCAAGGACATGGTCGCGTTGGTCAAGATCTTCACCGCCAGCGCCGCCGAGTTCCTGGACGAATGGTTCGAATCGGATGAAGTGAAGGTCACGCTGGCCACCGACGGCGTGATCGGCGCCAACGGCGGTCCGCGCTCCCCGGGCACGGCTTACATTCTGTTGCATCATTGCATGGGCGGGGTGGCCGGCCACCGCGGCCTGTGGGGTTTCGTGCGCGGCGGAATGGGTGCGGTCTCGGAGGCGATTGCCGCTGCCGCCAGGGCGAAGGGCGCGGAAATCCGGACCGGCGCAGCGGTTGCCCGCGTGCTGGTGCGCGGCAACCGGGCCTACGGGGTGGCTGCTCGAAAGCGGGGAAGAGATCGAGGCGTCGATGATCGCCTCCAACCTCGACCCCAAGGTCACCTTTCTGCGCCTCGTCGAGGAGCGGCATCTCGAGCCGGATTTCGTGGCCTCTATCCGCAGTTTCCGCATCGAAGGCACGAGTTGCAAGATCAACCTGGCGCTGAACGGCCTGCCGGAGTTCGCGGCCTATCCCGGCGCTCCCGGGCCGCACCATCGCGCCACCATGCACATCTGCCCGAACATCGATTACGTGGAACGCGCCTGGGACGATGCGAAGTACGGGAGGCCCTCGATGCGCCCTTTGCTCGAACTCACCGTGCCGACCATGTACGACCCGTCCCTCGCTCCACCGGGAAAGCACATCATGGGGATCTTCCTGCAATATGCGCCCTACACGCTGCGCGAAGGCACATGGGACGAGCTGCGCGAATCCTTCGGCGATCGCGTCATTTCATTGATCGAGGAGTACGCGCCGAACATCCGGCAGATCATCGAGCACCGCCAGGTGCTCACCCCGCTCGACCTGGAGCGCCGTTTCGGCATCACCGGCGGCAACATCTTCCACGGTGAGATGAGCCTCGACCAGATGTTCGTGATGCGCCCCGTGGCCGGATACGCGCGGTACCGCACGCCGGTCCCGGGCCTGTATCTATGCGGCTCGGGCGCGCATCCGGGAGGCGGCGTCATGGGCGCGCCCGGCTACAATTGTGCGCGTGTGATGCTGCGGGGTAGGTAATGTGGAACACCTAAGGTAGCGTCGTTTCCTTCGCGCTGCCGTAATACAGGCCGTTGAACAGCAGCTTGAACGTGGCGTGGGGCTGCGCGCGGAAGGCAACTTCCGGCCCGAGCAGAACCACCTTTCCTTCGCCCACCGACGCTTCGGCTACCGCTGTCCCGCCGTCCAGGTACTGCTGCCCCCAGGCCCACCCGCTGTCCAGCACATTCGGGCCGCTGAACCAGGCGACCGCCGACGTATGCTTCAACTCCGCGTTCGGCTCCAGTTTCATCACCGGGCTGCTGTCGAAGAAGACGTCCACCTGCGAGGGCATTCCGTAGGCCAGTGGGTTGGTGTTATCCACGTTGACCTTGAGCAGCGAACCCGGAATGAAGAACTTGTCGCGCGGCAGCGGATGTTCCTTGCCGTCTGCACCGATCTCTGTGAGGTAGTTCTTCACCGGGATGCCGAATTCGTCGGCGGAGCTGGTGGAGCTGCCGATCGTCACGATTGTGCCGCCCGATTCGACAAACTTCTTGAGTTGCGGCATGGTCTTTTCGTCGGTGATGCGGCCCAGCCAGCCGCGGTACTCCGCCGGCAAGGTCTCTGGATTCGGCGCGCCGAAACCGCCCCGACCGCCTCCCATGCCGCGTCCGCCCGCGCCGCCGCGCCGAATCGCGCCGTCGGGAAATACCAGCACGTCGAACTTGTTCTTCAGGTCGCCCGCGTCCAGGGCCGCGGGGAAGACCTTCTCAAAAGAGAATTCGTATTGCTCGAAGAGCCAGCGCGTCCAGCCGGAGGGCATGGAGCCGCCATACTGATCGTACAGGCCGATCCGGACCGGCTTTAGCTTGAGCGCCGGACCGCCGGGCGCCTTGGCCACCGCCATCACCGGAACCCCGAGTTCCCGGGCGGCATCGGCGAGAACCGGCCGCGCCGCCGCCGAGTTCGGCACCCAGATGGCGCCCGCACCCAGTTTGTCGGTGTCCTTGCCGAGCCAGTACACATCCGCCTTCGCCTTAAGCAGGCGGTTCACCAGCTTGAACGAATTGTTGATGCGGTGGCTGATCAGGTAGCCGGCGGGGCTCGACGGCCCGGTGACCGCGGCCGGCGGCGGTTCGAGCAGGCCATCGATCCTGGTGAAGGGTCCGTCGAAGCCGTCCAGAACGCGGTCGTACTGCACCCCCATCTGCATGGCCAGGGTCCAGCCGGTGATGTCGTAGGGCGGAACCGGCGGCCCGCCCGGGTAGCGGAAATCGTTGGGGTGGTCCTGCGGCTCGAACATGTCCATGATGTGCGGGCGGAATGCCTGCGCGGTCTTCACCACGTAAGAGCCGGCCGGGTAGCTCTTGCCCTCCACGGTGAATGGCGCGCTGGCCCTCATCACGGTGATGCCGTTCTTCAGTAGCGCATTGACAAACTCCGTGGCGGTGGGGAAGTCGGCCTGGTCGGAAGGAATAATGTAACCGCGGGGATCGCGCATCTTCGGGTCGTGTAGAACCTTGGCATAAAGATCGGTGGGCAGTATGCGTGCTCCGAAGCCCCCCGCGCCTGCCCCGCCCCGCCCGCCCCGCCCGTTCTGGACCGGGGCCTCGGAAGCCGCGGCCTCTTCGAGCGCCTTGATCCGCTTGGGAGTGACCGTCCAGTTGTCGCGGCTGCCCTTCTCGATCGAATTCTCCCCCATCCGCCAGATGTTGAATAGCCAGGTCTCGCGATAGCGCGACGCCAGGTCGAGGATGGCGCGGTTGTTCGTGATCTCGTACTCGATCGACTGCCGGTAGTGCCACGTTTGCGGTGCGATGGGCATCGGCCAATCGCCCTGCGGCAACTGTTTCTCGGCCACCAGCGGGATGCTCATGGGAGTCGGATTGCCGATGATTTCGGTGAGGATTCCGATCATATTGTGGAAATACGTGACCGTGCGCAGGCCGCCGTTCCACCAGGTGGAGTAGTTCGCGCCGCTGCGCATGGCGCTCCCGCCCTTGCCTTCCGCCACCAGGCGGCTGTGCATGGCCGTGCCCACCATTTCGATTCCGAGCGGCACCAGCGGGTCGAAGTTGTAGTTGAAGGGGTCGCGGAACGGCGGCATGAAGATCACCGCTCCGGCCGGCCCGGTCTGGTGGTGGTTGTACATGATCTCCGGAAACCACTCGTGGAAAAGCACCCGGTTCATGTTGGTGGTCTCGGGCATGTTCGACATGTAGAAGTCGCGGTTGTCGTCGTGCCCGATATACTTGGCGTAGAGCCGCGGCAGGCTGTTCATGGTGCGCTCGCGCTCCGGACGCAGGGGCGCGTGGGGATCTTCCGAGCCGCGCATGTACCAGTTGGCGATCAATTCCTGGCCGTCCGGGTTGGCCAGCACGTAGAGCTGGATGACGTCATTCAGAAACCGCATGGTCTCGGGATCCGTGCGGCTCACCATCTGGTAGACCATCTCCATAAGCTGCTGCGAGCCCACCGACTCGCTGGCGTGCAGCCCGCCGTCGATCCACACTACGGCTTTGCCCTCGCGCGCCAGGGCGTGCGCCTGGTCCTCGGTTACCCCTTCGGCCTGGGCCAGCTTCTGCGAGATTTCCCGGTAGTGTTCGAGGTTCCGGATATTCGCAGGGGAAGAGATGACTGCCATGTATTGCCGGCGGCCCTCCGCGGTGGGACCGATGTCGACCAGCTTCATGCGGTCGGATTCGCTGGCCAGCTTCTTCCAGTAGGCTTCGAGCTGGCTATAGTTCGCAACCATATAATCGTCGCCGAGATTGAATCCGAGCGCCTCTTTGGGCGTCGTGATCGCGGTTGTGGTTTGCGCGTAGAGCGAGCACCCGGACAAGGCGGCGGCAAGGAGGAGAGTCCGGGGGAGCACCATGCGAGACGTCATTGACAGAGTGTACTACAGGTACCTTTCTCTGCTTTTCGCCCCCATCTGAGCCACCCGGAAAGCCCCCATTCGGGAGCCCTCAAAATCTATGAAATCTGGAAGATCTTCACACTGTAACCTCCAGTAAATGAAAGTTTTGAGCTCATGGCGGCTCTCACTGAACTTTAACTTCAGAACGCTGGTATTCAGACCTGATTTGTGATAAAAACAAGCCACGGGTGAAAAGCAGATGAGAGGTTCCTCGCTGCAGGGGTGTGAGGTCCTGAGTGGCCTTATTGAGTTTGGGTGTATTCGCAAGCAGTTCTCCCCCGCGGTTCTGGTCTCCATTTGTTTCATGTGCCTCGGAAGTGTGCCCCCGGTCTGAGAAGGCTGTACTCCGTGGGGTCGGAAGTTGGAGTCTATGCGCTTCAACAACGCTTCAACAGTAAGTGAGACAAACGTCTGAAGGAGAAATGAATGAACCAAGTGTGTTCTCGGCGCGTGCTCTACACGGCGCTGATGGCTCTACTCGCCGTAGTCATAGCGTTCGGCCAATCGGACTTCGGTTCCATCTCGGGGTTCGTAAAGGACCCGAGCGGATCCACGGTTCCGAACGCAAAAGTCACGGTTAAGAATCAGAGCGGTCTCGAACGTCAAGCTGCGACCAACGAGTCCGGCTACTATATCGTCCCCAGTCTTCCCCCCGGCGTCTATGCCGTGTCGGTGGAAGCGGCGGGGTTCAAGAAGTTTGAAAGCGCCAGCAACAAGCTGGACCCGAGTTCTACCCTGGCGGTAGACGCCCAACTCGCGGTTGGCGCTGCGACTGAAACAGTCGAGGTCACGGCTACGGCCCAGACGCTGCAGACGGAATCGGCTTCCGTGCAGCGCAATGTCACCCGGAGCCAGATCGACAGTCTCGAACTGAACGGCCGCAACCCGATCTTCATGGCTAACCTGGTCCCCGGCACTCGCGGCGGCAACCTCTCCGGTCTGTCTTTCGCATTCAGCCAGGGCCCCAGCAACATCAACGGCGCCCGCACCCAGGACAGCCTCATCACCTATGATGGCGCTCCGGCCGTGCGTACCCGTTCCAACGGCACCAGCCTCGGCTCCGCGGATGTGGACTCGACCTCGGAAATCCAGATTCTGACAGCGAATTACGCCGCGGAATACGGACGGTCCGCGGGCGGCCAGATCCGCATCATCACCAAGAGCGGCACCCAGGATTTCCACGGCGCTGCATACGATTACGTCCGCAACACCGTCTTCAACGCCAACACCTGGACCCGCAATCACACGCCGGGCCAAACCGATGCGGCTCCCATCACCTACAACCAGTTCGGTTACAACATCGGCGGTCCATTCTATATTCCGAACAAATTTAACAAGGACAAGAGCAAGATCTTCTGGTATTGGGGACAGGAATGGGTTCGCTATCGCTACACCGACTCGAGCAACTGGACCGTTCCGTCCATGCTGATGCGGCAGGGCGATTTCAGCGAACTGCTGAATCCGAGCAATGTATACTACGGCAAGGTAATCACCATCAAGGATCCTAATACCGGTGTGCCCTATGCTGGCAACATTATCCCGAAGAGCCAGCTCAGCCCCAACGGCATCGGCATTCTGAATGCCTGGCCGAAGCCGAACCTGGCCACCCCGATCAACGGCGCCCAGTACTTCTACATCGCTGCCCGCCACCCGCAGAACCAGCGGAAGGACACGCTGTCGGCCGACTTCAACCTCACCGACAGGCAGCGCCTGCAGTTCCGCCGCATGAATTATGCATTCTGGGAATACCAGCCCCTCGATGGTACTCCGGGCGAGACTCCGAAGTTCTTCGATCGCCCGAACCAGACCAACTCTCTCAGCCACGTCTGGACCATCAGCGCCAACAAGGTGAACGAACTCCTCGCCACCGTCAGCCTTGACGATGTGTACATCCCGGTAGACGAGGCCCACTTCTTCGATCGCACCTCGGTGGGCATCAACTACCCCTACATCTTCCCGCAGGGCAAGCTGATCCCGACCCGTATCCCCACCGTCAACATGACCGGCTTCAACGGTCTGAACGGCGGCCCGTATCCGTCGCACTCCGCGGGACCGATCTACACCCTATCCGACAGCTTCACCTGGATTAAGGGAAGCCACACGCTGAAGTTCGGCTTCAATTACGAGAAGTCGGGTGAGAATGACAACGACGAAATCAACGTTTCGGCGTGCCCGACCTGCACCAACAACCAGAACGGGCAGTTCTCGTTCACCGATACGCGCTCCGGCCAGCCGACCACCGGTAACGCGGTTGCAAATGCGGCCCTGGGCCTGTTCGATACCTACTCCGAACTCGGCCAGCGCGCATACACCATTTTCCGCGGCAGCATGTACGAAGCGTTCGCGCAGGATGGCTGGAAAGTCAACCAGAAGCTGCACATCGACTACGGCGTGCGCTACAGCGTGATCGTTCCCTATCACGCCCTGTGGGGCAATATGGCCGTCTTCGATCCGAAATACTACGATGCCTCGAAGGCCGTCCATATCGATCCCAAGACCGGACTGGTCATCGCCGGAAGTGGAGACAAATACAACGGTATGGTCATCCCAGGTACCGGTTGGCCGGATTCCGCCAAGGGCCGGTTCCCGGAGGCTTCGGACGCCAGCCTCAACTACCTGTTCCGTGGCGCGAGCAATCATTATTCGGATATCCAGTGGAACGACATCCAGCCGCGCATCGGCCTGGCCTACCAGATCTCCGATAAGAACGTGTTCCGCGCCGGCATCGGCCGCTTCTTCACCCGCCTGGGCGTGAGCGACTCGATCTTCCTGGGCGGCAACCCGCCGTTCCAGCCGACGGCCAACGTATCGTTCGGCAGCGCGGACAACCCGGGCGGCACCTCCGCCAATGCGCCGCCGCTGACGGTCACCACCCAGAGCAAGGCTTTCAAAAATCCCGAAGCCTGGGCCTGGAACGCGACCTTCGAACGCCAACTCCCGGCGGACCACATGCTGTCGGTCGGTTACGTCGCGCGGCGCGGTCTGCACCAGCAGCGCGAAGCCGATATTAACCAGCCGACCATCGCCACGGTACTCGCAAACCCGGGAGTGAACCTCGACGCGCTTCGCCCCTATAAGGGCTACAACTCCATTCGCGAATCGGACAATATCGGTCGCTCGCTCTACAGCTCCCTGCAGATCAGCCTGAACAAGCGCTTCTCGCACGGGTTGACGTATGGGATCGCCTACACGCTTTCGAAGATGATGGACGACGGCTCCGCCCAGCGCGACATCATCCCGAACACCTACGACGCCAGCAATCTCTGGGGTCAAGCGGATTATGACGTCCGCCACATCTTCATCGCCAGCTACATGTACGAGCTGCCATTCTTCCGGAACCAGACTAACTTCGCCGGGAAGGCGCTCGGCGGGTGGCAGTTGAGCGGCATCTGGCAAGCCCAGACCGGCACGCCTTCGAGCGTCGCGGTCAACACGGACTATGCCGGTGTCGGCCAGGACGGCAGCATGTCGGGCGGTGGCCAATTCTGGGCCCACAGCCAGATTCCGGACGTCGTGGGCCAGGCGGCGCTGAACGGCTCGTCGGATCCATACTACTGGTTCGCCACGAAGGATTCCAGCGGAAACCCGATCTTCACGCAACCGGCGAAGGGCACCTTCACGACGCAGAAGAACATCCGCAACATCATCCACAACCCCGGCTTCTGGAACTGGAACGTCGGTCTCTTCAAGAAGTTTTCCATTACCGAGAGAGCCGGCCTGCAGTTCCGCGCCGAGGCGTTTAACGTCCTGAACCATCCCAACTGGAACGGTGCGAACTTCAACCCGACCAGTTCCTCGTTCGGCAAGGTTACCGGCAAGAGCAACGACGTGCGCAACATGCAACTCTCGCTGCGCCTGTACTTCTAAGACAGATCCGTCTCTGACCTTAGGCCCACCCGGATTCTCCCGGGTGGGCCTTTTTCGTTTCCGGGATCCCTGGCTTTTCTACGATCACTGGAATATTCGTCCTATGAAAAATAGAAGAGTATCTGCATTTACACTCGCTTGGCGGTGATTCGCGATTTTTTCGTGTTCGAAACGGAGATTTCACCGTTTCCAGACCCCCAGTACGTGAAATCAACGCCGTTCTGTGATAAAAAGATACACATCGGGAATAGGGGAATTTAGAGGTCGGCCACATTGTGGGCCGGGAGGATATGTCTCATTTGGCTTCGTTCCCCGTGGCCATCCGGTACGGATGGCGGTCCTGTCGTGTGGCGTTCCTTTTCATTCCTTCACGCTGTAACTACAGCCCTGCACCTCGAAGAGGGAGGTGCTTGGGGCGAAAACAACAATCGACAACACCAATCAAGTGTCTGAAGGAGAAATCGAATGAACCAAGTGTGTTCTCGGCGCGTGCTCTACATGGCGCTGATGACTGTGCTGGCCGCGGTCCTCGCGTTCAGCCAATCGGACCTCGGTTCCATTTCGGGGTTCGTCAAAGACCCGAGTGGATCGACGGTTCCCAACGCGAAAGTCACAGTTAAGAATCAGAGCGGTCTCGAACGTCAAGCCACGACCAACGAGTCCGGCTACTACATCGTTCCCAGCCTGCCCCCCGGCTTATATTCCGTGTCGGTGGAAGCGGCGGGATTCAAGAAGTTTGACAGCGGCAGCAACAAGCTGGATCCGAGCGCCACGCTGGCCGTGGATGCTCAGCTCGCGGTCGGCGCCGCCACCGAGACTGTGGAAGTTACGGCTACGGCCCAGAACCTGCAAACCGAGTCCGCTTCCGTGCAGCGCAACGTCACCCGGCAGCAGATCGACAGTCTCGAGTTGAACGGCCGCAACCCGATCTTCATGGCCAACCTGGTGCCCGGCACCCGTGGCGGAAACCTCTCGGGCTTGTCGTTCGCGTTCAGCCAGGGCCCCAGCAACATCAACGGCGCCCGCACCCAGGATAGCCTCATCACTTACGACGGCGCCCCCGCCGTTCGTACCCGGTCCAACGGAACCAGCCTCGGCTCTGCGGATGTGGACTCCACGTCGGAAATCCAGATTCTCACCGCGAACTACGCCGCCGAGTACGGGCGTTCCGCGGGCGGTCAGATCCGCATCATCACCAAGAGCGGCACCCAGGATTTCCACGGCGCGGCTTACGACTACGTTCGCAACACGGTTTTCAATGCCAATTCCTGGGGCCGCAATAATACGCCGGGGCAAAACTTCGTGGCGCCCATCACCTACAACCAGTTCGGCTACAACATCGGCGGGCCGCTCTACATCCCGGGAAAGTTCAACACCGATAAGAGCAAGATCTTCTGGTACTGGGGCCAGGAATGGGTGCGCTACCGCTACACCGATACCGCCTCCCAGACCGTTCCCTCCATGCTCATGCGGCAGGGTGATTTCAGCGAACTGCTCAACCCGAGCAATTTCTACTACGGCAAGGTCGTTCAGATCAAAGATCCGAATACCGGCATTCCGTATCCCGGCAACATCATTCCCAAGAGCCAGCTCAGCCCCAACGGCATCGGTATTCTGAATGCCTGGCCGAAGCCTAACCTGGCGGTCCCGATCAATGGCAGCCAGACGTGGTACCTGACCGCGCGGCACCCGCAAAACCAGCGCAAGGACACGCTATCGGCCGACTTCAACATCACCGACCGGCAGCGCCTGCAGTTCCGCCGCATGAACTACTCCTTCTGGGAATACCAGCCTCTCGACGGCGGGACCAACGAGACTCCGAAATTCTTCAACCGTCCCAACCAGACCAACTCCCTGAGCCACGTCTGGACCATCAGCGCCAACAAGGTGAATGAATTCCTCGCCACCTTCAGTCTCGACGACGTGTATATCCCGGTGGACCAGGCGAACTTCCTGGATCGCACCACGGTCGGCATCAACTATCCCTACATCTTCCCGCAGGGCAAGCTGATTCCGACCCGCATCCCGACCGTCAACATGACCAGCTTCTCCGGCCTGAGCGGCGGTCCGTACCCGTCCCATTCGGCGGGGCCGATCTGGGACTTTTCCGACAGCTTCACCTGGGTCAAGGGCAGCCACACGCTGAAGTTCGGCTTCCTGTACGAGAAGTCTGGCGAGAACGACAACGACGAGATCAACGTTTCGGCGTGCCCCACCTGCACCAACAACCAGAACGGGCAGTTCTCCTTCACCGATACGCGCTCCGGCCAGCCAACCACCGGCAACGCGGCCGCCAACGCAGCCCTCGGCCTGTTCGACACGTATTCCGAACTGGGCCAGCGCGCCTACACCATCTTCCGCGGCAGCATGTACGAAGCGTTCGCGCAGGACGGTTGGAAGGTCAGCCAGAAACTGCACCTCGACTACGGCCTGCGCTACAGCGTGATCGTGCCTTACCACGCGCTGTGGGGCAATATGGCGGTCTTCGACCCGACTTACTATGATCCCGCCAACGCTGTAACCGTCGATCCCAAGACCGGACTGGTCGTTGCCGGCTCGGGTGACAAGTACAACGGAATGGTGATCCCAGGCAGCGGCTGGCCGTCCTCGGCCCAGGGCCGCTTCCCCGAGGCCTCGAACCCCAGCCTCAACTATCTGTTCCGCGGCGTGAACAATCACTACTCGGACATTCAGTGGGGCGATTACCAGCCGCGCGTGGGCCTGGCTTATCAGATCAGCGACAAGAACGTGATCCGCGCCGGCATCGGCCGCTTCTTCACCCGTTTGGGCGTGAGCGACTCGATCTTCCTGGGCGGCAACCCGCCGTTCCAGCCGACCGCCAACGTCTCGTTCGGCAGCGCCGATAACCCGGGCGGCACGTCCGCCAACTCGCCGCCGCTGACGGTCACCACCCAAAGCAAAGCCTTCAAGAATCCCGAAGCCTGGGCCTGGAACGCCACCTTTGAGCGCCAACTCCCCTGGAGCACGATGCTTTCGGTCGGTTATGTGGCCCGCCGCGGCCTGCACCAGCAGCGTGAAGCCGACATCAACCAGCCGACCATCGCTACCGTGCTGGCGAACCCCGGCGTGAACCTCGACGCCCTTCGCCCGTACAAGGGTTACAATTCCATTCGCGAAACCGACAACATCGCCAGTTCCCTGTACAACTCGCTGCAAATCACCTGGAACAAGCGCTTCACGCACGGCTTTGCGTTTGGCGTGTCTTACACGCTCTCGAAGAGCATGGACAACGGGTCCGCCCAGCGCGACATCATCCCGAATACCTACGATGCCAGTAACCTGTGGGGCTATTCGGATTTCGACGCGCGCCATGTGTTCATCGCCAACTACATCTACGAACTGCCCTTCTTCAAGAACCAGAACAACTTCGCGGGGAAGGCTCTCGGCGGATGGCAGATCAGCGGCATCACCCAGTTCCAGACCGGGACGCCGTGCAGCGTCGGCGTCAACACCGATTACGCCGGCGTCGGCCAGGACGGCAGCATGTCCTGCACCAACCAGTTCTGGGCCATGAACGGCACGCCGTCCATCGTCGGCGGCTTCGCCGCCAATGGCGCCAGCGATCCGAATTACTGGTTCACGACGAAGAACTCCGATGGCTCGCCCATCTTCACCGCTCCGGCCAAGGGTACGTTCGTGACCCAGCAGGGCATTCGCAACGTCATCCACAACCCCGGTTTCTCGAACTGGAACGTCGGTCTCTTTAAGAAGTTCGCCATCACCGAACGGGCCGGCCTGCAGTTCCGCGCCGAGGCGTTCAACGTGTTCAACCATCCCAACCTGGGTGGCGCCAACTATAATCCGACAAGCTCATCGTTCGGCAAAGTTACCGGCAAAACCGGCGACGTGCGGAACATGCAGCTTTCACTGCGTTTGTACTTCTGAAGTACTCGTAAGGCCAAGCCCGCTCCCGGACCGGGAGCGGGCTTTTTTTGTCCGCGCCGTACGATCCATCCAGTATTTTGCCCGCCTCCAGATACGATCAATACAGGATGCGCGTCAGATTTTTTCCGCTTTGAAACAACATTTATCGCCTTTTCGAGCTCCGTCCCCGCCGTCCTGTGATAGAACCGTATCACGGGATTAGGGGAAGTGAGAGATCCGCACCTGTCGGAACCGGGGATGATATTTCGGATCGCGGTGTCGAATACCAGCGTCCGAAACGAATGGCCGTCTCGCGCCGTGGCGTTCCTTTGTATTCACTCCAAAACTTGTACCCCAGCCGTTCGGAGATCAGCGGTGTTGGCTATTGGGCAAGGGGCAACAATTGACCAGAACCAATCAATCGTCTGAAGGAGAAAGGAATGACCCAAGTGTGTTCTCGGCGCGTGATTTACTCCGCGCTGATGGCTTTACTCGCCGCAGTCCTTGCGTTCGGCCAGTCGGACTTCGGTTCCATCTCGGGGTTCGTGAAGGACCCGAGCGGATCGACGGTTCCCGGCGCAAAGGTCACGGTTAAGAATCAAAGCGGGCTTCAACGTCAAGCAACAACCAACGAATCCGGGTACTACATCGTTCCCAGTCTTCCCCCCGGCATCTACGTCGTGTCGGTGGAGGCGGCAGGGTTCAAGACCTTCCAAAGTGGCAGCAATAAGCTGGATCCGAGCGCCACGCTGGCCGTGGACGCCAAGTTGGCGGTCGGCGCCACCACCGAAACGGTCGAAGTCACAGCCACTGCGCAGACGTTGCAGACCGAATCGGCCTCCGTGCAGCGCAACGTTACCCGGCAGCAGATCGACAGTCTCGAGTTAAATGGCCGCAACCCGATCTTCATGGCCAACCTGGTGCCCGGCACCCGCGGCGGCAACCTTTCCGGCCTGTCGTTCGCATTCAGCCAGGGTCCCAGCAACATCAACGGCGCCCGCACCCAGGATAGCCTCATCACTTACGACGGCGCTCCCGCCGTACGTACCCGCTCCAACGGAACCAGCCTCGGCTCCGCCGACGTGGACTCGACACAGGAAATCCAGATTCTGACCGCTAACTACGCCGCCGAGTACGGACGCTCCGCGGGCGGTCAGATCCGCATCATCACCAAGAGCGGTACCCAGGATTTCCACGGCGCGGCTTACGACTACGTCCGCAACACCGTCTTCAATGCCAACAGCTGGACCCGCAACCATACGGCGGGACAGAATTTCGTCGCGCCCATCACTTACAACCAGTTCGGCTATAACATCGGCGGACCTTTCTACATCCCGGGAAAGTTCAACACCGACAAGAGCAAGGTGTTCTGGTATTGGGGCCAGGAATGGGTGCGCTATCGCTACACCGATACCACATCGCAGACAGTTCCCTCCATGCTCATGCGGCAGGGCGATTTCAGCGAACTGCTCAACCCGAGCAATTTCTACTACGGCAAGGTCGTTCAGATCAAGGATCCGAATACGGGCATTCCGTATCCCGGCAACATCATTCCCAAGAGCCAGCTCAGCCCCAATGGCATCGGCATTCTGAATGCCTGGGCGAAGCCCAACCTGGCGGTGCCCATCAACGGCAGCCAGACCTTCTACCTCACGGCAAGGCATCCGCAGAACCAGCGCAAGGACACGCTATCGGCCGACTTCAACATCACCGACCGGCAGCGCCTGCAGTTCCGCCGCATGAACTACTCCTTCTGGGAATACCAGCCTCTGGATGGCGGGTCGGGTGAGACGCCAAAGTTCTTCAACCGTCCCAATCAGACCAACTCTCTGAGCCACGTCTGGACCATCAGCGCCAACAAGGTGAACGAATTCCTCGCCACCTTCAGTCTCGACGATGTGTACATCCCGGTAGACGAAGCTCACTTCCTCGATCGCACCACCGTGGGCATCAACTATCCCTACATCTTCCCGCAGGGCAAGCTGATCCCGACCCGCATCCCGACCGTCAACATGACCAGCTTTTCCGGCCTCAGCGGCGGTCCGTACCCGTCCCATTCCGCGGGACCGATCTGGGACTTTTCCGACAGCTTCACCTGGGTCAAGGGCAGCCACACGCTGAAGTTCGGCTTCCTGTACGAGAAGTCGGGTGAGAACGATAACGACGAGATCAACGTTTCGGCGTGCCCCACCTGCACCAACAACCAGAACGGGCAGTTCTCCTTCACCGACACGCGCGGCGGCTTCGCAACCACCGGCAACGCCGCTGCCAACGCCGCCCTCGGCCTGTTCGATACCTATTCCGAACTCGGCCAGCGTGCCTACACCATCTTCCGCGGCAGTATGTACGAAGCGTTCGCGCAGGATGGCTGGAAGGTTAATCAGAGACTACACCTCGACTATGGCCTGCGCTACAGCGTCATCGTGCCTTACCATGCTCTGTGGGCCAACATGGCCGTCTTCGATCCGGGCTTCTACGATCCATCCAAAGCGGTTAGGGTCGACCCCAAGACCGACCAGGTCATCATCGGCAACGGAGACAAATACAACGGCATGGTCATTCCCGGCACGGGTTGGCCGTCGGCGGCGCAGGGCCGTTTCCCCGAGGCTTCCAACGCCAGCCTCAACTACTTGTTCCGCGGCGTGAACAATCACTACTCCGATATCCAATGGGGCGACATCCAGCCGCGCGTCGGCCTGGCTTATCAGATCAGCGACAAGAACGTGATCCGCGCCGGCATCGGCCGCTTCTTCACCCGCCTGGGCGTGAGCGACTCGATCTTCCTGGGCGGCAACCCGCCGTTCCAGCCGACCGCCAACGTTTCCTTCGGCAACGCGGACAACCCGGGCGGAACCTCCGCCAACGCGTTTCCGCTAACGGTCACGACCCAGAGCAAGGCCTTCAAAAACCCCGAAGCCTGGGCCTGGAACGTAACTTTCGAACGCCAGCTGCCGGGGAGCACGATGCTCTCGGTCGGTTATGTGGCTCGCCGCGGCCTGCACCAGCAGCGCGAAGCCGACATCAACCAGCCGACTCTTGCGGCGCTCGCGCCCTACCGGGACGCCAACGGCAACCTTCCGTCGGGCATGCCCGGTCTGCTCGACTCGCTGCGTCCCTATCAGGGCTACAACTCCATTCGCGAAACCGACAACATTGCCAGCTCCATGTACAACTCGCTGCAGATCACCTGGAACAAGCGGTTCACGCACGGCTTCGCTTTCGGCGTGGCATACACGCTCTCGAAGAGCATGGACGACGGCTCCGCCCAGCGCAACATCATCCCGAATACCTACGACGCCAGCAACCTCTGGGGCTATTCGAACTTCGACGCGCGGCACGTGTTCATCGCCAACTACATCTACGAGCTGCCCTTCTTCAAGAACCAGAACAACATGGCCGGGAAGCTCCTCGGCGGATGGCAGGTCAGCGGCATTACGCAGTTCCAGACGGGTACTCCGTGCAGTGTCGGCGTCGGTACCGATTACGCCGGAGTCGGCCAGGACGGCAGTCTCTGCGGAATCGGCCAGTTCTGGAACATGAACGGCACCCCGTCGATCGTGGGCGGCTTCGCCGCCAACGGATCGAAGGACCCGAACTTCTGGTTCACCACCACCAACTCGGATGGCTCGCCGATCTACACGCCTCCGGCCAAGGGCACGTTCGTGATGCAGAAAGGTATTCGCAACGTCATCCACAGCCCCGGCTTCTCGAACTGGAACGTCGGTTTGTTCAAGAGGTTCGCCCTCACGGAACGTGCCGGCCTGCAGTTCCGTGCCGAGGCATTCAACGTGTTCAACCATCCGACCCTGGGTGGCGCGCAGTTCAACCCCACGAGCTCCTCGTTCGGCAAGGTAACCGGCAAGAACGGCAACGTGCGGAACATGCAGCTCTCGCTGCGGCTGTACTTCTGAAGGAAAGGGCAGGCCGGGGAGGCCTGCCCTACTTTCTACGCCTTCACCGGCTTGTCTACTGCCTTCCAGTGCTGCGCGTCCCAATACATCGTCTTGCCTTCGCGGTAGGACTGCGCCGCCAGGTTGATCACCACCACCGCCTTGGCTCCGGTCTCCACATCCAGGTGCGGTTTCTCGCGCGTCCGCATGCAACTCAGGAAGTTGTCGATGTGGGCCGTCATCATGTCCTTCTGATCCACCGGAATCTGGATCGGCTTCGTCCCGAACTTATACGAGCTCCCCAGGATCGGCTCCAGCTCGAACGTCCCGTCGCTCTTGCGCGCCCGCTTCGTCTCCGGCGTGACCGTGATGAAGGGCACCATGCGCTCGAACATCCCGTGGCTCACCAGCTCGACGGTCCCCTCGTGGCCGCGGATCAGCCCGGGGATGTGCCGCGAATTCGCCATCGACGAGCTCAAAACCAGCGAGTGCCCCTTGGGGTATTCCGCCAGAAGGTGGAACGTGTCCGGAACCTCGCGCTTCGGTCCTTCCTTAAACACATAGATACCGCCCGTAGCCATGACCTTGGAGGGGAACTGCGGCTCGTCCCAGCAGATGTTGAGCGGCGCGATTACGTGGTAGAACAGGTCGCTGGCGATGCCCAGTGAGTAATCCCAGTATTTGCGGAAGCGGAAGAATCGGTCGGCATCCCAGGGCCGCTTGGGCGCCAGTTTGAACTGGTGGCCGAGCCACATGTTCCAGTCGATGTACTCGTCGCCCTTCGCGTCCGGGCCGGCATTGGCGTCGATGGGGTAGTTCCACTCGCCCTCCGCGCTGTTGCGGTGGTAGGAACCCTGCGACATGAGCATCTGCCCGATCATGCCGTCGGCGATGGCCTTCTTCGCCTTCCACCACATGTCGGCGGACGTGGTCTGCGAGCCGACCTGCAGGATGCGCTTGGTCTCCTTCACGGTAGCCACCAGGTCGCGCGCTTCCTCGTTCGTGTGCACCATCGGCTTTTCCAGGTACACGTCCTTGCCCTGGGCCATCGCATCCATCGCCATATGCGCGTGCCAGTGATCCGGCGTGGCAATCACCACGGCATCGATATCTTTCTGGTTCAACAGCTCGCGATAGTCCGAATAGCCTTTGGCTTTGTGACGCTCGGCCGCCTCGCGTTTGCGCTTCTCGTACACATCGCACACTGCCACCACCTGGCAGGCGTTGTTGTTCTGCTCGCCGAAACGGGCGAAGTCCCGGGCATCCGACGACCCCCGGCCGCCGCAGCCGATCACGCCGATATTGATGCGGTCGTTGGCCCCGATCACGCGGCTGCTGGCCGCTTTGCCGCTGCTCTTCGCTGCAAATGCGGATTGGGCCGCCCCCAGCGTGAGTCCGGTGGCTCCCACGGACTTTAGAAAATCTCTGCGGTTCGATTCACTTTCGGCTGACACGAATACCTCCCTGATGTCGGTGTTACGGCTTCTATTATGACTCTTGTTGGCCCGGTGGTACCATGCATTTTCAGAAGATGCCCCAATCCATGACGATCGGTGTGGACGTCGGCGGCACCAAGGTAGCCGCCGGACTCGTGAACGAACAGGGAGAGATTTCCCATAAGACTCGCGTCCCCATGGTGGCCACAGGAGACGCTGCTACCGGATTCGCGGCGGTGACGAGCGCCGTCGAAGCGCTCTTTGCGCAGGCGCCGGCCGCGCGCCGCTCCGTCAAGGGTATCGGCATCTGCTCGCCGGGCCCGCTCGACCCCAAGACCGGCGTAGTGCTCAACCCTCCCAATGTGCCGTGCTGGCGCAATTATCCGCTTGCCGCCGAAACCGAGCGCGCCTTTAGCATTCCCGCCCGCGTCGACAACGATGCGAACGCCGGCGGCCTGGCGGAAGCCCTCTGGGGCGCCGGCGTGGGATACCGCAACGTCTTCTATGCCACGCTCGGCACCGGTATCGGAACCGGCATCGTGTTCGACAGCAAGATCTACCACGGACGCACCGGCAGCGCCGCCGAGGGCGGACACAATACCATCGATTACCGCGGGCCCCGCTGCGGCTGCGGCAAGCACGGCTGTATCGAGGTGCTCTGCTCCGGTCCGGCCATTGCGCTTCGCGCCCGTGCACGCATCGGCGATTCGCACGTCCCCTCCCGCATGCTCGAACTGGCCGGCGGGTTCGCCGAACAGGTGAAGGCCGAACACGTCGGCAAGGCCTACGCCGAGGGTGATGCGCTGGCCACGGAGGTGCTCGAAGAGACCGCAGATCTCCTGGCCATCTGGCTGGGCAATATCGTGGACCTGCTCGAGCCTGACGTGATGGTCGTCGGCGGCGGTGTGGCGGAGTTGATGACCCCGTTTCTGGGCCGCATCCACAAGGTCACCGAGGACTGGTCGATCAACCCCAGAGCCGGCGAGATTCCCCTGGTATTGGCCCGCTACGGCGCGGATGCCGGTGTTGCGGGCGCCGCTTCTCTGTGCCGCTGATCACGAGCGGACGTTTTCGTACGGATTCTCCTGCCTGGGCATGACGCGCGGCGGGAATCGGATCAGTACGCTAAAAACAACACCAAAAAGCAGCTTCGCACAGCTCGGGCCGCGGAACTCAGTTCCGCGGCCCATTGGTTCGGCGGATATTTACCCTGTGCGCAAACGTGTGATCAGGATCACGGCCAGGTTCCAGCTCACCAATACCGCGAACCAATAGTTCAGGAATACGACGACCCGCGGCCGCTTGAACTTCAGCGCCGTCGCCACCAGGAGCACCGCCATGATCTTCGCGATCAGAAGTGCGGCCACCGGCCCCACCCGCATCAATTGTCCGAGGAACATGCTGGCTTCCTGGGCCCCCATTTGGAGTCCCATCAGCGTGGTCAGAATATCTAGTACTTGTAGTACTACAAAGACCGTAAGCGAGGGTGTGGGGAACTGCCGGCGTTGCGGGAGTGGAAGAGGGGCCAGCATCCGGAATGAACCCCTATCTTCGGTGGTGGCGCCTCTCCCGGTACAGTTCTCTTTGGTTAATTGCCGTCGAAAAGGACTCCTGCGGACATCCGCAGCCCTCGTCGGTACAATCCGGTACAACTCGAGTTGCCACGGCAGGATCGTGGTGCCCAGTCCGAAGTAGAATGCTACCAACTGAGGAATCTGCTCCCATGGACATGTCCCCCGTTTCCCGGTCCCATTTCCTTTGGCAGGTTCCCGCCAAGCCTGTTTCGGTCCGCCTCAGCCTCGACGTCGTGGACCGCCTGGGCGCAGCCGTGATGGATGGATTCAGGGCAATCCCCAGGCGCGGACTCGAAACCGGTGGGTTCCTCCTGGGTACGGAGAAGCGGAACGGCGGCGGAATCATCGTCGAAATCAACGATTTCGAGCCCCTCGAATGCGAGCACGCCGTGGGGCCGTCCTACCTGCTCTCTCAGGCTGACCGCCGCGTGCTGGAGGAACGCCTCGACTGGCACAAAGCCGGCGACGGGCCGGCCGTCGTCGGCTTTTACCGGGGCCACACCCGCCGGGAATTTGCGCTCACCGTGGAAGACATCGACCTCATGGCGGCCTGGTTTTCGCGGGAGTCCAACGTCTTCCTGCTGCTCCAATCCAACGGGGACGCCCCGCCCACCGCGGGCTTCGCCATCTGGGAAGGCAGGAAAATTCGGTCCCATGTACCCTACGGAAAATTCGAGTTTTCCCGGCCCTCGCTGACGGCAGGCTCACGGGCGCCCGCGCTTCTCGAGCAACCGGCGTATCCGGACGCGCTCTCGGAAGCTCCAGCACGGTGGTGGTCGAGTCTGACCACGCGCATCGACTGGGGCTGGATTGCCGCCGCGGCCATCGTGATCGTTACTCTCCTGGTCGCCGCCATGGTCCGGCATGATGGGCGGCGTCCGCCGCTCGCCGCCGTGCCGCTTGGCCTGGACGTGAAGCACGACGGCGCCGCCTTGCGCCTGCTCTGGAATCGAGACGCTTCGATCGTACGGAGTGCCACGCGCGGCGAATTATGGATCGGCGACGGCGGGCATCAGGCGAAACTCGATCTCGACTGGACGCAACTGTCGGGAGGAAGCCTCTTGTACTGGCCCCAGACGAGCGATGTGAACTTCCGGCTGGAAGTATTTTCCCCAGACTCGCATGGCAGCGAATCGCTCCGGACCGTTGGCACGCCGAAGCCTACGCCTTTTCCCGAGTCTGAAACGGAGCCGCCTGCGCCCGTGGAGTCATCCAGGCTGGTTCCACTCGCACCGCCTCCAGGCAATCCGGCGCCCCCATCCTCTCAGCCGCTGGAACAGGTCGGAGATCGCGACCGCGTGATAAACCAGCCGGCGGAGAAAGCGGCCGCGCCCCCCGCGCCGGCTCCCGAAGCTTTCGCGCTGCCCGTTTCCCAGCCGGCTCCACCCGGATCGCCGGCGCCCGCCGCAGCCGCCGCATCGGCTCCCGAAGCTGTGTCACTGCCCGTTCCCCAGCCGGCATCGCTGCAATCGCCGGCGCCGCCACTCAGGGCGACCCTCCCCGCGGCGGTCGTCCTTCCCGAGCATCTACCTGCGGCAGCAGAACCGTTGGTGAGAGTGGACGTCGAACCGGTGACCGAAACGAAAGTTGGCCTGCTGGGGCGCCTCCCCTTCGTGGGCAAACGCTCGGACAAGCCCGGATTCGTGCCACCCAGCCCTACCCATCGGCCGCAGCTGGCGGTGCCGCCTAACCTGCGCAGCCGTGCCCGGCAGGAGGACCAGATCGATGTGAGGGTTTACGTCGATCCGGCTGGGAGGGTGGAGTATGCCGAGTTGGAAACCGATGCGTCCCAGGTCGACCCGGACCTCGCTGCTCTGGCCGTGTTCTCCTCCCGCCGCTGGCAGTTTCTGCCCGCTCACTTAGGCAGCCGTAAGGTGCCGGGTGAAGTGATCCTTCGCTACCGGTTCGGCCCGCCCTAGCGGCGCTTGACCGGCGAGAGGACAGGAGCCTCTTTCGGGGTCCCCTCGGCCCCATTGCCGGAAGCCGGCGCTTCCAGCCGGATGTCGGCCAGTTCGCCGATCAGGTTTCCAGCCCAGCGATAGACATTGTTCTCCCTGACGACCGCGCGCATGCGCTGCATGCGTGTCCTTTTCTCTCCCGCGGGCATCGCCAGCGCCGTGTGGATCGCGTGGGCCAGTTCGTCGGTATCGTAAGGGTTCACCAGGAAAGCCTCGGACAACTCATGGCTCGCGCCCGCAAAGCGGCTCAGAATGAGAGCCCCTTTCTCGTCGTGGCGCGCCGCGACGTACTCCTTGGCCACCAGGTTCATGCCATCGTGCAGCGACGTAACCAGGCACAAGTCCGCTTGGCGATAGTAGCTCAGCACCTCTGTCTTGCTGTGCTGCCTCTCCAATAAAACGATCGGCTTCCATGTCCCCTTGCCGAAGCGGCGGTTGATGCGTTCCGCTTCCTCATCGACTTCGGTCGCCAGATCCTGGTAGCGGCGGATCCGGGTCCGGCTGGGAGCGCCGATTTGGATGAATGTGAACCGCTCCAGGTATGAGGGATATAAGTCGAGAAACCGCTCGATGCCCCGCAAACGCTCGGGAATGCCTTTGGTGTAATCGATGCGATCGACTCCCAGGCCGACGAATTCCGGCCGGTACCCCAAGACGCGGACGAGCGCGGCGCTGTCCGGCGGCGCGGGGTCCGCGCTCTCACTCGTCACGCTGATCGGAAACGGCCGGACCGTGGTGATGTGTTCGCGGCGGTTAACGGCGAAGTGCTCCCAGTCGATCCGCGATTCCAGCACGTGGTCCACGGTTGCCAGGAAGTTATTGCAGTGAGCCTGTATGTGAAACCCGATCAGATCCGCGCCCAGCATGCCGTCGAGCAGCTCGCGCTGCCAGGGACAAATGCCGAACGCCTCGGGGTTGGGCCAGGGAATGTGCCAGAAAATCGCGACGCGGACGTTGGGCCGCCGCTCCTTGATCATTCGCGGCAGCAAAGCGAAATGATAATCCTGCACGAGCACCAGGGGGTCCTTTTCGCCGCCGATCTCATCGACAAGCGCGGCGGCGAATTTGCGGTTGACCGCCCCATAATGCTCCCAGTCCTCGCTACGGAAGACGGGCCGGGTGTGTGCGATGTGGCACAACGGCCAAAGTCCTTCGTTCGCGAAACCGAAGTAGAAACCCTGCTCCTCTTCCTTGCTGAGCCAGACCCGCCGCAGCGTGTATTGGGGATGATCGGGCGGCACGCGCAGCCGGCCGCGCTCGTCCACCGTTTCCTTGTCCGCGTCACCGCTCGCTTGGGCGATCCACGTTCCATCACTCGCCCGCAGCACGGGTTCGAGCGCGGTCACCAGGCCGCTGGCGGGAACGCTCCAGGTGACGGAGTTCCCCTGGCGTTTGTGTTCGTAGGGTTCGCGATTGGACACCGCGAACAGGCGGCTCCCGTTGAGCTTGCTCAAGATGAAAACGCGCAGCCGGTCGGGAGTCCACAGGGACGAGCCCGCTTCGCGCAGTCTCGCTTCCTCGTCCGCCGCGGCCCGGGCTGCGTTCAGGCTGCTTGCGAGGCGCGTCACTTCACTGGTCAAGGGCTGGAAGATCCCTTGCTGGGGGAGCTTCCCCGCGGCGGGGGTCCTTCCGGTACGCAGGTCGTGCAACCATTGCGCCATGTGCCGGAGAGGCTTCGCCAGCGTCCAGTGAACGATCAGAACGGTGATGCCGGCGATGAGCAAAGTCTGCACCAGGCTGGTCAGTGCGTGCCGCCAGACCGACGCCCCGATGAACGCGACGTCGTGAAGGATCACGATTGCCCCGAGCGTCCGGCCCCCGGCAAGGAGCGGTACCGCGACGATCTGTATCGGTCCGCCGCCCTGTTGCAGGAACTCTCTCCGGCTCTGCCCTGTCTGTAGGGCGCGCGTGACAGCCGCCGGAGTCGGCGCCAGGCGTGGCCCCGTCCCGGAAGTGGCGGCGACCATCTGCCCCTGGCCGTTGTAGATCGCCATGCCCAGGACGCCGGCATGATCCTGAAACTGGTCGGTCAGGGCCTGTAGCTCCGGTCCCGCGCCGTTTTGGAGCATTTGGATGACCGGCCTTCGTTGGCTTTCGGCCAGCAGGAGGGTTTGCCGGTCGGTCTCCGCCTTGATCGCGTGCATCTCCGTTGCCGTCTGGTAGATGGCAAAGACCGCGGAAACGGCGGCCACACCACACAGCAGGGAGATTATCAAGCCGCGGCTCAGGCGCATCCAGTTCCCCCAAGTGCGCCCACCTGAGTGACAAAAAGGGCGTCACCCTCCACACGAGCACGGCTGTTGCCATCGGAGGGGCGTCAGCGCCCGCCCTTTCCGTGGTTGAGGATTAAGGGACGGGTTCGGTTTCACCCCGGAGGCGGCCGGAACCTGGCCGGCAAACGGTGAACAAATTACTCCCCGTCCGGTAACAAGTCAGCGCTTGCACGCCGCGGCCAGGCTGCTATCCATCAGCCCCAGGAACTGATCGACGTCCGCGCGCCCGACGTTCATCGGCGGGGAAATGCGAATCACGTTGCCGAACATCCCGCCCTTGCCGATCAGCAGCCGGTTCTCGCGCGCCGCCTCCATCACCATTGCGGTCGCCGCCGCGGCGGGCTTCTTGCTCTCGCGGTCTTCCACCAGCTCGAGCGCCTGCAGCAGGCCCATGCCGCGCACGTCACCGATGATCGGATGCTTCTCCTTCAACTCGTCCAGCCCCGCGCGAAGGTAGGCGCCCGTCTCGGCGCAGTTCGTCATGAGGTTCTGTTCTTCGATGAAATCGATTACCGCCTTGGCCTGTGCGGTAGTTACCGGGTTGCCGCCGAACGTCGAAATGGTGAGGCCTCGCACCGAATCGGCCACCTCCGGCCTCGCCACGGTCAGGCCGACCGGCGTGCCGTTCCCCAGCCCTTTGGCGCTGGTGATGATATCCGGCGTCACCCCCCAGTGTTCGATTCCAAACCAGCGGTTTCCGGTTCGCCCCCAGCCCGTCTGCACTTCGTCGCTGATAAAGACGCCGCCGTGATGGCGCACGATCTTCTCCACGATCGCGAAATACTCCCTGGGCGGCGTGATGAAGCCGCCCACTCCCTGCACCGGCTCCGCGATGAATCCCGCGATCCGTCCGCTGGTGGCGGAACGAATCAGGTCTTCCATGTCCTGGGCGCAGCGCACTTCGCAATCGGGATATTTCAGCCCCAGTGGACAGCGGTAGCAATACGCGTTGTGCGCGTGCACCACCCCTGCCTGCGGCGGACCGAGCCGCCATGCGCCCTGTCCCGTCGCCGACATCGCCATCCCCGACCGCCCGTGATAGGAGTGCCGCAGCGCCACGATCTCCGTATTGCCGGTGTAGCACCGCGCCGTAAGGATAGCCGCTTCGTTGGCCTCCGTGCCGCTGTTGGTGAAGAACGACTTGGTCAGCTTGCCGCCCGGCGTAATCGAAGCGATCTTCTTCGCCAGCGCCGCCTGCGGCTCGTTGGCGAACACCGTCGAGACGTGCTGCAGAGTGTCGATCTGCCGGTGGACCCGCGCATTGACCGCGTCATTGCAATGTCCCACGCTCACCGTCACGATCCCGCCGAAAAAATCCAGGTATTGGTTGCCGTCGGCATCCCACACGTACTGGTTCTTGGCGCGCGCTACGACCAGCGGCGCCTTGTAGTAATGAAAAACGGCGGGGAACAGAAACTCGCGATTCGCGAGTATGATTTCGTCTTTCGTCATGATCCTGCCGGCCTTCGCCTAGGCGATCCCCATCTTCTTCTGCATCGCTTCGAGCGATACCCCTTTGGTCTCCGGGTACCACAACAGCACCACGAAGAACTGCACTACCATCATCGCCGCGAAGAACATGAAGGGAACCCCTCCGGAGCGCGCCGCCATCACCGGAAAGATGCCCGAGATCAGCGCGTTCATGAACCAGTGCGTGAAGCTGCCCAGGCTCTGGCCCTTGGCCCGCACCCGGTTGGGAAACACTTCGCTCAGGTACACCCAGATCACCGCGCCCTGCGAGAACGCGAAGAACGCGATGAACCCCACCAGCAGCCACACCAGCAGGTCCTCGTGCCGCGCGCTCGTGAAGATGTAGGCCACGCCGCCCAGGCATATCGCGGTCCCCACCGATCCGATCAGCAGAAGCGTCTTGCGCCCGATCCTGTCGATCACCGACATCGCAATCATGGTGAACAGCAGGTTGGTGGCTCCGATCGCCACTGCCTGCAGATCGCCCGAGACCTTGCTGAACCCGGCCTTCGCGAAGATATCGTTCAGGTAATACAGAATCGCGTTGATTCCCGAAAGCTGGTTGAACATCCCGATCGAAACCGCCAGGAAAATGGGCAGCCGGTACTTCCAGGAAAACAGGGGCTCCGTGCCGTGGCCGTGCTCGGCGTCGATCGACCCGATGATGTCCTGCAGTTCGCTCTCGACGTTTTCCTCGCCGATCGATTGCAGCACGCCGCGCGCCTCCGCCACTTTGCGCTTCTGCACCAGCCAGCGCGGGCTGCGCGGAATCCCGAACAGCATCAGAAAGAACAGCGCCGCCGGTATCGCCGAGACGCCGAGCTTCCAGCGCCACTCCGCCGCACCCAGGTGGGCCGTTCCCAGCAGGTAGTTGGATAGGTAGGCGAGCAGAATTCCTGACACGATATTGAACTGGAAGAAGCCCACCAGCCGCCCCCGCCACTTCGCCGGAGAGACTTCGGCAATGTACATGGGGCCGAGCACCGAAGAGCCGCCGATTCCCAGTCCGCCGATGAAACGGAAGAACACCAGCGAGTACCAGTCCCAGGCGAACGCGCAGCCGAGCGCCGAGATCACGTACAGCACCGCGAGGATGCGCAGGCTGTCCCGCCGTCCAAAACGGTCGCCCGGAATTCCCGCCAGCATCGACGCCAGAATCGTGCCCAACAAGGCGCTCGAAACGGTCAGCCCCAGCGATCCGGGCGTCAGGTGGTACACCTCGCTCACGGCGTGGGTGGCTCCCGCGATGACCGCGGTGTCGAAACCGAACAACAGGCCGCCCAGGGCCGCCACGATGGTGCTTCGAAGGAGCTTCGGATTCAGTTTCATGGTTAAGGTTTCGGAAATAAGATGGGTAGCACCGGCTCGGCGGTGAAGATGCACCGCGCATTGTGACCGCACAGCGGAACCACCAATGCTTCGTGCTTCGCGCCGAACTTCTCATTCACGTACTTCACGTAGGACTCTCCCCGCGCCAGCCGCGTCGGCCCCTGCGCCATCGCCGGGCACGACGAATCGAAGCCCGCCAGCGGCAGCGTGTCCAGCTCCCCTACCAGGTAGGTGGTGGGCCGGGCCGCCAGTTGCCGCTCCAGTTGATCGGCCTCGATTTTGCCGGCGTAACCCGACCGGTCCTTCAGCCCGTACGGCCAGCGATCGTAGGTGGTGCAGTTGCGAGCGTCGTTGAACGCCCGGAACTCCTTGCCGTTGGGCGCCGGCCGCGTGCTGTCGAGGTACGCGTAACTCGAAGGATTCGCCACCACGTACATTACCCGCACGCCAATCTTGTCGTGGACCTGGTTCGCCATTTCGTACCGCGTCACGAACTGCCCTCCCGCCGAGTGTCCGGCCACCACGATTGCCTTCAGGTTCGGAAAGATCTCTTTGTCGGCCAGCTTGCGCAGGATCTCGTCGGTGAAATCGTACGACGTCAGGTTCGGATTGCTGGTCGATGCTCCGCCCGAGCGCCAGCTGTTGCCGTTGCAGCTCCAGCTCACTTCGTTGGGCGCCAGCGTATCCCGGCAGCCCCGCCCGTCGTTCGACGCAAAGCGCGGCGCGATCACCACGGTATCGTTCAGTGCTCCCGCCAGAAACGCCGCCGCCACCGCCGTGCGAAAGTAATTGTCCGCGTCGCGCCCCGCCCCGTGAACCATGACCAGCGCCCGCGTGATCCCCTCGTTCTTCGCGTCCAGCGAATACGTGCGGTAAATCAGGGAGCGCGCCGGTCCGTCCCCAAACTGCACCCACTCCGTGCATCCTTCTGTAGCGACGCAGGCCGCGCCATATAAAGAGGTCGGAACGAGGACCAGCAAGGCCAGAAGGCGCGTCATCGCCCCAGCATATCACCGCGCCGGACCGCGGCCGAAACGGGCCGGCCGGAACAAAACTCATCGACACTAACGAAACTTAATGGAACTCTTTGGTCAGGTACGGGTTTAGACTGTCGTAAAATTACCCGCATACGCGGCCCGGGAGGGGAAATGTTGCGCCGTAGACTTGTCTTGCCGGTTTCCGTTTCCGCCATTCTTTTCTGTGGCTTCCTCGTCATCCGGGCCCAGGAGGCGCCCGTCGCCGGCCCGGTCCAGCCGGACTGCCCCTATTTCGGATCACAGCGCGAGGCATATGCGGACCAGGCCCTCCGCGCCATGGGCGCCCGGTCGCAAACCGGCCGGGGGTCGCTCAGTTCGCTCACCGGGCAGGTGTCGCGCATGATGGCCAGCATCGCGGGCGGCAGCCGCACCAGCCCGTCCACCCAGCCGCACCCGGCCGGCTCGATCGATTCCTATATTTTTGCGGATTTCCAGAAGAACAACATCACGCCTGCCCCCGCCACTACGGACTGGGAGTTTATCCGCCGTGTCACCCTCGACCTTACCGGCCGCATTCCTACTCCCAACCGCGTCCTGGCATTCGTCGCCGACACCGTACCCAACAAGCGGGCCAACCTGGTCGAGGAACTCCTGGCCAGCCCGCAGTGGGTAGACAAGTGGACCATGTATTTCGGCGACCTCTATCAGAACACCGCCACGCGCCCCAGCACCTCGCTGCGCCGCTTCCCCGAAGGGCGCAACGCGTTCTACCAGTGGATCCACGATTCGCTCGCCGGCGGCAAGCCATACGACCAGATGGCCACCGCGCTGATCACCGGCGCCACCACCGACTCCTACACCGACGGCGCTTCCAACTGGATCATCAACGGCTTCATTACCGGCGGCCCCAGGCAGGACATTATGGACTCCATGACCGCCAATGTCTTCGATACGTTCCTGGGCATCACCCACGTGAACTGCCTGCTCTGCCACAACGGCCGCGGCCACCTCGACAGCCTCAGCCTGTGGGGCAGCCAGACCACGCGTTACCAGGCCTGGCAACTGGCGGCCTACCTGTCGCACACCACGATGTCGCGCGGCTACCCGGACTCCACCAATAAGAATGTCTATTACTGGGCGGTCCAGGATAACGGAAAGACCGATTACGCGCTGAACACCACCAGCGGAAATCGCCCGGCGCGCGTGGCGCCATCCGGCTGCAAGTCCGGGCAGCCCTGCTTCTACGTCTCGCCCGAGTACATCTTCAACGGCGACACTCCCAAACCGGGCGAGAACTACCGGGCGGCCCTGGCCCGCGACGTCACCGGCGATTTCCAGTTCGCGCGCGCCACCGTCAATTACATCTGGGCGCAATTCTTCGGACGCGGTATAGTCGATCCGCCCGATACATTCGACCCCGCGCGGCTCGATCCCAACAATCCGCCTCCCTCGCCGTGGACCCTGCAGCCCAGCAATGCCGCGCTGCTCAATGCGCTCGCCCAGCACTTCGTCACCTCCGGTTACAACCTCAAGGCGCTGATGCGCGAGATCGTGAACTCCGATACCTACCAGCTCTCCAGCCGCTACGACGGCGAGTGGAACCCGGCGTGGGAACCCTACTTCGCTCGGAAATTCGTTCGCCGGCTCTGGTCTGAGGAGGTCGCCGATGCGGTAGCGCAGTCGAGCGGCACCATGCCCTCCTACAGCATGACCGGATTCACCGACCACGGCTACGCCAAGGTGAGCTACGCCATGCAACTGCCGGACGTCGTCGGCGCCCCGACCGGCGACGGCAACACCAGGGCCCTTCTCGACAGCTTCATCCGTGGCAACCGCGACGACCAGCCGCGCAAACCCGACGGCTCCATCCTCCAGGCCCTGAACCTCATGAACAACAACTTCGTGGTTCAGCGCTCCCACGCTGCCGGCGCCAACGCCAGCCAGTTGATCGTGCAGAACCTCAACCGGAGCAACACCGACCTCATCAATACGCTGTTCCTGACGATCCTCTCGCGGCTTCCTTCGACGGACGAGATGGCCACCGCCCAGGCGGCCATCCCCGCCGGCGGCAGCAGCCGGACGGCGGCCGTGCAGAACCTCGCCTGGTCGCTCTATAACAAGGTCGATTTCGTTTTCAATTACTAGCGGAGGGCGCCATGAGCAACGAACAGGAAAAGATCAACCGCGAATTCGCGAAGTACCCCTGGACGAACCGGACGTTCTTCAACCGTCCGCACTGGACGCGCCGCCGCTTCTTTGAGATTCTCGGCGCGGGCGTCGGCGGTGCGTTCCTGACCCAGAGGTACGCCAGGGCGGGTGATGTCACGTCCTCCGGGGTCACCACCCGGAACACCGCCAGAAATGTGATCTTCATCCTGCTGGCCGGCGCACCCAGCCATACCGATACGTTCGACCTCAAGATGGTCTCCGGCGTGACCCCCGCCAGCTTCAATCCCGAAACCATCAACGGCACCTTGTTTCCCGCCGGCCTGATGCCCAATCTCGCCGCCATGACCGGCGACTTTGCCATCATCCGCTCCATGCGCTCCCACGCCCTCGTGCATTCCCTGGCGCAAACGTGGACCCAGATCGGACGCAACCCGGCGGCCGCGCTCGGCAATATCGCGCCCAATATCGGCAGCATTGTCGCCATTGAGAAAGATAAGGAGCGGACGCCCAACCAGGTATTCCCGTCGTTCCTGGCGCTGAATTCAGGAGGTGGGGTCGGCGCGGGTTATCTACCCGCAGTCTATGCCCCGTTCCGCGTTACTCCCAGCACCGGCGGCATCGGATTCACCACCAGTCCCGATGGCCAGACGACCTTCGACACCCGCTGGAAGCTGATGCACTCGCTCGACGACAACCTTCGCGTGAATTCGCCCGACGGAGGCGCGATGGACGACTACAACGATTTCTACTCCGCCGCCCAGGGCATGATGTACAACCCCATCGTCAATACGGCCTTCGCCTACACCAGCGCCGACAGCCAGCGCTACGGCAGCTCCGGCACCGGCAACGCCTGCCTGGTGGCCGGCCAGGTGCTGAAGCAGAACCAGGGGACGCGTTTCATCCAGATCACCTCGAACGACGGCTGGGACATGCACCAGAACATCTACGCTCCCACCTCGCTGCCGGCCAAAGCCAAGATTCTGGATACAGCCGTTGCCTCCCTCCTCTCCGACCTCAAGGCCAACGGCCTGCTCGATCAGACATTAGTCGTGATGGTCGGCGAATTCGGCCGGACCGTCGGCCCGCTGACCGGCGCCGCCGGGCGCGACCACTATCCGCAACAGTTCGCCGTATTCGCCGGCGGCGGGGTGAAGGGCGGCAAAATCATCGGCCAGACCAACGACAGCGGCTCCGATGTCGCCGACTACGGCTGGTCGCAAAGCCGCTACATCTATCCCGAAGACATCGAGGCCACGATCTACTCAGCCGTGGGCATCGACTGGACGACTGTTCGCCACGACGATCCGCTGGGCCGGGGCTTCGAATATGTGCCACAGACCGGGACATTCCCCTTTGAGCCGGTGAACGAGTTGTGGGGATAGCCCGATTCTACGACGCTCTGCGCATCGTGGGGTCGAGGGTCGTGCCCGTTGAGAACTGCGCTTGCGGCGAGGCTCGTCTTCCCATCCAGCGGTAAAGCGAGCTGAAGATATACCCGGCCACCGCGCCATCCACAACGCCGTAGATTGTACCGACAATCACATCCCCGAATGCGCGGGCTCCATGGAATCCGGGATAGACCGAACTCATCATATTCAGGAAGTCTGTTCCATAGCCCGGGAACCATAGGTGCAACAAGCCTACAACAAACATGGAGGCGCCCCAAAGGATCGCCAGGGTGCCGGTCATCGCTGATCGTTTCATTGGAATTCTCCTGCTTATTTAGATGCACCATTCGCACAATTGCACATACACTGCCCCTGGTATTTTCAGCGGATGGGGGCACGATCGGCCATCCCCCCGGATTCACTCTAGATTACTCCCGGCAGGGGATGGGTTACCTCGTATGTGTAGATTACGCTTAGAGTGTGGAGAATATGTCGGAACGTAAGTGGCCGCACGTTTCGCTGCTGACTGCGGAGCAACTGGCACGGAGTTTGCACGGTGATAAAGCGTAGCCACAACAACTGTAAAATGGGCGCCGGCCGCGTGTCGGCGCCGGGTAAGATTTTCTGCGAAGAAAAAATTCCCAATAGGAGAGAGAAAAGCATGAAGCAATTCGGGATGATGATCTTGGCCGTCGTAGGGGCCCTCGCACTGATGTGCCCGCAGGCCCGGGCCGACCAATGGAATAAGAAGACCATATTTACATTCAGCGAACCCGTGGAAATTCCGGGTGTGGTCCTCCCGTCCGGTACCTATGTGTTTAAGCTTGCGGACTCCCTCTCGGACCGCAACATCGTTCAGGTCTTCAACAAGGATGAGAACCATCTGTACGGAACCTTCCTTGCGATTCCAGACTACCGGCTGAAAACGCCGGAGAAACCTATCATTACTTTTGAAGAGCGGGCGGCTGGCTCGCCTCAAGCCGTCAAGGCGTGGTTCTATCCAGGTGACAACTATGGCAACGAGTTCGTATATCCTAAGGCGAAGGCGGTTGAGCTGGCGCGAGTGACTCACCAGAATGTTCCGTCCATGCCATCCGAGCTTGCTGCCAACACAACGAAGCCCGCGAAAACCATGAATGAAGCTCCCGTGACGGCGATGAAACAGTCGCAATTGAAAGTCGAGAAGCCCACCGGCGAAGAGGCCGAGGTGGCCGAGGCCTATCCTCCGGCCCCGATGCAGACCGCCTCGTCCAAGCCGCCGAAGCGGCTGCCGCAGACCGGCAGCGCTCTGCCGCTGATCGGCCTGGTCGGATTTCTTTCGCTCGGAACGGGCTGGACGCTGCGTACTGCGTCGAAGCGGATCGGATAGCGGGCGGATGACGGCCCGTAAGAGAGTGCGGGTGGGCCTCGCCCTCCCGCTCTCTCTGCTGTTGGTTGGTTTCGCGCGTGCACAAACTCCGGACGAACCCTCCGATCGGATCTCCGTTGATGTCAACCTGGTCGTGCTGCACGCCACCGTGACCGATCGCAGCGGCCAGTTCGTCTCCGGGCTTCGCCAGAAGGACTTCGTGATCTATGACGATGGAGTGCCCCAGCCGATCACCCTCTTCCGCCACGAGGACGTCCCGGTTACGGTGGGGATCGTGGTCGATCACAGCGGAAGCATGGGGCCGAAAATCTTCGACGTGATGGCTGCCGCGAGCACGTTTGCGCGCGCCAGCAATCCCGCGGACCAAATGTTCGTGGTCAACTTCAACGAAAAAGTCTCCTTCGGTCTGCCCTCCGGCGTCGCCTTTACCGCGAGCCCCTCCCAGCTCGATGATGCGATCTCGAGGACACGGACGACCGGAAAGACGGCCCTGTACGACGCGGTAGCTGCCGGTCTGAATCACATTCGGGAGGGCGCCAGGGATAAGAAAGTCCTGATCGTCATCAGCGATGGAGGCGACAACGCCAGCAGGCTCACTCGTTCGCAGGCATTGGACGCGGCCCGCAAGTCCAACGTGATCATCTACACCATCGGCATCTTCAACCCGGACGATCCCGACCGCAACCCGAGACTCCTCGAGGCTCTCGCCCGGGCCACTGGCGGCGAAGCGTTCCTCCCGAAGAGCTCCGCGGCGGTGGTGGGAATCTGTTCGGAGATCGCGAAAGACATTCGCAGTCAGTACACGCTCGGGTATGCGCCGCCCGCTGCGTCTGCCGGCGCCTGGCGGAAGATCCGCGTTGTGGCCAGCGCGCCCCACCGCGGCCGGCTCTCCGTGCGCACCAGGGAAGGCTACTACCCGGCGGCCCACGACCGCGATTCCGGACGGGCGAATCCATGAAAACCGCTCTTCGGTGGAGTCAGTACCTTCTCTTCGCCATCGGGGCTGCCGCCCTCGGCTATTGCGCCTGGGTGCTGGGCGGTGCACGCCTTTACCAGATGCGTGAGGGTCGGGAGTTGGCGCGCCTGACGGTCCATCCGCTCCCTGCGGCCCCGGGCTCCCGGACCATCCCCGCCGTCGCCGCTGACGGCCTGATCGGCCGCATCGAGATCCCCCGCCTGGGCGTCTCCGTCATGCTCGCCGAAGGGTCCGACAGCGCCACCCTGCGAAAGGCCGCCGGCCACATCCGCGGCACGGCTTTTCCCGGCGACCCGGGCAACATCGGCGTTGCCGGACACCGCGACACTTTCTTTCGCCCCTTGCGCCGCATCCGCGCCAACGACCTCATCGTGCTCGACACCCTCCGCGGACGCTTCCGTTATCGCGTCGAGTCGGCCAAAGTCGTCTCCCCGGACGCCGTCGGCGTGCTTGCGCCCACTCAACGGCAGGTTCTGACGCTCGTCACCTGCTACCCGTTCTACTACGTCGGTCCCGCGCCTTACCGCTTCATCGTGCGGGCCAGGCGCGTCGGCGCACCGGCCGGCGCCACGTTGAACCCTTCGAGCGCGATCCGCGGCCGCTCGCCCCGTGTGTCCGCGTCCTCCACCTCCGTCCGGATGGTCCTCCGCTCGCCCGGCATCAGGGCGACATAGTTATCGCTGTAGAGGGCCGGAAGAATGCGGTCTCCCGTCTTCTCCCGCACCGCCTTTAACCGGACCATGAGCGCCGGCTGGTCAGAGACATTCCGGATCTCGGTCTCCAGGATCCACCGCTTGCCTTCGCGCGCCACCTTCGTCGCGGCATCCACCCTCACTTCCGGCAAGGTCCGGATCGCCTGGAAGTGATTCTCCTCGAGCCCCCGCAGGTAGAAGTTCTCAGAGACCAGTTCCTCTCCGCGCCACAACTCCAGCCGGATGAAATGCACCGCCGTCAGGCCCTTTGGATACTCGAGCTGGATCGGCGCCGCCACGGAATCCTCCGCGCTGTCGAGCGTCGCGGCTCGCAGCCACTTCCGGCTGCCGTCCATGTTGAGGATCTCGGCCCGTGCAGTCAGGTTCGTCACCTGGCCCGCGCTGTAGTTCACTACCTCGACCTTGTCGTTCGTCGGATTCCACTGGATGTGCAGCGGCTCGGCGCCCTTCTTCGAGCCGAAATATCCCGCCGTCGGCTCGAGGTAGTAGTCGTAAGTCTGCCACACCATCGAAGGCCACGCCGGATGGCTCATCCACAACAGCAGCCCCATGCGGTTCCTGCTCTGCGCCTCGAACATCGCGCGGTAGCCGTCGTAGTTTTCGAATTGCGCCAGCTCCACCCACTCGGCCGCATTCGCCGCCTCGCCGTAACTGGCCTCGATCATCCGCCGGTATTCCCCGCCGCCTTGCGCGCCCGTCAGGCAGAAGTCGTGAATCCCCCACATCTCGCCCTGCGGCCACATGCCGGATTCCGGCATCATGGCCCGCAGGCTGTCGAACGTCACGATGTTCGGCATCCCGATCTCGCTGTGAAACTTCGTGCCCGCCCGCTCGGTGAAGTAGTACTTCGCGCTCATGGCGCGGTACGGCCCGTGCCCGGTCACCGTATCGTCGGCCGAGCTCGGAATGTACTGGATTCCCGGATGCAGTTCGCTCAGCGCCGCGCGGATCGAATCGTCCAGCGGCTTCAGCGGATAGCCTTCGTTCCGCCCGCAGTAGAGCCCGATCGACGGGTGGTTGCGCACCCGCAGAATCGTGTCGCGCACGTTGCGCACGAACATCGCGTTATCGTCCGGGTCCGGCCCGTCCCAGGGGTTCGCCAGCCAGAAATCCTGCATGATCACGATGCCGTTGCGGTCCGCCGCCTCGTAAAATGCGTCCTCCCCGATCTGTCCCACCCAGTTCCGCACCATGTTGAAGTGCATGTCGCGGTGATACCGCATGGCCGCTTCGTATTCCCGCGCCCGGTAGCGCAGCATCGATTCGCTGAATCCCCAGTTGCCCCCCTTCGGGATGAAGCGGCGCCCGTTGATCCACATCCTCAACGCCCCGCCCTCTTCCGAATACGTGAACTGGCGGATGCCCGCCTGAAACCGCAGCGAGTCCGAATCCTCGAACTTCAGCTCCACTTCGTACAGGTTCGGATCGCCGTATCCCGCGGGCCACCAGAGCTTTGGGTGATCGACCGCGAGGGTCCGCTCGACCCTCGCCGAAGCCGATGCCCCCAGGCTCACCCGTTCTTCGAAGGTCTGGCCGCCGAACTTGCCGCGCACCACCCCGTTCACCGGCACAGCCGAATGGTTCCGCAGCGTCACCGCGATCTTCACGGTGGCATGCGCGGCGTCCGTAATCGCCGTGCTCACTTGCGGATCCTCCAGCGTCACGCTCCTGGTGACCGTGAAGTGGACGTTGTTCCAGATGCCCGTATCGCGGCCCCGAATCGTCGGAATCCAGTCCCAGCCGATGGCCGCGTGGTACGTCGGATTGTCCGCCCCCAGCGCGCCGCCGTTCAATCCGACCGCCTGGAACGACTTCTCCTTGGCGCTGCCCGGCGTCGCGTTCCTGATAATGCGGACCGCGAGCGCGTTCTTCCGGCCGGCCAACACCTTCCCGGTCACATCGAACCGCGCGCGGGTGAATGCACCTTCGATCCGCCCCAGCTTGCTGCCGTTCAGAAAGACTTCGGCCTTCCAGTTGATGCCGTCGAAGTCCAGCCAGATCCTGCCGCCCGGTCCGGCGGCCGGCGGCATGAACTCGTCGCGATACCAGAAATCGGCGTAGAAAAACGAATCCGAAATCGCGAGCTGGTTGTCGCCGAAGTTCGGATCCGGCACCGCGCCCGCGTTGTAATAGCTCGTCAGCACGGTCCCCGGGACGGTTGCCGGCACCCAGTCGCTGTCGTTGAATCCGGGTTGAGAGAGCGCCTCTCCCGCGGCCTTCACCAGCGAATCGCGCTGCACCTTCCACCCCCCGCCGGAAAGTTGCAGCCCGCCCGCCGCGGCCTTCGGTTCCACCGCGACTCCGCCGCGCCCGTACACTTCGAGCTCGCTCAGGATGTAGCCTTCGGGTGACGGCGCCTTGCTCATCAGCACCCGCACGTAGCGGCCCTCCACTGGCTGCGCCAGCCGGATGTCGCTGCTATCCAGCGCGTGAATCGTTCTCCATCGTTGAGCGTCGTCGGAGACCTCGACCGACCCCGCGGCCGCCGGCCGGATCCAGCTCAGCGCCACGCGGTCGAAGCGGCTTCGGGCGCCCAGGTCCACGTACACCCACTCCTCGCCCGTTCCCGCGCTCTTCCACGCGCTCGTAAAGTCGAACGGACCGCCCAGGTGCACCAGTCGCCGCTGGTCGAAGAATCGCACCTCGGCGATCCGCCACGTCAGCGGCCGTCCATTATCGAACTGCAGCCGGTAAAACCGGTGCCGCGATGCCGCCGCGAACGGGATGGCGGGGTGCAACTCACCGGTCGGATGGGCCATGCCGGTCGCCTGGCCCAGTTGCTGCCACGCCCGCCCGTCATCGGAGCCCATCACCGTGCACGTCCATTCCTGGTTATCGGGACTCTGCGCCAGCACGTTGCCGTCCAGCTCCAGCCGGTCCACCGCGGGCGCGCTCGCGCCGCCATGGATCTCGATCTCGAGCCATGCGCTCTTCCCGCGCAGCTCCGTAGTCGACGCCCAGTTGCTGTCCAGCGCCAACTCGCGCGAAGTCCTCGGCAGAACCCCCTGCGTGCTCGTCGAAACCACCAGCCAGCGCGGCAGGCGGGTCTCTTTGATTCCATCCGTGACCAGTTGCGCGGTCAGGTTGTAATCGTAGCTGCTCGATTGGTAAGCCGGACGGTGCAGGGCGAGGTTGCGGTACTCCTGCGGACCCGCGTGCACCGTGGGCGACCAGTTCTCTTCCGGGGATCCCGGGTACACGCCGACGCCGCGTGTGTACTCCTGCGCTTCGAGGCAGGGAAACGCAAGTAGTATGGAAAGAAATAGGAAAGGGATTCGAGACATCGGATCACCTGGGGAACGAAACGTCCTGTGGCGAGATCGGCCATCCAATCGCCCATTGTACTGACCTTCGCGCGCCTCCTGGCCGGCCCCTGGGCGGCGATACACCCGCGCCCCCGCAACTGGTAGCCTCCAAGGTGTGGTAATCCGGATACCTAACCACTTTCCCGGCCCGCAGTCTAACCGTTCAGCCGGATGGAACTGACGGACCGAGCGTTCGTAGCCCGGGTACGAGCCGGGGATGCCGACGCATTTCGGGCGCTCGTGGAGCGCCACGGCCGTTCTCTGTTCCGGCTCGCTTTTCGTATGACCGGCAATGAACAAGACGCTGAAGACGTGGTCCAGGAGACCTTCCTGAGGGCCTACCGCCAGATCGCCCGCTTCGACGAGCGTTCCAGCTTCGGCACGTGGCTCTACCGCATCGCCGCCAACTGCTCGCTCGACACCATCCGTACCCGCAAGCGCCGCTCCGAACAGCTTGCTCCTGTGGCCGAGCCGGGCGACGAGGAGATCGTGGCGTCCCTGCCCTGCGGAAGCCCCGGCCCGGAGCGCGAAGCCCTCAGCAGTGAAGTCCGCGGCCGCGTCGCCGAGGCCATGCAGGATCTCAGCGCCACCGAACGAACCGCCTTCGTGCTCCGTCATTTCGAAGGCATGTCCATCGAAGAGATAAGCCTCGCGCTGGAATGTCACCCCGGCGCGGCCAAGCACAGCGTATTCCGCGCCGTGCAGAAATTGCGTAGGGCCCTGGAGCCCGTTGTGAGTCCCGCAAGATGAACCACCTGAGTGAAGAAGAACTGATTCTGCACTACTACGGCGAGGAAGCCGGATCTCCGGAATCCGTCCGCCATCTCGAGCTGTGTGGCGAGTGCCGGGCGATCTACGGGTCCCTCCAGCGAGTCTTGAACGCGGTGGATGCGCTGCCCGTCCCCGAGCGCGGTCCGGAATATGCCTCCGGCCTGTGGTCGCGCATCGAGCCCGCCATCCCCGCCCGGCGCCGCTGGTCGTGGCCGGCGCCCGTATGGCGCTGGACGGCGGCCGCCGCGGCCACCGCCGTGCTGATGGCCGCTGCGTTCCTGGCCGGCCGCTTCTATCCGGCCCCGCGCCCGGCCGCCCACATGGCTGCGGCCGACCCCCAGGCTCGCGAGCGCATCCTCCTGCTGGCCGTCGGCGATTATCTCGACCGCTCCCAGATGATGCTGGTGGAGCTGGCCAATACCGAAACCCACGGACCGCTCGATATCACCGCCGACCAGGAGCGCGCCGCCGATCTCGTCAGCGAAAGCCGTCTCTATCGCCAGACGGCTCTCCACACCGGCGACGACCGCGTGGCCGCGCTTCTCGACGAACTCGATCGCGTGCTGCTCGAAATCTCTCATGCCCCCTCGCGCCTCGAGCCCCGCGATCTCGAAAGGCTGCGGGAGAACCTCCGGGCTGGCGGCATTCTATTCAAGATTCGGGTTCTGGGCTCCAACGTCCGGAACCAGGAAGACTCCGGAGCCAACCCGCCTCCGGCGGGGCCCCGGCAAAAACTGTGAAGAGGCTACTCATGATGCAATCTCTAACTCTGATGACTTTCTGTTTCGTACTCGGTGCGGCGGCGCAAACGCCCCCAGCGCCGCCGGCCCCTTCGCCTGCTCCGGCCGCTCCGGCTGAGCCGGCGCCCCCCGCGGTGTCCGCCCCCACGCCTATGCCCATGCCCGCTCCGGCAATCGCACCCATGCCCCCGGAGCCGCCCGAGGCGCCGCTCGATTTTCAATTCGACTTCGATTTCAACGACCGGATGGCCGACGCACAGGACCGCGCCCGCGCGGCGGAAGATCGCGCTCGAGACGCGCTGGACCGCATCCGGCCCAGGAACCTCGCCCCCCTCGCTGCGATGGACGCCCTGCGCGGCAGTTTCTCCTTCGCACCCCAAATCGGCGTCAGGCGATCCGCCAGCGACGACCGCCTCTACGACGCCGGCCAGCGCGCCCTCGAAAACCGGCGATGGGACGAAGCTCTCGAAGACTTCAACGAGGTCTCTTCCCGCGGCGGCTCCCGAGCCGACGGCGCCTGGTATTGGAAGGCCTACACGCTGAACAAGCTCGGCAAGCGCGACGATGCGCTCGCCGCCATCGCCGAGCTCCGCAAGTCCTTCCCCAACAGCCGCTGGCTCGACGATGCCAAGGCCCTCGAGCTCGAAGTCAAGCAGGCCGCCGGACAGAAGGTGGCGCCCGAGACCGAGTCCGACGACGAACTCAAGCTCCTCGCCCTCAACGGCCTCATGCAGTCCGACCCCGACCGCGCCTTCCCGCTGCTTGAAAAGCTGCTCCACAGCGCGCAGTCTCCGCGGCTCAAGCGCAATGCCGTATACGTGCTGGCCGCCAGCAGTTCCCCCCGCGCCCAGCAACTGCTCGAGCAGATCGCGCGCGGCCAGGGCAATCCCGACCTCCAGTTGCTTGCCATCCGCTACTACGGCGAGCGCCGCCGCCAGAATCCCAACGCCTCCCAGGTGCTCTCGGAAATCTACGCCTCCTCGAGCGACCCGGCCATCAAGCGCGCCATCCTCAGCGCGTTCGAATCTTCGCGCGATAAGGAGCGCCTCCTGCAAATTGCCAAGACGGAAAAATCGCAGGAACTGCGCCTGGAAGCCGTGCGCCGCCTGGCGTCCATGAACGACGCCCGCGCCGAAGTCTGGCAGCTCTACCAGGCCGAAACGTCCCCGGAAATCCGCATGCAGATCCTCGAAGCGCTGCCCGATAACGGCAACCTCGATAAGTTCGTGGAAGTGGCCAAGAGCGACAAGGACCCCCGCCTGCGCCGCATCGCGATTCAACAGCTCGCCAACCAGCGCGCCGCCACTACCGGGGACGCCCTGGTCGCCATCTATGGCGCGGACCAGGATTCCGATGTTCGCCGGACCGTCATCGACGCGCTCTACTCCCAGCGCAATGCGAAAGACCTCGTGCAGGTGGCCCGCGCCGAGAAGGACCCCAAAATGAAGCAGCGCATCGTCGAGCGCATCGCCAATATGAAGTCCCCCGAGGCCACCGAGTACCTGATGGAGATCCTCAAGTGAAGCCCGCGTTCTGGTTCCTGATGGCCGCGCTGCCGCTCGCCGCGCAGCCCAAGCTGCTGGTCAACGCGCAGCTCGATACGCGCCCGGCCGCGGGTTCGCTCGACAAAGTTTTCCGCGAACTCGCCGCCTCCCAGCCCCAGCCGGCATGGATCGCCTACAGCGTCCCCGCCGTCCGCGGCTACGGCCTCGGCTGCGAATACGTCCGCGACGATATCCATACCGCCGGTGTCGTGCACCTGGAGCCGCCCGCCGACGCCGTGATCCTCTTCCGCATCGAATCGAATGCCGTGACCCGGATCCGCGCCCTCTCGCCCGATTGCGAGATCGATGCCGGCGGCCTCCCCGTACACTGGCTCACCGCCGTCGAGCCTTCGCAGAGCGTCGCACTGCTTGCATCCTACCTCCCCGCCCGTGACCGCTTGGGAGATTCCATGGTAGGGGCCATCTCCGTCCATGCCGGCCCCGCCGCCGGTGAGGCGCTCGACCGCTGCGCTGCCGCCGGCCAGCCCCTCTCGCTGCGCCGCCGTGCCGTCTCCGGCATGGCCCGCCGCGGCCCGCATGGCTTCGAAACTCTGAAGAAGATCCTGGCCTCCGACCCGGACGAGCGGATTCGGGAGCGTGCCGTCTCCGCCATCGCCAGTTCCGACGAGCCCGGCGCCGCCGATGTCCTGCTCGCCACTGCCCGCACCAATCCGGACTCCCGCCTGCGCATGCAGGCCGTCTCGGCTCTCGCGCGCAAGCCCGCCCCGCAGACCGCCGATATCCTGGCCGCCATCGCCGAATCCGACCCCGATCGGGACGTGCGGCGCCGCGCCATCAACACCCTGCACTCGCTGCCCGACGACCAGGGCGTCCCCGCCCTCATCCGCATGGCGAAGACCTCCCGCGATCCCGAAGTCCGCAAGCAGTCGATGTCCTCGCTCGCCCAGTCGCACGACCCCCGCGCCCTGGCCCTCTTCGAAGAAATCTTGAAGTAAAGTGGGGCAGGCCTCCCGGCCTGCCCCGGCGCCGGAGGCGCCGCAATCAGCCGATCCCCGCCAGCCGCAGCCCCTTCCGCGCAGTCGTGCTCAGCGGAATCGCGTTCAATTCCGTTGCTTCGAACCACCGGAACATCGGGCCCGCGGCCCGGGCGCGCGCCGCCTTTACTTCGAACGTGTAGTGATGGTGCGTGATCGTGTGGCGGATCTGGCCCAGGCTCCGCGACGCCCGCGCCGCCGGCAGTTCCTCCGCGCCCGGCAGGTCCCAGAACCCCGCCATCCGCCGCTCTCCGTCATCTCTCCGGCGCAGCAGAATCCGGCCGCGGTCGCGCACCACCAGCAGGACCCCCGCGATCCGCACCGGCTCGGTCTTCCTCAGCTTCACCGGCAACTGCGCGGCCGTGCCTTCGGCGCGCGCCCGGCAGCAGTCGCGCAGCGGGCAGACCAGGCACAGCGGATTCCGCGGCAGGCAGACCGTCGCCCCCAGCTCCATCAAGGCCTGATTGAACGCCCCCGCCCGCCGTGGATCGAGCCACCTCTGCGCGGCCGCCCGGAATCGCTCTCGCGTGCGCGCCGATCCAATATCCGCCGCGTCGTTCTCCACGCGCGCCACCACCCGCAGTACGTTGCCGTCCAGCACCGCGTGCGGCAGGCCGAACGCAATGCTGGCGATCGCCGCGGCCGTGTAGTCGCCGATCCCCGGCAGCGCACGGATCTCCTCGTAACTCCGCGGAAACCCGCCCGCGGCCACAATCTCCCGTGCCGCGCGACGCAGGTTGCGAGCCCGCGAGTAGTAGCCCAGGCCGCTCCACAGCGCGAGCACTTCCTCCTCCGCGGAAGCCGCCAGCGATTCCACCGTGGGGAAGCGCGCCAGGAACCGGTCGTAGTAGGGAATCACCGCCTGCGCGCGCGTCTGCTGCAGCATGATCTCCGAGACCCAGATGCGATAGGGTTCCACCGTGCGGCGCCAGGGCAGGTCGCGATGCCCCGCCCCGTACCACTCGATCAGCAGTCTCGCGACGTCCGGCCGCTTCACTCGATCACGCGCAGCCACTCGGCCACGACGGCGAAATCCTGCGGCTCCACGTCCCACGCCTCGAATTCCGGATTCAGCGGCTCCAGGCGAATGCGCTCGTGCTCCCACTCGTCCTCGCTGGTCTGCCGTTTCACGCTGGTGTATCGCTTGATGGTGTAGCGCGCCGAATCCTCCAGCACGCCGAAGCGCTCGATGAGTAGAATCTTGTTCTGCCGCGAGCCCGCCGGGTGCAGACGGAACAGGTTCAGGCTGCCATCCGGGATCCGCGGTTCCATCGACCGGCCCACCACGTGGGCCACGAACATCCCCGCGTCCAGCCGCATGCCCTCGGGGCCGCGCACCCAGTCTTCTTCCTCCGCCTGCATCTCCTCGCCGAGCGCGCCCGCCGCCGCGCGCAGGCTGTAAAGCGGAAGGTGCGTGCGGAACGGCGCCACCGGAGCCTTCTCCACATGCTCGTCGTAGAGCTGATCCAGCACGCGGGTGAAGGCGTCCACCGCCACCGTCTGCCGCTCGCTCACCCGCACCGCGTTCGACAGGGAATCTTCGAGCGCCGCCAGGTAGGCCTCCGCTCCCGTTTCCGCCAGCCGCCCGCGAATCTCCTCTTCCAGAGCTTCCAGGATCTCCGCGTCTTCCGGGTCGGCCGTCTCCCCGTATTCGCGGCGCATCCGAACCCACCCGCGGCCGCCCTCCGGATCGATCAGCAGTACTCCGATATTCTGCCGGGGACGGCCCGGCAATGCCGCCTCCAGGAGTACATACGTACCCTGACGGCGCCCGGTTATGGAGACGACGCGAGCCGGCATGCTAAATCAACACCTATCCTACCGTGCTTATCGGCCAAAATGCGACGCGTCTTACCCCAGTCCCTATTGCCCTGCCGGGGCCGGCGCCCCGGAGACCGGGTTCGGGTAATAGCCGTCGCGGGCGTGAATCCTCACGGTGGGAAGCGACGGAACTTCCACCTTGATGCTGCGGAACACCTTCGGCTTCGCTTCCTGGTCGATGTCCGGAACGAAACGCAGCACGTACTGCGTGGTGATCTCGCCCAAAAGCGACGACACCGACTTGATGATGCCTTCCGAAAGCTGCGCCGCGTAAGCGCCGGTCCCCACCGTCAGGGCATAATTGCCCGCGTCCTGCGGGTTCGAAAGGTAGCCCGAAACATCCTTGTACGGATTGTCGAGCGGGTACTCCACGTGGCCGCCCGTACGGGTCGTGAGCCGCTCCAGCACGTCGCGGTCTTCATTGGCGAAACCGAAGGCCGTCGTGCTCATGCCGTAAATGGTCACCATGTTGCGCTGGGCCAGTTCCAGCACCTCCGCCTCGGTGTGCTTACTGGCGCTGTCGTGGCCGTCGCCGATGATGATGATCACGCGGCGCGGCTCGTACGGCTCGCCGTGGATCAGGGACCGCGTCGTGCACGATTTGTAGATCGCGTCGAACAGCGCCGCGCCGCCGCCCGGCTTCATCCGGCGGACGGCGTCCACGATCTTTTCCGGATCCGACGTCGTGTTGACCGCCAGTTCCGCATCGTTCGAGTAGCCGATCAGGTAGCCCGCGTAGCGCGGGTCGCCCGGCAGCAGGTCCAGAACCAGCTCCTCGATCGCTTCCTCGTACTTGGCCCAGTGGATGCGGCTCGAATTGCTCAGGTCCACCAGGAATCCCACCACCACGGGCTGCTTTTCGGCGTGGCTGAAGAACTCGATGCGCTGCGGCTTGCCCTCGTCCAGCACCCGGAAGTCGCTGGCCACCAGGTTGGAAACAAATCTCCCCTTATCGTCGGTCACCGTCACCGGCACGACCACTTCGTTCACCGAAACGCGGATTCGCGTAGAGGGTTCTTCCTGATTCGCGGCCGGTTTGGCTTCCTGGGGGGATGACGGGGGGGCCGCCTGCGGCTTGACTTGGGGTGCCTCCGGCTTGGTTTGGGGCGTGGCCGTTCCGCACAACAACAGGCCAAATGCCAGAACAGCCGGGAATGAGCGATACGAATGAATCACGGTATTGCTCCCTATTTTACCGCCTTTGCCCGATCCCCGGCTGGGGCGGAAACCTCAGATCATTTCGGTCAGCAGCTCGGGACGGGGATGCGGGATCACCACCTTGTTCACCAGCATGCCCTTCTGCCCCACCACCTGTGCGCCCGCGTCCACCGCGCTTTGCACCGCCGCCACGTTTCCCGTCAGCGTGACGAACGCTTTGCCGCCCAGCGCCATCGCCAGCCGGATCTCGATCAGTTCCACGTTCGCCGCCTTCACCGCCGCATCGGCGCCTTCGATCAGCGAGGCCACCGAGAACGATTCCACGATGCCCAGCGCCTCGAGCGTCTCCACCTTCGTGGTCCCCGCGATCGCCGGGAAAACCGCCTCGTGCAGGTTGGGGATCACAAAGGAGTCGATCACTGAAAAATGTCCGGCGCTCACCCCCGCGGCGACCGCCGCCTGCACCGCGGCCACGTCTCCCTGCACCATCACCATGTACTTCCCCGAGCAGATGGAGCGCGACAGGAGCAGGTCCACGTCCGAGGCCTTCAGCATCGCGTCGCAGGACTGGAAGCCCGCCGCGATGCTCGTAAGTTCGATGAGTCCGATTGAGTTCTTTGCCATCTTCTATGCCACGATCTCGACGTGTTCCGCGCTGACGGCGCGCACCTTCCCGTCGATGCTGGAGTGCACGTTCGCCCCCAGTTTTCCCTCTTCGGGCCGCCCCACCACCTGCCCCTTCTTGACGCGCTTGCCTTCCTGCACGGCCGGAACCGCCGCCTGCCCGGCATGCTGTTTCATCTTGATCCGCACCATCGCGGGGCGGAATTCGGGCTGCCGGAAGGGCGTTTCGCGCTCGTACTCCTCGATCTGCAGCCGCTTGCGCAGTTGCGAGAGCGGCACCCGCCGGTACTCCTTCATCGGGTGCACTTCCACCGGCCTCTGCTGCACGAACTTCAACCCGGCCGCGCGGCGGTCCACCTTGCCCTGGTCGCAAGCCTCTTTCGGATAGAGGTCCTCGGGACATGCGTACAGCGTGCAGAGCCCGCACGCGCAGCACAACTCCGACCACTGGTTCCAGATGTCGCCGCCGGTCATGGTGAACCCCAGGCTGCGCATCACCTTGTGGGGCATCACTTCGTAACCCAGCAGGTAGCGCGGGCAGAACTCCGTGCAATAGCTGCACTGGTCGCACGCCGATTTGCCGATGTGGCTCATCTCCTGCTGCGACCGCGTCCGCCGCGTCATCAGGTAATGGTCCCGCGGCAGCACGATCAGCCCGCCGGTCGTCTTGGTCACCACGTCGTCCAAATCGAACGTGAGGGTGCCCATCATGATGCCGCTGATGAACACTCCGAAATCCGCGGCCGTCGCGCCGCCCGCCATCGCGATCAGCTCGCGAAACGGCGTGCCCACCGGCGCCCAGAACGATTTTGGCTCGGCCACAGCCCCGCAGACCGAAAGAAACTTTCCGGTCACCGGCTTGCCCTGCGCGGCCTGGTTCACGTTATAGAGGGTCTCGACGTTGTTCACCACGCAGCCCACGTTCAGCGGGATGCCGGCCGGCGGGATCAGCCTGCCGGTAGCGGTGTATACCAGCTCGTACTCGTCGCCCGAAGGGTAGAAATCGCCCAGCATCACGAACTCGATGCGGTCGTTCCGCAGGTTGCGGCGCAGCGCTTCCACCGATTCCACGTTCTTGGTCTTGACGCCGAACTTGCCGTGCTTCGCCCCCGTGACGTCCATCATGGTCGTCATGCCCGCCAGGATCTCCGCCGGGAAGTGCTTCATCAGCTCCGCGTCTTTGTGGATCAGCGGTTCGCATTCCGCTCCGTTGGCGATCAGGTATTCCACTTGAGACTGCGCTTTGACATGCGTAGGAAATCCGGCCCCGCCGGCGCCCACCACGCCGCATTCGCGCAAATCCTCGCTGAGCATAAATTAGAGGATACCAGTGTACGTCTGCGCGCCGGAGCGCTACAATCGCGCCATGCCCAGACCCCTCGCCGCCGTCACCGGCGCGTCCGCCGGCATTGGCGCGGAGTTCGCGCGCAAACTCGCCGCCCGCGGCTACGACCTGCTATTGATCGCCCGCCGCCTGGAGCGGCTGGAGAAAATGGCCGCGGAACTCCCCGTCGATGCGGAGCCCTTCGCGGCCGACCTCGCCCTACCCGCCGATCTCGAACGCGTCGCCGCGCGCCTGGCCGGCGAACCGCGCCTCGCCCTGCTGGTGAACAACGCCGGCTTCGGCACCCACGGGACATTTTTCGAGGCGCCCTTCGAAGATCAGGCCCGTATGCACCGCCTCCACATCGACGCCGTCCTCCGGCTCACGCACGCCGCGCTCGGCGGCATGGTATCCCGCAACCAGGGCGGTGTCATCAACGTGTCGTCGGTGGCGGCTTTCGCGCGCAGCCCCGCCAACGTCAGCTATTGCGCCACCAAGTGCTGGATCAACGCTTTCACTGAGGGCGTCTACCTGGAACTGCGCGGAATCGGGTCGCAAGTGACCGTACAAGCCTTGTGCCCCGGCTTCACCTATACCGAATTCCACGACGTAATGGGCATGGACCGCGGCCTCATCCCGCGCCCGCTGTGGATGAGCGCCGCAGAAGTGGTGGACGCTTCGCTGGCCGGCCTGGATGCCCGAAAACTGTTCGTGATCCCCGGATGGAAATACCGGCTCTTCGTCTCCTGGTTGAGCCTCCTGCCGGCCGGAATCCGCCTCCGGTTGGAAGCCCGGGTCCGCGCCCCCGTGCAACCGGCTGTGAGCGGCGGTTAGCGCTTCTGCCGCTTGCGGCGGAGCAGCCCCAGAGCGATCAGTCCGCCTCCGGACAGAACCAGGCTCAACGGCTCGGGAGTAGGGGTTGCCGCGGCGTTGGTATCGAGAATCGGCTCCTGGTAGTGTACCTGCGTCGAGACATCGAAGGTCCCGCTTACCTGCTGCGTAAGAATGTACGTCGCCGTCTCGTTCTTCCACTTATGGTCTTCTTTGCTGAGTGCCGGCACCGTCGCGCTGAAAGTGTCGCCCATCGTCAACTGGATCGTCGAGGGAATTCCCGGCGGCGATGTCTTTCTGGAAGAACGGCAGCAGGTCGTAGTTCGTCGTCCCGCTCAGATTCAGTGTTTGCGTGCCGCTCAGAAGCCCGCTGATGTTCACGAAGAGCCCCGTCGCGGACGCGCTGAAGACCGGTTCTGCGCCGAGACTGTGGGAACCGTGGCTGCTCAGGGTGCGCGACGTGGAGAGATTGCCGGTGCTCAATACCTGCGACAGGTTCAGCATTGCGTCCAGAATGGTATCGCCGGCAAGGGCACTGTAGTCCACGACCATTGTGAGCGTATTCGGATCTTGGGAGTATGCCGGGCCGACAAAACCTTGCGACGCGATTCCATTCCCGTTGGAGTCGACGGAATAGGTCGCAGTCGCGTTAAAGGAAAAATCCTTTTGGGCAGTGTTGGTAAAAAAGAGAGTGTTGGCCTGCACCCCGGGGACCAGCGACAACGCGCTGCAGAGACATATAAAAAAGAATTTCATTCGCTTCCGTTGATTCAAGCCTAAGTGATCGAGTTTCGAGCCCTCAAGAGCCAAACGCTCCAGTACTGACAGGGTTCTCATTGTCTATCGGCGGAAACCTCGGAAAGGAAACCCCCTCACCGCAGGCAGGGTACTGGAACGGGGATATCATCAGAGGTAATCGAAATGATCTCGCTGAGGAGCGTTTCCAAGCACTACAACGGCAAGCGCCAGGTCGTCGCCCTCGACACTGTCGACCTGCAAATCCAACGCGCAGAGATGGTTGCGATCGTCGGCCCCTCCGGCTCAGGAAAATCCACGCTGCTCAACCTGATCGGCGGCCTCGACCGCCCGACTACCGGCGACATCCAAATTGACGGTAGGTCCATCAGTACCCTGCCGGATGACGACCTCACCCGCTTGCGGCGCGACAAGATCGGTTTCATCTTCCAGTTCTTCAACCTGCTCCCCAGCCTCACCTGCGTCGAAAACGTGGCGCTCCCCCTCCATCTGAAGGGACTGCCGCGCCGCGACATCGAAAAGCGTGCTCGCGATCTTCTGGAGCTGGTCCAGCTCGGCGCGCGCCTGGACCACCTGCCGGACGAACTCTCGGGCGGTGAGCGGCAGCGCGTGGCCATCGCCCGCGCCCTGGCCTTCTATCCGCCCATCCTCCTCGCCGATGAGCCCACCGGCAACCTCGATTCCAAAACCGGCGCCGAAATCCTGAACCTGATTCACGACCTCCATGAGCGGCTCTCCGCCACCATCCTCATCGTGACCCACGATCCGGCCGTCGCCGCAAGCTGTCCCCGCACCGTCACCCTGCGGGACGCACGCATCGCCGGAGACCTCCGCCGATGATCCTGCTGCGGCTCATCACCTGGCCCTACGTTCGCAAGCACCTGTTGCGCTCCGTCCTGACGACCGCCGGCATCGTGCTCGGCGTGGCCCTGCTCGTCGGCATGCGAACCGCCGACCAGTCCGTGCTCCGTGCCTTCAACCAGACGGTCGACCGCATCGCCGGCAAGACGCAGCTTCAGGTCACCGCCGGAGATGCCGGCTTCGGCGAGGACGTGCTCGAGCGCGTCGAGGCCGTTCCGGAGGTCCGTGCCGCCGCCCCGGTGATCGAGGCCTCCGTCGATACCGGCCTTCCCGGCCAGGGCCGCATTCTCATCCTCGCGGTGGATATGACCGGCGACCGCAGCCTCCGCGACTACGATTTCGACAGCGGCGACCAGGATGTCATCGACGACCCCCTCGTGTTCCTCGCCCAGCCCGATTCCCTCATCCTCACCCGCGAATTCGCCGATCGCAACGGCCTCCACACCGGCGGCAAGATTACTTTCAAGACCATGGACGGCCCCAAGCGGTTCACCATCCGCGGCATTCTCAAACCCGGCGGAATGGCACAGGCCTTCGGCGGCAACCTGGGGATCATGGATATCTACGCCGCCCAGAAAGTCTTCGGCCGCGGCCGGCACTTCGACCGCATCGACATCGGGCTGAAAGAGGGCATATCGCTCGGGCAGGGTGAGGCCGCTCTCCGTCGCGTCCTCGGCCCGACCTTTACCGTCGAGCCGCCCTCGGGCCGCGGCCGCCAGTTCGAATCGCTGCTCGGCGTCTACACTCTCGCGATGAGCATCTCGAGCGCCTTCGCCCTCTTCATCGGGATGTTCATCATCTACAACTCCTTCGCCATCGCGGTGAGCCAGCGCCGGAGCGAGATCGGAATTCTGCGCGCCCTCGGCGCCACCCGCGGCCAGATCCGTACCCTGTTCCTCTGGGAGAGCGCCGTGGCCGGCCTGGTCGGATCCGCCGCCGGCGTCGGACTCGGGCTTGCCTTTGCCCGCAGCCTCACCGGCCTGACCGGCCGCATGATGGAGGATATTTTTGGCGTGCCGCAAAACATCGGCGAGGTGCTGGTCGACCCGTGGTTTCTGGTTCTCGCGCTCGCATTGGGAGTTGCCATGAGCATGGTCGCGGCGTTCATCCCCGCCCGCAATGCCGCGCGCGTCGAGCCTGTGCAGGCCCTGCAAAAGGGAAAATACCAGGTCCTCGGCGCCGGCGAAAACCGCGTGCGCCGCCGCCTCGCGATCGTAGCGGTGGCCGGTTCGCTGCTCTGCCTCGCGGTGGCCGCTTACCGCCCGGCTTTCTATCTCGGCTACCTCCTGATGGTCCTGGCCGCGCTCCTGCTCACTCCGTTTCTCTCGCTCGAGCTCTCACGCCTGCTGCGCCGCCCCATGAAATGGCTGCGCCCGGTGGAAGGCTCGCTCGCCGCCGACAGCTTGATCCAGGCCCCGCGCCGCACTTCGGCCACCGTCGCGGCGCTGATGCTCTCGCTGGCCCTCGTGGTCGGGCAGGGCGGCGTAGCCCGCGCCAGCATTCAGACCATCGAGGAGTGGATTGCCAACACCCTGAACCCCGATCTGTTCGTTTCTACCTCCGAATCCCTCTCCGCCCGCGACTTTCACTTCCCGGCAAGTATGCTCCCCGAACTGGAAAGCCTTCCCGGCATCGACCAGGTGCAGTGCGTCCGCACAGTCCGGGTCGAGTACCACAAGCTCCCCGTGATGGTTATCGGGATCGAGATGGATAAGGTCGCTTCCCGCGTACACCGCCACCTCGTGTCGGGTGACCTCGCGACCATGAACCGCCTGTCATCGGAGGGCAAAGGCGTTGTCATCGCCGAGAACCTGGCGAACCTCGCCGGCCTGCGCCTGGGCATGACGCTCGACCTTCCGACGCCCTCCGGCACGCTCAAACTTCCGGTGGCCGGTGTCATTCGCGACATGTCGAACCAGCTCGGCGCCGTCTTCCTGGACCGCCGTGTCTTTGTCCGCTGGTTTCGCGACGATTCCGTCGACGTCTTCCGCGTCTACCTCAAAAATGGCGTAAAGCCGGAGGATGCGAGGCGCGAGATCGTTGACCATTTCGGCGGCCGCCGCCGCATGTTCGTGCTGCTCAATCGCGATGTGCGTGATTATGTCGAGCGGGTGACCAACCAGTGGTTCGGACTGACTTACCTTCAGGTCCTGGTGGCCGTCCTGGTCGCTATCCTGGGCATCGTCAATACCCTCACCGTGTCGATCTCCGACCGCCGCCGCGAACTGGGCGTACTGCGCGCCGTCGGCGGCCTGCGCGCGCAGATCCGCGGCACCGTCTGGATGGAGGCGATCGCCATCGGCCTGATCGGCCTCGTGCTGGGCGCGGCGGTCGGCGCCCTGAATCTCTACTACGAAATCCAGGCGATCGAAGTCGATCTTACGGGCATGTCGATGTCCTACCAGTTTCCGGTCGGCATCATGGCCATCCTGGTCCCCGTCATCCTGGCCGCCGCCTTCGCCAGTGCCGTCCTCCCCGCCGAAACCGCCGTGCGAACGTCTTTAGTTGAGGCCCTGGAATATGAGTAATCCCAAATCACCTCGGCGCTTCGGCGTCCCGGCGGTAATCGTCCCGTTGCTTCTCTGCATCCCGCCCCTCGCCGCCCAGGACGCCCGCCAGATCGTTCAAGAGTCCCAGCGCCGCGGCCGCGCCAATTCCGAGCGTTACGAAGGCGTCCTCGAAGTCATCTCCTCCAACCACAAAGTCTCGAAGAAGTCCTGGACCTACGACCGCATCGGCTCTTACGGCGATAGCAAAGCCATCATCCGCTTCACCGCGCCGGCCGAAGTGAAAGGCGTGGCGCTGTTGATCGTCAATCATCCCGACCGCTCCTCCGACCAGTGGATGTGGACCCCCGCCATCGGCCGCGACCGCCGCATCGCACTGCAGGACCGCTCCACCCGTTTCTTCGGCACCGATTTCAGCTTCGAAGACCTGGAAGAGCGCGACGTCAATCAGTACGATTTCAAGCTCACCGGCGAAGAGCCCGTCGATGGGGCGCCCTGCTGGCGCATCGAGGCGCGCCCCCGCGAAGGCAAGGTCTCGCAGTACACCCTTACCCGCATGTGGATCCGTAAAGACAACTACGTGCCCGCGCGGTATGAAAACTACATCAAAGAGCAGCTCGTGCGGCGCCTCCACCAGTCCGATATCCAGAACGTGCAGGGCATCTGGACCGCGCGCACCCTCGAAATGACCGACCTGCGCCGCAACAGCCGCACCGTGCTTCGCATCGAGAAGCTGCAATACAACGTCCCCATGAAGGACGATGACTTCACCGTACAGGCGCTGCGGCGGGAGCAATGAGATTCGCCCTCATGCTGCTGGCGCTATCGGCCGCCGCGCAGAACTTCACCCAGCGCGGATACATGGAGACCGGGGGCTACTTCTTTCCCCAGGACGCCGCCAACGATTCCAGCCACGCCGTCGGCGAAGCCCTCTTTCGCTACGAAGCGTTCTATAAGGCGGCGCCCGGTCTGCGCTTCGCCGGAGCCATCGATACCGCCATCGACACGCACCTCGAAACCAGCCGCGACGGCAGCTTCTCCTGGTGGGACCGCGGCAGGCGCCGTCCCCTGTTCGCTGTGCGCCGCCTGAGCGCCATCTACTCTCGCGGCAAGCTCACCGTCGAGCTCGGCAAGCAGTTCGTGCGCTGGGGCAAGACCGATGTCCTCAACCCGACCGACCGCTTCGCGCCCCGCGACTTCCTCAACGTCGTCGATAGCGACTTTCTCGGCATTACCGCCGCGCGTGTCACCTACGGTACCCAGTCCGATACCATCGACGTGGTCTTCGAGCCGCGCCTCACCCCCAGCCGCGTGCCGCTGCTCAACCAGCGCTGGGCCGTGCTGCCGGAAGAAGTCCCCATCTCGGAACGGGACCCCGATCTCCCCGGCGGCCCGCAGGTCGGCGCGCGCTGGAATCACATCGGCTCGGCGGCCGAGTACTCACTCTCCTTCTACAATGGATTCGACAATCTCCCGCTCTATCGCGGCCGGCTCGAAGGTCCGCCGCTACAGGTACTTCTCGACCGCTTCTATCCCCAGATGCGCATGTACGGCGGCGACCTCGCCCTGCCCCTCTCCCTGGTCACCGTGAAGGCCGAAGCCGGATATTTCACGTCTTCCAGCCGCGAGGCCGATCACTACGGTCTGTGGGTGCTTCAACTCGAACGCCAGGTCGGCGAGTGGAATTTCGCCGCCGGCTACGCGGGCCAGGTCATTACGCAGCACGGCACGGCCGTTTCGTTCTCGCCCGTCCGCGGCGTCACCCGCGCCGTCGTAGCGCATGCCGGGTACACCATCGATACCAACCGCGCCCTGGATTTCGAAACCGTGGTCCGCCAGAACGGCCGCGGCATGTATTTCAAGCCCGAGTACACCCAAGCCATCGGACAACACTGGCGCGCCACCGCCGGATTCGCCCTGATCCGCGGCTCGGACGGCGATTTCCTCGGCCAGTACCACCGTAACTCGTTCATCCTCCTGCGCCTCCGCTACAGCTTCTGACCTGCCCGTTTGACCAGTTCCCCACCCCGCCGAAATGCCGGTGTGCGCCGCGCCGTCCGCGCGCCATCCTGAAATCATCAGGAGGCTTTCATGGCAAACGAACTGGCCGCGCTTTCCACGGAACTCGCGGCAATTGTCGAACGCACCGGCCCGTCGGTAGTCGCGGTCCACGCCCGCCCGCGCTTCTCGTCGAGCGGTGTCTTCTGGCGGCCCGGCGTCATCGTCACCGCCGAGCACACCATCCGGCGGGAGGAGGAGATCACCGTCACCCTGCCGGATGGATCGAGCGCTCCCGCCGCGCTCGCCGGCAGCGACGCCGGCACCGACGTCGCAGTCCTCAAGGTCGATTCCACCGCGCCGGTGATTCCGCGGGCTTCCGGCGATCCGTCGCCCGGCAACCTCGCGCTGGCCCTCGGCCGCTCCGAGAATTCCGGCGTCAACGCCACCCTGGGAATCGTCAGCGCCGTCAGCGGCGAGTGGCGCACCTGGCGGGGCGGACGCCTCGACCGCTACATCCGGCTGGACCTCACCCTCTACCCTGGCTCGTCCGGAGGCCCCGTGGTCAATACCGCCGGGGAAGCTCTCGGCATCGCCACATCGGCGCTCTCGCGGATCGCCGGCCTGGCGATTCCCGCCGCCACCGTCGATCGCGTGGTCGACGAGATTCTGGCGCGCGGCCGCGTGGCCCGCGGCTACCTCGGCGTGGGACTGCAACCGGTCGAGTTGCCCGATCATCACAAAGGCCTGATCGTGCTGTCGCTCGAACCCGAAGGGCCGGCCTCCCGGGCCGGTGTACTCATCGGCGATATCCTGGTCGAACTGGGCGGCAAGGCGGTGAGCGACACCGAGGATATTCAAACCGCCCTCGAAAGCCGCGCCGTCGGCCAGCCGGTCGAGGCTGTCTTCCTGCGCGGCGGCGTCTCGCGGAAAATCGCCATCACAGTCGGGGAACGGCCCCGGAGGAACTGACATGCTCGGATTCGGAGAGGTCGCGGAGCGCTTGCGGCGCTCCACGGTTCAAGTATTTTCCAAAGGGCACCGGGGTGGCGGTTCGGGGGTCGTATGGGACGCCGCCGGCATGGTCTTGACCAACGCCCACGTAGCTCGCTCGGACGAGGCACGCATCGAGTTGTGGGACGGGCGCGAGCTCGATGCCCGCGTCACGTCGCGTGACCCCCGGCGCGATCTGGCCCTGTTGCGCATCCCCGCCGCCGGACTCGAAGCGGCTTCCCACGGCAACTCCGACGCGCTGCGTCCCGGTGAGCTGGTGATCGCGGTCGGCAGCCCTCTGGGATTCGCGGGCGCGCTCTCGACAGGTGTAGTGCATTCCATCGGCGAGCTTCCCGGCATGGGCCGTCAACGCTGGATCCGGGCCGATGTGCGCCTGGCACCCGGCAACTCGGGCGGTCCGCTGGCCGATGCCGAAGGGCGGGTCATCGGCATTAACACCGCTATCGTCAATGGCTTGGGAGTGGCCGTCCCGTCCAACGCCGCGGCTGCGTTCCTGCGCCGCGGACCACGTCCCGAGTTGGGCGTGGTGATGCGTCCGGTCAGCCACGGCTTGCTGCTGCTCGAAGTCCGCCCGGAGGGGCCCGCCGCCGCAGCCTCGCTCAAACCCGGCGATGTCCTTCTGGGTTCCTTCGACACCTTGAGCGATGCACTCGACTCCGGCCAGAATGTCGTCCGCCTGCAGTTCTTCCGGGGTGGCGACTACTACCGCGTCCGGGAGACCTATGTCCGGCTGGCGGCGCGGGCGGAGGCGGCGTGATCCGTCTGCTGATCGCGGCCGAATCCGCGGTCGTGCGCGCCGGGCTGGAGGCGCTGGTTGCCTCCAGTCCCGGCGTGCAGGTGATGGGTTCGTTCGCCGGCTATTCCCAGGTCGAGGCTCTTCGCCCCGACGTCGTGCTGGCTGCCGTTCCCTTCGAGGACCTGCCTTCTACCAGCGCGGCCACCGTCCTGCTGACCGGGGAACCCTGGACCGCGGAAGCCGTCCGTGCCGGTGTCCGTGCCATCCTGCCCGCCAACGCGTCGGCAGCCGAAATTCTGGCCGCGGTGGAGGCTGCCGCCGCCGGTCTTGCCGTAGTGGATCCCCGCGACCTCGATGCCCTCGTCGCTGTCGCACCGAACGCCCCGCTCTCTTCCGGTTCTCCGGTTCTGACCGCGCGAGAACTGGAGGTTCTCCGCATGCTGGCCGACGGCGCCGCCAACAAAACCATCGCCTGGAAGCTCGACATCTCCGAGCACACCGTGAAGTTTCACGTGGCCTCGATTCTCGGCAAGCTGGGCGCCTCCACGCGCACCGAAGCCGTCACCATCGGCATCCGTAAGGGATTGGTTTTGCTGTAGTTATACGTACTTCTTGCGGCATTCCTCGGAGCAGAAATACACCAGCTCGCCCTTGGCCTTGGAAGTGATTGAGGTCAGTGTCGATACGTACGTCCCGCACACCGGGTCTTTCTTCAGCTCGCCACCGGCAGGAACGCTCGGCGGTTGCTGGCGCTGGGGCTGCATACCCGTGAAAATACTGCGGAGAACAGAACGCACAAGCAGAAACAGAAGAACAGGCAGGACGATACGCAGGATAAGAAACCGAATCATGGGGTCGGGGCGGGGAATCTCGATCCCCGCCCGCTCAATTCCAGCTTACTTCTTCTTGGACTTCTTGGAGGTCTTGGCGTTCGGATCCTGGAATTTCGTCTCGACCGCTGAGCCGAGCGTCGCAAGCATGTCCTTCGCCGATTGCGCAAACGCGCCGGTGGGCGCCAGTTCCAGGTACTTCTGGAAGGCTTCCACCGTGCCCGGGACCGGCGTCACCTTGCCGTCCGCGCCGATGCCCGCCTTGCCCACCAGCGTCACGCCGTACTGGTAGTAGGCGTCCGCGTAGGTCGGTGTGAGTTCGATGGCCTTCTTGAAGGCTTCGCCGGCGGCGTCGTTCTGCCCCGAGTTCACCAGCAGCGCTCCCAGGTTGTAATAATACTTCCCGCCGTTGGCAGGATCGAGGTCGGCTGCTTTTTTCAGTTCGGCCTGCATCTCGGGGAACTTGTGCGCTTTGGCCAGCGCCAGCGCGTAATTGTTGTGGCTCGCCGGATCATCCGGTTTGAGTTCGATGGCCTTCTCGTAAGCCTGCAGCGACTTCGCGATATTGTCGTCGTGCTCCGCTCCGGTCTTGGTGCCGGCATTCTGGATGTAGGCTTCTCCCAGGTTGGCCCACACAGCCTGTTGAGTCGGGTCGAGTTCCGAAGCCTTGGTGAAAGAAGCGATCGCCACGTCGAACTGCTTGCCCTTGAGCGCGTCCATCCCGGAGTTGAACGCATCGTTCAACTCCCGGTTCTTTTTCATCTTCTCGGACTGATCCTTGATCTGCTTCTCCATCGCGGCTTTCTGTTCCGGCGTCAGGCTGCGCTCCATCTCCTTCGACATCTGGCCGGTCTCGACCGCCTTCTGCATCTCCGCCTGGTGCTGCGCTTGCATGGCCGCCGAGTTCTTCAGGTCGAAATTCACCGGAATCGGATCTCCGGGCCTCGTGGAGACACCCTTCACCTCATCGACCTTCTTGCCATCCACGTAGCACTCCACGGTGTACTTGCCCATTGGAAGGCCCATGTAAAGGTAGTGGCCCTTTTTGTTGGTCTTGGTGTTGTAGTTCCCCTTGATGTCCGTGCGAATGATGTGGATTTCCGCCTTCTGCAACGGGCTTCCGTCCGTGCCGATCACGTCGCCTTCGATCGTCGTAATCTGGGCGAAAGAGGTGAGCGCCAGGAACACCATCCCGGCAGCGGCAAGGGCCAGATTGCGCAGCTTCATAGAACCTCCAATGAGACTAGTGTGTATTAAACCTCAGTATACTCCAATGCGCCTTATGGCTCACTCATCGAACAGGCCGATCTGCTCCTTCGGCGCGCCTTTGGCTTTGCGCTTCTTGAGCGGGCTGCCGACCACTCCCAGCACCTGCACCGCGCGCAGCGACGCCCGCGGCACGAAGAAGCGCTGGTTGTTACTGAAAGAATCCGGGGGAATCACCGTAAAGCCGTAGTTCTCGACTTGCAGGAGGTTGTTGGGCATCATGCCTTCCATCACGTCGCCGTCCCGAAACTGCAGGCTGACCCACAGACCCTCCATCTTCGGCCGTGTATGGAACAGGCGGCGATCCGGCTCGGTGGCGGCGGCGAAATCCCGCACGAAGGCGATCGCCTTGATATCGCCATAAGGCACGGTCGCGAGATTTCCGTCCGCCGACAGCAGTTCTACACCGGTAGGCTGCAGGAACGACACCGGGTTCAGGTATCCCGCCAGGGATTCCTTGTCGTACCGCCTGACGATCGCCTTTTTGGTTGTAGAGGCGGCCAAATGTTACCTCGTCCCGCTAACTATGTTTCAAACATTTAGGCGCTTATTGTATCATTGGCTCGATGTCCGACGCGCTTGCGGCAGATCCGGCGGGGATTCCCGGTGCCATCACCGGCTTCCTCGACTTCTGTCGTATCGAGAAGGGACTTGCGAACTGCTCGTTGGACGCCTACTCCTCTGATTTATCGAAATTTAGCGCCTTTTGGCGGGACCAGGCCGGGTTCCCGGCTGCGGATGACCTGCGGCGGTACCTCGACCTTCTCCACGATCGCGGATTGGGCCCCCGCTCCGTCGCCCGCCACCTGACCACCCTCCGGAACTTCTGTGCCTTTCTGCTGAGGGAGGGCCGGATCGCCGAGGATCCCACCGAGCATCTGCGCAGCCCCCGGCAATGGCAAACGATCCCTAAGTTTCTGAATCTGCAGGATATCGAACGATTGATCCAAGCTCCGGACGTTTCCCGGCCCAACGGCCTGCGGGACCGCGCCATGCTGGAGCTGTTATATGCGGCCGGGCTGAGGGTTTCCGAGTTGTGCCGGCTCGGGGTGGGCGACCTCAACCTGGAAATGGCCGTCCTGCGGACCACCGGCAAGGGCAACAAGCAGCGGCTCGTACCGGTTGGAACATCGGCCGTTCGTGCGGTACGGGATTACCTGGAGCGCGGGCGGTCGGAGTTGCTCAAGAACAAGGCCTGCCGCTACCTCTTCGTTACAGCGCGGGGCGGCTGCCTGACCCGCCAGGCTTTCTGGAAACTCCTCGCCGGCTATGGCCGGAAGGTCGGCATCTTCCAGGGCCTGACTCCCCACGTGCTTCGCCACAGTTTCGCCACCCACCTTCTGGAGGGCGGCGCCGACCTGCGAAGCGTTCAGGTCATGTTAGGACACGCCGATATCTCGACCACCCAGATCTACACCCACGTCCTCAGGTCGAGACTTCGGAGCACGGTACAGAAGCACCACCCCAGGGCCTAGCTTCCGGACCCCTGGGAACACGTCCCGGCTCTCGCGGGCCGGGGCCATTTTTGGAGGTGGAAGGGCGCATGCGATGAGCGATTACATCTACATGCTGGAGAGCCACTTGAGCCCTCCCCAGAACGCCGTCGTGGAAGACGTTCAGAAGGCCGCCGCGGCGGCTAATGTGAACCTGTTCCTGACCGGCGGCGCCATGCGGGATATGCTGGCCGGGTTCCGCATTCGCGATCTGGATTTCGTCGTCGAGGGCGCGGCCCTCAAGCTGGCAAAGGCCGTCTGCGATCAGGCCGGCGCCGTGGCGGCATCGACCGACGAAAACCGCAAGTCGGTGGAACTGGTTTTCCCCAGCGGGGTCACCGCCCAGATCGCCATGTCGCGCCAGGAGAAGCACGGCCGCCCCGGAAGCAAGCCCCAGGTCCACCCCGCCACCATCCAGGAGGACCTGCGTGGGCGTGATTTTACCTGCAACGCCATCGCCCTGTCGCTCAACAAGGCATCCCGCGGGCTGCTGCTCGACCCCATGAACGGTCTCGCGGATATCGAACGGCGCGAACTCCGCTCCATCCATCCTTATGGCTTTTACGACGATCCGTCGCGGCTCCTCCGGCTCATCCGCTTCCGCAACCGCCTGGGGTTCGCCGTCGAAGAGCGCACGGTGTCGCAGTTCGCCAACGCCCGCCAGGCGGCTGTGGAAAAGTCGATCCCTCCCCGCCTTCTGGGCGAGGAATTGAGGCACATCGGCACGGAAGACAATCCCGCCGAGATCCTGAAAGATTTGGATGCCGAGGGACTCCTTCCCCTGTTTTCCCCGGCGCTTGCGGGGCCCAAGTTCAACCTGGCGGGGATGGCCAAACTGGAGAAGTTGGGCCGCCTCCTGCCGGGCGACGCACGATCGCGCGCGGCCCGTCTCGGGCCTTTTCTCTATGTCCTGACCGAAAAACTCACGGCCAAGGAAAAGCAGGCCCTGGTCAAGTCCCTGGAACCCGGCAAGGCGGAGACCGACCAGTGGAACAAGCTGGAACTGCGGTCCAAAAAGCTCGAAACCGCCCTACGCTCGCCGCGCATCCGCAAGGCGTCGCAGGTCTATCACCTGGTAGCCGGGGCAAATCCGGACGAGATCCTCTTCGTGCTCTATCACTCCGCCCTCAAACCAGTGCAGGAGCGCCTCCGGAACTACTTTCAGAAGTATCTCCCCGCGGTCCAGGAGATCACTCCCGAGGAATGGGCGGCGGTGGATGCCAAGCCGGGCCAGCGGCATGGCAAGGCACGGGATGAGTTCATTACGGCTCTGCTGGACCGCCGGCCGAAGAAGGTGGAACCGGTTCCCGAACCTCCGCCGGTCGAGATCGGCGTCGCGCGCCGCGCACGTTGAACCGGCGGCCCGTCAGTTCAGTTTTTGAAAGGTCGACGCGGCGCTTGCGGCTACGAAGAGCCTGGGCACCGGCGCCGCGGCAAGCGCAATCCGGTCGATCGGGGCTCCCGAGGTTCGAAACTCGTGCTGCGCAATCCGAACCCCGATGAGCGTGCCGTTGGTGCGGACGATCTTCCCGCTGACCGTTAGCTGCATGGGCGCCACATTATGCAGCAGCGCCGGCCAGGCGATCGACAACTCCACGTTCATGCCCGGCGGCAAATGGCGGCCCGCATCGAAGAGAATCCCGCCGCTCGATAGATCCATCGTGCGGCCCGTGCCGGCATCCAGCACCTTGCGCCTGCGGATCAGCTTCCAGCGCAAATCGAGGAGAAGAGAATACCTCCGGTCCTCCCTGCGTTCGCCGGCAATCCCCGGGTCTTGCTTTCGTTCAAATGCACCCATCTTGAGCTCTGCCAACATGCTGGCAAGTTTCCAGTATGCTCGGGTTTTTGCCTGCATGGTAGATGTTACGGTACTTGTAGGGTACCGTCGGTCCTATCGCGCGAATCCCCTTCCCGGCTCGCGCCGGGCCGCCCCTGCTATTCTCAGAAGAGTAGGAGAATCGACCGGATCGTGAGAAGTATACGCATTTTCAGTAGCCTGCTGCTGGTGTCCTTATGTCTCCCAGCCCAGGACCTCAAGCAGTTCGAAAAGAAAGTCACCGAGTTCACACTAGCCAATGGTTTACATTTCATTGTTGCCGAAAGGCATGAGGCGCCTGTGGTCTCATTCCACACCTATGTGAACGCGGGTTCGGTGGACGACCCTTCCGGCGAAACCGGACTGGCCCACATGTTCGAGCACATGGCCTTTAAAGGGACCGACACCATCGGTACCCGCGATTGGCCCGCCGAAAAGAACGCTCTGGACGCCATCGAAACGGCCTACGACAAGTTGCAGGCCGAACGCAACAAAGGCCCCAAGGCCGACGAGGCCCAGTTGACCTATCTCGAGTCACAGGTCAAAATCATGATCGACCGCGCCCAGGCCTTCGTGCAGCCGAACGAATACACCCGCGTTCTCGAAGAGAATGGCGCGGTGGGGTTGAATGCCAGCACCGGGCCGGACGCAACGCAATACTTCTACAGCCTTCCGTCGAACCGCCTGGAGCTCTGGTTTCTCATGGAATCGCAGCGGTTTCTCCATCCCGTTTACCGCGAGTTCTACAAAGAGCGCGACGTGGTGATGGAGGAAAACCGCATGCGCGTGGAATCCAGCCCGCAAGGCAAACTGTTCCAGGCCTTCACCGCCACGGCCTTCATGGCGCACCCCTACCGCAACCCTCCGGGCGGGTGGGCCAGCGACATCTCCAGCCTGCGGCGCGGCGAGGCGGAGGCCTTCTTCGCAAAATATTACGTGCCTTCGAACATGGTGATGACGATCGTCGGAGATGTGGATCCGGCCGAAGCCAAACGCCTCGCGGAGCGGTACTTCGAGCCGATGCAGGCCCGGACACCGCCGCCGCTGGTCCACACCAGGGAGCCCGTTCAGGCCGGCCCGAAGCAGGCCGAGGTCGTTTCTCCTTCCCAGCCCATTGCCGTCATCGGATACAAGCGGCCCGATCAATACGACAAGGACGATCCGGTCTTCGACGTGATTCAGCTCATTCTCTCCAGCGGGCGCACCGGCCTGATGTACAAGGAACTGGTGCAGGACAAGAAGCTGGCGCTGGCGGCCCAGGCGGCCTCCACCTATCCGGGCGGGAAGTATCCCAACCTGTTCGTCTTCTTTCTGGCGCCTTCGCTCGGCCATACCACCGGGGAAAACGTCAAGGCGCTCGACGACCTGCTGGCCCGCTTCGAATCGCGGCCTCCCGACGCCGAGCAACTGGCGCGCGCCAAAACCCAGGCGCGGGCGTCGGTCATCCGCCGTCTCGCCAACAACGCCGGGCTGGCCGAGTTGCTGGCCGTGGCGTACATGAACTACGGCGACTGGCGGAAACTGTTTACCCAGATCGACGACCTGAATAAGGTCACCGCCGAGGACGTGCACCGGGTCTCGGCGCAGTATTTTACGCCGTCCAACCGGACCCTCTCGTATCTCGTGCCGAATGCCGCGGACTCCGCGCCCGCAAGGAGGACGCGGTGAGACGAACTCTCGCGGTTTTCGCCATTCTGGCGGCGCCTCTGCTTGCCCAAACCGCCGCGCCTGCGAGACGGACGCGGCCGGCCCCCAAACCCGCGGCCGCCACTCCGGCGCCGGCCGAGCCCTCCTACAAGGATCTGAAGTTCCCGCCTCTGCGCCCGGTGCAAATTCCCAAGGTGGACACCTTCACCCTCCCCAACGGCATGAAGGTCTATCTGCTGGAGGACCATGAGCTGCCGGTCGTAAACGGCACCGCGCTGGTGCGCACCGGCAACCTGTTCGACCCGGCGGACAAGGTCGGGCTTGCCACCATGACCGGCATGGTGATGCGGACCGGCGGCACCAAAACCAGGACCGGTGAGCAGCTCGACGAACAGCTCGAAGACGTCGCCGCCAGCGTCGAAAGCGGGATCGGCGAAACCTCGGGCTCGGTCTCCTTCTCCAGCCTCAAGGAAAATGCGCCGGAAGTGATGGCTGCGTTCAAGGACGTGCTGACCGCGCCGGAATTCCGGCAGGACAAGATCGACCTCGCCAGGAGCCAGCTTCGCAGCAGCATCGCCCGCCGCAACGACAACGCCGGATCGGTGGCCGGACGCGAATTCGCGAACCGTGTGTACGGCCAGGATACGCCCTACGGCTGGCAGATCGAGTATGCCACGGTGAGCCGCATTTCGCGCGGCGATCTGGAGGATTTCTACCACCGCTATTTCTTCCCGGCCAACACCATGCTCGCGGTGCGCGGCGATTTCGATTCGGCCCAGATGAAGGCACAGCTCGAAAAAATATTCGCGGATTGGACCGTGCAGCAGCCCGTGGTGCCTGCTTTCCCGAAAGTGGCCGCGAAGCCCGCAGCCGGCATCTACCTGGCCGTGAAGAAGGATGTCACCCAGACCTTCTTCGAGATCGGCGAGTTGGGCGGCGAACTGCGGGACAAGGACTTTCCGGCGCTCGAGATCATGGCCGACATCCTGGGCGGCGGGTTCCAGAGCCGCCTCATGCGCCGCATCCGTACCCAGATGGGCGACGCCTACAACATCGGCGCCGATTGGGGCGCCGAATTCGACCATCCCGGGCTGTTCGAGATATCGGGTAGCACCAAGTCATATTCCACGGTCGAAACCATCCAGGCGGTCAAAGAGGAATTGGAGCGCATCCGTACCACTGAGGTCAGCGAGGAGGAGTTGAACACCGCCAAGCAGACGGCCCTCAACAGCCTGGTCTTCGCCTACGACACGAAGGCCAAAACCCTCGGCCGCATTCTGACTTACGAGTATTACGGATACCCGGCGGATTTCATCCAGCAATACCAGAAGGCGCTGGCCGCGGTCACCCGTGAGGACGTGTTGCGCGCGGCCCGGGAGCATGTGGATCCGGCCAGGCTGACGCTCGTGACGGTGGGGAACCCCGCCGAGTTCGGAAAGCCTCTCGACACCCTGGGCGGCGCGGTGACGCCGATCGATCTCACGATTCCGGAACCGAAACAGGAGGCCGCCAGCAGCGACGCCGCCTCGGTAGCAAAGGGCCGGCAGCTTCTGGCGCGCGTCCAGCAGGCGGTCGGCGGCCCCGACCACCTCGCGGCGGTGAAGGATTCGACGGTGGTCTCCGATTTCACCCTGTCTTCCGCTGCGGGCGGCATGAAACTGACCGAGACCGACCGGTGGATCGCCCCCGACCATTTCCGGCAGGAGAGCCAGTTGCCGCAGGGGCGCATCACGGCTTTCTATGACCCCGGTGCCGCCTGGATCGCCACACCGCAAGGCGATGGCCCGCTGTCCGGCGCGCAACTGAAGCAGGTGAAGGGAGACCTGTTCCGCGTGTATTGGCCGTTTCTCCTCAGCGACCGGATCGCGGACCGTACCGTGAATGCGGTGGATGACCGCACGATCGAGATCGGCGGCCCGGCGGCCGAAGTGGTCCGCCTCGTGGTGGATCCGCAGACCGGGCTGCCCGTCCAGGTCCAGTATGAAACCGCGCCGGTTTCCGGTCCCGCCACTTCCGTGCGGGAGATGTGGGCCGACTTTCGCGACGTGGCCGGCGTCAAAGTTCCCTTCAAGATCACCATCTTTCAGGGCGGCCAGAAGTTCGCCGACGTGGTCGTCAGCGAGGTCAAGGTGAACCAGGGGTTGAAGGTCGCGGATCTGCAGAGGCGGCAATGAAATTCGTAGCTTGGATACTGCTGGCGTCGGTCGCGCCCGCAGCCTTCGCGGCGGAAACCGCCGCGCAGCGCGGCAAGCGGGTGGTCCACGAGGCGCTGCAGGCGCTCGGCGGAGATGCGTTCCTCCACATGCAGGACCGCGTGGAAAGCGGCCGCGCGTATTCCTTCTACCGCCAGGAGCTGAGCGGGCTTTCTCTCGCCAAGATTTACACCCGGTATCTCACGCCTTCCGGCAAGCCCGGCGAACTGGCGGTGCGCGAGCGCGAGGCCTTCGGGAAGGAAGGGTCCGCCGGCGCCGTATTGCTCACCGAAGAAGGCGGCTGGGAGATCACTTTCCGCGGCGCGCGGCCGCTCGACGACCAGCGCTATAACAACTACAAGGATTCCACGCTTCGAAACATTTTCTATATCCTGCGGCAGCGCCTGAACGAGCCGGGCCTCACGTTCTATTCGCAGGGTTCGGATTTCTACGAGAACCGCCCGGTGGAGATCGTCGATATCACCGACGCGGCCAATAACACGGTCACGGTGTATTTCGACCAGCTCAACAAACTGCCGGTGCGCCAGGTCTTCAAACGCCGCAACCAGCAGTTCAAGGATTTCGATACGGAGGTCACCATCTTCGCCAAGTACCGCGATGTGGGCGGCGGCGTGATGTGGCCCTACGATAACCGGCGCGATCGCAACGGCGAGAAGATCTTCGAGATGTTCTCCGATTCGGTCGAGATCAACCAGAACCTGACAGACGAGTTGTTCACCCTGCCGGGCAGCATCAAGATGCTGCCGAAACAGAACTAGCCGTGGATGCTCTCGAAGGGCTCTACCGCCGGCGCGCCTCGCGGCGGTGGTCCGACCGCCTGCGCCGCGCGCTGGAGCCGCCCGCGCCCTTCGTGATGAACCCGCGCGAGCCGAAAAATTACCCACTGGGCCGCTGGAATCTGTATGTCGGCGGCGCCGGCCGGGCCGTGGACGGTTACGTCAACCTCGACCTGTTCGCCGTGCCGGGTGTCGATGTAGCCGCCGACGCCCACCAACTGCCTTTTCCGGACGCCCTGTTCCAGCGGGTCGAGTGCGATGCCGTGCTGGAACACGTGCGCTCGCCTGAACAGGTGATGCGCGAAATTGAGCGCGTGCTGGCAGCCGGCGGCTACGCCCATCTGGTGACGCCCTTCTGCCATCCCTTCCACGAATACCCCCGGGATTACCGCCGCTTCACGGTCGACGGGCTGAAGGAACTGGCCGCCGGCATGGAGATGGAGGTGGTGGCGGAGGGCTGGCGCACCGGCCCGGCCGCCACCCTGCTGGTCGTCACCATCGAGTTCTGGAAGTCCATGCTACCCTGGCGCTGGTGGCGCGTCCTGGCCCACGGTGTGCTGGGCTGGACGCTGTTTCCGCTGCGCTATCTCGACCTGGTGCTGCTGCGTTCGCCGGAGGCGCGCCGCATCGGCAATCACTGCTACGTGTGGCTGCGGAAGCGCGCCGTCGTTGATCATTGATGCGTGGCGGAAGGTCCATGGTGGCCGGGCGAGAGCGCTTTCACGATTTCGCGGGCAAGCTCATCGGGAACGAACTTCGCCACGAAGCCGTCCGCTCCGACCCTCTTGGCATGGGATTCGTTGGCAGAGCCCGACAGGGACGAGTGAATCACGACGGGAACACTTTTCAGCAAATCGTCTTCCTTCAACTTCCGGGTCAGCGTGAACCCATCCATCTCCGGCATCTCCAGATCCGTCAGTACCATCGCGACCTTCTCGCTGATGGCCATCCCGGCGCTCCGCACCTCCTGTGCCATGCTCTTGAGATGATGCCACGCCTCTTGACCCGTTTTCGTGGCAAGAAAGGGAAGGTTGAATCGCGTTAGAACCGTCTCGATCTGTCGACGCGCGACACTCGAGTCATCGGCATAGACGATCACGGAACCCTGGGGAATTTGAACCGGCGGGGTGTAAGTGATCTCCTCGCCGCTCTTGAAACGCGAAGGCAGCGTTTCACGCAAGATCGATTCCACATCCAGGATCAGCGCCAGGCGGGCGTTCTCCTGGTTTTCGTCCAACCGGGCGAGGCTCGTCACGAGAGCGCCGGCCGCCGCCTTCTCGGCTGAGACGACCCGGCCCCACTCGAGACGCACGATCTCCTCGACTTCCTCTACGGCAAATCCCTGAACGGACCTTTCATACTCGGTGACCAGGAGAATATTGCGCGCCGAGGGCGTGCAGCCCACCACGGAGGGAAGATCGATGACGGGAATGATCTGGCCGCGGATATTGGCGACCCCCAGAACATGCCTGGGAGATCCCGGCATCGGCGTAATCGAGGGCATCATGAGTGCTTCGCGTACTTTGAAGACATTCATGCCGAAGACCTCCCGCGTGTTCGAGTTCCGGTCCGCGCCCAGCCGAAAGATCAACAGTTCGAACTTGTTTGTGCCGGCCAGGTTGGAGCGCTCGTCAACTTCCTGCATTACGTCACTCATTGCGCGACTCCTCAATTCTGCTTTTGACCGATAGCGGCACTCAATTCGTCCAGCCTGGTAAGCAATTCCTGCTCGATGCGCGATACTTCGGATCCCTGGCGCATGGCTTCGTCCCGATCCCCTGACTGCACGGCCGTACGGATTCCGCGTGCGGCAAGATAAAGCGCAGCGTAGGGACTCGCGATCTCCTGGAACGCCGGATTTTGGCCGAAGGACTCCCGGCCCACACCTTCGTACCACCGGCTAAAGCTGGATTGACGGTGGTCCGGCAACTCGCCCGAAGGTTGAGGAGTTCTCCGGTTGCCGATCTCGGCCAGCATGTTTCGTACGAAAATCTTGATGTCGTTTCTCGCCGACTCGATGTTCATCACCGCCACCGTGTAGTGAAGGGACTGAACCCGCTCGCCCAGCGAAATGGTGACCGACTCCGCGCCGTGGGCGGTCTGTTCGGCCGAGTGGCTGGTCTTTTCAATGGATCTGGCCGAGTTGTCGATGTCGACAATGTTGCCTTGCACTTCCTCGGTGGCCTTTTGCACGCGCTTCGACAGATTGCGCACTTCGTCCGCGACAACGGCAAAGCCGCGGCCGTGCTCCCCGGCGCGCGCCGCCTCGATGGCCGCGTTGAGCGCGAGCAGGTTGGTTTGGTAAGCGATCTCCCGAATGGTTTGCGCGATTCGTCCGATCGCGCCGACCTGTGCAATCAGTCCCTTCGAAGCTTTGCGGCTGTCTGCCACCGACTGCGCGAGGCCATTCAGCTTGCCCCCGACGGCCTTCATGGCACGATCGGTCTCGTGAGCCAGGCCCATCAGCGATTCAGCGTTCTCCGACGCAGCCTTGCTCATACTCGTGATCACCTCTTCGGCAAGTTTCGCGTCACTGATGTTCCGCCAGGAGGCATGGAATGCAATCACCTTCCCGGTCCGGTTGCAGACCGGCGTGAAGTTCAAACTGAAGGTTATCCCGCCGAGAACCAGTTCCGTGCTGTGCTCTTGCGTCGGATCGGCCGTCAGAGCGCGGAAGATATTCCGAATGCGCTCCGGGTCCCTGTGAAACTGATGAATCGAGCAGCCGGCAGCCCTGCGTACGTCCGCCCCTCTGAGAAGAGGATTGAGCCGCCGGTGATTCAGGTTCATTGCCTCGAGTGCGGCGCGATTCATGAACAGGATGGGGTTTTCCATCTGCTCATCCGCGTCGCACAGCATCTCCAAACTGGAGAGCGGCTCGAGCAGGGCCCGCGCGTAGTCGAGGAGCCGTTCCCGTTCAGAACGTTCTCCCTCCTCGCTCGCCGGCGTTTTGGCGCGCGACCCCTGCCTGCCGGCAGGGCGCCCCGAACCTTTGGGAGGCTTCGCCTTCGGTTCCGAAATCCTGCCGTTGCCGGCCTGACGACGATTGGGAATGACCATGCTAGCCATTGATGAGCTCCTTTTGCCCAGAGATTACAGTTCCGACGGTCAGGCCATCGAACCAGTCCAAAAAATGTGCCACGTTTTCGCCTGCGTAGATGGCTCCGTGCTGAGGACACAGGTAGTCGATGTCCAGCTTGCGAACACGGTCGATCCAATCCTTTTTGGCGGCGTTAGACGGCATCCATCGCTCATGGAAATACTTCGCATGCTGAATGTGGTCGTCGAATGCTCTCTTCGATTCTGCTCCCTGGTGCCCGCCGACCCAGATGCTATGACCGGGCGGCAGGAGGGCCGCTCCGACATCGCCGCTGAAGAAAACTTTCGCCTCCGGGTCATAGACATGGAAGTTTGCGGAAGCGTGCAGATAGTGCGCCGGGATCAGCTCGAGATTGTGGCCGCCGACAACCATGACGCCGCCCTCATCCGGGGTACCGATCAAATCGGCGTCCAGCGCTCCATAGTGCCGGATGAAGCCTTCCCACAAGCTGGGTATGTGCCATTGCACTTTCTCGTTGCACGCGTTCCACAAGGGAAGACTGGACGCTATGTCCGGATCCTGGTGAGACACAAACGCCTTGACGACAGACGTAGGCGTCACCACCTCGGCTACAGCCGCGAGCACCTGCGGGAAGATCTCGAAACCGCCCGGGTCCAGAATGGCGCTTTGCCCGTTGGACTCGACGATATACACGTTCGAATCGATGACCCGGCGCTCGTCCTGGTCGTACAACACCCACCAGCGGTGATTCCCCGCCTCAAACACTGGTGCTGCTTTCATGCAGTACCTCCTCTATTTCAGCGCGATATCTCCAGATCGCATCTCTGACCTTGGCCACCGCGAGCCCCATCTCGTGCGAGACGCGCATCAGGGGCGCACCGCTCTGCTCGGAAAGCGCAGCCTCGATGCGGCCGTTGGTAACGACGTACTCCTGCTCGGCGATACCCTCCTGCAGACGCGCGACCGTCTCCGCCAGCCGGCGCAGGATCATGATTCCTTCGGCCTTTTCCGCTTCGATGTTGCGCTGCCAGTTCCGTTCCGATTGCGTGAGAAAAGTGTTGAAATGACCGTTCTCCTTGGTCATCTCCGCCGTTCTGCGGAACATCTCCGTAAAGCGGGCGTGCTGCAAAATGCGCAACTCCACCCGGACCAGCGGCGCGACCGATTGCTGTAGGGGCGCCGCGGCATCTTTCAAATGCACGGCCTGCTCCCGGAACGCCTGGGCGACCACGCCGTAGCTCGCCAGCTTGTTTCCGTGCCGCTTGACCAGGACCATGGCGTTGAGAGCGCGGCGGTCGATCTCATGCAGCGAGCGTTCGATCGTGCGCCTGGTGCGAGAGGATGCATCCATGATCTGCATAATCTGTTGAATATCCATCAACGCCCTCCTTCAACTGCGGCGGCAGCGGCGGCGCTCAGAGCCGCCGCATCCAGAATGAGGACGACATTCCCACTGCCGGAAATCGTCGCACCCTGGTACAGGTTGGGGCCGGCCAGAAAATCAATGGGTTTCACGACGGAGTCTTCGTTGCCCAAAACCTCAGAAACGACAAACAGGCCGCGTTCGGTCAGTACGCCCTCTGCACTCTCGGCGCCAAGGCGCAGCGGCCGGTTCTGCAAGATCGCTCCCAGGTCCACCATCGGTGCTGTATGCGAGCCATCCACACAGTAGTTGGCCCGGCCGGCGAGCCGGTGCACGCGGTGCTCCTCGAGATCCGTCAGGCTATCGATGGCCGAGATAGGCAGCGCATAGACGTCCTGTCGAACCCGCAGGTAGAGCACCGGGAGCACCGCCAGCGTGAGCGGAAACTCCATCGCGATGCGCGTGCCCTTCCCGAGAGTGGTATCGATCGAGAGACGGCCCCGTAGCTTTTCGGTCGTTTCCTTCACTACGTCCATGCCCACACCGCGTCCGGAGAGATCCGTCGCCTGTTCCTTGGTGGAGAAGCCTGGACGAAAGATCAATTCCAGCGACTCCTGTTCCGAAAAGTGTGCAGCCTGCTCCGCCGTGATCACTCCCTTCTCGATTGCCTTCTGCACAATCACGCGGCGATCGATCCCCTTGCCGTCATCGGAAACCTCGATCCGCACCTTATCGCCCAGGTGAATCGCGGCAACCTGCAACAGCGCCGTGGGGAGTTTGCTCGCGCTCCTCCGGACTTCCGGCAATTCGATGCCGTGATCGAGACTGTTGCGCACCAGGTGCGTCATCGGACCGGAGAGGGCGTCCACCACGGTCTTGTCGATCTCCACTTCCTCGCCGGTAATCTCCAGCCTGACCTCTTTGTTGAGCTGCCGCGAAAGGTCGCGAACCACGCGCGGCAATTGCTGGAACAGGCGCCTGCAGGGTTGCATGCGCAGGCGCATCACTGTGTTCTGGAGATCGCTCACTCTCAGGTCCATCTCTCGCGCGATCCGGGACATGTTCTCGTCGTCCTTGATGAGTCCGCCTACCGCGGAGGTCAGCCGGTTTCGCAGGAGTACCAGTTCGCCAACCTGGTTCATGACGGCATCGAGCCGGTCCGCATCCACGCGTAACGAGTTCTCCACAGCATCGGCGCCCCGCGGACCGGATCGAGGTGGAGCCGCAGGAGGCGGTGCGGCAACTTCCGCCGCAGCCTTGAATTGCTCCGAGAGGATCGATAGCGGTTGGGCAACGGCAGCGGCTTCATCCGGAGGCGTGACGTGCGGGTCTGCAATCCGGGCGGCCTCGGCATGAGTGAGCGGAGAGGCGGTTTCGGCCGGTGTGCCCGCACACTCGGGCTCTATGCTGGCGAGCAGGGTGATCGTCCGGCCGAGATCGGCCGGGCCGGGACCAGGCTGCTCTTCTCGCGCAAGGTCCTGAAACATGGCGCTAAGGACGTCAATACCGCCGAGGATGGCATCGATGCGGGCGGACGTTACCGGCAACACGTGCGAGCGAAGCTTGTCCAGAAGGTTCTCGAGACCGTGAGCCCAATTCACCAGGTGGGTCGCGTCCAAAAACCCCGCACCGCCCTTGATGGTGTGAAAGCCGCGGAAGATCGATGCAAGAGCATCGTCATTGCCGGGGTCGGCCTCAAGGCGCAGGATCTCCTCTTGCGCTTTTTGCAGCAGTTCTCTCGATTCGATCAGGTAGTCCTGCAGAAACTCCAATTCCACGGCGGCACCATACCTTATATCGGCAGCGGAATGGTTTCCTTTTAGGCTGATGCACAACTATTTGGGTAACAAGCAGTGGTTCAGGCTACTGTGCGTGTCTTGGATTTCCTAAGCGTGGTAGGCTTGCCACGGGCCGGATTGGGGGACCCAGGCGGTGCAAGCGCAGCGCCAGCCCCAGCATGCAGACCGCGCTGAACCCAAAATAGGCGCCGAGCCAAAGAAGGTCTAAGTGCGACCCCGGCGCCAGGCTGATCCAGCGAAACCCCAAACCCAGAAACGCCACGACAAAACCAGCCGAGGCCGCTGCGGCCAGTCCGAGCAACCATCCATCCGCACCGCGCAGCCGGCGCCGCAGGCTTCGCGCGGCCATCAGTTCGAGACCGCCGGCGCTCGTCGCCATCAGCACGATCAGGAGCGCGACGGTCAGTATGCTGATTCTGTATCGGACAAAGCCATATTGGATTAGTCCGAGCACGCCCAGCGCAAGGCCATTCAGCACCAGAAGCCAGCAGATCCCTTCCGCGGACCTCCAGATACCAGCCGCGATCGCGCAGACCCCCGCCGCCAGTGCGAGTTTCCCCAGAAAGACAACCGTGCCGTTCCACCCGTGGAACGCTACCGGGCCATTCGTATCCTGCATGACCAGATAGATCACCGAAATGATCGCTTCGAGAACGCCGCAGAGTGCCAGCAACCACCAGTTCTTACCCAGCGTTTGGATCAATGTCCACCTCCGGGATCCGGATACAGCCGCATTCATCATAACGCCGGGGCGCGGCTGCCGCGATACCTCTTCGAGGCAGCCTGCGCTCTTTCATCAGGATTGGTATCAGTCGCCGATGTTCTGCTTGCCGAAGACCACCACCTTGGAATCGGTGATCGCCGACAGTTCGCTGTCCTTATCCCCCCGCGTGTAGATCACGCGGGCGCTGACGCCGATCTCCGGCCACATCGAGCTCACGATCGCCCGGCCCTCATCGAAGACCAGCTCCGGACTGGGAACCGCATTGACCACGGTGATCTCGCCGGGAAGGCTCCGCGAACTGAAATCGACCGTGAAATCCGGTGGAATGGCGAATGCCGCCACGCCGACGGGTGCGGTATTGTCCTGGAACCCCCTGAAGAACGAAACGAAGACGCGATTGGTTACCCGCGCCTGATTCGTGATCGAAACGACGGTCGCCGAACGGATGGCGCCGCCGGTTTGAGAGTTCATGTAGGTCACGAGATAGCGGGGCTCCGCCGGCAGTCCAATCGGCTCCAGCGTACCTAACTGTCCTAACTCGACATAGTGTTCTACCAGTTTGAGAGCCGACGGATCCTTGGGCAGGTTCGGCGCCTCGCGTTTGTAATCGAATTTCTTCGTCGCCATATAGTTATCTCCTTGTGGGTCCGGTCAGGATACTTTGGTTTCGTTCCGGTCCGGACAGAGGCTAGTGGCTGGGAGAAATTAAGCGTTGCAGCGGGTAGGGGCAGTAACGTACCACTGCGGCCGGCACTTCTGCCGGATCCGTGATGATAAGTACGGTCGGGAATGATTTGATGCGATGAGCCGGCCTGCCCCGGGGCGCCTGGGGCCGCGGCAAGAAAAGGCAGTTAGGGGATTAGTGACGGAAACACTCGATGAGCGAAGCGAACTCCGGGGAGTTCGCCTGTCGCAACATCCAAACTATCGCGCAACCTATCGCGAAACCGCATGGGCCGCCCGGTCTACGAATTCGGCGGTGTCTTCCGCCAGTCGTCTCCCGTGCTCGCGAAACTCCTGCCCGGCGTCTGCGACGGACTCCGCTGCGTCTTCGACCGTCTCCCGGAGCATCCGCCGCGTCCGGCGGCCGGCTTGCGGCGCCATCAACAGCCCGGCCGCGGCTCCTGCAAACACGCCGCATAAGAAACCGCCGGCGAGCCAGTAATAATTCGTCATGTAATCATTCTTCCGCATTGTTTGTCTCCTCCAGTTCTGCCGAAATCCGCGCCGCGCTTGAGCAGGTGATTAATCCACTCCGGCGATCGTCAACACGCGCACGGTTCTCCCGCCGGGACAAGATGAACAGGAATATCCCTCGCAGCGCGGTCGATCCGTTCGATCGTCAGTACTGATCTACTTTCATTGTGAACCAGTGCCCAGGGGACCGCTATCCATTCAGGGCATGAGTTTGGGACCGGTTAGGCTGTATGGGTCGAGGATTCGGGCGCCCGCCCGCGCCGCCGGCAAGCGTGCGCCGGCGGAATCGGTGAGATGCCGGTGGTCAGAATGCGATTGCGGTGCTGGACCTTCAGCCCATGATCCGGGCAACCGCCTGGTCGAATTTGCCCATCTCTTCCGCGGTGCCGACCGTAACCCGTACCTTGGTGGGCCACACCGGCCAGATGCGGCCGATAATAATCTTTTGCTCCGCCATCGCTCTCGCGAAATCGATGCCCGGCTGCTTCACTTCCATCATGAAGAAGTTAGTCTGGCTGGGGATGAAAGAGATACCCTTCTTTTCCAGAAAAGCGAAAGTATTCTCGCGAATCTGCTTGCACAGCGCTCGCCGCTCCGTGACCAGGTTCTCGACGCGCATGCTGGCCGTGGCGCAGGCCACGCCGGTAACCGGCAGAAAACCGCTCGAAGAGTAGCGCCGCATCTTCGCGAGCAGGTCCGGGCGCGCGATCGCCATGCCGGCGCGTAACCCCGCCATGCCGTAAATCTTCGAGAAGGTACGCAGCACTACCACGTCCTTGTCGGCGGCCACCAGGGAGATAGCCGATTCGGCATCGTGGGAGAAATGAATGTAGGCCTCGTCCACCACGACTACCGCATCCGGCTTCTTGTTCGCCAGCAGGTATTCGATGTCCTGGATCGAAGTCAACGTGCCGGTCGGATTATTGGGATTGCAGACGTAGTACGCGCCGGCGTCCGGATCGGCCTTGATCATCGCTTTCACATCGTGCGAGTAGTCGTCTTTGAGAAGCACGCGCACGACTTTCGAGCCGATGAACGCGGGAGCGCCGCCGCCGTAGCCGGGGTTCGCCATCACCCAACTGCGCGTAGGCGACGTGAACGCGCAACTCGAGCGGTGAAGCGGATCGCTCGAACCCGCGGTGGCTTGAATGTATTCTTCCTTTACGCCGAGCAACTCGCTCGCCGCCTTGGTGAACTGGCCCTGCTCGTTGTTGGGTGAGTAACGCCAGCCCTTCGGCGCCACTTTGGCGATCGCCTCCAGCCCCTCCTTGCACGGCCCCATCGGGTTCTCGTTGGAGCTGATCCGGATCGCGTCCGGATCGATCATGCGCCGCGCCCCGCCGCGCATGCGGCGCTCGGCGTCCTGCGCCATGGCGAATTCGTTGTAGAACGGCAGTGCCGCTCCGCCCGTCAGCAGGGCCGCCATGCGTCCGATCTGCCGGCGGGTGAATCCGCGGTCCGTAAGTGATTCGGCGTGCTGGGAAGTCAAGATCCCTCCCTCGTTGGTAACAGCCATCCTGCGTCTCCTTCTTCATTCGGGCAGAACCCGGGAATTGGAACCACGCGGACCGGGCGGAGGGCGTCCGCAGCACGGCGGACTATGAATCATGTTTACAATACGCAGATTGCGAAGGTGTGTCAAGGGAAATTCCCCGCGCCCGGTCTCTCGAAGCACGTTCGCCGGAGAGTTCGTAACCTTTTTCGCGGCCCGCAGTATCACGCTCGATGGCCGCGATACTCCGAGACTTCCTCTATTCCATGCGCACCCTGCGCAAGTCGCCCGTCTTTCTGGCCGTTGCCGTACTCTCCCTCGCCCTGGGAATCGGCGCCAACACGGCCATCTTCACGCTCATCCACCAGCTCATCTTGCAGCCGCTTCCGGTGAGAAATCCGGAGCAGCTCGTGATGCTGGCCGGGCGCGGCAGGCACTACGGCGGCAACAACGGACCCGATCGGATTTCCTACCCGATGTATCAGGAAATCCGCGACAAGAACCAGGTCTTCAGCGGCATGTTCTGCACCTACCCGAGTACCGTTAGCGCAACGTTCCAGGGCCGCACGGAGCTGATCGGGGCCGACTTTGTTTCGGGCAACTATTTCCCGGTCCTCGGCATCGGCGCGGCGGTGGGACGCGTGTTCACTGCCTCCGACGACCTGATTCAGGGCGGCCATCCGCTCGCCGTGCTCAGCTACGGCTACTGGCGCGCACGTTTCGGCGCGGACCGGGGCATCGTCGGAAAACAGATCGTCGTCAATGGCCGCGCCCTCACCATCATCGGTGTCAGCCCGTCCGGGTTCGACGGCGTGGAACCGGGCCGCGCGCCCCAGATCCGCATCCCCATCACCATGAAAGACGACCTGCCGCGTGGCGATTTCAACCGGCTGAACAACGACCGCTTCCGCTGGGCGGAGGTCTTTGGCCGCCTCAAACCCGGAATCACCATTTCGAAAGCGCAAGCCGGCTTGCAGCCGCTGTTCCATCAGATCCTGAACCGTGAAGTGACGGAGAAGCCCTTCGCCAAGGCCGCCCCGCTGGTCAAGCAGGAGTTCCTGAAAATGTGGATGGAGGTGATGCCCGGCTCGAAGGGCCGCTCCAATCTGCGCAAGGCCTACTCCAAGCCGCTGTTCGCGCTGATGGGCATCGTCGGTCTGGTGCTCCTCATCGCCTGTTCGAACCTGGCCAATCTGTTGATCGCCCGCGCGTCGGCGCGCCAGAAGGAGATCGCGGTCCGCCTGGCGTTGGGCGCCGGGCGCGGCACGCTCATCCGTCAGCTCCTCGTCGAAAGCCTGGTGCTGGCGGCCGCCGGCGGGTCGCTCGGCGTCGGCCTGGCCATCGTCATCGACCAGGCGTTGATCGATTTTTTGCCCTCCGGGCATACCCCGCTCTCGTTATCCAGCACTCCCGATTGGACTGTGCTGGGCTTCACCTTCGCTCTCTCGTTGCTGGCGGGCGGCATTTTCGGACTGGTTCCGGCGCTCCAATCCACTCGTCCGAGCCTGGCGAATACGTTGAAGGACCAGGCGGGCGCCGTCCTCCACGGCGGCTCCGCCGGGTTGCGCAAGGGCCTGGTCGTCGCGCAGGTTTCGTTGTCGCTGCTGCTGCTGATCGGCGCGGGGCTGTTCCTGCAAAGCCTGCGCAACCTCAAGACGCTGAACCCCGGCTTCGAGGTCAGGAACCTGCTCGCCTTCGATGTCGACCCCACCATGAACCGGTACGACCCCAAGTGGAGCACGGATTACTACCGCCGTCTGCACGAAACCTTGAGCGCGCTCCCCGGCGTCGAATCTCATGCCTTCGCCGCGGTTCCCGTGCTCGAAGACAATGAGTGGGACAACTGGATCACCATCGAGGGTTACTCCGTCAAGCCGGATGAGCGCCCCGATCCTCACATGCAGTTTTGCAGCCCCGGGTTCTTCAAAACGCTGAAGATTCCCGTGCTGCTGGGCCGCGACTTCACGGATCGAGACGCCGCCGGAGCTCCCCGCGTCGGGATCGTCAACCAGAAGTTCGTGAAGCGGTACTTCGGAAACGCCGACCCCCTGGGCCGGCACGTCGGTATGGGAATCGACCCGGGCACCAAGACGGATATCGAGATCGTGGGCGTCGTGGGAGACACGAAATACGAAAACATGCGGGTTGAGATTCCCTACGAGCTCTACATTCCCAGCGCGCAAGCCGGATTTGCCAATGGAGGCACCGTCTACGTGCGCGCCGCCGGCGACCCGGCCCGCATGTTCAATACGCTGCGCGCGGCGGTGCGGGGAGTCGATGCCGCCGTACCCATGTATGACATGCGCACACTGGACCACCAGGTGGAGATCTCCCTGCTGACCGAGCGGCTGCTGGCCACGCTTTCGAGCGTCTTCGGATGCCTCGCGACGCTGCTCGCCGCTCTGGGGCTCTACGGCGTGATGGCGTTCATGGTGGCCCGCCGCACGCGCGAGATCGGCATTCGCATGGCGCTCGGCGCCGGGCAGGGTTCCGTGGTCTGGATGGTGCTGCGCGAGACCCTCACGCTCGCCGCAATCGGCGTCGCCATCGGACTGCTCGGCGCCTTCGCCGTAACTCGCCTGATTCAGGCGCAGCTATTCGGGGTCAAGCCCACCGACCTGCTCACCATGGCGGCCGCCTCCCTGGGGATCGCCGCCGTCACCGCGCTCGCCGGCTACGTCCCGGCGCGCCGGGCCACGGGGATCGATCCGATGAGCGCCCTCCGTTGGGAGTAGCGGATTGTTTACACCGTAAAGCAGTGTTAGGCTACGGGGTGGCCGCTTCCATTCACCCTCAGGGATGGGAGCGCCGTGAACCGGAGACGAGGGGGTGTCGTGTGACCAGCCGCCGAGATAACGCCAGAACCCTGGGCCTTGCACTAGGCGCCCTGTTTCTGTTTTTGGGAGGGCCGGTGCAGCCCTGTGCAAAGGCGCAAACCCGAAGCGCCACGGGCGCCCCTCTGCCGCCCGGCCAGAACCCCAATGGCATGCACGTTTATATTTGGGCGGGGCTCAAGTCTCATCTGCTGGGCCAGCACGATTACCCGCAGTTTCTTGCCGATTGGAGCAAGGTCCTGACCGAGCACGGCGCCGTTGTCGACGGCGGCTTGCATGCCCCCAGCAGTGCTGACTTGGAACATGCCGACGTCGTCGTGATTTACAAAGGCGACGCGGCCTATCTGAGCGATACCGAGAAAACCGCGCTCGAAGAATTTGTCAAGCGCGGTGGCGGCCTGGTGAGTTTGCACGACTCCTTGTGCGGCCCGGATCCAGCCTTCTTTGCGACCCTCGTAGGCGGCGCGAAGAAGCATGGCGAGGTGAACTACACCCTGGCGGCGCCGGTCCACTACACCGTCGTCGACACCTCGAACCCCATCATGAAGGACATGTCGGATATCACGATTCTCGATGAAGCCTTCTTCAAGATGACGTGGGCGAAGGATCCGGAAATCCACGTGCTCGCGAACGTGGCCATCCCGGCAACTCCCAGTGCGGGAGACCACAAGGGCGAAGTCGTGCCGCAGATGTGGACCTACGAGCACACCGTCCCCGGGGGCCAGTCCGCCCGGGCATTCGTGTGGATGCAGGGCCATACCTACGCCAACTTCGCCAACTACCAGATCGAGCGGACATTGCTCCGCGGCATCGCGTGGGCCGGGCATAAGCCCGTCGACGAACTCGTGGACTACGTGCCGCCTCCCCGCCCCGCCCGCCGCGGAATGCCTCCCTCCGCCGGCGCGGGACGGGACTAGTCCGCCCTCAGGGCCTGAATCACATCCACGCGCGCGGCTCGCATCGCGGGCCACGCGGAGGCAACCACCGCCGCGGCCAGCAACACCCCTGCCGCCCCCACCACGACCCATGCCCCCGGCATTTGGACGTTCCCGAAATAGCTGCCGGCCAGCCGCTGTAGCGCGAGCCCGCATGCCAGTCCCGCGCCAATCCCTACTGCCGTAATCAAGGTGCCCTCCACAATCACCCGCGCCAGCAGATGACGGGGCTGCGACCCCACCGCCAGCCGGATGCCGAATTCGCGCGTCCGGGCGCTCACCGAGAATGCCAGTACGCCCGCCACACCGACCACCGCGATCATCAGCGCCACCATGGCGAAACCGCCGAAGACCATGGTGTTCAACCGGTCCGGCGTCAGCACTTCCGCCCGCACATCTTCCAGCGTGGCGGCGCGCTCCACCGGCTGGTCCACCGAGAGGCCGCGGATCGTCCGCGTGATCGGGATGACCAGGGCATACGGATCCGTTCGCACGTGGACGAACATTCGCCCGCCAAAAAGGGGCCCCTGCCCGAACGGCTGGTACACCGTCAGTGTCGGGCGCGGAACCAGGTGCTCATCGTCGATATCCGCGGCCACTCCGATGATGCGCATCGGCGTCGGCGCCATGCCGATGAACTTGATCACGGGGTCCGTCCAGAGGACGTGCCGGTTGAGCGCCTCCTGGTTCGGAAACATCCGCTGCGCCACGCTTTGGCTGACAATCGCCACCGGCTCGCTGTCCTTGCGGTCGCGCTCGTCAAAATCCCGCCCCTCGATGATCGGCACGCCGAGTGCGGCGAAAAACCCCGGTGAGATGATGCGGAATTGCCCCCGCGGATCGTCTTCCGCCGTCGCGCCGAGCATACCCTTCGGCCGTGAATTGCAGGCCGGGGCCGAGCGAGCCTCCCTCGCGCCACGGCGTGAGGACGCCCAGTGCGACGCCGTCGACACCCGGCAGCTGGTGCACGCGCCGCATCGCTTCTCTGTAGAAGTCCACCACCTGGCCGTCGGTCCGCCCATACGAAATCACCGGCACATTGATCGCGAGCACGCGCTGCATGTCGATGCCGGTGTTGACCGCCTGAAGCGCCAGCAGCGTCTTCAGCAGCATCGCGGCGCCCGCCAGCAGCACAAACGAGGCGGCGATCTGGGTGATCGCGAACGCCCGCAGGCGCCGCGCCGCGCCGCCGCTCATCCGCACGCTGCCCGTGGAGAGGTTGATGCCGTTCGACCGTTCGCCCGACGGCAGCCGCGGCACAAATGCCAGGAGTGCCGCGGCAGCCAGCGCCAGTCCCGCGCCGACCCACAGCATGCTGGAGTCGACCTTCAGATCCAGCGCGCGAACCGAGAACCGGGACGCGTACCGCGCCAGGATCGCCACCATGGGCCGCGCGCTCGCCACACCCAGCGCCGCCCCCGCCCCGCAGAGCAGCAGGCTTTCCGCCAGGAGGACGCGCCGCAGCGCGGCGGTGTTCGCCCCCAGCGCCGCCCGGACCACCAGCTCCCCTTCACGGCGAATCGTCCGCGCCAGAATCAGGTTGGCCACGTTCGAACAGGCGATGATGAAGACCAGCCCCGACGCGGCCAGCAGCACCCAAAGCACAGTCCGCGCCTTGGACGTAATCTGGTCGCGCAGCAGCACCGCGTCGATGCGGAAATCCGCCTTTGGCGGGTACGCCTCCGGATGCTCTTTCATCATGGCGCTGTGTACCGTCTTGAGCTCGGCGCGCGCCTGCTCCAGCGTCACCCCGGGGGCCAGCCGCCCGAACAGCTCGGTCATGCGATGGACCCGGCCCGTCACCATCGTCGCCGACAGGTGATGGGGACTCGTAACCACGTTGGCGATAATCTCCGTTTCGGCCGGATACGGGACGCACGGTTCCAATACCCCTACGACCGTCGCGGTGGTCGTTCCGAACGACCCGAGCCGGACCACCTTTCCAAGCACCGTCGGGTCGCTCTTCAACGCGGTGGTCCAGAAGCGGTACGTCAGAACCACGGCGCCGGCGGCCGACGGGCCGTCGTCTCTCATATCCAGCAGCCGTCCCATTACCGGGTGCAGGCCCATCACGTCGAAATACGTGCCGCCCACCACTCCCGCCCGCACCTCGCGCGGCTCTCCCAGGCCATTCAGGGTGAAACCGATCGTCGAGAAATCGCCGATGGCACTGAACGACTTGATCCGCTGCCGCAGGTCCTGCATCTCCGGCACGGAAAAAACGGCGTTCTCCACGCCCATGCCCCGCGCGCTCTGCCGCACGTAGACCAGCCTGTCCTCGCCGCGGTTCACCAGCGGCCGCAGCAGCACCCCGCGCACCAGGGTAAAGATCGCGGCATTGGCCCCGATTCCGAGAGCCAGGGTGAAGACCACGGTAATCGTAAGCCCCTTAGCCCCCGCGAGCGAGCGGAGCGCGTACTTCAGATCGCGCCAAAAGGCTCCTGCAGCTTCGCTTAGATTCAGACGTTTTGCGCTCATCCCAGTCATGACGGTGCCCCCCTCTTTTGCACACTGTCACAGTAATGTCGTTTGACACTGGTGGTTTTCGACAGCCGTGAAGGAAATCCTGTGTTCCATCGAATCATTTTCCGAAACCGAACGCAATACCTTTGCCCCGGGGCTTGACTTTCTGTCCAGTCTTGATTATCTATGTATAGATTATCTAGGTGAATTGCCGCCGCAAAGGAGGGCTGGTGAACCGCCGCAAAGAACAGAAGGACCTGCTCCCCGGTACGTTGGAAATGCTGATTCTGCAAACCCTCCAGCGCGGCCCCTTGCACGGCTACGCCATCGCCCGGCACATCCAGGAGACCTCCCAGGATGTCCTGCAGGTGGAGGAAGGCTCGCTCTACCCGGCATTGCAGCGCCTGTTGCGTGAGCGCTGGGTGGTGGCCGATTGGGGTGTTTCTCCGCGCAACCGCAAAGTGCGCACGTATCAGCTCACTCCCGCGGGACGCAAACAGCTCGACCGCGAAATTGCCGGATTCGAACGTTTACTGACGGGCATCGGCCGGGTGATGAGGCCGGCCGAATCGTGAATCCGGTTTCCAGGTGGCTCCATCGCCGGAGCCTCGAGCGGGAACTGGCCGGTGAGATGGAAGAGCACCTTGCCGAGAAGATCGACCAGCTCCGTGAGGAAGGTTACGGCGAGGAGGAAGCGCGCGCCATGGCCCGCAGCCAGTTCGGCAACATGACCTTGCAGCAGGAAGACAGCCGGAGCGCATGGGGATGGAACATGGCCGGGCAACTCTGGCAGGACGTACGTTTCGGCTGCCGGCTGCTGGCCAGGACGCCGGCGTTCACCGCCACCGCCGTCATCGTCCTTGCACTTGGCATCGGAATGAACACGGCCATGTTCAGCGTGGTGAAGGCCGTCCTGTTAAGCGCCCTGCCGTATCCGGCGCCGGAGCGGATCGTGGAACTCGGGCAGACCGCTACCGACGGCCACGTCATGCACGTGTCGGCCCTCGACTTCCGCGATTGGCGCGCGCAAAGCCAGACCGTGGAATCGATGGCGAAATACGGCGTCGATGATGTCACGTTGTCCGGGGATTTCGCCGCCCGGCGCACTCGCATGGCGGCGGTGGGAACCGGATTCTTTGAGGTCATGGCAACCTACGCCGCCGTGGGCCGGACGTTCAGTGCCGCCGAGCAAAAGCCGGGCGGAACCCCCACGATTGTTCTCGGATACGAACTGGCGCAGGCCGTGTTCGGCGCTCCCGCCAGGGCCATTCAGCAGGTCGTTCACCTGAATGGGATGCCGTTTACCGTGATCGGCGTGATGCCGCCGAAATTCAACTTTCCCGATAGCGCACAGCTCTGGCTGCCCAATGATCTCTTCCCCGATCATTCGGCCAGGTCGGCGCACAACTACCGGGTGGTCGGCCGCCTGAAGCCCGGTGTGGCCGCCCGGCAGGCCCAGGCCGACATGGACGTAGTCGCCGCTCGCCTGGCGAAGCAATACCCCGACGACAAAGATGAAGGCATCCGTGTAACGCCGCTTTTCGACTTCCTCGTAGGCGGCGTGCGCCCCGCACTCCTCGTCTTGCTGGGGGCGGTAACGCTGGTGCTGCTCATCGCCTGCGTGAACATTTCGAATCTCCAGCTGGCGCGCGCGGCCGCCCGCCGCAAGGAGATGGGCATGCGCTGCGCATTGGGGGCGGCGCGCGGGCGCTTGATTCGCCAGTTACTCACCGAGAGCGTCCTGCTTTCCGGCGCCGGCGGCTTGTGCGGTCTGGCGCTGGCGAAAGTCGCCGTGACGGTACTCCGTACCGCGGCGCCGGCCAATATCCCCCGCATGGAAAACCTCGGCATCGATACCGGCGTTCTGTGCTTCACCGCCGGACTGTCGCTCCTCGCGGGGCTTCTGTTCGGCGTGTTGCCATCGCTCGACGCTTCCCGCTCCGGCGTGAACGATGCATTGAAACAGGACGCCGGCAAAGGAACGGCCCTGCGATATAAACGGTGGGAGCAGACGCTGGTCGTCGGACAGATTGCGCTCGCGATCGTGCTGTTGAGCGGCGCCGCCATGCTCCTCCAGGGCTATTGGAAGCTCGCGCATGTCGAGACCGGGCTCGCGTCCGCTGGTGTATACGTCACCGACCTCACCTGGCCCGCCGCTGCGGATGGGGATTCCGTCGATGCCGCGAGCGTGCGCCAGGCGGGGACACAGATGCTCGAACAGATCGAACGTCTGCCGGGAGTGCGGGCGGCCGCGCTGATTCACGGCCTGCCTTTTGAAGGCGCCCCCGATGGAGGCTTTGAAATCGAAGGCCGGCCCTTGCCTTCCGACCCCCACCTGTATCCCGACGCCGACTACCGGATGATCACGCCCGGTTATTTCAAAGCATTCGGCATACCCCTGCTCCGAGGCCGCGGCTTTACCGCGGACGACGACCGGGCCGTGCCGCAGGTGGCGATCGTGAACCAGTCCTTCCAGCGGGAATTCTTTCCGTCCGCCGACCCGCTGGGCCAGCGGATCCGGTTCCTGGGCTTTGACCGGAAACCGCAGTTCATGACCATCGTGGGAGTAGTGCCCGACGTCCGCGACTCCAGCCTGAACCGCCCGGCCAGTTCCGAAGTTTATGCCGAGTACTTCCAACACGCCGGCTCGGCGATGAATGTTTCTCTCGTCGTGCGCGGACCGGCAAACCTGCAGCCGGCGATCGAGAGGATCGTCACGTCGCTGAACCGCAGCACCGCTGTCGATTTCGAGAGCATGGACGCCCTGATTTCGGGCACCATCGCGCGCGAGCGGTTCCAGACCGCGCTGCTCGCCCTGTTTGCCTCCTGTGCGCTGCTGCTGGCCCTGGTCGGCGTGTACGGCCTGTTGTCTTACACCGTGACGCGGCGGACCAGCGAGCTGGGTTTGCGCATGGCGCTGGGTGCGAGCAGCGGGAGCATCACGCGGCTGGTGCTGGGACAGGGCGGCGTGCTGATTCTGGCGGGTGTGACCCTGGGGTCCGCCGGCTCCCTGCTGGCGGCTCGCGCAGTGCAAAGCATGGTGCGTGGAGCCGCCGGCGCCCCATCGACGCTGGTTGTCGTAGCCGCGGGCTTTGCGGCAGCCGCTCTCCTGGGCTGCTATCTGCCGGCCAGACGAGCGTCGCGGATCGATCCAACGGAAGCCCTCCGCGTGAACTAGACCGTAGTTTCCGGCAGGCAACACCGCGCCGGGTATCTGGATCGGAACCGGCTCGGCCGTGAAATTCACCGGGCTTCCTGAAAATCTTTCGTTGATTTCAAGCGGGTTCTCCGTTTCAGCCGGCGAACCCCTCTGGTTCGCCCGGTATCATGGGATCGTAAGTAGGGTTGCGCCCCACCGCGCCGCCCGCGACAGGCTCTTCTTCCTGGCCAGGAAGCGTTGCATTACGGTGGACTGAACTTCCCGTAGGGCCCTGAAAGCCCGAACGGTCGTCACCTACGTGGATGAGATCGGCGGGGAGACTTTGGGTTCGAACCCATCACACCCTTTGGAGAACGGATAGCGCGGATCGCCGTCCCATCGGATCTCAGAGAGCGCGAATCGAATCGGCAAGTGATACGTGGGCCATCCAGCCCGCCTCGGTCCTCGAAGATTCCGCTCGACCCACTGGCGGCCGGCCTACGTCCGGCGATAAGTCCGAGCACCCCCGGCCGCCGCAACGCTCTTTCAGCCGAAGTGTCTTTTGATTTCCCGGCGTCTAAATCGGCGGCCGCCGCCGGTGCCAGTCCGTCCGCCCCTGATAGTCTTTCCCCACCGCCAGCAGCGTGTTCTCCGAAAACGGCGGCCCCACCAGTTGCAGCGCCACCGGCAGCTTGTTCGCGAACCCGCACGGCACCACCAGCGCCGGCAGCCCTGCCAGGTTGCCCATCTGGACGATCCCACCGAGGCCCGGCGGCAGCGGCGTGGTCCGTTGTGCCGCCGGCGTTCCGCTGCCGTCGAGCGGCTGGTCCACCTTCACCGCCGGTCCCGATCGGCCCGGCGCCAGCAGCAGATCCACCTTGGTGAACATCTGGAGCACCGCCTCTTGAATCCGCCGGCGCACCCGCATCGCCTTCAGATACTCTTTCGCCGGCACCTCGAGCGATGCCTTCAACCCCGCGATCTGCGGCTGGTCCGCCAGTTCGTTCACCTTGCCGCTTGTGATCAGCGGTTCGAAGATCGAGCCCATCTCGGCTGCCAAAACCGTTGAAAGAACCGCGCCGTACGGAAAGTCCGGCAGCTTTGTCTCCACCAGTTGCACGCCCGTCTCTTTGATGATTCCCAGCGCGGCCGCGAATGCCGCGCGCGCCGAGTCATCCGCCCGCTCCAGGAAGTCCGCCGGCGCGTACCCCACCTTCAACTCCTTCAGCGGGCGCGCGTACTGCGGCGTGTAGTAGAAGCTCTTCCCCGCCGACCCCGGGTCTTTCCGGTCGCCCCCGGCAATCGTCTGCAGGACCAGCCCGCAATCCTCCGCGCTGTGCGCGAACGGCCCCAGCTTGTCCAGCGTCCAGGAGAGCGCCATCGCTCCGTACCGGCTCACCAGCCCGTACGTCGGCCGCAGCGCCGTCACCCCGCAGAACGAAGCCGGCGTCACGATCGACCCCGAAGTCTCCGACCCGATCGTGAACGGCGCCAGCCCCGCCGCTACCGCCGCTGCCGATCCGCTCGACGATCCCCCCGACCAGCGCGTGCGGTCCCACGGGTTCAGCCCCGGCCCGAACAGCGACGCCGCGGCGTACCGGTATCCGCCGCCGCCCGCCAGTTCCACCATCGAAAGCTTCCCGGTGATCACCGCCCCCACGCCGTCGAGCTTGTCGATCACCTTGGCGTTGTAATCGAAGACCTGCCCGGCGTAGGGTTTCGCTCCCCATGTGGTGGGCTGCCCCGCAAAGGCCAGCAGGTCCTTCACCGCGTAAGGGATGCCTTGCAGCGGACCCCGGTAGCGTCCGTGCTTCAGGTCCTGGTCCACCAGCTTGGCGCTGCGTATTGCCTGCTGCTCGAGCGGCAGTGCCAGCGCGTTGTACCGCGGGCCCAACTGCGCCAGCCGGGTGGCGAAAGCCCGCACCAGGTCCTCCGCCGAAAACTCCCTGGTCTTGAGCTTGGCGTTCAACTCCGGAATGGTGGCAAAGAAGACGTCTTCGGGAATGGCGGCCATTGGATCGCGCCTCAGGCTTTGAACTGGAAGGCCGGCTCCGTGGCCACCGGCAGTTCCAATTTGTCCACGGCCGCGAAATTCTCCTGGTTGCGCTCGCGCGCCGCCTTCAAGAGCTGGTCCTCCGCGGGAGCCGGCGTCTGCGCGGCCGCGGCCGCCGCCGGAGCCAGCAGCGCCGCGGCCAGCTTTCTACGCGTCAGCTTCATACTACTTATGATGCTCCAAAGCTTCGACCGCCGCTTTGAGCATCGCCGCCCGCGGCGCCGAATCGCCCGTCCACAATTCGAACTGCCGCACTGCCTGCTCGATGAACATCTCGAGGCCCGCCACGCCCGTCTTGCCCTGCTCCCGGGCGCGCCGCAGCAGCACCGTCTCGAACGGGTTGTACACCATGTCGAATACCACCTCCGCCGGAATGCTGCCATTGAAGAAGCACTCGTTGACGTGCGGGAACATACCGAGCGGCGTTGCGTGCACCAGGGCGTCGAAATGACGGTTGGCCAATTGATCTTTCATCAGTGCCTCGGCTCCGCAGATTTTGGCCAGCGCCCGCACCCGGTCCGGATTCCGCCCTACCAGCGCGATCTTCGCACCGGCGTCCGACAGGGCAAATGCCGCGCTCCGCGCCGCCCCGCCGTTTCCCACCACCAGCACCGTCGATTGCTGCAGCTTCAACAGCCGCGCCAGCGGACCCGTGATTCCCGGTGCGTCGGTGTTGGTGCCGCGCCACTTGCCGGCCTTGCGCCACACCGTGTTCACCGCCCCGATGCGGCGCGCCAGCGGATCCACCACGTCCAGGTACCGGATGATCTTCTGCTTGTGCGGAATAGTGACGCTGAAGCCCGCCAGCGGCAGCTTGGCCGCCATGGAAAAAAAATCGCGCAGGTAAGCCGGCGCCACCAGGAACGGCAGGTATACCGCGTCCACCCGCCGCGATTGGAACGCCCGGTTGTGCACGGCCGGCGAGATCGAATGGCGGATCGGGTCCGCAATCACGCCGTAGATCTTGGCGGTCTTCTTGAGCTTCTCCACGCGATAGAGGTGCCGCAGGGACCGCGCGCTGACCTGCCCGGCCGCCGTGCCCTCGGAGAACATCGGCGCGGCATACGTGTAGACCCCGCCGAACACCGGAGAAAGCACCCGCGTCGGGAAGCCGAGTTCCCCCATCGCCAGTACGATGAGCCGCTCCTTCGGCAGCGCCTTGGCCACCGACAGCACCCGCACGTTGTCGGAGGGTTTGCGCGCGGTCGTCACCACCTTGTAGGCGTCGGCCGGCACGCGCATCACCCGGTTCATCACTGTATCCATGGGCGGCGTTGCTTCGTAATTGTGATACGAAACGATCACCTGCACGCGCCCGCGGAACTGCGCCAGCTTGTCCTGCGCGGCCTCGGCGGTCTCGATCTCGACGTCGACGGCGTGCGCCCCGTGGCGCACCGCCAGCTCCAGAATGGCGAACTGCTCCTCGATGCTTCCGTTGAATTTACCGTGATTCTGGTGTCGCCGGCAGGTCGCCAGCAGCGTGCATTCCGGGAACTGCTCCAGGAACCCGCTGATCGCCTCCGCGCCATGGCAGGGGTGGTCCAGGAAGTCCAGGCGGAACTCTAAGAATGTCTCGCCCGAAGCTGCTTCGCGCCGGGCGTGATCCAGAAGGGTTGGCACGTCTGGCAAGCCCAACGCGATGCATATGCGGGGGAGCGCCCTTGTTTGCGGCATCGTACAAAGAATCTCAGCATATCACGAGGTACCTGGGACTTAGGTGGCAGTTATCTCCGCCAGCCGGGCTTTCCAATCGTCCAGAATCGCCGCCGTGGCCGTTGTCCGGATCCGCGTGCAGCCTAACCCCTGTGCCTCCAGCACTTGCTCCAGTGTCTCCACCCCTTCCGCCTCGACCCCCATCTCTTCCGGCACGTGTTTGCGCATCAGCTTCAGGTCGGCCGCGGTCCAGCTCACCGGCCCGAAACCGGTCGAAGTCTTGACGAAATCCGCCTCGGCCCGCTCCGCGCACACACACGCGATGATCTTGAGCTCGTCGGTCAGGTAGCCGTTCTCCAGCGTTACCGTAAGCCGCGCCCCTTCTTTGTGGCAGCTCTCGGCCATCTGCAGCAGCTCCGTCTGCACGTGTTGGAATTCGCGCGAGAGCAGCTTCGAGACCGTCATCACTACGTCGATCTCCTTCGCGCCGCGCCGCAGCAGGTCGCGCGCTTCGTACAGCTTGGTGGCGGTGTTCGCCGAGCCGTGCGGAAACCCGCACACGCTGCCCGCGCGCACGCTGCTCGAGCCGAGCGTCCGCAGCGCGAGGTCGAGATCGCATGGCCGCACGCTCACGAAAGCCACGCCGCGCGCCTTGGCCATCTCGATCCCCGCCACCACCTGCTCATCCGTCAGGTCCGGGTGCACGAGCGAATGGCCGATCATCGCGGCTAGATCTTCATAGGTTGTCAGGGGAGCAGGTGACTGGGGCGCCATACGGCTCCAGTCTATCAGGAGGGAACCGGGGGCTACTTGCGGCGCTTGGCCCCCTTGGGGGAGGCGGCTCGGGCCGAGCCGCATTGATACCCCAAGGTCGTGATCTGCCTGCAAGCCTGCTGCGCCAGGCTGCTGTTGGGAAAACGCTTGCGTAGTTCCTGAAATTCCCGGTTGGCTTCCGTCCGCCGGCCCAGCTTGGCCAGCGCCAGCCCCTTGCCGTAGAACGCATCCGCCATCTTGTTGTTGTTATCCGGGTACTTCTCGAGCACCAGGTCGTATTCTTTGACCGCTGCGTCGTAATTGCCCTGCGAATAGTGGATCCACGCGATGTAGTATTGGGCGTTGGGCGCAAGTTCCGTATTGCCGTACCAGCGGAGCAGATCGCTGTATTCCTGTACCGCCAGGTCGAACTTCCCTCCTTCGCGGTCGCGGTTGGCGTTATCGTACAGGTCCTTGAGCGGAATCGACGGGGTGTCTGCCCCGCCGGCCGCCGCCGAACCGCCCGGACTTCCGCCGGATTGTTGCGGAGGAGGCGCGGGCGGAGCCTGCAACACCTTCACCGCGTTGCCGACATCCGTGAGCTGCGCCTGAATTTTGGCGATCGAACTCGCCAGATCGGCCATGGACTGCTGCAGCGTCCGCACATCGTTCGAAACATTGTCGATGCGGGTGCCGATGCCCACCACCGGCGCCACCACCTTGCTCTCCTGCTCGCGCAGGCTCTGCTGCATGCTGCCCTGAATCGTCGCCACGGCCCGCGTGGCGTCGTTGGCCGAGCTGATCGCCGTGTTTACCAGGGTGCGGATCTCGATCAGCTTCTGATCCTGCTCCTGCTGCACTTGCTTAATCAGATCCTGCAGTTGAGCGATCTCGCGCTGCAGTTCCTGGATATCCTTGTTCGCCCCGAACGATCGCGCCGGCGTCAGCGAAAGAATCGCCGCCGCCGCTGCAATCGTCACCAGACCACGTTGGATCATAGTACAACTCTCCTCTCGGGAGCAGGCCGGAGAGATCCCCGTCCCGCTCCCGCGGCTTTACCTTCTACTCTTCCTTTATCCTACTGCCCGGGCGAGAAGTGAGCGCGCCGGTTCTTTTGCCAGCAGGTCTCGTTCGACTCAGTACATACCGGACGCTCCTTGCCGTAGCTGATGGTCTTCAGCTTGTCGGCCGGAACCCCGAGCTGCACCAGAAAGTCCTTCGCCGAGGTCGCCCGGCGGTCGCCCAGACCCAGGTTGTACTCGGCCGAGCCGCGCTCGTCGCAATGGCCTTCCACCACGATCGAAGCGTTCGGGAAGTCCGCCAGGATACCCTTGATCGCCGCGGCGTCCTTGGTCAGCGTTTCCCGCGCGTCATCCCGGATATCGCTCTTGTCGTAGTCGAAATAGGCGTCCTGCACGTCGGAGCTCAACCGCTGCTCCATCGTCACCGTGGGCGCCGGAGCCGGAGGCGGCGGGGGTGGCGGCGGCGGCGCGGTAACCTCTACGGTCGCCGAAGCCGTCGTATTGCCGCCCGGACCACTGGCGGTCAGGGTATAAGTGGTGGAATCGCTCGGGAATACACGGCGGTTCCCGGTGTTCTGCACCGTGCCGATCCCCTCGTTGATCGAAACGCTGGTGACGTCGCCCGATACTTCCCAACGGAGCGTCGACGACTGCCCGCGCTGGATCGACGTCGGCTCGGCCGTGAACTGCGTGACCGTGGGCGCCTTCGGCGCCGGAGCTGGCGCCGGAGCTGGAGCCGGCGGCGGGGGGGGTGGCGGCGGGGGGGCTTTCTTCTTACAGCCCGCCGCGAACATCGCCAGCGAGAGGGCAAACAGGCTGGCTGTGATCTTTCGTTTATTGAGCATGAACTACGCCTCCTGAATTCATCGTTATTTCCCCCAGACGGGCGTCAGATTGCTGCCCTGCGTGGTGAGGGGAGTCACCTTCGTTCCATCCGCCAGCATCGTATAGATCTGCGACCTTCCACTCCGCGTAGATGCGAACACAATGTGCCGGCCGTCCGGGGCCCAAGAAGGATTTTCGTTTCGTCCCTCGTCGTGGGTTAGCTGATTGTATTGGTGCGATGCTACATCCATTACGAAAACGTTGAACTTGCCGGCGGCAAACCCCCGCGTCCACGAGAACGCCATGATCTGCCCGTTGGGATGCCAGGCCGGGTTGGAAGCCTCCCCGGTGCCGTCAGTCAAGCGGTTCAGGTCTGATCCGTCCAGGTTCATCTTATAAATCTGCTGGGGACCGGACCGGCCCGAGACGAATAAAACCTGGCTCCCGGTCTTCGGATTAACCTTGGGTTCCGTATCGATCGACCGCAGAGTCGTGACCGGCCGGAAGCCGCTTCCATCCAAGTTTGCGATAAAGATCCGGCAGCACGCGCCCGCCGACGAGGAATAAATGATCTGCTTCCCGTCAGGCGTGAAGGAAGGCGACGAGTTTACGGACGCTCTTTGATTATAAAAGCGTAAATCCCGCACCGGATCCACTGAAAACACAAATATACCAGGATTGCCGCGGGCGTAGCTAGTGAACGCGATCTTCGTTCCGTCGGGCGAGACCGCGGGTTGAATGGTCAGCGAATTATAGTGCGTGATCTGGCGCTGGTTTTTGCCATCGGGATCCATCACCCAGATTTCCTTGTGGCGGCTGCGGTCGGAGACGAAATAAATATGCGTGCCGAACAGCGATTCGCCGCCGAACAGCGCAATAATATCGGCTGCGAATTCGTGGGCGACCTTGCGCGCGCCGGCCTCGTCCACGGTACCGAGGTAGTTCTTGCCGATGACCTGCGCGGCCGAAGGCGAGGCGGCCGTGACGTCGAACAGGTACCCGCGCAGCACCAGGACGCCGTTGGCGACCGCCGTGTAGCCGAACGCCAGGTACTTGGTGTTGACCGGCGGTCCGGCCCAATCCGCCATCCAGCGGCCGCCGCCGTTTCGTTCGACTTCGACCCTGGCGCGGCGCCGGCGCGGCTGCTCCTGCACCGGCGGCGGCGTCACGAAATCCGAAGGCTGCTGCGGAATGAACGACGGGTACATGCTCGGCGAGACCACTTTGAACATCCCCGCGCTGTCCACATCGCCGCGCAAGGTCTGGTTGAAGGCGCTCATGAAATTCTGAGCGTCTCCCGCCCCCCGGAATTCCGGGATGGCGATGGTGGCCTTCTGGCCTCCGGTGATGGTTCCCAGATCGATCTGCTGGGCGGTGAGTAAGAACAGAGCGGAAGCGACGAGCGCCCCGGCCCAAAAAAACCTTTTCATCTGTTTATCGCCTCAATTCAAACCGTAATTCGAGGTCCGCCCGGTCCCGGCCGAACTGCGCGGGCAGCGGCGGGAACTTGCCCGCATCCAGCACAGCCCGCATCGCCGAAAAATCGAGTGCCCGGTTACCGCTGGACTGGGACACCTGAACCGAATTCGGCACCAGCGAACCATCCCGGACGATGGAAAACCGCACCGCCACCTGGGGCGCGGTGGTGAGGCGCGGATCCACATCGGTTGTCTTCCAGGCCCTTGCCACCTGGTCGCGCAGCAGGTTGGCGTAATAGCCGAACTGGGTCCCAAACGGCGAGTTGGTGCCAACCCCGACCCCGCCTCCGCCCTGCATCTGGTACATGTCGGAGCTCAGCGCCTGCCCGCCGGGGGTATAGAGCTGGTTGGGGCGGTCCACCTGTTTTTCCCGCCATTTATTGGGTTGCGAAGCGGCGGTTTCGGAGTATTTTTTCGGCGCGCTCTTGCTCTTGATGGGGATGGCGTCGGGCGGCGGCGCCTTCACTTTAGGCTGTGCCTTGACCTTGGGGGGCGGCGAGGGAACGCGCGATTCGGTGTCATTCGCCAGCGGATTCTTCAGCCCGCCGCGGTTGGGCAACGGAATGCTCGAAACCGCGTTGACGGCGACCGAGCCAAGCCTTCCGCCGTTCGGGTCGCCCCAGTGCTCGGTGCCCAGCGGGTGGACGATGGAGAACGTGACGATCGCCGCGACGACACTGACGTGCAGCGCCACGGAGCCCCAGAAGGGGCCTCCCAGTCGCTCCTGCTGGTCGAGGATGTCGGCGTGCGCGGGCATCACTTTCTGCTCTTCGAGGTGTCCTCCGGCTGCGTCACCATGTTGACCTGAAACCCGGCGGCTCCGAGTTCGGCGGTCACCTGCGCGATCGGGTCCCAAATGGTTTCGCGGTCGGCCATCACGTACACACCCTTCACTTTGCCGCCGAACCTTTGGGTGATCTCCTGCTTCAGGTCCACCAGCTTGATCATCTTGCCATTGAGATAGATGTCTCCGGATTTAGGAATGGATACAACGGGAAGTTCCTGAGCGGTATCCTTAACCGCGCGCACCTTCGGGACATTCACTTCCAGGCCGAACTCCATCACGTGAGCTGTCAGCATGAATATGACCAACAGCACCAAAACCACGTCAACAAAAGGAGTTACGTTGATCTCCGCCAGACTGCCGGAGGAGACGCGCCGCCGCGACCCGAACCCTCCCCGGCTGCTGCCGCCGCCATTGACGGATATTGCCATTACTGCTCTCCGAAGTTGCGTTCGGCCAGGTTGAGGAACTCGAGCGAGAAATCGTCCATGCGCGCCCCGATCTCGCGGATGAGGTGGCCGAAGTAGTTATAGAAGATGGCGGCTGGAATCGCCGCCCCGAGGCCGATCGCCGTGGCGATGAGCGCCGCCGCGATGCCCGGGCCGACCGCGCTCAGGCTGGTGGCGCCCTGCTGCCCCAACCCGACGAACGCTTTGATGATTCCCAACACCGTGCCCAGCAACCCGATAAAAGGCGTAACCGACGCGGTGGTGGCGAGCCAGCTCATATTGCGTTCCAGCTTGGCCAGCTCTTCGCTGATGCCCAGCGAGAGGCTGCGCTCGAGAGCGGTGCGGTTGATGATGGCGCCCCGCGACTTCACCTGCCGCTCCACCTCTTCGTATCCGAAATCGAATACAGCGACCAGGGGCGAAGGACGGTACTGTTCGCTGGCCACCACCACGGCTTCCATGGTGGGCGCCTTGCGGAAGGCACGCAGAAACCGGGAGTTCGTCTTGCGCGCGCCGCGCAGCGACTGCATTTTGGCAAAAATGACAGTCCAGGAAAACACGGAAAAAATGACCAAGATCCCCAGCACGGCATCTTCCGCGAGGCCGTTCTGCTGGAGCATTCCGAAGATATCCATCTGAAGAAGGAAGGCCGCGGGAGATGCTGAGCCCAAATCGTCTCCTAAACTCAAATCTATCACAGAGACGGTGCGCCGCCGCGAAAAGACGGTGGCCGGAATATGAGGAACCGCGCAGATTCGCTTGGGAGCCTGGATTTTCTCCGGGTCCTGCGGCAGCGGGCGGGTGCCGGGTCACAGAAGGAGAGATTCAATCCGGTGGGCGTGGACCATGTTTTCGCAGGGCGACCACGCGAAGACCGTAAAGCGGCCGTCCTGCGAGGCCACCAGCGCAATCGAGTCGTGCTGGTCGCGCACGAACTGGGCGGCCGAGAGGTGACGAGTGCCTCCGAGTTGCCCCGGTTCGACCACTTCGGCGCCGGCGCCTTCGATCGGCTCCGTCACGATCACCTCAGTCACCAGCGACGAGCCGTCGCGACGGACGATCTTGGCGCCGAACGCGAGCACCTCGTAACGGTCGGTGATCACGGTAGCGCCATCCACCGCGGTCAGGCCGGCGACGCCATCGATGGCGTGGCGGAGCGCATCCATCCACCGCCGGTCGGGGCTCTCGGAAGTGCGGACGTGCATCAGTTCGGCGAGCGCGGCGAAGGGCGGCACGACGGCGTACAGGACCGGATGCACCACCGATTCCCGCCACTGCTCGGAATTCGCGGGCACGACAAGCAACGAACCGCCGCGGCCGTGGGCGCGCATGGAGACGGCGAGATGGATGAGTACGCTGACGGATTCGCTGGAGGCGTGCTGGGTATCGAATCCGAGCAGCGATGTCAGGAGGTCGGGGCAGTCCGGCAGGCGCGCAGACTGCTCGTCGATCATTTTGATCTCGTCGCCCTGCAGGACGGCGATGTTCACGAACTTTTCCGACTCTTCGCCGCGGCTGTGCTTGACCACCAGCAGACCGGGCGCGATGACTTCCAGCACGAGGCAGGAGGCGGGCAGGTTGCGCGTGGCGCCCCAGACGAAGAACTGCTCGCCGTCGCGCCAGACGCCGAGGTGAATGCCCGGGCGCTCCACGGCGGGCCCGAGGCGGGTGAGCGGTGCCGCCGCCAGCGGCAGGCGGCGCTCGAACCTGAGGGGCCGTTTCAAGGTTTCCGGCGCCACGTAGGCCAGCGAGATGCGCGGCATGAAGCCTTCCTCGCGCCGCAAACTGGCCCAGAACGCGGCTTCGATGATGGCCTCGATGGCACCGGTATCGGGGACGGCCGCGGCCGCGCCGGCCGGCGGCAGCGCGGGGGCAGCGAGGTGTCGCGCGAAATGGTCGCGGATCCGGCCGGCGGCCGCTCTCGCCGCCGGATAGGCGGGCGTCATCGGACGGCTCCGGGGAGTTGGTGCACGGGCGTCGGCTGCATTGGATCTAACTTACCAGTGTAGTGCGGCGTGCGCGCTAAAAAAAGAACAGCACCCGCTTACCTAAGTAGTGTTCGAGCACTTCTTTGCCGGTATCTCTAAGCGGCGCGGGTATCTCATGCTCCGAGAATGCCAGGTCGGCCCACTGCATATTGGACTCCAGAAAAGCGGCTTCATCGACCTCCTTCCGGAAGTTCGGCGATAAGGTACGGATGACGATGTCGGATGAGAAATAGATAGGCGCATAAATGCTGTCGCGCAGGAATTCTTCCGACAGGCTGAACCCCGAAGGCTGAATGCGAACCGACGGCACCGGCACCTCACCTTGAGCGAGGTTCAGGTACCGGTTCATGTAAACATAATCTTCGGGAGCCCGCTGGAGGCGATTGACCAGAAGTTCCTGTTCGCGGCGGTATTTCTGAAAGACGTGATATATGGTGCCGCGGATGGTTTTGCCGTCATCGTTGCTGTAATAAGTCCCTGCCGCCTTCTCGTTGGACTCGACCATCTCCGTCAGGGAGTTTCGCCAGGGTTTGTAGCCGGAGGCCCGATCCCAGTGGTCCCACGCGGCCGCGACATCGTGAGCGGAGTCCGCGACGCTTCCGGCCGACTGCAGGTGCCCGCTCAGCCAGGCGAGGCGCAACGATGGAGATGCGGCTTCGCCCTGGGCTTCGTAATTCCCCAGAAAACACCAGCAGCACATGGCCGCGATCTGATCGATCACGGCGACCTCCGGCTTCCGGCCCGCCGCGCGGATCCTTTTGCCCAGCGAGTCTTCGAGCTGCCAGAAGTACCGCCACAGCCGGGCCCGCCACGACGTGGAGCGCCCCAACTCGTCCAGAAATATCTGAGGCGCCGATCCACCCTGGCCGTTCCAGATCGACTGAATCTGCGCCGCGAGCGCACTCACTTCGTAGATATTGCAAGGCGCGAACAGCGCCGGCTCCACGGCTCCTGAAGTGAGCCTGGAGATCGCCCTGTAGCCGCGGACAAGGTAACTGAGGGTTGTACGGAGAAGGGCCGACTCTTCCATCTCCGCGATGACCTTAACTCCGAAGTCCGGCCGCGTCAGATCGTCCGCCGAGAGGTGGGGGATTTCCACAAGCTGAAAGGACTTGGCATCGATCCTCAGAAAGTTGCGCCATTCCTCCTTCTGCGCCGCCCGGCGGCCTTCATCGAGCAGTGCCCATGCACCGATTGGAACCGGCACGAACCCACCCGGCAACTTACGGATACAGCCCAGCACCGCGGCGGCGTTAATCGCGGCGGTCAGGCGGGAGCGGAACAGCAGTCCCCCATAGGAAGAGATCAGGAAGTCGTGATAGTGCCGCACCTCATGTTCCAGCACGGAACGGAGAGCAACTTCGGTGAGACCCGGTTCGCCGTCCGGCAAGTCCTCGGTCACGATGAACTCGTGAAGCACCTGAAAGGCTTCGGGCGACTCCACTTTGAGCGTGACACCAAGAAACCTCGGGTTGAACCCGCCAAAGTCCTCCTGGACGACTCCGCCGTTCATCCGCCAGGTTCCAAGGGCTTCAACAGCCGCCTCAGCTCATCCTCGGTGATCTTAGCGTCGATCTCCAAAGTGACGGCGCCCACAGCGGAAGTGATGCGCACTTTGTACTTCTTGCGAGTCAGCCGCCGGACCGCCCGCAGCAGGTAGTCGACTAAGATAGCGGTCCCGGAAAGGATCGTGACAAGCGTTTCCAGGTCGCCGATGCCGAACGGCTGCTCCGTTCGATCAGCGGGGTGGGGCGGCTCGACGATTTCGGCATCTTTGTGGGTGCGCAAGGTCTCTTCAATCGCACTGACCAAATCGGACTCGCCGGTAATTCTGATCCGTGTCACGGCCCCTCCCAGTAAGGAGAAATTTTACCTCGTCCGCGGAATCTGTGGGTGATTCTGCGGGGTTCAGCGGGGGAATCGGCTGAGGAAGCGGTGGGCGCGAGATCGGAAGCGCGTTCATCCCGCCCCGGCTTCCCCACCAGGCCCACCCATCGACTTTCCAAATTCCGTGGCGGTTCTTCCAGGCATTTCTTGTTTACCTGATGAAGGACCCTCAACCGGCGCTTCCCGACAAATGAATCCTTCGGAATGGAGAAAAACAGACAAATGCAGTCTCGACTAAAGCAGAAAGAAGCGAGCCACCGCGTCTTGGCGCACCTCGCAATCGCAGCAACCACCGCACTCGCAGCCCTGATCGTGACTCCACAGGCTCAGGCACAGACCGGGACACAGACGCCGCCTGAGCTCGCCTGGGCGGTGCGAGCAGGCGGAACGGGGGCCACTTCCACTGGCAACGTGGCCTTCGATGCCTCCGGCAACAGCTACGTTATCGGACTGTTCAGCGAAACCACCACATTCGGCGCCGGCCAGCCTCATGAGACCACGCTCACAGCCGCAGGCCGGTATGACCTCTTCCTGGCCAGTTACGACAGCTCCGGAGCCATCCGGTGGGCGAAACAGGCGAGCGGAACGGACAGCGTGGTGGCTTCTTCGCTGGCCGCCGACGACTCGGGCAATGTGTGGATAGCGGGTTACTTCGATCAGACCGCCACCTTTGGCGCCGGCGAGACCCACCAAACCACGCTCACCACAGCCGGGGTAAATGACATATTCATCGCCAAGTACGATAGCGCGGGAAACCTGGCGTGGGCGAAGCAGGCCGGCGGAACAGAGGAAGAAGGAGCGTTTGGCATCGCGGTCGACGGCGCCGGCAACGCCTGGGTAACGGGCTATTTCCAGTCTACTGCTACTTTCGGCGCAGGCGAGGCGAACCAAACCACACTCAACGGTAACTTAGGCAGTGTCTTCGTGGCCAGGTATGACGGCAACGGAGCACTGGTGTGGGTAAGGGCCCAGGACCAGGGAACGGGGGCCAGCGGCGAAAACATCGCGGTCGACGCCTCGGGTAACAGCTATGTAATTGGCTACTTTCTGAACAGCGCGACTTTCGGCGCCGGGGAGCCCCACGCGACCACGCTGACCAGCGCCGGAGATAAGGACATCTTCCTCGCCAGTTATGACAGTGCGGGAGCGCTCGTCTGGGCAAAGCGAGCCGGTGGGGCAAGTCGCGACGACGCATCCGGAGTCGCCGTGGATCAGTCGGGCAATATCTGGATGACCGGTACCTTTCTGGATCAGGCAACCTTCGGCGCGGGCGAGAACGGTGAGGCCACGCTGCTTAGCAACGGAGGCAACGACGTCTTCGTGGCCAAGTATAGCGGCGCGGGAACACTCCTGTGGGCAAAGCGTGCCGGTGGAACAGGTGCCGACCAAGGCAGCCACATCGCAGTGGACGCTTCGGGACATGCCTACGTCGCAGGTAGCTATGAGAGCCCAGCGACGTTCGGCGCCGGCGAAACGAACCAAACCGTGCTCACCACGAGCCAACCCACAGACGCATTCCTTGCCCAGTTTGACGGTGCCGGCAATCTCGTGTGGGCACAAACCCCTGCCGATAACCTCCCATTTGGCACGGCGATGACCGCCGATTCCCAGGGAAGAATCTACCTGGCTGGAAGCTTTATCGGGTCGATCACTTTCGGCGCCGGAGAGCCGAACGAAACCACACTCATCAGCGCCGGGAGTCCGGATCTCTACCTGGCGCGGTTGGGGACTGGCGCAAGCGAGCCGGAGGTAAGCTTCGACAGCCTGGCGCATCTGACAAGTCAGTACGCTACCAGACCCCTGGTCAAGGACGTTTTACTCGGTGAAGTGCAACTGGCCAAGAGTCTGTTCGAGCATGGCCAGATCGCCGCCATGGACTACGTGCTTCGTCTGTATGTCTACAGCGTCACGCAGCAAACCGGGCGATCGTTAACTCAAGAGCAGGCCGCGACTCTTATTCAGATCGCAAACGCACTGATGCAGTAACCCAGGCAATGTCGCCTCGTCGGAACCTGTGGTGATTCCGCGGGGTTCCGCGGGCAACCTGAAAGAGGCGGAGGCCGTCGAAAAGGCTACCTTCCGGGGATGCCCAGGTTGCCGCGGGTGGCGTAGTCGGCGAAGGTCAGGAACAGCAGGATCGCCAGCCAGAGCAGGCCGCCCAGCACGACCAGGCGGGTGAGGATCGTGCTGTGCCGCAGATGCATGAAGAAGAGCGCCACGAGCATGGCCTTGCACACCGCAATCACCAGCGCCGCTACCACGCTGAAGGCGCCCAGGTCCACAAAGGCGACGGCGGTCGTCGCGACCGTGAGGCAGATCAGCGCGATGAAGACCAGGGCGTAGGTTTTGACGCTATCGACGTGTGTATGTGCCGGTGTCATGTCATCTCCCCAAATGGCGGTCGATCAGGTACAGCAGCGGGAACAGGAAAATCCAGACAATATCGACGAAGTGCCAGTAGAGGCCGATCATGTCGACAGGCGTATAGTACTTCTCGCTGTAAATTCCCTTTCGCGTCATCACGATCAGGTAAATCAACAGGCCGGCGCCGATTACCATGTGGAGGGCGTGCAGGCCGGTCATGGCGAAATAGAGCGAGAAGAATAACTGCGCGTGTCCCTGGGCTTCGGGCGGGACGCCATCGAGGTGAAACGACGCCTGGCCGGGAATGTGATGCTCCACGAATTTCTCGTGCCATTCGAAGCCCTTGATGCCGAGGAACATCCCGCCCAGGATCAGGGTCAGGATCAGGAACATCAGGATGGCCTTGCGCTGGCCCAACTGGGAGGCGCGCACAGCCATCACCATGGTGAAACTGCTGCACAACAGGACCACCGTGTTGAACGCCCCGATGTAAACGTTGAGGCTGGTGCTGGCAATGGCGAAGATGTGCGGGTAAGTCGAGCGATATAACGTGTAGGCGAGAAACATCCCGCCGAAGAACATGATTTCCGTGATGAGGAAGGTCCACATCCCGACCACCGAGGCGTCCTTCTGTTGCTCGGCCGTGTCGAACTGGACCCGCAGCGCGAGTGTTTCCTCGTGATCAGCCAACTTCGATCTCCTCCCCGGCGACGGTCGAGTAATCGTAGGCTTCGTGCGTGACCACGGGGGTCTCGTCGAAGTTGTGCAGCGGCGGCGGCGAGGCGGTCTGCCATTCCAGACCGGTGGCTCCCCACGGATTGGCGCCGGCCACTTTCCCGTAGCGCAACGACCAGATGAAATAGATCATCGGAATCACGTATCCCACGGCGAGCACGGAAGCGCCCGCGGTGGAGAGCACGTGCAGCACCTGGAACTCCGGCGGGTAGACGTGGTAGCGGCGCGGCATGCCGAGATAGCCCAGGATGAACTGCGGGAAGAAGGTCAGGTTGAAGCCGAGGAAGATGACCAGGGCCGAGAGCTTGGCCCAGCCTTCCGGATACATGCGGCCGGTCATCTTCGGCCACCAGTAGTGCAGGCCGCCGAGATACCCCATGATGGCGCCACCTACCATGATGTAGTGGAAGTGGGCCACGACGAAGTAAGTGTCGGTAACATGGACGTCGATGCCCAGGCAGGCCAGAAACAGCCCCGTCAGCCCGCCGATGGTGAACAGGCCGATGAAGCCGAACGCGTAAAGCATGGGCGTGGCGTAAGATATCGACCCCTTATATAAAGTGGCCGTCCAGTTGAAGACCTTGATGGCGGAAGGGATGGCGACGAAGTAACTGAGGAAAGAGAACACCATGCCGGCGAAGATCGACTGGGTGCTGACGAACAGGTGGTGTCCCCAGACGAGGAAGCCGAGGACGGCGATGGCGACGCTCGAGAAGGCGATGAAGTTGTAGCCGAAGATCGGCTTGCGGGAGAAGGTGGAGATCAGCTCGCTGACCACGCCCATGGCCGGCAGAATCATGATGTAGACGGCCGGGTGGGAGTAGAACCAAAAGAGGTGCTGGAAGAGCACGGGATCGCCGCCGAGGGCCGGGTCGAAGATGCCGAGGTGCATCAGCCGCTCGCAGAGCACCAGGATCAGGGTCACGGCGAGGACCGGAGTGCCGAGGACCTGGATCAGGCTGGTCGCGTAATGCGCCCACACGAACAGCGGCATGCGGAACCACGTCATGCCGGGGGCGCGCATGCGGTGCACCGTGACAATGAAGTTGAGACCGGTGAGGATCGACGAGAACCCGGCGATAAAGATGCCGAGCGCCGTGGCGATGACCCAGGTATTGGAGTAAGTGGTGCTGAACGGGGTATAGAAAGTCCAGCCGGTATCCACGCCGCCGGCCAGCATGGCGAAGAGGGCGAAGAGGCCGCCGATGACGAGCAGGTACCAGCTCAGCAGGTTGATCCTGGGAAACGCCAGATCTTTAGCGCCGATCATCATCGGCAGAAAGAAGTTGCCGAGAGTGGCCGGAATGGAGGGGATGAGGAAGAAGAAAATCATCGCCACCCCATGCATGGTGAAGAGCTTGTTGTAAGTCTCGTTCGAGACCAGGCTTCCCGTCGGCGTCAGCAGCTCGATGCGGATCATCGTGGCGAAGGCGCCGCCGATGAAGAAGAACAGTGTGACGGTGGCGAGATACAGCAGGGCGATGCGCTTGTGATCCTTGGTGAGGAGCCAGGATTTGATGCCGTAGCTGGCATTCAGGTAATGCTCTCGTTCTTGTACCGCTGCGGTGATCATATGTCTAACGATTCTGCGGGGCGGACCCCGTGGTTGCCGGAGCTGTTGCGGTGCCTGTCGCCTGGCCGGCTCCGAGCGACTTGATATATTCGATTAACTGAACGACGCCCTCCTCGGTGACCAGACCTTGAAAGGTCGGCATCACCGGCTGATACCCGGCCACGATCTTGGCGGCCGGCTGGAGGATGGATTCGCGGATATACGCTTCATCGGCCTTGACGGTGCCGCCGCCGGCGAGCTGGACGGTGCGGCCGAAGAGGCCGACGAGGCTGGGGCAGCGGCCCGAGCCATCGGGCTTGTGGCAGTTCGCGCAGGCGAGGCTTTCAAACAGCTTGCCTCCCTCCTCGGAGAGAGATCCCATGGCGGCGCCGCCGCTGAGCCACTCCTGGTAATCCTGCGGCTGCATCACGTAGACCGTACCGATCATGCGGGAGTGGTTGGTGCCGCAATACTCGGCGCAGAAGAGGTGGAACTGGCCGGCCTTGGTGGGCTTGAACCAGGTGGTGGAGTAGCGGCCCGGGACGACGTCCTCCTTGGTGCGGAAATCCGGCACGTAGAAGCTGTGGATGACGTCTTCCGACGTCATGGTGAGCTTCACGGCGCGGCCGAGCGGAATGTGCAGCTCGTTGATCTCGCGCCGGCCCTCCATGTGCTGCAGTTTCCACATCCACTGCTTACCGACCACGTAGATCGGGATAGCGTCATCGGGCGGGCGGCCTTCGTGGAAGAAGATGGCGGCGCCCCAGGCGAACATGATCATGGTCAGGCCGAAGGGAATCACGCTCCACAGGATCTCGAGGGTCAAGCTGCCATGCACCGGGTTGGGCAGCTCGTTTTCCGAGCGGCGGCGGTAGCGGATGGCGAAATAGAAGATCGCGAAAAAGATCGCCAGCGTGAAGAACACGGAGACCGTGAGCAGGAAGTACAGCAGGTGGTCCACATTGGGAGCGAAGGTGGACGCCTGATCCGGAAATAGAGGTAGTTTTCCCATGATCAACGTTGGTCGGCCCGCTCTCCAGGACTGCCGCTGCGGGCGAGAACTTTCTTATCTTTGCGAAAATCGCGGCGGAAGACGATGAACAGGAAGGTGCCGCAGAAGAGCACAAACCCGGCGCCGGCGAAGCGAACCATGTTCATGGCGACGGCCCCGTACTTGCCGGTGGCCGGATCGTAGTGGAAGCAGAAGAGCAGGACGGCGTCGACAGGGTTGCCGATCTTGCGGCGGGAAGCTTCGACCAGGCCCAGGCGGACATCGCGCGGGGAGTATTCGACTCCGTAGAAGTAGCGCGAGAGGCGGCCATCGGGGGTGGCGACCATGATGCCGCTGGCGTGGGCGAACTGGTCGGTCTTGGGGTCGTACTTGTAGTGATAGCCGAGGGCGTCGGTGAGGGCCTTGATGTTGGCCTGGTCGCCGGTGAGGAAGTGCCAGCCGTTGGCGGTGCCGGGGCGGTTATAGCGCCGGAGGTAGGTATCCTTCTTGGCGGCGGCGGTCTGGGGCGTATCCTTAGGGTCGAAGCTGAGGGCCACGACCTCGAAATCCTTGCCGGGGTTCAAGGTGACTACCTTGAGGCTGCTCTCGAGCCCGTTGAGGATCTGGGTGCAGAGCATCGGGCAGCGGTAATAGACCGGCGCAATGATGACGGGCTTGTTGCCCTGGAAGTAAGTGGAGAGCGGCACGGTGTGTCCGTACTCGTCGTGGAAGGTAAGGTCGAGGGGGAGTTGCTGGTCGAGCTTCTGGTCGATTCCGACGCCCTGAAGAGCACCGGGGACGGTGAGCTTCAGGTTGCTGTCCTGCATGCTGAGGGACGGTTGAGCGGGAGCCGGCTCGCCCGGCTGGGCGGAGGCGGCGAATACCGCCAGCGCGAAGGTGATGATGGTATTGCGTAGCATTACTTTTTCTCCGGGGGCGCGGGCGCTCCCTTACGGTCGCGGCTCTGCGGGGAGGCGGACGCAGCAGGCGCGGGAGGGCCGTACAACACGGAGGCGAGAGGGCCGCCGGGCTGCTGCATGATGAGGCCGAGGCCGCTTGCGGTGGGGACGTCAGCTTGATCGGCGGGCGGGGCCTGCCGGCGCGCGGGAAGGCCGCGCCTGGCGAGCAGGTCAATCGCCACATCGATCGGAACGTGCACGATGCCGTGCTGGCGGTCGATCCAGCTATAACTGTTGAGGACCTGGTCTTCGGCGGCGCGGAAGCGCTGCAGATCGAGCACGGGGGTCCGCTGCAGGGTCGGAGCCGGGGGAAGGCTGCGGGCATCGATGTTCACGCCCGTGTTCGGAAGAGGACCGCCGAAAGTGGACTCGAAATAGTGAAAGAGCCCGAACAGCAGGGCGACCGCGCAGATGCAGAGCAGAACGAGCGCGATGCCGAAGCGGCCGACAGCCCAGGCGTTGACGTCGCGCACTTCATAGCCTGGCTGGTTGTGTTCGAGGTCGTGCCTATCGGCCATGTTCCAAAGCCTCCTCGAGATGGGGTTCGCGGACCGGCAGGAGCGGGCGTTTTTCCAACTGGTACAGGAAATAGGCGAGCCAGACGCCGGCCAGCCCGATGGGGGCGACGAAATCCATCCAGCTCACGTGGAAAGACCCGTGCTGGTAATCGGGCGCCACGAGCCAGTAGATATCGACCAGGCGCATGAACAGGACGAAGATCGCGATGGACGCCAGCAGCTTGAAGTTGCGCTTCAGGTCGCGGGACAGCAGCAGGGCGAACGGCAGGGCGAAGTGGCCCAGGACCAGCGCGAGGGCGACGAACTGCCAGCCGCCGTTCAGGCGCTGGAGATACCAGGGGATCTCGTCGGGAAGATTACCGGCCCAGATGATCAGGAACTGGGAAAACGAAAAGTAGGCCCACACCATGACGAGCGCGAGCAGGAATTTGCCGAGATCGTGCAGGTGGCGCGGGGTGAGCACGCTGCGCATGGGTTCCCGGTAGGAGAGCAGCACCATGAGGGTGATGAGGAACGCCATGGCGGTGAGCCCCTGGCCGGCGATAAACAGCAGCCCGAACATGCTGGAGAACCAGTGCGGCTCGGTGGACATCACCCAGTCGATGGCCATGAAGGTGATGGAGAAGCACCAGAAGATGAGGCCAGGGCCGGCCAGCGCGCTCATTTTGCCGTGAGCGGAGGGGGAGCCGTCGTCCTCCTGCTGCGACCAGCGGTTGAAACACCAACTGAGGAATAACCAGCCGCCGAAGTATCCGGCGGCGCGGATCAGGAAGAACGGTACGTTCAGGTAGGTCGACTTGTGCTGGAGGATCGGGTCGGCGGCCACGAGCTTCGCGTGTGCCCAGGGATAGAGGTTGGGGATGCCGATCACGATGGGAAGGAACAGCAGGGCCAACAGCGGCAGGGTGCGCGCGGCGGCCTCGGCGGGGCGGCGAATCACGATGCCCCAGGCGCCGCCCGTGAGGTACTGGAGCAGGAGCCAGGCCATGGGTCCGAGCCCCAGGCCGAGGACGAACAGGTAGGACCAGAGGTACGAGCGGTAGAACTGGAACGGCGAGACCAGGAAGAGCCCGGCGACCAGGAGCAGCAGGCCGACGGCGCCGATCAGCAGACAGCGGCCGCGCCACTGGCGGAGCTCGTCGCGCAGCGCAGGGGGAATGCTGAAATCAAGCGAGGCGGCGGTCATTGCGCGCCTCCCTGTTCGAGTTGCGTGCGGGCCGCGGCGGGCACGTCGTTAATCGAGGCATTCTGGCTGAGTTGCAGGGCGCGCACATAGGAGACGATGGCCCAGCGGTCTTGCGTGGGAATCTGGGCGGCATAGTCGGGCATGGCGCCGAATCCATTGGTGATCACGTCGAAGATGTAACCATTGGGAACCTGGCGGAGGCGATCGATGTGATAAGACGGCGGCTTGCGATAGCCGCGGCGGACGATCATGCCGTCGCCGTTGCCGAGCCTGCCGTGGCAGGGGGTGCAATAGATGTTGAAGCGGTTCTGCCCGCGCTCGATCACTTCCTTCGTCACCGGAAACGGAAAGTCATTGGACGGCTTGCCGTCGGGGCCCTTGCCCGTATTGAAGAGCGTGTCATCGCCGAGATGGCCGCGAGCGACAGTGCCGGCGACGAATGGGCGTGCGGAGCGGCCGTCGGCGAAGAAATTCGACGGGCGAAGCGGGATGTATTTCGGCTGATCCTGCATATCCTGGCGGCAGGCCACGCCGGCGGCGAGCAGGAACAGCACCAGGCCGAGCTTGGAATCAATGCGCAACTTCGGACACCTCTCTCGGCTCCATACTTTCGAGGAACTTCGCGGTTTTCTCCTGATCGAAGAGCGGGTCGTTGGACTCGATACACAGGAAGAAGCGGCTCCGGGAAGCCAGCGCAAATCGCGGCACATTAAACGTCGGGTGGTAGGGCATGGGCAGCCCGCAGAGGGCCAGCAGCCCGAGGACGGTCGATAGAGCGCCGAACAGGATGGTGAGTTCGAAAGTGATGATGATGTAGGCCGGCCAACTGTTCAAGGGACGGCCGCCGATGTTGATCGGGAAGTAGATCACCGTGACGTAGTACTGGAGCAGGAAGCCGGTCAGGCCGCCGAGAATGCCTCCGATCAGCACGATCAGAGGGAGGCGGTTGTGGTGCAGGTGCAGCGCGTCGCTCAACTCCTCCACCGGAAAAGGCGTGTAGGCGTCCATTTTGCGGTAGCCCTTTTCACGGGCGGCGCGGGCGGCGCTAACGAGGGCGGTGGGGTTGTCGAATTCGGCCATGAGGCCGTAAATCGGCTTGGTCAACCTTGCACCTCCTCTTCGACCTTTGCCGCGGGCAGAAGGGTCCGGACTTCAAAGATGGAGATCATGGGAAGCAGGCGGATAAACACGAAAAACAGGAAAAGGAAGAGGCCGATGGTGCCGACGAAAGTGAACCAATCCCAGCGGGTGGCCTGGAAGTTGCGCCAGGAAGAGGGCAAAAAGTCCTGCGCCAGGCTGCTGACGATGATGACGTAACGCTCGAGCCACATGCCGACCAGCACCACCATGGAAGACAGGAACAGCAGGATGGGGGTGGCGCGCACTTTTTTGATCCACAGGAAGTTCGGGGCGACGATATTGCAGGTGACCAGGAACCAATAGTTGATTGCGTACGGGCCGGTCATGCGGTGCCAGATGGCGGCCGATTCGAAAACATTGCCGCTGTACCAGCCAAGAAAAGTTTCCATGATGTAGGCGTACGCCACGATGAGGCCGGTGGCCAGCATGACCTTGCCGCAGTTATCGAGGTGCTTGTCGGTAATCAGCCCCTGGAGGCCATAGACGGAGCGCAGCGGAATGGCCAGAGCCAGCACCATGGCAAAGCCGGAGTAGATGGCGCCCGCCACGAAGTAGGGAGGAAAGAAGGTGCTGTGCCAGCCGGGAACGATGGCGATGGTGAAGTCGAAGCTGACCACGGTATGGACCGAAAGCACCAGCGGGGTGGCCAGGCCGGCCAGCAGCAGGGACGCGGTCTCATACACCGACCAGTGGCGGGCCGAACCGCGCCAGCCCATGGAGAGGATTCCGTAGAGGAAGCGGGCCACGCGGTTGTGCGTGCGGTCGCGCAAGGTGGCGAGATCGGGCATCAGGCCGACGTACCAGAACAACAGGGAGACGGTGGCGTACGTGGAGACCGCGAACACGTCCCACACCAGCGGGCTGCGGAATTGGGCTGGACCCCCATGGTGTTGGGGTACGGAAAGAGCCAGTAGAACAACCAGGGGCGGCCGAGGTGGAGCAGCGGGAACATGCCGGCGCAGGCCACGGCGAACAGCGTCATGGCTTCGGCGAAACGGTTGATGGAATTCCGCCAGCGCTGGTTGAGGAGCAGAAGGATGGCGGAGATCAGGGTGCCGGCGTGGCCGATACCGATCCACCACACGAAGTTCGTGATGGCGAACCCCCAGGCAACCGGAATCATGATGCCCCAGATGCCTACGCCTTTGGCGAAGCAGCAGCGCCACCGACCAAAGGAACAGGAAGAGCAGCGTAAGGCCGACCGCCAGCCCGGCGAACCAGAACACGGGGGTCTTCCTGGTGAGGACCACGGTGGCGATCTGGTCGGTAACCGAGCCGAAGGTATAGCCGGGGGCGATGATTTCCTTGGCCGGCCTGTTTTCCGTAGTTACTGGTTCATCTGGCATGGAGGCGACCTATGACTCAATCTCCGGATTCGGGTTGCGCAATGTGGCCAGATACGTAGTCCGGGGGCGGGTATTCAAATCCGCCAGCAGTCCGTAGTTGAGCTTTTCCTGTTTCATTTTCGCGACGCGGCTGCCGGGGTCGTTGATGTCGCCGAATATGATGGCTTCGGTGGGGCAACTGGCCTGGCAGGCGGTTTGAATCTCTCCGTCGTAAACCTTGCGATTCTCTTTTTCGGCGTCGATCTTGGCATGGTTGATGCGCTGAACGCAGTAAGTGCACTTTTCCATGACGCCGCGGCTACGGACCGTAACATCGGGATTGTGAAGCAGCTTGAGGCTGGGAGTTTCGTAGTCGGAGAAGAGATAGAAATTGAAGCGGCGGACCTTGTACGGGCAGTTGTTGGAGCAGTAGCGGGTGCCGACACAGCGGTTATAGACCATGTCGTTAAGGCCCTCGGAGCTGTGATTGGTGGCCTGCACGGGACAGACCAGCTCGCAGGGGGCGTTCTCGCACTGCATACAGGGCACCGGCTGGTTATACATGGCCGGATTGTTGATGTCGCCGTTGTAGTAAGTGTCGACGCGGATCCATTGCATGACGCGGCCGCGGCGGACCTGGTCTTTGCCGACCACGGCGATGTTGTTCTCGGCGACGCAGGCGACGACACAGGCGCTGCACCCGGTGCAGGCGTTGAGGTCGATGGCCATGCCCCAGGCGTGCCCTTCGTACTTCCACTCGGGATACATGGTGAGGCCGGGGGGCGGAGCTTCGGCGCCATCGTGAACGGATTCGGGGTCTTTGCGGTACTCCCCGATATCGCCCTTGTGAATGATGTGGCGGCGGGTATCGAGGATGTGATCGTTCTGCGTGGTGGCGAAGACGTAGGAGCCGGAGGTCTTCCTGACTTCGAGGCCGTTATCGTGCCAGAGGGCGGTGGAGGTGCGCAGGCCGTAGGGGTTGAAGCCCTGGCCGGCGCCGACGCGGCCGCCGCGGGTGCGTCCGTAACCGAGGTGCAGGGTGGCCGCGCCGTTGACCTGGCCGGGCTGGACCCATACGGGAGCGCGCAGCGATCGGCCCTGGTAGGTGAGGGTCACGAGGTCGCCGGTATCGACGTTGAAGCGATGGGCGTCGGCAGGGCTGAGGATGCAGGCGTTATCCCAGGTGAGCTTGGTGATGGGCTTGGGGAGTTCCTGCAGCCAGCCGTTGTTGGCGAAGCGGCCGTCGTAGATGGTGGGGTCGGGGCGGAAGATGACCTCGAGCTTTCCCGCGAGGCGCTCTTTGGCGGCGGGAGAGGTGATGGCGCCGCCGCGGACGGCCGGCGTGCGGGTGGGCAGGGCGGTGCCCGGCACGACGCCGTCATGCACCGATTTACGCCACCAGTCTTCGAAATCGGCACCTGTATGCTGCGCGGCCCAGTAGCTCTTCACCACGTCGTAACCGCGGCGCTCCGGCTGATCGGTGAGCATCTGCAGAATCTCGACGGCGGAGCGCCCGTTATACAGGGGCTGGATGAGCGGCTGCTGAATGGTGACGGTGCCGTCGAAGGCGCGGGCGTCGCCCCAGGCTTCCAGGTAATGGGCCGCGGGAAGATGCCACTGGCAGAACTCGGAGGTCTCGTTATCGTACAGGCTGAGGTGTACGCGGATGCTGGCCTTGGCGATCTGATCGCGCATGCCCCACTCGACCGGAGCATCGAAGGCAGGATTGCCGCCGAGGATGAGGAGAAGGGCGACCTTTCCGTCTGCGAGATCCTTCACCAGATCGCCGAGCGAAGCGACCTGGTCTACCGGGTTGGCCTCGACCGGATCGGTGTAGAAGACGGTCTTGCCCACATTGCCGAGGGACGCGTTCATGACGTGGGCGAGCGCATGAACGATGGGCGGCTGCTCGCCGCCGGCGATGACGAGGCCGGCGCCCTTATTGAGCTCGAGGTCGCGGGCGATGGGGCCGAGCCACTTGTAGATGTCGTGGTTTTCGCCCTGCTTGGGGCCGTTGGCGGCGCCGAGGCTGGTGGCCAGAGCCCAGGCGAACTCCTCGATGTCGGCCGCGCGCAGGGGCAGGCGATGGTCGGCCTTCGATCCGGTGGCGGTGGGGGTAGGCTCGACCACGTACAGCCGGTTCATCTCCGTCTGGTTGCCGCGGACGCGCCGGCGCGCGGCAAACTCGCGGGCATAGCGCAGGAAGCCGGGACCGGAAGCGAGAAAATCGGAATCGAGCGAAACCACGACCTTGGCGTTGGCAAGGTTGTACCAGGTATTGACCGGCTGGCCGAAGGTCTGGACGGCGGCAGCGCGGGCGCTGTGCGGCCCGGCGGGATCCCACTGGTGCCACTTGGCGGCGGGGAGGAGCTTCTGGATGGTGCGGAACTGCTCCGCCATGGTGGGGGAAGTGACGGTCTCGGTGAGGATGCGGATGCCGGCGCCGTTGGTCATCTTCTGGGCGGCGCCGATTTCACGCATGGTGCCCAGGAAATCGGCCCAGGAGCGGATTTCGCCGCCGTAGGTGACGGCCTGGCTGCGGTCGGGATCGTAGAGCTGGAGAACCGAGGCCTGGGAGAAAGGATCGCAAGCGCCCAGGGTGGCGGGATGCTCGGGGTTGCCCTCCATCTTGGTAGGCCGCCCTTCATGGCTTTCGGCCAGGAGTCCGCTGGCGATTCCGTTCAGGGTGGATGCCGTAGCGTAGAACAAGGGGCGGCCGGGGACGAGTTCCTCCGGCTGCTTGACGTACGGCATGATGTATTCGGTGGGCTGGCGGGTGCAGGCGCTAAGGCCGGCGAGGGCCAGCGATGCGCCCATCAGCTTGAGGAAGTTGCGGCGGCCTTCGACGCGGTCTTCATCGTCGCTCCAGCCGATGGCCTGCTGGGGAAATTCGCGCGCCACGAGCTCCTGAAATTCGGGAGTGGCGGCGAGATCGTCGAGGCTGCGCCAATAGTCGCGGCCGCGGGCGCCTTCCAGCCGCGCGCGAACAGCGGCCAGGTCTAGCTTCTTTCTTGGTTCACTCATCGATGGCAAGTATTGCAACTGGTCAGGAAGCGTGTGCTCTGGATATGGTTCTCCGCCATCAGGCGGCGGCCGATTTCGTCCTGGTCGCCGGCGGGCTGGTAGCCCATTTTGGTGATGAACTCACGCGGCCTGAGATACTTTTCCGGGTTGCGGTGGCAGTTCAGGCACCACTCCATGTGCAGCGTAGGCGCCTGCGCGGTAAGCGGCATCTCGTCCACCCTGCCGTGGCAGGTTTCGCAACCGACTCCCTTGTTGACATGAATGCTGTGATTGAAATAGACAAAGTCCGGCAGATCGTAGACGCGCGTCCACCGGATGGAATTGCCGGTGCGGTAACTGGCGCGTACGGGCTCCAGCGTGGGGCTGGTGTTCCAGATCTGCGCGTGGCAGTTCATGCAGGTCTTGGTGGGGGGGATGTTGGCGAAGCTCGACTTTTCTACCGTGGTGTGGCAATACCGGCAGTCGAGGCCGAGGCCGCCGACATGATGGGCGTGGCTGAAGGGGACCGGCTGCTCGCGCGGCTGATTGACGCGCGTAGCGTAAAACGAGCGGTCCAATTCAGTAAAGGCCCAGGTGACAAAAGCCAGAATGAACACCGCGCCAAAAATGGTAATGCGCGCGAATGTGTTCGTGCTGTGATGAAATATCTGGGGCATAGTCTAATGCCCCTGTCCCAGTTGCAGAGTCAGAATTGTGTAAGTTCGCATCAGGAAGACAGCAACAACAAACCAACTACTCTGTTAATTTCCCTCTATAGCACACCGGAACCCGCGATCAACTATCTGATGCCGGAACCAGTATTTTGCTTCATTGTAAACGAAGCGGAAGACGATTTACACTTGTTTCCCTCGAGTGCTTCGCAAAATCGACGTTACCGGAAGCGGCGCGTGCCACGGTTTGGGCCCATTTGTAGTTATTTGCCGCAATTATTTCCGCTCCAGAAGGTACGCAGAATTTTCCTGCCTGCTCGCGCCGGGATCGGTACACACGGCGAACTGCGGTCCGCGGCCGCCGGGCGGCGGTCCCCAGAGCGAAGCCGCGGCATACTCGCCGTCTTTGCGCAGAGCATAAAAATCGAGGTCGACGGCCTGGAGGCGCTTTTCATCGTTGTCGAAATTCCGCGCGACGCGCTTCAAGGCATCGAGCGCGGCCTCTTTCGGGGACATACCGTGCCGCATGTTCTCGACGATGGTATGAGCGCCGCAGACACGCAAATTCTCTTCCCCGCGGCCGGTGGAGCCGGCTCCGCCGATATCCTGATCGAGCCACAGGCCGCCACCAATGATCGGGGAATCACCGACCCGGCCAGGGATTTTCCACGCCATGCCGCTGGTTGTAGTGACGGCCGACATCTCGCCTTTTTCATTAAGGGCGATGCAGTTGATGGTGCCGTGCGGCGGGTGGTAGGCGTTGCGGAGCGCTTCGGCCAGCAGTTCGTCGCCGGCCCCGGGGAAAATCCTTTTCAGCTCGCCGATTTTCTGAACAGGCGGCTTGGGCGGGGCATCCACGCCGGATTCCCAGTTGGTATGGCCACTGGGGTCGCGGAGGCTGCGTTTCCAGACGAGCCACTGGATGCGCGACTCTTCGGTGAGGAGATTCTCCTCGGGAAAACCATACGCCTTGGCAAAGCGGAGCGCGCCTTCGCCGACCAGCATCATGTGATCGGTTTCCAATGCAACTTTCTGGGCGACTTTGGAGGGCGTCTTGATGTTGCGGATGGCGCCGACGGCGCCGCCGCGGCGGGACGGCCCGTGGATACAACTGGCATCCAGTTCGACCACGCCGTCTTCGTTGGGAAGGCCCCCGTAGCCGACGCTGGTATCGCGGGGGTCGAGCTCCACGATGTTCACGCCGGCGATGACGGCATCGAGCGTATCGGCGCCTGACTTGATCATCTCCATCGCACGGGCGCAACAATGGACGCCGCCGTTGTTGCGGTTGGCGGTCGAGATGACGATGTTTTTTGGGCGGGACTGCCCGCGGATCTCACGGATCACGGGAAACACTGCGGCGCCGATCATGGCAGCGCGTCGTGTGAATGTGTTGTCCCTCATGATGTGTCCCTTCCGCCCTAAAAGAGTCCGAGGACCCCCGGGGTCGCCAGACCCGACCGCATATGGCATGTGCGAAAGAAAAAATATTATGTCATAGGGGAAGGAGGAGGGCGTACTCCGGTTTCGGAGTGAGGCGCGCCGCTGCCGAGGAGGAGGGAAAAGCAAGCGCCAGGGCCGACTTTTTACAACGTTTTTACAAGTCCGCCATCACGTGGCCAGGCGTTCTCTTTAGTATCAGCATAGACGCGACTCAGGAGGGCAATATGGCAACGCTTCCGGCCGGGCATGGTTCAAGGGCGCCTTATCATGACGAACATTTGATGGTGGAATTCGACGAGCACGTCGTGGCACTGGACGCGCAGCGGGTGACGCTGACGCGGAAGGAGTACGAACTGCTGGCGCTGCTGGTGGAGCACGCCGGAGAGATCATCCCCCGGGAAGCGCTGCTCATGCGGGTTTGGGGCTATGGGGCGGAGATCCGGACCCGCACGCTGGACGTGCATGTACGGCGGCTGCGCAGGAAGCTGGGAGTTTACGCGGAGCAGTACATCGAGACGATCTTCGGCATCGGGTACCGGTTCCAGCCCTATCATGCGCCGCGGTTCGTGCAGGACCGGCCGGCACTGGCGGCGAGCGCGTAGGACGAAGACCGCGATTCTCCTTCCCTACTTCCAGCCGCTCAACGCCAGCACCGCGAAGGCGGTGGCCGCGTCGCGCATGAAGCGTTCCTGCATGGACCCCGGTTCGTAGGGCTTGTTCATCGACACCGCGGCCCAGAATCCGCCGGGGTCCTGGTGCGCGCGGAGCCAGCCGAGCGCGCGGGCGAGGCGCTGGTCCTTTGCCTTCAGGCCGGCCTGCCGTAGGAGAAAGGCCGTCCAGGCGGTGGGGTACGCGCTCGATCCCGAGGCCTGCTGCGGGGCGTTGGGCCGGTCGCGCCACGGCCCGAGGGCAGCGAGGGTCCAGCCGCCATCCTCGTTCTGCGTGTGCCAGGCACCGGCGACGATCTCCTTCCGCTCCGCCCGGGTCACGAGCCCGTCCATGCGCGCCGCGGCCCAGAGGAGCAGCAGGCGATTCGCGAGCGGCTGGCGCTCCCGGCCCTGGCGCAGGTACGCTTTCAGGTCCTCGATATTCTGCCGGACCTCCGGCCGCTCCTGGTAGCCCGCGGGTGCGGCGCCGACGGCGACGGCAGCGAGGGCGGCGCCGAAGAAGGGGGATTCGGGCTCCTCCCACGGCTCGAGGTTGGCATTGGTCCAACCCCACGCACCTTTGTCCTTGCCTTCGTGCCGCTGTTTCGCCCAGAGATCGCGAAAAGCGGCTTCCGTACCGTCGCTCAGACCGGCGCCGCGGCGCTGGTCCTCCAATGCGAGCACGAGTGCGGTCATCACGGCCTGGGTGTTATCCAGATTCGGGTTGGGGGGCTTCTGGAGAGACGACGCGACGCGCGTCCTGACCCCCGCCAGCAGCCCGAGCTCGAACGCGGTCGGCGAAGATTCCCCCAAATCGCGGCGCAGTGCCGGGCGCGCCATCAGGTAGCCCAGGCTGGTATGGCAGGAGATGCACGCTCCGCCTTCCCGCGCGGCGGGTTTCCACACCGCCCATTCGCCGGCGCGGCCATCCAAATATTGCGCGGCCGCTTTGGCATTCCAGCCGCTGGACCAGGCGGCGACGGGCAGCAGGAGCAGTGCGGCGAATCGAGTCATCCCAACCTCTCCTCCGGGTGATGTGGACTCAGTATAGCGCCGCGGGCGGCATCCGGCACCGCGATAGGATATACGAGGTGATTCCCATGACAGCACGAAAAACCATTCTCTTCCTGTTCGCATCGGCTGCGATGGCGCTGGCCCAGACCCACTGGGTCGGGACCTGGGGGACCAGCCCCGCGCCGCAACTGGCGAGCGCCGCGCAGATGTATTCGTCCAAGCTCTTTTTCGAGAACCAGACCTTACGCGAGATCGTGCATACCAGCATCGGCGGCGGTTCCGTACGGGTGCATCTCTCCAACGCGTACAGCAACCAGATGGTGGAGGTGGGCGCGGTTCATATCGCCGTGCGCGCGAAGAATGCCGGCATCGCGCCCGGCTCGGATCGGGTACTGACCTTCGGCGGACGGCGCACCGTGGCGCTTTCGACGAACGCACCGGCACTCAGCGATCCGGTGAAGCTGGATGTGCCGGCGGGGGGCGACCTGGCGATCAGCATCTACCTGCCGAAGGCCGCGGAGGGCGCCGGGATCCATTATTCCGCCCAGCAGACCTCGTACATCGGGAAGGGCGATCAGACGGCGGCGGCGTCGATCGCCAATCCGGAAATGATGACGTCGTGGGTGTTTCTGACGGGCGTCGACGTGCTGGCGCCGGAGAGCGCTTCGGCGGTGGTGGCGTTCGGCGATTCCATCACGGACGGGGCGCGCTCGACGGTTGACGCGAATCACCGCTGGCCGGACTTCCTGGCGGAACGACTGCGCGAGCGGGGCGGCCGCGAGGTGGGGGTACTGAACGCGGGGATCGGCGGGAACCGGGTTCTGCGCGACCCGGCGGAAAACATCCGCTTCGGGATGAACGCGCTGGCGCGGTTCGACCGGGACGTTCTGTCGCAGCCGGGGGTGAGGTACGTGATCGTGCTGGAGGGAATCAACGACCTGGGGCATCCCGGGTCGTCGGCCCCCATTGCGGAACTGCCGACCGCGGAAGACCTGATCGCGGGCCTGGACCAGATGATCGAGCGCGCACACGAGCGGGGCTTGAAGATATACGGCGCGACGCTCACGCCATTTGCGGGAACCGCGTACTCGGGTTATTACACGCCGGAAAAAGACGCGATCCGCAAGAAGGTCAACAATTGGATTCGTACGTCGAAGGCGTTCGACGGCGTGATCGACTTCGACAAGGCGGTGCGCGATCCGAACCATCCGGACGCGATTCTGCCGGCCTATAACGGCGGCGATCATCTGCATCCGGGCGACGCCGGCTACAAAGCGATGGGGGCCGCGATCGACCTTTCGCTATTCCGGTAGCGAATGGTTTCGAACGGGCGGCTATTCCTGCCGCAACGCCTGCATGGGATCGATGCGAGTTGCCCGCCGATCGCGAGCATGATTGCGGTGGGGATGAGGGAAACTGTCCAAAGGAGAAAGAATGCAGAAGCGCAAACTTGGGAAGAGCGGCCTCGAAGTCTCGGCTCTCGGACTCGGCTGCATGGGGATGAGCTTTTCTTACGGTCCGCCCAAAGACAAACAGGAGATGACCTCTCTGATCCGGACGGCCGTGGAACGCGGCATCACGTTCTTCGACACCGCCGAGGTCTACGGCCCGTTCCTGAACGAGGAACTGGTGGGGGAGGCTCTCGCTCCCTTCCGCGGCCGGGTGGTGATCGCGACCAAGTTCGGGTTCGACCTCAATCCTAATTTCGACCCCCGCGGGATGAAGGGTCTGCCGGGCCTGAACAGCCGGCCGGAGCACATCAGGGAGGCCGTGGACGGCTCGCTCCAGCGGCTCAAGGTGGAGGCGATCGACCTGCTCTATCAGCATCGGGTTGACCCGAGCGTGCCGATCGAAGACGTAGCGGGAGCGGTGAAGGACCTGATTCGGGAAGGCAAGGTCAAACACTTCGGTCTTTCCGAAGCAGGCGTGCAAACGATCCGCCGCGCACACGCGGTCCAGCCGATTACCGCACTGCAGAGCGAATACTCGCTGTGGACGAGGACCCCCGAAAAGGAAGTGATACCGGCCCTGGAGGAACTCGGAATCGGCCTGGTCCCCTACAGCCCGCTGGGAAAAGGCTTCCTCACGGGCAAGATTGACGAGAACGCCAAGTTCGACAGCTCCGATTTCCGCAGCACCCTGCCTCGCTTCACGCCGGAGGCTCTCAAAGCGAATCAGGCTCTGATCCACCTGCTCGGGAGCATCGGGGAGCGGAAGAAGGCGACGCCCGCCCAGATCGCGCTGGCGTGGCTGATGGCCCAGAAGCCGTGGATGGTTCCGATCCCGGGCACCACGAAACTGCACCGGCTGGATGAGAATATCGGGGCGGTTTCGGTCGAACTCACGCCCGGCGATCTGCGTGACATCGATGCCGCCGCCTCCAGGATCACGGTGCAGGGGGCTCGCTACCCCGAAAAACTGGAGCAAATGACCGGGCGCTGAGCAAAGGCTCTCCGATAGAAAGGGCTTCGGAAATGGAGATCCAGAGAGTCGGCTCCCAGCCATCCGTCGCGGGACCTTCGGAGTGGATCACCGGCACGGTACGTATCGATCCGCTTCTTCAAGCGCCCGATCCGGCACTGGTTCAAGGGGCCAGCGTGACTTTCGAGCCGGGCGCGCGGACCGCGTGGCACACCCACCCGCTGGGCCAGACCCTCATCGTGACAGCCGGCTGGGGCCGGGCACAACGCTGGGGCGGACCGATCGAAGACATCCCGGCGACGTGGCTGAGTCAGGTCGCGCCGGGCTTGTGGATTCCTAACTTTTCTCCGCGCTCTCATGTAGGATCGGAGTGTGGGCCCTGATCCGAACATGCCGGGCGCCGTTTTGCGCCAACCGGCAGCCGCCCCGATTTTAGCGGAAAGGGTCCAGCGGAAGGAATTGGTTCGATGAGCTTGAAAATCGATATTCGCGAGACTGCAGATGCGACGATTCTGGATATTAGCGGCCGCATCACACTGGGTGAATCCCTGGCTGATTTGCGAGACTCCGTCCGGGAGGCGCTCGCCGGCGATCAGAAGAACATCCTGTTGAATCTCGCGGGGGTCAGTTACATCGATAGTTCGGGGCTGGGCCAGTTAATTGGCAGCTATGCCACGGTCGCGAATCGAGGCGGCCAGATGAAGATATTAAATCTGCAAAAGAGAGTGAACGACCTGATGCAGATCACCAAGCTTCTGACCGTTTTCGAGGCCTACACCAACGAAGAAGCAGCGCTCCGGAGTTTCGCCGGAAAGAAGTAGGCCGCCCCGCTCGCGGCGCGCCTATTGCACCGTGAAGGTGTACTTCCCGTCGTAGCTTTGGTTGCCGACGGCGTCTTTCACCGCCACCGCGATTGTGTACTCGCCGGGGCGGATGTTCTTTTGCAGGTTCAGCGCCATCGCCGCCGGGACGTAGCGCTTGGGATAGAACGATTCGGTCTGCTCCACCGCCGGCTGCGGCTGCGTGTAGAGCACCTTGCCCTCGGCGTTGATCAGGGACACCACGTAGCTCACGTCCACCTTGTTCTTCGGGCCGTATTTGTAGCCTGTGATGTCGAACCGCGCCCAGACGCTGTCGCCGGGATTGTAAATCGCCTTCTCCACCGGCTGCGTGTCCTCTTCGGCCCGGTAGAAGCGGAAGTTTCGCACGACCACCGTATCGCTCGGCTCCAACCGGTATCCGCGCACCTGGAACGGCACCGCGAGCTCCGCCGATGTGTTCGCCAGCACGTCCTGCGCCTTCACGACGATCTGGTATGTCCCGGCCGCCACCAGCGGCGGAATCACCACCTCGGTCGAGATCTTCGGCAACCATTCCTTGTCCTGCGGGGTGACCTCCACCTTCATCTCGTTCTGATACAGCTCCGTGAGCGGCACCCCCTTGGGATCGAACGCCTGGACGGAATACTTGAGGTGCATCTGCTCGTCCTCGTTCTTGGTGAACCCGCTCACGCGGCACGAGAAATACAGCGTCTCTCCCGGAGCATGCTCGAATCCGGGCGGATCGACCGCCCCGCCATCCATCTGGCTGATGGTGGGCCTTACGATCTGGAGCGCCGGAGCGGCGCAGAGAATGGCGGGCAGCACCGCGAAAACAAACATCAGTCGCATGGCGTGACCTACCCTTACTCTACGCCTGGAGCGCCGTCCGCAGGTAACGCCCGGTGTACGACGCGTCCACCCGCGCCACCGCCTCGGGCGTTCCGGCGGCCACTACCGATCCACCGCGGCCGCCGCCCTCCGGGCCCAGGTCGATCACCCAGTCCGCCGCCTGGATCACATCCAGGTTGTGCTCGATGACGACGAGGCTTCCGCCGTTTTCGATCAACCGCTGGAAGGCTCCCAGCAGCTTCGCGATGTCGTCGAAATGCAGTCCGGTGGTGGGCTCGTCGAAGATGAACAGCGTACCGGCCACGGTCGACGCCGAAAGGTAGGCCGCCAGCTTGACGCGCTGCGCTTCGCCGCCGGAAAGCGTGGTGGCCGATTGCCCCAGCCGCAGGTATCCCAGACCGACATCGTCCAGCACCTTCAGCCGGTGCACCAGTTTCGGCGTGGCGTGGAAGAACTCCATCGCCTCGCGCACCGTCAACTTCAACACTTCGTGAATATTCAGCCCGTTGTAGCGGATTTCCAGGATTCCGCTCTTGTACCGCGTCCCCTTGCACTCCTCGCACACCAGCTCCACATCCGCCAGGAACTGCATCTCCACGGTGACGGTTCCATCGCCCTGGCAGGTCTCGCAGCGCCCGCCCGGTATATTGAAGGAGAAATGGCCGGCCGTGTATCCGCGCTTCTCCGCCTCACGCGTGGAAGCGAAGAGGGCGCGGATCAGGTCGAACGCCTTCAGATAGGTCACCGGGTTCGAGCGGGGCGTTCTCCCGATCGGCGACTGGTCCACCATCACGGTCGCGCTGATGCGCTCGGCGCCCTCGACCCGCTTGCAGGCGAACTTCGGCCCGGCGGTCTCGAGGGCCTCGGCGGCGTTGTCGAACTCCGGATCGTGGTCGGATTGCCGCGCCTTGTGCGCCGCTTCGAGCGACCGGAACACCACGTCGTGCACCAGCGTCGATTTGCCCGACCCCGAAACCCCGGTCACCGCCACCATCATCCCGAGCGGGATCTCCACGTCGATGCCTTTCAGGTTGTGCACCCGCGCCCCGAGGAAGCGCAGCACGCGCTTGGGGTCCACCGGCCGGCGCGCCTGGGGCTTGGAAACCTTCAGTTCGCCGCGCAGGTAGCGCGCCGTGAGCGACCCTGTTCCGTCGGCCAGGAGTTTCTCGAGCGGCCCCTCGAAGACCACGCTGCCGCCGTGCTCGCCGGCGCCGGGACCGAGGTCGAGAATATGGTCCGCCGAGCGCATCACCTCGGGGTCGTGCTCCACCACGACGATGGTGTTTCCCAGGCCGCGCAGCTCTTCGAGGATCCGGATCAGGCGGCCGGTATCGCGGCTGTGGAGCCCGATCGAGGGTTCGTCGAGCACGTAGCACGCCCCCACCAGCCGCGAGCCGAGCGAGGTCGCGAGCTGGATGCGCTGCGCCTCGCCGCCCGAAAGCGTGGCCGACAGGCGGTCGAGGGTCAGGTAGTCGAGCCCCACGTCGTTCAGAAACTTGAGCCGCTGCCGGATCTCGATCAGGATCTTGTCGGCGATCGCGCTCTCTTCCGGACTCAGCTCGAGCAGGTTGAAGAATTCCTGCGCCTCGGCGATGTTCATGCGCGCGATCTCGCCCAGGTTCTTTCCGCCGACCCGCACGTAGAGCGCCTCTTTGCGCAGGCGAGCCCCGCGGCACTCGGGGCAGAGGGCATACCCGCGGTAGCGGCTCAGGAAGACCCGCACGTGCAGCTTATACTTCTTGGTTTCCAGGTGGTCGAAGAACCGCCGGATGAAGTCGAACACCATTTCGCGCCCGGCTTCGGCGAGGTCGCAGAACGGCGTGGTGAGCCGCACTTCCCCCTTGGCGTGCTTCTTGAAATTCCCCAGCCACGAGCGGTATTTCGGCTTGGTCCACGGCTCCACGGCGCCGTCTTCGAGCGACAGCGTTTTATCGGGGATCACGCGGTCCATGTCGAAGTCGATGGTGTTGCCGAAGCCCTGGCAGCGCGGGCAGGCTCCCGCGGGCGAATTGAAGCTGAACATGACGGGCTCGGGCTGGGCGAACTCCACGCCGCAGGTCTTGCACTGGAACTTTTCGTTGAACCGCAGGCGCTCGCCGCCGGAGGCACTCTCGAAGATCACCTCGCCCACCTCGCGGAAGCAGATTTCGATGGTGTCCACGAGCCTCTGGTGCAGGTCCGGCCCGATGGCGATGCGATCGACGAGCACGAACAGCGGCTTGGCGAAGTCGATATCGAGCAGCGATTCCGGCGTCGAGAACTCGAACAGCCGGCCGCCCTGAAACAGCCGGTTGAACCCTTTCTTGCGCAGCTCGAACAGATGATCGCGGAGCGCCGCCGGACCGTGCCCGGGCGCCGTGGCCGGAAACAGGGCGTACCAGCGCGAGCCGGCGGGCAACTCCATCAGCCGCGCGGCGACTTCGTCCACTGTATCTTTGCGTACCCGCGTCCCGCACTTGGGGCAAAAGGTCTGCCCCACACGCGCGTACAGCAACCGCAGGAAGTCGTAGCACTCGGTGGAGGTGGCGACGGTCGAGCGCGGGTTGCGGCTGGTGTTCTTCTGGCGGATGGCGACCGCGGGCGCGATGCCATCAATCTCATCCACCTCCGGCTTTTCCATGCGCTCCAGAAACTGGCGCGCATAGGCGGAGAGCGACTCCACGTACCGCCGCTGCCCCTCGGCGTAGATCGTGTCGAAAGCCAGCGACGACTTCCCGGACCCCGACACGCCCGTGATCACGGTGAGGCGATTGTGGGGAATAGAAAGCGAAATGTCCTTCAAGTTGTGGACCCGCGCGCCACGAATCCGAATGTAGTCTTGCACAGGAGTTTGCAGTAGGGTCGGGGCAAGCCCGGCTTCCTTCAGTATACTTCGCGGCCCGCCGTGTTATCCTTTCCACATACGAGGGCTTCGTTGAAATGCGCCCGTCTGTTGAAGTTCCCCGCGATTTGGGACCGCCTGTAACTCCGAACCGCTCGAGCCACGTCCCTATACACATCGCTCGGTGTCTTTAAGTGGATTTCATGTTTGAACTCCTCTTCAAATACCCGGCCAGCATTTTTCATAAGGGTCAATTCGTCTTCCTGACGCCCTGGCCGCTGTGGGTGCTGGGCCTCGCCATTCTCGCCGCCGCCGGCCTGCTGTTCTGGCACGTGCACCGCAACCACGGCATGCTCAGCGGCTTGCGACCCGTGGCCATCTGGTTGCTTGAGACCGGCATGGTCGCACTCATCCTGTTCCTGCTGTGGCACCCGGCGTTGAGCGTCGCCACACTGAGGCCCCAGCAGAACGTGGTGGCGGTCCTGGTGGACGATTCCCGGAGCATGTCGATTGCCGACTCCTCCGGCACCCGGGAAGCCGCCGCGAAGGCCGTACTCGACGGCGGCCTGCTGAAATCGCTCGGAGACAAGTTTCAGGTCCGGCTTTACAAGTTCGGCAAGGAGCCGGAGCGCATTCAGAAGACTTCGGAACTGGCAGCCACCGCGCCGGCCTCGCGCATCGGCGACACGCTCGAGCGAGTGCTCGCGGAATCCACGTCGCTGCCGCTCGGCGCGATCGTTCTGCTGAGCGACGGCGCCGATAACACAGGGGGCATCGACCAGCAGACCATCGCCGGCATCCGCCGCCAGCGCATCCCGGTTCACACGATCGGTTTCGGCCGCGAGCATCCCGACAGAGACGTGGAAATGATGGACGCCATTGTGCCCGCGCGGGCCCTGCCGCAGTCGAAGCTGAATGCGGTCGTGAGCATGCAGAGCTATGGAGTCTCCGGGAGCAAAGCCCACCTCACCGTGCGCAGCGACGGAAAGATTCTCGCTTCGCAGGAGATCACCCTCAAGGGCGACGGCCAGATCCAGAGCGAAACCCTGGTGTTCAACTGCGGCGAAGCCGGACCGAAGACGCTGGAAATCGGGGTCGATCCCGTCTCCGGCGAGGAGAACACCCGGAACAACACGCTGAGCCGGCTGGTGAATGTGGAATCGCGCAACCCGCGCATTCTCTACTTCGAAGGCGAGCCGCGATGGGAATACAAATTTATCCGCCGCGCGCTCGACGACTTCCCCAACGTCGAGCTTGCCAGCATGCTGCGCACGACCGAGAACAAGCTCTACCGGCAGGGCTTCCACAACGAGCATGAGCTGGAAGACGGCTTTCCCTCGAAGGCCGAAGACCTGTTCCAGTTCCAGGGCCTGATTATGGGCAGCGTGGAGGCCAATTACTTCACGCCCACGCAGCAGCAACTGATCCACGATTTCGTGGACCGGCGCGGCGGCGGCCTGCTGTTCACGGGCGGCCGGGCGTCGCTTTCCGACGGCGGCTACCAGAATTCGCCTCTCGCGGACCTGGTCCCGACCGCGCTACCCGAAGGCAAGGGGACATTTCACCGCGACTTCACGGGCGAGGTCCTGACCCAGGAAGGCGCGCAGAGCGTGATCACCCGGCTGGACGACGACCCGGTACGAAACGCCGAGCGCTGGAAGCGGATGCCGCAGATGGCGAACTACCAGGAAGTCGGCGCACCCAAGCCGGGAGCCACCGTGCTGCTGGAATCCACGCCCGCGGGCAAGCCCCGGTTCCCGCTGCTGGTCACCGAGAACTACGGCCGCGGCCGCACGATGCTGTTCGCCACGGAAGGAAGCTGGCGCTGGAAGATGTGGCTCGACCACGCCGATAAGACCCATGCCACGTTCTGGCAACAGATCTTTCGATACCTCGTCACCGACACGCCCGGCCAGGTGACGGCAACCACGCCGCGCCAGGTGCTCGCGGACGAGACGCGCGTGCCCATCCGGGTTCAGGTGCGCGACAAGCAGTTCAAACCGGTGACCAACGCCAAGGTGCAGGCCCGCTTCCTCGGTCCGGACGGCACTACCGCCACGATGGAACTGGCGCCGGTGCCGCTCGAGGAAGGCGTTTACGGCGGCGAATGGACCGCCGAAAAGCCGGGGTCGTACGTGGCCGAAATCATCGCCGGCCGCGAGCAGGAAGAGATCGGCCGCGACGTGCTGGCCTTCCGCCGCGAGGACGGCGTCGCCGAGAGTTTCCACACATCGCAGAACCGCGAGCTATTGGAAAAGCTCTCGCAACAGACCGGCGGCCGGTACTACACCCCCGCTCAAGCGTCCAAACTGTCGGATGAGATTTCGTACTCCGAGGCCGGCATCACGACGCGCGAGACCCGGGACCTGTGGGATATGCCGATCCTGTTCCTGCTGGCCTTGTGCATCCGCGGCGGCCGAATGGCTGCTGCGCAGGAAGTGGGGGGTAGTATGAGGGCGCTGCGCTTTTTCGGCCTGCCCGCTCCCTTACGGTCGCGGCTCTGTGTCCTCGGCGTTCTCTGCGCCCTGTCGGCCAACGCGACCACGTACTACGTGACCATTTCCGGGCTAGGCGGCGAGCCGGACTACGATCAGCGCTTCAAGATGTGGACCGAGGATATCGATTCCAGCCTGAAGAAGGCGGGCGGCGATTCCAACGTTACCACCCTCGAAGCGCCTACGCGCGACCAGATCCGCACCCGCATGAACGCCCTCGCCAAGGAAACGAAGCCGACGGATGCGTTCGTCCTGATGCTGGTGGGCCACGGCACTTACGACGGCGTCGATTACAAGTTCAACATCCCCGGCCCCGATCTGAGCGGCACCGAGCTCGGCGCGATGCTCGACCGCATCCCCGCCACCCGGCAACTGGTGGTCAACATGACCAGCGCCAGCGGCGGATCGATCGACTTTTTGCGCAAGCCGGGCCGCATCGTCATCACCGCTACCAAGACCGGGTCGGAGAAGAACGCCACGGTCTTTGCCCGCTATTGGGCCGATGCCCTTCGCGACCCCGCCGCGGATGCCGATAAGAACGAGACCGTTTCCGCGCTCGAAGCGTTCCATTTCGCGGAACGCAAGACCAGCGAGTTCTTCGACACACAGAAGCGCCTGGCTACCGAGCATTCCGTCCTGGAAGACACCGGCAAGGGCGAAGGCGAGCGCAATCCCGGCGCCGATAACGGCGAGGGCAAGCTGGCCGCCGCGTTCCCGGTGATCCGCCTCGGGGCCAATGCCGCCGCCGCGCGCGATCCCGCCAAGCGTCCCCTGCTCGAACAGAAAGAGCAGCTCGAAGAGGCCATCGACCGCCTCAAATACGACAAGGCCGCGTTGCCGGCCGAAGTCTATAAGAAGCAGCTCATGCAGCTTCTGCTGCAGCTCGCCAGGGTACAGGAGGCGATCGACAAGTGAGCCGGCTCCATCCCTTTGCGAAGCTCGGCGCCGCCGGGCTAGCCGTCGTATTCGCCGTTTCGGCTCAGACGCTCGAGCAGGCGGAGGCGCTGTGGAAGGCCCACCGGTATGTCGATTCCAACGAAGTCTTCAAGCAATTAGTCGCGAACAATCCGAAGAACGCGGAGTACAAGGTCCGCTGGGGCCGCCTGTTTCTCGACCGCGGCCAGTCCGAGCGACGCCGCCGGCCTGTTCAACGAAGCCCTCGCCGTGCGGAAGGACGATCCCGGCGCTTTGCTCGGCCTGGCGCTGATCGCCGCCGATTCCTTCGAGAACCGCGCCGCCGTACTCGCGCGCAAGGCTTTGGAAGGCGATCCCAAGCTGCTCGAAGCCCAGGAACTGCTGGCGCAGTTCGCGCTGGAGGATAACGACAACGCCAAGGCCGCCGAAGAGGCCAGGAAGGCGCTCGCCATCGACCCGAACTCGGTGGGCGGCAAAGCGATTCTCGCTTCCATCGACTGGCTCGCCGATAAGAAGGAAACGCCCTGGGACCCGCACGATGCGCGCGGCTACGAGATTGCGGGCCGCTTCATGACCCTCAACCGCCGCTACGAGGAGGGCATCGCATACTATCGCAAGGCCATCGAGCTGGACCCTTACCTGGATAGCGCGCGCTCGCAACTGGGCATCAACCTGATGCGCCTGGGCCAGAACGAAGAAGCCTACAAGCTGCTGGAAACCTGCTTCAACAACGGCTTCCGTGATCCGGCCACCAAGAACTCCCTGAAGTTGATGGATACCTACAAGAACTTCATCACCTTCACCACGCCCACCACCATCCTCAAACTGAATAAGACCGAAGCCAACCTCCTGCATCCCTACTTCGAATCGGAGATGCAGCGCGCCATCGCCACCTACCAGGATAAGTACCGGATCAAGCTGGAGCACCCGGTGCAGGTCGAGGTCTATCCCAACCACGAAGATTTCGCCGTGCGCACTCTCGGGATGCCGGGCCTCGGCGCTCTGGGCGTGACCTTCGGCTACGCCATCGCCATGGACAGCCCCTCCGGCCGCAAGCCCGGCAGCTTCCACTGGGACTCCACGCTCTGGCACGAGATGAGCCACGTGTTCACCCTCACCATGACCAACCACCGGGTGCCGCGCTGGTTCACCGAGGGCCTGGCCGTGCACGAAGAGACGGCCGCCTCTCCCGAGTGGGGAGACCGCCTGGGCCCCGACGAGATCACCGCCATCCGGGAGAAGAAGCTGCTGCCGGTGGCCGAGCTCGACCGCGGGTTTATCCATCCGGTGACGCCGGGCCAGGTCGTGATCAGTTATTTCCAGGCGGGCAAAATCTGCGACTACATCACCGAGAAGTACGGATGGGACACCATCCTCGCCATGTTGAAGGATTTCGGCAACAACGACGATACCCCCACGGTGATCCGCAAAGAGCTGAAGATCGAGCCCGAGGAGTTCGATAGACAGTTTCTGGCGCATCTCGACGCCGAGACGCAAAACGTGGTCGCGCACTTCGACGAATGGAAGAAGCAGATGAAGGACGTGGTCGAGATGTCGCTCAAGAAGGATTGGGACGGCGTGATCAAGCAGGGCTCGGCCATCCGCGATTACTTCCCGGATTACGTCGAAGAGCACAGCGTCTACGAGATGCTGGCGCAGGCCTACATTGCGAAGGGCGACAAGCCCGCCGCCACGGCGCAGCTCGAAGCCTATGTTAAAGAGGGCGGCCGCAATCCCGATGCGATCAAAGAGGCCGCCAAGCTGCTCGAAGGCGCCGGCAACAAGAAGGAAGCCGCGGCCGTGCTCGACCGCCTCAATTACATTTACCCGATGGACAACGAAGCGCACCAGGAGCTTGGCTCGCTGTGGCTCGACCAGGGCAACATCAAGGGGGCGATCCGCGAGTTTGCGGCGGTGGTGGCGCACCAGCCCCTCGATCCGGCACGCGCCCATTACGACCTGGCGCGGGCTTATCATCTCAGCCACAACGACGCCAAGGCGCAGGACGAATTACTGGCGGCCCTCGAGACCGCTCCCGGGTACCGGCAGGCCCAGAAATTGCTGCTGGAGCTGAACGCGGAGAGTGGAACTCCGCCCGAGACTGTCAAGAAATAGGAATGGAATCCGCATGTCAACAACCGCGACGCAGCAGTTGGAGCCTGAAATTCTCAGATCGCGCATCGAGCGCTTCCGGAAGGTGCAAGCCGACATCGTGACGCAGGTTCGCCGCGTCATCGTGGGCCAGGAGGAAGTGCTGGAACAGGTCATGATCGGCCTGTTCGTGGGCGGCCACTGCCTCATTACCGGTCTCCCCGGCACCGCCAAGACGCTGCTGGTCCGGACGATGGCGCAGACGCTCGGACTGGTATTCAAGCGCATCCAGTTCACACCCGACCTGATGCCCAGCGACATCACCGGCACCGATATCATCGAAGAGGATCCCACTACCGGCCGCCGCACCTGGACGTTCGTGCAGGGCCCGATCTTCGGCAACATTTTGCTGGCGGACGAAATCAACCGCACCCCGCCCAAAACCCAGTCGGCCCTGCTCGAAGCCATGCAGGAGCTTTCCTGCACCGTGCGCGGCAACCATTACAAGCTGCCCACCCCGTTCTTCGTGCTGGCCACCCAAAACCCCATCGAGCTGGAGGGAACCTACCCGCTGCCCGAAGCCCAGCTCGACCGCTTCCTGTTCAACACGGTGCTCGACTACCTCAACGCCGAAGAAGAGCTGAAGGTTGTCGACCTGACCACCGTGACCACCGTAGCCTACGCCGACCCGGTCACCAACGCGCAGGAGATCCTGGACTTCCAGCAGTTGGTCCGCATGGTCCCGATCGGCGAGAGCGTGGCCCGCTACGCCGTGGAGCTGGTGCGGGTGAGCCGCAGCCGGGACGAAACGGCTCCCGACTTCGTCCAAAAGTATGTAAACTACGGCGCCAGTGTGCGCGCCGCCCAGTTCCTGGTGCTGGCGGCCAAAGCGCGGGCGCTGATGAAGGGCCGCTACCACGTGACCTACGATGACGTGCGTGCGCTTTACATCCCGATCCTGCGCCACCGCATTCTGTTGAACTTCCACGCCGAAAGCGACCGGGTGAAGCAGGACGACATCCTGAAGCGCATCCTGGATTGGAAGCCGGCGCCGCGGGAGTAGGGAAGCTTTCGATTCACCGCGGAGACGCGGAGTTTTTAAGGAAAACGTGGCCTTAGAGTCAAAATCCGAGAGTACACTCGATCGGCTCACCGATCTGATCATTGGTGCTGCAATTGAGGTCCATCGCCACACCGGCCCCCTCACGCCGGACTCGGCGGTGGAAAAGTGGGCGGTGAAATGATGCTGCAGCGCTTTTTGGACCCGGCTACGCTCGCTTCGATCTCGGGGCTCGACCTGGTCGCGAAGACGGTGGTCGATGGGTTCGTGGCCGGGTTGCACCGGTCGCCGGATTTCGGATTCTCCCAGGAGTTCGCCGAGTATCGCGCCTACTCCGAAGGCGACGATCTGCGCCATGTGGATTGGAACGTCTTCGCCCGCACCGACAGGTGCTTCCTCAAACGCTATCGCGGCGAGACCAACACCCAGCTTCTGATCCTGCTCGACGCCTCGGCCTCCATGGCCTACGGCTCCCACAGCGTCACCAAGCTCGATTACGCGCGCTTCGTGGCCGCCTCGCTGTGCTACATGGCCAACCTGCAGCGCGACGCGGCCGGCCTCATCCTCTTCAACGACGAGGTCGATAACTACGTGGCGCCCTCCACCCGCCAGGGCCAGCTCTTCCGCCTGCTGCACGCCATCGAGAAGGCCGAGCCCGGCAAGCGCACCGACTATTCCAAACCGTTCGTTCATTTTCAAAACTTTCTCCACCGCCGCGGCATCGTGGTCGTGTTGTCGGACTTTTACGAACAGCCGGAGACGATCATCCGCACCGTGGAGCCGCTGCGCTACCACGGCAACGAGGTCGTTCTCTTCCACGTGCTCGATCCGCAGGAGATCAAGCCGAAGTTTCGCGAGCCCGTCCTGCTGGTGGACATGGAAAACGCCGCCGAGGCCCTGGAGGTCTCGCCGGAATACGCGCGGAATGAATACCGCCGTAAGATCGATTCGCACATCGAGAATCTGAGCAGCAAGGCGCGCGGCGCGGGCATGGACTATTTCCTGATGGACACCAGCCGACCGCTCGATGAAGGTCTGCGCGAATATCTCGCGGTGCGAAGAGGCAAACTCTAATGGGTTTTCTGACTCCCTGGTTCCTGGCGGGTGTTGCGGCGGTGGGGCTGCCGGTCTGGCTGCACCTGCTGCGAAAGCACAAGAGTACTCCGCTGCCTTTCAGCTCGCTGATGTTCTTCGAGCAGCACACGCAAAGCTCCATCAAGCACCGCCGCCTGCGGTATCTTCTCCTGTTCGCCCTGCGCACCGCGCTCATCGCGTTGATCGTCCTGGCCTTCGCGCAGCCTTACGTACAGCGGACGGTTCTTCCGCTGGGGCGCTCGGGCGCCGTCACCGTGGTCGCCATCGATAACTCCCTCAGCATGCGCGCCGCCAACCGGCTCGACCAGGCCAAGCGCGAGGCCCGGTCCCTCGTCGGCGGGTTGCGCGCCGGGGAGCGCGCACAGGTGATGGCCTTCGGACAGCGCGTCCAGATGATGAGCGAACTCACCGACGACCACTCCAACCTGAATGCCGCGATCGACGCCATTGAAGCCAGCGACACCCGCACGTCTTACGGCGAACTGGCGCGATCTCTCCGCTCCATGGCGCAATCGCTCAAGCTGCCGCTCGATGTCCATCTTTATTCCGATATGCAGCAGTCGGGCATGCCGGCCAACTTCAACGACCTGCGGCTCAATGCCGCTGTGAAGCTGGAACCGCACCGGGTGGCCTCGGGTAACGCCCCCAATTTCACGATCGAAAACGTGGTCGCCCCGCGGCGCGTGTACGACGCCAAAAAGGCGCGCGTGCTGGTGACGGTGGCCGGCTTCGATACGTCCAAAGCAACCCGCACCGTCACACTCTCCCTCAACGGCCGCACCGTCGAAACCAAGTCCGTCGAAGTGCCCGAAAGCGGGCTCGCCACGGTGGAATTCCTGTCGCTCGACGTTCCCTACGGCCGCAACAAGGGCGAGGTCAAAATCGATTCCGCGGATTCGCTGCCCGCCGACGACACGTTCTACTTCTCGGTGGAGCGGGAAGATCCGCGCCATGCCCTGTTCGTCGAGACAGCCGACAATTCGCGCAGCCTGCTGTATTTCCGGGCGGCGCTCGAAGCCTCCGGCCAGGCGGCTTTTGAGGTCGACCCGGTGACGGTCGAGCAGACGACCAACCTGAATCCTACGAAGTACGCGTTCGTGGTGCTCTCGGACGTGGGCTCGATCCCCGGCGAGTTTGAGAACGCGCTGCGCTCCTATGTGCGCAACGGCGGATCGGTGCTGATCGCTTTGGGCCATCGCTCGGTGGCCAGCGCCAAGGTGCCGGTGTCCGACGACCGCATCGAAGAGGCACGCTATGCCGGCCGCGAGGGAGCGCTTTTCCAGGCCGCGGCCTGGCTCGACCCGTCGCATCCCTCGATCCTCAAGGACGACCACTGGGACGACGTCAAGTTCTACCAGGCGATCCGCGTCGACCCCGGCAAGGCGCGCGTGGTGGCCCGCCTCACCGACCAGACGCCCCTGCTGCTGGACCAGCAGGTGGGCGGCGGCCACATCCTGGTCTTCGCCTCCACTTTCGACAACGTGGCCAACGATTTCCCGCTGCACGCCTCCTTCGTCCCCTTCGTGGAGCAGACGGCGCGCTACCTCGGACGGCTGGACGCGGAACCTTCCAGCGTTCCGGTCGGCTCTTTCGGCGAACTTCGCGACTCCAAAGAAGTTGGCGCGGCGGTGGACGTGGTCGACCCCAAGGGCGACCGCGTGCTGTCGCTGGCCGAGGCCACCAAGGCTCCGAACATCCAGTTCACCATGGCGGGCTTCTACGACATCCGGCGGCCTAACGGCCGCAACGAACTGGTGGCCGTCAATACCGACCGCCACGAATCGGATCTGACCCCCATCCCCCAGGACACCCTCACGTTGTGGCAGAATACAGCCAACGGGACTCCGGGGAGCGGTGCGGCTTCTTCGCAAACCCAGCAAAAACCGTTTTCGCTCTGGTGGTACGTGATGGTAGCGGTATTGGTGCTGACGCTGGCCGAGTCGTTGTTTGGGAACCAACATCTGTCTGTGGACAAAGAGGCGGCATGAGACCTTTGGATCGCTTGTCCGATTATCTGGGCGCGCTCGAGCGCCGCTTGCGGTTTCTGGCACTCTCCCGCGGCGCTGCCGTAACGGCGGCTGCTGCCCTGGCACTCACGGTGGTGGCCGTTCTGGTAGCGAACCAGTTCGCGTTCTCCGGCCCCAGCGTGGTGGGCGCGCGGCTGTTCCTGTTCCTTGGCCTGGCCTTCGCCCTGGCCGCGGCACTGATCGTCCCGGTGATCCGGCTCAACCGCCGGCATGCCGCACGCAAGGCGGAGAACCGCTACCCGCAGTTCGAGGAGCGCCTGCTCACCTTCACCGAACGCGTGGAGCAGACCCCCAACGATCCGTTTCTCGAGTTGTTAGCCGCCGATACGCTGTCCGTCGCCGACCACGCGGCGCCCCGCGAGGTTGCCAGGAACGCCGCCATTTTCAGCTTTTCCACCGCCGCCGTGGGCGCCATCCTGGCCCTGTTGTGGCTCGGCACGTCGGGTCCCGGGTTCCTGGGCTACGGCACGTCGCTTCTCTGGGGCGGTCTGCCCAAGGGCGAGATGAAGCCCTTTTATTCCATCAAGGTCGATCCGGGCAACAAGACCATCCGCAAGCGCGCGGATCAGATGATCACCGCTACGCTGCTGGGCTTCTCGGCCCCCAAGGTCCGCTTCTACGGCAAGTACGCCAGTGCCTCGAAATGGGAGCAGGCCGACATGCGGACCCAGCCGGACGGCAGCGCCTACCAGTTCCTGATCGCCGGCGTGCCCGAGACGCTCGAGTATTACATCGAGGCCGGCGGCATGCGGTCGCCGTCCTATAAGCTGAACGTCGTCGATCTCCCGACGGTCAAAAAGCTGCGGGTGACGTACCATTTCCCGGCGTGGACCGGCATGAAAGACGCGGTGGAAGATCCCGGCGGCGACCTGCGCGCCGTGGAAGGCACGAGCGCCGAAGTGGAAGTCCAGACCGACCGGCCGCTCGGTTCCGGCGCGATCCTGCTCGATGACGGCACGAAGGTTCCCTTGCGCGCCGCCGGCAACGGAACGCTGGTGGCGAGCGTTCCCATTCAAAAGGACGGCATCTACCACATCGCCGCGGTCGAAAACGGCGAGGATGTGCGGCTGAGCGAAGATTACTTTATCGAGGCGCAGAAAGACCAGCCGCCCGAAGTCAAGATCTCCCGGCCGGGCCGCGACTACCGCGCCTCCCCCATCGAGGAAGTCACGGTGGGCGTGGACGCCAAGGACGACTTCGGGTTGAAAGAAGTCTCCCTGCACTACTCGGTCAACGGCGGGCCCGAGAAAGCCGTCCCCATGCTGCACGCAGCCGGGGCTAAGACTTCCTCCGACAGCGCCGTTATCTCGCTCGAGGATTTCAAGGTGCAGCCGGGGGATATTGTCAGCCTCTACGCCACGGCTAAAGACGCCCGCAAGACCGTCAACACCGATATCTTCTTTATCGAAGCGCAGCCTTTCGAGCGCAACTACACCCAGTCGCAGCAGGCCGGTGGAGGGGGTGGCGGGGGCGACGATGCGGGTCAGCAGGACCAGATTTCGCAGCGGCAGAAGGAAATCATCACCGCTACCTGGAACCAGGTGAAGGGACGGGGCGCCACCGGCACCGACGCGGAGAATGCCGCGTTCCTGGCGTCCGTCCAGTCCAAGCTGCGCGACCAGGCGAAATCGCTCGCCGACCGCATGAAGGCTCGCCAGCTGGAAGGCGCCGGCGATTCCTTCAAGAGCTTCGTCGACGACATGGAACAGGCCGTCCAGGCGATGGGTCCCGCCAGCGACAAGCTCAAAGTGGCGAAGTGGCAGGATGCCCTGGTTCCCGAGCAGAAAGCCTTGCAATACCTGATGCGCGCCGAGGCCACGTTCCGAGATATCCAGGTGGCCTTCGGGCGGCAGGGCGGAGGCGGCGGTGGCGGCGGCAGCGGCGCCACCCGCGATATGGAAGGTCTCTTCGATCTCGAGCTCGATACCGAGAAGAACCAGTACGAAGGCGCCAGCCAGTCGCAATCCGCCGACGCGCGCCAGCGGCAGATCGATGACGCCCTCGAGAAGCTCAAGCAGCTTGCCAAGCGGCAGCAGGAGCTCGCCGAACAGCAGCGCAAGGGCCAGCAGACGTCGCAGCAGCGCTGGGAGCAGGAGATGCTGCGCCGCGAGGCCGAACAGCTCCAGCAGCAGATGCAGCAGTTGGCGCAGGGCGGCCAGTTGAGCCGCGGCGGCCAGCAGAACAGCCAGCAGAGCCAGCAAGGGCAGCAGGGCCAGCAGTCCGGCCAGCAGGGACAGACAAAGGGCCAGCAGGGACAACAGGGCCAGCAGAGCGGCCAGATGAGCCAGTCCGGACAACAGGGCTCGCAGCAAGGTCAACAGAATCAACAGCAGAACCAGCAGCAGGGCCGCAACGACCGTCTGAGCCAGGCCGATGCCCGCCAGCTCCAGCAAATGCTCGATCGCCTCAAGCAGGCTACCGACGACATGCGCGGCGCCGCTTCTTCCCAGCAGGCAGGCACGCCGCAGGGTGAGGCCCAGGCCCGCCGCGCGGCCGAGCGGCTGCAAGAGGCCGAGCAGATGCTCTCCGGCATGCGCAGCGCGCAATCTTCCAACCAGGTGGAAGACCTGGCCCGCCAGGCCGATGACCTGGCGCGCAAGCAGCAGGATCTGGAAGGCCAGATGCGGCGCGCCTACACCAGCGGCGAAGGTCCGTCACGCGAGCAGTTGGGGCAGATCGTCAGCCAGCGCGACGACGAGATCGGCCAGTTGAAGAAGCTGGAGCAGGGGATGCAGTCGGCCGTGCGCGACTTGCAGACCACCCAGCGCCCGGCGGCGACCAAGATGCGGGAGGCCTTGGGCAACATGCAGCAATCCGAGCTCGCCCGCGGCATGCAGCGGAATGCCGACTGGATCCGCCGCGGGATGGGTCAGTACGCGGTCATGTCCGAGTCGCAGATCACCGCCGGCGTCAATGACCTGCGCGACCAGTTGAAGCAGGTGCAGCAGGCTATGGTCCCTGGAGGCAAGGATGGCAAGGGCGGCCAGGACGACAAGGCCATGGAGCGCGCCCTCGCCCAGGTAGAGCACATGCGCCGGCAGATGGAGCAACTCGCCAACCAGGCTCAGCGCGGCCAGCAGGGCCGTCAGCCGGGCCAGCAGGGGCAGCAGGGGCAGCAGGGGCAGCTATCGCGGAACGGCCAGCAACAGGGTGGCCAGCAAGCCGGCGGCCAGCAGCAGGGCGGACAGCAGCAGGGTGGACAACAAGCCGGCGGCCAGCAGCAAGGCGGCCAGCAGGGTGGCCAGCAGCAGGGTGGCCAGCAGGGCTCGCCGGGCAATGCCGGCGGCGGCCAGACCAATCCGAATAATGGCGGCTACGGCGGCCAGTGGAACGGCGGTTACAACGGCGGCCCCTGGACCGACGGTCCGGTGCGCCCGCAGGATTTCCAGAACACCTACCGCGACACCATGCAGACGCTGATGCAGCTTCAGCAGCAGCTTCGCGACGACCCCAACACGCAGCGCGATGTCCAGGGCCTGATCCGCGACCTGCGCAACTGGGATCCGTTTACGAAATCCAACGATTCGATGCTGAACGAGCGCATCCAGGCCGCCCTGGCGGGCATCGAGCAGGTGGAGATGGAGCTTCGCCGCAAGGTGGACGACACCACGGCCGGCGGCAACATCCGCAGCCCCGGGGGCGAGGTGATCCCGCCCGGCTACCAGGACAAAGTCGCGGAGTACTACCGCAAGCTCAGCAAGGCCAAGTAGGGTAGGCCGCCGCGCCCGCCCCTCGCGCCGAAGGCGCGGGGTTTACTGCTGCACCGTCAGCGTCACGCCGCCGGGAGACGGAACTCCGTCCACCGTCGCGACCACCGGCAGGTCGCCGTTCGGGGCATTGGAGGGCACTTGGATCGCCACCTGGTAGAGCCCGGCGAATCCGGGCGCCAGGGCGGCGCCGAACACCGTGGCCGGAAGGCCGCCAACCGTCACGGTGACCGGGCTGGCCGTAGCGTAAGTCTGATCGGAGGGTACCTGCACGCCTACGGGGGCCGCGGGAGCCGTCGGTCCGAATCCGGTGCCCCACAGGATGATCACATCGCGCGGTTTGGCCGGCGTCGTGGTGGTGCCGGAAAACGTCCCGTTCTTGACCGCCCACGAAAAGTCCTGCCGCGTGGCTACGGCGTACTGGTTGGCCCACAGGAAAAAGGCCGGGCTGGCCGTTTGTGCGTCGGTCGGAACCGCCGCGCTGGTGCCGCTCGGAGTGGTTACGGTAACCGACATGCTGCCCGCGCCGCCGTCCGGCGCCAGGGCGTTGATCTGCCCTGCGCTGATGTAGTAGACATACGCGGGCTGGCCCCCCACCGAAACGCTCACGCCGTCCAGGGTGGTCGGCAACTTCCCGCCGACGATGGCATTGGCCCAGGTATCCGTAACCGGAGACAGGTCCGCCCCCTGGATCGTAATCCACGAGCCGGGAACGATGCCCGGCTGGAAACTGGCCCCATTGACTACGCCGCCGGAAGCGATCGCCGGAGGAGTACCGCCGCTTACTGACGGCGCCAGCGTGTATGTCTGCTTGTAGATGTGATCGCCGTTCGGGCTCCCGTCGCCGTTGGCGCCGTTCCCTTCTACATAGATCGTGACATTGCCGATGTCGGTAGCCGGAGGCGTCCAGTCGAATTCGTAAGTCTCCGTGCCGTTCCCGATGAGGCGCGACGCGCCGGTCAGATTGTGCTCCATGTAGCTGAGCGGCTGAGCGGCTGGGCAGACCTGGGAGTTCGGTGCATCGAGTTCCAATGCGGTCCGCAGATTGGTGTCGCTGCACAGCACCAGCGTGAACTGGTCCGTCGAAGCAAACGAGCCGGCCTGTGATTTCGTATCGCCGGACGCGCGGGCCGTAAGCTGGAAGCCGGCCACACGCTCGTTGGGGTCGGATATGGTGACCACGAGATGCTGCTTCGTTCCCGGAACATAACTCAGGCCGTTGGGGAATGTTACCGCGACGCTTCCGGGGCCGCCGTTCAACGGCGTGCCTACGTGGCACCCCGATTCCGTGCAGTTGGATTCCCCGGGTACGCCGTTCTTGCCCGGGTCCGGCCCGTAGTTGTGGGCCCAGATCAAGATCGGCACCACTCCCAGAACGAGCGCACTTTTGGCGACAAACAGCTTCCGTTTCCTCTCCATGACACTCCCTCCAAACACATCTCGACGTGCATAGCACTCGCCGGATTTCGTGAAGTGTCCTTAATCCTGGAGGTTTTACGAAAACGGCACAACCTCTTTACACCGCCTATTTGCCGCCCGTCAGCTCGTTCGCCAGGGCCTGCGCCCCGTACAACTTCCGCAGCACTTCGGTGATCACCGCGGTGTGCACCGCGACCGCGCGGTTGGTCTCGCCGTCATACACGAAATCGCCCACCAGCGATTCGATGTTCCCGTCGAAGATCAATCCCACGATCTCCCCATTTCGATTGATCACCGGCGAGCCCGAGTTGCCCCCGATGATGTCGTTGGTCGTGACGAAATCGACCGGCGTCGCCAGGTCCAGCTTGTCGCAGTCCTTTACGTACCGCTCGGGCAGCGCGAAATCGCCCTTGCTGTCGAAACCGAGCGAGCGATCGTAGAGGCCGTACAGGGTGGTCTTGTAGGGGGCCTTGGTGCCGTTCATCGGGTACCCCTTCACTTCGCCGTAGGAAAGCCGCAGGGTGAAGGTGGCGTCCGGATAGGTGCTCTTGCCGTACACCGCGAACCGGGCCTTCCCCAACTGCTCGCCGGCCCGCTGCTCGACACTCTGCACGTTCTCCTGGTTCCACTTGATGAGTTCGCGCCGCATGGGGTCGAGCTTCCTCGCGAGCACGATCAGCGGATCGTCCGACGCGGCCACGGCTGCTTCGCCGCCCTCCACCAGCTTCCGCCGGAACGCCGGATCCGCCATCTTCGTCCCGTTCACCAGCGCCTCGGCGACCTCGTGGGGCGTCCGCCCGCCGAGCACGAGCTTGAGGAACGGATCGTTCGCAGCCGCGCCGCTCCGGTCCCATTCGAGCGCGCCCGCCATCAGCGCAATCTGCATCTGCGGATAGACCGGGGCGGGCGAGAACAGCCGCATCCTGAGCGAATCGAGCTGGGCGTCGTGGAAGCCCGGCAGGCGCTCCCCATCCGGCTTCCGGACTTCGGCCACGTACTCGACGATCGTGGTGGCGAGGTTGGCCAGCGACGACCCCAGGTCGCGATAGGCGTCCTCATTGAGCCGGGTGAGGGACTTCTTCTCGGCCGCCGCGATCTCATCCCAGGCGTTTCCGTAAGCCGCCTTCCATTGCGGGTTGGCCATCACCTTCGCCTGGAACTCACGCTCTTCCGCGGCTTTCTTATCCATCACGCTCTTCGAGAGCAGGCCCTGATACTGGCCCTCGCGGGCTTTCAGGCTGTTTTCCAGCCCGAAGATCATCGACGCCACCTGCCGCGCCGGTTCCGCGCCTCGCGCCGAATACTGCTTCAGCACGGCCAGCCGCTGTTTCAGGTGCTTCAGCGTAAGCGGCAGGTCGACGTCCCGCATCGTTTCGAGCTGCGCCAGCGTGTCCATCCGGCTGGTGGATCCGGGATTGCCGGAAACGAACACCAGCTCGTTGTCCGCCGCTCCCTTCTCGTTCCATTTCAGGTAGTCTTTGCTGTCGATCGGCTTGCCGTTTTCGTATACCCGGAACAGCGCGAAATCGATGTCGTACCGCGGATACGTGAAGTTGTCCGAATCCCCGCCGAAGAAGGCGATCTGTGCCTCGGGCGCGAATACCAGCCGCACGTCGGTGTATTTTTTATAGCGGTAGAGCCAATATTCTCCGCCCTGGTACAGCGTGACCACGTCCGACCGCAGCCCCGTTTTCTGCAGGCTCTCGCGCTCGATTGCGGCGATCGCCGCGCGCCTGGCCGCAAACTCCTCTTCCGCCGTTTTGGCCTGTTTCACCGCGTTCATCACCCGGTTTGTGACATTCTCCATCGAAATCAGGACATTGACCTCGAGATCCGGCGATTTCATCTCCTGCCCGGGCGTCGCGGCGTAAAAGCCCTCGCGGATATAGTCGTGCTCGCGCGTCGAGTTCTTTTGCAGTTGCCCCCGCGCCACGTGATGATTGGTGAGCAAAAGACCGTGCGGGCTCACGAACGACCCGGAGCCGCCATCGTTCAATCGCACACTGGAGAGGCGGACGTGGTCCAGCCACTGCTGCGTCGGGGTGAACCCGTACTGTTGCTGCAGCTGCTTCAGGGGCGGGTTGTCGAAGGTCCACATGCCTTCGCCCGCGAACAGAGAGACGCCGCCCAACAGCGCGCCGCATAGGGCCACTTTGCCCAGGAACTTGCCGTGAATCATGAAAAGAAGACTCCAAACCCTTTATAGCGCGATTGCAGGGTTGAAATCTTTTATTGCTTCGCGGCGCGGAGGAGTACGCGGCCCAAATGGTGGGCCAGATTACGGTCGGGCAGGAGAAGTGCCGATTCGAGCACCGTCCGGCCTTCCGCGGCGTGTCCCGATTCCAATTGCACCATGCCCGAAATGAGTGCGCTCCAGCTCGATCCGGCCCCGCCCGCGCGCGCAGGCTGAAGGCGCGCGGCCCACTCCGCGGCGTGGAAGTCCGGCAGTTGACGCGCCAGTTCGTAGGCGAAGACCAGAGTCTCCGCGCCGCCGGATGCGATCATACCTTGCAACCGCCGGCTCGCGGCATCCGCCCGCCCGCAGCGAGCTTCCGCCATTCCCAGCGACGCCTGGTTGGGTGCCGCGGCAATGAAGGGATCGAGCCCGTCGCGTGTGAACGCGAGTTGCGCGTCCGCTCCGCCGATGTGATCCACGATGGCGAGCGCCTCGCCGCACCGGCCGCCCTGCGCATCGGATGCCGCTTCGAGCGCGCGCACCCGGATCCACACCTGCCGGACATTGGTACCGCCCTCTTCGCGTGGAAAGAACCGGCCCTCGAACATCGCCCTGGCCCGATCGAACCGCCCATCCTCGGCGTAACTGAGCGCCAGGTCGTAAACCATCGCCGCGGGCATGGCCGCCCGGTCCGGATACCGTTCGAGCGCCGCGACAGTTTCCGCCGCCGGCCTTCCCATCATGCCCAGGGCGGTACTGAGCCCCGTGTACAGCTCGGTGTTGGAGGGATCGTTCGCGAGCCCCGCGTGAAACGCTTCCGCCGCCGAAGGCACGTCGCGCTTGATGCGAAGCAGGGTGCGTCCCAGGTCGGCATCGAGGACGGGTATCGACGGATTCAGATTCCGCGCCGTCCGCCACTCCCCGATCGCCGCATCGGCCAGGCCCGAAGCCATCCGCAGCGAGCCGAGCAGAAAATGCGCCATGGCGTCGTCGGGCCTCTCCCGCACCGCGGATTCGATCACCTCCAGCGTCTGCGCGCCGTACGGAAAGACGTAAGCCGCCGGCAGCTTGGCCGCGATCGCGTAATCCGCGGCGGCCGGCTCTCCCAGCTTCCGCCGGCAGAAGGCGCGGTAGTAAGCCACCACCGGGTTCTTCTGCGGCAAAGGCACGCCGGGCTCGATCTGTTCCGCGGGCGGCTGCGGGTATTCGCGCCCGAGCACCGCCAGCGCCTCGCGCCACAGCCCCAGCCGCATGTATTGCGCCGCGATCCTCAGCACAGATTCCGGCCGGATCGCCGCCGTCTCCCGCGCCCCCCTGAGAGCGGCGAGTTCCTCCCGCGCGCGCTGGTCGTCCGGCTCCTGCTCCAGGTAAGTGGTGGCGCGAACCACGTCGCCCTCGCGCGCCAGCAACTCCGCCAGCTTCAGGTTCCCGGCTGCGCGGAACCGCGGCATGCGCCGCGCGGTCTCGAATTCGAGCCGCGCCTCGCGCATGCGGCCGAGACCTTCGTAAGCCAGCCCGAGATAGTACGCAATCTCCGGGTCGTAGCTGGCCCGAGCCTGGGCGGGTTCCAGCCGGCGGACCGCGTCATCGTAGCGCAGCAGGGTCACCGCCAGCCGTCCCGCCGCCACGTTCAATGCCTGGTCGTCCGGCGATTGCCGCAGCGCCTTATCGTACACCTCGTACGCCCCGAGCAGGTTTCCGTTCAGCTCCAGGTCGGTGCCCGCTTCGAGCGGCCCACCCGCCGCCGGCCGGGGCTGCGGCCCGACGTGAACTTCTTTCTCCGGCGTCCAGTCGTACTTGCCCTCGGTCTGCCGCATCAGCGGGTGTCCCGCCGCATCCAGCAATTCGAAGGTCACGGGCGACGAAGGGGCGCCCGCGATCTCGAGCGACCAGGTGCGTTCCGGCGCCAGGTTCACCGTCTCTTCCCGCAGGACCCGCTGTCCATCGAGGATCCGCACCTTCGCGCCCGCCACTGCCCGGTTCGCGTTGAAACCCGCCGCCAGCTTGCCGGCCTCGCGCCGCAAGTAGAGCACCCCGGCGAGGTTGGCGCGGGTGATGCCGCCGATGCCCCGCACCGGCATCCAGTATTCGCTGAAATGGATGCTCTGACGCGGCTCCAGGAACGCATAGGTCTCCTGGTTGCGCATCAGCCCCGCCTGCACTTCGACGTAGGCGCTGTTGTCGTCGGAAAGCGCGCGCCGCCAGTCCAGTCCGTCGGCATCCACTCCCCACGACCAGATCTTCTTCGCCGGCAGGTCGGCGTAATCCGCATAATGAACTACGCCCGCCTGAGTGTGCGGATGGTAGACGCCCATGAACGGCTCCCGGCTGCCGTGGACAAAGCGGGATACCGTGCCGCGCGTCTGTTTGCCGATCACGCTCTGGTCGAGCCCCGCGGAGTTCACCGGCCAGGTGTCCACGTCAGTGAAGCCATGACTGGCGCTCCAGCGCATCGGGTACCAGATCTTCGAATCGTCCCAGACCCGCACGCCCGCGTTATTCCACCAGTAGAAGCGATGCCGCACGTCGCCGCGGTTGTAGAGTGTGACCCGCTCTTCGAGCACCGTCGATGCCGGCGCCAGCCGCAGTTCGACCGTCCACTGCATGCCGTAGGGCCGGTCGACATTTCCGACGAACACCGATGCGCTGCCGTCCGCGTTCTTCGCCATCGAGAAATCCACCGGCGACATCGACACCCAGTTGTGCGACACGGGGAAGTTGAACTCGATGCCAAAGGCCGCCCAGGCCCCGCGGTACCCGATCTGCGCTTTTTTGATCGACGGGTTCGCATAGAACATCGGCTGCCCGCTGATCTTGTCGATGCAGGTATAGAGGTGGCCGCCGATATCGGGCAGCACCGAGCATTTCAGGTACTCGTTTTCCAGGTAGAGGGCGCGCCACGCCGTATCCACGCGCTGTCCGGTAAGGTTGTCGCGCAGCGTGTAGGGATAGTTGAAACGGGTCCCGGCGAACTGATCGAACGGCGGATTGGGGTCAGGCTGCCCCTCCAGATAGGTCGGAAGCGTGAGCACATCCTGCCACACGCGAACGTCGGCGGCCGCCCCGTCCAGGCAGAAGACCATGGCCGCCGCAAGACACCAAGCTCGGGCACGCATGCGACTACATCGTACACCCTGGGCGGGGCATGCTCGAGCCTGGGGACGCCAGGTAATCGGAGACTGTCAGCGCAAGTGGTGCGGCACCGTGCCGCCGAGCGTCGTCAAGACCGACATATCGCCCTGGAAGGTAAGTTGGGCCAGGCGGTCGAGGGTCGTGGTCGGATTGCCGCCCATGTCGCGTGAGACCTGCGCGAACCGGTCCTGGTATTTGCCTTGTAAGTACCGGTCGTGCGCGATATCCTGGCCGACCCGGCGGGTGAGGTATTCGGTAACCCCTTCGAGGATGTTGGGACTGTTCCCGCCCAACGCGTAGAACTCCGGATAGAAGTTCGGGTGCGACAGATAGTGAATGAACTCGTGGTAGAGCGTGCCGTTGGTCACGCCGGCGTCGCGATTGACGTAGATGACGCGGTCGGTGACGTTGACTGCCGGCGCGCAGAAGGCGGGACAGGCGAAGTTGTCGTAGGCCGGCTTGGAGCTATTGGCCACGCCAATCACCCTTTTGGTGCCCCCGCAAGCGCTGACGTTGATCGCCGCGAAGCAATTGCGGAACACGGCATCGAAATAGGGTTTGTATTCGGCTTCGGGCAGGATGCGGAAAATCCGGGCGGGATTCAAGCTCCTGACGTTGGAAGCGAGTCCCGCGGGCAGGTACGTTTCGTAGCGATTGAGCACGCGCTGCATCGCGTCGCTGGCATCGAGAGTATTCGGCATGATCGAGGAATCTCCGTTGAGAATCAGCCTACCATGTGCGGAGGGGAGGACGAGCAGGCTTCATTTCATCCCGAGCTTCTTACCTGCCGCCAGCATACCGATCGCTTCGCGAAGCCGCTTTTCCTTCGTTTCCTCCCGCTTCGCCGAATCGACCCAGCCGATGTACTGCCGCCGGCAGGAGGGCGCAAGCCGCTCGAAACAGGCCCATGCACGGGCGTTGGCCTTGAGCTGTTTCTCGATGTACGGGGGAATCACGGAAGCCGATGGCCGCGGCGCATCGCCGCTTCGGTCCGTCGGCGGCCGCTTCAGTCCCGGCGCCGCAAGAAGCCCCCGCGCCTCGAGGTCCGCGTAGCGGCGGCGATTGCTGCTGGACCACTTGCTGTCGAGCTTTCGCGGAGTAATCTTCCGCGCATACCGCTTCTCATCCAGACGCTTGATGAGGCTGTCGATCCAGCCGAAGCACAGCGCCTCCTCGACGATATCCTCGTAGGTGATGGAGTGATCCGGCACGCGGCCCTTGCGCAGCACGAGCCAGATCCCGGGCTCCGAATCGTGATGATCCCGGAGCCAGTCGCGCCACTCCCGGCGGGTGCGCACTTCCAGCATGCCAAGGTCTTTCGCAGGCATCTTCACTCCCTCTATCCTAAAACTGTGCAGCTTCCCGCGCCCGTCCGCCGCGCCATCGAGGATCGCGCCGAAGACCTCGGCTTCCCCGCGCTCAAACAGGCTGCGGCGGCGATGTCCGAAGCCTATCGCGAAGGCCGCGCGCCCCGGCTGGCCGACGACGCCCGCGCCGCCGCCTACCTCGTCACCCGCATGCCCGCTACCTATGCGGCGGCGTACTCGGTGCTGCGCGAAGTCCGCGAACGGCTCGGCCCCGTCGATACGCTCCTCGATGCCGGATCCGGCACCGGCGCGGCCTCGCTGGCCGCGCACGCCTGGTTCCCGGATGCTGCCATCACGATGGTCGAGCGCGATTCCGCCCTCGCCGCCGAGTCGCGCGCCTGGCTCCCGGATGCCGAGCTAATGCCTCGCGATTTCACCGCCGGCCTTCCCGAGCGCGATCTGGTCATTGCCGCGTACTCACTCGGTGAAGCCGGCGGCATTCTGCACGCCGCCCGGCTCTGGCAGGCCGCCCGCCGCGCCCTCGTCCTCATCGAGCCGGGCACGCCGCGCGGCTTCGAGCTTGTCCGCGCGGTCCGCGACCAGCTTCTCGCCGCCGGGGCCCGCATGATTGCGCCGTGCCCCGCAGAAGGCCCCTGCCCGATGGCCGCTCCCGACTGGTGCCATTTCGCCGCGCGCGTCGAGCGGTCGTCCCTGCACCGCCGCGTCAAAGGCGGGGAACTCGGCTACGAGGACGAGAAGTTCAGCTACGTGGCACTCGCCCGCGAGGCCGTCCCGCTTGCCGCCGCCCGCATCGTTCGCCACCCGCAGCACCACCCCGGCCTGATCGTCCTCGAAGAGTGCACGCCGCGGGGCCTGCGAACGGCCCGCGTGACCAAGCGCGATAAGGACGCCTTTCGCGCCGCGCGACACGCCGCCTGGGGTCAGGCGATCGATTCCTGAAATGCCTCCCAGTTCTGCCGCAGGTGCTCCGGCGAAGTCGTCCCGGTCAGAATCACCCCCGTGAACTCGTGCTCCAGGATGAAGCGGAACGCGTCGCGGCGCACCTGCGCACCCATGGCGAAGGGCCGGTTCACCGCGATCCACTTCCCCTCTTCCAGGAATGGCTCGAACTGACGGTTTTCGCGGTTGAAGGGAAACTGCATCACGTTCAGGCGCGGATCCTCCATCGCCAGCCGCGCCGAGACCGGATCGCTCACGCTCGGCCCCAGCCGCGCAATCCCGAGGCCTCGCGCGTATTCCCAGGCCCGCGCTACCCCGGCGCTCGACAGAGCCTCGGGCGTGGTCTTGTGCAATTGCAGCACTTCGATCGCGCCCAGCCGTGCGATGCTCCGGTCCAGGCTGCGCCTCAGCTCGTCGAAAGAATGGCCGGCATAGGGCGCTCCGGCCTGCGCGTCCCAGTGTTCGCCGAACTTCGTGGCCGCGGTCACGCCCCGGCGTTCCGCCGGCCCGAGCGACCGCAGAAAGCGCCCCAGCCGCGCCTCGCTCACTCCGTCGCCGTAAGAGGGCGCCGTGTCGAAATAGCGCACGCCCAGCTCATACGCGAACTCCAGCAGCGTTTGCGCCTCCGCGTCCGAGGGAATCGGGTGGGGCGCGTGTCCCCACGGCTTGCCGATGCCGATCAGGCCCAGGCCCAGCTCCACGGTCTTTGTGCTCACCGGTATATGATAAATCTCGATGCTCGATCGCGATCAGGCTTGGGAAATTCTCTGCGAATATACGAAATCGGAAGGGCTCCGCAAACATGCGCTGGCCGTCGAAACCTGCGTCACGGCCTACGCCCGCAAGCTCGGTGAAGACGAGCCGCTGTGGTCCGTCACCGCCCTGCTGCACGATTTCGATTGGGAGATCCACCCCACGCTCGAAGAGCATCCGCAGAGGGGCGAAGCCATCCTCGCGGAGCGCGGCGTAGACGATGTCATCCGGCGCGCCATCCTTTCGCACGCCAACCACACCGGCGTGCCACGCGAAACCCCGCTGCAGAAGACGCTCTACGCCTGCGACGAGCTGGCCGGCTTCATTACCGCCATCTCTTACGTGAAGCCGCACCGCAGCGTCTTCGAAGTCGATGTCCCCTCCGTCAAGAAGAAGATGAAGGACAAAGCGTTCGCCCGTTCCGTCAATCGCCAGGATATCGTCGAAGGCGCCGCCGAACTGGGCGTCCCGCTCGAAGAGCACATCGAGTTCTGCGTCAAGGCCATGCAGGCCCGCGCCGAAGAGCTAGGCCTGAAGGGCAGCCTGGACTCGTGACCGCAGGTAGCGGTTGGCCGGTTCTTCGATGAACCGGTAGACCAGCGCCGAAATCCCGATCACCAACGCGAGGTAGAGCGGAGCCGAAAAGGTCTTCGACCACCGCAGGTACCACCACAGCAGCGGCACGTGCAGAATGTACATCGCGTAGCTCGCCTTCCCCAGGTACACCGCCAGCGGCGTGGAGAGCCCGCGCGCGGCCGCGCCGCCGCCCAGCGCGAATCCGATCAGCAGCAATCCATTCAGGGGGCGCAGCGCGGAGTTCAGGTCCACGCCCGGCGGCAGGAGTTGCGGCCAGGCAATGAGCACCGCCGCGCAGGCCGTTCCCGGCACGTACAGCCACGAGCCGGCCGGCCGCCTCCGCCGCGCGGCCAGCAGATCGAACGCGCACGCTGCCGCGATCCCCATCAGGAAATCGGACAGGTGAATGAGCGGCTTGATTTCGTCGGAAACGCCCACCGCCCACAGCACGCGGGTCAGGCAGCACGCCGCCGCGGCGGCGGCCAGCGTCTTGCGCCACCCCGACCCACCGAGCCACGCCGCCAGAAGCGGGAAGGAGAGGTAGAAGAACATCTCGCACGAAAGCGACCAGGCCGGCGTGTTCCAGTTCACCGGAATATGACCGAGCCATCCCTGCAAAAGCAGTCCGTGTGCCGCCACCAGCGCGGTCTTCCCCGGAGTGCGGTCGGCCGCGATAAACGGCGCCACCATCAGCAGGCTCAGCAGGTACACCGGGTAGACACGCGCGATGCGCCCCGCGGTGTACCGGGCCACGCTGCGCCGCGTCCATTCCGTGCCCGCATAGCTGCGTGAAAGCACGAAACCGGAAAGGACGAAAAACGTGGTCACCGCGAGATAGCCGCCGCGGATCAGGGAGTAGACCGCGGCCGGCAGGGCGCGCGCCAGCGGCTCGAGCGACTGCCCCGGCCCGGTCAGGTGATGCAGGATCACCCACAGCGCCAGCAGAAAGCGCAGACCGGTGAGCGCGGGCAGATGCGCCGCGGACGCACGCGAACGGACCGGAACGATTTCGGTAATTGCGAGGGCGATCTCCAAATTCTAGCGCGCGCCGGATGCCGTCAGCTAACCCCCCTTGGAGTCGTGCTCGCCGGTTCCGGCAAGGTCTTCCAGCTTGGTCCCCTTCTTGTCGACGCGTTGCGCCACCGTGTCTCTCATATCCATGGTGCTTTCGGTCGCCCCCACGCTCGCATCGGTCGCCGCCGCGCGGCCCTCGGGCGGAGCATCCGCAGGAGCCGTCCGCTCCACCACGATATCGAAGCGCGCCACCAGCGTCGCGATCGCGCCTACCGCCGCCAGGATCGGCGCCACCACGGCTCCGACCGTCGCCACCGTCAGGGGAATCTCCATAAACGTGTGGCCCTGCTCGTCCTTGATGATAATCCGCCGGACGTTGCCCTCGTGGATGAGTTCGCGGATCTTATCGCCGAGCTCACTGGCATGAACCCGGAACTGCTCGAAGAATCGCTCGAATTTTTCCATACTCCATTCTCCCGCCGCGATCCACAGTATACTGGCAAGTTTGGCTTATGAAATCGTCTGTTTCGGCACTCCTGCTTTCCGCTACGTTAGCCTGCGCGCAATCGCCGCACCTCAGCGGCATCCGGCAACTGACGCACGGCGGCGAGAACGCCGAAGCCTACTGGTCTCCTGATGGCAAACGCCTCATCTTCCAAACTACGCATTCTCCCTACCCGTGTGATCAGATTTTTCTGATGAATGCCGACGGCAGCGACCAGCATCTCGTCTCCACCGGCAAAGGCCGAACCACCTGCGGCTACTTTCTGGCCGACAACCACCATATCGTCTACGCCTCCACCCACCTCGCCGGAGACGCGTGCCCGGCCGAGCCCGACCGCAGCAAGGGCTATGTCTGGGGCATCTTCGCCGGCTATGACATCTTTCTCGCCACCGACAGCGGCGAGATCGAAAAGCGTCTCACCAATACACCCGGCTACGACGCCGAAGCCACCCAGAACTGGAAGACCGGCCGCATCGTCTATACCTCGCTCGCCTCTCACGATCTCGACCTGTGGACCATGCGGCCCGACGGATCCGATAAGAAGCAGATCACGCACAAAGAAGGCTACGACGGCGGCGCCGTCTTTTCGCGCGACGGCAAGAAACTCGTCTGGCGCTCAAACTACCCCAAGACTCCCGCCGAGATGGACCGCTACAAAACCCTCCTCGCCGAAAACCTCACCGCTCCCATGAAGATGGAAATTATGGTGGGTGATGCCAACGGCAGGAACGCGCACCCCATTACGAATTTCGGCTGCGCCAGCTTTGCCCCCACCTTCACGCCCGACGGCAAGAAGATTCTCTTCGCCTCCAACAAGCACGCGTGCGACAGCCGCAATTTCGAACTCTACCTGATCAACGTCGACGGCACCGGGCTCGAGCAGGTGACGAACTTCGGAGGCTTCACCTCCTTCCCCGAGTTCTCCCCCGACGGCAAGACCCTGGTCTTCTGTTCCGACCGCAACGCGAAATCGCGTTACGAGTTCAATATCTTCACCGCAAACTGGAATCACTGAAGGTCGTGCCACAATGGTTACCTCGGGGGATACGATGCGCCGCTCGCTGATGGTTGCGCTGTTGACGGTCATGGCAACGCCCGCCTTTGCCCAGCCGGCAATTTCACAGGTGGATGCCTTCTTCCCCAGCACAACCGCACCGGGCGGCGCGGCCATCACGGCCGGGACCGCCCTGCCGAACGGCTTCACGCTCCAGATCACCGGAACCGGCTTCGACTATCCGTTCGTCGTGAACTGGATCGACAACAATAACCCCGCCAACAACACGAGTTTCTCCAGCACCCAGGAAAACACGTTTCTGGTGGACCCGAATACCATCCAGGTTCCCACCGTTCCGGCAGCCCTGGTCGCCGCCGCCACCAGCATCACGGTGCAGGTGATGATTGGATCCGGCTCTCCTGTGTCGGCGCCGTTTACGGTCAACGCGGCTCTTCCGGCAACCATACCGGTCAGCGGTTCTCCGGTTGTGCTCCCAAGTGGCGTGGTGGGGGGCAACTATGCGCAGCCGCTGTTTCCGGCGGGTGACGGCACCGCTCCGTTCACCATGAGTCTTCAATCCGGCAGCCTGCCGCCGGGTCTGCCGGTTTTCAGCGCCAACGGAACAGTCAGCCCGTACGACAACTTCTACGTGGGCTCGCCGACCACAGCGGGAGTCTACACATTCCGGCTGGGGATTACGGACGCCTGGGGCAATTCCACTGCCCTGTCGTACAGCCTGACGATCGATCCGGCGCCGGTGATCAGTTCTCTCAACCCGCCCATCATCCCGGCGGGGAGCCTCGGCTTCCCGCTGACCGTGAATGGAGCGAATTTCACGCCGGGATCGGTGGTGCAGTGGAGGAGTGCCCTCACCGGCAACACGAATCTGACCACCACTTATGTCAGCGCAACCCAATTGACCGCCGTGGTTCCCGCAAACCTCGTCCAGTTGCACGATCTTCCGGTGATCCGGGTGACCGTCCCTGGAGGCAGCTTCGTTGAAGCGAATTACATCGTCCAGTACCCGATCATCAGCAGCGTCACACCGCCCTATGTCACAGCGGGGCACCCAGCCTTCACCCTGACCGTGACGGGGCAGTATTTTCTCACGGTTCCCTCAGTCACCCAGATCTTCCTCGGAGGCGTCGGGCTGCCCACCACTTCACCGAGTCCGGGAGTGCTGGAGGCTACCGTTCCGGCATCGCTGGTGGCTACGGCAGGCACCCCGACCTTCTGGGTGCAGAATCCCGGGGGCCAGATCTCGTTTGCCTATGGCGACTACATCGTCTTTCCGCCGGACGTGTTGACCAGTCTCAGCCCAACCAACCGTACGGCGGGAACCGGTTCCTTCGTCCTCACTATCGGCGGCACCAACCTGGTAAACGTCGCCAGGGTGATGTGGGATCAGTCCGCCATCACTTCGTTCGCAGTTGGCGGAACGACGCAGATCACGGTTACGATCCCGGCCGCATTCCTGACGCCCGGCGTCCACAACGTCCACATCGTGACGACGGACGGCGCGCCATCCAACGCGCTGCCCTTCACGGTGAATCCTCCGCTCACCATCACCAGTGGGGCGCCGCCTCCCGGCACCGCGCAAACGGATTATTCGTTCACGCTGGCCGCCAGCGGGGGAAGCCCTCCCTACCGCTGGTCCGCCACGGGACTGCCCGCGGGGCTCTCTTTGAACCAGTCCACCGGCGCAATTGCCGGTACGCCCTCCGCCGCGGGGAGTTCGACGGTGTCCGTGACCGTGACGGATTCCAGCCAGTTGACTGCGTCGGCGCAGTACACTCTGGCCATCAATCCCTACATTCCCCCGCTGCAGATCATCACTGCTTCGCCGCTGCCGGATGGAATTTCGGGCGCCAGCTACAGCGCGCAGTTCGCCGCCACCGGCGGTGCTCCGGGGTATACTTTCGGGGTGACGGCGGGCAGCCTTCCCCCCGGGCTTTCTCTTTCATCCAACGGCATCCTCTCCGGCATTCCGACCAAGACGGGAGATTATAACTTTGCGGTGCAGGTGACCGACTCCGGCGGCACCAAAACGAGCGGCGCCTTTCTTCTCACCATCAAAGCGCCGCCACTGGTCATCACCACCCCATCGTTCGCCGATGCGCCGGTGGGCACTTCCTTCAACACCCAGTTCGCCGCCACCGGAGGCGTCCCGCCATACGTGTGGGGAGCCAGCGGTTCGGTTCCTTCCGGCACCACCTTCAGCAGTAGCGGCATGTTGAGTGGAACGGCCAATTCGATCGGCACGTTCCAGTTCACGGTTCAGGTGAAAGACAGCGTAGGGACGGCCGCACTCAAGGCTTACACCATCAACATCACGAAGCTATCCTTGACCATCAGCGGGTCGGCGGGGAACGGGCAGGTGGGTGTTCCGTACTCGGCAACGTTCACTGCCAGCGGGGGCCAGGCGCCCTACTCCTTCTCGGCGAGCGGACTGCCGGCGGGACTGAGTTTCTCCGGAGCGTCCATCAGCGGGACGCCGGCGGTGGGGTCGGAAGGCACGTACACCGTGACGGTGACGGTGACCGATGCGGCCGGCGCCAAAGCCAGCGCGAGCAGCAGCGTCACCATTACCGGGGCGCCGCTGCAGATTACCACGGCGTCGCTGCCCAACGGGACGGTGGGAGGCGGGTATTCGGCGAGCGTGAGCGCGAGCGGGGGCACGCCTCCGTACACCTTCTCTGCCGGCGGGCTTCCGAGCGGAGTGAGCATCTCGCCGGGCGGAGCGATCAGCGGGACCATACCGGCCACGACACCTCCAGGCAATTTCGAGGTCACCGCCACCGTGACGGACTCCAAGGGCAATACCGCCAGCCGCTCGTACACCGTGACGGTGACGTTGCCCGCGTTGACGATCACGGGGATTTCGAGCACCACGGCGACGGCGGGCACTCCGTTCTCGGCGACGGCGGCGGCAGCGGGAGGGAAGCCGCCCTACACATGGTCGGGATCGGGGCCGGGCGTCAGCGTCTCGGCGTCGGGAGCGATTACGGGCACGTTCCCTTCGCCCGGATCGGTGGCCGTGAGCCTGAGCGTGAAAGACAGCGCCGGCGCCACGGCGAGCCAGACGTTCCAAATCACCGTGGGGCTGCCGGCGACACCTTCGTCGACTCTCGGGGGGCTTCCCGGTACGGCCAACCCGGCGAGTCAAAGCACCGTGACCGTGACGCTGGGAGCGCCGTTTCCCGTAGACGTGATCGCGACGCTGACCATGACGTTCCAGCCGGACTCGGGACCGGACGATCCGGCGGTGCAATTCTCCACCGGAGGGCGCACGGCGCAGATGACCGTGCCCGCGGGCGGAACCGTGGGGGCGCCGGGTGTCGGCGTGCAGACCGGGACGGTGGCGGGGACCATTACGATTACGACGCAGTTGCAGGCATCGGGGCAGGACATCACGCCGAAGCCCGCGCCTCAGCAGACGATACGGATCAACGCCAGTGCGCCGGTGATCCGGAGCGTCACGGCCACGCGGTCGGGCAGCACCTTTACCGTGACGGTGGTGGGTTTTGCCACCGACCGGGAATTGACTCAGGCAATGTTCCAGTTCACGGGGGCGACGGGGTCGAACCTGCAGACCACCAGCGTGACCATACCGGTGGATCAGTTGTTCGCGGCGTGGTACGGGAGCGCGGCTTCGGCGCAGTACGGCAGCCAGTTTACGTTCACCCAGCCGTTCACGGTCCAGGGCGATCCGGCGGCGGTGGTATCGGTGAGCGTGACGCTCACGAACAAGGCCGGCAGTTCCACCCCGGCCAGCGCGACCCTGCAGTAGAAGGGAGTCAGGCCCAAGTCAGCACGACTTTTCCCGAGTTGCCCGACAGCATTGCCTCGAAGCCCTTCTCGAACTCGGTGTAGTGATAGCGGTGCGTGATCACCGGCATGATGTCCAGGCCGGATTCCAGCATGACCGTCATCTTGTACCACGTCTCGTACATCTCGCGCCCATAGATGCCCTTGATCGTCAGCATATTGAAGATGACCGTGTTCCAGTCGATCGGCATGGGCTCCGACGGAATCCCCAGCATCGCGATCTTCGCCCCGTGGCTCATGTTCGCGAGCATGTCGCGGAACGCCGACGGATTGCCGGACATCTCGAGCCCGACATCGAACCCCTCGGTCATCCCCAGCTCTTTCTGCACGTCCGCCAGCTTCGTCTCCCGCACGTTGACCGCGCGGGTCACGCCCATTCGTCTCGCCAGCTCCAGCCGGCACGGGTTGATGTCGGTGATCACCGTGTAGCGGGCGGCGGCGTGCTTCGCCACCGCCGCCGCCATGATGCCGATCGGCCCCGCGCCCGTCACCAGTACGTCTTCACCCAGCAGCGGGAACGAGAGCGCGGTGTGCACCGCGTTTCCGAACGGGTCGAAGATCGCCGCCACGTCCAGCGGAACCGTCTCGCGGTGCCGCCAGATATTGGTCATCGGCAGCGCGATGTATTCCGCGAAAGCCCCCGGCCGGTTCACCCCGACGCCCATGGTATGGGCGCACAGGTGCCGCCGCCCGGCGAGGCAGTTCCGGCAGCGCCCGCAGACCACGTGGCCTTCGCCGCTCACCAGGTCGCCGGGGAAGAAATCGACGACGTTCGAGCCGGTTTCCACGATCCGCCCCACGAACTCGTGCCCCACCGCCATCGGCACCGGAATTGTCTTCTGCGCCCACTCGTCCCACTTGTAGATGTGGAGATCCGTGCCGCAAATCCCGGTTCGCAGCACCTGAATGAGGACGTCGTTGATCCCGATTTTGGGCACCTCGACGTCGTCCAGCCATAAACCCGGCTCACGCCTGCTCTTGACCAGTGCTTTCACATTAACCACGATAATAGAATTAGTGCCGAAGCGTCTCCTCCTCTTCGCCGCCACCACCGGATACCAGATCCGCGTCTTCGCCGATGCCGCGCGCCGCATGGGTGTCGACCTGACGCTCGCCACCGATCGCTGCCACATTCTCGACGACCCCTGGGGTGACCGCGCCATCCCGGTTCGCTTCGACCACATCGCCTGGTCTCTCGATGCCCTCCGCGGCCGCGGGTTCGATGGCGTGGCCGCGGTCGGCGACCGTCCCGCGGTGCTCGCCGCCGAAGCCGCGCGCCTGTGCGACCTGCCCTTCCACTCCCCCGCCGCCGCCCGCGCGTGCCACGACAAGTACCTCGCGCGAACGCTCTTCCGGGCGGCCGGCCTGCGCGTTCCGCGCTTCCACCGGGCGCGGTCGGGCTCCGACTTCGCGCGCTTCCCCTGCGTGCTCAAACCCCTGGGCCTCTCCGCCAGCCGCGGCGTGATCCGCGCCAATGACGCCGTCGCGTTCGCCGCCGCCGTCGATCGCATTCAGAGGATGGGCGAGCACGAAATCCAGGTCGAAGACTACATCCCGGGCCGCGAGTTTGCCGTCGAAGGGCTGGTCACCGCCGGCCGGCTCCAGCCACTTGCGATCTTCGACAAACCGGACCCGCTGGAAGGCCCTTACTTCGAAGAGACTCTCTATATCACCCCTTCGCGCGAGCCGGCCGAAGTGCAGCGGCAGCTTCTCGAGACCACTGCGGACGCCGTCCACGCCATCGGCCTGCGCCACGGCCCCGTCCACGCCGAGTTGCGCTACAACGAGGAGGGCGCATGGATGCTGGAAGCGCATGCGCGCCCGATCGGCGGACTATGCGCGAAGGCGCTGCGCTTCAGCCTGGTGGGGCAGGCCGGGAGTCCTGCGCCACTGGAAGAGCTCATCCTCCGGCACGCGCTCGGGGAGGACGTTTCCGCGGGCCCGCATCGAGCAGGGTGCGTCCGGCGTCATGATGATCCCCATCCCCAAGGCCGGCCTCTACCAGTCCGTCGAAGGAACGGACCGTGCATCGGCCGTCCCCGGCATCGAGGACGTCATCATCACCGCGACCGTCGGGCAGCGGCTTATGCCACTTCCCGAAGGCTCCACTTATCTTGGATTTATTTTTGCGCGGGCCTCATCCCCCGCCGAGGTAGAACAGGCGCTGCGGCAGTCGCACGCGGAACTTCGGTTCCAGATCGCAGCCGTGCTCGAAACCTTCACGCCTTCGTCTTAGGAGCCACGTAGTCCGGCGGGAGAGCTGCGCCCTCGCCGAAGAAGTAATTCTCCATCTGCTGGATCAGGAATTCCTGCGCCTGCGCCGTGCCGAGGTTCAGCCGGTACTCGTTCATGAGCATCTTCATGTGCTCGACCCACATCTTCCAGGCATCTTTCGAGACGTTCTCGTAGATGCGCTGCCCGAGCGGATGGCCTTCGAACGGCACCTCGTCAAGGCCCTCCATTTCGCGCTGAAACTTCACGCAGAACACTTTGCGCGCTCCGGGACGAATCGCGTTATCGATCTGGTTGAAACCGCCACCACCGCCACAGCCCATAATCTTCAGGATACTACGGCGCGAATCCCGCACCGATCAAAACCACACCCAAATCCCGCTGATCGCCGGGGGCGCGGAACGTGCGATCCACCCGCAACTCCACCGTGGCCGATGCGCCGGCCCCGCGCAGGGCATCCGCCGACTCCAGCGTATACTTGCCGTCCCCCGAATATGTGCCCGTGGCCACTTCCTTCCCGTCCAGCAGCAGCCACACGCGCCGCGCCGCCGCCTGCGGCGCAATGTAGAATTCCGCACGCAGCTTCTTCGGTGCGGCGGGATTCTTTACCACCAGTTCCGCCGTCCCCGCCGTCCAGCCGTCCGAAGGGTCGATGCCGCTGACGATCTGTTCCGCGGCACCCGGCTCTTTTACGGTCAGGTATTCGAGCTTCGGATGCCGCTCCATCACCAGGTCGGCGCGCACCCGGTCGATCGGCCCCGCCGAGACTCCGAACGGCCAGAAGCCCTTGTCGACGGTCGAGTACCCGGAATGCGACTCCAGCCCGATCAGCCGCAGCGGAATCGCCGGCTGAATGGCGGCCTTCGCGATCGGCGCCAGGGGGACCGTGGGCCGCACACTCGACCCCAACTCGCTCGTCACCAGGATGTCGCCCGCCCGCAGCCGCTCGTCTTTCCGCGCCGCCATCGCGCCCTGCGCTTCCAGGTAGTAGCGCAGCCCCCAGTCGTTATCCACCCACACGCGATGTCCCGCGGAAGGCCCGCGCAGCGATGCCGCGAACTTCCGGTAGCCATCCCAGTGCTGGTAGTTGACGATCGCGAGGCCCAGCGCGAGCGCCAGTTGCGCCGCGAATCCCGCGGCCAGCCACTTGCGGTTCAACCGGGATACCAGCAGCGCCACCGGTGCCGCCATGGGCAGCAGGTACCGCGCCGACCCCGCGAAGAACACCGCCACCGCGCCCGCGAAGAAGATCGCGATCCATGCCAGCAGGAACAGCGTCTCCGGCTCCTTCCGCTTGCGCCACGCCAGCACCGCCGCCGCCGGAACCAGCGCCGGGAACACGATGAACCAGCTATGGATGAACAGCATCACCGCGCTTGCCAGCTTGTGCTGCAAGGCCTGAAACCCGTAGCTCGCGAAATACCCCGTCAGCTTGCTCGCCGGCATCGCCCCCGTGGTGGCCCTCATGAACACCTGCCACGCGGCGATCGTGATCACCGGAACTGCCAGCACCGCCCACCGCGCCCGGTTGCGCCGGTCGAACAGCCACGCGTAAACCCCCAGGATCGGCACCAGGAACACCGCCTGGTAGGCCATCATGGCCGCCGCCGCCATGGCTGCCGCCGCCCACCACAGACGGCCTGCGCAATACAATGCCGCCGCCGCCATCCAGAACGCCAGGAACGGCACATCCGCTTCGAGCGACCCTCCGTTCACCACGAATGCCGGGACCGCTACAAACAGCAGCGCCGCCCACAGCGGCTGCGGCGAGAACCGCTTCGCGAGCTCCCACATGGCCCACGCCGCGATCAGCGAAAACACCATGTAGGCCGCGTGAAACGGCACTTCCTTCACATCGCCGAACAGGGCGATGAGCCCGGCCAGCGGCCACGCATTCCCCGGAGGATGGGAGTGCCCGCGCAGGTCGACCACGTCGCCCATGAACACATACGGAACGTTGTTCGGATGCAGCGGATCGATCAGCGCGTGCGCCGCCTCGGTGAGATAGATGTGGTCGTCGCCCTGGATCGCCTGGTTGAGGAATGGGACCCGAATCAACAGCACGAGCCCCAATACGAGAAGAAGCTGCCGCCGCCCTACTGCGCTTTCCATCGCAGCACCGGCTTCCGCGCCGCGGTCACTTCATCCACACGGCTGGTCCGGGTCCCGTACGGGGCGTTCTTGACCATCTGCGGATCGGTCTCCACCTCGTTCGCGATCGCAATCATCGCGTCCACGAACGCGTCGAGTTCCTGCTTGCCCTCGGTCTCGGTCGGCTCGATCATCAGCGCGCCGTGAACGATCAGCGGGAAGCTCACGGTGTAGGGATGGAATCCGTAATCGATCAGCCGCTTGGCGATATCGCCCGTGCGGACCCCCTGCTTCGCCTGCCGGTCGTCGCTGAACACCACTTCGTGCATGTTCGGCTGCGCATAGGGCAGGTCGAAGTACGGCTCGAGCTTTTTGCGCAAGTAGACCGCGTTCATCACCGCGTCCACGGTTGCGTTTCGCAGTCCCGGCCCGCCGTGCGCCAGGATGTAGGCCAGCGCCCGCACCAGCACTCCGAAATTGCCGTAGAACGCTTTCACCCGGCCGATGGAGTGCTTCCGCTTGTAGTCCCAGGCCCACTTCTTGCCCGAGCGCTTCAGCCGCGGCGCCGGCAGGAATGGTTCGAGCACTTTCTTCACCGCCACCGGACCCGCGCCCGGACCGCCTCCGCCGTGCGGCGTCGAGAACGTCTTGTGCAGGTTCAGGTGCATCACGTCCACGCCGAAATCGCCGGGCCGCGCGATGCCCACCAGCGCGTTCATGTTCGCGCCGTCCATGTAAAGCATCGCGCCCTTGGCGTGCAGAATCTCCGCCGCGTGGACGATGTTCTCCTCGAAGACTCCGAGCGTGTTCGGGTTCGTCACCATCAGTGCGGCGACGTCTTTATCGACGATGCGCTCCAGCGCCGCCACGTCCAGCACTCCCGTCTCGCTCGACTTGATGTTTTCGATCGCGTAGCCTGCGATCGCCGCCGTGGCCGGGTTGGTCCCGTGCGCCGAATCCGGAATCAGGATCTTCTTCCGCGGATTGCCCCGCTTTTCGAGCAGCGCCCGGATCAGCAGGATGCCCGTCAGTTCGCCGTGCGCGCCCGCCGCCGGCTGCAGTGTCACCGCGTCCATCCCGGTGATCTCCGCGAGCGCCGCCTCGAGCCGCGCCATCACTTCCATCGATCCCTGCGCCAGCGCCTCCGGCTGGTAGGGATGCGCCCAGGCCAGGCCCTCGATCCGCGCGGCCAGCTCGTTGATCCGCGGGTTGTACTTCATCGTGCACGAGCCCAGCGGATACATGCCGTAATCGATCGCGTAGTTCCACGTCGAAAGCCGCGTGAAATGCCGGATGGCCTCCACCTCGCTCACTTCCGGGAATCCTTCGATCTCGGCGCGCACGTGCTCGGCGCCCAGCGCTTCGGCGGGGTCCACCGCCGGTACGTCCAGCTCCGGCAGTTGGTATGCCTTCTTGCCTGGGGAGCTGCGCTCGAACAGCAGCGGCTCGTTCTGCGAAAGGTGGTTGCGGACTTTCGTGATCATGCCAGCGCCTCCGCCACCGCGTCCATGTCGGCGCGCCGCGACATCTCGGTCGCGCACAGCAGCATCGAATCCGCCAGCTCCGGATAAAACCGCCCCAGCGCCAGCCCGCCGATAATCTTCTTCTTCAGCAATGCCTTGTTCGCCTCTTCCGGCGTCTTGCCTTCCAGCTTCACCACGAACTCGTTGAAGAACTTGCCGCAGAACCGCGGCTTCAACTTCCCCGCCAGGTAGTGCGCCTTCGCCAGGTTCTGCGCGGCCAGTTCCCGCAGCCCCTGCTTGCCGTAGACCGTCATGAAGACCGTGGCCATCAGCGCGATCAGCGCCTGGTTGGTGCAGATATTCGAAGTCGCCTTCTCGCGCCGGATGTGCTGCTCGCGCGTCGCCAGCGTCAGGCAGAAGGCCCGGTTGCCGCGCGCGTCCGTGGTCTGCCCCACCAGCCGGCCCGGCACCTGCCGGATGAACTTCTCCCTGGTAGCGATGATCCCCGCGAACGGCCCTCCGTAACTCGGCGAGATCGCGAACGATTGCAGTTCGCCCGCCACGATATCGGCGTCCGTCGCCGGCGCCACGAGGCCCAGCGAAACCGCCTCGGTGAACAACAGGATCAGCAGCGCACCCCTGCGGTGCGCGATCTCCGCCGCCGCACGCACCTGGTCCACGACCCCGAAGAAGTTGGGCGATTGCACAATCACGGCCGCCGTCAGATCGTCGATCTTGCGGTCCAGGTCCTCCAGGTCGATCGTGCCGGCCTCCGGCACGTAGCCGAACTCATCGACCGGCATCCCCTGGTGCTTGGCGTAAGTTGCCAGGACCTCGCGATACTCCGGATGCACCGATTTCGCAATCAGGACGCGCCCCTTGCCCGTTGCCCGCACCGCCATCATGGCCGCTTCCGGCACCGCCGTCGAACCGTCGTACATCGAGGCGTTCGCGACATCCATGCCGGTCAACTGGCAGATCATCGTCTGGAATTCGAAGATCGTGGTCAGCGTGCCCTGAGAAATCTCCGCCTGGTAGGGCGTATACGAGGTCAGAAACTCGCCGCGCGAGACCACCGTATCCACCAGCACCGGGCGAAAGTGGCGGTACACACCCGCGCCCAGAAACGACGGATATCCGTTGGCGTTTTCGGCCGCGCGTTCGCGGAAGTATTCCACGATCTCGTATTCGGAAATGCCCGGCGCCAGGTCGAGCGGCCGGTTGAGCTTCACTGCCTCCGGCAAATGCGAAAACAGCTCCTCGGCGGTGCCCGCGCCGCAGGCTGCCAGCATCTCGCGGCGCTCGGAATCGGACTTCGGAAGATAGCGCAACTACTTTTCGGCTCCTACGTAGGTTTGATACTCGGCGGCCGTCATGAGATTCTGAACCTGCTTGGCATCGCTCAACTTCAGCTTCACCAGCCAGCCCTCGCCGTACGGATCTTCGTTCAGCTTCTCGGGCGCGTCCGCCAGCGCGGGGTTAACGTCGGTGACTTCTCCCGCGGCCGGGCAGTAGATTTCCGAGACCGCCTTCACCGATTCCACCGAGCCCAGCGATCCGTGCTCTTCCAGGCTGGTCCCCGCCTTCGGCAGATCGACAAAAACGATGTCGCCCAGCTCTTCCTGCGCATGGTCCGTGATTCCCACCGTGCCGGTGTCGCCTTCCACGAGAATCCACTCGTGATCCTTCGTGTATCGAAGATTTTCTGGATACATATTTTCTATTTCGCTCGCTTGTAAAAGGGAGTTTCCACTGTCACCGCATCCACGGGCTGGTTGCGGATCATGACCTGGATCGGCCTGCCCGGCTGCGCGTGCTGCGCCGGCAGATAGCAGAGCCCGATGTTCCTGCACAGGGTCGGCGATGGAGAGCCGCTGGTCACCCATCCGGCCGGCGCGCCGTCCACGGACACTTCGTAGCCGTCGCGCCCGATCCCCCGGCCGCGCATTTCGAAGCCGACGAGCCCGCGCCTCAGTCCCGCTTCTTTCTGTTTGACCAGGGCGTCGCGGCCCACGAAATCGCCCTTATCCAGCTTGACGATCCAGCCGAGCCCGGCTTCGAGCGGCGAGATCGAGGCGTCGATTTCGTGCCCGTAGAGCGCCATCTTGGCTTCCAGCCGCAAGGTGTTGCGCGCGCCCAGCCCGCACGGCTTGATGCCGAATTCCGCGCCCGCCGCCATCACCTCGCCCCACAGCCGGACTCCTTCGGCGGGTGCGACGTAAATCTCGAATCCGTCCTCTCCGGTGTAGCCGGTGTGCGCGATGCGCGCCGGCGCGCCCGACACTTCCCCATCGGTGAACCAGTAGTATTTGATGCTTCCCAGGTCCACCGGAGTCAGTTTCTGCAGCGTGGCCCGGGCGTGCGGCCCCTGGATCGCCAGTTGCACATACCGGTCGCTGGCCAGCTCCACCTCCGCATCGAACTCGTTCATCGCGCAGATGTGCTCGAAGTCCTTTTCCTGGTTCGAAGCGTTGACACACAGGAAATAATGATCGCCGGCCACGCGGTGGACCAGGATATCGTCCACGAAGCCGCCATGCTCGTAGAGCAGCCCGGAGTAGTGAATCTGCCCGGTCTTGAGCTTCCGGACGGCGTTGGTGGTGACGAAATCGGTGAGCCGTTCCGCTTCCGGCCCGCGGATCTCGATCTCCCCCATGTGGCTGACGTCGAACAGACCCACCGCGGTGCGCACGGTCTGGTGTTCGTCGACGAGTCCGGAATACTGAACGGGCATATCCCACCCGCCGAAATCCACCATCCTGGCCTTCAGCCCTCGATGGACGGAATTCAGCGGCGTGACGCGGAGTGCGGGAGCTGCGGCCATTGAAGAATTAAGGCTAGCAGCACCCAAAAGGGGGTGTCAAACAGCAGGCTTGGGGAAGATGTCCAACCGGTCGAGGGGCGCCCGGTGTGGCCAGTTGGTCCTATTACCCTGTCAGTACCCTTGCTCTTTGGCATCTCTTTCCCTTCGCGGTAGACTGGAGCGCAACCGCTCATGAGATTCCTCGCCATTTCCCTATCTCTCTTCTCGGCCGCTCTCCTGCCTTCGGCTTCCGCGCAGACGGCCACATACACGAACAGCTCTCAGATCGTGACCTTGACCGGTCTCGGCGGCAGCGGCGGCGTGGGCCAAAGCCGCGTCACCTGGGGGAATTGCGCTTACGACGGTACGAACACCAAGTGCACGGTGACGGCACCCTACACCGGTGTCGGTGGCGGTGGAACCATTTCCATGGTGCTTGCATACAAGGGCAACGGCATATCCCCCTTCACTGCCAATTCCATCAGCGCGGGGAGTGACTACATCACTTTCGGCCTGATGGCCGGCTCTTCCGGCACGATCTCGGTGTCGCTGGCAGAGAATACGGGCGCATCGGTCGCGTTTCTCTCCAATAACTTCACCTTCTACTACGATTCCACGGCCTCCTGCTCCGGAACCGCGGCCCCGTCATGCAGCATCGGACAAGTAGGGCTGACACCAGGCGCCGTAATCAGCGGAACGGTCCACGGAACATTCGATGCTACACCCGTCATCCGGACGTCCCAGGGCGTGATCAGCGCCAGCGCTTACGGCGGCTTCTCCGCACTTGCGCCCGGAACCTGGATGGAGATCTACGGTACGAATCTCGCTAACGTCACTTCCCAGACTTGGGGCAGCGCCGATTTCAAAGGCAACGCGGCGCCCACTGCTCTGGGAGGAACCACGGTTACCATTGGCGGCCAGCCCGCATTCATCGACTATGTCAGCCCCACCCAAGTGAACGCCCAGGTGCCCTCCAACATCTCTCCGGGGTCGCAGCCGGTAGTAGTTACGACGCCGGGCGGAACCAGCACGGCCTACCCGATCACCGTGAATGTGACCGAGCCCGGCCTGCTTGCGCCTTCGGTATTCAATCTGAAGGCCGGACAATACATAGCGGCGCTGTTTCCGGACGGCGTCACGTTTGTTCTCCCTCCCGGCTCGATCCCCGGCGTCGCTTCGGCGCGGGCCAAACCCGGCGACACCATCGTGTTTTATGGCGTTGGCTTTGGAACGGTGACGCCGGATAGTCCTGCGGGCCAGATTGTGACGCAATCCAATACGCTGAACAGAGACTTCCAAGCCTCGTTCGCCGGGACACCGGCCACCGTGTCATTCTCAGGCTTGACGGGCGGCTATTTGGGGCTCTATCAGTTCAATGTCGTGGTGCCCAACGTCGCCGCCGGCGACGCTGTGCCCCTCACTTTCTCACTCGCTGGGACCGCAGGCACGCAGAAGCTGCTGATTTCGATATCGAACTGACCGCGGAGTCGTTCCCCGTCCGATCAGAAGGCGCCACGGACAATGAAGGTCATCAAACGCCTTCCGGTTGCGGGCGTATAGAGCTCGGCTTGCCTCGTCAACCAGTCTGCGGATCGCCCAATACGCGCCGGAGCCTGGCGATAGCGTGCCACGACATTTATCCGGGTAATATTCGGAAGTCAATATCTTCCGGGTATAATGACCGGCGTGCGAGTGGACAAGTGGCTCTGGGCGGCCCGCTTCTTCAAAACGCGGTCGCTCGCGGCACGGGCCTGTGAGCTTGGCCGCGTCCAGTCCAACGGACAGACGGCCAAGGCGGCGCGGGAAGTCCGGGCCGGCGACCGGCTGCAGGTGAAAAACGACAGCGGCGACTTCGAGGTGGAGGTTCTGCTTCTCAGCGACATGCGCGGGCCGGCGCAGCTCGCCCAGAAGCTCTACCAGGAGACCGAGGCAAGCCGGGAACTCAGGCAGAAACTGGCCGTGGAGCGTAAGGCAATGCCCCACTTCGAAGGGTTCCGCAAAGGCAAACCGTCGAAGCGCGACCGGCGGGAGGTCGACCGGTTGCGCGGCAGGCGGTAACCTAGCCTTTATGCCGCAAATGGTGGTGGTGGGAGCGGACCCGCTCTCGATTGAAGACGTGGTGCGGGTGGCGCGTGAAGACGCCACGGTGCGGATTACCGGTGGCGCGCGGACGCGCGTGGCCGGCGGGCGCGCGAGGCTGCAGGAGATGCTGGCGCGCGGCGAGCGGATCTACGGCGTGAATACCGGGGTCGGGGGGAATATCGGAATCTCCCTCGAAGCCGGCCAGATGGAACTGCTGCAGCACAATCTGATGCGGCACCTGGCGTGCGCCACGGGGGCGCCGCTGCCGCGCGACGTAGTGCGGGCCGCCACGCTGCTGCGGGTAGTTACGTTCGCGACGGGGGCCTCGGCGGTGCGCAACGAACTGCTGGACGCGCTGTCCGGCCTGTTGAACCGCGGCGTGACGCCGGTCGTGCCGCGGTATGGCTCGGTGGGGGCGAGCGGCGACCTGATGCCCTCGGCCTATATCGCGCGCGTGCTCCTGGGCATGGGGGAAGCCGAATTTCAGGGGCGGCGGCTGCCGGCATCCGAGGCGCTGCAGGCAGCCGGACTGCCGCCGATCTCTTTCGCTCCGAAAGAAGGGCTCGCGCTGATCAACGGGACCACGGTCATGACGGCGGTGGCGGCCCTGCTGCAGGTGGATGCCTTCCGCGTGCTGCGTGCCCTGCTCGGCGCGGTGGCTCTCTCCATCGAGGCGTTGCAGGCGCCCAGCCAGCCGTTCGACCCTTGGGTGCATGAACGGAAGGGACACCCGGGGCAGATCGCGGTGGCGGCGCTGCTGCGCGGCCTGCTGGAAGGCTCGGGTTACACGCAGGTTTCGAGCGGGCAAAGCTGCTACTCGCTGCGGTGCGTGCCGCAGGGACTGGGGCAGGTCTGGGAGGCGCTCGACGGCTCGCGCGCGGTGATCGAGCGGGAGATCAATTCGGCCAACGACAATCCGCTGATCGATCCCGAAACCGGAACCATGTACAAAGCCGGGAACTTCTACGGCGGGCACATAGCGCGGTTGCTCGATACGTGGAAGATCGATTTCGCCGCCATGGCCAACTGGGGCAATTCGCTGATGGCCGTGCTGGTAGACGACCGTTTCAACGGCGGGCTGCCCGCCAACCTCACACCGCGGCCGGGAGTGAACTCCGGGTTCAAGGGGATGCAGTTGAGCGTCACCAGCCTGGCCTGCGCGGTGCGGCAGATGGCGGGGCCGAGTTCGATTCATTCGCTGCCCACCGAGCAGTACAACCAGGACGTGGTGAGCCTGGGAATGCACGCGGCGGTCACCGCGATGGATGCGCTGGAGTGCGTCCGTAACCAGGCGGCCATGCTGCTGCTCGCCGCGGCGCAGGCGGTGGATCTGCGGGGCGGTCCCGGGAAGCTGGCCGCGGGCTCGCGCGCCGTCTACCTCCAGGTGCGGGAGTCGGCGGCATTTCAGGACCAGGACCAGCCTATGGAGCAGGAAGTGGCGGCGGTGGCGGCGCGAATCGCGTCGGGCGGGCTGGTTTAGGAAACCAGGGCCTGGGTAACGCGCGAGGCCAACTGGTCGAAGGTGAGAATCTCGTAGAGGCTGGGGTCGGACATGATGCGGGCGACCAGTGCGGCGTGCATCGCATGCCCGGCGCGTTCCGCGATTACGTGGCCCAACAGCGGGCGGCCGAGCAGGGCGAGGTCGCCGATGAGATCGAGGGCCTTGTGGCGGCAGCACTCGTCGGGAGCGCGCAGGCCGCCGGGGTTCATGACACCGCCGGGGGTAAAGCAGACGGCGTTATCGAGAGAGGCGCCGCGGATTAAACCCATGTTGCGCATCTGGTCCAGATCCGACTCCCATCCGAAGGTGCGGGCAAAGGCGAGTTCCGAGGCGAAGCGACCCGGGGTGACCTCCAGTTCGAGCGACTGCCGGCCCACCGGCGGCGGATACTCCGTATCGCACGTCAGGCGAAAGCTGTCGGCCGGAAGGATGCTGATGCGCTTCCCCTTATCCTCCACCGAAATGGGCCGCCGGATGCGCAGGTAGCGGCGCTTGCGGCGGTACTGGCGGATTCCGGCCTGCTCGATCAGGCGGACGAACGGCGCGCCGCTGCCGTCCAGGATGGGGACCTCCAGGTTGTCGATTTCCACATAGGCGTTATCGATCCCCATGGAGTAGAACACGCTGAGGAGGTGCTCGGTGGTGGAGATCAGCACGCCTTGGCGCATCAGGCTGGTGGCGTAACTGACCCGCGCGACATGGCGCCAGCTCGCGGGGATCGCGAAGTTTTCGAGATCGGTGCGGATAAATACGATGCCCGTGGAGACCGGAGCCGGCATGATGCGGATGCCCACCGGAACGCCGCTGTGCAGCCCAACGCCTGAAGCCTCCACTGGGCGGTGGATGGTGGTCTCAAAACGCACGACTGCACTCCAGTACCATGGCCCCAGCTTAAGCAACTCCTGGACCCATTGACAAGTATTTGAATGCTAAGGATTTGTAATTTCTATGGTGTGGCTAAAACACTACGCTTTTCTGTGGATTTGTTGCGGAAATAAGGCACGGGAAGGCCCCTGATCAGGGGCTCACCTGAGCCGGCTACGCGACCGCCGCCGTGCTCCGAGCCGGTTCCGGCCGGACCTGATCCCGCTGCCAGCGCAGCACCGCGTGGCTGACTACCCGGAGGGCCTCAGGGCACTCGAAGGGCTTGGACAGCACATCATGGGCCCCGAGATTGAGGGCTTCCGCCCAGAGTTGGTCATCCGCCAGCCGGGAGGCCACGATGACCAGCGGCGGCCGAGACACATTGCAGGTCTGATGGAGAAGCCGTCTCCACTGGCCGTCGCCCAGATCGTGATCACAGATGACCGCGGCGATACCCGGCGTAGTCTGCACAGACCGTAGCACAGACTTTACGCTGGCGCTCTGCTGGAGCCTCCACCGGCAGCCCAGCCCCAACACGGATTTGTTTCGGGTAAGAATTTCCCGCAGATAAAACCTGTCTTCTATCGTCAAGTCCAGTGCGAGAATCGTAACAATTGTCGATGCGGGACGCGATCGGCCAGCGGGAACGGTTTTCATGGCAACCTCGCATGCGCCTCAGCGCGGTGGAGCCCAAACATAGCGCCGGATTTCGAGGATTCCTCTCCGAAACCAGGATCAGGGAACGAATTCAAATACCCTGGGAAATATAACTCAAATTGTACGCTTTATCTGATATAAGTCAACCGTTATCTAAGTATATATTCCGAAAGATATGCATTCCTGAGTAACGCACGAGAATGCTCGCGGGGGGCAAGAGCGCGGCTCGGGGCGCACATATCCGGGCCGGAGTGAGTATGATGGGCTCAAGTGGCTCAAAAGAAACTGTTCCTGATCGATTCGTTCGGATATATCTTCCGGGCCTATCACGCGCGTGCCCGAAGCGGCGCGCCCCCCATGCGGACCTCTAAAGGGCTATCCACCGAGGCTGTCTATATTTTCAACAATATGCTTCGGAAGCTGGCCAAACAGTTCGAGCCGGCCTATATCGCGGCTATCTTCGAGAGCGGCGAGCCGACGCACCGCACGCAGGAGTTCGCGGAATACAAAGCCAACCGGGCGGAGACCCCTCCGGACCTGATGGAGCAGATACCTTTAGTGCGGCGGGTGCTCGATGCGATGCGGATTCCCGTTCTGCAGTACCCCGGATTCGAGGCGGATGACGTGATCGGGACGCTGGCGCGCCGCGCGGAGCACGAGGGATTCGAAGTCGTCATCGTCTCGAGCGACAAGGATATGCTGCAACTGGTTTCGGACAAAGTGTCGATGCTCAACCCGGCGAAAGACGATGAGTGGTACAACCCGGCGAAGGTGAAGGAATTCCTGGGTGTACGGCCGGACCAGGTGGCCGATCTGCTGGCTCTCAAGGGAGACGCGATCGATAACATCCCCGGCGCGCCGGGCATCGGGGACAAAGGGGCCAGGGACCTGATCGAACAGTTCGGCTCGGTGGAGGCGGCGCTCGAACGCGCGGCCGAGGTGCAGCGGAAGATGTACCGGGAGAGCCTCCGGAACAATGTGGAGCGAATCCGCATGAGCAAGCGCCTGGCCACCATCGCAACCGACGTGCCGGTCCCTTTCGAGGCGGAATCGGTGAAGGCGCACGAAGTCGACGCGGCAGCCCTCAAGGCGGTCTACAAAGAGCTCGAGTTCCACAGCCTGCTGAAGGAACTGGAGCCGGGCGAGGATTTGCGGCCGCGGGACTACCGGGTCATCGCGGGTCCGGAAGAACTGGCCGGATGGCTGGAAAAGGGCGGTCGCCAGCCGCACGCCGTGGCCATATCGAGATCGGCGGAAGGAGAGTTTGCGCTCGACACCATCGGCCTGGCCCGAACACCGGGGGAAGCGCGGGCGGTCACATCCGAAAACATCGGTTACCTGAAGCCGTGGCTCGAAGACGCCGCGCGTCCGAAGATCGCGTGCGACGTCAAATCGGCGCTGCTCGCGCTCGACCACATGGGGATCGAGGCGCGCGGCTTCGCGCACGACGTGATGCTCTACGCGTTCCTGTTGGATGCCGACCCGTCGGGGTGCCCGCTCGACGAACAGGCCCGGCGCCGCCTCGACCTGAAGCTGGGGCCCTCGCCCGAACAGCATGCCGACATCACGCTCGAGATCTGGAAACAGCTTGCGCCGGCGGTGGAATCGCGGGGGCTGCGCACGCTGTACGAGACCATCGAACTGCCGCTGGCGCGGGTACTGGCCCGGATGGAGCGGACCGGAGTGCGCATCGACCCGGCGGAGCTGAAACGCCTCTCGAACCTGATGGAGACGGAGATCGCGCGGCTGACGGGCGAAATCCACGAACTGGCCGGACGAACTTTCAACATCAGCTCGCCGCAGCAGGTGGGGAAGGTGCTGTTCGAAGAGATGCATCTGCCGGCGCCGGTGAAATACGGAAAGGGCAAAACCATCTCGACCGCAGCGGACGTATTGGAGGAACTGGCCGCGGATCACGAGATCGCGCGCAAGGTGCTGGAGTACCGGCAGTTGACGAAGCTGAAGGGCACCTACGTGGACGCGCTGCCGGCGCTGATCGAGCCGGGCACGGGCCGGCTGCACACCAGCTTCAACCAGACCGGTGCGGCCACGGGAAGGCTGTCGTCCTCCAACCCCAACCTGCAGAATATTCCGATCCGCACGGAACTGGGGCGGGAGATCCGGGCGGCCTTCGTGCCGAGGGAAGGGTGGAAGCTGCTGGTGGCGGACTACTCGCAGATCGAGCTGCGGCTGCTGGCGCACATGTCGGGCGATGCGCTGCTGGTGGAAGCCTTCCGCGACGGAGAGGATATTCACACGCGTACGGCCTCGGAGGTGCTGGGGGTGCCGCCGCTGATGGTGACCCCGGACGCGCGGCGGGCCGCCAAGGCGGTCAACTTCGGGATCGTTTACGGCATCAGCCCGTTCGGCCTGGCGGCGCAGCTGGGGATCTCGCGCGGTGAAGCGGAGAAGTACATCAAGAACTACTTCGCGCGGTACTCGGGAGTGCGAAAGTTCATCGACCAGACGATCGCCGAAGTGCGCCAGACCGGCGTGACCAGGACCATGTTCGGGAGGGAGCGCCCGATACCGGACATCAACAGCCGAAATCCGAACGCCCGCGGCTTCGCCGAGCGGACTGCCGTCAACTCGCCGCTGCAGGGAACGGCGGCCGACCTGATCAAGCTGGCGATGGTGCGGATCGACCGGGGGCTCGAATCCGGCAGCCGCCGGAGCGCCATGCTGTTGCAGGTACACGACGAGCTGGTATTCGAGTGCCCGCCGGAAGAAGTGGAGGCGGTTTCCACCCTGGTCAAACACGAGATGGAAAAGGTCTGCGAGCTGCAGGTCCCACTGGTGGCGGATGTGGGGGTCGGAGACAACTGGCGCGACGCCAAATAGGGCTGAGGGTGGTATCCTTCGGGGTAAGCGGAGGAGCGGATGGTTTGGCGAAGGCTGCTGGTATGTGGGGTGGGCCTCGCTGCGTGCCTCGGCGTGCTTTCCGCCTTCCAGAACTTCCGCAAGCCCTGGCGAGAGTATCCGGCGTTCGAATACAACGACTTTCCGATTCCGCCGGACTACCAGGAGAAGACGGAATATGTATTCGCGCGTCTGATGTATCCGAATGCGGCTTTCGCGCGGGGCGGCTTCGGGCGGAGGTTCGGCCGGTTCCGGAATTTCGGCGACTGGCGCGAGGGTGGGCGCGGAGCCTACTGGACGATGGACTATCCGCGGTCGGACCGGCATTTCTCCCTGGCCCTGCGGCGGCTGACGCGGATCCACGTGCGGTCCGTCGAGCAGCCGATTAACGTGGACGAGCACGACCAGTACGACTGGCCGTGGTTGTACGCAGTGGAAGTGGGGCACTGGAACCTGACCGATGAGCAGGCCAAGGGGCTCCGGGAATATCTGCTGCGAGGCGGATTCCTGATGGTGGACGATTTCCACGGCGGGTACGAGTGGGATATTTTCGCCACCAGCATGCAGAAGGTATTTCCCGGCCGGCCGATCGTGGAGATCGATAACCAGGACCAGATCTTCCACGTGATTTACGACCTGGACGATAAGTACCAGGTGCCCGGCGCGCAGTACATCCGCTCGGGCCTGACTTATGAACGCGCGGACGGGTTTCCCGAGCACTGGCGGGGAATCTACGACGACAAGGGCCGGCTGATGGTGACAATCTGTTTCAATGTAGACTTGGGCGATTCATGGGAGCACGCGGACAATCCGGAGTACCCGCAGAAGTTCTCCGCGCTGGGGTTGCGTATTGGTATCAATTACGTCGCCTACGCCATGAGTCATTGATCCCGCGCAGCGCGGTGTTGTGCGTGATTGCGCTGGCCTGCCTGGGCGCAGTATTCGCCTTCCAGCGGCCATTCCGCCAGTTTCCGGGTGTGGAGTACAGCAACTTTCCGCTGCCGCCGGATTGGAGCGAGAAGACAGAGTTCGTCTTCGCGAGGCTGATGTATCCCTGGAACGGCTGGGGATTTCATTACGGCGATGATTGGACCAAAGGGCAGTCGAACTGGACCATCGACTATCCGAGGTCGGACCGCCATTTTGTGACGGCGCTGCGGCGGTTGACCCGCGTCCACACACGGTCGGTGGAGCAGCCCGTGAACCTGGATGAAGGCGACCAGTATGACTGGCCGTGGCTGTACGGGGTGGAGGTGGGCCACTGGAAGCTGACCGACGCCCAGGCACGCGCCCTTCGCGAGTACCTGCTGCGGGGCGGCTTCTTCATGTGCGACGATTTCCATGGCTCGACCGAGTGGGAGAACTTCGTCGAAGGGATGAAGCGGGTATTTCCGGACCGGAGCATCGTGGAAATCGACGACCAGGACCCGATCTTTCACACGATTTACGACCTGGACCGCCGCTACCAGGTGCCGGGCGCGCAATATCTCTACTCGCACCGCCTGGCGGAGAAGGACGGCACGGTTCCCCACTGGCGCGGCATCTACGACGACTACGGCAGGGTGATGGTGGCGATCTGTTTCAACATGGACCTGGGCGATTCCTGGGAGTGGGCGGACGTGCCGGCATACCCGGCGCGATTTTCGGACCTGGGGATCCGCATCGGCGTTAACTATGTTGTCTATGCGATGACGCACTAGTTGCGGTATCGTCTGGACAGGAGTCGCGCCATGAAACGCGCATTGTGGGCCCTGCCGCTGCTGGCCGGCGCGGCGGCTTACGGGCAGCCGGCGCCGTCGGCGGAGCAGATGCAATCCACCCAACTCCGCTGCATCCAGGTGGGACAGACGATTCAGGTGATCGCGGCGGCCAAAGCCCCGGTGCCGGCCGACCTCGAAACCGCCCGCCAGGCATGCGAGCCGAAGCGGCCGGATGCGGCGGCCACACTCGACCGGCTGAACCTGACCTCCCTGGAGCTGTTCACGCGCATGGAGCAGGCCGGTTCCCGCCTGGCCGGGCTGCCTCGTTTCCACGTGCTCGCAGGCCTCGCCAGGAGTGCGTTCGACCTGGGGAAGGCAGAGAAAGCCCGGCAGTACGCGCGCGAACTGCTGCAGATGGCTGCCGAATATCCGGACGACTGGAACTACGGCAACGCCATCTACTACGGCTATTTCGTGCTGGGCCGCGCGGCGCTCGAGGACGGGAACGTCGCGCTGGCCGGCCAGTACCTCATGAACGCCGCGAGCACGCCCGGGTCGGCTCAGTTGAACAGCGCCGGACCCGACATGACGCTGGCGAAGGAACTTCTGGCCAAGGGGCAGTTCGCGGTGGTCGGACAGTTCCTGACACAGTGCAAGAGCTTCTGGAAAACGGATCGCGGCAACCTGGACACCTGGATCGGGTTGGTGCGGCACGGAGAGATCCCCTCGTTTTCGGCCAATCTGGATTACTGATCGGGTGTGACGGGATCGCTAACAGAAGTTTTCCTGAACGTTGCCCCACTTACTCCCGGACCGCGCTACTTGCGAAGATAGGCGTCGTCGCCGCGGATCCAATCCTCGCGGCTCGGAGAGAAGACGTCCACGACAAAGGTATCTTCGAGCGCGGTCACGCCATGGGGAACATTGGAGGGGATGGCCAGGGACTGGCCGGAGCGAAGCACGAGGTCCTGTCCGCCGATGTGGAACACCAGGGCGCCGCGCTCGACGGTAGCCACCTGCTCGTGGACGTGGCTGTGCTCGGGAACGACCGCGCCCTTGAGCAATTCAAGCCGCGCGATGGTCATGCCGGTGGTATGGATGGCGCGCCGCTTGACCATCGGATTCAACTGCTCGGCGGGCATCTGATTCCAGTCGTAATGGGTCATGGCAGGTATTGTATGATGAAATCTGCTTATGAAGGGTGTCGTATTGGCCGGTGGCACGGGCAGCCGTCTGTTTCCGCTGACCAAGATTACCAACAAGCACCTGCTGCCGATTTATGACCGGCCCATGATCTATTTCCCCATCCAAACGCTGGTAGACGCCGGAATCCGGGAGATCCTGATCGTGACAGGCGGCAGAAATTCGGGCGATTTCCTGCGGCTGCTCGCCAACGGAAAGCAGTTCGGGTTGAATCACATCAATTACACCTACCAGGAAGGCGAGGGCGGGATTGCCGACGCCCTGGCCCTGGCGGAGCATTTCGCCGACGGCCAGAAGATCTGCGTGGTGCTGGGCGACAACATCATCGAGGGCAGCATCCGGGAGGCCGCCGACCGGTTTCGGAACGAGCCCCGCGGGGCCCACATCCTGCTCAAGGAAGTGACCGACGCGGAGCGTTTCGGCGTGGCGGAAGTCTTGGACGGGCGGATCACCGGCATCGAAGAGAAGCCCCCGCACCCGAAGTCGAATTACGCCGTGACGGGCGTTTACATGTACGACGCCTCGGTGTTCGACAAGATCAAGACGCTGGTGCCTTCGCGGCGGGGCGAACTGGAGATCACGGACGTGAATAACGCGTACATCCGGGAAGGCACGATGGGCTTTTCGTTCCTGGAAGGATGGTGGACCGACGCCGGCACGTTCGACTCGCTGTTGCGGGCGGCCAACCTGGTGGCGCAGTCGGTCCGGCCGGAGCCGGCGGCAGACCCGGCGGCAGTGGTGGTAGACGGGGCGGCGCGAGTCTGATGGCGGACAAAGCGACCGTATCGGCGGCGCGCCCGCTGGCATCGGCGGGCAGCCTGCACCTGGCCGTGCCGGAGTGCGAAAAGGGTCTCGGGGCGGTGATCGGGGCGGCCGATTCGCCGCACCGGATTGCCGGTGTGCGCATCGAGCCGTTCCCGATGTATCCCGACGATCGCGGATATTTCCTGGAAGTGCAGCGCATGGGCCAGGGGCTGGCGGCGGAGTTCCCATCGGCCACCACGCAGGTCTCGGCGGCGCTGAGCTTTCCGGGTACCATCAAGGCTTTCCATTACCACCTGCACCAGACCGATTGCTGGACTCCCGCCCGGGGGATGCTGCAGGTGGCGCTGGTGGACCTGCGGGTGGATTCCCCGACGTTTGGCCTGCGCAACACCATGTACGTAGGGACGATGAGGCCATGGCGCGTGCTGATTCCCCCCGGGGTGGGCCACGGCTACAAGGTGATCGGGCCCGGGGAGGCGATGCTGGTTTACCTGACGGACCGCCTGTATAATCCTCAGGACGAAGGCCGGATTCCCTACGACGACCCTTCGATCCGGTACGACTGGGAAACCCAGCACAAGTAATTTCGCGACGCCTTCGCGGGCATGTCGTAGAATCAAAGCCAATGCGGGTGGCGATTGAAGCCGCCTCGCTGGCGTTGACCAGCGGCGGATTGGCCCGTTACACTTCCGAACTGAGCCTGGCCCTGGCGCGCGGATTCCCCGGCGACGAGTTCTTCCTGGTATCCGACCAGCCGTTTTCCATGCCGGAGCCGGCGCCGGAGAATCTCCGGCTCGGCGGGAAGCCGCGCAACACGCTCGAGCGCCGGTGGTGGCTCTGGGGACTGGATCGCGAGGCAGCCCGGCTGCGCGCCGACGTCGTGCACGGGCCGGACTTTGCGGTGCCGTATCTCAAGCGGCGGCCGAGCGTGCTCACGCTCCACGATCTTTCGCCCTGGATCAAGGAAGGGTGGCATCATGCGGCCGATCGCGTGCGCCGGCGCACCCCCCTTCTGTTGGACCTGGGGATGGCAACGATGGTGATCACACCCGGGCAGACCGTCCGGAAGCAGGCAATCGAGCGGTTCCGCCTGGCTCCGGAGCAGGTGGTGGCAATCCCGGAGGCTGCGGCTCCCTGGTTTCATCCGGTGGAAGGGCTTCCACCGCCCGCCGCTCCGTATTTCCTGTTCGTCGGAACGCTGGAGCCGCGCAAGAACCTCCCGGTGCTGGTGGAAGCGTGGCGGGCGATCCAGGGCGAAGTCGCGGTGGACCTGGTGCTGGCGGGGCGGCCCCGCGAGGATGCGCCGCAATTCGCGAGTGAGCCGGGGCTGCATGTCCTGGGAGAGGTGCCCGACGCACGCCTGCCGGAACTCTACTCCGGGGCGGTGGCGATGGTCTACCCCTCGCTGTACGAGGGCTTCGGACTCCCGGCGTTGGAAGCCATGCAGTGCGGTGCGTGCGTGATCGCTTCGGGGGCGCTCCGCGAGGTGGGGGGCGATGCGGTGGTCTATGCGGACAGCACGGCGGAACTGGCGGCGGCGATGCGCCATGCAGCCCTGTGTCCGGAGTGGAGGGCCGAGCGGCAGGCGCTCTCGATTGCAAGGGCGAGGGATTTCTCGTGGGAGCGAACGGCGCGTCTCACCTACGAGGTCTACCTGGAAGCGCGGAGGCGTTTTGGCCGTTGACGTGCCACCGTCCGCGTTGATGCTGGCCCCCGAAGCGCCCTACCCGATGGCCGGAGGCGGGGCGCTGCGCAGCGCGTCTCTGCTCCATTACCTGGCCCGCAAGTACGAGACAGACCTGATTGTCTTCCAGGAGCCCGGCGGGCCGGATCCGTCGAGCAAGATGCCCAAGGGGCTGGTGCGGCGCGTTACCGTGATCAGTCTGCCGTCGAACCGGAGGCACGCACCCGCGCGCATCCTGAGGAATGCCTCGCGGCTGGCCCGGCGGGTCCCGCCGCTGGTAGATCGCTTCGCGGGGTTCGGCGATGAGGTCAGCCGGGCGATCGAAGGCAGGCGGTATGACCTGGGGGTGGTGGAACACTTCTGGTGTGCGCCCTACTATCGCGAACTGGCGCCGGCCTGCGGCCGGACCGTGCTCGATCTGCACAACGTGGAATCTCTGCTGCATGAGCGGTGTGCCGCAACTGAGGGCGGCATGCAGGGTTTAGCACACAGGGTCTTCCGGGAGGCAGCACAAAGGATGGAGCGGCGATGGCTGCCCCGGTTCAGCGAGTTGCTGGTTGCTTCGGCGGCGGATGCCGCCCTGTTGCGAGCGTCCGCTCCGGATTCGAAGGTCCGGGTCTATCCGAACGCCCTGCCGGCGACTCCGCAGCCGCCGCGCTTGGACGAGGAAGCCGTGCTGTTCTCGGGAAACATGGAGTACCATCCGAACCGGTCGGCCGTCCGGTTCTTCCGCAGGGAAGTATGGCCCCTCCTGCGGGAACGATGGCCGCGGCTGGTGTGGCGCCTGGTGGGCAAGAACCCGGAGGCGGTGCGGGAGTTTACCGCCGGCGATCCGCGGATCGAGGTGCGGGGGGCAGTGGAAGACGCGGTGGGAGAACTGGCCCGCGGGCGGTTAGCGGTGGTTCCCCTGCTGGCGGGCAGCGGGACCCGGCTCAAGATCCTGGAAGCCTGGGCCGCCGGATTGCCCGTGGTTTCGACCACGCTGGGGGCCGAAGGCCTGCCGGCCTGTAACGAAGAGAACATTCTGCTGGCGGATGGCGCCGGCGCGCTGGCCGAGGCGGTGTCGCGGCTCTTGGCTTGCTACGATATGCGCGAGAAACTGGGGATAGCTGGCAGGCTATTGCTGGAAAAGGAGTTTACCTGGGACGCGGCGTGGAAAAGTTTGGACTTATGACTCAGCGTAGGGTCAATTTGGTCCGTTATACTGGTACGGTTAATGCGTTTCGCCGTTGATGCACACGCCATCGGCCGCCACCTCACTGGCAATGAGGTTTACGTTCGGAGCCTCCTGAACGCGTTCGGTGCTCACGCGGGCGACTGTGAGTTTGTCGCCTATCTTTCGGCCGACGAAGCGCGCAGTTTCATCCCGCCAGGGATCCGGACCCGACGTGTGGCCGCGAACCCGTTTCTGCGCCTGGGGTTCGATCTGGCACGGCGTATCCGTCAAGACCGGCCGGACCTGTTGCACGTGCAGTACACGGCGCCGCTGGGCTGCCGCGTACCGGTCGTGGTCAGCGTGCACGACGTCAGTTTCCTCGAGCACCCGGAGTATTTTCCCGCCTCCCGGGCGTGGCAACTGCAGCAGACCGTGCGGCGAACGGTGAAGCAGGCGGCGCGGATTCTGACGGGCAGCGAGTTTTCGCGATCATCGATCTTAAAGGTCTACGGCGACCTGGACGAGGACAAAGTGGTGGCGGTGCCCAATGCGGCAGCCCCGGAGTTCCGGCCCATCCCGCGCGAAGCCGCCATGGCGGAACTGCAGGAGCACTTCCCGATCGGCGGCCCGTTCATCCTCTCGGTGGGCGACATTCAACCGCGCAAGAACCAGATCGGACTGATCCGCGCATACGCCAGGCTGATCCGGGCCTATCCGCATCTGAAACACAACCTGGTGCTGGCGGGCAAGGAAACCTGGTACGCGGACCGCGTGCGGGAAGCGGCGCGCGAATCGGGTGTCGCCGACCGGATCCGGTTTTTCGGATTCGTTTCCGACCGCGACCTTCTCAACCTCTACAACGCCTGCGACCTGTACGTGTTCCCGTCGTTCTACGAAGGCTTCGGCCTGCCGGTTCTGGAGGCGATGGCCTGCGGACGGGCGGTCGCCTGCTCCCACACTTCGGCGCTGCCGGAAGTGGTGGATGGGGCTGCAATCCTGTTCGACCCATACGCGGTGGATGAGATCGTCCGCGCCATCGCGGACATTCTGCTCGATTCCGAACTGCGGACGCGGATGGAGCGGCTGGGCTCGCAGCGCGCCGCCCACTTCAGCTGGCAGAAGACCGCACGGAAGACACTGGACGTTTTTTACGAGGTGGCGGAGATGTCGGGCCGCAGCGCGCCGGCACGCTCCGCAACCATAGCTCACCGATGAAGCATTCCCGGGTTCCTTCTCTCATTTCGGCGGCGCTCCTGGTGGCAGTTTCCGCCTCCGCCCAGACGGGGTTTCCCTTCCACGACGAAAGCCTGCACTACAGCATTAACTGGCCGAGCGGGCTCAGCCTGGGGGATGCCACTTTCTCGGCGCACCGCACGGACACGGGCTGGGGTTTCGACGCCAGTTTCGACGTGGCGGTGCCGGGATTCCCGCTCAAGGACAAGTATCATTCGGCCGTTACGAAAGAGCTGTGCTCGCTCGAACTCGACCGCAATATCCAGCACGGCGCCAAGAAAACGCGGGAGAAGACGACCTTCGACCAGAACGAGGGCAAGGCCAAGCGCGTCACGGTGCTGCCCGAGCACGGCGGCACCAGCGAGTTCGACATTCCGTCATGCGCGCGGGACGCCCTGGCGTTCGTGTACTATGTGCGCGAAGAGATGGGCCAGGGCCGTGTTGCCAGGCCGCAGACCGTGTACCTCGGCTCTCCTTACGCGGTGCGGATCGAATATACCGGTCCGCTTGACATCACAGTGGGTGAGAAACAGGCGGTCACGGACCATGTAAACGTCTCCGTGAAGGGGCCGAAGGCCGACTTCAGCTTCGAGATCTTTTTCGCGCGGGACGCGGCGCGAACACCGCTCCAGATCCGGGTTCCCGTCCCGGTGGGAACTATTTCGATGGAGCTGGTGCGCTGAAATGCGCGTGGCGTTTTTCTCGCCGCTGCCTCCGGCGCGCAGCGGGATCGCCGACTATTCCGAAGCCCTGATCGAATCGTTGAAGCCGCTGGTGGAGCTGGAAGTGTTCTCCGGCCCCGATCGGCCATTCGACCCATCCCGCTTCGACATTGCGGTGTACCAGGTGGGCAACAACGGGCACCACGGCTTCGTCTACGAGGCGGCCCTGCGGCATCCGGGGATCGTAGTGATGCACGAATCCAACCTGCACCACCTGATCACCGATCTGACGATCCGGCGCGACGATTGGGACGCATATGTAAGCGAGTGCGAGTACAACGGCGGGCAGGCGGCGCGGGCCTTCGCCGAGCGGGTGCGGCGCCTGGAGGTGGGCCCCGACTACGAGGGGCTGCCGATGACGCGGAGACTGCTGGAATCGGCGCGCGGCGTCGTGGTGCACAGCCGCTTCATGCTCGATGAGATGCGGGCGGCCGGGTTCAGCGGGCCGGCGGCGGTTATCCCGCACGGTGCGTGGATCCCGCAGGCCGATCGCAACGGCTACCGCGAGAAACTGGGGCTCGATGAAGCCACGCCGCTGGTGGGCATTTTCGGATTTCTCAAGCCCTACAAGCGGATCGCGGAATCGCTGCGCGCCTTCCGGCGGCTGGTGCGGCTGGCGCCGAACGCGCGCATGATCCTGGTGGGCGAGCCGCACCCGGAGTTTCCGCTGGAAGGGATGATCCGGTCCATGGGTCTGTCGGCGCACGTGCGGGTTCTGGGCTTCACCCCGATCGAGGATTTCGTGGGGTACCTGGGGGCGTGCGACATCGTGCTCAACCTGCGTTACCCGACGGTGGGTGAGAGTTCCGGCACGCTGCTGCGCTCGCTCGGCCTGGGCAAAGCGGTGCTGGTTTCGGAGGTCGGGTCGTTCCAGGAGTTCCCGGACGATGTCTGCCTCAAAGTGCCGGTGGGCGCCGGCGAGGAGGACCTGATCTTCGAATACCTCAACCTGCTGATCGGGCGGCCCGAAGTGGCCAAGGCGCTCGGCCGCAGGGCCAGGCAATACGTGGCGGAGGAATGCAATTGGGCCGCGGTGGCGCGGCAGTATGCGGTGTTTCTCGATGGTGTGCTTGGTGGGGCGGGCCTCCCGGCCTGCCCTCCCGAACCCCCGGGCAGGCCGGCAGTCCTGCCCCACTTAAACGAGTATCTGAGCGGGTGGGCGGAGACGCCGGAATCGCGCGGTTATCTGGAGACGCACGAGACGCGGCTGGTGAAGACCCTGGAGATGACGCCTCCGGGCGGGCCGTGCGACCGGGTCCTCGAAATGGGAGCGTACCTGCAGATCACACCGGCGCTGAGCACCAGGCTCGGCTACGGGACGGTGCGGGGCTGCTATTACGGCAAGCTGGGGCGCACCGACCACCGCGTGGTGACATCGGCCGGGGGCGAGCGTTTCGAATGCGACATCGACCACTTCGACGCGGAGCGCGACCGCTTTCCATACGGCGACGAATATTTCTCCACGGTGCTCTGCTGCGAGCTGATCGAGCACCTGTTCGAAGACCCGATGCACCTGATGGCTGAAGTGAACCGGATCCTCAAACCGGGCGGGCACCTGGTGCTCACCACGCCGAACGTGGCGGCGCTGCGCGGGATCTCGGCGATCCTGCAGGGGTACCATCCGGGTTTCTTTCACGCCTACATCCGGCCGGCGGATTCGGGCGAAGTGGACGCACGCCACAACCGGGAATACACGCCGCGCGAGATCCACAAACTGCTGGAGAATGCCGGCTTCGAGGTGGCGCGCCTGGAGACCGGCGAGTTCCGGGACGAGCCGCACCCCGAGTTCGGCTGGGTCGAGCACCTGCTGGAGCAGTACCACCTGGATACGGACCTGCGCGGGGACGGCATTTACGCGCTGGGGCGGAAGACGGGAGCGGTGCGCGAGCGCTATCCCGGGTGGCTCTATTCATGAGCGCTTCCTACCTGGAGCCGCGGGTGGAAGTGGACGCGCAGTCGCGCATGGCGCGCGCCGAATTCAAGCTGCGCAACGATTCGGCGGAGACCTGGACATCGGCCGGCGGGTTCGCCATCGGGTATCACCTCTTCGACGTGGACACAGGCACCCTGATCGTGGACGGCGCGCGTTTCCCACTCGCTCGGGACCTCAAGCCCGGCGAGACTGTGCACGTCGAGATCGAGTTCGAACTGCCGCCCGAGGACGGGCGCTACCAGGTGCTGGTCTCGCCGATGCGCGAGAACGTGTGCTGGTATTACGAGCAGGGGTGGCCGTTTCTGCTGGTGGAGAGCGTTTCGGCCCAAGGAACCGTGAGGCTGGCGCGGACCCGCGTGGCAACCGCCGGGGTATTGAAGCGGGAGCGCGCCCTGAGGGCGGTGGGGAGGTCGCTGGTCTACCCGGTGACGACGGTGTGGCGCAATCGCGGGCTGATCCGCGTCATGGTGCGGCGCGACATCCTGGGCCGCTACCGCGGCTCGTTCGGAGGCGCGTTCTGGACCATCATTAGCCCGCTGCTGCTGATGCTGACCTATTTCTTCGTGTTTGGCGTGGTATTGCGCGACCGGCACAGCACGCGCTCGGGGTTCGCCCTGTATTTCCTTTCGGGCATGCTGCCATGGCTGGCCTTCAGCGAGGCGGTGGGGCGCGCGCCCACGGTCCTGATCGAGCACCGGAACTTCGTGAAGAAGCTGGTTTTCGCGGTTGAAACCCTGCCGGTCAACCTGGTGGTGGCGGGCCTTGTCACGGAGTTGTTCGCCGTGGTGTTGTACTCCATCTTTCTGGCGTTCGCACGGCCGGGCATTCCTCCGGCGGTGTTGTGGCTGCCGGTGCTGCTGATTCCCCAGGTGCTATTCACGGCGGGGCTGAGCTGGTTTCTGGCGGCCTTGGGTGCGTTCGTGCGCGATCTGGGGCAGATCATCGGGTTCGTCCTCACGCTGTGGTTTTTCATCACGCCTATCTGCTACCCCGAATCCTCGCTGCCGCAATCTGCTACGCTGATATTGTCCAAGAATCCGATTTATGTTCTGGTGCGCGGCTACCGCGCGATCTTCCTGGACAACCAGGCGCCGGCGTTCGGACCGCTGTGGAAATTGTGGGTGGTGGCCGTGGTGGTCTTCGTCCTCGGACATGCCTGGTTTTACAAGCTGCGGAAATCGTTCGCGGACATGATCTGAAAGCATGACGGCTCTGCTGCACAGACTCTACGACCTGCTGGTGGCCTTCGGACCGGTGGGAGTGTTCCTGCTGAGCATCATCGATTCCATGGGAGTCCCGCTTCCGGCGGCGATGGACGCGCTGGTGCTGGGGGTGGCGGCCGGTAGTGTGAATGAGCCATCGCACGCGTACCTTACGGCATTCGTGGCGGTATTGGGATCGGCCGGGGGAAACATTTTCCTGTTTCACGCGGCGCGGCAAGGGGGCAGGTTTTTCCGGCAGCCCGAGCCGCAGCCGGGAAAGCGGAGGCGCTTCCGCGAGTGGTTCGGCCGGTACGGGCTGGTCACGGTATTCGTCCCGGCAGTGACCCCCATCGTTCCGCTCCCGCTCAAGGTCTTCGCGATCTCGGCCGGCGCGCTGCGCACGTCATTCGTCAAATTCGTAGGGGTGATCCTGACGGCCCGCGTCATCCGGTATTTCGGGCTGGCCTACCTCGGCCTCCAGCTTGGCGCGGATGCCGAGGGCTTCCTGCGGCGCAACGGCTGGACCTTCGCGGGAACGGCCGTGCTGGCTGCGGCCGCCATATACCTGGCGGTTCGCTACTACGGAGGGCGGCGAAGCGCCGCGAGCGGGGCGGCTACAATAGAGTGACGGAACGCCCGACCGATGCCCAAGAAGATTGCGATTGTCGAGGACGAGGCCGAACTCGCCGCGCTCATCGACTATAACCTCGCCCGGCACGGTTACCAGGCCCAGATCCTGGGCGGATCCTCGGGCACGCTCAAATCTCTCGAACAGGCGAAGCCGGACCTGATCCTTCTCGATGTCATGCTGCCGGAGCTGGACGGGTTCGAGTTGTGCCGCCAGATCCGGCAATCGGCGGTTCTTGCCCGGACGCCGGTGCTGTTCCTGACGGCCAGGTCCGACGAAGTCGACCGCGTGCTGGGCCTCGAAATCGGCGGCGACGATTACATGACCAAGCCCTTCAGCCCGCGAGAGCTGATCGCGCGCGTGAAGGCTCACTTGCGGCGTGGGGAGATGGGAGTGGAGCCGCCGGTGTTGGGCATCGGGCCGTTCCGGCTGGACCGCACGGCGCGGCGCGTCTACCAGGGCGAGCGGGAACTGGAGCTGACTTCGACCGAGTTCAACCTGCTGGAGTTCTTCCTCACCCATCCGGGGCGCGCCTACAGCCGCGACCAACTGCTCGAATCGGTGTGGGGGGAGCAGCGTTTCGTAACGCCCAGGACCGTCGATGTGCACGTGAGACGGCTGCGCGAGCAGATCGAGGAGCAGCCGGACAACCCGCGCTACCTGACCACGGTGCGCGGCTTCGGATATCGCTTTGAGGAGCCCGTGTGACCGGAAAGATCTTTCTCAAACTGATTATCGGAGTGATCGGCCTGCTGCTGCTGGCCGCCGTATCGGTGGATTACTTCGCCACGGAAGTGACGCGCGACACGTATACGCAGAATCTGCGGCAGCAACTGGCGGACAAGGGGCGGATGCTGGCGCTTTCTCTTCCGATCGACGGGGACTTCAGTCCGAGTCGCGTCCGCACTCTGGCAGAAGCCGCGGGCGGCCGTATCACGGTGGTGCGCACGGACGGCAAGGTGCTGGCGGATTCCGATGCGGACGCGGCGAGAATGGAGAACCACCGCACGCGCCCGGAGCTGATCCAGGCCTTCCAGGGCAAGGTGGGCTGGAGCATGCGGCACAGCGCGACCATCGGGGTCTGGTTCCTCTACGTCGCGGTGCCGGTGGAAGGCGGCGCCATCCGGATTGCGGTGCCCCTTTCGGAGATCAACCGGCAGGTGCACCTGATCCGCGTGAAGATCCTGGCCAGTACCGCGCTGGCGTTTCTGCCGGCGCTGGTGATCGCGGGCTTCCTGGCGCGCATCATCTCGCGCCGCTTCGCCGAGATCACTTCCCACGCCGCGCAACTGGCGCGGGGAAACTTCCGGGCGCGCCTGCCGAAATCCAGCAGCAGCGAGTTCGGGCAGCTGGTCAAGACGCTGAACGAGACCGCCGAGAATCTGCAGCATACCGTGGAGCAACTGGGGCGCGAACACGCCGAACTGGAAAAGGTGGAGCGCGTGCGCAAAGACTTCGTGATCAATGTTTCCCACGAGCTGCGCACGCCGCTCGCTTCGATCCAGGGTTATACGGAGACGCTCATCGACGGCGCCATCAACGATCCGGATCACAACATGCGGTTTCTGGCGATCATCCGTCACAACGCGGAACGGCTGGCGCGGCTCACCGAAGATCTGCTGACGCTCTCGCGAGTGGAGCAGAAGCGGCAGAAATTCGAATTCGAAACCCACTTCGTCAACGACCTGCTGCGGGACGCGCTCGACCTGATGCGTCCGATTTCTGAAAAGCGCAGCATCCGCCTGGAACTCGATCCGGCTCCCGAAGACGCTACCGTGTGGTGCGACAGCGAAGCGGTCTCTCAGATCCTGAGCAATCTGTTGGACAACGCGATCAAGTATACGCCGGCCGGCGGCAAGATCACGGTCGGCGGACGCCCCGAGGGCGAATTCGTCGAGTTTTTCGTGCGCGATACGGGGATGGGAATTCCGCCGGAAGATCTGCCGCGGTTGTTCGAGCGCTTCTACCGGGTGGACAAGGCACGGTCGCGGGAACTGGGCGGCACCGGCCTGGGGCTTTCGATCGTGAAGCACCTGGTGGCAGCGCACAACGGCGTCACCCGGGTCGAAAGCCGCGTGAATGAGGGCACGACATTCTTCTTCACCCTGCCCCAGGATGAGGCCGTCCCGAACGGCGATCTCCTTAATCCCGAATTCACCGCCTCTTAACTGCCCCGTAACAATATCACTGTTAGGTTGATAGTCGAGCCTGAACCGCCGGGCGGCAGAACTTCGACGGCGGCCCGGGCACAGGGGCGCCCATGAAGAAAATTCTGCTGATCGAAGACGATTCGGATCTCTTCTCGCTGTTGAAATACAACCTCGAGAAAGAAGGTTTTACGCTGACCGGCCTGCAGACGGGCAAAGGCGCGCTGGAACTTTGCCGCCAGGTGCGGCCCGACCTGATTCTGCTGGATATCATGCTTCCCGATTCCGACGGCCTGGATATCTGCAAAGGCATCCGCAAAGACCCGGAACTGGCGTCCACGCCAGTGATCTTCCTGACGGCTCGCGCGTCGGAGACGGACCGCATCGTCGGTCTGGAACTCGGCGCCAACGATTACGTGGTGAAGCCGTTCTTCGTGCGGGAACTGGTCGCGCGCATCAAGCTGCAGTTCCGCAGCCAGGCGGCGCCGCCGCGTCTGCTGGAGGCGGGGGGGCTGGAGCTCGATCCGAGCAGCCGGCAGGTGCGATTGCACGGTTCGTCGCTGGCGTTGACTGCCACGGAGTTTCGCCTGCTGGAGTACCTGATGAGCCGTCCCGGAGTGGTCTTCAGCCGCGAGCAGCTCCTCAACGCTGTCTGGGGACAGGATCGCGCCATTACCGACCGCGCGGTAGACGTCTACGTCCTACGGTTGCGCCAGAAGATCGAACGCGATCCGGCGGCTCCCGTGCTGATTCACTCGGTGCGGGGGTTCGGCTATACGTTCGAGCCGCGGCGGGTAATGGCGGGGGTCTGAGGATCGCCTCAACAGAACGAGCGGCCGGCTCCTCTAAAACCAAAAAGCCCGCCGCGGAAGCGGCGGGCCATTCTTAAGCACGAATCTGTCTATCGTGTTTTTAGGAGGCGACGCGTTTCTTCTTCTTCAAGCAGCCAACGAACACACCCAAGCCACCGAGTAGCATCAGCACGGCGGTATTGGGTTCAGGAACTCCAGCAGGAGAGCGGCGTTACATTGATCGTCGCGGAATACGAGTTGGTGATGGTGTGCGGAGGAGACGCCAGGGTGGCGAACACGGTCTGCCACGGTACGTTGAAATTGGAGGTAAAAACACCGGTCCAAGTCGACAGGCCATCGGCGGTCACACCGGAAAACGAAAAACTAGCCGTCGAACCGAGGACGCCGCTAGTCGTGGTGTTGATGAAAAAGAAGGGAGACCCAGGAGCCGTGCAAGTCTGGCCGGCGGCCGGAGGGGTCGCGAGGCAATTGTTACCTGGCGAAACCGCGCCGGCGGCGATGAAATTGATGTCCAGATTCGGCAGCCCAAAGGCCACGGGGAAAGTGATGAACGTCTGATCCGGAAATCCGGCGCCATCGACAATATTTGGCGGGTTGGTGAGGTCTAAGACTCCGATCATCTGCCCTACCAGGGTGCTAGGGAGCGGCGGAGCAACGAACGACCCGCTCTCCGTCGGCACGACGACACCCAACTGGTCGCCTGGCGTTGATAACGACCACTGAATGTTCGTGTTGTCGATGACCGTTATGGCACCCGCGAAATTGAAGGTCCCGAAGATCGGCGAAGCCGAGAGCGTCGTCGCCGAAAGGAACACAACGGCGGCGAGCATCAACAGAAAACGTGAATTCCTTAGCACTTTAGTTTGAGCCTCCGAGCTTGAACTGCCTGGCATCGTTTAACCAAAGACAATCAACCGAAGTTAGTATTTGCCAGACCGTCCGAGTATACAACGGATCAGGGCGAGTTTTTGTGCGGCGGCGTACAGCGGGCGGGCGGTTAAGTTCTAGAAATCACCCGATTTGCCCAAGGAGAGTACTGGGGCTTACGGCGCCGATTTTCGCAGAATCACCTCAGACGGTCTAGAACTTTCGTTTGAGAAATATCGGAAAAGCCTGATGCCGGTGGGGGATGCAGCGATCTCCGGCAGGGCGCACTTGACTCGAATGAGCTTTAAATTCAGTCGCCGCCGGGTATTGGAGGGCTCGGAATGTTGACCTTACTTTAGTTCTAGTACGGAAGCTCTGACTGCCGCAGCTTTCTCCGGGCCACCTGGGTCGTGGGCGACATAACGGTTCCTGGACAGGATGCCTTTTGGATCGATGGCATTCTTCAGGAGGCGGAGAAACCCGGTGTAGGAGGGGGAGCCGTTCATTGCGTCCATGGCGTCGATGCTGAGCCGGTAGGAGTGATAGCCCTGCTCCGCCAACCTGCGGAGGAGCTCCTGATAGCAGCGCGAAGCCCGTTCATCTTCGCCCGGCAATTCCCGATCGTAGGCCAGTGAGATGATGCAGGCCAAGGCGCGATCGGTAATCATCGTCAGGGAAATCGCGGGCTCGAAGCCGCAATCGAGGATCAGCTTGCCGGCCAGATCGGTAAGGCGGGCCGCATGGTCACCGTCGCTGGGGGCAACCGGGCTGCACCAGTAGAGTCCGCAGCCGTCGCGGTCCGGATGCATGTCCGGCGGGGGCGGCGTACGTTTCCGCCAATAGGTGCTGGCCAAGGGGTGGTCGGTCGGTATCCCCTTCATCAGCCCGTAAACGGGTTTCAGCACAGCCAGGGTGCGCTCCAGGTTCCACCCGCTGATGGCTTCATAGGGTTTGGCGAAGAGAGACGCGAGCCGGAGCATCCGGTCGTCCAAAAACTGCAGCCGCTCGGCTTTCCCGGCCAGAGCCCGCCGGAGAAGCCGCCGTGCTTCCTTCACCTGGGCCTTGGTGCCGTACAGGGCGCCGGAGCCGTTCCAGGCCCCGATTTTCAAGTTGCGCCGCAATTTCTCCATCATGGGAGCACCCAGCGGAGTCTGGCCCCCGGTCTCTTCCCAGGGATACTGCTGCAATGCCGAAACTACCTTATAGTCGTTCGCGATGTGAGAGGCGCTGCGGATGGTGCCATCGAGTCGGAGCGGACGCAGGGCGTCAATCACGGGGCCGAGCTGACGGGCGTCTTCACAGCGGAAGTAGTACGCCTGAAAATATTCCGGCGCCGGCATTAGCCACATGGTCATCCGCGTGACTACGCCGAAATTGGACTGCGAGAACAGGCCGTCGATAACCGGTCCGACACCCCAGCGGTACGCCGGCGCAGCCGCGGCGGCGTCGAACCGCGCGAACCCCGTTTCGACGATGTCGCCCGTCGGCAGCACGATTTCGAGGCCGCAGGAGTGAGCAAAGTGATCGCCGTACGGCGTGTGGCCAAAGCCCCGTTCAACGGTATTGCCGATGAGGCTGGTCTCCGGACTCGCTCCGGTCGCATCCATCCAGAGCCGCGAACCGCGCTCCTGCAGGAAAGTGTACAACTGCGCCTGGGTGACGCCCGGCTCGATCGTGACGTAAGCCAGTTTCTCATCGAAATCAAGGATCCGGTTCATGCGGCCCAGGTCGAGCAGCACGGAGCCGTCAGCGGCCGGAACTTTCGATCCGTAGCCCCAATTCTTGCCGGTGCTGATCGGGTATACGGGGACCTGGAAGCGATTCGCAATGCGGAGGCATTGCTGCACTTCCGCGGTACTCTTCGGGCGGATGATGGCTGGAATACGATTGCGGGTCGCGAACGTGCTGGTTTCCGCTTCCTGCAGGTCGGACCGGCCGGTGGTTACGTGCTCCCTACCCAGCAGTGCGCTCCATTCGGCCAGGGCTGAGTTCAATGGGGTTTCGTTCATGCCTTCCTCAGAACGACCCGGCCAGCACGGGGGCCGGAGTCGCACCGATGGGCACCGGCCGGAGATCCCTCGCCGGCGCCTCGACCCGGTTACAGATCACCGGGGCCGAAGCCAGGAAGGAGCTCAGTTCATCGACCCAGTCACGGAATTTCGGATTTGGAAATCTTGAATCAAATCTCAGGACTTCCATCTCGCACCGGTACCCTGGATCAAAGTAAGAAGGAACCTCGGTCCCGTCGATCACCAGGGGGGAGAGCCCGATTTTTCGGAGAATCGGAGCTGAATCATGCCGGCGAGTCGCGGTGGCAATACCTAAACAGCTCCCGAGCAATTCGAGCAGGCCGTAAGTGGCCAGGATGGTCCGCAGGGGCTCCATCGTCCGGCGGCGGTCCGGGGAGATCGCCCATCCCCCGACTTCGCCGAACGAGAGGCGAGCATTTCGCGCCTGCGCCATCTCCGTTTCTACGGCCCTTTTCAATCGCGGCGCCCAAACCGGGGACCGCATGAGCGCCGCATGGCGAACCCAGAGGTCGTCGAAGCGGCGCGACGGCGTCTGTTCGAGAAATCGAAGGCAGGCGCATACCGAGCCATTGCTGCGCAGCGTCAACACGTGCCAACTGGACTCGTCGATCGGAAGGCTATGACGGCCGTCCCTGGTCAGTTGACCTGGCAAAATTGCACCGTCGCTCAGATAGACGCCACCCCGAAAACGCTGCATTTCTGCCAAGAGGTCCAAGCGAAGGCGTGGATCGACATCCACGCACCGGAAGACTCTTGGAATCCGGCAACTCGAAGGTGCCAAGACAACCAAGGAACCACCACCGGACCTGAGGAAAGAAACAATAGACTTCACCCGCGTGTGCCTCCCATCAGCAGGCGCAGAACGCCCCAATGAATTCTTTCCGGGAGCCGGCGCGCCGAACTTGTGCGGGTGCTGTGGTTACCAACTAGCGCCAAATCAGCCAAAAAAGAATTCGTCGAAAATCTTTTTCGAGGTGATTATGCAGAAAACGGACCCCTGAATTCTAACCTGATAATGGTTAGCCCCCAGACCGAGCCATCAGTGATATCACCAAATGTAAGAAATGAGACTTTTGAGCACGCAGGCTGCCATCTCCATAGCTTCTTCAAAACATGGAGTGAGGTTTCCGCCTCATGCCGCGCTCGCGTAAAAAATGCGCGCCCCGGCAGAGAACTTTTGCCATTAGCAAGCCCCAACGAGCCGGATCAGGCAGGCGGCGCGGCGGGGTTCCGGTCTTCGCCGCGGCGTGCCGAAGCCACAACCAGGCGGATCTGTTCGTAGGTGATCTCGGCCGGGAGTGCTTCGCGCAAAGGCTTGAGCCATTGCGAGCCGAGGCGGGCAACGGCTTCGGCGATGCGGCGATGGGCCGCTTCACCGACCCACTCGATGCGGTAGTCGAGGCGGCCTTTCTCGACCAGGTCGGCCACCATGTTGACCACGGTCGAAAGCTGTCGGCCGCGGGCTTGCGCAATCTCTTCGAAGCTTTTCCCTTCCGCGAGCAGCCGCATGGTCTCCTCGGCGGGCGAGAGTTGGACCACCTGACGCGCGGCGGCGCGGGCGCCCTTGCGGAACTGTTCGAAGACCGCGAAGATTTCGCTCCCGTAAAGCTCGGCTTTGCGCTCCCCGATGCCGGTGACGCCAAGTAATTCGCGCAGGTTCGAGGGTTGCTTGCGGCAGAGGTCTTCGAGCGCCGCGTCGCTGAGCACGATGTAGGCCGGTACGGCGGCCGCCTGCGCGGTACGGCGGCGCCATTCCTTCAGATAGTCCATGAGGTCGCGGTCGGCGGGCCTGGGAGCCGGCGGCGGCGTACCGGCCGCGCGGCCGGAAGCGGACGCGGCTGCACGGCGGGTTGGGGAGGCGGCGCCGCTGCGGCCTTCTTGCGCTTCTTGCGGGCCGCCGGCTCCTCCCCGGCGGGTGAGCTGACCCACTCCGGCACGTTGCCGCAGACGTCACACATCTCGCAGCGCTGCCACTTCGGAGTCTGGCCGAAGTGCATGCATACCTGGAAATGGCGGCAGCGGGCGCTCTCCGCGAAATTGCGGATAGTACGGTATCGCTGCCAGGATCGATCCTTCTCCTCGGGGTCCTGAAGCTGGTTGATGAAGTACGCCAGCAGCGCCGTGTCCTTCAACTGCCAGAGCAGGACGCAGTCGGAAGGCAGCCCGTCGCGGCCGGCGCGCCCGGCTTCCTGGTAATACTGCTCGATGGATTTCGGCAGGGAAAGGTGAATCACCGCGCGGACGGCGGGCTTGTTGATTCCCAGCCCGAAGGCGATGGTGCCCACCAGGACGCGCACCTCGTCGTTCATCCAGCGCTCCTGGTTGCGCCGGCGCGCGGCGGTCTCCATCTGGCCGTGATAGGGGACAGCGGGGATGCGGTGGTCGCCGAGGAAGTCCACGGTGCGCTCCACTTCCGCGATGGTGGGAGCGTAGACAATGACGCTCTCGCCTTCGTAGGATCGCAGGGCCTTGAGCAGCAGCTTCGATTGCGTCCCCTTCTCGCACTGGTGCACCACGTAGCGGAGATTGGCGCGGTGGAAGCTGGCGATGTACTTGTGAGGGTCGCGGAGCTGGAGCTGTTCGAGGATATCGTGCCGCACGCGGCGCGTGGCGCTGGCGGTGAAAGCGGCGATGGGCTTGTCGGGAAAGTGCTGCCGGAGCGAGCTGAGCTGGCGGTATTCGGGCCGGAATTCGTGGCCCCACTCGGAGATGCAGTGAGCTTCGTCGATGGCGAAAAAGGCCAGCGGCACCTTTTGCAGCCAGGCGATGGTATCCTGGCGCGCGAGGCGCTCGGGCGACAGATAGAGCAGCCGGAAGGCGCCCTGCGCGGCGGCGCGCATGACGTTGCGCTGCTCCTCGGCCGGCTGGGAGCTATTGAGCACCGCGGCGGGAATCCCCATGTCGGCGAGCTGGGCCACCTGGTCCTGCATGAGCGCGATGAGCGGCGAGATCACCACCACGGTCTGCCCGGAAACCAGCGCCGGAAGCTGGTAGCAGAGGGACTTGCCGCCCCCGGTAGGCATCACGACGGCCACGTCGTTGCCGGACATCAGGCTCTGTACGATACGCTCCTGCATGGGGCGGAACGAATCGTAGCCCCAGTAGCGCTTCAGTGCGGCGTAGAGGTCTTGCACCTGGAACTACGAGTGTAACAGCCGGAGCTTTTCGGGAGGCGCGGCATCGAGCATCTCGCTCACTGAGCGGTGCGTGACGGGATGGCGCAAGTCAGGAACGAGGTCGGCGAGGGGGACGAGCACGAAGCGGCGTTCGGCCATCCGCGGATGGGGCACTTCGAGGCGCGGCGTGCGGATGACGGCGCGGCCATAGAGCAGGATGTCGATATCGATGACGCGCGGGCCTTTGGACACGGTGCGCACACGGCCGAGCGCACGCTCGATCTTGGCGGTACGCGAAAGCAGTTGCATCGGGAAGAGCGTGGTTTCGGCTTCGGCTACCAGGTTCAGAAACCAGCGCTGGTCGGTGTAGTCGAGGGGTTCGGTCTCGTAGATGGGAGAGGTGCGAAGGATGCGCACATCCGGATTGGACAGACGGTCGAGGGCGGCCCCCAGATTGGATTCGCGGTCGCCAATATTAGACCCGAGACTGAGGTATACGAGTTTCAGAACAGCCCCGGCTGCACGTCGCTGCCGATACGCCGCTTCACCTTGAAGTAGTCGTACGCCTGCTCGGTGGCCACGCGTCCGCGCGGCGTGCGGTTGAGGAAGCCGAGCTGGATCAGGTACGGCTCGTAGACCTCCTCGATGGTGTCCGCCTCCTCGGAAATGGAGGCCGCAATGGTGTTCACGCCGACCGGGCCGCCGCGGTATTTCTCGAGGATCGTGAGCATGATCTTCTGGTCGATCTCGTCAAGGCCGTAGCGGTCGACATCCAGCAGGTTGAGCGCCGTCTGCGCCACCGGCTGGGTGATGCGGCCGTCGGCGCGCACCTGGGCATAGTCGCGGACGCGGCGCAGCAGGCGGTTGGCGATGCGCGGGGTGCCGCGGCAGCGGCGGGAGATTTCGTCGGCGGCGCCGTCTTCAATCTCGACGGCCAGCAATTTGGCCGACCGGTTCACGATGGTCTTCAACTCCGCGGTGGTGTAGGGATCGAGCCGCAGCACCAGGCCGAACCGGCCGCGCAACGGTGCGCTGACCAGGCCCTGCCGCGTGGTGGCGCCGATGGCCGTAAACTTCGGCATCGGGAGCGAGACGGTGCGCGCGCCGGGGCCGGTGCCCACCAGGATATCCACGCGGAAATCCTCGAGCGCCGAGTAGAGCATCTCTTCCACGTCCGGCAGCAGGCGGTGGATTTCGTCGATAAAAAAGACCTGGTGCAGGCGGACGTTGCTGAGAATGCCGGTGAGGTCGAGCTTCTTCTGCAGGACCGGTCCGGAGGTGGTGGTGAACGGCACTTCCAGCTCTTCGGAGATGATCGAGGCGAGCGTGGTTTTACCCAGGCCGGGCGGACCGTAAAGCAAGACGTGGTCCATCGCCTCGCCGCGCATACGGGCGGCCTGTATGGCGATGGAGAGGTTCTCCTTCAACTTGGTTTGTCCGGTGAAATCCGCCAGGCGGCGTGGGCGGAGCCCCGCTTCAAACTGCAGATCCTCGGCCTGGCGGTCGCCGGAAATCAGTTCCCGGTCGGGCATTGTGCTACCAGCTTACCGTACCAGTTCGAGAGCCCGGCGAAAGAGCGGCTCGAACTCGGCGGCGGGCCCGGCGGCCTTGGCCTTGCGCACCGCGGCTTCCGCCTGCGGCCGGCCGCAGCCGAGATTGAGGAGAGCCGAGAGCACGTCTTGATCCACCGGCGAGAGGGCGGGCGCGGCAGCCGATTGCGGCTCCTCGCCGGTGGACGGCGGGAGTTTGTCGCGGAGTTCCAGCACCATACGCTCAGCGGTCTTCTTGCCGATGCCCGGGATGCGGACCAGGCGGTCCAGTTCGCCGCGGCGGATGGAGTGGATCAGGTCCGGCGCGGCCAGGCCGGAGAGAATCGTTACCGCCAGCTTCGGTCCGATGCCGCTCACGCCGATCAGCTTTTCGAAGAGGCCTTTCTCGTCCTGCGTGAGAAAGCCGTAAAGCGCCAGCGCATCCTCGCGGACGTGGGTATGCACGCGCAGGCGCACCTCCGTACCGGGATCGGGCAGGTGGGTGAAGGTGGAGACCGGGATGATGACGTCGTAGCCCACCCCGCCGGTTTCCACAATGACCTGGTTGGGGTGCTTCTCGAGCAGCACGCCGCGCAGCAGAGCAATCATAAACTCGATTGTAGTGAAATAGTATCTTGGCAAGGCGCAGATTCTTTGTGGATGCCGTGAGCGGCGGCGCGGCGGAGTTGCGCGGCGAAGATGCGCGGCACCTGGCTCGCGTGCTGCGCGCCCAGCCCGGGCAACTCTATGAGATTTCCGACCGCCGGGCCGCCTACCTGGCGGAGATCGTCGAGGCGCAGCCGGAGCGTGTGGCATTTCGTGTGATCGAGCCGGTGGAATCGAAGGCGCCGCCGCTGCGCATCACCCTGTGCGCCGCGCTGATCAAGTTCGACCGCTTCGAGTGGATGGTGGAGAAGGCGACCGAGTTGGGAGTCGAGCGCATCGTACCGGTGCAGGCGGCGCGGTCGGAGAGAGGACTGTTCGAGGCCTCGCGGAAGCGCGCCGACCGGTGGGACCGGGTGGCGAAAGAGAGCAGCCAGCAAGCCCGGCGGCTGCAGGCGCCGGAGATTCGTCCCGCGATGCGCTTCGACCAAAGCCTGGCGGAAGACGCGAAGTTCCGCTACTTCCTGGACGAAGCGGCCGCGCCGCCCTTGTGGCGGATGCTGCCGGATGCCCGTACGCCGAACGACACCGCGGCTCTGCTGCTCGGGCCCGAAGGCGGCTGGACGGACCCCGAGCGGCAGCGCGCGGTAGTGGCGGGCTGGCAGCCGGTGTCGCTCTCCACGCAGGTGCTGCGCGCGGAAACCGCGGCCGCGGCGGCCATCGCCATCCTGGTGAATGCCTGGATGTCATAATAGGACAGAAGAGCTTGGGTTTCCCGCGTGATTTATTCTCTGGACTTCATCGTCACCACTACCTTTGTCTTGATTCAATGGCGGGTCACGATTCTGCTGTTGCGGGCCGCGCGGAAACGGCTTTCCGGTCCGCGCCTGGGGACTGCCCGGATCGCGGTTGTGCTGCTGAACATCCTGCTGGCGCTGGGGTTTGCCGTCTCCTACTCGGAAGTCATCTCGGTCTTGGGGCTGTCTCCGCGCGTAACGCCGTTCGCGGGCGCCCTGACCATCATGTACTTCGCGATCGCCGGTGTAGTCGTCACGATCCACGCGGCCTGGTGCTGGATCACCAAACAGCTCGGGGAGCCGGTGAACCCCGGCCGCAGGAACGCGCTGAAGACGGCCGGCAACTCCCTGATGGCCGCGCCGGTGCTGGTGCTCGGCTACGGATCGTTCGTGGAGCGGCTCAATTTCCAGGTACAGGAAGTGGATGTGCCGGTCGGCGGCCTGCCCGCGGATCTGGACGGCCTGCGGATTCTTCAGCTCAGCGACATTCACCTGAGCGCCTTCCTGAGTGAACGGGACCTGGCGCGGGTAATCGACAGTTCCAACGAGCTGAAGGCCAACCTCGCGGTAGTGACGGGCGACCTGATTTCCTCCCGCGGCGATCCGCTGGATGCCTGCATCCGCCAGGTGGCGCGGCTGAAGTCCGATTCGGGAATCTGGGGCTGTATGGGTAACCACGAGCGCTACGCACGGGTGGAGAATTACACGGCAGCGGCCGGTGCGCGCGCGGGTATCCGCTTCCTGCGCGGGGAGGCGGCGCCCCTCCACTTCGGGAACTCGGTCGTGAACCTGGCCGGCGTGGACTATCAGCCCTGGTCGTCGAGCAGGCGATACCTGGCTGGGGCGGACAGGCTGGTAGAGCCCGGCGCGGTCAACGTTCTGCTCTCGCATAATCCGGACGTGTTTCCGGTGGCGGCTCATCAGGGCTATAATTTGCTGCTTGCGGGTCACACACATGGCGGGCAGGTCTCGGTCGAGATTCTGGACCAGTCCATCAACCCGGCCCGGTTCTTCACTCCCTTCATCCGCGGCCTTTATCGCTCGGGCGGAGCGGCGGCGTATGTTACGCGCGGGATCGGCACCATCGGAATTCCGGTCCGCATCGGCGCGCCCCCGGAAATCTCCCTGCTCCGGCTTAGAAAGGCATAGACTGAATCCTCTGTGCGCTATCTGATACTGAGCGACCTTCACGCCAACTGGGAAGCCCTCGATGCGGTGATCCGGGATGCCGGGACCCGTTATGACGAGGCGCTGTGCTGCGGCGACCTGGTTGGATACGGGGCGGACCCCAACGCCGTGGTCGAGTGGGTTCGCGAGCACTGCGCGGTCACGGTGCGAGGAAACCACGACAAAGCCTGCACCGGCCAGGATGACCTGGAATGGTTCAACCCGGTAGCCCGCTCCGCGGCCCTCTGGACGCTCGGCGCGTTGACGCCGGCCAACGCCGAATGGACCCGCGACCTGCCGCGCGGGCCTCTCATCCACAACGGGATCCAGGTGGTGCATGGCTCACCCTTCGACGAGGATGAATACGTGATTGCCGCTGAAGAAGCGGGGCAGGCGTTCGGATACCTGGAGACCCGCATGGCTTTTTTCGGCCACACCCATGTGCAGGGCGGCTTCATCTGGAACCACTCCCGCGTGGAGATCTTACCGCACACTTCGCTCCGCAGCGACCGCCAGGTGATGGAGATCGACCCCCAGTGCGCCTACCTGATCAACCCGGGGTCCGTAGGCCAGCCGCGCGACAGCGATCCCCGCGCCGCCTACGCGCTGTACGATTCGGATGCGCAGATGCTGACCTACTGCCGGGTGCCCTACGACGTCGGCACGGCACAGCAAAAGATCCGCAACTCGGGGCTGCCGCCGGTTCTGGCGGACCGGCTGGCACTGGGGCGGTAACCGGCGCGCGCCTTCGGCGCCGCGGCCTACCCTGCAAGGCCGGAGCGCACCAGCAGCGCCTGGGGATCGGGCTCCCTCCCCATGAAGCGCCGGTAGAGCTCCGCCGGATCCTCGCTATCGCCCTTGGACAGAATGTTGGTGCGGAATTCGGTGCCCACCTGGCGGCTGAAGATGCCGGCGTCGCGGAACCGCGTGAAGGCGTCGGCGTCGAGCACTTCGGCCCACTTATACGAATAGTAGCCGGCGGCGTAGCCCACCGGGTTGCCGAACAGGTGGCTGAACGCGGCGATCATGGCGTGCTGCGGCGGCAGGGGCGCCGGGCTGAACTCCTGCAGCACGCGGCGCGTGTAGGCCACCGGGTCGCCGTCGTGCTCCGGGTTGTAGCGTACGTGCAGCAGCAGATCCACGAAGCCGAAGCCGAGCTGCCGCATCTGCGCGTTGGCGGCCCGGAAGGTGCGCGCCCGCTTCATCTTCTGGAACAGCTCTTCGGGGATCGGTTCGCCGGTCTCCCAGTGGCGCGCGAACAGGTCGAGGGCAGCGCGCTCCCAGCACCAGTTCTCCATGATCTGCGAAGGAAGCTCGACGAAGTCCCAGGCCACGTTGGTTCCCGCCAGGGCGCGCAGTTCCACGCGGCTCAGCAAGTGATGCAGCAGGTGGCCGAACTCGTGGAAAATGGTTTCGACTTCCCGGTGCGTAATCAGCGCCGGCTTGCCGCCCACCGGGGGCGTCAGGTTGCCGCAGATCAGGCCCAGGTGGGGGCGGAATCCGGCGGCGGCCGGCCCGCCGGTGATCAGCGAATCCATCCAGGCTCCCTGGCGCTTGTTCTCGCGCGGATACCAGTCGGCGTAAAAGCCGCCGAGGAACGTGCCCGCCTCGTCGTGAATGTTGTAGTAGCGGACCTGGGGATCCCAGACCGGCACCCCGCTCTCTTCGGTGACGGAGATCCCGTAGAGCCGGTTCACCAGGCCGAACAGGCCCTTGGTGACGCTGTCGAGGGGGAAGTAAGGCCGAAGCGCCTCCTCATCGAAATCGTATAGGGCGGCGCGCTGCTTTTCGGCGTAATAGGAGACGTCCCACGGTTCGAGAGCCGGCGCGGACGGACCCTCGATCGAGCGGCGGAACTCCAGCAACTCCTGGTTCTCTTCGCGGAAGCGCTGTTCGGTCTTGCTCTTCAGGTCTTCCAGGAAGGCCATAGCGCGGGAGCCGCTGTGCGCCATGCGGTCCTCCAGCACCAGGTCGGCGAAATCCGCATAGCCCAGCAGGAGTGCCTTGGCGCGCCGGAGTTCGAGGATGCGGACGATCAGCGGACGGTTATCGCGCTCGCCTTCCGTGGCGCGTACGGCATAGGCTTCGTACAACCGGCGGCGGACGGCGGTGTTGTCGAGATAGGTCAGCACCGCGAAATAGTCCGGGGCCTGCAGCGTGAACCGCCAGCCTTCCTTCTGTTTACGATGGGCACTCTCCCGCGCGGCGGCCACGGCGGTGGGCGGCAGGCCCGCCAGATCGGCTTCGCGAGTGATCAGGAGCTCGAAAGCATTGGTGGAATCGAGCACGTGCTCGGCAAACCGGGTGGTGAGCCTGGTCAGCTCGACATCGATCTCTTCGAGGCGCTTCTTGCCCTCAGGGTCGAGGTCGGCGCCGTGCCGGCGGAACGTGTCCATGGTCTTGTGCAGGTAGCGGCGGCGCTCGCCGGCCAGCTCACGGCCCTCCGGGGTGCCGGCGAAGGTCTTGATGGCCTGCCAGAGCCCCGAGTGCAGCGGGATGCCGGTATTGAACGCGCTCACTTCCGGCTGAATCTGGTTGTAGGCGGCCCGCAATTCGGGGTAGGTGGCCACCGATTCCAGGTGCCGCACGATTCCGGTAGCGTAATCCAGCGGCTCGGTAAGCTCATCGAGCGCCCGCATCGTCTTTTCGAAGGTGGGCTCCCCCGGTTGCGCGGCGATGGCATCCAGGCGCTCGCGCGCCTCTTTCAGCAGGGCGGTGGTAGCCGGAGCGACATCGGAAGCCTGGATGCGGTCGAACGGAATACGGAACTGAACTTGTTGCAGGGGATTCTGCACGATGGAAGAGGACATCCTTTTCAGCGTAGCAGGCACCTTCGGGGCGAACGGCACCGGCCGTACAGAATACTACAAAACGAGTACCATAGAAGTTGCATGGGTTTAGATCCGAACGGGCGCGCACGCCGTATCCCGCCAGAGGAGCGGCTGAACGTCTTCGCGCTCGTCATTTATATTCCAGGGCCTTTGGGCGCTTTTCTGGACGATCTGCGGCGCGAGCTGGTGCCGCACTATAATCCGCACGCACACGTCAGCGTGCTGCCGCCGCGGCCTCTCCTGGTCGACTGGCTGGCGGCCTCGCGCCAGGTGCAGGCCCTTGCCGAAACCTGGCCGCCCTTCGATGTCGAACTCACCGAGATCGGGGTTTTTCCCAGCACCGACGTCATCTATCTCGAGGTCGGGGCCGGGGCCCGGGAGCTGCGCGGAATGCATTCGGCGATGAACGCCGGCGCCCTGGAGTACAGCGAGCCCTTTCCTTATCATCCGCACATCACGCTGGCCCAGGAAGTGCCGCACGACGACGTGCCGGCCGCCTTCGAGCTGGCGGCCCGGCGCTGGAAGGAATTCCCAGGTCCAAAGCAGTTTCGCGCCGACCGTGCCGTGTTCGTGCAGAACACCATCGGCAATGTCTGGATCGACCTCGCCGAATATCCTCTGGGCAGCGTCGCCGTCCGCTCCCCCAGGTGAATTCTGAGATTGCCCCCCGGCTGCCGCCACTAATCGAATCAGAGATTCAGGTCGATAAAGATATCGGGCGGCCGCCAGGGGCGGCACGCAAAGAATGGACCTGTGGATACGGTAGCGGTATTTGATACAGAGCCGGTTGCGATCGAGGGCTTGCGCAGTCTGTTACAACCGGGTGAAGAGCTGCGCGTAGTCGCGGCCGGGACATCTCTATTAGACGCCTTCGAATCGATTCGAGAACTGCAGCCAGCAATCACGATCCTGGACAAGTCCTTTGGATTGCACGCTTTGATGGATCTGCTCAAGGTGCTGCGCGCGCCGGAAATCGAGACGGCGGTGTTGATCTGGGGCTCCACCTTCACGGAGTCCGAGGCCCTGCGCCTGCTTCAGGCCGGAGGTTCGGGGGTAATCCGCAAGACCGCGACGATTCCCACCCTGTTGCACTGCCTGCGGACGGTGAGCTCCGGTTCCACCTGGATTGAGGATGGCGTTCTCGCCGATTCCGACTGGCCCGCACGGCCGCACCGTTCGGCGCTGACGGCGCGCGAACTGGAAGTGGTGGAACTGGTGGAACGCGGCATGAAGAACCGCGACATCGCCGGCGCCTTGGGTATCCGTACCGGCACCGTCAAGATTCACCTCAAGCATATTTTCGAAAAGACGGGCATCCGCGGCCGGTACGGGCTGGCTCTTTCCGGATTGAGGGAGAAAGGCCTGGTCGCAGCCACCTACGATACCGTTTAGCAGACCCCTTCAGACGACCTCGCGCAACTGGCGCAAGTCCGCCTTCACCCGGTGATTGAGGCCAGCTATGGCGGCGAGCAGCGGCGGGAGCAGCATTCGCCGGCACGCGTCGACCATGGCAGGGGTCAGCGGTTGGAGAACGCACGGTCGATCCGGGCGGCGAGTATGAAATCGTTCTCAGTGAGGCCGCCCGCGTCATGGGTGGAGGTCGTCACATCCACCCGCCCCCAAGCCAGGTGGAGGTCCGGGTGATGGCCCTCCTGCTCGGCGATGGCGCCGGCGCGGTTGACAAAATCCAGGGCCTTCTGGAAATCGGGAAACAGAAAAGTCTTCGACAATCGCCGGTCTCCGGGCATTTTCCAGTCGGCGAGTTGTTCGTGCAAAACGGCCAGTTCAGCGGCCGGCAGCAGCGGAGCATTCGGCTTCGAGTGCCGCTCCGCCAGGCTCAATCCAGCTCCACCCATATCTCGGAACCTCGCAATTCCACCCGGTACGTCTTGAGCGGCTCCAGTTGCTTCTGGAGGACGGGAAGATCTTCCGGGTAGACATTTTTCGGGAAGTAGTTCTCCCCGGTACGTACATCATATTGGAAATGGTGCCACGGGCAGTCCACCAAGTGGCCCCAAAGAGCCGCTCCCTCCAGAGGATTGGAGCGGTGCGGGCAAATCCCGCTCAGTGCGAAAATCCGGCCTTCCCAATTCGCCACGAGCACGGGCCTGCCCCCGACCACATAGTATCTCGTGCGGCCGGGCGGAATCTCGTCCACCCCGCCCAGCCTGTAAAGCGGCATGCGGCCCGAGCGCGGCCGCTACTTGAAGTCGGCCGTCATGAAGCGGCTGACATACGGGGACGTGCCGGGAGCGCCGCGGCGGAAGTGCCCGGAGGGCCCTTCGCTGAGGTACTCCGAGAACCAAGCTTCGTGCTCGACCTCCTCGTGCAGGATCGCCAGCGCGAGGTCGTAAGTGCGGTGGTCCTTGCCGAACGTCATGTTGCAGATCTCGTTGTAGGTGCGGATCGCGCAACGCTCCGCTTCGACGAGCACGCCCAGCATGGCCTTCATATCGCGCGGGTTTTGCGGCAGATACGCGTCGGGACAACCGGCCACGTCGGCGAATCCGCGGATATCGCGAGGCAGCGCGCCCCCCAGTTCATAGATCCGCGGAGTCAGAGCCTCGAAGTGATTTCGGTCTTCGATGCGGGCATCTTCGATAATCTCTTTCAGACCTTCGCCGTCGAATCCGATCGCGTTGACACGGAGGATCGTGTAGTAATAGAACGTCGTGAATTCGGCGCCCGCCGCGCGCACCAGTTTGTCGATGAGAACGTCAACATTGACGCCTGCCTGTTCCACAACCTGTCTGGCGACTTTTCCCATGGCGTTTTCCTCCAGCGTTATCCGCTAACGACTTTAGATTAGTTCTAAACCTAGACTGGGTCAAGAAACCGGCGGCGGATGTGTGAAGCAGCGCGCAATAGGCCGAGGGCCGGGGGCGCAACGGTGAACGAGCGCCCGCAATGATATCCTAATCACTTGACTCGTTTGATTTGTCCCCTGTTCGCGCTCCTGTTTTCCGTGGCGTCGACCGCAGCGGATCGTTCTCCGGCTTTGCTGGATGTGATGGCTCAGGAATTGACCCGCAATTTTGCGGTCATGAAGCAGAAGGCCGACCCTCCTCCTTACTTCCTCAGCTATGAAATCACGGAGGTCGATTACCGCGCGCTGTCGGCGACGCTCGGCGTGGTGGACGGCGCGAGCGGCGGCAAGACGCGGTCACTCGACGTTTCCGTGCGGGTGGGCTCGCCCAAACTGGACAACTACCACCGCGTGCGGAACGACCGCGGACAGTTCACCTCCGGCGCGCTGATTACCTTCGAGGACGTCCCCAACTCCATCAAACGGCGGTTGTGGCTGGAAACCGACCGCGCCTATCGCGCCGCCGCCGAACGGTTCATCCGCATCAAGACCAATACCCAGGTCAAGGTGGCGGCCGCGGACGATTCGGACGACTTTTCGGCGGAGAAGCCGGAGGTCGCGCACGAGGCGCTGCCCAGGCTGCGTATGGATGAGGACGAATGGCGCGACCGCACCCGCAAGCTTTCGGCGCGCTTCGGCAACTATCCGCATGTGCTGACTTCGCACGTCTCCGTATCGGCTCAGACCGACACCCGCTACTTCGTCAACACCGAGGGCGCCAGCATCGAGCACGGCCGCGGATTCGCCCGGGTTTCCATTTCCGCCTCGGCCAAGGCGTCAGACGGCACGGACCTCAGCAGCTACGAAACCTTCGAGGCGGTGGATCCCGCCGGCCTGCCCGACGATAAGACCCTGACAGCGGCCGTGGACCGCGTCGCCACCGACGTTACGAACCTGCTGCGGGCTCCGGAAGCGGAGCCGTTCGTCGGGCCGGCGATCTTCTCCGGGCGCGCGGCCGGCGTCTTTTTCCACGAGATCTTCGGACACCGCGTGGAGGGCCACCGGCAGAAGGACGAGAGCGAGGGCCAGACCTTCACCAAGAGCGTGGGCACCAAGGTGCTGCCCGATTTCCTTTCCGTGATCTTCGACCCGACGCGGCGGAAGATCGACGGCATCGACCTGAACGGCTGGTACGACTACGACGACGAGGGGGTCAAGGCGCGCCCCGTCACGGCGGTCGATAAAGGCGTGCTCGAGACGTTCCTGATGTCGCGGTCGCCCATCAAGGGCTTCGACCATTCCAACGGCCACGGCCGCCGGCAGCCCGGGCTGGAAGTGGTTTCGCGGCAGTCCAACCTGATCGTGGAATCGACGAACGCGGTGCCGGAGGCCCGCCTGCGCCAGATGCTGATTGAGGAAGTGAAGCGCCAGAACAAACCGTACGGCCTCTATTTCCGCGACATCACCGGCGGATTCACCACGACCGCGCGGGCCGGCCTGCAGGCCTTCAAGGTGATCCCGGTGATCGTTTACCGGGTCTACCCGGACGGACGGCCGGACGAACTGGTGCGCGGCGCCGATATCGTCGGAACGCCCCTTGCCAGTTTCTCCAAGATCCTGGCCACGGGTGATAAGCAGGAAGTCTTCAACGGCTATTGCGGCGCCGAATCGGGGAGCGTGCCGGTCTCGGCGGTCTCGCCGGCGATCCTGGTTTCCGAGATCGAGATCGAGAAGAAGGCCAAGTCGAACGACCGGCCGCCGCTGCTGCCCGAGCCATCCACTATGGAAGGAGGGCGGCGATGAACCGCGCGGCGATAGCCGGTGGCGCGGCAGTCCTGGCGCTCGGCGCCGCCATCGCCTGGAGCCAGGCCCCCCCGCAGGACGACGAGATACAGGCGATGCGCGACGAGATCGAGCGTTCGCGCAAGATGTCGGTCTCCAACCTGGAGAAGCCCTACTTCATTCAGTACCTGGTTGACCAGGCCGAAAATTTCTCGGTATCGGCCAGCCTCGGCGGCCTCTTGACCCGGCGCCACGAGGATGGCCGCCAGCCGGAAGTGCGGGTTCGAGTCGGCGATTACCAGTTCGACAACAGCAATTTCACCGGCAGCGGATTCAACTTCGGCAGCCGCTACAACCTGGGCCGCTTCCCGCTGGGCGATTCCTACCCCGTGCTGCGCCGCTTTCTGTGGCTCGAGACCGATTCGGCTTACAAGTCGGCCGTGGAGACGCTGTCCCGCAAGCGCGCCGCCGTACGCAACCTGAACCAGAGCGACCAACTGGCCGATTTCGCCCATGCCCAGCCGGTGCAGCACATCACCCCGTTCCGCAAGCTCACGATCGACGAGGACGCCTGGACGAAGCGCGTGCGCGACCTTTCCGCGCTGTTCGACGCCTACCCCGAGGTCAAGAACTCGAGCATCGAGATGCAGGCCGGCGTCGGTGGATTCACGCTGGTCAATTCGGAAGGCACGGTGGTCCGGGAGCCGGAGGATGTCACCTATCTGCGGGCGCGCGCGATCGCCCAGGCTTCCGACGGCATGAGCGTCCGGGACGCCGTGACGTTCCACGCAGTGGAAGCTTCCGGCCTGCCGCCCGACGTGGAGTTGACGCGCGGCATCAAGACGCTCGCGGAGAACGTGGTGGCTCTGGCCCACGCCCCTAAGGGCGAGGACTATAACGGGCCCGTTTTGTTTGAAGGAGTGGCAGGCGCGCAAATTCTGGCCGAAGTGCTGGGCCGCAACCTGGCGCTCAACCGCCGCCCGGTGGTGGACGGCGGACGCGGCGGCGGCTTCCAGCCGAGCGAACTGGAAGGCCGCGTGGGCGCGCGCGTGCTGCCCGATTCGTTCGACGTGGTGGACGACCCCACGCAGACGGAATGGCGCGGGCGCCGCCTGTTCGGCTCATACGATGTGGACCGGGAGGGTGTCGTGCCCGTGCCGCTGCACCTCGTCGATAAGGGCGTGCTGAAGGGATACCTGCTCACCCGGCAGCCGGTCCGCGGCTATGACGGGTCGAACGGACGCGCGCGGCTGCCCGGCCCTTTCGGCGCCGATATCGCCAGCCTCAGCAACCTGTTCGTAAAGGCATCCGACGCGGTAACGCCGGCGGAGCTGAAGAAGAAGCTGATCGAGTTGTGCCAGGCGCGCGGTAAGCCGTACGGCGTTATTGTGCGCAAGATGGATTACCCGTCCTCGGCTTCGATCGACGAGGTGCGGCGCGCACTGATGAACGCGCAGGGCAGCCGCCCGGTCAGCACGCCGATTCTGGTATACAAAGTGTTTCCGGACGGGCGCGAAGAGCTGGTTCGCGGCCTGCGTTTTCGCGGCCTGAACGTTCGCTCGCTGAAAGACATCCTGGCGGCCGGCGATGACGCCACGGCTTTCGAGTATCTGGACAGTGCGGCGCCGTTCGCGCTGATGGGTGCTTCCGGGTTCACCTCCGAAGCTACGGTAGTGGCGCCGTCGATCCTGATCGACGATCTGGAGCTCCATCCGGTGGAGGAGGAACTGCCCAAGCTGCCGGTGGTTCCGGCGCCGGAGATGACGCGTTAGGAAACGCCGTGCTCCGCCTTCTCAGCCGTTACGTTTTCCGGGAGATCTTCACCAGCAGCGTGCTGGGGACGCTGCTCGCTACGTCCGTCGTCTTCCTGCAGAAGATCGACCGGCTGTTCGAAGTGCTGGTCGGCAGCAACCCCGATCCCAAAACCATCGCCAGCCTGTTTGCCCTCACGTTGCCGCCCGTGCTGCCTCTGACCATTCCGTTCGGCGTGCTGGTGGGGATTCTGATCGGATTGGGCCGGATGGCGAGCGACGGCGAGATCACGGCCATGCGGGCGGCCGGGGTTTCCAGCCGTCGCGTGATCGCTCCAGTGCTGGCATTCGCCGTCATGGGCACGGCGCTGGCGGGCCTGGCTTCCCTGCGGCTCACGCCTTACTCGCTGCGCAAGAGCACGGAAATCCTGAACCGCCTGATCGCCAACCAGATCTCCGCCGAGATTCAGCCGCGAATCTTCGACGAAGACTTCCCGAATACCATCCTCTATGTCGGCGACGTTCGACCCGGCGACCCGGTGGTCTGGCACCCGGTATTCCTGGCGGACGTGACCGAGCCGGACAAGCGCAAGGCCGGCCTGGGCCAAAAGGCGGACGGCCCGATGATCACGGTGGCGCGCATGGCGCTCGCCACCTCCGACACCCGGAACAACCGCATCCAGCTCCAGATGCGCGACTACTCTACCCACGAGATGGGGAAGGACGGTGTCGCCCACGACGAGGCCGCGCCGATTAAGACGATCGCGCTCGATCTGAAACCGCCGGAGCAGAGGCCGCTGGCGTCGAGCGCCATGAGCACCAGCCAACTGATGCATTATCGCGGGCCCGATTGGATCGAGGTCGGAGTCGAACTCAACAACCGGTTCGCCCTTCCGCTGGCGTGCATCGCGCTGGCCCTGGTCGGCATTCCGCTCGGCGTCTCCACGCGCAAGGGAGGGAAGTCGGCGGGCTACGTCAACGCGATTTTCCTGGCGTTCTTCGGCTACTACCTCTCCTCGGTTTCGCTGGTCGGGGTGGCCAAGCAGAGGACCCTTCCGGTTCCGTTGGCCATCTGGCTCCCCGACGTAGTCTTCGGCCTGGCCGGCATCCTGTTCCTTTATCGCATGGAGCGCCCCGGCGACCGCGACCTGCTGACGGGCATGCGAAACCTTTTCGGGCGCCTGTTCGACCACCTGAAGAGCCGGACCAAACGCGTACCGGGCGCCGCACCCCTTTCGGGGTGGCGCCTTCCTTTGCTGCCGCAGATTCTCGACACCTACATCCTTTCCAACTTTCTCTTCTACATGCTGGTGGTGCTGGCGAGCTTCGTCTCGATGGCCGAGGTCTACAACTTTTTCGAGCTCATGGGCGACATGCTGCGGAACAGCTCGCTCGTGACCATGTTCACCTACCTGTTCTTCCTGATCCCCCTGCAGGTTTATAAGCTGCTGCCTATCAGCGTGCTGGTTGCGGTACTGGTGACCCTAGGGGTGCTCAGCAAGCAGAACGAGGTCACGGCCTTCAAGGCGTGCGGCGTGAGCCTGTACCGGCTCGCCACACCGATCCTGATCGTGAGCACACTCTTCAGCGGCGCCCTGTTCGGGTTCGATTTCTCCTACGTGCCCAGCGCCAACCGCAAGCAGGACGCGCTGCGCGACGAGATCAAGGGGCGCCCCAAGCAGACCTACCTCAACCCCAACCGCAAGTGGATCATGGGCAAGGACTCGCGGATCTACTACTACAGGTACTTCGACCCCGCCGAAAGGGTGATGGTAGAGGTAAGCGTCTTCGAACTCGACCCGAATACCTTCCGGCTGACGCGCCAGATTCAGGCCAAGCGTGCCTTTTGGAGCGCCCCGGTGAACGCCTGGATCTTCGAGGACGGGTGGAGCAGCGACTTCCGCGGCATCCAGCGGGTTCCGCCGCTCCGCACCTTCCAGGCCACGACCTTTCCCGAACTGACCGAGACGCCGGACTATTTCCTGCGCGAGGCGGTGCAGGAAAAACAGATGAATTTCCTGGAGTTGGATCGCTATATCGCCGGCTTACAGCAGACCGGGCTGGTGGATACGCGGAAGCTGCAGGTGCAGTATTATCTGAAATTCGCTAATCCGTTATTCGCACTGATCATGGCCATGATCGCGGTGCCGTTCGGCTTCCTGGTGGGAAATCGGGGAGCCATGACGGGGATCGGCGCCAGCATCGTGATCGCAATCGCCTATCTCGGAATTCAGCCGCTGTTCGAGAAGGTCGGCAACGTAGGCCTGCTCCCGCCCGCCATGGCCGCATGGTCGCCCGACGTGGTGTTTGCGCTGGTGGGGCTCTACCTGCTGCTGCGCATGCGCAGTTAGCCGCGCTATCTCCGCCTGAAAATGAATAAGGCCCACACCCTCACGGCCGCGGCTTTGGATAGGAGCCGCGGCCCCGTGGGAGCAGGCCTCGTTGTGCTTCTCGGCGGGAGCCGATCCTCAGCAGTTCTGTCGTAACCATTCCCGGAAAGCATCGCGATACAGGATGATGCCCTTGCGGGAATAGCGCAGATAGCCCTGCCGGCGGAACTGATTCATGTAGTGCGTGACGATCTCGCGCGATGTGCCCACGTATTGCGACAGCAGTTCGTGCGTAAACGGAACCATCCGCACCGACCCATCGTCTTCCTGGGTCCCCAGCCGCTCGGAGAATCGAATCAGCGAGCGCGCCAGCCGACGTGCAATGTTATCCACGGAAAAGCTCTCGATACGGTGCGTAAAGTCGATGGTGCGCTGTACCAGGATCTGCAGGAGTGCCACGGCCAACCTGGGCCGTCTTCATGACAATATCCTCGATCTCCGCGGTGGTCCAGGTCATCAGCTTCGTGTTTTCGAGAGCGGTGGCCTGTTCGGAACGGTGGGGTAGGTTGAGGAAGGCCGATTCACCAAAGAACTCGTCCGGCTGGTAGATGTCAACCACCACCTGGTGGCCGTCATCCGCGAGCCTCGATACTTTCACTTTGCCGTCGATCACCAGGTAAATGCTGGTAGAGGGCTGGTCTTGGCTGTAGATCATCTGCCCTTTCCGGTACTCGACAATACTGGAGCACGGCAGGTGAGCTAATGGATCTTCGAGTGGTTTCTGGGGCGCAAATGCTATGGGACTGGATGCCATTTATCTCCTCCAAAGACGATTCACTGCTGCGGAGCGCAGACATCGCTCACTGTCTCGATACTGCGAACCTTGATTGTGGGGCGGGACTCACCCGGGGTGACCGTCCCGCGCACCGTTACCTTATGACCTAGGTACTTGGCGAAGCCTTCCGGCGGAAAACCAACCGCCTCCAAATCCGCAATCGGGCCCATATTGCGGTCGTTGACCAGCAGGTAGCGACCCTTCTGTTCGTCGATACAGCCGGTCATGGACTTTGTCTGGTCTTTCGACTGCTTCTTCTGGCCCTCATCGGGTTGACGCGGGGGAGTAGCCGCTGCGAACGGCACCATCGTCAGCGTCGCAATGAGGAACATCAGGCCTAAGGCCCGTCGACTCTGCATCTTTGACCCGCGAATTACCCTGCGAGCACGTCGCATGCCAGTTTCCGCCGAGCGAAAGTCCATTTTCGATTAACTCCCGTTAAGTATCACGGCTCACTGATAAAGGGTACATCCCTAGGCCTTCAGATATAGCCCATGGTACCCCCTATGATGAGTGGAATTCTTTACCGGCCTGGAAAAATGTATCTGGTCGGTGCGCCAATTGTCCTTGTGAAAACAAACCTGGCTTTCTGAACCGGCAGTACCGGGATATATCATGATAAGGTGCGTACGATTGGGCCTTTCTGTTTGATTTTTACCGTGTTAGCAGGCCCGAGTGTTGCGCAAACGTACACTGCGCCGGCAGGCATCCGGCAGGCCGTACGGCGCATCGGACCCTCGATTTTGCCGGGTGGCCGGATCGTCGCGCCGATGGGCCACCTTTTCCCGACAGGCGCCGGCGCTTTCGGACTGGCCGTCAGCCCACTCGGTCGGACGGTAGTCACTTCCAATGGCGGACAGACGGGGAATTCCCTGACCTTTCTCGAGCAGAACCAGCAGGGCGACTGGCAGGCCCGGCAGATGCCCGTGCGGTCTCCCGATCTGCTGGAAGCCGATGAAGACAATGAGTGGAAAGGCGTTTTCATGGGCCTCGCCTTCGCCAACGAGCACACCGTCTTCGCCTCGGAGGGCAATTCAGGGCGCATCAGCCAGGTGGATTGGGGCTCCAGCCGCCGGCGGGTGATCGATCTCAACGTTGACGGATACCAGGATAGCTACAGCGGCGATCTGGCTTTCGACGCGGACCGCGGGATCCTCTATGCCGTCGATCAGGCCAACTTCCGGGTTGCGGTTATCCAGGTCAAGACGCGGCAGGTGTTGGCATCGGTCAAGGTGGGCCGCCTTCCGTTCGCCCTGGCCCTCTCCCCAGACGGCAAGAAGCTATATGTCACACACATCGGCATGTTCCAATATCAGGTGATCCCCGGTGCCGATCCGAAAAATGCCCGCGACACCGGCTTGGATTTTCCAGCATTCGGCTTCCCCAGCCCCGAGGCGGTTTCGGGTGCGGAGCGGTCGACCGCTCGGGGTCCGGTGCACGTGCCCGGCCTTGGAGATCCCAACGTCCGCGAGTCGAACTCCGTGGCTGTGGTGAATGTCAACGACCCGGCGGCGCCCAAAATCGAGACCTATATCCGTACCGGTGTGCCCTTCGGACCGCAGAGCAACGGCGGAAGCAGCCCCTCGGGAATCGTGGCGACAGCCGGCCACATCTTCGTCTCGAATGCGGGTAACGACTCGGTCACCATGATCGATGCCGCAACCAACCGCGTCGAAGCCGAGATCCCCATTCGCATCCCGGGCCTCGAGACACTACGAGGCGTGCTGCCGGTGGGACTGGCATTCGATGAGCAGACGGGATGGCTGCTGGTGGCGGAAGCCGGGATCAATGCCGTGGGAGTGATCGACACACGTGTAAAACGCGTGCTCGGCCATCTGCCCGCCGGCTGGTTCCCCACTCGTGTAGCGATCAATCGCGGCAAGGTGTTCGTCGCCAGCGCGCGGGGCCTGGGCCGCGGGCCCAATGCACCCGGCGCGCCCGGCGCCTTTCCACGCAGCCAGTCCCGTCAGGGCACTCTCTCGGTTTTTCCGCTCCCACGCCCGGCGGAACTCGCAGCCCATACCGACTTCGTGATGCGCGCCAACGGCTTCCGCCCGGTGGACCGGCCACCCCGCCCCCTCCCCGCCGGCGTCAAGCACGTCGTGCTGATCGTGAAGGAAAACCGCACGTACGACGAAGTGTTCGGCGACATCCTCGAGGCATCGAACGGCCCGGTCATGGGCGGCCCCCAGTGGGCGCGCCTGGGCACGTTCGGATACGTGGACGGGCGGAGGAAGCGGCTGAACCTGAGAGATGTCGACGTGACGCCGAACCACCACGCGATCGCCCGCCAGTGGGCCATCAGCGACAACTTCTACGCCGATTCGGACGTCAGCGTGGACGGCCATCACTGGCTGGTCGGGTCCTATCCCAACGTCTGGACCGAGTCCTCGCTCATGGCCTCCTACAGCGAGCAGAAGAAGGATTTCCGAATCGGTGAAGCTCCCGGCCGGCTCCTGTTCGCCGGCTCCGATTCCTCGGTCCATCCGGAAGACCAGGAGGAAGGCGGCACGATCTGGCACCATCTCGCGCGGCACGGGATCACGTTCCGGAATTTCGGCGAAGGCTTCGAACTGGCGGGTATCGATGAAGGCAAGGACCTGGAGCCTACCGGCGGCCGCTTCCTCACCAACATGCCGATGCCCGAGCCTCTCTATTCCCACACCTCGCGGCAATATCCGGGGTTCAACATGAATATCCCGGACCAGTTCCGCGCTTCGCAGTTCATCCAGGAGATCGAAGAAAGGTACGTTAAGACGGGAGCGGACCTGCCCCAGTTTCTCTTCATCCATCTGCCCAACGACCACATGACCGACGCGCGCCCCGAGGATGGCTACCCCTATGACGAATCGTTCGTCGCCGATAACGATTACGCGCTGGGCCGTATCCTGCAGTTCCTTTCCGGGACGAAATGGTGGAGCCAGATGGCCGTCTTTATCACGGAAGACGATCCGCAGGGCGGCGTGGACCACATCGACGCGCACCGCACCGTGCTGATGGGCGCCGGCCCATGGTTCAAGCGGAACTACGTCTCACACGTGAACACGAGCTTTCCGGGACTGCTGAAGACCATTTTCCGGCTCCTGCACCTGCCCCCCTTGAACCTGTTCGACGCATCGGCGGCCGACCTGAGCGATTGTTTCACCATGCATCCCGACCCCGCCGGCTACCAACTGAGAAGCGTAGACCAGCGGCTGTTCGATCCCTCCGCCGCGCGGATTTCCGAGAGCGGGAAGCCCAGCCCGCGCATGGATGATCCGAGCGCAGTCCGGCATTAACTTTCGTTATGATTACCCCTGCGAACCACTTGGTACATTGCGGCAACCTGTTGGCGTCCTCAACAATGAAGTCATAAAGGACCTGTATATCAATGGACCCCGTGTTATTCGTGGACGATGACCCGTACGTCTTGAGTGCTTTGAAGCGTAGCCTGGCGAAAGAGTACCAGATTGACACCGCCGAGGGGGCCGGCCAGGCAATCGAAGCCATGATCAGCAAGACCTATGCGGCCGTGGTCTCCGACTTGAAGATGCCCGGCATGTCCGGGATCGAGATCCTGGCCAAAGTGAAGGAGATATCCCCGAATACGGTCCGGATCCTGTTGACGGGACATGCCGACCTCGATGCGGCCATCGCGGCGGTCAACGAGGGAAATATCTTCCGCCTTCTGACGAAACCGTGCAATCACGCGATCATGACTACGGCACTCGATGCCGCGCTGGCGCAGTATCGCCTGGTCGTTGCGGAACAGGAACTTCTTCACGAGACGTTGATGGGAACCGTCAACGTGCTGGTCGAGATTCTCAGCGCGGTTCAACCTGTCGCGTTCGGCCGCACATCGCGAATTCGCCTCTACGTCCAGCATCTCGCCCGGGAAATGCAAATCCAACTGCCGTGGGAAATCGACGCGGCGGCGGCGCTGTCGCAACTGGGGTGCATTTCCGTGTCCGACAGCGCCCTCAAGAAGTACTGCTCCGGAGAAGACCTCTCCGCCCAGGAACTTCAGCAGGTGCAGTCGCATCCGCATGTCGCCTCCAGGTTGTTGCAAACCGTGCCGCGGCTGCACGCGGTTGCCGAGATCATCGAGCGCCAGTTTCAGTCATACGCCGGAAGCGTGAATCCCTCTCCTGCCGGCTATCACATCGTTCTCGGTGGAGAAATGCTCCGGGTCGCCCACGACTTCGACCGGCTGATTCGTCAAGGCTTGTCATGGGAAGACGCGGTGGCGAAAATGGCTTGCGACAGCGCGGAGTACAACCCCGACATTCTGGGCGCGCTGGGGAGGATGGATCCCGAACCGGCCGGGTCACAGGTCGATGGCAACTCCGAAGCACCCGGAAAAACCGCTCTGTGCGAGGAGAGCGTGTTACGGACCCTCACCGAAAAGCTGCTGCGGCGCCTGCGCGCCGAAACGTCAGGGACGCCCGATGGTTCACAACGATATTACCGGCCCACCGCCAACTGAAGAAGGCTTTCGGACCGAAGAGCGTCTCCGATTCCTCTCCAGTGCCGTGGAGCAGTGCCCCGTCAGTATCGTGATTACCGACACATGCGGGCGGATCGTATACGTGAATCGCAAGACCACCGAGATCACGGGGTACACCTTTGAAGAGCTGAAGGGCCAGAATCCTCGCATCCTGAAATCGGGTGAAACGCCGCCGGAGGCGTACAAACAGCTTTGGGAAACCATCCAGGCCGGAGAATGGCGCGGAACTTTCCATAACAGAAGAAAGAACGGTGAACTCTTCTGGGAGGCGGCGACGATCTCCCCGCTGCGAAATGCGCAGGGTATACCCACACATTTCCTGGCAATCAAGGAAGACATCACCGAGCGTAAGGCGATGGAGGCCGCTCTACGGACCTCCGAGGAGCGATTCCGCATCGCGGCGGAGAATGCCAGCGATCTGATCTGGGAATTGGACCTCGACACCCGGCAGGTGCAGTTGCACGGCCCCGTCGAAGCGCTGCCGGGAATGAACCGGGAACCAATCGACGGCCGGTTCGAAAACTGGATCCGCACGGTCCACCCGGATGACGTCTGTATCGTGCTCGAGATGATACAGACGCATGCCGGCCGGCGCCCGTCTCACCCGTACGAGTATCGCCGCATTCTGCCGGATGGCTCGATGCGGTATTGGGTGGATCGCGGGACTACGCTGCTCGACGAGTCGGGACGTCCTCACAAGTGGATCGGCGTGAGTTCCGATATCACCGATCGAAAACTGGCGGTGGAGGCGCTGGCCAAGAGCGAGCAGTTGCACCGCAAGATCGTCGAGACCGCCGCCGAAGGAATCTGGATGACGGACGCGAACTCGACCGTCACCTTTGTGAACCCTCAAGTCCTCGAAACCCTGGCGATGAATTCGGAAGATCTGCTGGGGCATCCCATCTTCGAATTCATCGCTCGTGACGACTACCCGGAGATCGAGTTGATGCGCGGGGCGCTTCGGAAGGGGAGGAAGGTCAGCACCGAGGTCCGCCTGAATCGAAAGGATCGGTCGGTAGTCTGGGCGAGTGTTTCGGCCTGTCCGCTCTTCAGACCGGACGGCGAGTTCAGCGGCGCCCTGGGTATGTTTACGGACATCACGGAGCGAAAGCGCTCGGAGGACGAACTGAGAGATTCGCGGGAGCGCTTCCGCATTGTGGCCGAAGGCGTCGCCGATGTGATCTACGAAGTAGACCTGGAATCAGGCCGGCTTCAAATCCTCGGCGGCAGTGATCCGCTTCACCTCAATTTGCCGACCAGGGAGGCATTCGCGAAGTTGGTCCACCCGGATGACCTGCCCGGGTTCGAAGCTGCAAACCGCGACCAAATCGAGAACGGCGGTCACTCCTCCAACGAATTCCGGGTCGTCATTCCCGGTTTGGGTGTCCGGTACTTAAGAGATGACGGGTTCGTACTCCGGGACAATACAGGCAAGCCCATCAAGAGGCTCGGGATCTCCAAGGATGTCACGGAGATTCGCGCCGCGGAACGCGCGAACGCAGAACTGGCGGCCATCGTCGAGAACGTCGATGCCGCGGTGATCAGCAAAGACACCTCCGGGCGCGTACTGACATGGAATACCGGAGCGGAAAACATCTACGGATACACCGCCGAAGAGATGATTGGCGGTGACCTCGCCCGCCTGCTTCCTGTTGGCCGCGAGAGTGAAGAGGCCGCGATTCTGGAACGCGTCTGCAGGGGAGAGCGGGTGCACCACCTGGAGACCGCGCGCCTGACCAAATCCGGCGCGCTCATCGATGTCCTGCTCACGATTTCTCCGATTCGAGACCGCGAAGGTACCGTCGCCGGCGCAGCCCACGTCGCCTGGGATATCAGCCAGCTCAAGATGCTGCAGCGCCAACTCGCGCAGGCCCAGAAGCTGGAATCGATCGGACAGTTGGCGGCCGGAATTGCCCACGAGATCAATACGCCGATTCAATACATTGGCGATAACGCCAAGTTTCTGGAGGACAGTTTCAGCGAGATCATCGGCGCTCTGCAGGCGAAGCGTCCGCCGCACGAGGTCGACCTCGAGTACCTGGGAGCGGAGATTCCAAAGGCGATCGGCCAGTTACGGGAGGGAGTCGAGCGGGTATCGCGGATCATCCGCGCGATGAAAGAGTTTTCGCACCCCGGGCCCCTGGATCTGATCGCGGCGAACATCAACGCCGCGATCGAGAGCACGGTCGTCGTGTCGAGGAACGAATGGAAGTGTGTCGCGGAGCTAACCACCGATCTGGATCCGGATCTCCCGCCAGTCCCCTGCGTTGTCGGTGAGTTCAACCAGGTGATCCTTAATCTCATTGTGAACGCGGCCCACGCCATCGCGGACGTTCCAGGCGAATCCCGCAATCCGGGCGCGATCCACATTTCGACCCGGAAGGCGGGTGCCTTCGCCGAAGTGCGGGTCACCGACAACGGCTGCGGAATTCCGGAGAGTATCCGGAGCCGGATCTTCGACCCCTTCTTCACCACCAAAGAGGTCGGCAGGGGCACGGGCCAGGGACTGGCCATCGCGCACGCAGTCATCGTGCAGAAGCACCGTGGGACGCTGACGCTTGAAACCGAAGCCGGCCGCGGCACGACCTTCCTGATCCGGCTTCCCCTGGGAGCGGACTCCTCAGAACCGCAGCGCCGCCAGAATCCCTAGCGGCACGATCAGATTCGCCGCCGGCAGGATGGACCCGGTGATGCGGTGCATCAGCGACCCGGTCTACACCGCTTCGGCTGCGTCGCCGGGCTGGTTCTTGCGGCCGGAGCCGACGATCCAGTTGCGGAACATCGCCGTGTAGGCGCGCGCTTCCGGGTCGGAGCGCAACTGCTCCACGGTGAACCGCATCTTGCGGCCCCAGTTCGGATACTGCCACGTCGTGCCCGGCAGGTTTTGCTGAGCCATTTCCTTCGTCAGGTCCTCCTGGTTAATCGCCAGAAGCTGGCAAGGCGTTCGCGCAAGGAACCCTACGATGGCGTTGTGCAGTTCCCCGGTGAGCTCGGGGTAGTCGCGCGCGGCGCGCGGCAGATGCCCGGGCAGCAATTGCAATGAGAACAGCACGTCCAGCATCTTCTGCTTTTCCGCCATGCGCCCGTCGGATTGTGCGCGGAACCCCGCGTCGTCCAGGACGCCGGCGGCGCGGCGCGCATCGAGGTCGGCGCCGGTCCAGAAGCCGGCCAGCGTCGGCAGGTCATGCGTGGTCGACGAGACGAGCGCCTGCGCGGGATACTCATCAAAGCGGCGAAACCCGCCGCTGTCGTTCTTCTCGAAGTAGAACAGCCGGTAGCTGAGGATGCCGAAGCGCGCCAGGGTCTCGCGGACCTCGGGCTCGACGGTGCCGAGATCCTCTCCGACCACAACCACCTGGTTGCGCACGCTTTCGAGCGCCAGAACGCGGACGAAATCCTGGTTCACCTCGCGGACATACGCGCCCTGTGTCGCGTCGCGGTCGTCCGGAATCCAGTAGAGGCGGAACAGCCGCATCACGTGGTCGATGCGCAGCGCGCCGCCGTGGCGGCAGTTCTTGCGGATCGATTCGGCGAAGAGACGGTAGCCGTCTTCGTGGTGGCGGTCCGAGTCGGGCGGAGGGAAGCCCCAGTCTTGTCCCTTGGGCGCAAAATCGTCGGGCGGCGAACCCACGCGGCATCCATTCACGAAAAATGGCCGGTGCGCCCACAAGTCCGAACCGAAGCGGTCGGTGGCCAGCGCCAGGTCGTGGTAAAGACCGATGGCCAGGCGGCTCTCGCGCGCTCTCTGCTGCGCGCGGCCCAACTGGATGTCGATTTGCCACTGCAGGTACTGGTAGAACAGGACGGAACGCCAGTGTTTTTGCCGGAAAGCGCGGGTCTCGGGGGAACCGGGATCCTGGTAGGGCGCGGGCCACTGGGTCCACATCCATACATTCGGGTCGGCCCGGTGGAGCCACTCGTCGAGCGCGCAGTAAGTGGCGAACTTCTCGAGCAGGTCGCCCTCGCGCTCCAGAAAGGTCCGGAATTCCCGCGCGCGGTCCGTGTTACGGCGCCACTCCCGCAGGAACTGAACGAACGCCAGTTTCAGGATGCGCAGCTTGAGCGCCGCCACGCGCTCGTACTCCACGAACTGCGAATCGCGCAACTGCTGAATCTCGGACTGAACCGCCGGCGATTGCCGCAGACACTGAGCCCTCCGGCTTTGAACGAAGTCCTCCATCGCCTCGACGTCGAGGTACAGGAAATTCTGATAGAACGTGCAGTTCGGCAGGTAGGGGCTGGTGTTGAAAGGCCGCCGGTTGTGAATGGCGTGCAACGGATTGAGGCCGATGAAGCTGGCTTCCAGGTCGTTGGCCGCCCACTCGAAGATGGCGTCGAGATCGCTAAAATCGCCGCAGCCCCAGTTGCGCGCGGAGCGCACGCCGTAGAGGCTGATGGCGACCCCGGCCGCGCGCCCTCCGCGGCTGAAATGCGCCGGCGCCCAGGCGCGGTCCGGAGTCACGATATAGCGGGTGGTGGCGCTCCGGCCGCCGGCCTTCACCGTAACTTCGTGATACCCGAGCGGAAGGGCCGCGGGTATCCGCGCCTGCTTCCGCACCCAGGGCTGTCCGTTCACGGTCGCCGAGGCAGTCTGCGGCATGTCGCGCAAATTCACCTCCGCTTCGGTGACCCTGCCCTGCTCCTCGCGGATCGTAATCCGGACGGCCGTTTCGGCCGGTTCCGCCGGCACGTTCAGCGGCAATTCGATCTCGGTGGTTTGCCGGGCTACCATGCAGGCCGGCAGCAGCCGCTCCCACTCGCGCCGTGAATGCGCCGCCATCGATCGTTCGAGCGATTCCGCGCTGCCGGCATCGATTCCCTTGGCCCGCAGGATGACCTGCTTGGCCTCCATGGTCGTCTGGTGGTAATGGCCCCAGATATCCCAAAAGCCCGGCCCGATTCCATGGGAGGAGGCGGCTTGATCCAGCAATTGCTCGAAGGTTTCGGAAGGCATGAAAAAGGGAGTAACTTAGATTCTACAGGACTGCAGCCGGTCATGCGAAAATGAAGAGTATGGATAAGCCCCTTGCCAGCGGTCCTCCCGAGTTGTTTGCCCGCATCGACGAGTATTCGGTTGCCAACCCGGCAGCCGCCGCTTCCGAAGGGATCGTATTCACCACGCTCGACAAAGCTGTCAACTGGGCGCGCAAAAACTCGATCTGGCCGATGACCTTCGGCCTGGCCTGCTGCGCTATCGAGATGATGTCGATGAGCGCTTCGCGGTTCGATATCGCGCGCTTCGGCGCCGAAGTCTTCCGCGGATCGCCGCGGCAGTCGGACCTGATGATCATCGCGGGGCGGGTCTCGAACAAGATGGCGCCGGTGATCCGCCACCTGTACCAGCAGATGCCGGAGCCGAAGTGGGCCATCTCGATGGGCGCCTGCGCCACTTCCACCGGCGTGTTCAACAACTACGCGCTGATTCCGGTGAACCAGGTGATCCCCATCGACGTATTCGTGCCGGGCTGCCCGCCGCGTCCGGAGCAATTGATCTACGCCCTGATGATGCTGCAGCAAAAGATCCAGGACCAGAGCGGCACGGTGAAGCAGGTTCTGAACCTGGCATGAACTGGAACGACGCCGCGGAAGATTTCCTGAACCTGGTGCTGGCCCAGACTCCGCGCCCAGTGCGTGAGGACACGGAGGCGCAATTGCGCGGCGCGGCCGAAGCCATGGCCGAAGAAGACGGCAAGAACCGTGTAGGAGTGGAGACCGTAATCGCCGCGTGGGTTCGCAACACGCCCGAGACGCTCCGCGCGGACCTGCCGCGGCAGATGGAGCGATTCGGCCTGGATCCGGACGAGTACCGGCACCTGCTGTAGGAGAATCGGCCCGCCCCGCTATAGCACGTGGTAATAGCCGGCGCGCTCCAGCACTTCCACAGGTATCCGGAACAGTCCGCCAAGAGTTTCCGCGCGCAGCACCTGCTCCTTGGGGCCATCGCAGTATACCCGGCCGTCGCGGAACAGCACTACGCGCCGCATCTCCGGAATGATGTCCGGCAGGTGATGCGTCACCATGATGATGCCGATCCCCCCGGCGGCCAGTTTGCGCAGGATCTCGCGCAGTTCGTGGGTGGCATGCAAGTCCAGGCTGGAGGTCGGCTCGTCCAGCACCAGGGCCTGCGGGTCGTGCACCAGCGCCCGCGCGATCAGGATCCGGCGGGCCTCCCCGGAGGACATCTCGTTGGTGTTCCGTTCGGCCAGGTGGGCGATTTCGAGCACATCCATCACTTCGCGCGCCTTGCGCTCCATTTCCGGCCGGACGTCGTGGTTGGGCCAGATCCCCACGCTGCCGAAGAACCCCGACAGCACGATCTCGAACCCGGAGTAGTCGCGCGTGCACATCTGCATCCAGTCGTTCGAGACGATGCCGAGGTGATTGCGCAGGTCGAACAGCCGCCAGCGGTCGCGGCCCAGGATGCGCAGCGACCAGGATTCGGATTTCAGCCGTGGATACAGTTCGCGCGAGATCATCTTGATCAACGTGGACTTGCCCGACCCGTTGGGGCCCAGCACCGCGACGTGCTCGCCCTGCGCGATGGAAAGGGTGACGCCGTCGAGCACTACGCGCTCGCCGCGCACGACGGTCACATTCCGAAACTCGATCAAGGGGACGTCAGGCATCAAGCCTTCAGTGTAAACGGCTCACTGCTGCGCAAGAAACTGGCTGATGTTGGGCCCCGCCTGGCCCATGGCCCGCGCCAGCGTGGTCTTGGCGAGGTTGTGCGCGTACAAGCTCGAAATGTAATCCTGCTCGGCCGCAGCCACGGTTTCCTGCGCCTGCACCACTTCGAGCGTGTCCGTCACACCCGCGGCGAAACGGTCCTGCGCATATCCGAGAGTTTCGGCCGCCAGCCTGCGATTGCTTTCGGCCAGGGCTACCTGGTTGGCGGCGGTAGTGAGGTCGAGAAAGGCTGTGCGGATGTCGGCGTCGATTTTTCCCCGCAAATCCTGGTATTCGGCGCGACGCTGGGCGAGCGCGGCATCCGCCTGCTCGATATCGCCCCGGATGCGGCCACCTGAGAAGATCGGAACCAGCACGGCGGCGGTGACCCCGAACGTGCCGTGGGAGTTGCCCGGCGATGGACCGATCACGCCGTAATCCGCGGCGACCGCGACCCGGGGATAGCGCTCGGCCTGGGCGGCCCGACGCGCGAATTCGGCCGCGCGCACCTGCGCCTCCGCGGCCTTGAGGTCGGAACGATTCGCGTAAGCACGGGCCAGCGCCTGGTCGAGCGTAAGCGCTTTGAGGGGGACGTAGGGAAGCGTGTCGGACAGCGTGTAATCCTGGGCGGCCGGCAGCCCGATCAGCCGGGCGAAGTAGATCTTCAGCTTGGCGAAATTGTTCTCGAGCGAGGTAAGCCTCTGCTGCTCGGTTTGCAGTTCCACCTGGCTGCGCGTGAAGTCGATGCGGGGCACCACGCCGGCGCTGAGGCGATCCTGCGCCTGGCGGAAGCTGGCCTGCGCCGTGGCGACCTGGGCGCGGGTGGCCTCCACGCGCGCGGCCGCCGCGATGATTTCCAGGTATCCGCCGGCCACCGCCAGTGTCACCAGGTCGCGCGCATCCGCCGTGGAAAGCTGAGTCGCTCGCAACTGCTCCGACGAAGAGCGATAGTTCCGCAGGTTCGTGAGGTTGAAAACACTCTGGGCCACTCCGGCACGAAGGTCGAAGTAGTGGAACGGCCCGACCACCGTAGGGATTCCGGGGAAGCCCGAAAACCCCAAGGCCGCCAGGTTGGTCTGCTGCTCCGCAGCGAGCAGGTCGGCCGAAAGGTGCGGCAGCAACTCGGACCGCTCCACCCGCTGATATCCGCGGGTCTGGCTGACGGCATTCCGGTTGCTCACGGCGCCTAAGTTGTACTCGAGGCCACGCCGTACCGCTTCGTCGAGCGAGAGGCTTATGGCGGGGCCGGGCGCAGACGCGGAGGGAACGCTGCCCTGGTACGCGCCTTGAACCTGAACCGTGCTGGTGATGGTGTTCACACTCTGGAGGCCGCCGGGCAGGGGATTCTGCACCGTCTGCACTCCGCCGGGCTGCCCGGTCCGGCCGGAGAGCGGCAATTGCACCGCGCGTGTCCCCGGCGGTCCCGATTCCGGTGGCACGGTCTGGCCATACACCCCGGCAAAGCTCCCCGTCCACAGCATCGCAGCCGCAACTGCCAATCTCCGCATTCGATCCCTCCGCATGAATTCGGTTCGCCCGGCAAGGGCTACTCCCAACTTACGAAACAGGCGCGAACTCCCGCAGGGCGCGATGTGCGCGCCGGTACCCATCCATTCCTGATATAACGTTAACGATGCAGAACCTCAGGCGGCAATTCCTCCAGCATGCGGGCGCCGGGCTGACCGGTGTTGCGCTGGCCCAGGCGGCTCCCCAGGCTTCCCGTCCCACGGCCTCCGGACCGGCGGCGGTTATCCGGGATGTCAAGACATACGGAGCGGCGGGCGACGGCAAGACCCCCGATACCGCGGCGATCAACCGGGCGATCGAAGCGGCCGCGGCGGCGGGCGGCGGCACCGTCTGGTTTCCCGCAGGCAACTATCTGAGCTACTCGATTCACCTCAAGAGCGACGTGGCCCTGTACCTCGATCAGGGAGCAACGATCATTGCGGCCGATTCCCCGGCGCCGGGCGCCGCCGGCGGCGGCTATGATGCCGCCGAGCCGAACGAATGGAGCCAGTACCAGGATTTCGGCCACAGCCACTGGCACAACAGCCTCATCTGGGGAGAAGGGCTGAAGAACATCTCGATCCTGGGCCCCGGGCTGATCTGGGGCAAAGGATTGAGCCGCGGCGCCCGCGGCGGCCCGCGCGCGGAAGACCCAGGCGTCGGCAACAAGTCGATCAGCCTGAAGAACTGCCACAACGTCCTGCTGCGCGACTTCTCCATCCTGCACGGCGGCCACTTCGGCATTCTGGCCACCGGAGTCGACAACTTCACGGTGGACAACCTGAAGATCGACACCAACCGCGACGGCATCGACGTGGATTGCTGCCGCAACGTGCGCATTTCGAACCTCTACGTAAACTCGCCGTGGGACGACGGCATCTGCCTCAAGAGTTCCTACGGCCTGGGATCGGCCAAGCCCACCGAATTCGTCACCATCACGAACTGCTACGTGAGCGGCTGCTGGGAGGAGGGCACGCTACTCGACGGCACTTACAAACGATTCGGCCCGGAAGTGCGGGTGCCGCATACGGGCCGCATCAAGTTCGGCACCGAATCGAACGGCGGCTACCGCAACATCACGATTTCGAACTGCGTCTTCGAAGGCTGCCAGGGGCTGGCGCTCGAGTCGGTGGACGGTTCCCTGCTCGAGGATGTCACCATCACCAACATTTCGATGCGGGACATTGTCAGCGCGCCGGTCTTCCTGCGGCTGGGGAGCCGCATGCGGGCGCCGCAGGGGACGCCGGTGGGCACGCTGAAGCGGGTGATCATCGACAACCTGGTGTGCTCGAATTCGGTCTCCCGGTTGGGCTCGATCATCAGCGGGATTCCGGGGCACGCCATCGAGAACGTCAAGATCAGCAACATCCAGATTCAGCACCAGGGCGGCGGCACGAAGGAGAACGCGGCGATCCAACCACCGGAGGACGAGGCCAAGTATCCCGAGCCCGGCATGTTCGGCTCCATGCCGTCGCACGGCTTCTACATCCGCCACGTCAACGGCATCGAGCTGAGCAACATCGAGATTCACCCGGCAAAGGAGGATCTGCGGCCGGCCTTCGTGCTGGATGACGTACACGGAGCCGAGTTCTTCCGCATCAAGACGCCGCGCGTCGAGGGCGCGGCGCTGTTCGCGCTGCACGACGTCACGGATTTCTCCGTTCACTTCTGCCAGTCGGTTACCGACACGACACTGGACCGCGTCGAGAGCAAGACGATCTGAGCCTCAGAACGCGGAGAGCGTAGCCAGGTCCCACGCGGGCTGCTCGCGGTAGTGCTCATAGGGGACCTCCGCACGCGGCACGGGGTCTCCCGATGCATTCACGGCGCCCGCCACCGTGACCGGGCGCGGCGCCAGAGAACGCGCGATCTGCGGCAAGTCGGTCGCCCGCAGCACGTTTGGGATGAAGTTGGCGAAAGGGTGGGTGTACATTTCGCCCGCCAGCAGGGCGCGCCACGAAACCAGGTGTCCGGCGAGGTACAGCCTGGCGATGCGCGGCTCGAGGGCGGCAGCGCAGAGGGCGGGGACGGTCATCTTGTCACGCGCGGCCAGCGTCACGGCCGCCCCCGGATACTCCACGGCCAGCGCTTGCGCGATCCGTAGAATATCGGTGGTGCGCTGGCCGAGGAGGCTTCTCCCCAGAATCAGCGACGCCCAGGCGTAGCTCTCTTCCTTGTGGTGCTGCTGCGCGTATCCGGCCGCGCCCGGACCGTACTGCGGATCGAGATCGCCCACGCCGCGGACGTCGGCCGCGCAGACTGCGATCCCGGCGCCGGCAAGCTGCGCGTAGAGATCGTCTTCGTGCCACCGCCCGTTTCGGCCGTTCGGCTCGATCGCCAGCAGAAGGCGCGTCCACGGCCGCCTCGGCAGGAACAGCCAGGCGGGCGCCCACACATTCGCCGAAGTATTCACCTCCACTGCGTCGACATCACAATCCGCGTAGCGCGTACGGCCGCGAATCTCGAGCCGCGCGGGCGGCCCGGCGGGCTCCATGCCGAGTAACGGCCGCAAGTCCGGCACCTGCTCAGGCGTGCGGATCGATTCCGCCGCTTCGCGCGCCATCCGGTAGGGCGTCCGCGCGCCGAAATCGCGCACCGTATTGCCGGTAGGGCCGCACCACAGCACCCGGTCGGGTTCGGGAGCGGTGGGCGGCTCTTGGGAGATCGTCTGTCCGGTCTGTTTGAGATGGCGCTCGAACCAGTCGTAGACCGCCACTCGCAGCGAGTACGAGAGGCCGTGCGGAAGCGGGGTCTCGATGTAGCGAAGCCGGTCCGCGGCGCCCAGGATCGAGTACGCTCGCGACAGCTTCCGGAACTCTTCCCGGCCGCTCGATTCGTAGGAGGGCGAGTAGGTGCCGAAGAAATCGCGCGCGCTGGCAGCCACCAGCAGCGGCTTGGGCGCCATCGGCCAAAGCAGATCCCAGCGGTCGAACCCGATCGGGCCGGAGCCGAGGAAGTTCTGCTCGGCATCGTCGGTGGAGCCGGGCGGAAGGAACGGATGCGCCGCGAAGTTCTCGGTGTTCCCGGAACAGACCGCGGCCGCGGCAAGCCGGTCGTCGGCGCTGGCCAGCATCATGGTCAGGGTTCCGCCGCCGGATTGCCCGGTGGCGCCCAGCTTGCGCGCATCCACCTGTGGATGCGAGGCCAGCACGTCCAGGCTGCGAATGGCGTCCCACAACTGCATGGCCGTCGCAGTCTCGCCTACCAGCAGCATCTGGCGCCCGGGCAGGGTGTGTTCGTCGTCGGCGGAAGGCAGCCGCGTCAGCCACCCACCCTCCACCGGATACGCCGTGCGCTCGCCTTGCCCCATGGGGTCGAACGCCAGCACGATGTACCCTAGCTGCGCGAGTCCCTGGCAGCATCGCTGGTAGTAGGAATACCCTTTGCCGTCGTTGCTGTGCCCCATCTGAAACAGGACGCCCGGGTACGGCGCGCTGCCCCCCTTCGGCAGGTAGAGGTTCGCGGGGACAACGAGGCCGGGACGCGTCTCGTACACCAGCTTTTCGACCCGGTAGCGCGGGCGGTCGAATGCGCCGACCGTGCGCGGGTTCAGCGCCGTGCGCTGCGGCAGGCCGAATGCGAGTTTCTGGAAGGTCGTGCGCGCCCACGCCTGGTACGCGCGGAGATCATCCGCGGTTCGCAGCGCCGCGATCCGCGCATTCCGCCGTGCGTACGCTTCGTCTGCCAGCGCGCTCAAGTAATCCGGCAGGCACCGTGCGTACTGGCGGTAGTGGATCTCCTGCCCGCGCAGGGCGGCAGCCCCCAGCAGGCCGAACAACGTCCGCCGCGTCATGCCTTTGATGTTACACGGTATTACCATCAATCCCAGGATGCCTCTCAGCGCAACCGCAGTCATCGTACACAGCGGCGGGCCCACGCCGGTCCTGAATGCCAGCCTGGCCGGCATTGTCACGGAGTGCCGGAAGCATCCGGCCATCGGCGCGATCTACGGCGCGCGGCACGGCAACACCGGCCTGATCGAGGATGACTTCGTGGATCTCTCCGCCTGTGAGGTGGAGCCGCTGGCTTTCGCCCCCGGTTCGGCGCTCGGATCTTCGCGCCGCAAGATCGAACCCCACGAATACGAGCGCATTCTCGACGCGTTGCGCCGCCGCGACACACGCTACCTGTTCTACACCGGCGGCAACGGATCGATGGAAACGGCGCTGGCGCTCGACCGCGCCGCGCGCGATGCCGCCTTCGAACTGTGCGTGGTCGGCATTCCCAAGACGATCGACAACGACATCACGGGCACCGACCACACGCCAGGCTACGCATCCTGCGCGCGCTTCTTTGCCCACGCGGTGCGCGACGTCGGCGAAGACAATCGCGCGCTCCCGCCGCCGGTCGAAATCATCGAGGTGCTGGGCCGCAACGTCGGCTGGGTGGTGGCCGCCACCGCGCTGGCGCGCCACTACGAAGACGACCCGCCGCACCTGATCTATTTTCCCGAGTGCGGCATCGCGCCCGACCAGTTGTGCGCCGACGTGGAAAGGGTCTACCGCCGCGCCGGCCGCTGCCTGGTGGCGGTTTGCGAGGGGCAGAAGGATGCCGCCGGCGGTTGGTTCGGCGCGGAGATCGACTCACGGCAGGGTGCGCGCAATGCCCTGCCCTCCAATATGGGGAGCGTCTTCGCCCGCATGATCTCCGAGGGCACCGGTCTGCGCGCCCGCGCCGAACGCCCCGGCCTGATCGGGCGATCGTCGGCGCCGCTCGCCTCCGAAGTGGATCGCGAAGAGTCGTGGCGCTGCGGCGAAGCGGGCGTGCGCGCCGCGCTCGAAGGACGGTCGGGGGAGATGGTGGCCATCGAACGTTGTGAGGGCTCGGAGTACGCTTCCCGCATGACGACCGTTCCGCTCGATCAAGTAGCCGGCGTGGAGCGGGCGTTTCCTGCCGAGTGGATCACGGCTGCGCGAAACGACGTCACCGCCGGCTTCATCGAGTGGGTAAAACCCCTGATCGGTCCGTTGCGCCCGCACCCTCGCCTCTGAATCGGTCCCCGTGCGATTGCGTACCATCTAATCAAATATCCGATATTAAATTCGGATTTTTCCTGTAGCGTTTTCACGCCCCTCCGCACATTACAGAGCGGAAACCAACGACCCGTCCGCCTCGACGGCGGCAAGAAAGTGAGCGGAGAAAATGGCTGACGATACCCAAAAATCGGGGCAGGGATTGCCACCGGATGCGCAAATCCGCGCCGAAGAGCTTCAGAGCGAAGATTTCCAGTTCGTTCTGAAAGCCTTGCTGGCAGCCTATCAACCCATACTGGAACAGGAATTGAAGCTCGCCGGCGATCCCGCCGGGCTCAGTAAACAGGCAGCAGGCGGTCCTCCCGACTGCGATGCCGAAATCATCCGCGCAATGCGGGTCTTCGGCACCTTCTTTAGCGAAGAAGTCGCCATGCGCATGCTCCCGGCCGAGGCTCGGAAAATTCTGGGCCCGGTGGAGCAGTGGCGCTGGTGTATCCAGCATATCCGCTGTTGCATCATCTTCGGATGGCTGGTCTGCCGGGGTCCACGCAACTTTCGGGCATTCTCCTACTACCTCTACCGTTACTGGCAGTGCGTCCGGGAAACATTGGGGACGCCGGTCAGTGTGCCACCGACGGCGGCCGAGCGGGCCGACTTTACCGTTCTGGTGGAGGAGCTCGCCACGGCGTTCAAACCGTACCTCACCGACCAGCTCGCCACGGTGGAATTTCCTGCGGGCATTCCCGATGAGGTGATCGGCGGAAGAATCGATTGCCACGAAGGCCTGCAGGAAGCTTGCGCCATCTTCGAGCGCCTCCTCACGCCGCGCGCCGCGGAAGCCCTGCTGGGCAAAGAGGTGTTTACCTCCCGCAGCCGGACGCCGCTGCTGTGGTACTGCCGCTGCTGGTGCCTGTGCGCCATCTGCTTCGGATGCTGCCTGGCACGATCCCGCTCTCTGCTGGAGGTACTGTGGTGCCTGATCTACTTCTTCCGCTGCCTGGCGCGCTGCTTCGGGCCACTCACCTGCAACCTCACCGATCCCCAGGGCTGCGTAGCGGAGACGGCCAGCCCCGCACTGGGAGCGTACGTTGTCGAAGTCCGAGGCACGGCCTCCGGCGGAGGCTTCAACCACTACATCCTCGAGTGGTCCGACGACGCCGGCATGACGTACCACGCGTCCGACTTCCTCTACCCGCCGCTCCCGCCCGGAAATCCCGGTCCCGGCACGGTACCGGTGTTCAACGGCCTGCTGGCCGATTTCGACACCACCTACAAGAACCCCGGCACTTACATCATCCGGATGACGGTTTTCTCGGGCACTGGGGCGCAGCAGGTCTGCTCGATCACGTTCCAGCTCTTCAAGAAGGATGTCCGAATCCTGGGCGTGGACAATTACTTCAACCTCGACACCGGCTGGAGCGACGCCAACGCGAAGTTCGTCGAAACTGTCCCGGCGCTTTGTTCCAGGCCGGCGAGCGTCTCCGAAGTCTCTTTCGGCGAACGCATCTCCGTGCAGGGCGGCGCCTGGGTGGGCGGATGCAACAGCGCCAAGATCAAGACCTACCTGCTCGACTACAAACCGGGTTTTGAATCCAATTGCAGCTCCCCCGGCTGGACCAATTTCTGGCAGGTCGATTACGTCACGCCCGCGCAGTACCGGTTCATCAACATGCGGACCGGCACTTCGTACCTCACGGCCACCTGGGGCCCGGACTGCCACATCCCCAACCTGGCGTTTGTTTGTGCGCCGTTCACCAAGCCGGAGCTCAACGCGCTGCTTTACCCGGATTCGTGGCCGAGCAACATCGGCGGCTGCCAGTTGAACGGCCTCTTCACGTTCCGCCTTACCGTGATCGATACCAACAGCGTCACGTACTGCGACACGCAGCAGTTGTGGATCGACAACAAGTATCCTTGCGGGGCGATCCGCATCGACGCGGTGCCGAAGTGCGCCGACCTGTTCATCAGCCAGTTCGCCAAACCGCCCGATTGCGGCAATCCGTGGGCGCTTCCGCTATCGGGAATCGCCTACGACCCGCTGATCGACGAACTGGCGCTCCCGACCCGTCCCAACGACAACTTCGACTACTACTACGTGCAGGTCGAAAAGCAGGGAGGGCCGACCATCCAGATCCCGATCCCGGGCGCGGGCTTCGATCCCTTGAACCCGTGCTTCTACGGAACATCGCGCGTCGGCGATCCCGGGAATCACTGTGCCACGAGCCCCTGCGATCCGAACAACCTCGGCGCCTCGGCTGTATTCGGCACGCTCGCGAATTTCGACCTGCGGGCGGTCGACCCGATCTGTTCCCCCTCCGTGAAGTGGGGGCCGATTCCCCCCGCCTTCACGATCAAGCGGGGCGAATGCTGCGTCTACATCTTCAAGGTGTGGGTGTACGACCGCACCATTCGCGGCGGCTCGCAACACACCGTCTGGGGATACGGCGACTGGCCGGTCAAGATCTGCAATGACCTCCAGTCGTAACGGCGCAAGATGACCGGTACCTCGATCTGGTTGCGCTTCGTGCTGGCCGTCCTCGCTACCTGGCGGATTACCCATCTGCTGGCGGCCGAGGACGGCCCGGCCGACGTGATTGTGCGCTTGAGGCGGCGCCTCGGCCGGTCCTTCGCCGGGCGCCTGATGGACTGCTTCTACTGTCTGAGTGTTTGGGTGGCCGCGCCGCTCGCATTCTTTGCGGGCGGACAAGGCGCGGCCGAACTGTTTGTCACATGGTGGGCGCTGGCGGGGGCGGCCTGCCTTCTGGAACGGCTCGGGCAGCAGCCGGTGTGGATGCAGCCCTTGCCTCCCGTTGAGGAATCGAAAGGAGATTCGGAAAATGTGTTGCGGCGAAGGTCGGAAAACGGTGACACAGCAAGTCATGAACCAGCCAGTTCCGGCGGTGGCGCCAATGGCGGTTCGGCCCACTGATCACTCCCAAGGTGCAGGATGGTCTTCGGTCCGCCTGCGCTACCTGCAGCAATCGCCCGTTCGGGTGGGGGGACCGGTCACCGGGAAGCGTTACGATTTCTCGGGCGCACAACCGGTCCTGCAGGTGGAGTCGCGCGACGCCGAGGCGCTCCTGCGGACCGGATTCTTCGCCCGGGAGTGAACCGGCCCGGCCCTATCCGCGAATCCGCAGCGCCTGCTTCACGCGCGCCGCGGTAATCGGCAACTCGAGCACGCGGGCACCGGCCGCATCGAAGATCGCGTTGGCGATGACGGCGCCAACCGTGACGATGGGCGGCTCACCGCTGCCCAGCGCGGGAGTTCCGGGGTTATCGATCAGCACGGTCTCGATCTTCGGCACCCAGGAGAAGCGCGGGATTTCGTAGGTATCGAAGTTGCGGTCGAGCACCTCCCCGTTCCGGAAGTGCACTTCTTCGGCGAGCGCGTAACCGAGCCCCATCGTGATCGAGCCTTCGATCTGCTGCCGCACGCCCTCGGGGTTCACGGTGACGCCGTTATCCTGGGCGCAGACAACACGCTTCACGTGCGTGCGGCCTGTGCCCGCATCGACCGACACTTCGGCGCACGTCGCCACGCAGGTGCCGGCGTAGATGCCGCAGGCCACACCGACGCCGCGTCCGTTGAGCTTGCGCGCGGGCTTCCAACCGAACTGCCTCGCCGCGGCTTCCAGCACGCGGCGCATGCGTGGGTCGGTGAGGTTGTGCAAGCGGAATTCCAGCGGGTCCATCCCGGCCTGCCGAGCCAGGAGGTCCATGTGGGATTCGCGGGCGAAGGTGTTGGTGTTGACCGAAGGCGCGCGCCACGGGCCGACGGCGAACGGGTGCATGCCCGGCGGATTTCCGCCGCCCCATCCGCCCGCCGAGGTGGTTCGCTGGTGCGGCACGTCGTAGAACGTGCGCGCCTCACGGTCGCCGGCGCCGGTCACTTCGAAGTTCCAGAACGCGAGTTTCCCGGCGGCTGTCACACCGGCACGGATCTTCACAACTGCGGCGGGCCGGAAGGTGTCGTAGAAGAACTCCTCGGCGCGGTCCCATACGACCTGGACCGGCTTCCCGACGATCTTCGCTAACCGCGCGGCTTCCACCGACTGCTGAGACGCGCTCTTCCCGCCGAAGCCGCCGCCCACGTAGGGCGTGACGATGCGTACGTCCTGCGGCGGCACTCCGACCGCCTGCGCCACGGAATTCTTCACCGAAAACGGCGCCTGCGTGCTCGCCCACACGGTCACCTTGCCGCCCTCGATCGCAGCGGTGGCCGTGTGCGTCTCGATGGGAGCGTGGGAGACGTAGCTGTTGAGGTATTCCCGCTCCACCACCGCGGACGCCAGCTTCTGGCCCTCCTCCAGGCTTCCTCCGGCGAAGACCACCTGGGCGGGAGGCGCGGTCTTCAACAGGTGGGCGAAGATCGTGCGGTCGTCCGGGCCGGCGGCCGGCCGCTCAAACTCCGCCTTCACCGAGCCCAGCGCCTTTTCCGCGACGTCCCAGTGCTCATGGAGGACGGCGACCATTCCGGCCTCCTTCACCACGCGGACTCCCGCCATCTTCTCGGCGGCCGAGGTGTCCACGGATTTCAGTGCGGCTCCGTGCGCCGGCGGCCGCAGCAGGCGAGCGTGCAGCATGCCGGGCAGTTTGATATCGCCCGCATACCGGCCTTTGCCGGTGACCTTGTCGAGGCCGTCCTTGCGCACCGGGGAGTGACCGATCACGGTGAATGCCGAAACCGGCTTCACCGGAACATGCTCGATGTGACGCTCGATCCGCTTGCCTTCCACGAGTTGGGCATACGTCACGTGCTTCCCGGACGACGGATCCGTGACCACTCCGGCTTTGACTCGCAGCTGTTCCACAGGCGCCTGCAGGTGTTCGGCGGCCATTTGCAGCAGGATCGCGCGGGCCTCGGCGCCCGCGGCGCGCAGCACCGGGCCGAACTGCCGGATGCACAGCGAGCCGAACGTCCCCATATCCCACGGGCAGCGGCCGGTATCGCCCAGCACCATGTCCACCGAATCGTAGGGCACGTCCAACTCTTCCGCCAGCAGTTGAGCTAGCGCGGTGGTCGAGCCCTGTCCGAGTTCGACTTTGCCGGAGAAGCCGGTGACCCGGCCGTCCGGGCCGATCCGCAGGTAGGCGTTAAAATCTGTCGGATAGCCCTGGCGCACCGGCAGGCGCGTGGGTTCCTGGGCCGAAACCATCAGGAACAGCCCGGTGCCGGGGAGGGCGAAGAACGCGCGGCGTGTGAGTTGATCCGTCACAGGGAGCCTCCCTTCGCCAGGGCGCCGGCGGCTTCGTCGATCGCGTCCAGGACCCGCACGTGGGATCCGCACCGGCAGAGATTGCCGTCCATGTGCTCCACCACTTGCTCACGCGTCGGCCGGGGCATCTTGGCGAGCAGGGCGTAGGCGCTCAGGATCATGCCCGGAGTGCAGTAGCCGCATTGAAACGCGTCGTGCTTCTGAAAGGCCTGCTGAATCGGGTGAAGCCGCCCATCTTGCGCCAGACCTTCGATCGTCAGCACCTGTTTACCCTCCACATCCTTGACAGGGACCGAGCAGGAGCGAACCGCTTCGCGGTCGACGATCACCGTGCAGGCGCCGCACAGGGCCTCGCCGCACCCGAACTTCGTGCCGGTCAGGCCGAGATCGCCGCGCAGGACCCACAACAGCATGCGCTCGTCGTCGACGGAAATGCGCACCGGCTTACCGTTCAGCGTGAAAGAGATACTTCGCTGCATAGGATTATCAGATCTGAAATACAGGCGAAAGTAAAGAGGCCCTCAGAACGGGACGCGGCCGGTGCTCGCGGCGCCCGCCGAACTGGCGATCTCCGCTTCGAAAGCAACGATCTTCGAGGGGTCCCCGGTCACGGGGAAGATGGCGCGCAACTGGAAGTTCCCGCCGGCGTCCGAACCCTGGAAGAACCGCGCGAAATCGGCGGCGCTATCCACCGCCAGGGCGCCCGGCGGAATGGCGTTGCCGGCCGAGTCGAAGAACGTGTAGGTCACGCGGCTCACGCTGCGGGTGTTGTCGAAACCGGTGAGGCGGATCTCGAGCGTGCCGGCCGACCGCACACCTTGCGACGCGGTCAGCACCACTGCGGCGGCGGGAATCGTAACCGACTTCCGGTCGGAGTTGCCTCCGAGGTCCACCGTGAAGGCCAGAGTGCCGGCGGTGGTGCCGGTCTGGAAGGGGAAGCTAGCCTGGGTATCGCCGGGGGACACGGAAAACGGAACCTTCAGGCCGCCGGCTGCAAACTGGATGGCGGGATCGGAGGCGCCGGCGGGCTGAGGCTGAAATTCGAGCGAAACGAAGCCAATTCCGGCGGCCCGCGCGGGGGCGTCGAACTTCACCGTGAGGGTGCCCTGCCGGCCGCTCTGCGGTTGGGAAAGGTCGACCTGAATCGATGGTTTGGGGAGCGCGACGGCCAAGGCGGTTCCCGTGAGGGTGAAGGCGCGGCCGTCGATCACCAGGGACCCGGTCGAAATGCCGGTGGCCGTGGGCTGGTATCGCACCTCGAACCCGGCGGTCTGCTGCGGCGGGAGCACCACTCCACTGGGAGGGGTGCCGGTCAGAGAGAAGCCGCCGCCCGCGACGGTAATCGCCGGAACTGCCAGCTCCACGCCGGTCTGGTTCTGGATGGTGAACCGCCGGGTTACGGAAGAGCCGAGCTCGATGCTGCCGAAATCCACGGGCGCGGCGCCCAGCATCTGCGAATCCACCGCGTACGTGAGGCTCTGAACCACCGTGGCGGTAAGCAGGACCGAGAACCCCTCCGAATCCAGGGACGCGCTGTAGGCGCCGGGCGTGGTGGACTGGAAAACCACCTGGAACTCGATAGCCTGCTGCGGCGCGAGGCCAGCCGGAAGTGCCGGCGCGCCGGAGAGGGAAAACCCGGAGCCGTGGACCGCCAGGACGCTCAGGGCTGCGGGGGCGGAAGAGGTGTTGCGGATCCGAAACCGGGCCGCACCGGATTCGCCGGGATGAAACGAACCCAATTCGTAGAGCGCAGGAACCGCAAGTTCGGCGTTGCCCTGCACCTGGTAGATCTCGAATTGCGCGAACGAAGCCGGCACGGCCAGGGCTGCGGCGAAGAGCAGGCGTAAGATGCGCGGGCTCATGGCTTCCCCACCGAAATGGTTGGCGTTCCAACAGTTAGGGCCGGGGGCGTGGACGGCGGCACGGCGGCAGCGGCCCCGGAACGGCCAGCCAGGACACCGCCCAGGACGCCGCCGGCCGCTACCCCGGCGACCACGGCGATCCACTTTCTCCGGCTGTGCGGGCCGGCTTTTGCCGCGCCGCCGGAGGTCTCGGCCACGTATTGAAACGAAGCCATTCCGGCCCGTGCCTGCTCTTTGGAAGCGAAGATCCGCACCTGAAAACGGCCGCCGGTGCGGTTGAACTGGATGCCGCGTGCCGAAGCCCGCCCGCGAGCATCCGTGGTAGCGACGTCGGTCCGCAGGCCGTTCGTGAAGGCGCCCCCGGGGCCGTCCTCGGGCAGGTGGAAGCTCACGGCGGCGCCCTCCACCGGCTTGCCGGTCTCATCGGTCACCTGCACCGTGAGTGGGTGCGCACTGTGTGAACCGGGGAGGTGCACCGCACCTTCGCCTTCGATCACTTGAATCTGGAGAATGGCGACCTGCGCGGCCGCCGGGCCGGACAGCGCGAGAGCCAGGGCCGCCAGCAGCGGAATTCTAGTTTGCAAAGATTTCGACGGTCAGGCGGACCGGCGCACCAGAACGGTAGTGACGTTGTCGGGACCGCCCGCTTCCTTTGCCGCCTCAATCAGCCGGCGGCAGCTTTCTTCGAGCGAATCGCCGTTACGCCCACCCCGCAGGATCTCTTCCATCCGCGGAGCATCCACCACCCCGTGAAGGCCGTCGCTGCACATCAGCATGAGGCTTCCCGGGTTCAGTTCAATCGAATAATAGTTGACGGTCAGCGGCGAGCTCGCCCCGATCGCCATGGTCAGCACGTGCCGCATGGGGTGGTTGCGGAGGCTTTCCTCATCCAGCCCCAGCGGCCGCCCTACCTCGTTGACCCACGTCTGGTCGTCGGTAACCACGCGGAGACCCTGTTCGTCCAGCACGTAGGCCCGGCTGTCTCCCACGCTCGCGATGGAAAGCGACTGGTCGATGGCCAGCGCCGCCACCAGGGTGGTTCCCATTCCTTCCAGGCTCGGATCATTTTGCGCGGCGTCGAGCACCCGCCGGTTCGCCTCCTCGACGGCTGCGAGCAGTGCCTGTGAATCCCGCTGCGGAGATCCGTTTACGATTTCCGCCACGGTATCCACCGCCAGCCGGGCGGCGCATTCTCCAGCTTTGGCGCCCCCCATGCCGTCGGCCAGGATATAGAGTCCGATTTCCGGTTCGATCAGGCAATAGTCTTCGTTATTCCCTCGGACGCAGCCTTTATCCGACATGGCGCAGGCTTCCCACATGGCGAGACTCCTTACTTGCCCGACCTCAGCAGCAACCGTAGCATCTGAACACCAGCAACGTAACGGACATTTTATCAGCGGCTGACGGGGTAAAATAAAGATTCTTCGCGGATGATCCTGAAACGCCTCCTGATGACGCTCGAGATGATCAAGTTCGAGCACTCGTTGTTCGCCCTTCCTTTCGCCCTGACCGGAGCCCTGCTCGCCATTCGTCCCGAAACGCCCGGTTCTTCTCTTGCGTGGCTTTCCTGGGCAAAAATTCTCTGGATTATTGTGGCAATGGTGGGGGCCCGGTCGGCGGCAATGGCCTTCAACCGCCTGGTGGACTCGGGAATCGACGCCCGCAATCCGCGCACCCGGATGCGCCATCTCCCCGCCGGCCTCCTGGGCAGAGGATTCACCTGGGGGTTCGTGGTGGTTTCGTCTGCCGTATTCGTCTTCGCCGCCGGCCAGTTGAATCCGCTGTGCCTGCACCTGGCGCCGCTGGCCCTGGCGGTGGTCTTCGTCTACTCCTTTACGAAGCGGTTCACGGCCTTTTCCCACCTGGTATTGGGCTTCAGCCTGGGGATTGCCCCAGCGGCGGCGTGGATCGCGGTGCGCGGCTCGCTCGACCCGCGGATCCTCTGGCTGACCGCCGCCGTGACCTTCTGGACGGCGGGGTTCGACATCATCTACTCCTGCCAGGACTACGACTTCGATGTGGCCGAGGATCTCTTCAGCGTGCCGCGCAAGCTGGGGATCGCGGGGGCGCTCAGAGTCGCGCAATTTCTGCACGTCCTGATGGTGGTGTGCCTGCTTGCGCTGGTCCACGTGCTGCACCTGGGGGGGCTTGCGCTGGCGGGCGTGGCGGCTATCGTGGCGCTGCTCGTCTACGAACACAGCCTGGTGAAACCAAACGACTTGTCGCGCGTGAACGCGGCCTTCTTCACGATGAACGGGTATGTGAGCGTGTTATTCTTTTTATTCTGGGCTGCTGATATTTTCCTCCTCAAACCGGGTGCCTGAAGATGCCAGTTGTGATTGACGACCGCCGCCTCATTCCCATCCTCGAGAAAGTGGAGGCGGGCCGGCGGCTGTCGCTCGAAGACGGCATCACGCTCTTCCGCACCAGCGACATCCTGGCGCTGGGCTACATGGCGAACCTGGTGCGCGAGCGCCTGCACGGAGACACCACTTACTTCAACGTCAACCGCCACATCAACCCCACGGACGTGTGCGTGGCGAGCTGCCGGCTATGCGCATTCGGCAAGCGCGTGCGGGACCCGAACGCTTACACCATGTCGCTCGAAGAGGTCTGGCACCGCGCGGGTGAAGGGTGGAGCGAAGCAGTCACGGAGTTCCACATTGTCGGCGGACTGCATCCGGAGCTGACCCTGGACTGGTTCTGCGAAATGCTGCGCGGGCTGAAGCAGCGGTTCCCGCAAGTCCACCTGAAGGCGTTCACGATGGTGGAGGTCGCGTACCTGGCGCGCCGCACGAAGATCCCGGTGCGGGAAACGCTCGAACGGTTGCGCGACGCGGGCATGGATTCGCTGCCGGGAGGCGGCGCCGAGATCTTCAACGAGCGCGTGCGCCGCATCATCTGCGACCACAAGATCGACGGCAACGAGTGGATCGAGACGGCCCGAACCGCGCACCAGTTGGGGCTGCGGTCCAACTGCACGATGCTCTACGGGCACATCGAGAACGACGAAGACCGCGCCGACCACCTGGTACGCCTGCGAGCCTTGCAGGATGAAACGCACGGCTTCGTGACTTACATCCCGCTGGCGTTTCATCCGGATAACACGCCGCTGCAGCACATCCCCAAGACCACCGGGTTCGCGGATATCAAGAACATCGCCGTGGCGCGGCTGATGCTCGACAACATCCCGCACATCAAGGCCTACTGGGTGATGCTGACACCCCGGATTGCGCAGATCGCGCTGCGTTTCGGCGCCGACGATCTCGACGGGACGATCGTCGAGGAGCACATCTACCACGATGCCGGCGCCACCACCAGCCAGGGCCTGCGGCGCGCCGAACTGCTGCAATTGATCCGCAAGGCCGGCCGCAAGCCGGTGGAGCGGGACACGCTTTACCGGCCGGTGGAGCGCGGCGAATCGACGTTCACGGTGCTGGTTTAGGCCCCGAGCGGCTTCTCGCGATGCAGCAGGTGGAGAATGTTGCCGTCGCAATCGTGGAAAAACACCAGGGAGTTGCCGCCGCTGGTCTGCGGCTCGGCAAGGAACGGAACGCCCTGGCTCTTCAGCCGTTCGCAGGCCGCCGGGAAGTCCGCTACGGTCAGCGCCATGTGGCGGATTCCGGGGTCGCGCAGGCCGGGGGCGGCGGGAGCCGGGCCGGTTGACTCGATGATCTCGATCATGGAGCCGTCCGGCGCCCGAACGAACACCGTCGGGCTTTTCTTCGACTGGTAGTTGATGACGAATCCCAAGTGGTCCACGTACCACTGCGCCAGCCTCAGCGGATCGGGAGAGGCGATGGCTGTATGTTCGATTCCGGATACCATGACCGGATTTTAACAGCAGGGCAGGCCTCCCTGGACGTCCCAAGCGAGGGCACTTCTCTAGCAACCAGTTGGCCGGTTAATCGAGCCACGCTTCGCGCAGGGGGACGATCTGCGCGGGCACGGTTCCGAAGCGGCGCTCGCGGGTGTGGAATTCGCGGACGGCGGCCCGCAGGTCGGCGGGGCCGAAATCCGGCCACATGGTGCGGGTGAAGACCAGTTCGGCATAGGCGCTCTCCCAAAGCAGGAAGTCGCTGAGGCGCCGCTCGCCGCCAGTGCGGATCAGCAGGTCCACCGGCGGGCCGAGCGCTTCGCCCAGCGTTTCGAGCGACGGTTTGTGCAGGCGGTTCACGGCCTCGAGGATCGAATCCCGCGCCGAGTAATCCACCGCAATTCGCAGCCGCAGCCGCGCTCCCGCCGCGGTGGCGGCTTCGGCCGCGGCGATGGCCTCGCGCAAGGACGGGTCCAGGCGGTCGCGCCGGCCGATCACCTCCAGGCGGACGCCTTGTTCCACGCAGCGGGGCGTCTCCCGCTCGAGGTACGCGTGCATGAGGAGCATCAGGGCGTCCACCTCGTCGGCCGGGCGGCGCCAGTTGTCCGAAGAGAAAGCGAACAGCGTCAGGACCCCGATGCCGCAATCCGGCGCGGCCTCCACCACGCGGCCGACCGCCTCCACCCCCTCGCGATGGCCGGCGAGGCGCGGCAATCCGCGCCCCAGAGCCCAGCGCCCGTTGCCATCCATGATGATCCCGGCATGCAGAGTACTTTGTAATTCAAAGGATACGGGCATAAAAAAAAGACCTCACTTGTCGCGCATCGCCTGGATCAGAGCTTCCATATGATCGAGGTACCGCTCGAGCGCGCGGCGCCCGGCGGCGGTCAGCCGGTAATCGGTTCGCGGCATACGGCCGGCAAAGGACTTGGCGCAGGCGATATAGCCGGCCTCTTCCAGTTTGCGGGCGTGCACGCTCAGGTTGCCGTCGGTGGTGTCCAGCAATTTCTTCAGCTCGTTGAAGGTGAGGGAATCGTTGACGGAGAGCGCGCTGAGGATGCCGAGGCGGAGGCGCTCATGGATGAGGCGGTCGAGTTTCGGCGCGGACGACACAACGGGAGTCGCCGACAGGCCCGGCCTTTTTTCCTTCCGTGCTGTACTCGCTTTACCCGCCATACTTCACCGCAATCAACGCTCCGAAGACGATGTGAAGGCCGCCGAAGCCCGCAGCCAGAACGATATCCCGGGGAATGCCCGGCACCAGCAGCGCGGCCGTCCCGGCAGCCATGAAACAGGCGCCCATCAGGGGGACTACCCGGACGGAGGCCCAGCCGCCCGAAACCACACCCGCGCCGTACAACAGCATCCACAACCCCGGAAGGTCCGGAATCATACCGGCGCGAAACAGAACGACCGTGAGGAGCGCGCCGGCCGCCATGGACGGGGCAAAACCGGCGACGAATTTCAGCCCCGGCCCGGACGCCAGCCGCAACCCGGCACGCCGCGACTTCAATGCCGCCCCGGTGACTCCAACCAGCACCGCGGCCACCGCCGCGGCCATCCAGGCCATCAGCCAGCGGAGCGGCGTCGGCTGGTGGGAGGCCGACCAGCCGGCCACCAGGGCCACCGAACCCATGCACATCCCTCCGATTCCAGGGACCGCGGTGAAGGACCCCGCCCGCTCAATGGTCCGGCGGATGTACCGAAGGTTATCCATCGCATGGACATGAAGTTCCACGGGTTGCGGGCGCGGGGACGCCATAAATTCATCATAGCGCATGTCTTCCTGGGTCTTCAAGTACTTTTAAGTGCAAAGCGGAATTGAGGCGGCCGATCGCCCGCGGTAGCCGATCTGTAAGGCAACTGTCATTTCCCTGCAATGGCAAGGGGATACACTCCACGGGGTACCCGAGTTCAAACCACGAGAGAGGTACTCCATGCACCGCCTATTTGCGTTCATCTGCCTGTTAGCGGTTTCTACCTATGCCCAGGATCGGGCTTCGATCAATGGGTCCGTCACCGACCCCTCGGGGGCCCGCGTCGCCGGAGCCGCCGTCGATCTGAGATCGGCCGCGACGGGGCTTCGCCGCGCGGCGATCACCGACCAGCGCGGAATCTACGAGATCACGCCGCTGCCGGTAGGCCGTTACACTCTAAACATCAGCAAGGCCGGATTCCGGCCCACGATCATTGATCGCATCGACCTGCGGTACGGCGAGACGCGGACCCTCGACGCGAGCCTGGCGGTCGGCACCACATCCCAGACCGTGGAGGTCACGGCCACGGCCGACGCGGTGAACCGCACCAACGCCGAGGTGGGTGGCGTCATCGAGTCAGCGGAGATTAAGGAGATCCCGGTGAGCGGCCGCGACTGGGCGAGCCTGATGCTGCTGGCTCCCGGCGCCATCAACTACGGCGACGGCGCGCAGCGCGCCATCCGCTTCTCCGGCCACTCGCTCGACGACAGCAACTTCACCTTCGACGGCGTGGATACCAGCGGCGTCCAGGAGCAGACGCAGAAAGCCGATACGCGGCTCAACATCGCGCTCGATTCGATCGCCGAGTTCCGCGTGAGCACGTCGAACTACACAGCCGAAACGGGCGCCGCGGGCGGCGCGCAGATCAACGTCGTATCCAAGGCCGGCACCGACGAATTCCACGGCAGCGCCTTCTACGCGGTGCGGAACGACGCGCTGGACGCCCGTTCTCCCTTCGACGGCCCCACGCTGCCTCCGTTCACGCTGAACCAGTTCGGAGCCAGCGCGGGCGGGCCGATCGTGAAGGACAAAGCGTTCTTCTACGCCAACTACGAGGGTCTCCGCCAGAGCCTGGGCCAGACGTTCATCAACTTCGTTCCCAATGCCGCCTTCCGCGCCCAGGTGCTGGCAAAATCCCCGTCGCTCAAGCCGATTCTGGACGCATATCCGATGGGCCAGACATCCGTGGACAGCGTTACGGACCAGCTCACCAAAGTGGCCAGCGACACGATCCGGGAAGACGCCGGCATGTTCCGCTTCGATTACCGGTTCAACGACACCAACGCCCTCTTCGCCCGCTATAACATCGACAACGCCTACATCGACAACCCGGTGGACGCCCTGGGCGACCATAACGTGATTCCTCACGTGCCCTCCAACTTCGTGCTGCAATACCAGCGCACGATCTCGCCCCGGACCGTGAACGAGGTGAAGTTCGGGCTGAACCGCGCCAATTATCACAACTGGGGATACGGCACCGCGCCAGTGGCAGTGAGCCCGGGCACGTTCGACGGCGTCAGCGACACTTCCCTCGACACGGAAGTCGGCACGTCGTTCTCCTATATCGACAACCTGAGCCTGGTCCGCGGCCGCCACACGCTGAAGTTCGGAGTGGATATCCGCCGGATCCGGCTCAACAACTCGGGGAACACGCTGACAACGTCTTCGATCAGCTACGCCACCAACGAGGACTTCATCAACAACGCCGCCGATTCCGCTACGTACCTCCAGGGCGAGGGAGTGGTCGGTAACCGGCGGACGTTCTACCAGGCCTATGCACAGGACGAATTCAAGGTCAGCCCCACGCTCAGCCTCAGCCTTGGCCTGCGCTACGAGTACTATTCGGTGGCCCATGAGATCCTGAACCGGTCGGCGGTGGTCGACATTGCCGGCTGCGGCGGCTTTTGCCCGAAAGGCACACCCTACTACGATCCCAACACCAAGGACTTCGGGCCCCGCGTGGGGGTGGCCTGGGCTCCGGCCGCACTCCACGGGAAGACCACCATCCGAAGCGGTTTCGGCATCTATTATGGGGGCAACCAGAACGATGATTTCAGCGACGCGGCCGAGAGCGCGGTTCCCCGCTATTCGCTCTCTTCGGCTGACTTTCCGGCACTGTCTTACCCGCTGGTCGCGTTCCTCGAGCCCGCGAATCAACTCTACAGCCCCAAGGCGATCGACCGGCACCGCAAAGACCTCTCCTACGAGAACTGGGATTTCGTGATCCAACAGCAGTTGCCCCAAGACTGGCTGTTGCAGGTGGGCTACACCGGCAGCCAGGGCCACCACCTCTTCGACAGGTACACTGTGAATCTCATTAACCCGCTCACCGGCACGCGTCCCCTCGCCGGCTTCGGCTCTTTCGGCTTCAAAGCCAACGACGGGAACGACAACTTCAACGCCCTGCAGGTATCGCTGCACCGGCGCTTCACCCGGGGATTGCTGTTTCAATCGAACTATATGTGGTCGCACGGGATTACGGACGCTTCGATCGGCTCGGGCGAGTCCGTGGCGATCCAGGATATGGCGTGCCGGGCCTGCGACCGCAGCAGTACCAGCATCGACGTCCGGCACAACCTCACTGTGGACGCGATCTACGAATTGCCGTTCGGCGCAGGCAAGCACTTCCTGACCAGCGGCCTGGCATCACGAGTCTTCGGCGGGTGGGAGCTCGCCGGAATCGGCAGCGCCCGCACCGGCCTGCCGGTGAATATCACGATGTCGCGCAAGACCGGAGCCATGTTGGATGGCAACACTTCGAGCCAGAGGCCCAACCTTGTCCCCGGCGTGCCGATCTACGCCGCTAACCAGACCATCAACAACTGGTTCAACCCGGCGGCATTCTCGCTTCCGGCCAACGGGACCTGGGGGAACCTCGGCCGCTATATCGCCAACGGGCCCGGCATGTACGAGATCGACAGTTCGCTGCAGAAGCGGTTCCGCCTGGGCGAACGGCTGGCGCTGAATTTCCGGGCGGCGGCCTATAACCTGTTCAACCACCCGATTTACAAGACGCCTTCCGGCAGTATCGGCGCGCTTACAGGGAACCCGCCGGCGGTCAGCGGGAGCTTCGGACGGATTACCAGCATCATCAACACAGGCGCGGTCGGGACCGGCGCCCCCCGGCGGATCGAGTTCATGTTTCGCGCGGAGTTCTGAGCGGGCGGCAGGCGGCTTGCATACGCCTGCTAAAATAGGCCCGATGGCTCCGTCAGAGGAATACTCGCGCGCGGATGTCCGCCGTAAGTTCGACCTCTCCGAGCGCCAGCTTCGCAGTTGGGAAAAGCAGGGCTTGGTGCCGGCGGCGGAGTCGTATTCCTTTTCGGACCTGATCGCGCTGCAAACCCTAATCAAACTGCGGGAAAACCATATCCAGGGCCGGCAGATCGGCCGCGCCCTGGAATCGCTGCGTCAGAGGTTGAGCTGGGTGAAGCAGCCGCTCTCGGAGCTGCGAATTGTTTCCGACGGGCGGAAGATCGCGGTCCACGTGGCGGGACAGAAGATGGAGGCCCTGACGGGACAGATTCTGTTCGACTTCGAGGCGGCGGAACTGGGCGGGGTACACGCGTTTCCGGAACGCAGGCGCTCCGCCGACCGTATGCGGGAATCCGAAGTCTGGTTTCAAAAGGGCCTCGAACTGGAAGAGACGGGAGCGCCCGTGGAAGAGGCGGTCGCAGCGTACGAAAAGGTACTGGAGCTGAATCCGAAGGCGGCGGGCGCCCTGGTCAACCTGGGAACCATTTACTACCGGCAGCGACGGTTCGCCGAAGCCGAGCGCTATTACCGCGAGGCCACCGAGGCCGACCCCAGCTATCCCCTGGCTCAGTTCAACCTCGGCAACCTCTACGACGAGCAGGGCCGCATGCCGGAGGCGCGCGGGCATTACCGGAGGGCGCTCGAACTCAATCCGCAGTACGCCGACGCACACTTCAACCTGGCGCTGCTTTCCGAACGGATGTACGACAACCTGAAGGCGGTCCATCACTGGAAGTGCTACCTCAAGCTGGACAAGTCCGGCCAGTGGGCGGAAATCGCCCGGCGGCAACTGGAACGGCTGCACCAGGCGACGGTGATCCAATCGCGGTAGGCGGGTTTCCGCTATCCTGAAATCTTGGAGCTACATCTTTGAATCGCATTCTGCTCGCGTTTCGCTGTTTCTTCAACATCCTGTTTCATGGCGCGCTTTCGGGTGAAACGCTAGACCGGCTGCACCTGAGCCACCGGCAGGCGGCTGCCCGGCCGGCCGCGGCGGCGGCGGCGGCACCGGCGGCGCCCGTGGTCCGCACGTCCGACGGCGCGCTGCAACTGCTCGGCATCCTGCAGCGGGATTCGCGCCTGGTGGACTTCCTGATGGAGGACATCAGCGCGTACTCCGACGACCAGGTGGGCGCGGCCGTTCGCGAACTGCACGACCAGTGCCGCGATTCGGTCGGCCGCTATGTGTCGCTCGCTCCGGTGATCGATGGGGTGGAAGGCACGTTCGTCCAGGCGCCTTCGAAGGACCCCAACGTGGTAAAGTTCGTGGGCAACGTGCCCGCCAAACCGCCCTCCGGGGGCACGTTGCGGCACAAAGGCTGGCGCGCGTCGAAGGTGGACCTGCCCGCGATTGCCGGCAAGCAGGATCCCACGGTCATCGCGCCGGCGGAAATCGAAGTCGAGTAAAGGCCGTTGGAACCCAAATACGTCATCGGAATCGATCTCGGCACCACCAACTCCGCGCTGGCCTATGCGGAGTTGGTGGAGGGCGCCGACCCGTTTGCTCCGGCGAGTGTGCGGCTGCTCGAGATTCCGCAGCTCGAAAACCCGGGCGAAGTGCGGGACGAGGGGCTGCTGCCGTCGTTCCTCTATCTGCCCGGCGCGGCCGACTTTCCGGCAGGCACCACCGCCCTGCCCTGGAATGCGGACCGCGCTTACGTGGCCGGGCGGCTGGCGCAGCGGCGCGGGGTCGAAAATGCCGGACGCCTGGTCTCTTCGGCAAAGTCGTGGCTCTCGCATTCCGGAGTAGACCGCACCTCCCCGCTGCTGCCGTTTCGCGCCCCCGATGGCGTGCCGCTGATCTCGCCGGTCGAAGCCAGCCGCCGCTACCTGGAGCATCTGCGCGAGGCGTGGGATTTCAAAATGCCGGAGGCGCCCTTCACCGCACAGCAGGTTCTGGTGACCGTGCCTGCCTCGTTCGACGCGGTGGCGCGGGAACTGACGCTCGAAGCCGCGCGCCTGGCGGGCTACGAGAACATCACGCTGCTCGAGGAGCCGCAGGCCGCGTTCTACGCCTGGATCGAGCGGCACGGCGACTGGCGCGCAACGCGTGGCGCTGGGCGACCTCATCCTGGTTGTGGATATCGGGGGCGGCACCACCGACTTCACGCTGATCGCGGTCACGGAATCAAACGGCGAGCTGGCGCTGAACCGCGTGGCCGTGGGAGATCACATCCTGCTGGGCGGCGACAACATCGACCTGGCGCTGGCCGGAGTGGTGGCGCACCGCCTGGCCGACAAGGGCACGCGGATCGACAGCCGCCAGCACCAGGCGCTGTGGGCCAACTGCCGGGTGGCGAAAGAGAAGCTGCTCGATCCGGAATCGAAGGCCAAGGAACAGGCGGTCACGATTCTCGGCAAAGGCACGGGCCTGGTGGGCGGCACCATCAAGGCGTCATTGCTGCGGACCGATATCGACCAGGTGCTGGGCGAAGGCTTTCTGCCGGCGGTGGCGAGCACCGAGATGCCCGCGCACCAGCGGCGCGTCGGCCTGCAGGAATTGGGCCTGCCCTACGCCGCCGACCCGGCCATTACGCGGCACCTGGCGAAGTTTCTGAGGCAGCAGGCGGCGGGGGCCGAGCACGGCTCGGTGCGGCGGGGCCCCAGCGGGCTGGCCTGCCCCACCCACGTGCTGTTCAACGGCGGCGTGTTGAACGCCGGGCTGGTGCGGGAGCGCATTCTCTCGGCGCTCAACTCGTGGCTGGCCGAGGAAGGCATGAAGCCGGTCGAAGCGCTCACCGGCGAGGACCTGATGCATGCGGTCTCGCGCGGCGCGGCTTACTACGGGCTGGCGCGGCGCGGGCGGGGAGTGCGAATCCGCGGCGGCGTTCCGCGCACCTACTATGTGGGGGTGGAGAGCGCTATGCCCTCGATCCCCGGGTTCCCGGCGCCGCTCAAGGCGCTCACGGTGGTCCCGTTCGGCATGGAGGAGGGGACCGAGGCGCGGATCCCGGGCCGCGAGTTCGGCCTGATCGTGGGACAACCCGCGGAGTTCCGCTTCTTCACTTCGGCCGCGCGCAAGAACGACCAGCCGGGCAACCTGATCGAAGATATCGGCGAGGAGTTGGAAGAGCTGTCTCCGATGGAGGTCAGCTTCGGCTCGGGCGAGCAGTCTTCGGAGGTTGTGCCGGTATCGTTTGAAACCGTGGTGACCGAGACCGGCATGCTGCAACTGTGGTGCGTGGCGCGCGACGGCCGCCGCTGGAAGCTCGAATTCAATGTTCGGGAACGCGTACAGGCATGAAGATCGGCATCGACCTGGGCACAACGAATTCCGCCCTGGCCTATATTGACGAACACGAGGCGGAAGACCGCGAATTCCCGCCCGTCCACATTTTCGAGACCCCGCAACTGGTGGCCCCGGCCCGTTCGGAGCCGCGGCGAACACTTCCCTCGTTTCTCTTCCTGGAGGACGGGGAGCCGGTGGGTGTCTACGCGCGCGAACAGGGCGCGCTGGTGCCGACGCGACTGGTGCACTCGGCCAAATCGTGGCTCTCGAACCCGGATGTCGACCGCACGGCCAAGATTCTGCCCTGGGATTCGCCGGAGACGGGCCGGGTGCTCTCGCCGGTGGAGGTCTCGGCGCGGCTGATCGCCAAGTTCCGCGAGGAGTGGGACAGGGCCAAGGGCCTGCCGCTGGCGGAACAGGACATCGTTCTGACGGTGCCGGCCTCGTTCGATGAAGAAGCGCGCGAGCTCACCGTGATGGCGGCGCGCGATGCGGGGATCGAGCGGCTGACGCTGCTCGAGGAGCCGGCCGCGGCGTTCTACTCGTGGATCGCGAACAACCTGGCGCAATCGCGCAAGAAGCTGTTCGACGGGCAGGTGGTCCTGGTCTGCGACGTAGGCGGCGGCACCAGCGATTTCAGCCTGATCCGCGTCTCGCGCGAGGGCGACCTGGTCAACTTCACGCGCACGGCGGTGGGCAAGCACCTGCTGCTGGGCGGCGATAACCTCGACCTGACGCTGGCGTGGCTGGTGGAAACCAAGCTGGGGACGCCGCTCTCGATCCGCCAGCGCAGCGGACTGCGGCGGCAGTGTTCGGCGGCCAAGGAACGGCTGTTGAACGATCCGAATCTGAAATCCGTGGAGATCACGGTGCTCGGTTCGGGCTCGGCGTTGATCGGCAAATCGCTCAAGACCGAGATTCTGCGGGAAGAGGCGCTGGAGCTGGCGCTCGAAGGCTTCCTGCCGTTCTCCGCGCGGGGCGAGGCGCCCAAGGAAGAGAAGCGCAGCCTGTTCCGCGAGCTGGGCCTGCCGTACGTCTCGGACCCCGCCGTGACGCGCCACCTGAATGCGTTCCTGGAGCCGACGGCGCAGGTGCCCGACGCCATCCTGTTCAACGGCGGCTTCTTCATTCCGGAGATCCTGCGCGACCGGGTGGCCGACGTGGTGGGCCAGTGGTACGGGCGGCGTCCGGAGATCCTGGAAAATTCCGAGCTGGACCTGGCGGTGGCGCGCGGGGCGGCGTATTACTCCTACGTGCGCTCCACCGGCAGCGGCGTGCTGGTGCGGGGCGGGCTGCCGCGCACTTACTACATCGCGCTGGGAGAACCGAGCGAGGGCAAGTTCCCCGCGGTGTGCCTGGTGCCCCGGGGCGCCGAAGAGGGTGCGGCCGTGGAGATCGATAACGACGCGCTGCAACTGGTGGCGAACCGCCCGGTAACCTTCCGGCTCTACAGCTCCCTGACGCGCAGCGAGGACAAGCTCGGCGAGGTGCTGGAGTTCGCGGCCGGCGATCCGGATCTTCATATGCACGCGCCGCTCAACGCCGTGATCCGCTTCGGGAAGAAGGCCGAAGAGCGGCTGATCCCGGTGCGGCTGGGCGCGCGGCTGACGGAGATCGGCACGCTGGAATCCTGGTGCGAATCGAAGATCAGCGAGAACCGCTGGCGGCTGCAGTTCGAGCTGCGCAAGAAGGCGGCGGAGCAGCCAGCCGAGCGCAAGGCCGCGGCGGTGGTAAGCGAGCAGGCGCTGAAATCTTCGCTGGAGCTGATCGAGGCCGTGTTTTCGCCGACCGCGAAATCGCCCATCGAGCCGCAAGAGCTGCCCGCCAAGCTCGAGCAGACCATGGGGCTCGGCAAGAACAGTTGGCCGCTTTCGGCGATCCGCCAGATGGCGGACGCGTTCCTGGCCGTGGCGGACGGCCGCAAAAAGAGCCCGGCTTACGAAATGCGCTGGCTGAACCTGGCCGGTTTTTGCCTGCGCCCGGGATTCGGCTATCCCGGAGACGATTTCCGCATCGAGAAGGCGCGGCGGGTCTACTCCGGAGGACTGACATACAGCAACCAGGTGCAGTGCGAAATCGACTGGTGGATTTTCTGGGGGCGCGTGGCGGGCGGGTTCAACCGCAACCAGCAGACGGATATCTACCAGCGGCTCTCCGGCTTTTTACTGCCGCGCGGCAATAAGAAGCCGCAGCGGATCAACGCGTCGCTGCTGCGCGAGATGTGGCGCACGGCGTCGAGCCTGGAACTGCTGCCGGTAGGCACCAAGACGGAGCTGGGAGAAGGGCTGATCAAGCGCGTGAAAGCGGGAGACTACAAAGAGAGCGAACTGTGGTGCCTTTCGCGGCTGGGGGCGCGCAAGCTCTTCTACGGCCCTATCAACCTCGTCGTGCCGCCCGTGGCGGTCACTCGCTGGGTCGAGACCATGGTGAAGCTGCCGGCAGCCGGCGAGGCGCTCGCCAACATCGCGCGGAGCACGGAAGACCCGACGCGCGATCTGCCTGCGGCGACGCGGCAGGCGGTCCGCAGCAAGCTGCAGACGATGCCGCACGCCGAGCGGCTGCTGGCGATCTTCGAGGGCGAGGAAGAAGACGACCAGGCGCTGGGCCGGATTTTCGGAGAGGAGCTGCCCTCGGGGCTGGTGCTGGTCGAGCAGGCCGGATGACGCCGCAGAACTGGATTCGGATCGCCTGGGTGGTGCTGGCGGTGATTTGGGGCGCCGCGGCGCTGGCTACCAAGCGGACCAGCCGGCGCCAATCCACCTGGTCGCTGGTCTTTCACGTCGCGGCCATAGCGGTGGCGTTCAACCTGCTGTTCGCAGATTACTCCCGGCTTCCGGTTCTCGATTGGCGACTGTTGCCTGCGATGCCGTGGGCCGGGCTGGCGCTGGTGCTGGCCGGCACCGGCTTCGCGATCTGGGCGCGTTTCTATTTGGGCGGCAACTGGAGCGGCACGGTGACCGTGAAGCAGAATCACACACTGGTGCGCGGCGGTCCGTACAGAATCGTGCGCCACCCCATCTATAGCGGCCTGTCGCTGGCGATTCTGGGGACGGCGCTATCGAACGGCGAGTTGCGCGGGTTTATCGCGCTGGTGGTGGCGGTGGCGAGTTGGAAGCACAAATCGCTGATTGAGGAAGGCTTCATGGTGGAACAGTTTGGACGGCAATACGAGGCCTACCGGGCAGAAGTCAAGGGACTGGTGCCGTGGGTCTGGTAACGCTTAGCGCGCGCCTTCGGCGCGTGGACAGGCCGGGAGGCCTATCCTGCTCAAACGCACGGCGTTCTCGATGAGCTTGAGGCCGTGGTTGGCGCCGGGCGTCAGGGTCAGGATCGACTCGGGGTGGAACTGGACGGCTTCGATGGGCAAATCGCGGTGGCGCACGCCCATGATTACGCCGCCTTCGCTGGTCTCCGCCGTCACTTCGAGGCACGCCGGGAACGTCTCGCGGCGCGCGAACAGAGAATGGTAGCGGCCCACCTGGAACTCCGGCGGCAGGCCTTCGAACACGCCGAGGTTCCGGTGCCGGACCGTGGAACGCTTGCCATGAACGGGGTAGTCCAAAACTCCCAGCTCGCCGCCAAAGGCCTCGACAATTCCCTGCAGGCCCAGGCACACGCCGAACACCGGGATTCCCAACCGCACGGCCGTCTTCACCAGAGCGGGCACGCCGAAATCGGCTGGCCTTCCGGGGCCGGGCGAAATCAGGATCAGGTTCGGCGCCACCTTTGCGATGACTTCTTCCGCCAGCCCGGAACGGTACGTCACCACCTCCGCACCGGTCTGGCGCGCGTAGTTGGCGATGGTCTGGATGAAGCAGTCGTCGTTATCCACCAGCAGCAACTTCGTGCCGGCGCCGACGGATTCGTGGACCTCTTCCACGGTGACCGGCACCGGGTCGGACTGGCCCAGGATGCGGAAGAAGCCGGTGGCCTTGAGCCGCGTTTCGCGCTCTTCCATCTCCGGCACGGAGTCGTAGAGCAGCGTCGCGCCCACCGGATAACGGGCGATGCCGTCCTTCAAATACGTGGTGCGGATGAGGATTCCGGTGTTGATATCGCCGTTCAGCGAAATCATCCCCACCGCGCCGCCGTACCATCCACGAGCATCCTTCTCGAGCGATTCGATGGTCTGTGCGGCCGCTTTCTTGGGCGCACCGATCACCGTCACCGCCCACATGTGGCTCAGGAAGGCGTCGAGCGAATCGAACCCTTCTTCGAGCGTGCCCTCCACGTGGTCCACGGTATGGAACACGCCGGCATACTTTTCGATGAGGCGGCGCTCCATGACCTTGACGGTGCCGGGCACGCAGACGCGCGACTTGTCGTTGCGGTCCACGTCGGTGCACATGGTGAGCTCGGACTCTTCCTTGAGCGAGCTGATCAGCGCGGCGATGTTCTCGGCGTCGCGCAGGGCGTCGCCGGTCCGCTGGGCGGTGCCGGAGATCGGGCAGGTTTCGACACGCGACCCTTCCACTCGCACGAACATCTCGGGCGAGGCGCCCACCAACTGCTCGTCGCCGAACTGCAGGAAGAATTCGTAGGGGCTGGGGCTGGCGTCCTGGACGCGTTCGAACAACTCGGACGCTTTGCCGGAGTACGGCGCGCTGAAGGTCTGGCGCAGCACGACCTCGTAGTAATCGCCGCGGCCCATGCCTCGCCGCACCGTCTCGACGTTGGCCATGTACTCTTCGGGCAGGTGATCGGAGACGATCGGGCCCGGCAAGGGCTGCGGCGGAGGAGGAACTTCGGCAGCATCGCGCGGCAGGCCGCGGGTGGATTCGCCGTTCCCTTCAAAATCGTACTGGTAGTGGTCGATCTGCTCGCGCTTGCGGTCGGAAAACCAGATGTCGTCGCAGAGGAACAGGTGCAGGTCCTTGTGGCCGCTGCGGGGCAGCGTCCTGGCGATGGGCTCGAACTGAAACAGCAGGTCGTAGCCGAAGGCGCCGACCAGGGAAAGGTGCGAATCCTTCTCGCCGCCGAACTCCTGGATGAGGGCACGAAGCACGGAAAAGACCGAGGGCTGCTTGCTCCGCTCCTCTTCCGGGAACGCGGCAGGGAACGGCTTCAGGCGGCCGCGCAATCCAGTCCCCTCGAAAGCGAACTCCTCCCAGTGCGGGTGGCCTTCGAGCACAGGGTGCAGCATCTTCACCAACGCTTCACCCCGCTGATTGAGCGGGTGGAACTCGACACGGCGGTCCCAGGCGACGATTTCGAGCGGGGGGCAGGTGGATGCGATATCCCAGCGCGAATACCTCCCGGGATATTCGTATCCCGAGGAAAGATAGATCCCACGGTGCTGGTCCAGTTCCCGAAGCAGATGCAGCAAGCCCCTGCGATAGATGACCTGCGAGACGGTGCGGGTGACCTGGATCCCGTGGGGAGTCGTGTAGCGGTATTCGCGCATTTCGATTGGCCCCTTGGGGAAGTTAATTTTCAGGATATCAGACCAACGCGCGAAGCCGTGCGATGAGGTCGGCCGAGAGATCGGCCGCGCGCTTGAGGTCGTGGCCGGCACCTTCGACGGCCACCAGGCTGGTGGAAGCGGGAATCAGCGCCATGGCTTCGCGAAGCTCTTCGAGCGAGCCAAAGGGATCCTGGGTGCCGTGAACGAACAGGGCGGGGGTGCGCAGTTCGGGAAAATAATCCGTGCGCATCCGGGCGGGCTTGTTCGGCGGATGCAGCGGATAGGAGAGCAGCAGCAGCGCATCGGCGAGCCCGTGCCGCGCGGCGGCCGCCATGGCGGTCTGCCGCCCGCCGTAGGAATGGCCTCCCGCAATCAGGCGGCCACGTGCCAGTTTCCGCAAGGCCGCAGCAGCCTGCGCGACCCCTTCTCGATCGCGTGCCGCGGCGGCGGGGAACGGCGGCCCCTTGGGGCGCTGCCGGCGGAAGGGCAGGTCGTAGCGCAGCACGAAATAGCCGGAATCGGCGAAAGCGCGCGCGAGGTGGACCAGCAGCGGCGCGGAGGAGTTCGACCCGGCGCCGTGAGTCAGGATCACGCCGTCGCCGGACGGCTGCTCCGGCTCGTGCAAGGTGCCGAGAACTTCGTCGGATTCGAAGCGGGTTTCCATGCCTATTCGGTGTTCAAGCGGCGGGCGATATTCGCCAGCATGGTCCGCGGCGCCAGGCGAGTGCCGCGGATCATCCAGCGGTTGCGCCAGCCCGCAATGACTTCGGCCTTTCCCGCCATCATGGCCTCGTAGCCTTGGCGCGCCACTGCCTCGGCGGACATCACGTCGCCCTGAAACAGCTTGCTGCCTTCCACCCCCGCGGCCTGTTCGAACTCTGTGCGGGTGGGCCCCGGGCACAGGACCGTCACCGTGACCCCGCTGCCCTTCACCTCGTTCGCCACGGCGTGCGAAAACGATACCAGGAACGCCTTGCTGGCGTAGTACAAGGCCATGAACGGGCCGGGCACGAACGCGGCTGTGGAGGCGACATTCAGGATACGGCCTGTACGGCGCCGCAGCATCTCCGGCAGGAACAGCTTGGTGAGGTGAGCCGGCGCCGCCATGTTGACCTGCAGGAGGCGCTCCTCGGCGGCCCAGCCGGTCTCGGCAAAGGGGCCGCGCAAGCCAAAGCCGGCGTTGTTGATGAGGGCATCGATGGGGGTTCCGGCCAGTTGTTCGAAGATCCGGCCGGGCGCCGCGGGGTCCGAGAGGTCGGCCGCGAGCGCCCGCGCCTCGATGCGATGGGCGCGCCGCAGGCCGGCGGCCAGTTCTTCCAGCCGGTCCACACGGCGCGCCGCCAGCACCAGGTTATAGCCGCCGGCCGCGCACAGCTTCGCCAGCTCCAGCCCGATGCCGCTCGAGGCGCCGGTGATCAGGGCGGTTCCCGCGGCCATCCACTATTCTTTCTTCTTCAGCAGGTGGTCGTTTTCCTGAATGAACTGGCGAATTTCCTCCCCCATCCCGAGCAGTTTTTCCCATTGCTCGCGATAGAGCGTGACGGGAAATCGTCCCAGGCCGTAGACGGAAAGCGCCCCTTTCTCGCTGACACGCAGTGACATCTGTCCACGCGACGGCCGCTTGAGCCGTTCGTTTTCGGAGCGAAGCCGCTCAATTTCCGCTTGCAGTTCTTCGGGCGATGACATGGCTTTCAGTCCAGTCATACCACACCCGGGGCCGTGATACGCTGGGAGTTCCCCCCCATGCCCGAGTTCGACTCCATTTTCTTCGATTTCGATGGTGTGCTCCTGGACAGTGAGCCGGTTCACTGCGCCTGTTGGGCGGAAGTGCTGAAGCCGCTGGGCGTCACCCTGGAGTGGGAGTATTACCGGAATTGCTGCATCGGGATCGACGATCGGGACATGCTGAAGACGATGGCTTCGGCGGCCGACCCGCCTTGCGACTGGCAAGACCTCTGGGCGCAGTATTCAAAGAAGAAGGAGCTGTTCCGTTCGCGGATGATCGGCGCGCCGCCCTTCCCCGAGACCCTCGCGGGGTTGCTCGAGCCGCTCGGCAGACGCTATCAACTGGCGGTCGTCAGCTCCAGCTCCAGTTACGAGATCGAGCCGTTGCTCGAAGCCGGCGGGTTGCGCCGCTTCTTCCAGACGATTGTGGGCGGCGGGGATGTCACCAGGCAGAAGCCGGATCCGGAACCTTACCTGCTGGCGGCCAAGCGCCTCGGATCGAAACACGCGCTGGTGCTGGAGGATTCGGCGGCCGGAATGGCGAGCGGCCGGGCGGCGGGGTTCGAGGTGATCGCGGTGCGGCATCCGACCGAAGTTCCGGGGCTGCTGCGCGGGCGCCTGGGCGCCGAATTCTGAGAAGCTATATCGGCCGGCTGTAGCCCTGCGACTTGTATTTTTCGAGCAGGGTGGAGAGGCGGTCCACCACGTCCGGGTACTTCTGATACAGGTTGTAGCGTTCGGCGGGATCCTTCGAGAGGTCATACAGCTGGCCGGCAGGGCCGCCGGGGGCGGGCTCCACCTTCTGAGGGGGACTGAATCCACCCGATCCGAGGCCCAGCTCCAGTTTCCAGTGGCCCTGGCGAATTCCGAACATGCCGAGGTTGGAGTGGTGCACGATGGCGTCCCGGATCGGCTTGCGATTGGTTCCGAGCAGCGCGGGAAGCAGGTCATAGCTGTCTTCTCCGGCATTGTTGGGGACCTTGGCTCCGGTCACGGCCGCGACCGTCGACATCAAGTCGGTGAGGCAGCCGAGTTCGTTGCTTACGGTGCCCGGCCGGATGTGGCCGGGCCAGCGGGCGAGAAACGGAATGCGGTGCCCTCCGTCCCAGATATCCGCTTTCTCGCCGCGCCACGTGCCGTTCGCCAGGTGCGCATACCGCGCCTTGTCTTCGAGTTTCCAATCGGCGCCATTGTCGCTCGTCAGGACCAGAAGCGTGTTGCCGCTCAGGTTGGTCTCGTCGAGCGCCTGCGTGATGCGGCCCAGCATGTCGTCGACTTCCGACACAAAATCGCCATAGTCGCCCGCACGCGACCGGCGGCGGTATCGGGGAAGCGGCAGCCACGGCGTGTGCGGACCCGTCAATGCCACGTAGAGGAAGAACGGCTGTTCCGGCTTCTTCGCCCGCTCCCGGATGACGGCGACGGCCTTGTCCACCACGGTGGGGAGCACCCGCTCCAGCTTCATGTGCGGCGCAATCGGACCGGGGCGCCAAAAAACGCCGCGCGGGCTCTTGCTCCCGCCGGTATGGGAGGTGGGCTGTTCCACCACCCGGTCGTTTTCGAAGTAGAGATACGGATCCATGTCGAGCGATGCCGGGATTCCGAAGTAGTAGTCGAAGCCGTGATCGAGCGGCCCGGGCCGCAGCGGCTGCGTGTAATCGACCTTCTGGCGGTTGCCCAGACCCAGATGCCATTTCCCGAACCCCGCGGTGTAGTAGCCTTCCGCCTTGAGCATCGAAGGCACCGTCATCCGGCCGTCCTCGATCAGGTTGGGGTCATAGCCCCAGAGAACTCCGCTCTTCAGGCGGCTGCGCCAGCAGTAGCGGCCGGTCAGGATGCCGTATCGCGTGGGCGTGCAGACGGCCGAAGGCGAGTGCATGTCGGTGAAGTGCACGCTCTGGCTGGCCAGCCGGTTCGCGTTCGGGGTGGGAATGGCGGATTCCGGATTGTAGCAATCGAGGTCACCCCAGCCGAGGTCGTCGGCCAGCACGTAGACGATGTTCGGGCGGCCCTGCGCACCTCGCAGGCGCGTCCCCAGAGCCGCCGAACCGAGCGTGAGCGTCCGGCAGAAGGATCTGCGATCGAGTTCATCCATGGATACGCTATTCTATACGGCCCGGGTCCGCGAGGGGGACGCGCGGTCTAGTAACCTGTAAGGAATGTCTCCTGCGAAACCCAAGGGGAAGGCGACCCAGCACCTGCGCAGCGTTCTGCCGCTGCTGAAGGAACTGGTGCGGCCGCGGCGCAAACTGCTGGCACTCGGCTTTTTCCTGATGCTGATCAACCGAATCGCGGGCCTGGTTCTACCGGCATCTACCAAGTACCTGGTGGACGATGTCATCGTCAAGCAGCAGGTGTGGCTGCTGAAGCCCCTGGTTCTGGGAGTGTTCATCGCCACCCTGGTGCAGGGTTCCACCTCTTTCACGCTGACCCAGTTGCTCTCCAAGGAAGCGCAGCGGCTGATTGCGCAACTGCGGCGGAAGGTGCAGGACCACGTGGGCCGCCTGCCGGTGGCCTACTACGATTCCAACAAGTCGGGCATTCTGGTCTCGCGGATCATGAGTGATGTGGAGGGCGTCCGCAACCTGGTGGGCACCGGGCTGGTGGAGTTCGTCGGCGGAATTCTCACGGCGATTTTTTCCCTCATCTTCCTGCTGCGCATCAGCCCGCTGCTGACGCTGGTGGCGCTGGTGTTTATCGGCAGCTTCGCCGGGGTGCTCCGCAAGGCCTTCGGGTTCATCCGCCCAATCTTCCGCGAGCGCGGCAAGATCAACGCCGAGGTCACAGGCCGCCTTACGGAATCGCTGGCCGGCGTGCGGGTGGTCAAGGGCTACCACGCGGAAGCGGAGGAAGCCGTGGTCTTCTCCGGAGGCGTGCAGCGCCTGCTCGACAATGTGCTCAAATCGCTCACGGCGACGTCGCTGATGAGCCTTTCTGCCACGACGCTGATGGGCGTGGTCGGTGCGACGGTCATGTACCTGGGGGCGCGGCAGATTCTCAGCCACACCCTGACGCTGGGTGACTTCATGACCTTCACCGCCTTCATGGCTTTCCTGATCGCGCCGATGGTCCAGGCGGTGGCCATCGGGACGCAACTCACCGAAGCCCTGGCCGGGCTCGACCGCACCCAGGAGGTGCTGGCCGAAAAGCCCGAAGATGAAGATCCGCGGCGCACCGGGCTGATCGGACCCATCGAGGGGCGGGTAGAGTTCGATCACGTAGATTTCTCGTACCAGCCCGGGAAGCCGGTGCTGTACGACGTGAGTTTCGAGTCCCAGCCCGGCACCGTCACCGCGCTGGTGGGACCGTCGGGATCGGGAAAATCGACCATCATCAGCCTGATCGCCGCTTTCCACGATCCCGGCGAGGGGATGGTCCGGGTGGATGACGTGGATCTTTCGAACGTCCGGCTGGACGCTTACCGCACGCAGCTTGGCGTGGTTCTGCAGGATACGTTCCTGTTCGACGGCACGATTCGTGAGAACGTGGCGTTCGCGCGTCCGCACGCCACCGAAGAGCAGATCCTGGCCGCCTGCCGGATCGCGCGGGTGGACGAGTTTGCGGAGAAGTTCGAGAAGCAGTACGACACCGTCGTCGGCGAGCGGGGGGTGAAGCTTTCAGGCGGCCAGAGGCAGCGGGTTTCCATCGCACGGGCGATTCTGGCGGATCCGCGCATCCTGATTTTGGACGAGGCGACGTCCAGCCTCGATTCGGAATCCGAGGCGGCCATTCAGGCGGGCCTGGCCTACCTGATGAAGGGCCGCACGACGTTCGTGATCGCGCACCGGCTTTCGACCATACGGCGGGCAGACCAGATTCTGGTGGTGGAAGACGGCCGCATCGTGGAGCGCGGCACGCACGAATCGCTCTACGATCTGCAAGGGCGGTATTACGATCTCTACACGCGCCAGCACGGCATCGACGCCAACCTGTTCCTGGCTCCGGGTGAAGGGGACTCGGTGCCCGAGACGGACGGCAAGCCGCGCGTGCCGGGTGCGGCGGTGCCGTCAGCGGCGTCGATTTTGCGCGGGGGGATTGCGTAGACGGCCCGCGTTACACCCAAAACTTCAAGTACGGTCTGCCCTCGGCCATCCGCAGCAGGTACAGCCCTACTTCGCGGGCGTGGTAGTCGCCCCACATGCTCGATTCGCCAGGCTGCCAGTTCCAGCCGTTCGGACGGTGATACACGGAATGCAGGATCAGACCCTGGTGATTGGCGTCGGTGCTGAGGTACGGTTCGGCGAACAGCGTGTCGCATACGGTCAGGCCGGCCTGCCAGTAGCGATCATCTTTCAGGCGGTGTCCCAACCGCAGTAAGCCCTGCGCGCCGATGGCGGCAGCGGAGCTGTCCACGGGTTCGTGGGGATTGTAGGGGTCGGCCGGCTTGCCGCGCCAGTCGCCGAGGCGCTCGAGGCCGGGCGCGCCGGTATCCCAGTAGGGGATGCCATCTGGCGGGGTGTTGGCGATGTAGAAATCGCAGGTGGCGCGGGCGGCGCGTTCGAAGACCGCGATATTCTCCTGCTGCCCGGGCTGGGTATCGAGGAACTCGAGCTGCTCGGCAAACCCGCACATGGCCCAGGCGAGCCCGCGCGTCCAGGTACTGAACGGCGAGTAGCCCTGCTGGGAATTCGGGCAGCGGAAATTGCCGTCGTTGGGGTTGAAGATGCTCTCATGCGCGGTGCGGCCGCAGACGTCGTAGGCGTCGCGGCCTTCGCCGTAGTAGACCGAGTATTTGGCGGTGGCGCGCGCGTGGTCCAGGGCGCGGTCGAGCAACGAAATCCGCCGGTCGTTCTCCCCCATCAGCACGTGCCCCAGTTGGTGGCTCACCACCAGCGCGCGGGCGGAGCGAATGGTGTCTACAAACAGCGAATGCGGCCCGTTGAACGAGTAGATGTAACCGCCGCCACCGGCCGTGCGCGACCATCGCGACGCCTGCACGGCGCCCGAGCATTTCAAGGCTACTTCGTAAAAGCGCTGCTCCCAGGCGTTCTCCGGGATGCGGCCCTCCACCATCAGGCGCAGGAGGTTGCCGTACGTGCTGACGTTGTTGAAGCCGTGGTCATGGACGCCGGTGTGGGTGAGGTGCGGCGCCATCACCGAGACGGTGCGCTCGCGGCCGGTTTCGAGGAATTCGCGGTCGCCGGTGGCGTCGAACTGGAGGATGGCGGAGCCGAACTGGAAGCCCTGCGTCCATTCGGTCCAGCCGCGGCTCGCATAGCGGCCCTCGACGGTACAGACGGGCGAGCCCTGGGCAGGCGACCACGACTTTTCGATCGAGCGAATCCTGGCGGCGGAGAGTTCGAACATCCGCCGGACTTTGGGAAGGAGCGAGGCCGGCGTCATTGGCGGTCCAGGATCACGGCGGTGGAGTCGTAATCGCCGCGCAGGTTCACGTTCAGGCCCGCGCGCATCAGGTAGGCTCCACTGAGCTGCGGCTGGCGCTCCATGAGCTTGCCATCCAGCGCCTCCACACGGTACATGGCCTTCTCGTCGAGGCCCCGCAGGAAGATGGTGGGCGCGGCGGTGTTGTACTGCTGGGAGTGGCGGAAGGCGAACAGCACCGATTGCCGGCCATCGGCCGAGACGTACTGGTTGGCAGTCACGTCATTGGTGCGCGGCGACGCCAGGCGGTAGAGGTCGCCGGTCTGGACGGTGGCGCGAATCCGTTTATAGAGCGCGATCATCTTGGTGGCGAGGCTGGTATCCTGTTCGGTCCAGCGATTGAGGTTGGCTCCGACTCCGAGCGCTCCCTGCATGGCGGTCAGAAAGCGGAAGGTCAGCGGCACGCTGCGGCCGTTCATATTGGGAACGTCCGTGACCCACGCGGACATGATCTTCGGCGCGTAGGCCTGGGTGAAGCCTTCCTGGATGCGCAGGCGGTCGAAGGCCTCGGTGTTGTCCGACGCCCAGACCTCGTCCACGCGGCGCAGAATTCCCAGGTCGATGCGGCCGCCGCCCCCGGAGCACGATTCGATCTCCAGCTTGGGGTGCCTGGCGCGCAAGCGGTCGATGATGTCGTAGAGGTTGCGCACATAATCCACCCAGAGCTTGCGCTCGTTGACCGGTCCAGCCTCGGGCCAGCCCGGCTCGGAAATGGCGCGGTTCATGTCCCACTTGAAGTAGCGGATATTGTAATCGGTGGCCAGCTTGTCGAGGAAGCCGAAGATGTATTCCTTCACGTCGGGCCGCGCCAGGTTCAGCACCATCTGGTTGCGGAGTTCACTGCGCGGGCGGTCCTGGAAGTGGATGACCCAGTCGGGGTGCGCGCGGTAGAGGTCGCTATCGGCGTTGACCATCTCGGGCTCGACCCAGAGGCCGAAATCCATCCCGAGGCTGTTGACGTGATCGATGAGCGGCTTCAGTCCTTGCGGGAATTTCTGCGGGTTCACGTACCAGTCGCCTAATCCGGCGCGATCGTTGTTGCGCTTGCCGAACCAGCCGTCATCCACCACGAACAACTCGACGCCGAGCTTGGCGGCTTTGTCGGCGAGCAACTCCTGGCCCTTCTCTTCGACCCGGAAGGTGGTCGCCTCCCAGGAGTTGTAGAGCACGGGGCGAAGGCGCGACCGGGCGCCGCCGGGGAAGATCGCATCGCGTTCAAAGCGATGCAGCGTGCGGGAGGCCCCGCCGTAGCCGTTTTCGGTGAAGCCGGCGTAAAACACCGGAGTGTCGAGCGACTCGCCCGGCTTCAGGGGATAGGCGAAATCGAACGTGTTGAACCCGCCGGTTACTCGCACCTGGCGATAGGGAGTTTGTTCCACCGTGATGCGCCAGTTGCCGCTCCAGGCCAGAGCGCCGAACCAGACGCGGCCGTTTTCCTCGGAAGCATCGCCGTGATCGATCGCGAACCACGGATTGAAGTTGTGGCTGGTGTGGCCCTTGCGGCTCTCGATCACCTTGGCGCCTTCGTGGATCGGCTCGCGGTTGATCTGCGTCTCGGCGGCCCAGCGGCCGCTCAGGTAGGTGAGCTGGTAGCCCTCGCCCGAGGGCAGATACCATGTGGCAGCCTGCGCGCTGTCCAGGGTCACGAGCTGGCCGGTGCCATTGCGAATCGTGGCGCTACGCTCCAGAATGCCCTCGCCGGGATAGACCCGGTAATGCAGTGTGACCGAGATGGCATCGCGGATATCTTTGAGATCGATATCGAGTTCGTTCGCGTTGATGCGATGGGAGACGTACTGCAACACCAGGTCGCGATCGCCATCGGCGCGCGAAATCTTCAGCGCCGGCTCATAGTATCGGGTGCCGCCCCAGCCCGGGTACTCCTCGTTTTCGAGCATTTGGCGTGGATCGAAGGAGGAAATATCGCGGCGGCGCGCGGGGGTCTGGAGATCGTCGATGCGCCACAGCGGCGCGCCCCAATAAAGGTTGCGCAGCGCGCCATCGGCGCCCACCCCCATGGCGTACGAACTTTGCCCGGTATTGAGCAGCCAGACTTTGCGGCTCTCGGAATATTGAATGCTCTGGGCGGGCAGGGCGGCCGCACAAAGCAAGGATATCGCGGTGTACGTGGCGATTCGAATCATTCGCCTAACAGTATAGGATGATGCTCGACGTGGTCGCCCGGGTAGTCTGTCTGCGGCTGGCTCATATCGATGCTTATCGGCCGCCTTTGTCCTTTTCCTTTAGGTAAAGCTTACGGGAGATTCAACCGATATAAGTAATCGTGTCGGGAGAAGATGTAGTCCGAGAGTTTCTCATTGAGAGCAATGAAAACCTGAATCGCCTGGATCGCGAAGTCGTTGAGCTGGAACAGAAGCCGGAAGACGCCAGGTTGCTGGCCAGCATCTTCCGGACGTTCCACACCATTAAGGGTTCCTGCGGTTTCCTGGGGTTTACCGAACTGGAACGGGTAAGCCACGAAGCGGAAAACCTGTTGAGCCAGCTCAGGGCAGGGGCAAAGCCCCTTTCCGCTGGCCTTGTAGGGCTCATTCTCGAAACCGTGGACGTAATCCGCAGGATCCTGCTCGCGATCGAGTCAAGCGGAGCCGAGGGGGCTGAGGACTTTTCGGAAATCGTGCGGAAGCTCCGGATCGCGTGTGACCGGACTTCGCCCGAAGAAGATGGTGTACGGCGCGAAGCGGCAGGGGCCGAAGCGGTCAGGGATTGCGCCACGGCCGACACCGCCATCCGCGTGGATGTGGGGCTGCTGGATAGACTCATGAATCTGGTCGGGGAACTGGTCCTGGCCCGCAACCAGGTGCTTCAGGTCAGCGGCGAGACGGAGGGCGCGCTCAATGCCACCTCGCAACGATTGAACCTGATCACCACTGAGCTGCAGGAGAACGTCATGAAGACGCGCATGCAGCCCGTCGGTGTCGTCTGGAGCAAGCTGCCGCGACTGGTCCGGGACACGGCGCAGGCTTGCGGCAAACCCGTCCGGCTGGAGATGGACGGGGCCGAAACCGAGCTGGACAAGACCATCATCGAGGCCATCAAGGATCCCATCACGCACCTGGTCCGGAACTGCTGCGATCACGGAATCGAGGCGCCGGCTGAGCGTGCGAAGGCCGGCAAGCCGCCGCACGGCACGATAACCCTCAAGGCCTACCACGAGGGTGGACAGGTCACCATCGAGGTCGGCGACGACGGCGCAGGGGTCGCGCTGGACCGCGTCCGGCAGCAGGCCATCCAGCGCGGCGCAATCCGCGCTGAAGATGCCGATCGACTCTCCGAGCGGGACACGCTACAGCTCATTTTCCTGGCCGGGCTTTCGACGGCTTCCCACGTCACCAGCGTCTCGGGTCGGGGCGTGGGAATGGATGTGGTGCGGTCGAATGTGGAGAAGATCGGCGGGGTGGTGGACATATCCAGTTCAGCGGGGAAAGGGACCGTCGTCAAGCTCAAAATCCCGTTGACCCTGGCAATTATCCCGGGACTGGTGGTGCAGAGCGGAGGCGAGCGGTTTGTGATTCCCCAGGCCAGCCTCCTCGAGTTGATCCGGCTCGATGGGGAATCCGCGGGAAAAATCGAACACGTTCACGGAACCCCGGTCTACCGCCGGCGCGGACGGCTGCTTCCGATCGCTTACCTGGACCGTGTCTTGGGGCTCGAATCGCATGCGGCTGAGGCGCTGAATATCGTGGTCCTGCAAGCGGAGGAGCGCCAGTTCGGCCTGGTCGTGGATGCCATTCAGGATACCCAGGAGATTGTCGTGAAACCGCTCGGGAAGCAGTTGAAGGGGCTGACGGTTTATGCCGGGGCAACGATTATGGGAGACGGCCGCGTGGCCCTCATTCTGGACGTCCTCGGCGTGGGCCAGCGGTCGGGCGTGCTGGCCGACAAGTGCGAGCAACCGGCGGACGACGGAGCGGCCGCAAGCCACGGCCAGGTGGAGCGAGAACGGCTGCTGCTGTTTCAGGCTGGAAACTTCCCGCGGCTGGCCGTACCGCTTTCGGTAGTGGCGCGACTCGAGGAGTTTCCACATTCGGTGATTGAATATGCCGGCGGCAGATGCGTCGTGCAGTATCGCGGCAGCATCTTGAACCTGGTCTCGTTGAGCACGATGCTCGATCCCGACGCGCCGGAAACCGCCTCTGGCCGCGACCCCATTCAGGCCATCGTCTTCAGCGAAGCGGGAGAAAGCGTCGGCGTCATGGTAGATCAGATTCTGGACATAGTCGAAGACTCCTTAACCGGCCGCCGAGAGAGTGCCATAAGAGGGCTGCTCGGCTCGGTGGTGATCGGCAAACGCGTCACCGACCTGCTGGATGTGGCGGCGGTCATGCGAGACGCTGCCGGTATTTGCGGGCATCCGAAAGCCGTTATGGTTGGACTTGAGCGGTTGGCCGCGGGAGTAGCTGACGCAACTGTGCCAGTGGAGGTCGCATGAGCACGCAGTTCGCCACGTTTACCGTGGACAGCCTGTTCTTCGGAATCGATGTGTTGCGGGTACAGGAAGTACTTCGCTTCCAGCATATGACGCGCGTGCCGCTGGCGCCGGGTGTCACGGAAGGCCTGATCAATCTGCGCGGGCAGATTGTGACCGCGATCGACATGCGGCGGCGGCTGAAGCTTTCGCCGCGGCCGGCCGGGAGCCTGCCGATGAACCTGGTGGTGCGCGCCGAGGAGGGCGCGGCCAGTCTGCTGGTGGACGAGATCGGAGACGTTGTGGAACCGGACCGCGACTCGCTGGAGGCGGTCCCGGCGAACGTTTCGCCCGACGTGCGGGAACTGATTCTGGGTGTTTACCAACTGAAGGATCGTCTGCTTCTGGCGCTCGATCCGGACAAGACGCTGGCACTTTGACGAGGCGGGAACCGCCGCAAATCTGGATAGGAGAAAAGTTACGTATGGCAACACAGTTGAGCAGCAAAACGGCGCCGCACCGGGCCGCCTCACGGAAGAGGATGCCGGTAGCATCGCGCGGGAACAGGTTAACGGCCGAAGTGGAACTCCTGTTCGCCGAGATCCGGCGGATGGCAGAAGAGCACGATCGCGGCGAAATCGATGCCGCCATTCCTGTGGAGAAGTTCCAGGGCGAGTACCAGTCCCTGGCGCAGGCGGTGAACAACATGGTAGCCGGCCATGTTGAAGTGAAGAAAAAAGCCATGGCCTGCGTGGATCAGTTCGCCAAAGGCAACTTCGATGCGCCGCTGGAAAAGTTCCCGGGCAAGAAAGCGTTCATCAACGACACCATCGAGCGCCTACGCAGCAACTTCAAGTCATTCATTCAGGACATGAACCACATGTCGGACGAGCACAACAGAGGCGACATCGATGTCCGCATCCCGCTGGATCAATTCGAGGGCGAGTACCGCACGATGGCGCAAGGCGTCAACGGCATGGTGGCCGGCCACATCGCCGTGAAGAAAAAGGCAATGGCCTGCGTTGACCAGTTCGCCAATGGCAACTTCGATGCGCCGCTGGAAAAGTTCCCGGGGAAGAAAGCGTTTATCAACGATACCATCGAGCGCCTGCGAGGGAACTTCAAATCGTTCCTCGTAGAGATGAATCGCATGTCGGATGAACACAACAAGGGCGATATCGACGTGCACATTCCGCTTGACCGGTTCGAAGGGGAGTATCGAACGATGGCGCAGGGCGTCAATGACATGGTAGGCGGCCATATCGCAGTGAAGAAGAAGGCAATGGCCTGCGTGGCCGAGTTCGGACGCGGGAATTTCGAAGCACCGCTCGAGCGTTTTCCTGGAAAAAAGGCTTTCATCAACGAGACTATCGAGCAGGTTCGCGCGAACCTCAAGCGCCTCATGACGGATGTAGGCACCCTGATCACGTCGGCTTCGGAAGGGAAACTGGATTACCGCTCGGACGGCAGCCGGCATCAGGGCGACTACGCCAAAATCGTGGACGGCATCAACCGGACGCTCGACGCGGTGATCGAGCCGGTCAAGGAGGCTTCCAGCGTGCTGACCCGCATCGCCGGCGGCGACCTGACCGCGCGGGTGCAGGGTGACTACCGCGGCGACCACGGGAGGATCCGGGACGATGTCAACAAGATGGCCCAGGATCTTCAGGATAACTTCCGGATGATCGGACAGAATGCGCAATCGCTGGCCGCCTCCTCGGAGGAACTGACCGCCGTAAGCCACCAGATGGCCGGCAACGCCGAAGAGACGGCGACGCAGTCGAACGTCGTATCGGCCGCGAGCGAACAGGTGTCGCGCAATGTCGCTACCGTGGCTGCCGGCGCCGAGGAGATGCAGGGCTCGATCCGGGAAATCGCCAAGAACGCCAATGAAGCGGCGCGGGTGGCCAAATCCGCGGTGCACACTGCCGACACCACCAATCAGACGGTCACGAAGCTCGGCGAATCGAGCTCGGAAATCGGCAACGTCATTAAGGTGATTACGTCGATCGCGCAGCAAACCAATCTTCTGGCTCTGAACGCCACCATCGAGGCTGCCCGTGCCGGAGAGGCCGGCAAGGGGTTTGCCGTAGTTGCCAACGAGGTGAAAGAACTGGCCAAGCAAACCGCTCGTGCGACGGAGGAAATCAGCCAGAAGATCGAAGCCATCCAGGGAGACACTAAGGCGGCGGTGGCGGCGATCGGCGAGATCAGCGGGATCATCACGCAGATCAACGACATTTCTAACAGCATCGCTTCGGCAGTGGAGGAGCAGACAGTCACCACCAATGAGATCAACCGCAGCATGGCGGAGGCCTCCAAGGGGGTCGGCGACATCAGCAAGAACATCACCGGGGTAGCGATGGCCGCGAAAGACACGACGGTGGGCGCCAGCAATACGCAAAAGGCGGCTCAGGAGTTGACCCAGATGGCCTCGCGCATGCAGACCGTCGTGGGGCGGTTTACGTTCTGAGGCCGAGCCAAACATGCCACGAGCTCTGGTGGTTGACGACTCCCGCGCGGTGCGAATGATCGTTTGCCGGACACTGCGCGAACTCGGCTACGAAGCCGGCGAAGCCGGCGATGGCCTCCAGGCACTGGAGGCACTGGGGCGGGAGGGACCTGTGGACCTGATCCTGGCGGATTGGAACATGCCCGAGATGGATGGCCTGGAGTTGCTCCGGGCCATCCGCTCGAACCCCGGCCATCACGACATCCCGGTGATCATGGTGACCACGGAAGCGGAGATTGCGCAGATGGTCACGGCGCTCGATAACGGCGCCAATGAATACATCATGAAGCCGTTCACGAAGGAGATCCTCGTGGATAAGCTTCGTCTGGCGGGAATACCGGTCTAGGGGATATGCAAGCACATCCGATTCGGCGTCTACTGGCGGGAAGGAAAATCCGCGTCCTGGTGGTCGATGACTCCGTCGTGATTCGCCGGCTGGTTTGTCACGCGCTTGAAGAGGACCAGGGCATCGAGGTGGCGGGCTTCGCCTCGAACGGTGTGACCGCACTGGAGCGGATCCCGCAGTTGGATCCGGACGTCATTACCCTCGATATCGAGATGCCCGAGATGGACGGCCTGGAGATGCTGCGCCACGTGCGGCGCGATTACCCAGGCATCCGAGTGATCATGTTCAGCACACTCACCAGCCGTGGCGCCGCCGCAACCCTGGACGCTTTGGCTCTGGGAGCCGACGATTATGTCGCCAAGGCATCAAACGCAGGCGCGCTGGACCTGTCGCTGCTCCGCCTGCGCGGCGAGCTTCTGCCGCGGATTCACCAGTTCTTTCAGACGGGAGAATCAACAAGAGAGCAGGAGGAGGTTCCCAGGGCGGCAGTCCGCCTGGTTGCCGGCGGTGAGGTACGCGCCGTTGCCATCGGAGTGTCCACGGGCGGACCCGCCGCGCTCGGCGAGATCATGCCGCACTTTCCGGGGAACCTTCCTGTGCCGCTCTTTCTGGTCCAGCACATGCCGCCGATGTTTACGAAGTTCCTGGCGGAGCGGCTGGATGCGGTCAGTCCGCTCACTGTCCTCGAGGCGGCCGGCGGGGAAGAACCCCGGCCGGGTTGCGCATATGTCGCGCCGGGGGACTATCACCTGAAGCTGACCCGGAACGGCAGCCAGACCGCAACCGTGATCGATCAATCCCCACCCGAGAATTCCTGCCGGCCGGCAGTGGATGTCTTATTCCGCTCGATGGCTGAAGTCTACGGCGGGGGCGTGGTGGCGGCGGTGATGACCGGCATGGGACAGGACGGCATGCGGGGCGCAATACAGCTCAAGGCGCGCGGCGCTCGCGTGATCGCCCAGGACGAAGCCTCCAGCGTGGTGTGGGGAATGCCCGGCAGCGTGGTGCGGGCGGGGGCGGCGGACCAGGTCGTACCCCTGGATGGCATCGTCGCGGCAATTCTGGAGCACTTATGACCGTTCACGAGGAAATCATCGCTCCCGAGAACTTTGCGTTTTTGCAAAGGCACGTCTATAGCGAATCGGGGATCGTCCTCGACGGCGGCAAGCAGTACTTGCTGCATGCGCGGCTTCTGCCGCTGGTTCAAGAAAAGGGCCTGGCGTGCCTGGACGATCTTTGCGCGCTGCTGAAGGCGACCGAGGGGACCCCGCTGCACAGCCGGGTGGTCGAAGCCATGACCACCAACGAAACCTACTTCTTCCGCGAGCCGGCCCATTACCAGGCGTTGCGGGAAGTGATCGTGCCGGAATTGATGGACTTGCGGCGTGCCACCCGGAAGCTTTCGCTGTGGTCAGCGGCCGCGTCCACGGGCCAGGAAGCCTACAGTCTGGCGATGATGCTGCTCGATATGGGACTGGGAGGCTGGAATATCGAAATCCTCGGCACGGACATCTCTCCGAGGGTCCTCAAGCGGGCGGAAACGGGCCGGTATTCGCAACTGGAGGTCAACCGGGGGCTACCCGCCACATCGCTGGTCCGCTATTTCCGGCGGGTGGGGCTCGAGTGGGAACTGCGGGAGGATGTGCGCCGCCTGGTCCGGTTTCAGGCCTTCGATCTCCGCTCGCGGATGAATGCGATGGGTCCGTTCGATGTCGTATTCTGCCGGAACGTTTTGATCTATTTCGATGACGCCACGCGGCGCGGCATTCTCAGAGAGATTCATGGCAGCCTGTTCCGCGGGGGCAAGTTGATTCTGGGATCGGCGGAAACCAGCATTCCGGGGAGTGGCCATTACGCCCGGGAGACGCTTGGTAACACGGTCATCTACGCAGCATGCTGAAAGGAGTTCTTTGTGGAATCTGCCGTTCATATCCGCCGTGAGGAAGTCGGGCAGGTGGCGGCTTCGGTTTTCGCGACCATGATGGGTCTCGAGGTGCGCGAGGTGCCGGGACCCGGCGGCGTAGAAAGCAATCCTGAATTCGTGACAGCCGCCGTGTTCCTGGCGGGAGCCTGGGAGGGCGCGGTATTGGTGCAGTGCAGTCCGCACCACGCCTGCGAACTCACAGGGTGCTTTCTGGGAGGGGCCCCTCCGGCGGAGGTGAGCGACGACGTTCGCGACGTGCTCGGGGAAATCGCCAACATGATTGCCGGCAACCTCAAGTGCACGCTCTGTCCGGGCATTCGGGTATCGGTTCCTTCGGTGGTGGCCGGCAAGGATTATTCCCTGCGGCTCTGCGGAGCGCGCCTCGCGGAACAGATGGCCCTCGAAACCGGGAAGGGTTCCCTTCGACTCTCGATCTTCGAAGTCCGGGAAGCCGCCTGAGGACTACGCCGCGTGCCGCCACATGCCGATCACGGCGTTGACGAAGACCGCGGCCATGCCCACGGGAATGGCGATCTTCCACCCGATGTTCATGAGCTGGTCATAACGGAAGCGCGGGAAGGTACCGCGAAACCAGATCATCAGGTAGATGATGCACGACACCTTCAGGAGGAACCAGAACAGACCGATCACCGCCTGATTTACCGCCGGCACCAGAAACAGGGCGCCCAACAACAGCAGCAACAGGGCCGCGCCCACCAAAACCTTCTGCTGCATGGGGTCCTTGAGGCGCTTGACGAGCGGGAAGGTCATCACGCCCGAGCCCAGGAAGAGCAAGGCCGGCACACCGAAATTCAGGGGAACGGCGAGCCACCCGACGCTCGGAAAGGGCCGCAGCCAGCCGCCCCAAAAGAGAGTCACGGCTACGCCCGATACCACAAAGATGTTGGCGTACTCCGCCAGAAAGTAGAGCGCCCAGCGGAAGCCGCTGTACTCAGTATGGAAGCCGGCTACCAGCTCCGATTCGGCCTCCGGCAGATCGAACGGCGCGCGGTTGGTCTCGGCCGTGGCGGCGATAATATAGACGGCGAACGGCACGATCATGAAGCCGAAGTTGTCGAAGATGCCCCACGCACCATGTTCGAGTTGCGCCCTGACGATTCCCTGCATGCTGAGCGTTCCTGCCACCATCACCCCCGACAGCAGGGCGAACGCCAGCGCCACTTCGTAGCTCACCAGTTGGGCCGCGCTGCGCAGCGCGCCGAGCAGCGGGTAGTGGCTGTTGGAGGCCCATCCGCCCAGGATGATTCCGAGAATGCCCACCGCCGACATGGCGGAGATCACCAGGAGGCCGACGTTCACGTCCGCCACGTAGATGTTCTTCGCGAAGGGCAGCACGGCGAACGCCGTCAGCCCGGTGAAAGTCGAGATGACCGGAGCCAGCCAGAAGATGGCGTGGTCGGAATCAGCGGGGATGATGTCTTCCTTGAGCATCAGCTTGAGCGCATCGGCCAGCGGCTGGAACAAGCCGTGGGGCCCCACGCGCATCGGTCCGAGCCGTACCTGGAAATCGGCCAGCACCTTGCGCTCTACCAGCACGATGTATCCCGCCACCAGCGGGAAGAGCGCAATGATCACCAGGGTCACCAGGATCGGTGTGAATAACGGATGGGATAGGATTGCGTCCATATTGTCCTTACCGCAATAGCGAGGTTTGCGCCAGCTTGAGGAACGGCTCCGGGTAGATGCCGATCGCCAGAGTCAGCACGCCGGTCAGACCGAGAGCCACTCGCAGCCCGAAGCTCGAAGCGAGCGGCGCCTTTTCGAGCGACTCGCGTATGAACATGCTGCGCACGACTTTGAAGTAGTAGTAGATCGCCACGGCCACGTACAACGTCGCGATCACCGCCAGCGCGTAATGCCCCGTCTCAATCAGCGAGAGGAAGATGTAATATTTGCCGAGGAAACCCGCGGTGGGCGGGATTCCGGCAAGCGATAACAGAAAAATCAGCATGAGGATGGCATAGCCGGGACTCTTGTGCATCAGGCCGGCGATATCGTCCAGATCCTCCCCGATAATGTTGGCCCGACGCAGCGCGATCAGCACCAGAAACGCCCCCAGGGTCATGAAGGTGTAGACCATCACGTAGACCGCAATACCGTTGATACCGGTCTGGTTGCCCGCAATCAGGCCGAGCATCATGTAGCCGGCATGCGAGATGGAGCTGTAAGCCAGCAGGCGCTTGATGTTGGTCTGGTTGATGGCCGCGAGATTTCCCACGGTCAACGTGAGGACAGCAACCACCGTGAGCAGCGGTTCCCACATGGCGCGCGCGTCGGCCAGAGGCCCCAGGAAGATCCGCATCAGGAAAGCGATGGAAGCAGCCTTCGACGCCACCGAGAGATAGGCCGTTACGGTGGTGGGTGCGCCTTCATAGGCGTCCGGCGCCCACATGTGGAACGGCGCGGCCGAGATCTTGAACAAAAGCCCCACCGCGGTGGTCGCCATTGCCAGGAACACCACCGGATCCCAGGGAGGCCGCTGGGAAATGGCGGCCGAAATCACCGAGAGCTTGGTGGAACCCGCCATTCCATACATCAAAGAGAAGCCATAGACCAGGAATCCGCTGGAGAACGCCCCGAGCAGCAGGTATTTCAATGCCGCCTCGTTGGAACGTTTCTCGCCGCGCAGGAAGCCGACCATCACGTAGAAGCACAGCGCCATCAGTTCCAGACCGACAAAAAGCGTTACCAGGTCGGTGCCGCTGGCCAGGAAATACATGCCGCACTGCGCGAACAGGATCAGCCCGTAGTATTCGCCGTGATGTTCGCCGGCGATCTCCAGGTACTTATAAGAGACCAGCGCCACGACGAGTGCCGCCACCAGGAAGATCCAATTGAAGAAGATGCTGAACCCGTCCACCGTCACCGAGCCGCTGAAGCCGACAATCGATCCCTGGCTCGCGATCCAGGCCTGCTGGCGATAGAGCCCGTAGCCGGTGAAGATCTCCGCCAGCGCCACGAAGATGAGCAGCCATTTGCGCTGCCGCGGGTCGGGAAAGATGAGGAAATCGAACAGCAGAATCGCGCATCCGAACAGCGCCAGCATCACCGCCGGGATGATGGTGAAGTGATCCGTCGATGTGTAGAACTCGCTCATCGCGCGCCTCTCTCAGCGGCCGGGGGAAATGGGACCGACGCCAGGCTGGGGCCAAAGTAATCCGGCCGCACCCGCTGCACGATCTCCGTCACCGGCTGCTTCAAAACGTCGAAAAAGGGCTTGGGATAAATGCCGATCCACACGGCCCAAACGATCAGCGGGGCGAAGACCGCCAGTTCCCGCAGGTTCATGTCGGGGATCGTCAGGTTCTTGCCGTTGGTTACCTGGCCCAGCATGGTTCGCTGATACAGCCAGAGCAGGTAGGCCGCACCGAGAATCACGCCGGTCACGGCGAACGCCGCCCAGATCCGGTTTGCCTCGAAGGCCCCCTGCAGGATGGTGAACTCACCGATAAACCCGTTCAGCAGCGGGAGCCCGGCGGAGCTGAGCATGGCGAACGCGAAGATGATCGCGAACTTCGGCATGACGTGGGCCAGGCCGCCGTATTCGGAGATCTCGCGCGTATGCCGGCGCTCGTAGATCACGCCGATCACGAGGAAGAGCATGCCGGTCGAGATGCCGTGGTTGACCTGCTGCAGCACGCTGCCGGCGATCCCGTTCGGGTTCAGCGAGAAAATGCCCAGGGTGCAGAAGCCCAGGTGGCTCACGGAGGAGTAGGCCACCAGCTTCTTCCAATCCGCCTGCATGAGGCTGACGAGCGCGCCGTAGATGATCCCGATGATCGAGAGCACCGCCAGGATCTGCACGATGGTCTGATCCACGGAAGCCTGGGGCAGCAGCGGGAGCGAGAAGCGGAGGAAGCCGTAAGTTCCCATTTTCAGCAGGACCGCCGCCAGAATCACCGACCCGGCGGTGGGAGCTTCCACGTGGGCATCGGGCAGCCAGGTGTGGAAGGGGAACATCGGCACCTTGATGGCGAAGCCGAGAAAGAAAGCCCAGAACACGATCTGCTGGGTGGCGAGCGGCAGGCTGACCTTCATCAGGTCGGCAATCTCGAAGCTGTAGAAATGATACTGGCTGTAGTGCTGGAAGTAGAGCAGCAGAATGCCGAGCAGCATCAGCACCGATCCGGCCAGGGTATAGAGGAAAAACTTGATGGCCGCGTACAGTTTCCGCGGTCCGCCCCAGACCCCGATGATGAAGTACATCGGCACGAGCACCAGTTCCCAGAAGACATAGAACAGGAAGAAATCAAGCGACAGGAATACGCCGATCATGCCCGTCTGCAGCAGCAGGAACATGGCGTAATACTCTTTCACACGGTCCTGAATCGCCGACCACGAGCACAGCATGGCGACGCAGCCCATGAGGGTCGTAAGCATCACCAGCAGGAGGCTGATGCCGTCCATGCCCAGGTGATAGTGGACTCCCAGGGAGGGAATCCAGGAAAGTCTCTCCTCGAACTGGAACCCGGGGACGCCAGTGCGGAACCGCCAGACCAGCGGCAGGGAAACGAGGAAGCCGGCGAGCGCGGCCACGTTCGCCCATACGCGGATCAAACCCTTGTTCCCCGAAGGCAACAGCAGCAGGACGAATAATCCGGCCAGCGGCGTCAGTAATACGATACTTAGTAAGTGCTGGTCCATATAGTTACCGCGCGATGTAATACCCCAGGAAAGCCAGCGCTCCGGCCACTACGAACAGGGCGTATGCCTGCACACGCCCCGTCTGCAGGATACACACCGGGTAGGAAAGCATCTTCACGAAGAAGGAGCTGAAACGGACCGCGCCATCGACGATCCAGGTATCCCACCAGATCGACACTTTGGAGCTGAACCGGGTCAGCCAGCCGGCGCCGTTGACGCCGCCATCCACCACGTTACGGTCGAATGCGCCCAACACCCGGCCGCCGCCCTTGCACAGGCCGTTGACGAACAGGAAGTCGTAGATCTCGTCTACATACCACTTGTTGTAGAGCAGGCCGTGGAGGGGCTTGAGCTGTTTTTCGAGCGTGTCGGGGATCTCGGGCTTGTGGTGATAGAACCAGCGGGCCACCACGATGCCGATCACCGCGAAGGCCACCGAAACGCCCATCAGGATCCATTCGACGGACGCGGCGTGCTCGCCCTGTCTGGCCGCCTCGATCGCCGCCGAAGCGAAGGCCGGCTCGAGCCAGCGTTCGAACCCGTGGAATCTTTCGCCCAGGTGCCACAGCTCCGGGGTCCCGAGCCACCCGCCCAGCGCGCTGCCGATCGCCAGGAGCACCAGGGGCACCGTCATCGAGGCCGGCGACTCATGGATGTGCGCGGCCACCTCCGGCCTCACCCGCGACTTGCCGTAGAACGTCATGTTCATCAGGCGCCACATGTAGAAGGCCGTCAGGAGCGCAGTGACCAGGCCGATGGCCCACAGAATCTTGGAGCCCTGCGGGGAGCTATAGGCCTGCCACAGGATTTCATCCTTGGAGAAGAATCCGGCCAGCCCGGGGATGCCCGCGATGGCCACCGAGGCCACCCACATGGTCCAGTGCGTAATCGGGATCTTGTTCTTCAAGCCGCCCATGTGGCGCATATCCTGCTCGCCGCCCATGGCGTGAATCACCGAACCGGAACACAGGAAGAGCAGAGCCTTGAAGAAGGCATGCGTAAAAAGGTGGAAGATGGCCACCCAGTATGCCCCCACGCCCAGCGCCAGGAACATGTAGCCGAGCTGGCTCACGGTCGAATACGCCAGCACCCGCTTGATGTCGTTTTGGACCAGCGCGATGGTGGCCGCCAGGATGGCGGTGAACGCGCCGACCGCCGCTACGATCGTCAGGACATGCGGCGCCAACTGGAACAGCGATGCCGAGCGCGCCACCATATAGACTCCTGCCGTGACCATGGTGGCCGCGTGGATCAGGGCCGATACCGGCGTGGGGCCTTCCATGGCGTCGGGAAGCCAGACATAAAGCGGAATTTGCGCCGATTTTCCGGTGGCGCCGAAAAACATCAGCAGCGCGATGGCGCTTAGCACACCGAAGCCGGCGGTTTCCACCGGAAACTGCCCGCTGCGCAGCACCGAATTCACGTCGGTGAATCGCAGCGTGCCGAGCACCGACATCATGAGCAGCATGCCGAGCACGAACCCGGCGTCGCCGACGCGGTTCACGATGAACGCCTTCTTACCCGCGTCGCCCGCCGATTTCTTGTGGAAATAGAAGCCGATCAACAGGTAGCTGCACAAGCCGACGCCTTCCCAGCCGACAAACAGCAAGCCGTAGTTGTTGGCCAGCACCAGCATCAGCATGAAGAAGATGAACAGGTTGAAATAGCCGAAAAAACGGTAAAAGCCGTTGTCGTGGTCCATGTAGCCGGTGGCGTACACGTGGATCAGGAATCCGACCCCTGTCACCACGAGGATCATGACGGAGCTGAGCGGGTCGAGGAGGAAGCCCCAGTCGAGTTGGAACGTGGCCAGGTGGCCGTTAGCCATGTGGAACGGCAGGCCCGCGAGCCAGGTGAATTGAATGATCTGGTGGACGCGGCCGGGCGTTCCTGAAAGCTGCCACACCGCGGCCGCCGAAAGCAGGAAGGAAATCAGCACCAACCCCGGGCAGATCAGCTTGATGAGGAACTTGAGCGGCGAATGGGGATGATGGCCGTGGGCTTCGTGGCCGTGGGCTTGATGGTGCGAATGGCCCGGGCCGTGGCCGTGCTCATAGACCGGCTCCACGCCGGGAGCCACCGCCACGTCCGACGGCGGCTGCGGATCGAGCAGCTTGCCGAACACCAGCATCAGGGCTGCCCCGGCCAGCGGGAACAGCGGTATCAACCAAATCAGGTCCAGGAAATTCACGGCGCTCCTACCACTTCAGCAAGTCGATTTCATCCGCCAGCACAGTTTCCTTGTTACGGAACAGAGCGATCAGGATGCCCAGCCCCACGGCCGCCTCGGCCACCGCGTCGGTAATCACGAAGATGGCGAAGATCTGCCCGTTGACGTTGCCCCAGGCGTGCGAAAACGCGATCAGGTTGATATTCACTGCATTCAAGATCAGCTCGATGGACATCAGGATGATCACGATATTCCGCCGCGTGAGCACGCCCACGGTGCCGATGAGCAGCAGCGCGGCGCTCAGGGCCAGGTAATGAACCGTTGTAATCGGATGCATACGTCAGATCCTCTTCTTCGCCATCACCACGGAGCCGACCACGGCAACCAGCAGCAGCAGGGAAGCAATCTCGAACGGCAGCAGGTATTCGGAAAACAGCACGTCGGCCACCATCTGGGTGTTACCCACGGCTGCCGGGCCGGCAGCCGCCCCACCGCCTTCAGGCAGGTGGAAGGCGTACTTGCCCCGGTACAGAAACCAGCCGATTTCCGCGCCCACCGCGGCGACGGCCGCCAGGGACACCAGCCACTGCCGGTTGAACTGCCGCTCCTTCGCCGCCTGGTCGAGGTTCACCAGCATGATCACGAACAGGAACAGCACCATGATGCCGCCCACGTACAGCACGATCTGCACGGCGAACAGGAACTCGGCCTGCTGCAGGAGGTACAACCCCGCCACGCCCAACAGCGAGACGATCAGGGCGACCGCGCTATGCACCGCGTTTCGCTGCGTGATCGTCAGAATGGCCCCGCCCAGCACCAGCAAGGCGAAGGCATAGAACAAAACCGTATCGATCAGCATTTGTATTGAGTGGGCTTGGGCCCTTCCTCGAGCACCTGGCGGTCCCAGATCTGGCCGTCCCGGGTGTAGGTGGCCAGTTCGAAGTCCTGCGTCAACTCCAGCGCATCCACGGGGCAGGCGTCTTCGCACAAACCACAGAACATGCACCGGGAGGTGTCGTAGGTGAAGGTGGTGAGTTCCTTGCGCCGCGTCTCTTCGTTGCGCTCGCTGGTCACCACGATCAGGTTTTCGGGGCACGCCAGCGCGCACAGGTTGCACGCGATGCAGAGGGTTTCGCCGTTATCCGGGTTGATATTGAGCCGCGGCGCGCCGCGATACCGCTCCGCCACCTTGGGCCGCTCCGCCGGGTACTGTTCGGTGTAGATGTACTTCGGATGTTGGTTCCGGAACGTCACCCACAGCCCCTGGAACAGGTCCACCAGGAACACCTTTTTGAGTAGACTGCTCATTAACAATGCCTCTTTTCACCGCCGGGACGCCGGGGCGCCGAGAACTGCACGCGGTGAGTCATAATTTCAGCGATCCACCTCGCCCAACACGATATCGAGCGTTCCAATCACCGCCACTACGTCCGCCACCAGGCCTCCGCGAACCATTCGGTCGAGCGCCTGCAGGTTGACGAACGAGGGCGGGCGCACCCGGCAGCGGTAGGGCTGCGTCGATCCATCGCTCACCACGTAATAGCCTAATTCGCCTTTGGGTGCCTCGATCGAAACATAGGCCTCGCCCACCGGGGGCTTGATCACCTTGCCTACCTTGCCCATGATCGGGCCTTCGGGAATATTCGCCGCCGCCTGCCGCATGATGCGCACCGACTGGCGCATCTCTTCCATGCGCACCATGTACCGGTCGTAGGTGTCGCCGTTCCGGCGGGTAGGGATTTCGAAATCGTACTTTTCGTAGCCCGAGTACGGCTGCGCCTTGCGCAGGTCCCATTTCACGCCTGCGGCGCGCAGAACCGGGCCGGTCACCCCATACTCCTTGCACTCGTCGGCGGTCAGGATGCCGATGTCCTTCAGCCGGCCCACCCAGATGCGATTGTTGGTGAGCAGTTCCTCGTATTCGTCGACTTTCGGCAGGAACATGTCGCAGAAGTCGTTGACCTCCTGCTCGAAACCCTCATAGGTCTCGTACAGCAGGCCGCCGATGCGAAATGCGTGGGTGGTGAGCCGGGCGCCGCAATACTTTTCGAAAATCTTGAGCGCCTCTTCCCGCTCGCGCAGGCAGTAGAATACCGGGGTGATGGCTCCGATATCCAGGGCGTGCGTGCCCAGCCACAGCAGGTGGCTGGCGATCCGGTTCAACTCGGTCAGGATTACCCGCACGGCCTGCGCGCGCGGAGGCGCCTCGACGTTCAGCAGTTTCTCTACCGCGAGGCAGTAGCCCAACCCGTTGGAGATGGCCGCCACGTAGTCCATGCGGTCCACATAGGGATTGAACTGCGCGTAGGTGCGGTTTTCCGCAATCTTTTCCACGCCGCGGTGCAGATAGCCGATCACACAGTCCGTCCCCAGCACCTTCTCGCCGTCGAGCTTGAGGATCACCCGCAGCACGCCGTGGGTGGAGGGGTGCTGCGGACCCATGTTGATGACTAATTCGGTGGAATCTAGAAATGTTGCGTCCGGCATACGGTAGTCACTGGCCGCTTTCTATATTCAAGTTTTCCTGCACCCAGCGCTCGTCCTGTTGGAGGATCGAGTAATCCTTGCGCAGCGGGTAACCGGTCCACTCCTCCGGCAGGAGGATTCGCCGCATGTCCGGGTGTCCGGCGAACTCGATGCCGAACATATCGTACACCTCGCGCTCCAGCCAGTTGGCCGTCAGGTGTACGCCCACCGCGCTTTCCGGCCGGTAGCCCTCCGGGATAAACGTCTTGATCCGGACGCGCTCGTTGCGCGCGAAGCTGTAGAGGATGTAGACCAGGTCGAACCGTTCCGGGCGCTTCGGCCAGTCCACCGCCGTGATATCGACCAGGTAATCGAAATCGGCCTCGAGTTTCAGATGTTCCAGTACCGGGATCGCCGCGTCGGGTTTGGCGACGATGAAGTTCTGCCCCAGGTACGTGGACGTCTCGCTGATCCGGTCGCCAAACCTTTCCTTCAGCTCACGGGTGAGGTCGCTGTCCCAGGGGGTGGCCGCCATGGTCGCGGGCGGCTTCGGGGGTGCTGCATGGCCCGCTGCCGCGGCTGGCTTAGGAGGAGCCGCTTTCGCGGCGTCAGCGGCTGGTTTTGCCGGCTGGCCAGACGCCTCGCCCGGTTTCGGGGGAGGCGCTTCTGAGCCGCCAGGCTTCTGCTCATCAGCCATTTAATCTCCTCTTGAAGAACCCTACATTTATCATCTGCACGGAACGAGTGTCAAATTGCGCAACACCCCGGAATTACGGGGCGCCGGTCCGGTACTTTTGGATGCGAAATTGCTCCTCGCGCCCTGCTGGTGCCCTTTCGCACAAGGCTGCAAATGTCTCCGGCTGCTAAACTTCGAACATGTACGACGTAATCATCGTCGGTGGGGGGCCGGCTGGATTGAGCGCCGCGGCGATCCTTGGACGCTGCCGCCGCAGCGTTCTGCTCTGTGACGACGGACAGTACCGGAACGACAGTTCGCTTGCGCTCCACGGCTTTCTCAGCCGCGATGGCATTCACCCCGCCGAGCTCCGGCGCATCGGCCGGGAGCAACTGCAACGATATGAAGTCGAATACCGCGCGGTGCGGGTGACCGGCGTCTGCCCGTCCGAAGGCGGCTTTTCGGTGACTCTCGAAGACGGCTCGATGGCCGCCTGCCGTAAACTCCTGCTGGCCACCGGCCTATGCGACACCGTTCCCGAGGTGGAGGGCTTCCAGGCCTTCTTCGGACGCGGCGTGTTCCACAGCCCTTACTGTGACGGGTGGGAGGTCCGCGACCGGCGCCTGGCGGCGTACGGAACGGGGAAAAGCGGAGCGGAGCTGGCGCTCGCGCTGCAAACCTGGAGCCCCGATGTTGTGCTATGCACCGATGGCCCCTCCGGCCTGAGACCCGCGGATTCAGCCGATCTGGCCGCCAAGGGAATTCCCGTGCTGACCGCGAAGGTCGCCCGGCTGGAAGGCTCCGAGAGCGGACTGGACCGGATTATCTTTGCCGACGGGTCGGACCTGCCGGTGGCCGCGGTCTTCCTCAGCGCCGGCCAAAGTCCTCGCTCCGATCTGGCCTCCCGGCTGGGCTACCGCTCCACCGGTAGGGGCGCGGGTAGCGAGGCTGGGATCTACGTGGCAGGTGATGCCGCGCGGGATGCACAACTCGCCATCCTGGCCGCGGCCGAAGGCGCACAGGTTGCCATCGCCATCAACCGGGCATTCTCCGGGAAGGCACTGGATTCTGCTTCTCGACCGTTCAACCCGCGTTAGGCGCCGATCAGTCCCAAACCCTCGGCGCGGCGCTCGGATTGTGCTCTAATAAAAGGCACTTAACCCGGTATGCCCAGTTCAGCCAAACGTCTGCGGAGAGCCTGGAAGCGCGTAAGCCGGCGTACGCGGGAAATCCGGATGATCGCCCAGGGCCTGGTCTCGACCGATCACCCGATCCTGGCGCACATCATCCCGATGCGCCGCTGCAACCTTTCCTGTGCGTACTGCAACGAGTACGACGACCACTCCAAGCCGGTCGCCATCGAACTGGTGAACCAGCGGCTCGACCGGCTGGCCGAACTCGGCACCAACGTGATCACGATCTCCGGCGGCGAGCCGCTGCTGCATCCGGATCTGGACCTGGTGATCGAGCGCATCCGGCATCACGGGATGATCGCCGGCATGATCACCAACGGGTACCTGTTGACGGCCGAGCGCATCAAGCGGCTCAACCGCGCCGGGCTCGACCACCTTCAGATCTCGATCGATAACGTGATGCCCGACGAGGTCTCGAAGAAAAGCCTCAAAGTGCTCGACAAGAAGCTGCAACTCCTGGCGGAACATGCCGAGTTCCACGTGAACATCAACTCCGTGGTAGGCGGGGGCATTCACAATCCCAAGGATGCCCTGGTGATCGGCCGCCGCGCGCTCGAGCTGGGCTTCACCTCCACCGTGGGAATCATTCACGACGGCGAAGGCCAGTTGCAGCCGCTGCGCGACGAAGAGCGCGAGGTCTATCTCGCCATGCGCTCCATGGAAAAAAGCAGCTACGCGCGCGTCAATTATTTCCAGGACAATATCGCGCATGGGAAGGAAAACCACTGGCGATGCCGGGCCGGCTCGCGCTACCTCTATGTCTGCGAGGACGGCCTGGTACATTACTGTTCTCAGCAGCGCGGCTACCCGGGCAAGCCGCTCATGGAGTACACCCGGGAAGACGTGCGGCGGGAGTACCGCACCGCCAAGAGCTGCGCCCCGCGCTGCACGGTGGCCTGCGTCCACCAGGTATCGACCATCGACTTCTGGCGCGGCCCCCAGGACCTGACAACCTCGGGTGTCGCCGACGGCCAGCCCCAGGGACTCGTCCGGATCCAGTAAGACCCGCTCCTCCGCATCATAGAATGAGAACAGATGCCCCCTCCCCGTCTGGAACTCCTCGGAGTTTCCAAGACCTACCAAAACGGAGGCCAGCCGGTCGAAGTTCTGCATGATGTCTCGCTCGAGGCCGCGGCGGGAACCGTCACCGCCCTGCTGGGCCGCAGCGGGTGCGGCAAGACGACCCTCCTCAATCTGGCCGGGGCGATGGATTTCCCGTCGGCCGGCGAGGTGCGGATTGACGGCCGCGCGACGTCATCGCTCAGCGAACGCGAATTGACCGCGCTGCGCCGCAAGCGAATCGGGTTCGTCTTTCAATTCTTCCAACTGCTCCCCACCCTCACGGTGCTGGAAAATGTCGAGCTTCCGCTGCTGCTGGCGGGCGCGCCCAAAGCCACCGAGTCGGCGCGCGACCGGCTGCAGTGGGTCGGCCTCGAAGAGAAAGCCGCCAGCCTGCCATACCAGCTTTCGGGCGGGCAGATGCAGCGTGTGGCGATTGCCCGCGCGCTGGTGCATTCGCCGGAGTTGCTGATCGCCGACGAGCCCACCGGCAACCTGGACACCGCCAGCGGCGACCAGGTGCTCGCGCTCGTTCGCGAGAGCGCCGTGCGTTTCGGCGCGACGGTGATTCTAGCTACCCACAGCGCGGAGGCCGCCGCGATCGCGGATATGCGGGTGCGCCTGCGGGACGGCCGGATCCAGGCCATCGAGCGCGCATGAAGCTGCTGCGCACGCTGATTCTGCGCCCCCTTCGCCGCGACCTTCTGCGGACAGCCCTGACGGTGCTGGCGGTGGCGCTCGGCGTTGGGGTGGTGGTGGCGATCGACCTGGCGGGCGATGCGGCCACCGGCTCTTTCCGCTCCTCGATGGAGACGCTGGCGGGGAAGACGGATCTCGAAATTACGGCTAACGGAGGAATCGACGAGGCGTGGATGGGCCGCCTTGCCGGCCTGCCTTACGACGTCCGCTGGGCGCCCGTCATCGAAGCGCAGGCCGCGATTCCCGGCATCGGCTCGGTGCCGCTCTATGGCGTGGACCTGCTGGCCGCAGCCGGCGCATCACAGGGCGGCGACCCTGAGGGAGCGGGCGGCGGCATCGTGATTTCGAGCGCCCTCGCCAAACGGATCCACGGCTCCAGGCTTACCCTCAACCTTGCCGGCCGCCCGCGGACCTTCTCCATCGCGCGCACCCTCGACGGGCAATCCGCCGAATTCCTGCTGCTCGACATCGCGGAAGCACAGCGGGCGCTCGGCCGCTACGGCAAGCTCGACCGCATCGACGTGACCGTCGGGCCGGACGAGGATTTCGCGAAGGTGGAGCAGGCCATACGCTCGCTGCTGCCGGGTTCGTACCTGATCCGCAGACCCGGCGCGCGCAGCGACGAGAATCAGCGCATGCTGCGGGCGTTCCGCTGGAACCTGCGCGTGCTGAGCTACATTTCGCTGGTGGTAGGCGCGTTCCTGATCTACAACACGATCTCGGTGAGCGTGGTGCGGCGGCGCGCCGAGATCGGAATCCTCCGGTCGATCGGCGCCGGCCGCGGTACGGTGTTCGTGCTGTTCCTCGCCGAGGCGCTGATGCTCGGGCTGGCCGGAGCGGCCCTCGGGATCGGGCTCGGACGCCTGCTGGCGGGGGGAACGGTCGGGCTGATATCCGTCACCGTGAACGCGCTTTATACCACGAGCCGGCCGGCACCGGTGGCGCTCACCTGGAGCGAAGCCTGGATCGGCATCGCGATCGGCACGGCGGTAGCGCTTCTTTCGGCGCTCGGACCCGCGCGGGAGGCGATGCAGGTGGCGCCTACGGAAGCGATGAGCCGCGGCGCCCACGAACATCGTGCCCGCGTTCGCTGGAGGCGCGGGCTTGGCTGGGCAGGCGTTCTCAGCGCGGCGGCAGCCGCGGCGTCGCAGGCCGCCCCGGTAGGAGGATTCCCGGTGGGCGGCTATGTCTCGGCGTTCCTGGCGATCGGGGCGGCGGCCATGGCTGCACCCGCGGTGGTGCTGGCGGTTCATCGCGTGACGCGCGCCGTGGTACGCCGCCGCGTGGAAAGCCTGCTGGCGGGCCGCAGCCTGGCGGCGTCGCTCGCGCGCACCTCGGTGGTGGTGGCGGCACTCGCCACGGCCATCGCGATGATGGCCAGTGTGGGAATCATGGTCGGCAGCTTCCGCGAGACGGTCGCGCTGTGGCTCGATATCCAGCTTCGCGCGGACCTCTATGTGCGCCCGGCGGTGCCCTCGTCGGCGGGCGACTTCCCTCCGCTCGCGCCCGAGGTGGCGGGCATCCTGGAGTCTACCCCGGGAGTGGCCGCGGTGGACCTGTTCCATGCGGTCCCGCTCGAATACCAGGGGCAGCGGGCCACGCTGGGCGCGGGTAATCTCGACGTGGTTCGCCGCTACGGCCGGCTGCGGTTTCTGGCGGGGGAAGACCGCGATGCGATTCTGCGCTCCCTGCCCGGCCGCGACCGCGCCATCGTGAGCGAGCCGTTCGCCAACCTTCACCACGTGCGCCCGGGAGACCGGATCAGGCTGGCGATCGGCGAGCACGACGTGACCCTGACCGTGGCCGGCGTCTACTACGAGTACTCGAGCAGCCAGGGATACGTGATCGTGGACCGCTCCACGCTATTGAAGTATCTTCCCGGGCAGCCCGCGACCAACGCGGCGGTATACCTGGCACCGGGAGCGGACGCCGCCGCGGCCGAACACGACATCGAGCGGCGCTCCGCCGCCTATGGGGTATCGGTTGCGCCGAACGCCGAACTGCGCCGCACCTCGATCGCGATCTTCGACCGCACATTCTCCATCACCTACGCGCTGGAGGCGGTGGCGATCCTGGTGGCCATGCTGGGAGCCGCCAATTCGCTGCTCGCGCTGGTGCTCGACCGGCGCCGCGAACTGGGCCTGTTACGCTACCTGGGAGCGTCCGCCGGCCAGGTGCGCGGGATGATCCTGACGGAAGCCGCGTTTCTGGGGCTGCTGGCCATTCTGCTCGGATTGGCGCTGGGGCTCGCACTTTCGCTACTATTGATATTCGTAGTCAACAAGCAGAGTTTCGGCTGGACCATTCAGTTCCACCCCCCCAGAGAACTGCTGTTGGGCGCACTATTCGCAGTTTGGTGCGTGACGGTTCTGGCCGGTCTATATCCGGCGCGGGTCGCATCGCGCCTCAATCCGATTGACGTGATTCATGAAGAGTAGCAATACAGCCATACGCAACATCGCCATCATCGCCCATGTGGACCATGGGAAGACCACTCTGGTCGATGCCATGCTCAACCAGAGCGGTATTTTCCGCGTCAACGAAGAACACGTTGAACGCGTCATGGATTCGAACGAGCTCGAACGTGAGCGCGGCATCACGATCCTGGCCAAAATCACCGGCGTCCGCTACCACGGCGTCAAGATCAACATCGTGGATACGCCGGGCCACTCGGATTTCGGCGGCGAGGTGGAGCGCGCCCTCAAGATCGTGGACGGCGTGATGCTCCTGGTGGATGCGAGCGAAGGCCCGCTGCCGCAGACCCGCTACGTGCTTTCGAAAGCGCTCGAAGCGCACCTGCCGCCGATCGTCGTGATCAACAAGATCGACCGCCCCGACGCGCGCGTCCAGGAAGTGCTGAACGAGGTGTACGACCTGTTCATCGACCTCGACGCCACCGAAGACCAGCTCGATTTTCCGGTGCTCTACACCATCGCCAAGAGCGGAATCGCCAAGACGACGATGGACGATCCGTCGACGACCCTGCGGCCGCTGTTCGATGCCATCGTGGAACACATCCCGCCGCCGGTCGGCGATTCGGATGGCGTGCTGCAAATGTTGATCGCGAACCTGGACTACAGCGACTATCTCGGCCGGCTGGGGATCGGACGCGTCTTCAACGGCACCCTGAAATACGGGGACATGGTGGCCATCGCCAAACGCGACGGATCGATGCACACCACCAAGATCACCAAGCTCTATTCGTTCGAGGGTCTGAAGCGGGTAGATGAGACCACCGGCCTGCAGGGCGATATCCTGGCAATCGCCGGCGTGGAAGGCATCACCATCGGCGAAACCGTCACTAGCGCGGAAACGCCGGAGCCGCTGCCCCTGATCCAGATCGACGAGCCGACCATCGCGATGGCGTTCACCATTAACACCTCGCCCTTCGCGGGCAAGGAGGGGCAATGGGTGACCTCGCGGAACCTGCGCGAGCGGCTCGAAAAAGAGCTGCTGACGAATGTTTCGATCCGGGTGGAGGAACTGGGGCACGACACGTTCAAAGTGATGGGCCGCGGCGAGCTGCAACTGGCCATTCTCATCGAAATGATGCGCCGGGAAGGCCACGAACTGGCCGTCGGGAAGCCGGAGATCATCACCCGGACCGTCAGCGGAAAAGTGCAGGAGCCTCTGGAACTGCTCATCATCGACTGCCCGGAGAATTTTCTCGGTGTCGTGATCGAGAAGCTCGGGGCGCGCAAGGGCAAGATGACCAAGATGGTGAACCACGGGTCGGGGCGCGTGCGCCTGGAGTTCCATGTGCCTTCGCGCGGGCTGATCGGTCTGCGCAGCGAAATCCTGACCGATACGCGCGGCACGGCCATCATGAACTCTCTGTTCCACGGGTATATCGACTGGCAGGGCGAAATCCCGACGCGGCCCACCGGTTCGCTGGTGGCGGACCGTGCCGGCAAAGCCACCGGCTATGCGATCTTCAACCTGCAGGAACGGGGCGAAATTTTCGTCACGCCCGGCACGGAGGTTTACGAAGGCATGGTGGTGGGCGAAAACGCCCGCGAGAAGGACCTGGACGTGAATATCGTCAAGGAAAAGAAGCTGACCAATATGCGGGCGTCCACCGCGGACGAAGCGATCCGCCTGGTGCCCCCGAGGATCTTGAATCTGGAGCAGGCCATCGAGTTCATCCGCGACGATGAATTCGTGGAAGTGACGCCGCAGTCGATCCGCATGAGGAAGAAGATTCTGAAGAGCAATCAGCGGTAATCTGAACCGGAATGACGCCCTACGCGCTTACTACCGCCGAACTCGCCGTGTTCCGGCGGCTGAACACACCCGAGAAGATCCAGCGGTTCCTCGATCGCGACCTGGCATATAACAAGGAGCCCGGCGGGCCGACGTGCCGGTCGCCGCGGCGCGTGCTGCGCGACCGGACGGCGCATTGCATGGAGGGCGCGCTGTTCGGGGCTGCCGCGCTGCGGATGATCGGCCACCCGCCGCTGCTGCTCGATCTGGAAGCGGTGCGCGACGACGACCACGTACTCGCCGTCTTCCGCTCGCGCGGGCACTGGGGAGCGGTCGCCAAGTCGAACTACTCGGGCCTGCGGTACCGCGAGCCGGTCTACCGCACGCTGCGCGAGCTGGTGATGTCGTACTTCGAGCATTACTACAACCTCAAAAAGGAAAAGACGCTCCGCCGCTATTCGCGTCCCGGTCAGCCTGGTCCGGTTCGACGTCATCGGCTGGATGACCGCCGAGGAGGATGTCTGGGCGATTCCCGACCACCTCTGCTCGATCGCGCACACGCCGGTACTGCCGGGGCGGATGGCCGCGGGGCTGGGACGGGTCGATGAGCGGCTGTTTGCGGCCGGGCTGGTCGGCCGGTCGGTCTAGGACAGGCCCGGGTCGAACCGCGGCACGCCGTCGAGCTTCGCTGGTGCCCGATCTCTGTTAGAGTCCATTTCATGGAGAACGACACTGTTCGTTTCGCGCTCAAGCGCTCCTGTCGAGCCTCGCTGCCCGTCCTGATGCTGTGCGCCGCACCGTATCTGCTGCGCGCGCAGGTGTCCGGAGCGCCGGCAACGCCTCCGCCCACGGTGCCGGATTGGGCGCTGCCGGGCTCCGCTACGCACAAACAGGTGCCGCCGCCGGCAGATTTTCACCGGCCGAGCAAGAATTTCAATACCCCGATCGGAGTGTTTGAAGGTCAATCTGACATCGGCGGCGCACTGGTGCCGGGCAGCGCCGGTTACGACGCCGGCGCGGGGCAGTACACCATCAACTCCGCTGGTTATAACATCTGGTATTCGCGCGACGAATTCCGTTATCTGTGGAAGAAGATGTCCGGGGACGTTTCACTCGCGGCCGATGTCACGTTCCCTAACCCAGAGGGCTACGGCGACCGTAAGGCGGTCCTGGTCATTCGCCAAGACCTTGATGACGATTCCAAGGAAGCCATGATCGGCGAGCACGGAGTGGGCATGATCCACCTGGCACAGCGCCCGGAGAAAGGCGCGAACCTTAAGGATATGCAGTATCGGTTCGGGGGCATGCTGGCCAACGTAAGGGCGAAACGCATTGGAATCGAGAAGCGCGGCGATTCCATCGCGATCTTCGTCAGCCTCCAGGGCGAACCTTTGAATCAGCTCGGCCCACCGATTCACTTACACTTCGACGAACCGTTTTACGTTGGCATCGGCTTCTGTTCGCATTTGCCGGACAAGTCCGATACTGCCGTGCTATCCGATGTCGTTCTCGAGAACGCGGCGGGTAAGGTGCGCTAGGCCGAACTGCGATTGCCGCTTCAGAACGTATAGCTCACACCGAACAACGGCGTGAACTGCTCGAAGATTCCACGCGCCGTATTGTGCGGCGCCAGGTCGATTCCGGCCGCGAACCGGTTCCGGATGCCCGCCTGAGCGGAGCCCCCCGCCGAATAGATGGAGCCGTTCCGGTAGAATCCGTATCCGATGCCGGCGCCGATCTCGCGCTGCTGCCCGAAGGCGGCAAGGACAAAAACCAGTCCGATCCAGCATTTCATATCAGTAGATCGCGCGGATCGATCTTGCGCCGTTCGCGCGGCAGTGCGGCATTCAGGAAATCCAGGAAAGGCGCCATGACGCGGAAGCGCTTCACGATTTCGCGGTGTATTTCGGGCGTGGTGGCGATCTCCGGCGGCAGCTCGATGTAGAACAGAAACTGTTTGTAGCGCAGCAGGTCGGCCGCCGGATGATCGGCGCAGAATCCTTTGGGCACGCGCGAAAGCTGCTCGCCGTGCATCTCACCGAACAGGCGCCGTACCGCCGGGGCCCGGATGATGCGGCGGAATTCCTTGTGATTCACCGCGAGGTGCTGCCGGATCGCGAGCAGGGTCCCCGGCAGCGTCATATAGACGCCGCCGCCCACCGCGAACTCCTTGTGAGAGACCGCAAAGTAATAGCCGGCGGCACCTTTTCCGGCAAGGCCGCGGTGGTGGAAGCTGGCGGCGATGTGATCCTTGTACGGCGTCTTGTCCTTGCTGAACCGGGTGTCGCGGTAGAAGCGGTAGACGGCTCGCGAAGGCTCCGTTACATAGTCCGGGGCAAAGGCCTTCATGGAGCCGTTGACGGCTTCCACCAGGCGGTGCATCGGGAGCTTGACGTGCTCCTCGAAAACCGGTTTGCGGGGCAGAAACCATTCGCGGTGGTTATTGCGGGCCAGTCCGCGAAAGAAGGTCATGGCCTCCGCGGAGAAGCCGGGAAATGCGGTGCTCATATGTGCCTACCTTTATAATTGAGATGATGCCGACCACGGAAGAGGTGCAGGCCCATCTCGCCCGAATCCCCAATTTAACCGTTTCGAGCGACACGCCGCTTTCGAGGTACACGCGCTTCGGCATCGGCGGGCCGGCCGACCTGTACGCCGAGACCGCCAGCGTCGAGGCTTTCGTGGCGGCACTCGAAGCGGCGCGCGCCTCCGGCATTCCGGTCATGGTGATCGGCGGCGGCACCAATCTCATCGTCTCCGACCGGGGCTTCCGCGGCATCGTCCTGCGATTCCGCGCCGACCGCCTGCTCGCCGCAGGCAGCCGGGTGTGCGCCGATGCCGGGGCGGTGCTGCAGGACCTTGTGGATTTCGCGATTGCTCGCGGCTTAAGGGGCCTCGAGACGCTCTCGGGCATCCCCGGGTCGGTGGGAGCGGCGATCTACGGGAATGCCGGCGCGTACGGGCATTCGATTTCCGAGCGCGTCTTGAAGGTGCGCTTTTACGACGGGCGCGAGGTGCGCGTCTACGAAAACCAGGAGTGCGAGTTCCGCTACCGGGAGAGCGTCTTCAAGCGCCACAAGGAGTGGATCATTTTCTCCACGGAGCTGCAGTTCGAGCCGGCCGATGCCGCGGAACTGCGCCGGACCGCGGACGAGATCCTCGATGTCCGCAACGCGAAATTCCCGGTCACGATGAAGTGCGCCGGCAGCATTTTCAAGAACCTGCTGTGGAAGGACCTGCCTGCGCCGGCCGCCGGCGAGATTCCGCCCTCGGCGGTTCGCGAGGGCAAGGTCCCCGCAGCCTGGTTCCTGGAGCGCGCCGGTGCCAAGGGCTTACGGCGCGGCGATATTCACGTAGCCGATTACCACGCCAACCTGATCTATAACGCCGGCGCAGGTACGGCGGCCGATCTGCGCGCCATGATCGACGAGCTGAAACAGCGTGTGCGCGACCGTTTCGGCATCGAACTGGAAGAAGAGGTGCAGTACGTGGGCTGGTAAGTGGGCCCTGGCCGCGGCTCTCGCCGTCACGCTGGCCGCGGCAACCCTGCACCAGGCGGTGCAGTCCGGGAGTCTCGAACGCGTGAAACAGGCGGTGGCCGCCGGGGCGGACGTCAACGAACGCGATGCGCTGGGCTCCACGCCGTTGCACGATGCCGCGTGGAACGGCAGCCTCGAGATTGCCGCCTGGCTGATCGAGCACGGCGCGGAGGTCAACGCTCGGCATGCCGAAGGCGGATCGGAACCGCTGGCCTACGCGGTCATCAAGAACGACCTGGCGATGGCGAACCTGCTGCTGGCCCACGGCGCCGATGTGAAGGCGGCGGATCGATACGGATCCACGGCGCTGCACCTGGCCGCCGACCGGGGCCACCGGCAACTGGTCGAGCTGTTAATCGCCCGTGGCGCCGTCGTCAACACGCGCGACTCATCGGGCGCTGCTCCGCTCGACCTGGCGGCCCTGCGCGGCTACCCTGGTGTGGCCGAAACCCTGATCGCGCACGGGGCGGCGCTCGATGAAGCCAACCCCGCTACCGGAGCGACGCCGCTCAACGAAGCCGCCGGTAAAGGGAACCGCGATCTCGTGGAACTGTTGCTTTCGAAGGGGGCCGACCCGACCAGGCGTGACCGCCTCGGCGCCACGCCTTTGGTAAACGCGGTGCGCGGAGGCCACGCCGACGCCGCCGGCCTGCTGCTGGCCAGGGGTGCGGCGCAGGCCGGGCCGCTTCTGCTGGAAGCTGCCCTAAAGGGCGAAACCGAGATTGCCGATCTACTGATTTCGAAGGGCGCGGACGTCAACGTTCGGGACCAGTCGGGCGGCACGCCGCTGCACGCAGCGGCGCTCAAAGGCAGAGCGGCGATTGCCAGGCTCCTGCTCGACCATGGCGCTGCCGTGGACGCACGGGATAACGACGGGCTTACGCCGCTCGACACCGCGGCGGTCAGCGGCACGGCGGAGGTGGCGGCGCTGTTGCTCGATCGCGGCGCCGACCGGGAAGCCCGCGACCGGGATTTGGGAGCAACTCCGCTCTACCAGGCGGCGGCTTGGGGGCGCACAGCGGTGGTCGAACTGCTGATCGGGCGCGGAGCCGATGTCAACGCGAAGAACCAATCCGGAGGAACACCGCTGCAGGCAGCCGAGAAGAACGGCTTCACCGAGATCGCCCGAATCCTGCGCGCCCACGGCGCGCGGTAGGGTAGGCCTCCCGGCCTGCCCATCTTGCACACGGCAATGACACTTACTCCGGCCGCCCGCCGGCACATCGCGGGCATGCTGAGCACGCTCGCACCGGAAGCGGATCGCCTGGAGCGCCGCTTCACCACCCTTCTGCGGCGGCGCGGTCACCATGAAGGTCAGATTGCCGCACTCCTCGCCATCAGCCCCGCGGCAGCCGCCCGGCTTGGTTCGGCCGCGCGATTCTTGAAGCACGTAGCAGCCAACGGCCGCCGGCTCGCCAAATTGAATGTGCCGCCCGAGGAGGTCTCCTGGGCTCTAACCGAATTCGACGCGCGTCTCGATCCGGTGCTGGGCGGCCGCTTCGGCCCGGCCCGGGAACAGCTTCAGTTGGCTGCTACGCTGGCCCTCCACGAGGCCTTCTACCAGGTGCGGGAAGGCGAGGCGCAGACATTCTTTGGACTCTACCGGGCGGAGATCGAAGCCGCCGATTTCGAAGACTTGCTCCGCCGCTTCGCCGCGATCCTGACGCGGACCCTGCATGGGCGCGCCGGGCGCGTGGCGATGCTTGCGGATTCCGCCGATCCAAGACTGCGTTCGCCGGTCTACATCCGGCGGGGCTCATTGGAAGAACAGATGGTCCTGGATGCCGGGATGCGCGGACGCCACCAGTGTTACTGGTCGTTTCCCCTGGCCGGTGGCGCGGTAGTGCAGTTCGGATTGGCAAGGGACCGGAACTGGCTGCCCCGGGAAGCCGCGCTCGTCGAGGCGGCCGCGGGACGATGCCGCGAGGCGGCCGAGCGCATCCGCCTGGCACAGGAGGTGAGACGTCTCGAGGCGGAGGCACGGCGCACCGAGGAGGAAGAGCGCCGCCGCATCGGGCGGGAGTTGCACGATGAAGCCGGCCAGTCTCTGCTGCTGCTTCGCCTGGAACTGGAGATGATGGAGCGCGAAGCCGCTCCCCCGCTCCGCGCGCGGTTGGGCGAAGCACGGTCCGTGGCCGAAAGGACGGTCGCGGAACTGCGGCGCATCGTGGCCGCGCTGAGCCCGGCGGTGCTCGAGCGGTTGGGGCTCGAAGCGGCGCTCCGGCAATTGGCGGGTCGTTTCCGAAAAATGTGCCCGGCCCGGCTGCGGATGCGGATTGCCCTGCCCGCGGCGCCGATTCCACCCGAGGTGCAACAGGTGGTTTATCGGATCTCCCAGGAGTGTCTCCACAATATCGCGAGGCATTCTCAGGCCACCCACGTACACTTTTCGTTGGAAGCTGCCGATATGGGTATCAGGCTCAGCGTTTCGGACAACGGCAATGGCTTTCGGCCCGAGTTGGCCGGCCTCAAACCGACGTCGTTTGGACTCGCGGGCATGCGGGAGCGAGCGGTACTCCTGGGCGGCAGCCTTTCGATCGACAGCACGCCCGGAAAAGGAGCCAGGATACGGCTCTTATTGCCGAAGCCCGCACAGGTGGAGTCTCATGGCAAAGATTCGCGTATTAATCACTGACGATCACATGTTGTTCCGGCAGGGGGTCCGGAATCTGCTTTCCGCGGAAGCCGATATCGAAGTTATCGGTGAGGCTCCCAACGCGTCGGAGTCCGTCACGCTGGCGCAACAGACCCATCCCGATGTGGTCCTGATGGATATCGGTATGGCGGGAATGAGCAGCTTCGAAGCAACCCGGCAGATTCGCAGGGAGCGGCCGGAAACCCGCGTCCTCTTCTTGTCGATGTACGACGACGAGGACTATCTCGCCGAGTGCGTGGAGATTGGCGGCAGCGGATACGTGCTCAAGGACAGCCCGGCCGATCAACTGATCACCGCCATTCGCGAAGTTAATCGGGGCGGGAGCTTCCTGAGCCCGCGCCTGCTGACGCGATTGGTGGACGACCTCCGGCAGCAGGGGCGCGGCGGCGGCGCGCGCCAGCCTCGTTTCAACACCCTGACGAAGCGCGAACGGGAGATTCTCAAGATGCTGGCCGAAGGACGGTCGGTCAAGGAGATCGCCAGCAGCTTCGATCTGAGCGTGAAAACCGTGGAGGCGCATAAGTTCAATCTGATGCGCAAGTTGGATATCCACAACAAGGCGCAGCTGGTGCAGTACGCGATCCAGAAGAAGATCATCCGCCTGGCCGAGCCTGTGGCCATGTGAGACGCGTCGCCGTTTCCACGCGTGTACCGGCTGACACGGCGGCCATCTTTAGTAACTATTTTACTTTCAACAAGATGGCATTTGGCTGGCCATCTGCATCTTCGGTAGCCGTACGGAGGTTCTGAAGATGTTCAAGCTGGATGATCCGATCCGAAAGATGACAGCGTTCGCGACCGTCGCCCTGCTGGCTACCGCAGAGGCCCTGGCGCAGGAGAGAGGAGCAGCAGTCCCGCGGCGCATCGTGGTCAGCATTCCGGACCGCAAACTGGCGGTCCTCGAGGGAGACCGGGTGGTGAGGATCTTCCGTACGGCGGTGGGCGCGCCGCATTCGCCCAGCCCGCATGGGGCGTTCCATATCGTCAACCAGATCGAGGATCCGACCTGGTACACGAAGGGCAAGATCGTTCCCCCGGGGAAGTCGAACCCGCTCGGAACGCGCTGGATGGGACTGAGCAGGAAAGGCTACGGCATTCACGGAACCAACCGGCCGGCCTCGATCGGGCACAACGCATCGCATGGGTGCATACGGATGCGCAACCACGATGTGGAACAGCTATTCGGCATGGTATCGGTGGGCGACACGGTGGAGCTATATGACGAGCGCACGCCTGAACTGGATCGGATTTTCGGCGTAGTGGTTGCGCGGGCGAGCGTGGCCGCGGAACCGGCCGGGGCACAGTAGGAGGAACCAATGGCCAACGTATTCGGTTGTGTGGTGATGGCGGCGATCACGTTTCCGATATCGTTCTTCGTGGCGCGCGCGTGCCTGCGGTGCGTGATTCGTGTGGTAACCGGGTCCGAGAACCACGATGTGCTATCATCGCAGCCGTGAGGTGGTACGCGGTTCTCTCCGCGCTGCTGCTCTTTCCCCCACAGGGCGCGCGAGCCGCCGAAGACCTGAATGGCGCCGCGCGCGAGCTGGCGCGAAAAACGGCGGCCCTCGTGGGCAGGGGCGAGCCGGTTTCCATAACATGGCGGAACATTTCCTCGCTAGGCTCATCCGAACTCGCAGCGGCACGCAGCGCGTTTGAGGCGGCATTGCGGGAGGCCGGTGCGCGGGTTGCGGATGCCACACCGGCGGCCGAGGCGCAGATTACCCTCTCGGAGAATTCGCGTCAGTTCCTGCTGGTGGAGGAAACGCGGAAGGGAGACGACCGCGAGGTATGGATCGCCGCCTGGGCGCGGCCGGCGCCGGTGCCCGAGGCAGGAGCTGCCATGCGACTGGAAAAGACGCTCCTGTGGAGTCAGGACGAGCAGATTCTGGATGCGGCCGTGGTGGCCGACGCCGCCCTGGTTCTTTCGCCTTCGCGCTTGACCTGGCTCGCGAGGCGGAACGGCCAGTGGACGGCCGGGACCTCACTCGAATTGCCCGGGCCGAACAACTGGCCCCGCGATCTGCGTGGGCGTATCCGCGTCAACTCCGGAACGTTCCAAATCTCCCTGCCCGGAGTGGCGTGCCGCGGTCCCGTGGAGGGGGCATCGGTCCTCGAGTGCCACCCCAGCGATGAGCCGTGGGCGCTTGACTCGGGAAGCCAGGCGATGCTGCTGGCGAATTTCGCGACCGGCCGGAATTACTTCGACGGCCGGGTTGCGGCGCAAAACGGCGTGCGCAAAACGGTTGCGCCGTTTTTTAGTGCCGCGGCCGCGGGAGACGCGGCCGCTCCGGTGTGGCTGCTGGCCGGGCTGGATGGCCGAGCCCAGGTCTTCGACAGCGGGCTGGATCCGTTGGGCAGTATCTCGGGCTGGGGCAGCGACCTCGCCGGAACCGACGCCAACTGCTCCGGTACAGCACCGGTAATGGCCACAAAACCTGGGGATGCCCGCGAGCCGGACGCAATCCAGGCCTACGCGGTGAACGGAAAGGCCGCCACGGTGCTGACCCAGCCGCTGGTATTTCCCGGCCCGGTGACCGCGCTCTGGCCATCGGGCGGAATGGCGGCTACGGCGGTGTCGCACGATCTGACAACGGGGAAGTATGAGGCTTATGTGGTTACGGTGGTTTGCGCTCCTTAGCTTCGCGGCTGTAGCCGCGGCGCCGGCGGAAACGCGGCCGCACTATGGAGGCACGCTGCGGGTCGAAATTCGGGAGACCATCGAAACCCCCGATCCGCCGCAGGATGGCTTCCGCCTGGCCCAATTGAATTCCGTGTTCTCCATCAGCCGGTGGGAAGCGGGGCAGCGCGCGGTGTATACGGCCAATGAGAACGCCCAGGGGGGCAGGCCATTTCTGGACGCGGTGGATGTGGAACTCGGCCGCAGCCTGCGCGAACAGGCCATCGACCTCGAACTCGGCAAGGCGGACATCGTCGAAATCGCGCCCTCGGAAGTGCGGCGCATTACGGCGCCACGGCAAGTATGGTCCTCCGCTCCGGTGCGCCTGCTGGCTCTGGTATTCGGCGCGCGCGTGGACGATGCCCGCGTACGCGAAGCCCTCGCCCTGACGGTGGACCGTTCCGCCATTCTGAACGTGCTGCTGCAGCGCCAGGGGGAGATTTCGGGCGCTCTCCTACCCCAGTGGTTGACTGGTTATGCCTTTCTGTTTTCCCGAGCCGCCGACGTCGCCCAGGCGCGCACGTTGCTGGCCGGAATGCCGGCCTCGGCCCGCACCCTTTCCCTGGGGGTGGATGACCCTGCCTGGCAGCCGATCGCCGCCCGCATCGCTCTGAACGCGCGCGACGCCGGGCTGAACGTATCGGTGGCCGGAACTACCGCGCTCGCGGACGTGAGGCTGGAGGAAACCCGCATCACTTCTGACGACCCGCACCGCGCCCTGGCCGGCGTCGCCTTGTCCCTGGGCTTGCCGGAACCGCCTCAGGCCGATTCACCGGAAGCCGCGTACCGGGCCGAGCGCGCCCTGCTCGATGGCTTCCACGTGATCCCCCTGTTTCACCTGCCCTACCTGTACGGGGTCGGCCCGCGAGTCAGGGGCGGCCCGGGCATCTCGCCGCTGGGCGAGTGGCGCTTCGAATCGCTCTGGCTGGAAGGCGCTCAGCCATGACGTTCCGCACCCGTCTGCTTCTGATCTTCACGGTGGCGGTGATCGCCTCGGTCGGGCTGGTGGAATGGCTGGTGCTCCACAGCACGCGGCAGGCCTTCGAACGGATGGAGGGGCAGCGCGTGGACGCCCTGGTAGCGCAGTTCCGGAAGGAGTTTGACCGGCGCCGGCAGGAAATCGCCCTGTCGGTGAAGGGGATCGCGGAATCGGACGCCGTCGTCAACATGGCCATCGCGGCCGACCGGGCCCCGTTCTATAACGAGGCCGCCGGCCTGGCCGCGGCGCACAACCTCGACCTGCTCGAACTGGTGGCGGGCGATGGATCGATCATCTCGTCAGCGGAGTGGCCGGCCCGGTTCGGGTACAAAGAAGACTGGCTCACTGGCGGCGAAGACTGGCGGTCCCTGGGCGGATTTCTGCGGCGCGAGGAGTTGCCGGACGGAGTGACCCTGGCGCTGGTGGCGGTCAGCATCGTGCGGGCCGGCGACCGCACGCTCTACGTAGTGGGCGGGCAGCAGCTCGACCGCGGCTTCCTCTCATCGCTGGTTCTCCCGGCCGGGATGCGGGCGCTGCTCTACCGGAAGCTGGCTCCGCAGTTTTCCGCTTCGGAGCTGCTGGGCGGACGGCCCGGCGACGTGGCGCGGCTGCGCCCGCTCATTGAAACGGTGGACCGCCGCGGCCGCGAAAGCCGCGCCACGGTAGGAACCGGCGCCGATGCGGAGACTTTTTACGCTCTGCCGCTCCAGGGATACCAGGACTCGCTGCTGGGCGTGCTGCTGGTGGGCAGTTCGCGGGGCGACATGGTGCGCCTGGAATCCTCCCTGCGGACCATCGGAATCACCGTGGCGGCGGCCGGGATCCTGCTCGGCATCATCCTGAGCTGGTGGGCCACGGCGCGCGTCACCCGGCCGGTCCGCAAGCTGGCCGAGAGCGCCGGCAAGGTGGCGGCGGGCAACTGGGGCGCCACCGTGGAAGCGACGTCGAGCGACGAGATCGGCCAGTTGGCGCAGGCCTTCAATCGCATGACCCACGAGCTGGTCGAGCAGCGTGAGCGACTGGTGCAGGCCGAACGCGTGGCGGCCTGGCGCGAGCTGGCGCGGCGGCTGGCGCACGAGCTGAAGAACCCGCTGTTTCCGCTGCAGATCACGGTGGAGAACCTGCAGCGCGCCCGCGAACGCTACCCCGAACAGTTCGACGAGGTCTTCCGCGAAGGCACCGGCACCCTGCTGGCCGAACTCTCCAACCTGAAACAGATCGTCGCGCGGTTCAGCGATTTCGCCAAGATGCCGGCGCCCGAAATGCATGCGGTGGATTTCAACGGCCTGGTGTCTCAAACCCTGAAGCTGTTCGAATCGCAACTGGCGGAGGCGCACGTAGCGGTCAAGGCCGATCTCGACCCCGGCGTGCGCCCGGTCGAAGCCGATGCCGAACAGATGAGCCGGGCCTTGCGCAACCTCATCCTGAACGCCATCGACGCGATGGCGGGGGGCGGAACCCTTACGGTGCGGACGAGGGCCGCCGGCGGGGGTGTGCGGCTCGAAGTCGCGGACACCGGCCAGGGGCTGACCCCCGAGGAGTGCGAGCGGCTGTTCACCCCGTACTACACCACCAAGCAGCACGGAACCGGACTGGGGCTGGCCATCGTGCAGTCCGTGGTCAGCGACCATAAGGGGCGGATCTCGGTCGAGAGCGAGCCCGGCCGGGGCACTACGTTCCGGATCGAATTGGGATAGGAGAGAACCACGTTTTGGCACACCTGCTGATAGTTGACGACGATGCGAACACGCTGGCCTCGCTGGCGCGGGCCTTCCGCCTGGCGGGGCACGAGGCCACCGTGTGCGATAACGCGGCGCGCGCGCTGGAGCTGGTCAAGTCCCAGCCCTTCGACATGATGCTCTCCGACGTGGTGATGCCGGGCAAAGACGGTCTCGCGCTGCTCGAAGACCTGCGCAGCCAGGGGATCGCGCTGCCCGTCGTCATGATTTCGGGACAGGCCAATATCGAGATGGCGGTGCGCGCCACGCGGCTGGGCGCGGTCGATTTCCTGGAGAAGCCGCTCTCCACCGACAAGCTGCTGCTCACGGTCGAGAACGTCCTCAAGCTGAAACGCCTGGAAGACGAAAACCGCGAATTGCGCCAGCGCGTGGGCAGGCACGAGATTGTTCATTCGGGCGACGCCATGCGCCGCGTGATGGCCCAGGTGGATCGTGTGGCGGCGAGCGAAGCGCGGGTCTGCATCCTGGGCGAGACCGGCACCGGGAAGGAGCTGATCGCCCGCGCTCTACACGAGCGGAGCTCGCGCCGCAATGCTCCGTTCGTGACGCTGAACTGCGCCGCGGTGCCGGGGGAGCTGATCGAATCGGAGCTGTTCGGCCACGAAAAGGGCTCGTTCACGGGCGCCGCCTCGCGCCACATCGGGAAGTTCGAGCAGGCGCATCGCGGCACGCTGTTTCTGGACGAAATCGGCGACATGCCGATGGTCATGCAGGCCAAGCTGCTGCGCGTGCTGGAAGAGGGCCAGGTGGAGCGCGTGGGCGGCGACCGTTCGATCGCCGTGGACGTACGGGTCATTGTCGCCACGCACCGCAACCTCGATGAGCTGGTCCGGAAGGGCACATTCCGCCAGGACCTGTACCATCGCATTTACGTTTATCCCCTGGTGCTGCCTCCCTTGCGCGAGCGGTCGGAGGACATTCCCTCGCTGGTGACGCACTTCGCCGCGCGCGTAGCCGAGCAGAACGGCTGGAAGCCCAAGCCTTTCGACGCCGACGCCATTCTGGAACTGCAGCGCTATCCCTGGCCTGGCAATGTCCGCGAGTTGCGCAATGTCGTGGAGCGCCTGCTGCTGCTGGCGGATGGCCCGGTGGATCGCGCGGCTGTACGGCTGGCGCTGCCCCAGGGCCCAGGCGATGCCGCCGCGCTGCCGGGGCGGGTTTTCGAAGGCCCCCTGGCCCAGCGAATGGATTCGTTCGAGCGAGAGCAGATCCTGGCGGAGCTGAAACGCCAGAATCAGCGCATGACGGATACCGCCCGCGCCCTGGGGCTGGAGCGCAGCCACCTGTACAAGAAGTGCCAGGCCCTGGGAATCGACCTGCGCGCCATGCGCACAGAGCCGCGCGCATGAGCAGGCGGGCGGACGCGCCGCTGGCCCCGGGATTGCTCGTGCTACTGTCGGATTAGTTATGGCGAAGTTCTTCATCGGGCTGGTTACCGGCGTCATCCTGGTCTTTCTCACGTTCATTCTTCTGTTCTTTTCACTGCTCCGCTTTCGCGAGAAGCCCCCGGAAATCGCGGACAACTCCGTCCTGGTGATGCACCTCGAAGGCGACATTCCCGAGAAGCCGCCGATCGAGCTCCCGGCCTTTCTCGGCGGGCCACGCGGCGGCACGAGCATCCCGCGGATCTGGATGAGTCTCAAAGAAGCGGCCGTCGATCCGCACATCCGCGCGGTCATGGTCGAGCCTTCCGGCCTCTCCACCGGGTGGGCCAAGCTGGAGGAGATCCGTCGCGACCTCGCGCAGTTCCGCAAATCCGGCAAGCCGGTCTTCGCCTTTCTACGCGCGCCGAACAGCCGCGACTACTACGTGGCAATGGCGGCCGACCGCGTTTACCTCGGGCCGCAGGAGCCGCTGATGTTGAAGGGACTCCGCGCCGAAGTCATGTACTTCAAGAAGACGCTCGACAAGCTGGGCGTCACGGTGTACGTGGAGCACGCCGGTAAGTACAAAGATTTCGGCGACATGTTCACGCGGTCCGACATGAGCCCGGAGACCCACGAAGTCATCTCTTCGATGGTGGACGCGATTTACGGCAACCTGGTGGCGCGCATTGCGGAGGCCCGCAAGAAATCGCCCGAGGACGTGCGCGCGATCATCGACCGCGGCCCCTTCACGGCGCAGGATGCCTTGAAAGCAGGTCTGGTGGACGAATTGCGGTTCGAGGACCAGGCGTGGGGCGAATTGCGGGACCGCCTGAAGCTGCCCGGAGAGCCGGTCAAGGTCTCGCTCAACAAGTACTCGCAGGTTCCGCCGGAAGACGCCGGGCTGCAAGGGAAGAGCAAGATCGCACTGGTGATCGGCGAAGGCGACATCGTCCGCGGCGACGAGAACGATACCGGCGCCGATGAAAACAGCCTCACGGCATACGGCTTCAACCGCCTGCTCCGGCAGGTGGGGGGCGATTCGACCATCAAGGGAGTGATCGTGCGGATCGACTCGCCGGGAGGCGAAGTCCCTGCGTCCGACGAGATCTGGCGGCAGATGAACCTGCTCAGCAAGAAGAAGCCCCTGGTGATCTCCATGTCCGATCTGGCCGCCTCGGGCGGATACTACATGGCGATGACCGGCGACCCGATCGTGGCTGATCCGGCCACCGAAACCGGCTCCATCGGGGTGGTATTCGGCAAGCCCGACCTGCACGGCCTCTACGACAAGTTGGGGGTCAGCAAAGACGCTGTCGAGCGCGGCAAGCACGCCGACATCGATTCCGACTACACTCCGCTGACACCCGACGAACAAGCCGCTCTGCGCCAGGGCATCGACCAGACATACCAGGATTTCGTCGGCAAGGTCGCGGCGGCACGCCACAGGCCCTACGATCAGATCGAGCCGGTGGCGCAGGGACGCGTCTGGCTCGGCTCGCAGGCTTTGCCCCGCGGACTCGTGGATCAACTGGGCGGCCTCGATACAGCCGTCGAAGTGTTGAAGAAAAAGGCCAATATCCCGGCCGCGCAACAGGTCAGCGTCGTCATGTACCCCGAGCGGCGCAGCCTTTGGGACATGATCTTCCGGCGGTCCCAGGAGGACATGCTGGAATCGAGACTCGCCCGGGTGTTTGGCCCCATGCCTTTTCACGCCTGGATGAACGGGGGGTATCTCCGAATCCTGCCCTACCGGGTAACCGTACAGTAGGCTCTCCGGTCTAAACTAAGAGAGGAGAGTTTTGTGCATTCGCACGCACACCACCACCACGGGGGGACCGGAAGGGTCCTCTGGTGGTCGATGGTCGCGACTTTTGTTTTCGTCCTGATCGAGGTGGTCGCCGGCATCCAGGCGCACTCCCTCGCCCTGCTCTCCGACGCCGGACACAACGTCACCGACGCGGGCGCCCTGCTGCTCGCGTGGGTCGCGTTCTACCTGCAGTCCAAACCCGCCGACGAATCGAAGACCTACGGCTATCATCGCGCGGGAGTGCTCGCTGCTTTCGTTAACGCGTTGACGCTGCTGGTGCTTTCCGCCTGGATCTTTTACGAAAGCATCGTCCGGCTGAGCAAGCCGGAGCCCGTCCATGAGTGGGTCATGATGGCCGTGGCGGTGGGCGGCCTGCTGCTGAACTGCGGCATCATGCTGGCCCTGCGCAGCGCCAGCCGCCACGATCTCAACATCCGAAGCGCATTTGTCCACATGCTGGGAGACGCGCTGGGCTCGGTGGCGATTATCGGCGGCGCCCTGGTGATCCGCTACACCGGCTGGGTTCAGGTGGATCCGGTGCTTTCCATCCTGATCGGCGCGCTGGTGGTCTGGACCGCCTGGGACATCGTGCGCGAATCGCTCAACATCCTGCTCGAAGGCCTCCCGCGCGGAATCCTGCTGCAGGAAGTGGCGGACTCGATGCAGGCAGTGGAAGGGGTATTGGATGTCCACGACCTCCACATCTGGAGCCTGGGCTCCCACACGCACGCGCTGAGCTGTCACGTGCTGATCGACGACGTGCCGCCCTCTTCGAGCGACGCCATACTGCGGCGCATCAACGGCGTGCTGGACGATCGCTTCCAGATTTCGCACACCACGGTTCAGTTCGAGCACGTGAGTTGTGCGATCTCCGAGACCGGCTGCGCCATCCCTGTGCGGCGTCCGCACGAGGACCACGAACACCACCATTAGCGCCTGCGCCGCCGCTCCGCCGCCCGCACCTGCAGCTCGTTCATGCCGAAATAATGCGCCACCTCGTGCCAGACGGTGTCTTCCACCATGCGGGCGAGATGCTCGGGCCCCTGCGCCAGACGCTCGTGCGGCCCCTGGAAGATGGTGATGCGGTCGGGCATGGCGAAGGGCTCGAACACGCTGCGTGTGGTTAAGGGGCGGCCTTCGTATAGCCCCAGCAGGGTGTTGCCGTGGGGCACCCGGCCTCTCGCCAGTTGCTCCTGGCTGGGTTCTTCCTTCACCACCAGAGCCACGTTCTTCAGGCGCCGGCGGAATCGCGCCGGGATGCGGCGGTAAGCTGCGGCCACCAGGGCGTCGAACTCGTCAGGAGTCACCCAACTGTTATTCTATTTCTTGGCAGACTCCAAACCCAAACGAGTAGTGGTTGCGATCGACGGCCCCGCCGGCGCGGGGAAGAGCACGATCGCGAAACGCCTGGCCGGCAGGCTCGGCTTCACTTATATTGATACCGGCGCGATGTATCGCGCGGTGGCCCTGTGGGCGCTGCGGCGGGGCGTCGGCTTCGAAGACATGCACCGCCTGGAACAACTGGCCGTCGCCGCCGAGATCGAACTCGGGCCTGGCACCATCAGCCTCAACGGCGAAGATGTGACGGAAGCTATCCGGACCTCCGAGGTGTCCAATGGCGCCTCGAAGATCGCAGTGATTCCGGGGGTCCGGCGCGCCATGGTGGCCAAGCAACGGGCCATCGGCGAGCGCACCAGCGTGGTGATGGAAGGCCGGGATATCGGAACGGTGGTCTTCCCCGATGCGGAGGTCAAGGTCTTCCTCGACGCGAATCCGCCGGAGCGAGTGCGGCGCCGCCTCGAGGAGTTGCGGGCCAAGGGTGAAGAGGTGGCCGAAAGCGCGCTCGCCGCGCAGATGAAGGAGCGCGACCTGCGCGACAGCACGCGCTCCGACGCCCCGCTCTCGCAGGCGCCCGACGCGATTTACCTGGATTCCACCCCGCTCGCCATCGAGGAGGTGGAAGAGGCCATCCTCAAGATCGTGCGGTCGCGCGTAACTAACGGAAAGGACTTCAGTTGAACGATCTGCTTGTGATGAAGTTCGGCGGCACCAGCGTGGGGTCCGCCGAGCGGATGCGTGCCGCGGCGGCGCTGGCTGCCGCGGAGCGCGCGAAGCGTCCGGTGGTGATGGTGGTCTCCGCCATGTCGAAGATCACCGACCTTCTCCTCGACACCATGCGGCACGCGGAGGGCGGTGACCGTGAGGGGATCGCCGTCAATCTCGCCGCCCTGCGGTCGCGCCACGAGGATGCCTGCCGCGGGCTGCTGCCCGAGACGCGGCATGCGGCGGTCATCGCCGCGATCCACGAGTTGATCCGCGAGTTCGAGCGCATCGTCAACGGCATGGCGATGCTCAACGAGCGGCCGCCCCGCTCCGTCGACGAAGGCGTGGCGGTCGGCGAGCGCCTCTCCGCTTTGCTCGTGGCCGAGCATTTGAAGGCCGAAGGCACCCCCGCCGCGGCGGTAAACGCCTGGGAAGTCGTCGTGACCGACGCGGTATTCGGGAACGCCTCGCCCCTGATGGAGCCGACCCGCGCCAAGGCGGGCACCCGCCTGCGGCCGCTGCTCGAACAGGGAGTGCTGCCCGTGGTGACCGGGTTTAACGGCGCCACCGCCGACGGGCGCCCCACCACGCTCGGCCGCGGCGGGTCAGACTTTTCCGCCTCTATTCTGGCCGCTGCTTTGGATGCGGCCGAATTGTGGATCTGGACGGACGTGGACGGCATCATGAGCGCCGACCCGCGCCTGGTGCGGGACGCCCAGGTCCTGCCCGAAATCACCTACGCCGAGGCCGCCGAGCTGGCCTACAATGGCGCCAAAGTGCTTCACCCCAGGACGCTCGCCCCGCTGGTCGAAAAGAAGATCCCGGTATGGAGCAAGAACAGCTTCGCGCCGGAAAAGCCGGGAACCCGCATCGTACCAGCCGTTTCGGTGGCGAATGGGACTCGCGCCGTGGCGTCCATGAGCAAAGTGGCGCTGGTCTCCCTGGAACCGGCCAGCCCCGAGGTGAGCGGCGTGCAGGTGATGGCGCGATCGCTCGAGGCGATCGCCCGGGCCAACGTGGAAGTGCTGGTCGTCTCCAGTTCCAGCTACCGCCAGAGCTTCTGCTTCCTGGTGCGGGAGGAGGAGCTGGAGCGCAGCGTGCAGGCGCTCGAATCGGCGCTCGCCCTGGAGCTGGCACACCACTACGTACACCCCATTCACGTGGACCAGGATGTCGGCCTGCTGGCCGCGGTGGGAGAAGGCATGCAAGGCAAGGCCGGGCTGGCGGGCCGCATCTTCACCGCCATATCGCGCGTGCAGGTGAATATCATCGCCATCGCCCAGGGCTCGAGCGAACTCACCATCGCCGTGGTGGTGCGGCGCGACGGACTCGAAAAAGCGGTGTGCGCGGTGCACGCGGAGTGCGGCCTGGGACGCCGCCCCCCGGTGCCGGTTTTTACCTATCCGCTGCCCCGCCGGAAGGAATAGCCGGGCGGCTTCCGGGCCTCCAGAATGCCATCTACGCTATAATGGTATTTCCCCTTTAGAACACAGGAGTTCTGTAAGAATGTTTGATCTGTTTCGCAGCCGAGATAAAGCCGTGCGCATCCTGCTGGGTGCGCTACTGGTCGTGGTCGGCCTTTCCATGCTCACCTACCTGATCCCCAGCTACAACACGGGCTCGGGTGGCAACGACCAGATCGTCGCCAAGGTAGGCGACGAGGACATCTCGCTGATGTACATCCAGCAGTTGATCCAGGCGACGGTGCGCGGCCGCCAGTTGCCGCCCGAGGTTCTCCCCAACTACATCCCCGAAATCGTCAACAACGTCGTCACCGACCGGGCGCTTGCTTACGAGGCGCAGCGGATGGGCCTCCAGGTTAACGATCAACAGCTCCGGCAGGCGATCGAGCAAATGATGCCCAGCCTGTTTCCGGACGGCAAGTTTCTGGGCAAGGAGGCCTACGCGTCGCTGCTGGCGCAGCAGAACCTCACGATTCCCGACTTCGAAGCGGATCTCAAACGGCAGTTGCTGATTACCCGGCTGCGCGACATCGCCCTCGAGGGCACGGTGGTCACCCAGCCGGAAATCGAAGCCGAGTACCGCAAAAAGAACGAGCAGGTGAAAATCGAGTTCGTGAAGCTCTCACCGGACAAGTACAAGTCCGAAGTGCAGGTCACGCCCGACGATCTGCAGAACTACTTCAAAGCCAACATCGCCCGCTACACGATTCCCGAAAAGCGCAACCTGGTGCTTCTGATCGCGGACCAGAGCAGGCTGCAGCAGACGCTCAACCCGACGGACGAACAGCTGCGCGTCGCGTATAACCAGGACCAGGCGCAGTTCCGCGTTCCCGAGACCGTCAAGGTGCGCCACATCCTGCTGAAGACACAAGGCAAGCCGGCCTCGGAAGATCCCAAGATCAAGGCCCAGGCCGAAGACATCCTGAAGCAGGTGAAGGCGGGCGCCAATTTCACCGCTCTGGTGAAGAAGTATTCAGAGGATACCGGCTCGGTGGCCACCGGCGGCGTCTATTCGGTGCAGCGCAACGGCCAGATGGTTCCGGAGTTCGAAAATGCGGCATTCACCCTGAAGCCCGGTGAAAGCGCCCTCATCAAGACCACGTACGGCTACCACATCATCCAGGTAATGCAGCACGACCCCGCCCGGATCAAGCCGTTCGAGGAGGTGAAGGCCGACCTCGCGGCGCAGTGGAAAAAGCAGCGAGTCAACGACCTGATGGAGCAGATTTCCGATAAGGCCCAGGCCATGCTGCAGAAAGATCCGGCCCACCCCGAGAAGGTGGCGGCGGATCTGAACATGCAACTGGTGAAGGCGGATAACGTCGAAGCCGGCAAACCGATTCCGGAAATCGGGCCCAGCCCGGATTTCGAACAAGCCATTTCCGGCCTCAAGAAGGGTGAAGTTACTCCCGCCGTGGCCATTGCCGGCGACAAGGTGGTGGTGGCCGAAGTGACAGACGTCATTCCGTCCCGCCCAGCGACCCTCGACGAGGTGAAGGACCAGGTCCGGAACGCCATCGTCCAGAACCGCCTGGCCGTGCTCGTGCAGAACCATGCCAAGGAGTTCGTGGACAAGGCCAAGTCCACGGGCGATTTCGCGAAAGCCGCCAAATCCATGGGGTTGGATGTCGAGACATCGGAAACCTTCAACCGCAGCGGTTCGGTCAAGGACGTGGGGTCCGCCAGCTATCTACAGGATGCGTTTACCCGGCCCGACGGCTCCATCATCGGGCCGATCGCCACGCCGGATGGCACCGTCATCGCCAAGGTGGTGGAGCACATCCAGCCGGATATGTCGAAACTGGCCGCGGAGCGGTCGACCATCCGCGACGAGCTCAAGAGCCAGAAGGCGCGCGATCGCAACTCCCTGTTCGAGGCCGGCGTCCGTGACGAACTCGCCCGCCAGGGCAAAATCAAGATCTATCAGGATGTCGTCAACCGCCTGATCACGAACTATAAGACGTCGTAACCCGGATGCTCCAACATTTGCTGGACCTTTACCGGACGCTGACCAACCCGGAGCAGCTGATCCATCTTCTCAGTACGCTGCTCTCCGGCTGGCTCGGCTACGCGATGCTGTTTGCGATCGTCTATTCGGAAACCGGCCTGCTGGTCGGCTTCTTCCTTCCGGGCGACTCGCTGCTGTTTACGGTAGGGGTGGTGGCCGGTGCCGGACAACTGGATCTGCTGACGGTCATCGTGGTGCTTTCCTCCGCCGCCATCCTGGGCGACTCGACCGGCTACCTGCTGGGCCGGAAGACCGGTCCCCGCATCTTCAGCCGGCCGGACTCGCGGCTCTTCAAACAGGAATACGTCACCCGCACCAGGGCTTTTTACGAGCGCTACGGCGGCAAGACCATCATCATGGCGCGCTTCGTGCCGATTATCAGGACCTTCGCCGCCTTCGTGGCCGGTGTCGGCCAGATGCCTTATCTGCGGTTCCTGCCCTTCAGCATCTTCGGCGGAATCGGATGGGTAACGATGATGAGCGTGCTCGGCTATGAATTGGGCGGCATTCCGCTGGTGCGGCAATATTTCGACAAAGTCGTGCTGGTGATCATCGCGGTCTCGCTCATCCCCACCGTGCTGGAGATCTGGAAGGCCCGGCGGAAGCGTCCCGCGCCCGAAGGCGCAAGCGTGGTGGACTGACGGCGGGAAGTTCCCCCGGAGCCGGCCGTGCCGCGCACAATTCCGGCCCCGGGGAAATGACTTACGCCGAGGGGTTCTTCTTGCGGGGGCGCGAAATCCGCTTCTTCGTGCCTTCGCCGGCGGTCTTGCGGGGAGCCCGCGGTCGCCGCTGCGGCTTGGGAGGCGGCTCGGGAATCGGAATTTCGCCCGTTGCCGTGGGTTGCCCCGGCACCAGCGGCTGCGGCTCGTCTTCCTCTTCCTCGATCGCGGCCGGCGGTTCCGGTTCCGGCGGAGGAGCCGGTGGATGGAATTCCGAGCCGAGGAACACGATCAACCCGCGCTCCTCGTCGGCGTGGATGCGCACCAGCCCCTTATCCTGCGCGTAGTTCAGCAGTTCGCCGAACTCCTGAAAACCATACATGCGCCAATCCAGCTTGGGCTGCTCCTGCCGGACCCAGTCGGCCAACTCGTCGGCCATCGCGCCGTTGTCGACCTCCAGCCGGTGGGTTTCGAGCACGTCACGCAGCAGCGGAATCGCCTCGTCCGGCTTGGCCCCCGATTTCTCCGGCACGCCACCGCCCTTCATGCGGATCATGTAGCGGCCCTCGCCGCCGGTCACTTCCACGTAATCGGCCTTTTGCAGCTTTTCCACGAAATCGGTAAACGAGCTGGCGCCGTAGGCCTTCTCGTTGAACGTGGAATCCAACTGCAGCATGGTCGATTTCAGCAGGCCCAGTTGCGGGCGCACTTCGCGCCGCTCGAGCACGCCCAGCGCCCGCTCCACCAGGGGCATCGATTGCGCCAGGTCGAGCGTAGCGCGCTTCTGCTGTTGCCGCTGGTGCTGCGGCTGCTGCTGCTGCGGAGGCCGGTCTTGCTGCCTCTCTTCCCGCTGCTGCTGCGGTTGCGGCTGGTGGCCCGACCGCGGCCGGTCGTCGATCATGGATTCGTAAGCCACGAACTCGTGACAGTTCCGCTGCAGGATCGTGCTGGTGAAGGCCCGTCCGCCCACCACGAAGATCCGCTTGTCGTATTGCTTCAGCTTGTTCACCAGGGCGATGAAATCGCTGTCGCCGCTGACGATCGCAAACGCATTGATGTGATCGTGGGTGAAGGCCATCTCGAGCGCGTCGAGCGCCAGGTTGATGTCCGCCCCATTCTTGTCGCCGCGCGGCGACGGATCGCGCTGCACCATCTGCACCGCGTGTTCGGAAAGGGCGCGGGTCGCCGATTCCTGTCTGCCCCAATTCGCGTAAGCGAACTTGGTGACGATTTCGCCGCGTTCTTTCAGCGCGTCCAGCACCGCTGCCACGTCGAATTCGCGGTGCAGGGTGGACTTGACGCCGATCTCGATATTGTCAAAATCGATGAACACGGCGATCTTCAATTTCTGTTCCATTCAGTAGTTCCTTTGTTTCCGGGCAATCGGGGTGCGTCGGACCTGCTGTCCGCCGCGCCTGGAAGGCCTCGGCCTGCCGCCAGGCAAAGCGCCCGCGGCTGCACTCATGCGTAGTGTATCCTAATTTGGACCGGCAGTGGCGCGGGGCTCGTTTATCCCGCCTTGCCGACCATCAGCCGGCGGGTTCGAAGCCAGTTCTCCATGCGCGTCTGTTCCTCCCGCGCACGTTCTAGCGCTTCGGCTGCCACTTCCGGCGCGGGGCCGCCGCGGATGCCCCGGATGCGCACGAAGTTTTCAGGATCGAGCGCCCGCTCGATCTCCTCGCCGGTCATCGCCAGCCCCGGGTTTTGCGCCGCGAGCACAGTGGCGATGGAACCGGCCCGGTCATCCGCGCCGCACGCCCCGACGGCCCGCGCCACCATCCCGTGCGCCTCCCGGAAGCTTGCCCCCGTCCGCCGCACCAGCGTATCGGCCAGTTCGGTGACGGTCAGGAAATCAGCCCCGGCCCGGCGCGCCAGCTTCTCGCGATCCACCTCGGCGCTGCGCATCACGCCGGCCAGCAGGCGCAGCGCCCTCCCGGCATCCGCGAACATGGTGAATACCAGCGGCTGCAGGTTGTCTTCACTGTCGTTGATGTCGCCGAAGGGCGTGTTGTGGGCGCAGGTGAAAACCGCCTGGGCCTCTCCCAGCGCCCGGCTGGCCAGGATCCGGGTGTGTTCCAGCGGTACCGGGTTGCGCTTCTGCGGCATGATGCTGGAGCTCTGTACGAAGGCGTCCGAAAGCCGCAGAAAGCCGAATTCGCGGGTGGACCAGAGCAGCAAATCCTGGGTGAACTTGCCCAGGTTGACCATGGCGGCCGCCACCACCCCGGCGGTCTCGGTGAGGTAGTCGATCGAGGCGATCGCCCCGTACGAATTCTCCGCGAGGCCCTCGAAGCCGAGCAACCGCGCGGTCATCTCGCGATCGATGGGAAAACCGGTGGTGGTAATGGCGCAGGCACCCAGCGGGCTCCGGTTCACGCGCGAAAACGCGGCCTCGACGCGGGCCGCGTCACGCGCCAGGAATTCCGCCGCCGCCAGCAGGTAGTGCGCGAGCGTCGTGGGCTGCGCCGGCTGCGTGTGGGTGTGGGCGGGCATCACCGTCTCCAGGTGCCGCGCCGCCAGGTCCAGCAGCACGGAACGCAGCGCCGCCAGAGACCCGCCGAATTTCAGCAGCTCGAGCCGCGCCGTCATGCGGAACAGGGTGATGGCGATATCGTTGCGGCTCCGCGCCGTGTGCATCTTGCCGGCCAGTTCGCCGCACGCCTTTTCGAGCAGGCTCTCGATGAAGAAAAAGAGATCCTCGCAGGAGCCGTCATAGCGCGCGCGGCCGATCTCCTCGCGGTCCAGGCCGTCAAGGGCCGCCACCAGAGCCGACTCCTCCGCCGCCGTGAGGATTCCCTGGTGCGCCAGCATGCGGGTATGGGCGTAGTGAATCGCGATCAGGGCGTCCAGAAAATACTTCTTCGCGTCTTCGAAATTGGGGCCGAGAACGGTCTCGGCATAAACGGGAGCGGGGAACTTTTCCATCACTTCGCCGTTTCGAAAGCCGGGTTCTTGCCCAGACTCACCAGGTTCGCCAGGATGCGATACGCGCCGGCCACCCCGTTCGGCAACTGCCGGTAGAGCGCGAACGCATCGTAGATGTACGCGCCCTTCCCGTAGCGCGCCAGCAGCAGGCCGCCGCGCTGCGGGTCCTGACCGGGATCGGCCGTTTCCACCAGCGACTGGTAGCGCGGATCCCAGGTCTGCATGAAGCCGTGGCCGCGCTCCTCGATCCAGCCGCTGAAATCGGCGCTGGTGATGCGGTTGGGCCAGGTGAAGACCGGGCTCTCCGGCTCCAGCAGCTTGACCTTGGAATATTCGTCCACCACCTTTTGCGGATTGTTCCCAAGGCTGAACGGATAAGGGCCGTAGTTCTGGTCGAAATCCTGCAGGTTGTACTGCACAATCAGCACTCCGCCATTCTTCACGTAATCGAGCAGGCGGCCGTTGGCGGACTTCAACTCGGTCCGGACGGCGTAGGCGCGGGTTCCGAGAACGATGGCATCGTAGCCGGAAAGATTGCCTTGCGTCACGTCGGCCGCCGAGAGGGTCGTCACCGTTTGACCGAGGTTTTCGAGCGCGGTCGGGACATCGTCGCCCGTCCCCGGAAGGAATCCGATGCGAAGGCCATGCGCCGTTTTCACATCCACACCCGCCGCGCGATAGACCGCCGGCCGGTAGAGCGGATAGGGGCGGATGCCCGGATACCCGACCAGCCGGTAGCCCTCCTGGTAGTCCTTGCCGTGATATTCGGCGACCGCGGTGATCGTCTGCTCGCCGGGTTTGACGTCGCCGGGCAGCACCGAGAACGTGACGGTGTGGTCTTCCCCGTCGCGCGCCATGGTGAACGGGGCGGATTCGGGCGACGACTTCCAGCCGGCCGGCAGCCGCAGCCGCAGCGTCCCTCCCGCGGGTCCTTTCACGTTGCTATGGACCGTGCAGGAGAAAGCGAACGATTTGGTACCGACCGGAACGGCGCCCGCGGCCGGCGACACCGTGACGGAGATCGCCGGGCCGACCAGCAGGGGCTCGGCGACGATCCCCAGCGCCGGGATGCGCTGCAGGGTCTGCACAACCTGCGAGAGATGCACGGTGGCGCCTTCATACGTCACAGCCGCGGTGGCGGAGAGCGGATAGGGCGACAGCGACAGGTTGCGGTAGCGCGCGTCATCCAGATCGTAGTACGGTTGCTCCTCGTCCTTGCGGCTGAAATACGGACGGGTTAGCGCGGCGTCCGGCGGTGCTATGACCGCGAATTTCGCCTGTGCCTGCGCCCGCCCCGCGACGCTCTTCGGAGGCGCCGCCTTGGGCTCGATGCGCCACGCCTTGCCGTCGGAAGCGGCCACGGTCACGGACTCCAGCGCGACGCCCTCCGGCCCCTGGTCCGAAAGATCCACCTGGACGCCGAACGACTGGCCGGGAACCGCGATAGTGAATGTCGGAGACGCGCCGCCGAACGGGTTGCGGCCCTGAGGCTCCCTCTCGGGCATCACGGAAGCCTGAATCTCGAGCCCCAGCGCGTCGGCCAGCGCGTGCTCGAACTCGTCTTCCTTGGCGCGCAACTCGAACTCGACGTCCGCCAGATTGTCCTGGTGCACCCGGCCGACCAGCGTGCGCGTCTCTTTCAGCCCTTCCGCCAGCAGCGGCGCGATCGCCTGCGGCTTGTCGGGCTGATACTGCCGGTTCGCGTCCCCGGCGACGCGGGCAATATCGGCCAGGCCGCTCTTCAGGTATTCCGGCTCGTTGGGCGCGAGCGACCCGATGCCGTTCACCGAGACGTCGATACCATCGAAGAAGCTCTCTTCGTGTTCGGCCGCCGGGACTCGCGAATCGTAGCGGTGATAGGCGCTGGCGAAGGGAGCGGGCATGGGGATCGAGACGCCGTTGTTCTGCGTCTTCTGGCTGCCCAGGCCCTCGCGTCCGATCTGCAGGTACGTCAGGCCGTTCGCCGGCGCGTAGGCGCCTTCCTGAATCTCGAGGGTGGTCGCCGGCTTCACGCTCGACCAGGTCTTGTGGATGTAGTCGAAGAAGCGCACCGGCACGTACTTATCGATGGCATAGTCGTACATACCCTGCGGCGTCGGCGCGAAGAACGGCACGTGCGCATAGACCTTGAGCGGCTTCCAGGGCCGCAAACCTTCCCGAATCTGCTCCGGGAACTTCGTGGGGTCGCCGGCTGCCAGGAAGGCCTCCTGCGCCATCTGGCCCGCCACCTGGTGGTTGCCGTGGCCATCGGTCGCGGCGCCGACGAAGACCGAGGTGATCACCAGAGGCCGGGTCATCCGGATCACCCGCACCACGTCGGCCAGCACGCGGTCGTGCCCCCACTTCTCGAGCGCCTCCTCGCGGGTCTTCGAGAAGCCGTAGTCGATCGCGCGCGTCCAATACTGATCGACGCCGTAGTAGCGGTCGGCCTGGAGAAGTTCCTGGGTACGTACCAGTCCGAGCGCATCATAGAGATCCGGGGACATCGCGTTCTGGCCGCCTTCGCCGCGATTGAGGGTGAGCAGCACGGCCCTGGCGCCGGCGCCGCGCGTTTCATAGGCCAGCATGCCGCCGTCTTCGTCGTCCGGATGGGCGGTGACCATCACCAGGCTGGCGCGGGTCTGCAGCGCATGCAGCCAACGGACCAGCCCGGCGGCGCCGCGGTTCGCGTCGATCGGTATGGCGTCAGCCGTGGAAGGCCTCGCCTGGCCTGACAGGACGAGCAGAGCGCCTGCAGAAACGACAACAATCCCTAGACCCCAATTGAGACGAACCATATACCCTATTGTTCGCTACGAAGAGGATGCGGCGCAACCGCGGACGCGCGAGGTACCGGAATTCTCCCGTCGCGATTCTATCCTATTGACACATCCGTAATGTGGCTCTAGAATCTTCCGCATATCTTTAAGCCTTGGCTCCACCTACGGGAGCGGGGTGTTTTCTGGGCCTACGTAAAGGGAGGAGGGATAATGCATTTCGTCAAGCGGGGATTCGCTTCACTTATTTCCGGCATCGCACTCGCTGTGGTTCTGATACCCGGAGCAGTGCCTGCCAGGTCACAAACCGGTTCGACCGGAGCCGTTTCGGGACAGGTGATGGATCAACAGAACGCCGTCATCGCCGGGGCCGAAATCAGGCTTACCGACACATCGACCAACAACACCTTAAGCACTTTGACCAACGATTCCGGACGCTATACCTTTGTCAACGTGACGCCCGGAAACTACAATATCGCCATCAGTAAGGCCGGGTTTTCCGTCTACAAGGTCAGTCAGCAGCGGGTGCAGGTCGGGCTGGTGTTGACGATCAACGCCAAACTGGAGGTTGGCTCGACGGCTACGACGGTAGAAGTGGTTTCGGCGGCAGGCGCCGAATTGCAGACTACCAATGCCACGGTGGGCACCACGATATCCGGGGATTCGCTGGTCTATCTGCCCAACCTCGGCCGCGACGCCTCTACCCTGGCCATCTTCCAGCCCGGTGTGTCTCCGGAAGGCAGCGTAGCCGGCGCCATGTACGACCAGAACAGCTTTCAGCTCGATGGAGGCAACAACTCCAACGACATGGACGGCAGCATGAATATCTACACCGGCAGCTATGCGTCGAATGGCGCGCCTACCGGCGTGCTGCCCACACCGATCGAGAGCGTCGATGAGTTCAAGGTAAATACCGCCAACCAGACGGCGGATTTCAACGGCTCGTCGGGCAGCCAGATCCAGATGGTGACCAAGCGCGGAACGAATGCTTTTCACGGCTCGGGATACGAATACTATTTCGCGACCAACGTGGGAGCGGCCAATAGCTGGCAGAACAACCACACGCCGGCCAAGGGATATCAGTATACGCCGCTTCCGGTTACGCATACGAACCGGTTCGGAGCGGCGATCGGCGGACCGATGCTGCCGAAGATGGCGGGCGGAAAGACCTATTTCTTTTTCAACTACGAGGGATTCCGCTACCCCAGTTCCAACACCTACCAGAGGAACGTGCCGACGGACCTGTTGCGGGCTGGAGTCATTCAGATCCGCGAGGCCACCGGCGAAGTCGCCTATAACCTGAACCCCGTGCCCGTCACGGTGGGAGGCGTGACCTACCAGCCTGCGGTCTGTCCAGCCGGGATGTGCGACCCCCGCGGCATCGGCATGAACAAGATGGTCTCCCAACTCTGGCAGAAATACATGCCCCTGCCCAATAACCCGCTGGGCGGCGACCACTTCAATACACAGGGATATCTCGCCACGATCAACACGCCGCAAACCTCGAATTTCTACGTCGGGCGTGTCGACCATGATTTCGGCGAGAAAAACCGGTTCATGGCCAGCTACCGCGATTACCGCTTTATTCGCCTGACAACGAACCAGGTCGATATCGGCGGCGCGCTGCCGGGCGACACGTTCGGGCAACCGGCGGCCCAGGCCGTACGGCCGCAGGTTCCCAGCTACTGGGCGGCCGGGTTGACGACCAACGTCCGGCCCACCATCACCAACGACTTCCGCTTCAGCTACCTGAGGAATTTCTGGCAGTGGGCCTCGGCGGCGGCTCCTCCGCAACTTCCCGGGTTGGGCGGGGCGCTCGAAATCGGCGGCGAGAGCAGCAATGCGCTCATCCCCTATAACGTGAACACGCAGAGCGTCCGCCAGCGTTTTTGGGACGGCCAGGACAAGATGATCCGGGACGATGTCTCCATGATCAAGGGAAACCACGTCATCGCGTTCGGCGGCACCTACGAGCGCAACTACGATTACCATTTGCGCAACGACAACGGCCAGGGGATCATGAACGCCACGGTCTACCAGATCACCAGCGGTCCGGGCGTGACTTATCCTTCCCAGTATGTTCCGGTAGGAGTGCCTACCAACCAGCTCAGCACTTACCGGACGCTCTACTCCGAGGTGCTGGGTATCGTGAGCCAGCCCCAAGACCTGTACACACGCGCCGGAAAGGACCTCTCCCTACAGCCGGCCGGTTCCTTCATGTATGACCAGAGTGTCATTCCCTATTACAACCTTTACCTCACCGATACCTGGCACATGAGGCCCAGCGTCACCCTGACTTACGGCATGGGTTACGCGCTCGAAATGCCTCCCTACGAGCTCAACGCGAAACAAGTCATGTTGACGGATGAGAAGGGGAATGCCGTCAACACCTATGACTACCTGGCTGCCCGGAAGGCGGCCGCGCTCAAGGGCCAGGTCTACAACCCAACCCTTGGTTTCGCCACCGTCAACAACACCAGCGGCGGCTTGAAGTACCCGTACAACCCTTTCTACAAGGGATTCAGCCCGCGCGTGGCTGTCGCATGGAATCCCAGCTTCGATAGCGGCCTTCTGGGCAAGGTTTTCGGCCAGGGCAAGACCGTGATTCGCGCCGGCTACGGCCGCATCTTCAGCCGGCTGAACGGCGTGGACCTCGTGCTCGTTCCGCTGCTCGGCACCGGACTCGGACAGGCGGTCTCCTGTATCGGCGCCAGCGCCGGCGGCGAGTGCCTCGGCAACGGGGGCGTGAACCCCACGACGGCATTTCGTATCGGCACGGATGGCAACGTGGCACCCTTACCGGCGGTTACGAAGACGCTGCCCCAGCCTTATTTACCGGGCGTCGGCGGAAATGCCGCGGCAGGCTCGGGTAGCGCGCTCGATCCTAACTTCCGGCCCGCTCGCACCGACAACGTCACCTTGAGCATTCAGCGCGAAATCTCGTCAAAGGTGATGCTGGAGGTTGGCTACATCGGCCGCATCATCCGCAATGAATGGCAGCAGATCGATCTCGACGCAGTCCCTTACATGACGACCGTTGGGGGCCAGACCTTCGCCCAGGCGTACGCCAACACCTACTGGGCGGTTGCCGCCGGCGGAACGCCTGCGCCGCAGCCGTTCTTTGAAACGGCGCTGGGCGGCGCCAACTCCGCCTTCTGCAAAGGCTTCAGCAGTTGCACGGCGGCCGTGGCTAAGAACGGGACCATGAACAGCCAGATCGCGACCACTTCGGTCTACGACTTCTGGGCCACGCTCAACAAGAATCCTTCCTGGACGCTCGGCCGGACCATGCCGAGTTCTCCGGGGGCCGCCGGACTGCCGGTCACCGGCAATGCCGGCCAGATGTCGGCCATCTATATGCAGGCCAGCAACGGCTGGGGTAATTACAATGCCGGCTTCTTCACCTTGCGCTTCCACGACTGGCACGGCATCACCGCGACCTCGAATTTCACCTGGGGCCGCGCACTGGGCACCGGCAACCAGGTCCAGGCGTCCAGTTCCTACAGCGTCACGGACCCGTGGAACCTGCAATCGATGTACGGCCCGCAGTTCTACGACTACAAGTTCATCTACAACTTGACGATGCTCTGGCAGTCCCCGTTCTTCCGCTCGCAGAGGGGCGTGGCCGGGCACCTGCTTGGAGGTTGGACGATCGCTCCTATCTTTACCGCGCATAGCGGCGCGCCGCTGATGGTCAGCAATCTGAACGGCAACTGCCAGTCCTTCGGCGAAATGAATTGCAGTACCGGCTCGACCCTGGACGGCGCGGTGCTTGCCGCCAAGTATACAGGTAGCAATGCCGCCCTCTACAACCAGAACGTATCACAGAGCGCGTCTGACAACCCCAGCCAAGCCGGCGTGAATTCGAACTACTCGAACGGCGGCGTCGGAACCCAGATGTTCTCGAATCCGGCGCAAACGTTCGCCGAATTCCGCTCCTGCATCCTGGGCTTCGACACGAACTGCGGATCGAATGGGAACATCCGCGGCTTGCCCACCTGGAATCTGGATGCCACCGTCTCGAAGGACATCGGTATCTGGAGGGAAGGGCGCGTCGGCGCTACGATGATCTTCCAGTTCACGAACGTCCTCAACCACGTGCAGTTGGGCGACCCGACCCTGGATATCAGTTCTCCGCAGGATTGGGGCGTTCTCGGCAATCAATCCAACACGCCGCGGCAGATGTCGTTCGGTCTCCGCGTCCACTTCTAAGCAAGATCAGGTAGTTTCCTTCCTTGGAGGGGCCGGAGATGTTCGGCCTCTTTTTTCCACTGGACCGTCTAACCCTGCGACCAGCCTGTCTTGACGCGCATCTGAAAACGGGCCATACTAAGTGCCACAAGAGGGTCTGGCAACCGTTACACAGGGGGACAGTCATGTTTTTGATCCGTAAGGTACTTCCAATATTTCTGTCGGCATTTGCCGCTTTTACCGCAGCTGCGCAAACCCAGGCGATCAACGGCAGCATCCGGGGCCGTGTCACCGACTCAGCCGGGGCTTCGGTTCCGGCCGCCAAAGTAACGATCGTCAACGACCAGACCGGCTTCACGCGGTCGTTGGTGAGCGATGACGACGGCTACTACGTCTTCCCCAACCTGCCGCTCGGCACCTACACGGTATCGATCCAGAAGGAAGGCTTCGACACCCAGCGCCACACCGGCGTGACGCTGACGGCAGGTACGGAGGCGGTGGTCGACGGCCAGTTGAAGGTCGGAGCCGTCACCACGGAAGTGGAAGTGACCGGCGGCGCCCCCATCGTCGAACCGTCCCGCGTCAGCACGGGCCGCACCATCACCAATGTGGAAATCGCAAATCTTCCGCTCACCTCGCGCAATCCCTACAACTTCATCATCTTCCAGCCGGGCGTCAGCGGGCACCCGAACCCGGAGCTCGGCATCCCGCGCACCCTCAACACCAACGGCCTGCTGGACCGCATCAACTACCAGATGGATGGCATGGTGGATACCGAGAGCGACCGCTATGGCCTGCGCCTCTTCCCCATCTCCGACATCTACGTGCGGGAAGTGCAGACGGTCTCCAACAGCTACGCACCCGAGTTCGGGAACACTGCCGGGAACATTTTTAACGTGATCACCAATTCCGGCACCAACACGCTGCACGGCGAGTTCTCCTATATCGGCCGGCCCACGGACCTTGCGGCGCGGCCCATGCTGCTCAACTCCGCCGCCGCGAAACCCGATCTCACGCTGAGCGACGTGGCCGCCAACGCGGGCGGTCCCCTGATCAAGGACAAACTGTTCCTGTTCGGCGGCTACGAGCACCTGACTCGCGGCCTGCCGTCCCCCAACACGATCAATCCGTCGGATGCGGCGGCAATCGGGATTCCCACCAATCTGCTCGCGGTAGCACCCAGCGTGCAGCATGCAACCTTCGCCAATATCCGCGCCGACTGGACCATCAGCGACAAACACCAGTTCTTCTTCCGCTACAACTACTTTCGCAACGAGTACCCGTTCAACACCGCGGTGGGTGGCAAGAACGCGCTCGACGCCGCGGCGGATTTTCAGGACCGCGCCCATGTGATGGGCGCGCAACTGCTCTCTACATTTTCACCGAACGTGCTGAACGAGCTGCGCTTCGGCTGGCCCTACCGCAATGAGCGCCACGTTCCCGATCCCTTGACCGGCGCCGGCCCGCAGATCAACATCAGCGGCGTGGCCATCTTCAACGGCAGCACCTCCACCGGCGACCGCTTCCAGGAGAAGATTCCGAATATGAACGATAACCTCACGGTGGTCCGCGGGAGGCACACCATGAAAGTCGGGTTCGGCTGGCAGCAGATGCTGGACACGCAAACCGCGGATGTCTACAGCCAGTACAACTTCTCCTCGGTGGCAAATTACCTGGCCGCGAAGTCCGGTGCGAATCCGAAGGCGTACACCAGCTACGCCAGTGTCATCGGGCTGCCCGGCGCGTGGTATCACTCCTTCTTCTGGAACTGGTTCGCCCAGGACAGCTTTCAGGCGCGCAGCAACCTGCTGCTGATCTTCGGCGTGCGCTACGACCGCTTCCAGGGGCCGTCAGCCGACCCCAACGCGCCGTTTTCTTACTCGCAGAAGTTCCGTACGCCGGGCAAGAACTTCGCGCCCCGCTTCGGCCTGGCCTGGACCGTCACGCCCAAGACAGTGGTTCGTGCCAGCTCCGGCATCTTCTTCGAGCCCACCCCGACCAACCTCTGGTACAACACGTTTATCAACAGCGGAAACCCGCAAGCCTATTCGGCTTCGATCCCGGCGAGCAGCCCGCTGGCGCCGGCATTTCCGAACGTCATCGGTCTGACTCCCGGAGTGGTCCCGGCCTCGGCCGATATCACCACCGTCACTCCGAATTTCCGCAACGCCTACACTATCAACACCAGCCTGCAGATCACGCGGCAGCTCACGAATAACGATGCGCTCACCGTTGGCTATGTGAACACGGGCGCGCGCGAGCTGACCTACCTGCGCAACCTGAACCTGGTGAATCCGACCGGGTTCCTGGCCGACGGACGGCCTATCTATTCGAGCACGCAGAGCGCAGCCACGCGGCTCGACCCGCGCTTCAACAACATCACCCTGCAGGACGTGGGCGCGGTGACGGATTACAACGCGATGATCGTGAACTACAACCACCGGTGGGGGCAGGGCTTCCAGGTGAACGCGTCGTATACCTGGTCGCACTCCATCAGCGACGCGCCGGACGCCAACAGCTTCGAGCAGAACCTGTTCATCGAGGACAACACGAACCGCCGCCGCGACCGCGGGAATAGCATTGTCAACCGCCCGCAGGCCCTCACCATGAGCTGGTATATCGCGCCTACGTCGAAATCCGACAACCGTATCCTGAAATGGCTGGCCAGCAACAACGAACTGGCCGTGCTCGGCAACCTCACCTCGGGCGATCAGCAGAACATCACCGCGAACAAGAACCTGAACAACGACACAAAGGCGACGACACGGCCGCTCTTCATCGGGCGAAATACCGTGCGGACGCCCAACATCTATCAGGTCGATGCGCGCTACACGCGGACATTCCTCACGATAAAAGAACGGCTGAAACCGAAATTCATCGCCGAGTTCAACAATGTGTTCAACCGCGAGAACATTACGTCGTTGAACACCGTGGTTCCGGTAGATTCGCTGGGCGTGGCGAAATTGCCGGCGACGTTCGCGCCTTCGAGCACGGTCCTCGAGAAGCGCATCGTGCAGTTCGGCGTACGGGTGGATTGGTAACTGCGTCCGTGCAGAAGGCCTATCCTACCGGAGGCCCTCGGCAAGATACAGATCTGAACGCGAAGTCGAGTAGTTATACGCATACGCCCGGCCATCCGGAGTGATCTTGAGGTTCGACACCTCGTCCACCATGGTGCCCGGGCGTATCTCTTTCCAGGGAGTCCGTGCTCCAGTCGCCACATCGATGAGCGAAACCATGAACATGCGGTTCTCGTCGTGGTGCATCACGACGTAGATGCTCTTTCCGTCCTGGCGCCAGCCTACCGGCAGGTCGTGATGCGTCAGCCCGGGAATCGGACGGCACGCGCCGCTCGCAATCGTGCAGACCAGCCACCCCTGCGAGGGGCTGGCAGCGGCAAATCGCTGGCCGTCGGGCGAGACGAGCGGGAGCCCGTCCTCCATGTCGTCCGGGGTGACCGGCCGGAGCGAATTCGCTGCCCGGTTCCACACAAAGAGCTGCCATTTTTTCGTCTTCGAGGGGCCGCCCACCAGGTAGTTGCCGTCGCCGGGCAGCCATCCAGCCACGACTCCCATCTGGTAGGGCAGTTGCGGAAACGAAAGCGGCACGGTCTCGCCGGGCCCTGTGGGCATGAGCTCGTACATGCGTTTGAGATCCTCGCGCGACGAGTATCCCGTGACCCACTTGCCGTCGGGAGAGATGGCAAACGCATAGCCGTCGCCCAGCCGCACAGGCGGAGAACCGTCGGTAAGCCTCCAGTAGATGCTGCCTTTCGGCCCCCCGCTTTCGCCCAGGACGTCGATCAGGATGATGCGCCCGTCCGGCGTCATGTCTCGCAACAGGCTCGATTCGAGCGACGAGAGGTCGCGCTCGGCGTTTTCGCCCGGCGCGAGAGCGCGGATCCCCATGCGCCCGCTATCGGTGCTGAGCAGCGCCCGCCCGCCGGCGCCCAGGTCGTACAGGCTGATGCGCGCCGGAAACCGCGCCACCACCCGCACCTTGCCGCTCGCATCGATCGCCAGAATGGTGTTGCGTGCGTTCTCATCAAAGGAGCGGAACCAGATCTCGCGGCCGTCCCCGGTCCAGCAAAGATCCGGAGACCCCGGCTGCGACGTCTGCCCCGAAACGACCCCCAGTTTTTGTACCTTTCCCGAACGGTCCACCGTAAAGATCGCGATTGCGGATCCGTTATCGTATCTCGCGAAGGCCACCCGCTGCCCGTCCGGCGAGACGCGGATTTCCGGCAGCAGCCACTGGTTCTGGTAGAGCACCTTGCCGATCGGATACTCGATCCGCCCCACGCCGCCAATGCGCCGGACCACCGCCATCTCGGAGCCGTCGGGCGACCAATCGGCGAACAACACGTTATCCAGCAGGCCGCGCGACTGTCCGCCGGCCAGTGACGTCCGCGAAAGCGTTCCCGAACCGTCGGGATTGAACGGCCCCGTCAACAGTGCGAGGTCCGACTGGGAGGAGACCGCCAGCAGCCGGCTGTCCGGGGGTGCATTCAGGTCGCGTGCATCGGGGCTTCCGGTCGTGCCCAGGTAGAGATGCGGCGCCCCGCCGTCCCATGCAGCCGCATACACCACGTTACGTCCGTCCGGCATGAGGCGCGCGGCCGCGATCCGGCCTTCGCGGAACGTGAGGCGGTGGAACTCCGGAGGAGCCGCCGCCGCCAGCCGGCCTCGCACCCAATATCCGCCGGCAAACAGGAGCGCCGCGCCAATCACCGCGAGCAGCGGCTTCCACCAGGCGCGGCGCGATACCGGCCCCGGGAGCGCCGCGGCTTGGGCTGTCGACGTGTGCGAAACCGATCGCAGTGCGAATGCCAGGTCGGCAGCCGACTGGAACCGGCGCGCCGGCTGCTTCTCCAGGCAACGCCGCACGATGGCATCGACCACCGGCGGCAATGCCGCCTGGCCGCCATCCAGTTCCGCCGGCTCCTCCCGCAGGATCGCGCTCATGACGTCGGCCGCCGATTTGCCGTCGAACGCGCGCCTCCCCGCGGCCAGCTCGTAAAGTACGCAGCCGAAGCTGAAAATATCCGAGCGTGCGTCCACCGCTTCGCCCCGCACCTGCTCGGGCGACATGTAGCCCACCGTTCCAAGCACCATGCCCGGGTGCGACATCGCTATCGTAGCGCCCTCTTCGCCGGCCGCCGGCGCGCTGTGCTTGGCCAGCCCGAAATCCAGTACCTTGACGCGGCCGTCGCGCGACACCATGATGTTTTCGGGCTTCAGATCGCGATGGACGATCCCCAGGGCGTGCGCCGCCGCGATCCCTTCGGCCATCTGCGTGGCGATGTCGAGCAGCCTGCGCAGCCCGGGCGGCCCGCGCTCGATGACGGCCCGCAGCGGCTCGCCATCTACCAGCTCCGAGACAATGTACGACTGCCCGTTGTTCTGGCCGATATCGTAGACCGAGACGATGTTGGGATGGTTCAGCGCGGCGAGCGACCGCGCCTCCTGCTCGAACCGCTGCCTCCGGGCCGGATCGCCCGCCACCTCCGCCGGCAGGATCTTGATGGCGACGCTCCGGTTCAGCCGTTCATCACGCGCCCGCCAGACTTCGCCCATGCCGCCTTCGCCCAGCTTTTCGAGAACTTCGTAGCTGCCCAGTTTGCGGCCGGTCATGCTACTCCCGCAGCTCCACGATGGTCGCGCCCGCCCCGCCCTCCTGCTGCGGCGCCGGATAGAACTTCGCTACGTGCGGATGCCGGCTCAACAGCTCGGAGATGGCCTTCTTCAGGATCCCCATCCCGTGGCCGTGGACGATCCGGACGCGGCTGGCGGTGGCCATCACGGCGCGGTCGAGGAACTCATCCACCGCGTCGCGCGCTTCCTCGGCGCGCTGGCCGATCACGTTGATTTCCTGGTGGGCGGGCGACAGCTCCGGCGCGGGCCGGTAGCTCACACCCTTGGGCAGTCTCCCGGCGGGGGCCGCCGCCTCCGGCAGCACTTCGATCACATCGTCCACCGAGACCTGCATCTTCATGAAGCCGGCCTCGACCTCCAGCCGGTCGTTCCCCAGCAGGCGACGCACACGCGCCGGTTCCCGCACGTCGCGCAGCCGGACCCGCGCGCCTTCTTCGATACGGAGCGGCTGGATCTGCCCCTGCCGCGCTTCGTCCTGGGTGGCCAGCACGGTGGTCTGGAAGTCCTCGCGCAGCTCGCGCTTGGTCTTCGAAACCCGCCGCTGCGCCTCCTGCTCGGCCTTGCGCCGCTCCCCGCTCTGCGCGATCCTGCCGATGGCCTCCTGCGCCTGCTCCTCGAACTTCGCCAGCGCCTGCTCGGTACGCCGCTCGAGTTCCTTCAGCTTGGCCGTCTCGCGCTTCTCCCACTCGTGCGCCAGCTCCTTATCGCGCCGCTCCACGGCGGCCACCTTTTCCCGGAGATCCCGCTCCAGCGCCTGTGTCTCTTCGATGCGCCGGTGCAGTTCGGAAAGAAAGCGCGTGACGTCGCGCTCGCGGTCGCTCATGGAGCGCCGCGCCCGCAGCATGATGTCCTCGGGCATCCCGAGCCGCGTCGCAATCTCGAGACCCGCCGATTTGCCGGGCAGCCCGAGCTGCAGGTGAAAGGTCGGCTCGAACGTCTCCTCGTCGAAGCCCATCGAGCCGTTCACGACGCCCCCGGTCGACGCGCCATAAATCTTGAGCGCCATCAGGTGGGTCGAGACCAGCGTGTACGCGCCGGCTGCGCGGAAGTGTTCCACCACCGCCACGCCCAGTGCGCCGCCTTCTTCGGGATCCGTTGCGGCGCCCAACTCATCCAGCAGGACCAGAGAATCGGGCGTCACGTCGAGCGCCATCTCCCGGATATTGGAAACGTGCGCGGAAAACGTGCTGAGGTTTTCCTGAATCGACTGGTAATCGCCGATGTCTGCCAGCACCTGCTCGAAGACCGGGAACTCGGCTTCCGCGGCCGGCACCGGCAGTCCGGAAAGCGCCATCAGGCTCAACAGCCCGACGGTCTTCAGCGTGACCGTCTTCCCGCCGGTATTGGGACCGCTGATCAGCAGCGTGCGCTGGTCTTTGGTCAGCTCCAGGCTCACCGGCACCGCGGCCTTGCGCCGCCGCCGCAGCACATCTTCGAGCAGCGGGTGGCGCGCGTCGCGCAGCAGCAGGCGGTCGCCGAAGCGGGGGATGGCGCAGTCGAACTCCTGGGCGAAGCGCGCCTTCGCGAAGATCAGCTCCAGCTCGGCCATCACCACCAGCGTCTGGCGGATCGATTCCCCGTAGCCGCGCAGCCGGTCGGTCATTTCCAGCAGGATGCGGTGGACCTCGCGCGCTTCTTCCTCCGACAACCGCACCAGCTCGTTGTTCAGGTCGATCGTTTCGAGAGGCTCGACGAACAGCGTGTGGCCGCTCGAGCTCGCGCCGTGAATGACGCCATCCAGTTTGCGGCGCTGCCCGGCGATCACCGGCACCACGAAGCGCTCGTTGCGGATGGTGACGAACTCCTCCTGCAGCACGCCTTCCTCGCGGTGCGCCTTCAGAAAGCGCTCAAGCGACTCCTGAATCGCCTTCTTCTGCCGCTCGATATCGCGCCGCAGGCGGGCCAGCGCGACGCTGGCGTGGTCGGAGACCGTGCCATCCGGCAGGATCTTGCCGTCCAGATCCTTGAGCAATGCGCGGAAGTCGCCGATTGCCTGCGCGCGCCGCCCCAAGCGCGGGAAACGCTCGGCGGCCGCCGTCAGCAGCGACTTGGCATCAGCGGCACGGTCGAGCAGGGCGAAAATGTCGAAGATCTCCTTGGGGTCGAGGCTCGCACCTTCGATCCGCATCTTGTGCACGGCGGGCTCGACATCCGGCAGGCCGGAGAAATCGATGCGGATGGCGGCGCCGCGCGCCGCCGGCTGCGGGCGCGCGGCCAGCCGCAGGTACTCGATCGCTTCGCCGGCTTCGGCCAGGTCTTCGGTGAGCCGCGCGCGGTCGCCGTGCGGCTCCACCATTTCCAGTTCGCGGCGGCCCAAAGGACTGGATACAAAGCGGCCCAACAGCTCGCGGAGAGATTCGAATTCGAGAACTTCGGAGCTGGTCTTCAAGAGGGGCCGCCCGCTTTCAGCATATATTTTCGACGGTTCCGGAAAGCCTTTTCAATCACCCCCAGGGTACCTTCGGTGATTTCGAGCGCCCCCAGGTCGCGACGCCTGACCCATTCCACGCGGCACACGTCGTCGCCGGGGCGCAGTTCGCCGCCGGTGACCCGGCACACATAATCGATCAACACGTAGTGGTACTCGGGGGTCCCCTCGGCGTCGCGCAGGATGCGCTCGAAGATCTCGAATACCCCCAGCGGCTCGACTTCGAGGCCGGTCTCCTCGCGCACCTCCCGGCAAATCGCGTCGCGCAGCGATTCACCCGTCTCCAGCGCGCCGCCGGGCAGCGACCACCACCCCTTGAGCGGCTCCTTGCCGCGCTGCGCCAGCAGGATACGGTCGCGCTCCAGCAGAATCGCGCCCACTCCTACCAGGGGGCGCCGCGGATAGCGGCGATCTTCTTCGGTGATCAATAGGCTCCCCGGACGTCCAGGCGGGCGCGCAGCACCTCGGGCCCGGCAGTGATGAAGAGCGTCTGAAAATCGGCCTCCCCGAAGGCACAGTTGGAGGCGCGGCTCTGCAAATCCAGACTATGCAGCAGGCGGCCGGCCGCGCTGTAAATGAAGATGCCTTTGCCCGTGATGTACAGATTGCCCTTCTCGTCCACAGCCAGGCCGCCGGGGACACCGGGGATTCCGGAAATCAAGACGCGCTCTCCGGCGGGGTCGCCGTTCTTGTCGAGATCGTATGCCCGCAGGTTCCGCTCGTCCGAGTTCAGTACGTAAAGAATCCGCTGGTCGGGGGACAACGCGATGCCGTTCGGCCGGCCCGCGGGCTTGGCCACCAGCTTCATCGGACCCTTCGGCGGAATGTGGTACACGCCGTAGAAATCCAGCTCCCGTTGGTCCGCCTGTTCCCCGAACGCAGGGTCCGTAAAATAGACGTGATTGTGGCGGCTCACGACGATATCGTTGGGCGCGTTCAGGCGCTTGCCTTCCCAGCGCTCCGCCAGCACTTCGATTTCGCCGCGCTTGCCGGTGCGCGTCACGCGGCGGCCGCGGGTCTCGCAGGTATAGAGGCGTCCTTCCGTGTCGAAAGCGTTGCCGCTCGGCCCGCGCACGCCGTTTCGCAAAACCTCCACATCATGCCCAGGCACCCACTTCATCAGGCGGTCGGCGGGGGTGTCGCTAAAGACCAGGTATCCATCCTTCGACCAGGCAGGGCCTTCCGTGAAGGTCAGGCCCTTCACCAGCATTTCGAACTTGATCTCGGAAAAGTCCTGAGCCAGCGCGAGAGCGGCAAATACGGCGAGCAGAAACGCGCGGGTCATTTCCCCGCGTTCTTTTCCTTCAGTGTGAGGTTATTGATGACGCGCTTTACGCCCTTGACCTTTTTCGCCAGCTTGGCCGCTTTCGACTTTTGACGATCGGTGTCTACCGCGCCGCTGAGGGTGACCACACCCTCCTTGACCTCGACTCCCAAGGCCCCGCCCTTCACTTCGGCGTCGGATGCCAGTCTGATGCGGACGTTGTCGTAAATGGCGTTGTCATTGACCGTTTTATCCGCCGCCAGGCAGACGCCTGCGAGCAGTGCCAGCCCCAGAAGAGCAGCCAGAAGTCTATAAATCATCCTTACCGGCCATTGTACGCCAGTCCAGTGCGTTCAGGAAGGCGGCCTCCTCGCGCCAGTTCGGCTGCACCCGCACGTGCAGGTCGAGGAAGATCTTCACGCCGAAGATTCGCTCCATCTCCTGGCGGGCGAGCGTGCCGATCCGTTTGAGCATGGCGCCCTTGGCTCCGATGATGATCGCCTTCTGCCCGTCGCGCTCCACCCGGATCGTGGCGTAGATCCGTGTGAGCGTGGAAGTCTCTTCCCATTGGTCCACCATCACGGCCACCGAGTGCGGCACCTCCTGGCGAGTGGCCCACAGCACCTTCTCACGGATCAATTCGGCGGCCAGGAAGCGCTCCGGCTGGTCGGTGACGTAATCCTCGGGAAAGTAGGCCGGACCCTCCGGAAGCCGCTCGATGATCGCTTTCCGCAGATCGTCGAGCCCCTTCCGCCGTCACCGCCGAAATCGGCAGATAGTCGGCGAAATCGTGCAACTGCTTGTACTGCTCGATCAGCGGCAACAGCCGCGCCTTCTCTTTGACCAGATCGATCTTGTTCAACACCAGCAGGATCGGCGCATCCACCTTGCGCACCGTGTCGAGCGCGCGGCGGTCTTCTTCCCCGAACTTGGCCGCGGCATCTACCACGAACAGCAGCAGGTCGCGCTCCTCGAGCGCGGCGCGCACCGCGTCCATCAGCCGCTTGTTCAACGGCGAATCCGCCTTGTGAATGCCCGGCGTGTCCACAAAGACGATCTGCGCTTCGGCGGTCGTCACCACGCCCTGGATCGACGTCCGCGTAGTCTGCGGCTTGTCCGCTACGATCGCCACCTTCTGGCCGACCAGGGCGTTCAACAGGGTCGATTTGCCCGTGTTGGGGCGGCCGATGAGCGAGATGAAGCCGGATTTGAAATGTTTGTTCATGAAGCTACCGTCTGTGATTTGCTGAGCCGCACCTGGGCCACCCGGAGTTCGTCGCTGGCCAGCACCTCGATCCGGATACCGTCCCGATCCACCGTTTCGCCGGCTTTCGGAACGCGGCCCAACCACTCGCTCACCAGCCCGCCCACCGTGGTGGATTCGATATCTTCCTCGCGCCGAAAGGTCTCGAGCAGGTCGCCGATGCGGTCCAGGTCGAAACTTCCGGAGACGATGTACCCGCCTCGCCCGTCCTCGATCACGTCGCTGTCCGGCTCGTGCTCGTCACGAATCTCTCCGATGATGACCTCGAGCAGGTCCTCCATGGTGGCCAGGCCGGCGGTGTTGCCATACTCATCGACCACCATTACCATGTGCGTGCTTTCCTGCTGCATCTGCCGCATCAGGTCGCTCACCGGCTTGGTCTCGGGCACGAACGAGATGGGACGGATCAACTCGCGCACCACGTGATGTTCGCGCTCGTCTTCCTCGAGTTCGAACATATCGCGGACATGCACGAAGCCGATCACCTGATCGATGTTGTTTTCGTAGACCGGAATGCGGGAGTACTGCTCGTTGATGACGAGCTGGCGCAGTTGTTCGAGAGTCGAATCGGCCGGGATGGCGACGATATTGGGCCGCGGGGTCATCACCTCGCGCACCACTTTGTCTCCGAACTCCACCACCGATTGAATGAGTTTGCGATCCTCCTCCTCGATGAGCCCTTCTTCCGTGCCGGCGGAGATCAGTGCCTCGATGTTCTCCGCCTGGGTCGGCATGTCCTCTGCCTCGGAGGTGTCGTCCGTCAGGTCGATCAGGCTTTGGAAAAATTCGAGCAGCGCATCGCAGGGGCGGGCGATCCAGGCCAGCGCCCGCAGCAGAGGAACCAGAGGCAGGAGCCACCGCGCGGAGGTCCGGCGGTAGAGAAGCTGCGGCAGCGCGTAAGTCACGGTGACCATCGCCAGCCACCCGGCCAGCAACGACTTCCAGAACACCTGCGCATTCCATACCTGGCCGTCGGCGAACCAGGCGAAGAAGAAGATACCGAGCAAGACCAGCAGGGTGTGCTTCACCAGCGAGAAGGAGCCGGCGCCCTGCTCGGTCTTCAGGCCGATCCGGTCCTCGATGGTGTCTTTGAAGAACTTCAGCGAAGGCAGGTCGCGTGTGCGCAGCCTCAAGCTCTCCAGGTACAGGAGCTGGACGAAGGTAACCAGCCCGAGCAGCGGGATGGCGATCACGGTGGCGACGCCTACTACAAAGATCATGCGCCCACCCGTTCAATCAGCCCGACCGGAAGGCCCAGCCTTTCGCGCCAGCGCTGTTCGGCGCGCGCCATCTGCCCGCCGTCGGTTTCGTGATCCATCCCGAGCAGGTGGAGCACGCCGTGCAGCATCAACACGCGAATCTCCTGCTCGGTGGTGTGTCCGAATTCCCGCGCCTGCGCCCGTGCTCTCGCCACCGAGATGGCGATATCGCCTAGTGGGGCAGGCCTCCCGGCCTGCCCATTTCCCGAAGGAAAGGAAAGGACGTCGGTCGCGTAATCCTTCCCCCGGAACTCGCGGTTCAGCCGCCGCATTTCCGCATCGCCCGTAACCAGGCAATCGAACGCTCTTCCTTTGGTGACTTCCGCCTGCAGCTTTCGCGCAAAATTCGCGAGCGCCCGCGGTCGAACATCCGCCGCACCGCGGCGAAACGTGACGCTACTACCATCGGGTGATGACATGACTCAGGAATCAGGCTTGCGGCGCCGAATCGGCGGCCGGAGGCTCCGGCTCGGCCAGCTTCAAGCTAAGCTGCCGCCCGGCGCCGACGGTCTCGTTGTACCGCTCGTAGGCCTTCACAATACGCTGCACCAGCGTGTGCCGCACGACGTCCCTCTCGTCGAACTGAACGAAGCTGATGCCTTCGACGCCCTTGAGCACTTCCACCGCATCGGTTAATCCGCTGCGGCGCCCCGTGGGCAGGTCGATCTGCGTAATATCGCCGTTGACCACCATCTTGGAGTTGAATCCCTGGCGTGTCAGCACCATCTTCATCTGCTCGGCCGTGCTGTTCTGGGCCTCGTCCAGGATGATGAAGCTGTCGTTCAACGTGCGTCCGCGCATGAACGCGATGGGAGCGACTTCGATGACGTTGCGCTCCAGCAGTTTCTCCACGCGATCGCTGTCCAGCATGTCGTAGAGCGCGTCATAGAGCGGGCGCAGGTACGGATCCACCTTCTCCTGCAGGGTCCCGGGCAGGAAGCCCAGGCGTTCGCCGGCCTCCACCGCGGGGCGCGTCAGGATGATCCGGGCGACCTGCTTGTTGAGAAGTGCGGAGATCGCCATGGCCACCGCCAGGTACGTTTTGCCGGTGCCGGCCGGGCCGATGCCGAATACCAGGTCGTTGCGCTCGATGGCTTCCAGGTAGCGCCGCTGGTTCACGGATTTCGGAGCCAGCAGCTTCTTGCCGAAACTGCGCTGCTTGCCGCTGTTCACCAGGGCGCGCAGCGACACTTCCGGATCGAGCGTAACGACTCGCAGATAACTGTTCAAATCGCCGTTATTGAAGACGTGGCCCTCGCGCAGGAGCGTGTTGTAATCTTCCAGGATGCTCTCCGCGCGGGAGACGTTATCCGCTTCGCCTTCGATTTCCAGATTGTTATCGACCAGTTGGGTGTGGACGCCCAACCCGGATTCGATTAACCGGATGTTCTCATCGCGGGTGCCAAAGAGGCTTTCGACGCCTCGGCTGATGCGCACGCTGGCTTTCATTGAGTGGGTGCTGGGTACCTCCTCCAGGAAAAATCGGGACAGGATGGGACGTTGAGATGGAAGGAATCCGAACCTTCGACAACCCGCTTTCGCGGGCGGCTAAATACCATCTGCCATCATTATAGCAGCGCTCTGCCCCCGCTTCCAGCCCAACCGCGCCCGACCAAATCACTGCAACAGGCGAAGCCCGTTGGGACCCGGAATGGCCCGCACCCAGGAATTCATCTCTTCTTCGTTCTGCAGCAGGTCCCGCAGTGTAGCCTTGCTGAGCACCTGGTCCACGGCCACCTGGACGGCGCGCCACAGCGACCGCACCGAACAATCCACCGAGCGGGTGCAAATGGCCGCCTGGCCGGAATGGCTGTCGCAGAAGTCGCTTTCGAACAGGCGCCCGCCGAGTGCGTCCATGACGTCGCCGATGACGATCGATTCCGCCGGCCGGGATAGCGTGTAGCCTCCCTCCTTGCCGCGCGCGGCCTTCACGAAGCCGCCCTTTCGCAGAACGCGGAGGATCTTGGCGGCGTAGGCCGGCGAAACACCCTCGGCCTGGCTGATTTCCGGAATCGTGAGTCCCTGCCCCTCGTAGCCGGCGTAGCCCAGGCGAACCAGGCAGCGCAGGCCGTATTCCTCGTTGGCACTCAGCTTCATCTTCGCAGCCTCGCGATCGGTATGACGTCCTCGATTCCCAGGGCCAGCTTGGCCGCCTCGGACATCCGGTCTTTCGACCAGGGCGGATCGAACGTAAGTTCCAGCTTGACGCCGCTTACCCCCGGGACGGCCCGCACCGCCCGCTCCACATCGCCGGGCAGCGTCCCCGCCACCGGGCAGTTCGGCGCCGTGAGGGTCATCCGGATCTCTACTTCGCCCGCCTCGCTGGTCTGGATGCCGTAAATCAACCCCAGCTCGTAAATGTTGACCGGCATCTCCGGGTCGTAGACCTTCTTGAGCGCCGCCACCACCTGATCTTTCAAGTTCATTCGGTACTCACGGGTTCCACTGCCGTGCCGTTCAGCGCCGATTTCAACGTGTGCCAAGCCAGCGTCGCGCACTTCACGCGCGCCGGATAATCGCGAACTCCGCAAAACACCACCAGCTTTCCCAGGTCCTGGGTGACGGGCGTATCGGTGGTGAGCAGTTCGTGGAACTTATCGAGCAGCTTGAGGGCTTCTTCGCGCGATTTGCCCTTCAGGCTCTCGGTCATCAGCGACGCCGATGCGGTGGAGATGGCGCAGCCCGAACCGACGAAGCTGACATCCTCCACTACGTCGTTTTCCACCTTGAGGAACAGCTTCAGTTTGTCGCCGCAGAGAGGATTGTAGCCCTCCGCCTTGCGGTTCGCGTCTTCCATCGGATGACAGTTCCGTGGGCGCTTGCTGTGGTCCAGGATCGTTTCCTGGTAAAGTTCGTCGACCATCAGGAGAAAATCTCCTTCACCTTCTGGAGACCGGCCGCCAGTGCGTCGATCTCCGAAGCCGTGTTGTAAAACGCCAGCGACGCGCGGGTTGTCGCCGGAATGCCAAAGAAGTCCATCACCGGCTGGGCGCAATGGTGCCCGGTGCGGACCGCGATTCCCTGCCGGTCGAGCACCGTGCCGATATCGTGCGGGTGTATGCCCTCGATCACGAACGAAAGCACCGCGGCCTTATCCCGCGCCGTTCCGATCATCCGCAGCCCGGGAATCCGCGAAAGCGCTTCCGTGCCATAGAGCAGCAGGTCGTGCTCGTAGTGGGCAATCTTGTCGAGCCCGATCCGCGTTACGTAGTCGAGCGCCGCGCCCAGCCCGATTCCGCCCGCGATATTCGGCGTCCCGGCCTCGAACTTGTACGGCAGGTCGTTGTACGTAGTCTTCTCGAAAGTCACCGTGCGGATCATGTCGCCGCCGCCCTGGTAAGGCGGCATGGCGTTCAGCAGCTTCGACTTGCCGAACAGGATCCCGATGCCCGTCGGCCCGAACACCTTGTGCCCGGAAAACGTGTAGAAATCGGCGTCGAGCGCCTGCACGTCCACCTTCATGTGCGGCGCGGCCTGCGCCCCATCCACCAGCGCCAAAGCCCCCGCGCGGTGGGCCATTTCGATCATCTCGGCCGCCGGATTGATGGTGCCCAGCGCGTTCGAGACGTGGCAGAACGCTACGATGCGGGTGCGCGGGCCGAGCATCTTCTCGTATTCCTCGAGGATCAGCTCGCCGCGGTCATTCATCGGGATGACCCGCAGCTTTGCGTCCTTCTCTTCGGCCAGCATCTGCCACGGCACGATGTTCGAATGGTGTTCCATGGCCGAGATGACGATCTCGTCGCCCGCCTTGACGTTCCTCCGTCCCCAGGAGCTGCGCCACCAGGTTGATGCCCTCGGTGGCGCCGCGCACGAAGATCAGCTCACTCTTGCTGCGGGCGTTCAGGAAACGCTTGACCTTGGCGCGCGTCTCTTCGTACGCCGCGGTCGAGCGCTGGCTCAGCTCGTGCACGCCGCGGTGGATATTCGCGCAGTCCACCTCGTGGAACCGGCGGATGGCCTCGATCACAGCGTACGGCTTCTGCGCCGTCGCGGCGTTATCCAGGTACACCAGCGGCTTGCCGTGGATCGTTTGCCGCAGGACCGGGAATTCGGCGCGGATCTTGTCCACGTCGAAATCCGAGCCGACCATCTTAGTGAGCGTGCTCATGGAATTTCTCGAATAAGCTCCGTTCCAGCGTTTCCCGCAGCGCCGGAACCTTGATGCGATCCACAATATCCTGCGCGAACGCGTAAATCAGCAGGTTTCGCGCGTCGTTCTTCCCGATGCCGCGCGACTGCAGGTAGAACATCGATTCAGCGTCGATCTGCCCGATGGTTGCACCGTGCGTGCACCGCACGTCATCGGCGAAAATCTGCAGCTCGGGCTTGGTGTCGATCACCGCCCCGTCCGACAGCACCAGGTTCTTATTGGTCTGTTTCGAATCGGTCTTCTGCGCGTCCTTGCGGACCATGATGCGGCCGTTGAATACCGCCGACGCCTGATCGTCCAGAATGCCCTTGTACAGTTCGTGGCTTGTCCCGTGCGGCTTGGCATGGTCGATCACCGTGTGATTATCGACGTGCTGCGTGCCGTTCACGATGTAGAGGCCGTTCAGCGTCGCTTCGGTGCCTTCCGACAGCACCGCGCCGGCGTCGTTCCGCACCAGCGCGCCGCCGAGAGAAATCGAATGCGAAGTAAAATTCGTGCTGCGCCCCAATTGGGCTTGCAGCGTGGCGACGTGAAAAGCCTCGGGCGACTCGACCGTCACCTTGTAGTGGTCGACCACCGCGTTTTCGCCCGCCACGATTTCGGTGACAGCGTTGGTGAAGTACCGGCCGGAGCCCTTGTACCGTTCCACGATCGTGCACTGCGCCTGGGCGCCTGCCAGGATGAGCGTCCGCGGGTGCACCGCCACCGGCGACGGCTGGCCGGGCACATCGTATGTAATTTCGATGGGCGCCTCGACCACCGCGCCGCGCGGCACGCGAAGGACCGTCACGTGGTTTAGAAACGCGGTATTGAGTGCCACGAACGCGTTCCTGTCGAAGGCCGCATAGTGCGCCAGGTGAGCTTGGACTTCCTCCGGATTCAGCTCTTCGACGCCGGGTGCGTGTACTTGAATCTCGGCGAAACCCGCGTGGAAGCTGCCCCGCGCGATCGGCCCTACGTTCGTGAAGCGCCACTCCTCGTCATGCGTGGTGGGAAACCCCAGCTCCGAAAATCGCTCGAAAGCCGCCTCGCGCAGCGCCTGGTAGGGCGACGCCGGCAGCTTCGCGAACTCCGCAAGCCAGTTACCGATCTGCTCCGAAACGGCCGTCATACCCTGCCGACCGCCTCCTCCTCGTCGAGAATCCCAAAGGCGGCGTAGCCGTTCTCTTCGAGCTCCAGCGCCAGTTCCTTGCCGCCGGACTTCACGATCCGTCCCTCCGACAGCACGTGCACGTAATCCGGCACGATGTAATTCAGCAGCCGCTGGTAGTGCGTCACCACGATCATCGAACGCTCCGGGCTCCGCAGGGCGTTCACGCCGCCCGCCACCGTCCGCAGCGCGTCGATATCCAGCCCGGAATCCGTCTCGTCCAGAATCGCCAGGCGCGGCTCCAGCACGGCCATCTGGAAGATCTCGTTGCGCTTCTTTTCACCGCCCGAAAAACCGGTATTCACGGGGCGGTTCAACAGCGCCTGGTCCATCTCCATCAGCTTCATCTTTTCGCGGACCAGGTTCAGGAAGTCCATGGCGTCCAGCTCTTCCTCGCCGCGATGCTTGCGCCCCTGGTTGAGCGCCGCCTTGAGGAAGTACATATTGCTCACGCCGGGGATCTCCACCGGATACTGGAACGCCAGGAAGACGCCCTCGCGGGCGCGCTCTTCCGGAGCCATCTCCAGCAGGTCCTTGCCGTCGTAAGTGACCTGGCCCTCGGTCACCTCGTACAGTTCCCGGCCGGCCAGCACCTGCGCCAGGGTGCTCTTGCCCGAGCCGTTCGGCCCCATGATGGCATGCACCTCGCCCGGCTTCACGGTCAGGTCGATGCCCTTCAGAATTTCACGGTCGCCGACGGTGGCGTGCAGGTTTTTGATTTCGAGTAACGGCATTCGCTATCCAACGCTTCCTTCCAGACTCACTCCCAGCAGCTTCTGGGCTTCCACGGCGAACTCCATCGGCAGTTCGCGGAACACTTCCTTGCAGAACCCGTGCACGATCATCGAGACCGCGTCCTCGGCCGAAAGCCCGCGCTGCTGGCAGTAGAAAATCTGGTCCTCCCCGATCTTTGAGGTCGAAGCCTCGTGCTCCACCTGCGAAGACGTGTTCTTCACTTCCAGGTACGGGAAGGTGTGCGCGCCGCATTTATCGCCCAGCAGCATCGAGTCGCACTGCGAGTAGTTCCGCGCGCCCGTTGCGCCCTTCAGAATCTTCACGCCGCCGCGATAGGTGTTCTGCCCGTGCCCGGCCGAGATGCCCTTCGACACGATCGTGGAAGTCGTGTTCTTCCCGATGTGGATCATCTTGGTGCCGGTATCGGCCTGCTGGTAGTTGTTGGTCAGCGCCACCGAATAGAATTCGCCCACCGAGTTGTCGCCGATCAGCAGGCAGCTCGGATACTTCCAGGTGATGGCCGAGCCGGTCTCCACCTGGGTCCACGAGATCTTCGAGTTGACCCCGCGGCAGGCGCCGCGCTTGGTCACGAAGTTGTAGATCCCGCCCTTGCCCTCTTTATCGCCCGGATACCAGTTCTGCACCGTCGAATACTTGATCTGGGCGTTGTCGAGCGCCACCAGTTCCACCACCGCCGCATGCAGCTGGTTGGTGTCGCGCATCGGCGCCGTGCAGCCTTCCAGGTAGCTGACGTAGGCGCCTTCGTCCGCCACGATCAGGGTACGCTCGAACTGCCCGGTGTCCTTGGCGTTAATCCGGAAGTACGTGGAAAGCTCCATGGGGCAGCGGACGCCCTTCGGCACGTAGCAGAACGAGCCGTCGCTGAACACCGCCGAATTGAGCGCCGCGAAGAAGTTGTCGGAGGTCGGCACCACCGACCCGAGGTATTGCCGGACCAGGTCCGGATGCTCCTGCACCGCTTCGGAAAACGAGCAGAAGATGATCCCCATGACCTTCAGCTTCTCTTTGAAGGTGGTGGCCACCGAGACGCTATCGAACACCGCATCGACCGCGACTCCGGCGAGCAACTCCTGTTCTTTCAGCGGAATGCCGAGCTTGGCGTAGGTCTTGAGCAGCTCCGGATCGACCTCGTCCAGGCTCTTCGGGCCATCCGTCTTGCTCTTCGGCGCCGCGTAATAAATCATGTCCTGGTAGTCGATCGCCGGGTAGTGGACGTTGGCCCAGGTGGGCTCTTTCATGGTCAGCCAGTGCCGGTAGGCCTTCAGCCGCCACTCGAGCAGCCATTCCGGCTCCTTCTTCTTGGCGGAGATCAGCCGGATCACGTCCTCATTCAGGCCGCGGGGGATGGCATCGGCCTCGATGTCAGTGACGAAACCCCACTTATATTCCTGATTTGCAAGGACCTCGATAGTGTTGGTGGAATCGCTCACCCGAATATGCTCCTAACCTGTTGGGCTATCATCACATTAGCTAATCTGTACTTCTTAGTCAAGATTACCCGGTTAATGGATGCGTGAGCGGGTTGGAAGGGTGCAGCGGCGGGTCGAGAGGAAAAGGGGCCAGGCACTCCCGGCCCCCAAGCGGAAGGTGCTTAAAAATACAGCTTCAACGCCATCTGAATCACGCGCGGGCTGCCGAACGTCGTGACTTCACCGAAGGTACTGTTCGAGATGTTCGTGCCGGGCCGGGCGTGCCCGGCCCCGGTTCAGGCGGATTCGAGTGCGACCGCCGCTTCGGCTTCGCCAGTTTCGGAGAGCCTCACCAGCAGTTGCGATCCGTATTCGAAACCTTTGTCAAATGCCTGCAGGTTCAGTTTCTGCATCGCCGGGGGAACGGAATCCTCCACCGCCTTGCGCAGTGCCTCCGGCTCGAGCAGCTTGGCCACGGCCCCAAAGAATCCGACCATCACAATATTCAGAACCACCTTGCGGCCCAACTCCTCGGCCAGCCGTGTGGCCGGAACCCCGTACGCGCGCACGCCGGCCGGGTATTGGTCGACCCGCACCAGTTCCTGTTCGGTGATCAGAATCCCGCCCGGCTTCAACTGTGGAGCAAAGCGCGTATAGGCCTCCTGGCTCATCACCACCAGGATGTCCGGCTGGGTTACGTAGGGATAGAGAATCGGATCGCTCGAAAGGATCACTTGCGCGCTCGACGAGCCACCGCGCGCCTCCGGGCCAAAGCTCTGGGTCATGGTGGCATAGCCGCCTTGAAAGATGGCGGCGGCTTTACCGATTACTGCCGCCGCCAGAATGACCCCCTGTCCCCCAAACCCTGCGATTCGAATCTCTGTCAACATTCGCTGCATGCTACCTCCGGTTCCGCGTAACGATCCCCCAGCGACTCCGTCATCTGCGTACGCAACGACTCGAAGTAGTCGGGCCGGTCGCGGTCCACGAACTTCCCGACCACGATTTCGCCCGATTTACTCAGCGCGCACTCCGACGTTGGGGCACCGTTGCGGACCTTGCTTACTTCCTTGTAGAACTTCATGGTATCCAGGCCGTCGCCCATCTTGTTCCGCCGCTGGTAGAGCGTGGGACAGGGCGACAGCACTTCGATGAAGCAGAAGCCCTTCTTCTTCATGACCTCTTCCATCGACCGGCTGAGCTGCTTCACGTGATAAGTGGTCCAGCGCGCCACGTAAGCCGCGCCGGCCGCCTCGGCCAGTTGCACCAGGTTAAAGGCCGGCTCGAACACGCCGTAGGGTGACGTGGCGCTGATCACCTGGCCCGGCGTAGTCGGGGCGGTCTGCCCGCCCGTCATCGCGTAGGTGAGGTTATTGACGCAGATCACCTTCAGATCCATGTTCCGGCGCGCGGCGTGGATGAAATGATTACCGCCGATCGCGAACAGGTCGCCGTCGCCCGAATAGACCACCACCTGCAACTCGGGGTTGGCCAGCTTGAGGCCGGTGGCGAAGGGAATCGCGCGGCCGTGGGTGGTGTGGAACGAGTCGAGCCGCGCGTAGCCCGCTACACGCCCCGTGCAGCCGATGCCCGAAACCACCGCCACCTTGTCCAGATTCGCCTTGGAGTTCAGCAGCGCCCGCGTGAAGCAGTTGACGGTGGTGCCGATCCCGCATCCCGGACACCAGATGTGCGGCATACGGTCCATCCGGAGAAACGGCTCCACCGGGTTGATCGCATCCGCGGGGATCTCGTAGGGAACTTCGAGTGTCAGGTTTTCGGTCATCGGACTGCCTCCTCAATCGCTTTCAGAATGGCGTCCGGGTTGTGGACACCGCCGCCGGCGTGCGGCACGGAAACCACTTTGGCCCGTCCAGCCGCGACCCGCTCCACTTCGTGAACCATCTGGCCCAGGTTCAATTCGGGCACCACGAACGCCTTCACGCGGCCCGCCAACTCCGCAATGTGCTGGTCGGGGAACGGCCAGGCGGAAATGATCCGGAATTTGCCGGCCCGGATGCCCCGGGCCCGCGCCATCTGCAGAGCCCGCTGCGCCACGCGCGAGGTAATTCCGTAGGACACCACCACGACTTCGGCATCCTCCAGATGCTCGGTCTCGCACAGCGCCCGGCCGTTGGAGAACGGCTTGAGCTTCTCCTGGAGGCGCCGCACCATGCGGTCCTGCGTCTCGATGTTCATGCTGGGATACCCGCGCTCATCGTGCGTCAGGCCGGTCACATGGAACCGGTATCCCTCGCCGGCCCGAACCATGTCGGGCACCTGGTCGGCTTGCGGCTCGTAGAGCCGGAACTCCTCCGGGGACTTCCTGGTGAAGCGCCGCGGCGCGATCTCGATCGCATCCGCCTCGGGGATCACCACCTTCTCGGTCATGTGGCCGACGCATTCATCCAGCATCATCATGACCGGCACGCGGAACTCCTCGGCGAGGTTGAAGCCGGTGATCGTGAGGTCGAAGCACTCCTGCGGCGAGTTGGGGCACAGCGCGATGATGCCGTAATCTCCGTGCGAACCCCACCTGGCCTGCATCATGTCGGCCTGCGCCGGCAGCGTCGGCAGCCCGGTGGACGGTCCGCCGCGCTGTACGTTCACGAAAACGCACGGCGTCTCCGTCATGGCGGCATAACCGATGTGCTCCATCATGAGCGAGAAGCCGGGGCCGGAAGTGACCGTAAACGCCTTGGCGCCTCCCCAAACCGCGCCCTGTATGGTGATCGAGGCGGCTAGTTCATCCTCCATCTGAATGAAAACGCCGCCCACGGTCGGTATCCGGGCGGCAAAGCGTTCCACGACCTCGGTCGATGGTGTAATGGGATATCCTGCGGCAAATCGCGCACCGGCTGCGAGAGTTCCCTCACAGCAGGCATGATCGCCGTCGAGAAAATGGACACCAGTTAAGACGCCCTTCGGATCAGCGTGCATGCCGCGCTCCGAAGATGGCGAAATCGGGGCAGTACATCCCGCACAGGTCGCAGCCGCTGCACTTCTCGGATGCGACTACGTGGGGCGGGTGATAACCCTTGGAATTGTAAGCAGATGAAAGAGCCAGGACGTGAGTGGGGCAGAATTCGACACAGAATCCGCAACCCTTACAACGTTCCACCGTTATGGCAACAAAGCCTTTGGCCACGGGAACCCTCCGTTGAGATTTCACAGGTTACATCTGCACGCTGCGGGCCAAATAGGACAATCAGAGCCCAATAACCGGCAGGCAATTCTTAACACGGGTTTAACAAAGAGTTCTTCAACGCAGCCTAAAACCAGGATTAGCCTGTAGTTATGGAGCTATTCCGCCAGCGCGCCTGGCTCGCCTGGGCGTCGGTGGGAGTCCTCGCTGCTCTGTGCGGGGTGCTGGCCATTCTGCAATACCGCTGGATCGGGGAGATCTCGACCGCGGAACGAACCCAATTGGGGGAGCAGCTCCAGATCCGCCTGGACACCTTGAGCCGGGCTTTCAACGATCAGATCTCCTCCGCCTGTGCCGCCCTGGAGCCTACCCGCAGCCAGGTCGAGCAGTCAGGTGTCGAAAAAGCCTACAGCGATCGGTACCTGCAGTTCCGGGAGTCGCGTGAGCCGCTCTTCCGGCGGATCGCCCTGGTGCTGCCCGGCCAGGAGCCGTCGGATCTGCTTCTTTTGGATCCGGCCACCGGGAAGTTTGCCCGTGCGGATTGGCCCGCGGACTGGATCCCCATTCGCGAGGGCCTGGCCAGCCGCCGCGAGGGCGGCCCCCCGTGGCCCATACGCGGATCCGCCAATGTCATCGAACTGCCGCGCTTCGGCCTGCCCGGCACCCGGGACCAGGAACGGCTGTTGATCGAGCCGGACACCGGTTATATCAGCCGGACGTTGATCCCGGTTTATCTAAGCCGTTACCTGGGAAGCGATTACGACGCAGAGGTACTTGCCGGCGCGGGCGGCGCGGTGCTTTACACTTCATCGCCGGGGCTCTCGCTCGAAAACCAGGCCGACGGATCCGTGGGGCTGCTGAGCATCCGGCCCGGTCCGTTTGCGGGGCGCCGCGCCGGGAGGGGCTTTCGCGAGGGTCGCGGCCCGCGGGGCCCGTCGCCGCCGCCGGAATCCGGGCAGGGCCGCTGGCTCCTGTTGGTGCGGCACCGCGCCGGGTCGCTCGACGTGCTGGTGGCCCAGACCCGCACGCGCAACCTCGTTGTCTCGGCCGGGATCCTGCTGCTGATCCTGGCCACCACCGCCATCCTGGTACGAGCCGCCCGCCGCGCACAGCAACTGGCCGAGTTGCAGATGAACTTCGTGGCCAACGTCTCGCACGAGCTGCGCACACCCCTCACGGTCATCCGCACCGCCGCCTTCAATCTGCGCGGCAGGCTGGCATCCAAGCCGGATCAGGTGGAGCGCTACGGGTCGCTGATCCAGGCCGAGAGCGAAAGGCTGGAGACGATGCTGGAACAGGTGCTGCGCTTCGCCGGCGCCACCGCCGGGCACGCCATCCGCGACCGCGAACCCGTGGCGGTGGAGAGTCTGATCGACGAGGGCCTGCGGTCCAGCCGCGCGACCAGGCCGGGCGCCGACTGCCGGATCGAACGCTATATCGAACCCGGCCTGCCCCTGGTCCTGGCCGACCAGGTGGCCTTGCGCCACGCGCTGCAAAACCTCATCGATAACGCCATCAAGTACGGAACCGAGGGGAATACCTGGATCGGTATTTACGCCTCGGCCGTCTCGGACGACGGCGGCCGGGCCGTGGAGATCCGCGTCGCGGACCACGGTCCGGGGATTCCCGCCGACGAGCAGGAGCACATCTTCGACGCCTTCTTCCGCGGCCGTCGGGCAATCCAGGACCAGGTTCATGGAACCGGTTTGGGCCTCAACCTCGTCAAGAGGATCGTGGAGGCTCACGGCGGCACGATTCGAGTGATGAGCCAGCCCATGCAGGGGGCCGTGTTCATCGTGCGGATCCCCGCCGCTCCGCCGGAACGAGAGGATGAGTTCGCGCATACTGCTGATTGAGGACGAGCCGGGCCTGATCGTCACCGTCTCCGACCTGCTCGCCGGGGAAGGCTACGAAGTGTCGTCGGCGGCGGATGGAGAGACGGGGCTTGCGGAGGCCTCCGAAGGCGGCTTCGATCTCGTGATCCTCGACGTCATGCTGCCCCGGAAGAGCGGCTTCGACGTTTGCCGCGAACTGCGCCAGAAGGGCGTGGACGTCGCCGTCCTGATGCTCACTGCGAAGACGCAGGTGGTCGACCGGGTAGTGGGACTCAAGCTCGGCGCGGACGATTACCTGACCAAGCCCTTCGACCCCGCCGAACTGCTGGCGCGAGTCGAAGCGCTGCTGCGGCGTGTGCAGAAGGAGCACCGCATCCCCGTGCAGACCTTCCATTTCGGCGATATCCAGGTGGATTTCGACCGCGCCGAAGTGCGGAAAGGGCTGAACCCGATCAATCTCGCGAGCAAGGAACTACAGCTCTTGCGCTACCTGGTGGATCATCGCGACCGCGTGGTGCCGCGCGAGGAACTGTTGCGCAAGGTCTGGGAGTACAGCAGCGAGGTATCGTCCCGCACCATCGACGTACACGTGGCGTGGCTGCGGCAGAAGCTCGAGGACAACCCGCAGATTCCGAAGCACATCCAGACTATCCGCGGGAAGGGCTATCGCTTCACCCCGTGACCGGCCGCGGTTAACCGGCGGCTAAGTTTCCATTAAGAAGGTAAAGACTGGCCCGCAGCGCGCGACGATCCCGTTACGCGGGGGTTAGTCTGTTCGTAGGTGCCGCACACCGAGCGGCCACAGGAGAAACCTTTGATGAAAACCCTATCGAAAGCAATGCTCGTTACCGCCCTGGCGGCAGGCGCCGTGATGGCGCAGTCCCAATACGGGCCGCCCGACCCGGCTACCATGGTCCAGAGACGGGTCCAGCGGCTGACGAAAATGCTCAGCCTCACCACGGACCAGGCCGCGCAGGCCACCACCATCTTCACCAACGCCGAGACGGCGATCACGCCGATCCAGACCAACCTTCAGACGTATCGCACGTCCCTCGAGACAGCGGTGAAGGGCAACCAGGTCGGGACCATCGATACGCTGGCCGGTCAGATCGGCACGGCGCAGGGCCAGGTCCTCGACATCCAGAGCAAAGCCAATGCCGCCTTTTACGCGATTTTGACCAGTGACCAGCAGACCAAGCTGAACTCGATGCCCGGTATGCTCGGCGGCGGCCGCGGCCCCGGACCGGGCGGCCCGATGGGAAGAATGCGCCGGTAGAAGCCGGCTCCCCAGTCGCTCGAATTGGCTAGACTCAATACGATGGAACTGGCCATTCGAGCGGACGATGTGCGCGCCGCCGCGGAGCGCATACGGCCCCTGGCACGGCGCACGCCCGCGATGACCTCCGCCGGCTTCGATGCCGAAGCGGGCGTGCGCACTGTTTTCAAATGCGAAAACCTGCAGCGCGGCGGCGCGTTCAAGATTCGAGGCGCTTCGAACCTCATCCTCTCGCTTTCCCGCGAGGCCCTGGCGCGGGGCGTGGTGGCGTACTCTTCGGGCAACCACGCGCAAGCCACCGCCATCGCGGCGCGGCATGTCGGGGCGCAAGCGACCATCGTGATGCCGGAAGACGCGCCCCGCTCGAAGCTGGAAGCGACGCGCGCCCGCGGCGCCAACGTAGTCACCTATAACCGCTTCACCGACAGCCGCGAGGCCATCGCCGCGGGCATCCTCAAGGAGAGCGGCGCCACCCTGGTTCCGCCGTTCGATCATCCGATGATCATGGCGGGAGCGGGCACCACGGCGCTGGAACTGTTGGAGGAATCCGGCCCCCTCGACGCCTTGATCACCCCCATCGGCGGCGGCGGACTGCTCTCCGGCTGCGCCACGATCGCCAAGGACCTGAACCCGTCGATTCGCATCTTCGGCGCGGAGCCGGAGGGCGCCAACGACACCTTCCTATCCATCCTTTCCGGCGAGCGGATCGGGATCGCGCACCCGGACACGATCGCCGACGGGCTGCGGTCGCCCAAGCCCGGCGAGCTGACGTTTCCCATCGTGAAGCGCCTGGTGGAGCGCATCATTCTGGTGAGCGACTCCGAGCTACGCGCCACGGTGAAGTTCCTGCTGCTGCGCCTCAAGATTCTGGTGGAGCCGAGCGGGGCCGCCGCGGCCGCCGCCGTGCTGTTCCACAAACTGCCGCCCGCGATCGGCGCGGTGGGAGTCGTGATCTCCGGCGGAAACGTGGATTTCGAAGACCTATGCCATTTCTGATTCCCATCCTGCTCTTCGCCGCCGCCACGCAGCCATACGACGTGGTGATCCGCAACGGCCACGTGATCGACGGCACCGGTTCGCCCTGGTACTCCGCCGATATCGGCATTCGCGACGGCCGGATCGCGGCCATCGGCCGCCTCGAAGGCGCCCCGGCGCGGCGCACTCTGGACGCCCGCGGGATGGTGGTGGCCCCCGGGTTTATCGATATGCTCGGCCAATCGGAGATGAGTATCCTGGTCGATCCGCACGTGCCCTCGAAAATTTACCAGGGGATTACCACCGAAGTGACCGGCGAGGGCGGCTCGATCGCTCCGCTGAACGACGCAATCATCCAGGCCGATCACGTCACCTGGGAGCATTACGGCCTGCGCCCCGACTGGCGCACATTCAGCGGGTATTTCGCGCGCCTGCGCAAGCAGGGGATGGGGATCAACCTGGCCAGCTACGTCGGGGCGACCCAGGTGCGCCGCATGGTGCTGGGTGACGACGACCGCGCCCCCACCGCGGCCGAACTCGAGCGCATGAAAGGGCTGGTGCGCGAGGCCATGCGGGATGGCGCCGTGGGGCTTTCCACGTCGCTGCAATACGCCCCGGCGCCGTACGCCACGACCGGGGAGCTGATTGCGCTGGCTTCGGAAGCGGCGAAAGCCGGCGGCATCTACGCCTCGCACATCCGCGATGAAGGCGACTCGATCGACGCGGCGCTCGACGAAGCGTTCCGCATCGGCCGCGAGGCGAAGATCCCGGTGGAGATCTGGCATCTGAAGGCGGCCGGCAAGAAGAACTGGGGCCGCATGCCCGAGATCATCGCGCGCATCGACACCGCGCGCAAATCGGGCGTGGACGTGGCCGCCGATACCTACGCCTACACGGCCGCGTACAACAGCTTTTCCGCGATCATCCCGCCGTGGGCGCACGACGGCGGCGACCGCAAGCTGATCGAGCGCCTGAAAGACCCGGCCACGAGGGCGCGCATCCGCAAGGAGATGGAGGCGACTACGGGCGACTGGAACAACGAGTGGCAGCAGGTGACCGGGCCGGAGGGGTTCATCATCGGGGCAGTGCAGAACCCCAAGCTGATGCCGATCCAGGGCAAGACCGTCGCGGAGATCGCGAAGATGTGGCATGAGGACCCGATCGATACCGTGTTCGACATCCTGCTTCAGGACCAGGCCTTCACCGGGGTCGGCATGTTCGTGATGTCCGAGCCTGACGTCGCGCTGGCGCTCGAGCAGCCCTGGGTGTCGATCTGCAACGACTCGCAGGGAGCGTCGCCGGAGGGCATTCTCGGCCGCGAACATCCTCACCCGCGAGCCTACGGCACCTTCCCGCACATCCTGCGGAAGTACGTGCGGGAGGAGCACAAGCTGACGCTCGAAGACGCCATCCGCAAATTCAGCGCCCTGCCCGCCGGGCGGATGCGCTTCGCCGACCGCGGCGTATTGAAGCAGGGCATGTGGGCGGATGTGGTCGTGTTCGATCCCGCCACGATCCGCGACCTGGCGACGTTCGAAAACCCGAACCAGCTATCCGCGGGTATGCGTTTCGTGCTGGTGAACGGCGTGCCGGTGATCGAAGAAGGCAAGATGACGAACGCGCTGCCGGGCAGAGTGTTGACGCACTAGCCGGGCGGGAGCCGGCATTGAACCGGAGCCGGGCCGCGAGGCAAAACGGGCATTTCGGCAGCAACACCAGTACGGCCCCGGGCAGGAGGGACGCGGCAGCCCCGGTCCGCCCTCGGGCGGGGCGGCGCGACGGCCCCCCGCCCGTGCAACACTGCGCGGTCATTACGCACTCTCCTCGTGCCTGCAGCACGCGCCGAGTTCGCGCGGCTTCTCATAAGAGGCCGCGGGATCGAGCACGTAATCGTCGCCATACCGATCGTGGTGCCGGACCCAGGACATCGTAAACGCGAGTCCATCTTCGTCGCGTCCCTTGGGAACGAAATCGAGGAAGTGATAGGTTCCGACCAGGGTGTCGAGGCCGCGCGCGTAGGTGGAGTAGGTATGGAAGATCTCGCCCCCCTCATCCTTGTAGAACACGCTCAGACCGGGCGCCTCCTCCAGTCCGAACCCCCTCTTACCGTAGTTGTAATTGACCTCGCCGGCGAGATCTTCTTTCGTGAAGTGCACACCGTAATCGCGTTGGAAATCGGTGGCGAATGCCGAAACCCAGTGGAAGCGCCAGCCCATGCGCTTTTGAAAGGCCTGGATGCGGGGCATGGGGGCGCGGGAAACCGCGGCAAAGGTGACGTCGCGATGCGCCAGGTGAATGCGGGTGGGATCGAAGTGGTCGGCCAGGAACGAGCAGGATTTGCATCCTTCTTCCCAGTTGGGACCGAGCATGAAATGGTAGATGATGAGCTGGCTGCGGCCGGCGAAGAGATCGGCGAGGGTCTCCGGGCCGTACGGACCCTCGAAGACGTAATTCTTATCGACCCGGACCCACGGCAGCTCGCGGCGCTGCCGGCTCAATTCGTCGCGTTTCCGGGTGAGTTCCTTTTCGGCCGCCAGGTGCGCGATCCGCGCCTTGAGCCATTCGTCTCTCGACACCACTTTATGTTGAGTTTGCGTTGCAGTCATCGGATTCTCCTCTCTGGTTGGGCACGGACACACGTCTCCTGTGTGGTCCGCGCGGGGTTTTGGGTTTAGCCCTGTTCGGGGCGCTTCTTCGGTTGCCGGGCCTGGGTTTGGGCGGCCCGGGCTTCGGCGTCCTCTTTGATGCGCAGCAGGTGGCTCGACCAGAGCTCTTCGAAGCGGCCGACCCAGCGCTCGTAGATCTGCCGGATCGGCACCACGTTCAAAGAGTTGATGCGCTGGCGGCGCTCCTCCCGCGTGTGAATCAGGCCGGCCTCGCGAAGCACCTCAATGTGCTTCATGACGCCGAACCGGCTCAGGTGCGGAAAGGCTTCGACGATCCCGGTCGTGGTGCGAGGGCCCTGTCGCAAGAGGTCGAGAATCGAGCGGCGGGTGTGATCGGACAGGGCTTTCCATACGCCGTCGAGATCGTCGTCGGGCATTTAGGAGCGCTGCGCACCGGCGCGCGCGGAACACTCCTGGGCGACGCCCTCCAGGATTCGCTTCCAGCCGGTAGTGACGCCCTGGCGGTGAGCCGGGTCAATAAAGCCGATAGCGCGGTGGCGGAGGTCGACATGGGTTCCGCCGGGGCGCTGTTCGAGCTTCACCTCGATGTGGTTCAGAGCCGGGTAGGACATGAACATGGGGCCGCTCAGCTCCAGCAGCACCGGCGGCTTGATCACCTGCACGTGTCCCCAGAGATGGCCGATGCCGTTGCCGCGATCGCGGAACCAGCGGCCGCCCGGCCACTGCTCCAGGGTCATCTGCATGGATTCGCCTTTTTCATTGGTGCTGCCCTCGCCGAGGCGGTGCAGTACGCTGCGGAAGACGTCGCCGATGTCGGCTTGGATGTCGATCGCCTGCGTGGTGTCGAGCGTCAGATCGTTGAGTGTCATCGTTTCGGGTCCCTCCTTGTACGTGACTTAATAGTAACGTGACTAATAGGTAACGTCAAGAGAAATTTTCCGGGAGCCCCCGATTATCTAGTCCACGAAGCTTCCGATCGTCTGCCGGCGCCGGTCCGCCTCCATCCGCAGGACGTCCGGCCGGCCGTAGTGGCCGGAGATGTCGAAGTTGTGCCGCTCTTCGAGCACCCGCCGGTGATCGAGCGTGGCCACCAGCAGGCGCTCCTCGCAACCGGCCGGCGGAATGACCCACTCCCCATCGGGACCCGCAATGCAGGAGCCGCCGTTTGCCAGAACCTCCGGGCTCGCTTCCCTTACCGCATCGCGCCATGCCGCTCCCTCTCCGAGATCGTCCCGCCGCATCAGGCCCGAAACGGAAATCACGTACGATCGCGCTTCGAGGGCGATCCATCGCGTGATGTCACGCGTGTTGTGGATCCCCCCCGGCCACACGGCCACGTGCAGGTCTTCGCCCTGGGAGTAGAGCGCGGTCCGGGCGAGCGGGATCCAGTTCTCCCAGCAGTTCAGCCCGCCCACGCGGAACGCTCCGAGGGGGTGCGTTTCGAGGCCATGCCCGTCGCCGATCGACCACACCAGGCGCTCTTCATAGGTCGGCATCAACTTGCGGTGGATCGAGCCGATGTTGCCTTCGCCACCGATGAATACCAGCGAACAGTACAGGCTGTGGCTGCCGCGGTCCACCGCGCGTTCGATCGTCCCCAGGTACACCGCGATTCCGTGGCGCGCCGCCGCGGCCCGCACCTCGTCCAGGTGCCCGGCTTCGGGCTGCACGGCCTGCGCGGCGTATTCGGCAAAAATCTCCTTCTGCAGCGCGGAGTTGAACCGGGCACCGTCGGTTCGCTCGACCCAGAAGGGATACCCGGGAACCAGCGCCTCGCCAAAAGTGACGAGCCGGCAGCCTTGCCGGGCCGCTTCCTCGACATAACGGGTCACCTTCGCGATGGTCCGCTCGCGATTGAGCCACACCGGGGCGATCTGGGCCAGTCCCACGGTCAAAAGCCTGTCATCCGCCATTCTCTGAGTGTAGTCACGTTCGTCCACTGGCGGAGCGGCGCGTTTCCTTGCGTGATAGATTGGGATAAGAACTATGAATCGCGCCCTGCGAGGCCTCTTTTTTCTTACCTGCGCCGCGGCGCTCTTTGCCCAGGCGCCCTCCACCGCTTCCCAACCGGCGGGACTCGAGACCGATTGGGACATTCGGCCCGTACTGACGGAGATCAGCGCTCACGCCGGCCGCCTGTTGCCCGCGCTCGAGAAGATCGACGCCCGCGCGTGGGTGGCGAAGGGCGCTTCCGACACGTACGTCGCGCAACTGCAATCCAGCAAGGACCAGGCCCGCGCGTTGGAGGCCGGCGCCAAGGCGCTGGCCGCCAACCCGGAGCGGCTTTCGGCCTCCCTCGAGGTATACTTCCGCATTCAAGGTCTGGAATCGATGTTGGATTCGCTCGAGGAGGGCATTCGGAAGTATCAGAGCCCGGCGGATGCGTCGGCCCTGGCCAGCCTCGCGGCGGAAAACGGCCTGAATCGCGACCGTCTCCAAAAGTACATCGTCAACCTCGCCGCCGAGCGCGAGCAGGATCTCGCCGTGATGGATCGCGAAGCGCAGCGATGCCGCGGCATCATGACCCAGACGACGCCGGGAAGGAAGAAATAACGGTCCAGCATGCCATTTCTATGCAGCATTTGTGGTGAGGAATCCTCGCGGATCTGCGTCCGCTGCACCAAGGACGCCTGCAACAACCATCTTTGCGAGAGGTGCCTGCGCTGCAGCGATTGTTGTGAGTGCGAGGTGGTGCTCTCCGATCACCAGCCGGCAGTCTCGGCGCGTTCCGTCATCCCGAAGCACGAACCCGCGCCCGATCCCGATCCGCACCCGGAACCTCCTCACCCGCCGCCCGATCCCGATCCGTTTCCGGAGCCAGAGCAGGGCCCAGTGGAACCGTAGGGAGGCTACTTCCCTTCTTCAGAGGCCGCTTCGGCTTCCGCGGCCGCCTCCGGGCCCGCCGCTTCCTGCTCCGCGATCACGCGCCGCGCGTCTTCGATCCGGTTCCGCGGCACCTGCACTTCCACACCGAGAGGGGGGATGCCCGTCGCGCGCCAGACGACAGCCGGTATTCCGTTGGCCTCCAGGATGCCCTGGATCATGTCGGCCTCCACTTCGGCATCGATGGTAGCGGAGCGGAACAGGGAAACCATGTCCAGATCGTGCGAGATATCCACCGCCCCTTCGTCGTCGAAGTGTTCGTCTTCGCGTTCGGGATCTTGCGCCATGACTCAAGGATATCGCAGAATGTGGAGGGAGCATCCCAATGTCCGCACACGTTCAGGATGAGATGGAAGAAGGCGCCGGCCGGCTGGCGTGGTTCTTGACGGGCGCCATCATTGGCGCCACGGTTGCAATACTTTACGCGCCACAGAGCGGTAGAGACACGCGCCAGTTCCTCACCGATAAGACGCAGCAGGGCCGTGAAGCCATCAACGAGACCGGCCAGGATATCGCCGATGCCGGCCGCGAAATGTTCGACCGCGGCCGCAAGCTCGTGGAAGACGCCGCTGCGCTGTTCGAGCGCGGGCGCAAGCTGGTCAAAGGCTGAACGTTGGCCGGTGTAGTCCTGGGCGATTTCGAAATTGATCATATCTCCGCCGGCCTGTACCGCTGGGACGGCGGCGCCTTTTTCGGGGTGGTTCCCAGGACGATGTGGGGCCGTAAAACCGCCCCGGACCCGCTCAACCGGATCCAGGTTTCCTTCAACTGCTACCTGATTCGCACCGGCGACCACCAGGTGCTGATCGAGACCGGCGCGGGCGACAAGCTCAGCGCGCGCGCCCGGGAGCGGATGGACCTGCCGCCGGAGCATGACCCGCTGCCGGAGATTCTCGCGCGCCACGGGTTCGACCCCGAAGCCATCGACGTGGTCGTCAACAGCCATCTTCACTTCGACCACTGCGGCGGCAATACTGTCGTGAGCAGCGGCGAGCCTGCTTTCCCGCGAGCCCGCTACTTCGCGTCCCGCGAGGAGTGGGAACACGCACACGAACGGCATCCGCGAGACAGCGTCAGCTACGACGATGCCAATTACGATCCACTGGTGAAATCCGGGCGGATGATCCTGGTCGATGGCGGCCGCGAGGTCGTTCCCGGCATACGGATGCGGCCGGCCCCCGGGCACAACCGCGATATGTGCGTGGTCACGGTCCACTCGGGCGGCAAGACCTTCTGCTTCTTTTCGGACCTGGTCCCCACGGCCGCGCACGTTCAGCCGACCTGGGTAGCCGCGTTCGACCTGTTCCCCCTGGAGACCATCGACACGAAGACTCAATGGCTGACCGCCGCCGCGCGGGAGAACTGGATTTGTGGCTTCGGCCACGATCCGGAACACCGGTTCGTACGAATCCAGACCGACCCCAAACACCGCTTCATCGCGGCGGCGCAGCCATAGCCGGCGGCCTCCGCGTGGGAGAATAGCTTTAGATGGCTACCGCAACGATTACGGAATTTCGCAACGAACCCTACGCCGATTTCACCCAGCCTGCCAATCGTCAGGCCATGGAAGCCGCGCTGGCCAAGGTGCGCTCGCAGTGCGGCCGGGAATACCAGCTTCGGATCAATGGCGAATGGATCGCCACCGGAGACAAGCTGGTCTCGGTGAACCCTTCCAATCCGAAAGAGATCATCGGCGTTCACCACAAGGCCACGGCCGAGCTGGCCGGCCGGGCGGTGGAGAATGCGTACCGCGCGTTTGCCGAGTGGAGCCGCACGCCCGCCGCGGACCGGGTGGGCCTGCTGCTCGAAGCCGCCCGCCTGCTGCGGGTGCGCAAATTCGAGTTCGACGCCTGGCTGGTGCTGGAGGCCGGCAAGACCTGGCCGGAAGCCGAGGCCGACGTCTCGGAAGCCATCGATTTTTGCGAGTACTACGCCCGCGAAATGCAGCGCCTGGCGGGCCCGCAGCCGGTGGTGCAACTCCCCGGCGAGCATGACGAGATGATCTATGTCCCCCTCGGCGTAGGCGTGATCATCCCGCCATGGAACTTCCCGCTCGCTATTCTGGCCGGCATGACGGTGGCGGCGCTGGTCGCCGGCAACACCGTAATCATCAAGCCCTCGAGCGAGACGCCGACCATCGGCGCCAAGTTCGCCGAAGTGCTGCTTGAAGCAGGCTTCCCCGAATCCAGCTTCACTTTGCTGACCGGAAGCGGCGCGGCCGTAGGCGATGTGCTGGTACAGCACCCCAAGACCCGCTTCGTCTCGTTCACCGGTTCCCGCGATGTGGGCCTGCGGATCAACGAACTGGCGGCGCGGCATCAACCCGGGCAAGTCTGGATCAAGCGCGTGGTCGCCGAAATGGGCGGGAAGGACGCGATCATCGTGGACGGTGATTGCGATCTCGACCAGGCGGTCGACGGGGTGCTCGCTTCGGCCTTCGGTTACCAGGGACAGAAGTGCTCCGCCTGCTCCCGGGCCATCGTCGACGCCCGGGTTTACGACGAGTTTCTGGACAGGCTCTCGGCTAAGGCCCGCGGCATCAAGATGGGGCCGTCCGACGATCCGGCGAATTACATGGGCCCGGTGATCAGCGCCGGCGCGCGCAAGACGATCCTCCAATATATCGAGGCCGGCAAGCAGGAAGGCCGCCTGGTGGTGGGTGGCGCGGCTCCGGAGGGCGGCGGCTACTTCGTGCCCCCGACGATCATTGCGGATGTGGATTCGAAAGCCCGCATCTTCCAGGAGGAGATCTTCGGCCCCGTGCTGGCGGTCACCAAGGCGGAGGATTTCGAGCACGCCCTCGATCTGGCCAACGATTCGCAATACGGCCTGACCGGCGCCGTCTACTCGAATAACCCGGAGCACCTGCGGGAAGCCAAAGGGCGCTTCCACGTGGGGAACCTCTACTTCAACCGGAAGTGCACCGGAGCCATGGTGGGGGCGCACCCCTTCGGCGGCTTCAACATGTCCGGCACGGATTCCAAGGCGGGCGGACCCGATTACCTGCTGCTCTACCTGCAGGCCAAGTCGGTAGCGACGCGCGTTTCCTGATCGGGAGACGGAAAACCCGTTCACCACGGAACACAATAAATTTGCTCCCTGAAATCAGGCGGTTACAGGTCCGCGCCGGCGGATGTGCCGCACCCGCCTCCTACCCTGTAGGTGAGGACATCTGATGAGCAATAACTTGCTACCGCTCGACGCCGCCGCCACCAGCCTGGCGGCCGCGCAGGCCAACGTCCTGGCCAGCACCACCGCCCAGGTCGCCCTTCTCAACAACAACCTGAAAACGATCTACCTCTCGGCCTTCAACGATTGGACGATCAACCTGCTGGCGGGCCGGCCGGCGGGCGATCCACCCAAGCCGCCGAAGGCTTATAGGGTGGTCACCGGGGCCGACGGCTTCGCCTATCCGCAGTTAGGTGACGCCCTGGTTTGCGACATGCCGCCGGTGCCGGAGGCGCCCCCGCCCTACGTTGCGCCCGTATTGCCCGAGCCGGAGAACATACGGAGCGTGCCGGTAGGGGACAAGCTGCCGGTCGGTTTCGTGATGGTGGATGCCGGCGGAATCCGGTGGCAGAAACAGGCGAGTCCGACGCCGTTCGGCGTGGCCTATTTTTACGCCAAAGTCGCCTGAATCTAGTGAATGGTTACGCGGATGGGGATCACTTCCCGGGTCTGCATAACGGTGAGGCTGAGGGTCCCGGATTTCGCTTGATCTCCGGCCTTCAGCGTCAGCGTGGTCTTATCCTTGCCGCGGATCTCGGCGTGGGCGATTTGGGCCTCGACACCGGGCGGCCGGATGGCTACCGATATCGTCATGGGGCCGGGCGCGGCGTTGGTGATCGTCACCTCGGCCGATTCGCCGCGCGCGAGTTCAACGGCCTCCGGGTCGGCTTTCACCTGCTTCATGACGAAACCGAAGCCCGACGGAATGGAGGATGGAGAGGGCGCCGGCCCGGTGGCAGGCGCTGTTCCGGCCGTCATCCGGCCGAACGGACTCTGCCGCAAAGACTCCGGATCGACGTACCAATACCACTTGCCGTCCACCAGCTTCCAGGTGCTGGGCGTCGGGATCTTGACCGGCTTGTTGGCGAACCCGGGGAACATGACGTACTGTTCGCAAAGGATGGTCGCCTTCGCCTTGGTGAAGTTGTCCGAATAATCGATTTGCTGGATGGAGAAGCTGAGGTAGCGCGGCTTGTCGTGGTCGTAGAAAAACTCTTTGGTATCGTCGGCGACCAGGTTTTCCGCTTCGCGAAACTTTCCCTGGACGTGATCCTCGTAGAACTCGTTGATGCGCGCCCGCAACGCCCGGTCCACGTCGCCGGGCGGCTTGTTGAAGATGTCGCTCGCGTTTTGGGCCAGCGCGGCGCCCGCGCACACCATCGCTACCAAGGTCAGACGGAACATTTTTCTCCATTGTAAGACGCCCGGAGAAGGCGAAAAGTCGGGCCGAGGCCCAATATCGACCCGCAACTGGTTTAGTCTGGTAGAGCATGGCTGGAACCGGCAGCGCCTCCTCCCCGGCGGATCCCGGGTTAAACCTAGACAATCCGCAGTTTTACGTCAACCGCGAACTGGCCTTGCTGAACTTCCAGTGGCGGGTGCTGGACGAGGCGAAGGACCCGACCAATCCCCTGCTGGAGCGGGCGCGCTTCTTGTCGATTGTCGGTTCGAACCTGGACGAGTTCTTCATGGTCCGGGTCGCCAGCCTTAAAGCGCAACTCGACGCCGGCATTCCGGAGTTCGGACCGGATCGCATGAGCCCCAGCGCGCAACTGGTCGCGATTCGCCGCGAGGTCAAGCGCCTGCGGGACGCCGCCCACCAGTGCCTCGAAGTAGAACTGAAACCCGCCCTGGCCGACGAAGGCATCCACATCATCGAGCATTCGGAGCTCAGCGCGAAGCAGTTACTGGCCTGCAAGCGCTACTTTTCGGAAATCATCTTCCCGGTCCTGACGCCGCTGGCGTTCGACCCCGGCCGCCCCTTCCCGCACATCTCGAACCTGAGCCTGAACCTGGCGGTTTCGATCCGCGACGCCAATGGCGCCGAGCGGTTCGCGCGCGTCAAGGTACCGGACTCGCTGCCGGCGCTGGTTCCGCTGACGCGTCCCCGCAAATCCTCCAACAATCGCACCCGCACGCGCCGGAAGGAATACTACGTGTGGATCGAGCAGGTGGTGGCCGCCAATCTGGACGCCCTGTTTCCGGGCATGCAGGTGATCGAGGCGCATCCATTTCACGTCACACGCGATGCCGATATCGCGATCAAGGAACTGGAAGCCGAGGATCTGCTGGAGACCATCGAAGAAGGGGTGCGGCAGCGCAAGTTCGGAAGCGTGGTGCGGCTTCAGGTGAACCAGCAGATGCCGCAGGACATTCTCCAGATCCTGATGACCAACCTGGAGGTGGAGCCCGGCGATGTGTACCGCGAGAAGGGCCTGCTCGGCATGAGCCGGCTTGCCGCCGCCGCGCAGATCGAGCGTCCCGACCTGAAATACACGCCATTCGTGCCGGCCACTCCTCCCGAACTGCAGCCATCCTCCGAGGAGGAGGACCTTTTCAGCATCATTCGCAGCCGCGATGTCCTGCTGCACCATCCTTTTCAATCGTTCCAGCCCGTGGTGGACTTCCTGCGGCGCGCCGCGCGCGACCCCGATGTTCTGGCGATCAAGATGGTGCTCTACCGGGTGGGAAGAAACTCGCCGGTGGTGGAGGCGCTGCTCGAAGCCATCGAAGAGGGCAAGCAGGTCGCGGTCCTGATCGAGCTGAAGGCCCGCTTCGACGAGGAGAGCAACATCGAATGGGCGAAGGCGTTGGAGCGGGCCGGGGTTCACGTGGTTTACGGCCTGCTGGGCCTCAAGATCCATTGCAAAGCCGCCATCGTGCTGCGGCGCGAAGGCGACGCTATCCGGCCTTACCTTCACCTGGCGACCGGCAACTATAACGCCGTCACTTCGCATCTCTATACCGACCTGGGCCTGTTCACAGCGAACCGGGAACTGGCGGCCGACACCATCGACCTGTTTAATTTTCTGACCGGTTACTCGGCCAAACGCGATTACGGCAAGCTGCTGGTGGCGCCGGTCAATCTCCGGGAGCGCTTCGAGGCTCTCGTGAAGCGCGAGATCAAGAAGCACGAAGCGGACGGCAAGGGGCACCTGGTTTTCAAGATGAATGCCCTGGTGGATCCGGAGATGATCCGGGTGCTGTACCGCGCCTCGCGAGCCGGAGTGAAGATCGACCTGCTGGTCCGCGGCGCCTGCTGCCTGAGGCCCGGCCTGCGGGGGGTCAGCGAGACAATCAAGGTCACCAGCATCGTCGGCCGGTTCCTCGAGCACAGCCGGATCTTCTACTTCCGCAACGGCGGCGATGAGGAGATCTACATCGGCAGCGCCGACATTATGCCCCGCAACCTGAACCGGCGTGTGGAACTGCTGTTCCCGGTGGAAGATGCGGACCTACGGCGCCGCATCCGCGACGAGATCCTGGCGACCTACCTGGTGGACAACGTAAAAGCGCGCCGCATGGCTCCGGACGGCAGCTACAAGCGGGTTCCGCGGCGGGCCGGCGAGAAGCCTCACAATAGCCAGGACATCCTGCTCGGGCCCCCTCCCCGCAAGCTGCCGCGCGTGATATGGTGACACTCGAGGGCGGCGGCGGGAGGTTTGACAAGGTCCGGCGGCTGATATACGCTATCAGAGCTTGAGACGTTTCAACCCCAAGTGGAACCGCGTCCTCTGAAAACCAAGGAGTCTTCATGACCACCAACACCGCTGCCTTTCCGGCGCTTCATAACGCCATGTGGCCGGGGCTCGTCGGGAAGGGTCCCGACTCGGAGCCGCCGATCGATTTGGACACTATGTTGAACCTGACGGCCGCCGCCCGGGTGGATGGGGTTCGCTTCGACGGCGTGGATCTGTTCCTTTCGCTCCCCCACACCGATATCGATTCCACAGATGACGACCTCGCGCGGCTGGCGGAAAAGCTGGCCGGCAAGGGCTTGCTCGCGGGCTCGCTCGTCGCGCCTGTCTGGGGGCCAACCGGCGGCGGATCAGCCATGGGGGACGAAGCCGAGCGGAACCGGTTTCTGACCCAGGTGCGTAAGGCTTGCCGGATCGGACGCAAGCTGCGCGATCTGAAGATTCGCCGGTACGGGATCATTCGTATCGATTCCGCGGCGAGCGCCGGCGAGTGGGCCAAGGATCCGGCCGGAAACACGAAACGCATCGCGCAGACTTTCCGCGAAGCCTGCACGATTGCCGAGGAATTCGGCGAGCGGCTGGCCGCGGAAGGCGAGATTTGCTGGGCCGGCATGCACAGTTGGCGCCGCAACGTCGAACTGCTGGAAACGGTGAACCGCCCGCAGACTCTTGGCTTCCAGGCGGATATGGCCCACACCATGCTGTTCACGCTAGGCTACAACGCGCCGGAAGACGCGCTGCTGCCCGAGGGCTTCGATTTCTCCGAACCTGCGAGGCTGGCGGACGCCTATCGCAAGGTGGCCGATGCGCTCCGCCCGTGGACCATCGACTTCCACGTGGCGCAGAACGACGGCACGGTGAAGGGCTCCGGCTCGCACGATAAGACCGGCCGCCACTGCCAGCCATGCGATCCCAACGGAAAGCTCGATATCGTTCGCGACTCGGGCGCCTGGCTGCGCGGCACAGACGGGCAGCCGACCCGCGCCGTCCAGCACATCTGCTGGGACGGCTGCATGTTCCCGAATTCCGTGATGCTCGACCCGAAGACCTGGAACGACGTACTCCGGGTCATGATCGCCGTCCGCAACGCGCATGGTTGGAACTGACATGAAGAGACTCAACGTCGGAATGGTCGGCTATGGATTCATGGGGCGGACGCACTCCAACGCGTTCCGCCAAGTGAATCACTTCTTCAACCTCCCGTACGAACCGGTCCTGAAAACCGTTTGCGCGCGCAACGCAGAACGTGCGGGGGCGTTCGCGGCGCAGTGGGGCTACGAGGCCGTTGAGACGGACTGGCGGAAAATGGTCGAATCCAAAGAGATCGACCTGGTCGATATCGCCAGTCCCAACGACACTCACGCCGAGATCGCGATTGCGGCGGCCAAGGCCGGCAAGATGGTGATGTGCGAGAAGCCGTTGGGCCGCAACGCCACCGAATCGGAGGCTATGACCAGGGCCGTGCGATCCGCGGGCGTGCCGAACATGGTGTGGTACAACTACCGCCGCGTGCCCGCCGTGACGTTCGCCAAGCAGTTGATCGACGAAGGGCGGCTCGGGAAGATCTTCCACTACCGCGCGAAATTTCTGCAGGACTGGACCATCTCGAGCGACCTGCCGCAAGGCGGGGAAGGGCTGTGGCGCCTGGATGTGAAGGTTGCGGGAAGCGGCGTGACGGGCGACCTTCTGGCGCACTGCATCGACACGGCCTTGTGGCTCAATGGAGGGATCGAAGAGGTTTCGGCCGTGACCGAGACCTTTATCAAGAGCCGCAAGCACAACCTGACCGGGAAAGTGGAGCCGGTGGGCATCGACGATGCGAGCCTGTTCCTGGCGAGGTTCGAGAACGGGTCGCTGGCGACCTTCGAAGCCACCCGGTACGCGCGCGGCCACAAGGCGCTCTACACTCTCGAGATCAACGGCGAACACGCCTCCATCGCGTGGGACCTGCACGATCTGCACCGGCTGCAGTTCTTCGATCACAAGGACGAGGGCCGCACGCGCGGGTGGAGGAGCATCCATATCACCGACGGCGACCATCCTTATATGAAGCACTGGTGGGTGCCCGGGCTGCAGATCGGCTACGAGCACACCTTCATCCACCAGGTCGCCGACTTTCTGGCGGCTCTGGGCGAAGGCAAAGGCGCCGCCCCGGATTTTGCAGAGGCTCTGCGGACCGACTATGTCACGGACGCCGTGCTGGAATCGGCAGCCAATCGAAACTGGGTCAAGGTCCAGGCGGCCGAAGCCGCACGGGCCGGGAAAGGCAAGGACGGAAATGCGTAGTCTCTGCTTGATACTGCTTTTGACCGCCGGCTCGTATGCCCAGCGGGGGCCCGTGATTCCACCGCTCGAAGAGAGCGGCTACCAGCAGATCTTCGACGGCAAGTCGTTGAGCGGGTGGGACGGCGACCCGGAGTTCTGGCGGATCGAGAACGGCGAGATCGTCGGCCAGACCACCACGGAGAAACAGCCAAAGCAGAATACCTTCCTGATCTGGCGCGGCGGCAGCCCGGCGGATTTCGAGTTGAGGCTCGAATTCCGGCTGACCGGATTCAATAGCGGCATTCAGTTCCGCAGCATCGAACTGCCCGATATCAAGTGGGCCATGAAAGGCTACCAGGCGGATATGGACGGGGAGCAGCGCTACACCGGCCAGATCTACGAAGAGCGCGGGCGCGGCTTTCTGGCGATGCGCGGGCAGTTCACGTATATCGCTGACGGCAAGAAGCCGGCCCTGGTCGGCTCCCTCGGCGACAGCAACCAGTTGAAAGAGTTGATCCACGCGGACGGCTGGAACGACCTGCACCTGATCGCGCGCGGCAACGTGATTATCCAACTGCTCAACGGACGCGTAACGAGCATGCTGATCGACGACGATACGACCGGCCGCAAAATGGACGGATTGATCGGAATCCAGGTGCACCGGGGGCCGCCGATGAAGATCGAGGTGCGGAATATCCGCCTCAAGAAGCTGTAAGCTAAAGAATGCCGAGCATCAAGAAAGTAGCCGAGTTCGCCGGCGTATCGGTCGGCACGGTGTCGCACGTGATCACCGGGTCGGTCCCGGTGAGCGAGCCGCTACGGCTCAAGGTGCAGGCTGCCATTCAGAAGCTCAATTATCACCCGAACCATGTTGCCCGCAGCCTGAAAACCAGCAAGACCCGGACACTCGGCATCATCGTCCCGGACATGACCATCTCGTTCTTCCCGCAGGTGATCCGCGGCGCGGAGATGGCGGCCTGGAATCAGGGCTATTCGCTGATCGCCGTAAACTCCGACGACAATGCCGAGCGGCAGAAGGAATTGCTTTCGCTGCTGCGGTCACAGCGCGTGGAAGGGATTCTGCTGGTGGTCGCCTCGGCACCCACGCCGGTCAACCAGCTTTCGCGGATGATCGACGCGGGCATTCCGGTAGTCTGCCTCGACCGGATTCCGGACCGAGTTCCGGTGGATTCCGTCTCGCTCGAAGACCTGGATGCGGCGAAGATGGCAGTGGAGCACCTGATCGAAACGGGGAATCGCCGGATCGCGATCGTCACCGGTCCTCTCTCCCTTAAGAACGAGCGGCGGCGGTTGGTGGGCTATCGAAAGGCGCTGGAACTGGCGGGAATCCCGCGGGAAGACAGCCTGGTATGGCAAGGCAATCTGCGGCCCGAGGATGTCGCGGCGATGTGCCGCGACCGGCTGAACCACGGCGTAGCCCGGCCGGACGCGATCTTCTGCACCAATGGTCCGACGGGGCTAGGGGTTCTGCGCGCGTTCCGCGAGCGCGGCCTCAAGACACCCGGAGACATCGCGTTCGTGACTTTCGATGAACTGGTGGTCGACGATCTGTTCTCTCCGTCGATCACCACCGTGCTGCAGCCAGCCTATGACATCGGACGCCGGGCAGCGGAGATCCTTCTGGACCGGATCGAGGGCCGGCTGACCGGCGAGGAGAAAACCGTCGTCCGTTTGCCGGCAGTGCTCAAGATCCGTGAGTCAACGGCGCGGCCGGCATTTCGAGCAACTCGGGAATCGAGTCCGCGCTGAGGGTGACCGCCCAGTAATGCGCTTCGATCCGGCTCTTCGCCGGCAGCCAGCGATACGCCGGCACTCCGAAGAGACTGCCGCGTTCAATCATCTGCCGCCGCGATTCCGGAAACGGCGAGACGCCGAATTCCATGCCGCGCGTCACGGCGCCGCCGCGCCACGGAGCGAAAGTCCGGCTGTGGTTTTCTTCCCAGATTCCCATCCAGGGAAAGTCGGCCCGTTTCCACACATAGCCGAACGCCAGTTTCAGGCCGGGGTGGAAGGCGGCAAAGAAGGCGTCCTCACGGCCGGGATCCATCAGGTGCGTGGTAAATGCGCTCGTAACCGGCGCGCTCGAAAACACGCGCAGATCGGCGAGACCACCGGTGGAGCGCGGCGCCATGGGCCAGTCGAAAACGGCGGCGGCCTTCAGATAGTCGCCCACGCCGAACTCGTTCTCGTAGGTCTTCGATCGCGTGGCGGAAGCGCGGAACTCGGTAACGCCGCGCTCGAGGAAGGGCGGCCCGAGCGTCACGTGCTGGGTCCAGGCGATCGGGCGGTCGCAGGCGGAGAGGTTCTCCACCTGTTCCCGGATGCTGACGGCACGGCCGTGAATTTCGATTGTGCGGTCGAATTTCAACTGCGCCATGGGCAAGACAACGCTTTGGGAAAGGCGGCCTTCTTCATCCTTCAGCAGGTAGGGCGCTACCGAGCTCTCGCCGTGTACCGTCAATCCGGCGGCCGCCTCCTCGGGGGAGGGGCCGCCAAAGAGGTCCAGGCAGAGATTGTGCCCCAGGATGCCGGCGAGGAGTTTGGCTTCGGCACCCTCTCCGTACGCAGCGCTTGCGGGATCGTAGGCCGAAGGTTCGATCGATGGCCAGGGCGGAACCCATAGGGGATTCACGCCGGTCTGCTTATCGAAGACCTCGGCGATATGACCGCCTTCCCGCGTGACCGTGACACGCAGATGTTCGTTCTCGATGTGTGCGGCGCGGCGGCCCATGTAGTTGGCTTCGGGCATTCTTACTCCGTCTTGATCCAGAGATTACGGAAACGCCACTAAAAAACCAGGCGGTCCTTGTTGGCTTCGATCTTGGCAACGTCGATGCCGGGAACCTTCTCCAGGTCCTCGATCGACTTGAACGGGCCGTGCTTTTCGCGATAGGCGATGATCGCAGCGGCTTGCGAACGTCTGAGGTTCAGGGCGCTTTCAAATTCGATCTGCCTCGCCGTGTTGACGCGGAGTGGAGGGATCGCATCCGCCGGAAAGTTCGTGGCGAGATAGGTGACCACCGCCTGGATGTCCGCATCGGTAGCCTTGGCGCCGAGGGTCACCATCTTGTTGACGGTCGCTTCCCATCCGGCACGGTCCTGGCGAAGCGAAACCGAGCGGGCCAGTTCATGGCACGTGCTGCAGATTCTCTGCGTTTCGGCTTTGCCGGGCCCATCCGGCAACTGCTGGGCCCAGGCGCTCGCTGTGACGAGCGCGGCGGCTGCCCCCAATAAACGAATTAACGACATAGGTTCGATTCTTCTCCCGGATTAGTGCTCCATGGGGAAACCGAAAGCGTACAGTGTGCCGTCGGCCGCCCCCAGGTATAACTGGCTCCCGCCCGCGGATAGTCCGCCGCTGGGAATAAAGGAGCCGATGCTGTTGCCGCTATTCCAGATCTCTTTCCCGGTGCCCGGGTCGAGCGCATAGAGGACCGCGGGCGAGGATGGCGTACCGCCGGCTACCGCAAAGACGACGTCATTGACGATCATGGGCGGAAGGGGAGAGGTCATCTCCCGCGACACCCAGCCGGACTCGATCGAGGGAGCGCCGTTCCGCTCCACGACCTTCCATGCGACGATCGCGCTTGCGGCGGGCGCCAGGATCCAGCGGGTCTGGTGCGGATCCTCCCAACTGGCCAGCGCGCCGGGTGCGGAACCGGCCGAATTCGAACCGAGATCCGCGCGGGCGAGCGGCGTCTTGTGATCCGCGCCGCCCAGCGACTTGGTGTCGAGCAGGTGCAAACGCCCGTCGCGGGTGGTGGCGGCGGCCAGAATCTTATCTTTGTACTCGAAGATTACCGGCGACGAGGTGAACGCGCTGCCCGAGGCGTACCAATCTTTCGGCTCGAGCGTCTCGGAATCGAGGGCCACGAGGGAATCGGCATGAGCGGGCGAACCCGAGCCGGTGGCCACGTAGAGAGTGCCATCGGGGTCGAATGCGATGCCGGCCGAACCAACGACGGAACCCTTCCAACTGGTGACCTTCCTGCTTTCGAGGTCGAGAGCCCAAACTCCCTCGGGAGCCCCGCCGCAGCCTTTGGTGGTAAGCACATAGGCCGTGTTATCGACAACGATGAGACCGCTGGGGTTCGAGTTCGGAGGAAGGAATTTCAGCGGAGGGTCTGGTTCCTGGCCGTTGGAGATGTACATCAGGTGCAGCATGCCGTCGCTCGTCAGGGCGTAGACATAGCTCGGACCGCGGCGAAACGGGTTAGGAGCGGCGGCTCCGCGCCGGTCGCTTCGGCCTGCCGTGCGGCCTCCCCCGCGCGCTGCGGCCGGAACTGGCGCGGGTCGACGCATCGAAGCCGCTTCGATATTCGGCGCGCCCTGGTTCGGTTCGCCGACCGCACCACGGGCAAATCCGCCGCGGCCGGATCCCCGGCCGCCGCCGGCGCTGGCAATCTCGAGACCGGTGGGGCGAGCCACTTGAGTTACGAACGACGCGGCACAGGGAGAGGACCCAGCGCCCGGCAAGTGCATCTGCCACTCGATGCGCGAGAGATCGGTATCCACGGCATAAACGCTATTGGAGAGGCCGCCCATGAAACCGAAGCTGCGGAAGCCTCGGTATCCGATGTAGCGTTCGAGCAGTACCGCGTCCGTCAAGGGGTTCGCGGGCTTCTGGTCTTTGGCGAGCTTCACTTTCCAGATCATCTGGAAGCCGGGCTTTTCCAGGCTTTCCAGAGCGATCTTCGGATCCGACCGAACCCAGGACGAGCGCTGGGCGTCGCTACCGCTGGTCGACCAGTCTCCACCGCCGCGGCCGTACTGCGCGTACACGAGACCGGCGCCAACCAGGGCGATCCCAACCGGGATTACGACGCAAGCAATTTTTCGCATCACCGAACTCCTTTCCGATTCGCTACAGAAAATCAGGTCCTACTTATTTACTGCCGAGCGCCTGCGCGATGGCCTGTTCCGCCAGCGGAGCCATCGCACGGTACCCGGCGTCATTCGGGAGCAGGCCATCCACAGTCATCTCTTTCCTGAAATCGCGGCCTTCGGCCAGCACCGAGTAGTAATTCAGATACACCGATCCGCTCTGTGCGGCATATCTCTTGATCCAGCCGTTGAGACCGATGATCTTCCCCTGAGGCCGGAGCCCGGTCTGCCTGGTAAAGCAATCGCACACCGGAGTGACGGACGCCAGGACCACACGGATACCGTTGGCTTTGGCGAGTTCCACCATGGACATCACGTTCTCCGCCATCATGCCCTCGGTCGACGGACCGGTGACCGAAGCCAGATCGTTGGTTCCGCCCTGGATCACAACCACTTTCGGTTTCAGAGAAATCACATCCTGGCGGAAGCGGATCAGCATCTGTTCCGTAGTCTGGTTTTCGATGCCGCGATTGAAGTAAGGTTTGCCGGAGAAGAACTTCGCATCGCCGGCGCCCCAGCGTTCGGTGATCTGATCGCCGAGGAAGACGACGCGATTTTCGCCCGGCGCCGGGGGGCGGATCTCCGTATCTTCGCTGCCATACCGGTTGAGGCCGCCGAAATCGTTGATCAGCTTGCGATCTTTGATCAACTGATTTTCGAGAGTCTTGATTGTCTCAGCCGGATCCGGCGGTTGGGCGGCGCCGAGACAGCCCAACGCCAACAGGCCCGCCAGCGTACTGATGGCCGCGTGTCTCATGGTCTATTGCTTAATGCCGAAGCAGTAGAGGTAGCCATCGAAGGTCCCGATATAGACCCGCCCATTGGCCAGAGAGATGCCGCTCCAATGGTTCCAGGATTTGATCTGGTTGCCGCTGTTCCACAGCTCTTTGCCGGTTTGAGCGTCGAGCGCATAGAGCACCGCGTGAGTAGAACCAGGGATGCGGCGGCTGGCAACGTCATCGAGTCCGACGTCGGGATAGGCCTGGTCGGTATCTTCTCCGTTACCGTAAGCGAAGATCACGCCGTTGGCGATGATGGGCGGTTCGGCGCGATTCATGTCGCGCGACATCCATGCCGGGGCGAGGGTCCACTTGCCGCCGTTCTCTTCCACCTTGAAAGCCACGATGGCGCCGTCTTTCACCTCTCCGTGTTCGATCGGGGTATGGAACTTCGAGTGCGGCTTACCCCAGATCGGGGTGAGCACCCAGCGGGTTCCCTTGGAGTCCACCCAGGAGGCGAGAGAACCCCAGATGCCCGCCGAGGCGAAATTGACATCTTCATTGCAGAGGAGCGGACTGCGATAGAGAGGGGTGCGGTGGTCGTCGCCGCCGATCGATTCGGTATCCATCAAGTAGAGGCGGCACTCTTTACCCGCATCCACCATGAGTTCCTTGCCCTTGTAGTTGAAGATCACGGGCGTGACCTGCATGTCGAGATCGCGCTTCACCAGCCACTCCGCGTTAGAGGGGCCATAGTAGTCGACTAACTCGAGTGCTTTCGTGTCGGGGTTCTGTTTGACTCCGATGATGCCATCGCCATAAGTACCGGCCGCCGGATCCCAGCGGCCGTCGCCGGTTCCGGTATACATTACGCCTTCCGAACTGATCGCCGGGCCGGTACGACCCCACATGCCGCCGCCCGCCGGGCCCCAGGTGCCGACCTTGTCGGTGGCGAGGTCGTATGCATATACCATGTTCGGGTTACCGCCGCAGCCCTGAGCGGTGTGGGTATAGATTACATTCTTGAATAAGTTGAGAGCGTAGGGCTTGCCATTGGGTGGCATGAACTTAGACGGGGGCTTCACATCTTCGCCGTCGGCTGCGTTTAACTGGTGGAGCATGCCGTCCCAGGAAGCGACATAGACAGTGTACTTACCCGGGGTGGAGGTAGGGCCTACTACTGGTGTTGCCGTGAGACCGCCCGGGCAGAGGATGCCACCGCCGCGGCCTCCGTTGGCGGGGGGCGTCCAGGTGCTTTCGAAGTGCTTTTTCCAGATGACCTCGCCCTTTTCGACGTCGATGGCGTAAATGTTGTCCGAAACACCCGCTTCGATGGCGACCTGTCGAACGCCGTTCTTCGTATTCAGGTGGTCAATGATCAGCGGCGGGAAGAGATTGTGCATCTGGCGGGGTTCATTATCCAGCTTGAGCTTCCAGAGGAGTTTGATGTCCTTGGCGTCAGCGGTCGAGAAGATCTTCTCGTCTCGCGCCCAGGCGTCACGCTTTACGTCGCCGCCATCGGTTAGCCAGTCGGCCCCCGAAGCGAGAACGCAGCTCAGAGCAGCCACAGTGATAACCGGTAATTTACGCATCCCAGACCTCGTGTCGTGCGGTTTTCGCGTTTCTCAGTGTACAGCGGGTGGCCTTGGGCCCACAAGACCGGGCCGAAGGAAAAATGACATAAGGCCCACCTTTGTTCTTGACACCGGAACGTCCCCGCTATATGCTGACTCCACTGCGGGTTTGAATCGTTTCAAGGATTATGAATCCGCCGGGAAGGGGTATGCGAGCGACCGGGATGTCGCGGAGGATGGGGCTGTCTGCATTTACGCCGCGCCGGCCGGACACCGGATGTGTCTCTCGTTCATGTGTACTTGTCTTCTTTTTCAGCGTCAACGGTGGCCGCAGCACTCTCGCCCGCGGCTGCTCGAATCCAAACAATCGAAACGGATGTCCGGGAGGTTAGTCGTGTCTCGATTTCTGTTTGCGGGATTAGTCTGTCTGCTTCTGGCTATGCTGCCGGCGGCGAATGCCCAAAGTGTAACGGGCCAAATTTCGGGTACTGTCGTCGATGCCAGCGGAGCTGCGGTAGTCGGCGCGGCGGTCACCTTAACCAACGATCTTTCCAAGCAGGAACGCACTTTCGGCACCAGCGGGTCCGGGTCGTTCATCTTTACCGGCCTGGTGCCGGGCGCCTACAGCGTTAAGGTCGCCGGGGCAGGTTTCAAGAACTACGAGCAACATGCGATTCGAGTAGCGGCTCAGGAACGCGTCGACCTCCACGAGATCGCGCTCGCGGTCGGCGACGTGACGAGCACGGTGGAAGTAACGGCGTCGACCGTGCACGTAGCGACCGACAGTTCGGACCGTTCGATCGCGATCGATCTGAAACAGATCGATGACACTCCGACCCGTGGCCGGAACCCGGTTTCGATCATCATGACGCTGCCCGGCGTACAAACGGTGCAGTCGAACGATTATCGGGGCTGGTCGGGTGGAGGCATTCCGGGAGTCAACGGCGGCCAGACCGGCCAGATCGTTCTGAATATGGATGGCGCCGCGAGCCAGGATTCCGGGAATCTGAATCCCGGCTACATCTCGCCCAGCGTCGACGCAATCGGCGAAGTGAAATTACTGGTGTCCAACTACACTGCGGAATACGGCGGCCGCACGGGGGGGCAGTTGACCCTGACGACCAAGAACGGAACGCCCCAGTTCCACGGCACGGCGTACTATTACATGCGCCACGAGATGTTGAATGCCAACGAGTTCTTCAATAACAAACAGCATGTCCAGAAGCCGAAATACCGCTACCAGAATCCCGGCGGCACCATCGGCGGCCCGCTGATCATTCCCGGCACCCGCTTCAACAAGAACCGGGAGAAGCTGTTCTTCTTCTTCTCGTTCGACAAATTGTATAACGCCACGAGCATCAACAATACCTACACCATGCCCACCGCGCTGGAACGGGCAGGCGATTTCTCGCAAAGCGTCACCACAACCGGCGTGCTGATTCCCATCACCGATCCCACCACGCAGGCGCCCTTCCCCGGGAACGTTATTCCTGCCAGCCGGATCAGTGCAGCCGGACAGGCCATGCTGAACCTGTTCCCGCTGCCGAGTCCGTTGGGCCTGGCGCTCGACCCCACGGGGCAGCGGGGATACAATTTCCGAGCCATCCTGCCCCAGAACCGTCCTCTGGACGACAAGGTTCTGCGCATTGATTACAATGTTACGCCCAAGTTGCAGACTTACGTGCGTCTGTTGCAGGACTATCAGGCGGTGAATGGCTACGGCGGCACCGTCAACCCTCCCGGCGGCGCCTGGGGGCAGTTTCCGGCCAGTTACCACGTGCAGTCGGCGGGTGCATTGGCCACCCTGGTCTACACGTTCTCCCCGACTCTGATCAACGAATTCAGTTGGGGTATCACTCGAGGCTTGCAAGGCGTCAATCCACTGAGCGACACCAGCGCGGATACGGCGACCGGCGGCGCCAAGACCTACCAGCAGAGCCTGCTACCTCTCAAGGATGCCAATGGTAACGCCCTCACGCTGCCCCGCATCAACCAGGGCAGCAATATCCTGAACCTGCTGCCGGCGGTCAACTTCGGGTTCCCCTCGGGCTTCAGCGCGCAATCCTCAGGCCAGGGCGTGACCGCCGCTCCCACGTTCTCGCTGGACAGCCGCTGGCCGTTTACCGGCACGGATCAGTTACAGACCATCCAGGACAAAGTCACCTGGGTTACCGGTCCACATACGTTCAAGGCCGGCATCTACATGGAGAAAATGGCGCGTAATGTGAGCGTGTACTCGGTGTACAACGCTGCCGGGACCTACTACTTCGGCTCCGACCGGGCCAGCCCGCTCGACACCGGATACCCTTATTCAAATGCGATGTTGGGCAGCATCTTTGCCTACGGTGACGACAACAAGAAACAGGTCAACCACGCCCGCTACACACAGATCGAGTGGTTTCTGCAGGATACGTGGAAGGCGAGCCGCCGGCTGACGTTCGATTACGGCGTGCGATTCTACCGCGTCGGGGATCTGAATTCCAAGGGCGCCACACTCGGCCTCTTCAACGCCAGCCAGTACAACTCCTCGCAGGTCGGACAACTTCTCTACCCGGCGTGTTCGATCCAGACCTCTGCCACCTGCCCTACGGCCGATAAGATTGCCATCAACCCGGCAACGGGGGCGACCTTCCCCTACGTCCGGCAGGGCACGTTCGATACCGCTTCCTATCCGGCCAACGGCTACCCGTGGTCGGGCATCCAGCAGTACAATACTCACTTTTTTAACGTCGCCCCCATTCAACTGGGGCCGCGTGTCGGCTTCGCGTGGGATATGTTCGGCGACGGCAAAACCGCCATGCGCGGAGGTTTTGGAATCATCGTGGGCCGCAACTGGACGGTGGACTACATCGGCGCTCTCAGCGCGGGACAGGGCCCGATGATGGCGCCGCCGAATTTCCTGGCGCCCACCATCCTCTACACCAACTTCGACAACCTGGCCAGCGCGCAGGCGTATTACACTCCCCAGGGCGTCATCGGAGGATCGCCGAACGAGATTCCGCAATCGACCTACAACTGGAGCTTAGGCATCCAGCATGAACTGGCACACGGTCTGATTGCCGACGTTTCCTACGTCGCCAATGCGCTGCGCCACGGTTACGGCGAGATGTACGACGGTAACGCGGTCGCGCCGCTAACTACATGGAGTCCTTCGGGCTGCGCGAAACCGGTCCTGGGCGGTTGCCCGAACCCGAACTTCGTCGACCCGACCACCAACCCAGCCAACCCCGGCTTCTACTCCACCAACCTGATCCGCGCAATGACCGGCTATGCCGGGCTCGGCAATATCCTGTACTTCACCCAGAGCTACACCAACAACTACAACTCTTTGCAGATGCAGTTGAACCGGCGCGCCGGTAGGCTACAGTGGAACCTCAACTATACCTTCTCCCGTACCATCGTCTACAACAACGATAGCCAGACCGGGCTCTTTCAGTTTGTCAACGCCCAGCTAATGAAGAACGTCGCCAACCGTGCGCACGCGGTCAACCTCAATTTCGGTTACGATCTCCCCGACGGGAGTAAGCTCTGGTCCAACGGGTTTACCAAGGCGGTCCTCAACGGCTGGCACATCAACGGCGACGGAGCTTTCTACTCCGGTACGCCTTACGGGGTGAGCTGCGGTTCAACCGGCGCGCCATCGCAATACTGGACTGGCACGCCGACCGCCTACATGCCGTTCCGCTGCCAGATGGGGAGCAATACCTTCCTCCCCTCCGGGCAATACCCCTCGAAGACGGAAGACCCGGGATTGCAGGTTCCCTTGAACGCCGCCAACTTTACGCTTCCGGCGGCGAACTCGCTGGGCATCGGCAACACGCCGATGACTTTGTTCTACGGTCCGTGGCTGTGGAACCTGGACTTCTCACTGGCCAAGATCACCAAGATCGCGGAGGGGAAGACCCTAGAACTTCGAATCGAAACCTTCAACACACTGAACCACTTCAATCCGAACAATCCGAATACGTCGCTGACCTGGAACTTCAGCACGGGGGCGCAGACCAATGCGTCCTTCGGCACCGTGCAGGGCGCGCAAGTGCAGGCACGCCACGCGGTGCTTTCCGCCAGGTTCCGTTTCTAGGGTCCATTCGCAAAGCGGTAAACTCAGGGGAGGGAGGTCAGCCAACGCCTTCCTCCCCTGAAGTGTTTCTGGAATTGGTTTTTCGAAGAATTTCTCGACCGCGGTATCGAGCCTGGCGCACCGCTGCGGTCCAATGCGAGGCGCCGGGAAGGAACCGGAACATCATATATGACTCCTCAAGTAGAGCGGACCTCCCGTCTTCAATCTGATTCGGTAACAAGTCTGATTCGAGAAGCGATAGCGGCCGGCGAGGGAATCGTGCGGCTGGCGCCCTGCTGGGTGCCGCGCTCGTTCCTCATGCCCGGCGGACGGCTCAAACTCGACCCGCGCGACCTGTACATCCTCGGCGCGGAACGGGGCGGAATCGACGAACGCTGGTTCGCCTCCACCACCAAGGCGGCGAATGGCCCGCTGACAGCCGCGGACGAAGGGTTGAGTTACATCGAGTTTCAAGGCCGCAAGGTGCTGCTGAAGGAAGCCATCGAGACGGTGGGAGACCTGATCCTGGGCGCAGATGTGATGCAGCGGGAAGGTGGCTGGAACCTGCTGTGCAAGTTTTTCGACAACCTGGGACCGATTCCGCATCACCTGCACCAGACCGACGAGTTTGCGGCGCGAGTGGGGCAGAAGGGGAAGCCGGAGGCCTATTACTTCCCGCCGCAGTACAACTTTCACGGGAACAACTTTCCGTATACGTTCATGGGGCTGGAACCGGGGACGACGCGGGACGACGTGCGGCGGTGCCTGGAGCGGTGGAACGAAGGGGACAACGGGATTCTGTACCATTCGCGGGCATACAAGTTGAAGCCCGGGAGCGGATGGCAGATCGATCCGGGGATTCTGCACGCGCCGGGGTCGTTAGTGACTTACGAGCCGCAGGTGAACTCGGATGTGTTTGCGATGTACCAGTCGTTAGTGGAAGGGCGGATGGTTCCATGGGACCTGCTGGTGAAAGACGTGCCGGTGGATCATCATCATGACCTGGATTACCTGCTGGACATGCTGGACTGGGAGAAGAACACGGATCCGGAGTTCGGCAAGCACCGGCAGTTCGAGCCCGCGCCGGCTGGGGAGCCGGGGGCGATGGCGGAGGCGGGGTACGTGGAGAACTGGATCGTATACTCGACGCCGTTCTACTCGGCCAAGGAGTTGACGGTGAAGCCGGGGCGGACGGTGACGATCCGGGACGCGGAGGCGTACGGGACGATCGTGGTGCAGGGATATGGGAGCATCGGGAAGCAGGAGGTGGAGACGCCGACGCTGATCCGGTACGGGCAGATGACCAAGGACGAACTGTTTGTCACGGCGGATGCGGCGCGCCAGGGAGTGAAGGTCACGAACCGCAGCGACCGGGAAGACCTGGTGATGCTCAAGCACTTCGGGCCAGGCAATCCGCAGGCGCCAATTGGACGACCGGGGCAGGACAACTGAAGAGAAACCGAGAAGAGAGTCGGCCGCCGGCCCGAAAGCCGGCGGCCATTTGTGTCTGTGGACTCAGAACCGGAAGCGCGCCGAGAGGACCGTACGGCGAGCTTGTACCTGGGAGCTGCTGATGACGCCGAAGCTCGCGTTGGTCTGCGCCCCGGTCTTGAAGTTGTAAGTGAGCGACGAGTTCGGGTTGCTCGGGTTGAAGTGATTGAACGTATTGAAGGTCTCGACCCGGAGTTCCAGAGATTTGGTTTCTTCTTTTCCGAACCTGAATTGCTTCGCCAGCGAGAGGTCCATATTAAATAGACCTGGACCATAGAACAGGGTCGGAGGCGTATTGCCGATACCGAGGGACCCGGCCGAGGGCAGCGTGAAGTTCGCGGCATTGAGCGCCCACTGCAGCGCGGGATCTTCCGTCGCCTTGGGAACCTGCCCGTTGGGGAGAAAAGTATTGTTCCCCATCTGGCAGCGGAACGGAATGCCGCCGGTCGGTGTGCCCGTCCAGTAGCCCGGAGGTGCGCTCTGGGACCCGCAAGTTACGGTGAAGGGGTTGCCGGCGTAGATGGCACCGTTACCGTTGATCCGCCAGCCGTTCAGGGCCTGGCGGCTGAACGCATTGTTCCAGAGACGGCTGCCGTCGGGAACCTCGTAGCCGAAGTTGAAATTGACAGCCTGCGGGCGATTGACCACATTCTTGTCGAGTTGCGTATTTACCCACTGGTTGAAGCTGTAAATGATGGTCTTCGACCAGGTGTAGTTCGCATTCCATTGCAGCCGCCCCATACGCCGGTTCAACTGAATCTGAAGCGAGTTGTAGGAACTGCTGTTCTTGTAGGTCCAGAGAGGGATGCTTCCGAAGCCGGAGTAGCCGACCATTGCCCGGATGAGATTGGTGGAGTAGAAGCCGCTGCTGGTAGGGTCGCGGTATAGCGGATTTGCGCCACTGGTCGGATTCCACGTCGTGTATGGCGGCACGGCGTTGAAATCGATCGCCTGTCCGTATCCGTGACGGAGGGCGTTGGCCACGTAAGATGCTTCGACGATCATGCCATGGCCGATGTCGTGCTGAATGCCGAAGCTCCAGTTATAGGTGGTCTGAGTCTTCTGGTCCTGAGATCCGCCGAGGACGTTTTGCGGCGTGAAATAGGCTTGGGCATTGGCCAGGGTGGCGAAGTCCGTGTAGAGCACAACGGGCGCCTGGAAATTGGGAGGTGCGGCCATCGGGCCGGTGCCGGCCCCGGTGGCTCCGATGTTGTCGACGGTCCAGTTGCGGCCGACCGTGATGCCGAAGCCGCCGCGCAGGGCGGTCTTGCCGTTTCCGAACACGTCCAGGGCGAAGCCTACACGAGGTCCGACCTGGATCGGCGGTGTGTGGAAGAAGTGGCTGTCATACTGCTTGATGCCGGAAAACGGGATGCCGCCGGCGGGATATGAGGCGGTGTCGAAGGTCCCCTGCCGCACGTAGGGGAATACCGCACCGGAGACCGGATTGATGGCCGCCTTCTTGCCGTTCACCAGAGCAGGATAGAGGAGCTGGCCCGCCTTGTTGGGGTCGTAGGCCGACTGGCTGAACAATCCCAGGGTTGCGCCGGCTGAATACAGGTCGCCCACCCGGTAGAACCGCGAGCCGATGTCGAGGGTCAGCCGGCGGTTGACTTTCCAGGTGTCCTGCGCGAACCACTCGATCTGGGTGTAACGTGCGTGGTTCACCTGCTTCTTGTTGTCGTCGCCATAGGCGAAGATGCTGCCGAGCAGCGCATTCGAGTAGGGGTAACCGGTGTCGAGCGCGGCGGCGCGGTCAGAACCGAAGTAGTAAGTTCCCGCCGTGTTGTAAGTGGAGTACACGCTGACGTTTCGAGCCATCCGTTCGATATAGATGCCGGCTTTGACGGTGTGCGCGCCTTTGACCCAGGTCATCTTGTCGTTGATCGACTGGAGCATATCGGTTCCGGTGAAAGGCCACCGGCTGTCATGGCCGAAATTGGGAGCTTTCGAAATGCCCTGTCCCGACGACTGTGCGCTGAGCCCGGAAGGGAAGCCAAAATTGACCTGCGGCAGAAGGTTGAGCACGTTACTACCCTGATTGATTCTCGGCAGGGGGATCGCGTTGCCGTTCGAGTCCTTGAGCGGCAGCAGGTTGTCCGCATAGGTCTTTGTTCCTCCGACCGCCGCGGAATCCACCTGGTCGATAGGATTGACGCCCTGCCGCCCGCGGGTCACGCCGTAGCTGAACTCATTGATCAGATTCGGCGAGAACGTATAGATCGCCGTGCCCACGGCACCAGCAGCCTGCACGTGGTAACTGTGCTCGAACTGGCCCCAGCGGCCGCCCGAGGGGCCGACTGTTCCGGCGTAACCGTCAACTGCCTGGTAATCCTGCAGGAGACGGACATAAGTCTGGAGCTTGGGCGTGATGTTGTAGTCGACGCGCAAGATCTTGTCCTCGTTAGGACGGGATTGCGGAAGGATCGCTCGGAAGTTATATTGCCGCTGGCCTGTCGGGTCAAGATTCAGCCCCAACGGGTCGGGAAGCGGGAACAGGTTCAACATCGCAAGGCCCGCCGGGCTGATCCGGTTCGCCGGGATCTTGTTTCCGGGAAATGGGGCTCCGGTGTTGGGGTCGTAAATCGGAACCAGCACGCCCTGCGTAGTAACGGTCTGCGAGAAATCCCCCTGACGTTCCAAAGCGGAAGGCATGGTGTACTGATTGTCGATGGTGTTCTTGTTCCGAAGGTAATCCCAGGAAAAGAAGAAGAACAGCTTGGTGCGGCTCTTGTTGAAGTTGGTGCCGGGAATGATGAGCGGACCGCCGAAGGTGCCGCCCGGGTTTTGGTAGCGGTACTTCGGCTTCTGCACGTTCAGTTTGTTATTGAACCACTCGTTGGCGTTGAACATCTCGTGCCGCCAGTAATAGTAGGCGGTGCCGTGGAATTGCGAGGTTCCGTTCTTGGTGGTGAAGGTCAACTGGCCGCCGGTGCGGCCCCCGTACTCAGCGGTGTAGTTAGAGACCAGCAGTTTCACCTCGCCGATGGCATCGACGCTCGGCGCGATGTAGCCGGGGTTGAGGTTTCCGGAGTCCTGGCTGGCAGCGCCGTCGAGGTTCAGAATCACCTGGCCGGTGCGGCCGCCGTTGACCCCCGGAATCCCGCCGCCGGACCAGCCTCGATAATCGCTGGAAGCAACGGTCTGTACGCCCGGCAGGGTCATGATAAGCGACAGCGGGTTGCGGCCCCGCGTCGGGGTGTCCTCGATCTGACGCAGATCGATATTCACGGAGCGGTCGGAACTGTCGGTGGCCACGTGTACGGTCGACGCCTCGACCGATACGGTGGTGGTTACATCACCGACCTCCAGTCTGATCTGGTGCAAGTCTACTCTTTCCTGCGGGCTGACTACAATCGATTTCTGGTCGTAGGCTTTGAATCCAGGCACCGAGACTTGGAGGCTATAGGCACCCGGCACGAGACCGGTAAATATGAACGAGCCCCTCGATCCGGTGACAAACGAGCGAGTCTGGTGCGAGAGGTCGTGGGTCAACTGAACACCGGCGCCGGCCACGATGGCGCCGGTCGAATCCGTAACAGTCCCCGTAATCTGGCCGGTAACACTCTGACTGCGAAGCGCCGGCAGCAGAGCCAACGCGAAACAAATCGCCGTTGCGACAAGGCGGACGTTCTTCATAGCACACCCCTACTCCCGTGATTGCGTTGCCGCAAGAGACACAACGATCCCGCCTGGGCGGAAAAGCTTCGTGCCGCTCCGCGAGCACCCCGGCGCAAGTTATAGGTTGGCTTGACGAACGTAGTGGCGATTTCACGCCATTAGGGAGTTGCGGAATCGCCCCGTTTGCGACGCCGTTAGCGACACCTCATCGCTCTCATTCCCCGCTCCCTTGAAACGTATCAAGAGACCAGCAATGGCATCAGCATATATCCGCCTCCCGGCGATGTCAACAGAAAAGTCGCGGATTAAGGAAACGACTTGACATGCCCTCGATGGCGGCAGTACGCTACAGAAACCAACTTGACTGCAGCAATCAAGCGTGCGCCGGCGGCAACGAAGCCGGACGCGAGAGAGGACCTAGGCCATCATTATGACTCCTCAGGCAGAGCAGACTTCCGGTCTTCAATCTGATCCGGTAACATCCAGAGCAAGTCTGATTCGAGAAGCGATAGCGGCCGGCGAGGGAATCGTGCGGCTGGCGCCCTGCTGGGTGCCGCGCTCGTTCCTCATGCCCGGCGGACGGCTCAAACTCGACCCGCGCGACCTGTACATCCTGGGCGCGGAGCGCGGCGGAATCGACGAACGCTGGTTCGCCTCCACCACCAAGGCGGCGAACGGGCCGCTGACAGCCCCGGACGAAGGGTTGAGTTACATCGAGTTTCAAGGCCGCAAGGTGCTGCTGAAGGAAGCCATCGAGACGGTGGGAGACCTGATCCTGGGCGCAGATGTGATGCAGCGGGAAGGTGGCTGGAACCTGCTGTGCAAGTTTTTCGACAACCTGGGACCGATTCCGCATCACCTGCACCAGACCGACGAGTTTGCGGCGCGGGTGGGGCAGAAGGGGAAGCCGGAGGCCTATTACTTCCCGCCGCAGTACAACTTTCACGGGAACAACTTTCCGTATACGTTCATGGGGCTGGAACCGGGGACGACGCGGGAGGACGTGCGGCGGTGCCTGGAGCGGTGGAACGAAGGGGACAACGGGATCCTGTACCATTCGCGGGCATACAAGTTGAAGCCCGGGAGCGGATGGCAGATCGATCCGGGGATTCTGCACGCGCCGGGGTCGTTAGTGACTTACGAGCCGCAGGTGAACTCGGATGTGTTTGCGATGTACCAGTCGTTAGTGGAAGGGCGGATGGTTCCATGGGACCTGCTGGTGAAAGACGTGCCGGTGGATCATCATCATGACCTGGATTACCTGCTGGACATGCTGGACTGGGAGAAGAACACGGATCCGGAGTTCGGCAAGCACCGGCAGTTCGATCCGGCGCCGGCTGGGGAACCGGGGGCGATGGCGGAGGCGGGATACGTGGAGAACTGGATCGTATACTCGACGCCGTTCTACTCGGCCAAGGAGTTGACGGTAAAGCCGGGGCGGACGGTGACGATCCGGGACGCGGAGGCGTACGGGACGATCGTGGTGCAGGGATATGGGAGCATCGGGAAGCAGGAGGTGGAGACGCCGACGCTGATCCGGTACGGGCAGATGACCAAGGACGAACTGTTTGTCACGGCGGAGGCGGCGCGCCAAGGAGTGAAGGTCACGAACCGCAGCGACCGGGAGGACCTGGTGATGCTCAAGCACTTCGGGCCGGGGAATCCGCAGGCTCCCCTGGGCAGGCCGCACCAGGCAAACTGAGTCATGAAAGAGGCCATCCTCTTTGCAGTGGTACTGCTGGCCACGGGATGCGGGAAATCCAGCCCTCCCGCAAAGTCCGCGGAACTGCCGAAAGCCGTCCAATACTTTCATGTCGATCCGGCGACCGCCGGAGTCATCCACGGAACGGTTCTTTATCGTGGACCGAAGCCTACCAGAAAGGTGATCGACATGGAGTCGGACGCCGGCTGCCAAAAAGCGCACGCGGGCAACCCAGCCTATGACGAGCCGGTGATGGTGGGAAAACATGGGGGACTGGAGAACGCATTCGTCTACATCAAGTCAGGCCTCGAAGGAAAGAAGTTCGAGCCTTCAACACAGCCGGTGGTTCTTGACCAGCATGGGTGCATGTTCGTGCCGCGCGTGAGTGGGGTGCAGGCTGGGGGCAGCCTGGATCTTCGAAACAGCGATTCCGTCTCACATAACATCCATCTCATGCCGGAGAATAACTACGAGTGGAACCAGCAGCAGTCGCCCAACGCGCCGGATGTCCGGCACAAACTGGTTCGCCCGGAAATCATGATCCCGATCAAGTGCAACGTTCACTCCTGGATGCACGCTTATATCGGCGTGGTGGATAATCCGTATTTCGCAGTCACCGGGGCGGACGGATCCTTTGAATGGAAGAACGTTCCGCCCGGCGATTACACGATCGGTGTGTGGCACGAGAAACTCGGCGAGCAGACGGCGCAGGCGCATGTTGCGCCATCCGGATCCGCCGCAGTAGACTTCACCTATCGCTAGCGGGGATGATCGAGCAAGCGAAAGGAATCTACGCGTAATGACGAATTCCGGAAAGCTCGCGGTACCGTTGCTACTGGCCGCGCTGGTGACAGGTTGCAGCCATGGCCCTTCGGGTCCCACGTACCGTGTTTACGTCACCAACGAGTCGTCGGGCGACTTGACGGTGATCGATCCCTCCACCATGCAGGCCATCGCCACGGTGCCGCTCGGAAAGCGCGCGCGGGGCATTCACCCCAGCGCGGATGGAAAGACCATCTTTGTGGCATTGAGCGGATCGCCGCTGGCACCGCCGGGAGTGGATGAGAGCACCCTGCCGCCGCCCGACAAGAGCGCGGACGGCATCGGGGTCTTCGATGTGGCGCAGAACAAGATGCTGCGCAAGGTTCCCGGCGGCTCCGATCCGGAGCAGTTCGCGGTGGGAAAAGACGGGATTCTTTACGTTTCAAACGAAGATGCCGCGGGTGTGAGTTTCGTGGATCCGGCGAACGGCACCGTCCTGAAGACAATCCCGACCGGCGCGGAACCGGAGGGCGTGACCCTGACCCCGGACGGCAAGTTCGTCTACGTGACTTCCGAGGATAAGGGCACGGTCACGGTAGTCGACATCGCGGCGGGCCAGGCAGTGAAAACCATCAAGGTGGGGCGGCGTCCTCGCGGGATCGCGTTTCTCCCGGACGGGTCGAAGGCGTATGTCACCGACGAAAACGATGCAGCGGTCAGCGTGATCGACACCGCCAAACTGGAGTGCACTCACGCCATCCCGATGGGCGAGGGCACGAAACCGATGGGGATGGCGATGACGAAGGACGGCTCGCGCCTTTACGTCAGCACGGGACGCGGCAAGAAGGTGATGGTGCTGGACACGGCTACCGAAAAGATCCTCTCCTCGTTCGAAGTGGGTAACCGCCCATGGGGGATCGCGCTTTCGCCGGACGAGAAGCTGCTTTACACTGCGAACGGGCCGTCCAATGATGTCTCCATCGTGAACGTGGCGAGCGGCACAGTGCTCAAAAAGGTAAAGGTCGGCGAACGGCCCTGGGGTGTGCTGGTGCTGGGGAATTAGGACGCCGCCGGACTGAGGACGCCCGCCTTTTCGCGGCGGTCCTTCCGCCACTCGTCGAGGGAGTATCGGCCCGAGCCGGCAATGGCAACCGCGATGTTTGCGATGAGGTATATCGCAGGAAGTTCGGCGCCGCTGCCGCCTTTCGAAATCTCGAATCCCGTGGCGACGCTCATATTGATGACAAGCGCGAGTGCGGCCCATCGCGTGAACAGGCCGGTAATCACCAGCAGCGCGCAGATCGATTCGGCCAGAGAGGACGCCACGGCGAACACCACGGGGACGGGGAATCCGATCCGGTGCACGAGTCCGACGAAGGGCCACGGCTGGCCGAGCACGAAGTAGTGATAGAGCTTTCCCAGCCTGGCGGCTCCATGAAGGCCGAACGTAATGCCGCCCACGGCCAGCCTCAACCACAGTAGCGCGTAGTCCCTTTTCGTTCCCTCTGTCACGAACCCTCCAGTAGAGTCATTCTCAATGTTACTTGAAGGCGCTTGTGCTTCGCCGCCGGTTACCGGCGGGCACGGTTTGACAATCAGCATCCCGGAGGTATACGCTGGCCAAGCTTGAGACGTTTCAACGCGCCATGGATCCGGTACTCGAAGTCGAAGGAGTTGCCAAATCGTTCTGGGGCATCCAGGCCCTCGACGGCGCCCGGCTGACCGTCCGGAAGGGGGAGGTCCACGCTGTCACCGGTGAGAACGGCGCCGGCAAATCGACCCTGATGAAGATCATCGCCGGGGACGAACGCGCGGACGCCGGTGAGGTACGGTTTCACGGACGTGGAATCGCGATGATCCACCAGGAGCTTCTGCCATTCCCCGACCTCACCGTGGCCGAGAACATCTGCATGGGCCGGGAACCGGTGCGTTGGCTCCCCGGATGGCTCGATAAGCCTGCGATGAACCGCGAAGCACGCGAGTTAATGGGCCGTCTGGGAGTCCCTGTGGATCCGGCGCGCCGCATGCGTGAATTGACCTTCGCGGAGCAACAGTCCGTGGAGATCGCCAAAGCGCTCGGCAGGCATGCAGACCTGATCATCATGGACGAACCGACTTCCGCGCTGTCGGCGCGCGAGTCCGAACGGCTGTTCGACCTCATGCTCGACCTGAAGCGCCGCGGCGTCTCTATTATTTACATTTCACACCGCCTGCAGGAAGTGTTCCGCCTGGCCGATACCGTCACGGTGATGCGCGACGGCCGGCACGTCGCGACCCGCCCGGCGGCTGGACTCGATGAAAACCAGTTGATTGCGATGATGGTGGGTCGTTCGCTCGATGCTCTCGCGGCAGACCCGGCCGAGGCGGGCGAAGTCATTCTCGAAGTGCGCGGGCTGACGAGGGAAGGCCGGTTTCGCGACGTCAGCTTCGAACTACGCCGCGGCGAGATTCTGGGTATGGCCGGACTGGTGGGAGCCGGACGGACAGATGTCGCATCGGCCATTTTCGGCCTGGCTCCGGCCACCGGAGGCGAAATTCTGATCCGCAGCCGGCCGGCACGGATCGGATCGCCGGCAGACGCGCTGGCGCTTGGAATCGCAATGGTCACGGAAGATCGCAAGGAATTCGGGTTCGTGCCGGATCTGTCGATCCAGGAGAATGTAACCCTCTCCAGCCTGCGCCGCTACTGTTGGGGCCCGATGTTGCGGCCGGGCGCCGAAGCAGCAGCCGCCGACGAACAGATCCGCCGCTTTTCCGTGCGGGCCTCGGGCCGGAATCAACCCGTGAAGAACCTGAGCGGCGGCAACCAGCAGAAAGTCGTGCTCGCCAGGGCGCTGCTGACCGATCCCGAGGTGCTCATTCTGGACGAGCCGACCCGCGGAATCGATGTAGGCGCCAAGGCTGAAATCTATTCCCTCATCACACGCCTTGCCCGCGAAGGGAAGGCGATCCTGCTGGTGTCTTCCGAAATGAACGAAATCCTCTCGTTGAGCAGCCGCATCCTGGTGATGCGCGAGGGAACGGTGGCTGCGGAGGTGCGGCCGCAGAACGTGACGCCGGAGGAGATTCTCCGGTACGCCATGCCAAACTGAAGAAACCATGCAACCGGAGATCGCGCAAGCATCGAAATCCGCGGCAAGGGCGCGGAAGCCATGGCCCGCCCAACTGGGCCTGGCGATCGCATTAGCGTTGCTGATGACGGTGCTCTCGATTGCGCGGCCGGGATTTCTGACGGTCGCCAACCTGGTGAATCTCCTGCGGCAGATCTCGATCAACGGCATCCTGGCGGTGGGCGTCACTTACGTCCTGCTGACCGGCGGCGTGGATCTTTCGCTCGGCTCAGTGGTGGCGCTGACCGGCGTCGTGGCGGCCTCTTTTGCGCACCCCGGGGAGCATACCTTTTTGGTGCCTGTGCTGATGGGAGTTCTGGCGGGAGCGGTCTGCGGCGCCGCCAATGGCTTCATGGTGACGCTGGGGCGCGTTGCGCCGTTCGTTGCCACGTTGGGGATGATGACCTCGGCGCGCGGCCTGGCCCTGCTGGCGAGCGGCGGCCGGCCGGTCTCCAACCTGACGCAGGCGTTTACGCGAATCGGCAGCGGCGACATCGCGGCCGTGCCGGTTCCGATCCTGATCTTCTTCGCCGTGGCGCTGCTCTCGCACATTTTTCTGAAGAACATGCGATGGGGGCGGTACGTCTACGCCATCGGCGGAAACGAGAACGCTGCCCGGGCCTCCGGAATCAGCGTACGCGGCGTAAAGACTGCCGCCTACACGGTGTGCGGCGCTCTCTCAGGACTGGCGGGCGTGGTGCTTGCGGCCCGCATCACGACCGGCCAGCCGAACGCCGGCATCGGCTATGAACTGGACGCGATCGCGGCCGTTGTCATCGGCGGCACGAGCCTGAACGGCGGCGTGGGAGGCGTTGGCGGAACCATTCTGGGCGCGCTGCTGATCGGCATGATCAACAACGGGCTCGACCTCCTCAATGTATCCTCTTATTACCAGCAGGTCATCAAGGGCGTGATTATCGTGGGCGCCGTGTGGCTGGACCGGAGCAAGAACCGATGATTCATAGAAAGACTCTGCTTGCCGTACTGGCCGCGGCCTGCGCTTTTGAAGGCTGTTCGGGCGGCAGACCGGCCACCGAAGGCGGCAACCGGCGCCCGGTCATCGGCGTCTCGCTGCTCAATCTCTCCAACGAGTTCATCGTCATGTTGAATCAGGCGATGCAGGAGAAGGCGCGGGCGCTCGGCGTGGACCTGGTCGTCAATGACGCGCAGCGCAGCGCCAACCGGCAGGTGGAACAGGTGGAGTCATTTATTGCGCAGAAGGTGGACGTCATCATTCTCAACCCTTGCGAGGTCGAGGCCAGTTCTCCCGCGGTGGAGAAGGCCCTCGCGGCGGGCATCCCGATCGTCAACGTGAACTCGGAAACCCGCGTGGCGCCGACGGCGTTCGTCGGCTCGCGCGACGAAGAGTCCGGGCGCATCGCCATGGAATATATTGCGCAGCGCCTGGGCGGCAAGGGCAACGTGCTGATGATGCACGGCTATATGGGGCAGGCAGCCCAGATCGAGCGCGACCAGGGCGCGCGCGAAGTGCTGGCTCGCTACCCCGGCCTGAAACTCCTGGCGGAACAGACCGCGGAATGGGACCGCGCCGAGGCCATGTCACTGATGGAAAACTGGATCCAGTCCTACGGCGACCGCATCAACGCGGTGTTCGCGCAGAACGACGAAATGGGGATGGGCGCTCTGATGGCGCTCGAGCAGGCCGGCCGGAAGAACAAGGTGGTGGTCGTCGGCGTGGACGCCATCGCCGACGCGCTGCAAGCGGTACGCGACGGACGCCTGGATGCCACGGTGTTTCAGGACGCCAGGGGGCAGGGCGCGGCCGCGGTCGAGACCGCTGTGGCGATTGCCCGCAAGCAGCCCTATCAGAAGACGGTGATGATCCCCTTCCAGTTGGTGACGAAGGAGAACGTGGCGCGCTATCTCAAATAGGCCTACACGCCGGCGCGAACCACCATGCACGTAATGTCATCGTGCTGGCGGGTAAACCCCACGAACGAGTCGACCGAAGCCATGATCCTCTTGAGCGCTTCGCCGGCGCTTTCCCTGCCTTGGCTCGCGAGCATCGCCAGCATGCGCTCTTCGCCGTATTCCTGCTGGCGGTCGTCTTCGGCTTCCACAAGCCCGTCGGTGAAGATCAGCAGCAGGTCGCCGGGGGAGAGATTCGTGACGCCGGATTGGTAGACGGATCCCGCGAGGATGCCTAGCGGAAGGCCCCCGGTCTCCAGGCGTTCGACCGCACCGGAGGCGCGGCGCAGCACGGGCCAGTTGTGGCCGGCGTTGACATAGGTCATTTGCCCGGTTTCCGGTTCCAGCTCCGCCAGGAATGCCGTGGTGAAACGGCGTCCGCCTAGGTTTTGCGCACAGGCATACTGGTTCAGGCGCGCGGCGAGTTCGAGTAGCGACCCGGGCAGTGCGGCCAGGGTGCGCAGGCTGGCCTGCAGGGTGGCCATCAGCAGGGCCGCGGGAACGCTCTTTCCAGCCACGTCCGCCACCACCAGCAGCAGGCGCTCGCGGCCGCCCGGCACGCGGAAAAAGGCGTCGTAGTAGTCCCCGGCCACGGTGTTCGCGGGACGGGTGGTAAACGCGATATCCACGCCGGGCACGCGGGGCGGGGCGGTGGGCATGAGCCAGCCTTGAATCTCGCGGGCGATCTCCAGATCGCGCTTCATGGTGACGCGATCGGCCAGCTCCAGCGCGAGGAGCACGAGCATTCCCGCCCCGCCAAAGAAGGCCAGGTCGTTCAATTTGACCTCGGTATCACCGGAGCGGAATTGGATTCCCGGAAAGACGAGCAGCACCAGCGAAACGAGGAAGAGCACGCGGCGCCCGGGCGACAGCTTCATCATGATCGCCCAGAACATTCCCCTGGCCACGCGGAAGAATCTTCTGGCGCGCGATTCGCCCTCCCGGCGGGTCCAGTCGATCTCGGCGGCGTACAACTGGTAGCTGGCGCGGGCGTCGGCGTGGAATTGTGACCAGAGCTGGTCGAGTGCCACTCCATCACTAACGCGCCGCCAAAAGCTTGGGATGGGGCCGGCCATACTTGGCTCAAGTATAGCCAAACCAGGCCGGAAGCGCCGTCAGACGGATCGAATCATCCGAGCGCCGACGTTGTTGAATTCCCGGCTTCTATACTAAGCTAATAGAACGCTCGGAACCGGGCTCGTTCTAGGGGACCTCGTATTCGTCCTTCCTGGATTTCATGATTGATGGAGTGGATTGAATGGATATACCGGCCCCTCCCGCGATGCGTCAAGGCCACCCGCAAAATGAGGAGTTGGAGCAGTACATTAGTCTGAAGCTGGCGGCCCTCGGCCAGCCTGTGGGCCGCAAAGCCGGCAGCTCGGAGTTTCTGGAGATTGCGCGGCCGCTGCTGCGGAATTATCGCCAAAAGAACCTGCTTCTGGGCAGCCCGTTGTGTCCGGCGGACATCCGCGTCCAAACCTTTCTTGACGCCTATCTGGCCGACGTCTCGCCCGGAGGCGCGGCGCGACTGCCGGCCGACGCCATGGTCCTCGACCGCGCAGGAATGGCGCGCATAATGTCGCTTCCCTTCGATTCCGATTGCTTCACGTCGCGCTATCTCCGTTCTTACCGCGTGCCCCAGGGAGTGCTCCACAATCCCAGCAGCGATCGGCGTACCACGCAAGGACTGTTCCACATTGCCGAGGGCGGCTTCCCGATACCCGCAGATAAGACGGGCGTTCCAAAGAGAGCTTTTGCAGCGCTGTGGGCCGCGGCCCTGCGACCTCCGCCGGATCTGCTGCGGCTGCCTTTCACCGGTAGCGAAGAGGAAGGATGCCGATGCTGGGTCTCCCTCCTGCTCCGGCCGCTGGTTTGCCCCGCCGCGGGCACGGATCCGGACAAGACGATGGAAATCCGTTTCTTCGCGCCGGCAAGCCTGGTAAGCAATCTCGATTTCGTGGAGAGTATCTTCGGGAATGCCGGAGACCCTTACCTTCCCGAAAACGACGCGGCACTCGACGCCCTCCACTGGACCGGGCACACCGGGTGCGTAGTGCTGGCGCCGCACCTCGTGGGCATTCCCAAGAAGGAACTGGGGCTGCCCCACGTCAGCGAGGCAACCGAGCGCCAGCGCCGCGACGGAATGTGCTGGAAGCAGGACGACGAGCCTTACAATGCCGGCCGCGCTTTCAAGGTGACTTGCCGCGACCACCGCGGCGTGATGGTGACGATCATCGCCGACAATTATTTCGGCTACTGCAAGAAAGAAGTGAAAACGCAGATCAGTTTCGCCGCCAATCTTTACGGCGGCTGCGAAGAGGAACACGCGGGCGGCGCTCTCGCATTCGCCACTTACGTGCTCGGCCAGGACTTCTATGCCGACCGGACCGTCAGCCTCAAGAAGGCGTCCTTTGCCGCCGCCATGCAGCTGCTCGGAAATCTGGTGGAGCAACATCCCGAAGGCTATGCGGTCGACCGGAAGTTCCCCGATGTTTATTACGTCCCGGAAAACGCCGCGTTCCATTCGCGGGAAGGCTTCGTCACCTGGCCCCACGGGGATGCAGAGTCCCGCCTGGGCCTGCACGCGGGCGCGGTTTACGTTCTTCCTTCGGGTTTTCTCGTCCGCCTGAAGAAGCAAATCGCGGGCACGGCTTGGCGCCTGGTCGGCTCGCGGCCGCGCGGTACCCTGTGTCACAAACCGTGCACGGTCTCCGGAGGAGGCAAGTCCGAAATCTCGAAGTCGATCGCCAGTGTGGTTCTCAAGGGCCCCGTCTTCGTCAAGGATTATCACCGCGATGTGGAACAGGTGGCCGAGATTCTGAAGCGCGACTTTTCGTCCATCTACCGGAATCGCGCGCCGGACGAACGCTCGCGACGCCCGATCCTCAGCTCCGCCAGGTCGCTCGGCTCCGTCATCCAGTTGCTCACTCCAGCCCCTCAATACACCGAGGAGCACAACGCCTGGACCCGGCAACTCTCGCAGACGATCCGCCAGCTCGTATTCACGGTGAAACGGTATTACCGCGCGGAATGGGGAGATAACTGGCGTGAGCATTTTACCGTCGACCGCATCAACGGCTTTCTGGGTCACGAACTGAAATTCGACAATCAGAGGCTCGTCAGTAACTACCTGAGAGTCGGCTATGACCGGGAGGGCGCCTGGCGCATCTACAAACTGCGTCCGGATTTCGCGCCGGCTGCCAAGGTCCAAATGGAAGACGACATTACGGCTTCGCGAGTCCTTCCCCGTGAGAGCCTGAACAATCTGGACCCTGCGTACTCTCACCCCAGCGTCAAATTGGTGGCCAACTGCGAGCGCCTTCTTTTCCAGCGTCCGGATGACGCGATTCATCGCGGATTGGATATTCAGGCGGAGTGGGATATCGCAGGATCCGGAAACTTCCTCTCCAACTTCGAGCCGCTGTCGATCGACCGGGCCCGCGCGCTGGTAGAGCACGTCGTGGAGTTCGATCAATACTCGGAGCCGATGAGGCGCTTTCTGGAACGGTATGTAGAGCAGCCCGAGACCGAATACGTAGTCTCTTCCGCTCATCCGCGGCTGGTCAACGGCGCGCCTTCCACCAACCCTCGCTACCTGCAGCGCAGGCCTGACCTGGTGAACCCGCGCGACCTCCACCTCGCTCACATGACCGCCCGCCTGGAACGCGAGATCCCGGAGGACCGGCCGGTCTACCTGCCCGTGAATGCAGTCCTGGCGGGCCGAAGGAATAACCCACCCGACACCAAGGCCGGTGTGCCGCCGCTCGCGGTGTACAGCCCGATCCACTATCAGGAACTTCCGGAGCTGTTCATGGACTTCGTTTGCAGCCTGACGGGAAAGTCGCCGGCCACCACTGGTTTCGGAACCGAGGGAGCGCTCACCAAAGGGCCATTCAATGCAGTGTGGCCGGTCGTGGATCTGAACAATGCCCTCGTGTCGTTCATCCTCACCGGCTATGCCGGGTTCACGACTTCGGCCGGCTTCGTGGGACCATATTTCCGCGTGGATCACGATGTCAGCCTTCTGGCTCCCGAGATCTGGTGCCGCATGCGGGTCGCCGAGCGCGATCCCGCATTCCTGATCGCCAACGGCTACCTGGAAAAGGTATCCGATTTCTGTCTGGACGGCCGCACCATCCTGGCAAGCCGGCTGGGCTACCGCATCACCTCTTCCTTTGTGGATCGTTTCCTCGGCCGCCTGTTTGAAACACCGGACGCTGTCTTTACGGAGGAACTGCTCCGGCCGGAAAAGCAGGATCTCGATTTGTTCGCTGCCGGGGTGGACGCCATCGTGGAAGCCCAGACTCGCGTCGCCTGCCAGTACTTCGAAGATGGCAGCGTGGAAGCAGCCTGCCCGCCGCTCCGGGCGCTGCTCCACATCATGGCGCACGGCTCCTACCAGGGAAAACTGGTGGACGACCCGGGGTTGCGCGCGCTCTTCACGCGCGAGTCACTTCTGGCCAGCGATTGGTATCGCGAGCGGCTCGAGACCAAACAGGCGCGCGACGTGGCACTCTGGACGCGCCATGTGCGCGCCCTCGACGAGTTTGCCGCGGGCGGCGCAGCCAAAGCCACGGACGGGCTGGATATCCAGTGCCGGCTCGCCGAGGCGCGCGGGCAATTGGCGCGGGTGAGCGCCCCTTCCTACTTGTGCGAACTCGTGGGAACGATCGGCGCCGATCCCTTCCACGGTCAAATTGCGTCGGCGTGAAGGATATCTGTTTCACACGGGGCGCATCCCGTCTTACGCGCCTCAGTGCCTGGTGAATTTGTCGAACACCGTCATCACCGGGAGAGCGTTTCCTTCCCGGTCGAAGAAGCCGCGGCTGCCCAGTCCGCCGGCAACGGCGGGCTCCCACCAGAAGACCCCAATGCCGCGGCCATCCGGCGCGGACATCACCATCCGGTTGACTTCGTCCCAGAAATCTCGCTGCCCCTCGGGCGTTTCGGGGAAAGGCGCCGGTTTGTTGCGGTAGTTTCCAGGCGTCCAGTTATACGCGGCCTCCACCACGATGACGTCCTTATGGTAGGTCTTGGCCATGAACGCCAGGTTCTCCCGCAGATCGAGCAGGCTGCCGTGCCACCACGGATAATACGACTGTCCGATCACGTCATAGTCCACGTGATAGCTGTTGAGCTTGTCGAAGAACTTACCGGTGGCCGCCTTGTCTCCGCCTTTGTCGATGTGGATCATGATGCGCGGGCGCGACTGATCGGCCCGCCCTGCTTCGACCCCGGCGATCCCCGCCTTGATGAAGTCCGTGAACTGGTCCCAATGATCGGGCAGTTTGGCATCGGGCCAGAGCATTCCGTTGGTGATTTCGTTGCCGATCTGAACCATGTCCGGGAGGGCGCCGGCTTCCCGAAACGCCTGAATGGTATCGCGGGTGTAGTCGTGCAGAGCAGCCACCATTTGGGCGTGTGTCATCTTCTCCCATGCCTTGGGGATGAACTGCTTGCCGGGATCGGCCCAGGTGTCTGAGTAGTGGAAGTCGAGCAGAAACCTGTAGCCCAGTTGTTTCGCCGCTTTTGCCAGCGCCACGGTGTATTCGAGGTTGTTGGGAAGCTGGGTCGGGGTGTGGAAGATGCGTAGACGGATCCAGTTGTAGCCGTGATCCTTGAAGATCTGGAGGCCGGGCTTCGCGAGGCCGTTGTCCTTGAAAACGGTGCCGCGGTCCTCAGCCTGTTTGAGAAACGACAGGTCGGCGCCTACCGCATAGTCGGCCGCGCGGATGACGGGCGCGGCGCAGAGGAAGAACACCAGGAGCTTTTTCATCGTTACCGGCTACAGTGCAAGATGCGCACGAATTGGCCGTTACGCTGGGCCACCGAGTGCCATTGTAGTTGATATACTCGGACCTCCGGAGAGGAGGTCCATGCTGCGCCGGATTGCCGGAAGGCGGCACCGGCAGCGGTTCACCGGATGGGAATGGAGGACTATGCTGCACAGCCTGAACGCCCTGACCGGAGCCTCGATCATCGCCACAGACGGCGAGATGGGATCCGTATGCAACTTCCTTTTCGACGACCAAACCTGGACCGTTCGCTATCTGGTAGTCGAGACCGGAGGCTGGCTTGCGCGCCGAAGAGTATTGATTGCGGTTACCGCCATCGACCAGCCGGACTGGGTCAATAAGTGCTTCCACGCTCACTTAACCAGGGAGCAGGTGCGGAACAGTCCGGATGTCGACACGGAGAAGCCGGTGTCGCGCCAGCAGGAAATCGCGATGAGCGAGTACTTTGGATGGCCGACCTATTGGGCCGGCGTATACTTCCCCGCGGTTCCACATCGGGAGTATCCGGTACACACCGAGGAAGATCCGCATCTTCGCAGCGCGAACGATGTGGCCGGCTACGAGGTCGAGGCCACGGACGGCGACGTCGGGCGCGTCGATGACTTCATCATCGACAACGCGAACTGGCACCTCAGTTATCTCGTTGTGCGCACGGGGGACTGGTTGAACTGCAGTCAATTATTGGCTTCCACGAACTGGGTGGCATCCATCTCGTGGGGAGACCGCCGCATCAGCTTGAATAACGCCCGCGATAAGGTCTAGGCAACCCGTGCTGTCCCCACTTACAGGCAGGGCGAATACCCAGCCGCCGGGGTACCCGAGTTCAGCGCCAATCACGTCCATCGCTTTGGGAGAGCGTGAAGCGATTCCAGACAGGAGCGGTGCCGTGGGCGAGTTCTTGATTGCACAAATGCAGTTCGTGATTCCGGCCGTGGACGATCAGCGTTCGGAGACGTACCAGTTTGGGGCCAAGGTGGCCGCCAGGGAACGGATCTCGTGCGTGTACCTGACGTCATCCGCTCGCGACGGCGCACGCGCCCGGCTTCTTCTCGCGAGGTTCAACGTCAGTGTTCACTGCGCTGCCGGTCTGGAAGCGGCCGTCGCGCTCGTCAAAACCGTTGGCGCCAGGGTGCTGCTGGTGGATCATTCCTTCCTGGAGGGAACGTGGCCCGGCGCCATCCGAGAGGCTTCGGAGCGTTTTCCGGAGACGGCCGTGATCGTGGCCGTTCCGGTGCGCCTTGCCTCCGAATGGGAAAGCGTGATTACGGCGGGAGGTTATGACGCGGTTTTGAAGCCTTTCGCACTCGAAGAGCTTGGGCCCGTCGTGCGGAACGCGGAAACATATGCCCGCGAATTCCTCTCTGCTCCGGAATGCACGGCACGGAAGAAGGCCGTGCTCGACGCGATCCGCAACCTTTCGGACGTTGACCCCGGGCGCGCCGCACTCAAGTCGAAGCGGCCTCTCGCCAGGAGGATCGCCGGGCTCTATCGAGGCTCCCGAGCGTTCGTCAGGAAGACGTTCCGCCTGTCGTGACGCGGCCCACGATCCGGAATGTTCGGCCCCGTCCCCCTCGAAAGACCCATTGCCGCGCGGAATCCCGCTGCGCTACACTTCCTCAGCAAGGAGCGCCGGCGTGCAATGTCTGGAGGCGGCTGCCCGTTTGCGGCACGTAAACAGCACAACCGTGGCGCTGGTCCTGGTACTCAGCGAAAGGACCTCTCCCTACAGCTGGCGGTTCCTTCATGTATGACCCGTCACCCTGACTTGCGGCATGGGTTACGCGGTCGAAATGCCCCCCTACGGATGAGCCAGCTCGAGGCCAGCCTGCCGGGAATCTGATACTTCGATTTTGAGGATAACTATGCTTAAACGTCTCTCCGTGATTATGCTGCTGATCTTAATGTGCTGGCCGGCACTCGCCGTCGAGCGTCGCCACGGCATTTTGGTCGGGGTAGTCATCAGGCTGGACTCCGCGGCCAGAACGGCCGTGGTCAAGCTGGCTGACGGAACCGAACACACATTTCACTTCGTGAAACGAACCGCTGTCCACGGTGCAGCAGACACCGCCGCCGGCGCCAAGGACGCCTTCCATGGATTGAAAGAGGGCACCGAGGTCGCCGTTCATTACACGGCCAAAGGAAGCGAGGAAACGGCCGAGGAGGTCGACGACATCGGCAAGGACGGCCTGAAGGCCACCGAGGTCACGGTTACCCACATTGACCGCGGCGCCAAGACCCTCGCGGTCAAGACTGCCGACGGCGCCGACGAGACATATCGTCTGACCGATAGCGCCGCCAGGGACGCCGGGAAGGATGTTGCGGAGGGCACGGAGAAATCCGCGAAGGTTACGGTCTACTACACCGAGGAAGCCGGCCACAAGGTTGCGCACTTCTTCAAGCGAGCCATTTGATTCCAGGGTGGGCCTGCGGTTCGATCCCAGGTTTGAGTTTGCCGCGGAACGGGATGGATAATGAGTCTGGTCCCCATCCATGGAATCCGTGACGCCACCGAATGGAAGCGCGGCCGAGGACGCCGGTCCAGTACCCGCTCCCCCCTCCAGCCCGCTGCGTTGGTTGTTTCTCGGGGTCAGCGGGCTGCTTCTGGCGCTGTTACTGGCGTCGGGATCCCTCGCGACCCGTTATCTGCGCGAGATGCATGCTCAGCAGCAAAGCGCCACCCGGGCGTTGGCCGCCCGTACGCAGATGCTCTCGGGCCTTTGGCTTTCCGTCCAGAGCTACAACGAGGCCGTTCAGCGCTTCGTAACCGAGGCTAAAATAGACCGGGATCAGGCGTCCCGCAGGCGTCTCGATCAACTCACTTTCGAAATCGATTCGGAGTTGAAGCGGTATCCCAGCGAACGCGACTCCGCGGAAGCCGCCCTACTCGACGGAATCGAGGACGTCGTCTCCCAGCAGCGCACTCTTTACATATCCGTGCTGGCGGCAAGACCCGACCAGCGTAGTCAGCAAAACCAGAGCCAGGTCTCCCGGGAGATGGTCGCACTGCAAAAGCAGATTCTGGATTGGTCCGGCAGGTTACAGACGTGGAATGGGCGGCAACTCCAGCAGGCCGATCAAGCGCTGGTGACCCAGTTCGGGACTCTGCAGCGAGGTTTGTCACAGGCGCTCGCGATCGGTTTCGGAAGTGGCTTCCTGCTGGTACTGGGCAGCATGGCATACATCGTGCGCCTGGAACGGCAGACCCGCCACCGGTACATCGAGCTCGCGCGAAGCCAGCATGAGTTGCAACAGCTCTCTTCGCGCCTGCTGGATGCCCAGGAAACGGAGCGGCGATCCATTTCGCGGGAGTTGCATGATGAGGTCGGACAATCGCTGGGAGCGCTGCTCGTGGACATCGGACGCCTGTCCACGACGCTTTCCAATGGTCACCCCGAGGTGAGACCCCAGCTTGAAAATATGAAGTCCGTGGCGGAAAGGACTTTCCAATCGGTGAGGGACATCGCCCTCCTGCTTCGGCCGTCCATGCTCGACGACCTCGGGCTCGCGGCTGCGCTGGAGTGGCAGGGGCGTGAAATCTCGCGGCGCAGTGAGATCGAAGTGGATGTCAAATCCGAGGGCGTTCCGGATGACCTGCCCGACGAATACAGAATCTGCATCTACCGCCTGGTGCAGGAAGCCCTGAACAATGCCGTGCGCCACTCCGGAGCCAGGAATGCGAAGGTATGGGTCGGGCGTTCCCCAAGCGGCATCGTGGCCCGGGTCAGCGACGACGGCCGGGGGTTCGATCCGAACCGGGCCCGCGGATTGGGCATACTTGGTATGGAAGAACGAGTGAAACGACTCGCCGGAACCTTGACTGTTGACTCCAAGCCGGGACAAGGCGTCACGCTGACCGCCGAACTTCCCTATCCCTTCGCCAATTCGGGTCATCCATGAGCAAGATTCGTGTTCTTCTGGCGGACGACCACACCCTGATTCGGGCGGGCCTCCGCATGGTCGTCGAATCGCAACCCGACCTCACGGTCGTTGCGGAAGCCGGCGACGGAAGACAGGCCGTGGCGATGGCCCAGACGCTGAAGCCGGATGTCGTCGTCATGGACATCGGGATGCCGAGTCTGAACGGAATCGAAGCGTCCAGGCAAATTCATGGGAGCTTGCCGGCAACCCGGATTGTCATGCTGAGTATGCACTCCGACGAAGGGTACGTGCTCAAAGCGCTCAAAGCAGGGGCAAAGGCATATCTTCTGAAGGACTCCGCCGAGGCCGACCTGGCTCACGCCATTCGCGCCGCCGCCGCTGGAAAGTCCTTTTTCAGCCCGGCCGTGGGCAAGGTGCTTCTGGAAGACTACGTCCGAAAGCTGCAGCGGACCGGCGCGGAGGATTCGTACGATCTGCTTTCCCCCCGTGAGCGCGAAATCCTGCAACTGGTCGCCGAAGGGAACTCGAGCAAAGAGATCGCGAATCTTCTGAATCTCAGCGTCTATACCGTGGAGACTCACCGCGCCAGGGTCATGCAGAAGCTGAGTCTGAAGGGCATCCCCGAACTGACTCTGTATGCCGTACGCAAAGGCATCATTTCCTAAGCGCTGGCCGGAGGTTCCTCGGGATGTTCGCCGGTTTCCTCGGACGGGTATTCTCTGACGCTTCGCCCGGTCAGCCAGGAGGGGTCCACGGGATAGACGTCCGGGTCGAAAATGACGCGATAGAAATGCCAGACCACGATTGCCAGACTGGCCAGAACCGCTTCGTAGAAGTGAATCGACCCGACCACGTTCAGAACGATGCCGGGCAGCCAGGCGAGGATGTAGGTATGCGCCCAGAGCAAGACTCCGGTCAAGGCCATCACCATGACACCCCAGAGAACGGCCCAATATTCAACCTTCTCTATGTAGGAATGGCTGGAAAGCACCGGCTTCTGCTTGCGCAGGCCCAGGTTATAGGCGAATGCCGCCATCCCTTCCCGGATGTCCGCGACCGTTGGCATCAGGCTCTTCCAGTGAGTACGCAGGCCACGGTTGGCGAACAGCGAAACCACGTGCGTCACGGCCAACCCCATCAGGACGACGCCGGCGATCCGGTGCACAGTCCCCCGGACGGCCCAGCCCGATTCCCAGGTCAGCAGGGGTGTGGCCCACCATTGGTTCGGATAGGTGAGTGCGAACCCGCTCCAAACGAGTACGGCGAAAGAGAGCACCAGCAGCCCGTGTTCGATACGCTCGAACCGGAACATGCGGATACCCGCCGCCACGCGCCGGATCGGTTCCCGGTATCTGCCGACTGGGCGAACTCTCAACCGAGTCCGAAAGAGCTTCCGGGTCCAGTCGCCGAGATTGTGCAGGGCCATCAGCCCGACTAAAAATGGGATGAGCGCGAGGTAGATCCCCCGCACCCATCGCATGGCCGGGGGCTCCGATTGTCCCGACCAATGGATCTGTCCAATTGCGAAACGTGTGCCGGCGCCCGGGTGGCACTGTCCACAGGTCCGGGGGAGGTTCTTCGGGTTGATGGTCGAACGGGGATCGGAGGCCGGAAGAATGTCGTGCACGCCGTGACACGTGGCGCAGTTCGCAACCGTTTGCTGTCCTGCTTTGAGAGCCAGCCCGTGAAAGGACGCCTCGTAGCTGACCACGATGTCCCTGGGAAGATCGAACTTTCGTGCCAGAGCAACGTCCCCGTGACAGCGGCCGCAGGTCTCCGGAATGTGCAGAGGATTCACGGGAGATGTGGCGACCGCCGGTGGCTGGATCTGGTGCTCGCCGTGGCAGGTGGAGCACACCGGGGCGGCAACGATTCCGGCGGCGACCGCCTTGCCGTGCACGCTCTGCTGATATTGCGCGTAGATCTGGCTGTGGCACGTGCCACAGATTGAGGGAATCGACTTACGGAATGCTTCCGTACCTGTCTTCTGCACCTGGTGGACATCGCCGTGGCAAACGGCGCAGTCCGGGGCCGCCTGGTTCCCCCGCGCACGAGCGCGGCCGTGCACGCCAAGCCGGTTCTGGGCCGCCACATCCTGGTGGCAACTCGCGCACGCGGGCTTTGGAATGCCTTCGGGGTGGGGAAACCGGTCGTGATTCCGGTGGCAAGTGAGGCAGCCCACCGTGGCGTGCGCGGTTCCCGCGATCGTCTGAGGCTGGTCGTGGCACTCAGCGCAATCCAACGCCTGAGCGGCGGCGGCGCCTCCGAAGAGCGCTACGGCGAGAATGCAATGAAGGACCCGCCTTCGGCACATGCCCGAGCATTGATTATATCTCTCACGGAAGAACGAACTCATCCTCTGCAATCCGGATAAAATGTTCTGTTGCCATGATCCGGATACTTGCCGCCCTGGTTGCCTGCATGGCCTGGAGTGCTTCGGGCGCCCCCTCCGAATTCCCGGTTGCGGCCCACACCCTGGGCAACGGCATGAAGATCCTGGCGCATGAAAATCACCACATCCCCAATGTCGCTCTCTACCTGTTCTTCCGTGTCGGTTCCCGAAACGAGAGGCCGGGACTCACGGGCATCTCCCACTTCCTCGAGCACATGATGTTCAACGGCTCGAGAAAGTACGGCCCCCGGCAGTTCGATCTCGTGATGGAGAGGAATGGCGGCAGCAATAACGCCTACACGACTCGCGATGTCACGGTCTATTCGGATTGGTTCTCACGTTCGTCCCTGGAACTCGTGCTCTCCATGGAAGCGGAACGGCTCGGCCACCTCGCATTCGATCCCGCGACGGTAGAGTCCGAGCGGAAGGTGGTGCTCTCCGAGAGAGGAACCACGGTCGAGAACGACAATTTCGGGTTTCTGCTCGAACGGTTGTACGCGACGATGTACCGGAAGCATCCGTACCGGTGGCCGGTATTGGGCTGGGTCCAGGATATCCGGTCTTGGACGGTCGCGGATCTCCGTGAGTATTTTCGGCAGTACTATGCTCCGAATAATTGCGTCATGGTGGCGGTGGGAGATTTCACCACCAGCGACTTTTTCCGGCTCGCGGAGAAGTACTTCTCGACCCTCCCGCGGCGCGAGCTTCCGCCGCCGCCGGATGTCACTGAGCCCAAACAGCGGCAGGAGCGGCGTGTGGAGGTGGAGAGGCCTGCTCAAGCGCCCCAACAGTTGATCGCCTTCCACGTGCCTCCCTCGGCGCATCCCGACTACTGGCCGTTGCAGGTTGCCGGCGCGGTGCTGACCTCCGGCCATAGTTCCCGCCTCTACCGCAGGCTCGTACACCGCGAGCGGGTAGCGGTGTCGGTAACTTCGTGGCAGCGCTTAAGCCTGGATCCCGGAGAACTGATTGTGAGTGTGGATCTCAGGCAGCACGCCGATGTTTCCAGGACCGAGCAGGCATTGGATGACGAAATGACACGCCTGAAGACGTCGCCCGTCTCGAGCCGGGAGCTGCGCGCCGCAAAGAACAAACTTCTGACCGATTACGCCAAGGAGATCCGCACGAACTCCGGTAAGGCAGACTGGCTCGGCACCTACGAAGTGTTTTTTGGAGGATATCCAAGGCTATTCTCGACCCCGCCGGAAATCGAGCGGGTGAGCACTTCCGACGTACAGCGGGTGGCGCAAACGTACTTTGCAGCTGCCAATCGGACGGTTGCGACGTTAAGACCTCCGCCGCCACGGCGGGAATCGGAGTCAGCGCAGTGAAAGCCGGGGTTATCGGGTTCGCCCTGAGCCTTTGCGCCATTGCTCAGCCTGTCGCGGTGAAGCTGCCGCCATTCACGCGCGAAGTGTTGCCGAATGGCATCGTGGTCCAGTTGATGCCCAAATCCGATGCGCCTCTGTTGAGCCTGCGCGCGCAGCTTCGCGGCGGCGCCGAATCGGACCCACCCGAACTGGCCGGGCTCTCCTCCGTTGTTGCGAGTCTCCTGACAAGAGGCAGCGCGACCAAAACGGCCGAGCAATTCGCTTCCGAAATAGACCTTCTCGGAGCGAACGTCCAAAGCTACGTCAACCCGCAATGCAGCACGATCGCGCTGGATGTCTTGCCCGAACATGCCTCGGCGGCTATCGACCTTCTGGCCGGCGCGATCTTACGCCCGGCTTTTTCGGAGGCCGAGGTTCGCAGTCAACTCGGGCGGGCGATGGAGATTGCCCGGTTGCGCAAGGACTCACCGGATGACGCTGTATGGCAGTACTTCCGGTCTTTTTTCTTTCGGCCTCCGCATCCCTATGGCCGGCCGTTCCAGGGCGATGTATTGACCCTGGAGCGGGTCACCCGTTCCGATGTAATCGAGCAGTACGCCCGGATGTATGTGGGGCGGAACCTCACCGTGACCGCGGTGGGACCGTTTGTCGAATCGCAACTGCGAACAGCCCTGAAAGACGCTTTCCAGGGCCTCCCCGCCGGCCGCCGTTACGACTGGCGAAAGGCGCCGCCGGCGCAGCGCCCTGAGCCGCCACGCATGCTGCTGGTGGATAAGCCGGATGCTACTCAGACCCAGTTCGTGCTCGGGTTTCCCGGAATCAGCCGGACACACCCGGATCGCATCCCCTTGTGGCTGGTGAACAACATACTGGGCGGCAGGTTCACCTCCCTGTTGAACGAACGGCTCCGGGTGGAGACAGGACTCACTTACGGCGCTTACTCGTACGTGGAACAGGATCGTCTGAGCGGCGCGATCACATTGTATAGCTATACGGCAACGGAGAACACCAAGCGGACCATCGACCTTGCCCTCGACACGCTCCGTCGGTTCGTCGACGACGGCGTGTCAGCCGATCAACTCGACGCGGCTCGAAAGTATATCAAGGCTGAATACCCGCCCGAGAACCTACAGACCGCCGGACAGTTAGCCGATCGTCTGAGCGAACTGGCGTTGTACGATCTCGGCCGGGATCAGATCGACAGGCTGTTTGCGCGTCTTGACGGGGTCACACTGGAGGAGGCTAACCTGGTGCTAAAGCGGTACTTTGCCAAGGCCCAGCCGGTGATGGTCCTGGTCGGACAAGCCCGGCCTCTTCGGCGACAGGTGAGTGGCTATGCACGCAACATTATGGAGGCTTCCATCACGGAACCCGGTTTCCCGCGGCAGGTACAAGTGGAACCCGGATCGAATTCCCGCCGTTGAATCTATTCGATTGTCACTTTTACCGGCTCTTCGAGCAGCTTTGGGCTCGGGCCGGTCGTCAATACCATCAGGGCAAGCCGCCCGGAGTTCACTCCGGCGGGAACCTTGAACGCAATCGAAGTGGAGGTCGCTTCGATGATCTCAACTTTGGTGTCGTTCTTGCCGTCTGTAAGGTAGAGTGCGGCAACACTGGCCGGACCAAGGTTCTCGCCCACAACCTTCACGGTGTCGCCAGCCTGAGCCGTGACTGGTTCCACGAGGCGTATCTGCGGTGTGAGGGAATCAGCAGCAGAAAGTAAGGCTGGAAGCACAAATGCGGCAAGCAAGACGGGTAAAACAAGAAATTTTCGCATCTGTTTCTCCTTTTATTATGATTATACTGCCGGTTGTATCCGCAGCCCATACCAGTTACACATGAATTCAAGATGAGAAACACACGAACCCTTCCGCGGGGACTATATGGATCTACAAGTTTGCTGTGGGTTCCGGTGAGGATCCGCGAGGGAACTCACTCGCGCCCGCGTAGTCTTCGGGCTTGGCTACCAGCCGGTTGATCCACTCGATGACGGCGGCATGACCCAGGCTCTCAGGGTCATACCTGAGATAGCCGCGGACGACCGCGAGTACGTGAAACCCCTGTCTTAGCTGAAAGGACAGAGTGGGGTCCGTCAACTGGCCGGCGATGACTGCGCGGACATACGATTCAGCGTCCATGGCCGAGGCGTACCGGTGATAGCCGCGCAGCCGCGCACCGGCGCGAATACGAAGCAACCCCAGACGCTCGGTGAGTTCACGGCGTGCCCGGTAAAGTTGCTTGCCGATACCGCGCCCCTGCATAGCCGGGTGAACCATCGCTTCGGCGCCATAGAGTGTCCGCCCATGCTCGGGGTCGTGGTTGCGGAACGTGCCATGACTCGTGAAATCACGCCAACTGGTCTCCATGCTGTAATCGTCCCAGAGCACGATCAGGCTTGCGGCCATCCCCACAATCTCACCCGTGGAACGCTCCACCGCCACGAATTGACCCTCCGGGAAGACCGAGAGATGGGAGTGGAGTAGCTCAACGCTCCAAGGGGGTGAACCGGGGTAGACCTGGTGGCAGATGCGAACGATGCCGGCAAAGTCGTCGATGACCGTATTGCGGACGAAGATGCCGCCTTCAGCCTCAGTCATACGGTAACGATTTCGACCGACGAGGTGATCTCACTCGAGCGCTGGCTGTCGATCAACGGCAGAACGGTGCCGTTCGAACGCGTATCAGCGATGGTTTTCAGGTTGAGTTCGCCGATGACCATCATCTCCTGGTTGGCATTGCCCTCGGCCAGAATACCATCCCTTGAGAAGGGAAAATCGCTCGGCGTGAGAATGGATGCCTGACCATAGTTCAACGACACGGCCGGCACCATGGGCAGGGAGCCGACGGTGCAGGCGTGAATGACATACATCTGGTTCTCGATCGCGCGCGCCTGGGCGCAGTACCGCACGCGCAGGTAGCCCTGCCGGTCGTCGGTGCAACTCGGAACTACCAGGATGTGAGCACCGTTGCGAGCCGCCGCGCGAGCGATCTCCGGGAACTCCACGTCGTAACAGATCGCCACGGCAAGGCGTCCGAATGTCGTTTCAAAGACTCTCATCTGCGTCCGCGGCGAAACCTTCCACTCCTCTCTTTCGAAACGGGTCATGTGCATTTTGCCTTGCGAGCCGCAGGCCCCGCTCGGTCCGAAAAAGAAGCTGTCGTTGAAGATCTTGTCCGATCCGTTATCGATGACGGGGATACTGCCGGCGACGATGTAGATGCCGAGCCGTCGCGCCAAAGAGCTCATTAGCTGCTGGAATTGCGGCACCTGTGCCGCCAGGTCGCAGATCTGTTCACGGATCGGCCGCTTGACGTTTCCGAGCGTCAGCAACTGGACCGTGAAGTACTCCGGGAAGACGACCAGTTCGCAATTATAGTCGGCTGCCGTTTCCACCAGCGATTCGACCTGGTCGCGGAAGGCGTCGAAACTCTGAGCCGGCCGGATGAAGAATTGCAGGGCAGCCACGCGAATGCGTTCCGAAACCATATTGCTATTATCGCGCCGGGAAGCGCTGTTCATGTTCATTCGCTCAGCAGGAAGATGACGGGTCTCACATCGCCCGGCGGCGTCCAGTTCCAATAGCGCACGAGAATGGTGTAGACCATCAGCCCGGTTTCCCCTTCTCCCCAGAAAAGGTATCGAAGCGATTGAGTCATCAGGTTCTGCCTCGACAGCCCTAGAAATATGCTGATCGGGTCCATCAGTTCGCTGATGTACGCAATGGTGTTGGCAATAGCGATCGCCTGCGATATTTCGATCAGGTAGTCATCGTCTTCCGTGCTCACTCGCATCCGCAGATTCGCAAGGAACTCACTCCGGTTATCCAGCAACTTCACGTGAATGAAGGCGAGTGGCCCCTCCACGGAATAATAACGGCGAACCTCGGCGGCCTTGCGTTTCCGGCTCTCCCGGTCCGTGCTCCGGATGGGGACGAGGTTGACCTTTTTATCGATGATCGACTCCCATAGTTCGGCGGATCGGTCGCCGTCGATGCTCAGGTCGGCGACGCGCAGCTCCGTGGCGCGGCGATACCGGCTGGCGGCGCTGAACGCCATCACCGCGGTGATGAAAATACTCGCGATGATAATTCCATCCGGCCGCTCGATCACGTTATCGACAAGCGTATAAAGGAAGACGGCGCTCACCAGCCAGCAATACGAAGCCATGAGCCGGGCATTCTCGCGCCATAGCGCCAGCGCCGCGGCAACCGCCGCCGAAAGCATCAGCACCAGAACACCGGTGGCATACGCGCCGCCCTGGGCCTCGACATCGGCATTGAAGGCCAGCGTGACCAGGACATCGATGGTAAGTAGAACCAAAACGAGCGGGCGTGTGTAGGCCACCCACAGAGGCGCCATGCCGAAGCGCGGAAGGTACCTCGGAATCAGGTGAAGCAGGCCTGCCATGGCGGAAGCGCCGGCAAACCACAAAATCAGAATGCTCGACAGGTCGTAGATCGTTCCGAAGGCGTTGCCCATAAGGCGGTGCGCCAGATAGGCGATTGCCCGCCCCGCGGCCGGACCGCCGATCCGGTAAGCTTCCTCGGGAATGAGCAGGGTGGTGACGAAGCTGGAGAGGATCAGCATTGCGCTCATAATCAGCGCCGCGGCCGTCAGGAGTTTTCGCGTATTCCGGATGCGCTGATGCGGCGGTTGAGAAGGGCGGTCCTCCGGCCCCCCGGCAATCAGGGGCATCACGGAAACTCCCGTTTCGAAACCGCTTAGTCCGAGTGCGAGCTTAGGGAAAATCAGGGCTCCGAACAGCGCCACCGCGGTCCAATCGCCGCGCAGGGCCAGGCTCGCTTGCCAGTGATGCAACAGCTCCGGCGTCTGCTGTATTTCCCAGAGCGCGCGAACCACGACGGCGAGCGTCAATGCCAGGTACGGAATCGCAACAAAGGTAGCCAGGTTGATGGCTTCCTGGAACCCCAGCAGAAAGACCAATGCAAGCAGCGCCAGTAGTCCGACGGTGATTTCAAACCGGGAGCCGCCCACCAGCGGGTGCAGGTAGGGATTCTCGATTGCGTGCTGTGCAGCGTCAGCGGCTGACAGAGTCATGGTGATCACAAAGTCGGTGCCGGCGAAACCGAGCAGGACGAGGACAAACAGCTTCCCCCTCCATCCGGGCAGCAGGTTTTCGAGCAGCGCTATGGACCCCTGGCCGACATAGGAACGCCGCGCAACCTGCGAGTAGATAGGCAGCGCGCAGGCCAAAGTCACCAACACAAGAATCGCCGTCGCGATCGGCGATACGGCCCCGGCGGCGAGAAGCGCAATGCCCGGCTGATATCCCAGGGTGGAGAAGTAGTCGACGCCGGTGAGCCACAAAACCAGGTACCACGGGTGGGTTGCATGCGTGCCTGTTTGCTCCCGCGCATCCATCCGAGTGCCAGCAAACATCCAACGCCCTACGAAATTCTTCGGCGGCTCGGCGGTTTCTCTCGTTGGGATCTGCCCGGCATCCATCTGCAATCAGTCTCCTGGTCAGGATAGCAGGAGCCCGCCCTACCCAAGTGCGGTGAGCAAGCGGACAATTTGTGGCAAAAAAGACCCCATACGGAGGTTGCCATGAAAGGTCTCGCCCTTATTGCGCTGGCGGTGTCCGCGCTGGCATCGGATATTCCCAAAATCAAGTTCACCGATACTACCCTCGACAACGGACTGCGGGTGATCATTTCCGAAGATCACTACGCGCCCGTCTATGCGATCTGCGTCAGCTACAAAGTCGGATCGAAGGACGAACACAAGGGGCGTACCGGTTTCGCCCACCTGTTCGGGCACATGATGTTCAAGGGTTCGGAGAACGTGGGGGTCGGTGAGCTCGACTTCCTGATCTATACCAACGGCGGCAACTCGAACGGCACGACGAATACGGACCGCACCTCCTATTACGAAACGCTGCCCAAGAATCAGCTCGATCTCGGGCTGTTTCTCGTGCCGTGGGTGACGGTGCGAAGATCCGTGACCTGCTGAAGAACTTCGGGCCGGTAACAGAGACGGCTGCGGGGAAATGACGATTCACTTCTTCGGCTGGAACTCTTCAAACTCCCGCTTCAGGTCGTCGGGCGAACGTTGCCGGTCCGGCGGAATGAAAAGAAATTTCCACTGGGGTCGCACGGTTTGTGGAGGATAGCACTGCTGCGCGTCGCACGCCTGGAATTTCAGCACTCCCGACACCTTGATGTGCGAAGTGGGATCGAGACACAGGTTGCAGAATAGCCTGAATATCGAGGGATCGGACGCGCGGATCGCCGGCTTGACGATGATCTCGCGGCTGATCCGCACCGCATCCTCGTAGACCGGTAGGTTCTCTCCAGTCGATTTCATCAACTTCCATTCCGGTTTGGGGTACGCCGGCTCGCCGGTCACGAGGCAATCGGTCGGATCCATTTGCCAGGAAACTCCCTTGTACTCGCTTCCGACGTCCGGGCTGTACACATGAAATCCCTTGGGAATTTTCAGCTCGAGGCCGATCCGGATGCGGGTCCCCAGGCCCACGAATGTGTTCGTCGCCGTAGCGGTAACCGCGACGTTTCGGCTGGGAACTGGGGTCCGGCTTTCATCGGCGATCCCACCCACGGCCTCCTCCAGGATCGCGGCGCCGGTGAGCCGTAACTCGGGACCTTCAGAAACAAACCTCCACTTCACACGATGATCCCGCGTCAGGACAAACACCGCCGGATAGGAGAGCCCGAAGACCGGCACTCGTCCCACCGAATTGAAGTAGAGCTGTTCCGTCTCTACGTCGAGCTCCATGCCCTTCCGGTACTTTTGGTCGGCAAGCCCGTAAAGCCGGATCACCTCTGATTCGTGGTCGGACAATAGGGGAAACGTAATCGATTTTCGCTTGGCGAAGTCACTCAGGACGCCGGTGCTGTCGTAGCTTATGGCCGCAAGTCCCAGACCGGCCTGCCGCAAGATCGCCGCGTCATGTTGCAGCTGCACGAGCTGCCCCTTGCAGTACACTCACCAGTCCGCCGAACGGAAGAATACCAGCACGAGCCCTTGCGTCCCCATCAGCGATTCCAGGGCGCGCCGTTGGCCAGACTGATCGGGCAGGGAGAACTCAGGGGCTGTCGCCCCGATAGCGGGTCCAATCCGGGTAGCGTCGCGCAGGCCCTGGAGCTGCCCCCACACAAGAAGGCACGAAGACGCGGCAATCCACCCGATCAGGGCCCGTTTCATAACCGACCTTCAGTATAAGGTCAGTTCGGCCGGCTGCGTGGGGACAAACTGGAAAACCCGTTCCTCTGACCGGTTTGGCCCAGTAGCCTGTCACGGAGCCCCGCCGGGTCGAACCCCGCGTTGCGGTAGATCTCGTCCGGTTTGCCGGAGCGCGAAAAGTGGTCCATTCCGATGGCGCGATCCTGGTGGTCGGCAGGCAGCAGGAAGGGGTAGAGGAATCCGGGCCACCCGTTGTGGAGCGTGGTGACGTACCGGCGTTCGCCTTCGGCAAGGATGGCGTCCGCCTTTTCCGGGTCATCGCGGCGGAGTTCTTCGAAGAGCTGCGGCGAAGTCACCGCCACGATCTTTACATCCCAGCGTTTTTCGAGGTCAGGTAGGATTTCGAGCAGGTTCGCCATCACCTGGCCGCCGCTCACCACCAGCACCTTCTTGGGCTTGTCGTTGTCGCGAAACCGCTTGAACACGTAAGCACCGTTGACAGCTTCGCGCGCGGGCGGAACCCCATTGCCGCGTTTCAGCACGGGCGTGCCGGGCCGCACCGCCGAAAAGACCACCGGTTCGCCGCGCTTCGCGGCGTGAAACAGCATCTCGATGGCTTCGTTAGCGTCGAGCGGCTTGTAGACTTTGATGCCGGGGTAGGCCGTGAACAGGGACATCCAGAAGAGACCGTGGTGCGTCGGCCCGTCCTCGCCGGTCTCGGGGCCGTCGTGCGCCGCCAGCATGATGAAGAACGCCTTGGAGTCCGGGTTCACGTCGTTGTTGATCAATGTCATCCGGACGGAGTTCGCCATCATGCAGGTGAACACGCCGTAGGTCGCGAAGGCGGAAAATGGGCGAAAGCCGCCGGGCAGCGTATCCTGCGCCATAGCACAGGAGATCATCGCCATGTTCTGCTCGGCGATGCCGAAGCGGACGCCGCGTCCGAGCGGGTTGTCCGGCCGCATCACGCCGTAGACGCTTTCGGCCTTGCCGGTGAGAATGGACTTCATCAGGTCGCCGGCGCCGACATAGAAAAAGGCCGAATGCTGCATGGCCCACGCGAACCACGCCTCGGTAGCCTTGCGGGTGGGCACGGATTCGCCCTCCGGAAACAGCAGTTCGGGCGGCAGAGTCTCGGGCCGCTCGAAGCTGCGGTAGTCCTGGATCGGCCGGCCGGAAAGCGCCATCTTCATGCGGCCCACCAGCTCCGCTTCGCTCGGGATGCCGGCGGCCGCGGCTTCCAGGCGATCCGCCAGGTAGTCGCGTTCCTCCGCACCCAGCAAAGCAACGATTGCCTGGATACCGGCGGCCGGAAACCCCATCTGCCGCATCACTTCGACATACTCTTCGTGCTTGAGCGGCATGCCGTGCGAATCGGCTGTGCCCTCCAGTCGGCCGTAATGGAGGCCTTTCACCGTGTGGCAGATCACCACCGTCGGCCGCTCCGGACCGAGGCCTTCGGCGGCCAGCCGGTAGGCGTAGCCGAGCTCGCGGATGTTGTGGCCGTCGGCCTCGATGATGTTCCAGCCCTGTGCGAACCAGTGGTTCAGGTACGGTCCGGGCATCGCTTCCGTGATGGGGCCGTCTATGCCGAAGGTATTGTGATCGAGCGTAACGATCAGGTTGCTGACACCTAGTGCGGAGGCGACATTGCGGGCCTCGTAACTCATGCCCTCTTCGCTCTCGGCATCGCCCGCAATGACGAACGCGCGCGCCGGAAGTCCGCACGACCGGTGCAGCAGGGCGAAACCGAGGCCCGCCGAAAACCCGTGGCCCGAGGAGCCGGTGGAGGTATCGGCCAGCGCTTCGTACGATTCCACGTGGCCGCTCGGCCCATCCCAGCGGCGGAAGCGGTCGAGTTGCTCGGGATAGACGGCGGCGGCCCCTTCCAGCGTGAATCCCTTCTGCCGCAGCGATTCATAGATCAGCGCCACCACGGCATGGAACAGGGGCGAGCAGTGGCCCGCGGACCAGACCACGCGGTCGCGCCCCGGATGCTTGGGACGGCGCGCATCGAACCGCAGAACCCCGCTGGCCAGCAAGGTCAACACCTGCTCGGCCTTCGAGGATGACCCACCCGGGTGCCCCGACTGGGCGGCGTCTACCGCGGCAAATGCCAGCCCGCGCACAACCCGCGCCAGTTTGGCGATGTGGGTTTCATCGATCCCCTCGAGCGGCTCGAGCGCGAGCCCTCTCAGGTTGAGATAAGCGCCTCCCTCGGCGCGGTATTGGAAACGCTCGGGCTCACAGGCGGCGAGCGCCTCTCGGGCCTCCTTATCCAGAAGGTTGTAGCGGCTGGCGACGACGGACATAGAATACCTCCCACTCATAGGTGGTGCTAACGGTATTTTATATCCATTTCTCTGAAATTGACACCCTTACTGCGCCGGGCGGATCAGGATGGCCTGCCCGCCGCCGGGCGCCATCTTCACGTGCAGCAAGGTGGCGGCGGTGACGCGTTTCTGCTCGATGGTCGTATGCTTCGGGTTTTCAGCGGCATCGGGGGCATCCGAGTAGATGTCCGCGATGAACTCACCGCGGCCGAGGAATTCCAGCGGCAGATCGATCTCGTTCGGGCGCCAGCCTGTGATGCTGCCGACGAACCATTCGCGGCCGCTTCTTCGCGCAACCGTGATGTAGTCGCCCGGTTTGCCTCCCACGACTCGTGTCTCATCCCAGGTAGCCGGCGCGGCCTTGATGAAATTGAAATCCTTCTGGTCTTTGTAGGCCTCCGGGTAGTCCGAAACCATTTGCAGGCCGCTTTCGAACACGGCGTAGAGCGCCAGGGCATGGGCCCGCGTGCCCTGCACCATGGGCTGGCGGTTACGCGGCTCGAACTGATCGTGCGTCGCGTTGTTGAAGCCGCCGGGGGTATAGTCCATCGGCCCGGCGAGCATCCGGGTGAAGGCCAGCATCACGTTATGGTCGGGCGTCACGCGGGCGCTCCACTTGTTGTACTCCGCGCCCATGACGCCCTCGCGAGTCATCAGGTTGGGCCAGGTGCGCTCGGTGCCGTCCGGCTTGAAAGCGCCGTGAAAGTCGATCATCAGGTGATGCGCGGCGGCCTTTTGCAGAACGCGCCGGTAGAAGTTCACCATCCACTGGTCGTCGCGGTCCATGAAATCGATCTTGACGCCGGCGATGCCCCATTTCTCAAACAGAGGAAAAGCCTCGTCCATCTGCCGCGAGATGTCCGTCCAGTGCGCCCAGAGCCAGATGCGCACGTTCTTCTCTTTCGCGTGGGCCAGGATGGCGGGCATGTCGATATTCGGCTGCGGGTGCAGCAGGTCGGTGCCGGAGTCGTTCGGACCGGTGCCGCGGGTGGCCCAACCAGCGTCGATCAACATGTAGGGCATCCCGGCCTGCGCCGAGAAATCGACGTAGTGTTCCATCGTGGCGGTGTTCATGCCGGGCTGGAAATTCACGCCCGAAGCGTAGCTGCCGCTCCACCAGTCCCACGAGGTCTTGCCGGGCTTGATCCAGGAGGTGTCCGCAATGGCCGAAGGCGGGTTGAGGCTGGTAATCATCGTCGATTCCACCAGCCGCCCGGGCTCGGCGCCGATCAGGATGACGCGCCAGGGCGCGGCGACCGGCGTGGCCCGGCGAACGGAGATCCCCGGCTCGTCGGCCGAAGGTGCGAGCGTGACGAACATCGACCGCGCGTTGCGCCCGTTGTGCTGGAGGTACATCCCGGCGTAGTTATCGATGTCGGCTTCCGTGATGGCCACCCACGCCGTGCCCGGCACCTCCGCCGTGAACGGCAGCGCCGCCAGCGATTCCGGATGCAGGGCGCTCAACGGCAGAATGTGGTAGTTGTCCTCGTACGAAGTGCGGAAGTTCCGTAGCAGGAGCGGATACGTGGTGGCGTCCTTGGCGAAATTGAATTCCGTGCGCTCGTTCACCAGGCGTAGTTCCGTGATCTGCGGCTGGTTGGGGATGAGGTAACGGAAGGCCACACCGTCGTTATAGGCGCGCGCCTCGATCGTCAACCTGCGCGAGGGCGGGCGCGACTCTTCGACATCGATCGAAAGGGTGCGCGCGACATTGTGGATCGGGTTCGCCTTGCCGTGGGGCATCGAGTAGGTTTCGTCGATCGAGTTCGCGTGCTGGCCGAGGACACGCATATTGGGACCGAGCACCGGCTGGTCCTGGATGTCGAGGCCGAGCGCGGAACGGTCCATCACGGGCTTGCCGCGATAGGAGACTGTGTAGGAGAGTTGCCCCCCGTCGGTGGAGAAGGCGAGGACGATGTTGCCGTCGGGAGACCGCACCTCGTTGGGGTTCTGGGCAAACGCCAGCAGTCCAATCGATAAAAGGATGATTAGCCGCATCAGATCCACTTTACCGCTTCCGAAACCGGATGGAGTAGCTCTGATACCCTGAAGGAAGACCCTCCATGGCAGTGCGCCCGAAGCCCGAAATCATGAGTCCGGCCGGATACTGGCCGCAGTTGCGCGCCGCAATCGAAGCGGGCGCCGACGCGGTCTATTTCGGGCTCCACCATTTCACCGCGCGCGCCAAGGTCGGGTTTGATCTCGGCGAGCTTCCGGAAGTGATGGCTACTCTGCACCGGCGCGGCGTCAAGGGATATGTGACGTTCAACACGCTCGTATTCGACCACGAGCTTCGCGAGGCCGGCCGCACGCTGGCGGCGATTGCCGAAGCCGGGGCCGATGCGATCATCGTGCAGGACCTCGGGATCCTCAAGATGGCTCGCGCTATCGCGCCCGGTCTCGAGATCCATGGCAGCACGCAGATGAGCATCACCAGCGCGGACGGGGTCCGGCTCGCAGGGAGCCTCGGCGCGAGCCGCGTCACCCTGGCACGTGAGCTCTCGCTCGACGAGATCCGTGCAATTCGCGCCGCCACGGATTGCGAGCTCGAGATCTTCGTCCATGGCGCGTTGTGCGTAGCCTATTCCGGACAATGCTTTTCGTCGGAGGCATGGGGCGGGCGCAGCGCCAACCGCGGGCAGTGTGCGCAGGCCTGCCGTCTGCCCTACCAGATGATCGTGGACGGCAAGCTTCAGCCGCTGGCCGATGCCCGCTACCTGCTCTCCCCGGGCGACCTCTATGCGCTGCGCCAGATTCGGGAGATCGTGGAGATCGGCGTCTCCGCGCTGAAGATCGAGGGCCGGTACAAGGATGCGGAGTATGTTGCCCTGACCACGCGGGCGTATCGCGAAGCGGTCGATGCGGCGTGGGCCGGGCGCATCGCCGACGTTGATCGCGCGCGCGAACTGCAGCTCGAACAGGTCTATTCGCGGGGCCTGGGGCCGTTCTTTCTCACCGGGACGAATCACCAGGCGGTGGTGAACGGAAGGGCTCCGCGGCATCGCGGCGTCCTGATGGGGCGGGTGGCCCGCGCAACCGGCGAAGGTGTGGTCATCGAGCCGGCCGAAGCGCATACGATCGCGCCGCTAAAACCTGGCGATGGCGTGGTCTTCGATGCCGCCGACTGGCGCAGCCCCGAGGAACCCGAAGAAGGCGGCCGCGTTTTTGAAGTGAAGGCTCAGGGCAAGACGCTGGACGTGCGGTTTGCCAATGGCGCGATCCATCCGAATCGCATCCGGCGTGGCGACCTCGTTTGGCGAACGCACGATCCCGAAATCGACAAAGCAGCGCGCCCCTATCTGGAACCCGGCGCCCCGCTTCGCAAACAGCCCGTGCATGTGCGCGCGGTGGCGCGCCAGGGCGAGCCGCTGGTCACCGAATGGAGAGCAGGTTCTGTAGCCGTAACGGTGCGCTCGGAGGCGCCCCTGATAGCCGCCCGCAATCGCGGCCTCGACGAGGAGTTCCTGGCAACGCAGTTCGGACGCCTGGGCAACACACCCTACGAGCTGGCATCCATCGAGCTGGAAACGGACGGCGCCGTCTTCGCGCCCAGTTCGGTCCTAAACCAGATCCGCCGCGCCGCCGTCGACCAGCTACAGGAGCGCCAAGGCAGTAGGGTAGGCCTCCCGGCCTGCCCAGCCGAGCCCTGCTCGGCCGCGTCGCCTCCGGCGCCATCGGCGGCCCAGGAGGCCTGTCCCACTCTGCATCTCCTCGTCCGAACCCCCGATCAACTCGACGCAGCCCTCGACCTCCGGCCCGCCAGTATCACGCTCGACTACCTCGACCTCTACGGCCTGCGCCCCTCGATCGAACGCGTGCGCATGGCAGGGGTCGCCGTGCGCGTTGCGAGTCCGCGCGTGATCAAGCCGGGGGAGGAACGGATCGTCAATTTCCTCCTCGGCTGCGAGTGCCCCATTCTGGTGCGGTCCACGGGGCTGCTGAATGCGCTGCGGGAACGCGAGCATCCGGATCTGATCGGCGATTTCAGCCTGAATGCGGCCAACGTCCTCACGGTAGCGGAATTGCTCAACCTGGGATTGGCGGTTGTCACACCCACGCACGATCTCAACGCCGACCAGGTCGCGCGCCTCGCGCGGGAATCGGGCGCCGACCGCATCGAGGCCGTGGCATACCATCACCTGCCGGTATTCCATACCGAACACTGCGTCTTCTGCCGCTTCCTGTCGAACGGCACGAGCTATCGCGATTGCGGGCGGCCGTGCGAACAGCACCGGGTCGCGCTCCGCGACGATAGCGGCCGTGCGCACCCCGTGATGGCCGACGTCGGCTGCCGCAACACGGTGTTCGGCGCCGAAGCGCAGGAAGCCAGCCGTCACCTGGCCGTGTGGCTGGACGCCGGAATCCGCCGCTTCCGGCTGGAGTTCGTCCACGAATCGGCCGAACAGGTGACCCGCGTGGTCCGGGCATTCGAAGACTCGCTGGCAGGCAGAAAGACCCCAGCCGAATTGGGTGAACAACTTCGCCGCCTGTCGCCCCAGGGCACGACCGAAGGCAGCCTTTACGTGCCCGAAGGGTACCGGATGCTGCCGGTGTTGCAGTAGCCCGCCCTAGTCCCCTTCGTCGCTCTGCCCCACCTTGAGTACCGCCAGGAAGGCCTCCTGCGGGATCTCCACGCGGCCCACGCGCTTCATCCGCTTCTTGCCTTCCTTCTGCTTTTCGAGCAGCTTGCGCTTACGCGAGATGTCGCCGCCGTAGCACTTGGCGAGCACATTCTTGCGCATGGCCGAGATGGTTTCGCGGGCCACGATCTTGTTGCCGATCGCCGCCTGCAAGCGCGACTTCGAACATCTGCCGCGGGATCAGCCTCCTCAGCCGCGAGATCAACTCCTTGCCGCGCTCGTAGGCAAAATCGCGGTGCACGATCATCGAAAGGGCGTCCACCGGCTCGCCGGCCACCAGCACGTCGAGGCGTACCATGGGAGAGACGCGGTATCCGGCGAGGTGGTAATCGAGCGAGGCATAGCCTCGCGAGGCCGATTTCAGGCGGTCGTAGAAATCGAGGACGATCTCGTTGAGCGGCAGCTCATAAGTCAGCATCACCCGGCCGCCGCCGATGTACTCGAACTTTTTCTGAACGCCGCGCTTCTCTTCCAGCAGCTTCAGGATGCCGCCCAGGTATTCCTCTCGCGTGATCACCGTCGCGTCGATGATCGGCTCTTCGATCTGCTTGATCTCCGAAGGGTCGGGAAACTTGGTCGGGTTATCGATCTCGATCACCTCGCCCACCGTGTTGGTGACGCGGTACCTGACGCCGGGGGCGGTGGTGATGAGGTCGATGTTGAATTCGCGCTCCAGCCGCTCCTGCACGATCTCCAGGTGCAGCAGGCCGAGGAAGCCGCATCGGAAGCCGAACCCCAGCGCCACCGAGTTCTCGGGCTCGAAACTGAACGCGCTGTCGTTGAGCCGCAGCTTTTCGAGAGCGTCGCGCAGCAGCCCGTGCTCGTGCGATTCCACCGGGTAGAGCCCCGCGAACACCATGGGCTTGATCTCTTCGAATCCCGGCAGCGGCTCGGAGGCGGGGTTCTCCTGGTCGGTGATGGTGTCGCCGATCTTGGCGTCGGAAACCGTCTTGATGGTGGCGAACAGGAATCCGACCTCGCCCGCGGAGAGTTCCTCGCACGGCGTGGCCTTGGGCGCCTGGTATCCCAGTCCATTCACTTCGAACACTTGTCCGTTGGACCACAGCTTGATCTTCTGGCCTACCCGCAGCCGCCCTTCCATCACGCGCGTCAGGATAATCACTCCGCGGTAGGTGTCGAACCACGAATCGAAGATCAGGGCGCGCAGCGGCCCGTCGGGCGACCCTTTGGGCGGCGGCACCAGGTGGACGATGTGCTCCAGGATTTCGTGTACGCCCGTTCCCTGCTTGGCGCTGGCCAGCACCGCGTCCCGCGCGTCCAGGCCGATGACCGTTTCGATCTGCTCGCGGATCCGCTCGGGCTCGGCGGCGGGCAGGTCGATCTTATTGATAACGGGGATGATCTCGAGGTTGTGGTGCAGCGCCAGATAGGTGTTGGCCAGGGTCTGCGCCTCCACCCCCTGCGACGCGTCCACCACCAGCAGCGCGCCCTCGCACGCCTGCAGGCTGCGCGACACTTCGTAGGAAAAATCCACATGCCCCGGCGTGTCGATCAGGTTCAACTGGTAGAGGTTGCCGTCATCGGCACGGTAATTGAGCCGGACGGCGTGCGCCTTAATGGTGATGCCGCGCTCGCGCTCCAGGTCCATGGTGTCGAGCACCTGCTCCATCATTTCCCGCTGGGACAGGGCGCCGGTTACCTCCAGCAGCCGGTCGGCCAGCGTCGACTTGCCGTGGTCGATATGCGCAATGATAGAGAAATTGCGGATGAATTCGCGATCCATGGGGCGTGGGGAACAGTCTTCTAATTATCCCACATGCGCGGATGTTAAACTGATCCATAATGTCGTACCAGCACATCCTGTTTGCGGTGGACGAACAGGGGATTGCGCTCGTCACAGTCAACCGGCCCGAGAAGCTGAACGCGCTTTCCGGGGCGGTGGTCCTGGAGTTGAAGGACGCTTTCGAGCGGATCGCCGGTGACGGCGCGGTCCGCGCGGCCATTGTGACCGGGACCGGCGAAAAGGCGTTCGTAGCCGGGGCCGACATTGGCGAACTGGCGCTGCTCTCGCCCTACGACGCACGCGCGTATGCGGCGCGCGGCCAGGCCGTCTTCCGCCAACTCGAGACCTGCGGAAAGCCCACCGTTGCCGCGGTGAACGGGTTCGCCCTGGGCGGCGGGCTCGAACTGGCGATGGCGTGTGCCGTCCGGTTCGCTTCGGAAAACGCGAAGCTGGGCCAGCCCGAAGTGAAGCTGGGGATCATCCCCGGCTACGGAGGCACGCAGCGGCTGCCGCGGCTGGTGGGCCGGGGGCGGGCGCTTGAATTGCTGCTGGCGGGCGATCCGGTGACGGCCGCCGAAGCCCACCGCATCGGACTGGTCAACGCTGTAGTGCCGCTGCCGGAGCTGCTGGATTACAGCCGCGCCTGGCTGGCGAAAGTGCTGGCCAACGGGCCCCTGGCGCTGAGCCTGGTGCTTGAAGCCGTGGACCTGGGGCTGGATTCCGGCCTCGACGCCGGCCTACGGTTCGAAGCTGCGGCTTTCGGGGTCAGCGCGGCAACCGAAGATCGTCGCGAGGGCACGCGCGCGTTTCTGGAGAAGAGACGCCCGGCCTTTGCGGGAAAGTGAAATATGCCGAGAGTGATTGAAGGCCAGCTCACATCCGCCGGCCTGCGGTTCGCCATCGTAATCAGCCGGTTCAACAGTTTCATCACGGAGCGCCTGCTGGCGGGCGCGATGGATGCCCTGACGCGCACCGGCGCGGATCCCAACCTGATTGACATCATTAAGGTTCCGGGCTCCTGGGAGGTGCCGCTGGCAGCCGCCGAAGCCGCCCATCAGCACCGTTACGACGCCGTAATCTGCCTGAGTGCCGTGATCCGCGGGGACACCCCGCATTTCGATTATGTGGCCGCCGAGGCCGCCAAAGGCATTGCGCACGTCGCTGCGGAGAGCGGCGTTCCCGTGGCATTCGGCGTGCTCACTACCAATACGTTGGAGCAGGCCATCGACAGGGCAGGCACGAAGGGCGGCAATAAGGGTTTCGACGCCGCCATGACCGCCGTCGAGATGGCCAACCTGATGCGCACGCTCCGGCAGGCGACCTAATGTCCTCGCGCCGCAGATCCCGGCAACGCGCCCTCCAGATCCTGTTCCTGTGGGACGCCCGCAGGCAGCCCGTGGAGGACGCTCTAAGTGCTTACTACGAAACGCTTTATTCTGAAGAAGGGCCGGAGCGGGACGCCTTCGTCGACGAACTCGTCCGGGGTACCGTCGAGCACGTCTCCCAGGTAGACGAACAGATCACGAAGCACGCGGAACACTGGCGCATGGAGCGGATGCCGGCGGTGGATCGCAATATCCTCAGGCTGGCGGTGTACGAGATGCAGCACGTGGGCACACCCGCGGCAGTCGCGATCGACGAAGCGCTGGAGTTGGCGCGGCGCTTTTCCAACGAGGAATCTGTACAATTTGTGAACGGTGTGCTCGATGCGGTCCACCGAGAGGTCCCGTTGACTCGCCTGGGGGAACCGTGACCGGGATGCGACTTTTCCGTAGCGTCGGCAAGGGCTTGAGCGTCTAAGTAAACAGGTAGGATATACTTTGCACCGAGAGGATCTTCCCCACATGGCCCGTAAGAAGTTCTATCCATTGGTGTTACCGCTGATCGTCGCGGTCTGTTCCATGCTCGGAGGGCTCTTCGGCGCCCATATTCCGGTAGCAGACGCGGCTTCGCCCGATGGGGAAATCTCGGTCGGCCGGGATGTAGCCACGTTTACGAAGGTCTACGCCCTGGTGGAGCAGAACGCCGCGGAGAAACCCGATCCCGACAAGGCGATCTACAAAGGGGCCATTCCGGGGATGCTGCGGACGCTCGACCCTCACTCGAACTTTTTCGACCCCAAAGAATACCGCGCCCTCCGGGAAGAACAGACCGGCACCTACTTCGGCGTCGGCATGCACGTGGCGCAGCGCAATGGAAAGACGGTCGTGGTTGCGCCGTTTCCCGGGTCTCCGGCTTACAAAGCAGGGTTGCGGCCCGGTGACATCATCGTGGCGGTCGACGGCAAGTCAACCGACGGTTTGAACGTAACCGAAGTAGCCGACCTCCTAAAAGGGCCGCGCGGCACCCCGGTCAAGATCGCGGTCTCCCGCGAGGGAACCAGCGGCAACCTGGACATCACGGTAGTACGCGACGAGATCAGCCGGAAGAGCGTTCCGGATGGATTCTGGGTAGAGCCGGGAATCGCCTACATCAAGATCGAGAGTTTCGCCGAGGGCACCCCGCACGAACTCGAGGACGACCTGAGACAACTGGGCGAGAAGAACATCAAGGGGCTGATTCTCGATCTCCGGCAGAACCCCGGCGGGCTGCTGAATTCCGGCGTCGCGGTGGCCGATCACTTCCTGCAGAAGGGGCAGCTAATCGTTTCGCACCACGGGCGCTCCTCGCCCGAGAAGTCGTACGTGGCCTACAACGGGAATCACGGCCGCAACTATCCGATCGTGGTTCTGGTCGATAAGTATACGGCCTCGGCCGCTGAAATTGTCTCGGGAGCGCTGCAGGACCACGACCGGGCCCTGATCCTCGGTGAAACCACATTTGGAAAAGGCTTGGTGCAGACGGTCTATCCGCTCTACGAACACACCGGCCTGGCGCTCACCACGGCCCACTTCTACACCCCGAGCGGCCGTTTGATCCAGCGCGACTATACCAACAAGTCGTTCTACGATTACTACTTCCACAAGGACGACAATGCCCGCAACCCGCTCGATGTGAAAATGACCGACAGCGGCCGGACCGTGTATGGCGGCGGCGGCATCACCCCGGATGAGAAATACCAGGAGCCCAAGCTCGACGTATTGCAGGGAGAGCTGCTGCGCGGCGCGTTGTTCAGCTTCACGCGCGACTATTTCGCGAAGCACTCTTCCAGCAGTCTTCCCAAGGGTTGGATGCCGGATGCGAACGTGATCGAAGACCTGCACGACTACCTGCTGAAGCGCGGTACGCAGTTCACCGAGGCCGAGTTCACCAAGGACCACGATTGGATCCGCCGCTACCTGGCGCGGGAGATGTACATCTACGCGTTCGGCGAAGACCAGAGCAACGAGATGTTCGCGAAGACCGATCCCGAAGTGGCGAAGGCCGTCGAGGCCATGCCGCGCGCCGAAGCCCTGGCGCAGACCGCGCGCAAAGTGATCGTGGAACGCATGAACGGATTGCAGCCGCGGCCCGGCGTGGCGCACCGGTAACCGGGCTCCTGCTACCATCGATACTTGAATCCGGATCCGCAAATCATCGTCCTCGATGCGGGGGGACAGTACTGCCATCTCGAGGCCCGCAAGGTTCGCGACCTCGGAGTGTATGCCGAAGTGCGCGCCAGCGAAACACCCGCGGCTGAACTGGCCGGCGCGAAGGGAATCATCATCTCGGGCGGCCCCAGCAGCGTCTACGACCCGGGCAGCCCGACAGTCGATCCCGGCCTCTTTGCGGCGGGCGTGCCGGTCCTGGGCATCTGCTATGGCCAGCAGTTGATGGCCTACCTGCTCGGCGGCGAGGTGCGCAAGGGCGACAAAGGCGAATACGGCTCTGCCGCGCTCGACCTGTTCGATGACTCCGACCCGATGTTCTCCGGGCTGGCCGGCCCTCAGCAGATCTGGATGAGCCATCGCGACGTGGTGGGGCGGGTGCCCGAAGGCTTCACCGTGGTGGGGAAGACCGATACCTGCGCGGTTGCCGCCATTGCCAATTCCGCGAAGAAACTCTACGGCCTGCAGTTCCACCCGGAAGTCGTCCACACGTCGCGCGGGCTCGAGTACCTGGCGAACTTTGTCTTCGGCGTCTGCGGCTGCGTGACGGACTGGGATGCGCGGCACCGCGCGCCGCTGATCGAGCAGGAGATCCGCGACGGCGCCGGCAGCCGTAACATTTTCTTCTTCGTGAGCGGCGGCGTGGATTCGAGCGTAGCCTTCGCGTTATGCCAGCGGGCGCTAGGGCCGGACCGCGTTCGCGGCGTCTACGTGGACACCGGGCTGATGCGGGAGGGCGAAACCGATTTCGTGCGGCAGATGCCGGGCATTTCGGTGGAGCACGCCGAAGAGCAGTTTCTGGGAGCCCTCGCCGGCGTCACCGACCCGGAACAGAAGCGCCACATCATCGGCGAGGAGTTCGTGCGTGTGCAGGAGCGCATCATCGAATCCCGCCACCTGCTGGACGAGCACTGGATCCTGGGACAAGGCACCATCTATCCCGACACGATCGAATCGGGCGGCACGGCCAAGGCCGCCGTCATCAAGACGCACCACAACCGCGTAGCGGGGATTCAGAAGCTCATTGAATGCGGGCTGATCGTCGAGCCGCTCAAGTCGTTCTACAAGGACGAGGTCCGGGAGGTGGGCCGCGAACTGGGGCTGCCCTCGGAATTGCTGGACCGCCACCCCTTCCCCGGCCCAGGCCTCGCGATCCGCTGCCTGTGCTCGGAGTTCGACGCCCCGGTGCGTGCCACCGTCGACGGATACATCCTGCCGGTCAATTCGGTCGGTGTGCAGGGCGATGCGAGGACCTACGCCCCGGTGCTGGCCATCGATTCGCTGGACCACTCACGCGCCACGGCGCTGATCAACCGGCTATCCGGAGTGAACCGGGTCGTGACTGCGATCGGGTTGAAGGAGCCCCTTCCCCAGATGCAGGTCCGCGCGTGTGGCCTCACCCCTCAACGAATCGCGCTGCTGCGCCAGGCGGACGCCATCGTCCGCGGCCTCTCGCATGAGGCCGATTACGACCGGCGCGTCTGGCAATTCCCGGTGATCCTGATTCCGCTGGGCACCGCAGCGGCGCCGGAGTCGGTCGTACTACGGCCGATCGATTCGGTAGATGGGATGACCGCTCAGTCGGTCGGCATGGAACCCACGCTGCTCAGCCGGATCTGTGCCGCGTTGCTCGATCTGGAGGGTGTTGCGGGTGTGTTTTACGACCTCACCCACAAACCGCCCGCCACCATCGAGTGGGAATAGAGCTTACTTCACCGGCGGCAGTTTCACTTCCAGACCGGAATCTTTGTTCAACTTCTCGGTAAGCGGCCGGTCCACCAGGGATAGCGACGCCTGATTGTGAGTATTGCCGGACGTGAAGTAGTGTAGTGTGTCGCCCTCCACCCAGTAGGCAATCGCGGAATAGATGGTGTGATCTTTGAACGCAATCAGATAGTGAGTCGCCTCGTCACCGGCGGCAGACTGCGAAGCCGGCGGCTGGTAAAGGCTGCCCGACGGAGCGGAGGAAGGCGGCGCGCCGGGTGCCGTCTCCGAAGGATAGAGCGTCATCGGCGTGGCGGTGTTTTGCGGATAAATCACGATGATGTTGGGCTGCTGCTGCTGCTGGACGTCGGGCTGCACCGGCGGCGCGGCGTACCCGTTGGCATACCCGTTATCGTAAGCGTCGCCGCCATAGTAGCCTTCCCCATAGCCGCCGCCCACGAACACCGGGTAAGCGTACACTACGGTGTTGCGATTACCCCCGTGATTACCCCCGCGATTGCCCCAGTTGCCTTGCCGTCCGACTTCGACTTGTGCTGGACGGCCAATTCCCTGACTCACGTTGAAGCCTCTGAATGGGTTCGTGACGGGCGTCTGCAGTGGGACGCCGGGAACGCCGATCTGCGGACCGCCTCCGCCCGGATAAACGACGCTGCCGGTGGTCCGCTGGACGCCCGGCAGGGCGGAAGTTCCGCCCGGAAAGACGACGCTCCCAAAAGCGCGCGTCACGCCTGGTGTGTTAACAAACCCAGAACGATTCTGGGCGGGAAGAACCGTAGCGAGTAATAGGGCAAGACCGAAGCCGATGAGACCTCTCATGGGACAATATCCCCCCATCCGGATTGTACCGCAGACCCACGGGCGCCGCGGTGGTTTAGCCCGCTTCCAGTCCGGCGTAATCCACCAGTTCGATGCCGTTCTTTCCCAGCGCCTCTCGCGTTGCCGGCGCGATCAGGGCAGCGAGTTCGTGCTCGCGGCTCTCTTTCAGGCGTGTGCGCGCGGCACGCAGCGCTTCGCCGCAGCGGCCGGGATGACACATCAGCTCGGTCGTGCCGGGTGGAATCGCCGCCAGCAGTTCCACCAACTCGGCCGTGCGGAATCGGCCGGTAATCTGAAAACCGGCGAAATGGTCCGTGGTGCGGCAGCCGTGCCGTTCCAGCACGCGGTGAAACCGGCGGCGAAGCAGGCCCATGGCGTCACTGGTCATCCGCTTCAACCGGGGAACCGTGCCGCGCAGCACATTCAGGGGAAAGTCGAACGGGCGGCGGACCCAGCGAATATCGAACTCTTCGCCCAGCCGCGCTACGGCGTCGAGCACCGGCGGCGCCAGATGGGTGTGCTTGTGGGTGTCGAGGTGTGTCGGATGTATGCCCGAATCCAGAATCCGGCGTACCTGCGCGGCCAGTTCCTCGTACGGCCGGACCTCCCTGCGCGCCAGCGCGCTCATCAGTTGCGGCACGGTCAGAGGCAGGGGCCGCCGCGTGAGAAGCGACCGCCCGCCGATCAGCACCAGGTGGCAGCCGATATCCAGGCTTCGCACCTCGCGCGAGCGGCGAACCGCATCGTCGAATGCCTCGCCGTTAGCCATCAGAGTGGCTGCAGTCAGGATTCCGCGGCGATGGGCGTCGATGATCCCGTCGTTGACATCCGGCGTGAAACCGAAATCGTCGGCATTCACGACCAGGAGCTTCCGATTGCTCAAAACAGCGCGAGCCTCAGCGTCAGAAACCTCTTCGGGTTGGCCCGGATGTCGGTCACCAGCCCCTGCAACTCGTGTGTCATGCTGTTCAGCGACTGGTAGAGTTGCGGGTTTACCATGAGCTGGCCGATCGTGCCCTGCCCCGAATCGATCTTGTCCATCGTGGTATTGAACCGTGCAAGCAGAGCGTCCAACCGTTGGTAAACCTGCTCGTCCTTGAGCAGCTTGCCCGCCGTCCCTTTACCCGCATTCAGATCCGCCACCAGCCCCCGGATCTGCGTCAGCGTTTGCTGCGCCTCGTCGAACAGGGCCGGATCCTTGAGCAACTTCCCGGCTGTACCCTGTCCGCTCTGCAGATCGGCCATCATGGCGTCGATGCGCTTCAGGGGAGATTGGATGTCGTTGAACAGCTCGTCGCTATAGATGAGCTTGCTGATGGTTCCGTTGCCTGTTCGGACATCCGATAGCAGCTTCTGCCCCTCGGAAGCGATGCCATTCAAACGGTCGTACAGTTCGCGGTCTTTCAACAGGAGGCCGATGTTGCCCTTTCCGGCTTCCACCCCCGCGAGCAGGTTGTCGACACGGTTGACGATGGTCTGGAAAGACTTCAGCAGGTTGGCGCTCTGCGCCATCAACTCCGGAATGTCCTGCCCCTGCAGGCTCGGCAGCACCGCGCCCGGCTTCACCGGTTGGGAGGCCTTTCCCCGCGTGATGTTGAGGAACTTATCGCCCAGCAGGTTGGCGGCGCTGATGGCCACAATGGAATCCACCGGAATGTCATTCAGAAACTCCGGCTTCACCCGCATATCGAAACGGACCGCCTTGTTCGGGTCGCGCGAATTGGTCAGCTCCACGTGGTCGAGATACCCGATGGTGTAGCCGTTCAGACGCACGGCAGTACCGTCCGCCAGCCCGGAAGCATCGTCCATGTAGGTATAGAGCGGCAAGTAGTGCTTGAAAAAACCTTTGGAGCTGGTCAACAGGAAAATCAGCACGAACAGGATGATGAAGGCGGTCAACGCGATGATCCCCACCTTCAATTGCGACCAGCGGACTTTTGCGCGTTCCGGCATCGTCTATTCCCGCGGCTTCACGAATTTGCAGACATAGGGATCGGTGGAAGCTTCCAGCCGGTCCTGGTCGCCTTCGAAAACTAACCGGCCTTCCCGCAGCACCATGAACGTGGTCTGCGCGCGCCGCCCTTCCCCGTTGCGGACCGGCTCCAGACGCCCTTGTTCCGAATTGTAGCGAAAATTCGCGATCAGGTTTCCGTCCTGGTACCGGTGGGTCACTACCAGCGTGGTGGTCTGGCTGATGTCCCGCTCCTTGATGAGCAGCGCGATGATGGTGTGCGCGGTAATGGGATCGAGACCGGCCGTGGGCGAATCGTAGAGCAGGAGGGGAGGCTCGGTCACCACGGCGCGGGCGATCGCGGCGCGGCGCCGCATGCCTCCCGAAAGCTCGCTCGGGAACTTCTCCAGCGTGCCACCCAACTCCACAAATTCCAGGGCTTCCGTGACACGTGGCACCACTTCTTCCGGAGGGCACTGGATGGAAGGCTGGTTGAGCAGCGGGTATGCCACGTTCTCTTCGATCGTGAGCGAATCGAAGAGGGCGCCCTCCTGAAACAGCATTCCGATCTTGCTGCGGATCTCGAAAAGTTCGCGCTCGGTGGCGGCCGTCAGGTCCCGTCCGAAAGCGAACACTTTGCCCTGGTCCGGCTTGATCAGCGCCAGCGCGGTTTTGAGCAGCACCGTCTTGCCGCTTCCCGCGGCTCCCAGAATGACTCGCGATTCCCCTTCAAACGCTTCGAACGAAATGTCGGAAATCACCGGCGCGCCCTCGAACAGGACGGTGACATGATCGAACTGGAGAATCGGAACGGGTGCGTTCTCAGCCATCACGAAACCTGGCTGACGAAGATCTTCGTAATCAGCAGATCCAGAATAAAAATCAGCACGTCGGCGGCCACCACCGCCTGGGTGGTAGAACGGCCCACTCCCTGCGTTCCGCCGCTGGTGCGCAGACCGTAGAAGCACCCTACCATCGAGATGACGATGGCGAAGACCAAAGGTTTGAGAAGTCCCTGCGAGACGTCGTTCCAGACCAGCGCCTGCCACACCGTGGTCCAATACTGCCTCGGCGAAAGCCCCAAAAACAGATCGGCAATGATGAAGCCGCCGAACATACCGACGAAGTCGGCGATCACCGTGAGCAGGGGCAGCATGACCGCCGTCGCAATCAGGCGGGGCGTTACCAGTTTCTGGGTGGGATCGGTTCCCAGCGCGCGCATGGCGTCGATCTGCTCGGTCACCTTCATCGAGCCGAGTTCGCTGGCGATGCCGGAGGCGTTCCGCCCTGCCACCATGATCGCGGTCAGCACCGGGCCGAGTTCCCGGACCAGGGTCAACGACACCAATGTCCCGGTTTTGCCCACCTGCCCGTATTGCGCCAGGGCGCGCGACATCTGCAGCGCCATAACGGCACCGCTGAAAAAGCCCGTCATGGCTACAATGGTCAGGCTCCCAACACCGATCATGTCCATTTGCATGATGATGTCGTCGCCGTAGTGGGGTTTGCGAAAGATGTTGCGGAACGCTCGTCCAGTGAGGAAGAAGAAATCCTGAACCGCGGCTACGGGCGCTTTCAAAGGATCGAGCAAGAAGGAAGGTCCCCGAACCTCGATGCTACCATAGAACCATAAGTCTCATGGGCAAAGGACTTACGGACATCCCCGGAATCCTGGTCGGCCACGTCTCGGATTTCCACGCGATTACCGGATGCACCGCGATTTTGTTCGAGCGGGGCGCCGTCGGCGGTGTGGACATTCGCGGATCGGCCAGCGGCACCGAGGAGACGCCCGCTCTCGACCCGCTTCACGTCGATCCCGTGGCCCACGGCATCCTTCTGGCCGGCGGCAGCGCTTTCGGACTGGAAGCGGCTTCGGGAGTGCGCCGGTACCTCGAAAAACGCGGTGCGGGCGTAGTGACGCCGGCGGGACGGATCCCCATTGTGGCGGGGGCGATTCTCTACGATCTCGGCATCGGCACATCGAAAGTCCGCCCCAATCTCGCCATGGGCGAAGCCGCCGCTGCCGCAGCCACCGACGGCCCGGTAGCGGAGGGCTCGGTCGGCGCGGGCACCGGCGCAACGGTCGGCAAGGCGCTCGGCATGAACCAGGCGATGAAATCGGGGGTGGGCTCGTTCACCGTTACCCTCCCGGGCGGCGTGCTGGTATCGAGCATGGTGGCCGTGAACGCGTTCGGCGACGTGCGTGACCCATCCACCGGCAAGATTGTCGCCGGCGCGCGCAAAGCGCCCGACAGCCGGGAGTTCGCCAACGCTGAAGAGGTGATGCGGAACCGGCCGCCGGCCGGACTGGTGCGCGTCAACACAACCCTGGCCGTGGTTGCGACCAACGCGAAGCTCTCCAAGGTGGAAGCCACCAAGCTCGCGCAGTTCGCCAGTCTGGGCATGGCGCGGGCTATCTACCCGGTGAACACGATGATGGACGGCGACATCACGTTCGCGCTGTCGCTTGGCGATCACCGGGCCGACATCAATGTACTCGGCTCGGCCGCCGCCGAAGCCGTAGTGCAGGCCATTCTGCGTGCCGTGAAGCTCGCAAAGACCCTGGGCGGCATACCTGGTTTAGGCTGATCGCCCGCTCCCTGGAAGGAGCGGGCGGGATCGCTATACGAACTTGTACACGCCAGGCACCGGCAGCGGGGGCACCGGCACGGACGCCTTGTAGTCGAAGCTCTTGGGCAGCAGGTCGAGCTGCGAATTCATCATCATCTCCCACGTGACCTTCTGGCCGGAATAGGCGGCCTCGCGGCCCATCAGGCAGGTCATGGTGCTCTCGGCAACCGCCATCGCTTCGTTGATGTACGGCCCCTTGCCGAGGATGCTGTTCATCATGTCGGTGTGCTCTTGCACGTAGGGATCGACGGCGACACGGCCACCCCGCTGATTGGCGCTCTCGATCAGGCCCTTGCTCCCGACGATGCGCTCGCTGACATCGTTAGGAGCATTGCGGTACTGGCGGCAGTGGCTCGACATGTGGACGCCGTTGGAATACACGAAGTCGGCGTGCACATGATCGTAGATATTGCCGTACTCCTCCTCGCGCGGGCGCCACGCGGCGCCGCCCGACGCGATCACCTCCACGGGGTGCGTCCCCATGAACCAGTTGCAGACATCGATGTTGTGCAGGTGCTGCTCCACGATCTGGTCGCCGGATACCCAGACGAAGGAATACCAGTTGCGGTGCTGAAACTCCATGTCGCCCCACCTGGGGTCGCGCTTGTGGTTAGGAAACAGCGCGGCATTGTTGAAGTTCAACACCGGGCTGCCGACCCAGTTGGCGTTGAGCGCCACGATATCGCCGATTTCGCCGTCCTTCAGGCGCTTGTACTGATCGAGATACCAAGCCTGCGAGCGGCGCTGCGCACCCGACTTCACGGTGAGCTTCAACTCTTCGGACTTTTTTGCGGCTGCCATAAACTTCCGCAGATTGACCGGATCCGTCGCGAACGGCTTTTCGCAAAAGACGTGCTTCCTGGCCTCGACTGCCGCTTCGAAATGCATCGGGCGATAGGCCGGATATGTGGCCAGCATCACGATATCGACCGATTCGATCAGCTTCTTGTAAGCGTCGAACCCGATGAAGCGGTGTTCGGCATCCACCTTGACGCGATCGGCCAGCTCCGGCTTGAGCGCCTTGGATTTCCGCAGGCAGTCTTCCAGCCTGTCTTCAAAAACGTCCGCGAGCGCGACGATCTCGACGTTATCCGTGCCGTTCAGGACGTTCTGAATGGCCTGTGTTCCGCGGCCGCCGCAACCGACGAGCCCGGCCTTGAGTTTCTCGTTACCGGCCCCGCGCACCAGCTCCGGCTTCACGATCTGGAAAGCGGTGGCGCCGGCGACCGTCGATGTCAAAAACGACCTGCGGGATACAGCGTTCTTTTCCATAAAATTACCTCAGACGGCCCCATTGTATACGCTGTCATCCTTTATTGATAGTGCGGCTCATCGCTTCGGAACGGGCTCGCCGGCAGGCCGGCCTGGTTGACCAGGTTGCATTCCGGATCGTCGGCCCAGGCATAGCGGACCGCCACGGGGTTCGGCACCTGCGCGCTCGAAACCAGCACCGTGCCGCCTTCGATGCGCGCCTCGGCGGGAACGAAGTTGCCGTCCGTCCCCGCAACCGTGAAACCGGTGACCGCGCCTCCGCTCCGGGCCCGCATCCCCGCCGCGTGGGTGAAGTAGACGCGCAGGGCGCCGCCCTCGGGGACCGTTTGCCGGTACAGAGGACCGGAGTATTCGAGCTGCCGGCCATACGCGGTGTGAAGCGCGGCGAGTGCCAGACGCAGGCCCACGTCCTGTTTGTTCTTGGGGTGGATGTCGTGCGACTCTCCGATATCGATGATCACAGCCATGCCGGTGTTCCGCAGGCGCAGCGCTTCGGTCTGCGATTCGCGCAGGACCGGCCACCACTGGTTCGCGTGATAATTGGCCAGTTGCACGAACAGGAAGGGAAAGTCGCCTTCGCCCCACCGGTTGCGCCAATCCTGGATCATGTCGGCGAACAGGCGGCGGTAGCGCCAGGCGTGCTCTTCACTGGCGTTCGATTCGCCCTGGTACCAGATCACGCCGCGAACCGCGTACGGCACGAGGGGGTTGATCATGCCGTTGAAGAGGCCCGCGGGCGTGTTCTGATGGCCGGGGCCCTGCGGTGCAGGCGGACGGTTGGGTGGAGTCTTGCCGGCCGCGCGGGCTTCATCAGCGGCCTTGGTCCACTCCTCCATTCGCTTGTCGTAGGCCGCCTTCGCCTCGGGATAGCGGGCCAACGCGGTGGTCCAATCATCGAGGATGAACTTCAGCGCGGCGTCCGATTCGAGCGCCGGGTGGCTGGTCCACGACTGCGCCGGCGTGCCTCCCCAATCCGATTCGATCAGCCCCATGGGGACGTGCAGCGACTGCTGCAGATGGCGTCCGAAAAAGTATTCGACCGCCGAGAAGCCCGGCACGGTCTGCGGGCTGCACACTTCCCAGACGCCCACGACATCATCGAGCGGCTGGTCCGATTCGGTGCGCTTGACGTGGAAGAGATGGATCAGCGGATGGGACGCGCGCGCGATCTCTTCGTCGTGGTTGTTCGCCTGCGAGAGATGGAACTCCATGTTCGACTGCCCCGAGCCGAGCCAGACCTCGCCCACCAGTACATCGTGGATGGTCGTGGAGTTGATCGTCATCTCGAGCGGCCCCGCCGTAGTAAGCGGGTGCAGCCATGCCTGCCATTTGCCCTCGGGGCTGGCGGCTGTGGCGACGGACTGGCCCTGGAACTCGATACGCACGGCCTCGCCGGGGTCGGCCGACCCCCAGATCCGGACCGGCATGCCCTGCTGCAGCACCATGTGGTCGGAGATCAGCGCCGGAAGTTTGACGGCCGCATCCAGCGATGCGGCCATCGCGAGAATCAACAAAGACTGGGCAAGCTTCATAAATGTCCTTCCGATTCTATATCCATCAGGCGAACGCAATTTCCCTGTGTTCCGCGGAACTGCGGCATCCGGCCTCGATCAGGCGCATTACCGCCGCGCCGTCTTCGGCCGGAACCGGGTTGGCGGCGCCGCCGACGATGGCGTCTCGCACGCCCCGGTAGAAATCCTGGTACCGGCCGGTCTCGTTGGCTACAGCGTGCGACTGCATTTCCCCGCCGCTCCAGGCGAAGAGGGTTCCGGGCACCGGGTCCACGCCCCAACCGGCGTCCCCGGGCCGCAGACCGCGGCGCGACTGGTCTTCCTGCGCGTCCATTCCCGCCTTGATGTAGCTTGCAAGCGTTCCATGGACATCGAAACGGCGGGAGGGTTCGGCCACCAGGTTGCTGCCGTGCAGGATCACGCGCAGACGCGGATAGCGCAGCAGCACGTGGAAGTAATCGACCGCCTGCGCGCCGCTTCGTTCGATCGCGAGGTCGGCGAAGACAGCTTCCGGCGGCCCGAAGAGTTGCAGGGCCTGGTCGGCGAGATGCGCGCCGAGATCGAACCAGATGCCACTGCCCGGTCCGTCCTGCTCTTTCCACCGCCGCTGAACAACGGGGCGATAGCGGTCGTAGCGCGATTCCACGTGGACGATCTCGCCGAGTTCCCCGGAGTCGAGGATCCGCCGCAGCGTGAGGAAGTCTGCGTCCCAGCGGCGGCTCTGAAATACGGAGAGGACCCGGCCCTTTTCGCGCGCCAGCGCGGCCAGCGCTTCCGCCTCCGCCACTGTCACGGTGAAAGGCTTGTCGACCACCACGTGTTTGCCGGCTTCGAGAGCCCGCCGCGCGAAATCGAAATGCGTCGCATTGGGCGTGGCGACGACGACCAAATCGATCCCGGCGGTGCCGATCGCCTCCTCGAAGGACGGCAGAACGATCATGCCGGGCAGGTCCTTCTCAACCTTGGCCGGGTTACTCGAAACGACCGCGTGAAGCCGCAGGCCTTCGACGCTGGTGACCAGCGGCGCGTGAAAAACCTTGCCCGCGAGTCCATATCCAATCAGTGCAACGTTCACAATGGGCATTGCACTCATTATGGCCGGAGCGCCGCGGGGCGCGCATCCGCGATGTCGATCGCCTGCTATTGCGATAGACGGCTCCGGCCCGCGGCAGCCTAGTCAAAACCGAAATGCCGGGGATTGCCGCCGATAATCATCAGGGCAACCACTTTCGGCACGTACTCGCGGGTCTCTTCCGGAAGCGCGTGCACACGATATAGATACCAGAAGTTGCGCTGTTCGATCGGATTCCGGACCGTCTTCATGATGGCCTCCTTCACCTTTGACGGGCCCACATTGTAGGCCGCCAGAGCCAACATGACGGAACTGCCGGAACCGAAATCCAATATCAGGTTGCGAAGATAGTGGCAAGCGGCTCGCGTAGAGCTTTGGAGATTCATGCGCTCGTCCACCTCCCCGTCGACGCGCAAACCGCAAGCTCGCGCTGTCGCGGGCGTGAGTTGCCACGGTCCCGCGGCGCCTGCATGGCTGACCTGATTGGGAGACAAAGCGCTTTCGACCACAGGGATATAGGCCAGATCGAGCGGCAGTTGCTCCTTTTCGAGAACCTTGCGGACGGCGTCCAGACGAACTTGATCGCCATCGAGTGCCTTCTCTGTGAGCGCGCGATCGGGCCCCGTGTACCGATCGATGTAGAATTGGACCCGCTGGGCGAACTCAGGCGGGACGCTGTACACTTCAGCGCCGAATTCCGTCAGCAGAGTGCGGATCTCGCCACCAACGAAGTCGACGGGCGAATGCACGCCCACGCGGTATAGCAGGCTTCGCTGTAATTCCTCGGCCTGGCCTTCATAGGCGTCCAACTGCGCAATCAGGCGGTCCGTGCCGGCGTCCGCCCCATGCGCGTTCTGTAGCTGCGCCTCTATGCCGTAAATCCGCCGGTCGATGGCCCTCTTCTCCCGATACAAGTCCCAGATCTTCCACCCGGCAACGCCGGACACCAACACGAGGCTGGCGGCGAGGACGCTAATCACCCGGCGGAAACGCTTCCCGGTGTGCCGCAATGCCTGGTGCAGGGTCTGCCGCATGATGGTCATGGTCGTATCGAGCACGCCCTCGGCCCGCGCCCGCCGCGCCTGTTCGACGGCATGCGAAAGCAGGCCGTCGTAGGTGCCGGATAGCGGCGTAGAGACGGCCGGCGGCGCGGCCGGTATGCTGGCCGCGGGCATGGCCAGGGTTTTGTCGAGATCTCCGCACGGGTTGGAAGTCGGAGTACCGGCGTTGTCTTCTGCAATGACGAAAGAGAATTCAGGCCCCTGGGCGCCAAGCCGGACGACCGCGGGCGCGCTCAACTTTGCCTCCGAGACGCGCTCGCCGTTAAGAAAGCTCCCATTCGTGCTGCCCAGATCGCGGACGCGGAAGTTGTCTCCGTCCCTGTGGATCTCCAGATGTTGGAGCGAAACGCCGGCTGCCTCGGTGCCCTCGAGCACGATATCGTTCTCGCGGCTCCGTCCGATGCGCGTTGTGCCGTCCGGGATGGAATACCGGAACCCGACCCGAGAACCCGACTGCGACACGAGCCAAGCCCTGGTCTCCGACGCTGCCGCGGACTTTTCAGCCATCTTCGCCTCCGGGTTCTCCGCCAGGCCCAGATCCTTACTTCGATGATTTCGTCAGCGTATCGTACAGCGGGCGAACCGGTTCCACATCCGGGCCCTGCTCCGCCACCGAGACCGCCAGCACGCGGACCTTGTCGTTGTCGGGGAGGGTCAGGGTCTTCGCATTCGCCGGTAGATCGATGCCATAAGCGAAAAGGTACGAGTATTGGTATGGCTCGTTCAATCCATCGGCTGTGTGATGGTGCGAGCAGTCCCAGGCCACATCGGCGCGCTTGATGAAGCCAGGCTTCAGCCCGACATAATCTTCGGGATAGCGCGGCGACCAGTTGGCCGACCCGCGGTTCTCGAGATCCCAGGTCGCGTGATTCGCGGAGACCGCCCAGTCATGCTTCAGGGGTACTTCGCGGCGCTCCCCGCGGAAACCCGCCATCGTGGTGTCCGGCTCGGGCTTCCACTCGCGGGTATCCCACTGGCCGATGAAGCCGCCCCAGTTCTCCACCGTAAGCTCGACCGGCCGGCTGCCGGCTCGGAACGTGGCCCTCTGGTCGCCGTCCCAGGAGGCGGCCAGCACATATACCCGGTTGAATTTGCCCGCGGGCAGGCGGAGCGTTTGTCCCTTGGCGACGACCGCGTCTTGCTTTCCCGTTCCGGATGGCGCCAGTTGGAACTTCACACCGTTATAGGTCAACTGCGCGGGCAGCATCTCGGCGGGAATCGCATCGCCATTTCCATCGAATCCGCCCACCGTTTTCGTGTCGTCGTTGCTGGTCACGGCCCGGTCGTAGGAGAGCGTAACCGGCTCGGACCGGACTTCCGGAATGTGCGCCGGAGGCGGCCCGAGTTTTACCGCGAAGGTGCGCGGCTGATACGCCGTGAACGACGTGGCCAACGCTCCGCCCGAAACCGTGGCCGGCCCGACCGGCAGTTCCTGACCGTTCACTTCGCGCGCCGCGGTAACCGGTCCTGCGAACTTCACCTGCACGTTGGACTCGGCTTTCCCATCGATCTCGACCATCCGGATGATGGTTTCATCGCTCATCTCCGCTTTCTTCAGCGCCAGCACGCGAATGCGCGGGTTATTGATGGTCACCAGCGAAAACTCTTTGCCGAGCGGCCCATTGTGCCGCGCCGTTTCGAAGGCTTCGAGCGGCTGGTTCAGCCGGTAGGCCTGCCAGTCGGTCTGGCCGCGGCGCCAGTCGCCCGCATGTCCAGCGATCCCGAACACGAATTCGTGATGGCCCCAGTCCTGGTTCAACTGGTCGCTGTATGCGCGGCCGCGGCCGCCGAAGGCCTGGTTCGCATTGGGGGATGGGGGCGGGAAGCCGGGGGTGCGGAGCAGCGTCAGACGGATCGTGTGATCGTCCCGCTTGTCGGACCCGTTCTTGCAGTCGGTCAGGATGGTGGCGCCGTAAGATCCGCTCTGGTCGGTGAGGTCGACCCACTGGTGCGACGCGACTTCGAACTGGCGCTCTTCGGCGGTCGGCCGCTGGATGGTTCCGATGTCCCAGTTGTAGGTGGCCAGCCGGTTGGAAGCGGCCAGCGGAAAGACGGCCTTGAGGTTGGAGGCCAGGGTTTTCCAGTCGATTGCGTTGGCGAACTCCACGCGATTGCCTGCGTCGCCGGCGGAGAGCCGGACCGTCTGGACGAACTTCGATCCTTCCGCTTCGCGAGTCACCTCGATCGCTACGCGCGCCGGCCCGTTTTCGACGATGCGCACTTTCGCCGGCCCGCTCACATAAGCGCGGGGAGCGCGCTGCTCGTCGTCGAAATCCATGTTCCAGGCCGGCCACTGACGCGGCGCGTCGGTCGAAATCGCCAGGCGCACCGGCGCTGAGAGCAGTTCCTTGCCGAGCTGTTTGTCATAAATGCTTGCGACATCGCCGTTCCGGTCGAGGGTCACGCGGTACCGCGCATTCTCGAGCGATGACTCCGTCACCTTCAACGTGGAACTCCGCTCCGGCGCGGAGGCCGGCTGCACATCATAGACCGCGTATCCCACCGAAGGCGCCCTGGCCAGGAACAGCACCTTGCCGCCTTCAATCTGCGCGGGCACTTCCTTGCCGTCCGGACCGGTGACGCGAACCGCTTTCGGCTCGCCGCCGGGGAAAACCACTGCTGCCTCGACAACGTCTTCGCGAGGTACGTTCAACGCGTTGTAGACCAAAACCGCGCGGCCTTTCACCTCGGTGTTTAACCCCTCGGCTACCGCCCCGGTGGCGCCCTTAAGCACGCCGGCGAACTGGTTCATGGCGATCACATCGTCATTCCAAGCGAACTGGTAGGCACGCGGGGTCGCGGTGCCGGCGGCGGTGTCGTGGAAGTGGCCGGCCAGCGCCAGCGTCCAGGCATTGGTCAGGCGCTCTCGCGGGTAGGGCAGACCGCCAAGCCAATCAGCCGCCACGGAAGCCTTCTCGGCGGCATCCGCCAGGATCTCGTTCTGCCGCACCCAGCGCTTGTGATAGGCCTCCGAGGTCAGGGAGCCAGCCGAGTGGTTGATCAGCTCCAGGTCGCCCTGATAGCGCGGGAAGTGTGCGGTCATGGAGGGCTTGATGTCGTTGAACATCTGGTCCGCCGTTGCTTCCACCACGTGTACCGGCCCTTCGCCCACCGCGACAGGCGGGCCTGCAGGAGGTTCCGGCTGCGCGCCACGGCCGCGTCCGCCGGGCGGGGGCAACACCGCGGTGCCTTTGGTGACGATCGCTTCCAGCAGCTTGGCGCTTGGTTCGGAGACGGCGCCGCCGATGTCACCGGTCCCGACATAGTGGTAATCGGCGTACACGCCGGTCACCTTGCCGTCGAGGTCGATGCGCTTTACCCAGTCCACCTCCGGCGGCCGGAAGCCGCGGCCGCCGCGCCCCGGGGATGCCGCGTTGGGCTCCGGCGCGGGTGGAGGCGGCGGCTCCTTGCTGAGATCGTACGTGACGCCGCCGCTATAGGTGCCCGGGTTCAGCGCCGCAATGATCGTCTTGCCATCCGGCCCTTCCCACAGCCCCACATTGAACGGGATGCCCTCCGGCGTTTTTTCGGGCGAATCCGGACCGCCGACGTGCGGAGCCGGCTGCCACGCCGCGGAGAGCTTCTGCGTGGAGAAGCCCTTGATCCCGGCGTGCGCCAGGATGCTCGGCAGCGAGGCGGGGAACCCGAAGCAGTCCGGCAGCATGTATTCCGTGCTCGCTTTTCCGAACTCCTTGCGGAAATAGGTGTTGCCGTATAAGATTTGCCGAATGATGCCCTCGGCGTTGGGCAGATTGACGTCGCCTTCCTCCACCGAAGATCCCGCCGGGAACCACCGGCCTTCCGCCACGTACTGCTTCACCTTGGCGTAGTCCGACGGGAAGTACTCTTTCATAAGCCGGTAGCGGTTCGAGCCCGTCCAGTTGAAGACATAGTGCGGGTACTTCTGGAAATAGTCGAAGTTTACCCGCATCGTTTTGAGCAGGTATTCGCTGATGGATTGCGGGAACTCCCAACGCCACTGAGTGTCGAGATGGGCGTAGGGAACGACGTAGAGTGTGGGCTGCCTGGTAATATCGGGAGCCTTCATCGTCTGCGCGCCCAGATAAGGCAGGGCTAGCGCGCAAAAAATTACCAGGCGAAGAGACAAACCGCGGACCGGTCGCATCGAATCCTCCATTTTTGGCAGGTGATTCCAGCCTACCGCTTGAAGGACCCGCTGTCGACCGGCCCCTGCGGGACAGGCCTCCCGGCCTGTCCCGGCGAGCAGAACTCGACCCTCTTCAGACCGCGCGGCGTCCGATAAAGAACCCCACGATCCAGATCACCAGGAACACGAAGAACAGAATCTTGGCGATTCCGGCAGCCGTCCCCGCGATCCCCCCAAATCCCAGGATCGCGGCGATAATGGCGATCACCAGAAAGATCAGCGACCAATGTAGCATCGGATTGTTCCCCCTCCTCTTCCACTGGCAGCTTGCTCGCCATTGTGTCTCCGGCTACAGAACGGCTGCGCTACCATTTCAGTATTCGATGGGTCCCATCCTCGAACTTCGGAAGCTGGTAAAGCACTTCCCCGGCCAGCAGGCCGTAAATGGAATTTCGCTCACCATTCCGCGCGGCGGTTTCTATTCGCTGGTAGGTCCGTCCGGTTGCGGCAAAACCACGACGCTGCGGCTGATCGCGGGCTTCGAGCAGCCGACCTCGGGCGATGTCCTCCTCGGCGGCGAAGTGGTCAACCATCGCAAGCCTTACGAGCGCAATGTCAGCACCGTCTTCCAAAGCTATGCCCTGTTCCCGCACCTCACCGCGCGCCGGAACATCGAGTTCGGCCTCAAGCGCCGCAAGATTTCCGACGCGGACCGGCGCGTGCGCGAAGTGCTCGATCTGGTGAGCCTCGGCGGCAAGGAGGACCGCCGGCCCGCCCAGCTTTCGGGCGGCGAGAGGCAGCGAGTGGCGTTGGCTCGCTCCCTGGTTCTCGAGCCCGACGTTCTGCTGCTCGATGAGCCACTGGCCGCGCTCGACCCCAAGCTCCGCAAACAGATGCGCGTGGAGCTCAAAGCCATGCAGCGGCGCGTCGGCATTACGTTCCTTCTCGTGACGCACGATCAGGAAGAGGCGCTCTCCATGTCGGACCAGCTTGCCGTCATGAACCAGGGCTTGATCGAACAGGTGGGCTCACCCGAAGAGGTTTATCTGCGCCCGCGCTCGCGTTTTGTCGCCGGCTTTCTCGGCGCGGTGAACTGGATCGGCGGGGTGGGCGTCCGCCCCGAAGCCACGCGCCTGGCCTTGTCCCCGGACGGCGGTCCGCAGCGCTACGCCTCCGGACGGGTGACCGGTTCGGTCTTCCTGGGGGACTGCGTTCAAGTGTTGGTGCGGCTCGACTCCGGCGAAAACGTGGTGGCGCAGGTGCCGCGCGCGGCCGCCGGGTTCGCGACAGGCGGACCCGTCCATGTCTGCTGGGACGCGGCCGACGAGCTGGTGTTCGAATGAAGCTGCGCACCTGGTTTCTGCTGCCCGCCTGGCTGTGGCTGGCCGTGCTGTTCGCGGCGCCGTTCGCCATCGTGCTGGCCTACAGCTTCCTTTCGCGCGGCGTGTACGGAGGCATCGAGCAGCCCTGGAGCCTCGAAAGCTACCGGCGCCTCGCCGATTCGCTCTACCTCACGATCCTGCTCCGGTCGTTTATCCTGGCGCTGGCGGCCACTATCCTGTGCCTGGTCTTCGCGTTCCCCGCGGCGCTGTTCATTTCCCGCGCGCCCAGCCACAAGAATTTGTACCTGCAACTGGTCATGCTGCCGTTCTGGACCAGTTTCCTGGTCCGCACTTATGCCTGGATCTTCCTGCTGCGCGACACCGGCCTCATCAATACGGCTCTCGAAAAAATCGGCCTGATCCACGGCCCGTTGCCCCTGCTGTACAACGACGGCGCCGTTCTCCTCGGCCTGGTATACGGCTACCTGCCGTTCATGGTGCTGCCGATCTACGCCACGCTGGAACGCCTCGACCCGGCGCTCGAAGAGGCCGCGGCGGATCTCGGCGCGCGTCCGCTCTCCGCGATCTTCCGCGTGGTGGTGCCGCTTTCGAAGCCCGGCATCGTGGCCGGGTCGGTCCTCGTTTTCATTCCCTGCCTCGGCGCGTACCTCACGCCCGACCTGCTGGGCGGCGGCCGCACGGTGATGGTCGGGAACCTGGTGCAGAACCAGTTCACCAGCGCGCGAGACTGGCCTTTCGGCGCGGCCGTCTCCATCGGCCTCATGATGCTGGTGACGCTGCTGCTGTGGGTCTTCCTGCGCCGCGAAGCGGAGTCGCCTGGTATGAAGCGATGGCTGGCGGCGTACGCCGTGGCATTCTACGCGTTCCTGCACCTGCCGCTGCTGACGCTCGCGGTGTTCAGCTTCAACTCGTCGCGGGTCGCCGTCTGGGGGCACTTCTCGCTCGAGTGGTACCGCGCCATGTTCCACGATCCGCAGATCGCCGAAGGCACCTGGAACAGCATCGTGATCGCCTTCTGGGCCACCGCCATCTCGACGGCCGCCGGCACGCTGTGCGCCTACGGTCTTTGGAAGCGCGGGTCGCGCGCGATCACCGGCGCCTTGTACCTCTCGCTGGTGACACCCGAGATCGTCACGGGAATCTCTCTGCTCGCCCTGTTTCAGTGGGCCTTCCGCTGGCTCGGGTGGCAGCTCGGGCTGTTTACCGTCATACTCGCGCACGTGGCGTTTTCGATCGCCTTCGTGGTGATCGTGGTGAGCGCGCGGCTGCGCACTGTGAGCCCCACGCTTGAAGAGGCCGCTATGGATCTCGGCGCCAACGAGTGGCAGGCATTCTGGCACGTGACCCTGCCCGCATTGATCCCCGGAATCATCGCCGCCGCGCTGCTCGCGCTCACCGTTTCCTTCGACGATTACGTCATCACCAGCATGGTGGCGGGCGTGGACTCCCAAACTTTGCCGATGGTTATCTACGCTATGGCGCGCCGCGGCGCGAGTCCCGTGATCAACGCAATCTCCGCGCTCATCACGGTGGTGTTCGGCGTCCTCATCCTCCTTTCGGAGCGGGTGCGCGAAGTATGAACCGCCGGGCGTTCTTTCTCGGCATGGCGGGGCTGGCCGGATGCACGCGCGATTCGCGCCCACGCCTGAACGTCTATAACTGGTCGGCCTACGTCGCGCCCGAAACAATCCCCGGATTCGAAGCCGAATTCGGCGTCAAGGTCCGCTACGTCACTTACGAGAGCAACGAGGAGATGCTGGCTAAAGTGCTGAGCGGCAACTCCGGCTGGGACGTGGTTTTCCCCACTCACAACCGCCTCGAGCCGATGCGCGAGTACGGCCTCCTGGCGCGGCTCAATCACGACTGGCTTCCCGGTCTCGCGAATCTCGATGCCCGCTTCCGCGCGCCCGCCTGGGACCCGGAGCTTGCCTGGGGCGTGCCCTACATGTGGAACAGCACCGGGATCGCGTACAGCCGAACCCTCCAGCCCCCGCTGGTTCGCTGGGCGGATCTCTGGGAGCCGCGCCTCAAGGGCCGCCTCACCATGCTCGACGATCCCGAGGACATGCTCGGCGCCTGCCTGAAGAAGCTCGGCTACCCCTTCGGCGCGACCGACCCGGAACAGTTGCGCCGCGCCGAGCGCGAAGCCATCGCCCAGAAACCGCTGCTGCGCGCCTATCTCAACGCGGAAGTGCGCGACCAGCTGGTCTCCGGCGACGTGCTTGCCGCGCAGCTCTGGTCCACCACCGCGCAGCAGGCCATCGACGCGGCGCCGGGCCTGGCGTTCTCCTACCCGGCCGAGGGTTTCCCGTTCTATTGCGATTGCGCCGTCATCCTGCGCGAAAGCCGGCGCGCGCGCCTCGCGCACCGCTTCCTCGATTACCTGCTTCGCCCCAAGGTTTCCGCGCAGATTGTGGAAGCCACCAAGACCGCCACCGCCAACTCCGCCGCCCGGGCGCTGCTCCCGGAAGCCGTGCGCACGAACCCGGTGCTCTACCCGCCTCCCGATGTATTCGCCCGCGGCGAGTGGCCGCGCACGCTGCCACCGGCCGCGCAGCGGCTGCGCGACCGCATCTGGACCGAGATCAAATCGGCGTAGCGTCTGCACTCACCGCCAAAGCGCTATACTTGGATCGGTTTTTCAAAAAGGGAGGTGACACTCTTGAAATTCGCAGCCGTATTACTTGCCGCTGTATTTCTTTTCGGGTGCGGCAAGGCAGAACGGGCCGAAGCGGTCAAGCTCTCGAAGGTCCTCACCGAAAAGCAGGCCAATTTCAACAAGGCCAACGCCATGGAGAACGACCTGGTTGCGAGTGCGCGCGCCTGGTCGGGCGGCATCGTCGCCAACGGCGCCGGGCACGGCGCCGAGTTGCAGCAGAACGCGGCGGTGGCCAAGGAACTGGCGAAATCGGCCGTGGCCGCCAGCGCCGAACTGGGGCAAGTCCGGCAGGCGGTTTACGACCTGTCCCTCGAAGAGGATTATCCGCAAAGCATCCGCGTGAATCTGATTACCGTACTGACCAAACGCCAGCGCGATTTGCAGGACATGCGCGCGCTTCTCGAACAATCCGCCCCGCAGTTCCTCGACTACCAGAACAACAAGAGCTACGCCGGCGACCAGTATCCCGGAGGAATCGGCAAACTCGATGCGATGCTCGGCTCTTACAGCGCGCCGGATGATGCCGTTGGCGCCGCTATCGCGGACCTCAAGGCCAAGTACAAGCTCACTGGCAACGAGCCGTAGGGTTTGACAACGGCGGCACACTCACGATAACAAAGTGGTGAGGTTCCGCCTGATATGTCCGATCACGGTGTTTCCAGACGTCACTTTTTCTTTGGATCGCTGCTCGCAGGGGCCGTCCCCATCGCCGGCTACGGCAGCGTCCCTTCGCTACGCGCACTCGGCTACAAGCCTTTCTACGACAAGCTGAATGTCGCCGCCATTGGCTGCGGCGGCCAGGGCGGCGTCGATCTCAACGATGCCGCGCGCACCGAGAACATCGTGGCACTCTGCGACGTGGATGAAAAGCGCGCCGCACAGAATTTCGAGCGCTACGGAAAGCAGCCCAAATACAAAGATTTCCGCGTCATGCTCGATAAGGAAGGCAAGAACATCGACGCCTGCACGATCGGGATTCCCGATTTCATGCACGCCACGGTAGCGCTTGCCTGCATGGAGCGCGGCAAACACGTCTATTGCGAAAAGCCGCTGACGCGCACCCCCTGGGAGGCGCGGATGCTGCTGGAGGCTGCCGCCAAATATAAGGTCGCCACCCAGATGGGCAACCAGGGCTTCTCGCACGAATGCAACCGCGTGGCCGCCGAAATCGTCTGGTCGGGCGCCATCGGCGACGTCCTCGAGGCGCACATTTCGACCACTCCCGGCACTCATCCCACCGGCCTCGAAACGCCGCCTCCGGAGTCCCCGGTCCCCGCAACCCTGGCCTGGGAAAACTGGTTGGGCGCAGCCTCCGATCGTCCCTTCAGCGACGATTACGTGCCCTACAACTGGCGCGGCTTCCTCGATTTCGGCACCGGACAGATCGGCAATTGGGCCACCCATACCGCCGGTCCGGTGCAAACTGCCCTGATGCTGGGCGCACCGGACAGCGTGGAATGCGTCCGGGAATACGGCCGGAGCAAGATTACGTACCCGAACCGCGGAACTGTGCGGCTCGATTTTCCGGCGCGGGGCGAGATGCCCGCGGTGAAGGTGTTCTACCACGATTCCGGCCGTTCCACCGATCCGGACGTCTACCACGTTCCCGGGATGGAGAACGAGACGATCCTCCCGCCGCCGGACAATCTCGCAGATAAAGGGCGGCCCACGGGCCGCGCTCGCAGCGGCAACATGGGCGCCCGCCGCCCCCGGCCGCCGCGTCCCGCCAATGCTCCGCGGCAGGGCGCGGGCGGCCCCGGCGTGCGCGTCTTCGGCGACCCGCAGACACCGCCGCAACCGGGCATCCTCACCGGCAACGGCTCGGTCTTCATCGGCACCAAAGGGATCATGGCCACCTGCAACCGCGGCGAAGGCGTGTGGCTGCTGCCTGCCTCCCGCTGGGCCGAGTACGTTCTTCCGCCGCAGTTGCTGACGCGCTCGCCGGGCCACATGCTCGATTGGATTCGCGCCTGCAAAGGCGGCGACCCCGGTTGCTCCGACTTCCGCATCACCGCGCCCTACGCCGAGTGGCTGGCGCTGGCGGCCATCTCGCTCCGCATTCCCGGCAAGCTCGAATGGGACAGCAAGAACCTGCGCATCACGAACAACGCCGAGGCCAATGCGCACGTGAAGCCGGCATTCCGTAAGGGCTGGGAATTGAAGGTGTGATCCCGCCGCGGGCTGAGAGCAAGCTAGTCGAACACGACGGTCTTGTTCCCGTAGCATAAAATCCGCTGCTCCAGGTGCCACTTCACCGCCCGGGACAGCACCAGGCGTTCCAGGTCGCGCCCTTTCTGGACGAGGTCCTCCACCTGGTCGCGGTGCGAAATGCGGACCACGTCCTGTTCGATGATGGGTCCTTCATCGAGGGACTCGGTCACGTAGTGGCTGGTGGCGCCGATCAGTTTCACGCCGCGGTCGAACGCCGCGTGATAGGGCCGGGCTCCCATGAAGGCCGGCAGAAACGAGTGGTGGACGTTGATAATCCGGCTGGGAAACCGCCGCACGAATTCCGGCGACAGAATCTGCATGTAACGCGCCAGCACCACCAGATCGACGTCCGCCTCGCGCAATAACGCGAGTTGCCGCACTTCCGCCTGCTGCTTCGACCCGGCCGCAACCGGGATATAGTGAAACGCGACTCCGTAGAACTGCGCCAGCGACTCCCCATCCGGATGGTTGCTGATCACCAGCGGTATCGAGCAGCGCAGTTCCCCGGTCTGGTGGCGGTACAGGATGTCAGCGAGGCAGTGCAGGTAACGCGAAACGAAAAGAGCCACCCGCGGAAGTTCCGCCATCAGCTTCAACCGCCATCGCATCTGGAGGTCCGCAGCCATGGCCTCGAACTCCGCTCGAAACGTATCGACATCGAATCCGTCGAGCGCCCATTCGATCCGCATGAAGAAAAGCCCGGCCTCATGATCCTGGTGCTGGTCGGCGTGGGTGATATTGGCGCCGAAACGGTAGAGGAGGCTCGAAACCCCCGCAACCAGGCCTTTACGGTCCGGACAGTCGATGAGCAATACGGCGGTGTGGCTCAAGACCCAGAATAGTACGGCCCCTTCCTCTATTTCCCGCCTTTCCAATCCGGGAGGCGGCCCGGCGTAGGCGGCGCTCCGGCGGCGTCGAGCTGTTTTTCGAGAGCCCGGATATCGGTCTCTATTAGCCTGCGCAGCTTCGGGATCTGGACGGCCAGGGCGTCGGACGCAATCTGGTATTGCTCGATCGCCGTCCTGGTCGGGCGGCCCGTCGTCGCGCGCGTCGGCGAAGCGGCGGCTTGCACCCGCTCCTGAATCGAGGCCGGAATGCCCTCGTTGTGAGATCGCCAGACGCGGTCGCCGACGAGGGCGAGCTCGATATCTGAAAGCTCCTTCTCGACCCTCAGCGTGTCCTCCCGCACCTTGAGCGGCAGGCTGGGTGTGGCGTCCACGGCGCGCTTGATCGCCTCCAACCGGGTGCGCGCCGCGGCTGCGGTCTCGGTGGTGGCGGTCATCGCCTTTTGCAGACGCGCCAGCTTGTCCTGGAACTCGGCCAGCGCCATGCGGTCTTCCCGGGTCGCCGGACCTTGGCCCACCACTTCGAAGCTCTGCGAGCCGGCTAGCGGTGTGATCACGCCGTCCTGGCGCTTTGCCAGCGCGACGGTGTACTTGCCCGGCACGGCAAGGGCGCCGGCCCCGCCGCCGCGACCGAAGAATGCCGGCGCCTCCTCGCCTCCGCCCGCCACCCGCCGCCTCCGCCCGCGCCGCCACGCCCGCCGCGGCCCGCGCCTGCGCCGGCTGGAGGCGCCGGAGGCAGGGCTATGCCCTGATCGCGAAGATCCCAGGTCACACGGTGGATGCCGCGCGTGGCCGGGGCGTCGAATCTACGGATCACTTTGCCCGTTGAATCGGCGATCGAAACGATAATCGCGGGCGCTTCTTCCTGCGCCTCTGCCCGCATCTCCGCGGCCGTGGGATAGGCGGGCGTTTCGCCGCGGGACATGGCGGCGCGCTCGCTTTGCAGGCGCTCCTCCCGTTTGGTCATCAGTCCCTTGCTCAGGTTGAAGGTGATCTCCGCTCCTACCGGCGGGTTGGGCGCGGTGAAGAAACTCGCGCCCTGTTCCCCCCGTGACGAATTCGCGGGAATGTAAGAGAGCGCCGTGCGCACCGGGAACAGCGCGCTCTCCTTCCGCAGCATTTCGGGCGTCGCCACGCGGATCGGGCTGTAGTCGTCGAGCACATAGATGCCGCGTCCGAAGGTGCCGATCACCAGGTCGTCCATCTGCTTCTGAATCGCCAGGTCGCGCACCATGATGGTGGGCAGCCCGATGTTGAGCCTGGTCCATTTCTCGCCGCCGATATCGGTGAAGTACAGGCCGAACTCGGTGCCGGCGAACAGCAGTTTCGGATTCACGTGGTCTTCGGCGATGGCGTACACGCCGCCGCGCTCCGGCAGGTTGCCGGAGATATTGGTCCACGTCCTGCCCTTGTCCGCGCTCTTGATGAGGTACGGCTTGAAATCCCCGTTCTGATGGTTCTCGTAGGCTACGTAGACCGTTCCGGCATCATGCTGTGAGGCCAGGATCCGCTGCACGTAAGCGTCCTCGGGCACCCCGGCGGGCTTCTCGACCTTGCGCCAGGTCTTGCCGCCGTCTTCGGTCACCTGCACCAGGCCGTCGTCGGTACCGACGTAAATCAAACCTTCCTGTTTGGGAGACTCCGCGATCGCCGAGATGTTGTCGTAGAGCGCTGTCGAAACGTTCTTCTGGATGGCGTCGATGGGCCAGACCTTGCCCATCAGCGGCAGTTTGTTGCGGTCCAGGTTGCGTGTGAGGTCGGGACTGACCGGCTGCCAACTGTCTCCGCGATCGTCGCTGCGGTAGAGGCGCTGCGCGCCGAAGTACAGGCGCGTGTTGGAGTGCGGGCTGATGATCAGCGGGGCATCCCAGTTCCAGCGCATCGGCGGATCGCCCTTGGCCGGCTGCGGCTGGATCGAAACCCGCTCGCCGGTACGCCGGTCGAATCGCACCATGTTGCCGTTCTGCATGTTGGCGTAGATGGTGTTGGGATCTTTCGGGTCCACGCGCGAATAGAACCCGTCGCCGCCCATCGTGATGAAGCAGTCGGCGTTAATCAGGTTGGCGTTCTGATTGCGCGCCGGGCAGCCGAAGCTGTTATTGTCCTGCGTGCCGCCGTAGACATAGTAGAAGGGCGCGTCTTCGCCGACCGCCACGTCGTACATCTGGGCGGTCGGCAGGTTGGCCTTGAAATTCCACGTTGCCGCGCGGTCGAAACTCTCGTACAGGCCGCCGTCGCAGCCTACGAGGTAGTGATTGTTGTTCTTCGGATCCACCCAGATATCGTGGTTGTCGACGTGCTTGAAACGCGTAGGCAGCACCGCCAGGGTGCGGCCGCCATCATCCGAAACCATGATGTTGACATTCATCACGTAGACGCGATCCGGGTTGGCGGGGTCCACTTCGACTTTGGAGTAATACTGTCCCTGCTCGTCGTAGGCGTTGCGCTTCTCCCAGGTCACGCCGTTATCCCCGCTGCGATATAAGCCGCCGCGTCCCTGCGGCCCCTCCACCTGCGCGTAGAGGACGTCCGGGTTCGACGGCGCATAGTTGAGTCCGATCCGCCCGAGCTCGCCCGTGGGGAATCCGCCGCGCACCGCGGTCCAGCTCTTGCCGGCATCCACGCTGCGCCACAGGCCGCTCTCCGGGCCGCCGTGAATCATGCCGAAATACCGCCGCTCGCGCTGGTGGGTGGCCGCGAGGAGGTGATCCGGGTTCTGCGGATCCATCACCACGTCGGAGCATCCCGTGTATTCGCCGGCCTTGATCAGGCTCTGAGACCAGGTCTTCCCGCCATCGGTCGTCTTATAGAGACCGCGTTCTCCTCCGCCCTTCCACAGCGGACCGGGTGCCGCCACGTACACCACGTTGGAATCGCGCGGGTCGATCACGATGCGGGCGATGTGCTCGGTCTCCCTGAGCCCCACATTGCGCCAGGTGCGTCCGCCGTCTTCGCTCTTGTAGACCCCATCGCCGTAGGAGACGCTGCGCTGGTCGTTGTTCTCACCGCTTCCCAGCCAGACCACCGAAGGATTCTTCGGGTCGATCGCAATGTAGCCGATCGAGTACGATCCGTAATTGTCGAACACCGGAATCCAGGTGGTGCCGTCGTTGTAAGTCAGGAAGACGTTGCCGGACGCTTCGGCTACCAGGTAGTGACTGGCGGAATCGGGGAAAACGGCGATCTGCGACACGCGGCCGGAAATAAACGCCGGGCCGATATTGCGGGCCCGCAGACCCGCAAAGGTCATCGCGTTGATCGGTTCGCTGGAGCCTGCTCCACGCCCGCCGCGCCCACCCGCGGCCGGCTCGTCCTGCGCCGCCAGAGGCAGCGCCAGGCACAGGAGGATCGGAAATAGCTTCATGGAAGGTGAGTATAACTCACCCCTTAGTGGGACAGACCTCCCGGTCTGCGCCGCTGCGAGCGCCGGACAATAGCCGGGCGGCAGCCCGGAAGGCCGCCTCCGGAGGTGGTGAGGCCAGCCTTGCGGGGCTGCCGCCTGGATCGTGCCCGGCGCTGTGCCTGCTCGATCAGATTCCGCGGCACCCGGGCGGACTTATTTTTCACACCGGCGGTCAGCGGTGTTTGCTCCACCGGTCGAGATCGACCGTGAGGTTGATTACGGCCGACTTGCGTCCGTCGAATTGACTCAGGTGCCGAACATGACCGGAGTAGTCGCGGTACTTCGCTTGTAACCGGTAACTCCTATCGGTGCTCACTCCGCCGAAATGATACGTTCCATCCTTCTGGGTGATCGAGGACCGGATGTTGAGCGAAGTCAGGTCCCTCATCTGTACGACCGCGCCCACCAGAGGATGGCCGTCCTGGTCTGTCACCGTCCCGTCTACGACGCGGGTCTGCTGCGCGAGAAGCAGCATCGCGGCCAGAAGCAGCAGGACGGTGCTCTTCGAAGCTCTCATAACCCCTGGGATTCCGCACGGCGCCGCGCGACTCAACGAATGGGGTGGCGCGGGCACGTTGTATCATGGCAGGTTATGGACAGACGGACCTGGCTTCAGCTTCTCGGTGTCCTCTCGGCCGCGCGCAGCGTCAACGCTCAGCAGCGGCCGGCAGCCGCACCGCCGGGCCGCCGGGGCGGCGGACGCGGGTTCCCGCAGCAGCCGATGCGCATCACCAAAGACCAGGTGGCGGCGGCGCTCAAGCTGTTCGGGCTCGAATTCCAGGATGCCGAGCTCGACCTGATGCTGCGCCGCGTCAACCGGGCGCTCTACGATTACGAAGCGCTGCGCAAAATCGACGTGCCCTACGGCACGGAGCCTGCCTTCACCTTTCAGCCCGGGCTGCCCGGACGGAAGCCGTCGCGTGCGCCGCAGCGATTCGTCACCACGATCCGCCGCAGCCGCACCGCCAAGCCGAAGAACCTGGAAGACCTTGCCTTCCTGCGCGTCACCGAGTTGGCCCCGCTGGTTCGGTCGCGCGCCGTCTCGTCCACCGATCTCACGAAGATGTATCTGCAGCGGATGAAGACTTACGGTCCGAAGCTGCTCTGCGTGGTCACGCTGACCGAAGACCTCGCACTCGAGCGCGCCGCCGAGGCCGACCGCGAAATCCGCCGCGGACACTACCGCGGGCCGCTGCACGGCATCCCGTTTGGGGTGAAGGACCTGTTCGACACTAAGGGCATCCTCACGACCTGGGGCGCGGAGCCGTTCGAGAATCGTGTACCCGACCGGGACGCCACCGTGGTCGAGCGCCTCCACCAGGCCGGCGCCGTGCTGATGGCCAAACTCTCGATGGGCGCGCTCGCGCAAGGCGATCTGTGGTTCCAGGGCCGCACGAAGAATCCCTGGAATCTCGAGCAGGGTTCAAGCGGCTCGTCGGCCGGATCGGCCTCGGCCACCTCGGCCGGTCTGGTGGGCTTCTCGCTCGGAACCGAGACGCTGGGCTCGATCGTCTCGCCCAGCACGCAATGCGGCACCGTGGGGCTGCGGCCCACCTACGGGCGCGTCAGCCGGTACGGGGCCATGGCGCTGAGCTGGACCATGGACAAGATTGGCCCGATCTGCCGCGGCGTGGAAGATTGCGCGCTGGTGCTGCATGCAATCTATGGACCGGACGGGCGCGACCGCAGCGTTGCTCCCGACCGGTTCCATTGGGAGCCCTACCGCCGCTTGTCCAGCATGCGAATCGGCGTGCTGCAGTCCGCGTTCGACCGCTTCCAGAACGACAACAAGCGTGTGTACGACCAGGCGCTGGCCGACCTCAAGAAGGCCGGCGTGGAAATGAAGCCGGTCGATTACCAGGAAGAGCAGACCGTCATCCGTTTTCTGCTCGAAGCCGAAGGCGCCGCGGCGTTCGACGACATCACTCGCGACGGGCAGGTTCGCAACCTGAGAGGCCAGGGGCAGGGCGACTGGCCGAACACCTTCCGGTCCTCGCGCCTCATTCCCGCGGTGGAGTACATCCGCGCCCAGCGAACCCGCACTTTGCTGGTCGAGAAGTTCGAGAAGTTCATGGCCGATTGGGATGTTCTCGTGATCCCCTCCTCGGCCCTGCTCACCACGACCAATCTGACCGGCAATCCGCAGGTCGTGCTGAAGTGCGGCTTCGTCGACGCCACCCTCGAGAGCGGCGGCAAGACCCCTGTGCCTCGCTCCATTGGTTTCCTCGGAAAGATCTACGACGAAGGCGCGCCGCTGCGTGTGGCGCTTGCGTACGAGAGGGCCACCGGGTGGCACAAGAAGCACCCGGCGCTCAGTTGAGGAGGCTATGAACCGACGCATCTTTATGGCCACAGCCGCGGGCGGCATCGCCGGACCGGCGCTGGCCGAAACGCCGCAGCCCGCCGATTTGCCCGAGGCCATCCGGAACTTGAAGCCCATGACCGACGGTATCCGGCCCATCACCGACGACGAACGCGGCGCGCGTGTGGAGAAGGCCCGCGGCCTCATGCGGGAGAACAAGCTCGATGCCATCCTGTGCGCCGCCGGCAGCTCTTTGTTCTACTACACCGGCAGCCGCTACAACCAGGGGATCTGGGTCGTGCCCGCCAAGGGTGAGCCGGTGTGGTTCGTACCCGAGGCCGATGAGGAGCGCGCCCGCGGCGCGATCCGCCTGGGAGGAAGCATACACGCCTGGAGTGCTTCCGAAGGTCCGTATAAGCGCATCGGGCAGGCGCTCGCCGGATCCGCTCGCGTGGGGATTGAAGAGCGTGTGCCCTTCGCAATCTTCGACGGCCTGCGCCGCGAATTGCCGCGCGTCGAGTTCTCCAGCGCCGACCCGGTCACGGTGGGATGCCGGGTCATCAAGTCGCCCGCCGAAATCGCGCTCATGCAGCGCGCCAATGACATCACCATCGCCGCTTACAAGGCGGCCTTCGCCACCATGCGGGAGGGCATGACCAATCGCGAGCTCAGCGCCACTATCGCGGCCGCATACCGAGCGCTCGGCGCGCCGGGCGACGCCATGGTGATCTACGGCAAATACACAGCGTTTCCGCACGGCTCGATTCAGCCGCAGTCCCTGCGCGAAGGTGACGTCGTGCTGGTGGATGATGGCTGCACCGTGGATGGCTACCAGTCGGATATCACCCGGACCACCGTCTTCGGCAAACCAACCGCCCGGCAGCGCGAAATCTGGAACCTCGAGCGCAAGGCGCAGGACGCCGCGCTGGCCGCCGCCAGGCCCGGCGCCACCTGCGAATCCGTAGACGCCGCCGCGCGCAGAGTGATTACCGACGCCGGCTTCGGCCCCGGCTACAAGGTGCCCGGCCTGCCCCATCGCACCGGCCACGGGATCGGGCTCGACGGCCACGAGTGGACTTACCTGGTGAAGGGCAACAAGACGCGCCTCCAGCCCGGCATGTGCTTCAGCGACGAGCCGACCATCGCCATTTACGGCGAATTCGGCGTGCGCCTGGAGGACTGCATGTACATCACCGGGGATGGCGCCCGCATGTTCACGAAACAGAGCCCGGCCATCGACCAGCCGTTTGGATAAACCATGCCACAGACCACTGAGACCTCCGCCGCCGCGTACCACGAGCGAATCGCGCAGCTCCAGAGCGCCATGAAGGAGTTCGGCCTCGAGGCCGTGGTGCTCGAGCCCGGACCCGCCATGATGTACCTCACGGGCGTGCGCTGGGGAAAGAGCGAACGCACGTTCGCGGTCGTGCTGCCGGCCAAGGGCGCCCCGGTCTGGGTCCTGCCCGGCTTCGAAGAGATGCGCGCGAGAGAGTTGATCCGCCTCGGCAACGACGACATCCGCGTATGGCAGGAGGACGAAAGTCCTTTCGAGCGAATCGTCCGGGGACTAAAGGATCGCGGCGTCACGTCCGGAACCGTGGGCATCGACGAAGCCGCGCGTTTTTTCGTCTTCGACGGTATTCGCAAACTGGCGCCCAAGCTCAACTACATCGGCGCCAGCCGGGTCCTGAAAGCCGCGGGAGTCGACATGTCGCAGCCGCCCGGCCGGGGCCGCGGACGTTAGGCTGCTGCCTATTTTCCGTGCAGCCGTTCCTGCACAGCCCGCAGGGCGGCTTTGGCGGGTTCCAGCGCCGGGTTCAGCTTCAGGCAGGTCTCGAGCTCCGCTTCCGCTTCGGCGAACCGGCCGGTGCGCCCCAGCGCTACGCCCAGCCGCCCGTGCAACTCGGCATCGGACGGACGGAACGGCAGCGCCTCCTGGTATTTGGCCGCGGCGCCCGCGTCGTTTCCTGCCTGCGCCAGCGCGTTGCCCCAGAGGAACAGCACCTCGCCCAGATGCTCGTTGGACTTGGCATCTTCCGGCCTGACCTTCAATACTTCCCTGAAATCAGCCGCGGCCGCTTCCCACTTGCCGCCCGCCGCCTCGACGCTCGCCAGGTCGAAGCGCGCGTCTGTGTAGGCGGGGTCCAGCTCGAGTGCGTGCCGGAACTGCGCCTCGGCTTCCGGCAGCCGGCTCGCCGTGAACAGCGCGACTCCCAGCTCGGTGGCCCCCACCGCGCTCACCGGGTTCGCCTTGCAGGCGGCCTCGAAGTGCGCGATCGCCCCCGCCGTGTCGCCCTTGCTGAGCAGCAGGTCGCCCATGTCGAAGTTGGCGATGAAATCGTCCGGGTGCTTCACCAGCCGCTGCTCGACGAACGACTCTTCGAGCACCGCTCGCTGGTCGCCCTCGACGGTGGGCAGCACCTGCAGCCAGAGGTGCCCCATCTCGTCGATCGACCGGTTCCCGCCCCTCACCTCCTTCGGCGGGCTGTTCGGATTGCGCACGTTGTCCGCTGAGTTGTCGTAGTGGTATCGCATCGAAACCACCGTACCCTTGGGCAAGAACACCGGCTGCTTGTAGCGGAACACGCCTTGCCAGCTCAGATCCCAGTTCGGAATCCGGATCAGCCATTTGCGCGTGCCATCGGGTAGGGTGGCGTAGCCTTCCATCAATTTCCCGAGGTAGTGCGCGTGGGGATAGACCGCGAGCACATTGACATCCATCGGAATCTTGATGTCGTCGGTCAGCAGAAAGTCTTTGTCGCCGGGCGGAATGTCGATCGCAGCATCGTGCTCCAGTTGCACCAGCATCGGGTACTTGGATTCCGGCTTGTCGGTAAAGTAGATGCCGATCTCGGGGCTCACCGTTTCCGGCTTGCCGTCCGGCCGCATATGGACGTTCAGGATAAGGTCCATGCCCGGATCGGCGCGCCACGCCATGCCCGGGGGCTCAACGACCGGCTCGCTGCCGGGCTTCCAGGAGAGAAAGTGGCCGTCCGGATCGAAGGTGTCTTCTTCGATCGCAAGATCCATCCCTTGAAACCCGGCGCCGGGAGTGGCCTCTTTGCGGCGCGAGGAGCGCGAGCGGTCGATGATCACGTTGGCATGGTGGAAGACTCGCGGGTTGCCCGGCCGTACCTCGATGGACTTCACCCAGCGGCTGGTGGTGATGGGGACCGGCAGGATGAAGTTCCAGAAGATCTCCTGGCCGTCCGGAGCCAGGTGGTAGGGCTTTGAGGCATGCAGAATCAGGTCGGGCTGTCCCTGTTGCCATTCCCCGGCGAACTTCGGCGGCTTGGGCGCAGCGGATGCCGGACCGGCAGGCGCGCCTTGCTGCACCCACTCCTGGATGAGGCCGATCTCGGTGTCGGTCAGGCGCCGTTCCTCCTCGAAATGCCCGTAACCCTGTTCCGGCAGCCACGGCGGCATGTACCGGCTCTTCGTGACGGAGGCGACCAGAGTGGCCCGGCGCTTTACGTCTTCATAGGTCAGCAGCGAAAACGGTCCCGATTCGCCCGGCCGGTGGCACGGCGAACAGTTCTCGTAGATGATCGGCGCGATCTTCTGATAGTAGGTGACCGGCGTAGCCGCGCGCGCTGACGAAATCAAAAACAGCGCCGCTGCCAAACCGAGGCTTCCCGCGACCCCTAAGCGATTCATGAGAGTGCTATCGGACTATTATGCTACAACCCGCCGGAGCTGCGTAAGCGATTGAAACTGCGAAGGGGACCCGTAAGACTGTTACGGGTACCCCATCCCCTATTCGGTCTTCCGGCTGCGGCGCCGGAGCACGAGAACGATCCCGAACACCACCGCCATCGCGGCACAAACCACGCGAATCATTGTCTGATCCATACGGCAACTGTCCTTTCCTTTCCCTCTTATCGGCCGCTCACAGGTTTTCCATCATCGGGAGCAGGTCCCGAACGAGCCGCGTGAGCACCGGCCCGACCGTCACCAGGAACAGCGACGGCAATACACAGAAGAAAATCGGAAACACCAGCTTCACGGCCAGCTTGGCGGCCCGCTCCTCAGCCCTCTGCCGCGCTTGAGTGCGCAGGTAATCGGCGTGCCCGCGCAAACTCTGAGCCACGCTCGTACCGAAGCGATCGGTCTGCACCAGGACGGCCACCAGCTTCCTGACATCCTCCACGCCGGTGCGGTCCGCCAGGTTGTGCAGGGCTTCGGGGCGGCGCTTGCCGGCCCGCAACTCCAGATTCATGACCGTGAACTCGTCGCAGATCTCCGGGTGCGCCACCTGGAGTTCCTTGGCGACCTGGATGATGGTCTGGTCGATCCCCAGCCCCGACTCTACGCAGACCACCATCAGGTCGAGGGCGTTCGGCAGCCCGCGCTCGATGGCGTGCTGGCGGCGCGCGATGCGCAACGAGACATACTGATTGGGGGCCACATATCCGAACGCGGCAGCAGCCGCCGTGGCCATCAGCAGCTTGTCCACCGGAGCGCCCCCGTGAATCGCCGCCGCGAGGGCCGCGATGCCCAGAGAAACGGATGCCACCGTGCGCGCCCCCTGCAGGAAGCCCGCCGCCGCGGGATTGCGAAATCCCGCGCGGACCAGCCTTCGCTTCACTCGCGGCAGATCCCGCGGCGCCGCCGGCAGGACCGCGCCGATCCGGCTGACCAGTTCCCGCCACAGCAGTGCAGGCGAAGGCAGCGCCGCCGCCGGAGCAGCCGTTCGCGGCGTAAGGCGCTCCAGTGCGCGCGCCCGCGACGTCCGGCTGCGTATCGCGAAAAGCGCAGTCGCAGCCGACACCAGCACGAACACCGCAATCGTCAACAGTCCGAGCACATTACACCTCGATCGCCACGATCTTGCGAATGATCAGGTAGCCCACGAGCTGCAGGCCGAACCCTGCCGCCAGCAGCTCGTGGCCGGCCGGATCGTCGATGAAAAACCGCGCGTATTGCGGGTTCACGACGAACATCAGCGCCGCTACTCCCACCGGGATCGCGGAGATGATTCTGCCGGACATCAGCCCCTGCGCGCTGACCGTGCGGATCCGCGCCCGCAGCTTGAACCGCTCGCGGATCAGGTTCGCCAGCTTATCCAGCAACTCCGCCAGGTTGCCCCCGGTGCGCTTCTGCAGCAGAACGGCCGAAACGAAGAACTGCACGTCCATCGACGGCACTCGCTGCGAGAGCTTGTGCAGCACCACTTCGAGCGACTGGCCCAGGTTCTGCTCCTCGAAGGCCCGGCGGAACTCGGCCGCCAGCGGATCGCTGTACTCCCGCTGCACCATTTCGAGAGCCACCGAAAATGCGTGGCCGGCGCGCATCGAGCGCGAGAGGAACTCGAGGCAATCCGGAAACTGCTCTTCGAACGCCTGGACGCGCCGGCGCGATCTGCGGCGCACGTACCCGAGGGGAACCAGGGCCATGGCCGCACCCGCCCCCAGGGCCGCCAATGGCAGGCGATTGCCGGTGGCCAGCGTTACCGCCGCGAAGCCTACCAGAAACAGGGCGATCGAACGGTGCAGGAGCCCCGCGGCGCCCCATTTGAGCGCGGCCGATTCGAGCAGGCGCTCAGCCGATTGCTTCAACCGCAGCCTCTCGAGCACGGAAGCCGCCATCCGTCCCCGGACCTCACCGGCCGCCTGGATCAGCACGGGCCGCGAAGAACGTCGTGCCGCCGCCGGTTCCGGCCGACCGGCCACTCGCCGCACTGCCGCGGCCGCCTCGCGCCGGTCCATCCACGCGGAGACCGCCAGGTATGCCGCGAGGGTGCTCGAGGCCGCGACGAGGAACAGCCAGGTCATTCTCCCGCTCCCACGTCCACCGTTTCATCGAACACATAGGAGGGCAGCCGGATGCCCGACGCCAGCAGCTTCTCGTGGAATTTCGGCAGGATACCGGTAGCCGCAAACCGCCCGAGCACGCGCCCCTCCGGCGTCATCCCGCGCTTCTCGAAGGCAAAAATGTCCTGAAGCGTCACGATGTCGGTCTCGATCCCCGTCACCTCCGTGATATGGGTGACGCGCCGCGACCCGTCGCTCATCCGCGAGCACTGCACCAGGATATGGACCGCCGATGCGATCTGCTGCCGGATTGCCGTCAGGTGCATATTGGCGTTGGCTAGCGTGACCATCACTTCCAGCCGGGAAACGGCGTCGCGCGGGCTGTTGGCGTGCACCGTGGTTAGTGAGCCGTCGTGGCCGGTGTTCATGGCCTGCAGCATGTCGAGCGCCTCCTCGCCGCGCACCTCGCCCACGATGATGCGGTCTGGCCGCATGCGCAGCGCGTTGATCAGCAACTGCCGCTGCCGCACCATGCCCTGGCCCTCCAGGTTGGCCGGCCGCGTTTCCAGGCGCGCCAGGTGCGGCTGCTTGAGCTGCAACTCCGCCGCATCTTCGATGGTGACGATCCGCTCTTTGGGCGAGATGAAGGCCGACAGGGCGTTGAGCAGCGTCGTCTTTCCCGCGCCGGTGCCGCCCGAGACAATGATGTTCAGCCGCGCCCGCACCGCCGCCTCCAGCACGCGGAGCATGCCCGGCGTCATGGAACGCTTCTCCACCAGGTCCTCCGGCATCAGCTTGTCGGTGCCGAAGCGCCGGATCGAAAGCAGGGGCCCATCCACGGCCAGCGGCGGAATGATGGCGTTGACGCGTGATCCGTCGCTCAGCCGCGCATCCACCATGGGGTTCGACTCGTCCACTCTCCGGCCCACCTGCGAAACAATCTTGTCGATGATCCGCAACAGGTGGCCGGCGTCGTGAAACCGCACGCTGGTCAGCTCGAGCAGGCCCCTGCGTTCCACGTAGACCTGCCGGTGGCCGTTCACCAGGATGTCGGAGACGGACGAGTCCTCGAGCAGCGGCTCGAGCGGCCCCAGCCCGAAGACCTCGTGCAGAACCTCGTCGCTGATCTGCTGCTTCTCAGCCGCAGTCAGGAGGTTCGGCTCGTCCTCTACCATCGCCAGGACCGCCTGCCGCACTTCGCCCCGGATCCGGTCATCGTCTATATTGGCGAGCGCGTCGAGGTTGATCCTCTCCAGCAGCTTGTGGTGCAGCGTAAATTTCAGCTCCTGGTACTCGGGTTTCAGCTCGACCGGGCGGGCGGAATAGCGCAGCAGGCGCTGCTCCCATTCCGGACTGCCGGCGATTTCGGCGGCGCTCATCGGCGGCCCTCCTTGGGCGGACCCAGAAACGGCTCGGGCATGGGCGGAGACGGCGGCGGACCGTTGACCGGAGAAGCGATCTCCGGCGTCACCACCACCACCAGCTCGGTCTTCGACTTGGTTTGCGCGCGGCTGCGGAACAGGACGCCCAACACCGGGATGTTGGCCAGGCCGGGCAGGCGCGAGAGGTTTTCAATCACCCGCTCGTCGAGCAGTCCCGCGATCACGAAGCTCTGTCCATGGGCCAATTCCACGTCCGTCTCGATGCGCCGCGTGGAGAGAGCCGGGATACGAAAGCCCGAAACGGTCACCCCGTTGGCCGGATCGATGCTCGAGACCTCCGGTTTCACGTGCAGCTTCACGGTCTGGTTGAGCGTGATCTCCGGGAGGAACGTGAGCCGGATGCCGAATTCGTGGAACTGCACGGTGATCGCACCGGCGCTCGATCCCGCCTGCACGATCGGCACGGGAAACTCGCCGCCCGCCAGGAAGCTGGCTTCCTTTCCGTTCGTGGCCACCAGGTTGGGCTCCGCCAGAATCTGGAGCATGCCCCGGGATTCCAGGTCCTGAATCAGTACCCCCAGGTTCAGGTCCGGGCGGAACGCAAAGATGTTCAACAGGTCGGAGAGCGCAAACTTGCTGTCCGCGCCGCGTGCCATGTCGGCGAGGGTGCCCGAGGCAGCCTGTCCGGTGGTAATCCGCCCGATCGTGTTCAACGCCCCGGTAGAGATCAGGTTGAATGCGAACTCGGTGGTTGCCGAACGGTTCAACTCGGCAAAACGCACGCGCAGCAGAATTTGCCGCTCGGGCGGCGGCGGCGCGACTTCGAGATTGCTGATCGCCCCCTTCACCGAGGCCGCCACCAGCGCGAGCGCCCGGTCGGCGACCGCGCGGGTGCTGGCGCGCCCCACCAGTGCCAGCGATTCGCGGGTGGCCCGCAGATCGATCGTCTCGCCGGGAAATGACTCTCGCAGCAACTCGCGCAGCGGTTCGAGGTTCGGCTGTACGGTCACCTCGTAGGTCCGGCGGTCCCCGCTCTTCGACCAGACCACCAGGGTAGCCTGGCCAAGCGCTTTGGCCTGGAACAAAACCTCGTGCTCGCTCGCTACTACGGCGTCTACCGCTTCCGGATTGCTGGTGGCTACGCGCGCCACGCCCTGCGGGCAGTCGATCACGGTGCCCCGTCCCACTGTCAGCGGTATGGAGAGCGGCGTCCGCCCGGTATCCAGCGCCGCGGCGGCTCCGGCCAGGACCAAAGCTAGGATAAGCCCCTTCATTTCGACTCCCCGGGCTTCGGCAGCGCCTCGAGCGTCTTCACGTTTCCGCGGATCATCATGACCTGCTCTGGCTGGAGGGGCGGAGGCGCGGGCACCTCCAGCCGGTCCGCCTTCGCCGCGACCGCGGGTGCGGCTCGGTGCGGCTTGGGCGCGGGCGCCGCGGCCGGTTCCGCCGGCGATGGCGCGCCATACAGTTCGAGGGTCTGCCTGCCGCGCGTCCCGGCCACCTGCTGGTCGGAGGAGTTCCGCAGCACCAGTTGAATGTGCCCTTCGCTATTCGCCAGCGTCAGGGTCTCGGCATCCGAGGGGCTTACCAGCAGAGTCACCACCGGCGTGTTGATGGCCTGGCCCTTTCCATCTGTATCGATCGTCTGACCGGCGGAAAGCACCGTGATGTTCTGTAGAACGGTCCGGGTATAGGCTTCGGCCCGGCCCGGCGGCCGGCCCGTCACCAGCACATCCACGCGCATGCCCGGGAGGACGAACCCAGCTACTCCCACCACGTCGTTCACCCGCACCGCCATGGCACGCATTCCCGGCGGGATGAGGGGCCCAAGACCGAGGCCGCTGCCGCGCGCCGCGATGCGCGCCTCGACCACAGGTTCCTCCGCCTGGATCGCGCTGATGACCGGGCGGTCCAGAACGTCTTCGATGCGCGAGAACCCACCCGCGGGAAAGAGGCTCTCCGGGACGTTTCGGAGCTTGACCGATCCCCGCGCAAGGGTGGCGCCGAGCGGCAGCGCCTGCGCAGCCACGACCATCGGCTTCTCCGCACCGAGGCGCGGGCGCCGGCCCGATCCCGCGGCCACCCGGTAAAAGAAGGCCGCCACCACCAGCCCCCACAACAGGCTGGCCGATAGGACAATCCAGAAACGCCGGTCCGTACGCATCGTTCATCTCCTCCCGAAAAGGGCTAGCCAGGCTCCCGCCACAATCGCGGGAGCATATGGAATCGACGCGGCGCCTGGCTGGAGCAGCCACGCGCCCGCCGCCAGGAGAGCGCCCGCAACGGCGCCTAGAACCGCCGCGAGAAGGATGCCGGCCGGCCCCAGCAACGCTCCAAACGCAGCCATCAGCTTCAGGTCGCCCGCCCCCATTCCGCCAAGAAAATAAAAAAGAAGAAACAAACCGAATCCCAGCGCCGCTCCGGCGATGGCTACGCCCAGGCCCGGTAAGCCCGCGTGGATGATGCCCAGAAGGAGCCCTGCCGCTAGCCCGGTCATGGTGATGCGGTTGGAGATCCGGCGGCATCGCAGGTCTTCGATCACTGCCGCACAGCCCAACGCGAGGGCGCAGCATTCGTTGGCGTTCACCGGGGCGCACCTCCCTCCCGCCGGTAGAGGCTCGCCACGGAATCTTCATAGACTCTGTGCCAGCCCGGCTCGCGATCGAGGGTCGCGCTCAAAGGCCAGTCGCGGGGCAGCAGCGCCAGGTCGAATCCGTAGCGCGCGAGCGCGCCGCGCCAGCCGCGCGAAGCCGTCATCAACGTGCGGTAATCGGCGCCCAAGGCCGGACCGTAGAAATCGCTGCGCCCGTCGAAGAAGACCCGCAGTCCGGGGAAGAGCCGGTAGATCAGGTAGTCGGACCATTGGTCGGAAGTCAGCACGCGCGGCATGGATGATGCCGGTGCGAGCAGAACACGATTCCGCTCGACCGCCTGCACGGGAAACCTTGCCTGGGGGAATGTAGCCTGACCCGGCGATGCGGCCAGGGCGGCCGCGCCCAAAAGGGGCAGCCACAAGGTGACGCGGGGCCGGCTTCCCAGATCCCGCGCCAGTTCCCAGAAGACGCGCCCCGGCGCGCGCGGAGACGCAGATTCGGCCGCTCGCCTCCATAGCATCGCGCACTCCGAGGCCACCACGGGCGCGGCGGCGATCGCGCAAAAAGGAACGTGCCGCGCCGAACGCAGCGCCGCGAACGACCAGGCCAGCACCAGCACGCCCTCGGTCGACGCGCCCCGGCTCATGGCGCGCGAAGCCAGCGCCACACCCGCCAGCAACAGGACCGCGAAAACCACCATGCTCTCCGACCGAATGTTGGGAGACTGAAACTCCTGGACATGGTCGAGGATCCACGGAGCGTTCAGGTACGCCAGGATGTGCTCGTGCAGCCGGAATCCGTAAGGGTTCAGACCGCTCGCGAGCAGACAGGCGAGTGCAGCCGCGGCGTCGCGCCGCGCACCGGAAAGATCGCGCCGCAGCGCATCCACCCCGGCCGCCAGCACCAGGGTGGCGGGAAGCGCCACAAATCCGGCGTGCAGGTTCGCCCACAGCGCGCACAGACGGTGGCAGCGTCCAAATCAGCGCCGGGCGCCCCCGGCGGACTTCGTCCAGAATCCAGAGCGACGCCGTATAGAACAGGATCGAGAAGACGTGCGGGCGCGCCAGGTAGTGCACGCTCGACGCGCTGGCGGCCGCCAGTGTGACTCCCAGCGCGAGCCACAGGCCGGAGCCGCGGCGCAGCAGCCAGGCGAACAGCACGGCTGCCGCCAGGCAGAGCGTGGTGCCGGCCGCCTTGGCTACGGCAGCGAGGCCGCCGGCGCGGTAGGCAGCCGCGAAAGCGGCGTCGGAGAGCCACTCCCAGGCGAACCACGGCTGGCCGGGGCGGGTGAATGAGAACGGATCCACGCGCGGCGCCATGCCGGTTGCCAGCACCAGCTCTCCGGTCCGCACATGCCAACCCGTATCGCCATCGGCCAGCAAGGCCTGCCACCCGCCGGGGCGGGCGAAGGCCGCCAGCAGGAGGAAGAAGAAAAACAGATCCACCAGCGAAGGCGCCCACCACCTGTGTACCGACATTTTGCTACCACTCAACAAATCGGCCGGGAGCGGCGGATTCTTGAGCCGGGGCTACTGCGTAATCACCTGCCGGGATGTGGTGGCCAAGGTCATCACCCCGGCTGACAGAGGCACCAGCAGGGTCCGGAACCCGTAGGAGACACGAACCTGCACGGTGCTGCCGGGATGGTTGTCGGGCGCCCAGGTAGTGGTTACGGTCAGGTTGGCGCCGTCGAGCGCCACGACGAGCGACCGGGCCTCCGCCGCTACGTCGGCCGCCGAGGCCGGATGTCCGCTGGTGCTGCCTCGTAAAGCGGCAAACCTTGCGGCCCGGTGGGCGGCAAACGAGACAGAATTGTAAGCGAAACCGAGCCGGCCGAATTCCATGATGGCGACCAGGAGCAGCAGGAAGACGGTCGCCACCAGAGCCGATTCCACCATCGTGCTGCCTCGGCGAGGGCGGCGGCGCGCGCTGGCAGGAGCGGGAATCATGATGCTAACGCGCCCTCATGCTCGCCCGGGACGTTACGGCCCCGGAAAAGGGAACGCCTGCGTACCGGAAGACCGTGGGTGCGGTAGCCTGCGTCGTGACCTGCACGTACACCTGCATCGCACCGCCCGTACAGGTTCCGGCGCAACTGACGGCCCCGACGCCCGGACACTGGCAGGACTTCACAACCGTCGCCGTCATGCCGGCGATTCCCGGCGCCGCGGCGAGGGCGGCCGCGCGGATGCCGGCAGTGTCCGAGGCGTTGGTCGCGCTGAGGCTGCCATATTGCGCTCCGGCCCGGGCCGCATCGGCCACGGCGGTCGCGGTCCGCAGGGCCATCGCGAAATCCAGCACGCCCGCCGCCAGCAGCAGCAGCAGCGGCGCTGCCAGGGCGAACTCCACCACCGCGGTTCCACGGCTGTTGGGCCGGGCGGTGGATGGCATGGTCATTCGCTCAGGGCTGCGCTCCCCTTGATCGGCGATCCGCCCGGCAGGGAAGAGTAGTCGTTGTTGAGGATGGTGCCTCCCGAGAAATTGACGCTCTTGGCCACCATCACCGTGTAAGCGGCGGTGGAGCTGCTGCCGCCGGAATAGTTCAGCCCGGTCGTGGGGAAGTACAGGGTGCCTTGAAAGACAGTGTTGCTGCCGCCCGACAGCGAACTGGCTGCCCCCGAAACAATGCTGCGATCCTGGTAAAAAAGAATGCCGGCCAGGGAACCGGAAGCGGGAGCCACGAGGTTGATCGAAGTGCCGCCGCTGATGCTGATCGCGCCATATCCGTAGCCCCCGCCGGCTGTGTTGTAGAACGTGACGCCGGTCCCCGAAAGGGTCGAACCGCCGCTCACGCTGAGGCCGCCGCCGTTGAGAATGTACGTGCCGGGGTTCAGGGTTACCCTGGCGCCGCCGCTGATCCGAAGTCCATTGCAATAGACGCCCGGGTCGAGCGTCCTGCTCACAACCGAAATGCTGAGATTCGTCTGGTCGCAGCCTCCCACTGCCGGCGAGGGCAGGTAGGCCAGTGGATCGGTCTCCGCCATGGCACCCGTGGTAGGCGCCGGGGAGATGATGCCGCCGCCGCTGGCGGAATAGCTTCCCACAATGCTCACGTACGCGCCCGTGACGACGGCTCCCCCGCTGACGGACATGGCGTGGGAGTTGCTCGAGTTGACCACCACGCCGCAACTGACCTGGACGGTTGCCCCGCCGCTGGCCGAAAACGAGTTCGACCCGGTGGGGTCGAGAGTGTACAGACAAGAGGTTCCGCTGCCCTGCCGTGCGACGGCGCGGGCCCGCACGGTGGTAGACGATGAGCCGGCCAGTTCCATGAAGAACGCTGGCACGGCCTGCGAGATGGTCACCTCGACTGCCGTTGGTGTCGGACTGGTAATAGCCTGTGCCGGGCGGGTTGCTGACGGTCACGGTCACGCCGCGCTGTCCATTGGTGAACCCGTTGAGCGCGGCGTCGCCTCGCGCTGCCGCCACGGCGCCTCCGGCGCCGCTGGCCTTGATCTCCTGCGCGCCTCCAAGGGCCGCCGCGTCCGCCGCCGTCTGCATCCGGGTCTTGACGAACTGCACGTAGCCCACATCGATGGCAAGCCCGAGGAAAGCCAGCAGGACCACCATCGCGAGCATGGTCGTGATCAGGACAAATCCTCGATTTGCCGGACGCGGGCGGGCTTGTTGCGGTAGCGCGGGCATCTTGCAACCCTGTACCGAATCTACGGCTCCCTGGGAGGGCCGCGCGATTCGTGGAATCCCTTGATAGGGATCGTATTTCGCCTCAGGCTCGACCAAAAACCGCCGGGCCGGCAGGGTACGCCTGGTGGCACACTGGCGTTGGGGGACTTATGTCCATCTTCATCGTTCAGCTCGGCACACCTCGGAAGCCCGGCGAGGGCTTGCGGCTCGGAACGGTGCGGCGTCCGCCGCGCGGCGTTCCCAAGGCTGATTTCGCCCGGCTCGACTACTATGACGTCTGGTTCCCGAACCTGTCGCCCAGCGCCGAACTGGTGCGGGAAGCGCTGTCAGCGAAGGATCAGCGGACATGGGCCGCATTCAGCCGGAAGTTCCGGCGGGAGATGAGCGCGCCCGACCGGAGCCGGGAACTCGACGTGCTGGCGGCGCTATCGCATCACACCAACCTGTCGCTGGGGTGCTACTGCCGGGATGAAAGCCGCTGCCACAGGTCCTTGTTACGGGAGCTTCTGGTGGAGCGCGGCGCGGATGTGGTTTGAGGACGAGCCCGCCGGTCAGGCCACCGGCGCAGCACGCTCAGGGCTAATGTCTTGACACCGAATTGCCGATCAAGGCGGACGGAGGTCGACCGAAAGCATGCCGCCCGATGCCCCGCCTGTCTGGAAGCCGCTGGTGATTTGTCCGGACCTGGAACTGGAGCGCCGGATGCGCGGCGCGCTCCTCGAAGCCGGGGCGCCCGGCGCGCAAGTGGGCGCGGAGTATCCGAATCCTGGGGAGATCGTGGCGATCGCCTCGCGGCAGCAGACCAACATCTGCTTCCTGGACGTGGTATCGGACCAGGAACGCGCATTGCGGTTGATCTCCGAGGCTTCCGCCGCCATGCCGGTCGTGGCGCTGAATCCGCACAAGGATGCGGACCTGATTCTGCGATGCCTGCGGCGGGGAGCCTGCGAATTTCTCTCCGCGCCGGCTGCCGATACCGTGCGGGCCATTTTCGACAGGCTCGCTAAAGCCCGGGCGCCGCAGAACGCGAAGAAGGCCGGCGCTGCCTACTGCGTGGTGCCGGGCAAGCCGGGCTGCGGAGCCAGCACGGTCGCGGTTCACCTGGCACTCCAGATGCGCGCGGCAGGGAACGTTCTGCTGGTGGATACGGACCTTCTCGGTGCGAGCATCGGGTTCATGTTGAAGCTGAAATCGGAGTTTCATCTGGACGACGTCGTGCGCGACTGGAAGAGGATGGATGAGGACCTGTGGTCGCGGCTGACAGCCCCGTTCTCCGGAATGGACGTCGTCCTGGCGCCGGAAACTCCCATGGCCCGGCTGGAAATCGGGCGGGCGCTGGCCGGCGAGCTTCTGAACTTCTGGAGGGAGCGCTATTCCGCCGTGGTCGTGGACGCACCGGACCTGCGGGTGGCATCGGAAAACGGCTTCCTGCCCCAGATGGACCAGATCCTGCTGGTCACCACCAATGAACTGGCTGCCTTGCATGCCACGCGGCGCGCGATCGAGTATCTCGACCGGACGGTCTCCGACCGGGGGCGTGTCCACCTGGTGGTCAACCGGTACACGCCGTCTACCGGCCTGAAACGCGATGACCTGAAAACGGCGCTGCATTTGGAACCCTACGCCGTGCTGAGCAACGACTACGACACGGTGCAGGACGCGCTGCTCGACGGCAAGCCCGCAGCCGCCGGGTCGCGCTTCCGGAGCAGCATTCTGGCGCTCGCACAGCAACTCCAGGGCAGTGCCCCCGCGGAGAAGAAAACCAGGGTCTGGCGGGACCTGCTCCACCTGCGAAAGTAAGGTTACAGCGCAACCACGTCGGTTAGAATAGCCTGCTTCCTAAGAGTTTCGATCCATGTTCAACCGCTGCCTCCGATGATAGTGTCGGAGACAGGACGCATTCGCGTCGGAACGGAACGGGGCCATGAAGAAGTTTTGCATTCGTTTCTGGAATGAGACGCAGGGTCAGGATCTGGTGGAGTACGCTCTCGCAGCCGGGATGGTTGCAGTAGCGGCGGTGGCTGCCATGCCGGCGCTCAGCACCACGATCAACACCGTGTTCTCGAAGATCGGCTCAATCATCAACGCGAGCGTAACGTAGACGGCCCGCGGGCCGCCTGTGGAAGGAGAAACTCAATGAAGCAACTGAAGGAAATCGCATTACGCACACAGGTTTGGAAAGACACCCGGGGTCAGGACCTGGTGGAGTATGCGCTGGCGGCAGGACTGGTGGCGGTAGCAGCCGTGGCCTGCATGCCGGGACTTAGCGGCGCCGTAAACCAGGTGTTCACCAAAATCGGCTCGATCATCAACGCCAACGTGGCCTGAGCCCGGCGGGATGCACGAGGCCACGGCTCTGTTAAGTGGGGCAGGCCTCCCTGCCCTTTCGAAAGGTACAGCGAGGCCTGCCGTAGTGGCATCAGAAGGAGAAGCGGAGTGCGAGCTGGAGCTGCCGGGAGAAATTGGCCTGGCTCGTGATCTTGCCGAATGAACTGCTGCCGAACGACACGTTCGGACCATAGAACAGCGGCGTGTTGAAGGCATTCAGCGCTTCACACCGGAACTGGGCCTTCAGCTTCTCCTTGATCTCTACATTCTTGAAGACCGACAGATCCCAGTTTGCCTGACCCGGGCCCCGCATGTCGATCGTACGGCTGAGGTTGCCGAACGTGAACTGCGGTGCGGTGGAGAAGGCCGCGGGGTTGATGTAATTACTGAGCCGGTCTTCCAGGCTCCCGCTGGTCACCGGAGACACGCCCGTAGCATTGGGGCGCTGGCTGGCGTAACCGAACGCGGAGTTGAAGTTGGTGGCCTGCGATATCTGCAGTGGAAAGCCGGTCTGGTAGATCGAAACCGCGTTGACCACCCAGCCGCCCACGAAGTAGTCCGCGACGCCGCCGGTCTTGAAGAACGGCTTGCCCTTCCCGAACGGCAACTCATAAGAGATCGCAGTCGACCAGCGCAGCGGCGTGTCGATGTTCGAGAACGCGTATTCACCAGCGAGGTTATAGGGATTCTGAGGACCCTTTGCTCCGCTGTTCAGAGTATTGCCTGGGCCGCCGCCGCTTTCATCCCAGTTGCGCGCCCAGGTGAACGTGGAAAGCAGGCTCATCCCATTGCCGAACCGTTTTTGCACTTTGGCAACCATCGAATAGTACTTCGCCTTGTTGTTGTCGGAGAACAATGCGTTGATTGCGCTGTAAGTCGGGTAGGGTAGAAGCAACTGGGAACGCTGCACGTTGGCGGTTCCGATCACGCCCGAGCCGCCGTTCTGATAGTACGGGTTAGCCACGGACTGCGTCAGCGCGGAACCCATCGACAGGAGGCTCGGATTCAGAGCATTCAGATTCATGTTCGCGGTGGTGGTGGTCAAGTGAGAGGATTTGGAACCTACGAAACCGATCTCAGTGGCGAGACCGCCCGGAAGTTCCCGCTGAATGTCAAACGAGTACTGCTGCACATACGGGGACTTCGCGTGGGGGTCCACCAGCGAGAAGCTCTGGCCGATGCCGGTCAGATTCCCCAGGCTGTTCCCTGCAGGCTGCAGGATGCCCGAAGTGAACGCGTTGGTCAGGTTGAGAGCGGGCGTCTGGTTGTTATTCACCGAGGCGCTCGGATTGGTGGTCTGGTTATAGCCCACCGTGGCGATCGGCGAACCGATCGCGAACTGCGGCGCCCAGAAGATACCGTAACCGCCGCGAACCACGGTCTTGGAATCGAGCTTATAGGCGAAACCGAAGCGCGGGCCCATCTTGTTGGCCGTCGGGTTCCCGACCGTGTCTCTGCCGTTGCCGGCATATTGCACGACGCCCATGGGAGTTAGTCCGGCGACATTCGCCGCCAGGGGATTCGTGGCCGTGCTGTCGAAATTCACGACCATGCCGTTGTTGATTTCCCGGAGACCGGGCTCGTGCTCCCAGCGCAGGCCGAGATTCAGCGTCAGCCGGCTGCTCACGCGGAAATCGTCCTGGATGTAGAGGCCATAGTAGTTGGCGATGTCGGTCAACTTTGTGGAAGTGTAGATCGCGGCGTTGGAAGGATAACCCAGCAGCATGTCGGCCAGGTCGGCGCCTCCCGTCCCAGAACTTAGAGGCGCGGACTTGGTGAAGATTCCGTTGAAGGTGTAGTTTCCGCTCGCATCGTTAGCATCATTTCCGGCCGCCTTAATTCTCCGGTAGTCGAATCCGGCTTTGAGCATGTGCCTGCCCATATACTTGGAAATGTTGGCGGAGAAGTTATCCGAGGCATGCACGTAGAAGGAATTGTTGTCCGAAACCCCCAGGGTATACAAGTTGGTCATGGTGACGGACGGAAACTGTGCCAGCGCTTTCGGGACCTGATTGACCAGGCTCGGACTGAAATTGAGGCTGCTCAGGTTGAAACCCTGGCTCGCGTCGTAGCTGTAGTTCGGGAAGCGGTTGAACCCATACCGGACCGTAATCACGGTCGTTGGGGTCACCGTGAAGAGATTGTTCACCTGGGTCGTATCCACCCGGCGCAGCAGGCGCCACTGATTGGGACTCGATGCGGTGGGAAATTCCGTATTGCCCGGTTCGAGCGAGAAATAACGCAGGTAACTCACGCTGGCGCGCCACCAGTGAGTCAGGTCCTCATCGAGCTTGGCCGTGTACTGCGCGGCGCGGCAGGGAAGCCTGCCCGGGGCATTCAGGTCGTTCGCGCCATAGTATGCCGGACTGGTGAGCGGCGCCTGGAAGCTGTTGGCGATCGCCAGGCCGGCCGGATTCAGGCGGGATGCCGGAATGACGTTGCCGGGAAAGGGCTGGCGCGCGCCGTTGGCGACGGTCATCGGATCGTAGACCAGCCGCAGGCTGCCGTCGGGATTCAGACTCTTCGAGAAGTCGCCCGACTTTTCCGCCGCGGTGGGCGCGGCGAATATCGAGGACGAAGATTGCGTGTCGTCGTAGTGCTCGAATCCCAGATAGAAGAACGTCCGGTTTTTGCCGTCGTATAGCTTGGGAATCTTCACCGCGCCGCCGAAACTGGCGCCCCAGGTGTCGTTGGGTTGGTCGGTGATGGGAACGCCGGCGGCGTTGTTGAAGAAGCTGTTGGCATCCCAGGCAGTCCGGCGCAGGTGGCCGTACAGGCTGCCATGGTAAGTATTCGTCCCCGACTTCATCAGGGTATTGAACATCCCGCCGCCCGTGCGGGCCATCTCCGCGTCATAGGTGTTCGCCTGAATCTTGACTTCCTCGACGGCTTCGAGCGAGGGGATAATGATCGCGCGGTTCGTGGCGTCGGTGATCGGAACGCCGTCGATCAGGTAGTTGTTACCGCGCACCGGCCCCCCGGCAATCGAGATCTGTGAAGAGCCGCTCTGATCTTCCATGCGGTTGTACGCCGGATTGCCTACCGGCACCACGTTCTGCGCCAGCTTCGACAGCATGAAGGGATTGCGCCCCAGGTTAGGCAACTCGGTGAGCTTCTGATTGTCGATTACCTGGCCCTGCGATGCGTCCGAGGTATCGACCAGGGGCACCGCTTCGTTGACCTGAATGCTCTCCGTCACTTCTCCGAGCTGGAGTTTGAGATCGAGGGAGACCTGCTGCTGCGTACCGACGATGACACCCCTTTGTTCAAACTTCTTGAAGCCGGGCGCTTCCGCCACCAGCGAGTAGGTGCCGGGAACGACTTCACTGAACACGAATGCACCAGTGGACTCTGTCAGAGTCGAGCGATTCCCATTCGTGCCCTCGTTGATCAACGACACCTTCGCGCCTGCCAGCGTGCCGCCGTTCTGGTCGAGCACGGAACCCCGGACGCCGCCGTAGTAGGATTGGGCGTAAGCCGAGAGCGCCATGCCGCCGGCGACCGCCAGCGAAGTCGCTAAGTGCCTGAATCTCCGATTACGTGTGAAACTCGATCCGAAAATAGTCATTGCGGTACTCCTTCCAGTTTGGATAGCCTTGGGCGGTCGCTCCAACAGTGAGAGGAGTCCTGCTTAGGACTGAACACGGCAGAGTGGTCCGGCACATTTGGCCGGATAACCAGACCGTATCCCCAGGTGAGAGGTCTGGTAATTTGGGTCAGTGTAGCATGGATGGCATTTATTGCGGCTGTGAAAACTCATCAAATAGTTTGATAGGCGCGATTAACTACGGGCAGGGCTCCGCCGCATAACAGGAGTTACCTGAGGGCGACTGGGGAATCAGGGCACCTGCAGATCGGGAACACGGGGCGACGGACGAATCCAGCGCACATAGGCGGCACGCACCACGTAGAGCGAGCAACCGATGGCTACGGCCAGGACGGCGTTGTTGACGGCCAGCACGCCGATGGCGGTCGCCAGAAACGCTGCGGCGTCCACCATGCTCATTTTGGGCAGCCTGCGCCAGGCGCTCCAATCGAGCAGGCACAGGCCCATCCAGGCGGTAACGCCGGCCAGCGCGGGGAGCGGGATATGCGCGACCACTCCGGCGCCGACCCACAGAATCAGAGCCAGAAAGACCGCGTGAAGGAGATTGGAGAGTCGCGTGGTTCCGCCGCAGCGAACCACCGCCAGGCTGCGCGCGGGAATCCCCACACTGAGGGGCGCGCCGAACATGCCGACGCAAATATTCGCGATGCCGTAAGCTCCCAACTCCGCGTCGGCGTCGGCGGTACGCATCCGCTGGTGTCGCCCTCGGAAGTGCTCCACCACCCGCGACGTGATCAGGATATTCACGGAAGAGACAACCGCCAGGGCGAAGGCGGAAGGAAGCACCGTAAAGACATCGCCGGGATGCCAGGAGAAGCCCACGAAGGGCGGCAGCATTCCGCTGATCCCGCCAACCTCTTTTTCGCGGACCCCCAGCACCCGCGCCAGGATGACCGCCAGGACCACGCCGATGAGGGGAGCGGGCAGCCGGGGAGAGAGACGCGCCGAAACGGTGGCGGCAATAATTACCGCTAGTCCCAGGAGCAGAGGCGCGCCTCGAACGCCTCCCAGATTCTCGAACACAGCCCCGATCTGCGCCAGCGAGGAACCGGCCGCGCGGATCGCCGGGGAGTTGATCCCCAGGATGACGTCCATCTGGGAGATCAGCATCATACCGCCGATCCCGCAGGAGAAGCCCGTCACCACGGCGTGCGGGACGCGGGTGATGTAGCGCCCCAGGCGGAGAACGCAGAAGCCCATCATGATGACCGAAGCCACCACGCAAACTTTAGCGGCGCCGCCGACTCCCTGGTCGTGGACCGCAAGCGCGATGAAGGGGACGGTAGCGCTGGCTGTGCCGCCGATCAATACGGGGTTGCGGCCCAGCAGCGCGATGAGCGGCGCCGAAAGAATGGAAGTAAAGACACCCAGGACCGGCGGCAACCCCATCAGAGATGCCATCGCGAGGCCGTACGGCAGCGCAATCAGCGCCGCGATGACGCCTCCCGAAGCATCCCCGAAAAGCTGCGGCCAGCCGTAGTGACCCGCCCGAAGTGATCGCTTACCGACAAGGGCCTTACGAATCAAGCCATCACCTTGAGGAACGCCGTCTTGAACTTGTTCATCTCCTCCTGCGTGCCGATCGAGACACGGACGTAAGTCGGCCAGCTCGGCCAGACCCGTCCGATGTAAACTTTCTCCCTGCGCATGGCCTCGATCACCTCCCCGCCGGGACGATGGACATCGACCATGAACTTATTCGACACCGAAGGCACATAGTGGAAGTTATGCTTGTCGAGGAACGCGAAGACATCCGCGCGGACATCGCCGATGATCTTGCGGCGCTCCGGCACCAGGGTCTTCGACTTCAAACTGGCGGTGGCGGCGACCATGCCGGTGACGGGCAGCGCGCCGGCCGAATAGCCCTGAATCTTTTGCAGCAGGTCGGGACGCCCCAAGGCGGCCCCGGCGCGCAATCCGGCCATGCCGTAGATCTTCGAGAAGGTGCGCAGGATGATGATGTCTTTATCCTTGGCCACGAGGTAAGAGCACATCGGAGCGCCGGCAATGTGGATATAGGCCTCGTCGAGCAGGATCACGCTGCCCTTCGGCTTGTTCTCCACCAGCCACTCGATGTCTTCGCGCGGCGTAAGCGTACCGGTGGGGTTGTTCGGATTGCAGACGTAGATCAGGCCGGCATTGGGGCTCGCCGCGGCCATTGCCTTCACATCGTGCGCGTAGCTCTTGAGCAGCGGTACGCGGACTACTTTGGCGCCGATGAATTTGGCTGCGCGCTCGCCGGCTTCATATCCGGGGTCGGCAGTTACAAAAGGTTTGGAGGGTGAGGTGAATGCCAGGACGGACTGGTGGAGCGGCGCACTCGAGCCGGCGTAGGGCGTCACGTACGACGGCTTGAGACTTTCCATCTCGGCCATGGTTTCCTGCATGGTGAAGGTCTCTTCGTACATGTAGCGGCCCCCATTGGGAACCACCGCGTTTATGGCGGCGCGCGCTTCGGTGCAGGGTCCCAGCGGGTTCTCGTTAGCGTTGATCTTGACCGCGTCCGGCGGCATGTTGCGGACGGCGGACAACTGCGCCAGGGCCGGCTCATTGTAGAACGGCAGCACGGCGCCTCCGGCGATTACGGCAGCGATGCGCCCGAGCGTACGGCGCGAAAAGCCGCGATTCAAGAAATCCTGCTTCTGTTGATCGGTAAGAATGTCGTTCATTTCCCCTCCTCAATGTTTGGATCGGGCGGGCCAGAAAGCCTACCCGACAGAGGCGTCAGGGAACGAAAGGGAGGCGGTGGATGGAGCTTCGCGACCCGGTTCCCGAGCCAGCTTTGCCCAACCAGGGCATATGCGCTCGTAACCAGGAGCAAACCCTCGCCAACACGGGCGAACCCGTAGTCAGATGCAGCGTAACAGCCCCCCGCAGGGTTGTCGAATTAAAAAAATCTATCGGACCAATTGGAGAGAGGCGCGGACACGTTCCGCGTCGGCGGGCGCGAGTTTCAAAACCGGCGCCACCAGATTATCGGGAGAGAGCGCCCGGCGCTCCACCCCGGCGGTACCGTGGGAAGCCTGGCCGGAGAGGATGTGGACCAGTTCGTGGGCAACCACACGTCCCAAGGCGCGGCCGAAGAGCAGGTCGGCATGTGCGTAATCCCCGCCGAACATGGCAGATCGCACTGACGTCACCACGCGGTCGCAGGCCACCTCGCTAAACGGCTGCATCTGCCCGTCGGTCGAATAGGTGTACGCCAGGGGGCCGCGCTCGTCGTACAGGTAGCCGACCGGCTGAAGCATACACCGGCCCTTAAAACGGACAACTACAAGAGTCCCGGAGGTTTCGGGAGAGGATTCGCCCCGGATCCGCCAGTCCAGGGACACGCCGGTTCCGCTCAGAATGCGCTCGATCTCGTGCTCCATGGCGATCACCGCCGGCCCGGAATGCGGGTCGCGGAAATCGAGGACCACGGTCAGTGCCCGGGAGGGGGCGACCGCGTCTGCCGCTGCCGTCATGGCCAGCGAAACCGAAAACACCACGCAAAACAGGGCGGGGCGCATAAAGAAAGGTCCGGACTCTCAGCCCGGCGCCCGCCATTATATCGTAATTCTCTATGCTAACCTGTACTTCTACCGACACATGCGAAACGTCGTGATCATTGGCTCCGGTTGTGCCGGAAACACCGCAGCCATCTACACCGCCCGAGCGAATCTGAAGCCCCTGGTTGTGAGCGGCCACGAAGCGGGAGGGCAGCTTTCCCTGACCACTCTGGTAGAGAACTTCCCCGGGTTCCCCGAGGGCATCAATGGCCCGGACCTGGTGGAAAACATGAAGAAGCAGGCCGAGAACTTCGGGGCCGAATACCTCCACGGGGTTGTCATCGACACGGATTTCTCGACCCATCCGTTCCGGCTCAACGTGGATGGAGTTTGGATCGAGTCGAGGACGGTGATCATCGCCTCGGGCGCCTCGGCCCGCTGGCTGGGCCTGGAGTCGGAGCAGAGGCTGATCGGCCACGGGGTGAGTTCGTGCGCGACCTGCGACGGTTTCTTCTACCGCGACCGTAAGATCATGGTGGTCGGCGGCGGCGATTCCGCCATGGAAGAGGCCAACTTTCTGACGCGCTTCGGCCGCGACGTCACCCTGGTGCACCGGCGGGAGGAGTTCCGGGCGTCCAAGATCATGCTGGACCGGGCGCACCACAACCCCAAAATCAAGCTGCTCACGAACACCGTGGTGGAAGAGGTCTTCGACGTTTCACAGAAGATGGTGACCTCGGTCCGGCTGCGCAACGTGAAGAGCGGCGAGACCTGGGTGCAGGAGGTCGACGGCCTGTTCGTGGCGATCGGCCATATCCCCAACACGCGGGTGTTCAAGGGCCAGATCGAAACCGACCCGGACGGCTACATCCTCTCCAAGGGCGGAGCGCGCACCAACATCCCCGGTGTCTTTCATGCGGGCGATGTGCAGGACCGGGCCTACCGGCAGGCCATCACCGCGTCCGGCGCCGGATGCATGGCGGCGATCGAAGCGGAACGTTTTCTCGAAACGGAAGGACACTAACTCATGATCGAGCGCATCTCACCTCCCGGCGCGCCCGCGCCCCGCGGACCGTACTCTCCCGCCGTTCGTGCCGGCGATTACATTTTCATCTCCGGCCAGATTTCGGTCGATCCTCTCACCGACAAGACGATGCTCGGTGACGTGCAGTCGGAGACGCGGCAGGTCCTGACCAATATCAAGAATATTCTCGAGGGCTGCGGCGCTTCGATGGCGGATGTGGTTCGCTGCGGGGTCTACCTGATCAACGCGGCCGATTTCAAACCGATGAACGAAGTCTATGCGGAGTTCTTCGGAACCGGGAAACCGGCCCGCACGACGATCATCGTGGCGGCGCTGCCCCTGAAAGACGCCAAGGTAGAGATCGACGCGGTAGCGTACAAGCCGGCATAGACGAGCGGGCGGGTCCCCGCCCGTTCATTTGGCCCACTGCATATCCGCAAACTTCAGATACTGCTCCCAGTCGTAGGCGGTTACGTCGTGCTTGCCGGTGCGGATGTGGTACGCAACAGACTCGCCCATCACCGGGTGCTCGACCGGCGGCATCTCGTCCGACGTGAGTCCTTTCTTTCCGAAAAGCTCCCAGACGCGGCTGGCGTTGTACGCGCCGAGAAACTCGCCGCGCGGGTCCGACCAGCGATCCCCTTCGGCACTGGCCACGTAGAGGGCCCGCGGAGCGATCAGCGCGAGCAGCATGTGGGAATCGAAGGGCATCTGGTCTTCGCGATCGTTGTATTTCCGGAAATTGGCGCAGAACCAGTGGGGGAAGTGGGTATTGAGGTCCTTGGTCCGCTCGCCGTAGTCGCGCCGGCTGATGGCCGCGCCGCCTTCGCCCGACTCATTGGAGATGACGAGCGAAAAACGCGGGTCCTGCGCGCCGGCCCAGATGGCCGTCTTGCCCAGGCGCGAATGGCCGAAAACGGCCACCCGCTTCGCGTCCACGCCGCGATCCGTCTCGAGGTAGTCCATGGCGCGGCTAAGGCCCCAGGCCCAGGCCGAAATCGCCGCCCACTCATCGGGCGCCGGTTCGGTCTGTCCCGGTTTGAAGAACAGCGGGCGCACTCCGTATTTCATGCCGCCGTTGAAATCCGGCTCGATGTCACCGTAGTAGATCACGGCCAGGCCGTATCCGTGGGCCAGAATCTGGTCCACCTGCCATTGCTGGGCATGCGTGCCGCGCGATTTTTCCCGGCCCGGCTGCCTGGCTTCGCGAACCCACTCGTCGCCCAGGGGAACGCCGGGATCGTTCGCCACCGACTGAACCGGCGCGAACGATAACCCCAGCACCACCGGCACCGGCCCCTTCGCCGCCGCGGGCAGGTACATCAGCATGCGGGCTCGCGGCGCCGCGCTCTTGCCATCGAAGTAGATGGTGACGATCTTCCGCACGGCCTTGCCGCCGAGGGCCTGCCGGTCCACCGATCCGACCTCCCACGCGAGCTTCGCCGGCCTCGCCGGACTGCGGCCGAAGACGTCCTCGCGGTATATCTCGAGAATGTGGCTCCGCTTCTTCTCCCACCCGGCACGGTCCTTGACGCCGGCCAGCACATCAGGCAGCGTGTACTTCGGCACGCGGGCCTCATCGTAAATCACGTCGGGGGATTGGGCGCCTAAGCGCAAGCCCGCAGCGAGCAGCAGCAAGGCGGCGGTTTTCATGATTCGATCTCCGTACCCGATTGTAATGCGCCGCGCGCTACAATCGCAGTGACCTTGGGAGGCACATTGAAGTTCACCGTCCTTTGTGCGTTCCTGTTAGGAACGGTCTTGCCGGCGCCGGCCCAGGCGCCGCCACCCAAACTGCAGGCGCTGATCATCACCGGCCAGAACGGCCACGACTGGCGCGCCACCACGCCCGTGCTCCGCAGCGTGCTCGAACAGAGCGGCCGCTTCGAAGTGCGCGTCACCGAGGAGTTCCGCGGCGCCGGCCCGGAAACACTCGCGCCCTACGACGTCGTGATCCTCAACTATTACGAGAAGAAGCAGCCGGATTTGAAGTGGGGCGAGCGCGCCGAAAACGCCCTCGTGAACTACGTCCGGAGCGGGAAAGGCCTGGTGGTGTACCATTTCTCCACCGCGGCGTTCGAAGGCTGGACCGAGTTCGAAAAGATGTGCGGCGGCAACTGGCGCCCCAACTTCGGGCACCACTCCGCGCGGCACGATTTCAAAGTGGAGATCACCGACCGCGAGCACCCCATCACGCGCGGCCTGGAGGCTTCCTACCCGCAGCCGAATGACGAGCTGTACGCCAACCTGAAATGGCAGCCGGCCGGGACCTACCACGTCCTGGCCACCGCCTGGGACGACCACTCGCTCTACAAGCCCGGCGAGAAGCAGCCCATTCCCGGCCCCGGCAAAAACGAACCCATGCTCTGGACGGTGGATTACGGCCGCGGCCGCGTTTTCGCCACCGCGCTCGGCCACGACCCGGACGCCATGAAGAGCGAGATCTTCGCTCTTTCGCTGGTCCGCGGGACGGAGTGGGCCGCGACGGGCCGCGTGACGGCGCGATAGCTACGCCAGCGTGAGGTTCGCCTCGGCCTTGATCTCGAGGCCCGAAAACTCGCCGCGGCGAAGCTTGGGGAAGGCGGCGGCGGCGATCATGGCTGCGTTATCGGTCGAAAGGCCGGGCGAGGGAAAGTGAACGGGGTAGGGCAAGCCCGCCGCATGCGCGGCCGAGCGGAGTCCCGAATTGCACGCCACTCCGCCGGAAATGATCAGGCTCGCGGCCCCGATTTGTTCGGCCGAAGCCGCGGCCCGCGTCAGCAGCTCGTGAATCACGGCGTGCTGAAACGAAGCCAATAATCCAAGCGTCGCGGGCGGCGTCACGGCCAGCCAGTCCTCCACGGTTGGCGACGGGTTGACCAGCCGCAGCGCGCGGCGCGCTGCGATCTCCGCATCCATACCCCGCGCCTGCACCCAGCGAAGGACGGCCGTCTTCAGCCCGCTGAAGCTGAAATCGAGCGCGTTGCCCTTCATCCTGGCGAAGGTAAAGCGAACCGCCGCGGGATCCCCGTAGGGCGCCAGGCGGTCGATCACCGGCCCGCCCGGATAGCCGAAGCCGAGCAACTTCGCGACCTTGTCGAACGCTTCGCCGGCCGCATCGTCGCGGGTCCGGCCGAGCAGGCGATACGTGAAATTCTCGCAGACCTCGAACAGGTGGGTGTGCCCGCCGCTCACCACCAGCGCCAGGGCCGGGAAGGCAACCGGCGTTCCGGCGCGCCCCGATTCCAGAATCACGGCGTGGATGTGTCCCTCGATATGGTTGACGGCGATCAGCGGCAGCCCGCTGGCAAAACACAGGGATTTCGCGTAGGTCAGCCCGACCAGGAGCGACCCCACCAGCCCCGGTCCGACCGTCGCCGCCACCGCCGACAGGTCTTCCAGCCGGGTGCCGGAACGCTCCAGGGCCTCTCGCACCACCGGCACGATGGCGCGCAGATGCTCGCGGGAAGCCAGTTCCGGGACCACGCCGCCGTACTTTCCGTGGGTATCCATCTGGGACGCCACCACGCTCGAAAGGACGGTTTGGCCGTCTTCCACCACGGCGGCGGCGGTTTCGTCGCAGGAAGATTCAATCGCCAGAATGCGCACTATTTCTTATTGTCCCATTCGAGCAGTCGTTCAAGCGAAGTGGCGGCCGGGCGGACCCCTCGCCGGGCTCCGAAGTTCAGCAGCGCGGACGCTTTCCAGGCGCATCGCTGGGCGGCGCCCTGCAGGTCCAGTAAGAGGGGGCGGGCGGGATGCCCGGGTTCCAGGGCGGAGATCGAACCGGAAACGCTGCTGAGGATCACGGTCAGCTCGTCGTTGAAATCGTGGGCCGCGGCGGCGGCCACCGCCGAAGCGCGGTCGGCGCGCGTGAGTCTTTCCACACCCGCAGCATAACCCTGGTACTATACGGCTCCGGACTATGGAGCGGGTAAGGTCCGTCAATTCACGACATTACCTTTTTTGAAACCCTGTGACCGGAACCCGGAAGGGTAAACGAACCGTCACATAGTACAATGAAAGGCAACTGGAGCTGTTGACCCAATGAAGATCCGAACCGCCGCGCTGATCCTGGGGATCGCGGCCGCTTCCCTCCCCACATTTGCGGGTGACACCAACCTTTCCCGTCCCGTCGCAGGCAAAGTCGAGATCATGCCGCTGAAAGACATCAAGCCTGGCATGAAGGCCACCGCCTGGACCGTTTTTCAAGGGACGGTGCCGGAGCCGGTCCCCATCGAAATCATCGGGCGTCTGAAGAACGTTTGGGGGCCCAACCAGGATGTCATCCTGGGCAAGATGGGCGGTAAGGCGATCCGCACCAACGTCGCTGGCGGCATGAGCGGCAGCCCGGTCTATATCAACGGCAAGCTGATCGGCGCGGTCGCGCTGCGCCTGAGCGTCTTTTCGCCGGATGCGATCTGCGGAATCACGCCGATCGAGCTGATGCTCGAGATCAACGATTTCGACAAGTCGCGCCCGGAAAACGCCCGCACCCCGGATAAAGTGGCTGCCCGCAAGACGGAAGTCTCGGTGCCCGGCGAATTGCTGGGCCAGGATGTTTCGGCGGGTGGCGGCTCCAGTTTCCAGGGCGTACAGACCATGGTGCCGATCGATTCGCCGCTGGTCTTCGCGGGCTTCCATGAGAGCACGCTGCAGCAGTTCGGCCCCCTGTTCCAGCAGTTAGGGGTTGCCGCCGTCCAGGGCGGCGCGGCAGGCTCCGAACTTCACGGCAGCCGGCCCGTGCCCGGCTGGCAGCATTCCCTGAACCCCGGCGATACGGTGGCGGGCGTGCTGGTGGATGGCGATATGAGCGTCACGGGCATCGGCACGGTTACTTATAACGATGGCAAGCGGGTGCTGGCTTTCGGCCACCCGTTCTTCAACCTCGGCCCGGTGGATATGCCGATGGCCAAGGGCGAAGTGCTGATGACGCTGGCTTCGGCGTTCCAGCCGAACAAGATGGCGAACGCCACGGACGTGGTCGGCGCGCTGCACCAGGATCGCCATAGCGGCATCATGGGGGTGCTCGGGTCGCAGGCCGACATGATCCCGGTTACGCTGCGCGTGCGGTCGCTCGACCGCAAAGAAGCGGTGGTCAATGAAAAGGACTTCCACTTCAATGTCTTCGTGCACCAGAAGTGGACGCCCTACCTGATGATGCTCACGCTTTACAACTCGGTTTCGGAGTTGAACGAGTTCGCCGACGAGGCGACCTACCGGCTGAGCGGCAAGGTGCAGTTGAACGGCCAGCCGAACATCTCTCTTTCCACCATGCAGGCTTCGGGCGAGATGCCCATGCCCGCGCCCATGATGCTGGCGGGCTGGTGGGGAGACAAGTTCAACCGCCTGTATCTCAACAACGTGAAGACGCCGGACCTGCGGAGCGTAGACGCTACGGTAGACGTGATTCCGGAGCGCCGCGTGGCCACCATCGAAAACGCCTGGGTCGCCAACCCGGACGTGCGGCCGGGAGATGAAGTACCGGTCAAGGTAATGCTGCGCCCCTACCGCGGAGAGCCGATCCAGCGCGAATTCAAGATCAAGATCCCGGCCGGGGTCGGCAGGGGCGATCACCGCATCGTGCTGAGCGATGCCGATACGGTCAACCGGATGCAAAACATGGCGGGCATGATGAACCGCTTCCTCGACCTGCCGGAAACGGTCTCCCTGCTCAACCAGGAGCGCACCAACAACAAGCTGTACATCTCCCTGGTGGATGCCAGCCCGACGGCCTATTACGACGACAAGACGCTGCCGAGCCTGCCGTCCTCGGTGCTCAACGTCATGCAGGCGGGAAGGGCGCCGAACCGCACGCTTTTCACGTCCCCCGAAACGGCCTCCGAGCAGATGGCTCTGCCGTTCGATTACGTCGTGACCGGCAGCTATTCGCTGCGGATCCACGTGAAGTAGGCGGCAACAGACATCGATGAAACAAATTCTACGCTGGCTGCCGGCGCTGATGGCGACGGCGGCATTGTTCGCGGGGGAGACCCGCATCTGGACACAGTCCGACTATTCCGACTTTGAAAAGGGAGTCATCAAACACCTCTCGGTGCGCAGCGACGGCCTGCTGACGCTGGCCCCCCGCTCCCGGGAGCTGTTCGACACGAGCGCGCCGTACCTCTGGGCCCTGGCGCAGGATTCCAAGGGCAACCTGTACGCGGGCGGCGGCACCACCGCCAAGCTCTACCGCATCCAGCCCGACGGAAAAGGCAAGGTGCTGGCCGATCTCGACGCCCTCGAAATCCACGCCATCGCGATCGATTCGCAGGACCGCGTGTACGCCGCAACCTCGCCCGACGGCAAGGTCTACCGCATCGCCGGCAACGCCAAACCCGAAGTTTTTTACGCGCCCAAAGCGAAGTACATCTGGGCGATGGCCTTCGACAGCAAGGGCAACCTGTATATCGCGACCGGCGACCAGGGCGAGATTCACAAGGTCACACCCGACGGTAAAGGCTCGGTGTTTTTCAGGAGCGACGAGACCCACATCCGCTCGCTGGCCATCGACCCCCAGGACAACCTGATCGTAGGCACCGACCCCGGCGGGTTGGTGGTGCGCATCACCCCGGCCGGCGAAGGGTTCGTACTCTACCAGATGCCCAAGCCGGAAGTGACCGCGGTAGCGGTGGCGCGCGACGGCACGATCTACGCCGCGGCCGTGGGAACCAGGCAGGGGACCGCGCCTCCTCCGCCCGCGCCGGCGCCCGTGCAGGTGGTGCCGATCACCCCCGCGAGCCCGGTGGGCACCCCCGGAACCACCGTGACGGTGACGCCCCAGCGCATGGCCGCCCCTCTTCCGGCCTCTCTCTCGGGCTCGGGAGGCGTGCGCGGCGGCAGCGAGGTCTACCGCATCGAGGCCAACGGCAGCCCGCGCGAGATTTGGGATGACACGCAGGCCGTGGTGTATTCTATCGCCTTCGACGACACCGGCCGCGTTCTGCTCGGCACCGGCAATAAGGGCACCATTTACCGGATCGAATCGCCCACACTCTACACTTCGCTGCTCACGATGCCGGCTACCCAGATCACCGCGTTCCAACGGGGGCATGACGGCCACCTCTACGCAGCTACCGGGAACGTGGGCAAGGTATACGATATCGGCCCCGGCCTCGAACAGCAGGGCATTGTGGAGAGCGACGTGTTTGACTCCTCCATGTATTCGCTGTGGGGCCGCCTGAGCTTCGAAGCCAACCTGAACGGCGGGCAGATCGGGATCGAGACGCGCAGCGGAAACCTGGACCAGCCGCAGAAGAACTGGAGCCCGTGGTCCGCGCCCATCACCAGCCCCAAGGGCGGGCGGATCGGCTCGCCGGCCGCGCGCTTCGTGCAGTGGCGGGCGACCCTCACGGCCGCCGGCAACGGCCATTCGCCGGAGCTCGAATCGGTGGACGTGGCCTACCTGCCGAAGAATGTGGAGCCGCGCGTGGACGAGATCGAAATCACGCCGCCCAATTATCGCTTCCCGCCCTCCATGACACCGCTGATCTCGCCGTCGCAGAACCTCAACCTGCCGCCGCTCGGCAAGCGCAGCACCACACCCTCCACCGTTTTTACGGCCGAGACCACCTCGACCCCCGCCATGCAGCCCGCCAAGGGGTACATCGGCGCGCGCTGGCTGGCCACGGATCCGAACGGCGACTCGATGACTTACAGCGTCGAGATCCGCGGGGTGAACGAGACCGAATGGAAGCCGCTCAAAGACAAGTTGAACGAGAAGTATTTCTCCTGGGATTCCACGGCGTTCCCGGACGGCGAGTACCGCCTGCGCGTGACCGCTTCGGACTCTCCCGACAACCCGCCGTCGGAAGCGCTCGAATCGCATGCCGTCAGCGCCCCGTTCCTCATCGACAACACGCCGCCCGCGATCACGAATCTCACCGCCACGCGCAACGGCCGCAAGATCCAGGTGAAGTGGCACGCCGCCGACACGCAGAGTAACGTGACCAAGGCCGAGTATTCGCTCGATGGCGGCGAGTGGACCATCGTCGCCCCCGTGACGCACCTTTCCGACGCGCCGCAGCTCGATTACGACCTGCAAGTGGATGCCGGCCCCGGCGAGCACACCATCGCGATCCGCGTGCAGGACGATTACGACAACACGGCTGCCGCCAAAGCCGTCGTGAAATAGCGCTCCGGCCTGCCCGGCGCCGGAGATCGAGCCGCGCTACTCTTATCCAAGAGGAAGCACGATGAAGAACAACCTGGCAGTCGTGTTCTGCCTTTCCGTCCTGGTGTTCGCTCCCGCCGCCGCGCAAGCGCCCCGCTATCCCTTCTCCGATCCGAACCTGCCCGCGGAGAAGCGCATCGACAATCTTCTCTCGCTCATGACCACGGAGGAGAAGATCAACTGCCTCGGCACACGCACCGGTGTTCCCCGGCTCGGCGTTCCCAATATCGGCAGCTCCGAGGGCATTCACGGCGTCGTGCAGCGCCAGGCACGGGGCCGGCTCCAGCCCATCACCACCACGCAGTTCCCGCAGCCTCCCGGGATGGGTGAGACGTGGGACCCCGACCTGGTCCGCCAGGCCGCCGCCGTCGAGGGCTACGAAGCGCGCTTCATCACCCAGACTCCCAAGTACAACCGCCAGATCCTGATGCTGTGGGGGCCGCAGGCCGACCTGGCGCGCGACCCGCGCTGGGGCCGCAGCGAAGAGGTGTACGGCGAAGACCCGTTCTTCAACGGGACGATGGCCGTCGCGTTTATCAAGGGCCTCCAGGGCGACAACCCGAAATACTGGCAGGCCGCGGCGCTGCTCAAGCACTTCCTCGCCAACAGCAACGAAGACCACCGCAACGTCTCGTCTTCCGATTTCGATGAGCGCCTGTTCTGGGAGTATTACTCCGTTCCTTTCCGGATGGGCTTCCTCGAGGGCGGCGCGAAAGCGGTCATGGCCTCTTACAACGCCTGGAACGGCACGGCCATGGCGGTCAATCCCATCCTGCGCACCATCGTCCGCGACCACTGGGGCGTCGACGTCATCTCGAGCGACGGCGGCGCCGTCAAGCTCCTGGTCGACTCGCGCCATCTCTTCCCGAACCAGGAAGCGGCCGTGGTCGCATGCCTGAAAGCCGGCATCAACCAGTTCCTCGACCGCTATGCCGACGAAACCCGGGCCGCTCTCAAAGACGGCTCTCTCACCGAGGCCGACATCGACGCGGCGCTGCGCCTCAAGTTCCGCATCGCCCTCAAGCTGGGACTGCTCGACCCGCCGGACCTGGTCCCGTACTCCAGCATCAAAGACTCGCCCGAGCCCTGGAACACCGCCAAAGTCCGCGACGTTTCCCGCCGGATCGCCCTCGAATCCGTCGTCCTTCTCAAGAACGAGAAGAACTTTCTTCCGCTCGACAAGAAGTCTCTCAAGTCGATTGCCGTGATCGGCCCGCTCGCCGACTCCGTCCACTGGGACTGGTACGGCGGCACGCCTCCTTATGCGGTCACCCCTTTGCAGGGCATCAAGGAGGAGCTTGGCCCCGATGTCACGGTCCACTACGCCGCCGAAGAGCTGGGCAACGCCGCGGTGAGCGCGGCGCGCAAGTCCGATGCCGCCATCGTGGTGGTGGGCAACGACCCCACCTGCGGCCCCGACATGGCGCACGACTGGTACAGCGACGCCGAGGGCGGCGGCGTCACGCTGCCCTGCACCGTGCCGAGCGACGGCCGCGAAGGCCGGGACCGCGAAACGATCGACCTGTACCAGGAACAGCTCATCAAGCAGGTCTACGCCGCCAATCCGAAGACGGTGGTGATCCTCGTTTCCAGCTTCCCGTTCGCCATCAACTGGACCCAGGCCCATGTTCCCGCCATCCTGCACATGGCTCACGCCTCTCAGGATGAAGGGACCGCGCTGGCGAAGGTCCTGTTCGGCGACTACACGCCGGGCGGCCACCTGGTCGTAACCTGGCCCAAGTCTCTCGATCAACTGCCGCCGATGATGGACTACAACATCCGCGACGGCCGCACCTACATGTACTTCAAGGGCGAGCCGCTTTACCCGTTCGGATTCGGCCTGAGTTATACGACGTTCCGGCTCTCGAATCTGAGGACGAGTTCCCGGCAGGTCGCCAAGGACGGAAGCGTGAAGGTCAGCGTCGATGTGACCAACACCGGCAGCCGCACCGGCGACGAAGTGGTCCAACTCTATGTGAAGCACCTGGGCTCCAAAGTCGAGCGCCCCCGCGAACAACTCGCCGGATTCCGCCGCGTGACGGTGACGCCCCAGGAGACCAAGACGGTGGAGATCGACCTGCCGGCTTCGCGTCTGGCGTACTGGGATACGAAGCTCCAGTCCTTCCGCGTCGAGACCGAACCGGTGAGCCTCGGGATCGGCGACTCATCCGCCAACCTCGCGCTCAGCGCCACGGTGCAGGTTCAGTAGGGGGGCTGAGGGGTGGTAGGGCGATCAAGGGGAAGCGGATTGCCGGCAAGATTCCGGCGACGGGGCCGATGTTTTCGGCGCCATGATTTTCGTTGGCAAGAGTGCAGCAACTTCGCGCGCAGGTAGTGACCATGTTAGGAGCAGGCACCCGCGTGCCGTTCCAGTCGCGATGCCGACTTGGCGGTACTGATCCGGGAGAGGAAGTTCCGCTGATCGGCAACCTACTTAAGGAGTGAGTCAGCCCTGCAACGCTTTGGCGTCTCGGAAGCAGTCAATCGTTGCGACCAGATGTCCGCATTTGCACGGTCTCCTGTGAGATGCGGACAATTTGCCTGATGCTCGATTAGTCCTCGACGATTGGGCAACGACGGGCACCGTCTTTTTAGGATGAATCGAACCGCCTTGACTAGCACACGGATTTCAAGCCCGGCCGCAACAGGCGGTGCCGGCACGCGTTCGGACGTGGCGGCGTACTGGCTAGCGCAGCTACTCGTCAATGGTATCCCTCCGATATTCGTTGATTCGCGGGTAACCGAGGTCCATCTCCAAACAGAGCGCCTCGGCTGGCGGACTGATGACTTCCTGATCGAGTGTGCTGGCACGACCACCGCCAAACTGCCGGCCAGGTCAAACGCAGTTTCAGCGTGAGCTGGGTGACGAGGAGTGCAGGAAGGCGGTTGGCGACTTCTGGCATAATTTTAAGGCTGGAAATCTGTTCGATCCTGCGAACGACCGCCTTGTTCTGGTCACGCAGCGGGGAACAAACACGCTGCTAGAGCATTTCCTCGCTCTCCTGGATTGCGCTCGCGCGGCCCGCGATGCTGCGGAGTTTGAGTCACGGCTTGGCACGGGCTGGCTCATCTGCAAAAAGCGATCCGGTATTGTGGCGAACTCGGAAACATTATCGGCATGGTAGAGGCACGATCGCTTTCGGCTGGGGACCTCTGGCCTTTTCTTCGCGTCCTGCACCTGTTGAGTCTTGATCTTCATACTCCGACTCGCCAAACAGAAGCCCACATCAAGAGCCTTCTCGCCTATACGGTTAGGAAGGGAGACGCTCTGCGCGAAGCCCAAGCTTCTTGCAGTTTATTGCTCGATCTCGCAAGCGTCGGAATGGAGCAGGGGCGTAGTCTGCAACGTGACGACCTGCCTGAAGAACTGAGCCAAGCGACACAACTTCATTGCGCACAAGGAAGAGCAGATCCTTCAAGCAGCCAAGGATCACAGCGAGTTTGTCTTTAGAGGAGGTCGCGGGGAGACTGGGCATCCGGGTTTCCAGCTTTCTCGTCAAGGCGTGTCCCAAGCGGTTCTCACCGCTCTTGAGGACTCGCAGGTTGTGCTCATATCGGGACCCGCGGGCACCGGGAAATCGGCCGTTGCCAAACAAGTGGTCAATTCTTTCGCGAGCGACAATTCACATTTGGCTTCCGTGCCGAAGAGTTTGCCAGACCGCACCTGGACGAAACGTTGAGTGCGGCGCAGATTCCTGCTAACGCAAATACACTCAGTGCGATTCTCGCAGCCCAAAGCCGAATCGTTATCTTGGTCGAGAGCATTGAGCGGCTTTTGGAGAAACCGACACGGGACGCATTCGCCGACTTGTTGGCCCTTGTCGCGGGGAATTCCACAATCCGGATTATCCTGACGTGTCGAGACTACTCGATCGACCTGGTTCGCGCGAGCTTCCTGAACAGAATTGCGCTTACCGTTTCAAGGTGCCTCCGCTTGACGATATGGAGCTGTCGGAAGTCGAACTCGCATTCCCGGCTCTCGCGCAGCCGTTCGCCAGCCCCGCGTTGCGCACGATCCTGCGAAATCCCTATTTTCTCGACAAGGCTCTTGATATCTCGTGGGCCAGCGACCGGCCTCTACCCGAGAATGAACATGCGTTTAGGGGGTTGTTCTGGCGGCAGATTATTCGGGCCGAACATCGACTTTCCGCAGGTACGGCCCGATCGCGGGAGCGGATTGTTCAGGAGATTGCGGTGCGACGGGCTCGCGCATTGTCTCCCTATGTCCTGTGCAGTGATTTGGACGCGGACGTCATCGCGGGCCTACGATCCGATGACCTTATTCAGCTCACCCGATGAGAATCCACTGCTCGTCGCGCCTGCACATGACGTGCTTGAAATTCTGGGCGACCCTCCACTCGATTGACGAGCAGAACCTCATCGCGGCAGGGACGTTGGGGAATGTGGCCACCGCAATCGGCACTCATCCAGCCATCCGACGTTCATACCGAAGATGGGTATCAGAACTCATCGAGCGCGATGGTGGAGCGGCGGATCGCCTGTTCCAGGCAGTCGTAACGGACACGAAGATGAGCGCCCAATTCCGCGATGATACGCTTGTCTCGTTTTTGAAAGCACGAGGCGCACCTGAGTTCTTGGCCCGCCATGAGAGGCAGTTGCTCGCTGACGGCATGGCTCTCCTAGAGAGTCGCTCATCTGCTGCGAGTCGCCTGTATGGTGGCTCCCGACTGGCTCCCAAACGGCGGCGGTTCGGAGGTAACTTTCAGGGGTAGCGATGGCCGGCTTGGACGACGGTGCTTAAACTCGCGCATAACAATGTCGCCAAATTCAAGGCGGCTGAGCGGCTGTTTCTACTCGGGCTCATCGAAGATGCTACGCAGAACGTCGGTAGCTGGTGGGAGCCCGACATTGCGGGTGCCGCGGACGTTGCGGGAATCGCACTTTTCCTCTTGTCAGGATTCGATAACTATCGCTCTGAAAAGGCTCTCAAGCGTGCACTTGAGGTCATCGCCAAGATTCCAAAAGGAGACCCGAATCGCTTCGGGACGCTGCTTCGAGGGCAGCGGAGCGCCACGCGGAGGGACGACAGGGACCGCATCTCAAGTGATTTCCAGGAAATCATCTTCGCCGGAATGCAGGGCCTAGCCGCAGCTCGCGACTTGCCCGACGTCGTTATTGAGACTGCACTCGACTATATTCTGCTTCCGGAAGGGGCCGACGGAGGGGATGATCTCTACACGGCCTCTACGGGGTCGAGAGAGACTTCGGAGTGCGAGAAGGCCTCTTCTCCTCATTATTTCCCTGGCAAGTGGCGCTCGTGGGCCGTGGCTTCACCTCTTCCGCTACCACCCCTCAAAGGCACTGCGCTTCGCGCTTCGCGTGTTCAATCAAAGCGCCAGAGCATATGTTCATAGCCGATACGGCCTCCCACTGGAGCTGGCGTCGGAGGTCGAACTAACCTTTTCGGATGGCAAAACATGCCGGCAGTGGTGCAACGGACGGCTATGGAATCTGTACCGGGGCTTTTCGGTTCGTCCTCGCGTTTCTCCAATCGATCCTCATGGCAATGGAGAAATGGCTGCTTGGATACGCCGGAGGCGTATCCGCAAAAACTGGATTCGCTCTTGGTTGATATTCTTCGTCGCAGCGAATCTGGTTGCCTGGGTGCTGTCGTTGCCAGCGTGGGTACTGCCTACCCGCAACACTCCGGCGAGGCACTCCTCGTTCTTCTTAGCGCTCGCGATTATCTCCAACTCGATCTATGGAGGTGTGAACGTCAGAGGCGCATGCCGCCGCGTTGTCCAGCATAGCCACTTCCGGGCTGAAGGCTGAGAACGTGACCTATGGAACGCGAGACACCAGGCCGCCAATGCTCTGCCGCACCGCAAAGAGAGCTTGGAGGATGCAATATTCAGGCTGCAATTCGGTCCGCTTGCTCCAAGGGTCTATGCAATTCTCGATCTGACATAAAGCGAGCCTTCGGCCGCTTGACCAACAAGACGACGCTGATCGAACATGGCGGCTAGCGCTGCATCGGATGGACCTTCGGCAGACCACCGTCTCAGAAGTCGTGGAAGAGCAAGACCTGTCAAACGGCGCTGCCGAGAGCCCTTCCGAGCCTCCTCGCCGGTACTTGCGGTTTGACTCCGCCGAACCCAGAGCCGGATGTCAAGGCAATGTTGGATGAGAGCGCGCTTCGGCATCGTATTTTGAATGAACGTCTCGGTGTCTGTTAACTGGGGTCGCTGCAACTTTCAGCGGACGGATCTCGATACCCATGATCCGGCGACGTGGCACGACTTCCTCCTCAAGGCGATGTCCGTTAAGGCAGACGAGACTGACGAATTGGCGATGTCGTGGCGTGGCGGTCCAGGGAACGGTCGCCGCGGTTTGTGTTGCTCGCGACCACTGGGAGGAAATGTTCGCGAAAGAGCGCGACTGGTGCGTGAATCGCATTTGTCAGGAGGTAATGGAATCTGCTGACCATTGGCACCCGATGGCACTTGTTGCCGAATGGTTTGACGTGTCCGCCGATCGCCCCTGTGCGTGGATTGTGTCAGCCCTTATTGCACAAAATCGCTGCCTGAGCCGCACCGCTCGTCTGTACAGGAGGCTGTCGCGGCTGCCGTGACCCATCCGGTCAACGAAGTTCGCTGGCATGCAGTTTGGGGTATCGCTCAGAATCTAGTGGTCGCGGACCGCGAATTGACAATGCGCAGCGTGAATGCCCTTGCCATGGAAGCGAGGCTGATTGAGGCTAGCCGGCAAGAGGATCTGGCGTTGCCTTACCCGCAACGTCGCGCCGTCAGCGCGATAGCCGCAGAGAACGGGCGTGGATTTTGTGCGCAGCACATTTGGAGTGCCACTGGAATTCCTTCAGACTCGTACGAGAAACTAAACGTCGAAGCATGGTACGGAGCTGATGCTAACGCCCATATTTTGGCAATTATCTCCGCCGATCTTGAAAACCCGCTGGCGAGTACGGCGTTCAAGCGCGGCGCCGCAGTTTTGGTCAAATGGTGGACTGCACGCGAACGGTATGATAAACCCACCGACGCGAAGACCAAACCAGGAAGCGGAACAGTCCATATCCGACCTCTTGCAGAGGTTCGTAATGCGAACTTCTTTTGAAATCGCTAGGGACGTACTTGAACCTGTGATTGCCGCCATTGGTAGCCACCCGCGCGAGGTCAGTTGGGTCTTGCACGGGATCACGGCAATCGAGGACAGCACGCCCAACACCCTTCAGTATTGGCGCTTATGGCAGTTGTTTGCGGATGGAGTAAGGCAGGCAGGATGGGTTTCTGGATTGGATGACGATCATCCGTGGGGTGCCGACATGCTATCCGCGGTGTTCTTAACGTCATTCTACGGGATTCCGCCCGGCACTGGAAAAGCCTGGAGGGCCACGCTCAGCATGTCCATTCGCTTTTTGAGGCTCTCCCAAGTTCCCCAATTGTGTTCGGGAGCTATATCCGTTTTCTCTACCACATCGGAGAGAAGTCGTTGCCTGACGCTTTTCGTGCGTGTGTCCCACTCGCTCAACGCTGGAGA
>CAVZVI010000014.1:0-1299727 GCA_963778675.1 Bryobacterales bacterium
CTTTCGCAACCTGCCACGCAAGGTTCGGTGCCCAGATGAGCAGCGCGATGCCGGCCGCTACCCACGGATATCGTGTTCGCAGCTGGGAGCGGAGCACTGAAGTAAGGAGGATGGCGATGCAGATAGCAGCCGCCAGACCTGCGATCGTGTACTTAACCTCGATGCCGATGCCGAGCGAGATGCCGAGGTAGATCCAGTCCCTTGGCCGGTGCTCCAGGATCAGGCACAGAAAGCAGTAAAGGGTGACCATCCAAGTCACCTCGTCGAACGTCACGGTCTGGTAGACCCAGTTCGAGCCGAGGAAGTAGGGGGCCGTGACGGCGATCAATAGGGCAAGGGCCTGCATGCGGAGCGAGCCGCCAAGGCGTCGCACGTACGCGCCTGAGAGGGTAACCATGAACGCGCCGAGCAGGGTGGGGAGCAGGCGGAGAGCCCATGGCGTGGCTCCCAGGAGATCGGTCTCCAGACGCGCGAGCAACGGGACTATCGGGGGCGGAAAGTCGACATATCCGAGTGCCGGGTGCCGGCCGGACTCGATGTAGTAGAGCTCATCCGTGTGGAAGCCGAGGGTGCCGTTGGTGGCGAGATGCGCCAAGAGAACGACCAGCGCCGCGCCCCCGAAGAGAAGCGTCGCCGCAATCGGCCGTGGCTGTCGCCTGCCCGCACCTTTCATATGGATTGGGCCTTCGTCGGGCAAAAGAGACTCCTCCCTGACATCTCCTTCAAAGCGTTTCTGTTGCTCTACAGAACTTTCAAAGGTATCAGACGGCGTGACGAATGTTAAATGCGCTTGTGAGAATTATCGGGCCGCGACCCGGTCGGATGGTCGGCCACTCGAAGCACCTTCCAGAAGGGGGGATCGGTAACTGACTTTGGGTGTGGCCAGCCGCCACTTGGACAAATAAACGCCCGTTGCTGACATTTGCTGGGCACATCAGGATAGACCCTCCCTGACGGCGTAGGGGCTATCGATCCCGCGAAGGCGCCGCTGCCAGGATCACTCGCCACTTGGCGACAAGGGAAGAGGAATCGGAGAAGTGCGGCCAAATCTCCGCTGTATAAGAAAGTTATTCGGGGGCCGCAGAAATAATCTGAAGCTCGTCTAAATGGCGGTAGTCCTTGGGATTGTTCGTCACCAGCGGCGCAGAGAGCACCAGCGCCGTGGCGGCAATCCATGCGTCGGCCGAACTAATCGGATGGCCCTTTTGCGTGCTCTCGTTCCGAACGGCGGCCCACGCGGAGCAAACAGGCTGTCCGAATGGAGGACCGAGAAATCGGCCAGGTAGGCTTCGAGCAGAGCCATCTTCGGTGTCCCCAGTTCGCATCCAGTGCGCCCTGACGCATCTCAGCCAGAGTCATGAATGAAACAATCAATTCGGAACCACGCACAATGTTTACGTAGCGCGGCGCAAATTCAGGATGCCACTTGAAAATAAAGCTGGCGACGTCTGTATCAACGATCAGTCTTGCCGTTCTGGTCGGAGGAGAGGTCAATATGGCGCTGCTCATAGATGCGGCGGACGAACTCTTCGGATTCTTCCTCCGGCCCTGGATCGGTATGGCTCAACAGACGATCCAGCGAGAAGACGCCGGTCCGGACTAGGTTCGGCGGATCCTTGACGGGTTGTGGCGGCAACGCAATCCATCTCGATCACCATTTTAGCGCGGCTGGCCGATTCTGAAGAGCGGCGGTCAAGGAGTCCGCCGCCAAATGCCGAAATCTCAGAAAAAGAGACGGTCAGCAAAGCGAGTCTTGGCACTCCCCGACCTCGAACAGTCGAAAACAGCGGTCTTGAACAGCCTCACGTCCAAGAGCGGCCAGCGGAGCTATGACCACGCCATCACCGATTTCGTAGAGTGGTACTGCTCAGAACCGCGCCTCGCATTCAATCGCACCGTGGTCCTCCGGTACCGGATCTATCTCGAACAGAAACAGTACGCGCCGACAACGATCAATCTGCGCCTGGCGGCCGTTCGGCGGGTCGCCTACGAGGCCGCCGATTCCGGACTGCTCAGTCCAGAATTGGCAGCCGGAATCCGGCGCGTCAAAGGAGTCCGCCGGATCGGAATCCGTGTCGGGAACTGGCTCACGGCAGAGCAGGGCAAGCGGCTGCTGGCGACCGCCGAGAGCGATTCACTGCGTGGCAAAAGGAACTACGCAATCCTCGCCATGCTGATCGGATGTGGGCTTCGCCGCGGCGAGTTGCTCGCGCTCCGCGTCGATGCGATCCAATTGCGGGAAGAGCACTGGGTCATCGCCGACCTCCTGGGCAAGGCCGGACACATTCGTACTATTCCGATTCCGGCGTGGGTCAAGGCGGCGGTCGACACATGGAAAGAGGCCAGCGGCATCAGCGAAGGCGCGCTCTTTCGATCGATCAACAAGGCTGGTAAAGTCTGGGGCACAGGAATGACTCCGAAAGTCCTGTGGGAGGTCGTCCGCGAGGGCGCCTCGCATGCAGGGATTGAGAAACTCGCGCCGCACGATCTGCGACGTACTTGCGCGAAGCTCTGCCACTTGGCCGGCGGCGAGTTGGATCAGATCCAGTTCCTGCTAGGGCACGTCTCCATCCAGACCACCGAACGCTACCTCGGATGCAAGCAGAAGCTCCGCGACGCTGTCAACGACCGAATGGGCATCGAGCCGGAAGCGAACCGCTGATGCGGTGTGCAGCGGCAGATCGGCGGCCACATGACGACTTCAGAGAGGGAATCTCCGCGAACGTCGTTTCAGACCACTATCCGAGTTGGGGACTACACGTCAACTTGGATCCCCGGACCGCGATTCACCAAACCTCCTCCCTTCTTTGGTCGTGTTCGTTGATGCCACGTGCTAGATTCAGCGCAGGTGGACGATTCCAGCCTTTGGCGCGATGACGTTGACGTAATCGTTCTTCCGGCCGAGTACTCTACTTCGGCTGTCGAAACTTCGTTGAGAAGATTGCGGTAGGAACAACATGCTTCATCTGTGGTGCTGATCCGACAACAGCCACCTTCAACGATGAGCATGTAATACCGGACTGGATACTCGCGAAGTATCGTCTGCATTCCCGCCACATAACGCTTCCGAATGCGGCGCACCTCTTGTACGGTCAATATACCGTCCCCTGCTGTGAGAACTGCAATGGACTGATGTCGAGCGCTCTCGAATCGCCGATCAGCAAGGTAGTGAACTGCGGATATTCGGAGGTGCAGAAATACCTTGAGAATGGCGGCTTATCGCAAGTCTATCAATGGCTAGCTCTGATTTATCTGAAGACGCATCTGAAAGACCGACATCTCCGCTTTCACCTCGACCACCGCAAAGGAGACGCAACTCTCGCGCATCTATACGACTGGAGAGACCTGCACCATGTCCATTGTATTGCGCGGGCTTTCTATACGAATGCCGTCTTAGGCTCTGGCGCAGTCGGGTCTATACTTGTCTGTCCTGTTCGGAGAATCAAAGGCGACGAGCCTTTCGACTACGCAGACTCACACGATGGCAGCACGATACGGTTGCGTCTGGGTGACACTGCGTTCTTGGCCGTGCTCAACGATGCCTGCGCAGTGTTGAGTGCGCTGAGTGTTGAGCTCCGGCGAATCACTGGCCCGCTTTCGTCCATCCAATTGCGCGAGTTGCTGGCGCGTATGGCATTCACGAACCTGCACCTCGTGAAACGGCCGAAATTGCTTTCAGGCTTCGATGCTTTATGGGCCCATCCGGCGCTTCCGAACACAGTATTAGCGACAGGCGAGTATGCGATCTCGGCCGAGTGTCCTGATATGGTCGAGGTTGAGGCCGTTGAGCCGACCAAGTTGGGGACGCTGCTGTCGTTCTACATCCGAGATCCGGCTAGGGCACTGGTGGGCGTAGAGAACGGCGAGCGCCTGATCGCCCAGCTGGCGGACGGACTGCACTCCACAATTTTCGGGGACGCAGGAGAGTTCCTTGTGAATCCCGCGCCACAGGGCGACGAGGAAATCACACTGGTGAAAATCCAGCACGTACCGTACTCACCGCGCCAATCATAAACATTGCCGTGCAGATCACGAACGAAACCTCGCCGAGCCAAGTCGCTTGGACCGGCGCGGTTCATTCCCTCTTCAATTTGCCGGGAAACGCCTAAAAGCGCGGAACTGCCGGCCGACGGAAAGATCGTTTCCAAGTCGTGATGCCGACTTGTCGTTCCTAATTCTGCGACACTTCCCCGAACGCCGTTTGGGGACAACCGCGAGGCTGAGCTGGCCGTCCTCGCGGCAGCACGGCCAATTCCGAACAGCACCGAGCTACCATGGAGAAGCCGTTGTCGAAATATGATTGTCCGGACTGCCAATCCTCGGACAAGGCCGGACACAACTACTATCCTTCGTGCGGCTGCCATCTCACCGCGGGAGACCCGCAGAATCCACGATTCAAGGAGGCCCGTTACGCTGATGAACAATATTGCGGGCACTGCGGGAAGCGGGTGGGAGACTGTAATTGTAGCTGAGCCGTTCCCGCACCGTTCTTGTGTCGCCGTCTGTGGCCAATCTCCGAGTGGGCGACAATCTGGCCAAAGCAGCGATTGGCCGCTGGAGGCGCGTATACCGGTGACCTACACGAGATTCCCAAAGCTGTCCAGAGAACTCGAAGGCTAGCGACTGGGAGCGGAGGCGCAGATTAAGTAATCTGTGTTTGCGTCATAGCAGGTACGCCCCGAGTCGAGCTTGGCGGGCGCGGGTCCGCAGGCCGGACGATCAGGCTGCTGCCCTGCAATAGGCTCCCGTGAAGCGCTCCGATTGCCCGTTCAGCCTCTGCTGCTGAGCCCATCTCAACAAAGGCATAGCCCTTAACTTGCCCATTCATTCGGTCCCTTGGAAGATACACGTCAACTGGATTCAGGTCGTGATTTTGAAACAACGCACGAACGGTGGCTTCGGTCGCCCAGTTTGGGATGCCCCCTAAGTACAAGCGCTCCGTGACCTGGAGCCGAGCAATTCGCCGACTGGGCCGGCGGTCAACCTGATCTTCCCGCGGATGAGCCTCGTCAACAATCAGTCGCCTGCCCTTTAGTAGCAACTCCCTTGAATCCAAGGCCTCCATCGCGGTCTTGCCGTCCTTCATTTCCACCATTGCGAACCAACGGGACGCACTACCCGCTCTGGGCGAGACTATGATCCCGGCAATATGAACTCCAACAGCGTCGAAGGTCGCCTTGAGCTCGTCCCCTGTTGTCGCTGGCGGTATGTTGCCGACATAGAGGCGCGTCGAGATCTCAACCTCGGTGGCACCCACGGCTGCTTCGGCCTCACGCAGGGTCTTGACTTCCATGCCTTCCGTGGCATCTAGATATAGTTCGGGTCGACTTGGCCTTTCGTCAGCGCGCAACTTCAAATACCCGACGAGCTCCCAAGCGTTCTTTGCAGAAGTTGTCCGAGAGAAATGGCCGGCGGTGCCCCTGCTCGTGATCCTCTCCGCGATCCGCGACGCGAGCTCAGTGTCTGCGAGGAACGTGTCTTCCGCGCACGCAGCTAGGTACTCGGGGTTCGCCATGAGTTGCAGATGTATCAACCCAGACGCTGTAATCTTCAATAGATCCTCGTCGTGGACTTCATCCAAGCGCTGATGTTCGGCCACAATGCATCCTGCCCGAACAAGATAAAGCAGCTCTGCCCTTACACGGGTGGCGTCATGCCCGACTTGAGCCAAGTCCCGCACGAGATGTTCCACCCGATGGAAACCCTCCACGCCCGCTGGTCCCCTCGACGTCTGGCGTCTTTGCAGCCAATGAAGGATAGCGAGCCTCACGAAGTGATCGGGAAGAGCATCCTCCGGATTAGACTGGACCAGATTCTTAATGTAGGCCTTGTCGCCATCGTAGTACCGTCGCTCCATACGGAGTAGCACGCGAGCCACGACTGAGAGGGGCAGGACGTGCTTACCTTCGAAAAACCGGATCTTGTAAATCTCATCCTCTCCAATGTGCCCGCTGGTGCAAAAATCCAAGAAGATCTGAAGCGCTAACCGCACATCCCGTCCTGCGATTCCGGTCATGATGCGCCTTACGAATCGATCATGTGCGAACAACGATTTCAGAATGCTCGCCAAATACATCGACTGGTCCGATGCCGGGTAGGATACTTGAATGCCATTGGGCAGCACATACGAGAGCTTCGGAGCAGTTCCGGCTGCTGTCTCCATTTCCATCAGCGCAAGGTGTACACGCGCCTGTAATACTTCAATGAAGGGAGGCGGTTCTATTCTGAACGTCAGCGCCTTTATTGCGGTATCAAGAGGCGGTTCGTATCGGTGCCTATCGAACGTGACGTCGCGCAAAGGTAGAACGACCAGGCACCTGAATTCAGTTCGAACCCATTGGGCAATTTGAAACATCATCAATTGCTCATCACGGGTGCGCTTGTCACAATTATCCAGGACGATTGTTAACAGCTTGCCGGGCCCGGCGCACACATACCTGGCCAGGCATTTGGCAAAGGCGAGCGCATCCCCCTGCAACCTAAGAATTTCATCTACCAGTCGAGTTTTGAATTCGGTCGAGTCGGGGTCGAGGAGCTTTAGAGGGCCTTTCATCAATGCACCAAGCTCGGGCTTGAAAATCTTTTTAAGCGTAATGACGTCTTCAATGTCCTCGTCTGGGATTGCCAACCTTAATTCACTTATTACGGCACGGGCGATCCAACCATACGCGACGTTGGCCGAAAGAGGGGCGTCATTAAGGTTGATCCGAGCCCAAATCGTTTTGTCGCGCAATGGCTTCGGAAGAGCCACTAAACTAACGTAATCGACGAAGGTCGATTTCCCGGAGCCAACGCTGCCAACTAATAACAAGACCTGATTTTCCAGATTCCGACGTTCGCGAAATGCCGAACTCAGCTCAGCAGCCGAACTTGTGTCTTCGATGAGCGGGAGTTGTTGCATAGTTGGCGTAACGGCGGACCGAATCAGTCGATCAATAGGCTCAACAAACCGCTGCCTTCGTATGGAGGGAACGTACGCGTGCCGTGCTATCAACGCGCGATCCTCACGCGTCCTCGGGCTGAAGACGTGGCCGTAGTCGCCGACGATCGTCGCGCCAAAGGTATTGGGAGGTAATTCTTCGTTCTGGAAAGTGGCGCCGCCTACGAAGCTCACAGGCCGGCGATAGTGTGGCTTTCGGAACTTCCGCAAAATAATGTCTGCGTGTTGCTGGAGAAGTGATCGTCGCGATGCATCCACGAACCGACCAAAGGCCGCACTTGCCGCGGAAATCTCATCAAAGTTGAGTCGGAAGTCTGGCTCCGCTGCATCCACCGGTGCGGATTGGAGTTCCAAACCGTTGCAGGCGATAACTCGCACACAGGGGTTGATTCCGGATGGAAAGAGCGCGTTGATCTCGCCGCCATAGAGGCGCGCTTCCGTTAATGCGGATTCGATAGACTGGCCAGGAGCTTTGGCTTCTGCAATGGCAACCGGCAGGCCAGCAAGCACAACCAGGTAGTCTGGAAAGTACAGTTTCTTGCTGCTTCCTTTTCCAATTTCGAGCCGCCGGATATTGGACTTCGTAAGAATGTCTGCGGACCGAAACCCGAGGCCATTCGGCACGCCCGCTATGAGCAGCGGCCAAAACAGTTTCTGCTCAACGTCGCTTTCCGTAACAAGCTCTTCTAGGGAGCAAAACATTTTGTGCCTTTCACCCGGCTACACGCAACTTTATCCCAGTGTATCGCTGAACCGAGGATTTCGCCGACGGTCTACGGGGTGTAGCCTGATCCGGGGGGCTCAATCCCCGCCCCGAGACGACGTTTTGGCGGTCGGTAAGTCACCTTGTGACCGCTAACCACTTTGGTCTTGTCGGATTACGCGCCACTCGTACAAGGCTCGCATTAGGGCGACGGCCCGAAGCCCGGTTTCGGGAGATCACCCGCGCCTAACGGCGCAGCATTTACAAAATCCACTTTGGCCACGTTGTCCCCATTGCTGATCTTGACCGGCCCGTCTTGGCGAGATTCTATTCCGAGCGCATGGCCACCATCGGCAGTACCGACGCGGCGCGGCGTGCCGGAGCGAGGCCGGCAACGACTGCGGCGAGCATTGCAATCGCAGCGCCGGCGACGTACGCGAGCGTCTCCACGTGGCTGAGCGGGATGCCCATGCGTTCACCGTTCAGGCGAATGAGGGTGGCTGTGAGAATGAGTCCAACACCCACGCCAGGCGCGGTGAGCTTGACGACATCAAAGAGGATCATGCCCAGCACGCGCGGCCGCGACGCGCCCAGCGCGACCCGCACGGCGATCTCGCGAGTGCGCGCCGCGACCATCAATCCGACCACGCCGTAGATTCCAAGCGCAGACAGCAGCAGGACCACGCCGCCAGTGGCACCCGCGATCGCCGACTGTTTCAGGAAGTCGTTCATGCTGTTTTTTCGAAGCGAAACGCCGGTAATGATACGGTCGCGCCGAAATTCCGGGTCGAGTTGCCGAACCACGTTCTCGAGGACCGCCGTGATCTTCCCCGGCTGTTCCCCGGCCGCGCTGCGCGCGATCAGCAATAGATTCGGCAGTCGGTTGCCTTCATCGTCAGTGGTTACGGAATTCCCGCGCAGATTCGAGTGCTGAGCCAGCGGCAACAGCAATTGCGCCCGTTCCGTGCTCATCTGGGAAGTGGGGAAATCGCCGGTGACACCAATGATCGTGAGGGTTTGTGGCTTGTCTGCGGAGCCATTTGCACCGGCGGCACCGAAGGTCAATCGCTTGCCGATCGCTTCGACGACTCCGGCATTCGGGAAGAGTTGATCGGCGAGCGGCTTCGTAATGATCGTCACCTTCTCGGAGCCCGCTCCGTCATCGCCGCTGAAATCGCGACCGCTCAAGAGCGGAATGCCCATCGTATTCAGGTAACCGTCACCGACGCGAGTCACCTGGACGCGGACGGGCACCGAACCTCCGGTCTGCAGCGATACGGTCGACCCGCGGCCTCGAAAGTCCAGCGGCAGGCCATCCGCTACAGTGACGGATGCAATACCGCTCGCCTTGGCAAGATTGTCTCGGAGGCTTCGGATTCGGAAATCCATGGCCCCGGCGTTGTCAGTCTGACCGGCGTCAATCTCCAGCGGCGCTGCGTACAGAAGGTCGGATTTGAATCCGAGATCGGATGTCGCCGTTGAGCGAACGCGAGTAAGGCCGATTCCGCTAATGACCAGCAGGGGCACCGCGATCGCGACCTGCAACGCGGCAATGAAGCGATGGACGCGGCCAACACGGAGCCCGCCTGCGCCGGCATCGTCTTTCAAGGCAGAGAGGATCACGGCACGGCTGAAACGAATCGCCGGCAAAAATCCGAAGACCAGGCTTGTCAAAAGGCAGAGCCCGATACAAATCGCGATCATGGAAAGATCGACCTTCAGGGCGTCCTGGAGCGGAACCGGTATCGGTTGCCCGGAGAGCCGGGAAATCACGGTCGGAGCGTTGAAAAGCACCAGTGAAGCGAGGGTCCCCCCGGCAGCCGCCAGCAATACGGCTTCGGTCAAAAGAAGCCTGGCCAGCCGCAGCCGGCTGGCGCCGATCGCCTGCCGTATCGATAGTTCCCTCTCACGCATGGCGCTGCGAACCTGCATCATGCCGGAGAGATTCAGGCACACGACAAGAAGCACCGCCCCAGTCAGAGTCATTCCGACCGCCTCGAGTACGCGAAATTGCGAACGATCGAGAACGCCCAGAGGGTCATATGCCTCGACGATGCCGGCCTTGAACCGGTTCGTCGCCGGATACTCTTTGGCCAGTCGCGCGGTAATGCCGGCAACCGCCGTGCTCGCCTGCGCCACACTGACCCCTGGCAAAAGGCGGCCGTGCATGCGCAGCCACTCCTTGCCCCGGTCGAAACGCGCGTTGCTGTCCGTCAGTAGAAGCGGATACCGTTCGAGCGGAACAAACAACTCTCTTCCCTGAAGGCCCAGGTGACCCTGGAACTGATCGGGCGCGATGCCGGCCACCACATAGGGAACGTTATCCAGCTTGAGCGTTTTACCGATGATCCCTGGATCGGAACTCAGGTGGTTCTGCCAGAACTGGTATCCCAGAATCACGGCGGCCTCCGTCTGCCCTTCGAATCCAGGTCCGCGCGCCAGCGGCACGCCGATCGTCTTGAAGTAGTCGGTAGAGACGTACATCGGCCACAGGACCATCTTCAGTCCTCCCGGAAGCCTGATTTCGCTTGGCGCGGTGGCCCACCCGAAGATCGCAATCCCGGTATCCGAGTTGCGCAGGTCCATGAAGTCCGGATACGACCACGAGTTGGTCGCCGGTCGCGACCCGTTGGCCGTCGTGATGATTTCGACCAGTCCGTCCGTCTTCACGCCGGGAGGGGGTGTGCGAGGGATTCGGGCGAGGTACGGGACCGCGATGACAGGCACCATCCCGATTCCGAGTGACACGATGCACACGAATGTGAAAGCGGGAGCCTTCGCCAGCGAGCGGGCGGCAAAAACCAATTCGCTCCAGATACCCTTGAACATGTCAACCTATTGAACCACACAGTACTTTGCATTGCAAAGGCACTTCATCTTCCCCATGAACCTCCGCCTGTGGGGCATGCTTTAGCTTGCCCGTGTTGCGCTGGACCAAGGCCAACCCTCAGTGTATGACTCATCTTCGTTCCAGGAATCGGCACGATCCATGGTTTCTGAGCCTGCCCTTGCTGGCCTACCCCGCCGGCGGTATTCTCGCGTAATGCGACCCCTTCGGTATTCCATCAACGTCACATTGGACGGGTGCTGCGATCATCGTGCAATCCCTGCGGACGAAGAGTTGCATCGTCACGCCGTCGAGAACCTCAATCAGGCCGGTGCCCTCCTCTATCGACGAATACGAGTTCGTGGTGCATCCCAGGCTGGCGGGCCACGGGCCGACGTTATTCGCGGGGCTGTCGAAGCCTGTCGATCTGAGGCTCGTGAGCCGGCTGGAGTTCGGCTCGGGGGCGGTGGCGATGCGGTATGAGCCGGGAAGGTAGCGGACGCCCGGTACCTTACTTCAGCCTGACGGCGCGGCCGGTGCGGATCGATTCCTTCGCCGCGTCGATGATCTCGACCACGCCCACGTTGATGTCCAGCGCGGTGATGCCCTCGATCGGTTTGTTGTTCCGGATTGCATCCACCATGAACGCGATCGGGTCGGCCTTTTCCGGCGGCAGCGGGGTCAGCGGCAGTTCCTCGGTCTCCCGCCCGTTTCGCAGTTCCACTTTCCGTTGCGTCATGTAGATGCTGCCCCGCGTCAACTTGCCGTCCGGCCCCGTTGTGGAGCCGAAGATCTCCAGGTCCTGAAAGCTGCGCGGCAGGTCCCAGCTTCCCTCGAAGATGTTGATGCCGTTCTTGTACTTCAACATCATCGTGGCCGAGTCCTCCACCTTGGGAAAAGTCTCCGGACGCAGGTGGATCGCCTCGGCGTAGACGGTTTCCGGGCGCCCCATATACCAGAGCGACCAAAGGGCGTTGTAGCAGCCGAAGTCCATGAGTGCCCCTGCTCCGTTCTTGACCGGGTCTGTGAGCCAGTCGAAGAAGTATTTCCCGGGACCCGTCGAACCCGGTCCGCCGTGTCCCACGATGCCGTGCAGGCGCCAGGGCTTGCCCACCACCCCCTTGTCCACTTCGGCGCGCGCGATCTCGTTGGCCGGCCACCAGGCCATCTGGTAGTTGCACATCACCTTCACGTTGTACTTCTTGGCCAGCTCCGCCATCGCCAGCGCGTCTTTGTACGTGGAGGCGAGCGGCTTCTCGTAGATCACGTGGATGTGGCGCGGCGCGCACTCCTTGAGGATCTCCAGGTGGCGGTTGTTTTCGACGAATGCCCAGACGAAATCCGGCTTCGTCTCGTCCAGCATCTTCCGGTAATCGTCGAAGAACGGAACGTCCTTCGCGCCTTGCCTGTCTTTGGCCTGTTGCACGAGTTCCGGAATGGTCTCCGCGATCCCGACGAGCTTGACCTGCTCACTTCGCGTCATGCGGGGGAGGTACGACGCCTCATGCGCATGAATCAACCCGATCACGGCGATTTTATATGGTTGAGCAAAGGCCGGCAGCGCGGCGAACGAAAGGACTGCGGCAAGCAGCGATTTCATCATAAGCCTATGCTAGCGGGTTGCGATCGGTCTTGGCTGTCCCGGCCGGCTTCCAGCCCTTGAAGTCTTTGACTGTGGCGCAACTGGGGCTGCCGTCCCGCCCGGTGCCGGGTACGCGGGCTTCGAGTACGCCGCCGGCCTGGAGGAACCTCGCCGGAATGCCGTCGAGTGGGACCTTGAGCCTTCGACTCCAGCACGAGCCTGCCTGGCCCGCATACGTCCCGATATCGACGTAGACGAAGCGTTGCCGCGGCGGACCCTGTACAAACGGGCCGCCCAAGGCTGCCATGCTGTCGGATACGCCTTCTCTGATCGAGGGCTGGAATTCAAAGATCAGGTCCTCTCCCTGCGAGCTTTGCCTTTGGACTGTCTCGTAAGCATTGCCGCTGCCCTTCTGTAACGCGAAATCGACGTCCGAAGGTGGCTGCTCGATGACAATTCGAAGCGTGAGTGGACGGGCCATATCGTGGAGTCTACGACAAAACGGGCCGTTTGATGGCAGGCCGGCCCGGATTGAGACCGCGAAAGTCGGCCGGCATCCCGGATTCAGGAATCAGGCCTGTTCGCCGCGTCCACGAATCGCCTTTACGCTGTTCCTGCTAAGGGCTTCCTGGCCGGGGCGTTGTCGTGCTTCTTCTGCTCCCCTTGTTTGTGTTTCGTCAACTGCTGTTGCTTGTTCTTTTCCTTGTCTTTCTTGCCGCCCTTATCACCCATGCCTGCTCCTTTTTTCAGCGATTGCGACTTGAAGTCGGGATCACTGCGCGGTTGATTATTCGCAATCGCCGCGAATCAACCCTACCACAACTGCAGCCAGTAAGAGGAACTGCAGCCGAACCCGGTCGGCGGTGAACCTGGAGTTCAGCGACGTACACCGCCGGCAGCGCCGCGGGCAGGTGCTCCTGCCCCGGAATTCCGGCCCGCCGTTCGATGGTGGATTCGACCGCACCGAGACTCGTGGCGTGCTGTCTCTGGTGTTCCAGATCTACGGCGACATAACCCAGCTCCGGGGTTTCCGGGGGAAATGCATAACCGCTCTTTTCCGGTCCAGCGATGCCGGCGGCGTAAGCTTTGCGAATACCCTTGATCGTTCCGACGCCAACGATATCACTTCCCTTTCGGGCCAGCACAATGGTCGTCGCCGCGCGCAGCCTCGCCCCATTCACCGCGACCGCGCCTCCGGCCGCGATGATTTCGACGCAGCGCCTCCACTCGTTGTCAGACAGAGCGCCACGCGCGCAGGCCTTTACGTCGTAGTCCTCTGTCGTTTCGTCAGCCATTGGAGCTCACGCGTTTCTACGTTTATAGCCGAAACGCGAGGTGGTGTATATGACCCCATGCGTGGATGCGGACTTGCCCGCGTTGTGTTATTCCGTACTCTATGAGTTTTGGTTTCCGCAAAGGCTTCAGTTCGGGTCCGTTCCGGATGACCTTCTCGAAATCGGGTTTGAGCATGTCGGTGGGAGCCGGAGGAGCGCGCCTCACGGCGGGGCCGCGCGGCACGCGCGTCTCTTTTTCGCAGGGCGGCTTTTACTACAGGACGCGTCTGGACACGCCGGGGCGGAGCCGCATGAATCCGCAGCCCTCGCCCCTCCAGCGGGAAGCTATGGAATCCATCGCTCCGCCGGTCCCTTCGCCAGCCGAGGCCCCCGCTACCGTTTCTAGCCAGGAGACCTTCGGTGATGTCGCGCCGGATGCAGTCATCGAGGCCATGAACCGCCGTATCAAACGGCGTAACTACGCGCTCCCCGCTGGTATCGTTGTGTCCGGCGGACTGCTCGCAGCGTCGGTGCCGTGGCCGATTGTAGCCGCCATCGGTGTTCTGGCAACCGTCCTCGTTGCGGTACAGCACGGCCGGTCCAAATACAGCGCGCTCGTTTACGGGGATGAGGAAGAGACGGCGCAACGGCTCGCTACTCTCCACAAGGCGGTCGCTGCGCTGCGCTCGGCTGATTCTCTTTGGTCCGTCCGAGATGCGAATCATGCAAACGGACTGACGGCGCATCCGCCCACGTTGAGCCGGACGAAAGTCGGCGGGGACGCTCCGCCGTTGCCGAAGTATCTTCGCACAAACATCGCGCCTGCTGCCTTACAACTGAGCGACGGTACGCTGTACTTCTTTCCAGACCGGCTCTTCATTTGGCACTCAGGCCGGTTTGCCGCAATCGACTACCGAGAGGTGAAACTTCGATTCAGGCGGATTACGTTTCTTGAGCGCGAGGGGCAGCCGCCGGATGCTGTGGTGGAGAGCCAAATGCGGCGCTCAGTCTCGGGAGACACGACAATCCCGGTCCTCTACTACGGTCTGGTGGAGGTTTCGGCCTCTGGCCTGGAGGCGCGGTTGATGACATCACGCGTGGAAAGCGCTGAAGCGTTTGTCTCGCAAATGCGTCCCGTGACGGGCGGCGGGGGATCGGCAGAAACAGCAGACGAAAAGGAGCCGCTATACACGCATTTCGATCCCAACCGCGTTCCCCTCTTCTACAACCTGGACGATTTAGGCGTCAGGCAACTACAGGCCCTTCGTGAAACGTTCTCGATGATTCAGCGGTGTGATTGCGTTTGGCGCTATGAGGGGGAAGAGCGCACAGACGATTGGAAGCGTAACGCGGGAGCCGGAACCTTGGTTAAGCGGTCGCGGTTGTATCCGGCGCTCGTGGATCAATCGCCTGGGTTCGATTCGAACGCTGTGTTTGGCTTCTCCTTTGGGCCTTCGATCCTCTTTCTGCTACCTGACGGTTTCGTGCTCGGATCCGGAGAGCGCTACCAGTCTCTCGGAAAGAGCCTTGATGTGAGTGCGAGTACTACGAACTTTCGAGAGGAAGAGTTTTCCCCGAGGGATGCGGACGTGATCGGTCGAACTTGGCGGTACGTGAACAAATCCGGAGGTCCCGACCGCCGATTCAACGACAACCGCCAGATTCCGATACACCTTTACGGGCAATTGGAGATCGGCTGCGGAGCGTGGAGAATCCGGCTCTGTCTATCGCGTGGAAATGCGGCTGCCGAATTCGCCACGGCCCTACGGTCGGCGATGAGTGGACAAAAGCCGCCTACCTCCAGTTCCCACAGCGAGGCCCCGCCCAAGCCCGCGCCTACTACCAACCTCGCGGCGGCGTTCGCGCTGCTTGGGCTGAAAGCAGGCGCGTCATTGGAAGAAGCCTCAGCCGCCTACAAGCACATGGCAGCACAGAATCATCCCGATAAGGTAGCTCAAATGGCCCCGGAATTCCGGGAGATGGCGGAGCGCAAGATGCGGGAGTTGAACGCAGCGTTCGAGCGAATTCGTGCGTCCTATAAGTAGACCCATCACGACAACCCCTGATTAGTCTACGGATGTAACGCAAGCAAACATTGGCGTTCCAGGGCATTGCCAAGATGCTGCACCGTGGCCCAGAAGCCGGTTGCTGACCAGTAGCGGAGCGCATTCCGGGTGTCTCTTCGCCAAACCGGAAGTTCGGCACCAGCGGACCGATTGGCGCGTCGACTATGTTCAGACCATGATTGGTGTCAGAGAACAGGGCGATTGTCGCGGAGTTCGCGTTGGGAGAAAGCGCGGCAGTAAGCAGCAGCGCCGCGGGCAGGTGCCACGCACGTCGAAAGAGATAACCGTGCCGAAACCCCTGAGTTGGCGTCGCGCGGCCTCGCGGACCGGCCGTGTCGCCCCCGGGTTTGGCCCTGTTCGTGCTCAGTCTAATTTAGCGATGAAAAGAAGACAGCCCAAGCCACCGGCTGGCAACGGAAAAGCTTGCCACAAACCGGAACATTTGACTTTTTCGTTAGAAGACCTCATCGAACACCGTCTCCACAGGATCTCCAGTTGGAAACACCTCCGCAATACACGGTTGCTCGTGATCTTGTCATCGCCGCTCATTTACGCTTGCGTGCTTCCCTTTCTGCTGGTTGACGCTTCGGTTGCCCTCTACCAGTTTGTCTGCTTTCCCATCTACGGAATTCCCAAGGTTCGCAGGAAGGATTACTTGGTTTTTGATCGGGGGGTGCTGGCCTATCTGAATACAATCGAGAAGGTCGGCTGCATTTATTGCTCCTATGCCAATGGATTGCTCGGCCTGATTACCGAAATTGCGGCACGAACCGAGCAGCATTTTTGTCCGATCAAGCATGCCCGGCGATTGGCCACGACGCCTTCCCGGTATGCAAAGTATCTGCCATACGGAGATGCCCGGGCCTACAGGGAGCAATCAGAGGCCGTAGCTCAGGACTATAGCGACATCGCGCCGGAAGCCAGGTGAAGCTCGCCAAATCCCTCGCGATCGCGTCCCGGCCGCGCCGGCGTTTCGCCAAACCCTGGCCGAAGCTTACCCCCTCACGAGTGCCGGTGCAGCAAGTGAGCCGCGATGTCCGGCCAGAACTCGCGAAAGACATTCGTCAGGGCGTCGCGCGCCATCGCGTATCCGTACTTAACCGCGAGCGCTCCGCCGGTGCGATCCTGGCTGGGGTAGTAAGTCGCCGAGATACCTTGCGCGATGCCGCGGCCGAAGACCTCGGACGCGTTGAAGGTGTTGTGCCCGTGGTAATCCGGTGTGATCAGAACGCGGGACGCCGCGTAGATAGCCCGCTTCCAGATCCCTCCCTTTCCCATCGCATAGTAACGCTCGTCCTCGTGAAAGATCGTCGGCAGGACGAAGACGACCATGTAATTGCCGTCGGCCTTATCGACAAACCCGCGCCAGTAATATCTTCCGAAGCCGGCGATGCCTTTGCCCAGTTTCGGGTGGGCATTCGATCCCTCCGCCATCAACGAGGTGACGCCCACGAACAGGAACGCCGAGTAGTCGAAGCTGTTCTGGGTCGCGATCTTGAAAGCTTCCTTCGGCGTGGGCGGCGGAGGAATCGCTCCGGCGCTGACGGCTCGGTAGTTGGGCATGATGCCGAGGATGCGCTTGGGCTGGCTCTTGGAGCCGCCTGCCTTCGGCGGGTTCGCCGTCACGGTTTGGGCCTGGGAGGCGGTGCCCGTTTCCGGCCGCGCCGGCGGCGGCGCCTGCCCCTCGCTCTGCGCAAAGGACACTCCCGCCATCAGCAGAATCAGGCCCACGGATCCCCAGGGCTGGTCGGACCGGATCATGCTTCCATAGATGCTTCGCGGGCCCGCGATGGTTCCCGAAAATGGAAGCCTCACTGCGCCGGCTGATTCGCGAACGCGGTGATGTCTTTGGCCGCCTGGGTCTCCACTCCCGGCTTTTGCAGGAAGCCGAGATCGCGGAACCAGTCGATGAAGCGGAATTGCCAGGTGCCGAACGGCGTGCCGTTGCGGTCCGTCAGGCCGCCCGTCATGTGGCTGCCGTCGGGCAGGGGCTGGCCGGGGTGGCGGCCCCTTCCATAAATGTGCATCTCGATATCCGGCACGCCCTTGGCCAGCATCGCCGAAAAGTACTCGATCGCCCACACCGCGTGCACCCGGTCGCCAGACCCGCCGCATACCAGGAAGGCGGGCGGCACGTCGCGGGGAATCGGCGGAGCCGTGCGGTTGGGCGCGAAGGGCGATGGACCGGGATAGATGATGCCCGCGAAGTCGGGGCGCGAAGAGATACCCGCCAGTGGATCCCCGGAGCCGCCGTTCTTCTGGTCGAACTCGGCATACCGGACGGCGGCCGCGGCGGCTAACTCCGCCCCCGCCGAGAATCCCATGATGCCGATCTTATTTGGATCCAGATTCAGCTCCTTCGCATGGGCGCGCACCAGGCGGATCGCCTGCAGCGTATCGTTCACCTCGTCCGTCTGCGGGTTGTAGCCGTCGCGGCGCAGGCGGTTGCGCAGGATGACGGTGTTGACGCCGTAGTTATAGAAGAACGGAACGAAGTCGGCGGCCTCGGAACCCACGTTCAGCGTGTTGTGCCCGCCGCCCGCCGCCAGGATCACAGTCGCGCCGGTATTGAGTCCGCGGTCGACCGTGTGGATTTCGATCGACGGGTTGTGAATGTTGACGATGCTGTTGATCCTCCCCGGCACCGTCTGGCTCATGTTGTACTGCTCGGGCTCGCGGACGCGCGCCGCATTGAGGAACGGCGAGCCGGGCGGATACAGCGCCACCACCACTCCACCCGGCAGGATGGGCTGTGGGGCATATGGAGCTTCGCCCGCCGGACCGGGCTTCGGTACTCCGAGAGGAGCGGGCAGCGGAGGGAGGGCTGCACGCGGAGCGTCTTGCGCGAACGCGGCGGCCATAGCCAGCGCGGTCGGCACCAGTGTTCGGATTCGCATGGCGGGTTCGGTCAAACTATATCACCGATATGCGGGGTTGAGGCGTAAAATAGAAGTATGCGGGTCACTCCCTCCAGTTCGCGGCCAGGGCTCTTCGGCGCCGATTAAGTTTCCCACCTCGCCTGGCTGCGCATGCGGGCAGTGCTTACGTTCCCGCGTGCAGGTTCTCAACCCTACAACTGAATACAGGAGATTGATTATGGGTAAGACCCTGGAACAGGTCCAACTGGATCTTCCGCGGGTGACCGCCCCTCTGCCCGGCCCCCGCGCGCGCGCCATCATCGACCGCGACGCCCGCACCGTTTCCCCGTCCTACACGCGCGCCTATCCGCTGGTGGCGGAGCGCGCGGAAGGCGCCATTGTCGAGGACGTGGACGGCAACCGCTTTCTCGATTTCAACGCCGGAATCGCGGTGGTGGCGACCGGCCACTGCCATCCCCGGGTGGTCGAAGCGATCCAGCGGCAGGCGGCCCGCCTCATCCACATGTCCGGAACGGACTTTTACTACGAAGAGATGGTCGCCCTGGCCGAGAAACTTTCGCAGATCGCGCCGGGCGACGCTCCGCGCCGCATCTCGTACGGCAATTCCGGCGCCGAAGCCATCGAAGGCGCGATCAAGCTGGCGCGGTATGCCACCGGGCGCGACAAGCTGATCGCCTTCTTCGGAGGCTTCCACGGCCGCACCATGGGCGCGCTCTCGCTCACCGCCCGCAAGGCCGTGCAGCGCGGGCGTTTCGGACCGCTCGTCCCCGGCGTGGTGCACGCGCCGTATCCTTACTGCTACCGCTGCCCGTTCGGGCAGAAGCCGGAGAACTGCGCCGTCGAATGCGTCGGGCACATCGAGAATACACTGCTCAAGACCATCGCGCCGGCCGACGAGACCGCCGCCATCGTGGTGGAGCCGGTGCAGGGCGAAGGCGGCTACGTGGTTCCGCCGCGCAAGTTCTTCGATGAGCTGCAGCGCGTGGCCGCGAAAAACGGCATCCTGCTGATCGTCGACGAGGTGCAGTCCGGCATGGGCCGCACCGGAAAGATGTGGGCCTCCGAGCATTTCGACCTCTTCCCCGACATCCTGGCGGTCGCCAAGGGGATCGCCAGCGGCATGCCGCTCGGCGCCACGGTGGCGCGCGCCGACCTGATGACCTGGCCTCCCGGCGCGCACGCCTCCACCTTCGGCGGCAACCCGGTAGCCTGCGCCGCGGCTCTCGCCACCATCGCGCTTCTGGAGGAGGGCCTCATCGAAAACGCCGCCTCCATGGGCCGCCACCTGATGGACCGCATGCGCACGTGGCCCGAGCGCTTCCCGATCGCCGGCGATGTCCGCGGCCTCGGCCTGATGCTCGGCGTCGAACTCGTGCGCGATCAGGAGACCAAACAGAAAGCGCCCCAGTTGCGCGACGCGGTGGTGCAGATGGCCTTCGAACGCGGCCTGCTCATCCTCGGCGCCGGCGAAAATACTCTCCGGCTCTGCCCGCCGCTCACCGTCAACCGCGACCAGTGCGATTTCGCACTTGATACTCTGGAAGAGTGTCTGAAGGCGGTGGCTTAAGACGGGCCAGAATTCTCGACGTCGGCTGCGGGATCCACAAACAGCCCGGTTCCATCGGGCTCGACCGGAATCCCGCCAGCCGCGCCGACGTGATTGCGGATCTCGACCGCTTCCCCTACCCGTTTGCCGACAGCGCCTTTGACCGCCTCACCGCCATTCACGTGATCGAGCACGTGGACGATGTGATCCGCACCATGGAAGAGTTCCACCGCCTGGTGCGCAGCGGCGGTACCGTGCGCATCGAGACGCCCCACTACAGCGACTTCTCCTCGTTTTGCGACCCGACCCACAAGCACCACCTCAACAGCTTCAGCTTCCGCTACTTCGGTGAGAACCATGGCGGCTTCGGGTACTACTCGCAGGCCCGATTTCGCGAGATTTCGGTCCGCCTGAAGCTACTTGCTTTCTGGCGGTGGCTGGGGTTCGAGTTCCTGGTGAACCGGTTCCCGCGCTACCGCCGCTTCTGGGAGTATTACCTGTGCTATATCGTACGCGGCAAGGTCATGCAATTCGAATTTGAGGTGCTGAAATGATCTCGCTTCTTTACCGCGCGGCGGATGCCCTGCGGCGCCGGCGGCACCCGGACGACCACGGGCGCACCGGCGAAGATCTCGCGCACCGCTACCTGCGCGCGCACGGTTGTACGGTGGTGGCCCGCAACTATCGGACACGTTCGGGCTCGGGCGAGTTGGACCTGGTGGCCTGGCACGGCTCGACCCTGGTCTTCGTGGAGGTCAAGACGCGCGCCTCTGCCGAATTCGGCACGCCCGACCGCGCGGTGGATGCCGAAAAACGCGCGCATCTGCGCCGCGCCGGCCGCGATTACGCCCGGCGCGCCGGAGTGGAATTTCGGAAAACCCGCTTCGATATCATCAGCATTGTACTGAGCAATCCACCGCAGATCGAATGGCTGAGGGACGCCTTCGGATAACGATATAATCGTGAGTTGCTAATCACGGCTCTTGATTCCGGAGGTCTTTGCACCGTTGCCAGAACTGCGTAAGGACCCGATCACGGGGCGTTGGGTTATCATCGCCACCGACCGTGCCAAGCGCCCGACCGATTTCGTGCGCCAAACCGTACCGCCCCCGTCAGGGGGTGTTTGCCCGTTCGATTACGGAAACGAACATAAGACCCCGCCCGAGGTCCTGGCCTTCCGCGACAGCGGCGGCCGCGACGAACCGGGATGGCGCGTGCGCGTAGTGCCGAACAAGTTTCCCGTTCTGGGTATTGAAGGCGAGCTCACCCGGCAGGGCGAGGGGATGTACGACAAGATGAACGGCATCGGCGCCCACGAGGTCGTGATCGAAACGCCGAACCACTCGCTGACCCTGGCGGAGATGCCCGAGCACCAGATCGAGGAGGTGCTGTGGGCCTTTCGCGAACGCGTCAATGACCTGAAGAAGGACCGCCGCTTCCGCTACATCATCCTGTTCAAGAACCACGGGGAGGCGGCCGGGGCGTCCCTCGAACATCCCCACTCGCAGTTGATCGCGCTGCCTGTCATTCCAAAGCGGGTCAAGGAAGAGGTGGACGGATCGCGCGTATTCTACGAGATGAAGGAGCGGTGCATTTTCTGCGACATCATCCAGCAGGAGACCGCCGCCGGCGTGCGACTGGTGATGGAAACGGACCGCTTCACGGTACTGGCGCCTTATGCGCCGCGGTTTCCCTTCGAGACCTGGATTCTGCCCAAGCGGCACGACTCGCATTTCGAGGCGTCGGATGCCCCGACGCTGCAGAACCTGGCATGGGTGCTGCGCTCCACCATGCGGAAGATCGACAAGGTGCTCGAGCGGCCGCCTTACAACTTCATCGTGCACAGCGCCCCGGTGCAGGATCCGCCACTGCTGCACTACCACTGGCACATGGAAATTATGCCCAAACTCACCAAGGTGGCGGGGTTCGAGTGGGGAACGGGCTTCTACATCAATCCTACGCCGCCTGAGGAATCGGCCCGCTTCCTACGGGACGCGGGATTGGGATAATAGAGTAAGGCGGTTGCGCCCGGTCTGTGCCGTCTGGTATAAACGCTAGGCGTTCGGTCTGCCAGGGCTGGTCTGGCGAACATGCCTGAAAAGAAAAAGACTGCTGCCGCGAAGAGCATCGAAAGGCGAATGAGCAAACCACCGGTATCGAAGACTGGCAAGGCCGCGGAACCGGAGCGGGCGGCGTCGAGTCCGCTCGCCGTGGCGATGGACCAGACGCTGGATAGCGGGAAGCAACTCGCCGCTTTTGAAGCCGCGATGAAGCTGTTCCATGCCCGCAAGCTGCGGGAGGCGCGCGAGCAGTTCGTCCTGGCGGCGCGAGGAGCGGAGCGCGATGTGGCGCAGCGCGCGCGGCTGCACATTGCGATGTGCGACCGCCGGCTGCAACAGTCCGCGGTTCACCTGCAATCGGCGGAAGACTACTATAACTACGGCGTGGCCCTGATCAATACACGGAATGTCTTGGAAGCCAGGCAGCATTTGGAGAAGGCCCTCCAGATGGCACCCGGCACGGACCACATCCACTACGCGCTGGCGCTGGCGCAGGCTCTGGGCGGCGACCTGGCGGGGGCCCACGACAACCTCAAGCGGGCCATCGACCTGGAGCCGCGTAACCGGATCATCGCACGGCAAGACGCCGACTTCGCTCCGCTTGCCAACCAGCCCCCGTTCGACTCGCTGCTCTATCCGGAAAAGAAAGGCTGGTAACCTTCCGGAGCGTTTCCGGCTAATTCCATGGACGAACCGACACCTTTGCGGGTGGTCGCCGTCGGCGGCGGCACCGGGCTCTCCGCGCTGCTCGAGGGGCTCAAATACTATAGCCGGCACGCGGACCCCTCCGCGCCCGACGTGGACGTCACCGCGATCGTGACCGTCACCGACGACGGCGGCAGCTCCGGTCGGCTGCGGCGCGAGTTCGACGTGCTGCCTCCCGGGGATATCCGCAATTGCATGGTGGCGTTGAGCGAGGATTCCGCGCTCCTCTCTCGCCTCTTTCAGTACCGGTTTCAGGCGGGCCGCGGCCTGAAGGGGCACAGCTTCGGCAACCTCTTTCTGATGGCGCTCACGCAGGTGATGGGCGATTTTCCGGAAGCGGTGCGGGCGTCCTCGGAAGTGCTCAAGATCGCCGGCCGCATCTATCCGGCGACCGCCGCCAACGTAGCGCTCGAAGCCACGCTCGAAGATGGGACCAAGGTGGTGGGCGAAACCCGCATCAGCCGCAGCCGCACCCGAATCAAATCGATCCGGCTGATCCCCCGGCAGGTCAAGCCGTTGCCGGAGGCCCTGGCGGCGATCGCGGAAGCAGACGTGGTGACGCTCGGGCCGGGCTCGCTGTTCACCAGCGTCATCCCCAACCTGCTGGTGGACGGGATCACGGCCGCCATCCGCCGTTCTCCTGCCGTCAAGGCATACTTCGTCAACCTCATGTGGCAGCCGGGTGAGACCTCCGAATTCCGCGCGTCCGACCATGTCCGCGCCATCCACCGGCACGCCAAGGGCGCCCTGCTCGATTACGCCGTGGTGAATATCCGGCCGATCACCCTGGCGCTCAAGAAGCGCTATGCCAGGGAAGCCGCCTTGCCCGTGGAGAACGATATCGACGAGCTGTTCAAGATGGGCTTGAAAGTGGTGGCCGGCAACCTGGTGGGCCGCTCGGACAAGGTAAGGCACGACCCCACGTCGGCGGCCGCGGTGGCAGTGAAACTGGCGCAGGAGGGGCGCCGCCGCCGGACGGGCGAAGCGCAGACCGCATAATAGAAATGATGCAGACTCCCCTGACCATGGTCATCCTGGCCGCCGGGCTGGGCACCCGTATGAAATCGCGCAAAGCCAAAGTGCTGCACCGCGCCGGAGGCAAGGCGCTGGTCGAGCACGTGGTGGACACAGCGCTCGAACTGACGACGGCCGATCGCATTTTCGTGGTGGTCGGCCACCAGGCGGACGAAGTGCAAAGAGCAATTGCGGTTTCCGGAATCGGCTTCATCGAGCAGTCCGAGCAACTGGGAACCGGTCACGCGGTGAAGTGCGGACGCGACCGGCTGGCCGGCCTGGGCGGCTATCTCATGGTGCTGTACGGCGACTGCCCGCTGCTGCGCTCCTCCACTCTGAAGCGGCTGATCGAAACCGAGGTGGCCGGCGACGCAGGGGCCGTGCTGATGACCGCGATGATGAACGACCCCACCGGCTACGGGCGGGTGATCCGGGACGCGCACGGGCGCGTGATCCGCATCGTGGAGCAGAAGGCCGGGACGCCCGAGGAACTGGCCATCCGCGAAGCCAACATGGGGATCTACTGCTTTCGCGCCGATCTGTTTTGGAAGCACGTGGATGAGATCCGTCCCGACAATCCGGCGGGCGAGTTTTACCTCACCGATATTGCCGCGATCCTTACGCGCGCAGGGCACCGGGTCGAGGCCATGCAGATCGACGACGCGCACGAAGCGCTCGGCATCAATACCCGTGTGGAACTCGCCGCGGTGGACCGGCTGCTGCGCGACCGCAAGGTCCACGAGCTGATGCTGGCGGGCGTGACCATCGAAAAACCGGAGACGGTGACCATCGATCCGGGCGTCACGATCGGGATAGACACGGTGATCGAGCCGTTCGCGCGCATCGTGGGCCGCACGACAATCGGCGAGAACTGCCGGATCCGGACCTGCGCGGTCGTGCAGAATTCCGAGATCGGCGACGACGTGGAGATCGGCTCGTTCAGCATCATCGGAGACTCGCGGCTGGAGCGCGGCGTGATCGCCGGGCCGTTCGCGCGGCTGCGTCCCGGCAACCACGTCGAAGCGGAGGCGCACATCGGCAACTTCGTCGAGTTGAAAAAGACGCGCCTGGGCGCCGGTTCCAAGGCCAATCACCTGGCGTATCTCGGGGACTCGGAAATCGGCCCCAAGGTCAACATCGGCGCCGGCACCATCACCTGCAACTACGACGGATTCCACAAGCATCCGACGCGGATCGGCGCGGGCGCGTTCATCGGCAGCAATTCGACGCTGGTAGCGCCGATCGACATCGCGGAGGGCTCTTATGTGGCGGCGGGATCGGTGATCACCGAGCCGGTGCCGCCGGACGCACTGGCGCTCGGCCGCACCCGGCAGACGGTGAAAGAGGGATGGGCGGCCAAGCGCAGGGCGCTCGGCAAAAAGTAATCGCTACACGTGGAGACGCGGGCGCTCCTTGCGGACGAAATCGGTGTCCTGGCGGGGCTCCTCTTCGCACTCGATGGCGATGGTGGTCACGGGATCGTCGGGCGCGGTGGCCGGGAGACCCATGAAGCGGACGCGGAACTTGTCCTGCTCGACCTTCACTTCCTTGCCCGTGGCCAGCAGGCGCGCGGACTTCACCTTGGTCATCATCCCGCCGATGGTGGCGACTTCGCCCGGCCAGAAATGGTTGTGCATGTAGAGCGTGTTGCCGTTGCGCGTGAAGCCCGCATAGTTGGAGCGGCGAGGCTGGCACTTATCCGTGCGGTAGATGGACTGGCCGTTGCGGTCCATCCACTTGCCCACTGAAGTCAGGATGCGAACGGACTCCTCGGGCACGGATCCATCGGGTTTGGGGCCGATGTTCAGCAGGTAGTTGCCGGTGTCGCGGGCGCAGGTGACCAGGTTGCGAACGACGGTTTTGGGCGACTTCCAGTCGTCATCGGTCTTCTGGTAGCCCCAGCTATCGTTCATTGTCATGCAGGATTCCCATGCCTTGTTGTTCTCGGCCTGGATGCGCTGCTCGGGCGTGGCGAAATCGCCTTCCAGCTTGTTGCGGTTGTTCACGATGATATCGGGCTGGAGTTTAAAGACCATCTCGTTCATTTTTTCCGATTCCCAGCCCTGGGCGTCGAGCGGCCAGGCCACGTCGTACCAGAGCACGTCGACCTTTCCATAGTTCGACATCAGCTCGTGGATCAGGCCGTGGGTATAGTCGACGAAGCGGCGGCGGGCCTGCTCGTCGGTGGCGCAGCGGGCGCCGTCGGGATGGTGCCAGTCCATCAGCGAATAGTAGAACCCGACCCGCAGGCCTTCGGCGCGGGCGGCTTCGACGTATTCCTTTACGAGGTCGCGGCCGGGGCCCTGCTTGGGCGCGCAATAGTTGGTGAGCTTGGTGTCGAAGTTGCAGAAGCCTTCGTGATGCTTGGTGGTCATCACCATGTATTTCTGGCCGGCCTGTTTCGCCAGGCGCGCCCATTCGCGGGCAGCGTTGGGCCTGGGCTTGAAGCGCTTGGCCAGTTGCTCGTAGTCGGCCACCGGGATGGCCTCGTCTTCCATCACCCACTCGTGCCGCCCCAGCACGCTATAAAGCCCCCAATGAATGAACATTCCGAAGCGGGCCTCGTGCCACCACTTCATGCGCCGTTCGCGGTCGCTGGCGTCACCCGCGGCCCAGGCAGCCGTCGTGACGGTGTTCGCGGCGGCCGCGCCGGCCGCCACCAGTTGCAGATAATCGCGTCGCGTCATGCCTCTCCTCCCGAAGGGTAAGCATATCACGCCCTCGTTTAGCGATAAAGTAAGCGGGCGGGGTATCATCAATTGTGCGCTGGATTTTGCTCGCTGCGGCCTCGGTGTGTTTCGCGCAGACGGTGGGGACTGTGCCGAAGCCGAAGGCGGAGGATTACGAGGTCCACAGCCGGGCGGGCAAGACCGGGGTGGGTGCCGAATACATGGTCCACAGCTTTTCGAGCGGCGAGCAGGTGTACATAGTGAACGGCTACCTGGTGGTGGAGGTGGCGCTGTACCCGCCGAAGGGAATGGAGGTGCGGGCCCGCAGCTCCGATTTTGCGCTGCGGATCAACGGCGCCAAACGCCCGCTAGGCACGGCTCCCCCGCGGATGGTGGTCGAGGAGATGAAGCGTCCGGGATGGCGGCAGGGACCGCATCTCGAGGGCGGCGGCGGGATGGGGAATACCGGAGTCATCCTCGGGCGTCCCACGCCGACACAGGGGCCGGGCGGGCCACCGGCCACGGGCCCCAGGCCTCCGCGCGCGCCCGATTCCACACCGGGCGGTATCGACCGGCCGGAACCGGAGAAGGCTGAGGACGTGCTGGTGCGCACGGCGCTGCCGGAAGGCGAGTTCGAAGGGCCGGTCAGCGGATACCTGTACTTTCCCTACCGGGGGAAGAGCACGAAGGTCAAGTCGGTGGAGTTGCTGTGCTACGGGCTGACCCTGGAGCTGAAGTAGACGGGCATTTGCGAACGGGCGGCGAGTAGCGTACAGTATGGCGGAGAGTCATCCATGGCCTTCTGCACAAACTGCGGCGCCCAGGTAACCGGCGCGTTTTGTAACCAGTGTGGAACACCGGCGGGGCGTCCCGCGGCGGCTTCCCCACCCCCGGCGGTTGCGCCCCAGGCGCCCCCTCCGCCACCCCCCCAGGCAGCTTGGACGCCGCCCGCGGCCGCTCCGCCGCCGGTTCAACCGGCGTGGACCGGGCCAGCCGCGGCGCCGGCGCCGGCACCGGCGCCCGTCAGTCGCGGGACCAGCCCGCTGGTGTGGGTGCTGGTGATCGTGCTCGGGCTGTTTGTCCTCGGCGGGATCGCGGTAGTCGGCGCGGGGTACTTTGTGGTTCACAAGGCCCGGCAGGCCGGTTTCGATGCCGAGCTGTTGAGCAGGAATCCGGGCCTGGCGGTCAGCAAGATGATCGCGGCGGCCAATCCCGATGTGGAAGTGCTGAAGACCGACGACGGCGCCGGAACGATTACGCTGCGGAACCGCAAGGACGGCAAGGTGGTCACGCTTTCTTTCGACCAGATCAAGAACGGCAAGTTCAGCATGCGGGCGTTCGACGAAAACGGGAAGGCAGCGACGGTCGAGATCGGCGGCAACGTGAAGGCGCCCTCCTGGGTGCCCGAATATCCGGGGTCGAACCCGGTGGCGACCTTTGCGGCGAAAGGGGACTCGGACGGCGACCGGGGAGAGGCGGGCAATTTCTCGTTCACCACGAAAGACAGCCCCGCGAAAGTTATCGCCTTTTACCAGGACAAGTTCCAGGGGCTCGGGATGAAAGCGGAGTTCACGGCGGGTGGAACGGTGGGTGGAATGATCGCGGCGTCCGATCCGGATGAAGCACGCACGATGCAGGTCATCGTCGGCGGCAGCGACGACGAGACCACGGTGAACGTGACCTACGGACGGAAGCGGTAAGAATCCGACACTACGGGCCGCCGGAGAAGGGGCGTTGCGGGCGGCCGGGGTTCTCGGACTTATCGCCGGACGTGTCCGGCCGCCAGTGGGTCGAGCGGAACCTTCGATGATCGAGGCGGGCTGGATGGCCCACGTATCCTTGCCGATTCGATTCTCGCTCTCTGAGATCCGATGGGACGGCGATCCGCGCTATCCGTTCACCAAAGGGTGTGATGGGTTCGAACCCAAGGTCTCCCCGCCGATCTCATCCACGTAGGTGACGACCGTTCTGGCTTTGAAGGCCGTACGGGAAGTTCAGTCCACCGTAATGCAACGCTTCCTGGCCAGGAAGAAAAGCCTGTCGCGGGCGGCGCGGTGGGGCGCAACCCTACTTACGACTTCATGATAACGGGCGGGTCAAGTGAATCGTGGGGGGAAGAACGGGGAAATGCCTTGGAATGAGCGGAAAGAAAGTTGGGGGAGGCGGTGACTGGCGGCAGACCCGGGATGGTCAGTTCGCCGAAGGTCTCTCCACATGGTCGATCACCAGGACCGAAACCGGGCCCTTCGTGGATTCCAGCTTCAGGCCGAGTTGCTCCTGGATGGCGCTGAAGATGCCCGGATTGGCCGCGTCTGCCGGAGGCGTCGACGGAACGGGTCCGGACGGGCCGACCGGCGTAGGGAAGTCCGGCCGTTCCGGCATCGGGGGAGAAGTCCAGTTGGACGTCAAAGGTTCCGCCGATCCCCGTTTTGTCGATCACGGGACGGCCGAGGACCATTGCGAGGATTCGGATAAACTCCGGCATCGCGACTGCGCCGCCCTGCAGCCGCGCGCCGGTGGGAAGCCCCATTACCCCGGCGTGGCCGCAAGGCGTACGGAAGGGCTGGCCCGCGGGCGGCGGCGGTGGCGGAGTTCCTTCGGCGACGGCGATGCATCCGCCTTCCTTGGGCGGCGCCAGCTTCGATCCGCTCTTCGTCTGCACCAGGGCAAAGACCGGCAGTTCCCTGGTTTCCGTGTGGGTCTTCAATTGAAACCGGTCTTCGAGCAGCGATTTCAGCATGAGCATCACTTCGGCGCGGCTCGCCCTGGCTTCTCCCTTCGCCTCGATCTGATAGCGGTCGGAGTTGACCCAGTTTGGGCTCCCGACAATCTGGAAGGCCTGCAGGGTGTAGGCATTCTGGATCAGAAGCTGTACCGGCGCGGTAGCAGTCAGCCGGCCGCCGGGAAGCACGCGGACCATCATGAACCGCTGCTCCGCGGAGGGCTTGATGGAAGCGACCTCAAACCGGGGCTGCGCCGCGTTTTGGCCGAAGACTCCCACCGCGGTGATCAGCAGAAGGACCGCGCCCGCGGCCGCAGCCGGCCCGTCGATCGTTCGCGATGCCCGCCGGGGTTGCCCGAGCAGGCGCGCGATCCGGTCCGCCAGTGAGCCCCCCGAGGCGGCCAGAGCGGCGTGAAAATGCTCCGGCCGGCCCGCTTCCAGCTCAGCCAGAGCGCGCGCATACGCCAGGACGTCGCCGCTGGCGGCCACGGCTGCGTCGTCGCAGCACAGCTCTCTCTCCGTGCGAAGGTGACCGGAGATCCACCAGACGGCCGGATGGTAGAACAGGAACGCTTCGACGATGCTCTGCAGGAGGTTGACGAGGTAGTCGCCCCGGCGGATATGGGCGAGTTCGTGCAGCAGCAGCGCTTCCACCTGTTCCGGCGGCAGGCCCGTGAGCGCGCCGACCGGCACCAGCACGACCGGACGCAGCCACCCCACCACCGCCGGCGCCTGGACCAGCGAGGAAACCAGCAGACGAACCGGCATCCAAACGCGAAGTTGCGTTCGCAGGCGGTCGAACGTCTCCTGCCACTCCGGCGCGGCCGGCCGCACGAACTTCGAACGGAGGCGGATTGCGAAAAACCAGCCGCCGAGGAATCGCAGCCAGGCCATCGTCGCACCGGCCATCCAGACCGCCACCACCCAAGGCAGCAGGGGCTCCGGCAACGATCCGTATACCACTGCGCCGGCCAGCGGGCCGCCCGGCGCGGCCGCTGCGCCGGCGACGGACGGTAAGGCAGCGGAAAGAACCGGCGCCCCGCCCGGTGCGGCGGACCGTCCGAGCACGGTCCACGTCGCCAGGGGCGCGGCTGCCATGGCGGCAAGAGCGAAACAGGCGAGAAGGTAACGGGTGTCCGGCCTCGCCGATCGGGCCGCTCTCCGCGCGGCCGCGTACAGAACCGAAATCAACAGGCCCTGCCACAGAAAGTGAAGCAGCGTCCAGCCCAGACGCTCCACCCATGGCTGCGACGAGATCAGGGTAATGGCGTTCATCGAGCACCTCTCTTGTTCCTGCTGTAGGCGTCGATCATCCGGCGAATTTCGGCCAGTTCGCCGGCGGAGGCGGGCCGGGCCGCGAGGGCGCCCATGACCAGGCTGCTGGCGGAACCGCCGAAGGCCCGCTGCAGAAGGTCTCCCGCAATCTGCCGCTGCATCTCTTCCCTGGGCACGCCGGACTCGTACACGTGCGTCCGGAAGCGCTCGCTGCGGGTGAGCAGGCCCTTCTCGGTCATCAATTGCATCTGCTTCAGCGTGGTGGTGTAGCCGCACTCCTTTTCCAGTGCTTCGTGGACTTCGCGAACCGTCGCCGGTCCCAGCCGCCAGAGCACGGCGAGGATGTCCAGTTCGGCGCTGGTGGGGAGCGGCGCGGGCGGCCGCTTGCGGCGCCGGGGAAGCAGTGCCATACGCCATGACAATACAACGATAAAAAACGTATGTCAACGAAATAAATCGTAGCGGAACTCCGCTTTCGAGCGCGTGAATGCGCCGCAGCCCGCAATCCCCGTTTTGCTCCCTGAACCGGCGTAGGATATGCTTGGCTGACCGGGTGAGGGGAAGCCGTGACCAAAGAAGTGCGGATCGAGAAAGGCCGGGCCCTGCGGCAAGCCGGCCGGCACAACGAGGCGCTGAAACAGTTTCAGGCCGCCATCGAGTTGGATCGCGATTGCGCCGCCGCGTGGTATGGGAGAGCCCAATCCCTCGAGGACCTCGCGCAATTCCAGCCGGCTCTCGAGGCCTTTGAGCGCGCACGGGAGCTCGATCCCGAGGGCTATTCGGCGATCGCCTGGTTCGGCATGGGCAATTGCCACGTCCGCCTTGGCGACCGGCGCCGCGCCATCCGCTGCTACGATCGTGCGCTCGAGATGGCGCCGCAACTGAAGCGCATCTGGCACAACCGCGGCACGGCGCTATTCGAGCTGGGGCGTTACGAAGAGGCCGCCGGAAGCTACGCGCGCGAACTCGCGCTCGATGCCTCCCGCGTCGAAACGCAGATCTGGCGAGCGTATTGCCTGGAACGGTGCGGCCGCCCCGAACCCGCATCGCCGCCGGACGGCACCGCCGACGAGATCGCCACCGCCTGGATGCAGATCGGCATGCACGAGTACCAGGCCGGAGAGTTCGACCGTGCCCTCGCGGCCTATAGCCGCGCCGCCGGCGCGAAGCCGTCGATGGGTTGGGCCTGGCTGAGCCGCGCGGCGTGTCTCATCCCCCTGGGCCGGACCGAAGAGGCTCTCGAGTCGTTCGATCAGGCCATTGCCCAGGATGACGATGCCGCGCGCGTTGCGGCCGCCAATCGCGCGTCGCTGCTCCAGGCGATCGGGAACCGGGGCGGCGCCGGGGATGCGTACAGCCGCCTGCTGAGCGTCGAACCCGAATCGCTGGAGGACCAGAAGGCGAGGGCCCTCGCACTCTACGCCTCCGAACGCCACGAAGAGGCCCTCGAGAGCCTCGCCATCGTCAAGCGGCTCGACCCGCAGAACGCCGAAGCCTGGTACATCGAGGGGCTCTGCCTCGACGCCCTCGGACGCTTCGCCGGGGCGGCTGTCTCGCTCGGCCGCTTTCTCGAGCTCAAACCCGATCACGCCCGCGCCTGGTTCCGGCGCGCCCGCGCCCTCACCGCGGCGGGCCTCGCCGGCAGGCTCCTGGTTGCTGCGACCGGGCGATCGAACTCGGCCTGCTGACCGCCGAAAGCTGGCTCCAGAAGGGAATCACCCTGAGCGTGCTGGAGCGTTACGGTGACGCTGTCGCCTGCATCGACAAATCCCTGGAGCACGACCCCGCCTGGGACGAAGGCCTCTACCACCGCGGCCTCTGTCATCATCATCTCGGCAACCATCGCGCTGCCATTCGAGACTTCGACCAGCTTCTCGAGCAGGGGACTCCCTCGCGTCACTCCATCATGGCGCTGCGCTTCAAGGCAAAGTCTCTCGCCGCGCTCGGAGAGGCCGCCGCCGAAGAGTCCTGCCAGGTCACTGCGACAGCCTTCCAGGCGGTGGCGGAAGATCGCTTGAACGACGCGCTCGCCCTGTACCGGAAAGCGCTGGAGTTGGATCCGAACAACGCGGCCGCGTCGTTCCGGCTCGGCGCTCTTCTGATCGAATATGGCACGCCCGAAGAGGCCGCCGAGCAGCTCGCTCATAGCCTTGCGCTGCGGCCCCGGAATGCGGAGTTGTGGTCCACGCGCGGCGTCGTGCTGGCTCGAATGGAACAGGGCGAGGAGTCGCTGGGGTGCTACGCCAAAGCGCTCGAAGCCGACCCCTTCTACACGCCCGCCCTCCGCAACAGCGCCATTCAGCTCTTCGAGACGGGGCGCTTCCCGGAAGCGCTCGAACGGTATGAGCGCGCTCTCTCGCTCGAAGACCGGAACGCCAATGCGTGGTACGGCCGCGGGGCCTGTCTCGCCCGCCTCGAACGGCTTCCGGAGGCGGTGCAGGCGTTCCGCCGCGCGGTTGAACTGGCCCCAGACGATGCGGAAGCCTGGCACGACCTCGGTACCTGTCTCGTCCACCTGGAAAAGTACTCCGACGCGCTGGACGCCTGGCAGAAGGCCGCACAGCTCGATCCCCGCATCGATCTAGCGGAGAAGATCCGCGGGCTACAGTCGGCGACCGACCCTTCCGGCCGCATCCGCCTGCTCGCCATGGCCGCCTACGCGCACTTTCGCCGGAACGACTTCAAGAACGCCGCGGCCTGTTTCGATGCGGCCCTCGAGCTCGACCCGCGGCGCGACGATCTATGGAACGATCGCGGCCTGTGCGCCGAGCATATCGAAGGTCCGGAGCACGCCATCCAATGCTTCGATTGCGCCCTCGCCATCGACGCGGAGGAGCCGCAGACGTGGTACAACCGGGGCGTCTCCCTGCAGCACCTGCGCAGGCTGCCCGAAGCGGTCGACGCTTTCGAGAAGGCACTGTCGCTCCATCAGGCCAAAGACCTGCCTCCCGACGAGAATCTTCTGCACGGGCACCACAATCTCGGATCCTGCCTGCTCATGCTCCACCGATCGGAAGAAGCGCTGGACCACCTCGATGAAGTCCTGGCACTCTCGCGCGAAAATCCCGGCCGGTGGCAGGAGGAGGCACGTCGCGCGGCGTCGCTCAAGCAGGTTCTGCTCGCTCACGCCCAGACCGGGTCAGCCGGCGGCGGGCCCTCCTGACGAGTTCCGCATCGCGTCCTGAAACTGTTCCCAACGTTGCTGCAACTGGAGACACGCCTGTTTCGCTTTCTCCGCCCGGCGGAGCGCCAGCCAGGAAGCTCCGCCTTCCCCCTGCAGGTAGTCGTGCGAAAGGCCGATCGTCTGCCGATCGCGAAACCGGATGCACGGCGGAGTTGCGCGGGTCGCCAGTTCGTCGAAATGTAAACCGAACAGGCCGAGCGCGCGGTCGAAGCTGCCCGAAAGGCCCCACCGCTGCAGACGGCGGAAAGACCAGCCGTAAACCGGGTTGCGCCGGAGCGCGCTGTCGCGGAACAGGTCCGCGGCGTGCAGCAGGCCGACCTCTCCTTCCCGGCGTGCGATCTCGGCGCAGCGACCTTCCACAAAAGGATAGAGTGTCCCGGCGTCCGCCTGCGCCGGCCGGGCAAACAGCGCGCCCGCCTCCGCCTCGGCGGCGGCGGCCGGCGCAGCTTCATCCAGAAACAACTCGAAGAAGTGGGCCGGCCTGGACGTTTTCAGCGCAAAGTGCGCCAGGAACGGGAAGATCACCAGCCCGCTTTCCCGGTCCAGCACCCGGCGGGCCACGGCGTATGGGAGCCCGTAGCTGCCGGAAGCCTCCATGGCCAGATCGAACGTTCTGTCGGAGGGCGCTCTTGGCCGCACCGCCTCTTTCCAGTCCGGATTCACTTCGCGCGCACGGCCCTTCTTCCGGGCATCGCCGATGGCGTCAGCCAGAACCTTCGCCGGCCCGGCGCGCAGCACTTCCCAGAACCGGGCGAAGCATTCGCACAGTTGATACGCCGTGAAGCCATGCCGCCCTTCGGGTTCGTAGTAATGGGCGCGGTATGGACCCACCGACGCCGGCCCCCCATTCCGCTCCCACTCGAGCATCCGCTTCCAGTCCTCTTCCGCCAGCAGCAGCAGGTAGCCCTGGGAAAGCTGCTGCCAGTAGTGGATCGATTCGTGAACCAGCGTGCGAGAGCGCCTCGGAAAGTAAGTGGATGTCTTCGTGTAGGCGGCGAGCGCCGGCGTCCACGACTCGAAGTCGAGATCGATCAACATCGAAACGTGACAGAAGCCGCTCATCGGTTAGTCCGGCTTCCCGGCGCGCTTCGATAGCAGATCCTGCAGCAGAGCCCGGCCGTCGTTTTCCTGCTCCCTTTCGAAGACCTGCGGCGGCTCCTTGTCCCGCAGGATCACCATCTGTCCATTCACCCCGCTGGGGATCCGCCGGATTCGCAATTTCCCGTCCCGCGCGTCGACGACCGTGCTGCCGCGGACGTTCCGGTCTCTCCAGGTCTTCACCAGGGATTGAACTACATAAACCGTTGTGGCGGCCACCAGGATCATGGTCATGGGTTCGAAACCCGCCTCCGGGTAGTCGCCCAACTCCCCGGCTTTCGGCCGGTAGGGTCCGCCGCTATCTTCGACGGTCCCCCCGGAGATTTCGATGGCCCGGATGAGCGGTTCTTTCTCCGACTCCGGCAAGATCCACTCGAGTTCGATCTTTCCCTGGCTCAACGCCGCCCTCCCGCTAAGTGTTGTCCGTGGTCAGCATGTCCGCCACGGCCTTCCAGCTTCCATCCGCCTGCTTCCGGTACACCGTCAAATACTTCCCGGCACCGTTCTGCACCTTCTTGGTTTTCGGATTGGTCACGGTCTCGCGGTAGGTTCCATACGAGTACACCATGTCCCCGCCTTTCGAAGCGCTCACCTTCGTCGACTGGAACGACAGGGTGTAATTGGGATCGCTGAACATCGTCTTCAGCGCCGTGTGGATGTTTTCCTTGCCGGACATCGGCGGCGCCCCGCTCACTATGACGACCGCGTCCGCCGCGTAGAAGCTCGCGAACGCGTCCGCATCTTTCGCTTCCCCAGCCTTGGCCCAGGCGGCTTCCATATCCTTCACCGCCTGCTCATCGGCCGCGCGGTTATCCGGCGGCAGAGGCGCCGGCGCCTGGGAGCAACCCGCCGCCAGCGCAAGCACCCCCGCCAGAATCGCAATCTTCGCGTTCATTTGCATGCCACTCCTTGTTTTGTCCCGGTGAAATCCCGTTTGCCGGTTTGGGCCCGCCCGTTATTCGAACTCCACGACCGCCGACGCCTGCTCCACCCCTACTCTTCCGGCCGAAATCCCGGCGCGGAAGTAGTTCTCACCCTTCACCGGCGCGCCGGCCATCCGCCGGAGCATCGAGATCTGTCCGACGTGCGTCAGCGCATCGGCCACCGGCCCCTGGAAAATCCGCTCCACCGGGAACCCCGGCGCGGCTCCGCTTGCGAGCCTTCGGTCCAACGCCTGCAACGCCGCGAAAAACCGCGCGCTTCCCTGGTCCCACTCAACCACCGGCGAGTTGTGCCACTCGTGCCGCCCCTCCGCCAGCCCCAGCGCCCAATCCAGCAAGTCGCCGATGTGCGCCAGAATCTCTCCGGGGGTGCGCGTCCCCGGCGCCGCCCGGAACTCCGCGAAGCCGGCCGGCGCTCCCCGTAAGGCCTTGCCGCCCCGATAGGCCAGAGTCGCCACTGTGTGCCGCAGCATCTCGACCCTCTCATCCGTCATAGCTCACAATCTTACGCGGGCCGGACCGGCGGCGTCCACCCCCCGGGGCGCCGAGGATACCAAATCGCCGCGCCGCGCGTCTACTTTTGGGGTTCAATAAGGATCATGAAGCTTGCTGGTGGGGTACTCTTCCTGTCTCTGCTCCCGGTTTTGCCGTTAAGCGCCCAAATTTCCGGACGCGTAACGGGTTCCGTGGCCGATGCTTCCGGCGCCGCCGTTCCGGGCGCCGAGGTCAACCTGTATCTGGCCGGCGGCAAACGCCCCCTGCTCTCGGTCAAGACCTCCGCCGACGGCCTGTATCACTTTATCGGCGTTCGCCCCGCCGACTACGATCTCACGATCGAGGCCAAAGGCTTCGTCAAGGCCCTCGTCCGCGGCATCACCGTCGATGCGGCCCGCGAAATCCCGGTGCCCGCCATCAAGCTGCAGCTGGCCACGGTCACCGAGACCGTTGAGGTATCCGCAGAATCCGGGGCAGTCGACACCACCAGTTCGGAAGTCTCCGGAACCATCACCACCGGGCAGATCCGCAACCTCCCCATCCTCGACCGCGACCCCCTCGCCGTCCTACAGACCCAGCCCGGCGTCGTCTCGAACGGCAACTCCTACACCGTCATCAACGGCCTGCGGACCTCCTATTCCGACGTCACACTCGACGGCATCAACATCCAGGACAACTACATCCGCGACAACGCCCTCGACTACACTCCCAACAAGCTGCTGCTCGGCCAGGTCCGCCAGATGACGCTGGTTTCGTCGAATGGCAACGCCGCCTCCTTCGGCGGCGCCACCGAAACCGCGTTCTCCACCCCTTCCGGCACCAACCAGTTCCACGGGGAGGGTATCTGGTACAACCGCAACAACGCCTTCGCGGCGAACGACTGGTTCAACAACCAGTCCGGCATCCCCACGCCGTTCCTCAACCAGAACCAGTTGGGAGGATCCATCGGCGGCCCCATCCGCAAAGACAAGCTCTTCTTCTACTCCAACTACGAAGCCGTCCGCGCGCGCCAGCAGACGCCGGTCACCGCCACCGTCCTCACACCCTCCGCCCGTGCCGGCATCTTCACCTACAACACCACGGCCGGCACCACCCGGAGCGTGAACCTTCTCGCGCTGCGCGGCATCACCGCGATCGACCCGGTGATGCAGAAGCTGCTGGACCAGGTGCCGACGACGATCAACAGTTCGCTGGCCGGCGACGGCCTCAACACCGGCGGCTACCGGTTCAACCAGCGCGACGACGAAACCCGCGACAATGTCACCGGCAAGATCGACTACAACCTATCCACCAAACATGCCATCAGCGGGTCGTACCTCTGGAATCGGGATAACTCGGACCGCCCCGATGCCGAAAACGATTACTCCCTCGTCCCCAAGGTCTACAATCCGACGCACTCCAACCTGCTGGCCGTCTCGTGGCGCTGGACACCGGGTGCCCGCCTCACCAACGAAGTGCGGGCCGGCTTCAACCTCACTTACGCCTACTTTCTGAGTTCGCAGGACTTTGGTCCGTATCTCCTCACCGGAACCCTATATTCCGATCCGGTCAACGAGTTTATGCCTCAGGGCCGCAACACCAATACTTATTCCCTCTCCGACGACGCCGCTTACCAGCGCGGCAGCCACTATCTGCAGTTCGGGTTTCATGGACAGAAAGTCCGGGTTCGCTCGTACGACGCCGCCGGGATTGTACCTACCTATAGCCTGGCCATGGGGGTCAACCAGCCCGCACTTACGCGCGGCAGCCTCACCGGCGTCAGCAATACCGATCTGGCCACCGCCAACGCCCTTCTTGCTACTCTCGGCGGTTATGTCGATGGCTACAGCCAGAGCTTCAACATCGACAGCCGCACCTCCGGCTTCGTGCCCGGGGCGCCGTACGTCCGCCATTTCCGTTTCGGCGATTACAGCCTCTACGGGCAGGACAAATGGAAAGTCGCGGGCCGGCTCACCGTCACCCTCGGACTGCGCTGGCAGTTGCCCGGCGTTGCCGGCGAGCGCGATTCGCTCGAACTTGCGCCGGTTCTGACCGGCAGCGCCGTCCAGACCCTGCTCTCCAACGCAAGCCTGGATTTCACCAGCAACTGGTATCACCGCTCGCTCAAAGACTTCGCTCCCAATTTCGGTTTCGCATGGGACGTCTTCGGCGACGGCCGCACCGCCCTGCGCGGCGGCTATTCCATCAGCTACGTCAACGACCAGGAGCTGATTGCGCCCGAGAATATGTTGGAGGCCAACGCCGGTCTCGAGAGCACCTCCGCCGATACCGGCCTCTCGGACCGCGTGGCTACCGGCCTCACCCCCATCCCAATACCCAGCTACCAGGTTCCCATCCAGACTTCCGCGAACTACGCCAACGATCCTTTCAATGTGCTGGCGATGGTCGATCCCAACCTGCACCGCCCCTACGTGCAGCAGTACTCCATCGGAATCCAGCACGATTTCAAGGGGAACGTCGTGGAGGTCCGCTACGCCGGCAACCACGTCGTGGGCGCCTATCGGGCCTTCGACTTCAACCAGGTGCAGATCGTACAGAACGGTTTCCTGGCCGATTTTCTACGCGCCCGCAACAATGCCTTCCTCGCGCAGACCGCAGGCCGCGGCTTCAACCCGGGCTTCAATGCGAGCGTTCCCGGCAGTCAGCCCCTCACCGTTTTTCCGCTGCTCTTCCAGGGCGGTCTCCTCAATGACAGCGACGTGCGCAACCTCATCCAGACCGGCGAGGCGGCCGAGCTGGCCACCCTCTACCAGACCAACGGATGGAACGGCGGGGTGAACTTCTTCGCCAACCCCAATGCACTCGCCGCCGACATGCTGACGAACTACTCCAGCTCGAGTTACAACTCGCTCCAGATCGCGGTGCGCCACCGACTGCGCTACGGGTTGAGCTTCGAAGCGAACTACACATTCTCCAAGGTGCTGAGCGACGGCGACGGGGACCTACAGGCCCGCTTCCAGGCTTTCCTCGACTTCAACAACCCAGGCCTCGAGCGCTCCCGCGCCAACTTCGACCTGAATCACATGGTGAAAGCCGACGGCTACTGGGACCTCCCGTTCTTCAAGAGCAACCGCTTCGTGGGCGGATGGACCTTCGGCAGCACGATGGTCTGGCAATCCGGCGCGCCGTTCTCGATTCTTTCGGGGCGGGGAACCCTCAACCGCGAAGCGCGCTCCTACTACAACACCGCTACGACATTTTCAACGCAGCAGGAACTCAACGGCATCGTAGGTTTTCAGATGACCGCGAACGGCCCGATGATCATCGCGCCTTCCGCCATCAACCCCGCCGACGGCAGCGGCGTGAACGCCGACGGCGACCCCGCCTTCCAGGGTCAGGCCTTCTACAACCCCGGCCCCGGCACGGTGGGCACGCTGCAGCGCCGCTACTTCTCCGGCCCCTGGACGTTCAACATGGACATGAGCCTGATGAAGTCTATCGCCGTCAACGAGCGCCAGCACCTGGAACTCCGCATGGACGCCTTCAACGCTTTCAACCACGCTACCTTCTGGGTGGGCGACCAGAACATCAACGACACCACCTTCGGCGTCATCAGCTCGATGTTCTACACGCCCCGCATCCTGCAATTCGGCGCATCCTACCGCTTCTGACGGTGGGGCAGCGCAGGAGGGGACAGGCACGAAGTTTCGCGGAAGCGGCGATATTCGAGCCGGTCCCCCTTTTGCCCACTACGGAACGATCGAAGCGATGAAACTTCCCCAGTTTGCGTAGGTCGTCCGCGGTGCGTTCGGAATGAATTCGGTAGCGAACCAGACGTTGCCGCTTTCATCCGCCGACGCCGCCGAGTAATCTCCCCAACGGCCGCTTCGCCCGCCGAACACCGGATAGCCGGTGAAGCCGTCATCGGGCGCTGCGCCCGGCGCAACGAGGTTCACCGCGCCTGCCCCGGTGGCCGCGTTCAGTCTGACGTAGGCGGCGCTCGGATAATAGTCGTCGCCCACGAGCGTGAAGCCCATCACGCCCTGGCCCGTGCTGTTGACTCCGATCGCCGGATACAAAACGCTGTTCCGGTTTACGGAGACGTAGCCCTGGTTGACGATGGAGCCGCCCAGGCTGCCGCCGGTCCACGAGGGAGACACGATGAAGTAGGCGGCGCCGACACGAACCGTACCGTTCGGCGGCTTCACAACGCTGCTCAATGCGGACCATAACTTGCCGCCGGCGAAGACGACCTGCTGCATGCGATCGTCGTTTGCGGCGATCAACTCCTCGTGCTGTTTTCCGGTCTTGACGCCGAAGCCGCCCTCGAAAATGAAGTCAGCCAGGGGCAGAGGACCCTTCGGCTGCACCGAATCCGCGGGCTGTCCGTAGACCTGGCTGTCCAGCACCGTGGAGTACAGCGAAACGTTCGGAGCGCTGTTCAGACTGCTGGTGTTGGTCAGTGCCCAGACGGCGATACGGTTGTCCAGCGTGGCGTTGAAATCGAGCGCGCTCATGAAGTACTCGGTACCGCCGTTGCCGGCTGCGAACGTTCCGCCGGGCGGCGTGGTTGCCGGTTGTACCGAGTACGCCAAGCCCTCGGCCAGCGGGATTCCACTGAACGCCACGCCGGTCAGGCTAGCACCCGATTCAAGCCCGCTCTTGGAGAGAGCGTAGATCTGCGCGCCGTTAAAGCCGCCCGTGAAAATCGGGAACTCGTTGGTCGTCACGTAGAACCCGTTTTGATCCGCGCCGAGCAGCGGCTGATCGCCGAAGCAGGGGCAGCCTGCGTGGTCCGGGGTGCCCGTGTAGTTCGTCGTGTTGAGATCGTAGATGTACCAGGCTGTTGTCGGGTCCGCCGTCTGGCTGACCGCGATATAGACGTGGGAATTGGGGAGATAAGCGCCGGTTGCCGGATCCGTGTCGATCGCGAGCACGGTGACAAACCAGCGGGCTGTCCCGCTATCGTAATAGCACCGCGGATCGCTCGTGAAGGGTCCATACACCGCGGGCGTCGTGCGAACCAAGCTCGGCGCCAGATTGAAAAACTGATTCATGGGAATCGCGGCCGTGAGCAGCGTCCCGTCAGTCTTGCGAATCCGGAACGCCGAATTGACACCCTCCAGCACGTACCCGCTGCCGACGGCCAGGCACTGGTCCGGCGGCTCGGAACTGAAATTCGTGTTTTCGTAAAGTCCGCTGCCCGCCAGCCTCTGATCGGCGTGAGTCAGGCCGGCAAATCCCAAGCTCGAACTATCCGTCATCACGGGACTAGCGGACGGCGCCGGTACGTGTGACGAAGGGACTCGCGCAGGTTTGGTCGACCCCGCGCCCACCTTCTCGAAACTCTCGTCCTGCGACGGTCCGATTCTCGTCTCGAGCGAAGAACCGGTGGGGGCCTGGTTGCTTGCCGGAACCTGAGTCTTGAAACTGGTGGTTCCTTTGAACGTCAGAGGCCTACTCGTAACAGTCGCTGACACTTTGCCCGCGGTTGCGGGCAGGACCAGCGCGAATGACCCAACCAAGAACAACAATCCTGCCGTCTTCATGAACAGTTCTCCTCCTCAATTCAGGCAAGGTGGCCACGCGCAACCAGAGCCCGATCGCGCAGGATCCGATTCTCGCCGCCTTAATTCGACAAAACCGTTGGCAAGTATACACCAGACGGCCTCGCATTGACTGACTTCAGATCCGCATGTTCCTTACTGGTGCCTTTGCGCGCCCCGGGCGGGCGTTGGCCCCTGGGGGCTCCCGCTATTACCGCTCCAACGGAGATGATTGGGTTGGGGTATACTGGCGAAGGTCAAGGGGATTTTCGATCAATTGGAGGGATGCACATGGGTTCGGACTACCAAAACAAGAAACGCCCTGCAGGATACTTCAATGACTTATTGATGACCGATCCGGGCAAGTTACTTAGGAAATACGCCCTGAGCGTGAGTGACAACGTAGAGAACGAACAGGGGAAAACACTCTGGCCCATCAGATATCACGGGTCCAACGACAGTTGGGAATGGAATAAGGTCTCCAAAGGCCGGAAGATTGCCTATGTCAACCTGACTAAGTTGCCTCGCCGGCCCAATGCTCAACTTAACTACGCGCCTGGGGCGGATGATGCCGTTTCCGTTGGCGGTTACTTCACGGAAACCGATGGTCACGTCCCCGTTTGGTTTCTGCCCTGGATCAAGAGCGGCGACGGCGGCGTGGTCCAGCTCCATATTCCGGATGTGGCCACCAAACCTCAGGTTATGAACGATGAGGGCAAGATGGTGGATAATCCCGGTATCTTCTTCACGGCATCAATCACCGGGTGTTCCATATTTTTCCAAGGCACCGCGCAGTCTCCGAGGGTCTTCCATGCCGGCGGTAAGACCGGACACGTGGACAATCCAAATTTGGCCGCGGCTCACTGGTGGAATATGGTGACGTCGAACACTTTTGGAGGGGGCAATTTCTCAGGCGGCGTGGACAAGAGGGATTACATCTCCGACCCCCACGTGAAGAATGGCAGTTCCACCGCGCGAGCCGATGCTTATGAGACATGGCTCAAGAACAAATACCAGAACCGGCTAAAGGTTCAAATGGTTCAACCATGGGGATGCGTGCTTGGTTTTCGAACCAACGGCGATTGGACATTCTACCTCCAGGAGAATGCGACCATCTTTTACTTTGAGCATGTCAAGAATTTTCTGGGACAGGCAAAGAAGAACCAGGTCCAAAACACGATGAAGGGCGTCGCGCGGCCGCTCATCGTCAGGCAGGCTTTCCCGTTCGGCCCTGGAAATGTCTGGATTCCCAGCCAGCAGCCGAAGCTCAGTTTCGTATGACGGTGGTCCCGGGCCTGGCCGGTTTCGGCCAGGCAACTCACTTCGCTACAACTGGGCGCCGCCCGGACGGGCGGGCGTCCGCGCCGATATCTTCTTCCTGAGCGCCTGGCTGCGTTCCCTTCTTGCAAGCTTGCTCTTGCGCTCGCGGTGAAACCGCGCTTTATCTCCATTGATCGCTGACATGATGCCCTGAGCGTAGCAGGTTTTGCGCGTGGCCGTATTCCCGCTGCCGACAAATAAATTACATAACTCCGGATCCGATACTCCGGTGAATCCTGTTAGACTACGAAAAGGACAGGCTCTTCAGCTTCCCCTGACATGGTCAATCCTCATCCCAAAGGGACCGCAGCCCGTATCCTGTTATCGTCGGTATTCGGTCCATACGCCCAGGACGACGTGTTCGGCAGCCGGACCATCAACCCGATGGAGCTGTACCACAACCAGGTAACCAAAGCGCAGGGTTCGTTCTCTTTGCGCCGCTTCCATCGCTCCTGGGGCATCCTCATGATTCAGGAGAATATTTCGGCGCCCTGCACGGTGCTCGACTTTCCCACCCGCGAAGCTTTTGCCCGCGAACTCCGGGCGCACCACTACGACGTCGTGGGCATCTCATCGATCATCGTCAACGTCGGCAAGGCGCGCGAGATGTGCCGCATGGTGCGGGAACTCTCCCCCCACTCCACCATTGTGGTGGGCGGCCACGTGTCGGCCATTCCCGGCATCGAGCGGATCCTGGATGCGGACCACATCGTCAAAGGCGACGGCATCGCCTGGATGCGCGAGTACCTGGGCGAGGATGCGGGCGCGCCGGTTCGCCACCCGGCGCTCGATTCCGGCTTCGACCTGCGCGTGATGGGCGTCCGCATCCCGGACCGCGCCGATTCCTCCGCCACCATCATTGCCTCCATGGGCTGCCCCCTGGGCTGCAATTTCTGCACGACCTCCGCGTTCTTCGGCGGCAAGGGCAAGATGCTCAATCTGTACTCCACCGGCGAAGAGCTGTTTCAGGTGATGCAGGAGGCCGAAGAGTCGCGGAAGGTGCAGTCGTTCTTCATCATGGACGAGAACTTCCTGCTCCAGAAGCGCCGCGCGATGGAACTGCTCGACCTCATGCGCGCCGCCGGAAAGAGCTGGACGCTCCATATCTTTTCATCCGCGAACGCGATCGCGAAGTACCGGCACGAGGAACTGGTCGAGCTCGGAATCTCTTCCATCTGGATCGGGCTGGAATCGCCGCGGTCCGGCTACGCCAAGCTCGCGGGCGCCGACACACAACAGTTGGCCGCGGACCTGAGGCGTCACGGCATCGTCCTGCTGGGCTCCACGATTCTCGGGCTAGAACACCACACGCCCGGCAATATTATGGCGGAGATCGAACACGCCGTGGAGCACGAGACCGATCTCCACCAGTTCATGCTCTACACTCCCGTTCCCGGCACGCCGCTGTATAGCGAAATGCAGCAGCAGGGCCGCTTGCTCGACGTGGACCTGGCCGATATTCATGGCCAGGATGCCTTCAACTTCCGGCACCCCGCCATTACGCGCGAAGAGTCGCGGCGCTATCTCGGATGGGCATTCCGGCGAGACTTCGAACGGAATGGTCCCAGCCTGTTCCGCATCTGCCGGACTACCTTCACCGGCTGGAAACGGTACAAGAATCACCCCGACCTGCGCGTGCGCGAGCGCTTCCATCGCGAGGCGCGCCTGCTGCGCCACGCTTACGCCGCCAGCCTTTGGGCCATGGAGCACCGCCTTCGCGGCACCAACCGCGAGATGGCGCAGCGGATGCGCGCCCTCCGCAAGGAACTGGAGCGCGAGTTTCCCGTGGTCGCGGCCCTGGCCGCCCGGCTCCTCGGCCCGGTCCTCTGGTGGACGAGCCTGCGCGAAGAACGCAGGCTCGCCCGGGGCCACACCTACGACCCTGCCACCATCGTGGGCCGCCGCAACTGGCAAGCAGGCTAGGCGATCAGAAGCTCAGCCTCACGTGCAGTTCGATCTGGCGGGCGTCGACGCCGCCGTCACGGCCTGTATTGGCCAGACCGCTGACCTGGCCGAAGCTGCTGCTGTTGATGTCGCCGTTCGGATTGCTGAAATGAGCCGTATTGGTGAAATTGATCGCCTGGGCCCGGAACTGGAGATTGAATCGCTCCGAGAGCCTGAAATTGCGAGCCAATGCGAGATCGAGGTTGAACAGCTTCGGCCCGTGCAGGAGGTAGAAGGGCGAGGTGCCGAAGCGGTTGAGGTCGGTCACCGGCGCAAAGGCCGTGGTGTCGAACCAGGTGGTGCCGGGGCCGACATCGCCCGAGACGGCGACCGAGGTCTTGACGAGGTCCGGCCGCTGCGTGTTTCCTGACGCGTTCAGGTTGCTGGTGGACGAGCCGCCCGCGTGCAACTGGAAGACGCTACCGGAGACCGCTCGCAGAATGCCGCTGAGCTGCCACCCTCCGAGGATCCTGGACGGGACTCCGGAGGTCAGCCACCGTTTGCCGGGGCCGAATGGCGGCTGGGCGACGAAGAGCGCCTCGAAGTTGTGAGGACGGTCCTGCGGGGCGAGGCCGCGGTTGAGGAAGTAGAATTCGGGAGTCTGGATGTAGGCGGTTCCCTTTTCGTTCTGGGCACCCGCGATGCCGATCGCTTTCGACCAGGTGTAAGTCAACTGAACCTGGTAGCCATTGTTGAAACGGTGGCTGAGCTTGCTCTGCAGAGCGTCGTAGTGGTTGTTGGCGATGGGAGTGATCAACGAGGTTGCAGCGGTGCGGTAACCATAAGCCGCGTTGTAGAATGCCCGGCTGGCATTACCGCCGCACTCCTGAGCCGGATCGCCGGGTACGCAACCGTACGGGCCGACCGGCGACTCGGCGTTCAAGTTGAGGAAGCCCAACTGGCGGATGGAGCGCGTCGCAACATAACCTGCCTGCGCCACCCATTGATGCGCGAACTCCTTTTCGAGGGTGAAGTTCCAGGATTGAATGTAACCGCGCTGCAGCTTGGTGTTCGTCGTCGCCAGGGCTACGTTGGGAAGCGCGACAGCGGTGCCGCTCGAGAAGTCCGTTGACGGGAGGGGAATGCCGACGGGCAGGTTGGCCCCGACCGGCGCGTTCTGGAGGCTGGCGCTATCCAACACGCCCGCGGCCTGGTAGGAATCGGCGTTCACATAGAGCGGGATCAGCACGGGATAGTTTGTGCGCAGATCGTCGGCAAGGTTGTAAGGCTCGTTGGTAATGCCGTATCCGGCGCGAACCACGAAGGTGGGGGTTATGCGGTAGGCCAGACCGACGCGAGGGACGAACATGGCTTTGCTCATCGAGACACCGCAATCGGTCGGGGTGCTGCCGATTCCGCAGAGTAACATCGTGTTGGTCGCGAAGTCGTACCGCTCGAGGCCCCGGTTATCGCGCGTCGGCATGGGGTAATATTCCCAGCGGACGCCGATGTTGGCCGTCAACTTGGGCGAGATCTGCCACTGGTCGCCCACGTAGAGGCTGAACTGCCTGGTATCGGTATGGAAGTAATCGGGCACCAGAATGTTCTTGCCAAAGTTGGTGTCGAGGCCCAGCAGGAAGGTCGCAAAGTTATTGTAGGCGTTGGTGCTCGACGACTTGCCGCTCTTGCAGTTGCGGCAACTGGTAGGACCGCTGCCGAAGCCGAAACCGCCCGCGCCCGGCTGGGTCGACCCACCGGCGTTCCACTCCGGCTGCTGGTGATTCAGGTGAAGGATGAAGACCGAGCCGCCGAAGCGGACGGTGTGGTTGCCGTGAATCCAGGTAGTGTTGCCGCTCCAGTAGAACTGCGGGTCGTTCCGCAGATAGGGCATGTAGGTGTTGTGCGTTCCGAGGTCGTTGAAGCTGCTGATGGCGAAGCGCGGCCAGCTTCCTTCGAAGATCCGGGTACCGTTGGTTCCGGGAATGCCAAGGTAATCGAGGCCCTGGTTTTTGTTGAGGTCGAGCTGGCGCGAGTTAGTAACCATGCGCGTAAGTCCGAAATTCCCGTCTAATACCAGGTTGGGACTGGCAACGTAGTTGCCGGTTACCGAGACCGTGAGAGTGTGGCCGTCTCCCCTTCCTTCGTTGCCTCCGAAACCGCTGATGGGATTGCCGCCCACCTCCCCGAACATCTGGGGGTCGGTATCGTTGTAGCTCAAGAAGCCGAGGTGACCGAACATCGTCAGCTTCTGGCTGGCGTTCCAATCGATCTTTTCGTCGGTAGTGGTGCGGTTGAAGGCGAAATCGGTGGCCGCAAGGTAGTTGTTGCTGGGCGCCGAGGAACTGGAACTGGGCAGAAACCGTCCCGGCGCCTTCTGCAGGAGCGCCATGAGCTTCTGGGCGACGGGGCTGATCCGGGCCGTGGGAATCATATTGACGCACATCGGGCCGCCGCAGAGAGCGTTGTAGTGGGACGCGTCGAGGGGGTTATTGCTGGCATAGATCGGGGTTCGCCCGGACCCATCGGCGTTTCCCGTGGTGGGATCGTAGATCGTGTCGGCGTTGGCGGCGAGGCCGTTGGCGGGGTCCGCGCCCCGGAGATCGCCTTGCATCATGGCGAGGGTCGGGACGGTGGCGTTGGCGGTTGCGAACTGCCGCTGGCGGGTCAGTTCCACGTTCGAGAAGAAGAACAGTTTGTCCCTCACGATGGGACCGCCGACACTTCCGCCGAACTGGTTAAAGATGTCCTTGGGAACCCGGGTGATGCCGTTCTTAGGATCGAAGAAGTTGTGGGCTTCGAGGGCGTTATTGTAGTGATACTCGTACAGGTCGCCGTGAACCTGGTTGGTTCCGCTCTTGATCTGGACGTTGACCGTGGAACCGCCGGCCAATCCCTGCTCGGGATTGAAGTTGCCGGTGACGGCATTGACGACCTGAATGGCATCCGAAGACGGGATGTAGGCCGCGTTTTCCGGTACCCAGATGTTGAACTGACTGACACCGTCGATGCGAATGTCGTTTCCGTACTCGCTCGTACCGTTCACATTGAATGCCAGGGCGCGAGACGGATTGGTCGGAATGGAGTGGGCCGTTGTGGGAGGATTTACCCCCGGGACTGTCCCGAGCAGCGACTCGAAGTTGTTCCCGGGCGGCAGAGGCACATCCCGGATGGTTTCGGCGGTGATGTCGTGACGGACGTCGCTGCGGTCCGTCTGCAGGAGCGGACCGGCGGCGGTGACTTCCACCGTCTGCGTGACGTCGCCCACCTGGAGCGAGGCGTCGACGCGGCTCACGCTATTGAGCGTGACGGGCACCTGGGCTTTCGCGAACGTCTTGAACCCTTGCGCCGAGATTTTGACTTCGTAGTCGCCCGGCGGGAGCGTGGAGAGCGAATAGCTCCCGCTGGGGTCTGTAACTGCGCGGCGAGTCAGTTGCGTCTGTACCTGAGTAACGGTGACCGCCGCCCCAGAAACCGCCGCCCCAGAAGCGTCTTTCACATTTCCTACGAGCGATCCGTACAAAACCTGCGCGCCCGCAGGACGAGCAAACAGCATCAAAACGACCGAGGTTGCGACAAGGATCGACTTGACGCACCTCTCCTTAATCGAAGACATACTCACCCCCTCTATTCAGTTGTTTAGTGGCTGACGGGAGACGCGGCGCAAGGGCATCGCACGGTCAGAAGCAATGTGGTTTACCCCGTGCCGCGCTTTCCGTCATATTGGAGCTGAAGGAATGGCGGGACGGAGACAGCTCCTCCTCCGACCCGTGACATACCCGAAACGACTGGAAAGCGGCTTTCACCCTCAGGCACAAATCCCCGAACTTCTCGCATTTATTTAACCTTTAGCGCGAACGAATGTCCATTAGAAATGTTCGACAGGATCTTTCGAAAAATGATACAGTATCGGACCAAAGCGATGGAACTCCGCCAGCTCGAACTGCTTCTGACCGTCATGGAATCCGGTGGGTTCGCTCCTGCCGGCAAGGTTCTGCACATCTCCCATTCGGCGATCCACCGGCAGATCCGAAAACTGGAGCAGGAACTCGGCTGCTGCCTGCTGGCACGGTCCGGCCGAACGGTGAAACCGACCGAACCAGGGCGTCTTCTTGCCGATCTCACGATGCGGGTGCGGCAGGAGATTGCGGATGCGCATTCGCAGGTAAACGACCTGAGCGGGCTAAAGAAAGGGTCTCTGCGGATCGGGACCAGCAGCAGCATACTCGTCTCGTTCCTTCCCGCGGTGCTGGAGCGGTTCTCGCGGAAATTTCCTGGAGTGGTGCTTCACGTAATTACCGGGATCGCCGACGATCTGATCGAAGATGTGCTGGATGGCAGCCTGGACCTCGGGATTGTCTTCAACCCGTTCGACCTGCCGCGCCCGCTGCCCAAGCTGGGGTGCGAGATCCTCTATCGCGAGCAGTTCGACTGGGCGGTTGGAAAGGACCATCCGCTGGCCAGGAGGAGGCAGGCGGCGCTTGGGGAATTGGCCGCATATCCCCTGATCACGCTTCCGGCCCGCAGCCACCTTCGCCGCGCATGCGATCGCCTGTTTGCCCGCAGGGGGCTCACCCCGACCGTGATCACGGAACTCGAAAACGAAGAGGCCATCGATAAGCTGATCGAGATCAACATGGGGTTCGCGCTTCGCTCCCGGAGGCGTCCGGCAAGCGCGAAGATCCGGTGCTTCCCCATCCCGAACCGGACACTGCAGTGCGACGTGGGGGTAGTCATGCAGAAGAGAAACTACGTTCCCCACGCCGTGACCGAGTTCCTCCGGATGTGCCGGGAAGTGAAGATGCCATCGGCGGGATGAGGCGCTCCGTCAACTCCGAATCACCACCCTCTGAATCTTCGAACGGTCGTGCCTGAACGCGAACACAGACACGGGAAGGCGATCGCGACATGCCCTCATGACCAGTTCGCCGAGGTGCCGCTCGCGAGACTGGAACGCATGCGCGGTGCAACAATCCGCCAGCACGAAGCCCTCGAAGTCGCCGAAGCAATCGAAGACGATTTCCGCGACCTTTCCCGTATATTCAACCACATCGCCGCACGGATTCAGCACGGTTACCGGCGCGCCCTGGGGCGAAGGCGGAATGGCATCGGGATCGCCGCCAAGCCCAGCCACGCGGTCCGCCAAATAAGCGACGTACCGCTGCAGCACGGCAAACCAACGGTTGGACGGCTCGGTTTGTTGTAATCGCCATTTCATGATCGCCAGCGTGTTCTCTTCGGGCACCAACATCACAGCGGACGTCGACACGGGAATCTTGATTTGAAATGTCCCGATTACATATCGCCAGGAAAAAGAACGCCGGATCACAGCGGCCGGATTGGCCTTTGCCTCAACCGATCGCGCGGGAATGGGAATGTCCGACTTCGAGCCCTGCCGTCCCACCCGTCTCACGACGACGTTAAATTCCTCCCCGGCCACGACGGTCGTGGGAAGGTCCACGGTCAGAAGACCTGCGAAGTTTTCGCCCGCGCTCATCGGAACCGGCACATACGTTACGCCGCCCGTGATCTTGCACTGGATTGTGTTACTGTCCGCGGCCGTGAGGGAATGCGCAGGATAGAGCTGTGACGCCAACGCAAGCACGTCCGACGCCTGAACCTGCGGCCAATAGATGGACGCCATGCTTCCCCGTGGAATCCTGCCCCAATCGATCATCAACTCGTCCACGAAGGTCTTTTGGGCGGTTACGGCGCTGGGCCGGATGTCGAACGTTTGCGGGATCCGATGCGCCGACGCCGGCCCCGGGTTATCCGACAGAGTCACCTGAAGATTGCGCTGGGCCAGTTTGTCGGAAGCCTCGGGACGGGCCCCGGTGAAGATCGGAGCATCATCGAACGCGATCTGTGCCACCAGGCAGTGGTGAGTTCCGGCCAGCCAGGCCTGAACCTGTTTCCCGTCGATCACGCTGGCGGAATCATAAAGGTTCAGGAAGCACCCATAGTATGCCCAGATACTGTCTTTGCCACTGGCAATCTCGATGTCGCGGTTGTTCACGCCTCCAGTGTCATAGTCGTTGTTGCCGCCCAGGTTCCCCGTTGCGAAGAACGGAAGAGTGACGTGCCCGGCTCCCACTTGAGGCGAACCCGGCAAGCCCGCCGCGTCCGGATTGAAAGGATAGGTCGATCCCGTCTGATAGTCCGTATCGGGGCTTTGCGTTGTGAACAGGCGGAAAAATACGCGAGCGTTTTGGGCTTCGCCCGCCAGCCCCGAGGAACCGCGCAGCCGAACTCTGGCCACCGCGAAATTGTAGTTATTGAACACCTTGAAGCTGGGGGGGAAAGTGGAACTGAGCTGGACCGTGACCGGAGTTACGGACGAGTCTGCCTGCAGCGCCGCCCCCTGGCCCGGCAGAATCGAGCTGAAAGGATCGGTCCCAGCGGGGTCGTTGAAGTTGCTGTTCAGGAACGTGAGCAAGTTTTGGATGTAAGTGAACGCGCCAGCCGCACTGTCAGTTGTAAACGCAGGCGCCCCGGGAACCGGATGCTGGTTCAGGCCGGGCGTGGCGGTGAATACCCTCAGGTCCTGGCTCAAATAGAAAACATTATTCTGAGCCGGATCGACATTCGTGAAGTAGGGGTCGGCCCCCGCCACGAGTTCGAACAGGGTCGAAGCGTTCGTGCCCGGCACCGGGTTCCCGCCGGTCGCGAGGAATGCATCGAGTTCAAACGTCTGGCTGCCGGACGCCGGGAAATCCGCGAGGGACGCATTCGAGAACGTGATATCGAAGGGGACTCGAATTCTCTGCTGCGCTCCGGGGTCCGCGCCATTCTCAAAATCGATGTTCGGGTTCTGAGCGATCGAGACCCCGTTCAGGTTCGCAAACGGCCCGGTGGGCGCCGGTATGGTCACGTTGAGAGAACTGAACGTATTCTTGCTAAAGCCCTCGATGACCAGCCAGAATGCCTCCTCGAATTTCCCGCCGCTGGTGTTGATGACGTCCTGTACTTCATCCTTTCCGAAGGTGTTCTTATCCACCAGGAAAGTCAACGTTCCCGTTGGAAGGATGCAGACGTTATCCGCCTTGCTCCAGTAGGCCTGTACCGAGCATTCGATTCCGTTTACATCAATCGTCGCGAACTGGTTGTTGCAGGTGTCTCCAATCTCGTCGTTCGAGACAGTCGATCCATTGGACCGGGTGCCGTTAACCAGGATGCTGTTGTTGGAGGTATCGACGTCGGGATTCGTGCATGCCTCGACCAGTTCGTGCGAAAAAACCTTCGTGACGGAGTTATGGCCAGTCAGCGAGCCCGTGTTGTCTACCCACGCATAGTATCCGGTAACGCCTTTGTAAGTGAAGCTTTGATGCTGCCCCACAAAGTTATTGGTGGTGGTCAGTTTATTGTTGATGCCCGGCGGCACGATCACCGCGTAAAACCGGTTGTGGCCCGATGCCGGAGGCGGCATGCTGGTATTGTCGAGCCGGTCTTTCAGCATCGTTTTCACGTCATCGTCGGTGTACTGATCCACCGGGTCGGTGCTGTCGTTGAGGTCGGTGAAGATCAGGGTGCCCTGCCCTACATCGCGATACTGGCGCAGCCCTCCCATGTACGGGCCGGTGAGAATGCCTTCGATTGCTTGTTTGTATTCGTCACTGGACGGCGACGGAGGGGGTGTTGTGGTCCAAAAGCTACCCCAGAAGACGAGGATCACCTCGACGCCGGTGAGAACCCGGCCGCCGCCGTCCGTCGTGCTGGTTACTGTATAGTCCGCGGAAAACTGTTCATCCGCCGCAGTCGGTTTGATCTGGGGGTGCACGCGCTCTACGACGCCGGTCCACTTTTTCGATTTGCTGGCCTTCTCCATTTGCGTATGTTCCTTTCCTTACGAAGCGGGTCGTGATTCAACGGTAGGCGTAAGGCCATGTGATCCCGCGGGTCGCATGTCTCACGGTCCCAGCGCCGCACAGACCTTAGTGTTCGTAGAGGGCCGTCCGTTTCAGCCATTCCGATGAATGGTGCGCCGCAACTACGGGAAGGGGGGCCACGCCAGAGCCAAACTTGACAAGCCTGTCATCGTCCAAGCGGACCGGCTGAGCGTCAAGTATGAGTTACTACAGGCATGGGGAAACGTTACGGTCCGGCCGGTCGATACCAAGCCGGTGGACGTTCCGAAATTACAGGCCGACGAGATGTTTATGTATTTGAGGATCGGGGACGCCGAACTGCGAGGCAATGTCCGGCCGAATCTTGCGCCGCGCCCGCGATCCTTTCCCGTGCTGCCGCCGGATATTATCAAATAGGCGGCGGTGGCTACGTGGCTACCAATCCACAACAGACCCGTCTTCGGGATCGAAGCGGGGCCTGTATTCTCGCGGTTCGCCTACCTGGGCGCGCAGCTTATCTTCATCGATCGTGATTCCCAGGCCCGGATCGGTAAGTAGCGGCCGGTACCCGTTGCGGACCGGCGGCAGCGGTTTGGCCAGGAGATCCGTATAGTTCGCGTCGCCATTCTCCTGAATCAGGAAGTTCGGGATGGATGCGGCCACCTGGTAACTGGCCGCGAGCGAACACGGCCCCTGCGGATTGTGGGGCGCAATCGGCGCATAGTATGACTCGGCCATGCCCGCAATCAGCCGGAGTTCGGTGATGCCGCCCGCGTAGCACACGTCCGGTTGAAGGATCATCGCGGCACGTTTCTCGAGTATCTCGCGGAATCCGAACTTGGTGAAAATGCGCTCGCCGGTAGCCAGAGGGATATGGGTCTTCTTGGCCAGCTCGGCCATCACGTCCACGTTCAGGGGCTGCACGATCTCTTCGTAGAAGAAAGGCTGGTACGGCTCAAGGGCCTTGATGAGCAGCATGGCGGTCGGCGGCTCCACGGCGCCGTGAAAGTCGATGGCGATATCGACGCCCGAGCCGTACCGCTGGCGGAGCGCCTTGAAGTTATCGACCACCGCGTCGACGAACTTCGGTCCCTCGACGTATTTGAACGCGCCCCGTCCTTCGCCCCTCGGTCCCACTTTCATGGCGTTGACGCCCGTTTCGTCGCTGACCCTTCCATACACCCGGATGCGGTCCCGGGTCGGGCCGCCCAGAAGCTTGTATACCGGCACGCCGTAGACTTTCCCTTTGATATCCCATAGCGCCTGGTCGATGCCGCTCGATATCGCCGTCTTGATCGGACCGCCGCGGTAGAAAGCGCCGCGGTGGATGGCCTGCCAGAGATAGACCACGCGACAGGGGTCCTGGCCGACGAGGAAGCGTCCGACCTCCTCCGCGCCCGCAGCGCAGGCCTTGGCGTCGTCTTTCAGCATCTCGCCCCAGCCGACAATTCCGGCATCGGTCGAGATTTTGACGAAGACCCACGAGTTCTTGAGGACGAATGTCTCCAGCTTCGTGATTTTGATGTTGTCGTTAGGGCCGACCGGGGCGGCGGGACTTGGTTCGGCGGTCATCGCTGCATCCAGACCGAGCAGCGCACCTGCGCCGATTAATCCCTGAATGGTGGAACGGCGATCGATTTCCGACATTACAGAACACCTCCATAGCGTTGAGTTTTTCGATCCCTTTCGGCAGGGATCGATTTCTGCTCGAGTCTGACAACCGGGCTAACACAAGCATAGACCCCCGCCGCCCCCTCATGCTCAGAAGCGGATTCTGCCTTGGATCTGGTAGAAGCGGTTCAAGGTGGAAGTCGTGCTTGTGACCTTGCCGAAGGTCGTGTTGTAGGGGTTGGTGTCCGGCGCGCTGAACTGCGAGCGATTCAGGAGATTGAGGGCGTCCATGCGGAGCTCGAAGACCATTCCTTCGCGCAAGCGGAAGTCGCGACGGAGGTTGCCGCTCCACTGGTTGAGTCCATCGGCGCGCACGCTCGTGATGTCGACGGGAAACACGCGCGCCTGGTAAGAGGCGGGCCCGTTGGCCGCGCTCCTTTCGAACGGCGCACTGGTATTGAACCACTGATTCAGACTCTTCGTGCCCTGGGTGAGTGTCTGGGCGACCGTGCCCAGGTCGCCGTAGTAGAAGTAGTTGCCCCAGGAGAGGAAAGGACCCTGCTGGAAGTCGTATGTGAGAGCGACCTGCCAGTTGCCGACCACATGGCTCAGAGCTCCGCTCTGCAAGAATGCGCGGCCCGGCCCGAAGGGGAATTCATAGATGCCGGTGGCGTTGAAGCGGTTCGGCAGCGGGATATTGGTTGGTGTCCACTGTCTCGGGGCGGGGTCGAATTCGTTGATGATCGTGGTCCAATTCTGTGCATTGGAGTAGGTGTAGTTGGCGTTGATGTTGAAGCCCTTGGAGAGCCGCCGCTGGAAAATGACCTGCAACGAGTGGTTTCTGGCCTCACCGTAATACTGGCTGGTGGAAAGCCCGTTGATCTGCGGATAGGCGCGCAGGAGCCGGTTCTTCTGTATGGTCGAACCGGTGAAGAAGCCGAGCGTGGACAACTGCTGGTAGAGCACCGGATTGGAAGTCTTGAGGAACGCGAAATTGTTTATGTTGAAAGGGTTCGTTACGTTCTGACTCATATTGCTGGCGAAACTGTTGTTGCGGACCATGGTGGTGTTCCAATACTGCGCCGGCAGCGCCTGCAGGTTCTGGCTGACGGCGAGATGGTCGCCCCACTCACCCCAGTAATAGGCCTCCACCGACATGTTGGGACTCAACTGGCGCTGCACGCCGATCCTCCACTGCTGCTCGCGGGGATGCCTCCGGTTGAAGGGCCGGTAGGAAAAACCCTGGCCGGCGATATACATGCTTCCGAGCGAACTTCCGAGGGGCGCGTCGAAACGGGTCCCGTCACTCCGGACAGGAAAGGGATCGACGAGCGGGGATATGCCGGCCGCGGGATTTCCGGCGAGCCAGTTCACCCCGTAGTCGTTCGTGAGGTTGGTGGAGGTGGTCTTCGAGAACCCCGACTGATTGAGGGTTTCGTTTTGCACGTTGATGGAATCGTAGTAGATGCCGTAACCGCCGCGGAGAATCATCTTGGGATTGAACTGCCAGGCGGCCGAAACCCGCGGCAACCACATCAGCTCGTTCTGCCACGGCTGGCGCGGGGCGCCATTCACACCCGCGTAGACCGACCCGCCCTGCACGACAAAGCTACTTGCCGCGAGTTCCGGCACCGGGTTGGCGGCATAGGCGGCTTGCGCGGCCGAGGCAATGGGCAGCTGCGCGGTGGGGTCGAAGCCGGTGAGCGCCCGGTTATATCGCTCGGTGGGCGCCTGTTCGTACTCGATGCGGAGCCCGAGTGTCAGAGTCAGGTTGCGTGTCACGCGCCAGGTGTCCTGCCCGTACCAGGCGTAATACGGATTCATCAGCGCGTAGCTCGCGTTGTTGTCGATGGACATGGAACTGGGGATCCCGAGCATGAAAGCCGCGTAGCTCAACCCGAGGCTGCCCGCCGGGGTAAGGCTGTCATCGTTCTTTTGCACATACTGGCTATCGAAGCTGAAGCTCCCCATGGCATTGCCGGCGCCGCCCGGGTTGGTGGCGTAAGCCTGCCGGAAATCGATTCCGCCCTGGAACGAGTGTTGGCCCACGATGTGCGACACGCTTGCCTTGAGGCCCATCGAACGCTGGCGGGCGTCGGCCGCGAGAGAGCGGCCCATTACGAGGCTGCTTCCACCGTAGGCGGAGGTGAATCCGTTCAACGACACGAGGGGGACGGCGCATCCGCCGAGAGCCTGGCAGTGCTGATCCATGTACGTGGGGAAGCCGATATCGCCGGGCGTGTACTTTCGGACGCCGTTCGTCTTGAGTACGTTCATCCATTGGTTGGCGGAAAGGCTTGCGGAAATCACGGTTGCCGAGCTCTTGGAGAAGGTCCAGTTCAGGATCCCGCCCCTTGCGACCCGGATGTTATCCCAGTCCTGCAGGCCGGGCTCGCTGGCATAAGTCCAGTCCTGCGCGTTCTCGATGAAGTGGCTCCAGTTCCAGGAGAACGAGAAGCGGTTCTTCATATCGGGCGCCCAGTCTCCCCGGCCGGCCAGGCCGGTGTAGTTGACGTTGTCGGCCTGGCCCAACGCGAGGTAGTTGTTGAACGGCTCCGCCAGCGAATTGGACGGGCTGTTGTTGGGTACCGGGAGCCGGCTGGTGTACCAGTTGAAGACCTTGGGATCGAGGACCCTGCTCTGCGGGACGATGTTCCCCGGGATCGGCGTCCGGACATAATGGCCGGGCCGGGCCGGGTCGGGCGCCACGCTCAGCGGATCGTAGATCTGGTATTTCGCGTTGATTGCCAGGAGGTCGGAGAAGTCGCCCTGGCGTTCCGCCATGGTGGGCACGGTATTGGTGATTTCACTGGCGCGGGCCGGCTGGCGAGTCTTGTTCTGCGAGAGGGAAAAGAACCAGAAGAGCTTGTTCTTGCCGTTGAGGACTTTCGGGATGTAGACGGGCCCGCCGAGGGTAAACCCGTAGTCGTTCGAATGACCCCCGGCCTGCATCGGCTGCGACGCCAACTGGCTTGCCAGCGCGGTGTTGCCCGCGGCGTTGGCGGCGGCGATGTTCTGGTAGTATTTCTGCTTGACGAAAAACGGCGCCGCATTCCAGCGCGTGTTCCAGTATTGCTCCGTCCCCGAGCCGTGGAGGCTGTTGGTGCCGGACTTCGTCTGAAAGGCGATGCTCAACCCGATGGAATGCCCGACGGAGGCGTCGAAACTGGTCGTATCGATCTTGAACTCGGCGATCTGGTCGGTGAAGGGCATGAACGCAACCCCGCCGCTACCGAGATTCGGCGCTCCGTCGATGCTCCACTCGTTTTGGCCCAGGGAGAGCGGCGCATAAAAGCCCGAGCCTCCGCCCACCATGCCCTGGGTCAGGAACTGGGTAGTCCCCTGGTTGACGACGCCGGGAGCCAGTCGCGCCATCAGGACGAGGTTGTTCGTCATGACGGGCAGGTCCATGATCTCGCGTGTGGTCAGCGCCTTTCCCATGCTTACCGTGCTGGTATCGAGGATCGGAGATTCGGCGCTGATGGTAATCGATTCGTTCACCGCGCCGACCTCCAGTTGGATATCGATTCTGAGCTGCGCCCTCATCGTCAGGATCAGGTTGGAGCGCACGGTCTTCTTGAAACCGGCGGCATCGACGCTTACCTGGTAGGGGCCAGGCGCCAGCAAGGGAGCCTCATAATACCCGTTCGAATTCGTGGTTAACGGTGTGGAGATGTTGGTCCCGGTGTTGGTCACTGTTACGGCAGCGCCCACGACGTGGGCACCCTGAGGATCCGTCACCGTTCCGGAAATCATGCCCCTGGTGTCCTGTGCCTGAGCGGACCACACCAGAGCCAAGAGAACTGCAAGGCGCTGTACTTTCATCCGAGCCTCCTCACCCAAGAGTCTGGATCGGACCGATTGTACATCTAAAAACCTCTATTGGAGCCGCTTTATCTCACTTTCTCTCGCGACCGCGGCCGCCCTCCCGGCATGGCTCGCCGCAGGCGGCTGTCGTGATAACATAACGTCGTTGTGTTTACGAGACCCTTAAGACGGCTGCCTTTCGGGTTGATCTTCACCGCGACGGCGTGTTTCGGGCAGGCGGGGAGGGCCGAGTTGTCCGGCGCCATCCTGGATCCGTCCGGCCGCGCCGTGCAGACGGCAAAAGTCGAGGCCGAGGACCAGGCAACGATGGCCCGGTTTGCCACGATATCCGACGCGCGCGGCGACTATCATCTCGTCGGACTGCCGGCGGGCCGGTACGTGCTCACGGTCGAGCAGCCGGGCTTTCGCACGTACCGGCAGTCGGGGATCGTGTTGCGCCTGGCGGACCAGACTTCTCTCGACGTGAAGCTGGAGGTCGGCCGGCCTTCCCAGTCGGTCGAAGTCACCGCCGCGGCACCGCTACTACAAACGGCAAGCGGGGAGGTGAGCCTGAATGTCGGCGAGAAGCGGATCAAGGCTCTGCCGCTCGACGGGCGCAACTTCATTCCGCTGGTGGCGCTGTCGCCGGGCGTAGCGCTGCCGAACGGCCAGTTTCTTCCGCGCATTAACGGCAGCCGCCCGCGTACGAATGAGTACATATATGACGGCATCAGCGTGCTGCAGCCGGAGCCGGGGCAGGTGGTGTACTACCCGATCATCGACGGCATGGCCGAGTTCAAGCTCAATATCAACGCATATTCTCCGGAGTACGGGCGATCGAACGGCGGCACCGTCATGGTCATCGGAAAATCCGGAAGCAACCAGTTCCATGGAAGCCTCTTCGAGTTCTTCCGGAACGAGGCGCTGAACGCGCGGAACCTCTTCGCGCAGCCCGGGCCGAAGCCCGAGTTTCGGCGGAACCAATACGGCTTTACCCTGGGCGGCCCCATTCAAACCAACCGGACATTCTTTTTCACGGACTGGCAGGGCACACGCCTGCGCACCGGAGTGACGCGGTTCAGCGTGGTTCCCACGCAGGCCGAGCGGCAGGGTATCTTCACGCGGGCGATCTTCGACCCGCTGACATCGCCGCGCACCCAGTTCCCGAACGATACGATCCCCCTGAGCCGCGTGGACCCGATCGCGGGCCAGGTCCTCGAGCACTACCCGCTGCCGAACGTATCCGGGGCCAGCAACTTCGTTCGAACGGCCACCGAACCGGACAACCAGGACCAGGCGGATTTCCGCCTCGATCGCTACTTCGGGGAGAAACACCGGGTCTTCGGGCGCTATACGTTCTTCCGCGACGAAGACACTCCGGTGACTCCCTTGCCCGATGGCAGCGGAATCCTCACATCCGGCCTGGTGGGCCACGCGATCACGCGGGGCGATGCGTTCGCGGGCGATTACAACTGGGTGCCCTCCGCGTCGACGCTGAACCAGCTCCGCTTCGGATATTCCAGACGCGACCTGAACCAGGCCTCGCTACAGAACGGCGGAATCACCGTGCCCGGACTCCCGCCGAATTCCTTTTCGTCGGTCTTGCCGATCTTCGCGGTCGCCGGATTCCAGCAAATCGGACCGACGACCGCGGCCAACTCCAATTTCACGACATCGGTGACGGAGCTTCTGGACACCTTCACGCTCCTGAGGGGCCGTCACACGATCAAGTTCGGCACGGATATCCGGCGGGAGGCCCTGGACGTGTTGAATCCGCCGAATCCTACGGGATCGTTTTCGTTCACGACGACCGGCACCAACAACTCTTCGATCAGCGGAAGCGGCAATCCGCTGGCCTCGCTCCTGCTCGGGCAGGTCAACGGGTTCAGTATCGACATCCAGAGAAACGTCATTCAGCCGCGCGCTCATATCGCCGAGTTTTTCGCGGGCGACGACTGGAAGGTGTCGTCGCGGCTCACTCTCAATATCGGCACGCGTTACACGCTCAACTTCCCCTCCACGGAGAGGCACGATCAGGGAGCCGTCTTCAATCTCAACACGCAGGTACTGGACTTTCCCCACACCGCGCGGGAACTGGAGTGCTGCGACTTCGGCCCGCGCCTGGGCCTGGCCTATCGCGCGGGCGACAGCTGGGTCTTACGCGCGGGCTACGGGATGGTTTACTTCGAGCAATCCGGGATCACCACGCCTTTCACTATTCCGCAGTTTCCATTTATTCAGACCGTAGGCCAGCAAACGCCGGACAATCTTAACGCGGCGTTCAGCCTGTCGAACGGGCCCTCGGTTCGGGTTACGCCGCCGAACCCCAACTCGGGCCTCGGGCAGGGAGTCTTCGGTGTGGACCGCAATAACGGCTCCGGCTATTCGCAGCAGTGGAACTTTACGCTGGAGAAGACCTTCGGGACCGATTGGAATGTCGAGCTGTCCTATTTGGGATCGAAGAACACGCGGCTGGGCATACCGGACGCCAACATCAACCAGCTACCCGCGCAGTATCTTTCGATGGGCTCCGCGCTGCTGACGAAAGTCGCGAATCCCTACGCCGGGCAGATACCGGCGTCGTCGTCACTCGGCGGCGCGACGATCGCGCAGCAACAGCTCTTGAGGCCCTTCCCGCGGTTTACGACTGTTGCGCTGTTCCGCGACAACGTGGGTAACTCCAGTTACAACGCGGTTGCCGCGAAGCTGGAGAAGCGGCTATCGCGCGGTTTGACGGTCAATGCGTCATACACCTTTTCCAAACTGATCGACGATGCATCGAGCGTGTTCTCGCAGACGATCTTCACGGGACCGGTCCTCAACAATACCGGCGCGGCGGACGCGTACAACCGCCACCTGGAAAAAGATGTATCGAGCGGCGACATCCCAAGCGTCTTCGCGATCGGCTGGGTCTACGATATACCCCGGGTTTGGAAGATCTCCGGGTGGCAGATCGCCGGACTCGTCCGCGTGCAAGCGGGCGACGCGGTGGCGGTGACGCAGGCCACGAACAACAATTCGAGCCTGGGGTTCGCTGTGCAGCGGCCGGATCGCACCGGTGATCCCAACGAATTCCAGCGCCGCAGCGTGGCCCAGTACTTCAACACTGCCGCCTTCACCGCGGCGCCGCAATTTGCGATCGGCACCAGCTCGCGCAACCCGGTTCGCGGCCCGGGCCTACAGGATGCGGACCTGATGATCGGAAAGACCTTTCGGATTACCGAGCGGTTCAACCTCGAATGCCGCGCGGAGGCTTTCAACGTGTCGAACACCCCTCCGTTGCACGATCCCAACGGGAGTTTTGGAAGCGCCGCCTTCGGGTCCATTACCAGCGCGGGCAATCCGCGGGTGTTCGAGTTCGTGGGGAGGGTTCGATTCTGACCGGAACGCTACAATGTGAGCGGCGATCGTGAAGACCCGCATCGAAAACCGGCTGGCTCAAATTCGGAAGGGCAGGGGATTGGGCGCCTCTGACCTGGCCCGGCGCGTGGGCGTAAGCCGGCAGACGATCTATGCGATCGAGGCCGGCACCTACGTCCCCAATACCGAGGTCGCCCTGCACCTGGCGCGCGAGTTGGAAGTCACGGTCGACGAGCTGTTTTCTCTCACGGAGGGGATACAGAGGTCCCGCGAATCGCTTGCCGCGGACGTCCTGAGTTCGATTGCGCCCGCGGACGGCCAGCCGGTCCGGATCTGCCAGGTTGGCGCGCGGTGGGTAAGCGTACCGGTGAGCGCCTCGCCATATTATCTGCCGGAGGCCGACGGCATCATCAAGCATAGGGGAGTCGCGGGCACACGTGCGGATCTCGTCGTCTTCGCAAAGGAGGAGGCGTCCCAGAAACGGCTGGTGCTGGCGGGATGCGACCCGGCGACGAGTCTTCTCTCCCGCATGGTGGAGAAGATCAGCGGCGTGGAGATCGTCTCGGCGGCGGCATCGAGCAAGCTGGCCCTCTCGTGGCTCAAAGAGGGCAAGGTCCATATCGCGGGGTCCCACCTGGAAGACCCCAAGACCGGAGAATTCAATCTGCCTTTCATTCGCAAGGAATTCCCGGATGAAGACTTCAGCGTGGTGACGTTCGCCCGCTGGGAGGAAGGGCTGGTGATCGCGCCGGGGAATCCGAAGCACGTCCGCAAGGTCGAAGATCTGGCCCGGAAGAACGTAAAGTTTGTGAACCGCGAGCCGGGCTCGGGAAGCCGCGCCCTGTTGGACAAACTCCTGGAGGATGCCGGCGTCGATCCGCCCAAGGTTCAAGGCTACGGACGAGTAGCTTACGGGCACCTGGCCGCCGCCTATTGCGTGCTGTCCCGAGAGGCGGACGCCTGCCTGGCGACGCGCTCCGCGGCCCAGGCCTTCGGGCTCGATTTCATTCCGCTGCATAGCGAGCGCTACGACCTGGTGATGCGCCGGCGGACCGCCGATCTGCCGGCCGTCAAGGCGTTCCTCGACGTCTTGCAGCGCGCCACGCTGCGGCGCAAGCTCGAAGTGCTCGCCGGCTACGATACATCCGAAACGGGGGCGCTGGTTGTTTAATCGCCGCGCCGTGTCATGGATGGGTGTCGCTTTGGCGCTGACCTGCGGATGCTCCCGGCCGGGCGGCGGGGGAAAAGCGACACTCACCGTCTCCGTGGCGGCGAGTCTGCAGGATGCGATGGCGGAGCTGAAGCCGGCATTTGAGCGGTCGCACCCCGGCGTCAAAGTGACGTTTAACTTCGGCGGTTCGGGTACGCTCGAGCAGCAGATCGTGAGCGGCGCGCCCGTGGATGTGTTCCTGGCGGCCGCGCCCAAACCGATGGACGATCTGGAGGCCAAGGGACTGATCCGGCCGGATACCAGGCGCGACCTGTTGCACAATCAAATCGTGCTGGTAGTCCCGAAAGATGCGTCACAGCCGAACTCCTTCCAGCAACTGGCCGGTGCCGGTGTGAAGCTGATCGCGTTGGGCGATCCCGCCAGCGTGCCGGCCGGCGACTATGGCCGCCAGGTGCTGGAGGCGCTGCACGTCTGGCAGGCCGTGCAGGCGAAGCTGGTGCTGGCGAAAGATGTGCGCCAGGTGCTCAGTTACGTCGAGACCGGGAACGCCGATGCGGGCGTCGTTTACGAGACGGACGCGAGTGAGTCGGACCGGGTGCGTGTGGCGGCGAAGGCTCCGGAAGGCACTCACACGCCGGTGATCTATCCGGTGGCCGTGTTGAAGGACTGTCGAAATCCCGAGGCTGCGCGAGAGTTCGTGGCGTTTCTTGCCGGAAATCTCGCGCGCGACGTGTTCACACGACATGGCTTTACGACGGTCGCGCCGTGATTCCATTCGACCTCTCCCCGCTCTGGATCTCGCTCAAGACCTCGACGGCCGCTACGGCGCTGGCGTTCGTATCCGGCATCGCGGCAGCGGCGGGAATGAGCCGGTACCGCGGAAAAGGGCGCGGCGTTTTGGACGGCATATTCAACCTGCCCCTGGTATTGCCGCCCACGGTGGTCGGTTTCTTCCTTCTGTTGCTGTTCGGGCGGCGGAGCGCCGTCGGCCAGGTGCTGGAGCATATCGGCCTTCGAATCGCTTTTTCCTGGCCTGCGACGGTGGTTGCAGCGTCGGTTGTGGCTTTTCCTCTGATGTACCGGGCTACCCTGGGCGCCTTCGAACAAGTCAACCCGAATCTACTGGGAGCCGCGCGCACGCTGGGAGCCAGTGAGTGGCGAACGTTTCGCATGGTCCTGCTGCCGCTCGCCCGCCCCGGCGTCATGGCGGGCACCGTACTCGCCTTCGCGAGAGCGCTGGGAGAGTTTGGCGCCACGTTAATGCTGGCGGGCAACATTCCAGGTAAGACACAAACGATGCCCATCGCGATCTTCTTCGCGGCGGAGGGCGGCGACATGCGGCGGGCGATGGATTGGGTGGTGGCGATCGCAATTCTGTCGCTGGTCACGATTGCCGCATTGAACTACTGGGTACCGCGACAGAGGGCGCCGCGGCGAGCAGGCAGCGCCGCCGGGCCGGTGCCGGACAGCATGATGACACAGCCTCTGATCGTGGCCCACCGGCGCGCCAACGGACGGGCAGAGGCGGGCGGGACTTCGGGATTGACGGTAGACCTCAGCAAGACCTATCCGGGATTCCAGCTTTCGGTCGCCTTCTCTGCCAATGGCGGACCCCTGGGTCTCCTCGGGCCCTCGGGATCCGGAAAGAGCATGACCTTGCGCTGCATCGCCGGTCTGGAGAAACCGGAACAAGGTCGAGTTTCGTTGAACGGCCGGGTCCTGCTGGACACCAGCAAGGGAATCGACCTCTCTCCGGCGAAGCGGCGGGTCGGAATGGTGTTTCAGGATTACGCGCTTTTCCCTCACCTGACGGTGCGGGAAAACATCGGGTTCGGCCTCCACGGTGAACCCGGGGAAGAGCGCCGGAAGCGGATTGCCCAGTGGTCGGGCATGATGCAGATTGAATCCCTGCTGGATTGTTACCCCGGCCAACTGTCCGGCGGGCAGCGCCAGAGGGTTGCGCTGGCGCGCGCTCTTGCCATGGAACCCGAGGCCCTGCTGTTGGACGAACCCTTGTCGGCGCTGGATCCCCACCTGCGCCGGCAGACGGAAGAGCAGCTCCGCGAGAGACTCGGCGACTACGCAGGGGCAACGCTGTTTGTCACCCACGACCGCGACGAAGCCTTCCGATTCTGCCGGGACATGGTGGTGCTCTCAGGGGGAAAGGTCGCGGCCGCCGGTCCGAAGAGCGAGATCTTCGCGCGACCCCAAACGCTCGCGGTGGCGCGGCTGACCGGGTGCAAGAACTTCTCCAGGATGAGACGCGCGGAGGCGCAAGATGTCCGGCTGGAAGATTGGAACTGCACTTTGAGGGTTGGCACAACCGTACCGGAGCGGGCGGGCTACGTGGGCATTCGCGCCCACGATCTGCGAATTGTGCAGCACGCCGCTGCGGAGAACACGTTCCCGTGCTGGCTGGTCGCCTCCGTCGAGTCGCCGTTCGAGACGACCCTCTATCTCCGGCTCCACGCACCTCCCCAGGAGGGAGACCAGTCGCATGTCGAGGCGGAGGTATCCCGCGAGCTGTGGGCGGAACTTTCGGGGCGTCCGCAGCCGTGGCATCTTTTCCTGGATCCGGCGAGCTTGCTTTTCCTTCAGGCTTGACGGGCCCCGTCACGGACGTTTCCTTACAAATATGGCCCGGTTGGGCGGAAACGGCCGGTCCGCGAGCAGCACTACCCCTATGAACCCACGATGACGGTGAGCCGGAGCCCGCTGGCGCGGCGATGCAGCTCGAGGCACCCTCCACTTCTTGTTTTCGGCGCAATCGTCGGGATGCTGCAAGAGGAGTTCAATGTACGAAGCCATACCTTCCCGAGATGTTCCAGCCCCCGCCGACTCATCGGAGTCACAGTCCAGGTTTCAGAGACTCCGATTGACCAGGAGCGGGCTTCAGCGCAGTTCGTTCGACCAGGAATATGTGAACCGCCTCAGGGACGGCGATCCTGCAACAGAACAGCACTTTACGGCTTACTTCGGTGAATTGCTGCTGATTAAGCTCCGCGCACGGTTGCGTCACGCGCAGGCCATTGACGACGTCCGGCAAGAGACGTTTGTCCGGGTGCTCACCGCAATCAAAACCAAAAGATGTCTGCAGTGCCCTGAGAGGCTCGGAGCATTTGTGAATTCGGTTTCCGAGAATGTTCTGCTGGAACTGTATCGGAAGAACTCGCTCCACCGGGTTGTCGAGCTGGATGAACGGCACGACCCGCCTGACCGGCGGCGGAGCGCCGAATCGGAAATGGTGACGGAGGAGCGCAGGCAGCAGGTTCGAAACGTACTGGCCGAGTTGCCCGCGAAGGATCGCGACCTGCTTCGAATGATCTTCTACGAAGATGTCGAGGCGGATGAGATCTGCAGGTCATTTCGAGTGGACCGCAACTACCTGCGGGTACTGGTCCACCGCGCCAAGGCACGGTTTCGCGAGTGCCTGCTGAAACGGTACGCGGAAGCGGGGCAGGCACATGCCTGATGCAAATGGAGCCTCGATGATGAACCATGAGTTGTGCATCAAACGCCGGACCGCGGAACGGTACCTGCTGGGAGAGCTCTCGGCGGACGAACGCGCGGCGTTCGAGCAGCACTTCTTCGAGTGTGAGGAGTGCGCGGAGGAGGTCCGCCTCGGCTACGAACTCCAGGAAAATGCGAAGAGTGTGTTCGACGAAGAGGCGAATCCGGCGCGTTCCGCGCGCCCGGTGAAGGGGCGGACCTGGCTCCGGTGGCTGCAACCCGCGGCCCTGGTGCCGGCGGCGGCATGCCTGGCCATGGCCACCCTGGCGGGCTATCAGAACGTGGTGGAACTGCCGGGGCTTCACGCCCGAATCGCCAATCTGGACCGGCCCCTGGTGCTCCAATCCACCATGGTGCTGGCTCCGTCGTCACGCGCAGCGCCCCCTTCGGTCCCCGTCCCGACCGGCGCGCCGTTCCTCCAACTCTCCCTGGCCACCGATGGCGTGCGGCCGGCTGACCGTTACGAGTGCGACTTGCTGTCCGACTCCGGTAAGGTCATCTTCAAGGTCCCGATTTCCCGGCTGGATTCCGACACGAATCTGACTCTGTTGATTCCCGCTGCCCGGGTTCCCGCCGGATACTACCAGGTAGTCCTGCTTGGAATCACCGGCCGGGACGCGGCCCAACTCGAGCAATATCGTTTTGCCGCCCGCCCGGAGTGAGTTCCCATTCGCGTCCCGGCGCTTGACCCGGCGAACTCCGCATAAGAGAATGCGTTCTAACAGCTTCACTTCCCTGAGGGTGTCCGAAAAGGAAGGAACTCTATAATGCCTGTGCTGCAACCTCAAAAAACGCCCGAGTTTCTGTTTCGCGGCAATGCCTTCGCCGCAGGAGGATTCCTGACGAAGCGAAACGGCAAGCCGGTCGGGCAGGATCCGAATGCCGTCACAACCCATGGCGAGAGCAGCCTTCCCCTGGTGGGAGGCGTCTCGCGTTCCTCGGTTCAACCCAAGCTCGCCGCTCCCGAGTTCGTGAGCTATGGCCTATGCCAAACATTTGCGTGGGGCCGCCCGGTCCGGAGCGCGATGGTGACCACGCTCAGCGCGACCGTAGCCAAGGTGCGCATGACCACGTCGCCGTCGGCAGACGATGATGCTCCCGGCATACGGTCGATTACGTTCCTGGCTGACCACTTTTCGATTGAGGTCGAATCCACGCATCCCCGGACGGGTCTGCCGTCCTTCGTCATCAAGAAGGCGGAAGCCGCGGGCATGTCGATCGTCGAGATGCGTACCGAGGGACCGGACGTCGCCACGACCGTCGAACTCGACTTCGATCGCACACTGATGTCGTTGCGTACCATGGAACGGCTGGACAACCAGTTCCTGAAGAGCCGCAAGTTTTTCGAGGGTCAGGCTTCCCGTTGCGACACAAAGCCCAAACTGGTGTTTGGGAAGCACAAACTGCCGCGGACCCCACATGGATACTACCTGGGGTCGATCGTCCGCCAGATCCGTTTGGGAGACAAGATCATCCCGGGGAACTCGCTGACCATACCGGGGTTCGGCACGATTTCCTTCGGCGTGGCCCTGATCGACGAATATAGCCGGCGCATCACGATGGCGCACGTCAGGATGGGCTCGGAGACCGGCGCCAATGTAGATTTCACGGGCGTCGACACCAACGGCATTTGGAAGTGAACGACCTCCGTAACCTGCTGGTAACGGCTATCGGGTGTCTCCTCGCGTGTTCCTGCAGCCGGTTGCGGCCTGATGCCAGTGAGTCTTACGACGGTGCGATCCGGGCACTGCGGAACGGAAACGCGGTGGAAGCCCTGGATCTTGCGGGTGTGGCTGAGAAGCAGTGCGGGCCTCGTCAGGAATGTAGTTGGTCCGCCCGGCTACTCAAGGCGGAAGTGCTGTTGAGTGACGGACAGGAGGCGGCTGCGGCGGCCACCCTTTCCGCCGAGCCGCCTAAAGGCCCTCAATTCGCTGGTCTCGCCGCCAGACGCACCTGGCTGCTGGGTGACTTGGAGTTTGCTCGCGGACACCCCGACCGTGCTGAAGCCCTCCTGAACCAGGCTGCACGGATGGCGGCAAGTGCCGGAGCATGGGACGTCGGTTTCGAAGCGGCTCTCAGCCAGGGGCGATTACTCTTTGTATACCGGCACCAGGCGGATCAGGCCGAAGCGATCTTTCGCAAGATCGCCGATCAGGCCGCCAGGCGGCAGGATGCGTATCATGAAGCGGTCGCCTGGAACGGCATCGGGATGATGCGCCTCAAAGATTGGCGCTTCGACGAAGCCATTCCCTGGTTTCAGAAGACGATGGAAGCCGCCAGGCGAGGCGGCGTGCAGCGACTCATCGTGGCGGCCGGCCACAACCTTGCGATTTGTTATTCCCAACTGGGCAGCTATGAAGAGGCCATTAAGTCGCGGCAGCAGGCGATCGACCTCTTGGGCGAGAGCGGATTGGCGCCATACCGCATGAACATGGCCTTGGAGATGGGAAACACCTACCTCGAAGCGGGGGATGCCCAAAAAGCCACTAACTTTTACCGGCAGGCTTTGGCATTGGCGGTAAATGATGCGGATAAGGCCAGGATTCATTGGACGCTTGCGACGGCATATACCCGCCTGCAGGATTGGGAAGACGCCGAGAAGAGTAACAACACGGCCCTTTCCTACGCGAACAACGACGAATCACGGCCCTGGGTGGAACAGAACGCAGCCGCGATAGCGGCGGGCAGGGGCCGGTATCCGGAAGCCTGCAACCTCTACCTGAAGGCGATCCAGGATGCGAAGAGCACTCCGATCGTGCAATGGGAATCTTACGCGGCCCTCGCCCAGTTACGCACGATTACAAAGGATTACTCCCAAGCCAATACGGAATTCGAGAAGGCTATCGAAGTTATCGATAACAACGTCGACAAAGTCTCCATACCCGATTACCGGTTGACTTTCTTTTCGCGGCTGGTTGAGTTCTACCAGGACTATGTGCGATCACTCGTCGCTCAGCGCGACTTCGAACGCGCGCTCGAGGTCGCGGATTCCAGCCGGGCGCGGATCCTGCTCGAGCGCCTGGCCTTGCGCCGAACGCCCGGCAGGTCTTCCGCCCGCGCCTATCTCGATATTGCGCGCGCCTCCAACAGTGTCCTGTTGTTCTACTGGATCGCGCCCGCGCAGTCCTATCTATGGGTGGTCACCCCGGCCCGTATTTACCCGCCCTTCCAACTGCCGCCGGCCGGACAGATCCGCGGATGGGTCGAGCGGTACCGCGCATTTGTCGAGCAGCGGCTGGGAGACCCAATGGCGCAACAGAACGAAGCGGGCCGGCAGTTATACGAGGCCCTGATCGCGCCCGCCGCGGAACTGATTCCACACGGCTCCCGGGTGATCATTTTCCCCGACGACGCGCTGAACTGGCTCAGTTTCGAAACCCTTCCCGTCTACGGCAGCTCGCCGAAGCAGAAACCGCACTACTGGATCGAAGATGTGCGTCCTGCTCTGGCACCCTCTCTCGCCGTCCTCAACACGAAAGAGATGAAGCGGCGCCAAAGCCCGGATTCCCTCCTGGTGATCGGCGACCCGGTATCCCCGGGTCCGGAATTTCCCAAGCTGGCGTTCGCGCCCCAGGAGATCGAGACCATCGAGTCCCAGTTCCCGGCAGCCAGAAAGAAGACGCTAACGGGCGCCATGGCGCGTCCCGGGGCATACCGGGAGGCGGATCCGGCCAATTTTTCGCTCGTGCACTTCAGCGCCCATGCCGTGGCGAACCGGGAAAGCCCGCTCGAATCCGCGATCATCCTCTCGGGTGACAGCGGCAATTACAAGCTCTACGCCAGAAACATCATCGACACTCCATTGCGGGCGGAGCTGGTCACGATCTCGGCCTGCCGGAGCGCGGGCGCCCGGTCCTATCTGGGCGAGGGGCTGGTCGGCTTCGCGTGGGCATTCCTGCAGGCGGGAGCGCACAACGTAATCGCGGGACTGTGGGACGTCACCGACAGTTCGACTCCCGCGCTGATGAGAGGTCTCTACTCCAGCATCGCGGCAGGGGCGAATCCGGTGGACGCGCTGCGGGATGCCAAGCTGAGCCTGATCCATTCGTCGCTGGGCTATCACCGGCCGTACTATTGGGGCCCGCTCGAGATCTATACCCGCGACGTTCATCAATTCGGCGGAGGCAGGCCATCGCTCGCCGGCGCGCGGTGACCGGGCGCTAATCCAAACTCCACTCCCCGTTGCACGGCGCGGCGATCCGGAGTATCTTTTGGGACGACGGAAAAAAGGATCTTGGGTCTTGCCTGTCTGGGCGATGAGAGAGCCGGATTCTGATTTGAGATGTTTCCGACAGGAGAAACGCATGACTAATTGGAGTCGAAGAGGATTTCTCGGATCGCTCTCCGGGGCAGCGGCCGCAACGTCGTTTGCGGCTGAGCAGACCAGCAGCCGGCCGCTCCCGGAAAAGCGGACGGGGAAGGGATCGATCAAAATCACAGACCTCCGGTGCGCGATCATCGGCCGGAACCCGGTAGTCCGGATCACTACCGACCAGGGCATCTCGGGGTATGGCCAAGCCGAGTCCGCCAAACCCTATCTCAAGCCGATGGTGCTCTTTTATAAGAACTACATCGTGGGCGAAGACCCGACCGACGTCCAGCGCGTTATGTTGAAGATCCGCCGGATGGGTGCGTTCAAGCCGTGGGGTTCGGCGGTGAGCGCGATCGAGATCGCTCTTTGGGACATCGCAGGTCAGGCGGCCGGATTGCCGGTATATAAGCTGCTGGGCGGGAAGATCCGGGACCGCGTCCGCGCCTACAACGGAGGCGTCCGTTTCCCCATGACCGGCCAAACGCCCCAGGACTACGCCGAGAACATGGCGAAGATGAAGGAAGCCAAAGAAGGCTTCACCCTGATCAAACAGGCGGTCGGCTTCCACAATCCGGCGATGATGCGCGCCATACCGAACGGATGGTACGACGAAGCGCGGACGGGACCGCCGCACTCGGACCGCGGTCTGATGACGGAACGCGGCCTGGAACACGTCGTCGCCTGCGTCGAAGCCATGAAGAAAGTTCTGGGGGATGAAGTCGGGCTCGCCCTGGATTGCGGACCTGGCTGGACGGTAAAGGATGCGATCACATTTGCGCGAGCACTCGAACCGCTCCACATCGCGTGGCTCGAAGACCTGATCACGGGCGACTACACGCCTTACCCGAACGCCGATGTTTTCCGGGAAGTAACACAGAGCACTTCGCTTCCGATTCACACCGGAGAGCAGATCTACCTCCGGGAGAACTTCAAAGACCTCATTGAAAAACAGGCGGTCAACGTAATCGGCCCCGACCCGGAAGACGTCGGCGGGATCGCGGAACTGAAGTGGATCGCCGAATACGCCGATCTTCACGGCATCCTGGTCGCTCCTCATGGGATTTTCGACGGCCTGATCGGCCTCGCCGCGCATGTTCATATGGCGGCGGCCCTGCCGCAGAACTACATCGGCTTCGAGTATCCGGTGGGCCAGCCGGAGTGGTGGTATGACATTGTCGAAGGGCTGCCGGATCCGATCATGAAACGCGGCTTCATCGACGTTTGGGACCGGCCGGGTCTCGGTGTCACGTTCAAGGTCGAGGCAGCGAAAGCCCGGCTGACGGACGAGGACCGTCACTTCTTCGACTGATCAGAGGCCAGAGGTCAGGCAGCGGCCTTCGGGCCATATTTTCACAAAGCGGTGAGCTTCTGCCGCACGAGGCGAACCAGGTTCGGAGCCGCGCGGGCTTATGATTGAGTCATGCTCCGCGGTGTGGCTGTCTCGCGGCGGTTCCTGCTTTTGCTGCTCCTGCCAGGGGCTCTAATCTGGCGGATCGAGGCGCAAAGGGCCGGCCGCCACGAACCGCTGAACGACTGGCCACAATTCGGGCTGGATGTGGCGAGTTCCGGAGCTTCTGCCGGTGCCGGCATCGGCGCAAGCAATCTCGCCTCGTTGACCCGACGGCAGGTTCATCTGGATGGCACGGTCGATGCGTCCGCAATCTACCTTCACGGTGTGACCGTGAACGGATCGAACCACGATGCGTTTTTCGTAACCACCAGCTACGGGAAGACCATCGCGCTCGATGCGGACAGCGGCACGGTTTTGTGGGAACATACGCCGTCCGGTTTTGCCGGCTGGGCCGGCACAGCGCAGATTACGAACAGTACGCCCGCCGCCGATCCGGACCGGCAGCATATTTACGCGGCAGCGCCCGATGGCACGGTCCGGAAACTCGCGATCGCGGACGGCCATCTCCTGTGGGCGACCGCCATCACTCTGCTGCCGAGCCGCGAAAAGATCACCTCGCCTCTGAAGGTGTTTGGCGGCCGTATTGTTGCGGTTACCGGCGGCTACATTGGTGATGAGCCCCCCTACCAGGGGCATGTCGCCATTCTCGACGCGCAGACCGGCACCCTCCAGCATGTGTGGAACTCGCTGTGCAGCGATCGCGCGGGCCTGATTCAACCCGGATCGTGCCCGTCCACGCGATCCGCGATTTGGGGGCGCGCCGGAGCGGTCATCGACCCCGTTACCGGCAACATTTTTGTAGCCACCGGGAATGGCCCTTACAACGGCCGGACCGATTGGGGCGATTCAGTCATCGAACTCGACCCTGATGCCACACGCGTTCTCGGGAACTATTCCCCGACGGATAACGCGACTCTCGAGAGCCGCGACCTCGACCTGGGCTCCACGTCTCCCGTGCTGCTGGGGACCGAGGTTCTGGCCCAGGGCGGCAAGGACGCGCTGATCCGGTTGCTCCGCATCCCCGATATTTCCGGCTCCGATCCGCACGTGGACCACGAACTGCAGACTGTGTCCACGCCCTCGGGCGGCATGCTGTTCACAGCTCCGGCGGTCTGGCAGGATCGATCCGGGACCTGGATGTTCGCCGCCGATAACGGCGGCACTGGCGCCTGGAGAATCCGCAACGGACAAATCACGCAGGCCTGGAGTAACTCGACGGCTGGAACAAGCCCGGTTATCGCCGGCGGCCTGCTCTATGTATACGACCCAAACGGTGGGCTGCACGTCTACAATTCAAAGAGCGGGAGTGAGGTTGCGATTCTGGACTGCGGCCGCGGGCATTGGAATAGTCCAATTGTCGCCGACGGGAGAATCGCGCTTCCAGAGGGAAGCGCCAATGACCATGCCACCGCCGGCGTGCTGGATATCTGGACTGTACCCGAGCCTCACTAGCCGGCGACGAGCTTTCCCTGGGCGTTGGGCCGGAGTGCCCGGTATCTGCGGCAAAGTGGAGCGCGAGGGAATACAATACGTTCCGGGCGGCACCGGTATTGCGTGGCTGAAGTGGCCGTAGCGGTCGGAGTGATAAAGAGAAGGACCGGCGGCGCCCTTGACGGATTCGCCTCCCATGGAAGGATCTCGGGTTCACCCCATAACGGGTTCCGAAAAGGGCCGGATCCGGAGGAACAAACGGCTACTTGCCCGGGACCGCGTGTTGCTTGACGTACTCATCCACGCGCGGGTCCCGGTCCGCTCCGGAAGCGCCGGCAGGGATGTAGTGAAAGGCCTCGGCATACTCCACGCCGTATTGCTTGCCCAGTTGGGCGTTGCGACCGAGGAAGAACTGGCGGATGTAATTGCGGTCTGCGGTGGCGTCGTCGCCGCTCAACAGCGGCAAGTGCTGATTGTGGGCCGCTAACTCCGCCCGCAAGCGGGAGCCCGAGTGACCGCCCGGACCCTTGGCTACGTTGGCGCGCATCGCATCAACCTTCTTATCGATCTGCTTGCTGATGTCCACTACTCGTGTGATCTCGGGACGGCGCGCGAAATAGTACTTGTCCTGGACCGTCTTGGGCTTGAGACCAGCGGCGAACTGCTCCGGGAAATCGTGAGCGCGGCCGGCCATCCAACACGCCGCTTCGAGCGCCCGGGCGATGGTGTAGTGATCGGGATTCTCCTCGTCGTGCGCCCACGGATCCCATCCAACAACCGTATCGACCTGGAGCAGGCGGATCAGAAAGATCAGGCGGCCGATGACTTCGTTGAGCGAAACGTCTGCCATCCTGTGATTGTTATAGTTCAGGTCGAAATGGCCTTTGCAGCCAAGGACCCGCGCCACCTCGGCGGTGTCGCGCTCATTGCCGAGCACGTTCTCACCGATCGAGCCCGGAGTGCCGAGCCCGACGGCGTCGCCCATATCATCATTGGTCGCGCGTACGAGATATCCCGTGTATCCCTCTTCGATCAGCTTGGCCACCGTGCCGGATGCGGAGAGTGGAACGTCATCGGAGTGCGCCTGGACGGCCATCAGGACCTTGCCCTTGTGCGGCTGGCCCGGCATCGAACGCTCCAGAACGATTCGCCCCGCGGCCGGGGCCGGAGCCTGCTGTTGAGCGCGTGCCAATCGGCCGATGGCACCCGCGGCTACCAGACTGGTGCAGAAATTGCGCCGTAACATGCGTCCGATTATACTCTCGTGGGGGTCGCGTTTTGCGAATTACGGAAATCCGCTCGGCGGGTCTGCGCCACGGCACGCCGGAGGGCGGGTGGGCGAACGAGATCCGGCCGGACGACTGCATTCATACCCTGATCGCCGTTTTCACGGACGAAGGGGTGACCGGCTGGGGTTCGGCATTCACGAACGACGAGTTGACACGGGGCGCGCTGCACCTGCTGGAGCCGCTGTACCTCGGCGAAAATCCGTTGGAGCCGGAACGGGTCAGCGAAAAGCTGCATGCACACACATTTTGGATGGGCCGGGGAGGATCGGTCACTCATGCGATCAGCGGCGTCGACATCGCGATGTGGGACATCCTCGGCAAGGTCACAGGCCAACCGGTTGGGCGGCTGCTGGGCGGCCGATACCGCGATCGAGTGCTTCCCTACGCCTCCCTGCTCATGCGCGAGCCCCACGCTTTGGCGGAGCAGCTTGCCGCAGTACGGGAGCAGCGCTTTCGTGCTTTTAAGATCGGCTGGGGACCGTTCGGACGGACAAGTTCCGCTACGGACGAGGCCATCGTCCGCGCTGCGCGTGAGGCGGTCTCGCCGGACTCGCTCCTGATGGTTGATGCGGGCGCCAGCGATGCTTTCTGGCAGCAGGACTACAAGTGGGCCGCCCGTACCGCCAGCATGCTCGCCGAGTACGGCGTCTATTGGTTCGAGGAGCCACTACCACCCGATAACCTGCACGATTACGTGCTCCTTCGCAACCACTCGCCCGTGCCCATTGCCGGTGGTGAAGTCCTCACTCGCCGCCAGTCGTTCACGCCGTGGCTTCAACAGCGGGCGCTCGATATCGTGCAGCCCGATGTGACGAAGGCCGGCGGCATCAGCGAAGCGCGGCGCATCGCCTGGATGGCCGAGGACAACGGCGTCCGCTTTATCCCGCACGGGTGGAACACCGCGCTCGGCCTCGCCGCCGACCTTCAGCTCGCGTCGGCAGCGAAGAATACCGGCCTGGTCGAGTACCTTACCGGATCTCCGTTTATCGACGACCTGGTGGAGACCCGCTGGAGCCTGGATGCCGATGGCATGCTCCCGGTACTCGACGGACCCGGACTTGGCATCTCGCTCAATATGGACGCGGTGGAGAAACATACCGGCGAGCGCTTCCGATGAAGGCCGTGCCGGATCTCCCCCGGAGACTCGGGATGCTCGACGCGACGGCGATCGTCATAGGGATCGTGATCGGCTCGGGCATTTTCGTGCTGCCGAACCTGATCGCGCGGAGCCTCCCTTCGCCGCCGGCCATTCTGGCGGTGTGGGTGATCGCGGGTCTGCTCTCCTTCCTGGGGGCGTTGGCCTATGCCGAGTTAGGCGCGATGATCCCGGCTACCGGCGGCCAATACGTGTACCTGCGCGAAGCATACGGGCCGCTATGCGCGTTCGTCTCCGGCTGGACATTTATGCTGGCGGTCCTGGCCGGAGGCAGTGCGTGGCTGGCGGTTACGTTCTCGATCTATGCGGGATACTTCTTTCCACTGAGTGCCGCCGCCGCCAAGGCGCTGGCGGTTGGGCTGATCGCGACGCTCTCCGCGGTCAACTATGTGGGTGTGCAGGAAGGCGCATGGGTTCAGCGCACCTTTACCGGACTGAAAATAACGGGGCTGCTGGTGCTCATCGGGGCCGGACTCCTCAGCCGGCACACGGCCGCGCCGGCGGCTGCCACGCTGCCGTCGACAATGCACTTCGGCGTCGCGATGGCAGCCTGCCTGATGGCCTATAACGGGTGGAGTTACGTGAGCTTCGTGGCCGGCGAGGTGCGAGACCCGCAGAAGAACCTGCTGCCCTCGCTGGTGCTCGGCATGGCCGTCGTCGGGTTCCTGTATGTGTCCGCCAACGTCGCCTACCTGAAGGTAATGACCGTCGCCCAGATCGCCGCCACCGAGCGCGTCGGCGCCGATCTGGCCACGCGCACCATGGGACCGATCGGCGGGACGCTGGTCTCGCTGACCGTCCTACTTTCGATCGTCGGCGCTGTGAACGGCTGCATCCTGACCGGCGCCCGCCTCCCGTTTGCGCAGGCCCGCGACCGTTTGTTCTTCGCACGCTTCGGCGAGGTGCATCCCCGCTTTCAAACCCCCGGGTTTGCCATCGTATGCAGCGGAATCTGGACGGCGATCCTGGTTCTCACGGGGTCGTACGAGACCCTGTATTCCTACTCGATCCTGGCCGCATGGATCTTCTATACCATGAGTATCGGGGCCGTATTCGTCTTGAGGCGCAAGCTGCCGGACGCTCGCCGGCCTTACCGGATGTGGGGGTACCCTTACACGCTGCTGGTGTTCATTGCGGCTTCGGTCTGGTTCATGGCAGACGCCCTGGTGACCCAAACGCGGCCTTCCCTCATGGCGTTTGTCATCGTGGGCGCTGGAGCCGTGGCGTACCGGGTGAGCCGTTTGACTGAGGGGCGTGGTGTTTGAACCGGCCCTGGCCGAATCGAATTAGAAACGCGCCCGGCTCAAGCGAGAGCCGACTTGACCGCTGACACAATCCGGCTGGAATCGATGCCGTACTTCTGCAGCAACTCGGCAGGCTTTCCGCTGCGGGGGATCTCCCGTACGGCCAGCTTGTGGGCGCGGACCGGCTCGCGGGCCAGCGCGGCGAGGACGACGTCGCCAATCCCGCCGTGCTCGTAGTGATCCTCAACGGTGATGACCAATCCGCCGGCATCCCGCGACGAAGCGATCAGCTCTTCCTGATCGACCGGTTGAACGCTGAACAGGTCGATCACGCGGACCGGAATGCCTTGCGCCTTGAGTTCGTCATACGCGCGCAGGGCTTCGTGAACGGTGACTCCCGCGGCCACGATCAGGGCCCGGTCTTTGGCGCTCCTGCGCAGCACCTTGCATTTGCCGATCGCAAACGGCTCGCCGGGCGCATAGAGGACCGGTGTCGCCGGCCTGGCCACCCGCAGATAGCAAGGGCCCTTCCGCTCCGCAAGCAGCCATACGGCCCGCCACGCGCTGGTTGCGTCGGAGGGATGGATCACGGTGAAATTCGGCTCGGCGCATGTCATCGCGAGGTCCTCGAGGCCCATTTGCGAGGGGCCGTCCTCGCCGATCGAGACGCCCGCATGGGTCCCGACGAACTTCAGGTTCAAGTTGCTGATCGCGGTCATACGGATGAAATCGAAAGCCCGCGTCAGGAAACAGGCGAAAGTCGACACGAACGGCACTCTGCCGCGTGCGGCCAGCCCCATCCCCACGCCGGCCATGTTCTGTTCAGCGATGTAGCATTCGAGGAAGCGATCCGGCGCGGCCTTCTCGAACTCCTCGGTGTAGGTGGAGTTCTTGACGTCACCGTCCAGAGCCATGACCCGCCGATCGACCGGCGCCAGCGCCGCTAACCCGTCCGCGAACCCCTTTCTGGTGGCGATCTCTTTGCCCCCGACCTCATATGGCGGTTTGACGGCGGACGGAGCCGGCGGCCGGCCGTCGTCCGCAGAGCCGGCCTTCCCCTCGGGGAGGTTCGGCTCCCAGACGGTGTCCGCGCCGCTGAGGTGCTCCTTCAATTCCGCGATCACTTTCGCGGCGGTCTCCCGATCGAGAGCTTTGCCGTGCCAATGTTCCTTATCCTCGAGGGCGTCCAGGCCTTTGCCCTTGAGAGTCTTTGCCAGTACAACCGTCGGCCGGTCGCGAGTCTCTGCGGCTTGCTCGTAGGCGGCGAGCAGCGCGGCGATATCGTGGCCATCGACGGGCAGCGCCTGCCACCCGAATGCTTCCCACCGCCGCTTGTAAGTGGCCAAATCGTGCTGGAGCATGGTCGGCTGGCTCTGGCCGAGCCGGTTGATGTCGATGGTTAAGCAAAGATTGCCCAGACGGCGGGCCGCAATCCACTGCGCCGCTTCCCAGACGGAGCCTTCCGCAGTCTCGCCGTCGCCCATCAGGACGTACACGCGCTGCCCGGAACGCCGCAACACCTGCATGTCATAGGCGATTCCGGCGCCGGCGGGCAGGCCCTGGCCAAGCGAACCCGTGGCGACTTCGACGAAAGGAAGTTGAGTGGTCGGATGTCCCTCGAGATCGGAATCGATCTTGCGCAGGGTCAACAATCGTTCGCGCGGAAATGCTCCCGCCTCGGCCCAGGCGGCGTAGAGGAGTGGCGCCGCGTGGCCCTTCGACAGCACGAAGACGTCGTTGTCGGGTCTTCGCGGATCCCGCGGGTCGAAGCGCATTACCGAGTAGAAGAGGACGGACACAATCTCGGCCGCGGAAGCGCAACTGGTCGGATGCCCGCTGCCAGCCTCGGTCGTGGCGGCAACGCTGTCAATGCGCAGGAGCGTCGCGCGGTCCTGGAGAAGCTGCAATGGCACATGGTGCAAAGTCTGAGTGGTCGGCATAACTCCCTGACAGAGTGCAATTCTGTGGCCAGCAACGGCAATCGTCCGGCCGGCGGCGCTCAGCCGGATCACGCACCGTGTTGTCGATCACTTTTAATATGGGGCCGCATCGTCGAATGTGACGAACCTCATTGGCAGGATCCGGGGGCCGGCGGAGAATTGAATGAGGGCGCGCGGAGCCGGGCCCTTCTCACGCAGAGTTCGGATCACATGTGGATGCTGGGCGTCTATTTCGCGCTGGTCCTGCTGCTGGTCGGCGCGATGCTGCTGGTGTCTTACCTTCTGGGAGAGCGGCATTCCGAACCGGCGACCGGCGCTCCGTACGAGAGCGGTATCGTCTCGGAGGGCTCCGCGCGAGTGCGGCTGTCGGCGAAGTTCTACCTGATGGCGATGTTTTTCGTCATCTTCGACCTGGAAGCCGTGTTTCTCTTCGCGTGGGCGGTTGCCGCGCGCTCTCTGGGCTGGCCCGCTTTCTGGGAAGCGGTGATCTTCGCGGCGATCCTGGTGGCCGCCCTTGTCTATCTCTGGCGCATTGGCGCGCTGGATTGGAGCAACTTCTCAAAATCCGGGGAGTGACGACATGCAGTGGTCCCTGACGAAACCGGGAGCATCCGACAGTTCGAGCCAGGCACCGGGCGCCTTCGATGACGAGATCCGGCGAAACGTCATTGTGTCCCGCCTGCAGGATCTCTTAGCGTGGGGCCGCAAGAACTCGATCTGGCCCTTTAATTTCGGGCTCTCCTGCTGTTACGTCGAGATGGCGACGGGCCTCACCAGCAAATATGACATGGCCCGTTTCGGGGCGGAGGTAATCCGCGGCACGCCGCGCGAAGCCGACCTCATGGTGATCGCCGGCACGGTGTTCATCAAGATGGCCCCCATCGTCCAGCGCCTTTATGAACAGATGATGGAGCCTCGCTGGGTCATCTCGATGGGCTCATGCGCGAACTCCGGAGGGATGTACGACATCTACAGCGTGGTGCAGGGAGTGGATAAGTTTCTGCCGGTAGATGTGTACGTTCCCGGCTGCCCTCCGCGGCCGGACGCATTCCTGGAAGGACTGACCCTGCTGCAGAAGGCCGTCGGCACAGAACGGCGGCCCCTGAGCTGGGTGGTTGGACCGCAGGGTATGGAGCGCCCCAATTTGCCTTCGATGCGCAATCTCATGCGGCCTGTGCGCCAGCAGGCAACGGATCTGCGCACACAGGATGAGGTGTGACCGCCACGCCAGCCGCCAATCCGGTCGACGTGCTCCAGCGGCAGTTTGGCGCGGAAATCGCGCCGCAGCGAACCGCCGACGGGATGCCGACGGTGTCGGTGCCGCGCGGACATTTGCACGAAGTTCTGGCGCACCTTAAGGACCGGATCGATGCCCCATACAAAATGCTTTATGACCTGACCGGGATGGACGACAGGATGCGCGTGAACCGGCCGGACCCGGGGCCGTCCGACTTCACCGTCATCTACCATCTCTTCTCGTTCGAGCGGAACGATTATATTCGGATCAAGACCGCGCTGCGCGAGGATGAATTATCGGTCGACAGCATCACGGACCTCTGGCCTGCCGCCAACTGGTATGAGCGCGAAGTGTGGGACATGTTCGGCATCCGGTTCTCCGGCCACCCGCACCTGCAACGGATCCTCATGCCGAGAGACTGGGAGGGACATCCGCTGCGGAAGGACCACCCCGCACGCGCCACAGAGATGGGCCCGTACCACCTCACCGAACAGAGGGAGGAGGCGGAACAGGAACTGCTGCGCTTTCGGCCCGAGGAATGGGGCATGCGGCGCAGCCGGGATGACGCCGATTTCCTCTTTTTGAACGTGGGGCCGCAACATCCAGGCACCCACGGCGTCCTGCGGGTCGTGCTCCAGTTGGATGGCGAAGAGATCCTGGACGCGGTACCGGAAATCGGATTCCATCATCGCGGCGCGGAAAAGATGGGCGAACGCCAGTCCTGGCATACTTACATCCCGTACACCGACCGCGTCGACTATCTGGGCGGCGTCATGAATAACCTGGCCTATCTCATGGCGGTGGAGAAACTGGCGGAGATCGAAGTGCCGGCGCGCGCCCAGGTAATCCGCGTAATGCTGTGCGAACTGTTTCGCATCATCAGCCACCTGGTGTGGTACGGCACCTTCGCACAGGACGTAGGGCAGCTTTCGCCGGTGTTCTATACATTCAACGACCGTGAACGGGCGTTCTCGATCATCCAGGCCATCTGCGGGGCGCGCATGCACCCGAACTGGTTCCGCATCGGCGGCGTCGCGGCCGACCTTCCGCATGGTTGGGACGAGATGTTCCGCGATTTCATCCGCTATCTTCCTCCCCGGCTCGTCGAGTACGATCGCGAGGTCCTGCGCAACCGCATCTTCCAGATGCGCACTAAGGGGGTCGGCAGTTTCACCACGGAAGAGGCGATCGAGTGGGGCGTCACGGGACCCGGATTGCGCGCCTGCGGCTACGAATGGGATTTCCGGAAGAAGCGGCCGTATTCGGGCTACGATCAGTTCGAATTCGACATCCCCATTGGCACCCGGGGAGACTGCTACGACCGCGCGGCGGTCCGTGTGGAGGAGATGCGGCAGAGTCTGCGGATCATCGAGCAGTGCGTGAACCATATGCCGGAGGGGCCCTATAAGTCGGACGATCCATTGGCGACTCCGCCCCTGAAAGACCGGACGATGCACGACATCGAAACGCTGATTACCCACTTCCTGAGTGTCAGTTGGGGTCCGGTGATCCCCCCCGGCGAGGCCTTGGGCGCGATCGAGGCTACGAAGGGGAACAACGGCTACTATCTCGTGAGCGACGGCTCCACGGTCTCATACCGTACCCGCATCCGGACGCCTTCGTTTGCGCACATGCAGATGCTGCCGCTGCTCTGCCGCGGGCGGATGATTCCGGATCTGCTGGCGGTGCTCGGCGCCATGGATTTCGTACTGGCGGACGTCGACCGGTGAGGAGCGATACGCATGTTGAAGCCTGAAGAACGCACGGAGATCGAGGCGGAGTTTCGGCATTACCCGAACCGGAAGGCGGCCAGCATTGACGCTCTCAAAATCGTGCAGAAACACCGCGGCTGGATTTCCGATGACGCCCTGCAGGATATCGGAGAGTTACTCGGGATGTCGAGCTCGGAACTCGACGGCATCGCCACCTTCTACAACCTGATTTTCCGGCGTCCCGTGGGCCGTCACGTCATTTATCTTTGCGATAGCGTCAGCTGCTGGATTATGGGCTCGGAACGCCAGTGCCGCCACATTACCGGACAGTTGCGGATTCAGCCCGGCGCCACGACCGCCGACGAACGGTTCACGCTGGTTCCCATCGTCTGCCTGGGCGCCTGCGACCATGCGCCGGTCATGATGATCGACGAAGACCTGCATGTGGACCTGACCCCCGAACGGATCGACCAGGCCCTGGAGCGCTATAAGTGATGTCCGGCGAGAAGCCGCTGACCGGCCACCTGCGAGCTGACGGAGAGGCGCTGGACCGCGACGCCTACGAGCGCGCCGGCGGTTACGCCGCGCTGCGCAAGGCTCTGAAGGATATGACGCCGGCCGCCGTCACCGAGGAGGTCAAGGATTCCAACCTGCGAGGCCGCGGCGGCGCGGGCTTCCCGACCGGCTTGAAGTGGAGTTTCGTCCCCAAGGACGCACCGCACCCGAGATACCTGGTCGCGAACGCCGACGAGATGGAGCCGGGCACATTCAAGGACCGGCTCTTACTGGAACGCGACCCCCACCAGTTGATTGAAGGCATGATTCTTTGCGGCTACGCCACCGGAACGGATGTAGCCTACATTTTCCTCCGCGGCGAATATACCCTGGCCGCGAAGCGGATCGCAAAAGCAATTGCGGAGGCTTATGACGCCGGATATCTCGGCAAGAACATCGCCGGCTCCGGCTACAGCATCGAACTGCACCTTCACCTGAGCGCGGGACGATACATGTGCGGCGAAGAGACCGGAATGCTGAACGCCCTTGAAGGCAAGCGGGCCAACCCGCGCGCCAAGCCTCCGTTCCCGCCCGCCTCGGGACTCTTCGGGAAGCCCACCACCATCAATAATGTCGAGACTTTGTGCAATGTGCCGCATATTATCCGGAACGGCGCCTCGTGGTACCGCGGGCTGAGCCGGACGAAAGACGGTGGAACCAAACTCTACGGCGCCAGCGGCAAGGTGAAGCGGCCCGGCCTCTGGGAGTTGCCCATGGGCACCACGGTCCGCGAGGTTCTGGAGGAGCATGCGGGCGGAATGCGCGACGGATTGCGCTTTCGCGGATTGCTGCCCGGCGGCGCTTCCACCGATTTTCTGGTAGAGCAGCATCTCGACATCCCCATGGACTTCACCGAGGTCCAGAAGGCCGGAAGCCGCATGGGCACCGGCACCATGATCGTGCTGGACGACCAGACTTGTCCCGTCGGCATGGTGTGGAACCTCGAACACTTTTTCGCCCAGGAGTCCTGCGGATGGTGCACGCCTTGCTGGAGTGGACTGGGATGGGCCGAGCGGATCCTGAACGCGATGGAAGAGGGCCGCGGTAAGCCCGGAGACCTCGACAAGCTGGCATTTCAGGCACGCTTTTGGACTCCCGGCCACACCTTCTGCGCCCTGGCGCCGGGCGCCGCCGAGCCGCTTCAGAGCGCACTGAAGTATTTCCGTGAAGACTTCGAACGCCACATCAACGAAAAGCGCTGCCCCTGGAAATGATATGGCCACCGTGTACGTAGACAACCGGCCGTACGAGATGGACCCCAAGCAGAACCTGCTGCACGGCTGTCTCCAGGCCGGCATGAATCTTCCGTACTTCTGCTGGCATCCCGCCATGGGTTCGGTGGGCGCGTGCCGCCAGTGTGCCGTCAAGCAGTTTAAGGACGAGTCGGACCAGCACGGCAAGATCGTGATGGCCTGCATGACACCCGCGGACGAAGGCGTCCGCATCTCGATCCGGGACCCGGAAGCGGCTGAGTTCCGCAAGGCGATCATCGAGGGCCTGATGTTGAACCATCCCCACGATTGCCCGGTGTGCGACGAAGGCGGCGAGTGTCATCTGCAGGACATGACGGTGATGACGGGACACGACTATCGCCGCTACGAATTCGAAAAGCGCACGTTTCGGAACCAGTATCTCGGGCCCTTCGTGAATCACGAAATGAACCGCTGCATCCAGTGCTACCGCTGCGTGCGGTTCTATCGCGAATATGCCGGCGGAAACGACCTGAATGCATTTTCGCTGCGGAACACCGTCTTTTTCGGGCGCGAGCGCGACGGGGTTTTGGAAAACGAATTCGCCGGCAACCTGGTAGAGGTCTGCCCGACCGGGGTCTTCACCGATGCGACACTCAAGCAGCACTACACGCGGAAGTGGGACCTGCAGATGGCGCCGTCGGTGTGCGTGCATTGCGCGCTTGGGTGCAACATCACTGCCGCCGAGCGTTACGACGCGCTGCGCCGGGTGGTCAACCGCTACAACGGCGAGGTGAACGGATATTTCCTGTGCGACCGGGGCCGGTTCGGCTACGAGTTTGTCAATAGCGCCCTGCGCATCCGGCAGCCGGCCCTTCGCGGCAGGAGCATCCCTGCCGGGGAAGCGCTCGATCACTTGCGCGAGCTTGCCTCGGGCAAGGCGGCCGGCATCGGTTCTCCGCGCGCGTCGCTGGAGAGCAACTTCGCGCTGCGGTCGCTGGTGGGCGAGGCGCGGTTCTATGCGGGCATTCCGGAGGCCGAATCGCGGCTGCTGAGGGTGATGCTCGACATCCTGCGCAATGGCCCCGCCCGCACTCCGTCTCTGCGCGAGATCGAATCGGCCGACGCCGTGTTCGTACTGGGCGAAGACGTCACCAACGTTGCTCCCCGGATGGCGCTGAGCCTGCGGCAATCGGTCCGCCGGCAGCCCATGCAGATCGCCGAGCGCTTCCACATCCCGCTATGGATGGATCACGCCGTGCGCGAGATTGTTCAGGACGAAAACGGGCCACTGTTTATCGCAGGAGCCCGCGAAACGCGCCTGGACGACATCGCCAGGCGGACGTTTCGGGGGGCGCCCGACGATCAGGCGCGCCTGGGCTTCGCCGTAGCGAACGCGCTCGACCCAGGTACGCCGGCGCCGGAGAATCTCTCCGATCCGATACGGAGCCTCGCCGCCGAAATCGCTCAAGCGCTGAAGGCCGCCAGGCACCCGCTCGTCATCTCGGGACCGGGCAGCGGCAGCGCAGCCGTCATTCAGGCCGCGGCCAACGTCGCGTGGGCACTGCCAGGGGCCGCGCTCGCATTTGCCGCCCCTGAGTGGAACAGCACCGGCCTGGCGTTGATGGGTGCGCCCGCGCTCGATACCGCGCTCGATAGCGGCGCCGACACGATCATCATTCTCGAAAACGATCTCTACCGCCGGTTCCCTGTGACGGCCGTGGACGAGTTTCTGGAGCGGTTCCGGCACGTGGTGGTGATCGATTCTCTGGAGACCCTTACCACGGCGAAGGCCGAACTGGTCCTTCCGGCAGGCACCTTTGCGGAGGCCGATGGCTCGGTCGTGAGCAGCGAAGGCCGCATGCAGCGCTTTTTCCAGGTCTATGTGCCCTCGTCTCCCGTGCAGGAAAGCTGGCGCTGGCTCGGGCACTGGGGCAACCTCGATGAGATCGACGCGGCTCTGGCTGCCGCCATGCCGCAGTTCGCGGCTGTTACCCGCGCCGCGCCCCCCGCCACGTTCCGCATGGCTGGAGCGAAGATTCCCCGGGAGCCGCACCGCTACAGCGGGCGCACCTCGATGCTGGCCCACATCAGCGTGCACGAACCGAAGCCGCCCGATGATCCGGATTCGGCGCTCGCGTATTCCATGGAAGGGAGTCCCGATCAGCCGCCTCCGGCTCTGCTTCCCTTCTTCTGGTCGCCGGGGTGGAACTCCATACAATCGGTGAACAAGTTCCAGGAGGAGATTGCGGGCCCGATGCGCCACGGGGACCCGGGCGTTCGGATGATCGAGCCGAACGAGCACAGGCCGCCTTTCTTCGACCAGGTGCCTCCGGCGTTCGAAGCGCGGGAGGACGAGTGGCTCGTCCTGCCGCTTCACCACATCTTCGGCTCCGAGGAGTTGAGCCGCCACGCGCCGGGAGTCGCGCATCTCTCGCCGCAACCGTATGTCGCGCTGAATCCGGAGGACGCGGCATCTTTCGGCGGACAGGTCGAGTTGTTCGGCCGGCGCCTGCCCGTGACGATTGCCGCGGGCCTCTCGCGGGGCCTGGCGGGAGTCCCCGCGGGGGTGCCTCCTTTCGCCGGCCTCGAACTTCCCGTGTGGAGCCGGATCTCGCGAGTGCCATGACCAGTCCGTACCCGATCCTCAGCATCCTCGGCATCCTCGTCGCGGCGCTCACGCTGGCGGCGGGGCTGATCTGGCTCGAACGGCGCCTCCTGGCGCTCTGGCAGGACCGCTACGGGCCCAATCGCGTGGGTCCCTTCGGGCTGCTCCAGGTGCTCGCCGACATGATCAAGATCTTCTTCAAGGAAGACTGGATCCCGCCGTTCGCCGACAAGGCGGTGTTCGTAGGCGCTCCGGCCGTCATCATTGTGACGGTTCTCATGTCGTTCGCCGTACTGCCGGTCGCGCCGGGAATCATCGTCAGCGATCTGAACATCGGGCTGCTCTTCGTACTGGCGATGTCCTCGCTGGGGGTCTACAGCGTGGTGCTGGCGGGCTGGTCATCGGACAACAAATACGCGCTGCTCGGGGGATTGCGGGCCGCGGCCCAGATGCTGAGCTACGAAGTGTTCATGGGAATGTCGCTGATGGGAGTCGTGTTGCTGGCGGGCTCGTTCGACCTGGTCAAGATCGTGGAAGCGCAGCGCCATCTCTGGTTTGTGGTGCCACAATTCGCCGGCTTCGTCCTGTTTCTCACCGCCGGGCTGGCGGAAACACGCAGGCTGCCGTTCGACCTGCCCGAGGCGGAAAGCGAATTGGTCGCCGGCTACCACGCCGAGTATTCCGGCATGAAATTCGGAATGTTCTTTGTGGGCGAATATCTCGGGGTGGTCCTGATTTCCTCGCTCATCACGGTCCTCTTCTTCGGAGGCTGGATGGGGCCGGTTCTGCCCCCCATCGTCTGGTTTCTGATCAAGACATTCTTTTTCATCTGCTTTTTCATACTGGTGCGGGCGTCCCTGCCGCGGCCGCGCTTCGATCAATTGATGTCCTGGGGCTGGAAGGTGATGCTGCCCCTGGCCCTGGCCAACCTGCTGATCACGGGCGCCGTTGCGCTCGCGTGGAGTTAAGGAAATGTTCAGCCTGATCCGCACCGTGTGGCTTGTGTTCCTGCACATGTTTCATAAGCGCGTAACCGTGCTGTATCCAGAGCAGAAGCCGTACCTGGCGCCCCGGTACCGCGGACGCATTATCCTCTCCCGCGATCCGGACGGCAGCGAGCGATGCGTGGCCTGCTACCTCTGCGCGGTGGCCTGTCCGGTCGACTGCATTGCCCTGCAGGCCACGGAAGACCCGACCGGCCGCCGCTTGCCGGAATTCTTTCGGATTAATTTTTCACGCTGTATCTTCTGTGGCTATTGTGAGGAGGCGTGCCCCACTTACGCGATCCAGCTAACGCCGGATTTCGAAATGGCCGAGTACAACCGCCAGAACCTGGTTTACGAAAAGGAGGACTTACTGATCAATGGACCGGGTAAGTATCCAGGTTATAACTTCTGGCGCGTGGCCGGGGTGCGGATCGGTGGAAAGGATAAAGGCGAGGCTGAAAACGAGGGCCGCCCGGTGGACCTGCACAGCCTGCTGCCGTGAGCTGCGTATGACGATTGTGTTCTATATCGCGGGCGCGGTGGCCATCATCGCTACCGTGCTCATGCTTACGGGACGGAATGCCGTGCACGCGCTCCTGTACCTGGTGGTCTCGCTGCTGGCCGTGGCGGTGGTCTTCTATACGCTCGGCGCGCCCTTTATCGCCGCGCTCGAAATCATTATCTATGCAGGCGCCATCATGGTGCTGTTCGTGTTTGTCGTGATGCTGCTCAACCTGGGCCGTGAGGCCTCCCGCGAGGAGAACGCGCTGCTCAGCCCCTCCATTTGGATCGGGCCATCGGTGCTCGCGGCGATCCTGGCAGCCGAATTCGTCTACCTTCTGGCCAAAGCCGGTTCCTCCGGAGCTGGAGTCACGGTAGCCGGCCCGGTCGAGGTGGGGGCATCGCTGTTCGGCCCGTACCTGATCGGTGTGGAACTGGCGTCGATGCTGCTGCTGGGCGGGCTCGTAGGAGCGTACCACCTGGGGCGTCGCAAAGCCTCCGGCGGGGAGGTCCGCTGATGGCGCCGGTCCCGATCCGCGATGGTTTCATGCTGGCGGCCATCCTGTTCGCGCTGGGCCTGGTAGGGGTCCTGGTGCGCCGGAATATCATCTTCACCCTGATGTCGCTCGAAGTAATGCTGAACGCCGCCGGCCTCGCCTTCGTGGTGGCGGGCGACCGGTGGGGCCAGCCGGACGGCCAGGTGGTTTTCGTGTTCATCCTGGCGATGGCTGCGGCGGAGGTGTCGGTGGGATTGGCCCTGGTGCTCGGGCTCTACCACCAATACAAGTCACTCGATACGGATGTGCTGAGCAGGATGCGAGGCTGATATGCTCGAACTCCTCTGGCTGGTCCCCGCCATTCCGTTCGCAGGCGCCCTGGTGCTGGCCGTGCTGGGACCCCGCATGCCGCACAAGAGCGTGGCGGCCATCGGGGTAGGGACCATCGGCGTGTCGGCGATCCTCTCCGGCCTCATCGCCGTTGCCTTTCTGCGCGCGCCCGCCGCGTACACGCAGACCCTGTGGACCTGGATCCCTGTCGGGTCGTTCCGTCCGGAGATCGCGTTCTACCTGGACGCGCTCTCCATGGTGATGATGCTGGTCGTCACCTTCGTCGCGTTCCTGATCCACCTCTATTCCGCCGAATTCATGCGCGGCGATGAGGGCTACAGCCGGTTCTTCGCGTACATGAACCTGTTCGTGGCTTCGATGGTCACGCTGCTGCTCGCGGACAACCTGTTGCTGCTCTATCTCGGATGGGAGGGCGTCGGACTCTGCAGCTACCTGCTGATCGGCTTCTGGTACCGGGATCCGGAGAACGGGCGCGCCGGGCAGAAGGCCTTCATCGTGACCCGCGTCGGCGATACCGCCATGGCGATCGGCCTGTTCCTCCTTTTCCATAGCCTGGGAACGCTGCAAATCCAGGACCTGATGCGTGCCGCGCAAATCCAGTGGCCGGCCGGCTCGCCATACGCGATCGCCGCCGCGGCCTTGCTGCTTGGAGGCGCGGTCGGTAAGTCGGCCCAACTGCCGCTGCAAACCTGGCTGCCGGACGCGATGGCCGGTCCCACCCCTACCAGCGCCCTGATCCACGCCGCGACGATGGTCACCGCCGGAGTCTACCTGATCGCCCGGACGCACGTCCTGTTTGCCCTGGCACCGCCCGTTCAACTCGCCGTAGCCGTGATCGGCGCCGCTACACTGCTGATGGCCGGCTTCAGCGCCGTGACGCAAACCGATATCAAGCGCATCCTGGCCTATTCCACCATCAGCCAGATCGGGTATATGTTCCTCGCCCTGGGCGTCGGCGCGTGGGGAGCGGCCATCTTCCATTTCATGACGCACGCCTTTTTCAAGGCCCTGCTTTTCCTTGCCGCCGGTATCGTCATCGAAGCGCTGCACGACGAACACAACATCTTTCGGATGGGCGGGTTGCGCACGGAGCTCCCCTCCGCTTTTTGGCTATTCCTGATCGGCGGTTCCGCCCTTTCCGGTCTCCCGCTGATTACCGCGGGTTTCTACAGCAAGGATCTGATCATCTGGAGCGCCGCCAATTCCACCGCGGGCGGTCCGGTCCTCTGGGCGGCGGGAATCGCCGGCGTCGTCTTGACGGCGATGTACACGTTCCGGCTGATCTTCGTCGTGTTCTTCGGGCCGGTACGGACCACGGTCAGCCGCCGGCCGGGGCTCACGATGCTGATCCCCTCGAGCGTGCTGGCGGTGCTGTCGATTGCCGGCGGATTCGATAAGGCGCCATTCGCAAACTTCATCGCGACCGCTCTCCCGCCGCTGCACACAGGCGCCGGAGGCTTCAGTGAGGCATTGTCCAGCGCAGCCGCGTCGGCCGCGTTTCTGTGTGGACTTCTGGCCGCGTGGCTCGCCTGGCTGCGCTACCCGGCGCTCGCCGCCGCGGCGACCGCGAACCCCGCCGGCCGGGCGCTCCACCGCTTCTGGTTCGCCGATTGGGGAATGGATTGGCTCTACGACCGGCTCTTCGTGCGGCCCGTCGTGTGGCTGGCGCGTGTGAACCGGGCGGATGTGATCGATTCGATTTACGACGGCATCGCGAAGCTGGCCGCCCTCTGCTATCGCGCACTCAGCCTGACGGAAACGGGCAAGCTGCGGTGGTATGCCGCATGGATTGCCGGCGGCGCCGCCTTCGTCGTCGCCATCGTGATGTGGCTATGATCCTGCTTTGGCTCATCCTGATCCCGCTGATCGCCGGCGCCCTGGCATGGGCCGCCGCCCGCTGGAGTGTCTCCGCCACCCGCTGGATCGCCTTGATCGCCGTCCTTGCCGATTTCGCCATCACCCTGTCCCTTTGGATCGCCAATGCCCACGCCGGCTTTCATACGTGGTTTGTGCAGGCCGACTGGCCATGGATTCCCCAGTTCGGCATCCGGCTTCACCTGGCGCTCGACGGGTTGAGCCTGCTGCTGCTGGTGCTGACCTTCTTCCTGGGCATTGTCTCCGTGCTGGCGTCCTGGAACGAAATCACGGAGGCCGTCGGCTTTTTTCATCTCAACCTGCTCTGGGTTCTCGCGGGCATCGCCGGCGTTTTCCTGGCGGTGAATCTCTTCCTCTTCTATTTCGCCTGGGAGTTGATGCTCGTCCCCATGTATTTTCTGATCGCCATCTGGGGACACGAGAACCGCGTGTACGCGGCCGTGAAGTTTTTCATCTTTACCCAGCTCAGCGGGCTGCTGATGTTGATCGCCATCCTGGCGCTCTTCTTCCTGCACCATGGCGCCACCGGAATCTACACCTTCGAGTATGAATCGCTGCTGGGCACCGCGATGTCTCCGCATACCGAAATGTGGATCATGCTGGGATTCTTCACGGCCTTCGCGGTGAAACTGCCGGTCATCGGACTCCACACCTGGCTGCCGGACGCGCACACCGAAGCGCCGACGGCGGGCAGCGTGATCCTCGCCGGGCTGCTTCTCAAGACCGGCGCTTATGGAATGCTGCGGTTCGTCCTCCCGCTCTTCCCCGACGCGGCCCGCGCCTTTGCGCCGGTCGCCATGGCGCTGGGTGTGGCCGGAATTCTGTATGGCGCGCTGCTGGCCTTCGGTCAGACCGACCTCAAACGCCTGGTGGCCTACACCAGTGTGAGCCACCTCGGCTTCGTGCTCCTCGGAATCTTCGCCTGGAACGACCTCGCTTTACAGGGCGCCCTCATGACCATGCTGTGCCACGGCATCAGCACCGGCGCGCTGTTCGTTCTGGCAGGCGCCCTGCAGTACCGCCTCCACACACGGGAGATGGACCGGATGGGCGGGCTTTGGAGCACGGCTCCGCGTCTCAGCGGAGCGGCCCTCTTTTTCGCGCTTGCCTCGCTCGGCCTGCCCGGCCTCGGCGATTTCGTCGGCGAATTCCTGGTTCTGCTGGGAACCTACCGCAGGAGTATCCTGCTGGCGGCACTCGCCGCGGTGGGTGTCCTGTTCGCGACCTTTTACGCGCTGCGGATGGTGCAGCGCGCCTTTCTCGGCCCCAATTCGCACAACTGGCGCATCGCCGATCTGGTGCCGCGAGAAGGACTGGCAATGGCCCTGATGATCGCAACCCTGCTCTGGTTGGGCCTGTACCCGCGACCCGTGCTGGATACTTTCCAGCCGGCCATGGCGCGGCTCGAACAATTGGTGTCGGCGAGATGACGGTGCGCGGCGGGGACTTCATCGCATTGCTTCCGCTCCTGATCGTCGCGGCCACGGCGATTGCGGTGATGCTGGCGGTAGCCGCGCATCGCAGCCACGCGCTCTCAGCGTCTCTGAGTTTCGCCGGCCTCGCCGCGGCGTTCGCTTCCCTGTGGATTGCGGCGCCATACGCGCCGCGCCAGGTGACGCCTCTGCTGGTGATCGACCGCTACGCGCTGTTCTACATCGGCCTGATCGTCGCGGCCAGCATGGCGTTCATTCCGCTGGCTTACGGATACCTCGAGAAGTCGGCAGGCGAACACGACGAGCTCTACATTCTGCTGCTCGTAGCGACGCTGGGCTCCACGGTGCTCGTGGCCAGCAGCCATTTCGTGTCGCTGTTCCTGGGACTGGAGCTCCTCAGCGTGGCGCTCTACGCGATGATCGCTTACCCGCGGTTCCGGCCGCTGCCTCTCGAAGCCGGCATCAAGTACCTTGTGTTGGCCGCGGTTTCGGCGGCTTTCCTGCTCTTCGGCATGGCTCTGATTTACGGCGCGCTGGGTACGATGCAATTTGCGGAAATCGCGTCGCGGCTCACCGGCACGGGTTTCGACCGCTGGCTCGTGCTGCCCGGCCTGGGCCTGATCCTCACCGGTTTCGGTTTCAAGCTCGCCGTAGTCCCCTTTCACGTATGGACTCCGGACGTATATCAGGGCGCCCCGGCACCCGTAACCGCCTACATCGCGACCGTCTCCAAGGGCGCCATGTTCGCGGTGCTGCTGCGCTATTTCTACGGCTCGGGCGCGCATGGACTGCGGCCGGTTTACCTCGTATTCACGATCATCGCCATCGCCTCCATGTTCGCCGGAAACATTCTGGCATTGCTGCAGGACAACGTGAAGCGCATCCTGGCGTACTCGTCGATTGCGCATCTCGGCTACATGCTGGTGGCCTTTCAGGCCTCTGGCGACCTCGGCCCCACCGCCGTCACGTTCTACCTGGTCGCCTATTTCGTGACGATCCTCGGCGCATTCGGCGTGGTCGGCATCCTGTCGGATGGGACTCGGGATGCCGATACTCTCGAAGATTACCAGGGACTGTTCTGGCGGCGGCCGGCGCTGGCCGCCGTCTTCACGGCAATGCTGCTCTCTCTGGCCGGGATTCCCGTGACCGCCGGATTCATCGGCAAGTTTTACGTCATAGCCGCCGGCGCCTCGGCGGCCATGTGGGGGCCGGTCGTGATCCTGGTGATCACCAGTGCGATCGGCCTCTACTATTACTTGCGCATCGTCGTGGCGTTGTACGGACCGCCGCGGCAGCCGCGGTTAGCGCAGCCAGCACTGGCACTTCCCGGGGCGCTGGCGCTCGCCGTCCTGGCTGCGTGCCTGATCTTCTTCGGAGTGTTCCCTCAGTCGCTGCTCGGGATCATTCGCCAGGCCATATCCGGGGTTGTCTGACGCACCTCTACAGCGATCCGTACTTGGCGTACGCATCCTTGATCGGGACGCCGCGGCGGAGGTCTTCGCGCATGCCCTTCTCCCGCCGGTAGACGTCTTCGGCCGCCGCCAGCACATCGAGAGTGAGTTCCTTCGGCACGATGACGACGCCGTCCACATCTCCGAAAACGAAATCGCCGGGATTGATCACAGTGTCGCCGATGCGGATCGCCACCTGGTACTCCTTGATATCCCATCGCCCGACCGAGCTGGCGGCGCACTTGAATTGCGCGAATACCGGGTAGTTCATGGCGTTGATGAAGTCCAGGTCGCGCACCCCGCCGTCCAGCACGGCGCCGGTGCAACCGCGTTCGCGCGCCGCCGTGGACATGATCTCGCCCCAATGCGCGCAGACCATGCTGCCCCCACAGGCCCAGACCGACACCGTGCCGGGCCTGATGCTGTCGAGCATGTCGAGGCGCGTCTGGGTGTCGTCGTTCTTCGTGCTGGCGCAGGGGTAGCCCTGCCCGGTGAACGCCGGGCCGGCCACCCGGTTGGCCGCTGTGAAAGGCACGATGTAGCGCGGCAGCACCTGGTCGCGGAAGCCGCGCTTATCGAGGATATCGGAGATCGCCCCCGTATACAGCTTCAGGTACCGCTCGCAGATCTGTTTCAGATCTTCGGCGGCAGCACTTGCGGATGGCATCACAGTCCTCCTTATTTCTCCCCGCGGATTTTCTGAATCAATTCGCGGGCTGCCCGCACATCGGCGGCGATCCCCTTGTAGTCGCCGGCCTTGAGCAGTGCCTTGGTGATCAGGTTCGAGCCCATTCCGACGCACGCCACGCCGGCGTCGAACCACGCGCGCAGCGATGCCTCGGTGCTCTCCACGCCGCCGGTCGGCATGATCGAAACCCACGGGCACGGCCCTTTGATGGCCTTGACGAAGCCCGGCCCGCCGACCTCCTTGCCGGGGAAGATCTTGACGATTTCCGACCCCAGTTCCTCGGCCTGCGAGATTTCCGAAGCGCTGCCGCAGCCGGGCGAGTACGGAATCTTGCGGCGGTTGCAGGCGCGGGCGACGTCCGGATTCAATACCGGCCCGACCACGAAGTTGGCGCCGCAATTGATGTAGAGCGTGGCGGTACCGGGATCCACCACCGAGCCCACTCCGAGGATGAGCTCCGGCAACGCGCGCGCGCAATGGCGCTCCAGCTCGCTGAATACCTCCCAGGCGTGGTCGCCCCGGTTGGTGAACTCCAGGAGGGGGACGCCGCCCGCCACGCAGGCGGCCGCCACTTCGCGCGCCACCTCCACGCTCGGGTGATAGAAGACGGGCACGACCCCCGTTTCGATCATCGTATTCAGCACTTTCAAACGAGAGAATCTAGCCATGTGTTGTGGTTCCTAATTGAAATCTACGGTTTCCTCATCGCGGTGCAGCCGCGGCGGCCGGCGCCTGGGCCAGCGCGCGCGACGGATCCACCACCAGCCAAGCCACGGCGCCTGCCATGCACAGCACCGCGGCGGTCATGAAAGAAGCGGTCCAGCCGAAATGTGCGGCGATCAGCGGAGTCACCGACGCCGTCAGCGCGCCGGCACTCTGGTTGCACATGTTCATGAAGCCGGAAACCGTTCCGGCCGAGGTCCCGCCGAGATCGGCTGTCACGGACCAGAACGAACTAGCCGAAAGATACAGCGCGCCGGCGCCTCCCGCCAGGACGACCGTCACCAGCCGCGGATCCGCCACCTGCGTAGCCAGCGCAATGAAAACCGCCGCCAGCGCGATGCTCACCCCGGCCACGCCGCACCGGCCCACCCGCTTCCCATAGCGCCTGGTGAGGCCGTCGCTGATCCAGCCTCCCAGCGGCGAGCAGGTGGCCATCGCGATGAAAGGCAGCATCCCGTAATAGGAGCTGGATTTCAGGTCGAGGCCGCGAACCTTGTTGAGGTAGATGAAAAACCAGGTAAAGAAGATGTAGGCGACGTAGCCGTAGGTGAAATAGCTCCAACTCAGGGCGATCACGTCTTTGCTTCCCAGGATTGCTCTCCAGGGAAGGGCGCGCGTCGCACCGGGAGTTGTATCCACCGCCGGCAGGCCGGCCTCGATGTGCCGCGCTTCCTCCGGCTCGACCCAGGGGTGATCTTCCGGACGGTCGCGGGCCAGCAGATACCACGCCGCGCCGGCTGCCAGTCCCAGTAATGCGCTGGCCAGAAACGATGCGTGCCAGCCGTAATGGATCATGATGTACGCGATCAGCGGCGGAGTGATGCCGGCGCCGGCGCCGACGCCCGCGAAAATGATTCCGTTCGCCACACCGCGTTCCTGCGAGGGCATCCAGGCCGCAACCAGCCGGTTCGAAGCCGGATAAACTACCGCCTCGCCCAGCCCCAGGGAGAAACGCACGGCGAGCAGGAGCACCAGCGAGGCCGCGATTCCCGAAGGCACCAGGACCGTCATCGACGTGAACACGCCCCACCAGATGGTGCCGAGCGTGAGAATCTTTCGCGGCCCGAAGCGGTCGGCCAGGCGCCCGCCCGGCACCTGAAACAGCGCATAGCCCGCCACGAATGCGCTGAACACCCAGCCCAGTTGGATATTGTCCAGGCCATATTCTTTCTGAATCGACGACCCGGCAATGGAGATGTTGACGCGGTCCAGGTAGGCGATTGCGCTGATGACAAACATCCACCCGATCAGCATCCATCGGATTCGACCTCGGAAGGGATTATTCATGATTCGGTTTGAGCCTCGATCTGCTGCGGCGAAACCATATCATAGCCGCATGACCGGAATCGGACAACGCTACCCGGCTTGCCTCCCGCCTTCGATTCCCGCATAATCATCCCTGGCGAACCGGAGGAAGAGGGGATTCGAGGATGCGCATTCCATCAAAAAGCAGTACTCTGCTGCGGCTGGTGCTGGCCGCCGTGGCAACCGTACTCCTGGCGGCGGCCTATTCCCGCACCGCGGCCGTGCCCACCATGACCGCCGCGGCGACGGCGTTTGTGAACTCCCTTTACCCGGAGCAGCGCGATCGCGCCCTCTTCAAGCTCGAAGACGAAGAGCGGCTCAACTGGTTCTATACCCCTGTGCCGCGCAAGGGCCTTCCGCTTCGTGAAATGACACCCGGGCAGCGTAAACTGGCCCTGGCGCTCCTCAGCGCCGGCCTCAGCCAGATGGGCTACATCAAGGCCGTCACTATTATGAGCCTCGACGAAGTGCTCGCCTCGATGGAGCCCGCGGGCAACTTCCACCGCGATCCCGATGGCTACTTCTTCAGCGTTTTCGGACAGCCTTCCGACGCCGGCACGTGGGCATACCGCGTGGAAGGCCACCACATCAGTGAAAACTTTACGATCGTGGACGGCAAGGTGATCGGCGCACCGAGTTTCTTCGGAGCCAACCCCGCCGAAGTTCTGCAGGGCCGGCGAAAAGGGCTGCGCGCGCTGGCGCAGGAGGACGACCTCGGCCACGACCTGATTCAGTCGCTCACCGCGGACCAGCGCAAGACCGCCATCGTGACTTCCAAGGCGCCCGCGGACATCCTCACCGAGCACTCCCGCCAGGCCGCGCTCGAAGGCCAGCCCAGTGGAATTCAGATCTCCGCTCTTACGGCGGCCGAGCGGGCCAAGTTCGAAGATCTCCTGACCGTGTACTGCGACAACATGACCGCAGACCTGGCTGAGTTCCGCAAGGAGCAGGCCCGCAAGGCCGGCAACAACCTGTGGTTCGCCTGGGCCGGCGGCATCGAGCCGAGGGAACCCCACTACTACCGGATTCAGTCGCCCGATTTTCTCGTGGAGTTCGACGACACACAGGACCACGCCAACCACATCCATAGCGTTTGGCGCGATTTCAAGGGCGATTTTGGCCGGGATCTGCTCAAGGAGCACTACCAGAGCAGCCACCAGTTGCCGAACTGAGGTCGGACCGCCGCCGGCTATGCGCGTTCCACCTGCCGCAGGATCTCGGCGAGCTGGGCCAGGGTGAACGGCTTTTGGAGGTAAGCGGCGGCGGAGTCGATCGTACCCGCCTTGGTAAGGATACGGTCGGTGTATCCGGACATGAAAATTGCCTTGATTCCCGGGTGGACCAGGCGAAGGTGCTCGGCCACTTCGCGGCCGTTCATGCCGGGCATCACGACATCGGTGAGCAGCAGTGGAATCGGGCCGGGATGGCGCCGGGCAGCGGCCAGGGCTTCGTCGCCGCCCGCCGCCGCCAGCGTTTCGTAGCCGAGCTCCTGGAGCATGCGGCAGGTGAGGGTCCGAACTTCTTCACGGTCTTCCACCACCAACACCATGCCTGCTCCGCGGTGCCCGGCGTTCCGCCCGCGGGCCTTCCTGCGCGGCCACGGCGGTGCCTTTGATCCGGGGCAGAAACACGCGGAATGCAGCGCCCTGGCCCGGTTGACTCTCTACCTCGACCCGGCCTCCGCCGTGGTTGACGATGCCAAAAACGATCGCCAGCCCCAGCCCTGTATTCTTGGAGCCTTTTTTTGTGGTGAAGAACGGCTCGAAAACATGGCGCCGGACCGTATCGTCCATGCCCTGACCGGTGTCGCGAACTTCGAGCAGCACCTGAGGAGGGTCGCCGGTGTTGCGGGTTCCGATGGTCAGAGTGCCTCCGCCGGGCATGGCGTCGCGGGCGTTTGCCGCGAGATTCATCAGCACCTGGAGCATCTGGCTGCGGTCGCCCTCGATGGTTCCCAGTTCCGGATCGAGCTCCGTGACGATACCGATGTCGTCGCCGAGGATCCGGTTCAGCACGCCATGCGATTCGCGGACCAGGCGGTTGAGATCGAGCGGCTCCGGGCGCGCAACGTGTTTGCGGCTGAACGCAAGCAACTGCTGGGTGAGTTCCGCGCATCGCTCGCCGGCGCTGCGGACCTTCGAGAGGCGCTCCTGGAAGGGGTCGCCCGGCTCCATTTCGTGCAGCATCCAATCGGTGTATCCGTTGATGACCGTGAGCAGGTTGTTGAAGTCGTGAGCGATCCCCCCGGCCAGCCGGCCCAGGCTTTCCATCTTCTGCGACTGAACGAACTGCTCCTCGAGCCGCTTCCGGTCGGTGACGTCGAAGAACGAGACGATGACGCGGGACCAGTCTTCGCGCGCCGAATCCACGATGGACACGATCATATCCACCAGCCGTTCTTCGCCTTTGAGCGTCCGCACCGGAAACTCGGTCTGGAACGAAGTATGGTTCTCCGCCAGGGTCGAGATCTCTTCCCGGAAGACCTCGAGGGCCCGTTCGTCAAAAACCCGGTCGAGACCGCCCAGCAGCTCTTCCCGGTTCGAAGCTTCGTAAAAGTCGCGGGCCGCGCGATTCACATCGAGAATGCGCACGCGGCGAACGCACTCCTCGGTGGCTGGACGGTGGCGGGCGAGATGGCGCCGGATGTCCGGGATACCGTCTGCCACCAGCGAATCGAGGTAGCTCTTGACTTCGGAGAAGTCCTCCTCCCACATGGGAAACGGCGAACTTTCGAAGAGCGCGCGGTAGCGTTCCTCGTCCGCGCGGAGTTTCTCCTCGGAATGCCGCAGGGCGGTTTCAGCCAGTTTGCGCGGCGTGATATCGAACTCGCGCCCCTGGACTCCCACTTGCCGGCCGCCGTCGTCGAGGATGGGCGTCCAGGAAGCCACGGCCCATTTCACCCGGCCGTCTTTGGTAACCAGGCGGTACTCCTCTTCGTGAAAGGGTTTGCCTTGAAACAGCGGATCCCAGAGCGCCAGCATTCGAGATTGGTCCTCGGGATGAACCCAGCAGATGAAGTTGGCCTGCTCGAGTTCCTCCATCGAGTACCCTGTCAGCGTTTCGACGGCCGGGTTGACGAAGACCAGCGTGCGGTCCATATCGTAGGCCAGCACCATTTCGGTGAGGTTCTTCGCGATCAGGCGAAAGATATCGGCCGCCGGCTTGGAAGCGTGATTTTGCAAACCTAATTATACTGGCTTACAACCCGTGCCTAAGGGCATTCCGCGGCCTTGCTTTTTGGCGAAGAAAAGGCGAATATAAGGAATGGCACTCGTAGGCATCGCGCGGTTGGCGGCGCACAGCGAACTGCTGGAGGCCAAGCGGGCGGTTCAGTATTTCGAGATCCCGGCGCGATCCATCCTGAATCGCACCAAACCGAACATGCCGTTCCAGTGGACGATCAACCCCTACCGGGGCTGCGAGTTCGGCTGCAAATATTGCTACGCACGGTATACCCATGAATTCATGGAGATGGATGCCTGCGATTTCGAAGATCGGATCTATGCCAAGGCTGCGGCGGCCCACCTGCTGCGGCAGGAGCTGGCTCGCGCCGGCCCGAAAGACCACATCGCGATCGGCACCGCCACGGACCCCTATCAGCCCGCTGAGCGGCGCTATGGCAGGACGCGATCGATTCTGGAGGTGTTTGCGGGGGGCCGGGGCCGCTACCTGGGGATCACCACGAAATCGGATCTCGTGCTGCGGGATATCGACCTCCTGAAAGAGATCGCCCGCGGCAACGTACTCGGGGTGAACATCACCATCACCACACTCGACGAGCGACTTGCGCGTCTCCTCGAGCCGCGCGCGCCGCGGCCGCAGTTGAGGCTCGAAGCTGTGGGTAAGCTGAGCGAGGCGGGCATCCCGGTCGCGGTTTTTCCCAACCCGATCATGCCTGGGCTGACCGATGGCGGCCGCTCGCTCGACCGCCTGGCGAAGGCCGCTCGCGATGCGGGGGCGGTCTCTTTCGGCGGCGGCCCTCTCTTCCTCATGCCGGCTGCGCAGAAGGTGTTCTTCCCGTTCCTCGAACGCGAGTTCCCGGCGATCGCTCCGCGCTACCGGCAGCTTTTCGAGCGGTCTGCCTATCTGGGCCGCGAATACAAGGACCACCTGGCGGCCCAGGTCCGCCGCATCCGCGACCGCTATGGGCTGGCGTCTGGACCGATCGAGTACAAGCCGGAACTGCTGGCGCCCGAGCAGGGAGAGTTGTTCGACTGAATGCCGGGCGCCGGATTACGGGTACAATGCGGTTGAATGCGGCGGCGCTCTGCCATACGGAACAGGGTTGAATACGGCCTCGCGCTGGCAGCGCTGAAATCGCTCGAATGGGCTCCGCTCGAGGCAGCGCTCTGGCTGGCGAGGCGGTATACCCGGCTGATCGATTTGGCGGTTCCCCGGTTACGGCGGGTTGCACGCAGCAACCTCGCCATGGCGATGCCCCACCTCGGCACGGCCGGCCGCGAACAGGTAGTCGACGGCGTGTTCCACTCCATCGCGCGCATGCTCGCGGCCTTCGCCCGGTTTCCCGCGATGGACCGCACGCGACTGAACGACTGGGTCCGGTGCGATGGCATGGAACACGTGGAGGCGGCGCGCAAACGCGGGCGGGGCATTCTGTTCGCCACGGCGCACCTCGGCAATTGGGAGTTGAGCGCCTTCGCCTACGCCATGCTGGTGGAGCCGATGCACGTGGTGGTCCGCCCGCTCGACAATCCTTACATCGACTCGCTGGTGGAGCGGCGCCGCGCGCTTTCGGGGAACGTGCTGATCCGCAAGACGGATCCGGCGCGCGCGATCCTGAAGGCGCTGGCGGCCAACCGGGCGGTCGGCATTTTGATCGACCAAAACGCAGCCCCGGAGAGCGGCGTGTTCGTCGATTTCTTCGGAATCCCGGCCTGCGCCGGCAGCGGGTTCGCGAAGCTGGCCGCCCACAGCGGCGCGGCGGTGATTCCGGGGTTCGCGCTTTGGTCGGCCGCGGAGGGCCGCTACACCCTGCGCTTCTTTCCGCCGCTGGAGATGAGCGGCGACGCGGCGCGCGATACGCAGGCGGTGCAAACGTTTCTGGAGAAGATCATTCGGGAACACCCCGACCAGTGGCTCTGGGTCCACCGCCGCTGGAAAACGCGGCCGCCCGGCGCACCTGCGCTGTATGAAAAGGCACCCGCCGCGACCCAGGCGCTGTAGTATTCTGTGGCTGGGCCCACCGTGACGACTCGAATCCCACGCTCTCCCCTTTACAGCGGTGTTTTTGCGTTGGCCCTCTCCGCGACCGCGGTGCTTGCGTCGCTGCTGCTGCGGGGGATTCTGGAGCCGAATCTTTCCGCCCTGTTTCTTGTGGCGATCTGGTTGAGCGCTTGGTTCCACGGTCGCACCGGCGGGCTCACGGCAACGGCCGCCTCGGCCATCGGCATTCTCTTTTTCTTTCTGCGGCCGGATCCATCGGCGCCGGCTCCGTCGTTCAGCCTGCTCGCCAACGTTCTCATCTTCGTGCTCATCGGATCTCTTCTGACCTGGGTTACCGCGTCGCTGCGCGAGAGCCGCCGCCTCCTTTCCGCTACGCTGTTGAGCATCGGCGACGGCGTGGTCGCCACCGACCGGGAAGGCTGCGTCACCTTTCTGAACCCGGTGGCCGAGACCCTGACCGGCTGGCCGCGCGCGGAAGCTCGCGGGCGTCCCGTCTCCCAGGTATTGAAGCTGGTGGAGGAAAAGAGCCGCGAGCCGATCCCCGATCCGATTGCCCGCGCCCTGCGGGAGCGCGTGCTGGTGGCGATGACCAGCCCTACCGCGCTCATTTCACGTACCGGAACGGAGGTGCCGGTGGAGCACGGCGCGTCGCCCGTCCGCGATGATTCGGGCGAAGTCCGCGGCGCCATCCTGGTTTTCCGCGACATCGGCAAGCGGCGTCAACTGGAAGAGCAGGCGAGTCATTCGCAGAAGATGGATGCGGTCGGCCGGCTCGCGGGGGGCGTCGGAGGCGACTTCAACAACGTCCTCACGGTCATCACCGGGTACGCCGAACTGCTGCGCGCCGATGCGGCCGCCGACAGCCCGAACAGCCGGTTTGCCGATGAGATCATCTGGGCCGCGGAGCGCGCCGCGGCGTTGACCCGCCAGTTGCTGGCCTTCGGCCGCGGCGCGACTGCCCAGCCGAAGGTGCTCGATCTCAACGCGCTGGTGAGCGGCATGGAGCCGATGCTGCGCCGCCTGCTGGGTCAGAACATAGAGCTGATTCTGCTCCCCACCCCGGGGCTGGGCAGGCTCAGAGCCGATCCCGCGCAACTCGAACAGGTCGTGCTCAACCTGGCCACCAATGCCCGCGACGCGATGCCGAACGGCGGCAAGCTGGTAATCGAAACGACCAACGTCGAGCTGCACGAGCCCGCCAGCAAGAACATTGGAGTGAAACCGGGGTCTTACGTCATGCTGGCGGTGAGCGACACCGGAGTCGGCATGGATCCCGAAACCCGTTCCCGCCTTTTCGAGCCGTTCTTTACCACCAAGGCTCCCGGCAAGGGGAGCGGCCTGGGCTTGGCCACCGTGTATGGCGTCATCAAGCAGGCTGAAGGCCAGGTGACGGTCTACAGCCAGCCGGGCTGCGGCACGATCTTCGAGATCTATCTACCCCTGGTAACCGAACCGGCCTCCGAATCTCCAAAGAAGCGCTCCCCCAAGGGCTCGGAAGCGATCCTCCTGGTGGAAGATGAGGAGGGTGTCCGTAAGCTCATTCAGGCGGTCCTCCAAGCGAACGGCTACCACGTGCTGCAGGCCTCCAACGGCAGCGCCGCGCTGGCGGTTTATGAGAAGAACGGGCACAAGATCGACCTTGTCCTTACCGACGTGGTGATGCCGCAGATGAGCGGTTTCGAGCTCGTCCGCCGCCTGGCGGAGCGGGCTCCCGAGTTGAAGATCCTCTACATGTCGGGCTACCGCGACAATGCCACCGGCGCGCCCGGAGCCACTCCGCGCGCTTTCCTGCACAAACCGTTCACCCCCGATGTGCTGCTTGCGAAGGTGCGGGAGGTGTTGGACGCCGATTCCGGCGCCGAGGGCCGCGCGGCGCCCACGGCTTGAGCCCGCGCGCTCCCAAAACATGTTACGTTGCATGTGTAGGCGAAGGAGGAATCGCGACCGCCATGAAAGGCAACCCCAAAGTCATCCACGCGCTGAACGAGGCGCTCAAAGAGGAGCTGACCGCCATCAGCCAGTACTTTCTGCATGCTGAAATGTGCGAGAACTGGCATTACGAAAAACTCGGCGAGTACATCAAGAAACAATCGATCGACGAGATGAAGCACGCCGAAATCCTGATCGAGCGCATCCTGTTTCTCGACGGGACGCCGAACATGACGGAGTTATTGCACATCAACATCGGCCAGAACGTCAAGGCGCAGTTGGAGAGCGATCTGAAGCTCGAGATCGATGCGGTCGGCCAGTACAACCGGGCCGTCGAACTGGCGCGGCAGGAAGGCGACAACGCCTCCCGGGAGCTCTTCGAGAAGCTGCTGAAGGACGAGGAGCAGCACGTGGACTGGCTGGAGGCCCAGCTTTACCAGATCGGCGAGATCGGATACGAGCGCTACCTCGCGCAGCAGGTCAAGGACAAGTAAAGCCGCAATACGGGGCTGGCTTGAATTTCGCCGGTTTTGCGAAATTCGCGCCGGTCCCCTTATTGCCCTATCCTCCGATGGAGTACATCGGCCGCGGGGGCGCCACAAAGCGCGTGGAGTTGATCTCGTGGCCTTCCCACTTTCCCGCCACGTTGCGGCGCACGAGCGCCGCGATCTCTTCGTCCGTAGCGCCCGAGCGCATCAGGGCTTTGACATCATCCTCCTCGATGGCGAACAGGCAGTAGCGCAGCTTGCCGTCGGCGGTCAGGCGGATGCGGTTGCAGTTCAGGCAGAACGGCCGGCTCACCGAGGCGATGAAGCCCACGCTGCCGATCCCATCGGCGAAGTTGTATTGCGTGGCGGGCGCGCGCGGGTCCGGGTCGGGCACGGGCACCAGCGGCGCGATCTCGCGCGAAAGCACGCGGATGATGTCGTCCGCCAGCAGCACCTTCCCGCGGTCCCACAGGTTCTGCGCGTCGAGCGGCATGAATTCGATGTAGCGGACCTCGAATCCGTTCTCCCGCGCGTAGCGGGCCAGCGGCACGATGTCGGGTTCCACCAGGTCTTTCACCGCCACGGCGTTGAGCTTGATCTTCGAGTAGCCCAGCCGCTTGCAGGCGTCCACGCCGGCCAGCACCTTGTCGAGGTCGTCGCGCCGCGTGATCTTAAGGAAGCGCTCGCGGTCGAGCGTGTCGAGGTGGACATTGATGCGGCGGAGCCCCGCCTCGTAGAGCGGCGCCGCCAGTTCCGGCAGCAGCACGCCGTTGGTGGTGAGCGCGAGATCCGTAATGCCCGGGATTGCGGCCAGCCGTGCGATGAGCACGGGAAGGTCGCGGCGCACCAGCGGCTCCCCGCCCGTGACCCTCAGCTTGCTGACGCCCAGGCCCACGGCGATCCGGACGAAGCGCTCGATCTCTTCGAAATCCAGAATCTCCCTGCGGTTCACGAACTGCACGTCATGCTCCGGCATGCAGTAGAAACAGCGGATATTGCACCGGTCGGTGACACTGACGCGCAGGTTGTCGTGAACCCGGCCGAAGGAGTCGAGTAGCGGCGCTTCCGGCATCTACTTCACCGCGAGCATACGTTCGAGCGGCACGAGCGCCCGGGTCATGATGTCGCGCTCGAGCTCCACGCGCGGCTCCAGCGTTGTGAGACAGTCGCGCAGCTTTTCGAGCGTATTGAGCTTCATGTACGGGCACTCGCTGCAGTTGCAGTTCTCGTTGGCTACGAAATAGAATCGCTTGTCCGGCGCCACGCGCGCCAGCGAGTGATTCACCCCGCTCTCCGTCATCACGATGAATTCCGGGGCGTCGCTCTGTGCGCACCACTCGATGATCGCGGAGGTGGATCCGATGAAATCGGCCATCGCCAGCACCGCCTCCGGGCACTCCGGATGGGCGACCACCCGCGCGTTCGGGTGCTCGGCCTTTGACTCCGCCACGCGCCGCGCCGGAAACGTGGCGTGGACGATGCAGGCGCCCTGCCAGATCTTCATATTCTCGCGGCCGGTCAGCTTGCGGACGTAGTTCCCCAGGTTCACGTCGGGCAGGAACAGAATCGGCTGCTCCGGCGGAAGCGAGTTCACGATCTTTACGGCGTTGCGCGACGTGCACAGGATGTCGCTCTCGGCCTTCACCTCGATCGAGGTGTTGATGTAGCTCACGATCGCGTGATCGGGGTGGCGGCGGCGGAATTCGCGGACCGGCTCCACCGGGCAGCCCTCCACCAGGCTGCAGCTCGCCTCGCGGTCGGGCACCACTACGATTCGCTGAGGGTTCAGAACCTTGGCGGTCTCTGCCATGAACCAGACACCGCAGAAGGCGATCACGTCCCCCTCGAAGTCACGCGCCTTGCGAGCCAGTTCGAGGCTGTCGCCCACCACGTCGGCCAGATCCTGAATCTCCGGCTCCTGGTAGTGGTGGGCGAGCAGGATGGCCCTGCGCTGCTTCTTGAGTTCCAGAATCTCGTCGGCAATCGTGGTCGCTGCGTACATGGGGAGTTCTTTTCAGTTTACCAGTCCCGTCATAATGGAAGAGTGCGGGTCGTCCTCGTCTCGACTTACGAACTGGGCCGTCAGCCCTTCGGACTGGCGTCGCCGGCGGCATGGCTGCGCGCCGACGGCCACCACGTGACGGTGGCCGACCTGGCCTGCAGCCCGCTTCCGCCCGCGGGCATCGAGCAGGCCGACCTGATCGCGTTCTACCTGCCCATGCACACCGCCACCCGCCTCTTCCTGCGGATTCTGGACCGCGTGAAGGCCGCGAATCCCTGGGCCCACCTGTGCGCCTACGGCCTTTATGCCCCGCTCAACGAGCCCATGCTGCGCCGCGCCGGAGTCGATTCCATCATCGGCGGCGAGTTCGAACAGGCTCTTGCCGCCACCGCCCGCGGCGAGCGCTGCGGCCGCACCGGCACCTCGCTCGACCGGCAGCAGTTTTTGGTGCCCGATCGCACAGGCCTGCCGCCGCTCGGCGCCTATGCGCGCCTGGTGACCATTGGCGGTACGCGGCCGGTGGGCTATACCGAGGCTTCGCGCGGCTGCAAGCACCTGTGCCGCCATTGCCCCGTGGTGCCCGTCTACCGCGGCATCTTCCGCATCGTCCAGCCCGAGGTCGTGCTGGAGGACATCCGCAGGCAGGTGGCCGCCGGCGCGGAGCATATCACGTTCGGCGATCCCGATTTTTTCAATGGGCCCGGCCACGCGGCGCGCATCGTGGAGGCGCTCCACCGGGAGTGGCCGGCACTCTCCTACGACGTCACTATCAAGATCGAGCACATTCTGAAGCACCGGGACCTCGTGCCGCTGCTGAAAGCGACCGGCTGCGCCTTCGTCACCAGCGCGGTGGAATCGCTCGACGACGCCGTCCTCGAAAAGCTCGAAAAGGGCCACACGCGCGCCGGCTTTTTCGAAGCGCTGCGCCTGGCGGCCTCCCACGACCTTCCGCTGGCGCCGACCTTCATCCCGTTTCACCCATGGACCACGCGCGAGAGCTACCGCGAATTCCTCCGCGCCCTGGCGGAAGCGAACCTGGTGGACCAGGTGGCGCCGATCCAACTGGCGATCCGCCTGCTGCTGCCCGAAGGTTCGCTGCTGCTGGAACTCCCCGAAGTGCGGCGGATGATCGAGCCGTTCGATCCGCGCGGCCTGTGCTATCCCTGGCATCACCGGGATCCCGAAGTGGACGCGCTATGGCGCGGCATTCAGGAAACGGTCAAGCGGGAAGAGCGCCGCCATGCGACGCGGGCCGAGATCTTCCGCAAGATCTGGGACCAGTCCGGGGCCGGCGAGTTTCCGGACCTGCCGCTGCCCGCCCGCGCGACGATCCCCTACCTGACCGAGCCCTGGTACTGTTGAGCGGAGCCTACGGAAGAGCAGTTAGCTCTTGTGTAAGAGTCCTAATACGCTTGGCCGGTCGGAACTGCCGGTGCCTCCCGTCGTGAAGCCGTGCCGGGGAGCCGATGAGTGAAGGCGTTGAAGACCCTACTTCAGCGGAACTAAGTTGGCCTGGATTTCTAGCGGAGCGTCTGGCACCAAGATGCGCTGCGCGTATGACTGATGACCGGGCGCCCGAACGACCAGTGTGTAACGTCCCAGCGGCATTGGAAAGCTCATGGGGGTTCGACCTACTTCGATGCCGTCGATGTAAATCGTGGCGCCGCAGGGCTTGGAAGTCACGGTCACACGCCGCATGCACTGCGATTCCTGAACTGTCGCTTTAGTGGTCGCCTCCGAGTCAGTGCCGCCGATAATCAGAACCACGATGAAAGCGACAACACCCGCCAAGCACAGACGGTGAAAGGATTTGAATGATACTTTCATAGCTGCCCCAGGGATTCTTCGTCCCTCGCCTAGTCTGATGCCAGCTGGAGTGATCTGACGCAGTTTCTATTGAGATGTTCTTGAGGCACGCTGCCAGCGCCAATCCCCGTCTCACTTCCGCTTCGACGGAATCTTGGGCTGGGCGCCGCTCTTCACGATCAAGTTCGTGAGCAACTCCACGGCCTTATCGATGGGCAGAATGTCGGCGATGGCGATGGGCGTGCGGCCGCGGGCATCCTTCTCGTCGAGCGGGACGCCTTTATCGGCCAGGAACTGGACGACTTCGCAGACCTGCTGCTGCGTGGAGTTCGCCAGGGTGAAAGTCACGGCGGCGTGCATCGCAGTGGTGCCCTGGGTGTTGACGGCCTTCACCTCGGGATCGAGTTCATAGGCGTACTTCACCGGCTCGATGTGGCCGCTGCCTGCCGCCGCCATCAATAGCGTGCCCTCGTCCTGATCTTTCAGCTTGGGATCGGCGCCGCCCGCCACCAGCGCGCGCATGGCTTCGACATGGTTGGCCTTGGCCGCCATCATGAGCGGCGTCTGCTCGCCCACCTGGCGGAAAAAGGCCGACGCGCCGCGGCCGCCGGCCGCCGTCTTCGCCGTCCGGGCGTTCGGATTGGCGCCCTTGGCGAGGAGTTCCTGAATCAGCTTCACATCCCCGGCCTGCGCCGCAAAGTGCAGGGGCGTGTTGCCGGAACGGTCCGTGACATTGGGATCGGCGCCGGCATCCGCCAGCGCGGCGGCGGCAGTTCCACTGTGATAGGAGGCGGCCACCGTCAGCACCCTGGTGCCGTCCGGCAGCGCGTAATTGGGATCGGCGCCCGCGGCCAAAAGGCTGCGAACGCTGGCGGCGTCGTTCTTCACGGCCGCGAAAACCAGGGGCGTGAAGCCGCGTTTGGAGACCGCCTTCACGTCGGCGCCTTTTTCGATCAGCAGCTTCACCACGTCGGAGTGCGCCTCCGCGGCGGCCCACATCAGCGCCGTCTGGCCCTTGCGCGATTCGGCGGCATTGACGGGCGCGCCGTGCGCGATGAGGTCGCCGACGGCGTCTACGCTGCCCGAATTCGCTGCGATCATGAGCGCCGTCTCGCCGTCCCAGCGCGCGGCCCTGGCATCCGCGCCGGTTTCGAGCAGCTTGTGGACGAGCGCCGCATCGCCCGTGGAGCAGGCTAGGGTCAGAGGCGTCTCCCCGTACTCATCGGCGGTGTTCACCTTGGCTCCGGCCGCCAGCAGCGAGCCGACGGACTCCCGGTCGTCGAGGTAGGCAGCCCAGGCAAGCGCCGTGGCGCCATCCGGCTGAGCGGCGTTCACGGCCGCCTTTTCCGCGGCGAGCGTTGCTACCGCATGGTGATCGCGGCGCTTCACGGCGTCGATCAGCCGCAGATCGCGGGAGGCGGCAAAGCACGACACGGCTCCGGCCGCAGCCAGAATCATTACCGCAGATCGCGACATTTCATTAGATGTCGGTCAGCCGGTTCAGCCGTCCCGTGCTGTCGCCGAGCTTCTCCGGCGCCGGAATACCCGACTTATCGAGCATCGAGAGCAGCAGGTTGGTCATGGGCGTTTCTTTCGGATAGAGGATATGCCGGCCGCCCTTCAACTGGCCCGCCGCGCCGCCCACCAGCACGAGCGGCAGGTTGACGTGGGTGTGCGCATTGCCGTCGCTGATGCTGCTGCCATAGAGAATCTCGGCGTGATCGAGGAGCGTGCCGTCGCCGTCCGGCGTGGAGCGCAGCCTGTCCAACAGGTACGAAAACGTCTGCACGTGATACTGGTTGATCTTGGCGGTCTTTTCGATCTTGACCGGATCGTTCATGTGATGCGTGCAGGAATGGTGGCCGTCGGAGATGCCGATGGCGCGATAGCTGCGGTTACTGCCCTCGCGCGCCATCATGAAGCTGACGACTCGTGTCATATCGGTCTGCCACGCGATCACCATCAGGTCCATCATGAGCCGGGCGTGTTCCTCGAAATCCTCGGGCACGCCGCTGGGCCGTTCCATCGCCGGCAGCTTCACCGTCGCGTTCTGCTCTTCGGCCCGCTGGATGCGCCGCTCGATGTCGCGGACCGCGTCGAGATACTGGGTGAGCTTGCCTCGGTCGTTGGCGCCAAGATTGGTCTCCAGGCGGTCGAGGTCGCCCGTGAGGTAGTCGAGAATACTGCGCTGTTCCTTCAGGGCGCTGAGGCGGGCCGCCGGATCGGTGCTGTCGCCGTCGCCGAAGAGGCGTTCGAAGACGGCGCGCGGGTTGACTTCCATCGGCAGCGGCGTAGTCGGATTGCTCCAGGAAATCGTGTTGGTGTAAGCGCAGCTATAGCCCGAATCGCAGTTGCCGGCGAGCGTCGGCATCTCGAGACCGAGCTCGAGCGAGGCAAGCTGCGTCGATTTGCCGAAAGCGCGCGCCGCGATCTGGTCGGCGGAAACACCGGCGTGTATGTCGGCCCCGCCGGTCTTCTTGGGATGCACGCCGGTCAGCCAGGTGGCGCCCGCTCGCGCGTGATCGCCGGCGCCGTCTCCCAGCGCGTTCCCGTTCGCCTGCGCCAGCCCGGTGAGGACGTTCAGCCGGTCGCGGAACGGTTCGAGCGACTTCATCGCCGGAGTGAACTCGAACGCCGCACCCTCCGCGGCCGGCTTCCACCGGTCCATGATGATCCCGTTCGGAACATAGACGAATCCCATCCGGACCACGGGCCTGGCGGCAGTCTTGGACGTTGCCGCGAACGCCGGCACCATCGCATCGAGAAGGGGAAGTGACAGGGTTGTGCCGAGACCGCGCAGGAAGGTGCGCCGGGGCAGATGTTTTTTCGTGACGATCATTGGTCCGGGGTTCTCCTCATTTGGAAAGGTGTGCTGTTGACGATGGCGGTTACGAGGGCCGACATGCGGTAATCGTCGCGCGCCGCCGCGCGCGTGATGGAACGCACAGCCGGTTTGTCATAGTACTCCAGGCCGCGGCCCAGAGCGTAGGTGAGAAGCTTTTCGACAGCCGTATCGATGAACTCGTCGCTGTGCGAGCCCGCCAGAACCTTCTTCAACTGCGCCGGCCCCACGAAGGTGGTGCCGTCGGGCAGTTTGCCCGAAGCGTCGATGGGGCTTCCGGCATCCTTGGCGCGCCAGCGGCCCACGCCGTCGAAGTTTTCGAGCGCAAAGCCGAGCGGGTCCATGCGGGCGTGGCAAGAGGCACAGACCGGGTTGTTGCGATGCTGTTCCATCTGCTCGCGCGCCGTCAACAGGCGGCCGTCTTTGCCCTCCGGTTTCAGTTCCGGAATATTGGGCGGTGGCGGAGGCGGCGGCGTGCCGAGCAGAGTTTCCAGAATCCACTTGCCCCGCTGCACCACCGAGGTCCGGTTGGGATAGGACGTCACCGTGAGAATGCTGCCCTGCCCGAGCAGGCCGCCGCGATTGGGATCGGAGAACTTCACCTCCCGGAACTGCGAGCCGTAGACGTCCGGAACCCGGTAGTGCTCGGCGAGACGCTGATTGAGAAAACTGTAATCGGCGTCCAGCAGTTCCAGAATGCTGCGGTCTTCCCGCAGCACGTTGGCGAAGAACAACTGGGTCTCCGCGAGGAACGCTTGCCGCAAGCTGTCGTCAAACTCGGGAAAGAGATCCGGGTCCGGCGTGGCCACCGCCAAATTGCGCAGGGAGAGCCACTGGCCCGCGAAATTCTGTACCAGCGCGTCCGACCTCGGATCGGCCAGCATCCGGCGCACCTGCGCCTCCAGCACGGCCGGGTCTTTTAGCTTTCCCTCCTGGGCGAGCGTGATCAACTGGTCGTCGGGAATGCTGCTCCACAGGAAAAATGAGAGGCGCGAAGCCAGTTCGAGATCGCCGATGCGGTAAACGGTGCCGGGCGCGCTGTGCGGCGGGTCGTGCTCCACGCGGAAAAGAAAGTCGGGCGAAACCAGCATCGCACGCAGTGCCTTTTCGATGCCGCGATCGAAATCGCCTTCCTTGCGGCCGTCTTCGTAGAACGCGAGCAGCGGCTTCACGTCGGCGTCGGTCACGGGCCGGCGAAAGGCGCGGCGGGCGAGTGTGGTCAGAATCGCGCGGGCGCACGGCTCTTCCTGCGCGGCCGTTGCGGGGCGGCAGGTGAAGATGCGGGCGCGGCTCGCCGTCTCGCCGCGGCCGGTCGGATTGTAGGGCCCGGCGACGATCACCTTCTCCAGATTCGGCAGCAGGGCGCCGGCAGGCGGCTGCACCTGGAAGCGCTTGATGCTGACACCGTCGAGACGCACGTCCGCCTCCGCGGGCAGGCCGGGCGGCGGAGGCGGCCCCGGGGGACCGCGCCGGGCGGAGGGAGGCGCCTCGATTTCGGGCTTGGTCGACTCGCGCAGAAACGTCACTCCCAGAGTGCGCATGCCCGCCTGAACGGGAAGCCGCAATTCCTCGCTATGCCCCAGCCGGCCTTCGGCGGGGGACGCAAACTTGATGCGGATGTCGTACTCGGCATCGAGCGGGAAATAGTGCCGCACCGCGATACCGCCCGCGGAATCGAACGGCAGATCTTCACTGATGTTCTCGTTGCGCTGCCGGGAACCTGGCGTACGGGCGGGCGTGTATTCTTCGGCCACCGGCTTGGTCGCGGGGTCGCCCACCGCCAGCCGCGCCACTTTCCGCGCCGCAGACATGTACCGTTCCAGCAGGACGGGCGAGACGGAAAGCACGTCACCGATGTTGTCGAATCCGTAGCCCGAATCGTCCACCGGCAGCATGTCGCCGGCGTTGACATCGAGTGCCAGCAGATCGCGAATGGCGTTGCTGTACTCGGCGCGGTTCAGGCGGTGAATGGCGGTCCGGCCCGGATTAGGATGTTCGGCGGCGGCGCGGTCCAGCGCGGATTCGAGCGCTTTCACGAATGCGTTCGATACCTCGACCGGTGCCCGCGGAATTCCGGGCGGCGGCATTTCGCCGGTGCGCACCTTGCGCAGCGCGCGCTCGAGCACCGGAGCCGCGGCGCCGGCGTGTGAGAGGTCGATTCCTTCCAGTACCACCCCCGCCGTGTGCAGCTTCTGGCTGTGGCACATCACGCAGTGCTGACGAAGGAAATTGTTCGGATCGGCCGTTCCCGGCAAAGCATCGGCGGCATGCGACGCGGGGCAGACTGCGAACGTGGCAACTGCGGCAAACCACACGAGGACAATGGGTCCCCTCAACCGGTCCCTCCAGATAGATAGCTGATTTAGTTTCCTTTAACTTACAGATCGGAGTCAAGCCCCACGCACCGGTTGTTGCAGCAGGGTCCGATCGTCGAGTGCGCCGCGATACGGACGGGGTTGTCCTTTGGCGCATACCAATCTGCTCCGCCGTGCGGCACGACAAACAGATTGGGAAGACTTACTCCGGATCCATCTCGCCGGTGAATCCGATTCTGCGGGCTTCCTGTCTGATGGCCGGGGAGAACTGCTGCGCCAGCACAATGGTCAGCATCTGGCTCCACGGAATCAGCATCGTGATTCGGTCCGCCGGGGAGCCTTCCGTGTCCTTGCCGGTATGCACTTCGATCCACACTCCGGCCGCATCGTCGGTCTCGAGCACCTTGGCAAACAGGACGTGACTTTCATCCACTCCACGAATATCCACCTGTGTACCTTCCTGCGGGCGGAGAAACATCTTGACGCCGTGCAGATTTGCCCAAGTTCGATTGACCACGACTGCGACGTTTGCGCCCTTGTCAATTTTCATCCCCGGACTCCTCCAAGATTGGGCAAGCCCGATTCCGTCTTGTCCGGAACCGGGCTGTCGAAAAAAATGCCTACCAGCGTTTGCGTCCGAAGCCGCCGCCACCGCTCGGGCGATCCGTCTTCGGGCGTGCTTCGTTAACGTTCAGCGTGCGGCCGTCAAGGTCCATGCCGTTGACAGCAGCGATCGCTTTCTCGCCCTCTCCATCGTTTGCCATCTCGACGAAGCCAAAACCGCGAGGTTGTCCGGTGTCGCGATCCGTGACGATATTGACCCGGTCAACGGCTCCGTGCGTTTCAAACAGCGCGCGGACAGAATCTTCCGAAGCCCCAAAACTGAGGTTTCCAACGTAAATGTTTTTCAAAGTCTTTTTCCTTTACTGATTTGAAGGCGGCTAATTTGGAAGGTGGACGAACGTAGCGGATTACGGCGCTAAAGAGGTCAGCCTTGAATTGGCAGAAACATCAAACCAGTTTGAGTATAGCACGGCCAGAGCCGGCTCACCGGTAGGTAGTGTCTGCGCGGGCAGCGCCTAAGTCCGCCGCGGATCGGAAAACAGCGGCCGCTTGCTTCCGCCCGGGCGCCCGAAATCTGTTAACCAACGGTACTAACGAGGGCCTGCATTCGGTGCTACAATCCATTTCCGCGTGCACATTACCGGAAGCCTCGGGCGTGCGCATGGCTTCAAATCGAAGATGAGAATAGCCCCCAACGCGGCTCAACCTCTCATGACGACCGTCGTCCTGTGCCTGGTCGGTTCCGGCCTGTTGTTCGCCAGTCTGATACCGGAGCGCAACGCGGTAGGCGGCGGAGATTTCCTGGCACTTTATTCCGGCGCCCGTCTCGTCGGGAGCGGGCATATGTACGACCCCCAGGCGGTGCGGAAGGTGCAAGTGGAGACGATCAGTAAGTACGGCAAGGCACTGCTCTTCACCAGGATCCCCTGCTTCGGCCTCTTCCTGTGGCCGCTTGCGCAACTGCCCTATGCGACCGCCAAGTACATTTGGATCTCACTTCAACTGCTGGCGGTGATTGCCGCCGTGTGGCTTTGGCCCGGATCGCGACGAACGGCCGTCGTGGTCGTGTGCTGGTCGTTGCCGGTCCTTACCTGCCTGGTAGACGGCGCTGACACGACGATGCTCTTTCTGTGGCTGGTATTGTGGCGGCGGCTGGAATCGCAGGACCGTCCCGTTCTGGCCGGTATGGCGCTGGCACTCTGTATCGCCAAGTTCCACCTGTTCCTGTTCTTGCCGCTTCTCCTGCTTCGCCACCGCCGCTGGTTGGTACTCCAGGGCTCGGCAATCGGCATATTGGTCTTGTCAGCGTTAAGCGTTGCCGCCGACGGGTGGCGGTGGCCCGTCGATTTTCTCCATGTCCTGATGATGCCGGACATCAATCCCGGCCAGGCGGTAATGCCGAATCTTCACGGCCTCGTTCCCGGATTCGAGGTCCCGGCGATCATCCTGACGGTAATCCTCACCGGCGTGGCAATCTACAAGCTCGACTACCTGAATGCCCTGGCAGTGGCTCTGGCCGGCTCTCTCCTATGCAGCTACCACGCCTACGTGATGGACGCGGTGATCCTGCTTCCGGCGATTATCCTGTTGATTGAGCTGCACCGCTCCCGGTGGCCGTCCATCGTCGCCGGAATATTCATGACTCCGATTCCGTGGGCCGCCGTCCTCTTGCGCGGGCAGTGACCCGCCCTCGAGCAGTTGCGAATTCCTCGTCTAGCTCTTGGCCTTCTTGACCGCTTCCGTCAGTTCCGGAACCACCTGAAACAGGTCGCCGACAATTCCGTAATCGGCCACTTCGAAGATCGGTGCGTTCGGATCCTTGTTGATGGCCACCACCGTGCGTGAACCCTTCATCCCTACCAGGTGCTGGATCGCGCCCGAAATCCCGATCGCCATGTACATCTTCGGCGCGACTGTCTGTCCGGAGCTTCCCACCTGCCGCTCCATCGGAAGCCAGCCGGCATCGCAGATCGGGCGCGACGCCGCCAGTTCGGCTCCCAACGCCTGGGCCAGTTGTTCCACCAGCGGGATATTGTCCGATTCCTTGATGCCGCGGCCGACCGAGACGATGATCTCGGCCGCGGTCAAGTCGACGGCGCGCTGCGACTCGCGGAACAGCTCGAGCGGCCTGGTGCGGATCTCGGAGGCCGCGATCTGCGGGGTGAAGGTCTCCACCGGCGCGGACCCTTCCTCCGCCAGGTCGGCGCGCCATGCCCCGGCCTGCAGCGACGCGAAGTGCGGGCCATCGCCCGCGAAACGCAGATCCGCGTTCACTTTGCCTTGAAAAAGCTGCCGCACCAGCACCAGTTCGCCGTTCTCCGCGCGGTGCCCCACCACGTCGCTGACCGCCACGCGGCCAAGTGAAGTGGCGAGCTTCGGCAGAAAGTCGCGAACCTGGTAAGTATGCGGGAAGAGCACCAGGCGCGGCTGCACCTGTGCGATCAACTGCCGCAGCGCGGAGGTGTAAGCTTCCGGCGTGTAGTCCTTCAGCAGGTCGTGCTCCACGCTGTAGACCTTGTCGAGCCGGCGCGTTCCCAGCTCCGCCGCCAGCGGGCCGGTTCCCTGGCCGAGCACCGCGGCCGCGGCCGGAACGCCTTGCTCCTTCGCGAACTGCTGCGCCGCCGTGAGCGTCTCGAACGACATCCGGTTCCACTCGCCGCCGCGCTGTTCCAGAACCGCCAGGATGCTCATATGACCCTCGCTTCGAACTTCAGTTTCTCCACCAGTTGCGCGGCTGCCTCTTTCGGGCTGCCGTCGAACAACTGGGTCCGCTTCGTGCGTTCGGGTATGTAGATGCGTTCGAGCCGGATGCTCGGGGCGGCCGCCGCGACCCCCAGCCCGGCGGCGGTTAGCCGCTTGATCTCCTTCGTCTTGGCCTTCTTGATCCCCATCAGGGTGGCGTAGCGGAGCTTGCTGATTCCGGATTGAATGGTCAGCAGCGCGGGCAGCGGCATTTCGACGTGCTGGAACCAGCCGTTCTCGAGCTCCCGCTTGACGCGGATGCCGCCGTCTTTCGTTTCCACCTCCATGATGATGGTGGCGTGCGGAAGGCCCATCAGTTCGGCCAGGATGACGCCGGTCTGCCCGTAGCCCAGGTCGTCGGACTGGAGCCCCGTCAGCACCAGGTCGGGCGATTCGGGCTGCAGGGCGGCGGCCAGGAGCCTGGCGCCGGCCAGCGGGTCATAGGCGCCCGGGTCTTCTTCTTCGATGTGGATGGCGCGGTCGGCGCCCTTGGCGAGCGCCTCGCGGATGGTTTGTGCGGCGCGCGCCGGTCCGGCGCACAGCGCGATGACTTCTCCCCCGTGCTTCTCCTTCAGTTGCAGCCCCGCTTCGAGGGCATAGGCGTCGGGCTCGTTGATCTCGTAGCTCAGATCCGCCTCTTCGATCCACTGGCCGGAGGGTGCGATGCGCAGTTGCGAATCGCGCGCGGGAACCTGTTTGATCGCGACAACGATTTTCATAGATTGGGCCTGTGGGCCGGAGACACCGGCCCCTATTCCTGGTATCGCTTAAAAATCAGGCAGCCGTTCGTGCCGCCGAACCCGAAACTGTTCGAAAGCGCATACTCGATCTTCATCGGGCGCGCCTTCCACGGCACATAGTCCAGATCGCAAAGCGGATCCGGATTCTCGTGGTTGATCGTGGGCGGGGCGATCTGGTCGCGAATGGCCAACACGGTGATGCCCGCCTCCAGGCCGCCGGCTCCGCCTAACAGGTGGCCGGTCATCGACTTGGTGGAACTCACCGCGAGTTTGTACGCATGATCACCGAACGCGCGCTTGATGGCGGCCGTCTCGGCGCGGTCGCCCACCTCGGTGGACGTGCCGTGGGCGTTGATGTACTCGACCTGCTGCGGCTCGATGCCGGCGTCGCGCAGCGAATTCCGCATTACACGATAGGCGCCGTCGCCGTTATCGGGCGGAGCGGTCACGTGGAATGCGTCCGCGCTCATCCCGTAGCCGGCCATCTCGGCCAGGATGCGGGCGCCGCGGCGCCGCGCGAATTCCAGCTCTTCCAGAACGAGGATACCGGCGCCTTCGCCCACCACGAACCCGTCGCGGTCCCGATCCCAGGGGCGGGAGGCCCGCTCCGGCTCGTCGTTGCGGGTAGAGAGCGCGCGCATGGCGGCAAATCCGCCGATTCCCATCGGGGTAATGCACGCCTCCGTGCCGCCGCAGATCATGGCATCGGCGTCACCCCGCTGGATCAGCCGGAACGAGTCGCCGATCGAATGAGCGCTGGTGGTGCACGCCGTGGCCGTGGCCGAATTGGGCCCCTTGGCGCCGCTGCGGATCGAAACATATCCGGACGCCAGGTTGATGATGGTGGCGGGAATGAAAAATGGCGAGATGCGGCGCGGACCGTGCTCCAGCAGGGTCTGATGCTCGCGCTCGATGACCTCGAATCCCCCGATTCCGCTTCCGATGTAGACGCCCACCTGCTCGGCAGTCTCCTCGGTTACCTTCAGGCCGGAACTCTTCAGGGCGTACTCCGCCGCCGCGATGGCGAACTGGATAAACCGCCCCATCTTCTTGATTTCTTTCTTCTCGATATAGTTCGCGGGATCGAAGCCTTTGACCTCGCCGGCGATCCGGCAGGAAAAAGCGGAAGCGTCAAACTGGGTAATGGGCCCAATGCCCGATGTTGCTGCTTTGATGGATTCCCAGGACTCTTCGGTTCCGATCCCAAGCGGCGTCAGCAGGCCGACGCCGGTCACAACTACTCTACGTGACAAGAGACTCCCCCTGGCGAGAAGCTTCTACTTCTTGGAAGTTTTGCTCTCGATATATTCCACTGCGTCTTTTACAGTGGTGATCTTCTCGGCGTCTTCGTCTGGGATTTCCATTTCGAAAGCCTCTTCGAATGCCATCACCAGTTCGACGATGTCCAACGAGTCAGCCCCAAGGTCGTCCACGAACGACGCATTGCTGTCGACCTGGCTCTCGTCTACGCCGAGTTGTTCGACAATAATCTGCTTCACCTTCTGCTCAACTGCCATGATTCCTCCTGGGATATTGGGAACGCGTTGATTTTAGCGAGCTTTGCGGACTTTCCGCAAGTGATACAAGTACGGATTTCCTGCCTGCCGAGGCGCCAGGAGCGAAATTCCTGGCCTTTGGGCCGGGGGGCGAATCCCCGCAACCGGCGGCGACGTCGAATCCAAAGAAACGTGACCTCCGAGGATCAGGCGGTGGGGCCGTCACGAGCCCGGGTCCGCCGGGTGCCTTTTGGCTGGACCGTAATGTCCCATCCGCCCGGCCCAGCGGGCATAGCGCGCCAGGTCGCGCCGGTGGGTCCATGTGAAACGCCAGAAATCGCGGAACGTGATGCGGTCCGCGTGCAGGCCAGAATACGTCTCGATGCGCCAGCGCAGATACGGGCTGCGCCACGGCGCCAGGCGGTAGCCGCGCGTCAGCCTCCACAGAATCCGCAACATTTACTTCTGGAACGATTGAGAGGTCTTCGGAGGCGCCCCCTGGTCCGGGGTGGCGTAGTAGCCGCTGCGGGTCCGCGCTGTCAGGTGGCCGGGGCCGTTGACCGAGATCTTGATGGCCCGGAACGATCCATCCATCGCCTGGTTGATCGGCGTGTACTGGATCGTGTACTGGCTCCGGATATCGTGCGCCACTACTTTGGCGAGGCGGTCCACATCCCCGAGTTCCTTCGGGAAAAATGCTTCGCCGCCGGTGGCAACGGCCAGGTCGTTCAACGCCCGCTCCGCGCGCTTGGCCTCGCGCCGCTCTTCTTCGGCCAGCAGCCCGATCGAGTAGATCAGCACTTCGCTCTGCTGGGACGCCTTCACCAGGTTTTCCAGGCTGATCACGCTCGAATTGTCGTTGCCGTCGGTTACCACCACCAGCACCTTCTTGTCCTTGTGAGCCTTTTCCTTCAGGTGGTCGATCGACATCCGGATGGCGTCCCGCATGGCGGTGCCGCCGCGCGAATCGATGCGCGTGAGGGCCTCTTCCATCTCTTTGATGTCGCTGGTGAAATCCTTGCCGTGGGGATTATCGAGGAAAGCTTCGTCGTTGAAGTTGACCACGAAAACTTCGTCCTGCGGGTTCGAAGCCTTGACCAGCGCGAGTGCCGCGGCTTCCACCTTGGCTCGCTTGTCCCGCATACTGCCGCTGTTGTCGATGATCAGCCCCATCGAAACCGGCACGTCCTCGCGTTTGAACGACCGGATGGGCTGCTGCACTCCATTCTCGTATACGGTAAAGGCGCTCCGTGGAAGATCCGTTACCAGGTGCCCGCTCTTGTCGACCACGGTCGTGTGGCAAACCACCAGGCGCGTGTCGGAGCGGAAGATTGCGCCGGTACTGTCCTGTGGCGGGTCGGGGGGCGGCGGAGTCTGTTGGCCGCGCAGCAGCAGGGCCGCCAGCGGAAGCGCCACGAAAGGAAGATATCGTTTATTGAGATGGAGCATAGTAGCCCATTCGGAAGAAGGCCCGCAGCGGCGGGAGACCGCGCGGCTGGATCAGCTTCACCTGCACTTTGCGGTACTTTCCATCGTGTTCCTGGTTCTGCGGAGAATAACCGAGCACGTACTGATTGCGAAGCTCGATTCCGATCTTGGCGGCGATGTCGGGCAATTCGTTCAGGTTGTCCACCGGGTACTGGCGGCCGCCGGTCTGTTCGGCGATCTCCGTCAACAGGCCCTGGCCCGAGGCCTCCTCCGGAGTGCGCCCGCGGGCCGCGATCGGTTCGTAGATTCCGATCGCATAGATTTGGACGTCCGCTTCCTTCACCAGATTTCGAATTTCCGTCTCTGTGTAGCGGCTGTTATTGTCGCCGCCGTCTGAGATGACGAGAAGTGCCTTTCGCGGGTTCCTGGCCTTTTTCATCTCGTGCAGGCCCAGGTAGATCGCATCGAGCAGCGCGGTCCGGCCCTTGGACTGCGTGAAGGTCAGCCGGTTCTGAATTTCCTCGAGGTTGCGCGTGAACGGCTGCACCAGGTCGGCACTGTCGTTGAATTGCACCAGGAAGAACTCGTCGTCGGGATTGGCCGTCTTGAAGAACTGCGCCACGGCGAGCCGCGATTTTTCCAGCTTGCTGCCCATGCTGCCGCTGGCGTCGAAAATCACGCCCACCGAAAGCGGCGCGTCCTCGCTCGAAAACTGCACGACCTCCTGTTCCTTCTTGTCCTCGAAGATCTTGAAGTTCTCCTTCTCCAGTCCGGTGACAAACCGGTTCATCGGATCGGTCACCGTGACGGGAATGAGCACCAGGGTGCTGTCCACCCGGATATTGGCTTTCGGACCGACTTCCAGCTTCTCGCCCGGTTTCGGCCTCGGCACCACCGGCCCTTGTGCCCAAGCGACCGCCCAGAGCGCCGGAAACAAACTTATAGCGCTGAACAGAAACAACTTGCGGTGGGACAGCATAGCGGCTGGCCAGCCTTTCTTTTCTGAGTCTAGCATAGGGGTTTTGTGGTATGATCGCGTGTGCCGCGTAAAATTCTGGGCGTCATCCCGGCGCGCCTAAAGTCCTCCCGTTTTCCTGGTAAGGTTCTCGCTCCCATCGCTTCCAAACCGATGATCCAGCATGTCTACGAGCGGGCGTCCCAAGCCCGGTACCTGACCAGCACGATTATTGCCACCGATGACGAGGAAGTATTCGCGGCCGCACGCAACTTTGGCGCTCGTGTGCGGATGACCCGCTCCGACCACCTCTCCGGCACCGACCGGGTGGCCGAAGTGGCCTCCGCCGAAAACGCCGAGCTGATCGTGAATATCCAGGGCGACGAACCTCTCATCGATCCTGCCGCGATTGATGCAGCAATTCTGCCGCTGGCTCACGATTCTGAAATCGTCATGGGGACGCTCAAGAAACGGATCGAGGATCCGCGGGAGATTTCCGATCCGAACGTGGTGAAGGTGGTGACCGATCGCACCGGCGATGCGATCTACTTTTCGCGCTGCCCGATCCCCTACGAGCGGGATCGCGCCGCGGCCGGCTCGCCGTCCTATTTCAAACACATCGGTCTGTATGTCTACCGGCGAGACTTCTTGCTGGAATATCCGACGCTGCCAGTCGGGCCGCTGGAGCAGGCCGAGCGGTTGGAGCAGTTGCGGGCGATCGAAAACGGGCGCCGGATTCGCGTGGTCGAAACCGAGTACGACTCTTTGGGCGTGGATACACCCGCCGATCTCGAGCGGGTCTCCATGTGGTTCGAAACTTCGATGCGAGGGATGAGCTGAGGATGGCGAAATTCATTTTTGTGACGGGCGGCGTGGTTTCCTCCCTGGGAAAAGGGATCGCGGCGGCATCGCTGGGCTGCCTCCTGGAAAGCCGTGGCCTGAAGGTAACGTGCCAGAAATTCGATCCGTACCTGAACGTGGACCCGGGAACGATGAGCCCGTTCCAGCACGGTGAGGTCTTCGTCACCGACGACGGCGCCGAGACCGATCTGGACCTCGGCCACTACGAGCGCTTTACTCACGCCAGGCTTACCCAAAGCAACAATCTCACCTCCGGCCGCATCTACGAGCAGATCATCGCCCGCGAACGGCGCGGCGACTATCTCGGCAAGACCGTACAGGTCATCCCTCATGTCACCAACGAGATCAAGGCCGCTCTCAAGCGCGTGGCGCAGGACGTCGACATCGTGATCGCCGAAATCGGCGGCACCGTCGGCGATATCGAGTCCCTGCCGTTCCTGGAGGCCATCCGCCAGATGCGGCATGAGCAGGGCCGCGGCAACTGCCTGTTTGTCCACGTCACGCTGGTCCCCTGGATCGCCGCCGCGCAGGAGCTGAAGACCAAGCCCACCCAGCACAGCGTCAAGGAACTGCGCGCCATCGGTATCCAGCCGGACATCCTGATCTGCCGGTCCGAGCGCTTCATTTCGCAGGAGATGAAAGAGAAGATCGCGCTGTTCTGCGATGTGGACGTCGAAGCCGTGGTCACGGCGCGCGACGTGGGATCGGTGTACGAAGTCCCGTTATCGTTCGCCAACGAGGGCGTGGACGAGATTGTCCTGCGCCTGCTGCGCATCGACTCCCCGCCGCCGCGCGACCTGAGCCGCTGGACCGCCATGCTCGAACGGCTGAAGAATCCGCGCGACGAGGTCTCCATCGCGATCGTCGGCAAGTACGTGGAGTACGAGGATTCCTACAAGAGCCTGAAAGAGGCCCTCCTGCACGGCGGCCTGGCGCACCAGTTGAAGGTGAACATCAACTGGGTCGAGGCCGAAGGCGTGGTCGGCGAGGAATGGGAAAAGCAGCTCGAAGACTACGATGCCATTCTCGTGCCGGGCGGCTTCGGCAAGCGCGGCATTGACGGCATGCTCAACGCCATCCGCTTCGCCCGCGAGCGCAAGGTGCCGTACTTCGGGATCTGCCTCGGGATGCAGACTCTGGTCATCGAATTCGCCCGCAATGTATGCGGGCTCGAGGATGCCGATTCCACGGAGTTCAACCCCGGCACGCCGCACCGCGTGATCTTCAAGCTGCGCGAGCTCAAAGGGGTGGACGAACTCGGCGGAACCATGCGGCTGGGAAGCTGGCCCTGCCGCCTGGCGCCCGATAGTTTTGCGTTCCGCGCCTACGGGAACCGCGAAATCCACGAGCGCCACCGCCACCGCTACGAGTTCAACCGCGAATACGAAGACCGCCTGAAGGCGGCCGGCCTGCGGATTACCGGCGAGACGCCCGACAACACCTACGTCGAGATCTGCGAGATCGCCGGCCACCCCTGGTTCCTCGGCTGCCAGTTCCACCCCGAGTTCAAGTCGAAGCCCATGGAGCCGCACCCGCTGTTCCGCGCCTTCATCGGCGCGGCTTACGACTATCGCATGAAGCGCCTCGCGGCCCGCGGAAGAGCCGCTGTTCTCCCGTGCCGATTGAGTTCAGCGAATTCGGACCTGGCCGGCCGCTGGTGCTGATCGCCGGCCCGTGCGTCATCGAGAGCGAAGAGCACGTCCACTTCATGGCGCGGAGCATCGCCGCCGCGGCGGGCCGGTTCGTGTTCAAGGCTTCGTTCGACAAGGCGAATCGCACCAGCGCCGGCGCCTACCGCGGGCCCGGCGTGAGCGAGGGGTTGCGCATCCTGGGCACTCTGAAGGCGGCCGGTTATTCGATCCTGACCGATATCCACGAGCCGGCGCAGGCCGAGGCGGCGGCCGAAGTCGCGGACATTCTGCAGATCCCCGCGTTCCTGTGCCGCCAGACCGACCTGCTGCTGGCCGCCGGCCGGACCGGCCGCATCGTCAACATCAAGAAGGGCCAGTTCGTGGCGCCGCACGATATCCGCCACGCCGCGGAAAAAGTGGCCTCCACGGGCAATCCCCAGGTGCTGCTCACGGAGCGCGGCTCGAGCTTCGGCTATAACAACCTGGTGGTGGATATGCGCGGGCTGAAAGTGATGCGCGATGCCGGCTGGCCCGTGGTCTTCGACGCGACCCACTCGGTGCAGCTTCCGGGCGGCGCGGGAGCGGCGTCGGCCGGCCAGCCGCAATTCATCGAGACGCTGGCGCGAGCCGCCGTGGCCGCGGGAGTGGACGGTATCTTCGTAGAGGTGCATGACCGCCCCGAGCAGGCGCTCTCCGATGGCCCGAACGCGCTGCGCCTGGACCTGCTGGGCGATTTCTGGCGCAAGCTGCGGGAGTTGCACTCCGTAGTCGGCGCCTGGCAGTGAAGCGGACAGGCCCTCAGTTGAAGTTCATTCCGCACATGCCCGGGTTGCTGCACCGCCCGCTCGGGCACGACGGCATCTCGGATTGCTTGGTCCCGCCGTTGGCGTGAGCCGCAAACGTGGAAAGCTCCTGTTCCAGGCGCTTCTGCCCGCACGACGGGCACTCGATCTCGGGTACGTCGGAGCTCCGGCGAACCAGCTTCTCGAACTTGGTTCCACAATCCTGGCAGCGGTATTCGTAAATGGGCATGGCGGCTATTCCTTCTCTAATATTAGATTACAAATCCGGTCCATCACGCCACGCACATCGGCGGAACGGGAGTTGGCGTTGTTCACCAGGATGGAAAATGCCACCCATTTTCCGTTCTGCCGCTCGATGTACCCCGAAAGCGCGCTGACGTGCGAGAGCGAGCCGGTTTTAGCGTGGACCCGTCCCGCCGCCGGGCTTTCCCCGAACCGCGAGCTCAGCGTGCCATCCACCGCGCCCACCGGCAGCAGCCCGAGCCACTCCTGCCGCTGGGGAGTGCTCCACATATACCGCAGAAGCTGGACGACCGCCGCCGGCGTCACCAGGTTGAGGCGCGCCAGCCCCGAGCCGTCGCGAAAGTTGTAAGCCTCCGGCGCGACGCCGGCCTCGGCCAGAAAAGCCTTCAGCTCTTCCAGTCCTGCCTCGAAGCTCCCCACGTTACGGCGCGCCCGGCCCACCGCCCGCAGCGCCAGCTCCGCGTGCAGATTCTGGCTGACTTTGTCGGTGATCCGCAGGTCTTCGAGCAGCGGCGCCGAAACCAGCCGGGCCAGTTCCACCCCGGCTTGCGCGGGTGAGGCGGGGGCTTGCTCCAGGTCGTCGACCTCGTAGGGATAGCGATGCCTGGCGATTGCGCCGCCCTCTACCGTGATCCCCCGGTCTTCGAGCGCCTGCCGCAGTGCACGGGCCGCGTACTCGGCCGGGTCCTCGATCCCGGCCAGCAGGTCCAGCCCACGGTCCCGCAGCGGGATCGTGCCCCACAGGCGTGCCTGCCGGCTTCCCGGCACGCGGTCGAAGTAAACCTTCCGCTCGCTGCCCGCCGCCGTGGTCCGGACGCGGTTGTCGATCCGGTAGAACTCGATCGCCGGGCTGAGCGAGATCGCCGCCAGGTCCCCTTCGCGCGAGCCCGGCCGCACCGTGATGGTCTGGACGTTGTCGTTCAACGTCAGCGCGGATACCGGCGGCCCGTCGTCGGACTCCGGATCTTCGATACCCCACCCGGCGGCATAGGGCTCCCAGACATACCAGGTGTCGTCGCCGACGACATCGCCTTCCACGCGTTTCACGCCGCGGGCAGCGACCTGGTCCGCCAGCGCGTCGATGGCGGCCAGAGGATCGCCGGCGGCCGATCCCATGCGGTAAGGAACCGCGCGTCCCGAGAGGTTCGGATCGCCCCCGCCCATCAGCCGCAGCGGTCCCTGAACCCGTCCTTCCGCGTCCGGCAGCGCATCCGCCAGCACCCGGGTCTGAAACGTGTAGTCCGGGCCCAGCCGCTCGAGCGCCAACGCGGTCGTGAACAGCTTGGTGTTCGAGGCGGGGACGAAGTAGTGGTCCGGATTCGACTCGTAGAGCGTCTTCCCGCTTGCGAGATCGACCACTTCGATCCCCCAGAAAGCGGTCCGTGCCGCCAACGATGAGGAAATCAGGCGCTCGACACTCTCGGCCAGCGAAGCCCCGAACGCCTGCGAGACCAGCGCCGCTGCCAGCGCGGCCGCTGCAAACCGGCCCGGGCTCCTCATCTTCCGGTCACTTTCGATTCCAGCCAGATCAACAGCAGCAGGGTCATCACGGTCAGCGTCCCTACCAGCGGGATCAGAATGACCACCCCGACTCCGAACTGCTCCGCCGCGTATCCAAGGGTTGCGGGCGCCAGAAGACCGCCCACCAGGGCCAGGGAAAAGATGCCGTTGAAGAAGCCCGGATGGTAATAGGGGAACCGCCGCCCGATCGCCTCGGCCACCAGCGGATAGATGCTCGCGTAGCCGGCCCCCAGGAAGAACGCACCGTTCGCCGCGCCGAACCAGTTGTTCGTCGAATACAGGATGAGACAGCCGAACAGCGCGGCCAGGACGCTCCCCATCAGCAGCCGGCCGTGCCGCACGCGCGGCAGGATCGCCACCGCCCCCAGCCTGCCGGCCATGAGAAACAACCAGTACAGGGCCAGCGTCAGCAGCGCGGAACTCGGGCTTAAACCTACACGGCGGATGAGGAACAGCGGCAGCCACCCGGCGATCGACCATTCATTCCCGAATTGAAAGAACAGGAGCAGCGCGAAGAGCACCGCGCCCGGGCTTCGAAAGTCCTGAAGTGCCTGCCTCAAGCCCGGCTGCGTGCCGGCGGGCGGTGCGATGTAGCCGGCGCGCGCATACAATCCCGCGAAAGCCGCCGGCACCACCGCCATGAAGATCAGGATGGTGGGCACCGTGTAGGCATAGAATGTTCCGGCCACCAGGAGAGTCGCCAGCAGGCACCCCAGCCCGTACCAGATGCCGCCCCGGTTGATCGTAGCCGCGGCCGCGCCCTGATAACGGGGCGAGACGGCGTGGAAGAGGCTCACGTTGAGCAACCCGGCGGAGACGCCCAGTACCAGAAGGCCCGCCACACGCCACCATTCGGAAAGCGGCGGCGACACCAGGGCCAGATAGGCCAACGCGAGCGACGCCAGCGCACAGGCGAACACCAGCAGAAACGAGAGACCCTTGCGTGCCTGGATCGGCCGTGCCACCGCCACCGAGGCGACAATCCCCACGGCCAGGCTCAGAAAGTAGTTGCCGACGGCGGTAAAGTCGGCCGGATCCCGGTGATAGCCCCAGGCCGGCAGAATCGCCCCCAGCAGCGCCATCAGGAATCCGGAGAGCAGGAATCCGGCAAGAGCCGTCTCACCCACCGGCCGGACCACCGGGTCGGCCGCCGTATTCGTTGGAGCCAGGCTCACAGAGTTCGATTGTACCGTGCCTGCGGTTCTGTGGAAAACTGTAGGCCGATACTCCCGAATTCTGGAGGAATACGGATAGTTATCTAGTGATATCAGTGAGTTACGGTTGGCCAGCCGCTTGCAATGTAAGACGGTGGGTTTGGTTCAGGGAATTTTTTAGAGCTTTGGGTGAGTTGCCTCGTCTGGGCTTGTCCGTCCCCACTCCGGTCTCCATCTACCGGGGTGGGGCTTTTTTTTGTCCCTTTGCCCACTTTGATACACTGATTCGTTCACGACATCATGGGACTTTATGCTCGGTGGATGGACCGGTGGGAGCGGAAACTTGCCACACAGGATACGAACCGCGTGGTTCGCCCCTTCGAATGGGGCGCGGATTGGCTTCATTCCATCGGATTTCCTGACTGCCCCGCCGACGTCAACGGCGATGCCCCGCAATGGGTTGAGCAATTCGCGGCCAAGGCGGTAGCCGGTTCCGACCGCTTCTTCGCCTACGAACCGGTTCGCGACTACCGCCTGCAGAATGGGATCCTGACGTTCACGAGTCCCGTCCGGACCCCCTATCCCGAGAACGACCAGGTGCATGCCTCCTGGTTTCCCGCCGCTAAAGGCCCCCGCCGCGCCCTGGTCGTGCTGCCGCAGTGGAACGCCGGAGCGGATGGCCACGTGGGCCTCGCGAAGCTGTTGAACCGGTTCGGAATCAGCGCGCTGCGTGTGTCCATGGCGTATCACGCGGAGCGCATGCCGCCGGAGTTGCAGCGCGCCGACTACCACGTCTCGAGCAACGTGGGCCGCACGATCCATGCGGGCCGCCAATCCGTCGTGGACAGCCGCGCCTGTCTGGACTGGCTCGAGCAGCAGGGCTATGAACGGCTGGGGATTCTCGGCACGAGCCTGGGCTCCTGCGTCGCCTTCATTGCGGCCGCCCACGACCGGCGTGTCTCTGTAGGGATCTTCAACCACGTGTCGATGTACTTCTCCGACGTGGTTTGGACCGGCCTTTCGACGCAGCACATCGGCCGCAGGCTGGGCGAACACGTCAGCCAGGACGATTTGCGGCGCTACTGGGCCGTGATCAGCCCTGCCAGCTATCTCCGGCGGATGCAGGGCCGGTCAATGCACAACCTGCTGATCTGGGCGCGCCATGACAGCACGTTTCTGCCGGTCTATTCCCAACAGGTTCTGAACAGCTTCCGCGAGCTGAAGTTGCCGCACCAGGTCTTTACCCTGCCTTGCGGCCATTATACGACCGGGCAGTTTCCCTTTAACCTTATGGATGGCCTTGCGATGTGCCGTTTCGCGGCCCGGCATCTCTAGATGCGGTACCCGCAGCCTATGTCGTAACCCGAACAATGCATGGTACTTATTTTGGGGTCTCCGCAAAACCATATTGACAATCCGGCGGGACGCATGCGAGCATAGATCCATCACTGGAAAAGGAGGTGGTCCAGCAAAATTATGGAAAGTAGTAAACGACCGCGAGAGGTGGCCGACTGCTGAAGTCGACCTGCTAATGTAGCCGACTCCGTCCAGTGGCGGGGTCACGTTCCTGTGGACCGGCTGCCTCTTGTGTCAGCTCAGCCTCAGGCTTAATCCAAGGCTACCTGCCCCCGTGGCCCCTCGGGTCACGGGGGTTCGTGTTACACTGGAATCTTCGAAAGGAATCCCCGTAACAAAATGAAGGCTGGTATTCACCCCGCTTACAACGAAATCAATGTGATCTGCGCCTGCGGCCACACCTTCAAGACCCGCTCCACGCACAAGGGCGATATCCGTGTGGAAATCTGCTCTTCCTGCCACCCGTTCTTCACCGGCCGCCAGAAACTGATAGACACTGCCGGACGCGTCGATCGGTTCGAAAGGAAGTACAAGGCTACCCGTGGCGCCAAGAAGGCTCTGACCACGTAGACCTTCCCGTACCAAAAAGTTCAGGGGCCGGACAACCGTTCGAGTTGTCCGGCCCCTTGTGATTTCCTGGCAGAGATTTTACTTCTTGCCTTCGCCTGAGGCCTGCCGGCGCTCCCGTTCCCGCTTGTGCATGGCGTCGCGCTCTGCCTGCCATTTGTCATAAAGCGCCACCTGGTCGGGCTTCATGATGGCGCGAACTTCTTCTTTCTGTTTGTCCCAGATGGCCCGGCTTTTGGCGCTTCCTTCCTTGTGCAACTGGTCGAAAGCCTGACGCGTTTCGTCGTAGATGCGGTTGAGCTCGGAGACCTGCTGATCATCCAGCCCGATCTTCTCGCGCTGGTCCGCGATCAGCCTCCGGCGGGCCTCCTCCGGATCGAGCCGTTGCGTCCCACGCGGTGGGGGAGCAGTCACGACGGTATTCACCGTATAAAGACGATAGCCGACCACGCCGACCAACGCCCCGCTCGCAAAAACCAGCAACAGCGAGAGCAACGCGGAAATCTTTGATTTCGGCATCGCTTTAGACTATTTCCCCGCGTCGGGATCGAGGCGGACGGGCCCCACGATATCCGGGGCATCCACCGGGTTGGCGTCCGCCAGGGCCTCTATGTAGCTCTGGTTGGCGTAGCTCGGGTTGTTGTGCGGCATGGACATGTAGACGCCCAGCGCGATCGAAAACGCAACGGCGGCAGTTGCCAGCGCGTTAGCCATCCGCTGGAAAGAAAACGTGAAACTCTGGCGGGACTCGATCCGCTGCCAGAGATTCGGCATAAAATTGGCGCTCGCTTCCGGTGCCCGGCACGCTTCGGCATACACCCGCAACAGGTGGTCGAGCTCTTGTTCGTCGCTGCCGCGATTTTGCTCCATAACTCCTCTGCTGCCAACTACTTCACTTGGCTGCTTCTTTTTTGTCCGACTTCTCCGATTCGCCAAAGGCCTTCAGAACCCGCTGCCGGGCCCTGAAGAGCCGGACCTTCAGAGCATTTTCGTTGACCTTGTAAATCTTTTCAAGTTCCTTCAACGAAAGGCCTTCTACTTCTTTCAACATGAGCAGGATCCGATCCGCTTCCGATACCGCTCCCAGCAGCGAATCGACCGCTTCCCGGATCTTCTTCTGATGCTGTTCGTCCTGGTCCGCCTTGCCGCCCGCGAGAGCGTCGGCCAGTATCACCTGCTGCTCCGAAAGGTCGGACATCCGGTATTCCTGGCGGCGGCGCTGCTTGCGAAGGTAATCGTAAGCCGCATTCACCGTCAGGCGATAAAGCCACGGTTCAAAGACCTCCGCCGTCCGCAGTTGATCGAGGGAAAAATAGAGCCGCAAGAAAACTTCCTGCGCGACATCCTCGACATCCTCCGGGCGGGCGATCAAACGGTTGATCGTCCCCAAAATCCGCTTCCGGTACGCCAGTACGATTTCGTTAAAGGCTGCGCTATCACCTTTCTGCGCGCGCTTGATCAGCTCGAAATCAACCAGCATGCCGCACCATTAGTGCCGGCATCCGGGAACGGGCTCTTGTTCCGTCTGCATAGGCGTACCAGCAACTAGACAGGTTACAAAGCTTTGGAAGGAAACGCAAAAACCACCCCGGGCTCATCACCGTAGTACAGAATACCTCCTATCCGCACCGTGCGCCATCCGGGTACCCGGGAGGCCTCCCTTCGCCTGCGCGGCTAAATTGTTAACTATTATGGCAAATCGCCGGCTGACTCAGGGAGGGCGTAGGCCGGTTGTTCGCGCCGCTCCCACCCCATCCCTGCTAGCCTGAAGGTATGCAGTTTTCAGACTCCATCTTTGCGGCGCGTTTCGGCCTGACGCGGCAGGATCTCGAGGGGTACCTGTCGGAAGCGCTGTCGCAGGGCGGCGATTACGCGGATCTCTACTTCGAATATCTTTTGACCAGTTCCATCAGCATCGACGAATCCATGGTGAAGAGCGCGGCGCAAGGCGTTTCCATGGGGGTCGGGATAAGGGTGATCTCCGGCGAGCGCACCGGGTACGCCTACAGCGACGATCTTTCCCCGGAAAAGATCCGGAAAGCCGCCCTGGTGGCTGCCCATATCGCCGCCGGGCCGAGCAAGGTGGACAAGTTCGCCCTTCACGAGGGCCGGCACCACAACCTTTATCCGGTATTTACCGCCCCTACCGAAACGGCGTTTTCCGAGCGTGTGGAACTGGTGAAACGCGCCGACCGGTCGGCCCGCGCGTACGATTCCCGCATCTTTCAGGTGCAGGCCATGTATGCCGACAACCTGCGCCACGTGATGGTAGCCACGAGCGACGGCCTGCTCACGCTGGACCGCCAGCCCCTGGCTCGGCTGAGCGTCTCGGCCCTGGCGCGTCAAAACGGCGGCGCGCCGCAGCGCGGCCATGCCGGGGGCGGGGGACGCGTGGAACTGGGCTTCTTCCTCAACGAGAAGACTCCCGAGCACTTCGCCGCTGAAGCGGCGCGGGAGGCCATCGCCATGCTGGACGCAGTGGACGCCCCGGCCGGCGAAATGACCGTGGTGCTCGGTCCGGGATGGCCCGGCATCCTGCTGCACGAAGCCGTGGGCCACGGCCTCGAAGCCGATTTCAACCGCAAGGGAGTTTCGGCTTTCAGCGGCCGCATTGGCCAGAAGGTCGCGAGCGAACTTTGCACCGTGATCGACGACGGCACCATCGGAAGCAGGCGCGGCTCCCTGAACGTCGATGACGAAGGACAGCCGACCCGCCGCAACGTCCTGATCGAGAACGGCGTTCTCCGCGGATACCTGCAGGACAAGCTGAGCGCCACCCTGCTGCACTCCGCTTCCACCGGCAGCGGCCGGCGCGAGAGCTACGCCCACATTCCCATGCCCCGCATGACCAACACTTTCATGCTGGCGGGCGAAAGCCAGCCCGAAGACATCATCCGCTCCGTGCCGAAGGGCCTCTACTGCGCCAACTTCGGCGGCGGCCAGGTGGATATCACCAGCGGCAACTTCGTGTTTTCGGCCTCCGAAAGCTACCTCATCGAAGATGGCAAACTCACCCGGCCGGTGCGCAACGCCACCCTGATCGGGAACGGACCCGAAGCGCTCAAGTACGTGAGCATGGTCGGCAACGACCTGAGGCTCGACGAGGGCATCGGGACCTGCGGCAAGGAAGGGCAGAGCGTCCCGGTGGGAGTCGGCATCCCGACGATCAAGATCGACCGCATGACCGTGGGAGGAACCGCTTGAACCTGCTCGAACTGGCCAATGACGTCGTGCGGCGCGCGCTGGTGCTGGGCGCCACCGACGCCGAGTGCACCATCGCCGAGGGTGAAGAGTTCTCCGCCAACGTGCGGATGCGCGAGCTCGAAAACCTGAAGGAGGCCGGCTCGCGCGGCGCCGGATTGCGCATTCTGCGCGGCAAGCACACCGGCTCGTCGTACACTTCCGACCTTTCCCCGGCGGGCATCGAACACATGGTGAAATCGGCCGTCGAACTGGCCGATATCACCACGGAGGACCCGCACGCGGGCCTGCCGGCTCCCGAAGAGCTGGGCAGCATCCCGGGCGACCTGGGGCTCTACTCGCCGGACGTTGCCGGCCTCGAGACCGGTTTGAAGGTGGAGAGCGCCAGGGAGGCCGAGGAGGCGGCGCTTTCGGCCGACCCGCGAATCTTCAATTCCGAAGGCGCCTCTTTCGACAGCCACGTGGGCCGCCACGTCTTTGCCAACTCACGCGGATTTGCCGGCGAGTACCGCAGCAGCTACTGCTCGCTCAGCGCCGTCCCGGTGGCCCGCGACGGGGAATCGATGGAGCGCGACTACTGGTACACCATGGCCCGTGATTTCCGCGGCCTGGAACCGGCCGCGGACGTGGGACGCAAAGCGGCCGCACGTGCGCTGCGGCGGCTCAATCCGGTGAAGGTGCCGACCCAGAAGGTCCCCGTGATCTTCGACCAGAATACGGCCCGCTCCCTGCTCGACAACATCTTCGACGCGGTCCACGGCATGGCGATCTACCGCCACGAATCGTTCCTGGCCGGAAAACTCGGCGAAAAGGTGGCGAACGACAACGTGACCGTGATCGATGACGCCACGATCCCCGGCCTGTTCGGCACCTCGCCGTTCGATGACGAGGGCGTTCCTTCGCGCCGAACGGTGGTGATCGAGCGCGGCGTGCTCAAGAGCTACCTGCTGAACAGCTACGCCGCGCGGAAACTGGGGCTGAGAACGACCGGCAACGCTTCGCGCGGGCTGACCGGCAATGCCGGAATCGGGCACGGGAACTTTTTCATCGAAAAGGGCGTCCAAACGGCGGAACAGCTGATCGCGGGCGTGGCGAACGGCTTTTACGTGACCGAGCTGATGGGCTTCGGCGTCAACATCGTAACCGGCGATTATTCTCGCGGGGCGGCAGGCCTGTGGATTCGCAATGGGGAGTTGACCCATGCGGTATCCGAAGTCACCGTCGCCGGTAACCTGAAGGACATGCTGGCCGGCCTCGAAGCGGTCGGGTCAGACCTGGAGTTCCGCGGATCCATGGCCGCGCCCACGCTCAAAATTGGAGAGATGACCGTTGGCGGCAAATAAGACCGTACCCGAGAAGAAGCAGGCGTCGATTCCCCCGATTGCGATCGTGATGGGGATCGTGGGAATCGCCGGACTGGCGGGTTTTTTGTACCTCAACCAGGCGGCCAACCGTCCACCCGCGCCGCCGCCTCCACTCACCGGCCCGGCCAAAGAGTATGTGAAGTATCTGAAGTTCGTCTCCGCCGACGGAAAATCCCCGGAGTCTCCCAAGATGGAGGCCCACGAGAGCTACCTGAAGCAGTCGGTGGTGGAAATTACAGGCAACATTCAGAACACCGGCGATCGCGTCCTCGAAGTGGTGGAGATCAACTGTGTCTTTTACGATCCCGCCGGCCTGGTGGTGCTCCGGGAGCGCGTGCCGATCGTGAGCACGAAGATGGGCAAACTCGCGCCCGGGGAAACGAAGCCATTCCGGCTGGCCTTCGACAACGTACCGGATAGTTGGAACCAGGCGATGCCCCAGATGGTGATCGCGGACATCGAGTTTCAGTAAAGCACGGACACCCACAACTAACCCCTTCCTCTGCCGTTCAAAATCTGATAGCCTACTGCCAACGAAAAAAGGCCCCTCGCGGATGCTGAGCTGCTAAGCGATTACTGTTCCGGGCGCTCATGCTACCGGCCTCATTTTTTTATGCGAGGAGGGGCAACATGGGTACTGTGCTCAGCGGGGCGCCGCCGGAAACTTCTGCGTACGCCACCGGGATTGAAGCAAAGCCGCAATTCCCCGGAATTCCTACGACTTCCGACGGTGCGGGCATGGTGGTCTGGGTGGAAACCCATATCACACAAGGCGCCTGCGCTTATCCGATCACTTCATCCACGACCATGGGCGGCGGCTACCAGGTAGAGGTCGCGAACGGAACCCGCAACCTCTGGGACGAGGATCTCGCCTTCATCGAGCCTGAGTCCGAGCACAGCGCGGCCAGCACGTGTGAGGGCTTCGCGGTGGCGGGCGGACGGGTCACGAACTTCACCTCGGGACAAGGTTTGATCCTGATGAAGGAGGTCCTTTACACCATTTCCGGAAAGCGCCTTCCCATCGTGTTCCATATCGGCGCCCGCGCCCTCACTTCTCATTCCCTGAATGTCCACGCGGGGCACGACGACGTGTACGGTGTGGCCGATTGCGGGTGGGGCGTGCTGTTCGCGCGGAACGCCCAGGAAGCGGGCGACCTCGCGCTCATCTCCCGGCGCACTGCAGAAGAATCGGAGACCCCGTTCCTGAACGTGCAGGACGGCTTTCTCACCACGCACACCATCGAGAACGTCCGCCTGCCCGAACCGGAGATGATGAAGCTGTTCGCCGGCCACCCTTCGGAGCGCATTCGCAATCTCATGGACCCGCAGATCCCCCTGATGTCGGGCGTCGTCCAGAACCAGGACAGCTACATGAAGGGGAAGATCGCGCAGCGCCTCTACTACGACCAGGTTCTGCCGGTGTTGAAATCCGTGATGGCGGAGTTCGGACGCCTGACGGGCCGCCGCTATGACGTAGTAATGCCCTACCGCCTCGAAGACGCCGACTACGCCATCGTGGGTTCGGGCTGCATGATGGAAACCGCCGAGGCCGCCGTCGATTACATGCGCGAGCGGCTCGGTCTGAAGGCCGGTCTCCTGCACCTCACCTGCTTCCGGCCGTTTCCGTCGGGGGAGATCGTCCGCGCCCTGCGGCACGTCAAAGGCGTCGCCGTCATCGAGCGGCTGGACATTCCGATGATGCAGTCGAACCCCCAGCTTTGTGAGATCAAGGCGGCGTTCGCGGACGCCATGGCGGGCACGCCGGGCTACCCGGCGATCCACCGTATGCCGAAGTTCACCGGCGGCTCGGCGGGTCTCGGCAGCCGCGACGTGCGCGCGCGAGATTTTATTGCCATGGTGGAGAACCTGCGCAGCCCGCAGCCGCGCCACTACTTCACTGTGGGCATCAAGCACGAAACGGCGCTCCCCGCGACTGCCGACCCCGACGTGCGCTCGCCCGGCTCGTTTTCCATGCGCGGCCATTCCGTGGGCGGCTACGGTTCGGTCACCACCAACAAGGTCATCGCCACCATCGCCGGCGAGGTCTTCGGCATGGACGTGCAGGCTTATCCCAAGTACGGGTCGGAGAAGAAAGGTCTGCCCACCACTTACTATCTGACGGTGGCGAGCCGGCACATCCGCGTGCACTCCGAACTGGAACACGTGGAATTCGCGGCCCTGAACGACGTGAACGCCTTCAACCTGGAGAACCCCCTGATGGGGATCACCGAGGGCGGTATGGTCTTTGTGCAGAGCCAGAGGCAGGACCCGGCCGAAATCTGGGCGTCGATCCCGGCCTGGGCGCGCAAGACCATGGCCGACAAGAACGTGCGCCTGTTCGCGCTCGATACGGTAGGGATTGCGCAAACCGTCTCCTCGCGCGCCGACCTGCAGCAGCGCATGCAGGGCATCGTGCTGCTCGGAATCTTCCTGCGCATCACGCCCTTCCAAAAAGAACTGGCGCTCAGCGAGGAAGACGTCTTTCACGGAGCCGAAAAGTCGCTGCGGAAATATTTCGGCAAGCGCGGGGAGCGCGTGGTGCAGGATAACCTCGAAGCGGTCCGGCGAGGCTACCACGAAGTCATCGAAGTGCCGCGTGAAGTGATGCTTTCCACCGCCGAGGCCGACAACGCCAACGCCGCACTCCGGGTAATGCAGGCAGGAGGTCACTAAGATGGCAACGATCCCCTTCGAAGCAAGGCTCGAAGACATTCGGGCCCATGTGGTGGACATCGCCGATTTCAACGAGCGCGTGGTCGGCGCGTACAACAGCGGCCTCGCTGAAAGGGGTCTCCCGGCGGACGATCAGTCGGCCCGCAGCGTCGTGCCGGCGGGCACGGGAGCGCTCCGCGACTTCAGCTACATCGCGCCCGACATCCCCGAATTCATCGGCGAGAACTGCGTGGGGTGTATGGAATGCGTCACCGAGTGTCCCGATACGGCGATTCTGGGCAAGGTGGCGGAGCCCGGGACCCTCGACCAGCACCTCGCGGGGATCACCGATGAGACGGTTCGCCAAAATATGGCCGCGCAGTGGACGGTGACGAACAAATACTACAACGTCCTCGAGAAGAAAGGCCTCGGGGGCGGCAAGTTCGGTATCTTCATCGACCCGACCAAATGCAAGGGGTGCGCCGAATGCGTGGATGCCTGCGGAGACCACAACGCCCTCAAGATGATTCGCAAGAACGACCAGAACATGAAGTGGTATCGCACGGCCTTCGAGATGTACAAGGCCATGCCTGAAACCCCCGCCAGGTTTGTCAATGAGAAAGCCCTGGCGGACATGATGCTGGCCGAGCGCTCGCTCCTCTACGTGGGCGGCGCGGGATCCTGCATGGGATGCGGAGAAGCTACGGCGCTGCGCATGATGCTGGCGGCCACCGGCTTCCTCTACGGCCAGGAGAACGTCGGGATTGTGGCGGCTACCGGCTGCAACACGGTCTACACGTCCACCTATCCTTACAACCCGTATCGTGTTTCGTGGACCAATTCGCTGTTCGAGAACGCGCCGGCCGATGCCATGGGAGTGCGCGCGCGCTGGGATCAGTTGGGCTGGGCCAACAAGCGCCTTTGGATCGTGGGCGGTGACGGCGCCATGCTCGACATCGGCTTCCAGGCGCTCTCGCGCATGCTCGCGTCGGGCGCCGATATTAAGGTGCTGGTGCTGGACACGCAGGTTTACTCCAACACCGGCGGCCAGGCGTCCACCAGTTCGTTCAAGGGCCAGGACGCCAAGATGAGCTACCACGGCAGCGCCATCTCCGGAAAGAAGGAGAACCGCAAGGAGCTGGGCAACATCTGCATGATGCACAAAGATGTTTATGTGGCCCAAACCACCTGCGCCCACATGAACCATTTCTACAAGGCGGTGATGGAAGCCAACCAGTTCTCGGGCCCCGCCATCATCAACGTGTTCACCACATGCCAGCCGGAACACGGCGTGGGCGATAACATGGCCGAGCACCAGGCCAAACTGGCCGCCGATTCGCGATCGTTCCCGGTGTTCATCTACGATCCACGCAAAGGCTCGCGGTTCAAGGAGCGCCTCAGCCTGGTGGGCAATCCCAACGTCAAAGACGATTGGTACGTTCATCCCAAGACCGGCGAGCGAATCGACTTTGTGTATTTCGCGCGCACCGAGGGCCGGTTCGCGAAGCAGTTCGACAAAGACGGCAATCCCTCCGCGACCCTCCTTGCAACACAGGAGGAGCGGCTGGAGAACTGGCACCTGCTGCAGGAATTAGCGGGGATCCGGTAGCGGCAATTCACAACCAGGGAGGCGAGCCATGATCCAACTCGATGACCTTGCCGAAATGGCGGAAGAGCTCTGCCGGCGCGGCTTGGAAGCATGCCACGAGATTCTGTACGGCCCGCACGGCGGGCTGGAGGGCCTCGAGGTAGGCGAAGACTTCTTTCCGCTTTGGGAACTACTTCTGCCCGAGAACCACGAAGCCCTGGCGCAACTGGATCTCGCGGCGATTAAGGCCCGCCGCGGCCTGGATTGGTCGGTGGATCCGCCCAGGTCGCGTCTCCAAACCTAGAGCAGCTTCGGCAATAACTCGGCGGCCAGGCCGTGCAGGGCGCAGTCGACGATCGCCGTGGCGGTAGTCGGCTCGGTGTTGATCTCGATCACGCGGGCCCCGGCCTGCTTGGCGTAGGGGATCAGACTGGCGGCGGGGAACACGACCGCCGAAGTGCCGATCACCAGGAAGACTTCGGCCGCAGCGGCGGCGTGTTCGGCCTCTTTCATCATGCCCTCGGGCAGCGGTTCGCCGAACCAGACCACGCCGGGCCGCGCCATGCCGCCGCAGGCGCAGTGCGGAGGGATGCGGGGCAGCGGTACCCGCCGGTTCGGAAAGTTCGCGCCGCAGGTGGTACAGAGCATGCGCCAGATATCGCCGTGGAGCTTGAGGATCTTGCCGCTGCCGGCCAGGTCGTGAAGGCCGTCCACGTTCTGAGTGATCAGGGTGAAACGGGGCTTGCGGATTTCCACCTGCACCAGGGCCTTGTGCGCCGCGTTGGGAACGGCCTTGGCGATGAGGCCGCGCCGCCAGTCGTACCACTCCCACACCAGCTTGGGGTCGCGTGCGAAGGCCTCGGGGGTGGCCAGTTCCTCCGGCTTGTAATCCTTCCATAGGCCCCCGGCGCCGCGGAAGGTCGGGATGCCGCTTTCCGCGGAGATGCCCGCACCGGTCAGGACCGCGACCGACGCAGCCTGCTCCAACCATTCCCGCGCTTGTTCGAGATTTCCCAAACTCACAGTTTAACCGCCTGCCGGACCATTTCAAGGACCTCCGCCGGATCGGGGCGGTCCACGCGGATCACCGTGCAGCGCTCGCCGGCGGGCCGCCAGCGTTCGAACATGCGCGGCGCCGGGAACCCGGCGAAGATGCTGACCAGCGGGACTCCGCAGGCGGCGGCGACGTGCTGCCCGGCGGAATCGTAACCCACGTAGAGGCTGCTTCCGGCAATGATCTCCGCAAAGCCCGCGAAGCTGCCTTCCCAGAACTGCGCCGTCACGCGCGAGCGCTCGACCGCCCGGGCGACGCGGGCGGCCTCTTCGCCGCCGGCGCCGCGATCAATCACGAGCGGAAGCCCCGTCTGAGCAAGCAGCGCGAGCAGTTGCTCTTCGAACGGATCGGGGATGCGCTTGGCGGGGTTCTCGCCGACCCCCAGGCTCACCGCGATGCGCGGAGCGCGCGCCACGGGCCCGGCGAGCGCTACATAGGGCCTGGCGCCCGCTACGCCGAATGTTTCCGACGCCCACTGCGCGGCCAGCTCGGGCAGCGTCTGCGTGCCATCTTCTCCGTAGGCGCGGCTGTCGAACAGGTGGTACCGATCTTCCGGACAGACCGGCAGGATGCCGAGCTGCGTCAGCCGGGAATCGGGATCGATGACCACGGCGTCCGGTTCGGAGAGCAGCGCGTTCAACTCCTCCCATACCGCCAGCCGCTCCCGCAGCCCGCCGCGCCGGTACTCCACCGGGGCGTGGCGCACGCGGGCGTCACCCGCGAACAGTTCATAGTTCTTGCGCGGCCCGGCGAAAACGATTTCAGATTGCGGAAAGCGCGCCTTGGCGGCGGAAAGCAGCACGCTGGTAACCGCGACGTCGGCGCCCAGGGTCACGCGCGAGAGCACGAAGATCCGCCGGGGACTGCCCTGGATGCACCGTACCTTTCGGCCGCGCTCGTAGTGCGCCACTAGCGACACCGCGTCCACTCCCTGCCTCGCCATTGCTACTGCCTGCGAGAAGAGGTTCGCATATGCCTTACACAGGGCCGGCTCGAAGCGGTCCGCCAGTCCTTCCACGAGGATGCCGAAGAGCGCCTGGCCGCACGGCTCCTCGGCGAGGAGGCGGGGGAGCGCCACGGGAGGGTTGCCGGCGATCGATTGCTCCAGAACCTCGCGCGCGATCCGGTTACACGAAGTACTTGTCAATCAGGATCCCCAGGTTCCGGCGGGTCGTTTCCGGCACCAGGCTGCGGTCGGTGATGATGGCGTGAGACAGCGCCGAACCGCATTTGCAGGTGCGCGCCGCGGGCATCGCGGCCACTGCTTCGGCCACCACGCGGCAGGCATTCCCGGCATTCTGCACGAGGTTGGCAATGATGTCGTTCACGGTGACGGCGTCGTGATCCGGGTGCCAGCAGTCGTAGTCGGTCACCATGGCCACGGTCACGTAGCAGATCTCCGCTTCGCGCGCGAGTTTGGCCTCCTGCAGGTTGGTCATGCCGATTACGTCCATGCCCCAGCTCCGGTACACGTTCGACTCGGCCTTGGTGGAAAACGCCGGACCCTCCATACAGAGATACGTGCCGCCTTTCCTGGCGTGGACGCCGGCGGCCGCGCAGGCCTCGGCCAACACCTCCGACATCTGCGGGCAGACCGGATCGGCGAAGCTGATGTGAGCCACCAGCCCCTCTCCGAAAAACGTGGAGACACGGCCGCGCGTGCGGTCGAAGAACTGGTCGGGAATCACGAAATCGAGGGGCTTGTGTTCATCCTTGAGCGAGCCGACCGCGCTGAGAGAAATAATGCGCTCCACCCCCAGCGATTTCATGCCGTAGATGTTGGCGCGGAAGTTCAGCTCCGAAGGGGAGATGCGATGTCCCCGCCCGTGCCGCGCCAGAAACGCCACACGCCGCCCGGCCAACTGGCCGAGCACAAAATTGTCCGAAGGCGCGCCGAACGGGGTGTCGATGAGCGCCTCTTCCTGAGCTTCGAAGCCGGGCATGGAGTAGAGCCCGCTGCCGCCGATGATTCCGATTTCCGCTTTCAAGTTCAACTCTCCTGAATAAGTTCCAGCAGTACGCCTCCGGTGGAAGCGGGGTGCACGAATACGTAGAGGTGGCCGCCGGCGCCGGCGCGCGGTTCGTTGAGCAGGCGGGCGCCGGAGGCGCGCAGACGTTCGACCGCGGCGGGAAGGTCCGGGACCTTGAGCGCCACGTGATGCAGGCCGGGCCCGCGCTTTTCGAGAAACCTGGCGATCGTCGAATCGGGCGTGGCGGGCGCGAGGAGTTCGATGCGCGACTCGCCGGCGGGGAGCATGGCGACGTGGACCTTCTCGGTGGACACGGTCTCGCGATGACCGACATTTAGCCCAAGAGCCTCATAGAAGGACAACGCCGCATCTAAATTCGACACGGCGATTCCGAGGTGGTCGATGGTCACGTGGGGCAGGCCTCCCGGCCTGTCCTGGACAGGCCAGGAGGCCTGTCCCACTAAGGCCGCGAGGTCGGCGATACCGGTTCCTTCCGTTGCCACGGTGCGAACGATCGGGGGCCGCTTTCCCTCGCCGAGGGTCAGCATGGACTGCAGTTCCCGCTCCACGCGATCGGCGCCCGGCAGGTCCGCCTTGTTGATGACGAACACGTCGGCGATCTCCATGATTCCGGCCTTGATCGCCTGGACATCGTCGCCCATTCCCGGTACCAGCACCACAACCGTCACCTGCGCGAGGCCGGCGATCTCGACTTCGTCCTGCCCCACTCCCACGGTCTCGATGATCACGTAGTCTTTGCCCGCCGCGTCCATCAGGCGTGCGAGGTCGGCGGTGGCGCGCGCCAGTCCTCCGGTGGTGCCGCGCGTAGCCATGGAGCGGATGAAGATTCCGGGGTCGGCGTGGTGCCGCTGCATGCGGATGCGGTCGCCCAGAATCGCGCCGCCGGAGATGCGGCTCGTGGGGTCCACCGCCAGAATCGCGACGGTCTTCCCGCCGGCGCGCAGCACCAGCGCCAGCGCGTCGACCAAAGTGCTCTTTCCGGCGCCGGGAGGCCCGGTGATGCCGACCACGCGGGCGTGGCCCGAGCCCAACTGCCGCAGAACCTCGAGCGCTTCCGGATCCCGATTCTCCACGCCCGTGGCAGCCCGCGCCAGCGCACGCGCGTCGCCCTCCCGGATTTTCCGCGCCCAATCGTTCATCAGTTCTTCAGGAGCTGCCGCGCGATCACCAGCCTCTGGATTTCGCTGGTGCCTTCCCCGATGGTGCACAGCTTGACGTCGCGGTAGAACTTCTCCACCGGGTAGTCTTTGATGAACCCGTAGCCGCCGTGGATCTGCACGGCCTCGTTGGCAATGCGCACCGCGGCCTCGGAGGCGAACAGTTTCGCCATGGCCGATTCGCGCGTCACGCGCATGCCCCGGTCGAGCATCCAGGCGGCGCGGTAGTTCAGCAGGCGCGCGGCGTCGAGATCGAGCGCCATATCCACCAGCTTGTGCTGGATCGCCTGAAACTCCGAGATAGGCCGGCCGAACTGCTTGCGCAGCTTGGAGTAGCGCAGCGCGGCGTCGTAGGCCCCCTGGGCCATCCCGATGGAGAGCGCGGCGATCGAAATGCGCCCGCCGTCGAGCACCTTCAGGCTATCCACAAACCCCTCGTTGAGCTGCCCCAGAAGCTGCTGCGGGCCGAGGCGGCAGGTTTCGAAGATCACTTCCCCGGTGGCGCTGGCGCGCAGGCCGAGCTTGTTCTCCTTCTTGCCCGGGCGGAAACCCGGGGTGCCCTTCTCGATGATGAAGGCCGAGATCCCGTGCTGCGCCGCCGCGCGATCGGTCACCGCCATGGCCACGCAGACATCGGCGTAGTGCGCGTTGGTGGTGAACGTCTTGGCGCCGTTCAGCACCCAGCAGCCGTCTTCGCGCACCGCCTTGGTGCGGGTGCCCGCGGCGTCGGACCCGGCTTCCGGCTCGGTGAGCGACCAGCAGCCGATCCATTCGCCGGTTGCCAGGTTCGGCAGATAGCGCCGGCGCTGCTCGTCGCTGCCGGCCTTAAAAATGTGGTTGGAGCAGAGCGAGGTGTGGGCGGCGAGAATGATGCCGACCGATCCATCTACGCGCGAGAGCTCTTCGATGATGATGGAGTACTCGATGTAGCCCATGCCGGCGCCGCCGAGCGCCTCGGGAAAGATCGCCCCCATGTACCCCAGTTTGCCCAGCTTGCGGACGACTTCGAGCGGGAAGGTCTGCTCCTCATCCCACTCCATGACGTGTGGGGCAATCTCGGCCTCCGCGAATTCGCGGACCGCCCTGCGGAGTTGAAGCTGTTCCGGCGTGTACTCGAAGTCCACGGCGGATCCCTATACGATCTCTTCCCTGGCGGCGTCCCAGCGCACGGTGCGCCCTTGCCGGTAGCTTTCCACGGCCATGCGGCAGGCGACGGCCACGCGGTATCCGAGGTCGAACGGGCAGTTCGGCTGCTTGCCCGGATTGCGAACGCAATCGAGGAAGTTCTGCATGTGGGCGGCGCGCTCGTTGCGGGTGACGCCGACCATTTCATTGCCGTCCTTGCGGTTGACCTTCTGCGGCGTATACCGGATGCTCTGCGGTGTGTGGGAGATGGTGCCGTTGTCGCCCAGCACTTCTTCGCTCACGCCCAGCTTGTCGTTTCCGAACCCGGAGGTCCAGTTGAAGAGCAGCTCCTCTTCCTGCACCAGCGAAACGTTCATGGTGTCGGGAACTTCACGGCCGTCTTTCCACAGGTACAGGCCGCCGGTCATCGTGGCCTGCCGCGGAATCTTCAACCCCATCGTCTTGTACCAGAAGGCCAGCTGGTGGCACATGTTCTCGTAGACATTGCCGCCCGAGTAATCCCAGTAGAACCGCCAGTTGATGTAGCGGTTGGCGTCGAAGGGCCGCTGCGGCGCCTCACCCAGGAAAGCCTTCCACACGATATTCTCGGCGGTCATGTCGGGGTAGACCTGGCGCGCCCACTGCGGCTTGCCGTGGGGGGTGTTGCGGTACATGTGGGCTTCGATGGAAGTGACCTTGCCGATCAGCTCCGGCTTGAGGAAGCTGAGGGCGTCGGGAATGTGTCCATAAGAAGTCCACTGGTGGCCGACTTGCACCGCCCGATTGCCGCCCGCGTGTTCCACCGCGGCCCGCATCCTCTTCGCATGGGCCAGGGTGAACGCCATGGTCTTTTCCTGGTAGACGTGCTTGCCGGCATCGAGCGCGGCGGTGAAATGCTCACAATGCAGGTGCTGCGGGGTGGCGATCAGGACGGCGTCGATGCTCTTGTCGTCCAGCAGATTGCGGTAGTCGAGATAGGTCCTGGCACCCGGCGCAATGGCCTTCACCTCTTCCAGCCGGCGGGTATAGACGTCAGCCGCGCCGACGCATTCGGTATTGGGAAGACTCACCGCCTCGCGCAGGATCTCCGACCCGCGGGCGCCGGGGCCGATAATGCCGATACGAATCCGATCGTTCGCGCCAAGCACGTTGGAAGCAGCCAGGGTGCCCGCCAATCCGGTGGCTACCTTGCCGATGAAATTGCGTCGAGATTGCATGGAAAAGCGCTTACTCCTTACCGCGCCGCGACCGCCATGGGGCCGGTGATTCTAAACAATTATATCCTGCTAGGCCCCGACATACCGCGCATACAGGCTCCGGGCAATTCCCGTATCGCTGGTACCCTTGACGATTGCCCGGCCGTCGGGGAATACGGTCATCTCATAGGGGGACGCCAGAAACCGCAGCGCGAACCGGTTGGCCCGCACCTCGCCGAGCGGTTCAAGCCGCAAGCGCAACTCGTCCAGGTCGATCGGCCGCGCCCGCTCGTGAATCTGGACGGCGTTCCGGCCGCACAGGGTCACCGGGCCCCGGCGGGATTCGTCGAGGTAGGCGAACTCCCGCCGGCCGCATGAGGGGCAGTCCTGGTCCCGCGGGGGCGCCTCGATCTGGCGGACGCGGCCCTCCCAGAGATCCATGGTGGTGATGCGAGCGTGCACCGAATCTGCGTTGCCGGACAGAATCTTCAGGGCATCGGCCACCTGAAACGAAGCCACCGCGGAAATGATCACGTTCAGCACCCCCGCCGTTTCGCAGGTGGGCTGAACGCCGGCGGGCGGCTCGGGATAGACGCAGCGCAGGCACGCCGTGCGCCCCGGAAAGACCGGCAGGGCCAGGCCATAACTCCCCACGGCCGCCCCGTAAATCCATGGAATATTGAAACTTACGGCGAAATCGTTGATCAGGTAGCGGGTATCGAAGTTGTCCGTGCCGTCGAGGATCACGCCGGCCCCCTCTAGCAGTTCCACGGCGTTGCCCGCGGTCAGGTCGGCCACCACACCCCGCACCGCGACAGAGGAATTGATGCGGGCGATCCGCCGCTCGGCCGCCGCGGCCTTCGGCAGAGCTTCGGCCGCATCGGACTCCTCGAAAAGCCACTGCCGGTGGAGGTTGGACGGCTCGACGTAGTCGCGGTCGATGATGGTGATCCGCCCGACCCCGGCGCGAGCGAGGGCGGCCGCCTGGAAACTCCCTAACGCCCCGCACCCCACCACCACGGCATGCGACCCCAGCAGCGCCTCCTGACCCGCCTCGCCGATCTGCGGGAACAGGATCTGCCGCGAATAGCGTTCGCGTTCGGCCGCATCCATGATTCCGATGGTAACAAAGTTGCCTTGAACGGCTTACGTTATCATGAGATTGGTGCGCAAGCGGCTCGCCTTCTTCCTTTTTTTGTGTCTGATCGGAGCGGCGGCCCGACCCTCCATCCTTTCCGCGCAGTACCAGAAATTCGAAGGCGCGATGATCCGCAACATCCAGTTCAATCCCCGGCAGCAGCCGCTCGACGCCTCCCAACTCCATGACATCCTGCCTTTGAAAATGAACACGGCGCTCCACATCGAGGAGGTGCGTGCCAGCATCGAGCGCCTGTTCGCCACTGGCCGCTACTCCGATATCCAGGTGGACGCCCAGCCCTACCGGGACGGCTGCGCCATCGTGTTCGTGACACAACAGAGTTGGTTCGTCGGCGACCTGGGAGCCTCGGGCAATATCTCCAGCCCGCCCAACTCCGGCCAACTGCAGAACGCGGCGCAGCTCGATCTCGGGCAGCCTTTCACGCAGCAGAAATTGCAGGACGGAATCGAGAACCAGAAACGGCTGCTCGAAAGTAACGGCCTGTTCCGGGGCCAGGTGCGTCCCGTGTTCGATTGGGAGACGGATAAGGACTACCAGCAGGTCAACATTCACTTCGATGTCGACGCCGGACCCCGTGCGCGGTTCACTACACCTGTGTTCAAAGGGGACCTCAAAATGGACCAGCAGAAGATCGTACAGGCGACCAAATTCCGCCGCTGGCTGATCCATACCTGGAAGCCTATGACGCAGACGCGCGTGCGGCAGGGGCTGGAGGGGGTACGCTCGCTGTACCAGAAGTCCAACCGCCTGGAGGCAAAGATCGCCGTCCAATCGATGGAGTACGACCCCGAGACCAACAGCGCCATCCCGACGATCCAGATCGATGCCGGTCCGCGCATCGAGGTTCGGACCGTGGGCGCCAAGCTCTCCCAGAAGACGCTGCAGCGGTACATTCCGGTTTTCGAGGAACACGCGGTGGATCACGATCTGCTGGTGGAGGGGGCTCACAACCTGCGCGACTATTTTCAGTCGCAGGGCTACTTCGAGGCGGAGGTGGAATTCAAGGAGCAGAACGTCATCAACGACAAGGCCGCCATCGATTACCTGATCAACACCGGCACGCGGCATAAGCTGGTTTCGATCAAGATCGACGGAAACCGCTATTTCGATACGGAGACCCTTCGCGAGCGCATGTACCTGCAGCCGGCCTCGCTGCTGCAGTTCCGGCACGGGCGCTACAGCGAGGACCTGCTGACCCGCGACGAGAACTCCATCCGCAGCCTCTACGAGTCGAACGGTTTCCCGGACGTCAAGGTCACTCACCAGGTCATCGACAACTACCTCGGTAAGACCGACAACATCGCGGTCGTCATCGACGTCGACGAGGGGCCGCAGCAGTTCATCGCGAGCCTGACGGTGGACGGCATCGAGCGGCTCAAGCGCGAACAGATCATGCCCCTGCTCGGCTCGGTTGCCGGGCAGCCCTTCAGCGAGTTCAACGTTGCGGTGGACCGCGACACCATCCTCGCGCAGTATTTCGAAAAAGGATTTCCGCGCGCCACCTTCGAGTGGAACTATACCGTCGCCGCCGAACCGAACCGCGTGAACCTGCACTACGTGGTGCACGAGGGCCAGGAGCAGTTCGTGCGCCAGGTGCTGATCAGCGGCAACACGGTGACGCGCTCGCACCTGATCGACCAGAACATCACGCTCAGTCCCGGCGATCCGCTCTCGCCCACCGCGGTGACGGACATTCAGCGGCGGCTCTACGGTCTCGGCGTGTTCGCGCGGGTGGATGCGGCCGTCCAGAATCCGGACGGCGACACCGACCACAAGTACGTGCTGTACAACCTGGAAGAGGCGCGGCGGTACTCGGTGGCGGTGGGCGTCGGCGCGGAGCTGGGCCGCATCGGCCAGGGGTGCCAGACCTGCTTCGACTCTCCGGCCGGGGCCACGGGCTTCTCACCGCGCGTCTCTCTCGATGTCACCCGGAACAACCTCTGGGGCCTGACCCACAGCATCAGTCTGCGGACGCGCGTATCCACGCTCGACCAGCGCGTGCTCCTCAACTACTCGTGGCCGCACTTTCGCAACCACGACAACCTGACGGTTTCGTTCACGGGTCTTTACGAAGACTCGCACGACATTAATACATTCAACTTCCGGCGGCAGGAGGGATCGCTCCAGTTCACCCAGCGGCTCAGCAAGGCTACCACCGTGTTCTACCGCTACACGTACCGGCGCGTGGGCGTCAGCGACCTCAAGGTCACTCCGTTCCTCATCCCGCAGGTTTCACAGCCGGCGCTGGTCGGCATGACGTCCCTCAACCTGGTGCAGGACCGGCGCGACGACCCACTGGACCCGCACCGCGGCATCTTCACTACGGTCGATCTCGGACTGGCGGACCACGTCTTCGGCTCGCAGCGCAACTACGCGCGGCTTCTGATGCGAAATGCGACTTATTACAGCATCGGCAAGCGCCTGGTGCTGGCGCGCATGACGCAGTTCGGGGATTTGTACGCGTTCAACTACTCCGGCGATCCGCTGGAGGCGATCCCTCTGCCCGAGCGGCTGTTCGGAGGCGGCAGTACCTCGCATCGCGGATTTCCCGAGAACCAGGCCGGCCCGCGCGACCCCACTACGGGCTTTCCGCTGGGCGGTACCGCACTGCTCTTCAACCAGACGGAGTTGCGGTTTCCGCTGATCGGAGAGAATATCGGGGGCGTGCTGTTTCACGATATGGGGAACGTCTTCTCGGATATTCGCAACATCACGTACAAAGTGAGCCAGCCGGATCTCGAACATTTCGACTACATGGCGCACGCGGCGGGTTTTGGGCTGCGCTACCGGACGCCCATCGGGCCGGTGCGCCTGGACCTGGCTTACAGCATCAATCCGCCGTCGTTCTTCGGGTTTTCCGGCACCCAGCAGGACCTGGTGAATGCCGGCGTCACCCCGTGCTCGCCGCCGGCTGGCGTGCCCAACCAGTGTACGGTGCAGCACGTGAGCCACTTCCAATTCTTCTTCTCGATTGGACAGACGTTTTGAGCATGGCGCGCCTAATCCGGTGGATCGCACCTCTACTGGCCGCCCTTGTGCCCGCCGGTGCGGTAATCATCGATCGGATCGCCGTCTCCGTCGGAAACCAGGTGATCACCACCAGCGACATCGACCGCGAGATTCGCGTGTCGGCGTTCCTCGGAGGCGCCACACCCGATTTCAGCGCCGCCGGCCGGCGCGCGACCGCCGACCGGATGGTGGAGCAGCGGCTGATCCGCCACGAACTCGAAACCAGCCGCTACCCGGTTCCCCAGCCGTCGGAGATCGACCCGGTGCTTGCCGAGCTGGTAAAGAAGCAGTTCCACGGTGAAGCGGCGTACCGCACCGCCCTCCACACTTACGGAATTACGGAACAGGACGTCCGCGATGAGTTGCTCTGGCAGCGGACACTGCTCCTTTTCGTCGACGATCGCTTCCGGCCGGCGGTACAGGTGACCGAACAGGAGATCAAGGATTACTTTGACAAAGTGGTGGCTCCGGCCGCGAGAGCCGCGCACCCGGACCAACCCGCGACGCTCGATGCCTACCGCGAACAGATTCTGCGCACCCTGACCGGCCAGCGGGCCGACGAGGAGATGGACCGGTGGCTCAAGGAGGCCCGCGCCCGAACCGAGATCGTCTACCACCCGGAGGCTTTCCAATGAGCCGCAAACGCTGGCTCTGGGCCGGTAGCACGGCGGCCGCGGCGCTGCTGATCGCCATCGCGGGGGCGGGCTGGTTTCTCGAGAGCCAGTGGCTGCGTGACCTGGTGCGGGCACGGATCGTGGAGGCGGTGGAGTCCGCCACCGGCGGCCGCGCCGAGGTCGGCGATGTCCGCTTCCAGTGGAAGCAGCTTCGCGCCGAAGTCGGGAACTTCACGCTCCACGGAACCGAGCCCGCGGGCCGGCCGCCGTTCTTCCGGGCCGCCCGGATCGTGGTGGGCCTGAAGATTCTCTCGGTCCTGCAGCACGACATCCACATTGAATCGCTGGAGATCACCGATCCCCATATCTACCTGATGGTCGCGTCCGACGGGAGCACGAATATTCCGGAGCCCAAAGGGAAGCGGGGGGGAACCAATCCCGTGGAGGCTGCGGTGAATCTGGCGATTGGCCGGTTCAACCTGCAGAAGGGCATCTTCGAGGTCGAAAACGGCGGCAAGACTCCCTTCGACGCACGCGGCCGCGACCTGAACGCGCGGCTCTCCTACGAGAGCGCCGGAGCACGCTACCGCGGCGACGTTTCCATAAGCCCGCTCGAGTTGCAATGGCCGGGGTACGCTCCCGTGCCCTTGCGCGTCGATCTTGCGGTGTCGCTCGAGCGGAACCGGATCGGCATCGAGTCGGCCACTCTGGCCACCGGCAGTTCGCGGCTCTCCCTGGCCGGCGCAGTGGAGAACCTGGCGGCGCCCACCGGGAAATTGCGCTACGACGCACACGTGGCAGTGGCCGATGCGGCTCGTGTGCTGCGCCTCAGCGGGCTGGAGGGCGGGATCGTCGAAGCCTCCGGCGAAGCCGTCTGGGGAGGCGGCAGCCGCCTGTCGGCGTCCGGCAGGGTGCGCGCCCGGGACGTGGATTACCGCGACTCCGGGGTGCGGCTGAACGATTGCAGCCTGGATGGGGCACTTGCCGCAACGCAGGAAGGCGTCGAGATCTCGGGCGCGCGGGTGGCCGGCAGCTACTTGAGTTCTCTCAGCCGGCTGCCCGTCAGCGGCGCGGTTTCGAGGGTGACGCTGCGGCGCGGAGAGCTCGACTTGCGTGGGATCGCACTCGACGCACTCGGCGGAGGGTTCCGAGGCGACGCTACTCTGCACGATCTCGACCGCTTTTCGGTGACGGGCAGCATCTCCGGTATCGACGCCCGGCGCGCGGTGGCTCTCTACAGCCGCGAGGCCATTCCGTGGGATGCGCTGGCATCGGGCGAGGTGAGCGTCGAAGGGTCGCTACGCCGCCGCAACGACCGGCAGGTGAGCGCCAGCCTGGCGATCGGCCCCGCCGGAGACGGTCCGCCCGTTCACGGGCAGATCAGCGCCCGTTACGATGCGCGCACGGGCGTGGTGGACCTCGGCCGTTCTTCCATGATCCTGCCTTCCTCGCGCGCCGACTTTTCCGGCGCCCTGGACCACGAAATGCGCGTCCGCCTGGAGACCCGCGACCTGAACGACCTGCTTCCCGCGGTGGGCCGGAGCGCCGCCTCGATGCCGGTCAAGCTCGCACCCGGCGGAAAGCTGCTTTTCACCGGCACGGTGACCGGAAGCCTGGACCATCCGCGTATCGCCGGTCAGCTCGCCATGGACCATTTCAGCGTCTCCGGCAGGGAAATCGATTCTCTGGCGGGCGGGGTGGCCGCATCGCCTGACAACGTCCGCATCGACAATGGAACCGCCCTGTGGAAGAGCCTGCGGGCGCGGTTCCGCGGCGCAGTGGCGCTTACCGACTGGAAGTCGTCCGATACCAGCCAGATCTTCGGCGATGGCTCGATCCGCGGCGCGGCTATCGCGGACGTGTTGACCCTGGCGGATGCCGGAGAGGCGCCGCTCACGGGAACGCTGGGCGGCTCGGTGCAGTTCACCGGCACGGTGGGCCGGCCGATGGCATCGGGCGATTTTGAAATCGTGAAGGGGGTGCTGCGGAGCGAGCCCTTCGACCGGTTCACCGGACATTTGAGCTACAGCGGAGATACGGTGGAACTGGCCTCCGGCCAGGTGCGGGCCGGGACCAAACAGGTCCAGGTGGCGGCCTCGTTTCATCACGCTCCGCAGCGGTTTGATTCCGGCCGGCTGCACTTTCAGGTGGCCACCAACCCCATGCCTATCGAGCAGATCGAGACGCTGGCGAAGGCGCGTCCGGGAATCCAGGGAGTTGTGCAGGTGAAGGCCTCCGGGGACCTCGATGTGGCGCCCAAGGCGGGCGGGGCGGACTTCCGCCTGGCGGCCCTCGAGGCCGACGCGACCGGAAACGGGCTGCAATATACAGGCCAGCCGGTAGGCAATGCGCACCTGGCCGCCCATTCCGAGGGCCAGGTTCTGAAAGCTTCCCTCGATGCCGATCTGGCGGAATCCGCGGTTCACGGCGAAGGACAATGGAAGCTCGAAGGCGATTACCCCGGCAGCGCCACCATCACCATCGCGAATTTCAATTTCGTCCAGGCGCAACCCTGGATTCCACGCTCCGCGGCGGGCCGCTTCTCCGGTTCGGCGGATGGCGAGATCCGCATCGACGGGCCGGTGCTGAAGCCGGAGTTGCTCAAGGCCGAGCTGCGCCTGCCCAAACTGAACATTACTCCGCCGGCGAAATCCGGCATCCCGGAATCGCTGGCGCTGCGCAATTCCGGGCCGGTGGTGGCGACGCTGGCAAATTCCGAGGTGACCATCCAAAGCGCCCGGCTGACGGGCCGCGCCACCGACATCACCGTGACGGGGAAGGTGCGGCTGAATCAGAAGAACCCGCTCGATCTGCGCGTGGATGGACGGGTGGACCTGAGTGTGCTGCGCGATTTCGATCGCAACCTGGACGCGTCCGGCGTTGTGGCGGCCGGCGCCACCATCCGCGGCGAGCCAGTCAACCCGCAGATCAACGGCCGCATGGAATTTCAGAACGCCGCCTTCAGCGTGGTCGATTTTCCGAACGGGATGTCCGGAGCAAGCGGGGTGATCCTGTTTACCGGCAGCCGCGCCACCATCCAGCAGTTCAGCGGCGACACCGGCGGCGGCCACATCGACCTTTCCGGGTTTGCGAGCTACAACGGCGGCCCGCTGGTGTTTCACCTGCGCGCCGCGGCGAAGGAAGTGCGGGTGCGCTACCCCGAAGGCGTCAGCACCGTCGCCGATGCCAACCTGAGCTTTACCGGCACCACGGACCGCAGCAACCTTTCGGGCACCTTAACGATCCTGCGGACGGGATTCACGATCCGGTCGGATTTCAGCTCCCTGATCGCGAAATCGGCGGAACCGGTGCAAACGCCCTCGGCGCGCACCGGCCTGCTGGGCGGCCTGAACTTCGACATCCAGATCAACACCTCGCCCGACATTCAGTTTCAAAGCTCCCTCACGCAGGATCTCCAGGTGGAGGCCAACCTGCGGCTGCGCGGCACCGCCAGCAACCCGGCGCTGGTCGGACGCATCAACGTCACGCACGGCCAGGTGGTCTTCTACGGCACGCGCTTCAACATCAACCAGGGGTCGATCGCGTTCTACAACCCGCTCAAGGTGGAGCCCATTCTGGATGTGGACCTCGAGACCAAGGCGCGCGGCATCGACATCACGCTCACGGTGAGCGGTCCGCTGAACAAGCTGAACCTGACTCCGCGGTCCGACCCGCCGTTGCAGTTCAACGAGATCGTGGCGCTTCTGGCCACAGGCCGGACCCCGACCTCCGACCCCACGCTGCTCGCGCAGCAAGCCACCGCGCCCAACGCGTGGCAGCAGGCCGGCGCATCCGCCCTGCTCGGGCAGGCCATCGCCAGCCCCGTGACGGGACGGCTGCAGCGTTTCTTCGGCGTGAGCAAGCTACGAATCGATCCCACGCTGCCCGGCGTGGAGAACAACCCGCAGGCGCGCCTGACGCTGGAGCAGCAGGTGACCCCGGACATCACGTTCACGTACATCACCAACGTCACGAGCAGCAATCCGCAGGTGATCCGCGTCGAGTGGGCATTAAGTAAGCAGTGGTCGGTGGTGGCCCTGCGGGAAGAGAACGGCGTGTTCGGCGTGGACTTCTTTTACCGGAAGCGATTTTAGAGCGGTTGTTGCGAGGTTAAGAAGCGCAAGACTCCAGCGGAAGAGAGGGCGCGCGCTCCGCACGCGCGCGCCAAATCCAAACAAGCAGGAATGTGTTTTCCGCCGGGTTCAGGCAAGGTCGTAGCGATCGTGGTTCATCACCTTGTTCCACGCAGCCGCGAAGTCTTTCACGAACGCCTCCTTCGAGTCGTCACATGCGTAGACTTCCGCGAGCGCCCGGAGCTGGGAGTTCGAACCGAAGACCAGGTCGACACGGGTGCCGGTCCACTTGAGCTCGCCCGTCGCGCGATCGCGCCCCTCAAACACGCCATCGGTCGAGGAGGGCTGCCACTTCGTATTCATATCCAGCAGGTTGACGAAGAAATCGTTCGTCAGCGTCTCGGGCCGCCTGGTGAAGACGCCGTGTTTGGACTGCCCGAAGTTCGTATTCAGGGCGCGCATGCCGCCGACGAGAACGGTCATCTCGGGGGCGGTCAGCTTCATCAACTGAGCCCGATCCACGAGCAACTCCTCCGCCGGCCTTTGCTCTCCCTTCCGGAGATAGTTTCGGAACCCGTCCGCGGCCGGCTCCAGCACGGCGAACGAGTGTACATCGGTCTGCTCCTGCGAAGCATCCGTGCGCCCCGGCGAGAAGGGAATCTTCACGTCGTGCCCGGCCTTTTTCGCGGCTTCCTCGACGGCCGCGCAGCCGCCCAGAACAATCAGGTCGGCAAGCGAGACCTTCTTCCCACCGGACTGCGAGGAGTTGAAGTCCTTCTGAATCGCCTCCAGCGTCCGCAGGGTCTTCGCCAGGTCGGCCGGCTGGTTCACCTCCCAATCCTTTTGCGGCGAGAGGCGAATGCGCGCCCCGTTGGCTCCACCGCGCATGTCGGAGCCGCGGAAGGTCGAGGCCGACGCCCAGGCAGTCGTGACCAGTTGGGAGATCGACAGTCCGGATTTGAGGATCTTCGCTTTCAGAGCGGCGACGTCCCGTTCGCCGATCAATTCGTGATCCACCGCGGGAACCGGATCTTGCCAGAGCTGAGGCTCGGCGGGAACGAGCGGGCCCAGGTAGCGGGAGAGAGGCCCCATGTCGCGGTGCGTCAGCTTGTACCACGCCTTGGCGAACGCGTCCGCGAACTCCTGCGGATGGTCGAGGAAGCGCTTGGCGATCGGCGCATAGATCGGGTCCACCTTCAGCGAGAGATCCGTCGTGAACATGATGGGGGCGTGCCGCTTCGAGGGATCGTGGGCATCGGGAACGGTGCCCGCGGCAGACGCGTCCTTGGGTACCCACTGGTTCGCGCCGGCGGGACTCTTCACTAGCTCCCACTCATAGCGGAACAGGTTTTCCAGGTAGTTGTTGTCCCACTTCACCGGGCTGGTGGTCCATGCGCCTTCCAAGCCGCTGCCGATGGTGTGGACGCCGTTGCCGTTGCCATAAGTGTTGGTCCAGCCCAAGCCCTGCTCCGCGAGCCCGGCGGCTTCGGGTTCGGGGCCGACATACTTGCCGGGATCGGCGGCGCCGTGAGCTTTGCCGAAGGTGTGCCCACCGGCGATGAGGGCAACGGTCTCCTCGTCATTCATCGCCATGCGGGCGAAGGTCTCACGGATATCGCGTGCCGCTGCGACCGGATCGGGCTTTCCATTGGGGCCTTCCGGATTCACGTAAATCAGGCCCATCTGGACCGCGCCGAGAGGATTGTCGAGCTGACGATCGCCGCTGTAGCGCTCGTCCGCCAGCCACTTGCCCTCGGAACCCCAGTAAATGTCCTCTTCGGGCTCCCAGACGTCCTCGCGCCCGCCGCCGAAACCGAAGGTCTTGAAGCCCATCGACTCCAAGGCGACGTTACCGGTGAGAATCATGAGGTCGGCCCAGGAGATTTTCCGGCCATACTTCTGCTTGATCGGCCAGAGCAACCGGCGCGCCTTATCGAGGTTGACATTGTCGGGCCAGCTATTGAGGGGCGCAAAGCGTTGGGAGCCGGAGCCCGCGCCGCCGCGGCCATCGGCGATGCGGTAGGTGCCGGCGCTGTGCCACGCCATCCGAATGAAAAACGGCCCATAGTGGCCATAGTCGGCCGGCCACCAGGCCTGCGAATCTGTCATCAGGGCGTGGAGATCCTTGATCACGGCATCCAGGTCGAGGGTCTTGAATTCTTCCGCGTAATGAAACTCCTTGCCCATCGGATCGGACAGGGGGGAGTGCTGGTGCAGGATCTTCAGGTTGAGCTGATTCGGCCACCAGTGCGCATTGGTGGGGGCCCCAGCCGCGGTGTGTGTACGAGCGCCGCCCGTCACCGGGCACTTGGATTCGGTTGCCATCTTCTGCTCCTGATGATTGGGGACAGGCGCCCCCGCTGCGGTGGTGAGTTCTTTCTCCATGTGTTCATCCTCCTTCGAACGAGCCAAAACCAAACCTATCCTGGCGTTCCCATTCGGGCAAGCGCCACCGGCCGCGACTTGTTGACGCGCGCCATTGATCCGTTATCCACACGTCTACGACACTCGACGGGAAGCTTGCCGCGGAGCGCACTTCGTGCAGAGCCCCCGGAAAATGAGTTCGCATTCGCGAAGAATCCGCTTACCGAGGGAGCCCGACGCAGGCCTGGGCACGTCGTACCACTCCATGTCCTCCACATTGCCGCAGCGGTCGCAGATGAAGTGATGATGCCGCATGCCTTTCGCATCGAATCGCGCGGCGCGGCCCTCGACGGCCACTTCACGCACCAAACCCGCCTGCACCAGGTCCCGCAGATTGTTATAAGTCGTGGCCCTGGAAGAGCGCGGATCCGCGCGATTCACGGCTTCGAAGATTTCCGCAGCCGTGGGATGCCCGGTATGTTCCATCAGGAATGCCATCACCGCGTAGCGCTGCGGAGTGCACCGCAATCCGCTGCCCTCCAGGGACCGCTTAATCGCCTCGGGGTCCATCAAGTATTTAGATTATGTCTAATGTGATATTTTGTCAAGACTCGTGCTCCTGGTTGCCGCTGCGAGGAGAACAGGATCAGGGCAGGTTCAAGACGATCCGACCGGCTCTACCGGCCTTCCGGCGACTGTTCGCGTGCGGGCGCTTGGGTCCACCCGGAGCAAGTCATTACCGGGAGCCGCGGGTATTTCGGATACAGTCGATCCTTCTTGGACAGCGCGCACAACACGAACGTCGAACCGCGGTCGGACGTGATGGTCTGTGAATGTTGGCAGGAGGAGCAAAGGCCAAAGGGAAGAGGCGGCAGCATTCGTCCCTAGCTTGCCACAAGCAAGACTTGATCTACTGCTCTAACCGGTTCAATGAAATGCGGGTTCGATGATTCGGTCATAAAGGGTCTTTGCAGCTTCGAGGTTGCGCCCCTCCTGTGTGGCGAGTAGGTCCGCGTACGCCAATAGTGGTGGAACAACATCCGGGCCGTTTGGCATCGGTGGGAAGTTCCAGAAGACGTCCAGAATTTCTACCCGGCCTGCCGGGCGCGCTCGCAGACGGAGGCCTGCGACAAGTTTGGCAATCGGTTCACGTGCATAGATCGTAAATGTTGCAGGCTTCAAGGTATGCGTCAGCTTGTCGGCGGCGACTTCCCCTCCCCAGAACGCACCGTACGTCTGGAGTCCTTTCTCTGCCAGCGTCTCCGTGTCCGCCTCAAATCGCCGCGGGTTCAGTTTCGGTCGCAGAGTCGTGTGATAGTGAGCCACCCACTCCTCCACTAGCCGTTTGGGATAGGGCATGCGCCGGACTCCGCCGGGCACAAACTGGAGATGCCCTCTGGCCTCAAGATCCTTGACCGCAGGTCCGACGGTTCCGAGCGCGACGTTCGCGGCACGTGCGATTTCTCGGTAGTTGGTCTCGACGAGGTCGGGCCGGCACAGCAGGGCAAAGGCGATCTTTAGACCTGCCGGCGTGAGTGCCCGAAACCGCGGCTGTTTCACTTCGAGCGGACGCGTCTCGCCGACAACCCAGACGAGGAGTCCCTGAGCCTCGAGATAAGCATTGCCGGCGGTATCCATGAAGCCCAGGCGCAGCTCCCGGCAACGTTGAGCTGTCTCGCGGGTTATGTATGGCGCCACGAGGAGCGGGGCCTCCTTGAGACCACTTAGCCGGGCTTTGACAAGAGCCGGGGTTGCGAAGCGGTCGACGGTTTTCACTTCGGCGAAGAAGCGATATCGACGCCGATCCGTCCGGACTTCAAGCAGTGCGTCGGCTCCTACAACGCGAGGGTGAGTCGGCTGGGGAAGCACTTCCGCAGTCAAACCTGTGGTTCGGTGCAAGGCAGCAGTCGCCGCTTCCAGGACGCGCAATTCCTTAGCTTGCATGATCCGCCACCTTTCTGTTCACTATTTGTAAGTGTACACGTTACGTGAACAGCGGTAAAGTATGAACGAAGGTGGGCGCTTGGGAGCCCAGAGTGGCCGCCCGGAGCCGCACTTCTGCGTGAACACGAAATCATCCGGACGTGCGCCGACCAACGCGGCGCGATCGCGATGCTGCTCTGCGAGGTCAAGGGAAGTTCCATTCAGCGGACTACCAGCGTCTTCGTACCTGGTTGCCGGGAGATTATCGATGCAAGCCGATACTCTGACCATTTCGCCCGTTCACGAAGCGGAGTACGCCAAGTGGCTCGAACGGGGCCTTATTCGCGACTGGCTGATCCGCCTGGGCATCCGACGCCTGCTGGCGGCGCGGTTGCGCCAGGAAGCGGACGGGGAGCCCGAGGCGCAGGCGGAGCGGTTGATGCGCTTCATCGGGCAACTGCGCCGCAGCCCGGTCGCCATCCACACCGACGCCGCCAATGACCAGCACTACGAGACCCCGGCCGAGTTCTACCGCTACGTGCTCGGCCCGCACATGAAGTACAGTTGCGCCCTCTGGTCAGGCGCGTCGCGGCTCGAGGAGGCCGAGACGGCAATGCTCTGTTAGGGCCGGCGAGAAACGGCGCCATTTCAGCCGGTGCTGGTCGGAGCCACTGGCCCCAGAGGGCAGGAAGCCCATTGGCGGGGACGCGGTAGGAACTCTATAGCAGGTTCTAAATCTACGGGCGGTGGTGCGACCCCGGATTCATGAACTCATCATAAGTCCACCAGCGCTTGTCCCGAATATCGGTGGCCTCACTGAGAATCTTGTCGATAGCGCGTCGGAGAGACCCAACGCGCTCTTGCGTGTCGATCTTCTTCAGCAGTTTGCGGACAAACGGCGTATGCGGCTCGATGAAGCAGAGAAAACCGTCAGGGTACTCCTGATAATTAGCGCACCCGATCCACAGCCGAAACTGCTCGTTGACCACAGGCACGATCCAGCCCCAGTCCTCCGCTATCGGTTCTTCCGTCTCAACCCCTTCCTTTCGGAGGTTGTCTCGAAGGAACTCCGCCAGCCGTTTTCCCCACAAGCCGGGGTTGACCTGTTCCTCTTCGCCATCATAGGCAGGAAAGCGGTCGGAACGAAACTCGACATGCGTTTGCACAGAAACCCCTATTGTGTATCTGCGCCGATTATGATTCAACACCTCTGTCTTCCGTCTTCGTCATCATTCTGATTTCCTCAAGGTTGGACCCGAAACAACCCTCGGAGGAAATGGTTTTCCAGCCACGCTGCTGCCCGTATTGCCAGCAAGCCTTTCAACCTTCTCCGCGCCGCCCCGATCAGGCGGTGTGCAGCCGGCCGGAATGTCAGGCGCGGAGGCGCAGCGACTACCGGCGCCATAAGCGCCAAACCGACCCCGAGTACGCCGAGGTTGTCCGCGATAGCCGCCGAAAGTGGCGCGAAACCCATCCCGATTATCAGAAGAACTACTGGCAAAACCATCCCGAGGCCGCCGCTCGCAACCGCCAGCAGCAGCGTCAACGCGATCAGAAGAGGCGTGTCGGCCGTCTTGTAAAGAACACCCTGGTTGTCGACCTAAAACGTTCAGCCGCCGAGGTCTGGGTGGTCGGCCCTCTGGCGCGAGATCTTGTAAAGAACACCTTGGTTTCTTCTAAGCTTCTGATTCTGCAATCCGCCCCTGCGGTGACTCCGTCTCCAGCAACATCTTGAAAAGAACATCTTCATGGTCTTTCGTTCCGGCCGGGTTTAGAAGTGGAGTAACGATGCTCAGCCCGGAACAGATCAATGAAATTCACCGCCTGCATCTGGTCGAGAAGTGGTCCCAACGCAGAATCGCGCGCCACCTCCGCATCGGGCGGCATACCTTGGCCAAGTACCTGGACAATCCCGCCCCGCCGCCGAGCCGTCGCGACCGGACCAGCAAACTCGATACTTTCAAGCCGGCCCTGGCAGAGTTGCTCGAGAAGGACCCACCCGCTCCGGCACCGGTGCTGCTTCAGCGATTGCAGACTCTCGGCTATGAAGGCGGGATCACGATCCTCAAGGATTACTTGCTGGCGGTGCGCAAGAATGCCGTGCTCCGTCGAGCGTACGTGCGGATGGAGCCATCGGCGGGCGAGCGCTTCGACATCGATTGGGGGCACTTCGGCGCCTTGCTCTACAACGAAACCCCGCGCAAACTGTATGCCTTCTGCCTGGTGGAATGCCACAGCCGCAAAATGTACCTGGAGTTCACCCATAGCCAGACTTTCGAAACCTTCGTGCGCTGCCACATCCATGCTTTCGCGGCGTTTGGTGGCTGCGCTCGTGAGCTGTGGTTCGATAATCTCGCGACCGCCGTAGCGGAACACGAAGGCAACCTGGTTCGGTTCAACCCGCGCTTTCTCGCTTTTGCCCGTGAATGTGATTTCATTCCGCGAGCCTGCCACGTTGCCGCGGCCTGGGAGAAGGGCAAAGTCGAACGCGCCATCGGATATGTGCGCCAGAACTTCTGGCCGCTACGCTCTTTCGCCGATCTCAGCGATGTGAACTCGCAGGCGCGCCGTTGGCTACAGGAGATCGCCAACCGGCGTAAGCATCGTGAGACCGGCCAGGCGCCCGATGAACGGTTCCAGCCCGAGGCGCTGCGGCCGTTGCCGATCCTCACCCCGGATTATCGCGACAGCACCGAGGCTCTGGTACACAAAGATCTCCGCCTGACTTTCGATGGCAACCGCTACTGTGTCCCACCACGCTATGTGGGCCACAAGCTCACGGTCAAAGCCGACTCCTCTTCCGTCACGATCTACGACCAGACGCACGAGATCGTCTGCTACGCACGATGTTGGGAACGCGGCCAGACCTTCGGCGCCGAACGTTTCCAGAAGGAACTCTATGCGCAAATGGCCGCTGCGCAACGCTCCGCCGCCCAGCAGCGCCTGGTGCGGTTGCTCGGACCTGTTGCCGAATCGTACCTGAGAGAACTCGCCGGCACCGATCGTTCCCTAGCTCGCCAGGTGCGCGAGCTGTTCGAACTGATTCGCGCTTACGGCCCCGAAGCAGTATCAGCCGCGGTGCAGAAAGCCCACGCTGCCCGCGCCTTCGGCGCCGATTACATTGCCAACATTCTGCGCCAGCAGCAGACACGGCGTGATGTGCAACCGCCGGTGCGCCTGCGGCAGCCGGAACTGAACGAACTCGCCACCGACCCGCTCTCTCTGGCGGAATACGATGCCTTCATTCTGCAGCCTCGAAAGGAATCTCATGACCTCCCTTCATCTGAAACTGAATCAACTCAGCCTGACGACGATGAGCCGCCAACTCGATCAGACGGTCGCCGACGCGGCGAGTAAGAATCTGAGCCTCGCGCAAGCCCTGGAAACGCTCACCGATCTCGAACTGGACGCCCGGAACAGCCGTGCCATCGAACGCCGCTTCCGCATGTCGCGACTGCACGTTCAGCACTCCATCGACAGCTTCCACTTCAAACATCACAAGAGCCGCATGGAGGCAAAAAATCGGATCGTCCGTCTGCTCGATCTGGAGTTCCTTCACAAGGGCACCAGCGTCGTGCTCATCGGCAATCCCGGTGTCGGAAAAACGTTCCTCGCCAAGGTGATCGGTTGGCGCGCCTGCCAAGCCAATCAGCGTGTGCTCTTCACCACCGCCATGGACATGCTGAACCACCTGAATGCGTCGCAGGTCGATCACTCGCTGGTTCGCAAGCTGCGGGTCTACACGGAACCCGCGCTTTTGATTGTGGACGAGCTGGGGTATCTGGCCTTGGATCAGCAAACATCGAATCTGTTTTATCAGGTCATTTCGACGCGCCACAGCCAGAAACGCTCTTCACTCATCACGACCAACACTGCCTTCTCGGACTGGGGCAACATTCTCTTCAATACCACCATCGCCACGGCTATTGTCGATCGGCTCGTCGAAAACTCTGAGATCCTACTCCTCGGCGGCGACAGCCTCCGCAAAGCCAAGAACCCTTCCACATCGCCGGCTGAGTAAGCTCACCGGCTGCGAGCATGCGCCGCGCTGTGGCGATATCCCGGATGGAGGAGTCCACCGGGTAACCCCTCAACGGCGCTGCCAATGGGCGCGGGGGCTTCGGCTCCCGCACTCAGGTCCTCTCCACGATGTTCAACTTCAGCGCCAACCACCTGCTCCTGCTCTCCCGGATGGAATACCGCACCTGTGCCGTCCTGCTCATGAGGGACGACTCGACACGCCGCGTTTACCGGCTGCATGACTTCACCAAATCCCACGCACCCGCATTGGGCCAATACTACTGCGTTTCGGGAAAGGTCAACAGCGCCGACAAACTCTACCTGGTTGTCGAGTCCATCAAGCCGGATACTAAGCACAACCGATGTTCCACAGTTCCTGCTCCTGTCGACGGCGCGGGAGGACCATCAATGGCCTGATCCTCTGGCGGCGGGGAACAAACGCGAACCACGGTTGCCGGCGTCACAAACCGGCGACCGGCGCCGTCGTGTGCCCGTCAGCCACTACCGCCGGTGTTGGCAGCGCCAAAACCGGCTAAAGTGGCGCTATTTTATTCCGACGCTAACAATGCTCGACCTGACCTGTCGGCGCGCCCGGCTGGAAGACGGGCAGGACGCATTGGAACTCGGTTGCGGCTGGGGCTCCCTCACGCTTTACATGGCCGGCCGTTATCCCAACAGCCGTATCCTGGCGGTGTCCAATTCCCGTTCGCAAAAGGAGTTCATCGAGGCCGAGGCTGGGCGCCGTGGGCTGGCCAATCTGGAGGTGGTCACCGCCGACATGAACGACTTCGACACGGAGCGGCGGTTTGACCGCATTGTGTCTGTTGAGATGTTCGAACACATGCGCAATTACGGCGAATTGCTGCGCCGCATCTCGTCATGTTCTCGGCCCGAGGCGCTGTTGTTCGTGCATGTGTTCTCTCACAGCCGCTTCGCCTGCCCTTTCGAAGTGCGGGACGCTTCGGACTGGATGGCGCAGCATTTCTTCACCGGCGGCCAGATGCCGAGCGACGACCTGTTGTTGCACTTCCAGGAGCGCTTCCTTATCCGCGAGCGCTGGCGTGTCAGCGGCGTCCATTACCGGAAGACGGCTGAGGCGTGGCTGGAGAGACTGGACCGCCACCGCAGAGAGGTCCTCGACGTGTTCGCCAGAATGTACGGCAAACAGGAAGCGCTCCGCTGGCTGGTGCGGTGGCGCGTCTTCTTCATGGCCTGCGCCGAGTCGCTTGGGTACGCTCGGGGAGGAATGGATCGTATTGCACTATCTCTTCGAGAATGCGGCCGGCAAGCAGATCCGCGCGACTCCAGCAGGTCCATCGCTTGCTGGAAATGCTGTAAGTTCTATCCCTGATCGGAGCCGCTGAGCAAGCCGCAGGTTGCCTGTCATGCCGCTATTGGCAGGCGCGGCGTAAGTCCTGTCGCAGGGTTCGGGCCTCTGTCTGTAATGTCCTGGCACTGCACGCAATGACGCGCCCACGGAATAGCGTCGAGACGTCTCGGCGTGATCGCCTCTTCGCAGCTTTCGCAAGCCCCGTAGCTGCCGTCTTCAATACGGGCCATGGCTGTTTTGACCTCACGCAACAATCGGGAGTTACGGTCAAGCCTCACCACGGCGAGTTCCCGTTGCGCGGCCAGCACGATCCGCTCGCACGCTTCGGGCGTAGATTCGATCGCAATCGGTCTGCGATTGCCCAGGCTCCCGGAAAGCTCGGTCATCTTTTTCGAGAGAGCTTCCTTGTAACGTTTGATCTCATTGCTCGTCATTTCGTTTGCTCCTCAATCTCGAAATTCAATGCTCGGAGGGGCGCCCCCGCGACCTCCCGTGCTTGCTAACCTGAGGTGACGCTGAACCACCCGCTCCGCCCGGTCCACGGCGAAGGCGACAGCCGTATGGATGTTGGCTTGCCGCTCGCGTACAATCACCGGCTTACGGAATCCAACGTCCACGCGGATATCGCAGACCTTGTCGATGCCGCCGCGTGGTCCGTTGATGTCACTCAGGTGAATGGACAGGGACCTGATCCGGCCCGCGAACCGCCCCAGACTGAAATGAAGTCGTCGTGTAACGTAGTCCTTCAACTCTGCTGAGAGTTTCACTCCGCGGCCTGACAATCGTAGTCTCATTTTCCTGATCCTTTCGCCAAATGCGCCCACATGCCCACTATAGGGGCGGCTCGATCCATCGACAAATAGATAGTTCCGTGGTGGAACGTCGCTTATTCCGATGTATATTGGAAGCGTGGAATGGCTCAACTACCATCACCTTCTGTACTTTTGGACCGTTGCCAAAGAGGGCAGCATCGCGCGGGCGTGCGAAAAGCTCCGCCTGGCGCAGCCGACGATCAGCGGGCAATTGCGCTTGTTGGAGGAGACCCTCGGGGAGAAACTGTTCGTCAAGCAAGGACGCGGTCTGGCCATGACCGAGGTGGGTCGGGTTGTCTACCGGTATGCCGACGAGATCTTCGGACTGGGGCGCGAACTGCAGGATGTGCTCAAGGGCCGTCCCCAAGGCCGGCCTTTGCGGCTGCTGGTGGGCATTTCGGACCTCGTTCCGAAGTTGATCGCGTACCGGATCTTGCGGCCTGTGCTGACGATGCCCGAGTCCGTGCAGTTGGTGTGCGATGAAGACACGCCCGATCGTCTGATCGCCGAACTTGCCGAACACCGTGTCGACGTCGTGATTTCAGACTCGCCGATTGCGCCCACGATCCCGATCAAGGCGTACAATCACCTGCTCGGCACCAGCCCGGCGACGGTCTTTGCCGCCCCGCAGTTGGCGGCCCGTTATCGTAAGAACTTCCCCATGAGCCTCGACAACGCCCCGTTTCTGCTCCCCATACAAGGGTCGAGCCTGCGACGGGCCATGGAGCATTGGTTCGATTCTCAGAACATCCGGCCAAGATTGGCCGGCGAGTTTAAGGACGGCGCGTTGATGAAGACGTTTGGGCAGGCCGGCGCGGGTTTGTTCGTCGCTCCGACCGCCATCGAGCAAGAGATACGCGAGCATTATCGGGTTGTGGCCGTAGGACGCCTCGATGCCATCGTGGAACGCTTCTACGCGATATCCATCGAGCGGAAGCTGAAGCATCCGGCAGTGGTCAGGATTTCGGAAACTGCACGCCAGGAGCTGTTTGCCAACCATTCGGATTAACAGCATACAGCTTCGCTCAACCATCGTCTTAGACGATGTATCAGTTCCAAAACATCTATTAGACAAATAGTTTCCCCGGCCTTAGTCTTGTACTTGAGAGGGCGACAAACACACCAGCGGGCCCGATCAAAACACCACAACGAGGAGAACTTCAAGCATGACGAAACGATTGCGGACTGGAATGATCCTGGGCGCCAGCCTGCTGGCGGCGCAGTTGGGATTTGCGGAAAACTACAAAAGCGATGCGGGCATGAGCCGCATCGAGCGCGAAGTGCGGCGCGAAATCGTGACGCTGCCGTTCTACAGCCTGTTTGACCATTTTGCATTCCGGGTGGACGGAGAGACGGTCACTCTGATGGGTAAGGTGAGCCGACCGACGCTCAAGAGCGACGCCGAAAACGTAATCAAGAGAATCGAAGGAGTCGAGAAGGTCAATAACAGGATCGAGGTCCTGCCTCTCTCGGCCAACGATGACCGGCTGCGCCTGGCTCTGTACCGGTCCATCTACGGGCACACCGCATTGCAGACGATGGCGGTCCGCGCCGTCCCGCCGATCCACGTCATCGTGGAGAACGGGAACGTGACGCTGGAAGGCGTCGTGGCCAGCGAGCTTCAAAAGAACGTCGCGAATGCCCAGGCGAATAGCGTTTCCGGCGTCTTCTCGGTCACAAACAATCTCCGCGTGGAGAAGGAGGGCTGACCGGCTTGGTGGAAAAGGGCGGCGGCCAGGAGATGCGCCGCAGGCCGGCCTCCGCCGCCCCGGATCCCAGGCCCGCTCTTCCGATCCGCGCGCCCGTGCAGCGGATATTTTGGATATTTTCATGAGATCAGACAGGGCAACGGTATTTTGCGCCATCGCGCTGTTCCTGCCGGGTGTAACTGCCAGGCTCAGGCGGATGCCGGCCGGATATCGCGATGCCTCCACCGCACTGCGCGGCGTAGGGATAGAGTTGGTCGTCAGCTCCGGTTTCAATCTGATCCGGGAGTTCGCCCCCGAACTGAAACGCGTATTCACCCGAAAATAGGCGGAGAACGAGAGGAGAGAAACTTACATGCGGAACGGACTTGGGATGCTCTCTCTTGCTGTTGGCGCATTTTGGGGAGCCGGGCCCATCCACGCTGCCGGCGACGCGTCGCTTGATGTTGTGGCTTCGGTGGACTTGAACAGATACGCCGGCAAGTGGTATGAAATCGCCCGTCTGCCGAATCGCTTTCAGCGCGATTGCGCGTCCAACACAATGGCGACGTACACGCTGCGTCCGGATGGGAAGATCACTGTCCTCAACGAGTGCCGCAAAGCCGATGGGCGCTTGAAATCGGCAAAGGGGACCGCCCGGGTCGCTGACGCCGAAGGACCAAATACCAAGCTAAAAGTGACCTTCTTCTGGCCCTTCAGCGGCAAGTACTGGATCATCGATCTCGATCCGGAGTATCGGTGGGCCGTGGTTGGCGAGCCCGGCCGGGATTATCTCTGGATCCTCAGCCGGGAACCCCAGTTGGATACGGCGCTCTATGAACAGATCGTCGAGCGCGCCAGACAGCGGGGATTCGATACCGATAAGCTTCTGAAAACCCGTCAGGGGCTCTGAAAACCGCCCCTCTGCGAACTATTGGGCCGGGCCGCTGTGCGGCCGTTCTTCACCGCCTCGGGCGGGCGACCCGAACCCACAGGATGCTTTCGAAGTCGCCCTTTGAAATCCTCGCGTCTCGTGCCGAGTCGATGTATAAGGAATTCAGAAACAAATGATGGACCCTCCCATTGCCTTGCTCGCGGCTACCCCAGAATCGCTGAAGATTCCGCTCGCCATGCTGCTTGTCCTTGGGGCGGCGCGCTTCCTGGATGAGGTATTCGAACGCCTCAACCAGCCCGGCCTCGTGGGTCAGATTGTGGCGGGCATCATCATCGGACCCGGCGTGCTCCACTGGCTTGAGCCGACGGACTTCCTGGCGGCGCTTGCGGAGTTGGGAGTGCTATTTCTTCTTTTCCGCGTGGGCCTCGAGGTGAAGCCGTCCGAACTTCTTCAAGTCGGCCGAACGGCTTTGCTGGTAGGCGTGCTTGGCGTCGCGGTCCCCTTTGTCGCCGGCTTCGCCTTGCTTTCGCTCTGGGGCGGATCAAACATCGAAGCTGTGTTTACCGGAGCGGCGCTGGTCGCGACCAGCGTTGGCATCACCGCGCAGGTCTTGGCGGCAAGGGGCCTGCTTCAGGAAAAGGCGAGCCGCATCATTATGGCGGCGGCCATCATCGACGACGTTCTCGGCCTCCTCATTCTCGCGCTCGTGAGCAGCGTGGCCAAAGGCGCCGTCAACGTGCTGGAACTTCTGTCGACGGCCGTCGTCTCCATCGGATTCACTCTGCTCGTGGTGCGCTGGGGAGCAAAGACCGTGGAGCGCGCGCTCCCGGCTGTCAGCCGAAGGATGAGGGGCTCCGAGGGACAATTCGCGCTGGCGGTGGTGTTACTCTTCGCCCTCGCCGTATTGGCTGTCTATGCGGGAGTGGCGGCCATCATCGGCGCGTTTCTGGCCGGCATGGCCCTGTCCGAGACGGTGGCGCACCGGGTGCACGACCTTACGCAGGGCATTACCGAACTGCTTGTCCCCTTTTTCCTCGCCGGCATTGGTCTGCATTTCAATCTCGCCGCTTTCGCCAGTTGGCCGACGGTCACGCTCGCTCTCGTCATATTTGTAGCGGCGGCCGCGTCCAAGTTTTTGGGCTGCGGCTTGGGAGCCTATTCACTGGGACGGCAGAACGCGATCCGCGTCGGCGCCGGAATGGTTCCGCGGGGAGAAGTGGGGATGATCGTGGCCCAGATCGGCAGCTCGCTTGGAGTGGTCGGCGACCAGGTTTACGCGGTGGTGGTCTTCATGTCGGTGGCCACTACCGTGGTGGCTCCCCCGCTCCTTCGATGGGCTTTCCGCAATCCGGCCGAGGGCAGTTCCGCGGGCGTGCCGGCTGCCGAGTAAGGCAGGCGCTGCCCCAGAGCGATATCGCCCCGCCCGTTACGGCGCCCGGCTGCCTTGCCTGACGACGAGCTTCTGCAACGCCGGACCAGTGCAGTCGCGATTCCAATCAGCCCGGGTCACGGAGCATAGCGGCCGAGCAACTCATTTGCTAACCCGATGTATCGCTTCTGATCTATCTATAGATCCTATCGGCGGCATCCTTCGTCTCATGCAGTGAGAAGGAAACACAACAGCCCGAACCGGGAACGGAGGACGAAGAAGATGAACCGCATTAAGACAATCATTCTGCTGGCATCGTTGACCGCCTTATTGATGTGGGCCGGCCAGGCGGTCGGAGGGGCTGCCGGACTCTGGTTCGCGCTGGCCCTCGCCGCCGCTCTGAACATCGGGGCCTACTGGTTCTCCGACCGAATCGTGCTGCGCATGCACCATGCGCAGGAAGTCAGTCCGCTCCAGGCTCCGGAACTCTATGCGATGGTTCAAGACCTCGCGGCCCGGGCCGGTCTGCCAATGCCGAAGGTCTACATCATACCCGAAGAGGCTCCCAACGCCTTCGCCACCGGCCGCAACCCGCGCAACGGCGTCGTGGCGGTAACCGAAGGACTGTTGCGAATTCTCGACCGGCGCGAGGTCGCGGCCGTGATTGCGCACGAGTTAGGGCATATCAAGCACCGCGACACGTTGATTATGGCGGTCGCGGCTACCTTCGCGGGAGCGTTGAGCATGCTGGCGAACGCAGCGATGTTTGGTTCGCTTCTTGGCGGCAATCAGCCCTCCGAAGACGAAGAGGGCGGCAGCCCGCTAGCCGGATTGCTGGGTGTTCTGATCGCTCCGATAGCGGCCACGCTTGTCCAGATGAGCATATCGCGGGCTCGCGAGTTCATGGCGGACGAAGCGGCCGCGCGATTTACGGGAACTCCGCTTGCGCTCGCCAGCGCGCTGCGCAAGATCGAAGCGTGGAGCCGTGAAATCCCGATGCAGGCCGGTTCCCCGGCGACGGCGCACCTGTTCATCTACAACCCGTTCACCGTGGGAGGCGTGGCGCGTCTGTTCAGCACTCACCCTCCGACCGAGCAGCGGGTCGCCCGGTTGATGGCCATGGCTTCCGGCCGATTGCCGGCGGCAGCGTGAGAGTAGACCATGCCGTCGGCCGTACGCAGAGCCTGCGGAATCGTGTTGATCGCGGCGGGAGCGCTGGCGGTGCCGATTCCGCTGATCCCGGCGAAATGTTCGACTTCGACTAGCCCGAAGGATGAGCGACTATGACCTACTTCCCATTTGCGGATTACTGGTGGTTTTACCTCGGGTTCGCCGGTTTCGTTATGGGGCTGCTGGCGCTGGATCTCGGCGTTTTCCACCGCAAAGCTCACGCCGTCTCAATCCGGGAGGCCGGCATTTGGAGCGCCGTTTGGATCGGCCTGGCGCTGGCCTTCAACTTCGCGTTCTACCAGTACGCGGCGTGGAAGTTCGCCCGGGATCCCCGGCTCTTGCAGATTCCGGGCTTTGATCCGGAGTCGGCATCGCGGCAGGTCGGGCTGGAATTCCTCACCGGGTACGTGGTGGAGAAGATCTTGTCGCTCGACAACATCTTCGTGTTCGTGGTCGTGTTCACGTTCTTCGCGATTCCGGCCATCTACCAGCACCGCGTGCTGTTTTACGGGATTGTCGGCGCGCTCGTCTTCCGGGCCGTCTTTATCGCACTCGGCTCGGCGCTGCTCCAGTATAACTGGGTGATCTTGCTCTTCGGCGGCCTGCTGATCCTGACCGGTCTGAAGATGATGTTCGCTCCGGAAAGGAAGATTGACCCGGACCGGAATCCTGTGGTCAGGCTGTTCCGGCGCTTCGTGCCGGTTACGCCCCAATTGCACGGGCAGCGGTTCTTCGTTCGACTGAAAGGCGTTCTGTACGCAACGCCCTTGTTCGTGGCGCTGCTCTTCGTCGAGATCAGCGACATCATATTCGCCATCGATTCGGTGCCGGCAATCTTCGCCCTGACGCGCGAGCCCATGATCGTGTTCACCTCGAACATCTTCGCGATGCTTGGGCTGAGGTCCCTCTATTTTCTGCTCGCCGGGGCGGTCCGGCGCTTCGCGCTGCTGAAGTACGGCCTGGCGCTGGTGCTGGTCTTTGTCGGCTTGAAGATGGTCTGGCTGAATAACGCCTTCGGCGGTAAGTTCCCGATCGGCTGGTCCTTGGGAATCATCGGCGTTGTGATCGCCGCATCCGTTCTTTTCTCGCTCCTGTCAAAACGGAGCCAAACGGAAAACACTCTCTGGAAGGAAAACAAAAATGAAGTGGTCGTGGAAAATCGGAACACTGGCTGGAATTGAAACGCGCATACACCTCACCTTTCTCCTGCTGCTTGTCTGGGTGGGAGCGAGCCATTGGATCGCCGGCCGGAGCATGGACGCGGCGTTGAGCGGGACGGCCTTCATCCTGGCATTGTTCGGCTGCGTGCTCCTGCATGAGCTGGGTCACGCCTTGGCGGCGCGGAGATACGGTATCCCCACACGGGACATCACTTTGCTGCCCATCGGCGGCGTCGCGCGCCTGGAAAGGATGCCGGAGAAGCCCGCCCAGGAGCTTTGGGTCGCGCTGGCGGGTCCCGCGGTGAATGTCGCCATTTCGGCGGCGCTGTTCGTCTGGCTGAGCATAACCCACTCGTGGGCTCCGCTAGGCCAGATGCATGTCGCCTCGGGGCCCTTTGTCGAACGGCTGCTCGTCGCCAATGTCTGGCTGGTCCTGTTCAATCTGATTCCGGCCTTCCCGATGGATGGCGGGCGCGTATTGCGAGCCCTGCTCGCATCACGGATGGAATATGTGAAGGCCACCCAGACTGCCGCCGGCATAGGACAGGGGCTGGCGTTCGTGTTCGGGTTGATCGGCCTGTTCGGCAATCCGATGCTGCTCTTCATCGCGCTGTTCGTGTGGATCGGAGCGTCCCAGGAGGCCAGCGCCACCCAGATGAAGGCGGCGATGGCCGGAACGCCAATCCGGGCCGCAATGCTCACCGACTTCCGCCACTTGGATGGCGATGACAAACTGGCCGACGCCGTGCGGCTCATCCTGCAAGGCTCCCAGCAGGACTTTCCAGTGATGGAGGGCGGCCGCGTCGCTGGCATCTTGACCAGGGCGGATTTGCTGGTGGCTCTCGCCGAGCACGGGCCGGATTGTCCCGTCACGGCAACCATGCGCCAGGATTTTCTGACCACCGACTATACCGAGATGCTGGAGGTTGCTTTCCGGCGCCTCCAGGAGTGCAACTGCCACACGATGCCGGTTATTCACGAGGGACGCCTTGCGGGCCTTCTGACGATGGACAATCTCGGCGAATACTCCCTGATCCAGGCGGCGATCAAAAAGAACGGCCGTAATTCCGGAGCTGCGGCCGTCCTGCAGAAACGCGCGGCCGGCTGGTCCTGACGCGCGCCGTTTCAGGACCATCGCAGCGCGCAGATATGGTATTTCTCCGGGGACTTCCGGCTGTTGAAGGAGCCGACGGTCGCCGGAGACGCTTCACAACCCGAATTCGCTGATTTCAAGAGGAGAGAAAACCATGATCACAACAACGATTACCCGACGTATGTCCATGCTGGCTGCTTTCGCGCTGATTCCCTCGGCGTTCGCTGCCAGCCCAACCGTAACCGCAGAGCAACTGGAGATGGAGAAAGAAGGAGTCCAGTTGATCCGCCAGGTGGAGGAAGTAGCCCGGGACGCGCGCTACCACGCCGGCCGGCTGAGTTCTTACACCAGGAGCATGCAGGTCACGAAGTGGACTCACGTTCACCACTTGTCCCAGATCAAGTCACTGGTGAACGATGGCCTCCGGCCGGCTCTGATGAGGCTGTAGGAGATCCAGCCGCAGTTGCCGGATTGGAAGCAGCAAGCCATCGACAGACTCATCGAGTCGGCAAAGGCGCTGACCGCCGATGTGAACGATACGTTTCTGGTCAAGAACGAAGCAGGCGCACTGCCGCCGGCGATGAATGCCGAGTACAAAGGCCTGGTCACGAAGATCTACAGCCACGCCGAAGGGTTGGTCAAGACCTCGGACGCGGCGGGCACGTACGCGGCAGCGCGGCTGAAAGCTCACGAAGCCGGCATCAAGGTGGCGAGCGACTAGCGTCGAAACGGGCCGGCTGCCGCGGGCAACGATCTCTGGGGAAGCGGGTCTGTCGCAGCATCGACAGACCTGACTTGCCACGATTCGTACCTCCGCATGCTGGGATCGGATAGGAGGCAAAACTGAACACGACCATGCGCACCCGACTGCCCGGTTTTGTATGCGTCGCCATGTTTGCGGCGCTCCCGATGCTGGCCCAGGAGCACAAATGGGCCGGGCGAACCCTTAACGACCTCGAGTGGCGAATCCATGAGGAACTGTCTATGCTCCCGTTCCACGGAGTTTGCGCCACGCTCAGGTTCGATTTGCGGTATAAGACCGTCACCCTTTCCGGCCAGGTGGTGCGGGAGACCGTAAAGACGAACGCGGAACGCGTGATCAAGAGGCTGGACGGGGTGGATCGGGTAGTGAATCAGATCGAGGTGTTGCCTTCATCGCGCAGGGATGATGCGATCCGGATGAATGTCTACCGGGCGATTTACGAGAAGCAGCCGCTGGCTTTGTACCATTTCTATGGAGTCGGCGTAGTCCCAACGGCTTACATCAAATTGGGGCATCTGCTTCCGCTCACCGCAGATGGCGCTGAGACCGAATTCTTTCACGGTTTTCGCACGTTTGTCTCGGAGACCGTAAACGTTCCAGACTTGAGCTCGCATTTCAGGGTAACCATCTCGGCTGCGCAGGTTCGGGCGCCGAGTCAGGACCGAACCGACTTGAAGGTCACGGCTCTGCTTCGGGATGTCGGCGCTCTTTCAACCGCGGCCATCGCCCGTCATGCTGGACTCTCTCCACGGGCCACTCTGACCAGGTTAAAGAACCTGAAAGCGCGAGGCATCTTGGTCGAGATCGCGACCGGACCGCACGACCCCCAAGCGCCAGTACGCACTGGCTGACCGGAAGCGATCATTACCAAAAGAGGTCTGCAGTGCCGATCAGCGGCGCCATTACGCGCCCGGGCACAGCGCGCCAAGGCGTTGAACCTAGCGCGCCATCGGGCGGGCGCGTCGCGCTTTCGCACCTGAACATGTCGCCGTCGCTCCGGGAAATCGTAAGTTCTGAATTTTCGCACGGACGCGCGTCGGATCCGACTTCCTTCACGGTAATATCTCGAATTCCTTCACGGTATGCGCCGGTCGGATCTGCGAATCGGCTGCAACAAGAGGATTTATCGCTCTAAGCAGGAAACCCGGACCGCCTGGAATCGTCGAAATTTTGTAAACTACTGAAATTGAAGTTTTTGGTCGGGCCGCCGAGATTTGAACTCGGGACCTCTTGCACCCCAAGCAAGCGCGCTAGCCAGGCTGCGCCACGGCCCGAACGTTCTTATTGTACACGTTCCTTCAGCCCAGTAGGTCTAACGCTGCCTGGATTTCATCGCGCGTGTGGCGATCGCCCTTGCGCGTCGAAGCCTCGATGCCCTCGCGGTACATGGTCCCGGCTTCTTCGATCCGGCCAAGCTGCTCCAAGGTCTGGCCGCCATGGAAATATGCGGCCGGGTAATCCGGATCCGCTGCGATCAGGGCCCGAAACTCGCTCAGCGCCGATTCCAGATCTCCGGCGTTACGGTATTCCATCGCCAGCCCGTACCGGACGAAGCTATCCCGCGGATTGGCGGCTGCCAGGCTCTTGAGTGTTTCCAGGCGAGTGCTGCTCATGCTTGTGTTACTATACCTCCGAAATGGCTTGCCCCCATTTTCGCCCCACCGAGCCGCGGCTGCGCGGTCCCGCTCCTCAACATGCCATGCTCCCCCTTGGTGGCCTCTGGAACGGCCTGTGCCACGCCTCCTCCAGCGGTCCGCGGGAACCCGACGAGTCGGCCCTGCTACCCCTGTGCAACCTCGGGTACGCCCGCGGCTCCTGTCCTCGCTTTGCCGGGACGGAGGGTCCGGACGCCGTCCGCTTCACCGTCTCCGGGGACAACGGGGATTTCGTCCGCCTCTACTATGTGCTCGAACGCGATCACCACCCGTACGCACACGGACCGCTGGAGTTCGGCACGGCGCAGGGAGCGTTCACCAGTCCTCCCGCCGACGAGGGCCTCCGCATCCAGGCCCAAGCCTACGTCACCAGCTATCTCGGCCGGAAAGCGGAAGCCTTTGTGCGTTGACGCGCATCTGGAAAGACGAGACATGGAAGGAAAAACGGTTCGCGAGTCGATCTCCGAGTATTCTGAGCTGGCGCTTCCGAACGATGCCAACGGGCTGGGCAACGTGCTCGGCGGAAAGGTCATGCACCTGGTCGATCTGGCCGCCGCGATGGCCGCCATGCGCCACGCCAGGCGGCCCGTGGTCACCGCCTCCGTCGATAGCCTGCACTTCCTTCACCCCGTTCGCATCGGCCAGCTCATCGTACTGCGCTCTTCGGTGAACCGCGTCTTCCGCACCTCCATGGAGGTCGGGGTCCATGTGGAAACCGAGACGCTGATGACCGGTGAGAAGCTGCACACCTGCTCGGCTTATCTGACGTTCGTGGCGTTGAACGAAGACGGTAAGGCCGCCCCGGTTCCGCCGGTCATTCCGGAAACCGAGACGGAAAAGAGGCGATACCGCCAGGCCGGAGAGAGAAGGGAATATCGTCTGGCGATGCGGAACCGGTTGCAGCGTTAGGCTAAGGGAAGAACCCTAGCCCTCCTTGTACATATACTTGATGCTGGGCTTGTACAGGAGGATGTTCGGCTCGCCGGTCCGATTCACCTTAAGACAACACTTGTCGTACCACTCAATGACGCCGTGTAGCGTTTCCCCGTCGCGCAATACGAACACCATGGGCGTCTTGGCTTGCATCTGCTTTACGTAGTAGAAGTTCTCCGCGTTCGTTTGATCCGGTGGAACGGGTTTCTTCTGCTGCTGCTGGGCGCGGCGCGGCGGCGTGATCTGTTCTTTGATCTCGTTGAGAGACGGACGAATGAGTTTACGATTGACAGCTTCCACGCGATGCCATCCTTTTGCAGAGATTATGATTGACCGTCGCTGCTCACTTTAGCGGGGCGACTCTAGTTGGATCAAATTGTCCGACTTGAACTCATAAATAACACAATGGGGTGCCCGCTGCAACGTGAACCGGCGGGGCGCCCCCGCCCGGCCGCAGCGGCCCGCGGGCGAGAGCCTGCGTACGGTCGCTAAACCAAGCCGGCGGCGTTCTTTAGTATGATGGACTGTAATGTCCCAGCGGGAATCAGTGGTCGCACAGCCGGCTGGATTCTCGCCGCCAATCCATCGAAAGCTGGCCGGGCTTGAGGCAGCTCTCGGGTCGGCGATTCGCGGCAAACCGGAGGTGATCCGCCTCTCGGTCGTCTGCCTGCTCGCGCGCGGCCACCTGTTGATCGAAGACGTCCCCGGCGTGGGGAAGACCACCCTCGCGCAGGCGCTCGCGCGTTCGGTTTCCTGCCGCTTCCACCGCCTGCAATTCACCAGCGATATGCTGCCCAGCGACGTCCTCGGGCGTCACCATTTACAACGCTCATTCGGAAGCCTTTGAGTTCAAACCCGGCCCGATTTTCAGCAACTTCCTGCTGGCCGATGAGATCAACCGCACCACGCCGAAGACGCAGTCGGCGCTGCTCGAGGCGATGAACGAAGGCCAGGTCACGATCGACGGCCACTCCCATCCGCTCGCCCGGCCCTTCATGGTCATCGCTACCCAGAACCCGGTGGAGCACCACGGCACTTACCCGCTCCCGGAATCGCAGCTCGATCGCTTCCTGATGCGGCTCCGCATCGGCTATCCGGATGCCGCCAGCGAGCGCCAGATCCTTCGAAACAGCGAGTCGGGGCTGGCCGATTCCCCGTCCTCCGGCCTCTCGGCGGAAGACGTCCTCCAGTTTCAGGACTCCGTGCACGCCGTGGCGGTGGAGGAGTCGCTGGTGGATTACATGCTTGCGATTGTGGAGCGCACGCGCAACCACGAGGCCCTCGCGCTCGGGGTCAGCCCGCGCGGCTCTCAGGCCCTGTATCGCGCGGTGCAGGCGCTCGCCCTGCTGGAAGGCCGCGATTACGCCATTCCCGACGACGTGAAGCGCCTGGCGGCTCCTCTGTTCGCGCACCGCGTCGTGATCAATACCCGCACCACCCTGGTCGAGCGCCGCGCCGATATGGGCGAGCGCATCATCGAAGAGATTCTCACCCAGGTGGAAGTTCCCCTGTAGCTCACTCGTCCTATGAAGACTGCCATCATCGGCCTGCCCATGGTAGGCAAGACCTCTCTGTTCACGATCCTTACCGGAGTTCACCAGGAGACGCGCATCGGCTCCACCGCAGCGCGCACCGGCGTGGCGCGCGTTCCCGACGAGCGGCTGGAAGCGCTCGGCCGCCTGTTCGAGCCCCCCAAGGTCACGCATGCCACCGTGGAATACGTGGATATGCCCGCGATCTCGAAGGAGAACCTGCGCGACCCCGCCTACCTCGCCAGCCTGCGCGTGGTGGACGCCTTCGCGCATGTTCTGCGCCTGTTCGAGGACGAGACCATTCCTCACGAAAAGGGCTCCGTCGATCCGCTGCGCGACATGGAAGACGTCGAAACCGAGCTCATCCTCAGCGACCTGGTGGTGGTGGAGAAGCGCCTGGAGCGCCTCGACAAGGATCGCAAGAAGGTAAAGAACCCGGAGCTCGACCGGGAGTTCGAGCTGCTCGAGAAGTGCAAGGCGGCGCTCGAAGCCAACCTGCCCCTGCGGCAGATCGAACTCGAAGCCGAGGACGAGAAGCGCCTTCGCGGTTTTCAGTTCCTCTCGCAGAAGCCCGTGCTTTACGTCCTCAACCTCGGCGAGGGGGAGGCGGCAAAGCTCCACGACCGGGAGCGGGAGTTCAGCGAAGGCTCGCTCGCCGGGCGCAGGAATACGGCCGTCACCGCGGTCTGCGGAAAGATTGAAGCCGAGCTGGCGGAACTGCCGCGGGAAGAGCAGCAGGACTACCTGGCCAGCTACGGACTTGCGGATTCCGGCCTGGAGCGGCTCATCTCGGCCACGTACTCCCTGTTGGGCCTGATGAGCTTCCTGACCGCCGGCGAGGACGAGTGCCGGGCCTGGACCATCCCCACGCACAGCCACGCGGTCAAGGCGGCCGGCGCGATCCACTCCGATTTCGAAAAGAAGTTCATCCGCGCCGAAGTGGTGAACTGGAAGGCCCTGGTGGATCACGGCGGCTACCCCGGAGTACGCGAAAAGGGCCTGCTCCGGCTCGAAGGCAAGGAATACATCGTCAAAGACGGAGACGTATTGGTAATCCGGCACAGTTGAAGCGCGCCACCCCCGCGATCAGGCTGTTATTATGCTCTTTGGAGGTCGGAAAATGCCGGAAGAAGTGAATCGACGGAACTTTTTAAAGGCGGCGGCGCTGGCGGCAGGGCCAGCCATCATTTCGGCGCGGGGCGCGAACGAGAAGATCAATATCGGCTGGATCGGGGTCGGCACGCGCGGTTATGCGGCACTCGACTGGCTGCACACCGCGGCTCCCAATGATGTACAGATCACGGCCATCTGCGACACCCACCAGGGCTATATCGCGCGGGCGCTCGACCGGATGCAGACCGTGTGGGGCAACAAGCCGGCCACCTACGACGATTACACCAGGCTGCTTGCCGACAAATCCATCGATGCCGTCTATATCATGACGCCCGAGCACCTGCATCACAATATGACCATCGCGGCGCTCAAGGCGGGGAAGCACGTCTACATCGAAAAGCCGCTCGCCCACACCATCGAGGAAGGCTTCGAAATCGTGAAGGAGTACGAGAAGGCGGGCAAGATCGTTCAGGTGGGCACGCAGAACCGCAGCTCGTCCCTCTATAAGAAGGCCAAGGAACTGGTGCAGCAGGGGATGATCGGCGACGTCCACTTCGTGCGCGCCTTCTGGTACCGCAATTCGCTGCCCAACGACCCCGCCTGGCGGTACGTGATCCCTCCCGGGGCGAGTCCGGAGAATACGGACTGGAACCGCTTCCTGGGCCCGGCGCCAAAGCGTCCGTGGGACGCGCAGCGGTACTTCCAGTGGCGGCTCTACTGGGATTATTCCGGCGGCATCTCCACCGACCTGCTCGTGCACCAGACCGACATCGTCAACTTCATGCTCGACAAGACCGTGCCGCACACGTGTACGGCTTCCGGCGGCATCTATCGCTGGACCGCCAAGGACGATGATCGCGAGGTGCCCGATACCTTGAGCGCCCTCTACGAGTATCCCGGCGGCCTGCAGATCAACTATAGCTGCTATTTTGGCAACGACCACTACGGCTATGGGGAGCAGCTCTGCGGCAACGAGGGCACCATCGAGGTGCTGAACCGCCAGGACCTGTATTTCACGCCGGAGTTCTTCAAGGGCCGGGCGCCGGCCGCGATCAAGGCGCGCAAGCCGATTCACCTCAACGGCATGAAGGATTTCCAGGAAGCCGACGGCGCCATCAACCACTTCCGCAATTACATCCAGTCGATTAAGGGGAACGAGAAGCCGATCGCGCCGCCGCCGATCGGGCAGCAGGCCGCCATCTCCGGCCACATGGCCACTCTTTCGTTCAAGAACCAGAAGAGAGTGATCTGGGACGAAGCGGCTAACAAGTACCACTTCGAATAGCGGCCGGAACAGCCCGGTATGGCCGCCGTTGCCTCTACCGCCGCGCCGGCCCTCGCGCGGCTGGATACCCGATGGATCATCAGCCGCCGTGTGGACGGAGTTTTCGTCATCGGCAGCGCGCTGGCCGGGTACGCGTACCTGCTGCTCTACGCCGCGCTGCACGTTCCGGCCTCTCCGCTGTGGTGGTTCTGGTCGGTGGGGTTCGACGGTACGCACATCTTCGCCACGGCCACCCGCACTTACTTCGATCGCGAAGCCCGGGCTCGCAACCGGCGGCTGTTCTATGGCAGCCTGCTGTTTTTCTTCTCCCTGGGGCCGGTTCTGGTGCTCGCCGGATGGAAGGGCTGGCTCTACCTGCTGGTGGGCTCCTGGGCCTACTACCATGTCATCCGCCAGCATTACGGATTCATGGTTCTCTACAAAGTGAAGAACCGGGATCTCGGCAAACTCGACAACGCCCTCGACCGCCTGTTTCTGGGAGTGATGCTGCTGATGCCGCCGGTGCACCGGTTTCTGATCCATCATCCGGAAGAGCTGGGGATCCCGTGGTCGTTCCCCCGCCTGGAAACGCCGATGTTTGCGCTGATTGCCCTGACCGGCGCGCTCTATCTCGGGCGGCAGTGGCAGCGCTTCCGCAGGGGCGACGCCATCGACGTTCCCAAGTACCTGCTCCAGGCGGCGGTGATTCCGCTGCACTGGCTGACGTTCGCATACATGAGCTGGCAGGCCGCCGTTCCCACCGTGACCATCGTGCACAACCTGCAGTATCACGCGATCGTCTGGTTCCACAATCGCAACCGCTACCGGGAAGACGGGGCGCGGCACGGACGCATCCCCGCCGCCGTCAGCCGCAGCCTGCTGGCGTACGCCGCGATCGGCCTGCTGTTCAGCGTGCTGTACCGCGTGCCGGGCTTCGAACTCGGCCAGGTCTCGGATCTTGCCTTCGGGTTCTTCTGCGGCTTCGGCCTCACGCACTATTACCTCGACAGCCGCATCTGGCGGGTACGCCACGATCCGGGCCTGCGCGCCGCCTTGCAATTGGGGTGACGCGGGCAAGTTACGCTAACCTATAAGTTGCTCCCGAGTTTTACCCCGCCGCCCCGCCACGTCTGGTGGTCCCGGTGCCGGCCGACCGCGCGCTACCTGATGGAAACGGAGGCGCATGTGTATGCCCTCGCCATCGCCGCCAGCACCCTGCTGGCCTTCTATCCATTCCTGATCGTGATGCTCTCCTTCTGCCGGGACATCCTGCACTGGCCCGCCGCCCTGCAGGCCATCTACCTGGCGCTCGATGATTTCTTCGCGGGAGAGGCGGGCGCCTTTCTGGTGCGCAATCTGCAGCCTTACCTCGTCCCCAAGCTGCACATCACCTCCATGCTGCTCCTCCTGTTCACGGCCAACGGAATCTTCGAGCCGCTCGAAGTGGCTCTCAACCGCGCCTGGGGCGTCGCCAAGAACCGGTCGTACCTCAAGAACCAGCTCATCAGTCTCGGCCTTGTTTTTGCCTGCGGCGGGTTGGCGCTGCTCTCCCTGATGCTGACGGCGCTCAACCACGCGTGGGTGTTCGGCGTGGCCGGCGCGCATCCGCAGGCCGAGGAGTGGATCAGCCTGCTGATCTTCAAGCTGGCTGCCCTGCCGGTTTCGATCCTGGCGCTGTTTCTGATCTACTGGCTGCTTCCCAACCGCAAGATCGAACCGCGCCGCGTCGCCCCCGTGGCCATTCTGGTCGGTCTGGGGCTCGAAGCCTTGAAGTATGTGAACCTGCTGGTCTCGCCGATGCTTACCGAGAAGCTCAAGCACGAATACGACATCTTCCGCTTCTCGGTGACCATCCTGCTCACCAGTTTCGTCGCGGCGCTGATTATTCTGGCGGGCGCGCACTGGACCGCGCGACAGGACCAGCTCGATCCGTTATCGTAAAGAGACGCCCTATGAAGGATTGGATTGCCATCGCCAAGCTCACGATTCCGGATCTTCCCGCGCAGGATATCGGTCGCCTGGTGGCCCCGCTGGCAGCCCTCGAAGAGAGCTTCCGCCCTCTCGCCGCGGCGCTCACGCCCGATCAGGAACCCGCCGTCGCCTTTCACGTCGAGAGGCAGGCGGAGTGACGATTCGGGAGGCCGCTGAAGCCCTGCGCGAACGCCAGGTATCCTCGGTCGAACTCACCACCGCCGCGCTTCGGAGAGTCGAGCGGTTGGATGGCAAACTGCGGGCGTTCATCACGGTGACCGCGGATCTCGCGCTGTCGCAGGCCGCCGCGGCGGATGCTGCCCTGGCGGGCGGGCGCGACCTCGGCCCGCTGCAAGGCATTCCCGTCGCCGTCAAGGATCTGTTCGCCACGCGCGGCATCCGGACCACCGGAGGGTCCCCGCTCTTCAACGGCTTCGTGCCGGACTACAACGCCACAGTAGTCGATCGCCTGGAGGCCGCCGGCGCCGTGATGCTGGGCAAGCTCAATCAGCATGAACTGGCCTACGGCATCACCTCGGCCAACCCGCACTTCGGGGCCGTCGCCAACCCCTGGAACCTGGAGCACAGCCCCGGCGGATCGAGCGGCGGATCCGGCGCGGCGGTGGCCGCGGAGATCGTTTACGCGGCCATGGGCACCGATACCGGCGGCTCCATCCGGATTCCGGCGTCGTTCTGCGGCACGGTGGGGCTGAAGCCTACTTACGGCCGCGTCAGCCGCTACGGGGTGCTGCCGCTGGGCTACAGTCTGGATCACGCCGGCCCGCTCGCCCGCTCGGTGCGCGACGCGGCGCTGGTTCTGAACGCCATCGCCGGACACGACCGCCGCGACGAAACTTCCGCGCCCTTTCCGGTGGTCGATTACGTCCCCGAAGAAGGCTGCTCGATTCGCGGGTTGCGCATCGGCTTCCCTGCAAATTTCTATTTCGATCGCCTGGACCCCGACGTGGAGTCCGCCGTTCGGGGGGCGCTGGCTCGCGCAGCAGCGCTCGGCGCCGCCGTAAGACCGGTAACTGTCCCGGATATCGCGGCCGTCAACACAGTAGCCCGTCTGATCCTGCTGGCTGAGGCATCCGCCGCCCTGGAACCGTTCCTGGGGCAAAGAGACCGCATTGGACCCGACGTCCTGGCCCTCCTTGACCAGGGACGACTGCTCCCCGCCACCGACTACGTCAATGCCCAGCGGGTGCGCAGGAAGATGCGCGCCGAATTCGCCGGGCTGTGGTCCGAGGTTGACTGCCTGATCACTCCCACGACCCCGAATCTCGCGCCCCGCATCGGCGAGGCCACCGTTCGCCTGGGTGGGCGCGAAGAAGACGTGCGGCTCGCTACCACGCGCCTGGTTCGAGGGATCAACCTGCTCGGTCTTCCGGCCCTTTCCATTCCTTGCGGACTGAGTGCCTCCGGACTGCCGGTCGGACTCCAGGTCATCGGCCCCGACTTTCAGGAGGAATTAATCCTGCGGGTCGGAGCGGCGCTGGAGGACTCCGGCATTGCCATTCCTCCCCCGCCGATTCAATAGGGATAAGCCCTTCGAGAACGTCCTGACTACTATTGGTCATGCGGAAATAGCCCGTTGTAGTCAACCAACGGGGGATGTGTGTTAAGTCACGCCCGCAGATTCTTAGAAACAGTAACTAATTACAGAATTTCATAAACACACTAAGTAAATGATCCAGGCTCAGATAGCACTTCTTCGGACCTTGCGTGATCAAGCGATCTTGGGTTAAGCATAGATCGCCCGCGCCGGGGTTATTCGTCAAGTCTAAGAAAACACGGCACAGACACCCGGGAATTAACATTGGCAGACGGCGTGCTGCCCTTCAACCCGACCGTTAACTTCAAAACATCATAGGTATCAACCGGACGATTCGAGCCGTCTGACGCCGGCCTCGCGGCTCGTATATTTCACAACATAAGAACGCCGGCAGCGTGAATAGACGATCACTGATTCCCTGGAGGGATCCGACTATGTTTCGCAACTCGAGAGGACACAACCTACTCTGGTTTCTCGCGTGCCTGATTTTGCTGTCTCCGCTGGTCCTGGCTCAATCGCTGACTTCCGGCGACATTTCCGGCACGATCACTGACCCAACTGCCGCGGCGGTTCCCAACGCCACCGTAACCGCCACCAACAGCGCAACGGGGGTCGCCCAAACCACCACTACCGACTCTCAGGGCTATTACCACTTTGCGTTCCTGCCCCCGGGGCAGTATCAGGTGAGCGTCAGCGTGAGCGGCTTCGCGACAGCCCGCAAGATCGCCACCGTGCAGGTCGGGCAGGCGCTCAAAGCGGACATCCGGCTGGCTGTCGCCGCAGCCAGCCAGACGATCGAGGTCTCCGAAGTCGCCGGCGCGGTCCAGGTCGAGAACGCGGACCTCACGACCTCCGTCACCACACAGCAGTTGGCCATGCTCCCGAACTCGGGCAACGATATGACGTATGTCGCCCTGGTGTCGCCCGGCTCCATGATGAGCACCAGCGGGGGATACGGCAATTTCTCCACGTACGGACTGCCGGCGACCGCCAACCTGTTCACCCTCGACGGCCAGAACGATAACGACATTTACCTCAACCTCAACAACAGCGGCGCCTCTAACCTGATGCTCGGCGCCAACGAGCTTTCCGAAGCGACCGTCGTGAACAACGGCTACTCCGGGCAGTACGGCCAGTTGGCCGGCGCTCAAGTGAACTATGTCACCAAGTCCGGCACCAATCAATTCCATGGCAATGCCGAATGGTTCTGGAACGGGCGTGCACTGAATGCCAACGACTGGTTTAATAATCAGGCGGGGGTCGCCAGGCCGTTTGCCAACTCCAACCAGTGGGCTGCCAGCGTAGGGGGTCCCATCTGGAAGAACAAGACGTTCTTCTTCTTCGACTACGAAGGGGTGAAGAACGTTCTGCCCACCGGCGTGCTGGCAAAAGTTCCGAGCCCGCAGTTTGAGACCGCCACGCTGAACAATCTGAGCGCCACGGGTCAGACGGCCGCAAGTGCTCTCTACCAGCAGGCGTTCAATCTGTATAACAACGCGCCGGGCGCCTCCACCGCGACTCCGGTGCCCGGAGGGGGTTGTGGAAGCTTTTCCCTTCTCGGCGCCGGCGTGCCTTGCGCTCTCGAGTTCCGGTCCACCGCCGGCAACAAGACCAGTGAATATCTTTGGGCGGCCAAAGTGGATCACCATTTCAGCGAGAAGGACCAGGCCTATCTCCGCCTGTGGCGCGACAACGGAACGCAGCCCACAGCCACCGATCCGATCAGCCCGGTATTCAACGTCTTCAGCCCGCAGCCGCAAATGCAGGCGCACCTCGGGGAAACCCATACGTTCGGCTCCACCGCCGTCAACGAGTTAATCTTCTCCGGGTTCTACTACAGCGCCCGGTTCGGCTCGCCCGATGAGAACGCGGTCCTGGCGGCGTTCCCGACCGTCATCCGCTTCAGCCCCGCCCTCTTTAGTAACCTGGGAGGCACCACTTACAACTTCCCGCAAGGGCGCAACGTTACCCAGTACCAGTTAGTCGATGACTTTTCCAAGACGCTTTCCAACCATACGCTGAAATTCGGCGTCAATTACCGGCGCTATGACATCAACGACCTGTCGTTCGGCGTCCTGACCCAAGGCCGCATCACCGAACTCAACCTCGCTGATTTCTATGACGGAGGCGGCACCGGGAACTACCTCCAGCAGCGCTTCCCGTCGCTGAACGAGCAGCCGCTCAATATCTACCTGATGGGCTTTTACGGCCAGGATGAATGGCGTCTCACCAATAATCTGAAAATCACGGCGGCTCTCCGGCTCGACTACAACTCGAACCCGGTTTGCGGCCGGGATTGCTTCGCCCGCCTCGCGGCTCCGTTCGATGCGCTCGACCATAGCGCGACCCAGCCGTACAACGCGGCGATCCTGACCAACCAGGCCCAGGCCTACCCGGGTGTCACCGGCATGCTCTGGCAGCCGCGCCTGGGCTTTGCCTGGACGCCGACGAAGAGCGGGAACACCGTGATCCGCGGCGGATTCGGAATCTTCGGCAACGCCATCCCCGGCACCGTGGCTTCCGTAATGGCGCGGAATACGCCGCAGTTGAACTCGTTCCTGGTGAGCAACGGCGCGATCACCCCCGGTGTTCCGAACAGCCTTTTCGCCATCGCCTCGGCCGCCAACCAGTCGCTGCTGAGCGGTTTTGCCTCCGGCGGCACCGTCGCCTCCATCAGCGCCGCCAATCCCTACTTCTCGCTTCCGGGATTCAACTCGATCGACGGCACGTTCCAGACCCCGCGTTACCAGGAGTGGAATCTCGAGGTGCAGCAGGCCCTACCCTGGCAGATGACCCTGAGCGTCAACTATGTCGGCAACCACGGCATTCACGAAACCATGATCAACAACAACGCGAATGCCTATTGCGATCTCGCCGGTTGCGGCGGGTTCGCCGGGCTGCCCACCACCGTCCCCGACCCTCGCTTCGGCGTCGTCACCGAGTACACCAGCGGCGCGGTCTCGAACTACAACGGCCTTACCGTCAATCTTCGCCGCCGTTTCTCGCATGGATTCCTGTTCGGTCTGAACTACACCTGGAGCCACGCGCTCGACATGGTTTCCAACGGTGGAATCGATTCCTATGACCTCAACTCCGCACCCAGCATTCTGAATCCGATCAATCCGTATAACTTCCGCGAATTCAACTACGGAGATGCGGATTACGACGTGCGGCAATATATCAGTGCCAATTACGTCTGGCAGGACGCTCTGCGCCACATGTTCAAGTTCGGTCCAAATGCCCTGTTCGGCGGCTGGAATATTTCCGGCACCGTCTATCACCGCACCGGCCTGCCGTTCAGCGTGATCGATTCCAACGTCAGCGGCGCGCTCGCCGGCTTCAACTACGGAGGCACAATTCTCGCCCAACAGTTGACATCCGGGCCCGCCACCTGCGGCGCGTCGTCCATCGACACGCCGTGTTTCGCGGACAACATGTTCGCCGACCCCACGACCTTTGCCAACCAGACCCGCAACCAGTTCCGCGGGCCCGGCTTCTTCGACACCGATATGTCGATCAACAAGGACTTCCGGCTGCCGAAATGGGAATCCGCCAAAGTTACGGTGGGTGCCCAGTTCTACAACCTGTTCAACCACGCGAACTTCGACAAGCCGGTGAACGACTACGGCCAGCTGGGCGCCGGGTTCGGACAGATCCAGAATACCGTCACGCCTCCCACCAGTGTGTACGGCGCATTCGTAGGGTCGGCCGTCTCCGGCCGGATCGTCCAGTTCCGGGCGCAGTTTGTGTTCTGACCATCGTTTCCGCTGAATCGGTGAGGCGCCTCCCTTTTGGAGGCGCCTCTTTCGCGTTTTCGGCCGCGCCGCGGTGTATCCTGAACAGGAAGCGCCAGGCGTCTCCATGGGTTCTCGGGTTTCATCCTTCGCCTTCGGATTCCTGTTATTTTGCGCCGCCGCCTTTGCCCAGGCATCGATTTCCGGCCGGGTTGTCGATGAGACGGGGGCCGGGGTCGCCAGCGCCCGCGTCGAACTGCGCTCGGGGAGCGGAGTCTACGCCGTGTCCTCGTCCGACCGCGCCGGCAATTTCAAGGTCACGCTTCCGGAACCCGGCGAATACTCCATTCGCGCCGAGCGTCTCGGGTTCTACGTCTACCAGGGGGCGCCGCAGCGCTTCGAGCCAGGAGACAACGAACTCACCATTACCCTGAACCACCTCCAGGAATTCTCCGATCGCATCGACGTCACCTATTCCCCACCAGCTATCGATCCGCAGCAGCCTCAGGAGCGCAGGGAGCTTGACAATACGGAAATGCAGTCCGTGCCTTATCCGGCTCCGCAGGATTACCGCAACGCGCTGCCGCTCATGGATGGCATCGTGCAGGACAACGCGGGCCGCGCCCATTTCAACGGAGGCCGCGCCAACCAGACCAACTACACCCTGGATGGCTTCAACCTCTCGGACCCCGTAACGGGCCTGCTCGAAGCGCGGATCAATATCGATACCATCCAGTCGATGGACGTAGCGACCAGCCGGTTTTCCGCGGAAAACGGCCGCGGCTCCGCCGGTATCCTCGACCTGCAGACGAAGATGGGGGACGACCGCTGGCGTTTCGCCGGCACCAACTTCATCCCGGGCATCTCCGCCGAAAGCGGGTGGCACCTCAATAAGTGGACTCCGCGCCTCGAGTTTTCCGGCCCCATCGACAAGGGCCGGGCGTGGTTCCACAACGGCTTCGACGCCTTCTACAGCGACGACGTGATACCGGGTCTGCCGGATGGCCAGAACCGGGCGAAATCCATCTCCGGCAGCGATCTCACCCGTTTTCAGGTCAACCTCACGCCGGGCAATATCCTCACCGGCAGCTTCCTATACAACCTGGACGATGCCAGCCACGCGGGACTCAGCATCTTCAACCCCGTCGAAGCCACTCTCAATCGCCGGCAGACCCTCTACATGAGCACCGTCCGCGATCAGTCATACTTCACGGGGGGAGCACTGCTCGACCTGGGCTTCGCCGACTCCCGCGGCCTGGTGCGCACCCTTCCCCAGGGCGGCCAGCTGTACCGGATTACGCCGGAGGGCAATCGCGGCAACTATTTCTCCGCCGTTGACCGGCATTTCTACCGCCAGCAGTGGATCGCCAACCTTTTCATGCCGATCCTGCACGCCAAGGGAACTCACCAGCTCAAGTTCGGCATCGATTTTGAACGCGAGGCGTTCCACCAGACCGTCAAACGCCACGACTACGAAGTGCTGCGCGCAGACGGATCGGTGGCGCGCTACGTGACGTTCGTGGGCAACCCCTTTCAGGCGCGCAAGAACTTCGAAGCCGCGCAGTACATTCAGGATGCCTGGAACCTTCGCGAAGGACTCGTGTTCGAAGCCGGGCTGAGGACGGAGTGGAACGAGATTGTGCGCGATCTCGAGGTCGCTCCCCGGTTCGCGGCTGCCTGGTCTCCCGGCTGGCTGCGCGACACCAAGGTCTCGGCCGGCTGGGGAGTGTATCACGACGCCATCAACCTCGACACCGTGACCCGCCAGCAGGACCAGATCAGCCTCTCTACTTTCAATCTGCCCAACGGAATGGTTTACGGCCCCGTACCGACCTCGTTTGTGGCCGACGACCGGGTCCTCAGAACGCCGCGCTTCCGCATCGCCAGTTTAGGAATCGAGCGCAAACTGCCGCACGAAGTCTATCTCAAGGCGGGCTACACGCACCGCACCGGCGACCGCGGATTCACGTTCCTGCCGACCGTGCCGCTGACCGGAGCCGCGCTTTTCGAGGGTGCCGTCTTCCGGCTGGCCAATGCCCGGCAAGATCGCTACGATGCATTCGATATTTCGCTACGGCACACCTTCGCCGGAAAGTTCGAATGGTTCGCGGGATACACACGCTCCAGCGCCCGCTCCAATGCGGCCGTGGATTACAGCCTGGAGAACCCGGTGTTCGGTCCGCAAAGCCCGGGGCCCTACCCGTGGGACACTCCGAACCGGTTTCATACCTGGGGATGGGCGCCCCTGCCGAACCGGATTCTTCCGCAAGCGCTTCGTTTTCTGACTCGCAATACGACAGCCCAGTATCTGGTGGAGTACCGCACCGGGTTCCCGTTCAGCATCGTGGATGAAGAGGGGTTTCTCGTCGGACCGCCGAACTCGATCCGGTTTCCGAATTACTTCAATATCAACTTACATCTGGAACGCCAGTTCCGTGCGCTGCATTACCTATGGGCTTGGCGCTTCGGTTTCAACAACCTCACCAACGGCCTGAATCCGAATGTCGTGGAAAATGTGCAGGGCACGCCGCAGTTTCTGACATACGGGAGAGGACAAGCGCGCGCATTCAGCGTCCGGCTGCGCCTTCTTGGCCGCAAATGAGTGAGAAATGTCACATGTAAGTCCTCCGCCCCCTAACCTTCGGAACTGTCCTTGCAACAGGTACCTTCAGGAGGTCGTGGATGCGAGCACTAATTACAACGACGTTGGTCTTTCTCTCCGCCGGTATGGTCATGGCGGATACGCCGCAGGAGCGGTTGAAAGAATCATCCGAAGTCTTTTCCCAGGTGATGCAGATACCGGAAAAGGGAATTCCGCAGGATCTGCTGGGGAAGGCGCAATGCGTCATCGTCATTCCCAACATGAAGAAGGCAGCGTTCGTAGTCGGAGGGGAGTACGGCCGCGGATTCGCAGTGTGCCGGAACCCGACCGGCACAGGTTGGACGGCCCCGGCGCCCGTTCGCATGGAGGGTGGTAGCGTCGGCTTCCAATTGGGGGCTTCCTCCACCGATCTGATCATGCTCGTCATGAACCGAGAGGGCATGAACCAACTGCTCAAGGACAAGTTCACTCTGGGAGCTGATGCATCCGTGGCCGCGGGACCGGTGGGCCGCACCGCCAATGCCAAGACGGATGTGAAGTTAGACGCCGAGATCCTGGCCTATTCGCGGTCGAAGGGGCTCTTCGCCGGCGTCGCACTGAACGGGGCCACCCTCCGGCCGGACCGGGATGAGGATGCCCGGCTTTACGGCAAGGACGTGACCAATACAAAGATCCTCAGCGGCAAAGTGGCGGCGCCGGCCGCTGCGCACCCGTTGATCACCGAGTTGGACCGTTACTCCGCTACCGCTACAAACGACGCGGACCGCAGCAAGTAGACCTTAGCGGCGAAGCCAGCCCCGCTTCCGGCGGTTGCGCTACCATGAAGGGCAGCGCATGGCTTCGCCGCCCATTCCGCCTTCTTTGGAGCATCTGGCTACCCGCCCCTTCTCCTTCTATCCGGCAATCCTGAACGTGGAGCACAACGAGTGGCTGTTCCGCAAAGCGACGTGGTCTGAGATACAGGTAGTCAACTGCCGGACCCAGGCGGAGTTGTGGATACCCCGGCGCTTCGTCGGAGAGGTTTCCCGTGTCGACGACCCGGTACTGATCGTCGGCCTGAACCGCGAACTGGAGTTCAAAGGCGGCTCTGTCTGGCCGCACCAGAAGCGCGTCATTCAAATGCCGGTGGCGGTCGGCGCCACGGCGCGCGCTCCGGAAGAGGCGCCGCGCTCCGAACCCGCGCCCATTGTCGGCATCCGGCTCGAGCCGAGCGACAAGCGGGTCTTCAAACTGATCGGCGGCGCGGTCGCCTTTGCGGTTCTGCTCTATATCTTCGCCGTGTCCGTCAATCGTGTCGGCGACCTGCGCCAGCGTGAGGTCACCTTTACCGCCAAGGACCAGCAGTTCCTCGATCTCACCGGCCGCGACGATTATTTCACGATCGTGCAGAAACTGGGACAGCCTGCCAGTAACCGTCAGCGCGAAGTCGGCACCATCCAGTACCGGGCACTAGGGTATCCGGACCGCAGGTACACGGTAATTCTGATGGGCGACGGCACCAGCACGGAGCGCTACATCGGCGTGGTGGACGAGAACTGGAAGCCTATCCATTCGGTGGAACTGCATAGCGGTGGGACGACCCTTTCCCTGCTGCGCTCCCTGAAACGCTTTTAGTAGACTCTGGGGGTGAGGGTTTTAGGGAATCTCTTCTGGGCCGTGGTGGCTGCCGGGGCGGCGTTCTGCCTGGGCGGCATTGCCATCAACCGCGGCGAGCACATCAACAGCATCTGGCTGGTGCTCGCCGCTGCCTGCACGTACGCCGTCGGGTACCGCTTCTACGCCAAGTTCATCGCGGCGCGCGTGATGACGCTCGACGATAAGCGGGCCACCCCCGCCGAGCGGCTTCGCAACGGCCACGATTTCGAGCCGACCAACCGGTGGATCGTCTTCGGCCACCACTTCGCGGCGATTGCCGGCCCCGGGCCGCTGGTGGGGCCCGTGCTGGCCGCGCAGTTCGGATACCTGCCTGGCACGCTCTGGATCATCATAGGCGCAGTCCTGGGCGGCGCTGTGCAGGATTTCGTCATCCTGTTCGCTTCCATGCGGCGCGACGGCAAGTCGCTCGGCCAGATGGCGCGCGAAGAGATCGGCAAGGTCGGCGGATTTGTCGCCCTCGTCACGGTCCTGATCATCATGGTGATCCTGCTGGCGGTGGTGGCGCTGGTAGTGGTCAACGCTCTGAAGGACAGCGCGTGGGGCACCTTCACCATCGCGGCCACCATGCCCATTGCCGTCTTCATGGGGCTTTACCTGCGCTACTGGCGCCCCGGAAAGGTGCTGGAGTGCTCCGCAATTGGGTTCGTTCTGGTCATGGCGAGCATCTTCGCCGGCCGCGGCGTGGCGGAGTCGGCCGGGCTCGCTCCGCTCTTCACCCTGAGCGCCATGGCGCTCGCTATCGCCATCATTCTGTACGGGTTTCTGGCCAGCGCCCTGCCCGTGTGGCTGCTGCTCGCGCCGCGCGACTACCTCAGCACGTTCGTGAAACTTGGGGTCATCCTGATGCTCGGAATCGGCATCCTGTTTGTACGGCCGGAACTGCAGTTACCCGCCTTCACCCGGTTTGTGGACGGCACTGGTCCGATCTTCGCCGGCAAAATCTTCCCCTTCTGTTTCATTACCATCGCCTGCGGCGCGATTTCGGGGTTCCACTCGCTGATCTCTTCCGGCACTACTCCGAAGATGATCGCCAAAGAGACACACGCCTGGCCGGTGGGTTACGGCTCGATGCTCCTCGAGAGCTTCGTGGCCATCATGGCGATGATCGCCGCCTGTGTGCTGCAGCCGGGCGTATACTTCGCCGTGAACTCGCCCGCGGGTGTGGTGGGCGCAAGCCCGGCCGCCGCCGTGGCCACCATCTCCGGCTGGGGCTTTCCGGTTTCGGTGAACGACATGACGGCGCTCGCCAAAAACGTCGGGGAGCAGACCCTGTTTTACCGGACAGGCGGCGCGCCTTCCCTTGCTCTCGGCATGGCCCATATCTTCGCCCGCGGCGGCGGCGGCGAGGCGCTGATCGGCTTCTGGTACCACTTCGCCATCATGTTCGAGGCGCTCTTCATCCTCACCATCATCGACGCCGGAACCCGCGTGGGCCGCTTCATGCTGCAGGACCTGCTGGGGCACGTCTCTGCGCCGCTCGGCCGCACCAGTTGGATGCCCGGAGTCATCGGCGCGAGCGCCCTGATCGTCGGTGCCTGGGGCTATTTCCTGGTGCAGGGCGTGCGCGACCCGCTGGGCGGCATCAACTCGCTCTGGCCGCTCTTTGGCATCGCCAATCAACTGCTGGCCGGGATCGCGCTGTGCGTCGCCACCACCATCCTGCTCAAGATGCACGGCGCCAAGTATATGTGGATCACGTGCGTGCCGCTGGTCTGGCTGGTGACGGTAACGTTTACCGCGGCCTGGCAGAAGATCTTCTCGCCCCTTCCCGCACTCGGTTTCCTCGCGCAGGCGCAGCGGCTCGAGCAGGGCGTCCACACCGCCGCCACAGAGACGCTGATCTTCAACGCCCGCCTGGACGCCGCGGTTTGTGGGGCCCTGATGGTGCTGGTGGCCGTCATCCTGGCCGATTCCCTGCGGATCTGGGTCGGCATCCTGCGCGGTACCCGCGAGGCCACCGTGCATGAGGCGCCCTTCGTGCTCTCCCGGCTGCGCGCGGAGGAACTATGAGGCGCCTCGGCAGGCTGCTATGGGAACTCTTACGCGAGCTGGCCGACGAGAACGCCTATGCCCGCCACCTGGCTGCGCACGGCCGGAGCCACTCGCGCGAGGAATGGCGGCGCTTCTCCGAGGAGCGGCTGCGGGCCAGATACGCGCGCGCCAAATGCTGCTGAAAATCCTGAGAATCGGCTTTCGGGGCGCACACTAGCCCTGATACAGCCATGTCTCGTACCTACCTCGCGCTGCTGCTCTCGTTTGCCGCCGTAGCCGCGGAACCGGGAGTCCGGGCCCAATTGATGGGCGGAACCCTCCCTGGCGTGCCGTCCAAATCGAACGCGCGGCTGGACCTCAGCGGTCCGGACGCTCTGATCCTCCACTGCGGCAAGACCGAACTGCGAATCAACTACAGCAAAATCAATACCTTGGAGTATGGGCAGAACGTTAGCCGGCGCTATGCCGCGGCTATCCTGATTTCGCCTTTCCTGCTCCTCAGCAAGACCCGCAAGCATTTCGTCACGCTGGGGTATGTCGATGGCGAGGGCAAGCAGCAGGCGCTCGTCTTCCGGGTCGGCAAGGGCGATATCCGGGTTGTGCTGGGCAGCCTCGAAGCGCGCACCGGCCGGCGAGTCGAATACCAGGACGAGGAAGCCCGCAAATCCGGAAAGGGATAGATCATGCGTTGGATTGCACTGCTCGTTCTGGCCGCCCCCGTCTGGGCCGGCGACCTCCCGGTGGAAGAGGCCGGTCTGCGCCAGTTGCTGACCATCCGCCGGGTTTACGTCGACCACCTCACCGGGGGCGAAACCGCCGCGGAGATGCGCGACATCCTGATCAGCAGTCTCGCGGGCTCGAAACTCTTCATCCTGACCGAGAACGCCGACCGCGCCGATGTCATCATGCGCGGCGCCTCCGAAGACCTGGTCTTTACCGAGACGCACAGCTCGTCGAGCGGGTTGAATGCCCACGCGGACAGCGGCACCCGGAGTGCCGGCTCCTCACGCGGCGCCTATGCCGGCGCATCGGCGGGCGAGAACGAATCCGACCACTCCACCGAGCGCCGCCACGAAGCGATCGCCGCCGTCCGCCTGGTAAACAAAGAGGGCGACGTAATCTGGTCCACCACCCAGGAAAGCCAGGGCGCCAAATTCCGCGGCGCCAGCGCCGATGTCGCCGAAAAGATCACCGCTAAACTGAAAGACGATTTCGACCGCGCCCGCAAGCTGATCCCGCAGCGCTAGCGCAGCAGATCTTCCAACTGGATCTTAGTATCGGTCTTCGCGTCCCGGTATTTCACGATCACCGGCGTATAGACCGAGATACCCCAGTCTTTCCCCGGCCCGTTCGTGATCGCCCGCGCGCCCGCCACGATCACTGCCTCTTCCGGGATGACCAGCGGCTCGGAATCCGTCGCGCGATAGATGGCGCCCCGCACCAGATCGTAAACCGGCGTCGAACGGTTCAGAATCGTGCCGGTACCCAGCACCGCGCGCCGCTTCACCACCGTGCCCTCGTAGATTCCGCAGTTGCCGCCCACCAGGACGTCGTCTTCGACGATCACCGGCGAAGCGTTCACCGGCTCCAGGACGCCGCCGATCTGGCTGGCGGCCGAGATGTGGCAGTGCCGCCCCACTTGCGCGCAGCTTCCGACCAGGGCGTGCGAATCCACCATCGTGCCGTCGCCCACGTACGCCCCGACGTTGATATACATGGGCGGCATGCAGGTGACCCCCTTGCCGAGATAAGACCCCTGCCGCACGCTCGATCCGCCCGGCACCATCCGTACGCCGTCCTCCGGCCCGAAGTGCCGCAGCGGGTAGGTCTCCTTGTCGCGGAACGACAGGTCGCCCACGGACATATCGACGATTGCTCCCATGCGAAAGCCCAGCAGGATGCCCTTCTTCACCCACGCGTTCACCTGCCAGCCCGTCGGCGAATCCGCACAGGGCTCGGCGGCGCGCACCCGGCCTTCGTTCAGGGCGCTTCGGAATTGGGTGAAGAGCTCGCGGTGGGCGGCCGTATATTCCGCCGGCGGCTGGTCGAAAAGCCGCTCGATCTCAGCCCGCAACCGGCACGCTCCCCAGCAGGCCGACGCCCTCCAGCACTTTGTCGATCTTCGCCTGATTGGCTTCGTTCGGCGGGCACATCGGCAGCCGCCATACCGGCAGCAGCAGCCCCATCCGCGCCATCGCCGCTTTCACCGGAATTGGGTTCGATTCGACGAAATTCACGTTCATCAGCGGCAGGAATTTTGCCTGCAGCCGGCGTGCAGTTCCGAAATCGCCGCCGAGCGCGGCCTGCGCCAGTTGCGGTCATCTCCGCGGGGATCTCGTTCGATACCACCGAGATGATGCCGCGGCCGCCGAGCGCGATCAGCGGGATCGTGACGGCGTCGTCGCCCGAAAGCACCGTGAAATCCTCCGGCACTTCGTGGATCACGTTGGCCATCTGCGAGATGTTGCCGGACGCTTCCTTGACCCCTACGATGTTCTCGATCTTCGCCAGGCGAGCCAGTGTGCCCGGCTCGACGTTTACGCCCGTGCGCCCCTGCACGCTGTAAACCACGACCGGCAGCCGGATGGCCGCCGCGATCGCCTTGTAGTGCTGGTACAGGCCTTCCTGCGTCGGCTTGTTGTAGTAGGGCGTCACCGAGAGGATGCCGTTGACCCCCATCCGTTCCAGTTCGCGCGCGAGCTCGATCACCTCGTGCGTGTTGTACCCGCCCGCCCCCGCCAGAACCGGGACCTTCCCCTTGGCCTCTTCGAGCGTGATCTCCACCACGCGCAGATGCTCGGCGCGGTTTAGCGTCGGGCTCTCGCCCGTAGTCCCACAGGGGACCAGGAAGTTGATCCCAGCCGCGATCTGCCGCCGCACCAGCCGGCGCAGCGTCGCCTCATCCAGGGAAAAATCTTCTCGGAACGGCGTGACCAGCGCGGTGCCGCATCCAGTGAACATGTGCCACCTCCACCCTACTGAAATAGAATCTCGCTGAACTCGTGAAAGCCCTTCTTCCCCACCACCCACTGCGCGGCCTTCAACGCGCCGCGGGCGAAACCCTCCCGGCTGCGGGCCGTATGCCGCAGGGTAATCGTGTCGGCGGCGGAATCGAACCCGATCTCGTGCGTCCCGGGATGTCCGCCGGCGCGATTCGAGCCGGTATCGATCGCGCGGCCGTAACCGGACTTCTTCATTTCGTCCACCAGCTTCAGCAGGGTACCCGAAGGCGCGTCCTTCTTGGTCGCATGGTGGATCTCCCAGGCCCACGCGCCGTACTCCGGCTGCCCGGCCAGCAATCGCGCCGCCTCCGCCACCAGGCGGAAGAACACGTTGACCCCGATCGAGTAGTTCGGGCTCCATACCAGCCCGATGCCGTTCCGCTCCACCGCCTGCCGCACCGCGGCCTCGTGCTCGCGCCACCCGGTCGTGCCGACTACGATGTTCACGCCCAGCGCGGAGATCCCTTCCACGTTCCGCCGCACCGCTGCCGGAATCGAAAAGTCGATCGCCGCGTCGATGCCCCGGAAATTGTCCGCCGTCAGGCCTTCGAAACCGGCGTTATTGAACTCGTCCAGCTTTAAGGCGGTTTCAAAGCCGTACTCCGGCGCAAGCTGCTCGATGAGCTTTCCCATCTTGCCGTAGCCGACAATCGCCAGCCGGCGCGGTTCAGGCATGCACGGCCTCGTTTCGCTCGAATACCGCGGGGTCCAACTCCGCGAACAACTCCGCGTGCAGAGCCTCCACCGCGCGCCTCAGGTCGGCTTCCGCCACCACGAAGCTGATGTTCAGCAGCGACGCGCCCTGAGAGATCATCCGGATGTTGATGCCATCGAGCGAGTTGAATACCCGCCGCGCCACTCCCGGCGTGAACCGGATGTTCTCGCCCACCAGGCAGACGATCGTCTGCTCGTGTTCCACATCCACTTCGGAAAATGCGCGCAACTCCTTGACGACCGCATCCAGGTTCCGTGTATTGTCGATGGTCAGGGAGACGCTCACCTCCGAGGTCGAGACCATGTCGACCGGCGTTTCGTAGCGGTCGAACACTTCGAAGATGCGGTGCAGGAAGCCATGCGCCATCAGCATGCGCGTGGAGTGTATGTTCACCAGCGTGATCTTGCGCTTGCAGGCGATCGACTTCACCACGTTCTCGCACGGCACCGCGGTCGGCCGTGATGCGCGTGCCCGGAACTTCCGGCCTCCGCGAATTCAGAATCAGGACCGGGATGTTGCGCTCGATCGCCGGCACTACAGTGGCCGGGTGGAGCACCTTGGCGCCGAAATAGGCCAGCTCCGCGGCCTCGGCGAAGGAAATCGTCTTCACGCGGTGGCCGCCGGGCAGGATGGTCGGGTCGGCCGTCAGCATGCCGTCCACGTCGGTCCAGATCTCGATGGCCTCGGCTGCGATGCCCGCGCCGACAATCGAAGCCGTGAAATCCGACCCGCCGCGGCCCAGGGTCGTGGTCACGCCGTCTTGGGTCGAGCCGATGAAGCCGCCCATCACCACCACGCTCTCCTGCGCCAGGGGCGGCACCGTGGCCTTCAGGCGCCGGTAGGTCTCGGGAAAGTCCGGCGCGGCCTGGGTGTGGCGCCGGTCGGTGATCACCAGGTGGCGCGAATCCAGGTGCGCGGCCTTCATTCCGAAATGCCGGAAAGCCAGGGTAACGATGAAGCTCGAAAGCCGCTCGCCGTAGCTCGAGATCGCGTCGATCGAGCGGGGGGTCAGCTCGCCCAGTATGGCAAGGCCCTTCACCAGTTCGGTGAGTTCCTGAAAGTGATCGTCGAGCGTGCGGTCGAGTTCCGCCCGCTGTTCGAGCGGCACTACCAGGCGCGCCTCCCGCGAGTGGAAATCGCGCAGGTCGTGCAGTTGCCCGATGTACTCCTCGCGCTTGCCCTGGATGGCTGCCGCCGCGATGGCCAGCAGCTTGTTGGTGGTCTTGCCCATCGCCGAGACGACCACCACCGGGCGGCGCGCTTCACGGGTCTTCACAATTCCGGCCACCCGTTCGATGGCGGCGGCCGACTCGACCGACGTACCGCCGAACTTCATGACGAGCATCAGTCCAGCATCCCTTCCGAATGCATCAGCTCCGCATTCAACACGGCCGCTCCGGCCGCTCCGCGGATCGTATTGTGGCTCAGCACCACGAACTTGTAGTCGAGCGCCGGGCAGGGGCGCAGCCGTCCCACGAAGGCCGCCATCCCGCGTTCGCGCTCGGCGTCCTTGCGCGGCTGCGGCCGGTTCGCCTCCTCGAGATAGATCACCGGCACAGCCGGCGCGCTGGGCAGTTTCCGCTCCTGCGGCACGCTGCGGAAATGGTCGAAGGCATGGCGGATGTCCGCTTCCGAGGGCTTCGAGGAGAACTCCACCGACACGGTCTCGGTGTGCCCGTCGACCACCGCGACCCGGTTGCAGTGGGCGCTGACCTTGGCCGCCAGAGGCTCGATGTGGTCGCCGCGGAACTCTCCCAGGATCTTCTGGGTCTCCTCCTCCATCTTCGGCTCTTCGCCGCCGATGTAGGGAATCACGTTGCCCATAATATCCATGGAAGGCACGCCCGGGTATCCCGCGCCCGAGATCGCCTGCATCGTCGTGGCGATCACCCGGATGATGCCGAACTGCTTCAGCGGGCCGAGCCCCATCGTCAACCCTACCGTCGAGCAGTTGGGGTTGGTGACGATCTGCCCTTTCCATCCGCGCCCGCGCTGCTGTCCGGGCACCAGTTTCAGGTGGTCGGGGTTGATCTCGGGCACCAGCAGCGGCACGTCGCGATCCATGCGGTGGTTCTTGGAATTGGAGACCACCACGTGGCCCGCCTGGGCGAAGGCGCGCTCGATCTCGGTTGCGACCGAAGCATCCATCGCGGAAAACAGCAGCCGCGGCGCATTGCCGGGCTTGCAGTCTTCCACTGTGACGTCCGCCACGGCGGCGGGTGTGCCGCCGGCCAGGTGCCAGGTCATGGCGTCCTTGTACTTTTTGCCCGACGAGCGGTCGCTCGCGCCCAGCCACTTGAGGTCGAACCAGGGGTGGCCCTGCAGGAACTTGATAAAATGCTGGCCCACCATACCGGTGGCGCCGAGAATGCCTACTTCGATTCGCGTTTGCATAAATATCTGACCATTCGCTGGTAGATTTCGACGGCTTCCGTCAGTTGCCGTTTCGGCACGCGCTCTTCGAGCGTATGCGCTACGTGGATGGAGCCGGGCCCCAGCAGGAACGGCTCGCCCCATTGCCCGCCGAACGCGGGGATATCGGTGGTGTACGCCACCACCGTGGTTTCGATCCCGTCGACGGCGTTCAGCCGTAGCGCTGGGATTTCGATCACTTCGCGAAGTTCGGCGAGGCCTTCGACGGCGCTCGCCAGCGCGGCCTTGGTCCCGCTGGAATCGCCCACCAGCCGGATCATGATGTCGGCGCGGGCTTCGTCCGCAATCACGTTGGGCGCGCGCCCGCCGGAGAGCGTTCCGATGTTCAGCGTGCTCGGCCCGAGAAGCTCATCCACCGGCAGCGGAATGCGGCGGATGGCGGCCAGCGCTTCGATCAGTTTGTGTATGGCCGAGTCGCCCAGTTCCGGGTAGGCCGAGTGGGCCATTTTCCCTGTCGCCGCCACCTCGTACCGCAGGGCGCCCTTGGAGCCCAGCGCCAGCTTGTTTTCGGTGGGCTCTCCATTGACGATGTAGCGCGACCCGCGAGGCTGCTGAGCCGCCTTGTACGCACCGGCGCTGTTGCGTTCTTCCCCGACCACGAAGAGCACTCCGAGATTCCGCTGGCCGGCTTCGAGCAGGGCTTCCACGGCCTTCAGCATCGAGGCGATGATGCCTTTGGTGTCGCACGCGCCGCGGCCCCAGACGTGATCGTCATCCTCCCGCGAGGCGAAGAACGGCGGCACGGTGTCCATGTGGGTCGAAAGCGTGACCGTAAGCTCGCTGCCCCATTGAGCGAAGATGTTAAACCGGCGAGGCTCCACCTCGAGCCGTTCCAAGCGGCCGTCAAACCGGGCGGCCAGCGGCTTCAAATACTGATAGAGAAACTGCCCGATCCGCTCCTCGTTATTGGTGATCGATTCGACATCGACCAGCGCGCGCGTGAGTTCGAATACGTTCATCATCGACCAATCAAAGGGGGGAGGTACGGAAAGGAAAGTACGCGTGGACTACTAGCGTGTCTTCGATCCCGATAGCGCTCCACCCGCCGGAGAAACGGGTGACAGTGAGCAGGTATTAGCCTGGCTCCCCAACCGGAAGGAATTGAGCTTTCCACCCCGGTTTCGGCGGAATAACGCTTCGGCCCCTTTTTGCCCGGACTTTCGAAGCGCAATCGAAAAGCCAGCCCGGCTACTGATGGCCGCCGCACCTCTACCGCGAAGTCTCAGGATATCCAAGCCGCGGAAGATAAGTCAAACGCGCCGTTAGAACGTGATTCCCAGCAGAAACTCAGCCTGGTTCTGGCTGCTGTGGATGCCGCCGTTGGGATCCAGGATGTTCTGTGCGCCCCACCGGGTGTAGCGAAGTTCCGGCTGGACGTGAATCAATAGCGCCTTGATGTCCAGTCCGGCTCCCAGCACGATCCCGCGAGTCGTACCCTGGTTCAATTCGGCGGGGTTCGAAGTGCTTGTGGTGGTGGACGTTCCCGTGGCCAGATTTCCGGTGGTAATTACCTGGTTCAGGCCTTGTATGGTGTTCCATGCCAGGCCTCCATCGATGAACGGCCGCAGCGGACCCTTAGCCCCGAACCGGTATTTCAGAAGGATCGGAAACTCCCAGGCATTTGCAGTGGTGGCCAGCGTCTGGGTGGCGGTAGTGATGCCGACAATCGTGCCGTTCCCCGTGTAGTTGAGGTGACGGTAGAGGGCGTCGACTTCCACGCCTAATCCGAACGGCAGCCGCACTTCCGCGGTGACCCCGAAAATATAGCGGTTCGTATGCGCCAGGTAGCTGAGATGGCCATTGTTGGCGGTATCGATCAGGTCCGTAAGAGGAACGCCCGCCTTTACCCCGGCCGAGAATGGCTGGCAAAAAGCCGGCGCGATGCACAGTATGAATAGGAACAACGGTCGCATTGTCATGATTATCCCCGGCAAGCACTCGCGTTTCCAATGTGAGGATCAGACCCTCAGGGAGAAGGTCTCGCCGAGGTAGATGCGCTTGACTTCCGGATCGCGCTCCAGCGCTTCCGGACTGCCGGCGCGCACGATGCGGCCTTCGTTGATAATGTAGGCCCGGTCGGTCACCACCAGGGTCTCGCGCACCGCGTGGTCGGTGATCAGGATCCCGATGCCGGCGCGCTTCAGGTCGAAGATGATGCGCTGGAGTTCCAGAACCTGAATCGGGTCGATGCCGGAGAACGGCTCGTCGAGCAGCAGGAAACTCGGGTTGATCACCAGCGAGCGTGCGATCTCCACGCGGCGCCGCTCACCACCGGAGAGCATGTAGCCGCGGCTGCGCCGCACCTTGTCCAGACCGAGTTCGTCGATCAGCCGTTCCAGGGTCTCCCGCCGCTCCCGCCCCCGCATCGGCAGGGTCTCGAGGATGGCCAGCAGGTTCTCTTCCACCGTCAGCTTGCGGAAAATCGAGGCCTCCTGCGGGAGGTAGCTGATGCCGCGGTGGGCCCGCTGGTACATCGGCAGGCTGGTGATGTCCTGCTCATCGACCAGGATATGGCCGGAATCGGGGCTGATCAGGCCGACGATCATATAAAACGTCGTCGTTTTGCCCGCGCCGTTCGGGCCGAGCAGCCCGACCACTTCGCCCTGCTGCACGAAGACCGAGACGTCATCTACAACACGGCGGCTGCGATACGTTTTGGAGATTTCCCGGGTCTCGAGTTTACTCATGCAGGGGGGTCATTTCTTGCGCTTGATCCTGGTCTTGACCGGCTGGTCTTTCGACCCATTTAAGAGCAGCCTATCATCGTCCGCCCAATAGGTCAATCCTTGGGGAGCGACGGTCGTGCCCTCCTGGCTGTCCACCAGTTTCGGCATGCCGCCCTGGAGGATGATCTTCTGCTCGTCCGGGTAATATTCGCTATGCTCGCCGGTGCCGGTCCGCGTGCGGCCGGGAGAGGTCTCGTGGATCTGCACGGCGCCATCGGCAAACGCCTTTTCCAGGGAAGAGTCCGACCCGGAGGCGGACAGCCACGCGTGAATTTCGCGCGCCTTCACCTGCAGGTTAGGCCGATTGAGCGTCGTGCCTCCGCTGTAATACGCCAGCCGGTTGGCCTCGGTATATTCCAGGTGCGGCGCGTGCACTTCGGTCACCACCGGCGGGCCGGCCGGTTTGGGTTTCTCTTTGGACTTGCCTTTGGGATCTTTCGGGTCGGCTTTGGGCTGCTCCCAGAGATCCGTCACGACGTTCCCGTTCGCTACCAGCGTGCGCTTCTCGCGGTCCAGATCCACCACGTCGGCCTGGACCCGGTTGGCGCCCTGCCACATCAGCACGTGGCCCTCGTAGTGGATGAGCCGGTTGCGATCGGTGGATACCATTTTTTGGGCCTGGGCCTGCAGCGGGTAGTCGCCCGATAGCATTTCCGATCCCTTTTTCGGGCCCTGGTCCGGGAGCCGGCTGGAGTTTACATTGCCCTCGGCGGTGAAGTTCCCGGTGCGTTGGTCCAGGCGGATATGATCGGCCGACGTGGATCCCGAGGCGTCCCAGACGCGCGCTCCGGTATCGAGAAGCATCACGTCGCTGCTGCCGTCGAGCGCCGCCTTGGCGGAACGGGCCTTGCGATCGCCCTCATCATAAGTGAAATCGCCGTTCTGCTCGATGCGCGCCATGCGGCCGGTCTTGGGGTCGAACCAGGCCTGCATGGTGCGGCTGGTCGTGAGGCTGGGGACGCGTTTGCGTTTGAGCTCCTCGGCAGTGGGATCGGTCTTGGTGCGGACATTGTTGGCGCGGAACGATTCGATCCGGTTTTGGGGACCATAGGCGATGAACATGTCGTCGCCGTTAAGGACCCGGTGGTGCTGCGCAGGCTGGTTCGGAATGAATTCCAGCGTGCCGGGAGTGGTGGCCGCCACGCTTGCAATCTCGCGGCCGCCGTCTCGCATCTTCATCTCCATTTTGTCCGCGCGCAATATGTGCGTTTCGCCCGGCTGGCGGCCGGGCACGGGAAGGGGCCTCGAAACCACCTCCCCGTTTCCGGAGCTGTAGACACTGGTCAGCACGCTATCGTCGTCCTGGGGGGAGAAGTTCATCTCTACGTGAAACGCGGTCACGGTCGTCTCCGACGAGTCGGAGGTCGCGACCAGCCGTGCGTTGGTCTGCGCGGTGATCTTCTGCACCTGGCCGTCATCGTCGAAATCCGTCCATAGTTCGTCGGCGGAATACTGCAGTTTGCGATGCGGGTAGGCGTCGCTGCCGTGCGCTTTCGTGGCTTCGATCTTGCGGACGAACTTGCTGCCGGCGCCGTCTTCTTCGAGGTGAACGACCGCGTTTTCCCCCTCCACGACCGTGTTGCCGCGGGTCAGGCGGCCCCACGGCTTGAGCCAGACCTCGGAGGTGTCCTCGTGATATTCGAGGCTCCCACCCTCCACCAGCATAGGCAAGGCATGCGGACCCTTGGTTTTCCATTCGAGCCGTGCATCCTTCTTCATGAGCAGTTGGTGGCTGAGCGGGTCGTAGAATGCTCCCGTCGAACTGCCGCTGCCGTTCTCGAACAGGAAACTGGAAGGCTGCTCGGTCTCCACTTTCCCGGTTTCGGTGTCCATGTCGACGCCCGACGATTTGATAGAGACGGGCGCATGCTTCGGCTGGCCCTGCTCCGGGATGTTCAGCGTGATCTGCACTTCACCGTCGGAGCGAAGGCGGTGTTCCTGCTTAAAGAACGCGGCGGCCGCGCATTGAACCAGGTCGTAAGTCTGCCCGGTCTTGCTGTGGATCTTCATGGTCACGCCCGTCAGGTCGACCCGCGAGGAATCGCGGGATTCCCGGAAATCGTCCGCGGCGGCTTCGATCTTGGTGTAGGTGCTGGTGGTTTCGCTGTAGGTCCACTTCTGGGCGGTGGCGTTGAGCTCGTCCGGGAGCCTCGCCGGCCTGGCCGGCGCCTGTTCGCGAAGGGCTTTCTTTTGAGCTCGGTAGGTGAGGCCAACGCCGCAAATGATGGCGAGAATGGCCACCAATAAGAGCCAGCGTGTACCTCGCATGGGGATACCCTAATGATACCGCGGTATAGTGGCTGTAGCCTGTCGCTTCCATGAGCAACCGCATCCGCATCTTTGTCACCGGCGGCACCTTCGACAAGGAGTACAACGAGTTGACGGGCGAGCTTTTCTTTAAGGAGACACACGTCCGCGACATGCTCCGTCTCGGCCGCTGCCGGCTGGAAGTGGAGGTGGAGACCCTCATGATGATCGACAGCCTGCAGATGACTGACCAGGACCGGGCAGCGATCCGCGACCGCTGCGCCTCCGTGCCGGAATCCCGCATCGTCGTCACCCACGGCACCGACACCATGCAGGATACGGCCGCGGTACTGGGAGAGGCGATTCACGACAAGACAATCGTCCTCACCGGAGCAATGGTCCCCTACACCTTCGGCAGTTCCGACGGCATGTTCAACCTCGGTACGGCGCTGGCTTTCGTCCAGATCCTGAAGGAAGGCGTGTACGTTGCGATGAACGGCAGGTGTTTCCCGTGGCGGGTGGTTCGCAAAGACCGCGAGCAAGGGATCTTCGAGGCCGTAAGGGAACCACGCGATTGAGGTGTTCTCCCAGGCGACACTCAGCCAACCCTCGCGCTATACTTACTGCGCCCGGAACGGGGTAGTTCCAGGCGGGAGGGGACAAGATGAAGAAGTCTGCATTGGCTTTACTGGCGGTGTGCCTCGCCGCACAGGCCCAGGAACCGGCTCGAATCCGCGAGGCTGCAAGCCGCTCACTGGCGCTGCTCGAAAGCGCGTCCACGGGCTTCTACAAGGTCCAGGATTGCTACTCCTGCCACAATCTCGGCCTGCCGGCACGGGCCTATGCGATCGCCCGCGAACGCGGCATCGCGCTCGATGAGCCGGCCATCCATGCAGCCATAGTCAAGGCCCTTTCGCACGGCCCCGATCTCTCGTCGGTCGACCGCGTGGTGCAGTACAACATGCTGATCGATCCTTCGAGTTCGGAAGGGTCGGCTCTGCTCGCGGCGCATGCCGGCGGGCTCGCGCCCAACTTCGCGACCGCGATTCAGGCCGTGCTGATCGCGAGCTACCAGCGCGCCGATGGCCACTGGCCGACAATCGACGAGCGCCCGCCGCAGGGCCACAGTGTATTCACCGCAACTGCCACCGCGGCGCGGGCGGTGCAACTCTATCTTCCCGAGGAATTGCACACGGAGTTGGCCGGGCGCATCGCCCGCGCCAGGGAGTGGTTCCTGAAAAGCGCCCCTCAAACCACGGAAGATTATACCTACCGGCTATTTGGGCTGGTCTGGACCGGTGCGGCGCCCGCTGCTCGTGCCGCTGCCGTCCGGGACCTGATGGCTCTGCAGCGGCGCGACGGAGGGTGGGCCCAATTGCCCCGCATGGAACCGGATGCCTACGCCACGGGTGAGGTCCTCGTAGCGCTCCACGAAGGCGGGGTCCCGGCCACGGACGCAGCCTGGCGCAAGGGCTTGAACTGGCTGATCTCCAGCCAGAATCCAGACGGATCCTGGCGGGTCCATACCCGCATGGTGTCGCCCGCCAAGGTGAGCCCGCCCTATTTCGAAAGCGGCCTCCCGTTCGGGCATGACCAGTTCCTCTCCTCTTCCGCCACTTCCTACGCCGCGATGGCTCTGCTCCTGGCGCTGCCCAAGGTCGCTCATCCGGCTGCCGCCCTGCCGCTGACCGAACTGGAACCGAAAGGCATCCAGCCGTGGATGCGCACCGCGATGTTCGGGACCCCCGCGGAACTGAAGTCGCTGCTCGACAAAGGCCTGGACCCGAACAGCAAGACTGAAGGCGGAACCAGCATTCTGATGATGGCGGCGCCTGATCTCGCGAAGATGAAGCTCCTGATCGAGCACGGCGCGGACGTAAAGGCCGAAGCGAAGACGGGGTACACCGCTCTGATGGTCGCATCGCTTTACCAGGGGTCCGGGGATTCGTTGAGGCTGCTGCTGGCCCATGGGGCGGAAGCGGCACCCGGCAAGGGTGTGATGTTCAACGCGTCGCCGCTGATGCTGGCCGCGATGGCCGGCGATGCGGGGAACGTCACCCTGCTGCGTTCCAAAGGAGCCGACCCCAACCGCAAGATGCTGTTGCTGGGAGCTTTCCCCACGTCGCCGCTTTCGATCGTGGCGGGTTCGGGCGATGCCGTCACCATGCGGGCACTGATCGCCGCCGGAGCCGACATTCACGAACTCGACCCGGACGGCCTGAACCTGCTCGATTTTGCCGTCCTGGCCAATCACCTCGAAGCGGCCCAGGCGCTGATCGCGGCCGGCGTGCCGGTGAACCAGGCGGACCAATTCGGCTATACTCCGCTGCTCTACGCTTCTACAATCGATTTCGGAGATTCGCGAATGGTCGACCTGCTGCTTCATGCCGGCGCAGATCCGAGCATTCGCAACAAAGAGGGCAGAACTGCTCTTGCGCAAGCTAAAGCCTATCAATACAAATACATACAGGCATCTTTGGAGAAGGCCGGTGCGCGCGAGTAACCTGGAGTCCCCGGCCATCGCGAAATCTTAGTCCAACCCTGTCAAGTACAAAAAGGTATATTTATTCCAATCGCTTACGGCAAATTCTTGTCACTCTCGCAGAGAGTGTGCTAATAATAGAAGCCGTAACCCAGCATTTTCCGACATGGGTTCGATCGTTAACCGAATACTCAATATTTCATCGATGGAGGTTGGCTTTCCATGAAGATTCGTCCGCTCTACGACCGGATTGTGGTCAAACGGATTGAGCAGCAAGAGCAAATGCAGGGCGGTTTGTACATTCCCGACTCGGCCAAAGAGAAGCCCCAGGAGGGCGAGGTGGTGGCAGTCGGCAAAGGCAAGCGCCTGGAAGACGGCAAAGTGATTTCTCTCGATGTCCAGCCGGGCGACCGGATACTGTTCGGAAAATATTCCGGCAGCGACATCAAGATTGACGGGCAAGAGTACCTGATTATGCGTGAGGACGAAGTCCTCGGAATTCTTGACGCCGAACCCAAGACGGCGAAGAAAGCTTCGTAAGGAGTCGAAAAAAAGATGGCGAAACAGATTATCTATTCCGAAAATTCCCGCCAGGCGATTCTGCGCGGCGTCAACCAGTTGGCAGACGCGGTGAAGGTAACGCTCGGCCCCAAGGGCCGCAATGTGGTCCTCGAGAAGAAGTTCGGTGGTCCGAACATCACCAAGGACGGCGTTACGGTAGCGAAAGAGATCGAGCTGAAGGACCCGCTGGAGAACATGGGCGCCCAGATGGTTCGCGAAGTGGCGTCGAAGACCAGCGACGTGGCCGGCGACGGCACCACCACCGCTACCATCCTGGCGCAGTCGATCTTCCGGGAAGGCGTGAAGGCGGTTGCCGCCGGCGCGAACCCGATGGCCCTGAAGCGCGGCATCGAGAAGGCCGTGGAAGTGGCCACCGAAGAAGTCAAGAAGCTTTCGAAGCCCGTCTCCGGTGACATGATCGCGCAGGTCGGCACGATTTCGGCCAACAGCGACGCGACCATCGGCGGCATCATCGCCGAGGCGATGAAGAAGGTCGGCAAGGACGGCGTGATCACGGTCGAGGAGTCCAAGACCATGAACACGGAGCTCGACACCGTGGAAGGTATGCAGTTCGACCGCGGCTACCTCTCTCCGTACTTCGTGACCGATCCGGACCGCATGGAGGCAGTGCTCGAGGATCCGTACATCCTGATCCACGAGAAGAAAATCAGCAACATGAAGGACCTGCTGCCGGTGCTCGAGCAGATCGCCCGCTCCGGCAAGCCGCTCCTGATCATCGCCGAGGAAGTGGAAGGCGAGGCGCTGGCCACCCTGGTGGTCAACAAGCTGCGCGGCACCCTGAACGCCTGCGCGGTAAAGGCTCCCGGCTTCGGCGACCGCCGCAAGGCGATGCTGGAGGATATCGGAATCCTGACCGGCGGCAAAGCGATCATGGAAGAGACCGGGATTAAGCTCGAAGGCGTCCGCCTCGAGGATCTCGGCCGGGCGAAGCGCGTCACGGTGGACAAGGACAATACCACCATCGTGGACGGCGCCGGCTCCCAGAAGGCGATCGAGGGCCGCATCAAGCAGCTCCGCGCCCAGATCGAAGAGACCACATCCGATTACGACCGTGAGAAGCTGCAGGAACGGCTGGCGAAGCTGGCCGGCGGCGTCGCGGTGATCAAGGTCGGCGCGGCCACCGAGACCGAAATGAAGGAAAAGAAGGCTCGCGTGGAAGATGCGCTGCACGCCACTCGCGCGGCGGTCGAGGAAGGCATTGTTCCGGGCGGCGGCGTGGCCCTGCTGCGCGCGGCCGAGGCCCTGAAGTCCCTCAAAGTCGCCGGTGAAGAGCAGGTCGGTGTGGACATCGTGAGGCGCGCCTGTGAAGAGCCGCTGCGCCAGATCGTGGTCAACTCCGGTACCGAGGGCGCCATCGTGGTCGGCAAGGTGCGCGAGAACGGCAATCAGAACTTCGGCTTCAACGCAGCCACCGACACCTATGAAGACCTGGTGCAGGCGGGCGTGATCGATCCGACCAAGGTGACCCGCACGGCGCTCCAGAACGCCGCCTCGATCGCCAGCCTGATGCTGACGACCGAAGCGATGATCGCGGAGATCCCCGAGAAGAAGCCGGCTCCCGCCGGTCCGGGCGGCCACGGTCCGGAAATGGACTACTAAGCACTCCAGGGCCGGTTCTTCCGGCCCACCAAACCTCCAGCCGCGCCTTCGGGCGCGGCTTTTTTGTTTTTATGTAAAGATTCCCGCCCTCTCGGAACGTTCCTGGGATACCCCGCATCCAATTAATTAGAAAGGACTTGGGGACCATTATGAACAAGCTGTTGAAAACACCGCTCCGGCTGACGGGATGGCTGTTCGCGGCAGCGCTGATCGCCTGGGGGCAGCCGAACCATATCGGGCGTCCCGGGATGATCAACTACACGGAGGGTCAGGTTTTATTGAACGGGAACTCGATCGGGTCGGGTTCTATCGGGCATGCCGAGGTAGCGCCTGGAGAGATTCTTCAGACCCACCAGGGAAGAGCCGAGATGCTGCTCACACCCGGAGTGTTCCTGCGGCTCGGCCAGAACAGCACGGTAAAGATGATCAATCCTTCGATCATCGACACGCAAGTCGAACTCCAGCAGGGAAAGGCCATGGTCGAGGTCGACCAGATCGCTCACGAGAATCACCTGAACGTGCTGACGAACGGCGCTGAGGCGCGCCTGGAAAAGAAAGGCATCTACGAGTTTCACGCGAACCCCGGACTGCTCGCCGTATACGATGGCAAGGCGGTTGTGAACGTGGATGACCGCTCGGTCGAGGTAAAGAAAGGCCGCGAGTTGCCTCTCGAGGCTTCTCTCGCGTCCGTCAAACCGCGGAAGTTCGATCGCGACCAGACCGACGATCTCTACGCCTGGAGCAAACTGCGCTCCTCCTATGTAGCCGAGGCGAACGCCTCGTCCGCCCAGACCATCGTTGTGAACAGCCCGGGCTGGTTCGCAGGCACCGGATGGTACTGGAATCCCTGGTTCGACTCCTGGGCCTTCGTACCGGGCGCCGGCTACATCTATAGTCCGTTCGGGTTCGGATTCTATTCGCCGTCTTATCTGTATGCCTATGCGCCGCTCTACCCCTATTACGGCTACTACGGCGGCTTCGGGCATCACGTCTACCGTGGACGCCTTCCCGCACTTCCGCGCGGCGGCTACCATGGGGCGCTTTCAACGACACCCACGGTGAGGTCGGCCGTGCCACGGTTTGGCAACGCGATTCCGCGATTCGGCGGCGCGTCCCGGATGGCTGGTCCCCGGATGGGGGGCGCCGGGCGACGCCGTTAGGCGCCGCGGCCCGCGCCGGTTGGCGACAGGCGGCTGCGGATCTGGTTCATGACGTCCGAAGCCAGGAACGGCTTGCGCAGCACGGGGAAGTTGTGCTCTTCGCAGAGCGCTTCTTCCTCGGCGGGTAGAATGGTCCCGGTCATGACGATCACCAGCATCGCGGGAACCGATTGCAGAAACTCCACCCCGAGCTCGACGCCGTTGCCATCGGGAAGCATGTAGTCGAGCAGCGCGGCGTTGGGCTTGTGCTGTTCCACCAGACGCTTGGCTTCGGTGGCCGATTCGGCCGTCAGCAGCGTCCACCCATCGTTCGCCATCAGGCGTTCCAGGAAATGCAGCAGGTCGCGATTGTCGTCCACCAGGAGAACCGTAGGGTTGGCGGGCGCGGGTACTCCGCCAGCGGACGCCATTGACCGAAGGTTCAGTTTCGAGCCTTCCGCGGCTACTTCCACCAGAACCTTGGCGCCGGCGCTCACCTGGTTGGTGGCCACCAGGGTTGCCAGGGGCTGCGTCAGGTGGCGGTGGATCGTGCGGTTCAATTCGCGGGCGCCGTACTCCGCGCTGGTCCCTTTCTCCAGCAGAAACCGGCGAGCTTCGGGGGGCACTTCCAGCACGAAGGAGCGGCTGCCGAGACGGGTATTCACGTGGTTCTGCAGGTCCGCAATCTGCTTGTCGAGAATCGCTGAAAGTGACTCCGGCGTCAGGGGTTGGTAGGTGATGATGCAGTCGATGCGGTTTACGAACTCCGGGGAAAAGCGCTTGCGCACGGCTACCAACGCGATATTCTGCAGTTTGCTGGTCAGATCGCTTCTTTCGGTCGACTTTGCGGATTGAAAACCGAAATCCGGGTTGATTTCCCGCATCATCTCCCGGGCGCCCAGATTGCTGGTCAGGAATACCAGGCTTTTTTCGAAGTTCACCGTCGAGTTATCGCCCAATCGCAGGATGCCCTTGTCCAGCACGCCGAGCAAGAGGCGGGTCATGGACGGCGCCGCCTTCTCGATTTCGTCGAACAGCACCAGCGAGAGGTTGCACTTTTCGCTGGTCACAGCGTTCAGTTTCTGCTGGGTGAGCATGGGCTGAGTTTCGCGATGCCCCAGGTATCCGGGGGGCGCCCCGATCAGCTTGGCGACCTCGTGCTCCATCTGGAACTCGCCGCAATCCACCTTAAGCAGGTTTTTCTCGCTGCCGTGCAGGACTTCCGCCAGGGCCTCGACGGTTTTCGTCTTCCCGGTACCGGTAGGTCCTAGCAACAGAAACACGCCGACCGGACGGCCTTCCGGCGCGAGACCAGCCTGAAACATCTGGATATACGGGACGATGACGCGGGTTGCGGCGGGCTGGCCCACTACCTTCTGGGAAAGAACCGCCGTTAAGTCTTCGATCAGATCCGACCCCTGCTTGCGGGACCGGTTCTGGCTACCTCGCGGTTTCTCCTGAATCCCCTCGGATTTGATGATGGCGGCGGAGGACCTGACTCTGTTGCGCCGTCGTTGTTCGGGACGGTTCGGCTCTTTCATTCGACTGCCTTAAGGGTACCTTATCGGCCGCCTTCCCGCACCAGCGACGCCCCCCGGGAAGGCAATACGGCAAAACGCACCACACAATCCACTCTTTGTCTTTTAGCATGCTTGCGAGATTGAGGTGTGTGAAGTTTCGTACCGGATGGTACCGCTTGCGGGATTCGGTGGGTTGCGCCGCCCTCATCTGTGACGGAATGTAATTCTGCCCTTGGTGAGATCGTACGGCGATAACTCCAATGTGACTTTGTCGCCGGCGAGAACGCGTATGCGGTTCCGGCGCAACCGGCCGGCCAGGTGCGCCAGCACCACCCGATTTTGTTCCAATTGTACGCTGAAGAGGCCGCTGGGAAATTTTTCCAACACTGTTCCGGTTACTTCAATGCTGTCCTCTTTGCTCATATACCTCCAAAGGTAGAATTGGCGGGCCGCTCGTCGGGGAAGCCGGCCCGCCCTGTATCCCTAGGCCGCGGTGACGTTGGTCGCCTGCAGACCCTTCGGGCCCTTCGTCACTTCAAACTCCACTCGCGCGCCTTCATCCAGGGTACGATACCCCTGCGTCTGAATCGCCGAGAAGTGCACGAAGACGTCCTCTCCGTTTTCACGCTGGATAAAGCCATAGCCCTTGGCTGCGTTGAACCACTTCACTGTACCTTTTTCTTTCATCTGCCTATATTCCTTCTTTTACTCTTTTACTCAAAAATGCACCGAGCCCGAAGAACCGGTCTCCATAGCGAAAGAGGGGGTGCGGACGGACTCACGCAACCCCCTCATGGTTACGAAGCGAAAATCGGAGTCAAATGCCCTACCATTATACAACAGGAGGAAAGCCCCCAGACTCGTGACTTCATTCGAGTTTTACCGATTCCGGTTTCATTTTCGGGCCATTGACGCGGTGCATTTTCCGCAAGGAAAAAGCTCCAACACGCTGCGCGGGGCGTTCGGCATGCTGCTTCGCGAATCGGCGCCGGCGGACGTCTACGCGCGGCTGTTCGAGCCGGGATCGGCGCTCCGCGGTTCGCCCAGCGGGCTTGCAGACTGGCCGCGCCCCTATGTATTTCGCGCGGCTCATCTCGACGGCCTGACGGTTCCCACCGGCGGCGCCTTCCATTTCGACCTGCACCTCTTCGACCTGGGTGAGGGCGTGCTCGAACACTTCCGCCGCGCTTTCCAGGGATGGGCGGAAACGGGGCTGGGACCGCGGCGGGGGCGCGTCGCGTTGGAAGGCGTCGAATCGATCGGTCTCGATGGCCTTCGGAGCACCACACCTTGCCGCCTGGATTTTGAGCCGGCCGGCGGACCGGTAGACCACGTCCGCCTGCGCTTCCTTACCCCCACCGAGCTGAAAAGCGGCGGCGAGGTTGTGGTGCGGCCGGAGTTTCCGATCCTTTTCGGCCGCCTGAGGGACCGGATCAGCACCTTGCGGGCGCTGTACGGCCCTGGACCGCTCGAGCTCGATTTCCGCGAGATGGGGGAGCGCGCCTGTGCGCGGCTCGAAAATTGCGACCTCGTGCGGCACGAGGTGGTGCGCAAGTCCGGGCGGACCGGCCGCATCCACCCACTCGGCGGTTTTACCGGGACGGCCGATTATGTGGGCGACCTGGGCGAATTCCTTCCGTGGCTACGGGCGGCGCGCTGGGTGGGGGTGGGCCGTCACACCGCCTGGGGAAACGGCGATGTGCGGGTGGTCATTCCTCCCGAAGAGCCAGAACCGGATCGACCCGCATCGCCCGCCGCGCCGGAAGCCAGCTCGCGATAGCCGCCACGGCCACCAGCAGCGCAGCCACCGCGCCGTACGTAGCCGGATCGGTTGGCGTGACGCCGAACAGCAGCCTGGCCAGCAGCCGGCTGAGGAGCAGCGCCGCGGCCAGCCCGATGGCGATGCCCGCCCCGCTCAGCGCCAGTCCTTCGCCGAGCACGGCGCGCAGCACCCCGGCCGGGCTGGCACCCAGCGCCATCCGGATGCCGATCTCCTGTGTGCGGCGGCTCACCAGGTAGGCCAGCACTCCGTAGATTCCAAGCGACGCCAGCAGCAGGGCCACGCCCGCGAAGAGCGTCAACAGGGTCATCTGCATCTTGCGCTGCGAGACTTCGCGGTCGAGGATCTCGTCCATGGTTTCGACGTCGGCGACCGCGATGTCAGGCGCCACCGTGCGCATGATCTGGCGTACCGGAGCGGCGAGGCGCGCCGCATCATACCTGGTTCGAATCAGCAGGTAGTTCGCCGGCGCGGGCACCTGCAAGGCCGAGAGATACATCTCGGGTTTTGCCGGCACATCCAGACCGGATTGCCGGATGTCGGCGATGATCCCGATCACCGGGGTCCAGGGTGTTTCCGAACCGAAGCGGAACCGCTTGCCAAGGGCGCTCTCGTTAGGCCAGAACTTGCGCTGGAAAGCCTGGTTTACGACGGCGCCGACGAGCGCATCGCCGGAATCGTGCGAGTCGATCAGACGGCCGTCGACCAGCCGGGCGCCCAGCGTTTCCAGAAAGCCGGGGGTCACAACCCGGAAATTGGAATTCGACCTGCCGGGCCGGCCCTCAATTTCAAACCCGTTGACCCACCCCTTGAAGGCGATGGGAATCCCGTTGCTGAAGCCAGCGGAGGCCACCCCCGGCAGGGCGTTCACAGGCTGCAACACTTTGTTGTAAAGTCCAACCAGCCGTTCGACGGTTTGATAGCGGCGCGGCGATCCGGAGATGCGCACCGCAAGCAGATTCTTCGTGGGAAAACCGGGGTCGACGCCGCGCACGCGGGCGAAGGTCTGGATCAGCAATCCGGCGCCGATCGCCAGGACGAATGCCAGCGCCACTTCGGCGACCACCAGCGTACGCTCCACGCCTCGTCCGGCGGTAGCATTGCGGCCGCCACCGCCCTGCTTCAGCACCTGATGCAGATCGAGGCGCAGTGCCTGTAAAGCGGGTGCGAGGCCGAAGATCAGGCCCGTGACGAGCGAGACCGCCAGCGTGAAGCCAAGCACGGAAGCATCGACCCGCAGTCCGGTAATCGCGGCGATGCCGCCAGGCACCAGCTTTTCGAGAAAGTGGATCCCCCAGAGCGCAGCCAGCAGGCCCACCATTCCGCCGGCGATTGAGAGCAGGAGACTTTCCGTTAAGAGCTGCCTGATGACGTCGCGGCGCCCCGCGCCGAGGGCGGCGCGGATGGCGATTTCCCGGCGGCGTCCCGAAGCCCGCGCCAGCAGCAGGTTCGCGATGTTCGCACAGCCGATGAGGAGCACGAACCCGACCGCGGCCAGCAGAATCCAGAGAGTAGAGCGGGTCTCGCTGACGAAGTGGTCGCGCATGGGCGCGACAAAGGCGCTGACGTTGCGGTTGGTGTCGGGGTACTCGCGCTCCAGGCGCGCGGCAATCGCACGGATTTCCTGATTGGCCGCGGCGAGAGAGACTCCGGGCGCGAGGCGCGCGGCCACCATCCAATTGTGACGGCCGCGGTTGATAAACTCCTCCGGGCCGTACCAGGTGCCGGCGGGCGTCCACAGATCATTATCGCGGTACGGGAAATTGAAGCCCGGCGGCATCACGCCGACCACTTCGTACTTTTCCTCATTGAGGGTCAGGTTCTTGCCGATGATATTCGGATCCCCGCCCGCAACGCGCCGCCACAAGCCGTCGCTGAGGATCGCGACGTTGGGTGCCCCCGGGCGGTCTTCATCCTCGCGGAAGAGGCGGCCCATTGCCGGCTTCACGCGGAGAGTTTGGAAGAGGCCGGCCGTTACCACGCTTCCGTGTACCTGCAGCGCCTCTCCGGTGCCGGTGAGGGCGAACAACTTCTGTTCGAGCGCGCCCATCTGCTGGAACGCATGGCTTTGCGCGCGCCACTCCGTATAGTTACCCATCGCCACCACGCTGTCTTTGAGACCGAACATGGTGGTCTCTTCCCAGACGAAAACCAGCCGGTCCGGGTCGGGAAAGGGCAATGGCCGCAACAGGACGGCATCGACCAGCGTGAAAATCGCGGTGTTGGCTCCCACACCGAGCGCCAGCGTCAGGACCGCGACCGCGGCGAACAGCGGACTCTTCCGCAGCGTGCGGAAAGCGTAGCGCAAATCGACAATCACCTTTTGCATACGGGCCTTTTCCTATTCGGACGAGCAACTCTTGAATTTGGTTCGAAATAATTCCCTCCGGCGCGTGATACCGTAAGACCGATGCGACGATTCCTAGCCTGTCTCGCGATGACTTCCGGCCTGCTCCTGGCCCAGGCCCCGCGGACGCCCACGCCGGCGCCGCTCTGGCCCAACGGCGCACCCGGCGCCCAGGGCACCGAGGATATCGATATCCCCACCCTGGCAGCCTACCCGGCGCCAGAAGGCCGGGGCGCCGGCACGGCCGTAATCGTCTGTCCCGGCGGCGGTTACTTACACCTCGCCATGGATAAGGAAGGCGACCAGATCGCGCGCTGGCTCAACTCCCTGGGCGTGACCGCTTTCGTGCTGAAATACCGGCTCGGCCCGAAGTATCGCCACCCCATCGAACTGGGCGACGCGCAGCGGGCCATCCGCACGGTGCGATACAAAGCCGCCGAGTATCAAGTTGGCGCCGACCGCATCGGGATCATGGGCTTCTCCGCGGGAGGGCACCTGGCTTCCACGGCCGGCACCCACTTCGATTCCGGCAAAGCGGACGCCGCCGACCCCATCGACCGCATGAGCAGCCGGCCCGACTTCCTGGTGTTGTGCTATCCGGTGATCTCTTTCGGCCAGTACGCGCACCAGGGGTCAAAGAACGCCCTGCTCGGCCCGAACCCCGATCCGAAGCTGGTGGAAAACCTGTCGAACGAACTGCAGGTAACGCCGCAAACACCCCCCACGTTTCTGTTCCACACCACCACGGACGCAACCGTGCCGGTGGAGAACAGCGTCCTCTTTTACCTGGCGCTGCGCAAGGCGGGGGTTCCGGCGGAGATGCACATTTACGAGCGCGGCCCGCACGGCGTCGGGCTGGCGCAGACCGATGAGGCGCTCTCGTCCTGGCCGGCCCGCCTGGCGGACTGGCTGCGCGTGCGCGGCCTGTTGAACGCCGCGCCGAAGTAGGAGGTTTGCTTGAAGTACGCTGTGGTCTTCTTTTCACTGGCCCTGCTTCCGGAAATGACTGCGCAAACCATCACGAAATATCCCGCCGCTCACAAAGTCGACGTGGTCGATGACTATCACGGCGTGAAGATCGCCGATCCCTACCGCTGGCTCGAGGACACCGATTCCGCCGAGACTGCCGAATGGGTAGCGGCGGAGAACCGTGTCACGCAAGCTTATCTCGCCGGAATCCCCGAGCGCGCGCATTTCAAAGAGCGCCTGACCAGCCTCTATGACTACGAACGCTTTTCCCGGTTTCAGAAGGCCGGATCCCGCTATCTCTTCTTCCGCAACGATGGCCTGCAAAATCAGGACGTGCTGTACGCGGCCGACCGGCTCGAGGGGGCCGGGCGCGTGCTGCTCGATCCCAATACGCTGCGCGCCGACGGGACCGCCGCGCTCTCCGGCGTGGTGGCCTCGCGGGACGGAAGGCTGCTGGCGTACGGGATCGCCGATGCGGGTTCCGACTGGTCCGAGTGGCACGTGCGCGATATCGCAACCGGGCGTGACCTGCCCGATACTGTCGGGCGGGTCAAATTCCTCCCCGTGGCCTGGGCCCCCGACGGGAAAAGCTTCTACTATCTGCGCTTTCCCGAACCCAGGCCGGGCGAGGCCCTGCGCGGCGCCAACACCAATTCGAAGATCTACCTGCACCGGCTGGGCGAACCGCAAGCGGACGACCGGCTGATCTATGAACGCCCCGACCAGCCGGAGTGGTTGTGGGAACCCAAAGTGTCCGACGACGGCCGCTATCTGTTCATCCTCGTGGCGACCCCCGACCCTTCGCGGAATCTGCTGTATTTCCAGGATCTCCAGGATTCCTCGCACAAGACCGTGGAGTTGATCCACGAGCTCGATGCAGCCTATGTGCCGCTCGGGACGAAAGGGCAACTTCTTTACGTTCGTACGACCAGCCACGCGCCGAAAGGCCGGATTATCGCGATCGATCTTGCCAGCCCCGAGCCCGCGCACTGGCGCGAGATCGTTCCCGAACAGAAAGAGGCGCTGGAGTCCGCGCTGATGGCGACCGACCGCTTCGTCGTTTCCTACCTGAAGGACGCTTCGAGCCAGGTCAAGGTCTACGGATCGGATGGGAGCCTGAAGGATGAAGTGCGCCTGCCCGGCCCCGGCAAGGTGGAATTCTTCCCGTGCCGGCAAGACGACCGGGAGGCGTTCTTCGCTTTCACCAGCTACACTTCGCCCCGCACCATCTACCTTCTTGACCTGAGCACGGATACTGCGGCCGTCGTGCGCCGCAGCAAGCTGAGTTTCGACCCCGCGCAGTTCGAAACCGAGAAGGTTTTCTATCCCAGCAAGGACGGCACCCGCGTCCCCATGTCACTGGTCCATCGCAAGGGGATGAAGCTCGACGGGAACAACCCCACGCTGCTCTACGCCTATGGCGGATTCAATATCAGCGTGCTGCCCGAATTCAGCCCGTGGGTGGTGGCGTGGATGGAACACGGCGGCGTCTTCGCCGTGGCCAATCTGCGAGGCGGCGGCGAATACGGCGAGGAATGGCACGCCGCCGGCGTGAAGGGGAAGAAGCAGAACGTCTTCGACGACTTCATCGCCGCGGCCGAGTGGCTGATCGCGAAGCGCTATACCAGCGCCCCGAAACTGGCGATTTTCGGCGGAAGCAACGGCGGCCTGCTGATCGGCGCCGTCCTGAACCAGCGTCCGGACTTGTTTGGAGCGGCCATGCCGGCGGTCGGCGTGATGGACATGCTGCGGTTTCAGAAGTTCACGATCGGCTCGGCGTGGACCGGCGAGTACGGGTCGTCCGACAACCCGGATGATTTCCGCGTGCTGCGCGCCTATTCGCCGCTCCACAACATCCGGGCCGGCGGAAAATACCCGGCTGTTTTGATCACGACGTCCGACCACGACGACCGGGTGGTGCCCGGCCACAGCTTCAAATACGCTGCTACGCTGCAGGCGGCTCAAGCGGGCACCGCGCCGATACTGATCCGCATCGAGACCCGGGCGGGCCACGGCGGCGGCAAGCCGACCGCCAAGATCATCGACGAATTCGCGGACCGCCTGGCCTTTCTTACCCGGGAGTTGAAGTGATCGAGGCGGCCCAGCGGGAAGCGCCCGCAACTGGTACAATAAAGTCTACTGGAAGTTGATCCGCAACCCCTTCTCCCCTCGCCGGTAGTCGGCTCGCCGATTCTCATCCTCAAAAGCTAAATGAAAAATTTCTCTGAACTGTCTCTCTCTGCCCGGCTTAAGGGCAATCTTCAAAAACACGGCTTTGCCGTGCCAACCCCCGTCCAGGCGCAGGCCATTCCGCCGGCGCTTGACGGCCAGGACCTTGTCGCGACCGCGCAAACCGGCAGCGGCAAGACGCTCGCGTTTGTCCTGCCCCTGATTCAACTGCTCGAAAGGAACTCCGCCGCGGGCATTCGCGGGCTGATCCTCACTCCCACGCGGGAACTCGCGATCCAGATCGAGGAAACGTTCGCCAGGATGGCGGTGGGCTCCGCGATCCGTGCCGCGGTGGTGGTGGGCGGCGTCAGCGAGCGCACCCAACTCAATGCCATCCGCAAAGGCGCCCAGGTGCTGATCGCTACCCCGGGGCGTCTCTACGATTTTCTCAGCCGCAACCTGGTGAACCTGGCCGGCGTTCGCATGCTGGTGCTCGACGAGGCCGACCGCATGCTCGACATGGGCTTCCTGCCCACGGTGGACCGGATCCTGGCCGCCGCCGGACCCAACCGCCAGACGCTGCTGTTCTCGGCAACGATCGAAAGCTCGGTCAAACGCCTGGTGGAAACGCACGTCAAGAACGCGGTGCGCATCGAAGTCGGCTCCACCACCAAGCCCGTCGAGACGGTGGCCCTACACGTTTATGAAGTGGAGCAGGACCGAAAGCTCGGCCTGCTGCAGGCGATGCTGCGCGAAGAGGAAGGCTCGTTCCTGGTATTTGCGCGGACCAAGCGCGGGGCGGACCGGCTCTCGAAGAAACTGGGCCGCGATGGCGTGAAGGCCGCGGCCATTCACGGCGACCGTTCCCAGAACCAGCGCAACCAGGCGCTGCGCGGTTTCCAGGAGGGGTCCTACCGCGTGCTGGTGGCAACGGATGTGGCTGCGCGCGGGATCCACGTGGAGGGGATCGCGCACGTGGTGAATTACGATCTGCCGCAGGCTCCCGAAGACTTCATCCACCGCGTGGGAAGGACGGGCCGCGCCGGCGCCGCAGGCACCGCGTCGACCTTTGCGACGCGTTCGGAGCGAACCGAGATCGCACGCATCGAGCGCACACTCAATACCCGCCTCGTGCGGCGCGCGGTTTCGCCCGACGTGGAGCGCGAAGACAAGTCGGCGGTGATTGTGATGCCCGCGCCCGCCGCGCGCCAGCCTCGCGTGCAATCGTTCGGCAGGCGCGGCCGCTACGGCCGGCGCCAGCTTTCCTGCGTGGTCTAGGGGCTAACGGAGTTCGATGCGGTGACTTCGTCCATCGTCCGCGATGCGAACCGCCGCACTGCTCTGGCGTTTTCCGTCGATCGTCACACCGCGTACCGCGGACCCGTTCCGAACCGTGAACTCGAGGTTCCGGGAGGCGGGGCGAAAGGTTCCTTGCGGTGCGCCGACGTCGATCTGGTCCCCGCCGGGTGTGTGCCTGAAACTCAGGCTGGTCCGGCGGAAGACGCCCTGCTCGTACGCATCCGTCAGTCCGTCGTCTTCATACAGCGTTGTGGATGCTTCGCCGCGCGCGTCGGGGTAGATCTCGAACCGCAGCGGATCGGATGGCTTCTCGCCAACGTAGTTCATCTCGGGACCTAGCGGGAGAATCGCGCCGCCCCGGACAAAGAGCGGCACCGTTTCGAGCGGCGCTTCCACGCGGATCATGCGGCCGCCTTCGTGTTTGGCGCCGCTCCAATAGTCGAACCAGGTGCCCGCCGGAAGATAGACAAGCCGGGCGGTCAGGTCGGGTTTGAGAATTGGCGCCACCAGCAAGTCACTGCCGATCATGAACTCGTCGTTGATCCTGAGCGTGTTTTCGTCGTCCTGGTAGTTGAGCAGCAAGGGCCGGAACAGGGGCACGCCGGTGCGGTGCGATTCCTCGAGCGCCGTGTAGAGGAAGGGAAGCAGGCGGTACCGGAGCTTCAAGTATTTGCGGATGATGTCCTCATAATACTTGCCATAGCGCCAGGGTTCGTGATCCGGGGAGTCCAACGAGGCATGGTTGCGACAGAAGGGCGTGAGAAAGCCGACCTCGTACCACCGCACCAGCAGGTCGGCGTCGGTGCGGCCGATGAAGCCGCCGATATCCGCGCCCACGAAGGGCTCGCCCGAAAGGCCGAGGGTCATGAACATAGGCAGGCTTAAGGCCAGCGCGTCCCAGGTGCTGCGGTTGTCCCCGGCCCACATGGTGGCGTACCGCTGGATGCCGGCGTACGCCGCGCGCGTGATGACGTACGGGCGCTGGTGGGGGAGCAGCCGCTCGAGGCCCTCGTAAGTGGCGCGGTTTTCGTTGAGCGCGAACACGTTGCGGTTCCCGGCATAGGGAGAGTAAGTTCCTCCATCGTAAGTGACCACGTCCATCTGCGACTTTCCGGTCTGGTCATTGAAATCCGACGGTTCGTTCATGTCGTTCCAGATGCCCGCCACTCCGTTCTCCGTATAGGCGCGGTGCAGGTCCCCCCACCAGCGGGCGGCACGATCCAGCGTGTAGTCCACAAACACGGATTCGCCGGGCCACACCTTGGCGATGTAAGTGCGGCCGTCCTTCCGCTTCAGGAAGAAATCCTGCGCCTTCCCCTGGTTATAGACGTAGTAACTCTGGTCCTGCGGCGCCAGTTCGGGATGACTGGCTGTATCGTGCGCGCCCTCCACAGGAGGCTGGTACTTGATGCCGGGGTCCACGATAGTGACCACTTTGACGCCCTGCGCCCGGAGACGGTCCGTGAAGGCCTTGGGGTTCGGGAAGCGCTGCGTGTCCCAGGTGAAAGGGCGATAGCCATTCATGAAGTGGATATCGAGGTGGAGGACATCGAGCGGCAGATCGTCCGCGCGGTATTTGCGTACCACATCTTCGGCCACGGACTCGGGGTAGTAACTGTACCGGCTCTGCTGATTGCCGAGCGCCCACATGGGAGGCATGGGCATGTGGCCGGTGAGATCGGCGTAGCGCGCCAGGATCTTTTTGATGGACGGGCCCTGGAAAAAGTAGTAATTCATCTCGCCGCCGTCGGCCGAGAAGGCGGCGTATTCCTGGGAAGTGGCGCCGAAATCGAAGTGGGTCCGGTAGCTGTTGTCGAAGAAGATGCCGTAAGCCGCGCCGTGCTGCCAGCCGATGTAGAACGGAATGCTCTGGTAGACGGGGTCGGTTCCCTCCGTGTAGCCGAAGGTGTCGGAGTTCCACATGGAGAACTCGCCGCGGCGCTTGTCGAGCCGCGCGGCCTTTTCGCCCAGGCCGTAGAAATGCTCGTCGAAGCCGAGCCGCTTCGCGTCGGCGACCACTCCCGATTGCGGGTCGAATCGCATCGGCTGCTGGTCGGCATTGATGGCCTGGTGCGCCTTGGCGTCCCGAAATTCGATCAGGAGCGGCGAGCGGTGGACTGCGACGTCCAGTTCACTGGTCGAGATGTGCAGTTCTCCCGGGTTTTCGGTGAGATTCCAGGGTGTGGGGTCCCAGGAGGTCTTGGCAATGGCCCAGGAGTGGTCGCGCTCGGGCAGCTTGCGGAGAAATGCCGCGCGCACGCGAATGAGATCGGGCGCCAGGACCGTGATGCGAACCTGGGATCCGTCCGCGCACGCCAGGGTGACGGCGGACTCCGATTTGGTGAAACTCGCCACCGGGCCGATGGATCGCAGGCCCGTCAGGTCGATGGCCGCCGCGCCGCCGCAAACGAGCAGCGCGCAGAATGTCGAGGCCAGTAGGTTCCTCATGCACTGTATATGGTAGTACCCGGCGGGCGCCTTGTAGCGGGTTGAAGAACCAGGCCGCGTCTTGTCTAATGGAAGAATACCGGACAACTTCAGCCGAGGGATCACGGATGCGTAGATGCATGGTTTTGCTGACAATCGCTGTGGCCGCTTTGGCACAGGACGCGGTGACAGTCCCTTCGGGTGTTGCGCTGCGCGTGGCGCTGGAAAAGCGCGTCGCCATCAAGCGCGCCGGCGAGCCGATCCGAGGACCGCTGGTGGAGCCGGTCTACGTTTTCGACCGTGTGGTACTTCCGGCAGGCAGCATAGTAGAGGGGCACGTTGCCGAAATAGGCGGTGTGCCCGCCAAGAGACGGCTCAAGGCGATCCTGTCCGGCAACTTCACGCCGCCGCGCGAGGTCCGCGCGCAGTTTGATGCCGTGGTGCTGAGCGACGGTACGCGGCTCTCCCTGCGCACTTCGCTCTCACGTGGAACCGCGCACACCGTGCGGGTCGCAAAGCGGGGGAAGAAGCAGGATGGGCGCGTGTCCGCACCGCAGATCGACGCCGCCATTCGCGCCTTCCGAGCACCGGGCAAGCTGAGCCGGCTCAAGAGCGCGCTGCTGGGCATGCTTCCTTATCACCGGCAGGCGTGGGCGGTGGGGACGCTTTTCACCGCCGCATTGCAGGACCCTTTGACGGCGCCGGCGCGCCCGGCCATCGAAGCGTCCATCGATCCACTCACCGTCGCGGGACCTGAAGCCCAGGAAGTCCGCGCGCGCCTGCTCACTTCGCTCAACTCCGCGACCGCCCGAAGAGGAGCGCCCGTCGAAGCCGTTGTAACCCGGCCCCTGTTCTCGGCTGACCACCGGCTGCTGATTCCCGAAGGCAGCCGCCTGTTCGGGGACGTGGTAGAGGCTCGGCCGGCCCGCCGCCTTCACCGCAATGGGAGACTGCTCTTCGTGTTCCGCCGGATCGCGCTGCCGCGGGGTGAGTCGCGGAGCGTGCAGGGCTACCTGGAGGGCCTGGAAGCGGATTTCGACGCGCACCTTGCGCTGGATTCCGAAGGAGGCACACGCGCCCGAAGCCCGAAGAGCCGGTTCATCTTTCCAGCCATCGCGGCTGCCGCGGCAGGACTTTCCCTTCACCAGGATTACAGCACGCAAGGCGTGCCCGATCAGGACATCGGAGGCCGCGCCGAATCGGGTGCCGTGGGCCTTGGATTGATTGGCACGCTGGTCGCGCAGACCTCGCGCGCCGTCGCTTCGAGCATCGCTTTCACCGGCGCCGCGTTCAGCATCTACTCCACCTTCATTGCTCGAGGAGAGGACGTGGTGATCCCGATGAATACGCCGGTCGAAGTCAGCCTGAAGACCCACGAGGAGAACCGGCCTGCGCGGTGAGGGGGTGTCAGTGCGCATTCTTCAAGCTCGACGGCGCCGGTAGTTGCGAGGCATTCCAACCGCCTCCCAACGCCAGGATCAGTTGAACCGTGGAGGTGTATCTGCGGCCGGAGATCTGCACCAGGGCCCGCTCATCCGCGAGGGTAATGGCTTGCGCGGTGATGACGTCGAGGTAGGAAGCGGTTCCAGAGCGGTATTGATCCATGACCACGCGCTGCGATTCTCTGGCAGCCCGGACCGCCGACGCCTGCTGGGCCTCCTCGGTTTCCAGTTGGCGCAGGGCAGCGAGAACATCCTCCACCTCCTGAAATGCCGACAACACGGTCTGCCGGTAGGTGGCCACTGTCTGGTCGTAGGCGGCCCGCGCCTGCGCCACTTGCGCGTGGCGGCGTCCGAAGTCGAGCAACGTCTCGGCCGCCTGGGCGCCGGCGGACCAGAAGTGGCTGGGCCAGCTCAGCCAGTTGAGGATGCTGGTGCTCTCGAATCCAGCCGCCGCGCTCAAGGTTACGGCCGGAAAGTAGGCGACGCGCGCCAACCCGACTTCCGCGTTCGCCGCCGCCACCAGGCGCTCGGAGCCGGCGATGTCCGGCCTTCGCTCCAGTAATTGCGAGGGAAGGCCGGCGGGGATCGCCGGAGGGGGCCCCTGAATCTTCCCGGGAGCCAGGGTCACCTCGGCGGGCGGCAACCCGGTCAGCACGGCGATGGCATGCTCGAACTGAGCCCGCGAGATGACCAGGTCGCTCAGCGCGGCGCGCGTGGCATCCAGTTGCGCTTGCGCGGCGGCGACATCGCCCATGGACGCGATGCCGTGTTGAAAGCGCGCGGTCGTCAGCCGGAGCGCTCCTTCGTAAGCCAGAATCGTGTCCCGGTAGAGGGCTTCCTCCATGTCCACGGCTTGCATCGCGAAGTAGTCGGAGGCCAGATCCGCCTGCATGCTCAGCTTGATATTCTCGAACTGCGCGGCGCTGGCCTGCGCCTGTGCCACGGCATTCTGTACCGCCAGACTGATGCTCCCCCAGAAATTCGGCTGCCAGGAGACACTGAAGGGAAAATCATAGATGGAGATGGGGCCGTTCGATCCGCCGGATGAGGAAGTGCTCCGGGAGATGGCGCCTCCGCCGAGATTGGCCGATCCAGCGCTGCCGGTGATGCCGGGTTGGGTGGTGACGACCGGAAAGTAGGCGGCACGATTGAAGGCAACCAGCGCCCGGGCCTGGCGGAACGCTGCCGCCGACTGCTGCACGTTCTGATTCGACGCGGCCACCCTCTGCTCCAGTTCGTTGAGGCGCGGATCGCCGAACCGCTCCCACCAGTTCGCCCGCAGTACGCCGTCGCTCGGGTTCGCCGTCTTCCATTGATCGTTCGCCGGCCCCGGCTCTTTATACGCGGGTGCGACGGGCGCGGAGGGGCGCTTGTATTTCGGACCCACGCTACAGCCCGCCAGGCCGAGCAATACCCACGCCGCCGTGATCCGTCTCCACATATCTCACCATTCCGCCGGCCGGGCTGCCGCCGCGACGGACCGGCGGCGGCGCGCGAACCACTGCCGGGAGCGGTCCAGGTACAGATACACTACCGGCGTGGTGAAGAGCGTCAGCATCTGGCTGACCATCAGCCCGCCAACGATGCTGATCCCCAGGGGCCGGCGCAATTCCGAGCCCGTTCCGGCGCCCAGTGCGAGAGGAAGCGCGCCCAACATCGCAGCCATGGTGGTCATGATGATGGGGCGGAATCGCAGCAGGCACGCCTGGTAGATCGCATCCCTCGAAGTCATTCCGCCGCGGCGCTCGGCATCCAGCGCGAAATCGATCATGAGGATGGCGTTCTTCTTGACGATACCGATCAGGAGCAGAATGCCGATGAGGGCAATCACGCTCAGCTCGTTCCGGAACAACAACAGCGCCAGCAGCGCGCCGGCCCCGGCCGAAGGCAGGGTGGAGAGGATGGTCAGCGGATGGACCAGGCTTTCGTATAACACTCCCAGAACGATGTATACGGCGATCAGGGCCATCGCGATCAGGAGAGGCTCGTTGGCCAGCGATGCCTGGAACGCCTCGGCCGTTCCCGTGAAGCCGCTTTGGATCGAGGCAGGCATCCGCATGCCGCTGGTTGCCGAACCGATCGCGTCAACGGCCTCGCCAAGAGAAACTCCCGGGCGCAGGTTGAAAGAAATGGTCACCGAGGGAAACTGCCCTTGATGATTCACCACGATCGGCGTCGTGGACTGCCCGAACCGGGCGAACGCCGAGAAGGGGACCTCGCTCGCCGCCGAACCGCCGGGCGGGGGCGGCGCCTGGACGTAAAGGATCTTGAGCGTGTCCGGAGACTGCCAGTACTGCGGCGCCACTTCCATCACCACGTGATACTGGTTGAGGTCCGTGTACATCGTGGAGACCTGCCGCTGTCCGAACGCGTCGTACAGCGCGTTGTCGATATCGGCGAGGGACAGTTGCAGGCGCCCCGCGGTATCGCGGTCGACCACGACCTGGGTGGAGAGGCCGCTGTTCTGCATGTCGCTATTGACATCGGTAAGCATCCGCATCTGACGCAGGCTCGCCAGGATCCGCGGACCCCAGGCGGTCAGTAGCGGCAGTTCCTGGCTTGTGAGGGTGAACTGATATTCCGCTCCGGTAAGCCGCGCGCCGACCCGGATATCCTGGATGGCCTGCATGTAGAGCACCGCTCCGGGCACGTTCGCGGTCTTGCGGCGGATTCGCGCCATGACCGTGTCCACGCCGGCCTTCCGCACGCTCAGGTCCTTCAGCGAGACGAACATGCGCCCGATGTTCGTGCCGCCCGATCCGCCGGTGAAGGCGACCACGTGGTCGATGGCGGGATCGGAACGCACAGCCTCGACGAAGTAAGCCACCTTCTGGCGCATCGCCTGAAAGGAAATGTCCTGCCGCGCCTGAACGATTCCCATCATGCGCCCGGTATCCTGCTCGGGAAAGAATCCTTTGGGAATGGCCACGTACAGATACATGGTGAGAGTCACCGTGCCGAGTAGAACAGCCAGCGTCACCGCGGGGTGCCGCAGCACGGCGCGAAGAGCCGAGGCGTAGAGGCCGCGAATCCAGTTGAAGACCGCTTCGCCGCTCCGGTAGAACCATCCGTGGCTCGCCTGGCGGCGAAGGAAGCGCGCGCTCATCATGGGCGTCGTGGTGAGAGACACCACCATCGAAACCAGGATGGTGGCCGACAGCGTCACGGCGAACTCGCGGAACAGGCGGCCAACAATGCCCCCCATCAACAGGATGGGAATGAAGACGGCCACCAGCGACGTGCTCATGGACAGCACGGCAAAGCCAATTTCCTGGGCGCCGCGCAGCGCGGCCGCATACGGGGTTAGCCCCTGCTCGAGATAGCGCGCGATGTTCTCGATGACCACGATGGCGTCATCCACCACGAACCCGGTGGAGATGGCCAGGGCCATCAACGACAGGTTGTCGATGCTGTATCCAGCCAGGTACATGATGGCGATGGCGCCCAGCAGAGACAGCGGGGCCACCACGCTGGGAATCAGCGTGGCCCACCCGTTGCGCAGAAACAGGAAGACGACCAGCACCACCAGCCCGATCGAGGTCAGCAGGGTGTACTCCATGTCGTGAACCGAAGCCCGGATGGTGATGCTGAGATCGATCATGACTCCGAGGTTGACCGCGGCCGGAATGGAGGCGCGCAGTTGCGGCAGCATGGCCCGAACGCGATCCACGGTTTCGATGACGTTGGCGCCGGGCTGGCGGAAGATGACAAGCAGAACCGCCGGTTTTCCATCCGCCAGGCCGGCGTTGCGCAGATCTTCCACCGAATCGGTGGCCTCTCCCAGGTCACTGACCCGCACAGGCGCGCCGTTGCGATAGGCGACAACCAGGGGCTTGTACTGGTCTGCCCTGAACAACTGGTCGGTAGTCTTCAACTCGAGGGCGGTGTCGCCGTTCTCGACCTGGCCCTTGGGGCTGTTGGCGTTGGCCGCACGCAGCACGGTGCGAATCTGAGCGAAAGCAATTCCATACCGGTTCACCGCGGCCGGGTTCAGCTCCACCCGAACAGCCGGCAGCGAACTGCCGCCCGTGAACACCTGGCCGACGCCGCTCACCTGTGCGACCTTTTGCTGCAGCACCGAAGAAGCGACGTCGTACAGACTCGCCTGGCCGACAATGTCCGACGTAAGGGCGAGGATCAGAATCGGCGCCTCCGCCGGGTTGACCTTTCGATAGAGGGGGGCGCTCGGCAGGTTCGTGGGGAGGTACGTACGGGCAGCGTTGATGGCGGCCTGAACGTCGCGCGCCGCGGCATCGATGTTCCGGCTCAGGTCGAATTGCAGTGCAATCAGGGTGGAGCCGAGATAGCTGCTGGAGGTCATCTCGGTCAGGCCGGCGATGCGCCCGAACTGGCGCTCGAGCGGAGTGGCGACCGACGAGGCCATGGTTTGCGGACTCGCGCCGGGCAGGCTGGCCGAGACCTGAATCGTGGGATACTCCACCTGCGGGAGCGGCGACACCGGCAGCAGCCGGAAGGCGACGATTCCTGCCAGGGCTACCGCCGCAGTGAGCAGCGAAGTGGCAACGGGTCTTCGGATGAAGGGTTCGGAGAGGTTCATTACGATTCTCCGAGCGGGAGCGGGAGCTGGACGGCCGCGGGAGTCCGGCGGCGGCGAACCCAGCCGCCCACACGGTCGAAGGCCAGGTACACCACCGGGGTCGTGAACAGCGTGAGCAACTGGCTCAGCAGGAGCCCTCCGATGATCGTGATGCCCAGCGGGCGGCGAAGCTCCGAGCCCATCCCCGTGCCCAAAGCCAGAGGAACGGCTCCCAGCAGGGCCGCCATGGTGGTCATCATGATGGGCCGGAAGCGAAGCAGGGATGCCTCGTAAATAGCCTGTTCCGGAGGCCTCCCTCGTTCGCGCTCGGCTTCGAGCGCGAAATCGATCATCATGATGGCGTTTTTCTTGACGATGCCGATCAGGAGGATCACTCCGATCAGCGGAATGATGCCGAAGTCCTCGCCCGTCAGCATCAGCGCGATCAGCGCGCCGACGCCCGCGGAAGGAAGCGTCGAGAGAATCGTGATGGGGTGAATGTAGCTTTCATAGAGCACGCCGAGAACGATGTACACCGCCACGAGGGCGGCGAGGATCAGCACCGGCTCATGCGCCAGCGAGGATTCGAAGGCCTGCGCCGTGCCTTCAAATCCGGATTGAATACCGGCGGGCAGACCGATCTCACGGGCGGTGTTCCTCACGACCTCGACCGCCGCCCCCAAAGAGGCCCGGGGCGCCAGGTTGAACGAAATCGTCACGGCCGGAAACTGGCCCTGGCGGTTGATCGCCAGCGGCGTCGAGAGGCGCTGTGCGGCCGTCATCGTCCGCAAGGGAGCCTGCCCGGACGCTCCCGGGACGTAGATGTTCTTCAACGATTCGGCGAACTGCTGCCAGCGGGGCTGCGTTTCGAGGACCACGTGATACTGGTTCAGCTGCGTGAAGATGGTGGATACCTGGCGCTCGCCGAAAGCGTCGTACAGGGTGTCGTCGATCGCCTGCGGCGTAATTCCCAGGCGGCTGGCCGTGTCACGGTCGATGGTCAGCAGGATGCCCAACCCGTCGCTCAACTGGTCTGTCGCCACGTCGCGCAGGTCCGGCAGCGTCCGGAGCCGCGCAAGCAGCCGCGGTGCCCACTGATTCAGTTGCGCGGCGTTGGGGTCCTGGAGGGCAAACTGGTATTGAGTCGCGCTCACCCGGTTTTCGACTGTCAGGTCCTGCACGGGCTGCATGTAGAGCTGAATTCCGGGCACCTGCCCCAATGCGGGCTGTAAGCGGCGGATGACCTCCGAAGCGCTTGAGCGCCGCTCCTCGATCGGCTTCAGCGTGATCTGAATCCGGCCGGTGTTGGGTGTGAGGTTGGTGCCGTCCACGCCGATGAACGACGCGAGGTTCAGAACCGCGGGATCTTTCAGGATGATGGCCGCAAGCTGCTGCTGGCGCGCAGCCATGGCGGCGAACGAGATGCTCTGAGGCGCTTGGGAGATCCCCAGGATCTGTCCCGTGTCCTGCACCGGGAAGAAGCCCTTGGGCACAATCCAAAACAGCACCACGGTGGCAGCCAGCGCGGCCACTGCCACGAGGATCGTCTCCGCCTGGTGCCTGAGGACGACCCGGAGCGCCCGTCCGTAGGTATTGATCAGGCGATCGAGGGCACGCTCGGAAAGCCGGTAAAGGCGTCCCGGACGGCGCGATGCCAGGGGCTTGAGCAGCCGGGAGCACATCATGGGCGTCAGAGTCAGAGAGACGAGAGCCGACATGATGATGGTGACCGCCAGCGTGACCGCAAACTCGCGAAACAGCCGCCCGATAATATCGCCCATGAAAAGCAGGGGAATGAGCACCGCGATCAGCGAAACCGTCAGCGAAACGATCGTGAATCCGATCTCCTCCGATCCGCGGAGCGCCGCCTGAAGCGGGGGGTCGCCCATCTCGATGTAGCGCGAAATGTTCTCGATCATGACGATGGCATCGTCCACCACGAAGCCGGTCGAGATCGTAAGGGCCATCAGCGACAGATTGTCGAGACTGTAGCCGAGGAGGAACATGACGCCGAACGTGGCGATCAGCGACAGCGGTACGGCCACGCTGGGAATCACCGTAGCCGAAGCGCTCCGCAAGAACAGGAAGATGACCAGCACCACGAGACCGATCGTGATGAGAAGCTCGTACTCGACATCTCTTACGGAAGCGCGTATCGAGGTAGTCTGGTTCGCGACCACGGAAACCTGGATACTCGCGGGAAGGGAAGCGCGCAGCGCCGGCAGGATCTGCTCGATGCCGTTCACTACCTGGATCGTGTTGGTGCCGGGCTGCCGCCGTACATTGAGGATCACCGCGGGAGTGGCATCCATCCAGGCCGCTTGCCGGACGTTCTCCGGGCCATCCACGACGTAGGCGACGTCCGACAGGCGTACCGGACCGCCGTTCCGGTAGGCGACGATGACGGCCCGGTACTGTTTCGCCGAGAGAAGTTGATCGTTCGACAGAATGGTCCAGGCCTGTTCGGGACCGTCGAAACTCCCCTTGGCCTGGTCCACGTTGGCCGTGCCCAGAGCCGTCCGCAGGTCTTCCAGGCTCATGCCGTACGACGCCAGTTGTGTCGGGTTCGCCTGTACCCGGACCGCCGGCCGCTGCCCACCGCTGATGCTGACCAGCCCCACGCCCGGAGCCTGCGAGATCTTCTGCGCGAGCCGCGTATCCGCCAGGTCTTCCACCTGCGGCAGCGGCAGGGTTTCCGAGGTGAGCGCGAGGGTCAGGATCGGTGCGTCGGCGGGGTTGATCTTGCTGTAGACCGGCGGCGCCGGCAGATTCTGGGGAAGGTAGGTTGCCGCCGCATTGATGGCAGCCTGGACTTCCTGCTCGGCTACGTCGATGCTCATATTCAGCGTGAACTGGAGGGTGATCGTCGAGTTGCCGAAGGAACTGACCGAGGTCATCTGGCTCAGCCCGGGCGCCTGTCCGAACTGACGCTCGAGCGGAGCGGTTACTGAAGTGGCCATCACCTGGGGCCCCGCGCCGGGGTAAAAGGTCTGCACCTGAATCGTGGGGTACTCGACTTCCGGGAGCGCGGAAACCGGCAACTCGCGGAATGCGGCAAACCCGACCAGCACGACGCCTGCGGTCAGCAGGGAGGTGGCAACCGGCCGTAGGATGAACGTCCTCGAGGGATTCACTGCGGAACCCCCGGGCCTACGCCGCGTTCCGTAACCGGCGCGGCGGCCGCCTTCGGAATTGCCGGCCGGATGACGACCCTGCTGCCGGGCTGGAGGTTTTCGAATCCATCGGTCACTACCGTTTCGCCGACGGCCAGCCCTCGTGCGATCGATGTCCGGGTTCCCTCGGTGACGCCGACAGTGACCGGCCGGACCTGTACCGTGTCAGCCGCATTCACGACCCATACGAAGGTACCTTGGGGTCCGTGCTGAACGGCCACCGAGGGGATGATGGCCTGTCCCTTCAGAACCCGTACGAGAACGCGGGCATTCACGAATTGGTTCGGAAACAGGGCCGATCCGCGGTTCGGAAACTCCGCGCGCAGATTGCCGGTTCCCGTGTTCTGGTTGATGATGTTATCGACCGCCAGCAGGTGGCCGGAATCGAGCAGCCTGGACATGTCTCGGCTGAGCGCGTCCACACGCAACACCTCGCCCGCGCGCGCCTTCGACACGACGGGCAACAACTCGTCCTCCGGAAGCGCGAAGATGACAGTGATCGGCTTCATCTGGGTGATCACCATCAGACCGTTGGTATCGGCGGCGTGGATGATATTGCCCGGATCCACAAGGCGTAGGCCGACCCGGCCGCTGATCGGCGCGGTGATCCGGCAGTAGACCAGTTGCAGCTTCGCGCTGTCGATGGCGGCCAGGTCCAATTTGACGCTGGCTTCGTCCTGTTTCACGGTGGCCTTCTGGGTGTCGTACTGCTGGCTGGGGATGGCGTTCTCCTTCACCAGCGCGGCATAGCGCGCCAGGTCGATTCGGGCATTTGCCAGCAGCGCCTCATCGTGCTGCAGTTGCGCCTGGGCCTGCTCCAGTTGCACCTGAAAGGGGCGGGGATCGATCTCCGCCAGCAAATCCCCTATGTCGACGAACTGCCCTTCGCGGTAATGTACGGACATCAACTGACCATCCACCCGCGTATGAACCGTAACCGTATAGTACGGAGTGACGGAGCCGAGGCCGTTGTAATACACGGGCATACTGCCGCGGGCGGCGCGGGTCACGGCAACCGGGACCGCACGGCTGGAGGCAGGGCCGGCATGGGGTTTTGACCCTCCGGCCGCGGCTCGCGAACGCATCCACAAGACCGCACCGCCGGCAACCGCGGCAGTGAAAAGGAAGATGCCGAGCCACACCCATTTGGTCTTCATCGCCGCGATTTGGGGAGAGCCGGGAGACGGGCTGGGGCGAGCCCCTGTCCTGGATCCGTAGCCTGCCGTGACTGCGTCATAACCTCTGCTCCGGCGGGCACGATACAGGACTCCCGACGGCTGCAATTACCCCTGCTACTTAGAGGGTAAGCCGCGGTACGGCGGCCAAACGGTCCGCTGCACCAACCAGGGCGCCGGTCCTGCATCGAACCTCACGCTTGCGGCGGCTGCGCGAGCCGGAAAGAGTGAGGAACGCCACGGGAGTCCTTCCGACTGTGTTTGGCCGTCAATCTGCACGGACCGTTGGCGTATGAACTCGAGAGAGCTTCTTGAGGACCATTCTGCCTATGGCAGGTCCGAGCCCGGGCGAAGGCTTCAGGTTCGGGAACTGCTGGTGTTCCTGTTTCTCATTGTGCCTTCTTTGGTGACATCATTCCTTCCGCTCCAGCAGGGTGGCCTCAGCTTCGATCTGGTGGCTTGGGCGACAATGCTGCGCGATCTGGCACTACTCGGCCTGATCACGTATTTCCTCTGGCGCAATGGCGAGCCGCTGAGCAGGATCGGGTGGACTTCCCGGGGGTTCGCGAGGGAAGCTGCACTTGGCGCGGCACTGTTCGTGCCGCTGTTGGTGGCTACCAACATGCTGGAGAGCGTGTTCCAGTGGCTGGGGCTCACCGCGCCCAAAACGCCGTTACCCAAGTACCTGACCGCTGCGGGCCGGCAGGAACTCATGCTCGCGGTCCTGCTGGTCGTGGTGGTCGCCGTCGTGGAGGAGACGATCTTTCGGGGCTATTTGATCCTTCGTTTTCAGGCGGCCACCCGAAGTATGGCAGCGGCAGTTTTCCTGTCGACGGTGGTCTTCGCGGTGGGCCATGGATACGAAGGCACGGCCGGAGTGGCGGCGGTCGCATTCATGGGGCTGGTTTTCGCCGCCGTGTACGTTTGGAGGCGGAGCCTGGTGGCGCCGATGGTGATGCACTTCCTGCAGGACTTCATTGCGATTGTGCTGCTGCCGCTGTTAGTGCGCAAAGGATGAGAACGTCGCGCCTGCATTGCGCGACTGCACTCCCCGTGATAACCTGCCGCGCATGACGACTGCGATTTCGCGACGCACCCTCCTGACTGCCACGGGTGCGCTGGCGCTGCCCTTCGCGGGTGCTCCGGACGGGGCTGCCGCCGAGTTGAAGGGCGCGATCAAGCTCACGATGCCCGCAGCCAACCTGTCGGACCAGGCTCTCCATTTCATCGCCTACATGGGGGTCGAGTGGGTCACGGCCAGCGGGCCGGGCGCCCCCACATACAGCAACGAAGGACGGGTCGTGAAGATGGAAGGAGACAATTCCGAGCCTCCGTGGAGGGAAGACCAGATCCGCGGGATCAAGGAGCGTGTGGAATCGTTCGGACTCAAAGTGGGTAATCTCATGCTTCACGATTTCCGCGACGCGGTGCTCGGCAGGCCCGGCGCCGACAAGGACATCGAGAATGTTCGTGAGTCGATTCGCGTTGCGGGCAAGGTCGGCATTCCGGTCGTGGAATACAACTGGTACGCTTTGCGCGCGATGGGCGGCTATTACAAGAAGCCGGGCCGTGGAGGGTCCCTGCTGGCTGCGCATGATTACGCTCGAAGCCGCGACCTGCCTCTTCTGCCGGATGTCGGCGAGCACACGGCGGATCAGCTTTGGAGCCGGTACGAGCGCTTCCTCAAAGCCGTAGTCCCTGTGGCGGAGCGCGCCGGCGTGCGGTTGGCCGTGCATCCGAACGACCCGCCGCCGCCGAAGTATCGGGGCATCGAGCAGATTCTCGGCTCCGTCGACGGATTGCGGCGCGTCTGCGAGATCGTTCGGACTCCGGCGAACGGAATCACGTTCGACACCGGCGTCACCCGTGAGATGGGATACAACGTGATTGAGAACATCCAGTGGTTTGGGCAGCGGGACCAGATCAACCATGTGCACTTTCGCAACGTTCTGATGGAAGTTCCCCGGCAGAAATACACCGAGACTTTTATTGATGCGGGCGACAACGATATGATGGCCTGCCTTCGCGCGCTTCATGCAACGGGATATCCCCGACTCCTTCACCCGGACCATGTCCCGGAATTCCCTGGCGATCCGGGCCAGCGTTCCGGATGGGGCTACGCCGTGGGTCAGATCAAGGCGATGATGCGGCAACTTTGAGCCGTGCGCCGGCGGTCCTCAACCGAACTCGGGGCCGGCGATTGCATACTGCAGGCCGGGCAGGCCGGGACACGAGTTCTCACCGCGGCACATCCTGAGGAACGGCCGCTCGACCATGAAACCGGCCGATTGCAGCCAGGCGATCCAGCCGGCGGCACGTTCCGGCACGTCCAGGGCAACCTCTTCGCCAGGATGGCCCGCAAGGCAGGCTCTGACCAGTTCCCGGGCGAATGTTTCATCTTCGGCCACAACCGGACCGAGATGGCGATAGTAATACCCGCGCCTCCCGAAGCAATATCCCTTTAGTGTGCCGCCGCGGCGCACAGTCCATGCCATGCCGGGCTCACGGTGGTGGAAACCGGCCAGCAACGCGCCGCGGTCCGCGCCGAAGACCTGCCGGTCTCTGGCGAAGACTTCGGCCAGGTCGGCCGGTTGCATCCGGCGCGCACTCTCCTCAGCCGCCGGCCCGAGCCGTTCGGGTGCCACCGTCGTTTTCACGCGCAGCAGTCCGTATTCATCGTGGAAGCCGAAGCGGCGGTAGAGCGGCTCGCCAAGCGACGTGGCATCGAGGCGGACACATGGTTCGCTCGCGAGAGCATCGAGAGCGGCGCCCATCAACAGCGTGCCGGTACCGGAGCGCCGGACCTCGGGATGCACCAACATCATCGAGAGCCAAGTGAAGCAAATGCCGTAGCGCAGGAACGTAACCGTGCCGACGGGCGTTCCGCCGCTCTCGGCGAGCCGGCCGCCGCCGTCCGGAGAATCGAGGAAAGATCGCCAGTCCTCTTCGACCTGATTCCACCGGCTGAGGCGGCAGAGTTGCAGCCCGGCCGGAATGTCAGCGACGTGCATGAGACGGATCTTCACACCTAACGACAGGTATATCGCGATGATCACCTGCGAGGGAAGCTATGATTGGCTTTTGCGGATTTCCAAAAGGAGAATTGCCGGATGGAGATGAAGAAGATCTGTGCGTCAATGCTGCTTGCGGCGGCCTGCGCTGCGCCCGCCTCCTCTGCCAGCCATGTGTGGGAGAAACAGGAGCTGACCCTGAACGCGACCGGTTCCTTCGCGAATCCGTACACGGACGTTACCGTTTGGGTAGATCTCAAGGGCCCCGGCTTTAGCAAGAGAGTTTACGGATTCTGGGATGGCGGCCGCACTTTCCACGTTCGAGTGCTGGCCACCGCCCCCGGAACCTGGACCTGGCGCAGCGGATCCAATCCGCCGGACCCGGGTTTGGCAGGAAAGACGGGCAGTTTCACCGCCGTCCCCTGGAGCGAAGCGGAGAAACAGAAGAATCCGCTGCGAAGGGGCTTTCTGCGGCCGACCGCCAACCACCATGCGCTGGAGCAGGCCGACGGCACACCCTTCTTCGTCATCGGCGATACCTGGTATGCCGCCGGCACGAACCGGTTCCGCTGGTATGACGACGAGCGGGAACGCCCGATGGGGCCGGGCGCCGGTTTCAAGGACTATGTCCGCTACCGCAAGGCGCAGGGCTTCAATTGGGTGAACATCATCGCGGCCTTCCCGAATTGGATGACCGATGGCGCGCCGTGGAACGTCGTCATGAACGATGCGGACCACACGACGATCCGCTCGGCCTGGCTCGAATTCGGCACGGGCAGCGCCAAGAACATGGATAACGAGGGCGGCCGTCCCTTCCTGTTCCCGGGCAAGGTGCCGGGATACGAGAACATGTTCCCCGACGTCGACCGCATCAACCCGAAGTACTTTCAGTACGTCGATCGAAAGATCGACTATCTCAACGAGCAGGGCTTTGTTCCGTTCATTGAGGTTTCCCGGCGCGACGCCAGTCTCTGTTGGAAGAAATACTACGACTGGCCGGAGTCCTATGCCCGCTTTATCGAGTACATCTGGTCGCGCTATCAGGCGAACAATACCGTGCTCAGTCCCATACATCTCGACATCATCAGCCAGTCGGTTTCGCCCGCGGATTTCGACCAGGCGATCGAAGTCGTCATGAAGAAGTACGGACCTCCTCCGTTCGGCACGCTGCTTTCCGCCAATGCCAACCCTTCCACCCTGGAAAACTGGGGCGACGATTCCTGGGTCACTCTGCACCAGACCGGGAACATGCGCGAACACAACAATTACTGGTACCTCACCGAAATCTTCCGGCAGCCCCATCCCAAGCCCGGGCTCAACGGCGAGCCATATTACTCCGGCTACAACGATGCCAGGTCGCAGGGCGGAGGCAGGGGATATCAGTACGGCGCGCCGGGCGGCACGGCGAAGGACGATCAGTTCGTGCGCTCGGCCATGTACGGCAATTTTCTCTCGGGAGGCTTGGCGGGGCATGTGTACGGAGCCGAGGGCATCTGGGGGGCGGATATCGAGCCGACTGCGCCGATCAAAATGTGGGATGCCTTCCAGTGGAACTCGGCGGCCGAAATGCAGTATTTGCGGACGTTCGCCTTCTCGATCGGGAAGCGCTATCAGGACCTGGCTCCCGACGCCGATCTTGTCTCGCCAGACAAGACACACGACCTGCGCTCGTACGAAGGATGGGCTTATTGCGCCCGTACGCCCGATAAGAACATCTTTCTGGCGTACTTCGAGAAGGGCTGCCCCCGCAGCCAGATCCGCGGCGCGAAGCTGAACAGCCTGTATCGCGCCGAGTGGTTCGACCCGCGCAACGGAACGTGGGCCCCCGCGGGGGACGGCACGGTGCGGTCGAGTGTTATCGGCATTATCCTGCTGCCCGAATTCCCGGGGGACATCGACTGGGGGCTGCGGCTGACCTACTCCGGTCCCGCGCCGCCGCAAGTTCGCCGCGGCAATTAGCCGCCGCATGTATAATCTGAAGCGAAGGGAATCACACTACATGACGCGGCGTCTGCTGTTGGTAGCAGCCTTGGCCGGACTCGGCCATTTCACATTCATTGAGGCTCAGGAACACTGGGTGGCCACCTGGACCACGGCCGAAACGCTGGCCCGCAACCCGGTGCCGGCCGCCGAGCCGGCTGCCGGTCCTCCCACGCCGCAGTCCATCGCCCGATATGGCTTCCACAACCAGACCGTCCGCATGATCGTTCGCACCAGCATCCCCGGCCAGCGCGTGCGCGTCACGCTGTCGAACGCCTTCGGGAGCGAACCCGTGGAAATCGGAGCGGCGCACATTGGCGTGCAGGCCAAGGAGTCGGAGATCGCCGCCGGCACCGACCGCACCCTCAAGTTCAACGGCCAGCCCGGCTGCACCATCCGGCCCGGCGCTGTCATGCTGAGCGACCCGGTGGACCTGAGCGTTCCGCAAACCGCCCACCTGGCGATCAGCCTCTACTTCCCCGGCGAGACCGGGCCGCCCACCATCCACTCCACCGCGCTGCACGATACCTACATCTCCACGGGAGATGCCGCCGGAAAGTCCTCAATCCCCGACGCGATCGTTACGCAGTCCTACTACTACCTGGATAACGTCGATGTGCTGGCGCCCGCCGATGCCGCGCTGATCGTCGCCTTCGGCGATTCGATCACCGACGGCGCCCGCTCCCAGAACGAGACCGATCACAGCTGGCCGGCGCTGCTCGCCGTGCGCCTCGCGAAAGACAAAAAGACGGCGCACATTGCCGTGGGCAACATGGGAATCGGGGGGAACCGCGTGCTGCGCGACGGCGCCGGCATCAGCGCGCTCGCGCGCCTCGATCGCGACGTCATCAGCCAGCCGGGCGTGAAGTGGCTCATGGTGCTCGAAGCCATTAACGACATCGGGCACGGCGCCACCGATCCGAAGGAGCCGGCAAGCGCCGAAGAGTTGATTGCGGCGCACCAGCAGATCATCGATCGCGCCCACATGCACGGCATTAAGGTGATCGGCTGCACGCTTACGCCCTATGAAGGGGCCGGCTATTCGCGAGAGAGCGGCGAGGTCATTCGCGAAGCGGTCAACAAATGGATCCGCACCAGCGGCGCATACGACGCCGTGGTGGATTTCGAGGCTGCCGTGCGCGACCCGCAGAATCCCAAGCGTATCCGCGCCGAATTCGACCCCGGCGACCATCTCCACCCCAATAACGAGGGCTATCAGGCGATGGCCGACGCTGTCGACCTGAAGATCTTCACGAAGAAGTAAGCTACTTTGTATTCGCGCACCTAATCCAATGGCTTGATGTAGATGTTGCGATAGGCGACCGGGCCGTGGTCGCCCTGCAGCATGATCGGATTTCGCGCGCCTTCGGGAATCTCCAGGTGGCTGAGCGTTGGACCGGCCAGGGTGAAGTTCTCCTGCACCGGCACGCCGTTCAGCAGCACCCGCAGCACCTTCGGCCTCGTCATCAGCTTCCCCGCACTGTCGAACACCGGCGCCTGAAACCAGATGCGCAGCGACTGCCACTCTCCGGGGGGCCGCGCCGCATTGCGCGCCGGCGGCGACCCTCCGCCGCCTTGCGCCAATTCGTAAATTCCTCCGCAATCGCCCACCGTCAGGGGCCCGTCGAAGCCATAGCTGTCGAACACCTGCACTTCGTAAAGGCCGTGCAGGTACACGCCTGAATTCGAGCCCTTGGCCAGCAGGAACTCGAGGTATAGTTCGAAGCTGCCGAACTTTTCATCCGTGACCAGGTTGACCGTCTTGCCGTCTTTGCCATTGACAATGCGGTCTCCAGGTGCGGGCCTGGCTGCCAGGCGTGTCGGCGAAAATACGCGCCTCCACGTCACTCCCCGCGATGTAAACCACCCGTTCGGCCCTTCCCGATCGGCGTGCCACCCGGCGAGATCGCGTCCGTCGAGCAGAGGGCGCCATCCCTCCTCCGTGCGGTAGGGCGGATCGCCATACTGCTCGTCGTGATACAAGTCGGGCAGTGGGCGCACGGTCTGGAGCTGCTGCTTGTCTTGTTCCGCAACCTTCAGAAAGCTGTCGTGTTTGGCTGCTTCATTGGCCGGCTCTTTGAAATAGACGAAAAGCAGGGGCTCCGCCGCACAAACCAACTGCGTTCCCGCGACGATCGAAACGGCCGCGGCCACCAGCGCCGTCCGGGCAAGATAGCACAAGGTTCTCCGTGACATGCCGCTTGCGCGATTATATCCTCATACCGTGAAGCTGATCATTGGACTGGCAGTTTGCCTGGGCCTCGCGGCCGCGCCGAACGTGGAGCGCTGGGGCGTTTACGAAGTGGTGCTAAACGGCCCCTCGACGGGCAACCCGTTTCTGGACGTTCACGTCGGCGCGCATTTTCGCTACGCCCACCGCGTTGTGGATGTGGACGGCTTTTACGACGGGGAGGGCGTCTACCGCATCCGCTTCATGCCCGATGAAACCGGCGGATGGAGCTACACCACCACCAGCAACGTACCGGCTCTCGACGGCAAGACCGGCAGCTTCACAGCCGTCGCTCCCCCGGCCGGGAATCACGGGCCCGTCCGGGTCCGGTACACCACCCACTTCGGCTACGAGGACGGCACGCCGTACGTGCCGATCGGAACCACCTGCTATGCCTGGATCCACCAGGGCGACCGGTTGGAGGAAGAGACGATCCAAACGTTGCGATCCTCGCCCTTCAACAAGATCCGTATGTGCGTCTTTCCCAAGAGCTACGCATACAATGCGAACGAGCCGGTCTACTATCCGTTCGAGCGCGACGCCGCCGGGCACAACGATCTCACGCGCTTCAACCCCAAGTTCTTCCAGCACTTGGAACAGCGCGTCCGCGACCTCGAAGCGTTGGGCATCGAGGCCGATCTCATTCTCTTCCACCCGTACGACCGCTGGGGCTACGCCTCGATGCCCGCCGAAGTGAATGACCGCTACCTGCGCTACACCGTAGCCCGCCTCGCCGCTTACCGCAATGTCTGGTGGTCGATGGCCAATGAGTGGGACTTCGTAAAGACCAAGACTCTAGCCGACTGGGACCGGTTCTTCCGTATCGTCCAGGAGAGCGACCCCTATCATCACCTCCGCTCCATTCACAACGGCAGTATTTTGTACGATCATTCCAAACCCTGGGTGACTCATGTGAGCCTGCAGAGTTCGGACCTCGAAAGGGCGCGCGAGTATGTCGCCGAGTACCACAAGCCGGTCATCTACGACGAGTGCAAGTACGAAGGCAACATCCCCAAGCGCTGGGGCAGCATCTCCGCGCAGGAACTGGTAAGGCGCTTCTGGGTTGGCACGGTTTCCGGCGCGTATGTAGGGCACGGGGAGACGTATCTCGATCCGCACGACATACTGTGGTGGTCGAAGGGCGGCGTGCTGCACGGCCAGAGTCCGGAGCGAATAGCGTTTCTGCGCAAGATTCTGGAATCGGCGCCCGCCGAGGGCCTGAATAACATCTCGACTTACTATCTGGGAGCCGGACAGGCGGGCCGTTATTACCTCTTCTATTTCGACGTGAACCAGCCCGCCGAATATGAATTCGACCTGACGGAAGGTACGCGCTACCGGGCCGACCTCATCGATCCCTGGGCCATGACCATCACACCGCTGCCGGGAACCTATTCCGGTAAGGTCACCCTGAACCTGCCGGGCAAACCGTTCCTCGCGGTACGCTTCGAGAAGACCGGGCAATGACCCGGAGGATCTTCCTCGCGCTGGCCGCCGCGGCCTTTCTCGCTCCCGAAGATTTCCGCCGTCACGTGGAGGATTTCAACCGCAGGTTGAGGCTGTTTGCCTATTTGGTCTCACGCACCAGGGCGTCGTGCGCTTTGACGTAACGCTCGGTCTTCGGATTGGACGCGTTCCATTCGGGAGCCGCGGCGCGATCCGCCACGCGATAAACAGCGAGGGCCACGGCGCGATCCACCTTCGCCATGTTCTCGTAGTCGATCTTCGGCCACTCATCACCCGGCTGGTGATAATCGGCGAAGACGTAGCCTACCGAGAGGGTGTGCGCGGGGATCCCGGCGTCGGCGAACGCCTGGTTGTCGCTGCGGGCAAAGAACGGATCGCTGCTCTCTTCGTCCTTGAGTACCTGGATGCCAAGCTCGCCGCCGGCCTGCTCGAGGTCGTTGGTCAGAGTAGTGAAGTCAAAACCCGTGACGTTGACAATGCCTACGCGTGAGCCGGTGACGTCGTCGGTGCGGCCCATCTGTTCCAGGTTGAGGTCGGCCACGGTTTTGGCGAGCGGATAGATGGGATGCCTGGCATAGTAGCGGGAGCCCACCAGTCCCAGCTCCTCGCCGAAGAGGGCGATGAACACGATGCTGCGCTTCGGCCGGGTGGGCAGCGCCGCCAGGGTGTTGGCGATTTCGATCATGGAGGCCGTGCCGCTGGCGTCGTCGTTGGCGCCGTTATAAATGTGATCGCCTTCCCCCGTGCCCCGCACTCCCAGGTGATCGTAGTGGGCGGTGACCAGCACGTACGTGTCTTTGAGAACCGGGTCTGATCCGGGAAGGCGGCCCACGACGTTCTTCAGCCGGACGGGAACCTCGGCGGGTGCCGCGGCGTGAAGCGAGACGGTTCCTTCGAGCGGACCCGCCGGCGCCGCCGCCAGGGCGTTCCGGATGGACGAATCCCAGACGGCCAGGATCGGGATGGAGGGCTCGGAAGGCTCCCGCAGGCGCGCCTCGCCGCTTACGCCGCGCCCGTTAGCGCGCAGCATAATCACCGCGGCGGGTTGGAGCCTGGCGGCGATCGACGGAATCCGGCGTTGGACGGGCGAGCGGCCGTTCGATGCGTCGACAATCAGCACCTTCCCGCGGACCTGTTCGGCGGTCAGGGCGTCGAGGGCGGCGGCATCGAGCGGCGCCTTCACGGCGGCGGCGCGTGTCAGATCGGCGGCGGCGGCTTCCTGGAATCCGATCGAGTCCTTAGCGGCGTGCAACGTCTGGAGGCCGGTATCGAGCGTCAATTCGAGGCTCTCGAGGTTGGGTGTTACGTGCAGGTAGGGTGCGGTCTGGAAGTAGCCATCGTCGCCCGCGGGGTCGAGGCCTGCACGGCGAAACTCGGAGGCGATAAACTCGGCCGCGATATCGAGTCCCGGGGAGGGCGTGCCGCGGCCCTGCAGCGCGTCCGAAGCCAGGAACGAGACATCGGCCCGCAGGTCCTTCGCCGTCAGCCCGGCGGAGATCGCGGCGGCTGAGGGACCATTCTGGCCGGCGGCCGCCGCCACCAGCCAAACGGCGGAACATGCCGCCACCAAACGTGTGTGATTCATTTCGCCTTCAAGTTGATGGTGCCGCGGCATCGCGGGGAGCGGCAGCGGCACGGTACATCTTCGATGTTATCGGAAAACCGGTAGTCCACCGTGAGCTCTTCACCCGGCAGGATCACGCGCCGGCTCATGTAGAGGATGTGACCCTTGAAAATGCAACTGTAGAGATTGGGGTCGCAGCAGTGATTGATAATCTCGGCGCCGCTGCCGCCCACGGCGCCGTCGATGGTCCAGTAGTCGTCCAGTGTGAACAGGTAGGTGACGCTGCCCTGGCCGCGCCGCTTGGTTTCGCGGCGGCTGATGCGCTCGCCGGTGTATTCGATGACCTTGCGGCGGGCGGGGATTCGCTCCAGGGAGTAGACGCCCCTGCGATGGATCTTCGATTCCCGGATCACCAGTCGAAAGGGTGTGAAGCGCGGGTCGATCACCGGAGATTTAACCAGGCTGGTCGCCATACGGTTCTCTATCCGTCCCTTACGGTCGCGGCTCTGTGGCCGCAGCCATGCCGCGCGGCCGGGCGGGCTCGGGTCTGCCGGCGTCCAGGTGATCCCAGTTCAGGATGGCGTTGAAAGCCAGGAAGTAGGTGCCCTGGGTCTGCCAGCGCCAGAAGGGACGCAGGGCGAACATCACGATGTGCCCCTTGCCGAGCGGCAGGTCGAGCGCGGCGGCCCGGTTTTCGAGCGCCTGTCCGCCGGCCAGCGTGCCGGAAAGCAGCATGTCGTTGGGGTTCGCGGGGAATCGCAGAACGACGCGCGGACGTTCGCCGGATGCGGCCGCGAAGGCGCCGCCGCGTCCCCCACGTCCGCCGCGTCCTCCCGCAGCCGGCGGCGGAGCGGCCCCCGGCACTGCGCCGCCGGGTTCGAGCGGCGCCACATGAATCGGCACGGCATTGGGGGTGACGTTCTGGCTGACATCGCTTCCGGCGCGTCCGCCCCCGAACCCGCCGAATCCCCCAAATCGCCCGGATCCTGCGCCGCCCGTTTCGACGTGGAGCACGGGGTCCTGGTTGAAGTAGATCGGCAGATCTTTGCCCTCGTATCCGTAAGCGATGGGGCTTTTGGTGTCCGCGAAGACCCCGCGCAGGATCGACCCGCGGGCAAACAACTCCTGCGGATGCTCCACGGTGACGCCGCTGCCGATGGCGTATTCCGCCATGAGCGAAGCGGTGGAGCCCTCGACGATCAGGGTACCGCCCTGTTGAACGAAATTGGCCAGCTCCTGCAGTCCCTCGAATCCCATTCCCCCGCGAATGTCGTCGCTCTCGTCGATGACGCCCAGGTTGGGGGTCTGTGGAGTCTTCTTGTACGGCAGCGGGACGGTGCCGGTCTTGGCGATACCGGCGAGCATGGTCTGGGCGGTACCTCCCACGTGGGGGAAGATGATCACGTCGTATTTCGACCGCAGGCTGCCGTCGCGCAGTTTCTGGTCGGCGAAGTAAGTGTAGGGAACGCCGTAGTAGTCCAGCGCAGCCCGCACCCATCCTTCATCCTGCGTGCGCGACCAGGAGTGAACATAGCCGATGCGGGGGAGCGTTGACTCGTGCATTTTCACCGCGGGCGCCGAATCCACCGCCCAGGCGGAGAGCCCCAGGTCGCGGAGGACCGGCTCCAGGCGCGCGCGGTCGGCATTCGGAATCACGAAGGCGCCGGCGCGGAAATGGTGGCCGTCGAGGTCGAAATCCTCTTCGGCGATCTGCATCTTCACGTCTTGATTCTTGTAGCGGAAGCTCATCAGGGAGTTGTCGCTGGTGTGGTCCACTACGAGTGTTCCGCCGCTTCCCTGGATGCCGCCTGCTGCTCGTGCGTCGGCGGTGAGCATCGTCATGGGCGCGTCGAGAATCGATTTGTCGGCGACCGGAATCGTCTTCACGTCGCGCATATACTGCATGGTCCAGCCGGTGTCGTCGTATGGGCGCGGGTTGGCGGGCGGGTAGTTCTGCACACTGAGGTACATGTCGATCAGCGTGTGATAAGGCTGGTCGCCGCGGATGATATAGTCGCCCGCCGCCACCGAAGCGCTGCCCGCTTTGAACGCGGAGGTCGCGGTATGGACCTCGGCTCCCTGCCTGCGCAGCTCGTTGACCATATCGGCTGCGTCCTCCTTGCGCCGCTGTGCCGCCGGAATCACCCAGGCGTACGTGGGGCCGTTCTTTCCCTTCTCGATCGCGCGCTTGTTCTTCAGCCAGTAATTCTCGAGATACAACTCATGCTCTGTGGCAACTTTGTGCAAGGCGATCAGCAGCGCGGATTCCTGGATGTTGGTGTTGTTCCGCGGGCCCCACTTAATGGAAGCGAGCGGCGGATTGGGGCGGTACCATTCACGGCTCGTCTGGGTGGTGCTCAAGGTCAGGTTCGGCTGAATGTCGGGGCCATAACTTTGCACCTCGTAAAACCGGCCGAAGGAGTTATGAGTCAAGGCAATCCAGAAAAGATAGTTCGGTACCCAGCCATCATAGAAGCCATAAGTGAAGACTCCCGGCACGCCGCGCTTGGCCATTTCCATGACTTCGGTTTCGGCCAGCAGCCACCACTCATCGATCTGGATCGGGTCGAGGGACGGGTTGTAAGGGCCGGTGCCGGTGGAAACATAGAGATACGACTGCGCCTCGTGCAGGTCGTGAAGGACCGTGGGGTGCCACTCCAGGACGGCCCTGGTGAAGTTCCGGGTAATCTGGAGATACTGTCCCATTCCGTCGCGGTTGTTATCGTGCTGCACATACTTACCCCAGTACATCAGGGGAAGGCGCTGCGCGCCAGGCGGGAGCTTCTTATTGAAATAGTAGGTATCGACTTCCTTATCGCGGCCGTCCACTTCGATCACCGGAGTAATGAAGGTGATGACGTTGTTGCGGATGGCCTGGATAAACGGCGTCTCTTCGACGATCAAGCGGTAGGCCAGTTCGATCAGCATCTCGGGTCCGCCGGTCTCGGGCGAATGGATGCCGCTGGCGGCCCAGTAAATCGGCTTGCCGGTCTTGATCAATTGATGCGCCTGTTCGTCGGTGATCCTGCGCGGGTCGCCGAGTTTGGCGGCGATATCTTTGTACTTGTCGAGGTCGCGGATCGTGGCTTCGTCGGCGATGGCCAGAATCACCTCGTCGCGGCCTTCCTCGGTCTTGCCGATCCTCCAGAGCCTGGCGCGCGGGGAGGCCTTCGCCAGCGCTTCGTAGTAACGGTAGATATCTTCCGCGTACGTCAGCTCTCCCGGCTTGCCGGGGATGCGGCCGAAGAACTTGAGCGGCGACGGCACCGTATCGGAGGCCGGCATGTGGTCCACCAGTTCGGTGGTGATGCGCGGATCCTGCAGGTACTCCTTGATCAGGCGGGTATACTCCTCATCGATCTTCTGGGGCTTTGCCGTGGGCGCCGGCGCGGCGGAACGTTTGCCCTTTTTGCTCTGCGCCGGCGAGGGGCCGGCAGCGAGAGTCACCACCACCAACACGGTTCCGTAGGTCACCAGCTTCATTGCGAGACGTCCTTGGTCGGGATCTAAAAGGGATACCGCTTTCGAAGGGGTGGTGTCAACTGGTCACTCGAAGCCATCCACCAGGGTCAGGTCGCTGCGCGAGGTGTCCACGCGCACCACATACAAGAAGCGCTCATCCGGGGTGAGGGCCCAGGTGGTGGTGCCGATCGGAGGGAGGGGATCGGGGAACGGCGCCACGCGGGTTCCCCGGCCGCTCGAAAAGTCATGGAAGTAGATGGCCGATTCGTCCGCGGCTTGGTCGTCCGATTTCAGATAATAAATCCCCTTGGAGGAAAGCGCCCAAGCTCCCCAGTAGCCCTGCAGGAGATCGCCGAGCACCTTTTGCCGGTCGCGCGTCGCGACGTTGTATCGCCAGATCGCGGGATCCGTCCGTCCGCCGGTGAAGTAGATGAAACGGCCATCCGGGGACAGGACCTTTTCGAAGCCCATGTGCCCCGCCAGCTCCTCCGGCTTTCCATTCGGGAGCGGCAGATAGAACAGCTTCTCCCTGTCCGTAAAGTAGAGTCCCCGGGCATCGGGGGCAAACAACGGGTGGAATCCCGCCGTGGGCGAGCCGGTGACCAGGCGGGGTACTCCTCCGTTCGCATCGACCAGGTACATGGTGCCGGTGGCAGCCTCCTGAAACACGATGCTCTTGCCATCCGGCGACCAACGGCCTACAGCGGGGCGTATATCCCCCTCGTCAACTGAACGGGGTTTCCGCCGCCGGCGTCGCTGAGCCACAACTCGCCCAGCCCCGAGCGATCGGACTGGAAGCACAGCCGTTTCCCGTCCGGGCTGAGCTGCGGCAGGATGTCCTCGGCCGTCGAGTCGATCACGCGGCTCCAGGCCTCTTTTCCCGCGGATGCACGGGACAGATCCAGCCGCCAAATATTCAGATCCTGCAGGAAATCCGAGTAGACCAGCCTCGACCCGGAGCGCGAAACCGATAGCTGGATGGGGCTGGAGCTGGCGATCGTCGTGGGGATGATGCCGGCGTTCATCCGCCGGCTATCGAGGCGCAGCTTCCAGATCCGGAACCCGCCATCCCGGTCGGAGCCGAAGTACAACGACCGGCCGTCGGCTGACCAGTCCTGCCCGCTGATCCGTTTGCGGTCGTTGGTGCGCTGGCGGGGGGTTCCACCGGCTGTGGGCACCGTATAGAGTTCGTGATTGAAACGGTAGGTCATCCTCACGAACGAGACGGTAGCGCCGTCCGGGGAGAACCGCGGATCGACATCGCCGATGATGTCTTCCGTGGGTTGCGTCAGCCGCTTGCGGGCTCCCGTCTCGAGGTCGATCAGGTAGAGGCCGAACGGTTGGTCGGGCGATTCTTTGTCATCCACGACCAGGAGCTTGCCGTTCGGAGACCAGTCCAGGTGACGGCAGTTTAGCCCGTAGCGCGTCCGGAACAGGCGAGCCACCTCCCTCTCGCCTTCGCCGCGTTCGGGCTTCACGATGACGGAGAGCGCCGAGGCCGTGTACCGCAAATAGGCAAGGTACCGGCCATCAGGCGACCAAGCCGGGCTGGACGTGGTATACCGGCCGCTATCGACGGGCCGCGATTCGTCGTCTCCGACGCCCTTGACGAAGATACCCGGCCGGGCGGCATGCTCCTGATCCCAGACGAAGGCCGCCTTGGTGCCGTCCAGGGTGAATGAAGGCTGATACTCGGCGCCCGGCAGGCGGGTGAAGGGAAGGCTGCGCGTCAATTCGGCTCCCGGAGTGGGGGAACGGAAAGTCCGCAGCAATCCCGCCGCCAGCCCGATCGCGGCAAACCCCAGAGTAACCCATACCCACAAGTGGATTCGGCGAGGGCTGGGGGCTCTGTGATCCTCGGGCTTGGGCGGCTGCGGCTCGGGTCCTTCACCGACGATCCGGACCGGGACCAGAAACTGGTAGCCCTTCCCGGGATAGGTCGCGATGTATTTGGTCTGGGTCTCTGCCTCGCGGAGCGCCCTTCGCAGGACCGAAATGTTCTGAGTGAGGTTGGCATCGTCCACAAAGGAATCCGGCCAAACGGCCTTCATGATTTCTTCCTTGGAGACGATCCGGCCGCTGTGGCGAATCAGGACGAGCAGGGTTTCGCACACCTTCGGGGTCAGGGGAACCGGTTCACCGGCGCGCCAGAGCCGGTGGCTGGCGGCCTCCAGCCGGTATGTGCCAAACTCGAAGAACTGACCGCCACTCAAGGAGTTATGCGACCTTTTTAGAATCTAAAAGAAAATTTCACCGGACTTTTAGGTCCTGCCCACGAAGCCGTATCAATAATACTATTTCGCTGCAACCGAAACAGAGGCCCTTCCCCCGTGCCGGGGAGGTCATGGAGACTGCCATGCGTCAGATGCTTCAGCCGATTTTCGCCGTGCTGGCCGCCTTACTAATGGTCACGGCCGTACCGGCGCAGCAACCCACCGCCCAGATCACCGGAATCATCACCGACAGCTCTGGGGCAGTGGTTCCAGCCGCCCAGATCAAGGTCGTTAACACCGAGACCGGGATGCATTGGGAGGCCCAGTCGAATGAGAGCGGCAACTATGCGTTCTCGAACCTCCGTCCCGGCAATTACGAAATCACGGTGAGCCGCGACGGCTTCGCGACAGTGAACCGTGGCGGCATCAACCTCGTCATCAGCCAGGTGGCGCGGCTCGACTTCTCACTCAAGGTGGGGGGCACCGGTCAAAGCGTGGAAGTCACGGCGACGGCGCCTCTGCTCGAGAGCTCCACGGCTTCGGTGGGACAGGTGATCGATACGCGGGCGGTTTCCGATCTGCCGCTGAATGGGCGTAACTACCTTCAGCTCGCGAAACTGTCTTCTGGTGTTCTGGAAGCCAAACCGGGCGACCGCAACATCGCGGGCGGCTCGTTCATCGCCAACGGCGTGCGGGCACAACTGAACAACTTCCTGCTCGACGGCGTCGACAACAATTCGAAGGTGGTGGATCAGCAGAACAGTTCGCCGGTGGTGGTGCAACCGTCGGTGGACGCAATCCAGGAGTTCAAGGTCGAGACCAACAACTACTCGGCGGAGTACGGCTACTCGGCGGGTGCGGTCGTGAATGCCACCATCAAGGGCGGAACCAACCGGCTCCACGGAGACCTGTTCGAATTCGTCCGCAATGATGTATTCGACGCCCGCAACTATTTCTCGAATCCCGCGGCGGCGAAGCCCGAACTGCGGCGCAACCAGTTTGGCGGCACCCTTGGCGGTCCGATCGTCAAGAACAGAGCTTTCCTGTTCGGCAGTTGGGAGCAGACGCGCGAGCGGGACGGCATCACCTACGTGCAGACGATTCCCACCGCGCGGATGATCGCGGGCGACTTTACGGGCCAGCCGGCGATTTTCGACCCGAACACAACGCAGAACCTCGGGGGTGGGGTTTACAAGCGCACCGCCTTCCCGAACAACCAGATTCCACGCAGCTTGATGGATCCCGCGGCCGTGAAGCTGCTGGCGCTGTTTCCCGCGCCCACCAACTCCGCGGCGTTCAACAACTACGTGGTGAGCCCGGTGGAGGCGCTCCAAACCAACCGGTTCGATTTCCGCCACGATTTGCAGATTTCCCAGAATGACAACCTGTTCGCGCGATACAGCTACTTCACCAACGACTACACGTATCCCGGCCCGTTCGCCCCGCCGCTGGTGGGCAGCACCACCTTTCAGAATTCTGTCAAATCCACCGTCGGCAATGGCGCGGCACTGGGAGAGACGCACGTGTTCAGCGCGCGCATGGTCAATGAATTCCGCTCTGGTTACAACCGCATCTTCGACGTATTGCAGCCTTTCGTCAAGGACTATATCGATAGCCAGTACGGTCTCGGCGGTATTCCCGCGCAGCCCGGGGTCGCCGGCCTGCCGAGCATTTCGATCTCAGGGTTTTCGACCATCGGCGAGGCGACCTTTCTGCCGAACAGCAAAGTGTCCGAAACGTTGCCGCTCGAAGACCACGTTACGCTGCTGCTCGGAAATCACAACCTGAAGTTCGGCGGCAGCTATCGCTTTGTACGAAGCTGGTACGCCATCTCCTCGTCGGCGCGCGGCACCTACACGTTTAACGGGGGTTTCTCGCAAGACCCGCAGAATCGTTCGAAGACCGGGTCGGGCATGGCCGACTTCGCGCTGGGGATTCCCAGCAGTTCGGGCATCAGCAACTTCCTGGCAGGCGACATCCGATACCATTACTGGGGCGGGTTCCTACAAGACGATTGGAAGGTCACGTCGCGCCTCACCGTGAACGCCGGACTCCGCTATGAAGTCTGGACGCAGCCGGTGGAGCGCACTGACCGGCAGGCGAACTTCTACCTCGCCGACTTGAAGCTGGCGTTTGCCAACAACAACGTCCCCACGGGCGTGCCAGCCGGATACGTGGAAAACGTGCCTGCCGGCGTAGGCAGCCGCTCGTTGATGAAGACCTCTTACACGAACTTCGCCCCCCGCCTGGGGTTCGCCTTTCAAGCGGCGCCGTCGCTGGTGCTGCGTGGCGGCGCGGGCGTCTTCTATGCGGACGATCCGTTCATCGGGGCCTCGGGACGGCTGCCGGCGAACCCGCCCTATGCCATCAGCAATTCATATCCGACCGATAACATCAGCCCCATCCTGTACCTCAGCAGCGGATTTCCGGCGGCGCGGTCACGGACCTGAACTTCAATACCGTGAACATGAACGTCTTCTCGCCGGACCTGCAGAACGGGACCGTATACCACTGGAGCATAGGGTTGCAGAAGCAGATGGGCCAATACGTGTTCGAAGGCAACTATGTAGGGACGCGCGGAACCGGGTTGCCCCTGGGCTACAACATCAACCAGGCCTATTCCGGGCCGGGCTCGGTGGCTTCGCGTCGGCCGTACCCGGGATTCAATAACATCACCGTGCAGGAGCCGATGGGCGTGTCGAGTTACAACGCCCTGGAACTGCGCGCGGAGCGGCGGTACTCCAGCGGTTTTTCCCTGCTGGCGTAGTACACGTACAGCAAGTCGCTCGACAACGGCGGCGAGCAGCTCATCGGAGACCTCAACTTGCGGAACGTCCAGAACGTAGACTGGGAGTATTCGCTGAGCGCCGGAGATATGCGGAACCGGTTCGTGACGAGCGCGATCTACGACCTGCCCTTCGGCCACGGACGGCATTTTGCGATCGCCAACCCGGTCCTCGACGCCATCGCGGGCGGGTGGCAGGTCAACACCATCCTCACCCTGCATAGCGGGCAGCCATTTACGCCGTCGCTGGGAGTGAGCAGCGCGAACACCGGCGCCGCAAGGCCGAACCGCGTCGGCGACGGTAATCTGCCGGGCAGCCAGCGGACGATCCAGAACTGGTTCGACAAGACGGCCTTTGTCTCCCCGCTCCAATATCAGTACGGGAACGCGGGCCGCAACATCCTGTTCGCTCCGGGCGCGGCCAACATGGACTTCAGCCTGTTCAAACGCTTTCCACTGGCAAGGCTCAGGGAGGGGAGTGAACTGCAGTTCCGCGCGGAGTCGTTCAATTTCCTGAACCATCCGCAGTTCGGCATGCCGAACTTGCGGGTGGATATCGCGCAGGGCGGTTCCATCACCGGTCTGTCGACGTCGATGCGGCAGATGCAATGGGCGTACAATCTGTTTTCTGAGGTCAATACGTGAGCCAGCCAATGAATCCATCCGGGGAAGTGACTCGCCGGTCCTGGCTGCAGACGGTTCCGGCCGCCCTGGCGCCTTTAGCCGCCGGGTCGGCGCAGACTGGAACTGCCGGCGGACAACGACCCAACATCATCATCCTGATCTCTGACCAGTTCCGTTGGGACTGCATCGGGGCCATGGGGCTCAACCCCATGAACCTCACTCCGAACATCGACGCCATGGCCGGCCGGGGCGTTCTGTTCCGAAATGCGATTTCCGCCCAGCCGGTCTGCGCACCGGCGCGCGGCAGCATCTTCACCGGACAGTATCCGAGCCGGCACGGCGTATGGCACAACGGTATCGGCCTGAACCCGGAGGCTCATACCCTGGCCAAGTCGCTGCGGCAAACCGGGTATTCGGCGAATTACATCGGCAAGTGGCATCTGGCAGGCAACAACGGTGATCCCAACGGGCGGGAGGCGACCGGTCCGGTTGCCCCGGAGTACCGCGGCGGCTTTCTGGACCTCTGGCAGGCATCCAACGTGCTGGAGTTCACGTCGCACGCCTACGAAGGGGATCTCTTCGACAACGATGGCAAGCCCCTCCACTACTCGGGCGTCTACCGCACCGACTTCATGACCGGCCTGGCGCAGCGCTTCCTGCGGTCGGCAAAGTCGCCCTTTCTGCTGACGCTGTCGTACCTCGAGGTGCATCACCAGAACGATATCGACCAGTTCGTTCCCCCCAAGGAGTTCGAAAAGCGCTACTCGAACCCTTTCGTTCCGCAGGACCTGCGGCCGTTGCCCGGCTCGTGGCCGAGCCAGCTATCCGACTATTTCGGCTGCGTCGCCAAGATGGATGAGACGGTGGGCACCATCCGCAAGACGCTGGTGGAAACCGGGCTCGACAAGAACACCATCTTCGCATTCGTGAGCGACCACGGCTGCCACTTCAAGACGCGCAATACCGAGTACAAACGCAGCCCGCAAGAGAGTTCCATCCACATTCCGCTGGTGATCGAGGGCCCCGGGTTCAACCGCTCGATGCAAATCTCCGAGCTGGTGAGCCAGGTGGACCTGTCGCCATCGCTGCTTTCGGCGGCGGGGGCCGCGATCCCCGATTCGATGCAGGGCCATAGTTTTCTGCCGCTGCTCGACCGGCACACCGGGAACTGGCGCAACGAAGCGTATTTCGAGATGAGCGAGTTCATGACCGGCCGGGGCCTGCGGACGCCGCAGTACACCTATGCCGCGGCGGTTCCGAAACGGCCGGACTGGAAAGCCGCGAACGGCAGCAGCAACTACGTGGAGTACATGATGTACGATCTGTACGCCGATCCGTTCCAGCACGTGAATTTGGCGGGCAACCGGCACGTGGCGGAGGTGTCCGGAACGCTTCGCCAGCGGCTGGCGGAACGGATCTTCGAAGCGGACGGCACGCGCGCGACGATCGAGCCGGCCGTCTTTCCGTATCCGTAGAGGCTATTCGATCCAGCCGCCGCCGAGGACCAAATCGCCGTCGTAGAATACCGCTCCCTGGCCGGGGGTTATGGCGCGCTGCGGCTCGTCGAAGGCGACTTCCACACGATCATCCACGGGGTGCAGGGTGGCGCCGGCGCGCGGCGTGCCTGTTACGGATCTTCACCTGTGCGCGGCGCGGAGCGGCGAGGCCGGCGATCGAGATCCAGTTGACGTCCTTGACGAAGAAGCGGGCACGCAGCAGATCGTCGTTCGTCCCCACCGTCACCCGCTGCGATTGCGCATCGGTGGCGATCACGTACAATGGTTCGCCGGCGGCGACGCCCAGGCCGCGTCGCTGGCCCACGGTGAAATGGTGGACGCCCTCGTGGCCTCCCAGCCGCTTGCCCGAGGTGCTCACGATCTCGCCCCGTGTCTCGTTGGGCACGACGCCGGTCTCCTTCAGGTACGCGCTCATGAAGGCCGCATAATCGCCGTTGGGGACGAAGCAGATTTCCTGGCTGTCACCCTTGGCGGCCACGGCCAGGTCCATCGAGCGCGCGAGTTCGCGCACCTCCGGTTTGGTCAGCTCACCCAGGGGAAACAGGGTGCGCGCGAGCTGTGCCTGCGTCAGGCCGAACAGGAAGTACGTCTGGTCCTTCGATCGATCTGCCGCGCGCAGAAGCTGGTAGCGGCCGGATGCCTCATCCCGCCGGATGCGGGCGTAGTGCCCGGTGGCCACCAGGTGCGCGCCGGCGGCGTCCGCCATCTCGAGGAAGCGGTCGAACTTGATGTAGTTGTTGCAGAGCGTGCAGGGAATCGGGGTGCGGCCGGCCAGGTACTCTTCGACGAACGGCTTGACTACCTTCTCCTCGAACTGCTGCTCGAAGTTGACCACGTAATAGGGAACGCCGATCTGTTCGGCCACTCGGCGCGCGTCGTAGACGTCGTCGAGCGAGCAGCAGCGGCCGGTGGCGCCTCCGGTCGAAAGTTCGGGTAGCCGGCGCTGGTTCCAGAGCTGCATGGTCATGCCGACGATGCGATGGCCCTGGCGCACGAGCAGCGCGGCCACGGTGGAGCTGTCCACCCCGCCGCTCATGGCGACTGCAATGGGAAGCTCAGGCATGGACCGAAATTCGCCGCAGATGAGCCACCGAGGCAACGACCGCTTCCACCAGCGCGTCCACCTGTTCGGCGGTGTTGTCGCGGCCGAGGGAGAAGCGCATGCTGGCGCGCGCCCGGTCGGCTGAGAGCCCGATGGCCGTCAGCACATGGGAAGGAGCGATGGCGCCCGAAGAACAGGCCGCTCCGGTGGAAACGGCGAAGCCGCGCAGATCGAGCGCGATCACCATCGCCTCGCCATCGATGCCGTCGAAGTAGAGGTTGCTGGTATTGGGCACGCGGTTCCATCGCGAGCCGTTGACGCCGGCCGACGGGATGCGGTCGAGCAGGGAACTCTCCAGGCGGTCGCGGAGCCCGCCGAGGCGTTCGGAATCGGCCGCCAGGTTGCGTTCCGCCAGTTCAGCCGCCGCGCCGAACGCCGCCGCGCCCGGGACGTTTTCGGTGCCCGGACGGCGGTCGCGCTCATGATGCCCGCCGAACAGAATGGGCGCCAGACGGGTTCCCTTGCGCACGTAGAGTGCGCCCACTCCCTTGGGCGCGTACAGCTTGTGGCCGCTCATGCTGTAGAGGTCCACGCCCAGGGCGTCGACATCGACCGGAATCTTGCCCAGGGCCTGCACCCCATCCACATGCAGCACCACGCCGGCTTCGCGGGTGATGCGGGCGATTTCGGCGATGGGCTGGATCGTGCCCAACTCGTTGTTGGCATGCATCACCGAGACCAGCACGGTCTCCGGCCGCAGCGCGCGCCGTACGTCGTCGGGGCTGACGACGCCGCTTGCGGGAACGCGCAACCGGGTCAGGGCTATGCCTTCGCGCTCGAGTTCGACGCAGGTGGAGAGCACCGCGGGATGCTCGATGGCCGTAGTGATGACGTGCCGCGCGGGCTTCCCGGCGGCACGAATTACGCCCTGGACGGCGAGGTTGTCGGCTTCGGTTCCGCCCGCGGTAAATACGATCTCCGCCGCGTTGGCATGGATCAGCGAGGCCACCTGGCGGCGGGCGGTTTCGAGGCGCTGCTTCGCGCCCTGCCCGAAATAATGGATGCTGGACGCGTTACCATACACTTGACCGAGACACGACACCATGGTCTCCAGAGCCTCCGGAGCAACGGGTGTCGTGGCGTTGTGGTCAAAATAGAAGTGCTGCACGTAGCTCTATTTTAGCAATGGCCAGACCAATCCTAACCCTGACTACCGATTTCGGACTGACGGACCACTACGTCGCCGCCATGAAAGGCGTCATCCTGGGAATCTGCCCGCAAGCGCAGATCGTGGATATCACGCACCAGGTGAGCCCGTTCGAGATCGCCGAAGGCGCGTACGCGATCGCGCAGGCGTGGCGGTGTTTCCCCAAGAAGACGGTGCACGTGGTGGTGGTGGATCCGGGAGTGGGCACGGCGCGCCGCCCCATTCTGATGGAGGCGGGCGGCCAATATTTCATCGCTCCGGACAACGGCGTGCTCTCGATGGTGTACGAGGCGGAGAAGCACAAGATCCGGCTGATCTCGAACGAGCGCTGGTTCCGCAAGCCGGTGAGCCGCACGTTTCACGGGCGGGACGTATTCGCGCCCGCGGCGGCGCACCTGGCGGCCGGCGCCAGACCGTCCGAGTTTGGCAAGTTGATCGGCGATTACCTGCGCCCGGCGTCCGGCAAACCGCTGCGTTCCGGAAAGCGCACCTGGAGCGGCCAGATTCTGAAGATCGACCATTTCGGCAACCTCATCACCAACTTCCACGTAGCCGATTTTCCCGATCTGGAGAGGCGCAATTTCCGCATGGCGGTGGGGCCGAAAGAGGTGACCGTGCTGGCGCGCAACTATGCCGAAACCAGCCCCGGCGAGCTGTTCGTGATCCTGGGCAGCTCGGGGCATTACGAGGTTTCGGTCAACCAGGGTTCCGCCGCGAAACAGATCGGGTGCGTGACAGGAGGTCCGGTGGAACTGACACTCCTGTCGTAAGGCTCAGGTCAGGGTAGTCCGGAGCAGTTCCACCAGGTCGGCGAGCGGGAACGGCTTGCGGATGAACGCATTGATGGGCTGCGCGCCGAGCGAGGGCATCACCATTTCGCGGCTGTAGGCGCTGGTGAGGATCACCTTGATCTCCGGCCGGATCCGCCGCGCTTCCGCCAGCACCTCCCGGCTGGAGCATCCGGCGATCGTCGCGTCGAGCAGGATGAGGTTGATCCGGTCCTTTTGTTTGCGGAACAGATCGATCGCCAGGCAGCCGTCGCCGGCCTCCATTACGGAGAAGCCTTTCTTCTCCAGCAGCTTCGACAGGGAGAGGCGGAGCATCTCTTCGTCTTCAACCACGAGCACGGTTCCGCTTGAAGCCTGCTCGACTTCGGGATGGGCTGCAACCGGAGGATCCGCCGGGCGGTCATCGCAGGGAAGCAGAATCTGAAAAGTCGTCCCCGCGCCGGGCGCGCTGGCCAGGTGGACCGAACCGCCGTGGGCGCGGACAATCCCCTGCACGACGGCCATCCCCAGGCCGCGGCCGGCGAATTTGGTCGTGAAAAAGGGCTCGAAAATCCGCTCTTTCTGCTCGCCGGTCATTCCGCAGCCCGTATCTGATACCTGCAGGCGGAGCGCATCGCCGCCGGGCGCCAGCGCTGTGGTGACACGGATGACGCCATGCCGGTCGCCGATCGCTTCGGATGCGTTGATGATCAGGTTCATCGCAACCTGCCGGAGCTGTGCCGCGTTGCCGCGCACGGCGGGAAGGTGCGTGGGAAGATCGGTTTCCAGCACCGCGTGCTTGGAGATCGAGACCTTCAGCAATTCCAGCATGTCTTCCACCAGCCGGGACAGATCCACCGGTCCGAGATCGGCCTTGTCCTGCCCGGAGTAAATCATCAACTCCCGAACGATTTCGGAAGCACGGATGGCGACCGCCTTGATCCGCTGGATCTGTTCCCAGCAAGGCGAATCCTCCACCAGATCTGCCTCGGCCAGCTCCGCATCCGCCAGGATGCTGCCCAACAGGTTATTGAAGTCATGGGCGATTCCCGCGCTCAGCGCACCCAGGCTCTCGCGCTTCTGCCTGTCGAAGTCCTCGGCGTGCGCCCGCCGCAAATCGGTGATGTCGATATCCGAACCGATGTAGCCTGCAAACACGTGCCCGGGTGCGAAGCGCGGAACGCCGCTGCACAGCACCGACCGGTACTCACCGTCCGCGCGGCGCAGCCGGTATTCGATGTGAAAGTTCTCGCGTGCGTCAAACGAAGAAGCATAAGCGGCCCAGCAGCGGTCGACGTCGTCGGGATGCACGCTCTCGACCCATCCGCTATTCAGCTCCTGATCCAAAGTGCGGCCCACGTAGTCGAGCCACGTCTTGTTGAAGAAATTGAGGACCTTGTCAGGCCCGGCCACCCAGATCATGACAGGTGCGGTATCCGCCATTATCCGGAAACGCTCTTCGCTTTCGATCAGAGCGGCTTCGGCTTCCTTGCGTTCGGTGCTATCCAGGCTGACACCCGCCATGCGAACCGGCCGGCCGGAGCCGTCGACATACACTTTGCCTTTGGCGAGCAGCCAGTGGACGCTGCCATCCGGCCACACCACCCGAAATTCGACGTCCCAGGCGTGCGTCCGTTCAATGCATTCTCGTATGGCCGTCTCCATCCGCTCGCGGTCATCCGGATGGACCATCGCAAGCCATTCCTCGTGGGTCACGTCGGGATGGCCGGGCGGGAGGCCGTGCAGCCGCGCATACTCCCCGGAAATCTTGGTCCGGTTGGTGCGCAGATCCCAATCCCACGCCCCGAGGCGCGCGGCGCTTTGGGCGAGCGCCAGGATCCGCTGGCTGGCGCGCAGGGCCTCTTCGGACTGCTGGCGTTCGGCTGCAAACCCGACGTGCGTGGCGATGGTTTGCGCGACTTGCAGTTCTTCCGGATGAAATTCGTGCGGCTGGTTGTGGTAAAGCACGAATTTTCCGATCAGACCGCTTTTTCCCAGCATGGGGATGAAGGCGATGGCGCCGATCCCCTCTTTGATGAACACGTCGCGGAACGTGGAAACGGAGGGTTCGCGAAGGACGTTGGGGATGGCGATCGCCTGCGCATCCCGGCTGCCCTGCCTCCAGGGCGAGTGCCCTTCGACGGCCGTCCGGTACTCGCCGGACAGCCCGACCGAGGCCTTGAATCGGGCCACGCCGTCTTCGTCGAAGATCAATACGCCGGCCCTGTCCGCAGCGAGCGCGCGCACCAGGCCCTCCACGGCCGCGCGGCAAATCTCGCCCGCATCCTGGGCACGGCCGACTGCGCCCGCCAGATCGAAGAGCAGCTGCAATTGATCGAGCCGGTTTTGGATCGTCGTCTCCCTCTTCCGGGCCTCGGTGATGTCACGAATGATCGCGACGAGGCCGTTCTCCGCCGGGTAAGCGTCGGCCTCGAGCCATCGATCCATAACTCGGTCATACTCCACAAACTGCCGGTGCCGGCGATCGGCGACGACCCGATGGAACTCGGCGTGGAAAGTGGATCCGACGGCTCGCGGGAAGACCTCCCACACCACCTTCCCGAGAACCGCCGCGGCGGGCCGGTTGCAGAGCTCCAGCGCGGCCCGATTGAGGTAGACAAAACGCCAATCGCGATCCAGAGTGACAACCGCCTCGTGGATATGATCCAGAAAATACTCGAGCGCCGGCTGCTCTTGCCGGGCCGCGACCGTGGCAGCGGGGGCTGTCGAATCTGAAGGAACCATAGCGCTGAGGGAAAGCTTATCCTACGCAGACTCCACATGACAGGTCCGGTTTGACTCCCAAGTATGTTTGGATACAAGCGTTTGGCGAATATTGCGCGTAATCCGGCAAGAGGGTCCGCCGTTAAGCGGCGCCGTGTTTCATGCTGGAGGCCGACGATTCGAGGGACTGCAGGATGCGGTCGAGGTCGCGCTCCTGGACCGGTTTCGGGAGCACGAAGCGGCTGTCGCCTTCAAAATCCGCCGCCAGTTCGGCGTCGTACCCGTCCGCCAGGAGAACGAAGCCGCCTACGCGCGAGTGCATCCGCTCCGACAGCTCGACCCAGTTGAGGCCGGGCGCGCGCACCGAGCAGAAAGCGGCGTCGAAGCGCATCCGGTGCGCCAGTTCGAGGCCTGTATCGGTGTCAGCCACCGGGACCACGCGGAATCCGCGGGTGGAGAGTAACGAAAGGAGCTGCCGCTGGGCGGCCTCGTCCTGCTCGATTACCAATCCGGTCATGCACCGCGACGATTCGTAGGCGGGCCGGCTGCCGGCTTGCGCCGCGCCTGCGCGATCCTTGGAGGTGAGCGGAAGCTCCACTTCGAAACGTGGTTCGGAGTTGGCCTTTTCGATGAGCCTGACCTCTCCGCCATGTCCGGCGATGACGCTTCGGGTGACTCCCAGCACGGCGGCCGTGTCCTCGGGTTTGCGCGACTGGGGAGGCGCATTGAAGGCGATCTCGACCACCAGGCGCTTCGCCAGAATGCTGGTGCGAATGGTGATGACTTTAGGAGTCACGTCCGCCAGCGACTGTTCGGCGTGCACCAGCAGATTGAGGAAGACCTGCTCCAGTTGTCCTTGCGAACCCAACACCAGTTGCGGATCGCGCGTCGTCAGGTCGCGTACCTTGATTCCGGAAGCCTTCCAGTCTCCTTCGCGGAACTCGATCAGATTCTTGAGAAGCGCGCTGACCGAGACGGGACGGGCTTCTCCCTGTTCTGCCGCGGCGAACGATACCAGGCGCGACACCATGGCGGCCGCCTTTTGAGCTTCCAAAGCGATGGTCGAAATTTCCCGTTCCGCGATGCCCGAATGAGATTTTTCGAGCAGCCGACGGGCCAGGTCGGAAATGGAGGCCAGCGGCGTCTGGAGTTCATTGACGACTCCGGAAATCAGCCTGCCCACCGCCGCCAGCTTCTCGGTCCGGAACAGTTGCTCTTGTACGGAGCGCTGTTCGAGGAGCCGCACGGCCACTGCCGCCTGGTTGCCCATGTGCTGGGCCAGTTCCTGCTCATCCGCCGTGAAGTCGCGCACGCGGTCGTCCTGATCGAGTTCAAGGACGCCCACCACCTCACCCTGCGCCAGCATCGGCACGAACAGCAGGGATTTCGGCGTATCGGCGGTCTGGCCGCCCATAGGGAACGGACTGCGGTCGATATCCGGTATGACCAGCAGGGTGCGGTAGTGAAAGCATGCGACGGCGCCGGCCTGCGTCCCGCCGGGTGGAGCGGAGAGCGAAATCGAGACGGGCGAACCGTTTTCGCCGGCGACCGTATCCAAGGTCTTGGCCGCCCGGTTGAATATGTGCAACCGGACCCGCGATACGTCGAGAATGTTGGGCAGCGCCCCCGAAAGATGGGCCAGGATCTTTTCCGGTGACGACGCGCTCAGGATCTCCTCGCCGAGTTGGTAGGTGCGCCGTACGCGCTGCCGCTGGTTGCGCATGCGGTGCTCGCGATGCCACAGGAGAAATGCGATCAGCAAAACCGCGCCGGCGCCCGAAACCACCACGATGGGGGACAGCGACTGCGAACGCCCAACCAGCAGAATGTCGGCCGGTTTCTGCACCAGCAATTCAAAACTCGAGTTGAAAGGCGGCCGCGTACAGTATTGGAAAGCGACGCCGGTCAGGCGGACCTGGTCTCCGACCGCATAGCCGTCCAGATCGGCCGGATTCTGGCCTCCCTTGTGAGGAAGGAAAATGCGGTATTTTCCGGCTGCTACGCCGACCGTCAGGAACGAGCCGGCGCTGCTCTCTCCCACCTCGCGGATGGTCCCCTCGGTGCGAACCAGTCTTCCCAGGTAGCGGAAGTCCATCAGGGATTCCAGGGATACGTCCGTTGCCGGAGGCGGCGATTTCTGCCCGACTTTCGTTACGACATCGGGAACTACCGTCACCATCCCGGCCAGCCGGCTGACCGTACCGGAGGCTTCCACTTCGTCACCCGGGTGAAAGTCGGCCAGCATGTTGCTGTCCCAGGAGACCTGTAGAGCGCTGCCGGCCCGGTCGTCCTCGAGGCACAAAACAGAGTATCCCGGAAACTGAAAGAGGGGGGCGTTGACCGTACCCCGGATCGTAACCTTCTGATTCAAATGGGCTGGGCTATAGTCGGTGGTGGTGCGTGTGCCGACCTCCAGAAGCGATAAGGGGTTCTGTGCAAACACACTGGTGCACAGTCCGGCGGTGCACAGGATGAGTGCCCGAACCGGTCTTGCCGCTACGACGCTCCCTGACTTGCGAGCCATGTACGCAGGTGACCGCTAGAGAAATTATCCACGTTGATACTAGTACTCGGCAAGTTGACATGAGTAGTAAGTACCCCTACTATCCTCATGCCAGCCGCCCGGGCGGCCGCGACCCCCGAGTACGAATCTTCGAAAACGATACAATTCGCGGGCGCAATCTGCAACAGGCCGGCCGCCCTCAGATAGATTTCGGGATCCGGTTTAGGGTTGCTCACCTGGTGGCCATCCACGACGGCGCGAAAGTAGCGCCGCAATCCGGCCCGGTCCAGGAGGAAACCGACATTGGCCGGCTCGGCATTGGAAGCCACTGCCATGGGGGCTCCCCGCAGCTCTTCGAGAAAATCGCGGAGGCCCGGAACGAGCAGTTCCTCCACCTGGTCCGCAATCATTTCGCGGTAGAGCTCTTCCTTCGCCGCTCCCATGGCGGCGACTTCCTCGTCGGTCAGGTGCGGGCCGAAGAAGTCGCGGACGATATCATCGTTGCGCTTCCCGTACATCCGCTGGTGCATCTCCTCGGTGGTCTCGACCCCGTAAAGCCGGTTGAAGGCCGCCCACGATTTCCGGTGAGCGGGGTTCGAATCGATGATCACCCCATCCATGTCAAATATCAAGGCCAAGCCTGCGGCCAGCCCTGCTGCTGCCCGGTGGTTCACTCTTCCGCCGCGCTCCCGAGATTCTGGTTGATCCATTGTAAGTAGGCCGGCGAGCCCTCGACAATCGGAATCGCCACCGCTTCGGGCAATTCATACGAGTGTGCACCGGCGAGGCGCAGCCGCAGATCTTCGAACAGGGCGCGCGACGACTTGATGATCAACAGGCACTCGTCCGACTGCTCCACCGCCCCTTGCCAGCGATAGACGCTGCGCACGCCCGGCACGACGTTGACGCACGCGGCCAGGCGCGCTTCCACCAGCATGCGGGCCAAAATTCCTGCTTCGGCCTCGTTCGCGCACGTGCTGAATACGACAATCTTGTCGGTCATTTGAAAAAAAGCGAAGCGGCTCCGGTAAGCAATGCTACCATTATTTTCCGGGCTCCAAGTTTCATGAAAGCCTCGCTCACCCGAATTGCCTACATGATTGCAATCCTGGCGGTCGTAGGGTACGCCGTGGCGACCCTGCGCGGTCCGAGAGGTCTGCATGCACTGTTCGTGAAGGAGGCGCAGATCAAGGAAATGGAGAACCGCAATGCCTCGCTCGCGCGCGAGATCGAGCGGCGCCGGGAGCACATCAAGCGGCTCTCCGACAACCCCGCCGAGCAGGAACTGGAAATCCGCGACCGGCTGAAGCTGGTCAACCCCACCGACAAGGTATACATCACCGGGGACCCCGCGAAGAAGTAGCCGCGCCTACAGGCGCAGTACGGCCGCGCCCCGGATCGCATCGTTCTTGAGCTTGGCCAGCGCTTCGTTCGCCTGTTCCAGGGGGAACTCCTGCACCTCGGTATGGATCGGAATCTCAGCGGCGATTTTCAGGAAGTCGCGGCCGTCGCGCCGGGTGTTGTTGGCGACGCTCCGGACCACGCGCTCGTGATACAGCAAGCTGTAGTCGATGGGCGGCGTGGGACTCATGTGAATGCCGCCGAGAGCCACGGTTCCGCCTCGCTTGAGCACTCCGAGGGCGGCGGGGACGAGCTCGCCGGCGGGCGCGAAGATCAGTGCGGCGTCGAGGTGGACGGGCGGCTGATCGAAGGATCCGCCCGCCCAGGCTGCTCCCAGGTCGAGCGCCAGCCGCTGGTGGCGCTCATCGCGGGAGAACGCATATACGGCAATATTCCAGTGGCGCGCGACTTGAATGGCCACGTGCGCGGCGGCGCCGAAACCGTACATGCCGAGAGTCCCGCCCGGCTGGACGCCGGAAACACGCAGGGTGCGAAAGCCGATGATGCCGGCGCACATCAGGGGAGCGACATGCACGTCGGCGAATCCTTCGGGCAGGGTATAGACGAAATCCTCGGGTGCCCGCACATACTCGGCGTATCCGCCGTCCACGGTCCATCCGGTGAAGGAGGCATTCTCGCAGAGGTTTTCGCGATCGGAGCGGCAGTATTCGCAGGAGCCGTCGGTATGGTGCAGCCAGGGAATGCCGACGCGGGTGCCGGGGGCAAGCCGCGCGCCCGCTCCGCGCTCTACCACTTCTCCCACGACCTGGTGGCCGGGAATGACCGGCGACTTGAGAGGAGGCAATTCGCCCTCTGTGACGTGCAGGTCGGTGCGGCAGACTCCGCAGACGTGCACCTTGACGAGAACTTCGCCCGCCGCGGGACGCGGCTTGGGGACATCGGCCAGCCGCAGCGGCCGGGATTCGACCGGTCCTGGTTTGTCCAACAGGCACGCGCGCATTCTGTTCCCAGGTTATACCCGCCCAACCTGCGCGCTGCCTCCGCGTTATCCTGAGACTGTACCATTCATGGCCAAACGCATCATGCTCGTGGTGGTTGGAGCAGGGATCGGCTCGCTTGCCGGACTGTTCGTGTCGTTTCTCGGCGCCGGGAATCCGGCGTTGATCGTAGGCGCGGTAGTGGGTGCCGTGCTCCCCCTGGTGTTTCTAGGCCCTCCGGGACGTTAACGCGTCAAAACCGGTACCACTTCCATCAATCGCACTTGCACTGAACGGAAACGCACAGTACAGTCTGGGGTGGGAGTATTTTTGAATGGCCTTTTGCGCAACGTGCGGGTCACCAGTCGAAGGCAAGTTTTGTGCGAAGTGTGGAAGCCCTCTGGCCACGCCGGCCGGAGGCGCTGTTCCGCCCGGTCCGAGTCCCCAGCAGGGATACCAACAGCCGGGTTATCAACAGCCGGGATACCAGCAGCAGGGATACCAGCAGCCGGGCTATCAACAACCGGGATACCAGGCGGGTCCGCCGCCGGCCGGTGCCGTGGGAGGTGCTATGGCGGATAACGTGGCCTCGGCCCTGTGCTACGCGCTCGGCCTGATCACGGGCATCATCTTTTTGGTGATTGCGCCCTACAACCAGAACCGCGCGGTCCGGTTCCACGCGTTCCAATCGATCTTTCTCAACGTGGCGTGGATCGTGTTCTGGTTTGCGATGAACATCATCTTCGCCGCGCTGCACATGTACTTCCTGTTCTTCCTGACGCCGCTGGTCGGGCTGGGCTTCTTCGTTCTGTGGATCTACATGATGGTTTCGGCCTACCAGGGCAAGAAGGTGCTTCTGCCGGTGATCGGCTCCCTGGCGGACCAGCAGGCCTGACGCCGGGTCTCGAGGGCGGCAACAGGACGGCGCCCGCGCGCGTCGTACTACTGTGAAGCGAATCCTTGCCCTGGTGGCAGCAGTGTCAGCAGCGGCCGCGCAGGCGCCGGTGATCGGCGATATCAACTTCTACGGTTTGCGGAAGACCCGGCCGGAACAGATCCTGTCGGTCCTCCACATTCAACCGGGAAGCCGGCTGCCGGCTTCCAAAGGCGACATGGAGGACCGGATCTCGGAGATGCCGGACGTCGTTCTGGCGCGCGTCGAGGCGATCTGCTGCGAGGGAAAGGCGACCACCCTGTTCATCGGAATTGAAGAGCGCGGGGCGCCGCATCCGGCATTCCGCTCCGATCCGGAGGGCGACGCGGCGCTTCCTGCAGCAATCGTGGATGCCTACCAGGGCTTTCTCGCGGCTGTGCAGCGCGCTGCCAGCCGGGGAAACGCCGCGGAAGACCTGACGACCGGCCAATCCCGAATGGCGGACCCGGCCGCGCGCAAGTTTCAGGAGCAGTTCGCCGTTTTTGCGGCGGCGCACCTGGCCGATCTGCGGAACGTGCTGCGTACCGCCTCCGACCCCGAACAACGGGCGATGGCTGTGGCGATTCTCGGCTACGCGCCCCACAAAGCGGAGATTGTGAATGACCTGCAAGATGCCTTGCAGGACCCGGACCCGGCCGTCCGCGCCAACGCGGTGCGGGCGCTGAATTCGATCGCCGTATTGGCGTCGCGGGACCCCGCTCTCAAGATCCGGATCGAGCCGACCTGGCTGGTCGAGATGCTGAATTCCATCGTGCTCAGCGACCGTATGGAAGCGGTCAAAACGCTGCTTACGCTGACCGACCACGGTGGCCGCGATGCGATCGGCCAGATTCGCGACCGCGCGTTGCCGGCCCTGGCTGAAATGGCCCGCTGGAAGACGCCCGCGTACGCACTACCGCCATTTCTGCTGCTGGGACGCACCGTGGGGTTGACCGATGGGCAGGTGCAGCGAAGCTGGGAGAAGGGTGACCGCGAGAGCGTCATACGAAAGGCGCTGGCGCCGGAAGGGAAACGCCGCCGCCAATAGCGTCTCCCCTACGATATCTGCACTACAATACAGAAAGACCTCCGGGCGCTCATGGGACTGACGAGAAGGCAGGTTCTGGCGGCCATGGCGGCTGGCGCAACGCGCGCCGCCGCGCAATCCCGCCGCGGCAACGGACCTAAAGTGCGCAGCACTCCGGCCGTCTGTCTGTATTCCCAGGTACTGATCAAGATTCCGTACGACGACCTCGGCCCCGTGCTGCGCGAGCTGGGCGTGGACGGCTGCGACCTCACGGTGATGCCCGGCGGGCACGTCAACCCGGAGAACTCCGCGGTGGATATGATGCGTTCGGTGGAGGCGATCACCGGGGTGGGGCTCGACGTGCCGGTGATCAGCACCGCGTATACGTCGCTCGCCGATCCGACCATCCGCAATGTGCTGGCGATCTCGGGGGAGATGGGCGTGCCGCTGTTCCGCGCCGGGCTGTGGCCGTACCCCGCGGGTATGGCGGTGGAGGCGCGGCTCGCGCAGGTGCAGCGCGACATCGCCGGACTGGCATCGCTGGCGCGTGCGGTCAACATGGAGATGGCGTTGCAGAACGTGGCCGGTGAAAACGTCGGCCAGTCGGTGTGGGACACCAGCCTGCTGATTCGCGGCATGGACCCGCGGACCGTCGGCTATGATTTTGATGCCGGTTATGCGGTGGCCGAAGGCGGAGTGGGCGGCTGGCTGGTTGCGCTGCGGCTGGCACTGCCGCGCCTGAAGATGGTAACGGCTCGCGACTTCTACTGGAGCAAGGAAGGCGGCTCGTGGAAGCCGGCGCCGTGCCCTCTGGGCGAAGGGATGGTCGATTGGACGAAGCTCTTCTCCGCGCTGGCGCACGCGCGGTTCAACGGGCCGGTTTCGGTGACGGTGGACTACCATCCCAAGGATGATCTGGGCGCCATCCGGCACGACGTCGACTTCATCCGAAAGCAGATTCGCGCCGCCTACGGAGGTGCCTGATGAAGCTCCCGCGCCGCTTCTGGTGGGCCCTGGGGCTCGGTTTGGCGTTGATCGGCGGTATGTACGCCTTCCAGCGCCCCTTCCGCGTCTACCGCAGCCTGGAAGCGTACGATGATATTCCGCTGCCTCCCGACTGGCAGGAGAAGACCGAGTGGGTGCAGGCCAGGCTGATGTACCCGCAGCACCCGGAGGCGCGGTTCGCGCGCTTCTCGCGGCGCTTCGGCGGCATGCTCGACTGGCGCGAAGGCGGCACCAGTTGGAGCCAGGATTATCCGCGCGCCGACCGCCACTTCGCGCAGGCGTTGCGCCGCTTGACGCGCGTGCACGCACGCTCGGTCGAGCAGCCCGTCAATCCCGACGATACGGACGACTTCTACAACTGGCCGTGGCTTGTGGCCGGAGAGATGGGCGACTGGAAGCTTACCGATGCCCAGGTGAAAGTGGTGCGCGAATTTCTGCTGCGCGGCGGCTTCCTCATGCTGGACGATTTCTGGGGTCCGGAAGAGTATGCGCGCTTCGACGAAACGATGCGCAAGATCTTTCCCGACCGCCCGATCGTGGACATTCCGGACAAGGATTCCATCTTCCACACGGTGTACGATCTCGACGACCGCTACCAGGTGCTGGGCCAGTGGGCCCTATACGGCAACCGGCAGAACTACCGGGCCGCGGGAACGGTTGCGCACTGGATGGGCATTTACGACGACCACGGCCGCGTGATGGTGGTGATCAGTTTCAACAGCGACCTGGGCGATTCCTGGGAATGGGCCGACGAGCCGCGCTACCCTGAGAAGTTTTCGGCCCTGGGGATCCGGCTCACGGTGAATTACGTCATCTACGACATGACACACTGAGCCGGGAAGCCTCCTACCGGAACAGCTTTGGCGCGAACTCCGCCAGGTAGTTCCGCCAGTTCCGCCAGACGTGGCCCTCTTCGGAGGCAACGAAGGTGTGCCGGATCTGCTTCTTGTCGAGCGCTTCGCTGAGGCCTTGCGAGGCAGGGAAGAGGCCGTCGGCCTTGCCGCATGCGATGTAGAACACCTTCAGCTTCTTGTTGGTCACGGCCGGGTCGGCGAACGCATCCTTGAACATCTCTTCGAAGTTGATATTCGGGTTGCGGCCGATGCCGGCGCTGAACGCTCCGATGGAATGAAAGATATCCATGTGGGAAAGGCCCACCCGCAGGGTCTGGCCGCCGCCCATGGAGAGGCCGGCGAGGGCGCGGTCGTCGGGCCTGGCCAGGATGCGGTACTGCTTTTCGACGAAGGGCATCACGTCGTCGAGCAGATCGTTTCCGAAGGCGTTGGGGTCGGTCTTGGGAGGCGCGCCGGGAGGCAGGTAGACGTCCTGCTGCGCGCGGCCGTAAGGCATGACGATGATCATCGGTCTGGCCTTGCCCGCTGCGATCAGGTTATCCAGAATCAGGTTGGCGCGGCCGATGGTGGTCCAGCCCTGTTCGGTGTCGCCGGAGCCGTGCAGGAGATAGAGCACGGGGTATCGCTGATTGTTCGATTCGTACCCCGGCGGGGTATAGACATCCACCCGGCGCGGGACGTCGAGCGTCTTCGAAAGATACCAGCTCACGTGCACCGTGCCGTGCGGAACGGGCTGCCAGTCATACGGCGCGGGCTGGGCGGCGGGCACCTCGAACATCGATTCGGACGTGCGCTCCCCCAGCTTGATCATGGGGTTGTACGGGTCGAGCGCTCGCACGCCGTCGACGAGGAAGATGTAGCTGTAGATGGCCGGGTGCAGGGGCCCGAGCGTCACGCTCCATACGCCGTCGTCGCTCTTCTTGAGGGCCTGCGGGCCCTGCGCGAAATCGCAGGAGAGCTTGACGTCGGTGGCTTCAGGGGCCCGCAACTCGAAGGTCACGGTGCCGTCGGCGTGTACCTGGTAGGCGGGCTTAGGGGGAGTTGCATTTCCGCGTCCGGGCCCTCCGGGCGGAGGGCCCTGTGCAAACAGAAGAGAAGCGGGTACCAGCAGAAGGGACAAGCAGGCTTTACGCAGCATGCCTGCAACTATAAAACATTACCGCCAGCGACGATAGCCTCGGAATCCGCCAAATCCCCGTCCGGGGTAGCCGTACCCGAAGCCGCGCCCGATCACGACGGAGAACCCGGGTCCCCAATACGGATATGGCGCGTACCAGCCGGGACCGGGGCCGTAGGCATAGCCGGAGCAGCCATAGCAGGGTTGGGAAGGAGGCCGCTGGCGAAGTTGCACGCTCTGGGGTTGGCTGTAATCCTCCGGCCCCACGTAGCGGAACGCCTGCGGCGCGCGCTCAGTGGAGATACCGACCGGACTGGTGATCTGAAACGTCAGGGCGGTCTCGGGGTACACCACGGTTGGATGATTGCGTGTCAGCAGCACGCCGATTATTCCAGCGGCCGCACCCGCGCCGGCGCCGATCGCAGCGCCGGTGCCCCAGCCCGCGATGGCGCCAATGCCCGCGCCGACCGCGGTGGTACCCGCCACCGTGCCCACCTGGGCTCCGGCCGGCGTCCTTCCGCCCTGCCTGCCCACCAGTTGCGAAGTGATGGGAGTCTGGGTTCCGTCCGCAAGCGTGAGACTGGTTAGTTGTAATGCGATCTTCGACGGGCGGTCCGATTTCTGCTTCTCTACCCCGGCGACCCGGCCATACACCGTCTGGCCGCGGTTCGCCACCACGATCCCGTCCACTACGATGGGCTGCTCGAGAGTGGCCGAGAAGGGATCGCCCTGTTGGTTGCGGTCGGTGGAGAGCCCATCATTCAACCGCACGGTCACATACGCGCCGGATTTCATGGTGAGTTCGGCCGGAATGCCATACGCGGGCCGGGCCATTCGCGGCGGCCGGGTCTGGGCCTGGACCGGAGCGGAATCCGGGGGGGCTGAGTTCTGGACCGGTTGGCCGTAAGCGTCGCTGCGATCGACCGGCTCGGGATCCTGCCCGGTAGCGGCCGGTGTGGGAGCGGGATCGGTAGCACGGCGCCATCCGCCCGTGGGAGCCGGAGCAGTCTGGGCGAACACAAGGCCAGTAGCCGTTAGGGCAATCACAACCATGCGCGTCATAGGAAGCTGCCTCATACTTTCAACGCTCACTTACCATGCACCTGATTCGCCACTTCTAAGTTATTGAAAATAATAGTTTCACTGGGGCAATTCTTGGCCGCAAAGCACCGGGCGTGGTGGATTTCGGCCACCCTGCCAAAAAACCAAAAGCCCCGCCGGCCCAGGGCTGGGCGGCGGGGCTTTTTGGGGATCGGTCTGTCCCAGCTACTTCTTATGCGCGGCGGTCTTCGTCTTCTTCGTCTTCTTGTGCTTCTTGGCCTTGGTTGTGGTCGATGTGGTGGCCGGCTTGTTCTGTCCGGCGGCAAAAGTCAGGCCCGTTGCGGCGAGAGCCAGCGCGATGGTGAGTGCGATCTTCTTCATGGTTTCTTTTCTCCTTCGCGGGCCCTTCCGCCCGCTCACAGTCTCATCATGCGGTAACGGGCTCGAAAGCTCGATAGCCCCGGCAGGCTATTCGCGCTACCGAATTGAGGCCTAGAGCGGTTAACGTTTATTAGTCTTCCGGAATAGCCCGGGCCGGGGATGTCCTGGCTGCCCAGGCCGCGCGATACTGAAAACGCGATGTTTCCGCGCCAGATCACCCACCAGAACATCTTCCGTGTCTTGAGCGCGGGGTTCGCCCTGGTATTTCTGCTGCTGGTGGCGGCCGCCATCGTGGGTATCCGGAATATCCAATCGATTCAACAAAATGCGGCCGACCTTCTGCGCGAACAGGCGGTCACCAACCGCCTCATCGACGAACTTCATAACCAGCAAACCACCCTCTCGGAGGTGTTTTCGGTGCTGGCGCGCGACCCCGATTCGGTGGATTACGACCGCATCATGACGCAGTTGAACCAGGCGGACCATGACATTGCCCGCATTTCGGAGGAGGGGTCTCATACCCCCGAGCACCACCTATGGATGCGGCTCGAACAATCTTCCACCGACTTTTCGAAGGAGGCCCGCCGGCTTCTCACCTCCGAAAATGTCGAGACCTACGCCACAGTCGACCTGTTCCGCGATCACGAAGCATTCATCTCGGTGGTGGCTCGCCTGATCGAGGCCGAATACCGCAAGGTGAGCGCTGCGCAGGCCCAGATCGACCGGCGTTCCTCGCGGCTTTCGGACGCCTCGCTGCTTTTCGGGCTGACGGCGATTCTGCTGGCGATAGCTTTCGCGATCGTGACGGTCCGCATGGTCAGCCAGCTCATCCGCGGGATGGAGTGGCAGACCGCCGAGCTGGGCCGGGTCTCGTGGCACATGCTGGAGGACCAGGAGGCCACGGCGCGCCGCTTCTCGCACGAGCTGCATGACGAGCTCGGCCAGTCGCTGACGGCCGTCAAGACGAATCTGGCGGCGCTCGACGCGGGCGGGGGGACGGTCAATCGCGAGCGCCTCGAGGAGTGCCTCCGCCTGGTGGACGAATCCATCGGCAACGTGCGCCAGATGTCGCAGCTCCTGCGGCCCACCATCCTGGACGATTTCGGGCTGGAGGCGGGCTTGCGCTGGCTGTGCGAAGGCTTCGCCGCGCGCACGGGAATCGAAGTGAACCTGGCATCCACGTATTCCGGGCGCATGGCGGACGAGACCGAAACCCACTTGTACCGTATTGCGCAGGAAGCGCTGACGAACATCGCGCGCCATTCCGGAGCGGGGCACGTCGAGGTCAAGCTCGAATCGAGCGGCCGCGAGGTTCGACTTGCCATACAGGATGATGGCAAAGGACTTCCCGACCCGCCGCTCCCCGGACCACGGGGTCTCGGGATGATCGGGATGCGAGCCCGCGCCCGCAGCGCCGGCGGCGACCTGGAGGTGCATTCGCGCCCCCGGCAGGGTGTTCTCATCGAAGTGCGGGTGCCGATTCGGGACGAAACCCAAAGCGATTCCACAGGTTGAAACTCACTTGGGGATAGCTGCTGCAAGTTGTTAATAAATAACAGGTTAGATTGGCCCTTCGAGCACGCCCCAGGCGGATGGCCCGTGCCCCGATCCGTATAATTGGTTATAGGGATGGGTCGGCATCGAGGTAGCCATGCCGATGAGAGAAATAGCCTTACCCGATAGGGCCGCATCGTACCTGGGTTGGCGGAGCATCCGACGGGGTGTGCCGTACATTGCGGCTCTGGGGGGTGTGGCGCTGGTGACGGTTGCCCTTCGCCTGTGCACAATCCATTGGGCCCTCCACCTCCGCATCGTTCCGGTCATCTACCTCCTGTATGTTCTGTTCGTCGCGTCGGGCTGGGGACGAGGGCCTGCGATTGCCGCGTCGCTGGGAGCGGCGGCGGCTCTCGACTACTTCTTTCTGCCCCCTGTGTATACGTTCGTCACGACGCCCGAGCACTGGCTGTTGCTCATCGTCTTTCTGCTGACAGGCGTGATCGCCGGCCACCTGTCGGGTCTGGCCCGCCGCCGGGCCATGGAAGCGGAAGCGGGCCGCGCGGAAATCGGACGCCTTTACGGCGACCTCGAGAAACAGGCCCGGGAATACCAAAGACAGGCACAACTGCTCGATCTGGTGCACGACGCCATCATCGTCAAGGACGCTCAGTCCCGCATCACGTTCTGGAACCAGGGGGCGGCGGAGCGGTACGGATGGTCAAAACAGGAAGCTCTCGGCAAGGTCACCCACGACCTGTTACGGACGGAGTTTCCCGAGCCGCTCGAAGAAATCCTGGAGCAACTGCGGCGCAAGCGGTTTTGGGAAGGCGAGCTGGTGCATACCTGCCGAGGGGGTGAGCGCGTCGTGGTTGCCAGCCGTTGGGTATGGACCGCCGACAACGCGCACGAAACCGGCACCGTGCTGGAAATCAACAACGACATCACGGCTCGCAAGCAGGCCGAGGGGAACCTGCGAAGAGCCCGCGACGAGCTCGAGTCGCGAGTGCTCGAACGAACCAGCGACCTGACGAAGAGCAACCAGATGCTGGAATTGGAGGTCGCGGAGCGGCGCCGCACCGAAATGCTGCTGGCGCAACGCTCCCGGGAACTGGCCCGTTCCAACACCGAGCTGCAGCAGTTCGCCTACGTTGCGTCCCACGACTTGCAGGAGCCCCTACGGATGGTTGGAAGCTATGTGCTGCTGCTCGAGCGGAATTACAGCGGCCTGTTCAACGCCGAGGGAAAAGAGTATATCCACTACGCCGTGGATGGCGTAAAGCGGATGCAGATGCTCATCGACGATCTGCTGGCGTATTCACGGGTAGGCTGCCCACCAGTAAATTCCGCCCCCGCCGATAGCGCCTCGGCTGTCAGCCAGGCGATCGCGAATCTCCAGAACGCCATCGACGAAAGTGGAGCGCGGATCACCTGCGGCCCTCTCCCGAAAGTACCTGCAGATGGAACTCAGTTGCTTCAGTTGTTCCAGAACCTGATTTCCAACGCTATCAAGTTCCGGGGTGAAGAGGCCCCCGAGATCCAGATCAGGGCGGAGCGTGTAGAAGGCGGCTGGCAATTCGCAGTCCAGGACAACGGAATCGGTATCGGGCGGCAGGACTTCGACCGGATCTTCCTCATCTTTCAACGCCTCCACGGCAGGCGGCATTATCCAGGCACGGGCATCGGCCTGGCAATTTGCAGGAAGATCGTTAACCGTCACGAGGGAAAGATCTGGGTGGAGTCGGAGCCAGGGAAGGGATCCACGTTTTTCTTTACCTTGCCCGATCGGGCTCGGGAGGACGGCAATGGCTAACAATCAAATCCACGTTTTGCTGGTAGAGGACAACCCCGGCGATGCGGCCCTGATCCGGGGGCTACTGGCCGGGGCAAAGGGGATGTCTCTCGACCTGGCGTGGGTCGAAACCCTGTCGGAGGCGACCAGACGGCTATCTTCGAATGGAATCGATCTCGTCCTGCTGGACCTGAACCTGCCAGATAGCAGCGGTTCGGAAACCCTACGCCGCGTCCACGAGGCCGCGCCGGGAATCGTAGTCGTGGTGTTGAGCGGCTTTTCCGACGAAGAGACCGCTCTCCGGTCTGTGCAGGAGGGTGCGCAGGATTATCTCATTAAAGGGCAGGTGGACGCCGGCATGCTGGTCCGCTCGATCCGGTACGCGCTCGGGCGGGGCCAGTCCCAGGAAGCATTGCGGCGCGCTCACACCGAATTGGAAAGCCGTATCCGGAAACGAACGGACGACCTCCTCCAGGCCAATCAGGCCTTGCGCGAGAGCCAGCATCTGCTTCAATCACTCCTGGATAATCTGTCAACAGTGATCTTTGTCAAGGATCTACAAGGCCGCTACATAATGGTTAATCCCGCTTATGAGCGGCTGTTCGGCCTCGGGCAGGAATCCATTATCGGCAAAACGGACCTCGACCTGTTCTCCAAAGAAACGGCAGAGGCTTTCCGTGCCTACGACCGGCAGGCACTGGATGCCCGAGCCGTCCGGGAGGTGGAGGAACTCGTGCCCGCGGCCGCGGGTCCCCGGACCTTCCTGACAATCAAGGCCCCTCTCTCGGACGCGGCGGGCGAGCCTTATGCCGTTATTGGCATTGCCGCCGACATCACCGAGCGGAAGCGCCTGGAGGAACAATTGCGGCACTCGCAGAAGATGGAGGCAGTCGGGCGACTGGCTGGCGGAATTTCGCATGACTTCAACAACCTCCTGGGTGTGATTGTCGGCTACAGCGAATTGCTGGGAATGAGCCTGGCCGGTAAAGAGGAGCAGTTGAAACTGCTGGCGCAGATTACCCGGGCGGCCGAGCAGGCCGCCTCACTCACCCGGAAACTGCTGACTTTCAGCCGCCGGCAGATGACTCACCACAAACTGCTGGACCTCAACGTGGTGCTTCGCGAACTGGAGAACATGCTCCGCAGCGTGGTGGGCGAGAATGTCGAACTGGTCCTCGAAACCGGCGAGCAGCCGTGCCTGGTCCGGTCCGAGCGCGACCAGATCGAACAGGCAGTGCTGAACCTGGTACTGAACGCGAGGGATGCCATGCCGCATGGCGGAAGGCTCACGCTTGCCGTCACCGCGGTCGTCGTAGACGAAGACTTCGCGCGTCTGAATCGGCCGCTCCAGCCTGGCCCGCACATTCGCCTGACGGTCCGCGATACGGGCTGCGGGATGGATGCCGAGATCCAGGGGCACATCTTTGAGCCGTTCTTCACCACCAAGGAACTCGGCAAAGGAACAGGGTTGGGCTTGACGACCGTTTACGGGACCGTCCAGCAGGGCGGCGGGGCGATTGTGGTCGAAAGCGAACCCGGCAAGGGAACCAGTTTCCACATTTACCTGCCTCAGACGAAGGGGGCGCCGGCCGGCGAGAAGAAGACGGCACCCGCCGGTGCGAATCGCGGCTGCGAGACAATCCTGGTGGTCGAGGACGAGGACGCAATCCGCAATTTGATTTGCGAGTTCCTGCGGCTGAGCGGTTACACCGTACTGGCGGCACGCCATGGCCGCGAAGCTCTCACCGTCTCCGCGGCCCATCAGGGGCGAATCCATCTGATGATCACCGACCTGGTGATGCCACTGATGGGCGGGTGGGAACTAGCCCAGGCGATGGGCACCTCGCGACCGGAGACCAAGGTGTTGTACATATCCGGGTACTCCGACCGAACGAACATCCCGCTCTCCGAGGGTCTTGATCTTATGGACAAGCCTTTCACCCCCGAGGCACTGCTACAAAAGGTACGCCAGATGCTTGACGCGCCGAAGGTGCTCACCCTCCCGGCTTAGCCGGGCGCAGAACCGGCTGCATTCGAACAATCTGCGCAAATTCGCTATTGTCCGCCCAGGCGTCTCTCTATTAGCATTGGGACAGTAGACGGATTCTTCCGTATATCTCGAGGGACCCTGATGAGCAAAGGGAACGTTATCGCATTGGTTCCCGCGCTGGCGCTTCTGGTTCCCGCCGCCTGGGGCCAAATGCCCATGGCGATGACGCGGCACTACGATCCGGCCACGGCAACTACATTGAAAGGAACTGTGGAAGAGGTTTCGGAGATCCGCGGGCCGGGAAACTGGCGCATCGTGCGGATGCTTGTGAAATCCGACGCGGAGACCGCGGACGTCCACGTTGGGCCCGCAGCCTTCCTGAAAGAGAAGCAGTTCGCCCTGTCGAAGGGCGAACCGGTGGAAGTGACCGGCTCGAAGGTGACGGTAAATGGACGGCCGCTGATCATTGCGCGGGAGATCTCGAGCGGTGGGAAACACATCACCTTGCGGGACTCCGACGGCATCCCGTTATGGTCCCGGGGAGGTATGCCGGGAGCCGGCATGGGTGCGATGATGGGCGGCGGGCGCGGAATGATGAATGGCCGGGGCATGATGCGTGGCCGGGGCATGATGGGTGAGACCGGCCGTAAGGGAACCGCCGAGTCCGGCACGGCACCGGGCGAGCGCGTCTTCGAGGCTCACTGCGCCATGTGCCACGAAACCACCAGTACAAAGAAAGCCGGCCCGGGATTGAAGGGACTCTTCCAACGCGGCAAACTGGCCAACGGGAAACCAGCATCCGAGCAGAACATCGTCTCCGTGATCGATGACGGAGGCCGGGGGATGCCGCCGTTCGCAGACGTGCTCACCAGGCAGCAAATGCAGGATCTGGTGGCCTACCTGCGCCAGTTGTGACGCCCGCCGCCCCCTGCCGCTCGCGGCATGGTGTTTTAATTGAACTACCGAGCCGCGATGAAACGCATACGGATTCTGCTGGCTGACGATCACGCAGTGGTGCGGCAGGGATTCAAGATGATCCTGAGCGCGCAGCCCGATATGGAGATCGTCGGCGAGGCGGGTAACGGCCGCGAAGCCGTGGAACTGTCTGAGCAGCTTCACCCCGATGTGGTGGTGATGGATGTCGCCATGCCGGAATTGAACGGCATCGAGGCGACGCGCCGGCTTTCGGCCGCGGCGCCGCACGCCCGCGTGGTCGCGCTCAGCATGCACAAGGACTCGGTCTACGTCCGCGAAATTCTGCGGGCCGGCGCGCGAGGGTATCTGCTGAAGGATTCGCCCGCGCCCGACCTGCTGGCGGCGGTGCGGGCGGTGGCTTCCGGCGAGGGCTACCTCAGCCCGGCGGTGTCCGACGCCGTGCTCAACGATTACCGGCGGCACGTAACGAACCCGGTGGATCTGCTGAGCAGCCGCGAGCGCGAAGTGCTGCAGATGCTGGCGGAAGGCAAGACCAACAAAGAGATCGCGGTCATCCTCAACCTCAGCGTGTACACCGTGGACGCACATCGCGGCCGCATCATGGAAAAGCTGAACCTGCACAGCATCAACGAGTTGGTGCGGTTCGCCGTGCGCAACGGCCTGATCGATTAAGCCCCCGCAAGTTTTGGTGTCTGGTAAAATCCCGTTCTAGGATTCCGCCGATGCCACAAAGCCCCGTCACAGAACTTCTGATCGACTGGGGGAAGGGAGACCGGAGCGCGCTGGACCGCCTGATGCCGCTGGTCTATGCGGAACTGCACAGCGTAGCGCGCCGCCAACTGGGCCACGAACCACCCGGGCACACGCTGCAGCCCACCGCCCTGGTTCACGAAACCTATCTGCGGCTGGTGGACCAGGAGCGCACGGAGTGGCGCAACCGCGCGCAGTTTTTCGCGATTGCGGCGCAGATGATCCGCCGCATTCTGGTGGACCACGCACGGCGGCGGCGCGCCTCGAAGCGGGGAGGGCTGGCGGAGCGGCTGGACCTGGATACACCCGCGGCGGCTCCGGGGCTCGACACGGTGGACGTTCTGGCGCTGGACTCGGCTCTGGACGCACTGGCGGACCTCGACGCGCAGCAGGCCCGGGTCATCGAGATGCGCTTCTACACCGGTCTCAGCATCGAGGAGACGGCCGCGGCGCTGGGCGTTTCGCCGGCCACGGTGAATCGCGACTGGGTCACCGCCAAGGCGTGGCTCTACCGGCGGTTGAAAGGCTCGAGTTGATGACCGCCGAACGATGGCAACAGGTGCGGGCGATCCTGTTCACGGCTTCCGGGATGGAGGGCGACCGGCGCGCGCACTACCTGGAAGAGCAGTGCGGCCACGACGCATCCCTGCGGGGTGAAGTGGAAGACCTGCTGGCGGCTCTGCAAGAGTCCGGCGGCTTTCTCGAGCCGGGTATGCGCGCCGTGCCGGGCCTGGATGAGGCCCACATCGGCCCTTACCGGGTTTTGGAAGAGGCGGGGCGCGGAGGCATGGGGGTGGTGTACCGCGCGCGGCGCGACAACGACTACCGCCAGGTGGTGGCCATCAAGTTGGTGAGGGTGGAACTGGCGACCCAGCCTCTGATCGAGCGTTTCCGGATCGAACGGCAGGCCCTGGCGATGCTGAACCATCCCAACATCGCCCGCCTGCTGGACGGCGGCACTACAGCCGACGGACGTCCTTACCTCGTGATGGAGTGGGTGGAGGGGAAGCCCATCCACGAATACTGCCGCGCGGGCAGCCTGACGGTCCGCGACCGGCTGCGCCTGTTTCTGCAGGTGTGCGGCGCCGTGGCCCACGCTCATCGCAACCTGGTGGTGCACCGGGATCTCAAGCCGTCCAACATCCTCATCACGCCGGAAGGCGAGCCCAAGCTGTTGGATTTCGGGATCGCGAAGATCTTCGGCGCGGATACCGTGGAGCCGGAGGTCACACAGGCTTTTGGCGGCGCGCACCCGCTGACCCCGGATTACGCCAGCCCCGAGCAGGTGCGCGGCGAGCCTGTGACTACCGCCACCGACGTGTACTCCCTCGGCGCGGTGCTTTACGAACTGCTCACCGGCAGCCGCCCCCACCACATCGAAACGCGCACGCCGGCGGCAATCGAGCGCGCCGTCTGCCTGGATTCCCCGCCGCGGGCGAGCACGGTGGCGGCGGAAGGAGGCGTCCCGCGCGAGACGCTGAAGGGCGACCTGGACGACATCCTGGCGAAAGCCCTGGAGAAAGAGCCGGGCCGCCGGTACGCCTACGTGGATGGATTTGCGGCCGACCTGCAGAGGCACCTGGACGGCCTGCCGGTGCTGGCGCGTCCGGCTTCCTACTGGTACCGCGCGTCGCGGTTCGCGCGGCGCAACAAACTGCTCGTGGCATCCGTGGCGGCGGTGACGCTGTCGCTGGTAGGCGGGCTGACGGCGGCGCTCTGGCAGGCGCGGGTGGCGGGGCAGGAACGGCGGCTGGCAGAGCAAAGGTTCGAACTGGCGCGCCAGCTGGCAGGCTCGGTGCTCTACGAGTTCCACGATGGGATCCGCGATCTGCAGGGCTCCCTGGGGGTACAGCAGTTGCTGCTTACCCGCAGCCTGCAATATCTCGACGCCCTGGCGGCCGGGGCCCACGCCAATCCAGCGCTCCAGCGGGACCTGGCGGCCGGCTATGAGCGAGTGGCGACTCTCGAAGGGGTTCGCGGCGTTTCGAATCTCGGCCAGCCCAAGGCCGCCGTCGAGAGCCTGCGGAAGGCGCTCGATCTGCGCACGCAAGTCCTGGAGGCGGACCCCGGGTCGCTGGTATTTCGCCGCGAACTGGCACGGACCCACCGCATGTTCAGCGACCTCGAAGTCGCGCCAGAAGAGAGGCTGGAACACGTGAGGGCGTCCACGGCGATCGTGGAGCAGTTGATCCGCGAGAAGCCGGACGATTCCGAGATCCGCAATGAGCTGGCGATCTCCGAATACGAAATGGCCGCCTGTCTGCAAGGGCAGTCGCGGCCGGCCGAGGCGATGACTTATCTTCGGAAGGCGCTGGCCGACACGCCGCCTTCCTATCAGGAAAACGCGGCGCTGTACCACAAGCGGCTGGGAGCGATACTCGTGGTTACCAACGATCTGCCCGCCGCCCTGGCGGAGTATCAGGCGGCGGTGGCCATCGACGAGCGAAAGGTCGCGGCCCGGCCCTTGGATGCGCGTGCGCGGATGGATTTGTCCTATGGCTATTCCGACATCGGGCTCATCTACCGCCGGATGGGAAAGCTGCCCGAAGGGCTGGAGCAATACCGGCGAGCAGAGAAGATTCGGGCCGAGGTGGCTGCCGCCGATCCGCGCGATCAGCGCGCCGCATCCGGACTGGCCGTGACTACGCTCAGGCTTGCGGAACTTCTGCAGTTGATGGGCGACCGCCCGCATAGTGAGACAGCTTTCGCCCATGCGGTGCAGCTTGCCGAGTCGTATCGCGCCCGCTTTCCGCAAAGCCGCGACGCCGGCAGCCTGGTTACAGACGCGTGCCGCGTCGCGGCCAATATGCAAGGGGCCGCGTTCACGGCGAAGCTGGGCGGGGCCTGCCGGCAGTGAGCGAGTCAGTGAGTCCCGTCAAAATGCCAGCTTCAACTCGAACTGCAGGTTCCGGTTGCCCGATTTGGACGTGACCATCATAAAGGTCGAACTCACCGGGTTGGAATTGACCGAACCCCAGTTCGGATGGTTCAGGAAATCGTAGGTCTCGGCGCGGAATTCGAGCCGGGAGCCCTCCCGGATCGGCATCGGAAACGATTTGTGCAGGGCGAGATTCCACTGCCAGAATCCCGGGTTGCTGAAAATGTTTCTGGAGTTTCCCGTTGCGAATGTCCCCTGTGCCGGTGCCGTGAATGCAGTCTTGCAGTAGACGGCGGCCCCTTTGTTCGGTACGAAGGAGGTGGAACAGCCGTTCGGATCGCCGGTCACGTTCCAGAATTGATTGCCGCTGCCCGCTCCGATGCCCGCATAGTCGATGTTCTGACGCACGGAGAATGGTGTACCGGACTCGAACTGATTAATGCCGGACACGGTCCAACCGCCGATGACCGCCTTGGTAAATGGATTCCTGCCCTGAAACGGCAGGTGATACGTGTAGCTGACCGTCAGGGCCTGAGGGATGTTGAAATCGGAATGACCCCAGTAGGTCGTATCGTTATACGCATTGGGCAGCACGTCCGTCAGCGAAGACGTATTATCCAGGGACCGGGAATAAGTGTAGGAGGCGCTGATCATCAGCGACCCGGTCACTTTCCGAACCGTGGTTTGAAATGAGTTATACCGAGAGCGTCCGGAGTTCTCGGAGATATCGATGATGCCGCCGCCCAGGTAAGGGCGTAACGCGTTGGGGTTAACCGAGGGATTGGCATAGGTGGTACCCGGCTGCAGCATCTGGTTGATGTTCCGTTTCCTCTGCAGGTGAAGGCCGCGATTGCCGACATATCCGGCCGAGACCGTAATCCCGTGTCCAAACTGGCGCTCGAGGGTGGCGTTGTACTCCCAGGCCGTGGGCCAGACATTGTTGGGGCCGTTAATGGTCATCGTGAAGGGCGAAACCGCGGCCGCGGCGCTGGCCAGGTTGGCCACGTTCCCGTTGACCAGAGTGGTCTGCTGCATGAACGGAGGATTGCCGCCGAGCGCCGTATCGCGATTGATCATGGTTCGATCCGCGAAGTATCCGGCTCCGACGCGCAGGACTGTGTTCGAGCTGATCTGGTAAGCCAAACCTAAGCGCGGCTGGAACAAGTTCCACTGGGTGGGTGCGAAGCCGCCGGGCAGATCGTGGTAGAGCGCCTGATACTGCGGCTGGCTCAGGAAGGGGAAGCGCTTCAGCGCATCCGCGGACGGTCCGCTGCCGGGCAGCACGATACCGTTGTACGGGGACCCGCTGGTAATGAATCCGGTCTTCGGATTGAGGGTCGCGGCCTGCTTCGGATCGTAGTAGGCCGGCTCGAACTGCGCAATCGTGCCGTTGGTTGTGTACCAGGCCGGCCAAAGGGAGTAGCGGACTCCGTAGTGTATGGTCAACTTGCGCGTTGCCTGCCACACATCCTGAACGAAGAGGTCGAGAGAGTTGGCGATCCACGGGGTTTCCGGCTTGGCGCCAATCTCGGAATAGTCGTTGAAATTTCCGAGAAGGGCGTTGGCAATGCCAAGGCCGCTCGTGTTGGCCGCGCCCGTATCCAGGAAACGGAACTGGCCGTTTTGATTGTTGGTCTGCGGCGCGCTCGCCGTCGTGAGCTGAATCAGGTCATTCTGGCCGGCACGCTCGAAAGTACCGCCGAACTTAACGGTATGGTTGCCCCAGATCTTGGTGACGTTATCGTTGAGATCATAGACAAACCCGGACCAGAAGCCGGGATACGGGCCGGTATCGATCGTGGTCAGGCCGGTGACCGCGATGGTGGGCAGTTTGGGCCCAAACAGCTTCGTTCCCGGGAACAGGTATGGATAATTGATCCCATACGTTCCGCGGTCGCAATAGGCCCCGCAACTGGGGTTCGGATTGATGGAGCCCTTTCCGTCGGAATTGACGGAAATCGAGAAGTCGTTCAGCAGCGTAGCGGAGAAAGTGGTGGTGAGATCGACGATTCCGGTGCGGTTGGGACGCGACCAAAGCGACTGGAACAGGCCGAAGGTTCCTTCCGTTGGTCCGTTGAAAGTCCAGGGTATGAGTGTGCCGCGCACGTAAAGGTGGTTCTTACTGTTGATGTAATAGTCCGCCTTGAAGGTGGTCTTGTTCAGGTTGGAGTGAACGCCGAACGTCTGGATCCAGTTGGAGGAGCCTTGCTGGAACCCCGGCGTCGGCAGCGGGTATGCATTCAGCAGCGCAGCCCCCTGGTTACTGAGCTGGCTGGCAGGAATGATGTTGCCTGGGAACGGTTTGCCGGTAGTCGGGTCGGTGGCAACCCTGGCCTTTCCGAAGAAAGGGTTGCTGGCGGAGAGCAGGGAACTCAAATCGCCGGTCCTCATTTCGGCCGTGGGTACTGTCCCGGTGTGCTCGGATTCGTAGCGGCGCTTGATCCACTCATCGGCCCAAAAGAGGAACAGTTTGCTGCGGTCGGTATTGAAGACGTGGGGGATGAAAACAGGTCCACCGACATCGAATCCGAAGTCGTTGTAATTCTGCTTGGGTGGAGCGGAGTTCTGACTGGCCAGAGGGCTCAGGTTGCGCGACCAGGTGTTCGTATCGAACGCGGCATTGCGGAGCGCCTCGTAGACTTCACCGTGAAACGAACTGGTGCCGCTCTTGGTCACGAACCGGATTTGGCCGGCAGTGGCCCGGCCGTACTCCGCATCGAAGTTCCCCGTCAGAACCTGCACTTCCTGGACGGAATTGAGGTCTTGGGCTCCCAGCATGGAGCCGGATGATCGGGTGCGCGTGGCGACCGCTCCATCCACGTACACGTTGTACGCATCGGTCCGGCCGCCATTCATACTGAAAGCACCGCTGCTGACGCTGTCGGGGTCAAACGTGCCGATGTTCGTGCCCACAACGCCCGGCACGAGGAGAGTCAGGTAAACAGGGTTCCGCCCATTGACCTCGAGCTGTTGGATTTGGGAGGACGTGACAGTGCCTCCGGTGGACGGCTCCAGACTGACTACTTGAGCCCCGGTGTCACTTACCTCCAGAGTTTGACTCACCTCGCCGACTGCGAGCCGGATCGGAACGCTCAGATGGTCCGCCGCGTTCAGATGGATGCCGCTATGAAGATATTTCTGGAAGCCTTTTGCTTCGGCGGTAATACTATAGTCACCGACCATCAAGCCGGGAAAGGTGTAATACCCGGAACTGTTAGTGGTAGTTTCCTGGATGGTCTTATTGCCCTCGTTGCGGGCAGTGATCTTCACGCCGGGGACGACGGCGTTCGTCGGATCGACGACGGTTCCGGAAACGCTGCCGATATCGACTTGCGCCCACATGACTCCGGCGCAAAGAAACAGCGCGCAGGCGGTAATCGCTCCCGCTAACCTCATAATGCCTCCTCCGCACTCCCAATACATGCGAACGTAGGACATCCAGGTTCGCGGCCTGAACAATACTGAATGCGGCGGAGAGTGTCAAGTAAATCCGTGAGAGCGGGCAGGTAACTTGTGCCGGTTGGAACCGAGAGCGAGTGCGGGCGGGTTCGTCAAGTGCTTCAATACAATATCTTTCGGGCGCGGCTCCAGAATTTCTGGCCAGAATCTCATAGGAAGGGAATTGATTTCACAATATGAAATTCCAGGGCCGCGGCCGGTCTTAATCGATGTGTTCGTACGCGGCGAGGGTGAGGAATTCCGGGAATTCCTCGCTTCTCGTCATCTGGTCGAACAGGCGCGCAGCCTCGGGAAATGGCCTTCGGCGAAGCGGGCGGCGCCTACGCGCTCGCGGGTCTTCTCCAGCACGCGCGGGATGGCCGACGTGACGCGATCTACGCTCAGGCGCGTACCATCGGCCATCGGGGCGCCATGGTGCGCCCATTGCCACAACTGGGCGCGCGAAATTTCCGCTGTGGCGGCATCTTCCATGAGGTCGTAGATCGGCACGCAGCCGTTGCCGCCGAGCCAGGCCTCCAGGTACTGAATTCCGACGTCGATATTCACCTCCAGGCCGGCGGCGGTGATCTGTCCTTCCGGAACCTGCAGGAGGTCGGCGGCCGTGACCATCACGTCGTCGCGCAGGCGCCCCAGTTGATTTGCCTGAGGCATGTGCCTGTCGAAGACCTCCTTTGCAACGGGCACCAGCCCGGGGTGGGCGACCCAGGTGCCATCGTGTCCGGCTTGAACCTCACGCAGCTTGTCCTGCCGCACCTTGTCGAGCGCACGCTCGTTGGCCGCCGGGTCGCGCTTGATGGGTATCTGGGCTGCCATGCCGCCCATGGCGTGAATGCCGCGCCGGTGGCAGGTATGGATCAGCAGGTCCACGTAGGACTTAAGGAAATGCCGGTCCATGGTAACCTGCGCGCGGTCGGGGAGCACCCAGTCGGCGCGATGCGCGAATTTCTTGATGAAGCTGAAGATGTAGTCCCAGCGTCCGCAGTTCAGTCCGGCCGAGTGATCGCGAAGCTCGAACAGGATCTCGTCCATTTCGAAAGCGGCGGGGATGGTTTCGATGAGCACCGTGGCCCGGATGGATCCATTGGGAATGTTCAGGTAATCCTGCGAGAAACGGAACACGTCGTTCCACAGCCGCGCCTCGAGGTGACTCTCCAGTTTTGGAAGATAGAAATACGGACGCCTGGCGCGCTCGAGCAGCGCGGCGGCATTATGGAACAGGAACAGCCCGAAGTCGAACAGCGAAGCCGAGATCGCATCCGTGCCGACCCGCGCGTGTTTCTCAACCAGGTGCCAGCCGCGCGGCCGGACGAACAGCACCGCGGGATGATCGCTCAGCCGGTACTGCCTGCCCTCCGGACTGTCGTAGGCGATCGTTCCCCGTACCGCGTCCCGAAGGTTCGCCTGGCCTTCCAGGCAGTTCCGCCATGTGGGCGAATTGGAGTCCTCGAAATCCGCCATGAAGACATTCGCGCCGGAGTTGAACGCATTGATGATCATCTTCCGGTCGACCGGACCGGTGATCTCGACGCGCCGGTCGTCGAGGTCAGCGGGTATGGGCGCCACGCGCCAGTCCCTAGCCCGTACGTCCGCGGTCGCCGGCAGGAAATCCAGAGTAGCGCCGTCTTTCAGTTCGGCGAGCCGCGAGGCGCGGCGCGCCAGCAGTTCCCTGCGCGAGGTTTCGAATTTGAGGGAGAGCGCGGCAAGGAAGGCGCGCGCTGGCCCGGTAAGAATTTCCCGCTCCAGCGGTCCCTCGGGAACGGTGATCGAGAATGACGGTTTCGGTTCCATCAGAGCGCTCATGGGTTGGTCGGTTTCCTTTCTGATTCAGCCTTGCCGCCGTATCCCATGGAAGCGGAAAGGCGGTCGGCGGCGGCCATCACCAACTGGCTGAGCGCCGCGATCTGCTGGCCCCCGATTCGGAAGCTGGGGCCCGCAATGCTGAGTGCGGCGATCACCTCGCCTCTATAGTCGCGTACCGGGGCACCGATGCAGCGGAGCCCCGGTTCAAACTCCTCGTTGTCCACGGCATAGCCGCGGCGCCGCACCAGCGCCAATTCGGTGCGGAAGCGGGACGCATCCGTTATGGTGTTATCGGTGTAGCGCGTAAACCGGTGCCAGTCGATAGCCGCTTCAATCTGTTCCGGCTTGGCAAATGCCAGGATGGCTTTGCCCTGGGAGGTGCAGTGTGGCGGAGTCCGCCGTCCGACGGTAGCCGGGGTGCGCACGGATCGCTTTCCTTCGGCGTTCAGCAGGGAAATGACTTCGCCCTGCCGCAACACGCCGATATGGGCAGTTTCCCCGGTTTCCTCCACAAGCCGAAGGAGCTGGGGTTTGGCGCGCTCGTACAGATCAAGGCGCGCGGTCGCGATAACACCCAATTCAAACAGCCGCCAACCTAGCCGGTACCGCGCGGTTTCCGGGTTCCGTTCGACGAACCGGTTCTTTTCCAACACCGCCAGCAGGCGATGGGTCGTGCTGCGGTGCAGCTTCACCCGGTCGGAGAGCTCGGCGCCGGGCAGTTCCGTGGAACAGTCGGCCAGTTCGTCGAGGATGCGAAACACCCGATCAAGCACCTGGACGTGATAATCCTGCTTTTGCTCGCACTCAACGGCCTTTTGTTTCATAATATGAAATCATCGTTCAGATGTTGATTCAGCAAGTTTCTATTGTACGCGCCGCGAATTGGCAAGTGAAGGACGCCGGACCGGCGTCCCCGGGCGCGGCTCGAGGCAGTCGCGCGGTTGACATACTCGGCGCCGGCCCTGTATCGTTGCATCGTCCTCACAGGATCTCGCACCATGAATGACCAAGATTCCGGCAGCCGCTCCGCGACGCGGCGCGAATTCCTCCAGACAAACCTGGCCGGGGCCGCGGCTCTGGGTGCGCTCAGCGACCAGAGCGCTTCTTCCGCGCCGGCTGACGCGGCGCCCTGGTTCCGGCGCACGTACCGCTGGGGTCAGACGAACATCACCGAAAAGGACCCGGTTCGCTATGACATCGCCTGGTGGCGACAGTATTGGAAAGCCACGGATGTCCAGGGTGTCATTATCAATGCCGGCGGAATCGTGGCTTACTACCCCAGCCGGTATCCGCTGCAGCACCGGGCGGAGTTTCTACAAGGCCGCGACCTCTATGGCGAACTGGCCAAGGCCGCGCACGAAGACGGCCTGGTGGTGCTGGCGCGCATGGATTCGAACCGGGCCGGCGAGGACTTCTACCACGAGCACCCGGACTGGTTTACAGTCGACTCCGCCGGAGCACCTTACCGCGCCGCCGATAAATATATCAGTTGCATCAACAGCGCTTATTACGACGAGTATCTTCCGGGAGTTATGCGTGAAATCATCGAGCGCTCACACCCGGAAGGATTCGCGGATAACAGTTGGAGCGGTCTCAGCCGTGATCGCATCTGCTATTGCCGGAACTGTTCGACTAAGTTCCGATCGGCAACGGGCGTGGAGCTGCCGGCCAGGGCCGACTGGGAGAACCCTGTCTACCGACAGTGGATCCAGTGGAACTACCGCCGGCGCCTGGAGGTGTGGGATCTGAATAACCGGGTTGTCCAGCAAGCCGGAGGCCCGCATTGCCTGTGGATCGGCATGAACAGCGGCTCGATCGCCAACCAGAGCATGCAATTCCGGGACTATAAGGGCATTTGCCAGCGGGCCGAGATGATTCTGCTGGATCACCAGGCCCGGAGCGACGCGGGTGGATTTCAGCAGAATGCCGAGATGGGCAAGCTGATCCACAACATCCTCGGCTGGGACAAACTGATTCCGGAAAGTATGGCCCTGTACCAGGCGGGGCGGCCCACATTTCGCGTGGCCAGCAAGCCGGCGGCGGAGGCTCGCATGTGGATGGCGGCCGGCTTTGCGGGAGGCATTCAGCCCTGGTGGCACATGGTGGGCGCGTACCACGAAGACCGGAGGATGTATCACACCCCCGGTCCCATGATGCAGTTTTATAAGGTCCACCAGGAATTCCTCGTCGATCGCAAGCCGGTGGCCGCGGTAGGGGTTGTGTGGTCGCAGGACAGTACGGATTTCTTCGGCCGGGACCGCGCGAACGCGCTGACCGAGCTTCCGTATCGCGGCATTGTGCAGGCGCTGGTACGGGCGCGCATTCCATACGTCCCCATCAACGTTGCGGACATCGAGCGCGACCCCGGCCGGATTCCGGTTCTGGCGCTGCCCAATGTCGGAGCCTTGTCGGATGCCGACTGCGAGCGCGTACGCCGATTCGTGGGAAAAGGCGGATCACTGCTCGCGACCGGATGCACCAGCCTGTATACCGAGTCCGGCGATACGCGTCCGGATTTCGGCCTGGCCCAGTTGTTCGGCGCTCATGTCACTGATCAGGCGGAGGCCGGTAAGGCCGGGCGCAATCCGTCGCAGGAAGTCCATACGTACTTACGGTTGTCGCCGGAATTGCGCGCCAAGGTGTACGGGCCGAAATCCGGCAGCGAGCCGGCGCCGGAAGGCTCGCGCCATCCCGTGTTGCAGGGGTTCGATGAGACCGACATTTTGCCGTTCGGTGGTGTGCTTCTGCCGCTCCGGGTCGATGCCGGTGCGGCAGTACCGTTGACGTACATTCCGCCCTTCCCGATCTATCCGCCCGAGACGGCCTGGATGCGCCAGGAAAAGACCAGTGTTCCGGGGCTGGTACTCGTGACTGCCCCGGGCGGCGGCAGAGTCGCTTATCTGCCGGCAGACCTGGATCGCCGTTTCGCGCAGGATAACCTGCCGGATCATGGCAACCTGCTGGCCAACATCCTGCGATGGCTGGCGGGTGACCGGATGCCCCTGACGGTCCGGGGCGCGGGGCTGATCGACTGCCATCTGTATGAGCAGCCGGGGCGCCTGGTGCTCCATATCCTGAATCTGACCAACAGCGCCACCTGGCGCGCGCCGATCGACGACCTGATTCCGCTGGGGCCTTTTCGCGTCACCCTGAAGCGGCCCAGCGGCGCGGCGTTCAAGGACGTGCGGTTTCTGACTTCGGGCCAGCGCCGGCCCCTTCGCGTGAATGGAACCGACCTGGAATTCGAGATCGGCCCGATCCTGGAGCATGAAGTGGCGGTGATCAGTTGAGGATAGTGCAAGCGCAACCTACGTCGGCGGCAGCTTCGAAACATCCCAGCCGCCGCCCAGCGCTTTGATTAGCAGCACGCTCGCATCCATGCGGCGGCGGAGGATGTCCACCTCCGTGGACTGGTTCTCGAGCGCGGTGCTTTGCGTGGTAATGACTTCAAGGTAAGTCACGAGGCCGCCTTTGTAGCGGTTGAGCGCGAGTTCCAGCGATTGCTGCGCAGCTTCCACGGCCACCCTCTGGGCTTGCGATTGCTGTTCCAGAATACGCAAGGCCGCGAGATTGTCTTCCACCTGCTGGAAGGCGGTCAGAGCCGTCTGGCGGTAGTTCGCGACGGACTCATCGTAGACGGCGGCCGCCCCCTCGGAGACGGCGCGCCGGCGGCCGGCGTCGAAGATCGTTTCCGCCATGGCCGGGCCCACCGCCCAAAAGCGGCTCGGCCAGCTCAGCCAGTTGACCAGCTTGCTGCCTTCGAAGCCGCCGGTCGCGGTCAGTAACAACGCCGGGAAGAAGGCTGCGCGCGCGATACCGATCTGTTCGTTGGCCTCGGCCGCGCGGCGCTCGGCGGCGGCGATGTCGGGGCGGCGCTCCAGCAGTTGTGACGGGACGCCCACGGGAATAACCGGCGGTGTCAAAGCCAGCGGCGCCGGAGCCAGATGGAGGCTCTCCGGGGTGCGGCCCGTGAGGGTCGCAATTGCGTGCTCAAAGGCGGCTCGCTCCACGCCCACGCCGATGTCCTGGGCGCGCGTGGTCTCCAGTTGCGTTCGCGCCTGCGCCACTTCGGCACGGGAACTCAATCCGCCATTGAACCGGCTTTCGGTCAGGTCGAGGGCTTTCTGATAAGCCACCAGGGTCTGATCCAGAAGCTGCTTCTGCGCGTCGAGGCTGCGCAGCTCGAAGTAGTCGATGGCCAGCTCGGCATGCAGGCTCAGGCGAATGGTTTCCAGGTCGCCCGCGCTGGCCTGAGTCTCTTCGCGGGCGGCGGCGATGGAACGGCGGATACGCCCCCAGGCGTCCAGTTCGTAGTTGACGTCCAGCGGCAACGTGTATTCGCCAAAGTCGCCGACGTGCGTGCCGAGCGGTGCGTGCTGCGAGAGACGGTTGCTGGTGATAAATGGCGTAGTCGAGATGGTTGGGAAAAGGCCGGAGCGCGCCAGTTGAATCAGCGAGCGCGCCTCGCGAAAGCGGGCTTCCGCGGCTTTGAGCGTCTGGTTGGAAGGGTTGACCTGCGCCTCCAGGGCGTCGAGCTCCGAACTACCGAAGAGCTGCCACCAGTCCATGCGGATTGTGGTGTCGGCCGGCTGTGCCTGCTTCCACCCTTTCGACTCCGCGAACGATTGCGGCGGCTGCTCGCTGAAGGCAGGCGCAGCCGGGACCGGGGGCTTGCTGTACTTCGGGCCGACCATGCAGCCCGCGAGCAGCAGTGTATAAGCAGCGAGGAATGCCGGGAGACGCATCACTGGTCCGACGCCTTCGATGCGCGTACCTCGGTGCCGGAGGTGAGCGAGTCCGATGGATTCTCGATGATCGCGTCCTGCGGGGTGATGCCGGAAAGCACTTCCACTTCCGTACCATAATCGCGGCCGATGGCGATCGGCACCAGTTCCGCGCGGGCGCCCCGCACCACGGCGACCCGCATGCCCTCGGCGCGAAAAATCAGCGTGTTGACGGGGATCACAACCGCGCCGGCCCCGGAATTCAGCCTCAGGTGTACCGACAGGAACGCCCCGGGCAGCAACTCGCCGGCTGGATTGTCGACATCGACTTCGGTCAGCAGTGTGCGGGATACCGGATCGATGGAGTTGGAGCTGCGCACGATCTTTCCCGGAAAGCGGCGGCCCGGGAACTCGGCCAGAGTCAGTTCGGCCGTGCCGCCCGGCCTCATCTGGCGGGAGTACGCCTCGGGCACGTTGATGTAGACACGCAGCCGGCCGGTGGCCGCGATGTCGAATAGTTCCCGGCCCGGAGAGTTCCCCCCGGCGTTGATCAGGGCGCCGATATCGATGTTGCGGGCGGTAATGACGCCGTCGAACGGAGCGTAGACCTTCTGAAAGCGCTGAGTCTCTTCCAGCCGCCGCACGTTGAAGGCCGCCGAATCCACCATGGCCTTCTTGGCCTGAAGATCGCCCACCTTGTCGTCCACATCCTGCTTCGCCACCGAGTCGCTCTTGAACAGCGACTGGTAGCGCGCGGCGGTAGTGCCGGCGAGATCGTAGGTGGCCCGGGCGGTGGCCAGGTCGGCACGCGCCTGGTCGAGCTGGCGATCCACCTCGGGAGTTTCGATCTCCGCGAGGAGCTGCCCGCCCTTGACATGCGCGCCGATATCGAAATACCAGGCCTTCAGGTAGCCGCTGGTGCGGGCGTAGATCGGCGTGGCGACATAAGCCTGGGCATTGCCGGGCAGCACTACCTCTTCGGCGGCCGCACCGCGTTTGGGGTGGATCACGGTCACGGTCGGGACCGCCATCTCCAGGGTCTGTTCCTTCAGCGTGCTCGCAGCGTGTACCCGCGATGCGATGCCGGACTTGACGGCATAGGCGAGCGCGCCCGCCAGTCCGCAGACCACGACCGCGATGGCGAGCCAGGCTGCGGGCGGGAGCCGCGGCGGCGATTGGCCGCCCGGGGCGACGGCATCCTTCTTAATCATGGACGGGAACCTCCGGCGCGGCCGGCGGCCGGTGGCGGCCATGCAGCAAAGCGAACACCGCCGGAACGAAGACCAGGGTTGCGACGGTGGCGAAAAGCAAGCCGCCGATGACCGCGCGGCCCAGGGGCGCATTCTGTTCGCCCCCTTCGCCCATTCCGAGCGCCATCGGGACCATTCCGATAATCATAGCGAGCGCCGTCATGATCACGGGGCGGAAGCGCGTGAACCCGGCGGCCAGCGCCGCGTTCACCGGGTCGTGGCATTCGAGCAGCGTCTCTTTGGCGAAGCTGATCACCAGGATGCTGTTCGCGGTTGCAACTCCCATGCACATGATGGCGCCCATCATCGCGGGCACGCTGAGGGTGGTGCGGGTCATAAAGAGCATCAGGATAATGCCGGCGAGCGCGGCCGGCAGCGCGGTAATGATGATGAACGGATCGAGCCACGATTGAAAATTGACGACGATCAGGAGATAGACCAGAACGATCGCGAAAATCAGGCCGGCGACCAGGCCTGAGAACGATTTATGCATCGTATCGATCTGCCCGCGGACGACCATCTCCGAGCCGCGCACCAGGTTCTTGCGATTGGCGCCGACGATGCGCTCCACTTCTCCGCCTACGGCCGCGAGGTCGCGGCCGTCCACCGCGCCGAAAATATCGATGGTGCGCTGGATATCGTAATGGTTCACCACGGCCATTCCATTGCCCCGGGAGATGGAGGTGACATCGTTGAGGATTTCCGGCGTTCCCGCGCGTCCGGCGGTGAGCGGCAGATTGCGCAGCGCCTGCAGCGATTGCACGTCGTACTGAGGCGTTTCGGTGACCACGCTGTAGCTGACGCCGTTTTGAGGATTGAGCCAGAAGGTGGGCTGCGTCTGGAAGCTGCCGCTGAGCGAGATCAGCAGGCTCTGAGCCACGTCGGCCTGCGTGTAGCCGCTCTCGGCCGCCTTGGTGCGGTCGGTGAAGATGTGCAGCTTCGGCTGGTCAAAGGTCTGCTGGATGCGGAGGTCGGCGATGCCTGGGATGCGGCGCATCTGGTTCATGATGCGATCCGCCAGGTCGCGGTTCGCGCCCACGTTCTTGCCGACGATCTGGACATCGATGGGGGCGGGAAGTCCGAAGTTGAGAATCTGGCTGACGATATCGTCGGGCAGGAAGTAGAATTCGGTGCCCGGAAATTCGCGCGGCAGGCTGGCCCGGAGGGCGTGCACGAAATTTTCGGTGGGGCGATGGTCCCGGGTGAGCGAGACCATGATATCGGCATCCGCCGATCCCACCGGCGCCGAATTGCTGTAAATGGTATTGATGCTGCTGTAGGGCAACCCGATCTCGTCGAGTATATTGAGCAGCTGATCGCTCGGGATCTGGCGGCGGATGGACCGCTCGACCAGGTCGCAGATGCGGGCGGTCTCTTCAATGCGGGTTCCGGTCTTGGCGCGCAGGTGCAGCTTGAACTGGCCGGTATCCGACACCGGAAAGAAATCCTGGCCGATCCACGGGTAAAGCAAAAAGCTCGAAAGGCAGGCGAGCAGAAAGAGCGGCACAATGATGGCGCGGCGGCGAACCAGCATTGCGAGGACGGCCAGGTAGGCCTCGCGGAGATGATCGAAGCCGTGCTCGAACGCCCTCTGGAGAAGGACCAGGGGATTGCGGGTGGGGCCGTGGTGCTGGAGTCGCAACAGGTACTTCGCCAGGGTCGGGACCAGGGTCCGCGACAGGCCGTAGGAGGCCAGCATCGCAAACACGACGGCTTCGGCAAGGGGCACAAAGAGGTAGCGCGCCACGCCGCTGAGAAAGAACATAGGGAGGAAAACGATGCAGATGCAGAGCGTGGAGACCAGCGCGGGGACCGCGATCTGCGAGGCGCCGTCGAGGATCGCCCTTTCGATCTCCTTGCCCTGGTCCAGGTTGCGGTTGACGTTTTCGATCTCTACCGTGGCGTCGTCCACCAGGATTCCCACCGCCAGGGCGAGGCCTCCCAGCGTCATGATGTTGATGGTTTCGTGCAGGAAACTGAGCACGATAATGGACGTCAGGATGGAGAGCGGGATGGAGATCGCGATAATCAGGGTGCTGCGCCAACTGCCGAGGAACAGCAGGATCATCAACCCGGTGAGGCATGCGGCGATGACCGCCTCGCGGATGACCCCGTTGATGGAAGCGCGCACGAAGATGGATTGATCGGCTAGCGGCTGCATCTTCAATTCCGGAGGCAGCGTGGCGGCGACCGCCGGAAGAAGCTTGCGGACGCCATCCACCACCGAAAGCGTCGAGGCGTTTCCGGACTTCATCACCGTGAGTAGCACCGCCCGGCGGCCATCCTGCCGGACGATATTGGTCTGCGGAGAGAAGCCGTCGCGCACATGCCCGATGTCGCGGATGTAGACGGGAGACCCGTTCACCACCTTGATGGGAAAGTCGTTGAACGCCTCCACCGTGGCGGGGCTGGAATTCAGATCCACATCGTACTCGAACTGGCCGATCTTCGAAGTGCCGGCAGGGATGATGAGGTTCTGATTGGCGATAGCCCTGGTCACATCGGCGGGCGAGAGCCCCTTGGACTGCAACGCCGCGGGGTTGATGTCGACCATGATCTGGCGCTGCTTGCCGCCATAGGGATAGGGAATTGCGCAACCGGGGATGGTTACCAGGCGCGTGCGGATGAAGTTGACGCCGTAATCGAACAGCGCCTGTTCACTCAGCCCGCGGCCGGAGAGGCCGAGTTGAAGGATGGGGACGCTCGAGGCGTGGTACGTGAGAAGAAACGGCGGCGTGGCGCCGGGAGGCAACTGCCGGAGGATCGGCTGCGAAATGGCGCTCACCTGCGCCACCGCGGCGTTAATATCGGCGCCGGGTTGGAAGAAGACCTTGATGATGGCGCGCCCGTTGATCGACTGGGATTCGATGTGCTCGATGTCGTTCACCGTGGTAGTGAGCGAACGCTCGTATATGGACGTGATGCGCTCTTCGATTTCCTGGGCGTTCAGGCCGTTGTAATTGAAGGCGGCCGCGATCACCGGAATATCGATATCCGGAAAGATGTCGGTCGGAGTGCGCAGGATCACGACCGGCGCCAGGATCAGGATCAGCAGTGCCAATACGATGAACGTGTAGGGCCGCGCCAGCGCAACTCGTACGATCCACATCCCTGATCACTCCACGAGCACACGCCTGCTACGGAAATAGTAGACACAGGCGTTTCGAAATTCGTATATTCAAGATTGTCGCACGAGATGGCCATGGCACCAAAGCACGCGCGCGGGCGAGGACGGCCGCGGGACGAATCCGCCCGGCGGCGGATCCTCAAGGCCGCGCTTGACCTGATGGACGAAGCCGCCTTCCCCCAGGTGACGGCGGAAGCCATCGCGGAGCGCGCCGGTACGAGCAAGGCCACGATCTACCGCTGGTGGCCGAACAAGGCGGCCGTGGTGATCGAGGCGTTCCGGGAAGCGATCGCACCGGAACTGCCTCTGAAGGACACAGGATTGCTTCGCGAGGACTTGACGACCCAGGTACGGAACTTCGCGCGCGTTCTATCGGGCCGGGGCGGGCGCATGCTGCGATCGTTCCTGGCGGCATCGCAGAGCGATCCCGATGTGGCGGCGGCCTTCCGCTCCATCTGGAGCGATCCGCGGCGGAGGGAAGCGAAGGAGATGCTGCGGCAGAAGCAGGTAAGCGGCCAGTTGCGTAAGGACGCCGACCTCGACCTGGTGCTGGATTCCCTCTACGGCCCGCTGTATTACCGGTTCCTGGTGAAGAATGAGCCCCCGTCCCAGAAGTATGCCGAAGCCCTAGCCGACCTGGTGATCCGGGGCCTGGCGCATTCGGGCGCTTAAGCACACCCCCGGTCGGCAGGTGCTCCACGGTTCCGCTATGATCGCCCCGCATGCCCGGCACCAGCCTGTACAATCTGGTGAGTGAGGTAAGGCACGGCATGAACAGGCTGAAAGGGAAGAGGGCCCTGATTACCGGCGGGACCACGGGAATCGGCCTCGCAACGGCCCGTGGGTTTCTGAACGAGGGCGCCCGCATCGCGGTCACCGGGACTAATCCGGCGACCCTCTCCGCGGCGCGCCGGGAACTCGGAGACGACGCTCTGATCATCGCCTCGGACGCAGGCGACCTGAAGTCCCAACAGACGCTCGCGAACATGGTGGGTCAGGCCTTCGGCGAACTGGACGTTCTTGTGGTCAACGCCGGCATCGCCGAGATGCGGCCTCTCGAAAAATGGGACGAGGCCGGTTTCGACCGCTCCTTCGCCATCAACTGCAAGGGGCCGTTCTTCCTGATCCAGGCGCTGCTGCCGGTCTTCGCCAAGCCGGCGTCGATCGTGCTGACGACGTCGATTAACGCGCACATCGGCATGCCCAATTCGAGCGTTTACGGAGCGTCCAAGGCCGCACTCCTCTCGTTCGCGCGCACACTCTCCGGAGAGCTGATCTCGCGCGGCATACGCGTCAACGCCATCAGCCCCGGACCGATCTCGACGCCACTCTACGACAAGCTCGGCCTGAAGATGGAAGATCTCAAGGCGATGGCTGACTCGATCCAGAGCCAGGTTCCCGCGCGGCGCTTCGGTGAACCCGGCGAAGTAGCGCAGGCAATCATCTTTTTCGCCTCCGACGAAGCCGCGTTTACGGTCGGCAGCGAACTGGTGATTGACGGCGGGATGAGCAATCTATGACGTCGCCGTGCCAATAGGCTCAGGATTGCCCACAAGCTCGGGACACCGAGGTTCCGGCGTGGGCGTAATGGGCGCGGCTCATTTCAAACCATAGGAGGCCAACCATGCGGGTCCGCTCCTTTGAACCCCTCAGGATGAAGCCCAATTCGGAAAGGCGCTGCTTGATTTTGTCGGCATTGCCATAGTGGTATTCGAGACAGACCCGGCCAACTCGATTCCAGATTTCCTGCGGGGTATCGAATATGATGCCATACTCGCTGCCCTCGCAATCCAGTTTTAAGAAATCGATGTAATCGATCTGGTTGGCGAGAACGATGTCGGCTAGCGTCACCGTTTTCACCAGGATCGCGCCGGTATCCGCGTCACTGGACGACGCAATGTGTCCGCTGGCATTTCCTTCCGCCAAAAAGGCCATCTGCCCCGGTCCGCTCCCCACCACTGCCGCTTCAAAAGGGCGGACCTTCCCGGTTAAGCCGTTGACGCTTAGGTTCTTTATAAGATACTGATAAAGCACGGGATCAGGTTCGTACGCGTAGACCAGCCGGGCGCCCTGGGAGAGCGCGTACAGCGTGAACGTCCCCAAATGCGCTCCGACATCGACTACCACACCAGTGAGGTGGAGATCGCCATAATCTTTGCGGCCGAGCACGACCAAAACGGTCACCAGATCATCCGGGTCACCGCTCAGGTGAATCTGGTAGCCACGCCGCATCTCGATGACGAGATTGCGGGGGCAACTTCGCTGCAAGTAGCATTTTAAGACCTGCAGAGGTCGCCGAAAAAGGAAAACACTAAGCATGCCCGACAGAATTGTAGGGAAATGCATCAGTGCGCCGATAATTCTCTCTCGTCTACGACCGAAAAATCTCATCGACTTACGGAGAAGTCTGGCCTCTCGCGTAAATACTTTACGCCGCCTTCCTCCGTTTGACAACCCTTCGGGACGGCCGACTGTAAATCCCGATCGATTCCAGCCGCTATCGAACAATGAACAGGTTCAGCGCCTGCGAAACATCGGCGAAGCGTGGAACCGGATCGCTTTGCGATGCGGCCGTCACGGCACTGAGAGGTCCGAGGCTGAGGTGAACCGTTGCGGTGACCGGGGCGGGAAGCGCTGCCCCTTGAGCCATCGCCAGCACGACACCGAATTGCAGATTCTGCTTTTGGTCTGGCTGCGGCGGCCCTACCCACTCCCAGATCGCCTCGGCGCTCGCCGGAACAAGCCCCGCTTGGGTCGGCACCAGGCCGATGGGGATGCCGGCGATCTGCCCAGCGGTCTTGCCTCCCGTCCCCAGCGGGACTCCGCCAGGCGTCTTGCCAGTTCGGGAAGGAGGGAATACCAGGACAGCCTGCGCCGGCGGGGTGTCCGGATCGTTATTCTGCAACCCGCCGGACGGTACATCGCGGGTCGTCACGAAAACTTCGACGTTCGGCGGAACATTCTGGAACCGTGCCACGAACTGCGTGCCGTGGTCAGCGTGGCCCATAAAGGCGTTGACCGGCGTCGCACCAGGCACCACTTGTAACCCGGCGCCGTCGAACGACTCCTCCGCGGCGTAGGGTTCCCCCGGAATGAAATTCTGGTTGGCGGCCGCGGGCCTGAAGGCTCCGGGCCTGGCTCCCGTGAACTGAAGCACAACATTGATGACTCCCGTCGCCGCCGGGTCTTTTGCCAGCTCCGGATTCACGCCCGCACTGGGATTGATAGTGAAGATCCCACCGGTCGCGGAGGTGCTGAGAACCGCCACGGAAGTGGAGGGACCGGAAACGGCGACTTCAACCGGCGCGGTCGTGGTGAGTGGAAGAACCTTCGTATCGCTCACCGAGACGGTGGCCAGGATCTGGAGGCTCGCTCCGGTTGTGGACGTTAGAGCCGTCGTCGCATTGACGCGGAGGTTGGTGATCCGGAGCACGCGGGTGCCCGTGCCGGGCGGATCGATGGGGACGCCGGCGAAGGTCACTGCGTTGCCGGCGGACGGGTTGGTCTGACCGACGATCACGTTGGGGGCCTGGCCGTCCTTGAAGTCGAGGCCGGTGCCCCCCACGCCCACCGGCGCCGGTGGCACCGGCAGTGTATTCAGCTTGCCGGATCCCGGGGGCGCTGAAGGCTCGTCGATCAGCAGCACCGCGTCCAGCAACAAGGGCGGCGTGACCGCGAACAGCCGGCTGGTCACACCGGTGTTCAGCGTCACGGTGATATTGACGAGCGGAACCGGCGTCCCCGCCGGCGTGGGAATCCCTCCCGTGCCGGTGATCACGATGTCCGACACCAACTCCGTTAGCCCTTCGCCCCGGAGAACTGTGGGAACGACCGGATTAACCGTAAATGTGAGCGGCGCATTAGGCGCGAGGAAGAACCAGCTCTCGAAGTCGCTCGCGCGCATGCCGGCGCCCGAAGGAAGGGCCAGGGCCGTCATGGTGACGCCGTCCGACCGCTGTCCGTCAGGCCGTCCGAATGCCTGGCCATCCAGATAGACGAGTTGACTGCCCGACTTGGCCCAGATGAAATGTCCCTTCAAAGTTACCCGGACGCGGAACTGCACGGTGTTGGTGGCGAGGACGGCGGGCACTCCGAAAACCGCCGGCGGCGTCCAGGTGATGACGTTCGAGGAGGTGATTGCGGGCGTTCCGGGAATGATCTCGCTGACGAACAATCCCGCCTGTCCCGTCGCCGGCGCTTCCAAAGTCACGATCACCGTGGACGAGGTAACCGAACTCGGGACCGGCGCGCCGTCAAGCGCCATCCGCAAGCCCTGCAGAAACGTGCCCAGCGTCATGATGCCGTCGTTGGCCCAACTCGTCTTGGTGACATGGAGCGCCGGCGCCGCCTGGGTCGACGAGGGCGGCCAAAAGTTCCGGCAGTCGGTGAGCGTCACCAGGTTCAGGGTGGGAAACGGAGGAGCCAGAGGGGTGGCCGGCCTGGCGATGAACTGCGAGTTGACCTGGCGGGCTATGGTGCTCAGGGAAAGATCGGCGAAGCGCTCCAGCGTGGCGGAGGAACCTCCGGCGGCGGCGTAGACCACCTCCAGGTTGAAGTTGCCCGCGGTTCCGAATGGGCTGGCGGAAACCGCGAAGTTTTGCGGCCAGTTTCCGGGCGCGCTGGTCTGCAAAGTCAGGAAGGGAATGGGAGGGGCGCTGGTATCGGTCAGTTGGAACGTTCCGGTGGCGGGCAACGGAGCGCCGGCGGAAAAGCCTGGAGAAAAGACGGGCGTCTTCGACGGGCGGCACGAACGATGCCGGGACACTCACGAAGTTCGAGGTCTTGAGTACCTTGGGCGCGAAATTCGGCGCGGCCGGATCCAGGGAAAGGTCGGTGAACGACTCCACCGTCACCGGAAGTGTGACGCCCTGGCCGGCGGGCGGGTTGTAGATCACCTCCAGGTCGAAATGCGCGGGATTGGCGCCGTTCGCGCGAGTTGCCACTTCGAAATTGGCTGGCCAGGCAGCCGTGTCGGTAGTCTGGAAATTGAGGAAGGCAACGGGCGGCTGGCTCTGATCCTGAAGGGTCAAGGTGCCCTTGCCGGAAAGTTTGACACTCGAAAGGCTCATCACCGCCAGACGGGCGTAGTGGTGATGGATGCCGCGGGGCGGCGCCTGCGACAAAAACTCCACCGTGCCATCGGTTGCGCGCGCGGCAAAGGCCCAATAATCGCCGCTCCGAAAGGTTCGCGCGTTGGGGAGCAAGCCAAAGGCAACGGTGACGCCGTTCTCCAGCAACAGGGTCGTGCCGGCGGGCGGGACCGGAATTTCGCCGGTGCTTCCCGGGGCATTCAGGTCCACCCAGACCGTGACGCCGTCGCTCTGGAATACTTTGCCGCTCTGGTCCCAGCGCGTCAGGCGCGTATGGCGGGAGGGATCGGTCAGGCCGGTGGCATCCACAGGAAAACTGGCTGGGGAAACCGCCGGGGCGAGGGTGACGGTGCCGGCCACATCGTCGACGCCGGTGACCTGGTGCAATTCACCGGGCAGGCCGTTCAATTCCAGCCAGTCGTCGGTGATCTCCACCCAATCGTTGGGCGAAAACCGCAGCACACTGTCCTTCCCGGTGCTCTGCACGGTGAGTACGGTGCCGCCCTGGGCAATCGCGCTGACCGCGGTAGCCACGGAAGCATTGTTGCGCGACCACTTGAATGTCGCCGTGCCCGTGGCGCCGCTTGCCGCGGGGTTCCCGGGCTGGTGGATTTCCACCCGGTAGAGTTGATTTTCGAGACCCGTATATCCGGTATTCGGGCTCAGGCAGCACGGGCCGCCGGGGCTGGACTGCACGACCCCGGTGGTCAGACGCGGGCCTGGAGGCAGAAGCAGATTCTGCCAGGCAGCCGTCATGTTCGCGTCCGGGGTAGAACAATCCACGCCCGCCACGCTGCTTACGTCCAGCCACTTGACCTGCCAGACGGTTTGCATGCGCCCCGTGGTATCCACTCCCACGGCCTTCTCCACCAGGTCCGGATCTTCCAGGAAGGTAACTTCCCGCTGCCACACGTCCAGGTACACCAGGTAGGGACCGCCGGATTGGGGAAAGGGGGCCAGAACCCCGGCATTCGGGAAGTAAGGCTGGCCGTAGTAGCCGACTCCGGCCGGGCCGGTCAGTTCATCCAGGGCGGAGTCCCACCCCGGGCTTAACGTGAACCTGCTGATTACGTCGCGGAGCACGGGGGGCGCGGCGCCCGGAATCCACTTCTGGGGGTTCGGCGCAGGCAGACCGTGATTTTCCGCCAGCAATCCGTCCACATACATGCGGCCCGGACCGATGCTGATGGAAATATTCCCCGACGCATCCTGGCTCAGACCGATCTGGAAGGCGGCTTTCGTCGTCAAGGGCACTACGGCGCGCCCCAGCGTATCCAGGGTTCCGGCGCGGATGCGGCGGGCGAATTCGGCCAGCCATTCATTCCAGTCCGAGTCGAGTTGGACCCGTCCCTGCTGCATCACCACCCCGGAAAAATTGTTCCAGGGATCGAAAGTGAATCGGCTGCTGTCGAAACTCATGCGATGTTCCTTTTAGGTTGCGTAGAAGATCCCGAATTCCAGCCCGACCGGCAGGTATTCCTGCATTCGCACACGCAGATCGGTTTCGCGCAGGGGCGCCAGCAGAAAGTGGAAGGCCCCCATCTCGCCGCCGTCATCCGCTCCGCGGCGTATGGCGTCATCCGTCGATGGCGACAGCTTCGCGTAGCCCGCGTCGCCGTAGCGCAGAGAATCGAAGAGCGGCTGCGGCGATCCTGGCGCCTGTTCGACACATTCGAACTGACGGGGCGTGATGGAACCCGCCGGCAGGAAGCTGAACCGGAGGCAGCCCTGCTGTTTGCGTGCGGCCCACAGAGGCGCGCGCCATAGCGGCGGAGAAGCGGCGAGATCAGCCGCGGAAAGGTGGGCCCACAGAAGGCTGTTGGAGACCAGGGTGACGAGCGAGGCGTAGACCTTTCCCACCACCGTGCAGCCCTCGAGGGTCAACGCGCCGCCGGCCTGGGGCTGTTTCGTGGTCGGGTCGATCGCGGCGACGTAGGCCACGCCGGTAGGATCGGCCGCATCCACGATGCTGTCGGAAACGCTGGCGACCGCTTGCCCGCTGATCCACAGACCGCCCACGATGGACTTCCGGATGAGCACCTGCACACCGGCCGGCTCCACCAGGAGGGTAGGTTGGCCGGCATATGCCGGCTGCGGATTGCCCTGCGGCGTCAAGGCCCAGCCGGGAACGAGGGTGCAATGGGTCAGACCGAGGTGGCTCAGCCGGTTCGATCCTCCATCGGCGGCGTGGACCAGTGCAGGCGGAAGCGGCGCGCCCGTGGAAGGTGGAGCATAGGTGACCAGGAGACCGTTCAGGTCGAACAGGCTTTCCTCACCACCGGTGGCCGAGATGGCGCCGCCGAGCACCAGGGTGGGCCGGCACCCGTCGGCGGCTCTGACTTCGATGTGTCCATTGGCCTTCACCGCCACCGCCAGGCCCGCCGGTTCGTGGTAGCGTCCGCTGTCGGTGATCTCCACCACGCCGTCGCCGGGGATCGTGCCGAGGGCCTCGTGGATGGTTGGATAGTCACGGGGCACGCGAACCACCGCCTGTTCCGGGGATGCGGCGAACGTATCCGCGCGGGGATATTCGCCGCCGCCCATATCGGCATTGAAGCCGTAATAGAAGGTAGCGGCCAGCGAGTGTGCCGGCCCGGGAGGAGGGATCGCGATGCGGCCCAGTTCGGGATCGATGGCGGCGGCAAAGGGGCTGCCGGCCGGCGGCTGGTTGTTCCAACTGCCATCGTATCCGGATAGGTCGCACACCTGGATCCTGGACGGGACCACCAGCGCCCCGTCGATGTACAAGGCCAGGCTGTCGCCCGGATCGTAGTTCAACGCCGACGGGTCTGCCCCGGTCGTTTGCCGGATGTCGCGGCAGAGAACGGGACGCAGCAGTACGTCCGGCACGTTGAGCGGCCGGGCGGGCTCCGTGATTTCAGCGCCTTGGGATATCGGATGGTTGAACAGTGGCACGTCTCGACCCAGGGGGCTGAACCGGAAGCACGTGTTGCCGGAGGCGGCCACCGCGGGCGACGCGGTCAGGCTGTAAGCGTTCAAGGACCAAAGAAAGATCCCGATATTCTGTATGTTGTAGCGGCCGCGTTCTACCGCGATGCGCCGGACGTCCACGGTGTGGGCCGTCGCATCGAAGCCGGTATTCATGTACGCGCGCGGCTGCCAGCGGCGCAGGTCGGGCGCGTAATGATTCTGTGGCCGTATGTGGTTCATGTACTGCGTGGCCGCAAGCACCTGGAAGAATTCCACCGCGTGTGCGCCCCAACCGGTGACGTCACGGGCCAGTTGTTCCAGCACCAGAACGGTGCCCTTGCGGCGACGGAAGGAAATCGTGTGGGCGACCTCGGCGCGGGGGCTCGCCACCGCCGCGGCTACACCGTATACGGGCTGGTAGCCGATCAGGTCCCCGATATACGGGATGACCCACGGGGCGCAGGTTTCGATGAACTGGTTGTCGTAGAGCTGGTCGAGATCTTCGGCGACCACCGCCAGTTGCTCTTCGATCAGCATGAGCAATGACTGGAGCGGGCCCGGCCCGGACGGGGCGAGTTGGGCGTCCTTCAGGCGGTAGAGCGCCGGCAGCAGGTCGAACAGCCGTTGTCCGTTGGAGCTCATGACATCACCCCCAGGACCACCGATTTCGGGTCGGGATCCAAGACCAGAATCTCCGCCGGCAGCGGCACGGAGAGGGTTCCGCCGACCGGCAGGTATGGACAGATGCGGGTTGGGGAATCGGAAAAAGGCCGCGGCAGCGTGACTTGTTGGGCCAGCCAGTTGTTGAGGTTGGAGAGGCTGAAGCCGCCGGCCATGCCGGCCAGGTCGCCGCCGGCGCTGGTGGCCACGATGTGGATGCCCGTCACGTTCACCGCCGCCACACCCGGCACGGCCTGGATGATGGCCGCGATCTCGTCCACCGAAACACCCTGTCCGAAGGCGCGCGCCTGGAAGCTATAGGCTTGCGACAGGGCCTGGAGCACCGCGGCCTTGACTGTGGGCGCGTCGTACTTCGGGTCATATCGCAGATCGGCCGACAGTCCGAAGAGGGTTTCCAGAAAGGAGCGGGCCGTGATCGGGATAAGTGGGTTGCCGAAGTTGTGGAGTGATGTCACGAGGTTGGTCAGGGTAGGGTTTCCGGGAGGCAGCGCGGCCCCGTTGACTCCGGCCACCGTCAGAAAGACCCCGCGGCCCGGGCCATTGGGAATCCAGATGGCGTGCGCTTTGGCGATGCCCGCGAAGGTGGAGGCGTAGCTCTGGTAATCGGTGATGGAGACCGCCCGCCCCAATGTGAGGACGGTTTGCGGCGCACTGGAACGCAGGTCATCGATGGTCGCGGGGTCCTGTCCGCCGGTGGCGGCTGCGGGGTTGGTGACGCCGCTGACCCCCAGCGGCCGGTCCATCAACGTAGTCAACGTGCCGGTGGCGACGTTCCCCTGTGAGCCCGATCCGATGCGGTAATTCGCGTGAATGTTGTTCTGGCCCGTGGGCAGCGTCGCCCCTTCTACGCCGTCGCCGAACTGCACCGTGGTGCTGCCGTCCGGCTGGTTGAGCGTGGCGAAGACCTGTTGGGAAGGGGGCTGGCTGTAGAGGCTGGGCACTTCGGTCCAGGTCATTCCATTGGCCTGGACTTGCAAGGTGCTCTGCCTCCCGGTCGGTGTGGGCGCCTGAATGAAGGTCAATGGCGGCTGCTTCAACGTGAAGCTCTGGTTGGTCGAGGATGCGCTACCACTGCCGAGGACCTCGCTCACCGACTGGCCGTGAGTGGCCAGCCCCACGTTGGCATTCACGGTGGTGGTGTTGCGGTCATAGCAGTTGATGAGGTTCGACTGCAGGAGGATTCGCGTATGGGAGTAAGGCGTGGTGACGCTGCCGACCGAAGCGACCAGCGCGTACTCACTCACTTCCGGGTCGTGGTCGTCCGACGAGGCCAAAATGAAATTGCTCAGCGCGGCCTGCTTCACCGTGCCAGGCCTGCCGCTCGCGTCTTCCACGTTCAACGTCAGCGGAGTGGTGAAGGAACTCCAATCCGGAACGGAAAAATCCGTATTCAGGGGAAGCGGCGCCGGGCCGGTCAGGGTCAACGTATCGCCCGGATTCAGGGTCATCGAAGCGGTGCCGTCGTCCGGATAAAAGGAAAGCGTGGTGATCCCATCGGCCACGGAGATCTTCTGCCGATTCCCCGACAGGGCCACTACCTTGGCGCCGGCCAGGTCGGGCCGCAGGTCCTTCAGGTCCAGGAATCTGCCGTAGAGCGGATAGGTCAAGGGCTGATCGGCGACCGGCAGTTCCTCGCTCTGGGCCCAAACTTCCGTGGATTGCAGCGGAAAGGTCGTGGCGATATTGGGGTCTGCATAGTCCGCGGCGAGCTCGGTGACTTTTCCGCTCAGGCCGAACTTGGCGAGAGATACCGCCGCGGCCTGTTGAACTTTGTAAAGCTGAGCTTCGTAAATGGCAGGCTGCCGCGCGCCGAAAACGCCGAGCCGGGCCCGCAGGAAGATGCGGAACTCGGCGAAACTCTTCCGGACGAGAGCGAACCAGCTTCCGACGGCGACTTTCGGGTAGGCCGCATCCAGATCGATCTGGCTGCTCGACGGGGTTTGAAAATCGTTCCACTGCCAGGGTGTGAGCGCGTCGTTGATGAGTGCCGGCAGGCTTGTGGTGGCCGGCGCGTTGCTGTTGACGAAGAGATTGGGATTCGGCGCATTGTGCCCGAAGAGGGCGGCCTTCTGGCGAAACGCGAAGATCTTGGCGGAGGACCAATTCGACGGGCTCCCCGAATTGCCGTCGCCGGTTGCGTGCGAGAGCCGCTTGTCCCAGGCAACATAGGTGAGGTCCCGGACCGGGTCCGTTCGGACGCGGTTCAGAACCACCACATCCCACTGTTCGTTCGGGTTCGCGCTTGGATTCCAGGTTTCGCGATCGACACCCAGGATGAGCAGCGAGTCTCCGGTTTGCAATTGCGTGGCGGTGCCGCTCAGGTAGACGCTGTTGGCTCCGGGCGCGATCCACGGCTGGTTGGCCTGCACCGGGAGCGCGTTCCAGTCGGCCTTAGCCTGAATGGCAGCGGACGTCTCGAAAGTCTGTGGCTTCTGTCCCTGGGCCGGAACGCTCAGCACCTGGGTCCCCGGGGGAATGATGATCGACGGGGTGGACGGGTCCGGGGTCAGCCCCGGAGCTGCTCTCAAGGTGAACGCGAGGTAGACGGAGGCCGAAACGCCGGGCGCGGGCTGGTAGCCGATCAGCCGGGAGAGTTCGGTCAGCGACCGCAATTGCGTCGCCGTCCGCAGGTAACTTTCGTTGGCCAGCCGCTCCTGGTAGAAGGTCAATATATCCAGCACGGTGGCGGTGGCATCCAGGAAGGCGATGGTGAAGTCGTCGTCCTCGCGCGTCTTCAGGGCCGCCAGCGCCGGGTAATCGGACGTGGACAGCCGCGCCAGCATAGATTCCTTGAAGGTGGTCCAGGTGCCCGCGCGGTAGGTAATCGAAGGGAGACCGGGCGGGTTGGTTTCCAGTTGCGGGGTTTCGACGCTGGTGCCGGAGCAGCAGCCGCAAAGACAGTCGGATTTTCCCGTGCAGCTCATAGGTCTCTCACTTCCCGCCCTCCATCAGCAGGGTCAATTGGCCATGGTTGGGAAAACTGGGGTCGTTATCCAACCGGGCGATCTGCAAGGGCCCCAGCTTGATTTCTCCGGCCGAAAGGTAAACGCTGGAGTTGACACCCTGCGGCTGGAAGGTGGTGGCGCGAACCGCGGTAACGCCCGCCACGGAACGGACTGCGGCGTAGATCGGGCTGAGGTAGACGGTCTGCCCGAAGGTGAAGTTGTCGGGGGAGAAGAGTCCCTTGCGGCCGTTGGGCAAAGTCCCGCTGCCTAAGACCTGTCGCAAGGCGCGCTCCACATCGCTACGGAAATAGTTGGGGTTCACGCAGACTTCCAGTGCGATTTGCAGGGAAACATATTGGGGTGGCGACAACTCCAGGTCCTGGCCCGCGAGGCGGTAGCGCTCCTCGGTCCGCTTCACGGCCGTCTCCACGGCCGTGGCCAGATTGCCGCCGCCTTGCGGATCTGCCGCGATGAACACGGTGTACCAGCTTCCCGTCCAGCGCAGCGAAGCTACCGCCTGGCTGACCTGCGGATTGCTTTCCGCCACCGCTTCGTAATCCGCCATGGTCACGGCTCTCTGCTGGGTCAGAAAAGCCTGCGGCGCGCGCCGGCGGATCTGCTCGTTGGTCTCGGGGTCGGCGCCTCCGGTTGCGGGAAGGGGATTGCGGCAGGCGCGGATCCGGGCGTCGGCGGCCGCCAGGAAGATCAGGCTGTCCGCCCCGACGTTGCCGGCAGTGCCGTTGCCGACCCGGTAGGTGCCGTCGAAAGCGGTGCCGGCGTCCGGCGTTCGGCCGTTGGTGTTGTCGCCGAACCGCAGGGTTGCCGCGCCGTTCGATTCCACCTCCACGACGAAGACCCGGTCGGATTCCCCGTTTTCGAGAAGATCCTGCGCCGGGCTCCAGGTCTCCGTCCGGGCGTTCAACGTTCCCGACAGGGCGATGACCGGCACGGTAGCGCTTGGGTCGTAATGGACGAGTGCGCCGGCGGAAATTCCGGCGGCGGCAGCGCGTGCGAAGTTCCGCACCGAGACCAGTTCGGACCTGCCGTTTACCTGGGCGGCGGCGGTGGCGAGGGAGAGGTTGGCAAACTTCTCCACGGCTACGGGTCCGGAAGGTGGGGCGTAGACAACCTGGAGATCGAACAAAACCGGATTGGGGCCGGGCTGTGCCGTGACGCCGAAGAGAGGGGTCCACCCGGAGGGGTTGGTGGCTTCGATTGTCAAATAGGTCCCGGCCGGGCTGCCCAGGTCCTGTAAATCCACGGTGCCCGAGTTGGGAAGCATGGTCGGTGTTGCCGGAAAACCGGCGGGGGGCGAGCCGGGCGGGACATAACCGGCGGGCACCTCGACCAGTTTCGACGTGGAGTTGATCCGGGTCGCTACGTAATTCGGGTCCGCGGGTTGTAGCGAGAGATCGGTGAACTCTTCCACGACGACGCGCTGCTGGATTCCAGCGGCTCCTCCCGGCGGGTTATAGATCACGGAGAGGTCGAAATGGGCGGGGTTCCCGGCGTTCGCCGCCACCACGACGCCGAAATATTGAGGCCAGCCGGAGGAATTCGTGGCTCCCAGCGTCAGGCAGGTGAAGCCCTTCGAATCTTTCAGGCTGACGACGCCGGCCGCCCCGAGCAATACCGGCGCGGGCGTGACCGGGACGCCGGCCGCGGGGAGGGAGACGGCCGGCAGGGGAACGGCCTGGGTCAGCGGGCTGTCCGGGACAGTGGGCCGGAATCGTACCGGCAGCGGGGTGGGAGGCGAGAGCCGGCAGCGATCGGCGGCGGGATCGCGGGGAAAGAACAGCGTGGGAGCCGGCACCGTTCCGAAATCCTTCCCCGAGAACGATAGCCCATGGTCGGCCAGTACCACGTTGCCGAAGGCCACGCTGACATCCGTCGCGGTCTGCTGGTCGCCGTGGGAATCCAAGTAGGAAGAAGAGATGCAAACCGGAAAGGGCAGTGCATCCTCCTGGGACCACTGAATTTCGGTCACGGGGAGCGGCTTTCCGTCCTCGCCGGTGAACAGCGGGTCGGCGAGCGTGGCCACCTGCATCAACCGGACCGCGCAGCGGTGACGGATATCGGCGTCGGCCGGGTTACCGGTTTGAGGGCCCTTCCTTTCCTCGAAGATGAGCACGTCGCCGGGGTGGAGATTCGGGTAAGAGCCGGCGAGGGTGGCTTCGGTGGAGCCCTTGGGCAGGCAGCAATCGGTGTCACCCCAGGTGTAGAAAGAGATCTGGTTGTGCTCCGGGTAAAGAACCGCGTCGCACATCGGCTCGAAAACCTGGACGCCGCTCAGCAGGGCCGCTTCTTCGTTATCCGAGCCGATCGCCAGACTGGACGGCATGCCGGGCGCGAACGTGTAAAAACGGGTGTGGGAGCGGTCGAGGAAGATCGCGTCTCCTGGATTCCCGACGACCTGAAGCTGGATCCAGGCCCGCGCATTGGCGCCGTCGTGAACGTGGTAATCCACCAGGAGGGCATGCCTGCGGAGGGAGATCCGGCTGCGGGCCGTTCCCAGGTAGGCTTCAGTGGCGACGGCGTCCTGCTGGTAGCTGAGACGGTCGCCGACGTAGGCGATCAATTCGGAGAGTGCCACGCCCAAATCAGCTTCGCTGGCACCTGCCCAACCGGGCAGAAGCTGGCTCAGGCGGTCCAGAATCACGGTTCGGAAACTGCCGTAGTCCTTGGCCAGGTAATTGGTCGGGGGAGGCGGCGGGCCGGACGGCGGACACTGGGGCGGCTCGGGGGCGCAATCAAAATCGGGACCGCATTCTACCTTGAACGAAAATTCGACCTCGGCGAGTTGCGGATCGAACCCATTCAAGACCTCGGTGACCGCGAAAGGATCTTCCAGCGCCTGAGTGGCGTCATTGACCAGGCGCAAATCATACGGGGAAAAGTCACCCGCCTGGCCGGTACGCACGACCAGCACGTTGGCCGCGCCGGGGAGGGAAGGGAAGTAGCTCTGTTCCTTCGGATTGGTCAGCAGCGGCGGAGGCGCGGAGGCCGGCGCCACCCAATCGACCGGGATGTGCGTGATGCTCTCGCCGCCCTGGATCAGGATGTTCTGGGGGGTCAGTCCGGAGGGCGCCGGCTTGAGGCAATAGATCAACAGCGTACGCTGGCGGGGGCTGTCGAGCGCGACGGCATCCTGGTCGAGCACCTCGAGGTAGTCAATGCCGTTCAAGGCGGCGCTCTTGAGAACCGCGCGCTTGCGGTTTTCGTTGCAGCAACTGTAAATCATGCGTTAGTCCCGTAGACGAACGTCTGAACCTGGGTTACGTCGGTATTCAGAAGGCTGTATGTGACAGTAACTATGAGGACCGCGTCCTGGGCCGACGCCACGACCGACTGCACCTTCACGTAATTGCCGAGCCACTTCTGAAGCGCCCCCTGTACGGTGAACTGAGTGGCAGCGGCCATCTCCACGCTGTTGGGTGCGAAGGGAAGCTGCAGCAGGCCGCTTCCGAAATCGGGCAGGTTGACCCGCTCACCGGGAGAAGTGAACAGCACCTGCTCCACCAGTTGCTTCACGTAATCCTGGATAGAAGCTTCCCGGGTTCGCCCGCGCCCGTCGAATTGGTACGGAAAATAGAGATTCATAGCCTCCCTCTCAAGTCGCGATCACCCGCGTCTGGGCTGTCACCGGAATCAGGGGAGTGCCGGTTGGAACGCAAGTCGCCACGCCGGTCATGATGACCACCGGCTGGCCGAGCGACGTCACGCGCACCGCGCCTACCACCCACTGCGCGGTGACGCAGGGGCCGTTGCCTCCCGGCGGCACAAATGGACATCCCGCCACCACGTAGGGGGCGGCGATGGTCGCGATGGGCATGCCCGATACGAGCACACGGGGGCTGGGAGCCGTAGGAGTAGCTTGTCCCCCGTGCGAGCACATCACCGTCGCTCCGACATGCAGGATAGGTCCAGGCATCACTAAATCACCGTGAGTGCGCCGAGGTTGACGTTGACGGATGGGCCCACCAGGGTGATGGTCGCTCCCTGTCCATTGCTGATATAAATGCCCGTTGCGTTGACTACGATCATGGCTCCGCTGGCGCTCTTGAGAATGATCCCGCCAGTGGCCGGAGTGGGCGGCGCGTCGCTTAAGAGCAACATGTTCTGGCCGGTAGTCTGGAGCACGATGTTTTGTCCGGGCGGGATGGGCGGAGGCGCGGTGGCAAAGACCGGGACCTGGGCCACCAGCCCCCAGAAGCCTCCCGTCCAGATGGGATAGTCGGGATCTCCTTGCTCGAATTCGACCCAGACCTGGGAGCCGATCGGCGGCACAATGAAGCACCCTGCCTGGATGCCCGCCGCGGGTACACAGGGCATGGCCCAACTCGACGGCGTCTCTCCGAAAACATCGGGCACCTGCACCAGGACGCGTCCGATCTGTTCCGGGTCGATGTTTGCGATCACCAACCCGCGGTACTTACCGTAATATCGTTTGGCGTTGCCGCCTGGAGTGGAATCTGTAGGCGTCATAAGTTCACTGTGGGAACGGTCGAGACCAGGCCGTTCCGGGTCAAAGTAAAGTTCTGCTTGTATTCTCCGCGCTTGATCTTATGAGTCACGCTCTTCACGTAATAGAGGCCGTCGAAAGCCGGACCCGCGCCGCGCACTCCCACCAGTTGGCGGGCTTTCAGAACGCCGCCGTAGCGGGTGACATCCAGGCTGCCTTCGCACGAGACAGCTTCGGCATACTGCGAGGCCGCGGCCAAGCCCATCATGACGGTTTGCGGAATGGGCCTCTTGGATAAGTCATCGCGGAGCGGTTGTAAGTCGCCCAGGATGTTCGTGGGCAGAGGCGGAATCAATCCCAGGGGCGGATTGAGGGGAGTAATCGGCGGAACGGGGATTGGAATCGTAACTCCAGTCTGTTCGTTATAGATATATAAGATCGGAATGCGATTCTTTTCCTGGTCGAAGGTAAAATGCATGCTCTCGACGTTGGTGTAGGCGTCCATATCGATGCTCAAAGCGGGCTGCACCGGGCCGACTTTAATCTGGGGTCCCCAGTAGGCCGTGTTCGTGCCGGGCACGGGTCCGGGGTCGATGTAGAAGACATAGCCCGCCTGCTCCGCGAGGTAACGGATATACTCCAGGTCGGTGCCTTTCTGGCTGGGGATGCGGTCGATGGGAATCGGTACGTCGATCAGGACGCTCGGGACAATCAGGGGGATGACTCCAAACAGAGCGTACTTGACCAGGACCAGCGCTACCCGTGCTTCGGCGGGGCAGGCGGGGAAGGGGAACCCGCTCCAGTTCGACTGATCCATTAAGGCGGTCAGGTCCTTGCCGGTGATGGTCAGGGTGGAGTTGGAGCCTTTATCGCCGGGTGAGATCTGGTTATTGGTGATCACACCGTCCATCAGCACATTCGCTACGCCGTTGACGGTGGCAACCAGGACGACCCGCATGAACAGCAGAGGCATCCCGCCGGTGAGCAGGAAGAGGATCTGCAGCGGCGACTGCTTATCGATGCGGAAGACCAACTGGAACCCGCTGGTACCGGCATCCTCCACTTTCACCTCGACCTCGGCCAGGGCGTCGAGCACCGCCCGCGGGACCGGTAGAGGAAAGACCGGGCCGATCATCAGACTGAGTTGGACGCTATTAAGCACCACCTGCTCCCGGTACACCTTGCGGCATGGTGATACTCAGGACCGTGCCCGGAGTCTCGACCAACTCGTCGGGCCGGATTGCGCCGTTGGCGTCGCAAATCAGCCAGAAGATCAGCGGATCTCCGAGGTACCTGGCGGCGATCAGATCGAGCCGGTCCCCTTGCCGGACGGTGTGGCTCGCGACCGTGGCGAAGTTCGGCGCGCCGGGTTGCGGGACGAACCGCCGCGCGAGGTAAGTGATGGACTGCCCGTCCGGCGCGGTGTAAGTCAAGGTGCCGGACCGGTAATAGCGGCTGTCGGCCGGGAAGTTCACGGCCGGCACTACGCCCATCTGGATCAAAGCCTGCAGGGGATAGTTCATGGCAAACCTCCCAAACCGAGAACCGAGATAGCTACGCTGGCCGCCTGGGAAGCTAACTGCTGCTTGTTACTGAGATAGGTCATAAACATCCGGCCGCCGGGGTGGGAGAAGCCCAGGTCGTCGACATTGAGCACCCGCAGACCCAGGCTGACCTTGGCGCGGATCGGATTGAGGTTGGCGTCAAAGGCCTCCTCGGTGATCGAGAAATCGGTCAGGCGTACGGGCACTACGCGGTTCTTGCTCCACACAAACAGCGTGAGGGGTTGCTCCAGGGGGATGATTTCCAGGGTGCCGGCGTTGGCCAATGCGTCATCGGCCTGCAGGGTTTCGACAGTCGGATTGACCAGCATTTCCAACTGCGCCAACTGCGGCTGCAGGCCGAATTGGACGGCCAGCGGGAACTGGTTCGGAAACTCCAACTGGTCGGTGGCATCGAGCTCGGCTTCCACCTTGATGGTTTCGACCGCCGGTCCCCGCAGCCGGAGGGCATCGACCCGAACTCCGTCCTGGCCGCCGGAGACGGCCTGGATCTGGAGCGTGCGAGTCAAGGAATCCGGGTTGTATTGCAGCGCAATGACGCTCCGGATCGCGGAGGTGTCCGGATCCATCGTCACGATGCCGCCCCTGACCAGGCGTGGCGAAATGGGTGAACCGCTAGCCATCCTCTGTCTCCTCTCTTCTCATGCCTTATGGTGCCTTCTGCTTGATGGCGGCATCCGCCGCCGTTACGATCGCCTTCCGGCTTGTTGCGTCCACTCCGGCGGCTTGCAGACCCGCATCCAACGTCGAGGTAATCCCCTTTTCGATGGCCCCTTTCACCAGGTCCTGCGCCTTTCCCTGGATGGATTTCGGCAGAAAGGAAGTGATCTTCCTGGCCAGGGAATCGATGGACCCTTCGAGCGACGTGCCAGGCCGCGCGGGTCCCGGCGGAAGTGGCTTCCACATCCAGGAAGGTAACGATCCCGGCGGATCTTTGGGCATGTGGGGCGGGGTTACGGGAATCTGATAGTCCGGCGGTAGCTTCAGATCGGGCTTCGCACCGATTCCGCCCGAGGGCGCCGGCGAGCCGGGCGGTCTCAGAGAAACGTCGGGAATGAAGTGGGAGAACTGATGAGCTTGAGGCTCGAATCGGACTTCGACGCGACGGTTCCTGGGCTCCGGTTTTTGCGTCTTGACCAGAAGCTCGTTTTCCCCCTTGCTCTCCGTCCGGATGGCTTCCGCGGGCACATCCAAGCCCACCAGCGCCGCTTTCACCGCATCCGCGCGCGCCTCTCCAAGGGCCTGATTGTTTTCTTCTTTGCCGATGGCATCGGTATGGCCGATCACGCGGACCTTCGAGCCCGGATACTTGTTCAGGAGCGTCCGGATGGTTGCGGCTGTAGTCTTCAACTCCCCAAGGCCTTTGTCCGGAATGTCGGCCTGGCCAGTGGCGAAATGGTCGATTGTAACCGAGCCGATGGCCCGTGCCAGCAAAGGCGATGCGGATTCGGCCAGATCCAGATGGGGCGGCGCTGCCGGATTCACCTGCCTCTGAACAGCAGCGGGCCGGCGCGAATGGACGGCGGCGGTACCCTCGCCGGCCACCACGCGCCCAACCTGGGCAGCCTCCCGTTCGCTAGGGTCCGAAGGCGCCAGCGCAAGCGGGCCGGACGGGCCGGCAGCCTGGTCCTGCTGGATGCTGTGCGCCAGTTCATGAGCCAGGAGCTTGCGGCCCTCCGGCGTGTGGGGCTGATATTTTCTTTCGTCGAAGACCAGGTGCCGGCCAACCGTGTAGGCGGAGGCGTTGAGGGCCCGGGCCGATCCGGCAGCGTCAGCGTCAGTGTGGACGCGCACCCGGCTGAAGTCATGGCCGAACCGGGGCTCCATTACAGCGCGCGTGGAAGCATCCAACTCCAGGCCCGGGGACTTGAGCACCTCCTGCGCCGCCGGGAGACCAGCCGCCACGCGCGAGAGAACCGAATTTCTTCGTCTCAATGCAAAACCCATCAGGGCTTCTTACTCCCCCTTCTGTCCAAAATCACCTTGGCGGTCGCAGCAACGATGCGTTTCAACGTGGCCACCAGCCGGTTCAGGAAGCCGCCAGGGGACAGGGAGTCCGCCGGCGAGGGCTTGGATCCGGGCTTGACCTTCTCGTGCAGGTTTGGATTCTGGGTATGCACATGGAAAGAAAGCGGATCCTGAGGGAATTTGCGCTGCTTCAACAGGCGCAGCATGCGGTAGGAAACCTCGTTCGACAAGAAGTTCCCTCCCTTGCCCTCCACCACCGTGGCCGTAAAGCTCGCACCCGCTGCCCGAAAGCTGATATCGATCCCATTGGGCTGCCGCACCATGGAGCCAATGATCAGGCGGATGACTGTTTCGTCCGAGATGGTGACATCCTTCGGTGAGCCCGGAACCGGCGATCCACCCAGCTTCGAGACGGCGGCCCTGGCGGCGGCATCCGAGGCAAAACGAAAAGTGATGGTCGTCCCGATGTCCGGTCTGACCACGTCTTTCTCGGCGTCTTTGGCTTTCTTCTCCGTATCCGCCGCAATCTGGCCGACCGGCGCGTTGCTTTCGAGGATCGCGTCGCCGGCACCGCCCGAGCCCGCCGCGGGGACCGGCTGCAGTTTGTCGGCGCGTCCGGCTTGAGGAATGCCTTCAGTTCCGACCACGAACTGCTCCAACCTCACCGGCTGGTCCGCCTTGATGTTCGATTCCATGCTGACGGTGATGGCGGCGTCGATATCCGCGGCCTTGCTGGTGACGATACTCTCGACCATCCCCTGACCCGCCTTGAACTGGTCGAAGCTGACGGGCAGGATGACGCCCTGCACCTTGGCGATTCCGGGCACGCCCTTGCTGCTCCTGGCAGGAACTTCGGTATTGTCCATCGCCAGGACGGCGGCTCCCGAGGGATTCCATGTGCCTTTGGGAGGAACCGTGAGGTTGCCGGAAGGGGCGAAGGGGTCGAAGCCGGTCATGAGTACCTTGACCACGGATTTGCCGCCGCCAAAGGAGATGTCGCTAACGCCGCGGGCCGCCAGATCGAAGGATTCGTCGATCCAACCAAGGGTCTGACGAAGCTTGGCGGTGGTCAGGTTCCGCGCGGATTTTGGGTCTTTGCCGGCTGGCTGCCGGCTCGCGGCCACCTCGTGAAGAGCCTTCCGGGCTTTCTCCAGGCGGACAAAATGGGTCTCGTCACCCAGCGTGCCTTTCGGCTTCTTGGCGAGAGTCCAGAACTGCTTTCCGGCTGCATCACCGGTCCGGCGTGCTTCGTCCTGCGGAATGTCTCTGCCTTCTTCGATGAACGCCCGGGCTTCGAGGAGCATGGCTTCCCAAGCCGCCTGCCAATCGAGATCGGAGGTCGCGGCAGCGAAGGATCTCACCCAGTCGGTCAGCCGGGTCTCTTTTGCCGCGCCTTTGGCCGGCTTGGCGGGGGCGGGCCTCGTCGCCGCTCTGGGGGGCCCGGCAGCCAGCAGGATAGTCGTGGCACCCCAGCCCCAGACCTTTCTCGGTTTGCCGCCCTTTTTGGCCGCAGGTACTTCAACGTCGGGGTCCTTCAACGTAATGCCGTTGGGTGCGGCGCCGGTGGTGGAGGCGGTTTCGATACGCCGTCCGGGAGCCGAACCCAATTCTTCCCGGATCTTCTTGGTGTCTTTCAGCTTGAGTTGCTGGATGATCTTGGCTTTGTCGTCGGACGCCGCGCAGGCTCCGGTGGGATCGGGCGTTCCGGGCGCGCAATCGCTGCCGAAAATCGGCTCATTGCCCTGCAGGAAAGACATGCTCAGGATCTTTCCGGTGTCGTCGCGGTTCACCGCGGTGATGGTGAGGGTGTGGCCGCCGGTCCGTCCCTTGTCGAGCCCGTTGTCGCGGTGTTCCCAGACCAGGATGTCGCCCGGATGCAGTAGGGGCGCCAATTTGTCGAAGCTCAACAGCGGGTCTCCGTGTTCGTCGCTGTAAGGGGCAACCAGCGAGGTCACGGTGAGGGACCCGATGTCGGAGATTGCCTTGAGGGCTTTCCGGACGCCTGGGCCGCCCTTGACATCGCCGATCTCCCAGGACTCCGACCCGACCTGCAAGGTCTGGGTCCGGTGATGGGCCGAAAGCCAGACATGACGAAGAATGATGGCGATGTCGGCGCAATCGGCGGGCAACTGATAGGCCGTAGCCCGCAGGTTATCGGGCAGGCACTCTTTCACCCAGGCGTCGGTCGGATGGTCGATGAAGGTCTCGCCGAGTTTCAGCGATGTGGTGGGGAACGGCGCCGCGTTGGGATCCTTGGCCATTTCCGCTTCCTTGGGTTTGGCGGGGAAGCGGGTGGCAGCTACGTCACCGAGCACCGAAAACGTGTTGGGATCCTGCGTGGTGACCTTTCCGGGCGAGGGAGTGGCACGCGCGGTGAAGCTCTTCAGCCGGACAAAGGTTTCGATCCAGGATTCGTACGTCGCGCAGTTTTCCGGCCGCGCGTAGTTGCACTCCCCCAGTTGCTCCTTGGGCGGATTTTTCGTGGTCTCGCACATGCCCTTCTTCAACTGGCCTTCGGCCGGCACCCTTTGCAGAAGGTGTCCGGGGGGGCGGGAAGACGGCGATACCGGCCCGGGTTCCGCGGCGCGGCGATCCGCTTCTCTTTCCAGCGGGTCGTCGGGCGCGGCGATCCGAAGGCGGGCAGGCTGGAAGGAAGGCGGGTCGAGAGCTCGTTGCTGCAATACGTGAGTGAGCTCGTGAGCCAGCAGAAGGCGGCCGCCGGCCGTGTCCGGCTCGTACCAGTTCGGATCGAATACAATATGCCGGCCGACGGTGTAGGCCAGCGACTTTACGGCTCGCGCCGATTCCGCCGCCTTGCCGCCGGTATGCACGCGGACGCTGCCGAAGTCATGGCCAAAATGGGTACGGGCCCACTGCGTCTCTCGATCGCCCAAAGCGCGAGAGGAGGATTGCAGCGCGTCCTGAACCAGCGCAGGCGCGTCCGGGGTGCCGGCGGCGTCTGCGCCGGGCGCGCGTTTCGGCAGGACGTTGATGGATTCGGTCAGAGGTGTGGAACCGGCCGGTGTAGGTCCGGTCACGACGTTGGTCGGGAGGTTGTCGTGAACGACCTTACCCATGTCGACAACGGCGTAGTTCTGCTTCCAGGCACTCACGACGGTTGCCGGAAGCGCGGCTGCATTGGCCTTGAACCAGTCGGCCAGGAACTGGTCCAGGGGTGCCTTGCCGGCGAGCAGGGTTTTCCAGCTGGCGGGGCTGGCGGGCAGCGGGCCGATATTCCAGCGGCTGTAAAAATCTCCGATCGGCTTGCTTCGTTCGAAGTAGGAGCGGAAGCGGACGCTCGATTTCAGATAAGTGAGTTGTGCGGACTGGGTCTTCCCGCTCAGATCCGACAGCTCCTTTTTCAGGGTCCTTTCCAGCCAGTCCAGCAGCCCAACGAACTCGCAAGGCCCGTTGATCGCGTCGAACAGGGCAACCTCCTTCAAGGTGCCCAGGGTCTTCGGCAGGCTCGAGCCGGCGCCTCCTCCAAGCAGGCCCTGGTTGATCAACTCGCCTCCGCCGCTGTGGCCCGAGATCATCACGCTGCCTACCTTGGGGCTGGCCGCCCAACCGTTCAGGCTGCTAAGAGTGCTGAGGATCTCAGTGACGTACGCATCGCTGTTGAACGCCTTCTTCAGCGGAATCTTATTGCAGACGGTGGGAGTGGTGCCGGGCGGCACGTCGCCGAATCCGGAATCTTGGGTGCCCTGCGGCAGGATGCCGATGAGCTGCTTCTTGCCCGAAGCCTGGATCTGTCCTTCGATGTCGTAGATGCTGGTATCGCGATTACCGAACGGATCCCATCCGGTATCCCTCGTTGTGGCCGTGGAAGAACAGCAGGATGTCGGCAGATTTTTCGGGTTTGAAATCCTTGTGCAGGAGAACGATGGCCCGACCCACGGCGGACTCGGTGGATCCCGGCGAACTCTGCTGGTTACCCTCTTTCAGGTTCTCGATGGGAATGCGCCAGATGTCGCCGGCCAGGTTCTTCTTAGCGTTCAGAGAGCCTTTGGCGCTCCCGCTCCAGCCGAGGGTTGCGCGCTGAACCGTCTGGCGCTGCTGCACGGTATGCGCCAGTTCGTGGGCCAAGAGCTTGCGGCCGCGATCGCTTTCCGGCGCGTAGTTGCCCTCTCCGAAGACAATGTGGTTCCCCACCGTGTAGGCCAGCGCATCCACCGCCCGGGCGGATTCGCCCGCCAGGCCTCCGGTATGGATGCGCACGCGGCCGAAGCTGTGGCCGAAGCGCGATTCGAAAAAGTCGCGTGCAGCGGGGTCCAGAGGACGGCCCGGAGAGCGCAAGACCTCGTCCACGATGGGCGGCGCCTCGTTGACCCGGCCCGGGCCCGCGGATTTCCGGCGAAGGGTCTCCTTTTCCTTATCTTTGCATTCGTCGCATTCGCCGGATCCGCCGCAGGCGCACTTTCGCTGTAACGGGGTCCCGATGCCGATTGCGGAAAGAGACCAGGACGGCCGGGCGCCTTCCCCGGACATCAGATCCTCCGCGAAACGGTCGGCCTCCCGCTCGAAGGAGTCGCCCGGCTCACCGATCAACAGGCCGCCGGATGGCGCTTTGGAAGCGGCATTGCCCTTGGACGCCGGCGAGGCCGCGCGCTTCCGGGACAGCAAGCCCGTGCTCATGGCTTCAGGCTCCTCCCGATGGCGCGGGCCAGCCCCTCTCCAAAGCTCCGGCCCCCGGAAGGACCCGGTTGCATGGCCATGGGGCCCAACCGCAGGACGGGTGTGCGGCGGGAGCGGGCCCACTCCGCCCGCGCAGCCGGATCGGCCAGAACCCGGGACAGTTCCGCCTGCAGCCCTTCGACCAGGGCCTTGTGATTTCCGGGCTCCATGCCCTTCAGGACGAGACGGTCGATGGTGACACGGATGCGGCTCATGCCCAGCCCCGTATCTCGGCTTCGGACAGCGGCCGCTCGATCTTTTGCGCTTCCAGCCGGGCCGCCCGCACGAGGTGGCCCATGGTGACCGGTTCGCCGGCTTCGGCTGCCAGAAAAGCGGCGTTCAATGCAATATTGCGAATGTTGCCGCCGGCCACGTTGAGTTGGGAGAGCTTCGCGGGATCCAGGCCCAAGGTCGGCGTGTTCGCCGGAAAGATCCGGCCCCAGATGGCCTGACGCTGCGCGGCGTCGGGAAAGGGAAAGCTCACGGTGAACCGCAGGCGGCGCTGGAAGGCCTTATCCAGAGCGGTCTTGAGGTTGGTGGTCAGAATCGCAAGGCCCTGATATGCCTCCATGCGCTGGAGAAGGTAGCTGACTTCGATGTTGGCGTAGCGGTCGTGGCTGTCCTTGACGTCGCCGCGCTTGCCAAACAGCGCGTCGGCCTCGTCGAAGAGCAGAAGCACGCCGCCTTCTTCGGCTGCGTCGAAGACCTGCTTGAGGTTCTTCTCGGTTTCCCCGATATACTTGCTGACCACCGCGGAGAGATCGATGCGGTAGAGATCCAACGCCAGTTCATGGGCCAAAACTTCCGCCGCCAGCGTCTTGCCCGTGCCGCTTTCGCCGGCGAACAATGCGCTGACACCCAATCCGCGGCGTCCCTTGGCCGAAAAGCCCCAAGTCTCGTAGACCTTCATGCGGTAGCGGACCTGCGAGGCCATGTGGCGTAGGGTCTGGATCTGTTGGTCGGGCAGGACCAGGTCCTCCCACCCGGCCAGCGGGACGAGCCGTTGAGCGAGGTCTTCCAGGCGCGGGCGGGAGAGGGACCGGCAAATGTCCCACAAATCTTCCGGACGAACCGGGCTGCGGCCCGAACTCGCGAGGGCGCCCGTGGAAAAGATGGTCTTGGCGCTCAGACGGAACTGCTCGGAAAGGGCGTCGATCGCGCCATCGCATCCGGCCGCGGCCGAGTCCAGGGCTTCTTCCCAGAGCCGCCTCTGCTCCGCCGGTTGCGGCTTGTTCACATCGAACCGGAAGAACGCCCGCTCGAGGCGCACCGGTTCCGAACTGGCCAGGATCAGCACGCCGGGAGTCCGCTCCACCAGGTGACGGGCGGAAGGTGTGAGGCCTCCGGTGCCGCACTGCACCAGCAAGGCCGCCGGCAGCAGTAGAGCCTCCCGCTGCCACAGGCGCGAGATCTGCTCCAAATCCGGGCCGGAAGACGGAAGATCTTCGGCTCGCACGGTGAACAACTGCCACCCGACGTTCCAGGCAGCAAAGGCGGCGGCGTCTTCCTGGCCCTGCGGATCGTCACCGCAAAAATGGAGGAGTGGCTCCTGTTGGGAATCGGCTTCAAACAAGCGGCGCGCCTGGTCGGCTACGGCTTTGTGTTCGCCGGCGATCCACAACGGAAACGGGCTGGCTTGAATCAGGGACTGGAGGCGTGCGTCGGGCAGGTTCACCCCGGCCAGGTAGTGGAGGATGCGTTCATCGATGCGCAGCGGCGCGGTGGTGAGCGCGTGGCCGGGTTCCACTTCGATAAGGCGGAAGTGGCGCAAAGGGCGGGACGGGGTCAAGGCGCTCCAGTGAGGTTCCGGCAGGGCCGCCATCGCCAGGCCGAACGTGGCGTACGCTCGCGGTGCGTGTCCCTGGGATTCGGCACACTGCGCGGCCAACAGGGAATCCATTTCTACGCCGGCGCACAAAAGAAGCAGCGCGCGTTCAAAGCTGCTGAGGCCAAACAGCTCGCACAGGCGATCGATAGCCGGCGGCTCCTCCAAGGCCTCGCACGCCATCCGGGCGGCTTGCGCGGACTCTTCGGCCGTTTCGCCTGCCAGACGCCGTTTCAGGCGAGCGAACTCCGCCACCAGGAAGGCCTGGTTGGCCTCGGTCCAGACGGCTTGGTGTTCGGCGGTTCTCATACGGTTATGAACGGTCCCGCGAAGGTGGGCGGGGTCGCCGCCCAATTGACGGCCACAGGACTTTCCACCCCATCCACGCGCAGGCGGGCCAGGTACGACCCAGAGGGAAGGGTTGGGAACTGGAAGCTGAGCGTAGCGGTGGGCGCATCGAAGGTAGCGGCCGGCGCAGCGGTCCCGCCCATGGCCAGGGAGACGCTCTGGTTAGGCAGGGCCTGCGGATCGCAGCTAAGGGTGACCAAGGTTCCAGAGGCATTGGCTACCGCCGCCGGCGGCGGGGCGGCAAGTATTTTCGGAGCCAAGCCGACGGGCAGGCTGTTGGTGCTTCGCAGAACCTGGCCGCTGCCGTTGGTGAACAGCACCGAGAGGCTGTAGATGCCGGCCGGAAGATTCGCGGGATCGTCAGGCGCGACAAAGGAAATGGATTGATCGGTGACGGCGGATGGTGCGAACGGAGGATACCGGATTCCGAGGCGCTGGTTGGTTAAGGCGATCTGGCTGGCGCCCGATAAGGACTGGCCGCTCACTGTCACCGTGTCGCCGGGAGCCGGCGCGGTCTGGCCGGTGGGTGCCTGAATCTCGAACAGTTGCGCCGGACCGCCGGCATCAGCGGAAATATTCCGGCTCAAAACGGGAAGGGCGAATGAACTGGCCAGCGGCGATTGCATCAGCACCACCGACACATCGAATGCGAAGGTCGGGCGAAAGTCGGATTTGAGGGCCGTCCAGAGCCACGCTACCTCTTCGCGGCCGAGCGTTGCGGGCGTGATCTTCAGCATCTCGATCTGGTCGGCGAGACCCGAGGAACTCAACACGGCAGCCAGGGGATTAGTCGACGGCAGGTTGGTCAGGGCGGTGTTGATCTGGCCGCGCGGCAGCACGGGGTTTTCGTGGAGCATGAGAAGCGCGTAGCCCAGCAGCGCTTCGGCCTGGGTATCTTCGGATGCGTAGGCGGTCAACAGGTAGTGGAGGTCCAGGGCAAGCGGCGGGTTCTTCAACCTGGTCCTTCCGTCGGCGGCGGCGGAGGGGAGGTCGACATTGCGCCACGCGGCGTTGGGAGTGACCTGGTGCAGGAAGAGATTGACCTGGAGCTTGGAATTGCCGCCGCTACCGATGTTGGCCTGGACGATGTCCGGAGCGATTGCCGACACCGAAACGCCTCCCAACGGGGAGGCGGGATGGTTGTAGACGATGTTGAGGAAGTATTGCAACACCGCCGTGACGCCGGAAATGGCCAGGGCGTTGCTCATCAGGCCCCCCGGTTCCGGCGTTTGAGATACTCATCCAGGTTGAGGGACTTGCGGGCTGGTGGTTGCACCGCGGGACGGACGGAGGTCTGCGGCACGGCGGTCACTTCGATGCGTCCGATATGGATTTCGATCTCGTCGCGCTCCTGCTCGGGTTGAGGGACGCGATGGGGAGCGGCGCTTCGCCGAGGCGCGGCCACGGTGGCCGGAGCGGGAGGATGGGAGACCCCGGGAATCCGCACAGGGTCGATAGGACGATCGCCTTCCGCGATTAATGGCCGGTAACTGTAGCCGACGGTTACTTCCCCTTGAAACGCGCCGGAAGGCGGCTCTGCCTGCCTGGTGGGGGTTTCACTCGGCTCTCCCGCGGGGGAGACCGACAGCATAGTTTGTCGGGCGGCGGGCGCGGGTTCTCCGGCCGCTTCCGTGCGGGGTACACCGAGCGGTCGCGGGTACGGCGGCCTTGCGTCCGCAGCCTGAGGAGGCGTTTCAAGGACCGCACCGGCAGGCAACGCCGATCTCGTGCCAGGTTCCGGCCGGCCGCTGAGCGCAATGCCCTCTTCGGCCAGATTGGTTTCAGGTGCAGCGCCGAATTGAGGGGCCGAGAAAAGCGACCCGAGAAGCGGGTGGACGGACCGGGTGGGTCTTCGGGTGTTCGACACCATCCGTTGCAGGTAGCCGCTCATTCGCGCACCATCTCCAGATAAAGAGCCCGGCGGGCTTCGCTCAGTGCCAGGATCTCCCCTTCGGTCCAGCCGTAGGCCGAGGCCAGAGTATGGATCTCCATCAGGAGCCGCCTGGCACGAGCCTCGATTTCTGACCACAGAAACGCGGCGAGGTCCAGGGTCTCGTCCCAATCGTGGCCGCACTTGGGGCAATGCACCGCCAGGCGTGTCTCCGCCAGTGGGTCGGCCGATGCCAGGCCGTCTCCCACCGCTTCGACCTCTTCCTGCGACCACGAGGAATGCGAGTCGCGCTCCAGGCAGCAGATCTCCAGGAGCCGGATTGCGGCCAGTTCGGGATCGGCCACGCGGGCGGCGCGGGCCAAGTCGCGGCTGGTGGGCAGGCGAAAGGAGCGTCCGTTTACGACGATCGTCTCGCCCGGCGCCCGGCTTACGCCCTGCTCGATCAAGGCGCGCGCGTCCATCTGAAATTCCAGCTTCTCGCCGCACTGAGGGCAGGGGACCCATCCCTCGAGTCCTGGGCCGAAGCAGGCGCAGCGCAACTCGGCCAGAGCCTGGTTGCGCCTTCCGAGCGGCCAGTCCGCCAGGCTGTCGCACGGTGTTTCCGGCAGGGCCGCACTCAGGGCCAGCAGACCCTGATCCAGAGGATGCAGGCGAACGCCGCGCTCCCACAGACTGAGGAAATCGGTGCCGGTGAGGGTCCGCATATCACGTGTTGACGGTGGTCAGCGTGGGTTCCTGCGGTTCGGTCACGCTGGTATCGCGCTCGAAGCCTTCGTTCTCCAACTTGATGTGTTCGATGGCAATGGCGTTGGCGTTGGCATCCAGATCCGGAAGCGCCTGATATTCGGAGACCCAGCAGCGGTAGATCTTGTAAGCCATCACCAGTTGACCGGCCTCGTTGTAGAACTCGAGGTAGATGTCCTTCCGAAAGTTGGCCAGCGAGACCTCTGAACCGAGGGCCGACCCGAAGTTCCAGACCAGGCCCGCCCAGTCGTGGAACGCCATATCCTGGGTGAGGCCGCGCTCGAGCGTGATGGCTTCGAATTTTTGCCGCCCCGGCGACTTGTGGGAAGTGGAGGGATCGCCTCCCGAACGGTGCTCCACCACTTCGGTAGTGCGTTTCAAGGCGCTGACCTTGCTGACCCCGGCCACGTACTTGCCGTCCCACTTCAGGCGAAATTTGAAATTCTTGTAGGGGTCCAAACGCTGCGTGTTGACTGAAAACTGAGCCACGGCAATCGCCTCCTTATGCTTGGGTTTGACCGGCCAACTGTTGGATCTGGATTACGACAAACTCGGCGGGATACAACGGAGCGAAGCCCACCAGGATATTGACGATTCCCTGGTTGATACTCGGCTGCGGGTTGTTCTCCGCATCGCACTTGACGAAGTAGGCCTGTTGTGGCGTGGTGCCCTGAAAGGCTCCCTGCAGGAACAGCCCTTGCATGAAGGCTCCCACGTTGAGACGGATCTGTCCCCATAGCGCTTCGTCGTTCGGTTCGAAGACCACCCACTGCGTGCCGTAGTAGAGGCTGGACTCGATAAAAAGCGCCACGCGCCGAATGGGCACATATTTCCACTCGGATCCGGCCTGGTCGCTGCCTTGCAGGGTGCGGGCCCCCCAGACCACGTTCCCGTAGACCTTGAACTGCCGCAGACAATTGATGGCCTGCACGTTGAGCACGCCGTTTTCGGCATCGGTGAGGACGAACTGGAGGCCCGACACGCCCGTCAGGCTGGCATCGATTCCAGCCGGAGCTTTCCAAACGCCGCGGCTGGTATCCGTCGCCGCATAGACGCCTGCCACGAAGCCGGAAGGGGGAAAGAGGCGTAGCCGGTTGCCGAACACGGGATCGGGCGCCTGAACCCAAGGGTAATAGTATGCGGAATAGTTGGAATTCTTGCCGGTCAGGCTACCGCTGTTCGAGCCGGCCGGTCCGGAGCTGGTCAGGGCGCCGGTGGTGGCGGTTTGGGGACTATCTACAATGCAGAAGGCCCGCTTTCCGGCGCAGTATGCCTGAAGGTTCTGTATGGTGACTGCGTCGGTTTCTCCGGGCACGCAGAGTAAGTTGAAAATGTCCACCCGGTCTAACAAGTGAATCCCGTAGTGATTGCCCGTGGCGGCCGGATCCGATCCCAAGGCAATTTCGAAGTTACCGTCCCCATTGACGCCATCAAGCGGGCTGAGTACGGAGCCGTCTGCCCCTCCGGTGAGTGGTGTGGCAGAAGCAGCACTGGGCGTAGCGCTGATCGTCGACGGCGCCGTACCGGTGGCGGGGTTCACGAAAGTGACGTACCGGGAATCGTTGTCGATCACGTTCACCACGAACCGCGGGTCCGTGGCGGTGGCCGAAAGATTGACGAAGGTTTCCACGACCACTGTGTTGCCGCTGACGACCTGCGCGATCTGAATGCTGAAGCGGGTCGGGTCGGCGGTCTGCAGGACCACGGTGATCCGGAGGTTGCTTCCCCAGAGGCCCGGACTGCTCGCGAACAGGTGGAGGGTTCCCCCCACTGTAGCGTTGGCCGTCGCGGCGGCGGTGGGGGTAGTCGAGGCCGCCGGTGTGAGCGTGCCATCCCACACAACCCGGATGATATAGGCCTGCTGGCCGCCATTGGCGAAGAATTGGTTGACCGCGTAGCCGAGATAGCTGCGGGAGTCCAACCCGCCGAATTGGTTTTGGAAATCCGAAAAGCTCAGCACCAGCAAAGCTTGGTGCGTCGGCCCCTGGGGCGCCCAACCGGCGAAAGCCGCAATGGACGTGGCCACGCCCGTGATGGTGTGAACGGCACTCGGTATTTCCTCGATATAGACACCGGGAAAATTCAGTAAAGGCGGCATGATCCCTCCTCCTTCAGTTCTTACTCAGCGGCTGGTAGCCGGTAATACTCCGGGCGTACGTTTCAACACAGTTAGTGCGATGAGGTCATGCAGGGGAAAACACTACGAATGTCCCAGGCAGAATGCTACTCTCAAGTTAGCCAAGACTGTGCTGTTCAACACCCTCCGTGTGTCACAGTTACGAATTCAGTCAGAAGTCTAATTAGCTTGATCCTGTGTGTCAAGTAACAAATCCAAATCTTTCGACATCGGCATGCCGCCCGCCCCCTGGGGAGGAAATCCCCGGCGCTGCGTGCTATCCCTCAAAGAGATGACACTTTCCGCCACGACGCGCTGCCTGGGAGCCGGGCTCCTGATTTGTCTGCTCGCCGCTCCGGGCAACGGCGCCGATCCCCAGAAGAGCCGCGCCGATCTACCGGATCCGCTGGTGGGTACCTGGTCGATGTACGAGTTGTCCCACGGGAATACCTATCCGGGAGTGTTCACGCCATTCGGCATGCTGGGCTGGACCGCGCAGATGACCGAAGGCAATGGCTGGCCTTACCAGTTTTTCCGCGAGACCCTGATCGGGTTCATGGCCACGCACCAGCCTTCCGCCTGGATGAGCAACTACGGGCCGTTTTCGCTCATGCCGCTCACCGGAATGCTCCAGGTGCAGCCCAGCGAGCGCGCCTCCCATTTCAGCCACGAAAATGAGCAGGCGCGGCCCTATCGATATAGCGTGCTGCTGGACGCCTACAAGGTGAAGGTCGAAATGGCGCCCACCCGGCGGGGAGGCGTCTTCCGCTTCACTTTCCCGAAGACCGAAGACGCCTACGTGGTGCTCGACGCGATGCATGGCGGGGGCGCGGTGGAGATCGATTCCGAAACCCACACGATCACCGGTAAGAACTCTTCGGGCGCGCGCCGATCGCCGAACTTCGCGCAATACTTCGTGGCGGTGTTCGACCATCCGTTCGCGCGCCACGGGGTCTGGGAGATTCCTGAAAACCCCCAAGGCAGGGCTCTGCCAAACCACGCGGCGGAGATCCTGGCGGACGGGACTTCCCGCGCCGGTAACCACGTGGGCGCGTACGCCGGGTTCTCGACCAGGGAGGGCGAGGCCGTTACGGTGCGCATCGGGGTTTCGTTGATCAGCACGGAGCAGGCCCGCCGCAACCTCGAGCAGGACATGCCCGCGGCCGATTTCGACAAGATTGCCGGGAGCGCGAAATCGGAGTGGGAACGGCAACTCGCGAAGATCGACGTGGAGGGCGGCACGGAGGCGCAGCGGCGGACCTTTTACACGGCCCTCTACCACGCGGTGCAGTTCCCGCACATGCTTCAGGAGACCGATGCCTCCGGCCGGATGGTGCACTGGAGCCCGTACGACGGCCAGGTGCATCCCGGCGAGATGTTCGCAGACAACGGGTTCTGGGACACGTTCCGGGCCCAGTTCCCACTTCTGACCCTGCTGGAGCCGAAGAAAGACGCCGAGATCATCCGCGCCATGCTGAACGCCTACGACGAAGGCGGCTTCATTCCCAAGTGGCCCAACCCCGGCGAGACCAACGTCATGATCGGAACCCACGGCGATTCGGTGATTGCCGACGCCTATATGAAAGGTATCCGCGATTACGACGTCGCCAAGGCGTACGCCGCTCTCCGCAAAGACGCGACGGAGAAGGGCACCGGCGTTTTCCAGGCACGCAGCGGGATCGAGGACTACATCAAGCTCGGCTATGTTCCGTTCGACCACGGCGTCAGAGAGTCCGTGGCATGCACGTTGGAGTACGCTTACGACGATTTCGCCGTAGCCCAGATGGCGAAGGCCTTGGGGAAGGATGAAGATTACCGGTCGTTCATGGCGCGCACGAAGAACTACCGGAACATATACGATGCTCAAACCGGCTTCATGCGCGGTCGCAAGTCAGACGGTTCCTGGATCGAGCCGTTCGATCCGCTGGCCTGGGGCGGAGTATATACCGAAGGCAACGCGTGGCAGTGGCTATGGTCCGTGCAACAGGACATCCCGGGCCTCATGGAACTGATGGGCGGCAAGGCGGCGTTCATCCACAAGCTGGATTCGCTATTCGCGGCGACAACGGCCTTCAAGGTTGGGGGATACGGACAGGTCATCCACGAGATGACCGAAGCCAAGATGGAAGACATGGGCCAATACGCCCACATCAACGAACCAGTCCATCACGTCGCGTACCTTTACGACTACGCCGGCCAGCCGTGGAAGACGCAGCGGTTGGTCCATACGATCGAAGACCGTCTGTACCGGCCCGGACCGGCCGGCTGGCTGGGCGACGAGGACACCGGCCAGATGTCCTCCTGGTACATTTTCAGCGCGCTGGGGTTCTATCCCGTGAATCCGGGCCAGCCTGTTTACGCGATCGGCAGCCCGCTGTTCGACCGCGCGACGATCCACCTGGAGAACGGAAAGAGTTTCACCGTCGAAGCGGACAGAAAGGCGCCCGCTGACATCTACGTTCAGTCGGCAACTCTCAACGGCAGGCCGCTGGACCGGGTCTGGATCACTCACGCCGAAATTGTGAAAGGCGGCGTGCTGCGGTTCCGTCTGGGACCGCGTCCGAACGAAAAATGGGGCATATCGGGACTGCCTTCGCCGGATACAACTCCCGAGTAGTCCCGGGTAGTCCCATTGCTCTTGGCCGGTCCGGGCGCTACACTCACCCACCGTGGACAGACGTTTGTTTCTGCAACTCGCGGCCGGCTCGCCGCTGCTTGCGGGGCCCGGCGATCAACCGGTGTACCGGGTTGTCACGCGATATAAGGCGTCCGCGCAGCCGGCGATGCCGGGCCCGTATCCCGGCCAGATGGTACGAACGCACGCCGAACGATCCATCGACGCGGAAAGTGGACGCGTGGACAAAGAGGTCGTCAGGCAGATGCTTTCGGCCGGTATTCGTTCGCTTACCGGAGATGCCCGCGCAGAGGACGCCTGGGCGCGGTTCATCGCTCCGAAGGACATCGTCGGCATCAAGGTCAACTGCTCCGGCGCGCCGAAGATCCAATCCACGCCGGAAGTGGTCGCTTGTATTGCGGAGAGTTTGACGGCGGTCGGCGTGCCGGCCAAACAGATTTACGTTTACGAGCGCTTCGATAACCAGCTTCGCAGCGTGGGCTACGAGAAGTTTCTGCCGCAGGGGGTTCATGTCGTGGCGGCCGAGAACTCGCGCGGCGCGATCCTCGGCTACGATCCTTATACTTATGTCGAAACCAGCTTTTTCGGCGAGGACGACACCCGGTCCAACATGGTGCGGCTGGTTTCCGATACGCTTACGAAGATCATCAACGTCCCTAATACGAAGGAGCATCAGGCGTCGGGCGTTACCGGCGCCTTGAAGAATATCGCCTACGGCAATTTTTCGAACGTGGCGCGCTCGCACGAACGCGAGAAGACATTCACGCTCTCTTTCATCGGCACTCTCGCGGCGGTCGAGCCCCTGCCTTCCCGTGTAGTGCTGCATGTGATGGACGGCCTCCGCGGCGTGTGGCAGGCGGGACCGTTCAGCGAGTATCCGCAGTTCCGGTTCTATCCCAAGCAGATCTGGGTGGGGACGGACCCGGTGGCAATGGACCACCAGCTCATCGATCTGATCGAAGCGAAGCGCAAGGCGGAAGGAGCGGTGTCGATCTTCGACCAGTCGCGCGAGCACCTCGGGGATAATCGGAATCCCAACTTCAACCGCTACATTCGCGAGCCGGGGCACGTAGAGTATGCAGGCAAGCTGGGCCTGGGCGTCTTCGATGCGGCCAAAATCCGGGTGAAGGCGGTGGAAGTATGATGCTGCTGCTGGCGGCGGCCATCTTGCCGAGGCTGTTCTGGGATGCCTCTCCGGATACGGCGGCCGCCCTGCGGGAAGCAGGGATCCGGGAGATCGTGGTCCCGGCATCGCGTGCCGGGGCGTGGCGGGGCACGGCGGGAATCACGGTCGAGACCGTGGACCTTGCGGGCATGGTGAAAGCGGGGGCACCCTCGGTGGATTATCGCGCGAACGAAGCGACCGCGAGCCGGTCGCCCTGGATCGATTCGAACGGCTGGCAGTTCCTGCGCCGGCCGCGCGCGCACTATGTCTATGACGCGAAGGGTGGGCAGGCGGCGCTGGCGGCCGCCGAGGCCTTCTGTTACGGAGTGGATGCGGTGGTCCGCAGTGACGAGGCAGGGCTGCGGCCGTTCGGACAGATGCTCGGCTTTCTCAGGAACATCGGCGGGGACCGCATGGCGGCTATCGCCGACATCGGGTTCGTGGACAACGGCTCCGACGATGCGGGCGAGGTCATGAACCTGATGGTGCGGGACAACCTGCTGTTTCAAATCGTGCCGGGGCCGGAATCGAATCGGAAGCTGACGGTTCGGCTTGGTTCGAAGCAGTTTCCGGCTGCGGACGCGAGCGATCCCAGCCGTATGGCGCATCTGATCCGCGCGACGCTGACCGACGAGCACCGTTCGGTGCGCATCTACGGGAGCCTCGTGGTGGTCGCGCGGCTGGAGAAGTCGGCAGGCGGTATACGGGTTCACCTGCTGAATTATGCAGGCGCGGCGCGCCGGGTGGACGGGGTGCGGGTGCGCGTTTTGGGGCGTTTTCCGCGCCATATCCTCATGGCGGAGGGCACCCCCGGGGCGCAGTTGATGGATTACCTGCTTGAAAACGATGCTACCGAATTCACGCTTCCCGAATTGAAAACATACGCGGTTGTGGAGCTGTCGAGATGAGGCTGACGATGAAAGGTATTATTCTGGCGGCGGTCCTGAGTGAGGCGATGGCCTCCGCCCAGAGCTATGATCTGTTGCTCCAGGGCGGACACGTCATCGACGCCAGGAACGGAATCAGCGCGGTGCGCGATGTGGCGATCCGCAACGGCGCCGTGGCGGCGGTGGGCGAGCACCTGGACCCGCGGTCGGCGGTGAAGACCGTTAACGTGGCCGGCCTCTACGTGGTGCCCGGGCTGGTCGATATCCACGTTCACGTCTTCGCTGGAACCGGCGAGCGGAACTCTTATGCAGGCGATAACAGCGTGTATCCCGATGGGTTTACCTTCCGTGTAGGGGTAACCACGGTGGCCGACGCCGGCTGTTCGGGATGGCGCAACTTCGAGGATTTCAAGGAACGGATTATCGACCGGTCCAAGACGCGTGTGCTCGCGTTTCTGAATATCGTGGGGCACGGGATGCGCGGCGCGCATTTCGAACAGAATGTCGAGGACATGCAGGCGGCGCCGGCGGCGGAAATGGCGCTGAAGCACAAAGGCCTGATCGTGGGGTTCAAGACGGCGCATTATGCGGGGCCGGATTGGACACCGGTGGAGCGTGCCGTCGAGGCGGGAACCGCGGCGGGGATCCCGGTAATGGTGGATTTTGGCGAAGACCGGCCGGAGCGGCCGCTCGCCGAATTGCTCGAGCACAAGCTGCGCCCCGGCGATATCTATACCCACTGTTACTCGGGCTTGCGCCACGAGCTCGATGATTCCGGCGAAGTGAACCCGGGGATGATCGAGGGCCGCAAGCGCGGCGTAATCTTCGATGTGGGTCACGGCGGCGGGAGCTTTGCGTGGCGAGTTGCGGTTCCGGCGATCCGGCAGGGGTTCTTACCCGATTCGATCTCCACCGACCTCCACATCGGCAGCATGAACGCCGGAATGAAAGACATGTTGAACGTAATGGGTAAGTTCCTGGCGATGGGGGTGCCGCTGGACCAGGTGATACGGGATGCGACTTGGAATCCCGCTCGTGAAATTCATCACGAAGAATTGGGAAACCTGTCCGCCGGCTCGCCGGCGGACATTGCGGTGCTGCGGCTGGAAACGGGGAAATTCGGGTTTACCGACATGTATGGCGCGCGGATGGACGGGAGGCAGCGCCTGCTCTGCGAGTTAACAATCCGCAACGGGAAGGTCGTCTACGACTTAAACGGCATTACCAGACCCGACTGGAAAACCTTGCCGAAAAACTATACGCGGACGGGAGATCCCCGGTGGGATGGGGTGACACCTGCACGGCGGACGGCGAAGTAAGATTTCGCGTGATCTCCGGCCGGGGCAGGTATATACTGTTTCCTATCTGGATATTAGACTGCCTAAAGGTGGAATATCGGCCGGCTTTATGGGTCGACCGGGATTCCGGGCCTTTAGTCGAAAGGGGTCTTTATGGTAGGGAAAACGTGGATTGCAATCGCTGGACTCGTGTGCCTGGGCGTCGCGTCGGCGTATGCCCAGGAGGTCAGCGCCGGGATTACCGGGCGCGTTACGGATCCGTCGGGCAGCGCCATCGTAGGGGCTTCGGTTACGGCAAAGGACTTGGACCGGGGCACCGAATGGCCCACATCGACAAATGAAGAGGGGATTTACAGTTTTCCCCGCGTCCCGATCGGACGTTACTCGGTAAGATTCGAATCAAAGGGTTTTAAGACGACGCAGATCTCAGGTCACTCTGGAACTCAACCAACGTGCCAGGCTGGACATTTCGATGGAAGTCGGCGTCGTCGCGGAGACGGTGACGGTTTCGGGAGAGGCCGCGGCGCTGCAGACGGATACAACCCAGGTCGGCGCGGTCATCGCATCCAGCCAGATCGATCATACACCGCTCATCAGCCGGAATCCCATCGCACTGACGCTGCTCACCGCAGGCGTCACCACTCCTGATCCGAACAGCTTCAATAACGGCCAGCGCACCACGGGTGGCGGGCGGCCATATGTGAACGGCAACCGGGAAGAATCGAACAATTTCCTGCTGGACGGTGTGGACAACAATTTCACTTCGGATAACCTGGTCTCCTATCAGCCCAATCCGGATGCGATCGCGGAGTTCAAACTGATCACGAACAACGCCTCGGCCGAATTTGGCAACTTCCAGGGCGGGATCATCAACGTCGTGATCAAGTCCGGGACCAACCAGTTCCACGGCGACGCCTTTGAATACTTCCGCAACGACAAGTTGAATGCTAATAACTGGGGCAACAATTGGAATAACGTTCCTCGAGGCCCCATCCGCTGGAACCAGTTCGGCGGAACGATCGGCGGTCCCATCTTTAAGGACAAGTTGTTTTTCTTTGCAGATTATCAGGGATTGCGGCGAAACTCCCCTCCACAGATTTCCGCGGCTACGGTGATGCCGATGGCATGGCGGAACGGTGATTTCTCCGCTCTGCTCGACACGACCCAGACAGGCGGCAAAGTAATCCAACTCTATAACCCTTATTCGCTCGACACAGCTACCGGGCTGCGCAGCCCGTTTCCGAATAATGTAATTCCCACCAGCCTGCTGAATCCAGCGGCAGTCAAGCTGCTGACGAACACCTCGTTGTATCCGGCGCCACAGTATAGCCGGTTCACACAGTCGAATTACTACTACACATCGTCGAGCTATCTCTATAGTCGACCAGGGCGACATCAAGATCGACTGGCGGCCGCAGGAGAAGGACTACTTTACGGTGCGCCTCTCCAAGGCCCGCCAGGATAATCCGGGCCTCAACACCTTCCCGCTGCTCTATAACACGTTCAATACCTCGCCTTTCCAGAACGGCGTGATCAACTGGACACGTACGATCAGCCCTCACATCGTGAACGAAGCGCGCGTGGGCGTCAACAACGTGATGCTCGACAACGGAGGCGCCGACAAAGGGCTGGGTAACATCGCGCAGAGTGCGGGCATCCAGAATGCCGGCCGGGCCTGCTCTCCCTGCAGGGATTCGATTGGTCGACCGGTCTCGGCAACGCGAATATCGGCGATGCAGCAGCTTATTCGCAAACACGACCTTCCACTATGCCGATAACCTGACCATCACTCACGGCCGCCACATGATGAAAATGGGGGCACAGTTGTTGCGCGAGTGGATCAATGTGTTTTATTCGGGGAACAACGGCCGGGCGGCTTCATCATTTTAACGGCCGCTTCACTGCCCAAAACGCCACGAGCCCGTCCGGCACGCAGATCGGCGAGGCCGATTTCATGCTGGGCCTGCCGGACTCAGTTAGGCCGGGGGCTGCAATCCGGCACGTGGGGCCAGCGGTCGATCATCTACGGCCTGTACTTCCAGGACGACTGGCGTGTAAGCGACAGTCTCACTTTGAACCTGGGATCTGCGCTGGGAATACCACACTCCGTGGGTGGAAGTGGAGAATCGCCAGTCGAATTTCAACGAGTTTACCGGCCAGATGGTACTGGCTGCGCCGCTGCCGGCGAACCTGGTGGCGCCGCCGGGACCGGCGCCGCAGATCGACAGCAATCGGGGGCTGTACAACCCTTACAAGAAGGACTTCCAGCCCCGAGTCGGCTTTGCCTATACGCCTGCGATGTTGAACAAGAAAGTGGTGCTCCGCGGTGCGTACACGATCTCTTCTTACCTGGAAGGCACCGGAACGAACCTGCGGACGCCTCTCAACCCGCCGTTCAATTCGGAATTCCAGACGTACTACAACACGCCGAGCATTCGCGCTGCCGGGAAGACCACGCTCGACCAGGGTCTTGTCGGGCCTCAATCCGAAGAATCCCTATGTCGGCGCCACGATTCGTCTGTGGGATCCATCGTCCGCCGGCAAAGGTCCAGCAATGGAATTTCTCGATGGACTACCAGTTACCGGCAGACAACGTTCTGACGGTCGGCTATGTCGGGCAGCATGGGACGCACCTCGTGGTGCCGATGCCATACCTTCAAAACAAATTGTAAACGGGCAAATGGTTCAAGGGCCGTTCCTTTCCGGCAACCCGGACTCTGCGCAGTGAGATCTCCCAGATCTCCGGGACGGCATGCGGTCGAGCAGGCAAGATATAACGCGCTCCAGGCGACGCTTCGCAAGCGGTTCAGCAGCGGGCCTGGAATACCAGGTAGCGTTCACCTATTCGCACGGCATGTCGGATGCGATTGGGTATTACGGCCAGGGCGGCCAGGCCGGCAGCCAGTCTGCATACTGGCAGAATCTGTATTGCCAGGCATGCGAGATGGGGCCGACTTACTTCGACAATAAATTCATGTTAGTGCCTTCCTTCGTTTACGAGCTGCCATTCGGCCGCGGCCGTAAGTTCGGGTCGAATTGGGGTAAGGGCGCGGACGCGCTGCTTGGAGGCTGGCAGTTGGGCGGCATCTACACCGCACATTCCGGTTTCCCGCTCACGATCAAGATACAACGGCGATACTTCCGGCACCGGCGCAGCGCAGCTTCCGCGTGAACGTGGTCGGGACGCCGAATGACCCGCACACATCGGGCCGGGCGCGCTCTACCTGGATCCGGCGGCCTACGCCGTGCTCCGACGAAGGGAACTTATGGTAACATCGGCGTGGGTACCGCCCGCGGTCCCGGCATGAGCCGCTTCGACCTGTCTCTCGGGAAGAATTCGCGATGACCGAAAGTCGAAATATTTCGAGCTCCGGGGCGAAGCGTTCAATCCTTCAATTCGCCGATTTTCCTGAGCCCGGCATCGCAGACCATCACTTCGACCCTGTTCGGCCAGATCCGCGGCTCGCAGGGTGAGCGCAACATGCAGATCGTCGCGAAGTTCTACTTCTGACAAGATCGCTTCCTGGCGGTCGCTCTCTGGCAACGGGAGTCGCGGCCGTCAGGGAGCGGCGGTTAGCACAATTGAGGAGGCGTTATGCCGTTCCTGTTCCAAAGGCGGGACCTGTTCCGCCAGGGAGGATTGCTGGCGGTGGCGCAGGCGCTCGGCGGCGGTATCCGGCGGGCCGTCGCGGCGCCTCTGGATATAGGCGCCGAGATGTACCGCTCGATCGGCGTCCGGCCGCTGATCAACGCCCGCGGCACGTTCACCATTATTACGGGCTCCACCACCCTGCCGGAAGTGAAGCGCGCGATGGACCAGGCGTCGCGCAGCTTCGTCGAGATGGACGAGTTGATGGACGGCGTTGGCAAGCGGCTCGCGGAATTGAGCGGCGCCGAATGGGGAATCGTGACGGCCGGATGCGCCGCGGCGATCACACACTGCACGTCGGCGGCAATCGCCGGGGGCAATCCGGAACGGATGCAGAGACTCCCCAACGTGGCCGGGCTGAAGAATGAAGTGATCGTACCGGCCTATTCGCACAACGTGTACGACCACGCCATCCGCATGTTGGGCGCCCGGCTGATCATCGTACACGACCGCGCGGAGTTGGAGCCGGCGTTCAACGATCGCACGGCCATGGTGTACATCATGGCGGGGCTGCAGGACACCGGCCCGCTCGGCACCCAGGTGGTGACGGAGGTGGCGCGGCGGCACAAGGTTCCGGTGCTGGTGGACGCCGCCGCCGAAGTACTCACACTCAAACCCAACGTGCATCTGGCGCGCGGCGCAAACGCCGTAGCGTACAGCGGCGGGAAGTGTATCCGCGGGCCGCAGGCGGCGGGCTTTATTTTGGGCGACAAAGACTGGCTCCAGGCGGCGTGGATCAACAGCGCTCCACACCATGCCTTCGGCCGCTCGCTCAAGGTCGGCAAAGAGGAAATCATGGGCATGCTTGCGGCGGTGGAGATGTGGGTCAAGCGCGACCACCAGGCCGAGTGGGCCCAGTGGGAGGCATGGCTCGATCACATCGCGACCAGCGTCAAGCGGGTGGACGGCGTGACCGCCGCGGTGCACCCGCCGTCCCGGGACCTTTCCAACCGCACGCCCGAGTTAGTAATTCAATGGGACGGCAGCAGCCTCGGGATTACGGGCAGCGAGGTGGCGAAGATTCTGTTCGACACCGAACCGCGGATCGCGGTAGCGCGGTCGGGCGGAATTCGGCCGGGGAATATGGCGAGCAGCGTAGCAATTGTTCCGTACCAGATGTCGCCCGGCGATGAGAAGGTGGTGGCCGATCGCCTGTATGCCATCCTTTCGAAGCCGCCCAAGATCGAGGCGGCGGCGATACCGGAAGGGCAGCCCGCCGAAGTGGCCGGCCAGTGGGAGGTGCATATCGAGTTCCAATACGGGTCGATCCATCATTCGGTGCTCCTGGAGCAGGAAGGCGCCCGTCTGGTGGGCACGCACCATGGCGAATTTGCGTCGGGAGATCTCAGCGGCAGCGTGGCCGCGAACACACTGCGTTTTCAGAGTTCTCTTCCGACTGACGGCGTACGCGTGGGGTTTCAGTTCTCCGGAACAGTGCAAGGAGATCAGATGGCGGGCAAGGTCGGACTCGGGGAGTACGGCGAAGCCCGCTGGACGGCGGAACGCCATCAGTATCGCAGCGGTATCCGGCGCGGTTAGAGTAACGAGAGGAGCATTCATGTACAAGACGAACCGCCGCAGATTTTTCGGACGCAGCCTGGCCGTCGCCGCCGCTGCCACCGCCGCCGCGGGGCCGGCCGCTGCACAGGAGAAGGCCTCGAAGCGGGTGATCTACAAGGACGGCAAGAAGCCCGCCAAGACCCCCTTATTCAGCGGTACCGTGGCATACGGAAATCTGCTGTTTATTGCCGGCGTGGGCGCACACTTCGAAGGCGATATTAAAGCCCACACCAAGCACGTGCTCGACCAGATCCAGCAGCAGTTGGAGAGCGCCGGGTCTTCAATGGACAAAGTATTGAAGTGCAACGTCTATCTGAACGACCTGAAAGACTATGCCGCGATGAACGAAGTTTACATGGGCCGCTTTGGCGCGGAACCGCCGGTGCGAACTACCATCGCGGCCGCGGGCGGCGTCCCAGGCAACTCGCTGGTCGAGATCGACGTGATCGCCTGTATCTAGAGGTAACGCCGCCGGCTTACCGGCCAACGTCTTTCATCACCCGGTGTATGGCGGCGACGATGCGGCCCTCTACGTCGCCGGCAAACGGCCCGGCCTGTCCGTAGTAGATCATGCTTTCGTTGGCCTCGTATCCGCCTTCCTCGAGAACTCGCGCGGAAGGGATGTAGCACATCACGTCGTTGGAATATCCGGCGACGATGATCGGCTCTCCTGGATATTCGCGCTTGATCCGTAGGTCGTAATCCACGGTTACCTCACCGCCCAGGGCGACCAGCGTCAGGCCGCGGCCGAAGCGCACCGCCTGCACGGGGTAGTCGATCCGGTCGATCGCTTGTCCGGCGTCCAGAGCCTTCAGCATCATCTGCGCGCGGCGGGCCTGCGCCGGCACGTCGCTTTTCAGCTCCGCTTCGAAATCCTCGCGTGTCCGCGGCGCGAGTTGCAGGGTGGTCAGCCGGAAGGCCGTGCGGATCGGGCCGGCGAGCGGCGTCATACCGGCGGCGATCACGCGATCCACTTCCGCCGCCAGCGCGTCGCCGTATTGCCGCGCCAGGTCGACGGTGCCGCGGGGGTTCGGGTTCTGGTCTCCTCCGCAGAGCATCAGGAATAACGCGGTTGCGCCGGGGTGCTGCTGCTCCAGTTGCGCCGCTGCGAACCCGGCGTAATCGCCGCTGAGCTGGTAAATCTCCGCGGTCAGGGTGGTGTTGTGGCAGGCGTAGCCGAAGAGCACCGCGCGGAGCTTTCCATCTGCGCCGGCGATCTTGAGGACCGGCACGGTATGATCGACCGGACCGTTCGGATTGACGCCGATCTTGACGCCCGTGGGGGTCGCCTGCCGGCGGTTGACCGCGAAACCGGCGGAGCCCGCCCCGTATTCCACGGTGGCGGTGGCAAGGTCGCGGATGGCTTCGCCGATGGCCGCTACCACGTCGTCGATGAACTTGCGCTGGTAAGCTAGCAGTTTCTCCTGCTCGGCGGGCGGGAACACCGTCAGGTTTACCAGGTTCGGCCAGATGACCGGGCCGGTGTGGGTGTGGCTGGAGTTGATCAGAAGCTGCGGCCGTTTGAGCCCGTACTGCTTCTCGACTCTCGCGGCGACCTCGCCGGCCACGACCCGCGGAACGCCGACGACGTCCGTGGTGACGATCACGATCCGCCTGCCCGGCGCGCTTTCGAGCGCCAGCGCCTTGGCCCAAAGCCGCGTGAGCGAACCCTCCGACGGGTGCGTGCGCGCGGCGTAGCCGGACATCCAAATCGAGCCTGGCGGCGTGATATCCACACGGCCGACGCCGGCTTTCCAAGTCGCGCCGGAGAGGCCGGCCGCGGAGAGCAGAATCGCGATCAGGGTTCTCATCGAGGTTGTGTTGGGTATAAGTTTATATGGTGCGTAGCACGAAAGGGGAACCCCATGGACCCAACGCGACGACGCTTCCTAGCTGCAGCTCCGCTGGCGGGCGCGGCCCTGGCGGCCGACGTTCCGGGCGACCGCCCCGCTATTCTCGGAGGCGCCAAGGCACACCCCGCGCCCTTCCCCTCCTGGCCCGTCTTCGACCAGGTCGAGGAACGCGCTCTCCTCGACACGCTGCATAGCGGCAAGTGGTATCGCGGCAACGGCAAGAGCGTAGCCCGGTTCGAGGAAGTTTACGCCCAATTGACCGGCGCTAAGACGTGCCTTGCCACCGCCAACGGCACGAGCGCGCTGTTCACCAGCCTCAACGCCATGGGGATCGAGCCCGGTGATGAGGTGATCGTGCCGCCTTACACGTTCATCGCGACCGTGAATGCGGTGCTGCGGCAGTACGCGATGCCGGTTTTTGTCGATACCGATCCGGAAACGTTCCAGATGGATGCCCGAAAGCTCGAAGCGTTGATCACGCCGCGGACGCGTGCGATCATTCCGGTGCACCTCGGCGGCAACGTCTGCGACCTCGATGCCCTGCTGCCGATTGCCGCGCGCCACAATGTCCCCGTGCTCGAAGACGCCTGCCAGGCGCACCTGGCCGAGTGGCGCGGACGCAAAGTGGGCACATATGGGAAGGCCGGCTGCTTCAGCTTCCAGGCGTCGAAGAACTTGAACTCGGGCGAGGGCGGCGCGATCCTCACCAATGACGAGGACCTGCGGGAACGCTGCTTCGCGTTTCACAACAACGGCAGCGGCTTCCGCTCGATCGGCAGCAACTTCACCTACAACTCCACGGGATGCAATTTGCGCATGACGGAGTTCCAGGCGGCGCTGCTGATGGCGCAGATGACCCGTATCGAAGCCCAGGCCAAAACGCGCACGGCGAACGCCGCATACCTGACCTCGATGCTGCAGGAGATTCCGGGGATCCGGCCGGCGCGAATGTACGGCGGCTGCACGCGCAATGCCTATCACCTCTACATGTTTCGCTACGGCAGGCAGGAGTTCGCGGGTCTTCCACGGCCCGCCTTCCTGAAGGCTCTCGCGGCGGAAGGAGTTCCGTCGTCGGGTGGATACAGCCCGCTGAATACGCAGCCGTTCCTCAAGAACGCGCTGCACTCGCGCGGCTACCAGCGGATCTACTCCGCCAATGAGATTGCGCGATGGGAGGAGCGGAACCGCTGTCCGGCCAACGACAAGCTGTGCGAAGAGGGCGTTTGGTTCACGCAGACGATGCTGCTGGCCCCGCGACGGTCGATGGAGCAGATCGCCGAAGCGATCCGTAAAATTCAGAAGCACGCGGGCGAACTGGCGAAAGCCTCTTCTGCTTAGGGCTTGACGCTCCCGGGATCCCAGATGGTGGCCTCGATGGTTCGCTCTTTTTGCGGCTCGCGGGCCCAGTAATAAACCGTCACGATCTTGCCGTCGGGGCGCTCCACGGAGCGCGAATAGCCGATGTCCCACGCTCCGGCATTGCCGCGCAGCACGATCTCCGGGCCCCATGTCTTGCCGCCATCGCTGCTCAAGCGGCCTCGGATTTCAAACGGTGGAGCGCGGTGTCCGTACGTGACGGCAAGGCGTCCGTCGCGCAGGTGGACCAGGCTCGGCGGGTTCCCACTCTTGTCGCCGGTATCGGGCGCGGGCCGGCTCAGGTATCTCCAGGTTTCGCCGTTGTCTCGAGTCACGTAAGAGTCGATCCAGTTCGGGCCTTTTCGCGGCGAGTCTTCATGGCGCACGGTGGTCACGATTTCGTTTGGCGACAGGCGTACCGACGACGGCATGATCGAGAATCCCGCCCCTGGGTCCGGGGCAATCCAGGCGACGAATTTCCAGCTCAGCCCGCCATCCGTGGTGCGCGCCATAAACGGCCGCCCCTCCCCGCCGGCCGCTTTGGCAGCGGTCAGAAACACCATGGCGTCGCGTTTCCCGTTTACGATGTAGTCGGTCCGCGCCATGATGGAGGTCTGCCCGAGCATCGGGAAATTGAAAGGGCCTTTCCACGATTTGCCCCGGTCGTAGGAGTAAAAGAACCAGGAGCGGCCTTTCTGCCCCTCGGTCATGCGGAGCGTCATGCAGAAGTTAGGATTGGTAAACTCGATCGGCTCCGTAAGGTCCGCCGCATTGCCTCCCGGGCCCGACGCCGTGTACATCCCTTCGGGCGGCACCAGCGCCGGAACGGCCTCGATGCTCCAGGTCTCGCCGCCATCGAGGCTTCGGCCGAGGTACGGCTCTTCGGGCTTCGACCGGTCGTAGGGGTGGCGATCGGGACCCATCCACTGGTAATAGGCCGCGCTGAAGCCGACCGCGATTTCGTTGTTCCACGACCAGATGCCGTGATTCGCCGGCCAGCCGCCGTAGCGCCCCGGCCGTGAGTAGACCGTGACATGCCGGATCACGCGAGGCGCCTCGGCGCCAAAAGCTCCGTTGAGCAAGGCTGCCGCAAACAGGAACGCCAGGAATCGTTGCATGGGTGCCCTATCCTTTCTTTAGCAGCCAGACTTCCGCCAGGCGGGACTGGTTGCGCCAGTTGAGATGCTCTTCGTTCATCGGCCGGTCCCAGGTAAGCACGAGCTTGCCGGTTCGCAGGAATTTCGGCGCCACGGGGAACTCTTTGAACTCGCCCATCTGGCGCCCGTCGAGCGTGGGCGGAACGAGTTCGCCGTTGATTCGCAGCAGGGCCTGACCGAAGCCCGAAGAGCGAACCACGTACGCGCCATTCTCCGCGAGCCCCTCATAGACCAGGGCGATCGGCCACATGGTTACCTGCCAGGAGAGGCGGGCGCGGCTCTTGCCCTGGTCCCACCACCAGAACGTCGGTTCGGGGTGCTTCGGCGAGTCAGGCTCGGCCGGATCGATATCCGTCCGGACGACGTGGGGCGACCTGGCGATGTTGCCGATATCGTCATAGAAGCTGCCGCTGCCGGGGTCTTCCCATGTAGCGAGTTCGCGCAGCCGGCGGCGCTGCTCCCCCGGGCTTCCCATCGCGCGAATCTTGCGGAACTCGTCCTCGAGCCACCAGCGATTGTTCATCGGGTAGTCGACAAAGTCGAGCACGGCGCCGCGCTCTTCGCCGATGGCGTGGTATTTCGGGACGCTGGTCTGTAGCCCGATCGAGTGAAACAACTGGTCGCACAAATCCACGATGCGCGTCCGCAGGGCAGGGCTCGTGGGCTGCTCGACGGCCCGATTGAGGATGTCCATAGCCGCGCTCATCGCGCTGCCGGGATCGCCGCCGCCGATCATGGCGCGGTTCGCCTCTAACTCGAGCTTCGTCTCGCGAATCAACCGCCGGCGCACAAAGGCGTCGTAGTTGGCGCGAAGCAGGCACATCTGCCAACGCCAGTTGCCCGCTAATTGCGGCGCCTTTCGTTCGAGCTCGCGCCAGCTCAGCAGCGTGCCTTCCACCGAGCCGTTGTCCACCAGCGGGCCATGCCAGTTTTTCTCCAGGCCCAGGATCGCGTCTGCCGTCTCTTCCGCGATCGCGGGGTCAAAGTAGGCCCGCGCATAGTCGATCAGGATGTCGCGGACATGGAGGCTCGCGTCCCAGCTCAGCGCGCTCCACACGGTCTTGTTGACATCGTCGTGCACGCCGTCGGAATAAGAAATAAACCCGTCGCTGTAAGCGGCCCAGCGGTTATGGATGACGGCGTACTCGGCAGGCCGCGGGTTGACGGCCTCCCTGCCGAGCGTGAGCGCGTAGGCCTGGTCCCAATCGGGAACCTGGTACTGGCAGAGCTTGTTGTGCGTGATATCCGGATAGAGGCGCAGCTTATACTTGGCGGGCAGCCTCCGGCGCGTCGCCGCAATCGGCGGTCCGGATGGCCCCGCGACCAGGCCGGCGAACCATTCAGGCGATTCGCGCTCGAGGTATTGGTAGACGAAATCGATCTGGGGCGGGCTGAACCACTGGAGCGAAAGCCAGATGCGCGCCTCCGGGTGAACCGGCCGCATGCGGCTGGCTAAGTCTTCGAGGAAGGGCAAGACCAGCTCGGGCGGATTGCGTCCGGGGTCTCCGCCCGGAAAGAAGATGCCGCTCAACGTGGGGCAATCGCGAAACAGTTCCTCGCAGCGGCCCAGCAGCCCGGCGCGCTTGGCATGGTCGCGCAGATCGAATTCCGCCGGCAGCCAGATCCAATAGTCCAGGCCGTAGCGATGGCAGATCTCGCCGAGGGCGCGATTCATTTCGCGGCGGGGAAACTTCATGACCGGCGTCGGACGGTCGTCCTGAAATGGGATGCCCTCGATGCTATTGACGCCGAAGAAGGTGAGCTCCCGAATGTACTGCTCGAACTGCGAGGCGTCCCACGCGTCGTAAGAGTTCGCCTGTGCCCGATAGCCAAGCTGGTGGCCGCGAATCGGGTATGCCGGCGCGCCGGCCAGGTCGATGGGGCCGCCCAGGCTAACGCTGCCGCGCGACCATTCGATCTCCCGCAGCAGGCGCCCCGCGCCGAAGAGCGCGCCGCGAGGGTCCGTGCCGATAATCCACACGAGCGGTGAGGCGCCTTGCCGTTCGGCGAGAATGCGGTATCCTTCGGGCTTCGACCCCGCGCGCGAAGGAACGGGGCGGCCCCATCCCGCCACTTCTCCAGCGGAGGTGAGCGCGATTACCGGGCCGCGCTCCGGCCAAACCGTTGACGTCTGTAGGCGGATCCCCGTGCGCCTGGCGATCTCTTCCACCAGCACGGTCGCCGCGGTCTTCTCGGCATTCGGCAACTCAGCGGGCCGGATCACGACCGTGGCGTGACTCAGGTCGATACGGCCTTCCAGCGAGGTTTGCGCTGCGGCTTCCAGGAATGGGACTGCCGCCGTCGCCTGGAGAAATCTCCTGCGGTTCACGCTTCGGCTTCCTTCCGCAGGCTTTCGGCCAGGCGCCGGGTGTCCCGGGGCGCCGTGAGGAACGCCGCCGAAGCGAGCAGCAGCGCGGCGCCGATATAGGCGATCGCGGCGACGGAGATCGCAAAGCTCAGGCTCTCGCGCTTGGCCAGGATGCCGATCACCACCGGCGCGGTGCCCGCCCCCACCAGCCAGCCGATCATATTCATGAAGCCGACCGCGGTGCCGCGCGCCTCGGGCCGCACAACGTCGAACACCGAAGCGAAAATATTCGCGTCATAGAGCCCCTTGAAGAAGCCCCATGCTGTCAGCGCGACCATCAGGACCGGCAGCGAAGTAGTCTGCCCGCACAAAACCACGAACGGAGCGCCGCAGGTGACGCCGATGGCCTGCACCATCATGCGCCCGCCCGGCTTGGTCCGCCGCATGACATCGGCCATCCAGCCGCCTACGGGAGAACCGACCATACTCGCCAGTTGCACGAAGATCGTGGCGGTCAAACCGGCCATGGCCAGGCTCAGCGAGAACTTGTCGTAGAGGAATTTGGGCATCCACGAGAGCAGCACCATGCCCACGAAGTTGTCGCACATGAACGCGGCCATGAGCAGCAGGACCGACGGCGTGCCCCAGATCACCTTCAGGAAATCGCGCACAGGCAGACGCTGCTTCAACTCAGCGGTCGATTCGACGCCGGCGTCCGCTAGGTCGGCGGAACCCCGCCTGGGCTCGCGGAGGAAGCGGTTCAGGAGGATGCCAAGCAGGATGCCGGCCGATCCGAATACAACGAAGGAAAGGCGCCAGCCGTAGTACTGCCCGATCAGCCCGGCGAAGAATCCGCCCGCGATCGTCCCCATGTAGACGCTGGTCTGATGGATGCCGATGGCGCGCGACCGCGTGCGCTTGCCGTGATAGTCGCTGACCATCGACATGGAGGCGGGAAAGTAGACCGTTTCGCCCAAACCTTCCGCCGCGCGAAAGAAGAGCAGATGGCCGAAATTCCGCGACAGTGCCGTTGCCGAGCAGATGACGCTCCAGATCTGCAGGCCCCACAACACCGCGGATTTCCTTCGCACGCGATCCACGAAATTCCCGGCGAACGGAGCGCAGACCCCATAGACCCAGGCAAAAGAGGACCCCAGCAGCCCCAGTTGCACGGAGTCGAGGTGCATCTCTTTTTCGAGCAGCGGAAACAGGGAGAAGATGGCCTGGCGGTCGGCGTAGTTGAGGAACGCGATGGTCCACAGCATGCCGACGACGTGCCATTTGTAGTTGGGAGACACGGCCTGCCCGGCTGTATTCAGATGGTCGGAATGATCTTTGGTGGTTGGCATCGGCCAGAGCCTCAGGCGTTTTGAACGAGACGCGCTCCGTCATGCATGGCAGCGCGATTCACGAAAGCTACTTCACCGGCGATCCACTCCCGCATCCGCCGGCCCTCCGCGGTTTCCTGCGGGGCGGAGATGAAATCGAGGTCGAGCCCCAGCGCATCTTCCAGTTCGGCCGCAATGGCAGGCCAGACTACACCGATATCTCCGGTGATCGGAATGCTGCCCTCGAGGCGCGCGAACCCGGACATCTCCATGCGGAAAGGCATTCCGGTCAGCTTCGTCTTCGGCAATCCCCGGTCGACCGCCGCCTGGACCTGTGCGCCCTGGCGCTCCTGCAACCACGCGGCCTCGAGGTTCGGATCGAGATCGATTCGAATCAGTGACTTCTCTTCCAGCGAATACGTCGGTTTGTGCCGCCATGCCGACCAGATGCCATGACCAGTGTACAGTTCGAACGGGCCGTCGTGGATCTCCTGGGCCAACGCGATCGCCGATTCGACGATCACAGCGGCGCCCGCCAGAACCTCCGCGATCAGTTCGCACCGGCGCGTAATCGAAATCGCGTCGCCGATCGCCAGACCGACCTCGCCACCTCCGACCAATTGCGGAACCGATACCAGCACCGGGATACCCAGACGCGCTCCGGCGCCGATCATGGTCCGTGGATCAGATCCGAATCCCGCAATGGATTCGACGGTAGTGCCCGCCTGGCGGGCCAGTTGCTCCGCCTCGCGGGCCATGGCTTCGGTGCGCGGGCCGGACGGCCATGCCATGTTGCCCGCGGCCTTGATGATGATGCTTCCTTCGGCCGCCATGAGGCGGTCGTACAGGTCCCATCCTTGCGGGGACCACTCTTCGAGCGCGCGGCGCTCTCCGGCGTTTAAAACCGTCGCTTCAAAGACGGCTCCCCTCGGGAGGATGCGGCGATCCAGGCCGAACTGCTCTTCCGCCGTAATCTTTACCCGCTTGACGCGATCGAGCGTGCCCGCCATTTCATGCGCCACTACCGCGGAGCTGGTAATGATGCCGTCCACCACGCGTTTGTGCATCAACTCGGCGAGCAGCGTGGTGACACCTTCATGAATGTTCGGGCCGCTTCCGGTGACTACCACTACCTTGCCGCCGCGCTGTTTGGCGCCGGCGATCTGCTGCGCCGCCTGGTGTGTGCGGGCGCGCGAGGGTTCGGGCAGTGTCGACAGCCAGCTCTGAATCGCGGCGCGATCGGGCTTCATGATCCTGCTCCCGCCGCGGCGAGCAGCGCGCGCACGCGCTCGAGATCTTCGGCTGTATCCACGCAGACGGCCTCCCCGGTGCAGCGGGTTTCGGCGACGACGATCGGGATGCCATGTTCGAGCGCCCGCAGCTGCTCCAAACCCTCGATCTGTTCCAGACGCGACGGCCCGAGCTGGCTGAATCGCGCCAGCGCATCGGCCGTAAAGGCGTAGATTCCGACGTGGTCGTAGGCGCGGAAGTCCGCGGGGCGAAACCGGGGAAACGGAATCAGGGAGCGGGAAAAGTAGAGGGCCCTCCCGCCGGCGCCGGTCACCACTTTGACGAAGCCGGGATTCGTATAGTCCTCTTCGCGCTCGATGCGCCTCATCAAAGTGGCGATTCCCGCCTGCGGCGTACGCGAGAGGAGATCGACCACCTCGTCCACCATCCGCGGATCGAGCATCGGTTCGTCTCCCTGTATATTGACGATGATATCCGCGCCGATGCCGCGAGCCGCTTCCGCTACGCGGTCGGACCCGCAGGCGTGCGACGGGCTGGTCAGCACCGCTTCTCCGCCGAACGCCTCCACCGCGCGCGCCACGCGTGCATCGTCGGTCGCGACAATGACACGGGAAACGCTGCGCGTGGCGAGAGCCCTTTCATAGACGTGCTGTACCATCGGCTTCCCATGAATGTCGGCCAGCACTTTCCCCGGGCAGCGCGTGGAGGCAAAACGGGCCGGAATCACGCCGATCGCATTCATCGTTACCTGGTCTTCCACTCCCGCGGATTGATCACCACGTGCTTGATGCGGATGCGCTTCCACGTATAGGTGATCTGCAGGTTGCCGTCCCGTCCCTGAATGATCGCCGGATAGGAATATTCGCCCGGTTCGTTCTCGAGCACATAGTGGGTCCCCCAGGTCTTTCCATCATCGTCGGAGAAAGCGAGATTCAGGGGGCTGCGCGCGGTCGCCGTGTCGTTGAAAACCAGCGCGACTCGGCCATCGGTCATTTTCACCGCGTCGATGCCGGCATCCGGATTGGGCAGCTGGGTCTTGGTGACCGGACCCCAGGTGCGGCCGCCGTCGTGTGACGTCGATTCGACAATCGCCCCGATCGTCCGGGTCGAACGCATCAGGGCGCGCACGGTGCCGTCCTTCGTCTCCCAGATGGTGGGTTGAATCAGGCCTTTCCGCACGCTGTCGTAAATCAGGGGGCCATGAATCGTCCACGTCTTTCCGTCATCGGTGCTCCGCTCCATCCAGGCAGTGTACGTTTGGTAGGCTTCGACGGAAGTTCCGGCCAGAATCGCGCCATCGGAAAGCGTGATCGGCTTGCATCGGATCGGACCCAGCAGGCCGGCCGGCAGATAGACGACATCGCTCCAGGTCTTCGCGTCATCCGTGGACGTCCGGTAAGCGCCGATCCAGTTCTGTTCATCGGGTCCCAGCTTGAAGAACAGCCAGATTTTTCCGCCGGAATCGCGAAAGAGCACGGGGTTCCACGTGGGGACCTCCGGGAAATGGGTCATCGCCTCGGGGGCCGACCACGCTCCCCCCTTGGGCTTGCTCGACATCCAGATCTCGACGCTCGGATCCCTCTCGTGCTTTCCTCCGAACCATGCGGCCAGCAGTTTGCCATCCGGCAATTCGAGGATGGTGGACGCGTGACACTGCTCGAAGGGCGCCTTTTCGAAGATAAACTCCGACACCTCGGTCTTGATTTTCGGGCCTTGGGCCCATGCGCTGCAAACGCAGAATCCGGCCGCGAGTAAGACCCGCGAGGTCCGTAACGCTTTCATGATTTCGCATCCTCCCAGGGTTGCATCCACGTCTTTTCCCGCAGCCATTGGCGGCACCAGGTCCGGTAGGCATCCACCTGCGCGCGCCGGTGCGGCGAGAGCGGCAGGGGTAGCGGTCCGGATGAAAGGCCGCGGGCTTCCAGGCCGATCCGCACGGCCCAGGGAATGGGCAGTTTTACCACCTCTTCGATGACCCGGTCCAGATCGTCCTGCCGGCTTCGCGCCAGGGCGAGGTCTCCGGCGCGGTGAGCGTCTACCAGCGACACGAGAAGCTCCGGCAGAAAGCAGGCGATGCCGGAGATCACGCCGTCCCACCCCGCGCTGATCGCGTCCAGGGCCAGCGAGTCGTCCCCGACGAAAAGGTCGAACTCGCGCACTCCCTTCGCCTCGAGGAGTGGAGACAGGTGCCGGGATTGCCCGCTGCTGTCTTTGATCCCGGCGAGGCCCGCATCCGATTCGAGCAGGCGCACCAGGTTATCGAGTTCCAGTCCGTTGGTAAAGGACGGCAGGTGGTAGAAGAGGCACGGCACTTTCACGGAGCCGCTGACCACTCTGGAGTACTCGAGCAGGTCTTCCTGCTGGTACCGGAAAAAGTACGGCATCGGCAGCAGGACGGCCCGGCATCCCGCATCCGCGGCCAGGCCGGCAAGGCGCAAAGTCTGGGGAAGCGTCTGAGCGCCGATTCCGGCGAGCACCGCGAAATCGCCGTTGGCCCGTTTGGCGGCCTCCATGATCAGGCAACTGCGCTGCTCGATACTGAGAGCCGGCGTACTCGCCGGTTGCTCCTCCGATGACGACCCCCTCGATCCCCCGCGCGGCGACAAATTCGATCAGGTCCGCAAAGGTCGCGAGATCCGGCTGGCCGTCGCCGTCAACCGGCGTTGCTAATGCAGCCAGTACGCCTCTGTGCAGGGTCTTGGAGAGAAGGGGGGCTGCCGCCTCTGGCATGAGAACGAATCTACCACGAACGAAGTCGGGTGGACAAGATTTTCGAAACGAGAGTTCACTACTGACAGAATTACCACTGAGAGTGAAACGCCTCTACTCCGCTTTGAGCCGTTCCGAAATCATGCGGGCCGAGCGGCGGACGGCGTCCACCAGCTTTCGCTCATCGGTGAGCCGGGCCTCCGGCAGAGACACACTGAGCGCCGCGGCCACGCGGGTGGCCGATACCCAGATCGGCGCGCCGAAGCAGTACCCGCCGGTCGTACTTTCTTCCCGGTCGACGGCATATCCTTGTTCTCGAACTCTTCGGAACTCGTCATCCAGCAGAGCCGCGTCGGTGATGGTGCGGGGTGTGAAGGCGTGCAGCCCGTACGTCGTCAGCAGATGCTCCCGGAGCGTCTCAGGCTGATGGGCCGCGATGCATTTGCCCACCGAACTGGCGTAGGGCGGGATCAGGCCGCCCACGACGTTATACATGCGGATGCGCTGCGGGCTGTCGACGACTTCCACGATTTCGATGTGATTCTGGCGGAGAAAGGCGAGGCTGACGGTCTCCCGGAACTCCCGGTTGAGGTCCCGCATCGCAGGCTGTGCAGCGAGTTTGACCCTTTCGAGGAGCCGGTCGGATTGGAGAGAGAAGCCGGAGCGCGACAGCGCAAAAAGGTCGCCTGGCCTTCTTTCGAGCAGCCCCTTCTTTTCGAGTGTGCACAAGATCCGAAAGACAGAGCTCTTCGATTGGCCGATCGCCTCGGTCACCTGTAACAGGGAGACCGGCTCGGGACTCTGGCTGACGAGTTCGATGATGTCGATGGCGTTGCCCACCGCCCGGATAAAGTAATCTTCGTTGCGCACCTTAGGCCGGGGCGGCTCCGTCTTTGGCATGCTGTTTCAATCTACCTCACGGGGGCAGGAACGGCAAACAATGCCAGGGATTTAGTGGCGATGCTGTTTCAGAAGACCTCTTGTTGTGATAGATATTGAAACTATGATTCATTCGAGACATGCTCTAGTTCTCGCCACGCTGCTGCTCGCCGGTTCTGCCTGGGGAGCGGACTTCCAGAATGCGATCGTTGTCTCTCCCGCCGCCACTGCCATGCCCGTGCGGAAGGCATCCCAGATGCTGCGCGAGGAGATCGAGAAGCGGACGGAGTTGCGTCTCGCCGAGGGCCACTCGCTTCCGTCCGCCGGCCGGCCCTTCATCCTGCTGGGCACCAACAGCGAGGTCCAGGCAATGGCGCCGGACCTGTTCCGCGGGCTTCCCGCGGCGCCCGAGGGTATCGACGGCTTTCGCGTTGCCGTCACCGGCGATTCCGTGGTCGTGGCGGGCAACAGCAATCGCGCGGTAGTGTTCGGCGCCGGCTACCTGCTTCGCCACGCCGAGATGCGGCGCGGGAAGATCCTCCAGCTCCCGGAAGGCTTGAAGGTTGCGACTGCGCCGAAATATCCGATCCGCGGCCACCAATTGGGCTACCGGCCGAAGGTGAATGCCTACGACGCGTTCACGGTCCCCATGTTCGAGCAGTACATCCGCGACCTGGCGGTGTTCGGCACCAATTCGATCGAACTCATCCCCCCGCGATCGGACGACGCCGATCAAAGCCCGCATTTTCCCTTGCCCAAGATCGAGATGATGGAGCAGGTCTCGCGTATCTGCGACGAGTACGGCCTGGATGTCTGGATCTGGTATCCGGCCATGGACAAGGACTACTCCGACCCGGCCACCGTGGAGTTCGCATTGAAGGAGTGGGCCGAGGTATTCCGCCGCCTGCCGCGCATCGACGACGTTTTCGTGCCGGGCGGCGACCCGGGCCATACCGAGCCCAAGTACCTGCTGGCGCTGCTCGAGAAGCAGACCGAGAGCCTGCACAAATACCATCCCAATGCACATATGTGGGTTTCGCCGCAGAGCTTCTCGAAGGAATGGATGGACGAGTTCTACCAACTTCTCCAGGCGGAGCCGAAATGGCTGACCGGAATCGTCTTCGGACCCCAGATCCGCGACAGTCTCCCGGAACTGCGTAGGAGGGTCCCGGCACGCTATCCGATCCGCCGCTACCCGGACATTACACACAGCATCAACTCCCAGTATTTCGTGCCCGACTGGGACCTCTCCTACATGGTGACCGAGGGCCGCGAGGTGGCCAATCCACGCCCGCTCGACGAGCGCGCCATCTTCGAGGCGTACAAAGACTACGCAATCGGGTTCAGTACCTATTCGGAAGGCGTCAATGACGACGTGAACAAGTTCGTCTGGAGCATCCTGGGTTGGGACCCGAACGCCGACCTGTCTGCCTCGCTGCGCGAGTTCGGCCGCTATTTCATCGGCGACGAAGTGGGCGACGATTTCGCCGCCGGGCTGTTCGCCCTGGAACGGGACTGGCGCGGCCCGCTGCTGAGCAACGAGGGAGTGGATACGACCTTCCAGATGTTCCGCGACATGGAGAAGCACGCCACACCGCAGATGAAGCTCAACTGGCGGTTCCAGCAGGCGCTCTACCGGGCCTACTACGACGAGTATGTGAGGCAGCGCCTGATCTACGAAACGGCGCTCGAACAGCAGGCGCTGGGCCAACTGCGCCAGGCCCGGCGCATCGGCTCTCAACTGGCGATGCAGGAGGCCAGGCAGACGCTCGACAAAGCCGTGACCGAGCCGGCCGCCCCAGACTTGCGGGCGCGTCTCATGGAGCTGAGCGAAGCCCTCTACGGCAGTATCCACGCACAGTTGAGCGTCGAGAAGTACCAGGCGATTGCGGTCGGCCGCGGCGCCAGTTCCGATACCGCCGATGTGCCGCTCAACAACCGCTGGTGGCTCGAAGAGCGCTTCCGCGAAATCGGCGCCGGGGCCGATGAAAACGAGCGGCTCGCCGCCATCGATGAGGTTGTGAACCGCACCGACCCGGGCCCGGGAGGCTTCTACGACGACCTGGGCGACCTCTCGCGCCAGCCTCACTTGGTGCGCGGACCCGGATACCCTTCCGATCCCGCATTCCTGCAATCTTCCTACGTGGGAATCGGACAGGCCGGCGTGGGGCGGATCAACCTGGTGAACGGCTACCAGACCAACTATCCGAGATCGTGGGTTTCGGTAGGCGGGGCCCTAAACGATACGCCGGTGAAGATGCGGTATGAGGGGCTCGATCCGCATGCCGGGTACAAGATCCGGGTGGTCTACTCCGGCGGAGATACCGGGCCGAAACTGCGCCTGGTTGCCGATGGGAAGTACGAGATCCACCCGTGGCTGAAGAGGCCGGTACCCTTCCATCCCCTGGAATTCGATATCCCCAAGGCCGCAACCGCGGGAGGCACGCTGGACCTCACGTTTTCGCGGGAGCCTGGATTGAGCGGCAATGGCAGGGGCCTCGAAATCGGCGAAGTCTGGCTGATTCGCAAGAATTGATCAGAAGACCTTTCGAAAGGTCAGGTTGATGCGGACCGCGCCGGTCAACGGATGATTCCCGTCCTTGAGCGGCGCGACTCCGTGGTACACGAAGCGGGCCGGGCCGCCCCAGACTGCCACGTCTCCGCTTTCGAGCCGCAGGCGGCGAATCGGGTCGGCGCGCCGCCTGCCGCCCCAGAGAAAGACCGCGGGCAGGCCCAGCGAGACGGAGACGATCGGCGCCCATGCATCCTTTTCGTCCCGGTCCTGGTGGAGGCCCAGCTTGGAGCCGGGCACGTACCGGTTGATCAGGCAGGCATCGGGATCGTAGTTCGGGAATCCCACTCCGGCGGCGGCATCCACTGCCAGGCGCAGAAAGGCTTCCGGGAGCGGCGGCCAGGGAGCGCCGGTGTCTGGATCGACGGGGTCGTACCGGTAGCCGGAGCGGTTCGAAACCCAGCCGACCCGGCCGCAATTGGTCATCCCCACCGACATGGTGTAGCCGCCGGGCGTCACCAGGTGGCGGAACGGCGCGGCGGCGGCCACGCGCTCCACTTCCGCCAGCAGTTCCGGCGCGGCCGCGGCGGCAAAGCTGCGCAGGATCGCGGCGCCGGGTTCCAGCGGCTCGATGGCGGGCGGCGAGGTCTGGTCGGCAAACAGGTCGGTCACGTCCGTCGCGGAAAGCGGTCAGCCCAGATCGGCGCTGAACAGGTCGGGCAGCGTATGACCCAGCGCCGCTTCCCTCTCCCATTCATCGTATTCCTTTAGCCGCTCGTCTCTGCTCAGCCGGATGTGCTCTCCCAGAAGGCGCATGGCGGTTTTGGGGTCTTTTCTCGCCACCGCGGTGAAAATCTCGCTGTGATAGCGGTGGATCTCCGTAAGTTGCGCGCCGTCGTGCCCCGTGCGGCGAAGGGCAAAGATGTTCAGCAGAACCCGCGTATCGGCGAAAACTTTCAGGATCCGCGCGTTGGAGGCCGCCCGTACCAGCATCGTGTGAAAATGCAGGTCGATCTTGATAAAGCGCTGCATGCCCTCGGCGTTTAAACGGGGCACTCCGGAGGCCTCGAGCTCATCCCGCAGAACCAGGACTTCCCGCACGACCCGCTCGAAGGCTTCCAGGTCGGCGGGCCGCAGCACGTGCTCGGCGGCCTTGCCGACAGCGTAGACTTCCAGCGCTTCCCGCAACTCGTAGAGTTCGGCGATGTCTCGCCGCGAAAACTCCACCACTACGCTGCCGCCCTTCGGAGTCTGGCGGAGAAGCCCCTCGGCCGTCAACTGGCGGATCGCCTCCCGCAACGGGCCGCGGCTGTTGCCGAGTTCGCGGGCAATGGATGCCTCCGACAGGGCGGCGCCGGGGGAGATTTCCCCGGAAAGGATCTTCCCGCGAAGAAAGGTGTAGGCTTTTTCCTGAATCGTTTGAGCCTGCGGAGCCGGTTTCTTCATTTGGACCTGTTGACAGCCTGCTGACAGACAGAATACAATGCCACACGAACCCGCGCAAGGAAGGAGTGACCGCTATGCATACCTTTCGACGAAGGACTTCGTGGCTTCTCACCGTGCTGCTGAGCCTCTACATATCCGGAATGGCTCAGGAAACAACCGGTTCCATTGCCGGCCTGGTATCGGACCCTACGGGGGCGGTGGTCCCCGGAGCGCAAGTCACCGTGGTGAACACCGGCACCAACGCGACCTACAAGACCACTACCAACGCGTCGGGAAACTATACCCTTCGAACCCTGCCGGTCGGCAGGTACAAACTAGTGGCCGAAGCCGCCGGCTTCAAGCGCCATGAAGTGACGGACATCGTCACCCAGGTTAACGAAGTGTCGCGCGTGGACGTGACCATGGAGGTCGGCGCGGTCTCCGAATCGGTCGAGGTTTCGGCGAACGTCGTCAGCGTCAACACAGAAGACGCCTCGCTGCGCACGGTCGTGGACCAGCGCCGCGTGGAGGACCTTCCGCTGAACGGCCGGGACCCGGTGCAACTGATGCGGCTGGTCGCCGGCGTCTCGCTCTATAACGGCAGCGGCCTTACGTCGGGAACGACCTATCCGGGGGTCGTCTCGGTTTCGGTGAATGGGAACCGCGGCAACTCGACCAATTACATTCTCGACGGCGGCGAGAATAACGACCATTACAGCAACGCGCCTAATCCCATGCCGAATCCGGACGCCTTGCAGGAATTCAGCGTCCAGACGAATAATTTCAGCGCGGAGTTCGGCCGCAACTCGGGCGGGATCGTCAACGCCGTAACCAAATCCGGAACCAATTCGGTGCACGGCGCCGCGTTCTGGTATCTCCGCAACAATGCGCTGAACGCCGCCAACTTCTTCGCGCCTGCAAAACCCGGCTCGCCGAACCAGAAGCAGGACGACGGCTTGAAGCGCAACCAGGCCGGAGTCACGATAGGCGGCCCCGTCTACCTCCCGAAGGTATATAACGGCAAAGACAAGACGTTTTTCTTCTTCTCCTATCAGGGGACGCGCTTGCGGCAACGTCCGACCTCGAGCTTTGTAAACGTCCTGACTCCCCAGGAGCGCGTCGGCGATTTTTCGGCCTATCCGACGGCGCTGAAGGACCCTTCGGGAACCGGCGTCTTCCCGGGAAATCAGATCCCGGTGTCGCTCTTCTTCCCCGCTACGAAGTACCTGGTGGATCACAACATTCCCACGCCCACCAGCGGGCGCTCGATCACCACCACGAACATCAACAACTACGACGACAATCAGTTCCTGGCGAAGATCGATCAGCAGGTGCACAACAATCTCAGAATCTCGGGCCATGCCTTTTGGTCGCGCGCACACGCCCCGGGCAACCTGACGCCCACCAACTACTACGAGGAGACCGACATCCGCGACTGGCATAACACCAGCTACGTGGGCAACGCGCAGTGGACCGTGCGTCCCAACCTGCTGAATCAGACCATCGTCGGCTATAACAAGACGGACGGCCCGGCAACCCACGTCTTTCCGGACAAGAACTGGAACGACCTGGGCGTGCCGATCACGCTCGATCAATATAACCAGTTCTATCTGCAGTTCCAGTCGATCAGCAACATCAACACCGGCGACACCAATAATTTCATTCGCGACGAGACCCAGGTCGGCAACACCACGCGCTGGACGGTAGGGAATCACAATCTCACCTTCGGCGGCGAGTATCACTACGCGCGAGGCGATATCGTGAACAATTACCGCGCGCAGGGGCGGTTCTATTTCACGAAGACCGCCGGGTATACCGGATACGACGTCGCCGATTTCCTGCTCGGAAGATTTTCCGAGTTCATTCAGGGCGCCGGCGAGTTCAAGAACACCCGCTTCGATATCGTCAACACGTTCTTCAACGACTCGATCAAGGTCAACCGGCGATTGACCGTGGACCTGGGTATGCGCTGGGAGCCCTTCTTTCCCAATACCGACCTGCTCGGGAAGTTGGCCGTCTGGGGCGGATACAACGCGCACTCCACGCGCTTCGTCAATGCGCCGGCCGGTGTCCTCTACCCGGGCGACCCCGGCATTCCGGCCGGCGGATACAAGACCACGTGGGCGAACTTCGCCCCGCGCATCGGCCTGGCCTGGGACATGACCGGCGACGGCAAAACCTCTCTGCGCGCGGGCTACGGAGTTTTCTACGACCGGCTGAACACCATCCAGACCAACAGCGCGGCTGACGAAGCCCCATTCGGAACAGTGGTAGACTACTTCGGCGGCCCGACCGACAGCATGGCGAATCCCTATGCCAACGTTCCCGGCGGCAATCCGTTCCCGAAGATTGGTTTCGCAGCAATTGGAACCGAGGTGCTGAATCCGGGAAAGAATGCGGCGTTTTCGCTTCCCATGGCCGCATTCCTGTACGCTCAGGATCTCCGCAATCCGTACGTACAATCCTGGAACCTGACGCTCGAGCGGCAGATCGGCAGCGGCTGGCTCGCGCGGATGTCCTACGCCGGTTCCAAGGGCACGGCGCTGGCGAGCGGCCGGGACTTCAATGCTCCTTTCCCGAACGCGACGGCGACCACCTCGACCACGAACCAGCGCCGGCCGTTGTATTCGGCCGGTCTCGGCCAGGTCGTCCTGATGGAACCGGCCGGAAAGTCCATCTATCACTCGCTACAACTCACCGCGGAAAAACGCTTCAGCCAGGGCTTCACGGTTCTTGCCGACTACACCTATTCCAAGACGATTGACGACAACGTCGGCTCTGCAAACAAGGCCAATGGCACCAACGTCACCAACCCGTATAACCAGGCGTTCGATCGCGGCCCGTCCGACTTCGATCTCACGCACGTGTTCAACTTCTCGGGCGTCTGGGCATTGCCCATCAAGCCCGCCAGCCATGTTGCGAACTTCTTCCTCGGCGGTTGGAACATGACCTCGATCGTCGCATGGCACAGCGGCTTCCCGTTCACCGTGGTGAGCGGCCAGGACAACGCCCGCACCGGCCAGGGCAACCAGCGCGCCGACCTCACGGGCGTTTCGCCGTACCTGTCCAGTAGCGGTCATGGAGCGATGGTCGCGCAGTACTTGAACAAGGCGGCCTTCACGGTGAACGCTCTCGGAACCTACGGCGTTCTCGGGCGCAACACCTACCGGGGACCTGGCTCCTTCAACATGGATTGGGGCTTGCACAAAGACTTCCCCGTACGGGAGAGCATGAAGTTCCAGTTCCGTTTCGAATCCTTCAACCTGTTCAATAACGTGAATCTCGCGAATCCGAACAGCACGGTTACCAGCGGCAACTTCATGAAGATCACGAGCGCCGGCGATCCCCGGATTCTGCAGTTCGCTTTGCGATTCGAGTATTGAGGAAAGTCTAACGGATCAACAGGTAGTCGAATTCGGCTCGGAACCCGCTGCCCTTGGGACTGCACGCGTAGATGCCGCAGGCGAGGGGCCCGGTTCCGTCCAGATGGGCAATCCGCAGTAGGCACGAGTGCGGGTTGCCCGTCAGACGGAAGGAGAGCTCGAAGTCATCGTCCCTCCGTCTCGCGTAGAGGAGGATTTCCCGCGCACTTTCCGGAAACTCCTGCATGGACCAATCGGAATAGCCGGAGCGGGTGACGACCGCCCCGAGATGGGACGGTCCATCCGGCTCGTACTCCACGGAGGCTTTGATCCAGCATTCCGGGCCGGAGCGGATCATCAGCCCTGCCTGGTCATATTGGTTTCGCGGATGGAAGCGGACCGAAATCTCCGCGTCGAAATCTCCCTCCACGGGGGCACCCAGAAAATGGCCGCTATCGGCGCGGAAACCGTAGTGCGTGCGCTGCCAGAAATCGGTGCCTTCCCGGGTCTCCAGGACCAGTCTTGAAGATGCGGGTTCGATGCGCCAGGCCGGTGGTTCGTTCAGCCAGGCGAGGCGTGGATCGAATCGATTCGCATCGAAGTGTTCGTTCAGAAGAAAGCCGGACATGGGTCGGGTTCAGAATCTCCCTGTGTGCGCTCGGGCCGGGGTCAGAGAACCTCTTTGTAGAAGTCTCCCGCCTCCGCCGTCAGCAGGCCGAGATGGTACCTCATCGAGGCCTCCATGGCGGCCAGCGAATTCCGGGTAAGCCACCAGGCGGCGGCGCCGGCGATCAAGGTTGCGCCCGCGACGATGGCTGCGGAGCGGAACACGAAGTAGTGCTGCAGTCCGACCACCACTGCCATCGTCAACCCGCCCAGAAACATCAGCGGTAAAAGAGAGGCGCCGCGCGAGTTGTCAAATGGCCGTGTGAACGGCACGCTGTTCACCAGTCTCAGCTCCAGGGCGAGAACCAGCGACGCTACGGACACGCTATAGGAAACGAACAGGGCGGCGTGCCCCACTCCCCAAAACCACGCAAGGAGTGCGAACAGGAGCAAATGAGGAGCGACGACAATCTCGATCCAGAGCAGGGCATGGATGCCGCGCGCGAAGCCCCCCAGCGCCTGTGCCGGAGCCGACAGGAACACCCACGCGCCCTTGTGGTCGCTTCCGAAAGGCAACAGAGTGCAGACGAAGAACAGCAGCATGCCGCAGGCGTGTGGGAATATGTGCATCGCCGAGAACCGCCCCGAGAACGGATCGATCTCCCAGCCTCGCGCGGCCAACGGCGCCAGCATCATCAGGACGCAGGCGAGCATGGGAATCAGCTGGCGGCGGAACTGCCAGTCGCGGCGCATCATCCTTGCGACATAGGCAAAACCGGCGCGGCCGGCCGGGCCGCCGAGCCCGGCGGCAGACTCGCCGATGCGCCACCGCCGCGACTTTCGAGGAGCCGCGGCGCCACGCATCATGCCGGACACATGGATCAGGTAATCGGCGGATAGAGAACGGATGCCGAACAACACGATGGCGGCTGCGCCGAGGGCAAACGTCAGGGCCATTCCCCAGCGAGCGGCGGGCTGCGCCGGAAGCCAGTCGGAGAAGGAGGCATGGCGAATCCAGTTCTGAAACGACTGCAGGTACATCATGCCCACGAACGGAATGGCCCCCGCGAATTGCCCAGCGGCCTTGAGACGCCGCGCCGGCACCAGCCGCATCAGCCAGCCGAAGGCTGCGCAGCAGAGCAAAGCCGACAGCATTCCCAGCAGGAAACCGGCGGCCAGGTGGGCCGGCGGATACCACCACGCGGTGCCCTTGAGCAGCAATCCGCCGAGAGCGGGAACCAGATTCACGGCGGGCACCAGGTACAGCACGATGCGGACCAGGTGAGTCAGCATTGCGGCGGTATAGGTGGAGCCGCCGATCGGCTGGTGTGCCAGAACCAGTCCCTCTGCCGGGTTGACAAGACTGTTGCCGGTTTCGGAAAGGAGGCTGGCGAGCAACAGGAAAGCGGTCAGAACCAGGAATGTCGAAATGTAGATTCGCAGCGACGCACCGGTGGCGATCAGCATTACCGCAACCAGTGTCGAGATTCCGCCATACAGCCAGGCCATCATCTTGAGCGCGACCCCGTTCTGACCGAGCTGGTCGAGCATTTCGCCGCGTTCGCAGAGTTGGCCGAACAGGTCTACCAGCAGCCAGTAGCGGCGGGCGTCGATTCCGAGACTCTTGAGAACTCGCGCAATCCTGGGCCCGCGGAGGAATGCTTGAAGCGCGCTCATGATCGCAGGGCCGCCAGGATCCGGGAGACTCCGGGATCGACGCTCTCCGAACCAGTCAGCTTGCGAAATACATCTTCCAGGGTTCGCTGTCCGGCGGATGACTTCAAATCTTCCGCATTGCCGTCGGCGATCAGCCTGCCCTGGTGAATAATCAGCACGCGGTCGCAGACCTTTTCGACCACGTCCAGCACATGGGAGCTATACAGGATGGTCTTGCCGGAGGAGGCCAGCGCCGCGATGAGCTCCTTGATCAGGATGGCCGCGTTGACGTCCAGTCCTGACAGCGGCTCATCGAGCAGAATCAGATCCGGGTCGTGCAGTAGCGCGGAGGCGATGAGGATCTTCTGCCGCATACCCTTGGAATAGGTGTCCAGGCGGCCCACGCGGTCCGAGGTGAGGCCGAACGTTTCGAGGATGCTGGCGATGCGGTTCTGGAGGGTCGTCTCCTCGACGCCGTGCAGTCGTCCGCAGAGTTCCAGGAATTCCTGCCCCGTCAGGCTCTCGAATAGGACCGCCGCTTCGGGGACGTAGCCGATCCGCTGTTTCACGGAGAGGGCTTGTTCGGGCAGCGGTACTCCGGTAACCGTGATGGTCCCGGTGCGTGCTGCCAGGATGCCCGTGATCAACTTGATGGTCGTGGTCTTCCCGGCGCCGTTCGGACCAAGCAGGCCGACGACCTCGCCCTTGTGAAGCCGGAAGGAGATATCGTGCAGGACGGGCGCACCGCCGTAAGAGAAGACCACTTTATCGAATGCAACGATGGATTCCGGCAAGACGGCGAATCCCCACGGAACATGATACCTCGGCTCGCGCGTCGCCGTTCGCGATACACTACGGGCGTGAGTGCACTACCCATCTTCGGCGAGAACGGCAGCGCCACCGCGCCGCGAATCACTTCACTGCTGATCAAGCCGGCGTCCGCGGTCTGTAATCTGGACTGCGAATACTGCTTCTATCTCGACCGCGATGCCGACCCCTACAAGGCGCTGCCGGCGCGCCGCATGTCCGAGGAAACTCTCGAGCGGCTGGTCGACACCTACCTCTTTTATTCCTATCCGAACAGCATCTTCGCGTTTCAGGGCGGCGAGCCGACCCTTGCCGGCCTGCCGTTCTTCGAACGCCTGGTGAAGCTTCAGCAGCAGTACGGGCGCAACGGGCAATCGGTGAGCAACTCCTTGCAGACCAACGCCGTGCTGCTCGACCAGGGCTGGTGTGACCTCTTCCGTTCCTACAACTGGCTGCTGGGTGTATCGCTCGACGGGCCGCAGGAGGTCAACGATCTCTACCGGTTCAACAAAGACCACCGCGGTACCTGGAAACGCGTCATCGAGAGCGTGGAACTGCTAAAGAAGAATCGCGTGGATTTCAATATCCTCTGCGTGCTCAGCCAGGCCAACGTGGAAAAGCCCAAGGAACTCTATCGTTTTTACCGCGGGTTGGGGATCGACAACATCCAGTTCATCCCGCTGGCCGAGTTCGACGGACTGGGCAATCCGCTGCCGTTCACGATCACTCCGGCCCAGTATGGGCGCTTTCTTTGCGAAATGTTCGAGCTCTGGTGGCCGGAGCGGCGCAAGGTACGGATCCGCGTGTTCGACAACATCGCGGAGGCAGTGGCCGGCCAGAAGCCCAGCACCTGCACGATGCACGAGACCTGCGACAGTTACGTGGTGGTGGAATACAACGGCGACGTGTTTCCTTGCGACTTCTTCGTGGAAAGCGGCTGGAAGCTGGGCAACATCACGCTGGATTCCTGGCCCGAGATTGCGCGCCGGACCCGAAGATACAGTTTTGCCTCAAAGAAGACGCTGGCCCATCCGGAGTGCCAGGCGTGCGAGTATCAGTCGATCTGCCACGGCGGATGCCCGAAGTTCCGGCACGGCCCGCACAAGCGGTTCGAAGACCTGGATTACTTCTGCGAAGCGTATAAGATGATTTATGCGCGCTCCACCGGGCCGCTGCGGGAAGAAGTGCGAAAGCTACTGGCGCGATAAGCTTCCGCGCATCCCAGCGCCGGCGGGGCCGAAGATCCACTACTTAGGCGTGCCTACTGCTGCACCCAGTAGCGTTTCACGACGCGAAACTGCGACGCGGGCTCCCGCCTCGGCATGTTGGTCATCAGCCACGAAAAGGCCGACGCCAGCAATGCGAGGGTGACCGCCGCAAAAAAGACCGGGAATTGGGTATTGACCAGATTCTCGACCTGACCGACGTAAGGCTGGACCAGCGAGTGGAAGCTTGGATCGAGCCAGAAGAACATCGCCAACATCACAATTGCGAACACCATAGCTGTGATCAAAAATAGCACACCCCAGCGAGGTTACAAGATGTCAACGGTATACTACTAGTACTAGCGGTTCTTAGTACTCTAATAGTATCTCTAGTTAATTGGACGAGATAACTTTAGTTATGACTCCGATTGCCTTCCATCCCTTACTTCTGCAATAGGGCCGCCGGCTCCGGCGGATCAGCGGACGTTCTACAACAGTCAGTCCGGCTCGCGCAGACAAGCGGATAACAACCGGCGGCGAGCCTGTAGTACCATGGCCATCCATGGCGTTTGTACGGAGCACTTGCGTGGTTGCGTGCCTGCTCGCTTGCGTCGTTGGCGCGGCCCAGGACCGCCTCGTATTTCACGGCGCGGGCGGCGCCGGGAAGGGCAAGCGCGTGGTGCTGATCAGCGGCGATGAGGAGTACCGCTCCGAGCAGATGATGCCCCAGTTGGCGCGGATCCTGGCGGAGCGTCACGGCTTCGATTGCACCGTGCTGTTTGCCCTAGACCCCAAGGACGGCACGATCAATCCCAACTTTACGCGCAACATCCCGGGGCTGGAAACGCTCGATTCCGCCGACCTGATGATCCTGTTTACGCGGTTCCGCGATCTTCCGGATGCCCAGATGAAGCATATTGTCGATTACGTGGCTTCCGGGCGGCCGATCCTGGGCATCCGGACCGCCACGCACGCCTTCGATCTGAAAACCAGCCCGACGTACCGGCGGTTCAGTTGGAACAGCACGGAATGGGATGGCGGCTTCGGCCGGCAGGTGCTGGGAGAAACGTGGATCAGCCATCACGGCCGGCACGGCCTTCAGAGTACGCGCGGCATCATCGCTCCGGGGCAGCAGCAGAACCCGATTCTGCGGGGCATTGCGAGCGGAGACATCTGGGTTCCTACCGACGTGTATACGGTACGTCTGCCGCTTCCCGAAGACGCCCAGCCGCTGATTCTGGGCGAAGTGCTGGCGGGGATGAAGCCTTCCGACCCGCCTGCTGCCGGCAAGGTGAACGACCCCATGCTGCCGGTCGCCTGGACCAGGACAGCGAATGGCAGGCGTGTCTTCACCACCACCATGGGTTCGGCGCAGGATTTTCAGAACCAGGCCTTCCGCCGGCTGCTCGTCAATGCGTGCTTCTGGGCTATCGGGATGGAAGGCCACATCCCGGAGCGGGCGAACGTCACGCTGGTGGGGCCGTACAACCCGCTCCCCTTCGGATTCGGTGGTTTTGCCAAGGGATTGAAGCCGGCCGCTGCGCTATCGTGGAACTGATGAGATCGCGGGCACGCCAATGGAGCCGGTCCGCATGGGCCATGGCTGCTCTGTTCGCCAGCTTGCCGGTGGCCGGCAGGCTCCTGCTGGGCACCTGGGGGTTCGAGGGATCCACCGCGCTGGCATGCCTGTGCCTGATCCTGGGCACCTATCTGCACTTCGTGGGGCGGCGCAACGCGCCGGCGCTCTCGGATCCGGCGGGCATGCTGGACGAAGCCATGCAACTGGTGGCGGCCGGGCAGACGAAACAGGCGATGCGCCTGCTGACTCGGGTCATCCGGCTCAGTCCGCGATTCTGGCAGGCCCTGCAGTGGCGCGGCCAGTTGTTCCTGGCGATGGGGGATTCCGGCGCAGCCCTGGCGGACCTGTCGAATGCCATTGCGCTCGCGCCCGGGGAGCCGCAACTCTACAACTTGCGCGGCCAGGCCTACGGCGCGGCCGGCGACCTCGAGTCAGCGCAAAGGGATTACCAGACCGCAGCGTCCTTACAGGGACGGGTTTCCCTTACGTAGGCCGCCGGCCAGTTCCCTCCCTTTGTCTCAAGGCGTGAAAGATGATATGTAGATGCTGAACGCGATTAGGAGGATTATCAGCCATGATGACGCGGCGGCAGGCGGTTTCGGGGGCAGCTCTCACGGCCCTGTCCTATTCCAGGGTCCTGGGCGCGAACGACCGGATCGGACTGGGGGTGGTCGGCACCGGCGAGCGCGGAACCTATGTCATGACGCTCTTCCAGAAGAATGCCGACGTGGAGGTGCGGGCCCTCTGCGATGTGTGGGGGAACCGGCTCGACGAGACACAGAAAAAGGCGCCGAACACGCGCCGGTTCGGCGATCATCGCGAACTGCTGGCGTTGAAGGAAGTGGACGCGGTGCTGGTCGGAACGCCCGACCACTGGCATCACGACGTCGCGATCGACGCCCTGCACGCCGGCAAGGATGTCTACAGCGAGAAGCCGATGTGCCGGAAGCGCGAAGAGGCGCCCGAGATGGTCAAAGCCGCGCGCGCCACCGGGCGCATCCTCCAGATCGGCCTGCAGCAGCGCTCGGGACCTATCTATATTGAGCCGCTGGAGAAATTCGTGCAGTCCGGGGCGATCGGTAAGATCAGCCACATCGACGCCGTCTGGCACACCGGCGTGCCGCGGCCGCTGCCCAAGGATCCGGCCGAAAAGCCCGCCAATCTGGACTGGCTGCGCTTCCTCGGGCCGGTCTCTTACCGCGACTGGAACCCCGGCCAGTACCTCAATTTCCGGGCCTTCCTCGATTTCAACGGCGGCAAGATGACCGACTTCGGCCATCACTGGCTGGACGTGGTCCACATGTACATGGGTGAGAAAGCACCGCATTCGGCGGTGTTCGCCGGCGGCATCTTCTACGACCAGCACGACGGCCGCACGGCGCCCGACACCTGTAACGCGTTGTTCGAGTACGACGGCTTCACCGTGCTGTTCCAGTCGAATGCGTACGGCACGCCGGCCGAGTATGGCGTTACGTTCTACGGCGACAAGGGGAGGCTCTTCGTGAACCGCAACCGGTATGAATTTACACCGGCCGGAAAGAATCCGCAGGTAGTCACGCGAAGCATACCGGGCGACATCACGGCCGATCACGTGCGCAATTTCCTGGACTGCTGCAAGACTCGCAAGCTGCCGAATGCCGACGCCGCGATCGCGGCGATTTCGGTGGTGCCTCCGCTGCTGGGCGTGCAGTCCTACGAAGAGCAGCGGCGTTTGCGATTCGACCCGGAGCGATTAGAGGTCCTTCCTTTATGACGAAATACGCGCTCTTGCTTCTCGCGATGAGCTTTCCGGCCGTTGTGCCGGCCCAGGGCATCCCTCCGGGATTCACCGACATTACCCCCGGCCCGGACCTGAAGGGATGGCACATCAGCCAGGTGAACCACCACGGCAATACCACGGCTTGGAAGGTAAAGGACGGCGTGCTTACGGGCACCCAGGACCGCAAAGACAACGGCGGAATCGTGCTCACCGACAAGAAGTACAAGGACTTCGAAATCTCGCTCGAGATGAACCCGGATTTCGGCTGCGATAGCGGCCTGTTCCTTCGATCCGACGAGAAAGGCGATGCGTACCAGGTGATGCTCGACTACCTGCCTGGCGGCAATATGGGCGGCGTTTATGGCGAGGGGATTCAGGGAGTCAAGGGAGTAGCCGCGGACTGGCAGCCGCACTGGAAGAAAGGCGAGTGGAACGTGGTGCGGGCCCGCATCGAGGGCGAGGTGCCTCACATTCAGGTGTGGATGAACGGCGCGCAGGTGACCGACTGGACGGATACCGCCAACCACGCTGCCGGCGGCGCCGCGGACGGCATGATCGCCCTGCAGATCCACGGCGGCAGCCGCTGCACGCCGGATAAGTTCCACCGCTTCCGCAATATCGCAGTCAAAGAACTGCCTTGAGGATTACATGGCATATCCCGTTTCGAGACGTCATTTCTTCTTCGGAAGCCTGCTGGCCGGGGCAGTTCCCTCCGGCGGCTTCGGCAGCGTCGCTTCATTGCAGCAACTCGGGTTCAAATCGCCCAACGAGAAACTGAATATCGCTGCCATCGGCGCCGGCGGAAAGGGAGCCAGCGACATCGCCGGATGCTCGGCGGAAAACATCGTCGCCATGGCGGACCCGGACGCCAAGCGCGCCGAAAAGACCTTCGCCGCTTATCCCAAGACGCCGAAGTACAAAGATTTCCGCAGGATGTTCGACGCCGAATCCAAGAACATCGACGCCGTGCTGGTCTCCTGCCCGGATCACATGCACGCTACCGCCGCGATGTGGGCCATGGAGCGGGGTAAACATGTGTACTGTCAAAAGCCGCTGACCCGCACCGTGTGGGAAGCGCAGCAGTTAACCCTGGCGGCCGGGAAATACGGGGTAGCGACGCAGATGGGCAACCAGGGCTATTCGCAGGTAGGGGCACGCGAGGCCTGCGAGATCATCTGGCACGGGGATATCGGCAACGTCACCGAGGTTCATGCGTGGACCAACCGTCCCGACCCCTATTGGCCGCAGGGCCCCGACGTAATTCCAAAGGAGGCGCCCGTCCCGGACACGCTGGATTGGGAGGCTTGGCTCGGCGACGCCGAGATGCGGCCCTACAGTCCGGCCTACGCCCCGCACAACTGGCGCGCTTTTCCGGATTTCGGGTGCGGCGCGATCGGCGATATGGCCTGCCACATCCTGGGAACGCCCAACATGGCCATGCGGCTCGTGCCGCCCACCAGCGTCGAGTGCATCAAGCTCGAAGGCAAAGCCAAATACACATTTCCTTACCGAACGGCTGTGCGCTTCGACTTTCCAGCCCGCGGCGCGTTTCCTCCGCTCAAGCTGTTCTGGTACGACCGGCTCACCGCTCAACCGAAATTCGACGGTGTTCCCGAAGGCGAGCTGCTGGGCGACGATGATATCAACGGGAGCCTCTTCATTGGCGACAAGGGCATGCTGACCACCGGCTGTTACGGCGAACGGACGCGCCTGGTGCCCGTGTCGAAGATGAAGGACTACAAGATGCCGCCGCAGGTGCTTCCGCGCTGCCCGGGACCACCGGAAGATTGGGTCCAGGCCCACTACCGCGACTGGATCCGCGCCGCCAAGGGAGGCGTGCCCGCGTGTTCCAATTTCAGCGTCGCCGGCCCGTTCGTACAGTGGATGCTGCTGGGCGTGATCGCCATGCAGGTGGAAGGCAAGCTGCTGTGGGACGCCCAGAAGATGCGCATCACCAACAACGAAGCGGCTAACCAGCTCTTGAAACCCAAGTTCCGCAAGGGCTGGAAGTTCGCGTAAGAGCCCCCCAATCAACCTCGCGGCCAGGCGCTCGCAAAAAGTTCGATAAAAAGGTGGCGGTGTTTTCGCTCCTGCTTCGCTCTTATCCATGGAGCGGGAAATGCCTCCTTGCGTGTCCCAAACATACGGCGGATGGAAAATCCCGGCGCTTTCCAGTCAATGGGTTACAATTGTTCAACTCAGAAAACGGGATTGCGTGCGAATGGGTGTTCCTGACGGCGAGGTAACCGCGTTGCTGCACGCCTGGAGCGAAGGCGATCGAAGTGTCGAACCGCGCCTTTTCGAACTGGTGATGCCTGATCTGCACCAGATCGCGGAGCGCCTCATGCGCCGCGAGCGGCCGGAGCATTCCCTCGACCCCACCGCCTTGGTCAACGAGGTGTACTTCCGCCTGGTGGGCGCGCGGGAACGGGACTGGCAAAACCGGGGGCACTTCTTCGCCATCGCGGCGCGCGCCATGCGGCGCCTGCTGATTGACCACGCACGCGGGCGGCCGCAGGCGCGAATGGTCCCCATCGCGGGCATCGAGGAGTGGCTGCGAGCTCCCGGCGCCAAGCTGGAGCTGGCAGTCGCGATCGACCGGCTGCTGGACCAGATCGAGCGGGAGCATCCCGATTGGTGCTCCATCGTGGACCTGAAGTTTTTCATGGGGCTCACCGACGAGGAGACGGCGGACGCGCTCGGCCTGCCGCTGCGCACCGTTCAGCGCAAGTTCGGCGATGCCCGCCGGTGGCTGTTCGAGAAGCTGGAGTGCCCCGATGCCGGCCGCTGAGCCAGATGACGATCTCATCATGGCGCTGGTGGAAGAGACGCTCCAGACCCCTCCCGAGGAGCGTGAAGAGCGGCTCCGCACGGTATGCCGCAACTCCGCCGTCTACCAGGAAGTGCGCGAGCGCGTGGAGTGGGAAGAGCGCATGGGGCGCTTCCTGCTGGATCCTCTGTTCGAGCGGGTCGCGACTGAAGATCCCTTCGACGCCGGCAGCCTGGTCGGCGGACGTTTCCGCATTCTGCGCAAGGTGGGCTACGGCGGCATGGGGGTGGTCTTCGAGGCAATCGATGAAAAACTGGAACGGCGCGTCGCGCTGAAGTGCGCGCGTCCCGGACACCGTAAGCGCCTCCCTCCCGAAGCCCGCGCGGCCCGCGAGGTGAGTCATTACAACGTGTGCAAGGTCCACGACCTGCACACCGTGGACACACCGGCCGGCGAAACGGACTTTCTCTCGATGGAGTTCATCGAAGGGCAGACGCTCTCCGACCGGATTCGCGCGGGAGGGCCGGTGCCCGACCGCGAGGCGCGCGAGATCGCGGCGCAGATCTGTGCGGGCTTGGCGCAGGCTCACCGGCAGGGTGTGATCCACGGCGATCTGAAGTGCAGCAACATTCTGCTGACGGAGTCGCGCGAAGGCCGCGTGCGCGCGGTAATTACGGATTTCGGCATGGCCAAAATGGCGGAGCCGGAGGGCGGCAGCGTGATGAGCGGCCGCGGGGGCACCTTCGACTACATGGCGCCCGAACTGCTGCTGGGCGGACGCGCCACGGCGGCATCCGACCTGTATGCGCTGGGCGTGATGTTCCACGTCATGCTGAAGGGAACTTCGCCGGAACGGCTGACTCCACCTCCCCGACCGATTCCCGCGCCGCTGTGGGGGGCGGATACGGACGCTGCGACCCTTACTGTTGGGGATGCCAGGCTGGTTCAGTCGATTGTCCCGGGCGACTGGCAGCGCAAGGTGGAGGATCTGCCCGCTCCGTGGGACCGGATCACCAAAGGCTGCCTGCAGGCGCGTCCGCAGGAGCGTTTCACGTCGGCGGACGAGGTGGAAGCAGCGCTCGATCCCCCGCGATCGAGGGTGAAGTGGGCGGCGATCCCGGCAGCCGCGCTGGCGTTGACGTTCGGCTACTGGTATTGGAACGCGCAGCCCGCGGGAGAGCCGGTGCGGCTGGCCATGCTGCCCCTTGCGGCGGAAGGCGACGCGGCGCGCGCCGCGGCGGGGATCGGAATGGACGTAGCCGAGCGGCTCTCGGGCGCGCGCCGGGGCTTCAATGTGATCACGCCGAGGGAGGCGCAGAACAGCCGGGTGGATACGCCCCAGAAGGCCAGGAAGGTGTTCGGCGCCACCCATGTCCTACAAGTGCGCCTGCGCCCCGCGGGCTCCCAGGTCTTCATGGAGGCGTCGGTGGCCGATCTCGATTCCGGCCGCAGCATCGCGAACGTGCAAGGCACTTACCCGGCCGGCCGCGGGGCGGAGATCGCCAAGGCGATCCTGGCAACGGTGACGGGCGCGTTCCAGTTGCAGGTGGCGCCTAAAGAATCGGTATCGGGAGCGGCCTATGTGCCGTATGTGCAGGCGATGGACCTGCTGCGGCAGGACGCGCTGGGCAACGCGGAGAAAGCGATTCCGTTGTTCGAGCAGGCGATTCAACTCGATCCGCAGTCAGCCCTGCCTTACGCCGGGCTGGCCGAAGCGCAGATCGAAAGGTATCTCCACCTCGACGGCTCTGCGTGGCTGGATGCGGCCGAGGTAAGTGTTGCCAAAGCCAAGGGTATCAACTCCGATTCGGTGAGGGTGCTTTTGGCGTCGGGCAGCTTCGACCAGCAGCACGGCCATTATGAAGAGGCCATTCGCCAGTTCAGCCGGGTGACACAGTTGGAGCCGGCCAGTGCGGAGGGATGGCGCCGGCTGGCGGGCGCCTACGAGAACACCAACCGGGATAACGACGCGGTGGCCACCTACCGCAGGGCCCTGGAGGCACAGCCTTCCGACTATGGCCTTTACCTCAATTTGGGCAGCTTCTACTTTTACCGCAACCAGTTTGTCCTGGCTGAGCAGCAGTATCGAAAGGTGATCGAACTGGCGCCCTGGCTGATGTCCGGCCACCTGGATCTAGGGGTCGCGCTGATCCGCCAGGGCCGGTTTTCCGAAGCGGAGCAGGCGCTGTGGGACGCTTTCAAGATTCGCAGCTCGCCGAATCTGCTGGTGAGTTTGGGCGGGCTCTACTACCTGGAGGAACGCTATTCGGATGCGGCGCATTATTTCGAGCAGAGCCTCGCTACCGGAGCGAAGTCAGCCATTCAATATCGCGATCTGGGGGACGCTTACCGCCACCTGGGACGCGCCGGCGATTCAGCCGCAGCGTACCGCGCCGGGCTTGCGCTGGCGGAGGACGATGTGGCCCGTAATCCGCGCGACGCCACGGCTCGCGTCCGGCTGGGGCTGTTGTCCGCCTTCCTCGGAGACGCGCGGCGGGCCGGGTTCGAGATTTCCCAGGCGCTCGCTACGCAGCCCGAGAATCCCTCCATCATGCGCGATGCGGTGACGACCTATGAAGTGATTGGACAGCGGGAAAAGACACTTGAGGTTCTAAGAAATGCTCCCCTCCAGTTGCTGCAGGAGCTGAACCGCTTTCCCGACGTCAAGGACTTGCAAGGGGACCCGCGTTTTGCGGAGTTGTTGCACAAATAGCACACAGAGAAGAGGAGATACCTAATGCCACACCATCGCGTGAAGTTACATTACCGGCCCAACCCCGTGCCGAACGGAAGGCCGCTTTTTCAACCGGAACCCAACCCGATCTTCGTCAGGCGCAACGAGACGATCGCTTTTCAAAAAGCGGACGACTCGGTGCCCGGCACCATCCGGATCACGTTTAACCACCCCGAGATCTTCTCGGTGCCCGCGACCGATGGATCAGGCGATGTGAAAGTTACCGGCCTCCCCATCAACACCACATATCATTGCGAGTTACTGGCTCCGGACGGCACACCCCTGGCGGAGAGCAATGAGGGCCAAGGCGGCGAGATCATGCCCGATAATCCGCCCAGCGCGTAAAAACGGAGTAGGGCCGGCTGTCTTGCCGCCGGCCCTCAGGCCGCAGGCACGCCATGGACCTTGACAGGCCGGCGGAACTCGAGCAGGAAACGCGAGTAGCGGTCGCTTGGCGAGCCGTACTCGAACACGCGCTCACGGCGCCGGTTTCCCGTTGCACCGACCCGGGTTAATGAAACGATTCGGGCCGAGGTAGTAAACTGCATGCTATGCGAAAGCTTACAATTGGCACGCTCCTGGTTGGCGCGTTCGTGATCTGCGCCGTTGCCGCGACGCAAGAGAGCCCGTTCTTGGGCCGGTGGGATTTCAACCTGGCTCCGGGTCCCCTGCACGCGGCCTGGCTCGGTATCACACAGCATGGCGGTGCGCTCGACGTCTGGTACCAACCGACGGGCGGCAATGTTTACGAGTTGAAGAAAGTGAAGGTCGCCGGTTCCAGGCTGCTGCTGACTATCTCCGGTGCGGACTCCCGGAAGAACCGGCCCGCGGTGACCTGGGAGCTCGAGGCTTCCGGCGGCAAACTGGCCGGCGTACAGAAGCGAGGCGACAACTCCATGCCGGTCACCGGCGTCCGCGCCCCGGAACTCAAGCGCGCGGAACCCAGCGCGTGGACCGCTCCCGAGCCGCTGCTCAACGGCAGGAATTTGGATGGATGGGAGCCTATCGGCAACCCCGCCAACAGCCACTGGATCTTCAAAGACGGGATGTTGATCAACCAGGAGCACGGCGCGAACCTGAGGACCGTCCGCACGTTCAACGACTTTAAGGTGCACTTTGAAGTGAACTGCCCGGACCACGCCAACAGCGGTTTCTACCTGCGCGGGCGCTACGAAGTGCAACTGGAGTACGAGCCTCTCTCTTCGAACCCTCCCGAGCGGCGCATCGGCTCGATCTACGGCCGCATCACGCCCAAGGAAATGCCGCGAACGCCGGGCAAGTGGGAAACGTTCGACGTGATGTTGGTCGGCCGCACCGTGACGGTGGTGCGCGACGGCGTGACTACGATCGACCATAAGGAGATCGAAGGGATTACGGGTGGGGCCCTGGACGCCAACGAGGCCGAGCCCGGGCCGTTTTACATCCAGGGCGATCACACGGGCGGGCTGAAGTTTCGCAATATCACGGTTTCGCTCCCCAGGACGTAACTCGCAAGTCTGTGACCCGGCACGTGATAGTGCGGGCAAGAGCCGGGTTTGTTCACGCGGATACTGATCCGAGCAGCGGAAACGGTGCTTTTCGCGCTTCTCTTGGCGTAACCTGTAAATAAGACATTGATTCGTTTCGAACCGACGGCTTTCCTCAGTTCCAGTCGGGAACCGCCAGACGCCGGGTCCCGGGGTTCCAGATTTTGCGCCGTGTCACCGTCGTCGGATTCGGCCGTAGCCGTAAAGGACGAATCTTATCTGGGAGTACCAATATGCCGAATGGCGCAAAGCTAAGTGCTGCGCGGGAGATGGAAGATGCGCTCATGTATCTTCCGCGCAAAGGCGTTACCGACTACCGAAAAGGCCAGATCATCTTCGACGAGCATCAGCCTTCAAGGGGTCTTCACCTTGTAGTGCAGGGGCGGGTGAAGGTCACGATGGCGCTGGATGACGGAACGCAAACGGTTGTCGACATCTTCACGACGGATGATTTTTTTGGCGAGAGTTCGCTGCTCGGATCCGCTCATCACGCCGAGCGGGCCCTCGCTCTCGACAACGTCACCCTGATGTCGTGGAGCAGCTCGGAGATCGAGGAGCAGGTGGAACGCCAGCCTCGTCTCGGGATCGCCCTCGTCCAAATGCTCGTCAAACGCGGGCTCGACTACGAGGAGCGGTTACAGAGCTTCGCTCTCGACAAGACCCCCGAGCGCGTGGTTCGCTCGCTGCTGCGGTTTGCCGAGCGGCTGGGCACCCGCATGGAAGACGGGTCCATCAAGATCCCGCCACTCACCCATCAGGTGATTTCGGAATACGTCGGAACATCCCGCGAGATCGTCACGTTCCAGATGAACCACCTTCGCCAGAAGGGTCTCCTCCGATACTCGCGTAAGGGAATCCAGGTATACGCCGATGCCCTGAAGGAGCATCTCCAGGTGCAGACCGGGCAGCACACCTGGCCGCAACCGGAGGAAAAGAGCTTCGGCGCCGGGCCGGTCTAACTTCGGTGAGCATCCGGTTATTGTCTAAATTTAGGATTAAAAACGGTTTACACATTGCTGCCGCTCGGGTACATTGAGACTGAACTCAGTCGAACCCGAGGCAGTCATGAACCGGTACTGTAGGTTTGCAACGCTCGCGCTGGCCGGAACGTTGGCATACGGCGCCGCTCCCGCGGATGGGGAGGGCGCCCGCCCGTCAACCGGAGCGGGCACCGCGAGAACCACGACCCCGCCTGTTTTGAAACGCTTTGAGCCCGCCGACAGCGGCCTCTTGACGTTGCCCGGGCCGCGAGCCGTGCCGGCGGCCAAGCCGAGTGTGCCCGTCGTTCCGGCCGCGCCGCCCGAGACGGCGGTTCCTCTCGCAAAGAAAGAGCCTCCACCGGTTCTTCCGCAAGCCCCCAAACCGGTGTTTCCTGCTGATTTCGCGCGGGATAGCGCCCTCTACTGCCAGAAGCGCATCGGCCAGTGGTCGAGGTCCGACGCCTCGAACCTCTTCGGCGATCCTTTGCGTGAGCGTCCCGCCTACTCGGACGCAAAGGGTGAAAATGGGCGCATTTACGCCTTCAGCGATCCGACCGGACGCTACCGGGTTCTGGAACTCGACTTTTCCGCCGACACCGGGCTACTCCGCACCGTATTCGTTTACCCCTGGAGCATGACCTGGATCGAGTGCCGCCGCCTGTGGGGCGCCAAGGTTTCGGCTGTCGAGGCGAATAACGGGCGAACCTTCTACTCCTACCTGAACCGCCACCTGGACGTGTTGGTGGAACCGGGCGGGAAGGTCGTAAGTCTGGGCCTGTATTAAGCTGCCGCCGCAAGTTTCTCTCGCTCGCGGTAACCCCGAACGGGCACCCCACGTTTAACTCTTAGGGCACGATGCGCCGGAGTGGCGTATAGTGTACGAATAGAGGAGTTCTCGACAATGAAACGTCGAACCGCTTTACCGGTGGCAGTTGCGGCCGCGCTGAGCCTGTTGGCTTCCGGCGCCTTCGCTGCGGACAAGGACAAGAAAAACGATCCGGACGCCATCGGAGACCGCGATGTCGGCAAGGGCGTGAACTTCTATTCGCTGGAGAAGGAAATCGCGCTCGGAAAACAGTTGGCTCAGGAAGTGGAGCGCCAGGGAAAGATCATCGACGACCCGATCATTGCCGAGTATGTCAACCGCATCGGGCAAAACCTGGTGCGGAACTCCGACGCCAAGGTCCCCTTTACGATCAAGGTGCTCGATTCTGAAGAAGTGAACGCCTTTGCCCTGCCGGGCGGGTTTTTCTTCGTCAACTCCGGCCTGATTCTGAAGGCGGACAATGAGTCGGAACTGGCCGGCGTAATGGCACATGAAATCGCGCACGTGGCTGCGCGGCACGGCACTAAACAGGCTACGCGCGGGGAACTGGTCAATATCGCTTCCATCCCCCTGATCTTCATGGGGGGCTGGACGGGCTATGCCATCCGGCAGGGCGCCGGCCTGGCCATCCCCATGGGCTTCCTGACTTTCTCCCGTGGATTTGAACGGGAAGCGGACTACCTTGGCCTGCAGTACATGTACAAGGCGGGATACGATCCCACGTCGTTCGTGGATTTCTTTGAGAAGATCGAATCGATGGAAAAGCGAAAGCCCGGCTCGATTTCGAAAGTCTTCTCGACGCATCCGATGACCGACGACCGTATCAAGGCGGCGCAGGAAGAGATTCAGAAGATTCTCGCGCCCAAGCCGGAATACGTCGTCAATACCTCCGAGTTCATCGACGTCAAGGGGCGCCTCGCAATGCTGCACAACCGGCGCAAGGTGGATACCGATGATCCGAGCCGGCCGCGGCTGCGGCGTGCTCCCGGCAGCGGCACCGGGCCCGCGGACGCCAACGACGACGGCACGAAGCCAAAGACCGATACGGACGAGCGTCCGACGCTGAAGCGCCGCGACAACTGATCGGGATTTCAGGCAGGAGATAGAAAGGGGGGCGGGCTGCGACGCGGCCCGCCCCCTTTTTGCTTTCATTCGTACCGCAGAGCGCGCACCGGATCGATCGCTGCCGCCCGGCGCGCCGGCAGATAGCACGCAGAGGTGCTCACAACCAGGAGCGCGGCCGCAACCGCAAGAGAAGTGCCCGGGCTGGATTTCCCTACGGCTCCCATACCGGCCGCCAATGCCGGCGCCGCCACCACAGAGACGCATCCGCCAATCAGGATGCCGGCTGCGGCCAGCGTCAGTCCCTGCCACAAGATCAGGCGCAGCACGTCCCACCGTGTGGCGCCGATTGCCATCCGCACGCCGATTTCGGGAATCCTGCGGCTCACCGAGTAAGCGATCAGGCCATAAAGCCCGACGGTCGCCATCGTCAGACCGAGAAGGCCCACGGCGGTCACCATCTGGAGAAATTGCAACCAGGTCTCCCGGGCGCGCTGATCCACCAGGTAAGACACAGTTCGCAGATTATAGACCGGGAGGTTGGCATCCAGCGCCCGGACCAGTTCGCGCAGCGGCGCTGCCAGCTGACTGGGATCGCCGGCTGATTCGACGATCATCGTCATGGCCGGCCGGCGGTTCTGTTCGTATGGCAGGTAGACATAGGATGACGGCGCCTCGTTGGCCACCAGGTAGCGGCCCGTCCTCGCGACTCCCACGACTTCCGCCTCCGGTCCTTCCGAGCCGCCGATCCTTAGGCGCTTTCCGATGGGATCCTGGTTCGGCCAGTAGGTTGCCGCGAAGTGCTGGTTCACGATCGCAACGAGCGGTGACCCCTTGCGGTCGTTGGGGCTGAACGCCCGGCCACGCACGATCTCCACCCCCATCGTCTGGAAGTACTCCGCACTAAAAACCCCGCCGAATACCGTCGCCGCATCCTGCCCCTTGAGGAACCGGTAGCCCTCCGGGACCACCGTGAGAGTCGTCTGCCGGGGAGAGAGCGGTAGCGATTCGGCCAGCGCCGCGGATCGAACGCCGGGCAGAGCCCGCACCCCATCGGTCAGCTTCCGATAGAAATTGTAAGACTGGTCGGCTGAATACCGGAGCGCTGGTGGATTGGTATCGAAACTGATGCGGTGATCGCTGCGAAAGCCCGGGTCGAGAACTCGCATCTGCCGGAAAGCATCCACGAACATTCCGACCGCGATCAGCAGCACCATCGCCAGCGCGATCTGTCCCACGACAAGCGCATTCCGCCCCATCGTCCGGCGGCGGCCTCCCGCAGCCGCTCCTGCAGCCTTGAGCGCGGGTGTGAGCGAGCCACGCACGGTCTGGATAGCCGGAACTAAGCCGAAGAGCACCGCGCTCACCATCGCCGCCACCATGCTGAAGACCACCACCCGGGAGTCCATTTGCACCCCCAGGGTCGACGGAATATCGCTCGGCACGGACATCGTGTCGAAAAACCGGACTCCGCCATACGCGAGTCCCAGGCCGGCCAGCCCTCCCAGCATCGCCAGAATCAGGCTCTCGGTGATCAACTGTCTCACCAGCCGGAGCCGGCCGGCACCGATGGCGAGCCGTATGGCCATCTCGCGGCTGCGGGCGCCCGCCCGCGCCAACAACAGATTTGCCACATTCGTGCAAGCGATGATCAGCACCAGAGCCGTCAACCCCATCATCATCGTCACCAGTGAGAGGAGTTGCGGCGACTGCTGAATTCGCGTCTCCAACTCCGTGCGGACAGCAATATGTCGATTGCCATCGTCTTTGGGATACTGCCGGGCGAGATCCTTTCCGATGGCCGTCAGTTCGGCCTGAGCCGATTCGCGGGTCGCGCCCGGCCTCAGCCGCCCACGCACGATCAGGTCGCGTTTGCCACGATCTTGCAGGGGATCGGTGGCTGCGGCTGCGAGGCGTTGCGACATCGCCAGCGGGACGTAAATCGAGGGCCGCACGAAGCGGTCCAGTCCCGTAAAGTAGGGCGGTGTCACGCCCACAATGGTGACCTCGACTCCATTGAGCCGCAGGCGGCGCCCGATCACGTCTGGATCGGCGGCGTATTCCGTCTGCCAGAATTCATGGCTCAGCATCGCGACCGGCTGCCCTGGCTGCCTGGCCTCTGCCGGCAGGAAGGTCCGGCCGCGGGATGGCGCAACTTCAAGGGCGGAGAAAAAGTTGTCGCTCACCAGCACGGCGAGCCGCATCCGCGGCGGTGCATCCGGCCCCGGCGCCGCGCCCAACGCGGCCGTACGATACGCGACGATGCCGGCGAAGAGTTGGCTCTTGGCGCGCAAGTCCCGGTAATCGGGGTAAGACACCCCTTCGAACGGATTCCCTGGCGTGTTGTTCGTGATATTCAGGACTTCGTTTGGCCGCGTCACCGGCAGTGGATGGAAAATCACGGCGTCTGCGAAACTGAAAATGGCGCCATTCGCGCCGATGCCGCCCGCCAGCGAGAGCACCGCCACAGCCACGAATCCGGGGCGCCTGCGAAACGTGCGGAGGGCGTATCTTAAATCGGCCCAGATGCCGTCAAATGAGGTCCAATGCCAGGTCTGGCGCGCGTTTTCGGCCGCCAGTGTCAGATTCCCGAGCTCCCGCCGTCCGGTGTCACGGGAAAGCGCTTCCAGTTCCCGCTGCATGGAATCTTCCTCCATGCGGCGCCGCGAAGGTAGAAGGTACTTCCATTTTCTCCACAGCATCTCGCGCCTCTCTGATGACGCGCGCCGCTCCGTCGGGAGTCATTCCGCGCCAATATAATGACAGTCTATATGAAGACTGTCGATAGTACAAGACCCCGGCGCTATTCGCCGAGCTTCTTGCGCGTGAAAGGCTTCGCAAAGGCCGCGGGCGGGTTGTGGGCGGTGACCATGGAAGCTTTGCGGTACTCCTCCATGGCTTTCTCTTTCTCGCCGAGCTTCTCGTAGGTCATGCCCAGCAGGCACTGGATGAAGGCATCGTTGGTATTGGCCTTCTGGAGATCGCCGAGCGCCGTCCGGTAATCGCCGGTGTAATAGGCGACGTAGCCGGTCAGGTAAGGGAAGAAGGTGGACTGCTGCCGGTACAACTGGGGGTCGGCAGCCTGCATCTGCTCGAGCGCGGATTTGGCCGCAGCCACGTGCTTTTCTGCTTCCGCCTTGTGGCCGCGGCGGGCGGCGAGGCGGGCCAGGGCGTGCTCCGTTCGGAATTCCCAAAGGGCTTTGCGGCCGGCCGAGATTTCAGGCTCTTTCAGGCCGGCTTCGCGGCCGGCGAGATACCACTTTTCGGCAGCCGCGAAATCGCCGGAGTCGATGCAGACGCGGGCGGCTTCGTTGGCCATTTCCCCCTGCTGGTAGAAGGCATTTCCGGGCTCGGCGGATTCGCGAGTCTTCCAGTAATCGAAGACCATCTGCTCGTATTTTAGGGTGTTCGCGCAGTCGCCTTCAAAGGCGTACGACATGGCCATGGCGCGTTCGGCGTTGGCTTTGGCCTGGGCATTCGGCGCCGAATCGATCGCCTTTTGAAAATATCGGCGGGCCTCGGCGCCCTTCCCCATGAGATCGAGGACGCTGCCGGCGGCGTTGTTGGCGGATACGGAATTCGGGGAGTTCTTGAGCTCCTGCTGGTAGATGGCCAGGGCTTCCTCGAGTTTCCCCTGGCGCAGGAGGGGCTGCGCCTGCCTCTGCCACTCAGTCTGCGGTCCAGGGCCCCTCTGTGGCCGGGCTGTTGCGACGCCGACGAGCAACATGGCCGTCAGCATTGACCCAAAAGTTCCTTTGGACATGCGAGGAATTATCTCACAAAGAAAAGGGGCAGGCCGCGAGACCTGCCCCCAGGGGGATTCGACTGTCCGGTGACCACGCCGAAGCTCGTCGGGCTATCCAGGTTGAGGGTCGGATTCGAGGGCTGGAAGTGATTCAGCACGTTCGTGATCTGCACGCTGATTGTCGCGCCGACACGCTCTCTCCAACTGAAATCCTTGGTGATCTGGGCGTCCACGTTCCAGGTTGGGAATCCGCGGAGGTTGCCGTTCAGCCGGCCATAGATGCGGCTGTAGCCGCCGCGGATTACCGTCTTGCCATGGCCGATCAGCTTGCCGAGAATGCCGCTATCGGCGCTGGGGTTCCAGGCAATCGCGGCGCGCGGCCTGATCGCGTTGCCGGACTGGTCCACCAACTGCACCTGCTTACCGTTGATTTCATACGGCGGCATCTCGATTTGGTAGCTCATGCCGTAGGTCAGGGTGAAGGTCGGCTTCATGTGCCAGGTGTCGCTGTAATACGCGCTGTAGTAGGGGATGATGCTCTGGTCATACATGAACGACCCGGGCGGCTGCAGCGACAGATTCTGGCCGGCGCGCGTGTATAGAGTCTGTGGCTGTCAGACGATGCCGAGCACGCGTGCCCAGGGTAACGCCCGAGCCGGAGTTGATATGGTACACCGGCGAGTTCATAATGCCGACGCCGTTATCGTTGCACAGGTGGTAATCGAAGTTGCGCTGATACATGCCGCCGAACTGGAACAGGTGGTTGCCCTTGATCATGGTCAGGTCGTCGCGGAGCACTTTGTCCTGGCCGTCCCAGAAGCGCTGCCGCGCGTCCTGCTTGGTTGCGTTTTACAGGCATTTACGTTCCTCCGCCGGACGGGCGCGTCCAAGATAGTGGAGGTAGAGAAGACATGTTGAAAAGATTGGGGCTTCCCTTATTGGGGCTGGGCGCGATGCTGGCGTTCGTTACGCCGCACGCAGCAAAGGCAGCGGTACAGGTTGGTGTCTATTTTGGCGCTCCCGCTTACGCGTATCCCGCGCCCGTAGACCCTTACGCCTACCCCTATTCATACTCTTATCCCAATGGCTACTACGGCCCTACCTATGTAGCGCCTAACTGGGGGCACGAGCGGCAGCAGCGGGGCGACCGCGACGACCGCGGTTTCTACAACCGGGGCCAGAGCTTCCGGGGTGGCGACCATGGGAGAGGCCATGAACGCGGCCGCGACCGCAGTGACCGCCACTAATCTACGGACGCCGGGTTCAGAGCTGCCGGACCGCCTCGCCCGCGCCGCGCAGGTTCGGCAGCCTCATCTCGGAATATTTCCGCGAGAGGATGACCCCGTCGGCTCCCGCCCGAAAGGCGGCCAGCACGGCGTCGCGGGTACCTTCCGGTGTCGACTTGCTGGAGGAAGGCGCGGTCGGGATATCGATATCGATTCCCGGCCAGAGCCGGGTTGCCGAACCGGTCAAGGCCTCGCGGGCGCGTTTGGCTTCCCGGTAAACATAGTCCGACGACAGTCCGGAAGCGGCGATTTCCGAGAGGCTCTTTTCATGCTGGTAATCGAGCACCCGATAGTGGAAATCCAGGAGCTCCTGTCCCGGGACGTCGCCATACATCGTGTGCCCCACATTCCGGATGTAGCCTGCCATCCGCTCGCCGCCGCAGTTGTGGTACATCACCATTTTCAGAAAGTCGGAGTAGCGGCTCAGCTCGGAAAGGTCCTGCTCGGCACGGTAGATCGGGCTGAAAGAGTTGTTGTGCCAGATATGCCAGCCGATGCCGACGGTGGCCTTCACTTCCTTCACCTTCTGGTGCATGGCGGCATAGGTTTCACGAAGGCTATCCGTCCAGAGCATTTCCCAGGCCAGCAGCTCCGGATATCGAAGAATGAGCCGCCACAGCGTCACGTAGTAGCCATCCACCGGGCGCTTCGATTGCCTGGCGTTCTCGACAAACGAGATCAATGCGCCGAACCCCTGGCGGGCCCGCTGCGGATCGATTCCGCGCTCTCGCGCTTTCTTTTCGCAAAACTGGCAAAAACAGGTTACCCCTCCCGGGTCGCGCGGACTGCCCCCGTGTGAAGCGCCCAGCGCGTTGGCGAAAGCACCTTGCCGCTCCGATCCCCACATGATGCCGTCGATTTCGTAGGAGCGCGCGTAATCCTCCACCATGCCCAGCAGCCAGTTGCGGTAGTTCGGATTGTTGAAGCAGAGAGTCCCGGCATTCCGTCCGTTGAAGGATTTCTCCTGCGCCTCCGCGACTCCCGGCACGTCGCCGCGCCAGACATCCTCGAACCAGCAGATGGTCTTCATTCCCCGCTTGCGGGCGGCGGGGAGCACGGCTTCGAGCACGTCGTAATCGCCGAACTCCGGCGCCCGGAATTCGCGGATCGATGTGTCGTGGAAATATTGCGGGTGGATCCGCGTGTAGGCGCCGCCATGAAAGGAGCCGGTATCGTACTCCTGTTTGCCGTGGTCGGGGAGGGGCTGACCGGGCACCTGGCGTCCGGCGATGCCGCGGCCGTACGTGAAAGTGGCGACGAACAGCGTGTTGACGCGGGCAGCCTCCTGGAAGGTGTCCAGCACCTTGTCCACGCCTTCGTCGACGAAAGATACGGCGCCCACCTGGATTCCGATCATGCGGGAAGGCGGTGCGCCGGGTGCGGACTGAACGGCAGCCGCCAGCGCGCCGGCAGCGGTATTTTGAAGGAAGCTTCTGCGGTTCATAGTTGTTCCCTTGATCCTAGCCGTTTCCATGGCGTCGCGCTACCGTCTGCCGAAGCCGCCGTTCGCGCCCCATTCTTGGGCCTGCCCGGAAATGCCGCGAGGCTCATTTCACTCAGACCATACGGCGAGTTCGTTGCCGTTGGGGTCCTGGAACTGGAAGCGCCGCCCGCCGGGGAAGCTGAAAATGTCTTTGACGATTTTGCCGCCGGCAGCCTTGACCTTTTCCAACATACTTTCCAGGTTGACCGCATACACAACAACCAGGACTCCGCCCTCGGCCACTTTCGAGGCCTTCCAGAAGCCTCCGGCCAGGCGGCCGTCGAAGAAGCTGGTGTATTCGGGGCCGTAGTCCTCGAACTTCCAGCCGAATACCTCGTGGTAGAAGCGCTGGGTAGCGGAAATGTCGGTGGCCGGGAGCTCGATATAGTCGATCCGGCAATCGTTCGCGGCATTGCTCATGGCAACTCCTGTCCGATATTCACGAAGTTACACTCGTCTTCGCCGATGGGCTGGCCGGGAGGCGCTTCAGCCGGCTTGGGGAGTCCGATCTCCTTCGGGTTGGCTTCGAAGCGCCGAATCTGCGCGGACGCGAACTGGTAGAAAGCCTTCAGGCTGCCGTCCGCCGGGCTTTGGCCGTTCGACCAGTCGCGCAAGGCTGCGAGCTTTGCCAGGGCGGTAGCCCGTGACTGCGGGGAAGCTTTTTCATTGGCAGAGAGGGCCATCAGGTCATAGAGCACCACGCTATCCACGGTGCGCTGCACCTGTCCACCCAGGCCCATCGCCGGCTCGGCTTTCCAGGTGGCGGCAAGCAGGCGGTCGATCACCTCGTCCAGGCCCGGCAGGCCGGGATCCTCCGCGTGATACTGCACCAGGCGGGCATCACGCTCGGGGTTCAGAATCAGCCCGACGGTGAGGGCCGCGGCCGATTCCGCAGCCCCCAGCGGGTCAAAGGTCAGGCCGGTGCGATTGCGGAAGTCCTCGCGGCTGCGGGGATAGCCGAGCGCGCTCGGAGGAATCAGGGCGATGATGCTTTCCGGCAGAGTGAGGGTTTCGGGGCGGATCGTGCGGAGCAGGGCGTCGAGGGCGCGGCGCTGTTCCGGGGCGGGAATCCGTTCCGTCACTTTCTGGCCGTCACCGCGCAGCGCGTAAGTATAGAACAGGCCGCCGAGCACCTTGGAAGCGGCCTCGGTCTGGTAGCGGTGCAGCAGGTACACCGGCACCAGCACGTCTTCCAAGCGGCTCATGGGCTCGCCCTCGCGGATATTGTTGGCGGAAAAACGGCTGAGCGCGCGGCCGCGCACTTCCATGATGCGGTTCAGCTCATCGACGGCGTTCGACCCGCTGTCCCACAGGTGAGCCATGGGGTGGGCGCTGCCTTCGGGGCGGGAATCGGCGTCGGAAATGAAGAGCAGTCCGCTATCGGTGGCGGTGCGCAGAATGCGGTCCAGTTCCTTGTGCTCGTCGGCGCCGGCGGGGAACTCGCGGTAGCCGTAATCGATGGCGACCTTATCCCACTCGCCGATGCCGGTGGCGTAGGCGTCGGAAAGGTCGGGAGCACCTGGCCCGTTGAGGCGCACGAGCGGCGGCGGGTAGTCCATCACGCTCGAGCGGTTCTTCATGCTGGCAGCGTAATTGTGGGCCAGACCGAGGGTGTGTCCTACCTCGTGGGCGGCGAGCTGCCGCAGGCGCGCCAGCACCACGCGCTCCAGCTCGGGCGGCACCGGCTTGCCCTGTTGGTAGGGCGCCAGCAGTCCTTCGGCGATCATGTAGTCCTGGCGGCCGCGCAGCGAGCCGAGCGTGACCTGGCCCTTGATGATCTCGCCGGTGCGCGGATCGGTGATGGAAGCGCCGTAGGACCAACCGCGCGTGTAGCGGTGAACCCATTGGATGAGGTTATATCGGACATCCATCGGGTCGGCGCCTTCGGGCAGCAGTTCCACCCGGAAGGCATTCTTAAAGCCGGCGGCTTCGAACGCCTGGTTCCACCATCGGGCACCTTCGAGCAGGGCGGAACGGATGGGCTCGGGCGCGCCGCGGTCGAGATAGTAAACGATCGGTTCGACGGGCTCGCTGACGGCGGCGTTGGGATCCTTCTTTTGCAGGCGGTGCCGGTTGATGAAACGCCTGTCGATGCGATCGTTGAGCGGCGCAGCGTAATCCACGAAGCCCGTTCCAAAGTATCCGGCGCGCGGGTCGAAGGCGCGCGGCTGGAAGCCGGGGCCCGGCAGTTCGACGAACGAATGGTGCTCGCGGACGGTGATGGATTCGGGGGTGGGCGCGATGTCCCGCACGAACTGGCTGGGGTTGTCGCCCGTAAAGGTGAGGGTGGTTTCGACCTCGGTGTTCTTCGGAAAGTTTTTGGTCTGCGGCAGATAGAACGCACAGCGCGAGGAATCGAGTCGGTACGGCGTGGGCGGGGGCGTGCCGGGAACGGCGGGGGTGGGCGCCCGCGGCGTGCCGCCGATGGGCTGAGCATGCAGGATGGCTCGGGGAATTTCGTGCGCGTCTCGGAGGTAGAAGCTGGTGGCGTCCACCAGGACGCGGCCGCCCTCTTCGGCCGCGACATCGAAGCCCCACAGCACCGATTGGGCGAAGGACTCCTCCACCGAGCGCTGTTCGTCGGCGCTGCCGCCAATGGCGCGGAAGCGGTAGTTCGGTTCCACCAGCAGGATCTTCGGCCCGCTGCGTTCAAACTTGACGATGCGGCTGCCGCCGATTTGTCCGCGGTCGAGGCCCAGGTCGTTCGAGCCGAGGCCGGCGGGCAGGGAATTGATGTACAGGAATTCCGTATCGAGCCGGTCGATTTCGAGCCAGAGCCTGCCGGCCTTCTCGTCCCAATAGAGAGGGAAGTAGCCGGGGAGCTTGCGCATGGAGGCGGTTTTCGAAGCAATGGTGGGAGTCGCGGCGGCCTGGGCATACAGTCCCGCCGCCATAGCCAGACACAGAAACAGGGGTTTCATACGAAAGAGCCATTATCGTACAGGAGGGGCTGGCGCTCGCGCGGGTTTTCTGCTACTAATTCCTTAGTATTGTCGAAACGGAGGTTGAGCTGATGTTCCAGGACGTGTCGTACGGCCTACGAACGATGGCGAAAAACCCCGGGGTCACGGCGGTTGCCGTGATCACGCTGGCTCTCGGGATCGGAGCCAATACGGCCATGTTCAGTGTGATGGACGCCGTGCTTCTCAGACCCCTTGCCTATCGGGACCCCGACCGGCTGGTGACCATCCGGGCGCAGATTCCCAGCCGCAACATCATTGGTGCCTTCATCGAATACAACACCTACGGCGAGTGGCGGGCGCGAAATCACTCGTTCGAATCGATGGCGGCATTCACACCGGGGTCGGTGAACCTGACCGCCGGGAGCGAGCCGGAGCGGCTGCTGATGTTCCGGGTGAGCGCGGGCTTCCTGCGGGTGGCAGGCATGCGGCCCGTGGCGGGGCGCGATTTTCTGCCCGAGGAAGACCAGCCGGGCGGGCCGAAGGTCGCGATTCTGGCGTACAGGCTGTGGAAGCGGCGGTTCGGCGGAGATCGTGCGGTAGTGGGCCGGCAGATCTCACTCGACCGCGCCGGCTACACCGTGGTGGGAATTCTGCCCGCGGACTTCGAGCTGTACGGCGATGACGTGGATGTCTACCTGCCCATCGCTGCGAGCACGGCGCGGGCTCCGGGCGAGCCCTCGGTGGGTGTGCACGCGCGGCTGAAACCGGGCATTACGCTGGAGCGCGCGCAAGCGGAGATCGACAGCCTGTGCCGCGTGTGGATCGAGCAGTATCACTATCCGGACGGCTGGGGCGCGCGCATTTGGACCGTGCGCGGGTTCGCCGTCCGGTCGGTTCGATCGAGTGTCGTGGTGATGGGCGTGGCAGTGGCGCTGGTGCTCTTGATCGCGTGCGCCAACGTCGCCAACCTGCTGCTGGCGCGGGCGGGGGCGCGGCAGCGCGAGATGGCCGTCCGCAACGCTCTGGGCGCGGGACGCTGGCGCATCGCGCGGCAGTTGCTGACCGAGGGCGCTCTGCTTGGAACGGCGGCGGCGGCGCTTGGCCTCGCGGCCGCATGGGCGGGCGTTCGCGCGCTGGCGGCGGCCAAGGCGTACCTGCCGTTCCAGAAATCGGTTTCGATCGATGGGCGCGTGCTGGTGTTTACGGTGGGCGCGTCGCTGCTGACGATTCTGCTCTTCGGCCTGGCGCCGGCGCTGGCAGCCGTGCGGACGGGCGTGGCGGAGAACCTGAAGGAGGGCGGCCGCGGAGGAGGCGAGGGAATCCGAACCAGCCGCTTTCGTAGCGCGCTGGTGGCCGGTGAGGTGGCGCTGGCGCTGCTGCTCGTGATCGGCGCCAGCCTGATGGTGCGCACCATGGCGCGGCTGCAGGCGGTGGACCCCGGGTTCAACCCCGCGGGGGTATGGAAGGGATTCCTGACGTTGCGGGGCGAGAATTACACGGAGCCGGTGAAGCGCGTGAATTTCTACCGGGGGCTGACCGCGAAGGTAGCGGCCATTCCTGGAGTAACCGGCGTGGGGCTGGTGTCGCACCTGCCGTTCGGCGGGTCCAAGAGCGGCACCGGCATCCTGGTCGAAGGCGCGCCGCCCCCGAAGCCGGGAGAGGCGGCCATCGTATTCAGCCGGACGATCGACCCAGGCTATTTCCCAGCGCTCGAAGTGCGGCTACTGCGCGGCCGGTTCTTCAACGAACACGATCCCGCGGGCGGTCCTGTGGCGATCATCAATGAATCCATGGCGCGGAAGTGCTTTCCGAACCAGGACCCGGTGGGCAAGCGGTTCGGCGACGGGAACCCGGCGCACTGGATGACCGTGTTGGGGGTGATCAAGGACGTGCGCCAGACCTCGCTGACCGACGAGCCCGACCTGGAATCGTACATGCCCTACACGCAGACTCCCGGCCCGACGATGGCGCTGGTGGTGCGCTCGCGCGGGAACCCGGAGCGCCTGGCGCCGGCCATCCGGCGGGCGGTGCGGGAGCTCGACAAGGATCTGCCGCTGGCGGATGTGGGGCTGCTCGAGGAGAGCGTTTCGCAATCCACGCGAGCGCAGCGGTTCTCCACGTGGGTACTGGGCGGCTTCGCGGCGATTGCGCTGCTGCTCGCGGCGGTAGGGATCTACGGCGTGATTTCGTACTCCGTGACGCGCCGCACGCACGAGATCGGCGTGCGCATGGCGCTGGGCGCGGAGCGGAGCCGGATCTCCGCGATGGTGGTGGGCCGCGCGCTGTTGTTGGCGGCCATCGGTGTTGTGGTGGGAGCGGGGGGCGGATTAGCGCTCACCCGGCTGTTGCGATCGATGCTCTTCGGCGTCAGCGCCACGGATCCGGCTGTGTTCGTGGGGGCCTCGCTGTTTCTGCTGGCTGTGGCGGCTCTGGCGGGATACGTTCCGGCGCGGCGCGCGGCGCGGATCGATCCGGGCATCGCACTGCGGGAAGAGTGAGTCGAGCGGGGACGGCTTAGCTCTTGGCCGAAGCCCGACGCGTGGCCGCGACGATGCCTCCTGCCGCTGCGATCACGGCGGCGATCGCCGTGAGAAACGCCGGCCGGGTGAACCAGCGGACGGTGGAGAGTTCCGGCTTTCGCTTCGGTCTTTCGGCCCCGGCTTCTGGTTTCTCCGCGGCGGAGACGCCGATCAATCCGAAAGCGAACGGCAGGGAAAGAAGCCAGCGGCGGCGCGTGCTGACGGGCATATAGGCACAATCTTATACCAGAAGCACCGGCATGGATAGGAGGTGCGCCAGGAGGTTGCGCCAGAGTCCTAACGCCCTCTCGCATGCGGTTTCCGTGATGCCGGGCACATCGACGGATTTGTGATCCCGAGACCGAATCATGGAAACGGCTCGATGCTTTGTCTCCCTTGCTACAGCTTGGATTCACCAGCCCGGCTCACAATGGAGCAAAGTTCCTGGAAGGAGGACTTATGCGTGGGCCGGTTTGGGTCTCCGCAGCCGTTTGCTGCGGGTTGGTAGCGGCGGTGACCGCAAGACAGCAGGCTACAGGGCACCGAAGGGGAGAACAGGAGGCCGAGCGCATGAGCTCCGCCGAAGCGCTGCGGCAGGTGGAGGAGGCCGCGCGAAAACTCGAAGCGAGCGAGAATGCGAGCCTGGCGGAGATGCGTTCCGGCATGGCCTCGATGGACCGGTACCAGCGGAATAAGCTGCTGGGCCGCCTGTTGCTCGAAGACCGCAATCTCTCGGTGAATCGCAACACGGCCTGCCTCCTCTGCCACTCGTCGGATACGGGATACACGGGGCCGTCACCGGCCGTCAACAGCACGACCGTGGCCTACCCAGGATCCGTTCGGACACGGCACGGCCAGCGGCGGCCGCAGAGCTACAGCTATGCGCCGTTTGCGCCCTTGCTGCACTACAACTCGCTCACCGGCGATTTCATCGGGGGGAATTTCTGGGACATGCGCGCGACGGGGCTTGACCTGGCGAACGCCGCGGCTTCGCAGGCGCAGGGCCCGCCGCTCGATCCGGACGAGATGGGGTTTCGTGACCCGGCGTGCGTCGTCTATCGAATGTCGCAGCGGCCCTACCGCCCGCTTTTCGAGATGGTCTGGGGCGCCGGAGCGCTGGACTATCCATGGCCGAAAGACGCGGCGGCGGTCTGCGACACAGTGTGGAACGGCGAGGGGAAGACCTGCAATCAGGATCCGCGCGGTTCGTCCTGTTTGCAACTGGCGCCCGAAGAACGCGCGGCGGTGAACCGGGCCTACAACGAATTCGCGTTGTCGATCGCGGTGAACGAAGCTTCCGACGAGGCGAGCCCGTTCACGTCCAAGTTCGATCACTTCCTGGCGGGCGCCGTCAAACTCTCTCCCGCGGAACAGGCAGGCATGGAGCTATTCAACGGCAAAGCGCGCTGCCACGAGTGCCACATCTCGTCCGGAACGCAGCCGCTGTTCACGGATTTCACCGCCGACAACCTGGGAGTCCCGGCCAATCCCGACGTCCCGCCGGGACCGCACAAGCCGGACCGCGGCGTGGGGGCCTTTCTGGCGGACCGGGACGCGAATCCCAATTACGCCGAGTGGTCTAAGTACGCGCCCCAGTACATGGGTAAGTTCCAGGCGCCCACGCTACGCAATGTAGATATGCGGCCTTATCCCGGATTCGTCAAGGCGTACATGCACAACGGATACTTCAAGTCGCTGAAGGAAGTGGTGCACTTTTACAATACGCGGGATGCGCTGCCGCGCTGCAAACAGGGGGATCCTGGTGAGAAGGTCACGTGCTGGCCGGCGCCGGACGTGCCGGAGAATGTCAACAAGACGCAGGTGGGCAACCTGGGGCTGACGGACGCGCAGGAAGACGGGATCGTGGCGTTTTTGAAGACCCTGACCGATGGGCATAAACAGTAGCCCGATTTCGCGGGTTGGCAAGCCAGGGAGGCCTACCCTACCGAAGCACGAGGACCGTGGCCTCGTGCGGGGCAAGGTCGATGGTAAGGGCGGATTGGCGTCCGTAGTCACGGTTTGACCAGAGATCGATGACGCGGCCGGCGCGCGGGAGTTGGACGGTCCGCTTCGCGGGAGCGCCGGCCCAGTTGAAGACGCAGATCAGGTCGCGGTCCTTCAGGTGGACGGTGCCGGTCTGAAGCGAGTCATCCGGGAACTCGGCGGCCACACCGGTCGGCGGCAGCAGTTTCTTCAGCATGGCGAGACGGTCCTCGGGCAGGGTGGTGAGGTCATCGCCGGAGAGCACGAGGCCGCCGGCGGCGATCGCCACGGTAGCGTGGAAACGGTACTCGGCGAGAGAAAGATTGCCGCTTAGGGTGACCGCATCGGGGTCGTTCCACCACAGGCGTCCGTTTTGCCAGTTGCGGTTCAGGTTCTGGCGCGCAATCTTCTCGAAGGTTTCCCAGGTGCGGCGAACGTCGCCCGAGCTGCGCGAGCCGTGAATCAGGCCGAAGGATGGCCAGATGGGGTGATTGCAGCCCAGAATGAAGCTGTCGCCGGCGCCTCGGAGAATGGCCTGCATCCCGCGGCGGTAGGCTTCGATGCGCGTGGCCTTGGGGTCATAGAGATGGCCGCCGTGCATCGCGCCCCAAAAGTTGGCATCGAGTTTGAAGTAGGTGACGCCCCACTCCTGGCGCATCGTGCGGAAAACAGATTCGAGGTGGCGCTGGACCGCCGGGTTAGTGCCGTCGAGCGCGTACCATGGGCCGTGGCGCCAGCCCTGAAAGGTGACCCGGTCGGCGGGCAGTGGCTTGCCGTCATCGCCCTTCATAAACCAGTCGGGGTGCTGCTGGAAGAGGTGGGAACCGGCCTCGGCGATGAACGGCGCGACCCAGATGGCGGGCTCGAAGCCCTGCTTCCGGATGGCTTGCAGGACTCCCTGCACGTCGCCGCCGAAGGCCTTGCCGGTTTCGAGCCAGTCCCCCATGGCGGGCTGGTATCCATCGTCGAGCTGTACATATTTGAGCTGGGGCACGTCTCTGGCGATGGCGGCGAGGTTGTCCATCACGTTCTTCGCGGTGACGCGCGGTCCGAAGCAGTACCAGGAGCACCAGCCGGCGGGCGGGGCGTTGAACTTGAGCGGCGGATGGTTGTGGTCGATGCGGGCAGCCAGGGTGGAAAGCAGCGCGGCCCGGTCGGGGCCGGTCGCGTAGAGGAACTCTTCGAGGTCCCAGGATTTGCCGGGGTCGAGCGCAAGGCCCTCGGTGTCCAGCACCACTTCGATGGATTTAGGACGCAGGTAGAAGCGTCCGATGAAGCGGTGGCAACTGGTGAAAGCGAGCAGCATGGTGGGGCCGCCCGGAGGCGTGAGGGTCATCATGCCGGTGACGACGCGGGCGTCGGGCGGCTGCGGGATCTTGTAATGGGCCAGTTCGTCGTAGCCGAGATCGACCGGGTGTGCCAGGGTGCCGGCAGTTTGCGAGAGCATCTGGAAGCTCTCTCCGTAGAGGGCTGTGTCCCCGGGCAGGTCGTGGCTGATGCGGAAGAGGGCGACCTCCTTCACGTGGATGGCCGTCTTGCCGGTGTTGGTCAGCCGGGCGCGGTAGAGGTCACCGGTGCGTTTGCCGGAGAGCTTGAGAGCGGTATTGGGCTCGATTGTTCGAATGTCGGACCTGGCCGACCAGACGTTGAGGGCCGGGGCGGCCGGCAATGCGGACAGCAAAACGAAGAAGGCGGCGACGAAGCGCATCATTCGTCACTTTACCGCTTTCGACAGATAAGGCGGGGCAGGACTGGAGACGCACCCTACTTTGCGGAAGGGTCGTTCTGCATGATGCCGAAGATGTGGCCTTCGGTATCCTTGCAGTAGGCCAGCCAGCCGATGCCGGGGATCGGCATCTTGGGAAGCACGCACTGGCCGCCGTGGGAGGTCACGGTGGCTACGGCTTCATCCACGTTCGCCACATCGATGGTGTTCACGCAAGGCTGGGATGGGTCCTGGCGGGGCATGAGGCCGCCGTTGATGCCGGGCTGGTCGGCCGGGCCGGTTGAGATGAGCCAGTAGGGCATGGGGCCGTCCCATTTCTGGAAGGTCCAGCCGAAAACGCTTTGGTAGAAAGCGATAGCCCGCTCCGGGTCTTCCGCGGGAATCTCGAAATGTATGGGTCTGTTCATGTTCAGCTCCTCTTTGCGATTTGGGCCGGGGCGGTGCCCAGGCGTTGGGTCAGATATCCGATGATGGCGCCGACGACGAAACCGGGCAGCATGATCTGCAAGTAGTAATGCTCTCCGGTTTCAGACGGCATGGCAGCCACAAGGTAAGCAAAGATCAGCCCCAGAACCGCGCCGGCCGCGATTCCCGCCGGATTGGAGCGCACCTTCCGAGCGAAAAGGCCGCTCAAGATCCCTACTACCATGCCCTTCAGGCAGGACCCCATCAGGATGCCGGCCATCAAGGGACGTACCGCGGGGGTGAACCAGGCGGTGGCGCCGTCAATGATCCCCAGCACGGCGCCGACTGCGATGCCGGCTACGGGTTTATTCATCTTCGTCGATCCTCCACACTTCTATTCCGCGTTTGTGACGATTCCTTTAGCGGCGCGAAAGAAAAAATAATGCGAACTTTACCACGAGGAAGGCGGCGATGAGAAGGATGAGAACACGATTGCGGTGCACAAAGCGGGCGGAACTCTCCCACGGACTCTCGCGGTAGGCGTTCACCGGCAGGCCGTCGAGGAATCGAGTAATATCTTCCGCGAGCTGGGGGACGCCAGGGTAGCGGGCAGCCGGGTCCGGGGCGATCGCGCGCTGCACGATGGCGGCTAGCGGGCGGCTGCGGTCATCGCGCATGACGTCCTCCAGGATGTGCCCGAGCGAGTAGACATCTGCACGGTGATCGGGGGACGCTTCGGGCGCGGCATAGGGCGGCGTGCCCGCGGGCGCCGGTTGTTCCGCATCGTCCAGCCGGCGGGCGATGCCCCAATCCATCACGAACACTTCGCCGAAACTGCCGGCCATGATGTTCTGCGGCTTGAGGTCGCGGTGGATCACGCCGCAACCGTGGGCAAAGGCTACGGCTTCGCAGATCCGCAAGAACATGCGCAGCCGGGCCGGGAGGGACTCCCCGGCCCGCAGATACTCATCCAGGCGGTGCCCGTGAACCAGGCGCATCGCATAATAGAGGCGGCCATCGGGCAGCGTGCCGGCGTCGTAGACCGGGACGAGGCCGGGGTGTTCCAGGCGGGCGAGAATCTTGGGCTCGGCCGCGGAGGGAGTGTCGATCACCTTCAGCGCCACGGACCGCTCGAGGGCTGTGTCCCAAGCCTGGTAGACAACACCCATGCCGCCGCGCCCGAGTTCGTGCTCGAGGCGGTACCGGGTGCCGGTGAGGTCGGGCTCTTCGGTGACGCGCCGGAGGTGCTCCAGGGCGTCGTCGGAAAGGAAGCTCATGGTGCGCCGAAGAGGAAGCGGAGCTCGGCACGGCTCTCGCGGTCGCTCGAGGTCACTCCGTTGAGCCGCTCCAGCACGAGGCGGCGCAGTTCGCGGCGCGCCCAGGCCAGGTAGTTCGTGACGCCGGTGACCGGTATGCCATGATCGGCCGCCAGTTCGGCGTAGCTGGGGCGTGCAGTCTCAGTCAGGTCGTATTGCTCGAAGATCCGGAGGTGCACCTGCTTATGGTTCTCGATACAGAGCCGCCGGAGGTCCGCGAGCGCCGCGGCGAAGATCTCGCGGCGCCACTCGCGGAAGAAGACTTCTTCAGGGGAAGGTGCGGACGCGGCGATTTCGCGTTCCGCAGCGTCGAAATCGAACGCGGCGAATTCCGTGCCGCCGCCGCGCTTCAGCCGCCCGGCTGATTCGTCCTGCTTCATCACGAAATGGTCGAGACAGCTGCGGAGGAAGGTGCGGAGGCGGCCCTTTTGGGGGTCGAAATCCGAAAGCAGGCTCTGCTCCACCAGCGCCGTGAAGAAGCCCTGCACCAGATCCTTGGCCTCTTCGTTTCCGCGGTTCCAGCGTACGCGAACGTGCTTGTAGGCGGGCTTCCAGTAAACGGCGAGAATCGCGTCGAGAGCCTCGCGTGCCGGGGGTCCACCCGATGCGGCCGCTGCCACGAGCGTGTGGCGGGTCGTCGGAAACTGCGGCCGCGCGCCGCCGATGGCGGTATCGGGATCGTAAGGCACCGAAGCTCCCCGGCTACATGTACATCCCGCCGTTGACGGCCAGCACCTGGCCGGTGATATAGGAAGCGTCCTCGCTGGCCAGGAATTTCACGGCGCTGGCGATGTCTTCCGGTTTCCCCATGCGGCCGAGCGGCACCGAAGCCAGGATCTTCGCCTTCACGTCTTCCGGCAGGACGGCGGTCATGTCGGTGGCGATATAGCCGGGCGCCACCGCGTTGACGGTGATCCCGCGGCTCGCCATCTCCTGTGCGAGGGCCTTGGTGAGGCCGATGAGGCCCGCCTTGGAAGCGGCATAGTTGGCCTGCCCCGCGCTGCCGGCCTGTCCGACCACCGACGAAATATTGACGATCCGGCCCCAGCGGTTGCGCATCATATGAGGGAGCACCTGCTGGATGCACTGGAACGCGCCGTTCAAGTTGATGTTGAGGACGAGGTCCCAGTCGGCTTGCTTCATGCGTACGGCAAGGCCGTCGCGGGCGATTCCGGCATTGTTTACCAGCACGTCGATGCGGCTCTTGTCCTGGAGCGCTTTGGCAAAGGCTGCCTTGACTGAGTCGGGCGACGTCACGTCGAGGTTGACGGTCATCGCCTCCCCGCTGCAGGCGCGGATTTCCTCGGCCACCTCTTCGTTTTTCTCGATTTCGGGCGAGGCGACCACGATGTCGAAGCCGGCGCGGCAGAGCGATAGAGCGATCGCCCGTCCGATTCCGCGGCTCGCGCCTGTAACGAAGGCTACTCGGTTGAACATTCTCTCTCCTACGGATGTATTGGTATTAAACTCACATCATAACTTATGGCATATCGCGACCTGCGCGAGTTCGTTCGCGCGCTCGAACAGAACAACGAACTGAAGCGGATTCCCTTTGAGGTGGATCCGATCCTGGAGATCACGGAATTCGCGGACCGGGCGGTGAAACAGGGCGGCCCGGCGCTGCTTTTCGAAAAGCCGAAAGGCTCCACGGTGCCGGTATTGATCAACGCCTTCGCGTCGATGCGCAAGATGGAGATCGCGCTCGAAGTGGAGTCGGTGGAGGAGGTCGCGGCGCGGATCGTCGAGTTTCTGGAAACGCGCGTGCCGGAGGGGCTGATCGGAAAGCTCAAGATGCTGCCGAAACTGGCGGAGATGGGCGCATTTTTCCCGAAACTCGTCTCCAAGGGTCCATGCCAGGAGGTCGTGCGCACCGAGGGTTTCTCGCTGCTCGATTATCCGGTGCTGCAGTGCTGGCCGGAAGACGGCGGGCGATTCATCACGTTGCCGCTGGTCTTTTCGAAGAACCCCGACACGGGCAAGCGGAACTGCGGGATGTACCGGATGCAGGTGTTCGACGAGCGCACCGCCGGAATGCACTGGCAGACGCACAAACAAGGCGCGGAGCACTATCGCCGGATGCAGAGGCAGGGCGCGCAGAGGATGGACGTGGCCGTCGCGATCGGCGCGGACCCGGCCACGATGTATTCCGCCATCCTGCCGCTGCCGCCGGACCTCGACGAGATGATGATCGCCGGCTTTCTGAGGCAGAGTCCGGTGGAGATGGTCAAATGCAGGACCTCCGACCTGGAGGTGCCGGCTCAGGCGGAAATCGTGCTCGAAGGCTACGTGGAGTTGGGAGAACTGCGCAGCGAGGGCCCGTTCGGCGACCATACGGGCTTTTACTCACTCGCGGACGAATATCCGGTGTTCCACGTCACGTGTGTAACCACGCGGCAGGACCCCATCTATGCGACCACGATCGTAGGGCCTCCGCCAATGGAGGACTACTACATGGGCAAGGCCATCGAACGCATTTTTCTGCCCCTGATGCGGTTGCAGCTCCCGGAGGTCCGGGATATCGCCATGCCGGCGGAAGGTGTGTTTCACAACCTGATCCTGGTGTCGATGCGCAAATCGTATCCGGGGCACGCCAGGAAAGTAATGCACTCGATCTGGGGAACGGGCCAGGCGATGTTCTCCAAGGTGATCGTGGTGGTGGACGAGGATGTGGATGTGCAGAACTATCGCGAGGTCGCTTGGAAAGTGCTGAACAACATCGACCCGCAGCGCGACGTCGAGATGGTGCTCGGGCCGGTAGACTCGCTGGACCATGCCAGCCGCCTGCCGAACTTCGGATCGAAGATGGGGATTGACGCGACGCGCAAATGGAGCGGAGAAGGGTTCACACGGCCGTGGCCGGGAGTGATCGTCATGTCCCAGGATGTGAAGGGCAGAGTGGATGAACTTTGGAAACGCGCCGGCCTGCGTCCCTGACCGCCGGCCTCACGCGGTGTGTTACGATTAGGTACATCCAACCTTGCGGCGGCTTTAGCTCAGGTGGTAGAGCGTCGGATTGTGGTTCCGAATGTCGCGGGTTCGAATCCCGCAAGCCGCCCCAAAAACCTCAAGACAATCCGCTCCCGCACGGCCGCGGCGCTATGCGCAGGCCGGACGCACCAACTTGCGAGTTCCCGCACGAGTACCTCAGACAATGATTAGTCCGGTGTAAGTGAACTGACCGTCTCTAGGCGGCTTCGCTGTTCGCGTTCATACCTGAAAGCCCAAACCGGGATTGACATAAGAAACGGCCTCGGTTCAAATTGGCGTTATGCCGGTGCCGTGGTGCGGAATGCTGGTCAGCGCAGAACGCAGCAACTGCCTACTAAGTGTAAGTGCATATCCAGAACCCAAAGTGACTAACATAAGCGTTGCACGACAACTTACAACTTACTTGCCAGCGTAATGTAATTGATCTTGACTGGCGTCCGGCAAGCGGTCACACTACGGATACCAGACAGGTAGCAGCGGGTCTGGTGGGGGATCAGCCATCGAAAGGTCGCAATGGGGCTGGAACGGCGGTAGCCTGCCAGCCCCGATTCACAGCCGGTGGCCTCGGAGGAACAATGTACGACCGCTCTACGGGTGCGCAGTGGTTTGCCCTTCGGACGGCAAGCGGCCGGGAGAAGGCCATATCGGCCCTTCTCCAGCAAAAAGGCTATGAGGACTTCCTGCCGGTTTACCGCATCCGGCGGAAATGGTCCGACCGCATGAAGGAGGTCGAACTCCCGCTTTTTCCCGGATACCTGTTCTGCCGGTTTTCGGCCGCAAACCGGCTGCCGGTCCTGGTCACCCCCGGAGTGCAGCGGATAGTCGGCTACGGCCGAACGCCGGTCCCCGTCAAAGAGGAAGAGATCGAGGTCCTGCGGAAGGTTGTGGCCTCGGGAGTGTCCGCTGTGCCCTGTCCCTATCTGGAGCTGGGCCAGCGGGTGGAAATCTGCGAAGGATCGCTCACCGGCGTACACGGTATTCTGCTGCAGATCAAGAATTCGTGGCGGATCGTTCTTTCGGTGGAGCTGTTGCGGCGCTCCGTGGCGGTGGAGGTCGATCGCGCCGCGGTAAAGCCGGCCGGGAGCGGGACCGGCATTTCGCGTGCTATCGGGGCCGCGGCCGGGGCGTGGATTACCGGCGATGGAGAACGGCAGTCCGCGCTCAAGGCAGACGGGTAAATCCGCAGCGGCGCAAATCCAGCGGCTCGGGATACGGCGGGGCATCGACCAGGGCGCCGGGGAGCCCTCTACCAAACAGTTCCCGGGATCCAAATCAGCTTCGGTGGAGAGAACCCGTGGCGGTCTTGCGGAGTAGAAGCAGGTTGGTGACGTTCCGTCTCGACCCGGAGGAATATGCGTCGCTGCGACGTGTCTGTATCACGACCGGCGCCCGCAGCATGTCCGAGTTCGCGAGGGAAGCCGTGCTGGCAAGCGTGGAAGCGGGCGGGCAGGCGAAGACCTCACTCGAGGGGGACCTGGCGACGCTGTCGAACCGGCTACGCGAGCTAGACCGGTTGCTGAAGGCGGCAAGCGGACAGATCGAGAGAGTGCTCGGAGGCGGGGATGGCCCCGAGCCCAATGCGAACGAAGGCGGAGGCTCCAACTAATGTCTAAGCGGTTTCGACTTACGGGCGGGCTACTGACATACATCACCGTGTTGCTGGTGCTGAGTTGTGTGGCGCCGGGCGCCGATCAGAAGACCTTGCAGGTCCAGGTGCTGGAGGGAGAGGGCGCGTTCAACGACATCAACAGGGGCACCGCAAGGGCGCCCGTCGTGGAGGTGCGCGACCTGGACGGGAAGGTGGTGGCGAACGCGCGGGTAGTATTCCATCTGCCGGAGATGGGTCCGAGCGGGACGTTCGCCGATGGGAGCCGGGCGTTCGTTGCCTCCACGGACCGGGAGGGCCGTGCGGCCGCCATCGGCCTCAAACCGAACCAGGTGGAAGGGCCGTTTCAGATCATTGTTACGGTGTCGGCCGGGGACAGAACGGGCCGCGCCGAGGTGCGCGAGACCAATACGCTGGCGGGCGGGGATCGGGCGATGAAGTCGGGTCATGGCAGGTTGTGGGGCATCCTCTTGGCGGTGGCGGGCGCGGCTGGTGGTGGAATCTTCGCGGCCACCCGGGGCGGCGGCGGATCATCGAGCTCCAGTACCGCATCGGGGGCGGTTCCGACGACCCTCTCGGCGGGGACCGTGACGATCGGGGGGCCGAGATGAAGGGCGCGCGGTGGTGTTTCGCGGCTACGGCGCTGGTGACCGCCGCGGCTGCGGCGGACAGCGGAACCCTGAGGGGGCCGGTGTCCGGATACGTGCTCGACGCGCACAGCCGCTCCCTGCGCCCGGTGAACGGAATCCCCGGCGGCGCAACGCTCGGCGAACCTCTGCGGCTCGGCTTTCGCCTGAACCTGGCAGCGGTCTCGCCGGAGAACGACTATGCGGTGGTGACGGCCTTTCGATCGGCGCCGGCTCCCGTGCTGGTGAAAGGACTGTCGTCGGGCAATCCGCAGATCGTCCACCTGGCGGGGGCCATCGCGGCCACCGCGCTGGAATTGAGTGATGGCGGCGCGTCGGTTCTCCTGAGTTCGTCGGCGGAAGGCAAACTGCAACTGATACGGGGACTTCCCAATCAGCCGGAGGTCCTGCCGGCGGCCGATGTCTCGAGCTGGGACGGCGGGATGGTTGCCGCCAACGTGGACCCTGCCGGAACCCGGGTGCTGGCCGCGGCAGGAGACGGTAGTATCTTCCTGCTCGAGGTACAGGGCGGTTCGCTCGGTGAGCCGGAGTGGATCGGCCGGGTACCCGGCGCCGCGGCGCTGAGCTTTATCGGAACTGACTCCGCGGCCGCCGGCAGCGCGACCACCGGAGACGTCATGCTGTTTCGTGGACTCAGCGGCGCGCTGACAGTCAGCCGGGTGGCAGGCGCGGGGGACGGCGTCCAATCGGCGATCGCGCTGCGCGCCATCGGCGGGCAAGCACTGTGCGTCGCGGATGGATCGTCCGGGAGGGCAGCCCTGATCGACCTGGCAACGGCCGCGGTCCACTGGGTGGAGTCACCGGGGCAGGCCAGTCGCTGCGACCGGCTAGGGCGTTCCGTGCTGGTGCTGAACCAGGCCGGCCGCCAACCTCTTCTGCTGCTGGACGCCTCGGGCCCGCCCGAGGTCTTCTTCGTTCCAGTCAACTGACACCGCATTACACGTCGGGGGAAGCAACTTCATCATGGAACTGCGATTGAGGATTCGTGCGGGCATACTGGTTGCATGGTTAGGGCTGGCCGCGGCGGCCGGCGCCCAGGATTTCGCGTTCAGCTACCGCAGCACCGCGAATACGGGGCCGCAAGGAATTTCGGCTAACGGGACCATTGAAGCCCCTCCGGTTGCGTTGGGTTCGAGCAGCACAGTCACCCTCATCATTACGAACCAGACCGGAGCCTTGTGGACCCTGGCGAACGCTTCCACCACGGGCAAGGTGTTCCAGGTAACTTCCACCAGCAATACTCAGGTGCCCAGCGGCGCGGCGGTGCTGGTGAACCTGTCCTTTTCGCCGGTCGTGGGCGGTTTGGCGAGCGACAACCTTTCGATTCAACTGGTCAACGGGGGACAGAGCGCCAATTACCTCTTCCTGGTGACAGGCACGGGATTGAAGGCCAACTTCATCCTGAGCTACATCCTGAATCCGAACGGCAACCAGGTGGCTCTCGGTGCGGGAATGCCGATCCAGTTTCCGGCAACCACTGTAAACAGTTCGGCCGCGGCCACGTTCGTGATTCTGAACTCGGGCAGCGGCACCGGGAGCATCAACTCGGTGACGATCGCAGGAGCGGCGTTTCAGGTTTCGGGGCTTACCTTGCTGCCGGCGAACGTGCCGCCGAACAGTGATTTCCGCTTCACCATTACGTTCGCTCCAACCGCGCGCGGCCAGTTTACAGGCTCGCTTAGCGTGGACCTCGGGGGGACGCATGTGTCGGTCCCGCTCGGAGGGCAGGCGGTCGGGGCGACTCTCACGTTCTCGGCACAGGCTGGAGGCAAGACAGTGACCTTGGGAGCGGCAGCCGGGCTGTCACTGCCTGCCACGAGTCTCGGGAGCAAGACTTCCGCGGCAGTGCGCATCGATAACACGGGGGACGCGAATGGGTATATCAATACGATCAACATCGTGGGCACCGGGTTCACACTGGAGAGCGTGCCACCGCTGCCGGCCACGCTCCCGCCGGGTACCGGTTTCGGATTCACGGTGGCGTTCACGCCGCAGACCGCCGGGTCGGCCAACGGCTCGCTGGTCGTAGACAGCGTATCGATTCCGCTCAACTCCACTGGCGTCGGCTCCAGCCTGCAGTTTGCCAGTGTGACCGGCTCAGCCAATACCCAGGTGGCCAACGGAGGCACCATCGTTTTCCCCAACTCGGATATCGGCGCGAAGAGCAGCATCTCGATCGTCATCACGAATACAGGCAACGCCGCAGCGACGGTCAGCGGGGTCAGCATCAGCGGACCTCCGTTCTCGATTCCAGCCTTGCCCGCGCTACCGGCAACGGTCGCTCCGGGCGGCTCGCTGCAGTTTCCGGTCTTGTTTACGGCCAACGCGGTGGGCACGGCCAGCGGGACGCTGCAGATCGACAGCTTCAGTGTGACCCTGAAAGGAGTGGGCAATCCTCCTCCGGCGTTGCCCGCGGCTACCATCTCAGGACTACCGCAGAGCACCAGCGCCTTGACCCAGCCCGCTTTAGGATTGTCGCTGAGCAAACCCTACCCGCTGGCCGTCAGCGGAACGCTGACAATCTCGTTCAATTCCGATTCATTCGCCGACGACCCCAATATCCAGTTCGCGACCGGAGGCCGGACGGTGGCTTTCACGATACCGGCGAACACCACAGACGCGGTATTCAACGGCTCGAAGCAGGTGCAGTTCCAGTCCGGTACGGTGGCCGGGGTGATCAACGTCAGCGCCGCTTTCGCGGTCGGGTCGGTGGACATCACACCGGCGCCGGCGCCGGCGCAGACGCTCCTGGTAGCGGCCGGCCCGCCGCAGCTTCGCAATGTCCAGTTGGGGGCGCTAACGGCGAACAGCTTCGAACTCCTGATTACGGGCCTGTCGACGCCGCGCTCGGTGAGCGCCATGACCCTGCAGTTCACGGCGGCTTCGGGCGCCAGCCTCCAGACGTCCAGCCTGAGCATCAACACGGAAGCGCCGTTCGGCACATGGTTTCAAAGCGCCACTGGAATCAGTTTCGGCAGCCAGTTTACGGCGTCGGTGATCGTCAACGTCACCGGCGATATCGGGGCCGTGAAGGCTGTCAATGTCGTTGCCTCCAATTCGCGCGGGGATTCCAACGCGCTAAGTGTCAACCTGCGTTAGCGGGATAGCGATATGCGTACGGTAACAATTCTGTTCCTGGTATGGGGCTCTGCTCTTTGCAGCAGCATCAGTCGAAACGTGATCGGTCCGGACGACACGGTCACAATCACGGCGCTCAATGTCGATGAAATCAGCAAGCCGTGGCGGGTGGGTGCGGACGGCGACCTGACTCTGCCGATGCTGGGCCGAATTCCGGCCTCGGGGATGTCGGTAGAGCAACTGCAGTCGGAAATCGCCACGCGGCTCAAGAAATATGTCAAAGATCCCCAGGTGACGATATTCGTGAGTGATTTTCGCAGTCACCCGGTGACGGTGGCGGGAGCGGTGGAGAAGCCGGGGGTGATCCAGGTGGAGGGGCCGGCATCGCTCTTTTCGACGCTGGTCCAGGCGGGCGGCCCAAAAGACGCCGGTCCGACAGTGACCCTGACCCGGCAGATGGCGAACGGTCCGATCACCGACGCCAGGGCTGTGGAATCGCGAGACGGCAAGTACAGCACCCTCGAGCTTCCTCTCGAGGATGTGATTCGCGGCCACGGCGATGCCGCCTCGGTCTCGGTGCAGCCCTTCGACGTGGTGACGGTGTCTTCGGAACGCAAGCCGAAGATGGTATTCATCGCCGGAGAAGTGAACAAGCCGGGCGCCATCGAACTGGCCTCGCAGGATACGGTTTCGATCAGCAAAGTACTGGCTATGGCGGGCGGCTTCACGCACATCGCCTCACCCGGCAAGACCATGATCCGCCATATCAACTCCAGGGGCCAGGAAACTGCCTTCGCTTTTGTGAACCTCAAGAAGATCATGTCCGGGAAAGCCAAAGACCTGCTGCTCTCGGATGGCGATGTGGTGATCGTTCCCTCCAGCCAGATCTCGACCTACCTGCAGACGATGTCGACGACGGCCATCACGTCCAGCGTGTACGTTCTGGGCAGGTTTTAGACACCGCGGGAGGAAAATTCGTGGACAACCGTACGCATTCGTCAAGCGATCCCAGCCGAGAGCTGATGATCCGTCAGGAATTCCCGGTGCGGGGCGCCGGGCTCGTGTACCTCGAACCCCTGCAGCCGTTCGCGGCGCCCTCGGAGGAGGCCGGCGGCTTCCCGGCGCTGTGGCAACTGGTTCGAGGGCGCAAACGGATCATCGCCCTGCTGGCGGTGGCCGGTGTGGCTGCCAGCCTCGCGTTCAGCATGATCGAGATCCCCGTCTACGATGCCAGTGCCACACTCGAATTTCAGAGCGCCAGGGACGGCCAATCTCTGATGGGATTGAGCGAGGCGGATTCCGGGTTCACGCCGGAATCCTATCTCCAGACGCAGGTCAAGGTCCTGCAGAGCCTTGCCCTTCGCAAAAGAGTGCTGGCAAAGCTGGAGAAGGCGGCGGGGAGCAGGCCGTACACCGTTCCGGGCCGGTTCGATAAGTGGCGGTCCCTTTTCCGGGTGTCGGCGGCCGGATCCCAGCCAGAACAGGTACCCCTGCCCAAGGTCGAGACGCGGATCCGCATTCTGGACAACAGCCGCATCGTCGAGATCATGTGCTCTTCCGCGAATCCCCGGATGGCGGCCGATTTTGCAGACGGCCTGGCTGCCGAGTACATCGACTACAACCTGGAGGCCCTCTGGCAAACGGCGCAGCGCACTTCCGACTGGCTGACCCGCCAGTTGGACGGACTGCGGAAGAAACTGGAACAGTCCGAGAATCAACTGCAGGCTTACACGCGGGATTCCGGCCTGGTGTTTACCGGCACCGATCAGAATATCGACGACGAACAACTGCGGCAGATCCAGAAACAGCTATCCGACGCACAGGCCGACCGGATTGCGAAGGAATCGGCGTACGAGGTGGCTTCGACCACCCCCGCGGAAGCGCTGCCGCAGGTGCTGGATAACGGCCGCCTGGCCGATTACCAGTCGAAGCTGGCGGACCTGCGGCGGACGCTGGCGGAGCTCAGCTCGGTCTACACGCCCGCCTATTACAAGGTGGCCCAGGTTCAAGCGCAGATCAACGAGCTCGAAGCGACGCTGCGCCGTGAACGGAGCAATATCATGAGCCGCATTCAGAGCGAATACCATGCGGCCTCACGCCGCGAACGGCTGCTCTCGACGGCCTACTCGGCGCAGCTTCAGAAGGCCTCCGAACAGGCCCGCAAAGCCATCTACTACAGCATCCTGAAGCGGGAGGTCGAGACCAACCGCCAGGTTTACGACCAGCTACTGCAGAAAACCAAGCAGATCGGCATCGGCTCTGCGATGCAGACCAACAATGTGCGGATCGTCGACGCCGCGGAGATTCCCAAGCGGCCTTCGAAGCCAGATCTGCTGCGCAACAGCCTGGCGGGACTCGCCTCTGGCCTGGCGCTGGCCTTGGGCTTCGTCTTCGCCGGCGAATTTATCAACCGGAGTCTGCGCGCGCCTGGGGAGGCACCCGTCCATCTGCGCGTACCCGAGCTTGGCGTGATCCCATCGCGCAGTTCGGTCTCCGAGCAGACGTTGCTGCCGAGCGTGATCTCCGTGAAGCCCAACGGATCCGTCGCGCTTCAAAAACAGCGGCTGGAACTCGTCACCTGGCAAGACCGGCCTTCGCTGCTGGCGGAGGCCTATCGCAACGCGCTCACCTCCCTGCTCGCGACCAACGGCAAAGGACGGCCGAGGGTCATCATGATTACGAGTTCCGCGCACGGGGAGGGAAAGAGCACCACGGTGAGCAACCTGGGAATTGCGCTCGCCGAGATCAACCAGAGGGTGCTGCTGATCGACGCGGACATGCGCAAGCCCCACCTGCACGACATTTTCGACCTGCCGAATACCTGGGGGTTGAGCGACCTGCTTCGCGAAAAGTCCTCGCTGAGCGAATGTCCGGTGGAAGCTCTGGCACGCAAGAGCCATATCGACGGCCTCTCGGTGCTGCCCAGCGGCCCTGGCACCGTGAGCATCACCAACCTGCTCTATTCCAGCCGGATGAGCGAGTTGATCGAACGCGCGCGAGTCGAGTTCGATGTGACGATCATCGATACTCCGCCGATGTCCTACCTGTCGGATGCGCGGGTACTGGGCCAGTTGGCGGACGGAGTCATCCTGGTGATCCGGGCCGCCAAGACTACGCGGGATGAGGCCCGCGCGGCCAAGGAGCGGCTGGTGGATGACGGCATTCGCGTCCTCGGCACGATCCTCAATGGCTGGGACCTCAAGTCCAAGACCAGGTACGGGTACACGGGCTACACCTCGTAGACGCTCATGCAACGAATCTTCGAGGCGTTGGTATCGGCGATTCTGATGGCGCTCGCGTTGCCTCTGATGGCGGTGATCGCGATCGCTATTCTGTGTGATGACGGGTGGCCGGTCTTGTTCCGGCAGCGGCGGGCGGGAAGGCACGGCGCGCCGTTCACCATTCTGAAATTCCGTTCCATGCGGCGATGCGGCGAGGGTGCGGAGATCACCGCCCGCGGCGACGCCCGGGTGACACGAACGGGCCGGGTCCTGCGCCGGCACAAGTTGGACGAGCTGCCGCAACTGTGGAACGTGCTGTGCGGCGACATGAGCCTGGTCGGGCCGCGCCCGGAGGTGCCGCGATATGTCGACCTGTCGGATCCGACATGGAGGAGGGTGCATCGCGTGCGGCCGGGAATCACGGACCTTGCGACGCTGGTCTATCGCGATGAAGAGTTGATCCTCGCCGGCTTTCCGGATCCGGAGCGCGGGTATCTCGATACTGTGCTTCCCGCCAAACTGGCACTCAACGTGGAATACCTGGAGCGGCGTTCGCCCGCGCGCGACCTGAGGCTGCTTGCTCTCACGGTTCGTTACAGCTTCTGGCCGCGCAGCTTTGATGCCCACCGGGTAAGGGACTCCGTCCTTCGGAGGAAATGACGATGGAGGACCGGAAATTTATTCCCTTTCACCGCCCGTCGATCGGTGAGGAGGAGATTGCCGAGGTGGTGGAGACGTTGCGGTCGGGCTGGCTCACCACCGGAGAAAGGACGGCGCGTTTCGAGCGGGAGTTCAAGGCCTACACGGGCGCCCGCCACGCCCTGGCCGTCAACTCGTGTACCGCCGGACTGCACCTGGCGCTGGCGGCGTCCGGCATCGGACCCGGCGACGAGGTAATCACCACTCCGCTCACGTTCTGCGCGACCGTGAACACGATTCTACACGTGGGCGCGACTCCGGTGCTGGCGGACGTTCTGCCGGACGGGAACATCGATCCGGAGAGTATCGCCCGCCGGATTACGCTTCGCACGCGGGCACTCGTCCCGGTCCATCTCGCTGGTTTGCCTTGCCGCATGGACGATATTTGGGAACTGGCAAGAAGTCACGATCTGGCCGTAATCGAGGATGCCGCGCACGCTTCCGAGGCGCGCTACCGCGCGAAACCGCTCGGCGCGGCGGGTGGGACCCGCTCCAGCGATGCGGTCGCATTCAGTTTCTATGCCACCAAGAATATGACCACGGCCGAGGGCGGGATGGTGACCACCAACCACCATCAGTTGGCCGAGCGGATGCGGGTTTTGTGCCTCCACGGCATTAATAGGGACGCCTGGAGCCGCTATGCGGACAAGGGCAACTGGTACTACGAGGTGCTGGAGCCGGGCTTCAAGTACAACTTGAGCGATGTGCAGTCGGCGATCGGGATCCACCAGCTTGCCAAGCTCGAGCGATTTCACGCGGTGCGTGCCGCCTATGCGGGAATCTATGCACGGCGGCTCGCGGGTTGCGAGGAGGTCGAGACTCCGCCGGGGTGCGATTACGGCCGCCACGCCTGGCACTTATATGTCCTGCGGCTCAACCTCGAGAAGCTTACGATCGGGCGCGACGAATTCATCCTGGAACTGAGGCGCCGCGGCGTGGGGGCCAGCGTGCATTTCATTCCGATCCCGCACCATCCTTTCTTCGAGCGGTGGGCGGCCCTCCCGCAGAATCAGTGCCCGCAAGCGATGGCGCTATATCCGAGGCTGATTTCTCTGCCGCTCTATCCAGCCATGACGATCGAACAGGTCAACTACGTGGCCGATTCCGTTAAGGAGATCGCCGGCTCGGCGGCGATTCGCCGCGCGTTCAAAGCCGGAAGCGTCGAACCCTCTTAGGAAGATCATGGACCTCACCAAAGTTCTGGGCAAGTTCCACCGCGCAATCACGATTCTCGTGTTGTCGGGTGCGATCGCCGTTTCCGTCCTGCTGGCATTCCTCTTGCGTTTCGAATATGCCATCCCCGTGCGGGAGTTGGGGCGCCTCCGGGAGGGGATTCTGCTGGCGCTGGCAGTCAAGCTGGCGGTCTTTCACGCCGCGGGCAGCGATCGCGCGGGGTGGCGGTACGCCGGAATCCCGGACGTCTATAACCTTCTGGCGGCCAATCTGGCGGGATCGTTCCTCTGGTCGGTGGCGGACCTGACGGTAATCGGGACGCAGTTCCCCCGCTCGGTCTATGCCATCGATTTTGTCCTCTGCCTCCTGGCCACGGTGGGGGTGCGGCTGGTGTCGCGCACCTGGTTCGAGAGGGGCTCGCGAAGTGTGGTCCGGCACGACCGCAAGCGAATTCTGATCTATGGCGCGGGCGCGGCAGGCATCACGCTGCTGAAAGAGGTCCGCAGCAACCCGGCGCTGGGATACCGGGTGGTGGGATTTCTGGATGACGACCGGAGCAAACACGGGATGAACCTGCTCGGCGTACCGGTGCTGGGACCGGGCCGCAGCGCGCCGATGATTGTGGATCGCATCCGGAGGCGGGAGGCCATCGACGAGATCGTGATCGCCATGCCGTCGGCCGGAGGCCGCTCCATGAACGAGGCCATCTCCAACTGCCGGGCCGCCGGAATAGTGTGCAAGACCATCCCGGGCATGGCCGACCTCCTCGGTGGCAAGGTACTGACCAGCCAGATCCGCGACGTTTCGGTGGAGGATCTTCTGGGACGAGAGCCCGTCCGTCTCGACGAAACCATGATCCGCGAATCGATCGAAGGCCGTTCGGTGATGGTGACCGGCGGCGGCGGCTCCATCGGTTCCGAACTTTGCCGCCAGGTGGCTTCCTTCCGGCCGCTGCGGCTGGTGATCCTGGAGAGGGCCGAAAGCGACCTGTTCCGGATCCACCGCGAACTTGTCGATCTGTATCCCCACGCCGATATCGTGCCGTTGATCGCGGATATCCGCGAGATGGCCAGCGTGGAGCAGGCCATCCGCGGCCACCAGGTGACCTCGATCTTTCACTCGGCGGCATACAAGCACGTGCCGGTGATGGAGTCTCACCTTCTCGAAGCCGTCAAGAACAACATACTGGGAACCCGCAACGTCGTGCGGGCGGCATGCCGCAACCGCGTGGGCGACTTCCTGATGATCTCCTCGGATAAAGCCGTGAACCCGACTAACATCATGGGTCTCACGAAGAGAGTGGCCGAACTGCTGGTTTCGTCGCTGCCGACGCCGGACGAGGATTCGTCCACCAAATGTGTTTCGGTACGATTCGGAAACGTGCTAGGTAGCAACGGCAGCGTAGTGCCGCTCTTCCAGCAGCAGATTGCGGCGGGCGGTCCCGTGACTGTCACCCATCCGGAAATGCGCCGCTACTTCATGACGATCCGCGAGGCCGTGCAACTCGTGCTTCAGGCGTCCACGATGAGCAAGGGTTCGGAAGTGTTCGTGCTGGATATGGGTGAGCCGGTAACCATTGTCAGCCTGGCCCGTAACATGATCCGGCTCTCCGGCCACGAGCCGGACGTCGACGTCGAAATCCGGTTCACGGGCCTGCGCCCGGGAGAGAAGCTGTTCGAGGAGATCGCGCTCGAAGACGAAAGCCACCTCCCCACGTACCACGAGAAGATCCGGATCTTTCGCGGACCCCGGAAGGGCGAGGCCTTCATGGAGATATGGCTGGACGAACTGGAGAAGCTGGTGCTTCGAGAAGACGAAGAGGGAATTGTCTCGCATCTGAAGCGGCTGGTCCCCGAGTACCAGCCGATGGGCCGCTGGCGCGAGGCGCTGGAGCTGGAGGCTGCACAGCATCAGTCCACGGCTGCGTTATGACACCCTTACTGAAAGAAGAGCTGAACCGTGCCCTCACGGAGCCCGCCGAGGGAAGTCCGGGCGAACGCCACCTGCGTATCGAGCCATCGACCGGATGGGTCTCTCTCCGGCTGCTGGAACTATGGGAGTACCGAGAGCTCCTGTATTTTCTGATCTGGCGCGACATCAAGGTACGCTACAAGCAGACATTACTCGGTGCGGGGTGGGCGATCATTCAGCCCCTGTTTACGATGCTGGTTTTCAGCCTGTTTTTCGGGCGACTGGCAAAGGTCCCATCGGACGGCATCCCGTATCCGCTGTTCAGCTACACCGCGCTGGTTCCGTGGACGTTCTTCGCGCAGGGGCTGACACAATCCTCGGACAGCCTCGTGGGGAGCGCGAACCTGATTCAGAAGATCTATTTCCCGCGCCTGGCGATTCCGGTAGGCACGGTCTGCGCGGGAATGATCGATTTCGCCCTGGCGTTCGGCGTGCTCGTGATCCTGTCGCTTTCTTACGGAATCCGGCCTACCGTCAACATTCTCTGGCTTCCGCTCTTCGTGGTGCTGGCCCTGGTCACGGCGCTCGGCGTGGGGTTGTGGCTCTCGGCCTTCAACGTGAAGTACCGCGACGTCAAATACGTGGTTCCGTTCATTACCCAGGTCTGGATGTTCGCCACCCCCATCGCGTACCCGAGCAGCCTGCTCTCCGGGAAATGGCGGGTCATCTACGGCTTGAACCCCATGGCCGGGGTGGTGGAAGCGTTCCGCTGGGCTCTGCTCGGCGCCAAGACCGCTCCGACCGAGATGATTGCGATCTCATGGCTGGCCGCGATCATGATCCTGGTGAGCGGCGCCTATTACTTCCGCCGCATGGAGAAGACCTTCGCAGATGTCGTCTGAAATTCAGAAACGGTGCCTGGTGGTTGCGGAAGTGGCCCAGGCCCACGACGGGAGCCTGGGTACGGCCCATGCCTTTATTGACGCGGTGGCCCGCACCGGCGCCGACGCCGTGAAATTCCAGACCCACATCGCCGCCGCCGAGAGCTCACCTGCTGAGCCCTGGCGCGTGAAATTCAGCTTCCAGGACGCCAGCCGGTACGACTACTGGAAGCGGATGGAGTTTACCGAAGCACAGTGGATCGGACTGAAGCAGCACGCCGAGGAGCAGCGGCTGCAGTTTCTCAGCTCGCCGTTTTCCCTGGAAGCGGCTGAGATGTTGAAACGGGTGGGAGTCTGCGCCTGGAAGGTCGCGTCGGGAGAATTCAACAATACACCGCTCCTCGATTCCATTCTGGAGACTGGCCTGCCGGTGTTTCTTTCGACGGGAATGAGCCGCCTGGCGGAGATCGACGAAGCGGTCGAACGCATCCGGAAGCGGTGCGAGGTTACGGTATTGCAGTGCACGTCGGAGTATCCGTGCCCTGCCCAACGGGTCGGCCTCAATCTCATCCCGCTCTTCCGGCGGCGATTTGGGTGCGGGGTCGGTCTCTCCGATCACTCCGGCACAATTTATGCCGGGCTGGCGGCGGCAACTATCGGAATTGAGGTGCTGGAAGTCCACGTGACGCTAAGCCGCGAGATGTTCGGCCCGGACATGAAGGCATCGATCACCACCGCGGAGCTCCGGCAATTGGTGGATGGCGTCCGATTCATCGAGCGGGCCCGTTGGATGCCCGTGTCGAAAGACCAGATGGCGTCGGAGCTGTCTCCGCTGCGCTCGATCTTTTCGAAAAGCGTAGCGGCACGCACCGACCTGGCCGCGGGTTCAAAAGTCGAACTGTCGGATCTCGCGCTGCGCAAACCGGGGACGGGGATTCCGGCCGACCGCTTATCCGGACTGGTGGGCCGTACATTGAGCCGCGGGGTCCGGGCCGGCGAATTTTTCAGCGAGGCGGATTTTGAAGCTCCGGAATTTGCACACGCAACCTAAATGGAGATGGCCACTACGATCGGTGATCCAAACGGCGAGCCGCGGTTCGTCGACTTCGATTCGATCCGGCCGGGCGATGCCGCGGTCTTTTGCCGGTCGCTGACCGAGCGGGACGTGGAGGCATTTGCTTCGCTATGCGGCGACTACAATCCGCTGCACATGGACTCCGGGTACGCCCGCCAGACCCACCTGGGGCGAAGAGTGGTCCACGGGATGCTCGTTGCCAGCTATGTTTCAACGCTGATCGGGATGCGGCTTCCCGGGGCCGGCAGCCTGTGGGTACAGCAGAGCTTCCGGTGGCGAACCCCGGTGTTCATCGGCGACACACTGGATATCACGCTGCGAGTGACTCATAAGTCGGAGGGGTCGCGGATCCTGTCTATTGAAGTTACAGCTATGAATCAGAACGGAAAGATTGTCATGGATGGCGAAGGCACGGTTTCGCTGCCGGAGGTCCGGCGGAACGGAACGGAGATTCCGATCCACGACCGGATCGCGTTCGTCAGCGGCGGCTCCCGAGGAATCGGCGCCGCCGCGGCGCGCGCCCTGGCGGAGGCGGGAGCGCCGGTAGTCGTGAACTACAGAAACAGCGAGGCAGCCGCCGAGGAGCTTTGCCATGCGATCACAGTCGCGGGCGGCAGGGCCTTCGCGGTCCGGTCGGACGTGAACGACGCGGAATCGGTGAACCGCGCGGTGGAAGCCGCCGCCGCTCATTTCGGCCGGACGATCGACGTGCTCATCCATTGTGCCGGCGGTCCGGTCGCGCCTCGGCCCGCAGCGGAGATGGCCTGGTCGGATATCCAACAGGCGCTCGACACCCACGTGCGTGGAGCGTTCCACTGCATTCGGGCGCTGGTCCCCGGCATGATGCGGCAGAAGTCCGGGCGCATCGTGAGTATAGGCTCGATGGCCACCTGGGGTGTCCCGCCGGTCCAGTGGAGCGCCTTCGCGATGGCCAAGGCGGCGCTCAAGTCCCTGACAAAATCGCTGGCGACCGAGCTTGGGCCTAGCGGCATACGCGTCAACATGATCTCGCCGGGCATCACGGAAACCGAATCCACCCTCGAGATCCCGGAGCGGGTTCGCAAGCTGCAGGCTATGCAGACGCCCCTGCGGCGGCTAGCCTCGCCCGAGGACATCGCGCAGACCGCTGTGTTCCTGTGCTCCGAAGCCAGCACGTTCATCACCGGGGCGGATATTCCGGTCTGCGGTGGGATAGGAATGTAACGATGATGGTTGCACCTGACCGGGATCAGATCCGCGGCGAGATCGAGCGCCATCTGCGCGACGGTGAGTGGGTTGCCGCCAGGACCGCGCTGGAGCGTCTTTGGCGCATCCAACCTTCCGCGGCCCTGGCGGCTTACGTTTCGGCGGGCTTCGAGCGCCTGAGAGGGCGCCTTGATTTCCACCGCTGCCGCGTAGCGATCCTGCGATCTTTCACGCTCGATCCGGTGATTCCGCTGTTGCGCGCGGCGGCCTGGGTGAACGGCATTGAGCTGACTGCCGAATTGGGTGGGTTCAACGCGTATGCCCAGGAGTTGCATGACCCGAAGAGCTGGGTCTACCAGTTCTCGCCGGACGTAGCGATACTGGCAGTGCAAACCCAGGACCTTGCGCCCGCGCTGTGGGAGGAGTCAGCCGATCTCTCCGAGGCAGCCCTCCGCGAGACGGTGAGGCAAATCCTGGAAGACTTCGGGAACTGGATTTACGCGTTTCGCTCTCACGGCAAAGGCTACCTCCTGCTCCACACGTTTGAAGTGCCGTACCCGCTGAACCGCGGGATTCTGGATGCGCAGAACGCGTTCGGACAGGCGGAGGCGGTTCGGGAGATCAACTCGGGGCTGCGCCGCCTGGTTGCCGGGAACCGCGGCGTGCACCTGCTCGACTATGACGCGGTGGTGGCGGCTCACGGCAAGGCCCGCTGGCGCGACGAGCACAAGTGGGCCACGGTGAAGCTGCCGTTACGCGCGGAATGCATGGCGGCCTTGGCCGGCGAATGGGTCCGCCATCTCGCGCCCATGTGCGGCCGCACCTGCAAAGTGCTGGTGTGCGATCTCGACAACACCCTTTGGGGTGGAGTGATCGGTGAGGTCGGCGTCGACGGTATCCAGGTCGATCGTGAGTACCCCGGCATCGCTTACCGGAAAGTGCAGCGCGCCCTGCTGGACCTGAAACGGCGCGGAATCATTCTGGCGGTCGCGAGCAAGAACAATCGCGAGGATGCGGTCGAGGCGCTCCGCCGGCATCCCGGTATGCTGCTGCGGCCGGAGGATTTCGCGGCCGAGCGCATCAACTGGTGCGACAAGGCGCAGAGCCTGCGCGAGATCGCCGCCGAGCTGAACGTGGGGCTCGACAGCCTGGCCTTTCTCGACGACAACCCGGTAGAGCGCGAGCGCATCAAGTCGGAGTTGCCGGAGGTCACTGTCCTGGAGCTGCCGGACGATCCGATGGGCTTCGCCGATGTACTGCGCAGCCACCCCGCCCTGGAGCGGATCGCACTTTCCCCCGAAGACTCGGAGCGCAGCCGGTACTACGCCGAGCGGCGGTCGCGCGAAACGGCTCGCGGCAGCGCTCGAAGCGTCGAGGAGTTCTACCGCTCGCTCGAGCAAGAGGTAGAGATCCTACCGGTTTCCAGCGCGACTCTGGCGCGTGCCGCGCAGCTCACGCAGAAGACCAATCAGTTCAACCTGACGGGACGGCGCTACCGCGAACAGCAGCTTAGCGAGCTTCTGGACTTGCCCGGCTGGGATCTGTATGCCGTGCGGGTGAAGGACCGTTTCGGAGACAACGGACTTGTTGGAGTGATGCTGACCCGAACCTCCGACGGAAGCTGCGAGATCGATACGTTCCTGTTGAGCTGCCGGGTCATCAGCCGCACCGTCGAGACCGCCATGCTCGCTTTCCTCGCCGGGGAGTGCCGTGCGAGAGGGGCGCAGACACTGTGCGGCTGGTTCCAGCCGACGGCCAAGAACGCGCCGGCTTCCGACTTTTATCCCAAACACGGATTCGAACGCGCCACTACCACCGAAGAGGGAACGCTGTGGACGTTCGACCTGGGCCGCTCTTCGATCGAATGCCCCGCCTGGATCCGGCTGACTAGTTCCAGAGGAACATCGCTTCGTGAATACGCCATCCCTTGATCGCGTGCAGAGGATCTTCTCGGATGTGTTCCAGATTCCGCGGGAGCATGTCAAGGCGGATTCGTCGCCGGACACGATTTCCAACTGGGATTCACTCCAGCACCTCAACCTGGTTCTGGCGCTGGAACAGGAGTTCAACGTTCAGTTCACCCCGGAGGAGATCGAACAGCTTCTTTCGGTGGAACTGGTCGCGGCCCTTCTCCAGGAAAAGCGGGCCGCCTGCGAGGTGCCGTAAATGGCGATAGAGTTTCGATTCGCGAGGCTCGACGAGTATCCCAGAGTCAGCGCGTTCCTGCACGAGTTCTGGGCGCAGAACCACGTCTATTGCCGCGACCGCGAGCTGTTCGAGTGGACCTTCCGCCGCAAGGATCAATGGGAGGCGGAGAACCTGAGTGTCGCGGTGGCCGAGGATCATGGCGAACTGGCTGGGATACTGGGAGGGATTCCGTTCCGCTTCAACCGGTTCGGCCGCACGTCGCCGGGCATCTGGATCGTCAATTATGTGATCCGGCCCGATCACCGCAAGGGTTCTGCGGCCCTGCAACTCCTCAGCCAGTTTCGCCGTCCCGAATTCAACCCGGTGATTGCGTTCGGCATCAACCCGGCCACGTCGGTGATCTATCGTGTCCTGCGAGGAACCGTGCTCGATGAGATACCGCGGCACTTCCTGGTGTTGCCGGGAGCTGTGGAGCGTATGGCGCAACTGCTGCAACTGGCCTGGCCCGAATGGCAGGCGGACCGCGCCCGGGAGTTGGCCGGCTGGCTGGCTCTGAGGAACCGGCCCGCCGCCGCGCCGGAAACCGGCCAGCTCATTCCTCGTACGTGGGACCGCGAGGAGTGGCCGGCGATCGCGGAGCGCACTGTTGGAGCCGCCCGCGATACGGCATATTTGACCTGGCGCTACCGCAAACATCCTGTTTTCGAGTACCGGTTTGTGACGGTGCCGGAAGGCGAGCGTACCGGGTTGGCGGTCTGGCGCCTGGAGGCGATCCGCCGGCAGACTCCCCAAGGCCGCGTGGAGGTCGATCGGATCGGACGCCTGGTCGAGTTCCTGCCGGTCTCCGCCGAAAATGCGGCCAGGCTATTCGGTGCTCTGGTGCAGGAGTTGGAGCAGGCCGGCGCCATGGGAGCGGATTGGTATGGCTATCACAGCCAGACACGCTGCTGGCTTCGCCAGTCCGGCTTTCAGGAGGCTGCCCGGCATCCGGACGGGCGCTCGATTCCGTCCCGATTTCAGCCGCTCGACGGCAAAGGAGGGGGAATCCTGAGCGCGATGTTCGTGCAGTCCGAGATGCCGCCCTGCGCCGATTCCGATGATTGCGTGTGGTATTGGACTAAGTCCGACTCGGACCAGGACCGTCCCAACTAAGCCGCTCCCAGGAGAAAAGGCATGCCTTCCGATCACTTTCTTCGCGTTGTCATGTATCACTATATACGCGACCTGCCACGAACGCCTTTCCCAAGGCTGAAGGGAATGCTGTTCGATGACTTCCGGCACCAGGTCACGGAACTGGCCTCCCAATTCGAAATGGCCAGCGTGGAATCCAGCCTCGACTTCCTCACGGGCGAGTACCGGCCACGCCGCAACCTCTGCCTGGTCACGTTCGACGACGGGCTGAGAGAGCACTTCGAGGATGTAGTGCCGTGGCTGGCGGAGAAGCGGATCCGCGGCGTCTTCTCCATCATCACGTCGTGCGTCGAGGAAAAGAAGGTGGCGGCCGTCCACATGAATCACTTTCTGATGGCGTCCATGAAGTTCGAGGAATACGCCGATGCTTTCTTTCGCAAGGCGGTCAGCTTTTGCCCCGACGCTTTCGCGCCGTTGAATGTCGACACCGCTCGCGCCGCACAGAGTTATCCGTGGGACCCGCAGGAGATCGCTCGTTTCAAGTACCTGTTCAACTTCGGAATGGACCCTGAACTTCGCGACCGGACGGTGCGGGAGCTCTTCACCAGCTATATCGGGCCCGAGCGGGAATTTGCCGAATCCCTGTACTTCACGTGGGAGGAGGCGCGGCGGATGCAGAAAGCCGGCATGGCGATCGCCGGCCACACGCACCAGCACAAGCCGCTCGCAAACCTCTCATCGCGCGAACTGGTGTGGGATCTCGAGACCTGCCAGCGGCTCATGATCCGGAACCTCATGCCGCAGGCGGTGTGGCCGTTCTCATACCCGTACGGAAAGCGCGACTCGTTCCACATCCGCGCTATGCGCAAACTGCAGGAGCTGAACTTCCATTGCGCCTTCTCAACCGAAGCCGCCGACAACCGGCGCGGGGCGGATGTGTTCACCCTCTGCCGCACCGACTGCAAGAAGGCACTGAGCGTGGGAGCCGGGGCTTAATCGAATGAACCGTCGAAAGGTCTGCGTGGTGCTGGTCGACCGCGCCAATTACGGGCGGCTCAAGCCGGTGATGGAGGCGATCGCCGCCCGTCCCGAAATCGAGTTGCAAGTGGTTGCGGCGGGCACGATGGTGTTGGGGCGCTTCGGGCGTCCCGTGGATATCGTTCGCGCCGATGGATTCCGGGTCGATAGTGAAGTCTATATCGAGCTCGAAGGCTCGACGCCGGCCACTATGGCGAAATCTGTCGGCTTTGGCGTCGTGGAGTTCGCCGGAGAGTTGCAGCGGCTGGCTCCCGAGCTGGTGGTGCTGATCGGAGACCGCTACGAGGCGCTGGCGGCGGCCATCGCGGGCGCCTATATGAACATTTGCCTTGTCCATATCCAGGGCGGGGAGGTTTCGGGCTCGATCGACGAGAGCGCGCGGCACGCCATCACCAAGTTCGCGCACTATCATTTCCCGAGCACCCGCCGCTCGGCGGAGTATCTGTTGCGGATGGGCGAGAGCCCGGAATCGATCCTGGGCATCGGCTGCCCGTCGAGCGACATCGCCTACGGACTGGATCCCGATCTCTCCGAGGAATCCATCAACGGCACGGGCAGCGGCGCGCGCATCGATCGGAAGAACCCCTTCCAGCTGGTGATCTTTCATCCGACCACCACCGAGTACGGCGGCGAACAGGGACAAATGCGCGAACTGCTGGCGGCTCTGGAGCAGATCCGCATGCAGACGATTCTGCTCTGGCCCAATATCGACGCCGGCTCCGATCACATCAGTAAGGCCATCCGCATCTTTCGCGATCAGAACGCGCCGGAGTGGCTTCGCACGATCACCAACGTCCGGCCGGATCACTATCTGAAGATCCTGATGTCGGCCGTCTGCGCGATCGGCAATTCCAGCAGCTTTGTGCGCGATGCCAGTTACTTCGGCACTCCGGTCGTACTGGTAGGCGATCGCCAGGACGGGCGGGAAGCGGATGCTCACGTCACGACCTGCCGGGCGGACTCGGAGGAGATCGCGATGGCGATCCGGCGGCAGATGCATCACGGCCGGTACCCGCCCAGCACTCTCTACGGCGACGGCCACGTCTCCGAGCGGATCGCGCAATCGTTGGTCCGCATCACGCCATACCGCCAGAAGCGGCTCCATTACGTGTACGAAACGAATCGCAAATATGGAAGTTTGGGGCATCATAACGGCGCGGGGAGGATCCAAGGGGATCCCGCGGAAGAATATCACGGAACTGATGGGACGGCCGCTGCTGGCGTACACCGCTGACGCAGCGCTGGCCGCCCGGCGCCTCAGCCGCGTGGTCCTTTCTACCGACGATCCGGAGATCGCCCGCGTGGGGCGGGACTGCGGCGTCGAAGTTCCATTCCTGCGGCTGCCGGGCCTGGCGGCGGACGACACGCCAACCGTCCCAGTGTTGCAGGACGCCGTATGGCGGCTCGAAGCCAGCGGCGGCCGTTGTGACGCCGTGTTTCTGCTCCAGCCCACCAACCCCATGCGGACGCCGGACGACATCGATGGTGCGATCGAAATGCTGGAGCGAACCGGAGCCGATTCGGTGATCTCGTTTGTGGACGCCGGCGAGCGCCATCCGGCGCGCATGAAGATGATCGACGAGGCGGGTAGGGTTCTCGATCCGCCGTTCGCCGAACCTTTTGAAGGAATGCCGCGCCAGCAGTTGCCCAGGATCTTCCTTCGTGAAGGGTCGGTTTACCTCACCCGTCGAGATGTGCTGATGGAGCAGGGTTCCCTCAAAGGACGGGATTGCCGCGCCTGGCTCATTCCCCAGGAACGGGCGTGGAATATCGATTCGCCTTTCGATCTCTTCCTTGTCGAGCAGATGTTCAAGTACTCTCATGCGAAAAACCAGGATTCTGGTTGCGGAATCGTTCGGCTTTCCACTGGAAGCGTATAACTTGCTGCGCCAGGACGCCGAGGTCGTCCTGGCCGATCTGGACCGCCGCGGAATCGAGACCATGGTCCGCGATGCCGAAGTGCTATGGGTGCGGCTGCGCCACCGGGTGGATACCGACCTCCTCAAGGTGGCACCCCGGCTCGAAACGGTGGCGACGCCGACTACCGGCTTGAATCATGTAGACACAGCCGCGCTCGAACGGCGGGGGATTCGCCTGCTTTCGCTTCGCGGGGAGACGGAGTTTCTGAAAGAGGTGCGGGGTACCGCCGAGTACACCATCGGGCTGATTCTGGCGCTGCTGCGGCACATTCCGGCCGCGGCGGAGCACGCTCGCGGCGGCGGCTGGAACCGCGATCTGTTCCAGGGTTCGGAACTCTTCGGAAAGAATATCGGAATCGTGGGATACGGCCGCCTCGGCAGGATTGTGGCGCGATACGCACGCACCTTCGAGGCGAGAGTCCTGGCCTGCGACCCTGCCGTCCCTTCCGATTCCGTCGAGGAAGGAGTCCTGATGGTCCCGCTCGACTCCTTGCTGCGTCAGTCCGATATCGTCAGCTTGCACGTGAGCCTCACGTCCGATACCCGGCAATTCTTCGGATCCCGGCAGTTCGAGCGGATGAAGCAGGGGAGCTGCCTCGTCAATACGGCGCGGGGCGAGCTGGTCGACGAAGCGGCCCTGCTCGCGAACTTGCGCAGCGGCCGGCTGGCGGGCGCGGCCCTAGACGTCGTCACTGCGGAGAATCCGGCAGGCATGGAGTATCACCCCGTGATCGAATACGCCCGCCGGCACCCCAACCTCATCGTCACGCCGCACCTCGGGGGGTGTACGGCGGAGTCGATGCATAAGACCGAGGTGTTCCTGGCGCGCAAGTTATGGAAGCACATTCACTCGGCCGGGAGTATGACGCCGGCCGTCTGACTGCCCAGGGAGTTCTATGTCCAATCTGGCCATCCGCACGGAAGGACTATCGAAGCTGTACCAGATCGGTGAAAAGCAGCAGCCCTACCGCACGCTGCGGGAAACCGTCTCGGAAGCATTTGCGCGCCCGCTCCGCGCGATGCGGCGAAAGGATCGCCGCCCCTCCAGGGAAACCAGTGTCTGGGCGTTGAAGGACGTCGACTTCGAGGTCAATAAAGGAGAAGTCGTCGGCATCATCGGGCGCAACGGAGCGGGGAAGAGCACGCTGCTCAAGGTGCTCTCCCGGATCACCGAGCCCACTCGTGGTAGCGCGGACATATTTGGCCGCGTCGGGACGCTCCTCGAAGTCGGCACCGGGTTCCACAACGAGCTCACGGGCAGGGAGAACATCTATCTGAACGGTGCCATCCTGGGCATGAAGCGCACCGAGATCGAGCGCCAGTTCGACGACATCGTGGCCTTCGCGGAGGTCGAGAAGTTCATCGACACTCCGGTGAAACACTATTCGAGCGGCATGTACCTGCGGCTGGCATTCGCGGTGGCGGCGCACCTGGACCCGGAGATTCTCTTCGTCGACGAAGTACTCGCCGTGGGGGATCTCGCGTTCCAAAGGAAGTGCCTCGGAAAGATGGGTGACGTGGCCAGGAACGGCCGTACCATTCTCTTTGTCAGCCACAATATGGGCGCCGTCCGCTCCCTTTGTGAGAAGGGATTGGTTTTGGACAACGGACGCGTTGTAGCCGCCGGAAACATTGGGGCGAGCATCGAGGCCTATCACAGGCTACTCGCCACCGAAAGCCGCGACACCCAACCGAAGTCCACCCTTCGAGGGTCCTGCTTCGGACCGCCTGAGCTGGCCAGCCATGAAGGATCGACGATCGACCAGGGGGATCCGTTCGAGCTGTCCGCCACGCTGTGGCTGGCCTCGGAGGTCGCGGGGTTCATCCTGATTTGCATCCTCGAAGACATGAACCAGAGGCGGGTGTTCCATCTGCGCCGCGCCAGTTCGGATATGTCCTTGGGGGCCTCGGGACGGGGAGCTTACCAGTGCCGGCTGCGGCTGCCCAGCCTGTGGTTGGAGCCTGGCTTGTACACTATCTTCCTCAAGGCCATCCTTCAAGGCAGTGCCACGAAATCGACCATTCAATCCGATGTATTTCATCTCGACGTCAGTGGATCCAGTTCGGGGCACGGTTCGATCATCAGCCCCTGCGCGGAGTGGATCGTCTCCGCGGCAGAGGAAGCCTTGGAGGAGGGCCGGTGAACAGGCCGAACGCCATTGTTCTGGTGCCGGATGGAGTCGGTGTGCGGAACTTCGTGATTGGGCGCTTCTTGAGTGAAATGGCCCAGGTCTTCCGTCCGCAGGTTTTCCATATCATCCCGCAGCACATGCTCGACCGGTACGCACAGGCCGCCGGTCCCTCGGTGGTCTGGAGACCCCTGGTTCCTTATCGGCAGAACCGCATCGGGCTGGTGCTCCAGTCCTCGCTCGAGAGTGCGCACATGTACTGGGCTGACACCCACGCGATGCGGCGCGCCTTGCGCCGGCCGGTCAAAGGACCCCTGAGATCCCGCCTGCTCGTCGGGACGTCGCGCCTGATTGGGCGGGCCGCCGCGGCGTCCGGCACCATCGAGGCCCTGGACCGCCTGCATTGCAGGGCGGTTGGGCGGCTTCCGGAGGTTGAGCGCTATCGCGCCATGTTCACGGTGTTGCGCCCGGAGGTCCTTTTCTGTTCCCACCAGCGGCCCACCAGCGTCCTACCCGCTGTGTTGGCTGCACGCTCGCTCGGAATACCTACCGCCAGCTTCATCTTCAGTTGGGACAACTTGAGCAGCAAGGGCCGGATTGCCGCTCCCTTCGATCACTACCTCGTATGGAGCAACCACATGCGCGACGAGCTGTTGCGCTACTACCCGCATGTGCCGCGTGAAAACATTCACCTGGCCGGCACGCCTCAGTTCGATCCTTACGGCGACCCGTCGCTGCTTTGGAGCCGTGAAGAATTCTGCCGCCGCGCCGCGCTCGATCCGTTGCGGCCGGTCATCTGCTATTCAGGCGGCGACGCCGGGACGGCGCCCGAAGATCCAAAGCACGTGGAAGTGTTGATGAGCCTGGTCCGCTCCGGCCGGATCCGCCACAATCCCCAGGTTGTGCTGCGGCCGGTGCCGGTCGACGACGGTTCACGGTACGAAGGCGTCTGCCGGCGGTACCCCGAGCTCAAGAAGCTGCAGCCCAAATGGGTCCATACGCAGCCGGGTAACTGGGCGCGCGTGATTCCGCTGGCCGAAGATGTCCAGTTCCTCGCCAACCTCACACACCATGCGGATCTCAATGTCAACCTCGGCTCCACTATGACGCTCGATTTCGGAATTCATGACCGGCCGGTTGTCAACATCGCATTCGACTGCGCGGAGCCTCCGATTTTCGGAATGCCCGTCTTCGACTACTACTATTGCTATGAGCATTTGCAACCGGTGCTCGAGTTCGGCGCTTCCCGCATCGCTCGTTCGGCCGAGCAACTGGCTGTACACGTCAACGCCTATCTGGATAATCCGGCGCTCGATCGCGAGGGACGCCGCCGGCTGGTCGATCTGCAGATCGATGTGCCGCTCGGCCAATCCAGCCGAAGGATTGTCGAGGTGCTGAAGACCATTTGCCGCACTGAGACACCCGTCCGCCCGGGCGTCTGCACACAGGCCCAATGAAGATCTGTTTCGTCTGCTGCGAATATCCACCCGCTCCGCACGGTGGAATCGGTTCGATGACCCGCGTGCTCGGCAGGGCGCTGGTGGCGGCGGGTCATGAGGTCCGCGTGATCGGCGTCTATCCTTCGCTGGACGGCCTCCTCGACTCCGAAGTTGACGACGGGATCCGGGTTTACCGGCTGCAAAGGCCGGCCGGACGCTTCGGCTGGACTCGCGGCCGCCGGCTGCTGTTTCAGCAAATCGCGCGCTGGGCGGAGCGCGGCGAGACCGACCTGGTCGAGGTCCCCGACTGGGAAGGATACGCGGCTTGCTGGCCGTCCCTGGCAGTTCCGGTAGTGACCCGGCTCCACGGCTCGATCACTTATTTCAATCGCGAGATGCAGGAGCCGCTCGACTGGCCGGCATATTGTCTCGAGGCGGCATCTTTTCACCGGGCCGACTACTGCTGCTCCACCAGCGCGTATACCTCCCGCCGTACGGCGCGCCTGTTCGGTTCCCGGCTGCGCCCGGTCTCGGTGCTGTTCAACCCGGTGGACATTCCCTTAGACGCGCCGCCGTCGATACGGGACCCCCGCCGCGTGGTCTATGCCGGCACGCTCACCGCCAAGAAGGGGGTTGTCTCGTTGATTCGAGCGTGGCCGCGGGTGGCGAGCTGCCGTCCGGATGCGGAACTGCACCTGTTTGGAAGAGATGCCGGCGCTCCGGACGGGCGGCCCATGCGCGAACTTCTGCTCTCCCTGCTGCCTCCGGAGTGCGCCCGATCGGTCCACTTCCACGGCCACTGCCACCGGGAGCGCCTGCAATCCGAATTCCGGCTGTGCCGGCTCGCGGTATTCCCCTCGTTCGCAGAGGCCTTCTCGCTGGTCCCCATGGAAGCGATGGCAGAGAATTGCCCGGTGATCTACTCCGCCCGCTGCAGTGGGCCCGAGTTGATCGAGCATGGAGCCAATGGGCTGCTGATTGACCCCGGCCGGCCCGAACAGATCGCCGAAGCGATTCTCCTGTTGCTGAACGACAACATTCGCTGCGAACGCCTGGGGACCGCCGGGCGCCGCACCGTAGCGGAGCGGTTTTCGAGCGGCGTGCTCGCTGCGCGCAACGAAGAATTCTATCGCGCGTGCGTTTCGAGGAATGGGTAGCTCACTGATGACTATGCTTCCCGGCTGGCGAATCTGTGGCTGCGGACAGGGGTTGGAAGACTGCAGCTTAATCGTTGCAACCTGCGACCGCCGCCACGAGCTGATGCGTCTTCTCGAGCGCCTGCTGCGGATGGCGGACCCGCCCGGCGAAGTCGTGATCGTGGACGGCCGGCCCACGCCGGAAGCGGGCGGTACCCTCCGCGAATGGGCGGAGTCGCGCACGCGATCCTTCGACTTGTGCTACGCGGCAGGCCCTGCCGGGCTGACCCGCCAGCGCAACGTCGGCGTGGACCTGAGTACGCGTCCGTACCTCTTCTTTCTGGACGACGATGCCGTTCCATTGCCTGGATATTTCGCCGAGATGCGCCGCGTTCTTATCGAGGATCATGAGAAGCGGGTTGGCGGGCTGGCCGGCTGTGTCATCAACGAAATGGACAAACCCATCCCCCGCCGCTGGCGTCTCCGCTTTGCCCTCGGCCTGGCGCCGCGCCTCGAGCCGATGGTCTACTGCCCATCCGGCACTCATACGCCCCGCGGCCTGATGAAGCGGTTCTCCGGAGTCCGCCGGGTTGACGTCATGCCGGGCTGCGCCTGGACGTTCCGGCGGGAGGTCTTCGAGACCGACCGCTTTTCCTGTTTCTTCGAAGGCTACTCGCAGGGCGAGGACCTGGAGATGTCGCTGCGCGTCGGCCGGCGTTGGGAGATCCTCTGTTGCGGCGATGCCGGCATCCTCCATCTTCCGGGAGCAGGCGGCCGGCCCGTCTCTTACGCACGGGGCGTGATGGAGATGCGCAACCGCTACTTTATCTGGAAGCGTCATAGCCCGCATCCCGGCTCCCGGTTCGTATGGGGATTCTGGCTCGATACCGCATTCCTCATCGCCATGGACCTGGCGTGGTTCTGTGTTCGTCCGTGGCGCTCCGAACCGCTCGGCCACGCCTCCGGCACGCTGGCGGAACTGGCCCGCTGTCTGGTCTCGCCGCCGGACTTCGAGGAACCGCCCGCGCGCCGGGAATATGTCCTCGAATGCGACCACGTCGAGCAGAGGAAGAACGGATGACAGCCGCATACGCGTTGCAGCCGGTTCAGGTGCCGAACCCGGCATCGCGCCAGGTCCGGATCCCTTTCGTGAAAGCATCCCTGATTCAGATCGCGGTATGTGTCCTTCCCGCCATGGCCGCCGTCGGCCTCGACCACCCGCGGATCGCAGGCGTCTACTTCCTGACGGTACTGTTCGCCTGTGAGCTTTACTACATTCTCCGCCGCAATCCCGTTGCCGCTACCACCCTGGCCATCGGCACCTTGCCGGTATGGATGCTATTGCGGGAGTACTTCTACTACAGCTCGATTGAGGTGGTACTCGGCCTTTGCGTTTTCGCCTGGATGGAGGGCCGCCTCTCGGACTTCCGGGTGCTGTGGAAAGACCGGCTGGTTCAATACTTCGCGCTTCTCATCACACTCTACTGGCTGATTGCCTTCTATCTCACCGGCGACTATTCCGCCAACCTGCGCGGCTTCGAGTTGCTGTTTTCGGCGCTCAACGTGCGCCTGCTCGGCATGCATCGACGCTGGCTGGCGACAGCCCTGGCGGGTGTGGCCATCTCGGTCGTCGCCATGGGATGCGGGCTGCTGCCCTACGGCAGCCGTCTCGGCATGGCGGAGGTCGGCGGCAGCCGCCTGGGAAATCCCATATCGTTTGGGGTTCCCGCGGCCCTGGTTCTGCTGGCGTCCCTCGCCGATGGCGGCCGGTGGATGCTCGTTCACTCGCGTCCATGGCTGCGGATTGTCATGGATCTCGTCATTGGCGTCCTGCTGGTGCTTTCCACTTCCCGCGGCAGTTGGCTCGTGCTGGCCGTGGGAATGCTGCTCATCTTCGCTCTGAAGCGCCGGCAGCGGAAGCTGATCTTAGCGACTCTGGCCTTGCTCATCATCGGGGCTGCGCTGTATGTTCATTTCGACAACGACGACCTGGTGCGACATTACCTTCAGGAGACTTTCTCGCCGGATGAAAGCTGGTCCAAGAGAACCACCGGGCGCGCCGAGCAGTGGGAAGCCTTTCCCCGCGTCATCCACGACTCGCCCGTATGGGGCTTCGGCCCCGGTAACGGGCGCCGTATTTCCATCATCTACGCGCACAAGAACCTCATCTGGCATTCCCTCGTTCTCCAGGTCGGTGCCGAAACAGGGCTCATCGGGATGGCGCTGCTCGCCGTCCTGCTCGGTGCCATGGTGCGGCGCGCCTGGCGGCACGAGCGCACAGTCGGTGAAATCATGCCGCTCATCGGCGTCGTTGGCTTCCTGATGGTCGGCGTTTCGGTTCCCGCTTTCGACGGACTCTCCGGAATGTTTGTCGGACTCGCCCTGGCGGGCTGCGACTTCTCCCGTATGTACGTGGTGCGCCGCGTCATGCGGGTGGCTGCTTGATTCTCGCGGTTTCGGGCTGCCGCCGCCTCCGGCGCTACGGGGTGCGCAACCACGGAGGCAGCAGGCGCCGGTGACCCTTGGCCGGTTTCATCGGGGTATCTTCCTCCGAGTGCTCCATAAACCGCGCCAAGGGTCACCGGTGACCGCTGTTACGGATTCGATCCATGCTCTCTCCCGCCACTCGCATGCACGTCAAAGGCCTGCTCGGGAAGGCGCTCTGGCCTTTGGCAACCAGCATGGCTTCGCGGTTGCTGATCCGCAAGAGCCAGGGGCTGGTTCTCACGTTTCATTACATCGGGCGGCCGATCCTCCCCGGTGTGGCAGAGGACCTGTTTATCTCGAAATTCGAGTTCCGGCGGGTCCTCGATTTCATTTCTGAGCGCCTGACGCCGCTTCCGCCAAACGCCTTTCTCGAGGGCCTGCGCCAAGGGACGCTCCCGAGGCGCGCCACGCTGATTACGTTCGACGATTGCCCCCACGATTCGGTCGCCGAGGCATTCCCCGAACTCAACCGCCGGGGACTCTCCGCCTGCTTCTTTGTTAATCCCGGACTGATCGCGGCTGGGCGGGTGCTACCCAGCGTTGAGCTGATGTGTTTGTGTGCTGCCACGCCCGCCGGCGACTACCGGGTGCGCGTCAACCCGCCGGTGCGGATTCAGATCCGGGACGATCTCTCCCGCGCCGCCGCTTACCGCTGCCTTTGGCCGCTGGTTCTCGCCTGCCCCAGCCCGTTTCACCCGGCGCTCCTGCGGCGGATCCGCGAAGACCTCGGGGTGCAGAAAGACCTCACCCATAGCCAGCGCCTCGCCGGCTGGGACGCCTTGGTGGAGCTCGATGCCGGCGGCATGCTGATCGGGAATCATACGATGTTTCACTCCACAGCCGCGGCTGACGATATCCGTCAATTCGAGTTCGATGTCGCCCAGGCTTACGACGCAATCGAACGGCGCCTGGGATGCAAGACCCGCGTCTTCTGCTATCCCTATGGGCGAATCGAAGAGCGGCGCTCCGGCGCCGAAGCGGTTCTGCGCGCCCTGAAGACCGAGTTTGCGTTCTTAACCCGGGGCGGCATCGCCGACCCTCGCTGCGGGTGCCTGAATCTGCGCCGTGAGGACGCTTCTTATTCCGCCGAGGCTACCAAGCTGGCTCCCCTGCTGGCCTGTCTGCGCTGACCAATATGACCGAGCTCTTAGATATTGCCGCCGCCAGGCCCGCTGTCGAGGACATCTGGAAGACGCTCGCCGCGGCGTCACCGCACTCCTATTTTCTGTCCTGGGGCTGGATCGAAAACTGGCTGGACAGCCTTCCGCCAGGCTGCAACGTCCGGCTTGCCGTGGTGCGCCGCGGCGATGTCCCGGTGGCCGCCGGTTTCCTCGGCTACGGGAAGGTGCTGCGGCAGCGCATCTTCCGCAGCACCGCCTACCTGCTGAACCAGGCCGGCGACCGCAATCTCGACCAGTTTTATGTCGAGGACAACGCCTTCCTGTGCGCCCCGGACGCCCGCCCCGCATGGTCCGCCTTCCTGAGCCTGCTTCCCGGCAACTGGGAAGAGCTCTACCTCTCCGGCCTGAACCCGGCGCTGCCGCCTGCCGCGTGGCTCGAAGATGTGCCGCCGCCCTACCGCGTGCTGATTGCAAATCGCATCCCCGCTCCCTATGTAGATCTGCGCGCCGTTGCGCGCAAGGGAGGAGACTACCTGGCTGCTGTCAGCGCCAATACTCGCTCCCAGATCCGGCGCAGCTACAAACTCTACGGCCAGGTGCGGACCACGGTCGCGACGGACCTGCCTGCCGCGCTCGAAATCTACGAAGAGATGGTGGAGCTTCATCAGAACCGGTGGAAGCGGCGAGGCCGCCGCGGCGCTTTTGCCTCCGGCCACTTCCGCCGCATGCTCCGGAGCCTGATCGAGCGCCGCTTCGACTCGGGCGAGATCCAGTTGATCCGCGTTCAGGACGGCCGGTCCACCATCGGCTGCCTCTACAACTTCGATTACGGCGGGGTGGTTTCGTTCTATCAGAGCGGCCTGCGTATCGAGCAGGACAACCGCCTGAAGCCAGGCTTCGTCTGCCACACCGAGGCGATCCGCCATAACCTCGCCCGGGGCCGCGATATCTACGACTTCATGGCCAGCTTCGACGAGTACAAACTACGCATGGCGACGCACCGGCGCGAACTGCTGTGGGCGCGCATCCAGAAGCCGAAGCTGAAGTTCACCGCGGAGCGCCTGCTCCGCACCGCGGCGCTATGGACCGCCGCGCGGTACCGGGAGGCCCGCAGCGGCCGTAAGCGGCCGGCGCGCCTGGAGGAGGCTTCACCAACCCAATGCGGCTTCTGATCGTTTCGCATGTTATTCATTACCGCCACGGGGGCAGGCTCTACGCGTACGGCCCGTATGCACGCGAAATCGATATCTGGGCTGAACTGTTTCCGGAAGTCGTTATCGCCGCTCCTTGCCGGAACGAGACCGCGCCGCCCGATTGCCTGCGCCTGGAACGCGAGAATATCCTGATCGATCCGCAGGTCGAAGCGGGCGGCGAAGGCCTTGCGGCGAAGGTAGCCCTGCTTGCATCCGTCCCTGCCATGGCCTGGGGGCTCGCGCGCGCCATGCGCCGCGCCGACGCGATTCACGTCCGCTGTCCCGGCAACCTCGGCCTGGTTGGAGCCGTGCTCGCTCCACTTTTCAGCCGCCGCCTGGTTGCCAAGTACGCGGCACAGTGGCACGGCGGTGACGGGATCGCTCTTTCCGCGAAACTGCAGCGCGCCATCCTCCGCTCGTCGTGGTGGAGAGGCCCGGTCACCGTTTACGGGTCCTGGCCGGGATACCCCAGGCACATCGTGCCGTTCTTCACCTCGCTGCTTACCCGCGAACAGATCAACCGCGCGCGGCTCTCCGCGCTTCGCGAGCGCCGCGGCCCGGGCCTCGAGGTCCTATTTACCGGCCGCCTGTCGAAGGCAAAGAACGTGGATGTGCTGCTCGAAGCCGTCGCCCGGGTCCGTCGCGAGTTTGACAACGTTTCCGCTACCATCATCGGGGAAGGCCCCGAGCGCGCCGGGCTGGAACGTCTGACCGGATCACTCGGCATCGGATCCGCCGTGCGTTTTACCGGCGGCCTTCCCTTCGATCGCGTGCTTCCCCACCTGGAAGCCGCGGACATCCTGGTGCTGGCGTCTGAAACCGAGGGCTGGCCCAAGGCGATTGCCGAGGCCATGGCCTTCGGACTGGTCGCGGTCGGCTCATCTGTCGGTTTCGTCCCGCAAATGCTTGCAGGGCGCGGCTTCACCGTACCCCCGCGCGACCCCGACGCACTCGCGGGCGTGATCCGGACCGTCGCGGCTTCGCCCGATCGCCTGCAGGACATGCGCATGCGTGCCGCGGCCTGGGCCCAGCGCTATTCATTGGAAGGATTGAAAGGCGCTCTCTGTGACTTGCTGGCGGAATGGTGGGGCGCCCCGGCTCCTCCGGAGGCGAAGGAGTTCTCCGTTCAGTGACCCTGGAATCCCAGGTCGTCGCTGCCGATGCCCGCTCCCGCATCGGGGTGGTGCACGTCGTCGATACTTTGAATCTCGGCGGCGCCGAGCACGTCGCGGTCAACCTGGCAAATCATCTGCCGCGCGACCGTTTCGCGCCCTATCTTTGCACGACCCGCACCGAAGGACCCCTGAGTTCCTCTATCTCGCCCCATGTGGGCCGCCTGAAACTGGAACGCCGCGGCCGCCTGGATCTGGTTGCCGTGCGCCGCTTCGTCCAGTTTCTGGAGGCGCATGACGTTCGCATCATTCACGCGCACGCCTCCTCGCTGTTTTTCTGCCGGCTGGCGGCCGCCTTCTCACGCCGCTGCTCCCTGATCTGGCACGATCATTACGGCCTTTGCGATTGCAACGACCGCCCCGCATGGTTATACCGGCTGGCAACCCGCCGAGTCGACGGAGTGATCGCCGTTAACCAGAGGCTTTCGAATTGGTGTCGCAACGATCTCGGTCTGTCCGCCGCCCAGGTGTGGTACATCCCGAATCTGGTGGAAGATCGTAAAGCGCCCCCTCCCGGGCGGGCCCTCGAACTGCCCGGCACCGCCGGAAAACGGGTAGTCTGCGTCGCGAATTTCCGTCCTCAGAAGGACCACGCCACACTGCTCCGTGCCGCCGCCCTGCTGGAGAAGGCCGGTTGTGGGGCGCACCTCTTTCTGGTCGGCGATTCCGCGGAACCGGAGTACCTCCGTGGCATCCAGGCCCTCGTTACCAGCCTGGGGCTCGACCACGCGGTCACCTATCTGGGGCCGCGACAGGATGTCGCCGCGATCCTCGAAGCCTGCGATATTGGCGTCCTGAGTTCCGCATCCGAGGGGCTGCCTCTGGCGCTACTGGAATACGGAAGGGCCGGCCTGGCTTCGGTGGCGACCGCGGTCGGGCAATGTTCCGAAGTGCTTCGGAACGGAGAGGCCGGATTACTCGTGCCGCCAGGCTCGCCCGTGGAGTTGAGCCGCGCAATCCTCAGCCTCCTGACAGACGACGACCTACGGCGGAGCCTGGGCCGCAGCTTCCGGGATCACGTGGAAGAGCACTATAGCGCCCGCCGCGTGATGCGGCAAATCTGCGCGGTATATGAAATCATTCTAGGGAGGACCGAATGAGCCTATCGCGACTGCTGACCGTGGCGGCCCTGGCGATGGCGCCCGGGCCGATATCTTTGCTATGCGCCCCGCAGCAAGACGCTCGGACTTCCTCGCGCCTTCATACGGTACGCCACGTGCCGGGCGGCCAGTTCTACGCCGCTCCCGGAGGTACACCCGATGGCGACGGCTCACTGGCCCACCCCTGGGACCTCAGTACTGCTCTCAGCCGGCAGGCCGGCGTCGGACCGGGCTCGACGATCTGGCTGCGCGGCGGCACCTATGGATCCGGCGCCACCATTTTTCAGAGCTCGCTCGTCGGAACTCCCACTTCTCCCATCGTGGTCCGCCAGTATCCCGGCGAGCGAGCCGTCATCAACGGCTGGCTCCAGATCGGCTGCTGCGACCGAGACCCCCACCCCGATCGGGGCGCCTACGTCTGGTTCTGGGGCCTGGAGTTCGCCAGCAGTATCACAGATCGTACCGGGGCGCCCGCCGGACCGCCCGATTATGGCGCTTCGGCAATCCAGAACGCCGTCGATAGCTGGGCTCCCGGGACGCGTCTCATCAACCTCGTGATCCACGACACGCGGCAAGGCGTCGGGATCTGGAAAGAAGCCGTCAATAGCGAAGTTTACGGCTGCCTGATTTACAACAACGGATTCCAGGCGAGCGACCGCGGCCACGGCCACGGCATCTACGTGCAGAACAATGAAGGCACGAAGCTCCTTTCCGACAACGTCATCTTCGACCAGTTCGGCGTCGGCATCCACGCCTACGGCACCGATCAGGCACAGATCCGAAACATCACGGCCGAAGGAAACATCGTGTTTAACAACGGGAGCGTCAGTACGGGCGGCAAGAATGACGACAATATCCTCTTCGCTTCGGGCAGCGGTCTGCAGAATATCGTGGTCCGGGATAACTACACTTACCACACTCCCGATGGCGATATCGGCTACTCGCGGGTCGGATGGCAGTTCGACCCTGTCAACCAGAACACGGTGATTACTAACAATTACTGGATCGGCGGCAATCTGGCCATCATGGTGAACCGTTGGAACACCGCGACCTTCACGGGAAACACGGTCTATTCCAAGACTCAGTTACTCACCTATGTCGATTTTCTGCCCGGTCAGAGCTCAGCGGGATACATCTGGGATGGCAATACTTATTACGGCTCGGGACGTTTCAGCTATGCCGAAAATGAAACTGCCTGGCAGGGCTGGACCGCGGATGGTATCGACCGCGACAGCCGCTTCTCGAGCGGCCGGCCCAGTGGAACCTGGACGTTCGTCCGGCCTAACCGTTACGAGCAGGGCCGCGCCAATATTGTGATCTATAATTGGGATCTCAACTCGTCAGTCCCGGTGGATGTATCGGGTGTCCTGGGCGTCGGCACGTCGTATGAAGTCCGCGATGCCGAGAACTTCTTCGGCCCGGCCGTACTAACCGGCACCTACGACGGGAAACCGATTGCGATCCCAATGACGAATCTGAAGCCGGCCGCTACCAACGGTGTGTTCCCGACGCCCCCGAAACATACCGCCCCGGAGTTCGGGGCCTTCATCGTCCTGCCGAAATCCGAGTAGCGGTGCCGCCACGATCACTGCCTGCACACGGCCATGTCGAACTCTCTCCTGATGGTCGGAAACTTTCTTTCCGCCGCTGTCGGTAACCGGGGGGTCTGCGAGGAGCTTGCCGAGCGCCTGGCCGTCCAGGGCTGGTCGGTCTTCACGACGTCTTCCCGCCCCGCACGGGTCGCGCGCCTCTCCGATATGCTCTTCACCGCCTGGCAGAGCCGCCGGCGCTATGACGTCGCTCAGGTCGATGTCTTCAGCGGTCCGTCCTTCGCCTGGGCGGAAGCGGCTGCCTGGGTCCTGAGGCGTGCGCGCAAGCCATACGTCCTTACGCTTCATGGCGGCGCGCTCCCCGCGTTTGCCCGGCGCTGGAGGAGCCGTACGCGCCGTCTGCTCCAATCCGCCGCCGCGGTGACCGCACCGTCGCCGTACCTGGCGGAGTCGATGCAGCATTTTCGCCCAGACCTCCGGCTGATTCCGAACGGCATCGAACTCCGCCAATATCCCTACCGCTGTCGCGAATCGGTGCAACCGCGGCTTGTCTGGCTGCGGGCCTTTCACGGCATCTATAACCCGGCGGCTGCCGTCCGAACCCTCGCCTTGCTGCGGCAGCGCGGGCGGCCGGCGATCCTGACCATGGTCGGCCCCGATAAGGGCGACGGGAGCATCGATGAAGCCCGTGCCGCGGCATGCCAACTGGGAATGAACAGGCACGTCCGCTGGGTTGGCGCGGTGCCCAAAGCCGACGTGGGCCGCTGGATCGACCAGGGCGATATCTTTCTCAACACGGCCACGGTCGACAATACTCCGGTTTCGATCCTCGAAGCCATGGCCTGCGGCGCGTGTATCGTCAGCACGAATGTCGGCGGCATCCCGCACCTGCTGCGAGAGGGGCGGAATGCGTTGCTGGTCGAGCCCGGAGATCCGTCCCGCATGGCATCCGCGGTCGAGCGCCTGCTCGACAGTCCTCCCCTGGCCGCGTCGCTTTCGCGCAACGCCCGCGAAGACTCCGCGGTGTTCGACTGGTCTCGCATACTCCCCCAATGGCACTCGCTGCTGCGCTCGTTCACATGCGATTAGCGATCTCTTTCGACTACGATTCTCCGGAAGGCTACCGCCGGTCCTTCGGCATGCGTGGTTGCCGCGCGTCCGCCGACGAAGAGGGCACTCGCGTGCTGCTTCGCGTGCTCCGGGATCATGACGCCCGCGTAACCTTTGGCATTGTGGGGCGCGTGGCGCTTCCGGGCGACTCGCCCGAGCATTGTCCGGAGCAGGTACGCGACATCCACGCCGCCGGCCACGAAGTCGCGTCGCACTCCATGCTCCACAAGTACCTTCCGCCGCTCGGCCGCCGCGAGCTCTTTGAAGACATCCTTTTCAGCCGCAAGGTGCTGGAGACCCGTATCGGCGGCCCGGTCCGTGGATTCATCCCTCCGTTCAACCGTCCCATGCACTTCCCGCAGCGTCGCGCGTTCAGTCTCACGGAGTTGCTTGGGGTGCACGGCCGCGGGAGGGCCCGGCAAAGTCTCGGCTCGCTGCTGCGTCTTCTCGGCCGGGCGGGCTACGGCTGGTCGCGTGTGAGTTTCGAGGACAAGGTGGCCGCTCTGTCGCGCCACCTGGGATTCCGCGGCGACACCGTTCCGGCCCAGCCGTTCGTGTTTGGCGAAGTCGTCGCCATTCCGCTGCATTCCACCGGGTTCGGAGACGCTTCGCGCACGCTCGTCCGCCGCTATCTTCGCACTGGCTTTACCCTCGCCATTTACGGCCACCCCAACCAGGCGCTCGAGGACAACGATCAGAGCGCCACGAAATTGAGCCGCTTCTTCGACGAGTTCGAACCGGAGCGCCGCCAGGGCGTGCTGCAACTCCACACCATGGGGGAGATCGAGTCGTTCACCCGCGCGGGAGTTTCGCAATGAATTCCGCGGCACTGCGCTTCTATCATCGGCTGCCCGGCCCCCTGCGTTCTCTGACAGCCTCCGTCCGCGGCGTGCAACTTCGCCTTGCGAGGTACGGCCCGGAAACCGGAACCCTCGTCGAAGCCGCCATCGCCCGCGAGCATTGGACGCCCGCGCAGTGGAAGGCCTGGCAGGAAGAGCGGCTCGCCTACATCCTGCGCCGTGCCGCTACTCGTGTGCCTTACTACCGCGAGCACTGGGCGAAGCGCCGCAGTCTCGGCGACCGCGCCTCCTGGGAACATCTCGAGAACTGGCCGGTTCTGGAAAAGGACGTGCTTCGCCGCGATTCCCGCGCCTTCGTCGCCTACGATTGCGATTTGCGGCGGATGTCACCGGAAGGCACCAGCGGGACATCCGGCACGCCGCTGCAATTGTGGCGAAGCCGAGCCGCGATGCGCCAGTGGTACGCCCTGTTCGAGGCCCGCTCCCGCCTCTGGTATGGCGTATCCCGCGATACCCGTTGGGCCATTCTGGGCGGACGGCTGGTCGCACCCGTGGAACAATCGAAGCCGCCGTTCTGGGTCTGGAATGCCCCTCTGCGCCAGCTCTACATGTCGGTGTATCACCTTGCGCCTCGCCTGGCGGAGTATTACCTCGATGCCCTGAAGCAATACCGTGTCGAGTACATCGTGGGCTATCCGTCCGCCCTCGAAGTGCTGGCCGACGCGGTATTGCGGCGCGGCCGGTCCGACCTGCGCCAACTCGTCGTCATCGCCAACGCCGAGCCTCTGGACCACGGCCAGCGCGAGAAGATCCGTCGTGCCTTCCAGTGTCCAGCGCGCGAGACCTACGGCATGTCGGAGATCGTGGCGGCCGCCGGGGAATGCGAGAGCGGCACTCTTCACCTCTGGCCGGAGGCCGGTTACCTGGAGTTCCTCGCCGATGGCGAACTGATCGCGACCAGCCTTCTCGATGCCGACATGCCCCTCATCCGCTACCGCACCGGAGACCGCTGCCGCGTGGCCGCTCCTGCCGGCTGCCCCTGCGGCCGCACGCTGCCCGTGCTCGCATCGGTCGAAGGCCGCATGGATGACGTCCTCCTTACCAGCGACGGCCGGCGAATCGGCCGGCTTGACCCGGTCTTCAAGAGCCGCCTCCCCATTGAGGAAGCCCAAGTCGTTCAAGAGCGGCTGACCGAGATCCGCGTCCTCTACGTGCCCGCCTCGGGTTTCGACGAGGGATCCGCCCGGGAGCTCGTGCGCCTCGTGCGGCAGCGCATGGGCGATGTCCGGGTCGTGCTGGAGCCGGTCGAACGCGTTCCGCGCGGCCCCAACGGCAAGTTCCGCGCTGTCGTCTGCAAGCTCTCCGCCGGGGAGCGTCACTCGTATGCTCACGGATAAACTCAGCATTGTCATTCCCTGCCGGAACGAAGCCCGGTCGATCGCACCGGTGCTCGACTCTATCCTGGCCCAGGATTTCGGCGGCCGCGACTGGGAAGTCATCGTCGCCGACGGCACAAGCGATGACGGCACGCGTGCCATCCTCGAAGGGTATCAGCGCGTCGAACCTCGAATCCGTGTCATCGACAATCCGTCGAAGGCTGTCCCCGCGGGCCTCAATTCGGCGATCCGTTCCGCGCGGGGCGACATCATCCTTCGCATGGACGCACATACTTCCTACGCTCCGGATTACGTGCGGCGCTGCGTCGAGACCCTGGATACCGTCGCGGCGGACAATGTCGGGGGGCCGGCCCGTACCCGCTCCAGCGGCTATTGGGGGCGGGCCATTGCCGCTGCGTATCACTCGGCGGTGGCCTGCGGTGGCGCGAAGTTCCACGACGCCGATTACGAGGGTTGGGTCGATACCGTGCCTTACGGCTGCTGGCGCAAGTCCACCCTGCTCCGGATCGGTCTTTTCGATGAACGGCTCATCCGCAACCAGGATGATGAGCTCAACCTCCGGCTCCGGCGCGCCGGCGGGCGCATCTGGCAATCTCCCGGCATCGTCTCCTGGTATCAGCCGCGCAGTTCTCTCAAGAATCTCGCCCTACAGTATTTTCAATACGGGTTCTGGAAAGTGGCGGTAATCCGCAAACACCGCGTCCCGGCCTCCTGGCGCCACGTAATCCCCCCAACCTTTGTAACCGCCGGCGTGGCCATCCCGGTGGCCGGCCTGGCCCTGCCCGGCTTGCTTGCGCTCTGGGCCGCGATGGTCGCGCTCTACCTGCTTCTCTGCATCGTCGCTTCCGCGGACTGCGCTCGCAAGAAAGGCTGGCTGCTTCTCCCTGCCCTGCCGCTCGTATTCTTCGCGTACCATGTCGCGTACGGCGCCGGTTTCCTCGCAGGCATCTCCTATTGGCCTTTTGTCAAGACCGAATCGGAACCGCCGAAGTCGGTATTCACGCAGGCCAGCCGCTGAGCCGCAAGCCGGGACCGCCTTCGACCTTCGGCCGTTTTGCCCCTCTAGTGAAGCGAACTGCCCGAAAGCAGGATGAACACTCCGAACTGCGGAGCTGTGTGCGGCTGCGGATTCGGCACCACTCCGAACGGAAGGGCCACTTGCAGCCCTGTCATCGGAATCGTCACCGGCTGGCCGTTGTAGGTCCCTGAAGCCACCGGAGCCCCGAAGAAGTTCTCGCCGTCGCGGATCTGGTAGGTGTCCCCGGTCTTGATGCCGCTGTTGCTCAGGTCCACCTGCACGTTCGACCGCAGGTCCCAGTTGTAGATCACGATATTCGCCCTGCCCGGTTCGTAGGTGTTGGGCCTCACGAAGGTCCACACTCCGGTCGGCGCCCCCGGGGTGAACGTGCTGTTCGCGTCCAGGCCCGTAGCCGCTTTCCAGCCGGCGAAGTCATATCCGGTGCTGTTGTTGCAGGGGAATCCGTCGCAGCCCGGCATGATCACCCAGCGGCCCGAACCGTAGTATTGGTTGTTGTTCCACTGGTAGGAATGCGGGTCCTGATCGTCGCGGTAGATCAGGTTCGACTCGGTGTTGTGCTTGGAGTAAACCACGTTGTTCTGGAACACCACCGAATCCCACCGGTACACATCGGCCGCTTCGATGCCGCCCATGAAGTAATTGCCGGTGGCCACCAGGTCGTTGGCCCGCGGTGTCCACAGGTACCCGAGTTCGCTGTAGCCGTCGTCGGCGTCCGGTGTGTGGTAGAGGTAGTTATTCTTCAGAACCATACCCTTCGGGCCGCCGTTGCCTTCGGCGAAGAGCATGTTGTCCGTGCGGGGGCCGGCGGATGCGGTTCCGTTCGCCGTATTGCTGCCCAGCGCCAGGGTCCCGTTGTTGAAGCTGACGTTGCCTTCCACGTCGAAGTTCTGCACGTACGCGCTGCCCGATCCATAGATCTGAAAGCCGTTGCCGAAGTTGTTGAACGTGATGTTATCGAAGATATGCTTCACCGAAGGCGCCTCGTTCTGCAGGTAGAAGCCGTGCCCGTGTCCGCGATCGGTGCCGTAACCGCCCACGTTATAGACGAGGTTTCCGTAGGCGTCGGAGTTGGTCGCTTCGTCCCACATCTCGATCCCCATGCTCGTGTCGTGAACGATGCAATTGATCAGCTTGGTGCCGGGTGCCCAGGTGTCCACGGCGGCGTGGTTCGCCTGGTGCGCCCACTCCGGCGGTCCGCTTGTTCCGCTGCTCCGGTCCGGATTGTAGCTGGCGAACTCCACACCCCAGAACCACGTATAAGCGCCCTTCGAAGGATTCGGCGCCTGGTCGCAGCAGCCGACCTGCAGCCACGCGTCGATGATGGCCCGCTCGCCCGGATAGGCGCGGACAACGATCGGCGCCGAAGCCGTCCCTACGAGGTTGCTGGCAAGCACCGCTCCCGACGTGCCGTCGCCGTACTTGCCGGCGCGCAGCCAGATCGTGTCGCCCGGCTTCACCGAACTCGGTTGCTGAAATGCCGTGACGATGTCCCACGGGCTGCCGATGCTGCCATTGCCGCTGGAGCTGCCGGAGGGCGAAACATACCAGTTGTTTCCGCTGCCGCTCGGCGGCGGTGTCGAGCCGGCGATGCTGAGCGTCACATTGACGGTCGCCGGAGTCGTGCCGGCGGGGCCGGCGATCGTCAGGGTATCGGCGTAGGTCCCGGCGGTCATCCCGGCTATCTGCGCGTCGACCGAAATGGCCGCCGGCCCGGTGCCCGACGCCTGGGAGACCGTCAGCCACGGCTTCGTTTTGGTGCAGCTCCAGGAGGAACTTCCGCCGGTGCTGCCGATAGTGACTGTCTGCGCCGCGGGATTCGACGATCCCGCGCTGGCCGAGAAACTAATTGCACTGGGCGCGGCCGTCAGCGTGGTGGCGGGTGCAGCGGCCACGGTCAGGCTTACCGCAATTGTCTTGGGCGAACCACTCGCGCCGGGCGCAACAACTGCTACCGTCGCGGAGTAAGTGCCCTGACTCAGGCCGGTGAGGTTGGGTTGGATCGATATACTGCCTGAGTTCGTACCCGAGGCCGGTGAGACGGTCAGCCAGGGCTGGTTGTCGGATGCATTCCAGCTCATCGATCCGTTCCCCGAGTTAGTTACGCTCAACGTCTTCGCTGCGGGGGCGGGGCCGTTCACTACTCCGGAGAAGGAGAGCGAGGCCGGGGACACCGTCAGTGCCGGCGAGGGAGCGGGCGTAGCCAGTGTCAGTCCGACGGCGATCGTCTTGGGCGAACCGCTTGCGCCCGCCGCACTTATAGTAACCGTGCCGGAATAGGAGCCGCCCGCCAATCCGGCGATATTAGTCTGGATCGAGATCGTCGCCGGACCCGTGCCCGCCGCCGGCGATACCGTCAGCCAGCTCTGGTCGACCGCCGCCGTCCAGTTCAGGGTGCCGCTGCCGGTGTTGCTGAGGCTTGCCTTCTGCGCGGACGGGTTGGCGCCCCCCGCGGCTCCACTGAAGCTCAGGCTGCTCGTGCTTACCCCGAGCACCGGCGGCGCGATGGTTTGTCCGTTCGCCGGGCTGAGCTTGATCCCGTTCAAGACACCCCGCCGGACCACTCCCTGCACCGCGATCTCAACAGTGCCGTTCGTCACGGTGACCGGGAACGGCAGCGAGATCACCGTTAGCGGAGCTGTCTGCGTCAGGATATCGAAGTTGCTCAGCACCTGTGACCCGTTGAGGATCACGTTGAACACCCGGTCGCCCTTGTTCGTGTATTGGATCTCCGCGAACTGCAGGGTCGCGATGTAAGAGCCATTCGTGACCGGGATCGAATACGTGAAGTCGCCATAGAGTCCTGCGCGGGCGCTGCGGTACAAGGGAAGGTCCGGCGTGTTCTGTATCAGGCTGCTGGTGTAAAGCAGGTCGCCTCCGGTGAAGTATCGGTCTGCGATCCACTGCGATCCGTCCGCGGCCGTGTAGGCCGGTCCGCCGCAGTCGATGTTGAGGCTCGAGGTTCCCGAAGGCTGCGTCGAGGTCGGCGGACCTCCCACCGTGAACTTCACCGCGACGGTCGCCGGCTGGCTCGTGGCGCCGGGCCCATTCACCGTGATTGACCCGGTGTAAACTCCAGCCGCCAGGCCGGCGGTCATGGCTTGGACGGAAAGGCCGCCCGCTCCGCTCCCCGATGGCGGCGACACGACCAGCCACGGCTGGCTGCTTGCAGCCGTCCAGTTGAGCGAGCCCGATCCCGCATTCACGATCGTCACCGCTTGGGCCGCGGGATTCGCCCCGCCTGCCGTCGCCGTGAAGTTGAGGCTCGCCGGGTTGGCTTTCAAAGCGGGCGGCGAAGCCGGCGACGCCGGCGTCGCGGGCACAATATGAATTCCATTCAGCAAGCCCCTCTTCACCACACCTTGCACGTCGATCTGTAGAATCCCGTTCGTCACCGCTGCCGGAAACTGCTGTACGAAGACGGTTCGCGGCGTCACATGCGTGAGAATGTCGAAATTCGTCAATACCGGGGATCCGTTGATGGATACATTGAATACCCGGTCGCCCCGGTTCCAATACTGGATCTCGGCGAAGTCGAGAGTGACGGAGTACGATCCGTTAGCCAGGGGAATCGAATAGCTGAAGTCGCTGTACAGGCCCGCTCTTCCGCTGCGGTAGAGTTGGATGTCGGCGGTGCCGCTGATTCTGTCGCTGGTATAGAGCAGGTCGCCGCTCGTGAAATACCGGTCGCCCAGCCATGTGGATCCATCCGATGCAACCATTGAGGGGCCGCCGCAGTTGATATTGACGGCCTGGGCTGCGGCATTGGTCCCGGCCGCCCCGAGCAGGGCCGCGGCGGTCAGGAACGGCAGTAGCTTCTTACGCGAATCGATAAGTCTCATCCGTGGACACTCTCCGTGAGCTGGTTCGTTTCCCGTGAAAACGCTCCGGTGTGTATTACAAGCGGAGTAAAGGACGGGTGACGCCTTTTACGAAAACCTTTGTCGAACAAACGTCTGCGAAAAGGAACAGGAAGCGTCAACTAAGTCGAAGAACTAGCTCCCCTGAATCGGGCCTTCGGAGCTGGAGTGGCCGTGTAAGTACTGATCGGCCCGAAGTAGGAAAACTAACATACAACTTACAAGGCCGGCAATACAGACTTTGGTTAGGAAGAGGGCGGGCGCCTCACAAAGGTGATGAATCTAAAGCGTGGCTCTGGGCGGGGTCGAATCGTTGTGGGGTGAAATGGCCTGTGGAGTTAACCGAATTTCAGGCTTCGGAGTAAGTCGATGCCGGCGCGGATGTCGCGCAGCCGCTGCGCCTGGTCTTCGATTTCCCGCTCGACATTGAGCGGTCCACGGAACCCCGCCTTCGCGAGCGTTCCTGTGAAGCGCTCCATGCCCACCGCGCCTTGTCCGAGGGGGCGCTCCGTCCCCAGGGCTCCCGCTACTCCCGCCGGGGGCCAGTCGCCATCTTTGCAGTGTACGGAGAGGACGTGTGGGAACAGCGTGCCCAGCGCTTCAATCGGGTCGCCGGTGCCGTACAGAATGAGATTCGCCGGATCGAAATTGATCCCGATGTTCGGACGGTTTACGTCACGGAGGAACTCGAGCAGCGTCGCGGCGGGCTCCTGGCCGGTTTCGAGAGCGAAGGTCTGGCCGTTCCTGGCCGCATGATCGCAGACCCGGCGCACGACTTCCCGCACGGCGACGTAGTCCGGATTCGAGCGGTCCTCCGGCACGAACCCGATATGGCAGGCGATGCTGCCCACACCCAGGCGCGCCGCGAAATCGCTCACGGCGAAAGTCCGCTGCTCCCGTTCGGCTCGGGTGCCGGGCGGAATGAATCCAACGGTCCGCTGTACGGTAGGAATGTCCGCATAGTCCTCCCCGCGGTAGGTGGCGAACACCGTGGTCAAGACGAAGTCGCCCAGTTCCTTCCTCCATGCGTCGGCCGCGGCATCGTTCAGTTCCATGTCTCCGGGGATGGCCAGCTGTCCGCATCGCACCCCCATGGCGCGGATCTCGTCCACCCGGTCGCGCCCGGCCCAAAACATCACGCCAGGTTCCATCGGCTTCAAATCGTGCATGGCAGTTTTTCTCCGTTGCGTTCGCGAGCTTCGAGCAGCAGGCGCATGAGCTTGACCGTTGCGGCCGATTCCTTTGGCGGGCAGATTTCCGGAGCTCTCCCGGCCGCACAGCACTCCACGAAGTATTCGATCTCGGCGCGGTAGCCGTCGCCGCCGGGGCAGGGGAGCGGTTGGCCCGCCAGGCTGAGCGGGCGCCCCGCCGAGCTGAAGTCGATTGTCCCCCCGTCCATGGTCACGGCGAACTCCATCGAGAACGGCATGCCCTTGCCCATCCAGCCGCCCGTTACCAGAACCGGGGGGCCGCCCGCGTAGAACAGCCAGGCGTGGATGCAGTCGAGCCCGGCGGAGGCGTCGGAATAGCCCGTCGCCGATACGGCGGCCGGCAGTCCGAACAGATGGATGCAGGTGTCCACGTCGTGGATCAACAGGTCGAAGACTCCGCCGCCGCTTTTCGCCGGCTGGTTCAGCCAGCCTCCCCAATTCGGGGCCGCGCAGCGCCTCCGAAACTCAGCGAACCGCACCCGGCCGAGGCTGCCGCCGCGAATCGATTCCCGTAGGGCGACGTACTCCGGGAAGAAGCGCAGCACGTGGGCCGTCATCAGCAACCGCCCCGAGCTTTCGGCTTCCGCCAGGATCCGGTCTGCCGCGGCGCCATCGAGCGCCAGCGGCTTCTCCACCAGCACGTGCTTCCCGGCCCGCAGCGCCGCCAGCGCCACCGGTTCATGAAAATCGGTCGGCAGGCAGATGTCTACCGCGTCGATCGTGCGGTCCGCCAGCAGCGCATCCACGTCGCGGTAGCGGCCGATCCCGGAAAAATCCAGCCGCTCGCCCGGCCCGCCGATGTTTCCCTGCACTCCCGTGAGATCGCCCGAAAGTTGCTTCTCATCGTTGCTGAATACGGCCGTCAGCTTCGCGCCCGGAATGCTCCGCAGCGCCTTCAGATGGGTGCTGCCCATGAATCCCAGGCCTAACACCGCCATTTTCACCGGTATCATCTGCTACAGTGTAGCGCCGGACATGACAAAATAGGCGCATGCGCACTCTTTCCCGCACCATTCTATTGGCCATGGCCTCCCTGGCCGTGGCCGGCGCCGCCGACACGGGCTGGCAAGTGCTCTTCGACGGCAAGACCTTCGCCCACTGGGAAGACCCGGCGAAGAAGTCACCGCCCGCCGACTCTTTCGTTATCGAGGACGGGTGCCTCAAAGCCGTAGCGCATCCCCGAATCACCGAGGACCTCTTCAGCCAGGACACCTACCGCGATTTCGAACTGGAGTTCGATTGGAGGATCTCGCCGGGCGGGAACACCGGCGTCAAGTACCGCATTCAGGATCACGCCTTCTTACTTAATCAGCACTTGCCGCGCTTCGAGGACGAGGTGAATGCCGCGCTCGAGCACCGGCGCACCGATCGTCCGGCCAAGGGCCAGGACTACGTGATCGGCTTCGAGTACCAGTTGATCGATGACCAGCGGAACCCCGATGCCCTCCGCGGAGGCGCGTTGCACCAGGCCGGGGCGCTCTACGATATGTTCGCTCCCCTGAAGAACGCCACCAGGCCGGTAGGCGAGTTCAACCATTCGCGGCTCATCGTTAAGGGCGACCATGTCGAGCACTGGCTGAACGGCGTGAAAGTGGTGGATGCCAGTCTCAAGGATCCGGAGATCGCGCGCGCCTGCGCCAAGCGCTGGGGTGCCGATTCGCCGGTCTATAACCTCCTGGTGAACCAGCCTCGCAAGGCTTGCCATTTCTCACTGCAGAATCACGATTCGGACGCCTGGTTCAAGAACATCCGTATCCGCCGTCTGGACTAGGTTTTCGCCGCGCGCCGCAGTTGCGGCAGCAGTGTGAGGACGGCCCCGTAAACCAGCAGCGAAAGGAACAGGGCCGCTTTGCGATCCTGGTGCAGGTCATCCATCACCAGCCGCCAGGCTCCGAGTGCCATGGTTGGGTAGATCAGGTGGGTCCACTCCGCGGCTTTCCAACGGGTCCCGGCCCAGGCCAGCCCCAGTGCGGCCAACGCCAGTACGATCGTGCGCAGCGTGCCGCAGTAAGCGTGATTCGCCGCTGCGCCGAACACTCCGTGATAGGCCGCGGCGAGCATTCCGGCGGTTATCCCCACGCTGAGCCAGGCCAGCACCGCGGCCATAGCCGTTCGAAAGATCTGCGATTCCGCGCGCGCCGCCATCATCCACGCCGCCAGGGCCGCTACCACCCCGAACGAAATCGCCAGGGGCTCAGCGCCCGGCCAGTCCGTGGAGCCGAGCACGAATGCGGCGGCCTGACGGAAGGCGCCCGAAAACATCAGCGCCAGCACGAGGTAGATGCCGCCATGCATCTGCAGCGTCAGGCTTCGGAACCTGCCGCCGGCCCACACGCAGGCGAGCGCTACCGCGATCCACACGCCCGCCGCCGCGTCTCCGGAAAGCAGAATCCGGCTGCCCGCCAGCGCCAGCAGGATGCCGAAGGTCGAGTATGTGTAAAAGTTCCGGCCGCGGCCGCTCCGTTCCAGCACCGCGAACGAAACGACGTAACAGGCTAGCCCGCAAACTACAGCCACCACGGCCATCGCCCGGGAAAGCTGTAGGCCGCCGCTTACGCTGATCAGGAAAGCCGCCGCGCACTGTGCGGTTTCGAAGCCTGTAAAGGTACAGTGGCGCAGCAGCGTCCGCACGATGATGCTCGCCAGGTATATCGCCAGCAGCGACACCTGGGCGGCGAGAAGCCAGGAGTGCGGGATGGGCGCATAGGTGGCGGGCACGCCGCGCTCATTCGTCACCAGCCAGGTGGCCAGCAGGACCGATAGGTCGGCCGCCGCCGCCGCCAGCCAGCGCTCGCTCAACCAGTGGTCCAGGCACGCCGAAGCCTCTACGGCGGCGGCGATCGCAAGCAGCACAAACGTGAACGGCAGAACGTCGCGCGAAGCGACCAACAGCGCACTGGATACGCCAATTCCCGCCACTGTCGCGATTGTGGCTACAATCAGCAGGTTTTTCCGCCAGGAGACCGCCAGGCCGAAAATCGTGAAGAACAGCAGGACTCCGCCGGCGGTCCAGTTGGGGATGGCATGGAAACGGAGCGTTGCCTCCCAGAGCAGCGGCGCCAGCACCAGCACCGCCGTGAGGCTGTGCAGCGCCGCCTGGATCCGCCGCTCGGCCGGCGTGTGAGCCGCCCAGACCAGCCACGCGATGGCATAGGCGATCCCCACCGCTACTCCCATGCGGCCCGGAAGCGTGCCCGATTCCGTCACCGCGCGCAGCAGATAAGCGCCCGCCAGCCCGAGCAGCGCCCGTCCGAGTGCGGGCAGAAGTTCGGTCGGGTCGGTGGAGACCTCGTGAGACGCGCCCGCGGGCGATTCCGCCTGCTCTCCGGGGGCCTCCGTCGCGGTCATCCCCAGCCGTTCTTCAATCGCGGCAACGCGCTGCGCCAGGAGCGCTAACTCATGTTCCAGCTCCGGTTGCTGCATCGTAACCTCTCTGCTCCTGCCACGGGGGCAGAAGCTTGACCAGCACGATAAAGATGACGAAGGGCAGCAGCATCAGCGCAATCGCCGGCAGCAGTCCTTCACGCGTGACGAATCCTACTTTGTAACTGGTGTAACCCAGGAAGCTCTTCGAGAATAGCTGGCCGCCGATTACGACATTCCAGCGCATCGCAAAGATACCGATGAGGGCAAGGCTGCTCGCTGTAAGATACATGACGCGCCGTTTGACCTCGGAGAACTTCCATACCTGGGCGGCCGCTAAAAGGGCCAGGGGCACCAGGGTACCGAGCACGATCTGGAGGATCACCTGCGACCCCCAGAGTCGCGTGTGTACCATGAAATCGAGGCTGCGGAAGGATTCGTCCGCCTCATAAGTGCGGTGGACGAGGTCCAGCATTTCAAGCGTGAAATCGATGACAAACGTATAGAACAAATACTTCGCGATGGTGTCGAGGCACCGCATGTCGACCGGCCGTTTCCTCAGCTTCATGGAAGCGGCATACAACACCAGTACGGCCGCTATGCCCGAGACCATGGCCGAGAAGAGAAACACGATCGGCATCAGCGGCGACGACCACCATGGATTCGCCTTGATGGAGCCGAATATGAACCCTACATATCCGTGAAGTAGAAAGGCCGATGGAATGCCGATTACGGTCACGACATACCCCACCTTGTCGTCGATGCGCCGCGCGCCCGGGCTGATGTTGTCGGAGCCCAGCGTCAGCGCCTTGTAGATCAGGCGAGCGATTCCCTTGCTTTCTTTCGAGAGCCGCACGATGTCGGAGCGGTACTCGAGCCAGATCTCCACCAGCAGCACCACCGTGAGGTACCACAGATAGACGAAACCGAACATCGCCATGGCTGACGACCGGTGCGGCGTCAGGTACATCTCGATGGAGCGCTCCGGATGTCCCAGGTGAAGCTGCAGCGGCAGCGGCGCAACCAGTAGGAAGGCGAGCGCCGTCAGCAGCGCCAGCCGGTACGTGGGCTTGACCGCATCCACCTTGAAGACGCGTTCGAGCGAAGCCAGAATGAACGCTCCCGCCACCAGCCCTGTGATGTATGGGTAGAGGACGATCAGCAGGCTCCACTGCAGTTCGACCTCGTTCGGATACATGAAACCGTCGACCCCGGGTATTATCATTTCACTCCCCTAACGAACCGATCCGTCCAGGTCCTTGTAATAGACCTTGGCTTGAGTGGCCATGTATGGCTTCAGGACCTCCACTTTGTTATTGCGTAGAAATTCGTGAACGGGGTCCTTTGGGTTCTTGAAATCAACCAGTTGGCGCGCCCCGGTCGGGCAGTTCTCGCAGCAGGCGGTCGTCAGACCCTGCGTGATTCGGTGATAGCACAGCGTGCACTTATCGACCGTTTCCTTCTCCGGATGGAGATAGCGGCAGCCGTAGGGGCACGCCTGCACGCAGTAGCGGCACCCCAGGCAGTAGGTCTCGTCCACGAGCACCACGCCGTCCGGACTGACGAACGTCGCACCCACCGGGCACACCTGCACGCACGGCGAGTCTGCGCAGTGGTTGCACAGCTTCGGCACGAAGAAACTCTTCACATCCGGGCGGGTGTTGGCCGGGAAGCCGTTGATCGCCCCGTCCGGAGAATCGACCTGCGGCTGTTTGCCCTCTTCCACCTGGTATCGCTCCACCCACGTCCGGAAGTACCCCTTCGGTACTCTGTTCTCGTTGGAGCAGGCGCGGACGCAGTTCCCGCAGCCGATGCACTTGTCGATGTCGATGATCATCCCCCACCAGTGGTCCGCCATCTTGTAGGCGTCGCTGGGGGCGGCGGCGCCCGTAATCTGCTCCAGCGTGGCGCCAACCGACGCCAGAATGAGGAGCTTGCCGCCAACTGTGAATAGGTCACGCCGCGTGAATTCCATGGTCGATGTTCTCCTAGAGGTGCGGGTTGTGCGGCTGATGGCAGTCCTTGCAGGACATCCCGCCGGAATGCTCGGCAGTCACCACCTGTGGGAAATTCCGGGGCTTGGCCGCGTCCTTCTCGTGGCAGCGCCGGCACAGGTTTGCCACCTCCGGCAGTTTGGGAACGTTGGCTCCCGGGTCGTCGGCGTGCTGCGCCAGAGGACCGTGGCATGCCTCGCACGCAACGTGTGCGTGTTTTCCCGCAGCCCGCGCTTTGCCCTCATCCTCGTGGCAGACCACGCAGGTCTCCTGTCCGGCGTAGGAAACGGGCCGCTGCCGGATCATCTCCAAGGCGCCCGGCCGGTAGTGGCCGTATTTGCCAAAGTCTTTTGGAATGATAGCGCCGCGGACGACAAAGAAGACCCCGATCCCGGCCAGCAGGACCAGGGCGGGCCGGATCAGGTGTCCCGAATCGCGGAACGAGCTACGCAAGGGTACCCCCTCTTTCAACGAAAATTCGACGGAACATTTGCAATTCAATGACCAAGAGACCCTATGATCTGAATCCCAACACTTCCACCTTCTTTGTCGAATTCTGCGACGTTTCCCGGCCTGGCCTGAGCCAATTCACCCAGACCCGTTGGGCGCTCTCCCACTGTTACAATCGTGGTTTACATGTCGCTCATCGTTGTTGGATCCGTCGCATACGACGGCGTCGAAACACCTCATGGGAAGGTCGACCGCATGCTAGGCGGGGCCGCCACCTATATCTCGCTCGCTGCCAGCTACTTCAGTCCCGTCAAACTCGTCGGCGTGGTGGGGGATGACTTCGCTTCCGAAGACCTCGACCTTCTGGCCTCCCGCCGGATCGATCTCGACGGCCTCGAGCGCGTCCCTGGGGGCAAGACCTTCTTCTGGGCGGGGACCTATTCCGACGACATGAACGACCGCACCACCTTGCGGACCGACCTCAACGTCTTCGCCGATTTCAACCCCAAGCTGCCGGAAACCTACCGCTCGGCTCCCTACCTGGTGCTCGGCAATATCCAGCCGGCTCTGCAGAAGAGCGTTCGCGCCCAGATGCCCTCCGTGAAATTCTCGGGCGGCGACACTATGAACTACTGGATCAATGACTACCGCGACGAGTTGCTCGAAACCATCCGCGAGTGGGATTTCCTCCTGATCAACGACAGCGAAGCACGCCTGCTCTCCGGCGAGTCCAATCTGCGGCGTGCCGCGGCCAGGATCATCGAAATGGGGCCTTCCTCGCTGGTGATCAAGCGCGGCGAGTACGGCGCGGTCCTCTTCCAGAACGGCTGCCATTTCATCGCGCCCGGGTACCTGCTCGACCGGGTTTTCGATCCCACCGGCGCCGGCGATTCCTTCGCCGGAGGCTTCATCGGGTACCTGGCCGGCAACGGCGGCAAGATCGATTTCCCCGATCTGCGCCGCGCCGTCATCTACGGTTCGGTGATGGGCAGCTTCTGCTGCGAGAAATTCGGCGTGGACCGCTTCCGCACCCTCACCCGTGACGAAATCGAGGCCCGGTATCAGGAATTCCAAGGCTGCACCGCGTTCTAAGGGCGCGGTCGCGCTTGCTGCACTCTCGCTTGCTCTCGTGAGCGCCGCCGCCGTCTGGTTTTTCTTCACCCGCGGCTGCCTGGAGTGGTACGGCGACGCCGAAGCGCATCTCAACATCGCTCGCCGCATCCTCGATTCCCAGACCCCCGGCTACGACCAGATCGGCACTCCCTGGCTGCCTCTGCCGCACCTGTTGCTCGTGCCTTTCGCCCGCGTGGATTCGTGGTGGTTCAGCGGAATCGCCGCTGCCTTCCCCTCGGCCGCCTGTTTCGTGATCGGCGGCACTTTCTTCTTCGCCGCCGTGCGCCGAATCTTTGAATCCACGGCCGCTGCGGTCGCCGCCACGGCGGTGCTGGCCCTCAACCCCAACCTGCTCTACCTGCAGTCCACCGCCATGACCGAACCGGTGTTCCTGGCCGCGCTCGCCGCGCTGCTTTACTTCACGATCCGCGGATGGCCGGCCGCCGCGGGACTCGCCGCATGCGCCGCGGCCCTGACCCGGTACGACGGCTGGTTCCTCATTCCCTTTGTTTCGGTCTACTTTCTGCGCAAAAACTGGCGCGATGCGCTCTGGTTTTCGCTGATTGCCGGCGCCGCGCCGCTCTACTGGCTCGGTCACAACTGGTGGCTCACCGGCGATGCCCTTTACTTTTTCCACGGACCCGGCTCGGCTGCGGCTATTCAGGGCAACGCCTACTATCCAGGCAAGCAGAACTGGTATCTGGCGGCTCTCTACTTCGGTACGGCTGCGCGTCTATGCGCCGGCACCGGCCTTGCCCTACTGGCTCTCGCCGGCGTGGTGGCCGCGGTCGTCCGCCGCGCTTTCTGGCCCCTGCTCTTGCTGGCGCTTCCCCCGGTCTTCTATATCTGGAGCCTCCACTCCTCCGGCACCCCGATCTTTGTGCCCACGATGTGGCCGCACTCCTACTACAACACCCGCTACGGCCTCGCCGCCCTCCCGCTCTTCGCCTTCGCCGCCGGTTCTCTTGTGGCCCTGTGGGGCAAGGGCCGGCCCCCCGGCGTGCCCAATTGGCTTCGTTCCGCGGCGGCTGCTCTCGTCATCGTGGCCGGAACCTTCTACTGGGCACTGCACCCCGCCCCCGCCGACTGGGTCACCTGGGCCGAATCGCGCGCCAACTCCATCGGCCGCCGCGCCTGGACTACCGAAGCCGCCCAGTACCTCAAGCCTCGTTTTCTTGCCGGTTCCGGTATCATTTCTTCTAGTGGCGACGACTTCGCGGGAATCTACCGCTACATGGGTATTCCCCTGCGCGAGACCTTCAGCGTTTCCAACGGTCTGCCCTGGGAAGCCACCGTGCGCCGCCCCGAGCTCTGGCTCCGCCAGGAATGGGCAGTCGTCAAGCGCGGCGACCCGGTCGACCGGGCCATCGCCCGCGCCGCCCGCTTCGGCATACGCTATCGGCTCGAAAAGGTGATTATCGAGAAGGATGAGCCGGTGATTGAGATCTACCGGCGTATAGGAGGAAGTCATGGTCCCGCATGAAAACGTTACTACCGCATTCGAACTGCCCGGCTACCGCATCAAGCAGAACCTCGGCGTCGTCCGGGGAATCGTGGTCCGCTCCCGCTCGCTCATCGGAACCATCGGCGCCGGACTGCAGACCATCGTTGGCGGCAATATCTCGCTTTTCACCAAGCTCTGCGAACACACCCGTTCCGACGCCTTCGATCTCATGATCGACCACGCCTCGGAACTCGGCGCGAATGCCGTCATCGGCGCGCGCTACGACGCCAACGATGTCATGCAGGGCGTCACCGAGGTTCTGGCCTACGGCACGGCCGTCGTAGTCGAGCCCCTTCCATAATGAAGATCCCCTACACCAAGGCGCACGGCGCCAAGAACGATTTTCTGCTCACCTGGAGCCACGACGTTCCCGAAGAAGATCCGGCCGGAATGGCACGGGCCATCTGCGAGCGCCACACCGGGGTGGGTGCCGATGGCTGGCTGCTCGTCTCGCCGCCAAACGACGCCGAGGCCGAAGGGGAAATCCGTCTCTATAATTCCGACGGCAGCCTCGCCGAGATCTCCGGCAATGGCACCCGCTGCGCCGCGGCCTTTCTGATCCGCCACGGGTACGCCGCCGGGACCGTCCGCATCCGTACCGGGGCGGGCCTCAAGACCCTCCGCCTGCTCCGGCGCGACGGCCTCTCCTTCGAATTCGAAATGAACATGGGGCGCGCCGAGATCCTCGCCGGGCGCTTCGACCTGCCGCTTTCCACGGGTCCCCGCGATGTTACCCTGCTGTATGTCGGCAACCCGCAATGCGCTGTCCCGGTCACCGGTTTCGATTTCGACTGGCGCGCCATGGGTGCCGAGATTGAATCGCACCCGCATTTTCCCAACCGCACTAACGTCTCATTTGTCCTGCCGGTCGACGAACACACGATTGAAGTGCGCTTCTATGAGCGCGGCGCGGGCGAAACCATGAGTTCCGGAACCGGTTCGACCGGCGCGGCCGCAGCGGCACTCCTTCGCGGCATGGTCTCCTCCCCCGTTTGCGTTCTCACGCCCGCCGGTGCCCTGAACCTTCGTCTGGAAGGAGACATTTACCTGACCGGCCCCGCCCAAATCGTCGCGGAAGGCGTGTTTCTTCTGTGAGAAAATGAGGACTCGATGACCGAAGCACAACAACTTGCCGTTGAGGCTACTGCGAGAATTCTGGAGGAAAAGATCCGTACGCGTAAGGCCCGCGTGGGGATCGTCGGTCTTGGCTACGTCGGGTTGCCGCTGGCCGTGGAGTTCGCCAAGGCCGGCTTCCAGGTGACGGGGATCGACGTGAGCGCCGAAAAGGCCAAACGGGTGAATGCGGGCGATTCCTATGTGGGGGATATCCCGAGTTCCGTACTCGGTCCGCTGGTCGAATCCGGCAAATTGCGCGCCACCTCCGATTTCTCGGCCGTGCTCGAGTTGGACACCATCAACATCTGTGTCCCTACTCCCCTGCGCAAGACGAAGGATCCGGACATGAGTTTCATCGTCAGCGCGTGTCAGGAGATCGAGAGGTCGTTCCACGCCGGCACGCTCGTGATTCTCGAATCCACGACTTATCCCGGCACTACCGACGAGGTCGTCCTGCCCATGCTCACTAAGTCGGGTCTCGAGGTTGGCCAGGATTTCTTTCTTTGCTTCTCCCCCGAGCGCGTCGATCCCGGCAACCCCAAGTACCAGACTTCGAACATCCCGAAAGTCGTGGGAGGAGTGACCCCGGCATGCACGGAGATGGGCCGCCTGTTCTACGCGCAGGCTCTCGAAACGGTGGTCCCGGTCAGCTCCACCCAGGTCGCGGAAATGGTGAAGCTGCTCGAAAATACCTTCCGCATGATCAATATCGGGCTGGTCAATGAAATCGCCTTGATGTGCGACCGCATCGGAATCAACGTCTGGGAAGTCATCGACGCCGCCGCCACCAAGCCGTTCGGCTTCATGCCGTTCTACCCGGGCCCCGGGCTGGGCGGCCACTGCATCCCCATCGATCCGTTTTACCTCTCGTGGAAGACCAAGCAGGCCGGCATTGAAGCCCGCTTCATCGAACTGGCGGGCTACATCAACGGCCAGATGCCGCACTTCGTGGTGGACAAGGTGCAAAATGCCTTGAACGAAGCCGCCAAACCGGTCAAGGGTTCCAAGGTGCACGTAATGGGTGTGGCCTACAAGCGCGATATCGACGATATGCGCGAGTCGCCCGCGCTCGACATCATGCTCCTGCTTCAGAAGCGCGGCGCGATTATGTCTTATAGCGACCCGCACGTGCCTGTGCTTCGGCTAGACGGCCTGAACCTCCAGGCACTCCCCGAGATCGCCGCCGCCGAAGCCGACTGCGCCGTGATTGTGACCGACCATTCGTCCTTCGATTACGGAGCGCTGGTGGAACGCGCCCCGCTGATCGTCGACACGCGCAACGCCTTGAAGAAATACCGCTCCGCCAAAATCGTTCGCCTGTAGGCCCGGCGTTGCATACTGTTTCCCTCCGACTGGCGCCAGTAGCCAGGAGTTCACCGTCACAGCATACTTGAATCCTTCACGTTGGGATTGAGTATATACCGAGTAACTCGCGCTGCCGGGATTCTTCAGCAAGGGGAACTCGTAGCCCGGTGCGGTGTCTAATCTTGTATGATCCGTAACTGGTCCGTACTCTATGTCCTGTTACTCGCGTTTTTCGCGGCCCTGGCTTGGGCGGAAAATCCGGCGGTAGGCAAGTGGAGCTGCACGTCGGTAGATGAGCGTGGAACCCCGTTGAACTGGACCCTTTCAGTCAAAGAAGACGGCGGCAAACTTTCGGCGTCGATCGCAGACCTTCCGGATGGCGGCACCGTCGACCTGCTGGATCCGAAACTGGACGGCAGCACGCTGACTTTCAAAGTACCCGTCAATCCCGAGGAAATTGTAGACGTGACGCTGAAGATCGACGGTAAGAATCTCGAAGGCACATTCTCCGGCAAGACCTCCGGGAAGGGCACCGTCAAGGGCGCGAAGCAATCGTAAACTCCACCGGCGCGCTGACTTTTACAGCGTATGCTGTAAGGATGCGATCTGCACTCCGTTCCCTCTGGCGGAGGCCCGTGTTTTCTGCCGCCGCCATTCTTACGGTCGCGCTGGGTGTAGGAGCCAATACGGCCCTCTTCGCCGTCATCTATTCGGTTCTGCTCCGCCCGCTCCCCTTTCGCGACCCGGGTAAACTCGTCCAAATCTGGGAAACTCATCCCGCGTTGCCCCAGTTGCAGGTAACGGTCCCGGACTTTCGCGACTGGCGAAACCAGGCCCGCAGCTTCGAGCAGATCGCAGGCTATACCCTCTCGGCAATGAATACGGCCACCCTGCTGGGCCAGGGCGAACCGGCCATCGTCCATGCCACCATGGCGAGCAGCAATCTGTTCCCCACCATGGGAATCCAGCCATCGGCCGGCCGCGCTTTCAGCGATTCCGAAGAGCGCGCCAAACAGCAGGTGGCGTTGATCAGCGAGAATCTGTGGCGGCGCAAATTCGCTGCGGATCCGGCCATCGTGGGCCGGCAGATCCGGCTCGAGACACAGTCCTTCCGGGTGCTCGGCATCGTGCCCCAGCGGCAGGCGTTTCCGGAGTGGGCGGACCTGTGGATGCCTCTCTCGCTCATCGAGCCCGACCTGCAGAATAGAAGGAAGTTCCATCCGCTGGAAGTGATTGCCCGCCTGAAGCCCGGTGTGAGCGTCGAGCAGGGTCAAAGCGAGATGCAGCGGATCGCAAGCCAACTGGCGCAGGCTCATCCGGAGACCAATGCCACCATCGGCGCCTATGCGATTCCCCTGGCCCAGGAGATGACCGGCAGTGTGCGCCCATCACTGCTGCTGGCTTGGGCGGCGGTTGGCCTGGTGCTCCTGATCGCGTGCGCCAACCTCGCCCATCTGTTCCTGGCCCGCATGATCGAGCGCCGCCAGGAGATGGCCATTCGGGAGGCTCTGGGAGCCAGGCCCCGGCAACTGGTCCGGCAGTACCTATCCGAGAGTCTGCTCGTCGCGGCGGTCGGCGGCGCCGCCGGCATTGCGGTCGCGGCATGGGCCAGTCAACTCGCCCGGAAGTTGGCGGCGAGTCAGATCCCCCGTCTCGAATGGGCCGCATTTCAGGCGCCCGTCTGGCTATTTGCAGCCGGCATTTCGCTCGTCGCCGGCATCCTCTTCGGATTGCCCGCTTGCTGGCAGGTAATGCGTTCGCGGGGTGACCTCGCCTCCGCGGGAAGGTCCATCACGCGCGGCCGGTCGCGTCTCAGCGCGGTCCTGATGGCGGGTGAAGTAGCCATGGCGCTCCTGGTACTCTCGGGCGCGGCGTTGCTGACCAGGAACTTCGCGGCGTTATTGAGCGAGGATCCCGGATTCCAGGCGAAGCAGGTGTGGGCGATCCCCAACCTTCCCCTGCGGAACGACTGGGTCAAATCCTCGGACTTCCTCACGACCCAACTGGCGCCTGCCCTGCGCAGCGTACCGGGCGTGGTGGACGTGGCAGCCGTCAATTCGGCGCCGATGAGCCTGGGCGCCACGGAGCATAGCCGGTTCGCAACGCGCTTCGGCCTCGAAGGACGGTCATTTGACCGCGGCAGCTACCCGGTCGCGCAGAACCGGTGGATCACGCCGGAGTACTTTCGAACGCTCGGCATTCCGCTGAAGAGTGGGCGGTGGTTGTCCGAAGCGGATCGCGGCAAACCACGGATTCTGATCAACGAGACCCTGGCCCGGCGCTTCTTCCCGAAACAGGACGCCGTAGGCAAACGGATCGTCCTCGGAGTCATGGATCCCAGGCAGGAATTCGACGAGATTGTGGGTGTCGTGGGCGACGTGCGGGATCTCGGCCTGGACCAGGAGGTTGAGCCCACCTTGTACGGCGTTGCCACCGGCCCGGTCATGACCCTTCTGGTGAAAATCGGGGCCGGTTCGAACCGGTCCGCGAGGGAACTCCGGGAGGCGATCGATCGCGTCGATCCCGAAATCCCCGTTACGAAGATCCAGCCCCTGCAGCAAAATCTCTCCGATTCCCTGGCGAGGCGGCGCTTCGCCCTCACGCTGCTTGCGATCTTCGGAGCGATGGCCGCGTTTCTGACGGCCGGCGGCATCTACGGCCTTTTGACGCAGTCGGTGAACGCGCGGGTCCGCGAGTTCGGAGTGCGGGCGGCGATTGGCGCAGCACCCGGCGAACTGGTGTCCATGATCCTGCGCGAAGCCATCGCGCTTACCCTGCCGGGACTGGTCGCCGGAGCGCTCCTATCGCTGTCGTTTGCGAGGGTGATGAAGGGCCTCGTCTACCAGCTTTCGCCGGCCGATCCCGTATCGATTGCGAGCGCCGGAGTTCTTCTCGTGCTGCTGACCTTCTTCTCCGCGTGGCTGCCCGCCAGGCGGGCGGCGGCGGTGGATCCCGCCATCGCACTGCGGGCCGAGTGAGGTGGCACAGATGAGCGATCTGGAAACAGGGGGCCCGCCGAACGACCCGGTCCGCTACATCGAGTCCGATTTTCGGGCGGCGGTTCCCGGCGAGCCGGCTGGTGATCTGGACGAAGCTCCTGTTCAACTACACCACTACACATCGGGTCAAGGACTCTTCGGGATTCTCAACTCGGGCGAAGTGCACTGCACCAACATCCTCTATATGAACGATTCCTCCGAGATGGATTACGGCCGCGCTCTGGCCTCCGGCCTTCTCGATGACGCTGCGGAGCGCGTTGCCGGGCCCATCAAGCGCCTTTTCCCCGCCATTCGCCGCAGCCTGGAGATGCCCGATTTTCAGTACTTCGTCTCCTGCTTTTGCGAGAAGCCCGACCTGCTCAGCCAGTGGCGCGCATACGGTGCGCAGTCGGCGGGCTACTGCATCGGGTTTGCCGCGGAAGACCTGCAGAAAGTTCTGCCGGAGTACGCGGAACTGGTTCGCGTGATATACGATCCCCGGGAGCAGGAGAAAGTGCTGCGCCATGCCTTCCGCCATTACGTGGGCACGGCGGAGCGCTGCTGCGCCAGCTACCCCGAGCATCCGCGGCTCGAAGAGGCCCTGAGCCGTTGGGCCGCCGCTACTTCGAACTTCCTCGGGCGTCTGCTGGCCCGCATGAAATCGCCGGCCTTCGAAGAAGAAAAGGAATGGCGAGTCATCATCATTCGCTTTACGTTCGATCAGGGCAAGGTTCGCTTTCGCATCGCGCCCAGCGGAATCTTCGTGCCGTATTTCCCGTTTTTCTTCAAGAAAGACGGCGTCAAAGCCGTGCGGGAGGTGCGCCACGGCCCCACCGTCAACCCGACGCTGGCGGTGCGTTCCGTGGGAGGCCTGCTCAACCATCTCGGCTACACCGATGTGAAGCTGACAGGATCCGCCATCCCGCTCCGCGCCTAGCGCAGCACTTGAAACAGGTTCGAGTAGTCGTCGGTCCAGACGCGCAAAGAGCGTTGCCGCGGCTCGGGGGCGCTCTGCTCCGGCAGCATGGCCAGCGCGTCGCGGTTCGCCGTCACCACGACCCAGGTCGCAGCGTAGTAGTCCTTCCCGGGATCCCCCGGCGTTTGAACCACGCGCGAGCCTCTTCCGCTGTCGCGCGCCAGTGCCTCTACCACCGGGCTCAAGTCCAAATACCGGTTGGTCACGTTCACGACCAGGATCCCATCCGGCTTCATGTTCCGGTAATAGAGCGCGAATGCCTCGCGGGTCAGCAGGTGCACCGGAATCGAATCGCCGCTGAATGCATCCACAACCAGCACATCGAAATTCTGCGGAGCCTCGTGTTCCAGCGACAGCCGCGCATCGCCTCCGACTACATCCACGCGACAGGGGCACTCGCGTAAGTAACTGAACTCGGTGTTCGCCATCGCTATTACCGCCGGATTCACCTCGTAGAAGCGATAGAAATCTCCCTTCCGTCCATAGCCGGCCAGTGTGCCCGTCCCCAGCCCGATGACTCCCACACGCTCCGGCCCCTTCTGCAGAAAGCGGATCGCCAGTGCAACGCCCGAATCCGGCGAGTAATAGGTTGTCGGAATCCGGCTCCTGGCTGGTGAAACGAACTCCGCACCATGTTCAATCGGTCCGTTGCTGAGTACGCGGAGGGCATCCTCTCCCACGCCGGACTGGCTGATCTTGAGCGACCCGTAGAAGTTTCGTTCCCGGACTTGCGCTCCATCCGTGTACCCGCCGATCAGCACCGCGGCCACCAGTCCGGCTGCGACCATTAACCCCAGCCGCAGCAGCCTGCGCGGCGGATATCCGTACAGCAGCGCCATCGCCAGCAACATTGAGCCGGCCACCCCGGCCGGCAATTCGAGGTATTGGTTGAACAGCAGCGGCGCGGCCAACCCCACGAAGAGCCCGCCCAGTGCTCCACCCACCGCCAGCATCAGGTAATACGACGTCAGTTCCCGCGCATGCGGTTTGCGCCGCGCCAGTTCCCCGTGACAGAACATGCAGCAGGTGAACAGCGCCAGAGAGAGCAGCAGAATCGTCCACTTGATCGAATCGATGGCCCCGCGCTGGTACAGGCAATACCAGATCACCACCCACGCCGCCGGGAGCGCGATCCGGAAGACGGCCGGCCGGTACCAGCCCTCGCGGTCGAAACACAGGATAAAACTCAGCAGATACAGGCTCAGCGGCAGAATCCATAGGAACGGAATGGGCGCCATATTCTGGCTGAGCTCATTGGCCACTGCCATCCACAGAACCGAGGGGCATGCCGCCAGGGCGAGCCATAGCATTCGCTCCGTCAATGGGGTGGACGGGCGTTGTGCCGCTTCCGCGGAAGCGCCCGGCGCTCCCAGCAGCGCCGCCGGCACCGCCAGCAGCGCCAGGGTGGCATATCCGGCCGACCACGCCGCCAGTTGATGGTGCACCGAAATCCACGGCTCGATCGCAAACGGATACGCCATCAATGCCGCCAACGACCCCGCGTTCGAAAGGGCGAACAGCCGGTATGGGAACGCCGCCTTGGCGCGCCGCGCGAACCACACCTGGATCAGCGGACCGGTCGCGCACAGCAACAGATAGGGCAGGCCGATCGACACCGCCAGCACCCACACGACCCGCAGGATCGGCTGGCCTTCTCCCGCCGGTTTCCATGCCGCTGCGGGCGCCACCGGGAGGAGGAGAAGGCTGCCCGCCAGCATCGCGATATGGAGCCCGATCTGCACCCGCGGCGCCACGTGCCGGGTCGTCCAGTGCGCCCAACCGTATCCGAGGAGCAGCACGACCTGGAAGAACAGCATGGCGCTGGTCCAGACGCCGGCCGATCCTCCGAACCACGGCAGGATCGCCTTGGCCATGATCGGCTGGATCAAAAACAGCAGCAGCGAGCTGACGAAGATCGTGCCGCCGTACAAGAGCCTGAGGCGCATTGGTCTGGCTCATCATCTCAGAAATAGGGAGCCGCTTCCACACGCCGCCCGCTTCCATATAAACTGGCACTGCACCCGGTCGCCACGAGGGATGAGCCACCCCACTCCGATTCCGTATACAAGCCGCGTTCGCTACCGCGTCGTCGCTGCCCTGGTGGCGCTGGCCGGGGTCACCTACCTCGACCGGGTCTGTATCTCGATTCTTGCGCTTTCCATCATGCGCGATCTCGCGCTGACGCAGATCGAAATGGGATATGTCTTCAGCGCGTTCACGCTGGCGTATGCCATCTTCGAAATCCCGACGGCCTGGTGGGCCGATCGCGTGGGGAGCCGCCCGGTCCTCACACGCATCGTCCTGTGGTGGTCCGGCTTCACCATGCTCACCGGCGCCGCCTTCAGCTTTTCCTCTCTTCTCGCCGTGCGCTTCCTGTTCGGAGCGGGCGAGGCCGGAGCCTGGCCCAACGCCGCGCGCGTCTTCTCCCGCTGGGTGCCTGCACGCGAGCGAGGCCGCGTACAGGGCGTCTTCTTCGCCGGCGCTCACCTGGCCGGCGGCCTCACTCCCGCGCTGGTCGCGTGGGTCGCCACGTTCCTGCCCTGGCGGCTGGTCTTCTTCCTGCTCGGTTTCGTCGGACTCGCGTGGGCCTTTTTCTGGTATCGCTGGTTTCGCGACGAACCCGCCGACCACCCTTCTACTTCCGCCGCCGAGCGAAGCCTGATCGAAAAGGAGCGCGGCCTTCCGGCCGCCCATGGCTCCGTCGCGTGGGGCCCAATCTTCCGCACGCGGAGCCTGCTGCCGCTTTGCATCCAGTACTTCGCCAACACGTACGGGTTCTACTTCTTCATCACCTGGCTGCCGGTATACCTGGCCAAGGCGCGCGGAATGGCATCCGCCGAACTCGCGCTTTTCGCCGGCCTCCCGCTGCTGCTCAGCGTCACCGCCGATATCACCGGCGGCATCGCCACCGACGCCCTTTCCCGCCGCTTCGGCGTGCGCATCGGCCGCTCCGGAGTGGGCTGCGTTGCCTACCTGCTCGCCGCCGCCGTCCTTTTCATCGGAACGGCATCGCCGCACGCGAAAACCGCCGGCGCCCTGATTGCCGTGGCCGGCGCGCTATCCATGTTCACCCTGGCGCCCAGTTGGGCTACGGCCATCGATCTCGGCGGTTCGAACGCCGCGGTCCTGAGCGCCACGATGAACACCGCGGGACAGGTCGGCGGCGTCCTGAGCCCCATCGTCCTCGCCTACATCGTGGACCGCTTCGGGAACTGGAGCCTCCCGCTCTATCTGCTGGCCGGCTTATACCTGGCTGCCGCCGTCTCGTGGGTGCTGATCGATCCGCGTCGGCGCGTGTCTTGATTTGATATCATCGGTCCAACTCGATGAGGAGTGTCCGGGTGAGCGTCCGAAATTGGCTGGCTCCTTTCCTGCTCGCGACCGTGCCCGTCTGGAGTGCTTCGGCACCCGTCAAGCTACAGGTGATCGCGGAGCAGGACGTACTGCGCGCAGGCGAGCAACTGACTGTTGAAGTCCGTCTCTTGAGCGCGGCGAACCAACCGGCGGCCGCGCCGCGGCCCTTTCACGTACTGTTGCAGGCACGCCTTCCGTCCGGCAAGGTGGAGAACCTGCGGGCCGTTGATTTCGCGCCGGGAGAATTCTCGAAGAAGTTTGCCCTGGCGCTCCCCGGCTCCGGGCTGGTCTATCTTTGGGCGAAACAGGCCGAGCTTCTGCCGGGAGGCGCGTTTATTCGCGTCAAGGCGCCACCCCCGCGCGCCGCGTCACGGCCAACTCCGCCGCATGGCTCCATCTCCGCCATGGCCGACACGGTGATGACCCTCGCCCCGCTCGAACTCGCGCTGCGATACAGCCCCGACCGCGCTTTCCTGGCCGATGGAAACGATTCCGTTACCGTGCAGGCCTTCCTGGTCGGCGATGCCGACGCCGCTCCGCGCGACATCCGCCTCAACGTCTTCGACAGCAGCGGCACGCTGCATCCGGCTCCCCTGACCATTCCGCGAGGTGAAGCCAGCGGCCACGCCGTTCTTACGTCAACCCATCCCGGCACCGTCACGGTCGAATACCTGGGCAGTGCTCCCCCTGCTCAAATGGAAGGCGATAAGAAACTGCAGATCCGTTTCCGGCCGGCCATCACCCGGCTCGACCTCCGGGCCAGCCCACCCGGGATCTCGCTGCTCGATACCTCGGACCTGGTGGTTACGCTGACCGACAGTCAGGGCCGTCCCCTCGCTACCGACTCGCCGCGCGCCGTCAACCTCATGATCGACGCCGGCCGCGGCGTGATCGAGAGCCAGCAGTTGCAGATTCCCGCCGGAGGCTTTCAAGCCCGCAGCCGCTTTTTGCCGGGAATGTCCGGGCAGGTAACGGTCTCCGCTTCCACCCCCAACCTGCTCACCGCCGAGGTTCCGCTCCAGGTCTCCCTTCCCCTCACTTTGCTGCTTCTTTCGGCGCTCGGAGGGACTGCAGGCGGGTATCTTTCGTACGTGAAGCGAAAACGATCGGGCCTCCGCCAGGTCTGGATCGGTCTCATCACCGGCTTCGTCTTTTACTGGGCCTGCATCTTTTTGGGACTGGCCTCCGTCAGCCGCGGAGTTGCCTTGAACCCGCTGAGTGCGCTCGTGATTTCGATCGCCGGAGGATGGCTGCAAACCAGTGTGCTCGGCATGCTCACCTCCCGCCTGAAACCGCGCTCCGCCAAAGCCGGGTGATTTATTTCTGCGCCGGCGTGGGGGTTCCGTGCTCCACGTAATTCTTGAACCGTGCGAACTGCTGGCCGAGCACGCGATCGAACACCGGCGCGAGAGTGTTCATCCCCGCCGGCAGATACCCGCTCACCGCGTAAGAGTATCCGACCTTGACTCCGTCCCCTTCCGGGACGATGTCGATAGTCAGGCTTCCAGCGGCGCCCATCGATTGCAGCGGCCCGAGTCCTCCGGTCATCACCAGTCGTTTGCCCGGCGCCAAATACACCACTTCCATGTGCCGCACTCCCCCCTGGTCCGGCAGTTTCTCGCAGAAGCAGCCCATCGGCTTTTCCTCGATGGAGAGGTTGTGCGCATCGCCGGAGAACGTGTGGACGGGATCCCACCAGTCGCCGACGCGCAGCAGTTTCCGGTAGGCCTCTTCCGCACTGGCCCGGATGGCGATCGTTGCCTTGACCGTGAACCCTCCGGCCGAAGAATCCGCCACTTCAGATTTCGCCGCCATTGGAGCGATCGTTAAAAGAATTGCCACGGCTGCGGTGGCGCTGATCCATTGCATGGAATCCATCATAGCCTGTGCTCCGGCGAAGACGCCCTTGACGAATGGTTGTCCCTCATATATATATTGATCGATATCATGATGCGACCGGTTCGTCCCGAAGATTTTCTGCCCCTGAAGCCCCACTGGTTCCATATCCTGCTCTCGCTCGCCGATCAGGAACAGCACGGCTATGGCATCATGCAGGAGGTGCTCGATCGCACTGGCGGCAAAGTGCGGCTCTGGCCCGCCACGCTCTACGGCACGCTGAAACGCCTGACGGACGCCGACCTCATCGAGGAATCCGGCGACCGCCCGTCGGCTGAATTGGACGATGCCCGCCGCCGCTACTACCGCTTGACCAAGCTCGGCCGCCGCGTGCTGGCCGCCGAGAGTCAAAGGTTGGAGGACCTGGTCCGCGTGATCCGCTCCAAGCGCGGAATCGCAAAGCGGGAGGTGGAAGGATGACCCGGAACCGTCCTGTGGCGTGGAGCCTGCGCCTGTACCGCACCCGAGCTGCGCCAGGATGTCCGCTACGGGTTGCGTGCGCTGCGTGCTTCGCCCGGTTTCACAGCAGTGGCCCTGGTCTCGCTCACCCTGGGGATCACGGTGGCCACCTGCGCGTTCAGCGAGTTGAACGGCTTCGTGCTGCGGGACGTCCCCGGAGTGCAAAGGCCGGGCGAACTGGTGCTGCTCGAATCGCCTTCCTCGTACCCGGCTTACCGGGAGTACCGCCAGCGCGAAGATCTCTTCAGCGGAGCGCTCGCCTTTCTGGCGCCCGTGCCCTTAGAAGTGTCGCTCGGCGGCCGCACCGAGCGCGCGTGGGGCCACGCGGTCACTTCCTCCTACTTCGAAACCCTGGGCGTGCATCCGCTCTTCGGCCGCTTCTTCGACCGGGCGGACGACCGGACCGGGCGCGAGCCTCGCGTGGTGGTCAGCCACCAGTTCTGGCAGGACCGCCTGGGCTCCGACTCGCTGCGCCAGGAGTGAGCGACCGTACGAAACGAGACAACTCCCTGCGGTCCGCATGAGTTTTCCCGGCGGATTACTTTGTAACGATGGCACAATACCCTCTGATCTTTGACCCGCGCGGAGCGGGAATTAGCGGAGGTGTTTACGATGAGAAGCAGGGGATTTGCCGGTGCGCTGGCCTGCAGCGTGATGCTGGCCGGCGTGGCGGTGGCCGCGGACCGCGGCCCACAGGAGGGCAACAGCGCCCACAATTCGCAGTGCGCGGGCCTGCCTTCGCAGGCGACCCTCAAAACAGCGCTCAAAGCTGCCCGCGCCCAGATGAACGGCGGCTTCAACCTGGATATGTGGGGCGTCATCGTCAATCGCGACGGCGTGGTCTGTGCCGTAGCCTTCACTGGAAACGACCGCGGCGATCAGTGGCCGGGCAGCCGAGCGATCGCGGCGCAGAAGGCCAACACGGCGAATGCGTTCAGCCTCCCCGCTCTGGCCCTTTCCACTGCGAATCTTTTCAGCGCCGTCAATCCCGGAGGCAGCCTCTATGGTTTGCAGGCCAGTAACCCGGTGGATACCAGCGTGGCTTATGGCGGCAACGCGGCCCACTACGGCCAGCCGAACGACCCCATGGTGGGCGGCAAGATCGGCGGCGTCAACGTATTCGGCGGCGGTCTCGCCCTCTATAACTCGAGCCACCAACTCCTCGGGGCTCTCGGTGTCAGCGGCGATTCCTCCTGCGCGGATCATAATATCTGCTGGCGCACACGGAATAACCTGGCGCTGGACTATGTTCCCGCCGGTGTCAGCGGCGATCCCACCCGCCCCGATAATATCGTCTACGACATCAGCGCGAACGCCGGCTTCCAGATCGGGTTCAGCGTGAGCGGCTGGGGGCACCCGGTGTGCAGCGCCAGCGCCAAGACCATCGCGGCTTCCTTACCCGTGGTTCGCCACTAACACGGCTCACTCGAACCGCCGGCGGAACTCCTCGAACTCCCGCCGCAGATCGGCGAGGCCGGCTTCGAGCGCGGCGATCCGGTCGCGGTCGCCCAGCCCCCGCGCGGGCGCCGCGTCGGTCTCCTCGCTTACCTCGACGTCTCCCGCCAATAAGTGCCCATACCGCGGTTCCTTGAAACCGGCATGCCTCGGGAGCTTCTTGACGAACCCCATCTCGGCCAGCCGGTGCAGGGTGCTTTCCACCGCCTCCAGGTCGTCGAAGGTGTACAGCCGCTCCGACCGTCCCCGCACCTCCCCCAACGTCTGCGCGCCTCGCAGCATCAGGACACACATCACCGCCTGCTCCCGCCGGCCCAGGTTGAATTTTTCGGTGAACCGCTGCGCATGCTTCGGCACCCGGCTGTCCGACCCGGTAATGCGAAGCGCCAGCCCCTTCTCCCGCAGGCCGCTGAGGGACGTCTCCACGGTCCCCTCGTCATAAGACACGACCGGCTCGCGATTCGACTTCTGGTTGCAGGCGTTCACCAGCGCATTCAGCGAGAGCGGATAGTAGTCGGGGGTGGCGATCTCCTTTTCCAGCAGCGCGCCCAGCACACGCGTCTCCGCCGCGTCCAATTGCCAGTCCATAACTTTAGTTTACGTTGCTAACATGAGAGATCGAGCTCATGTCTTACGAATGGTCAGGAGGGCAGGCGCGGACGGGTCGCCGCCAGTCGGAAACGGCCGCTCGGGCCGCCGTGGGAGAGGTCCGCGCCGCGATTGCCAGGTCCGCCGAGTACCTGTACAGCCAGCAGGCATCAGAGGGCTTCTGGTGCGGCGAGCTCACCGCCGACGCTACCCTCGAATCGGACTACATTCTCTTGCAACTCTGGCTCCACCAGCCCGACGGCAAGAATTGGAACCCGCCCAGCCGCGTACGGATCGATAGGGCCGCGCGCGCCATTCTCGAGCGGCAACTCGCCGACGGCGGCTTCAACATCTGGTCCGGCGGCACCGCCGAAGTCAACGCCACGATCAAAGCCTACTGCGCCCTGAAACTGGCTGGCGTGCCCATCGCTTCCGATTCCATGCGCCGGGCCCGCGAGCGCATCCTGGCGCTCGGCGGCCTGCAGGCCGCCAACAGCTACGTCAAGATCAACCTCAGCCTCTTCGGGCTCTATCCCCGCAAGCATGTGCCCTCGGTGCCCCCCGAAATCACCATGCTTCCCGGCAACGTGCTCTACGAGATGTCGTCCTGGACGCGGTCCATCCTGGTGCCGCTTTCGATCGTCCAGGCCCGCGGATCCAACCGCAAGGCGCCCGCCGGCTTCACGCTCGACGAGTTGATTCTCCCGAACGTGAGTCTTGCGCTTCCCAAGCGCAAGGGCCTGGCGCTCCTCTTCCACCACCTCGACCGCGTATTCAAAGTCTGGGAGCAGCGCGGCTCCGAGCGCGTCCGCGGGGCCGCCATCCGCGAAGCGGAGCATTGGATCCTCGACCGCACCCGCCACACCGAAGGCCTCGGCGCGATCTATCCGGCCATGATGTACTTCATCATGGCCCTCGACGCACTCGGCTACCCCGAAGACCACCCCGACCTCGTCGAAGCCATCCGCCACTTCGAATCGCTGCTGATCGAAACTCCCGGCCGGTTCCAGTTCCAGCCGTGCGTCTCTCCCATCTGGGACACCGCGATCTGCGCCTTTGCCATGGGGGAAGCCGGCTTCGGCGACGATCCACGCATGAAACAAGCCGCCGACTGGCTCATTAGCAAGGAGGTCCGCCGCAAAGGCGACTGGTCCGTGAAGCGCCCCGATACCGAACCCTCCGGGTGGGCATTCGAGTTCGCCAACGAGTTCTACCCCGATATCGACGACACCGCCATGGTGCTGCTCGCCCTCATGCACGCCAGGGGCTCCAACCCCAGGGCCCAGGCCGCCGCCGAGCGCCGCGCCATCAACTGGCTGCTGGCGATGCAGTCGGAAGACGGCGGATGGGCGGCCTTCGACGTCGATAACAACTGGGCCGTTCTCAACCAGGTGCCTTTCGCCGACCACAACGCGATGCTCGACCCCACCTGTCCCGACATCACCGGCCGGGTTGTCGAGTGCCTGAGCCGCCGCGGCCTCGCGCTCGATACCGCCGTGCGCCGCGGTGTTGCCTACTTGCTCGACGCCCAGGAAAAAGACGGCAGTTGGTACGGACGCTGGGGCGTCAACTACATCTACGGCACCTTTCTCGCCATGCGCGGCCTGGCCGCCAACGGGGCGCCGGAAGCCGCGCCGGCCATCGCGAAGGCCGCGGGCTGGCTCCGCGCCGTGCAGAACCCGGACGGCGGATGGGGCGAGTCGTGCGCCAGCTACCAGAAGGATTGCTTCGTTCCGGCTCCCAGTTGCCCCTCGCAAACCGCTTGGGCCGTGCTCGGTCTCGCCGCCTCCGGCGACCGCGAATCCCCCGCCGCGCGCCGGGGCACACAATTCCTCCTCGACCGGCAGACTCCGAGCGGCGGGTGGCCCGAGGAGGCCACAACCGGCACCGGCTTCCCCAACGTGTTCTACCTCACCTACGGAATGTACAGGGATTATTTCCCGCTATTGGCCCTTGCCTCCGTCTGAGCGAACATTTTCTTTTAATATTTACGATTTTTCGGGTACAAATTATACCATTCCGTGACAGAATGCCGCCATGCACTCAGCGGTTCGAATCGGGCTCATCGGAGATTTCAATCCACAGCAAAAGGCACACGACGCTATTCCGAGGGCGCTGGCAGCGGCTTCGGACGAGGTGGAATGTGTCTGGATCTCAACCGAATCCGCCGGCAAGGGGGAACCGCTGGCGGAGTTCGACGGCCTTTGGTGTGTACCGGGTATGCCGTATCGCGACGCCGACGGCGCGTTGCGGGCCATACGGCACGCCCGCGTAAACCGCACGCCATTCCTGGGGACTTCCGCGGGCTTCCAGTACGCGCTGATCGAGTTTGCGCGCAACGTGCTGGGACTCGTCGCGGCCGATCACCAGAAGAGCAATCCCAAGGCGGCCCTGCCGCTGATTTCGCCTCTCCCCTGTGCGCTGTTGGGGGTGAAGTCCCGCGTGAAGTTTACGCCCGGCTCCACGCTCCACCGCGCCTACCGGGCGGGCGAATCGATTGAAGAGTACCACTGCAGCTTCGGCTTCAACGGCCGGTACCGCCGTCTGCTGGAAGGCCAGGATTTGTGCGTGGCGGCGGTGGACGACCAGAATGAAGTGCGCGCCGTGGAGCTCGAAGGCCACCCGTTCTTCGTGGCGACGCTCTTCCAGCCGGAGATGCGCCTGGGAGCCGAGTTGAACCCGCTGGTGCAGGCCTTCGCCGCTGTCTGCCTCCGCCGCGCGCGGGGCGCCAGCAAAGTCGCCGGTTGAGCATTCGCTGCGCCTGAGCGGCGGGCCGGGCTCACTGGGCCGGCTGGCACGAGACGTGTATCCGCCGCGAGATTCGGCTATACTTGTCTCAAATTCAAATGGTCCTCCCAAATCCCTCCGCCGCCGATTACGATGCAGTGGAACTCCGCACCGGGCGGCTCCACAAGATTCGCCGCTCCGAAGCGCGCATGCTCGGTGAAGACGACCGCATGGTGCAGGTGGCGAAGTGTTACTGCCGCTCGCGCGACGTGCTGACGCCCGCCGAGGCGGAACTCCAGAGCCGTCCCACTTTCGTCTTCCCGGTGGCGTTCTTCGGCGACCTGGAAGGCCTGATCGGCAAAGAGCTCGAAGGCCGTGTCTATACCGACAGCCGGCAGCGGCGCGTTAAATTCTATCTCGACCTCAGAGAGCATGCCGGCTTCCAGCTCGAGGAAGACGACCGCAGCCTCCACAGCCCGTGGTACGACGACAGCGTGCTCAAAGAGTAGCGTCTATAATCACTCCCATGGATGTCAGGCTCGACCGGCAGCAACCTTTTCTCGGGATGCATGCCGTCAATGTGTATGTCCGCGATCAGGATGAGAGCCTGCGGTTTTATGTGGATCAACTCGGTTTCCGCCTGGCGTTCGACGCGCGCTTGCAAACCGGGGACCGGTGGGTCGCGGTCGCTCCGCCCGACGGCACGGCGGTTCTTGCGTTGATTGCCCCAAAGCCCGACTCCCGGGAGTACCACCTCATCGGCCGGTCCACGGGGATCGTTTTTGTCACCGAGGACGTCGTCGCCAAGTTCGAGGAGTGGCGCAAACGCGGCGTCCGGTTTCTCTTGACGCCGCGCCTGCGGAGGGTCAGGTACGAACCGCCGCGGACGGCAACACCGGAAGAAACGTCGCCGATCTGGGGCGGAATATTTGCCAGGTTCAAGGACGTCGACGGCAACTCCTTCGCGCTGGTGGGCTTCGACGAGGTCAATCGGGAAATCGAAGCGCAGCGGCGGAGGATTGCCGGGAAACTGGAATCGGAGCGACGCGCCGCGCAGGAATTAGAGATCGCCAAACAGGTGCAGGCCCGGCTCTTCCCCCAACGGCTGCCGACCCTGGACACTCTCGAATATGCCGGCATTTGTATACAGGCCCGCCAGGTTGGCGGGGACTACTACGATTTTCTCGACCTGGGCCGGGGACGCTTCGGGTTGGTGATCGCCGACATCTCGGGCAAGGGAATCGCCGCAGCGCTGCTGATGGCCAATCTGCAGGCCAACCTCCGCAGCCAGTGTGCCATCGCCGTGGATGAGCTCGAGCGCCTGTTGTGCTCGGTGAACCAGCTTCTTTTCGAGAACACCAGCGAGAGTTCGTACGCCACGTTGTTCTTTGCCGAATATGATGACAGGCTGCGGCTGTTGCGCTACGCCAACTGCGGCCATCTCGCGGCCCTGCTGTTGCGCCGCGACGGCGCCATGGAAAGGCTCGACTCCACCTGCACCGTGCTCGGTCTCTTCGAGGAGTGGGAGTGCGTGGTGGCGGACCGCCGGCTTTCTCCGGGAGATACGCTCGCACTTTACACGGATGGCGTAACCGAGGCGTTCGATCCCGCCGGCGAGGAGTTCGGAGAGCATCGCCTGGCCGAAGCGCTGTGGAGGCACCGGGACATTCCGGCCCAGGCCCTGGTCGCCTCGATTGCCGATGAAGTTCGCCGGTTCAGCCCGCACGAGCAGCACGACGACATTACGCTCATCGTCGCGAAATGCCGGGCAAACGCGGGTTAGGGCGCCGGCGCCTCAGGCGACCCGCACGGTCTTGATATTGACGAACTCCCGGATCCCCATCAGGCCCAACTCCCGCCCGTATCCCGAGCGCTTCACGCCGCCGAAGGGAAGGCGAGGGTCCGATGCCACCATGCCGTTGACGAATACCATCCCCGCTTCGATCTCATCGATGAAGCGCTGCTGCTCGGCCGTGTCGTTGGTCCATGCGGACGCCCCCAGCCCGAACGTCGTATCGTTCGCGATCCGTATGGCATCCTCGATATCCGCGGCGCGCAGCAGCACCGCCACCGGTCCGAAGAGTTCCTCTGTGTACGCGGGCGAATCCGCCGGCACATCGGTGAGCACCGTCGGCTCGTAATAGTTCCCCGGCTGGTGGATGCGGCGGCCGCCTGTCAGCACTCGTGCGCCCATCTCCACGCTCTTGCGAACCTGTTCGTCCAGGCCCGCCAGGATCTCGGGAGTCGCCAGCGGCCCGACCTGCGTCGATTCGTCCATCGGGTCGCCGACCTTGAGCGATTGCATCTGCCGTACGAAGCGGGCCTCGAAATCCGTGGCGATCCGCGAATCCACAATGAACCGTTTGGCTGCGATGCACGACTGCCCGTTGTTGATCGTGCGGGCCTCCGCCGCGGTCCCCGCCGCGCGGTCCAGGTCCGCCGAGGGCATCACGATGAAGGGGTCGCTGCCGCCCAGTTCGAGCACCGTCTTCTTGATCCGGCGCCCGGCGTCGCCCGCGACCTGCGCGCCCGCCGGCTCGCTTCCTGTCAGGGTCGCCGCCGCCACGCGCGGATCGTCCAGGACCCGGGCGACCTGTCCCGACCCGATCAGCAGGGTCTGGAAGGCGTCCTCCGGGAACCCGGCGCGGCGAATGATATCCTCGATCGCCAGGGCGCACTGCGGCACGTTCGAAGCGTGCTTCAGCAGGCCCACATTTCCCGCCATCAGGGCCGGCGCCGCGAAGCGAAACACCTGCCAGAACGGAAAATTCCACGGCATCACCGCCAGCACCGGACCGATCGGCTGATAGCGGACGAAGCTCCGTCCGGCCCCTGCTTCGACTGGTTCGTCGGCTAGAAACCGGGCTCCATTCTCCGCGTAGTAGCGGCACGCCAGGGCGCACTTGGCTGCCTCCGCCCGCGCGCTGCCGATCGGTTTGCCCATTTCCATCGTCATGATGCGGCCTAACCGGTCCCGCTCGGTCTCGAGGATCTCCGCCGCAGATGCCAGCCAGCGGGCGCGATCGGCGAGCGAGGTGTGGCGATAGGTCCGGTACCGCGCGGCAGCCCGGGCAAGCCGGCCCTCGATTTCCGTCTCCGTGAGCGGAGCGAACGTCCGCAGGGTTTCTCCGGTAGCAGGGTTGATGGATGCGATCATCAGTTTCATTCTGGCACTGTTGCCCTTTGAAACTAACGACTTGTGAGATTACGCAGGCTGGGATCGAACAGCGGCCCGCTCAGGAGAAAAATCCGAAACTCATGCCGCTCTGCTGGTATCTTTATTTTGTGTCCTGTTTTGTTGCACTTGGCGGAGCATCGCGGTGGAAATGCCTGCGATCCAACTAAACCAGAATCGAACGCTGATCGGGGGGTTCGTGCTGGCGGTCCTTGCCCTGGCGATTTTCTCCTGGCTGGCGTCAAATGTCTGGAGCGGGGAAGCCCTGCGGTTCGATTCTCTCGTGCGCGGGACTGTGCACTCCTGGGCCTCGCCGCCCCTGACGCGCGCTATGCGGCTGGCAACGTTCCTCGGATCCGCGTTCGTTCTGGTGCCCCTGGGCCTCCTGGCGGCATGGTGGCTGGTGCACACGGGAAGGCGGCATGCCGCCTGGCTGTTCGCGCTTGCAGTCCTGGGCGGCGAGGTGCTGGAGAATCTGCTGAAGCTCTTTTTCCGGCGGCCCCGGCCGGTCCCCTTCTTCGGGTATCCGGAGCCCTCTACCTATAGCTTTCCGAGCGGGCACGCCACGCTCTCTTTTTGTTTCTACGGCGTGCTGGCGGTCATCCTGGCCGCACGCCTGCGGTCACCGGCGCGGAAAGCCGCGCTCCTGGTGTCCGCCGGACTGCTGGCGCTCGCCATCGGCCTTTCCCGCATCTACCTGGGCGTACATTATCCGAGCGATGTCCTGGGAGGCTTTGCCGCCGCCGCGATCTGGCTCGGCGCCGTCAACGCCGGCTACCACTGGTGGCTCACTGCCCGTGCGTGATCTGGTTGTACGCGTCGCGGATCTGGTTTTTGAGCGAGTTCGGCCCGACCCAATGGGAGACCGCCTCGGGCATCTCCACCGAGGCCTGCAGTTCTTCGAGCTTCTTGCCCTGATCGACGCCGGCCTTCACCGCCTTGTACAGCTCCGTCATGAATTCCGCCTGGCCCGTCATCAGTTCGCGCCCCCCGGGCAGACCGTGGCCCGGCAGCACGTACTTCACCTTGAGCTTCTCCGCCGCCCGGATCACCACCGGCCAGTTGGCGATGTTGGCGTCCATCGTGGCATTGTAAGGACCGTTGACCACCGCGTCGCCGGTGCACAGCACTTGCTCCTTGGGGAGGTACACGAACCCGTCGCCCCGCGTATGGGCCCAGCCGAAATGGCGAAACTCCACCTTGCGCGATCCGTCGTTGAGAACGAACATCGGCTCCTGGATATCCTGCTTCGGCGGCTCCGGGCCGTCGGCCTTCAACTCCGCCACATCGGGACGGCTCTTTTCGGCCTCGTGCCAGCGTGCGGGCTCCAACCGTTTGAGCTCGTCCGCCACGCCCTGAAACGCAAGCGTGGTGGCGCCGGCCCTCGTCCAGATCACGTTCCCGTAAAGGTGGTCGCCATGGTGGTGCGTATCGAAGACGTACTTCACCGGCTTGGGGGAGATTCGTTTCGCGTCTGCCATGGCGCCTCGCGCCCCGCTGGGAAAGTTCGCGTCCACCACGATGAGATAGTCTTTCATCTCGATGATCACGTTGTTGCAGTGGCCCGCATCCATGTCGCCCTCGCGAAACCACACTCCCGGCGCGATGAGGCGAACGGTTTCAGGATTGGCGTCGGATCTCGATACGAACAGCGCCAGCCCGGCCAGCGCCGCGAATCCAATCAGCAGACAGCCGCGGAGACTCCTCATGACGACTCTCCTTCCGCCATACTCTACACCCAATTTCCGTTTCGCGGGCGAATCTTCCGGGCTCGCCCGGACGAGCCTTGTTAAACTGAGATATCCGGAGGAGATGCATGTCTGTAAAGCCCCGCCGCGAGGCGGTCGTCGTGGATGTCGGAGGTGTCAAAGTCGGGGGAAGCCATCCCATCGTCGTGCAGTCCATGACGAACACCGACACGGTCGACGTTCCCGGGACGGTCAACCAGGTGATGGCGCTGGCCCGCGCGGGGTCGGAACTGGTCCGCGTCACCGTCAATACCGAGCAGGCTGCCGCGGCGGTGCCGAAAATCGTGGATACGCTGGACAAGTTCGGCGTCCGGGTCCCCATCATCGGTGATTTCCACTACAACGGCCACATCCTTCTGAAGAAATATCCCGAGTGCGCCCGGGCCCTTGCGAAGTACCGGATCAACCCGGGCAACGTGAACATCGGCCGGAAGACCGACGACAATTTCCGCACCATGATCGAAGCCGCGATCGAGTACGGAAAGCCGGTGCGCATCGGCGTCAACTGGGGCTCGCTCGATGCCGCGCTGCTCACCCGCATGATGGACGAGAATTCCCGCCGCGACGATCCCAAAGACGCCAGGGAAGTCACCTTGGATGCCATGGTCGTGAGCGCCGTTGAATCCGCCAAAGCGGCCGAAAGCTACGGCCTCGGGCGCGACCGCATCATCCTGAGCGCCAAGGTCAGCGGCGTGCAGGACCTGATCGATGTCTACCGCGCCCTGGCGGCGGTGTGCGATTACCCCCTCCATCTCGGCCTCACCGAGGCAGGGATGGGCAGCAAGGGCATCGTCGCCACCACTGCCGCGCTCGCCCCGCTCCTGCAGGAAGGCATTGGCGACACCATCCGCACCTCTCTGACGCCCCTGCCGAACGGCGACCGTACGGAGGAAGTGGTGGTCTCCCAGCAGATCCTCCAATCGCTCGGCATCCGCAGTTTTACGCCCCAGGTCACCGCCTGCCCGGGCTGCGGCCGGACCACCAGCACGTTCTTCCAGGAGATGGCGGACCAGATCCAGACCTACCTTCGGGAGCAGATGCCGAAGTGGAAGTCTTCGAATCCCGGCGTCGAGACCATGCGCGTCGCGGTCATGGGCTGCGTGGTCAACGGTCCGGGCGAATCCAAACACTCCAATATTGGAATCTCCCTGCCGGGCACGTTTGAAGAACCCAAGGCCCCGGTCTACGTGGATGGCCGTCTGATGCTGACCTTAAAAGGCGACCGGATCGTGGCGGAATTCATCGACATTTTGAACGAATACGTGGCAAGTCACTACTCCTCGTAACCGAACGGGGGTCTGAGGCATCGGATGAGTTACGGCTTGGTATAATCGTGTGAAATGCTTTGAGTTTGAAAGGACTTTGATGCCTCGAAGCCTGTCTGAACATCTGAGGGAAGAGGAACGCACATGAATTCAGCCAACGGGAAGTTTGCGGACGTCGAAATCGCGCCTCGGGAGCCCGGCACCCCGGAGGTATCCTCCACGGGATTCAAGATCTTCAATCGCATCGTCGACTGGATTACCAGCGACCGCATGCAGTTGATCAACATCACGGAGCGCATCAACGAGATTGTTCGCAAGAGCGGCGTGCGGGACGGGATCGTGCACCTGCACTCCCTGCACACCACTACATCCGTGTTCATCAACGAATGGCAGGATGCGCTGCTCCATGACGTGCGCCAGTTCCTGGATGACATCGTCAACCGCGACGATTATTTCCGTCACAACGATCCCCTGTATTCGGACTGCGAACGGAAGAACGCCGACTCGCACCTCCGTGGAATGGTGATGGGCCAAAGCCTGTGTTTGCAGGTTCGCAACTCCACCGTACTTCTGGGCACCTGGCAAAGCATCATTCTGGCGGAATTCGACGGCCCTCGCAGCCGGTCGCTCTCGATTCAAGTCTCAGGCGTCTGACCGGCGCCGCCCCCGATGCCGAAGCGCTTTACTCTTGAGGAAGCTCAGGGCCTGCTCCCGGCGTTGAACGGACTGTTGCGCGAGGCGGTGGCCCTCAAGAGCGACTACGATGAGGCCGAGCGGGAGGTTGAGTCTTTCTCCGAGCACGTGATGATGATGGGCGGCGTCTCGGTCGATCGGGCGCGTGTGCTCGAGACGCGCAAGCGGCGTGAAGCGCTGACGGCGGGGTTGCGGCGTTCCATCGAGCAGATCCAGGAGCTCGGTTGCCATCTCAAAGACCTGGATATCGGTCTGGTCGATTTCCCCACTCTCTTCCGCGGCAACGAGGTCTACCTCTGCTGGAAGCTCGGTGAGCCTTCCATCGAGTTCTGGCACGGCGTGGATGAAGGGTTCCGCGGCCGCAAACCGATCGACCAGGACTTTCTCGAGCATCATGAAGGCGACTCCCCGGAATAGCCGCGAAACCGAGATCAAGCTGCGCGTGCAAGACGCCTCGTCGGCGCGCCGCAGGCTGCTCAAGGCCGGCTTCCGGCTCCTGAAGCGGCGAGTGTTCGAAGAGAATACCGTCTTCGATACTCCCGGCTTCAAGCTGCGCAAAAGCGCGTCCCTGCTGCGCGTGCGGCGGGCGGGCAAGGCGGCCACCCTGACTTACAAAGGCCGGCCGATCCCCGGGCCTCACAAGAGCCGTGAGGAACTGGAAACTGTGCTTTCCGCCCCGGAGGCGCTCTTCGGCATTCTGGACCGGCTCGGCTACCGCCCCACATGGCGATACGAGAAGTTTCGCACCGAATACCGGTGTGGGGCCGGTGTGGCCACGGTCGACGAAACTCCCATCGGCGTCTTTGTCGAACTGGAAGGGCCGCCGGAGTGGATCGATCGTACCGCCCGCCGCCTGGCCTTTACCCCAGCCAACTACATCAAGGCCAGCTACGCCCGGCTTTACCTGCAATGGTGCGCAGAACAACGCGTGAAACCTTCGGATATGGTTTTCTCTCACTAAGGCCACCAAACTGCCGCTAAGCCCCGTACCACACGGTGTCCTTCGGCGCTCGCATCCGGCCGCGCCGGCCTCAATAATAGTTGTCAGTGGCCGCCGATCCTTACGAACGCGTTCCCTATCCGACCTATCCCCGGAACCAGACGCACCCCGATTGCCTCGCGGCGGTCGCCACCTTGTTCGGCATGCGGCCCGCACCCGTCGACCGGTGCCGCGTCCTGGAACTGGGGTGCGGCGATGGCGGCAACCTCCTTCCCATGGCCTACGCGCTGCCGGCGAGCGAGTTCGCCGGAATCGATCTCGCGTGCGACGCCGTCGGCGAGGGCCGCCGCATGGCGGAAGCGCTGGAACTCCGCAACGTGCGCCTGATCTCGGGCGACCTGCGCGAGATCGGCGCGGGTTTCGGCGAGTTCGACTACATCATCGCGCACGGCCTCTACTCGTGGGTGCCGCGGGATGTCCGGGAGCACCTGTTATGGATCTGCCGCGCGTGCCTGGCGCCTGAGGGTGTCGCACTGGTCAGCTACAATTGCTATCCGGGCGGATACCTGCGCCAGATGCTTCGCGAGATGCTGCGGTATCACGTTCGCGGCATCGAGGAACCCGGGCGCGAGATGGCCGAAGCGCGGAGTTTTCTCCGGCTTTTCCTCCACTCGCGAATGCTCACTCCGGAATGGCAGGCACTGGCCGACCGTGAGGCCAGGGCAATGATGGAGCGGGACGATGCCGGCCTCTATCACGACGATCTCGCCGCCATTAACGATCCCGCCTGGTTTCACGAGTTCGCCGCGCACGCAGCGCACTACGGCCTGCAGTACCTGGGCGAAGCCGAACCGCATGAGATGTTCGATCATCGCGGCGCGCTCGGGCAGGTCGCCGGCGGCGTGCTGGAACGCGAGCAGTACCTGGACTTTCTGAAGGTCCGCCGCTTCCGCCAGACGCTCCTATGCCGCGACAGCGTGGCACTCGACCGCGAAGTGGGCCCGTGGAACATGGACCGCTTCCGGTTTTCCGCTTCCGGACGCGAGGTCGCGATCGCCACCGAAGATGGGCCTGCCCGGCAGGTGGCACAGGCGTTGAAAGACGTCTTCCCGCTGTCCGAGGAGTTCGACGAGTTGCTGCCCTACGCGGGCAGCCCCCACGCGCTGCGCGAAATTCTGTTCACGCTGGTCTCCGCGGGGTTCGCCGACCTCCACGTGTACGAATTCCCGTGCGTGGATACCGTTTCGGAGCGTCCTCGTGCCAGCGCCGTAGCTCGCTACCAGGCGAAGGGCTCCGCTTCGGTGACCAACCTTTGCCACATGGTGGTCGAACTGGAAGACACGGCGCGGCAGGCCCTCCAGTTGCTCGATGGCACGCGAACACCCGACGAAATCGGCCCCGGAAGGGACTGGCTCGAGTGGATGGCCGAAATGGCCCTGCTCGAGGCGTAATGGCTAACGAGACTCATCCTTGATTCGTCTAATTCGTTGAATTCCCGAGAGTTCAGGAGGAGCCATGGAGACATTCCGGCAGGACCTGCGCCACGCCGTCCGCAGCCTGCTGCAAGCGCCGGGATTCACCCTGGTCGCTGCGCTGACGCTGGCGATCGGAATCGGCGCCAACACGGCTGTTTTCAGCATCATCAATGCGATCCTGTTGCGCCCGCTCCAGTTTCGCTCTCCGGAACAGCTTGTCCGGCTTTACGAAACCGAGTCGGCGCCAGGGAAATACCCGTTCGCCGGGCCCGATTTCGTCGACTGGAAGGCGCAGAACAGCTCGTTCCAGGATATGACGCTCTTCGGCTGGGGAAACGATTTCAACCTGAGCGCCCAAGGCAGCCCCGACCACATCATCGGCGTTCCTACTGAGGCGAATTTCTTCTCCCTGCTCGGCGTGCAGCCGCTCCTCGGCCGGACCTGGACCGCCGGCGAAGATCAGCCCGGTAAAAACCAGGTGGCGGTCCTGGGCTACGCCTTGTGGCGCAGCCGGTTCGCCGGCGATCCTCACGCGGTGGGCGAAACCGTCGAGCTGAACTCGAAGAAGTACACGATCGTCGGCGTCATGCCGGCCGGCTTCCGCTTTCCATCCCAGGCGCAGCTCTGGATCCCGCTGGACATGAGCAGCAAGGGCCTCGGGAACCGCGGCAGCCACTGGGCCAATGCGATCGGAAGGTTGAAGCCCGGTGTCGCGCCCAAGGCCGCGCTGGCCGACTTGACCACCATCGCCGGGCGCCTCGAACAGCGCTACCCGGATTCGAACTACAAAATTGGGGCCGTGGTGGTGCCCCTGCATGAAGACCTGGTCGGCAAGTCGCGCGATTCGCTGATCCTGATGCTTTCGGCGGTAGGCCTGGTCCTGTTGATCGCCTGCGCCAACGTGGCGAACCTGCTGCTCTCCCGCGCTGTGGCCCGGCAGAAGGAGATGGCCGTCCGCAGCGCGCTCGGGGCGGGACGCGCCAGGCTCTTCCGGCAGTTGCTGACCGAGAGCCTGGTGCTTTCGCTCAGCGGCGGCGCCTTGGGTCTGCTGCTGGGGTGGGGCATCATCGGCTGGTTCTCGAACGCCAAGGACATTGCCCTGCCGCGCTTCAGCGTCATCCAGCTCGATCTGCCGGTGCTCGGCTTCACCTGCGCGCTGGCCATCCTCACGGGCGTCCTGTTCGGGGTATACCCCGCGCTCCAGACATCGCGGCCGGACCTGCATGAGGAGTTGAAAGGCGGGGCCGGAAGTTCGATCAGTCCCGGCAAGCGCCGCCGATTCACGAGCAACGTGCTGGTCGTGGCGGAGTTTGCGCTTTCGCTGCTCCTGCTGGCCTCGGCCGGCCTGCTGCTCAAGGACTTCGCACGATTGCGCGGTATGGATGTCGGCGTCCGCCCGGAGGGGGTCTGGACTGCCGCCATCCGTCTGCCGGACGCCAACTATTCCACCGATCCTCAGAGGTTTGTGTTCGCCGGGGCATTGCTCGATCGCGCACAGCGGATTCCCGGCGTGGACACGGCGGCCATCAGTAACCGCCTCCCGCTCGAGGGCGGCAGCAACTACTACATCAGTATCCGCGGCCGGAAGTCGGAACCCATGAGCGGTCCGCTGGTGGAGAGCCACGCCATCTCTCCCGGCTACTTCCGCGCGATGGGCATACGCCTGCTGAAAGGGCGGCTGTTCACTCCCGCCGACGTTCAAGGGGTTCTGGCCATGCGTGAGCGTGCCCGCCCGCTCTTCGAGGGCGGCACGCGGCCATCCCCCGACCAGACCAACGCGCTGATCTTCCCGGTGGTGATCAACGAGAGCATGCTGCGGGCATTCTGGCCGAACGAGAATCCGCTCGGACAGATGTTTTCCAACGGGGGTACGAGCGGCCCCTGGCGGCAGGTGATTGGCGTGGTGAGTGACGTGCGCCAGTGGGGCCTGACCCACAAGCCGGTGCCGGAGGCGTACGACGTGTCCGACGGCGACTCCCGCTTCTTCCTGGTTCTCCATACCTCGCTCAAGCCGGCCTCGCTGACTGGCGAGGTCCGCCAGGCACTGTCGCGGATCGACCCTAGCTTACCGCTCTTCTCGGTGCGCACGATGGACGACGTGATCGCAGAGAATGCCCAGGGCCAGCGCTTTCTGAGTCTGCTGATCGGTTCTTTCGCGGCGCTTGCGGCCTTGCTGGCGGCGATCGGGATCTACGGCGTGCTTTCCTACCTGGTGACGCAGCGCACGCGCGAGATCGGCATCCGGATGGCGCTTGGGGCGAGCCGCCGCCGGGTGCTGGGCGGCATCCTGGGGGAGGGCGCGCGCCTCGCGTTGATCGGATTCGCCGTCGGGTTGGCTGGAGCGCTCGCGGCCGGCCGCATCCTGGCGAGCCTCCTCCACGAGGTTCAGCCCGGCGACCCGATGGTTCTCGCATCGACCGCCGGGTTGCTGGCGGCGGTTGCGCTCATCGCTTGTTATCTGCCGGCGCGGCGGGCGGCGAAGCTGGATCCCATGCGTGCCTTGAGGTATGAATAGCGGGGCCTGCGCGACTTACTTCCGCTTCACCAGAAACACTGCTGTTTCGGCCATCAGGTTCGGCAGAAGCGTCACCTTCCGGTGTCCGGCCAGAAAATACCGGCGCTCAACCACGAGCCCTTCGATCGCCGCCAGCTCCTCGAAATCCTGCACGGTCAGGAAGTGGATGTTGGGCGAGTCGTACCACTCGTAGGGAAACAGCGCGGTGCGCGGGGCTCGGCCGCTCATCAGCATCGAGAGCCGCACGCGCCAGTGGCCGAAATTCGGAAACGCCACAATGGCCCGCCGTGCCACGCGCAGCATCTCCCGAAGCACCTGCCGCGGATGGCGGGTCTCCTGCAGCGTCTGGCTCAGGATCACGTAGTCGAACGCCTGGGTCGGGGTAATCGGCCAGTCCCTCGTCGATATCGCCCTGGTAGACCGAGACGCCGCGGGCGATGGCGCGCTGCACCTTGGCGGACGAGATCTCGACGCCGCGCGCCTCCACTCCTTTGTTGGCGGCCAGCCACTCCAGCAACTCGCCCTCGCCGCAGCCGAGATCCAGCACCCGGGTGCCCGGCTCTACGATCTCGCCGATGATGGCGTAATCGCTGCGCCCCAGCACCTCGCGAACGAACGCCTGCTTCCCGGGGGTCTCGGTGGTCATCGTGTCTTCTCGTAGGTGCTGGCGAGGAAACCCGTGATCAGCGTGCTCTCCTCGGCGACGTCCACCAGGAACGAGTCGTGCCCGTAGTTCGATTGCAGCTCCACGTACGCCACGTCGCAGTTGCGCGCCCGCAACGCCCGTACGATCTCCTGCGACTGGTAGCTCGGATAGAGCCAGTCGGAGCTGAAGCTGATCACCAGGAACCGCGCCTGCGCCGCCCCGAGCGCCGCGGTCAGGCTGCCGTGCCCGTTGGTGAGGTCGAAGTAATCCATCGCCTTGGTGATGAAGAGGTACGAATTGGCGTCGAAGCGGTTCACGAACTGGCTGCCGCGATAGCGCAGGTAGCTCTCCACTTCGAAATCGACGTCGAAGCCGAAGCCGAAGTTCTCCTTGCCGCGCAGGCGGCGGCCGAACTTCTCGCGCATCGAGTCGTCGCTCATGTAGGTAATGTGGCCCACCATGCGGGCGACGGCCAGTCCGCGGGCGGGCGGTTGCTTGCCGTAGTAGTTGCCCTCGTTCCAGTCGGGGTCGGCCATGATGGCCTGGCGGCCGACCTCGTTAAACGCAATCTGCTGCGCGCTGTGACGCGTGGTGGTGGCGATGGGGATGGCCGAGACCACGCGGTCCGGGTACGCCACCGCCCACTCGAGCGCCTGCATGCCGCCCATCGATCCGCCCGAAACGGAGAGCAGCCGCGGAATCCCGAACCAGTCGATGAGCATCTTCTGCAGCCGCACCATGTCCCCGATCGTGATCACCGGGAACGACATGCCGTAGGGGCACCCCGTGGCCGGATTGACGGACGCCGGGCCCGGTCGTGCCGCGGCAGCCGCCCAGCACGTTGCTGCAGATGATGAAATACTTCTCCGTGTCGAATGCCTTGCCGGGCCCGATCATGTTGTCCCACCACCCGGGCTTGCCGGTTTCGGGACTGATACCGGCCGCGTGCGCGTCGCCGGAGAACGCATGCAGCACCAGAATGGCGTTCGACTTGGCGGAGTTCAACTCGCCATAGGTTTCGTACGCGACCTCGACGGGAGCAATCGTGGCCCCGGAGTCGAGCGAAATGGAATCGAACCGGACAGTATTGGCCTGAACGATCATCAGCGGAGAGTCTTCATCATAGCAGAGGCGGTGCGTGGGCCTGTTCGCGGAAGAACGCCTTCACGCGCTCGTGGATTTGGTCGCGGATACGGCGAAAGGCCGATAACCGCTCGGTCTCGCTGCCCTCGACCGCCGCTGGATCCTCGAAACTCCAATGCAGGCGCACTGTTCCTTCCGGAAAGACCGGACAGTTGTCGCGGGCGTGATCACAGACCGTCACCACGTAGTCGAAGCTCTGTCCGGCGAACTCCTCGACCGACTTGGACCTGTGTCCGGAAATATCGATACCGGCTTCCCGCATGACCGCAATCGCCTCCGGCCGCACTGCGCCAGGCTTGGTGCCGGCGCTGAATACCTCGTAGCCGGCGCCTCCTTCATGGCGGAATAGTCCCTCGCCCATCTGGCTTCGGGCGGAGTTGCCGGTGCAGAGCACGAGGATACGTTTGTGTTGATTCATCGGTTCATTCACCCCGCCGTGGTCCATGCCGTTCTATATCTGCGTGGTGGCGTTGGCCGCCGGGAACCAGTGCCGCGTCCGGTTGCAGAAGGAACATACCGAGAGCATTACCGGCACCTCGATCAGCACTCCGACCACGGTTGCCAGCGCCGCCCCCGACCCGGGTCCGAAGAGGGCGATCGCCGTGGCAACCGCAAGCTCAAAAAAGTTGCTCGCCCCGATCAAGGCTCCCGGAGCGGCCACGGCATGTCGAACCCGCAGCAGTCGCATGAGTCCGTAGGTGAGCGATGAGTTGAAATAGACCTGCACAAGGATAGGAACCGCAATGAGAAGAACATGGAATGGTTTGCCGAGGATGTTGTCGGCCTGAAACGCGAAGATGAGAACCAGCGTTGCCAGCAGCGCGACAATGCTGACCGGGGCGAAGCGGGGTAGGAGTTGCCTTTCAAACCAATCCCGTCCATGGGCCCGGATAAAGTAGGCCCGCAGCGCGGTGCCGCCCATAAGTGGAATCAAGATGAAGATGCCGACGGCATACAGCAGCACCTGGAACGGCACGTGTAGTGACGAAGCGCCATTCACCAGAAATCGCACAATTGGCGCGAAGAGAAAGAGCATGATCAGATCATTCAGGGACACCTGGACCAGCGTGTATGCCGGGTCGCCGTCCGTCAGATAGCTCCAGACGAAGACCATGGCCGTGCACGGCGCGGCGGCCAGAATGATGCAACCGGCAATATACTGGTCGGCATCCGCCGGCGCGATCCACCTTGCAAACACGAAGCGGAACGACACCCAGGCAATGAACGCCATCGAAAAGGGCTTGACCAGCCAGTTTACGAACAGCGTCACCAGAAGGCCGCGAGGCCTCTGTCCTACCTGGCGAATCGAAGCAAAATCCACCTTCATCATCATCGGGACGATCATGAGCCAGATCAGAATCGCGATGGGAACGTTGATCTGGCTGCCGGAGCCGAACTCCATCCGCCGGAGCGCGTCGGCGATGTCAGGGAGGGAGCGCCCAATCAACACGCCGGCGATCATGCAAGCGCCGACCCACAGGCTCAGGTAGCGCTCGAACACGTTGAGCCTCTTGGGGCTCGCCCTGCCAGAGATCGCTGGTCTCATGCCGCCTCCGTTTCGAGGAGGGTTGAGACCGTGGCCGCGGCCCCCGGCCGGATAGTTCGATTATCGACGATTTGCGATGAGTAGGGCATAAGCAACAATAGGGTCAGATGATGGCTACCAGCGCTTTCAGGCGTCGCAGCCCGTCGAAATTGATGCAGTAGCCGACTCGCGGTCCGTCCTGGGAACATCGCACCAGGCCGGCCTCCTTCAGAATGCGCAAGTGCTCGGAGACAGTGGATTGGGCGAGTGGCAGCTCGTCCACGATCTGGCTGCAAACTCGCGCCTCCTTGCGCGAGAGCAGCCGGAGGATCCTCACGCGTGCAGGATGCCCGATAGCCTTCGCCAATCTGGCTAGTTGATCGTCTGCCCCGGCTCCCTCGAGGGTTTGCAGATTCATTTCCGGCAGGGCCTGTTCCGGCGGGCAGCATAGATCGCCGTTAGAAGATTTCCTTGGCATAGATTATCGTCGATTGACGATAACGTAAAGAGGGCATGTTGTCAAGCCCTTCACTTGCTGCGATCGGTAACAATAGGAGAGGATGCGCCGGTCCCTGGTTCTCATAGTGGTCTTGTCTTCCTTTGCAGCGGTGCCCGGATTCCGCGAAGTGACTCCTGGCTATCGCTACCAGTTTCCCCGCGACCACTTCGACCATCCGGACTTCCGCACCGAGTGGTGGTACTACACAGGCAACGTGCGCTCCGGCGACGGCCACCGGTACGGTTTCGAGCTGGTCTTCTTCCGCCAGGGCGAGCGCCGCGGGCCGGCGGAAAACCCTTCAGCCTGGCGCGTCGACGATGTCTATCTCGCGCACCTGGCGTTGACCGATATCGATGGCCGGCGCTTTCGCTACTACCAGCGGACGAACCGCGCCGGGCCGGGAATCGCCGGCGTCCGCTTCGATGAGGGGCGCATCTGGAACGGCAATTGGGAGACCCGGTGGGACCTGGCCTCCGGCGCGCAGACACTCTCGGCTGTCGCGGACGGCATCCGGTTCCGCCTGCGGCTCACGCCGCGCACGCCGCCCGTGATCCACGGCGAGAACGGGATCAGCCGCAAGGCGCCCGGCGAGGGCCGAGCCTCTTATTACGTTTCGTTTCCCCTCCTCGAGGTGAACGGCACGCTCAATGGCGCCTCCGTAACCGGCAGCGCCTGGATGGACCATGAGTGGTTCACTCACCAATTGGATCCGGATCAGCGGGGATGGGACTGGTTCAGCGTCCAACTCGAGAACGGAACCGAACTGATGCTTTTTCAACTCCGCCACACGGATGGCAGCATCGATCCGTTCTCATCCGGCACCTACATCGGGCGCGACGGCCGTGCGGTCCACCTGAAACGTTCGGACTTCAGGCTGCAGCCGCTCGACTCCTGGACGAGCCCCAGGACCGGGGCGCGCTATCCGGTGCGCTGGCGGATCTCGGTGCCGTCGCTCGGGGTGACGCTCGAATGCCGTGCGGTTCTCGACGATCAGGAACTGGCGATGGAGACGAGCTACTGGGAGGGTGCGGTCGCGTACAGCGGCAGTGCGAGCGGCGTGGGCTACCTCGAAATGACCGGCTACGCCAAACCAGTGCGGCTATAATTAGGCCATGGAACTCTCCGAGGGAAAACTGAGGCGAATGAGAGCCTTGTCCAATGATCGCGGCATTATCGCGGCCGCGGCCATGGACCAGCGCGGCAGCCTCCAGAAGTCATTGGCGGTGTCGCGCGGCGTCGACGTCAAGGAAATCACACGCGAGATGATGAGCGAGTTTAAGGTGGTGGTGACGAGGGTTCTGACACCTCATGCCAGCGCCATTCTGCTCGATCCGGAATTCGGCCTCGAAGCGGCCCAGGCTCGCAGTAAGAATGCCGGCCTGCTTCTCGCCTACGAGTTGAGCGGCTACGACAATACGCGTCCCGGCCGCCTGCCCGATCTGCTGCCGCACGTTTCCGCGAAACGCATCGTGGATTGGGGCGCCGACGCGGTGAAGATTCTGATCTACTACACTCCCCACGAGGACGCCGCCATCAACGATGTGAAGCACGCCTTTATCGAGCGCATCGGCGCGGAGTGCGAGACCCTGGAGATCCCGTTCTTCCTCGAGTTTGTCGGCTATGACCCGAAGGGCGGTGACGAGAAGGGCCTGGAGTACGCCAAGGTGAAGCCCGAAATCGTGCGCAAGAGCATGGAAGAATTCTCCAAGCCCCAGTACCGCGTAGACATATTGAAGGTGGAAGTGCCGATCAACGCCGAATACGTGGAAGGGTCCAGTGTCTACAAGGGGCAGAAGGCCTACACCCGGGAAGAGGCCCTGAAGCATTTTCGCGAAGCGGCCGCGGCTGCCGGCAAGCCGTTTATCTACCTCAGCGCCGGGGTGGGCAACTCACAGTTCGTGGAATCTCTGAAGATGGCTTCCGAAGCCGGCACCGACTATTCGGGAGTGCTGTGCGGCCGCGCCACATGGAAAGACGGCATCCCCATCTATGCGCGACAGGGCGCCAAGGCTCTCGAAGAGTGGCTGCAGCGGGAAGGAATCCGTAACATCAACGCCGTCAACGATGCGATCCGCTCGGCCGTACCCTGGAATGTCAAGGCCGGGGTGCCGGTACTTTCGTAGCCGGAAACCTGGTCATGCCCGCGAGTAGCTGAACAGCGTGAGCGCCAGGGCGCTGCCGGCGAGCACCAGCGCCAGCAAGGCGTAGACGGCGCCGCGGGTGGAGGTGCGGAACTCCCGGAACACCGCCAGGCCCCAGACGGCTGCGATCATTGGTGCGGCCTGGAGCAGCGCATAGACCACAAAGCGGTTCGGCTGAATCTCCGCGGGGCAGGCGAGCGCCACGAATACGGCGAGAAAACCGGTACACCAGAGGATGCCACCCAACAGTCCAAGCAGGTGAATCTTACCGCCGGCCCGCACGTAGTCCATCACCTCCACGGGTTCGCCCTGTACCGGCAGGTTCATGAAGAACATGCTGTATACGAAAGTGGAGGTCACCAGGCCCAAGGCGAACAGCGTCACCGCGCTGTAGGGCCCGAGGCCGACTTCGCCGCCCTGGGACCGCCCGAACACGGGAAACATTGCCCCCATCAAAAGCCCACCGACTGATGCCACCACGATGCCTTTGGTGACGCCCGGCTGGCGGCGAGGCTTCTTGCCCGTCTGCTCCGCTGCCGCCGCGGCGCGCCGGTCGGCTGCCAACATGGTGTAAGCGATGGCCATCGAAGCGATGGCGGCCAGCGTCAGAAACATCGATCCGCCCATCAGGGCCTGGTTGGTTCCCGTCCTCAGGAATTGGGAGATGCCGATTCCCGCCAGGATTCCGAGCCCGGCGCCCAGCATCATGCCCACCGCCATCCCCGCGACCGAAATGGCCCCGACGATCAGCATGTTCCCCAGGTTGAAAATCACTCCGCCGGTGAAGGCGAACAACCACTGCCGCTTGGCCGCGTGCATCAAGTCGTCAATTACCGAAAAGCCGTCGAAGCCAAGATTGCCCAGGGTGAACGCGTAGACCAGGGCGGCTATGCCGGCGCCAATCGCAAAGTCCACGTAGTACAACTCGAACCGCCACTTTCCGGAGACCCGGTAAGTCGCCGCCCAGGATCCGAGGCAGAGGGTTCCCAGGATCAAGATGAGCATGCACTGAACGTAAGTCTGTGGAAGGATCATGAATTATCCCGGCACCGTGAGGTTACAATGCTGCATCATTGCGGGTCAACCGTCCGGAGTACTGCTCCGGGTCCTGGTTCAAGCTGCGGTGCCTGGCCCGGCTTTTGGGTGACCCGGATGCTGCGGGGAGTCGTGGCACAGTCGGGCAAGGTGCTCCCCGCATAGTAATTGAGCCCGTAGCGCCAGTCCCGGCGGATGTCTTCGAGACAAACGTCGGAGGTCCTGCCGCCGATCGTGTTCCAGAGGCTTCGAGCCGAAGCGACGCGATCGAGCTCGGCGGTATCTTCGAATTTGATATAGGCGACTCCGACGGCGGTTCCCGCGGCGATCAGCAGTACGGCGGCCAGGCGCCGTCCCCTGGCTTCGAGCATCCAGACCGCGGCGGCCGCGGCGGCTGGCAGCAGCCAGCTCCAGTGGACCTCGGGCCGCGGGGCGCGCGACAGCCCGTTGGCCACAGCGGCGGGCAGAATCGGGACGGCCACCGGAAACACCGCCAGTACCAGTGCGCAAAGTGCCATCCAAACGCCGGGGGAAGGGGCCTCCCCGAGCGCCAGACCGAGCAGCACGGCGACGGCCGGGATCAGCGGCAGCACGTAGCCGGGCAGCTTATTGGTGGCGGCGGAAAAGAAGATCAGTCCGAACCCCACCCAGAGCAGCAGGAACAGCCGGCGGGGATCGCGATAGGCCGCGCGCCTCCCGGTGAGCGCCAGTAGCGGTGTCCACGGCAGCAGGAGGCCCGCCAGGCATGGCAGGTAGAACCACCACGGCTGCACGTGCATCAGTGCGCCCGAGACGAAGCGTTCGAACTGATGCTGCACGAAAAAGACGTCGAGGAAGGTGTAACCGTTGCGGAGGTAACAGAGCACGTACCAGGGCAATGCGACTACCAGAAACGGCAGGATCACGCGCGGCCGAACCAGGTCGCGCCAGTAACGCCAGCCGATGGCCACGGGAGCGGCCAGCACCAGCGGCAGGAGCCCTTTCGCAAGCACCGCGAACCCGAGCAGTGCGGAGGCCGCTGGAAGATAGCGCGTGTCCCGCCGGGCAATCCAGGGCAGGGCCAGCAGCATGGCCGCTGAGAACGTTGCGGTGAGCGGCAGATCCGTCACTCCGACCTGGCTGAAGCCGATCCAGCCGGCGGTGGTGCCCAGGATCAAGGTCGAGAGCCAAGCCGCCAAGAAGCCGAACTCGCGCCACAGGATCCACCAGAAGAATACGAGGAAGGCTACCGATAGCAGAGCCACCGGGAGGCGCGGCGCGAGATCGGGACCGAAGCCCAAGCGAAACGCTCCGCCGGTCATCCAATAGAGGAGCGCGGGCTTTTCGAACCATGGCTGCCCCCACAAGCGCGGCGTGATCCAATCGCCCGACAGCGCCATCCCTCGCCCGATGGCGGCATAGCGCGGCTCATCCGCCCCGAGCATCCCGGCGGCGCCGAGCCGGTAGAAATACAGGAGATAGACCAGAGCCGGCGCGACCCACACGATGCGCGGGATTTTGCGGGGCATTTTCTCCTATATTATAGGGGCGTGACCCTCCTGGATATCGCCAAGCTTCCCACCGCTGAGAATTCGGTGATCCATCTGCATCCTTCCGACAATGTGGCGGTTGCACGCGTCCCGGTCGCCGCCGGGACCGAACTGCTGGTGGACGGCGTGCGCGTGACGGCTGCCGAGGCGATCCCGGCCGGGCACAAGGTGACGCTGCGGAGGATCGAGGCGGGCGAGGTCGTGCGGCGCTACGGCCAGGTGATCGGACGAGCCCGCGAGCGGGTGGAAGCCGGCCGCCACGTGCATACTCACAACCTCGCCTTCGAAGAGCTTCATCTGGATTACGAATTTCCGGAAGCCGAAGAGCCTCTGCCGCAGGCGACCAAAGACGCGCCCACCTTTCTCGGCTATCTCCGGGAAGATGGGCGGGTGGGGACGCGAAACTACATCGCGGTGGTGGCCGCCAGCAACTGCGCCGCGCATACGGCGGAAGGAATCGCGCGAAGCTACCAGGGCGAAACGCTGCCGCCGGGCGTGGACGGCGTGGTGGCCTTTCCGCACGGCGACGGCTGCGGCCACGCCATGGGGCCGGACGTCGACCAGCTGCGCCGCACCCTGGGCGGAGTGCTGATGCACCCGAACGTCTCCGCGGCCGTCATCCTGGGGTTGGGCTGCGAAGACAACCAGATCGACCACTATCTCGGTTCGGGCGGACCCCGCAGCGGGCGCCTCGCCGGGCTCACCCTGCAAGCGAGCGGCGGAACCCGCGGAGCGACCCAGGCGGCGCGGCGCGAGATCGCGCGGTTCATCGAACAGGCGGCGGCTGAGAAGCGCACCGAGGCCCCGGCTTCCAAGATTGTCCTCGGGCTGAACTGCGGCGGATCGGACTCCTTCTCGGGGATCACGGCTAACCCGGCGCTGGGTTACTGTTCGGACCTGCTGGCGTCTTTCGGCGGTACCCCGGTCTTGGCGGAAACACCCGAGATCTTCGGTGCCGAACATCTTCTTGTGAAGCGTGCACGTAACCGGCAAGTGGCTGAGAAATTATTAGCTTGTATCCGAAACTACAAGCGATACTTGAGCCGTTTCGAGGGCAGCTTCGACGACAATCCGAGCCCAGGGAACAAGGCCGGAGGTTTGAGCAACATCCTCGAAAAGTCGCTGGGAGCCGTGGCCAAGGGAGGGACCTCACCGCTGTGCGAGGTCTACGAGTACGCCGAACGCGTGACCGCCCCGGGATTCTGCTTCATGAACACGCCCGGCTACGACCCGGCATCGCTGGCCGGACTCGCGGCGGGAGGTTGCAACCTGATCGCCTTCACCACCGGACGCGGGAGCGCCATCGGGTTCCCGACCATTCCGGTCGTCAAGATCGCCACCAACAGCAACACGTACCGCGGGATGAAGGAGAACATGGACGTCAACGCGGGCCTCATCGCCGACGGCGAGCGAACCGTGCAGCAGGTTGGCCGCGAAATCTTCGACCTGGTGCTCGAAGCCGCCTCCGGCCTGCGCACTTGTGCCGAACGTCTCGGACATAAGGAGTTTGTTCCGTGGCGCATAGGCCCGGTGATGTAACGCTTCGGGGATCCCGGCCGTTCCATTAGAATAGAAGAATCATGTCCCGATCGCTGTTTCTCTGCACCACGGCTCTGTTGCTGCTGGCTTTGGCGGGCTCCAGCCAAAGCGCCAAAAAGTCGGCGCTCGACAAAGCCACCATGGAGGCATACGTCCGTCACCTCTACGTGATGGATCCCGCCAAGATCAACGTCACGGTGGAAGATCCGAAACCATCGACAAAACTGCCGGGATTCTTCGACGTGATGGTGCACGCGACAGCGGGCAACCGGACGTTCAATTTGCCGTTCCTGGTCTCGAAAGACGGCTCGAAGATTGTGCAGGGCAGCGTGTTCGACACGAACAGCAACCCCTTCAAGAACGATCTGGACAAGCTCAAGACCGAGTTCGCGCCGAGCTTCGGAACGCCCGGCGCAACCGTGGTGCTGGTGGAGTTCAGCGACTTCGAATGCCCTTACTGCAAGCAGGAAGCCCAGATGCTGCGGACTAATCTGCTTTCGGCCTATCCGAAGCAGGTGAGGCTGTACTTTAAGACCTTCCCGATCGAGTCGCTCCATCCCTGGGCCAAGGCCGCCGCCATCGCGAGCCGCTGCGTGTACCGCCAGCAGCCCGCGGATTTCTGGACCTATCACGACTGGATTTTCGAACACCAATCGGAGATTACGCCGGAAAACCTCAAGGACAAGGTGATGGGGTGGGCGAAGGACCAGAAAGATATCGACTCGCTGAAACTCGGGCAGTGCATCGACACCAAGGGAACCGAAGCCGAGGTGGATAAGGACCTGGCGGAAGGCAAGGCTCTGAACGTCGATGCTACCCCGACCCTGTTCATCAACGGGCGCCGCATCGCCCAGACGATCGACTGGCCCAACCTGCGGTCGGTCATCGATTACGAGATCGAATATCAGAAGACGGCCAAGAACGCGGGCGAGGATTGCGGCTGCGAACTGAAGCTGAACCTGCCCGGCATGCAACAGCCTCAGACGCCGCCCCTGATGCCGGGCAAGAAGTAGAACGCCTGCGAAGTTGAGTACCAACATGAAAAACTGGAAGCTCCGGCTCCTGCCGGCTTTGTGCTGCGCCTCGTGGTTGGCGTTTGCCGCCACCGCGACGATTGATCCGAAGCTTTATCTGGACGATGTCAAGTTCCTGGCATCGCCCGAGTTAAAAGGGCGTGCCACCGGCAGTCCGGAACTCGAAAAGGCGGCCGCCTTCATCTCTGCCAAGTTTCGCAGCTTCGGCATCAAGCCGGCGGACGGCAAGCACTACTACCAGGCGTTCGAGGTCACGACCACGAGCAAGCCGGGGAAGGGCAACCACCTCCGCTTCACCGAGGGAGGCCACACCACGAGCCTCAAGTTTCCGGAGGATTTCATCCCCCTGCACTTTTCGCCATCGGCCAAGGCCGCGGGAGGCGTGGTGTTCGCCGGGTACGGCATCACGGCTCCGGAACTACACTATGACGACTACGCCAACGTAGACGTCAAAGGCAAAATAGTGTTGATCTTGCGGCACGAACCTCAAGAATCGGATGAGCATAGTATATTCGGCGGCAAGACCTATACCCGGCACGCCCAGTTCGCCAGCAAGGCGAGCAACGCCAAGATGCACGGAGCGGCGGGAGTCATCCTCATCAACGACACGGCGCACCATGCCGGCGAACCGGACCAACTCGAGAAGTTCGGCAATGCCGAGGGTCCGAGCGATGCCGGGATCCCGTTCATCCAGGTCAAAGCGGCAAAAGTCCAGCCGTGGTTCGCGGCCGACGGAAAGAATCTCGACCAGATTGTCGAAGGTATCGACAAAGATCTGAAGCCGGAATCCTTTGCGTTCCCCGATACCCTGCGCGTGGAGGAGCAGGCGGATGTGGAGCACATACACAAGATGGTCCACAACGTCACCGCCTACATTCCGGGCGAAACCGAAGAATATGTGATCGTCGGGGCCCACTATGATCACCTGGGGCTGGGAGGTCAGTTTTCCCTGGCGCCGAGTATGACCGGCACGGTGCATCCGGGCGCGGACGATAATGCTTCGGGCACGGCCGGCGTCATCGAACTGGCTCGCTGGTTCTCCAGACAGCCGAAACAGAAACGCGGCATTTTGTTCCTGACCTTTGCCGGTGAGGAGCAGGGGCTGCTCGGTTCGGCCTGGTGGGTCTCGCATCCCGAGTTGCCGCTCGAGAAGGCCGTGGCCATGATCAACATGGATATGATCGGGCGGGTGCGCAACGAGAAGCTTTATCTCGGGGGGGCGCGCACCGGCAAGGGACTTCGCCCGATGCTGGAAAAAATTGCCGCTAAATACCCGTTGCAGATCGACTATTCCGACGGGCCGGAATCCGGCTCCAGCGACCACGCTTCATTTTCGGCGAAGCAGGTTCCCTCGCTGTTCTTCTTCTCGGGGCTGCACAGCGACTACCACAAGCCCAGCGATACGTGGGACAAGATCGACGCGCCGGATGCCGCCGTCGTGCTCGAGATGGTGGCGGACGTGACCGATGCGCTGCGCGAGGAAGCGGGCCGGCCGGAATACATCAGGCAGGCTCCCCCGGCGCATGGCGGCGATGCCGGCCCGATTTCGGCGGCGTCGGGTTCGGGCTACGGCCCGTATTTCGGGTCGGTGCCGGATTTTGGCGAGGGTATTCAGGGCGTGAAGTTCGCGGATGTCACGGCCGGGTCGCCCGCCGCCAAGGCCGGCTTCAAGGCAGGGGACATCCTGGTGGAGTTCGATGGCAAGCCGATCGGCAACCTCTACGACTTCACGTATGCCCTGCGGGCAAAGCAGCCGGGAGACCAGGTCAAGGTCAAAGTGATGCGCGACGGCGCGCCGGTCGAGGCCACGGTCTCGCTGACACGCCGGCAGTAGTCTGCGAATATAACGTTATGCCGTGCCTGCTCCTGATCGTCGTTCTGGCGTTTCCGCGCGTAGTGCTGGCGCTGATGTTCCTGTTCACGCATTATCTGCAGCACGCCTACCACGCCATGATTGTGCCGCTGCTGGGATTCTTCTTTTTGCCGCTGACCACCATCGTGTATGCGTGGCTCTTGAACAATCGCATGCCCCTGGAAGGGTTCAACCTCTTCATGCTGATTGTTGCCGTGCTCGTCGACGCGGGCGGACTGGGCGGCGGAGCATGGCACCGGGGCCGGCGGTAATCGCTTAACATAGGGCTTATGAGATTGAGCCGCTGGACCACCGGCGTCCTGCTGGGCGCCCTGTCGATCGCCTGCTTCGCCCAGGCGCCCGCGAAGAAGAAAGGAAACTCCAACGTGATGAAACAGGCTTACGGAAAGATGCCGGACGGCACGCCGGTGGATCTGTACACGCTGACGAATGCGAAGGGAATGCAGGCCGGAATCATCACCTACGGCGGGGCCGTGGTCTCGCTGACCGCTCCCGACCGCAACGGCAAATACGGCGACGTCGTATTGGGCATGGACAGCCTGGCGGGCTACCGGCAGCAGACCTCTTTCTTCGGCGCCCTGATCGGCAGGTACGGGAACCGCATCGGCAACGCGCAGTTCCAACTCGACGGCAAGACGTACCACCTCCCGAAAAACGACGGCCAGAACACTTTGCACGGCGGCCCTGATGGATTCGACAAGCACGTGTGGCAAGCCAAGGAACTGCACAGCGCCGGCGGGCCATCGCTGGAACTGACCTATGTCAGCAAGGATGGAGAAGAGGGCTTCCCCGGGACCCTGACGGCAAAGGTGGTCTACACGCTGACGGCCGAGAACGGGCTGCGCATCGATTACACCGCCACCACCGATAAGGACACGGTGCTCAACCTGACCAACCATTCCTACTTCAATCTTGCCGGCCCCGGTGAAGGCACCGTGCTCGATCACCAGGTGATGATCAACGCCGACCGGTTCACGCCGGTGGATTCCGGGCTGATCCCCACCGGCGAGCTAAGACCGGTGAAAGGGACGCCGTTCGATTTCACGAAGGCGACGGCGATCGGCGCGCGCATCGGCGCCGATGACCAGCAGTTGAAGTACGGCAAGGGATACGATCACAACTGGGTGCTCAACGGCGGCGGCAACGGCCTGCACAAGGCCGCCGAAGTGTACGAGCCGAAGACCGGCCGCGTGCTGGAGGTCTGGACGACCCAGCCGGGCCTGCAGTTCTACACCGGCAACTTCCTCGATGGCACCGTGCGCGGCAAGGGCGGAAAGGCCTACCCGTTCCGCGGGGCATTCTGCATGGAGACGCAGCACTTTCCGGATTCGCCGAACAAACCGAGCTTTCCGACTACCGAGTTGAAGCCCGGCCAGACGTACCACGCGACCACCGAGTATCGTTTCACGGCAAGGTAGCGCTCACGTCCCGCGCCGCAGTACTTCCGCGAAGAGGGCTGCCTGGCGGAGCACGTCCAGCCTCTCGAAGACGCGCATGCGGTGCTCGATCTTCATGAACTTGCGATAGATGGCGTTGAGGTTGATCAGCGTCCGCTCCTGGCCGATCCAGGCGGCGAAGGGTGAGCCGAGGTAGCCGTCACTGCGCACGATGGTGAGCGCCGCGCTCGACACAGGCTGTTCCAGGCTGAACTGCCGGCGAGCCGCGTTCCAGAGGAACTGCCAGTAGTCGCGGATCGCCTCCACCCCTTCGGGGCCGGTGAGGGGCCCGTGCCCGGGCACGATGACCTCTGGCTTCAGGGCCAGGATGCGGTCGCAGGCGGTGATCCAGTTTTGCACGGAGCCGTCCCACAGGATGGGGATGCAGCCGGAAAAGACGATGTCGCCGGCCGCCACGATGCGGTCGTCGGGCAGGTGCACCACCAGGTCGCCGGCGCTGTGCGCGGGGCCGAGTTCGATCAACTCCACCGCGCGGCCGCCGATCTCCAAATGCAGACGGCCGGAGAAGGTGGTGGTGGGATGAACCGGCCGGATTCCGGAATAGTCGAAGGGCCGCATCATGCCGTCGAAATAATCGGCCGCCACTTGCCAGCGGCGCCGCCGCGGCAGCGGCAGCCGGCCCATCGCGCGGAAGATCCGCGAAACCAACCGCAGCTTCTTCATCTCCTGCGGGCCGTGATGCCGCATGCGGTTGGCGGCGATCTTGGTGGCGATGATCTGGCGGGCCTCCGTAAGCTGGTTGCCGAACCAGTGGTCTCCATCCGCATGGGTATTGACGACCGGGCCGATCGGCGCGTCTTCGAGCAAGGGCCGAAAGGCTTCAAGCATGGCCGCTGTCCGCGGCAGGTCCCAGAGCGTATCGACCAGCAACGACTCGCGATGGCCGCAGACCAGGGCCGTGTTCCCGAGGCCCCAGTTGCCGTCGGGAGTGGTCCAGGCGTGGACTCCGGCAACGATCGGGTGAATACCCGGTGAGGATTGGTTGGCCAAGCGAAAGTTTAGCGCAGCAGGCATCCTCCGCAAAGCTTGGAACGAAGGTTGCGGCGGCGCGTCGTACCATATAAGCGGAGGTTGCGACTGATGAAGCAGCGGATCTTCTGCCTTTTGGCGATTGCCGGGCTTCTGGCGGCCGCCGGTGATGAGAGCGGCATCCGGCCCCGGCCGGCCGCTGCCGACTATCCGGCGCTCGGCGCGTCGGGCGGTGTGACCGTAGCGGCGGCGGTGGTGCCCCACAGCGAGGTGAGCAAGCTGTTTGCAACCGATCTGAACCACGACGGCTACGTGGTGATCGAGGTTGCGATCTATCCTCCAGACGGCCGCGAGGTGCAGGTGGCAAGCCGCGACTTCCTCCTGGCGTCGGGGAAGGACGGCGGCACAGTGCGGCCGGCGGGCCCGGACGCAATCGCAGCCCGGTACGACCGGAAGCACGAGCCGCCCGGGATCGGAAAACCGGGGAACGTCCAGGTCTATAACACGGCCACCATCGGATACGAGAGCGGCACGTACAACGGCCAGCGGCAGAGCGGAGTCTATACGGGCGCGGGCGTCGGCGTGGGGGTCGGCGATCCCGGACCCATGGCGGCACCGCCTCCTTCCGGCGCTCCGGACGGATACGAGATCCGGCAGGAGCTTGCCGGAAAGGCACTTCCGGAAGGGCGCATGGACCACGTGGTGGCGGGCTACCTCTATTTTCCGAAGCCTTCGGGGAAGGTCGGAAAGGCGGGTTACCGGCTCACCTGGTATGGGCCGGAGAGCCAGGCTCACCTGACAGTTCCGCTTCCTCGCAAGTAGCGCCGGGCCACTTACGGCGGGCCATCTCCATCGCCGCTCGAAAAGCGAGACCCTCGCGCGGGCCGCGAATCACCGCAACCTCGGCATAGTCACGCAGAGTATCTGGGGACGGTGGAACCAATTTCGGGGAAGAGGCGACTAACACACGCCCCTGCCCGGTTCCCGGAAAGAGCGCGACCGACCCGCCGGTGAGCGCCAGGAACCAGTCCTCGTCGCATTCCGGTTCGATCCGCGGACCTCCTTCCACGGCGATACGCCACGCGCGCCGTAGCGCCCGGTGGAACGCCGGCTGGTCCGCGCCGAGTTCCAGCCTCCGCAGCGCCTGGCGCCACAGGCGGCGGAAGAGCGCGGGACGGGCCACGGTACGGGCGAGAAACCTCAAGTAGTTCACTTCCAGAATGTGCTGCAGCTCTTCCTCCGTGAAATAGCGGGAGGTGGTGGCGCGGTGCCGGTGCTCGACTACCGCGCCGGCTACGTAGACGCTCGGCCAGCCACGCTGCCAGGCGCGCCAGCCCAGATCAAGGTCCTCGACATAAGCCGGCTCGTAGGCTTCGTCGACGTTTCCGAGGGCGTGCAGCATGGCGGCGTCGTAGAGCGAACAGCCGCCGCTTCCGTACAGCACCCAGGTGCCGTCTTCGCCGGGCAGGGGCTCATCGCACCGGACCGGGAAGTCTTCGGGACGGTCCTGCGCCATGACTGCCTTGCCAGTCTCCTCGCGGCGGACGCCGGTGGGAAAGCGGATCTGTGCGGTGGCGCAGAAGAGTCCCGGGATGCGGCGAAAGGGCGCCGAAAGCGCCGCGAAGAATCCGGGCTCGAGCAGCATGTCGTTGTTCAGCAGACAGACGTGCGAATAGCGGGCGGCTGCCGTCCCGCGGTTCACGGCACGTGCAAATGAGAGCGGGACGGGCGAGACGTCGACGCGCGCTTGCGGCCACTCGGCGGCCAGCCACCCCGCCGTTCCGTCGGCGGATCCATTATCCACTACGATGATCTCCGAGGCGCCGGACGTAAAATCGCGGGTGATACCGGGGAGTTGGGCGCGCAGCAGATCCCTGCCGTTTCGCGATGGGATCACCACCGAGATGCCGGCCGGCCGCGGTTCTGCCGGCTGCGAGAATTCAGTGCGCCTGCGCGGACGTATCATGGCGGCGGCGCGCGCCGCGCGGGACCACCAAGCGGCCTGGGATCGGGATCTCAAGGTCAGATGAGCAGATGCAGGGGGGCCGCCGCACCGCCAGCCTCGCTCTGCCGCCAGAGCTCGAGGGCCTGCATGGCGAAAGCAGTCGACACCGGGTTCACAAAGGGCATCCAGGCGCGGCCGGCCCGTCCGAACCAGTATCCCCCGTCGATGCGCGGATCGGGACCGGCGGCTTGGAATTCGGCAAGTTGGGCGGCTTCGAAGGCGGCGGCCTCGCGGTCGAGCGGCGCAATACCGGCGTAATCGGCATACAGGCGGATGCGCAGCAGTTGCGCGTAAACATCCGAGCGTACGAATTCCGGAGCAATATCGCGAAGCAGGACGCCGGTGCGCCGGATACCCTCGCAGAGCGCGAAGGTGCTGCGCAGTTCGCTACCGCGCACGAGCAGACCTTCGAGGAAATAAAGGAACGCGTGCAGGCGGTCCATCACTTTGCGGCGTTCGGGGTGGCCGGGGAGGAAACCGCTCCAGGTGCGCAGGGAGTAGTCGAGGACGCGCTCGTAGTGCGACCGGAAGTTGGCGTCGCCGGTGGCGTCGGCCAGGTCCCACCATGCCATCGCCGCCTTGAGCTGGTAACAGCCGGAACTGTGGGACCAGCGCAAGGGATCGCGGTCGGCGGGACGCATGTCGGAATAGGCGAGGATCGGATGGAAGTCGGCGCCGGCATCGAAGCCGCCCTTGATCATCGATTCGCCCACGGCAACCGCGGTCTGAAGAAACTGCTCTTTGCCGAGGGCGCGCCACGCGGAGAGCAACCCGCGGACAATAATGCCGGAATCGAAGAAGTACGCCACGTCGTTTCCATCGAGCTCAAAGGGCACGCAGCCGGAGAACGGGTCGCGGGCCTCGACCAGGAAGCCGGCCGCCTGCGCGGCGCGGTCAAGATACCGCTGGTCCTGGGTGATGGAATGCAAGTAGACGAACGCGCTGATGGCGTAACCGGTAATCTCCGTCGATACGGCGACGTTCCGTGCCTCGTCCGTACGATAGTAGCGGGCGACGCCGCCGTCTGGCGTTTGAATGCCGGAACGGAGAAACCACTCTCCGGCGCGCGAGATCTGCTGAGACAACACGCTAGTTTATCATCACAATTCCGAGCGCCAATGTGATAACGGCGAGTGGGAGGCCGGTCCGCGCATATTCCCAGAAGGTGATGTGCGCCGTACGCCGGGCGCGTTCGACCACAATCAGGTTCGCCACGGAGCCGAGCAGCGTGAGGTTACCCGCCAGGGTGGAGGACATCGCCAGCGTCAACCAGGCGCGCGTGGCGTCGGGGAGATAGGGAACGAATCCCTTGAACAGGAGCACCGCCGGGACGTTGCTGACGATATTGGAAAGAACCGCGGTAAATATCGCCATAGGAGCCGCTCGTTCCAGGTGATAGCGCGAGGCTGCGGCGAACAGGTTTGCCGCAAGCGGAGTCTTCTCGATGCCGGCGATCACGATGAAGAGCCCGATGAAGAGCACCAGCAGGCTCCAATCGTGTCGTTGACGAAGAAGGCGGAGAAGACGCCTGAGACCGCCACGATCCCAGAGAGCAGAACCAGCGGCCGGTGAGCGTGCTCCACCACCCACGCGCTGACCAGCGTGAAGAAGCCGGAAAGCCGCAGGTTGGCCACCACGATCATCATGCCGAACAGCAGCATGATGGTGTCGTAATTGATGGCGGCGTAGGCCTCCTCCACGGTGAGGACGTTGGCGCCGAGCATTAAGGATGCGCCGATGATGGCCGCGCCCGTGCGGTCCACGCGGAATCCGGGGAGGCGGCCAATGGCGAGCACGAGGTAGGTGCCGGCGAAGATCAGGTAGGCGGCGAGCACGGAGTCTCATTGTCGCATTGGGGGCAGGAAGGTCGTCCGATTTTCGCCCCAAATGAAGTCCCTACAACGCCTCTACCGGCGACACTTCAGGCAGGCTAAACTGGCAGCAGGCGTGCGTCCGCCGCGCCCATGGAGCACCAGCTTGAGCACAATGGAGTTCCCGTTCACGGAATCCAGCTACCAGACCGCGCCGCTGGTGGAGTACAGTCAGGCGTTTCAGGAACGCGCCGCCGCCCTGTTCCGGCTCGTGGCCGAGCGGGTCGGTGCGGCCCGGGCGAGGGAGCACAAGGGGAGCTTCAGCGTCATCGCCGCGTCCAGCGACGCCACGGCCGCGAAGATCATGATTTACGAGATGGGCAAGGGCAAGATCAACGGTCACGACCCGCTGCTGGAGGACGGTATCTACGTGCTCATCCGCGTCCACGGCACGGCCGGGCGCACGATCGGGGTTGCGCCGATGCACCACGAGCGGTTTGCGTACTTCCGGTTGCATGGCGAACAGCGACTGGACGAGATCGCCGACTTCGTTGCGGCGTGTGCGGGAGCCCGGTAGCGACGCTCCTCAACCTGGACATCCCGCGTAACCCACGATCCGGGCTACGCTGCCCTCGGGGGGCGCGGACCATCAACAACCTGAAGCCGGCAGTGTCCGACGCATCCCTTGAGTTTGCAGGTCAGGCACGTGACCTTGCCCTTTTTGGTGCTGTGAGCCGCCACGGGTGTCGAGATGATTGAGAACGTCACGCCGCCTCCGGGAAGTTCACATCGGCGGCCACGGCTGGTTCCAGCGAAGCATTCGGCGAACCGGGAATCCCGGCATCGAAAGCCAGTTGAACGGGCACCTCGCGAACATCGATTGGATCGATGCCACGGGCAGGTTGGCGCTTCGTCCACCCGTCAATTGCGTTCGGGAACATGACCCACCCGGTCGATTCGCTGTATGCGTACCAGCGGTCGGGATAGTTTCTGCTGCGGTACAGTTTCATCGAAAGCCCTCCAATTCGACTACCTGCTGCAACACTAACGCAGCACCGTGGGGTTTTCCAACGGAAACGGTGGGGTGATGGCTTGACCCTTTTGCGGGTATTCCCGGCCCGTCCCGGCCGGCGGGCCAGGGGGCGGACAGAAACCTCCTCAAGTTTGGCTGATACCGTCCGATCTGGTTGGAGTGGACGCTCTTGACGCGCGGAAGGAGCCACGCATCCGCTCCCGTGGCTGCATACAACTTGTGCTGGGTGAGGGGTATCGAATCGAAGGATTCATCCGGGACGTGTCGCCTGGCGGCATTTGTGTAGAAACAGCGGAGGGGATCCCGGTCGGCGCGGCTCTGCATATTGAAGCTGGGCACTATACCAGCAGGGCCGTAGTCCGGCATTGTACCGGGCATGGTTCTAAATGCCGGATCGGCTTGGACCTGGAAGCTGCAACGAAGAGCTAGGGTTTCCTGAACCGCACTGCATTCTGCCAAAATGAGGGAGAGGCGGGCCCTCACTGGAGGATTGCATTGATCGACACGGTGCTCAACCTGTTATTCCGGTGCCCCCATCGACGCCTCACACGCCCTGTAAGTCCCGTCACGAAAGCCGGAGAACCGCACGGCGAAACTTACGTGGTGTGCCTGGATTGCGGAAAGCAGTTTTCGTACGACCTGAGGGAAATGCGGATCGGGAAGGCGATCGATCATTCCCACGATTCCGGAGTCCTGCCGCCCGATATGCCGAAAGCGCCGGCGAACAAATGGAAATACGTGGCCCTGGCGGCGGTGCCCCTGGCAGCCGTGCTCGGGGCGGCGGCGAAGGGGAAGAAACGCCCGGATGCCAAGCCGGAGCCGGAGAAGAGAGCGTCCGGCGGATCCACGGATTCCGGTGGTCCCGAGAAATAGGACGGTCCTACGCGGTGCCCTGATCAGGCCAGGAGGTCGATCGCCTGTTGAGCCATTTGGCCGGCGGTCTGGAGCGTCTTGAGGTTGGCCTCGAACTGGCTGCGGGCGGCAAGCAGGGATACCGCCGCGTCGCTGAGATTCACCGAATCGGAGGCCGGGCTGTCCGGACCTGCGGCTTGTGCGATCTGAGCCGCCGCTTTTTCAAAATCCCCTTGGGCCTGGTTCAGACCCTGCAAAGCAATTCCGCGGATCTCCATGCCGACCTTATCGGCCGCGCCGCGGGATCCTGGAGCGATTTCTTGCTAGCCGGGCTGAGGCACGTGGTCGTAGACGTATGCCGGATCCGCACCGTGGTCGCTCGGCATGATGATCCAGGCGATGAAGTAAGCGAGGAAGCCCACTCCCGTCGCCAGCGCGATCACCAGCCAGATCACCCGGATCAGCGTGACATCCACATCGAGCGCACGGGCGAAGCCGGCGCAGACGCCGGCAATCTTCTTATTGCGCTTATCCAGCATCAGGGGCATGGAGACCGGCGCGGGGCCGGCGGCGGCGGTTCGCGCTCCACACCGCGAGCAGAACCGGTCCGCATCCCGTAGTTCCAGGCCGCATCGTGTGCAGTACATAGCGTTTCCTTACCGCTAGATACGCCCGAAGGGCGCGGTATGTTCCGCCTATAATTTGAAGAGTGATGTTCTTTCGTGTTTTCCTCGTATGCCTCCTTTCCACAGCGTGTTTCGGGCAATCCCGCGATGCCGGATTCGGCAAGCTGGCGGACCGCTATTTCGATGAGGCGGTATTCCGCTTCGATCCGGTGCAGGCGACTTCAGCCGGCTTTCATCAGTACGACGCGCAACTGCCCTCGCTCTCCAGGACCGAGATTCAGTCCGAAATCGCCACGCTGAAGAAGTTCGAAGGCGAAGTCGAGGCCTTCGGCGCGCACGGTCTCTCCTCCACGGTGGCGGCCGATCGCGAACTGGTGCTTTCCGAGATCCGCGGCACGCTGCTCGAGTTGGAGCAGATCCGGCCGTGGGAGAAGAATCCCGACACGTATTCTTCCGGAATTTCGAATGCCATCTTCACCATCATGAGCCGGAAGTTCGCGCCGGCTCCGGACCGTCTGCGGTCGGTAGTCGCGCGCGAGAAACTGGCTCTCCGCATGCTGCAATCGGCGCGCCAGAACCTGAACGACCCGCCCCGGGTCTTCACCGAAGTGGCGCTCGAGCAGGTGCCGGGAATTGTCAGCTTCTTCCAGAAGGATGTGCCGGCGGCGTTTCAGACCGTGACCGACAAGCCGCTGATGGCTGAATTTCAGAAATCCAACCAGGCTCTCATCGATGCGCTGAACAGCTATGGGAAGTGGATGAAGAGCGACCTGCTGCCGCGCTCCAAGGGCGATTTCCGGATCGGCGCCGAGGTCTACCGCAAGAAGCTCTTGTACGACGAGATGGTGGACACGCCGCTCGACCGTCTGCTCGCGATCGGCTACCAGGACCTGCGGCGGAACCAGGCGGAGTTCCGGCGCGTGGCTGCGCAGATCGATCCCAAGCGCACGCCGCAGCAGATCCTGCAGGAGTTGGAAAATGACCATCCCGCGGCGGGGAAGCTGCTTCCGGCCTTCCGCGACGTGTTGGGAGGGCTGCGCGCGTTCGTCGAGACCCATCACATCGTCACCATCCCCTCGCAGGTCTCGCCGATTGTGGAAGAAACGCCGCCCTTCATGCGGGCGCTGACCACCGCTTCCATGGACACCCCGGGGCCGTACGAGAAGGTGGCGAAGGAGGCGTATTTCAACGTCACGCTGCCCGAGCCGGACTGGACGAAGCGGCAGACCGAGGAGTATCTCGAAGGCTTCAACCGCGGCACCATCATTTCGACCGCGGTACACGAAGTCTACCCCGGGCATTACACGCAGTTTCTGTGGATCAAGGACGCGCCGACCAAGGTGCGCAAGCTGATCGGGTGCAGCTCCAACGCCGAAGGGTGGGCGCACTACAGCGAGCAGATGATGCTCGACGAAGGCTACGGCAACGGCGACCCGAAGCTGCGGCTCGGCCAGTTGCAGGACGCGCTGCTGCGGGATGCGCGCTACATCGCGGGTATCCAGATGCATACCGGCAAGATGACGGTAGCGGAGGCGGTCGAGTTTTTCGTGAAAGAGGGTTACCAGGTGAGGCCCGTGGCCGAGAAGGAGGCCAAGCGGGGCACCTCCGATCCGACTTACCTGGTGTACACGCTGGGGAAACTCCAGATTCTGAAGTTACGGGAGGATTACAAAAAGATGAAAGGCGGGAAATATACGTTGCAGAGCTTCCACGACGCCTTCCTGGCGCAGGGTTACCCGCCGATCAAGATCGTCCGCCGGGCGCTGCTGGGGAACGACTCCCCGGTCTTATAGCAGGCTGAACAGCCGTACCGAGCCGCACGCCAGCAAAGAGCCGATCGCGGCGCCGGCCAGCACGTCGCTCAGGAAGTGCATGCCCAGCAGGATGCGCGATGCGGCCACGCTCAACGCGCAGAAGAAGAGTCCGATCGCCAGGGCCGGGTAGAACAGGCTCAGGGAGACGGCTACGGCGAAGGCCGTGATGGTGTGGCCGGAGGGGAACGAGAACTGGTCGGGCGGCAGCAGGGTCGCCCAGCAGTGCGGCTCGAACTGGGTTGGACGCTTGCGCCCGGTGGCTTTTTTCAGGCGGAGGAAGATGCCGATGCCGGTTCCGGCCGCCAGCGCAGCGGCGCCCACGGCGAGGAAGCGGTTGTCGCCCCCGAACAGCAGGATCACCAGGCCCATGGCGTACCAGAGCCAGCCGTCTCCGCCGCGGGTGGCGCACAGCATCCAGATCCGCACCCAGCGCGGCGCCGGCCAGCGGTTGATGCGCCGCATGAGCTTGTGGTCGCGGTGGGCGATGAACGTCAGCATGATGCCCGGCAGCGTCATATGGCGGCCTCCACAACGGGCTGAGGCGCACACGACGCTCCTCTTTGTATTCTTTCACGCAGGTAGCGCGCCATCCAAATCCGTGCGAAAAGGCCCTCCCGCGCGTAATTGCCAAGGGTGACCAGGGGAACCAGCAAGCCCAGCGGCAGAAGCGCGGCGGCCGCCGGATTCTCACGAGCCATAGCGGCGCCGATGGTGAGAACGTCGCGCGTCAGCTTCCACCAGCTTCCGGAGGCGCCTCGCACGCGGCCCCGGCCGTGGCGCAAACCGGCGAGGTACTCTTCCTTGGTGCGCGCGTTCGGAACCACCGTCCAGGCGCAGCCTACCGAGGCCAGGGCGTGCGCGTCGCTGCCCCCTACTTCGGCGCGCCCGGCGAAATCGGCCAGCGCTGCGGCATTGGCGTTGGCGCCCGCCAGCATGTGGCCGTTATGCGTCTCGATGGCGGGGAAGGCGGTCTCGAACAGCTCGAAATCTTCCAGCGCGCGCCTCCCCGTGAGGCTCGAGAAGACGTGATTGGCGCTGAAGAACAGGCGCCGTTCGCCGAGCCAGCGCGAGAGCGACTCGAAATCGTTTCTGCGGCGCTGGATCTCGACGTGGTCGCGGTCGCCGATGTCATACACCCCCACGTGCAGTTCCGCCCCGCTCGGCAGGATGCAGGTGGCCTCCTCGCTCAGGAAGAAGTCGGGGCGCCCGCGCAGGGCTTCGGCGGCATCGATCGAGTCATGATCCGTAACGGTAACCAGATCCATGCCGAGGCGCTTCAGCTTCTCGTAGACCGCCAGGGGCTCGTTGTAGCTTTCGCGGCAGACAGCCCTCAGTGCGGGCACGGTGCACATACCGGAGTGCACGGTGTGGACATGTAAGTCGCACCTCATACCCCCTTTTTACCCGGCGGACCGCTACAGTTCCGTGACATGTGGAAAAAACATGCGTTAACAACGGTGTTTTTTGGCCGGCGGATAGCGCCACATGGCACAATCGAAGCTGATGAAGAGACTGGACTTCATCTACTTCGACGCGGGCGGCGGGCACCGCGCGGCCGCCAATGCCCTGCGGGAAGTGATGGAGCGGCAGGCGCGCCCGTTCGAAATCCGGATGGTCAACCTGCAGGAAGTGCTCGACGCCATCGATGTCTTCCGCAAATTGACCGGGCTGCGCCTGGAAGACGTGTACAACTCGCTGCTCAAGAAGGGCTGGACCCTCGGGTCGCCGCAGCTCACGGCGGGCATGCACCTGGTGATTCGGATGTTTCACCCCAAGCAGGTGCGGCTGCTCGAACGGTTCTGGCGCGAGAGCCGGCCCGACATGGTGGTTTCGCTGGTTCCGAATTTCAACCGGGCGCTGGGGGAGAGCCTGCGGCGCGCGCTGCCGGGCGTGCCGCTGGTGACGATTCTGACGGATATTGCGGACTATCCGCCGCATTTCTGGCTGGAGCGCCAGGAACAGTATGTCATCTGCGGATCGGACCGCGCCGTGGAGCAGGCGCTCGCCCTGGGGCACGCCGAGCGGAATGTCTACCGGGTATCCGGCATGATTCTGAGCCCGCGGTTTTACGAAATCGCGCCGCTTTCACCCGAAGAACGGGCCGCGGCGCGCGCCAAACTGGGGTTTCGCGCGGAAGAGCCCGTAGGCCTGGTCCTGTTCGGCGGCCAGGGCGCGGCGGTGATGCACGATATCGCGCGCCGCCTGAACGGCCGCCAGTTGCTCCTGATCTGCGGGCGCAACGAAAAGCTGGCCGCGCGCCTGCGGGCCCTGCCGCACGGCGTGCCGCTCTTCGTCGAGGGCTTCACCAAAGAGGTCCCGCGATATATGCAGCTCGCGGACTACTTCATCGGCAAGCCCGGGCCGGGCAGCCTCAGCGAAGCCGTGGCCATGCGGCTGCCGGTAATCGTGGAGCGCAACGCTTGGACGCTCCCGCAGGAGCGCTACAACGCCGACTGGGTGCGGGAGCAGGGCATCGGCCTCGTGCTGCCGGATTTCCGCGGAATCGCGCCGGCGGTGGAGCGGCTCCTCGAGCCTGCAGCGTTCGCAGGCTTCCGTGCCGCCACGGAGCGCCTGCGGAACCGAGCCGTCTTCGAGATTCCAGACCTCCTGGAAGAGATCCTGAACGCAAACGAAAGAGCGCCGGAGCAGCTTTGAACCGCACCCGCCTGCCCGACTTTTCAGGCCGCCGGTAAGGCCATGCGGCCCGCTCATGCGAAATTTGTTCGCCCGCAAAACGGCTCGTGCTACAAGTGTCTGGACCGCGGGATTCGGATATGCCCCTTCGGACGCTAATTGTCGACGACGAACCGATCGCCCGCAAAATCCTCCGCGAAGAGTTGGAATCGATCGACGATATCGAGGTTGCGGGCGAGGTCGACAATGGCCGTGAGGCTCTCGACGTAATCGCCGGGCAACGCCCGGACCTTGTGCTGCTGGATCTTCAGATGCCGGAAACCGGCGGCCTCGACGTGGTTCGCGGCATCCGGCAGGGGATGCACATGCCGGCGATCATCATCGTTACCGCCTACGACCAGTACGCCCTCAAGGCTTTCGAGGTGGGAGCGGTAGACTATCTGCTCAAACCCGTTCGCCAGGAACGTCTGTCGGCGGCCATCGACCGCGCCCGGCGCCTCACCGGTCATCAGGCCGTGGAACGGCTGGCACATCTGCAGGAAGTCGCGGATTCGATGTCAGGTCCGAGGACCCGTAAGATTGTCGGCAAAATCGGCGAAGAGTATTTCCTGCTCAGCATGGATGAGATCTACGCGTTTCAGGCCGAGGGAGACATCGTGTGGATTATCACAGCCAACCGGAAATATGCGGCCACGCAGACGCTGAAAGTCCTCGAGCAGCGGCTCAAGGCCTCCAGCTTCCGACGGATTCATCGGAATGCGATGATCAACGTCGACCAGGTACGCAAGATGAGCGCCCTGAGCAGCCAGCGCTGGCTGATTACACTCAGCAACAGCCAGGAGTTCATCGGAAGCAAGCGGCTGGCGCGCAGTATCCGGCAGATTCTCAGCTCATAGCCTCCAGTCCATTCATTCCCGGAAATAGTTCACCTGCCTCGGGGATGCGCCCACCTGTCAGATTGTTGTAGGCCGGGTTCTGCGGCGCGCGGACACTCGAAGAATGAAGATGCTTCTGCCGGTAGTTCTCGCCTGTCTGGTTGTCTCGTGCTCTAACCTGGGTCTGGCTCAGTCCACGAGCGGCAGTTCCGGAACGGTGCGCGGGTCCGTTCTGGATCCCTCCGGTGCGGCACTCCCGAATGCTGTCGTCGAAATTCTGAACCCCGTCTCACACTATACGGAGAGCGTACATACCGACAATCAAGGAAGGTTCGAGTTCGATAACCTTCCGTTCAACAACTATCACTTGCACGCAATGGCCCCCGGATTTCGGAACGGCTCGCGGGACATCGATGTCCGTTCATCGGTGCCGTTCGATCTCCAGATGAAACTCGAGGTAGGCAGTTCCACCACCACCATGACCGTAACAGCCGACGCCGGCGACCTGGTCGAAACCGAACCCGTCACACACACCGATGTCGACCGCGCGTTATTCGACAAGATGCCTCTCGAAAGCCAGTCCTCCTCGCTCAGTTCGCTGGTCACGCTGGCGTCGCCGGGAGTCGCGGCCGATTCCAATGGCCTGTTTCACGGCTTCGGCGATCACGCCTCCAACTCTTTCTCCGTGGACGGCCAGCCCATCACCGATCAGCAGAGCAAGGTATTCTCCAACCAGATTCCGAGCGACTCCGTGCAATCGCTGTCCGTGATCGAAGGCGCTCCGCCCGCCGAATACGGCGACAAGACCAGCCTCGTGATCGTCGTGACCACTCGCTCGGGCCTGGGCGTCACGCAACCGCACGGCGACGTGACCGGTTCCTATGGAAGCTTCGGAACCGGGAACGGCAGCGCCAATCTGAGCTATGGCGGCAAGTCGTGGGGAAATTTCATCTCGCTCAGCGGGCTCAGAACGGGGCGTTTCCTGGATCCCCCGGAATTCTCTGTCCTTCACGACGTAGGGAACCAGCAGAACGTGTTCGACCGCGTTGACTTCAAGCCCTCCTCCTCGGACTCGGTGAACGTAAACCTCGGCTTCACCCGCTCCTGGTTCCAGACTCCTAACTCTTTCGATGCGCAGAACGCTACCGCCTGGTCGGGCTTGACCGTCGACAACGGGGGGCTCGGCCCGGATGGCCAGGTCGTCGGATCGCAGGATCAGCGCTCGCAGATCCGCACGTTCAATATCGCCCCGACGTGGACCCGCGTGTTGGGGCCCCACGCCGTATTCACCTTTGGCGGTTTCGTGCGGCAGGATCAATACAACTACTTCCCGAGCGCTAACCCATTCGCCGATTTGACCCCGGGGGTTCAGTCCGAGACCGTCGGCCAGGACCGCCGGCTGACGAACACGGGCGGTCATGCCGACATCTCCTACGTCAATGGAATCCATAACATCAAGGGAGGGGTCATGTACGAGCACACCTTCCTCACCGAAAGGGACAGCTTCGGTATCGTCGACCCGACCTTCAATCCGGTCTGTTTTAATGCCGACGGAAGCCCGAACACCGATCCCACGCTGACCGAGCCCGGCCAATGCGCCGGAGCGTTGCAGCCCAATCCGGGTTTTGTGCCGCTGCTCGGCTGCAACGACCTGACCAGGACAGGGATTCTGCCGGCATCCGACGGCTGCCCGAACTCCACCAGCGGCCTCTACACTTATCGCGGCCACGGGGACATCAAGGAAGCCGCACTCTACCTCCAAGACTCCATCACCAAGAACAACTGGACCATCAGCCTGGGTCTGCGCGCCGATTTCTACAACGGCTTATCCACGGCAAAACAGGCGGAACCCCGGCTTGGCGTGTCGTATCGCATCAAGCAGACCAACACGGTGCTGCGGGCTTCCTACGCGCGCACGCTCGAGACCCCGTTCAATGAGAATCTTGTGCTGGCCAGCGAGGGATGCAACGACCCGGTGGTCAACAGCCTGATGAGCGCGCTGCAAGGCTACCCATGCATCCCAGCGCCGCTGACTCCCGGCACCCGCAATGAGTTCCACGTCGGCATCAGCCAGGCCTTTGGCCGCTATCTGGTACTGGATGGCGAGTACATCTGGAAGTACACCAACAACGCCTACGACTTCAGCGTCCTGGGCAGCACGCCGATCACGTTCCCCATCGAGTGGGCGAAGTCCAAGATCCCCGGGTATGCTTTCCGCGCAACCGTGCCTAACATCCACGGCTTAACCGCGTTCGTCAACTTCTCGCACGTGGCGGCACGCTTTTTCGGACCGCAGGTTACAGGCATCGGATCCACGCCGGACGCGTCGGGCGGCGTTTTCCGCATCGACCATGACCAAAACTTCGAGCAGACCACTCATCTGCAATATCAGCCCTGGAAGAATGGCCCCTGGTTCGGCTTCAACTGGCGCTATGATAGCGGCCTGGTGGCCGGACCGGTGCCCTGTGCCGGCGGCAACTGCGCAAACGGCCCGAACGGCACCGATACGATCGTGGACGTTTCCGATCTGACTCCCGACCAGCAGTTCCAGGCGGGACTGTTCTGCGGCGGCGTCCGCGCCACCCCGACCAGCCCGATCAGTCCGGATGGCACCTGCCCTGCAGCGCAATACGGCTCCACCCTCGTGAAGATCCCGGCAGCCGGTACCGAGGACGACGATCACAACCCGCCGCGCATCGCGCCGCGCCATCTGTTCGACATCGCCGTCGGAGACGACAATATCTTCCATGGCGACAAGTACAAGTGGAGCGCGCGGTTCACCGTAGTCAACCTGACCAACACCGTGGCGCTCTATAACTTTCTGTCGACGTTCAGCGGGACGCACTACGTGACGCCCCGAGCCTTGACGATGTCGGTCGGCTTTCACTTCTGAAGCTGTCAATCGGCGGCGACAGTGGTGCGCGGCGGCTGTTTCCTCCGCCGCGGTTTTCGCACGCCAGCGGCGCGGCGCAGTTCCTGAAATGAGGACTGAATGAAATCGCGCAGTTTCCCGGAGTCCGGAACCACTTGCGCGTCGGCGGTAAGGCCGCAGTACAGGTTCCCGTCGTAGCTCTGCACGGCGCAGTTCACGCCTAACTCATAACCGGTCGGCACATGCGGATAACACGCGATCATCTTTCTCCCCACGGCGTACAAAGGTGTGGGGGAGCCCGGCACGTTGGTGCAGATCATGTTGAGCAGGGAGACCGGCAGCGGGATTCGTGGGATGACGTCCCAGAAGAGCGCCTGCAAGGGCGGCGGCGCGGCGCCCAGCCAACTGGCCAGCAGGGTGATCAGGTGCGCGGCATGCGCGTTTTTCATGATCTCGGTGCGGCTGGAGACCGCCCGCAGCATCTCTTTGGGATCCCGGATGTCGAGCGGCAGCGCCACCGGAAGGAACGAGATCTGGTTGCCCAGGCTCTCGCCCTGGTTGTCGCGGCGCACGTTCACGGGGCAGACCATGCGAACGAACCGGCCGGCCACGGGCTCGCCGTGCAGCTTGATGTAGCGCGCAACCGCCCGTGTCACGATGGTCAGGATGACGTCGTTGAGGGTGCCTCCCGCTCTTTCACGGATGGCCTGCGCGTCGGCCAGGGGAAACTCCGTCCAGCAGAACAGGCGTTCTCCCGAACAGGGCTTGTTGAAAGGGAACCTCTCGGAAGAAGCGGTCAGTTCGGGGAGCAGGGTCATCAGCTTCCCGAGCGCTTCGCGCGTTCGCTCGTCGAGCAGCGAGCGGGCGAAGTCGGCCAGGACGGCTTCGGCCACGATCATGTTTTCGAGGGAACTGTGAGCCGCACTGACCAGTGCGTCCTCTACCGAGTGGTTTGCCTTTACCGGGGCCTTCGGGCGGTAGCGCGGTTTGCGAATGGCGCGCGATCCCTCCGGCGTCGGGTCGAGCATGATCTTCATGAGCGAGGCGCCGGCCACGCCGTCAGCCAGGGCATGGTGCACGCGAGCGATTAGCGCGCCGCGCCCGCCTTCGAGCCCGTCGACCACCTGGATATCCCACAAGGGTTTGCGCCGGTCCATAACCTGGGTGAGGACTCGGCCGGCGAGGGCCTCGAACTCGGCCTGGTCTCCTGGCGGTTCCAGGCGAACGTGGAAGATGTGGCGGCGGATGTCGAAGTTGGGATCGTCTTCCCAGGTTGGATACCCGAGGTGCAGCGGAGGATCCACCACGATCTGCCGGTAGCGCGGCAACAGGTGCAGCTTGGAATCGAGTGCGGCGACGAACTCGCCGAAGGGAATCTCATCTTCGAATACGCAAACACCGGCGATGTGCAGCGGGATCTCCCTGCGCTCGAGGTAGAGGAACGCCGCATCCGTACCGGACAAACGCCGTTTCAGAACCGGAGGTTTCATCTGGCCGCGGGGGCTTTATGCCTCCTCCCCGGCGGCGACACCGGCGCGGCTGGCCTGCCGCCATAATTGGAAAGCAGCCTGGTCAAGCTCCTGCTCCTCGAACTTGACCGGAGGACGATCGGACCAGGAAGCGCGTTCGTCGAGCTCCCCGTCCACGGGAATTTCCAACGTTTCCATGATTGCCTCGCTCCATACAAATTTCCCGAGAATGCCTCGGTAGCAACGGGACCCGAAACTCCGATTGTAGAGTAGGATGGTTTCGGGTATATGTCAATGGCGCCTTCACGTCTCGCGGCCTCCGTCACGCTTTGCGCGCAAACTCACGAATCGATCGTGGTGGTGGCGCCTGCGACCGGCGCCCTGCTGGGAGAGATTCCTGCCGGTGGCGAAGCGGATGTGGAACTGGCGGTGAACCGAGCCCGGGAGGCGCAACCCGGGTGGTCCGGGCGGCCGTTCGCCGAGCGCTCCCGTATCTTTCTGAACTTTCACGACCTGCTGCTCGAGCGCCAGAACGAAGTGTTGGACCTGGTCCAGCTCGAGACCGGCAAGGCCCGCCGCTATGCCTTCGAAGAGGTTCTGGACACCGCCGTGGTGTCGCGGTACTACGCGCTGCACGCCAAGGCGATTTTGCGGCCGCGGCGCCGCCGGGGGGCGCTGCCGATCCTGACCAGGACGTGGGAGTTCCGGTCGCCGGTTGGAGTTGTGGGGTTTTTCGTACCCTGGAACTACCCGTTGAACCTGGCGATCACCGACGCGGTTCCGGCGCTGATGGCCGGAAACACGGGTGTGCTGAAGCCCGATCCGCAGACCAGTTTCACGGCCCTCTGGGCGGTGGAACTGCTGCGCGAGGCGGGGCTGCCGCCGGACGTCCTGCCGGTGGTCACGGGGGAGGGTCCGGTGATCGGGCCGGCGCTGGCCGGGCGCGTCGACTACGTCATGTTCACCGGCAGCGTGCGGACCGGCAAAATCGTCGGCAGCCGGGCGGCAGAGCGGCTGGTCGGCTGTTCGCTCGAACTGGGCGGCAAGAATCCGATGATCGTGCTGGAAGATGCGGAACTGGACGCGGCCGTGGAGGGCGCGGTGAACGGCTGTTTTGCAGGCGCCGGGCAGGTGTGCATCTCGATCGAGCGAATCTACGTGCACCAGTCCCTGTTCGAGCCGTTCGTGCGGCGGTTCGCGGAGCGTACGAACGCGCTGCGGCTGGGCGCTGCGCTGGATTACTCCGTGGATGTGGGATCGCTCACTTCCGCGCGCCAGCTTGAAGCTGTGGAGCAGCACGTGAGCGATGCCCTGGAGAAGGGTGCGACGCTGGTCGCGGGAGGCCGGCGCCGTCCCGACCTGGGGCCGCTCTTCTACGAACCGACGATCCTGACCAATGTGCGGGAGGGCATGTGGCTCTATGCCGAGGAGACCTTCGGACCGGTGGTCTCGGTCTATCCCTTTCGCGACGAGAAAGAGGCTATTGAGCGCGCCAATGCCACCCGCTTCGGACTGAGCGCCAGCATCTGGACGCGCAACACCCGCCGCGGGGTGCGGATGGCGCGAGAGATCCGGTGCGGCAGCGTCAACGTGAACGAAGGGTACGCCGCGGCCTGGGGGTCGGTGGATTCACCCATCGGCGGCATGAAGGAATCCGGGATCCATCCAAGGCACGGCGCCGAGGGCATCCTCAAGTTCACCCAGCCGCAGACGGTGGCGGCCCAGCGGTGGCTGCCGGTCGGTCCGCCGCGGGGCGTCCGGCCGGAGGTTCATGCGCGCTGGATGACGCGCCTGCTGAAGATCGTGCGCCGGACGCGGGTCCTCGGCTGATGCGTCAATCGCCGCGCCGCTCGCTGACTTTTGCCGAGTGAAGGATCCGCCGGACCTTCTTGGGCGAGATGGAAAGCTTGGCGGCCACCCGCGAAATCTTGCGGCCCTCGCGCTCCCAGACTTTGGGAATCACGATGCGGGCGAACTCCTCTTCCACCTGCTGGAAAGACTGGTTCTCCACAATTCCGGCGCTCCAGGCGCGGAGCTGGGCATCGACCGGATGCGCCCGTAGAACGCGGGCCTTGAGCGCCTCGAGATCGTCCCAAACGTAGTAGCCTTCAGAACTCTCGGGCTGGACCAGGGCGATCGCCTCCTCCGCCGCCCGGCGGGCGCCGTCGAGATCCGGGGACGGTCCGGCGGCCAGCGTGAGTCCCAGAGAGATGTGGGCGCGCGCCAGCAGGCGGCGGTTTTGCGTATGCCCGGCGAAGTCTACGGCATCCCGGGCATAAGCTTCCGCGGCCTCGTGATGGACCGACGGATCGCCGACCTGCTCTTCGGTGGCGGCATTTTCGATAATGCACTGCAGCGTCCGGGCGCGCGCCATCACGATGTAGTCGGATTTCTCATGCCCGTGGGAAAAGGCCTCGGCCGCTTCCGACGAGGCGCTGTCGAGGTCTCCGGAATCCAGGTGCAGGAAGCCGCGATTGATGTGGACGCCGGCGATTCCGCGGTGGTTCTGATGGGCGCTGTCGATCGCCATCGCCTCCTCGAGGTGGTCGCGCGCCTCGGCGCGGATCTGTTCGATGCGAAGACGCTGTTTGCGGATGCGGTCGGGTGCCGGCTCGGCGTGGTCGCGGGCGGTGCGGTGGGCGGCGGCTGCCCTGTCGAGTTCCTTCTGGCCACCCAGGGCCAGCAGGCGCTTGACGAACGCGAGGTTCGAGAGCGCGCGCGCAAGCTGCAGGTCGCTCCGGCCACCCAGACGGTATTCGGCGATGGCCTTCTCGAAATACTCGACGGCCCTTTCGAATTTTCCGCGGCGCTGGGCGATGCGTCCGTAAGCCGATTGGATATTGCCGCGGCTGACGAAGTCGTCGGTGTTGCGCAGAGCGTCTCCGGCGCGCTGAAGCAGGGCCACGGCCTCCTGGAACTTTCCCTTCTGGAACGCCAGCCAGCTTCGCGTGGCTTGCATGACGGCGGCCATCTGCGCATAACCGCAGGCCAGCGCCAGGGCTTCGCCCTGTTCCGTGTACTTCAGGGCATCGTCATAGCGCCCGGTCTTGCGCAGGCAGCGGGCCGTCCAGAAGTTGGCGATCGCGGAAAGTTCCGGGTCTCCCGCCTCGTCTTCCAGGGACTGCACGAGCTGAAAATGGCTCATGGCGCGATCGAAGTTTTCCTGCGACATGGCCAGAGCCCCTTCCGCCATGCGAAGGTGCAGATAGTCTAAAAGCGGGAGTGCCGGCCGCGCGGCATTCGAAAATCGCGCCAGCAAACGTTCGAGGAGAGTGTAGCTGTCGAATCCCGCGTCAACCCATTGCGCGATCAACCCGACCAGCACGCCGCAGCCGGGGCCTGGTCCGAGGTTCTCGATGATCGGCCGGGACTGCTCGAGGAATTGGATGCCTTGCCCGATCCGGCGGTGCCCCAGATCCTCCCGCAAGCGCCCTACCAGCGCCGCAGGTTCCACTTGGGGACCCATAACCGCAGTATGGCTCGTTGCGGGAAGCATGTCCAGGGGGAAGCGGCTTCTCCTGTTAACTCAGGTGATCGTACGCGCGAAGCGTGAGAAATTCCGCCAGATCCGCCTCGAATATCATCTGTTCGTAGAGTTCTGCGGCAGTCTTGAGCCGCGATTCGGGCAGCTCCGTACGAAGCATGGCCACCTGTTCCTTCAGGGTGGCGCGGACCAGGGAAGGGGTAACCGGCCGCCCATCGTCGAGCACCGTCCCGTGGCGAAGCCACTGCCAGACCTGGGTGCGGCAGATCTCGGAGGTGGCGGCGTCTTCCATGAGGTTGTAGATCGGAACGCAGCCATTCCCACCCAGCCAGGCCGCCAGATATCGCAGCCCGACGTCCAGATTGATCGACAAGCCGGTTTCGGTGACCGGGCCTTCGGGCGTCGATAGAAGGTCCGCTGCGCTGGTGGTGGAGGACGTGAGCCGGTCCAACTGGTTGGGGAGCGGCATATAGGTATCGAAGATGTATTTCGCCACGGGGACGAGGCCGGGGTGCGCCACCCAGGTGCCGTCATGGCCGGCCCAGACCTCGCGCAGCTTGTCATCCCGCACGCGGCTCAGTGCGGCGTTGTTGGCTTCCGGATTGTTCTTGATCGGGATCTGCGCCGCCATCCCGCCCATGGCATGAATGCCGCGCCGGTGGCAGGTGGCGATCAGCAACTCGACGTAGGAAGAGAGAAAGTGGGTGGTCATGGTCACTTTCGAGCGGTCGGGCAGCACGCAGTTGGGCCGTTTGCTGAATTTCTTGATGTAGCTGAATATGTAATCCCACCGTCCACAATTCAAACCGGCGGAGTGCTCGCGCAGCTCCCAGAGAATCTCGTCCATCTCGAAGGCGGCCAGGATAGTCTCGATCAGGACGGTCGCCCGGATAGTGCCCCGCGCAATGCCGAGCGCATCCTGCGCGGCCAGGAAAACGTCGTTCCAAAGGCGCGCCTCGTGGCGGCTTTCCAGCTTCGGCAGGTAAAAATACGGTCCCGTGCCGTTGCGGATCAGGGCCCGCGCATTATGAAAGAAGAAAAGGCCGAAGTCGAAGAGCGACGCCGAGACCGGTTCGCCTTCGATGAGAAAATGCTTCTCCACCAGGTGCCAGCCGCGAGGCCGGACCATCAGCGTCGCGGGCGTTTCACACACCTGATAGTGCTTGCCCTCGGGGCTGTCATAAGTGATCGTTCCATTCACGGCGTCGCACAGGTTCGCCTGACCTTCGAGCATGTTTTGCCAGGTGGGTGAGTTGGAATCCTCGAAATCGGCCATGAAGACATTCGCGCCGGAGTTGAGCGCGTTGATGATCATCTTCCGCTCGGTGGGACCGGTGATCTCCACCCTTCGGTCCTGAAGGTCGGCCGGAGGCTCGGCGGTTTTCCAATGGGATTTGCGGATCTCCGCGGTTTCCACCGGAAAGCCGGGCAGGTCGCCCGCGTCGAGCTGCTGCTGACGGACGCGCCGGGCCTCTAAAAGCCGGCGGCGGCGGGGCTCGAACAAGTTGGACAGTTTCACCAGAAACCGGATGGCTTCGGGTGTGAGAATACGTTCTTCCGTCCCGACGATCGGACCTTCGATCCGCACCGGGTCGGTTTGTGTAGCAATCACGGAATGCTCCCTTCCTGCCGGTGATCGTAGCGCGCCGGCGGCCGGTTGCGCCTCTTCACAGGTCCGATCCGGACGACTCGCCCGTTCCGTGCCGGGAGGTTTGCAGAACGCGCGGCGAGGCGGTTGACTGGTCGTAGTGGCGGCCACTCGCACTCAGAAAGGATCGATATGAAAAACAACGCTCGCTGGCATGGAATCGTAAGGCCCTACAGTTCGGAAGACGTGGAGCGCCTGCGCCCCTCGGTTCAGATTGAGTACACCCTCGCCCGTCTGGGGGCGGAACGCCTCTGGAAGCTGCTGCACGAGGAGGACGCCGTGCGCAGCCTGGGGGCGTTAACGGGGAACCAGGCCGTTCAGCAGGTCCAGGCGGGCCTGCAGGCGATCTACGTAAGCGGCTGGCAGGTGGCGGGTGATTCCAACCTGGCCGGCCAGATGTACCCGGACCAAAGCCTCTATCCCTCCAACAGCGTGCCCGCGCTGGTGCGCGCCATCAACAATGCGCTGCTGCGGGCCGACCAGGTGACCCGCATGGAGGGGAAGCCCGGGCCCCACTGGCTGGCACCGGTCGTGGCCGACGCCGAGGCGGGATTCGGAGGCCCGCTCAACACGTTCGAACTGATGAAAGCCATGATCGAAGCCGGGGCCGCGGCCGTGCACTTTGAAGATCAGCTATCTTCCGCAAAGAAGTGCGGCCATCTGGGCGGCAAGGTGGTGGTGCCGGTCCGCGAGTTCATCCAGAAGCTGGTGGCGGCGCGCCTGGCGGCGGATGTGCTCGGCGTTCCAACTGTCCTCATCGCCCGGACCGATGCCGACTCCGCGCGCCTGCTGCTCAGCGACGCCGACCCGCGGGATGAGCCGTTTCTGGACGGCAGGAAGACCGAGGAGGGTTTCTTTCACTATCTAGGCGGCCTGGACGCGGCCATCGCGCGCGGCTTGGCTTACGCCCCGTACGCGGACTTGATCTGGTGTGAAACCTCGGAGCCGGATCTCGAGCAGGCGCGGCGCTTTGCCGAGGGAATCCACGCCCACTACCCGGGAAAGCTGCTGGCCTACAACTGCTCCCCATCCTTCCACTGGAAGAGATTGCTTAACGATGCCGAGATCGCCGGGTTCCAGGCGCAGCTCGCGCAGTTGGGCTACCGGTTCCAATTCGTCACGCTCGCCGGATTCCATTCCCTGAACGGCGGAATGTTCGAACTGGCACGAGACTATGCCCGCACCGGGATGACGGCGTACGCGCGCCTGCAGGAGTGGGAGTTCGCGTTGGCGGCCAGCGACGGGTACTCCGCCGTCCGCCACCAGCAGTTCGTAGGCACTGGCTACTTCGATGCCGTGCAGATGACGATTGCCGGCGGGCGCGCGGCAACCACGGCGCTCGAGGGCTCCACCGAAAAGGCGCAGTTCGGACAGGTGATGGCGCAGCCGGCTAGCGGTCCGGTCTCTGCAGGGCAAGGCGGTCCGCAATGATTCCGTAAGCCACCGGGTTGAACGCCAGTCCGATGTGCGTTCCGCTCACGGCGAAATCTTTGTCCGGATCGCCGGTGATGCAGTAGCGCCAGTCGACGAAGCCGTCCATGCGTGTATAAATGGCTGTCTCGGCAATGGTTTCGGGGAAGTCGCGGCGGAGCGAAGTGAGGAACGAGCAGGTGCACTGGCTCGTGTAACAGGTGGGCAGAACGGAGTTTCCCTGCGTGATGAGGATCCGTTTGCGGACGGATTCGACCGCCCGTTTCACCTGGGGGTGAAGCACCGTACCGCGAAAGGGTGAACCAAGGGTAATTACCGAAGCCACCTCCGACGGTTCCTCGGCCGCCGCCGACCGGGCGAGCAAGCCACCAAGGCTGTGGCCAAGCAGGTGAATCCTCCCACCCGTCTCGCGGCGAGCCCGTTCGATCGTTTGCTGCAGGCGGCTGCGGATCAGGAGGTTGGGGCACTCGGCGTTCAGTCCGATGCCCGAGTAGTAGGGCCGGTAGCCGATGCGCCGGAGCCAGGCATACATCTCCACCAGGTAGATGTCGCTACCCATAAAGCCGGGGATGATGACTACCCCTGAGTCGTCTCCCCGCGGGACGCCAATACCGTAATACACGGGGGCCGCGTGAAGCAGGAGGACCTCAATGCCGAAGAGAGCCTCCTGCCAGAATGGAAGTTCAGCGCCTACCGAATCATTCGGCAACCGACGGCCCCTTTTTTCCAGCGATCCCCTCGTCAATGGCTACTCGGACTACTTATCGCATTCTCCCCGAGACGAGGCGATCTGTCCATGTGGGCTTTTCCCACACGGGTCTGTCCGGTGGATCAGGCGGGCACCGGCGTCGCGGCCTTGGCGGTCCGCTTGCGCGGCGGAGCCTTACGTTTCGAGGCCCGAGGAGCTTCCGCAGTCACCTTGGCGGCCGGCTTGGACATCACTTCGAGAAGCGCCTTTTGAGCGGCCACAAAGCTCCCGACGGTCTGCCGGGTCAGGTCGCTCAGGGTGAGCGGCGGAAACGGGTTCATCACCTCCACGGTCTTCTTTACGACCTTCGCGTTGACGGCCATCTGCTGTGCGGCGATATCGAGCAGCTTCTTTTGGGCATCGATGAATGCCTCGACGGCTTCACGAGCCAGGGTTGCGATCTCGGCATTCTTCGCGTGTGCGCCGCCCTTGCCGTTCTTGGCGCCGGTGGCATGTGCGGTCTCCTCAGCCACTACATCGAGGAACTTCTTCTGGCTCCGGACAAAGGTCTCCATGGCTTCGCGGGCCAGTTCCGCAAGGGGCTTGCCGTCGAACGGCCGGCCCTCTTTGACCGCGTCAATCCAGGTGTCGGTCTGCTTAGCCGCAATGGTCAGGAAGTGCTCCTGCATGTCGATGAACGTATCGATACCGCGGCGCAGCAGCTCCGTCACAGCGGCGAGCGGCGGCACGCCGGCGGTCCGCTCCTGGACGCCACCCACCAGGATTTCGTTCTGGCGCTGCGCGAGTTGGAGCAGCACCCGCTGGGCCGCGATGAAGTTCGAGATCCCTTCGCCGGCGATTTCGGTAGTCGCAGCCACCGGGGCAGTGCGCGCGGTGGACAGGCGTTCGCGGACAGCGTTGAACGTGCCGGCGTTCTGCCGCATCACCAGGTCCATCAGGATCCGCTGGGTGGCGAAGAAGCTTTCCGTCCCCTGGCGGACCCATTCGGCAACCAGGGAGAAGGGAGAGGTATCCCGGGCACGCGCGGCGGCCTCGGGCTTGGTTTTGACTGGCATAATCACTCCTTGGATTGCTGCATTGCAGCATCCAATAGAATGATAGATCTGTTGGCATTTTGTGTCAAGATGGAAGAGGGCGGTTTTGCAATGCAGCAGGCGACGGTAGTGATCCGGAAATATCCGAACCGGCGGTTATATGACACATCCGCGGGCCGTTACGTCAACCTGGAGGACGTCGCGGCCCTCATCCGCCAGGGCGCCGATGTCCAGGTGGTGGATGCCAAGACGGGGGAAGACCTCACACGCGTTATCCTGACCCAGATCATCGTGGAAGACGCGAAAGGCCAGCCCACCGGCCTGCCGCTGGAACTGCTGAGGCAGTTGATCATGGCCACGGACCGTGCCGGCCAGGAGTTCATCATGTGGTACCTGAAGTCGGCGTTCGACGCCTACCAGAAGGTGCAGGAGACGGTGCAAAGCCGCCTGACATCACCGTTTCAGATGGTGCGGAACTTTTTGACGCCGCAGCCGGGCGAAGGCGAGCTCGAAGAACTGCGGCGGAAGGTGGCCGAATTGGAAGCGGAGACGAGGCGCGCGAAGCCGCGCCCGAAGCCGCGTCCCAAGAGCCGCAACCGCAAGGGAGCGGGTTGAGGATCGCCGTGACCCTGTCGTTTGACGTTTCCACCTTTGTCCCCGTTGACGTGCTGGTTCCCGAGTCCGCGGCGCGCTGGCGACCGCTGGTCGAAGATGCCATGCGCTTCATCTTCTCGAAGCTCCCCGCACAGCGCGTGTCGGCGAAGCTGGCCGAACAGATGGCGCTGCCTCTCGACACCCCGCCGGAGAGACGATTGATCCGGCTGATCTCCCGTATGCCGGGCCTGCAGAAGATCGGCCAGGTGCTGGCGCGGAACCGCAGGATTCCTGCCGCCCTGCGCACGGCCTTGACCGACCTGGAAAACGGGATGTCCGACACCACGGCGGCTGAAATCCAGGCCATCCTCCGCGACCGGCTGGGAGACCGGCTCGACCGCTACGCCGTCCGGATCGAAGATCGCATCCTCTCCGAGGCCAGTGTCAGCGCGGTGATCCGGTTCAACTGGCGGAACCCCGACCGGGAGCGGGAGCGCGGCGTCTTTAAAGTGCTGAAACCGTACGTTCCCGCCTGTTTCGCCGAGGACATGCGGCTGCTGCAGGAGCTCGGTGCGTACCTGACCTCGCCGGAGCGCGGCTACAGCTTCGCCGTCCGCGAAGTGAACGAGATGATCACCGAAGTCCGGCTGCTGCTCGAGCATGAGCTGGATTTCGCCCGCGAGCAGGCCACTCTTGCGGAAGCGGCGCGCACCTACCGCTCGACGATCGGAATTCGCGTGCCGCGAGTGATCGGGGAGCTCTGCGGCGAGGATATCACGGCGATGAGCGAGGAGAGCGGAGTCAAAGTCACCGACGCGGTTCCCCATTCGCCGATCCGCCGGCTACGCATCGCCGAACAGTTGATCGAAGCCCTCATTGCGGTGCCGCTCTTCTCCGGCAAGGACCAGTCCGTCTTCCATGCCGATCCCCACGCGGGAAACCTGCTGTACGACGAGGCTAACCGCGAGCTGGTAATTCTCGACTGGGCTTTGGCGGAGCGCCTGACCTTGAGCTCGCGGCGGCACCTGATGCTGCTGGCTGTCATGATGGCGCTGCGCAGCCGGGAGGGCGTGCGCGCGGCGATCCGGGGCTTGCGCCGGGAGGACCGGGGCCGGAGCAGGCAGCCATTGTGGGTGATCGATCGCTCCGTCGACCACTACTTCGACCACCTTCCGGCGAATGCCTCGCCGGGGGTCCTGGACGGCATGAGGCTGATGGACGAAATTGCGCTGCAGGGTGTACATTTTGCGCCTGCGCTGTTTCTGTTCCGTAAGAGCCTGTTTACCCTGGATGGGGTTCTACAGGACGTCGCCGGCTCTGGGGTGCGTATCGACCGGGCGATGGCGCGCCACTTCCTGACTCGATGGGCCGCCAGTTTCGGCCTCTTTTACAGTCCGCTCGGAATGAGAGATTTGCTCTCGGTGGAATGGAACGCGCTGCTCTATCCTGCGCGGTCGCTCACACATCGCTTGGGATGGGACGCTATCGATTCCGGCCGTGTTTCTCGTGGCTCGACACCCAGTCCGAAGAAGAAATCGCGGCCCCAAGAGAAATCTCGCCGGCCAGGGCCACGCCGGCCACGATCTCCGCGAGCCGGTTGACCTTACCCTTTCCGAAGCACTGCAGAATCTCCAGGCATTCCCGCTGGGTTGGGAGGCCGGTTCCGCCCCCGTGGGTGGCTACGATCAGCGACGGGATGGTGAGCGAGAGATAGAGGCCGCCGGACGGGGTCAGCTCCGAATAGAGAATCCCGGCCGCGGATTCGGCGACATTGGCTACATCCTGCCCGGTGGCAATGAACATGGCGGTGATGCCATTGGCGGATTGCGCCCCGTTATTATTCGCACCTGAGAGAAACGCCCCGATGTTCGCTACGCCATAGTGGTGCGCCAGTTGCTGCGGTTCCACTCGAAGATGGCGCACCAGGACGTCGCGCGTAAGAGTCGCCTCGGCCGTGACCCGTTTGCCGCGGGTTCTCAGCATGTTGATCTGCGAAGCCTTCTTGTCGGTGGCGAAATTGGATTCCAGATAGAAGTCGGTGACGTCCGGAAAGCGGCCGAGAATCCAATTGCAGGCGGCAAAGGTGGCGCGGCCGACCATGTTTTGCCCGGCGGCATCGCCCGTGCTGAAGTTGAATCGCAGGTAAACGAACTTGCTGGCAACGTAGGGGTCGATGGACTGCAGCCTGGCAACGCTGGACGTGCTTTCCGCTTCTCTGCGGATGGCGGAGAGGTTTTCCGCCACCCAGACGACGAAGTCGCGGCCGGCCCGCGCATCGCGAAACACGAAGACCGGCGCCCGCTGCATGGCGTCGGCAACCACGGTCGCACGGACGCCTCCGCACAATCCCAGGATCTTCATGCCGCGGCTGTAGGACGCCACCAGGGTGCCCTCGGAGGTGGCCAGCGGAATCAGGAACTCGCCTTCCGCGTGCTCCCCGTGCATCAGCAGCGGGCCTGCCAGCCCGATGGGCACCTGCGCCACACCGAGAAAATTCTCGCAATTGCCGCGGGTCACGTGGGGGTCGAAGGAGTGGTGCACAAGGTGCTGCAGCTTGAGGCCGGCGCTCCGTTCGACCATCGCCCGGCGCCGGTTCACGATTTCCGGAGTGTAGTCGTCGGCTTCACTCCGCGGGACTCGCTTGCCGCACCCGTCTTCCTCCGCCACGGTATCTTCGACCTTCAGCTTGAGGGCCCCAAAGGGCCGGGCATCGAAGGCGATTTCGATGTGGTGTCTGGTCTTGGGAAGTTCAGGAAGATCCGTCTGGATGGTAACGGTGGAACTGAGGGGGAAAGCGAGGGGGTGCGCCTCGTTGACCTGGCCGGGACTAAGCACCCGCCCGTCGCCCAGGTCGATTTGAACTTGCTCGAGCGGGACTGGCTGCCCGTCGATGGCGAGGCTGCGGAGTCCGACCAGCTCCGCATCGCTCAGCCTGTTCTTCAACCGGAACTGGGCGCCGCGATCCGTGTTCTTGAGGCTGCCGATCGTATACAGCCGCTGGAGCAGGAAGTTGGGGATCATAAGGGGTTCCCACACGTTCCAAAACCGAATTGTAGGAGAGCGCGCAGGTTATGGCAATGACAATTCGTAATAAGAGGTCTTGAACTACGATCGGGAAAGCACAATAATCGAGCTACGCGACCATCCGCCGCGACCACGGCGAAATTCGTGAACTTCTCGTCGTGGAGGGTCGCCAGCAAAGTCGTTAAGAGGAGGCTGAATGCGATTTTCCAGGGCCATCCGTTACATGTGGGTGTTTTTGCTGCTGGCGCCGTCCGCATCTGCGCAGCAGACATATGTATCCCGCTACGATTTATTCACCGGGTATACGTTTTTATACAGTCCGTCGGTCGGTCTGTTCGAAAACGGCTTTCACGCACAAGTTGGTGTGAGGCCAAAGACCTGGTACTCCGTCGGGTTCGATTACAGTATTTCGGCTGGCGACCTGACGATTACACCTAACCTGCTGCCGAGCGCGCTGCAGCAGCAACTCGGGGCGCAGCTCGCCGGACTGGCGGCGGCCGGCTTACTTCCGCCCGGCTACCAGCTGGCGGTGCCCACCCGGTCCCGGACCCAGACGTTTGCCATGGGGCCTCAGCTCGCGTATCGCCATTTCTCGAAAGTGACGCTATTCGTGAGGCCGTCGTTAGGGGCCATCCGAGAAGTCGCGACACCGCACCCGGCGGATCCGATTGCGGCGGCGATTGTCGCGCAACTGACCCCGTCGGGAAGGAAGACGGACTGGACCGGGTTCTACGGGTTCGGCTACGGCTTCGATCTGCTCCTCACCAAGCACTTCGGCATCCGGACCCAGGGCGACCTGGTGTGGGACCACCTGTTCAACGACCTGCTGGCCAACGGCCGGTGGACCACGCGCTTCTCGGTCGGTCCCTGTTTCAATTTCGGGCGGAACATCGCCGAGCATCACTAGCGTCACCGCCGGGTAAGCCCTCGGACTCCAAGGACTTGGCGGGGATATAGCTCATCGCGCGCTCGCCGAGGGCGCAGATCGTCAGGCTCGGGTTTACCCCGAGATTGGCGGAGATCACCGAGCCGTCGCACACATACAGGTCGCGGTAGCCGAAGACGCGGTTCTGCGCATCCACTACTCCGAGATCGGGTGCCGCTCCCATCGGGCATCCCCCCAGAATGTGGGCCGTGCCGGGTACGTTGAACAGGATCTCGGTGACCATGCTCATGGGGGTGCCGCCGGTCAGCTTGGCGACCGTTCTGGCGAACTCATTGGCTTGCGGGATGAACGTCGGGATGCGGCGTCCATGACTCATCAGCACCCTATGGAATGGCCAGAACCACGGCCGTCCGAGGCGCATCCGAATATGGCCGTCCAGGCTCTGCATGCACAATAGAATCATGGATTCCCGCGCCCACCCGAAGGGGTGCAGGCAGCGTATCGTGTGCCAAGGGTGGCGCACGAGCGCCGCCGCCAGTGTTCCGAGCCAGGAAAGAATCCGCGTACGTCCCGGCCTGCCTCCGGTCAGGAGGGTAGCGAGCAGACCCATGGCGTCCGAGCCCGCGGGATAGCGCGTGGCTTCGATATGCGTGTGCTCGTCGATATACATCCCGGAGCCGATGGCGATTCCTTTCGAGAGGTCTTCGCGACTGTAAGGCACGCGCACCCCAATCAGTGACTCGGCGTTGGTGCGCACCAGGTTGCCCAGTTGGCCGCTGATAGCCGGCAGCGAGCCTCTCTGCTTAAGGCGGAACAGCAGATCCATCGTTCCCAGTGCGGAAGCCGCGAACACCACGCCGCGGCACGTGAATCGGCGGCGTCCCCGGGCAATCCAAGCCGTGGAGCTTACCGTGTGCACCTCGTAGCCGTCGGCGCCATCCGCGCATTGGTTCCGTGGAACCACGTCCACCACCCTGGTTTCGGGGAAGACGCGGGCGCCGTGCTTTTCGGCAAGGTAGAGGTAGTTCTTATCGAGCGTGTTCTTGGCGTTGTACCGGCACCCCATCATGCATCCGCCGCAGGCGATACAGGTGGCGCGGTCGGGACCCTCGCCTCCGAAATATGGGTCGGGATACGTGGCACCCGGGGGCTCGCCCTCGGGCGCCTGAAAGACCGCGACCTGGGTGCGGTAAAACGTGTCACCCCTGCCGATGGCTTCGGCCGCCTGGCGGAGAATCCGGTCGGCGGGACCCAGGATGCGATTTTCGGCGACGCCCAGCATCCGCCGGGCCGTGGCGTAGTGCGCCGGCATTTCGCTCTTCCAGTCGGCCAGCCCGGCCCAGGTTCCCTGGTCCCATATGGAATCGCCGGGCTGGAGGGAAGTATTGGCGTACGTGATCGACCCGCCGCCGACCGCGCAGCCGTGCAGGATCATGACGTGGCGGAAGGGGCGGATATTGAAAAAGCCCCGCAGCGCGATCTTCGGACGCCAGATCCAGCGCCAGAGCCGCCAACTGGTTTGCGGAAAGTCTTCCGCGCGCCAGCGGCGGCCCATTTCCATCACCGCCACGCGGTATCCCTTTTCGGTCAGGCGATGAGCGGCGACGCTGCCGCCGAAGCCGGATCCGATCACGATGAAGTCGTAGTCAAGGTCCGATGCGGGCACGGTTTCCTCCGGATCACGGACGGCCGGATGAGACGGGGCATCCGGCCATGCGGACCGCCGCGCCGCAATCGGGCAGCCCGCCGGGCGGCCGGGCGAAATCCTGGCCGGGCTTGAGCAGCGACTCCCGCATCGATTCGAGCGTCTTCCGGAGCGACTTCTCCGGATTGATTCCCATCATGGAGCCGAGTGAACGCATAAACGATGAGAATTCACCGCTTAATGTGATCGTCTGAGCCTCCACGGACACGCCCAGGTCCGTCTCGGTGAAATGCCAATACGAATTCAAGCGGAGCAGGTAGTTGTGGGGTTTGCCGACCTCCTGGACCTTGGTCGAATAGGAGCGGCAACGCCAGTGGCGGGGGTCGATGCGCTCCCACACCACGTCGTTTTCGGTATCGATGACGGCGGGCTCCTTCAGGCGCATCGAAAAGCCGAAGCGATCCTCGCCGGTGCGGCACAGGAGCTTGGAGGTGGAGATCAGCTCGGGAAAGTATCGCGCGCGGTGGTCGTAATCCTGCAGCATGCGAACGGTCCGGTCCACCGTAACCCCGGGGATGAAGACCGTGCCGATCCAGTCATAGATCATGGCTCCCGAAATCTTGTGCGGGTTGGCGCCGTTGCCGGGCGTGGTTTCAATTTTTGAGCCGCTCGCGGCCGTGGGCAGGCGGGTTCGCATCCGCGCCTCGGCGGCCTGAATGTAGCATTCATATTCCTGATTGGTTTGCGGCTTCACTTGCTGCGCGGGAAGCCAGGCTGGGATAGCAAAGTGACAAGCGACCACAGCCGTAAGGGTGCCGGTCCGGTTCATACTTTAGTATCCGAATTGATTATGAATCTTTGCGAGGCTGTTCGCTGAGAAATAAACGCAGAGCGTCGAGAAAACGGGTCCATGCGGCTTCGCGAATGTGCGCCGGCGCGCGGAGAAGCGCCTGGTGAGCTTTCACCAACTCGGCGAATGTGACTGCTTCCGCCTCGCTCAGCCCGGTTGTGACTCGTGGCGCCGGATCGACCATATCGCACGTCCCCCCTGGGTTGCCTTGTTGTTCCAGATTCTACGCCGCGCGGCCGCCAGGAGCATCAATACTTCATCGTACGCGACTGTCCAGGTGGACTACATCGGTCCAATCCGAATCGGACTAACCTTTACAGTGCGCTCACCGCCGACTATTCTGAGCTTCGTATATGCAAAAGCTGATCCCTGTCGAAGAGGCTAAGGCGCTGTTCAGCGAAGCCAAAGACTGGTCAGTCTGGCGCTGGCTCATGGAAAAGGGCCGGGCCAGGCGGACCGCCGATGCCGCCTGGGAGGCGTTCGACGAATACGAGAAGAAGGTGAGGGCGTCCTGGAGCGAAGACGTCACGAAGGCCTGGCGGGAGATCGAAGCCCTGGCTGCGGCGAATGCCGACGGCCGGGCCCGGCGGTCCCACGAGAAGGCGCGGGAAGAGGCCGCGGGGGTGGGTCCCGAAATCAAGCGTGCAGTCGAATCGGTCAAGAAAGCGGATGAAGAGGCCTACAAAGCCAGAATGGACGCGGAGGCGCAGTTCGACGAGGCAGACCGCCGCATGAGCGCATCCATGGCCTGCGAAGGAGCGCAGATGGCCCTGGACGCCTGGGCCCTGCGGGAGAAGTTCGTGCGCAAGGCCGAGGCGCTCGGGCGCAGGAAATGAGCTTCCTGGGCGCTACAGCGAGTAGCGTCCGGCCTCGATGACGTGGCGCGCGATCTGCCGCCCGAGGGCCACCGTATCGGCCGGCTCGTGTTTGGCGAGGCGGCGCAGAATCGCCATCTGCGTCCGCAGCATGTCTCCTTCGCCCACCGCCGCGATGACTTTGCGCGCCGCCAGTTCCACCTTGTCGGCCGCCCGGGCTGTGTAATACCGCGTCATTCCGATCGCCTGCCGGGCCGCGGATTCGCCGCGGGCGGCCCGCAGTTTCTCCGTCCGCAGAATGCATGACTCGATGGCAAAAACCTCGCTGATGCAATCGGCCAGGGCGCCCATGATCTCCTGCTGGTCCACCAGCGCCTGCATGTACTTCTGCGAGGCTGCGCCGGCGGCGAACAGGGTCAGTTTTCGCGCGTTGGTCAGGAGTTGGTGCTCGGCAGCCAGCGGCCCCTGCCGGTCCCCGGCTGGTGTAGGGCCGGCCATCACCTCATCCATGAGCTGCTTGATCGCCGGCAGCAGCGGCAGTTGGCCGGTCATGGCGCGCTTCATCAGCCAGCCGGTAATGATCAGGCGGTTGATCTCGTTGGTCCCTTCGAAGATGCGGTTGATGCGCGAATCGCGGTAAGCCCGTTCGGCCGGGTACTCCTCCACGTAGCCGTAGCCGGCATAGATCTGGACTACGTGATCCACCACCATGTCGAGCATCTCCGATCCCCACACCTTGAGGATCGAGCACTCCACGGCATACTCTTCGATGCGCTTCTGGATCTCTCGGGAATCCGCGCTGCCATCGAGATCCGCCAGGGCCGCGTCGATCATGCCGATGGTGCGATAGGCCAGCGATTCCCCGGCGTAGATTCCGGCGGCCGATTCCGCCAGCTTCTCCTGGATCAGGCCGAACTCGCTGATCGACTTCCCGAACGCTTTGCGTTCTTTCGCGTACTGGATGGCGTTCTGGAGGCTGTTGCGGGCTCCGCCGACGCACGCCGCGCCGAGCTTGAACCGGCCGATGTTCAGGATGTTGAACGCGATGTGGTGGCCCTTGCCGGGCTCGCCCAGCAGATTCTCCACCGGCACCTGGCAATCGGCCAGAATCAGCGGGCAGGTCGAGGAGCCGCGAATCCCCAGCTTGTGCTCCTCCGCGCCGACCGAGAATCCAGGCGTGCCGCGATCGATCAGAAAGGCGGAGAATTTCTCGCCGTCGATTTTGGCGAAGACCGTAAACACGTCGGCGAAACCGCTGTTGGTGATCCACATCTTCTCGCCGTTGAGGACGTAATGCTTGCCGTCCGCGGAGAGCACGGCGCGCGTCCGGCAGTTCAGCGCGTCGGAACCCGAGGAGGACTCGGAGAGCGCATAGGCGCCGATCCATTCGCCCGTGGCTAGTTTGGGGAGGTACTTCTGCTTCTGCGCCGGGGTGCCGTACCAAACGATGGGGAGGGTCCCGATCCCCACGTGGGCGCTGAATGCCACCGAAAAGCTGGCCAACTGGCTCATCGAATCGGCCACGATGGCGGAAGTGACCTTATCCATCTCGAGCCCGCCGTAGGCCTCCGGTACATCCACGCCCATCAGGCCGAGTTCGCCGGCCTTGCGCAGCAGGCGCCGCGTGACCTCGAAGTTCTTGGCTTCGATCTCCGCGGCGGCGGGCATCACCTCGTTGGTGGTGAACTCGATGGTGGTCTTGGCGATCTGCCGGTGTTCGTCGGAGAAATCCTCGGGTGTGAAAACGTCCTCGGGCAGGCGCTCCTCAATCAGGAAGCTGCCCCCTTTGACCCGCTTCGCGGTTGCCTGCGTATTGCTGGTTGCCATATTCCTGCCTCTAATTCAAATTTTCGAAAATTCCCGCGGCGCCCATGCCGCCGCCCACACACATCGTGACCATGCCGTATTTCGCACGGCGCCGCTTCATTTCCGCCAGCAGCGTGGCGGTCAGTTTGGCGCCGGTACACCCCAGCGGATGTCCGAGCGCGATGGCGCCGCCGTTGACATTGAGCTTGTTCAGGTCGAGGCCCAGCAGCTTGATCACGGAAAGCGACTGAGCTGCGAACGCCTCGTTCAGCTCGATGAGGTCGATCTGGTCAAGCGTAAGCCCAGCGAGCTTCAGGGCTTTGGGGACGGCGTACACCGGCCCGACCCCCATCTCCTCGGGCAGGCATCCGGCATAGCTGTAAGCCACCAATCGCGCCAGCGGCTTCAGTCCGAGAGCCTGCGCGCGCTCGAGGGACATGAGTACGGCCGCGGCCGCTCCGTCCGAGGTTTGCGAGGAGTTCCCGGCGGTGACGGCCCCCCGCGCATGGAATGCCGGCTTGAGCTTGGCCAGGGCTTCGAGCGACGTATCAGTCCGCGGTCCCTCGTCCACCTTGAACTCGACCTTCGATTGGTTGCCGGGCGCCGCGAAGCTGACCGAGACCGGCACGATCTCCTCCTCGAAGCGGCCCGCCGCCTGGGCGGCCAGCGCTTTCTGGTGGCTCGCCAGGGCGAACCGGTCGGACTCTTCCCGCGTGATGCCGTAGTGGCTCGCCAGGCGCTCCGCCGTCAGCCCCATCGAGAGGTAAGAGCCGGGGTACTTCTCGAAGAGCGAAGGGTTGATCGAGACTTTGTTCCCGCCCATCGGCACGAACGACATCGATTCCGTACCGCCCGCCAAAACCACGTCTGCGCCGCCGCCGCGAATCCGTTCCGACGCCAGGGCGATCGCCTGCAGCCCGGAGGCGCAAAAGCGATTGATCGTCATGGCGGCCGATTGCACCGGAAGGCCCGCGCGCAGCGAGCAGATTCGCGCCACGTTCATGCCCTGCTCGCCCTCCGGCATGGCGCATCCGATGATGACATCCTCGATTTCGCTCGTATCGAGGGCCGGGACCCGGCCGAGCGCGCCCTGTATGGCGGCGGCTCCCAGGTCATCCGGGCGCGTGGCGCGAAGCGCACCTTTGGGAGCCTTTCCCACGGCCGTTCTCACGGCACTCACAATGACAGCGTCTTTCATTTCGATCCCTCCGTTTTTAGTTCCTCAATGGCTTGCCGGTCTTCAAGGTGAAGGCAATGCGTTCCTGCGTCTTCTTTTCGCCGCACAGCGAAAGGAAGGCCTCCCGCTCCAGGTCCAGCAGGTATTGCTCGCTTACCGGCGTGCCAGGTGTTACTTTTCCACCGCACAGGACGTGCGCCACGCGGTTCGCGACCTTCACATCGTGGTCGCTGATGAATTCGCCCTGCCGCATCATGTAGACGCCGAGCTGCAGAGTGGCCAGCACGTTCTCACCCGGCGCCGGAATCTCCGCGCGCGGCACCGGCGGCGCATACCCGGCATCCGCAATGGCCCGGGCGAGGTGCTTGGCATCCAGCAGCAGGCGTTCGCGGTTCATGGTGATGCGGTCCCCCTGGGCCACGAATCCCAGCCGCCGCGCCTCCACCGCCGATGTGGACACTTTCGCCATCGCAATGGTTTCGAAGTTTCGGCGCAGTGCGTCCATCAACTCCACGGATTCGCCGCGTCCGCTCTCCCGGAATGCCGCCGCGGTGTCTACCGCGTGCAGCGCCATCTCCTTGCAGCCGCCGCCGGCAGGCAGCAGGCCGACTCCGGTCTCCACCAGCCCCATGTAGAGCTCCGCGTGGACCTGGCGGCGAATCGCGGCCAGCGCGATCTCCGCGCCGCCGCCCAGGCAGAAGCTGAACGGCGCGGCCACGACCGGCTGCGGGCAGAATTTGATCGCCGAAGTCATCCTCTGGAAAGCCCGCACCATGAGGTCGACTTCATCCCATTCGCCTTCCTGCGCGCTCAGCAGAAGCTGCATGAGGTTGGCGCCCACCGAGAACTGGTCGGCATCGCCGCTGATCACGAACGCATCGAAGTTGCGCACGGCGTCACCGTCGGCGCGCAGGGTCTCCGTGACCAGCCTGACGATGTCCTCGCCGATCGCGTTCTTCATCGAATGCAACTCGATGCACGCAACGCCGCCGCCCAGATCGACCAGGGAGGCTCCCGGGTTCTCCTTGACCACGCCGTTCGCGGCTTTGAATGTCGCGATCCGCGCGATGCCGGGCGCCTCCTGAACGGGCATGTAGGCGCCGCGATCGAGGTCAAAACACTCCCGCCCGTGATTGCGGTACCAGGAGGAGGCCCCGGCCGCGAGCAGCCGCTCCACGTTCGCGCTCACCGGCTCGCCCGCGGCCCGCATGCGGTCCACGGTTACAGGAACGCCCGCGGCGTCCCACAACTCGAAAGGGCCCATCTCCCAGTTGAAGCCGGCGCGCATGGCGCGATCCACGCTGGCGGCGCTGTCGGCAATCTCGGGCAGACAATCGGCCGCGTAGTTCCAAAGCGCGCTCAGCAGCCGCCAGTGGAAACGAGCCGCCTTATCCTTCCTGACATCGCCCGCCAGTAACTGGGCCAGGCGTTCCGGCAGCCGTTCCACATTCCTGGCCATCTCGAGCGCCGGCAGCTTCGGCCGGGCTGCGGGGTGGTATTCCAAGGTTTTCCAGTCGAGCGCGAGGCGCAGCTCTTTGCCCTCGGCGTCCTTTTCCTTCTTGTAGAAACCCTGCCGTGTCTTATCGCCGAGCCAGTGCCGCTCGAGCATCGTCCGGATGAACGGCGGCACGCTCATCTGTTCGGCGGCGGAGGCGCGCAGCCGGGCGAAATTCGAAGCGACATGCACCATGACGTCGAGTCCCACCAGGTCGGCCAGGCGGAAGGTCCCGGTGCGCGGCCAGCCGATCGCCGTGCCGGTGAGTGCATCGACCTCTTCGATCGTCAGGTCTTCGCTCTGCATCAGCCGGACGGCTTCCAGCATGATGAAGATGCCGATCCGGTTGGCGATGAAGTTGGGCGTGTCGCGGGCGAAAACCACTTCCTTGCCGAGGTGCAGGTCGGCAAAACGGGCGATCGTGGCGATTGCATCGCGGTCCGCTTCCGGGGTGGGGATGATCTCGACCAGCCGCATATAGCGCGGGGGGTTGAAGAAATGCGTCCCGAACCAGCGGCGCCGCAGGGCCTCAGGCAGTACAGCGGCGATGGAAGCGATGGGCAGGCCGCTGGTGTTGGTGGTGACAATGACATCCGGTTTCAAATGCGGCGCGGCCTTTCCGAGTAACGCCTGCTTGATCTCCAGGTTCTCGGTGACCGCCTCGATGACCCAATCGCAGCCGGCGAGCAGCGGCAGATCGTCCTCGAAGTTGCCGGCGGTGATCCGCGCCGCCAGCGAAGGGTCGAAGAACGCCGCGGGTTTGCTCTTCTTGAGGCTTTCGAGCGCCTGCGCGGCAATCGCGCTGCGGGCCGCTCCAGGCGACGCGAGATCGAGAAGCACGACCGGCACTCCCGCATTCGCCAGGTGCGCCGCAATGCGTGCGCCCATGGTCCCCGCCCCCAGCACGGCGGCTTTGCGGATCAATACCGCCTGCCCATGTTCGGGGTTGATGGATTCGGCCGAAGCCGTCCTGACTGTTTCAGCGATCATGAGAGAACTCCTGTTTCGAATTAGGACGCGAGTGATTGCGCCGCCGGTCGAGTGCCAGGCCGCGCGTCAGGGTCCGGGTGTACTGCGCCGCGATCTCGTCGGCCGACAGCGGCCCATCGGGTTCATACCAGACGCAGATCCAGTTGAGCGCCCCCGCGATAGAGAAGGCGGCCAGCTTCGGGTCGCACTGCGTAATCGACCCGTCCTCGATGCCCTCCTGTATGAAAGATCGCAGCCGGCGGTCGATCTTGCGCTTATAAGCACGCACCTCTGCGAACGCTTCGGGCGTTAGATCGCCCTCGTCCATCCGCATGACGCACCTTCCGAAATTCACCGTCATCACATTGGCGTATGCCTGGATGAACGCCTCCACCTTTTCCAGCCCGGTTCCGCAGTGCGTCGCGATGTCGTTGAGAATCTCCTCGATCATTGCGGTTCCCAGCCGGTAACACTCCAGCAGAATCTGCTCTTTGTTATGGAAGTAGTGGTACAAGGCGGGCTTGGTGATGTGGAGCTTCTCGGCGACGTCGTTCAGGGATGTCCGGCTGTAACTTTTCTCGAGGAACAACTGCGCCGCCGTCTGCAGCACGGCCTCACGCTTGGTTTCCGGGTCGCGGCGCCGGCTGGCGAAGGCCTTGCGATGCGATGGAGAGGCTGTCCCGTCTTTCGGCATGACGTAGCACCTGCCTGGTTGACACTCGGGCGGGCAACTGATATCTTACCCACGGGTAAGTTAGAAACGCAAGTGAAAACCCCGGGAGTTTTCACGATGAAAGTCATCGGTTATCCCTTCGAATCCTCCGGTGCAGGTTGCCGCCCTTTGTATCAACCCGATTCAATCTGCGTGAAAACGTACATTTGGGAGTGTTTTCCGGGTGCGGGTTTCCTGCTGCGAAGTCACTGGACGGAGAAGAGAGTGAGCCATGGATATCCTCCGAGACGATCTTGCCCTGGAATCTGTCTATCGATGGGAGCGTGACCGGGCAGAACGAATCTTCCTGACGCAGCCGTTCGGCGGCGGCCAGGTGCGCCACTGGACCTGGGCCCAGGCAGTGGGCGAGGCGCGCCGCATGGCGGCCTACCTCCGGGCGCAAAAATGGCCGCCTGGATCGCGCATCGCGATCCTCTCGAAGAACTGTGCGTGGTGGCTCATAGCCGACCTGGCCATCTGGATGTCGGGGCACGTCAGCGTACCGGTTTATCCATCGCTCCGTCCCCAATCGATCCGTCAGATTCTGGAGCACAGCGATGCCATTGCGTGTTTTCTCGGCGCCACCGACGAGAGGATTGCGGCGAATCCGGCCATGATGCCGGGAATCACCTGGATTTCCTTTCCCACTGCCGGCGAGCCCGCCGACCTGACCTGGGAATCGCTGGTCGAATCCAATGCGCCCATCGCGGACAGCCCGACCCGCCCGGCAGACGATCTCGCCACGATCATCTACACCTCCGGTACCACGGGAACGCCGAAGGGCGTCATGCACCGGTTCGGCGCGTTCGCCTTCGACGCCAGGATTCTCACCGGCCTTCTCCACTTGAAATCGGAAGAGCGCATTCTCTCTTATTTGCCGCTGGCCCATATTGTGGAACGGGCGGGGGTGGAGGCGAATACCTACCGGATGGGCTGGCATCTTTTCTTCACCGAAGGCATCGAAACCTTCCTCACCGATCTGCAGCGGGCGCGGCCCACCCTTTTCCTTTCCGTGCCCCGGCTGCTGCTCAAATTTCAGCAGGGCGTGTTTGCCAACATTCCGCGGGAGAAGCTCGAGCGCCTGATGCGGATTCCGGCCATCAATATCTTCGTAAGGCGCAAGATCCTGCGGCGGCTCGGGCTCGGCACGGTTCACCATGCGGCGTGCGGAGCGGCGCCCCTCCCCACCGAGATCCTGTTGTGGTACAGGAATATCGGTTTGGATCTGGCGGAAGGCTATGGCATGACCGAGACCATGATCACGCACCTTCCGCGGCCGGGTTTCGTGCGCCCCGGCTACGTCGGGCAGGCGCTCGAAGGTGTGGAAACCCGCGTCAGCCCCGACGGGGAACTGCTGCTGCGAAGTCCCATGAACATGCTGGGGTATTACAAGGACCCGAAGGGGACGCGAGACGCGTTTACCGAAGACGGCTTCTTCCGCACCGGAGACGTGGTGACGATCGACACCGACGGCCAGCTCAAAATCATCGGCCGTATCAAGGAACAATTCAAGACCAGTAAAGGGAAGTACGTCGCCCCGGCCCCCATCGAAGGCCGGCTGATGGAGCATCCATCGGTGGAAGCCTGCTGCCTGATGGGCGCCGGACAGCCCAGCCCGTTCGCAGTCATCGTCCTGTCGGATGCCGAGCGGGCACGCTGCGCCGATCCGGAAGCGCGCAAGGCGCTCGAGGACTCGCTCCGCGAGCGCATGGAGGCGGTCAACGCCGAGCTGGATCCGTTCGAGCGGATCGACATGATCGTGATCGCCGACGGCCCCTGGACGATCGCCAACGGATTGATGACCCCCACGCTCAAGATCAAGCGCGGGATCCTGGAAGACCGTTACCTGGCGCTCGTCGACGAATGGCGCGCACAAAGCGGCCCCATCGTCTGGGAGTCGCCTCCCGGCGTCTATGTGCCCGCGGCCTCCGCGGAGAACTCGCTCCGGCACAACGACATTCCGCCATCGCAAACATAGACGGCGCCGGTGATGTAGGCAGCCGCGTCGGAGGAAAGAAATAGGGCCAAATCGGCGAGTTCGTCCTTCGTGCCGAGCCTGCGCAGGGGAACCTGCCGCTCGACCCTCCGCCGCGTCTCGTCGGTGGGGGCGAGCCGCCGCATTCCTTCGGTATCGCCGGTAGGCCCCGGCGTGATGCAATTGGCGCGGATTCCCGCGGGCCCCCATTCGAGCGCCAGCGAGCGGGTCAGCATTTCGACGCCCGCCTTGGCTGCGCAGACATGAGACTGCCATGCGATCGGCATGGTGGCCTGGTTGGCCGAGATGTTGAGAATCGAAGCGCCGGGACGGCGGAGGAAGGCGCACGCCGCGCGGCACGTGTTGAACGTTCCCAGCAGGTCGATATCGACGACTGCTTTGAAGCCGTTGGCGGACATCCCGGAGATCGGGGCTGGGAAGTTGCCGGCCGCCGCACATAGCAGAATATCGATTTCGCCGAATTGCTCGTGGGTCTTCTTGAGGGCGGCTTCGACGGCCCCGTAGTCGCGGACATCCAGCGCGGCAGGCTCCGCGACTCCCCCGGCGGCGCGGATGGCCGCCGCGGCTGCTTCGACCCTCTCCGGCTTGCGGCCCACGAGCACGACCTTGGCTCCGTGTACGGCAAACCGTTCTGCCATGCGCCGGCCGATTCCGCTGCCGCCGCCGGTCACGAATGCGACCTTGTTCTGCAGAAGATGCTCCCGGAAAATGCTCTCCATGGCACGAGCATACACTCTGTGTATGGACGAATTGAATGGAAAAGTCGCGTTGGTCACCGGTTCGAGCCGGGGAATCGGGCGGGCGGTCGCACTCGCCCTGGCGGAGGCGGGAGCCGGCATTGTGGTGAATTACCATACTCAGTCGCAGGCCGCGGAAGAGACCGCGTCCGACATCCGGGCGATGGGCAGGCCGTGCGTGAGCATTCAGGCCGACGTCTCGGTGGCCGGCGAAGTGGACCGGCTGGTGCGGGCAGCCGAGGACGGCATCGGGCCGATAGATATCCTCATCAACAATGCCGGCATCGCGCGTCCGCAGCCGCTCGAAGAGATCACGGAACGCGATTGGGATGATCTGATCGACGTGAACCTGAAATCCTGCTTCCTGGTGACGCAGCGGGTGCTCCCGGGCATGCGCGCGCGAAAGTGGGGGCGAATCGTGAACCTCTCCTCGGTGGCCGCGCAGGTTGGCGGAATCGTCGGCCCGCATTACGCCGCCTCCAAAGCCGGGATGCTCGGTCTGACACGATACTACGCCAGCCACCTGGCACGGGAAGGCATCACCGCGAACGCGATCGCGCCGGCGCTGATCGAGACCGACATGGTGACGGCAAACCTGAACGCCCGCCCCGAGCGGATTCCGGTCGGGCGCTTCGGAGACGTCAGCGAGGTTGCCAGCGTGGCGGTCCTGCTGGCGCGCAATGGCTATGTGACCGGCCAGACCATCCACGTCAATGGCGGCTGGTATCTGACGTGAAAAAGCTGGCGCGCCGATATTGCGACCAAACGGCACCGGCGGGTGTCCAATCCGTATGGAATTTCGACAGTTAGGAAAGAGCGGCCTGCAGGTGCCAATTCTCTGCCTTGGTACGGGCACCTTCGGGGGAGGAAGCGAGTTTTTCCGGGCGTGGGGCGAGACCGATGTCGCCGAAGCCACCCGTCTCATCGATATCTGCCTGGAGGCAGGGGTCAATTTTTTCGATACGGCCGATGTGTACTCGCAAGGGCTCTCGGAGGAGATCCTGGGCCAGGCGATCAAGCACGTGGCCCGGGAGACCGTACTCATTTCCACCAAAGCCACGTTTCCGTTCGGCGAGGGCCCCAACAACGCCGGCTCATCGAGGGCCCACCTGACCCGGCAGATCGACGGAAGCTTGAAGCGGCTGAAGACCGATTACATCGACATCTATCACCTGCACGGCTTCGACGCCCTCACTCCCGTGGAAGAGACGCTTTCCACCTTGGACAATGCGGTGCGCGAAGGCAAGTTGCGCTATATCGCGGCCTCGAATTTCTCGGGATGGCATATTCAGAAGTCCCTCGGGGTTAGCCGGCACTATGGGTGGACCAGCTATGCAGCTCACCAGGTGTACTATTCGCTCGTGGGCCGCGACTACGAGTGGGAGTTGATGCCGCAAGCGCTTTCCGAAGGGATCGGCGCCCTGGTGTGGAGCCCGCTGGGATGGGGGCGCCTCACGGGCAAGATCCGCCGGGGCCAACCCCTGCCTGAGGTGAGCCGCCTGCACAAGACCGCGGACCTCGGCCCCAGGGTGCCGGAGGAGTATCTGTACAAGGTGGTGGACGAGCTCGAGGCGCTTTCCGCCGAAACGGCGAAGAGTGTGCCGCAGCTGGCTCTGAACTGGCTGCTGCGGAAGCCGACGATCTCCAGCGTGATCATCGGGGCGCGCAACGAACGGCAACTGCGCGAGAACCTGGCCGCGGCGAACTTCGCGCTAACCCCGGAACACGTGGCCCGCCTGGACGAGGCGAGTCAACCGCAGGTTCCGTATCCTTACTGGCACCAACGGCAATTTCAGATTCGCAACCCGCTGCCGGCCGCATATCGCCCGTGAGTTGAGCTTACGCGTCGCGGGCCCCTCAACCCGGACCAATGCTCGGAACGGCGATTGGAGACGCCCACGGGGCGAAGCCACGCACTTTGAGCCGGCGCATGAAAACCTGCGTTCCATCCGTGGCGTACAGAACATCAAAGTTCTCGCCGGCGAAGCACAGGCTGCGCACCGGTCCGCATGGTGCGGGCAGTGGCAGAATGGCGCGCACGCGGCCGTTCTGGTCGCATACCTGGATGCCCATGCGGGTTGCCACATAAAGATTGCCGTGCGTATCGACGGCAAGATCTTCGGCGCCGCTATCGTTGGGAATGTCCGTCATGTGCAGCCAGAAGAACCGTTGCTTGTCGCTCAACGAGCCGTCCGGGCGAGCCACATAGCTATAAATCCATTTCGTGGTTCTCTCGGCAACATAGAACAGAGAGCCGTCGGGCGAAAAGGCGACTCCGGATGCGGAGGCAAGTCCCTGATCGACTAACTTCCTGCTGCCGTTTCGGATCTGCCACACGCGGCTGGGCATGTCGCTGTGCTCGCCCGGTTCGCTGACGTAAATCGTGCCGTCATGCGTGACGACGATGCCGCGGCCGGCGATGCCTTCGGCAACCCTCCGGCTGCGGCCCTGCGGACCGAGTGCGAGGATTTTTCTTCCGGCAGGCACCACGCCGTACAGCGTTCCATCGGGACCAAAGGCTTCGGCGGCAATGCCGGGTTCCGTCTGGAGGAAGACCTCCGGCCGGCCGTCGCTGCCGATGCGATAGATCCTGGCGGCGAGCGAATCACTCAGGTAGACGTCGCCCCTGGCGTTGGCGGCCAGCCCGGACGCGCCGCGAAAGGATTCCGGTATCTTCCGCCATGACTCACCCGGGAGCGTGATTTCCTGCAGTGTGCTGTTGCGCGAGATCCCGCTTCTGACCGGAGCCGGATAGTCGCGCCAGAGCCAGCGCATCACATCGGGAAAGATGATCTGGCCGGGGCGGCCGTCGTGCCCGTGCGTGCCCCACGCGTGAGCTACGTCATAGCCGGAGAAAGTAAGGGCCGACTCCATATTCAGATTGGCGTCGTACCAGGAACCGAATAACGGGTTCCAGGCGTCGGTCGAGCCGTCTTCGAGGAAGATGCGAATCGGCTTGGGATCGGTCTTGCGAATCAGCGCGGGGTATTCGTTGCCGCCACGCATCGCGACGAACGTTCCTATTACGGAATAAACGCGTGTGAACTGGTCGGGCCGGCGCCATGCCAGCGTAAAGGAGCCGATACCGCCCGTGCTGCCGCCGGTAGCGGCGTGGTCGTTGCCGCTGGCGGAAAGCCTGATCGGTCTGCCGTCCTGAGCCTTGAGTTTTTGCACCGCTGGAAGCAACTCATCGAGTACGAAATCCGGAAAATGATCGTTCAGGCTGTCGAACTCGTAGGACCGGTTGAAGCGGAATGCGGCCCGTTTGGGCTTCCCGGGGGGATCTTTCCAGATTGTTCCCGGAACAATGCCGACGCCTATCATGACCGGCACTTCGTTCCGGGCGATGAGGTTGTCGAGCACGGCCCCCTCATAAGCGCTCAGGCCATCGAGTTTGACGAGGAGGCAGGCCGGCCTGGCGGGGTCATACTGGGCGGGCACGTAAACCTGAAAGCGGTTTTCCGTGCCCGGATAGATTTTCGAATCGGTGATCGCGCCCTGGAGGAATTCGCCATGCGGCACGTTGGCATCGGGCTTGCCCTCATCGGGAGGGAAACGACCCGAGAGTTCGCCCTGGATCTTCTCTACCAGTCGACCTGGATCTACCGGACGAAGCGCTTGCGCGTGTACGCCCCAAAGCGTGGTGAGGAGCAGGACAGAAGACAACGCAGGCCGGCCGAGGCGACGCATGTGATTGAGGATAGCCCGCGAAATCTGGTGCGTCAAACGCCGTTTGCGCGGGCCGGCGGCTAGTCCCCTTTCGAGCTCCTCGAGGCCAAAGCAGGCCGGATGTTTTGGTTCACGTGAAAGAAATTTTGTGGATCGTACTTCGCTTTGATGGCGGCCAGACGGTCGTAGTTGTGGCCGTAGGTCGCCCGGATGCGATCTTCTCCCTCTTCCATCATGAAGTTGACGTAGGCTCCCCCGGCGCCGAACGGATGCAAGGCCTGCCAGTAGTCCCTGGCCCAACCGGTGATCCGGTCCCGATTGGCCGGATCGGGGTCCACGCCGACGATCACCTCGCTCCACACGGCGTCCCGGTAGGCCCACGGCGTGTCTTGATTCGCCGGCCTGTGGGCCGCTCCGTTGACGGGGTAGAAGTGCGCGGTGGAATGCATAGTCGGCAGTTGCGATCCGTGCTCGACATGCAGTCCGATCGCCTCGTCACCCAGTTCTTTTATGAAGTCGGCTTTCCAGTACCATTGCAAGCCGGGGGGATACAGGCCGTCAAACATCCCCTGCAACATGGGAAAGGGCATGGGCGCGAAAAACTCGAAAGCCGGGCGCCGGTAGTTGCGAACCGGCTCCAGGATCTCATTGGCCTGTTCCAGGGGACCGAGGCAGCACCACACGATTCCGCACATTTTCTTGAAGTGAAGCGATTCCGGAAACGGCGGGCCCGGCGGCACGGTCATGAATGCGAAAAACCCGTTGATCTCTTCGGGTGCGGCAACAATGAACTCGCGATACCACTTCATTACGTCGGCCGCCTGATCGAGGTCCCACAACATCGGCCCGGCGCAGACCATGTCCACGGGGTGCGCCTGAAACAGGAACGACGTGACCACGCCGAAGTTGCCGCCGCCCCCGCGAATGGCCCAGAAGAGATCGCTGTTCCCCTCCGCGCTCGCGACTACAAAGCTGCCATCTGCCAGCACGACATCCGCGGCCAGCAGATTATCGATCGTCAGCCCGTATTTTCTGGTGAGATGGCCCATGCCTCCACCCAGCGTCAGGCCGCCCACGCCCGTGGTCGAGATGATGCCGGAAGGAACCGCCAATCCGAAAGCGTGGGTCGCGTGATCGACGTTTCCCCAGGTCGCGCCGCCGCCGGCCCGGACGGTCTGGGAAGCCGGGTCAACGTGGACATAGGACATCGGCGAAAGGTCGATCACGAGTCCGTTGTCGCAAACGCCCAAGCCGGCGGCATTGTGTCCTCCTCCACGAATCGAGACCGGCAATCCGCTTTCATGGCCAAAACGCACGGCCGCCTGGACGTCGGCCACATCGACGCACTGCGCGATCAAGGCCGGTTTCCGGTCGATCATGGCATTGTAGACTTTCCGGGCGCCGTCGTAGCGGGCGTTGTCCGGTGTGATCAGGTCCCCTCGCAATTGAGCCCGAAACTGGGTGATTGTCTCGTTCGATAGCATTTTTCCGCCTCCTGGTCCGATGAAATCATCGGGAGCTGTCCCAAATGTCGCATTACCAGCGTTCCTGGAACGTTCTGTAGCCGGGGGAATCGCCGTTCCGGGGGCTATTCCCGGGCCCCGCCTGCAGTTCGGGGTGCGATGGAATCCAGTAGCGAACGGGCTTCCCGGAGGTCTCCGGTCTCGAAGCCCTCCGTGAATTGGCGGTACAGGCTCTCGAGGAGGGCTCGGTATTGGGCCGACACCTGCCCCGCCCGGCACATCCGTACCACGGCCCGCAACGCAGGCAATTTGGCGTCCGTCTGCTGCGCCGCGTCGAGCGCCCGCTGATAGCTCGAAAGGGCCTGCGAGCGGTTGCCGCTCGCGAGCAGAAGGTCGCCATGGATGCCGTGCAGCTCCGGCGCCGCCCATACTTCTCCGTTCCTGCTCTGGAAAGCCAGGCCATTGGATACATTCGCCAGGGCCTCTGCAGTGCGGCCTGCCAGCGCGCAGGCCTGGGCGAGGAGGCCATGGTAGAAAGGCAGGCGCAGTTCGGCTCCACTGGCTTTCAGCGCGTCAAAGCCCTTACGGAGCTGGGCCAAGCCGGCTTCCGGATGCCCTTCGATCGCCCGCGCCCAGCCACCGACAATTTCCGCCATCGACAGGTAGTAGGCGAACTCGTAGCGGCGGCAGACCGCGACCGCCTCGTCGGCACGTTCCAGGGCCGACTTGCTGTCACCCAGGAAAACCTGCAGCATGGCGGCGTAGCTTAGAGCGATAGCCAGGCCGAATGGATGGGAGCCCGCGGCGGCCGCGGAGACCGTTCCGGCGCTCTGCTTCGATGCCAGGTCCGGGTATCCCAGCTGCCAAAGAACGTGGGGTAGATAGGAGCGGCAGAACACGCCGATCTCGGGAATGGCGAAGAGGGCCAACTCCGCCGGCGAACAGTTGGCATGATTCGCCAGGGCCTGTTCCATATGCGCTTTCGATTCTTCGTAATGCGCCTGGTGAAAACAGACATTCCCCAGCACGAAATGGCCCGCCATTGCCGACACCGCCCGGTTGTCACCGTGCGCCAGCTGAAGAAGTTGCCGGCCCAGCTCCCGGGATGTCTCCAGTTGGCCGCGAACCACATGGAAGAGCCAGGCGCTGCTCAAAACCGGAACGCCTTGCCCCTTCTCATCCAGCCGCCGGAAGAGAGCCAGGGCGCCCGAGCTGGCTTCGCCGACTTCCGGGGCGGCATAGCCCAACGTAGTGAACAACGTGCGCACCAGCTCAACCAGCAGCTCAAGTTGTTGTTTGTCCCGCTGAGCGGTCTCTGGCAGGTCCCGGCAGATCGCGACGGCGCGCCGCAGCAGAGCGGCGGCTTCGGCATCGGCATACCGTTGGTGCGCGACATCCGCTGCGCGGCGGTAGTACCGGATTGCCTGTTCCGCCATGCCCGCCTCCTCATAATGCACGGCCAGTTGCCCGCTGACGGCATCGCTGTCTTCCGGGTGAAGCTCACCCAAAGCGTGCGCTATGCGGCGATGCAGGAATCGCCTGCGCACCGGACTCAACTCCGCGTTGGCGACTTCCCGCAGGCGGTCGTGCGTGAAATCGTATTGCGCAGCGCCCTTACCCTCGATGATCCTGCGTTGCCACAGCTCGTCCAAAGCCCGCGAGAGGCTGTCTTCGTCCCAGTCCGTGGCCTTGGCCAGCAGATCGAACGAGAAGGCCTGGCCGGCGGTTGCCGCCAGCCCGGCCAATTCGTACGCGGGAGGGGTCAGTTGGGCCAACCGGGCGGCGATGACGGCATGCACTCGCGAACCGGTTTTCACGGTGGACGGGTCCTGTAATCCGGCGCGAACACTCTCGACCACGAACAACGGATTCCCCCGGGTCGAACGGTAGAGCCCGGCCAATTCCGCGGCATTGAGCTGACGCCCGGCCACCTGGCTACCGAGCGCGGCCGTTTCCTCCGGGTCGAGAGGAAGAAGAGGCAGCTCCATCGCCTGTCCGGACCGCTGGAGTTCGCTGTAGAGCCGGGTGAACGGATGGTTCCGGTCCGTTTCTTCGGACCGCACCGTCCCCACGACCAAAACCGCGCCCCCTGACTCGGCTCGAAACAACGAATGGAGCCATTCGAACGAATCCTGGTCACACCACTGCAGGTCGTCGATCACCAGCAGCAGAGGTTTTCGGGCTCCGGCGAAGACGGCATTCAGAGAGTCATAGAAATGGCCGCGCTGCCAGCCTTCCGTCAGGGGTTGCGGCCTCGGGATGGCGGGGTTCTCCACCAGGACCTCGGGAAGGACGCGCGCCAACTCCTCCAGTTGCGGGTGAGGCAAATGAGCGCGGGCGGCGCGCAATGGCTCGGCGCGCAGCCATTCGGTCACCGGAGCGTATGCCAGTTGCCCCTGCGCCGCATAACAGCGCGCTCGCGCTACGGCCGCCTGGCGTCGTGCGCACCAGTCATACAATTCTTCAGCCAGCCGGGACTTGCCGATCCCGGGCTCGCCCGGGATCGCCGCCAGATGAACGCCGCCGCGCGACGCCAGGTTCCAGCACTCGATGAGCGTCTCCCACTCCCTCTTTCGGCCAATCAGGGGAGACGGCGCCGCTGCGCCTGCCGGAGGCAATTCCGCCGGCGCGCTTGCCGCCGCCTCCGATTTCAACACCGTTTCGAAGAGCTCCCGCGTGGCAGCGCTTGGCTCCACACCGAGTTCGCGCCGGAGCGTGCGCATGCACTGGTGGTAAGCGCGTAGTGCGCCGGCCCGGTCGTGAATCGCAGCCAGCAGTCGAATCAGGAACTGATGGTGGGTCTCGCCCAGCGGGTCCTGTGCGACCAGGCGCTCCACACAGCGGATCGCGGCGCGGTAATCGCCAAGTGTCTCGTGTAACGCCGCGAGGCGGCCAAGGACTTGCGCCGCTTCGCGGCGGTAGCGGTCACGGACGGGATGCACCCACTCGTCGTACAATCCGGGCAGCAAATCGTCCTGGTATAGATCTGCCGCACGCTCGAGCGACTGAAGTTCTCCATGCGCGTCCCCCCGTTTCGCGGCGCTGTGCGCATCCGTCACGGCGGCACCGAACTCGTCGGCATCTATGGTGCAGGTAGGATCCCGCCGCCATTGTACGGAATGATTGTCCGCCGAGAGGAGGTAACATCCCTCCGGCAATGCCCGGCGCAGATGGTGAAGCAATTGGCGCAGATTGGTGCGCGATTGCGCCTCGGCGGAATCGGGCCACAGGAGGAACGCAAGGTGTTCGCGCGATTGCGCCGCATCGCTGTGCAGTACCAGAAACGCAAGCAACGATTGGAGCCGGTTCGTATTGACTGAGGTGATCTGCTTCTCGCCGCGCGTGATCCGGAACCTGCCGAACAGCTCGATCCGGAAATGCTCCGCCCGGGCGCCGGCGGGAAGCATCTGTTCGGCCTGCCGGCGTAACTCGGAATCACCCTCGCATAGCTGGTCGAGCAGGGCCGGGCGGTCGCTGGATGCGACCCTCTCAGCTTGCTCGACAATCGATTTCAGCCGCCGCCAGCGCTCCCCCTCCATACCCAAAAACGTGGCTTAATGATACCAGGATCCAACCGCCGGACGAGCGGAAACCGAGTTCGAGCGACTTCGGAAGCTGCGTTTCCGTTACTTGCCGGCAGCCGCGGTGTCACAGAGCGTCGCCTGAATGCTTAGAACTTCAGCTTCAACGAGAGCTGGAGCTGGCGCGACGTGCCGAAATCCCCGGCGGGGAAACGAGTGCCGCCCGTGATCAGGCCAAAAGTGCCGGAACCCACGGTCGATACCGGCTGCGTGAAGTTGGTCCGATTGAAGAGGTCGAATGCTTCGGCCCGGATCTCCAGGTTCAAACGCTCCGAAGACAGGAGCCGGACGTTCTTGGTCACGGAGAAATCGGTGCTCAACAAGCCCGGGCCAATGATTACATTGCGGCCCAGGTTGCCGAATCCTAGGACGGTGCCGGGCGTAGTGCCCTGGTTGATAAAGACCGACGGATTTTGAATATAATCCACCGATGTGGCGCTTCCGTTGGAACCCGGAGTGAAACCGGTGACGACCGGTCCGGTAACGTCCGGCCGCAGTACCCCGGCGCCGGCGAAGGAGGTGTTACTCAGGTGGAAGTTGATCGGGTTTCCGCTCTGTACTGTCTCGATCACCGAAAACGCCCAACCTTCCTTTAGCCGGTTTCCATGGAACGGCAGTTGGTAGATTCCGCTCAGCACGAAGTGGTGCCGCGCGTCGAAATCCGAGAGTCCGCGATCGCCGCGAAGGTTGTAGCTGTCCTGAACGACCAGCCCCTGGACATTGCGCGAGTTGTCATCGATGGATTTCGAGAACGTATAGGAGGTACTGAACTGGAGGCCCTTGCTAAGGTGCTTGTCCAGCTTGATCCACAGACCGTTATAAGAAGAGTTCCCGACGCTTTCGTATACCGGGATATTCGATAGCGGCATCCCCGGATCGATCGGGCTGTTTGCCGCGAGAGCGGCAAAGGGACGAACGCCGCCGACCGGCTGGTTGTAGTTGCGCTGGATGTTGAGGTCCGAGCCTTTGCTGCCGAAATACCCGACCATCAGCCCATAAGTGTTACCGAGCGCCTGTTCCACGTTGAAATTCCACTCCGAGACGTACGCGTCTCGGTAGCTGTGCGCGACGGAAACCGGTGAGACGCTGCCGCTGGCGGCGGAATAGGCGTTGGCCAGGGTCACGTATGGAGTTGCAGTGCTGGGCGCAAAGGAAATCGGAAACGCGTAGGGAGGATTGGAAGCCAGACCGGTCACCAGGCCCAGGGTCGGCTGGTCGGTCATGATCGCGTAGGCGCCGCGAACCACGGTGCGGCCATTCTTGAACGGATCCCAGGCCAGACCCAGACGCGGCTCGAAATTCAGGGCGTTCTGATTGTACGCGAGGCTCGGGCCGCCCGTCTGCCCGACGTGCTGCAAGGTGTCCGTGACGGGGTCGAACACCACGAAGCGGCTCTCCGCTTCGGTCGGCGTGCCATAGTAGTCGTAGCGGAGTCCGAGCGAAAGCGTCAGGGTAGGTGTCGCCTTCCAGGTATCGGTGACAAAAGCGCCCAGCGAATTCCCGTAAGTGCGGTTGGAGCGATCCGACACGTTGGCGGTGAACCCGGTGGCATGGTCGGCCAGAAAGTCGCTGATGCTGGCGAACCTGAAAGTGCCCGGCGTATAAGAGAAGTTGTCCGAATTCTGACGGCGGAACTCGCCTCCTACTTTGATCGAGTGATTCCCCCGGACCCAGCTCAGCGTGTCGGAAAGGACTCCGACATTGTCGCCGCGACCCTGCGGAAAGCCGTTGATGCCTCCAAACGTGAAGGCGCCCGAGACCGTGATCTGCGGCAGTCCGATGGCCGCCGTCACGCCGCTGTTGATGCCGTAGGAGGAGGCGCTGAGCGTGTTGTCACCGGCGAACGTGATGTGGATACGGTTGAAGCCCAGGCGCGCTTCATTCACGAGGGTCGGGCTGATCACCCACGAATCATTAATGGTGAGCAACTGGCGGTTGCCGTTTCTCTGGTCGCCGCCGCCCGGAAAGCTGTTGCCATCGGTGGAAGGCGGCTCGTTGCGTTCGTCGCGCTGGATTGCGTAATAGAAATTGAGGCGCTGCTTTTCGGAGAAAACCTGGCTGAAATTCACGGTGCCCTGCTCGATGTTCACGGGCGCCACCGCCGACGAGACAAACTGGTTGGTGCCCGAGTTAGCCGCGGGAATCAGCGGCAGCAGGTTCTGAATCAGCGGATCGCTCGATGTCTGCGCCTGGGTCCGCTGGGCCGCCGAAAGCGTGGTCGCCGATAGGGGCACGGCCTGGCGCTGCCGGAGCGATTCGAAGGTCAAAAAGGCGAAGGTCTTGTCTTTGACCAGCGCACCCCCGGCGTCGCCGCCGAACTGGTTCCGCTTGAACGGCGACTGCGGGTTGGAGACGAGATTGCCGCCGGAACCGACGAATGTCGGGTTGGAGAAGTTGCGGGCATCCAGGTCGTTGTTTCGAAGGAACTCGTACGCCTCCCCGTGCCATTGGTCGACGCCCGCGCGGGTCGCTATGTTTACGATCGAACCCGAGTTCCGCCCGTATTCGGCGCTGAAGGTGGAATTGTCCACCTTGAACTCTTCCACCGTGTTGATGGTCGGCTGGAAGGTGATCTGGTTCTGGTTCGGATCGTTCAGATTGATGCCGTTGATCATGAAATTGACGCTGTCTTCGCGCGCGCCCGCGGAGTTGAACGAGAAGGAACCCTGGCCGCGCAAAGGCGAGGTGAGGAATCCGTTGGCGGGCGGCACCACGGAGCCCGGGATCAGCAGCGCGAGGTCCACGAAGTGGCGTCCGTTCAGCGGGATTTCCTGCACGGTGTTCTGGTTGACGACGCTGCCGACCGATACCGAACTGGCGTCGATCACCGGCGGCGCGGCAACCACCTCGACGGTCTCGGTGCTGGACGCAACCTTCAGCGAGAAGTCCTGCTTGACGGTGCTGCCGACAGGGACCTCTACGTTACTTGCCGTCGTGGCGGCCATGCCGGGAGCCTTCACGGATACCCGGTACGAGCCCACGGGCAAGGCCGGCACCTGGTAGATTCCGCTGGAGTCGGTGGTAGTCGCACGATCTTCTCCCGTGCGCTCGTTGTGGACTAAGATAGGAGCGCCGGGGATAGCCGCGCCGGAAGTATCGGTGACGGTGCCTCGAATCGTTCCGGTAGACTGCGGGAAAGCGATGCCTGCGAGGGCAAGAAACACCACGAGAATGCCGGAGACCGCGCTCCAGCGGAAACGCAAACCAAGTAACATTGTTTTGCTCCTAACCTCTGAGAGAGACTTGGAGGAATTGTAACATGCCGGAGGGTGCCGCAGATCGCAGTAACGCGTAAACTCTTCAGGCACGGCGCAGCGCGGCACGCAATCAAGCGCGCGCCGGTGACGGAGGGATGCAGTCCTTAACCTTGGCGGCGAGTTGCATCACGGTGTAAGGCTTTTGAAAAAACCCGGCAACGTTCTTACCCGCGAAGCGCGCCTCTACGTCCACATCGCCCAGGCCAGTGCACACGATCACGGAGATATCCGTCCGGATTCTCCGCATTCGCTCCAGCGTTTCCAATCCGTCCATTCCCGGCATGGCCACGTCGAGCAGCACGAGTCCGATCTCACCCGATCTCTCCTGGAACAAACGGACTCCCTCCCGGCCGTCTTGAGCCAGTAGCACAGTGTAACCGTATAGTTCCAAGGCCGACTTCGTGAAACTCCGAATCATCTCCTCATCGTCCACGACCAGAACGGTCCCGGCGCCGCGGAGGTCTTCGCGAATCCCCTGTTCCTCGACCTCCGGTGGCATGTTCTCGGTGGCCGGGAAGAGCAGCCGGAAACAGCTGCCCCGGCCGGGAATGCTGCGGACCTGTACCGCCCCCTTGTGCTTCCGTACGACGCCCAGGACCGCGGCGAGCCCTAGTCCCCGACCCGTAAACTTTGTAGTGAAAAACGGGTCGAAGATCCTCGCGATCGTCTTTGCGTCCATTCCCGATCCGTTGTCCTGGACTTCCAGAAAGATGTATTCGCCGGGCGCCAACGGCTCGTTCGGATGCAGGTCCGGCATCGGCTTACTCGTTACAGTCTGTCTGCCCGTGCTCACGAGAATGATGCCCCCGGCTTCGCCCATCGCTTCGGCTGCATTGATGATCAGATTCATCACGACCTGCTGCATCTGGCCCTTATCGGTCAGCAGCAGAGGAAGATTCCTGTCGAGTTCCAGCTTGAGTTGCACATTGTGGGGGATGGAGGAATGAGTGAGACTGCCGGTCTGAATCACTGCATCGGAGAGGTCGACACGTTCCAAGTAAAATCGGCCCTTACCCGCGTAGGCGAGAAGCTGCCGCGTCAAATCCGCCGCCCGCTCTCCGCCGCTGATGATGTTGCCTACTGCCGTTCTTCGGGGATCATTGGCGGGAACGCTGTTCAACAGCAGACTTGCGTGCCCCAGGATGCCCGTCAGCAGATTGTTGAAGTCATGGGCAACCCCAGCCGCGAGATAGCCGATGGCTTCCATCTTCTGCGATTGCCTCAGGTGCTCCTCGGCGCGCCGGATTTCGGTCACATCTTCGATCGCCAGCAGGATCCGCTGCTCCCGCTGGAACCGGCGCGCGTTCATGACCAGCATTCGCCGACCTCCCGAACGAGGCTCGTATTCCACCTCGAAATCTTCCATGACATGGTTCGCGGGTAAGATATCCTCGAGCAGCAGCCGCAGCCGTGGAATGCTCCAGTGGCCGCCTTCCAATTCGTATATGAAGCGGTGTTCTACGTCGGCCTGGGTTACACCGAATGTGCGATAAAAGGCTTGGTTAGCTCTGAGCACTCGAAGGTCCGGCCCCAACACGACGAGCGAGGAGCGAACGGTGTCGATTGTGGCCTGCGCGAACTCGCGAGCGCTCTCGAGTTCGGCGTTTCGGATCTGCAGTTCCTGGTTGACCGTGGTCAACTCCTCATTGGTGGCCTCGAGCTCCTCTTTCGAGCTTTCCAACTCTTCGTTAAGGCTCTGCAGTTCTTCGTTCGAAGCAACAACTTCCTCGTTGGCGGCTTCCTGCTCGCTAATGACCGACTCCAGACGCGCCCGGCTGGAGGCGAGCTCTTTCCGGAGGCGGCTGATGCGCATCTCGCCATCGGCCCCCGCATCAGGGGCCGAAATTTTCCCGGGTTCGGCGTTCGTCTCAACCCGCGATGCCTGGTCCTCAAACACGATCAGAAAGTACTGGCGGTCCGGTCCGAGCGGTGTGATTTCGGCGCTGACGACTTCATCGGAGGGGCGTCCCCCAAGTTTCACCCGCTCGCAACGGATCGACTGGCCCGCTCTGCCGGCGGACCGGACCGCACTTTTCAGAGCGTCTTGTTGATCGGAGTCAACCACGTTCAGGGTCCGGCCGGCGATGCCGGGAGCGCTTGCCAGCAGGCCGGCGCTCTCCCCGCCCGAAACCGCGCGGAGCTCCCTGTCGACGACCACCCACGGCGCGCCGTAGCTCTCCACCATCACCTGGTAAGCGCGATGGCGGAGATCGATTCTGCGCTGCTCCCGCGCCGCCGGACCCCGTTGCGGCTGGCGAGAGGCCGCCTTCCTGCCGCTCTTGAAGGCCGGGCGCGTGGCGGAATCCTGCCTCACGTAAAGACGCGCCGCCTTATCCAGCGGGGCAAACAGTTCGGGTGAGGAGCTTGCCGTTTCGGACTTCCCCAGAAGCAGAATGCCTCCGGGATTGAGAGCGAAGTGGAACCGGGCAAGGGCTTGCTCATGCATCCAATCCATGTAGATCAGCACATTCCGGCAACTGACCAGGTCCATTCGTGAGAACGGTGGGTCGGTCAGCAGGTCGTGCCGGGAGAAAATGCACTGGTCCCGAAGCCTTCTACTGATACGGAACTCCCGCCCCATCCGCACGAAGAAGCGATCCAGACGCTCCGGCGAAACATCCGCGGCGATATTCTCGAGGTACACACCCCGCCGGGCCTTTTCAATGGCGGCCTCATTGATGTCGGTCGCGAAAACCTGCACCGGGACGTGGCTCAGCATCTGTTCCGCTGCTTCGACAAAGCAGATCGCAATGGAGTAGGCTTCCTCCCCGGTGGAACACCCCGGCACCCATATCCTCACGCCTCGATCCGGAGGAGTCTTCCGGATCAGCGCCGGAAATACCCTGTGGGCCAAGATCTCGAAGGCGTCGGGGTCGCGGAAAAAGTGCGTGACGCGGATCAGAATATCTTGCGCCAGGGACTGCAGTTCATCCGGGTTCTCTTTCATGTGCTCGATGTAGTTGCGGAGGCTCCCCTGCTTGAGCAATCCGATTCGCCGCAGGGCCCGGCGCCGCACAGTCGACTGCCGGTACAGGCTGAAGTCGATGCCGGTACCGGTGCGCAGCAGGTCGAGAAGATCCTCAAAACCTTCTGGATCTGGAAATTGCGCGGGGCCTTCTGGGATGTTGCGATGGATGATTCGAGGCTCGCGGGCGATTCTGGCCAGTTCCGCGGCGATTTCCGCCGCCGGCAGAACGAAATCGACGCAACCGGTGGCGATGGCGTTACGCGGCATGCCGTCGAACTTCGCTAACGCCGGGTCCTGTGCGAAAACGACGCCGCCTTCCTCGGCGACCGCCTGCACCCCTAGCGCTCCATCGGACCCCGTCCCTGAGAGAATCACCGCGACCGCCATGCTCTTCCGGCTCGCAGCAAGGGATCGCAGGAAGGCGTCGATCGTTGTTCCGGCCGCCGCCCTCGCCTTCAGCGCGAGCACGAGACCTGACATCGTCATAGCGGCGTTGGGAGGGATTACGTAGACGTGGTTGGGCAACATAACTGTGCCGCCCTCTACCTGGGTTACCGGCATTGCGGATTCTCTGGAGAGCAGCTGAGCCAGCATGCTCTCATGATCGGGGGCCAGATGCTGGATCAGGACGAAGGCCATTCCCGTGTCGGTGGGCAGGTCTCGCAATAGCTCTGTGAACGCCTCCAGTCCTCCCGCCGAAGCGCCCACCGCAACTACCGCAAATGGCTCCTCAGGTTTGTCCCCACCGGACTCCGAACCTGAAGATGCTGGCTCACCGGCCGTATCCGAGGTTAGGCTCACCCAGAAACATTATCCACAGATAATGCTCCGCGAACAAGGCTTTTGTCTATGGCTGCAGGCTTAGACCATCTGGCAGGCAGAACTCTGTGAATTTACACGCTTTCTCCCCACCTGATAGAATGCGGCGGTACATCTCGCTCGGAGATGGAGAGGAATGGGAAGAGGTAAGAGCATGGAGAACCCCGCTGCCGATTCGATTGTCGAAACAGTCCGGAAACTCAACGAGATGACTCGCCGGGCCCGGTTGGGCGAGCCCACCGTGGACGATTACCTGCGCGCATTGGCATCAGACCCGGTGACCGAGTGGTTTACCGTATTGCTGCGAGAACGGACGGAGGAACTGGAACGGGAAAAGCGGCGTGCGGACCGGTTGGCGGCCACGCTGCGCGATTTGGGTGTCAACGAGCCGTAGCCGCCGGGCCGATCACTTGTACGGTGTGCCTCGCGATCATCACTTCCTCGTCCGTCTTCATCACCCGAACCGTTACCGGGCCGGAGTCCTCCGAAATGACGGCCGCGTGACGCTCGTTGCGCCTTGAATCGATGCGAACCCCCAGGAACTCGAGGCCGGCGCAGATCCGGGCCCGAACGGCCGCGGCATTTTCTCCGATCCCGGCCGTGAACACCAGCGTATCGAGGCCGCCGAGCACCGCTGCCAGCGCGCCCGCGAACTTCCTCGCCTGATAACAGAACAGATCGACCGCCAAGGCCGCCGCGGCGTCCGTGGCCTCCCGCGCCAGCAGTTCCTGCATGTCCGAACTGCTCCCGGAAACACCCAGCAGCCCGGAGCGCGCGTTCACCAGTTCCCGCACCGCAGCCGGCTGGAGTCCCGCCTGCTCCACCAGGAAAAGCATCACGCCCGGATCGAGATCGCCCGTCCGCGTGCCCATCATGAGTCCTCCCGCCGGAGTGAATCCCATCGTCGTATCCATGGGCTTCCCGCCGCGAACCGCGGCCATGCTGGCACCGTTTCCCAAGTGCGCGATGATCAGGCGTCCCGCAGCGACCTCGGGGCCCGCCTCCCGCTCCAGTTCCTGGAGGATGTACTCGTAGGAGAGACCGTGAAACCCGTAGCGGATCACCCCCTGCCGCCAGTACTCTCGCGGCAACGCATACCAACGCGAAATTTCCGGCGATGTCGCGTGAAAGGCCGTATCGAAACACGCCACCTGGGGCAGATCGGGGTAAGTCCGCGTCACCGCCTCTATGGCCTTCAATTCGTGCGGAAGATGCTCCGGCGCGAAGGGTGTGAGCTGACGCAAGTCCGCCACCAACTCCGGGACAATCCGTCGCGGACGTGTATGCTCGCGGCCGCCGTACACCAGGCGGTGGCCCGCCGCGGCCAGCGTGTGAGGCGTACGCGCCAGCCAGGCGAACAGCCGCGCGAGAGCGGCGTCATGATCCGGCAGGTCTCCGTCTTCTCGCGTCTGCTCTCCGCCCGCCGTGCGGACGCGAAATGTGCTGCCTCTCACACCGATCCGGTCCAGACTTCCGTACACCAGGCGCGCCTCCGCCGCGATCAATGCGAACTTCAGGCTGGAGGAGCCGCTATTCAGCGTGAGAATACAATTGCCGGTTGCCATCCTTTCAGTTTGGCAGTCTCACGAGCCTGACGGTTATAAGATGATGGTAGAAACATGGCCACCTTAACCGAACCGCCCGCTGTTACTCCGGTCGTCGAACGCCCGGCATGGAAGGCCCTCGAAGCTCACTATAAGAAGGTCCGCAAGCTCCACCTTCGCAAGTTGTTCGCGCAGGACGCCGCCCGCGGAGAGCGTCTGACCGTCGAAGCTCTGGGCATCTACCTGGATTATTCCAAGAACCGCATCACGGATGAGACCCTGCAGCTTCTCCTGCAACTCGCCGAAGAGTCCGGCCTGCGCGCGCGCATCGACGCGATGTTCCGCGGCGAAAAGATCAACGTCACGGAAAATCGCGCGGTACTGCACGTGGCGCTGCGCGCGCCGCGCGACGCCTCCATCGCGGTGGATGGCAAGAACGTCGTGCCCGAAGTCCATGCAGTTCTCGACAAGATGGCGGGCTTCTGCGGGCTTGTCCGCGGCGGCGAATGGAAAGGCCATACCGGCAAGCGCATTCGTACGGTCGTCAATATCGGCATCGGCGGCTCTGACCTGGGTCCGGTGATGGCGTATGAGGCGCTTCGCTATTACAGCGAACGCAGCATGAATTTCCGGTTCGTGTCCAACGTCGACGGTACCGACTTCGCGGAGGCGGTGCACGGCCTCGATCCCGCGGAAACCCTTTTCGTCGTCTCCTCCAAAACGTTCACGACCCTCGAAACCATGACCAACGCCCACACGGCTCGCCAGTGGCTGGTCTCCGGGCTCGGTGGAGAAGAACAAGCGGTCGCGAAGCACTTCGTGGCCGTCTCGACCAACGCCCGGGAGGTCGCGAAATTCGGCATCGACACCGCCAACATGTTCGAGTTCTGGGACTGGGTCGGCGGCAGGTATTCCATGGACTCGGCCATAGGCCTTTCCACGATGCTCGCCATCGGAGCCGATCACTTCCGCGAAATGCTCCACGGCTTTCACCAGATGGATGAGCACTTCCGCACTACGCCGTTCGATCGCAACCTGCCGGTGCTCCTGGCATTGCTGACCATCTGGTATACGGACTTCTTCAAGGCGCAGACCGTTGCCGTTCTGCCCTATGAGCAGTACCTCAAGCGTTTCCCGGCTTACCTGCAGCAATTGATGATGGAAAGCAACGGTAAGCACGTCACAGTCGAAGGAACGAATGTCGGCTGTGATACAGGACCCGTCTACTGGGGCGAGCCTGGTACCAACGGCCAGCATTCGTTCTACCAGTTGATCCATCAGGGGACCAGGCTCATTCCGTGTGACTTCATTGCGTTCGCGCGTGCGCTCAACCCACTCGGACGGCATCACGACATGCTGATCGCCAACGTCTTTGCGCAGGCGGAAGCACTCGCCTTCGGCAAGACTCCCAAAGAGGTCAAGGCCGAAGGCACGCCCGACTGGCTCGTGCCTCACCGCGTCTTCGAGGGCAACCGCCCGTCGAACACGATTCTCGCCGGGGAACTTACGCCGGAAACCCTTGGCAAGCTCGTGGCCCTCTACGAACACTCTGCCTTTACCCAAGGCGTCATCTGGAACATCGATTCGTTCGACCAGTGGGGTGTGGAGTTAGGCAAGGTGCTGGCCCAGCGAATCATCCCGGAACTGGAGAGCCCGGAAGCTCCGGCGCCGGCTCATGACAGTTCTACGAATACCCTGATCCAAAGATACCGGGCGCTCAAATAGGATCGTCCGTCTATTCGAGCTGCTGGGCGTGCGGCGTCAAGCCTGCCGTTCAATACGGTTCCGTGGCCTGATACCGGCTGAGGTTTAGAGGGCCGCCGTGACAGTGCTTCCACTTGCGGCGCCTGCCGCACGGGCATGGGTCGTTGCGGCCGCGTTTCGAGTCCTGAGAGGCTGTCCATGCCATCACGCCGGCGGCGGGACGGTCTTCCTGTAGTAGGCCCGCCATCACTTGCATGGCGGGACGCGTGTGGGTGAAGAACCGGAAGAGTCCCTGGCACAGGTAGTTGTGTTCCGCCTCGCCAAAACGCGACTGGACGAAGCGATCCTTCGGACATCCGCCGTTACAAAGGGAACGCACCTCGCACTCTCGGCACTGGCGAGTGAGCCGGTCGCGCTTGTCGAGCCCGAAACGCTGCTGCGCCGCGGAGGTGACGAGGTCGCGCATGTGGGTTTGGTGGATATTTCCGAGCAGGAAGCCGGGTTCCACGAAGTGGTCGCACGAGTAGAGATCCCCGTTGTACTCGAGGGCCGGGCCATAGCCGCAGGTAGGGGCGTGAATGCAGAGCGGATGGCGTCCGAAGTATGCGTTCAGAGTCACATCGAATAACTGAACGAAGACTGAGCCGACATCCCGGCGCACCCACTCTTCAAAGATGTCGATCAGAAACTGCCCGTACTGTCCGGAGCCGACTGTGCGCTCCGTGACCGCCGCGCCAGACTGCGTGTAGAGGTGGCGGGAACCGCCGGGCCGTTCGCTCCAGCCGAGGTTCGCGAGGGGCAGGAGTTCGGGCGTCGTACGCTCGACGATGGGAATGAATTGCAGGTATCGGGCTCCCATGCCGTCTCGGAAGAAGCAATATGCCTCGCGTCCATGATCCTGATTGGCGGCATTCACGGTGCAGAGAATATTGACTTCGACTTCGTAGCGCCGTAGGTGATTCCAGCCGCGCATCACTTCGTCGAAGGTGCCCTCGCCGCCTTTGTTCACGCGGTAGCGGTCGTGGAAGCGCCGGGGGCCATCGACGCTCAGGCCCACCAGGAAGTCATGCTGCTTCAGGAAAGCGCACCATTGGTCGTTCAGCAAGACACCGTTGGTCTGGAAGGTGTACTCGACCCGCTGCCCAGGCCGGCGATGCTTCTCGACGAGTTCGACCGAGCGGCGGAAGAAGTCGATGCCCATGAGCGTGGGTTCGCCGCCCTGCCAGGCGACGGTGACCTCCGGAGTCGTGTGGGACTCCAGCAGTTGGCGGATGTAGGCCTCCAGCGTGGCATCCGTCATCCGGTGCTGGTCGTTGGGATAGAGGGCCTCTTTCGAGAGAAAGAAGCAGTACGTGCAGTCGAGGTTGCAGGTGGAGCCGCTCGGTTTGGCCAGGAGATGGAACCGAGGCGGGGCCGGCGCAGGTCGGATTGTGGCCATCGTTCTCCCCCTTCCAACGGCCTGCGGCTTCGGGCAGGGTTACCCGCCGCTGGCCCCTACCTTTAACTTGTCAGCCGCATCGCTGACGGTGAAACTGGCAGCCTTCTGCCGCGGCGGAAAGTCGCGGAGCGTCTCCATGAATTCAGCCACCAGGTTCTGCGCCGGGATGAGCAGAAAGGCATGATCGAGGACCCAATCCCAGTAAGTGTTCGAGGTGATATCCGCGTGTTCGTAGGGGTCGGTCCGAAGGTTATAGATCTTGGGCACGCGCAGCGGAATCAGAGGCTCGGCCCAGATCTGCAGGGTGCCTCGGGCGCGCTGTTCGAGGAAGACCATCTTCCAGTTGTCGTAGCGGAGACAGGCGAGATCGCCATCATCGGTGAAGTAGAGGAACCCCTTGCGCGGGCTCGTCTTCTCTTTCCCGGTCAGTAATGGCAGTAGGTTATGGCCATCCAGGTGGACCTTGAAGGTCTTATCGCCGGCCTTGTGGCCTTTGAGGAGCTTCTCCTTGATGCCGGGCTCTCCGGCGGCGGCCAGAATGGTGGGCAGCCAGTCCAGGTGCGATACGATCTCGTTGGATACCGAACCGGCCTTGATCTTGCCCGGGAACCGCGCGAAGGCGGGCACGCGGAAGGCGCCTTCCCAGTTCGAGTTCTTTTCGTTGCGGAAGGGCGTCTGCCCACCATCGGGCCAGGAGTTCATGTGGGGCCCGTTGTCGGTGGTATACATCACCAGTGTGTTGTCAGCGATCTTCAACTCGTCGAGAAGGTCGAGTATCTCGCCGATGTGCTTGTCGTGATCGATCATCACGTCGTGGTATTCCGACTGCCAGCGGCCGGATTGCCCCAGGCTGGAGGGCTTGGCGTGGGTGCGAAAGTGCATGTGGGTTGTGTTGAACCACACGAAAAAGGGAGTGCCGTCGGCCACCTGCTTCTGGATGAAGGTCTTGGCGGCGGCCAGAAACTCTTCGTCGACGGTTTCCATACGCTTTCTGGTCAGCGGCCCCGTGTTTTTGATCTTCTGCCCGCCCTTGCCGTCGGCCCAGGTGTGTAGGACACCGCGCGGGCCGTACTTCTTACGAAAGTCCGGAAAGTCTTTCTCGGGCGGATAGTCCCGAAGCTCAGGTTCTTCTTCGGCGTTCAAGTGGTAGAGATTGCCAAAGAACTCGTCAAAGCCGTGCATGGTGGGCAGATGCTCGTCGCGGTCGCCCAAGTGATTCTTGCCGAACTGGCCGGTAGCGTAGCCCAGGGGTTTAAGGAGCTCGGCAATGGTCGGGTCTTCGGCGCGCATCCCGAGGGTCGCCCCGGGGAGTCCGACCTTCGTCAAGCCGGTTCGAAGACCGCATTGGCCCGTGATGAAGGCGGCACGGCCGGCGGTGCAGCTCTGTTCGGCATAGGCGTCCGTGAAGAGCATTCCTTCATTGGCGATGCGGTCAATGTTGGGAGTCTGGTATCCCATCATCCCCTTGGTGAACACGCTGAGGTTGGACTGGCCAATGTCGTCGCCAAAGATAATGAGAAAGTTCGGTTTCTTTTCCGGCACTTGGTTTTCTCCGAAGCGCGAGATCCCCTTCCCACGCCACAACCGGGTCGATGATCTGTGCCGGACGCCTGCTCTAAATAATTCGCGCTGCGGTCCACAAATTTCTGAATTGCCGCCGCGCGCGTGGAATCACTTCATAACGGGCACGGCGGCGGGATGTCCGCAATCTCTATGACATTAGTCATCTCCATCGTTGGCGTTTTGGTTCTTGCCAGTGCCTTCCCGCTGGCCTATTACAGCCGCTTGCTGACGTCGAAGATCAAACGGCGGTGGGAGTCGCTTTCGGCGGGTGTGGCGGTCGCATACATGTTCGTTAACGTCCTGCCCGAACTTGCCGAGCACCAGCCCTATGTCGCGGAGGCGGCCTATGGGAGCGTCCTCAGCGCCGAAAAGAGAATCTATATCTGGGCCCTGACGGGGTTCATCGCGTTCGCGGGGTTGAACGAAATCAAGCTCAAGAGATCCGGGGCGGAAACGGTTGGGCAGGGCGCAGGGCTCTTCTATTGGGGGAAACTGGCGGGGTTTGCGCTCTATTCGCTGTTGATCGGCTACCTGCTGACTCACCGCGAGGATGCTTCGCTGCTTTCACTCTGCCTTTACGTAGGTGCGATGGGATTGCATATGTTCATGCTGGATGTCGTGATGGCGGAGCAGTTCGAGAGCCTGTATACGACGCGCGCGAGGGCGGCGCTGGTGGGATGTGTGCTCCTGGGTTGGGTGCTGGGGAGCCTGAATGCGCTGCCGGACGCCTTCACGTCCCGGCTGTTCGCCTTCGTTCTGGGGGGCGTGACGATTACCAGCGCGCACGAGGAACTCAGGGCGGAACGCGCTGGCCATTTCTGGTGGTTCGTGTGGGGCGCGGCCGCCTATGCCACGATTCTGCTGTTGATCTGACGAGCCGCGAGCGGCGCCTCCAGGCGACGTACGGAATCGCCAAGACCGCGCTCACCAGCAAATAGAGGAGCACCGCCGCGACGACCAGCTTCTGTTCCGGGAAGTTGGTTTGCGCGATGGCGACCGCGATTCCGGGATGCCGGAACGCCGTGGAAAGCGCGAGAACGGTGCGGTGCTCGGGAGCCGGTCCGCCAATGAAGTGTCCGGCAGCGAGACCCGCAACGATGAAAGCGGCCGTGGCTGCGAGTGTCCCGTCTCCAACCAGCGACACAATGGCCGGCCAGGCCTTGAACAGGACAGGGATAATGCCGCCGGCGAGCATGACCATCGCGACGACCAAGATGGGCTTTGCAATGCGGCGGCCCAGTTCGGGAGCCAGGGATCGGACGACGATTCCGGCGCCGAGAGGGGCGATCACCGTGATGGCCAGGAGCTTGATCATCGCGGCGGCTGGTGCGCGCAGGGGGACCCCAAAAGCAAGTCCGATCGATTCCAGCTCCAACGGCAGGAGCACGATCGCGAGAAGCGCTGCCGCGACCAGTAGGCCAAACATGTAGGAGGACTCTCCTCCCGCCCGCATCGTCCTCCTGGGCAACAGCGGAGGGACCGGCGAAACCGACAGCGCGACGAGCGCGATCTTGACCGGCGGCCTCAGGCCGAACCTTCCGGCGAGGAGCGCGGCCAGTATCGGCATGACCACGTACATCGGCAGTAGGGAACGGGCGAGCATCGCCGGTCTCCGGAACAGGCACGTAACGTCCTGAGGAGTTGCCTCGAGGCCCAGGGCGAAGACATTCAACGCGATGCTTGCCTGTAGCGTGATCTGGACCAGGCCCGTAAGACTCACAAGAGGGAAGGATTCGCCATTCGGAGCAAAGGCGCATTTTAAGTAAACGGACCCATATGCCAAAATCCATGCCAAGTGAGAGAATCGGACTGATATGCAACGTAGGAGATTCCTGAAGAGCCTTCCTGCCGGGCTCGGCGGCCTGGCGCTGGCGGGGCGTGGATTGAACAGCGCTCCGGCCCGGCCGAAACCGAATATTGTCCTCATCTATGCCGACGACGTCGGGTACGGCGACCTCAGTTGCTACGGCGCCACGCAGGTCAAGACGCCCAACCTGGATAAGCTCTCCGGCAGCGGCCTGCATTTCACGAACCTCCATGCGTCTTCGGCTACCTGCACGCCGTCGCGATATTCGCTGCTGACCGGCGAGTACGCGTGGCGCAAGAAAGGCACCGGCATCCTTCCTGGCGACGCGGCCCTCATCATCCCGCCCGGCACCACGACGATGCCTTCCATTCTCAAGAGCCAGGGCTACGCCACCGCGGCGGTCGGCAAGTGGCATCTGGGCCTCGGATCGGGCAACATCGATTGGAACGGCGAGATCAAGCCGGGGCCGCTCGAAATTGGTTTCGACTATTGCTTTCTGATTCCCGCCACCGGCGACCGCGTTCCCTGTGTGTTCGTCGAGAACCACCGCGTGGTGAACCTGGACCCCAAGGATCCGATCCGCGTCAGCTACGTCCATCCGTTTCCCGGCGAGCTGACCGGCAAGGACCACCCGGAGCTTCTCAAGATGCACCCGAGCCACGGCCACGACCAGGCGATCGTGAACGGCGTGAGCCGCATCGGCTACATGACGGGCGGCCGGTCGGCACTCTGGAAGGACGAGGACATCTCGACTACCCTGACCGGCAAGGCCACGGCCTTCATCGACCGGAACAAGGCGAACCCGTTCTTCCTCTACTTCGCCACGCACGACATCCACGTACCGCGCCTCCCGAATCCCCGTTTCGTGGGCAAGACCACGATGGGCCCGCGCGGCGACGCAATTGTCGAGTTGGATTGGTGCGTCGGCCAGGTGTTGGATACCCTCGACCGGAACGGCCTGACGGATAACACGCTGGTTCTGTTCTCGAGCGACAACGGCCCCGTGGTGGACGACGGCTATCGGGATCAGGCAGTGGAGAAACTGGGCAGCCACAAGCCCGCGGGCCCGTTGCGCGGCGGCAAGTACAGCAACTTCGACGGCGGCACGCGAGTGCCGTTCATCGCCCGCTGGCCGGGCCACATCCGGCGCGATACCCGCTCCAACGCGCTCATCAGCCAGGTGGATCTGCTGGCGAGTTTCGCCGCGCTGGCGGGCACGCGAGTGCCCCAGGACGGCGCCCCCGACAGCCTGAATGTTCTTCCGGCCCTGGTTGGCCAGTCGAAAGTGGCCCGCAAGAGCCTGGTGGAGCATGCCGGGTCGCTGGCCCTGGTAGAAGGAGACTGGAAGCTCATCGCGCCTAGCCGCGGCCCCAAGAGAAACGAGAATACGAACACGGAGCTGGGCAACGATCCGCAGCCGCAACTCTACAATCTCGCCACCGACCTGGGCGAGCAGAACGACGTGGCGGCCGAGCACCCCGAGAAGGTGAAGGAGATGACCGCGGCCCTCGACAAGATCCGCGCGGGCGCGATTCCTCCGCGCTGATTCGATAGAATCTTTCGCGGAGGTTCCATGGGCGGGAATAATCGGCGGCAGTTGCTCAGAGACTTGGGCTGTGCGGTCACCGGAGGCTTTATGGCGTCTGCCTTCGGCTATGCGGCGAACGAGACCATCCGGGTGGGCTGCATCGGCACCGGCGGGCGGGCCCAGGTCCTCATGAAAGCCCTCGCGCGAATCCCCGGCGTGACGATCGCCGCGGTCTGCGATGTGTGGGACGACAATCTGGCAAAGGGCAGGGAACTGGCAGCGTCCGGCGCCTTCAGCACCCGCGACTACCGGGCCATCCTCGACCGTAAAGATATCGACGCCGTCCTGATCGGCACTCCCAATCACCAGCACGTTCCCATGACCGTGGCGGCCTGCTCGGCCGGCAAGGACGTGTACGTCGAAAAGCCGCTGACCCACACTTTGTCGGAAGGCCCCAGGGCGATCGAGGCCCAGAATCGCTCCAAGCGGATCGTGCAGGTTGGTCTGCAGCAGCGGTCCATGCCGCAGTTCCAGAAGGGCTACGAACTGGTGCGCTCCGGCCAGTTGGGGCCGATCCGCAAAGTGCATCTCACGTGGAACCGCAACGCGGCGCGCACCGGGTACGTGCAATACCACATCGACCCCGCTTCCGTGGACTGGCAGGCGTGGTTGGGCAGCGCCCGCCCCCAACCATTCGACGCCTACCGCTTCCGCCAGTGGCGCTGGTTCTGGGATTTCGGCGGCGGCGTGCTGGCCGATCTCATGGTGCACTACATCGACGTGGCGCACTGGTATCTCGGCGTCGACCATCCCGAGGCCGCCCTGACCATCGGCGACAAATTCACGGCGAAGCAATGGGAGACGCCCGACACCGCGCAGACCCTGCTTCACTACCCCGGCGCCCAGGTTTACTTTGAATCCACGTTCCTGAATGCGCGCAACGGCGCCATGCTGGAGTTCATGACGCCGGAAGCCACTTTGTACCTCGACCGCGGCCGGCTCGAGGTGATCCCTGAAAGAAGGCGCGACGCGAGCAACCGCAATCCGTCCGCACCGGTGGTCCCGGCCAGCGAGTTGATTCTGGGCAGCGGTCCCAAGGGCGCGGATTTCTACGACAAGCCGGATGGCGAACTACTCCACCTGAGCAACTGGCTGGAGTGTGTGCGTAGCCGCAAGGCTCCCAACGCACCGGCCGAAGCCGGAGTCAGCGCGGCTTCCGCTGCCCACCTGGGCAACCTCGCATACCGTGAGAACCGCATCGCCAGGTGGGAAACCGACGGCGTCAACCCCTGAGCGCGCCTGGTTTCAGGCGAAGCGGATACCGGTCTTTTCCGCGACGCGTTGAATGTAGGCGCGCCCTTCGTCGTATTCCTGGGCGTTCTTCAGATGTTCCAGCATGAGCGGCGCGTCCACGGGGAGTTTCGAAAGTTCCGTGAGATACGCCGCGTAATCGATTTCGCCCCGCCCCGGAATCACCTCGGCGAAATGAACGTTGTACTCCGGCACCCAGGCCAAATCCTTGGCGTGGCACGACGTGATCCAACGGCCGAGTTTCGCGAAACACTCTTCAATCACGGCTTTGTTGTTGTAGAAGCGCACGGGGCTGTTGATCACGTTGCAGACGTCAAGGTGGACGCCGAACGCGTGCCGGTCGATGGCCCGGATGAGTTGCAGATAGGAGTCCGGTCCGTCCGGCAGCGACCACGGCATCATCTCGATGGTGAATCGTGTGTGAGTGGGCTTCACCGCGTCGATCACATGGCGGCTGTTTTCAACGGTGGCATCGAAGAATTCGCGCGACAGGTTCTTCGGATTCATGCCGTACCAATATTTCGGGTTGTAAGAGCCGGCAATATCGACGCAGCAGCGTGCGCCGACCGCCTCCGCCAGCGCCAACCGGTCGGTAACGTAGTCGAGGTTGGCCTTGCGCGTCGTGGCGTCGGGGTCGAGCATGTTCTTCCATGCCCCGACCTCGGCGATCACCACGTTCTCCTTGGCGAAGGCAGCGCGGATCGCCCGGATGCGCTCGGCGTCCTTCGTCTGGGCCGTGGGGCAGTAGGCGGCGCTGTAGCCGAGACGCCGGTGTTCGTGAGCCAGTTGGGCCGGATCCTCCGTCTTGAGAAAGACCGGACCTCCAAGCCGGACCGGCCGCCCGGCCGCCCAGGCGCAGGCGAACGGAGCGGCGCCGAGAAGTTGGAGTGCGCTGCGGCGAGTGATGGACATGCCGAGATTGTACCGGAAGGCGTATCCTCAAGGAATCGGGCAGTACGCATGACCATGAAAACTTGTTTTGCGCTCGCCTTCCTATCGATTGGTCCGTGCCTGCACGGCGCAGCGCCGGGACCGGTGAAGAACCGTGCGCCGCTCGCGGCGAATGCCTTCTATCGTCTTCCTTTGACCCAGGTCCGGCCCGCCGGCTGGCTCCGCGATCAACTGCGTCTTCAGGCGCAGGGCATTACCGGCCACCTCGATGAATTCTGGCCGGATGTCGGCCCCAACTCGGCGTGGCTCGGCGGCACGGGCGAGGGATGGGAGCGCGGCCCTTACTACCTCGACGGCCTTCTGCCCCTTGCGTATCTGTTGGACGATCCGAAACTGATCGCCAAGGCACGGCCCTGGGTGGAGTGGACGCTCACGCATCAAGCTGCCGATGGAGCCATCGGTCCGGCCAAGAACCACGACTGGTGGCCCATCATGATCATGCTCAAGGTGCTCACTCAGTACCAGGAGGCGACCGGCGACCCGCGCGTCATTCCGGTGATGGAGAAGTACTTCGCCTACCAGTCCCGGGCGCTCGGCGGCAATCCGCTGAAGAGTTGGGCGATCTACCGGTGGCAGGACGAACTGGCCAGCATCCTCTGGCTCTATAACCGCAATGGCGATCCGCGCCTGCTGGACCTCGCCCGGCAACTCAAGGGCGAGGGGTTCGACTGGCGTAAGCTCTTCGAAAATTTTCCCTTCCCCGGCAAAGTGGCCCGCGACCGCACCAGCCTCAGCTCGCACGGCGTAAACAACGCCATGGGTCTGAAGACCGCCGCGCTCTGGCAGTTGATCTCGAAGGATCCGGGCGATCGCGCCGCCACGGCCCGCATGTTCCACACGCTCGATGAATACCAGGGCCTGCCCAATGGCATGTTCAGCGCCGACGAGCACTTCGCCGGACGGAACCCTTCCCAGGGGACCGAGACCTGCGCCGTGGTGGAGACAATGTTCTCGCTGGAACTGGACAGCGCGGTTCTCGGCGACGCCTGGCTGGGCGACCGGCTGGAGAAGATCGCCTTCAATCCGCTGCCCGGCGGCCAGACCGCCGACCTGTGGAGCCATCAGTACGATCAACAGCCGAACCAGGTTCTGTGCTCGCTCGGGCGCCGCGATTGGAGCACCAACGGTCCCGAATCCAACCTGTTCGGGCTCGAGCCGAACTTCGGCTGCTGCACCGCCAATCTGCACCAGGGCTGGCCCAAGTTTGCCGCGTCGCTGTGGATGGCGTCGGCCGACGATGGGCTGGCAGCCGTGGCGTATGCCCCCAGCCAGGTTCGTACCACTGTAAAGGGCGTGGAGGTGGCGGTGGACGAGGCCACCGGGTATCCGTTCCGCGATCGGATCACCCTGACGGTCACGCCCGCGTCGAGAGTCCGGTTTCCTCTGCATCTCCGCATTCCGGCGTGGGCGGCCGAGGCTGGAATCCAGGTCAACGGCCAACAGGTGGAAGGGGTTCAGGCAGGAACGTATCAGCGCATCGAGAGGGAGTGGCAGAAGGGCGACCGGGTCGAGATCCGCTTTCCGATGCGGGTGCGCACGATTGCCGGATTCGACGGGTCGGTCTCCGTTGAGCGCGGGCCTCTGGTCTACTCGCTGCGGATCGCTGAAAGCTGGAGCAAGCTCAAGCAGACCGGGCCGGTCACCGATTGGGAGGTCTTCCCGGCCTCGCCGTGGAACTATGGCCTGCGCCTCAATCCGGCAAACCCGGGGTCGTCTTTCGAGGTTGAAGAAGCGCCGATCGGCGTCCAGCCCTTCAATAACGCCAATCCGCCGGTGGTGCTGAAAGCCAGAGCGCGGCGCCTGCCGCAATGGGTGATCGTGGATGACAGCGCCGCTCCTCCGCCCCAGAGCCCGGTGGTGATACCGGTGAAGGAAGACATGGTGAACCGGCCGAAGGACGAGACCGTCACCTTGGTGCCGTACGGCGCGACACGGCTGCGGATCACCTCGTTCCCGGTATTGCAGTAACGTTCCGGGCGGCCGCCTTACATCGTCAGGATCGCAACCTCTAGCCCTCGGAGCCGCACCGCTTTTGTTCCCGGCTCCTCGCTTTTCCGATTCGCGAACTGAGCCCGTTTCACGATTCCGGGCAGTTCCACATCCATATCCCGGTCCCGCTTGTTGACCAGCAGCACCTTGTGCTCGCCCGCTTTCGAGAGGTACGCGAGCGCGTACACGTAGGGCGACGTGCTTCTGCCTTCCACGATCCGGTCTCCCGGTCCGAAGTTGTCCTTCAACAGTTGCAGTACGCGAAACCGCGCATTCGGCGCGCCCGTGTTCCAGTCGACCATCGATACGCTCGGGAACTGCGTCGGATATCCCACGAGCTGCGATTCGCCCGCGATGTCGATCCCCAGTTCCGCCAGGTGCCCGAACACGTATGCGTAACAGGCGCCCGACAGGCTCCAGTAAGAATCCGGGATCACTTCGCCGCCTTTCGGATCGCCGGGCAGGATCGAGCCGATCTCGTTCACCGTAGTTCGCGTGCCCGGAGAATAGCGCTTGCGGATCTCTTCGATATACCGCGCCGTCGCCAGGAAGCGGTCGGCCTGATCGAAATACGTAAACTGCTGAACTTCCGGAGACTGGTCCGCGGTCGGGGTGGCGTAGAAGTGGTACGAAATCATATCCAGCGGAATCCCCGGCTTGTGGTTCTTCGGGTTGAGGAAATACTCGAACATGTGGGCATCGCCCGATGGATACGCCACCGACACCCCGACGAACTTCATGCGCGGCGCCACCTTCCGGATCGCCGCGACGATCGCATCGTAGCGCGCCGTATACTGTTCCGGCGAAGTGTGGTGTTCGAGGTCAGGCTCGTTCAGCACCTCCCAGTAATCGATCTGGAAGTGATGGCCGGATTCGTGCCGTTTGCCCAGTTCATCGGTGAAGCCGCCGTTGACGTACCAGCTCACCAGCCGCGCGTAGTAGTCGCCCAGCTCTTTTCCGGTGGGATCGCGCAGTTCCGTCCCCTGCGTGTAGTTCCAGGTCGCTTCGTCGGGGTCGCGCGGGTATTCCACCGGTTTGGCAGTGCGAAACATCCAGGCGGGAATCGTGCTGAAATTCAGAATGACCGGATGCCCCTTTGTGGCGTTCAGGAAATCGATCGTCATGGGATCGATCAGCGAGAAATCCCATGATGTCTTTGCCTCCGCCGGCGGTTCCAGTTCCGCGACGGCCAGCCGTGGGTAGGGAAGCCACGGCACGTACCGGACATAGTCTGCACCCAGCTTCTGCAGTTCGGCAAAGACCCGGTCGTGAATCGCCGAGCCGCGGCGCAGCGGCGGGTTCACCACCACCTGTAGCGTAGCTGTCGTGTTCGAGATTCGCTGCACGTGGTCCCAGGAGACACTCACAGTCTGCCCGCCGGCTAGACCTGCCGCCGCCATGAACATGGCAAAGGCAGCTTGGATCGTTCGAATCGACATATGGCTCCTCAGTAGATGCGGACCGTTTCCAGACCCAGCAGTTGACCGAATTTCTCGATCCTGCCGGCTATGTGCCCGACGCCCACAGCGCAATGGTGCGCGGGTCCTTCCGCGTTCCACTTCTCGATGAACCGCCGCGCACCGGCTGGAAAGCGGTACCGGCTGTTGGTGTTGCCGATCTCCAGAATCGGTCCCGGCACCGACTCGCCTTCAGCCGCCAGCAACTTGATGGCGCCCGCCTCCGTCTCCACCACGGAAAGGAGTGTCACCGGCCCATGCTTCACCGACATCTCCACCGAGAGGCCGCGCCCCACTTTGCCGTGATAGATTCCCAGGGGCCGGACCTTGGTCTTGCCTTCCGCAATGGCCACATGGCCGGGTCCGTCGTGACCCATCAGCACGATATCCTCGCGAAAATCGGTGGCGTAATACTCGGTGAACGATCCTCCCGCGCCGAATGCGTCCATAATCTTCATGGCCTGCACATTCTTCACCTCATATTCGCCGGCCACGGGAATGCCGCGCGCCGTCAGCAGGCTGGATCCAAGAATGATGGAGCTGATCGCGTCCTCGTTTTCGGGAATTCCGACACCCTGGTAATAATAGGCAAGCGATCCGAGATCGTGCTCCGCGACCATGCGGTCGAGCGCGACCGAGGTGCGGGCCGCGCGCCGCAACTCGTCTACGGGGCAGTCGGGCTGCACGTCGAATGCGCTGCGGAACAGGTCGACGCGCTCGTCGATCTCGGAGTCGCACACCGTCTGCCGCAATCGCGCCAGCTCATCCACCTCGAGGATCTCCATGTGGCCGCCGAAGGCTGCGCAGTGCCGCGTCAGGTCGGAATAAATATCCAGCATCCCGCCGTAATAGTGGCCCATGAGTCCCAGTCGGTTGTGCTCCATCGTGTGGGCTACTTGCGCCGCCTGAACCCAGCCGCCGATCTCTTCCCACGCCGGCGGGTCGCCATCGAGCATGCCCGTCACCTGAAAGAACGGAATGCGACAGCGCCGGAAGACATTGGCGATCTCGGGGACCGGGCACGCCTGGCACCAGCTCAGCCATTCGCCGGTCATGCGTCCGCGATCCCGCATCTGGTTGAACTGGGAGTAGTCGATAGCCGCTCCGGGTGCCAGGTTCAGAATGATGACAGGCACCTTCGCCCGGCGTACTACCGGCAGCACGGTCGACGACAGGGCGTAAGTCGAGACATGCAGAAAGATCAGGTCGACATCGGCCTCGCGGAAGCGGTGCCCGGCCGCGGCGGCCTTTTCCGGTGTGTCGATCAACCCCAGGTTCACTACCGAGACGTCGTGACTCTCCACCTTCATGGCGACTTGCCGGTTGTAGGCGGCCAGTTTCTCGCGCAGCCCTTCGAACTGCGGCCAGTACGCCTCGAGGCCGATGCTGAACAGCCCGACCCGAAGTGGATACGAATCGTCAGGCATGTAGGTCTAACCTGCGGCTTGCGGCTGTTTCGGATCGCGATGGATCCAACGATACGCGGCGATCGAGTTCTTCCAGAAGTATTTCTCGGACGCCGTCCGCCCCTTGGTGTCGAAGTAATCGCGTACGATTTTCACAATCGCCGGCAGGTTATCTACTGCCGCCGCGTTCGGCCAGTCACTGCCGAATACCAGCCGGTCCTCGCCGAACGTATCGAAGAAGTAGTCGAGCAGAGGCTTGTAGGTAGCGGCATCGGTTATCGGCCGTCCGTCCTCTACGCGCATCACCTGCGAGATCTTCACATAGACCTGGGGCCGCTTGGCCAGTTCGCGCATGGTGGCTTCGACCGCCGGTCTCGCGCCGGCATCGAGGCGCGCCATCATGCCGGGCGCATGATCCACGATCACTCGCAGACCGGGCACTCGATCGGTGACGCGGATCACTGCGTCCATCAGGTCAGGCCGCGGATTCGCCGTGTCCATCGCCAAGCCGGCTTGTTGAAGTAACTTGAGTCCTTCGATGAATACCGGATTAACAACTTGTTTGACAAGGTCGTAGCCCCATAAGTTGCCATAGCGAATTCCCAGAAAGAGCTTGTTCTTGTGGTAACGCTCCAGATACTCACGAAACTCCGGCTTTTCAGGCTGGAGGTTCCCGATGGTGCCGACCATCAACGGCGCCTTCTCTTCGACCTCGAGCACCCACAGGTTATCTTCGATCCATGGACTCGCTTCCACTTCCACGGCACCCACGATCCCCAGTGGCGCGGCCAGCCTGCGGTACCGGGCGGGCAAAGCGGGTTCCTTGTTGAGGCCGCCTCCGCTATAAGGCGCGCCCTGGGGGCGGGTCTGGTCGAACAGGTGAATGTGGCAATCGATGATCGGAACCGTGCGCGTCTGGGCTCCAGCGCCCGCTGCGCTCGCCGCGACGGCCGCGGCTAGAAAGTCTCGTCGCCTGCTCTTCATCGAAGTCGATGATATCTTACCTCCCCGCGAAGCGCGTGCGAACGGCATACAGCGAGGTCCGCGCCGGTATGAACAGCGTCTTGCGATCGGGGCCGCCGAAGACCAGTTGCAGCGGCCGTTCCGGGACCTCGAATGAATCGATCAGCTTCCCCGCCGGGTCATAGACCCAGATCTGCCCCGCGGCGATGTAGACGTTGCCCTGCCGGTCCACCGCCACGCCCTCGCCGCCCTGGTTGGCAAAGACTTTCAGCCCGGTCAGGCCGCCGTCCGGCGCCACGGTTCCTTCCCAGGTGGTAATCTCGGCTTCGCTGGTGATATAGGCGTGCTGCCCCGGAACAGCGGCCGCCAAACCGAAGCCCCGCAGCAGCGCGCTGCTCTTGATTCCCCAACTCATCGCTCCACTTACGAAATCCTCCCCGGCGGGAATGAAGGTCGAACCGTCCGGGGAAACGTACTGGCGGTAGGGCTCTGCGAGAGTCTGCGGGTTCGCGCGCCAGTCGCTCACTGGCAGCACGGCGGACATGCCGGGCCGCGGCGTGGCGGATTCGGGTTTCAGGAGAGTGATGTCATCTCCGGGCGTGCCCGGCCGGAACCAGTACACAGTGCCCGCACCCGCGTAGGAGACCACCATCAGGTCGCCCGCCTTGTCGAACGCCAGATTGACCGGGTCGAGCGGATTGTTGCGCACCATCGATAGCTCGCGGGCCGCGGCCGACCAGCGGTAGATTGTCTGCCGGTGCGCGTCGACGAAGTAGAAATCTCCGGCCGGATCCGCGGCGCCGCCGGAGATGTTGTAGAACCCGTCCGCCAGCTTTTCCACCTTCGCACCCGGAGCCAGCACGGCGGAGCGCGTCCTGGGCTCGGCCGTGGGTGCATTGCCGGAAAGCGTCAGCCATGCGAATTCCCGCTGCCTCACCTCGGAGTCGTGCGTCTGGTCGTACACGGCGCTGTCGAACGAAACCTTGCTGTTGCTGTAGCAATGCAGGTTGCGGAAGCGGATGTCCTTCGACCGGGTCACTTTCACCGCGTACGGGAAAGGCTGAAACATGCTGATCACCCGGTAGATGTGAAAGTTCGCGAAGGTGATGTTGCTCGAGTCTTCGACTTCGAGCGGCAGCGCGAAGCCGCCCTCGCCGCGCTCCTCCTCGGTCTGCAGTGCGTACACACGCCAGTTCGAGACATGCCGCATCTCGACTTCGTTGCGGACGTGGTGCTCGCTCGACATCTCGTAGATCCGCCCTTCGGTCGCGGTGTCGGAGACCAGCATCCCGGCCTGGGCGAACGTGCTGGGTGTCCAGATGTCGAAGAACGTGCCGCCGCCGCCGTCGGTAACCCACAGGCTCGGGTACTGCCCGTCCCACCGCCGGGCGAGGTTGGGGTCCGCGGTGTGCGTGTTGTTGTACGGATTCTCGCGGCGTCCGTCGAGCCCCGAGGTGCCGTGTCCACCCAGGAAGCGGACATCGTTCATCATCGATTCCGCACCCGCCATCCACTTGGCCGCGACCGCCCTGGGGTTGATGCCGTTCGTGTACAGCCCGATCCCGATCACGATGTTGGCGCCACCCTTGGGCGCCTCGATCATCGGCTTGGGAGAACCGGCGCCCTGGAACGCGGGCGTGGAATCGCGCAGTACGAGTTGCGTCGCGCTGGGATGCAGGCCGATCAGGACGGTGTCCGGCCGGAGCTCGATCGTGTCGCTCAGGATGTACTTTCCCATGGGGACGTAGATCGCGCGATTTGCGGCTATTGCCTTGCGGAACGCCTCGGTATCGTCGGTCGAACCGTCGCCCTTTGCCCCCAGACTCCGTATGTTGACCCAGCTCTCGCGCGGCGGCAGATCGGGCAGGTCCGACTTCACCGGCGCGGGCATCACCGCCAATGGAGCGGCCTCGAAGATGTCCTTAATCTCTCCGGCTGTTCCGATGTCGGAAAAATGGAGCCCGTGGGAGAACGTCTTCACCGCATAAACATCTCCCGGCGCTGTCACCTTCCGCCCGCTCTCGCGGAACTGAGCGAACAGCGGAACATGCCGGCACACGGCGTCTTCGAAGTTGATTTCCGTGCGCGGGTTCTCTTCCAGGCTCACGATCACCGCCGGGCCGGAGATGTCCTCGAAGCGCCCGTCCTTCACCCAAAGCTCGTCATTCGAGTTGGCATCGATCGAGATGGCGGTGGGAATCTCGCGGAACCGGGGGCGCACCAGCGTCAACCCGGCGGCGCGCTCGCGGATGGCGGCTTCGCGCTGCCCTTCGAACGAAGCGTCCACCGCGGTGAATTGCCAGCCCGGCGAAGGCGTATTCGTCCAGATGCCGTACTGCCCCCCGTGAAAGCTCACGTCTTCCATCACATTTCCGGTCTCGTGAACACCCGCCAGCCCGCCGCCAATGCGGAAATCCATGTGCGCCAGGAAGCAATGCTGCGCATACCGTCCACGCACACCGACCGCGCCCGGATTCCCGCCGAGGATCTCGATATCGATGTTGCTCATCCCGGAATAAAATGTTCCCGCTCCGGCATCGCGCGGCCGCGCGCTTTCGCCGCCGCGTCCCGCGCGCGGACGCCCGCCGGCGAAGAACACCAGGTAGTTCTCGTGGTTCCGATCCTGGTAGCCCGGCGTGTTCTCACCGAGCACGAAGACCGGCCGCGCGACGCCGTAGCCGATCAGCCTGATCGCCGGCCAGACGTTCAGCGTCCTGGTGAGCCGGTAGCGCCCTTCCGGGATGAAGACGACGCCTTCGCCGCTGGTCTCCTGGACCTTGTCGATCGCCTGCTGAATGGCGCCGGAGTCATCGGCGGCGCCGTCTCCGCGGGCCCCCGTCAGATACACGGCTTTGGGATCTTCCAGCCGCAGCGTGTAATAGGATGCCGCCCGCGCAGCCGGAGCGGCGAGGACCAGTAAGGTGATAACGCGCTTCCACATGGAGCACTCCAGATCGCTGACGGTATCACGGATCGTCCGGCGATAAGATAGGACCACCATGGTCACCTACTCGACCTCGGACGGAGTCGCCTTCCTGGCGGTGGATAATCCGCCTGTCAACGCGCTCAGCCCGGCCGTTGCGGAGGCTCTCGGAGCTGCCCTGGACAGGGCCGCGGCCGACCCCGAAGTTCACGCCATCGTAGTCATGGGCGCCGGCCGCACCTTTATCGCGGGCGCCGATATCCACGTCCTCGAGGATGCGGCCTGGGGCCGTTGGCCGGTAGGTCCGGGGCTGCACGCCCTGCTGGCCAAAATCGAAGATTCCGTGAAGCCTGTGGTGATGGCGATACACGGCAGCGCTTTGGGCGGAGGGCTGGAGGTCGCCATGGCCGGCCACTACCGGGTTGCCGTCGTCTCGGCGCAGCTCGGCCAGCCGGAGGTGAACCTCGGCCTCATTCCCGGGGCCGAAGGCACGCAGCGTCTGCCTCGCCTGGTGGGAATCGAAAAGGCGATCGCGATGTGCGTCTCCGGAAAGCCGTTGAGTGCTCCCGATGCGCTCTCGGCCGGCCTGATCGACGCAGTGATCGAAGGCGATCTCGCCGGCGCCGCCGCGGAGTTTGCGCGCCGTGCCGGGCCGCCGGTTAAGACTCGCGACCGCACCGGCAAGCTCGGCACAGCTGAGGCCAATGCGCCGCTATTCGCCGCCGGCCGGCAACTCGCCGCGAAAATCCGGCGCAATCAACAGGCGCCTCTGCGGGCCATCGAGGCCATCGAAGCCGCTGCTTCGATGACCTTCGACGATGGATGGCGGCGTGAGCGCGAGCTCTTTTCCGAATGCCTCGCCTCCGACCAGGTGAAATCGCTGATCCACGCCTTCTTCGCCGAGCGCGCAGCCGGAAAAGTTCCGGGCGTGGACAAAGCCACCGCCGTGTTGCCGGTCGCGCACATCGCGATCGTCGGGGCCGGCACCATGGGTGGAGGAATCGCCATGGCCTGCGCCAACGCGGGAATCCCCGTGCTGCTCAAGGAGTCCGACGCCGCACGGCTGGATGCAGGCATGGCCCAGATCCGCCGGAACTTCGAGATCAGCGTTCAGCGCGGACGCTTTACGGCGCGCGACGTGGAGCAGCGGCTGGCGCTCATTCATCCCCAACTGGATTACGCCGGCTTCGATGCGGCGGACCTCGTCATCGAGGCGGTCTTCGAGAACCTGCGGCTCAAGAAGCAGGTCTTCGCCGAACTCGATGTGGTGGCGCGGCCGGGCTGCATCCTCGCCAGCAACACCTCCACACTCAGCATCGACGAGATCGCATCCGCTACGTCGCGGCCTGAGTTCGTGGCCGGCATGCACTTCTTCAGTCCGGCCAACGTCATGCGGCTGCTCGAGATCGTGCGCGGCCGCGCGACTTCCCCCGAAGTCATCGCTACCGCCATGGCGCTTGCCAGGAAGCTGAAGAAGGTGGGTGTGCTGGTGGGAAACTGCCCGGGGTTCGCCGGAAACCGGATGTTCTTCCCCTACATTTACGAGGCCCAGTTTCTGGTGGAAGACGGCGCGACGCCCGAGCAGGTCGACCGCGAACTCACCGCTTTCGGTATGGCCATGGGCCCCTTCGCGGTCGACGACATGGCCGGAATCGACGTCGCCTGGCGGGTCCGCCAGGAGCTTCGCCATTTCGATGGCCCTGGCCGCAAGCCCCTGGTGCAAGACCAGCTCTACGCCATGGGCCGTTATGGTCAGAAGACCGGGAAGGGTTGGTATACCTATGGCAGCGGCCGCCAGCCCGTGCCTGATCCGGAAGTCGTCGTCCTGATCGAGAAGTCCGCGCGGGATGCCGGCATCGAGCGCCGCTCCATCGGGAGCCGGGAGATCGTCGAGCGCACTATCTATGCGCTGGTGAATGAAGGCGCGCGGGTGCTGGAAGAAGGCTTCGCGCTGCGCGCTTCCGATATCGACGTGATCTACCTCAACGGCTACGGGTTTCCTGCCTGGCGCGGCGGCCCGATGTTCTTCGCGGATCTCATCGGCCTCGGCAACGTCTGCGAAACCATCGACCGCTTTCATCGGGAATTCGGCCCGCGATGGGAGCCTGCGCACCTGCTCGTGCAGCTCGCCGCTAAGGGCGGCAGCTTCCGGGAGTACGACCGGGAACGGCGCTGCTGACAGCCGGTTTCATTGCCCGTCGAGCTTCCACCAGGAGTCGGGGCCGCCCTGCAGCGGACGCACCCGGGTGAAGCCGTGGTTCATCAGGAGCAGCGCCGCACGGGCGCTGGAAGCTTCGTTCGGTCAAGTGCAGAACAGCACGATGTCGCGATCGCGGGGGAACTCCGCCTGGCGCGCGGGCAGGTCCTCGGCGGGAATGTGGATGGCGCCCGGAATCGAACCGGCGTCGTTCGCCAGGCTGCTTCGCACATCCACAATCATCACCTCTTCGCCGGCGCGCAGCTTGTCGCGCAGTTCTCCGGCAGTGATGCGGGCCACCGAGAGCTTCTTCAGGAAGCGCTTCCGCTGCACAACCTTCCAGGTGAACCACGCCGCCAGCAGTCCGATCACCAGCAGGAGGAGTCCTCGCCCGGTACGGGCGGCATACGCGGCTACGGTTTCCAGTTGTCCGCTAAAGATGTAGCCAAGCGCAACGTACGAGGAGATCCAGATGAGGGCGCCCAGGCCGTCAAATAGCAGGAAGCGCGCGCGCCTGGCGCCGGAACTGCCCGCCAGGGGCGCGGCTACCGCATTCAGACCGGGCACGAACTTGGCTACCAGCAGCGAGGCCATGCCGTATCGGATGAACGAGTTCTCGGTCCTCCGGACGCACGAATCCGGTTCCAGCGCCACCCGGCAGATGAGGCGCAGAACCTTCGCCCCGCGGCTCCTGCCGAGTTGAAACCAGATATTGTCCGCGATCAGGCAGGCGATCATGCCGTAGAGCAGAATCAGGCGCAGGTCCAGCTTGCCCAACCGGGCCAGCGCACCGCAAGCGAGCAATAACGGCACCGAGGGCAAGGGCAAAGCCCCCTGTTCCGCCAGCAGCCAGACAAACAACAGCAGATAGCCGTGTCGAATCAGAAATTGTAGGATGTGGCCCATGGATTGCCGGAAATGGTCGCCGTTTCTGCAGTATAACCTCCCTTGGTGCGGTGCATCCGCTTGGCTGGGTAATTTTCCGTTGCGCTGAATACGTTGCTGTGCTACACCTTGGGCGGGAGGTATCGAGGGGTGTATATGTCGCTGCTGAGGCGATTCGGTCCCCGTCCCGAGCTCCGCCCGGTGCCCCCGGCAATCCCTGACTTCCGCAGGCCGCGATCGCACGGTCTACTCCGACTTTCGGGGTTAATCGGGAAAGGAAGGTGAAGCCATGCAGAGCGTGGAGTCGAGAACAGACGATCCATTGGTTCGAAGGACGCTGCTGGCCGGCGGACTGGGGGCGGCCCTGGGTTTTCAGGGCTGGCGGCTGGCAGTTTACGGGTTCGCGCTCTCAATGCCCTGGTACGGGGTGGCGTGGGTGTGGCTCGGGCATATCTTCCTCGGCGTCAGCGTCGGGATGACGGCGAGGACGGCACGCTGGTGGAAGCGTGGAATCGCGCTCGGTTTGGCGTTTGGGATTGCGTCCGCTTTCGGCGCGCTGGCCCTGGGATGGCGATGGGTGCCGTACGGGATCGCCGCCATCACCGCGAGCGTTCTGTCCGGACTGCTGATTGCCCTGATTGCGGATGCGGTGTTTCCATTCACCCGTCCGGCGCTCAATCCGCAGGTCCCCGCGTTCAAATCGCATGGGATCGGAGAGCGGACGAGGCCGGGTACCCGCCCCCGGAGCCAGCTCGGACAGCGTCTGGCCCGGGAAAAAGACCTGCTCGAAGGCCTCGACCGTGAGCGTGCCCGCCGGCGCAATTCCGCATACGGCAAGGCCGCCGAAGAACGTATTGTCTGGAGCGAGTTGCTGGACTTGGAACTCCAGGACATCGACGAACGTCTGGAGCGGATCTGTCACGAAACCGACGACCCGTCCAAGCGGCGTCCATTGCAGCTCTGACTTTGGTCAGTCAGGCCGCATTGGCGATCTCGAGGAGCCTCAGCGGGACCCGGTAGAGTTGATCGCCAACCCGGATCTCGGCCCAGTATTCCTCAAAGTTGTCACTGGGCCTCTTCAGTTTCCGCACGGTAATCGTGTACTCCGTCCCTGCCGGCAGAGTCACCGGGGAATTGGTGCGGTTTCCGTACTGATCGACGGGTTCGGCGCCGGATAGTTCTCGGATGAGTCGCATAATCCCCTGCTTTCATCTTAGCGCCGCAGACGGATACAATCCCAGTCGCCGGGCCGGATGTGACGAAAGACCCTGGCACGGAAAGACGGCTAGACCACCAGTTTGCGCTCGTTTCGCAGTTGCGCCCGGAGCACGTTGCGGATTAACTGGCAGGCCTCCTTGACTTCCGGCAGCGTGAGCGAGCAGTGGATCTGTTTCCCGTCGCGATGGGTGGTTACGACACCGGCGGCCTTCAGAATCGCCAGGTGCTGCGACACGTTGGGCAGGGTGATGCCCAACGCCGATTGCATCTCGGAAACTGAATACGACCGCTTGGCGAGAAGATCGAGCATGCGGAGGCGGGTGGCGTTGGCGAAAGCCTTGCAGATACGCACCTGCATCTCGAATATCTGCTCGTCGGCCTCGGGGCTGCAAGCTTTCGCCATGGATTCCTCTGACTGCATTTTATAACGGATACACGCCTCTGGTTTGGCGAACATCATTCCGCGCGGCCCATGGTGATCGCGCGCACCAGGGCGGAGGGGGTCGGACCCGTCGTCGCCAAATAGATGTGGCCGATCAGAAAAGCCAGAAAAAGATAGGCGCCCAGAGTATGAGCCGGCCCGAGCAGCCAGAGTCCTCCCGCCCGATCGAACAGATCCGGCCAGCGGTCCGCCCCCCACATCAGTACGCCGGTGACGATCTGGAACGGCAGCAGGATATTGAGCAGGGCCAGGTACGTGATCTTCTGCAGCGGATTCAGCTTCCGCCGGGGGTCGGTCTCCATGGGATGCTTTTCGCCCTTGAAGATTCCGTACAGGTAGAAGCGGGCTTGAAGGACTGCGGCCCCGGTGAAGTCGTCCATCTTCGGAAGGAAGTGATGGTACTTTTCCGCCGTCAGATGATAGAAAGCGCCCAGAAAGGCGTTGAGAATCAAGGCCAGCGCGAGCCAAAGGTGAACGCGAACGGCGATGGCCAGGGACCCGAGAATCCCGAAGCGGTCGGGGTAGTGGATCGCCAGCCCGGTCAGAATCAGGAGGATCATGACGGCGGCCTGCAGCCAGTGCCAGATCCTCTCGTGGAGCGAATATAAAGGCGTGGTGGAATTCATAAACGACCTCTCAGGAAGCGAAGCATTCCATGCACCAGGCTGAATGCCGCGGCCCCAACGATCGAGAGCCAGCCGGCCCATTCGACCCACGGCGCGCGGCTGTTGCCGATGATATAGAACGATTCGAGCAGGGGACGATTGTCGAATGCCGGCTCCTTCCCGCCGAAGTTCACGACGTTAACGGCGCGGCCGCCGAAGATCACCGGAACGCCCCTGGGCAGGAACGTATTCAGGTCGAGCGGCCGGTGCAGCATGCTGTTGGAGGAGTGGCAGGCCGTGCATTGCTTGACCGCCTGCCCCTTGCCGGCGATGCTGTGGCTCATTGCCCAGGGCACCACCTCGATGCGCAGCTCCGGGTCCGAAACCGCGGCATACTTCTGCAGCAGACCCTTCACCAGCGCGATTTTGGCCGGGGTATCGTAGACCGCCTGGGGAATATCGATGATGCCGTCCTGGTCACCGAAGGCTTTCACGATTTCGGGACGATACTTCCACTCGCCATCGGCTGGCAGAGACTGGAAGAACGCCTGCTGCACCTGCCAGGTAAAGACCGGGCGGCCCTTGGCCTTGTCGAACCAGTAGTTGCCGGTGATGAGGTTGGTCGGGCGGATCTGCAGGTGATTGTTCTTGTCGCGCGTCGGGATGTACGCGGGCTTGTAGCCGGTGATGTCGGATTCGGGATCGACGATGCTGCCGTCGATACCGCGGAACGTAATGCGGCTGGTGCCGGTATCCATCAGGAAGCCCCAATCGTCGCTGCGGTAGGCCCAGAAATGCACCGCCGGAATGTGGCAGGTCTGGCAGGCGAGGGCCCGGAAATGCAGGCTCTTGTAGGGCAGGAAGGCGTGTAGTTTCTCCGCCTCGTGGCAGTCGCCGCAGCTGCGCATGGTGTTGTGGCGCAGGACATTCACGGTTTCGGGTGGGATATTGCCGCGTGCGAAGTTGTGGTCGGGGCGCCGCAGATAGACCGCGATGTCTTCGCCTGCGGGTTTGTAGCGCAGGTTCTTCTGGGGGTCCTCCTGAATCATTCTTCCCGGGTTATTGGGTGAGAAGTGGCAATCGATGCATACCAGTCCCTTGGCCGCGTGGGCGTCCCAGGGAAAGTTCATGTGCTCCTTGCCGACAATCTTGGGAGTGACGGTGTCGCTGATCTTCGCGCCGTTATAGATCCATCCGGCCTTTTCCGTGCCGCGCATGATGTCGGCGTGCTGAATGGGCTGGATTTCGGTGGTGTTGCGAGCCGTGAAACCGTGGCACTGGGCACAATTCTCGAGGGTCGGGTCGGAGAGCTTGAGTACATCGTTCTTCACGGTGCCATCGGGGTTGAATGCCGCGCGGTTATAAGCGAAGCTGCCGGTGGCATTCGCCGTCACGACGCCGGTATCGGCCAGCGTTGCGTTGTTGGCCCACCGGAAGTTCCCTTCGGCTACTTCTTTCTTGCGGGCCCCCCGGCTGGCCTGGGGCACATGGCACAGGAAGCAGTCCGCTTCAGCGATACCGCTCTTCTGCCAGTCCCAGGGCGTCACCTGGCCCGTTTCGCGGTCGCGGATCGTGTAGGAGGGGTCGAGCGGACCGTCCGGCCTGGCATCGGGCGTGAGAAAACGGCGGCCCTTCAGATCGAACTCCGAGATGCCTCCGCCGGTGTGGCAGCCGCCGCACTTGGTGAGCCACTCGGGCTGGCTCATGTCGGCGTCGGCTCCGTCGTGAATGCCAGCATGCGTGAGCTGGCGGTTCGGAATGATGGAGAACTTTCCGAACATGCCGGGCGAGGAATTGAACCCGGCGACTCCGTGGTTCCGCAGGAGGTTCGGATCCATCTCCGCTTTGCCTTGCTGAAAATGAAAGCTGTTGGAGATGTAATCGTAATCGTGGCAGTCGCCGCCGCAGGTGCGCCGGGTGCTGATGGGCTTTCCTGTTTCCAGCACGTTCCGCCCGGATTCGTCCTTGAGCGTGATGGAGGGGTGCGCCAGCCGGGGACTGGCGGCGGGCGTCTGAGCGAGTGCGGCGGTCAGCGGCAGTGCCAGTGCCGCGAGGGTCCAAACGAACGAGTTCTGCATGACTGTCTTCTCACCGATCGGGTTGGTATCCCGGCCGCGGGCCAGCCACGGCCGGGAGAATGGGCCTATTTGCCGCAGGTCTCGGGTTGGGGAGAATCGGCGGCGTGGTTGATCACGAACGTCTGGACATCCAGCAGGCGGTCGTCGGGCATGAACTTGGTGAGCGCTTCGGTCCCTCCGGCGTGCTTGCCTTTCTCGAAGTAGATGCGCCATTGGGCCTGGGTCTTGGTCAGCGGCGACACTTCGCCTCCCTTGGCGCCCTTGGTGTGGCACTCCTTGCAGGTCTGGCGGAAGTAGTTTCGGCCTTTGGTCTCGCTGCCCCGCTTCGTTGAGCCGGCTACCGCCAGCCCGGCGAGCACCGTGAGCGCCGCGAGGATCGTTCGAAAAGTACGGTTGTTCTTAAGCATGATGGGCTCCATTTAGAAACGTGTGGTTAAGCCGAGCGAGAGCATCGTCGCGCCGGAGTAGGTGGGGAATCCCAGAACCGGTGTGGAATTGAGCGCCTTGGGGGCGCCGATGTGCCACCCCGATCCGGAGTAGTCATAAAGGTACTTGATGAAATCGGCCTTGAAGATGAAGCGGTCGTTGATGCGGTGGGTCAGGTAGGCTTCGGCGACGTTGCCGCGCGTGTTGGTTTTGGGCGCGATGATGTCGTCGGCGGCCTGGGCGAAGTTGAACCAATACTCGCTGCCGTGGTTGAACTCGAAACCGAGCTTCGTGCGCTCGTCGTTCGGGAAACTGAAGCGCATGCCGGCCAGGACCATGTAGCCGGTGCGGTTGACAGGCGTTTCGAAGGGGTCGGAGAGCAAACCCCCGAAAGGCGTAGTCTGGCCGTTGGGCCGGGTGGCGGAAAGATTGCCGCTGGCGTAGAAATCGAAAGCGCTCTGTTTCCGCGTCACGTTCATCCCGAACAGGTGGATCGCGCCGAGGTTGGCGGAAGGCGTGTACCGCATCACCACGGGGGCGTTAATCGCGTCGCCCGTCAGCGGATTGACCGGGAGCACGACCAGGCCGTCAAAGCCATCGGCCACGTTGAACGCGTGCGCGTAGGTTGCCTGCACCAGGGTGTCGTCGGTGTTCCACAGGTCGAGGTTGGCGCCCAGGAAGTGGGTGTCTTTGAGCCGGTCCTGCGGCATCTTCAGGAGGTCGCCGTTGCCGAAGCCCGATTCATAACCGAGACCCCAGCACAGCCGCCAGATCATGTTGTCGGTCACGCGGTAGCCGACCGTAATGCCGTCGAACTGAAAATCGATCAGGCTGCCCGAGGGTGTTCCGCCGCGTAGTTCGTCCTGGCGGTAGTTCAGAGGAGGACCACCAGTGGAAGGCCGCCGGCCGATCGAGAGGTACAGCCGCGAACCGCCGATGTTGTTCCAACTGAAATAGGCACGCTCCACCCGCACCTGGTCGGAATTGGGAACCCCGCTGGTGGTTCCGTCCATGTTGAGGGTATTGGGCTGGCCGTTGAAGACCTGCACGCCGGTGGAATCGCCGAACACCTTGTACATGCTCAGCCGGCCTGAGAACGATACGTTGTCCGCCACCCGGGCGTCGAAATTGAGGCGAAGCCGGTTGGTGAAGAGACTGTCGTTGTTGTCCTTGTAAGACGGTGTGAATGTGGAGGGCATCAGCATGCCCATGAGCTGCTGCTGCATGGCCGCCGGGAACGACGCCATGCCCTGCTTGAGTTTGTCGAAGGTCAGATTGTTGGTGAACTGCAGGTAGTCGGCGTAATGCGAGGCCACTGTGCTGTCGATCTCGCTGACACTGGCCGGAGGCCGGCCGAGGATCGGCATGGCGAACATCGATTTCACAACCAGGTTCTGCAACTGCATTCCGTCATAGTGCGCCGGCACCGATCCCAGGATGCTGTGGGATTCGAACCGGTAGTCGCCCGTAAAGCGAATTCGGTCGAGAGCCTGGCCGCGCTCCGTTGCAGATACCCTCTGATCCAGCTCCTTGAGCGTGGCGGCCACTTCGGATGCGGGTGGCGCGGGCTGCGTCTCGGCCTGCGCCTTCGACGGCGCCTGCTGCTCCTGGGCCTTCAGGCGCTGCTCGAGCGCCGCGACTTCCTGTTTCAGTTTTTCGAGCTCCTGCTGCAGCACGGACGTGTTGCCGGCAGCTTGCGGTGCGTCTGCCGCAGCCGGGGGCGCTTTGGCCGCTGCGCCGTCCGGAGGAGTGGCACCATCCGCGCCGCCGCCGGGCGCTGCCCAGGCAAGCGGGACTACGATGATCAGGAACGCGAGGAGAATAATTCTACGCATGAAAAAGACCTCGCGCCAAGGAATAACAGAGTCGAAAGTATTAAATCAAGAAATTTCGCAATTGCGCAACTGTCTTAGAAGAGAAGGAAAACCAGCGCCGGAATTTTCTTCAAGCTGTGGAAAACAATGTTGATGTCTTGGTCAACGGCGGCTTGGCGTGAGTGGAGGGGTGTGAAATTCCGGCACAGGCTCCTGCCGGCTACAGAGAGGCGGTAATCAGGTGGCTGTATGTTCCGAACGGGGAGGATTTCACCTCGCGCCAGCCGCTCGATTGGAGCGAGGTTTCAACTGCGGAAGAGCTGACGCGATGGTGCTGCGGTGGTCCGGGAGGGGAGGTTAAATCCGCGCGCCAATCGAGGATGGCGATGCGGCCCGAGGGGCGCAGGATCCGCCGCATTTCCGCCAGCACATCCGCGGGGTCGTCCAGTTCGTGCCAGATGTTCGCTAGGAATACGAGATCGCAGCAGTGCTCCGTCAGCCCGGTGGCTGCAGCCGAACCCTGGAGCAGGCTGATGTTGGACGGCGCCGCCTCTAGCCGCAGCTTCTCTTCGAGGAGAGCGAGCATCTCAGGCTGAAGGTCGACAGCCCAGACTTTCCCTTGCGGAGCGACCGCCACGGCGAAAGGCAGCGCGAAGAAGCCGGTTCCCGCGCCGATATCGGCAACCACCATTCCGGGTTGCAGGCCGAGCAGCGCGGACGCCTCTCCCGGAGGCATCCACTGCAGCCGCTGGGGATCTTCCAGGCGGTGGGCACTGCCAGGCTGAAAAGTTCTCTCGTTCATAGGGGGATCACTCCGAGCGTCGGGCGGCCGACCGGCCGCCGTCTAGCGGGCTCAAGTGAAGCGGCCGGAGCCCGACGTGCTGCATCCTCCGGTCGAAAAAGCGGATAGCAGCCGCTCGACCTCGCTGGACCGGCACTCCGGACACTCGGTTTCGCGATCGGCATCCTGCATCCGGCGGAGCATTTCGAAGCTCTTGCCGCACTTCTGGCAACGGTATTCGTAGAGGGGCATAGTTCGATTTCACTTCTTAGATGCAGTTCCAGTGCCTTACGTGACACGCTAGCGCGCCGCCTGTCCGCGGGGCCTTGTGAGAAATCGTTCAAAAAACCGCAGTCTGGCCGCGCTGCTTGCCACCGGGATCGCCTCCATCCGGTCGCCCAGGTTCATGGTGGTGGCGGGCTTCTCCTTGACCGGGGGCCAATGTGGCAGTCCCTTGCCGTTCGGATCGCCGGTGGCCGCGAAATTCACCCAGTAGGAGGATACCTCGCCGGCGATTTTCCGGTCCGCCTCCGTAAAAGGCCGGTCGGAGCGGCTCAGGGAGTTCAGCGCATAAGGAACTTCCGAGGTGTGAAACGCCCCGTACTTTTCGGCATCCGGCCCGGGCAGGACGTGGTTCCAGTAATACGTATAGGCGTCTGTCTTGGCGGTCCGTGCGCGGCTCACGGCCCAAAGATACATCGACACCCGCTCCTGGTCGCGCGCGCTCTCGTTTTGCGCCTCGCCGGCCTGGACGTCCGACGATGCCGGGTACAACTCGAAGAACGCGCCGGCCTCATCCTGATAGCGCCGGCGGGCCTGCTCCTGGAATGCCGCGAGCGTGACGGCGGGATGCGGAACGGCGCCGCCCTCGTCGGCGTTGCAGCCGGTCAGAGTCGGGACATCGTTCTGTCTGCCCTGCGCGAAAATCTCCTCGACCGGGGCGGGCAGGAAGTATCCGTCCACCACCGGCCCGAACCGGAAACCGCCGGGCACCGGGGCGGTCAATTCTTTCCAGGGCATGGCACGCAGTTCCGCCAGGGAGTGCGCACCCTTGGCTTCGGCGAAGCGCAGCCCGTCTTTGTCTGCATCGGCCAGGGAGCGGGGGCCGCGGCCGCCCGAGACGCCCGAACCGCTTTCCGCGATCGCCCGCTGGAACAGGCCCCTGGCCAGCGGCGATGCCGTAAGGGCATGCGTGTTGGACGCCCCGGCGGATTGGCCGGCAACGGTCACGCGGTCGGGATCGCCGCCGAAAGCCGCGATGTTGGCGTGAATCCACTGTAGCGCCGCCACCAGGTCGAGGAGCGCATAGTTGCCCGACGCATGCCGGCCGGATTCTGCCGTCAGCTCCGGATGGGCGAAGAATCCCAGCACGCCCAACCGGTAGTTGACGGTAACCACCACCAGGCCCTTCCGCGCCAGCCCTTCGCCGTCGTAGACCGGCACCGATCCGGACCCTTCGGTGTTCGCCCCGCCATGAATCCACATCAGAACCGGCCGCTTCGCATCGGGACGGTCTGCGGCGGTCCAGACGTTCAGGTAAAGGCAGTCTTCACTGATGTCCCCGTGCGCCATGAACTCATAGGTCCACGGCTTATGCTCGTTCACAATATTCTGAATGCAACTGGCGGAAAAATGATCGGCTTTGCGCACTCCCTTCCAGGCGGCCGGCGGCTCGGGTGCGTGCCAGCGCAGCGTGCCGACCGGCGGAGCGGCGAACGGGACGCCCTTGAAGACCGTCACCGAGGGATCGGCTCCGGCCACGCCCGAAACCAATCCGCCGCTGGTGCGTACCGGCTGCCGGATGGCGGCGGCCAGCGGAAATGCGGCGGCCGCGATCCCTGCCAGCAGGCCAATCATTCGTCTTTGCATGGCTTCTATTCTGTCACGACCCTCAGGACCTGCACCGGCCCCAGCAGCCCGGACGGCAGCAGGGGAGAGTTTTCACGGTAGAACTGCTGTGTCGTGTAAGTGTACTTCTTCTCCACGCCTGGTTGCTGATCGCCGATCAGCCGGTTGACCCAGAGGTTAGTTACTTTGACTTCGATCGTGTTGGAGCCCGCCTTCAAGGCGCCCGTCACATCCACGCGGAACGGTGTATTCCAGAGGATGCCGAGCGGCTTGCCGTTGACCGAAACCTGCGCAAGGTTCTTGACGTCGCCCAGGTCGAGCCACAGGTGCGCCCCGGACTGGAACCAGCCGGCGGGCGCGCCGCGATCCGGCTGGAATGCGACGTCCCACGAACCCTCGATCGTGGCGACGGTGCTTTCGTCCCGCTTGGGAAGGGTACGCGAAGGCGTCGCGGCTGCCTTCCGGAACACAACGAACACAGCTCCGTACGGATCCAGGTGCAGCGGCACGGTAGTGCGTCCGCCGGCGATTCGATACGCGGCCGGTTCGACTACCCCGGTATCGGCGTGCCAGATCTCCGGAGCCTTGCCGTCGACGCGGAAGCTGGCGTCCACCGCTTCCGTGCGATGGTTGCGATTGTCCACCCAGTAGATTTCGCCATCCGCCAGTTTGCGGTGCACATACAGCAGGTTGGTGTCCTCCCGCGGCTTCGTGTATTCGAAGTCGGGTGCGACCGGAAGGGCCGCCTGGGTCTGTGCCATCACCTCGCCGCCGTAGACCTTGCCCTTGCCGTAGGCGTGCTCCCCGGCGCCGGCGCCCCATAGTTGACCGACGATGGTTTGAAACTCCGCCTGGTTGTCGCTGAGGCTGGGGCTGTCGACAGGCTTGGGTCCGGCGACCACTGCACCCGCGTTCACCAGGTCGCGGATCTTATGCAGCACCGGCAGCGACATATGCCGGCTATTGGGATCGAGCGCCAGTACCCGGTAACTCATGCCGCTGGGTGTGACGATGTGCCCGCCGGCTACCGATAGGCGGTGGACGATGGCATCCGCATTGACGTAATCGAAATTATACCCGGCCGGAACGTCGGGCGCCTTGTTGCCGAACAGCGCGGTGATGTTCGAGTCTTCGCCATAGAAGTAGATCACGTCTGCAACGAACTTACCCTGCTGGAGCATGTAAGAGCTGCGGGCAAGATAACTGACCCACGGCCTGGCGATCTCGGCCCAGGTTTCGTGGCGGGTGAACCACTGCCCGAAGGGGCCCAGGCCGAGGCCGGGAATCTTGTCGTTCACCGGCTGGTGGCTGCGGGGTATTCAGCGCTATCGCAAGGCGGGACGCGCGGCGGGGCGGGAAAGAGAGCCGTCCCCTATTTTCGTTTGGGGGTCTTTCGTACGGAGCGGCGCCTTGCCGCTTTAGCCGCGGGCCGGGGCGGTCTTGGGGGCGCTCGGCTGCTCGTGCCAATCGTGCTCTTCCGGATGATGGTGGCCGTGTGCCAATTCTTTCAGATGACGCTTGAATTCAAGTTCGTTCATGGCATGAAACCTGCACATTCCCCGGCATGATTAGAAAACTCAAATCCGGCGAATACCGGCTGTATTCGAGAAAACCAGACGCCCAGACCGGAAAGCGCAGGAACCTGGGCACATTCAGTACGCGCGAGGCGGCGGAGAAGCACGAGCGGGAGGTACAGTTCTTCAAACGGGCACACTGAAGACGGGGCGCCCATGCGGAATCCGCGTGCTCGCGGCCCTTCTTATGAGGAGCGCCGGGCCCTGGTACGCGCCGCTTTGACGGCGGCACTGTGGCGGCCGGCAGCCCCCTTGGTGCGTACCGCCTTCATGGCGGCCTTGCGGCGGCTCGCGGGCCCGCGCAGCCTGGCGCTAGCCCGCGCCTGCCGGGAAAGTGCGGTATGGGATGCGGCTGCCGTGCCTTCGCGCTTGAGGGCCCGGCGCGTCGCGCGCGACCGCGTGGGATTCGTCTTGCGCCCCGCCGCTGCTTTCGGCGCCTTCTTGCCCGGCTGAGGCGGCAGTTTCACCCCCGCCTTTCTCGCCTTCGACAATCCAATCGCAATCGCTTGTTTTGCGGACCGTGCACCGTGCTTACCCTTGCGGACGTGCTCAATTTCTTCGCGGACGTACTTCCCAGCCTGAGTGGACGCGGACTTTGGCTTACGCGCTCGTTTAACGGTCTTCTTTTCGGGCATGACTAAATTTCACCTCGGCTCTTTGGCATGAAAATTTCCCCCCAAGAGTGTTTGCAACTTAGTGACCCATCGGCTCGGCCGGTATCATTCCTTACGCTGCCCACCGCGGCATGAGAAGATCTGGTTGTGTGGATCACCTACCCCGCGCGCGGAGGCTCGAGTTCAGTGACCATACGAATGGCAGTATTGCTCATACTGGGCGAGGTACCGTTGCAGGAAAGAGATGTGGCTTGCCGGCATCAGAGATTCAGTTCCGGGATCTCCAGGATCTCCACCCTCACAGGGTCTCTGAGAAAGCGGGCCCCGGGGCCGCCCGTCACGAACTCTCCGGAACGCGACTGAATGGGTCCGCCGGCGAACAGGGCCTCGACATCCTTCAGGTTCCCCGGGAGGAAATTGAGCGGCACACCATCTTCGATCACCTCGGGGGGCACGCGGAAGCCGCTCAGGCTCACCGCAGGGATGCGGAAGAGAAGCTTACGGAGGCTTCCGAAGGGAGTCAGGCGCAAGTAGACGCGCGCGATCAACGGATGGCGGCTCGCCGGAATCGAGAATGGGCGTCCCAGACGAAGCACCCGGGTTTCGACGAGCCGGGGCAGGCCGAAACGGGGAGTCGGCCTCCGTCGCAAGAGAAGACGGCCGGCAGCCGAGACCGCCAGATCGTAGTGCCGGTACAGTGAAAGGGTCGTGGCGGGCGTGTCCAGGAGAGGATTCCGGCTGTCGATGGACTTCCACTCGAAGAGAACTAGAGGCGGTGCCGACTGATCGTCCTCCAGGAACGCGGCATCCAGGCCGTCGAGATAGGGTGTGTAGGCGGAATAAGCCTGCACGATCGGAAACGGCCGGAAGTTCAACCCATTCGCGGCAGCATAGGCGCACTCGTAGGGGAAGATAGCCACCGGCCTGGCGCCGATTGCTGACAGGATCTCCGCCGGCAGCTGGTCGGAGGCGAGCGGAACTTGCGCCGGGGCGCCGGTAGCCGCCAGGGTCAGGCACCCGGCCCCGAGGATCGTTGCGGCGGGCGCCAGGCGGAGCCCGTCCCTGATGCTCATTTCACTGAACAAGACCACGATCGCCAGCAACAGCGGCGTGAAAGCGAAGATCATTCCGACGTGCAGCGGCTCGCGCACGAAACTGTGCTTGAAGACCAGGAACAGCGGACCGAGAAAAGCGAGTGCAATCGGGAACGCACGGTCCCGGACGACATACAACCGAATCATCAGAACCAGCCACGAAACCACGACCACGAGTGCCAGAAGCAGCGGTCCCGGTGGTCCTGTCGAAGTCATGGCGGTGCTGTACCCCGACGAGACTTCGAGGCCGGCGCGCACGTAGCGGACAAGGCCCGCTGTCGAAGGAAAGTAGACCAGGTATCCAGCGGCGAAAAGCAGGGGTGCGCCGATGGCCGCCGCGGCAAGGGAATGCAATGCCATGCGGCGATCGCGAAGAGCGGCGCCGGCCGCGAACAAGATGACCGCACTGAGCACCATAATGCCCGCCGTGAATTTGACGAACAGCAGCAGCACGCCGATTATCCACGCTGCAGTGTGGAGCCAGCGCCATCGCATCTCGACCGCCGCCGCGCCCAGCAGAAGCAGGCCGAGAAACGCGAGGAACAGCTCGGGCCCTACATAGTCGTAAAAGTGGAAAGCGCGACGGCCGATCAGCAGGCAGACGGCGAAGCACAGCAGCCGCTTCGATCCGATCCGGCGTCCGAACACCAGCCAGCAGATCACACCCGTGAAGACCAGCCAGCAGAACACCTGGAACGCGATCCCCCGCACCAGGTTCCCACCAATATCCATAGGCAGCGTGAGCCAGGCCAGCGGCCCATACGTGAAGAACACGTCCCGGCCGAAAATCAGGCCGCGCGCGTGCGCGTCATTCACCGCGAAGGCCCAGGAGGGGTCCAGGCCGGCAGTGACCGGGTACCAGCGCACGGGCCAGGCGAGGATGGCGATCGAGACAAACAGCAGGGTGCGAACGGCGGCGGACCGCATTACCCCGCCAGCACCGGCCGCAACTGGCGCTCGTTGGCGCGCAGCCAGTCATGAATTCCCAGGAGCGTGGTTCGGGCGTCACGCCGCGGACGCCAGTCGGAAACCGAGGCCAGCCGCCGGCAATCGGTGTGGAAGACCCGAACGTCCGCTCGCCTCGTCGCGGGGTCCGGCGAGATGGCGACCGAGTTGCCGGTGATCTCGCGGCAGAGGTCCGTACACTCGCGCAGCGAAAGGCTGCCTTCGATCCCCCCTCCCACGTTCAGCACGGAGCCCGCGGCGCGATCGAAGTCCTCCATCTGGGCGAGAACCAGGTCGCACAGGTCGTCGACGTGCAGAAAATCGCGAACCTGCTTGCCGGTGCCGTCGAATCCGATGTAGCGCAAGGGGCGATGGAAGTAATGCGCGGCCATCCAATAAACAATGACGCCCTGGTCGGTCTTGCCCATCTGCCAGGGCCCCGTGATGAGGCCGCACCGGTTGATGATCCAGCGGAGGCCGAAGGCGTCGCCGTATTCCTGCACCATCAGTTCGGCGGCCAGTTTGCTCATGCCGTAAAGCGACCGGGGACCCTCGAGCGGGAAGCTCTCGCTGATGCCCAGTTCCGAGGCCCCCGGCGTGGATTGCTCCGAATCGAGCCGGAAACGGGTCTCGTCCTCGTGGTAGCGCAGGCCGTTCACCAGGCCGTACGGATACACGCGGCTGGTCGACAGAAAAAGAAAGTCGGCCTTGACGCGCCGCGCGAGTTCCAGGCACTGAAAACAGCCCGCCAGGTTGGTGTTGATGAGGTACTCCGGCAGGTCGGAATAGCCGGCCTGGGCTGAGGGCTCGGCCGAGCAATCGATGACCAGGTCCGGGTCGGGCGCGACGGACGCGAGGTCCTCCCGGCATCGAATGTCGCCGTGCAGGAAGCGCACCCCAGCGGCTGCGAGCCTGGGGAGATTCAGTTCCGAACCGCGGCGCCTCAGGTTATCGAGCGAGGTAACCGCTGCTTCCGGGTGGCGGGCCCTGATGGCGATGGCCAGCGCGGAGCCGACGAATCCGGCGCCGCCGGTAATGAGAACGTGACGGTGTTTCACGACGGGACTTTGTGCGGAGCGCCTGCCGCCTCTACCGGGCAATGGTAATCGCCCCGCGTGAGGTGTTTCTCGAGCCACATGATCAGCACGATAAAGAGGTAGCGGCTTCCCATCTCCTGAAGTTTCAGTTTCGAAATGCCCTCCCGGCGATTGGTCCACGAGATCGGAATGACCTTGTACGAATATCCACGGACGATCGCTTTCAACGGCATTTCCACTGTGAGGTTGAAATGCAGCGAAATCAGCGGGTGCATGCCGGCGATCACCTCCCGGCGGTAGCACTTGAAGGCGTTGGTGATGTCGTTGTACGCAAAGCCGAACAACAGGCGGACAAAGGTGTTCGCCATGCGGTTGATCAGCAGCTTGTGGAAGGGATAGTCGATCACCCGGCCGCCCCGGATGAAGCGCGAACCGAATACGCAATCGTACCCCTCCGAAAGCGCATGCCAGCACTCGACCAGGTCGCGCGGATCGTCCGATCCATCGGCCATCATGACGGCGATGGCGTCGCCCGAGCACCGCTCCAGCCCGCACCGTACGGCATTGCCGAAGCCGTGGCTTCCGCTGTTGCACACGAGGCGGATCTCGCTGTGGGCGGCCGCGGCCGCCGCGACCCGGGCGGAGGTGGCGTCGCGGCTTCCATCATCCACCACAACGACTTCGAACGGGATCTCGTGCTGCCGCAGAGTGGAAACGATGTCCGGCAGAGTCTTGCCGATCGAACCTTCTTCATCGCGCGCCGGGATGACTATGGAGAGCTTCATCGGATCGCTCAAGCCGGCACTTGAATCTGCGCGAGGTGACGCTCCGCGATCCCCGAGATGATGGCGGGAATATCGAATTCCATCTGCCAGCCGGGGAAGTGCGACCGCAGCTTGGAGAGGTCGGAGATGTAGCAGATATGATCGCCGGTGCGGTTGCGCTCCTCGTAGCGATACTCGAGATCGAAGCCGAAGTCCCGCAGCATGGCGATGGTTTCCAATACCGAGATGCTGTTGCGGCGCCCGCCGCCCAGGTTATACACCTCGCCGCAGCGAGGGTTGCGGAAGAACTCCAGGAACAGGCGGGCCACGTCGCGGCAATCGATCTGGTCGCGAACCTGTTTGCCCTTGTACCCGTAGATGGTGTACGGGCGCCCGGCCACCGCGCAGAACACGATGTATGCGAGGTAGCCATGCAGTTCGACGGCGGCGTGCTGCGGACCGGTGAGGCAGCCGCCGCGGAAAATTCCGACCGGCATCTGAAAATACCGGCCGTACTCCTGGCAGAGGATGTCGGCAGCCGTCTTCGAAGCCCCGAACAGGGAGTGCAGGCAGGCGTCGATGCCCAAGGATTCGTCGATGCCGTCGCGGCCCCCGGCGTAATCGTAGCGGGTGGAAGTTTCGACCAGCGGCAAGCGGTTGGGACGGTCGCCGTATACCTTATTCGTACTGGTGAAGCAGAATGGAGATTCCCGGCAGTATTCCCGGGCCGCTTGCAGCAGGTTGAGGGTGCCGACCGCGTTCACGTCGAAATCTTCGTAAGGGATGGACGCGGCTTTGTCGTGCGAGGGCTGGGCGGCGGTATGGATGATGAAGTCCGGCCGCTCCGCTTTCATCAGGACGCGTACGCCGGCGCGATCGCGGATGTCCAATGCGTGGTGCCGGTAGAGGCTGGGATGCGCTTCGCGGAGGCCGGCCACCGTGCCGGCGGTGGAACCGCCTGCTCCGAAGAACTGCCGTCGCATGTCGTTATCGAGCCCTACGACCGTCCAGCCGTTCTCGCAGAGGAGTTTCGCGCAGGCGGAGCCGATCAACCCGCCCGATCCCGTAATTAAGGCCTTCCTGGCCACAGTTCTTCCCTCTGCGCCCGAGTGTAACAGGCGCCCGCGGAAGGCTAACAGTCATCTTTGGTTAGCAGGGAATTGTGTCCCGCGGTAGCAAAAGTATGGCTCACTTCTCCCGCTTCAGCGTCATGGTGCCGCCGGGGAAGTCGCCTCCTTCGGCCTTGGAAGTCAGTTTGATCTCGTCGCCGTTGATGGTGCCGTCGTGCATGATCTTCATGCCGCCATTGGCTTCGATGGTGACCACGAACGAAAGCTTGTCCCCGTCCACTTTCCCGTCGCTGATCTCGATCGCATCGCCTTGCGGCCCTTGCACGGTCCCGGTGAGCTTGGTGCCGTCCTGCTTGAAGTTGAAGGTCAGCGAGAAACCCTCGCCGTTCGGCCCGGCCATCTGGCCGGTCCACTTGCCGGTCACATCGGCAGCCCACGCGGCCACCGAAACCAGCGCCATCAGCATGGCAGTCAAAATCGTCCGTCGCATGCCTGCCTCCTTGGGAGTCCCCCGAGGGCTCCGGCTTAATATATCATTACGCGTATGCGCGCAAAGGGCTGCCTGGTTCTGGGTCTCGTCTGTCTATCGGCTTCGTTACTGCTTGCGCAAGACGCGCGCCGCGGCGGCGGTGCGCGGGCCGAGCGTGTGCGGGAGTTCCTGGGACTGGGGCCTCCGCCGGATCCGGCGGCAGCCGCGCGCGGCGCCGGGCTGTACGCCTCCAATTGTGCGTTCTGCCATGGTGAGAAGGCGCGCGGCGCCGAGGGCCCCAACCTCGTGCGTTCGGTCCTCGTGCTTCACGACGAGAAAGGCGAACTGATCGGTCCGGTGATTGCCCAGGGGCGCCCCGACCGCGGAATGCCGCCGTTCGCTTCCCTCACCGAAACCCAGCGCAGCGATATCGCCCAGTTCCTCCACATGCAGGTGGAACTGGCGGCCAACCGCGGCGGTTATAAGCTCCTCAACGTCGTCACGGGCGACGCGAAGAAGGGCGAGCAGTACTTCAACGGCGAGGGCCGCTGCAATACTTGCCACTCGCCCACCGGCGACCTCGCGCACATCGCTTCGAAATACGAGCAGCCCGACCAGTTGCAGAACCGCTTCGTCTTCCCCGGCCCTGAGCGCGACCGCAAGGTCACCGTAACGCTGCCTTCCGGCCAGACCGTTTCCGGAACGCTCAAGCGCATGGACGACTTCCACGTCTCGATGTGGGACTCTTCCGGCAATTTTCGTTCTTTTCCGCGCGATGGCGTCAAAGTCGAGGTGGAGGACCAGTTGGCCGGGCACCGCAAACTGCTTGCCCAGTACACCGACGCCGACATCCACAACCTCACTGCCTACCTGGTGACACTGAAATGAGACCGCTGGCAATTCTGCTTTTCCTCCCGGCGCTATTTGCGCAGGGCATAACCGGCACCTGGCCGACCTACAACGGCGACTACTCGGGCCGCCGCTACAGTGCGCTGGCGCAGGTCGGGCAAGCCAACATCGACCGTCTCGCGCTGAACTGGTTCTTCCGCGTCGCCAACGTCGGCCCCCAGCGTGGCGTGGGGAATCCGGAGATCAAGTCCACCCCGCTGTTCGTGGATGGCATCCTGTACTTCACCATTCCCGATCACGTCTGGGCCCTCGACGCGCGCACGGGAGAAGAAGTGTGGCACTACGATTGGGTCGATCACGGCGGCCACCTGATCGGCAACCGCGGCCTGGGCAAGTACGGCGACTGGCTCTATTTCCTCGCTCCCGACGGCTGGTTCATCTCGCTCAACGCCAAGGACGGCAAGGAGCGCTGGCGCAAGAAAGTGGCGGATGAGAAGCAGCAATACTTCACCACCATGGCGCCGATGGTGGTGAAGAACCACGTCATCGTCGGTGTGGGCGGCGACGCCATGGACGTTCCCGGGTACCTGGAAGCGCGCGATCCCGAAACCGGCGAGCTGCAGTGGCGGTGGAACACCGAACCGCAACCGGGCGAGCCGGGTGCCGACACCTGGCCCAATAAGGCCGCCATGGAGCACGGCGGCGGCATGACGTGGAACCCCGGCACTTACGATCCGGGCCTCAACCTGCTCTACTGGGGCACGGGGAACCCCAACCCCGTCTACGCCGGACAGGGCCGCAAAGGCACCAACCTGTGGACGTGCTCCATCGTGGCCCTCAACCCCGATACCGGCAAGCTGGTCTGGTATTTCCAGGCATCGCCGCACGACACGCACGATTGGGACAACGTCGAAACGCCGGTCTTGTTCGACGCCGACGTGAACGGCCAGCGGCGCAAACTGCTGGCCCAGGCCGCGCGCAACGGCTACTTCTTCGTCCTCGACCGCACCAACGGCCACAGCGTCGTGTCCAAAGGGTTTGTCGGCGTGAACTGGTCCAAGGGTATCGACGCCAAGGGACAGCCGATCCCCGACCCCGCCAAAGAGCCGAAAGTCGACGGCTCGCTCGTCAACACTCCCGCCGGCGGAGGAACCAACTGGCCGCCGCCCAGCTTCGACCCCGAGACCGGCCTCTTCTACGTCAACGCGCGCGAGGGCTACAGCTTCGCCTACCTGACCGATACCGACGACAACCCCGAAGGCTACGGCGGGAGCGGATCGGGCGGCTTCGGCGAATCGGTTCTCGAAGCGCTCGACTACAAGACCGGAAACGTCGTGTGGAGCCACCCGTATCCTTCCGGCGGCTATGGGAACGCGTTCGCGGGTATCCTTACGACCGCCGGCAAATTGCTCTTCACCGGCGACCCGTCCGGCAACCTGATCGCCTACGACCCCGCGAACGGCAAAATCCTCTGGCACTTCCACACCGGCCAGAACGTGAGCAACGGCCCGATGACCTTCGAGATGGATGGACGCCAATACGTCGTGGCCGGGGCCGGCGACACGCTCTTTGCATTCGCCCTCGCCGGGAAGTAGGCTACCGCTCGAACACCACGGCCCGGCCGTGCTCCGGCGCCAGGTATTTCACATCGGGCGCGCGCAGCGAGAGAGCCGCGCGGAACTGCCGCGGGTCGATCGCATTGTCCGGAAACATGTCGTAGTGGCACGGAATGGCCGCGCGCGGCCGGATCTGCGCCGCGAGGCGCGCCGCCTGGTCGTGCGACAGGTTCTTGAAGCCGCCGTTGATGCAGGTGATCATCAGCGCGGGCTTGTGCCTGGCCGCGGAGGCCAGCAACTCGCACTCGGCGGTGTCGCCGGTCATGTAGATGCGCGGCCCGCCGCCGAACTCGATCAGAAACCCCACGTGGTTGAGGTCGGTATCGTCGGTGGGCAGCGCGAAGGTCGCGCGGATCCGTATATCGCGGAACTCCAGTTCGTGGTCCGGCCAGATCGGTAGAATCCGCCCGTCCTCCACGCCCTCGCGCCGGAAGACATCGCAGCTTGGATGGGGACCCACGAACAGGGCCGTGTCCTTGTGGCGCAGCCGTGCGATGGTCTCGGGGTCGGTGTGGTCCTGGTGGTTGTGCGTGCAGGCGAACAGATCGACGTCGATCTCCTCGGGCGCAATCGGTACGGGTACCTGCCGGTGCAGGTCCATGCCGGGCGGTGCGATCGCCGCGCAACTGTCGGTCAGGTAGAGGTCGGTAGCCAGCACGGCTCCCTCGTGCGACTTGAAGAGGTACCCGTTCTGGCCCAGCCACCACAGCGCAACGGTCCCTTTTTCTACCGGGAACTGGCGGATTTCCCGCATCAGGCTCATGCGCCCATTGTGGCAAACTTGAGTGGATGCCCGTATCGTTGGAATTCCTGCGCGGCATGCTGGGCCTACTCTGCATCTTCTTTGCCCACATGGCCGGCCGCTCGGCGGCGTCCGTGCGCAAGGGACAGCAGAAGGTTTCGAAACTGTACGGTTGGATCTTGCGTACCGTCGTGTGTGCGGCCGTGATGGTGTTCCGGCAGCCCGTGGACAACGTAGCCATCGGGGTCTGGGTGCTAGCCGCGGCTGCGTTCGCAGTGGGGATGTGGACGGTCGCGAGGCAGAAGCCGCCCGAGGACCTCGGCGGCCAGATCTTTCCGGAGTGAAGGTTGTTCCTGGCGGCGCGCTACATAGAACAGCTTCGCGCGGAAACCGTAATCGAAGACGCTGCGATTCCGGCCGATGCCGCAGAGGCGCTGGCTTCCCCGCGCCTGCTGGTGCGCGGCCGCGGCGGTTCGCGGTTTCTTCGCCGCATCGCCTACCTGTGGTGCGGCGCCCTGCTGGATACGCGTTTCGACACGCTGCTGCTGCCGGTCCTGGTGCGAGTCCGTGACCTGGAGATCCCGCTCGGCGCCCTGCTCAACCGGCGCAACCGCGAATTCGGCTGGGGTCTTCCGGAAGATTTCTTTCCCGAACGTTTAGCGAGCGGCGCGTGCCTGGTGATGCTCGATGGAATCGAAGAAGATCCGCAGAACGTCGTAGCCACGATGACCGCTTATCCGCTGTGCCGCTACATCGTTTCGTCAGGCGCGGACAGCCGGGATGCCGGCGCCGGCGAGAGCCGATTCGACTTCGGCGGGCCGCAGTCGTGTTGCATCGTAATCCACGGTGAGGGCCTCTAGTGAGGGCTCCACCTGGATCTTCTGGATTCCGTAGAGCACGTGCGCGTCGGCAATCCGGCTCAGCATTCGGTCATCGAGCGGTTTCTGCAGGCGGAAGCGGATCTGGACCTTCGTCATAAAGATACAGCATAGCAGTCCCTATGCCGCGGTCCGCCGGTCCATGCCGCTCAGACCGCGACCCGGTCGCGGAATCGCACGGGCACGGCCACGGCGGCGAAATCACGCTGCAGTTCGGCAACATCGTCGGGCTCGAGCACCATCTTCGCCATGCGGAACAGGACGGTGTCCTCTTTTTGAATGTGGTGCCGCAGCATCTCGATATATGCGGCGCTGTTGCCATAAACCGCACGCAGGGCTTCGGGGTTGCCGGCTTCGGCGGCATCCAGGTTCTCGCGCACCGACTTCAGGTAGCCGCGTCCTTCGTCGTGCTCAGCCAGCATCACTCCGATCGGGCCGCCCTCTTGCGGCACGCCGCGCTCCCGCATGCGCGGGAACAGGAGGTTTTCTTCTTTCGCGTGGTGGCACCCGTCGGCGAAGTGCCGGAAGAAATCGAGCGCCTCATCGAAGAACAGGCGCGGAAACGGCCGGCCGGACCCGGTCTCGCGGATTTTGTTCTCCAGGGCGTCCAGCATGGATTCGATCGCACGGTGCTCCTGGCTCAGGACGTCGGTTGGATGCATTAATTTCTCCTTACGCTTCGATTCTGCAGCCTCGGAGCTCCCATTGCGGTGACTCCGGTCACCAGCGGGATCCCCGGCGTATAGTAGTCTTATGGTGCGGATCGGGCTGGTCGCGCTGTTGGCCGGAATGGCGATGTGCGCCACGGCCGAAGGCGGGCGCACGGTGCACGAAATCGTACTGCTGGTGCGCGATGCCGCCCAGGCCAGGACTCCCGACGGGAAGGTCGCCAAGGAGCTGCGAAAATTTCAGCTCGCGGAGCGTGTGGATGACCACCTGATCGAGGAACTGGTGAGCTCGGGCGCCGGGCCGAAGACCGAAGAGGAGCTCGACAAGCTGCGCGATCAGACCGCGGGGCTGCCGGAACCCGACCTGTCCGCGGATTTTCCGCACGGTCCGCCGCCCACGATCCCGCAACAACAGGCCATCGTCAACGCGGCCCGCGATCGCGCGCTCGATTACACGCACTCGCTCCCGGATTTCTTCTGCGATGAGGTCGTGCGGCGATATGAGAGCTACCGCGGCCGCTGGGAGCTGAAAGACACCCTCGATATCAAACTCACCTATTTCGAGCAGAAGGAAAAGTACGACCTGCTGCGCATCAACGGCCGGCTGACGATGCGAACCTTCGAGAGCGTGGGCGGCGCCCAGTCGCAGGGCGAGTTCGGCAGTCTGCTGGGTTCGCTATTCTCGGGCGATTCCGGCACTCGTTTTCGCTGGGACCACTGGACGACCTTGCGCGGCCGCCAGGCGCACGTCTTTCAGTTCCGGATTCTGGCGGCGCATTCCAGCTACCGGGTCGCGTTCCGTGAGGGCGGCGGCTCCATGATTTCCACGGTGACCGGACAGCACGGCTTTGTCTATATCGATCAGGACACGAACTCCGTCCTGAAGGTTATTGGCGATGCGGATTCGATACCTCGCAGCTTCCCTGTGCAGATGGCCCGAACGGTACTCGACTTCGGGTTTACCGAAGTGGGCGGGAGAGAATTCCTCCTGCCGCTGCGCGCCGATGTCCGCATGGGCTCAAGCAACCTGTTGACCCGAAACGAGATGGAGTTTCGGGGGTACCGCAAGTTCGGGTCGGAAGCCACCGTCACGTTCCGTTAACAGGACCGCGGCGGTGAGGGAGCAGGCCGGTCACCCCTGCAATTCCGAGAACACGCGCATCATGTCGCGGTGCGCCAGCACTACGCCCGCGTCGCGCTGCATGGCGTCCCAGTACCTCTTGCCGAAGCCGCCGCCGTTTTCCGAGGGCGACACCAGCTCGCGGGCCCGGGCTACCAGCTTTTCGGCTTCTTCGGGAGTCGGGGGCTCTTCGAAATCGAGGGTCTCGTCGATGAGCACGACGAACTGCGAAAGGTCGCGCAGCCAGGCAAACCACGGGTCGTTCAGGACCAGGTTGAGGTATTGACCTGTCGTGGTGATGCGCTCGACATCCCTCTCGTAGGCGGCCTTCTCGGAATCGAGCAGGTGCTTATGGAGGCGCAGCAGCCCATTACGGAGAGCGGTGAGACGGGCGGTAGTCGGATCGGCCATCGGTCTTTCATGGTATCGAAATTTTGTTCGTTTCCGTGCGATTCGACCACACGCCGGCGCGGGATTTCCGTCAAACTAGTAAAAGATGAGTTTTCTCGACAATCTCGAAAACAACCTCAAGAGTCTTGAGTCGCAGGCAGAGGGGCAGGAGGCGGTGGAGCGGCTGCGCCGCAGCCGGGAACGCGAGCGGGCCAGCGCCCAGGCGGCCGCGCCCTTCGCGGAACAGTTGAAAAAAGGGCCCTACACCGAAGAGCTCTTGAAACAGGCGGCGCGGATCGGGTTCGCCCTGCGGACGAAGGTTCACGTGGCCTGGCTCGGTTCCACGCTGCGCCTGGAGGCGCGCGAGCGGAGGCTCGAGCTCCGGCCGACGCCTTCCGGCGTGGTCGCGGTCGAATTGGACCAGAACCGCGAGACCCGCGTCGAGCCGGTCGATCTCAAGGGCAGCCCCGAAGAGCTCTTGCGGCGCTGGCTCGCTCCCGCTGCCTGATTCCCGCATCTCTTCCGGATCTCCTAAGATCGGATAGATATGCGGAGAGTGAGTTACGACCCGGGCCTGACCGAGCGCTTCACCGGCACATTCCGCCGGGTGATCAACAAGGATGGCAGCTTCAACGTCCACCGGAGGGGTACATCCTGGCGAAACGTCCACCCCTACTTGTACCTGATCAATATGCGCTGGGTGCCTTTTCTGTGGACGCTATTCTTCGGTTACCTGGTGGTCAACACGATTTTTGCGGTGCTTTACTACGCCATCGGCACGGAGCAGTTGCGGGGAGCCGAGGCGCTGACGGCCGGGCGGCGATTCCTGAACGCCTTTTTCTTCAGCGCCCATACCTTGACTACGGTCGGGTACGGCAGCATATATCCGAAGGGGTTGGGCGCGGAGATCCTGTCTTCCGTCGAAGCCCTGGTTGGAGTGCTGGGCTTCGCGGTCGCCACCGGGCTGCTGTTCGGTCGCGTTTCGCGCCCGTCGGCGCGGATCGGGTTCAGCACGAATATCCTGGTGACGCCCTATCAGGATGCCACCAGCCTGCAATTCCGGGTGGTGAACCTGCGGCCGAACCTGTTGATGGAGCTGGAGGTGCGCACCCTGCTCATGCTGGTTGACGAAGATGGGGGCGGGCCCAAGCGGGTTTACAAACAGTTGCGCATGGAGCGCGAACAGGTGCTGTTCATGCCGCTGACCTGGACGATCGTTCACCCGATCGACACAGAAAGCCCGCTGTGGCAGGTCACGGCGGAGCAACTGGCGCGGCAGCAGGCCGAGTTTCTGATTCTGATCAAAGGCTACGACGACACGTTCAGCCAGACCGTGCTGGTCCGGCACTCGTACCGCCACGACGAAATGGTCTGGGGCAAGCACTTCGCCCCGGCGTTCTCCGTCGATGAACAGGGCGACATGGTGCTCGAGATACAAAAGGTCGGCGATATCGCTTAGCAGCTTGCCGGCGGAATCACCCCCAGATCGCGAAGAGAAGGCGAACCTCCGGGTTGCATGCGGAAATACTAAGTTTCTGTTAAAATAGGACTTAACCCCAAAGAGGAGTCATCTTGGCCGATCAGGACTTACCACCGCAAGGTTCCCTTGTCCCCCCGCCTCCGGGAGGCGGAGACGGGAACAAAAATCTCGTCCCCATCAACATCGAAGAAGAGATGCGGCGGTCCTACCTCGATTACGCCATGAGCGTGATCGTGGGCCGCGCCCTGCCCGACATTCGCGACGGCTTGAAGCCCGTCCACCGGCGTATTCTCTACGGCATGCACGACATGGGCCTGGCGCCCAACCGTCCCACCGTGAAGTGCGCCAAAATCACCGGGCAGGTGATGGGCAAGTTCCACCCGCACGGCGATTCGCCGATTTATGACGCTTTGGTGCGCATGGCGCAGAACTTTTCCATGCGCTATCCGCTGGTACAGGGGCAAGGGAACTTCGGCTCGATCGACGGCGACCCGCCCGCGGCCATGCGGTACACCGAAGCGCGGCTTTCGCGCATCGCCACTGCGCTGCTGCAGGATATCGACAAGGAGACCGTCGATTTTCGCCCGAATTACGACGAGAGCGAATCCGAGCCCGAAGTGCTTCCCACGCGGGTGCCGAACCTGCTGGTGAACGGGTCGGCCGGGATCGCCGTGGGCATGGCGACGAATATTCCGCCCCATAACCTGACGGAAATCATCAACGCCGCCGTCTACCTCATCCAGCATCGCGATGCGCCGCTGTCCAAGATCATGGAGTTCGTGACGGGGCCGGACTTCCCCACCGGGGGCCAGATCCTGGGCCGCCAGGGGATCTTCGATGCCTACACGAAGGGCCGCGGCCAGCTCAAGATTCGCGCCAAAACCAAGCGCGAGCCGATCGGCAAAGACCGCGAAGCCATTATCGTCACCGAGATTCCCTACCAGGTGAACAAGTCGCGGCTGATCGAGCAGATGTCTACGCTGGTAAACGAGAAGAAGGTCGAAGGCATCAGCGACATCCGCGACGAGAGCGACCGCGACGGCACCCGCATCGTGCTCGAGCTGAAGCGCGGCGAGCAGCCCGAGGTGGTCCTGAACAACCTGTACAAGCATTCGCAACTGCAGATCGGCTTCGGCGTAATCATGCTGTCGATCGTCAACGGACAGCCTCGCGAACTCGGCCTGGTGCCGATGATCAAGTACTTCCTCGATCACCGCGTGGAAGTGGTCCGCCGCCGCACCGAGTACGAGTTGCGCAAGGCTCGCGAGCGCGAGCACATTTTGCTCGGCTTCCAGAAGGCGCTCAACAACCTGGACGAAGTCATCCGCCTTATTCGCGCGGCGGGATCGCCCAAGGAGGCGCGCGATTCGCTGGTCACCGCCTTCGAGTTCAGCGAGCGGCAGGCGCAGGCCATCATCGAGCTGCAGTTGCAGCGCCTGACCGGGATGGAGCAGCAGAAGATCCTCGACGAGCTGGCCGATATCCAGCGGCGCATCGCCGAGTACCTGGAAATTCTCGGCTCCGAAAAAGTGCTGAAGGACCTGATCATCAAGGAGCTCAAGGACGTCCAGAAGGAGTTCGGCGACGAGCGCCGCACGGAGATCATCGAAGACACCGGCGAGATCCGGCTGGAAGACCTGGTGGCGGTGGAAGACGTGGCCGTGACGGTCACGCGCGGCGGCTATCTGAAGCGCACGGCCGTCGACACCTACCGGCGCCAGACGCGCGGCGGCAAGGGCCGCATCGGCATGGGCACGCGCGCCGAGGATTTCGTGGAGCACCTGATCGTGGCCTCCACCCATAGCTACCTGCTGATCTTCACCACGCGCGGCCGCGTCTACTGGCTCAAGATCTACGAGATTCCCGACGCCACCACCGTCGGCAAGGGAAAGCACATCAACAACCTGATCAACCTGCAGGACGACGAGACGGTGAAAGCGTTCCTTTCCGTGAAGGATTTCGTCCCGGATACGTTCGTGGTCATGGTGACGAAGCACGGGGTCATCAAGAAATCCGAGCTGAGCGAGTTCGACAACCCCATGTCGCGCGGCATCATCGCGGTTTCGCTCGACGAGGGCGACGAACTGATCGCCGCCAACATCACGAACGGGAGCAATTACATCTTCCTGGGCTCGCACGAGGGCCAGGCCATCCGTTTCGAGGAGCACCACGTGCGTCCCATGGGACGGCAGGCCCGCGGCGTGCGCGCCATGGAACTCGCCAAGGGCGATTACCTGGTCGGCATGGAAGTGGTCGAAAAGGAGGGAACCATTCTTTCGATCGCCGAAAACGGCTACGGCAAGCGGACTCCGCTCGAGACGTACCGCCTCACCAACCGCGGCGGCAAGGGCGTGATCAACATGAAGACCACCAATAAGACCGGCAAGGTGGTGGCGCTGCTCTCGGTGAAGGAAGACTCGGAAGTCATCCTGGTCAGCCAGAACGGCAAGATCATCCGCATGGATTCCTCCACGATCCGCCAGGCAGGTCGCTCCACTTCCGGGGTCAGGCTGGTTAACCTGGAGGAGGGCGACAAGGTGGCCGCCGCTTCCGTGATCCCCGAAACCGAGAATGGGAACGGCAACGGCAACGGCAACGGGCAGGAGGACCTGCCGCTCCAGTAAACTAAGAGAGGGCTGCGTATGGCTACATTAGTGGAACTGTCGGACCGGGCGCGTCTCGAGGAAAAGGAGGCGCGGCTCTTTGCGCACCTCGCGGGCATGGGCAAGGTGCTGGTGGCGTTCTCCGGCGGGACCGACTCCGCCTATCTCGCCTGGGCCGCCCACCGCGTGCTGGGAGCCAATGCCGTCGCCGTAACCGCCGATTCGGCTTCGCTCCCGGAGTCGCACAAGCGCGACGCCGAGGCCTTCGTCCGCGGCTTCGGCATCGTCCATGAGTACATCGAGACTCACGAGTTCGACAACCCGGAGTATCTGCGCAACGATCCGAACCGCTGCTTCCACTGCAAGGACGAGCTTTTCACCCGTCTGGAAGAAGTGGGACGCGAGCGCGGGGTCCCGCACATCGTCTACGGCGTGAACATGGACGACCTCGGCGACTACCGTCCCGGGCAGAACGCCGCCCGCCAGCACGAGGTGGCATCGCCGCTGGCAGATGCCGGCCTCACCAAGGCGGAGATTCGCGAGCTTTCTCGCCGCGCCGGGTTGCCCACCTGGGACCGCCCCGCTTCAGCCTGTCTCAGTTCGCGCATCCCTTACGGAACCCCGGTGTCGATCGAAAACGTGAAGACCGTGGAATCGGGTGAAGAGCGGATCAAGGCGCTCGGGTTCCGCCAGTTCCGCGTACGCTTTCACGGAGAGGTGGTCCGCATCGAGATCGCGCCGGACGAACTCGACCGCGCCCTCACCCGCGACATGGCCCGGCAGTTCACCGCCATATTCAAAGGCTTGGGCTTCAAGTACGTGACGCTGGACCTGGAAGGCTACCGGCAGGGATCTCTGAACGAAGTCCTGCCGCTAAAAAAGTAGGCCCGTCTCAGACGTCCTTGGGGGCGGACTTCCTTTTGTTCCTGCGCCGTAGAATCACGACTCCGACCAGAACGGCGGCAACCACGAACTCGACTACTCGCAACACATCGTCTGGGCTCACGGCCTCTTTAGCTCCTGGACGGCCAGTATAGAATACCCGGCGGCTGGACTACCAGTTATCTTGAGAGAACTAACCTTGCCGCTTTGAGTCCCCCGGCCCTCTGGATGCCTGGGACGAAGAACCCGTCGATATAATCCTGGTCGGTGCCTGTGAAGTGGCCGAGGCCAGCCTGGAGATCGATCTTTTCGCCCGCCACAGCGGCCGCAAATGTACACCACACGGCGGCTTTGCCGAGGCCCACCAGGCGAGTCCCGGGCGTCTTCAGCCAAGCCAGCGCGGTCAGGATATCCTGCACGCGGTTGGCGTCGTCCGACTTGTTGAAAGTGAGGAACATCGGCACCGAGCGGTTGCGCGGCGCCACGGCGCTCCCGGTCTGAAAGGCGTCGATCAGCAGGACGGAGCGGCCGGCCTGTACGAGGCGCTGGACCTCAGGCGACTTCCGGGCGGCTTCCGCGCCCTCGGGGCCCACCACCAGTGCCGGCGGATTCGCGCCTTTCAGCCAGATGCCGGGAATGCGGTCGCCGCGGCCCGGACGGCTGAGCAGGATCCGCTCGCCTTGCACTTCGCTGACCACCCGGGACGGCCACTCGGCCGCCAGCGCATAGGTCAGCCGCTCGCGCTCGTCCCCGGTCTGCTCTTTGGAGAAACGAACCCATTCGTCGAAAACCTGTGAAAAGGAAATGGCGTTATCCGGGAGTTTCCGGTTGAACAGCGCCAGCATGTCGCCCAGTTTCTCGATCCGTACGGACTTCTCCTTGAACTTCGAAGAGTCGTCGATCCCCAGCACATGCTTGCCGAAGAAGGCATACGTGGCTTCGCGGTTCGGACGGTTGTAGTTGTGCGGAGCATCCTGGTAGAAGTAGGCGACGTTCCCGTCCTGGCCGTAGAGGTCGTAGATGGCGCGGACCGCGGGATATTCCTCCTTTTCCATGTTCTTCGTCCAGTCGCCGGTCGCGGCGCTCATGATCATCGGCTTGGGAGCCATCATCGACGCGATTTCGACGTTGTTGGTCCCGATCCGCAGGCCCGGCGCGTTCTCGCAGAGGGAGCCGCCCTGCATCAGAAAGGACACCATGTTGGCCGGGGCGGAGAACTGGAGGCGGTCGTCCACCGCCTGCAGCATCATGGTCTGGGTGGCGCCGCCCGAAGCGCCCGTAATGCCGAGCTTGCCGCGATTGACGCCCGGAAGCGATTCCAGAAAATCGAGTGCCCGGATCGAGTTCCACAACTGCAGTTGGAGCGGACCGAAGGCCCACAACTGCTCCACCGGCTTATCCCCGAAATCGTGGGGCGTCTGGATGGTGTCGTCGTAGCCCACCATGTCGTAGGCGAACACCACGTAGCCCTGGCGCGCCAGGTTGATGCAGCGTGCGGGCACCGAGGCGATGTCGGTGTGCTCCAGGCGCCCGTAATTCCAGTGCCCGTGCGGCGAGAGCACCGCGGGAAAACCTTCCGGCGGCGCGGTTTTCAGCGGGCGGTAGAGGTTGCCGCCGAGATAGTAGCCGGGAAGCGTTTCGAGCAGAACCTTCTCGATGGAGTAGTCGCGATTCTCGATGCGTCCGAAGATCTGGGGGTGGAGGTCGTTTTTCGGAAACATCGGCAGCAGCCCGGCGGCGGAGAGAATCTGCTTGCGGAGAAACGCCTTTCGCGCCTGCCACTCGGCCAGCGTCCGGTAGGTCTTGGGCGCGAAGTGGGTATCGGTGTTGGGCGGATCGATATTGCGGGCGTCGCGCGCGGGAATCTGCGCCTGCGCCACCAGGCAAGCGGCGAACACGGCCAGGAAGAAACGCATGGATACAGGGTATTACAAAACCGGCCCTACACCTCGGCCGCCACTTCCACGGCCTTGCTTTGAATCCTCGCATTGCTGCGGAACAGCAGCGCTACCAGCAGCAGGATGGCGAACGCTCCGGCGCCGGAGCTTAACCAGAAGTCCCTCCAGTTACGGGTGACGGTGGCGCCGTGGGTGGTCGAGAAGAAATCGACCGCCACGCCGGAGAGCAGGGATCCGGCGAACATTCCCACTCCGTAGGTCACGAATGTCAGGAATCCCTGCGCGGTCACCCGTAGCTCGGCCGGCGCTTCCTGGTCGGCGTAGAGTTGGCCCGTCATGAAGAAGAAGTCGAAGCACACCCCATGCAGCAGGATTGCCACGTAGAACATCCACATACCCGCACCGGCGTTGCCGTATGCCAAAAGGCCGTAGCGCAGCGACCAGGAGAGCAGTCCGACGAGCAGGATGGCGCGCACCGTGACGCGGCGGAAGATGAAGGGCATCAACAGCATCGCGGCGACCTCCGAAACCTGCCCCAGCGTCATCTTTCCGGCGGCGTTCTGCACCCCGACGTCGTTGAAGTAGGCGTTGGTGAATGAGAAATAGAAGGTCAGCGGGATGCATGCCAGGATCGACGCGATGATGAACACCAGGTACGTGCGCCGCTTCAGCATCACCAGCGCGTCCAGGCCGAGCACGTTGCGGACGGTCATCGGCTGCCCGCTTCCGGCCGGCGGGGTGTGCGGCAGGGTGAGGCTGTAGACCGCCATCAGGATCGACGCGCCGGCTGCCAATTCGAACTGTGTCGCTTTCGCTTCGATCCCGAGATAGCCCACGATCTGACCGATAAAGATCCATCCGAACGTGGCGAATACACGGATCAGCGGGAACTGTTTGCCGGCGTCCTCGATCTGCTTGAGCGCCAGCGAATTGGTCAGCGCGATGGTGGGGAAGAAGCAGATGCAGTAGGCCAGCATGATGGTATAGACCGCGCTGAAGCTGGTGACGCGCGTCATCAGAAAGAGAAACACGGCTCCGATTAAGTGCAGCGAGGCCAAGATCTTCTCGGTGGCAAAGAAGCGGTCGGCGATGAGCCCGACGAAGAACGGCGAGATCATGCTGGCGAGCGCGGCCGTCCCGAAGACCGCGCCGGTTTCCGTCCCGGAAAATTTCAGCGTGGCCGTCAGGTATGTGCCGATCGTGACGTACCATGCGCCCCAAACGACGTAGTTTAGGAACATCATGCCGCTCAGGCGCGCATTCCGGGAGAAGGAAGACATAGGGAGAGTGTAGCAGGCAGGTCAGGGGGTGGCGAAAGCGGCGCGGAGTTTCTCCCAGGTGACTTCGAGGTCCTCGGGAAGCACGCGGGTTTCGGCGGCGACCGTCATAAAATTCGTGTCGCCGGTCCAGCGCGGCAGCACGTGCATATGCAGATGGCCCGCGATCCCGGCGCCCGCGGCTTTCCCGAGGTTGATCCCCAGGTTCAACCCTTCGGGGTGGTACACTGCGCGCAAACGGCCTACCGAGTCGCGCGCCAGCGACATCATCTCGGACAAGGCCTCTGGCGAAAGCTCCTCGATGGACGCTACGTGCGCATACGGCACAACCATGATGTGCCCGCTGGTATAAGGAAACCGGTTCAGGATTACGTAATGATGCACGGCGCGGTGAACGACCAGGCTTGCGCGATCATCGGTGTCTTCCGCCGCCGCGCAGAACACACAATCCGAAGAGGTCCCCGAGTTGGTGACATATTGAAACCGCCAGGGGGTCCAGAGATAATCCATGTCTATCGGGTCAGCCGGCCCGCCGGCCGCGGGTGTGTCTCCTAGGGATTGGGAACCTGCTCGGGCGTCGACTCGGGCGGGGTAGTGGACAGCGGCGCGGTGGAGTTGTTGACTACGTCCTTCAGTTCCTTGCTCGGCTTGAAATATGGAATCTTCTTGGCGGGCACTTCCACCCGCGCGCCGGTCTTCGGGTTGCGGCCGATCCGGGGCTGTCTCTGGCGGGTCCGGAAACTTCCGAAACCGCGGATCTCGATCTTGTCGCCAGAGCGCAAAGAGCGCACGATACTGTCGAAGATCGCCTCCACGATGACCTCGGACTCTTTGCGGGTCATTTCCACCACTCGGGAGACTTCTTCAATCAGATCGGCCTTCGTCATCGGATTCTCCTTGGTGTCAATCGGTTACGAAACCGCAGTATCGCTTGATTACAGGAAATTTGCAAGCTATTCGGGACTACGATCCTTCAAACTCATGACCTCTTCGATGGTGGTGGTAGCTGCGGCGGCCTGCCGCTGGTAGTCCTCCAGTCGGGTTTTCTCCTCATCGTCCGCTACGGCTCGCAGGCTCAGGCCGATTTTCTTCTCCGCCTCACTCATCTTAATGATTTTAAAGTCGAACTCCTGCCCAACCGAAAGAGGCGGCTCCTCCGATCCACGCCGGCCCGAATACCCCGGCACTTCGGAGAAATGGCAAAGGCCTTCCACTCCTTCCGCCAGCTCGACAAAAGCCCCGAAACTCGCCAGGCGGCACACCTGGCCATGCACCGTATCCCCGACCTGGTGATTCTGGAAATACGTCTCCCAGGCGTCCGGCTGCAACTGCTTGATTCCAAGGGAGAGCCGGTGCTGGGAGGAATCGATATTCAGAATCACCGCCTGCACGATCTGGCCCTTCTTGAGCACTTCGGAGGGATGCTTAATGCGCTTGGTCCAGGACAGGTCGGAGACGTGGACCAGCCCGTCGATACCCTCCTCGATCTCGATGAAGGCGCCGAAATCGGTCATGTTGCGCACCCGCCCTTCCACCACCGAACCCACGCTGTAGCGGCTGTCGATGGTAGTCCACGGGTTCGGCTCGAGCTGCTTGAGACCCAGGGAAATCCGGCGGTCCTTGGAATGCACTTCCAGTACTACGGCTTCTACCTGATCCCCGGGCCGGACGACCTTGGAGGGATGCTTCATCCGCCGCGACCACGTCATTTCGCTGATGTGGATCAAGCCCTCGACCCCGGGCTCCAACTCCACGAAGGCACCGTAATCGGTGACGTTGACGACCCTTCCGATCACCCGGCTGTTCAAGGAGTATCGCTCGGCCACGGTCTCCCATGGGTCCGGCTCCAGTTGCTTGATGCCCAGAGAGACGCGCTCCCGGGGGCGGTCGAATTTGAGCACCTTGACCGAAATCTCGTCGCCCACATGCAGCAGTTCGGAGGGGTGTGTGACCCGTCCGTAGGACATGTCCGTGACGTGCAGGAGTCCGTCGATGCCGCCCAAATCGATGAAGGCGCCGTAGTCGGTCAGGTTCTTGACAACGCCCGTCACGACCGCGCCCTCCTCGAGGTGTTCGAGGGTGACCGTCTTCCGGACATTGATCTCTTCTTCCACCGCCATTTTGCGCGACACAACCACGTTGCCGCGCCGGCGGTTGAGCTTGATGATCTTGACGGGGATGTCCTGGCCCACCAGGGAATCGAGGTTGTGAATCGGCCGGGGATCCGCCTGCGAGCCCGGCATGAACGCCTTGATCCCGATATCCACGGCGAGGCCGCCCTTGACGCGGCCGAGCACGCGGCCCGAGAGGATCAACTGTTCGTTATAGGCCTTTTCGAGGTTGTCCCAGATCCGCAGGCGCGCCGCGCGCGTATGCGACAGCAGGACATACCCCTCGACCGGTGCGCCGGCGTGCTCGATCATCACGTCGACTACATCGCCGGTCTGAACCGAAATTTCGCCGGATGGGGTCTGAAACTGCTCAATCGGGACGATGCCCTCCGATTTGTACCCGAAATCGATGATGACTTCCTTCCCCGTGATGCCCAGGACCGTACCCTGCAGGACTTCATCGGCGGCGGGAGGGGCAAAGTGGGTGTAGTCCTCGAGAAGGTTCTCGTAGCTTTCGGGAACCGGCTGTTCCATCTGCCCATTGTTTTGGTCAACGGCCATTAAGCCTCCGCCACTTGCTGATTCACCAATCGTTGACGGCTACGGGGTCTCATCCGGTAGCTGCCGGACTGCGGAAGGGGGCGCGCGACCGTGGGAGTAAGGTGGAACTTGTGTGAGAACATGCGCCAATCACCAGCAACCACTGATGGATCAGTATGTTAGCAAATATACGCTGGATTCCCGAAGGTTGTCAACGGGGGGGGCGTCGGACCGACCGTTTCCATACGATTCCCGATGGCACCGGCCGGTCCCCGGGCAAGCGGCACAGTTGCCCGGGAGAGCACCGATTTTCCCCTTGGAAACCGCTGGGATCAGGACTACAATCAAGCTGGTTAATCCGTTTTCCGATCGAGTTGTCCGGTTTATATAGCGGCATTTTAGACGGGCATTTTAGGAGGTTGGTATGTTTGAAAGCCTCGCGGATCGGATGAGAGAAGACGACCATCAGGAAGTAAAGACTTCCGAAAGAATCATCAAGGTGCTCGTCATTATCGTGCTGTCGATCGTATTATTCGGCGGACTGTACCTGGGTATACGAATGCTGGAGTAGACCCGGCGGCCGGCGTGTACGCTCTGGGTCACTCGAGGGGTGCAATCCGCCGCATGACGGATTTCACCTTTTCGGCGTATTCCGCGTTGGGATTGTAGGTCGCCAGGAGTTCGTCGAGATCCTTGTCCCGGTAGAGGTCGGAGTGAGTGAGGCGGTAACCCACGGTTTCTATGCTCTCAGCGGGGCTGCGGAACTGCGCCCGTCCCGAATCCCATCCGAAGAGGTTGTTATTGGCGGCGAACTTGCCACCGGTGGATTCAACGTAAGATATGCTGGGCAAGAGGCGCCAATCGAGGTCGTTCCGGTCGGCCGCTTCGAGGAACGCGTCCGTGTAGTGCTGAGCGGGGCAGTCTGCTTTCGCGAAAAAGCTGCGCAACTTGGATAGCCGGGGGTCAAGCCGAAAGTCCGGCACCGGCAAGCGATGCTGTTGCGATGGCGACATGGCGATCGGGAGTGACACCATTCCCGCCAGCATCAGACCTCCTGACAACACTTTTCTCATCATAGGAAACTCCTTGATTTTGAATTAGTTGGGCTGTGAAGTGAAGCGGCCGGCCGACTGCGGCAGCCGGATGTTCCGGAACCGAGAAACGGGGCTCTCGGCCAAGCGGCGGACTAAGGGACAGACATAAGTTTGGATTATACCACTATCAGTGCCGGGGGTTTCCAGCCCCTCTATGCAGAGGGTGTGCTTCCTCGTACAACCCTGACGCAAAGCTAGGCAATGATAGTACTGGTATAATAGTCCCGCCCAATTCGGTTTAATGCCGAGGCTGTATGGCGTCCGGAACGAGTCTGTCATAGAGTGAAAGAGAGTTGCAGGGCTGAGGTTTCCATGTATCGTACGCGAATTGTCCCCATTCTGTTGGCGGTTTTGTTGGGTCTGGTTTCCTGTACCCGCGATCCAAACGTGGCAAAGGTCCGGTACCTCGAAAGCGGGAACAAGTATTTCGCCAAAGGGAAATACAAAGAAGCCCGCATCATGTACAAGAACGCGCTTCAGAAAGACCAGCGCTTCGGGCCTGCGTACTACAAGCTGGGTTTGGCCGCTTTGCAGCTCGGATCGGGATCCGAAGCGGTGCAGGCTCTCAGACGGGCTCTCGAGCTGCTGCCTCCGACGAATCCGGACCACTGGAACGCCGGAATCAGGCTGTCGGAGATCTACCTCGCGGTCGGCCGCACCCAAAAGGACCTGCTGAACGACGTAGACCGTTTCTGTGCCGACCTGCTCAAGAAAGATCCGAACTCTTTCGACGGGCATCGCCTGCTGGGAGACCTCAATTTCGCGCGGTCTTTGGACGCCTACAGTACCGCGCGGAAGGACGATGGGCAACGGCTCCTGGGCACGGCGATTGCCGAGTACGAGAAAGCCAACACGATCAAGCCGGGACAAGTGAGCGTCCTTCTGCAGCTTGCCCGTACTTATGCCGGCAGCGGCAACTACGCCAAGGCTGAACAGCTCTTCCACGAGGTCCTCGACAAGGACAAGTCCCACCAGGCCGCGTATACGGAGCTCTACCGCCTGCTGATGTTCGAGAAGAAGTTCGCCGACGCCGAACAACTGTTGAAGACTGCGTTTCAGAACAATCCGAAACAGTATTACTACCTGACCAGCCTGGCTGCCCACTACGCCATGCTCGGGAAACGCGATGCCATGCTCCAGACGCTGCAGGAGATCAAGTCTCACGCCGGCGACTATCCGCAGGCATACCAGGTGGTGGGCGATTTCTACCTGCGGTTGGGCGACGGCGATTCCGCCATCAAGGAGTACCGCGAGGGCGCGGGCAAAGATGCTTCGAACAAGCTGACCTACGAAAAGCGCATCATCGAGGTTTTGATGCGGCAGGGGAAACGCGCCGAAGCCGCCGATTTGAACTCCCAGATCCTGAAAGACCATCCCAACGATCCGGACGCCAAAGGGCTGGCCGCCACCTTTATGCTCGATAAGGGAGATGTGGCGCGCGCCCTGTCGGAACTGCAGGCCTTGGTCACCCGGGCGCCGGACAACCCGGTGGCCCGGTTCAACCTGGGACGGGCGCATCTGGCGCGCCACGAGTGGGAGGAGGCGCGTCAGGCCTTCCAGAAAGCCGTGGAACTGCGGCCGGACTACGTTATGGCGCGGCTCGCGCTGGCCCAGTTGCAGGTCTCCCGTGGAGATTATGACGGGGCGTTGACGGCCGCCAACCAGATCCTGGCGATCGACCGGAACAATCTGAATGCCCGGCTGATTCAATCCGCCGCCCTGATGGGACAGAAGAAGTTCGGCGACTCGCAAACCCTTTTGGAGGGTATGGCCAAGGCGTCGCCGGCGTCCCCCTCCGTGTTCTATCAGTTGGGCGTGGTGAATCTGGCCCAGCGGAAATTCAAGGACGCCGAGGACGCCTTCCGTAAGGCCTACCAGTTGAACCCGGCGAACTCCCGCGGCCTGATGGGAGTCGTTCAAACCGACCTGGCACAGAACAAACCGGACGCGGCATTGCAGCTGCTTCGGGACGAGGTCGCGAAGTCTCCCGACCGAACGGATCTACGCCTGGCATTGGGCAACACCGCCGCCCAGACCGGCCACTTCGATGAAGCGCTCGGCGCATTCACGGCCTACCTCAACGGACTCGACAAGAATTCCAAGCAGCGCGGAGACGCGTATCTTCTGATCGGCGAAGTGTACCGCCGCAAGAACGACGACGCCTCGGCCATCGCCAATCTGCAGCAGGCGCGCCAGATTCTCCCGGATAATTCGGTGGTACTGAGCACGCTGGCCCTGACGCTCGATCACGCCGGGAAATGGAGCGAGGCCAAGCAGGTCTATGAGTCGGCGCTCAAGGTTGGGAGCGATAACGGCATCGTCCTGAACAACCTGGCCTACCTGATGGCCGAGCACAACGGCGATCTGGACGACGCGCTGACCAAGGCCGGACGCGCCAAGCAGTTGCTCCCGAATACCGCCGAGGTCTCCGACACGCTGGGCTGGATCTATCTGAAGAAGAACCTCAGCGACAGCGCCATCCAGATCTTCAAAGAACTGGTGCAGAAGGCGCCGAACCAGGCCACGTTCCGCTACCACCTTGCCATGGCGTACTCACAGAAGGGCGACAAGCCGAACGCCATCAAGGAGCTGCAGCAGGCTTTGAAGGAGAGCCCGTCGAAGGACGAGAAGGACAAGATTCAGCAGTTGCTGAGCCGCCTGAACGGAGCCTAAACAAGGGCCGGCGCTAGCCGGTCACGCGGCTTGGCCGGTAGCCGGGCCGCGAATGCACGCGAAGCTTCTTGCCCGGATCGCTGACGATTTCGACCGAGATCTTGCGGAAACCCTCGTTCGGATTCGGCTGCGGATAGTATGTGACGGTGTAGGAGTTTCCGAGATCCTCGCGGATATCCTCGAATGCTTCCACCTGCTTCTGCCACGTTTTCGCCCAGTAGGCCTTGCCGCCGGTCCGTTGCGAGATCCGCCGGAAGGCATTGCTCGAGATCGGGTCGCGGTTCACTTCGTTGGTGGAGATCACGTAGATCGGAATCCCCTCGTCTTCGGCCACCGCGCGGACGTCGTCCGGGGCAACCATGCTGGCGTTGTCCGGGCCGTTGGAGAAGACGATGACTACCTTGCGGCCCGGCACCTTGGCTGCGTCGCGGAGCGTCAACAGCAAGGCGTTATAGAGCGCCGTATCGTCACCGGCAACGGCCTTGCGGAGGCCCGAGATGGCCTCGCCATGCTCGCGCGTCAGGATCGCGGCGCGCGAGAGATTGCGGCTGAAGGTGTAGACCGCCACCGAATCGGCGCGGTCCAGGCCGCGCACGAAATCGGCAATGGCATCCTCCGCATAAACGAATCCGCGGTACATGAAGTTGCTGGTGTCGAAGAGAACGAAGACATTGGTTCCGATGAAGGCGTCCGGCCGGTCCATGCCCGGCAGCGCGTCCTTCTTGGCTTCGATCAGTGGATGGGTCGAGCCGTCTTCCGCCACGGACAGGGGCGCGTTGGCGCCCTCGGCGAACGTGGCGACCTTTTGCAGAATGCCGTCCTCGTAGATCCGGAAGTCGGATGGCTTGAGACCGTTGATGTAGTGGTTCTTGCTGTCGGTAACCTGAAAGCTCAGCACCACCATATCCACCTTGATCCGGAAGACAGGCAGGCGTCCCTCCTGGGCGCTTAGCAGCGTCGCGCCGCCCACCATACTGAGGAAACCTCGTCGAGAAGTGATCATGGGTTTTTACCGGTTTGGAATCTCCTGCAGGGAAGCCTTCTGGTCGGCGGAGGCCCGGCTGTGCGCGCGTACCTCGTCACCCACCTCGCGGAGCGATTTGAGCAGGGCGGGCCAATCCTCCAGGTGCGAAGCGAAGATCTGTTGCACCAGCATCTGTGTCCATTCGGGAATTCGCACGTTGAGCTGCGCCGGTGTGACGCTGGTCTCATCCGCCAGCGACGCCCAGTACAGCGCGTTCGATTCCCAGCTCTCGGCCATGATGCGGCTGGAGTAGCCCATCAGGGCGGGAAAGGTGCGGAGGTTGAGGAGCTCGGGCTCGTAGGAATTCGCCAGCGTGGGCTTGGGTGTACCGAAAGCTCGGGAAATGGCTCGGTAGTTAATGCTTTTCGGGGAGTTCGCGGCCAGCCGCTGCATCTCGGCAAGGACGCACGACGAATCGGATGGGCGCTTGGGAGCAAGATCCCGAGCGATCGAAAACAGCTCCGACGGCGTGACTTGTTCCGCCGCATCTTTTACGTCGCCGCGGTCGAGGAGACGGTCGACGAGGGCTGTCCGCACCGGCGCGGCGTGGGTCGAGAGGGCGTCCAACACTTGCGCGCGAAGCGCCGGGTCGAGTGCCGACTCGGCGAGCAGTTCCCGGCCATAGCGCAGGTGCAGCCCGACCCAGTGAACCTGGGCGGGGGTGACTGTCCACCACCGGGGGATTTTGGCGCTGAGCATCATCTGCGGCACCAGGTCGCCCCAGATCAGAGCCTGGGTCTGTGTGGGAATCAGGAAATTCTGTTCGGCCTCGGCCAGGGCGTAAGGCAGCGTGGCAAGCGACCCGACCAGCCGGCCGCCGGCATTCGAAGGCCAGCCCGTCCCGAACAATTCGGTGGCGCGCCACGTGTGCGACGTGCCCTGCATACCCACGAAGTCGTGGCTCCGGACAAACAGCGGGTTGGTGATCAGGATCTGTGCTCCGGGGGGAGCATAGTAAGCGTAATTGAAGCCCACCAGCGTATCCCGCAGGATAGGCGCCATGAGGCCACGCACCTCACTCAGCTTCTCGGGGTTCCCGCCGGCTTTCTCGATGGCAGCCCGAAGGTTGAGCTTCCGCTCCGCGTCGACGTGCTTGTCGGTCCAGTAGCCGAATCCCATGGCGTTCTTCTCGGTGGACGACAGCGAACTGCGCGGCAGCTGGATCTCCGAGATGTTGGCCGTCAGCTTGTTGATGAGCGCCGGGTTCAGCTTGGCTCCCTTGCCGATCGCCTCGATGTGGTCGGCCAGTTGAAAGAGCGTGTCGAGCGAAACCATGCGCTGCGCATCGAGGATGCGCCCGAGATCCTGCTCGACCTTGGCCTGCACCTCGGCATCGGCCGACTCGGTGGCGCCCGCCAACAGCTCTGTCATCCGTTCCTGCGCATGGGCGATGCCATCGCCGGCGCCGGAATTCGGTACGGCGGCCAGCAGAGCTTTCACCCCGCCGCGGCCGGCGTCGAACAGCTCCCGGTCGGAGCGCACCCCGGCAAAGGGCGTGACAATCGCAGTGAAGGCGGCTTCGGCGCTCCCGTCCTGAATCGTTCCCTGGCGGACCAGGATCTGCCACAGCCCCGCCAAGGCCTGGAAGGAGCCGGCGGCGTCTGAGCGGAGCAGCGGGTCATGGATCTTGTTCAGGGCCTCGGCGGTATCCAGGAATTCCAGGATCGCCTTGTCGCTGAGACTGCGCGACTCGCTGAAAATCGAGTACTGCGCGCCGAAAGTGTGATAGGCGCGGGCCAGGCGGTCGACGGTCGCGGCTTCCAGCGGCTTCGCCCGGTTGCGGTCGAGGTCGGAAAGCGCCATGAAGATTTTCAGCGGCTCGTTTTCCACGGCCTTGCGGCAGAGGGCGAACAGGGCTTCCAGAACGTCGTCCGGATCTTTCCAGGTGGCGGCCAGGCGGGTCAGCTTGACGTCGTACTTGCCTTGCGGATGGTCGACGAAGAGGTTCTTCCAGACCTCGAGATTTCCGGGAATGTGAGGCTTGCCGTTGGCGTCGAGCCGCAGCCGCGTGGTCAGGAGCATCATGTCCGTATTGGAACGGAAAACGGGACGCGCCGGGCCGGGACTCGTGATGCGGCCGCGCACCGCGCTGTAGAACCGCTTCATGCGGGCAGGATCGGTGAGGTAGTCGCGCACCGGGCCTTGAATGCGTGCCAGGGCGTCGTAAAGGCTGGCGAGCCAGCCATCGTCCTTAGCGATGAGCTTGTCGAAGAACTCCGTTCCCTTGTCGGGAGAGACCCCAACCAGGTCGGCCCAGGCCGCGGCGGAATGCTGGCCGCCCGGTACCAGGGCCTTCCCGTCGCGGATCTCGAACATCCCGCCGAAGAAATCGAGCACGTGAGCAAAGACCTTTAAACGGGCGTAGGGAACCCCTTTGCGCAACGCTTCGGCGGTCTGGCGGTCGATCTTCGAAAGGCCCAGGTACAGGCGGCAGATCGATGGATCGGAAATGAAGGTGTCGAGGAAATCGGCTTCCTTATCCTTGACGCCGTTCATCCAGTACTCCGGTCCGAACAGCACCGGCACCTCGGTCGGATGGTAGTCGTATGTGAAAGGGCGGTTGGTCCGCAGCGCCTGTTCCAGCTCGTTGATCGGGAATCCGGAATCCGTGCTCAAGAAGGCGCGAGCCGCGTTCACCGTCTCCAGGACGACTTCCGAACCGCATCCGCCGCGCATCCGGAATCCCAGGATTCGGATCAGCTCGGCGACGTTGGGCGCATCGCATTTGTCGATCTTGATGACGTGATCGGGCCCCGCCAGTTTGTCCAGTTCGTGAGCCTGGGAAAGGTAGCGGTGCACCAGTTTCAGGTACTCCGTCTGTTCCAGCGCGTCGTTGCTGTGGGAAGCCTGAAAGCCATTCGTGACCACGTTGCGGGCCAGGGCGGCGAGGACAGTTTCCGGGTCGGCATCGGACGAAATGGCGGCCATGCGGGCGAACGAGCGCAAGGGGCCGGGGATGGCGGCAGTCCCGGCGTCCGGAACCGCCTGGGACGCGGATGCCACTTTCAGCACTTTCCCCGTGGCCAGGTGGTAAGTGTCCAGATCGCGAGCGACAGCGCTTCTGTCCCCGGCCAGAAGATCGAGGATCGCGAGCCGCCGGGCGATGACGCCTTCACGGGCCGCATCTCCGGAGGTGCGGAGTGCACCCAGGAGCTTGGAATAGGCCGTCCGGGCCGCCGGATCGCCGTAGCGTTCCAGGAATTCGGCGTACGCAGTGAGCGCGGGGATGCTGGAGGGGTTCGCGTCCGCTGCATGTTGGAGTGCGGCACGCGCACCCTCCGTGTCGCCGGAAGCCTCCATCTGTTGAGTTGAGCCGGAAATCGACTGGGCCGGAAGTCTTGCGCAGGAAAGTGATGCAACAACCGTTACAAAAATCGGGAACGCCTTCATGACGCCTCCGCTACTGGTGGACTACTGTACCATGTTGAGCCACGGTTTCGTGATTCTAAATCAAACAAAACACGAAGTGCAACATCGGCGATGTAAAAACGTATACGACGCATTCAAAAAACGGGATTTAGGGGGAAGTCACGAAGCGCAAAAATCTCCCCGCGCCGGCCTGACGAGACCAGCGGGCCGGCCGCTAGCGAGGAGTATGGCTACTGAGGCAGTTGGACCGTGACGTGCCGTTCGCGGTTGAGTTGCAGGGTCAGGCTGCGATCCACGTCGCCGAGCGGGACTTGCCTCTCGTCGTGCTCCAGCGTCACGTAGTGCAACGTCCGGCCTTCGACCCAATACGAAGCCGCCGCGCGGATCACGTGATCCTTGAACGCGAGCAGGTAAATGGGCGAAGACGCGGTGCCCGAGGTGGGCGCCGGCGCCGACGGGTGAACTTCCTGCCCGTACTCATCGTATTCGCGCATCTCGGGGTGAGCGCGCTCCACGTAGACCGACGTCGTCGTCTGCGGCTGTGCCGGGTAAACGACCGTCACATTCGGAGACGAATTATAGGCGGGGGAGCTGTAGCCGTAGTCGGCCGGGTAGCCGTATCCGCCGTATCCGTACGAGTCGTAATAGGGCCAGTAAGCGTAGCTCCCGATGTACGGATAAGAGTAGACATACGGCGAGTAAAAACCGTTGAAGAAAATGCTGGAGAACCCGCGGTTGAAGCCGCGAACGAAGAAGCCCTTGCTAAACCCTCCCTTGTTGAACCCGCCGCGAAATCCTCCACCGACGAACCCACCGCGGAATCCGCCGCCACCCATGCCACCGCGGAACCCGCCGCCACCCATGCCACCGCGGAAGCCGCCGCCGCCCATGCCGCCGCGGAATCCTCCACCGCCCATGCCACCGCGGAATCCTCCACCGCCCATGCCACCGCGGAATCCGCCGCCGCCCATTCCGCCGCGGAATCCTCCACCGCCCATTCCGCCGCCGCGTCCGCCTCCACCGCCGCGCTGCGCCATCGCAGTGCTTCCGGCCAACACAAAGCACAAAGCGAATAGTTGTAGAGCCCTCATCGGAATGCCCTCTACTCGGAGCTTACTCCCACCTGCGGCAGAGCCGCAAGCATTGGAGTACGATCAACGGCAGGGAGTGAATCATTCATGACCTTTCGTCTGTTTTCCAACGCTTTCCCGGAGGGCGGATGGATCCCGAATCTGCACAGTTGCGAAGGTGCGGACGTTTCGCCGTCGCTCGAATGGAGCGGCAGCCCTCCGGAGACGCGCAGTTTCGCGCTGGTGGTGGAGGATCCGGATGCGCCCGCCGGCATTTGGACGCACTGGGTGCTTTATGACATACCGCCCAAAATTCACCAACTGGCGCAGGGATTCAAGGCAGGCGCTCCGGGCCTAAGCGGTGTTAACGATTTCGGCAAGCCGGGCTACGGAGGCCCCTGCCCGCCCAAGGGGCACGGGCCCCACCGTTACTTCTTCCGGCTCTATGCGCTGGACGTTCACACGTTAGGCCTTCCGGCGGGGGTGAAGCGTCCGGAGTTGCTGGAAGCGATGGACGGCCACGTCCTTGGCGAAGCGCAGACGGTTGGCCGGTTCGAGCGCCACTAGCAACTCAAACCCGTCTCATGAGATGGCCGATCAAACTGATAGCGCACAACACCACTGCGATGTAAAAGACCAGCTTGGCCATCGCCGCGAACGCCATGGCCGACATGCCGAAACCGAGGAAGGCAGCCGCCAGAGCGAGCACGAAGAAAGCCAGTGCCCAAAGCATTTTCGTTCTCCCACCTATCCTTGAGCACGATGGATGCCAATACCCGCCTTCGACCAAGTAAGATCGTAAGAGCAATGATTTATACCTGTTATGAGATGGTACGGGATTGCCGGGCCGGCCTCCCCGAGGGGTGGGAGTATTTTCTATCCAGTTACATCCCTGTAATTCGGCGCCTGCTGGCACATTATTCTCCGGAGAAATCCGACCTCCTCGGGCGTATCCTGGCAGCGGTTCACCGGCCGGATTCCAGCCTGTTCCAATCGATGGAGCCCGCCCCGGAGCGGCAGTTCGTCTGCGAGCTGCGACAGGTGGTTCTGGCAGAGCTCGCGCCGCCAGCCCCGGAATACCGGCTCACCCTGGAGGAGGTGGCCGCGGCGTTCGAGCCATTCACGCTGGTGGAGAAGCAGGCGGCCTGGATCGAAACGATGGGGTACGGCGCTACGGAGACAGGCGCAATGCTGCGCATGGCGCCTGTCACGGTGGAGAAGATCCGGAGCCGTGCTGCGGAACTGCTGCGCGGAAAGGTGGATGCCTGGAGCCGGTCCATGCCGGCAGAAAACGGGCTTGTGCTGGGACGCGCGGCCGCCGCGGCTGGAACGAAGGAATGTCTGCCGGCCAAAACGTTCCTGGACGTCCTCGACGGACGCGCCACCTGGCGCGGCCGGGAGGAGATGGAGCAGCATGCCGCGGGGTGCTGGCACTGCATCGACCATTTCAGCAGGCTGGCGGAGGTGCTGGAGGTGCTTAGAGGAATTCAGCCGCTCACGGAAGCGGAAATCGAGCCGTACCGCAAGCTGGTGGGAATCGAAGACAGGAAAGCGCGCGGCTGGAAGCGCTGGTTCGGAGCTTCGTAGGGGCCAGGCGTGCCCGGCCCCCACGAGGATTCGGGCTGCTAGAAGACGACCCGCAGCGACAGTTCAATCTGCCGCGGCGCGCGCGCGCCGCTGACCTGTCCGAACGTCAGGTTGGTCTGAGCGCCGGTAGTCGGGTTGAAGCTCGTACCGGAGTTCACGGCATTGTACTGGGTGTGGTTCCAGGCATTGAACAACTCGGTCCGGAACTGGATGTAGCGGCTCTCCCCCAAGATTGGGAAGCGCTTGGACACCGCGACGTCCCAGTTGTTCGTCCCGGGAGCGCGGCAGACGTTTACGCCGGCGTTGCCGAAGTTGGCCATTGTGACGTTGGAGTTGCCCCACTGCCCGATCGCCGGAGCCGAGACTGCCGAGGTGTTGAACCACTGGTTGAACGTCCTGGGGCCATTGCAGTCCCCGACGATGTTCACCCGCGCGCCTTCGGCCGATCCCGTCGGATCCTGCGAGGTCGTCCAGCCGAGGCCGGGGGTGAACGGGTTCCCGCTCATAAACGTGGTGACGCCGCTGATCTGCCAGTTGTCGAATACCCACCTGGCGGGCCGGACGTTCATCCTGGTTCCGAGCTTCGGAAGATCGTAGAAGTAGTTGGCGACGAACACGTCCGGCCGATCGAACCCGGCCGGGCCGTAGTTGCGCGACCGCGGAGCGAAATACGGGCTGACCGTGGAAGTATCGCCATCCGCCACGTCGAGAACCTTCGAACGGGTGTAGGCAACGCCCATCTGCAGACCCCGTGTGAATCGCCGGCTCACCGAAACCTGCAGGGAGTTGTAGTTGGAGTTGTAGGCGTTGGTCAGAGTAGTGATGCTGCCCCACCCGAGATACGGCCGCAGGTAGTTGTCGGAGAGCGGCTTGCCGGGCTGCGATGGATCCTGGTTGGCGACGTTGAAACGGGCGCCGATCGGAATCGGATTGAGGTCCTTGCCGGCGATCAGGTGGTAGGATGCGCTCCCCACATAGGCGACGTCAATGGCGAAATCCTTCACCTGCTGCTGGATTCCGAAGCTCCAGTTCATCGTCGTAGCCGGATTGTTGTAGCCCAGCAGGTTGTTGATGTTGGTTGGCCCGGTGGCGCCTCCGCTGTTGGCGTAAGTGTCCAGGGTTCCGAAGTAGAGCGTCGGGCTGAACGCCACCGGCGGGTTGCCGTTGGTGTTCATGGTCGGGTTGCCCTGCAAGCGGTCCTGGAACATGCCGAAGCCTCCGCGAATGGCGGTTTTGCCGGTGCCGAAGACATCCCAGGCGAAGCCCAGGCGCGGACCGTAGTACAAGCCGCCGGTTGTATAGAGCCCCGCGGGATAGCCGTCCACGCCCCCCACGGCCGCGCCGTTGGCGACATTGCCGGTTCCCGGGATGAAGAGGCCGATCAGCGGATTCGGATAGAGGGTGCCCGTCCGTGGATCGACGGCCACACGCTTCTTGGTGGCGGGATCGATCGTCGGCATGTACAGCAACGGCGCGTTCGCCTGGCTGTACAGTCCGGGGTTGAAGCCCGCGATCGTCTGGTTGTGGTCGGTCTGGGGAGGCAGGTGGTAGAAGCGCATGCCTACGTCAAGCGTCAACCTGCGGCTAATGCGCCAGTTGTCCTGAACGTAGAGCTCCAGATTGTCGAAGTACCAGTCGCCGTTAACGCGCGCGGTCGCTTCCGAGTAAGTATTGAGCTGGCCGATCAGCGCATTCGCGAACGAATCGCCGGTGTCGAACGGGTTGTTCGAGTTGGTACTGAAGTTGAAGGTTCCGCGGGGATTGGTGCCGCCCACCTGGAACTTGCGCGTGCGCTCGAAATACATGCCGGCTTTGAACGTGTGCGAGCCATGAACCTTCGAGATGTTGTCGACGAAGCTCATGATGTCGTTGAAGTTCTCATACGGTATGTTTCCGTAGCTCATGTTGACCGTGTTGGATGGCTGGCCGCCGAATGCGATGTTCGGCATGTAGTTTGTTTTGTCCACGTAGCTCACGCCGCTGTTGGAATCCGCGAACCACTGCGCGGGATTCCCCACCTTGGAGCGATCGATCGCGGACGCATCCTGCGGGTAAAAATAAAGGTTGTTGTGGCTCTTGCCGAAGATGAACTCGTTCACCAGGGTGGAGGAGAAGCTCTTCGTCACGTGGAAGACATGCCCCTTGCCGGGCTGTCCGAACGTAATCGGGACGGTCCCGATGTTGACGCTGCCATTCACCCACATGCCATAGGGGGTCTGCTGTTCGTCCTTATCTTGCACGTAGCGCCAGTAGACCTGGAGGGTGGGAGTGATGTTGTAGTCGATGCGGACCATGTCCTCGCGCTTCGGATATCCGCCGGTGTACTGGCTGAAGTAATTGCGCTGGAACCGGTTGTTGTCGGTGGCGGCGTCGCCGGGGCAGCCCGCGCAGTTGTAGTTCGGCTTCGGGAAGTAGTTGAGCATGGCGAGGCCCAGCGTGCTGAAGCGGCTCTTCGGAACTAGGTTGCCTGGGAACTGGACGCCTGTGGTCGGGTCGATGACTTTAATTACCTGGCCCGAAGAGTTATAGCTCTGCGAGAAATCGCCATTCCGCTCCAGGTCGGTCGGCACAGTTGCGTAGCGCGTTCCATAGTCCTTGCGCTGCCCTGTGTACTCCTGGCTGAAGAAGAAGAAGAGCTTTTCGCGGTTGGTGTTGAACACCTTGGGAATGAAAACCGGTCCGCCGACCGAGTAGCCTGTAATCCGGTACCGGTACGGAGCCTTCTTGATGCCCGACCGGTTGTTGAAGAAGCTGTTGGCGTTCAGGCTTTCATGCCGGTAGGTGTCGTATCCGGTGACATGGAAGTCGCGGCTGCCGCCCTTGGTGATTACGGTGATGACGCCGCCGGAATTCCGTCCGAATTCGGCCTGGTAGTTGCTAGTCAGGACCTTCACTTCGGCGATCGAGTCCATGTTCGGCTCGAACTGCAAAGTGTTGTTGGAACCCGTATCGAGGTTCGTGATGCCGTCCACCGCGTAGTTCTTGGCGTTCTCGCGGGATCCGTTGATGAACGTGCCGCGCAGGGAATCCGGAGAACTGGTCTCGCGGGCCTGGCTGAAGTTATCGACGACGCCAGGCACCGTCAATAGCAGCGCGAACATATCGCGCCCCTTGATGGCGATGTTCTGGAACTGAGCATCGGTAATGGTGCCCGATTTCTCGGCTGTGGCGAGGTTGATCTGGGAGACCTCGCCGGTTACCTGAACGCTTTCGGAAAGTGCACCGACTTCCAGCTTCAACTGGCCCAGGGTCCGAGTCTCACCCGAGGTGACGAAGATGTTTTTCGTATTCAGTGTTTTGAAGCCTGTGGCCTTCACCCCCAGGTCGTATGTTCCGCCTTGGACAATGGTGAAAACGCAGGCACCCTGATTGTCGGACTTGACAGTCGCGGCAGTGCCGGTTGCCTGGTTGATTAGGGTGCATTCGGCGCCCGGAATTGGAGCGCCCGAGGGATCGACGATCGTGGTCAATACGGAGCTCGAGACGTTCTGTGAGAACGCAAGGGCAGCCGCGCACACCAAAAGTGTGACCAAGGTTAACAGCTTTTTCATGTGACCCCACACATCCCGGCTGGCGCTGCCGGGAAGATCCGTAGCTCACCCGTTACGGACCTATGTAGAATTTAACCTCTAAATAGCCGAAACGCATATAGAATAAGGCAACGCTTCTGCTATAGCAAGAGATTTCGTCGTGGAGACGAGACCGGCCGGCGGTCCGCCGGGTTTCGAGGTTACGTAGGGTTTTGGATTACGCTAAAGTTTGGGAAATCGGTTGACACGAGTAACTGAGGCCGCCGCGATGGTTCTGCTGTCCGCCGCCGCGATGTTTGCGGCGGCACCGGGCATCACGGTCACGGCTGTGAATGACGCCGGCCGGCCGGTTGCCGGAATCCGGGTCGAACTTCAGGCGAAGGCGGGCTCCGGCGCGCCGCCGGCGATCCTTACCGACGACCACGGCCGCGCGGTCCTTACCGATCTCCGCCTGGAGGTTTATCAAGTTACGATTACCGGTGCGGGCTACCAGACCGTGACTAAGGAGGTGGATCTCTCCGCGGGCCAATCCGTCTCCATCGACGTCACATTGACTCCGGCGCTGGCGCGAAAAGAGAGCATCGAAGTCAAAGAGACGGTGTCGCCCCTGGAGGAGGGCGCGTCTCCGCCCGCATCGATCTCCGGCCAGGCAGTGAAGCAGCTTCCCAGCCGTCCGGCGACGGTCAGCGATGCGCTGCCGATGACCCCGGGGGTGGCCCGCGAGCCCGGCGGCGCGCTGGTGATCTCGGCCAGTCCCGAGCACCGCAGCGCCCTGATTGTGAACTCGGCAGATGTGACCGATCCAGGCACCGGACAGTTCGGCCTCACCGTCCCCATCGACAGCGTCCAGGCCATCAACGTATTTCAATCTCCCTACCTGGCCGAATACGGGCGCTTCACGGCCGGACTGGTTTCGGTCGAGACCCGCCGCGGAGGAGAGAAGTGGAAGTGGGAGCTGAACGATCCCCTCCCCGAGTTTTTCATCCGCAGCTGGCACCTCCGGGGTCTGAGGACCGCCACTCCCCGGTTGAATTTCGAAGGACCGGTGATCGCGGGCAAGCTGTACCTTTCCGAGGGCTTCGAATATGTGGTCCGCAAGACGCCCGTTTATGAGCTGCCTTTCCCGCACAACCAGAAGCGGGAGCAGGGCATCAACTCGTTCAGCCAGCTCGATTGGGTTTCGTCCAGCCGCAACCTCGTAACTGCTACCGCCCATCTCGCGCCGCAGCACCTGGGCTTCGCCAACCTCGACTACTTCAACCCGGAAGAGACCGTTCCCGACGCGAGCACCCACAACTACACCGGGACCCTGGCCGATCACCTGAGCCTGAATGGCGGGATCTGGGACACCACATTCTCGGTGACCCGCTTCGACGTGGGGGTCTGGGGGCAGGGGAACGAGGACCTGGTGATCGCGCCCGAAGGGAACCGCGGCAACTACTTCGCCCGGAAGTACCGCGACGCGTGGCGCATGAGCGGAGCCTCCAGCTACTCCTTCGCCCCCTATCGACGCCTGGGCTCGCATAACTTCAAGATCGGAGTCTACGCCTCGGCCAGCGAGGAAAGCGGCTCGATCTCCGAGCATCCCATCGAGATCCGGGATGTGCTCGACCGGCTGCTGGAGCGGATTGTTTTTCCGCGCGACCGCACGTTCGAAATCGACGACGTGGAGAAGACGATCTACGGCCAGGATCACTGGCTCCTCTCGCCGCGGCTCTCGTTCGACCTGGGCTTGCGGACCGAATCCCAGCAGGTATCGGGCGCCTTTCGCGTTGCGCCGCGCGCGGGGTTTGCGTTCAGCCCGTTTGCGAATCACGGCACCGTGATCCGCGGCGGCTTCGGGCTGTTTTACGACCGAGTTCCGCTCAACATCTACAACTTCAACCTGTACCCGAATCGCGTCGTCACTTACTACGGGCCGGACGGGATAGTGATCGGCGGCCCGTATCTGTTCCTGAACACGCTGGGACAGAGCCCCGTGCGGTTCCCGTTTGTCTATCAGAAGCCGCAGGACGGTAACTTTTCTCCCAACAGCGCCAACTGGAGCGTGCAGGTGGAACAGCCGTTGATGCCGAGGGTGCGGCTGCGGCTCAGCTATCTGCAAAACACCTCCGCCGGACTTCCGGTCATCGACCCGGTGGCGCCGGACCCTGCCACCGGCCTCGGCGCCTATTTGCTCGAAGGCACCGGCAATGCGAGGTACCGGCAGTTCGAGGCCACCGCCCGATGGCGCGTGGACGACGAACGGGAACTCTCATTCTCCTATGTGTACAGCCGCGCCCGCGGCGACCTGAACGATTTCGGGGAATATGTGAACGTTTTCCAAGCGGCGATCATACGCCCCGATTTCTTCGGCGACCTGCCGGGCAGCCTGCCGCACCGCTTTTTGACGTGGGGAACCGTGCGGCTGACCCCCACCTGGCGGATCTCCCCGGTGGTCGAATACCGCTCCGGCTTCCCGTACTCCGTTCTCGATGCCGCTCAGAACTATGCCGGAGTCCCCAACGGCAACCGTTTCCCCCATTTCTTTTCGATCGACTCGCGCCTTTCGAAAGATATCAAGGTAAACCCGAAATATTCGGTGCGCCTTTCGCTTGCCAGCTTTAATCTGACAAATCATTTCAATCCGGAGGCCGTCCACTATAATGCCGATGATCCGGCCTACGGCTACTTTTTCGGCCACCGGGGCCGCCGTTTCACGATGGATTTCGACGTCCTCTTCTAACCGCAACGTTATCCCGGGTTAGCACGCAAATTCTCCTCGGGGGCGCCGGAATGCATGTGGTTTTTACCGCGATTCGCGAGGATCCCGTTGTCATTCAGTGAAATTGACACTGGCATGGCGATTGCAGGGAGTTCTTCGTGCAACGCGCTACGAAAACACTTGTGCTGCTGCTGATGACTGCCTGCGCAGGCACACCGGCAGGGACCCTGTGGGCAGGCCAGGGCCACCATGACGAGGACCACGGGAAGGGTAAAGGGCGAGGCCGCGGACATGATAAGGATGACCGCCGTCACGAATCCGAAGGCCGCTATTTCCGGCCGGGCGATCGGACGGTCATCCTGAATTACTACAGCGGCCGGCGCCGGCTCCCGCCGGGCCTGGAGAGAAAACTGGCGCGCGGCGGCACGCTTCCTCCCGGATGGGAGAAGCGATTCCGTCCCATGCCGGTCGTGCTCGTGCACCAGTTGCCGCCGGTCTGCGCCACGTGCGGCATGGGCATCGTTGACGGCTGCGCCGTGGTCTACGACCGGCGGACCCGCATCATCATGGATGTGCTGGCGCTCGCCGGCGACATCGTGCAGCGCTAGAAACACCGGAGGAACAGATGCAGACGAGAACCATGATTCCCATTCTGACGCTAGCGATGGCCTTCGCCGGGCAGGCGACGGCCCAGGTTGCGCTTCCGGCGGGCACGCATCTCACCGTGCGGCTCGGCCAGTCGATCGATACCAGGCGCGATCACGCCGGCAGCCGCTTCATTGCCCACACCGCTTACGCCATTACGCACGATGGGCACGTGGTCGTGCCGCGCGGTGCGGTGTGCCACGGCCACCTGGTAGAGTCGAAGCCCTCAGGGCGGCTCAAGGGCCGCGCCGTGCTGGCGCTGAGTCTCGATTCGATAGAGGTTCACGGTAAGACATACGCGATTGCCACGTCTCACACCACGCGGGTAAGTACCAACCACCGCAAGCGCAACCTGGCGTTGATCGGCGGCGGCGCGGGAACGGGGGCGGCCATCGGCGCGATCGCCGGAGGCGGTGTAGGGGCGCTGGTCGGCGCCGGCGCCGGGGCTGCCGCCGGCACGACCGGGGCAGCGATCACCGGCAGGCGCAACCTGCACCTGCCTGCAGAAACCCGTCTATCCTTTGTCTTGCGTGAGCCGGTGAGGCTTTAAGCCCGGGAGCGCCGGCGCCCTCTCAGGCCATGTCCAGCACGTGGCCGACGACGCCGGCGAGCCTGCGCCATGCCTTCGTCTCGGCCTCCAACTGCTTCCGGCCGGCGCGGGTCAGCCGGTAATACTTCGCCTTACGGTTGTTCTCCGAGATTCCCCATTCGGCCTGAATCCACCCGCGGCGTTCGAGCCGGTGCAGCGCCGGGTATAAGGACCCCTGGCCGACCTGCAACGCGTCGGTCGAGATCTGCTGGAGGCGTTCGGAAACGGCCCATCCGTGCAACGGCTCAAGCGCCAGTGTCTTCAGAATCAGAAGGTCCAGCGTTCCCTGCGGCAGCTCGACGCGTTCCTGTGCCATGGTCTCCCCTTGCGCTTCGACAAGGCAAGCATACGGTATCTCATGTCGAAGCGCAAGGGGGAGTGCCGCCGGAACGCGCGGCCGCCGCCATTTCCCCGAGCGCGGCCATTGCTTCTTCGGCACAACCGGCCGGGACGAACAGATGGTCGTGGTAGAAGGCCGACACCACGTTTGTGCTGATGCCGCGCCGCGCCAGCTCCGCGGCGATGCGGGCCAGAAAGCCCACGGCTTCGAGGCTCGAATGCACCCTCAGGGTAATCATCCGGCACGGAAACGTGAACTCGATGCCGAGCCGCTCGGCGTCCGCGCGATCGAGGATCGACGTGACGCCTTCCGGCTCGCGGAAGCGGCACAGCGCATCCACTCCTTCCGGCAGCGGCCCCGCCGCGAACACAAACTCGCCGGGCGCGAGCGCCGGATCCATGCGGCGCAACAACTCCTCCAGGTTCCGCTCTCCTACTTCCATGTCACCAGCAGTTGCGCGAGCACGATCTTCGCCACCGTGCACACCGGGAAGACGCGCGCGTAAGAGGCCTGCGGGGCGTCAGAGCTGGAAACCAGGCTGGCATAGGCCAGGCTGGCGGGCTCGGTGTGGATTGCGCACACCAGGCCCATCACGGATTCGAACGGCCGCCGCAGAATCCGGTGTCCCACGAACAGGCTGGCCATCGCCACGGCGGCGGTAATCGCCGCGCCGCCCACGATCATCTCCACGCCGCTGGTTCGCACCGTCTGCACGAATCCGAAGCCGGCGCGCGTGCCCACTCCCGCCTGGAACAGCACCAGCCCGATCTGCCGCAGGGTGAGGTTGGCGGACATCGGAATCACCCAGGTGATCGGGCCGGTATGCTGCAGGCGGCCCAGGACGAGCCCGGCGATCAGCGGTCCGCCGGCGAGGCCCAGCCGCAGCATGGTGCCGCCGGGAAGCGGGAAGGGAATCAGCCCCAGGATCACTCCGAGGGTCATCCCGAGCCCGACGGAACCGAAATCCGTTTCCGCCGTTCCCCGGATGGAGTCGCCGAAGAAACGGGAGACTTCGCCGAAGTTCGAGGGCGCCGTGAGCACGCGCACGCGGTCACCGTATTCCAGCCTCGTATTCGAGTTCGGCACGATATCGAGATCGCCGCGACGGAGCCGCGTCACGGTGGCCGACAGGCGGCTTTGCAGATCGAGGTCGCCGATCCGCTTGCCGACGATCTCCGGACTCGAGACAAAGACCCGCCGGTAGTCGAGCACGGCGCGGTCGTGCTCGATATGGATCTCGGAAGGTTCGCCGAAGATGTGGCGGGCGCGCTCCAATGCCGGCCGGTTTCCCACGACGGCCACGATATCGCCGAGCGAAAGCTGCGAATCGGCGGTTGCGAGCGAGGTCTGTTCGCGGTGGCGGATGCGGCTGACCACGAAGCCCAGGTCCTTGTGGAGCCGCAGCACGTCCGCGAGGCTCTGGCCTGTCACGCCCGGGTTCTGCACTACGAAGTCGCGCACCGCGATCGGGTCGGCGGACTCGCTGTGCACGGGCTTGATGCGGAACACGGTGCGGTACACCTGAAAGCTGAGCATCACGCCCAGTACGCCGAATGGATACGCGAGGCCGAAGGCGATCACCGGCCGGTCCACTAACTGTTGCAGTACCGAGGGCGCCAGGCCGCGGTTGTTATCCCGCAGGACCTCCTGGGCCGCCGCCAGCGCCGGTGCATTGGTCAGAGAGCCGGAAAAGAGCCCCGCGAGGGTTGGCCCCGTCAGGCCCTGCCACACCGCGACGCCGATCGCCGCCGCCGCTCCCAGGACGAGCATGGCGATGCAGAAGACGTTGTCGCGATATCCGTCGCGCCGGAACGGGTTGACGAAGCCCGGACCGAACTGGATCCCGATGCTGTAGATGAAGAGGATCAGCCCCACGGTGGAGACGATCGAAGGGAGCGCGATGTCCGGACCGAGCGATCCCACCGCCAGCCCGGCGAAGAGCACACCCGCCACGCCCAGCCGGAAGCCGAAGATGCGCACCTGCCCAAGCAGGTATCCGACCCCGATCACCGCGAACAGGGTCACCACCGGGAATTGGGTCAGGAACGCGGTTATCGATTCTCTCATCGCGGGGTCTGGCGTATTATTGGAACGCTCATTCTATCAATAAGTTGGACTTACAACCCGCCGGAACGCTCTGCCACCCCCATCCGAGGGTATAGCTGATGCACCCGATCGCGGCTATTGAGTACTATGAATCCCCCCACAAGATTCGAGGAAGTACCGCCGATTAGCGATTGAGATCGGGTTGCACGGATTTCACAATAGATAAGTAATGACTCGCACCCGCACTTTGCACGCTCCCAACTGTGCGCACCGGCCGCCAACCCGGCCAGTGCAGCATTCCGAAATCGATGATGAGTTGCTGGAAGAAATCCGCCAGTTGCGTGCGTCCCTTGCGGTATACCGCAAACTCGTGGACCGGTTGATGGAGCGGGAGTCGGCGGGCTAGTTCGGGCTGCCCGGCACGATTGTACGGAAACATACCGTATCCGAACCAGACCCCGACAGAATCCTTTCACAATTTGCGCGCTTGCTGGAGTGAGGGGGGTTCGGATGACGGCCTTCAAAGTGGCGTCGATCGCCTTTCTGGCGCTCGCCGTGCCATGCTTCTCACAAGGGCGGGTAGATGAGTTCCTGGGCGTCCAGAACTGGCACGGCAACATCACCATCACGGGGACCGGGTCGGGCAGTACTTCGGGCGGAATCTTTTCCGATGTATGGCAGTTTGGCCTGACTTCCAAAATCAGCTTTCAGCTCGACACATACAACCCGAACATTCAAGGCTGGCAGGGGAGCTACAGCGGCACGACCAACATCAACGCCAGCGACGTGGCGACCTTCAGCGGCTGCAAACAGACGTCGACGCAAATCTATCAAGGCACGATTCCCGTCAACAGCCCATTCACGATGACGCTTCAGGGGACGAACCAGTATCACTTCTACCCCGAAGGCTACGACGTCCAGGGCGCCACCAGCAGCGTCTCCCTCGATTGTGCACCAGGAACCTTGGGGGGCCAGGGACCGGCGACATGGTCACCCGTGCTCAGCAACCTGATTCAGACGCTGCCGGCCACCGGGTTCAGCCTCAAAGGTTCGACGACGGTGAAGATGGATGCGCCCATCCAGCCTTCGTCGCTCGCTTTCGGCGGTTCGGCCGCACAGATCGACGTCACGATCACGTGGGATATCGAGCCGGGTCTGAACACGCCTCCGGAAGTGGTGGTTCAGAAGACCTCCGCACTGCAGAATTGGCGGCCGACGGCCGGGGCCGGGGGCGGAAGCGGCCAAAGCATCGACCTGGTGGCGAAGCTCCAGGCCACGGGCGGCGGTCCCACGAACGCCGTGGCGGCCTATTTTACGTGGGAACTGACGAAGAGCTCGAAAGAGCCCGGCTACGCGATGAACGCTCCCATCACGAACCCGGGTAATGATTTCGACCTCAAGCTCGAAGGCAGCGACCTGATTCTGACAGACCCGAATGCGCAAAAAGGGGAAACCAAGCCGGGGGAATATACGCAATCCACGGTGACCGTGACGCCGTACGACTGGGGCGCCTTTGGCACGATCAAAGTGACGGCGTTCCTGCCCGACGGCAGCCAGCTCGTCGGACATCTGGAGGGCGATACTGCGCAGCAGAACATACGCCTGCCATTGCGCTCAGAGCAGAGCCTCATCGCCGACGTGTGGAAACAGAACCACGGCGTCAGCGGCATGGCCGATATCAACGACAACGAAAGCGATCCCCCCGGCGACGGACATCCCGGCGACGGTCTGTCGCTTTATGAGGAGTACCGGGGCTTCATCATCGACGGCCAGCACGTGGAGGGGAATCCGAACAAGAAAGACTTCTTCATCCTGAACCGCGCCGGCGTGTTCTTCCAGGGAGGTATCCGGATGTTCCAGAGCCTCAGCGGTCTGGAGGTGCACGGCAACCTTCGGAACAGCGACCTGGCGGCAGACCGCGTCATGAACCGGAATCACAACGAGGGCGCGCACATTGTCGACCAGCACGCGATCATCATCGCGCCCTTCGCCGCCAATGCGGGTTACTTCGATACGGTTGGCGGCCCCGGGACGCCGGTGATGGTGAGCCAGATTCTGGCACCGAGGATCCTGCCCGGCGTCAACGGCGATATCACCTACAATCAATCGAGCCTGGCGCACGAGCTGTTCCACGCCTGCAACGTGTTTCATCACGGGGACGCGAAGTACCAGTATGCGTGGCTCACGCGGACCCCGGCGGACCAGATGCTCTTTTCGGCGACGAATGACGGCGCCGGCATTGTGGCTACGGTTCTTACCGAGCAAAATGTTTCCGCCTCCTTCATGTTTTCGGTGGGCACGCCGACCAAGATCACCATCGGCGTACCGAACGATCCGCATACGGGCGACGACAACTGCGTGATGCGCTACGACGACGCCGATGCCCACTACGTGAAGGGAAATCCGAACGGGGTCTACTATACCCCTGGAGAACACGCCGGGTTTGGGCTCTGCACGTCGGCCGCGGGGACCGGCATCAACGGCTCCGACTGGCAGCCGCAGCCGCGCTACGGCGACGCGGCCCCCGGACGAGGCAACTGCCGGGGACAGATCCTGGTGAACGACGCTGTTCCGGCGCCGCGGAGGTAAACGATGAAGAGAGGATTGATCTCCTGGATTCTGCTTTCCGCCGCATGCCTGAGCGCGCAGAACCCGCCTCCTCTGGAGCTGGGGCTCGACGTCAACGCCGCAAGCGATGCCGTGGTGGCAAGGGGCTGGCCGCTCCTGATCCGTGTAGGGGTGATTTCGGCAGACGGGAAGCCGGTGAGTATCGGGCTCAAGAGCGGCGCGTGGACGCAGGCGTTGAGCCTGACCGTGACGGACCAGAGCGGTGCGGCGCAAAAGTGGCCGGTGCAGTTGATCCAGCCGGCATCTCAGACCTTGAGCTTGAGCGGATTCGACACCGCGGAGGCCGTCTGGCTGGTGGCTCCCACTGATACTGCGTCGATCAACGCGGGCGTATATAACGTGTCGGCCACGCTGGATACCACTTCCTCCGCGGCAAGCGGGACGTTCGCCGGGGCCGTCGCCAGCAACGGCGCAGCGGTCACCTTGAATGTCGAAGCCGCGGGGCTCTCCGCCGAAGAAGAGGCCTCGAAGTATCTTGCGTTTGCCGCTTATGCGCGGCTTCGAGGCGATACGCAAGGAACCGGAGCGGCGCTCGATACGCTGATCGCGCATCAGCCGACGATTCTGGAAGCGCAGGTCGAAAAGGGCGATTTGTTGGCCGCCGGCGGCGATTACCCTGGCGCGCTGGCCCTATACCAGCAGGCGCTGGCCAAATTTCTCGCGGCGAACCCCAAGGCTGCCGAGCCGCTCACTCTGTTCACCCGAAGAATGGACGCCGTATCGGCGATGATCGCGGGTCAAGGCTCGGTGACGAACGTGGCCCCCGGGAGCACGGAACTGGTGTTCGCGCCCGATTCGATCGTGGCCGCCTATGGGTCTGGGCTGGCCAACTCGACGGAATCGGCCTCTGGTTCTCTGCAAACCACGCTCGGCGGAACCACGGTCACCATTACCGATTCGAAAGGAGTATCGGTACTTGCTCCGCTGTTCTACGTGTCTCCGGCACAGGTGAACTACGCGGCGCCGCCCTCTGTCGCGCTCGGCCAGGCGACGGTAACGGTGAAATCCGGCGACGGCTCGACGCACAGCGGTCCGGTGACGATCGCCGACGTGCAACCAGGCGTCTTCACGTTCAACGCAGCCGGTCTGGTCGCCGGCAGTATCGTGCGGGTTACGGATTCCGGACAGGTTCTTCAGAACATCTATGCCGTGGACGGAGCAGGCAACGTCGTGGCCGCGCCGGTGGATGTATCGAAAGACCAGGTCTACATGGTCTTCTATGCCACCGGAATCCGGCGCGCGCCGCAGAGCCAGGTGACGGTCTCGATCGGAGGCGTGGACGCGCCGGTGTCCTATGCGGGAACGCAAGGCTTCTACACCGGACTCGATCAGGTAAACGTGCAGTTGCCGCCGGCGCTGGCGGGCCGCGGGGATGTGCCCGTCATCCTCAGCGTAGCGGGAAAGCAAGCCAATACAGCGCGGCTCACGTTCAAGTAGGCAATCCGGTTGCGCCCGTGGCGTTTCTTCGCCCTGCGTTAGCGATAGAATGTTAAGCGCATGAACCGCCCATTCTCTATCCTCTTCTCCGCCGCCCTGCTGGCACTGCCGGGTGCGGCGCAAGTGAAGATTACACCCGGCCCCGAAAAGATCGCGATCGAGATTAACGGCAAACCATTCAGCGATTTCTATGTCGCGGGCGCCACGGTTTCAAAGCCGTACCTCTGGCCCCTGCGCGCCGCCACCGGCACGTACGTCACGCGCATGTGGCCGATGGAAAAGGTGCCCGAGGAGTTCGACGGCAATGCCTATAAGTGGGCTAAGAACAAGCGCCCCGATCACCAGCACCAGCGCGGCTTGTGGTTCGCACACGACAGCGTCAACCACCTGGACTTCTGGAACAACGAGTTCTCTTACACCACGAAGAACCGGGGAAAGATTGCGCTGAAAAAGATCGATAAGGTCAAAAGCGGCAAGAATGAAGGATCGATCGCCGCCACCTTCGAATGGCAGGATATCGACGGCAAGAACCCGCCGATCCTGCGGGAAGACCGCGTCATGACCTTCTACGCCGATAAGGATGACCGGAGGATGGATCTCGACATCACGCTCACCGCGCTGAACGGTCCGGTCACTTTCGGCGACGGCAAAGACGGCGTCCTCGGCATTCGCATCCGCCCCGTCCTGCAGGAAGACCTGGGCACCGGCCACATCACCAATGCCGACGGCCTGGTGGGCGAGAAGGAAGCCTGGGGCAAGCCCTCCAATTGGTGCGATTACTCGGGCGAGATCAACGGCGAGAAGGTCGGCATTGCGATCCTCGACAACCCGGCCAACCCGCGCCACCCGGTGCGCTGGCACGTCCGCGGCTACGGACTGTTCGCCGCCAATCCGTTCGGCGTCTCCGTGTTCACCGGCGACAAGTCGCAGAACGGCGCCATGACGATCGAGCCGGGCAAGAGCCTGAGATACCGCTACCGCATCATCATTCACCCGGGCGATGTCAATACCGGCGGTGTCGCGGCCGATTGGGCGAAGTACACGAAGTCGATGTAGCGGCTATTCCTTGAGCTTGGGAAACAACACGCGGTCCAGGATGCGGCGCGACAGGTCTTCCAGGCCGAGGTACTGATCGGCGGCGCGGTCGCGGTACGACAGCTTGTTGCCCGGCAGGATGCCGATCTCGATGACCAACGGCTCTCCGCCGTGATCGATCTGAAACCCGGGAATGGCCGGGACCGCGCTCACCTCGACCTTCCCGCACTGCTGCCACTTGCCGTCGCGCTCTTCACGCGCCACAGCGACCACCTTCCCCGACAACAGTTCGGCCTCCGATGCGTGCGCGCCGAAGGCCGTATTGTAGCTTTCGAGGCAGGAGCGGATAGCTTCGTACAACTCCACGAGCGCATCCGGAAGGCGGTCGAGAATGCGTTTTTCCCGGGCGCGCCGCTCCTTCTCCTCGGTGATTCTCATCTGCAGCCACTGGAAGCTCATGAAAGGTCCATGGTAGCAGCAGGATTCGGCGGCTCGCCGCGGGTTCAATTCGCCTTGGTGACCGTAACCTCGCCGAACTTCTTCAGAACGTCCCCGATCTTCGAGGCGTCGCCGACCACCACGATGGCCGCCTGTTCCGGGGCGATGTATTTTTTCGCCACGGCCAGAACCTGGTCGGGCTCCACCGACCGGACGCGTGTCACGTAGGTCTCCAGGTAATTGCTCGGAAGGCCCAGGGTTTGCATCACGCTGAGCTGGTTGGCTACCCCATCCTGCGTCTCCATCGGCAGCAGATACAAACCGGCGAGGAAGTTCTTCACGTCGGTCAGCTCCGGCGCGGGTACCGGTTTGGCCGCCATGCCGTCCATCTCGGCAAGGACGGCCTTGAGAGCGGGCTCCAGCACGTCGTTGCGAACCTGGGTTACGGCCTGAAAATCGGCGGAGTCGCGGTGGGTGTCGTACTGGCTGTGCGCGTCGTAGGCGAACCCCTGCTTTTCGCGGATGTTCACGAACATGCGGGAACTGGCTCCGCCACCCAATACGGTGTTGGCGACCCGCAGCGGAAAGAAATCCGGAGTGAGACGGGTGGGAGCCACGCGGCCGACATGGATATCGGCCTGCACCGATCCCGGCCGGTCCACCAGCACGATCTCCCGCTTCGCCGCGGGCACCTCCATCTTCGGAGCAGCCGGCAGCGGCTTCTGTTTCCAACCGCCGAATTCCGCTGTCAGGGTCTTGATCAGCTCTTCGCGCGGCGGCAGTTTTCCCAGCAGGATCAGAGTCGCGTTGTTGGGAACCAGGTAGGTATCGCGGAAGCCGGCCAGCACCTTCGGATCGATCTTCGCGATCGCGGCCTCGGTCGGCGCGATGTGCGCATAGGGCGACGAGCCGTACACCACCTCGGCCATCTTCTCTTCGGCCAGGAACCCCGGCTCGGATCTTTCCGCGCGCAGCGCCTGAACGCGGTTCTGCTTGTGCAGGTTCACTTCATCCTGAGGGAACGCCGCATTCATGGCGCAGTCCGCCATCAGGGCCAGCAGCTTGCCGAGGTTTTCCGACAGCGCGCTGCCCGACAGCGTCAGCGAGTCGGGACCTGACGCACCTCCCAGCGATCCGCCCAAGGAGTCCGTCTCTTCGGAGATCTGACGCGACGTTCGCGTCTTGGTGCCTTCGTTCAGGAGTGCGGCCACGGCCTCCGAAAGGCCAGGCATATCCTTCGGATCGAACTTGCTGCCCGCCTGGAAATTGAGGCGCGCCGTTACCAGCGGGAAGCGCCCGTCTTCCACCAGCACCAGGCCTAGCCCGTTCGGCAGTTTGGTTTCGTAAACCGGAGGCAGTTTGTAGCCGGGGATGGGTGGGGTTTGAGGCTCCTTGGTCCGGTCCAGCGTCTGTGCGGCCAAGCCGATCGCGGCCACCGCGGCTATAGCAATTGTTCGCTTCAACATCACTGCCCCTCCTTCGGTTGTGTAGCCTGCGGCGGCGCCGCGGGCGCCGGCTGGATGACCAGCACCGCGCGGCGTTCCGGCGTCAAATATTTCTTCACAGCTGCCTGAACCTGCTCCGGCGTCACCGCCAGCATCCGGTCCAGTTCGGTATTGACGAGGCCCGGATCGCCATCCGCGATTTCATATTGGGCGAGCGCCTGCGCGCGGCTGAGCGACCCCTGCAGGCTGCGGATCCGGCCCGCGCGAAGCTGCATCTTGACGCGTTCCAGTTCCTTGGCATCCACGGGCTCCGCGGCGAGCTTGGTCAACTCTTCCTGTACCTGCGCGATCATCTGGTCGGAAGTAAAATTGGGTTTGTATAGCAGAAAAATCGCGTAGGGTTCCGGGTCACGGTAGTCCTGTGCGCTGGCGAACGGCCACCCCAGGTTCGCCTCGTACTGGATCACCGACTGCTTGCCTTTCACCAGGTCCTGCCGTAGCCGCGAGCTGTCGCCCGCCGTCAGGATGGCGTCCGCCATGTTCAGCGCATAGTAATCCGGCGAGCGGCGCTTGGGACCCATGAATCCGAGGACCAGACCCGGCACCTGCGCCAGCTTGTCGTGGTACACCTGGGTGCGCGGCTGGAAGCCCGCCGGCTCCGCCAGGCTCGGGTGCGCCGGCTTGGGCTGCGACGGAATGTCTCCGAAATATTCCTCAATGAGCTTCTTGGTCTCGGGAATCTGAATATCGCCCACGATCACCAGTGCCGCGTTGTCCGGCGCATAGTACGTCTTGAAGAACTTGCGAACGTCTTCGACGCTGGCCGCGTTCAGGTCTTCGAACGACCCGATCAACGAATGAGAGCTCTGCCAGTTGCGGAACATCAGCGTCGGCCACACGTCCACGATGGCCGTCGCATACGGCTGGTTGTCGAAACTCAGCCGACGCTCCTGCTTCACGGCCTCCTTTTGGTTCTTCAAGTTTTCGTCGGTAATCGCAAGGCTTCGCATGCGGTCCGATTCCAGCCACAACGCCGTGGCCAGCTTGTTCGAGGGGAGAATGTCGTAATAATCCGTAAAATCGGGATGCGTCGACCCGTTCAGGGTGCCGCCATTCGATTCCACGGTCTTGAAGTGTGTCCCCTTCGGCGCGTTGGCCGAACCTTCGAACATCATGTGCTCGAACAGGTGCGCGAACCCGGTGCGGCCCTTCTCTTCCGAGCGTGAGCCCACGTCATAGATCATGTAAACCGTGACCACCGGGACGGCGTTGTCCTTCGAGAGCACCACCCGCAACCCGTTCTTTAGCTGGTACTTCTCGATGGGGATTGTGAAATCGGCGCTTCTCGCCAGGAAAGCACCCGAAATGAGTAAACTACAGGCGATCAGTTTTTTCATGCTATTCCTTCCGACGAACCACTCCCTGAAAGGTTTCTATGGCAGCGCTACCGCGAAACCCCTATGATCGCACGGCCGCAAGACCACGGCCCGCGGCCCCCCGTGCAGGCCGCACAGGGAGTTCGCCCAGCGGTTCGGAGGCCGGCTCGAAGGAGAACCACCTCGCCAGGACCTCGTCGCTCACGCGCTTCCGGCGCATGATCTGTTGACGCTGCCTGAGCGCCCGCGGCAGGCACTTTGCCACATGCCAGAACGCTTTGAGCGAAGCGTGCTCCCACAAGAGAGTTCCGCCCACCACCATCAGGTCGCGCGCGGTCGCGGGCAGCCAGCAGCGCCGGTAGACGCCGCTGGTGGTGTTCTTGATCCGCATGAGGAAGCGGTTCTTGACGGAATGCATGTTGATAAGCGCCGGTAAGCCGCGGCGCTTGCCCGGGGTTACGGTGCGGACGTGGTAGGCCTCGGCCTCCGGAGTGTAGATGCAGCGCCATCCCATCAACTGCGCGCGCCACGCGACATCCGCATCTTCGCGGTATACGAAGAAATCCGGATCGAAAAAGCTGCCGTCCACCGCCACGTCGTCAATCATTTTCCGGCGGAAGAGGGCCGCGGCCGCGCTGGCTCCGAAGACGTATTCCATGCGCTCGAAGCAGCGGGCGGCCGGCTGGTGCCAGCCCCGGTCAAAATGCCGCATGGCCGGGGTAAAGAAGATGCCGGTCGAGTCGATGCGCGGTTCGCTGAGGGGTTGGAATCCGGGTCCGATGGAAAGCAGCTTCCCGCATACGGCGCCTGCTCCGGAATCCACCTCCCCAGCCTCCACCAGCTTGCGGACGAACCCGGGCAGCAGCAGCACATCCGGATTCAGGGTCAGGATCCATTCCGTATTGAGCGCCCGGATGGCCCGGTTTTGCCCCTCGGCGAAACCCACATTCCGGTTCTGATACAGGACTTTGATTCTGCCCTTAAACTCCTTCAGAATCTGCCGGGTAGCGTCGGTGGAGGCGTTCTCCGCGACGGCTACCTGAAGGATCACACCCTCCTGCTCCAGAAGGGCTTCGAGGCAGCGCCGGATATACCTGGCGCTATTGCAGGTTACGATGGCAACACCTACGGTCGGGTCGGGCACTAGGTATGAGTCCGTTCCAAAGACCCGGCCGGCCCGCTTTCAACTACACTTAGGTTAATCCGGCGGCAAATTCTGTTAAAAAATATCCGTCCGGCCCTGTAGTGGATTTTGGGCCTTCAGGGGTCTTTGAGATGGCTCGGAACCATGGCGGTGTCTTCGGTCGGTGAAAAGCTAGTGGGGATTCTCCGGCAAGAACGGACCAGCACCGCATTACAGGACAGGGTGGCGCAGTTGTTCGTAGAGGCGCGAGACGACGTTTACCGGTACCTGCTGACGCTGGGCGTCTATCCGCCCGGGGCGCAGGAGGCGACGCAGGAAGTCTTTCTTCGCCTTTACTCCACGCTGAAGAAGGGCGAGCAGATCCAAAACCCGCGGGGCTGGATCTTCCGGGTGGCACACAATTACGGCCTGAAGCTGCGCGAGAAGCAGGTGTCTGAAGAGCCGTTCGGAGCGGTGCTCGAAGCCAGCCTGCCGGCCGTCCCGCGCAATCCGGAAGACGCCCTGCTCGAAAACGAGCGGATGCGCCGCTTCCACGCTGCCGTCGAAGGGCTCTCCGAGCAACAGAGGCGCTGCCTGTTTCTCCGCATGGAGGGCCTGCGCTATCCGGAAATCGCCTCGGCCCTGGGGATCAGCCCGTCGGCGGTCGGCGAGTTTTTGCGCCGCGCCATGCTGCGGCTGAAGAAGGTGCGGGATGAATAGCTTCCAGGGTCAGCATCCCGGCCACGATCTGCTGCTTCTTTACTTCGACGGCGAACTCCCTGCGCGCCGGGCCCGCCCGGTGGAAGAGCACCTGGCCGCGTGCTGGCAGTGCCGCGCCGAGGTCGAAGAGTTCCGCCAGACGGCGGCCGATTGCGTGCACTACCGCAATGCCGTGCAGGCCGCTTCGAGGCCGCCGGCTCCCTGGCGCGATCTCTCCCGAGATTTCGCCCGGATCGATGCCGAGTTTTCGGGCGAGCATCCGTATCGCCGCTGGCTACCGGCGGCCGCGGCCGCCCTGCTGGCCGCAGCCGGCTTGTTCTATCACTTCCGCGAAACGCCGTCGGTCCAGGCGGCCGCGCTGCTGCGAAAGGCGGTGGCGGCTTCCGATGCCCGGCCGGCGCCCCACCGGCATATCCGCGTTCGCACCAAAGCCCGCGAGACTTCTTTGGACGCCGCGCCCGACGTTCGGGCACTCTTCGTGAAGGCCCGGTACCCAGTGGACGATCCGTTGAGCGCGCGTTCCTACCAGCAGTGGCGCGACGCCCAGACCGTCCAGAGCGACGAGGTGGAAACCATCACGTCGGCTGATCCGCCGTTCGAGCCGTGCTATCGCATCCGCACGGTGGCGGCGGAAGGAGATCTGGCCACGGCCAGCCTCACGCTGCGCACGGCCGATCTCCACCCGGTGGAAGGTCGCTTCGAATTTCGCAATGAGGATTGGGTGGAATTGAGTGAGTTTACGGAGGCTCCGGACGTGGAAACGAGCATCGGAGCGCCGGTCCGGCGGGTTGTACCAAGCCAGCCCGTCCAGCCCGGGGGAACGGCCTCGATCTCTGAAGAACTGGCGGTATTAGCCGCCCTTCACGAGATCGGGGCCGACCTGGGCGACCCGCTCGAAATCACGCGATCGCCGGAGCGCATCCTGGTCAGTGGCGTGGGTATCCCGCCCGAGCGCCAGCGGCAGATCCACCAGGCCCTCGACGCGCTGCCGAAAGTTTCGGTGCAGTTTTCGGACCCGGCATCATCCCCGCTCCCGCAAGAGCAGCAGCCCGCTTCCGGTGAGGCTTCGTCACCTGTAACGAAGCCCACCGGGATCGAGGCACGGCTTCAGCAGGCGTGGGGCGGCCGCGCCGAGTTCGAGCGCAACAGCGCGCAGTTGCTGGACTGGAACGACGCCGCGATGTCGCGCGTGTACGCCTTGCGCGCGCTGGCGCAGCGCTTCCCGGCCGATTCCGAAGCCGCTATGAGCGCCGGGGACCGGGCGGTGCTGCGCGATCTCGCCCGGGCCCATTTGGCCGCGCTATCGGCAAGAGCCGCATCCATCGAGCAGGCTCTTTCCCCCGTGCTCGGTACGGCCGGGGCTCCCGGCGCCGCCACGGATGCTCCTTCCTGGCAAAGTGCCACGGAAGAGCTGTTCCGCGCCGCGCGCCGCAGCGATCTGCTGCTCACGACACTCCTCGGCGCGACTCGCGACCGCTCCGCCAGCGCTTCCCTGGCGACGGATCTGCGCGGCGCGCTGGCCGATCTGCGCGTTGAAACCGCTGCCTGCCAGCGGCTACTGCGCTAATTCTCTCGTCCCCCGAGGGGCCCCGGGGCCGTTTCAAAACTCGAACCGTACCACCAGTTGCAGGAACCTCGCCGACCGCGCCGCCGTGATCAACCCGAAGCTGGGCGAATTGAAGATCGCCTGACCCGTGCTCGGATTGGAGGTCACCGTCAACGAAGTATTCGGCGCGAGGAAGTTCGTATGGTTGAGCAGGTTGAATGCCTCGAGGCGGAACTCGAGCCGCCCGCGCTCGTGAATCGGGAATTGACGGTCCACCGCCAGGTCGAGATCGAACTCTCCCGGCGTACGGACCGTGTCCCGTCCCAGCGTTCCAATACCGGCCTGCAGCACTTGCGTCCTGCTTGCGCCCGAGCCGGTGAAGAACGGGCCCACCGGCGCCAGCGGGAAATCCGGCGAGGTCACCGGCACCAGATACTGCACGCCGCTCCCGTTCGGTTGCGGGGTCGGAAGGTAAATGCTCGAGTTCGAGACGAGGTCCGGCCGGATCTGCCCCGCGGCGGGGTTGGTCGTGTTCTGGTTGATCGTGGTTGGCAAGCCGGTGCGCGCCGTGATGATCGGGTCGATCTCGAAGTTGCGTATCCAGCGGTTGCCGCGCGTCTTATACTGCACCGCGGCCGTGAAATTATTGGTCCGGTCGAACTCACTCAACGACCGGTCCAGGTTGCGGAAGAGGGAGGGGAACTGCCCCGAGTTCAGTCCCTCGGGCTGCGAGAAACTGAACAACCCGTCGCCGTCGTCAATCGACTTGGACCACGTGTAGTTCGCGACGAACGAGAGGTTCGCGGTGTATTGCCGCCGGGCCGAGATCTGCAGCGCCTGATACGACGAATGGCCGGCCATCTGGATGTCGCTGAACCGTCCCACGTTCGGGAACGGACGGTGATTCTGGGTGTTGACCGTGGTATTCACCCGCGCGATATCGGTCGCCGCCGCGAAAGGTACGTCGTTATTCGGCAAGTTCAACGGCAGGTGGACGCCGCTCGACCCCACATAGTTTGCGTCCAGAATCAGGCCGCGAGCCACTTCCCGCTGCACGCCGAAATTCCATTCCGCCGAATAGGGCAGCGGCCCCGCCTGAGCAAACGATGCGCCTGCCGAAAGGGGGTTCGATGGGGTGAATTGCGATAGCGTGCTTCCGGGGTCGCTCAGGTTTTGCCTGGCGATCAACGGCATCCCCTGCGAGAGGGAGAACGCCTGCGGGATCCCCGTGCCCAGGTTGGAGAAACTCTGGCTGATCGTGTACCCGGGGAACAGCACCTGGCCGCCCAGGTCGGAAAAGATCTGGCTGTAGAACAAGCCGAATCCGGAGCGGATCACCGTCTTCGGCGTCAAGGTATAAGCGAATCCGACTCGCGGCGCGAAATTGGAGTGGTCGCCGGGAATGTTGAGCGTATCCGACGCGTTGATCCCCGCGAACAGCACCTGCCCGGTCGCCGGATCCACCCGGGAGTAGATGTTGTTCGAACTCGTCATCGGAGCTTCGTATTCGTACCGCAGCCCCAGGTTCAGGGTCAGCCGGGGGGTTACCTTCCAGTCATCCTGCGCGTACACGCCGATGTTGTAATTGCGCCGGCCCGCAGGGGGCTGGGGCAGGGCATAGCCGGAAGTCTTCACATCTCCGAGCAGGAAGTCCGCCACGGAGTTCACCGGGTTGCCGCCGCTGTTCTTGGCGTTGGTGATCTCTCCGGTGAACGTATAATTCCCCGTAAACCAGCCGCTATTCCCGGTCCCTCCGGGGTTATAAATATTGAACTCGTTCTTGCGAAGATCCACTCCGAACTTGAGTAAGTGGTTTCCCCACACTTTGGTGGCGGCGGCGCTGGGCTGATAATTGTTGTCGATCTGGCTGCGCAGCGTGTTGCTGTTCAGGCCGTACTGGCTCCAGCCATTCAAGTTGAAGGTGGGGGCGGCGGGGCCGATGGCGCGGGCAATCCCCAGCACTCCGGGAACATTCAGTCCCTGGCTCGGCGGGACGATCTCGCTGTTGTTCCGCCAGTATCCCATGCGCGCCTCCACCACGAGAGTCGGCGTCCATGTGCGCGTATAGTCGAGCGCCACCTGATACCCGGTGGTCGTGCCCGGTCCGACATTGTTTTCCAGCGGGCCCGGAATCTTGGGCTGCGCCGGCGACTGTGCACCGTAATAGGTCAGGCTGCCGAATATCCGGTCCTTGTCGCTGATGTTCTCGTCGATTCGCGTTGTGTAGTCGTTCGATGAAGGGTGGGACGATCCGACTTCCACCAGGTTGTTGATGGCCCGGCCGTCCGCGGCGTCGGGTGACCCCGGCGAGTTAGCGCCGGGCAGCACGCCGAGTATTTTGGCGGCCGCGGAATCGATCATACTGGACGGGATCCGATTTCCCGGAAACGGAGTCTTGGTGCCCGGCTGGTAAACCGGAATCGGAGACCCCGAAAAGTCTCCAGCGCGGAATGCCGCATCCGGCACCGACGAAATATTAGCGTACGGCGCGGCCCGGCGCAGCCCTTCGTAGTTAAAGAAGAAGAATGTTTTCTCTTTTCCGTTGTATAACTTCGGAATTCGCACCGGCCCGCCCAGTTTCACACCGAACAGGTTGTAACGGTCTTCGGAGCGCGGCTGCCCCCGCAGGTTATTGAAGTAGTTGTTCGCGTTGAGATCCTCATTGCGAAAATATTCGTAGGCACCACCGTGATACCGGTCGCCGCCTGAGTTGATGATCATCGAGACGGTGCCGCCCGACGTCCGGCCGTACTCCGCGGAGTATGCCGACGTCAGCACCTTGAACTCGCGGATGGCGTCCGCCGGCGGCAGCGTCTGCACGCCGCCCGTCGAGCCCGAGACCACCGAGATCCCGTCCACCATGAACTCGCTGTTCAGTGTGCGGCTCCCGTTCATCGAAAGCTGGTTGGCGTTGATGCCCGTTGCATCGCCGCCCGAGGAAACTCCACCGGTCAGCGAAAGCAGGTTCAGGATGTTGCGGTCCGGCAGCGGCAGCCCTTCCACCTGCGAAGTGGTAATCACGTTTCCGATCGAGGAACTGTCGGTAGCCAGTTGACCAGCGGTATCGCTTGTTACCGTCACCGATTCCGCAACCGCGCCGGGCTGGAGCGTCACATTCACCGACGCGCGCTGATCCACGGCCAGGTTGATGCCCGAAAGACCGGCGCGTTTGAAGCCTTCCCTCCGTACAGTTAAGTTGTACCGCCCCGCCGGAAGCGCGGGCGCGCGGTACACGCCCGAACCGTTAGTCTCGCCATGCCACATCGTCACGCCCGTATCGGCGTTGACAATGGTTACGGTAGCCGCGGGAACCACCGCTTGCGATGGATCCGTCACGGTTCCTGAAATTACACCGGTTATCGTTTGCGCCAGGAGACAAGCGGCAGACGCCGCGCACACCAGGAATGCTCGTCTTAGAGACACTATTTTGACCCTCGTGCCTCTAGACTGCCACCGAACAGCGTTAACGCGAAATATGGTCGATTCTGTATTCCAGGAGGTACCATAGAGCCATGCGGCTCGCTGCCTTGCTGCTCCTCGGCCTCCCGGTTTTCGCCCAACCCCGGCTCCTGCTGAACGAGGCGGACCTCGCCCGCATCCGCAAAACGGCTGCCGAGGAACCTTGGGCCGCCGCATTGGTCCGGGATCTGGTCAGCGAAGCCGAAGATTGGCCGGCCGCTCACGTACGCGAATTCGGCCTCAAGGAATGGAGCCTTCCGTCAGAGGGCGCGGGATGGTCGCACGACTATGTCTGCCCCGAGCACGGTGTGCGACTGGTACAGAAGGCCGGCCATAACCTCTGCCCGATCGACGGCAAGGACTACCACGGCTGGCCGGTCGACAATGTCGTCTACATGCAGCGCAATGACGACAACGCCCGCGCCGCCCGCGACCTCGGACTCGCCTACCGCCTGACCGGCCGCCCTGCATTCGCCGAGAAGGCCCGCCGCATCTTTAATGCATACTCCACGCTCTACCCCAAGCTCCCCATCCACGACAACAACAATCAACTCGATACGAAGCGCGGCGCACGCGTCATGTCCCAGACGCTCTCTGAAGCGAAGTGGCTCGTTCCACTTGCTTTCGGCTACGATCTTGTCCGCGACGCCATGCCCGCCGCCGAGCGCGAGCGTTTTGAATCCAACGTCTTGCGCAACGCGGCCTCCGTGATCCGGCGCAACGATATGGGCGCCAGCAACTGGCAGAGCTGGCATAACGCCGCGCTTCTCGCCGCCGGCCTGCTGACCGAGGACCGGGCTCTCGCCGAGCTTGCCGTGGACGGACCCTCCGGATTTCGCTATCAGTTGCGCGAAGGAATCACGCCCGACGGACCGTGGCACGAGGGCTCCTGGGGCTATCACTTCTTCGCGCTCGACCCGTTGCTGCTCACTCGCGAGATGGCGGTTCGCGCCGGAATCGCGGTGCCGGAGGCGTCCGCCCTCAAGCGCATGTTCGATGCCCCTCTAGGCTGCGTGCTACCCGACGGCACGCTGCCGGCGTTCAATGATAGCGGTAGCACGCGCCTGGCCTCGGAGGCCCGACTCTACGAGGTGGGGTACAGGCTCTTTCACGACCCGCGCTATTTGAACGTTCTGCAGGGCCGCCCGCGACCGCTCGAGGGACTTCTTTGGGGAGCCGAATCGCTTCCCGCCGGCGCACCGGCGCCGCTCTCGAGCGAGGTACTCCCTAGCGCCGGCATCGCGCTGCTGCGAGTTCATGGGAGCGACTTCACCATTGCAGTCAAGTTCGGACCTCACGGCGGCGGCCACGGGCATTTCGACAAGCTGAGCTTCGTGAGTTACGCGAACGGCCGTCATCAGGCAGTCGATCCCGGGACACAGGCCTATGGCGCCAAGACCCACGCCACCTGGGACAAGACGACCGTGGCCCACAATACCATCGTTGTGGACGAGCGAAGCCAGGCAGCCGCCACCGGGCGGCTTCTCGACTGGACCGCTCTTCCGGATGTGACCGCAATCCGTGTTTCCGCCGGCCGTGTCTACCCTAACGTCGAGATCGCGCGGACCATGGTCCTCACTGCCGCATACGCACTCGACATTGTCGACGCCCGCTCCACGGATTCCGCCGTGCACCAGTTCGACTGGCTGTACCACAACTTCGGCGCGCTGTCCGCCGGCCTTCCCCTCGAACCGTATTCCGGGCTCCCGGCGGCGGGTGGATACCAGCACCTCACGGGGGTCCGGGCGGCAGCCGTCACCGGAGAATGGCAGGCCGATTTCACGCAACCAGGCTCCAATCTGCGTGTGCATATGCTTGGATCCCCCGGCGCAACACTGGTTGCGGGGCAGGGTCTCGGTCCCGACCTGCGCGTTCCGGTTCCCTTTGTGATGATGCGCCGCCGCGCCGCCGAGGCCCGCTTCGTGGCGCTGTACGAACCCTATCGCACGGCTCCGTCGATCCGTTCCTTTCGCGAGACATCCCCCGGAGTGTTCACCGTGACCACCGCGTCCTCTACCGACGAGGTCCACATCTCCCCCGGCCATTCTCCCTTCGTCCGCATCGTTCGGTGACAGGCTACGTAATCACCGAATTGCTCTAACCTGGAAGACATGAACCCGCTCCCCGAACGTCAACTCGGCTCCACCGGCCCGGCTGTTTCCGCGATTGCGCTCGGCTGCATGGGGATGTCCGGCATGTACGGCGCCTCCGACGAGGCGGAAAACATCGCCACCATTCATGCGGCCATCGATTCCGGCATCAACCTGCTCGATACCGGAGATTTCTACGGGATGGGCCACAACGAGATGCTGATCGGCCGGGCGCTGGAGGGCCGCCGCAACCGTGTGCTGCTCTCCGTGAAGTTCGGCGCCATGCGCGCCCCGGGCGGCGATTTCATCGGAGTGGATGGGCGCCCGGAAGCTGTCCGCAATTTCGCCGCCTACAGCCTCCAACGCCTTCGCACAGACCACATCGACATCTACCGCCTGGCGCGGGTCGACCCCAAGGTGCCCATCGAAGACACCATTGGCGCGATCGCCGGCCTGATCCAGTCCGGCTACGTTCGCTACATCGGCCTCTCCGAAGCGGGGGCTCACACGATACGCCGTGCCTGCGCGGTGCATCCGGTCTGTGACCTGCAGATCGAATACTCTCTGGTGAGCCGGGGGATCGAACGCGAGATCCTTCCCACGCTCCGGGAGCTTGGCGTTGCGACGACCGCTTACGGGGTCCTCTCCCGGGGCCTTCTCACCGACTCCCGCCCCGCCGGGCCGGGCGATCTCCGCACCCACCTCCCCCGATTTACCGGCGAGAACTATGAGCGCAATCGTCCGCTGATCGCAGCCCTCGCCGCCATGGCCGCCGATAAGGGAATCAGCGCCGCGCGGCTGGCCATCGCATGGGTGCTGGCGCGGGGCAGCGACATCATTCCGGTCGTCGGCGCCCGAACCCGGTCCCAACTCTCCGAAGCCCTCGCCGCCCTCGACGTGCAAATCTCTCCTGAAGAGTTCACTCGCATCGAGCAAGCCATTCCCCCGGCCCAGGTCGCCGGTACGCGCTACGGAGAAGCCCAGATGCGGATGCTCGACAGCGAACGATAGGCGGAAGGGCGGCCGGAGAGTCCGCGGTAACTTACTTCCGCAGCACGAGTTTCTGAATGTAGGTGAGGCCTCCTGCGAGAGTAACTCCGGCAATTACCGTCTCGATAGGCGCGCCGACGAAGCTCATGACGGATCCGCTCAATACGGCCGCGGCAACGAAGTGTAACCAGTTCATCGCTTCTCCATAGATGAGATCAGCCGGCTGCCGGGCGCGGCTTGGCCGAGGCCATCGACGGCGCCATGCCCGAGATGCTATCGCCGCCCTCCGACATAATGCCCACACCATGGGCTGTAGGCGCGAAATCAGGGTAACAGTTCGCGCCGTGCTCATTGAGATCCAGCCCGCCAATCTCCTCTTCCGCCGGGACGCGCAGGCCTACAGTCATGGCAATCACTTTGAAAAGCACAAAGGCGGTGGTGAAGGTCCAGGCAAACGCCGTCGCAACTCCGATAAGCTGGGTGGTCAGTTGTCCGATCAGATCGTACTCTTTGCCGAGAAACAGGTTCTCATGGAATAATGCCGCCGAGATCGTTCCGAAGGCGCCGCATACGCCGTGAACGGAGATGGCTCCCACGGGATCGTCGATCCTGATCTTGTCGAAGAACAGGACGGCAAAAATCACCAGAACGCCGGCGATGGAGCCGATGATCACCGCGCCGAGCGGTGTCACGGTAAAACACGGGGAGGTAATGGCGACCAGGCCCGCCAGCGTGCCGTTCAACGTCATACCGATGTCGGGCTTTCCGAATTTGAACCAAGACGTGATGAGCGCCGTGTTGGCGCCCATGCAGCCGGCCAGCAGCGTGTTCACGGCGACGCGGGCCAGTGTGCCGTTGGCGGCGGTAGTCGAGCCGGGGTTGAATCCAAACCAGCCCAGAAACAGAATGAAGACCCCCAACGCGCCCAGTGTCAGGCTGTGCCCGGGAATCGCGTTCGGCTTACCATCCTTTCTGAACTTGCCGATACGCGGCCCGATGACGATGGCGCCCGCGAGAGCCGCCCAGCCGCCTACCGAGTGGACCACCGTCGAGCCTGCAAAATCGATGAAGCCTCTCTTGGCCAGCCATGCTCCCGCATCCACGTTTGCGGAGTTAAACAGGTTACCCCAAGCCCAATGCCCAAAGACGGGATAGATTACCAGGCTGATGAAGAAGCTGTAAATGAGATAGCCGATGAATTTCGTGCGCTCGGCCATTGCGCCGGAAACAATCGTCGCGGCGGTGGCGGCAAACACCATCTGGAAGAACCAGAACGTGTATCCCCACTGTCCATCGATTCCGGTATTGTCGAAGTTGACAAAGAAGTTCGACCAGCCGACAAAGCCGTTGCTCACGCCGAACATCAGCCCGAAGCCGATGGCCCAGTATGCGAACCCGCCCATGCAGAAATCCATCAGGTTCTTCATCATGATGTTTCCGGCGTTCTTCGCGCGCGTGAATCCGGATTCGACCATGGCAAAGCCGGCCTGCATGAAGAAGACCAGGGAGGCCGCAACCGCCGTCCAGACAATGTCGGAATTCTTCTGAACCGCCGCGATTCCCTTTTGAAGTTCCTCGGGCGACGGAGCAGATGATGCCTGCTGGGCGGCCAGCGGCAAGCCGACGGCGCCCAGTAGGATGACTAGTGTCAGCAGCCGGTCATAGTCGAAACGTCTTATAGCGAAACGCTCATATGTCATCACGCACAGCCTCATTGGATTAGGATTAAGATCCCCCGTAGAGCAGCCTTTCCGGCAACGCCGATAGCGGCCGCTTGATGCGTCTGATTCCTTAGTGGGAGCCTTACGCTGAATTGTATTGCTTCCGATTTTTCAGTAGAAGTCGATTCTTTTTATCGGATGCATAAAACCAGGAAGCCTCTCCGCTGCACGAAAGATCCGGCGAGGGAACTCCGAGGATTCCGAGATCGGGATGAAACGCCGGCGGGCGACTGTGGCACTGATACAAACTGCGGTCCGTCAAAAGGATCTTTCGATCCCGTCAAGGATCTTTCGGTGCTTCGGTCTGGGTCGCGAGGTGCGATAGAGTCAGAGATAGCGATGCCGAATGGTCAGGGGAATCGTCCGATCGACAGGCTGCTGGGGGCTTCCCGAGGGCGGCTGCTGACGGTTGCCGCGGTGGCGGTCTTCATCATCGCCTGCCTGGATTGGTATGTCGGCGAGACGGTCACGCTCGGCGCACTTTACATCCTGCCGATCATCCTGGTGAGCGGCACTCTTTCCCGGCCGCAGATTCTGGGGGTGGCAGCGCTGTGCGCAGCGCTGCGCCTTCTGTTCAATCCGCACCCGACGCTCACCGGCCTTGTCATGAACGGCGCCTTTGCGTTGCTGGCGTATGGCATAATCGCGCTTTTCGCCGTCGAATTGGCGGAGAATCGCCGGGAAATCCTGCGGCAACTGAACGAAATTCGACACCAGCAGCGGCTACGGCTGGACGCGGAGGAACAACTGAGGTTGCTGGCCGAGAGCAGTCCCGCCGCTATCTTCACCCTGGACGGGCAAGCTCGGATCGTCTCGGCCAACCGTGCGACACGCGAACTGCTTGGTCTTCCGGAAGATTGTTCCCCGGTCGGGCGAAGTATCGACAGGAACCTGCCGGTGCTGGCCGAAGCCCTGAAACTGGAGACCGGCGGAGAGGCCTTTCGAACCGTTGCGCAGGTTCAGGGCACACGGGCGGACGGCACACTCTTCCTGGCGCAGGTATGTTTTTCGACCTACCGGGCCGATGACCGGTCGGCGCGCCTGGCGGCCATCGCATTCGACTCGACCGAGGACACCCGGGAACGCGAAGAGCAGAGCCAGCAGCAGATGCTGGAGAGCCACCGGATCGTTGCCGGGGCGGTGGCACACGAGGTCCGGAACGTTTGCAGCGCGATGTCGGTGATCTATTCCAATCTGGCGGCGGTGGCAGGTCTCACCGGGAATCCGGATTTCCAGGCGCTGGGCAGCCTGCTGACCGGCCTGGGCAGGCTGGCCCATCTCGAATTGCACGGCCGGGCCGAAGCCTGGGGCGGCAGCGCCGATCTACGCGACGTCCTCAACCAGTTAAGAATTTTGATTGCGCCGGCGTGGGACGATGAGGGCGGGCATCTCGCGTGGCCCGACCTGCGCTCTCCTTTGCTGGTGGCTGCAGACTCCTTCACGCTCCTGCAGGCATTCCTGAACATCGCCAACAACAGCCTGACGGCCGTGTCCCAGGCGGCCGTGAAGCGCCTGGCGGTCGAAGTGGAGATCTCCGAAACGTTCGCTCACGCGGTATTTGCGGATTCCGGTCCGGGCGTATCCGACCCGGCCAGTCTGTTCAAGCCTTTCCGTTCGGGCTCGGGCGACGTTGGAATCGGCCTGTATGTCTCTCGGGCGCTGCTGCGGCGCTACGGCGGCGATGTCCGCTACGAGCCGGCTTCGTCCGGCGCACGGTTTATAGTGGAAGTGCCCCTTCACGGAGCAAGCTCGGATGTCAGCTTTGGAAACGAACGCAACCCGGCTCTTGCTGGTGGATGATCACGCCCTGTTTCTGGAAGGGACGGAGCGTCTGCTGGAGGGCCAGCCCGACTTTACCGTGGTCGGTTCGGCGGCGACCTTCGAGCGCGCACGCGAGGTTCTCGGAGCGCAACCGGTCGACGTCATCCTGCTCGATTTCGACCTGGGCTTCGAGCGGGCGACACCGATCGTCCGCGACCTGGTGGAAGCGGGTTTCTCCGGCAAGATTCTGATTGTCACCGCGGGCGTCAGCGACACGGAAGCGGTTCAGTTGATTCGAGCCGGGGTGGCCGGGATCTTTCACAAGCATCACGGCTCACAAGCCCTGTGCCAGGCAATCCGGCGAGTGGCGCGCGGGGAACCCTATCTCGAATCCGCGTATCTGAGCACAGTTTTCCGCACGCTGGGGCCCGATGCCGAGATCGCGCCTCCGCGCTTGTCCGAGAGGGAGGTGCGAATCTTGAGGCTCATTTTTCAAGGCCTGGCCAACCGGGATATCGCGGCAAGACTGGGCATGACGGAAAGCGGCGTCAAATCGGCGCTGCGTGCCCTGTTTGGAAAGATCGGCGTGAAGAGCCGCAGCCAGGCGGTACGCGTAGCCCTCGAGCAGTACAGTTCCCAACTCTGAAAGCTTGCGTCGCCCCGCGGGCGTGACGTTCACATCTTGGGTTCCCAGACGCCTTCGAAGTTCACGAAATAGCTGTCGATTTGGAGGTCCGGAATCGCCGCGGCCAAGCTCGCCCGGGCGCGCTTCAGTTCGTCGCGGTGGTGATCGGCTTCGGCCTGCAGGTCCCCGTTAAAGGCCTCCAGGCCGCCGTAGGCGCCGCAGTCGGAATGCAGCATCAGGATCACGCGCCTGGTGCCGTGAAGGCGGACGGAGGTTCGGATCTGCTCGAGCACGAATTCGCGATCGGATTCCTGGTTCGGGGAGGCGAGGCACTTGGCTCCGCCCGCCACCTTGATGGGGTCGGAATAGCAGACGCCGATGCGCCTCAGGAATTTGCGGAAGCCGAGATCGAAGCGGTTGTCGAAGCACCAGACGATGGCTGCATCGCACTGGTACTTCTCGCGTGGGGAATCGAAATGGAAAAGTTTTCTCATTCGGTAAAGGCTGCATTCCTATTATCACCTTCGCTACAATGGCGCGCATGACACTCGATCGCCGCCGGTACCGTAAGCGCGCCGTTGGCGCGTGAGCGAACATGTTCTCGTCGAGATTTCATTGGGATCTCCGGCCGAACCGGATTACGCAGCTCTTGAGTGAGAAGCGGCGCGCGGGAGCGCGGATTCTGGATCTGACCGAATCGAATCCGACGCATGCGGGGTTGAGTTACCCGGCGGCGATTGTGCGCGCCTTCGAGGATCCACGAGTGCTGTCGTACGAGCCTTCGCCGGCCGGCATGCGTGAGGCGCGCGAGACGGTGGCGGCTTACTACCGGGCGCGCGGTCAGGACGTCGCGCCCGAACGCATCCTGCTGACCGCCAGCACGAGCGAAGCGTATGCGTACCTCTTCAAGCTCCTGGCGGACCCCGGCGATGACGTGCTGGTGCCGCGGCCGTCCTATCCCTTGTTCGAGTTCCTGGCCAACATGGAATCGGTGGAGGCGCGCCAGTATCCGCTGCGGTACCACGGCGGCTGGGGAATCGACACGCACGCCCTAACGGAATCGATTTCCGTCCGCACGCGGGCCATCGTGCTGGTCAACCCCAACAACCCCACCGGGTCGTACGTAAAAACGGAGGAGTTGCGCGCACTGCTGGACCTCCGGCTTCCACTCATCTCCGACGAGGTCTTCTCCGACTATCCGCTGGGCGACGACGATGACCGGGTCACGACTCTGGCTGGAATCGAAGACCACCTCTGCTTTTCGATGAGCGGCCTGTCCAAAGTGGCCGGCCTGCCGCAGATGAAGCTGGGCTGGATCGTGGTGAGCGGGCCCGGGCCGTTGCGGCGGGACGCCATGGAGAGACTCGAGTGGATCGCCGACACCTACCTCTCGGTCGGCACGCCGGTGCAGTGCGCCGCGGCGAGGTTGCTCGATGCGGGGCAGGCTGTGCAGCAGGAGATTCGCGCCCGGACGGCCGCCAACCTGGCGGCGGCGCGTGAGGCGCTGGCGGGGTCGCCGGCCGACATTCTCGCGGTGGAGGGCGGCTGGTACATCGTGATCAAGGTGCCCCGGATCCGAAGCGAGGAGGAGTGGGCGCTGGAACTGCTTTCCCGCGACAACGTGCTGGTGCAGCCAGGCTTCTTCTACGACTTCGAATCCGAAGCGTTTCTGATTGCAAGCTTGCTGACCGATCCCCCGGTTTTCCACGAGGGCATCGCCCGGCTCGCCGCGTCGCTCTAGAATCCGCGGCCGCCGCGTCCGGCGGGCTGGGGCGCCGGCAGATCCTTGCGCGGCAGTTTCTCGGGCCGCGTGGCTGCGTCATAGACGAACGCCGCTTCGATCACCGCCATCTGCTTCATATCGGCGGGTTGGATGCGGTCGTAGACGTCCATGTTGGAGTGATGCGAGCGGGTTTCGTAGTCCATGGGATCCTGGATGAACTGGAAGCCCGGCAGCCCGACGGCGTCGAACGACAGGTGGTCGGTGCCGCCGGTGTTGCGGATCGTGATCACTCCCGGCGTCAGGTCTTTGAACGGCGCAAACCACGCCTCGAATACCGGCCGCATCATCTCGTTGCCCTGGAGGTAGACGCCGCGAATCCGGCCGGTGCCGTTGTCGATATTGAAATACCCGTCGAAGTTCGCATGCTCCTGGGTGGTCTTCATGACCGCCGGGTCGGCAAAGTGCTCCTTCACATAAGCGCGCGAACCGAGCAGTCCTTCTTCTTCGCCGCCCCATAATGCCATGCGCACCGTGCGATCCATGTGAACATCCAGCTTTTTCAGAATGCGCATCACCTCCATGGCGACGGCGCTGCCGGCTCCGTTGTCGGTGGCGCCGGTGCCGTAGTGCCAGGAGTCGAAGTGGCCGCCCACCATGACGACCTCATCCTTCTTCGCGCCGCCGGGGATTTCGGCGATCACGTTGAACGAATCGGTGTTGGCGGTGTCCCACTTCGTCTTGATGTCGAATTGCAGCTTCACCGGCACATGGTGCTGCAGCAGGCGCGCGATGCGGTTGTAATGTTCGGCGGTAATCGAAACCTGCGGGACGTTGGCGTCCTCCTTGCGGTTCTGCGCGCCGCCGCCGAACAGGGTGCCGCTCTCTCCGCGCGCGTTCGCCTGAAGGGTCAGCAGGACCTTCTCGTCCTTCCAGTAGGAACCCAGTTTCTGCCGGAACGCGCGCAGTTCCTCGAACGTCATGTTGCCCGGAAGGGGTCCGCGCCCGCCGCGTCCGCCGCGCCCGTTGCCGGTAGGAATCAACTCCGTGGCCAGTTCGGTCAGTTCTTCCGGCGTGTACCTGGTGGCCAGCGGAGTGGTCGGGAAGGCCAGTTCCGGTGGCGTAACCGTCAGGACGATCTTGCCGGCCAGTTTGCCATGGAACTTCTCCATGTCACCGGGGGTTTGCACGACGGCCAGCATGGCCTCAGCGGTGATGGGGCCGTTGGTGCCGGGGGTCCAGGCCACGGGAACGCCGATGATCGGCTGATACGTGGGCTCCACGATCGCGCCGTTGTAGTAGGTGTATTCCCAGCCCGGAATGCCGGCCGCCCACTTCTCGAGGTGGACCTTATCGAGGCCCCACTCGTTCAACTGCTTCACGGCCCAATCGCCGGCGGCGCGGAACTGCGGCGAGTTCACCAGGCGCGGGCCGTAGCGGTCCGTGAGGCTGTACATGATATCCATGACCTTCGAGTCCTGAAACTCCTCGGTCTTGATCCGGTGGATCATGTTCAGGTCGACCTTCTCCTGCGCGTAGGCAAGCGCGGAGAGGACCAGGCAAAGGAAAACAGTGATAATCGATTTTCGTTGCATAAGGCCTTCGGATAAGACTGTAGTAGATCAATGACGGTGCTCCGGGAGCCAAAGGTTACCGTGCCAGGGCCCGCCCCGCGTATTTTTTCCAGGTCGCAGGATCGGCCAGCATCCGGATGAATACGCCGCCGACTACGGATCTCGCCTGAAATCCCTGCTGTTTGCCGGTGACCGTGTCGTACCAATCGGTCAGCGGCACACGGCTTGGCGACTCATTGACGAAGCGGTAGACCGGGGCAATCAACTTTCCGAAATCGGTGGAGTTCTCGGTCAACGTTGCAGTCCAGACGATCCAGTCGAGCTTGGTATAGTCCCGGCGGTTATCGAGCGGCAGGCCGTACTTGTTCTGCTTCGTGAGATAGAAGGCGATTTCTTTTCGCGCCACTTCGGGCGGGAATAAGTTGAGACCCAGCAGCTTGTCCCAGACCAGGTTGTATTTCTGGCTCCAGGTTCCGGGCTTGTCGAACGCCAGCCGGTAGTGGTCGCCCTCGGCTGCCAGTTGAGACCATCTCTTCGCGAACTCCTCGGCGGTCTTACGGTAGAGGGCGGCCTCGTCGCGGTGGCCGGTCATCTCGGCAAGAATGCCGTACGAACCGAGCGCGAGAATCGCCTTGATGGAGAGATTGGCGTTGTGCGCCAGGTGTCCGGCGAAGTCGTCGGTCGAGAGCTGATTCTCCGGGTCGAGGCCCTTCTCCTTCAAATACACCGCCCATTTGGTTAGCTCGGGCCAGTATTTCTCGGCGTAGGAGGCATTGCCCTCGACTCGCGCCAGCGCGGCCATCAGGATCAGCATATTGCCGCTCTCTTCCACCGGCATCTGGTTCTGCTCGGTGCGCTCGCCGCCTCCATAGACCTGGCCATTCGCCTGCGGATACGTGCCGAGATCGTGCGGCGCGAAGGGCCACGGCCAGCGGTCCATGCTTGCGTATTCGAGCACCGGCTGAAGTTGCGCGCGCAGCAGGCGCGGATTGAAAAGGAGCGTGAACGGAGCGCTCGGATAGATCACATCCACGGTGGAGATGCAGCCGTTGCTGAAATTCTCCTTGGGGAAGTACATGGCGGTGCCGTCGGCATCGGCTGCGAGCTTGTGTGCCGCCAGGGTTTGCCGGTAGGCGAGCACAGCCAGCCGCGCGTAGTCCTCACCCCCGATCCTGCGCAAGTCGGACATCAACTCATCGTCGAACCGGCGGCTGCGCGCGAGGAGGGAGTCGTGTTCGCGGCGTGCTTCGCGAATCAGGTCCGCCGCTTCGGCGCCCTTGCGCCGCCACCAGGCGCGCTCGCGGCGCTGGAAATACTCGATCGAGTAGAGATCGTCATACGCCAGCATCAGGAACCGCCGCGCGGGACTGGCGCCGACCTGGCCCAGGTCCATGGCATAGCAGAGCGCCGGGTTGGGCCGCTCCGTGAAATCGTCGGAATCGGAAAGCCGTCCCGAGGCCTCGAATGCCTGCCGTGCCTGGCCGCGCTCGGAGATGGCTTCGGAAACGCCCTCCGGTTTGTCGGCGGCAACATACAGATAGCCCCAGTCGATCCGCACATCATCGCCGCGCCTCGCCAGCACTGCCTGCCGGCGCGACCCCATGCGAAGCACGGGCTGTCCGTCGAGCCGGTAGCGTTCCGCCATCACGGGTTCGTCGGGTGTATTCACGACCAGGTCGGAGGAGGCCTCGAAGTAGATCTCCACGGCGTGGCTGCGGCCGTCTGTGCTCGCGGCCGACCAGTCCAGATAGGTGAGGGGCCGTGACAGGATTTCGAGGTCGTCCGGCAGGGCCGGCGTGAAGAACGTCAGCCCGAGTTGTACGCCGCTGCCTCCGAATTCGTAAGTCGTACGCGTCGGCTGCACTTCGAGGCGCGTCTGGTCGAGCGCGGGCAGATTGCGCGGGTCGCGTCCCATGATCCGGAACGTGTTGCCGTCGATGCGCGCCAGAGCGGTGAGCGTATTCGGCTTTCCGGTCCAGTGACGGGTGCCGTCGCCGTTCAGCCGGTCGGCCATCGACCAGATGCTGAAATACGGATCGTGCGCCACCAGCGGAACGGCCGGCGGCCTCATAGGCGCCGGTGTCTGCCCCGGCGCGGCGAACGTCAGGATCGTAAAAACGAGACCGGACGCCGCTGGAATTGTACGTATCTTTCCCATTGCCACTCTGTAAGCGTAGAATAAAATCATGGCCAGAGGTTGGGAAAGCAAGTCGGTCGAGGCGCAGATCGACATGGCCGAAATCCCTCACCGCAGCGCCTTCGTGGATCATACGCCCGACCCGGTAAAGCTTGAACTGATTCGCAAGAAAGAAACTCTCCTGCTCTCGCGCACCCGAGTGGTCCGTGAGCTGAACGCTTCACAGAACCCCCGCTACCGGGCGCAACTGACCAAGGCCCTGGCGGATCTGGACGCACAACTGGCAACCATCTCCGCTGGTTAGCGGAATCAGGATTGGAACGGGTTCATTGGAACTTGAAGTGCTAGCCTGGAGCTAGTGTTCCGGGCGGCTGTCTGGTTTCTCGTCCTGGTTTGGACGCCGCGCATTCTGCCGGCATACTCCGTGCTGACGCACGAAGCCATCGTCGACAGTGCGTGGGATGCGAGCATTACGCCTTTGCTGCGGGCGCGTTTCCCTGGCGCGACGTCCGATCAATTGCGCGACGCCCATGCCTACGCCTATGCGGGCTGCATCCTTCAGGATATGGGCTACTACCCCTTCGGCAGTAAATTTTTCAGTGACCTGCTGCACTACGTCCGAAGCGGTGACTTTGTCGTGAACCTGATCGGCGAGGCCCAGAACCTGGACGAGTACGCCTTCGCCCTCGGCGCGCTAGCTCACTACGCCGCCGATACCCAGGGACACGAGATCGCGGTAAACCATTCGGTGCCGATCGAATACCCGAAGCTTGCGCGCAAGTACGGAAAGGTCGTTACCTACGAGGACGATCCGGCGGCACACATCAAAGTCGAATTCGGTTTCGATGTCCTGCAGGTTGCGCGCGGTAGTTACGCGCCCAAGGCGTACCACGATTTCATCGGCTTCCAGGTCTCCAGGGAGGTGCTCGAGCGAGCGTTTTATCGAACGTATTCGCTGCATCTTACCGACGTATTCAGCGATTTGGACCTGGCCCTCGGAACCTACCGCCATACGGTCAGTTCGCTCATTCCGAACATGACGAAAGTCGCCTGGCACCTACAGAAAGACAACCTGGTGAAGGCCACACCCGGCCTCACGCGCCGACGGTTTGTCTACAACCTTTCAAAGGCCAGCTATCGCAAGGAGTGGAGCGCACGATTCGAAAAGCCCGGTGCCGGCGCGCGCATCCTTGCGTTCATTATCCGGATTCTGCCTAAGATCGGACCGCTTAAGGCGCTGGCCTTCAAACCGCCGACGCCTCGGACCGACACTTTGTTTATGGCGAGTTTCGATCGAACCCTGGCTGAGTACCGCCGACTGCTGCGGCAGGCGGGGAGTTCCCAATTTCAGCTTGCCAACCGCAATTTCGACACCGGCGCTCCCACACGCCCTGCGGAGTACCGGTTGGCCGACGATACCTATGAGAAACTCGCTGTCAAGCTGGCCGGCCGCGATCCGGCATCGATCGACGCCGGGCTGCGCCGGAATATACTGGCCTATTTCAGCAACCTCGACCTGCCCTTTGCCGGCAAGAAAGACCGGGATGACTGGCAGGAAACGGTTTCGGCCATCGAGGCGCTGCAGAACACTGCCGCCGCCACCGGGCGCGAATAGGTGCCTGTGCGCAGCTTGACATGCCATACTGAGATTTCTCTGATCCATGTTTTCCTATTCCCAGCAGGACCTCTACTGCGAGCAGGTTCCCCTCGCGGACCTGGCGGCGCGCGTGGGCACGCCTGCTTACGTATATTCGAGCCGCACGATCCTTGAAAACTTCCGCGCCTACGATGACGCCTTCGGTGACCTGCCGCACTCCGTGTGCTACGCGGTCAAGGCGAATTCGTCGCTCGCCGTGCTGGCCTTGCTGGCGCGCGCCGGGTCCGGCTTCGACATCGTTTCGGGCGGTGAGTTGTACCGCGTGATCCAGGCCGGCGGCGACCCCACCAAAGTTGTATTCTCGGGGGTGGGGAAGACCGCCGGGGAAGTAGAGTATGCTCTCGAGGGCGGTATTCACAGCTTCAACTGCGAATCCGAGGCTGAACTGGCGCTGATCGACGCCATGGCCGCACGCCACGGAGTGAAGGCGGGCTTCTCCATTCGAGTGAACCCCGATGTGGATGCCTCCACGCATCCGTATATCTCCACGGGCCTCAGCGAGCACAAGTTCGGCATCGCGATTTCCGAGGCGGCCGCGGTCTACGAGCGCGCCCGGCAGTTCCGCAGCCTGTCGGCGGAAGGCGTGAGCTGTCACATTGGTTCCCAGATTCTGGACCCGAGCCCAATTCTCGAAGCCGTGGACAAAGTGCTGGAGTTCGCGGCCCGTCTGCGCGCCCAGGGTCTGCCGATCCGCCACCTCGATCTCGGCGGCGGCCTGGGCGTGGCGTACCATGCCGGCCAGGAAGCGCCGGCAATTCGCAAGTTCATCTACGATCTGAGGGAACGCCTGCGACAGATCGGGCTGTGCGTGATGGTAGAGCCCGGCCGTTCGATCGTGGGACCGGCGGGCGTGCTGTTGACGCGCGTGCTCTACCGCAAGAAGAACGGCGCCAAGGAATTCATCGTGGTGGATGCCGCCATGAACGACCTGATCCGCCCGGCCCTTTATCGCGCGCACCACGAGATCATTCCGCTGCGCCGCAATCCGCTTCCCACGGTGACTGCGGACGTAGTCGGGCCGGTCTGCGAGACCGGCGATTTTCTGGCGCGCGACCGGGAGATGGCCAACGTGATGCCGGGCGATTTCCTGGCCGTGTGCACTGCCGGGGCCTACGGGTTTGTGCAGTCGTCGAACTACAACTCACGGCTGCGACCTCCCGAGGTTCTGGTGGAAGGCGGCGCGTACCGCGTCATCCGCAAGCGCGAGAATTACGACGACCTGGTGCGCGGGGAAGTGCTGTAATTCCGCCGTTTCGTTACGGTCGCGGCTCTGTGTCAGGGAGGCGCGTGTCCGTGATTTCCATGGCGGTCACTTCCAGTTCAGCGCCGCGCAACACCTCAGTGGCAAAGCTTCCACACGCCGGGCAGGACCGGTCCATCAGGCCTTCCACGCGGTGTTCCGCGCCGCAGGCCGAGCAATGGAGTTCGACCGGAACTTCCTCGATCACCAGTTGCGAGCCGGCCACCGGCGTCTCAGAGCAGGCCATTTCCCACGCAAACAGCAGCGAGTCCTTGACCACGCCGGAGAGCGGCCCCAGGCGCAGGTAAACGGATTCTACGCGCGCGTCTCCGCGCCGCTGCGATTCTTCACACGCGATCTCGACGATCCCCATCGCGATCGAAAGCTCATGCATCTACATCATTGTCATACGGGCGTAGCGCCTGATGTCGGGGAAGTTGGCGATCACTCCCAGCGCCACCAGTCCAACCACTACGCCGCCCAGAATCTTAGTCAATCTTCCCAGCTTCATAAGCCTCCTTCTTATTGGACCGAATTCGGTGGAGCAGGTCCCTGATCATGCGGCCTGCGTCGTCCAGGGCATCTCTAACGGGCGCGCTCAATTCCATTCCTTCGAGCATGCCGGGTTCGCAGCCGAGGACGTAAACGTGGCCGGGGTCCGCGCCCATCTGCCGGGCCGCCGCCAGCACGCGCATGGGGTCCATGCCGTGAGTCTCCACGCCGCCGCCGTCCAACTCCGTCAGCTCAGGCTCGATCAGGTAGAGCGTTCCCGGCGGCCCGCCGCGCGGCGCCGCATCGATCAGGATGACGGCGTCGTAGCTCTCCAGCAGCGCGTACATCAGGTCCAAGCCGCGGATGCCGAAGTCCACGATCCGCACGTCCTCCGGCCACACCTCGGTTTGCATGCGCCGCGCCAACTCCGAGCCGAATGCATCGTCGCCCTGAAAGATATTGCCGATGCCCGCCACCAGGATCATTCGGCCGGCTCCACTTCCTCGGGGCTGAAGAAAAAGCGATGGCCGGGCTGGCGCATCATTCCCAGATCGCGGCCGGGGTCGTCCTCCAGGACTACCGCGAGATGGGTCTGGCCTTCCAGATCCTGCTCGACGGCTTCGATGATCGCGCATTTCCCACTGAGGGCGATGTCCAGAATATCGGCGGAGCGCCGCGGCCGGAGCCGCACGCGGGCGCCCGGTTGGAACTCACCGGTTCGCCGCATGCCGCGCAGCGCCCCGTGCAGTTTGGCAAGGTGCGCCTCGGGAAGCGCCTCCGAGCGTTCCAGAATCTCCCGAGTCCGCGGGTCCCCGGCGCGGATCGCGGCCTTTTCTTCATCGCTGAGGGTCAGGATGCGCAGGGTCAGGATTTCGTCGATCTCGGTGCCGTCAAAGAGGTCGCCTCGGCTCTCGGGCGCGATCTGCGGGTAATCGTAAAGAATGATGGGCGCGGAAAGCATGGTGTCGCGTTCTCCTTCCACGCCCGCCAGCACCGGCCAGGTCCCGATGTTGCGGCAGGACCGGGCTGCTTCACGGTAGGGATCGGGAGGATCCATCAGGGAGACGAACTCGCCGCCTCGCAGCGTCAGAATGGTGTGGACCGAGATCAGCGACCGGGCGAGCGCTTCGTCCCGGCTCCCGCCTTCAAACGTGGTCCGGTTCCGAACCTGAATCCGGAGCCGGTACAGATTCTGCGCGGCGCGCCACGCGGTGATCTCGATCTCGCCCCGGACCTCGGAAACGGCGAATTGGTGCAGCGTGCGGCCGCTTCCGACCACGAGGTCCGCATCGACCCGCCGCTCCGCCACGCCCTCTCCTTCCAGTTGCAGATAACGGACGCCTGCCGTGAGCACGGCCTCCGCACCCGCCTGCGCCAGGCAGTCGGTCTGCATCAGAGCGGTGTCGTAGGCCGGTGGATACAGCACGCCGAAGTTCCAGCGATGCTGGTTCTTTACCGCCGCGGAAGTGTATGGGTAGAGCATGTAGCCCTCATACATCACGCTCCGGGCGACCTTTTCCACCGTCTCGAGGTTCATGGCAGGATGCTCTCCAGGGTCTGCTCCCAGGTCGGGAGACCGTGTTCGATCTTGTACCGGTACAGCCGCTCGAATACATCGCGGCGCAGGCAGAGCCACGCCGTGTTCGGGTAATAGCGATCGATCATTTCCTTCCACACGCGCACCGGCACTTCGGCGGAGGCCTCCTTGCTCCAGGGGATCTGCGCCACCTGAAGCGCCCCATCGCCGGCGTCGAAAAACACCGTGCCGCTGAAGAGCAGCGTCACCGGGATGCTGCCATCCTCGAGGCCGTGGAAATACTTGGCGCTGGCCACGGTGAGGTCGAAGGTGCAGGCCACCGGCAGGTCGATGGCGATCGAACCTTCGAAGGCCGGTACTGCGGCGTGGCTGTGTGCCCAGAGCATCCCACGCAGTGTGCGGCTCCACTCGGCCGGCTCTCCGAACAGGTCGCGCAGCTTCTCCTGTTCATCGCCGCTGTAGTGGCGGCGAGTGGCCTCGATGCGAATTTGACATTGGAGCATGACGCTTTCAATGGATTCGTCGGGCGGGAGGTTCTCCAGGCGCAGCTTGAAATTCAGGGCCGGCCCCGCCGAGCAGGGTGCGGCTTCGATGCCTTCCACGCGGAAACGGAGGTCAGGCACCGTCCGCCTCCCTCAATTGCAGAAAGAAGCGTCCGATCTCGCGCCATGCCTCCTCGCCGCCCGAGAGCCCGTGCCAGTGCATGCGGATGAGCCCCGTCAACTCGTAACAGCGATCGATCGGAGCCAGGTAGTGCTCTCGCGCACCGCCCACCCGGTTGACAAGCAGCGCCTCGACATCGGCCTGCATCCCGCCGATCACCGCGTTGCGCGCCGCGATACCGCCCCATGCATCGAGCGAGAGCAGGGATTCCGTCAACCCCGCCGGCCCGGGATAGAGCGCGATCACCCGGGATCGCGGCGTGTTGTAAGTAAAAAACGCAAGGCCGATCGGGATCAGCAGGCTCTCCCATTCCGCGTCGGTCATCTGAAAGTCGGGCAGGTAGCGAACCTCGCGGCCTACCCGGCGATAGCGCGCCTCGCCGCGGCGCTCGAAGAGAATTGCACACGGGTCGCAGGCGCAAACCAGGCGGCGGGTTTCGGTCTCAAACAGGTGAGGATGTCCGGGCGCAAGCGCCGCCCCGCACAGATCGCATCGCTCCCTGCGGCGGCCCGGCAGGAAGCGGCGAAGCGTATGGAAGGGTAAGGGCGCCGTCATTTCTTCGCCTCAACTTTGGAACAGCGCTTCCAAGGGCACAAACGCAGGCGGGCCGGGCTCCAGGCCTACGATTTCGATTCCCTCCGTTTCGGGCGCCGCGGCGTAGATGGCCTGCTCCACGGCTTCACGAGTTACCCCTGCATTCAGCGCCCTCAGCCGCAACCTGCCGTCCTCCACATGCGTCAACTCGACGTTCGGAAGGGCGTCAACAGCACGCCTGACGCGTGTCTCGAAATCGTCCGGATGCAGCCCGTAGAGCAGCAGCATGCTCGAAACCACTTCGTCGCGGGCGAACTCGCGGACCAGCGGGTTCGCCTCGCCGGCCAGTTCGAGCATGCGCCCGACAGCGGAGCCGTGGAATTCCAGGATGGCCTCCACAAGCGCCCGGACGCGGGCGCGCATCTCCGGATCGCCCGCCGATTCGATCTGCCGGATCAGCTCTTCGATCTGCCGGATCTCTTCCATGCAGCTCAGCCTTGCACCCCGAACATCGGCGAGTGGCGCGTCTCGAGCACCTTGCCTTTGCCCAGATACATGTGGACTCCGCACGGCAGGCACGGGTCGAAGCTTCTCACCGCGCGCATGATGTCGATCCCTCGGAAATTGTCGGGCCCGTTCTCCTCGAAGATCGGTGTGTTCTGCACGGCGTCTTCGTATGGCCCCGCGGTGCCGTAGGAATCGCGCGGGCTGGCGTTCCATGGCGTCGGAGGATAGGGATGGTAATTGGCGATCTTGCCGTCACGGATCACCACGTGGTGCGAGAGCACACCACGCACGGCTTCATGGAATCCGCAGGCGATTGCATCCTGCGGCACCTTGAAATCGGTCCACGTCTTGGTCCGGCCTGCGTGCACCTCGGCGAGCCCTTTCTCCACAAAGTACAAGGCCGCGGCGGCGGCGTATGCCTGGAAGTAGGTGCGCGCGCGGTCGCGCTCGATCGCGTTGCTCCACTTCGGGATCTTCCACTCGAATTCCGTTTCGCCCAGCGTGGCGCTCTTCGGCAGGTAGATCTTCACGCTGTTGCCGGTAGCCTTGATATAGCCGATATCGACCTTCCCGGAGAGCGCGGTGGACCAGAGCCGCGCCAGCGGCCCTCCGCCGGTGTCGAGCGCCAGGTAGTCGCCGGTCTCCCGGTGGTGCCAGCGCGGCGACATCACCCAGGTGTACTTGTCTCCGAAGTTCCGCTTTTGCGGCCGCGGCGTGGTGGTCTGGTTCCACGGATGCCGCTGGTCGACAGGGTTCCCCAGCGGGTCCTGCCGCACGAAGGTCTCTTCCCCCTGCCAGTCGTCGTAGAAGGAACTGCCCAACAGGATGCGGATTCCAAGGTTAATATCCACCAGCTTGCTGGTGACCAGTTTCCCGTCGACGACAACTCCCGGGGTGACGTACATGGCCTCGCCCCACCGGTTCATATTGCGATATGTGTAGTCGCACACTTCGGGATCGTTCCACGAACCCCAGCAGCCGAGCAGCACGCGCCGCTGCCCGACTTTTTCGTATCCCGGCAGCGCCTGGTAGAAAAAGTCGAACAGGTCGTCGTGGAGCGGCACCACCTTCTTCATGAACTCCACATACTTCATCAGGCGGACCAGGAACTCGGAGAACAACTGGACGCTCGGCACGGTTCCCACGCCGCCAGGGTAGAGAGTGGAGGGGTGCACGTGCCGGCCTTCCATCAGGCAGAACATCTCGCGCGTCAGGCGGCTCATGTGCAGGGCTTCCCGGTAGAATTCGCCAGTGAACGGATTGAGCGAGCGCATGATGTCGGCGATCTTCCGGTAGCCGTGCTGCGCGGCGTGCGGCGCGTCCGTGTTCTTCGCCTTCTCGAGCACGCCGGGGTTGGTCTCCTTGACCATCTGCTCGCAGAAGTCCACGCCGACCAGGTTGTCCTGGAAGATGTTGTGGTCGAACATGTACTCGGCGGCTTCGCCGCAGTTGATGATCCACTCGCCCAGTTCCGGCGGACGCACTCCGAACGCCATATTCTGGGCGTAGCAGGCGCAGGTGGCATGATTGTCCCCGCAGATCCCGCAGATGCGGCTGGTGATGAAGTGGGCGTCCCGGGGATCTTTGTTCTTCATGAAGATGCTGTAGCCGCGAAAGATGGACGACGTGCTGTAGCACTCGGCTACTTCATGGTTGGCGAAATCGATCTTGGTGTAAATCCCGAGGCTGCCCACGATCCGGGTGATCGGATCCCAGTTCATCTCCACCAATTGCCGGCCGCCGGCGCCTTTTTGTCCTGTCGCTTGAGTAACTGTCGCCATTTCCGATCCCCCTCCTATGAATACGTCCGCGGTTCGTAACCCGTGGTCAGTTTCGGGCCCTTATGCCGCCACCTGGTTTCCTTGTTGGCGGTGGCGTTGGTGAAATGCCGCAGCGCCCGGATGGCCGACCCGTATGCGAACGCCGTGTCCGACGAGATCTTCGCGCCGGGCGGCATATCCATGAACGGCATGAACTTATCGGGGAAGCCCGGCATGGTGCATCCGATGCAGATGCCGCCCACGTTCGGGCAGCCGCCGATTCCCGCCATCCAGCCGCGCTTGGCCACGTTGCAGTTGACCACAGGTCCCCAGCAGCCGATCTTCACCAGGCACTCCGGCCGGCCGTACTCGTGTGTGAACTGGCCCTGCTCGTAAAACCCGCCGCGGTCGCAGCCCTCGTGGACCGTCATTTCGAAGAGCCACTTCGGCCGCAGGCGATCGTCGAGCGGAATCATGGGGGCTCGTCCTGCCAGTTGGTAGAGCAGGTAGAGCAGCGTCTCCATGAAGTTATCCGGCTGTACCGGGCAGCCCGGCACGTTGACAATCGGGACGCCCGCCTTCGACTTCCATTTCCAGCCCAGGTAATCGGCCAGGCCCATGCAGCCCGTCGGGTTGCCCTGCATAGCATGGATTCCGCCATAGGTCGCGCAAGTGCCTGCGGCCACAACGGCGGTTGCCTTGGGGGCAAGGCGGTCGATCCATTCGCAGGTCGTGATGGGCTGTCCGGTTTCCGGGTTGGTCCCGAGCGCCGCCCAATAGCCTTCGCGTTTGATGCGCTCGTTCGGAATCGAGCCTTCGATCACCAGGACGAACGGCTCCAGCCGCCCCTTCTCTGCCTCGTACCAGTACTTCATGAAATCCGCGCCCACCTCGTAGGCGAGCACCGGATTGTGCAGGTGCACCTTCGGAAGCCCTGGAATCGCTCCCATGACAACGTCCTCGACACTGGGCTGCGTCGCCGCCGTGATCGAGACCGAGTCGCCGTCGCAGCCCAAGCCCGCGGTGATCCAGAGGATGTGAACTTCCTTGACCGCCGGAGGACGTTGCGTCGACCTGCCGTATGGCGCGTGTTCCGCCATGGCCCCTCCTTCCTGAGTTCAGTGTGTGCCCTGATTAGAATCGCGTCAATCAAACGCCGTGCGGAATGATACGCGACTTACAATACGCGCATAACTGCTTAACAAATGCGCGGTAACTGCTCGTTGAAAGGCAGGTCGATGATGCGCGTGCCGCCGATATCGGTCTTCATGACCACCATCCCCTTGTGCGACTCCACAGCCCTGCCGATCACCGAGGCTTCGCAGGCTTCCCTGGTGGCGCGCATTGCTTCGATTACCGGACCGGCACAGTCCGGCCGCACAAAGGCCACGAGTTTGCCTTCGTTGGCGACGAACAGCGGGTCAATGCCGAGCAGCTCGCACGCACCCTTTACTTCGTCGCGAACCGCAATCGCGCGCGATTCGATTTCGACCCCCACTCCGGAGGCCGCCGCAATTTCGCACAGCGACGTGCCCAGGCCGCCGCGGGTAGGGTCGCGAAGCACGTGTACGTCGCCCGCGGCGATCATGGCTGCGACCAGCCTGTGCAGGGGCCTGGTGTCGGACAGGATTTCCCCCTCGAGCTCCAGCCCCTCACGCACCGAAAGCACCGCCATTCCGTGATCGGCAATCGTTCCGCTCAGGATCACGACATCGCCCGGCCTCGCGTTGGAAGCTGAGATGCACACGCCATCGGGAACGATCCCCATGCCGGTCGTGGTGACGAACAGCTTATCCGCCGACTTCCGGTTCACGACTTTTGTATCTCCCGTCACGATGGCGACCCCCGCGGCCGCGGCCGCCGCCGCCATGGCCGCGACGACTCGCGACAACTCTTCCATCGGCAGCCCTTCCTCCAGAATGAAGGCCGCGGAAAGGCACGCCGGCACGGCTCCGCTCATGGCCAAGTCGTTGACTGTGCCATTGACGGCGAGCTCGCCGATGTTGCCTCCAGGAAAAAACAGCGGCGTCACGACGAAGGAATCCGTCGTGAAGGCGATGCGCGAACCGTTCACATCCACTACCGCCTGGTCGTCCATACGCCTCAGCAGCGGATTGTCGAACGCGGGGAGGAACAGCTCCTGAATCAGTTGCGCAGTTAGCCGCCCGCCGCTTCCGTGTCCCATCACGATGTTCTTGTGGCGTGTCAGAGGCAGGGGGCAGGAGATCGCGAATCCGCCGGCCTGCGCCATCAGACCTCCGCTTCCAGCGAGACCAGGTGCCGCCCGTAGTTGTAGTACGCCGCGCAAGCCCCCTCCGCCGACACCATTGTGGCGCCCAGCGGCGTCTGGGGCGTGCAATCCGTGCCGAATGCCGGACATTCGTTCGGCTTCTTCAATCCCTTCAGCACCTGCCCGCTGATGCAGATGGTGGATTCGCGCGTGCGGATGTTCTCCACTTCGAAGATCCGGTCGGCATCGTAGTCGCGGAACTCACTGCTCAGTTTGTAGCCGCTTTTCGGGATGATGCCGATACCGCGCCAGCCGCGGTCGGCGATCTCGAAGACCCGCTCGATCATATGGCGCGCCGCCACATTGCCCTCGCGGGTTACCGCGCGTGCGTACTGGTTCTCCACCTCGGCGCGTCCCTGTTCGAGCTGTCGCACCGTCATCAGGATCCCTTCCAGCAGGTCGAGGGGTTCGAAACCGGTGATCACAATCGGCGCTCCGTAGCGCGCCGCGATCGGCTCGTATTCCTCCCATCCCATCACCGCGCACACGTGGCCGGGGCCGAGGAAACCCTGCACACGGTTATCCTGCGACTGCAGGATCCCGGTCATGGCCGGGGGCACGATCACGTGCGAAACCAGCAGCGAAAAGTTTCGCAGACCGAGTGCTTTGGCCTGGAATACCGCCATTGCATTGGCCGGCGCCGTTGTTTCGAAACCGATGGCGAAGAACACCACTTTCATTTCCGGGTGGTCGCGCGCAATGCGCAGGCAATCCATGGGTGAGTAGACGATCTTCACATTGGCGCCCGCGGCTCGCAGCTGAAACAAGTCGCCGTCGGAGCCCGGCACGCGCAGCATGTCGCCGAACGAGCAGAAGATCACGTCGGGACGGCGGGCAATCGCGTGCGCGCGGTCGATCATCTCGAGTGGCGTGACGCACACCGGGCAGCCCGGGCCATGCACCAGCTCGATCTCTTTCGGCAGCAGGTAATCCAGCCCGTACTTGACGATGGAGTGGGTCTGCCCTCCGCAGACTTCCATGATCACCCAAGGCTGAGTGACGGAACGCCGGATTTCGTCGACAACCTTCCGGGCGATCCGGTCGTCGCGGTACTCATCAAGGTACTTCATCGCCGGCCTCCAGCCGCACTTCGCCTAACTGGTCCATCTCCTCCAGGTAGCGATAAGTGCGCGCCGCCTCTTCTTCGTCCACTTTGCTGATGGCGAAGCCCACGTGAACCATCACGTAATCTCCGAGCTTCGCGTCCGGCAGGTATTCGAGGCAGGCCTCGCGGGTGATGCCGCCGAAATCCACTTTCGACATCCTCACGCCGTGCTTCTCATGAAACTCGACGATCTTCCCAGGGATGGCAAGGCACATGACAGCACTCTCATCATAGTTCCAACTTGCCGATGCGGCGGATTTTTGCGAGGTGGGGATGTGCCGTCAGATACGTTGTGGCATCATTGATCGACCGTGCCCGGCGAAACCACCGCCCAAATACAGGAGTCGCGCCTCCGCAAGGAACTTGGACTGCGCGACCTGGTGCTCGCCCAGGTGCTTTGCGTGGTGGGCTCCTCGTGGGTCGGAATCTTCGGGCTTCGAATACGTCGCGATCCTGGCGGGTGAATGCCGCAGTGCTTCGCGTACCATCGGGCAGTCGGTCATCATCTCCGCGCCCATCATCGCCTTGATGTTCATCCTCGGCACCAGTTCGGTCGAGACCTTTCTGGGCAATCAGCCCATCAACGTAATCGGCCCCATTCCCCAGACCTTCCGCGCGGCTCTGGGCTCCGCGTCGTGGGCTGCCCCGTTCGGTATTTTCCTGCTGATCGCCCGCGCCGTGGCCGCCGCCAGCCTTCTCTTCACGGGGATCACGCGCCTGCCCCTGGCCGCCGGATGGGACCACCTGGTGCCGCAATGGCTCACGCGCCTCCACCCGCAATTCCGCACCCCCGTCAACTCCATCCTGTTCGTGGCCGCGCTGGTCATGACCTTCATCCTGCTCAGCATGCTCGGGGTGCACGAGCAGGAGGCCGGCCAGTTGCTTTCGGCGGCGGCCATCGTGCACTACGCCATCACCTACTGCGCACTCTTTGCGCTGCCGGTCTTCGGCTTCCGCGAGTTCCGCGCAAGGCTTCCGGGCTGGTTGAAGGTCGTGGCCGTAGCGGGGCTCGCGGCCAGCCTCATCAGCCTATTCATTTCCGTGGTTCCGATCGTGGATGTCGTCAGCCGGGCGAGCTATGCCGCCAAGGTCTGCGCGGTGGTGGTCGTCAGCAACCTGGCGGGCGTTTGGATCTACCGCGCCGGAGCCCGGCGAGCGGGCGGCGGGCCCGGAGCAGGCTGTTAGAATGGCCCGGTGGCCCGACAACTTGTAGAGTGTGTTCCCAACTTTTCCGAAGGGCGCGATGCCGCCAAAATCGACGCCATCGTGCAGTCGATCCTGGCCGTCCCCGAAGTCGTTTTGCTCGACCGCGAGTCCGATGCCGATCATAACCGGTGCGTGCTCACGTTCGTCGGCCCTCCGGACGCAGTCGCCCGCGCAGCGTTCCAGTCGGTGGAGAAGGCGGTTGCGATCATCGACCTCACCCACCACCAGGGCGCGCATCCGCGCATCGGCGCCGCCGACGTGATTCCGTTCATTCCGATCGAGGGTGTCACCGTTGAGGAGTGCGTCAAGCTGGCCGAGCGCTTAGGCGCGGAAATCTGGGAAAAGCTGCGCGTGCCCGTCTACCTGTATGAAGCCGCGGCGCGCCGCGCGGAGCGCGTCAACCTCGAGAACATCCGGCGCGGCCAGTTCGAGGCCCTGGTCAAGGAAATGGGGACCGTGCCCGAGCGGAATCCCGACATCGGCGACCCGGCCTGCCATCCCACTGCCGGCGCCGTCGTCGTGGGCGCACGCAAGTTCCTCATCGCCTACAACATCAATCTCGGTACGCCGGATGTTGCCATCGCGAAGAGGATCGCCAAGACCATCCGCTTCTCCACCGGCGGCTTTCGCTTCGTGAAATCGATGGGGGTGACGCTGGCCTCTCGCAACCTGGCGCAGGTCTCCATCAATCTCACGGATTTCGAGCAGACCCCCATGCACCTGGTCTTCGAGACGGTGCGGCGCGAGGCCGAGCGCTACGGCGTGCCGGTGGTGGGAAGCGAGATCGTCGGCCTGATTCCGAAGAAGGCCATCGAGATGTCGGCCGATTACTTCCTTCGCTTCGAAAACTTCCGCCCCGAACTGGTGCTCGAAAACCGCATCGCCGAAGCGCTGGCGTCGCGCAGCGGGCTCCCTGAGTTTCTGGATGCGCTGGCCGCGCCCACCGCCACTCCCGGCGGAGGCAGCGCCTCGGCCGCCGCCGCGGCGATGGCCGCCGCACTGGGCGCGATGGTGACGCGGCTTTCCAAACAGGACCCCGGCGCCTTCGAAGACGACCGCCGCTTCTTCACCGAAGCGGTGGACCGTGACGCCGAGGCCTTCCAGCGCGTGATGGCCGCATACAAGCGTCCCAAGGACGAGCGCGCGCCCTACGTGGAAGAAGCGCTGCACGGCGCCGCCGAGGTTCCGCTCGAAGTGCTGGAGCGAGCCTCGCTGATGCACGGCCGGCTGGAGCGGCTGGAGATTCCCGCGAAGTTCGCATCCGATCTTGCGGTCGCCAAAGCGCTCGTTACCGCGGCCAAGGCCGGAGTTCTGGAGAACGTGAAGATCAACCTCGATTCCATCCAGGATGAAGCTTTCCGCGGAACTGTAGAGAAGCGCCTGGCCGCGGTGGGCTTAACCTGAGACTGCGCTATCATTTCCTCGGAGCGTGACATGAGCCTCACCACCGCAATTCGGGCACCTCGCGGAAGCGCCATCACGTGCAAGGGCTGGCACCAGGAAGCCGCCCTTCGTATGATTCACAACAATCTCGATCCGGAAGTGGCCGAGAAGCCCGACGAGTTGATCGTCTACGGCGGCACCGGACGCGCCGCGCGTGACTGGCCGTCATTCCACGCCATCGTTCGCGCCCTGCAATCGCTCGAAAACGACGAGACCCTGCTGGTGCAATCCGGGCGACCGGTCGGCATCTTTCGCACACACCCGGAATCGCCGCGCGTCCTGATCGCCAACTCGAACCTGGTCGGCCACTGGTCGAACTTCGCGGAATTCACGCGGCTGGAAAAGATGGGTCTCACGATGTACGGCCAGATGACCGCCGGCTCGTGGATCTACATCGGCAGCCAGGGCATTGTGCAGGGCACGTATGAGACGTTCGCCGCAGTCGCCCGGAAGCATTTCGGCGGATCGCTCAACGGCAAGCTGATCGTTTCGGGCGGCATGGGCGGGATGGGCGGCGCGCAGCCGCTTGCAGCTACGATGAACGGCGCCCGCTTCCTCGGTATCGACGTCGACCCGCAGCGTATCCAGCGCCGCGTGGAGACCGGCTATTGCGACCATATGGCTCGCAACCTCGATGAGGCCCTGCGCATGATGCGCGAGGCGGAAGGAAGCGGCAGCGCGCTTTCGGTCGGCCTTGTCGGCAACTGTGCCGACGTGATCCCTGAACTCGCGCGCCGCGGCATGGTCCCCGACGTTCTCACCGATCAGACCAGCGCGCACGACCCGCTGAACGGCTACGTCCCCAATCACATGTCGCTCGCGGAGGCTCGCGCGCTGAGGGCGCGCGACCCCGAGGAGTACATGGCCCGGTCGATCGGCGCCATGGGCGCGCACGTCGCCGGAATGCTGGCGCTGCAAAAGGCCGGCGCGGTGACATTCGATTACGGCAACAACATCCGCACCCAGGCAGCCAAGGCCGGTGTCGCCGGCGTGTATGACATTCCCGGCTTCGTCCCGGAGTACATCCGGCCACTCTTCTGCGAGGGGCGCGGGCCGTTCCGCTGGGTGGCGCTTTCGGGAGACCCTGAAGACATTTACCGCACCGATCGCCTCGTGCTCGAGCTCTTTCCGAAGGATGAAGCGCTGGCCCGCTGGATTCCCATGGCGCGGCAGCGGATTCGTTTTCAGGGTTTGCCGGCGCGCATCTGCTGGCTCGGTTACGGAGAGCGCGCCGAGTTCGGCGTAGCCATGAACCGGCTGGTCCGTAAGGGCGAGATCAAAGCGCCGATCGTGATAGGCCGCGATCATCTCGACACCGGCTCCGTGGCTTCGCCGTTTCGCGAGACCGAAGCCATGCGCGACGGCTCCGACGCCATCGCCGACTGGCCCCTGCTGAATGCCCTGGTGAATACTGCGGCCGGGGCTTCGTGGGTTTCCATACATAACGGCGGCGGAGTCGGCATCGGCTATTCGCAGCATGCCGGAATGGTGGTAGTGGCGGATGGCGGCGACGTTACCGAGCGCCGCCTGGAGCGCGTCCTGACCAGCGATCCCGGCACCGGTATCATCCGCCACGCTGACGCCGGCTACGAGGAGGCAATTCGCTTCGCCGGCGAGCACGGCGTCAAGCGTCCCATGGAGACCGCGTGAGCCGGTTGGCCGTCTGGAACGCCGGCCAACTCGTGACGATGGCCGGGCCGCCGCGAGCCCGCACCGGTCCGGAATTGAGAGACCTCGCGGTGATTCCAAACGGTGCGATGCTGGTGTGCGATGGCCGGATCCAAGCCACCGGCGCCCGCGGGCAGATTGAGCCGCTGCTGGGTCCGGATGCCGAAGTGGTGGACGCCGGCGGCGCGATCGTGCTTCCCGGATTCGTCGACGCCCACACCCATCCGGTCTTCGCGGGAAATCGCGCCGCCGAGTTCGAGGAGCGCAACCAGGGCGTGACCTATGCCGAGATCGCGGCACGCGGCGGCGGCATCCGGTCGACCGTTCGGCGAACACGCGCCGCTTCCGAGGAGGAACTGCTGGCGGGCTTCCGCCGGTACAGCCAGTGGTTTCTCCGCGGCGGCACCACTACCATCGAGGCCAAGTCCGGCTACGGGCTATCCCTCGAATCGGAGTTGAAAATCCTGCGCGTTATCCAGCGTCTGGGCAAGGAAGGGGGCTTACGCGTCGTGCCGACCTTTCTCGGCGCCCACGAGGTTCCCGACGAGTATCGGGGACGCATCGACGATTACGTGGAGGTTGTTACCCGCGAGATGCTTCCGAGGGTCGCAATGGAAAAACTCGCGAAATATTGCGACGTTTTTTGCGAGCCGAACGTATTTCCTTATGAGCAGGCGCGTGTCGTACTCTCCGCCGCTCGCCAAAGTGGTCTGGGCATCCGTATCCATGCGGACCAGTTCACTCCAGATGAAGGTTCGCGCCTGGCCGCGGAAGTCGGCGCCGCCACCGCCGATCATCTGGAAGCGACCACGGCGTCGGGCCTCGCCGCGCTCGCGGCCGCCGGGGTGCAACCGGTGCTGCTGCCGGCCTCCGTCTACGCTCTGGGCCTCGCGCACTATCCCGATGCGCGGCGCATGATCGAACTCGGATTGCCTATCGTTCTTGCCACCGACTTCAACCCCGGATCTTCCCCCACGGCGTCCATGCCGATGGTTCTATCGCTCGCTGCCACACAATTGAAACTGACCGCCGCCGAATCCATCGCCGCAGCGACCATCAATGCTGCCTATAGCCTCGGACGCGGCGCGGAGCTCGGCTCGCTTGAACCAGGCAAACTGGCGGATTTCGCAATCCATGACGCCGGAGACTACCGCGAACTCCCTTACTTCTTCGGACGCGATACGGCCCGCGCCGTCTATATTGCAGGGAATCGGGTCCTGTAGCGGGTCTTTCTTGCATGCAGTTTTTACCGCGTGTCTGCCGCTACCTCTCGCGGCGGTTGCCAAGCTGCTGAAAATGAGTACATGGCCGACGGATTGCTCATAGTCGGACCAATGCGCCCTTCGACGTTTCGAATCTGAAAGGAAGAGGAATATGCGAAGACTGCTTACATTGATCGGGCTGGCGGCTGTTTGCACCGCCCTGGCAACTGCCGAGAGTTGGACCGGACAACTCCTCGATGCCTCATGCTACGAGCACTCCAAGACCGCCAAATCCTGTGAGGCCACCACCAGTACGTCCGTGTTTCTGCTCGAAGCTTCCGGAAAAGTCTACCGCCTGGACCCGAACGGAAATACCAAAGCCACCGAGGCCATCAAGAGTCGAGCCGACCGGTCTGCCAACCCCGCGGCGCCTGCAGGCGCGGTGAACGCTAAAGTAGACGGGACGATGGAAGGGGACGTCCTGCACGTCGAAACGATCGAGCTCCAATAGCTGTCCGGGGCCGGTCCGGTTTATACCGGCGGCCCCGTTTTCCAGAAATTTTTCGCGCTTTTGCTAATCGAAACCCCTGGTTCGTGCGTCTAATTAAGTAACAGTAGGTCGACGTTATGAACCAGAGATCGGAATCGCCTAAGCTTAAGGAGTTACGCTCGAAAACCGATCGCCAGCTTCTGACGCTGATTCGGCGTGAGCTCGATTCGGGGCTTGCCCTTGCACGCAGCTATGACGAATGTCTTCAGGCGCGCGCCATTGAAGCTCACGGCGAAGTGAGCCGTCTGCTGCCGCTCGTCTATGATCTGCCTGTCTGCGAGCGGCGCCGCCTGGAATCCGAACTCGACGAACTCGCCAATCTTCTGAACGCCGCCGCCTGACCCCGCACCCGCCGCAGTCCGCAGTATAGTAAGGTCTCCTTAAGGGGGCCTGATGAGGAAATATCTGCTGCTGGCTGCGGCGGTGTGCGCGCCCGGACTTTTCGCCGATACCTACCCGCGGCAGCCCGGCATCGACGTCCAGCACTATGTCTTCCGCGTATCGCTGAGCGATCAGAATGACGAGATCTCGGGCGATACAACGATCGTCGTGCGCTTCGTCGAAACCGGCGTGACCCGGATCGCGTTCGATCTCGCATCTCCCGCCGGCGGCAAAGGCATGACCGTGGATGAAGTCACTTCCGTCGGTGCCGCCATTCCTCACGTGCACCAGGCCGACCGGCTCGACCTCACACTTCCTTCCGCCCCGGACCGCGGCGAACTCCGCGAGTTCACGGTCAAGTACCATGGAATCCCAGCCGACGGCCTGAAAATCCTCAAAAACAAATACGGCGAGCGGTGTTTTTTTGCATCCAACTGGCCGGATTTCGCGCGCCAGTGGCTCCCTACGGTCGATCATCCCTACGACAAAGCCACCGGCGAGTTCATTGTCACTGCTCCGGCGAAATACCAGGTAGTGGCGAATGGGCTGCTGGCAGAGACGATCGATCTGGGAGACGGGCGCCGCACCACGCACTGGAAGCAATCCGAGCCGATCGCCACGTGGCTCTACAGCATCGGAGTGGCGCAGTTCGCGGCGCGCCGGTTCGGCCGGGCGGAGGGTGTTCCGCTTCAGACCTGGGTCTACCACCAGGATCGCGACGCCGGAATCGCCACGTTCGAAGAGCCTACCCGGCAGGCCATCGAATTCTTCAGTTCGCACATCGGCCCGTACCCGTATGACAAGCTCGCCGCCGTGCAATCCGCCGGAAACGGTGGAGGCATGGAGATCGCCAGTTCGATCTTCTACGGCGAGAACACTGTGACCGGCCGTCCGGCCACCGGCCTGGTGGCGCACGAAACCGCGCACCAGTGGTTCGGCGATTCGGTCACCGAAAAGGACTGGGACGATGTCTGGTTGAGCGAAGGCTTCGCCACGTACTTTGCGCTGCTGGACACTGAGCACTACGAAGGCCGCGACGCCTTTATTGCCGGTCTGGAACGCGCACGCTCCCGGATTTTCGCCGCCCAAAAGCACCTGCCCGGAGTGGCCGTGGTGCAAAACAAACCTTGGAAAGGCATCCCCAACCAGATCGTTTACCAGAAAGGCGGGTGGACGCTGCACATTCTCCGCGGACAGATCGGCACGGAGAAATTCTGGGCCGGCATTCGCGAATATTACAGGCGGTACCGCGATCGCAACGCCTCTACCGCCGACTTTCGCAACGTGATGGAAGAAGTCTCGGGCACGGACCTGGGCTGGTTCTTTCAGCAATGGATGTACCGGGCCGGCTATCCGGTCGTCGAAGGGGGCTGGAAGTATGATGCGCCGGCGAAGCAGATTGTGATCGATCTGGCCCAAACGCAGGCCGGCAACGCCTACCGTCTGCCGCTCGAAATCGGAATCGACGGCAAGATCGAGAAGGTCGAAATGCGTTCGAAGCAGCAGCATTTCGAGATCGCGGTCGCGTCGGAGCCGGCCACTGTTAAGCTGGATCCCAATACGTGGATCCTGATGGACGCGAAATTCTCCAAACGGTGAATGCGATGCGCATGCTTCTCATGGCAGTCCTGACCCTCGCGCCGCTGTCCGCGCAGCCGGTGATTACCGACGTCTTTCCGCCCGCCGAATATGCCGCGCGCCGCGCCCGCGTCATGGCGGCGATCGGCGACGGCGTCGCCATCCTGCAAGGCACAACCGAACGTCCCGGCGAACAGCCGCTTCGCCAGAGCAACCAGTTCTTCTACGTCTCCGGAGTCGTGGAGCCGCGCGCCATCCTCGTGATCGACGGCCGCACCAGGCGATCCACACTGTTCCTGAATCCGCGCAACGAGAGGCGCGAGAAGTTCATGTTCGGTCCGGGGCTCTACCCCGGAGAGGAGGCGGTCCGTACCACCGGCATGGAGGCGGTTCTACCGCGCGAAGAGTTCGGCAAGGCCTTGGCCGGATTCGCCGCCGAGCAACGCACGATCTACACTCCCCATCGCCCGGAAGTGCTCGGCAGCGCCTCCGCCTTCGACCCCGCCGCGCTCGCGCGCGCCACGAAGAACGATCCGTGGGACGGCCGTCCTTCGCGTGAGGAGGCCTTCCTCGGCAAGATCGAGGCCGCGGCGCCGAACTCTCCCGTCCGCGACCTCGACCCCATCCTCGACCAACTCCGCGGCACCAAGGACGCCCTGGAGATCCAGATCATCCGCGAAGCCACCGGCATCACCGGCAAGGCGATTATCGAAGCCATGCGGGACGCCCGGCCCGGCATGCACGAATACGAACTGCAGGCCGATGCCGAGTTCGTCTTCAAGAAGTTCGGATCCTATGGACCCGCGTATTTTGCGCTGATCGCCGCCGGCCCCAACACGTTCTACTCGCACTACCACAAGGACACCGCAGTGCTCCGCGATGGCGACCTCGTGCAGTTCGACTACGCACCGGATTACAAGTACTACTGCTCGGATGTGACGCGTGTCTTCCCCGCCAGCGGCAGGTTCACGCCGCGCCAGAAGGAGTTCTACAACATCTACCTGCGGCTCTACCGGGCGCTCATGAGCTCGATCCAGGTCCACGCGCGCCCGGACGAGATCATGAAGCAGGCAGTCGTCAAAATGGATGCCGTAATGGCCGCTTACCCGTTCACCGACGACCGGATCAAGGCGGCCGCAACGGCGTTCGTGGAGCGCTATCGGAACAACCGTTCGAACAGCCTGGGGCACACCGTCGGGATGGAAGTGCACGACGTGCGCAACCCCACCGAAACGCTCGAGCCCGGCCAGATCTTTACCATCGAGCCGGCGATGACAATCCCCGAAGAGCACATCGGCATTCGGCTCGAAGACATCATCCTGATGACGGAAACGGGATACGAGAACCTTTCCGCTTTCGTGCCCATCGAAATCGCCGATATCGAGAAGCTGATGTCCGCCCACCGCGGCCTCAGCGATGCGTTGTACCAGCGGTGACTGCGGGCTGCTAGTACCCCGCCGCCGCCAGCCTTCGCCAGGCGTCTTCCGCCTCCCGGTCCGGCTCGCTTTTCAACTCGATGTAGCGCCCCAGCCAGCGGCGTGCCCGCGGGAAGTCGCCGACCTTCGAAAAGACCTGGCCTAGGGCCCGCGCACATCGAGGATATTTTGGCTCGTGCGTGAGGTGCGCGTCGCATTGCTGCTCCAGATAGTCGAACACGCGCAACCCGGGCTGCGCCTCCACGCCCGCCGGCAGGTGGCGCATGAAGACCATCGCGGCGGAGTCGCCGTAGACCAGCTTCCATTCGGTCTGCCGCGGATCGGCCAAAGCGGGGGCCAGCAGGTAAGTGAGGCCATTCCCGTATTCGAACCCGTTCATTACGATGGTCTCGACGCCGTAGCGGCCGAGCAGTTGCTGCGCATCCGGCTTTCCGTCGCCGGCATCATGGTTGTAAAGGATCCGCGCGTAGTCCTGGAATACCGATTCGCTCAGCGCGCGGCCGTCGACGAAAACCTTCTCTTGCGGCCATAGGCGCCAGATGAGGTATCCGCCGAACTCCCAGGTATTGAACAGGTGTCCGCCGGCGTGGTGTGCCAGCAGGAAATCGGCGGCGCCTGAGGGCCATCTCCAGTTCTCCACGCGCGGCTGAAACGATCCAAAGACCGCCATACCGGCCACCATGGCCGCCGCCGCGGCGGGCACGAGATACCGCGGCAGCTTCTTCCAAGGCCGGACGTACGAGAAGATGGCGATCGGGGCGAACCAGCCGATCAGTACCGTGTTGCGCCGTGCCGCCAGCGACGCCGCCGCGAACGCTGCGAACAGCAGCCAGTCCGAGACGCGAACCCGCTTGCGCTGCCACACCAGCGCCGCTGCTCCGGCCGCCAGCAGGACACTGAACGCGCTGGGGGGCCACAAAGCCGGCGGCTGCCACTCCAGCAGCCGGGAGGTCAGAAAGCTCCCCCGGTAATGCAGCAGGATTTCGATAACGTGGTAGCCGTTCGGATTCAGCCCCGAGACCACGGCGGTGGCGGCGGCGGAAATGAAAAGCGCGCGGTCATCCGGCTTCCGCCGCCACAGCGCTTCCGCTACGTAGGCGCTCAGCACTACCAGCCCAAGGAAGTATCCGCCATGGCAGTTGGCCCAGACCAGCATCAGCGGCGGCAGCAGCCACAGCCGGCGCCGGTACTCGAGCAGCGCCACGAACGTCCCCAGCAAAAGGAACGTCACCAGGTATGGCCGGTCCACCGCGAAGCCGGACGCGGCCGCTCCGGCTGCCAGCGCGGCCGCCAGAGAGCGGTAGAATCCACCGCAGCGGCGCCACACCACCAGCCCGGCGAGACCGCAAAATGCCGCCAGCAGCAGGGCCCTGGCGATCGCGATCCCGGCAAAGCCGGCGACGCGCCAAACCCCGTACATCATCGCCTGAGCCAGCCATTCGTGCGTCAGGTTGAAGTGCCGCGTCAGCGCCTCGCCGGCATAGGCTTCACCCGCCCCCGCTGTCGTGTAGGCGAACGGGTCGGGTACTGGAAGCCGGTGCGTTTCCCACAAATACTCGCCGGTCTTCAGGTGCCACCAGAAGTCCGGGTCGGAAATGGGCCGCGAAAACCAGCTCACCAGAAGAATCGCCCCGAGCACCAGAAGCAGCTTCTCGCGAATCATCGTTCAGTACCAGTGAGTTACGACCGATTGTACAAAAGATAGACTGTCCGGGACGCCCGGAATCGATTACGATCATAAGCGATCGTCTAACGCGCAAATAGAGACACTGTCGCGGTTGCCGTTTCGCCTCTTATCGGATCCCTCCAGAGACGGCAGCCGCTTTTTTTATTGGCTCTCAGCGGTGCCTGCGCGTCAGCCGTTCTTCCCGAAGCGGCGAAGCCGGAACATCTCCACCAGCGAGATGTACAGGTTAACCACACCCAATCCGCTCACCGCCCCGCGCACGTACATGTTGTCCCAATACTGGTGCCACTGCGGAATCCAGGAGGAAAAGAAATTATTGTCCCAGTACTCGGTCCACGGAAACACCGTCAGAAAAAACCCGATTTCCAGGCAGAAGGTAATGAAGAGGACTGCCGACATTTTGTGGTACCAGCGGTATTCGGGCATGCTAACGGGGATCGGTCCCGGCAAGGTCTCGCTTGCGGCCGGCGGAATACCCTTGGCTTCCGGTTCGGTCGGCATCATGCGGCGCCTGCCGTGTCGAATAGCTCCATCTGCGGATTGTAGTCTATGGGAAATCGGGAATGGGCGCGGACCGGTTCGAAGCTGAGGCGGTGCAGCGGAGTCGGACCGTAGCGCTCGAGTGCCCGGTAATGTTCCGGCGTGGAATAACCTTTGTGCGAAGCCAGCCCGTACTCGGGAAACACGGCGTCCCAGACCCGCATCAGGGCATCGCGCCAGACCTTCGCGAGAATTGAAGCCGCCGCGATGGCGTGGCATCGCGCGTCGCCCTTGATCAGAGCGCGCTGCGGAAGCGGTAGGTCGATTGCCACCGCGTCCACGAGGAGGAAGTCCGGTTGTGGGTCGAGGCGGCTCACGGCCATGCGCATCGCGACGCGGGAAGCCTGGTAGATGTTGATGTGGTCGATCGCGGCCGCGTCCACCGCGGCAACAGCGTGGGCCACGGCGCGCTCCCTGATCCGCTCGGCCAGAACCTCGCGCCTTTCGGGCTCGAGCACTTTGCTGTCGTTCAAGCCACGGACCGGGCGATCCGGAGAAAGGATCACCGCCGCCGCCACGACCGGGCCAAACAGAGACCCGCGGCCGACCTCGTCGACCCCTGCGACGGCCGCAAAACCGCGCACGCGCAACTCTCGTTCGAGTGTCGCCTCACAACGGAATTTGCTACCCGCCGGCTCGGGTCGCATGAAGAGCCTGTCGGTTGCTTAAGTGCGTTCTTTCAGGCGGGCGGCTTTGCCTCGCAACCCGCGCAGATAGTACAGCTTGGCGCGCCGCACCCGCCCGGTCCGCACGACATCGATGTGATCGATCACCCGCGCATTGACCGGGAAAATTCGTTCTACGCCCTGGCCGAAGCTGACCTTGCGCACCGTGATGCTTTCGCCCATCCCGATGTTGTTGCGGGCGATCACCGTGCCTTCGAATGCCTGCAACCGCTCCTTATCGCCTTCTTTGATCTTGACATGCACGCGGATCGTGTCGCCCGGCCGGAAGGTCGGAATGTCGCTCCGCTTATTCTTGTTTATGAACTTGGTCAACAGCGCGTTCTGCATGGAAATTCCTTGAAACAGTTATCTTAGCAAATCGGGCCGCAGCCGCGCCGTCTTCTGCGAGAGCCGCGCCTTTGCGGAACTTGCGAATCTCTTCGTGGTTGCCGTTCAGCAGGACCTCCGGGGCCTTCCAGCCCCGAAACTCGGCCGGGCGCGTCCAGTGCGGGCAGTCGAGCAAGCCTTCGCCATGGCCGGTCTCCTGAAACGATTCGAAAGCCGCCGAGCTTTCGTTACCCAGCACTCCCGGCAGCAGGCGTGCCACGGTGTCCACGACCACCGCCGCCGCCAGTTCCCCGCCGCTCAACACGTAGTTGCCGATCGAGACCTCTTCATCCGCCAGGTGCTCGGCGACCCGCTCGTCCACGCCTTCGTACCGCCCGCAAATCAGCAGGAGTTCCCTCTCCCGGCTCAGCCGGTTCGCCATCGCCTGGTCGAACATGCGTCCCTGCGCCGAAAGCAGGATCACCTTTTGCCCCTCCTGGCGCTCCGGCCAGAGGGATTCCACGGCCAGGAAGATCGGCTCCGCCTTCAAGACCATGCCTTCGCCGCCTCCGAAAGGGCGGTCGTCCACCGTCTTGTGGCGGTCGGACGTCCAGTCGCGCAGATCGTGGATGCGGATATCGAGCAAACCCGCATCCTTCGCCCGCTTCACCACGCCGTGGGCAAACGGTCCTTCGAAAAACTCCGGGAAAATCGTAAGCACGTGGAAGATCACGGGCGGTTCAAATCCTTGAGGCCCTCAGGTAATTCCACTACGATCCGCTTCGCCGGCGGGTCGATCTCCACGCAGATGGAACGGGCAAACGGGACCAGCAGGCCGCCGTCTACGAACCAGCAGTCCGGTGCCTCCGCCGTCATCGAGGTTCGTGACGTGCCCGAGCGATTCCCCGGTCCGGCGGTCCACCACCTCGCAGCCGATCAGATCGGAGTCGAAAAACTCGCCTTCGTCGAGCGCTGTCCGCTCGCTTACCGGCACGCGCACTTCCGCGCGCGCCAGCGTCTCAGCTTCGGAAATGGAATCGATCCCGCGGAATTTGAAGATCAGGGTGCCGGAATGGAACCAGGCGGATTCCACTTCCGCCGTTCGCAGCAGTTGTCCGGAAGCGTCGAACAGACTGACGTCCTGGAGCTGCTGATAGCGTTCCGGCTTGCTGCTGAGCGCGAACGCAGTAATCTCGCCCCGGTTGCCGCGTGTCTTGCCCAGCACGGCCACCGTCACCCAACCGGCTTCGGAATCGCTCACTCGAGGATTTCCAGCGTGAAGCGGCGGTTTAACTTCATGCCGGCTGCCCCGAGAATGGTTCGAATCGAGCGCGCCGTCCGGCCCTGCTTGCCGATCACCTTGCCGAGATCGCTGGGGGCTACCTTCAACTCGAGCACCGTAACCTGCTCTCCCTGCACTTCTCGGACAGATACTTCCTCCGGGATGTCTACCAGAGCTTTCGCAATGTCTTCAATGAGCTGTCTCATTACCCCGCCTCCCTAAAGCTCATGGTACCTGAACGTCGAGGGTGGAAAGAGGAAAATTCTCGGGCAGGAGCATCCATGCCCGTTCTGTTTCTTACAGTTACAAGCGGCTAGCGTTGCTTAGGCCACGGGTTCGGCTACTACGGCGGCGGGGTTCTTCTCCATCAGCCGCTGGACGGTCTCGGATAACTGGGCACCATTCTTGGTCCAGTATTCGATCCGGTCGTGCTTCAAAAGCACCTGCGCCGGGTTGGTCACGGGGTTGTAATGGCCGACTACTTCCAGGCTGCGGCCATTCCGGGCCCGCTCCTTTTCAATCACGACAACGCGGTAAAACGGCTTCTTCTTGGCGCCGAAACGCGCCAGGCGAATCATCAGCATCGAAACTCCAACATGTAAGATCTCATCTCCCGGGGCCGCCGGGAAAATCGCCGAACGGGAATCCGGGGGGCATTTTCATTTTCCCCAGCTTCTTCCCCATCATGCCGCCGGAAAACGACTTCATCATTTTCCGCGCCTGCGAATACTGCTTCAACAACTGGTTGACTTCCTGCACCGACGTCCCGCTGCCTTTGGCGATTCGCCTACGGCGGCTGCCGTTGATGATCATGTGGTTATCGCGCTCGTGCGGCGTCATCGAATCGATGATCGCTACGACGTGGTTGATCTCCTTCTCATCCACTTTGACGTCTTTGAGCTCTTTGAGAATCCCCACCTTGGGCATCATGCCCAGGAGCGATTGCAGGGGGCCGAGCTTGCGGATTTGCCGCAACTGGTCGCGAAAGTCCTCGAGCGTGAAATCATTCTCGATGAGCTTCCGCTGCATCTCCACGGCCTTCTTCTTGTCGATGGCCTCCTCCGCCTTCTCGATGAAGGAGAGGATGTCGCCCATGCCGAGGATGCGGTTGGCCGCTCGGTCGGGGTGGAAGGGTTCGAGCGCGTCGAACCGTTCGCCCACACCCACGAATTTCAGCGGCTGCCCGGTGACGTGCCTGATCGAAAGCGCCGCGCCGCCGCGCGCATCGCCATCCATCTTAGTGAGGATGACCCCGGTGATTCCGAGCCGCTTATGGAACTCATCGGCCGATTTCACCGCGTCCTGACCAGTCATGGCGTCTGCCACGAACAGAATCTCGACGGGCTGCAGTTGCTCTTTCAATTGCTGCAACTCGGTCATGAGCTGTTCGTCGATATGCAGGCGTCCCGCCGTATCCACCAGCAGCACGTCGCGCCCGTTGTTGACGCTCTCGCGCCGCGCGCTCCGCGAAAGGTCGAGGGGCTGCGTCTCCTCCGGCGTCCCCTCATAAATCGGCTGGCCGACCTCTTTCGCGATCACCTTCAATTGCTCGCGCGCCGCCGGGCGGTAGACGTCCACCGAGACCACCATCGGCCGGTGGCCGTTCTTCGAGAGCCAGCGAGCCAGCTTGCCGGTCGAGGTCGTCTTGCCCGATCCCTGCAGACCCACAATCAGGAAAACACTGGGCGGCTCGTTGGCGAACCGCAGCTTCGATTCGTGGCTGCCGAGGATCTTGATCAGCTCCTCGTGGACGATCTTGATGACCTGCTGCGACGGGGAGAGTGCTGTGAGCACTTCCTCTCCCATGGCCTTCTGCTTGATGTTCTCGATCAGTTGCTTGACAACCCGGAAATTAACATCGGCTTCGAGCAGCGCCATGCGGATCTCGCGCAGCGCGGCTTCCATGTTTTCAGCCGAAAGTTTGCCTTCGCCGCGCAGGTTCTTGAATACCCGCTGCAGCTTATCCGATAAGTTGTCGAACATGAGAACGTGATACCCCCCGCTCTGAAGGATGCGGGGGGATGCTTAACTGATTATACCTGACGCGGATGCTATTCCGGCGGTGCGATGCGGATGCTCGAAGCCGCCATCTTGCCGGTCCGGTCCATCCCCAACTCGTAGAAAACCCGCGTGCCCGGACGCAGGTCTGTCGCCAGGCCTTCCACCAGCCGCGACACGTGGAAGAAGATGTCTCTCCCTCCATCGTCCGGCCGCAGGAAGCCGAAACCCTTGGCCTCAAAGTAGGTCACGACCGACCCTTTCTGCTCGCCGGAAGGTACTTCACCGGCATCGTGCGCTTCGCCGGCGGCTTGCGCGGGTCTCCCGGACTTGTCGCCGACGCCCTGCTTGATCAGCGCGAGGTCGGCCTCCGTCCAATCGGACGGTGCTTGCGTTTCGGTCGGGATCTTCAGCTCCGGGTTGCGCTTCCGGGCCTCTTCGAACAATCTCTTTTGGCGTGCGTTCAACTAAAAAGTCCTCTTCCGATGCCCTATGCCGTGGCGGGTGCCGTTTTCTTCCTGCGAGAGCCCTTCTTTTCCGCGGGTGGCTGGCGGTCGCTCTTTTTCAGGCTGCCCATCACCATGCCGGTGACGAATTTCTTTTCACCGTGGTCATCAAACTTGATCACGATGCGCTCTTCACTGCTCGACAGAACCGTCCCCAAACCGAACTTCAGGTGTTCGACTTGGGCGCCCTGGGAATATGTATTGGAAGCCATAGATTTGCTAAGCTTTTCTCCTCAAGGGATTGCAGGGGGAATCGGGTACCAGCGTAGTGCGGATAGAGTGATCGGACAATAGTACCACAATGATTACCTAATTAGTGTAGCAAATATGGGGCCAACCTGTCGAGGTCGAGCCGGAACGGAAACGGACGCCTGGCTACTGTACTACCATACGGGTGTACGCGACCGCATGACCGCTCCTAACCCCGGCCACGACGCCAAGCCGCTGTATGCGGCCATCCTTCCCGAGATCCTTCCACAGCTTGAGACTCTGGCAGCCTGCCGCTCGGCCAGCGAGTTGGTCGCGCATCCCGTCTATCGCGCACTGCTGCCGGCCATCGAGCGCATTCAGAACACTCCGGACATCCGCGATTTCCGGACCGCGGCTGCGCCCGCGCGCTCGCGCTACCGTTTCGTCGCCTGGAACATCGAGCGCGGCACCCAGCTCGACGGCCAACTGGAAGCGCTGCGCAGCCATCCCTATCTGCGGGAGTGCGATGTGCTGTTGCTGACCGAGGCGGATGCCGGGATGGCGCGTTCCGGCAACCGGATCGTCTCCGAGGAGATTGCCCGCGCCCTGGAGATGGCGCACGTCTTCGTGCCCTGCTATCTCGCGCTCGGCAAGGGCTCCGGCGTGGAGCGCAACGCTTCCGGCGCCAACACGCTCGGCCTGCACGGCAATGCCATTCTCAGCCGCTACCCCTTGCGGGACATCCGGCTCATCCCGCTCGAAAACGGTGTCGACAAGATGGCTCACCGGGAGCAGCGCATCGGATGCCAGCAGGCGGTCGTCGCGCGCATCGAGTTTCCCAATCTCTCCCTGGTGGCTGCCTCCGTGCACCTCGACGCTCAATCGACGCAGCGCCACCGGAGGGAACAGATGCAGGCCGTTCTCGACGCGCTTCCGCCGAGCGGGCCGGCCATCCTGGGCGGCGATTGGAACACCAGCACCTATAATTCGTCGCATGCGTCGTGGGCCATCCTGGGTTTCTGGCTGCGGGTGATGATGGGCGTGGACCACGTAATCCGCAACCACTATCTGCATCCCGACCGGCGCTTCGAGCGCGAACTGTTCCGCCTGCTGGAGGATCGCGGGTTCGATTACCGGGGCGCCAACCAGTTGGGAGAGAGCACCGTCTCTTACGACATTCTGGACCCGCGCGCCAACGGGAGCCTGGCCGAGTGGGTGCCGGGCTGGTGCTTCCCGTTCATTCGCTGGTCGCTGCGCCGCCATGACGGCCGCTGTCCTTTCAAGCTGGACTGGTTCGCCGCCCGCGGGCTCCGCGTGGGGAACCCCACGGTCGTACATGAGGTGCGGGAGTCGCGCGCCGTGCCCCTTTCCGACCATGACGCCATCGGGTTGGATGTGCTGGTGTGAACCCTGCCGCCGTCGTGAATCCGGCGGCCGGGGCGGGTGCCGCCCGCCGCGCCTGGCCGCGGATTGCGCGGCAAATGGGGAGCGTCGCGGTTCGCTTCACCGAGGGTCCCGGGCACGCCACGGTTCTCGCGCGCGAACTGGCCGCGGCGGGCTATGACCCGATCATCGCGGCGGGCGGAGACGGCACCCTCCACGAGGTGGTGAACGGCCTCCTGCCGGATCGCGCGGACGTACGGGTCGCGCTCATTCCGCTGGCAAGCGGCGGCGATTTTTCCCGGACGATCGGAGTCTCGCGGGTTCACGATGCCATCCGTGCCCTTCGACAGGGACACGTTCGGGAAGTGGACGTTTTCCGGCTTCGCTTCCATACGGGCGAGCGGTTCGCCGTCAACGCGGCGAGCTTTGGTCTCGGCGCGCGGGTGGCCGAAGGCGCATGCAGATGGCCACGCCATTTACCCGCAACGCTCCGCTATCTGGCCGCCACCATCCCGCCCCTGGCGGCAGGCGAGGTTCACGACATCCGCATCTCGATCGATGGCGCGGCGCCGGTCGAATACCGGATCACCACCGCCGCGCTGGCCAACGGCCGCTATCAGGGCGGCGGCATCTGCATCGCGCCCGGGGCCGTCATCGATGACGGCCTGATCGACGTAACCTTGGTGGAAAGCGTGTCGCTGGCCGAGGTTCTTGCCCACGTGCCGATTCTCTACTCCGGGAAACTTCTCACATATAAGAAGGTGCGCCACGCCAAGGCCCTTCGGGTGCGAGTGGAGTCCAACTCTCGCGTGCCCGTGGAAGTGGACGGCGAACCGGCCGGCACGCTGCCGATTGAAGCGGAAATCGTGCCGCGCGCACTCCGGCTGATCTCCCTCTAATCGCCGGCTCGCTGTCAACGATGCTGATGTATCATGGTTCCCACAGCGTTCCGGAGGGAAGCATGATTCTCAAAGTAGCCCTGCCGGTCTTGACGGCGGCCATACTTGCCGGTTTGATGCTCACGCCGGCGAGCAGCCAGAACAAGCGGAAGAAGAGTGCGCCGACGCCCCAGTTCCCCGAAGCGCCAGCGGCGTTCGACAACAAAAGCAACGGCATGGTGGAGGACGCGACCCACACAGCCGATCAGGCCAAGTTCGACGACATAGAGAAATCGTGATCCCCACGGCGGAACATTACGGGAGGGCGTCCGGCCGTATGCCGAGGGAGTGTACCCCGGCAAATTTCGAAAAGACACAAAACCTGTTGCGCACCGCGCCGTTGTGGGGGTGCGCCTGCGCACCCGATTGATGCACGATGGCGCGACGGTGACCTTGCGGGATGCGATCCTCCGGCATGCGGGGGAGGCTACGCAGGCCGCGCGCGGGTTTCGGAAGGTGGGAGCCAAGGACCAGGAAGCTGTGCTGGAGTTCTTGCGGGCGTTGTAGCGGGTGAGGCTGGCATAATATCGCCTCCATGCAGTCTGGCCGGTCGCTCCGATGGTTCCGCTGATGGGGATCTATGCCGCCGCCACGCGCCGGACTCTCGATGGGAAAGGCCTACCCTACCCGCCAATAGACGCTGTACCGCTTGTTGAAGATGCTGTTGAGAGGGACGAGCGTTACGTCCTTCGACTGACCGGTGGTGCGAAAGGTCAGCGGTTCGCCCGCGGGCTTCAGCCAGGACCCGGATGCCTTGAAGCTCGGGATGTCGATCGGGATGCGCTGCGGGGTTGGCGCGCTGTGGCCGATCGTGTTTTCTTCGGTCAGTCCTTCGGTGCCGAGGTCGCCGGCGAGTACCAGCGGGCCGTAGAGGATCGCTTGCATGTGCGGATCGTCGGGCATGGCTTCGATGCGCAGACGCATGGGGAGCGCGAGTTCGATACGGTCGCCGGTCTTCCACGTGCGAGTAATTGTGAGATAACTGCCCGGAGCGGCGGAAGCTTCGAGCGCGCGGCCGTTGACCTTGACGGTGGGCGCGGAATCGAGCCAGGCGGGAATGCGCAGACGGAGGGGCATTGCGACCGGCTTCCCCGCGGTGAAGGTCAGGGTCGTGCCTTGCTCCTCGGGGTATTTCGTCTCCTGGCGGAGCTTGAGGCCCTTCTCGGTCCAGCTCAGCTCTGACGGAATGAACTGGTTGACATAGAGGCCCTCTCCATCGTGCCAGTAGATGCTGTCGGCCAGCTTGGAATACTCTTCGACGCCGGTGCCGGTGCAGCACCAGAAACAGTGGTCCTCGTTGTTGAATGTCTTCCAGGCGCCGGGCGTGAGCGAAAGGTAATACTGCGTGTAGCCTTTATCGGGGAGGATGGTCCCGATGCGGTGGTTGAGCATCAGCCGCTCGTAGTAATCGAAGTAGCGCGGATCGGCGGTCCATCCATAGAGATGGCGGGTCAGCTTCAACATGTTATAGGCGCAGCAGCACTCCGCGGTGGATACGCTCACCTTGAGCTCGTGCGCCAGCTCCCGAGGCTGGCCGTACCAGAGCTCTCCGTTGCTGGTGCCGCCGGTAACGTAGCTGCGCGCAGTGTCGATTTCGTACCAGAAATAATCGGCCACGTCGTGGAAGCGCATGTCGCCGGAGATCTCGTAGCGGCGTGCGGCGCCGATGACCTGGGGGATGTGCGTGTTGACGTGTAAGGGGAAGCCATTGGGGCCGCGGTTCAACTCGTCGCGATGCATGGCCAGGGGGTTGAAGAACCACTTCTTGGTATACCGGTCGGCCGTCCTGGCCCACTGGTCGTTATTGGTGATGGCGGCGAGATCGTAAAGCACTTCGGCCATGCCGCCGTACTCGGTGCCGAGGATCTGCTGCATATGCTCTTCAGACTTGGAGGCGGTCCACTGGTCGGCCCATCCGGCCATGCCCTCGAGCACCTGCAGGGCTTGCTGGTTGCCGGCGAGCTGGTGCATGTCGCGCATGCCGGCCATGATTTTGTGGATGGTGTAGAAGGGCGCCCAGGGAAGCTGGGGCGCGCCGGGCTCGGAATTGCGAGGCTTGCCGGAGAGCGCGTCGAGGCGGTCGAACAGTTCGGTGGGGAAAGCGCTGAGGTAGCCGCCGCCGAGCTTCTGCTGGCACTTCGCCAGTTCGGCCACCAGTTCGTCGCCTTTGGCCTTGGCCTCCCGGTCGCCGGTAGCGGCGAAAAGCTGGGCGCTGGCGGAAAGGAAGTGGCCGGTAAAGTGGCCGCGCAGCTCGGTGCCGTGCTTGCCGTCAGCCGGGGCTTCCCATCCTCCGAACGGGCTTGCGACGTCGCCGGTGGGGAGTCCGGCGTTCTGGCGGAAATTGTAGAGCAGGCGGGGAGCGTCGAGCCGCGCCATGTAGCCTCGGTTCCACTCCTGGGCGTCGCGGTAGGCGCCGGGCAGAAGCTTCACCTGTGTAAGAGGGAAGGGCCGCGCCTTCGGAGCGACATCCTTGCGAGTGAATTCGATGGCCCCGTCGAAGGGGGGCACTTCGGGCTGGGGACCGCGGCGCCGCTGGGGTTGCGGCGGAGGGGCAGTCTGCGGTTGGGCCAGCAGCGCAGGCGCGGCCAGTGCGGCCGCGAACATCCGGCGGCTTACACCCTGCGAGGGTTTCTGTTCACTCATCATCGTTCTCCTGGTTCACACTGCCACCTTGCACGGGGCCGTGCAATCGCTTTCATGGTTGGTGCCATTGTACAACGGCACAACCGCCGTTACTCGGGGTTGGTACAGGGCGCGGAGGGGACCGCCGGTAGCGCAGCCAGGTCGTTGCCGCAGTAGGGGCAGAAGTGGTCGGTGTCGCGGACTTCGCGGGTGCAGTGGGGGCAGGTGGGGTGGAGATTGTACTTGCAACTCGGGCAGTAGTTGAAGCGCGCGCTGACCATCGTGCCGCATTGCGGGCAGTGGAAGGGTAGAGGCTCGCGCACCAGGAAATAGATGACGAATCCAGTGAACAGGTAGGCGGGGAACAGGACGATGACGAGGAAGGTCCAGAGGGGCGCGTTCATGCCGCGGCGGCGGGCATCGCGATATACGTACGCAGTCAGGAAGAAAAGGATGGCTACGGGGATCGCGACGGCGAACACGATCGCGGCCGGAATCAGGACATCCCAGGGTGGGCCGTAGTCGGCTCCGGGGGAACCGGCTTCGCCAAACGGGCCGAGGTGGTTGTTCGCCATGGTGACGACCGTGACTTCGGCGATGAGGAAGAGCGCGACCATCAAGGCCACCAGCCAGCCGGGGACCAGCCGGATCTCGTCGGAGAAGCGCAGACGCTCCTTCGACATCCGAAAACGGATCAGCCGCAGTTTCTCGTTCCAGGGTTCGCTTACCGATTGCTGAAATCTCGCCATAACTCGTCTCCTTGCCTGCCCCGTTCCAGGAGCAGAATGGCCACCGTCAGCAGCGCCGGGATGGCCCACCATAGGGCAAAGCTCATCTTGACCAGCAGGGCTGGAATGCCGGCCCAGTTTCCCACCCAATCGAAGCCGTGCCAGACCCAGGGGGCGCTGGCTACGCCGATGGCCCAGGAGAGGCCGAACGATACCCAGAGGGCCCAGCCTGCGCCTTCCCCGGGCTGGCGCGCGCCACGCAGATAGACGCGCAGTTGCGTACGAGCCGCCAGGTCCGGCGGGAGCAGGACCGGAATGCCGCGAAGTTCGCGGAGGGCTCTTTCAGTAGCGGCGGCGCGGCGGGCGCAGTCCGGACATTCATTCAGGTGGCCGTCCAGCGAAGCTCGCTCTGCCGCAGTGAGGCCTTCCACGCGGTCTTTCAGGATCAGGGCGTTTGCGGCGGCATGCGGATCGCTCATACACCCTCTCCTTCCAGCGCCCGGCGGAGCGCATCGAGGCCGCGGTAGAGCCTCGACTTGACCGTGGAGAGCGGCGCTCCGCTGATGGCCGCGATCTCCTCGAGCCCGAGATCTTCCTGAAACCGCAGCAGCAGCACTTCGCGGAACACGGCCGGTAAGCGGTCCATGGCGGCCTGGATGTTGGCCGAACGCTCCCGGGCGGCGCAGAGTTCCAGGGGCGAGGGCGCGTCCGCCGGGGGATCGGCGAGATCGGCGAGCGGCTCGGGCTTCTTCCTGCGCTGCAGATCGACGACCAGGTGGCGGGCGATGGCGAACAGCCAGGTCTCAAAGCGGGCCCTCCCGTCGTAGAGGTGCCCGCGGTCGAGCACCCGGATCCAGGTTTCCTGGAAGATGTCCTCGGCCGTTTCACGGGCGCCGGTGAGATAGAAGAGATAGCGGAATAGGCGGTACTGGTATTGCGAGATCAGGGCGTCGAGCAACCCGGGGTCGCGGCGGCGCAGGGCCGTGGCGAGTGCCTTGCGGTCCGGGTCTGCGGTGATCGGCAATGAGAACGCCAGCGTGGCCATTCACAGGGATATACGAGCGGGAAGGGCAAAAAGACTCAATTCACCGCCGAGATGTCGAGCTGCGGCGAAAGGCGGGGACAGGCGGGGAAAGGCGGGGAAAGGCGAGTTGACGGGCGGAGGGACGGTCGGTTAAGCTGCACGCACAATGTCTCGTCCTTCCGGAGTCGTCGAGAAGCAGGAAGAGGGGTTCGTCCGCGGGCTGAACCTGTTCGATGCCACCATGATCGTGGTCGGAACCATGATCGGGTCGGGCATCTTTATCGTGTCGGCGGATATGTCGCGGCTGATCAACAGCCCGGGGTGGATGCTGATGGCGTGGGTGCTGACCGGGGTGCTCACCATCACCGCGGCGCTTTCCTACGGGGAACTGGCTTCCATGATGCCGCAGGCGGGCGGGATGTACATCTATCTGCGCGAGGCCTTCTCGCCGCTCTGGGGATTTCTCTACGGTTGGACGCTATTCACGGTGATCCAGACGGGGACGATCGCGGCAGTGGCGGTCGCCTTTGCCAGGTTCCTCTCGGTCTTGTTTCCACCGGTGGCGGAAGACCGGTACCTCGTTCCGCCGGTACACCTTTCTTCGGGTTACGCGGTCTCGCTCTCGACCGCGCAACTGGTAGCGATCGGCGTGATCGTGCTGCTGACGTGGACCAATTCGCGCGGCCTGGAGTACGGCAAGATCGTGCAGAACCTGTTCACCTCGGCCAAAACGGCCGCGCTGGCGGCGCTCATCCTGGCGGGGTTGTTCCTGGGGTGGAACGCGGGAGCGGTACATGCAAATTTCAGCCACGCGTTTTCGCTGGGCAGCTTCGACGCGTCGCTGGGGGTGGCGGCGGCTAGCGTTTACGGGCTGATCGTAGCCCTGTGCGTGGCGCAATCGGGGTCGCTGTTTTCGGCCGACTCCTGGCACGATGTAACGATCATTGCGGGCGAAGTCAAGAATCCGCGGCGCAACTTGCCGCTGGCGATGGCGCTGGGATGCACGGCTGTGATCGTGCTGTACCTGCTGGCGAACATCGCCTACCTGGTGGTGCTGCCGCTTCCGGCGATTCAAAACGCGCCGGCGGACCGGGTGGCTACGGCCATGCTGCAGCAGATCTTTCCAGGGTACGGGACGATGCTGATGGCGCTGGCCATCATGGTCTCGACCTTCGGCTGCGTGAACAGCCTGGTGCTGGCGGGGGCGCGAGCCACCTACGCGATGGCGCACGACGGCCTTTTCTTCCGGCGCGCCGGGGTGCTCAACGGGGCGCGTGTGCCGGGGTGGGCTCTCATGGTGCAGGGCATCTGGGCCGCGGCGCTGGTTCTGCCGCGAACCTACAACGTGGAGACGCGGCAGTATGGCAACCTCTACAGCAATCTGCTGGATTACGTAATCTCGGCGGCCCTGCTGTTTTACATCCTGACCATCGCGGGGGTTTTCCGGCTGCGCAGAACCCGGCCCGAAGCGGACCGTCCCTATCGCGTGATCGGATATCCGTTCGTGCCGGCGCTGTACATACTGGGCGCCTCCATCGTGCTGCTCATGTTATTTGCCTACCGGCCGTCGACCACGTGGCCGGGGCTGATCATCGTGGTGGCCGGCGCAGCGGTTTACGGAGTGATCAGGAGGAGGGCATGAAAGCTATCGTGCTGGCCCTGGCGCCCTGGTTGATGTTTGCGCAGGGGACGCCGGCCGACTACGTGCGGGCCCAGGGGCTGCGGGAGAAGTATCAGAACCCGGTGGTGAACGCGCCCGGTCCCGTGACGTGGATCGCGGGCGCGAACCGCTTCTGGTATCGCAAGTCGGTGAAGGGCGGGTACGAGTTCGTGCTGGCGGACGCGCAGACTCTGACGAAGGCCCCGGCGTTCGACCACGCGAAGCTGGCGGCATCGCTGGCGGTGTACGCTCAGCGACTACTCGTGCCGCAAGACGGGGCCGGCGCCGCAGGGCTTCGGACGCGGCGGACGCGGGCCGGACGCCGGCGACGATCCCCCAGCCGAGTTCGGCAACGATGTGGAGGACGGTATGACCATGGATTCTCCACAGCAGGGACGCGGCGGCCGCGGAGGCAATTCCGCTGAGTTACGACGGCTCGGAGGGAAATTACTATACGCTGCAGTCGCTCCGGTGGTCGCCGGATTCGAAATACCTGGTAGCGTACCGGGTGCGGCCGGGGTACAAGCGCGAGGTCCATTACATCGAGTCGTCGCCCGCGGACCAGGTCCAGCCGAAGTATTCGAGCCGCGAGTACGCCAAGCCGGGAGACACCCTGGATATCGCGCAGCCGGTGCTGTTCGAGGTGGCGGCAGGCAGAACTGGGATTCATTGTGGTGCAGATCGACGGGATGGGGACGAATAACCGGTCGAAGGCATTTCACGATGTGGCGTTCAAGAACCTGGCGGACGCCGGGTTCGCGGACCGGATCCTGTGGCATAAGGCAGTTGCGGCGAAGTATCCCTGGTACGAAACATCGGCAGGGGAGTGGGGATCTACGGTACGTCGGCAGGCGGGCAGAGTTCGCTCGGTGCGCTGCTGTTCCATCCGGAGTTCTACAAGGTGGCCGTGTCGAACAGCGGGTGCCACGACAACCGCATGGACAAGATCTGGTGGAACGAGCAGTGGATGAGCTGGCCGGTGGGTCCGCAGTACGCGTCGTCGTCCAACGTCGACAATGCGTACCGGCTGCAGGGAAAGCTGCTGCTGGTGGTGGGCGAGATGGATACGAATGTCGACCCGGCATCTACGCTGCAGGTGGTCAACCAGCTCATCAGGCACAACAAGAAGTTCGACCTGCTGTTCGTGCCGGGCGGCGGGCATGGCGCGGGCGGCGCCTATGGGCAGCATCTGCTGGAGGACTTCTTCGTGCACAACCTGATGGGGGTGGAGCCGCCCGAATGGAACAAAGAGGCGGTCACGAATTAGCGATCGCGTGAAGAACCGTTTTGCGGGAGTGCACTTCCCGGGCAGCGCGGTATCCATTAGATAATTTCATACCTTATTGACTTTATTTCAAAAAAGCCACTACACTCACGTAAATCCCTTTTGTTCATTAGGCGTGGGTGATATTTATGAAGACCATCAGATTTTTTTATCTGCTTATGTTCGCGGCGGTCATCGTGTGGGGCCAGGCCGTGTCCTCGCTTTCAGGCGTGGTCACTGATTCGTCGGGCGCTGTCGTGCCCGGCGCGACGATAAGAATTGAAAACCTGTCGCAGGGCCTGAGCCGGGAAACCAAGACCGACCAGGCGGGGCGCTACGCGCTGACGCAGGTGCCTCCGGGAACCTACAAACTGACCGGATCGGCCGGCGGATTTGCAGACGCCGTCGTGAATGAGGTGATCCTGCGGGTGAACCTTCCGACCACGCTTCCGCTGACCCTGGAAATCGGGAAGGTTTCCGAGACGGTCGCGGTGAGCGCCGAAGCGATGCAGGTGAATACGACGGACGCCTCCATCGGCAACGCGATCGGCACGAACACGATTCTGGAGCTGCCGCTCAACGCGCGCAACATCGTCGGGCTGCTGGCGCTGCAGCCGGGCGTAGTCTTTACGACGGAAGGCGACACCAACGACCGCAACGGCGCGGTGAACGGCGGCAAGAGCGACCAGGCGAACGTGACGCTCGACGGCGTGGACGTAAACGATCAGATGGACCGCAACGCCTTTACGAGCGTGCTGCGCGTGACGCCCGATTCGGTACAGGAGTTCCGCGTGACCACGCTGAACGCGAACGCCGACAGCGGACGAACGTCGGGGGCCCAGGTCGTGCTGGTGACCAAAGGCGGCACCAACGAATTCCACGGGTCGCTTTACGAATACCACCGCAACACGCTCACCACGGCCAACGGGTTCTTCAACAACCTGGCGGGAGTGGAGCGCCCGAAGCTGATCCGCAACATATTCGGCGCGTCGGTAGGCGGCCCGGTGAAGAAAGACCGGCTGTTCTTCTTTGCGAACTACGAAGGGCGGCGCGATGCCAAGGACGGCTCCGTCGTCCGCACGGTGCCCTCGATGGACATGCGGCAGGGAATCCTGCACTACCAGCGGAAGGACGGCTCGATCGCCACGGTGACGCCGGACGATCTCGCGGCGAAAATCGACGACCGCGGCGTGAACCAGGCTGCGCTGAAGATCTTCCAGAGCTATCCGGCGCCGAACGACTACACCGTGGGGGACAACCTCAACCTCGTGGGCTACCGGTTCAAGGCGCCTACTCCACTGCGGTGGAATACCTACATCACGCGGCTCGATTATCACATCGACAGCGCCGACCGGCACACGGTGTTCTTCCGCGGGAACCTGCAGAACGATCATGAGTCGGGTCTGCCGCAACTTCCCGGGCAGGCGCCGGCCACGGTCACCCTGCGCAACAACAAGGGCTTTGCCACCGGGCTGACGGACATTCTGAGCCCGACGCTGGTGAGCACCTTCCGCTACGGGATCACGCGGCAGGGCTCGGATTCGACCGGCCTGCAGACCTTCGGCATGGTGACGTTCCGCGGCGTAGACCCCAATATTCCGACCTCGAGGAACTTCACCGCGATCATCCCGACCCACACGATCAGTGAAGACCTGACCTGGACGAAAGGCGCTCATACCATCCAGGCCGGCGCGGTGGCGCGGTTCATCCGCAACCGGCGGGTCGACTTCCAGAATTCGTTCTCGAGCGCGTCGGCCAACGCTTCCTGGTTGACCGGCAGCGGTTCGGCGCTGAGCGCGCCGTTCACGGACATGGCCAGCAGCGGCATCACTCTGTTCCGCTACGCGGTGACCGATGTGATGGGGATGATCACGCAGGGCAACGCGCAATACAACTACCTCGTAAACGGCAGCCCGGTTGGGGAAGGCAACGCCGTGCACCGCGATTTCGCCTCCAACGAATACGAGATGTACGTGCAGGACACCTGGAAGGTCTCCCGCACATTGACGGTCACGGGAGGCTTGCGGTGGTCGCTGATGCCGCCCATCTATGAAGTGAACGGCCAGCAGGTTTCGCCGAACATCCCGCTCGGCGACTGGTTCAACATCCGCGGCGCCCTCGCGGACCAGGGACAAAGCCAGATGGGTGCGGGCCGCATCGAGTTCATTCCCTCCAACGGCCCCGGCGGGACACCGCTGTACGACTTCCATAAAAAGAACTTCGCGCCGCGCATCGCCCTGGCGTTTTCTCCGAAAGCGGAGAGCGGCCTGAGCAAGTTCCTCTTCGGGGGGCCGGGACGCAGCGCGATTCGCGCCGGATTCGGCATGTACTACGACCTGTTCGGCAGCGGCCTGATGCGATCCCAGGACGCCACGGCGTTCGGGCTCTCCACCGCGCTGACCAACCCCTCGGCGGTCCTGACCACGGCTACACGCCACGCTTTACGGCGGTCAACGAGATTCCGCAATCGCTTTTGCTGCCGGATCCGGGCGCGAAGTTTCCGGCCACTTATCCGGATGCGTTCGCCATCACGCGGGGGATCGACCCGACCATCAAGCCGCCGTACAACATGACGGCCAATATCAGCGTGCAGCGGGAGTTCAAGGGCGGCTGGGTCGTGCAGGCATCCTATGTCGGACGGTTCTCGCGGAGGTCGCTGGTCCGGCGCGACGCCGCCATGCCCACAAACCTGAAAGATCCGAAGTCGGGGATGGCCTACTTCGAGGCGGCGACCATTCTGGCGCGGCAGGCTGTAGCCGGCGTGCCTACCGCCAATGTGCAGAAGGTACCGTTCTGGGAGGATCTGTATAGCAAGGCGGCCACCTCCACTCAAACGGCCACGCAGGTGGTCTACAGCCGGTTTGCCGCCAACATGTACGACTGGACCTATGCCCTCTACCAACTGGACACGGGCGCGGGACAAGGCGGCTGCGATTCGCGCAACCGGTGCAGCGACCTGGGACCGTACACCTTCTTCAGCCCGCAGTTTTCGTACCTGTCGGTGTTCAGCTCGATCGGCAGCGGCAACTACAATGGCGGACAACTCTCGGTCAGCAAGCACTTCGGCGACGGCGGGTCGGTCAACATGAACTACACGTATTCGAAGTCGATCGACCTGCGCTCTTCGAACGAGCGCGCGGGATACTCGACGGGAGTTATTTGGAACCCCTGGTTCCCGGGGCTCTCGCGAGGCGTCTCCGACTACGACAACACGCACCTGTTCAACATGCTGGGCGTTTACAGCCTTCCGGTGGGGCAGCACAAGAGGTTTCTGAGCGATTCGCACGGCATCGCGCAGGCACTGCTGGGCGGATGGCAGATTTCCGGCGCATGGCGCTGGTCGAGCGGCTTCCCCGTGAGTGTGTACGAGACCGGAGTATGGCCCACCAACTGGAATAACAACGTCTGGGCGAGTTGGAACCTGCAGCCGTTCGCCACGGGCCAGACGAAGAACGCTCCGGCCGTGGCCGGCACGGGCGGCCCCAACATGTTCCCGAATCCCAACACGGCAATCGATGCGTTCCAGTATGTGATGCCGGGCGAAATCGGCAACCGGAATCCGATTCGCGGGGACGGCATCTTTAACATCGATACCAACGTCTCGAAGCGCTTCATCATGCCCTACCGGGACGGCAAACACTCGCTCGAAGTCCGCTGGGAGACCTTCAACCTGACCAACACGGCGAAGTTCGATGCCTATACGGCTTCGCTCGATATTTCCATAGCGGGGACGTTCGGGAAGTATACGGATCAGTTGACGCAGCCTCGGGTGATGCAGTTCGGGCTGCGATACGAATTCTGATTTCGCCGCCGGGACGCCGGGACGCCGGGAAAACAATAGAATCGTAAGCGTATGTTCATACGCGTGAACGATCGCGACAACGTGGCGATCGTGGTGGAGGCGGAGGGGGCTCGTCCGCCGGCGGTGCGGGAGGCGATTCCCCAGGGACACAAGGTCGCGCTCGGTGATTTCCAGCCCGGGGAGCCGGTGGTGCGGTACGGGCAGGTCATCGGGCTTGCCAACCGGGCCATCCCACGCGGGGCGTGGGTGCGGGAAGAAATGATCGATTTGCCGGCCGCGCCGCCGCTCGACGAACTGCCTCTCGCCACGGCGGTGCCACCGCCTCTTCCTCCTCTGACCGGTTTCACCTTCGAGGGCTACCGCAACCCGGACGGCAGCACCGGTACGCGCAATATTCTGGGGCTCGCGACCACCGTGCAGTGCGTGGCACCGACGGTGGATTACGCGGTGCGGCGGATTCGAAGCGAGATTCTGCCGCGGTATCCGAACGTCGATGATGTCGTGGCGGTGACGCACTCCTACGGCTGCGGGGTGGCGATCGACGCGCCCGGCGCGGCGATCCCCATACGCACCCTGCGGAACATCGCAATGCACGCGAACCTGATGGGAGAGCCGTTGATCGTCAGCCTGGGGTGCGAGAAGCTGCAGCCGGCGCGGCTTCTGGGCGATCAGCTTCCGGTGCTGGGTGAGTCCAACGTAATCCGCCTGCAGGACCATCGAGGGTTTGCCGAGATCGTGGGCGCCATCCTGGAATCGGCCGAGAAACGCCTGAAGCAGCTCGACCGGCGGGAGCGGCGGACATGCCCCGCGGCGGACCTCGTCGTGGGGCTGCAGTGCGGTGGCAGCGACGCTTTCTCCGGAGTGACGTGCAATCCGGCGGTGGGCTACGCAGCCGATCTGCTGGTGCGCGCGGGCGCGACCGTGATGTTCTCCGAAGTCACCGAAGTGCGGGATGCCATACACCTGCTGACGCCGCGCGCGGAGACGCCGGACGTGGGCCGCGCGCTGATCCGCGAAATGCGCTGGTACGACGAGTACCTGGCGGGCGGCCATGCGGACCGCAGCGCCAACACCACGCCGGGCAACAAGCGGGGCGGTCTCGCGAACATCGTGGAAAAAGCGCTGGGCAGCGTGGCAAAGGCGGGCAGTACGGCGATTCGGGCAGTGGCCGGTCACGGGGAGAAGGTCACGGCGAAAGGCCTGGTCTTTGCTGCGACCCCGGCGAGCGATTTCATCTGTGGCACGCAGCAACTGGCGTCGATGAACCTGCACGTCTTTACCACCGGCGAGGGGAGCCCGTACGGTCTCGCGCTGGTACCGGTCGTAAAGGTTTCGTCGCGCACCGCGCTCGCGGAGAAGTGGCATGACCTCATCGACATCGACGCGGGGCGGATCGCGACCGGCCGCGCCACAATCGAAGAAGTCGGCGGAGAGATTTTCCGCTACCTGCTGGAGGTGGCGAGCGGGCGCACGAAGACCTGGGCGGAGCACTGGCAACTGGCCAATGCTCTGTCGCCGTTCAATCCCGGGCCGGTGACGTGACGCCTACTGAACGCTGGAGGCTGCGAAGCCTTCCTGCGGCTCCTGCCACGGGGCGGAGCCGATGAGCTTGCGAAGGATAGCGTGGGCGGGAGTGTTCTCCTCCACGAAATCGACGCCGGTGGCGGTCAGGCTGAAATCGGCCCCCTGGTTCATCTCGATATACTTCTTCTGCTTGAGGTACCACAGAGTGAACTCGAGGTACTCGCGGGGAATCGCCATCACCTCTTCCAGTTCCAGGAGCGAGATGGCGGGATTCTCGGCGTTGCGGCGGCGCTGGGCGTAAAGAAGGCACAGCACGCCGAGGCGGCGATTGACTTCGCCCTCCTTCTCGTCGACAAACGCGCGAGCCTGGAACAACGGCATGGGGCGCGGGCGTTCGCTGCCGCGTAGCGCGTCGTACTGGGCGCGGCGTTCAGGGTCGCCCAGGATACGATAGGCTTCGCTCATCAGCAGAAACCGCTCCCGGTCGCCGCTCTCCGGATTGTCCGGATGGAAGCGCGCGGCCATGATGCGGTACACGCGATGCACGGTTTCCATGTCGGCCTTCGGGCTGAGCTGCAGGACCTCGTAATAATCGGCCTCCGTTGCAACGGATTGCATCGACTGCCGGGTCGCAGCCGAGAATTCGAAACCGATGCGGAAGCCCTCGCCCTCCGGCACGCAGTAGCGGACGGTTGCTTCGATAGGGAAACCGTAGCGTGGAACTTCCACGTAAACGCCCGTACCGGGTGCGATGCGGATCGGGCACTCAACGCGCATTCCGGCTTCGGAGATATCGCGCACCTTAGGGCGGGCATTCGAGACCTCTCCGGAGGCTTCTTCCCAGTAGACGACCGCTGAGTAATCGACGGGCGCCCGATAGTGTTCACGTTTGATTCGCTGCATAGATTTCCCTTTCAGTTTGTCCAGAAACAGATGGCGGCAAGAAACAGGAGGACCAGGTCGCCGGCGCCGGTTTCACGGGGATCCGCGAACTCGGCCAGCAGCGTGGCGGTCATGGCTGTCAGGACCCGCAACCCCAGGGTTGCGCCCACCAGGGCGGCCAGGAGATGTGGATCCATCCAGCCCAGGCCGAGTCCGGCGGCGGCCAGGATTATAAGAGCCGCTCCGCCGATAGGCTGAACGTAGCAACGCTGGACGAACCCCGTCACCACGACCGCCCGTCGCTCTTCGGAGAGGATGCGGGCTCGTGCCGCCCGGAATTCTTTCCATGAACTCGGGACTCGCGGACGGGCGACGGCGAGAGGCAGAAAACGGATCTGTTCGGAGGATCCCGCGGCCCGCAAGACCTGATGAAGACGCACGGCCATTTGCAGGGCATCGCGGCGGAAGCCCCCCATGCGGAGGACGGCCTCACGCTCGAAGAGCGTAAACGATCCGGGCGTCGGAAGCGCAGAATTCCGGGCGGCCAGGGCGCAGCGGCCGAGCCAGGTGCGCAGGAACTCGTGCCGGTAGAGCCGGGCGGGCAGGCCGGGAACTGCTGCCGGCAGGCCAACCGCGCAGAGGGCGATGGTGTGTCCAGTTCCGCCGAGGAAGTGCTCCATGGCCCGGAGCAGCGCATCTTCGGAGACTTCCGCGGATTCGTCGACAACCGCAACGAGGGGCGCCTGAGTCAGGTTGACCGCGGTATTGAGGCAAGCCGCCAGGCCGGAGCGCTCCCGCTCGACCACCAGCAGGGAGATCGGATCGCGCGACCGGTAACAGCCCTGTGCCCGAGGAGAGGGCTCGAGCCGGAAATCCTCGATCCAGGTCGTCCGGCCGGCCTCGGAAGGGCCATCGAGAACGACGATGACCTCGGCATCTCCCGAGCGCAACTTCAGGAGGCTGCGGACTTGCCGGCGCGACTCGACGGACGCGTCGCGGAGAACCGTGATCACGGCCACGCCGGGAACCAGCGGCGATTTAAGCAGGGCATCGCCGCCGGATGGGCGAGCAGAGCGAAACCGGCGCGCGAAAGCTGCGCCCTTGAAAAGGATCACCAGTTCGGCGGCTTGGGACACGGACAGGACCAGGCAGGCCAGGATCAGCAGTGTGGCGCCGGCCAGGGCGAGTGCCGGCATCAGGCTACACCCCCGGCGCAGACGAGGTTCAGGGAGACAGCCGGGTCTGGGTTCACCGGAATTTTCAGACGGCCGGCGGCAGCTACGGCGGCGGCCTGGACGTGGGGGTCCTTATCGGCAAGACACTGCTGCAGCGCCTGGTGGTGCTCGGGACTGGTGGGAAGCAGTGGCGCCAAACCAGCGAATTCGAGCCGCACGGTCGCGTTCGGATGGGAGGCGAGCGATCCCAACTCGTGGAGCGGTAGGCCGCGCTCCCAAGAGGCAAGCAGTTTCAGGGCGTAGACCAGGTGCTGAGGGCTGGCGTTGCGCAGGGCATCGGGAACCACCCTCCTGCACAATTCGCCGGCATGAATGCGAAGCTCCGGCCCAATCAGGATGCGGACCAGAGGTGTCTCGGAAAGCAGCCGCTCGAAGAGTGGGGCTACCCGCAGCGGATCTCCCGAATGCAGCAGCAGCCGCGCCGCTGCCAGGCGTACTTGTTCGTCGGGATCGTCGATAGCCTGCTCCGCGAGACTCCCCGCGAGGCCATGTACGGGCGCGTACTCTGCCACGGCGGCGATGCACGCGAAGGCATCGCGACGTTCCGCCGGACTGCCGGTCTGGGCCGCATCGCACCAGCGAGAGACCAGACCCAGGCGGAAGGCGAGGTCGCCGACAGCTTCGCATCTGCCTCCGACCGCGCCCTGGAATTCAAGGAGCGAGTCCCGGAACTCCTGGGGATGTGCCGCGGCGAGAGCCTGCAAGCCAGCCAGATCCGGGTTGCCGCCGACGTAGGCCGCCAGTGCCTTTTGGATGGCCGAGCGGAGCGCCAACGTAGTAGGGATCCGAAGGCGGCGGGCACGCCGGGAGGCCGCCGCGAACGTCAGAAGCACGACCAGCGCCACGGCCCAGGCCCCTTCCAGGATCAACAGCGCATCGAGAGCCGCCGGGATCATCACCGCAGGAGCCTCTTCAAGCGGGCCGCCAGCTCAAACGGGTTGAACGGCTTGGTGAGATAGTCGTCGGCACCGAGATCGAACCCGCGCAGGATCTCCTTCTCCTGCTGGCGGGCGGTGAGGAGAACGACCCTCGTGGGAAGGTCTTCAGCCCGGACGGCCGATAGTACTTCGTAGCCGTCGAGCCCCGGCATGTTCACATCGAGGACGGCGATCTGGGGCCTCTCCTCGCGAATCGCGCGGAGTGCGTCCTGGCCGTTGTCGAAGGGGCGGCAGGTCATGCCGTAGTTCTCGAGCGTCGAGCCGACCAGCGTCAGAATGAAGCTGTCGTCATCCGCGATGACGACGTTGGGGCGGGGGACCACCGGCTTGGGCCAGACGGGCGCGGGTGGCGCGGGCTTTGGAATCGGAAGCGGCACGGCACTCTGCCGGACCGGAGCCAGACGCATCAATGCCTCTTCCGGGTCCCAATCGTCGACCAAAAACTCCCTGGCGAGCAACCGCACCGCGGGGGGAAGAGCCAGCAGGTCGCGGCGGCTTCCGGTGAGCACGAGGTTGCCGCCGCCGCATGGCGGCTCGCCGGGATCCAGCCACCGGCTCGCGAGTGTCGCGGCGCTGACCTGAACGACGACGACGGCACAGTCGTGTACCGTTTCCGAGCGCGGATCGTCGGAGGCCTCGAACATCATCGGGCGGGCGTTCACGCGTTCCAGCAAAGCGCACATGCGGTCGGCCTGGCCGGAATCGAAGCCGGTGAGCGCGATACGCTTGTGGGACAGCGCCTCGGCCAGGTGCGCCGGCAGCGAAATGTCGATGCCCGATTGCGCCCCGGCGAAAGCTTCACAGACCGCGGCCAGGGATGACCGGACCGCGGGTGTTTCCGATTGCTCGTCGCGCAGCAACTGCTCGGCTTGCCGCGCGAGGAGCGAGATCGCGGGAAAACCGAGCAGTGCTGCGCTGCCACTCCACTGGTGGAGGTGCAGCCCTGCCTGGACCGGGTCAAACGCCGAGCCCAGGCTCTCGACGATCTGGCGGCTCACGCACGCGCCGGAGTTTACAAATCGGCGGCGCAGTCCCTCCATCTCAGTGCCGGAGAGGCCAAAATCGGGTACCGCCGGGGGCGCCGGTTCGGGCTCAGCGGGCTTGTTTGCGGGATGGCGCGCCAGCAATTCGCGGATGCGCGCGACCAGGGTCGCGGAGTCGGCCGGCTTCGAGATGAAGTCTTCGCAGCCGGCATCCAGCGCCCTCTCGCGATCGCCTTCCGCGGTGCTGGCCGTCAACGCCACCACCCGCAGATCGCGGGTCCGCGGATCGGCTTTGATCCGGCGAGTCATTTCCAATCCGTCCACACCGGGCATGCGAATGTCCGTCAGCACCAGTTCGGGGCGAAAGCCGGTGAGCATCCGCAAGGCATCCTCGGCGTGTTCCGCGGTGCGAACTTCGAACCCTTCGTGCCGCAGCAGGAGGCGAATCAGTTTGAGATTGACGGGGGCGTCATCGACTACCAATATCGAAGTTCCCGTAGTTTCTGTTGGCATGTCCCTTGTCGTTTTCCCTGCACCGATCATCAGCCGGACTGCGGTGAATTGAAAAGACTTAGTCGTACTGCAGACGTACCGAATCCGGGCAAAGGTAATAGCGGTTCTGCAACTTCAAGAGGGAATCCGGGACTTTCGGGCCGAACCGGGACGAAGTGAGGACTTTTCGGGAACCTGGATTACAGACTTCGCAAGTGGAAGCCGCCGTCCACGTTCAGCACCTGCCCGGCGGAGTAGTCGAGCAGGCCGTCGGCGATGGCCCGCACCGCTTTCGCCACGTCGGCGCCTTCTCCCATGCGCCGCTGAGGTAGCAGTCCGGCGGCGATCTTTTCCTCGTAGACCTGCTCGACCTTGGCAATCATGTCGGTGCGGACGATGCCGGGGCGAATCTCGAAGACCTTGACGCCGCAAGCGGCCAGCCGCTGCGCGTAGAGCGCTACCGACATGCTCAATCCGGCTTTCGAGATGCAGTATTCGCCGCGGTTGACCGAGGCGGTGTACGACGAAATCGACGTGATGAAAACGATGCGGCCGTCGCCGCGCCCGGCCATCCAGCGGGCCGCCTGCTGCGTGAGAAAGTGCGGCCCCTTCAGGTTGGTCGCGATCAGTTCGTCGAAACTCTCTTCGCTCGCGTCGAGAAGGTCGCGGCGTTCGCGGGGAGCCATCCCGGCATTGTTGACCAGCAGATCCAACCGGCCGAACTGCTCGAGGACAAATTGCATGAGCGCGTCGCGGTCCGGTCGCGAGGCAACGTCGCACTGAAAAATCTCACAGCCCGTTTGTTCGCGAAGCTGCTCGGCGGCGTCACGGCGGCTGCGGTAGGTTCCGACGACTTGATGGGTCTTCGCAAGCTCAGCTGCGATGGCGCGGCCGATTCCACGGCTGGCGCCGGTGACGACCGCGACGCTCCGGCCGTTCATATACGGACGGGCGTATCCAGCACGAAGGTGAGTCGAGTCTCGGAAGGGATCTTCACGGTCTGTCCCTTGGTGATAATCTCGGCTCCGGCGCCCGCCGCGCCGCCTGCCAGGCCGCCGATGGCCGCACCCTTGCCGCCTCCCGCAATCGCGCCGATGATGGCGCCAACCGCCGCCGTTCCACCGGCGACTTTGGCGGTGCGTGCTCCGCGCGAGTCGCTCTCGCGGGAGATCGTCTGCGTGTTGACATCCACCATGCGTCCGTTCACCCGGACCGATTGAAGGTCGAGCGTGAGCTCGGCGCGGCCGGTCAGCTTGCCGGAATCTTTCGCATCGACCAGCTTCAAGGTGGCGTCGGCGCCGCGAGGAATCACGGTGTCGCCGTTGATCATGACCGGTTCATCCAGGCTGGCTGCGAAGGTCTGCCCGGGGTTCGCGGTCTCGGAATTCACGCCATCGATCAGCCGCACCACAATGTTGGTTCCGGCCGGCAATTCGATCGATCCGCGGACCGACGGCCGAGGCGCCGGAGCGGGGGCGTCGGACGGTTCCGGACGCATTACGTTTTCGCGGCGCAATACGGGACGCGCTTCGGCAGCCGGCGCGGGCTCCGGAGCACTGCTGAACTCGATCTTGGCGATATCGGAGATGTCGAGAGTCTCAATCCGGTCTCCAGCGTCGAGCCGGACCTGTCGGGCGGTGCCGCCCAGGTAAGTTCCGTTGATCACGCGGCCGCTCTTGAGCGTCACGGTGTCCGCGAAACAAGTGGCGGCAAGCGTAAATACAATACCGATAGAGAGTATGCGCATAGTCGTCCGTCTCTCCTCCTTAAATTGTACGACGCACAACCGGAACCGTTGGTTTACGGGCGTTTTGGATTCAGGGATTCGGCGACGGCGCGTCCGTGGTCGAGAGATTCCCGGTAGACGCGCTCATGTTGTTCCCTGGTAAAGGGACGATTCACGCGGTGATAGTACTCCAGCCCCTTGCCTACCGCCACCGTACCGGCGTACGCAATCGCACCTTTGGGGATCAATCCACCACCAAGGGGAATCTTGCCGGCCAGCTCGCGGGCGAGCGCGCGCCAGCCGAACGCCCCTGCGACGATCGAGCCGACTTCCACGCGCTGGTGGGAAAAGCCGATCTCCTTCCCGCACGCGGCCGCGATCACAAACGCCATGCGAATCTGGTTGGCCGTAAGAAACGCGGTGTCGGAAGCGAATTCGCCAAAAGCCCAGGGCAGTTCGATCAGGTTCGGAACGACATTGGGGAGGGCCGTGGCCACCGCGAACAGGGCGTTCTCACGCGCCACCGCGTGAATGATCTGTTCGACCACCGGCTTCCGGAACGCGGCAAACTGGCTTGCGAGAGGCAGTGTGAGCTCTTCCTGCCGGCGAATGATCGACGTCACCGTTTCCGCCGGATTCAGCCGGTTGAAAGAGAAAGCGCCGTCCGGAGGAGTGATGCCATGCTCGTAGAGCACCAGGTCCACATCGGTGGGAGCCTGCGGATCGCTTGCCCGGTAGAGCCGCTCCATCATGGTCACGCGGACCTCGCGCGGCAGATCTCCCGGGATCAGGAATTCCTCCATCTCGGCGTAGCCCGAGCCGGTCGAAGCTACCAGTCCGATGCGGAGCGGCCGGCTGGAGCGCCTGCGCACTTCTTCGGGATTCAGCATCGAGAGGGCGGCGCGCGCCTGTTTCAGGTGCTTCAGCATAAGGGTTCGATACCGGGCCGTTCTGCGCCGCAAAGACGGAACATGACGTGGAGCTCCTTTCGCCATTCTACCCCGACCCCGATCCGCACCACCTCCACGTCAGGTGAAAAGAAGCCCAGAACCGTCTCGGTGGCCGGATGAAATTCGAGCGAGGGTGAAACCAGTAGCAGGCGCGGCGGATCCGGCCGCAGCTCGATGCCGGGGAAATATCCGCGGGCGGAAAACTCTCCGCGGTCGAGATGCCACTTCACCCGGAGCCAGTAGTCGATCGCCTGCAGGGGCAGGTGCAGATCGGCGGAAGCCTTCAGCTCGATGACGGCCAACCGGCCGCTGTGGTCCACCGCCAGCAGGTCGAGGACTCCGCGGTCGCCGCCGGCAAAGGCGGGCACCTGCCCGTAGACCGGCTGGCGGAGAAGCGACGCATCGAGCGTCTCGATTGCCGCACGAGCCTGCGATTCGAGCCAGGCCTCGGGGAATTGACGGTAGAGGGGGTGGTCGCGGTCCGGGGCATCGGGAGATCGCGAGCGCGACACCTCTTCCACCAGGCGCTCGATTTCGGAGAGGTGATGCTCGTCCGCGGGCCGGCGCTGCTTCAGGCCGAACCGCAGGGCGCCGCCCGCCAGCTCGCCGAATTCGATGCCGCGTACGCGCAGGCTTGAGCGGCCGTCGTGCTTGTGGACGCATTCCACGCCGGGCAGCGACAGAATCCGCTGCCACGGGGCTCCGGCGCTCGCATCGTGCCGGCGGCAGGGCTCGAGCCTGGTGTCGAGGTTGCCATGATCGCGCGGGTCCACTCGCTCGATGAAGTCCTCGTCGGAGTAGGTGAAGAGCTCGTAGCGGGCGGCTGCCGGGTCGAGGCAGAGCATGCGGAGCGCGACCGGGTGCGCGCGTCCGGCCGGCACGTAGACCGCCAGGCCTTCCACGGCTACGCGGCGTTCGCGGGCGCGCAGGTAGTCGAGCCAGATCAGCCCGAAGGAGAGCGCCGGCGCCGGGTCGCCGCCGGGCGGGCAGGCGATGGCCGCCCACCCCTGCTGCCCGTGGCGTACGAAAGCCCGCGGATAGGCCGGGGAGAGGCTGAACTCGAGGTTGGGGTCGGCACTGACCTCGGCCAGGGTCCACTCCGGGAACTGGCGGTGCAGGAAGAGCCGCAAGCGCTCGCGGAAGACCAGGCGGGCGCTGCGGCTTCCCAGGTCGGCGCCCGAGCGCCTTCCGAGATCCAGCAGAAAGAGCCGGCCTTCGCGGCGGGCGAAGCGCTCGACGGTCAATTCCATGCGCCCCGCCGTGGATCCGGCGACGCTCGAGACGCGGCGCGTGATGTTGCGGGTCCGGTCCCACGCCTGGAGCGTCAGGCGCGAGCCGCGCATTTCAAGGTTGAAGCTATCCGGCGTGAGGGGCAGCAGTTCTTCGCCCGGTTCGAGCAGTGCCGGCTGGCGGCAATTCTTGAGGAAAGCCTCAATCACCTCGCGGGCTTCTTCGGCGCTCCGGCCGGAGGTCCCCTGGACGGGTGGCATCGGAACCCGCATTATAGCGTCCCTCAGACGCCGAACTTGGCGGCGCGCCGCTCCGGTCCGACGGCGGTGGCCACTGCCGCCAGAAGAAAGACCGACACGGCGGTCACCGACATTGCCAGTGCGTAGCCCGTGCGCTTCGCGAGCTCCGTTTCGAAGTACGGGACAAAGCTGGTGAGCAGCACGCCCACCTGGTATCCGAATCCCGGCAGGAAGCCGCGTACGGAATCGGGCGAAAGCTCAGAGAGATGCGCCGGCACGACGCCCCATGCGCCCTGCACGAGGAACTGCATCACGAATCCGCCCGCGAACAGCAGCGTAACGGAGGGTGCCCAGGCCCATAGGGGAATCGCGAGCACGGCTCCGAGCAGCGCGATCACCATGACGCGGCGGCGGCCGTAGCGATCCGAAAACAGGCCGCACAGCGTTCCGCCGATAATGGCGCCGACCATGGAAAACGCGCTCAGCCAGTTCTTGCCCGCCACGTCGAACCCGCGCTGCCGCTCGAGAAAAGTCGGATAGAGATCCTGCGTGCCATGCGATGCCAGGTTCATCGCGGTCATCAGGAACACGATGTACAGAAACTGCTTCCAGTGCGAAAGAATGGCCCGGCCTAACTGGCCCCAACTCTCGTGACGTGTCTTTTGCCAGACTTCCGATTCCTTGACGCGCATGCGCACGAAAATGGCGAGCAGCGCGGGCAGCCCGCCGAGGAAAAAGAGGGGCCGCCATCCGAGGCGGTCGAACAGAAGGATGTTGCACAGCGAGGCCAGCAGAAACCCCATCGCGTACCCCTGCTGGAGGAAGCCCGACAGGACGCCTCGCAGTCTTACCGGCACCTTCTCCATGGCGAGCGACGCGCCCACGCCCCATTCGCCGCCCATGCCGATGCCGAACAGCGCCCGCAGGATGAGGAACGTGGTGTAATTGGGAGCCAGGCCGGAGAGGATCTCGATCACCGAGTAGAAGAGCAGGTCGAGCATCAGCGGCAGCCGGCGGCCGTAGCGGTCGGCAAGAAGGCCGAAAAGGAAGGCACCGACCGGCCGGAAAGCCAGCGTCGCGGTCAGGGTCAGAGCCATCTCGGCGTCGGACTTGTGGAACTCGCGCCCGATGGCCGTCAGACACGAAACCACGAGGAAAAAATCGAACGCATCGAGGGTCCAGCCAAGGTAGCCGGCGAGCAGGGCGGCGCGATGGTCGCCGGATCCGCCCGGTTCGATCGAGGGCGCTGCAGTCACGCGTAGCCTATCTCAGGACTCGCGAGAAGATAACGAAGCACCGTAGAAATATAACATTTATGCGAGCCGTGGCGAGCTTGGACGGCGACCCGTTGCCCCGGGGGCTACCTGAAGTATTTCGGCATATCCTTTTTGTCGGCAGACTCGGCCCGGGCGTTTTCCAGGGCGTAGAGCGCCTCATGACCGGAGGGTTCGCCCGGCAAGGCCCGCCAGGTCCCCCAGACCCAAACGAGACTGCGCCCGGAGAAAGGAACCTCGGTTCCCGCCCGTAGCTCGACGTTGATCATTTCATCTCCGAGCCGGCCGGCCGGATGCAGAGCATCCCCGGCCTCCGGGAGCAGGACAAAATTCCGCACGGGCTGGCCATCGCGCACCGGGCGGCTGCCGTCCATCATGTATCCAAGAGCGCGGACCAAGGTACCTGAAGGGATCGCACCGACGACCAACGCATTGTGGGCTCGTTTCAGCCTGGCCCACTCCAGGATCAAGTAGCGATCCGAATGGGAGGCGCGTGGGACGAGATGAAACAGGTCCGGTTCCGAATTGGTTGAGGCCAATAGGAACACGACAATAGCCGGAAGGCCAACCACGGCCACCGGCCCAATCAGCGCCCGAGCTGTGAAAAGCAACGACGCGGAACGCTCGCGAGTCCGCTTGTGCCGCCCGCTGGGTGTTGAGAAGAATGTAGCGCCGGGCAGCCTCTTCATAAGGCTTCAGTATCAGGACAGGCCCAGGCGAGACCTAGATGATTCTCACAGGCGGGCACACATTGAGCATGAGTGAACTGGAAGGATTGGTGAGCGGGTTACCGGCTCAAGCCTGCGCTTCGCTTTCGCGCTTCTTTTCCAACCAGGACGGGATGACGGCCCACAGGATCGCGGCCGCCGCGATCAGTGCCAGCACGCGGCCCTGCATCACATAGGCCGGGTATGAGTTTCCGAAGAGTTCCGCGAGCGGGCCGCGCAGAGCGAGCAGCCACAGTACCAGCGCGTACGCGAGATAATTGCCGCGCCCAAAATAGCGGCAGAACAGCACCGCCGCGGCTACCGTCAGGAAACCGCAGACATATTGCAGCGCGAATTCGGCTGGGGTGCGGATGTCGAGCGGCAGCAGCACAAACGGCGCGAGGAGCCCGGCTGCCGCCGCCATCCAGGGCCGCCGCAGGCGTGCGACCATCAGCGCACAGATCGCCAGCACGGCGCCGTAGAGCAGGATCGACCGGAGAGCCGCGGCTACGGCCGCCAGCGCCGGGAAAGCACTGGCCAGCAGGTCGGGGCTGCTGATCGAGAACAGCGCCGCCGTATGAAACCGGTCGAGCAGTAGCATCTGTGCCTGCCGCGCCAGTAAGGCGAGCCCGGCCGCCGCCAGCAGGGCAATCGCGGCGTCACGGCCGGCCGCGCGGCGGCTGGCAATCCGAAAAGCGGAAGGCGCTTCCGGATAGTAGGACAGGATCAAGGCCGCGGCGGCGGCTGCCATGACGAACCCGAAGATCACCGACATCGCCACGACCAGGTACATGGTCGCTTCGAAGGTTTCGAGCGGAATCGCCGTGTTGTAGCCCTGGAGCATGAGCTTCATCGAAAGGAGCGGGCCGACCGCGGTCAGCAGCGCCACGGGGATGGCGATTCGCATGACGGGACGCCACGGGACCTCGCCCGGGCGGATTTTGTGGAGCAACAGCCAGATGCCGGCAACGAAGCCGGCGGCCAGCAATCCGAAACGAAGCGCCGTGACCGGAATCGAAATGAAATTCTGCTGCGAGCGGGCCCGGGTGAAGGTCTCCGGGAGGTGCCAGTAGGATCGCAGGGACGAGGGCTGGTCGCCCGCCACTTCCACCTCCAGTCGGAACCGCGCGTCCGCCAGGTTGCGGTCGTCACCGGAGCGGGCCTGCCAGACAAACGTGTAATCGCGGCGCGCCTTCTTCTTTTCGGACCGGCTTTCGTTCAGGTCCATGGCTGCCGGATTCTGCCCCAGGGACGCGGCAAAGGCGGCGGCGATCCCGCGCGCGGAATCTTCCGCGAGGTCAGCGCCGGGACGGTCGTCGGGGAGGGTATGGTGGAAGCCGAGCACGCTGGCGGTTTCGGGGTGTATGGAAACCAGCGCCTCTTCCTTGTCGAGCGATTTGAAGTAGCGGGTGACCCAATGCTGCACGGGGCGGTTCTTCTCGAACAGCGCCGACGCGGTGGCGACGGATGCGTGCTCCAGGAAATACTTTCCGGCCAGACTGTCCTCTCCACCCCAATGCGTGTCGGGAAAGGTGACATGGCGGAACGCTGACGGGTCGATACCCCGGCTCCTCAGGAATGCGCCGGCTGCGGCAGTGGCCTGCCCTTCGCCGATGCGGTAGTGCGGCTCGCTGCCGAAGCGCTGGACCGGGATACCCAGCGCAACCAGGCCGAGGGCCAGCAGCGCAACCGCGGCTACGCGGAACCTCGAACCGAGAGAGCGCCAGGCAAAGGACTCCACCGGCGCGGCGGCGGCCTCTTTCGGCGCTTCGGCAGGCGCGGCCTCGTCGGCATTCAGCAGTCCGGTCTCCGGCTCGAAGCCGCCGCGCCGCCAGTAAGCCACCAGTGCAACCAGTACGGGCAGCACGACGATTCCGGCGCTGGCCGCTCCCGAAAGCTTGAAATAGAGGCTCTGCGAGCGCAGCAGCAGCATGGCGCTGTACATGGCATCCACCGAGTAGTGCCAGACCAGTGTCGGCAGGATCCCCCAGCGCAGCATGATGAGTCCCAGCGCAATGCCGCCGATCCCCACCTCGACGCCGCGGATATAGAACGGCTGCTGCGGATACGCCGCGTGGCCGAAGCCCCAGATGAAGCCGGCGATCACCACCGCGGCGGCGGTAGATCGCACCAGCTTTCGGGTAAAGGGGATACCGAACATGCGGAAGAGAAACTCTTCGGAAACCGCCGGCAGAAAGCCGCCGAACAGGACGAACAGCCAGGGGAACTTCGTGTTGAGCAGGTCGCTATATGGCACGTCGGCCGGCGACCACGCGCCGAACCGGTAGGCCACGATGTAGAAGCCTGTCTGATACGCGATGAAGATGCCGGTGAGCGTGATCCCCAGGATCGCTCCGAGCAGGAAGCGCTTGGTGCGCAGGCCCCGCGCGATGAAGAGATTGCCGAGGGAGATCTTGCCGGGGAACGCTTCGCGATACAACGGTTCGGCTCCGGCCGCCAGCACGAACAGCAGTCCGCCCGCACCGAGCGCGGCTACGACGGCTTGCAGGAACTGGCCGAACATGAAGCTGGAATACGAATCGGTAGTCGGATAGTTGAACTGCTCGAGAGGCATCTGGTTCAGGCTCGAGCAAAAGGAAAGCGCCATGCCGATCATCCCGATCCAGGCGGCCTGCCGCCAGCGGATGTCATGCCGGCGCACCCGCATCACGATGACGACGATCAAGCCCACCAGCAGCAGGAACATGAACGCCGAATCTACCGTGGAGGCCACTTCGTTTTTGGACCTCAGCCGCTGGTAGTCGCGCTTCCATTGGTCCGGCACCTTCAGGTACTCGCGGTAGCCCGCGACTTCGTTCCCCAACAGTGTGACCTCCACCCGGTCGGTGGCGTCGTGGAGGTTGAAATCACGCTCCTTCCAGGTGTAGACGCGATCCACCCGGTGCGGCCGGACGACTTCGGATACTTCTACGAAGTCGAGCGAGCCGGGGTCGCGGTGAATGCGCGTGCGGAGGAAGTCTTCGGCCAGCGCCCGGGCCTGTTCGGCGGTCGCCGCCGGCCGCGAAGCGTCCTCGGCAATCTCGTGCCGGAAGCCTGCCAGCACGCCTTGCGGTGTGATCTCGGCGCGAAACTCTTCCTTCTGGAGCGGGCGGAACCAGCGGTAGGACCAGCGCCACAGGTGGATGCGGCTGCCCATGATGCGGTTGGCCTGTTCGAGCCCCGCTTCCCGTTCCAGGAAAGTCTTGGCGTCGTCGTCGTATGTGAAGCTCGATGCCTCCCGGTACCCTCCGAGCTGGTATCCCTGCGCAGCAAGAAACCGGCTGCCGAGCGTCTGGCCTTCGCCGCGGTTTACGCGGAAGTCGATCGACGCTTCCGGAAAGGCGCGATAGAAGTTGCGGGCGGAGTACCAGACGGTAGCGCCCAGCAGAAGCGCGCAGATGGCGATGAACCGAAAATCAGCGGCTTGCAGCTTCTCCTTCATAAGTGCTTACCGTTGCCGCCGTTCCCCGACACCTTCGCCGCCCAGTGCAGTCCGATGCCGCCCAGGACGTAGCTGCGCGCATCGACTTCGCGGTAGCCCAGCCGGCGCAGCCGCGAAGAAAAATCCCGAATCGAAACGAAGGATCTTAGGGAATCCGGGATGTAAGTATAGACGCGTGGCTGCCCGTGAAGAACCAATCCCCAGAATGTTCCCTGCGCGTACAGGTAGCCGAGGTACAGGCCGCGCAGGAGCGGGTTGGAGGGGAGGAAGAAATCGAGACTGACGAGCAGGCCCCCGGTGCGCGTCACCCGTGCGATTTCCGCCAGCGCTGCGTCGAGATGGGGAAAGTTGCGAAGGCCGTAGCCGATGAAAACCGAATCGAAGGTGGCATCCGCGAACGGAAGCGTGGAGGCATCGCCGCACACCGCGCATTCAACCCCTCGCTGGCGGGCTAGCTGGAGCATGCGGTGAGTAAGATCAATCGCTACGACGCGCGCCCCGGGATGCTGCTGCCGCACCAGCCTGTAAAAATCGCCGGTGCCGGAGGCGAGGTCCAGGACAGAAGGATTGTCGGGGAGGTGGGCGCGTTCGACGCCCAGACGCTTCCAATGCTTATCCATGCCATAGGAAAACGCCCTGGTGATGAAATCGTAACGCGGAGCGACTGTGTGAAACATCGCTCGCATCAGTAGCGGGTCTTGCTGTTCGGCCGGTTTCACTCGCAGCCGAATTGTACCAAAACGGCTGCGGCGGGAAGCGTGTGCGGTTCCCGCCGCAGGCGGAGGCTAACGCCTCGTGCTGCGGGCATTCGCCGCGCGAGGCTGATCCGCGGATGCGCCGGCCGAATAGGCGCCGACAGGCGGGGAGATCGAAGTGTCGACCATTTGCACCATGGCGTAGGCGGGCATGTCCTCGGCTTCTTTAAAGAACGAGAGCCGGTCGGCATCGGCATCGAAATCGATCCGGATGAGGTCGCCGCCGCGCACCTGTTCGGTGGCGATCAGGTTCGACAGCGGATGAACCAGGTTGCGGTCGATGGCGCGTTTCAGGTGCCGGGCGCCGTACTTCAAATCGGTGCCTTCCCGCAGCAGGTATTCCCTGGCGGCGTCGGTCAGCGAGAACACGAATGGCGCGCCATTGGCGGAACTGAAGACCCTCTGCTGCACGATATTGAGCTCGAGCGTGAGAATCTTCCGCAATTCGTTTTCGCCGAGCGGGTGAAACACCACTGTCTTATCGATCCGGTTCATGAACTCCGGAGTAAACTTGCGGCGCGCCGCTTCCACTCCCGCGCGCGAGATCTTATCCGCTAGCGAATCATCGACGACACCGGCGGCGCGCTGCCGATCCACTTCGCAGGCCGCGAAGCCCAGGTTCGGGCGAAGTATCGAACTCATTTCCGTGGCGCCCAGGTTACTGGTCATGAATATCATGGCGCGTGAGAAGTCGACGCGGCGGTTATCGCCCAGAGTAAGATTTGCTTTGTCGAGGATCCCCAGCAGCAGGTTCCAGAGTGCATCGCTGGCTTTCTCAATCTCGTCGAACAGAACGAAACTGAGTTTGATCTTCTCCGTATGAAACTGGTTCAGCACTTCCTGGCTGAGCAGCGGGTGGGTTTCGCGATGACCCAGGTAGCCTGGAGGCGAGCCGATCAGCTTGGCGATTTCGTGACTGTGTTGAAACTCGGCGCAGTCAATCTTGATGACCGCCCGAGCGTCGCCCACTAAGCTCTCGGCTGTAGCTTCTACAATCCGGGTTTTACCCGAGCCGGTGGGGCCGAGGAACAGGAAGTTACCGATCGGCCTGCCCGGACTCGACATGCCCGCCAAGTGTGTCTGATAGATGTTGATGATTTGCTGAACCGCCTCTTCCTGGCCAACAATTCGCTTGCGTAAATCGGAATCCAGCTTCTCCGCCTCGTAACCGGTCTGCGTAGGATCCAACTGTCTGCTAAGCCGCCCCATATTGCCCCTCCCCCTCTCGGTTCGAAGTCCCATCAAGGTCATCTCAACCTGAACCGGAGCAACTCGAGGGCCACGTTGCAGCCGAGGGGGTTTTACCGGATATCACGTTCGAAGCCTCACTTTTTCGGGCGTGACGGGCGCATTTCAATGCGGCTGACCATCGTGCGATCGGGCAGGCGCAGAACCATTGCGACCACTTCCGCGACATCCTCGGGAGCGATCATCCACGAGGTATCCCCGGAGCGCCTGCCGGAATCCGCGCCGAACTGAGTGTCGACGCTACCGGGCATCACATAGGCGACACGGACGTTGTCGTGACGGTGGTCGAGCAGCAAGGCTTCGCTGAACAGATTCAGGCCGGCCTTGGCCGCGTTGTAACCGGCGCCGCCGCTAAATGCGTTTTTTCCGGCAAGACTCGAGATATTGACGATAAACCCACCGCTGCGCGTGACGAATCGTGCCAAAGCTTCACGACAGCAGTAAAACGGGGCGTTCAGATTCAAATCGATATTGAGACTCCACTCCTCCGGAGTCATTTCTGCCACCTTCCGGAAGATTCCCGCTCCCGCATTGTTCACCAGGATGTCCAGACCGCCGAATTCCCGGTCGACCGCTTCGAAGAACCGACGGACTTCGTCGACATTCGTCACGTCGGCAGGATGCGCAAGTACGGTTCCCAGGGATGCGAGTTCGCTGCCGGCGCGGCGGGTCGATTCCAGCGTCCGGCCGCAAATGGCAACGCGGGCTCCTTCCCTCAAGAGACGCTCGGCGATCGCACGGCCGATGCCTCGTGTGCCGCCGGTAACCACGGCGATCTTGTTATTGAGAGATTCCATAGAAGAATTCTACGGCCAGCGGGAGGGGATTCGGATCGCCACCTGTTAAAATAGCAACAGGAATGGCATCCAGCGCACCCCTCACACCTCTGCGCCGCCTCATTGAGGATCGTCTCCTGCAACTTTCGGTGGAAGCGGAAACCTTGTTCGCGGAAGCCCGCGAGCGGGTCCGCCGTGAGTTCGCCGACCAGTTGAACCAGGCGGTCCGGCGTATGCGCCTGGCGGAGGACACCGAAGAACTCGACCGAACGCTCGCGGATGCCGCGGGCTGCTTCGCCGCGGGCGCCGCCGTGTTCCTGGTGGAAGGCGATGCGGCAGTGGGCGTGCGAATCCGCGGCATCGGAGAAGAGGTGTCGGAGGCCTTCCATAAGTTACAGATCCCGCTTGCCTCGGCGGCAGCCCTGGCTGGAGCGGCGGAGACTCGCGACCCGGTCACCGCTGCCGGGATTCCGAGCGAAGTGTCTCAGGAAATGGCAGACCTTCTGGGACACTCCGCGGAGAGCCGCGTGTCGATCTTCCCGATCACCGTCCGCGAGCGCACGGTTGGGCTGTTGTACGCATGGGGCAATCCGCAAGGGCCGGTATTGGAGATTCTGGCTCAGCTGGCCTCGGCCATCCGTACCGCCATGGAGCCCCCTCCCCCGCCGCCAGAGCCCCCACCGCCCCCGGAGCCGGAGCTTCTGCAGATCGAGCCCGCGCCCAAACCCGCGTCTACTTGGGACAGCCTTTCCGCCGAGGACCAGCAATTGCACCTGCGCGCCCAGCGGTTCGCCAGGGTTCAGGTGGCGGAGATGCGGCTGTACGAACCCGAGGCGGTGCAGTCGGGACGCGCCGGGCGCGATCTCTACGGGGCGCTCCGCCAGCGAATCGACGACTCCCGCGGCGGTTTCCACCGCTCTTTCTTTACAGCCTGCCCCAGTATGGTCGATTATCTTCACCTGGAGCTGGTACACACGTTGGCCAACGATGATCCGGAACTGCTTGGCAAAGACTACCCGGGGCCGATGGTTTAGGATCGTCTGCGGTGCGGGCGTGGCGGGCGTGCTGATCGCCGCGGCCGCCGCCGGGCCTGCCAAGCCTAAACCGAAACCGGCCCGCCGGGCCGGACCGGCAAACCTCGCGGCGCTGGTGCGCAATCTCCGCCAGTCGCCCAGCCCCGCGCACCGGACGGCCGTGGCAAATTTTGCCGCCGCGCATGCAAAAGAGAGCACCGGCTCACTGGCGCGCCTGGCGTTGGGCGTCGCCTTGTACGAACAGAAGGACTACCCCGCGGCGATCGAGCAACTGAAGAAGGTGCAGGCCAAGCTTCCGGCGATCACCGACTACACGGCCTACTACCTGGCCGCAGCGCTGGTGGAGTCGAACCAGCCGGAGGACGCTCCCCGTATCCTGGCGCAGGCGCATTCCGGGGAGGTGAGATCCCCCCTGGCGGCGCGCGCCTGGATTCTCGAAGCGCGCGCGCTGGCCGCGCAGCCGGCCGGCGCGGTGCGGGTCCTGCGCGAGCACTACGCCGAGCTGCCGCAGCCGGAGGGCGACCTTGCGCTGGCCGATTCCTACCAGGCCGCCGGCGACCTGCCGCACGCAGCCGAGTTCTACCAGCGGGTCTACTACGAGTACGTGGCGGGCGCGGCCGCTACGCGCGCCGCCGCGGCGCTCGCCACGCTGAAGGACACGATGGGCGCCGCTTATCCGCAGCCGCTGCCCGCGCAGCTGCTGCGCCGTGCCGATCGCCTGATGGAAGCCCGGGACTACGACCACGCTTTCACCGAATATCAGTCCCTGCCCGGCCAACTCGTGGGTCTGGAGCGCGACCAGGCGCGGGTAAGAGTTGGGGAGGCGGATCTGCTTCGCGGCAACCTCAGCTCTGCCACTCAATATCTGCGCAGCCTGGAAGTGACCGAGCCGGAGGCGGATGCCGAGCGGCTTTACTATCTGGAAGACTGTGCCCGCCGTGCTCTCAACGACTCCGGAATCCAATCGGCCGTGGAACAACTCGGGCAGCGCTATCCGAAATCGCCGTGGCGGCTGAGAGCCCTGGCATCCGCGGCCAGCCGCTTCCTGCTGGTCAACCAGCCCGACATCTATGTTCCGCTATACCGGGCCGCCTATGAGGATTTTCCGGACGCTCCGGCTGCCGGCCTGTATCACTGGAAGGTCGCGTTCCATGCGTACATGCACGGCGACCGCGACGCGGAGGATCTGCTGCGAGAGCACCTGCTCCGATACCCAGGCCACGCCACGGCGGCCGCCTCGCTTTATTTTCTGAGCCGGCACGCGGAGCGCCGCGGCGAGTACGGCGCCGCGCGGGCCTGGTACCGTCGGCTCACTGGCGCGTTCCCGAACACCTATTACGGCATGCTGGCGCGCGAACGCCTGCGCACGCCGGAAGTGGCCTCGGCGGGCTCGGCTCCGGAGGCGGAGCAGTTCGCGGCCGAAATCCGCTTTCCGCAACCGGCTCCGCTTGCGACGGCTCCCGACCGCACGACCACCGTTCGGATTGGCCGCTCCCGTCTACTCCGCACCGCCGGGCTCAGCGACCTGGCCGACGCGGAACTGCGCTTTGGCGCGCGCCACGGCGGGCAGATGGTGCTGCTCGGCATGGAGATGGCGGCGAACAGCGATGCGCCGCACGACGCCATGCGGATCATGAAGGGCATGGCGCCGGATTATCTGCGCCTCTCTCTCGACCGGGCGCCGCGCAAATTGTGGGAGATGCTCTTTCCGCTGCCTTACCGTTCCGACCTGGAACGATCTGCGCGCGCCCAGAAGATCGATCCATTCCTGCTCGCCGGGCTGATCCGGCAGGAATCGGAATTCGACCCCAGGGCGCTCTCGCGGGCGAACGCGTATGGCCTTACACAGGTGCGGCCGGGAACGGGACGGCAGTTTGCGCGGAAGGCCGGCATCCGGCGCTTTACCGCGAACTCGCTGTTTCAGCCGGCGCTGAACCTGAAGATCGGGTCTTCCATACTGCGTTCGATGCTCGACCAGCACGGCGGGAAGGTGGAAGAGACACTGGCGGCCTACAACGCGGGGCCCAACCGCGCGGCGGATTGGATCTCGTGGAACAGCTACCGCGAGCCCGCGGAGTTCGTGGAATCCATTCCGTTCACCGAAACCCGGGACTATGTCCAGGCCGTGCTGCGGAACGCGGACCTCTACCGGCGGCTGTACCGGTAGGCGCCGGTCCGCGCCGCCGCGTGTTAAAACAGAGCTTCACTCCGAAATTCGGGAAAATCGGATATCCTGATCTTGAAAGAGAGCGCACATGAAGATCCGTCCTGAAGATGCTTTGGAATACCATTCCACATCTCCCGCGGGAAAGGTGGCGGTTACCCCGACCAAACCTTGCCGCACGCAGAGAGATCTGAGCCTCGCTTACACTCCGGGCGTCGCGGTGCCGTGCCTGGAGATCGAGCGCGATCCGAGCCTCGCCTACAAGTACACCGCCAAGGGGAACCTGGTTGCCGTCATCAGCAACGGCACCGCGGTCCTGGGCCTCGGCAATATCGGCGCCCTGGCGGGCAAGCCGGTCATGGAAGGCAAGGCGGTCTTGTTCAAGCGCTTTGCCGACATCGATGTTTTCGATATCGAGCTCAACACCCTGAAGCCGGAGGAAGTGATCCGCACGTGCCAGATCCTGGAGCCGACCTTCGGAGGAATCAACCTGGAGGACATCAAGGCCCCGGAGTGCTTCTACATCGAAGAAGAGCTGCGCAAGACCATGAAGATTCCGGTCTTCCACGACGACCAGCACGGCACGGCCATCATTTCGGGCGCGGGGCTGCTGAACGCCTTGGAACTGACCGGCAAGAAGATCGAACAGATCAAGGTGGTTTTCAGCGGCGCCGGCGCCAGTGCGATCTCCTGCGCCGGGCACTATGTGAAGCTCGGCGTGCGCACCGAGAACATCGTGATGTGCGACACCAAGGGCGTGATCTACGAAGGACGCACCGAGGGAATGAACCCGTACAAGGCGCGCTTCGCTTCCAAGACCGCGGCTCGCACGCTGGCCGAAGCCATGGTGGGTGCGGACGTGTTCTTCGGGCTTTCGAGCGCGGGCTGCGTGACCGCCGAGATGGTACAGGCGATGGCGCCGCACCCGGTGATCTTTGCGCTGGCTAATCCCGATCCCGAGATCGCCTATGATGTGGCGCTGGCGGCGCGTCCCGATGCCATCGTGGCGACCGGGCGGTCGGACTTCCCCAACCAGGTGAACAACGTCCTCGGCTTCCCGTTCATTTTCCGCGGCGCTCTCGACGTGCGCGCCACCACCATCAACGACGAGATGAAGCTGGCCGCGACCCGCGCGCTGGCCGCGCTGGCCAAGGAAGACGTGCCGGATTCCGTGCTGCGCGCCTACGGCCTGGAGCGCCTGGAGTTCGGCCGCGAGTACATCATTCCCAAGCCGTTCGACCCGCGGGTGCTGATCTCGGAAGCCTCGGCCGTGGCCCAGGCCGCGATGGATAGCGGAGTCGCGCAGCAGCCCGTCGAGATCAAGCAGTACCGCGAGGAGCTCGAGCGCCGGCTGGGCAAAGCCAACATGATGATGCGCAGCATGATCAACAAGGCGCAGAAGCAGCCCAAGCGCATCGTGTTTACGGAAGGCGAAGAGGGCAAGATCCTACGCGCCTGCCAGATCCTGCTCGATGAAAAGATCGCGGTTCCGATCCTACTCGGCAATGACGCCAAGATCCGCGCAAAAGTCACTGAATTGCGGCTGCACCTGAACGGCGTCCAGGTGGTCGAGCCGGCGAAGCATCCCCGTCTCGAGGAATACGTCGAGGAGTTGTACAGCCTGCGGCAGCGTAAGGGCGCAACCCGCAACGAAGTGGCGCAGTTGATCCTGAACCCCACCACGTTCGGCAGCATGATGGTCCGGCTGGGCGACGCGGACGCCCTGATCGGCGGCCTCACCACGCATTACCCGGACACCATCCGGCCCGCGCTGCAGGTGATCGACCTGCGGCCGGAACTGCGCCGGGTGGCTGGAGTCTACGTGCTGATCACGGCCAAGGGCAACATCTACTTCCTGGCCGACGCCACGGTGAACATCGAGCCGACCGCCGAGGACCTGGCAGAAATCGCCATCATGGCCGCCGAGAAAGCCCGCCGCTTCAACCAGGAGCCGCGCGTGGCCATGCTCTCGTTCTCCAATTTCGGGAGCACGCGCCACCCTCTGTGTGAAAAGGTGCGGCGCGCGGTGGACCTGGTGCGGCAGCGCGCGCCGGGCCTGATGATCGATGGGGAGATGCAGGCCGACACCGCGGTCGTGCCGCATATTATCGAAGAGACCTATCCGTTCAGCACGTTGAAAGGCGGCGCGAACGTGCTGGTCTTCCCGAACCTCGAGGCCGGCAACATCGCCTACAAGCTTCTGCAGCGCATCGGCGAAGCGGAACTGATCGGGCCGCTGCTGACCGGGCTTTCGAAGCCGGTGCACGTGCTGCAGCGCGGCTCCGAGGTGAACGACATCGTGCATGTCGCGGCGGTGGCCGTCGTGGACGCGCAAGAGGTCGGCAAGCCCTATAAGACGCTGATGACCGCGCGAACGCGCTAACCTGACAGTGGATGGAGCGTAGGGACTTCCTTGGCGGCGCGGTCCTCTTTTCGCTGGCTCGTCCGGCACAGGCCGCGGAAAAATTCGATCTCGCCGCGATCGAGCGGCCGCGCGTGTTGCAAGCTGCCGGCCGCTATTTGAACGAAGGGCCGGTAACGGTGACCGCCTCGAGTTCGCCGCGCAGCGCAGGAGGGAAGCACGACTTCTTCTCCGAGGGCGACTACTGGTGGCCGGATCCCAAGAACCCCGGCGGCCCGTACATCCAGCGGGACGGGATGACCAATCCCGATAACTTCGTGGAACACCGCCGCGCGATGATCCGTCTCAGCCTGATCGTTCCGGCGCTCGCCGCCGCCTACAAGATCACCAAGGACCGCAAGTATTCCTCGCACGCCGCCCGGCATCTGCGCGCGTGGTTCATCGACGGCGCCACGCGCATGAATCCCAACCTGCAGTACGCCCAGGCCATTCACGGCCGGTTCACGGGGAGGGGCATCGGGATCATCGACACACTGCACCTGGTGGAGGTGGCGCGGGCGGCGTGGCAGATCGACCTGCCGCCGGCCGATCTCAGCGGCGTCAGGAAGTGGTTCGCGGCCTACGTGGAGTGGATGACCACCCACCCTTACGGCCTTGCCGAACGCGACGCCAAGAATAACCACGGCACCTGCTGGGCGACCCAGGTAGCAGCCTTCTCGCAGCTCACCGGAGACAGCGGGCGGATGGACTATTGCCGCAACCGGTACCAGACCGTGCTCATCCCCAACCAGGAAGCCGAAAACGGAAGCTTTCCCCTGGAGTTGCGCCGCACTAAGCCCTACGGCTATTCGCTGTTCAACCTCGATGCGATGGCTATCCTGGTCCAGACGCTGACGGCGATGGACGGCGGCCTTTGGAAGTGGCACCTGCCCGACGGCTGCGGGATGGCGAAGGCCATGGCCTACATGTATCCGTACATTTTGGATAAGAAGAAGTGGCCGCTCCCGCCCGACGTCATGTATGACAAGGAGTGGCCGGTCCGCCAGCCCTCGCTCTTATTCGCGGGCCTGGCGCTGGACCGCCCGGAGTACCTGGCACTATGGCGTAAACTGGACCCGGACCCGACGGTGGAAGAAGTCCTGCGCAACTTCCCGGTGCGGCAGCCGCTGCTCTGGGTCTGAGAGGCTTACGATTCGTTCCAGTTCTTATTGTTGAAGATGCCGGCCATCATCTGGAACACCGGCGCGCTTTTGGACTTCTGCTCGCTGTCGAGCAGCTTATAGACTTTGGCGAAGGCATCGAGTTCGATGCGCGCCATCCGGCCTTCCACCTCGGCGTACGCCTTGACGGCCTGGTTGACCTCGTCCTGGCTTTTGCCGGAAGCAACCGCTTCGGCGATCTGCTCGCGGCCCTTGGTCAGTTCGTCACGCAGCGGAGCAGCCTCCTTCTGGCCCTCCTCCATGATGGACTTGACCTCTTTCTTCTGATCCTTGGTGAGCTTGAGGATTCCCGACATGGTGTCGAGCCGGCTCATGCGGGGCGGGCCGATGTTGGGCAGGGACATGCCGCCGCGGCCGCCGCCCATTTCACCGCCACCCATATCCCCGCCACCGCCTCCGCGCTGCGCGAAAGCCACCGCGGTAAACAGAATCCCGGTCAGTAAGAGTCTTCGGATCATATTGTCTCCTTGCTACCGCCCGCGCTCGCCGCGACCTTCGCCGCGCCCCTCGCCGCGCCCGCGCCCCGGTTGTTGAAAGATGCCGGCCATCAGTTCGAAGCCCTGGGGAGCCCGCGACTGCTGATTCGGCTTGAGCATGGCGTAGATTTTGGCGAAGGCCTTCGCCTCGACCCCGGTCATCTGCGCGGCCAGCGCGCTGTAGGCATCCTGCGCCTGTTTGACGGCCTGATCTCCTTTGCCTTCGATGATGGCGCCGGCCAGTTGGACCCTGGCGCTCCCGATCTGCGTCCGCAGCGGTCCTGCTTCCTCCGCGGCGGCCATGAGGATATTTTGAAGTTCCTGCCTCTGTTCCTTGTCCAGCTTGAGCTTGTCGGCCAGCAACTGGGCCCTGGTTGGCTGCTGCATGCGCATCATGCCCATGCCGCCGCCAGTGTCATCGCCCATTCCGCCGCGGCCGCCTCGCTGCGCGTAAGCCATGGTGGCGGCCAGCAACGCCGCCCACAACAGTCTTCCGAACATGCGTAATCCCTTTCCTTAAGCGAGTTAAACCTTTACAGGTTTCCTAGATTAAATCACGTTTCACGGAGAGGTGATAAAAGGTACACGGCCGGCCCCTGACTGGCGGGCCGATTGCATCGTCTTATCTTCGAGGAAATGAACGCTTTCGGCTCCGTGTACAAGAAGCTGTTCGATATCCGTGCCGGCGAGCACGTGCGCACGTGGTCGATGTTTCTCTACCTGCTGTGTGTTCTCTTCGCCTACTACATATTGAAGCCCGTCTCGCGATCGATGTTTCTGACTCAATTCAACGCGGACAAGCTGCCGTGGCTCTATATTCTGATCGCTGCGTTCGGCGGCCTCTTCGCCTATCTGTACAGCCGGCTGGCTGCACGGACGTCCCTGCGGGCCGCGGTGTTCTGGACCATGTCCATCTCGGTTGCATCGCTGTGCGCCATCTGGCTCCTGATCGGCATGCCATGGATGGTCTACGTGCTCAACATCTTTGTGAGCCTCTTCAGCATCGTACTGGTCTCGCAGGGCTGGCTGGTGGCGAGCAATATTTTCGACGCTCGCGAAGCCAAGCGTTTGTATCCTCTGCTGGGCGTCGGAATGGTGCTTGGCGCTGCCTTCGGAGGCGAGTTCACGCACCTGACCGCGCTGCTGCTGGGTACCCGGAACCTGCTGCTCGCCAGCGCCGTGATGGTGATCCTGGCGTATGCCGCCTACCGGCTGTCCATCTCCCGTTCGGGCAGCGCCGTCAAAGCCGCTCGCGGCGCGGATGAGCAGGAGACGGAGTTCAGCTTCGGCGGCATGGTAAAGGATATCGTCCGCATCCGGCACCTTCAGGTGATCGTCGGGATCATGATCTCCATGTACCTGGTCGACACGCTGGTGGACTTTCAATTCCAGGCACTGGCCTCGCGGGCGTATCAGGGCGACCACCTGACGGCCTTCTTCGGACAGTTTTATGGGCTCTATCTGAACGTCACGGAGCTGGTGTTTCAGTTGTTTCTCACCTCGCAGATCGTGCAGCGCTTCGGAGTGGGCGGCGTTCTGAAGGTCTCGCCGGTGGCGGTGGCCTTATCTTCCATCGCCACGGTTGCGGCTCCCGGGGTGGTGTCGGCCGGGGCGGTACGGCTTACCGAGGCCTCCACGCGCTACACATTGAATCGGACGGGGATGGAACTTCTTTACATGCCCCTGCCGCAGGAACTGCGCAACCGGGTGAAGGCATTTATCGACATCTGCCTGGACCGCACTTCGCGCGGGCTCGGCGGCGTCCTGTTGCTTCTTCTGACCGCGACGTCGCTGCACCTTGGAGCCAGGGGCATTGCCGTGGTAGTGATGATTCTCTGCGTGCCCTGGATTTACCTCTCCTATCTTGCGCGCAAGGAGTATGTCTCCACCATCCGGCAGCGGTTCGCATCGCGGCGGCTGGATTTCGAAAGTGCGCGCGTCAGTGTGAGCGATGCCGCCACCATCCGGCTGCTCGAATCCACAGCGGCCGGCGAAAGTCCGCGGCAGGCGGTGTATGCGCTGGGTCTGCTGGCGGATGCTCCGGCTTACGACTTGCGCCCGTTGTTGAGAAGGCTGGCGGGAGCCGCCCTGCCCGATGTCCGCGCGAAAGTTTATGAACTCGCGGCCTCGCTCGGCGATGCCGGCCTTCTGGAAGCGGCGGCCGCGGAACTGGCCCGGCAGGATTCCGCGGCAATCCCGGCCGTCTCGTACCTGGTTCGGGTATCACCGGGCCGCGAGAAGCTTGCCGCCAGCCTGCTGGACGATGCCGATCCGGCGCGCGCCCGCGGAGTGCTCGAGGCGCTTCGCTCCGACCCGGACCTGGCCGGTCGGCTCATCACGCGGGAGTGGCTGGACGGCGCCGCGCGCTCGAAGGATCCCGCGCGGCGCGAAATCGCGGCGGCCGCGGTCGGGATTCGCGGGGACCACGGCACCGAGGCGCTCTACCGCCTGCTGGCCGATCCGGATGTCACGGTCGCCCGCCAGGCGTGCGCCTCCGCCGGCCTGCTCGGTCATCGCACGTATCTCTCTTCTCTGATCGATGCGCTCTCCAATCCGAGGCTGCGGGGCGCGGCGATCGCGGCGCTTGCGAGTTACGGGCCCTCGATCTGCGGTACTCTCTCAGACCTTTTGGCGGACGAAAGCCGGCCTCTGGCTGCGCGGAGGCAGGCTCCACGGGTCCTCAAGAAGATTCCCAACCAGCGCTCCGTCGATGTCTTGCTGGCGGCCTCCGGGCATCAGGATCTCTCTACTCGCGCGGCGGTGCTCAAGGCGCTCAATCGCCTGAGGGAGTCGGCACCCGGACTGAATTTCGACGGCGCCTTCATCACCGGACAGATTCTGCGGGAGGCGCGCCATTACTACGAGCTGAGCGCCGCCCTCACGCCGTTCCGCCAGAGCGGGAATGGCGGCCATAACGCCACGCAACTCCTGTCCCGCACCATCGAGGAAAGGTTAAGGAATACGCTGGAACGCCTGTTCCGACTGCTGGGACTGCGCTACCCGCCGAAGGAGATCTACGCGGCCTGGCTTGCCGTTTCGAGCCGGCGGCACGAACAGGCCACCGCCGCGCTGGAGTTTCTGGACAATCTGATGGATCGCGACCTCAAACGCTTTCTGCTGCCGCTGCTGGATGCCCCGGAGAATCTTTTGGAACACGGCCGCGAGCTTTTCGGCGTGGAACCGCTGAGTGCGGAAGACGCCACGCGCGACCTGATCCGCTCGAAGGATCCATGGCTGGTGGCCTGCGCCATCTCGGCCGCCGGTGAATTGAAGCTGCACGATCTCGCACCCGAGATCTCGGCGGCCGCGGCAGAGGCCCAAACGGATGTGGCGGAAGTAGCTCGCCGCACCGAGGCGGCGCTGGCCGCCTGCGTGAGGAACTGATGGATGAATTGAACATCGTCGAAAAGGTGATCGCGCTCGAGGGCGTCGAACTGATGGCGAACCTCACCTCCGATCAACTGGCGCGCATCGGCGCCATCGCGAGCGAGGTTCGCTACCCTCCCGGCCGCGTGATTCTCGAGGCCGGCAAGCCGCTGGACGCACTCTACGTCGTGGTGGAGGGTGCGGTAGCGCTGAGCCGCACCGGCGAACTGCTGGCCACGGCGCGCCCCAACGAAGTTCTGGGCGCCTGGGCATTATTCGAGGAGAACGATCCCATGCCGTTCACTGCGAAAGCCATCGAGGATACGCGGCTGCTTCGCATCGGCCGCGAGGATTTTTACGACTTACTCGCCGATAATACCGAGATCACATCGGCCATCTTCTCGACCCTGGTGCGGCGCTTCCGCAAACTGGTGGAGCCATGAGCTCCCCAGTCACCGAGTTGCAACAGATGGCCTCCGCGGGCCGGCTGCTGGCCGGAGTCATCCATGAAATCAATTCACCCCTAGGCTCCATCTTCTCCAATAACGAAGTGATCTCGCGGTCTCTCGAGATCCTCGACGCGCTGTTGGCGAATGGCTCTCCGGAGTCGCTAGAGAAGGCCGCCCGCATCATTGAGACCTGCCGGAACCTGGCGGCGGTGGACCGCATCGCCTGCGAACGAATCCGCTCGGTGATCAGGGGCTTGAAGAGCTTCGTGCGAGTAGATGCGGGCGAGCGCCGCGCCGTGAATCTGAGCGTCCAGTTACGCGATACTCTCAAGCTGGCGCATGCCGCCTTCGGCAGGCGCATCACGGTGGAGTCCGACCTGGACGACTTGCCCGAGGTCGAATGCTATCCCCAGATGCTCAACCAGGTATTCCTCAACCTGCTGGTGAACGCCGGCCAGGCCATCGACGGCGAAGGCCGGATCACTGTGCGCAGCCGGCTCGAGGACGGTTGGGTGCACGTGTCGATCGCGGATACAGGACGCGGTATGAGCCCCGAAGCACAGGCGCGCGCGTTCGAGGTGGGCTTTACGACCAAGCCGGTAGGCGAAGGAATCGGGATTGGCCTTTCGATTGCCAAAGAGGTAGTTGAGGAACGTCACGGCGGTTCCATCCGATTCGAGAGCCAGCCGGGCGTGGGTACGACTTTTCACGTTCGGATACCCGTGCGCCGGACAAAGGAGTTGAAACTGTGAACCAGAACGGGCATCTTAGGCCCTCGGTGATAATCGTCGATGACGAGAAGGTCGTGATCGCCAGCATTCAGGCGTTTCTGCAGTTGGAGACGGATTACGAGATCCACGGGTTCAACGATCCGGAAGAGGCAGCGCTGTTTGCCGCCAATAAACGGATCGACCTGGCAGTCTCCGATTACCTCATGCCGAAGATGAACGGCATCCAACTGCTCGGGCGCATCAAGGAACTTCAGCCCGAGGCCAGCCGGGTGCTGCTGACCGGACATGCCGACAAACAGAGTGCGATCGCGGCCATCAATCGAGTGGCCCTCTACCAGTACCTCGAAAAGCCCTGGGACAACCAGCAACTGCTGCTCGTGGTCCGGAGCGGAGTCGAACGGGCCCGCCTGTTCCGCGACCTTCGCGAGAAGGTAGGCGAGCTCGATTCGGCCCACTCCGCCCTGAAGACCGTGGAGAAGCGTCTCATACAGGCTTTTCTGTAGCGATTCGTCGGTAGAATAGAGAAATGCGGGTTCTTCTCGTCGCTCTCGTTCTGCTGTTGCCCTGTCTCGCCGGAGTTCCGGAAGTCGACAAGGGGAAGGCGCTCGGTTCTCCCACCGCGCCGGTGGAGATCGAGGTCTTCGCCTCCTTCGACTGCCCGCACTGCAAGGTCTTCCACGAGGAAGTGATTCCTCAACTGGTCAAGGATTACGTGGTGCCGGGCAAGGTCTACCTTGTCAATCGCGAGTTTCCGCTGAGCGGGCCCTACCATCCGTACGCCCGCGAAGCCGCCGTCTATGCGACTGCGGCGGCGCGGATCGGCAGGTATTCCGAGGTTTCGCAGGCCCTCTTCAACGATCAGGCCAACTGGGCTATCAACGGCAAGGTGTGGGATACCGTGGCTTCGGTTCTGACTCCTACCGAACGGAAGAAGGTGCAGGAGCTGGCCAAACAGCCGGGCGTCCAGGCGGAAGTCCAGCGCGAGTACGACGAAGGTGTGGCCGCGGGCATCAATGCGACCCCCACGATCATCGTGACGCGGGGATCGAAGCGGTATCCGATTCCCTCGCAGGATCTTTACTATGGGTTTCTCAAATCGCTCATCGACGGCATGCTGAAGTAGTGCCGAATCCATTTAGAATGGTGATGTATGAAGGTTCACGCCGTAGCCCTGATTGCGCTGCTTCCTTGCCTGGCAGCCTCGATGGGCGACTATGACAAGGGTAAGGTTCTCGGCAACCCGTCTGCACCGGTACAGATCGAGGTCTACAGCGACTTCGAGTGTCCGGGCTGCAAGAGCTTCCACGAGAACCTGCTGCCCACGATCATGCGCGATTATGTGATACCCGGAAAAGTCTGCGTGATCGCGCGCGAATTCCCGCTCAACATTCCGGCACACCGGTTTTCCCGCCAGGCGGCCAACTATGCGACGGCTGCTGCGCGGGTGGGGAAATACCAGGCCGTGGCCGATACGCTGTTCCAAAACCAGGCGTCGTGGAGCGAGAGCGGCAAGGTTTGGGAGACGATTGCGCCCGTGTTGGCGCCGGCCGAACAGAAGCGCGTACAGACCCTGGTGAACGATCCGGGCGTCACCGGCGAAGTGCAGCGCGATTACGATTCGGCGATCGCCCAACGCGTGAATCAGACTCCGACCCTGCTGATCAAACGCGGCAATAACCAGTACGCCTTTGCTGGGCCGGGCCCCGAAAACTACCTGCTACTCCGGTCCCTGATCGATGGATTACTCAAATAGGAAGATCTACTGGGCCGCCGTCACCGTTCGGTTGATTCTGGGGGCCGTCTTCATTTACGCTGCGTACGTCAAGCTGAAAGACCCGTGGGAGTTGTTTGCTCTGGCCATCAGCCAGTACCAGATTCTGCCGCTGAAGGCCGTCGAGATCGTGGCCCGGTCGCTGCCCTGGCTGGAACTGGCCATCGGGATACTGCTGGTGTCTGGCCGGTGGCTGCGCGTGGCTGCGACCTCGGCTTTCCTGCTGCTGCTGACCTTCTTCGTCCTGATGATTCGCGCCGACCTGATGGGGATGGCGATCAACTGCGGCTGTTTCGGCGGCACCGACGATGTCATTTCGTGGAAGACTCTGCTTCGCGACGGCAGTATGCTGGCCGGCTCGCTGGCGCTGACCGCATGGGCTTTTCTGCGCCGGCGGAAAGCGGCCTGATGGGGGTCTTCGAGCGAGAGCTCGAATACCACGAGAAGCTCTATTCCGGCTTTGCGCAAGCCCACTTCGCGCGCCCGGCCGTGCGAGCGCTGCGCCGCCACATGGTGGGGCGCATCCTCCGGCTGACCGGTGCGGGGCCGCAGTCGCGGGTCCTCAGCCTGGGATGCGGCATCGGCGACACTGAGCTGTTGCTTGCCCCGCGAGTCGCCGAGGTCGCTGGTGTCGATCTTTCACCCGCCGCGGTGCGCCAGGCCCGCGCCGACGCCGAACGTCTCGGCATCCGCAATGCCCGCTTTGAGCAGGGCACCACGGCGGCCGGAATCTTTGACGCGGTTGTCGCCATCTTCTTTCTGCACCACCTCCCCGATGGCGACCTGGCCGCCCTTCCGGCGCAACTGTGGAATCTGCTGGCGGCCGGCGGCGTGTTCTACTCGCTCGACCCCAGCCGGAACCGCCTCTCCGGACGCGTGGGGCGCGTGGTGGTCCCCCGGCTCATGAAGAAATACCAGACACCGGACGAGCGCGAGCTCGATCCGCAGCCGACAGCGGAACTGTTCCGCGGGGCCGGGTTCGAAGCCCGGGTGGAGATGTACGACTTCGGCTCTTCGCCGCTGGCCGGACTCTTTCCCGGCTGGGGCGCGGGCTATCGCGCCGCCCGCCGCCTGGACGATTGGATTCTCAGGGCCGGCGCTCTCCGCCGGCTGGGCAGCAACTTCGAGCTTATTGCGCGCAAACCTCGCTGAGCGTTGCCAGCGCGCCGCCGGCGGCGATGACTTCGTTGAGCGCCGTCTCCGAGTTCCCCGCATCCAGGGTCTGGACCGCGTCTGTCACGACGGTGACGGCGCGCCCGGTCCGGAGCAATCCGCGTGCCGCATGCAGCACGCAGATCTCTGTCACGACTCCGTAGACGACACAGCGGCCGGCATCCAGCGTGTCGAGAATCCGCAGCAGGTTTACGGTTTCGAAAGCGTCTACCGTCTGCTTCTCGACGATGACCTGCGATACGCCTTCGATCGCCAGGCTGCACTCCCGATTGGGCACCACCACGCGCTGGCCGAGAAGGGTGGCCTCGGCCTTGCGCTGCCCCAGCGTGCCCGCGACGCAATGGGGCGGCCAGGCGGCAAATTCGGGATCGTCTTCGGAGTGGGCGTCCGCGGTGGAGACAACCGGGATTCCGCGTGCGGCGGCGAAACGGTTCAACGCCGCGATGGCGGAGACGATTCGTTCCGCCCCGGGCACGTACAAGGCTCCCGACGGGTAGAGAAAATCCAACTGCGTATCGATGTCGAAGAAGACCGTCTTCATCCCAGCAGGTTGTGGCGCGTGCGCTCGGTGAGTTCCCGCAACTCGCGGCTGTGGATCACCGGCCACGGCTCCCCCACTTCCAATTGTCGCAGAGCGGGCGAAAGGAGCGCCATGGAGTCCGCCGCGCGCTTCCGCGATTCGTCGAGCGAAGGCAGGGGCTCCACCAGCTTTCCTCCCAGGATCACCGGACGCAGCAGCGCTTCTCCCTGCCCGCATTCCCCGGAACGGGCGATCACATCGCGGTGGGGTGCGCGAAAGACCTGCTTCGCGCCCGGAAAGGAAGGCTTGTCTTCACTGTACTTGGCGGTGAATCGTTTGATGCCGCTGATATCGAGCTCCACCAGTTTGTAAGTGGCGCTCATGGCGGGTGCGTCGCCGGAGGTGGCGAGCTGCGTACCGACCCCGAAGGAGTCCACTGGCGCGCCCGCCGCGACCAGGCTGCGGATACGATATTCGTCCAGGTCGCCGCTGACCATGATCTGGGCGTCCTGCAGCCCGGCTTCATCCAGGACCGCCCGCACCTGGCGCGAAAGCGCGAGAAAATCGCCGCTATCGATACGAACCCCCCTCAGGGGCCGCCCGAGCTTGGCGGCGTGGCGCGCGCCCTCGATAGGGTTATATGTATCGATGAGCTGCACGGAGTCTTCGCCGAGGACCCGCTGGAGTTTGCGGAACGCTTCCATCTCGCAGGCGAACGACATCACCCAGGAATGCGCCGCCGTGCCCATCACCGGGATGCCGTAGCGGAACCCTGCCAGCGTATTGCTGGTGCCTTCGCAGCCGCCCAGGTAGGCGGCGCGCGCGCCCAGCACCCCGGCTTCCGGAGTATGCGCCCGCCGCGTTCCGAACTCGATCACACCGCGGCCGGCCGCGGCCTCCACCACCCGCGCCGCCTTGGTGGCGATCATGGTTTGGAAGCCGATGCCCGAAAGCAGCCACGTCTCGGGAAGCTGCGCCTCGATCACCGGCGCTCGCAGGACGAGCACCGGTTCGCCGGGGAAGACGGGGGTTCCTTCGGGCATCGCAAACACATCGCCCGTGAACCGGAAGGCGCGAAGATAATCGAAGAACCCGGCGGAGGCGTTGCGAAACTGGGAAAGGCCGCGGAGGTATTCGATCTCCTCGCCGCGAAACGACAGGTTCAGGAGGTAGTCGACCGCCTGCTCCAACCCCGCCGCGAGCAGGAAATTGCGGTTCGGCGGCAGACGCCGGAATGACAGCTCGAAGGTGGCCTTCTCATCCGCCTTGCCGGCTTCGAAATAGCCGGCAGCCATCGTCAATTCGTATAGGTCGGTGAGAAGGCCATTCATCGTGACGCCGCGCCGCTGCTCGTCCCGGAATTGCCGGGTCCTACTTCTTCTTCGTTTCGGGAGCCGCTTCCTTTACAGCGCCGGCGGCTTTCTGCAAGTCGTCAACGGACTTGCCATCCAGTACATAGATGCTCGGCTCGTTCTCGCGTTGCGCGAAATATTGACTACCCTCTTTGCGGATCGTGACCTTCTCGACCCGCTTGCCGTTGTTGGATGTCACGGTCGCCTCGAATACGGGCTCGCCCGCGCCCTGGTCCGCGAACTTGGTGGCGGTCAGGTCGCGCAGCTTGTCGATCAGGCTCTGCACGCTGGCGTTGTCCATCGTCTTGGAGCCGGACATCCACTTGTCGCCGGTCTTGGTGTACACGGCGTTCTTGAGCTCCACCTTGCTCGGATCGCTGAATCCGAAATCGAAAACCTTCTTGTTCCGGAAGTCATCCAGGCTTTTGTCGAGGGCATCGCCGATATCCGCCGACGTCTTGAAAATGCCGGCCACGGCGGTGCTCTTGGCGTAGTAATTCTTGTCTTTATCCTTGCGGATCTCGAGGGTCTGGTTGCCGCTCGAATCCGTCAGCGTGGCCGATGCCACCCGTTCGGCGGCTCCCCACTTCTTGGCAGCGTCGTCGGGCGCGGTGAGGTCCATCTTGGCGTCGCGGAGTTTGTCCACCAGGGTCGACACGGCGGAACTGTCCGCCCGCAGCGGGCGGGGCTTGACGATCTGCCATTCGTTCTGCGCGTCCTTGCCGAACTCGATGGTCTGGCCTTTGGCCTGCAATTCCACCCGGGTCAGCTTGTCCTGGTCGAACGTGAGCAGGCGCTTGTCGCGCAGGTCGTCCGGCCGCTTATCGAGGGTGGATTTCACGAACGAGGCGATCGTCACCACCTTGGGGCTGCCGGGCAGCTTGGCATACGCGCCCGAGCCGGTCGGGGTGTCGTCGCCGATCAGCACCTCATCCGTCTTTCCGTTCTTCAGCTTGACCTGGATGTCGAGCGTTGGATCGTTCAGGCCGTAGGGTTTCAAATCGGCGGCTTTCTCGTCAACAGTCGTATCGGCGTTGAGCGAGGCCAGGTTGGTCACCATCGACGAAACGGCGTCCTGGTCGGCGGGGAGTTGCTGGGGCTCGGTGATCTTCCATTTCCCGTCCTGCTTCTGGAGGTCGATCACCTCGCCCGTCACCTTCTTGACGCGAATCTCCTGAAACTGATCTTCGGGAATCGAGAGCAGCTTGGTGGTCTTGTCGCTGCTCTTCCCGGCGGCGGCCTGGCGTTTGTTCGACCACCAGACCAATCCGCCGAGTACCGCCAGAAGCGCCACGGCGGTGAGAAGGCCCTTGGGCTTCACGGCGCTATCTCCTCTTCCACCAGGTGGCCATGCCGAAGCCTACGACGCCCAGCGGGAAGATGACCACGCTCAGCCAGAACACCATGCTCAGCTTCTGCGCGCTCATATTGAGGGGCCGGTCCTCCGGAGCTTTCGGCCGGATGGAAATCAGGTCCTCGTCGGCGGTCAGCCAGTTGATCATGTTGAGGAACAGGTCACGGTTGCCGTTGAAGCGGATGAAACCGTTGCCCGCCCACATGGAACTGCCCACCACCACGAACCGGCCCGGGGTCTTGCCGTTATAGGTGCCGGCCGCGGCCAGGGTCAGGGGTCCCTTCTTGTCCGTTTTAGGATCGATGCGGATGCTGCCGGAGCTGAGGTTCGTGGTCGCGTAGCTGTTGTCGCTGGTCTCGAACAGCTTCGATACCGACGTCTTGTCGCCGTTCTTCACGTCGAGCGTCCGGGAGAGCGGGAACGCCGTCGCCACATCCTTCATCTGGTCGACGATCGGGTGTGGGTCGTAGCTGCTGACCAGCGGCACCTCCGGACCGAGGCCGAAGATCTGCCCGATGCCGCTGGTGTCGAGCGCCAGGTCCTTTTCCGGCGTCACACCCCAGCTGGTGAGCAGCGCATCCAGGGTTTTGTTCTCGTCGATCGGGTTGCGGCCCAGGTTGAGGGCCGGGTCGAGCAGGAACAGCGCCTTGCCGCCGTTTTCCACGTACGTCTTGATGGCGTCCACTTCCGGCTGCACGTATTCATGCTGGGGCCCGGCTACCACCAGCAGCGTGCAATCCCCTGGCACTTCGATCTTGCCGGCGGCCGGTGCGGAGCCCGGAGCGGCATTCGCCGCGGCCGGCTGCGCGCCCGTTCCCAGCAGGTTGAGCGAGCGGGTCTTGTAGTTATTCCGTTCGAGCGCGTCCTTCACCGCCGAGTAGCCGCTGCGTTCGCTGTCGTCGATGCTGCGCTCGCCGCTGCCCGTCACGAAGCAGGCATTGCGCTCCCCGGTCTTGAGCGCGCGGATGAGCGCTCCGGTGACGTCTTCTTCGGTCAGGCTCTTGGCCTCTTCCTTTTTCTGTGCGCTGGCTACCAGGATCTGGACATCGCGCCGGTAGCCGGCGGCCTTTGCCTGCTGCGGTTTCTTCACCGGGTCGATGTAATCGACGTGCAGCTTCGGCGAAAGCGAAGAGTAGCGGTCCAGCAGGTCCCGCGCCTGCGGGAACCGCGTAGCGTCGTCAAAGTAGTAGAACGTCACGTCCTGTTTGAGATTCTTCACTACCTTGATGGTCTGGTCGGACAGGCTGAACTGTTTGTTGGCCGTGGAGTCGTACGACTTGTCGTAGCGGTTGGCCAGGAAGTTCACCGCGCCCAGCACCGCCACGATCACGATGATATAGACGGTGACGTAGGCCGTGTACTTGGTTTGACGCTTTTTCAACCATTCGTGCGACATGTCAGGCCCTCCACCGCAGCGATTCCATCGCCCGCGAAGTCAGGAACAGCGAGAAGAAAATCATGGAAATATAAAACACCACGTCTTTCGAATCGAGCACGCCTTTGCTGAAGTTCTCGAAGTGGGTGACGATCGAAAGGTAATTCACCACCTGCGCCCCCGCGGTGCTGTCGAACGCCGTGAACCAGCTCAGCAGCCACAGCAGCAGGCATACGAAGAAAGTGACGCCGCCGGCGATGATCTGGTTCTTGGTGGTGGTCGAGATAAACGACCCCGATCCGCCAGCAGGCAGCCGCCCTGCAGAATCAGGCCCAGGTAGGCCACCAGCACCGGCTGCAGATCCGGCTTGCCCCAGGCAAACAGCATCGCCACGTTGATGATCGACATAGCCAGCACGCACAGGTAGAGCAGCATCGCGCCCAGCCACTTGCCGAGGATGATCTCCGATATCGGGGACCGGAGAGGTCAGCAGCAGTTCGATGGTGCCGCGTGCGCTTCTCTTCGGCGAACAGGCGCATGGTGATCATCGGGATGAGGAACAGCGCCACCGTCGCAGGCGAAGCCCAGCAGCGGGCGAGATGATCTGTTCGTTGACGTTCATGGTTGCCGGCTGGCCCGATCATCTGTGCCTGAAAGCTGAAGCGGATCGATGTCCGCGGGTAGCTGTATAGAAGCCGAACCCGAAGATCAGCCCGAAAAACGCCATCAGGATGTAAGCGATGGGCGACGCAAAGTAGCTCTTGAGTTCCTTCCGGCAGATGAGCAGGATGTTTTTCACTGCGTAGCTCCTTCTGATTTCGCGGCATGTCTGTTCTGTTCCGCGGCTGGTGAGCTGCAGGAAGATGTCCTCCAGGCTCAAACCGACGGCGCGCAGTTCACTGAGGCTCCAGCCGGCGTTGACCACGGTGCGCGCCAGGTCGGCGCGGATCTGGCGGCCCTGCAGGCTTTCTACTTCGAAATGCAGACGCCCGTCCCTGGAGTCCTTCATCATCACGCGGCTCACGCCGGAGACCTGCTCCAGACGCTGCTGCACTTCCGTCGGAGTCCGGCCGGCCGTCGGCGGCGTCCACCTCGACGCGCCACGGCTTCGGAGCCGCGCAGGCGGTTCGTCAGGTTGGCCACCGAATCGATGGCCACCAGCCTGCCCCTGGCTGATGATGATGACCCGCTCGCACGAGTGTTCCACTTCCGAAAGAATGTGGGTGCTGAGAATGATGGTATGGTCGCCGGCCAGGGACTTGAGGAGCTCGCGGATTTCGATGATCTGCTTCGGGTCGAGGCCGGAAGTCGGCTCGTCCAGGATCAGAACGTCCGGGTTGTGGATGATCGCCTGAGCCAGCCCCACGCGCTGGCGGTAGCCCTTGGAGAGCTTGGCAATCAGCTTGGTGCGAACGTCGCCGATGGCGCAACGCCCCAGCACATCATCGACGCGGCGATCGATATCGCCCGACGAGATGCCCTTCAACCTTCCAGTGAAAGTCAGGTACTCGGCCACTTCCATTTCGGGGTACAGCGGGGGAGTTTCGGGGAGGTAGCCGATGCGCTTTTTCACCTCCATGGGGTTTTCGAGAACGTCGAAACCGGCCACGTTGGCGGTTCCCGACGTTGGCGGGAGGAAGCAGGTCAGGACGCGCATCGTGGTGGTTTTCCCGGCGCCGTTCGGGCCGAGGAATCCCACGATTTGCCCCTTCTCCACTTCGAAGGAGATATTGTCTACCGCGACAGTACGGGCGTACCGCTTGGTTAGACCTTCCACTTTGATCATATTGTTTTGTCCCAGATCAGACAGACATCAGGTGCCATTTTGGGCAGAGCGGCGCGTCTTGGGTAAGCGCCGATATGGAAATACTACTTGAATCTTCATGATACGGAGACTGGACAAACCTTGTCAAACTCCGCAGGTGACGGCCCGCCCGCGCGATATGTGAGGCGCATCGTACCGACCGTCCGATTTCCCGATGCTACAGTAGAGGCTTGTCCTACTGGTTCGAGTCCCCCGGAATTGCCGCGCCAGTGCTCGCGACTGTGGTTGGCGTGGCGGGCGCGGCACTGGGCTTGCGGCTCACCGGCATACATCGCCGCGCCCGGCTGGTGGTGCCATTCAGCGCAGGCGTGCTGCTAGGAGTCCCCCTATTCGGCCTGCTTCCCGAACTCGGCATCGAACTCGGTTGGGGACCCAGCCTGCTGCTGTTCACTGCCGGATATGCCGTGCTTCTGCTGTTGAACCATTTCGTGTATCCGGTTTGTCCCACTTGTGCGCACGATCACGACCATGCGGCCTGCGCCACCGAACTGCACGGCTTCGCCGTCCCGCTGATCGCCGCCGCCGCCATGCACAGCTTCCTGGACGGCTGGAGCGTGGCGACTGTGCAGTTGACGGTGCCCCTGGGCCTCAGAGTGGCGGTCCCGCTGGCCGTGGCTCTGCACAAGGTGCCCGAAGGGGTCGCCCTGGGCGGCATCCTGCGGGCGGCCGTTCCCAAAAAGACGAATGCCTTCGCCTGGTGCGTGCTGGCTGAAGGCACGACCCTGGTGGGTGGCGCGGTAGGCCTCGGAATGGCACCCTATCTCGGCACCAAGTGGATCCTGTATCCGCTGGGCATCACCGCGGGCTGGCTCTTCTATCTCGGCTACCACGCCGTGCACGAAGAGTGGAAGCGGCGCGGCGCGGCGCCGGCATTCGTCTCGGCCCTCAGCGGGATGGTCGGCGCGGCTGCCATTCAGCGTGGAGCGGAGATGCTGTTCCGGTAAGTCACGCTCGCCTCTCCGGCCGGGGAGCGGACGGCCGGAAACACTGCATCGCCCGCCATTCCGCGGCTCCGGGTTGACTCGCCACGGCCTTTTCCACCACTCCGCGTAATATTTCCGGGTCCCCGGCTGCCCGCAGATTCAGCAACACCTCGTGGAACTCCGCGGGCGACGCGTCGAGCACACCCTCGACGTCCGGCTCGCGCCCGTTGCCACACAGCGCGGCCTTCACATATCCCTCGGCCGTCTCGTCGATCAGCTTCAGATGAACGATGGGAATACCCGCCGCTGTGAGCGCTGCATCAAGCCTGTCCATCAGCGGCCCCACCAGCATCGGAGCGGAGATCGCCTCCACCGGCCGCAACACGAAGCGGCAATTCATCCACGCCAGCGCGGCTTCCGCCTGCGTGTATCGCGCATAGTCGATTTCCCATTGGTGCGAACCCGCGGGCAACTCGCCACCCAGCACCTCGCCGAGCCACTCCGCAACGCCCTCGCCGGTCCGCGCACTGAGGATTCGGGTCCCGGGGCTGACACTGACACCCAGATCGGCTTTGCTGCAGCAGACGATATCAGCCTCGGCGATCTGGTTGAGGAATAGAAACTCCATGTCGGGGTCATGCAGGTTCGCAGCCCGAGCCGGGTCAATCAAGACCGTAAGCGGCGCCACGCGGAACCGTCCGGCATACTCGGTCAGAAGCGGCCGGAGCACGGTCGCGGCCAAATCCGTGCAGCTACCGACCGCTTCGGCGAAGATCACGTCCGGCGAGTAGCCTTCCAGCCGGTCCACCGCCTCCAGCAGGTCGGAGAAGCGGCAGCAGAAGCAGCCGCCCGTCACCTGATCGGCCGGAACGCCCTGTTCTTGCGCCAGCCGTGTGTCGACCAGGTCTTCGCCCTGATCGTTCAGGATGGCCGCGGCGCGCAGGCCCTGCGTTTCGAGCATACGCGCCGCTGCCAGAATCAGGCTCGTCTTCCCCGATCCGAGAAAGCCGCCCACCAGCACCAGGGCCGGTCTTTGGCTCATACCACCAACTGCTCGCCGGCGTGCAGGACGCGCCGGGAGTCGAATTTCACGGTCTTAGCCGCGCCTTCCCGGCGGAAGGTGCAGGAGCGGCACGCCAGCGTTCCATGGTCCACTCTCACGGTCAGGCGGCTCGCAGTCAGGATGAACGTTCCCCAACCGGCCGCGGTCGACCAGAAGCAGCGGAACTCCGCGGCGTTCGTCCGGGGCAATACCGTCACGGTTTCCGTTCCGCCGTGATAGCGGAACCCGCTCAAGGCCAGCAAGCCGGACCATGCCGCCATCGCCCGTGCGTAATGATGGCCGCACTCGGCTTCGTCCCACGGATTGCGCTTCTCGCCGTCGTAGCGGGCGCGCGTGGCGTGGATGCACTCGACACCTTCCCGCGTCATGCCGCGCATAGAGCATGTGGCTGGCCGCCACATACTCGAGGCCGGTAAATACCTCGGCGTAGTAAGGGAAGGGGATGCGCGGACGCTTCGCCTTGCCGTAGTCGCACACGATGAGAGCGGCTTCGTCATTCAGCGCGAAAGTCCGCTCGACGTTCTCGTGCGTGGCCAGCGTCCGCTTGAAGTTGTAGCGGTGGATCGATTCCAGCGTTTTGCGGATGTGCTCACCGGATACCAGGTTGCCCAGGCCCGCCGCCTCCGCCATGTACTGGCCTACAAGCTGGTCGGCCAGGCACCCGCCGCCCATCTGGTACTCGGGATTTTCGGTTCCTTCCGACCCCATGGAACTGCGCAGCGAGGGCGCGATCCGGTCGGCCGGAACGCCGCGCACCTGCTGGATGTAATACTCCCCGTTGAACAGATTGGCGTCGATCCACCGGCTGCCGCTCTCGAACAGGCGCCGGTATTCCCTCGCCGCGGCGTCGTCGCCCACCGCGCGCGCCATCTCCTCGCCCGCCCGCAGCGCTCCCAGGTAGTAGATGCCGCACATCGGGTTCGGCCCGTAGAACTCCACGTCGTAGGTGTTGTGCTGCACGCCTTCCATGACGCCGTCGCGGTCGGCATCCCAGCCTCCGGGTACCCATGCGAACTCCAGCGCCTTCTTGACGCTCGGCCACAGCCCGCGCAGCCATTCCGTGTCGCCCGACAGGGACCAGTCGAGGTACGCATGCATGATCTGGCCCATCTGCCCGTCCGCCGCCGCAAAGCCGGATCGCGCCTTCCCCGGCGGCAGCAACTGGCGGAAATGGATGGCCCCTGCATCGTCCATGTCGTAACCGAACGACGCCGCCCGCAGCGATCGCGCGTAACTCGGGAACAGGAAGGGCGTGGAGGTCTCGTAGTTCCACACATGTGTGCAGTTCCCGAAGCAGCAGCCCGATTTGTCGTTGACGCCTTCGAAGCCGTGGAACTCGCCGTCGGCCGTGCGGAAGCAGGTTGTGCTGGCCAGAGTCGAAAGGTTTGCGGAGGCTGCTTCCTTGACCACGCCGGGCACGGTGCTTTCGCGGATGGCTGCAGCGAAAGTCCTTGTGTCCTTTTCCAGGCGCTCAAGATTTTGCGCGGCGTAGCGCGCGGCCTCCCAGGCATCGGCAAACCGGGTGGTGTAGTAGTTCCCGATGAGGGTGTCTTCGTCGCCCTTGGGAGCCGACCAGCCGCACCGCCGCGGCGTCCGGTTCGGATAGTGCCACGCCAGCAGGAAGCTGTAATCGCGGCGCGCGCCGGCGGGAATGGTCCGGGTGAGACAGAGCGCGCCGACGGCGTTGCGGGCTGCCGCTTCCGGCCCCAGTTCGCCGTCTCCGGAGAAATCGTCCCAGAAGAGCATGGGCGAGTTCCACCAGCGGCCGGCCTCCCAGCCGCGCAGAAACGTCACGTGGTCCGCGCCCGCGTCCAGCAGGCAAAGCGCAAAGGAGCCGTGAAGCGCGTCCTTCTCCGCTAGCGACGGGTTCGTCATGTGCAGCCCTTCGAGGGGGGCGTCTCGGCGGTGCTCGTTCTCCCGGCCGTTTCCGCTGCCGCAAGGGTTGTCGATCGACCAGGCGATGGAGACTTTCGCCGCCGCGCGCCCCGGGTTCGTCACCCGGTAGCGCAGCACGGCCACCGGAAGGCCGGAATCGTCCGGCTCGTGCGGGATAAACGGGGTGAACGCCTCGAGCGACACCTTCACCGGCAGCGCGCTGTCCGCAAAATCGATGCGCGCCAGCGGAAACTCGCCGGTGAACGTGGCCGAGTCGAGCCGCACCAGCCCGGGAGCGTTCTGCGATCCCAACCCCGACGCGCCTTCGTAGGGAGGCTGTATGCGCGCCTCCAGCACGCGCGCCACCGACTTTCCGCCGCCGGCTTGCGCCCAGATGGCGGGGAACGCATAGTTCGGCGCCGCGCCTTTATCGGGCTTGTTGAAGATCTCCCAGTCGCGAAGCTGACCGCGCCCGCCCAGGCTGACCGCGCCCGCGCCGACGCCTCCCAGCGGGAACGCCAGCATCTTGAGGTGCCGGCCCGTGAACACCCGCGGATACGCAATATCCGGTGGTGCTGTCGACGGGTGAGTCGAAGAGGCCCGTTGCGCCTCCGCCTGGGTCGCCGCCGTGGCAAGGGCCACCCGCTGCAGAAACGTACGCCGGTTGCTGCTCATGGCCAATAGTGTAGTGCAGCCGGCTGCCCTACAGGAATGCCATGGTCTTGACGCCGCTGATATCGAAGCGTTTGCGGCAGCGGAGGTTCTTGCACGCCACCTTGTCGTCCAGCAGCACCATGTAGCTTTGGGCCTTGGCGAACTTGGCGCGGTCGCGCTCGTCGGCGCCCCCGGGAAGACGGTCCTTCTTCTTGCGGACCATCCACCGCAATTCGTAGGTATCCTCGGTGCGGCAGTATGGGCAATGTCAACGTTGCCGGCTTGGTCGCCGGCGACTCTGTGTAGAACGCCCGTTCGTCCATATCAGCGGTCCGCGACCGGAATCCAGGTCTGCCCGTCGGGGTTGCCCTTGTACTCGGCGCGCGGACGGATCAGCCGGTTGTTGCGATACTGCTCCAGCACGTGGGCGGTCCAGCCGGACATGCGGCTCACCGCGAAGATCGGCGTGAACAGGTCGATCGGGATGCCCAGGGAATAGTACGTGGACGCCGAGTAGAAATCCACGTTCGGATTGAGGTCCTTGATCGCCTTGACGGTCTCTTCCATGCGCTTGGAGAGCCGGTACAGCTTCTCGTGGCCGGTGCGCTTGCCCAGTTCCTCGGAAAGCACGCGCAGGTGGGTCGCGCGCGGATCTTCGGTGCGGTACACGCGATGGCCGAAGCCGGGAATCTTGACCTTGCGCGCCAGCGTGTTCTTCACGCGGTCGACCGCTTCTTCCTCATCTCCCAGGTCCAGCAGCCACTTGATCACGTCCTGGTTGGCTCCGCCGTGCAGGGGCCCCTTGAGAGCTCCGATACCGCTGGTGACGGAGGAGTAGATATCGGAAAGGGTGGCCGCGGTGACGCGCGCGGCGAAAGTGGAAGCGTTCAGCTCGTGATCCGCGTGCAGGATCATGGCGACATCGAATGCCCGCTCCATCACTTCGTCGGGACGCTTGCCGGTCAGCGTGTACAGAAAGTTGGCCGAAAAGCCCAGCGCCGGGTCGCCCGGCACGATCGGATTGCCCTTGCGCAGGCGGTCGAACGTAGTAACGATCGCGGCGGTCTGCGACATCAGCCGGATAGCCTTGCGGTGGTTGGCCTCGGCCGACATGTCCTGCGCTTCCGGGTCGTAGATTCCGAGCATCGAGACGGCCGTGCGCAGCACGTCCATGGCGATCCGGTTCGGCACGGAGCGAAGGAAATCGACCACCTGTCCCGGCAGCTCGCGGGCGGCTACAAGGCCCTGCTTGAGTTTGTCGATTTCCGCTTGTTTGGGCAGCCAGCCGTTCCAGAGGAGGAAAATCACCTCTTCGAAGGTGGCGTTATCCGCGAGCGTGTGAATGTTGTAGCCGCGGTAGCTCAGAATGCCTTGATAGCCGTCGATGTAACAAATTTCGGACTCGCCGGCGATGACGCCTTCCAGACCTGCAATCGTCGTTCCCATTCTCGGTGTCTCGCTCCGGGCCGGGAGTGCTGCCGGCCCCAAAATTCAATCTTGCGCCGCCGCGTTCAGCGGGGCGCCGGACAGCCGGGGAGCGGAGAAAACCCGATCGTCAGGTCGTCCCGCTGCACCCAAAGCTTCTCCTGCTGGCTCTTGCCGAAATCCACGGTGAGGATCACACCCGAGCCGCAGGAGCGGCTGCGGGAGATCCGGAAATTCGCCACGTCCGGGTGGGCGCTCTGCGGGCCCCAATCCTGCATGAAAGAAGAAAAGGGATAGCCGCGCCGGTCGCTGTCGGTCCGTACCCACAGGTTGTACGCGTCTTGATAATCGTGTGCTTCCAGGAGCGCAAAGAAGTGCTTCACCTGCCGCTCCTGGCGATAGTTGTGGAAAATGAACAGAAGGGCGCCGCCCACGACCACCACCACCAGGGCCGAGATCACCAGCGTCTTGATGATGCGGATCCGTTTCTCTTCGCCGGCGCCGTACTGATCGAGATAACCGGACATTTCCTCCCCGAATCCAGATTACTTCACCGGGTAAGCCTTGTCATACTCCGCGGTGGCCTCCGCCGTGAGATCCATCGCCGGTTTGAAGTAGAGCGTCGTCGAAGTGTCCACGACCAGGTCGTAGCCCTTGGCTTCGGCGAGTTTCTTCACGATCTCCGTCATCTTCTGGGAGCTCTTGGCCAGAACATCGTTGCGATACGAGGTCGCATCGGCCTGCAGATCTTCCTGCATTCGCTGCAGATCGCGCTGTTTCTGCTGGCCCTGGGCCGTCAGATCGGCTTGCGCCTGCGCCGACAGCTTCTCGCCGGAAGTCTGCAGTTGCTGGGTGAGCGCGGCGATCTCCTTCTGGAGGGTTTCAATGGCGTCCTGGCGCGGCTTGAACTTCGCCTGCATGTCGGCATCTGCCTTCTTGATCTCGGCCGAATCGAAGACAGCCTTCTGAAGGTTGATTACCCCCACCTTGGTTTGCGCCGGGGCAATCTGGGAAAAAGCGAACAGGGCAAAGCAGACCAGCGACGGCCTGAGGCCCATCCTTGAAAACATCAAGCACTACTCCTGAAAGTGTGTTCTAAAACCCAAGATTAGCACACCCTATTCGAGAACACCGAGGATCTCATCCTCGCGCAGGATAAGGTATTCGTCGCCCTCAACCTTGATTTCCGAGCCGGAATACTTCCCGAATAGAATCCGCTCGCCGGGCTTGATGCCCATGCCGGCACGTTCGCCGGAATCGAGGATCTTGCCGGCGCCAACGGCGACGACTTCGGCCTGCTGGGGTTTCTCTTTGGCTGTGTCCGGGATGATGATCCCGCCTTGGCGTTGTTCGCCTTCTTCCAGGCGTCTGACGAGCACGCGGTCGTGCAGGGGGCGTAAGTCCATGACTTGATTATACGTCCACCCGCAGCGCGCAAAAAATCTGTTTTCCCGGGGTCGAGCAGTCTCGGCGGCGGATCCATCCTTTATAATGAGAGTTTCTAATCTGAAGTTACCCCCAACTCAAGGAGTAATTCATGGCTGCGAAGCGGATCGGTATTCTTACGGGCGGCGGAGACGTGCCGGGCCTGAATAGCGTCATCAAAACGGTGGTTTACCGTGGAAGCGAAATCGGCTGCGAGGTGATCGGCATCCGGCGCGGGTGGGAGGGTTTGACGCACGTCGACTTGCGCGACCCGGCCAGCCGCACGCGCTACGTGCTGCCCCTCAACCGCGAGAATACACGAACCATCGACCGCACGGGCGGCACGTACCTGCACAGCTCGCGCACCAACCCGTCGAAGATGAAAAAGCTGCCTCCCGTTCTGGAAGGCCAGGATTTCCCGAAGGTGGAAAGCACGAAGAAGGGCGTCACCTCCACCGTGTTCGACGTCACGGCGGCCGTCAAGAAGAATATCGAGACCCTGGGCCTCGACTACCTGATCGCCATCGGCGGCGACGACACGCTGAGCTATGCCGCCGAACTCGACCGGCAGGGTATGAAAGTGATCGCTGTCCCCAAGACGATGGACAACGACGTGCGCAATACGGAATACTGCATCGGTTTCTCGACGGCCATCAGCCGCGCCATGGACGCCATCGAACGGCAGCGGACCACCGTCGGGTCCCACGAGCGCATCGGCATCTTCCGCGTGTTCGGGCGCGACGCCGGCTACACCGCGCTCTACACGGCCTACGTGACCTCGGTACGGTGCTGCATTCCGGAATACAAAGTCAGCCTCCCGAAACTCATCGACCTGCTGATCACCGATAAGCGGCACAACCCATCCAACTACTCCCTGTGCGTGCTCTCCGAAGGCGCGGAGTGGGAAGGCTACCAGGTGAAGGAGTACGGCGAGCCCGATGCCTTCGGACACCGCAAGAAGATGAGCGTGGCCGAAGACCTGAGCAACGAGATCAAGGCCGCGACCGGCGAGGAGACGATCGTCAGCGACCTGACCTACGACCTGCGCTCCGGAAGCCCCGACTTCGTGGACCGCATGGTGGCGGCGACCTTCGCGGGCATGGCGATGGATGCCATCGAAGAAGGCAAGCACGGCCTGATGATGGCCATCAGCAACGGCTGTTACGCCATGGTGCCGATTCCCGATCCCAAGCTGGGTCCGCGCAAAGTGGAGGTCGCAACCATGTACAACACCGAGCGCTACCGGCCGTACTACGACCACAAGCTGGCCTTGCCGATCTTCCTCACGCGGGCATAGCTTGGATTGGAAGCGTCTCTTCTCGAAAGGGGGCGGGCCGCAAGGCCTGCCCCGGCTCACTCCGGAGTTGCAGGAGCGAATTCGGGCCTCCTTCGATGAAGCCTCCCGCGACGAGGAGCATTTCCCCTCCACCATCGATCCCCGCATCTACCATGTCCAACTGATTCGGCGCCATCTGGGCGATCTGCGCGGCAGGCGCGTTCTGGATGTGGGCTGCGGCAAGGGACGGTTTGCGCGCGCCTTCAAGCAGCAGGAGCCGGAAGCCGAAATCTGGGGCCTCGACATCTCCGAGGAGATGCTGCGCTTCGTGCCGCCCGAAATCCCGACGCGCGCCGGTTCCATGACGGACCTCCCGTTCGAGGATGCGTTTTTCGACGCCGCCTATGCCACCGAGTCGCTCGAGCATGCGGTCGAAATCGCCCGCGCCGTGAGCGAGATCTGCCGCGTGGTCAAGCCCGGCGGGCGGATTGCGATCATCGACAAGAACGCCGAACAGTGGGGCCGGCTGCAGACTCCCGAGTGGGAGAAGTGGTTCACGCGGAAAGAACTGGAACACCTGCTGCGCCTCCATTGCCGGAGCGTGACCAGCCGGTACATCTCCTACTGGGAAGATGTCGAGCCGGATGGCCTGTTCCTGGCCTGGCTGGCCAGGAAGTAAAATCGGCTGCGCCGGCAAGACCGTTACAATAGTAGTTTCTATGCCAATCCAGGAAGTGGTCGAAGCCGAAGGCCACCTGATCGACTCCCACATCATGGAGAACATCTTCGATAAGGTCGTGGAGCATCACGGCCGCTTCGAAGTGGAACAGTTCTGCATCGGGCGCACCAATAGCGACGCCTCCTATCTCCGGCTCAAGGTGGAAGCGCCCGACGAAGGCTCCATGCAGCGGCTGCTCAATGACCTCCTCGAGCTGGGCTGCTCGCCGGCGGAATCCGGCGATGCGGTCCTGCGGGAGGTGGAACGCGACCGTTGCGCCCCCGAAGATTTCTATTCCACCACCAACCACCGTACCTACGTCCGCCTCGGCCAGAAGTGGGTGGAAGTCGAGAACCAGCGCATGGATGCCATGATTGTGGTTGACGGAGATCGCGCCGCGTGCCGCCGGCTGCGAGACCTGCGGAAGGGCGATTCCATCGTCGTCGGTCTGCGGGGCCTGCGCGTGGTCCCGGAATCGAAGGAGCGCGACCGCATGGCGTTCGCCTTCATGTCCAACGGCATCTCCTCGGAGCGCCAGGTGGAAACGGCGGTGCGGCAGACGGCCGCCCTGGCGCGCCAGACCCGCGAACAGAAGCAGAAGATCGTGGTGGTGGCCGGCCCTGTCGTGGTGCATACGGGCGGCGTGGCGGGGCTTTCCGCCCTCATCCGCGGCGGCTGGGTGCAGGCCGTGTTGAGCGGCAATGCGCTGGGGGTTCATGATGCCGAAGCGGCTCTGTTCGGCACCTCGCTCGGCATCCGGTTGGAAGACGGCCGCCAGGAGGAGCACGGCCACCGCAACCATATGCGCGCCATCAACGCCATCTATCGCGCCGGCTCGGTGAAGCAGGCCGTGGAATCGGGGCGGCTCCACTCGGGCGTCCTCTACGAATGCGTCAAGGCCGGCGTGCCCTTCGTTCTGGCGGGCAGCCTGCGCGACGACGGCCCCCTGCCCGATACCATCACTGACATGAACGCCGCGCAGGATGCCTACGCCGCGCAGCTCAAGGGCGCCGGGCTGGTGCTCTGCCTGGGGTCGATGCTGCATTCCATCGCGACCGGCAACATGCTGCCGAGCTGGGTGAAAATTGTCTGCGTGGATATCAACCCGGCGGTCGCCACCAAGGTCAGCGATCGCGGCACGGGCCAGGCGGTTGGGGTCGTGACCGACGTCGGCCTGTTTCTCGACCTCCTTTCGAAAGCTCTAGCATGAAACGCGCCTATACAGACGAACACGCGCGGGCCGGCGTCTACGCCGAGCTCCCCGAAATCGAAACCTGGCCGAATCAGTACCCGGATTATGAGATCGAGATCGTGATTCCGGAGTTCACATCCGTGTGCCCGAAGACCGGGCTGCCGGATTTCGGCAAGCTGGTCCTGCGCTATGTGCCCGACCGGAAGTGCCTGGAATTGAAATCGTACAAGATGTACCTGCTGGCGTATCGCAACCTCGGCATTTTTCAGGAGAACGCGGTCAACCGCGTGCTGCAGGATGTGGTCAAGGCCGCCAGCCCCAAGTCCGCCACCGTGACCGGGGATTTCGCGCCGCGCGGCGGCCTGGGCACCGTGGTTACCGCCACCTGGAGCCGGAAACGTGGAAAGCGCTGAGCTGATCGCCATCCTCCAAGAGGTGCGGGAGCGCGTGCGCGCCCGCCACCCGCAGACCGCTTCGGGCGGCTCCGCTATCCCCCTGCCCGACCTCATGCCGCTGGTACACGCGCGCGATGCGGCCATGGGCAAGGTGGCGGCGATCGGGACCGTCAACCCGCGCCCCGGCGGTCCGGTCAACTCCATCGTACAGGGCTGGAAACGGTTTGTTGCGCGCGTGCTCGACTGGCACGTGCGCGAGCAGGTGGAGTTCAACCGGAAGGTGGTCGATTGCCTCGATGCGGCGCTCGAGGTGTTCGCCGACACGAACCGCCTGCTGAATGAACTCGGAACGGCGGCCGAGGAGTGCCGCGACCTTCGCAGCAACTGGGACCAGTGGCGGGTCGAATGGCAGCGAAAGCTCGAACGGAACGAGATCCAGTTTCTCCGCAGCGTGGCGGATTTGCAGGGCGCCTTCCAGCACCGCAGCAACCTGATGGATGCCAGCTACCGCGATGCCGTGCGCGCCCAGCACCAGGAGTTCACCGCCGCGCTCGAGCGCAGCGGAAACGACATCCAGCAGCGCCTGTGGGCCGATCTCGAGCGCATCCGGCTGGAATACGAGCGACTCATCTTCTCGGAGCTGAAAACCATCCGCCAGCGCGCCGCGGTCAGTGTTCCTGCGCCGCCACCCGCGGAGCCGCGGCCGTCAGGGAGCGGACCACTGCCCTTCGATTACGGCCGCTTCGCGGAGCGCTTCCGCGGCTCCGAAGAGTACGTCAAGGCCGGCCAGCAGATCTACCTGCCGTATTTCCAGAACTGCCGCCAGGTGCTCGATCTCGGCTGCGGGCGCGGCGAGTTCCTGGAAATGATGCGCCAGGCCGGGGTGCCGGCGCGCGGCATCGACCTCAGCGAGGAGTCGGTCGCCACCTGCCGGCACAAAGGGCTGGACGCTGAGACCGCCGACCTGTTCGTGTATCTCGAAGGCCTGCCCGAAGCCTCGCTCGACGGCATCTTCTGCTCCCAGGTGGTGGAGCACATCCCGCCGGAGCGCCTTCCCGAACTGGTCAAACTCGCCGCTTCGCGCCTCGAGCCGCAACGGCGCGATCGCCATCGAAACGCCCAATCCCGAGTGCCTCGCCATCTTCGCCTCGCACTTCTACCTGGACCCGACCCACGCGCGGCCGGTGCCTCATCCCCTGCTGGTTTTCTATCTGGAGGAGTTCGGGGTAGGGAACATCGAGGTGCGAAGGCTATCGCCCGCTTGGGAGTCGATGCCTTCGCTCGCCTCGCTGCCCGAAGATTTCCGCGAGGCGTTTTTCGGGGCCCTAGATTACGCGGTCATCGGGAAAAAGCTCTAGAATACGCCGGGCGGCCCGCACCGCGCCGGGCGCGGTACTGGACTCGATCGTAATGCTCAGCGGCAGTTCTTTCCGGTTGCGAACCACGGTCACCGTGAACGTCTTCTTTGCGCGGTCGGCGCGCAGCGCGGCGGTGATCTCCTGCGGGGTATTTACCTTCGTATTGTCGATCCGGACGATCACGTCGCCCGCCTTGATGCCCGCTTTCTCCGCCGCCGAATTCCGGTTCACGTTCTTGACCAGGATGCCGTCCTTTACGCCGAAGAACTCGGCCAGTTGCTCTTCATTGCCGAGCGGCTCGCCCTCGATGCCGAGCAGCGGCGTGGGGTAGAGCATCTGGAAGCGCGGGATCTCGATATCGGGCATGTGGAAATTCCGCATGTCGGGCATGGGGACTTCCGTCATCGCCCAGTTGCCGTCGCCGCCGCCGCCGAATACCGCAACGCCTTTCCTGGCTTCGATCGTGGCGGTCAGCGTCTGCATGGCCCCATTGCGCCACACACCGACCTTGACCTGCCGTCCGATGGGCGTTTCGCGCACCAGGCGCGCCAGTTGGTCCTTACCTTCGACCGCCTCGCCGTTGTACTCCAGCACGACGTCGCCATCCTTGATGCCTGCTTTGGCCGCGGGGCCGTCTTCGTTCACCGTAGTCACTTCGGCGCCGCGCACATCTTTCAGCTTCAGCGTGGCGGCGCGCTGGGAATCGATGTCCTGTACTCCAATTCCCAGGTAGGGGGCTTCGTTCGAAATCGTTGTGGCGACCCTCGCTCGGGGGGCCGCGCGGCCTGTTCCCTGCGCGAACGCGCCGGGCAGCACCATGGCAGACGCCAGCAGGGTCGTGCCGATTACCAAATACACTCTCATGGAAACCTCTATGGTTGACGCTTAATGAATATGGTTCCGCCCATGCCCGAGATTTGAAGCAGCGGGCCGCCGCCGTTCAGGGAGCCCTCCGCGATGATGCGGGTGCCCTGTCGCCGGACCGGCACTGCGGGAAAATCGGAAACGATGCGCCGCAGCGTGTCCGCCATGCTGTTCTGGGCCTGGATCGTTACACCTAGATTAGACGGAATCAAAACCGTGATGTCACCATTGGCGGTGGCCAGGAAAGAGTCGCCGAACCTTCCGCCCAGCAGGCTTGCGACGATGCTTCCCATCGTCGTCGAGACGCGCATGGGTCCCGTGATCCGGGCGACGCGCACGCCGCCGCTCACGGTTTCGCAGCGAACGCCGGCGGCCGCGCCGACCTGTACGGGGCCGGCCAGATTGCGCAGCGTCACCACGCCGCCGGCCTTCTCCACCAGAATCTGCCCGCCTCCCGAAATCGCCGTCACCGCTCCCCCGGCGCTCCCGATATGAATCCCGCCGCCTCCCGTTTCCGCGCTCACCGCGCCGCCGGCCTCATTGGCAACAATATCGCCGCCCTGCGTCTGCAGAATCGCCTGGCCCCGCACGCTGCGAACGCTGATGCGGCCTCCGCCCGTCGAGCAGCGGAGTCCGCCGCCGACCTGTCCCACGTTCACGTCTCCCGCGCCGGTGACCAGTTTGCAGTCGCCGCCGATCCGGTCGGCAGTCAGCTCGCCCGCGCCGGAATCGATATCCACGCCGCCGTCCACGCCGGTCGCTTGCACCGCGCCGTCCGAGGTCGCGATTACCGCCGAGGCCAGCTTGGGGGTCCGCACCGTCATGGCCGACATGGCGGCTCCGCCCGGCGCCGTCAGCACCGTCCACCCGTCCTGCGACTCGATACCCAGCCGGTAGTTCTCCAGCATGCGCCGCGCGGCGGCTTCCGTCCGGCCTCTGACCGTCACCTTCACGGTATAGGCAAGATTGTCCGAGACGCCGCCCTGCAGCACGACCGGCCCGTGGGCGTTGATGCGCAGCCGCGACGACGCCGGTGCCGATCCCTGGAAGACGCGGACGCACTGGCCCTTGCTGCAGGTGACCGGCGCCTGCGCGTAGGCGCCGGGAAGAAGCCCCATAAATGCGAAAGGGCAGGCCAAAAGACCTGCCCTGTTAAAATGTCCCGATCGACGCATTCATGTCCTTCAGCGCCTTTTCCAGCTTGAGGCGCACGGAATGGTTGTCTTCCCTCTGTACCAGCCCCTGGAGCATTCCCACCACGCTATCGTCGTGGTTTGCCACCAGAAGATCCACCACCTGCATGCGGACTGCGGGATTGTCGTCGGCCAGGAGCACACCGGAAAGCGTCTTCCGCACTTCGGGATCGCCGGCCAGCGGTTTGAGCCCCTCGAGCGCCTTCAGGCGTACCCCCGAGTTCGTATCGTGAGCCACGGCATTGAGCAATGCATCACGGACTTCGGCGGTATCTCCCGCCCGGTTCTTCAACAGGTCCACTGACTCCACGCGCACCGCCGGGTTGTCTTCGTGGGCCGCGGTCAGCAGCAGCCGTTGGATGTTCCGGTCGTCCATCCGGCCGGACACTTCGCGCCGGCGCGTTTCGTCGAAGGTGATCTGGACCTGGCCGGAGGGGTCGGGCCGCACCGAGCGGACCGTGGCGAAGACGTCATCGGAGGGAGGGGAGGGGAGTTGGGAAGAAACTGGGGAGGACCCGGTGAACCGCGCGGCAAAAAAACCGACGGCAATCAGCGCCAGGGCTCCCACTGGCTGCCGGAAGCGGGTCAGGCCGCCGAAGGTCAAACCCATGGCCTCCAGAAAGAGGGTCCACGGCCCCTTGGCGGGCCGCCCCGCACGCGGCGCGCCGCCTTGTATGGCGGCCACCAGGTCCGACCGGCAGTCCTCCAACAGAAACTGCGGAATGTCCACCTGCCGCCGGTCGAGTGCCGCAGCCAGCCCCCGCTGCTTTTCCATCTCGCCCGTACAGCCGGTACACCGGTGCAGGTGCTCTTCGAAGCGGTCTTCCTCTTCCGGAGTCAGTTCGCCGTAGAAATAGAGCGGTATCAGCTTCGAAACCGAATCGCAGTTCATACAAAATCTCCCAGAACGGATCGCATCTTCTGAGTGGCGCGGAACAGGCAGTTTTTAGCCGCCTCTTCGGTGGTGCCTAGCATCTCGCCGATATTGCGCAAGCGCAGCCCCTGGTAATGCCTCAATTCGAAAACCATCCGCTCGCGCGGGGTCAGGTCCCCGAGCGCGTTCTCGATCTTTTGCTTCAACTGGCGGTTCCACATGCTGCGTTCGGGGTCGGCCTCGGCGGCGTTTTCTTCGAATCCATCCATCCGGTCGATCGGGCCGTCCGGCGTCTCCACCACCGAGGATTCCTCCTTGCGAACCTTACGCTTCCGCAGTTGATCCAGGCAGATATTGGTGACGATCCGATACAGCCACGTATGAAAGCTGCAATCGAACCGGAAGGCGTGCAGGTTTCGATATACCCGAAGGAAGGCCTCCTGGTATACGTCCCTGGCATCTTCCGGCGACCGAAGCAGGTTCATGGCCAGCCGGAGCACACTTTGGTCGTACGTGCGGACCAGTTGCTCAAAGGCATCCTGGTCGCCGCGTTGTGCCGCCCGAATCAGTGAGTCCACTTGCGAACTCACCCGGGCGCCGATCGCTCCGGCTGCGTCCTGGGCCATAAACGGTTGCGGACTGTTCGGCTTACCGTGCTCCCAATCAACCTACCTGTGAACTTGGACGAGCCTGTTGTGAATTTGTCACGGATCCGGACAGTGTAAAGACAGTTTACATCACGTGTAGCACTAGAAACACGGCGCTCAGTAGTTCAACTTCGAGAGGTAGCCGTAGCTTTCCTTCAGGCTGACAAGCGGATCCCCCGGGGTCTGATCCTGCTCGACGAAATAATGCTGCACCCCAGCCGACGCCGCTGCCTCGAGCACCTTCGGCCAATCGATCACGCCGTTGCCGACCTCTTTGAATGTCGTTGGGGGAACCGACTCGTTATACCGGACCGGCGTATCTTTCGCTTTATCTTTGAGGTGAAGCAGCGGAATCCGGCTCCCATGGTGCTCGAGTATTTCTACCGGGTCGTGTCCCGCGACGCTCACCCAAAAACAATCCATTTCGATCCCGACCAGCTTCGGGTCCGTTTCGTCCAGCAGCACCTTGAACGGAATGGTGCCGTCCGTCGGCTGGAACTCGAACGCGTGGTTGTGATAGCAGAAGCCCAACCCGGCCGCGTGGCACATTTGCCCGGCGCGATTCAGCTTCCCGGCCAGTCTCTTGATGGCGTCCAAGCCTCCGCGCTCGGCGGGCGGCAGGTAGGGAAACACGGCGAACGCGAAGCCGCGCTGCTTCACCTGGTCGACGACCCGGCTCAACTCCTCGTCCGACCCCTGCGTCACCACCTTCGAATCGAGATGCACGCTCACCGGCTTGAGGCTGGTGGCTTTCAGCGCGGGCCAGATGGCATCGAGCGTGGCGAAGGTGGCCTCCGCTTCGCGGTAGCCGATGGCTTCAATCGCCCGCAGGGTCTCGGCCGGCTTCTCCGGCAACACGGTGCGCACGGTGTACAACTGCACCCCGATAACCTCTAACTGGCGGGCTTGTCCGCGGACGCACAAAGCGGCGGCTACGGAGCCGGCCTGGAGGAAGGATCTTCTGGAAAGCATGCTGCTATTATGCTAGGATTATCAGGCAAGCGGGTAGTCTCATGTTTAGCATCCTTGTCATCGTACGCCTCTCGATTCGGTAGCCGAAGAGTTCCGCTCTTCGACGAACTGAATTCCTTCTGCAGAGGAACCGCGCTCCGGATTTTCCCGGAACGCCGATGAATCCACCCACGAAGAAGATAGAGGTCTTGTATGCAAGGCACTGCGGAAGCGGCCCCGTCCAAGAGACGCATCTTCAGGGATGCGCTGTCGGGAGACCACCACGATTTTACGGAAGGCAGTCTCACGCGCGGAATCGCGCTGCTGGCCATTCCTACCGTTCTCGAGATGGCCATGGAATCCACCTTCGGGCTGGTGGATGCCTTCTGGGTAGCCAGGCTCGGAGCCGATGCCATCGCGGCAGTCGGACTCACCGAATCGCTGATCGTGATGATCTTCAGCATCGCGGCCGGTTTGAGTATGGCGGCCACCGCGACGGTGGCGCGGCGCATCGGAGAGAAGGATCCGGAAGGCGCGTCGGTGGCCGCCGTGCAGGCAATCTTGTGCGGCCTGGGCATCGCCGCGGTCACCGGCATTTGCGGGATTCTGTATGCGCCCGGGCTCCTGCGTCTGATGGGCGCTTCTTCCGGCGTGGTCGCGGCCAGCCACGGCTACACCCGCATCATGCTGGGGGGCAATGCCTGCATCCTGCTGTTGTTCCTGATCAACGGCGTGTTCCGCGGCGCCGGCGACCCGGTCATCGCCATGCGCACGCTATGGCTGTCGAACCTGATCAACTTCGCACTCGACCCGTGCCTGATCTACGGTTTCCTCGGCTTTCCAAGACTCGGCCTGACCGGGGCGGCAGTCGCTACCACCACCGGCCGCAGTATCGGTGTGCTCTACCAGTTGGCGGCGCTGTTCCGCGGCACGAGCCGCGTGACCGTAGCGCGCCGGCACCTGCGCGTGAACTGGCCGGTCCTCGGACGGATGCTGCGCCTCGGCAGTACGACCATCGTTCAGTACTTCATCTCGACGGCGAGTTGGGTGAGCCTGGCGCGCATCAACGCCATGTTCGGCAGCGCGGCAGTGGCCGGATACACGCTGTCGATCCGCGTGATTCTCTTCGCGCTGATGCCCTCCTGGGGCATTTGCAGCGCGGCCGCAACGCTGGTGGGCCAGAACCTCGGGGCCGGGAAACCCGAGCGGTCCGAGCGTGCCGTGTGGCTGGCGGGCGTGTACAACATGATCTTCCTGACGGTGGTGGGAGCGATCTTCTTCGTCCTGGCGCGCCCCATCGTCACGCGGTTTACCGGCGATGAGCAGGTGGTGGCCATGGGAGTCGCCTGCCTGCAACTGGTCAGCCTCGGCTATCCGTTTTACGCCTGGGGCATGACCATGGAGCAGGCCTTCAACGGGGCGGGAGATTCCAAGACGCCGACCTGGATGAACCTCTACTGCTACTGGCTGTTCCAGATTCCGCTGGCCTGGTGGCTGGCGAAGGTTGCGGGTTTGGGCCCGCGCGGCGTCTACCTGGCGATCTGCACGGCCGAATCGCTGCTGGCCGTGGTGTCCGTAGTGTTCTTCCGCCGCGGAAAATGGAAGGAAGCCAAGGTGTAGCGGATCAGTGGGGCAGGCCTCCCGGCCTGCCCCCATTCAATTCAAGAAATAGGTCCGGTACAGCGTATCCCGCTGCTTCGGCACAAAACCCGCGTCGCGAATGATGCGCCGCAGCTCTTCCTCGCTCGCGCGGTGGTGCGCGCCGGCCGCGGAGACTACGTTCTCCTCGATCATGATGCTGCCCACGTCATTGCCGCCGAAACGCAGACCCAACTGGCAGGTCTTCAGCCCCTGCGTCACCCAGGAGCTCTGCACGTTCTCGAAGTTGTCCAGGTAAATGCGCGAAATCGCCAGCGTCTGCAGGTACTCGACCGCCGTCGCTTCCTCCTTCACGAACCGTCCCAGCGAGGTGTTCTCGCGCTGGAACGTCCAGGGGATGAACGCCGTGAAGCCGCCGGTCTCCTCCTGCAGATTGCGGACCAGTTCCAGGTGGTTCATCCGCTGCTCCAGGGTCTCGCCGCAGCCGAACATCATGGTGGCCGTGGTGCGCATTCCCAACTGGTGCGCCGTGCGATGCACGTCCACCCAGTCCTGCACCGAGCACTTGAGACGGCTGATCCGGTGGCGTACCGCGTCGTCGAGCACTTCCGCTCCGCCTCCGGGGATGGAATCGAGGCCCGCATCGCGCAGCCGCGCGATCGTATCGCGCAGGCTCAGGCCGCTCACATCGGCGATGTTGGTGACCTCCGGAGCCGAGAGGCAGTGCAGGTGAATCGGGAACCGCTGCTTGATGCCGCGGAAGAGAGCTTCGTACCACTCGATCTTGAGATCCGGGTGCAGCCCGCCTTGCATCAACACACCGGTGCCGCCCAGGTCGAGCGTCTCCTGGATCTTCTGGTAGATGACTTCGTTGGGAAGCACGTAGCCTTCGGCGTGGCCCATCGGCCGGTAGAATGCACAAAAGCTGCAATACTCCGTGCAGAAGTTTGTGTAGTTGATGTTGCGGTCGATGATGTAGGAGACGATTCCTTCGGGGTGCCACTTGCGGCGGATGGAGTCCGCTTCCATGCCGATGCCGATCAGGTCGTCGGAGCGGAACAGGTCGAGCGCTTCTTCGCGGGTGATCATAGACAGCGAATACTTCTAAGATAGCAGGTGACCGAAGTCACCGGACCCGCCTCCACTTCAGCGCACACTGAAACTATGAGCGAATCGTATAGCTTCTTTGCGGACCTCGAAGCCGAGGCCCCGATCCCCGAGAACGGCATTCTGAGCCGCACTCTCTACAACGACGATCACGTGAAGGTGGTGATCTTCGGATTCGCAGCGGGCCAGGAGCTATCCGCGCACACCGCGCCCATGGCGGCTTCGCTCTATTTCGTACGCGGTGAAGCTGCGCTTACGCTCGGAACCCATGTGCACGATGTGAAAGAGGGAGGCTTCGTTTTCATGCCGCCTGCACTGCCGCACGGCATTCTGGCAAAAACCGGGGTTGTGATGCTGCTCTCGATGTATAAGCAGTCTCGCGGTTAAGCGCCGACCGCCGTCAACTTCTGTGACATCGCCTGCAGGAACAGGTAGATCGTGAACAACGGCTTGGGGTCGCCTTTGCCCCACCGGTTCACCTGCCATTTGGCGCGCAGGCTTTGGATTTCAGGACGTTCGGAAAGATCCAGGATAATCTGGTACGTTCCGCAGTAGAACTTTTGTGGGAACGCGACGAGCGGTTTGGAGCCCCAATCCGTGCCATCCGATGAACCCCAGATGGAGATATCGATGCTCTCCTGCTCAATGATCCTGGTGATCCCGAGGGTCAAAACTAAAGTGCCGCCTTGCTGATCGCCAAGGCTGATTTCAGGACTCGTTCCGGCTTCGCGAACGGTCGTTTCCGGCAGCAAAAACTGTGGAAGCATCGCTATCTTCCTGCCGGCTGTTCCGGCAGCTATCCGAATTTCAACTTTAGGATAGTATTCCTTGCTGACTCCAGCGTCTCATATTTCTTGCAAAAACAAAAGCGGACCAGCTTCGACCCGCGCCCCGGCTGTGCGAAAAACGACGAGCCGGGAACCGACGCTATCCCCACGGTTTCAATCAGATTACGAACGAAGCTCAGATCGTCGGCGAAGCCCGAATCGGAGATGTCCGCCATGACATAATATGCGCCGCGGGGCATAATATACGGGAGTCCGGCCATTTCGAGCGTCTTCAGAATGTGGCTCCGGCGGCCCGAATACTCCTCTGCCAGGTGCTCGTAATACGCGTCGCCCCAACCCAGGGCGGCGACCCCGGCCTGCTGCAGCGGCGCGGCGGCGCCCACGGTCAGAAAATCGTGGACTTTGCGAATGGAGTCGGCCAGGTCAGCCGGCGCGAGCACCCATCCCACCCGCCATCCGGTCACCGAGTAGGTCTTGCTCATGCTGTTGACGAGAATGGAGCGTTCGCGCATGCCGGGAAGCGAGGCGATGGGAATGTGGACCGCGCCGTCGTAAAGGATGTGCTCGTAGATTTCGTCGGTGATGGCCAGGGCGTCGAACTCCTGGCAGAGTCCGGCGATATACGTCAGTTCTTCCCGCGTGAAGACCTTTCCCGTCGGATTGTTCGGTGTGTTGAGGATGATGGCCTTGGTCCGCGGCGTGAAGGCGCGGCGGAGCTCCTCCGGGTCGAACCGCCAGTCGGGCGGCTGAAGGGAGACGTATCGGGCTTCGGCCCCGCACAACTGGGTGTCGGGACCGTAGTTTTCGTAAAAAGGTTCGAATAGCACCACCTCGTCGCCCGGGTCGAGCACCGCCATCATGGACGCGATCATCCCTTCGGTGGCGCCGCAGCACACGGTGATCTCGCGCTCGGGATCGTACTGCATCTGGTAGGTGCGCGCGTACTTGCCGGCGATGGCGTCGCGAAACGGCTTGGCGCCCCAGGTGATGGCGTACTGGTTGACATCGGCCGCGATGGCATCGGCTGCGGCCTGTTTCAGCGCTTCGGGGGCGGGGAAGTCCGGGAATCCTTGCGCCAGGTTGATCGCGCCATGTCGCAACGCCAGGCGCGTCATTTCACGGATGACCGATTCGGTGAATCGCAGCGTCCGCCTGCTGCGGAAGCGGGCTCGAAGAGCGGTTACGGTAGACGACACCCTCCGAGATTATGAGATCCCGGAGGGTGAAGTAAAGTCATTTCATCGCCAGTGGCCCGCCACGAAAACCCATCCCCGGCGGCGGTGCGCCCAGTGGCCAGGCACCCAGCGCGCGTGCGGCCGCGGCGGCACTACCCACGCTCCCGGCACCCACACATAAGCCCGTCCGTCCCAGCGATGGTAGCCGGGAGTCCAGACCCAACCGGGGTGTGGCGGCCGCCCGGGACGCTCCACAACGGCCCTCGGTGGACCGATTCGAACGAACACATCAGCGGCCATCGCGCCGGCGGCCAGAATTCCGGCAAAAACGCAGGCGATCAATCCATTACGAAACATTTCTCCTCCTGAAGATAGGGAACACGCGGCGCGCGCCTCAGTTGCGGTCATCCTGCCGCGGTAGCGCCACCCAACAGCTCACGGTTTCCCAACGACCGCCAGAAGGCGAACAGTGCGATACCGAGCAGGAGCAGCAGGGTCGCCAGGCCGGACGGTACATACCAGGCGCTCCAGTCCGCGCCGACCGTAATGTAGATGAACTCGTTCACGAAGACAATCGCGGCCACGGTGGCAACCAGTCCGTAGCGCAGCAGGACGAAGATGAGCACGGCGTAGATCATGAAGTAACCCGCGCCCACCAATTGCCACTGCGGAGAGTTGATCACGTCGCTTTCGAGAAAGGTGAAGAACACGGCCGCCAGAACGGCGGCGATCCAGTCTTTACGAACCAGCGCGCGCAGGCCGAACAGTGCGAAGAATCCGATCATGCTGACGCGAAGAGCTTGCGCGATGGTAGCCGCAGTCGCTCCGATCCAGTGGCGGGTCCCCAGCGCCGCTGCCAGACCGCCGCCCGCATTCATATCGCCGGCATGCGACAGATAGGCGCCGAGTACCTGAAAGCCCATCCACATGCCGCAGCCGGCGGCTGCGCCGATCAGGATGTGAGCGGCGACCTGGGGGTCCAACCAGCGGCCCGCCAACAGGCGGTTCCAGGTCACAATGGAGTGCGGCCAGCGCGCCCGGACCGCCGGTTCGAGCGCCAGGTACACCAGCCACACGAGCGTAGCCGAGAACAGCCAGTCCGCCAGGCTCCTTTCGATCAGGCCGGCCATGCTTTCGGTGGGCACGGCGTGCACCCAGCCCATCCATGCCAGCGCGCTCAGCACCAGTTGCGCGCCCGCCAGCCGCAGCGCGCCCTTCCGGTCGGTGCGGCCGAGCTTCCAGTTTCGCCGCGCCAGCAGGGCCACGAACAGCGCGCAGATCGCGAGGCCGGTCCAGGCAAGGACAGTGCTGATCCGCTGGAGGATCGTGGGCCCGCGTTCGGAATGGCTGCCCTCCATAAATGGATACACCACGGAAACGTCGGTGATCCGGCCCTTCCACCACGCGATCCGCACCGTCAGTTCGGTGTTTGGGATCTTGGGGTGAGGCCCCTTCCATGCGCGCACCTGATCGGAGGCGTAGAGCGGCACGCCCGTAGGCGCGACCTCCTGAAATGCCGCCATATCCAGCCCGGCGGCCCGGAACACGCTCTCCGGTGCGACGGGCTGAGTCAGTTCCGGGCCCGAATCGTACGGCCTCCCCGAAAAAGCCAGCAGCTTTCCATTGCCGTCCAGGCGCACCTGCACCATTCCCGCGCCGGTGGGTGCGGGATTATCGGCATCGACATCGCCGTAAGGAAAGGCTACCAGGGGCGCCAGGCTTTCCCGATAAACGGACGCGATCGGCGCTTCGGCGGCCAGCCATTCATCCCAGGGTTTGGCGCCCTTCAGATTCCTCAGGTAGCGAACCAGTTCGGTCCGGTGCTCGAGCCATAACGTGGAATCCTGCGGCTTGCGCGGATAGCCGAAGGCCGCCGCGACCTCCCGCGACCGGTGCGCCAGCACGTCGGGCGGGGAATCGAGCGGCGAATGGAACATCGCGCGGGTCCGATAGGTGATGGCAGGTGCCGCGAACAACGAGGCCGCCACCAGGATGATACACGGGATGGAATAGCGCAGCGCCATTCCCTCGGCGCGCCCGTGCGCGGCCACCATCTCCGGCGATGGCGTCTCCCCCGCTGCCAGCGCCGCCGCCAGCGGGTCGCCGCCCGGCAGCGCCACCATCACGGCGAGCGCGCTGGGCGGCCGTTTCAGCGGATCCGGGTCGAGGCACCGGCGGATGACCTTTTCGACCGCCGGGTCGATATCGGACGCGATCGACGTCATGCTGGTAAGGTGTGCCGCCTCCTCCAGGTCGATCAGGTGCTGGAGCGACCTGGCTTCGTACGGCCGCTTCCCCGTAAACAGCTCGTACAGCACCAGGCCGAGTGAGTAGATGTCGCTCAGCGCCGTCACGCCCGTGCCGCGAAGCTGTTCCGGCGCCATGTAGGCCGGGGTGCCGTTGTGCACCTCCGCTCCGGAAAGCTGGTCGGCGATGGCGGCCAGGCCGAAATCCATGATCACCACCTCGCCCCGCTTGTTGATCATGATGTTCTGCGGCTTGAGGTCGCGGTGGATCACCCCGCGGTCGTGCGCCGCGGCGATACCGGCGCACAGCTTGCGCGCCGTCTCGACGGCTTTGTCGGCCGGCAGCCGGCCGATCCGGGTCAGCAGCGACGCCAGGTCTTCGCCGTCCACGTACTCCATGGAAAGAAACGGCATGCCTTCGACTTCGCCGATGTCGTAAACGCGGCACACGTTGGGGTGGGAGACCAGGCGGGCCACCCGCACCTCGCCATGGAAGCGCTCGAGCAGCCGCGGGTTCCGGCAAGCCTCTTCCGGAAGGAACTTCAGCGCCACCGGCTGCCCCAGCATCAGGTCCGTCGCCCGGTATACTTCTCCCATGCCCCCGCGCCCGAGCAGCCCGATGATCCGGTAGCGGCCTCCCAGCAGCGTTCCGGGAGCAAAACGTCCATCTTCGGCGGCGGATGACGATAAGGAGCTTATGGAAGAAATGGCAACCGCATTCACCGCGATGGTTTCGGCAATCGAAGGCGGCGTTTCGCGCTCCATATCGTACGATTCTACTGCGCGGGGCGGTCCACGGTCCCGCCCCTATCCAAAGGGTAATTGTCTGCGACGGCGTGACGCGCTACCGTGTTTGGTCGAATCGGGGGATAAACATCCTTGCGTAGATTGATCCTTGCGGGGCTGCTGGCCCCTGTGTTTCTGTCGGGTGCCGAGGACCGCATCACCGGACGAGTGGACCCGGGGCGCCTGGTACCGGTCCCCGGACATGCCGCTCCGCGCGCCCGCGCAAGGCTCGACCGCGGCCCGGTGGCTCCGGGCTTCCCGATGGATGCCGTTACCCTGCTGCTGAAGCCGGACCCTTCGCTGGACCGGTTCCTGGCGGACCTTCAGAACCCCGCGTCTCCCGACTATCGCCTCTGGCTCACACCCGAGCAGTTCGCCGGCCGCTTCGGCCTGAGCCAGTCCGACATCGCGAAAATCACGTCGTGGCTCGTGTCTCAGGGTCTACGCGTCACCCAGGTGGCCCGCGGGAGGCACTGGATCACCGTCAGCGGAACGGCGGAGCGGGTTGGCCGGGCATTCCACACCGAGATCCGCGGGTTCAGCGACGGGCAGGAGATGCACTACGCCAACGCCACAGACCCGTCCGTGCCCGAAGCCCTGGCCGGAATTGTGGCCGGCTTCAGCGGGCTCGACGACTACGGACCCAGGCCCCAGTCGGTGAAGCCGCTCTACAACCGTGGAAGTTCGCACTACCTGGCGCCGGACGACTTCGCCACGATCTACAACCTCAAGCCGCTCTACAGCCAGGGCTTCGACGGTACCGGACAATCCGTCATGGTCATCGGACAGTCGGCCGTGGATGTGGCGGATATCCGTTCGTTCCGCTCGCAGTTCGGCCTGCCCGACAACGATCCGGAAATGATCTTGGTGGGAACCGACCCCGGAAAGCGCGGCGGCGACATGGAAGAGGCCGACCTGGACCTGGAATGGGCCGGCGCCATAGCTCCCAAAGCCCGGATCATTTATGTCTATTCCACCAGTGTCACCACTTCTCTGCTCAACGCGGTGGATCAGAATCTCGCGCCGGTGATGACGTTGAGCTACGGAGGCTGCGAGCAGAACTACAGTCCCGCGTGGCGCTACGTGGCCCAGCAGGCGAGCGCCCAAGGCATCACCTGGATGGTAGCTTCCGGCGACCAGGGCGCGGCCGCCTGCGACTTCACGGCGGCGACGCCGCAGGCATCCAAGGGGGCGACCGTGACCTGGCCGGCGGGCATCCCCGAGATCACGGCGGTGGGGGGAACGCGGTTCAACGATGGCGGCGGGGCCTACTGGGGCCAGGCGAATAACTCCAGTCTCGGTTCGGCGCTCTCCTACATTCCGGAAACCGCGTGGAACGATTCGGCCGAGCGCAATGACTTGTCCTCGACCGGCGGAGGCGTCAGTGTCTGGTATCCGAAGCCTGCATGGCAGAGCGTTCCGGGCGTGCCGGCGGGCAATGCGCGCGCCGTTCCGGATGTCGCGTTCGCGGCTTCTCCGGACCATGCCGGCTATGCATACACCAGCGGCGGCAAGCCGGGAATTGTCGGGGGAACCTCGGTCTCCAGCCCGGCTTTCGCGGGTATCGTTGCGGTGCTCAACCAATACCTGACCTCGACGAACGTACTCTCGCAGCCGGGACTGGGGAACCTCAACCCGATGCTCTACCGCCTGGCGCAGGCATCGCCCGAAGCCTTCCACGACGTCACCTCCGGCGACAACCGGGTTCCCTGCGTCCAGGGCAGCCCGGACTGCCGGGACGGGCTCGTGGGTTATCCGTCCGGCGCGGGCTTCGACCTTGCAACCGGGCTCGGGTCTCTCGACGTGAGCGTGCTGGCCGAGCGGTGGAACACGGGAACCGTCACCACCACGACGGTCTCGGCCGATAACCCGGCCCCGGCCCTGGACGATACCGTCGTGTTGACCGCGACGGTCAGGGGGAATGGCAAGCCGACCGGCACCGTTACCTTCACCACGAACTACACCTTGCTGGGTTCCGCCGCCCTCGCCTCGGACGGCACCGCGGCCATCAGCGCCCCGGCGATTCAGATCGCGGGCGGCAACGGGCTGGTGACGGCGGTTTATAGCGGTGACGGCGTCTTCGATGGATCGAGCGGCGACTTGAAAATCTCGCCCGTCCTGCAAGGCCCCGGCTCCGTGGTGGTGCCGGCGATCACCCCGAACCCGGTCTATCAGCAGTCCAACAGCGATGGGCCGGCCTGGTATGTCACGCTCACCTTGAAGGAGATGGCGGGCGTCGCCACCACCCTCACCGGCCTTTCGATCGACGGCGACAGCTATGATTCCCAGATCGCGAGCTTCTTCAAGACTGCCAATATCCCGGCGCGGGGCTCCATCGTCGCGCCCCTGGTGGTGAATGAAATCACTCCACCCCACGATGCGGTTTTCCGCTTTACCGGCACGGATGCCGGAGGCCAGACGTGGACCCGGCAAGGGACTGTGCGACTTGTGGGGCCTGCGGGGCCGCTCCTGAACCCCGCCATCAGCCTCACCAGCACGCCGGAGACGGTTCAGCAGAATCCGCTGGCCGGCCCGTCCTGCCAGTGGACCCACCGGCTCACGGTTCAGGAGCAGAGCGGTTTCACGGTGGCGTTGACCAAACTGATGATCGGCGGCGCCGACGCCAGCAGCCGGATCCAGGCGATCTTCGGGACCACAAGGCTGGCTCCGTTCGGCAGTCTGCAGGGAAGCGTCTGTTGGGACGGCACGCAGACTGCGTCCTCCAAGACATATCAGTTGACCGGCTCGAGCGAGAACGGAGCTGCCGTGACGGCTTCAGCGACCGCGAGCCTGTCGCCGCCAGCCGCCGTGGCGGCCGGGTTTTCGGCGGACCATGCCGCCGTGGCGTGGCAGGTGGCGGATGCCGCGCAGGTCGCGGCTTCGACCGTGAACCTGAATTTTTCCGGCGGGTCTCCCCGGTGGTCGGCGGTCGTGCTTCCGGGCAACCGGACCACCAGTTGGCTCTCGGTGTCCCCGATTTCCGGAAGCGGCCCGGCGGCGGTCACCATCCAGGCCTCGGCTGCCGGGCTATCGGCCGGAGTCTATCGCGCCACGGTTGCGCTTCAGGCTACCGACGCTGTGCCACAACTCATCGAGATTCCGGTGACGCTCGCCGTTGGCCCAGCCTCCACGACTTCCATCGCCGGGGCGGGCAACGGCGCCTCGTTTGCCGCGGTCTTTGCCCCCGGCATGCTCTGCAGCGTGTTCGGAACGGATCTGGCTCCGTCCACGCGATTGGCTTCGTTTCTCCCCCTGCCGCTCTCGCTCGACGGAGTGTCGGCCACGGTGAACGGCGTGACCGCACCGCTCTACTTCGTCTCGCCCGGGCAGATCAACCTGCAGATCCCGTACGAGGCGGGCGCGGGGCCGGCCGTTCTTGGCATCAACAATAACGGAAAGGTGGCCGCTTTCCCGATTCAGATCGTCGCCGCGGCGCCCGGCATCTTCGCCGATGCCGCCCGCAACCTCGCCCCCTCCGGAAGTGCACAGCGCGGCCAGATCGTCACCATGTTCATCACGGGCGATGGCGACGTGACCCCGACGCTTGCCACCGGCGCGACGCCGCTCTCGAAGTATCCCAAATCGCGGCTGCCGCTCTCGGTCACTGTGGGTGGAGTGCCGGCCGCCCTCCCGTTCTACGGCATTCCCTCCGGTCTCGCCGGAGTTACCCAGATCAACTTGACGGTACCGCCGGACGCGCCGTTCGGCGCACAGCCGGTGGTCGTCACCGTCGGCGGAGTGCCCAGCCCGCCCGCGACTCTGAACGTGACGCAGTAGCCTTACTGCGCGAACATCTCCGTCAGCACGCGCCCGATCGAGCCGCTGGGGGTCTCCACCTGCAGAATGGTGGCCAGCGTGGGAGCAATGTCGTTCACCGCGACGTTGCCATCGTAGCGGCCCGCTTGGATGCCCGTGCCCAGAAAGAGCACCGGCACGTGGGCGTCATAGCTGTAGGGCGTCCCGTGGGTCGTCGTGCTGCCCGTGAAGAGCCAGTAGGGTTCGGGAATGAATTCGAGGTCCGCGGCGCGCTGCGGGTTGAAACCGTTGACGATGCGGCGCGTAATCTCGTCGTTGTTCACCGCCCCGGACGCCAGTTGCTCGCGCGTGTAAACCCGGGCGACATGAGGCACCTCCATCGCCGCCGCGGCCGCCACGCGTTCGACGGCGCCGGGGTCGAGGTTCTTCATCGCCATGAGCCCACGGTTGAGGTAAATGGCGAGGTCGTAGCTTCCCAGAACCCACTCCCCTTCGCCGTACTTCTTGGCCAGCGCGGCCTGAACCGCGTTGCGAACCGTGGCGCCGGGAAGCCGTCCGCCGGGCATGTGGTTGGTTCCGTCTTCCGCCGCCGAGGGCGCCACGCCGTGGTCCCCGGTCAGGACGATCAGTGTGTTGGCGAGGCCCACCTGCCGGTCGATCGCCTGGAACAGCCGGCCGAGGGCGGCATCGGTTTCGAGCGCTACCGCGTGTTCCTCGGGGGAATACGTACCGTAGCGGTGGCCGACGTAGTCGTTCGAGGAGAAGCTCACGGTCAAAACGTCCGTCACGTCGTGCGTGCCCAGCTGCTCGGCGGAGAGCGCCCGCTCGGCGAACTGCTCCACCAGTTCGTTGCCCACCGGGCTCGTTTCGAGCGCCGAATAAAGGGCCCCGGGCTCCTCGGGCAGCGTGTGATTCAGCCAGGTGTAGCCGCGATACTTGGTGGCCGGCTGCGCGCTGTTGAAGTCCTTCACCCAGCCCGGCAGGTCGGGGAAGTAGTACGTGCTGCTCACGAAGTTGCCGCTCTTTGGATCGAACCAGTAAGCGCCGTTGGCCATGTGCCCGGCCGGCAGAATGGCGGCGCGGTCCTTCAGCGACACTCCGATCACCCGCGACTTTCTCCCGTCCGACATCTTCAGTTCATCGCCGACCGTGCTGACCAGCAGCCGGTGCGGCGACGAGCCGTCACCGGTTCCACCCAGCAGTTTCGTCTCACTGTCGCTCACGCTGGAGACGGACTTGTGCGTCCCGTAGTCGAACCACTCGTTGCCGACAATGCCGCTCACCGAGGGCGTGGCGCCTGTCAGGACGGTGCTGTGTCCGACCGCCGTGATGGTTGGGAAATGAATGTAGCGGGCGTTGGTGAAAACAGCGCCCTGCGTCAGCAGCCGGTCGAAACCGTCGTGGTATTCGGTGCGGAACCGGGTGAGGTAATCGTAGCGGAACTGGTCCACTACGATGGCCACCACCAGCTTGGGTTTTTTGGGCGTGGCGGCGAGCAGCGCGGCCGCCAGCGAAAGCAGCAACAGAATCTTCTTCATGGGCGTTGAATCCTCAGGGTATCACGCCCGTGTAAACAGGTTGTACATGCGTGCTCCGGCAGTAGTGTCCACCTCCTTGACATGGACGGCAATGTGCGCAGGCAACCCACACATTTGAAACGCTGATGCCTCTGGCCGCACAAATGCCTTGTACGAAGTCGATGTCCAAGAAAGAGCTTGCCGCCATGAAACAACTTGCTATGCGGATTCCCGAACCGACCCTGGACCGCCCGAACGATCGCAGGTGCAAGTCGCGCTTTCCCATTCAACGGGAGATGCGATACAAGGTGCTACGAGACAACCAGGTGGTGGAGATTGGCACTGGGAGAACCATCAACGTCGGAAGCGGTGGAGCGGCGTTTCGCCTGGACCATGAACTGGTCCAAGGCTGCCTGATCGAACTTTCGATCAGTTGGCCGGTTCTGCTGGACAACACCTGTGCCGTGCGGCTGGTGACTTATGGCCGGCTCGTGCGCAGTCGAGGCGGACTGTGCGCCTGCACGTTCGAAAAGTACGAGTTCCGCACTCAGGCGCGGGTCATGCAGGCCTTGCCGGCGCGAACCGACACAGTGTTTCAGAGATGGGCGGACAATGTGCGCAAGGTAAACCTTCGGGTCAACGTCGCGCAGGCGTCGGCAAGTTAATGGTCGGAGGACGGCTTGGCAGGGCTGGGCTTGCTCTCGGCCTTGCTTTCGGACTTCGTGGAGTCGGCCTTCGACTCCGACTTCCCATTGCTACCGGAGGTCGAAGGCGTCTTTCCGTTCCGGGCGTAGTCGGTGACATACCAGCCCGTCCCCTTGAACTGTAGGGCCGGCGCGGAAATGAGGCGCTCCAGTTCCCCCCCGCAGCCCTCATGCACCGCCAGCGGCTCGTCGGCGAACTTCTGCCTTACCTCGAACGTCTCGCCACATTTGTGACAGCGGTAATCGTAAAGCGGCATAAGCGTACTGAAAAAACGGGTGAAATCTAACGTCAGTATATCAGATGCGCACTGCCGCCACCTCGATGCGCAGCCGTTAAATGCTTACAGAAGATAGCAGTGGGAGCGCCGGGTTGAAAAATTAAGTCGTGAGGGGGCTAACTTTTGCGAATTCGCATCCGTCTTAACCAGCAGAGATGATACGAAGAGCTGCCATCACGGCTACCCTGGCGCTGGGCCTCACGCTCACCGTCTCGCGGACAGCCCCGGTGTATGGCAGGCTGGCCGCGTCCGCCCATCGATTCCAGCGGCACTTTCACGATCTCGAGGGCGCCGGCCAGTCGCTTAGCCCGATCGAGCGCTTTTTCTTCAGCCTGGCTCTGACCACCACGCGGGCTCCGGAACCGGTTTCCGCCGCCCGTCCTCCGCAGCGAACATAGGCATCTCGACAGGCGCCCGCCCCCGGTCCAGCCAGGAGCGGGCCTCTATCGCAGAACTACTTCTTTTTGTGGACTGGCGCGCGCCTTCTGACGGCCGGGCGGGCCGGAGTGCACGGATCGGTCTTCAAGCCGGTAATCTTGTCCTTGTCCGTTTCCATCGTGAGCATGAACGGATCGCGCGTGAACGTCCGCGGAATGCCGTCAAACTCGATCTCTCCGGGAACCGGCTTGCCCGTGAGGGCGGCGTCGAGTTTGAGAGTGATCTCCGGAACCCCGGTTACGCCCGGCTTGGTCGGATCGCTGATCGCAACCAGCAGTTCCTTGGACCGGCAGGCCGGCTTGCCCTCGACGATCACCCCCTTCAGCGCGCGCCCGGATTCGCCGTGCACGTCCGCGTCTTTGAGTTGCCCGTCGAAATACTGCTGCCCGTTGGTGTCGGTGAGTTGGCGCTTCAGCCCCATCCAGAGGGCGAATTGCGGGTGATTCTGGGTGAACTCTTTCTCCTTGCGGGCGGCTACGGCGGAGGCGGTTTCGATCGTGAATCCCGCCGGCGGCAGCGGCGACGCTTTCGCCTGCTCCTTCAACTGGTCGAGCCCGTCCGTGTCGCCATGGTACGCGCTGTAGGCGCTGGCGGCATAGTCGGTAATCTTCTTGGGGTCGGTGGTGCCGCCGAGCGTCGGATCGACCACCGACGCGCGAACGAACTGGTAAATCGCCCGTGGACCGAGATCGGTCGCCTTGTCCGGCTGGTTGCGGGCCTCACAAGCCAGCGCTGTGCCGAGGTTATAAGAAATCGCGGCGATATCCGGATATTCCGTCAGCGCTTTGGTATAAGCCGATTCGGCGGCGGCGCAATCCTTGGGGTTCTTCGCCATTGCCTGGTTGCCCGGTATCAGCGCAATCGCTCCGAGTGCGGTCTTGGCGCGCTTCTCGATGTCGGTGCGGGCGTTGGCCCATTGGGCCGCTGTGGTCGCTTCCGGCTTGTTCTCGGCAACGAAGTACTTGGGTGCGAAATCCAGAAGCTCCTTTGCCGCCTTCTGCCCCGTCTCCAATTGTTCCGGTGTGGCATTGGGCATGGCCGCGACATTCCAGGCCACTTGATACAGCACGTTCAATTTGCTCAGGCCACCGCCCTTTTCCGAAAAGACCTGGTCCAAGCCCTTGTCCATCAGTTGCTTGCCATAGTCGTACACCTTGGCCGGCTGCGGCGGGTTCATTTTGCTGTAGGCCAGCATGTACATGTATAACCGGTCGTCCTTGTAATCGGAATCCGGGTATTTTTGGGTCCAGGTGTCGAGATCCTGGATCTCTTTTTGCGGGTTGTTGGCGTCTTTGATGGCTTCGTTATAAATATCGTACTCGCCCTGGTCCTTGACCTTCTTGGTCTTGGCGGGGGCCTGCCCTGAGGGCTGTGCGGCGGCCGCCCCTTGAGCGCGGAGAAACGGAGCCGCGCCCGTCAGAACGAAGGCGCCGAGTACGGCCGAAACCGCGACACTCTTCAGAGTCTGATCGATTATCTGTCTGCGAAATCTGAGAACCACGGAAAAACCCCCAAAATGGAACCGGCGGCCGAAGCCGCCGGCGTTGCCTGTCTCTTTGTTATTTCTTCTTTCCCGCGCCCTTTCTCACTCCTGGTCTCGGAGGTGCGCACGGGTCCATCTTTAAGTCGTCGATTTTTGCCTTGTCCGTATCCAATGTCAGCATGAATGGGTCTTTGCTGAATCCCGATGGGGCGCCGTCGAACTGGATCTGGGAGCCGGTTTGCGGCTTTCCGGTCAACGCGGATTCCAGCTTCAGCGTGACTTCGGGATGCTCGGCATCCGAGATGGCCACGAGCAGTTCTTTCGCCCGGCATGCCGGCTTGGCCTCCACGATCGTGCCCTTCAGCGCCTTGGCGCCGTTTTGTCCGGCGATCTCGGTGCCCTTCATCGTCGATTCATAGTATTGGTCGCCGTTGGTATCCGCCAACTGTCTCTTGATCCCCATCCACAGAGCCAGTTGCGGATTCTTCTCCATGAACTCCTTCTCTTTTTCGGCGGCGATTTCGGAAGCGGTTTTGATTTTGAAATCGGCCGGCGGGAAAGGCGAGGCAACCGCCATTTGCTTCAACTGCTGGAGACCGTCGACATCCGGCCCGTGATAGCGGTTATAAACCTTCTCCAGGTACGCAGCCGCCGTCTTGTTCGTGGCAGCCGCGTCGGGGCCCCACTTGCCGGGGTCCAGAGCCGAGGCGCGCGCCACCTCGTAGATCGCGGCGGGTATCTTCTCCGGCTTCTGCTGCGCGATCTGCGCCCCGCCGAGCGCGAATGCGATCTGCGGGCAATCCGGATACTGCTGCAGGGCCTTGGTGAACGCCGCCTCTGCGCCCTCGTAATCTTTCTTGTTCTGCGCCTGGGTGCCGGGAAGCATCGCCACGAAAAGCAGGGCCGCGCGCATATCGGACTCCACTTTCGCCTTCGCCTGGTTCCACTGGTCTTCACTCGCGGCGGCCGGCTTGTTGGCTGCCACGAAATAGGTAGGGACGAACGCCAGCCCTTCATTCGCCGCCTTCTCCCCGATCGCAAGCTGCTCCGGAGTCGCGTTCGGAAGCTGGCGGATGCTGTATGCCGACAGGGCGTAGATGTTGAGCGCGTCAAACGGGGAGTAGGTGGCCTTAATATCCTTGGCCATCAGTTGCGACGCGATCTCGAGCACCTTGGCAGGCTGGTTCGAACCGCTGTAGGCGCGCAGGTAATAGTAGGTGCGCTCATTGGCGAAGTCGGTTTGCGGATATTTTTGGGTCCACGCATCGAGGTCGGTCACGGCCTTGGTGAAGTTGTTTCCATTCACGTCCTTGACGACATCGTTGAAGACCGTGTACTCGCCCTGGTCCTTATATTTCTTTTCGGGCTTCGGGGTCGTTTGCGCGTCTGCCTGCCGGGCGACGCCGGCGAATCCCATCGCGCCAAGAACGGCAACGGCCGCCATTCTTACCAATAGTCGATTGCATTTATGCACGTGCGCCTCCTGCCTGTCTTCCGGCTCTGATTGTCGCAATGGCCCGCTGCTATTGCTATCCCGGCGTGAGCGCCCCGGCTCGCGATGTCTGCCGGGGACACTTGCGGAGTATAGCCAAACCACTTTCGTGGTGCAACTCATTCGACTCCGACTGCCACTGACTGGTTCCGAATCACAAATCATACCAGATCAACGCTATGCTGGAAGTCACCCCTTCATGCGATACCTGGATCTTTTGGTCATCCTGGTCTACCTGATCGCCATCACCTGGTTTGGCGCCCACTTCCGCACCGGCCGGAAGAGCCTTCGCGACTATTTTCTTGGCGGGCGAACCGCTCCATGGTGGGCGATCAGTCTCTCCATCGTGTCGGCGGAGACCAGTACTCTCACCATCGTTGGTACCCCAGCACTAGCCTTCACGGGCGATATGGGCTTTCTCCAGCTCGTGCTGGGATACCTGCTAGCCCGCATCGTCATTTCCGTTCTGTTTTTGCCGCAATATTTCCGCGGCGAAATGTTTACCGCTTATGAGCTGATGCGGCGCAGATTCGGCGAACGGATCCGTAAGCTGACCGCGTCGATATTTCTAGTGACGCGGGCGCTCGCCGAAGGGGTACGCGTGTTCGCTATTTCTTTGGTCATCTCGATCGTGCTGGGCACCGGCGAAATCCCGTCGATTGTGCTGATTGTGGTGCTCACCTTGTTCTATACCTTCGAAGGCGGCATGACGGCCGTCATCTGGACCGACGTCGTCCAGATGAGCCTATACGTAGCCGGCGCCGTCGTTAGTTTCTTCGTGATCCTCGGCCAGATTCCGGGCGGCTGGGCGCACGTCGCGGCAGTGGCCGGCGCCGCCGGCAAATTCACGATTTTCCACTTTCATTTTGCGCCGACGATGGCATTCTTTTCCACCACCTACACCTTTTGGGCCGGAATCCTTGGCGGCTGCTTCCTCACGACCGCCAGCCACGGCACCGACCAGCTCATGGTGCAGCGGCTGCTGAGCGCGCGCGACGAGCGGCAGAGCCGCGCCGCCCTGCTCTCCAGCTGGGCCGTCATCCTGCTGCAATTCACTCTTTTCCTCCTGATCGGGATCCTGCTGTTTGTGCATTATCGCGACGCGGGGCTCCCGTCGCCTCCGCAGACCGATCGCATTTATCCCGAGTTCATCTGGAACAGCCTGCCGCACGGCCTGGCCGGACTGGTGACCGCCGCGATCCTGGCCGCCGCTATGGCCAATCTGAGCGCCGCCCTGAATTCCCTCTCTTCCACCACCGTAGTAGATTTCTTCCGCGCGCGTTCGAGCGGCATGAGCGAAGTCCGGGCCATGCGCATCGCCCGCGTCGCAACCATTCTGTGGGGCGCCATCCTGCTCGGCATCGCCATTGGCGCGCGCCATTCGCGTTCCGTGCTGGAGGCTGGCCTGACCATCGCCTCCATTCCCTCCGGCGCGCTTCTGGGCGTATTCCTCCTCGGCATCCTGACCAAGAAACCGGGTGAGGTTTCGGCGATCGCCGGCGTGGTGTGCGGGCTGGCCACCGTCCTATGGGTGCATTTTTCGACACCGGTCGCGTGGACGTGGTATGTTCTCATCGGAACTGTTGTCACTTTCGGCGCGGCATTGATCGCATCCCTGTTCGAAAAAGGGGGGAACCCGGCGGAACCCAGCCGCATCTCCAGGACTCATTAGGCAACCAATGAAAAACATCTCTTCGCGAACCGAGTTGAAGCGCGAGCTGGGTACGTGGGCGGCCGCTTCCATCGTGGTCGGCACGGTCATCGGCAGCGGCATCTTTCTGGTGCCGCAATCCATGGTGCAGCGGGTCGGCACGCCGCAGATGGTGTTCGTCATCTGGGTATTCGGCGGATTGCTCTCGCTCGCCGGCGCGCTGAGCTACGCCGAGCTGGCCGCGGCCATGCCGGAAGCGGGCGGAGAGTATGTGTACCTGCGTGAAGCCTACGGACCGATGTGGGGATTTCTCTACAGTTGGACGCAAATGTGGGTTGCAAAAAGCGGCTCTATTGCTACACTTGCGACCGGATTTTTTTATTATTTAACTAACTTTTTTCCTGGTTTGGATACTGTTTTCTACCGCATTCCCCTGCCGCTGGGGCCCCACGGAGGCCCGCTCGAGTTTCGCTACGGGCAGTTGCTCGCCATGGCCCTGATTCTGTCGCTGGCCTGGCTCAACTATTACGGCGTCAAGATCGGGGGTGAAGTCCAGGTCGCTGTGACGGTCTTGAAAGTTGCGCTAATTACCTTTATTATCATCGCCGGACTGGGTTTCGGCACGTCTCACGGACTGAACACCGCGACTCCCGCGCCGCTCACCACGGCCGGCTTCTTCGCCGCCCTGGTGGCCGCCCTTTGGGCCTATGACGGGTGGAATAACGTGAGCATGGTGGCCTCGGAGGTCCGCGAACCCCAGCGCAACCTGCCCCGCGCGCTGATTTGGGGGACGATCTCGGTTATTGGAATTTATTTATTAGCAAATGGTGCATATTTCCACGTTCTTACGGCTGGAGAAGTGGCGGCGACCCCGCGCGTCGCCGCGGAAATGATGCGCCGTATCCTCGGTGGCGGCGGTGCCGGCGCCGTTTCGATTGCCGCCATGATCAGTATCTTTGCGGCATTGAACGGCTCGATCCTCTCCGGCTCGCGTGTGCCCTACGCGGCGGCGCGCGACGGCTACTTCTTCCGCGCCGTCGAACATGTACATCCTACGTATCGGACACCCTCCGTATCCATATTGGCTCTCAGTGCATGGGCCGCCCTTCTGGTACTCTCCGGGCGCTACGAACAACTGTTCACCTATGTCATATTCGCGAGCTGGATTCTGTACGGCATGACCACCGCGGCGGTGATTGTCCTGCGTCGCAAGCGGCCCGATATGCCGCGCCCCTATCGCACGATCGGATATCCCTGGGTGCCGGCCGCGTTCGTATTGGTCGCGTTTGTTTTAGTACTTTCGACATTAATTGACTCGCCGCGCGAATCGCTGATGGGTATTGCGCTGATTATCTTAGGTCTTCCGTTTTATTTTTATTGGAAATATAAGCGGGCTCCGCATTCGGACGGGTCGTACTAGTTCTCACGTTCCGTACTAAGGCGCGCAATTTGGGGGCTGCTATTTTTTTGTTTCTATTGAAATTCCCCGTGATTGGGGGGAAAATCAAGGTAGACACTGAAATCCTGAACGTGATTCCAGTGAGCGTTCGGCCGCATTCGCCCGCTAGCCGCAAAGCGGCGGGGGTCACGGCCGGGAGGGCAAGTCGATGGACGTAAGTAAGATCCTTTTGGAACTGCGTGAAGAACGCCAGCAGATCGAAGAAGCGATTCTCAGCCTGGAGCGCCTTGCGAGGGGACGCGGACGCCGCCGTGGAAGACCACCCGCCTGGATGACGGAGGTAACCACGAAGCGCCGCGGTAGGCCCCCGGGAAGCAAGAATAAGGTGAACACTGCCGCCGCAGCCAAGGGCGCCGCCGTAGCATAAGAACCATCCGCCAGTGAAACAAAGGGCCGGAGATCAGACGCGGATCTCCGGCCCTTCTTATTTTCCCTGCGCGTTGCGGGCGATTAGAGGCGCTGCGGCGCCGATCCCAGCTTCACGCGGATTTCCACCTTGCGCCGGTTGCGGTACACGGTCAGGTTCAGCCAATCGCCTCCCCGCTTCTGGCTCATGACGCGCTGCAACGAATCGTTGCCTTCCACCGGCTGGCCGTCAATCGCCATAATCAGGTCGCCGCCGATGCCGATCGGGTAATTCGAGACAATCACACGCCGGGTCGGCCCGCGCAAGCCGTATTCCTCGGCGGGCGAACCGGGATCCACCGACTGAATGAGGAGCCCGCCTTCGGCCGGAAGGTTCAGCATATCCGCCAGGTCGCCGGAAACCGGCAGCACGCGAATTCCCAAAACCGGCCGCGAGATGTGGCCGTTTTTCGTAAACTCGTCCAGCATTCCCTTGGCGCGGTTGATCGGCAGCGCGAAACCCAGCCCGATATTCCCCTGCGGGCCGTAAATCGCGGTATTGATCGCAATCACATTTCCGTGCGAATCGAGCAGCGGGCCGCCGCTGTTGCCCGGGTTGATGGCGGCGTCGGTCTGGATCATTCCTTCGAGCCGCTCTTCTTCGGTTTCGATGCTGCGGTCGAGGGAACTGACCACTCCCGTGGTCAGCGTGCCGCCGAAACCGAACGGATTCCCGATCGCGAGCACCTTCTGCCCCACCACCAGGTGGTCGGAATCCCCCAGTTTCAGCGCGGGGAGCTTCGCTCCCGCGTCGATCTTGATCAGCGCCAGGTCGTTCCGTGAATCCGTGCCCAGGATCCTCGCCTTATAGCTTTTCTTATTCGAGAGCGTGACCGTGAGCTGAGCGGTTCCTCTAACGACGTGGTAATTGGTGAGAATCTGGCCATCCGGGTTGATAATGAACCCCGAGCCCGCTCCTTTTCCCTGGTATGCGCCCCAGAACCAGTCTTCCTGCACTACGATCGACGTGATGTTGACCGTGGCTCCGCTCGCGCTGTGATAGATATCGATGTTGTTCTGCTCATCGGCGGTATACCCGCCCGCGGTGGCGGCCGCTGCCGGCTCCGACCACAGCCGCTCCACATTCCGCACGGGACGCAGAACGCTACCTACGTCCCAATGCGATGCCGAGGTGAGGTACAGAAACACCGCCACCAGGGCGGCGGCCAGGGCAAATGGTCGCAAAACTCTCATGATTCGATTCTCCGTAAGCTCTCGTAGACGGCGTGGGTTTGCCGCAGCGTATCTTCTTTCTCTCCCGATGTATCTATGACGAAATCGGCGAATTTTCGTTTCTCAGACAGGGGCATTTGCCGGCTCAGCCGCGCCCGAACATCGGCCTCGGCGGCTCCCTCGCGCCGCATGGCGCGCTCCAGTTGCTGCTCCTCCCGGCAGGTGACCAGGATGATCCGGTCGAACCGCTTGTAGCTCCCCGTCTCGATCAAAATGGCGGCCTCCACCACGGCAATCCCGTTCGGCTCCCGCCGGGCCCAGTCGGCGATCAGTTCGTCCTCGCGACGCAACACCGGGGGATGTACCAGGCTGTTGAGGCGATCGAGCCGCGCCGGGTTGCCGAATACCTGGGCGGCCAGTGCGCGCCGGTCGATCACGCCTCCCGGCCCCAGAATCCCCGTGCCGAATTCACGCACCACGTCATCATACGCCTCGCCCCCTACGGCGAGTACCCGGTGGCCCAACTCGTCGGCCTGAATCAGCAGGCAGCCGTAGCCGGCCAGCGCCTCCCCCACGAACGACTTTCCACAGGCGAGGCCACCCGTAAGCCCGACCTTCAACATGCGGCCGGCCGGCGTTCCGCCGAGGCCACCGTGTTGACCATCAACATCGCGATCGTCAACGGCCCCACGCCTCCCGGAACCGGCGTGTACGCGGACGCTTTCTCCGCCATGTCCAGCGGGTGGACGTCGCCCACCAGCACGCTGCCGCGTTTCTCGAACGCCGCCAGCTTTTCTTCCGAATTGCGGAAAATCCGCGCCACCTCTTCCCGTTTCTCCACGCGCGTCGTGCCGACGTCGATCACGGTCGCGCCCGGCCGTATGTACTCCGCGGTAATGGCCGCCGGCCGTCCCATGGCCGCGACCAGAATTTCGCCCTCGCGGCACACCGCCGCAAGATCCGGCGTTTTCGAATGGCAGATGGTGACGGTGGCGTGCTCGTGCAGCAGCAGCATCGCTACCGGCTTGCCCACGATGTCGCTGCGCCCCACCACCACCGCGCGTTTGCCGGCGATGGGAATACCGTACCGCTTCAGAATCTCGATGATGCCCGCGGGCGTGCAGGCGCGCGGCCCCGGCAGACCAGCGACCAGTTTGCCGACATTCATCGGGTGGAATCCATCGACATCCTTATCCGGCGCGACCGCCAGCAGGATCCGTTTGGTATCCACCTGGGGCGGCAGCGGAAGCTGCACCAGGATTCCGTCGATCTCGCGCCGTGCATTCAGTTGCCCGACCAGCGCCAGCAGTTCTTCCGTTGAGACGGTCGCGGGCGGCGTGATCGATTCGGAGTAGATCCCCAGGTCGTGGCAGGCCCTGATCTTGTTGCGAACGTAGATTTCCGATGCCGGGTTGTTGCCCACCAGGACCACGGCCAGCCCGGGAGGCCGCCCTTTCGCGGCGAGCGCCGCTACGCGAGGCTTCAGTTCGCTCTTGATGTCGTCGCGGACACGATTGCCGTCGAGAATCAACGCCATTCTATTTTTCATGATAACGTGCGCGGATAGGCTGCTTCCCGGGGGCTGAGATTGATAGAATTGCCCACAATACGGAAAGGACCTCGGATGCTTATTCGCCGGATCGCTGTCTTCTTTTCCGCTCTGGCCGGTTTATGTTCCGGAGCGTGCCTGCAGAGCAATCTCACCACGGGTACCCAATCGAGCGGTGCCGTCTACGTTCTTTATCAGCCGGAGGCCAGTTGCTGGAATGGTAACGTGGTCGTGTACGCCCACGGCTACGTTGCGCCGGGAAGCGGCCTTGCGGTGCCACCCGATCAGCTCACGATCGGCGGAATCTCGCTGCCGGCCGTTTTCAATCAACTCGGGTATGCGTTCGCGGCCTCGAGCTTCAGCAAGAACGGTCTGGCGATTGTGCAAGGCGTCAACGACACCCGGGACCTGGTGCAGAATGTCATCAAACCCAAACTCGACCCGAAGCGGGTGTACCTGATCGGCGCATCCGAAGGAGGCCTGGTGACGACACTCTCGGCCGAACAGTTGCCGGATGTCTACAATTCCGCGGGCGCGGCCTGCGGCCCCATCGGCAGCTTTCAGGGACAGATCAACTACTTCGGCGATTTCCGCGTGATCTTCGATTATTTCTTTCCGGGCGTGATCCCCGGCAACGCGATCACCATTCCGGACGAAGTCGTGACCGACTGGGGTTCCGTCTACGTTCCGAAGATAACAGCGGCGCTGGCGGCCCACCCGCAGGCGACCGCGCAGCTCATCAATGTGACGAAAGCTTCGGTAACCAGCGACCCGGCGACCGTAGGGGAGACCGTCCTGGGCGTTCTCTGGTACAACGTGTTTGGCACAGCCGATGCTGTGGCCACGCTGGGGGGCCAGCCGTTCGACAACCACAACCGGATCTATTTCGGCTCATCGAATGACTTTCGGCTGAACCTCAGGGTGGAGCGCTACACGGCGTCGCACACGGCGCTGGCGGCGGTCGCGGCCCATTACGAGACATCCGGCCGCTTACAGGTACCGCTGGTGACTGTTCACACCACGGGGGACCCCATCATTCCCTACTGGCAGGAGACGCTCTATACGGCCAAGACATTGTTCACCGGCAACCTGTTTCAGCGAATCAACCTGCCGGTGTTCACATACGGGCATTGCGCGTTCAGCGCCGGCGACGTTCTGGGGGCCTTCGCCCTCATGGTATTGCGCGACAGCGGCCTGGATTTGAATTCCCAGATTCAAAGCGTTCTGACGGGATCGAACCAGGCGGTTCCTTACTAGCGCGATCGCGACCGGCGCCCCGCCCCGGCCGTCTCCGCAAGTCTCACCGAGCCCGGGCCCTGCCGCGAGACCTCGAGGGCCGGTTTCAAGGATTCCGCAACGGCCCTGGCGTCTTCCGCTTCGAGCAGCGCGTGCAGTTCGGTCGCGACCTCCAGGAACTTGCGATAGCGCGGCTCCCAGATCCGCAGAAAAGGCCTCGGATCGAGCCGCCCCTCCAGGGCGCCCCGCTGCGACAGGCGCTCCTCGAACGCCTGGCTCACCAGGTTTTTCTCGAGGCGTTCGCGGCACGCGTCTTTCAGAATGCCGGCGAGCCACAACAGTTCCTGACGATCGAGCCGGGAAAGCGGATTGTTCGCGGACATGGGAAATCCGAATATATCAGATCGAACGCACCGGCATGGTCACGATGTCATCGATCCGGATCTGTTCCTTGATGACGAACGGCTCCCCGTATTTCACGCCGACCTGGTTGCCGTAGAAGCGCGCGATGGCCCCCAGCCGCTCGCGGATCTCGGCCTCGGTGGGGAACAGCGTGGCGCCCTCGCTCGCTTCGCCGTACTGCGAGGCGTAGCTCAGCAGCGCGTCCATGCGCCGCTCGAATTGCGCGCTGATATCCACGATGAACGACGGTTTGACGTCCGCATAGAGGCTCGAATACAGGATCTTCGCCGGCCGGTGCGGCTCGCTATTCGGATCGAGCTTCCGCAGCCCCGCCAGGAAGCATGCCTCGTAGCCCATCTCTCCGCAGCGGTAATGATCCGGATGCCTCGCCTGCCAGTAGGGCAAAATCACCACCCGCGGCTGCAATTCGCGAATCTTCAGCGCCAGGGCCGTGCGCGCGGCCAGGGAGTTTTCGAGCCGCGCGTCCGGCAGCCGCAGGTTGCCTCGCCATACCAGCCGCATGTGCTTCGCCGCGGCCTCGGATTCCGCGATGCGCTCGTCGGGCGTGCCCCGCGTCCCCATATCTCCGGCAGTCAGGTCGAGCACCCCCGTGCGGTAACCCGCGTCCGCCATCCGGATCAGGGTGCCGCCGCAGGTCTGCTCCACGTCGTCCGGATGGGCGGCCACCGCCAGCACGTCGAGGCTCACGAGCGGGCCTCCAGACGCCGCAGAAATTCCTTCATCTCCACCCTGTATTTGAACGCCTTCCGCGCGTTGATCGCGATCACGGGCACTTCCTCATTGTAGAGGCGGCGCAGCTCCGCGTCGGTGTCGATATCCACTTCCTCGTAATCGAAATCCGCGTGCCGCCGCGCCTCCATCAGGACATGCTTGGCGTCGTCGCACAGGCAGCAGCCCGCGCGGGTGTAGAGTGTCACTCGCGGCTTCATTACCAGTACGCGTCGTGCTGGCGCCAGTAGCGCTGCCGTGCGCCCATCAGGTAGATCAGCCCAATTCCGGCGATGAATCCCCCGACGTGCGCGAAAAAGGCGGTCCCGCCCTGTGTCGCCGAAGTCAGGCTGCCGTAGCCTCCAAACAACTGCAGCGCAAACCAGTAGATCAGCATCACCCAGGCCGGCAGGTCGAACGTAAAAATAAAGAGGAACCACGTGAGCATCACGACGCGCGAGCGCGGGAATTTCGCCAGGTACGCGCCCATCACTCCGGCGATCGCGCCGGAGGCACCTAGCATCGGAACCCGCGAGGTCGGGTCCATCAAGAGCTGTGCCACTCCGGCGGCAAGCCCGCACAGCAGGTAGAAGATCAGGTACTTCCAGTGCCCGAGAATATCCTCTACATTGTCTCCGAAGACCCACAGAAAGAGCATGTTCCCCAGCACGTGCATCCATCCGCCGTGCAGGAACATGGAGGTGATCAAATCGACCGGGTGAAAGTATGCGGGCCGCAGCGCGTAATGCGCGATGAAGACGTTCAGCGCGTAGGGATCCGCCATCTCCAGCCAGAATTCGTGCACGTAAACAACCAGGTTGATCACGATCAACACCACCGTGACCACCGGCTTCGAATAGCTCGGCTGTGTAACCTTAATGGGGATCATCTATTTCTTTGCGGATGCCGCCCGTGCGGAGAATTCCGGGTGCGACCTGCGCTCCGCCCGGGCCATGAGAGAGCGGATGTCGTCCAGGCCGCGAATGCCGCCGCGGGCTCCCAAGGCCGTGCAGTTCAGCGCCGCCATGGCGTTTGAAAAATCCAGAGCGTCGCCCATCGGCATTCCCTGCAAGACAGCATAGCAGAAGGCCCCGTGAAACACGTCTCCCGCGCCGGTGGTGTCCAGGCAGTTCACCACGAAGGCCGGGGAGTAGTAATAGCGGCCCCCGGTGCGCGCCAGCGCCCCGTGCGCCCCCAGCGTCATCGCCGCTACCCGGATGCCGTACTCGTCCTGGATCGTCTCGAGCGCCAGGAACGGATCGTTCACGCCCGTCCAGGCAGTGGGGAATTCCGAGCTCGCCACCAGGTAGTCGATATTCGGCAGCACTGTGTCGAAGCCGTGATAGATCGTGTCCACGTCCACCGTCACCGGGATTCCGTGGGCCCGCGCCACCGCCGCTGCGTGCGCCACCGCCGCCGTATCGTGCCCGTCGATGTGAAGGAGGCGCGCGCAGGTGATCTGCTCCGGCGCGATCTGCTCCGGGTCGATGCGCAGGCAGTCGTCGCGGCGCCACAGCACCGTACGCTCGCCGGTCGAGCGGTCAATAATGATGTACGCCGACTGGTTGGGACAGTTGCGCCGCTTCTGCACATGATCGAGGTTGATCCCCGTGCCGAGCAGGCTCTCCATCTGGACGCGGCCCCGCTCGTCATCGCCGACCGCGCCGATATACTTGGTGCGCAGTCCCAGCCGCGCGCAGGCCACCATGGCGCTGGCCACCTGCCCGCCCGGGCTGAGCATTTCATCCTGAAACGGCACTTTTCCCGCATAGGCCGGGAAGTGGGGCACGATCAACAGCGTGTCGGTGGCGTTCAGTCCCACGCCAACTACGTCGAATTCGGGCATTCAAAAACATTGTAAGCGGGAGTCCTCCCAAAAAACCGTTGACAGCGAAATCAGTCGGTGCTAATTTTCTAGCATGATGCTAGAAATCCAGCATGGAGGCCGCCCGTGAGCGCCGTAGGGAAGCTCAGCCGCCGGGAGAGGCAGATCATGGACATCCTCTACCAGCGCGGCAAAGCCTCGGCTTCCGAGGTTCGCGAGGCCATGGAGGATGCTCCCGGCTACTCCGCCGTCCGCGCCATGCTGCGCGTGCTCGAAGAAAAGGGGCACGTGCGCCACCAGGCGGAAGGGCTGAAGTACGTCTACGTGCCGACGGTGGCACGCGATAAAGCCAAACGCTCGGCCGTCAAACATGTGCTGGATACGTTTTTCGCCGGCTCCCCGGAACAGATCGTGGCGGCGTTGCTCGATGTTTCCGCCACGCGCCTGACGCGGGAAGAGTTGGACCGGATGTCGGACCTGATCGAAAAGGCCAGGAAAGAAGGTAAGTAGATGATGAGCTCATTTTCATTTCTCGCGGCTGCCGCGCTGAAAGGCACGCTCGTCCTGGGCGCCGCATGGGCGGCCGCATTCCTGCTGCGCAGGCGTTCCGCGGCTTCCCGGCACCTGGTGTGGACCGCCGCCGCGGCGGCGCTGCTGGCGCTGCCCTTCCTCTCGCTCGGGCTTCCGGCGCTGCCGGTGCACGCTCCGGCGGCCGTCCTCGACCCCGGCCTGATCTTCCGCGTCTCGTCCACGGCCTCCCCGCAAACGCCCGCAGCCGGCCCCGGCGCCGCTGCCGCCGCTCGCGCCCAGGCTCCGGCGGCGCGTCTCGATCTCCGGCCTTGGATCCTGCTGCTGTGGGCCGCCGGCGCGGCCTTCGGCCTCATCCAGGTGCTGACCGCCTGGGCCGCCCTTTGGCGAATCCGCCGGTCGGCGCGCGTCCTGGCCCCCGGTGACGTCCCCGTCCTCGATGCCGGACCGGGTTGCATGCCCCTGGCCTTCGGGATCCTCCGCCCCGTGATTCTCCTGCCGTCGGAAGCGGCCCGGTGGAGCGAGGAGCGCCGCGCGGTCGTGCTGCGCCACGAACTCGCGCACGTGGAGCGGGGCGACCTGGCCACCCACCTCCTCGCGCGCATCGCCCTTGCGTTGTACTGGTGGAATCCGATCGCCTGGCTGGCCTGGCGCGAGTTCCTCAAAGAGCGTGAGCGCGCCGCCGACGATCTCGTACTGGCCTCCGGAACGCGCGCCTCCGACTACGCGGCCCACCTGCTCGAAATTGCCCGCGGGATGCAATCGCCTTCGCGGCTGGCCTCCGCGGCCATCGCCATGGCGCGTCCCTCGCAGCTCGAAGGCCGGCTGCTGGCAATTCTCGATTCCGGCGTGAACCGCCGCGCCGTCCGCCGCACGGCCCCGGCGCTGGCGGCATTCGCCGCCGTCGTCTTCATCGCTCCCCTGGCGGCCGTCCGCGCCCAGCAATCCGGGGGCGACGCCGCCAGCCTGGTGAAGCAGGGCGAACTCGCGGTCAAGGACCACCGGCTCGCGGAAGCCGAGGCTCTTTACGCCAAAGCCGCATCGCTCGGAGACTCCCCCGAAGTGGTTCCTGCCCTGATGTATCTGGGCCACACGGCCGAGCGCGAGCAGAATCTGCCCGCCGCCGAAGGATTCTTCGAACGGGCCTTTCATGCCAATCCCAACGGGCCGGATGCCGGAGCGGCGCTCAGCCAGTTAGCGGCTTTGAAGCGGAAGCAGGGCGGCAGCGATTCCGATATCGAATCGCTCTACCAGAGTGCGCTATCGCAACAGACACCCAACTCTTCGGCCGCCGCGACCACGAAACAACTCTACGCCATGCTCTTGCGCCAGGAAAACCGCATTGCCGAAGCGGACAGCTATGAACAGCAGGCCCGCGAGATCTACCGGGCGCGCATCACCCAACTCACGGAAGCATCGGCCGCCGGCACTCCCGCCTACCGTGTGGGCAGCGGCGTCAGCGCGCCCAGGCTCCTCTACAAGGTCGAGCCCGCCTACACCGAGGAAGCGCGCGCCGCCAGGTTCCAGGGCACCGTGCTTCTCTACGTCGAGATCGGCGCCGATGGCCTCGCACACAACATCAGCGTCAAGAGGACTCTCGGCATGGGGCTCGATGAGAAGGCGATCGAAGCCGTGCTGAACTGGAAGTTCCAGCCCGGAATGAAAGACGGCCAGCCGGTTACCGTCGCCGCCACCATCGAAGTGAATTTCCGGCTGCTCTGAGCCGCGCTACTTCGGGTTGACGCGAAAATCGTCGAAGTACGTCACCGCGTCCGCCGTCGTGCTCAACCCGACCTTTCCCGGGCCCGTGAACGTTTTGTCCTGCCCCTGCAGAATCCGGCGATGGTCCATGTAGACCTGGAAGCGGTCGCCGCGAACCGAGACTTTCAGAATGCACCACGCATTCGTCGGGACCGGATGCCGCACCGCCGCCAGAAGCTGGAACCGCTGCCCGTTCTCTACCTTGTAGACCGACACGGTATTGTTCAGGGCGTTGGCCCGCGCCACATAGTAGTTGTTCTCGTTGCGGTAGCGCCAGATCAGGCCGCCACCCGGGTCTTCATGCCCCGCCACCGCCTTCAACCGGACGCTGATGTCGCCGTCCTTGACATTCATGCTGTTGAAGATCGCGAGCGGCACGCGGTGGTTGTCGGTGACGTCGCTGGAGATCTGGCCAAGTACGTAAGGCTGGGTCGGCGCGGTGTGATCTCTGAGGACCTCCCAACGCGGGGGCGCGCCACGGTTGGTCATTGCCGCGCTCCACCCCGGCGGCATCTTGCCGAGCGTCGCGGTGTCGAAATCCACTACCTTGCCGGACGACGCAATCAACCCGAGGGAAACCAACAACCCTAATGTCTTCATAACCTTACGCTACAGCGTGCCGCCGCGGCTGAAAACCCTTACCTTCTTCCTTTTTAGCACGCTTTGGCTGCCGGGAATGTGAATTAGAGCCTACTCCGCTGGCGCCAGGTATGAAAAACGGTGGCCGTCAGGATCACCGCCCCTCCCGCGATCGACCATCCCCTCGGGCGTTCTCCGTGAACCAGCCAGGTCCACACCGGGTTCAGGGCCGGTTCGGTGATCAGCAGGGTGGTGGCTTCAAACACAGGTACGTGTCTGAGACCGCGCGTCAACAGCAGGTAGGCCAGCCCGATTTGCACGGCACCCAGGTACAGAATTACGCCCAGGTCGACCGCCGTTCCGCCTCGCACCGGTAGAGCCATCGGCAAGGCGCACAGGCACGCCAGGACGTTTCCCATCGCCACCGTGGGAATCCCGGCGTTGGACTCCTTGCCGCGCGCCAGCCAGCGCAAGCCAACCAGCAGCAGCGCATAAGTCAGGCCGCTGCATGCCCCCAGAATGTTCCCCAGAGGCGGATTCGGCGCCGTCGCGCTGCCCGCTTCCGACCCGATAAAGAAGACGCCGATCCCGCAGGCGACCACCAGCATATAGAGGAAGTCCTCGCGGCGCACCGGTTCGTGGAGCAGCAGCGGCCCCAGGATCAGCAGGTAAAGCGGCGACCCCGATTGCAGAAAGATGGCATTCGCCGAGGTGGTCAGCCGGTTTGCCAGAACGAACAGAATCAGGGTCGCCGCATATGCCGCCGCCACCGGGACCATGCGCCACGACCACCGCCGCGTTTCCGGCAGCAGGAGCAGCAGGAGTACCGCGGCCACCCCGCTGCGCGCGGAGGCCACCTGCCAGCCATTCAGGCTGACGGCCTTGATCGCCGCACCGCCCGTGGAAAACAGCAGCGCCGCCCCAAGAAGTTGGAGGCGGTGCCGTACGGGAGAGGAATCGCTCGGAACCTGCAATGGCTCACGATACCATGCCCGTCCTGGCCGGGCGCCTCCTTCCTCCCCGCCTCATCTCACGCCGAATCCCATAATCCCCGTACCAAATCTCATATCGTCGTAACTCGCTGATTTGCCGAGGCCTGTGGTTCTGTAGCCCGGCCTCGTGCGCTTCCGGCTATACCATTTGGCGTTTTGAGGATTTCGGGAAAAATCCGCCAACTCATTAACCTTGAAACGGTTGTTAATTCCTGGACGAATGGAAGCAGACTTGCAGTTCGGCGGGCATCAGGTATCGCTATCTCGCTTTGGTGCAGGCGCCGGAAGCGCACGAGGGATTCGTGTGTCCTCCGTGGCGGACTTTTCCACCTTGCAGGTAGCGGTTCCCGTTCAGGGACGACTTACAGTCCTGTATCTACGGAAGGAGTTCTCTATGCGCAAATCAGACCATCGACATCACATATGGAAGGCAGCGTTCTCCGCACTTCTGCTTCTCCTGCTTGCTGCGAGCGTACTCAACGCTCAAACCGAAAACGCCCAGCTTTCCGGGATCGTGACCGACGCCACGGGGGCGGTCGTTCCGGGCGCCAGCGTGGCAATCAGGAATATTGACACCGGGACAAGCCGCACGGCCACTACCTCGGCCGGCGGAGTCTATGCACTTGCGGATTTGCGGCCGGGCACCTACGATGTCACCGTCACCGCCCAGGGGTTTTCAACGGTAAAGGGCAGGGTTACGGTGACCGTCGGAGCCCGGGCCAGCCAGGACTTTAAACTGGAAGTCGGCCAGACCACCACGGTGGTTGAAGTGGAAGAGAACGCAGCCGCGGTGAATACCGTTTCGCAGACGCTGGGTTCGACGATCACCTCGTCTGAAGTTCTCCAGTTGCCGACGATTTCCCGCGATCCTTACGCCCTGGTGGCGACCGTCGGAAACGTGTCCAACTCCGACCCCTCCGGCCGCGGCGTCGGCTATGCCATCAACGGCCAGCGCTCTTCGGGCACGAATGTGCTGCTCGACGGCACGGCCAACAATGACGAATTCACGGCTACCGCGGGCCAGCGCGTGCCGCTTGATTCGGTGCAGGAGTTCAGCGTTCTGACCAATAACTTCACCGCTGAATTCGGACGCGCGTCGGCCGGGGTGGTCAATGTGGCCACCAAGTCAGGCACGAACGATTATCATGGCTCGGCCTACGAATTCGGCCGTTTCTCGAAACTCGCTTCGAACGATTTCAACGACAACGCCAACGGAATCCCGAAGTCCGTTTTCACGCGCAATCAGTTCGGTTACTCGATCGGCGGGCCGGTGCTGCCCAAGCTGAAGAACAAGCTGTTCTTCTTCAACAACACCGAATGGATCCGGGTCCGCAGCAGCGCGTTTTCGGATGTGCTGGTTCCGACGCAGCAGTTCATCAGCCTGGCGGCCCCGGCGACGCAAACCTTTTTCCAGCAGTTCGGCACGCTGCGCCCCGGCCTCGTCAACCTCGGCACTTACACCAAGGGCGACCTGATTTCGCGGGGGGTAACGCTCTGTCCGGCGACCGGCATGTGCGCCGGCCTGCCCGACAGCACACCGTTGTTCCAGCGCGTGGCGTACAACTACCCGTCCGACTCGGGCGGCGGCTCCCCGCAGAACACGTATCTGACAGTGGGGCGCGTGGATTACAACATGTCGGACAAGACCCAGATGTACGTCCGGTATTCGCTTTCGAACGAACTCGACTTCGCCGGCAGCGTCAGCAACAGCCCCTATGCCGGCTATGATTCGCCGAACACGCAGGTCAACAACAGCGTTCTTTACTCGCTGACCCGCTCGATCTCTCCCACCTTCATCTCGCAGTCCAAGGTGGATTTCAACCGGTTCAATAACCAGCAGCCGTTCGGTACGGCCCCGGCAAGTCCGACGCTGTACCTGGGAAGCGCCACCGTCGCGACGTCGATTCTGGGAAATGACGTCGCCCTCCCGGGATACGACCCCTACACCCCCGGCAACAGCATTCCGTTCGGCGGACCGCAGAACTTCGTCGAGCTGTATCAGGACTTCTCGAAGGTCGCCGGCAGCCACACCGTCAAGTTCGGGGCGAATTTCACGTACCTGCGCGACAACCGCACTTTCGGCGCCTATGAGACGGCCGTCGAAGCGCTGGGCAACAAACTGTCGACCGGAATGGAAAACTTCCTGCAAGGCCAGGTCTATCAGTTCCAGGCGGCTGTGAACCCGCAGGGCAAGTTTCCCTGCGCGAGCACTGCCAACCCGACTCCCGATTGCACCGTCAACCTGCCCGTCGGCGCGCCGAATTTCAGCCGCAGCAACCGCTATAAAGAGTACGGCCTGTACCTCGAGGATACGTGGAGAATCACCGAGCGGCTCACGCTGAACTACGGGCTGCGGTGGGAAGTGTTCGGCCCGCAGCACAACAAAGACGCTTCGCTCGATTCCAACTTCTACCTGGGCTCGGGCAGCAACCTCTACCAGCAGATCGCGGCCGGCTCGGTCGACACCGTTCCCAACAGCCCCATCGGCGCCTTGTGGAACACTGCCTATACCAACTTCGGGCCGCGGATCGGAATTGCCTACGACCTGTTCGGCGACGGTAAGACGAGCCTCCGCGGCGGCTACGGCCGTTATTTCGAGCGGAACTTCGGCAACGTCACCTTCAATGTCATCCAGAATCCTCCGAACTACGCGGTGCTCTCTCTGTATGCAGGTTCGGACCTGCCGACCATTCCGCTCTCCACCAGCAATGCCGGACCTTTGGCCGGATCGAGCGGCAGCAAAGCGCTCCCGGCGGTATCGCTCCGCGCGGTGAACCCCAATATCAAGACGGCCTACGTCGATTCCTTCAGCGCCGCGCTCGAGCATCGCTTCGGGGACCGGATCGTCACGGCCGTGGAGTACAGCCGCTCCAGCGGCCAGAACCAGTACAGCATCGCCAACATCAACGAAACGGGCTCGGGGAACTACTACCTCGGTATTCCCTGCACGCCCGGCACCGACGGCAATCCGGGCACTTGCACAAGCCGGATCCGGTCCACGCAGTTTTCGAATATCAACTTCCGCACCAACGGCGGCGTGTCGAGCTATGACGCCATGAACCTGCGGCTGGACTGGCGCGGCAAATACGGCCTCAACCTGCGCGCCAACTATACCTGGTCGCATGCCATCGACGACCTGAGCGACGTGTTCAGCTCCTCGGGCAACCAGTTCAATCTCGGAGGGCTCGATCCGTTCAACCCCGCCCAGGATAAGGGTAATTCCTACTATGACATGCGGCAGCGCTTCACCTTTGGCGGTGTCTGGAGCATCCCGTATAAGTCCACGAGTTCCTTCGGCAAGTACGCTCTCGAGGGCTGGTCGGTCGTCCCGATCTTCACCGCCCACGTGGGCTCTCCGTATTCCGTCTACGACTGCACCAACGGGTATAGCGTCTGCCCGTATGCCATGTTCACGGGCCCGGTGGCGAGCGGCGCGAATACGCCGTTGACGCCCACTGCGACGCCGAACAACTTCGTCTATTACAACTACACCAACCTGCTGACGCCGTCCTGGTACAACCCGAAGACCGGCATCGCGGATTTCGGTCCGTACCCCAGCAGCATGATCGGCCGCAACTTCTTCGTCGGGCCGGGATCGTGGAATCTCGACCTCGCCATTCACAAGACGATTCCGGTGACGGAGAGATTCAAACTGCAGCTCCGCCTGGAGGGCTACAACTTCTTCAACCACCCGAACCTGGCAATCAACGGCGGCGACGCGGATGTTTCCTCCGCATCCTACATGGATGCCTATTACACGGGCCGCCGGTTCTTCCAGGTCGCACTCCGGCTGGATTTCTAACCGGAACCGCCAACCGAGTCTCCGAAGCTGACGGGGCGCCCCTCGGGGCGCCCTTCTTGTTTCCTAGGGTATTTCCCCTATTTCAGCCCGTATCCCCTCGATAAAGACTTTTTTGTTTTAAGACTTTATACTCTGTGATAAAATTTGCTACATCCAAGAGGTAGTCGGACCTCATGTCCGGTGCGTGATCCGTACCGGACGGTCGTTTTACGGGCTGATAAGGCTCATTCGTTTCGCCTTGGAGTTTATTTGGCACTTTCTACATGCTTCGCGCGATGTTCTTGCCGGCCGGCCGAGGATTGGCAAGCGAGCGGAAGCCTGATGCCTGGCCAGGTGTGCGAATGAGAAATCGGGGAGGTCCCCGCATTTCGCTAGGAGGCAAAATGTATCGGATGTTTAGTTCGCAGAAAGGACGGCGACTCCTGTTGCCGTTGTTGGCGATCCCGCTTTTGATCGTGCCATGTGTTTTGGCGCAGGAGACCACGGCGGGTTTGCAGGGTACGGTACGGGACCCCAGCGGCGCTGTAATTGCCAAAGCCGCCGTCGAGGTAACCAGCCCTTCGCTGATTGGCTTGAAGAGGGCGGAAACCGATCAGGCCGGCTACTACCGGTTTGCCAACCTGCCGCCGGGCACTTACTCGGTGACGGTGACGTCCACTGGATTTCGCACCTATAAGCAAGGGGGCATCGTGCTGGAAGTCGGGCACCTCCCGACGATGGATGTGAAGATGGAGTTGGGCACGGCCACCGAAGTGGTAGAGGTTTCCGCGCAGGCAGCGCTGATCGACCCCACCCAAAGCAAGGTGCAGACCAACATTCCCCAGACCAGCCTGATGAATCTGCCTACCCAAAGCCTCTCGTACCAGAGCGTCATCCAATTCGCTCCCGGCGCCCGCTTCGAGCCGCTGCAGAACAGCACGGCGCAAACCAGCAACAACTACGCCAACAACGGGTTCCAGATCAACGGCGCGAGCAACTCCGAAAACTCCTACCTGGTAGACGGGCTGGAGACCGCCTCGATCTTCGACGGACACTCGCAAGCCAACGTGCCGATGGACTTCATCGATGAAGTGCAGGTGAAGACCAGCGGTTTCGAGGCCGAGTACGGCGGCGCGCTGGGCGGCGTCGTGAACGTCATTTCCAAGCGCGGCTCGAACGAGTGGCATGGCGGCATCTTCCTGAACTACAACGCGGACCGCTTCAATGCCGCTCCCAACCCCAACCAGTTGCGCAATCCCCAGTACCCCGCCAACCTCGGCGGCGCGCCGAGACTGGATCAGCCTCTCGAGTACTACTACCCGGTGAAAGACCATTCGCGGATCATCGATCCGGGCTTCACGCTGGGAGGCAGCCTGATCAAAGACCGTCTGTGGATTTTCCTCGGCAGCGAACCGGACTTTAACCAGTTGCGGCGCACGGTGAACTTCGCGCCCTCTTCGGGAGCGCCCGGCCTGCGGACGTTCAACGACAACAATTACACTTACTTCTCGTCCGCGCGCGTGGATTTCCGGGCCACCGAGAAGATTCGTCTTTACGGCTCCTGGCAGTACAGCTACGAACGCGGCACCGGCACTTCTTTGCCGGCCGCCGACGATGTTCATGGGCAATTCAATTCGGCTTCGACAACGAACCCGGACAACTGGAACGGCGGTATCGGCTACGTTGCGCCGCAGGTGATCTACAACACGGGGGCCGATATCAGCATTACGCCCACCGTGATCGCAACCACCCGGTTCGGCTACTTCTATTACAACTACGAGGACCGCGGTCTTCCCAGCGGGATCCGCTACATTTACCGCGACACCAACTATCCCTACAGCACCGGCAACGCGCCGGCACTGGCGGGCACCAAGGCCCTGGACGGGACCGGGCTGCCGTCGAGTTTCGTGAATTCGACGGGCTGGGCCAACATCGGTGCGAACTCGCAAACGGCCTACGACATCTTTAAGCGCTACAGTTTCAACCAGGACCTGGCGTTCTTCAAGAACTTCGCGGGAACTCACAACGTGAAAGTCGGTTATGGCTTCAATCATGGCCTGAACGACACGCTCAGCGGCGTTTTCAATACCGCGGATGTTTACGTCGCGTACAATGTTCCCTACGCTCCGCAGACCACCAACGGGCAGGCCCGCTGCGCGGCTATTGTCGCCCAGAACGTGAGCAACTACGGGGTCGCCGGCGGCAACACCGACGGGACGGCCTGTCAGGGCCTGTGGGGCACGGTGAACCTTCGCGACGTCGCCACCACCGGCAAAGTGGGCAACTGGAACCACTCTTTCTACGTGCAGGACGCCTGGACCGTCGGCAGGGGCCTGACGTTGAATCTCGGCCTCCGTCTGGACAAGGAGAACCTTCCCTCCTACAACACGCTTCCGGGCTTCGAGGGAATCAGCTTCGGATGGGGCGACAAGCTTGCCCCGCGCCTGGGCGCCGCCTACGACGTGCTGCACAATGGCAAGCTCAAGGTGTACGGCAGCTTCGGATACTTCTACGACATTATGAAGTTCCAACTGCCGCGCGGCAGTTTCGGCGGCGATTACTGGCACGACTGCGTGTATGCGCTGGATTCACCGGACTTTAACCAGATCATCCCGCAGCGCGATTCGCAGGGCCACTACTGCCCGCTGGGCGGCGGCAGCGTGGCCGCCAACGGCAGTTTCCCGGCGATGCGCTTCATTGAGAACGTCGATTACCGCGCGCCCTCCAACGACCCGAATCAGGCGGGCTCTCTCGGCGCGACGGGCCTGGTCGATCCGAACCTGAAGCCCATGAAGCAGCACGTCATGACCATCGGCGCCTCGTGGGAGCTCAGGCACGATCTCGTGTTCGAGCCTGTCTACACGCGCACCCGCCTCGACCGGACCATCGAAGATGCCGGCACGATCACGCAGGACGGCGAGATTTACTACATCACGAATCCCGGCTTCGGCATCAATGCCACGGTGCCCAATTGCAACGGCTGCCCTCCCAATATCAAGGCGATCCGGGACTATGACGGCCTGGAACTCCGGCTCACCAAGAGATTCAGCCACGATTGGTTCGGCGCGTTCTCTTATACGTACAGCCGGCTGTGGGGCAACTACGACGGACTGACCTCCACCGATGTCAGCGACAGCATCGGCCGCAACGGCGCCAACACCGACCGTGCGTTCGACGAGCCGTTCATGTCGTTCAACGCGCACGGCCAGAGCGTCTCCGGGCCTCTCGGCACCGACCGTCCGCACACCTTCAAGGCGAACGTCTACTACAACCTTAAGTGGTGGAAGTTCAACACGGTGATGGGTCTGTTCGAGCAGGTGTACTCAGGTACTCCGCTGAGCAGCTACATCAGTGTGTGGGGCGCTCCGGTGTTCGTCGAAGGCCGCGGCAAGTTCGTTAGCGCGACGCGCGATCCGGCGACCGGCAATTGGGTCGCGGGTAACGTCACCAACGCACGCACACCGCGTTTCACCCAGTCGGATCTCAGCATCTACCAGGACTTCCACGTCAGCAAAACCAATGAACGGATGGTGGCGCGCGCGGGAGCCGAATGCGTCAACTGCTTTAACCAGCACAGCGTGACCATCATCAACCAGAACCTGATCCGCACCTCGGGCATCAATCCGTATATCTGCGGAACGGCTGGGACGAACTGCACGCCGATCGGGGAAGCCAACGCCGGGTTCGATTACGGGGCCGTGATGACCAAGGGCTACGACTACATCGGGCTGGCGAACTCGCAAAACCGCACGCTCAGCAGCCTTTACGGGCAGCCGCAAGCGTGGCAGAACCCGCGCATCCTGCGGTTCTCGGTCAGATTTACCTTCTAAAGAAGATCCACACTTCGATTATTTTGGGGGCCGGGAAACCGGCCCCCTTTTTCTATCTCATCTTCCCCGCTTCCGTCTTCATGATCTGCGCATTCTTCCACGCCTGCTGCGCCAGCGGTCCCGGAATGGCCGCCGCCTGCTGGCTGAAGTTGGCGCCCTCGAGCACCCGCGACTTGTTCAAGGTCATCTTCCCCAGTTGGTAGTTCGCGACTCCCAGGTAGAAGAGCGCCGGTCCGTGCATGGCCGGGTCGTCTTTGATCGCGGGCAGCGCCGCCCGCAGGTGCTTGTCGGCATCCACGTACTTTCCCTTTTCTCCCGAGATCACCCCGACGATCCAGTTGCCCCGGGCCATCGCCTCGCTGCACTTGCGGTCCCAGGCAGCCGCCGGCACCCCCTCCGGCCGTGGATGCCGGCCGACCACGGTCACCAGCCTGCTCGCATAGGTCAGCGCCCGATCGGTCTGGTTGGCTGAGAGCGAGTGGTTCGCCATCACCACCAGCAGATCCTCGTTGTCGGGAAAGTTCGCCAGCGCCTTGACTGCGACTTCCGGCACCCTGGCGCTCGCCCCCGTCCTGGTCAGCGCCACCAGGTAAGGGCCGTAGGCATCGTCGAGATACCGGCTCTTCGGGTTCAGGCCCTCGAGCGTGCTCACCAGATCTACCATCACGGCCGGAGGCGACTGCATGCCCGTCGCAAACAGCGCGTATTCGCAATGCAGTTCGATGCTGCGCGCGTAGTCCACCTGCTGTTTCGACGCTTCCGTTTGTTCCTCGTCCGCCGGCGCAGCCGCCGCTTCGGCCTGCTTCGCCAGTCCCATCGTTTCGACCGCCAGTTTTTTCACCTGCGCGGCGTCCTTATTCGCCTCAGCCTCCTTCAGGCTCGCGAAGCTCTTATCCAGATCGGCAGCCGCTTGGCCACACATTGCTGGTCCCACCAGCACGACCGCTGCAAAGACCGGCAGCCAGCACCATCTTTTCATACCGACCAACCTCCTTTCTCTGGAACCGGCTCGATACTACTACAAATTTCGGCAGTTGTGAATCCGTATATCCTGTATTAGCGGGGGCTATACTGTGGATAGCGGTGCGGATCTTCTGGGTATACGGCCTCTTGCTGGCCGCCGCGGTGGTTTGGAACGTGCGGGAGGGCACGGCGGGTACTCTTGTGTGGCTCGCCGCGCCGGCGGCTGGACTGGCGGCTTGGACGCTGCTCGAGTATCTCATCCACCGCTTCGTCTTCCACCGCCTCGCACCCCACTGGCAGCACCACGAGCATCCCGCGGACCGGCAGTATCTCTTTGCGCCACTATGGCTTTCGCTCTCCTTCGCGGCCGCGGTCTGGTGCCTTCTGTCGCTCGCGGCCGGTTCCTGGCGGGTGGGCGCCCTGGCCGAGACCGGCACCGTCGCGGGCTACCTCGCGTACGAGCTGGTCCACCTGGCAATCCATAGCCCGCGAAAAGGCGGCGCCCTGCTGGTGGCGCTGCGGAAGCACCACTTCTACCACCACTTCGCCGACGATACGAAATGCTACGGCGTGGTGACCCCCGTTTGGGACCGTGTTTTCGGCTCCCTGCCGAAGCGCGATTTCCCGTATCATGAGGCTGATACGGGTTTCCATGGAGCCGCCAACTTCGACCTTCGGCCTTCTGGAACGCGCCCGGACCGGCGATGAGGCCGCGCTTTCCCGCGCTTTCGAGCGGTACCAGCGCCGCCTGGCGGTCCTGATCCGTTTCAAGCTCGGGCCGCGCGTGCGCAGCTTTGCCGAAGTGGAAGACGCGGTCCAGGAGACCTGCCTGCGGGCCTTCCGCGATATCGGGCACTTCCACTACCAGTCGCCGGGCAGCTTTCTCCGCTGGCTTTCGGCGATTGCCGACCACGTCATCATCGACCGCCTGCGCTACCAGGGCCGGGAACGGCGCGCCGCCTGCGAAATCCGCTTCCGGTCGCCGAGCAATCCCGCCGGTCCGGAGCCGGCCGACAGCCGCACCCCCAGCCGCCTGTTCGCCCAGCAGGAAGCCCTCGAACGTCTGTTTGCCCGGCTGGACGAATTGCCCGAAGACTATCGCCGTGCCATCCTGATGGCGAAAGTGGAGGGCCTCTCCACCGCCGAGATGGCCGAGCGCCTGGGCAAGTCGCGCGAAGCCGTGGCGCTCCTCGTCTACCGCGCGGTGAAGCGCTTTCGCGAGATCTCGGAGGCCGCGCGGTGAGCCAGGATTCCGAGCAGCGGCTCGCCGACGCGCTCGCCGATCATCTCGATCGTCGTGGACCCACCCTGCCGGAGCTTGCACCCGAGCTCGGCGCGCTCGCCGAGATCGACCGCCTGCTCGACCCCGCCGCGGCCCTTCCGGAGCGGCTCTCCGGCCATCGGATCCTGGCGGAAATCGGGACCGGCGGGATGGGCCGGGTGTTGCTCGCGATGGACGACGCCCTGGGCCGCAAAGTAGCCATCAAGACCCTTGCCCCGCGCTACGCCGATGACCCGGGGCTCCGCTCGCGATTCATGGCCGAGGCCCGCGCCATGGCCCGCCTCAACCATCCCAACGTGGTCCGGATCTATCACCTGGGGTCCGGCGAGGAGCCGGCCCACTTCGTCATGGAGTACCTGGACGGCGCGCCGCTGACCCGCGCCGCCCTCCCGCTCACCTTCGATCAGAAGGCCGAGTTGATGCTCAAAGCGGCTCTTGCAGCACAGTTTTTGCACGACCAGGGAATCGTTCATCGCGACTTGAAGCCGGCCAATATCCTGGTCGGCCCCGATCTCGAACCGAAGGTGCTGGATTTCGGGCTGGCGCTGGACCTGGGAGCGCGCGAGCGCCTCTCCAAACTCGGCGAGATCGCCGGCACGCCCGAATACCTTTCGCCGGAACAAGCCTCCGGCGCGGAGAATCTGGACGCGCGCAGCGATGTCTTCTCGTTGGGCGCGATCCTCTACGAGCTTCTCACCGGCTCCCCGCCGTTTCGCGGGGAGACTGCCGGCGATCTGCTCGAGCGCATCCGCCGGGACGACCCGGAACTGCCCCGCCGCCGCAACCCGGAGGTCCCCCGCGACCTGCAGAATATCTGTCTGAAAGCCCTGGAAAAAGCTCCGGATGACCGCTATGCTTCGGCGCGCGACATGGCCGACGATCTCCGCCGCTATCTCGCCCGCGAATCGGTGGTCGCTTTGCCCGCCGCCTACGCCCGGCTGATCGCCGGCCGCGTTGCCGGCCATCTGCGGCACCTCGAAGAATGGCGCCGCGACCAGATCGTCTCGGAGGCCGAGTACGACGGCATCCGGAGACGCTACGAGCGCCTGCTCGAACGGGAAGACTCCTGGATTCTGGAAGCGCGCCGGCTCACCCTGCCGCAGGTCAGCCTGTACCTGGGGGCCTGGGTACTTGCGGTGGGCGCGGCGCTGCTGACGTTCTTTCCGTATCCCTCCCTTGCCGGCCCCCCGGCCGTGATCCTGGCCTGGGCCGCCGCCGCGCCGGTGGCATGGATCGGCGTGCGCGACTGGCGGCGCGGCTACTACCGGGTGGCCATCGCGTTCATGCTGGCCCTCTGCCTGGTGGTCCCGGTGGCCGCCCTGGTCACGTACGAAGAGGCGCACCTCTTTACCGCGTTCACGCAAGGAAACATTAGCCTGGAGCTGTTCCACCGCCTGGAGTTCGCCAAGCCGGCCACCAACGCGCAGATCTGGTGGGCCATCCTTGTGGGGCTGCCGGTATGCTGGTGGCTGCGCCGCTTCACGCGCGCCCCGGTCTTCTCGCTCATGTTTGCGGGCATGTCCGCCCTGCTGTGCCTGGCCACGCTGCTGCGCATGGGGATGCTCGACTGCCTGGACCACGACCCCGGCCGCTTCTACTTCCGCCTCATTCCCTGCGCGGTGCTCTTCATGGCCGCCGGATTCATCTTCGAGCGCCGCCGGCTTCCCGACGATTCGCGCTATTTCTACCCGTTCGCCGTGGTCTTCACCTGGGCGGCGCTCACCGGCGTAGCCACGTTCCACGAGCCCTGGGCCGCGTGGCTGAAATCCGCGGCGCCCTGGACCCGCGGCCAGATCGAGTACCTCTTCCTCATCAATGCCGGAATCTACTTTCTGCTGGACCGCCTGTGCGACCGCTTCTCCTCGCCGCAGGTGCGCGTCGTCGGAAAATCGTTCCGCTTCGTGATTCCCGGCCATGTGATGACGTCGCTGCTCCTGTTAGGACTCAGCGCGAATACGCGCTTCGAAGCGCGGCTCTTCGAATGGCTGCTGCCTTCGGTTGCCTGCGTTTTCGTGTTCGCCAGCATTCCCCGCCAGATGAAAAACTTCTTCGTTTCCGGCCTGGTGTTTCTGGCCATCGGCGTCTTCCGCCTGCAACAGGACATCTTCCGGGAGCATGCCGTGTGGCCCGTTTTCCTGCTGGCCTCGGGACTCGCGATCATGCTGGCGGCCGCCCACTATGCCCCGCTGAAAGTGGCGGTGGGCCGCTGGCTGCGCCGAATTTAGCGGCAGGTGCAAGATTCTTCTCCGGATGTCGCTGTTCTATTGCGGAGGTAATCGAAATGCGACCATCCATCGCCGCCCTCGCTCTCGCCGGCCTTCTGGCAATGACCGGCTGTTCGTCCCTGGTCTCGATCGCTCCGGCAGCCGGAGAAAGTGATGCCGTTCTCGACCCGGCGCTGTTGGGAATCTGGACCAGTGACGGAGGCAAGGAGACCTACGTCATTCGCCAGGAGAATCAGGAATACGCCATCGCGTATCTGGAAAAATCCACTACCAGCCGTTTCCGCGGCCGCCTGATCCGCGCCGGGAACGCGGAACTGCTCGACCTCGTTTCGGCCAGCGAAGATCCCTTACAGCTTCCAGTCCACACGATCCTGCGGGTGTGGCCCGAGTCTTCCACTCTGCGCGTCGCTTTCCTCGATTCGGAGTGGTTGCGGGAGCAGGCCGCCAAATCCATCGCAGTCCAGGTTCAGGACGGCCGTACGGTCATCACCGCGTCCGCCGATGCCGTCAATGGTTTTTTCCTGGCCTACGGCGCGGATGACCGGGCCTGCGGGGATGTGGGAACGCTGAGCCGCGAAAGATAGTGCGGCTACTTTACTGCATCGGAAGCGTGGTACGAACTGCGCACGAGCGGGCCCGATTCCACGTGCGAAAAGCCCATCTCGTAGCCTGCCCGGCGGAACTCGTCGAACTCCTCCGGCGGCACGTATCGCACGATCGGCAGGTGCTTGGGGGAGGGACGCAGGTACTGTCCCAGCGTCAGAATCTCCACGCGGTGGGCACGCAGATCGCGCATGACCCCGAGGACTTCGTCGGCCCGTTCTCCCAACCCCAGCATCAGGCCGCTCTTGGTGGGGGTGGCCGGCGCCACCTGCTTGGCCCACGCCAGCACGTCGAGCGACCGCTCGTAGCGTGCGCCCAGGCGCACCTGGCGGTATAGCCGCGGCACCGTCTCGGTGTTGTGGTTCAGCACATCCGGGAGAGCCTCCATGACAGTTTCGACGGCCGCGCGGCTCCCCTGGAAATCGGGTATCAGAACTTCCACCCCGCACCCCGGCACGCGCTCGCGGATCGCCCGGATGGTGAGTGCGAAGAGCCCGGCGCCGCCGTCTTCCCGGTCGTCGCGGTTCACGCTGGTGATGACCGCGAATTTCAGGCCCATCGCCGCCACCGCCTCCGCCACGCGGGCCGGCTCGTCATAATCCACCGGCAGGGGGGCGCCTTTCTGTACCGCGCAGAATCCGCAGCGGCGGGTACAGACGTTCCCCAGGATCATGAAGGTGGCGGTGCGCTGGTTCCAGCATTCGCCCACGTTGGGGCAGGCCGCGCTTTCGCAAACCGTGTGCAGGCGCAGGCGCTCGATCAGCCCCTTGAGGTCATGATAGTTCTCGCCCGCGGGCGCGGGGGCGCGCAGCCAGCCGGGCCGCTTGAGCGGGGAAGCGATGGAAACCAGCACTTCTTCCATTATGACCTAAGCTTTGGCGCGGCCAATCTTCGGCGGCGCGACGCCGGTCCGCTCCGCTGCCTTGCACAGACTTTCCCAGTTTCCTTCGGCGATCGGGATGCCGTTCTTCAACCGTTCGGCTTCGGTCCGCCACTCCGGGTCGCCCGCCACCAGCACCTCGTCGTAGCCCGGCGCCGCGGGGGTCGCCTTCATGATGCCGACGAGCTTTTCGACCCGTGCCGTGAACTCCTCCAGCGGCATGAAGCGCGCGATGTCGATCGCCAGGAAGGTCTGGCTCACCCGCACCTTTTTGCCGCGGAAACGGATCCCGCCGAGTTCGGTGGACATGGCTCCGCCTCCCAGTACGGCGCAGAGAATTTCCACCATCATGGCCAGCCCGCTCCCCTTGTAGCCGCCGAGCGGCATCAGCATACCCTTGTAAGCTTCCTGGGTGTCGGTGGTCGGCACGCCTTCGGAGTTGAAGGCCCACCCAGCCGGGATCTCCGCCTGCCCGTTCAGGAAGGCCTTGAAGACCTTCCCCGCCGCCACCGTGGTGGTCGCCATGTCAAGCAGCCACGGCCCCGGCAGGGCCATGCAAATCGGGTTCGTTCCGACGCGGCCCTCCTTGCCTTGCCACGGTGGAACGATCGGCGATGCGTTGCACAGGACGATTCCGATCTGGTCGGCCGCCCGCATCTTCTGGGCCCACCAGGCGGCCGCGCCGAAGTGGTTCGATTCGCGCGCCACCACCATCGCCATCCCCTGCTGCCGTGCGATCCGGACGGCGTGGCGGCAGCAGATGTCGGCGATCCACTGGCCGATCCCGTTCTGGCCGTCGAACAACAGGCAGGAGCCCGCTTCGGAGATCACGCGGCCGTCGGTGCGCGGGTCCATTTCGCCGGCCAGCAACTGGTCCACGTAGAACGGCAGCAACTGCATGCCGTGGGAATCCACGCCGCGCAGGTTGGATGCAATCAGGCAGGCGGCGGTGACCTCGGCTTTATCGGCCGGGACGCCGGCGCCCATCAGGATGTCTTCGGCAAAGCGGGTGAGTTCGGGAGCGGAAATCAGCGGCATGAACTTTCAGCTTATCAGTGCTTGCCCGCCTGCTTACGCGCGGGGCTTTGCGAGAGTCACTCCCGGATGCTCACCTTGTCCGCCGTCGGGAAGTCACCGGGTACTTTTTGGGTGACCTTTCCCGTGGCTGCCCACTCGGCGCCGCGCGCGAAGGTCACGATGAATCCGACGCACTGCATGGCGGCCGGGTCGTGCCCCAGGGTCGTATGGAAGATCCGGCCTTTGCCGTAAGTGAGGGTCATCAGCATCGGCTCGTCATGCCCGGTGCCGTGGTTGGCCGGGTCCGACCACGCCGTGGCCAGCACGTGCATGTTCTCGCCGGGGCCGCGCATCTTACTGTATAGCTCGTCGGCGGCGTGCATCCACTTTTCCGGAAGGCCTTTGCTGATGGGATGCTTCGTGTCGCGCATGACGACCAGGAAGGGCGTCCGCGCGCCATGGTTGCCCGCCGGGCCGGGTGTCAGGTCCGAGACCAGCTTGCCGCCCTGGAAATACCAGTAGGGTCCGGACTTTTCGTTGCGCCCCATCCAGCCGCCGATCCCGATCATGAGGTTGTAAGCCTTCCACTCGGGAAAGGCATTGTCGGCCGCGTGGTAGGACACGAACCCGCCGCCCCGGCTCATGTACTCCTCGAACGAAGCCTTGACGCTGTCGGGCCATTTGCTGCCGTTGGGAAACTCGTTGTAGTTGGAAATCACCACAGCATATTTCGCAAACTCCGGCTTAAACCCGCTAAAATCTCCGTCCTTGGGCGGCGCCGTCAGGACATCGACCTGAAACAGCCCCGTGTCTTCGAGGATCTTCTTGAGGACCGGGGTCGTGTGCTTCCAGTCGTGGTTATTCTGACCATCGATGATCAGGGCATGGATGGTCGGCGCAGCGGGTGCCGCCTGCGTCAAAAGCGCCAGTCCGGCCAGCAAAATGACGTGTCTCATGGGTGGGTACCAAACGAATTGTAGCGCTCCGCAACTTCCTGCTCCAGCGGGTTTTCGATTCCCTGGAACTTTCCCACCCCGGGGGGTGTCTATTGCTTTGCAAGGCTGGATTTTTCTGGTAGCTTTGAAGTCAAGGCTGAATGTGAGGCTGCCGTGGCGACTTCAATTCTTGATCTGAGCCCGGAACGGGCAGCGGAGGCGAGCGGAGAGATCGAGGATCTCCGGCTCGTGGCATCCCTGCGAGAAGGGTGCGAACGCGGCTACGAAGAACTGATCAGCCGGTTCCAGCAACCCGTTTATACCCTCGCGTTACGGCTGCTGAACGATCAATCGGAGGCGTGCGACGTCGTCCAGGAAGTCTTCCTGAAAGTGTTCCGGAATATCGGGAGCTTCCGCAGCCAAAGCAGCCTGAAGACGTGGATCTACCGGATCACGGTGAACGAGGCCCATAACGCGAGGCGCTGGTTCTTCCGCCACCGCCGGCGGGAAGTCGAGCTCGACACCGATCCGGATGAATCCCGCAACTGGAAGGAGACCATCGCCGACGGCGGCCGCTCGCCGTTTGACGCTGCGTTCGACCGGGAACAGCACGTCATGATCGAAGCGGCTCTTGAAAAAATCAACCCGATATTCCGCGAAGCGGTCGTGTTGAGGGATATTACGGACCTGAGCTACGAAGAAATCGCGGAAATTCTGGGTGTTTCCCTGGGAACGGTGAAATCCCGTATCCTGCGGGGCCGTGAAGCCCTGCGGGACGAACTCGCGGGGAGTCTGAAAGACAGGCCGGCCCTGCGGTTGGTGCCGAAGACGGCAGAGTGAATTATGAGCTGTGATAACGTGCATGATCGAATCTCTTCATTCCTTGACGGAAAGGTTCCGGCCGGGGAGCGGGAGAGGCTATCGGCGCACATCAAGTCTTGCCGAGAGTGCGGCGCTTACCTGGAATCCAGCCACAACCTGCGCGTTGCGCTCCGTGCGATGGACCATGCTCCGATTCCCGCGGCCCTGTCCGCGAACCTGCGCGTACTGGCATCTCATGAGCGGACCCGCCGGCTGGCGCGAGTCAGCATCTCGGCTCGTTTGAACTCGTGGCGCGGGCGCGCCAGGTTGGCATTCGATAACATGATGCGCCCCTTCGCGCTGCCCTTTGCGGGCGGCCTGCTGTCGGCGCTGGTGGCTTTCGGTACCCTGGTGCCGACCCTGACATTCCAGCACGCCCTGGCCGATCAGTCTCTGTTCACGTATCCCGATGGCGAGGTGGTGGCGCTCGGCTCCAATGGCGCGTATCTGACGCAGTCGATCGGCGATATTCCGCGGATCGTGCGAGGCGATGACGCCGATATCCCCGCGGATGCCAATGTGGTGGACCTGGTCATCGACGAGAACGGCCACGTGAGCGACTGGTCCCTGGCTCGCGGGCAACTGACCCCCGACCTGCAAAGCATCATCATGTTCTCGCAGTTCCGGCCGGCCACCTACCTCGGCCAGCCCACGTGGGGCCGGGTCAAGGCCGTGCAGGCGCCGACCCCGGCGCCGTCTCCGCGGCGGCTCCGAAGCTGAACGCGCCGGGTGCCGCGTCAGAGGCTGGGGCAACACTTCCTGATCAAGGGTTCCGTCCTGGAGCGGATCGCGGCGGCTGCTTGTCCCGAGCCGTGCGAACTCGTCATCGAAATCGGCCCCGGCCGGGGCGCACTCACCGAGAAACTCTTGAAACGAGCCGGGCGTGTGGTCGCCGTGGAAGTGGACCCTTTCCTGGTCGAGCACCTGCGCCGTAAATTCGCCGCCGAACCGCGGCTCGAAGTCATCCACGCCGACATCCTTGAAACCGACCTCGCCCGGTGGGGCCCGGCGCCGGTCGTCGGCAACCTGCCGTACTACATCACCTCGCCGATTCTGGAGAAGGTGACCCGCATGGACTTCCCGCGCGCGGTCTTCCTGATTCAAAAAGAAGTGGCCGAGCGCCTCGCCGCGCAGCCGGGAAGCCGCGCTTACGGATTTCTTACCGTCCAGACGGCGGTCCACGCGCAGGCTCGAGTGCTGTTCGACGTGAAGCCGGGCGCCTTCCATCCTCCTCCCAAGGTCGATTCGGCGGTGGTGCTGCTCGAGCCGCGATCGCAGGAGCTGGAGATCGACGATCGGGACGATTTCGTGCACTTCGTGGGGCTGTGCTTTCGCCGGAAGCGCAAGACCATCCGCAACAACCTGTCGCCGCTTTACGATGCAGGGGCTTGGCCGGAAGCCGGGCTGCGCGCCGAACAACTTTCGCTGGAGCAGTTTAGAGATATGTACCGCAGGACACGATGAAGCGGGATACCGCGGCACGCCGATTGCACCTTGCCCTTGTATGAGAACGCTGAAATTGATTATGCTCTCGGCTCTGGCGGCTGCCGGCGTGGCCACCGGGGGCAATCCTCCCGCGGTGAACCAGGCCATCGATCGCGGACGCACCCCGATTCAGGGGGTGACGATGCCGCCCGCGGAGCGTGAATACGCGCTGAACGCGACCCCGCGGCAGTTCAGTGGAACGCTGATCGACGCCGGGTGCCACGACCGGTCCCTGCTGAACCTCGGGTTCGCGCCGGAACCCCTTTCTTCCTCTTTGGCCGAGGCCGGCGGGAAGGTCAAGGACCATACCAGCGCCGGCGGCGTGTCGGCGTTCGGGATCACCGTGTCCCGGCAAACCCTCGAAGGCGAGCGGGCCGATGCAATGGCCCACCAGGTCCCCGACATCCGGACGCGCCAGAGCGATCCATCCTGCGCCGTGACCGGGAGCACGAAGGAGTTTTCGCTGCTGCTGGCCAACGGCCGCCTGCTCAACCTGGATCCGGGCGGATCTACCTTTGCCTGGCAGGCCGTGTTTGCGACTTCCGAGGGCCGCGCCATGCTGAACGGATTTGCGCCCGGCCTCAAGCCCTACGCTACGATGCGGGGCTACCTCCAGGGAAGCACGCTGGTGGTGCAGCACCCGTTCAACGTTCAGCCCAGCAGCCAGGGCTTCGCTACGCGGATGAAGACGCCGTAGGGTAGGCCAACCGGCCCGCTCAAAGCGTGGAGCGGGCTTGCGGCGGGTGTAGAATGGGCGGTTCATGGCCTCCCACGGGACCTATCTCATCATTCTCACCGTCGCCTCGATCGCCTTTCTGCTGCTCCTGATTCTGGTGGTGAAGCTGCACGCCTTCGTCTCGCTGCTGCTCTCGGCGATGGCCATGGGCCTGGCGGCCGGAATGGCCCCGGAAAAGGTGCTGAAGTCGATTCAGAGCGGCTTCGGCGAGTCCCTCGGCTTTATCGCGGTGGTGGTTGGTCTGGGCGCCATCATCGGCCGGTTCCTCGAACAGTCGGGCGGCGGGGTGGCGCTGGCGGACTGGCTGCTCGAGCGCTTCGGCAGGGACCGCGCAGCCTGGGCCATGCTGGTGGCCGCCTTCCTGGTGGGCTTGCCCATCTTCTTCGAAGTGGGCTTCATCATCCTCGTGCCGCTCATCTGGAGCCTGGCGCGCGAGACCAAGCGATCGCTGCTCTTCTATGGCATCCCGATGGCGGCCGCGCTTACCATTACGCACTCGCTGGTTCCGCCGCATCCCGCGCCGGCCGCCGCATCGCAATTACTCGGCGGAAACCTGGCCCACACGATTCTCTACGGCATCGCCATCTCCATTCCCATGGCGGTCGTGTCGGGCATCTTCTACGGCGGGTGGATCGCCAAACGGATCTATGTTCCGGTGCCCGATATCGCCGCAACGTCGCTGGCGCGTAAGGAGAATGGACAGCCGGCGCCGCCGCTGCCCATGGTCGTGCTGCTGCTGCTTCTGCCGGTGCTGCTGATTTTCGGCGCCACCATGGCGAACCTGTGGAACGTGCCGTTTCGCGGCGCCGCCGTCTTCATCGGGCATCCGTTCACCGCGCTGGCAATCACGGCGCTGGTGACGCTGTATTGCCTGGGATTCCGCCGCGGCGTCTCGCGCGACAGCGCGCTCAAGCTGGCGGCGGAATCGCTGGCGCCCATGGGAGCGCTGCTGTGCATCATCGGGGGCGGCGGCGCATTCAAGCAGATCATCGTCGATTCCGGCGCGGGCGCCTACATCGGCAAGGTGCTGATCACGTCCTCGCTCTCCCCGCTGCTGGTGGTGTATGCGATCGCTACCGCAATGCGGCTGGCGCAGGGGTCGGCTACTGTGGCGATCATCACTGCCGCGGGCATTGCCGCACCCATTGTGAAAGGTATTCCCGGCTACGACCCCGATCTCATCGTACTGGCCCTGTGCTGCGGAGGCATGGCGTTTTCCCACGTCAACGATTCCGGGTTCTGGGTGGTCAACCAGTACTTCGGCATGACCGTGCCGCAGACGCTCCGCTCCTGGACGGCCATGAAGATCGTGGCCTCGGTTCTCGGAATTGTCATCGTGATGATCGCCCAGGCGCTGCTACGATAGCTAGGTGGAGATGCGACTGTACGACATCGATCCGGGTCCGGACTGCCCCGAAATTGTCCGGATGATCGTGGAAATCCCGAAGAACTCGAGCAACAAGTACGAGTACGACGGCGAACTCGGGGTTTTCCGTCTTGACCGCGCCCTCTATTCGCCGCTGCACTATCCCGGCGACTACGGGTTCATTCCAGGCACTCTGGCTGAGGACGGCGATCCGCTCGACGTGATCACGATGGTGGACGAGCCGAGCTACCCCGGCGTTCTCATTTCGGTGCGGCCGGTGGGCTACCTGGAGATGATGGACCAGGATCAGCCGGACCAGAAGATCCTGGCCGTGCCCAACCGCAATCCACGCTTCGACCAGATCCACACCATGGACCAGGTGTTCCCGCACAAACTGCGGGAGATCGAACACTTCTTTGCGATCTACAAGGAACTCGAGGAAAAGCGTACGGAGATGCGTGGATGGCACGGGCCGCGCGAGGCGCGCGACCTGATCCGGCGCTTCCGCGAGGCGTACCTGCAGGAACATCAGCAGGCTACCCCGGCCGGGCTATCATAAAGGCGTGCGGCCCGGCCGGCGATTTCCATCGTGGCTGCCCCAGCTATTGGGATACGCCCTCTCGGTTGTTTGCCTCATCTGGGTCTTGCACGGCTATCCCATTCGAGACCTGGTTCCTACCATTCGCTCGCTCGATTGGCGGTGGGTGTTTCTCGCCGTGGCGTCCGATCTTTCGGTCTACCTGGCGCACGCCTGGCGCTGGAACACGCTGCTCGGGCCCGTGGCCCGGCTGGGGTTCTGGCGCACGGTACAGGCCATCTACATCGGTCTCTTCGCGAACGAAGTGCTGCCGCTGCGGACCGGCGAGCTGATTCGCTGCTACCTGCTGGCGCACTGGAACAATCTGCGCATCTCGCTGAGCTTCGCGTCGGCGGCCGTGGAGCGGCTGATCGACGGCTTCTGGCTGTTGGGCGCATTCCTGTTGACCACCGCCTTCGTGCGCAGAATTCCCGAGAAGCTCGTCATCCTGGTACAGGTTGTGGGTATCGTGCTGATGGCCGCCGCCGTGTTGCTGTTCTGGGTGGTGCGGCGGAAGCAGGAAGCGCACGCCGCAATCCGCGAGAGCAGATGGGCCGCTACCTTGCGGCACGTGATCGAAGGCCTCCATCTCATGGGCAACCGCCGCACCATGGGGCTCACCGCGTCGATCAGCCTGCTTTATCTCTTCCTGCAGGTGGTCTCGGTGTGGGCCCTGATGAAGGCTTACGGGCTCGATCTTTCGTTCTGGGTGGCGGGAGGCGTGCTGACCATCGTGCGCTTCGGGACCGTGGTGCCCAATGCGCCCGGCAACCTGGGACTGTTCCAGGTGGCCACGGTAGTCGCGCTGGGACTGTTCGACGTGGAGAAGAACGACGCGAAGACTTTTTCGTTCATCATGTTTTTTGCGCTGACTCTGCCGCTGCTGATCGGCGGCGCCATCGCTACGGCGCTGACCGGCCTGAACCTCGAAGAGTTGCGCGACCGGGCGCGGCGGGTCACCGAAAAGCCGGAGTAGGTCAACGGCTGAAGCGGAGCGATTCGCGCATCTGCCGGAACGTCTCTCGGGAGAAGCTCTTCTCGGGCGCGATGAACACCATGTAGAACAGGCCCTCCGGTTGCAGGATCGTGAGCAGCGCGTCAGTCTCCGATCCGCCGAACGGCGAATCGTTGGTCATCGTCGTAATCAATCCCTGGGCGCCTGCCAATCGCGCAGGCTGGGGCGAGCCGACCGACAGCTTGGGGTTCTCCGCGCGCAGGTGATGGATCAGGTCATCGGTCGCGGTGCGCAGATCCGCCTGGCTCGCATCCGGCGTGAAGTAGCTCAGGATCGCGCCGTAGCCGATCTGAGTGTTGCCGTCCTGGGTGACGATGCCTTCGCGCGGCGCGATGGTGATGCTGGAGGAGTTCTGGTCGCCGAAAGTCTGCCAGTTGTCGGGATACGAAACCGAAAAGCTCTGGCCGCGGAAATCCTTCCACCGCCCGGAAGGAGCGGGCGGCAATGCCACTCCGTTTCCTGTGCCCGCAGCAGCCTTGGGAGGCGGGGGCACCTTGGCAAGCTCCGCTTTCATCTGCGCGAATTCCCCGGTCTGGTAGCCGTACGTCCGCTGCGGAAGAGTGCGCATTTCGGCTTTGATGGCGGCTTCGCGGTTGCCTGGGTTCGGATGATCGGAGAGGATCTGCGGCGGCTGCGGGCCCTGGGAAAGCTTCTCGAAGAAGCGGGCCATCTCGACCGGATTGTATCCGGCTTCGGCCATCAGGTGCGAGCCGAGCGCGTCGGCTTCGGTCTCCGCGTCGCGCGAAAACTTCAGCAGGAACGAGTTTGCGCCGAGCCCCAGCCCCATGTTGGCCAGGCGGCCCATCATTGTATCGCTGCCGATGACCGAGCCGGCCAGGAGCAGAGGCAGTTGGATCAGGTTGGCCTTGGAGGCTTCGTGCGTTCCATGCCGCAGAATCACGTGCGACATCTCGTGGCCCATCACGCCGGCGAGCTGCGCTTCGTTGTCGCACGCCTTGAGCAGGCCCGTATAGATGAACATCGGCCCGCCCGGCAGCGCGAACGCGTTGATCTCCGGTACGTTCAAAACGGTGAAAGTGAACTTGAAGCCGCTCTGCCTCGCTTCCGGAGCCTGGGCCAGGCGGTCGCCGATGCGGCGGACGTAGTCCTGCAGGAACTGGTCTTTAACCACCGGGTACTTCTCGAGGACCTGTTTGGCATTGGCCTGCCCGAGTTCCATGTCCTGCTGTTTGGAAAACAGATTGAAGCCGGGCCGGAGCGGGTCGCCTGGCTGTCGCGCGGCGAAACCCGAAACGGTGAAGACCGCCGCGGCGGCCCATGGCAGCCAGCGTTTCGAAAACATGCCAATCCCCCTCAGTTATAATTAACGCATGTTGACGCCCACTGAAAAGATATGGCATAACGGCCGCTTCATCAAATGGGAGGAAGCGACCATTCACGTGCTTTCCCACGTGGTGAACTACGGCAGTTCCGTTTTCGAGGGAATCCGGTGCTACGCCACGCCTGGGGGACCCGCGGTTTTCCGGCTCTCCGAGCACGTCCGCCGCATGGTGGACTCGGCGAAGATTTACCGGATGGATCTCGGCTACCAGGCCGGGGAACTTGCCGAGGCGATGCTGGAGCTGGTACGCGTCAACCAGATGGACTCCTGCTATATCCGGCCGGTGGCGTTCCGCGGCTACGGCGAGATCGGCGTCAACGGGATGAAGAATCCGGTGGATGTGTACATCGCCTGCTGGAACTGGGGCAAGTACCTCGGCGAAGAGGCGCTGGCGGAAGGTGTGGATGTGTGCGTTTCGAGTTGGACGCGCCTGGCGCCTAATACGCTGCCCGCCATGGCCAAAGCCGGAGCGAACTACATGAACTCGCAGCTCATCAAGATGGAGGCCCTCATCAACGGCTACAGCGAGGGCATCGCGCTCGATTCCGCCGGGTACGTCAGCGAGGGCTCGGGCGAAAACATCTTCGTGGTCCGCGACGGCAAGATTCTCACGCCGCCGCTGGGTGCTTCCGTGCTGCCCGGCATCACACGCGACGCGATTCTCACGCTGGCGCGGGCCATCGGCATTCCGGTGGTCGAGAGCATCATTCCGCGCGAACTGCTGTACATCGCCGACGAAGTGTTTTTCTCCGGCACCGCAGCCGAGATTACGCCGATCCGTTCGATCGATCGCATCACCGTCGGCAAAGGCCACCGCGGACCCGTGGCCGAAGCGCTTCAGCACGAGTTCTTCGGAATCGTCAATGGAAGTAAGCCGGATGTGCACGGGTGGTTGTCACACGTACACGCGGGACAGACGGCTGGGGTGAAGTAAATCGCAGCAAGGAGGACTGCGCGACTTCGAATGGCCACCTCCCCCGAGATTCGCCATCCTGGCCGCGCAGCCACCTAATGGACTCTCCTTTTTTAGCGCGAGGGCGTGCGCAAAAGCCAGACGGAATTTCGGCCGTCAGGCCTTTTTCAACAAGTTTTTTGCCCCTCAGGAAGCGATACTTACCGCCCGCCGTTTGTGGCAAACTTGTGAATAAATCGGGGCAGATATGAAATGTTCGGGCGTGGATGCGCTGACCGGGCGCGCAGTGGAAGTGGAATTCGCCGCGGCGATCGAAGCCATGCGTCCTGGTACTGCCGGAACGAAGCTCTGGCTGGCCCCCGGTTGGATCGATCTGCAAGTCAATGGTTTCGCGGGCGTGGATTATAACGATCCGCTGACTCCACTCGACGACATAGCGTGCTCGATTCGCAGCCTCTTCTCTACCGGGGTGACTCGTTTCTACCCTACGGTGATCACCGGGCCGCCGGAACGGATGGAGGCGGCGCTCCGCAATCTCTCGCGCGCGAAAGACGAACTGCCGGAAGGTGCCGCGATGGACGGCTTCCACGTCGAAGGGCCGCACATTTCGTTCGTGGACGGGCCGCGCGGCGCGCATCCGCGTGCGTGGGTGCGCAAGCCCGATTTCGAAGAGTTCCGGCAGTGGCAGGACGCCACCGGGAACCGTGTGCGGATCGTGACGCTCTCGCCCGCGTGGCCCGAGGCGCCGCGCTACATCGAGCAGGTAGTGGAAGCGGGTGTGGTCGCGGCGATCGGCCATACCGAGGCGACCGCCGCACAGATTGCAGATGCGGTGTCGGCGGGCGCCACTCTCTCGACGCACCTGGGAAATGGCGCGCATTCGATGCTCCCGCGGCATCCGAACTACATCTGGGACCAGCTCGCGGAAGACCGCCTGATGGCCGATTTCATCGTCGACGGCATCCACCTCGACCCAGGCTTTCTCAAGGTTGCGCTGCGGGCCAAAGGCATTCCGCGATCCGTGCTGGTGACCGATGCCGCCACACCGGCGGGCGCCGCTCCCGGGCGCTACCGTTTGGGCGAGTTGGATGTCGAGTTGACGGCGGCCGGCCGCGTGGTGCTGGCCGGGAGCGACCGGCTCGCCGGCAGCGCGCTGCGCATGGACCGCGGCGTGGAGAACCTCATGCGGCTGGCGGAGCTGCCGCTCGCCGATGCGGTCCGCATGGCCACCGTGAACCCGGCGCGCGCAGGCCGGGTGCCTGGCCGCACGCAAGGCCTGGCCGCGGGCGACCGTGCCGACTTCGTGCAGTTCCGGTTCGACGAGGCAGGGAAGAGGATCGACGTGACGGGGGCCTGGGTGTCAGGGGAGAGAGTATACACGCAGACAGAGCCGCGCGCGTGACGCGCACGGCTCTGTGTGAATCGCTTACGCGGTGACTTTTTCGCCGGCGTAGCGGGCGGCCATTTCCGAAAGCGGAATCGGCTTGTAATCGGCGGCGTGGCCGGCCTGGCCGAACTGCGTCATGCGCTGCGCCACCACCTTCTTCATGGCGTCGCGCGCCGGCTTCATGTAGTCGCGCGGATCGAACTTTTCGGGCGTCTCCATGAAGACCTTGCGGATGGCGCCGGTGATGGCCAGGCGGTTGTCGGTGTCGACGTTGATCTTGCGCACGCCGTTGCTTGATGCCGAGCTGGATCTCTTCGACCGGCACGCCCCAGGTGGGCTTCAGCTTTCCGCCGTACTGGTTGATGATGTCCTGCAGTTCCTTGGGCACGCTGGAGGAGCCGTGCATCACCAGGTGCACGTTGGGCAGCCGCTTGTGGATCTCGATGAGGCGATCCATCTTGAGCGTCTCGCCGGTCGGCTTGCTGGTGAACTTGTACGCGCCGTGGCTGGTGCCGATGGCGATGGCCAGCGCGTCCAGGCCGGTCTGCTTGACGAACTCCTCGGCCTGGTCGGGGTCGGTGAGGTGGCTGAGCCCGTCGAGGCCGGCGCCGTGGCCGTCTTCGATGCCGCCCAGGCAGCCGATTTCGCCTTCCACCGTGACGCCCTTGGCGTGTGCCAGTTCCACGACCTCGCGGGTGACCTCGACGTTGTACTCGAACGAGGAAGGCGTCTTGCCGTCGGCCATCAGCGAGCCGTCCATCATCACCGAGGTGAAGCCCAGCTCGATGGCGCTCTTGCAGGTCTCGACGCTGTTGCCGTGGTCCAGGTGCAGGACGATGGGGATCTCGGGATAGAGCTCCGCGGCGGCCAGCATCAGGTGATAGAGGAACCGGTCCTGCGAGTAGGCGCGGGCGCCGCGGCTGGCCTGGATGATGACGGGCGACTTGGTTTCGCGGGCCGCTTCCATGATGGCCTGGATCTGCTCCATGTTGTTGACGTTGAAAGCGCCGACGCCGTAGCCGCCCTTGGCGGCTTCGTCGAGGAGTTGTCGCATCGAGACGAGAGGCATATGAATTCTCCTTAAATAAGGTGGATTGGGAGGTCGAAATCTTTAATCAATACGGTAACATGCAGCAGGCGGAGGGACAACTCCTCCCATGCGGGGTCGAGGGCGGGATTAGCGGGGCTGCTGCTGTTGCAGCAATTCTTCGAACTTCTTGCGCTGCTGTTCGTTCAGCAGTTGCTCCACGCGCTGCTTGCTGTCGCTGAGCACCGTGCGGTAGTACTGCCAGAAATCGTTCAGCACCGACTGGATCTGCTCGGATTGCGCCGGGGTCAGGTCCAGTTCCTTCTGCATCTTCTGGAAATACGCCGCCTTTCCGGCGGGGGTGTCGAAGGATGGGGTGCGGAGCCGGTTGTGGATCCCGAAGTCCATCACCAGGGCTCCGGTGGCCGCGCCGCACAGGAATACGAGTCCGAGCAGCAGGGTGCAGGCGACCTTCGGGTCCCAGGAACGGCCCATCGCCGTGCGCTCCAGCAGCTTACTGTTCATAGGCAGTGAGGGTGACCAGCATGTTGTCCTGCGCCGGGGCATTGTCGAAAGAGGGTGATTCCTGCTGGGCCATCACCGCCTCCGGAGAAACACCAGCCGTATAGCCGGCCTCGCGGGACACCAGGTAGCTTCCCAGCACCGCCAGCATCAGCAGCGACGCGAATACCATCCGCCGCGCAAATGCCAGATCCAGGCTGAAGAGACTGGGCCAGGAAGGCGCTGGTTTCTGATCGTCGACGTATTGCATGACGCCCGCAACGAAGCCGGGCGACGCGTCGAGCACCTCCTCGGACCGTAACGTCAGAAACATCTGCGAGACTTCCTGCATGCTGCGGATTTCTTCGCGGCACGATGCGCAGATGTCCAGGTGCGCCTCGATTTCCCGTTGAGCGGCCGGTTCCAGAAAACCAGCCAGATACTCCTCGAGGCTCTGAATCACAACCGCGTGCATACGTTTCTTCCCTTACAAAAGTAAAATACCACGCCTGCTAACCACCCGTTTCGGGTCTGATGCCGGCATCCGGCGTGCCCGATTGCGGGACCCCATTCAATGCAAGAACCCCTTGCGGCTCAACCGACTACGAGGCCGGGAGCGCGATCCAGCCGCTGCGCGGCCTTCACCAATTTCTGGCGGGCGCGGAACAGCTTGACTTTGATGGTGTTCTCGTTCATGCCCGTCTTTTCCGCCAGCTCCTCCACGGAGAAGCCTTCAACTTCCTTCATCATCAATAACATACGCTCCTCATCGGACACTCGCGAGAGGAGTTTCACGACGTAATCCCGGCTGGCCAGGCTGGTATCCGCCGGGGTCTGCCGGTCAATATTCGGCTCGGTATTTTCTACCCGGCGCGCCTCGTCTTCACTGAGGTCGCTCTCGTAGACGAGCTTGCGTACCTTCCGCTTGCGGAGGTAATCGAAGCACTCGTTGACCGTGATCTTGTAGATCCAGGTGATCAGGGAGCTGCGGAAGTCGAAGCTCTTGATGGAGAGGTAAACCTTCGCAAATACTTGCTGTGCAATATCTTCCACGTCATTCCGCTGCCGGACAATGCCGTGGATAATGGAAAACACTTTGGACTGGTAGCGCTCTACGATCTCTCGGAACGCCGTTTCGTCTCCGGCCTGAGCCCGCCGGACCAGGGAACCTTCCGGGGTGTTCTCGTAGTCCACTCTAGATTTCGCCGCAACCTTGCTTCCGAAAGCGGGAATTGTCAGAGCGCCGCCCAGTGTTCCCATACACCGATTCCGACGCGGAACATCGATTCCTGGTTACAACCACTTGAGCCGCCTTCTATTCCGAACTTTACCACGACGGTCCCGCCCCGGTCGCCATTGACTGCGCTTTTGACGCGACCCGGCCCCCTCTTCTCACATCTATAATGTTGAGAAGTGGAGTGATCTGGGTGTCCACGCGTATAATGGGACTCAGGTTCTCAGCTCGAAATTTCAGGAGTAAACAAACGCATGGTGCAACTTACCGAAAAAGCGATCGGCAAGGTGAAAGAGATCATGTCGACGCAGGACCCTTCCCCGGTCGGACTGCGCATCGCCGTGGTGGGTGGCGGCTGTTCCGGATTCAGCTACTCGATGGCCTTCGAAAACCAGCCGAACATGCTGGACAAGACCTATAGTTACGATGGTCTGAAGGTTTTCGTCGACCAGGCCAGCCTGCTGTACCTGGACGGCGCCGAGGTCGACTACGTCGAAACGCTCGAGGGCGCCGGCTTCAAGTTCAACAATCCGCACGTAAAATCCACCTGCGGCTGCGGCAGCTCGTTCCAGGCGTAACCGCGTTTTCGGCGTTCGCCGATTGCGTTATCGGGCCAAGCCGGTCACGGGGGCATTCGTCTCACGGGCCGGCTTGGCCCGACGTGTATGCGGAGATCCTCTTCTCCGACGTCCTCCAAAAAGTAAAGCGGTAGCTCGCGGACCGCCATCCAGTTGAGAAGCGGCAGAGTTCTGCCACTTAAAAAACTTCGAGGTGGGCCGTGCACCAAGCGGGTTACGTGGTCATCGCAATCGCCGTCGCCTCCACGCCGGCGTTCGCCGTTGAGGGCGCTCTCGGACGAACGATACCCGGGCTTTGGATCCAGCCTCAGGGCGCCGTCGTCGGTCCGGCGCCCGGTTTCAGCTTCTCGACGATACCCATTGGCTACATGGGCGCCTTGGGAGGGGCCCGCCTGGATCCCGTCGCCGGCGCGATCTTTACGAACGTCGACGCCAATATCAGCACGAACTGGCTGATACCGCAGTACGTCTACAAGACGGAAACGCCGAAGGTAACGTTTGCCTCTTCGTTTATCGGTGTGGTCAACTGGGTCGGCGCCACCGGATCCCTTCAGCTCAACGATCTCTCGCGAAGCCGGAGCACCTCCAATGCCGGCGTAGGCGACGTGGTCGTCATGCCGTTGACAGCGGGCATTCATTTCAGCGAGAACAACAACCTGGCGATCAGCACCATGATCTTCGCGCCTACCGGGCAGTTCACGCCGGGGAATCTCTCGAACCTGGGCATGGGCGAGTGGACCATCATGCCGAACCTGGGGCACACCTACCTCTGGAAGAAACGCGGCCTGGAATTCGACAACTTCGTGGGCTTCGATATCTACAGCCAAAACGCCACCACGAAATACACCAGCGGCACCGTGTTTCATTGGGACGGCATGGTGATCCAATACCTCTCCCCACGGGTAGGATTCGGCGCGATCGGCGCCAACCTCACGCAGATCACCAACGACCGCGGACCGGTGGCCGACCTGTTGCACGGCTTCCAGGGCCGCGCCTGGGGTGTCGGCCCGATCGCCCTGTACGTCGCGAAGGTTGAAAAGCCCGGAGTGATTCTTCAGCTCCGATGGATCAACGAATTCAAGGTGACGAACCTGATGAAGGGGAACGCCTTCCTGTTCGGCCTTACGCTGAAGTTCAACTGACCGGGCGGATCCCTCCTGGTTGTGGTTATATTCTACGCTTAAGGCTCCGTAATTGTGGAACTTTACCTGCTTGCCGTCCCACCGCACGAATGAGTCCTACCTTCACCCGTTGGGCATGTTGTGTCGTAGCGGGAACGAATACAGGCGGATGTCCATCCGCCCACGAAGATAGGGAAAATTTTAGAAAATCTGCTGTGTAGATAGTACGCAGCGGGAGGGGATGGCTTCAAGGGAACCCATCGGCCTGCGCGGGACACACGATACGTGTGCCCGTGCGTGCTTGCGGTCCTCGGAGTAAACCGGATCCAACCCCGAACACTCGAGGTGTGCCGGTGTGCGACCAGTCCGCCTCGAGGATTCCACTACGGAGCGACTTATGGCTAAAAGACGCTGGCTTTGTTGTTGTTTCAGTCTGCTCGCAGGATTGTTAGTCACCCAAACTGCGTGGTCTCAGGAAGAGCGCGGCAGCAGTCTGGCGGTGAGCCCGTCGGCGCTGGCGTTCACGGCGATTCGGAACGGCGCGGCGCCCGACTCGCAAATCCTCAACGTGACCTCGTCCAGATCCACTCGTTTCACCGCGAGCGTTTCCAATTCATCCGGCAACCGCACGTGGCTGGCCCTGACGCCCTCGGGCACGCTCTCGACCAACCGCCAGTTGACCGTATCGGTCAACCCGAACGGGCTGGGGGCGGGCGCGTATTCCGCCTCCATTCTGCTCAGCACGAGCCGGGGGAGAACAACGGTGCCGGTCAGCCTCACGGTTTCCGCGCCGGTGACGTTGAGTATCAACCCGGCTTCCCTCTCCTTCAGCGCGGTCGTGAACGGAAACGAGCCGGCGCCGCAGAGCCTTTCGGTAAGCGCAACGGCCCGCACGGCCTTCACGGCGAGCGCCGCGGGGCAGAGTAACGGCCGCACCTGGCTCGAGATCTCGCCATCCGGCGCGCTTTCCACCAACCAGGTGATTACGGTATCCGCCCATCCCGGGGGCCTGGGAGCGGCCACGTATAGCGGATCGATTACCATCTCGGCCGCCAACTTGAGTTCCCGCACCGTGCCCGTCACGCTGGTGGTCAGCAGCTCCGGCAGCACGCCGCCGCCGAGCAGTGCCAACTACAAGCTGGTCGGATGGAACGATCTCGGGATGCACTGCTTCGACGGGAAAGACTACAGTGTCTTTGCCGTGCTGCCACCCTATAACACGATCCACGCGCACCTGATGGATTCAGCCGGGAACCTGATCAAATCACCCTCGGGTTACACGGTCACTTACCAGGCCATCAACGATCCGCTGACGAATTCGCTGAACACTTCGTCGAAGCTGAAGACCAACTTCTGGCAGTTCGCGGCGGCGCTGGGTTTCGGCGCGCTGGCTCCCGACGTGGGGCTCAAGGGTTACGCCATGCCCGGTGCCGGCAACACGCCGCAGGCCATGAACTTCAGCTCGGCCGACAATACCTGGTTAGCGGAGGGCATCCCCCTCATGCCTTATCCGGATTCGGGGACGACGCCCAACTATTTCCCGATGATGCGTCTCGTAGCCAAGAACTCCTCCGGGACGGTGGTCGCGACCACCGATATCGTGCTGCCGACTTCGGATGAAATGAGCTGCGCGGTATGTCATTCCTCTACTTCGATCTCGAACGCCGCGCGGCCGGCCGCGGGATGGGTCAACAACTCCGACCAGGCAAAGGATACGAAGCTGAACATCCTGAGGAAGCACGACGATCGCTTCCAGAGCTCGGCACGATTCCAGGCGGCGGCGCCGTTGTTCGGTTACAGCACGGCAGGGCTCGAGACCACGGTTGCGAACAAGCCGGTCCTTTGCGCGGCGTGCCACGCGTCCAATGCCCTCGGCCTGGCCGGCGTCACGGGGATTCCGCCCCTCACCACTTCGATGCACAGCCTGCATTCGAGCGTCGTGAATCCAAACTCCGGCCAGACGATGGCGAGCGAGACAACCCGCGAGAGCTGCTATCTCTGCCATCCGGGGCCGAATACGCAATGCCTGCGTGGAGCGATGGGAGTTCTCAAAACCAGCACCGGCGCCAACCAGATCGAATGCCAGAGCTGCCATGGGTCGATCTCTACCGTGGCGGCGGCTGGACGCCAGGGATGGCTCGACGAGCCAACCTGCCAGAGCTGTCATACCGGGACGGCCACCAGCAACAACGGGCAGATTGTCTACGACTCGGTCTTCTCGAGCGGCACCACCGTCCGCGCGGCGGTGGACCAGACTTTCGCGACCAACCCGAACACCCCTGCTGGGGGCCTTTCGCTTTACCGCTTCTCATCGGGACACGGCGGCCTGCAGTGCGAGGCATGCCACAACTCGACTCATGCGGAGTACGCTACACCGATCTCCAACGACAACGTGCAGAGCCTGAATCTGCAGGGGCACGTGGGGATGATCGCCGAATGCTCCTCCTGTCATAACACGGTGCCGGGCACCACGACCGGCGGCCCGCACGGCCTGCATCCGATCGGTCCGGCCTGGGTCAGCCAGCACGAGCATGTGGCCGAATCCGGGGGAACCGCTGCGTGCCAGTCCTGCCACGGGACGGATTACCGCGGCACCATTCTCTCCAAGACGCAGGCGGACCGGACCATGGCCGGCAGGTCGTTCCCGCGGGGCACCGTGATCGGCTGCTATAGCTGCCACAACGGACCGCACGGAGGATAGTCGCATTCGCGGCTCTGTGCGTCGTCATTGCACAGAGCCGCGATCGCAAGGGAAGCGGGCATCAGTCATTCGCGTCCGCCACGGCCTGCTCCAGAAGCGGCGAGACACCCAGCCGCTTGGCCCAAAGCCCCAGATAGGCGAAATCGAGCGAACGGTTGACTGCGAGAATCCCCGTAATATCACCCCACTGGCGGTCGGAAACCTGTCCTCCCAGCGCGTACCACCGCAGTTTCGCGAGCAGTATGTCTTCGGCGGTCGATACCCTCGCCTCAACGCTGCCATCCGGAAAGGGGATCATCACGGCCGCCGCCCTTTCTAGTTCGACGGTGTGAAACTCCTCGGTGGCCGGAAAGACATCGAACTTTTCGCCGGTGGGAACGTGTATCAGGTTGAACGCCCGTCCGGCTTCGATCGCGTCCCGTATCTGCTCAGGGTCGGCGTACCACTCTTTTCCCAGCGCGGCGGCGAGACGGTCACCTTGTGGCGGAACGATGAGCGCTAAAAGGTCCGTATCCAAGGTTCCGCGAACTATGCCATGAGCCGACGACGCAACCGACCCCACTACCGAGTACCGGATGTCCAGGTCGTTGAAAGCGGCAATCAGGGTACTAAGGGCGGCTGCGTTCATCGGTCACCGCGTCGCCGTAGGCCCGCCGGAAGAGCTCCGCTCCCAGCGCCTGCCGCGTGACACGCCGGAAGATTTCCTGCTCGCTCGCCTGCGGTTCGCGCCGGCGAATGCCTGCCGCATTTAGCCGGCGCAACATGTCCGACAGTTCGTAGGCCCGCCTCACCTTCTCGGAGGGGGTGAGACGCCGCTGGCATTCCAGGAACACCTTCCAGGCTTCCGGCGATGTATCGGCGGGCCGCATATCTACATTATCGCCGCCGGCGGCGCCGGTTCGTTCGGGTCGCCTGCGTTACTGAGCGGGATCTTCACCAGTGCATACGCCACCACCAAGATAACGAGCGCTCCCACCCAGTAGGACGGGTGGTCGAAGACTGCCGGCAGCTTGCCATACTTATAGTTGAACCAGCCCGTCACCAGGCCGGACAGCGCCTCGCCGGCAATCAATCCCGAGGCGATCAGGATTCCGACGTTCTCCACCCGCGCCGTCTGCGGTTCGTTCATCGATCGCCGCTTGCGGATGGAATCGCTGACCCAGCGGATGATGCCGCCCAGGAAGATCGCCGAGGTGGTGCCGATCGGCAGATACATGCCGATCGCGACCAGCATCGGGCTGCGCACCTTGAACATGATCATGGCGATTCCGAAAAAGATTCCGGCCACCACCAGCGGCCACGCCATGTTGCCGCCCACGATGCCCTGTGCGAGCGATGCCATCAGTCCGGCCTGCGGCGCCGAAAGAGCGCGGTCCCCGAAGCCGATGCCGCCCTGGTTGATATTGCCCTGGTGCAGCCACAGCAGCGGGAAGTACATCACCAGGCTGGCCACAACCACGGCGATCAATTCCACAATCTGAATCGTGCGCGGCGTGCCGCCCAGGATATAGCCGACTTTGAAATCCTGCAGCAGTTCGCCGGCGACCGCCGAAGACACACACACCACCGCCGCCACCGCCAGCACCGCCACCACGCCGCTCATGCCCGAGACGCCCAGCGTCACCATCAGCAGCGCGGCGATCACCAGCGTCGAAAGCGTCAACCCGGAGATCGGGTTGTTGGAAGACCCGATCACGCCGACCAGGTATCCCGACACGGTGGCAAAGAAGAAGCCTACGATCAGCATTACCAGCGCCGCCGCGATCGCCCCGCCGATCAGTCCCGACATGTACATGTAGAGCAGGCACATCAGCAGAAAGGTGACGCCGATCAACCCGAACACGACCTTCGAGCTCATGTAGCGCTCGGTGCGCGCCAGCGATTCCATCTGGGGCGCGCCGCCGCGCAGTTCGCTGAACGCCTTGCCGAGCCCCACCATCAGGCTCTTGCGCATGCGGAACAGAGTGTAGACCGTGCCCACCATCATGCCGCCCACGGCGATCGGGCGCACGATGTACAGCCACGCGCTGTTGGCGAGGCTGAGCCAGCCCGCGTTCCCGCTGCCCGGAGGCAGGTACGTCTGCAACTGCGGGCCGAGGAAAAAGATCAATATGGGAATCAGCAGCCCCCAGGCCAGCACGCTGCCCGAGAAATTGAGCGCCGCCAGTTCCGGGCCGATGATGTATCCCACGCCGAAGTACGCCGGGCTGATGGTCGGGGCCGCGCAGGTGGAGACGCCGCCCGCGCCCAGAATCTGGTTGGTGCCGGAGCGTCCCAGCGCCAGCGTGCTTCGGCCCACCCGGCCTACGTTGAAAAAGAAATCGTGGTCCGGCGCGAACAGGCTGAACGCCCCGCCCAGGTACACCAGGGCGCCCACGCCGATGTTGTAGAAGAGATATTTAGCGGCTTTCGCTCCGCCCTGTCCGGCTTTGTGCACTTCCGATGCCGCCACCGATTCGGGGAAGGGCAGTTCCGGATCTTCCACCATCACCCGCCGGATCAGCGAGACGAACAGCACGCCCAGCACCGACCCCACCAGCATGAGCGAGGTGGCCTTCCAATACACGCCCGGCGCATCGAACTGCGGCCACGCCTTCACCATGTAGAACGCCGGCAGCGTGAACACCGCTCCGGCCGCTACCGATTCGCCGATCGAACCCGCGGTTCGCGCGATGTTCTCTTCCAGGATCGAGCCCTCCGAAGAGCCGTAGGATGGCCATTCCGATGACCGCCGCCGGATACGTGGCCGCGATCGTCTGGCCGGCCCTCAAACCCAGGTACGCATTGGCCGCTCCCAGGAACACCGTCATGACGAGCCCCAGCAGCAGGGCGCGCCACGTGAATTCCTTCATCTTCATGCCTTCCGGCACAAACGGCCGGTGGCGGTGCGAATTCACCTGCGGAGGCGTCATGAAAGTCGCGCCCTCACCTTCTCACTCAGAGCTTTTCCGTCCACGGTCTTTCCTTTCAGCCTGGCTTGGGCGGCCTTCATCACGACACCCATCTGTTTGAGCGACGTTATCCCCGTTTCCGCCAGGGCCTCGGCAATCGCGGCCTCGATCTCCTCAGGGGACGCTCCCGCGGGAAGGTAGGTTTCGATCAGCGCTTTCTCGGCCTCCTCCTTCGCAGCCTGTTCGGCGCGGCCGGCCTTGTGAAACATCTCCGCGGCGTCGACGCGCTGCTTGATGAGGGATTTGAGGATCTGCATCTCGGCCGCTTCGTCGAGCGGCTTGGGCGAATCCACCTTGGCCTTCATGAGGGCGGCCTTGATCATGCGAAGCGCGCTGAGCCGCGCCTCGTCTCTGCTCTTCATGGCCGCAACCATGTCCTGCTGCACCTGGTCAATGAGGGGCATGATGTCTGCTATTCTAAAGGACTACCCTTCACGATGTACATTCGAAAACAACGCCTGCTCACACCGGGTCCGACCCCTCTTTATCCGCCTGCCCTGCACGCGATGATGGCGTCGGACATTCACCATCGCACCGAGGATTTCCGCAAGGCCTACCGTTCCTGCCTGGCGGATCTCAAGGAGGTGATGGGAACCTCCAATGATGTACTGATGTTCTGCGCCTCCGGCACCGGCGCCATGGACGCCACGGTTTCGAACCTGCTCTCCCGGGGCGACAAGGTGATCGTCTGCGTAGCCGGAAAGTTCGGAGAGCGCTGGGCGGAGATCGCCAAAGCCTACGGACTGGAAGCCAATGTGCTGACGGTACCGTACGGTCAGGTAGTCACCCCGCAACAGGTCGAAAGCGCGCTGGCGGCGGAACCCGCGGCCAAGGCGGTTTTCGTACAGGCTTCGGAAACTTCGACCGGCGCGGCCCACGACATCCGGGCCATGGCTGCCGCCGTCGAAGAAGACCGACGCCATCCTGGTGGTGGACGCCATCACCGGGCTCGGCACCATGCCGCTCGATATCGACGGCTGGGGCCTCGACGTGGTGATCGGCGGGTCGCAGAAGGCCTTCATGATTCCTCCGGGCCTGGCGTTTCTTGCGATCAGCCCCAAGGCCTGGAAGTTCGCCGACACCGCTACGCTGCCGCACTACTACTTCAACTTCAAGAAGGAAAAGAAGAGCGGGGACGCCGGCGAATCGAGCTGGACTCCCTCCACTTCGCTGATTCTGGCGCTGGCCGAGGCGCTGAAATACGTGAAGCAGATCGGCATGGCGAAACTGATCGAGAACGCGCAACTGCTGGCCGAAGCCACGCGCGCCGCCATGGTGAAACTGGGGCTCGAGCTGTTCGCGGCCGGCTCGCCGGGTTCGTCCGTCACCGCGGTGAAGGCTCCCGCGGGGATGGATTCCTCGCGTCATCGTCAAGGAGTTCCGCAACCGCTTCGGCGCCATCATCGCCAACGGACAGGGCTCGATGAAGGGCCAGATCTTCCGCATCGCGCACCTGGGCTACTTCGATTTCGCCGACCTGTTCGCGGTGATCGCCGGCCTCGAGATCATTCTCAACGCCAACGGATTTCCGGTGACCTACGGTGCCGGCGTGGCCGCTGTGCAGGAAGTCTACCAGCAGGCTGCCGTCGAGGCGCAGATCGTTAACGCGTAGCACCGTGCGGGGGCGGGCCCCGCTGCCAAGCTTATGAACATACTGATTGCCGAGCCTCTCGCGCCGGCCGGAATCGAGTTGTTTCAGTCCCAGCCCGGCTGGAAGACGATCGTTTCGAATCCGAAAGAGTACGCTCAATACCTCGCGGATGCCGACGCCCTGCTGGTCCGCAGCGCGGTGCAGGTCAACCGGCAGGTGCTCGAAAAGGCGCCGAGGCTGCGTGTCATCGGGCGCGCCGGCGTCGGCGTGGATAATGTCGATCTCGAAGCGGCCACCGCCGCCGGCGTGCTGGTCATGAACACTCCCGGCGGCAACGCCATCTCCGTGGCCGAGCACACGCTCGCGCTCATGCTGGCCATGGCGCGCCACGTGCCGCAGGCCAATGCTTCCACGCGCGCCGGCAAATGGGAAAAGAAGAAGTTTCTGGGCAACGAGCTGCGCGGCAAAACGCTCGGCATCATCGGCCTGGGCAGCATCGGCCGGGAGGTGGTGAAGCGGGCGCGCGCCTTTGAAATGCGGATCGTGGCGCACGACCCTTACGTGACCTCGAAGATCGCACAGGATCTGGGCGTCGAGCTGGTCGACCTGTGCGTGCTCTACGCAGACCCCGATTACATCACGCTCCACGTGGCGGCCACGCCCGAGACACAGGGCATGCTCTCGCGCGAAGCCTTCGCGCAGATGAAGAACGGCGTCCGCATCGTCAACTGTGCGCGCGGCGAACTGATCGACGAAGCCGCGCTCCAGGAAGCCATCGCCTCCGGCAAGGTGGCCGACGCCTCGCTCGACGTGTTTGCGAAGGAGCCGGTGACGGCCGATAATCCGCTGTTCGCGACCGGAGCCGTGCTGGCGACGCCGCACATCGGCGGATCCACCGAGGAAGCGCAGGAGATCGTGGGCGTCCGCATCGCCGAGCAGGTGGTGGAGTACCTGAAGAACGGCGTCGCCATCAACGCCGTCAATATGCCGGCGCTCTCGCCCGAGCAGTACCGGGCGCTGGGCCCTTATGCCGAACTGGCGGAGCGGCTCGGCAATTTCGCGGCGCACATCGCCAGCGGGAATCCGGCCCGCGTCCGGCTGGTCTATTTCGGCGATATCGCCGGCAACAACACCAACCTGCTGCGCAATGCCGGCCTGGCGGGCCTGCTGAGCCGGTCGAGCGACCGCCGGGTGAACCTGGTCAACGCGGTTCAACTGGCGGATCAGCGCGGGTGGGAAGTGGCCGAAGTGCGGGAGCCGCGCGCGGTACATACCGACTCGATCCGCATCGAGCTCGAAACCGACACCAGCGTCACGGCCGTGGAGGGTGCGGTGTTTCTGGGCAAGCCGCGGCTGACGCAGGTGGATGGCATCTTCTGCGAAGTGGGCCTCTCGGGCTGCCTGATTTTCATGAAGAACCAGGACGTGCCGGGCGTGATCGGCCACGTGGGGACGGTGCTCGGGAAGAACGCCATCAATATCGCCAATTTCTCTCTGGGCCGGCGGGAGGCCGCGGCTGCGCCCGGCGAGCCGCTCGAAGCCGTGGCGGTGGTCTCGACCGACGAGCTCGTGCCGGAACCGGTGCTGGCCGAGTTGCGGGAGAATCCGGCCGTGCGCTTCGCGCGTTCGGTGGAGTTCAAGCGCTAGGTTATTCCACCGTTACGTGCGTGCCCTTGGCCTCGTGCTTCGAGAGGTGCGAAATCCGGTCGTCGATCAAGCTCCGGATCCCCTTCAGAAACTCGATGCGGGAATTCCGGAAGTGATCGCGCGTCGCTTCCGACCACATGTGCTCCAGCAGCGGGAGCGCCATCGTGCAGACAAAACAGCCGGGCTGCCGCTCGGACTGGGCTCCGGCCGAGGTCTTCTCTTCCATATCAAACCTCCCTCATCTCCACCGTCAAAACCTTATTCTCCAACTTTGCCTTGGCCGGCGAAAGTCCGGCCATCGAGGTCGGCAGGCCGATATGCCGCCGCAGCGTCCCGATCTCGACCACCAGCTCATCGCCCTTCTTGAACAGCCCGATTTCGCCTTTGACCGCGAAGGGGAGCTGCAGCTGCACTTCGTAGTGGCCGTCGCGCTTGGTGAAGGTGTAGGGCGCCGCGGTGCGCGTGACGGCCGCCGGGTTTTCGTCCGCGCCGTACAGCGCGTCCGCCAGTTCGTCGAGCCGGTCGCGGCCCACTACCTCGTGCGTGAACAAAGGCACCCGCTTCACCGGGATCGGGGCGAAATAGGTTTCGATCTCGTCCAGGATCTTCGCCTGGGAATTCCGCCATTCCTGGAAATAGGCGTCGGTCACTTCGTCCGGCAGCACCCGGTTCACGATGACGCCATCCACCGTAAGCCCGTGCAGGGAGAAGTACACGAACGCGCGCTGCGTCTCCCGCAGCACCATGCGCTCGGGGTTGGTCACCAGCCGGACACTGGTGGTGCGCGGATCTTCGAGCAGTTCGGGAATGCCCTCGAGCTTCCCGAAGAGGTCCTGGACATTGGCGAAGTAGTTGTCCGTGGGCAGTTCCACCGGCGAAACCCGGTTTGCCAGCGGGCGCACGGCCTTGAGGATTCCCCGCTGGAAGGGGAAGATGTGCTTCATGTACCACTCGAGAGTGGTCGGCATGCTCACGAACCGCATCGATTCGGCGGTGGGCGCGCAGTCGAGAATGATGACGTCGTAGCGGTTTTCCCGGCGGAACTGGTTGACGTACATCATCGCGCTCAGCTCTTCCATACCCGGGAGGATTGCCAGTTCTTCGGCCTCCACATCGCTGATCCCGGTGGTCCGCAGCACCGAGATGACATACGCCGAGATTTCGCGCCAGTGGCGCTTGATCTCCTGCTGAATGTTGACCTCATGGATGGCAAGGTGGTCGTCGATCCGGTACGGATCCCCGGTCTTGCCCTGGAAGAGGCTCGTTTCAAGGTCGAAGGAATCGGCCAGGCTGTGCGCAGGATCGACGCTCATGACGAGCGTGCGGTTCCCGAGGCGCGCGAGTTGCAGGCCGGTGGCCGCGGCAAGACTGGTCTTTCCCACGCCTCCTTTGCCGCTAAAGAGAAGGATGCGCATACTCCATCTTAACCCGAGGGTCCCGGCGTCTACACTTTTCGCGGTTTCGGCCGATGTGGAGGGTATGTTCGAGTGGAAGGACACTTATAGCACCGGAATTCACAGCGTAGACGCCCAGCACCGGAACCTGTTCGCGGTCGCGGAAGAACTATATTCGGCGATGTCCGCAGGTCAGGGAAAAATGACGGTGGGACGCACGCTGGATCGCCTGGTCCAGTACACGGCGAGCCATTTCGCTCACGAAGAGCGGCTCATGCGGCTTCACGACTATCCGGAGTTGGCAGCCCACAAGGCAGAGCATGACAGGCTGACTGGCCAGGTGCTTCAGTTCCAGGCCGATTACCGCGCCGGCAAGGTCACGATGACCGTGCAACTGCTGCAGTTCCTTAGGGATTGGCTGCAAAACCACATCATGGGTTCAGACCTGAAGTACGCGCCGTTTCTCAGGGACAAAGCCGTCGCGTAACCCTTAATAGGGCATTTATATACTTGACTCACCTGCCATTTGGGTGTAGACTGGTTTCGTGGGTGAGTCAGCTACAGCATTCGAGCCGAAAACGATGGTCGAAGCCATCCGGTTCTTCTCCGATCCGGCAACCTGTGTCCAGTACCTTGCGGAGCGACGTTGGCCGGATGGCCCGATTTGCCCACGATGCGGCGGCAAACAGCATTCCTATCTATCCACTCGTTTTCTATGGAAGTGCCGGGGATGCAAAAAGCAGTTCTCGGTGAAGGTCGGGACGATCTTTGAAGATTCGCCCCTTGGACTGGACAAATGGCTCCCGGCAGTTTGGTTGCTAACCAGTTCTCGCAACGGCGTCAGTTCAATGGAACTCCATCGTTCCCTTGGCGTCACCCAAAAGACCGCATGGTTCATGACGCATCGAATCCGGTACGCCATGCAGACAGGTTCGTTCAACAAGGCGTGCGGACAGGTCGAAGTTGACGAAACCTTCATCGGCCAGAAGGCTCGGAACATGCACAAGGCGGTTCGGAGCCGCAAGATCACCGGGACTGGCGGCAAGGACAAAACGATGGTGGTTGGCGTTCTGGAACGTGGCGGCATCGTGCGGACCACCGTGGTTGAGAGCCGCAAGAAAGGGCCGCTCCAGTCGCTCGTGAAAGAGCACGTCGAACCCGGCGCACAACTGTTCACGGATGCGCTCAAGTCGTATGAAGGTCTGGACGCCGAATACCTACATCAGTTCGTAGACCACGCCGTCGAGTACGTGAAGGGCCACGTCCACACGAACGGCATGGAGAATTTCTGGAGTCATCTGAAACGGACGATCTATGGCACGTACATTTTCGTAATGCCCTTCCATCTGTTCCGTTACTTGGACGAACAGACCTTCCGATTCAACAACCGGGACATAGATGACGCCATGCGGTTCCGCCTTTCGCTGCGGAAGGTAAGCGGACGGCGGTTGACGTATAAGGAATTGACTGGAAAAGAGACACGGCCGTCAGGGAGTGGGCAGTCCGAAGAACTGGAAGTACTTCGCCGGCAAACGCGCCGGCCGGAAATCCCGCGTCAAAAAGATGTGGCGCGTGAACCCGGTAGCGATTTTCCGTCCATCCGCGCCGCCGCACATTTCATAACGGAAGGTGGCCATCCGCCTGCCAGCCTGTTCGATCCACGACTTGATCACCACCTCGTCGTCGAAGCGCGCCGGCGACGCGTAGCGGCAGTTGGCCTCTGCCACCGCCAGCAGGATCCCGTCCTGCTCCATGTCCCGGTAGTTGAACCCGCACGCCTTGCACAACTCCACCCGGGCGACCTCCATCCAGACCAGGTAATTGGCGTAGTAAACCACACCCATCTGGTCGGTCTCTGCATAACGCACGCGGATTCGGGTTTCGGCGGTGGTTTTCATTTCCGGAACTCCGCATTGTAACCCGGCGCAACGGAGGACCGCCCGGAACCGTCTGTTAGACTGAAAGTTACCGTTCACAATGCAAGTGAGAGTGCTGTTTTTCGGGATGCTGAAAGACCTGGTGGGCCGTGCTGCCGAAGAGTGCGAATTTCCCCCGGGAAGCAGCCTGCGCTCGGTATTCGATGTGTACGCGGCACGCTATCCGCGCCTGCGGAGCCTCGCATCGAGCATCGTGATGGCGCGGAATCAGGAGTTTGCGAAGCCTACGGCGTGCCTGGAGGACGGCGACGAGATCGCCTTTCTGCCCCCGGTGAGCGGCGGCACCGCCATGGATCCCCTGGAGACCTCCGTCGACGGAAACTACTTCGCTCTGACCCGCCACGCCATCGACACGCATGCCGTCACCGCCCGCCTCATGACCGGTAAGGAAGGCGCCGTCGTGACGTTCGAGGGCACGGTCCGCGACAACACCAAGGGGCGCCCCACCCTTTGCCTCGACTATGAATGCTACGAGGCGATGGCGCTCAAGATGATGGCGCGCATCGGCCAGGAAATCGCGGGCGGGCATCCGATCTCCCGCATCGCCATCGTTCACCGGCTCGGGCGCATGCTCATCGGCGAGACCAGCGTTGCGGTGATCGTGACCGCTCCGCACCGCAGGGCGGCGTTCGAGGCTGCCCGCGAAGGAATCGACCGTCTCAAGCAGACCGTCCCAATCTGGAAGAAGGAACACTTCCTCGACGGGGAAGTGTGGGTGGAAGGAGAGTGGGGCGATCATGTTCCGGTGGTTGGTTAGGGTCTCTCCCCTGCTGCTGTCCACAACTCTGCTTCCCGCGCAGGACACCGTGATCCGCGTCAACGTGAACCTGGTGCATGTCATCGCGACCGTCCGCAACCAGTCCGGTGATCTGGTGGGGGCGCTGCAAAAGAGCGATTTCGAGATTCTGGATAACGGGGTCCGCCAGGACATCGCGGTTTTCGCCCGTCAGGCGGACCAGCCGCTTTCGGTGGCGCTGCTGATCGACACCAGCGGCTCTACCGCCAAGGATCTGAAATTCGAAACGGAGTCGGCCGCCCGGTTCCTGCACGTCCTGCTGACCGAAGGCCGGCCGGAAGACTCCGTGGCGCTCTACTCGTTCAATTACGACATCACCGAGCAGCAGCCGTTCACCCATAACCACCAGGCGCTCGAGAACAGGCTGAGATCCCTGCTCAAAAACCTAAAGGGGGAGGCCGGCACTTCCCTCTACGACGCCATCTTCTACGCCGCGCGCTCGCTCGAGAGGCGGGAGGGCCGGAAGATTATCGTGGTCATCACCGACGGCGGAGAGACCACCAGTTCGCGGAACCTTCAGCAGGCCCTGGAAGCCGCCCAGATGGCCGATGCCGTCATCTATCCTCTGGTGGTGATTCCCATCACCAACGACGCCGGGCGCAATATCGGCGGCGAGCACGCGCTCACCATCATGGCCGAGCGCACCGGCGGCCGCACCTTTCTTCCGGCCGGCAGCGAGCAGCTCGATTCGGCCTTCATCGATCTGCTCAACGAGCTGCGCACCCAGTACGTGCTGGGATTCTACCCGCACGGCGTGCCTCTCACCAAGGACCGTTTCCACACCCTCCAGGTACGTGTGAAGCCTGCCGAATTGCGGGTATCCGCACGCAACGGCTATTATGGTGAAGCAGAGGGTGATTCGGCACCGGCTGGCGACCGCTTTTCCGCGGCGCCCGAAAGAAAGAAGAATTGAGAGAAGTGAACACGGCACAACACGGCGGAAAATCGGCGCGCGCTCCCGAGCAGACGTTTGAGGAGGCCAAGTACCTCAAACAGTTGATCGAGGATGCCACTCGCGTGCGCGTGAAGATGGAGGACGGTGAGGAAGTCGTGGGCGTGATCGAGTATTACGATCAGTCGTTCATCCGGCTGACCCGTGACGGTGAGCCGAACCTCTTCATTTTCAAGCACGACATCAAGTACCTGCAGGAAGAGAGCTAACCTTCTTCGCGGGGCGCTGCACAAGCTCATGCACTATCTGGAAACCGCGGTGGATATCGCGCGCGAAGCCGGCGCGCTTCTGGCCAACTACTTCGAACGCCGGGTGGCCTTCGAACTCAAAGGTGAATTCGACCTGGTGACGGAGGCCGACCGGGCTTCCGAAAAGCTGATTGTGGAGCGCTTGCGCTCGTACTTCCCCTCGCACACCGTGGTTGCCGAAGAGGGCGGCGGAACCGACCAGTCGTCGGATTACCGCTGGTTCGTCGATCCCCTCGACGGCACTACCAACTTCGCCCACGGCTTCCCCATGTTCAACGTGACGTTGGGCCTCGAGCACGGCGGAGAGCTCGTGGCGGGCGTGGTTTACGACCCGATCCGCCAGGAGATGTTCACCGCCGAGCGCGGCGCGGGCGCCTACCTGAACAACCGGCGCGTGCGTGTTTCGGCGGCCCGCCGCCTCGCCGACAGCCTCTCTTCGACCGGGTTCCCGAGCCGCAAGCGCCACCACAACATCAACATTCATTTCTATTACCAGCTCGCGATGGCCTCGCACGGTGTGCGGCGCACCGGGTCGGCCGCCCTCGACCTGGCCTATGTGGCTTCCGGACGGCTCGATTTCTTCTGGGAGTTCGGGTTGAAGCCGTGGGACATGGCGGCTGGAATTCTCCTGGTTCAGGAAGCCGGAGGCCGCGTGTCCGACATGCGGGGAGCCACGCACTGCGTCACCGCGTCCGAACATCTTCTGGCCGGCAACGGCCTTCTTCACGAAGAAGTTCTTCAAATCTTTCAGGAAATCTTCAAGGGCGACTTCCGGCAGGAGATGCCGGCAATCCGATAAAAAGATCACACGTGTAACAAGCCTCCGAGGCTTCCGGTTCCGGGTTATCATAGCCCAAAGGTAATGTCACGGTACCAGTCAGCCGGAGGCACACGGGCCGCGCAATACCTGGGCGCTTTAGGTTGTGCGGCAACCTCGGTCCTGCTGCGATGGGCCCTTATGCCGGTACTCAACCGGCGGCTCGGGTTTGTACTGGTGTACCCGGCGACCCTGGCGGCGACCCGGCTTTTCGGCGTCGGGCCCGGTATCGTCACGGCGCTGGCGGGCGGCGCCGGCATGGTGGCCCTTTTGGGCGATCGGGATCCTCTTAACCTGGGCGTTTTCCTGGCATTTTCTGCGCTCACGGTCTACGTCACCGGGGCCTGGGGACGTGCTCGCGAGCAAGCCGGCGACAGCGCTACCCAGCGCGCCCGCGAGGAGGAGCTTTCCGCCCAGCTCCGGGCCGTCGTGGAATCGTCCGAGGACGCCGTGATCTCCAGCAGCATGGATGGTCTCATCCAGAGCTGGAACCGCGCCGCCGAGTCCATCTTCGGCTTCACCGCGGCGGAGGCTGCCGGCCGTTCCATGTCGATGCTGCTTCCTCCCGCCCGCCTGGACGAAGAAAAGGAGCTTGCCGAACGGATCCGTTGCGGCGGGCACGTGAAGCAGTTCGAGACGGAGCGTGTGCGCAAGGACGGCAAAATCATTCAGGTCTCGCTCACGGTCTCTCCCGTCTATGACCGGTCGGGCAAGATCGGCGGATGCTCGCATATCGCGCGCGATATCAGCGAGCGGAAGGCGTTCGAAACGCAGTCGCGTCAGACCCAAAAACTCGAAAGCCTCGGCGTGCTCGCCGGAGGCCTGGCGCACGATTTCAACAATCTCCTTACCGGCATCATGGGGAACGCCAGCCTGGTAATGGACGAACACCCGGAAGGTTCCAAGGCGCGCGGCCGCCTGCAGGAAATTCTCACGGCCAGCGAGCGGGTGGCGTTCCTGATCCGCCAGATGCTTGCCTTTGCGGGCAAGGGCAGCTTCGTTATCGAACCAGTGGACCTTTCGGCAGAGATCACAGAAGTGATGCCGGTGCTGCGGGCCTCGGTCTCACGGCATGTGGAATTCAATCTCGTCCTGGCGCAGAACCTGCCTCCGGTCGAAGCGGACCGCGGCCAGCTCCAGCAGCTCATCCTGAACCTGGCAACCAACGCCGCCGAAGCCATCGGAAGCGGGAAGGGCACGGTGACGCTCGCGACCTCCTGGCGCGGCGGCGAGGCCGGTCCGGAGGTGATCCTGCAGGTTGCCGATACCGGCTGTGGAATGACCGAGGAAACCAGGGAACGCATCTTCGATCCGTTCTTCACCACCAAGTTTACCGGCCGCGGCCTCGGCCTGGCCGCGGTAATGGGGATCATCCAGGCGCACCGCGGGACCATCGCCGTCGACTCGCTACCCGGCCGCGGAAGCAAGTTCACCGTGATGCTGCCGGCGCTCGCGGCGGATACGGGAGCGGAGCTCGCTGACCACGTCAACCCCGCCGCGGCCGCCGAGTAGAAACTCCCGCTCACTCATCCGGAGCGAAGTATCCAAGCCGCCAGTGCGCGCTCAGTTTAGGCAGGCCCCGCGGCGGAATCACTTTGATCTCCACGCGGTGGTAGCGGCCGTCGTGCTGCGGGTCCGTGGGCGAGTATCCGAGCACGTAGCGGTTGCGCATGGCCATACCGATCTTGGCCGCGATATCCGGCAACTCGTCCAGCTCCGCCGGAAAATGGCTGCCGCCGGTCTGTTCCGCGAGATCGCTCAAAAGGCCAGGCCCGGCTGCCTCCTCGGCGGAACGTCCCCGGCCGGCGAAAGGCTCGTAGATCCCGATGGCGTAAATCAGGACGTCGCGTTCGCGTACCATGCGGCGCAGCTCGCCCTGGGTGTACCGGCTGCTGTTGTCACCGCCGTCGGAGATGATCAGTAGCGCTTTACGCTTCTTGGCGGAGCGCCTTAGTTCGTGCAGCGAGAGCGCCAGCGCGTCGAGCAGGGCCGTGCGTCCCTTCGATTGGGCGAAGGCCAGTTGGTTCTGAATCTCCTCGGTGCTCCCCGTCAGAGGCGTGACCAGGCGGGGCTGGTCGTTGAACTCCACCAGGAAAAATTCATCGTCCGGGTTGGCGCTGGCGAAAAACTGCGCCACCGCCTGCCGTGCCAGGCGGAGCTTGGGTCCCATGCTGCCGCTGATGTCGAAGACCAGCCCGACCGCGACCGCTTCGTCGTCCATCGAGAATTGCGTGACGGTCTGCTCGACGTGATCGTCGAAAATCTTGAAGTGCTCCCTCTCGAGCCCCGTGACCGGACGGTTCATGGGGTCGCAGACGGAAACCGGAACCAATACCAGGTTGGTATCGACCCGCAGGTTTGCGCGAGGCCGCTCCGCCGGTCCGGCCGGCCGGGAGCGTGTCTGGATGGCCACCTGACCGTGTGCAACCCAGAATGACAAGACTCCCAGGCCAAAGGTGAGGCTGATGCTACGGGGCACTGCCGTCCCTCCCGCAGCGTATTGTACTTCGAGTACGCGCGGAAATGAGCGATTGAAAGTACTAACGTTGGGGGAATTGACTTCGCCCCTGCCAGTTGGTTAACTATAGTTAAGTTCATGGACGCCTCGGGTCTTAGCTCCGATAGCCGCTCCCTGGCCGACGTGCATTCGTCGGTAGGCATCTCCCATGTGTCCTTCCTGCGGCGCATGTTTGCCTTCGCCGGGCCCGCCTACCTGGTGAGCGTCGGATACATGGACCCCGGCAACTGGGCCACCGATCTCGAAGGCGGGGCGCGCTTCGGATACCGGCTGCTGTGGGTACTGGTGATGTCCAATGCCATGGCCATCCTGCTCCAGACCCTGAGCGCGCGGCTGGGCATCGTTTCGGGCCGCGACCTGGCGCAGGCCTGCCGCGAGACCTACCCGCGGCGCGTCAACCTGACGCTGTGGGTGCTGTGCGAGATTGCCATCGCTGCATGCGACCTGGCGGAAGTGCTGGGTGCGGCCATCGGTCTCAACCTCCTGTTCCACATCCCGCTGCTGGCGGGAGTGCTCCTGACGGCCGGCGACACCCTGCTGCTGCTCTGGTTTCAGAGTTTCGGCATCCGCACCATCGAAGCCTTCGTTCTGGCGCTGATCACGACCATCGCCGCCTGCTTCTGTATCGAGATTATCTGGGCCAAACCACTGGTTTCCGAGATGGCGACCGGGCTGGTTCCCCGGCTCGACCGCGACACCCTGTACGTGGCGATCACGATGCTGGGCGCGACCGTGATGCCGCACAACATGTACCTGCACTCGGCGCTGGTGCAGACCCGCAATATCGGCCACACGGCGTCGGAAAAGCGGGTGGCCTGCCGCTACAACCTGATCGATTCGGTGGTGGCGCTCAACGGCGCCCTGCTGGTGAACGCGGCCATCCTGGTGATGGCGGCGGCCGTGTTCTTCAAGCGCGGCATCGTGGTCACGGAGATTCAGCAGGCCCACGTCTTGCTGGTGCCGCTGCTCGGAACCAGCCTGGCGGGTGTGATGTTCGCGATCGCGCTGCTCTGTTCCGGCCAGTCTTCCACCCTGACCGGGACGCTGGCCGGCCAGATCGTAATGGAAGGCTTCCTGAACTTCCGCATGCGCCCCTGGCTGCGGCGCCTGATCACGCGAGCACTGGCAATCATCCCCGCGGCCCTGACCATTTACTTCGCGGGCGAGAAATCCACCTTCGGGCTGCTGCTGCTCAGCCAGGCGATTCTGAGCATGCAACTTCCCTTCGCCATCGTGCCCCTGATCCACTTCACCAACGATCACGCCCGAATGGGCGCGTTCCGCAATTCCAAGTGGGTGCAGGTTTTGGCCTGGACGACCGCCTTCGTCATCATCGCGCTGAACTTCTGGCTGGCCTGGCAGGCGATCGGCGAGTGGCTCGACGCCGCCGGGCGCTGGCGGCTGCTCATCTGGGTCATAGCGGTACCGGCGGGCTTGTTCCTGCTGGGAATGCTGGTGTGGATCATGTTCGAACCCTGGATCACGGGGCGTGCCCGGCGCGGCCGGGCCTCCGTGGAACTGCCTGAAACCGCAGGTGCTTCCGCCGCCGAAGCCCCCGTGTACCACCGTATTCTGGTGCCGCTCGACCACACCGACCTCGACCGCCTGGCGGTCTCCCACGCTGCGGCTATGGCCCGCCTGTACAACGCACAGCTTTTCCTGCTGCACGTGGAAGAGGGCGTGACCAGCCAGATTTACGGCCGGGAGGCCTCGACCGCGGAGGTCGAGGCGGGCGAGGAATACCTGGCACGAATCGCGCAATCCCTTCGCGATCAAGGGATTACCGTGGAAACCTCGATCTCGCACTCGTCCTCTCCGAAGCGCGAGATCATCCGCTATGCACGGGAGGTCCGGCCCGATCTGCTGATCATGGGCGCCCACGGACACGGCGGGCTGAAGGACCTCATCTTCGGAACCACCATCAATCCCGTGCGGCACCAACTCGAACTGCCCATGCTGATCGTCCGGCCCGGCAAATTGTGATGGTTGAGACACGGCGCCCCAATGCCGTGTCGGAGAAACACAGAAGGAGCCGCGGACGTCTACATAAGTATCCTGTTTCGAATGAGATTTACTGGCAGGCGAACTGCTCTTTCCGGGTCCGTGCGTCACCTTCTGCACAGCTTTGCGCTGCTCGCCTGCCTGGCGCCGCTCCATGGCGCTACCCTCGAGCGGCTGACGCTGGACGAGATGATCGCGAAATCCACCGCAATCGTCCGGGGCAAGGTCACCGGCTCGTGGGCGGGCTTCTCCGGTCCGGTGATCTACACCCACTACACCATCCAGGTCTCGGAGCAGCTGAAGGGCGATCCCTCGGGCTCAGTTGAGGTGGCGATTCCGGGCGGCGAGGTTAAGGGCCTGCGGCAATCGTTCTCGGGCGCTCCGGTCCTCAACCAGGGTGAGGAATACGTCCTGTTGCTGTGGACCGCGAACGGCGCCCCGACCCAGGTGATCGGGCTGACGCAGGGGTTGTTCAGCCTGCCCCGGAATGGCGGAGCCGACCCGGTCGCGACGCGCGCCGCAACCCGCGAGTTGATGCTCGACCGGGAGAGCGGCCGGCCCGTCAAGGACCAGACGCTCACCATGCCGCTGAGCGAATTGAGGTCGCGGATCTCGACTGCGCTGGGCGCCGCCAAGAGGTCGAAGGCGCAATGATGCGGGAGCCGAGGCACATCGGACGGCTGCTGGCCCTGGGAATGGCGGCGTTCGCGCTGGCAACGCCCGTTGAAGCCTATTACCACTACGTCCACTATGCCGGCCGCAACGCCCCGTTCACGCCGATCTACGAAAAGTTCGACCTGACCAGGCTGCCGAACAAGACGGTGACCTTCTTTGTCAGCGATCAGGGCCCTTCGGTCTACGCCGCGAACGACAGTTTCGGGTCGGTGCTAAGCCAGATCAAGCAGGCCGCGGCGGCCTGGAACTCGGTCAGCACGTCGGACCTGCGGGTGGCGTTCGGCGGACTGGAGTCCTACACCGCGAACCCCACGACGATGGCGGCCGGCAGCGCGATCCCGGCGTCCAACACCCCCGGCGCCGACGTGATCTTCGTGGACCTTCCAGGCGTGGTCGGCCTGGGCGCCCCGACGACCTCCCAAACGCCGGTGCAGGCGGCGGACGGCAGCACGTTTTTCCCGATTCTGCGCGGCGTCGTGATGCTCTCGCGCGATACCACTTCGACTCTCGGCCCGAGCTACTACGAGAACTTCTTCACCACGGCGGTGCACGAGATCGGGCACGCGCTCGGCTTGCAGCATACGTGGACTTCGAGCGCGATGTCGCAGGGCGTGGTGCGGAACACGTCGCGTGCGCGGCCGCTCGACGCCGACGACCGCGCCGCCATCTCGCTGTTATACGGGAAGGCCAACTGGCAGGCGAACTTCGGCTCCATCACCGGCAGAGTGACTTACCCCGACGGGCAGCCCGTGACGCTGGCGTCGGTCGTGGCCATCGCTCCGGCCGGTTCGGCCGTCAGCACCCTGACCAATCCCGACGGCACGTACGAGATCGACGGAATCCCGGCCACCTCGAACTACCTGGTCTACGTGCATCCGCTGCCGCCGGACGCGCTGAGCCCTGATGAATCGGGCATCCGGCTGCCGAAAGATCCGAGCGGCCAGACCTTCGCGCCGGGCAGTTCCTTCCAAACGGTCTTCTATCCCGGCACCCTCGATCCCACGCAGGCCAGCGTCATCCCGGTGGCCGCGGGCGTGCAGAGTTCCGGTATCAATTTCACGGTCCAGCAGCGCGTCGGCGTTCCGGCCTACGACCTGGTCACCTACTGCCGGCTGAACTCGGCTACCCGCACTTACATCTGGTCCGGCGACATGACGGTCCCGAGCCCGACGGGCGGGGGACTGGCGTTTATCGACTCCACTCTGCCGCAGTACGGTACGGTCATTCTGGCCGCGGCTCCGCCGCTGGCGACCCCGGTGCCGCAATCCGCCTCCATTCTGGGAGGTTTGGGGAACGCCGTCTCGATTCAGCAGTACAGCGATCAATCGGCGGTCGTGCTTTACTTCCAGCCCCCGATGGGCGCCGGCACCGGTCCGCGGCACCTGGTGTTGAATTTCGGCAACGATATCTTTGTGCAGCCCGACGCCGTGACCCTGGTGCAGAAGGGGCCGCCGGTCATCAATTCGGTGGTATCGAATGCCGACGGATCGGTGACGGTCTCCGGTGCCGGCCTGGCCCCGGACAGCAGCGTTTATTTCGACGGTCTCCAGACCAGTGTCGTGACGCCCTTCAGTGGAACCAGCGGCGACGGATCGATTACGGTCACTCCTCCGCCGGGCCTCGGAGGGCAGACCTCCGCGATCACGATCTACAACTCCGACAGCCAGAATTCCATGATTCTGCAAGGCCGGAATCCGGCGATTTATACGTATCCGTCGGCTCCGGTCCCGCAGATTGGCGGCCTCAGCCAGGCATCTCTGCCGGCCGGATCCACGGCGGCGGTCGACCTCACCCTCCCGAACGCCAGCCTGGCCGACGGGCAGGTCACGGTCGGCTTCGGATCGAATGATGTGCAGGTTCGCCGCGTCTGGGTGCTCAGCCCGACCCACCTCGTCGCCAACGTAGTGGTAGCACCCGGCGCGGCGATTGGCGCCTCCCAGGTCAGCGTCATTTCGGGCCTTCAGGTAATGTCGCAGCCGTTCGCCTTCCAGACGCAAGCGCCGTTGGCGGGTCTTCCGGTGATCGCGCTGCCCGTGGTCAATGGCGATCCCAACCAGCAGACGATCTACCCCGGAAGCGTCGCCACGATTTATGGCCAGAACCTGATGTTGACGCTCCCCAGCCTGCAGTTGACGCTCAACGACAGCCCGGTGCCGGTCCAGTTCGCCAGTGCGGGCCAGATCAACTTCGTGGTGCCTGCCAACACGCCGGTCGGCCCGGCCTATCTCAAGCTGAACAACGGCGCGCAGTCGGCCTTTCCGATCGTAGTCCAGATCGATAACCCGCCGCCCACCATAATCGGGATCACGAACGTCTCTAACGTCTCGATTCTCAGCTCCGGCGCTACGGCGGGCGACCTGGTCAGCGTGACGGTCAGCGGATTCGATTCCACTGTCCTGACCAACCTCAGCCGTCTCCGGATTACGGTGGGCGGGGTCGACATGCCGGTCCTCATGTTGAGTCCCCTCGGCGGCAACACGTTCCAGATCCAGTTCACCCTCAAGCAATCCTTCAACGGAAGCCAGGTTCCGGTGCAGGTGTGGGTAGACGGTTCGAGCAGCGCGCCGGTGATGTTGACGGTTCGCTGACGCGTCGTTGTGTTAACTTGACAGGCGAGGAGAATCCATGAAACTCATCGCCGCCGCACTGCTTTTTGCCGCAATGGCTCTGCCCGCCGGAGACCCGCCGGGATTCCACTACTGGCCGTCGTCGGAGCTGAAGTCCTTTTCCAAGACGCTCGCCCCCAAGATTAACGCGGAGAAACTCGCCGTTGAGCAATTGGGCTCGCATGGGAACTACCAGTTCATGGTGGCTCACCGCGAGGCCTCCGGCCAGGCCGAATACCACGAGAAGCAGGCCGACGTCTTCGTGATCGAAAGTGGGGAAGGCACGCTGATCTATGGCGGTTCGCTGGTGGACGGAAAGACGACCGCTCCGAACGAGATGCGCGCCGCCTCGATCAAGGGAGGGATGGAGAAGAAACTGGTGGCCGGCGACGTGGTAACGATTCCCGCCGCTACCGCGCACCAGATGATGGTGCCGGCAGGCAAGCAGGTGACCTACTTCGTGGTCAAGGTCACGCAGTAGCCGCCGTTCATTCCTTCCAGAACAGCTCCGCGTCCGAGCGCCGGACGTAATTGGCATCGAGCGCGGCGGGGTCGCCGGCCTCGCCGCGCAGCCATCTCTCGAACGCGATCCGGGCGATCGTGGATGCGAGGGCGGCCGGCGCGATGACGCGAGGGGTCTTCTCAAAACGCGTCCCAGCGAGTTGGTCCTCGAGCGGCTCGAAATCGGTGGAAACAAACTCCAGCCCGGTCTCGGGCAGCGTCTCCAGCCACGAAGCGAGCTTCGCCACCATTTCCGGCTCGACCAGTTGCCGCGCGCCATCGTACACCGCGGCGTACACGTCTCCGCGCCGGGCATCCATCACCACCGCCCGCAGGCCGGCGGTCCCGAAACAGGCGAGAGCTTCCAGGTTCGACACCCCGACAGCGGGCTTCCCGGCGGCCTCGGCCAGCCCTTTTACGCAGGCCAGCCCCACGCGTACTCCGGTGAACGATCCGGGACCCGCGGCTGCCGCGAAACAATCGATCGCGCCGGCCGTAAGCTCGTGCCCCGCGAGCAGGGATTCGAGCTCCGGATAGATCACGTGGGCGAATCCGCCGGGCGACCGGAGCGTCCGCTCCTCGAGAATCGCCGCACCGCGAGCCAGCGCAAGGCTGCCCGTTTCGTGCGTCGTATCGAGGGCCAGGATCAGAGGCGTCACCGTGTGATCCCGCAGGCCGAATCGAGTTCGTACACTTTGCCGTTGGCGTTCATTCCGTAAAGCCGCAGGTGCATCACAGCCGGGAAGTTCCGGGCGATATCGGAGGGCAGTTGAAATGTGCCGTTCCGGGCGGTGGCGAGCACGCGGTAGCCCTGCCCGTCAGCCGACACTTCGCCCTTCCACATCCACATCATCCAGCGCGTGGCGCGCGACTCTCGTGTCATTTTCGCGGCATACGCAACCGGCTTGGAGAGCGACAGGTCGCCCTTGGGCTGCTCGATAACAAACGGCACCTTGGGCGTGTTGGCTTCTACTTCCTGCATCAGGATCTCGCGGGATTCGAGCTTGTACGACTTATTCATGCTCTCCACGCGTCCTTCGCGCACCACGTGCAGCACCCAATCGTGAGAGCTGTCCGGCGGCTCGCCGGTGAAATACTCGCCGGAATACTTCTTGGCCTTGATGGATTCGCCATCCGCCGGATTGACCCAATAGACGTCGTATCCGTGCTTCTCGACATTCAGCTCGATAGGCCCCGGATGTTCGACGTACACCACGTATTCGGTGCCTTCGAGAGCCAGCGCCCGTCCTCCGTTCACGTCGAAGTAGGGCTCCAGCTCCCAGTAGCGGGTGTCGTCGAACAAATTGAACCAGGCGGTCATGGCTTTGACCCCCGGAGCGTCCAGGCTGTCGGCCGCATAGGTGACGTACTGGCCGTCCATGGTGGCGTTCCACAGCCGGTGGCGGAAGGCCGCGGCGTCCACGGCGCCTTCGCGGCCGAAATCCAGGTTGACGAACGGCACGGGGTAGAGTTGGTGCTCGATCGCGCCCACGGAATCGTCGGCGGTCTGGTACGTGACATAGTTCTCCCAGCCGTCGTCGAGCAGCGGGGAGGAGGTGACGCGGGCTCCGCTGCTGCGCGGATGCTGGTACGGATCCAGGTCCTTCAGCGCGCTGCCCAGTTCCTGGAGCAGGGCGCGGCCGTTCGGGTAATCCTCAAACCGGTCCACGCCCTGCCAGGTGATGTTCATGGGAGCGTAGCGCGCCACCAGGTACCGCACGAACAGCCGCCGCCCGTCGCGGGAAGGGAACAGACGGGTCAGCGTATCCGGACCCGCGGCCATCACCAGGTCAGCGATAAGCCCCTTGTCGTTGAGGTACCGGATGCGGGCATCGAGCTTTCGAAAGTAGTCGGGGGCGGGGAAGCCATCAGCGGTGAAGGCGCCTGCCGCCGCGCCGGTGATCACCAACCCGCGGAGGTGATCGAACTTCTGCGCCGCGCGCGCATCCGCCATGCTGTGAAAAGCCGCGTCGTCCATGGAAGCGAACTGCATATCGGTGGCGCCCATCCACAGATGCGGCTGATCGAGGCCGGTGCTCGAGCGCTCGGTATATGCCCAGTGATGCACGTTGGCCGGCCGGATGAAGCCGCGCGAGGCGGAAGCGGCCGCGGTGAACGCTCCGGTCTTGTCGTTCCACGAGGCGACGTTGCTGGTCACGTGGTAGTTCCATTCGCCCGCCTCGGTCGGCGCAAACCGTACCACCAGGCGGCGGCCGCCATCCCAAAAGGCCGGCATGGCCAGCGTACGGAACTGCGGAGAGCGGAACTCCACCCGCAGATCCACATCGCGATATGGATTCGGGTGCTGCGCGGCCTCGGGTCCGCTCAATTCGAACACCATGTCGCACGTCGAATACATGGGGGTTTGATTGCAAGGGCTCTGTGCCGCCGCAGGCGCCTGTGCGAACGCGCCCGCGGCGGCCGCCAGTAGCGCGGCGGCCGGCTTCCAGGACATATACCACCAGTGTAGCCGTGCTTCGCCGCCCTCCGTCACGACCGGCTGCGCCGGATCCATCCGTAGACCGAGAGCGCGCTGCCGATCACGAATAGTCCCACCAGTGCCAGCATGAAATCCTGCACTACGTCGCTTTCGCCCCACCTCAAGATCCGTCTCCCAAACAAGAGTGCCAGTAATCCCAATCCGCTGAACCGGATCATGCGCACCACTCCGACTACAGCCAGCATCTTCCTGCGGGGGTATTGCAGGGCCGAGGCTGCCATGATGACCGGCGTGAACGGAAAAGGCGGCGGCGCGATCGACGCCAACGCGATCGCCCATTCCGCGCTCTTCATGACCTTCCTCCTCACAAAAGCGAGGCGGGATTTGGGCAGGTGCTTCTGCAGCCCCTCCTCCCCGGCCTTGCGAAATACCACATCGACCAGCAGGCAGCCGAGAATCGAGCCCACGGTCGACATTCCGGCGTAGTAGAGCATCTTCGGGACACTGTGGGAGTGGGCCGTCAGCGCCACCACCAGCAGATCGTTGCCGAGGGGTGCAAATAGAAAGGAGCTGTCCAAGATCCCGAGGATGAGCAGGCCGCCACCCCCCGACTGCTGGATCAAGCCGAGCAGCGCCTGCGTGAGTTCCTTCATGTTCGAGGCCCGCAGTTTCCATTACACGCCAGGAGCCAAAGCCGGAGGCAAGGTGTGAATTGCGCGAAGATTCGTACAGACGGGCCTTCGCGGACCGGGCGACCATGAAAGCGGGAGGGTGAGTATGAGCCCGCACCAGACGTTCGCGAGAATTCCGTTACAAGTGGGGAGCGAGTTGCGTATCCGCAACAACGGAGAAATCAGCGTGAGTAATCCCACGATCGAAGCCGAGCCGGCGCTCGACGCAGCCGATGCCGTGCTGGATTATCGCTTCGACACCCAGACCGGCGAGCACGTGTTGCGGCTGGTAAATCCTCTGGCAAGCCGGAGCTCACGGGACCGGGGCTGACCCGGCTCCGCGGGTGCCGTTTCAGCCGGCTCGCCTGACGAATTCGCGCAGTTCGTCGAAAGAAATAGCCCATGCTGTCCCGGGCGCGTCGTAGCCCTTGAGTTCGACCTGGCGGCGCAGGAACGGGGAAGGCCCGGCAATCCCGATTTCCGAGTACGTCCTCTCACCCAGTGCAACGGCGATTCCGATTTGCTTGGTAGCCGCCTCCAGGCGGAATGCGGCGTTTACCGTATCTCCGAGGGCCGTAATATCCGAGCCGCCGACAATTGCGTTCCCGGTGTTGATTCCGGCTCCGATGCGCAGGGGGTGCGGCAGAGGCATCGTGCGGCTGATTTCCGCGGTGGCCGCGTCGATTTCGATGACGGCGCGCAGCGCATTGAGGAGATCTCCTTTCACGCCCCGCAATTCGTCGTGCACCCAGACCGCCATGACCGCATCCCCGATATATTTCTGCGCCCAGCTCCCCATCCGCTGCGCCGCCTGACCTACCCGCAGAAACCAGGTTCCGATGGTTTGTGAAAGCAATTCCTCCGGCACCGATCGGGCCAGAGGAGTGTAGTCCCGGATATCCACCACGACGATCGTGGCCAGGCTGTGGGTGTGTAGGGCCGTCGTGGGCGCGTTCCGTGTATCCGAGCCCAGCGCGGGCAACGACAGTCCGGCACCGGATTCGCGGTGGAACTGCAGTTGCTGGTCGCCGAACACCAGCCGGTCCGCATCGTTCAGCACAACCGGGACACTGACCCGGTGATGGTTGACGAACGAGCCATTCCGGCTCCCCAGATCCACCAGGGAAAAATCCCCCGCATCGCGCCGCTGAATCAGGGCGTGCAAGCGCGACACCGAGCGGCTGGCCAGCATCACCGCGCACCCGTCCCCACGCCCGATAGCCCACGACAGGCCATTGACCAGAGGGAACTGACGCCCTCCCGGCTCCAGGGTCAGGTAGGCTTCCGGATTCGTCGGATTCATCGTTCACCAGAGTAGCAAAACAATTTTTGAGATCTCTGTCCGCGCGTAAGGTCTTTATTATGTGCGTTCAAAAAACAAAGTACCCAGTACGCACGGTACGGTAAACCCGTATTATCCCCTAAGATGACCCTTACAATATTCTCAAGGGCGGCCGATAGACCTGCTTGGAGAAAAGATGCCTTTCAGCCAGATGTTCATCTACCTGCAGTTGCTCGACCTGCTCACCACGCTTGTCGGATTCAAGTTGGGAGCATCCGAAGCGAGCCCGTTCATCCGCCTGCTCATGCACGCCGGGCCGGTGGCGGGGGTCCTCGCATCCAAGCTGGTCGCGCTCGGACTGGGTGCTCTTTGCGTGTACAAGGGGAAGCACCACCTGATCCGGCTCGCAACGTACTGGTATGCTGCCCTGGTGGTGTGGAACCTGATGGTGATGCTCGGAGCGCCGGGTCATCCGTTGGGGTAAGACGGGCGCCGGAACGGTTCAGGAAGCCGGAAAGAGAGTCTCCACAATCCGCGACGAACTGTTCCCCGTTTGTACGCCGGCCTTCAATCCTTTGATGAACAGCCTGCCGTCGCGGTCGACGTCGACTTTGTAGATAGGCAGGTCCCGTCGCTTCACAACGTAGAGACCGGCTTGCATTTCCCAGGATTCCACGTAGTCGGAAGCTACATAGGGATTCACGAGATTGGCGCGGATTCGAAACTGCCCTGTCGACGCCTCATAGTTTCCATAACTGAAGCACCGTTCCATGCAGACGCGGTCGATCATATGGTTGACGGCGTTGATCCGCATTTGGGAATCGTGGATGGAACTCAGCACCCGCTGCCCCGGGGGCAACTGCGAGACCACATCCTCCATTCGATCTTCAAAGGAGTTCAGCGCCCGCTCGTCGACATAGACGAAGCCGAAAAAGACGAGGGTTACGGCCACCAGCGCCCAGCGCTCCATCCTGCGCGGCTGGACCGTGCCCAACATCGCGCACACGCAGATGGCAACTCCCAGCGACATCCGTTCGGCGATAAAGCTGAGCGCGTTGAGGAAGCCGGGAATCAGGACGGTATCCGGCAGGATCACGACCACGGCGGTGCTCAGAATGCACAACTGGAACGGAATGCTCCCGACCACCGCGCGCGGTCCCGAGAGGCGCACCAGTCCGAGGAACATCAGGGCCCAGACCGCCAGCAGCCCTACCAGCACCAGGTAATACTTGGTGTCGAACACCCATACCTGGTCGAGACCGGTGGCGAAAGTGATCTGGACCGGCGACCAGCGGATGAACATGACCCTGCCGATGATCGCGTGAGCCGTGATGAGCGCCGTGACAAAGATGGAGGTCAACAGCATCCGGCGGCGCGGAGCGAGCCGCCGCGCCAGCCCGACATATACCAGCAGCCCGCCAGTCCAAAGGACCGGCAGGGCGTGCGCCACGTAGGCCAGCAGAAAGAGCGGCACCGCGAGGGCGATCCGGCGGGGCGTCATTTCCCAGACAACCGCCATGGCCCAGAAGCACAAGCCAAGGCTGAGGTAGAAGTTGAAGAAGCCCATGTGGAAGACCCAGCCATAGGCCAGCATGGCGATGCACGGCAGGAGATGCCAGGGCCGCCGCCCGCTGACCGCCCGCACAAAGGCGAACGCGCCCCAACTGAAGACCAGGACTGCCAGCGAGACGCCGATGCGTTGCGCTGCCTCGGCTCCGAACACCCGGAACAGGCCGTCGAGTATCAGGTCGAAGAGGATATTGGTCGTCTGGTTGACGATGGTCAGCCCCTGGGTTCGCCCGCTCTCAATCAGTTGTGCGAGCCAGGCATTGTAGATGTGGCTTGAGAGATCGCCCGCCTGTAAACGCGGTTGCCAGTAGCAGGGAGCCAGCAACAACAGCGAAACCAGGGGAAATACGTAGCGGCTCCGGCCCAGTTCCGTCAAGCGTTCCTTCGCTTGCATCAGCTCGCCTCCAAGCGTAGATTCGGGAAATCCGGGGGTAGTTTGAACGGGGTCGCCAGGGCTGAGACCGGTTCGCCGATCTGGCGGATGTTGGTCTCGCTGACAAACGCGCTCTGGCTTCCCGAGGCCAGGCGGAGGTATCCGATTTGAAACGGGTCGATCCGCATCAGGCGGCAGCAGGTGGCATCGACGGCCACCAGGTCCCTGCCCGCCACCAGCGCACCCGCGCTTTTGGGCGTGCCTTGAATCGGCCCGTTGCCCTCCATTCCGACGATCCCGTCGACGAGTGCGAAAGTCCTCCGAAACGCGGAATGCAAGTCGGCGATGCACTCTTCGATGCCCGCCCAATGCAGCGGATTTTTCGGCCAGCCGTAAACTCCGCCCGGCACCGTGCCGAAGAGGTTCTTCATGGAGAGGGTGGCGCCGACCCAATGATGGGTCTTCATCTTGGGCATCGAAATCAGCAGGTCCGCGCCGAGGGCCGCGTTGGGGAGGTACAGCTTCTTCAGCCCCGAGAACTGCCTGCGCAGGTGGACTCGCGTGACATCGTCGAGGTTCAGGTCGATGAAAACGTCTTCGAAACCGGGCACGGTTCGGAAGTAGCCCGCCGAGTCCGCCAGGTCGAGCGTGTTCCTGCGATGCCCCGGCCCCTCGGCGATCCGGACGTCGGCGGCGCCCATGGAGCGCGCGGCCTCGAAAGCCGCGTGCACCAGCAACGGATTGGTATTGATGCTGCTATCGGGCTCGAACTCCACCATGTTCGGCTTCAGCAACACCCTGCGGCCCCGCACGTCGAGCTTGTGTTCCTTAAAGATGCGGAGGACCGTCTCATAGAGTTTTTGATCGTATGCGGGCGCTCTCACGATCGAGACGGACGAAGGGACGACCGGTATGCTGCGGCCGCATCCGACGGCGGTAAGTCCCGCCGCGGAGGCCAGCCATTCGCGCCTTGTGATCTGGTGTCTCATCCTGCCGCTTATGCCCACAAAAGGGAACTCCCGCCCGCTACCGCCGCGACCAGCAGGTCGAGCGAGCACTCCGGCACGGTGCGGTACGCGATCTCGGCAGGCGGGCAGAACCCGGCCGGTAATTGCCCGTGCGCCAGCAGGCCAAGGCGGAGCCAGTTGAGGGCGTCGGCCGAGCGGCAGCGAGCCAGGTACTGTTGGGCCAGGGCCAGAGAAAGATCGATCCCCGGAGATGTCGTGCCGCGCAGGGCGGCCAATGCCATGCCGGTGGTTTCCGGGTAGGGATTCGATTCGTAGCCCAGCGGGCGAACCCCGCCATGATTCCATCCCCCGTTCGCGCACATGCGGTGAAGAAGGAACTGGCGGCCCCCGGCGATACGTTCGCGAATCCCGACGGCGCTGCTGCGGCGGGATTCCTGTTCGAGTGCGAGAAGCGCCAGGGAGGTCGGTCCCACCCAGGCGGCGGATCCGGGCACCCACGGCCAGCCCGCGAACTTCTGACCCGAGGGGACGGAGAGGCCCAGGAGCCATTGCCGCATCCCGTAAAGGGTGCTCGATTCTTCTCCGATCGTCCCGACCAGCCACCGGATGGCGCGGGCGTGCGTCCGGACCCCCACGATGTCGGGGGGCAGCAGCGCGGCGATCGCAGTCACCCAGGAGCTTTCATCGACCTCGGCCTGCGGCGGCCAACCGCCATCGGGCCGTTGCATCCCGGCAATCCAGCGCAGGCCCCTTGCCGCCGGCTTGCTTTCTCCCGCAGCCAGCAGAGCCATCACCGCGTAAATCGTGGGTTCCGTCCACGATTTGCCGCGTACGTATGGCCATCCACCGTCCCGGTTCTGCTTGCTGATGAGGGTCCCGATATCCATGATGGTTGATGAGGGCTGGCGAGTTCCGTTCCCCTCTCTTCACGCCAGCCCGGCCCCGCACGCCTAACGGACCACCCGCCGTTTTCGCCGCCGGGACAATAGCACCATCAGCGTGATCCCGGCGCCCAGCCAGATCGCCCCTTGTATCGCCATAGTCATGCAACTTCTCCTTTCCTGAGGTATGGAGCGTTCCGGTAGGTCCGCTCCTGGTTATCAGTTCTGGGTCCGCCGGGTCTTGCGCCGTTTCAGGAAAATGAACAAGACGCCGCCGGCGCCCAGCCAAATCACCGTTTGAATCAAGGTATCGCTCATCGTTCGTTGTGCCTCCTATTCGCTAACCAATTTGTTTCATCATCGGGAACAGATACTTGAAGATCTGGAGAATACCGGGACCGGCGGCCACAATCAGCATGGACGGCAGAATGAAGAAGAAGATCGGAAAGACCAGCTTCACGCCTACCTTGCCGGCCCGCTCTTCGGCTTCCTGTTTGCGCCGCGTGCGCATGAAGTCGGAGTGCGTGCGCAGCGATTCGCCCATGCTCGTGCCGAAGCGGTCGTTCTGGATCAGGATAGCCACCAGCTTGCGGATTTCCGGTTCGCCGGTCCGCTCCGCAAAATTGCGCAGGGCCTCGCTGCGCCGCTTGCCGGCTCGCATTTCCAGGGTGACCAGAGACATCTCCTCGCTCAGTTGCGGGTGGCTCACCTGGAGTTCGCGGGCCACGTGCTGGATCGCCTGGTCGAGGCCCAGACCGGCCTCCACCGACACTACCAGCAGATCCAGAGCGTCGGGAAGGGAAAGGCGCACCACTTCCTGCCGTTTCTTGACCTTCTTTTCCAGGCCCATCCTCGGAAATACCCAGCCGGCCGCGCAGCCGAAGACGATCAGGGCCACGCTCATCACGGGGTTGGAGGGCATTTTGGTCTGCACCATAAGCCCGGCCCCCAGCATAATCAGGACGCTCAGAATACGAATGCCGTAAAAGACGGGCAGGGCACGATCGGAGCGGAAACCGGCGCGGATCAGGTCGATCCGGAGGTTGGCGACTTCGGCCTCCGAGGAGGGCACTTTCGAGCCGATGTGCTGGAGCACCGTGACCAGGGTGCTGGGTTCGAGTTCCCGGTCTTCTTCAATCGTGCGCTGCCGCGCGGGGTCGGTAATGACCGGGTTTCCCAACTGCCTCAGAATGCGTCCGGGCTTATAGATTACGCGATAGCCGACCCAACTGAGGCCGGCCATCAGGGTGAGGAACGCGAACAGGGAAAACAGAATTGGCTGATCCATCTCACACCTTGATATTGATGATCTTCTTGATGAAGAAATTGCCCAGTATCTGGGCGGCGATCGCGCCGCCGATCATCCACTTGCCGTCGGGGTCCGCGGCCATCCCTTGCAGGTAGCCGGGCGCCACGACCAGCAGCCCCAGCATGGTGGCCACCGGCAACAGGGTCAGAATGGTCGCGGTCATCCTGCCGTGCGCGCTGGCTGCCTTGACCTGTCCCTTTAGCCGGAACCGCTCGCGAATGACGTAGGCCAGGCGGGAGAGGATTTCGCTAAGGTTGCCGCCCGTCTGTTTCTGGAGCAGAACCGACGATGTGAAGAAGCGGCAGTCGAGGAGGGGCACTCGTTCCGTGAAATTCCGCAGCGCGGTGTCGAGCGCCGCGCCCAGGTTCTGTTCGTTGAAGAGCGTGCGGTATTCCTGCCCCAGCGGATCCGCGATCTCTTCTCCTACCATTTGCAGGCTGATGGAGAACGCATGGCCCGCGCGCATGGACCGGGCCAGGAAGTCGAGCGATTCGGGGAACTGTTCTTCGAGGGTGTCCAGCCGCTTTTTCCGTTTTTGCCGTACGTAGAGATAGGGGAGCGATCCGCAAACCAGGGCCAGTACGATGGCGGTGACCGGGCCGTTCAGGATGAACGGCATCAGGCTGCCCAGTCCGAGTCCCGGAATGGTCATCAGTCCCATGGCGGCCAGCAGACGCGATGAAGACCAGCTCAGGCCCGCCTGCTGAATCTGCTCCTGCGCATGCCGTGAAAAGTGGAGGGATCTGACCATGGCCTTGAAGCCCGTGGGCTTCTCGGCATCGATCTCCTTCAGCAGGTTCGACATCGTCACAGCCGACTCCCCGGAGGCGGTCTGCAGCATATCGGTCACCTGCTTCTTGCGCCGGGCGTCGAAGAACTTCAACGCGACGCTTACCGCGAGCAGGATGAGCGCGAAAACGACGATGAACGCAACTGCTATGCCGGCGGGCATCAGCCAATCTCCACTACGGTCTGGAACATTTGCGGCGGCAAGGCGATACCGCAAGCCTTGAGCCGGTCATAGAACTTGGGCCGGATTCCGGTGGCGCGGAAGCGGCCCAGAACCTTGCCCGATTCCGAGATCCCGGTCTTCTCGAACAGGAAAATGTCCTGCAGGGTGATCACGTCCTGCTCCATGCCGACGACTTCGGTAATGTGCGTGACACGGCGCGAGCCATCGCTGAATCGCGCCACCTGGACGAACAGGTTGACGGCCGAAGAGATCTGCTGGCGAACCGAGCGGATTCCCATGTTCGCGTTCGCCATGCCGACCATGACCTCGAGGCGGCCCAGGCCGTCGCGGGGAGTGTTGGCGTGAATCGTCGTTAGCGAGCCGTCGTGGCCCGTGTTCATGGCCTGCAGCATGTCCAGCGCCTCGTCCGCGCGGACCTCACCGACGATGATGCGGTCGGGTCGCATACGGAGGGCATTGATGACGAGCTGCCGGATGTGGATGGCGCCGACTCCTTCCACGTTGGGCGGCCTCGTTTCCATGCGGGCCACGTGCGTCTGTTGCAGCTTGAGTTCGGCGGCGTCCTCGATGGTCACGATGCGCTCGTCTTCCGGAATGTAGGAGGAGAGAGCGTTCAACAGCGTCGTCTTACCGGAACCGGTTCCGCCGCAGATCAGGATGTTCAGGCGGGCCTTGACGCAGGCTTTGAGCAGTTCCAGCATGCCCTCGGTCATGGCCAGCTTGGCCACCAGGTCTTCGCCCTTGAGCCCGTGGCGGCCGAAGCGGCGGATCGACAGCAGGGGGCCATCCACGGCGACCGGAGGAATGGCGGCGTTGACGCGCGATCCGTCCGGCAGGCGCGCATCCACCAGCGGAGACGATTCATCGACGCGCCGGCCTACCCGTGAAACCACCTTCTCGATGATCCGCAGCAGGTGAGCGTCGTCTTTGAATTCAACCGGAGTGCGATAGAGTTTGCCGCCGCGTTCGACGTAGACCAGCTTGGGCGTGGTCACCAGGATGTCCGATACGGAGGGGTCCTGCAGCAGAGGCTCGAGCGGTCCGAGGCCGAATACTTCATCGAGGATCTCTTCAATGACGCGGTCTTTCTCTACCAGGCTAAGAGGGGTCTTCTCTTCTTCCACCAGCTTGGCGACCGCGGCGCGAATCTCGGCGCGCACGCGTTCTCCGGCCATGGAAGAGAGGGCTTCCAGGTTGATCCGGTCGAGCAGCTTGCGGTGAAGCGTGAACTTCAGCTCCTGGTATTCAGGGGTGTACCCTTCGCGATTGAAGAGGCGGTTGACCCACCCCGTTTCCCGGTTTTCGCCCGGTCGGTGTATCGTATCCAGAACGGCAGGCATGACGTTTATCGATCCCCTTGAGCCGGAAACCCCGGCTGTTGTTCATCTCGGATTCGAATTAACCAAATAGTCCGAATCGCTTCTTTGGCGACTTCTCTTCTTCCAGGCCGGCCAGCTTCATCGCCAGCGCGGTCATCTGTTTGCCCAGTTCGGAGCTCCGGTTCAACATCCTGCCTTCGGCATACGTTTCGTAGAGCTCCGGATAGTCGTTCGAAATCATGCAGAAAATGGGCACGCCGAGCATTTTTTCCAGCTCGCTGGCGGTGATATCCAGCCGCTTGGGCGCGCGGTTGAGGATCAGGCGGATGCGGTTCTTGCCGAAGCCGCTGTCGAGAAGGGTCTGAATGATCTGCTTGGACTGGTGCAGGGCCGGCACTTCCAGCGTCGTCACAAGGCAGGCCTCGTCGATCTCTTCCAGCGCGGCCATGGCCGTGCGGCTCAGGCTGCGGCCCAGGTCGGCCACGGTCCAGTCGTAGTGCGGCCGGGCGAAAGCCAGCACCTGGCGCACCTGGTCGTCCCGGGGCTGAACCTTGGAAGCCAGGGCCAGGGGAGAGGAGACGATTTCGACCCCCGGTATGCCGTTGGACACCAGCGCCTTCCAATAGGAAATATCGAGGCGGTGCAGGTTGTTGACGGCGTCCAGGATGGAATAGACGGCCTTGGTCTTGGTGATAAAGCCGACCATGCCGGCATCCAGGTCGAGGTCCGCCAGCAGGACTTTCTGATTCTGGCGGCCCAACTCGGCCGCGACGTGGCAGACGACGGTGGTGGCTCCGCAACCGCCTTTGGCGGACATGAATCCAAAAGCTTTCCCGCCGCCCTTGGCGCCGCCCGGCCGCCGGCTGCGCTCCAGGGAGCGCTTCTCGAGGGCTCTTTTGAGGGCGTCGCGCAGCGGCGGGTGGAGGTATTCGTTGACGCCCGCGCGCATGGCCGCCAGGATCGTGTCGGCGTCGGCCGAGGTGTTTACGGCGACGATCATGGGGTCCCCGATTGCGTTGCGTATCGAGGACACCAGACCTTCCAGGGGTTCCCGCCAGCCGCTGATATCGATCAGTACGACATCGGGCCTCATGCGCTCGAGGCGGTCCAGAAAGTTGCCTACATCGCCGAGGTCCTGGTGCTCCACGATGATCCGGAAGGGCAGTTCGGACAGGCAGGATTGCACCTGCTCCCAGATTTCGCGGTTCTCAATCGCCAGGCCGATGGTAAGCGGATACATTTCCCTCTCCAGAGCTCTGGTTCACTTGCCGCCGCCTCCCGATCCATTGGCCGGCGGGAGACCGGGGTTCGCTTGGGGCGCTGCCGCCGGAGCAACCGGCACCATCTGATAGACCGGCGCGACCGGGGCGGCCGGCACGGGCTTGTCCATGAGCTGTTCGACGGGAAGCGTCTCCACAGACGGATGCACCGGGACCGGTCCGGTCTTGTCCATCCCCGGCTGGGACATCGTGATGGGGCTGTTCTTCGGCATGAACGGCGTCGGGTAATTCAGGTCCGGAACCGGCTGGTTGGCCGGGATCGGCCGCACGAGTTCCGGCGTGATGATGACCATCAGTTCGGAGTTGTTGCGAGTGACCGATTTGGTCTGGAACAGCTTGCCCAACACGGGTATGCTGCTGATGCCTGGAATCTTCGAAAGGCTGTCCGTTGTCTGGTTGTCCAGCAACCCGGCAATCACAAAACTCTGGCCGCTTTCGAGCTCGACTTCAGTTTGCACCCGCCGCTCGGAGAGAGCCGGAACCGTAAGGCCCTGTACCGAGATGGCGTTCGTATAATCCAGCGAACTGACTTCCGGCGCGACCTTGAGCCGGATGGTGCCGCGCGCCGTGACCGTGGGCAGAAAGCTGAGGCGCACCCCATACTCGCGCCACATCAGGGTAATCGCGTTGCCGGTGCCTCCCGGCTGGACCATCGGGAAGGGGAACTCGCCGCCGGCCAGGAAACTGGCCTGCTGGCCGCTGATCGCCAGCAGGTTCGGCTCCGCCAGCATCTCGAGCATCCGTTTGCTTTCGAGCGCCTGGATGGCCGCCCCGAGATTGATGTCTCTCCGGAAAAGCAGGATGTTGACCGCCGAGCTGACTCCCGAAAGCACACCGCCTTGCACACTCACAGGCGAGTTCGTACCGATCGCCGTCTGCTGGTTGAAAGCGCCGGAGGCAAAATTCACGCCCAAATCCGTGGTGGCCGACCTGTCCACATTCGCGAACCGTACCTTGAGAACGATCTGCGGCTCGACCTGCGGCACCTGGACGCGCAGCAGGTTCACGGTCTTGCCGAGCGTAGCGGCAATCGCGATCACGCGTTCGGCCGCCGTCACGTCCTTCACGGTTCCGCGGACGAACGCCGTGTCGTTTTCGAATGTGACGTTGATATCTTCGTTGGGGAATTCCCGAGCGATCTGCTGCCGGACGGCGTCCAGTTTGAGGGTGCTCATCCGCACGGTCAGGTCATAGACCAGCCGCGCGCCGTCCTGCTGCCAGATAATGAGCGACGTGTCGCCGGGTGCCTTTCCGTTCAGCAGAACTTCCTTCGGATTGACAGCCACCGCTTCCGCCAGGTCGCCGTTGGCGACCGAGAGGCGCCGGATATCGAGGGGGCTGTCGATGATCAGCGACTTGCCCACCGTCACGACGAGCTTTCCGACCGACCCGCCGCCTCCAGGGGTCTGCGCCTGGTCGGGCACGGTGGCATCTGGCGCCGGCTGTTCGGCCGCCCGCGCCACTTGCACCTCCTGGCCGGAAGGCTTCATGTCCGCGCCGGCGTGCGCCGGACGAAACGTCAGCAGCGAACCGCAGGCTGCCAGCAACAGAATGATCGGCACTTCACGAAGTCGTGGCACCTACTTGCCCTCCCCGCTGAACTTGGCTTCGGCCTTGGTCTTGCCCGAGATAATCTCCATAACGAAGGCTTCTTTCTTTGGCGGCGGAGCCGTTTGAACTACCGGGGGTCTGGGTGCCCGTGGCCGGGGCGCCGCGGTGGCTTCCTCCGGGCCTCGCAGTTGGGATCCGGAGAACAGATTGGACACCGCCGTGCCAGGCGTCTTGGCCACCTCGTGATCCAACGGATTCCGCAGTACCAACTGGATGTTGGTCTGGCTGCTTGCCAGGCTCAGTTCTTCGGCCTGCATCGGCGTCACCAGCAGGTTCACGACCTGAACGAGGATCGGCTTGCCTTCCGCATCCTTCTTGAAATCCTGTCCGGCCGAAAGCACTTCGATATTCTGCAGCAGCGTCTTGGTAACTGTGCCGAGAGAGTTGGAGCCGCCGGGCCGGTTGCCCGAGATCAGCACATCGACGCGCATCCCCGGCACTACGAAGCCAGCCACGCCCACGACTTCGTTAACGCGGATCGCCACGGCGCGCATGCCGGGCGGAATCATGGCGGCGAGCCCGCCGCCGGCGCCTTTGGGAGCAAGCCGGGAATCGATAATCGGCTCTTTCGCGAAAATGGGGGTGATCACGCCGCGGCCTACCACGTCTTCGACCTTGGTGCTCGAGCCGGCCGGGACTGCGCCGGGCCAGTCAGCCACGTGCACGTCCTCTTCCTTGAGAACCGTTCCCACCTCGATATCCCGCTGCGCGAGGACGATGTGCGCGGCCGCCGGGGCCGCCTTGGCCTGTTGCGGACGATTGACAAGCAGCCGGTACAACAGCAGGCTTGCGCCCGAGGCCACTACAAATGCGAAGATCAGAACGCCAACAAATCTTTTATTCATCGCCTATTCCCCGTCAACTCCGGAGCCCCCGAGTCTGTTTCGGGGCGCCTCTGTGCGTGGGTGCGCCGGGAGCCCTGTCTGGCCCGCAACGCGCGCCGTCATCGAAGTCCGAACTGCACGCGTTGCGGCTATCGTTTCTCAAAGTCCACCCGGTTCATTGGACATAGTCCTCGGATTCCGGAACTGGCGTTCCAGAGGCGCGCCGGAAAGATTGCGTACCCCCGTCCTTTCCAGCGCGCCTTTTCCATGTTTACTAGCTAGCCTGACTGCTGGCCGCGGCCAGTTGGCTGTTTGTCGTCTGCCAGATACCCTTGATGCTGCCGCCAGCGCCAAGGAAGAGGGCCGCAGATGCCAGAGCCACGAACGCCATGAGCAGCGTGTACTCGATGAGGTCCTGGCCTTGTTCGTCGTTCCAGAAGTTACGCAAAAACGTCATTGTGGTTTCGCTCCTATGTTTTAGATTCGGTTTTCGTGATCGGTCGATCACTAGCCTGTGTTTTCGTGACCTTTCGATCACGGCCTGTTCCTTCGCCGCTATCGGCTGAGGGAATTCGAGTGCCCGCGGTGGCGCTACGGAAGACCAGCGAAATGCCGTCGTCGTAGACCAGTCGCCAGCCGGCAGATACCTTCAACGCACCGGTGAGGGGCGCGTCCGGGGGCAGTAAAACGGTGTCGACGCCAAAACGGCCCAGGGTTTTCTCCCAGCCGTAACGCACATTGATAACGTCGATATACTTGTCATCAAAATCGTCGCCGTAGAAGTCGCTGCGGCCGTCGACGAATACGCGATGCGAGGGATACAGACTCCAGATCAGGTAGTCGCCCCACTCATCGTTGGTAAAGATCCGGGAGTTCGGCGCTGCCCGCAGCGTAGCCAGCGCAGCTTTCGGGTAACGCGCCGGGTCGAACTCCGCGCGGAACTTGCGAGGGGGGTGGGGGGCCCACATGACCGCCACCACCACCAGGACTCCGGCCACGCTTGCCAGGTGCCAGCGGGAGACCGCTTCGGTTTCGCCGGTTTCCGTCTCAATCCGGTTGAATCTTTCGGCCGCTGTGCGGAGCCAGGCCGCCACATTCGATCGCGGCGCGGCCTTCAGCCAGTGCGCCAGAGCGGTCGCCACCGGGGGTGCCGCGACGATCGCGAAGATCGCGACGTTGCGAACAGCCAGCAACGACGCGTGGGCCCACAGCAGCATCAGCAAAGGCTCGGTGAACCGGCGGTTCAACAGGTGCCAGCAGGCCGCGGCTGCCGCCAGAGTCAGCATGATCTCGAAGAACGGGGCTGCCGGATGGTGGAAGCTGGGCGAGAGAAACTCGCTGATGTGGGTGAAGTTCCAGGGGTCCGACAGGTAGGCGGCCATGTGCTTGTGCAGTTGATAGCCGTAGGGGTTGATCAGGCTGGCCGCCATGCAGGCGAACGCACTCAGCAAATAGTTGCGGGCGCGGCGAATCCGTTCGTGGCGGAGGGACGAATCGGCGGAGAACAGCATCGTGAGCAGTTCGGCCGCGCCGTAGGCTCCGATCATCACCACCCCGACAAAGAAGCCGCCGTGCAGGTTGGCCCAAAGAACCGTTACCAAGGGGAATAGGACCAGGTAAGGGATGCCCGCCAGCCTCGTGCGGCCCTCGCGCACATTCTCGAGCGCGCCGTAAAACAGAACGAGAAACAGCAGCGTGAACAGGTGCGGCCGTGCCAGCCAGTGAATAGAAGATGCGGCCGCGGCCAGCATCGTCACCGTGATGGCCGTAATTACGTTCGATTTCCGCAGCGCCAGCCGGAACAGCAGCATGAACGTCACGGCCAGCATCAGCACGCCGAACAGGACGACCGTGCGGAGCCCGCCGTGGGCATTCATCCAGGCGAACAGGACGTCCGAGAGCCACTCCCACGCAAACCACGGATCTCCCGGCTTGGAGAATGAGAAAATGTCGCGGGCCGGTACCGCATGGTTGGCGAAAATCCATTCCCCGGTCCGGATGTGCCAGCCCGTATCGCAGTCGCTGAGCAGCGTCTTCACTCCGTCCATGCGGCCGAATAGAAATACGATCGGCATCAGGAACGCGAAGTCCGTGAACGACGGCATCAGTTTGAGCGCGAACTGCGAACGCTGCGTTTCCATAATTCGGCCCCGGTCAGGCCATCCAGGAGGTAGCTACCGGCTGCGAGGCTTCCGCCGCGCGCAGCCGGTCATGGAAGGAACGAAAATCCATGTAATTGACGCGCATTGCCACGCGGGGACAATCGGCGCTGTCTTGCGAGACTCGCGTGACCGTTCCCTGGCAGTGAATGCATTTCTGTCCAAAGCCGTGATTGGCCGGCAGCTCGACCTCGATAGTTAGAATCTGGCCGACTCCCGGCACGGGGAGGAGGGTGTCCTCACCCCTCCAGGCGATCAGAAGCCCACTTCGGCTGATGTTCTCGGTGTACATAGCGCTCTGCATCCACAGCGCCGGCGACGTGACATGGCACCGGAGCTGGACTTCGATTCGCGGGCTCTCTCGCCTGTTAATGGTTTTCATTTGCCTGGCTTCAACATCCGCGAATGTAGCGCCGCAATTGCTTCCCGATCAATATCGTAAATGGGTTATACGCAGCTATTGCCGAAGGTTATTACATTAGAATCGAGGCCGCCCGGCCCACCCGCATGCGCCGGCCAGTCCCATTTGGGGTGTATCGGATGCCTACATTCTGGTATACATCGCCAGGGTTAATATTGGATAATTATCTGCTACTTACCATGTCGGGTACCATCCGGTACTGTTTATACATATCATTGATATTAAATAGTTTACATGGCGTAGTGGCTCGCTGGTACGCCGATTTCTTAATGCAATTTCACGATATTGCTACATTTTCGGCGTTAATTTTTTATTGACATTGGTCGTATTTCATCAGAGAATCCCTGTAGGAAGCCAAGCGAGACGAGCAACTTGAGGACGATTCACTTGCCGTCAGTCGGTCGCTAGGTACAAAGGACGAAGAGAATGATGACGCGAATTCTTCTTTACAGCGACGAACCCATTTTGGCGAAGGGCCTGGAATCGGTACTGCGGCAACTCGAAGGATTTGAGTTGTTGCCGACGTGCAATACGGTCGGCGGGGTAATGGAGCAGGTTGCCCACGGAGCGCCCGACCTGGTTCTGATGGACCTCACGCCGGAGATCACTTTCGCCGTTCTGAGCGAAATGAAGCATGCCATGATGACGACCAAGATCGTCCTCTGGGTGAACTCCATTTCGACAGAACTGGCTTTTCAGGCCATGGGCTTGGGCGTGCGGGGAATCCTCCGTAAAACGCTGCCCACCGACCTCCAGGTCAAGTGCCTGCAGAAGGTGCAGGCGGGCGAACTCTGGTTCGAAAAGGCGCTCACCGACAGCTTCCTGTGCGCGCGCCGCGTCGCGCTGACGCAGCGGGAAGGGCAGTTGGTCAGTCTCTTGTCGCAGGGGCTGAAGAATAAGGAAATCGCCACGACCCTCATGATTTCCGAAGGGACGGTAAAGGTCTACCTCTCCCGGTTGTTCCAAAAGGTCGGCGTGAAAGACCGCTTCGAGCTGGCGCTGTTCGGACTCAAGAACCTGACTACCGGACAACTGCCGGGCGGCGAGAAGGGTCACCGCGCGGGACCGGGAGCCATGCCGGGGCTGCGCTCTCTGGTGCTGGAGCGGCCGGTTGAGCGGCACGAGCCGCCGACGCGGTTCGCGGGTCCCATCCGGCCCGTGATTTCCCGCCAGTACTAGGAGCCGGGCGGCGCGGCGCTGCAAATCGAAAGTGTGAGAATCGGGCGGCCTCGCGGCCGCCCGATTCTTTTTTGGGCCACATGTTTTTTGTGGGTAGGCGATCCGGAATGCGGGAAGTTTGGACCGCACACCGCCGCCGGGCTGCGCGGCCGATTCCATCCTGGCGGTGTGCGGTCCTATTAATTGCAGGGTTCTATTGCACGGGGAGCGTAACGGTGTTGCTGTCCTGGCCGTTGACGGTGATGTGCATGTCGGCGTTGACGCCGGCGGGCGCACCGCTGCCGAGGCGGAACTGGACGGCGTCGATCCCTACCCGGCCGGGCGCTGCGAATGCGTTTTCCGCGGGCACGGAGAAATCCCCGACCTGAACCGTGACGGCATCCGAGAGCAGATAGGGCGGTGAAGCGGGTACGGCAAACCCTTCGGGCCGCGGCGTGTTGGTCGGCCCCAAACCGGTACCATAGGCCGTGAGCAATTCTCCAGCTTTAGCGGGCGAATCGGCAGTGACCGCGGAACCGTCTTCGTGCAGCACCACACCGAACGAGACGCCATTGATCGACTGCTGGAACAGTCCGGGCGCATTGCGGGCCGCGGTAAAGGGTCCTTTTACGTCGGGCTGCCCCTGCAAGCTCACGGTGATCGTCTGATCGCCCAGCCCCAGGTCCGGAGGCAGTTGTACGTTGATTTGCGTCGGCGAGACGAAGAAAACGGGCAAGAGCAGGTCGCCGATCCGGACCGTGACTCCGCCCAATGTCTGCGGCAACGGGCTGTCCGGGCCGACCACCACCGAGTTGGCCAGGCTGGCTCCGAAAATCGAAACCACCGAGCCGGGCGCGACGGCATTTTGCGGCGTCACTCCGGCGGCATTCGCCACACCAGCGGGCGCGATGTACGGAACGCGGTCCAGCACGGCCTGCACGGAGCGCGGCGAATTCATGGAGACTGCTCCCGAAGGTGTCCCGCCGCTCAGGTCCCCGCTCCAGCTCTTGAAACGGAAGCCCGGACGGACCGAGGCGTTTACGACGACGGTAGACTGGGCGTCGTAGTAGCCGTCCGCCGATGCCGGCTGCAGCGTTACAGTCGCGCCATCGGCCGGCGCCGCCGAGGCGGAGAGCAGATTCATGGTGTGGAAGGTAGCGGTCAGCGTGACCGCGTCGGATCCCAGCGTGCCGGACCAGTCGAGCGACGTCGTGCCGCTGCCCGGCCATCCCGCGAAATCGGCGCGCGATCCCTCGCCCAGGGTCACCGAAGCCGGCGCCTTTACGTGCACAGTCGTGCCCACCGGGCGCTGCAGATCGCACGGCGTCGTGCAGGTGCCGTCATCGACCCCAACCGTCACGCCCGCGATCTGGCTGTTGATGATCAGGTGGCCCACCGGCGCGTAGGTCGCGATTAACCGCACGCCCACGCCGATTGCGCTCTCCGGCACCACGAAGTCCTGCGCGGCGGCACCGCCGTTGGACCAACTGACAAAAGACCAGATGCGATTCTGGTCGTCGGTCTGCTGCGCCGGCGCTTCGATGTGGTGCGTCTCGCCGACGCCCCACGGGAAGTTGTAGGTGGGCCAGTTGTCGCGCCCGTCGACTTTGATCTTCAATCCGAAGGGAGCGCTGATGATCTGGGTCACGCCGACTGGAACGAACGTGGCGGTCAGGGTGTCCGAATACGAGCTGGCATCGACGTTGTAGGCGTGCGTGGCCGTGCCGCCGTCGCTCCACGATTGGAAGGCCCACCAGGTGCCGTCCTTTGCCTGCTGCGGCGTGACCGCGCCGACGGAGTGGGTGGAGTTGTATCCCCATTCCATGGTCGTGGGCGTGGGTACCGGCGCACGGTCGGCATACACTTGCAAGCCGGCGGGAATGGTTGCCAGGGTGATTCGCCGCGTCACCTGGAACATCGGTCGAACGACGACCGGCTCGGTGAGCGAGACATTATTGATGTTGCCCGTAATGGTCTGGTGCGCACCGGGAACCCAACCGGCGAAAACGTAGCCGGGATTCGGAGTTGCGCTCAGCGTGACGGTCGACCCGGCCGCTAAATACAACTCCGTGTCGGAATTGACCGGCGTGCCGTTCACATAAATCTTCCCGGAACTGGCGCAGTTCGTCGGGTCCGGACATGAGAAATAGACGATATCGAGCGCGTACGTTGTATCAAATACCGCGTGGAATTCCGGCTGGGCCGGATTGGCCGTGACGGTTACGACCGGGCCTCCCGGAACCATGGTAGTACCGGAGTCCCATTCCCTGAAGCTGTAGTGCGTCTTGTTCTGCAATTCATCCTGCAACAGGCTGGTTACGGCCAGCACATGCTTGCTGCCGACAGGCCAGACGGCGCTGGACGGCTGGTTGTGATACAGCCCGTCGACGGTGTAGTACATCCCCGGCGGCTGGGTCGAGACGCTCACCGTGGTGCCCAGGCTTTGCGCCTGGAAGGCCGGCACCATCAAGGCCGGCAACCCGGCGAGAACTACGAAAATGGTCGTGAATTTCAATAAGAAGTGCTTCTTCATGGCCGGTAATCCACGCGCCGGCGAAGGCACTGCCGGAGCTACACGCAGTGTATGCATAAATTCGAGAAATTGCACGGCTAACTTTGGTAATGCGGCACTTATTAGCTATTTCGATCATTGATTCCGGCAAAATTCCGGCTTGTAATCATAACGTTCGAAGACTACATTATGCGCTGGAACCGTTTCCTGATTTCGATTGCGCTGGCGGCCGCCGCAGGCTCCGCGCCGCTGCTCGCGGCCAACTTCGGGACCGTGGTTCCGATTGCCGGCCACTCCTCCGACATCGCGCTCGATGAATCGCGAGGTCTCCTTTATATTGCCAACTTCACGGCGAACCGGATCGAAGTGATGTCGACCAAAGACGGCACGATTCGAAGCTCGATGAACGTCGCCGCACAGCCCGGCGCCATCTCGCTTTCGCCCGACAACCAGTACCTGATCGTGGCCCACTTCGGCAACTTCACTTCGCCGCAGCCGACAACCAACGCGATCACCCTGATCAACCTGGCCACCAGCACGCGGCAGACCTTCGCCATGGGCGATACTCCGCTGGGCGTTCAGTTCATCGCCGACGGCCGCGCCTTCATCGTGACCTCCACGAGCCTGGTTCTCTTCGATCCGGTCTCGGGCGCCATGCAGGTAGTAGCGACGTTCGCGGCGCTTGCCACGACGCTTCCCGTCGACCCGGCCACGTTCCCGTCGCAGGTCATTCTGGCCTCATTGGCCACGTCTCCCGACCGCCGCTACGTGTACGGAATTGCGGACGACGGCAGCTCCCAGGCGTTTTATCGCTTCGATTCCAGAACCGGCTCCATTTTCGCGATCGGCGTCGTAGCTTCGCCCAAGCCGCTGCCGCGCATCAGCGTCTCGGCCGATGGCACCTGGGCCATCATCGGACAGTACAAGCTCGACGGCTACGCAAACGATCTCGCGCAGTTCCCGAACTCGGTGACCTCCGCCAACGTCGGCGGCAATGCGGTCGATTCCAAGGCCGGGATCATCTACGCACAGATCCTCACAGCCAGCCCGCAAAACGCTTCCGCCACTTCATCCTCCACACCGGCGGCTTCGGCGCCCTCCGCCACGCCGCCGGTGCTCTCCATTCTGGATGCGGATAACCTGGCGGTGCGCGACCAGCTCTCCCTGCCCGAAAATATCACGGGGCGCGCGGTGCTGACCTCCGGGGGCGACGTTCTCTACGCCGTCAGCGACAGCGGTGTAATGATTCTGCCGGTAGGCTCCTTGAACTCCTATCACCGCCTGGCGACCGGCCAGACGGATATCGTGGCCAGCGGCAACTTCTGCAACCGCACGGTGATCACGCAAAACCTCACCATCACCGATCCGGGCGGCGGCCGCACCGATTTCATCGTCACCTCCAACCTGAGCGGCGTCACGGTTTCTCCGCAATCCGGCGTCACTCCGGCCACGGTGCAGGTTCGCATCGATCCCAGCGCCTTCCAGAACCAGAGCGGCACGGTGACGGGCGCGCTCACCCTCATCTCGGGCAGCGCGGTGAATCTTCCCAACCCGGTGCGCGTCCTGGTGAACAACCGCAATCCGGACCAGCGCGGCACAACGGTAGCCATCCCCGGCACGCTTTCGGATGTACTGGCCGACCCGGCGCGCAGCCGTTTCTATGTCCTGCGCCAGGACCAGAACCAGGTGCTGGTGTTCGACGGCACAACCTACACCCAGATCGCCACTCTGCGGACTTCGTCCACGCCCACCCAGATGGCCATGACATTCGACAGCCAGTACCTCATCGTGGGCCACGACAATTCTCAGTTCGCGTACGTCTACAATCTCGATACGTTCCAGCAGCAGGTGCCGATCCAGTTTCCTCCGGGGCACTACCCGCGGCAGATCGCGGCTTCGGGGAAGGCCATACTCGCGCTGGTCCGCGACGTCACAGGCGACGCGCCCGGCACGGTCGACCGCATTGACTTTTCGGCGCGGCGCGCCACCCAGTTGCCGTCGCTCGGGATCTACAAGAACAGTGTCAGCCCCGACGCCGTGCTGACGTCTTCGCCGAACGGAGCCACTATCCTGCTGGCTTCGCCCGACGGAAACGTGATGCTATACGATGCCAACGCGGATACCTTCACCGTCTCACGGAAGGATTTCACCGCGCTCGGCGGCGCCTACGCTGCCTCGAGCTACGGCACTTACGTGGTAGGCAACAACCTGCTGAACTCCGCGCTGGTGCCGCAGGCCACGCTGGAGAGCGCGTCCGGGTCGCCCGCGGGATTCGCGTTCGTCGACCAGTGGGGACTCCGCACCACCACTCCGAGTTCGACCAGCCCGGGTATCATTCAACACGTCGTCCCGACGGTCACCCTGAGCCAGAATCCCACCCGGATGGTAGAGGCTCCTCTGTTCGGAAACACCCTCCAGCCGTTCATCCGCACGCTTGCGCCCCTGGCTGACCGCAGCGCCGTGATCTCGCTTTCCGTGTCGGGCATTACCGTGCTGCCCTGGGCCTATGACGCCGCAGTGGCGCCGCCTAAGATTTCGAGCGTGGTAAACGCCGCCGACGGCACTCTTCCGATCGCACCCGGCGGCCTGATCAGCATCTACGGCCAGCAACTCAGCCCGGTCAACATGGCCACCAAGGAAATTCCGCTGCCTACCGCCCTCGGCGAATCGTGCCTCACGGTCAATGGAATTCCGGTTCCGATGCTGTTTGTCTCGCCGGGCCAGATCAACGGCCAGCTCCCGTTCAACGTGGACGGCAGCGCCACCATGACGCTGCACACGCCGGGCGGCGTGAGCGACAACTTCTATCTTTCGATCCTGCCCGCCGCGCCGAGCATCTTCCGCAGCGGAACAGCCGGGCCGACGACTGGCCTCGCGACCGTGGTGCGCGCCGACAACAACGAGCTGGTTACGCCCACCAACCCGATTCATCCGAACGATACGGTGGTGATCTACGCCACGGGCCTCGGCCGTACATCGCCGGCCGTCGATTCCGGGCAGCCCGCTCCTTCCGATCCTCTGCCCTACGCGATCATCAGCCCGACGGTGACGCTCGGCGGAATGAGTCTGAACGTGTTGTATGCGGGGCTCGTTCCGGGAGAGGTCGGGGTGTACCAGATCAACGCGGCGGTTCCCGGCGGAGTTCCGCAGGGGTTGGACATTCCCCTGGTCATCAACCAGGGGGGAACCAGCACCACTTTGAGCGTGCGGGTCGTGAAGTAGTCGACAGGAGTTACGAATGAAATCACTTGGCATTGCAATCTTCGTTCTGGCAGCGGCGGGATGCTCCGCTTTTGCCCAACAGTGGGAAGTGGGCGGGGGCGGGGGAGTCTCTTTCCTTCCCGGCGTTCCCGTCTCGAGTCCGGCGGGTTCGGCGACAGCCGGATTCAAGCCCGGACTGGCAGTGGGCGGGTACGTCGGGCAAACCCTGAACCCGCACATCAGCGGCGAAATTCGCTACGACTTCGCGATGAGCACATTGCGGCTGACGGGCGGCGGCACCGAGGCGACGTTCGCCGGCATGTCCCATATGCTGCACTACGACGTGCTGCTGCACACCAACCGGCGGGGAACGCACACCCAGTTCTTCGTGGCGCTGGGCGGCGGCATGCGGATCTTCCGCGGCACCGGCACCGAGTCGGCCTACCAGCCGCTCAGCCAGTTCGCCTATTTGACCAAGACCCAGACCGTGAAGCCGATGGCCACCGTCGGCGCCGGTATCCGTTTCAGGCTCGCTCCGCGGCTGTTTCTGCGCACGGAATTTCGAGACTACATCACGGCGTTTCCGGAGGAGCTGATCACACCTGCACCGGGCGCGAAGATCGGCAGTATTCTGCACGACTTCGTTCCCATGGTGGGGATCAGCTACGAACTCGCCCCCAACGAGCACTAGAACAGCCGATTTTCTCCTGCCCAGCCGGCCGCGGCGCGCAAATCGCCGCGGCCGCTCTTTTTTGAGCGCCGGCCGCCGGCTCAGAGCCCCTTCTGCGCCACCTTATCGATCAGCGTCTGCATGTCTTCGGCGTGCTCTTCCTCGTTGGCCAGAATCTCCTCCATCATGCGGCGGCTGGTCGGGTCTTTGTCGCCCAGGAAGCGGATGATTTCGGAGTAGGACTCGATCGCGATGCGCTCCGCCACCAGGTCCTCTTTGATCATCTCGGTGAGGCTGTTGCCCTCCGCATATTCGGAGTGGCTCCGCGTGGCGAGGCCCTCGGGGCTGAAGTTCGGCTCGCCGTTCAACTGCGTGATGCGCTCGGCGATCCGGTCGGCGTGTGACTGCTCTTCGGCAGCGTGCTCGGCGAACTCCTGCGCCACCGGCTGCGCGTTGAGCCCCCGCGCCATGAACTGGTGGCGCTTGTAACGCAGCACGCACACGATCTCGGTAGCGAGCGCTTCGTTGAGAAGGCGCAGCACGGTTTCGAGGTCTGCCTGGTAGCTGCTCGTGACCGCGCCCTTTTCGATGTGCTGGCGGGCCCGGCGGCGAATCTCCTTGATGTCGGTGAGAAACGGTTGCATCGTAGCCATGCCTCCATCATGCGCCGGGCCGGCGGCCCGCCCGACGGGTGAAGGTGCGTAACGGAACCGTGGAGCGGCGGGAACTGTACTTGCGTTATCGTAACGGGAAGATGGACGAACCGTATATCCGGGCGCGCGGCCTGGCGAAGATCTACCAGTCGGGAGGTGCGGACCTGGTTGTATTCTCGGGGCTCGACCTGGATGTGTACCGCGGCGAAATGCTCGCCCTGGTCGGGGAATCCGGGGCTGGCAAGTCGACCCTGCTGCACCTCCTGGGCGGTCTGGACAGACCTTCGCAAGGTACGATACACTACGGAAGTAGAGAGATCTCAAGTCTCGCTCAGTCGGAAAATGCGGACTTCCGCAACCGGGAAATCGGGTTTGTCTGGCAGATTCACTACCTGCTGCCTGAGTTTACGGCGCTGGAGAATGTGATGATGCCGCTGTTGATTCGGGGCTGGACCCATCCGCGGGCCGGCTCGGAATCGCTGGCAAGGTTGGATGAAGTCGGGTTACGTGCGCGTGCGTCACACCGCGCCGGTGAATTGTCGGGAGGAGAGCAGCAGCGAATTGTGCTGGCCCGGGCCCTGGTCGGCAAGCCTTCCGTGCTGCTGGCCGATGAACCTACCGGAAATCTGGATTTCCGGACCGGCGAAATGATCTTCGAACTCCTGGCGGGTCTGCACCGATCTCATCAGCTCACGTCCGTTTTTGTCACTCACAATCTGTCGTTTGCGAACCGGTGCGATCGCGTTTTGAGTCTGGAGAAGGGGGGCTTGGTACCCGGGGAACTAAAGGGTTCGCAACCGGGGGGCGAGCCGGAGTATCTTTAACCTTAGGGGGCGTCACATTTTATGTTTGAGCGTTACACGGAGAAGGCGCGAAGGGTAATCTTCTTCGCACGGTACGAGGCCAGCCAGTTCGGCAGTCCCTATATTGAAACCGAACACCTGCTCCTCGGGCTTCTGCGCGAAGACAAGGCGCTCGCAAACCGCTTCTTGCGCTCGCACGCTGCGGTGGAGTCCATCCGCAAGCAAATTGAAGGACATACCACGATCCGGGAGAAGGTTTCCACCTCCGTGGATCTTCCGCTCAGCCATGAATGCAAGCGGGTTCTGGCATATGGCGCCGAGGAGGCCGAGCGGCTCAACCATAAGCACATCGGGACCGAGCACCTGCTGCTCGGCCTGCTGCGCGAAGAGAAGTGCTTCGCGGCCGAAATCCTGCACGAGCGCGGGCTGCGCCTTTCCACGATTCGGGAGGAACTGGCGCGTTCCCAGAGCGAGAAGGTCGCCTCCGCGCGGCCCAAGGAAAGCTCGCTGCTGGCCGAATTCAGCCGCGACCTCACGCAGGCGGCCATGGACAACACGCTCGACCCGCTGATCGGGCGGGATTATGAGCTCGAGCGGGTGGTTCAGATCCTCTGCCGCCGGACAAAGAACAACCCTGTCCTGATCGGCGAGCCGGGCGTCGGCAAGACCGCCATCGTGGAAGGCCTGGCGCAGCGCATCGCCGAGGGCGACGTTCCGTCGTTCCTGGCCGACAAGCGCATCCTGGCGCTCGATCTTTCCCTGATCGTGGCGGGCACCAAGTACCGCGGCCAGTTCGAAGAGCGGCTCAAGACCATCATGAAGGAGCTGATGGAGAACCAGAACGCCATCATCTTCATCGACGAGCTGCACACCCTGGTCGGCGCGGGTTCGGCCGAGGGCTCCCTCGATGCCGCCAATATCCTGAAGCCGGCGCTCTCCCGCGGCGAAATCCAGTGCATCGGCGCGACCACGCCTTCCGAGTTCCGCAAGTCGATCGAGAAGGACCGCTCGCTCGAGCGCCGCTTCCAGGCCGTAAAGGTTCCGCCCCCGAGCGAGGGCGATGCGGTGAAGATCCTGTTCGGTATCAAGGACCGCTACGAGAAGTTCCACGCGGTGGCTTACACCGACGACGCCATCGAGACCGCGGTCTATACTTCGAGCCGCTACATTCCCGACCGCTACCTGCCGGATAAGGCCATCGACCTCATCGACGAAGCAGGCGCGCGCGTCAAGCTGCGGCAGACCACCCTGCCGGCGGACCTGGCCGATATCCAGAAGCGCATCAAGTTCATCGTGCACCGCATGGAGAACGCCATCGCGAACCATGAGTTCGAGAAGGCGCGCTTCTACTCCGACGAAGAGCGCAAAGAGCGCGAAAACATGCGCCAGCTCCGCGAGAAGTACAACCTCGACGACTCCTCCACCGGCTGCGTCACCAAGGACGACATCGAGGAAGTGGTGGCCCGCTGGACCGGGCGTGCCCATGACCTCCATTAAAGAGGAGGAGATCGCCAAGCTTCTGCGCATCGAGGAAGAGCTGCACAAGCGGGTCGTCAGCCAGGAGAAAGCAATCTCGGCTTTGGCCAGGGCCATCCGCCGTTCCCGCGCCGGCCTCAAGGCCAGCAACCGCCCGGCCGGTTCGTTCCTGTTCCTGGGGCCCACCGGCGTCGGCAAGACCGAGGTCGCCCGCGCCCTGGCGGGGTTCCTGTTCGGCAGCGAAAAGAGCCTGGTGCGCTTCGACATGTCGGAGTACATGGAGAAGCACTCGGTTTCGAAGCTGATCGGCTCGCCCCCGGGATACGTGGGCTACGAAGAGGGCGGCCAGCTCACCGAGCGGGTGAAGCGCAATCCGTACTCCATCATCCTGCTCGACGAGATCGAGAAGGCTCACCCGGATATTTACAACATCCTGCTGCAGGTGTTTGAGGACGGCCAGCTGACCGACGGTCTGGGCAACCAGGTCGACTTCAAGAACACCATCATCATCATGACCTCGAACCTCGGCGCCCGCTTCCTCGAGAAGCGCGGCCACCTGGGCTTCTCGGCTCCGGCCGGCGAAGGCATTCCCTCCAAGGTCGAGGACATGGTGCGCGGCGAAGTGAAGAAGGCGTTCAATCCCGAGTTTCTGAACCGCCTGGACGAAGTGATTCTCTTCACGTCGCTCGTCGACGAGGATCTGATCAAGATCATCGACCTGATGGTGACCCAGGTGAACCAGAACCTGGTGGCCAAGCAGGTGAAGATCCGGCTGACCTCCGACGCCGCCAAGTACATTCTCGAGAAGACCTGCGGCGACCGCAGTTACGGCGCGCGCCCGCTGCGGCGCGCCCTGCAGAAGTACATCGAGGATCCGCTCTCGGAAGCGCTGATCCAGGGCACCCTGCCGCGCCCCGCCGATCTCGAAGTCTACCTCGGCGACACCGGCATCTATTACCGGCAGGTGAGCCCCGAGGGCGAAGCGGCGGTCCCCGCCGGCGCCCCCGCCGAACCGCCGGCCGGCACACTGCTCTACACGTTCTAGCTCCAGACTGTATCGTTCGACAAGGGCGGGTCGCTCCGGCGGCCCGCCTTTTTATATGCATGGAACTCGAGCGGCCCCCAGGTATTGCGCGGCGCGGCGAAGATCAGGCGTCTCGAAACCTTCCGTGAACCGCGCATACGTAGCCGCCAGCCGTTCCCGTCCGGCGTCTGCCCGCCCGGATTGCCTCCACAAGCTCGCCAGTTCCAAAAGCGAACGCAGTTCGAGTGAAATGGCTGCCTGTGAGCTTGATACCTCCACCGCGCGAAGGAACCACCGTTCCGCGGCCTCGAATTGGCGGCAGCCGACGGCAGCAATGCCGTGTAACCGGCAGAGTTCCGCCGTATAGAAAAAGCCCGGCGTTGCCGAAGCCTGGGCCAACGCCGGCTCCAGCGCCGCGGCGGCCTCGGCCGGCCGTCCCGCGATCAGGTGCGCCTCAGCCAGCAATGCCAGATGGTAGGGCCGGTCCAGTTCCGCGCCGACCGCCGCACAACCGTTCATGCCTTCCTGAAGGGTGCGGATTCCCTGGTCGTACGCTCCTGTGCGCGCCAGGGCCCAGCCGCGCAGGACCTGTCCCACCGCGCAGCGGTAAGGATAGCCCTGCTCACGGGCAAGCGTAATCGTTTGGTTCGCCCACTCGAGCGTCGCCTCCTCTTCCTGCCGCAGTTGGTGCAGAATCGCCAGCTGGGATTGCGCATTGGCCAGACTGTACGAACGGGTGGGATCCTTCGCCAGCGAAACGGCGAGCCGGCCCCGGGTGAGCGCCCGGTCGGGAAAGCCCAGAAACCACAGCGAAAGCGCCGCCCAGGCGTGGCAGTCGATGCCCGGATCTTCTCCGAGCGCGGCGCTGATTACGGAGTGGTGATCCGGGGAGTAGGCCTCGGCGCCTCTTTCTCCGTGCTCGAGCGCATCCCGGAAGGAGCCCTGGTGGAACCGGGAACATGCCAGCAGATCGCGCGTTTCCAGGAGGAATCCGCCGCAGCGTTCCTGCTCGGGGAGGTGCCGCTCCATGAGCTCCTGCGCTTTCGGATACTGGCCGCGGATCTCGAGCATGACCGCAAGTCCGAACACGACCGGGAAGTGCGCGCCTGATCCGCCGAGCTGCGTGGACAGTTCATAGGCCCGGCGAAACGAGCGTTCCGCTTCGGGATCGGCAAATCCTTTGGTGATCACCAGGGCCGGCGCCAGCAGCGTCAGAAGGTCGCGTTCCCAGCGCGCGCGTTCCGCGAGTTCGGGAAGCCGCCGGAGCATCCCCAAAGCGCCTGTCAAATGGGCGATTGCCTCGCGGTGAGCGCTGCGGATCAGCGCTTGCTCGGCTGCGCGCTTCAGGTAGTGCAAGGCGGGTGGCGCGTCCCGAGCCTCGCAGAAGTGCATCGCCAGCTCAGATACGATCTCGTCCTCATGGCCGCGATATCCCTGTTCCAGGCGGGACGCGATCTGGTGGTGCAGGCTCACCCTGCGCCCGGCCGGGATACGCTCATAGACCACGTCGCGATGAACGCTGTGCAGGAACGAGTAACTTTCACACACCGTGCCGTCGGGCCACTCCTGGGCGCCGGCGGCCGTAAAAAACCGGCCGTCCTTCGCCAATGCGGCGCAACGCGCTTCCACCTGGGCCGAAGGCAGATCGAGCGCCTGCGCAATGGCCGCGGGGCAGAAACGGGAACCTGCTACGGCCGCTGCTTCAATTACCTCCTGATCGGTGTTATCGAGCTCCGAAACCTGCTGCTCGATCAGTTGACGGAAGTCATCCGGAACACCGAACGAGAGATCCCCGGCATCCACCGCCAGCTTCCAGTCCCCGTCCACCTTTCGCAGGGATCCGTTCGCCAGCCAGGCATGGATCACGGTGACCAGGAACAGCGGATTGCCCTGGGTTCGCGTGTGCAGGCGGGCGACGGCGCCCGACAGGGCGTTGCCGAACCTGGCTTGCAGGTATTTCGCAAAGCCGTCCGCGGTCAGAAAGCCGAGGGGAATTTCCCGGCAGCACGCCCGCAGTTTCAACTGCCGCGCCGTCGTGTGGATCGGATGCGAGCGGGCTTTGGCGTCGGAAGGGCGGTATGTGCCCAGCACCAGGAGCCGCGCGGGCTCGGTCCTTTGGGCGATACGAGCCAACAAGTCGATGGTCGAGTAGTCGGCCCAGTGCAGGTCTTCGAGAGTCAGGACCAGCGTATGTTCAACTGTCAGAACCTCGATGGCGTCAGCCATCTCGCGCAACATCCGCTCGGCGGTGATGCCCAGGCTCGACGGCTGCGCCCGCACCGGATCCCGTGCTTTTCCAATCGACGGCAGTTGCGCCAGCCACGACGGGGCATATTCCTCCAGCACCTTGAGACACAACTCCTCGTTCTCGCGCGCCAGGCGGCTCAGGGCCTCCAGGACGGGCATGTAAGGTTCACCTTCGCCGAAATGTTTCTGACAGTCACCGCGAGCCACACGAGTCGAGGGGTCGCCGGAAATCTGGTCGACGAATGCGCGCACCAGCGTCGTCTTACCGATGCCGGCTTCACCGGTGATCAGCACTACCTGGCGTGTGCCCGCGCCGGCGCATGCAAAGGCATCCTGAAGCAGCGAGAGCTGTTCTTCGCGCTCTACGAAGCATGAATCGGGCACGCTCCGGGGGTGGGAAAGCCGGGCTGCCTCCCGGGCGCTCACGACCTCTACCGGCACGATGAAGCGGTAACCCTGCCGCGGCACGGTCTCGATGTACTGCTTCTGTCCGGGAGCTGTGCCCAAAGCCTTGCGGATTGTGGAGACATTGTGGTCGAGGTTGTTCTCCTCCACGACAGTGTCGGGCCAGACGGCCTTCATCAGTTCGTCTTTGCGCACCAGGTGATCATGGTTCTCAACCAGCACGCGCAGTGTGTCGAAAATCTTGCCCCGCAGAGGGATGATCTCGTCTCCCCGCAGCAGATGCCGCTCGCCGGTATCGAGGCGGAAGGGACCGAAACGATAGCTGACATCTGGCATCCACGTCCTCCTTCTTCAACGTCGCTGAGCCGCCCGGAATCGTTTTGTGGTTGCCGTGAGCGCTCCGCGCCGCGGCGGCAATTCACCCTGACGGGACTGAGGATTAGCAGTTCCGGACACAGATGAGCCGGAGAATCGGAGCAGGGGGAGATGCCTGGAAGATTTCACTGCGTGAGGCAGGGGAGCCGGTGGGGCCGGCGCCCACCAGACCGTGCGCCGGCAGAGCGGCCTGCACCACGAACTGCCAGGAGAGTCGCTTTACCCGCAAATGAGTCGGCAAGCCCGGCACCACGGGAGAGACCAGTACCGCGAGCACGCACAAGATCAGGAGCCCAGCGACCACAGCGGTAATACGACTCCCAGTCACCCGCATCCCCATTTCCTGCCCCCAACCTAGCACCTGCCCGCGAGCAAAATCAAGCAGCCGGCTTCGTCGAATTTTCGGCCGTTACCTTGTGGGGTTTCGTACATGTCGCGCCGGTCCCGATCGGCGGTCCGGATCCCGTTCAGGAAAGTTTCAGAAGATCTCCAGTACTCCGGCTTCCACGCTACGGCATAATGACTTCGAACGCGAGGATACTGGGGGAGAAAGAAATGGCCGAACAAACACGGATCAGCACTAGCCGCGTCGAGAAGCTGAGAGCCGGGTTCCGCGGCGAAATCGTACTGCCGGACTCGCCCAATTACGATGGGGCCCGGAAGATCTGGAACGCCAGTATCGACAAGCGGCCGGCGCTCATCGCGCGCTGCTCGGGAACCGCCGACGTCGCCGCCGCCGTGCGCTTTGGGCAAGAGAACGATCTGCTCACCGCCGTGCGTGGCGGAGGGCACAACGTCGCCGGACGCGCATTATGCGACGGCGGCATCGTCATCGATCTCTCCCGCATGAAAGGCGTCCGTGTGGACGCGAAGAACCGTACAGCCCGCGTGCAGGGGGGCTGTACGCTTGGCGACGTGGATCACGAGACGCACCTGTTTGGCCTCGCGATTCCGGCCGGGGTGGTCTCCAAAACCGGCATCGCCGGGCTTACGCTGGGCGGCGGCGTCGGATGGCTGGTGAGAAAGTACGGCCTGACGTGCGACAACGTGGTGTCATTTGACGTGGTGACCGCCGGCGGAGAATTTCTCGTGGCCGGCGAATCCGAAAACCAGGACCTGTTCTGGGCACTGCGGGGCGGGGGCGGAAACTTCGGCGTTGTCACTTCGTTTGAATATCGCGCTCATCCGGTGAGCACCGTCCTGGGCGGTTTGATCCTCCACCCCAGGGACCAGGCGTCGGCCGTGCTCCGGTTTTATCGGGACTTCATCAGGTCGGCGCCGGAAGAGTTGACCGTCTACGCAGGCCTTCTCCATACCGCCGAGGGAACTCCCGCAATCGCCATGATTGCCTGCTACTGCGGAGAGCTCAGGGAGGGCGAGCGCGTGCTGAAGCCCCTGCGAGCGTTTGGCTCACCACTCCTCGATGCAATCCAACCCCTTCCGTTCCCGCAGATGCAATCTCTGCTCGACGGAGCATTCCCGGACGGCAACCAGAACTACTGGAAATCTGCGTTCGCGCGCGAGTTGAGTGATGAACTCATCGACGTGCTGGTGGATTCCGCGAACCGCGCGGCTTCACCGCTCACCGCCATCGTGGTCGAGTATTACGGCGGGGCCGCGAGTCGCGTGGGGACCTCCGATACCGCCTTCGCCCACCGCGAGGCTCAGTACGACATCGGCATCTGCGCGCAGTGGGCCGATCCGAAGGAGTCTCCCCGCCATATCGACTGGACCCGGCGGCTTGCCGAAGCGATCCGCCCCTTCACAAGCGGCGCGTATCTGTTGAACTTTCTGGGCGATGAGGGAGAGGACATCGTCCGGGCGGCATTCGGACCGAATTACCCCCGGCTGGTGGAGGTGAAGAAGAAGTACGACCCGGCCAACTTCTTCCGCGTCAACCCGAACATCGATCCCGCTGGCTCAGCCGGCGCCCGTCACGCGGGCTAGGGCGCTCTCTTACGAATCGTATGCCGCGCTCAGGCGCGGTCCGTTGCGGAGCGTCTGGTAAACCACGCAGTAGCGCTCGGTCAGTTCCAACAGCTTGCGCCGCTCCTCTTCAGAGGCATCCGTATCGATCCGTATGCGAAGCCGGATCTCGCGGAAGCCGACCGGCACGTCTTTGGCAACGCCGAGAGTCCCTCGAAAGTCGAGGTCGCCTTCGGCCGCCAGGTGCCCGTCGCGCAGTTCGATGCCGAGAGAACTGGCTACGGCCGATAGAGTCACGCCGGCGCAAGCGACCAGCGACTCGAGAAGCAGGTCACCGGAACAGACCTGCTGCGCGGTACCCCCCGTGGCCGGATGCAGGCCCGCTTCGACTATCGCGCGGCCGGTCTCGATACGGCACGCTACCCCCTCGCCCAGCCGGCCCTCCGCCTTCAGGGTGATGAGCGCGGCTCCCGGTTCGTCGCGATACCGTTGTTTCAGCGGCCCCTGGATCGCGCGCAATTCCTCAGAATTCATGAATCCATTTTCGCGCGGGCCGGCAGGTCATCGGGCCCGTTCAGGAAAACTTCAGAGAATTTCCATCACTCCCAAAGGACCGTGACCGGCCGGATGGGGCGTAATGGGATTGTAAGTGCGGCAGTCGCCGCCGAGGAGGTAACTCAATGGATCAATGGCGTCCCGATCAGACATTTTACCCTTCGCCCAAGTCGGCGATGGGGGCGGCTCCAGAGAAGTTGGCCTACGTCACGATGCTCAATTCGGACCCGGGCAAGCACGACGCTCTCGGGGTGGTCGATACGGACCCCGCCTCCGCCGGCTACGGGCGCTTGATCAACCAGGTCGATATGCCGGAAGCCGGCGACGAACTGCATCACTTCGGTTGGAATGCGTGCAGTTCCTGCTTGTGCCCCCACGCGCCGCACCCTCACATGGAGCGCCGTTACCTGGTCGTGCCGGGCCTGCGTTCGTCGCGAATCCACATCATCGATACCAAGCCTGATTCCCGGAAGCCCCGGATCGTGAAGGTCATCGAACCGGAAGAGGTCATCAAACGCACCGGCTACAGCCGGCCCCATACTTCGCACTGCGGCCCGGACGGAATCTATCTGAACGGGCTGGGAGGGCCGGATGGGAACGGCCCGGGCGGAATCTTCCTCATGGACGCGGAAAACTTCAAGGTGAAAGGCGCGTGGGAATCGGATCGCGGTCCGCAGCAACTCACCTACGACTTCTGGTGGCACCTGGGACACGACACGATGATCTCGAGCGAATGGGGCACACCCAACATGGTCGAGGATGGCGTCAATCCGGAGTTGCTCCTGGCCGGAAAGTACGGCCATGCAATTCACGTTTGGGATCTGCGCAAGCGCCGCCATCGGCAGGTGCTGGACCTTGGTCCGGAGCAGCAGATGGTGCTCGAAGTCAGGCCTGCGCACAATCCCACGGAGACTTACGGATTCGTGGGCGTAGTGACCAGCCTGAAAGACCTTTCCGCTTCGGTATGGCTGTGGCACCGCGAAGGAGGCAACGGGGACGGGAACTGGAACATCCGCAAAGTCATCGAGATTCCCGCCGAGCCTGCCGATCCGGAAAGGCTGCCGCCGTTGCTGAAGGGCTTCGGTGCGGTGCCTCCGATGGTCACCGATATCGATCTCTCCGTGGACGACCGTTTCCTCTACGTCTCCTGCTGGGTCTCCGGCGAGTTCCGTCAATATGACGTCAGCGACCCGTTCCATCCGGTTCTGACGGCGACGATTCAACTTGGCGGAATCGTGCGGCGGGCGGAGCACCCGGCACACCCGGGAACGCCCGTGAATGGCGGGCCCCAGATGGTCGAGGTCAGCCGCGACGGACGGCGGGTGTATCTCACCAACTCGCTCTACCGTACCTGGGATGAGCAGCTCTATCCCGACGGCATCCGCGGTTGGATGGCCAGGATCGATGTGCCCGAACAAGGCGGTATGCAGTTGGATCCGAGATTCTTTCTGGAGTTGGGCGGCATGCGTCCGCACCAGGTCCGGCTCCAGGGGGGCGATGCGTCCTCCGACTCGTACTGTTATTCGTGAGGCCGGCTTATGACAGACCAGGCGGCGATTTCGTGGCTGGTACTGATCGGATTGGGGGCATTTCACGGCATCAATCCGGGGATGGGCTGGCTGTTTGCCGTGGCGCTCGGCATGCAAGAGAAGCGGCGCGCGGCGGTCTACCTGGCGCTCCTGCCCCTGGCCCTCGGCCATGCCCTCGCGGTAGCGGCGGCGGTGGCTGTCGCCATGGCGGTGGGCGCCGTGATTCCGCTCGCAATCCTTCGATGGGCGCTGGCGGCCTTGCTTCTGCTGCTCGGACTCTCTCGGCTGTTCCGTCACCGCCACCCGGGCCGGTCCGGGATGAAAGTCGGAATGGGCGGGCTGACATTATGGTCCTTCCTGATGGCTTCGGCGCACGGCGCGGGACTCATGGTGGTTCCGGTGTTTGTTGGCATGACCATGACCGCGGGCGAGCACGCGCATCACGGTATGAGCACCGCCAGTGCGCCGCTGGCGTTGCTGGCGACCGGGGCGCACGCCGCTGGATACCTCCTGGTGACGGCGGTGATTGCCGCGCTGGTGTTTGAGAAATTCGGCGTCGTGCTGCTTCGCCGCGCCTGGCTCAACCTCGACCGGATCTGGGCCATCGCACTGATGGCCACCGGAACCGTGGCGCTGGCGTTGTAAGCGCACTGAACGGAAGGAGAGACGAAAGAAGATGAACGAACGCATCGTGATTCAACCGGATGGCGGCGAAGCCTTCGATTTCGGTGGTTTGGGTGTTCACTGGAAGCTGGAAGGCATCGAAACGGGCCGGCGGTTTGCAGTGGTGCACCACCCGATCGCGCCGCACGCGCTCGCCGCCCCCCTTCATCGCCATCAGAACGAGGACGAGTACTCCTACGTCGTGTCAGGCACTCTCGGGGCGCTTCTCGGAGATCGAACGGTGACGGCCGGTCCGGGGTCCTGGGTGATCAAGCCGCGACAGCAGTGGCACACGTTTTGGAATCCCGGAGACACACCCTGTTATATCGTCGAAGTCATCTCGCCGGCGGGATTCGAAAACTACTTTCGCGAGGTCGCGGCCGCCTGGGGAGACCTCGAACAGTTCGCGCGCATCAACGAGAAGTACTCGCTGAGCATGGATTTCGAGAGCGTCCCCCGGCTCTGCCACCGCTTTGGGCTGACGTTTCCGGAGCTGCAGCCGAAGGCGGCGGGAGGGGCGCTACCATGAGAGTCCTCTCACTTGCCGCGCGCCTGACCTCCGGCGAAGTCGATCTCGCCGTGCCGGCGAGCCTCTCCCCCGCTTCTTCCTGGCGCGCCGGGCTCTTATTTCAATGACGCCAGGACGCTCCTGGCACCTACCAGGTCCGGGCTCATCTCGACCGCCTCGCTCAACTCCGCCTTAGCCTGTGCCTGCTCGTTGAGGCCGAGGTAGCCCAGTCCGGTCAGGTAATGTGCATTTGCCGTTTGCGCCCGCGACGATGCCGCCCGGCCCATCCTGCCGCTTCGCCCGCCGGCCGGCGCCGGCTGTTGCAGGGCGCTCTTTCCGGCTTCGACCAGGCTCTCGAACGCGGCTTTGGCCTGGTCGCTCCGGCCGAGCCGCTCGAGCGCCAGGGCCCTGTAGTAAGACTGTGCCCCGCCGGCCATCGACCGGCCGCGGCGCCGTCCTTCGCCTGTCCCTTGCTCCGCCGCGGCTTTGTTCCAGGTCTCGAGCGCTTTCTCGTGATCGCCGAGTCCTTCGTAAGCCATTCCGGTCCAGTAAGCGACCTCCGCGTCCCGGCCTCCGGAGCCGAATCCCAGCGGCAAATTCGACGGGATCGTCACAGCCGCTTTCAAGTCGGCCAGCCCTTGCTGGTACCGTTTGGCCGCGATGTTCTGCTGGCTGCGCAGGATGTGGGCCTCCGTCCAGTGCTCCGACACGTTCAGGTTGGCGCCTTCCGCCACGGCGAAGTGGCGGCGCGTCATGATGTCGATCGCTTCGTCGTAACGGCCCAGCGCCACCTTCAGAGCGACAGCGCGGTTTTCGGCATCGTCCCGCTGAGCCACCACCGCCGCGTTTTTCTCAAACAAGGTAAGACGCTTCTCGAGTGGCGTACCCGCCTGCTCATACAACTCGTCCAGCTCGGTGAAATGCAGCGCATATTTACGGTCGAGCGAAACGGCCTTCTCCAGCTCCGCGATGGCCTTATTGAGATCGGCCCCGGCCTTCTGGTGCATGTAGGCGGTAGCCAGGTTCCGGTGAACGATCGCGAAAGAGGGGTCGATGGCCTCCGACGCCTCCCACATGCGCACCGCTTCCTCCGGCTGCCAGTCGTACAACAGGTTTCCCAAATAGTAAGGCGCGCACGCGTCTTGCGGGTTCTCCCGCACGGCCTGTCTCAGGACCTCGATCTCTTCGTTCTGGAACGGGAACACGTAATCCCGGGGCATTGCTCGCGCTAACCCGTAATACTCGGAGGCCCGCTGCGGCTGCCCCAGTTTCCCGGCGAAATAGCCGAGGTAGTAGTAGACCAATGGATGAATCTTCGACTTGTCCGGCGCGGCTGCCGTCATCTGGAGCAGCACGTCCGTTCCGTCCTGCCAGAGTCCCGCATCGAGATACTCCGCCGCCGTCTCCTGGGCCGTCGCGGGGTGTGCGTTCATCGTGGAGGCCAGAGTCTTCGCCGCCGCGCCGGTCCGCGAAGCCAGCCAGACCTCGGCCATGGACCGGACATCCAACGGATCGGCCCGGTGGGACGCGGACGCCACCACCTCGAGTGCTTCCTTCGGCCGGTCCAGGTGCCGCAGCATCGCGGCCTTCAGGTTCTGTGCGCGGATGTTCAGGGCGTTGGAATCGATCGACCGGTCCACGAAATCAAGAGCCGTGGCCATGTCGCCGCGCGCGGCGGCAATTTCCGCCAGCGAATAGTAGCCCGCGGCCTTCCACTCCTGGCTCCAGGTGGCCTTGTAGAGATAGGTATAAGCCTCGCCGGTCTTTCCCTCCGCCTTCAGCGTGGCGCCCAGATAGTAGATCGCCTCGGCGTCTTTGGGCGTGGTGTACCGGTCGGTGAGCCGCTCCAGGGCAACGCGGAAATACTTCTCCGCTTCCTCGTAGCGCGCCTTCCGGAAGCTGGTGATCCCCATGGCCGTGTTCACGCGGGAATCGCACGGGTCGCGCCGCAGGGCCTCTTCCCAGTACGGAATCGGATCCACGTTGGGATCATGGAATTGCTGGGCGCGCAGGCCGGTCAGGTACAGTTCCTCATTGGTCTTGATGTCTCGCGGCGCCGGCGGAGGCGTCACCACTTTGGGCGTCGGCAGCGGCGTCAGGCGCACAGGCCGGTACGAGACCAGCTCCTGGCCGCCGTCCGAAATCGAAGCCACCAGGTCGTGCGGGTCGACGCCCTCCGGCACCGCCACCTGCTTCACGTAAGGCTTGCCCGGGTTGATGGCGATCGTCTCGCGCAGCAGCACCCGCTCTCCCGCTTTCAGCATCACCTGCGCAGCCTGGTGCGCCGACGTGGTGTAGAAGCCGACCTTGGCGCTGCCCTTCGCCACGTCGAGGTTGACCGCGGCATCCAGGTTGGCTTTCTTCACCCCGCCGATGTCGCGGAAGGGATACCAGTTCATCGAGAACGATCGCGTCTCGTAGGGTTCGAGCCAGCTATAATCCGGCTGGTTGTCCGAGTAGGCCCCCACCATCAGCTCGATATAAGGGCCGTCGTCATCGGTCAGGATCTTGTCCCAGGCGCGCCCGCTCGGGCCGTTGCCCCACGTCCAGAACTTTTTGCCGGGAACGATGTTGTGGTCCGCCACGCTCATCGTGCCGGCCTCTTTGCCGTGGTCGTAGCCGGCGAAGAAATCGTCCTGGTAGTTCCACGCGAATACGGAGTTCGCCTGGATGTGGTTCTTGTACCAGCTGATGTCCACGCCCTTGGTGAAGTCCGCGCCGCTGTACCTGGTGTGCGAGACCGGCCACGCCGTAAACTCCCGCTTTCCGTGGTAAACGCCGTACTGCGTACTCGGCGGAAAGATCACCTGGTAATTCTGGTTCGTGTGCACCGCCAGGTTGGCGAAGCACAGCATGGTGTTCACCACCGGTGTGCGATTCAGAATCCGTATCGAGGCTTCCAGGTACGCTTTGCCCGGCCGCAGCGTATAGCCCACCGCCCAGCGCATGCGCTGCCGCACTTCCAGTTCGCCCACCCACACGGTCTTGCTGCCGTCCGGGTTTTCCTCCACTTTGTACTGCACGGGAAGAAAGGTGCTGGCCCGGTGGTGGTGCGGAATGTTCCACTCCACGCCTCCGGAAATCCACGCGCCGATCAGCCCGATCAGTGCGGGCTTGATCACGTGCTGGCGGTAGATGAAGTTGTAGTTGTTGGTCTTGTCCACTCCCTCGATAATCCGGCCGCCGATCTCCGGCAGTACTCCGATGCGGATGTACTCGTTTTCGAGATAGACCACCGTGTAAGTCTTGTCGACTTTCTTGCCGGTGAGCGAGTCGTACATCGGGTAGGGATAGACGGGCGCCAGCGCCCCTTGCGACTGTCTGCCGAAGAAGAACATCGGGTTGGGTTCAGGCTCGCCGGCCAGATAGGTGGGGATCACCATGGTCGTCTCCCGGACCGTCACCGATGACGCCTCGGCGCTTCTCAATGAGGGCGTTCCAGCCAGCAGAACCACACCCGCGCAGAGAAACAACGGGCTCTTTACGCCTTTCCGCAACATTCCGAATTCCTCCAAACGGATCTGAAATGGCTATTGTACTCCGCGGCCCGTTCCGTGGCGAATCGGGCGCTACTTCGGCGGCTCGTGGACCTTCACGATGCGATCGGCGGCGACGTTCCGGAGCTCTTGTGTAATTCCGCTGGGCCAGCGGATTTCGACCAGGTCCGCGGTCTTGCTCGCGCCCAGCCCGAAGTGGATGGGGCCCGCGCTCGACGAGGCGTATCCGGAGGCGAAAGCGACGTGGTTATACTGCGTGATGCCGCCGGCCACGACCTTGAGCCTTGCCCCGATCCCGTCACGGTTGCTCTTCGAGCCTTCCAGGGCGAACTCGATCCAGTGATTGCCGCCCGGGCTGTCGTTCAGCCATACCTCGGCGGGCGCGCTCAGAGCCGACACCACGACGTCCAGGCGCCCGTCGCCATTCAGGTCTCCTACGGCCGAGCCCCTATGGCGGCTGGGGGCCTGTGCCGTAAACCCCGCTTCGGCGGTAAGGGCCTGGAACTTGGTCCCGCCCAGGTTGCGGAACACGGTGTTCGGCTGCTCTACCGGCACGCGTGGAGGCGTACCCGAGGGATTGGACGTGCCCGCGCGAGACAAAAATGTCCTTCCAGCCGTCGTTGTCCAGATCGGCAATGTTCGGTGAGTAGCCGGCCATCGGTACCGAGAGACGAGCCATGCCGCTCTTCTGCGTGACGTCGGCGAAGACGTCTTTCCCGAGGTTCCGGAACAACGGGAAAGTCTCGTTGTCGAGCGCCACAAACGCGATGTCGGGCAGGCCGTCGTTGTCGAGGTCGCGGGCGTCCACTCCCATACCCGAGATGAACTGGCCGTCCTCGGTCAGCGCGACGCCGGCATCGAAGGAAGTCTCCTCGAAAATGCCGTGGCCTTTATTGTGAAAGTAGGAGTTATAGACTTTGTCGTTAGCGACGAAGATATCCATCCAGCCGTCTAAGTCGAAGTCCGCAATGCCTACTCCCATGCCCTTGCCCGGATGAGCGCGGATTCCGCTTTCCGCCGAGACGTCTTTGAAGGTTCCGTCGCCCTGGTTGAGGAACAACTGGTCCGGAGTGCCTTTATAGAATCTCGGATGGCAGTAATCGAGCTTGCCCGGAGAGGCTTCGCAGGAGGGTTCGTGCTGGAAGTCCCAAGCCAGATAGTTGACCACGAAAAGGTCCAGCAGGCCGTCGTTATTTACGTCCAGCCAGGCGCCGCCTACGGACCATAGGGGTCCGTACTCCTTGTCCGGGTGGTTCAGCCCGGCTTTTGCCGTGACATCGGTGAACGTGCCGTCGCCGTTGTTGTGGTACAGGTGGTTTCCGTGAACTCCGCCGACAAAGACGTCCTTGTACCCGTCGTTGTCGTAGTCTCCTATGGCGACACCGTTGTCGAATCCCGAGCCCGCCAGCCCGGCTTTCGCGGTAACGTCTTTGAAGTTACCGTGGCCATCGTTCTCGAAGAGCCGGTTGGAGTACTGAGGCCCGGTCTTTTTCAGAGTGGCGATGTCGGCCCCGTTCGTGAAATAGATATCGAGGTAGCCGTCGTTGTTGTAATCGAATACGGCAACGCCTCCGGCCATGGTTTCGGGCGCATGACGCTGCGGCGTCTCCGAACTGTCCAGCCGGAAGTCGATCGGCTTGTAACTGAGGTGAATGGGTGATTGTGGATTCTGGCCGGATAGGACGGCCCAGCAAGCTCCCAGCACTACCGCGCAGGGCCACAAGGCTCGTGCCGCCCCAAGCGGAATCGAGAGGTCGAACTTCATCCCTGCCGGTATTGTAACCTTCGGTGCGGGATGCCAACAAGCCGCTGTCGCGCGCGGTTCGGTAGAATGGTTGCGAGATGAAGTCCGCTGTGTGCCTGTGCCTCTGCGGCTTCTTTCTATGGGCCGCCGGGCCAGCGAAGGAAGTCTTCGACAAGGCCGTCCGGGATCTTGCCGCGGGCGACTACGCGTCTGCCGAGCGCGGATTCCAGGCCGTTCTCCGCGAGGAACCGCGCCAGATCGCGGCGCTGGGCAATCTGGGCGTCATCTACTCCCGCACCAACCGCGCAGACGAGGCGATCACGGTCTACCGGCGCGCGCTGCAGTTGAGCCCCGATGACAAGGCGATTCTCCTGAACCTCGGGCTCGTCTATCTGAAACAGGACGCCCACGCACGGGCGCTTCCGCTGTTTGCGCGGGTCGTGGCGATCGATCCCCACAACCTGCAGGCCCGCCAGTTGCTCGCGGTCTGCCGAGCCTACACCGGCCAGGTCGAGCCGGCGATCCACGATCTCGAGGCTCTGCGCGCCGCCGCGCCGCGCGACGAGAACATCCTGTTTCTGCTCGGATTTACGTATCTGAAGAACCATGACTCTCAGAAAGCCGAGGCAATCTTCCAACAGATGTTCGAGGCTGCCGGTCCGGCGCGGACACGGTTCCTGGTCGGTAGGGCCAACTACGAGGCCACCCGGTTCACCCAGGCCGAGGAGGCCTTCCTGGAGGTGCTCCGGCTCGATCCCAAATTCCCCGGCGTGCACCTGGAATTGGGCAAGGTCTACATCAGCCTGCGCCGGACCGACGATGCGATCCGGGAACTGGGCCTGGCGTTGAAAGAAAACGCCGGAGACCCGGATGCGAGCTATTTCCTGGGCGGTCTGCTGGTCCAGCAAGGCCGCTACACCGAAGGGATTCCGTACCTGGAACGGGCGAAAGAGGTGAAGCCTGACTTCTGGGCGCCCTACTTCTATCTGGGGAAAGCCAAACTCCGGATGGAGCGGCCGGCCGAAGCGGTCGTGCTCCTCCAAAGAGCCGTGGCGTTGAACCCCGACGAAGCGTCGGCCTTTTTCGATCTTTCAAAGGCGCTCCAGGCTTGCGGACGCGAGGCGGAGGCCCGCCGCGCGCTCCTCCGGGTTCGTGATTTGAGAGCCGCCGCCCTGAAAGCCGATACGCCCGATCCACCGGTAGCAGGAGCCCGCTGAGGACTGATCGTACTGGCCAAACCGCCCCCTTCGGCCCTCCGTTTTTCATAGATCGCCTACCGTTTTTCATAGAATCTCCCCCGTTTATCCCATCGGGGGAAAATTCCGGAGGTAAAACTACGAATACCCCCGGTCTTTGACGAATAACCCTTGATTTCCTAATTGATTTGCATTACGTTGGACCCCAGGTAGCAATCAGCTTTTGGGGTGGACGCGGCCGGTTTACCGCGTCAGGACCAGCGAGAGCGTCCGCTCATCGCGACAGTCAATCGGTTAGTCTCACGCAAGTGGAAAACCTCGAGAGAAAGGTCACTTATGAATGTAAGGAGAGGCTGGAACAGCGTAAAGATCGCAATCGCGATCCTTTCAGCGTTTCTGCTCACGCTCGTTGCGCCGCCGGCGATGGCGCAATCGCAGAACATCAGCGGAGTCGTCGTAGATACCTCTGGCGCCGTCATTCCCGAAGCAAGCATCAAGATCACCGATGTGGCCAAGGGAGGCACGGCACGGCAAACCAGTACGGATCTGACCGGACGGTTCCAAGCTATTAACATTCAGCCGGGCAGGTATCTTATTAGTGTCGAGAAGGCCGGGTTTAAGAAGGTCGAACTCCCGGTCACGATGGATGTCAATACCAAGTTGGACGTCGGACAGATCACCCTCACCGTCGGCAACGTGACCGAGGCCGTGTCGGTGGAGGCGGAAGCGACTCCCCTGGTGACCACCAACACCGCCGACAAGGCGTACCTGGTAGACAGGACGCAGATGTCCGAACTGCCGATGAACGGCCGGAATTTCACGTCCCTGATGAACACGATTCCGGGTATGACCAGCGCCGCGCAAAGCGACTTCAATGTGAACTTCAACGACGTGTCGCAGTTCCATTCGCTCGGCGGACGCGGATCGGAGAACAACTTCTACCTGGACGGGTCTCCGAATATCGACGTCGGCGACAACCAGTCGCAGTATACCCAGGCCAGCATCGATACGATCGCCGAGTTTCGCGTGCTGCAGAGCGGCTTCAACGCCGAATACGGCCGCAATTCCGGCATGGTCATCGCGGTGCAGACCAAATCGGGCTCGAACAAATTCCACGGCACCGCGTACGAGTACTTCCGCAACAACGCGCTGGATGCCAAGTGCGTGCTGTGCAACACTCTTCAGCCTCAACTCCGCTATAACCAGTTCGGCGGCAATATCAGCGGTTGGGTGCCGATACCGAAAGTCTCGACGAAGCAGGACAAGCGGCTCTTCTTCTTCTACAACCGGGAGATGACGCGCCGCAACCTGCCCGGCAGCAACTACGCCGACATTCCGAACGCGACCGTTTTGAGCGGAAACTTCAGCCCGTGGCTGCTTGCCACGGATATGAAGTACGCTCCCGGGTTCAAGAACGGCACCGTGTTCCAGCCCGGCACCATCACCCGCGACGGCGCCGGCAACATCACCGGCGGGACGCCCTTCCCGAACAACACGGTTCCCCAGTCGATGTGGAACCCGATGAGTTCCGCCCTGCTGAAGATCTACACGGGAATCCCCGGCTATACGAGCCTCCCCGCAGCACCGAACCCGGGCTACGTGCGCTACTATTACAACAACCCCGACAACCTGGTAAAGAACCAGGACATGCTGCGCCTGGACTATGCGCTCAATAGCAGGGTGAACACCTTCTTCCGCTGGGTGAACGACTACCAGAAAGAGACCATCCAAACCGGAATCTGGACCGGCGAACCTTTCCCGATCCAGCCGCAAACGCGGCCGAAGCCGGGCAGTTCCTGGTCATGGAACCTGGTGAGCACATTCACTCCTACGATCGCGTCTGAGACAATTTTGGCTTACAATCACCAGTCGCAGTCGCTGTCGATCGTTGGCGACAATCCTCTCAATCGCGATACGCTGGGCGCCAACTGGACCCAGCTCTATCCGCAGACCAACATCACGAACTCGGTTCAGGATGTGACCACGGGTTCCGGTTTCGGTTTCTCTCTCGGAAATCCGGGATGGCACAACACCGGCAAAGATTACGCCCTTACCGAGAACCTCTCGTGGGTGAAAGGGTCGCACACCTTCAAGTTCGGTATGTATTACAACCGCGACTTCAAGACGCAGACCGGCAACTGGGGTTTGGAGGGCAGCGTCAATTTCAGTTCCTCCTCTTCCATGCCGACGGATACCGGCAACGGCATCGCCAACATGATGCTGGGCAACTTCAACAACTTCTCCCAGGCCAGCGGTCACATCTATCCCTGGTTCCGCTTCTGGGAGGTGGATTTCTACGCCCAGGACAGTTGGAAAGTCAGCCGGCGTTTGACCGTCGAATACGGCGTTCGCTTCGCCCACCTGACCCCGACCTATACGCAGGTCCGGGGCGGCACACCGGGCGGCGAAGGCACGTGGACGCTGTACAGCGTGGACCTGAGGAAGTATGACGCAAGCAAGAGGCCGGCCATCAATTTGAGCAATGGTTTCGTGGTCGGCGCTCCCCTGGCGGCATTGGCTCCGCTCGGCCTGATCTGCGACCCCTGCTCCGGCGTAGATCCGGGATTCTCGCCTGCCAAGAACTTCTTCCAGCCTCGACTCGGCCTGGCATATGACGTTTTCGGGGACGGCAAGATGGCTTTGCGCGGCGGGTTCGGTATGTTCAATGAGCGCCTCCGCCAGAACAACTTCAACTTCGGCGCCGGCGCGCAGTGGCCCAACCTCGTGTCCGGGAACGTGTACAACGGCAACGTAGCCTCCATCAACACCAGCGGCGTCGGTGACCCGGCTGCGCCGATCCAGCCGCCCAACATGACGGTTTGGCCGACCAACAACACCATGCCGACCATCTATTCCTGGTACGTGGGTGTTCAGCGTGAGTTACCCGCCAGGTTCACCCTGGACCTTTCGTATTCGGGCAACCACGCGGTACACATGATGGATCAGCGGCAGGTCAATGCGGTTCCGGCCGGCACGTTCCTCAACAATCCCAATCTGCTGCCGTCGGTCAACTACTACTCCAGCGCGCTTCTGCCGTACCTTGGCTGGGGTAACTTGAACGCGGTCGAGACGCTCGCCTATTCGCGTTACAACGCCATGATGTTCCGGCTCAGCCGGCGTTTCGCGAACAACCTCTCGGTCAACTTCAACTACACGCGATCCAACATCAAGGACATCGTCGACAACGATTCCGACGCGGTCAATAACCCGTTCAACATCGCTCAGAATTACGCGAATGCCGGCTACGACCAGCCGAACGTCGCGACGGTGGACTTCGTCTACATGTTCCCCAAGATCAAATCGTCGAATATCCTGGCGAAACAGGTCGCCGATGGCTGGGAGTTGAGCGGGATGTTCCGGTCGCAATCGGGGATGCCGATCAATATCACCTCCAACGGAAACATGGGTGGAGTCAATACGGGCAACCCGTACCCCGTGCTCGTCGGCGATCCCTATGCGGGGCAGAACAGCTTCCAGTGGCTCAACCCGGCGGCTTTCCAGCGTCCGCAGGATGGCTCGTACGGCACTCTCGGCCGCAATGCGTTGCGGATGCCCGGCGTCCGGAACATCGACGTGAACGCCGTCAAGAACTTCAACTTCACGGAAACCGTAAAGCTGCAGTTCCGCTGCGAGGTCTTCAACCTGTTCAATCATCCGCAGGTCTGGGGCCTCAACACCACGTTCACCGGTGACAACCCTGGTAGCGGAATTTCGGCTACCCAAAAGAACTTCGGGCAAGCGAACAACTATCGCGACGCCCGGACTCTGCAACTCGCTCTCCGATTCAGCTTCTGATTCGGAGGCTCAACCGAACCAAACCCGCGAGCCCCGCTGCCTGACGGCGGCGGGGCTCGATGATTCGTTGTCTTGGCGTCCTCCCGTTGAACCTCTGAGTTGCCCCCCTTCCTTCCTTTAACTCCTTCCCGCTACGCCTAGTGGTTTTATACGATGGCAACAAATAGTTAAAGACCTTAATATTATGTATCATGCGTTGGATGCTCCAGGGGACGCTGCTGGGTGTTTTGGTCTCACTCCTCGCCGGCCAGGCTGTTCGGAGCGGTCGCTCTCCGTTTGTCTATACGGCGGCGCCCCGGTACGAGGCCGCTGCCTGGAGTCAAGGTAGGGAGCGGTTTCCGGACGGTGCGCACCTGGTCTTGGCCGCGGGCGAAACGCGCCGCGACCTGGTTCCGGGGTTCTTCGCTTCCGCGGACGCCGCCGTCTCGTCCGATGGCCTCCGGGTCCTGTTCTCCGGCCGGCCCACCAGGCAGGATTGCTGGCAGATCTGGCAATTGGATCTCGCAGGCGGCGCTCCGAATCGCATGGTCACCACCACCGATGCCTGTATTCGCCCCCTGTACCTGCCCGATGGAAGGATCGCCTATACTCGCGTGACCCCGGCCGGGTCGCAAATCGAGGTGGTCCGGCCCGAAGACGGCAAGGCGGACGTGTTGACCCACGCGCCGGGCCGGTATCTGACCGACGACATCCTGCACGACGGCCGCATCCTCTTCGAGTGGCGGGGCGATCTTTTCACCGTGTATCCCGATGGGACCGGCGTGGAATCCCTGCGCTGCGATCACGGGCCGCTGCGCTCCGGCGGCCGGCAGGTCTCTTCCGGAGACGTGATCTTCAGCGTCGCCGGCGGCCTCGCCCGCTTTACCTCCGCGCTGGCGTTCCAGCAGAAACTGCCGCCGGCTGATCTGGACCTCGAGGGCCCGGTCGCCGAAATGACGCCCGGCCGCTGGCTGGTCGCGGCCCGGCGCCGTTCCGGCGGTGCGTACGCCATTTACGAAGCGGGACCGGTTTGCATGACATGGAGAGCGTAGAGTCCCCCCGCGGTCTCAATGCGGTGGAACCGGTCGTCGTCTCGTCCCGGGTGCCGCCGCGCGATTTTCCCTCGGGCCTGGTTCCCACGCGGAAGACCGGCAACCTGCTCTGCCTGGACGTGAAAGAGTCGAGGACGCCCATCGAAGGCAAGGTACATTCGGTGCGCTTCTACACCCTCGGTGCCGGCGGAGGGCCGCAGTTGCTCGGGCAGACGGCGGTCGCCTCCGATGGGTCGTTTTACGTCGAAGTACCTGCCGACCGCCCGCTTCGCATGGAGTTGCTGAACGCCGCGGGCGCTCGCCTGCGCTCCGAAGAGCACTGGTTCTGGATGCGCCCCAGCGAACAGCGGATCTGCGTGGGATGCCACGCCGGACCGGAACGGGCGCCGGAAAACAAAGTCCCGGAAATTCTCAATCAAACCTTGACCCCGGTGAAAATGCTGGGAGACCTTGGACGGCCACAATGAATTTTCGATCTGGCCTTTATCTTCTACCCCTGCTGGCATGCACGCTAACCGCTCAAACCGCCGGTCCCATACGCTTTGAAGACGCCACGCCGCAGTCGGGCATCGCATTCACCCACTCCTTCGGCGCGGAAAAGTTGGGCTCGCTGATCGAAAGCACGGGCGCCGGATGCGTCTGGTTCGATTACAACAACGACGGCAAGCCGGACCTGTTTGTGGCGAGCGGCCGCCCGCTGGGGAAGGAGATGCATCCCTATCCGCTGCGCCATCCGCCGGCGGTGATGCCCCACAACCACCTCTACCGCAATGACGGCGGCGGCAAGTTCAGCGACGTCACGGACCAGGCCGGGGTGGGCGGCGACGGCTTCGGTTTCGCCGCGATCGCCGCCGATTTCGATAACGACGGCCGGACGGATCTTCTGGTGACCTACTACGGGCACGTCGCGCTCTACCGCAACAAGGGGGACGGGACCTTCGAGGACGTGACCGCCAGGGCGGGACTGGATGTGAAGGGCTGGGCGATCGGCGCCGCATGGCTCGACTATGACCGGGATGGCTGCGTCGACCTCTTTGTCGGCCGCTACGTGAAGTTCGATCCTTCGTACCGCTCCTACTATGCCGCCGATAATTATCCGGGGCCGCTCGATTACGAAGCCGATACCAATCTGCTGTTCCACAATACGTGCCACGGCGGATTCGAGGACGTCAGCGCGAAGTCGGGCATCGCCAAACACAAAGGCCGCGCCATGGGCGTGACGGCCGCCGATTTCGACGGCGACGGCTATCCCGATATCTACGTGGCCAACGACAAGACCGAGAACTTTCTCTTCCACAACCGGCGCGACGGGACATTTGAAGAGATCGCCCTCGAGGCCGGTGTGGCCTTTGGGCAGGACGGCGAATCGACCTCCGCCATGGGACCGGTCTTCTTCGACATGGATCACAGCGGGCGTGCCAATCTCTGGATCAGCGATTCGAAGTACAACCGGCTTTTTGAGAATTCAGGCAAGCTTCCGTTCACCGACGTCACTCTGCAGGCCGGGATCTCCCAGCGGACGGCGCAATACACCAGTTGGGGTTCGGGCGTTTTTGACTTCGATAACGACGGGCTCAAGGACATCCTGATCTTCCATGGCGGCCTCATCCACCTGATCCCCCAGGAACATTCCCTTTTCCGGAATGTCGGCGGCGGCAAGTTTCAGGATGTGTCGGGGCAGGCCGGCCCGTACTTCGCCACCAAGAGCGTGGGCCGCGGCGCCTGCTTTGCGGACTACGACGGCGACGGCAAAGTGGACGCCTTTCTGGTGAACCTGGGTGCGCCCGGCGTATTGCTCAGGAACACGTCGCCTTCCACCGCGCACTGGCTCCTGGTCAAGCTGGCCGGCACCAAAAGCAATCGCGATGGAATCGGCGCCAAAGTGGAAGTGGAGGCCGGCGGCTTGAAGCAGTGGGCGGAACGTGTGGCCGGTTCCGGATACCTGAGCCAGAACGACGGCCGCCTGCATTTCGGTCTTGGTTCGCATGCCAGGGTGGACCGCATCACCGTCACGTGGCCAGGTGGAAACCGCCAGGTGGTTACGGCGGTACCCGCGGATCAGGTGATCACGATTACGGAGAAGTAACGATGAGGCGGGCGGTTTGGGCACTTCTGTTCGTGGTAGCAGCCGCCGGGCAAACCCGCTACCGGAGCCCGGACGATATGGCCCTGTCGCCCGACGGCCGGCGCCTCTTCGTGGTCTGCAGCGGTAGCGGCGAAGTCATGGCCGTAGATACGGCGACCGGCGCCATCGCGGGGCGAGTGCCGGTGGGGAAGGTCCCCCGTGGAATCGCGTTGGCGCCCGGCGGCAAGCGCTTCTATGTGACCAATTCGTGGTCCGACACCGTCAGCGAGGTGGACGCAACTTCGTTGCAGGTGCTGCGAACGCTGCCCGCCGGCTTTGAGCCCACGGGTGTGACGGTGGATGCCGCGCGCAATGTGCTGTACGTGGCGAACCGGCTGTCCGACGATATCTCGATGATCGACCTCGCCGCGGGCGCCGACGTACAACGGTTTGTGGCGGGCCGCGGCGCCAGTTACGTCGCTGCGTCGCCCGACGGGGCGCACATCTACGTCAGCCACATCTATCCGGAGATCGGCCATTTTCGCGCGGCCCCGCTGTCTGAGATCACGGAATTGGATGCTGCCCGCCATGTGGTGGCCCGCCGTCTCGCTCTGCACAATGCCGCCGGCGTATTTCACATCGCCCTGTCGCGCGACGGCCGCATCGGCATCGCCGGCGAGTTGCGGCCCAAGAACCTGGTGCCGCTGGCGCACGTGGAACACGGCTGGGTGTTCGGCGATTCCCTCGCCGTGTTTGGCGAGGGCATAGACGGTGTCGTGCAATTGCCGTTGGACCAGATTGAGACCTTTCCTTCGCTGCCGTTCGGCGTCGCGATTTCGCCCGATCAGACGCGTGCCTATGTTTCCGCCAGCGGGTCCAACGAGATCCTGATTTTGGATTTCGCGAAGCTGGTGGCGGCCGCGCGGTCCCCCAAAGCGGCGCGGATGGCCAATGACCTCTCGGCCTCCGCCGCGTACGTCCTGGCGCACGTTGCGGTGGGGCACAATCCGCGGAGCCTCCAGGTCTCGCCGGACGGGAAACTGCTCTATGTGGCCAACCGCCTCGACGACACCATCTCCGTCGTGGATACGGCGCGGGCGGCCGTCATCTCCACCATCCCGCTGGGCGCCCCGTCTCCCTTGACGCCCGAGCGGCGCGGCGAGCGCCTCTTCTACTCGTCGATGTACTCGTTCGGCCACCAGTTCGGGTGCGCCAACTGCCACCTCGACTCGACCTTCGACGGCCTCTCCTGGGACCTGGAACCGGACGGTTTCGGCGTCGACATCGTGGACAACCGTGCGCTGGAGGACATCAAGGATACGGCTCCCTATAAGTGGAACGGAGGCAATCCGGACCTGCAGACCGAGTGCGGCCCGCGGACGGAGCGCTTCTTCTTCCGTTCGCAAGGCTTCCGCGGCGCCGATCTGGAAGATCTCGTGAAGTACATCCAATCGATACCCCTGCGCCCCAATCGGTACCGGCTGCCCGGTGGAGAACTGACGCCGGCGCAGGAGCGCGGTAAAGCCATCTTCACCCGCACCGTCAAGAAAGACGGAACACCCATTCCTGAGATTCTGCAGTGCGATGTCTGCCACGCCGGGAAACATTACACCAGTAAGGTCTCGATGGATGTGGGAACCGGCAAGCCTTCGGACCGCTCGCCCCTGGTGGACATACCGCAGTTGACCAATGTAGTGAACAGCGCGCCGTATCTGCACGACGGCTCGGCCCGGACGCTCGAAGAAATCTGGACCGTTTTCAACCCGCACGACGAACACGGCGTAACCAACGACCTGACTAAAGATGAACTCAATGACTTAATCGAGTTCCTGAAGACGTTATGAAGAGTGAATCCAAGCTTTCGCGAGCCTGCGTATTGGTCCTGGTCCTGACTGCCACCTCCCTGGCTGCCGGTCTGCCGCGATTCGAGTGGCAGAATTTCACGGTCGAGAATGGACTGCCCAACAATCGCGTCTACTGCGTGGCTGTGGATGGCGGAAAAGTCTGGGCCGGCACGGACAATGGGTTGGCGCTCTATGAAGGCGGACGGTGGAAGAGCTTTTCGGTCGCGGACGGCCTGGCGCACCGCGCCGTGCTCTCGCTCGCGGTCGACAAGCGGACCCACGACGTTTGGATCGGAACCATGGGCGGACTCAGCCGCTACTCTGCCGGCCGGTTCGACACTTTCACACAGCTCACCAGCGGATTGCCCAACGATGTAGTCTATGGAGTCTCGGTGCTCGGCGACGAGGTTTGGGTCGCCACTGCCGCCGGCGGCGCCCGCTTCGATACCCGCAGTAAAGAATGGAGCCTCTATAACGAGCGCAACACGCCGATGTACGAGATCTGGACCTACGGCGTGACCGCCGCTCCGGACAAGGTCTATTACGCCGTGTGGGGCGGGGGAGTCCTCGAGTACGACGTCAAGACCCAGCGTTGGAAAGACTACAACGATCCGGATGGCGAAACCGAGATCGTCCTCTTCAAGGATCAGGGCCTCATTCACGAAATCACCACCTCAGTCAGTTACGTGAACCATATCTTGTGGGCGGCCACTTACTTCGGCGTCTCCCGGTACGACGGGCGCAATTGGCGGAACTTCCTCGACAAGGATAGCGGCCTGCCCAGCAACTTCCTGAATCAGGTCAAGACCGTGGACGGAACCCGTACCTGGTTTTCCACCGACAAAGGCCTGGCTTACTATGACGGTGAATCTTGGGCCACCTATCGGCCGGCGCTGGATACGCACGCGCCCGAAATGCTGGTGCGGGACGCAAAGGGAAACGTGACCCATGTGCCCGTTCAGACCGCGCCGGCGCACCACTATACGTTCGCCGTAGATTTCCAGAATGATGACATTTGGGTGGCTACCGCCAAGGGCGTTAGCCACGGAATTCATATTTCAACCGGAGAATCCAACCGATGAACACCATGGAACTAATCGAACAGATCGCAGGCGCTACGGAAGCGAAGAAGCGGGCCATCACTGCGCCTTCGGTTCTGAATGAAGCATACGACTACGCCAAGCCCAGTTCGTTTTCGCGCGGGCTGCGCATCGACCTGGGCGGCGTCGCCATCCTGCTGATTTCCGGCACGGCCAGTATCGACGAGAACGGCAGGAGCGTCCATATCGGCGACTTCCGTGCGCAGCTTCAGCGCACGTACTCGAATATCACCGGCCTGTTGGCGGCCGAGGGCGCAACCTGGAAAGACGTGGTCCGCACGACCTGCTACCTGCGGGATATCGAACGTGACTATGCGGCTTTCAACGAGGAGCGCACGGCATTCTTTGAGGAGCAGGGCTTGGATCCGTTGCCCGCCTCCACCGGTATCCAGGCCATTCTCTGCCGGCCCGAACTGCTCGTGGAGATCGAAGCGATCGCAATTTTTGTCGCACCTCGCCAGGAGTAGCTATGCGATGGCAACTGATTGCGGCGGCGCTCTTGGCGCCGGCGTGTCTATGCGCGCAGGCGCCGGCGTGTTCCTGCGGGTCGCAGCCGCGGGTGCCGGCGCTGAGCCGCACGCTCGAGCCTTATGCCGGCGTGCCGGAAGACCTGCGGCCGTTCTCGAAATTCACCAGGCCTTATTACGAGAACTACACCAAGACACCGGAATACAACGGGGCGGCCGCCGATGTGCGCACGGTTCCGCCTGCCGCGATCAGTGAAGTGCCGATCGGTTTCCTGGGGCCCATTGAGGACAACAAAGATTCGCCCTTGGGGCTGGCCATGCTGCATGGGGCCCAACTGGCGGTCGACGAAGCCAATGCCCGCGGGGGTTATTGCGGAAAGCCGTTCCGGCTGAAGATCCACAATGACGCGGCAACCTGGGGAGCGTCCAGCAATGAAGTCGTCAAGATGGTTTACGACGAGAAGGTGTGGGCCATGCTCGGGTCGATCAGCGGGGATTCCACCCACATCTCCCTGCGCGTCTCCTTGCGGGCGGAACTTCCCATCGTCAACAGCGCCGCGACCGACCCCACCATTCCCGAAACCGTAATTCCCTGGCTGATGACCACCATTCAGGACGACCGGGTGCAGTCGTATACCCTCGCGCGCCGCATCTACACGGATCTTGGATTCAAACGCGTCGCGCTTCTCCGCGTCAACGAGCGTTACGGCCGCTTCGGCGTCGTGAAATTCCGGGATGCCTCGCGGCGGCTCGGCCATCCGGTGGTGATCGAACAGAAGTTCGATCCCTTGGAACACACCTTCACGCGGCAGCTTCGCGTAATCAACGATTCGAACGTGGATGCGATCGTGCTGTGGAGCGATGCTCCGGCGGCCGGGACCATTCTCAGAGAGATGCGGCATATGGGCATGAAGCAGCCCGTCTTCGGCAGCGCTCGCGTCGTCGGAGAGGCCCTGTTTCAGAACGCCGGCGCGGCCGCCGAAGGCCTCGAAGCGGTTTACCCGTTCGATCCCAACCGCGACGACCCCGGCTGGCTCGCGTTTCAGAAGCGCTTCGACGCGGCCTACCACGCCAAAACCGACGCATTTTCCGCCCTGGCATTCGACACGATGAACATACTTCTTGGAGCGATTTGCCGCGCCGGGCTGAACCGCGGCGAGATTCGCAACGCACTCTATGACGTGGAAAGCTACAAAGGGGTCACCGGGGAGATGGTGTTCGATCCCAATGCCAAGAACATCGCCCCGATGTATCTCGGCAAAGTGCACGATGGCCGGTGGACCTTCCGGCGTTACAGCATGCAAAAGCCGTATGCCACCGTGGGTGCTGCCGGAGTGGAATACAATGGCCCGGGCTCGTCCAAGACAGCCGGCGCGCAGCGTAAGATCGGCCTGTTCGGCCCGGGCGCCGCGGCGCTGGCCCCAGGCTTGAGCCGCACCGGCTACCAGGTGATCGGCGTTTCCTCGGAAACGGCTTGGGGCAAGGCATCCGATGAGCTGGTGAAACTGATCTACGATCCCGACGTGATCGGCATCGTGGCTACCGGCCGGGCCTCCGCGCACCTCGCGGAGCAGCTCGCGGTGAAGTCACTGATCCCGGTGGTGGCCATCTCGGGCGACCATACGCTGACGTCGGCGAACGTGCCGTGGATCTTCCGTCTCGATCCCGGCACTCCTCCGGCGGATGCCATCCGCTGCCTCACCGATGCCGATTCCCGGTCTGGCGGGAATCGCGAATCGATCCGCGCAAATCTGGCTTCCGGAATGACCGTGGCCGGGCGATTTTCTTTCGCCTCCACCGGGGAGGTCCTTTCGCCGGCTACTCGGCCCTGAATTCCTTTATAATCAGTAATATCGGAGCCGATTCTAACTCTACGGGCCGCCGCGGCCGACGGTCATCGATTGTTACAGACCGATTGACAATCAACAGGCCACGACATACAATCGAAACGCATTTCGAATATCAGATCAGTGGATCCTTTTGAGTGGGGATCCACTTGTCGCCGGCGCTATTGGGTTAGCGTATCGCGCCGGAAGGCACGGCAGTAACGGGTATCAGCGGGCTTGCAGTGTCGACTGCGGTCTTTAAGGGGGAGTTCTTCCTTGGTTTGGACGGTTCTAGGTCAGAACCGGAAAGGGGTCTAAATGAAGAGTAGGCTTTCATGGGCTATAGTTGTGTTCCTGGTCCTCGCCGCCATGGGCTTGGCGCAGGATTATCGGGGGCGCATCGAAGGCTTGGTCACTGACCAAAGCAAAGCGGTGATCGCGGGCTCTACCGTGACGCTGCTGAATGTCAACACAGGCGTCAAAGTCGTCCGGCAGACCAGCGAGACCGGCTTATATTTGTTCGACCTGGTCGATCCCGGCACATATTCGGTGACGATCGAGTCGCCCGGATTCAGCCGCTTCATTCAAGAGAATATTGTGGTTCAGACGCGCGGCGATGTCACCGTGAACGCCACGCTCACTCCGGGTGCGGTTCAACAAAGTATCACCGTCGATGAGACGCCCGCGGCGGTGGAGTTCAACTCCGCCAACAAGGAACTCACTATCGATTCGAAGATGGCGGCGGAAATCCCGCGCTTCGATCGCAACCCGTTCAAATTGACGCTGATCGCTCCTTCGGCGGTCAATACCCGCGGCGAAATGCAGCCGTACCATTCCTGGGCCGCGAACAGCGTGGACCTGGGCGGCGACACCAACCTGAAGAACGATCTCGAAGTGGACGGCATGCCCATCGGGATGGGCCAGAAGAACTCGACGCCGCCCAACACCGATGCGGTGCAGGAAGTCATCGTCTCCACCAACAGCGTCGACGCCGAGTCGGGCCATAGCGCGGGCGGCTCGATCGTGATGACCACCAAGTCCGGTACCAACGAGTTTCATGGCACCGCCTTTTACCTGGGCCGCTACCCCTGGCTCAGCGCGCAGGCCGACCGCACGAGGTTCAGCCACAATTCGCAGCGGCAGAACATGTTCGGGGGCACTTTGGGCAACCCGATCATAAAGAACAAGCTGTTCAACTTCTTCTCCATTGAGGATTGGCGCGTAGGCTACCCGAACACTTATCAGCGCACCGTGCCGACTGCCCTCGAACAGACGGGCGATTTTTCAAAGTCTTTGAACATCGCCGGCGGCGTGCGGACAGTCTTCGATCCCTGGACTTCGATATTGAACCAGGACGGGTCGGTGAACGTCACGCCCTTCCCCGGCAACGTGGTTCCGCAGAGCCGCTTCGATCCGCTGGCGGGCAAACTGATCAAGGAGTTCTGGGCGCCAAACAATCCGGGGACCAACATAACCGGCATAAACAACTACTCCACGGGTTTTGTCGAGAAGTACAACTACTACAACTTCTCCGAGCGGGCCGACTACAACATAAACGACAAGTGGAAGGTCTTCGGCCGGCTGGCCCGGTACAATACGACCGACATTCAGGGCAACCCGACGCCCAACAACTCCGAATTGTTCGTCCCGACGGGCACCGCGCGGGCCGCGTGGAACGTCGGCGGCGACGCCATCTGGAGCATCAACTCGCGCACGATCGCGGAGTTTCGCGGTGACTGGCACAGCCTGCTGGACGCCTACGTTTCGACTCCCCTCGGTTCGAGCGGATGGGGATCGATCTGGCCGAACAACGCCTGGTACGCACCATATCAGACTGCCTCGGTCGGAGCGCCGGTCTACTTCCCCAACATGCACATCGGCGGAAGTGCGTTCGGCGGCGGCGGTTTCTACTGGAACCAGGCGCCGAAGGGCGAAGCCTTTTCCGTTAAGATCGCGCAGCAGAGAGGCTCGCACTACCTCAAAGCCGGCTTTGAAGAGCGGGAAAGCTACGGCCTCAGCTATGTGTCGAGCACGTCGAATTTCTATTTCAACTCGTCTCTGACGGCCAACACGTTCAACAATCCGGATACTTTGCACTACGGCGACGAGTTCGCTACCTTCCTGCTGGGCGCGCTCGATGGCTCCTCGCAGATGATCGGCGGCCCGGTTCCCGATCCGCACGTCCGGTTCTATGGCATGTACATTCAGGACGATTGGAAACTGACGCCCAAGATCACCTTGAACCTGGGACTCCGTAACGAATATGAGACCGCCATCTACGATCCCCAGCACAACTTCTCGTTGGGGCTCAACCTCTCCGCGCCGGTGCCCGAGATGCAGGCGACTCCGCCGAACATGCCGGCGGCGGCCACCAACATCGTAGGGAATAACTTCTACCAATATACCGGCCAATGGGCGTTCACCAGCAGCAGCCATCCGGGTATGTTCGATCCGCAGAAACTGGCGCTGCAGCCCCGCGTCGGCCTCGCCTACCGCATCGACGACAAGACGGCCTTCCGCTTCGGCTATGCGCGATACCTGACCCCGTACGAGATGAACATCGCACTGGCGCCGGTGTCCGGCTACGAAACGGTCGGATTCCTGGAACCGCCGTTCCTGGGGATGACGGGCTACCAGAACACGCTCGCGCCGCTCCAGGGTGTGCCGCAGGAAACCATTAATGACCCGTATCCGGCCGCGACCAACCCGCTGCTGCCCATCCTCGGAAAGGGCTACGGCGGCAATCTCGGGCGCGGCGGCCAGCCTCTGTTATGGTATTCGCCGAACCAGCAGAAGGCCCGCAATGACCGCTTCAACTTCAATATCCAGCGGCAGATTGTCGGCCAGATCGTGGTTTCGGGAACCTACTTCCTGAACATCGGCAACCAGCAGTACACCAAGGCGCTGAACCAGATCAACCCGCAACTGCAGGTTCAGTATCAGAACCAGTTGAACCAGCAGGTGGCGAATCCCTTCTATCACTACCTGAACCAGACCCTGATGCCGGGCCCGCTGTATAACCAGCAGCAGGTCACGTTAGGGTCGTTGCTGAAGCCGTATCCGCAGTACGGCGGCTTGTACGAACTCGGAGTGCTGGGCGCGGCCGAGCGGTATCAATCGGTCGAACTGAAAGCGCAGAAGGCGTTCAGCAAGGGCTACAACTTCCTGGTGAGCTACGTGTACATCCGGGAGAAGGCCCAGACCAACGGCTTCGTGAACGGCGGCGTCTTCAACGACCAGCAATGGTATTCGAACACGCTCACCTATCAGGACAGCAACCAGCCGCACCACCGCTTCAACATCGCGTCTACCTGGGAACTGCCGATGGGCAAGGGTAAGCAGTTCATGAACAACCTGCCCAGGGCGGCGGATGCCATCGTAGGTGGCTGGAAGATCGCTGGTCTCTGGACCTACATGTCCGGGGACTTCCCGCGGTTCGGCAACCTCGTAGTCAACGGGGACCCGTGCATTTCCAACCCCTCGCCGCAGCACTGGTTCAATACCTCGGCGTTCTCGCAGCTGCCCGCCAATACCTACGTATTGCGAAGCAATCCGCTGCAATACGGATGCTTGACGGGTCCGCATTTCTGGAACCTCGACGCCAACCTTACCAAGAGCTTCAACATCACGGAGAGAGTGCATGCGGAGCTCAAGATCGCTGCTTACAATGCCACCAACCACCTGAACCGGGGCGATCCGGACACGAACGTTCTCTCTTCGACGTTCGGTCAGGCCCTCTATCAGGGTTCTCCCGGCGGCAATTTTGGTGCACAGAACGCCACCTACGGCAACCAAAGCGGACGCCAGGCGGAGCTGGGATTTAAGTTAATATTCTAGCCAGGCTGCAAAAAGGGGACTGGCTCGAATTTCGCTGCTCTTGCGAAACTTCGAGCCTCTCCCCTTTTTGCTTTCCTTCCGCTGTTTTCTTCTCCGGGCAGGCTGAGCCGATTCCGGTTATATTGGCTTTATGATGGCTCAGAACCATGCGCAGTGAGTCCAAGGCTTCTCTTTCCCGGCGCAGTGCGTTGAGCTTTCTGGCTTTGCCCGCCTCCCGGCTCCTCGGTCAGATCCAATCCGGGATGGCCTCGCGCGGTATCAAAGCCGCTCCGCGGGGCAAGCCTTCCGGTATTCCCTTTCGCGCCCGCTTCACCGATGTCGCGGCTCAGGCCGGAATCAAAACACCCGTGGTGTGCGGCCATCTGCAGCGCGCCGACTACGTCATCGAGGCCATGAGCTGTGGGGTCGCCTTCTTCGACTACGACAATGACGGCTGGCTCGATATCCTCGTGCTCACCGGATCCAGGTTCGGCGATCCGCCGCCCACCGCCTCGAAACGCCTCTACAAGAACAATCGCGACGGAACGTTCACCGATGTGACCAAAAGCGCCGGCCTGTTCCGCCCCGGATACGAGTACGGCATCACGGTCGGCGACTACAACAACGATGGATTTGAGGACCTGTTCATCACCGGGTGGGACCGGAATACGCTGTACCGCAACAACGGCGACGGCACGTTTACCGACGTCACCAAGGAAGCGGGCCTGCTCAATGCGCATCCCCGCTTCGCTTCCGGGTGCACCTGGGTGGACTACGACCGCGATGGAAAGCTCGACCTGTTCGTTTCCAGCTATCTCACCTTCGACATCGATTCCGTGCCGCGCGCCGGCCAGTCCAACAGTTGCAGCGAAAAGCTCTTTTGCGGGCCTCGCGGGCTCCCCTACGGGCGTCACTCCCTCTACCACAACAACGGCGACGGAACCTTTACCGAGGTCACCGGGAAAGCGGGAATCGGAAAGACGCCCGGCGGCTACGGCCTCACCGCGGTGGCCGCCGATTTCGACAACGACGGGTGGCCCGATATCTACGTGGCCTGCGACTCCACTCCCAGCCTGATGTTTCGCAACAACCATGACGGCACCTTTACGGAACAGGGGCTCGAGACCGGTGTCGCTCTCAGCGACGACGGGATGGTACAGGCCGGCATGGGGGTGGGCGTGGGCGATCTCCGCTTGCAGGGAACTCTCGACATCATCAAGACGCATTTCTCGGGAGACACCCCGGCCGTGTACCTCAACGACGGCAAGGGCAATTTTCGCGACGGAACCCTGCGCTCCGGTCTCGGTGTGGAGACCCGCTTCATCGATTGGGGCGTGGGCGTCGCGGACCTGGACAACGACGGCAATCCCGATATTTTCTTCGTCACCGGTGGCATCTACCCCGAGCTGAGAGACGAATACGATACCCCCCGCCTCGTCTTCCGAAACCTCGGCAACGGCCGCTTCGAAGAGCTTCTGGGGCAGGCCGGCCCCGGAGTGGACGCGGCGCATTCGAGCCGCGGCTGCGCCTTCGGAGACTTCGATAACGATGGCGACGTCGACATCGTGATCGTCAACCACAACGAGCCCCCGTCGCTGCTGCGGAATGACGTGGATCCGGCGAATCACTGGCTCAAGTTCAAGCTCACCGGCGTCCAGTCGAATCGCAGCGCCATCGGTGCCCGGGTGACGGTCCGCTACGGCGATAAGATCCAGGCGCAGGAGGTGCTGAGCCAGTCGTCGTACCTCTCCATGAACGATAGCCGCCTGCACTTCGGACTCGGCGCGGCGGAGGTGGCCGACGTCGAAATCCGCTGGCCGCTGGGGCGCGTCGAAAAACTGGCAAAGGTCGCCGCCAATCAACTGGTCTTTGTGAAGGAGGGCTCGGGAATCACCCGGACCGAGCGGTTCGGGCCCGCGAAACGGTGAAGCGCATGGCGCGATGGCTTACTCGACTGTCGCTGATCGCTTGTGTCAGCCTCGCGATGGCGCAGAAGGCCTCCGTCGAGACCGCGTGGCGGTTGATCGAGCAGGGCAAGCGGGATCAGGCCGTGGCCTTCCTTCGCGATCTGATCCGCACCGAGCCGCGCAATCCCGACGCGCGCCTCCTGCTGGGCAGCATCCTGATGGAAGCCGGGCAGCGCGACGAATCGATTGCTCAGCTCCGCGAGGCCGTGCGCCTGCTTCCCAATTCGGCCGAGGCCCACAACGCGCTGGGCGAATCCTATAGCGCGTTCGGGGAGCCCCAGGCCGCCCGGCCGGAATTCGAGCGCGCGGTCGAACTCGATCCGCGGCACGCCCAGGCGCAGGTCAATCTCGCGGGCGTGATGTTGCAGCAGGGCGAAGGCCCGGCCGCCGCTCCGCACCTCGATCAGGCCATACGGCTCTTCGGGCACAAACCCGACGCCGCTTATCCCCTCTACCTGCGGGCCAAAATCTACAGCGACGACCGCGATGCCGCCAAGGCGGCTGCCGCCTTGCAGCAGGCAGTCGAACTGCGTCCGGATTTTGCCGAAGCCTGGTCCGACCTCGGAAACGCCCGGAAGAGCCTGTACGACGATAGTGGCGCGCTGGCCGCTTTCCGCCGCGCCGTCTCCTTGAGTCCCGACGACGCCGTCGCGCAGTACCGCCTGGGCGCCCAGTTGTTGGATACCGGCGCGGCGCATGACGCCGTGGAGCACCTCGATTCCGCGGTCCGTCTCGATCCGAAGAATCAGTCCGCGCTCAACGCCCTGCAGCGCGCGCTGCGGCAGGACGGCCAGGTGGAACGAGCCGAGGCCGTCAAGGCCAGGCTCACCGGACTGCTGCGCGAGCGCGACCAGGCGGATCAGAAGATGGTGAAGGCTTTCGAGATAAACAACCGTGGCGCGGAGCTCGAAAAGGCCGGTGATCTTCGCGGAGCGCTGGAACAGTACCGCGCCGCGCTGCAGCTTCTGCCGGAACACGTCGGCATCCGGACCAACCTTGCCGTGGCGCTTCTCAAGCTTGGAAAGTGGGAGGAGGGCATCTCCCAAATGCGCGAGGCGCTGCGGCGCGACCCCGGCAACACGAAGCTCCAGAAGGCGCTGAATGATGCCATTGCGCAGGCCAGGGCCCACGGCATCGTTGTGGCAAAACAATAAGAATCGGGTATCGTATCTAGGGGTCCTGATGCGAAGATTTCTCGTTCTCGCGGCGCTGGCCGCTTCCTGCGCGTTCGGCGCCGGAACCACGCTCAAGGCGGTAGTGATCGATGGCCTCAACAACCACGACTGGGCCGCCGCTACCGCCGCCATCCGCACCATTCTCGAAGGCACCGGCCGTTTCACGGTGGATGTCTGCACCTACCCGAAATTGCCCGAGTTTTCGCGTTACGACGTCGTCATCGACAACTTCAACGGCGGCCACACCGGGACCGGTACCCGCTGGCCTCCCGAAGCCGAGCGGGCGCTCGAAGCGTACGTCCGCGGCGGAGGCGGGCTCGTGGTATTTCACGCCGCCAACAATGCCTTTCTGCAATGGCCTGAGTTCAACCGGATGATCGGGCTCGGGTGGCGGCCCCCATCGTTCGGCCCGGGCATCGCCATCGGGGCGGGCGGCCGGCTCATCACGATCCCGAAGGGCGAAGGGCTCCCGCCCGGCCATGGCCCGCGCCACGACTTCGAGCTGTTCGTGCGCGACGCCAATCATCCCATCACCCGCGGGTTGCCGCCGCACTGGCTGCATCCTTCCGAGCAGCTCACGCACGGCCAGCACGGGCCTGCCGAAGGCCTCACCATTCTCACCTATGCCTTCTCCGAGATCTCCCGCCAGGGGGAGCCGATGGACTGGGTGCGCGACTACGGCAACGGCCGCGTCTACACCACCATGCTGGGGCATACCTGGAAGGATGAGCCCAACCCGAACCTGGACGACGTGTACTTCCAGGCCCTCCTGGCGCGCGGCGCCGAATGGGCCGCCACCGGCAAGGTGACTCTGCCGCCCGATCTCGGCTGGAAGCCGCTGTTCAACGGCAGGAATCTCGACGGTTGGGAGGTGCGCGGCCCCGGCGTCTGGACCGTGATGGAGAATGGCGTCCTGCTCGGAGAGCGTGCCCATCCGCAGCCCGCCGATCCCTTCGGCGGCCTCTGGCCGGTGGATCAGAAACACTATCGAGACTGGCTGTACGGCCAGGCATGGTTGTACACGAAAGCGGAGTTCGGCGAATACGACCTCCACCTCGAATACTGGATCCCGCCCGGAGCCAATAGCGGCGTCTCGATTCGCGACCGGTCGCGGGCGCACCATGCGATCGGGGAGAGCGACTCCGCGCGGCCGGACCTCGCTTCGTATCCCAAGACGACCCCGGCGCACATCGGCTACGAAATCCAGATCATCGATGATGACCGCGAGAAGTACCCCTCCGGCAGCGTGTACACGTTCGTCCCCGCCAAAACCGGCGTCCAGCGGCGGGGCGAGTGGAACAGCATGGAGATCGAGTCGCGCAACGAGTTGATCCGCGTGCGGATCAACGGGCAGGTGGTGGCCGAATATCCGGGCGACCCCGCCCGGTCGAAGTCCGGACCGATCGGCCTGCAGTTGCACGATCAATTCACGCTGGCGATGTTTCGGAACATCCGCATCCGCCAACGTTAGCCGCTGTTGCGAAACTTCGTGCCCGTTTTGCCCCTACGGCAGCAGCCCTCGCCTGCTCTCCCAGTGGCGAAGGAACGCTTCGGCCTGCGGGAAGCCGCCTTCCACTCCCCGCGAACGGGTGAGTTCCACCTGGCGCGGGTACCACTTTTCCGGCTGCTGCGACGAATGCGCGTAACAGGCGGCCCGCCTCTTCGATTCCACGCTCGAGATGTCCACGAACTCAACCGGCGAAAACATCATGGTGTCGTCCGCGACTTCGTAATAGTACAGGGCGGCCTTCTTGCCGCCTTCGAGCCACGCGTCGAGCACCAGCGTGGAGAGCGCGCGGTGATCGCGGTGCCGGTCGATCGGCCACTGCGCGAAAACCATGTCCGGCTTCTCGGAAACGAGCAGGCGGCGAAACTCCTCGTAGTGCGCGTTGTCCACGATCGCGCGGCCGTCGTACTGCCGCGCAAACACGGCGCGAGCCTTCAGAATCCGGCACGCGTTCTGAGCCTCGGCCGTCCGCACGTTGCCGCACTGGCTCGGGTCCGCGCCCTTGCAAAACCCTTCGCCGCGGTTCAGGTAAAGCAGAACCACCTCGTGCCCGAGATCCGTGTAGCGCGCGATGGTGCCCGCGCAGCCGCATTCCGGGTCCCCGGGATGGCCGCCTGCAACCACAATTTTCAATCGCGCCGCCGGGCGGTCTTCCGTCTTTTCTTGGGCCAGCGCCGCCGCGAACGGCACAGCCGCTATCAGCTTCCGCCGGGAGAGTGACATGCACACGATTTTAATGCAGCGCCGGTGGGCGCGTCCGCGTCCGGTTTCGGACCGCAATGTCCCAGATCCGGACGGCCATTCGCGGCAAAGTCGCTGAGGATCCGCTGCAACAGAACGGCCCGTAACGTGCACACAAGCCCTCCAGAGACGAACGGTATGCGCTCCTTTCTCGATGACCTGCGATTTGGCGCCCGGCTGCTGTGGAGCCGTCCGGGATTTGCCCTCATTGCCGTGCTTACCCTGGCTTTGGGAATCAGTGTCACGACCGCCATGTTCAGCGTCCTGGACACCATGTACTGGAAGGCCACCCCGGGCGCGGCCGATTCGGGGCGCCTGGTGGAGCTCGAAACCGTGGCGCCCGGCGGTTCCGTGGTTCGCGGCTCCTGGCTGGATTTCCGCGAATACCGCGACCGCCTCCGGCTCGTCTCCGGCGTTGCCGCCCACGACGACACGGTCTTCAATCTCGGCTTATCCGAAGTGGCCAAGCCGGTGCGCGGCGAACTGGTGTCGGGCAACTATTTTGCAGTGCTCGGAGTAAAGGCGGAGCTCGGGCGTGTCTTCGCTCCGGAGGAGTACACCGACACGCCGGGTGCCCATCCGGTGGCCGTGATCAGCCACCGCTTGTGGATCAGTGACTTCGGGGCTGCCCGCGATGTCGTCGGGAAGACTTTGCAGATCAACCGCCGCGACCTCACGGTCATTGGCGTGACGCCGTCCGAATTCCGGGGTGCGATACCCGGAACCCAAGGCGATCTGTGGGTGCCGTTCACCATGGGCCAGGTGCTGGGCATCATCGAGAAGCAGGATTTCACCGATTCTTCGCTGCGCGACGTCTATATGTTCGCGCGCCTGGCTCCCGGAACCGAAATCGGGGCAGCGCGCGCCGAATTGGCCGCTGTTGCCGGGCGCGTCGGCGCCTCCGACCCCATCGGGCATCGCGGATTCAGCGCCACGTTCGAGCCGGTCTGGCGGTCCCGCCTGCACGGCCGGGCCGACTTCCTTCAACCCATGCTGGTGCTGATGGCGGTCTCCCTGCTCATCCTGGCGATCGTCTGCGCCAACGTGGCGAACCTGCTGCTGGCGCGATCGGTCGGGAGGCTGCGGGAATTCGGTGTCCGATGCGCTCTTGGCGCGGGCCGCGTGCGTCTGGCCCGTCAATGCTTCACCGAGACGTTGCTGCTGGCGGGCGCCGGCGCCCTGGTTGGGGTGGCGCTGGCCCAATGGATGACCGGCTCCGCTACCTTGCTGCTCCCGAAACTGGCCCGCGCCGGCTCCATCCCCATTGAGATGGACGGCCGCATCCTCGCGTTCGCCGTCCTGATGTGCCTCGCCGCCGCGTTCGCGTCGAGCGCCGCCCCCGTGTTTTTTGTGCTGCGCTCCGATGTGAATGTGACGTTACGCGAGGGCGGCCGCTCGGGCAGCGCGGGCGCGCGGTCGCACCGCATGCGGGGAGCGCTGGTTATTTCGGAAGTCGCGCTCGCCCTCCTGGTCCTGATCGGCTCCGGCCTCTTCTATCGCAGCTATCGGAACGTGAACTCGATTGATCCTGGGTTCGACCGGAAAGGCGTGCTGCTGGCCCGCTTTCCCATGGCGAGCGGCGGCTATTCGGTGGACGAACTGAAGCAGTTCTGCCTCCGCTTGCGCGAGCGTTTGGAATCCGCGCCGGGCATCACCGCCGTCACATACGCCGACTACGCTCCGCTATGGGCCAGTGACGGTGCGTACACGACGGCGCTGCCGAAAGGTTTTGTGCCGCGAAACCCGCAGGACGTGAAAGTGCACGACACCTTGGTCGCCCCCGGCTACTTTCAGTTGTTGAAAATCCCGCTTCTCGAAGGTCGCGATTTCACGGAAAACGACTCCGCCCAGTCCAAGCCCGTCATGATCGTCGACCAGGCCTTCGCGAAGCGGTTCTACGGCGGCGCGTCGCCGGTCGGGCGTCAGGTGCGCGTCTGGAAACAGTGGGTCACGGTGGTAGGCCTGGTCAGGGACAGCCGCTATTTCAGCTTCACCGAAGGATCGCAGCCGCATTTCTACCTTCCTTTCCGGCAGGCCTACCAACAGGGGCGCCAGATCGTCTTCTTCGTCCGGACCCAGGGCGACCCTGACGCGGCCATTTCGACCATGCGCCGGCAGGCCGCCGCCATCGACCCCAACGCCTCCAGCTTCACTGCGGCGCCCCTGGCCGAATACAATGCCCTGCTGTTGTTGCCCCTGAAAGTCGCGGCGAGCGTGCTCGCGGCGCTCGGTGTCATCGCGTTCCTTCTGGCTGCGGTGGGCCTGTATGGCGTGATGAGCTACGCGGTCAGCCAGCGTACCCGCGAGATGGGCATCCGGATGGCCCTGGGAGCGCGGCCGCGCGAAGTGCTCGGTGTCGTCGTGCGCGAAGGCATGCTGCTCACGGCCGGCGGCGTGTCGATCGGCGTTGTGCTGGCGCTCGCGTCCATGCGGCTGCTGGCGAACTTCCTGGTCGGCGTCAGTCCGTTCGACCCGCTGACATTCATCGCCGCCAGCCTCTTCCTCGCGGCCGTCGCCGCGGTGGCGAGCTTCCTCCCCGCCCACCGGGCCACGCGCATCGATCCGTTTGCGGCCCTGCGCAGCGAGTAGCTCGCAAAACGGGGAGTCGCAATCCAGATCCAGGTAACCTTCTCGTTACCCGGTCACGAGCCCGCGAAATAAATCTCCCCAGCTTACTCAGCCACTTACAACTCTTGATTTCAGACTCCAGCCCGATGGCCTGCTACCGTGCGGCTGTATGGCCACCCTCAAGCAAGTCGAAGCCAACCGCCGCAACGCGCAAAAATCCACCGGCCCCCGCTCCGTCGAGGGTAAGGCCGCGTCTTCCCAAAATGCCCTGAAATCCGGCATCGACGCCAAATCCCAAGTCCTCCCCGGCGAGCAGGCCGGCGCCCTCGAAGCCCTCACCGCCGAATACTACGGACGCTTCCGCCCCGCCACCCCCGAAGCCCGCCACCTCGTCGACACCCTGATTTCCAACGAATGGCTGCTCCGCCGTTTTCGCCGCATCGAGGTCCAGATCCTCAAGCACGAGATGGAGTCCGCGTATAGCATCGATGCCAAGAACCCTGTCGGTGACGCCTACACCCGTTCCGAGCGCTCCTTCGACCGCCTCCAGCGCCGCATCAACGCCGCCGAGCGCAACTACCACCGCGCCCTCAAAGAACTCCAGTCGCAGCCGCAAGCCCCTGATCCAGAGGACGCACCCGCGCCGGTCCCGATTCCCGTCCCCGACCCGATTGGCTTCGTTCCGTCACCCGTGCCCAGTCAGCTTCCGAGCACCTTGGCGATCTGTGTATCGTCGATCACCGGCCGCGACTCCAGTGAGATCACGTCGCTCCAGTCTTGCGACCATTGAGCCAGGGCGACGGGGTCTGCGGTCTCGGCAAGCACGACCCCGCCGGACCCATCCGCGTAATGCCACCGGCCGAGCATCTTCACTCCCGCCGGCGGCAGGCCGCCGCCCTTCCGGAACCGGTCCTGAGCGGCATTGCGGGTTGCCTGGGAAATCTTGTAGGTCATCACAAAGAGCATTCTGCTTTCCTCTCGCCGCTATTTTCCTGGTGCCCGGTATTTCGTCTGGACCTTCAGCGCCTGGTCGACTTCCTCGACCGTAAGTAGAGGCGTCGTCCGCGTGCGCACTACTCCGGAGCTGGACGTCGTCAAACCGACGGCCGCTGCCGTGACATTATCGGGCAGGTCCACGAGAATAACGGCATCGTCGGCGCCGAAGGCGTAGTAAAACGCCTCGAGCTTTCCCCCGACCGCTTTCACCGCCGATTGCACTGCGGCCTTGCGGCCCGATGCGGTGTCCTTGAAGAGGCCTTGTAATCCTTCGGTCGTGTAGCTGGCCTGAATCAGATACTTCGGCATACGTGTTACTCCTGTTCCGTGCAACAGTACTGCCGAAAACCGGTCCCGTCAAGATCTTTCTGGAACGCTCCGTCTAACCTGTCAGTGGGACACACTCAGGTAGACGTTGGCGGGTGACGACATTCCCCCGGTCGTCACAACCACCACCTGCGCGCCGTCGGGCACGTCGGGTACGCGGACCGCGATCTCGTACAAGCCCGCGAAACCGGGAGTCACGGCGCCGCCTATATAGTCCGCTGGCATCCCGCCGATCGTCACCTCCGGCGCGTCCGCCAGCTTCGCGGGCTGGGTGGCCAGGCCGTCCCCCGTGGGCGGATCGGTGGGGCCGAAGCCCGTGCCCCAGAGGATGATCGTGTCGCCGGGCTTCACGGGTGTCGCCGTGGGATCCGCGAGAACCGCCGGATCGCCCGCGTGCCGGAAGTCGGTATACGTCGCGACCGCGAACGCCTGGCCGTTCGTACCGCGCCACTCGAACAAGGCAGGCGCCGCCTGCGCGATCGTGACGAACGAGGGCACACTGCTGCCGGCGCCGCTCGTTACGTACACCTGCACCAGGCCGGAACTTGCGCTGTTAGGTACCAGTGCGCTGATCTGTGTCGGGCTGATGTAATAGACCGCCGCCGCTTTGCCGTCGATCGTCACGCTCACGCCGTCGAGTTCGGTCGGCAGCACGCCGTCGTGAATCTCATCCGCGCGCCACGTCCGCGTATCGGGCGCCAGGTTCTGGCCGTAGATCGCTACCCACGAGCCGGGCGAAATCGTGGCCTGATAGCCGGCGGCGCTCACTACCCCATCGGGCGCGATCGCCGGCAGAGGGCCGCTCGCGCCGGACGGCGGCGCGGTCAGCGCCTGCGTGGAGAGCGTGGCTGAGAACGCCACTCCCACAACCTTCCCCAGCGCTGCCGGGTTGCTCGGGTCGAATGGCACCGTCACCCGCGTCGTCTTACTCCCCGTACTGACGTCCGCGAACACCTGGAACGGCGAGGCGAAGAGCGGCTGGTTAAAGCCGATGGCCGTGATTCGGGGAACCGCGCCGGTGCCGGTCTGAATCGCGTCCGCCGTGGCCTGCAGCACGTCCTGTTTGGGTGCGGCATCCCAGATCTTCTGCGCCTGGATCAACTGGTTGCTCACATCCGGCAGCGCATCCACGGCTGCGACCGCCGTTTGCAGTTCGCTCGTCTGCGACGAGCTCAGAATCTGCCGGTCGACGATCGTACCCAGGACCGCCACCTTGACGACGATCCGCGGATGGTTGAGCACGTCCTGCAGCGCCGCCTTCAGGGCGGCTCGGGCGGCATCGCCGTCAGGCTGCAGCACCGCCGCCTTCAACGTCGTCATTCTCTGCTTATAGGGGGCCGCCTGGTTCCGTGCATCGGTCTCGGCGGCCGATTTGCCCGGAAGGTCGATGCCAAAAGCCGACGGCCACTTCGCGAAGGCAGTCTTGATCCCGGAGTCGATCGCCGAATTGACCGCGTCGCACAGGGGCGGAATCAGGGCCCTGACCCCGCGAAGGCTCAGCTCGAAGTTGTAGTTCTTGGTGGCCTGCTGGTAAGCGTCGTATTGCTGGGATACCGCCTGCCGCGCCGTGGCGGCCGCCGATTCGATGGCGCTGTCGAAGTCCGGCTGGAATTGCGGCGGAACCGACATCGTACCCTGCACGAAAAGAGACCCGCTTTGGCTGCGGGCGATCTGCGCGCCTACGTCGATATCGAGATTCGTGTTGGCCATCTTGCCGCCGATGGCGAAGCCCGTGCCCGAGAGTTTCGCCTGTCCCTGAACCGATAGAACGTTGGCCACCCGCAGCAGCCCCGATGTTTGGAGATAGGCGTTCTCGAAGCCTTCGAACGGGATCCATACCTGGGTCTGCCTGTCCGACGCGCCCAGCGGACCCAGGTTGCCCGAGGTTTCCGCGCTGAGGAAGTAGCCGTTCTGGTCGATGTTCATCGTACCGGTGGATTCCAGGATGTCGCTCAGCGGCACGCCCGTCAGCTTGCCGAACTCGGTCGCATCCACGGCGAACCGGCCGTCGGTGTGGAGCTTGAAGTCCGTCAATTGGGAGCTCAGATACCCGTAGGCGCGTTCCTGATCCTCGGGTTTGAAGGGCATCCAATCCGGAATCCACGAAGTGTCGGGCTGCATGATCCCGCTGAAGTAGCACTGCCGGACCGAGTTCACCGTCTGGACCGCGGCGCTGGCGCTGCCCAGCTTGAACGAGAAATCGGCGATCTTTCCCAGTTTCGCCAGCTTCAGAAACTTGTACGCCAGGCTCAGATTGCCGTTGATCCCCATCTGCGTCCACGGCGACAGGCCGGGCACGATACCGAGAGAGTAGAAGGTCGGGTTGGCGCTTTGCGGCACGACGCCGGTGATCTCGTACCCATCGACCGCCAGCGGAAGATCCGGGACCTCCACGCTCCCTGAGAGAATCAGGTTCCCGGAGAATGGCTTTGCCTGGTCCTGGATTCCGTAAGTAGTCTGCGGCTGAAAGGGAATCAGCCCCTGGATCGACGCGCCCACGCCGATCTTTTCGATGGCGCTCGCGTCGGACGATTCCGGCTTATTCACCGCCCCGCCTCCGGGTTTCGAAGCGCTGGGCGAGTCCGGTGTAACTAGCCCTCCGGAGATGTAATAGAATGGATCCAAGGGATCGAGTAACTCGAGTGCCGAAACGCCCGCGGGCACCGAGATAGAAAATGCCTTTGTATCGTTCGGGTCGTTGGTCGCGCCTACCTTCATTTCCAGCCCGGCGTCGAACTTGAAGTAGATATAGGTGCGGTCGGCGGCCACAGGCACTCCCAGGTCCAGGTTCTTGCCAAGATCGAATCCTATCTCCGCCATCACGGGATTCGCGATGTCGGCATTGGCCGACGTAAATGGTGATGGGACGAACGCGGTACCGCGCAGGCTCTGAATCTGCTGCGACCCCGGACCAAAAGCAAAAAACAGGCTGGCTCCCAGGAGCGGAATCTTACCGAGTGGCGTGACCATGGATACGTCGCCCGTAGCCATGTATCCGGTCGCCATGCTCATGACATTGGAGCGCTCGGCCTCGAAGTTGATGGGCGAATTCCCGCCGGGCGGGAAAAGCGAGAGAACCACCGTATCGGCACTGAGAAGCCGGACCGGCCCGGCAAGCAGGAGAAGAATTGCGGTTACCTTGAACGTGACTTCAGCATAGATGGCGAATGCTCCGGCCGACAATACTGCGTATGCCCTACACGGGTAGTCCTAGTACTCAACTGCAAAACGGAAAAAATCACCCGCGTAACAACTTACTTCTGCGCCGGAATAATGGGCAGGACGATATGCGACGGATGCTCTGGATCGGCGTAGACCGTATTCTCCGCGATATGCCAGCGGCGGTTATCGTTCAAGGGCTCGCCCGTGTTCGGGTTCACATCGAAGCGCGGGAAGTTACTGCTGGAAATGTCGAGCCGGATGCGGTGCCCGCGCGCAAACACAATCGACGTCGGATACATCTCGATCGTGAATTCATACGGCCGCCCTGGCGTCAGCAACTCGGCTCTCCCCGGGCCGTTCCGGTAACGCGCGCGGACAATGCTGTCGCCGATGTTGAGATCGACTCCGGCTGGAAAGTCCTTGTTCGGCGGGTAGACGTCGATGAGTTTGGCGGTGAAATCCGTGTCCGGCGAGTCGGACGAGGCCCACAGCTTCACAATCAGACGCCCCGTCACCTCGATGTCCTCCGTCAAGGGCGGCGTCTGATAAACGAGGACATCGTTACGTGCCGAGAGCGGGTTTCGATCCCTGCAGAGCCACATGTCGGGGCTGCATCGCTGATCGGCCGCGCCCTGCGTAGAGAGCGTTCCCTGGGAGGAGACATTTCCGCCGAGCGTCGGCACCGGGTGGCGCGGGTCGAAGAGGTAAGTCGTCGGCTGGTGAGCTGCCGGCTTCTCGGTCGAGAGGATGCCGCCGGCGCCCAGGTAATAGTCCGTCGGCTTCGTCCTTGCCAGGGGCCATTCCTGTTCGTCGCGCCAATGGCCGCCGGCGAAGATCCGTCCTTCGGGCGTCTTATGCCCGTCTCCGCCTCCCATGACGTAGATCCGCACCGGCGCCTCGCGATCGACGCCGTTGTCCGCGTTCTTCAGCGTATGGTCGAACCAGCGCAGCTCGAAAGCGTTGAGGTCGATGGCCGCGTCCGGAGTGAACTGGGCCTGGCCGGCGTAGCTGAGGCCGGGACTGCTATGAATCCATGGGCCGGCGATCAACCGCTGCGGGCTCTTCTTGCTCTTGCGCAGGCCCGCGTAGTTGAGGTTCGCAACCTGGAGCGCCCACGAATCGTACCAGCCGGTCACGTGATAGATGGGGATGTCCTTATAGGTCTGCAGGTGATCGACGACGTCGACCCCCATCTCGCTCCATGCCTTGTCGCCGCTCATCGCTTCAACCAGGAACTTCTCGTAGTCAGGCGCGAACTTCAGCGGCGTTGTGCCCCGGCGCAGGGGCAGCGCCGATATATAATCCCGGACGTGGTTGGTAAGGTCCGCCAGGGCGGGTGCGGCGGCCGGGTCGCTCGCGGCGCGGGTCGCGGCGGCCAGGTTGGGAGCGCCCGACGGGTCGCCCATCGAGAACACCCAGTTCAACCAGCGCAGCTCGAACGCGCCGTTGTGGCGCACTCCGTACAGGCCGACATCCGACATCGAGAAGAGTGGGATCATCGTCTTCACGAACGGAGCGTTGGCGATGGCGAGAGCGTGCTGCGTGCCGCCCTCGTACGACGTTCCCAGCGTTCCGATTCCGCCGTCGCACCACGGTTGATGGCCGATCCACTCCGCGGTGTCGAAACCGTCCTCTCCGTCATCGCGGAGCGGCCGCCAGTGCCCTTCGGAGTGGTAACGTCCCCGCACGTCCTGCACCACGACCACGTAGGCGTGCGACACGAAGTACTGGGCAAACCCCGTCGCGCGAGTCGTCTTGTTGTACGGCGTGCGCATCAGCAGGGTAGGGAACTTGCCCTCCACCGGAGCGCCGTTCACCGCCGGACGGTAGATGTCCGTCGCGAGCTTGACCCCATCCCGCATCGCGACCATTACGTCCCTCGAGAGTACGACCTGGTAGTGCGGTTCACTCTGTCCGCGAAGCCGGTGGCCGGGGCTGAGCAGCACGATCAGCACGGCGAGACGAAGGAGCATCCTCAGACTGTTGGGCATTGTGGTCTCTGCGCCGGATGGGCGGCGAGTTACGCAAGCCCCGTCCGGTTAGCAGAGGATACCACGGCTTAGAACTCGATGCGTGCGCCGGCCTGGCCCGTGCGGCTGCCGCGAACATCGCCGGCAGGATCGCCGCGGGCTACTGCTGTCCGCCTCCGGCCGTCCCGGCGGCGCCCATCGGCGTCTTGCGCGCTCCCCAGGTCGGCGGAGTAGGTTCGGTGCTCAGCCGGGTCACCGGCTTCTCCTTCAGCATCCGCATCGCCTCCTCCACGCCGCGCTCGAGCTGCGGGTCGTGGCCGGCGATCACGTCCTTCGGCCAGTTCTCTATGTCCACGTCGGGCGCCACGCCTTCGTTCTCCACGGCCCACTTGCCCTCGCGCGTGAAGAACCCGCCGCGCGGCGCGATCATCGTTCCGCCGTCAATGAACGGCGGAGTGTCGGCCGTGTGGACCAGTCCGCCCCAGGTGCGTTTGCCCACCAGCAGGCCGATCTTGCGATGGCGGAACATCCACGGCATCAGGTCGCCGCCCGAGCCCGCCATTTCGTTGATGATCATCACCTTGGGTCCCCAGATGCCTGCCGAGGGGCTGGTGAACGGATAGCGGTCCCCCGCCACATTGTTGAAGTAGCCGTCGAAATCCCGCTGCAGCACGTCGATGATGTAGTCGGCGGCCGAGCCTCCGCCGTTGTACCGCTCGTCGATGATCGCGCCCTGCTTCTCCTGCTGCGCGAAGTAGTAGCGGTTGAAGCTGGCGTAGCCGGGCTGCCCGGTATTCGGCAGGTACACATAGGCCAGCTTGCCGCCGGAGAGCTTGTCCACCAGCCGGCGGTTGGATTCCACCCAGGCGCGCGTCCGCAGGCCCTGCTCGTTGGCCACCGGAACCACCGTGATCTGCCGCGCACCGTCCATCGACGGCCGGTTGTTGACCGTAAGCGCGGTCTGCCGGTTGGCCGTGCCGTCGAGCAGGCGGTAGATATTGTCGGGAGCCTGCAGTTGCTCCCCGTTGATGGCCAGGATGTAATCCCCCACCGCCACGTCGAGCCCCGGTTCGGCTAACGGCGCGCGCAGATCGGGATTCCAGCTCTCGCCGTCGTAGATGCGGGTGATCTTATAGCGGCCGCTGTCGATTGTGAAATCGGCCCCCAGCAGGCCGCCCGGCGAACTCGGCACCGCGGGCATGTCTCCGCCGCGCACGAACGAGTGGCCGATGGCGATCTCCGAACCCATGTTGTCGAGCAGGTAGTTCAGGTCGGCGCGGTGCATCACGTAGGGCAGGAGCTGGCCGTACATCTCCTTCATCCTCGGCCAGTCGGCGCCCTGCATGTTCGGAACGTAGAGGTAATCGCGCTGGTTGCGCCAGCCTTCGTAGAAGATCTGCTTGAACTCCTCCCGCGGTTCCAGGTACATGCGCAGCGCGAAATTGAGGCGCCCCTGTCCGGCCTGGGGAGGCTGGCGGTCGGCATCCACCAGGAACACCGAGGGCGGCGCCGGAGGCCCGCCCGCGCCGCCTCGCCCGCGGCCGCCTGCGCCCGCGCCGCGCGTGAGATAGACCAGCTTGTGGCCGTCGGCGCTGAGATCGTAGCCGGTTACGCCGTTCATGAAAACCGCGGTCTTGCGGTCGCTCAGGCGATACCGGTGCAGGATACCGCCGGGGTTGCCCGGTCCGCCTGCGCCGGCTTCGAGGTAGTACACGTCTCCGGCCACGCCGGCCCGGAGCTCGGAATACTGCCGCACGGGTACTCCGGACACTGCGACGATGCGCTGCTGGATCCCGTCGAAATCGATCGGCACGTTCACCGGCGCGCGCGGCGTCCGTGCGGCGGGGGCTTCACCTTGCGCGCCTTCGGCCGGCGGCGCGCCGCCGCGCCCTCCCCGTCCGCCACCCGGAGTCGCGGGACCGGCCGTCCCCACGCCATGGTCCTCGTCGCTTTCGGGCTTCAACGGAGTCGGCTCGCCCTTCTTCAGCACGGCGAAATAAAGGCCGAAATCCTCTTCGTGATCGTACGAGGTCATATCGAGCCACTGCGATTTCAGGCCGAAATCGGTCGAGGCGAGAAACCACAGGTACTTGCCGCTGGCGTCCCACGCGGGCCATACCGCATCCGCCAGGCCGTCGGTCACCTGCTTCGCCTCGCCTGTCTCCACGTTGCTCACGAAGATCGCGTGATACAGCGACTGCAGCCGGCCGGCATACGCCACCCACTTGGAATCGGGGCTCCAAACCGGGTTGAGCGTGCGCGACGGCACCATCCACGGGTCGCTGCCGATCACCTTGGTCTCGCCGCTGGCCACGTCCAGCACCCACACCTTCAGGTTCGTATCGGTATAGACCAGCTTCTTGGAATCGGGCGACCAGGAGGGCGTGTAGTAGTGGGTCGGCTTCGGCAGCGCGATGGTGCGCGGCGGCGTGAGACCGTCCTGAGCTTCAATCACCAGTTGATACTCGCCCGACTTATCGCTGAAATAGGAGACGAACTTGCCGTCGGGCGACCACGCCGGGTCGCGCTCGGCCGAGCCGCTCGAATGCGTCAGGTTGCGCACGTCGCCCTTCTCCGCGGGAATCGTGAAGATCTCGCCGCGCGCTTCGGCCACCACGCGCTTGCCGGTCGGCGAGAGCGCCAGGTTGGTCATGCGGCTGGTCACGTCTTCCCACCGCGGCATCATCCACGGGAAATCGCCCGTGGCGGTGATGTTGACGATATGGCTCCGGCCGGATTTCGGATCGAGCTCGTGAATGTAGCCGGCCTGCTCGAAGACCACTACGCCGGCGCCCGAATCGAGCGACTTCACGTCGAAATCCGTGAAGCGCGTGACCTGCGCCAGCTTCTTCGACCGCGTGTCGTAAGACCAGACATTGGCCACGCCGTCGCGATCCGAGATGAAGTAGACGGTATCGCCCACCCACGCGGGGTCCATATCCTTCGAGCCGTTCCACGGCGGCGAAACGAGGTCGTAGCTCTTGAGGTCGACGATCCAGATGGGACGGTTCTGCCCGCCGCGGTAGTTGCGGCGCTCTTCGTCCCAGGAGTTGTTCATGCGATAGGCGATGTGCGTGCCATCGGGCGAAAACTTGCCCTGGTAACCGCGCGGCAGGGTCAGCGGTTCCTCGACACCGCCCTGCGCCGGCACCGTCCAGAAGCGGGGCGCGCCGCTCGGCGCCCACGTGTCTCGCGTCGAAGTGAAGAGGACGTTCTTGCCGTCGGTGGTCCACCCCTGGACGACATCGGCGCCCGGGTGCCAGGTCAGCCGTTTCGGCTCACCGCCCTCGGCCGGAACCACGTAGACGTCGGTGTTGCCCGCATATTCCGAGCTGAACGCCAGCCACTTGCCGTCCGGCGAGAAATGGGGATTCGTAGTCTGGCCCTGGAAACTGGTCAGGCGCCGCGCCGTCCCTCCTTCGCGTCCGGTGATCCAGATGTTGTTCGCATACGCGAAGGCGATGGCGTTTGCGCTCACCGTAGGCGTACGCAGCAGACGGGTTGCCGCGAACGCCGGCTGCAGGCCGGCGCAAAACAAGACAATCAGAAACGAACCGGGGGCCAACCAATTGCGCTTCGACATGAACGGGTTCTCCTGCGGGATGCCGCGGCCTAACTCCTGCCCGCGGATCTCCGTAACAGTGTAACCCCCGGCTTGCCGCCGCGCGGAAACTCAGGCTGCCAGGTCGCGGCGAATCTTCTCGATCAACTTGCGGTATGTGATGAGGGCAGCTTTGATCTGCTTGAGCTCTTCCACTACTTCATCCGTTGTGACGATCGGAGCAGCCTGGCGGGCGGGCACTCGGCGAGTGCGCCCGGACGTGGAGACGGGTTGCGGGAGCGGCATGGTTTGGGTTCCGAACACTAGTCGGAGGTGGGCGCGGAAATTCTCAGACCTTTTTGTCCCGTTTATGCGGGCGCCGCAAGCTACAATGCGGATTCTCATGGTTCGAGCGATCCTGCTGATCTTACTCTTCGGAAATGTCCCGCCGGCCTTCGCGCAATCGGCGTCCACGGGCGGGCTCTCCGGAACGGTTGCCGATTCCTCGGGCCGCGGCATTCCGAATGTCACCGTTTCGCTGACCCAGTCCGTGACCCGGCAGACGCGAACCACGGCCAGCGGTGAAGACGGCAGCTTCGGCTTTTCTTTGCTGGCTCCCGGCGATTACGAAGTCGAGTTTCAGGCGCCGGGCTTCAAGACGGCGCGCCTCTCGCAGGTAGCCGTAGACGTCTCGGAAGTGCCGGCGCTCGAAGCCGTGCTCGAAGCCGGAAATTCTTCCGAGCCCGTGGAGTGCCAGTGCCGCCTCAGCGTGGCGACCTCCGCCACCGGCACCCTGATCGATGCCAAGACCATCACGGCCGTTCCGCTCACCACCCGCGACCTGACGCAGGTCGTGTCGATGAGTTCCGGTTCCGTCGCCGACGTCAACAACGCCGGAACGCTCGGCCGCGGCACCCGCAGCGTCAACGTCAACGGCAACACCAGCGCGGGGAGCTATACGCTCGACGGAGCCTACGCCCCCAGCGCGGTTCCCAACCCCGACACCGTTTCCGAGCTCAAGGTGCAAACGTCCCAGTACGATGCCGTTTACGGCGCCGGCGCGCGGAGCACGACTCTCATCACCAAGAGCGGAGAGAACGAGTATCACGGCAACCTGTGGGAGTTTGTGCGCAACGATGCGCTCAACGCCAACTCGTTCTTCCGCAACTCCACCGGGCAGCCCAAGCCGAACCTGAAGCAGAACCAGTTCGGCGGAACCGTGGGCGGGCCCGTCCGGCGCGGCAAGCTCTTCTTCTTCGGCTCCTACCAGGGAACCCGGCAGGTGAACGGCCTGGACACCACTTCCACTTCGAACGCCATCCTGCCGCCCCTCACCAGCGACCGCTCGGCTGCCGCCCTGGCCGCTCAATTCTGCCCCGGCAATCATCCCGGAGATGCGCGATACCTGACCTTTGCCGGCGGAAAACAGCTCGATTGCCGCAACCAGAACACCGGCTCGACAGCCCCGATCAATCCGGCCGCGCTGGCGATTCTGCAGCGGAAGAATCCCGATGGTTCCTACCTGGTCCCGGTGCCGCAGACGATTCTGTCTTCGGGCTCCAACGCGGGCCTCGGCTTTTCTTCGTACAGCCAGCCTTCCACCTATCGCGAAAACCAGTTCATGATCAACAGCGACTACCTGGCGACCCCGCGAAACACCGTCGCCGCGCGCGCCTACTTCACCACCATCGATCAGTACCGGACGTTCGGCTCGCCATCGGGCTATCCGGGTGCGCCGATGGTTCCCGGCGACGGCACGCCGCAGGGCCTGAACGCGCACGATTACGTCGTGAGCCTGGGAGTTACCTCCAGCGTCACCGCCAACCTGGTGAACGAAGCCCGAACCGGATTCACGCGGACCACACAGAGCGCCTGGGGCGTGGACGTGCCCGCCGCAACCTCGCTCGGCATCACGCCGGCCGACCGCTTTCTCGACCAGCCGCCGGAGACCACCGTGCTCGGGCCGCTCGGCAGCTTCCGGCTGTTCGGCACTTTGGGCAACGACTTCGCCACCCGCAACCAATACCTGCTGGCAGCCGACAACCTCTCGTGGGTGCACGGCCGGCACCGCATTCGCACCGGGGCGTTCTTCCTTTCTCAATCCAACTGGCGCGACGACCTGGGCACGGCACGCGGCCGCGTGGTGTTCCAGACCTTCGACGATTTCCTGCTCGGGTTGAGCGCGGCCGGCAACCGCAGCCCCTCCGGACGGAGCAATATTCAGAGCATCCAGGCGAATGAAGGAGTCGGACCGCTGGGAGAAACGCAGTACGATTTCCGGAGCGTCTCGGCCGCCCTGTTCTTCCAGGACGACCTGAAGCTGACCTCCCGGCTCACCCTGAACCTGGGACTGCGCTGGGAGTACCTCGGTCCGGCTACCGATGCGCGCGGCACCATCGGCAACGCCTGGCCTTCGCTGTTCCTCGATTCGCCCGTTCCGCCGGCTTCCGGAACGCTGGCCGGGAACACCGTGGCGGCGAACTACGATCCGAACCTCGTGAACCCTTACACCGGGCAGAGATTCGGTCCGCCGCCGGAAGGAGTGCTGGTGCGGACCACCAACAGCTTCTACCGGAACGATGCGCCGCTCGATACCTTCGCGCCGCGCTTCGGATTCGCCTGGCAGCCGCTGGGCGGCGGCGCGCCGCTTTCGCTGCGAGGCGGCTATGGCTGGTTCTACCAGGCGCCCACCTACAGCGGAAATGCCGCCGGCACCCCCCTGTTCACCCCGCCGCCCTTTTCCCAGGGCTTCACGAACACGGACGCCAGCAACAATCTCTCGAGCCTGCAGCAACCTTTCCCGGCGGTCACACTCGGGTACGTTCCGCGCACTCCCACGTCGCAGCTCTCCGACCGCGTGGCCGGGCCGGACTACCAGGTTCCGCTGCTCCAGCAGTGGAACCTGAGCGCCCAGCTCCGCCTGCATCGCGACCTGTCGCTCGATATCGGCTACGTGGGTTCCGAAGGGCGCCGCCTGTTGATTGCCCGCGGCCTGAACCAGCCGCTGCTGGCGAGCGCCGCCGGTCCCGTGAACTGCGGCTACGACGGCGTGGCATCCCACTGCATCACCACCAATACCTCCCAGAACGCCAAGCTGCGGGTACCGGTTCTCGGCGAAACCCCCACCGCCCTTTCGCAGAATGGATTCGAGGGATCGTCGGCGTACCACAGCCTGCAGGTCACGCTGCGCCGCCATGCCGCTCACGGGCTGACGTTCCAGGCGGCCTACACCTACTCGAGGGCCGCCGCCGACACCAGTATCTACAACGATCCGGCAAACCTCGCGCTCGATTGGGCGCGGGCCGGCTTCGACCGCACGCACCGGTTCGCCACCAACTTCGACTACGAGCTGCCGCGGTTTACGCAGGGGCGGGGCGTCGCGGGCGTCCTGTCCAGAGACTGGACGCTGGCCGGGATCATCATCGTGCAGAGCGGCTTGCCGATGACGCTCTCCGATCCGAACGGAGGCGGCGTGTACGGCCGCGCGGCGCCTTCGACCGTCACTCTGTGTCCGGGGGCGTCGTATGCCGGCCTGGTCACGCCGGGGGCGGAGACCGATCGGCTGAGCCGCTGGATCCGCACCGATGCGATCTGCGCGCCCGCGGCGATCGGCTCCGATGGCGCGACGGGTTACGGCACTTCGGGACAGAGCATCCTCTCGGGACCCGGCCAGTTGAACACCGACTTTTCCGTGGGCCGGACCGCCCGCGTCGGCGGGCTCCACGAGAATGCCCTTCTGGGGTTCCGGATGGAGCTTTACAACGCGTTGAACCACCCGCAATTTTCGAACCCCGGCACTACGCTCGGCACCGCCACGTTTGGCGTCGTGACCCAGAATTCCGTGGCTCCCCGGCTGATCCAGTTCGCTCTGAAATATGTCTTCTGACTGGAACCGCCAGGACGATTTTCATAGCCGGCTAATATCCAAAGCGAGTATCCGCCGGAGCGGCCCGGACCTACCATGAACGTGGGGAGATTCATCATCTGCCCAAGGAATCGATAGCATGGACCAGTTAGCGAAGCAGGTTGCCGAGATGGCGCTCCGGCTTGCCGCACTCCCGGCAGACGGACTGCGACAGAACGATCCCGCCCTGAATGCGATCGAACAGCTCGCGATGCAGGTTCTCAAGGAAGTATCGGCCGCCCGTGCCGCTAAAGTCCGGCCAATCGGCGAAACCACCGGCTGCTGGCGGGTCGCCGTTCCAATCCCCCGGCACTAACCAGCCACTCACAAAACAACGATCATCAGGTGGCCCCTAGGCCAATCGGCCCGAAAAGTCCCATTACGTCGATGTTACGGGCAGGACTTTCCCCTACGACTAAAGTTAATGATAATTGGGTCGTAGGGCAAGATGACCGGGAAATCAGATCGCAGCTATGACTGGTCGGTGGGGCTGATCCTCCTGATGGTGGCCGTGTTCACGGTTTCCTTTGTTCCAAGAGATCGCATCAACTGGAGCGTGAGAAGGGTAGCCGGAGCTGTGGCGCTCCTCGGACCGGCGCAAAGACCGGACCGTCCCGACGTGCTGATCCTTTCCAGGCAGGCGGACGACCGGTTCGCTGTGACCTCCACGCTGGAGCCCCGCGGCTACATCATCCACGTCGTAGCTACCGGGGAAGCGGCGCTGGCTGAACTCCGCCGCGAGCGCAGCCGCATCGGCCTGGTGGTAGTGGACGAGGCGCTTCCCGACGCGCGCAAGACTCTCATCGCCGCCCGGAAGATCTCTCCCGAAGCCTGTCCGGTCCTGCTGAAAGGGCGGCGCGAGGCTGCGCAAATCGCCAGGCTGCTGATCGATACCATGGATCGCCACGTGACGACGGTGCAGGCCCGCGAACTTCGCGAGGAAGCCCGGGTGAACCAGACCCAGGTGTCTCGCTGACCGCGTCCGGTTTTGTGTTCTACTCTTGAACATGGGCCGGTTCCTGATCTGTCTCGCCGCCGCCGTTTCCCTGAGCGGCCAAGTTCTGATCAAGCAGCAGGGGAAAGAGAAGATCTCGGTGGATATCGACGGCAAGCCGTTCACCGAGTTCTGGATCGGGCCCAAGACCGTCAAGCCCTACCTGGCCCCGCTGCGAGCCGCCTCCGGAGTCATGGTCACCCGCGGATTCCCCATGGTGGCCGACATCCCCGGCGAGACCCACGATCATCCGCACCACACCGGCCTGTGGTTCACGCACGGCGACGTGAACGGCTACAACTTCTGGGCCAACGAAGAGTCGCAGGAGGGTTCGGGCAAAGGGAAGGGACGGGTCGTGCTGAAACAGGTGGAGCGGGTCAGCAGCGGCAAGAAGACGGGCACGATCGAGGCCGTCTTCGAGTGGAAGATCCCCACGGGCGAAACGCTGCTCCACGAATCGCGCAGGATGACGTTCTACTCGGATCCGCAGCTTCGCATCATCGACTTCGACATCACGCTTTCGCCCGACGAGAAGGTCACTTTCGGGGATACCAAGGAAGGCATGTTCGCCATGCGCCTGGCTCCGGCCCTGGAAGAGGACCAGCCGAAAGGGATCGCCGAGCCCAAGCGCACCGGCCGCATGGTGAACGCGCAGGGGAAGGTGGGCGAGAAGAACGTGTGGGGCAAGCGCTCCGAGTGGGTGGACTATTCGGGCATCATCGACGGCCAGCCGGTCGGCGTGGCGATCTTCGATAACCCCGGCAATCCACGCTATCCAACCTACTGGCACGCCAGGGGTTACGGCCTGTTCGCGACAAACATCTTCGGAGTCCACGACTTTACCAACGACAAGTCGCGCGACGGCAGCCTGACGATCCGGCCGGGCCAGCCCCTGCGCTTCCGCTTTCGTCTGCTGATTCACCCCGGAGATACCAACGCGGCCGGAATTCGCGAGGCCTACGCCCGCTACGCCGCCATGAAGTGATCAGCGGGCGCGCAAGGCGACCACGGTCACGTCGTCGGTGCGGGATGCGCCGCTGAACCGCGCCACGGCGTCGATGACGGTGTGTACCAGCAGGTCGGCGGAACCGCCGCGGTGCTCGCACAACAGGGAGAGCAGGCGCTCTTCCCCAAACTCATTTCCGCGCTCGATTCCGGCCTCGGTGACGCCGTCGGAATAGATCACCAGGGTGTCGCCCGGACGCAGATCGGTCTGCGTCTCCCGGCAGTGCCAGTTGTGAAACGCTCCCAGCATGAGGGCGGTGGGTTCCAGCCGCTCGATTTCGCCGCCGGCGCGAAGCAGAATGGGAGCCACGTGCGCGCAATTGACGTAGCGCAGGCGCCGGGTGCGGTCGTCGTACCCGCCAAAGAAGAGGGTGGCGAAGCGTTCGGCGGCTGTGGATTCGTAGAAGTGGTGGTTGACGCCCTCGAGCACGTCGGCCGGCCGCAGCAGCGCGCCGGGCTGCTGGTTGCGGAAGCAGGCCTGCAGGTTGGCCATGAGGAGGGCGGCCGGAACGCCCTTGCCGGAGACGTCCGCCAGAACGAAGCCCATGGACTGGTCGGTGATTTCCAGAAAGTCGTAGTAATCGCCGCCCACTTCCTTCGCCGCCACGCAATGGCCCGCGTAATCCAGCGTTTGCAGGGGGCGCAGGTTGCGGGGGAAGAGCTTCTGCTGCACGTTGGCGGCGATTTCCAGTTCGGATTTGCGCCGGCGCTCGGATTCGGCCTGTTTGCGGATGGCGGCCAGGAGGCGGTCGTTGTCCCAGGGCTTCTGGATGAAGTCGCAGGCGCCGCGGCGCATCGCTTCGACCGCCAGCTCGAAGCTGCTCCAGGCGGTCATCACCATCACCGGCGTGGAGTTGCCTTCGGCCTCCAGGTTCGCCAGCAGGTCGATGCCTTCGGCGCCGGAGGTGGTGTCGCGGGTATAGTTCAGATCCACCAGGATCAGGTCGAAGGAGCCGGTCCGGACCTGGGCCATGAGGGCCTCGGGCGAGTCGGCGGAAACGGTCTGCCAGCCCTGGCCCTTCAGGAGCAGCCGCAGGGCCTCCAGGACGTCGGGTTGATCGTCGCAGATGAGCACTCGATAGGGTGGTACCTGTTCCGCAGCACCTGACGCGATCTCGATAGCCGGCATACACATGTACGATGCGGAAGAAGCACGTTTGGTGCCGCCGCAAATGAAATGGTCGCACAGCCGGGGCGGCCGGCCGCTGTCCGTTTTCGGGACGCGTTGTCGCGGCGTGGGACGCGGGCGGACCGGCACCGGCCGGTTGCTTCGCCTGCTACCATAGAATTTACCCCGAACAAATGGATTCCAAAACCGTCGACCTGAAGCAAACCATCAATTTGCCGAAGACCAGTTTCTCGATGAAGGCCAACCTGCCGCAGGCCGAGCCGAAGACGCTCGAGCGGTGGGAGAAGGAGGATCTCTACGGCCGGATTCGGGCTGCCCGCGCCGGGCGCCCCATGTACGTCCTCCACGACGGGCCGCCCTATGCCAACGGGCGGATTCATCTGGGCACCGCGTTCAATAAGATTCTGAAGGACTTCGTGGTCAAATCGAAGACCATGGCGGGGTACGACTCGCCTTACGTTCCGGGTTGGGATTGCCACGGGCTGCCGATCGAAATCAAGGTCGATAGCGAGCTGGGCGCGCGCAAAGCGCAGATGCCGGCGATCGAGATCCGGCGCGCCTGCCGCAAGTACGCCGAGAAGTTCATCGACCTGCAGCGGAAGGATTTCAAGCGCCTGGGCGTGCTCGGGAAGTGGGACGACCCCTACCTGACGATGAGCGCGCAATACGAATCGGTCATCGCCGGCGCGTTTGTCGATTTTCTGGACCGCGGGTATGTCTACAAGGGGTTGAAGCCGGTCCATTGGTGCACGCATGACCGCACCGCGCTGGCGGAAGCCGAAGTCGAATACAAAGACCACAGCAGCCCTTCGATCTGGGTGCGGTTCCGCATGACTTCCGACCCGGCGAAGGTGGACCCTGCCCTGGCCGGGCGCAACGTCTACGGGCTGATCTGGACCACGACGCCCTGGACGATGCCGGCGAACATGGCGATCGCCTTCCACCCGAAGTTCGAGTACGTGGCGGTGGATGTGGCGGGCGATGTGTACATCGTGGCTGCGGAGCTGCTCAAGGCGACCGCCGAAAAGTGCGGCTGGCGCGATTCCCAGGTGATTGCCAAATTCGCGGGAGCCGCGCTCGAACACACGGTGTTCCATCACCCGTTCCTGGAGCGGGATTCGCTGGGGATTCTGGCCGACCACGTGACGCTGGAGCAGGGCACGGGCGCGGTCCATACCGCTCCGGGACACGGCCAGGAGGATTACGCCGTCGGGCGGCAGTACGGCATCGCGACCTTCTGCCCGGTGGATTCGGGGGGCCGGTTCTTTCACGCGGAAGGCGCCACCGGGCGGCTGCCCGAGGAGATCATCGGCAAGACGGTGTGGGAAGCCAACCCCATCGTGATCGAGATTCTGAAGCGGCACGGCGCACTGCTGGCCACCGAGAAGCTGTCGCATTCCTATCCGCACTGCTGGCGCTGCCACCACCCGGTAATCTTCCGCGCCACCGAGCAGTGGTTCATCGGAATGGACCTCAACCATTTCCGCGAGGATGCGCTCGCAGCGGTGCGCAAGGTGCGCTGGATTCCCTCCTGGGGCGAAGAGCGCATCTCGAACATGATCGCGACGCGGCCGGACTGGTGCATCTCGCGGCAGCGGGTATGGGGCGTGCCGATCATCGTGTTCTATTGCGAGGGCTGCCGCGAGCCGGTGACGGACCGCAAGATCCTGGATACCATCGTGAAGCTGTTCGGCGAGCACACGGCCGATGTCTGGTATGAGCGGACGGCGGCCGAACTGTTGCCGGAGGGCACCCGGTGCCCGAAGTGCGGCGGAGCCGAATTCAGCAAGGAGAGCGACATTCTGGACGTGTGGTTCGATTCCGGATCGAGCCACCTGGCGGTGCTCAACGAGCGCTACGGGCTGCCGTGGCCGGCCGATATGTATCTCGAGGGCGGCGACCAGTACCGCGGCTGGTTCCATAGCTCGCTGCTGGTGGGCACGGGCCTGAAGGGCGCGGCGCCCTACCGCGAGTGCGCGCTCAACGGGTGGGTGCTCGACGGCGAGGGCAAGGCGATGCACAAGTCGCTCGGCAACTCGATCGAGCCGGAAGAAGTGATCAAGCACCACGGGGCGGAGATTCTGCGCCTGTGGTCGGCGTCGGTGGATTTCAACGAAGACGTGCGCATGTCGGAGACCATCCAGACGCGCCTGACGGACGCCTACCGCAAGCTGCGCAACACGTTCCGCTACATGCTGGGGAACCTGTTCGATTTCGACCCGGCGAAAGATGCGGTGCCGGGCGGCGAGCTGGCGGAGCTGGACCAGTGGATCCTGCTGCGCGCCGACGACCTGGCCGCGCGCTGCCGCGCGTGGTACGACAACTTCGAGTTTCACCGTGTGTATCACAACGTGTATGCGTTCGCGACGGTGGATCTCAGCTCGGTGTATTTCGATGTGCTCAAGGACCGGCTCTACACCTCCGCGCCGAAATCGATCGGGCGGCGGGCGGCGCAGACGGCTCTTTACCGGCTGCTGGACGGGCTGGTGCGGCTGCTGGCTCCGATCATGAGTTTCACGGCGGATGAAGTGTGGCTGGCGATGGGGCGCGAGGGCAGCGTCCACGCGGCCTGGTTTCCGCAGGCCGGAGAGATGGGCGAGGGCATCGGCGAGGCGGCCCGGAAACGCGCCGGCAACTGGGACCGTCTAATGAGAGTAAGGGATGATGTCCTGAAGAGCCTGGAGACCGCGCGCAACGAGAAGCTGATCGGCGCGCCGCTCGAAGCCCGTGTTCGTCTGTCCGCCAATGGTGACCTGTTCCCGCTGCTCAGAGATTATGCCGGCGAGCTGCCGGGGCTGTTTATCGTCTCCGAAGTCGGGCTGGAGCGCGCCGAGGGAGATGCGCCGCTGGCAGTGCGTGTGGAGCGCGCCGGGGGCGACAAGTGCGAGCGCTGCTGGAAGTACACGACGGACGTCGGCTCGAACGGGAAGTTCCCCACGATCTGCGGTTCCTGCGCGGACGCGGTGGAAGAGATTCTGAATGGCTGATCTGCGCTGGAAAGCGTACGGGGCGGCGGGCGCGGTGCTGGCGCTCGACCGTTTCACGAAGTGGCTGATCGAATCGCGGGTGTCGTTCCTCGACACCTACCGGGTGATTCCGGGTTTCTTCGATATCGTCCATTCGCAGAATCGCGGGGTGGCGTTCGGCATGTTCAACGATTCCACCTCCGAGTGGCGCACCCTGCTGCTGGTGATCGGTTCCATCGCGGCGGTGGTGGTGATCAGCGGCATGCTCTGGAAGGCCGAACGGCTCGACCGGAAGACGGTATGGGGATGCGCGCTGATCCTGGGAGGCGCGGCGGGCAACCTGTTGGACCGGCTACTATGGGGACAGGTGACCGACTTTCTGCTCTTCCACGTGGGCGAATATCAGTGGCCCACGTTTAACGTGGCGGATTCCGCGATCGTGATCGGCAGCGGCCTGCTGCTGCTCGATCTCCTTCGCGCCAAGCGGCAGGCGGCCAATGTATCCTGAGATTTTTCACCTATCGTTTCTGCATACCTACGGTGTACTGGTGGCGGCGGCTTTCCTGGTCGCGCTGTGGATGATCGCGCGCCTGGCGAAAGAGCAGAAGCTGAACCCCGACACGGTCACCAACCTGGGGATCTACTGCGCGCTGGCGGCCATTGCGGGGGCCAAGGTGATGATGTTCGTGGTGGACGCACCTTACTACTACGAGCATCCGGGCGAGATTTTCTCGGTGGCGACGCTGCAGGCCGGCGGAGTTTTCTACGGCGGGCTGATCGCGGCCCTGGCGGTGTCGTGGTGGTATATGCGGAAGACCCACCTGCCGCTGCTCAAGACCGCCGACATCTTCGCGCCGGGGATCGCGCTGGGGCATGGAATCGGGCGCCTGGGATGCTTTTCGGCGGGATGCTGCTGGGGAGTGGAGTGCCACCTGCCGTGGGCGGTGACCTTCAAGAACCCGGTGGCGAACCAACTGGTGGGCGTGCCGCTCAATACCCCGCTCCATCCCACGCAGCTTTACGAATCGTTCGCCGAGTTCCTGATCTTCGGGATCCTCTTCTGGCGCATCCACCGGGCGCACCCGGAAGGCGCGGTGATCGGCCTCTACCTGATGCTCTACGGCGCGGTGCGGTTCGTGGTGGAGTTCTTCCGCTTCCACGAGCAGGGCAACCTGTTCAACGGACCGCTCGACACGTCGCAGTACATTTCCGCGGTGCTTTTCGCGCTGGGCGTATACTTTGTAACCAAACGGGCGGCTCACCCGGCGGCAGTGCCGGCACAGTAGCGGGGAGTAGAGGATACACGGGATAGCCCCCTCGCCGGTCCTGGAAATAGGATCGGAAGTAGGAGGGGATTCTATGCCACCACCAACGGCATCTTTGCTTCAATCGCAACTGCGCGGCCGCGTCATCGGGCCGGAAGACCCGGAATACGATGCCGCCCGCAAAGTCTATAACGGAATGATCGACCGGCGGCCGAAAGCCATTGCGCAGGCTGCCGATGCGGCCGACGTCATCGCCTGCGTGCGGTTCGCGCGAGAACAACAGTGGCCCCTGGCCATCCGGAGCGGCGGTCACAATGCCTGCGGGTTAGGCGTGTGCGACGACGGGCTGGTGATCGACCTGCGGCGTATGCGTTCGGTGCGGGTCGACCCCGAAACCCGAACGGTGCGGGTGGATGCGGGATGCCAGTGGGGAGATGTGGACCATGCCACCCATGCCTTCGGACTGGCGGTTCCGAGCGGCATCATTTCCACGACCGGGGTCGGCGGCCTGACGCTTGGCGGCGGGCTAGGTTACTTGAGCCGCAAGTACGGCTTGACCATCGACAACCTGCTGGAAGCCGATGTCGTGCTGGCCGACGGCCGCCTGGTACGCGCCGGCGCCGGCGAGAACCCGGACCTGTTCTGGGCGCTGCGCGGCGGAGGGGGGAATTTCGGCGTGGTCACATCGTTTCTATTCCGCGGCAACCCCGTCGATACGGTGATCGGCGGGCCGACGTTCTGGCCGCTCGAGGAGTCTGCCGGCGTGCTGCGGCGCTTTGCCGATTACATCGAAAGCGCGCCGGAAGATGTGGGCGGGTTCTATGCTTTTCTCGAAGTTCCGCCGGCACCTATCTTTCCGCAGAAGCTGCACGGGCAGACCGTCTGCGGCGTGGTGTGGTGCTACCTCGGGAAGGAGGAAAGCGCGGCGCGCGTCCTCCGTCCGGTGCGAGGCTTCGGCCATCCGCTGTTCGAGCACGTCGGGCCAATGCCGTTTCCCGCGCTGCAGAGCCTGTTCGATCCACTGCTTCCCGCCGGGCTGCAATGGTACTGGAAAGCCGACTTCGTCGGAAAGATCACCGAAGAAGCGGTGCGGCTGCACGTAACGCACGGCTCGAAACTGCCGAGCACGCTCTCGACGACTCACTTCTATCCGATCAACGGGGCCGTCCACCGGGTGAAGCCGGCGGACACGGCGTGGGCGTTCCGCGACGTGACGTTTGCGCAGGTCATTGCGGGTATCGATCCGGATGCGGCGAACCGTGGACCGATCACTTCCTGGGCGAAGGACTACTGGGAAGCCGTGCACCCGCATTCGGCCGGCGCCGCCTACGTGAACTTCATGATGGAGGAAGGCCAGGAGCGGGTGAGGGCCAGCTACGGACCGAATTACGACCGGCTGGCGGCCATCAAATCCCGATACGATCCCCAGAACGTGTTCCGCGTGAACCAGAACATTCAGCCGCGCACGCAGACGGCCGGCGGTTAATTCAGACGCGGTAGGTGTCGGCCCGCCAGTTCTTTACGGCGCGCTTGATATCGTCGGGCTTCATCCCCTCTTTGGCGGCGCGCCCGGCCAGGGCGGGGAACTCGCCATCGGAGGAAAAACGCAGGGCGACGATCTGAAGTGCCTGGAGCCCCGCGGGCAGCGGCTTTCCTGTGAGCACGAAGTGGCGCAGGTTCTCTTCGGCGCGGATGGCGCGGTCCTGTGCCTTGAGGGCGAAGACCCTGCAGAAGATCGAGAGCATCAGCATGGCGGCGGTGAGGACCACAATGAGCGCCGCGCTGTAGAGGCGCTGGTGGTCGCCCAGGGACTCGTAGAGGTTCACGAGGGAACCGAGCAGGGTCAGTGCCAGCACGCCGAGCAGCACCACGTGGTAAAGCGGCACGAATTGGCGGTGATTGGCGTAGGTCTGTGGGGCCATAGATCTTTAACTATAGACGGCGCGGGCGCGCGGCGCCAGGGTTTGCCACATTCACCAGCGTCAGCGGATAGGGCGCGCTCCGGCGCGGATTGTCGCGGTCATAAAGGACGCAGATCGTACTGCCGGTCTCGGGGTAGGTTTCTGGTCGCAGCGCCCTTTGCCCGGATGACCGAGCCGTTCAACAACGGGAATTGATACCGGAGCAGCCGCCCGTTCTTGACTCGCGAATACCCCGTGACGATCGCCGGCGCGGCGCGGCCTTCGCGCAGCAGGCGCCGCTGCTGCCGCAGGGGGAACGTCAGTAGAGCTCCGATCGACGACAGGAACAGTCCGACGAAGACGGCCAGGAACATCGGTGTGGGACGATTCCGCCAGGGAACGGGCTGGCTTACTTCGGGGGCGGACGGGAGAAAGCGGATCGCCAGGGTGGACCCGGTGCGAAGTTCCCTCCAAATGGCCCTCGGCGGCTCCGACTCGCCGCCATAGATGACGCCGTTGTAGTGAAACTGGTAGGACACCCGGGGCCGCCGGTTCTTATCGCGGGTCTGCCACAGCCTGGTAATCACGGCCTCGCCCTCCACTCCCTCCCGGCCCAACTGTTCCTGCTGCCGCGCTTCGCGTTGCGCCTGGAATCCGAGGGCGATGCCCGCCGCGATCCCGCCCAGCATGATGATCGCAATCGCCACGATCAGAATGACGCCGGCGCCGCTCAGCCGGATGTCGCGCGGCGGGGACGCGGACAGCCCGGCAGGGGGCTTCCAGGTTCGCAGCAGGTCCGCCATGGAATCGGGTTCGGTCATTCTTTTTCCTCCATTCCTGTTCGCAGCCGCCCGGTTTCCTTCAAGGCGCGGCGCAGCAGGAACTCGATCTGGGCATTCAGGCTGCGCAGGTCGTCGGCTGCCCAGCGCTCGAGCGCGGCATGGGTGGCCGGGTCCAGCCGCAGCAGAAATGGCTTCCGTTGCGCCATCAGACCCCTATTGATAGAGGGTGCCGGCGTTGACGATCGGCTGCGCGTCGCGATCACTGCAAAGGACGACGAGCAGGTTGCTCACCATGCTGGCTTTGCGCTCTTCATCCAGTTGGACCACGTGCTTGGCGTTGAGCTGTTCGAGCGCCATCTCGACCATGCCGACGGCACCCTCCACGATCTTCTGCCGGGCGGCGATGATGGCGGCAGCCTGCTGGCGGCGCAGCATGGCGTTGGCGATCTCCGGGGCGTAGGCCAGGTGGCTGATACGCGCCTCGATGACTTCGACGCCGGCCTTGGCCAGGCGCTCCTGGATTTCGTCGCGCATCTTGTGGGCGATGTCGAGGACGGACATGCGCAGGGACATCTGGTCATCCCCGTGAGAGTCGTAGGGATAGCTGGTGGCCAGGTTGCGCACCGCGGACTCGCTCTGAACATGGACGAAGTTCTCGTAATCGTCCACCTGGAAGACGGCTTCAGCGGTATCCACGACCTTCCAGACGATGACCGCGGCGATTTCGATGGGGTTGCCGTCCTGGTCGTTTACCTTGAGCTTGCTGCTTTCGAAGTTGCGGACGCGCAGCGAAACCTTGCGCCGCATGGTGAACGGGTTGACCCAACAGAGGCCCTGCTGCTTGAGGGAGCCTTTATAGGTGCCGAACAACTGGACCACCACGGCCTGGTTGGGATTCACGATCGTCAGGCCGAACAGGCAGATGGCTTCGATCGCCAGGGCGACGATCCACGCGAGGATCGAAGCCGCTTCTACGGCGGCGACGGCGCGGACCAGCATGGCAATCGAGAGAACGATCAAGGCCAGCAGCGAGAGCAGCATCAGCCAGCCCGGCAAGCCCTTGATCTCCTTTTCCCGGATCATCGGTTATCCTCCTTTATGACATCATTATGATATCACTTCAATAGCACACAAGGAAATCGGGAAGACTCCCACATCGCCGGGACGAGTATGATGGATCTCCGGGTATGGGGCTAGTTCAGACTGTGGCGCGTGCGACTGTGCTGCTCGCGGTTTCCGGCTTGGCCGCCGCGGCGCCGCCGGTTACTTTCCACAAGGACATCGCCCCGATCCTGCTGGAGTACTGCGCGCCGTGCCACCGGCCTGGCCAATCGGGACCGTTTTCTCTGCTGACTTATGAGGATGCCCGCAAGCGCGCGGGCCAGATCGCGGCCGTAACCCGAAGCCGCTACATGCCCCCATGGCTGCCGGAGCCAACCGGCGGCCTGGAATTCGCCGGGGAGCGCCGGCTGACCGGGTTCGAGATCGAACAGATCCGGGAGTGGGCCGATGCCGGTGCTCCGGAAGGGGACGCGGGCGATTCCGCTCCCGCACCCGCGTTTACGCCCGGCTGGCAACTCGGGAAGCCGGACCTGGTGATCGAGGCGCCCAAGCCGTTCCGGGTTCCGGCCGAAGGCGCGGACGTCTATTGGAACTTCGTGTTCGCTCCGCCGGTTGGAGCGACCCGTTACGTCAGGGCCATCGAGATTCGTCCCGGCAATGCGCGGATCGTGCATCACGCCAATCTTCTGATCGACCGCGACCGCACGGCGCGGCGGCTGGAACGGGCCCCCGGCGAGGGGTTCGGAGGCATGGACCTGGCGATCGGAAGCAACACTTTCGATCCCGACGGCCACTTTCTGTTTTGGAAGCCAGGCGGCATCCCGGCGGTCGAGCCCGACGGTATGGCATGGCGCCTCGATCCGGGCAATGACCTGGTATTGAACGTTCACTTGCGGCCATCCGGCAAGCCGGAGATGGTGCAGCCTTCGCTCGGACTATATTTCACCCGCGTGCCGCAGACCCGGTATCCGATGCTGATTCAACTCGAACGCGACGGGGCCCTCCAGATTCCGCCGGGCGCCCGCGACTTCGTGGTCCGCGACGATTTCCGGCTTCCGATGGACGTGGATGTGCTGGCCGTCTATCCGCACGCCCATTACCTGGGACACGTGCTGGAGGGATACGCGACGCTTCCCGGCGGCTCGCGCCGCACGCTGATCCGGATTCCGGATTGGGATCCCGCGTGGCAGGCCGTGTACCCGTACCGCAAGCCGGTGTTTCTGCCCAAGGGCACGGTCGTCTCGATGTCCTTTCATTACGACAACTCAGCGCGAAACCCGCGCAACCCCAACTCGCCGCCCAAGCTGGTGGTGGGAGGCGACCAATCCACCGACGAAATGGCTCACCTGTGGTTCCAGGTGCTGCCGCGGGGCGCGGGCGACCAGCGAATGGTGCTACAGGAAGCGATCATGCGGCATCGCCTGGAGAACGACCCCGCCGATTTCCTGGCGTCTTTCAACCTGGGCGCCCTGCTGCTGAGCCGCAAGGAGATCCCCGCCGCGACCGGCTACCTGCGAAGTGCGGTACTCAGCCGGCCGGATCAGCCTCCGGCTCTGAATGCCCTGGGGGTGGCGCTCGAAGCGGACGGGCGGTTCGGGGAGGCTGTGGAGCAGTTCCGGCGCGCGCTGCGCGTGGAACCCGGCAATACGAATGCCCGGTACAACCTGGCGAACGCCCTGGCTGCCCAGGGCGATCTGGAAGAAGCCGCGGCGAATTTCCGCCAGGTGGTTGCCGCGTCTCCGGGCGATTCGACGGCGCGGGAGCATCTGGCCGCCACGCTCACACAACTGGGCGATGCCGCGCTTTCCAGCGGGCGCGTCGCGGATGCGGCCGGGGTCTACCGCGAACTGGTTGCGCTCGAGCCGGGAAACGCCGATCTGCGCAATAACTACGGAATTCTCTTGATTCGGTCCGGCGACGTGCCGGGAGCGATTGAACAATTCCGAGCGGCGCTGAAGGTAGATCCCGGACATCAGGCGGCGCGCAGGAACCTCGAACTCGCGCAGAAGCGGCTTCGCCAGTGAGGGCGAAGCGTGGACAATCCCTACAGGCCTGTAGGGTTTGGCTACATAGCTCCTATCTCCATGATTTCGTAAGTCGTTAGTCCGATTTCTCGACAGGGGGCCGTAGGAGATCACCACACCGCACCCCTGCTTGAAAATCCTACACCGCCTAATTGCATGAAATCACAACGGATAAAGAGGCAAAAAACACCGATTTTTGGCCCTTGCCGTGCCCTTATAGGAAGCGAAGAAAGGAAGGCACCACATGACAGTTCTTCTAGTTCTCGCGACGTTCCTGGTTTTCATCGTTCTGGATTACTTCCTGAATCGGCGCAAAGCTCTTCACACCGTGATGGCGGAGGAGCCCAAGGGAGTCCCGGCCCTGTCGGGCGGAGACTACGTGGATGGATTTCTGGTTCCGGAGAGGGTTTCCTATCATGCCGGGCATAGCTGGCTGGTACGGGAGCGCAAGAATGTAGTGCGGGTCGGCGCCGACGAATTCGCCGCGGCCCTTCTGGGAAAAGTGGAGCGAATCGAACTGCCCAAGCCGGGCACGTGGATTCGCCAGGGACAGAATGTTCTCTCGTTCTTCCGGGACGGGCAGAAGACCGAGATGGTCTCGCCGACCGAAGGGGAAGTGATGGAAGTCAACGCGGAGGTGTTGAACAACCCGTCCGCACTGCGGGACGACCCCTACGGGAAGGGCTGGCTGGTGTCGGTCCATGTTCCCGATGAGGAAAACACCGGACGCAACCTGGTACCCAAGGGCCTGGTGCGCGAATGGATGCGGGACGCGGTCGAGCGGTTGTACGCGCGGCAGCCGGCGCTGGCCGGGGCGGTGTCCGCCGACGGCGGACGTCCCGCGGAGGATCTCCTTTCGGCTCTGCCGGATACCGACTGGAAGCAGGTCACCGGCGAGTTCTTCCTGACGGCCTGACCCGGGCCGACGCCTGTTACGGCCTCAGAGTTGCTGAAACCTGTAAAGTTTTACTACACCTAGGGCTTAATTTCTGTTAAAAAGGATATGAGGGTCCTTATATGTCGAAAGCGATCTTGTACGACAGCACCCTCTGCATCGGCTGCAAAGCTTGCGAAGCCGCCTGTGCCGAACGCTGGGGTCTTCCGTACAACGACAGCATTGCCGCCGAGGAGGAGATCTCCGCCCACAAATTGACGGCGGTCGAGACGCACGGCGACCGGTTTTCACGCCGGCTCTGCATGAACTGCGTCCAGCCGGCTTGTGCCTCGGTCTGCCCGGTGGGCGCGCTGCAAAAGACGGCGCTCGGACCGGTGACCTACGATGCGGAAAAGTGTATGGGCTGCCGGTACTGCATGCAGGCATGCCCGTTCCAGGTGCCGACGTACGAGTGGTCGAGCCGCCTTCCCCGGATGCGGAAGTGCGATATGTGCTACGAGCGGCAGAGCGAAGGCAAACTGACCGCCTGCGCCGAGGCCTGCCCGGTGGGAGCGACGAAGCTCGGGGACCGGGACGCGCTGATCGCGGAAGCCCGGCAGCGGATCGCCGAAAAGCCCGATCAGTACTACGGGAAGATCTACGGCATCACAGAAGTCGGCGGAACCTCGGTGTTCTATCTCTCGGCCGTGCCGTTCGAGCAGATCGGCCTGCGCACGGGCGTCCCCCAGGAACCGCTGCCGGAGACCACCTGGCGGGTACTGGAACTGCTGCCGGACGTGGTCTCTACGGGCGCGATCCTGCTGGGCGGCATCTGGTGGATCACCAACCGGCGGGACGAGGTTGCCAAGGCGGAGGGAAAACGCAAATGACGCGCAGACTTCCCAAGATCACCGTGTGGCGGGCGATATTTGCCGCGGTGATGCTGAGCGGGCTGTACGCTACCTATCTTCGAATCTTTTACGGCTTGGGCGGGTCGACGAACCTGAGCGATAAGTTTCCGTGGGGCCTCTGGATCGCCTTCGATGTGATGTGCGGGGTGGGGCTGGCGGCGGGCGGCTTCACGCTGGTGGCGATCGTCCACATCTTCCGCATCGAACGCTACAAACCGGTCTTGCGGCCGGCCATCCTGACGGCGTTCCTGGGCTATTCACTGGTGGTGGTCGGCCTGCTGTACGACCTGGGGCGGCCCGACCGGCTGTGGCACCCGCTGGTGATGTGGAACCCGCACTCGGTGATGTTCGAGGTGGCCTGGTGCGTGACCCTGTACACCACCGTGCTGTTTCTCGAGTTCATCCCGGTGGTCTTCGAGAAGTTCGGCTGGCACAGACCGACCGAGTGGATCCACCGCATCTCGGTTCCGCTGATGATTCTGGGCGTGCTGCTTTCGACGCTGCACCAGAGTTCGCTGGGAACGCTGTTCCTGATCGTGCCCGAGAAGCTCTATCCGCTGTGGTACTCGCCGCTTCTTCCGCTGCTGTTCTTCATCTCGGCCATCGCGGTGGGCCTGGCGATGACGATCTTCGAATCGTGGCACAGCAGCCGCGCGTTCGGGCGGGCGCTCGAACTGCCGCTGCTGGCGAGCATGGGACGGGTGCTGGCGGTGGTTCTGAGCGTCTATCTGTGGATCCGGTTTCTCGACCTGGCGCATCGCGGCGCGCTCGGGCTGCTGGGGCGCAACCGCATCGAGACCTGGCTGTTCGGTCTGGAGATGCTCCTGATGATCGTGCCGGCGGCGCTGCTGTACCTGCGAAAGGTCCGGATGCGGCCGGGCGCGCTATACGCCTGCGCGGTGATGGTCGTGTTCGGATTCATCGCGAACCGGCTGAACGTGGGCACGACGGGGCTGGAGGCAGGCTCGGGAGTCCACTACATTCCGCGCTGGAGCGAGGTCGCGGTGACGCTATCGATCTGCGCCGCGGGATTCGCATTCTACCGGCTGATCGCCGGATACTTCCCCATCTTCGAGGAGGAGCGGGTTGAGCGCGCGTCTCCGGCGGTGGCGGAGAAGGAGGCGGAGACAATCCCGGTGGGATGAAGCACGGCTCGAAAATCCGGTTGGGACTGGCCGCCAAGCTCGCAATCTGCGTGATCGCGGGCACGGCGGCCTTTTTCACATTGTTCGGCGCGATCAACTTGAAGATGGAGCGCCAGAACTCCGAAGAACAGGTGAAGATGGCGGCCTACCGCGTGGCCGACGTGATCTTCCACAGCACGCGCTACCAGATGCTGCACAACGACCGGGACGCCTTGTTGAGCGTGATGCAGCAACTGGGCAGCGAGCCGGGGATTCAGCGCATCCGGATCTTCAACAAAGAAGGCCGGATCACGCTCTCCACGGACGCGCACGAAGTGGGCTCGGTGGTGGATACCAAGGCGGAAGCCTGTTACGGATGCCATGCGCAGTCGGCGCCGCTGACGAAGCTGGAGCGCCCGGACCGCGCGCGCATCTTCACCGACAAGCAGGGGCACCGGCTGGTGGCGGTGATCCGGCCGATCGACAATTCGCCGGACTGCTCCAATTCGGGCTGCCACGTGCATCCCGCTTCGAAGCAGATCCTGGGGGTGATCGACGCCGACCTCTCGCTGGCGGGCGTGGATGAACAGATCCAAAAGCACCAGGCGACCCTGACCTGGTTCCTGGTGGCCGCCATCGCGCTGGGGTGCCTGGCCGCGGTGGTTTTCATGTGGATCGTGGTGTACCGGCCGGTGAAGGCGCTGATCGACGGCACCCACCGGGTGGCGGGCGGGGACCTGGATTACCGTCTGCCCGTGCATTCGGACGACGAACTGGGCGACCTGGCCGCCTCCTTCAACAAGATGACGGCCGAGGTGGCGGATGAACAGACGCGGATCGAAGAGCAGGTGCGGCGCAAGACGGCGGAGTTGGAACGCGTGCACAAGACGCTGCTCAGCTCCGAGAAGATGGCGTCGATCGGGAAGCTGGCCGCCACGGTGGCGCACGAGATCAACAACCCGCTGTTCGGAATCCTGACCTACGCCCGCCTGGTGGTTCGCGAGGTGCAAAAGCACGACATCCCATCCAGGGACGAGCTCGTGGAGCAGTTACAGACGATCGAGCGGGAGAGCAAGCGCTGCGGAGACCTGGTGAAGAACCTGCTGACCTTTTCGCGCCAGGCGCCGAGCATTCGCGAGCCCAACGACCTGAACACCGTGGTCCACCGGGCCGTGCTGCTGGTGCGGCACAAGCTGGAGATGCAGAACGTGGAGCTGACGGAGTCGCTGGCGGACGGCCTGCCGCCGGTGGATTGCGACGCCAACCAGATTCAGCAGGTCGTCCTGGTGCTGATGGTGAACGCGGGGGAGGCCATGCCAAAGGGGGGCAGGCTGGAAGTAGCGACGATCTTTCGTCCGGAAGCCGAGCATTGCGCCGTGCTCGTAAAGGATTCGGGAAGCGGCATCCCGCCGGACGTCCTGCCGCACATCTTCGATCCGTTTTTTACGACCAAGGAAGACCTCAACCGGACCGGTCTCGGCCTGGCTGTAGCTCACAGCATCGTGGAGCAGCACGCGGGAGAGATCTCGGTCCGCTCCTCGCCGGGGAAAGGCACGGAATTCGAAGTAGCGCTGCCGGTGACGGTGGCGGTGGCCAATGGGGTGAGGAAGTGAAGAGACACGGACGGCCGCTCCGGCCTTGCGGGGGGCACAGAGACTGGCCCCGGCTCGCGGGAGAGCGGACGCGCAAACGGGGAACAAACCGGGAGGATCTATGGCAACAGCAACGGAGCCCACACAGTCGGTGAAGACTAAGGGCCGAATTCTCATCGTCGACGACGAACTGGTGGTTCGCGATTCGCTCGGCAAGTGGTTTACGAGCGAGGGCTACACCACGAGGCCGGTCGGCGGGGCCCGCGAAGCGCTGGAGACGATCCAGCAGCAGCAGTTCGATATCGCGCTGATCGACATCAAGATGCCGGGCATGGACGGAATGGAACTGCAGGCGCGGCTGCGCGAGGCCGACCCCGACCTGACGGTGGTGATCATGACGGGGTACGCTTCGGTGGAGACGGCGGTGCAGGCCCTGAAACACGGCGCCTACGACTACATCACCAAGCCGGTGGATCCGGACGAGCTGTCGCACCTGGTTTCGAAGGCCATGGAGCACCGGCGCGCCCGCCACGAGGTTGCGCGGCTGCGGGAGAACCTGCAGGAGGTGCAGCCCGGGACCGAACTGATCGGCCGCAGCCCGGCCATGAAGAAGGTGACGGAGCTGATCGAGATGGTGGCTCCCACCGAAGCGACCGTGCTGATCACGGGCGAGAGCGGGACGGGCAAGGAAGTGGTGGCGCGCGCCATTCACGCGGCCGGCCCGCGGCGCTACATGCCGATGGTCACCATCCACTGCGGCGCGCTCACCGAGACGCTGCTCGAAAGCGAGCTGTTCGGGCACGAAAAGGGCGCGTTCACGGGCGCGCAGTACCGCAAGAAGGGCAAGTTCGAGGTGGCCGACGGCGGCACGGTTTTCCTGGACGAGATCAGCGACATCAGCCTGAAGACCCAGACCGACCTGCTGCGCGTCCTGCAGGAGAAGGAGATCGTGCGGGTGGGCGGCAACCAGCAGATCAAGGTGGACTTCCGCTGCATCGCCGCCACCAACAAGAACCTGGAAGCGCTGGTGAAGGCCAGTACTTTCCGGCCCGACCTTTACTACCGGCTGCACGTCTTCTGCATCGACCTGCCGCCCCTGAGGGACCGCCGGGAAGACATTCCGCTGCTGGTGAATCACTTCCTGAACAAGTTCTGCATGGCCACCAGCCGCGCGGTGCCGCAGATCACACCCGAGGCGCTCGACCTGCTGATGCGGCACGACTGGCCGGGCAACGTAAGGGAGCTGGAGAACGCGGTGGAGCGCGCGCTCGTAGTGGGGCGCGGGACGGAAGATACGGCCCTCCGATTTCTCGTTCCAGTTCCAGGTGGATGAGCCGCGGGGCGGAAAGACCCTGGAGGACATCGAGCGGGTTCACATCGAGCGGATTCTGCGGGAGACGCAGCACAACCTCTCGAGGGCCGCGCGGATCCTGGACATCGATCGCACCACGCTCTATAACAAGCTCCGGCGCTACGGTCTGCGGTGAAGCCGATCCACCTCATCCCGCTGTCGGACAGCGGGGCGGGGCCGGCGCCCGGGCTGGATATCCTCGAGCATCTGGCCGCCACGCTGGCTCACACATTTCGCACGCCGTGCCGGATTCGCCCCGAAACGTTCGACATTGCCTTCGCGCAGGACGGCCGGCGGGGGCAGTATCACTCGACCGCCGTTCTGCAGCGAATGGAGCGCGCATGCGACCCGGATGCGCGGGTGCTCGGCGTGACGGCGTGCGATCTCTACGTTCCCGTACTGACCTTCGTGTTTGGAGAGGCGCAAGTGGACGGAAACTGCGCGGTGGTCTCGCTGGCGCGGCTCAGGGAAGAGTTCTACGGGATGCCGGCGCGGGAAGACCTGCTACGCGAGCGGCTGGTGAAGGAAGCCACCCATGAACTCGGCCACACTTTCGGCCTGCGCCACTGCGCGGACTGGCAGTGCGTGATGGCATCCAGCCACGCAGTGGAGCGGCTCGACGTGAAGACCGCGGAGTTCTGCAGCGCCTGCCGGAAACCGGTTTTTCGGAACGGCTACTGGTAGCCGGCGCACCTACCGGCGTCCCAATCCGAGCACTTTCTTCATCGGCGAGAAGCCGGTCACTCCGCTGAACAGTTCGCTTGCGGCGACAGCGCTCAAAATGCCTTTCCACTTGTACCGCAAGGGTACGTAGATGGCGGCCGCGGCCGCCGCCGAGCCGATGCCCAGGCGAATCTTCTGCTCCGTATGGCCCATGTTCTCTCTCATCAAAGAAGCCTCCGGTTCCCAGCGTAGCGTCCGGCGACGCGGGCAGTCGGTGCGTTTGATTGCGTTTGATCCCGCGCCGTTTTCGCAGTGTATGAAACCCGTCAGGACGGCGCCGGGGGCCCGCGGAACGGCCGGCCCGGCGAACGGTCATAATAGGAGATCCGGTTCGATGCCCCTGCTCGAAGCCATCGCCATCACCAAGTCGTTTTCCGGCGTGCAGGCGCTCAAAGGCGTCTCGTTCGACCTGCGCGCGGGCGAAGTCCACGCCCTGGTGGGCGAGAACGGCGCGGGCAAATCGACCCTCATCAAGATCATGTCGGGTGCGCTGGCGCCGGATTCCGGCACCCTGGCGGTGGAGGGCCGCACGGTGGCGCATCACAGCCCCGCGGCGGCGCGGTCGATGGGCATCGCGGCAGTGTACCAGCAGCCCTCGCTGTTTCCGCACCTCACTGTGACGGAGAATATCGCGCTCTCGCTTGAAAGGGGCGGCCTGTGGCGGCGGCTCGACTGGAAAGCGCGCGCGGCCAAGGCGAGAGAACTGCTGGAACTGGCCGGGAGCGACATCCATCCGGAACGGCTAGTGGAGTCGCTGAGTATGCCCGAGCAGCAGATCGTGGAGATCGCGAAAGCGATCGGCGCGAACCTGAAGGTGCTGATTCTCGACGAGCCGACCGCGTCGCTCACTGCCCGCGAGGTGGAACGCCTCTTCGGCGTGATCGCGAACCTGCGGGAGCGCGGCGCCGGGATCATCTACATCTCGCACCGGCTGGAGGAGATTTCGGCCATCGCCGGGCGCGTGACGGTGCTGCGGGACGGCAACTCCGTCGCCACCCGCGCGATGAGTGAAGTGGACCGCGCCGAGTTGATCCGCCTGATGGTCGGCCGCGAGATTTCGGCGATCTTCCCGAAGCGCACGGCGCCGGCGGGCGAAGTGGTGCTCGAAGCGCGCGGCGTCGGCTCGCGGGCGGCGGGAGTGCGCGACGTCTCGCTCGAGGTGCGCGCGGGAGAGATCGTGGGACTCGCCGGGCTGGTCGGCTCGGGGCGCACGCAGTTCGCCGAAACGCTGTTCGGCCTGACGCCGGCGGATGCGGGCGAGGTGTGGCTTCGCGGGCGCGCCGTACGGATCGACTCGCCGGCCGCGGCCATTGAATTGGGGATCGGGTACGTGCCGGAAGACCGGCGGCAGCACGGCGTGGTGCTCGATATGGGTGTGGCCGAGAACGCCACGCTGGCGAGCCTGGCGCCGGTCGCGCCCCGCGGCCTCATCGACGCGAGCCGCGAACGAAGGGTGGCGCGCGGCTTCGTGGAAAGCCTGCGGATCAAGACGCCCTCGATTTATACGGAGGCGGGCCTGCTCTCGGGCGGCAATCAACAGAAGGTGGCGCTGGCGCGCTGGCTGGCCATCGAGCCCGCGGTGCTGATCCTCGATGAGCCGACGCAAGGGGTGGACGTGGGCTCGAAATCCGAAATCCACGGGCTGATGGCCGGCCTGGCTGCGAAGGGCGTGGCCATCCTCATGATCTCCTCGGAACTGCCGGAAATTCTGGGGATGAGCGACCGCATCGCCGTAATGCGCGCGGGCACGGTGGCGGGCATGCTCTCGCGCGCGGACGCCACGCAGCAGCGGATCCTGGGGCTGGCGCTCGGCCGGGAGGCCGCCGCGTGAGGCTGAGCCGTTACCGCCGCGAGCTTTCGCTGGCGGCCGCGATCGCGGCGCTCTCCGCGGTGCTGGCGCTGGCCGCGCCGGGATTCTTCACCATCGCCAACCTGCGCGACGTGACCATGGCCAACCTGCCGGTGCTGATCGTAGCTCTGGGAATGACGCTGGTGATTCTCACCGGGCAGATCGATATCTCGGTAGGTTCGCAGTTCGCCATTTGCAGCGTGGTGGCGGGAGTGGCCGCGAAGAGCGGGCTGCCGGTGCCGCTGGCCGGCGCCGCCGCCTGCCTGGCGGGCGCGGCGATGGGCGCCGTCAATGGGGCGCTGGTGGCGTACGGCGGAATTCCGTCGATCGTGGTGACGCTGGCTTCCATGGTGGCGCTGCGCGACGGGCTGCGCTGGATCACGCAGGGCGCGTGGATCATGGACCTGCCGCCCGGCTTCCAGTGGTTCGGGCGCTCGCAGCCCGCCAGCGAGTGGATAACGGTGGCGGCCGCCGCGTTACTGGTCCTGGCGGCGGCCTGGGGCCTGCGGAACCTGGCGGCGGGCCGCGCCGTGTATGCCACCGGATCGAACGCCGGCGCCGCGCGCCTCGCGGGTATCGAACCGGCCCGCATCGTGTTTCTGGTGCTGGTGCTGACGGGCGCGCTTACCGGGGTTGCCGCGCTGTTCAACGCGGTGCGCTTCAACCAGATTCCGGCCAACGCGGGGATCGGGCTGGAGCTGGAAGTGATCGCCGCGGTGATCGTCGGCGGAACGGCGGTGACGGGCGGCCGCGGCACGGTGCCCGGCACGGTCCTCGGGGTGGTGCTGCTGGGGATGATCGGGCCGGCCCTCATCTTCCTGGGCATCAGCGCGTGGTGGGAGCGCGCGCTGCAGGGCGCGATCATTCTGGCCGCGGTGGCGATCGACGCGCTGCGGCGCCGCGAGAGGAGCCATGCAGGCGACGCTGCCGCTCAACGAGCGTAGACCCTGGAGCCGCCGCTGGTTCCCCAACGGCGAATGGATTCTGCTGTTCGTGCTGGCCGCGGAAGTCGCCATCTTTTCGGCGATCGGCGAGAACTTTTTCACCGCGGAAAACTTCTTCGAAGTGGTCCGGCTGAGCGTGGAACTGGGGCTGCTGGCGCTGGCGCTGACTCCGGTGATGGTCACGGGCGGAATCGACCTTTCGGTGGGCTCGATGATGGGCCTCGCGGCGGTGGCCTTCGGCGCGGCGTGGCACGACTGGGGCTGGCCGGTTGCAGGGGCCGCCGTGCTCGCGCTAGGCGTGGGCCTGGCGGGCGGCGGGCTAAATGCCGCGCTGATCACCCGCCTGCGGATTCCGCCGATCATCGTGACGCTGGGCGCGTACTCCATGTTTCGCGGCATCGCGGAGGGGATCACGCACGGGGCCGTGAGTTACAGCGGCTTCCCGGGCTGGTTCCTGGCGCTCGGCCAGGGCTATATCGGAGGGATCGTGCCGGTGCAGTTCCCGATTCTGCTGGCCGCGCTGGGCGGTTATTGGCTGCTGCTCCACCGTTCGGCGATCGGGCGGACGCTCTACGCCATCGGCTTCGGCGAGGCGGGAGCGCGCTACGCGGGCATTCCGGTGGCGCGCCGCCTGGCGCTGGTGTACGTACTCTCGGGCGTGGTTTCGAGCGCGGCCGCGATTATCTACGTGGCACACCTGGGGCAGGCCAAGGCCGATGCCGGAACCGGATACGAACTGGCGGCCATCACGGCGGTGGTGCTGGGCGGCACGTCGGTATTTGGCGGACGGGGCACGGTCTGGGGCACGGTGCTCGGCCTGTTTTCCATCTCGGTGCTGCAAAACGGCCTGCGGCTGGCCGCGCTGCCGTCGGAAATGACGGGCGTGCTGACCGGGGTGGTGCTGGTATTATCGATCGGGCTCGGCCGCCTGCGAGCGGCGCCGGCGGAATCCGCTATTCTCGAGGAAACGCCTCCGATGAGGAACTCTCAACTTGCCATTCTCTGCGCGGTGATCCTGGCCGGATCGCTGATTGTCGCGGGCACCAACGCCTGGCTGGTGCACTCGCTCGCGCCGGCGGGCGGCGGGCCGGCCGCGGCGGCGGCGAAGACCGCGCACCGCCCGGTGATCGCCATGATGCCCAAGGCCAAGGGCGACCCTTACTTCGTCAGTTGCCGCGCCGGCGCTGAAGAGGCCGCGCGCGATGCGGGCGTCGACCTGATCTGGGACGGCCCCACCGATCTCGACGCCGCCAAACAGAACGAGGTGGTGGAAGGATGGATCACGCGCGGCGTGGACGTGATTGCCGTGAGCGTGGAAAATTCGGCGGGGATCTCGACCGTGCTGCGCAAAGCCCGCGAGCGGGGCATCAAGGTGCTGACCTGGGACGCCGATGCGGCGCCCGATGCGCGCGACTTCTTTATCAACCAGGCCACCGCCGAAGGAATCGGCTTCACGCTCACCGACGAGGCTGCGCGCCTGCTGGGCGGGAAGGGAGATTTCGCCATCATCACCGGGGCGCTGAGCGCCGCCAACCAGAACCAGTGGATCGCATTCATCAAGCAGCGCATGGCGAAGTATCCGGGGCTGAAGCTGGCGACCATCCGGCCGAGCGACGACGACCGCGACAAGGCCTTCGCCGAAACGCAGGCGGTGCTCAAAGCGTATCCGGACGTGAAGCTGATGATGGCTATCGCGACGGCCGCCGTGCCGGGCGCCGCCGAAGCCGTGCGCCAGGCGGGGCGCAAAGACGTGGACGTGATCGGGCTTTCGCTGCCCAACCTGAACAAGCGTTACGTGCACGATGGCGTGGTGCAGGCCGTGGTGCTGTGGAATACGAAGGACCTGGGATACCTGACCGTCTACACCGGAGCGCTGCTGGCCGAGGGGCGGATCGGCGCCGGGACCACGTCGTTCCAGGCCGGCCGCCTGGGAAAGATCGAAGTGCGCGGCGACCAGGTGCTGCTGGGGAAGCCGGTGATCTTCAACAAGAGCAATATCGACCAGTTCGACTTTTGAACCCTACAGCCCCGCTTCACGCGCCGAAACCCGCGCGAGGCTGGACCAGTCCTGGTCCGCCTGTCCGTGAGCCAGGGCCGAGATCAGCCGGTCGCGCACGAGGCTTGCCACCGGCATCGGCGAGGCGCACTCCAGCGCCGTCTCGAGCACGAGGCGGACATCTTTCAACCCCAGCCGAAGCGCGAAGCCGGCCGGATCGAACCGCTCTTCCGCGATGATGCTTCCATAGTTGGCGTAAACCGGCGAGCCGAACAGCGCGTTCATCACTTCGAGGAACAGGTGCCGGTCCACGCCGGCCTTGCGGAGCGTGGCGAAGGCCTCCGAGAACGTCTCCAGCATGCTGGCGATCATGAAGTTTCCACAGAGCTTCACGGCGTTCGCCTGCCAGGGTTCATCGCCCGCCACGAAGGTCGCGCGGCCGATGGCGTCGAACAGCGGCCGGCAGTTCTCGACCTGCTCCGAAGCGCCCGCCGCCACCACCAGCAGCTTTTTCGCCTCGGCTGCATCCGGACGTCCGAAGACCGGGGCGCTGACGAACGCCTGGCGGTGTGCGCGATGCTCCGTTTCCAGGCGCCGCGAGAATGCCGTGCTGATGGTGCTCGAAGAAATATGCACCGCGTGTTCCGGCAGCCCGGCAGCGAGCCCGTCCGCACCCCATACCACGCCCTCGACGGCCTGGTCGTCGCTCAGCATGGTGATGGCCGCCTCCGCGCCGCGGCATGCCTCCGCCGGTGTGGCGGCGGCGCGCGCGCCGGCCGCGGCCAGCGCCTCCGCTTTTTCCCGGCTGCGGTTATAGACCGTGAGTTCGTGCCCGGCCTTCAACAGATTCCGCGCCATTCCGGTTCCCATTTTTCCCAGCCCGATAAACGCAATCTTCATGACTCTCAGGATACCGGCGGGGCCGCCGATATGCGAATCTGGTTTCGTGATGATGCGTAGTGCTGCTGCTCTGCTTCTCTTTGCCGGCGCGCTGGGCGCGCAGGAATTCGACCTGGTCGTCGCCAACGGCCGCGTCATGGACCCGGCTTCCAATCTCGATGCCGTCCGCTACGTCGGAATCCGCGCCGGCAAGATCGCCGCCGTATCCGCGACGCCCCTCAGCGGCAGGAGCACGGTGGATGCCCGGGGGCTGGTGGTGGCGCCCGGGTTCATCGATCTGCACTCGCACGGCCAGACGCCGGAGAACTACCAGTTCAAGGCGCGCGACGGCGTGACGACCGCGCTCGAAATGGAAGTGGGGGTCTCTCCCGTGATTCCGTGGTACCGGGCCAGGGAAGGGAAGGCGCTGATCAATTTCGGAGCTACATCGGGCCACCTGCCGGCCCGCATGGCCGTGATGCACGACTCGGGCGGCCTTCTGCCGCGCGACAACGCCGTCAAACGCGCGGCGACTCCCGAAGAGCAGCGCGAGATTCACGACCTGGTGGCGAAAGGGCTGGATGATGGCGCACTCGGCATCGGCATGGGCATCGCCTATATCCCGCTGGTGGGCCGCGCCGAGATTCTCGATCTCTTCCGTCTCGCTGCCCAGCGGCACGCCGTCATCTACGTCCACATGCGGAACGGCGGGCCGGTGGAGCCCGGAGTGATCGACGCGCTGCAGGAAGTGATCGCCGATGCCGCGGCCACCGGCGCGAGCGTGCACGTGGTCCACATCACCAGCATGGGGCTGCGCGAGACGCCGCTCTGCCTAGAGATGATCGCCGGCGCGCGGCAGCGCGGCCTCGACATCACCACCGAAGCCTATCCTTACACCGCGGGTATGACCGACCTCGGCTCCGCCATCTTCGAGGACGGCTGGCAGCAGCGTCAGGGCGGAATCACCTACCATGATTTGCAGTGGGCGGCTACGGGCGAGCGCCTGACCGCCGAGACCTTCGCGCGCTACCGCAAGCAGGGCGGCATGGTGGCGATCCATTCCATTCCGGAGGACATCGTCAAACTCGCCATGGCGAACCCCATGGTGATGATCGCCAGCGACGGCATCCTGGATCACGGCAAGGGCCACCCGCGCGCTGCCGGAACCTACGCCCGGGTGCTCGGCCGGTACGTGCGGGAAGAGCACGCCCTGACCCTCATGGATGCCCTGCGCAAGATGACCGCGATGCCGGCCGACCGGCTCGGCATGAAGAACAAGGGGCGAATCGAGGTGGGCGCCGACGCCGACATCACCGTATTCGACCCTTCCACCGTGATCGACAAGGCGACCTTCGAGAACCCCGCGCAGTATTCCGAAGGAATCGACTACGTCCTGGTCGGCGGGACCCTCGTGGTAAACCACGGCCGGCTGGTCGACGGGGTGTTCCCCGGCCGCGGCTTGCGGCGGTAGGAACATGGCGACACCCGTCCCGTCATTGGCAAGCCGTACTGGAGATTGCCGGTATGAATCGAAACTGGATACTTCCCCGTGGCGGCGCAGGTTGCCATGGGGAGCGGTAGATCACCTTGCCGGAGTCGGCTAGAATGACCGCTTCGGATCCTCGCAATCGTTCCGAGTAATTCGACTTCACACCCCGCCGCGAATCGGGGTTCACAAAACGGTACATAAACACGGAGCGCCAGTCCACCCAGTTATCGATACGGAAGCCCCTGGTGAACAATCGCATAGTCGATTCCGCGAACACCTCACGGGACCGCTGCCGGCTCGCGTTCAGGAGCGTCTCCCCGAATCGCGGCAACGGCTCCAACTGCACTCTCCCATCGACGCTCACGTCATGCAGCATGGCCTCCCGGTATTGCCGGGTCCGCAAGAGAAGCAGACACTGCTCCGCGGATTCCGGCGTAAGGCGACGACCCTCGCGAAGGGCAGCCTCCTCAACCTCCTGCGGGCTGAGAATGTCCCAATCCGGCGAATCGATATAAACGATGTCGCCCCTGTAGCCGTTGAGAAATTGCCTGCGTACCGGTGCGATGCTCTGCACCGGCAAGCCCGTGTAAACGGTCCAGATCAGATGACTGTTGGGAGCGGCAAAGAACTTCGTGTCCTGGTTCAGCCGCATGGCGCCAAGTTGATCGATGACCTGCGTGTTCTTCACCCACTCGTTGTTCGGGTGGGCGGACGGGAACGAGTGGCCCGTCAGCGCGAAGAGCACCAGCCCTATGGCCGGCGCGGCCAGCGTAGGCGTTCGCGTTCCCAGCATTCGAGCCATCGCCGCGCAAATCACGGATGCGCCTATGAGAGCCGGCCCCCAATAACTCAGATTCATGCGCGATGTGGCAAAACTGGCGGCCGGCATCAACGTAAGGAAGGCCGCATATCCGCAGGCCGTCCACGCTGCTACCAGGGCCAGTGAAGGCGCCGCCTCCGTCAGCGGTTTCCTGGCACGCGATCGGACCCGCGGTCCGGAGAGAAGCGCCCCAGCGACGGCTGCCGCGAATATCGCTCCGAGCACCATCGAGACGGGCTGAAAAGGCGGGAACGCGATCAAGTCCGACGGCAAACGCAGCATCGGCCACGCTCGGGGAATCCGTCCCTGGTGGGTGAGAAAACCCGTGAGGATGAGCCAGGGAAGCGTCCCGGCTGCCACGATCGTGCCGAAAACGGCCATCTTCGCCAGGGCCTGCTTGTGAGCTTTGAGGATCAGCGGCGTCGCAAGCGCCACCACCATCGCCGCCGTGACGAAACTCAGCAGGTGAGTATGAAAAAGCAGCACGAAAGCAACTCCGGCCAGGATGAAATGGCGCCACCGGCCGCGCCGGACCATTGCCCACACCAGGACGCAGCATGCCGTCGTCCATAACAATTGCGCCGAGTAATAGCGCGCCTGCCGCGATTGCCCGATCGCGTACGGATGGATTGATCCGAGGATCAGCGCCGTCCATGCCGCATCACGGCCGTACATCATCCTGGCGCCCACGAATACAACGATCAGGAAGGCCGCCGCGAACAGTACCGCGGGCATTCGCGCGGCTGTCGTCAGCCGCTTTCGTTCCTTCAAATCGTGCTTCACGGAGGGAACTGGATCCACGTGATCGGGCTTGACGCCGGATATCGCAAACGACGCCGCGATCGCATACAGGGGTAGCCATCCGTGGTACACGGCAACACCCCGCTCGGAATAACTCACGTCGCGAAATTCGTATTCGGGATTGCCCGGCCAGGGCTGGATCAGCGTATTTTCGAAGATGGGCAGGCCCAAGTAGCTATCTGTCGGATAACCATGCTGCAGAATCGTAAGGGCGTTGATCGACGACTCCGCCTCGTCCACCCAGAACGGAACCGCGTCCAGGCCGGACACCCGGAGAGCAACTGCTCCCGCCACCACCAGAATCAGAACTCCGATTTCGAATGTTGCAGACTTCAACATCCGGGTGGAAAGCAGCCGCATACGGGCAGTCTACATCCGGCTCTTCGATCGCTCGAGCACTGGTTGCAGGATCGCGTCGGCGGCGCCGGCAGTGACTGGACCCGGCGACGGTTGAAACCGTGAGAGATAGAGATCCATGAGCCGCGGTGAAAGAGTGCCCATCAGCGCGAAGAGAGCGCCGGTCCACGGGACATAAACCGTTCGGCCCCCACTCTGCACTGCCCGTACGATGGCTGCGGCAACGGCATCTGCCGGGACGATTTTCCGGATGGTTTGAACAGCAGGCGGAACGGACCCCGCCAGCACGTTTCTGCGGAAATCCGTGTCCACGATGCCGGCACAGACTTTGACGAAACGAATCGAATCGTTACGAAACTCGCGGCGGAGGGAGTCGTGGATCGAATCCAGGGCGAATTTGCTTGCCGAGTATCCGGCGGCCCAAGGCAGCGCTACGCGACCTGCCACGGAGCCTATGTTGACGATAACTCCGCCACCCCCGTTCTTCATGACCGGAATTACTAATTGGGAGAGCGCCAGCGGCGCGAGCACGTTCACTTCGAGCAGGCGCGAAAACAACGACATTGGAGTCTCGCTGGGCTGTGCATACAGGCCGACGCCGGCGCTGTTCACCAGGGCGTCGATCCCGCCGTATTCGTCAATGGTCCGGGTTAACGCCGCCTCGCGCGACCGTTCCGAGGTGACGTCGCCCGGGGTGGTCAGGACATCGAGGTCCGCCAGGCGAATCAGGTCCGAATCGGGAAGTGCCAGCACGGAAACGCGCCATCCCGACGACAGAAACCTGCGTACGCAAGCAGCCCCAATTCCTGAGGAGCCGCCGGTGATGAGGACGATGCGAGAGCGCGTTCCCATATAACTCTGCCGGATCTCATTACACGTGACTAACCAATGTCCTCTCATGAACGGATAGCCCGTTCTTACTATACGGTTATGATCCCGGTCCGCAGTGCTGCGCTTCTTGTGATGAAAATGCGCACTCTTTCCCAAAAAATAGGTTGTCAGCCTTCGCGCAGCAGAGTTCCGCGCCCGAGAATATTGCCGGGGTCGAGGCGCCGTTTCACCGCGCGCATGGCCTCCAGGTCCTCGGGACGGTACTGCATCTCGAGCAGGTGGGCCTTGCGCTTCCCCAGCCCGTGCTCGGCCGAAACCGTACCGCCGAGTGACACCGCGTGGCGGGCAAGATCGGCCAGCACCGCCTTGGCATGCTCCGGGTTCGAAGGGTCGGAGAACAGGTTGATGTGAACGTGCGCGTCGCCGATGTGGCCGAAGATCACATACCGGCCCGGAAACTCTTCTTCCAGCCGCCGGCGGTAGTACGCCAGCATGGCGCGGTTCTGCGCGAGCGGGACGGCGTAATCGGTATTCATCTTCATGGCGCCGGACCGCCGCACGGTATCGTTGACGATCTCCGGCAGGCCGTGCCGGAAGCGGCGGAAACGCTCCCGGTCGTTGGCCGAAAGCGCGAACCACGAATCCTCGGCCAGCGCCCCGGCCGCCTCGATGCGCTCCAGCCAGCGGTCGATCTCGGGGTCTTCTTCGGACTCCAGTTCCTGCTCGATCAGCAGCGCCGCCGCGGCCTTTTCCGGAATCTCGGGGAACCGCGAACGCATCAGCCGGAGGGAATGGACGTCGAAATACTCCAGCATGCGCGCGTCGCGCCAGGCGTCCACTGCCTCTAGCGCCGAATCGTCGTCCGGAAAAAACACCACGCCCGCGAGCACCGCTTTGGGCGCCGGCAGCAGCCGCACCCGGGCCTCGGTAATCACGGCAAGGGTTCCTTCCGACCCGCAGAAGAGATCCACCCAATCCATGCCGGGGCGCAGCAGGTATCCGGCGGTATTCTTCGTGACCTCCGGCAGGGGAATGGCCGGCGGCTCGAAGTCGATCGACTCGCCGCGCGCGTACTGCCTCGCCGATCCATCCGCCAGCACCACCCGCAGGCTCTCCACCCAGCGGCGCGTGGAGCCGTAGCGGAAACTGCGCGATCCGCTCGCATTGGTCGCTATGGTGCCTCCGACCGAGGCGCCCGTTTCGGTGGGGTCGGGGGGATAGAACTGGCCCGAGGCCTGCGCCGCCGCATGCAAATCGCGCAGCAGCACGCCTGCTCCCACGACGGCGTATCCCGGGTGCACCTCCAGGCGAGTCAGCTTTTCGAGCGACAGCACCCATCCGCCGAAGGGAACACGGCCGCCGGTGACTCCCGTTCCGGCTCCCCCTACCGTAACCGGGATGCCCGCCGCCGAAGCTTCCCGAAGGGCGGCCGCCACACCGGCCTCATCCGCCGGAACGATGACACGCTCGGCGTGGCCGTGGAGACCGGAGGCGTCTTCGAGGTAATTCGAAGGGATCATTCCGGGCCTAGGGGGCGGCTGGGCCGAGATACTTCGCGATCCAGTCCAGGCTGCGCTGGTAGCGGTCGGCGATGTGCTTGCGCTCGCGCAGCCCGTGCGGTTCCCGGGGATACACCACAAACTCCGCGGGAACGTTGTAGCGCTTCAATCCGCGATACAGCATCTGGCTCTGCGAGAGGGGATCGGTGGTATCGGCCTCGCCCTGCAGGATCAGCGTGGGCGTCTTGGCGTTCTTGATGTAAACGATAGGCGAGGACTTCTGAAAGCCGGCCAGGTTCTCGTAGGGCGTTCCGTAATACCATTCGTCGCCCTCGGGACGCGACTCGGTGCCGAACTCGGTGGCCAGGTCAGCCATCCCGGCGCCGGAGATTGCGGCCTTGAACCGGCCGGTCTGCGTGATGGCCCACTCCGCCATGTAGCCTCCGTACGACCAGCCGGCGATGGCGATGCGGTTCGGATCGGCGATCTTGCGGGCGATCAGGTCGTCCACGCCGGCCATGACGTCCTTGAAATCGCCGCCGCCCCAATCTCCGCGATTCGATTCCAGAAACTTCTGGCCGTAGCCCACGGAGCCGCGGATGTTCGGCTGGAAGATGGAGTAGCCCCGGGAAACCAGTAACTGCGTCAGGGCGTCGAAATGGTTCGACCATTCGCCCGCCGGGCCGCCGTGGATCAGCACAACCAGCGGCTGCGGCGCCGAAGTGTTCGCGCCGGCGCCGTGAAAGAGCGCGGCCTCGATAGGCATACCGTCGAAGCTCTTGTACCGGTAAATCTCCGGACGCTGTAAATCCAGTTTCGCGAGCGCTTCATTGAAATGGCTCGCCGGCTTGCCGTCCGCCCACAACTCGGGCGGCACCGAGGCCGACTCCGCCACGTAGACCACCGCGCCCTGAGGGCTCACGTCAAAGGCCGAGACCTCGAGTGAATCGTTGGCGACCAGCTTGCGCGGCGAGCCGCCGACCGTCTCCACCTCGGTATGAAACCCCTCGCGAAACAGGGCGGCGAATTCGGTCTCGCTCACAAATTGGAAGTTCCCTACCGGCCTGTCTTTGGCGGCGGTCAGGTCGCGGGGCACGCGCGTATCGAGCGGCAGCAGGAAAAGGTCCTGCGCGTCCGGCCCATCGCCGGGCGAAGACACGAATGCCACTGCCGAGCCTTTGGGCGATACCTGGATTCTCTGAAACGGTCCTTTGGGAGCGAAAACCTCCTTCACCGCGCCGTCTTCCAGGGCCACGGAGCAGAGGCGCTCCAGGCCGCGGTGTTCGTCGGCCGGCCGGTCGGTGCCGGAGGCCAGAATGTGGCTGCCGTCGGGCATCCAGGCCAGGTCCCGCCAGTGCCACGCGCCGCTGGTGATCCGCCGCACCGCCTTGGTAGAGACGTCAACCGTCCAGATCCGGGCGGGATGCGGCGCATCGATCACGCGGGCGTCATCCTGCTCTTTCTGCTTGCGCTCCTCTTCCGTGGTGCGCGGGTCGCTCGCGAGAAACGCGATGCGTTTGCCATCGGGCGACCAGCGGAAGCTCGACACCGAATTCCTGGCGCTGGTCAACTCCACGGCTTCGCCGCCCGTTGCCGGAAGCAGCCAGATCTGGTTCCCTTCACCGCGGTCGGAGACGAACGCCAGGGTGCGCCCGTCCGGCGACCAGCGCGGGCTGGATTCCGATTTCGGCGAATAGGTCCACTGGTGCAGTTCCCGGCTCGCGGTGTCGTAGACCCAGATGTGGCGCTGCGCGGGTTTGGCCGCCGGCGGCTCCTGCACCGTCAGGGCGACGCGCTTGCCGTCGGGCGAGAACTGCAGGTCGGACGGCTGGCGGATGTCGATGGCCTGGTCGATGGTCAGATGCCCGGCTGCCTGCAGTCCGGGTACAAGAAGGACGGCGGCGATGAAGAACCTCATGGACGCTCCTCGCGAGACAGATTAGACTTCCAGAATCACCGGCATGATCAGGGGCCGGCGTGCTGTCGATTTTACAATGTAACGCTTCAGGTCCGCACGGATCTTCTCTTTCATGACGCCCCAGTCGGTCTTCTCTTCCTGGTTGGAACTCTCGAGCGTTTTGGTCACCACCTGCCGGGCGCTCTCCAGAAACTCGGTGCTGTCCTCGGCGACGGCGAAGCCGCGGCTGACGATCTCGGGCACGTTCTCCATTCTTCCGGTGTGGCGGTTGATCGCGATGATCGGCAGCACGATGCCGTCCTCGGAAAGGTGCCGGCGGTCGCGGATCACCACCTCCTGCACGACGTCGTCTATCGACCCGGAATCGATGCACACCCGGCCCACCTGCACCCGGCCGGCCTTGCGGGCGCCGTGGTGATCGATCTCCAGGATCTCGCCCGAATCCATGACGAAGGTCTCCTCCAGCCCGGCGAAGCGAAGGTGGTCCGCCAGCCGCGCGTGTTTCGAAAGCTGGCGGTACTCGCCGTGGATCGGCATGAAATAGCGCGGCCGCAGGAGGTTCAGCACCAGCTTCATCTCCTCCACGCTGGCGTGTCCGGAGACGTGCAGGGGTGGATTCATGTTGCCGTAGAGAACGTCGGCGCCGCGGCGCGACATGTGGTCGATCATGCGGAAGATGGCTTTCTCGTTCCCCGGAATGATGCGCGCGCTGAGCACGACCGTATCGCCCCGCTCCACCGAGACGTGCTTGTGGTTATCCACGGCCACGCGGGCCAGGGCCGACATCGGCTCGCCCTGCGTGCCGGAAATCAGAAAAGCGACCTTGTCGCGCGGCAGGTCCATGGCGTCCTGTGGCCTCAGGAGAATCCCATCCGGGATATCCAGCAGGCCCAGCGAGTGTGCGATCTCCGTGACCGACACCATACTTCTGCCGATCACCGCGACCCGCCGGCCGCACTCCTGCGCCAGGTCGAGCACCAACTGAATGCGGTGTATCGACGAGCTGAAGCAGGAGACCACCACCCGCTGTTCGGCACGGTTGAAAATCTCTTCCATCCGCGGCCGCACGGCCCGCTCCGATTCGGTGTAGCCCGGCCGGTCGGCGTTGGTCGAGTCGGAGAGCAGCAGCAGCACGCCCCGCTTGCCGTAGTCGGCGAAGGTGTGGAGGTCGAACAGCTCGTTGTCGGTGGGGGTGGGATCCACCTTGAAATCGCCGGTGTGGATGATGACCCCGAGCGGCGTCGTGATGGCCAGTGCGACCGCGCTCACGATCGAGTGCGTCACGTGAATAAACTCGATCTTGAACGGCCCGATCTCCACGATCTGCTTCGGCTTCACCGGGATGAAGCGCGGCTCTTCCAGTTCATATTCTTCGAGGCGCCGGTCCACCAGCGCCAGGGTGAAGTCGGTTCCATAGACCGGGACGTCGATCTCGGTCAGGAAGTAGGGCACGGCGCCGATATGGTCTTCGTGTCCGTGCGTCAGGATCACGGCTCGCACGTGCTGCTGGTTTTCTTTGAGAAAGCTGAGGTCGGGCATGACCAGGTCGACGCCCAACAGTTCCGCTTCCGGGAACATCATCCCGCAATCGACGACGATGATGTCGTCGCCGTAGCGGATGGCGGTCATGTTCATTCCGAACTCGCCCAGACCACCCATGGGTATAACTTGTAACTTGTTTTCACTCATTCAGTTTTGATATCACCTGTAACCTGCCGCTTGAAGTTCGAAGAGCTCGGCATAGCGGCCGCCGAGAGAAACGAGCTGTTGGTGAGTGCCCTGTTCCATGATCGCGCCACCGGCCAGCACGAGGATCCGGTCGGCCATACGGACGGTGGAAAACCTGTGGGAAATCAGCACCGCCATGCGCCCTCGGGTGAGGTCGGCGAACCGCTGGAAAACTTCGTACTCCGCCCGGGCATCGAGCGTGGCGGTCGGCTCGTCCAGGATGAGGAGTTGGGCGTCGCGCATGTAGGCGCGGGCCAGGGCGAACTTCTGCCACTCTCCTCCCGACAGATCCACCCCGCCCTCGAACCGTCTGCCTACCATCTGGTCGTAGCCGTTCGGCAGACGGTCGATGACGTCCTGCGCCAGGCTCTGGTTTGCCGGCGGTTCGGATGCGGGATTGTTCGTCGAGCGATTCGATCTTGCCAAATCCAATGTTCTCACGAACAAACATGTCATATCGCATGTAATCCTGAAAGATCACGCCGATCTCGCGCCGCAGGTCCTCGACGTCGTACTCGCGCAGGTCGATGCCGTCGAGCAGGATGGCTCCCTCGGTGGGATCGTAGAGCCGCGCCAGCAGCTTGACCAGGGTCGTCTTCCCGGCTCCATTCTCGCCGATTAAAGCAACTTTCTCAGCAGGATGCAGGGAAAAATTAATGTTTTGCACGACCATGCGATCGGAGCCGGGATAGGCGAACCCGACATTGCGAAACTCGAACCCCTGGCGGATCGGGCGCGGCGCGGGAATAGCCTCCGGCCGAAGAACGGATGGTCGGCTGCATCTCGAAGAACTCGAACAGGTCCTTGAGAAAAATCGCCTGCTCGGAGATGTCGTTGAAGCTCGCCAGAACTCTCTCGATATAGCCCCGGGAGCGGGAGAACGCTCCAGTCAGAAACGTAAAGGTCCCGACCGAAATGCCACCCGCCAAAGTCTGCACGAGCACCACGACGTAGGCGCCGTAGTAGCCCCCGGTGGAGATCAGGTTCAGGGCGGAACCGACGGTCGCGCGCCGAATCGCAAGAGCCTTATTTTCCTGATAGATGTCCTCTGAAATCTGATCGTATTGTTTCGATAGATGGCGGCCCAGCCCGAAGATCTTGACCTCTTTGGCGCTTTGCACGCTGGCACCCAGCATGCCGCAGGTAGTCGAGGCGGCGCCGCTGGGGTGTCCAGCGGTAGAGGACCGAGTAGGCCAGGGTCGTGAAGTGGGTTTCTCCCAGGAAGGCCGGCACTACGGCGGCTGCCAGCAGCACCATCAGCCACGGGGAAAAGACGATCAACCCGGCCGAGAGCGTAATCAGACTCAGGGTATCCTGGCAGACATTCAGGAGGGCCGCCAGCAGTCCCATGCGGCCGGTGGTCTGGCGGCGCGCCCGCTCCAGCTTGTCGTAAAACACCGGATCTTCGAATGACGCGAGGTCGAGGGCGGTGGCGTGCTCCATCAGGCGGACGCTGACCCGGTTGGTGAACCGGTCACCCAGCAGGCTGTCGCACAGGGTGTTTGCCCGACCCAGAACATCGCTGAGAACCGCCAGCCCGAGTTCGAGAGCAACCAGGTTCCAGACGTGGCGTAGATTACCGTTGCCGCGCAAAATCCGGACCACCACGGCGTCCAGAATCAGTTTTGGGACCCAGAGCATGGCCAGCGGCAAGAGTGCCCGCAACAGGCGCAAAGCCACAGTTGCCACGACCAGCGGGGGACTGGTTTCCCATACCATGCGGAGAAGCGGCCGGACGTTGCGCAACCCGGAGAGGCGGTCGCGCCAGGAAAGATCCTGAGGCGCCTGCATCGGCCGGGGAGGGTGCATACCAGTAAGTATAACGGCTCTGTTTGCTAGGAAATAAAAATGCTCACCCCGAAAGGTGAGCATTTTCTTCCCCTGTTCTACCAGGGTGATGTTCGATGGGAGAATCAGTTTCGACGGAATCGCAACCGTCAAAAACTTTTGGTAGTTGGATCTTATTTCCCTACGGCCTTCAAGTCAAGGAAAAATCCGGCGCAAAATTTTTGCGCCGTAACCTGCTCGTAGCGGGACACTTGCGCGACGAGGGTGTTTCCTTCCGATAGCATCGGACCTGCGGAAACTTGAAATTCCGGCCTGAACTTTTCGCTCTAAGGCAAACAAAAACAGAAGCTTATCCGGCTCGGTTCAGCGATTCTCCAGGTGCAGGGTGATCATCGGCTCGAGCTCGTCGGGGCTTTTCCCGCGACGCCAGAGGGCCCGGAAACCGCCCACCACGATTCCGGACACGATCGAAAACGCCAGCAGGATGCCGATGAGAATAAAGGCATTTAGCAACAGCTCCCCGACGTTGTCGCGCCGCGTGGGGACGTACTCGTCGCGGGTGACGACGGCCTCGTATCGAACCTGGCCGAGGATTCGTTCGGCGGCGTCGGGATCGGGCGGCGCGAGGGTCACCGCCACCAGCGGACCGCTCCGTTTCACCACAGCACCCGGCAGTTTTCCGAATTCGGCAGTCTGCTGCATGGCGATCTGGGGGGTGGGATAGTTGAAAATCGCCACTGTCATATCGCCTTTGGGCGTGTGGAAAACTCCCAACTGTCCTTCCGCGCCGAAGTGGAAGGCTGCCACCGAAGGGGGGATCGCCCCGTCGAACCGTGCCAGTCCGATCGGGCCGGTGACGTACCGCTCGCTGTTGGGGACCAAACCGTCGGACGGGAGATAGCTTGCGAGTATCGGGAGGGACGTGTTGTCCACGTTCTTGAGCGACTGCGCCAGGGCGTCGATCTCGGGTTTTCCGGGTTTGCCCCCGGAAAATGAGATCAGGTAATTCCCCTCAGTCAGTAATAACGAATCCGGCGTTTCGGCGGCCATCTTGCCGAGCGTGGAAGGCTTGGAATCCGCCGGCCGCTGCCACTCGAACGCCGCCATGGCGGAGGTGCTGTCCGAAAGCTGCCAGACGGTGACTTGCAGCTTCGCAGTTCCGTTCTCGTACAAGGCGGCTTCCGAGCCCTTGAGGCCGTACTCGTCCCAGAGCCCCCGGTCAGCCAGAGCCGGCCGGGAGGTGGAGGCCCGGTGGAAGTCGCCGATGGCGTCCGGCAGGATGGCGGCTGCCTGCCAGAAGAGGCAGCAAGAGGGAGGAAAGGAGGAATTTCATGCTCATATTAGACACCGGAGGCAGGCATGGAGGGCCTACCTACTATGCACCGTGGCACTTTTTATATTTCTTGCCGCTGCCACAGGGACACGGGTCGTTGCGGCCGACCTTGTTTCCCGCCACCACCTGCTTGGTGGTATCGCTGCCGTCGCCGCCGAAGTGCAGCTCCGCCAACTCCTTCTCCTTCTTGCGCTGGATGTTGCGGGTGAAGTCCTCCATGGAGTTCTTCGCCGCCAGGCGTTGCTGTTCGGTAGCGTCGGGACGCCCGGATTCGTCGTCATCCTCCTCGTCCTCTTCCGGAAACGGTCCAACGGGGGTGGCGCCGGAATGTACCTGGAGGAAGAACAGGTACCGCACGGTCTCGTCCTCGATGCGGTCCATCATGGCCGTAAACAGCTCGTAGGATGTCTTTTTGTATTCGACGAGCGGATCCTTCTGGCCGTAGGCCTGGTTGCCGATGCCCTGCTTCAGTTCGTCCATCGACAGCAGGTGGTCCTTCCACTGGTTGTCGATGACCTGCAGCATGACGATCCGTTCGGTCTGCCGCATCACGTCCGGACCCACCAGGTCTTCCTTTTCCTGGTATTTCTGCTGCAGCCGCTGGAAGATCAGGTCGGTGATCTCCTGCCGCGTCAGCTCGCCGAACTCGGCGATGTCCAGCTTGGCGCCGAACTGGCTGAGGACATCGTTGCGCAGACTGGAGAGGTCCCAGGTGTCGGGGTGCTTATCCTCCGGGCAGCGCATATCGATGTACTGCTCGATAATGCCCTCCACCATCTCCATGATGCGCTCTTTCTGATCGATGCCTTCGAGCAACTGCCGGCGCATCCCGTAGACCGCCTGCCGCTGCTTGTTGTTGACGTCGTCGTATTCGAGCAGGTGTTTGCGGGCCTCGAAGTTCTGGACTTCCACGGCCTCCTGGGCCTTCGCGATTCGCTTGGTGATGAGCTTCGACTCGATCGGCACATCCTCTTCCATGCCGAGCCGCCGCATCAGGTTCTGCATGCGCTCGCCGCCGAAGATGCGCAGCAGGTCGTCCTGCAGGGAGAGGAAAAACCGGGAGCTGCCGGGGTCGCCCTGGCGGCCGGCGCGTCCGCGGAGCTGGTTGTCGATGCGCCGCGATTCATGCCGCTCGGTCGCGACGATGTGCAGCCCGCCGAGCGCCGTCACCTCGTCGTGCTCCTTGTCGGTCTGCGCCTTGAACCCCGTGTAGATGTCGTTCCACTTCTCGAGCGGCACGCGGTAGAACTGATCGTGGTGCGAGAAGTAGTAGAAATGGGCGTCGGCGACGTACTTCATGTCTTCGGGCGCGAGCCGTTCCGCCGACTTCTGCTTCAGGCACTCGTCCTTGGTCATGAACTCGGGGTTGCCGCCGAGCAGGATGTCGGTACCGCGGCCGGCCATGTTGGTCGAAACCGTGACCATGTTCTTCCGCCCCGCCTGCGCCACGATGGAGGCTTCACGCTCGTGATTCTTGGCGTTCAGCACCTCGTGCCTGACGCCCATTTTCTTGAGGATGCCCGAGAGCTTCTCCGATTTCTGTACCGAAATCGTGCCCACCAGCACCGGCTGGCCCGTCTCGTTGAAGGTCTTGATCTCCTTGGCCGCGTTGCGAAACTTTTCCTCTTCGGTGCGGTAGACGACGTCCGCGTTCTCCTTGCGGATCAGCGGGCGGTTGGTGGGGATCACGACCACGTCGAGGTTGTAGATCTTCTGGAATTCCGCCGCCTCGGTTTCGGCCGTACCGGTCATGCCCGAGAGCTTCTTGTACATGCGGAAGTAGTTCTGAAACGTGATGGTGGCCAGCGTCTGGTTTTCGCGCTGGATCTTCACGCCTTCCTTGGCTTCCACCGCCTGGTGCAGGCCGTCGGACCAGCGGCGCCCCGGCATCAGGCGTCCGGTGAACTCGTCCACGATGATGACTTCCGGTCCTTCGTCGCCGTCCTTCACCACGTAATCGCGGTCGCGCTCGTAGAGCACGTGCGCGCGCAACGCCTGCTGCACGTGGTGGTTGAACTCGATGTTCTGCGGATCGTACAAGTTGCTGAGGTTGAGCAGCTTCTCGACCTTGAGCACGCCTTCTTCGGTAAGGCCGGCAGCCTTGTGCTTCTCGTCGATGGTGTAGTCGCCGGTGGTGTACTGTTCTCCCGGCTCGCGGCCCTCGATCACTTCGCCGCGCACCAGTTTCGGGATGATGCGGTTGACCTTGTAATACTTGTCGGTGGATTCCTCGCTCGGGCCGGAGATGATCAGCGGGGTGCGGGCTTCGTCGATCAGGATCGAGTCCACTTCGTCCACGATGGCGTAGCGGTGTTCGCGCTGGACGCAGTCCTCGATGCGGAACTTCATGTTGTCGCGGAGGTAATCGAAGCCGAACTCGTTGTTGGTGCCGTACGTGATATCGGCGTTGTAGGCTTCCTTGCGCTCGTCGTCGTCGAGGTCGTGGACAATCACACCCACCTGCAGCCCGAGCGATTTGTAGAGCCGGCCCATCCACTCCGAGTCGCGTTTGGCCAGGTAGTCGTTGACGGTGACGACGTGTACACCCTTGCCTTCCAGGGCGTTGAGGTAGCAAGGCAGGGTGGCGACCAGGGTTTTTCCTTCACCGGTCTTCATTTCGGCGATCCGGCCCTGGTGCAGAACCATGCCGCCGATCAACTGCACGTCGAAGTGCCGCATGTTCAGGAAGCGGCGTCCGCCTTCGCGGACGACCGCGAAGGCTTCGATCATCAGGTCGTCGAGGGTGGCGCCCTGCGCGATTCTCTCTTTGAATTCAATGGTCTTGGCAGCCAAATCGATGTCCGAGAGACTGCGCATCGCCGGCTCGAGCTCGCCGATGGCCGTCACCGTGGGCAGCATGCCCTTGATCTCGCGCTCGTTCTTGGTGCCGAAAACTTTTGCCAGAATGGCATCAACAATCATGAATGGTTCTCTATAGGCGGGGAAATCCCAACTACCATTTTACCTTTTATAGAGAAGACGGGCGGGGGAAAGCGAAGATTAGCGGTTGCCGGCGGCGGCGCGCTCCGCGTCCGCCGGTTTCGGCGGATACCGCCGGGCCACGTACTCCCGCACGGGCGCCAGCAAGCGCAGCCGCCCGGTCTCGTCGTACGCCAGGCTCGTGGCGCGCAACACGCTAGCCGCCCCGAGGGCGCCGGGAATCAGCTCCGCGAGATCGGCGTGAGCTACGCCGTTCGGCAGCAGCGCCAACACGCTCAACAGCCGGCGCGCGTCTTCCGTAATCCTGGGACTTTTCAGCGAAAGTTCGTAAGACAGCTCCATGTTCAAACGCCGCTCGTTGGCGGCGCCGCGGCGCAACATGGCGGTCCGCTCGGTGTGCCACCGCTGCCAGATGCCGCTGAGATCGGGATCCGCCTCCGCGGCGTAGGCGAGCAGGGTGATCGCCAGCGGCACGTGGTCGACCACATCGAGCAATGAGTCCAACAGGGGATCGGCCGCAAACTTCCGGCCGGCGATATCGAGAAATGTGGTCCGAGCGTCTTCCAGGGCAAGACGTTCGAGCCGCACCGGCTCGGCCCACCGCACGCCGCCGGGGCGCTGCGCCCCACGTATGGATACGAGCAACCCGAGGCCGGGCACCGCGTCGAGGTTGGCCAGCAACTCTTCCACCTGTGATCCGTCCGCATCCCACGGTGTCTCGAAATTGTCCAGAACCAGGACCGCCGGAGCTTCCGCGAGCCGGGCTAAAAGGATTCGTTCCACGTCCGGCGGGGAATCGACTGCCAGATGGCGGGCAGCCGCGGCCGCCACATCCGCCCGGCAACGCGCCGCTTCGCAACGGACAAAGTACCTCCGGGCGCCGAAGCGCGCCACGATCTCGGGGTGATGCAGCACGGCAATCGTCAGCGTGCTCTTGCCGAAGCCTGCTCCACCCAATACCGGCACGGGACACGACTCGGGTGAAAGCAGTTCGGTCACCAGCATCTGAACTTCGCGGTCGCGGCCAAAACATCGGCCCGGCGCGGGCAGGCCCGGCACGAAGGAGGGCGCGGCCGAGCGGCGGGGCGAAAGGGTGCGAAGAAAGCCAGGCAAGTCGGAGTAATCTTTGCCGTATCCGACCACTACCACACGCTGTTCGTCAGGGTGCTGCTTTTGAACCTCGGCGCACTCGCCGTCACGCGCGAGCCGGTAGCCGCGCGATTCCGATCCGCTCATGTTGGCGGCCCGCCATTTCAATAACTCCCCGAAATTCGGGTCTTCGAGCCCGGCGCCGAATCCGGCAAAGACCAGCGTCCTGGTCAGCAGGAGCGCCCGCAGCGCCGCCTGCGCGTGAGAATCGCCCAGCACCGCTTCGTACGAGCGGATCCCCAATACCACTGATTCGGGCTCGCGCCAGTAGCCGTGCAAGTGCAGGATGGCCGGCTCTCTGCCCTGTAGAAAGGCCTCCACGCCGGCGTGGTCCCGCCAGGTGATCGGGCGCAATCCCGTGATTCCTTCCAGCAGCCCGTCGTAATTGGTAGTGCAGAGAGGCGCGCCCAGATCACGAAGCGCATCTACGATACCCCGGGCGGCCAGACTCAGACCTCCCACCGAGGAGTGCAGCCACCGGCGGTACTCGCCTCCGGCGCGGCCGCCCAGTTTTGCGGTGACCTTCTCCGCCGCCGAAAGCAGGTCGTCCGTATCTCCCGACGCGATTTCCTCCACGACCCTTCCGAGCCACCCTTCTTTCAACTCGGGGTGGACTTCGGCGCACTGCCGGGCGGCGTGCCGGAGCAGCCCGCTCCAGGATGCGCATTCCGCCCCGCCGGAGGCCTGCACGGAGACTCCGGCACCCACCACCACGAGGGCGCGCCCGTCCGCGAACTCCCGTTTCAGGTCCTCAACGAGTCCCATAGGCTTTGCTCGATTATACGTGCGTCCTGCCGCACGCGCGGCGGTAAAATCGGAAGCGGGCCATGACCAGGTTTCTCCTGCCGGCGGTGCTGGCCACGGCGGCATTCGCAGGCGGCACGCAGTACGAACTCTCCGGCCGGATCGCGCCCCCGGTCAGCGCGTCTGTTTCGCTGTTCCGCGTGGCGAGCCCCTTCACGGTCTCCACGCTGGCGGGCGAAGACGGGCGTTTCACCTTCAAAAAGCTGGAGCCGGGAGCTTACACCATCTCAGTCTTCGATCCCGCTCGCGGCGAGGCGCGGCGCACCATCGAAATCGGCCCGGCCGGCGCCGACGAGCACGGCCGCGTCACGCTCGACCTGGACCTGCGGGACTCCGATTTCGTGATCGGCGACATGCTCCGCCGCCGCCATTCGGTCAGCACGCGCCAGCTCGCGATTCCGGACAAAGCCATCCGCGATTACGAAGACGCGCAGAAGGACCTGGCCAAACACGAGGTCGCCGCCGCCACCGAGCGCCTGGAGCGCGCCGTGGAACTGGCGCCGCAGTTTTCAGTGGCCTGGAACAACCTGGGCACGATCGCTTACCAGACGCAGAAGTACGAGCGCGCCGAGGAGTGCTTCCGGCGCGCCCTCGAAGCCGACCCGCGGTCGTATGAACCGCTCGTCAACCTGGGCGGGGTGCTGCTCAACCTGAACAAGATCGAGGAAGCCTGGGACTACAACGTGCATGCCGTCCTCATGCGCCCGAACGACGCCCTGGCCAATTCGCAGCTCGGCATGACCTATTTCGGGATGGGCCGCCTGGACCTTGCCGAAAAGCACTTCGAAATCGCGCGCAAGGCCGATCCCGCGCACTTCTCCCATCCGCAGCTCTTTCTGGCGGAGATCCACCTCCGCCGCGGCGACAAGCACGCCGCCGCCGCCGACCTGGAAGAGTTCCTGAAGTATCACCCGGACTGGCCGCAAGCCGCCAAGATGCGGGCCGCCATCGAGGAGTGGAAGAGCGGCGGGCGAACTGATCCACAATAGAACTTGCGCCTTCCCGTCGACGCCCTCATCCCCGACATCCTGGACGCATTGCGCCGCGCTCCGAACCTGGTTATCGAAGCCCCGGCCGGCGCCGGCAAGACCACGCGCATTCCGCCGGCCCTGCTCGAAGCGGGCGGACGCGAGGTGCTGGTGCTCGAACCGCGGCGCCTGGCGGCGCGTCTGGCAGCGCGCTTCGTAGCGGGCGAGCGCGGCGAGCCCCCCGGCGAAACGGTCGGCTACCAGGTACGTTTCGAAGAGGTGGCAGGACCGCGCACCCGCCTGCGCTTTCTTACGGAAGGCGTGCTGACCCGGCGCCTGCTTTCCGACCCCCTGCTCGAGCGCGCCGGCGCCGTGATCCTCGATGAATTCCATGAACGCCACCTGGAGGGCGACGTGGCGCTGGCCCTGCTGCGCCGTTTGCAGCGCACCCGGCGGCCGGACCTGCGGATCATCGCGATGTCCGCCACGCTCGACGCCGGGCACGTGGCGCAATACCTCGACGCGCCGGTGCTGCGGTCGGAAGGGCGGCAGTATCCGCTCGAGATCGAGTACACGCCGCACTCCGCCGCGGCCCTGGAAGAACAGGTGGCCGCCGCACTCGAACGCCTGGCCGCGCGCGGAGTCGAAGGCCACGTCCTCGTCTTCCTGCCGGGAGCGGCCGAGATCCGGCGCGCGCACACCGCCTGCGCCGGCCTGGCGCGCCGCCAGGATTGGGCCCTGCTTCCGCTGCACGGCGATCAGCCGACGGAGGAACAGGACCGCGCGGTTTCCCCGTCGCGCGGGCGCAAGATCATTCTCTCCACCAACGTGGCGGAAAGCTCCATCACGATCGACGGCATCGGCGCCGTGATCGACAGCGGACTGGCGCGCGTCGCCGGACACTCGCCGTGGTCGGGCCTGCCGACGCTGCAGGTGGCGCGCATCAGCCAGGCGTCCGCCAACCAGCGTGCGGGGCGTGCCGGGCGCACCGGTCCCGGTGTCGTGATCCGGCTCTATCCGCTGGAAGACTTCGTCCGGCGCCCCGCCCACGACACCCCCGAGGTGACTCGCGCCGATCTTGCGCCGGTCGCGCTGCTGCTCGAAGCCATGGGCACCGGCGGGCTGACCGCGATCGAGTGGCTGGACGCTCCCGACCCGGCCGGCATCGAACGCGCCGCCGAGTTGTTGCGGCAACTGGGGGCCCAGGGGCCGCTCGCGAAGGAGATGGCGCGCTATCCCCTGCACCCGCGCCTGGCCCGCCTGATTGTCGAATCGCGGCGGCGCGGCGTAGCGGAGGATGGGTGCACCGCGGCCGCGATCCTGAGCGCCGGCGGGCGGCTTCCCGCCCGGCCGGAGCACGAATCGCGCTCCGACGTGCTGGCCTTGATGGAAGCGGAATGGGAACCGTATACCGCGCGCACCGTGCGCCAGTTACGCCGCATCGTCAACCCGCCGAAGCAGCGCGGCCGCGACGAAGATGCCTTGCTGATCTCGATTCTCGCGGCCTTCCCCGATCGCGTCGCGCGCCGGCGCGAGGGCGCGGAGCTGCAAATGGCCGGCGGCGGGGCGGCGGCTCTGGCGAGCTCCAGCACGGTCACGGGCGCGGAATTCCTGGTGGCGGTGGAGGCCGAAGACCGCCGCGACCAGAAGTCGCCGCTCGTGCGCATGGCCAGCGCCATCGAGCCCGAATGGCTGATCGACCTCTTTCCGGACCGCGTCCGCGAGGTGGCCGAGATCGAGTGGAACCGCGCCGCGGAGCGCGTCGAAAGCTCCAGCGCGCTGTTGTTCGACCAGATCGCGATCGAGCGGAGCCGCGGCACACCCGAGCCCGAAGCCGCGGCCGAATTGCTGGCGCGCAAGGCGGTGGAGGCCGGGCTGGCGCGTTTCGGAGACCCCGCGGAGATTGCGGCCTTCCGGGCCCGGGCCCGTTTCGCTGGAATCCACGAGCCGGATCCCGAGGCCGCCCTGCGCTACCTGGCAGCCGGCCTCAAGAGCTTTGCCGAGTTGGAAACCGCGGCGCGCGGCGGCGGCCTGCTGCGCGCCCTGGAACAGCAGATTTCACCGGCGGAGCGCCGGCAACTGGAAGAGGCCGCACCCGAGCGCATCCGGCTTCCCGGCGGGCGTGCGGTGCGCGTACATTATGAAGACGGCCAGCCGCCCTGGATCGCTTCCCGGCTGCAGGATTTCTTCGGCATGCGGGCGACCCCGGCGATAGGGCGCGGCACGGTGCCGCTGGTCATCCGGCTGCTCGCGCCGAACCAGAGGCCCGTACAGACCACTACCGACCTCGCCGGCTTCTGGCAGCGCCTCTACCCGCAGGTCCGCCGCGAGTTGATGCGCCGGTACCCGAAGCACGCCTGGCCGGAAGATCCGCTTCGCTAGGGCCCGATCATCCCTTCAGCAGGGCCACGGGGAAGTCGCGGAGCAGGTCCTCGACCCGGTCGGAGGGCGCCGCCGTCCCGGTCAGCACTTCCTGCCACGGCCCGCGATTCGGAAGCATCACCTGCGTATCCGCCCAATCTTCCACCTGGCTCGTCCAGCGCGGGACCACCACCACCGCGCAATCGTCGCCGAGCCGCCGGGCGAAGGCGCAGACATTTTCGGCGTGCGTGCCGCGGGTCGCCAGCGCCAGGTAGTCGCCACGCGCGAACAGATCCTGGCTGGCCCGGCGGAATTCCAGGGCTTTGTATGTCACGTAGAGCTTGGTCTCGTCCAGTTGCGGGTCGGCGGCCAATTCCGCGACCAGCGCCGCGCGGTCCTCCGCTTCCCGGCGCCGCAGCGTGTCCAGCATGGCGGTCCGCCGGCGGTAGTCCACGGCGCGGCGATTATCGGGATCCACCAGGGTAAAGCTCCATAACTCGGTGCCCTGGTAAAAATCGGGGAAACCGGGGGAGGCGATCTTGAGCAACACCTGGGCCAGGCCGTTGCGCGCGCCATACCGCGATAGCACGGCCTGAAACTCCCGAAAATCCTGGACGAACGGTGTGCCGGGGGCCAGGATGCGCTCGACGAACTGCTGCACGCCCCGCTCGTATTCCTCTTGCGGCTCAATCCAACTACTGGTCTGTTTGGCCTCGCGGAGGGCCTTGACCAGGAACTCGTTCACCCGTTCGAGGAAGCCCGCCTCCTCCTCGGGCCGGTTCGGCCAGGCGCCCAGCAGGGTCTGGTAGATCAGGATTTCCTCGGAGACGGAGGGAGCCGGCACGCCGTTCACGCTGACCCGCCTGGACTCGTTCCAGCTCATCCAGTTGTCGAGCCGGCGCTCCCATTCCTCCGGCATCTCGGTCAGCACGTTCAGCCGGGCGCGCACGTCCTCGCCGCGTTTGGTGTCGTGCGTGGCGGTCGCATTCATGGTATCCGGCCACTGTTCCCCGCGAAGGCGGTTGAACTCGTGAAACTCGCCGAGCGTAAACGGGGGCCGCTCGCGCAGGGGGTCGCCCCCCACTTCATTCAGCGAGAGCAGACTGTTGTGGCGATAGGTGGCCGTATCCTCGAGCCCCTTCGCCATGACGGGTCCGGTGAACTGCTGCCAGCGCATGGTGAAATCGAGCCAATCGGGGCGCCGGTCCTCCAGGTAATAGGGCACCTCGAGCAGCAAGACCGCGCGGATGAAGGCGAAGGCCGGGTCGCCGATGTGATCGGGCGACGTGCGGCTACGCGCCAGCGCCAGCGTGCGCTCGAGGTAGCCGCGGTCGCGCGCCGAAATTTCGGGCCCTTGAATATAGGTGCGGTACACCGGCAGGCAGGCGGACACTTCGACCAGCGCCTCCCGCAATTCGGAGAGGGGTACGTCGCGCGCCTGGCGGTGATGGGCCGCCAGCGCACCCAAACGGTGCGTCAGGGCGTTGGTGTCGCCGGTGAACAGGGTTTTCATCACCAGCTTGTTGCACTGATAGCAGAGCTCGGCGAACGGCAGGTGACTACCGGTGCGGCTCGCGTACAACTCCTCCAGGCGCGCCAGGCCCCGCGGCTCCACGAAAACGCCGTTGAGGGCGTTGAGAAAATCGTACCCGGTCGTGCCGCTCACCGGCCATTCGCGCGGCAGCGGCTCGCCCCTGCCCAGGATTTTTTCCACGACGATGAAGACGCCGCCGGAGCGCGACTGCATGCGCCGGAGGTAGCATTCCGGCTCCCAGAGCCCGTCGATGTGGTCGATCCGCAAGCCGGTTATCTTTCCTTCCCGGAGCAGTTCGAGAGTCTTCTGGTGGCGGTTGTCGAACACCTCGGGGGATTCGATTCGCAGCGCCACCAGCTCATTGATGTCGAAAAAGCGCCGGTAGTTGATCTCCTCGTACCCGATTTTCCAGTAGGCCAGACGCCACGCCTGGCCGGAGAGGAGCCGGTCGAACTCATCGACTGACGCGCTGATGGCGGCCAGCGAATCATCGACCACCCGCTTGATCTCCGGGTCCGAGAGGTACGCGCGCCAGAGGCGCTCCTTCATCCGGTCCTTCGCGCGGCGGCGCTCCATCACGTGCTCGGTGGCGGTTTCGTTGCGGTCGGGAAGGCGTTCGAACTCGGCACGGAGCGCCGCGAGTTCGGGCGGTCCGGCGGTGCGGCCGAGAATCGACGCGTAGGTCTTCGGATCCACCGGCAGCCGCCGGTCGTAGTAGCGCACGTGGATGCCGGTGTCTTCGATCCGCAGCGAAAGCTCGCCGTTCTCGAGGACGTTGCCGTAGAGGTCTCCCAGCACCGGCAGCAGGACCCGGTTGTCCTGCAGGAAGGCGGCCTTGCTGGTGCTCGGATGCCAGTCGATGTCGAAGTACCCGGCGAATCCCGAGGACGGGCCGTTTTCGAGCACGTCGGACCACCAGGGGTTTTCATAGCTCGCGGCCATGTGGTTAGGCACGCTGTCGACCAGCAGGCCCATTCCGTAATGGCGGAGCTTGGACGACATCTCGTCGAAATCGTCTTGCGTCCCGAGCTCGGAATTCATGCGCAGGGGGTTGGCGATGTCGTAGCCGTGGGAGCTTCCGCGGCGCGCCTTATAGCCCGGCGAAGAGTACAGATCGGTGATGCCGAGCTCGCTCAAGAACGGGACGAGATCCCGGCCGTCCACGAAACGGAAGCCCTGGTGAAACTGAAGGCGGTAGGTAGCGCACGGAATCCTCATCCTTTGGAAATCCTATCGTAACTTCCCAAGTACCACCGCCATTTGGTATACAGTATTTTTCGGAACAGCATGCCCCATTCTTGTGGAAGATCGCACAACCACCGTACCCGCACCGGCCCTAGCATGAATAGAGGTGGCCCCATGGACAGCACCAAAGTTCTGGACGACGAGCCCGGATTCGTGCCCTGGCAGGAAATGAAGGCCGCTGACGAAATCTCAGCCCCCACTCACCAGGAGATCGCCGACCTGGCCTACGAGTATTGGGAAGCGCGCGGCGGCCATGGCGGTTCGCCGTGGGAAGACTGGTTCCGCGCCGAGCAGGAACTGCTTCGGCGGCGCGAAATCTAGGCGCTCCGCTCCCTCACTTCTGCTTGGCGATGATCAGATCCTTGATCTTGTTGTACGTGGCCTGCGGGATGATCTTCTTCTGAACCAGCTCGTTCTTGGCGCGGTACGGCCGCCCCTTGATGATCTTGTCCGAATAGGCCGTGCCGATTCCCGGAAGAGCCTGAAGCTGCTCCGCGCTGGCGGCGTTGATGTCCAGGAGGTTGGCCGCTTTCGCCAACTTCCCCTTCGCAGCCGCGCCTTTCTGCGGCATCTGCATCTGCTCGGGATTTGCCGCCGGCGCTGCCATGAGCGAAATCGCGAGCAGCAGCCCGCCCAGATAGTGCATGATCTTCATGTAGTTTCCCTCTCCGATTCCCACTTTGGAAAAAGTCTTCTTCGCATTGTACGTCCGAACAGCGAACCCGGGCTCGGGAAAGTGCCGGATATAAAAAAGGCCGGGCAGCTTCCGCCGCCCGGCCGCACTGCTTAGCGGATCGACGTCACCTCACGAATACCGATATGGTGACGCTTACGGTCTGGCCTCCAGGTCCATAAGCGGTCAGTGTATAGGTCGTGTTGGTGATCGGGTTGACGGTGATGGCGCCGTTGGGCTGCAGCGACTGCGGCGGCAGCTCATTACCGACGATCACGACCGACGTTGCGTTCTGCGTCTGCCAGGACAGCACTACGGGGTTCCCCGCGGCGGTAGACGTGACCGGGTCGGAGGTGAACGACAGGATTCGCACCTGTCCGACGTTGACCGTGACGTTCCCCTGGATCTGGCCCTGGGAGTTGGTGGCGGTCAGCGTATATGTGGTGGTTTGCGACGGACTGACGGTGGCGCAATCGTTCGCGTTCAGATTGCTGCCGACGCCCGGCGTGATACTGATCGAGGCCGCGCCCGTCACCTGCCAGCACAGCTTGGTGGACTGGCCGGCGTCGATGTTCTGCGGCGTCGCGACGAAGGTTACGATGGACGGCACCGCGGCCGCCGATACGGTGACGGTCACCGGAGCGCTTACCGAGTGTCCCGTCGAGTCGCTGGCGGTCAGGGTGTAGGTCGTGGTCTGCGTCGGCGTCACCGTGGTGCTGCCGTTCGGAGTCACGCTGCCCACGCCGCTGATGCTGACGGTGGTCGCGCCGTTGGTGGTCCAGCTCAAGGTGCTCGAGCCGCCCGGAGCGATGTTCAGCGGGCTGGCTTCGAAGCGGACGATCTGCGGATTGCCCGTGCCGCCCACGTTGACGGTCACCGTGGCATTCACGGAACCGCCCGCGCCCGTGGCGGTCAGGGTGTAGGTGGTGGTCTCCGTCGGCGTCACTGATGCCGAGCCGGAGTGTGCGTCCACGTTACCCGGTTGCGGACTGATGGTCACCGTGTCGGCGTTCTCCACTACCCATGTGAGAGTGGAAGCCTGGCCGGGCTGCACGGTGGCCGGGTTCGCGCTGAATTGCAGGACGCGTACCTGGTTTGCCGTCGACGTGGTAACCGTGGTGGTCGCCGTGCCCTTGAGGCCATCCGTATTGGTAACCGTCAGCCGGAAGCTGTAGGTCTGGTTGGCCGCGGAGGTGAATGTCGCGGTAGCCGTGTTCGCTCCGGAGAGGGCCACCTGGGGACCGGAGATCTGCGTCCACGCGTAAGTGAGGGCTTCGCCCAGCGGATCGTACGAGCCCGTGCCGTTCAGGGTCACGACGCTCGCGCCGGCAATCGTCTGGTTCGGGCCGGCGTCCGCGATGGGCGGGCTGCTGCCCACGCGCCGCGTGCCGAACTCGTAGCGGATGCGCGGCACGTCCATGGGCACCGGAGAGGTGATCTTGGAGTACTCTTTCGGGCGGATGTAGTTGCCGAACTCCAGCCCGAAGGCGAGGCGGCCGCTGCCGCCGGAGGTGATGTACGATTCGTTGTAGCCGGCCTCCGCGGTAAATGCCAGGTGCGGGCTGAACGGCTGCGTCAGCTTCAGGTTGCCGCCCGGACGCGCGTCGCGCCCGTCTTCACGCATCTTGAGATACGCCAGGTCGCCGGATACGTACGCATCGCCCCAGGTGCCGAACAGGAAGTCGATGCCCTGTTGGTTGACTACGCGGGCGAAGGTCTGCAGGTATGCGCCCGGAGCCAGCGTGACACTGTTCAGGATGGCGTAGTTCTTGAACCCGCGGGTGACGAACGCCCCCACGCGGCCCCGGTTGAAAACGTAATCCAGCAGGAACGCGCCCTGTCCCAGGCCGCCGCCCTGCTGAAACTGGCTGAATTCCAGGTACTTGAAGCTGGCAAAGGCGCCCGCCTGCACCGCTCCCCACCGGTGCAGAAGACCGATATCGAACTGGCCTTCCTTGCGCCCGGGGTAGTACATGAACTCGCCCTGCGCCTGCACCGCGTTGTGCCCGTCGCCGCCAAACGGCGAGAAGTATTGAGCGTGTCCGGAGAACGTAAAATCGCCGGTGCGCCCGGGACCGTAGGTAGGCCCGATATTCATCCCGAGCATCGTAAATTTCTTGTTGCGTTTCTGCGCCTCGTCCACGGCCCCCAGGGCTTCGGTGTGCGCGATGGTCTGCGTCTGCTGCTCGTTGAGCGGCTTGGGCAGGTTCGCCACCTGGTCTTTGAGGGCGTTTTGCTGGTTGCGCAGGTCGGCCACTTCGCCCTTCAGGCGGTCGTTGTCGCCCTGCAGGGCCTTGAGGGCCGCCAGAATGTCGTCGAGCTTATCGAGGCGCTTGAGAATCTGCGCGCAGCACTCTTCCTGCTTCTTGGCCATGTCGAGCAGCGTCTGCACGACATCGCCGATGCCGCCTTCCTTAATCAGCTTGCCGGTTCCGTCGGTGACCGCCATCTCCACGCGCCGGTTCATGAACCGGCCTTCCTTGGAGCGGTTGTCGACTTCCGGGTTGCGCTTGCCGTCGCCGGCCGTGGTGATCTGATCCGGGGACGCGCCGTATTTCACCAGGAATGCCTTGACGGCTTCGGCGCGGCGCATGGCAAGCCTGTCGTTATACGCGGCGGAGCCGACATAATCCGTGTGTCCCGTGATTTTTACGTGATAGTCTTTGTGCTGCGAGAGCAGGTCCGCCAGGCGCAGCATGCTGGGATAGCCATCGGACAGAATCGAGGAATTGAATTCGAAATTGATCTCTTCCCAATCATCCTTGGTTTGGCCTCCCGTGTTTAAACCCTGAGCATAAAGACAGGACGCGACTAACCCGAGCACGCCTATCGCTGCCAGTTTCTTCATTGTCTTCTTCTCCTCAACCGGTCCAGATCTGCGAGAAAACGGAAACTCGTCGGATGCGCATGTCCGTCAATCGTGCCGCCGGGTCGCACCCACAGCGTAACGCCGGAAACCTCCGAACCAATTCCGGCGCGGGTCTGCCAACATTTGAGACCCAAAGCGCAATATAGGTCTAGAATACAACGGATGCTCGCGGTATCTGCAGGAATCGCCTAAGGTTAGTACTGCATGTGGAGTGAGGAGTCGTACAAAACGGATCTGCAAATGCGAGAATATAAGGTGTGAGGCTGCGGACGGGCAGTCGCTTCCGGCAACGGGAGAGGAAAGTCCGGTCTCCACAGGGCAGCGTGCCGGCTAACGGCCGGGGGTCCGATGCGTCGGGCTACGGAAAGTGCAACAGAAAATATACCGCCCCGGAAACGGGGTAAGGGTGAAATGGTGCGGTAAGAGCGCACCGCGCCGGGAGTAATTCCGGCGGCATGGCAAACCCCACGCGGAGCAAGACCAAATAGGGGAGGAGGGACGGCCCGTCCCGCTCAACTTCCGGGTAGGTCGCTAGAGCCGGTCAGCAATGGCCGGCCCAGAGGAATGACTGCCGCCCGCAAGGGTACAGAAACCGGCTTATAGTCCGTAGCCTCACGACTCACGGCGTTGGGGGGGCGCGCCCCCGGATTCGGACGTCCCGCCGTCGTTCACTTCCCGCAGGATGTCCGAGAGGACCTCGTGAGCGCGGTCCGAGTGCAGCTCGGAATTCATACGGCGCAGCGCGACCCCCACGATATCGCGGTGATGCAGTTTCGAGCCCGGGCCCATGCCGCTCACTTCCAGCCACAGCCGGTGCGCCAGGTCGATATCTTCCGGCCACAGCCGGGGAGGATGCGGACCCAGGTTGAAGAACACGATGTCTCTTTGATTTTCGAGCACCAGTTCGAGCGATAGCGGCGGGCGCGGCTCCGGCAGCCGCTCCCAGCAGTCGCCCACGCGGGCGCCCTGTTCGGAGGGCGTCAGCAGGGGCGAGAGCCCCATCACGATGCGCGACGCCTGCAGCGCGGGCGGCGGCCTGCACTACTGCTTCATAAGGATCCGCACCCGGCACCACCATCAGCTCGACATGCTTGCCGGCCTTTTCCGCCAGGGACACCACCCGGGTGAACACCTCGGTCTCGGCCTCCGCGAAAATCTGGTTCGTTTCCAACTCGAACTCGCCCGCTCCGGCCTGCGAGACCTTGCGCACCGAGAGCACCACGATGTCCATCTTGCGCGTATCGGTCTTGCGGAGAATCCGCTCGAGATGCTGCAGCCGGTTCGGATTTCGCACCGCCACCATGACGCAGCCGGGGCGGACGCTCACTCCCTGCGCCGAAAGATCGGGCCGCGCGTCCAGCCGGAACTTCTCCGATTCATGCGCGTGCAGAGTCTTGCGCTTCCGGTTGTAGATTTCCGAAAACTCGAAGAGACCGAAGAAGGCGATCGTGAAGCAGATGCCTGAGATGGTGGCAACCTCTTTCGTCAGCAGGTTAATGATCGCCAGCGAGAAGAGGGAGCCCGTGATCAGGAACAGGCCCACCGGCACCTCCCGGCCGCCCACCCGGAAATTCAACGGCACTTTCCATTCGCGGTTCTCGGGCTGCTTGTAGCGCAGCACCAGCACCGAAAGAGCCTTCATCGAAAAGCTCCAGACCACGCCGAAGGCGTAGGCCTCGCCCAGAATCGTCATATCGCCGCGCGAAACGATGATCGTCAGCAACTGCATGCCCACGAAGACGTTGATCAGTCGCGACGTGGTGCCGTACTTGTGATGCGGGTGGCGGAACCAGTCGGGCAGAACGCCATCTTCCGCCACGCGGTTCAGCACGCCGTTCGAGCCGATGATCGCGGTGTTGACCGCGCCCGCCAGCAGGAGAGTGCCCACCAGCACGACCACGCCGTGGAACAGCAGGCGCAGCGAAACCGGGCCGATCAGATACATGGAAAGCCCGCCGATCAGGTTGTCCAGGAATTGCGGGCGGGCGGAATCCGGAATGATCATCACGGCGAAGAACGAGACCAGCGAGGTGAAGAGCATGCTGTACAGGAAGATGACCCATCCCGCCTTCTCGAGGTTCCGCAGCTTGGGGTAGGAGATCTCCCGGTACACCTGCGCCAGCGTTTCGAAGCCGCTCATCGCCAGGAGCGAATGGCCAAGGCCGACCATAATCGCGACGGCGGTGATCGTGGGCGCCACCGTGCCCTTGAGCCAGCCCAGGGCGTCGTTGGAGAAGTGAATGTTGTGGAGCGTCGGCAGCGGAACCGGTTGAAAGCCGTTCTTCAGGATCGTCGCGATGCACCACACGATCAGGATCACCACCATGCCGGTGGTGATCTGCATGATGCGCAGCGCCTTCTCGCTCGATTCGTGCAGCCCGATGACGTTCTTGCGCCAGAAATACAGGGTGACGGCGGAGGCAAATGTGGCGGCGAAGTAGGGAGGGTAGACGTGCATCGCGGGTTCGCGCAGGTAAACCCCCAACTCGTTGATCAGCCCTCCCAGGTACAGCCCCGCGCTGACGCCGCTGATCGGGCCGGTCAGCACGTAATCGAACATCAGCGCCGACACCGAGAATTTCGCCAGCGTCCCGCCCATGGCTTCGTGCACCACGCGATACACGCCGCCGCGCACGAACATGGAACAGCTCTCGATGTAAATGGCTCGCACGGCGTAGGAGAAAAGCATGATCGCCAGGATGAACCAGGGCGCCGCTTTGCCGATCGCCTGCTCGGCGATTCCTCCCACGTAATACGCCGACGACGCGAGGTCGCTCAAAACGATGGCAGCCGCCCGCCAGAACGAGATGAACGACAGCATCACGGTGGTAGCGACCACCACCTTGACCGTTTCCGGCCGCTTCCCGACTGTCACAGAAATATCTCCTGGCTCACCATACCGGTGACTTTCAAATGCGCCTGCGAGGTTAGCTGACGGGCTGGAGCTTGAAAGTACTCCGTCCCCTTGGACTTAGCCCCTGAGAATTGGTTCCCCCGCCTCCAGGTGGAGTTCGGCCACTTCATATTAACATGGAGCATGGATTCCGAGACCCTGGCGCTGCAGGTGATCGGGACGCTTCGTCGCGCCGGTCATCAGGCCTACCTGGTGGGGGGCTGCGTGCGGGATCTTCTGCTCGGGCGAAAACCCGAGGACTATGACGTGGCTACCGATGCGCGCCCCGACCGCATCATGGACCTCTTTCCCCGGTCCGGCCGTGTGGGCGCCCATTTCGGGGTAATCCTGGTGCGCGACGTCTTCTCCCAGGTGGAGGTGGCCACCTTCCGCAGCGACCACGATTACACCGACGGACGCCGCCCGGCGCTGGTGCATTTCGAGCGCGACCCGGCCCAGGACGTGCTGCGCCGCGATTTCACCATCAACGGGCTGATGATGGACCCGGAGTGCGGCAGGATTCTGGACTATGTCGAAGGCCGCCGCGACCTCGACCGCCGCGTTGTCCGGGCCATCGGCGACCCCGGCGAGCGCTTCCAGGAAGACCACCTGCGTATGCTTCGCGCCGTCCGCTTCGCGGCGCGCCTGGATTTCACGATCGACCCCGCCACGTTCGAAGCCATCCGCCGCCGGCACGCGGATGTGCTGCGCGTTTCGGCGGAGCGCATCCGCGACGAACTGGTCCGCATCCTCACCGAAGGCGGCGCGCGGCGAGGCTTCGAAATGCTGGATGCGAGCGGCATGCTCGCCGATATCCTGCCCGAGGTAGCCGCCATGAAGGGAGTCGAACAGCCGCCCGAATATCACCCCGAGGGCGACGTCTGGACGCATACGCTGCTGCTGCTCGAGCAGCTGGCGAATCCCACCCCGACTCTTGCCCTGGGGGCGCTCCTGCACGATGTCGGCAAGCCCGGCACCTTCCGGGTGGCCGGGCGCATCCGCTTCGACGGACACGTCGAGGAGGGAGTCCGGCTTACGCGCGGCATCATGAGCCGGCTGCGCTTCTCCCGCGACGAAACGGAGCGCGTGGAGGCCCTGGTCGCCAATCACATGAAGTTCAAGGACGCCGGCCACATGAAAGAGAGCACGCTCAAGAGGTTCCTGCGCATGCCGGATTTTGCCGAGCACCTGGAACTGCACCGCCTGGACGTGTTGTCGAGCAATCGCCGGCTGGAGAGCTGGGAACTGATCCGCCGCAAGCTCTCCGAACTCTCCGAAGAGCAACTTCACCCCGAGCGGCTTCTGAGCGGGGCCGACCTGATCGCCGCGGGGTACGAGCCCGGGCCGCGCTTTTCCGAAATCCTCGCCGCCGTTGAAGAGGCGCAGCTCGAGGGCCGCATCCAGACCGCCGGCGAAGCCATGGCGCTGGTGCGCGCCCGCTTCCCGCTCTAATGGTTCAGGGTGGCGCTGCAGGCGGAGTGCGCCTGTGATAGAGTGCCGTCATGCCGGCGCCGAAAGGCTCGCCGCCGCCGCGGCAACAACTGGACGCCTTCCTTGACAAGTACACTCCCGAGATCGCCGCCCTGGCCCGCCGGGCGCTGGCAAAGATGCGGGCGCGCTATCCGGCGGCGCGGGAGCTGGTCTATGACAACTACAATGCGCTGGCGATCGGCTTCGGCCCGACGGACCGGGCCTCGGAGGCGATCTTTTCCATCGCGCTCTATCCCCGCTGGGTCAGCCTCTTTTTCCTGCAGGCGCGCCGGATCGAGGACTTGCACGGCCTGTTGAAGGGCAGTGGGAACACCGCTCGCCACATCGTGCTGGATCCGGTCGAACTGCTCGACGACCCGCGGGTCCAGGACCTGATGGAACAGGCTGTCCGGACAGCGCGGATCCCGTTCGATCCCCACGGGACTCCGGCACTCATCATCAAGTCGGTCTCCGCGCGGCAGCGCCCGCGGGTCCCCGCGGCGAAGAAGGCGCGAGGCCGGGGGTGAGGCCGCCCCGAATGGCCTCCGCCTCCGCGAGATAAACCCCGCTTGACAGTCGAGCTGGAGAGATCCAATATATAGTTGTTCTGAATATGGACCTGCTGCAAGGAACCCTCGACATGCTCGTGCTCCGCACCCTGATCTTCGGGCCGCTGCACGGATACGGGATCGCCAAGGCCATCCGCCACACCTCCGGGGAGACCCTCGATATCGAGTTCGGCTCGCTCTATCCGGCGCTCAAACGGCTCGAGCTGAAGGGCTGGATCGCGTCCAAATGGGAAACCTCGGAACACAACCGCAGGGCCAAATTCTACCGGCTCACGCCGGCCGGGAAGAAACAGCTCATCGAGGAACAGTCCCGCTGGTCACAGTTCGTGGCGGCGGTCGCCAGCGTCATGGAAACGGAACCAGGGACGAATGAGACATGAACCTCGAGCAGCGGGAATACCTGCTGCCCCCGTTTCGCCGCTCCGCGCGGCGTCAATGGATCTGATGGTCGCCCTTCGCCACGAATAGTGCCGTTGCCCATGCGGCGGCAGGGATCAGCATCGCCCCGCCGATCAGCATGGCGATGGTCCGCGGCGGAACGCCCCAGTCGATGGCCGCTCCGGCCAGGTAGCTGCTGGCCGAAAGTGTCAGCATGCAGATGCCGTAGTCGGCGGCGAAGACGCGCCCGCGGAAACGGTCGTCGGTATAGACCTGCAGCAGCGTCGAGGAGAAGACCCAGTTGGTGGACGATCCGGCGTGGGCCAGCACCACCGCGGCGACCGCCAGCGGCAGCGCCCCGGAGCGTCCCAGCAGCACGTAGCCGGCGGCGGCGAAAACGAACCCGGCCAGAATGCCGGTGCGCAGCCGCGCATGGTCTTCGCCCGCCCACCGCCCGCCGATCAGCGGTCCGGCGAGCGAGCCCACGCCGCGCGCGCCCATCAGTATGCTCATGCCGAGCAGCGCGGCGCGCTGCGGGTCGAGTCCGGCGATCCGCACCGGAAAGACGCGCTGCCCCAAGACCGGCAGCAGGACGTTGTTGGCCCCCAGCAGGCCGATTCCGCCCTTCACGAATACGGTTGCGAAGATCAGCGGGTGGGAGCGGATGTAGCGCACGCCTTCCAGAATCGGCGAGAAATCCACCAGGTCGCGCGCGCAGAGCGGCGGCCGCCCGGCCGTGTGCGGCTCCTCGAATCTCATGCGGCGCACCAGCCAGGCCGAGGCCAGGAAGGAGATCGCATTCAGAACGAAAACCACGTCGCGGCCGAACAGCGCCGCCGCCACGCCGCCGAGCCCGGCGCCGGCCGCCAGGCACACCGACCACGTGATCGAAGCCAGCGTGTTGGCCGGCAGCACATCCTCTTCCGCCACGATGTTGGGAATCGCGGCGCTGTGGGCCGGCTCATTGAACGCCGCGCCCACCGTCTCGAGCAGCAGCAGCACGTAGACCAGCCAGAGGATTCCCGGAGTACGCACCGCCAGCATGCCGAGCACGATGAAAAACCGCGCCACGTCCGTGCCGATCATCATCGCCTTGCGGCTGAGGCGGTCGTTGAGCACTCCCGCGGTCGGCGCCACCAGGGTCTGCGGCAGCACCTGAAGCACCACGGCCAGGCCCACGGCCTCCGCCTTGCCCCCGGACAGCTCCAGGATCAGGCTGTAGACAGAAAGCGTGTAGAACCAGTCGCCAAGTTCACTGACGAGCTGCGCGAGCCATAACAGGCGGTAGTTGCGGTTGGCCCGCAGCAGGCGAAAGTAGCGGGAGAGCATGCGGGGAATTCACGGTTCGCAATGCCGGCGGCCGGCCGCTCGTGTTTTCATAGAGGAGCGGAGGTCATTCCTATCGTAAGCAATTTCGAGGTCACGGTGGAGAAGCTGGTGTACGGCGGCGACGGCCTGGCGCGCCTCGACGGGCGCGTCGTGCTGGCGCCGTTCACCCTGCCCGGCGAGCGGGTCGCCGTCCGTCCCGAGCAGGAGAAGCCGGGCCTGGTGCGCGCCCGGGCCGTCGCAGTGCTCGACCCCGCGCCTGAGCGTGTTGCCGCGCCGTGCCCATACTTCGAGCGCTGCGGAGGGTGCCACTACCAGCACGCGCCGTACGATTATCAACTGGCGGCCAAGCGCGCCATCCTGGCCGAAGAGCTGCGGCGCCTGGGGAAGATCGAGCCGCCGGCGGAGATCGGGGTGGCTGCCGGGGAGCCCTGGGGCTATCGTAACCGGGTGCAGTTGCACATCCGCGACGGCAGGATCGGGTATCGCGAAGCGCGATCGCACAAACTGTGCGCCATCGAGAAGTGTCCGATTGCGTCTCCGAAAATCAATGAGGTCATCGGCGCGCTGCCCGGCATGGTGCGCGACCCGCGCTGGCCGCGGTTCCTGCGTTCGCTCGAGATCTTCACCGACGAGCGCCAGGTGCAGTTGAATGTGATCGAGACCGACCGCCCCGTGGCGCGGCGCTTCTTCGACTGGTGCGCGGAGACCATCCCGGGGCTGGTGGACGGTCCCGTAGATTACGAGGGCCGTTTTCGCGTGAGCCGGAACTCGTTCTTTCAGGTGAACCGCTTCCTGCTCGACCGCCTGGTGGATCTGGCGGTGGAAGGCGCCGCGGGCGAAACCGCGCTGGATCTTTACGCCGGCGTGGGGCTATTCTCGCTCGCCCTGGCGGGCCGGTTCCGGGAGGTGACGGCCGTGGAATCCGGTTCGGGTGCCGTGCGCGATCTGGAATTCAACGCCGCGCGCGCGGGCCTGGCGAATCTCCGGGCCCAAAAGCGGGCCGCGGAGGAATACCTGGCGGCTCTCGATCGTGCGCCCGATTTCGTTCTGCTGGACCCGCCGCGGGCCGGGTTGGGCAAGACCGTGGTGGCGAGGCTCGCCGAACTGCGTCCGCGCCGGGTGACCATCGTGGCCTGCGACCCTTCCACGCTGGCGCGAGACCTGGCGGGGCTGGTGGCCGCAGGCTACGGGATAGAGCGGATGGTGATGATCGACCTGTTTCCCCAGACCTATCACCTGGAGACCGTGGTTCGGCTCAACCTTTCCTAACGGACCACGAAGTTAATCAGTTTGTCCGGGACCGCGATGATCTTGACCACCTGCTTGCCGTCCAGGAAAGACTTGACCCGGTCGTCGCCTAATGCCTGGGATTCGAGCTGGTCTTTGGTAGTTCCGAACTCGCAGTGGATCCGCGTGCGGAGCTTGCCGTTCACCTGGACCACGATTTCCGCCAGGTCTTCCTTGGCGAGTTCGGGGTCGAACGACGGCCAGCTTTGCCGGAATACGGGACCCTCCCGGCCGATTTCGGCCCAGATCTCCTGGGCCAGGTAGGGAGCGAACGGGGCCAGCATGAGCGCCAATTTTTCGGCGACCTCCGCGATTACGCCGGCCGAAAGATTGCCTTCCTCGGCGTACAGCACATTCATCAACTCCATGATGGAAGCGATGCAAGTGTTGAAGTGCCAGCGGGTCTCGAAATCCTCGGTGATTTTTCGCAGGGTCTGATGGAGCTTGCGAAGGACTTTCCGGTCCGACGCGCCCTCGGCGAGAGCCCTGGCCCAGGTTGCGGGTAACGAAGCGGTAAACGCGGCCGAGGAAGCGGTATATGCCTTCAGCGCCTTCGAAACGCCAGTCCACTTCCTTCTCCGGCGGCGCGGCGAAGAGCACGAACATGCGTGCGGTATCCGCGCCGAAGCGCTCGGCGAGCATGTCCGCGCCCACCACGTTGCCCTTGGATTTGGACATCTTGGCGCCCTCGGCGATCACCATCCCCTGGGTGAAGAGGCGCCGCGCGGGCTCGCTGTTTCGAATCAGCCCGATATCGCGCATCATCTTCGTGAAAAAGCGCGAATAGATCAGGTGCAGGATGGCGTGTTCGACGCCGCCGATGTACTGGTCGATCTCGAACCAGTAGGCGATCTTCGCCGGATCGAACGGCATTTTTTCGTTTCGCGGGTCGCAATAGCGGTAGAAATACCAGGACGAATCGATGAAGGTGTCCATGGTATCGGTTTCGCGCCGCGCCGCTTCGCCGCACTTGGGGCAGGTCACGTTGACGAATTCGGGCACGTTTTCGAGCGGGGAGCGGCCGGAGCCCGTGATTTCGATGCGGTCGGGCAGCACCACCGGAAGCTGGTCCTCCGGCACCGGCACCACGCCGCAATGAGGGCAGTGGATCACGGGAATCGGGGTGCCCCAGTAGCGCTGCCGCGAGATTCCCCAATCCTTGATACGGTAAGTGACTGCCGCTTTGCCGAATCCGTGTTCCTGGGCGTAGGCCGACATGCGCCGGCGCGCCTCTTCGCTGGGAAGGCCGGACCAGGGGCCGGAGTTCTCCACGATGCCGTACTCCGGTGAACGCGTAGGACATGCCGGGCTCAACGGCCAGTTCGCCATCGGCTGGGCGGATCACCGGGCGGACGGGTATGTCGTACTTGCGGCAGAACTCGAAATCGCGCTCGTCGTGGGCCGGGACGGCCATGATGGCGCCGGTGCCGTAACCCATCAGGACGAAGTTGCCGACCCACACCGGGACCTTTTCGCCGCTGTACGGGTTGACGGCATAGTGGCCGGTGAAGAAACCTTCCTTGACGATATCGCCGGGGTCGCGGTTGGCGCGGTCATCCACCATGGCCTTGGCGCGCGCCTGGCCCACGACGTCGAGCAATACCTGGTTGAGCGGATGCTCGGGGGCGAGAATCACGCAGGTCGCGCCGTAAATGGTATCGACGCGCGTGGTGAAGACGCGGATGGGCTGGCCGGTTTCGGCCAGCGTGAAATCGACCTCGGCGCCTTCGGAACGGCCGATCCAGTTGCGCTGCATGGTGAGGACGCGCTCGGGCCAGCCGCCCTCGAGCTGCTTCATATCGTCGAGCAGTTGGTCGGCGTAGGCGGTGATCTTGAGGAACCACTGTTCGAGGGCGCGCTGCTCGACGGGAGTGTCTTCATGGCGCCAGCAGCAGCCCTCGACGACCTGCTCGTTGGCCAGGACGGTGGCGCATTTCGGACACCAGTTGACCAGCGCCTTCTTGCGGTAGGCAAGGCCGCGCTCGAGCATCCGGAGGAAGAACCACTGGTTCCAGCGGTAGTATTCGGGCTCGCAGGTGGAGACTTCGCGGCTCCAGTCGTAGCTGAAGGCGAAGCGGCGGTGCGTTTTCTTCATCGCCGCGATGTTCTGGAGCGTCCATTCGCGCGGCGGCCGCTGGTTGGCGATGGCGGCGTTTTCGGCCGGAAGACCGAACGCATCCCAGCCCATGGGGTGCAGGACGTTGAAGCCGCGCATCCACTTATACCGGGCCAGCGCGTCGCCGATCGAATAATTGCGAATGTGGCCGATGTGCAGCGTGCCGCTGGGATAGGGCAGCATCTCGAGGACGTAGAACTTCGGCCGCGCGGAATTCTCCTCGGCCTGATAGAGGTTCTGGTCCCGCCACTCTTCGTGCCACTTCAGTTCGATCTGTTGATGGTCGTACGGCTTTTCCGGCATAGCTGTCGATGGGGGCTGAATTTCCATCGTAGCAAGTTCACCGGAGTGCCTTCGGCGCGGCCCGGCGGGGCGCGGCGGAAAGTGCCTTGAGCGTGTCGAGATTTCGGCGGTCGTCCCCCGGGCTTGCGACGGGAGTCTCGAGAATGAAGGGGATGCCGCGCAGCATGGGGTGTGCCAGGATACGGCGAAAGCCCGCTCGTCCGATGTGGCCTTCGCCAATATTGGCGTGACGGTCGACGCGCGAACCTCGGGGCGCTTTGGAATCATTGGCGTGGATCAGGTGGATGTGATGCCAGCCGAGGACTTCCCCGGCCTGGAGCAAGGTTTCGTTCAGACCGGCGCGGCCGGCAATATCGAAGCCCGCGGCCAGCAGGTGGCAGGTATCGAGGCAGAAGCCGACGGGCAGGTCGGTAAGATCCAGTGCAAGTTCCCGGATGGAGCGCAGTTCCTCGAAACTGCTGCCGAGGCTGGTGCCGCTGCCTGCGGTGTTTTCGAGCAGGACGGTTACCGGATGCGATCGAAACCGCTTTGCGGCGTCACGCAAGCCGAGGACGAAGGACGCGATGGCTTCCTCTTTGGATCGTTCCCTGGCGCTGCCCGGATGGACGACCAGATACTCGGCGCCGATCGCGGCGGCGCGCTCGAGTTCGGCGCGAAAAGCCTCGATCGAGCTGGCGCGGATCAGCGGGTCGGACGACGCCAGGTTGATCAGGTATCCGGCATGAATCGCCAGGGGGTTGAGGTCGTGGCGCCGGCGGGCGTCACGGAAAAGCCGGATTTCGGAGGGGACAAGCACCGAGGCCCGCCACATGCGCGGGCTCGACGAGAAGATCTGAAAGGTGTTGGCTCCCAACTCGGCAGCCTTCAAGGCCGCTTTCTCGAGCGAACCCGAGATGGATGTGTGGATGCCAAGGCGCAAGGTATCCAGCTTACGAATACCGGCGCCGGGTGTCTACGGCGTGAACACACGTCACTGCATAGCTGTAACGGTCGTGTGCATCGGCACCGCGTTGCGCAATGCTGGATCGGCGTACTCCGCGGGTCTGGGGGAACCCTCCCATTCCACGGGGTATTCACGCAGGCAACGGGAGCAGACATAACGCCCATGGATGGGCCACATTGCCTTAGTGTGTGTCCTTTTGCACCAGAGTTCGGCAAACCAGTTCAACATAATCCCTTTCAACCCCTCCAAAACACACCTTCAACTCAAAGACCGGCGGCGTGTCTATGTGTCGAATGAGCAATTCTCATGCCGCCAGGCTTTATAAGGGATGGTGAAAGATCGCCGTAGTTTCGTTGCAACTTGGGGGTTGACCGGCGCACATTTAAACGTATAATTAAAACATCTGTTTAAAACGTATGACTGATACGCAACAAAAAATCCTGGATGCGGCCGAGCGGCTCATCAGCCAGCAGGGTTATGCAGCCACGTCGCTGCGGCAGATCATTGCCGAAGCCGGGGTCAACCTGGCATCTGTGCACTATCATTTCGGCTCCAAAGAGGAGTTGCTGGACGAAGTCGTAATGCGCAAGGCAGGCCCGGTGAATGAAGAGCGGATGGCGATGCTCGACCGTGCCGAGGCGGAATGCGGGCCGGGGCGGGCGGTTCCCGTGGAGAAGGTCCTGGAAGCTTTCCTGGCGCCGGCGTTCTACAAGCGAGGGGAAAGTCCGCAATTCGTGCGGCTGATGGGCCGGCTGTATGGGGAAGGCCTGATGATGTGGATCGTGACCAGGCATTTTCAGCCGATGGTACAGCGGTTTCAGGCGGCCCTGCGGAGGTCTCTGCCGGAGTTGGGTCCCGAGGAGTTGAAGTGGCGCACGCACTTCATGATCGGAGTGATGGCGCATACCATGTTCGGGCCTCCGGAGGGGCAGGCGGATGGAGTTCGGGAGGTCGAACTCCTGGTGGAGCGAATGGTGGCTTTCCTGGCCGCGGGCTTCCACGCCCCCGTGCGGCAGGGAGTGCCGGTCGAGGTGGAATAGATGAGAATCCTATTGTTGATACTGTCGATGGCGCCGCTGGCACTCGCCGCGGACCCGCCGGACCAGCGCGGTCCGCTTCCGATGAGTCTGAAGCGGGCCGTAGAGATCGCCACTTCGGCAGAGGGAAATACGAATGTCCAACTGGCGGGCGAGGCGCTCAAACAGACGCGCGAGCGGTCGCTCGAGACAAAGGCGGCGCTGCTGCCCAATGTCGACGGCGCGGTGACCTGGCAGGATATGACGCGCAACCTGGCGGCGATGGGGATCTCGTTTGCCACGCCGATCCCGGGCTTCCAGATTCCGACGTTCGTGGGCCCGTTCCATACGCTGGACGCGCGGCTGACGGGCACGCAGAGCGTGTTCGACTTCAGCTCGATCCGGCGCTACCAGGCATCGAAGGCCGGCGTGTCGGCGGCCACGTCGGACGTGGAGAATACGGAGGAACAAGTGGCGGCGCAGGTGGCGCGGGCCTACCTGGCGGCGGTGCGATCGGATGCCGACGTGGAATCGGCGCAGGCCAACGTCAAACTCTCGCAGGCCCTGGTGACGCAGGCGGAACACCTGAAGACGGCCGGTACGGGAACCGGGATGGAGATCACGCGCGCCAAAGTGCAACTGGCGAACGACCAGCAGCGGTTGCTGGATGCTCAGAACAACCGCCGCAGCGCGTACCTCCGATTGCTGCGGGTCATGGGAATGCGGCTCGATACCGATCTGCAACTGACCGATCCGCTCCGGCTCCTCCCGGTGGATGAGGTAACCCTGGAGCAGGCCCGGACGGAAGCGCTGAAGCAGAGGCCGGACTACGCGGCACAGCGGGAGCGCGAAGACAACGCGCGGCTTTCGGCCAGCGCGGCGAAAATGCAGCGGTTGCCTTCGGTATTGGCATTTGGGGACTACGGCCCGGTCGGCGCCGGACCCAGCAGCATGCTACCGACGCGCACTGTCGGGATTTCGATACGGGTGCCGGTCTTCGACGGTGGAAAGAGGGACGCGCAGCGCGCGGAATCGGCCTCGCAGTATCGCGCGGCGCAGGCGCAGACGAGGGACCTGAAGGAACAGATCGAGCTGGACGTCCGCCTGGCGCTGGACGGACTGCACTCGGCCGAAGAACAGGTGAAGGTCGCGAGGGACGGACTGGCCCTGGCGAATGACGAGATGACGCAAGCGCGCCGCCGGTACGACGCGGGGGTAGCCATCCAACTCGAGGTCACGGACGCCCAGACGCGGCTGGCAACGGCGCGGGACAACCAGACCGCGGCACTGTACAAATACAACCTCGCACGGGTGGACCTGGCGCAGGCCATGGGGAAGATCAGGAGCATGGTGCAGTGATGAAGAAGCGAATCGTTCTGATTGTGGTGATATTGGCCGCGGCTTCCGCCGCATTCTACTTGTACCGGAGCCTGGGACGGAAGCCCGACAACCGGATTGTGGTCTCCGGGAATATCGAGCTGAACGAGGTCAACATCGCGTTCAAGACCGCCGGGAAGCTGATCGAACGGACGGTGGACGAAGGCGATCCGGTGAAGCAGGGGCAGATGATCGCGCGCCTCGACCGCGATCAACTGGTGGCGCAGCGGGAACGGCAGGCGGCGTCGCTCGATGCTTCGGAAGCGCAGCTCGCGCAGGCCCGGACGGCCCTGCAGCTACAGAAGGAAACGCTGGCCGGCACCCTGGAGCAGAGCCGCGCCGACCTGGCGGCGAACGAAGCGCGCCTGGCGGAATTGGAAAACGGCTCGCGCCCGCAAGAGAAGGCCGACGCCAAGGCCGCCGTGGACAATGCCCAGGCGGAGTTGGACCGCGCCAGGAAGGACTGGGAGCGGGCGCAGGTGCTTTACAAGAACGATGACATCTCGACGGCGCAACACGACCAGTACCGCAGCCGGTGGGAGAGTGCGGCGGCCATGTTGAAATCGGCCAAAGAGCGGGAGGCGCTGGTGCTTGCCGGGCCTCGCAAGGAGCAGATCCAGGCGCAGGCCGCACAGGTGGAACGGGCCCGCGGCGCGCTGAAAACGGCGGAGGCGAACGTGCTCGAGACGAAGCGCCGCGAGCAGGAGATCACCGCGCGGCTGGCGGATTTCGCCGCATCCAAGGCCAACCTGGCGCTGATCGATTCGCAACTCTCGGATACTGTGGCGACCTCGCCGGTCGACGGCGTGGTGCTGGTGAAAGCGGCGGATGTGGGCGAAGTGCTGGCGCCCGGCACGACCGTAGTGACTGTAGGGGACATCGACCATCCCTGGCTGCGCGGGTATGTGAACGAAACCGATTTGGGAAAAGTGAAGCTGGGGTCGCGGGCGAAGGTGACAACCGATTCATATCCGGGAAAGGTCTACGACGGGCGCGTGACCTTCATCTCTTCGGAGGCGGAGTTCACACCGAAGCAGATTCAAACGCAGCAGGAACGCGTGAAGCTGGTGTACCGGATCAAGATCGAGGTGGAGAATCCGAAACAAGAGCTGAAATCGAACATGCCGGCCGATGCGGAGATCGTGCTGGAGTAGTATGGCAACGGTGATTGAGGCACGGGGGCTGACGCGGCGGTTCGGGGAACTGACGGCGGTGGACCACCTCGACCTCACGGTTCCGGCCGGGGAGATCTTTGGGCTGGTGGGGCCGGATGGGGCGGGGAAGACCACGACGCTGCGGATGCTTTGCGCGCTGATGGATCCGAGCGAAGGGACGGCGCGGGTGGCGGGGCACGACGTGGTGCGGGAGTCGCAGGCGGTGAAGGACCAGATCGGCTACATGGCGCAGCGGTTCGGGCTGTATGCCGATCTCACGGTCGAGGAGAACATGGTGTTCTATGCCGACCTGTTCGGCATCGTGGACGAGGAACGCGAACGGCTGACGGCGCAACTGCTGCGGATGACGCGAATGGAGCCGTTTCAACAGCGCCAGGCGGGGCGGCTTTCGGGAGGGATGAAGCAGAAGCTCGCGCTGATGTGCACCCTGCTGCACCGGCCGCAGATCCTGTTTCTCGATGAGCCGACCAATGGAGTGGACCCCGTGTCGCGGCGCGATTTCTGGGCCATCCTTTACCAACTATTGAAGGAAGGGATCACGATCTTCATGACCACTGCCTACCTGGACGAGGCCGAGCGCTGCAATCGCGTGGGGCTGATGTTCAAGGGAAAACTGATTCGCTGCGAGACGCCGGAGGCGCTCAAGCACGAGACGGGCGCGGCCAATCTGGAAGGCGCGTTCATCCAGACGATCCGGGCGGCGGAAGGAGCCGCGCGGCCATGAACGGGAACGGATGGGCGGTCGAGATGGACGACCTGGTGAAGAAGTTCGGGTCGTTCGTGGCGGTGGATCATGTTTCGCTGAAGGTCGCGAAGGGCGAGATTTTCGGCTTCCTCGGACCGAATGGGGCGGGGAAATCGACAGCCATCCGGATGCTGTGCGGGCTGCTGACGCCCACCGCGGGGCGCGGGTCGGTGAACGGGTTCGACGTGGCGCGGCAGCCGGAAGAGATCCGCAAGAGCATCGGGTACATGTCGCAGAAGTTTTCGCTCTACGACGATCTGACGGTGGAAGAGAACATCGATTTCTTCAGCGGGATCTACGGGGTGGCGAAATCGCGGCGTCCGGCGCGCAAGGACTTCGTGCTCGCGATGGCCGGGCTGGCGGAGCGGCGCAACGCGGCGACGGGCACACTCTCCGGTGGATGGAAGCAGCGGCTGGCGCTGGGGTGCGCGATCCTGCACGAGCCGCCGGTTCTCTTTCTGGACGAGCCGACTTCGGGCGTGGACCCCATCGCGCGCGGGGCTTTCTGGGCGCTGATTCACGACCTTTCCCAGGACGGGCACACGATCTTCGTCAGCACGCACTACATGGACGAAGCCGAATATTGCCACCGGCTGGCGCTGATGTATCGGGGCAAGGTGATCGCGCTCGGCACACCGGCGGAGCTGAAGGAAGGGCTGAAGGAGCACGGCCTGCTGCGGCTGGACACGGGCGATCCGCTGGAGACGATGCGGGCGCTTGAAGGAGTCGCCGGCGTACGCGATGTGGCGGTGTTCGGCGGCGGACTGCACGTCACCGTGGATGACGGCCGGGAGGCGATGGAGCGAATCCGGCAGGCGCTGGGCGCGCGCGATATCGAGGTGAAGCGGCTGGAGGAGATCCGGCCGTCGATGGAAGACGTGTTCGTGGCGATGATCGAAGCCGAAGAGCGGAGAGCGGCATGAGCTACCGGAGATTGCGCGCGGTCTGTATCAAGGAACTGCACCACATCACGCGCGATGCGCGCAGCCTGGGGATGGCCCTGGCGGTGCCGGTGATGATGCTGCTGCTTTATGGGTATGCCCTGAGCCTGGACGTGGACCACATCCCCACGCTGATCTACGACCAGGACCAGACCTCGGCGAGCCGCGACCTGATCCGGCAGTTCCAGGGCTCGAAATACTTCGAGATCCGCGGATTTGTTAACGGGTACGAGCCGATCAAGCGGGCGATCGACCGCAACCAGGCCCTGATGGGGCTGGTGATTCCGACGGACTATTCGCGGAATCTCGGATTGGGCCGCGAGGCGCCGGTGCAGATTCTGCTGGACGGCAGCGATTCGAATACGGCGTCGATCGCGCTCGGATACGCGGAGAGCGTGGTGCGCGGCTATTCGCTGCAGTTGCGCACGGAGGTGATGAACCAGCGGGGCGGGGAGCACCTGACCGCGCCGGTGGACGCGCGGCTGCGCGTCTGGTACAACAGCTCGCTCGAATCGAAGAACTATGTGGTGCCGGGGCTGATCGCGGTGATCCTGCAGATCATCGCGGCCCTGTTGACCTCGCTGACCATCGCGCGCGAGTGGGAGATGGGAACCATGGAGCAGTTGCTTTCGACGCCGCTGCGGCCGGTGGAGATCGTGCTCGGGAAAATGATGGCGTATTTCGCGGTGGGGCTGGCCGATTCGGTGATCGCGCTGCTGGTGGGACTGTTTGTGTTCCAGGTGCCGCTGCGGGGGAGCCTGGTGCTGCTGGCTGTGTCGATTTGCGTGTTCCTTTTCGGAGCCTTGTGCTGGGGCATCCTGATCTCGGCGGCGACGAAATCGCAGCTCCAGGCGTACCAGATGGGGATCCTGAGTTCGTTTCTGCCGGCATTTCTGCTTTCCGGATTCGTATATGCGATCGAGACCATGCCGCGAGTGATCCAGGTGATCACATACATTATTCCCGCGCGGTACGTAGTGACGATCATGAAGGGTGTGTTCCTTAAAGGGGTGGGGCTGAAGGTGCTGTGGGTGGAACTCGGTTTCCTTACGCTCTACGCAGTCATCGTTTTTGTAGTGGCGACTCGCAAAATGAACCAGAAGCTGGCGTGAAATTATGTGGGAACGAATCCTTGTCATTCTGCGGAAGGAGCTGATTCAGGCGCTGCGGGAGCCGCGCATGCGGATTCTGCTGTTCGTTCCGCCGATGGTGCAGTTGATCGTCTTCGGCTTCGCGGTGAATCTGGACGTGGACCATGCCCGCATCGCCTGGATGGATCTGGACCGCACACCGATGAGCCGGGAACTGCGGGCGCGCTTCGAGGGCTCGGGCCGGTTCGACGTAGTGGCGCAGCCGGTAAACGAGGAGCAGGTTCAGCAGGTGCTGGACCGCGGCGAGGCGCAGGCGGTGGTACGGGTGCTGCCGGATTTCGAGCGCAATATCCGGCGCGGCCGGCAGGCGGAAGTCCAGGTGCTGGTGGATGGCACGAACTCGAACACGGCATCGCTGGTTTCCGATTACGCATCGGAGGTGCTGGCCGCCTATTCGAGCGATGTCATGGCTGAACAGCAGAACGCGCAACTGATGCGCAGGGGCGCTCCGGCGGCGGTGAATGCGTCGCTGCCGCAGGTGACCGCGCGCAGCCGCGTTTGGTTCAATCCCGACTTGTACAGCCGGAATTACTTCGTGCCGGGGGTGGTGGCCAATATCATCATGATGGTGACGCTGATGCTCACGGCGCTGGCAATTGTGCGTGAGAAGGAGATCGGCACCATGGAGCAATTGATGGTAACGCCGGTGCGGCCGATCGAACTGATGCTGGGGAAGACACTGCCGTTCGCCGTGGTGGGGCTGTTGGAGGTGGCGCTGATCACGTCGGCGGCGCTGCTGGTCTTCCATATACCATTCCGTGGGAGCGTGCCGCTGCTGTTTGTGTGCTCGGCGCTGTTCCTGATGACGTCGCTGGGCGCGGGGCTGTTCCTGTCGACGATCTCGCAGACGCAGCAGCAGGCGATGATGGCCAACTTTTTTTTCTCCACGCCGGCGTTCATGCTGAGCGGGTTTGCGTTTCCGATTCAGAACATGCCGGTGGCGGTGCAGTGGCTGACCTACCTCAACCCGCTGCGATATTTTATGGAAATTGTCCGCGGGTTGTTTTTGAAGGGCGCAGGGATTGCGGTGCTGTGGCCGCAAATGGCCGCCCTCACGGTGTACGGAGTCACGGTGCTGCTGCTGAGCGCGGCGCGCTTCCACAAGACGCTGGACTAACGGGCCAACAGGGCTAGCGCCTTCGCGGAGGACTCCGGAGACAGCGTCACGGTAACCCGTACCGTGGATTCGCGTGCGTCGATGTGGAGGTTAGCCCAGATTGCGGCCAGATCGGGGCTGCGCGCGCCCGCGGCTGCCAGCAGCGATACGAAGGCGCGCAACTTCTCTTCGAGTTCGCGGGCCTGCCCGGGGCCGGCGCAAACGGCGTCGGCTTCGATCTCCAAGCGGTCGGTGACGCGGACGGCGACAGTGGCGTAGCGGGAGTAGCGGAGAACACGGTTGAGGTTGGCGAGGTTACCGTTGAAGGGCAGGTCGGCGTCGCCGTCCGCGGCGATCCAAATGGCATGATCGGGTGCGAGGGCGGCCGCCTGGGCAAGTAGGCCGGACGCACCGGCGCCCCCGGTCCGGCTCGCGGCCTGTGCTTCGCGGATGGCCTCTGCGGATCCACCGGCGGCGAGGTGGGGACGGATCAGCGTGAAGCCGGAAGGGGCGGTGGCGAAATCGCCTTCGGCGAGCGTGAGGAGATCCTTGCCATCCCAGGCGAGGGTGAGGCGGGATGCACCCGGGACGACGTCGATTGCCGCGCGCGCGGCTTGCGGCGTATGGGCGTAGAGAGGGGCGCGGCGGAGCGCGTCGAGGTTCAGTCCGGCCAGGGCGCGGCTGCCGTCAGGAATGGACGCAGCAACCCCAGGATCGATGGCAGGTGGCGGAGAATGGCGGCAGGCGGACGCGGCCAGCGCGGCAACAATCGCGACTATCGACGGCCGATTAGGGATCAGTACCAAGTGATATCGTCGCAAAAAGCGGCCGCCGCCCGGTGCACCAGTATTCACAGATGCAGCGTCAGGTCTGCGACCGATCTCGCTCGACGCCGCTGGCACCCGCGATGATATGCAATTCTTTTCGCCGGACAATCGCCTTGTCGTCGTGCCGGACCTGGGATTTGACCAGTCTAGGCGCCCATGAACGCAGCCCGCGAGTCTCCGCTCCGCATGGGCAACTCATATCCAATCAGGCAGAATTGATCCAACGCGAAGAGCACAACCGATTCCACCCCCTCGCCTAGGGCTAGCTCATGCTCTTTGCGCCAAGGGCTCGTAGGGTCCCCAATTCCCACAAGATGGCTTCGCTGCAACGGCCCGAACCCCGAATTTCCGGGTAAAGCAATCGACTCCCTGGCCTTGTCAAGATTCCGGTCTCCCGTATAGGTAAAGTTCTCCGTTTTCAAACAGGCAAGTGTCGCGGGAGACCACGACTCAGCCGGATAATTGATGGTCCGGTTGAGCGGCGTGTCGTTGGTATCCGGTGGATATAGCACTTCAAATTGCGAATCGGGGTAGCTCTTCCGTACAAATGCGATGATGGCATCAGTAAAGTCCCCGACCAACTTCCGAAGAAATGCGCATTCGTCTGGATACTGCGCTGGATCCGAGTCCTGGCTCGGGATAACTGCCAGCGCTCTTCCATACTTAACCTGAAACTGGCTCAGCGTGTAGTCATCGTAGAACGGCATGCCTGAAGCATCGGCAAAATACCACCATTGGACTTCTCCAAACTGGAGGTAGGTCCGCACGCCCGCCTCCCCCATAACCTGGGCCATGTCTGCATAAGCCTGCTGCCAGAAAGCCTGGCTGGCGGGCCCGAAATTTGTCTGAAGGGCCGGCGTGTTCAGCCACACAGGCCCACTCGGGTAGCGTTGTGCGATCCCGGCTCCGGAACTGTCATCCCCATGCCGTAGTTCCATGCTGAACGCAGCGGTAGCTGCGATCCCATAGTTTTTGAGTGCACGGAGGTAGCTGCGTGTCCAGTCGCGGGCGGCCCGATTTAGCCGCGGTACTGCGGCGAGGTCGGTTGTCCATCGGCCGTCTATCCCACCGCTCAGCGTGGGACCGGAAACCGTGGCCGTGAATCCTCCGCCGTTCGTACTTGCGCCGATCGTCAAAGAATTTCCGGCGGATCCCAATGCTCGTGCCGTGATGTTCAGCGTGGCTCCCACCGCGTCCGCCCAGACCGCAGATGACCCTGTGGTCAGCAGCAATTCGAAGCACTTCGCAACACTCTCCGCGGTGTCGCTCACGAGGTTCAGATGCCGGATATTCGTGCCCGCGACTGTGATCTCGATGGTGTCGCCGAATTGAGGAGTCCCCGCGAACGTGATGGAACCGGTCGCGTACTGGTTTCCAGCAGAGGAGAGTTCATAGAACCACATCGCGCCGGCATAGTGATTCGCACGCCCCTTGAACCCCAGAGTGTCGATCTCCCACGCTGTTCTTTCCGGCGCAATCGCCAGGGAATGGTTTGTGTCCCAGTCCGTGGCAAGCGTAGTCGTCGGATAGGTCGCGAAGACAGGAAGCGTGCTGCTGGGGACTGCAATCTCCAGGTAGTCGAAGTAGACATCCGAATTGTCTGGACCGCAGTGCGTCACCGTCACTACGTGCGGTGTTTGACCCGGGAATTGTCCCAGCGGAATTCGTATCAACACGTCCTCCAGGGGCCGCTTGAGGTTGAATTCCAAGGGACCGCCTGAATCCACCTGTACTTGGATCTTGCCGCCGCCGTCGGTAAATCGAGTCCCCAGGAGCAAGGTGTGGTCGGTCGCGGACGAATAGCTGCAAGAGAACTCGGCGCCCGATTTCGTGGCGCGGCGGATCGATCCGCCTGAGTAGTTGCCCCGTTCTATGTTCCACTCTCCTGAATATATTACCGACGATGAGTCGTCCTGAATTCTGCGGCTGCCCGGCCCCGCGACCTGATATGTCAATCTGTCGCCCGTGACTTGCCAGTTCTTGATTTGGACTGCGAATTCGCCTGGCGCGAAATCTCCGTGCTGCCAGTCGGCCGACCAGGTCCATCGCAGCTTCCGTACATCCGTGGTAGTTACGTGCTGCTCGTTCGTGTCGGTCAAATTGTTGAAGTCGATGTCCATTCGCCAGGTCGAAGGGGAAACTCCGCCAGTGAAGTATCCCCACTCCGGCGACCACGACTCTGTTCCGGAACCGTGGATGCCGCCATAGACGCCGATACGGTTACCGTTAGCCCCAACGGCCGCCAGGCAGGTCAGCTTGATCCGCGTGCCGGTGACAGTCGCTTGAATGCCGCCCGCTTCGCCCTTTGCGTTGATAAACCCGGCCAAGCCGTCAAGCACACTTTCGAGGGAGTCATTGGAAGTGACCAGGTAGTTGACGTGTTGATCCAGCCACGCGAGTTCAACGTAGTCACCGGACGTCAACAGTCCCTGCAACTCAAACTCTAGGGTTGCCGGCGTGTAACTGCCTTCGACTGGGGTTGCACAGCCAACCAGTGGAACTAAATGGAAATTCTCCTGGTTATTGGACCACTCCCAAACGCGAAGATAGGACCAGCCCAGCGAATCATATGAGGCTGAGTCCAGGGGAATGCAGTTCGTGCGGGTTTCCTCGTACGATAGTCGCAGGCCGCTGAGGTCTCCGTCGGGTAGATTCCGAAGCGCTGGATGGTCGATGACGTTGTCGCGATTCCATTCCACCACGGCCCAGTCGAACTGCTGCCGCCAGCAGCCCGAAACGGTGAATCCGCTTGGGCTCGTATCGCTCAGTGCGGCGATGGCCGATGGCTCCTGGAAATAGCATTGCAGGTCCCGGTCGGGGCGAAGTTTACTGAGGGTGTCCGGCATTAGAGTCTAACGAGAACTGTGAGGTCCGCACCGGGGTTGACCGTTCCTACGGCGAGCACCGAGAGCGTCAACCGCCCTCCGGCCGGCAGAGGGGCCAAGGAGTTCCCGTCGACTGCGTCCGAGACTGTCATACCCGTCGCGAAGCTGAGCGCACAGTAGGGTGCGTCATTCAGATTTACCTGCAGAGCGATCGGCGCATCGGCAGGTTTGCCGAGCACGGCGTATACGTCCCGGACTGAATGGGAAGCTTCGAGGACGAGCGGGGCGGCCACGGCCTGGTCCACAGCGAGGAATCCCGTCACTTGGATCGAATACTGGCCTCCTGAAAACGTTCTGAGTCCCAAATCGTCATTGTTCGTGAGATGGATGCTGGCGGCTTCGCTGTTGCCTATCGCGTTAGTGACAAAGAGCTCTGCGCTAGCCACACGCGCATCTGGTAAGACGATCGGATAGGCCCAGCTTCCGGCATACGGGCTTCCAAAGAAGTTGGCAGGAAATGGTGCGATTGCGGTTTTTGAGGTCAGCACGTAAACGGGAGTCCCCGCGGCCTGGGCAGTTGCGGGGCTGCCGTGCATCGCGCGTGTAACTCGGTATTGCGAGCCGCCGCTCGACACCTCCTCGATCCGTGCGATTTCGGCGCCGAGCTGTATGTATACGCCCGCGGCGGCGCCGGCCTGGCCGTTCACATTGAACGAGACATCTCCGGGCTCGGCCGCAGCGGCCAGGCTGATCGGGGAGGGCCCCGCCAGTTCGTCGCGATAGTACAGAGTCAAAGTGCCGGAGGAGATCGTGTGTGTATTGCCCAGGTCCGCAAACGATACGCCGGTCAGTTCGATAACGCCGCCGCTCCGTCCCGCGCCAAGTCCGAAATATGGAGCCGGCGGCGCTTGATTGTCAGTTCCACCACAGCCGCCGATCTGCCACCGCGTGACCGTCGTCAGCTCCGCCGGGCACTCGAGATCATTCGCATTTGCCGCGCGCCCGGACAAGTGGACTGTCTCACCGGCCCGGTTCGGGATGTCGAACTGCACGGGGCTGCTCCCCGATACGGCGCCGAAGCGCCAGCCGTTTTCGGCGATCACAAAATGGCTGGTCGTATCCGGATCGATGCTCCACTGCGGCGATACCGTGAGCGTCGTGGCGGTATTGGATAGGATTGAGCGCTCCTGGCCGGCTCCACGACCGCGTGTGATCCTCGCGATCATTCCGCGATACCGGTTCTCCGTCATCTGAAGGCTGCTGTTCCCGACGGTCGCCGGCCCCTGTACTGTGGCCGCGAACTCGGGTTGTAACTCGAGCCTCCAATAGAAATTGGCATGATCGAAATTCGGATCAGCCGGTGGGATCAGTTGCTTTGGCGAGACCCGTGTCCGTGAAATCGCCGGCTAAAGGCTGGTTCGACGCGATTCGAAACAGTTGTGCCGGGCTGTTCCCGCGATAGGCGTGGAAGGACGCTGTCTCCGGCGAGAAGCTCAGGTCAGTCAGTCGTACGGCACTGCCGTCGTTGCTGACGAACACTGACGCGATGAAAGAGAGTTCGCCCTCATTCCCCTCACCGTCGCAGCCGGAAATCGCGTAGTAGAGGGTCTGATCGCCGCGCAGGCCTCCTCCGGTCTCCACGTGTGCCGCAAGGGACAGCAGCGGAATCCGCGGTCCCGAGGACGGAGACACCGCGGGCGGAACGAAGCTGACCGCCACGCTCGTTTGCGCCGTGCCGTCGGTGCCCATGACCGTGGACTCCTCAACGCCGAATTGGATCTCGCCGTTCTCGTCCAGTACAGTCCCGAAGAGAGGCCTCGGCACGCCCAATCCGGACGCGCCGGTTCTGCGGCCTCCCGAGGCTGAGCTGATCTGCCCATTCGTATCCGCGTACCACCCGTCATCGTGAATCTGGGCGGTGATGGTCGTAACCCGGTGGTTTGTTCCGGGCGCGATCTTTAGAACCCGGAAAGGCTGCCGGTTGAAACCTTCCTTGAGGTAAGTCAGCGTGATCAGGTCGCCCAGACGAATACCGACTGCCTTGACACTGGTCTGGAACTCGACATAGGTGTTCCCGCGCATCGACTTATTCAGACTCAGTTGCAGGATTCGCGAGGCCTGGTCATAATTCGGAAGGCCGATGGCCGTAAGGGGAGCCGCTACCTCCTGGCCACTGCGCGCTACGTCATCCGGATCGACCATCGAAAAGCTGTCCTGCTGATATTCGTTCAGCGCGTCTTGAAACTCCACCGACAGGCGGTTAGGGCTGTCGGCCACGCTCCGCGAGAATACTCGGAGGCTCGGTTCTCCGCCTGCCTTGCGAAGGATCCCGGAATACCCGTTGCTGCCGTCCCCGAACTCATAGCTCGGCCACCCTCCCTCCAGAGGCTCCGTGCTATTGGACCATTCCGGTTTCGTGGGCCTCTCTAGGGCTACGGTGTTTTCGATCTTGAGCTGCAGCGCGCCGTCCGTCCCGTAAGTCAGGAGCAGCCGCGACCCGTTGCGGATCCCACGCACGAGATCCCCCGCGCTGCGACGGTTTTGTAGAATCAGATTGCACTGAAACCTCGGCAGAGCAATTGAATTTCCGTAGATGTCGAGCGCGGGAATCGCCTCGTCACAATAGGTTGCCGCCTTGGCGAAGCTGGGAAGATCGATCTCCATTGCAGCCCATCCGGTCCGCCGCAGGATATCGAGCAGAATCCATGCCGGATTGCTTGTGAACTGCTCCCCTCCCGGCGTTCCATCCAGTCCGTAAGTAGGGAGCTTGAGTCCTTGCGCCAGGACTTTGACTCGTGGAAGAGATGTCCCGTCGTTCAGGCGGTTCGGCACCACTACGGAGAGATAGGCCAGGCTCCCATATGGGTCCCCTGCCGGCCGGCCCGCGCCGTCCGTGAAATCGGGATCGCACACACCTTCCCGCGTTCCGAGACTCATGACGTTATACCATCCGGTGCCGGTCATGTTTGCGCCGGCCACCCCAGCCGGGATTTCTACATCGTTGACCAGCACCTTGAGCACGCCTTGAATCTCTCCGATTCCCAGCAGAACCTCCATCCGGGTCAGGTTTCCGTCATTCCTTGCGAACACGACCGGCGGTGCGTACCATCCTGTTCCGTAGACCACCGGCACGAAATCGTTGTACCTGCGCTTCGTTCACTGCCACAGCCGACATGTGTGAGGTCTTGTCACCATAAGTTCGCACCGAAATTGACGCCGGCACAAACTCGATGCCGCCAAAGTGTGCAAACATGCCGCGCATCTGGCAGTCCGTACGTGTGTAGCCGCAATTCGTGAACGGCTGTTCGCCGTTGAGACTGCCCGAGCCTCCGGTCGCGTCGGCGGAGTACCCGCACCGGTAATATCGCGAGTACTTGCCGCTGACTCCGCCGTCGACCGCCTCGACCCGTTGCTGCGGGCCGGACGGGAATTCCCACGGGCACCTGCGCTGGATTCGGACCTGCGGCAGTAAAAGCCGCTGCAGGTTCATTCGGTTACTTGCTGTGATCCGGAATGTGCCTTCGAGAATCTCGTCCGGCGGGTTGCATATCCCTTGGAAGATCACCGCGTGTTCGCTTGCAGGTTGGTCGTTGCGCAGATCGTAGAAGAGGAATCCGACGCTCAGCCGGGCCCCTTTCCATCCGATGGCCCTCTCGATTTCCGAACACCGGCCGTCCGCATTCGCCAGGAGAATTGAGATTCGAGGTATGCCATCCACCCCCTGGTCGGAAGCGGTTTGCATTTCGAAAACGTTGTGCTGTAGCACCCTTCCCGCGTAGGCCGATTCGCCAATCGTAACCTGATGAGTGCTCCATCGTTCGATCTGGCCGTCCGGTAATACGCAGTCGAACACCAGGAGCGGCGTCTCCGTGACCGCCTGTTCCTTCAGTTCATAAATGGTTTGCATGGATGACTTTCACTGTGCAGGAATGACGGTTGTATCCGGTGGTTGTAATCTTGATCGAATCGTCCCTGAGTCGGGCATCTTCATACACGCCGCCGCGCGTCGTGGACTGATACTCGGAGGGCGACGGTTGCGGCTCGACTTGCATGCCGAACAAGTCCACCTCCGCACCCGCCGCGATTTCGATTCCAAAGCGGGGCGTATCCGCCAGGGTAGTGAACGTGATCCGGTTCCATTGCGCGGTGACCTTCCGCTCAATTCCCTGGCTCCCGGCGATCAGCGTAACGGTTGTCGTGCTCGGCGCCAGCACATAGGCGCTCAGGCAGTAGAGATATCCGTCAGGCGCTGCCAGCGTCTGCGCGAGGCCCTGCGCGCCGCCGCCGTTGTTCTTGAGGTTCCAGGCGAGCGATCCGCCCCGCGGGTCGCTCGCCCCGCCGGTCACGCCCAGGAGCGGGTCCTTTTCCCAGACGGCCGCGTCGAGTTGGTCGCTCGACGCAAACAGATTCCCGGTCGGGTCAAGGAACGTGAAGCTGTTAAGTTGGCCCTCCGCGGCCAGGAAGAACTGCTGTAGCGTCGCGGCCTCGGCGTCGGTCACGTCCGAGTAGTGCAATTCCCACTCCGTGGTGGTCGCCGCGGGGTCAGGGGCCTTGATCAAACTGCCGTCTGCTGCCCGGTTCACGACGGTGCGTAACTGGATTCGCTTACGCACCGGGAATTGACTCAGGGCTCCGCTCGCGAGCTGAGGATACACAAGCATGGCTATCTCCGGTTCTCCACCACCGTCAGTGACGTGATGCCCCACATCTCCAGCATGGCCGAAACCTCCAGACCGTCCGCCTCCAGGCTGCAATGAGGGTAGACCTGCTGATCCCACGGGTCGGCGAAGGCGAAGTCCTCGAATCTTCCCTGCGCGGCCAGGAAAAACTCCTCGATTGCCGCGACCTCGCCCTCGTCCAGCCGGTCTAGATGAATCTCCCAACGGTGTAGGGGTCCCGCGGAGTCCCGATATAGCTGCCGGGTGCCGTCTACGAAACGCAGGGCCTCATTCTGAAAAGCTATCGATCGATTTGCCGGATACTGTGCGACAGCGCCCGTCTTGAGATTGGGAAAGGTGGGCATAATCAAAGGTCGTTTACGACATCGTTGATCGAATTGAGGTTCAGCATGGCTTCACGGACCGCGGCCGCAATGTCGCTGCTGCGGTCCAGGAACGAGCGCGCATCCATCGCTTGCACATTTACCGTGATTTGTGGTGGCGCCGCGCTTGCGGTTGATTGGCCGCCTCCCGTAGCCGACGGTGTCTGGGGTTCATAGGCTCTTGGCAGTCCGGATTGGCTGTAATCCACCATGGAAAGTCCGGATTCCGTGTCGGCCGCCTGAAATGCGATAGAGGGAGGAAGGGCATATTTCACCAGCGGGGGCGGAGCCGGCGAATCGCCTCCGCCGAAGAGTCCCAGGAGTCCGCTCACCACGGGGATAACGCCGAACGCGCTCTTGAGCACCGTAGAGGCCACCGACCCGAGTCCACTGCCTCCGGTCTGGCCGCCTGACGTGGCCCCCGCGGCACCTTCCAACGTGGGAATCAGGCTGCTCAACTCGAATCCCTGGCCTCCGAAAAGGCTCGCAAAGAGGTTATAGAGTGTGTCTTGTGTGCTGCTGGCCATCTTTGATCTCCATCGAAAGTTCCTGTTCCAGAATGAGGAAGGCTTCTGCCTGCCGCGCCGGCAGGTCGTCGACCCGAAATCCGCCCAGGCGCCGGCGTACTAGGAACTCTTCGGCCAGGCACTGGCTCTCCGCCGTAATGTAAGACTTCGGGCAGGTGTCGATCGCAACGTGTCTTCGCGCCCAGACGGGTGCGCGCGCCCGTTCCGCGGGTCGGGCTAGCCAGCCGCATCGTCGCTTGGTTTCCAGGCCGGATCGCCGGCAGATGTCGCACCTCCAACCGGCCTGGTTGGCGAGGGAGAAGTGGAAGGCGACAATCAGTTTTTTCGTTCGGCCTCGGTAAGGCCCGTTTCCGCCTGAACCGCCGCGAGAGCTTCGCGGAAAAGTTCCTCCGGGCCGCTTTCGAGCAGCGAGAGCGGCGTGGCCTCCGCTCCGTCCAGTTCGAGTCCGCATACGGATCTCAGCCCCCACTCGATATACAGCCTGTCGATTTCAGCCCGCAGCACTCCGGCGTCCATCTTGGCGCCGGCGTCCTGTCCCGCCTCCAGAAACTCGATCCGCCGCGCCAGTTCCCGTACGCGGCGCATCAGGTCGATGCGCCGTCCGAACGACATCCTGGCGATCGAGTAACGGACTCCCGGCGCCAGTTGGGATTCCACCAGCCTCACGCTTTCGTAGGTCATGCGAACGCCACCGCAATTTCGTCGTCCACCGTTCCCTGAGCCCGCGAGGCTCGGAAATGCCATTGCAGCCGGTTCGTGCTGTCATCGAATTCCGGAACCTCCGGGACCACGCTCTTCAGGTAAACAGCCATCACTTGCCCGGCCGTCTCGCCCAACTGGAACATCACACTGATCGGCGATTGCTGACGGGATGCCTGATACAGGCCCTTGGTGGCGTCGTCATCCATCGAGTAGAGGTCGAACGCTGCCGTGACCGACCGTTTGCCGGGCGCGATCGCGCGCGGAAGGCTCGATCCGAACTCTTTCGACCGCGTGTCCAGATTGTTGCGGAGCACCACCGAGGCGCTGGTGATCGTAAAGAATTGCGTAGCCGTGGTGCCGATCCACGCTTGCCCCAGGTTGCCCGGCACCACCGAATAATCGAATGCGTCGAGCGCCGGTTCCTCCGGGAAGGTCGTCAGCAGGTCTCCGCCGCCGGCGGCTCCGGAGCTGTCGGCTACGTCTCTTGCCAACCCGCTGAACCGCACTTCGTGATAGTCTCCGTTTACTTGAATTTCCATCTGGTCGACAGCCGCGCCGCTGAGCAGTCGTTGGACTGCCGTGGCCGGGCTCCAATAGTCGAATACCGTCACGCTTGGCAGTTCCGTAGCAGGTACGTAGGTAACCGTCGTGCCCAACGTCGAGCCTGCTGCCGGAGCCGCAGTGAATGGGGCGTTCAGTTGGACCGTGTCGTTATCCACAATCGCCGCCACAAACCGCATCTCGCCCCCCGCGCTCACTGCCTGCCCGGGAACAAGAAGATGCGGCCCGTTGAACGCAAGCCTTCCGTCTCCGGTGTATGAGGCGACTATGCCGCCGCCGAAAGGCAACGGGGCTCCGCCCAGCGCAGCCTGGAAGAGCGGCCCATAGCAGGGGTTCCCGGCGCTCCTGTTCCAACTCGTCAGATACGTTCGGAGCTCGAAGTTCGTCTTCCGCCTGCCCCCGACGGGCATGCCCGGGAATGTCCGGCTGCCGGTCTTGTCTTTGCGATCCGACGCATCCTGCTGTTGTTGTACCGTGAGTTTCAACGCTGGTATGCGGTTCACCGCTGCGAGTGCTGCCACCTGGCCGTATGCGCTCTCGAGCGCCGTGTAGAAGCGGTTTGCGTTTGAGGAAATATAGGATGGCATTTCAGTTCCTGCTCACTCCGATGTCGAAGGTGACTTTCGCCACCTGAATGAAGTTCCTGCCGCCTTGCTTGACGGCGCCGAATGTCACCTGGTACCCGCCGCCGTAGAACATCCCGTCGCCCCAGTCCCCGCGGTTCGCGTCCAGCACGTGGGTTGCAGCGTCTACGTATAGTTCCAGGGTGTCTTGCAGCCCCTCGAGCCGGTCTTGCGAATGGCGCACCTCGATCGCCATCTGCGTCCGTCCGGAAAACGTCCGGAATTTTTCGGCCAGGTCGTTGACGATCTTCTCGCAATACACCTGGATCAGCGGATATCGTGCGTTTCCGCTCCGCTCGGCCAGGTCCGCGGCCACGTTCTGCGGCGTGATCTGCGGCAGGGTCAAACCGCTGGCCGGCCCGGCGGATAGAGCCGCGAGTCCCGCGCCGATTCCCGTCGGCGTGCTGAACCGCTGAACGACCTTACTGGTTGCTGCGCTCACGATCTTCGATGTCATCAGCCCCTCTGTATCATTCGCGGCACTGGACATAAGTACGCGGCTGGCTGGCCCTGTCCCGGCGTAGCGCCGTTTGCCGCCGGTATTCCCGGCTGCAGCCAGTTGCTGCCCGGCGGGATGGATGCCGCGTTCTGCCGTACCAGCCAGTCCAAGGCGGATCCGATGTATACGTTCCAGCCCGTCGCATTGGACGGGGCGCTCCCCGGTTGCACAAGCAGGGTCTGGTTCGAAACGGATAAAGACGTCGGTACGGCAGGTGCGCCTTCTTCTCCCGCTGCGTTTACCCAGGACGCCGTTACGTAATACGTCCCTGCCGGCAGTAGCCCGGCGGCCGCTGTTACAGTTGGTGTCGGCGCCATGGGTATCGGGTCTCCGGTAATGCCGAGGCCCGCATCGAGCAATGCTGCGTAAGCCCACTTCGCCTGTTGCTCGAACTCGTCGCGCTTGCGTGCATACCGGTCGTTCGACTGGTTGTAGTACGCGTCACTGTAGACAAGCCTCAGCGTTCGGTACGTGTGCCACAGCCGCAGTGGCGCCGTGACCACTACGCTTGCGATTCCCGGCGCGTAGGGCGTCGAGCCCCAGCCGGCTGTCGGAACCCGTCGCCGCAGCAGTGCTTCGATTTCGATACCCACCTGTTCGTGCGCCAGCGCCAGCTTCTTGGTGAGGTCGATCCCCTCGGTGCTGGCAACGTCCAGAAGTTGGGAGTCCTGGGCTGAGAGGTCTTCGATGCTGGAGGGTGGACCGTCCGTATACAGTGCCATGTTGGTTGCCTGGCTACTTCGAGGCCGCTTTCTTCAGCCGTTCCAAATCGTTGTTGGATAGCACGGTCACCTGTAACTTGGATGCCGCGGCCAGTTGCTCCGCCGCCCGGATCGCCTCGGCCTGGAGCGCCTGGAATTGTGCGGCCTCCTCTTCGGTTTGCCAGCCTCGCAACGCCCTCGACAATCAGCTTGGCGGCCAGCCGTTTCGGCACTTCCGTCTTCGTGCCTTCCTTCCCGCCGTCTGCCGTTTCCCGGCTCACCACCAGTGGAAACGCATCCACAATTTTGGCTTCGATGTCGCGAATCTTTTGGTAGTAGTGCTTCAGATCCATGTCGTCTCTCCTGTTGGGGCGGGTTGGTCTGCCCGCCCCGGTTTCGTCTTGTCGATAAAGCGTCGGCCTACGTGTTCACCTGGACGCCGGCCGCGTTCCGCAGGATGCCGCATCCGTACAGCACGTCGACGGTGAACTGCTGGGCCAGCGTGTTCGGCTGGTAGCTCATCACCACGCGCATGCCGAAGTTGCCGAGCTCGGCGTACTCCGCGATCGCGCCGGTGCCGGGCAGGGGCTGCGGCAGGCGGCGGATCACCAGTCCCAGCGCGTTCTTCGTGAACGCCATGTTGTGCGTCGTCACCGGGCCGCTGCCCGTCTTCTCGACGAACTGCGAGCGGAAGACAAAGAAGTCCTTCACCTTGCCGACCGTGCCGTCCACCAGCGTTCGAAGACCGGCATCGCCGGCGGTCTGGAATTCACTGAAACGGGGAATCTGCCGCCAGGCCGAATACGTGTTGGCGTCCACCACCATGAACTTCTGCTCGGTGGGAGGGACCTTGGCGAGGAACAGCGCTGTCTCCGCCGCGTCGATTGTCGCTTCCGTGATCGGCGTTCCCGCCGTTCCCACCGGATCGTTGGCCGTGAAACCCGCATAGAGACCCAGCAGGTCGCTCTCGATCTTCTGCGCAATGGCCGCCACGGCGGGCTCCATGTAGATCTTCAGCAGGTCCGGCACCGCCAGGACCTTGGTCACGTCGGGAATCTGGAATGTCGCTTCCGCATGCGTGTCCAGCACGATCTGCGCGTTGCCCAGGCTCGGGTTCTGCGTCTGCACCGTTCCGCCTTCGGCAATGTTGTTCGCTACCATCGTCGGCGGAATCGGGATGTTGATCGTGTCGCCGGCCTGCGCCAGTACCGGCTCGTAGTCGCGATTCACCAGGTTCCCCATCACGAGGTTCCCAACCAGCACCGGCAATGCATCCGCCGCCACCAGCTTCACGATCGCGTTAGCGACGTTCGTTGAAGTAATTGCTGCCATTCTCTCTCCTTGCTTGTCTGTGATTGCCGGCCCGCCGGCCGGGTCCTGCTAGAGTCCCTTCAGGGTCTGCGACGCCACGCGAACGATCTCCTCACGCACGCGCTGCATCTCGTCCGCGCTCATGCCAGGGCGGATTCGGTCCAGGTCGATCGTTTCCTTTCCGGTCGCCGGTGCTTTGAGGGTGGCGGTCATCCCGGTCCCCCCCGCAATTCGAGCCGGCAGAAATTCCGGATTCTCCGAAACAAACGAAGCGAGATAGTCGCGCAGCGGCGTTTCTCCCGACTCTCCCTGCGCTACGAAGCGGCCGTCTTCGGCTCTGAGGATTCCGTCCTGCACCGCTTTGTACGCCAAATCGATCTTCGCTACGCCCAGCCGCTGCAGCTCGCTGCGGATTGCCGAGCTCCGCTGCGCTTCTTCTGCCGCCTGGCGGCTGCGTTTGTTCTCTTCCACCAGCTCGTTCACGCGGCGTTCGAGCTGTTCGCGCCGCCGCCGCTCCTCGACCAGCTCGGCCTGGTGGGCCGGCTCGCTCTTTGCCTGTTCCGCGCTTTGGTAATCCTGAATCGCCTGGCGGACGATCGCTTGTATGTCGATGCCTTCCATATACCTCCCGCTATTCAAATCTCTCCTCCGGCCTATGGCCTAGGCCCTCTCGATCTCCTCTGCAACCTGGTTCTTGATCTCCTGCCGGGCGTCGCAAAGGTACTTGAACGCCAGCTTCTTGAAGACCTGCTTCTTCAGCGTTTCTGAACCGATGCCCAGCTCCAGCAGCTTCTTCGCGTCATCCAGCTCGTTGCTGAAGTCTTCGATATCGAACTCGTCCAGCCCGGAGATCTCGATCGTGATCTCATCCTGCCGCGCCGCCAGAATCGCCCATAGCACCTGCCTCATGCCCTCCTTCATGGCATCGCCATAGGCCCGCAGCACCTCTTGCGTAATGCTGAAGTCCCGTTGCTTGCTCAGCCCTGACTGGCGGGCATCGGGCGTCCCGGCCTGGTTGATCAGGTAGCAGACACGGTAGATCTCGTCCTTGAGGCGGGCCAGGTTGTCCGCCGCAATCTGGTAGACCTTGCCCTCCGGCTCAGTCCATCCAAAGCGGTCTCCGGAGCCGAGTTGGATGTAATATGACTCGCCTACAATCTGGTTCCACTCTCGGTCGGAGTAAACCACCGGCGTGGCGAACAGGCCCATCGTCAACGCCCAGGCCAGCGCGTTCGACTTGTTGAAGTGCTCCAGCTGCAGTAAGGCTGCCTTGTTCATCAACCACAGCCCGTCGCTCACCTTCATCTCGAACAGCGGTACGCGCCGCAGAGCCGCCAGCCCGTGCCGGCCTTCGTCGACCAGTTCCATTGGCCGGTCCTCCGCGGCCTTGCGAAAGATCTGAAAGTTCTCCCGGTCGTAGTAAATCCAACGCGTCTCCTTTTCCCACTTCGCGTCCGTAACCTTGGACTGCTGAAGGCAGGAAGTCCGGATCACCGCCCATTCCAGGCCGCCGGCGGAGTCGTAATTCCAGTTAATGACCTCCTCCGGACTGTAATCCACCAGGTAAGCTCGCGATCGCCCGGACGCGTCCTCCTCCGCCCGGTTCAGCGCCGCCGCTCCCGTCCTCGGGAAGTCCACCACCGCATAGCTGCTCCCGCAGACCAGCGCTTGCACGAATTGCCGCCGGAAGAAGTCGCTCAGGTTCGTGCCTTTCAGGTCGCAATCGTCGGCCAGTAGGTTGTAGAAGGCCTTCGCTGCCGAATCGTGTCCTTCGAACAGCATGATCGGCTCGCGCCGCAGTAGCGTCGCCGCGTACCAGTCGATAATCGACCCGGCATAGTTTTCGTAAAACACCCGGCTCAGCCGCTCGCCGTAGACCTCGGCCGGCTCCTTGTGGCGGCGCACAAGGTATTCGGACGCGTTCGCGCGCAGCCGTTCGCCGCCCGCGTACAGATCCTGGTACTGCCTCCACATCGCCTTCCGGGCGATGTATTCCGGATGTTCCCGGTTGATGTTCTGCATAATCACAGCAATCGCTCCCGTCGTTCTCCAACCGCCGCGCCTGGCCGGCACTCCTGCCACAGCAGGTATCCGAGCGCGTCCGATGCGTGAGTCCGCATCCGGTCCCGGTCTTTATCCAGCTGGACCGAATCGGCCTTGTAGCAAACCTGCTCGAAGTCTTTGATCAACTCTTTGCACTTCCGGTCCACCCGCATCCCGGCCGTTCCCGCCGCCGACAGCAATGTCCGGTTGGTCAGGTTGATCCGCTCCCTCACGCTCGGATTCGATCGCGCCGCACGGTACGTTACGTTGACGCTCGTGTGAACCCGGAAGTGTTCGCGAATCATCTGGTAGTCCGACACGCCGGTGGTCTGCTGCGCGTATCCCGAGGCATCGCCGAACACCACGATGCCGGCCCGGTGATGCGGAAATCGCTTGAGGAACTCCTCGCAAGCCTGGTCCGTCGTCCCGTGCCGCAGTACGATCTCATCGAGAACCTGGACCGACCCCGCCCGAGACTTGTGCGATCACCGAACTCATCGGGTCCACGTTGAAATCGAGCGCCCAGAGCAGGGGAAGGTAGGGGCTCGGCTTCAGGTCTGCGAGGTGGATCTCGCGGTCGAACGCCGTGTAGACGCGTCCCCCTTCCAGGCTCAGATATTCTCCCAGTACTTCCTGCCGGTAGAATCTCTCGTCGTAGCTGCCTTTCAGTCGTTCGTAAAAGTCCGGCGTCTTCTCCAGCAGGTACCGGTTCTCGTTGGCCTTGGCGACAATCGCCTCGTAACCGGGAACCGGATCCGCCAGGAACTTTCGGTAGACCCAGTCGTAGCCCTTGGGCGTCCACACCGCGAAACCACTCAGGCGCTTCGCTTTCGGGTCCCTCAGCCGGCCTTCCAGGCGCAGCCAGGCTTCCTCCTGCGTGTAGGTCAGTTCGTCCAGGCCGAACCACGCCAGGTTCGTGCCGCGCAGGCGTTCGAACTCGTCCACGGGCCGGAATACGATCCGGGATCGCGTATCCTCGAGCAGCACGATATTCTCTGCCTTGTTGTGCTCGTAAGGAATCTGGTTGACAGCCAGAATTTCCAAAAGCGTCGCCTGTGTAGCCTCCCGCAGCATCGGGTAGGTCGGCGCGCCCAGCAGTCCCATGCGTCCGGGGTTCAGATAGCTCAACCGGATGGCTTCGTGGCTGAGTGCCAGGCTCTTGCCGCTGCCGATGGGTCCGGAAAAGCCCTTGAAGCGGGCATCCGACCTGTGAAATCGCTTTTGCGACGGAAGCGGGTCGTACCTTATTTCTCGGCTTTGGATTCGGCTGGTGTTTCGACCCATGTCACCTTGATCTCCCGGGCCATCTCCTGGCCAAACTCTTTCTCAATCTGCACCAGCTTCAAAAAGTCTCCGATCGAAGGCTTGAAATCCTCGGCGGCAAACTTCGCCTCCATCTTGCCGATCGCGTCCGTCAACAGCTTCATCACCCTGACCTTTTCGTCATCCCGCCTCTCACAATCCGCGCAGGTGCGGGGGACTCTCTCTCGCTTTCGCACGGGCATTCCGGTTATCTGGCTCCTCAAAAAGCAAAACGGCTTCGCGAAAATCGCGAAGCCGCGCAACTCTCTTCCTGCATTCAAACTAACATCCGCTCCGCGTGCATTCCGCCGGCGCGATGCGCAATCGATTCCAAATAAAGGGACTAAAATATCCGCAACACGGTGAACGCCCCTTATCGTCCGCACGGGCCGCGCGGCACTTACCGCCTGGTGCGGTACAATACGTTCACTTACCTCGGATGCTAACCCTATGAAATTGCTATCCAAGTTCAGCGCGATCTTTGCCTTGGTCTTTGGCGCCGGCTTGGTCGTCGCGGCCCTGCTCTCCTATCGTTTCCTGCAGGACGACGCGCGCGACCAGGTCATCCAACAGGCGCAACTGATGATGCGGTCCATGAATGCCACGCGCAACTACACCACCAGCCAGATCCGGCCGCTCCTCGAAACCCTTCAGATCCACCAGCGCTCATTTCTCCCGCAGACCGTTCCGGCCTACGCTGCCACCGAGAGTTTCGGATACCTGCGGAAAACCTATCCCGATTTCGAGTACAAAGAGGCCACCCTCAACCCCACCAACCTTCGCGACCGCGCCGTCGATTGGGAAGCCGACATCATCAACTCTTTTCGCAATCACCCGGAGCGAACCGAGTTCAGCGGCGAACGCCAGGCAGCTACCGGCCCTTCGCTCTTCCTGGCCAGACCCATCCGCGTGGACGCTCCCTGCCTGCAGTGCCACGACTTGCCCCGGGAGGCGCCCCCGGCCATGATTCGGCACTACGGCCCCAACAACGGTTTCGGCTGGAAACTCGGGGAAGTGGTCGGCGCGCAGATCGTCTCCGTCCCCATGTCGGTGCCGTTGCGCATGGCCCGCCAGGGCCTGCAATCGCTGCTGGTGTATCTGGTTGTGGTGTTCTTTCTCAGCCTGCTGGTTCTGAACCTGGTACTGTACCTGACCATCGCGAAACCCGTCGCCCGGCTTTCCGCCATGGCGGACAAGATCAGCCTCGGTGAGCTCGAAATTCCCGACCTCCCCGTGAAGGGTCACGACGAAATCTCACAGTTGGCAGGCTCCTTCAATCGCATGCGGCGCAGCCTCGTGCAGGCGATGAAGCTCTTGGGCGAATAGGTCTCAGCGTTTGAGCGACGCTAGAAATGCCCGCCGCTGTTCCGCGGGCACGTGTTCGGCCAGCGCCTGGTAGAACTGCGGTTCGGCTTGCACCCGCCGTGCCGTGCGCTCCACCAGCACCTTCGCGATCGGCCCGATATAAACCGCCAGCTTCTGGCGCGCGGATTCGAGGATCTCCGGGCTAAGCGTAGCCGTGGAAACAGCTGCGGTCGAGATCGTCCCCGAGAGCGCCCGCCGGAACTCCTCCGCGGTCTGAAACCTGGCAGCCGGCTGCTTCGCAAGGGCCTTCAGAATCGCATTCGAAATCGAAGGTGGAATCTCCGGCGACAGCTCCGATGGAGGCGCGGGCGCCACCTGCAGATGCGCCTGCATGATCGAGTACTCGCTGCCCCCCTGAATCGGCCGTCGTCCGGTCGCCATCTCGTAGAGCGTGATTCCCGTTGCGTACAGGTCTGACCGCGCGTCCACCGCCTGCCCCGCCACCTGCTCCGGCGACATGTAGTAAAGCGACCCCAGCGCCACGCCTGTTCCTGTCAGCTCCCGCTGACCCGCCGCCCGCGCGATGCCGAAGTCCATCAGCTTGACCGTTCCGTCGGCCGCCACCATGATGTTGGCCGGTTTGATATCGCGGTGAATCACGCCGCGCTCGTGAGCGTAAGTGAGCGCCGCCAGCACCTGGTCCGTATACGCAATCGACCGGTCGAGGCCCACCGGTCCCTGCCGGAGCATCTCCTCCACGCTGGTGCCATCCACCAGTTCCATCACCATCAGCAGTTGCGGTCCCACGCGAAACGCCGTGTGCAACGCCGCGATGTTCGGGTGCGTCAGGCTGGCATGCACGCGGATCTCGCGTAGAAACCGCTCCGCCACGTCCGGCCGCGCTTCGAAATCCGGGAGCACGATCTTCATCGCCTCTTCGCGCTGCGAAATCGTATGACGGACGCGGAATACGCGGCCCATGCCTCCCCGGCCCAGTACCCCTGTCACCTCGTAGTCGCCGACCGTGTCACCGATTTGAAAGCTCATGAAATTTACTGGTTTGAAAACAGATACTTTCCGCCGGATTCCCGAATCGTGACCAGCCGTCCCACCAGTCTCTTCAACCGCGGCAATTGCGGGGCTTCGGCCACCAGGTAGTATCGCTGCGGACTCGACCACAGGGCGGGAAGGTCCGCGTCTTTGATGAATACGTCCTTCGGCGCGTTCGGCGCATAGGAGCCGTATTCGAGATTATTCACTCTCCCGTTGAGCAGCAGCGCCGTGCGGTTCGTATAAAAGAAAACCGAGGAAAATGTGTAATACTGATCGTCCACGATCAGCTTGCCGGGCGGCGAATCGAGCAGAGCCTCCGCCAGCGGCCTCGAGGACATGTAAGGGTCGAACACCACCATCGCCAGCCGCGCCGCGTGAAAGAACAGCACCAGCATGATCGTGAAAGCCGGAACGAACTTCCACCGCCACGCTCCCACCGCTCCCACCAGCACCGCGATTCCCGCCATCGCCAGCGGAAGCTTCAGGTAGGCGAATGCCGGCAATGTCAGGTCCATCATGTGACCGAGCGACAGTGTGTACGCATCCGGATGCTGGCTCAGCGCTGCCGAGATGTCCCCCGGCGCAGGCATGCCCCGCACGCTCCAGAGGATTGCGGCGATTGCGAAAAATGCGGCCGTCAAAATCGCCGCCGCCGTCCTGGTCCCGTAACGCAGCCAGGGGTGGCCGCTAGCGATCGCGCACCCCAGCAGCAGCGCCAGCGCCGGGTAGCAGGGCATCGAATAGTATTCCTGGGTCGTCGAAAAGGTGAAGAACAAAAGGATAAACCCGCACCAGCAGAGTGCCAGCAGGCGAGTCCGCGACCCCCGGTCGGGCTGTCGATAGCTCAGCTTCAGGGCGGCCGGAAAGTACATGCTCCAGGGGAAAAACCACAGCAGGTGGAATAGCCAGAAATACAGCCGCGGAACCGTGTTGTAGTCCCGCGGATATCGCAGGTTTAGGAACCGCAGGACATGCTCGTTAATGAAATAAAACCAGAAAAATCCGTGGTATGAGCCGCTTTCGCTGTGCATCGTAAAGTCGAAATACGGCGGGTTTCTGATCGTCGCCAGGATATGCCAGGGTGCCGCGATCAGCAGGAAGAGCAGCGTACCCGTAAACGGATGGATCCGCTTCCACGTCCGGCGCACCAGAAGCTGCTTGGTCAGCGCCAGGTAGAGGATTCCCGCCGCCATCGGAAACACGGCGGCAATCAGGCCCTTGAGCAGCAGCCCGGTTCCCATCGAGCCCCACATCACCATGGCCCACAAAGTCGGACGGGCCTCTTCTTCGTCCAAGGAGCGGAGCAGGCCCCACATCGCGAGTGTGATCGCGAGCGTCAGCACCACGTCCGGAATCAGGATCCGCGTGAACAGAAACAGCCCGATGCTCGTCGCCAGCACCAGCCCCGCGTACATTCCGGCCCGCCTCCCGAATGCCCAGGCGCCGAACCGCGCCGTCACCCAGCACAGCAACACCGTCGATATGGCGATCGGTATCCGCGAGGACCAGTCATGTACCCCGAAGATCATGTAGCACACCGCGATCATCCAGTACTTCAGCGGCGATTTCTCGAGGTATGCCACGCCATCCAGGCGAGCCGTCACCCAGTCTCCGGACTGCAGCATGTTGTGCGCAATCTGCGCCTGCACTGCGTCCACATCGTCCATCAGGGAGGGAGGGCTGAGAATACAGCCCCCAAAGATGAGTGCCGCCACCAGGGCGACGATTAGTTGGTAGCGAATTCGCGAACCGGAGCCGGCAAATCCGCCGTCGCGGGCGGAAGGGTCCGGACCTTCCATCTCTTCATCCACAGGAAAAGCGTCAACAGGCCCCATAGGTGATATCCGACATTGATACGCCTCTCCATATGATCGCGTATCAAGTCCTGAATTGCTCGTGAATTGAAAACGCCTGTTGCGTCAATGGATTCCGGTTTGAGGGTGTCCATCAGCAGATCCCGCAAAATCCCCCGGAACCAGTCGTGGGTCGGTATATCGAAGCCGGTCTTCTTGCGGTTCAGCACCGCCTTGGGGAGTTTGCCGCGCATCAGCTCCCGTAAGATGACCTTCTGCTGCATTCCGCGGATCTTGAATCGGGCGGGCAGAGAGGAGGCGAAGTCCACAATCCTGGGGTCCAGGAACGGCGGACGCACTTCGAGCGCGTGTGCCATACTCATCCGGTCTGTCTTGTAGAGGATGTCGTCCGGCAGGTAATAGTTCTGGTCAACCTTCAGATAGCGGTCGATCACGCTCCCCGGCTCCATCTCCAGCGCGTCCACGAGCCTTCTTAGCCCGTTGCCGTTGCTTCCGCGCCGGATCAGGTGCCGCTGCTCGTTGGAGAACGTCCCGTTCCAGAAGAAGTGCGCTTCGTCCGGATGCAGTCCGCTTCCGTCGATCCAGCGTTTCAGCTTGTACTCGAAGCTGACCTTGTCGTCCGAGATCGGCAGGTAGTGATCCAAAGCGCCCCGTAGCAGCCGCCTCGCCCGCATCGGAACCCGCTGGAACGGCCGCACCAGCCGGTCCGCCAGGTAGGTCAGATAGCCGCCGAACAACTCATCGGCGCCCTCTCCGGATAGCGCCACCGTGACGTGGCGGCGGCTCATTTTGGAAAGGAACCAAACCGGCAGCGCGCCCGCGTCCGCGCTTGGCTCGTCCGAGTAGTACGCAAACTCTTCGATCGCCGTGCGGAGTTCCACGTCCGGATTCAGGTCGAACTCGTGGTGGTCGGTCCCATAAACTTCCGCAACTTCACGAAAATAGGGGCTTTCGTCGAAACTCCGCCCCGAAAACGAAACCGAGAAGGTCTTCAGGCGGCCCGCGCTTTCCTGGGCCGCATAGTGCAGAATCGTCGACGAATCCAGGCCTCCCGATGCCCACACGCCCAGAGGCACGTCCGACACCAGGTGCTCTCTGACCGACGACCGCAACAGGTGGTCCAGCTCTTCCTTGGCGTCATCCAGCGAAATACGCCGCCGGGCTACGCTCTCCTGCTGGAACCACGGCTCCGACCACATCCGTCCGTGCCGCCACTCGAAACAGTGCCCGGGCCGGAGTTTTTCGATGCCCTGGATCAGAGTGTGGTGTCCCGGAACGTAGTTCACCGCCAGGTAGGAGTCGAGCGCTTCCAGATTGAGCACGCGCGGAACGCAGGGATGTTCCAGAATGGCCTTTAGTTCCGATCCAAAGAACAAATCGTCGCCGTGGCGGTAGTAGTAGAGCGGCTTGATGCCCATCCGGTCGCGCGCCAGAACCAGCCGCTTCTGCGATTCGGTCCACAAGGCTACTCCGAACATGCCCCGAAATCGCGCAAAACAGGCCGTGTCCCATTCGAGAAATGCGTGGAGCACGGTCTCGGTATCGCAGTTCGAGTGAAAGCGGTGCCCGCGGGCTTCTAATTCGGCCCGGATCTCATTGTGATTGTAGATTTCCCCGTTAAATGCGATCGCGGTATCCCGATCGTCGCTGACGATCGGCTGGTCGCCGCCGCCCAAGTCGATAATCTTCAGCCGGACCGCGCACAACGTCGCTTCCGAACCTTCGAAAACGCCTTGCTGGTCGGGACCCCGGTGGTAAAGCCCTTCCGTGATCCGTTGAGCGATGCCCCTGGCTAACTCCCCGTTAAGACGTGTAAATCCCGCAATCCCGCACATGTACGGACCAAATCCCCGCTTCCCAGTGGATTCGCGCCAAACTCCATTCTTGGATGGATTGATGGGAAGTATATCACATTTTCACCCTTTTGGCCCTTTCGGGCTACTCACTTTTTGGAACCTTTTCCTTGCGCCGCCTTCGGCACCTCTCACAATTCCTCGCGAATCGAATCAACCATTCCCGGAAAAGTGACGTCTAACCTGCCAGACAATCACTGATGAGGTGATCGGTGCGCCGAATTGCTCTCGTTCTGACGGTAATGTCGCTCACTGCATGCGCACGGCGAACCCCACCTGCCGTCCGCGCCGCTTCTCCGGACGCCGGCGAGAGGACCGAGCCGCTCCCGCGCGAAGTCCGGCTTACGGGCATCGTGGAGGCCGTTCACTCCTACAAAGTCCTCGTGCCCCAGATTTGGGGTCAGGGCGGCCCCATGACCCTGACCAAGCTGATTCCCAACGGCTCTGCTGTCAAGGAGGGTGACTTTGTCGCGTTGTTCGACAGCACCCAGCAGGCGGACGCAGCCCGCGCCGCGCAGGCCAAGTTCGACGATCTCAGCCACCAGGTCGATCAGAAGCGCGCCCAGAACAACGCCGATGCTGCGACCCGCACCTCCGATCTGCGGCAAGCCGAAGCCGATTACGCGAAAGCGACGATCGAACTCCGCAAAGGCCCCACCCTTTCCGCGATCGAGCGCGAGCAAAACGAGGTCCGCGCCGCCGTCGCGGCCAGGCATGTGGAAAGCCTCCGTAAGTCGATGGCCTTTCACGACAAAGCGGACGCCGCCGCACTGCGAATCCTGGAACTGCAGCGGGACCGCCAGAAGGTCGCCCTCGACCGCGCCCAATCCAATATGTCCAGACTCGAGATCCACGCCACCCTCGCCGGCATGGTCGCCCACCAGAACCTGTACCGCAACAACTCCATGGGCCACCCGCAGGAGGGCGACCAACTCTATCGCGGCCAGCCGCTGGTCAGCATCTTCGACCCCAGCGAGATGCTGGTGCGCTGCGCCGTCGGGGAGCCTGATGGCGCGGTCCTGGTGCCCGGCACCAAGGCTACCGTCTACCTGGATGCCTACCCCGACCTGGTCTTGCCGGCCCACTTCGAGTTCGCCAGTCCGGTCGCGGCTTCCGCCCTGGGAAGTCCTATCAAGACTTTCACCGCGCTGTTCAAGCTCGACAAAACCGACCCTCACCTGATGCCCGATCTTTCCGCAGCCGTGGTCCTCGATTCGCATGACGCGCGGAGCGCCCGATGAGCGCCTCGATGCGGCGCGTCCGCGCCTGGGTCACGGCATTGGGGATTCTGGCGCTCCTCGGCGCGGCCTCCGCCGGAATCTACCGCCTCCGCCGCGCCGAGGCGGCGGTTGACCTTCCCGTGGCTCCCGCCCGCAAAGGCGAGTTTCTCGTTATCATCCGCACTCGCGGCGACATCAAGGCCGGCCGCTCCGTCCAGATCTATACTCCCAAGGTTCCCAACCTGCGCATTGCCTGGATGGTCCCCGCCGGCGAGCGCGTAAACGCCGGGGACCCGATCATCCGGTTCGATTCCTCCAGCGCCCAGCAGGAACTGCTCCAGAAGGAAGCCGCTCTCCGCCAGGCCCAGGCGACCCTCGACCAGGCCGTGGCGCAAGCCCGGATCACCGCCGAGCAGGACCAGAGCGATCTCGCCGACGCCCGCTTCACCGTCGAGCGTGCCCGCCTGGAAGTCTCCAAGCAGGCCATCGTGAGCCAGATCAAAGGCGAGGAGAGCCAGGTCGATTTCGGCGTCGCCGAGCAGAAACTCAAGGTGCAGGAGGCGACGGTCGCCCTGCACGCCGCCTCCGACAAGGCCAAAATCGCCTCCCTGACCCGCCAGTTGGTCGAAGCCCAGTCAGAGGTCGACATCACCAAATCCCGCATCGCGCAAATGGAAATCCGGGCGCCCATTGCCGGCGTGCTCGTGTTCTCTCTGAACTACGCCCAGGGCTGGGTCAATGCCAAACCTTTCAAGGTCGGGGATAACGTCTTTTCCGGGATGAACCTCGCGGAGATGCCGGACCTCAACACGCAGGAGATGGACGCCAAAGTGGAAGAGATCGATCGCGGCCGCATCGCCGTCGGCAACGACGTACTCGTCCGTGTCGATTCTCTACCCGAGTTGACCATCCCGGGGAAGATCAGGCAGATCTCGTTGCTCGCCGAGACCAGTTACGAGTTTCCGCCCACCCGCAGTTTTCGTGCCTACGCCTCCATTACCAATCCGGACCCCCGCATCCGCCCGGGCATGAACGGCGGCATGGATATCATCATCAACCGTATTCCGAATGCCATCAGCATTCCCTCCAAGGCCCTCTTTACGCGTGCCGGAAAGCCGGTCGTCTACCTCGCCGCGAACGGCCGTTTCCATGCCGCCGAAGTCAAAGTGCAGGCCCGTAATCCGGACGAAGTTGCCGTTTCCGGAATCCCCGCCGGATCGATGGTGGCTCTGGTCGATGCGGCGAAGGAGGAGCAGAAGAAATGAGATCCCGCCTGCTGATCCTCGGCGCCGGCGTCGCGGTCGTTGCCGCTCTGGCCTGGGGGACCCTCCGCGTCGTTCGCCTCACCTCCGCCTCCGCCGGCGTCGAAGTCCCTACCACCCGCGTCAGGAAGGGCCGCGTCACCATCTCGGTTTCCGCGCGGGGTGAACTGCAGGGAGGCAACTCCGAGATGCTCACCGCCCCCATGGTAGGCGGCGGCGATCTTGCCATTACCTCCCTTCGGGATGCCGGTGAGCTGGTCAAGCCCGGCGACGTTGTGGCGCAGTTCGATACCACGCAACTGGAGTACAACCTGCGGGAAGCCGAAGCCGATCTTGCCGAAGCCGAGCAGCAGGTGATCCAGGCCGAGGCCACCGGCCAGGCGGCCGGCGAAGAGGCGCAGTACCAGGTGCTCTCCACCAAGGCCGACGTGCAGATCGCGCAAATGGAAATGCGCAAGAACCCCATCGTCCCGGCAATCCAGGCGAAACAGAATGAAATCGCCCTCGAAGCGGCTCAGAATCGCGCCCGCCAGGCCGAACAGGATCTCAACAACCGCAAGGCCACCGCGGCCGCCGGCATCGCTATCCAGAGCGCGGCCCTGAACAAGGCGAAGGTCATGGCGGAAACCGACCGTCGCATGATCGACAGTATGACCCTCAAGGCCAAGACCGGAGGCTACGTCAACATCCAGCAGAACAGCAACCAGAACATGATGTACTGGGGCATGCAGTTGCCCCCCTTCCAGGTGGGCGATGTGGCCCGTGCCGGGATGGCCGTGGCTCAGATCCCCGACTTGAAGAACTGGGAAGTGAGCGCCGCCGTCGGCGAACTCGATCGCGGCCACCTCGCCGTCGGGCAGAAGGTTTCAGTCTCCGTCGTCGCCCTCGCCGGCAAGACGTTCGCCGGCCATGTGAAAAATCTCGGCGGCACCACGGGCCCGCCCTGGGACCGTCGCTTCGAATGCCGCATCGCCCTCGACAACGCCGGCCCCGAGCTTCGCCCCGGTATGACCTCCAACATGGTGATCACTGTCGAAACAATGGATGACGTGCTATGGGTCCCCTCCCAGGCGCTGTTTGAGAGTGACGGACGCAGCTTCGTCTATCTGCAGACCTCCAAAGGATTCATGCCGCATGACGTTACGCTCGTACGACGCGGCGAGAGCCGGGCGGTTCTCACCGGCATTCAGGAAGGCGACCTGGTCGCCATGTCGAATCCCGACCAGCAGAGCAAGCCCACGGCCCCCCAAACGAACGGCGCGATGAAGGCGCTCTCCAAATGATCGTCCGCTTCTCCGACATCGGCCAGGCGCTGGCCAACCTCCGCGCCCAGAAAACGCGCACTCTTCTGACTGCCCTGGGAATCGTCTTCGGCGTCGGTTCGGTTATCGGAATGCTTGCTATCGGCTCCGGCGCCAAGGAAGAGTCTCTCCGCTTCATCGAGCAGCTCGGCGTCCGCAACATCCTGATCGATTCCCGCCAGGCCACCAGCCAGGAAGAGTTTCAGCAGCGCCGCCGCTCCTCGCCCGGACTCTCCGACCGCGACGTTCGTATTCTCAAAGCCAACATCGAGTCGATCGAGACGCTCTCCGCGCGGAAGTCTCTCCATCCCGCGCGCGTGCTGCCCAAACCGTCTCGTGAGATGCCCGAGCTCTACGGGGTCCGGCCCGCGTACAGCATCATCCACAGCCTCCGCCTCGCGGAAGGGAAGTTCTTCGACGACTCCGACGATGCTTCGAGCGCCGCCGTATGCGTGCTCGGAGAAGGCGCCAAGGTCAATCTGCTCGGATACGGTCCCGCGGTCGGCAAGTATGTCAAGGTGAACGACACCTGGCTCGAAGTCGTCGGCGTTCTCGGTGAGCAGATCATGGCCGGAGCCCAGAATCAGGGCGGTGCCATGCAGGACGTCAACAACATCGTTTACATCCCGCTGAACACGTTTCAGTACCGTTATTGGGATCGCAGCGCCGATATGAAAGACGAGCTCGACGGCATCGAGCTGCGCCTCAAGGACGGCGCCGACAGTGTGGAAGTCGCCAAGGTGGTCACCGCTGTCCTGAACTCGACCCATCACAACACCCAGGACTTCACCGTCACCATCCCCGCCGCGCTGCTCGCGCAGCAGCAGCGCACCCAGACGATCTTCACCTACGTCATGGTAGCCATTGCCGCCATCTCGCTCCTGGTCGGCGGCATCGGCATCATGAACATCGTGCTCGCTACGGTGCTCGAGCGCACCCGCGAAATCGGCATCCGCCGCTCGATCGGCGCCCGCCGCTTCGATATCGTCCGCCAGTTCCTGACGGAATCCGTTCTGATCTCGGTAGGAGGCGGCCTCCTGGGCATCGCCTTCGGATTCTTCCTGGCCTGGCTGATCGCGCGCACCGCCGAATGGAAGACGATCGTCACCACGGCTTCGGTAGTCATCGCCTTCGGCGTCTCGGTAGCCGTAGGCGTGATCTTCGGGATCTACCCCGCGGTAAAGGCTTCTCGCATCAACCCCATCGACGCCCTCCGCTACGAGTAGGTTTGCCTGCCCTCCCTCAACGAAGACGCCCCTCTGACGTAAGATGCCTTTATGTGGCGAATCCTTCTCTTCCTGCTCCTGGCCCCTCTCGTGACGGAAGGCGCCGGCGATGCCGCGCTGGACCGCGCCACGCTCCGCGACCTGAAATCCATCAGTGTCGTGATTGACCGGATCGATCCCGAGCTCGTGAAGGAGGGCTTTGCCCAGGAAATTTTCAGGGGCCGCATCGAAGACCGCCTGCAGAATGCCGGCCTTCCGGTCACCAGCAAGTCCACCGAATTCCTGGGTCTCCGGCTGCTGCACGTGCGCGGACGCCGCGGGCCTTACGCGCTATGCGTTTCGCTTGGCCTCTACCAGCCCGTGATCCTGGTACGCGACGCGAAGCTGCGAACCGCGACCCAGACCTGGGAGGTCAACACCGTGCTCATGGCGGAGCCCAGCATCGTCTACAGCGCCTCCCTCGATAGCGTCGATGAGCTGGTCGACCGCTTCATCGCCGCCTGGCGCGCCGTCAATCAGCGGTGACCGCGCCGTGCCCCACCGCCGGGCTCCATCCTGCATAGTGCCACTCGCGGTGCCCGCGCGGAGAGCCGATCCCCACGTGGGTCGTCTCCGCGCCTAGCCCCAGGGAGAGATGCATCCACGGAAAGCGGTTGTTCAGCCCGCGCAGAAACCGCTCGGCCCGCATGCGGTCCGCGACGCTCTGGTAGTCCAGATCCACCGCGTTGGCCGTGGGATGATCGCCGTTCCGCGCTCCGCCAATGGCCCTGTCGTTGTTGTAGGGCGCCGGCCGCCACCAGTTCCTCACATCCACTGCCGCCGATGTCTTGCCTTCAATCGCCTGGATCACCAGTGCCAGCGCGGCGCCCCGCGACCACCAGTTCTGCGGCGGAAGAAAGTTGTGAAATCCGTACTTGGCCGCCACGCCCGGATGATTCGGCGTGGTCATTTGCGCCGCCGAGACGCTGCGAACTCCGCTGTCTTTCAGGTACTCCTGAAATCCTGCGACCGTTGCCGGATAGGCCTGCGGATTGACCACGCTTCCGCCCATCGCATTGATGGAACGGGAATAGACGTCCAGGGAAGAGGGCCGTGAAAGGGAGGCGGCGGAGCACAAACCTACGCCCAGCACCGCAAGGGTGAAAACCGGTACAAACTGCACGATGTATCATTGGACGCCGTTCCTGTGGGGCTCGTTACTGTTACGATACCCGCATGGCGACTCGTTTCACCCCAAGCTCTCGCCGTGACCTGCTGAAATCGGCGGCTGCCGGCGCCTGGGCTGCCGGCCGCGCACGCGCTGCGGCCGCGCGTCCCAACATTTTGTACCTTCACTCGCACGACACCGGCCGTTATATTGAGCCCTTCGGATACGAAGTGCCCACGCCCAACCTGCAGAAGCTGGCCGGTGAAGGGATCCTCTTCCGCCGCGCGTACGACGCCGCTCCGACATGCTCCCCCAGCCGGGCCAGCCTGCTCACCGGCGAATGCCCGCACTCCAACGGCATGCTCGGTCTCGCTCACCGCGGATTCAGCCTCTACGATTACACTCACCACATCCTGCACACGCTGCGTTCCGAAGGCTACCGTTCCGCCCTGGCCGGCATCCAGCACATCGCCCGCGACCCGAAAGTCATCGGCTATGACGAGATCATCCCCACGCACGGCACTCACGTGGACGCCGTCGCCCCTGCCGCCGTCCGCTTCCTGCGCGGGAAGCCCAAGGAGCCTTTCTTTCTCTCGGTCGGATTCTTCGAGACGCACCGTGAATATCACGAGCCCGGACCGCGGGAAGATCCGCGCTTCAGCCTGCCTCCTGCTCCCATCCTGGATACGCCCGAAACCCGCCGCGACGTTGCCGCTTTCAAAGCGAGCGCACGCGTGCTCGATCAGGGCATGGGGGACGTCTTGAATGCGCTCTCAGCGAGCGGACTTGCCGGCAATACCCTGGTCATCTGTACCACCGATCACGGCATCGCCTTTCCCGCGATGAAGTGCAACCTCACCGCGCACGGCACCGGTGTGTTCCTGATCGTGCGCGGCCCCGGCGGGTTCAGCGGCGGCAAGACCTGCGACGCCATGGTCTCGCACCTCGACATCTTTCCCACCGTCTGCGATCTGCTCTCCATCGACCACCCCGCCTGGCTGCAGGGGAAATCGCTTCTTCCATTGCTTCGCGGCACGGCCCCCGAAATCCACGACGAGCTCTTTGCCGAAGTGAACTACCATGCCGCCTATGAGCCGGGCCGTGCCGTCCGCACCGGCCGTTGGAACTACATCCGGCGTTACGGCGACCGCGTGCACCCGGTTCTGCCGAATTGCGATGACGGCCTGAGCAAGGATGTCTGGGTCAAAGCCGGTTGGAAAGAACGCATCGTGCCGGAAGAGCAGCTCTACGACACGCTCTTCGATCCGAATGAGACGCGCAACCTCGCCGCCGATCCCGCCGGCGCCGCGGCGCTCCGTGAGATGCGCGGGCGCCTGGATGCCTGGATGCGCCGCACCAACGATCCGCTGCTTCACGGCCCGGTGAAAGCTCCGGCTGGCGCGGTGGTCAACGATCCCGACGGGTTGTCTCCGAAAGAGACGCCGCGCCCCGCCTGACGGTCTACCGGACCTGCGAGAACGGCATGGGCCTGAGAATCGCGTTGCTGATGTTCGACACGATCTCGGCGTCGCTGAGGCCCGGCTGCGAACGCAGTTTCTGCCAGTCCGGGTCCGATCCGAACGCGCGCCATACGCGATCGCGCGCCGCCAGGTCGTCGTACGAGAGCATGTAGGTGAGCTTCGGCAGGTTGGTGCCCACGATCCCCTGTCCGAAGAACACCGGGATCATTCCCACTTTGCGGAAGACGGCGATCTCGCCGCTTTCGAACATGTGGATCTTGCGCTGCCCCGCCTTCTCGTTCGGCGATTCGTAGGTGCGCATCTCGAAGATACGCGCCGGACGCTTGCCGTCGGTGGCCGGCACCTCGATCGCCGGGAACCCGTCGAATGCCCGCAGCAGGCTGGTCTCCATCCGGATATATGCGGGGTCCGCCATGTTGTTGTACGAATCCCAGCCCTTCTGGAACTCCTTGTCCGCCGCCAGGCTTTCCTCCGCCGCCTGAAAGCCCGCCAGCGACGGATAGCTTGCCACCACCAGGGCGAACGGGCTGTGCTCCGCCACCACCGCACCAAAAATCCCAACCGGCCCGGCCCCTGCCCGTGTGGCAGCCGGCAGCCAGGCGTCCCGCAGGTATTCGTTTGTCCGCTGCACCTGCGTTCCATTGCGCATGTAGTAGCAGGTGAGATGGAACCAGGCATTCTTCGGCGTCCCGGCCGGCGCTGCGGCGGCCATTCCAGCGGCAGCCGATGCAGTCAGAAAATTGCGTCGCTTCATTCGTCAACTGTTATATCAGACATCGCCCTACCGCGGACCTTCGAGCGTCAACTGTCGCCGGTCCGCATGCCCGAACTTCCCCGTCACGGTGAGTGTGTAGGTGGTCGTCTTCCGGGGCGCTACGTAGAAACGGCCATAGGGCGCCCGGTGCAGCAGCGGGAACGCCGGCGGATCGATGCTCACCTCCTCCGGGTTCTGCGCGGTGAAGGTCACGAAGTACACCGGGTTTCCCAGGTAGTTCAGGCTCTTGCTCTTCACTTCGAACGACGTGATTTTCGGCAGTGCGTCCGGGTCTGCCACCACGCCCAACTCGAATGTTTCCGACACGGTCCGCCCGTCCTTGCCCTCCGCGATCAGCGTATATTGCGTCCTGTGCTCCGGGGCGATTTCCACGCACTTATTGAGCGACGGGGTGACGCCCTCGACCGGCGGCTCCATGCGCACCGCCCGGGCGTTCAGCACGCCATAGCAGATCACGGACTTGTCGCCCTCCGTCACATTGCCCTCGCGGGCGTAGAACTGGAGGATCTTGACCTCGCTCCCGCCGTAAGTTCGCAAGAACTCCGCCTCGCGAGGGTCTTCTCCCGGCGGTATGGGGCGGATAGGTTGAGCGCGCCGGCTCCAGAACAGCCACCCGCTGTACAGGATCGCCGCAAGCAGGGCGAACCGCACGTATGGCAGGACTTCCCGCAACCGCTTCATGGTGTTCCGGAAGAGTAGACCCCGGAAGGTAAACAAAGGTTCCTAAAGCCGGATTGCCTGCTCACGGAGCGGGCGGAGTCGGCTCCTCGTATCCCGTAAGACCTTCGCTCGATCGTGCCGCATCGTATCCCGGATTCTGCCGGGGCATCGCGGCCTTCACTTCGGCACGCCAGTCCCTCAGCAGGGTGTGCAATTTCTTCGCGCGGCCCGGCTCCTTCCGGACAAGATTGCGCTGCTCCCCCGGATCGTCTGCCAGGTGAAACAACTCCAGGCGGCTATCCTCGTAGAACTCGATGAGTTTCCAGTCGCCCATCCTCACGGCTCCGCCCGGCTTTCCACCCTGGTCGCTGTAATGCGGGTAGTGCCAGAACAGGGGCCGCTCCGGCAGCGAACCGCCGCGCAACAGCCGCGTCAGCGGCACGCCGTCGATACCACGGCCCGGCGCTCCGGTCATCTCGCAGATGGTGGGAAAGAAGTCGACGCTCGAAACCGGAATCTCCGTGACGGTGCCGCCGCGGGTCGCGCCCGGCCAGCGCACCATCAGCGGTTCGCGAATGCCGCCTTCGTAGAGGTGGCCTTTGCCGGCACGCAGCGGCGAGTTGTTGGTCACCGGCGGCTTGCGGCGGCCCTGGTAGCGGACGCCTCCGTTGTCGGAGAAAAAGAACACGGCGGTCTGCTGCGCCAACCCGGTGTCGTTCAGCGATTTCAGGAGCTGCCCCACCGAATCGTCGGCGCTTTCGACCATCGCGCAGTAGATCGGGTCTACATCGCCGGTGTTCCGCTTCCGGTACTTCTCGATGACCTCGCTCCGCGCCTGGAGCGGCATGTGTACCGTGAAGTGAGCCTCGTAGAGGAACCACGGCCGTGTGCGGTTCTCATTGAGGAACCGCGTGCCTTCGAGCGTCAGGCGCTGGGTGAGGAACTCGCCCGGCTCCAGTTTCAGGCCCGGCAGTTCGAGCGGGCCGAAATAGGCGGGCGGCTGCCCGGCCGCGGTGCCGCCGATGTTGACGTCGAAGCCCCGGTCGGTGGGCAGATGCCCCGCGCCCCCCAGGTGCCACTTGCCGATGGCCCCGCTGCGATAGCCGGCGGGCCGCAGGGTCTCCGCCAGCGTTGGGGCGCCGGCCGGAAGCTGCTGTTCGAAGGCGGGGGTCAGCAGGCGGGCGTAGGGCCACTGCTTCCTGCCGGGGATCCAGTCGGTAAGGTGCAGGCGGGCCGGGTATTGCCCGGTGAGGATGCTGGCGCGCGTGGGCGAACACACCGGGCAGGCCGCATAGGCGTTGGTGAACCGGACGCTTTCGGATGCCAGACGGTTCAGATTGGGCGTATCGATGAACCGGTTGCCGTAGGGCTGGGTATCGCTCCACCCGAGGTCGTCCATCAGGATGAACAGAACGTTGAGCGGCGGCCGGGGCGCGGCCAGGGCCGCCACGCCGCCCGCCGCGGCCTGCAGAAAAGTGCGACGTAACATCATTTCACCCCGTAGATGCCCGCCCCGTGCGGCGGGATCGAAAACGTACGGCCGCCGGCAACGCTGCCGAGGTCTTTCTTCTCCCACAGGTCGCGCACGGTGCACTTACCCGGAAGGCCGAGGTCTTTCCAATCCACGCGGATCTCGGCCGGCTGCTCGCCGGTATTGAACACGCCGAGGAACTTGCCTCCGCCCGGCGCGTCCGAGACCCAGGCCACCTGGTTTTCGCGCGCGAACAACTGGTGGGAGTTGGCGCCGTGCTGATCGGCCGCCAGGACCTCGTCGTTGTCCAGCAAAGAGAGCGTCCAGGCATCGTTGCTCGGCAGGTCGCCGCCGAACATCAGTGGCGAGCGGGCGATCGACCACAACGTGATCAGGGTCCGCTGCTCGTCCCTGGTGAAGCGCGTCTGGCGGTCGTCGCCGCGCTCGGCGCGGATGCCGATGCGGCCGAGCGGCAGCATGTCGGCGTCCGGCCACGCGCCGGGCTTTACGTGCGGGCTCCAGCGGTCGAGCAGGGTGAAGGAGCGCCGCAGCGCCGGCCACTGGTCCCAGAAGTCGCCGGAGATGCGCCACAGGTTGGCATTGGCCGCGTACTGGTCAGCCTTGTTGACGTCCGCCGGCCCGGGCGAAAGGCTCAGCACGATCGGACGCCCGCTTTTCACGATGGCACGGTGCAGGGCCTCGATCTCATCGATGTGGAAGGGCGTGGCGATGTCGTCCGCCTTGATGTAATCCACACCCCAGCCGGCATACATCTTGACGATGGAATCGTAATAATCCTGCGCGCCGGGTTTGGTCATGTCGACGCCGTACATGTCGGAGTTCCAGCGGCAGATGGATTGTTTATTGGCAATATCGGCGGCATGGACCTGGCTGCCGGCCACCGGCAGGTTCGCTGCCACCGCGCGGCGCGGAATTCCACGCATGATGTGAATGCCGAATTTCAGCCCCAGCTTGTGGATGTAGGCAGCCAAAGGCTCGAAGCCGGCGCCGTTGGCGGCCGAAGGGAAGCGGTTAGGCGCGGGAATCAGGCGGCCGTACTCGTCCATGGCCAGTTCGGCGTTCGGACGGTAGCCGTGCGCCTTGGCGTTGGGGTCGGACCACTGGATATCGACCACGATGTACTGCCAACCATGCTTCTTGAGTTTCGAAGCCATATAGCCGGCATTGGCCTTCACTTCGGACTCGGTTACGGTGGTGCCGTAACAATCCCAACTGTTCCAACCCATCGGAGGAGTGGGGGCGATTGTGTCAGCGGCAGAAAGGGACATCGCCGCGACGAGGAGGCAGGTGAGCGGTCTCATTGAAATCGGTCACATTCTACCACCCGGGAGTCCATTCCCAGCCGCCCGAAGGCCGGGCCGCAACGCGGCCCACGCTGGGAAACGGAAAGTGGAAGGCCATCACGTGCATCCGTTCCGCGACCGCCCGCTCCATGAGGCTGCGGCGCGTGGCCTCGGCGTCGGCGGGTTGCAAATCGAACCCATTTTCCCAGCCGGGTTCCTCCAGGTGCAGGGGGTGGGCGGCGGCATCGGCCACATTCAGCAGCCGTTCGCCGCCGGATTCGATCAGGATGGCCAGATGTCCGGGAGTATGGCCGGGGGCGGGAAGCGCTCGCACGCCCGGCACGATCTCGGTTTCGCCTTCAATGGGCTCCAGTTGAAATCGTACGGCTTCCAGGCAGCGGCGCGCGGTGTTGCGAATCGCGCCTCTGAAGTCACCGGGCAACTGGAGGGAGGAGACATCCGCCCGGCCGGTCATCCAGAACTCCCACTCCCGCTCCCACACCACGTGCCGCGCGCTGGGGAACGCAGGGCGTCCGCGGGAGTTGATGACGCCGCCGATGTGATCGGGGTGCGCATGAGAGAGGATGACGGTGTCGACATCCTTCGGCCGGATGCCCTCCATCTCGAGACGCGCCCGGATCGCGCCGGCGGTCTGGAGGGATTCGCCGGCTCCGGTGTCGACCAGCACGACATGGCGCCCGGTCTCGATCAGCAGGCAGGTGTAGGGACTCAGTATCTCATCGCGCAGCAGCCCGCGAGCTTCCAGCACCTGTCCGAGTTTCTGAGGATCCGCATTCGGAAATAACCACGGCGTGGGGTATGAGAAGTAGCCATCGCTCAGCACTGTGCAGCGAATGGCCCCGACCGGAAATCGGTGCGAGCCCGCGGGCATATTTTCGGATTACCGGATCGCAGATTACCGGATGGCAGGTGAAATGTCAAAAGGAGAGTGAGAGGGACTCCGGAAAGGAAGGGGACGCTCCATGGGAGCGGGTGAGGCGTCAGGAGGAGAAAGCAGGTCTGCTATGGGGGGTTACAGGCCCGAACTCCCTCTCAGACACACGTTACCTTCTCTACCGCCGGGAGTCCGCTTTTCTTCTTTTCAAGCAACAGATAATAAAAGACAAATAATTCCCGAAATCCGGTTACCGCCCGCGCGCTACGCTCAATAAGCAACCGATGTCTGCCGGCCCTGCTCTTCGCTGCGGAGCCACACGTAAACCGGGGCGTGCGGAGCGGGCGCGGGCCAGGGAAGCGCCACCCGCAGCGTCTGCTCGGAGGGGTCTCCGGGTACCGGCGTGGGAATCGAATCCACCGGCACGCCGCTATGGGCGTCCCAGCCGACCTTCTCCACAACATCCAGGTTGCGGCCCTTCAGCACCCCGGCATACTCGGAGTCACCCACCTTCTCATTGGTCAGCGTAAATTCATCGAGGTGCGGGAGGCGGACCACCCGGCCCAACGGGTGAGGATCGGAGCGGCCCAGATTCTCCTCGGTCACCGAAGCTGTCAGTTCGCACCCGGGATAACCGACCCGGCCCGGATCCACGGAAAGAAAGATCATCCCGGAGTTTCCGCCGCTCGCGGCGAGCTTCAGGGGAGCCCGCATCTCGCCGGATGCGCATCGAAGTTCCACGACCGGCGCACCGCTGCCTGGGCGCAGGTTCTCGACTCGCAGGGACACCCCGACCGTCGCGTCGGCGGGCAACTCCTGGTCGTGGAGCTGGATCCCCAAATCCGGAGGCACGGAAGCCCGCACGGCCGCGATTTTCGGACGCGGCGGGATGATTTCCAGGGCGTCGGGAACTTCGATCGGCGCCTCGTGGCCCTCCACCCGCAACTCGAGCGCATAAGTCCGGCCTTCGGCGGCGCCGGGCTTCAGCCGGATCTCGCCCGACCAGCAGTGCGCAGCCGGCTTTCCCGCTACCGAGCCGGCGGGTGTGGCAATCGCCTGGATGCGGTCGAGTCCCGAACCCTCGAGCCGGATCGGGCGGCTGGGCTCGCCGATATTGACGCGGACCGGCAGGTCCGTCAGCTTGGGGTTCGGCGGAAGCACGGTGAAGGGAATCTCGTGCGTCACGCCGTCCGATTGCGTCAGGAGCAGGCGGTAGGGTCCGGCAGCGGCGGTATCCACGTCGATCCGGATGGTCTCCTGGTCGCCCGAGCGCTTGCCCCGCGGCAGGGAAAAGTGAACCTGCGGCGGATTGGGGGTCCGTGTTTCCCCCTTTTCCAGGGCTGCTTTCTCCACGAACTCGAAATCGGTGCCCGCCAGATCGAGCGGCACCGTACCGCTGCCCTGCACCAGGCGGTCGTGCGCGCCCGGCGCGAAGCGTACGTGGCTGAAGTCTCCGTAGTGGTGGAGATGCACCGTGCCCGCCACCTGGAGCGGCTCCCAATCCCACATGGCGGCCAGGCGGTAGTCGCCGGGCGCCAGTTTGGTTTTCGAGAGGTCGATCTCGACGGAGTTCGGGGCGGCGGCAATGGCGACCGGGACCAGCGTGCCCGCTCCGCCGGAAGCCGGTACCAGCCGCCATTCGCGCGCCAGCGCCAACTGCTTGATGTTCGCCGGCTCCTTCAACTGGAGTCGCAGCGGCGATTTCGAACCCAACGGCAGGTGCGCCGCGCCTTCAATCGAGACCGAAGGCAGGGCATCGTTCGGCACCCGGCAAGCCCAGAGATAGGCGAGCCGCACCCGCGATTTAGATGCGGTACTTTTGGTGCAGAGCGCCATTTCCCCTGTGCCGGCGGCGGATTGCGCGAAGGCAGAGCGAAACTCCGCGCCCGGAAAGAAGACGGTCTTGAGGTTCTGAAAGAGGGCCGCCCCGCCGGCCGCAAGACCCACGGAATTCCCGAAGAACAGGCCCGCCACCGACGCGGCCAGCCCCACCGACTGCTGCATCTGCGCGGATCGCGGCGCCAGCGGATCGTAACTGTTGGCGGAAGGCAGCACGGTTTTGAGCAGGACGACCGCCTGCTGGTCGGTGGTGGCTTTGGTGTCCAGCTTGCTGAGATCCACTCCGTACCGCGACGAAAAGCCCTTCAGCGCGGCATCCACGCCGCCGCCCGAATCCTCCGAATCGGCCAGTTGCTGCACCAGCGCCTCCACCTCGGAGGTCTGCTGGGCGTAGTTGGCGAGTTGGGAGAGCAGATCGCGGTTGTGGGTCACCAGTTCCTTGACCTTGCCCTCGCTCAAACCGTGCGGACCGTAAATCAAGGCCACCACTGCGGGGTTTCTCGGCACCGCCCACTCCGCCTGCCGATCGGCCTTCTGGGGCGGAAGCACGCTGAGTTCACCATCACCGGCGGGCAGCAGGACGGCCGAGACTTCCGCGTCGCCGGGAGAGTCGGAATACAGGTGGACCGGTTCCCAGATCAGGTGCGCGCCGGCCGGCACCTGGGCCACCGACTTGACCGGGAGCGGCATGCCTTTATCGGAGGGACGAACCCAAAGCCGGAAGGTGCCCAGCGAAGCACTGCCGGAACATCCGCGGGGAAGCGCCGCGAGCGCGGGCGACGCACAGAGGCCCAAGACCAGCCAAAACCGGATCACGTTCATGAGATGCCTGAGAAGCGCGGAAAGTCGAGAGCCGGAACGTGCAGCACGATCCCTTCCATACAAGCTATACCGTACGAAACGGGTTCTTCCCATCCTGTCCGCATAGGATGGGCTGCGAAACGAAGCCAATTGCGCCGACATCCGTAAGAGTGTGGAGGGGAAAACGATGAGGAAACAGACGGTATTACAGGCGCTGGGCGCAGCCGCATGTAGCTTCGCGCTCGCACTCCCGCTCGGCGCGGCGACTCACGCGAAGACAGAGCGAATGTTGGAATGGAGCCCGGAAACCCTGAACGGGCAGATCATGATGGTGCGGCCGGCGCAGCACCTCGTGGTCGTGAAGGGCCCTGACGGCGTTCCGTTCGACATCCGGGTGACACCTAAGACGGCGATCCGGTCGAACGGCCAACGCGAGACCCTGCAGGACCTTCGCGCCGACCTGAACAACAATGTCTCCGTGCGGTTTACGCCGGAAGGAAGGGGCGATATCGCCCAAGCCATCCACGTTAAGGGTTGAGGCGGGCGCTTAGAGCGTCTTTCGGCTGATAATCGCTGTAGGTCTCGTCATCCACCGAATTCTTCTGCCACCACAGAATGGACGCATTGACGCTCATTCGAAAGTGGGTCGGCAGCCAGATTTCGGGGGTGACGGGAGCCTGTTCCAGTTCGAAGCGAGTGCCGGGCTGCACCTTGGCGATGAAGAGGCCGAATGTCACGGGCTGAAACACCTCGGCTTCGACCTTGACCCACTGATCGGTCTTCCGGTCGATCCACATGCGGCCCCGCATGCCGGTAAGTACCCGCGTTTCCATAGTTTTCGGGTGGTACCCGGGCTTCGGCGAAGCATCCAGCACGTAGACGTCGTGGCCGTTCAGCTTCTCTTCCCCCACCAGCTTGAAGACAAACGCATCGGTCATTTCCCGCATCAGCGCGTGGTCCTGCCGGCGTTCTTTCATGTAGTCCGCAATGCGGCGGCTGCGCGCGGAAGGAGATTCACGACGGCGTTTTTCCACCTCGCGCTGCAGCTTGCGCTGCTCTTCGGCGCGCTGCTGCGGCGGAAGAGGCTCTCCGTTGAGACCGGTAAGCTCGTAGTAAGGGGATCCGTCGATCATCCAGACGCGTTGTGTTTTCAGTGTCTTATGACGACCATCGATCTCTATGTCGCGCTCTCGGAAGACATATTCGGGCGCCTGCTGCCAGTCGCGGTCCATGGCCGTGACGGAGCGTTGCACCAGTTGCCGGACAAAGCCCGGCTGATCCGGCGCCGGACGAGCCACCGCCAACCCGCCGGCCAGAACGAGTACTGCAATTCCCCACCGTTTCATCCTACTTTGATGGTCCGTGGCCACGAGGTGAAAAGTCTATCCCGTCTTTGCATGAGCCCGAGCCCCGGAATGGGGCTGTCTCCGGGTGACGGTTGCGGTCTTCACGCCACGGTCACGGATCCAAAGCTGTCGGCCTTCGCGTTCGGATCCGCCGAAGCGGCGGCGCTCCGTGCCTGACCGGAGGCATCGCGGGCGGGTCTTGCGGGCGACTGGAACCCGAAGAGGGTGTTCATCACGCCAGCGGCCCAGGCGTAGATGTTGTTTTCGCGGACGGCCGCGCGGAGACGCCGCATTCGCATCGTGCGTTCGGCGTGATTCATGGTGAGCGCCTGGCGGATGGCATCCGCCATCTGATCCGGTGAGAAAGGGTTCACCTGCAGAGCCGAGGTGAGCTCCCGCGCCGCGCCGGTGAAACTGCTGAGGATCAGCACGCCGTCGTCATCCGTGCGGCTGGAAACGAACTCCTTGGCCACCAGGTTCATGCCGTCGTGCAGGGAACTCACCAGGCAGAAATTCGCCAGGCGGTGGAGTGCCATCAGCTCCGTCTGGGGGAGGTGGCGGTTGCAGTAGTAGATGGGGGCCCAACCCCGCATGCGCCATTTGTCGTTGATGCTGTGAACCAGGTTTTCCACCTCCGCGTTCAGGCGGCGATACTGCTCGATGGCGGTGCGGCTGGGGACACCGACCTGGAGGAAGCAAAAGCGGCCGCAATACTGGGGGTTGGCCTCGAGGAAGCGATCGACGGCCAGCAAGCGGTGCGGGATGCCCTTGGTGTAGTCGATGCGGTCGATGCCGATGCCGATAAACTCGGGCTGCCATCCCAACTCGGCCAGCCAGTCGGCCTTGTGGCGCTCGACCTGCGGGCTCGCGGCCTCGCGGTTGTGGCGTTCGAAGTCGATGCTGATGGGAAACGGGCGCACCTGGGTGACCTGTCCCTGGCGCTTTACCTGGAAATGCTCTGTGTCGACCATGGCTTCGAGGCCGCGGTCGATCGTCTCGAGGAAATTGGCGCCGTGGTAGCGCAGGTGGAAGCCCAGCAGGTCGTTGCCGAGCAAGCCGTCGAGCAGTTCTTCCTTCCAGGGGAAGGCGCGGAACGTTTCGCGGTTGGGCCACGGGATATGCCAGAACTGCGCCACGATGAGCTTGGGATTCTGCTTCTTGAGCATGCGGGGCAGAAGTCCGAAATGGTAGTCCTGAATGAAGACGAAGGCAGGGTCGCCGCCGGCCTCTTCCAGAACGGCATCGGCGAAGAGCTGATTGGCGAGCCGGTAGCTCTCCCAATCCTTGAGGCGGAATACCGGTTGGTGGAAAGCCACGTGGCAGAGCGGCCAGAGGCCTTCATTGGCCAGCCCGTAGTAGTATTCGGATTCGATCTGCTTGTCGAGCCAGACCCGGCGCAGAGTGTAAGAGGGGTCGCCCGGTGGAACGGCTACGTGATCGTGGGCATCGACCGCGGCGCGGTCGGCATCGCCGCTGCCGTGCGCGATCCAGGTGCCGCCGGTGGCCCGCAGGATGGGGTCGAGCGCCACCGTAAGGCCGCTGGCCGGCTGGATGCATTCGGTCCGGCCGTTGGTCTTGCGATGGATGTAAGGCTCGCGGTTCGAAACCGCGATGAAACGCATGCCGTGAAGCCGGCCCCGCACCAGATCGTGCAGGGCTTCCTTCGTCCAGATGGTCCTTCCCATTGTCAGATCCATGTGTTCCCTTTGTCGTATGCCGGCGATTGCGTGTGATCATCCAGTCAAACGTAGACCGGTATCCTGTCGTGTGACAAGAAGTTACGTCGCGGTACTTACATTTTCCCGCGCGGGCCGGGCGGTGCATATCCCGCAAACACGCGAGGGGTCGGAAAAAAAGGCGTGCTATCGGCAACCGTGCTTCGTACGAATTCTTACAACCGTCATGAAATGATCTTTTTCCGGACGGCGTAGAGCACGATTTCCGCGGTGTTGTGCAGATTGAGCTTCTGCATGAGGTGCGTGCGGTGAGTGTCGACGGTATAGATGCTGATATTCAGGATCGTCGCCACTTCCTTGTTCGACTTACCCTCAGCGAGGAGCTGCAGCACTTCTTTTTCGCGGTCGGTCAGCACCTCGTAGGAGTCCTGCAGATTCCGCTGCTGGAGAAATCGCATGTAATCCTCCAGCATGGTCTTGGCGATTTCGGGGCTGAAGAAGGGCGTGCCCCGGCTCACCGCCTGGATGGCGCGCACGAGGTCGGTATCGGCCGAATCCTTCAACAGGTAGCCCTTGGCACCGGCATTCAGCGCCGAGAGCAGATAGTCCTCGTCGGAGTGCATGCTCAGTATGACGACTCCGAGGCCGGGGTTGTGCTTCACCATTTGCGCGGTGGCCTCAATACCGTTGAGCATCGGCATGGCGATGTCGACGACCACGACATCGGGACTCAACTCCTGCGCGAGCCGGACGGCTTCGCGCCCGTCGCCGGCTTCGCCGACGACCTCCATACCGGTCTGGCGCTCGATGATGAAGCGCAGTCCCTTGCGGACGACGCCGTGGTCGTCCGCAAGAAGGATTCGCAAACTCATGCGGAGATAGCCTCCTGCTGTAAAGGAATGGCGGCGACGAGCGTCGTGCCCTTGCCGGGTTGCGATTTCAAGGTAATACTTCCTCCCAATTCCCTGACGCGCTCCTGCATGCCCAGGAGCCCCAATCCGCGGCTGCGCACGGAGGCCGGGTCGAAGCCCGTGCCATCATCTCTCACTTCGACCGAGAGGCGGTCGCCGAGCGACCGCACGCTCACCTGAATGGTCCTGGCCTTGGCGTGGCGCGCGCAATTGGTGAGCGCCTCCTGCACGAGGCGGTAGACGCAGGTACGGTGGCGATCGGGCAACTGCGAAAGAGGCCCGTCGATCTGGACGTTGACGGGGACGCCGGTATGCTTGGAGAACTGGCGCGCCTGCCACTGCACGGCGGAGCCGAGCCCGAGATCGTCGAGCATGGAAGGCCGGAGGCCCATGGCCATATCGCGCACCGAGCGCAGGGACTGTTCGGCCAGCCGGCGGGCATCTTCCAGGTGTTCCTGGAACAGCTCTTCCGGAGCCACGCGCAGGTCCTGGAGATTGCGCAACTCCATCCGCAAAGCCGTCAGCAACTGGCCGATTTCATCGTGGAGTTCGCGGGAGATCGACCGGCGCTCCTCTTCCTGCGCGCGGACCAGTTGACGCGAGAGAAGGCGCATCTCATCTTCAGCCGTCTCCGCGCGGAGACGCTGCTCCTCGGAATGGCGCTCCAGCCGGGTCATGCGGTAGACGGATATGCCGGCAATGAGGAGGCCGAGAAATACGGTGATCGCCAGCATCCGGCCGATGAAGATTGGCAGATCGGCTTCCTCCTTGTCGACGGCTTCGCGCTGTCTCCGCAGGTTGGCCTGCGCCAGGTCGCTGATTTCCCCGGCAATGGCGAGCGCTGCCTCGCGCCGGGGAAGTACCTGTTTTCGGAGAAAGATCCAGCTCAGGGCGGATTTCTGGGCAGGGGTCCATTCGAACAGCGGATCGAGAACGTCCCAGTAAGCGCCCACTTCCTTGCGCAAACGGTCGAGCCGGGGGGCCTCCTCATCGCCCATCACGCCGCTCAACTCCTGGAGCTCGTTCTCCATTCTGGCCCGAACCGTCACCAGCTCGGAACGGTACTTGCCGGCCGACAGGGCGGAGGGATCGAGCAGGTAGTCGCGCGTGAGCAACCCGACTTCGGAGATTTCCGCTCCTACCCTGTTGAGGATATGCTCCGTGCGGCGGTAGCGGTCATTCAGCGAGGAGACTTCGCGGTAGGTCTGCCGGGCCCTGCGTAACGCTCCCAAACCCGAAACGGCGATCAGAACGATGAGCGTCCCGAAGCCGATCAGCAGGATAGGCCATGAGCGATGAGATTGCATGCTGTCTCCTACCATTAAAGCGCCTTCCGGCCCGGAAGACAGCATGCTCCGGACACAGCTCTATTTTTTCAAAGTCCGGACGTAGGCGACCACGTCGTTCACCTGCTCGCCGGTGACACTCTTGATCGCGTGCATTTTCCCCTTGCCCTTGGTGATGATGTCCGCGATCTGCTGATCGGTCATGCTCTGGACATCGGAGGAGCCCAACGGTTTGATATCGACCTTCATCATCTTGGCGATGGTGGGGTTGGCCACTCCGTCGGCGCTATGGCAATTCTTGCAGGCCCGCTCGTAGACCGCCTTGCCTGCCGTGGCGTTGCCGGCCGCCCATGCCATTGCCAGTGAGGACGCGAACAGAGCGGCGGCTACCTTCCTGATCATCATAATGAACTGCTCCTTTCTTGAATTATGCGGCAAATTGAGACCTTACAAAGTTCGGGCATGTACCTTATCCACCGAGAACTGGGCGCCGGTTCCATGGCACACGTCGCAGCTCTCGCCGAATTGCGGGCTGGTGTTGACCTGCGTGTGGGCGATGGTCGACTGCTCCGTGTGGCACGCCGTACAGGCGGCCGTGGTGGGCCCCATCGGCGAATAAAACGCCTGCGGGCTCACCACGGGAATGCGGCCCGGGGGAAGCGGCGGAGATTGCGAGTCGTTCACGTGGCACTTGTCGCAATTGCGCAGATCGCCGGGGAACAGCACGTCGCCGAAATTATTGACGCTGCCGCCAAAGCCGTACACGATATAGGGCGTCAACTGCCCGCCCGGCGGGGACTGCGCGCCCTCGTGAATGCGGTGCACAAGTATCGGGAGATCGATTCCCTGGGGCGGGTTGGCGCTGGCCGGGCGCTGCGCGGAGTCCGTGGCGTTCGGGTTATGGCACAGGATGCAATACTGCGTCTGGTTTCGCAGGCTGCCGTGCGCGGTGAGGCTGTAATGGCAAGAGTTGCAGTTGGCAGTCATCACCTCCACGGCGTGCGGCGCAACGGGCGAGCCATCCACCGAGAAGTTGATGACCTGGTTCTGGCCCGCATCGGCCACCGTCGTCGCGGTGACGGTGCCGGGCAGCAGCGTGATGTTGCGGCGGCCCTCGATGCCGATCGTGTAGGTCCCGGTCGCATTCGCTGGTATGGGTTTCTGGAAGGTGTAGGTGTAGGTGCCGTTCGATCCGGTGGCCTTGCGGGCGCTCTCAGAGAAGGCGGCCGCGTAATCCGAGGCGGGTCCACCGAGCGTCAGGTTCAAGGTGGTCATGTCCGACGGGTTGATCGGGTTGCCGCTCTTGTCGTGAATCGTGAACGTGACGGTGGGGTTCTGTCCCGCCATATTGTTGGCGACGTTCTCGAGAGTGAAGACGACACCCGGCAAGCCCGGGGCGAAGGCCGGGATGGTGTGCGCCCCGAGGATGGAGATGTCGAACGGCAGTTCGCCTTGCGGGACGTGGCACGTGCTGCACAGGTTGTCGGAGACCTGCGGCAGGTTGGCGTGGTTCTCGCCGGTGGCGAAGTTGACGTTGTCATGGCACGCTCCGCAGGCGGCGCGGGAGGGCCGGGTGATCCACCAGTCGGCATTCACGGGCGGCGTGGGATCCGTGCTCTGAGCGCCGGGAGGCCACGTGCCGCCCTGGGGAGGCGCGCCGTTTTCGTGGCACATCTGGCAGTTTCGCGGGTCGGCCGGGAACACCACGGTGGAGTAGTCGTGTACGGAACCGCCGAAGCCGATGATCTGGTACGGATGGCCGGCCTGCACACTGGGCAGCGACGAGCCCATGTGGATCTTGTGAATCATCACCTTGAGGTCAATGCTGTTGCCGGTGTCCGGGTCGATGGTCTGAACGCCGTTACCGCCCGGATTGTGACACGCGATGCATAGCTGTACTTCGCGGCGGACGCCACCGTGCTCGGAAAGCGGGTCGTGGCACTTGTTGCAGGTGACCGTGTGGATGATATCGTGCGTGTCGGTAATGGGGGTGCCGGCCGGTGTAAATGTCAGGACCGAGTTGGAAACGTTGGTGCCGAGATCGAACTCGGTCAGGTTGCGCGACGCCCACATTCCGACGCGGGTCGTCTGAGTCCCGTCGAACCCGGACGGCGCCTTGGTGTGGTAGGTGTACGTGTACGTGCCGTTGGAAGCCTGGGAGATCGTGCCGCCCGAATCGGACGCGGGCTGGTTGGCGGTGCCGGCGGCTCCGGTGGCGGGCCGCGCGATCATCGACAGGTAGTCCGAGCCTCCCTTGGGGATATAGGCGGCGACAAAGGAAGTGGAGATCGCGCCGGGCGTGGTCACACCGGTGATATCGAGCGGGAGGCCCTTCGGGTCGGTCAGTGTGAACTGTGCCTGGATGGTTCCATCCGCGGCGATCATGGCGCCGGTGATGGTGGCGACCAGGCCGGGGCGAACGAAATTGATCACGGACGGGTCCAGATAGAAGGCCCGATCGTGCTTGGTGAACACCGGCCGGTCTGATTTGCTCATGAGCGCGGCGGCAAACAGCAAGAGGATCGCGAAAATGCGGCGCATACGACTCCTCTGCGGATCATAACGCGGGTGCGCGGCCGCCAGGTATTACTCACTGTGCGATTCCATCCGCGCAGAGCCGCCGGCCCACATGCGGGGCGATCTGGCCGGCATGTCCGCGTAGAAGCGCGGCCGGAAGGGAGCGGGCCGCCTCTGGTACTCTAGGAGAAACGGCTGGGCATCTGCCCGTTTTCTTCCACAATGAAAAAACTGCTTGCTCTGAATCGCAGCGAAATCGCGATTCGCATCCTGCGCGCGGCCAACGAACTCGGGCTGCGCACCGTGGCCATCTATTCCCAGGAAGACCGGCTGGCCTTGCACCGGTTCAAGGCCGACGAAGCCTACCTGATCGGCGAAGGCAAAGGCCCGGTGGAGGCGTACCTGGACGTCGAAGGCATCGTCGGCCTGGCCCGCGAGAAGGAAGTGGATGCGATCCATCCGGGCTATGGATTTCTCTCCGAGAATCCCGCCCTTCCGAGAGCCTGCGAGCGCGCCGGCATCACCTTCATCGGGCCAAGCGCGGACCTGCTGGACCTGCTGGGCGACAAGACCGCGGCGCGGCGCCTGGCCCAGAAGGCCGGCATCCCCGTGGTTCCCGGAACCGAAACCGCGATCACGGACGCGCGCAGGGCCGAGAAGATCGCCGGCGAAATCGGCTTCCCCCTGATCATCAAGGCGGCCTTCGGCGGCGGCGGCCGCGGCATGCGCGTGGTGGACCGCGCCGCCGACTTCCCCGGACGGCTGGAAGAGGCGCGCCGCGAAGCCGCGGCGGCCTTCGGCAACGACGCCGTCTTTATCGAACGCTTCGTGCGCCGCGCGCGGCACATCGAAGTCCAGATTCTGGGCGACCGCCACGGCAACATCCTGCACCTCTACGAACGCGACTGTTCGGTGCAGCGGCGGCACCAGAAGGTCGTGGAGGTGGCGCCGGCGGTTTCGCTCGATCCGAAGATCCGCGCCGCGCTGGCCGATGCCGCCGTCCAACTGGCGAAGGCCGCGGGCTACTACAACGCCGGCACGGTGGAGTTCCTGGTGGATGCCGAGTCCGGCGACTGGTATTTCATCGAAGTGAACCCGCGCATCCAGGTGGAGCACACCGTCACCGAGATGGTGACCGGCATCGACCTGGTGCGGTCGCAGATTCAGGTCGCGCAGGGCCTGGAGCTCCACGAGCCGGAAATGAACCTGCCGCGGCAGAATGCGGTGCCGCTCTACGGCTACGCCCTGCAATGCCGCATCACGACCGAAGACCCGGCCAACAACTTCGTCCCGGACTACGGCAAGATTTCGACCTACCGCTCGCCGGCCGGCTTCGGCATCCGGCTGGACGGCGGCTCTGCCTATAGCGGGGCGGTGATCACACCCTATTACGATTCGCTGCTGGTGAAGACCACCGCGTGGGGAAGGGAATTCCGCCACGCCTGCCAGCGTATGGACCGCAGCCTGCGCGAGTTCCGCGTGCGCGGCGTGAAGACCAATATCCCGTTCCTCGAAAACGTGGTCAACCACGCGGATTTCCAGGCGGGGAGTGTCACGACGCGCTGGCTGGAAGAAACCCCGGAGCTGTTCAAGTTCGCGGCGCGGCGGGACCGCGCCACCAAGATCCTGACCTACCTGGGGGAAGTGATCGTGAACGGCAACCCGGCCATCGCGGACAAACCGCGGCCGCGCCGCACCGGCGCGGCTCCCGTGCCGCGGCACGACTCGTCCCCACCTCCCGAGGGCACGCGCCAGATTCTGCAGCGGCTGGGGCCGGAGGGCCTGGCCGAGTGGGCCGGCAGGCAGAAGCGCCTGCTGATGACCGACACCACCTTCCGCGACGCGCACCAGTCGCTGCTGGCCACGCGCGTCCGCACCTATGACATGACGGCCATCGCGAACTTCGTCTCGCACCGGCTGCACGGTCTCTTCAGCCTGGAAATGTGGGGCGGCGCCACGTTCGACGTGACCATGCGCTTTCTGCACGAAGACCCCTTCCAACGTCTGCGGCGCCTGCGCGAGGCGATACCGAACATCTGCTTCCAGATGCTGCTGCGCGCGTCGAACGCGGTGGGCTACACGGCGTATCCGGACAACGTGGTGGCCGAGTTTATCTACGAGGCCGCGGCGCAGGGCATCGACATCTTCCGCATTTTCGATTCGCTCAACTGGCTGCCCAACATGAAGGCGTCGATGGAGGCGGTGCGTAAGACGCGGTCTGTGTGCGAAGCCGCGGTGTGCTACACGGGCGACATCCTCGACCCGAAGCGCGACAAGTACTCGCTCGAATACTACGTGCGAATGGCGAAGGAACTGGAGCGGATGGGCGCTCATATGCTCGCCATCAAGGACATGGCGGGACTGTGCAGGCCCTATGCCGCCGAAAAGCTGGTGAAGGCGCTGCGGCAGGAGATCGGCATTCCGATCCATTTCCATACGCACGACACCAGCGGGCTGAACGCGGCCTCGGTGCTGAAGGCGGCCGAATCGGGGGTACACGTTGCCGACGGCGCGATCGCCTCGATGAGCGGCCAGACCAGCCAGCCGAACCTCAATTCGATTGTGGCCGCGCTCAGCCACACCCGGCGGGATACCGGCCTCGATCTCGACGCGCTCAACCAGTACGCGGATTACTGGGAGGCGGTGCGCGAATTTTACGCGCCTTTCGATACCGGCCCGAAATCGGGCACGGCCGAAGTGTACATCCACGAAATGCCCGGGGGCCAGTACACCAATCTCAAAGAGCAGGCCGAATCGATGGGCCTGGGCGCCCGGTGGCACGAAATCGCGCGCACCTATGCGGATGTCAACATGGCCTTCGGAGACATCGTGAAGGTGACGCCTTCGAGCAAGGTGGTGGGCGACATGGCGATCTTCCTGGTCAATCACAATATGACCATGGAGCAGTTCGCGCGGCTCACTCCGGACCACAACCTGACGCTGCCGACTTCGGTCATCGAGATGTTCATGGGCTCGCTGGGCGAACCGGACGGCGGCTGGCCGAAGCCGCTGCAGAAGATCATCCTGCGCGGCGCCAAGCCGCAGCGCGGGCGTCCGGGAGCGAGCCTGCCCAAGGTGGATCTGGACGAAACCGCCGCCGTGGTGGAGAAGAAGACCGGGCGGAAGCCCTCGCGCGATGAAGTGCTGAGCTACCTGATGTACCCCGAGGTGTTCGTGAAGTTCGCGCGCGCGCGGCAGTTGTACGGCGACGTGGAAGTGCTGCCGACCCCGCAGTTCTACTACGGAATGGAGCGCGGCGACAGTGTCGCGGTGGAACTCGAGCCCGGCAAGACGCTGGTGGTGAAGTTTCAGACCGTGGGCGAGCCGCACCCGGACGGCACGCGCACCGTCTTCTTCGAGCTGAACGGGCAGCCGCGCGAAGTATCGGTACGCGACCGCTCGCTCGAAGTGAAGCAGCCGGCCAAACCGAAAGCCGACCCCAACATCCCCGGCCAGATCGGCGCGCCGATTCCCGGCGTGGTCTCGACCGTCGCGATCGAGCTGAATCAACAGATCCAGAAGGGCGACCGCCTGCTGGTGATGGAAGCGATGAAGATGCAGAGCACGGTGTACGCGCCGGCGGGCGGCACGGTCAAGCAGTTGCTGGTGCAGCCCGGCCAGCACGTGGAAGCGAAGGATCTGCTGCTGGTGATCGAGTAAGGCGGCGGAGATTCGTGGGGCGGCGATTGGGGAAGCCGCGTCTTTGGTGAAGGGCTCAAGGGAAGTTGCACGAAGGAGCAGGCCTTGAGGGGCGTAACGCCCGACAACGGCCGCTTGGAGTGGTTTGAGTGCGTAAGGCAGTTCTACGGGTCGGGGACGACGTGGCCCAGTGGCCTCGGTGGGGCATGCTTTAGCTTGCCCTGCAGGATCGCCAAAGAAGCGCCCGGATGGCGAATCGTTTGTTGGGACGAACGGGAAAGCCGTTTTGGCAAGATGAGTCATACGACCACTGGGTGAGAACCGAAAAGGAGTTTCACCGGATTGTGTCCTACATCGAGGAGAACTTGGTCCAGCGCAACACGGGCAAGCTAAAGCATGCCCCACCTCAAGGCTGACGCCTAACGCCCAAACCACCGGAGTGTCGACAAGTCTCAATATGGAAATTGCCGATTGCGCGCGAGATCCAGCGGTCACGGCGAATGGACTATTTCGCCGCCGGATGGATCTCGACATGATGATCCACGGGCTTCACCGTACGCAGGTAGGTGTAGATGGCTCCCAGGTCTTCCGGCTGCATTCCGCTGAGATCGAGCCACGGCATCAGGGTGAACTGTTCCGGGCCCGTCATCGGCGGCGTTCCGCTGGCGGCGTAGTCCTTGTAATCGGCGAACTTCTTGAGGAAGAAAGCTTCGTCCCATTTGCCGATTCCCGTCTCCGGGTGCGGCGTGATGTTGGCGCTGAAAACCGTGCCGATCGTGCTGGGAAACTCCTGCCCGCCCGCAAACGCCATGTTGGGGATGGGCTGACCCTTGTCTACCGGAGTGTGGCAGTCGCCGCAGCCCGCCAGGGCCGCCAGATAGGTTCCGTACTGCAGCCGGTTGCCCCGGTTGGGCGGCGCCACGGAACCGGCGGGTTGCGGCGCGCTCTTGATCATGAGGTTGACTGGAAACGAAAGCTGCGTCACGGGCAAGGGGTTGTGGATCGGCGGCAGGGAATTCAAATATGCCACGACTGCTTCCACGTCTTCGTCGCTCATGCTGCGGAAACCGCCATAGGGCATCATGGGGAACAGCGCGCGCCCGTTCTTATCGACGCCGTCGCGGATGGCGCGGATCTTCTCGCCGTCGGTCCACGTTCCCAGGCCCGTCTCCGGATCGGAGGTAATATTCGGCGCCACGACGGTCCCCGGCAGGTTGGTCAGCAGGGCCGAGAGCACCGTTCCGCGGCCGCGCCCGGAGGGCACCACGGGACCGTCGATCCGTGAGAAATCGCGCTGCGAGTGGCAGCCGTCGCAGTCGGCCACGTGCTGGAAGAGGTAGCGCCCGCGCTCGATGCGCTCCGGCGTCATCGCCACCTTGATATCCCGCGGCGGTGCCTGCACCGGCTTTCGTAAGTAGAGGTAACCCAGGCCCCCGGCTGGGACAACGACAACGATCAGCACCGCGATGAGGGCTATCTTTTTCCACATGGGGAGTGATTCTAGCAGACGACTTATTTCTTGCGTTGAATATCTTCCGATACGCGCTGCCGGTCGAAGGGCAGCACGTGGATGGTCCATCGCAGCGGCACGGTTTCCGGAATGAAGCACTCTTTGTCGTCGCAGGCCTGGTAGCGGAACTTGGCTTCGATGGTCAAATTCCGGTTCTGGTCGAGCAGCGGTTCGACGGCGGCGGCGTTCGCCAAGGTCACCGTCGCCAAAATACGGAAAGGGGTGTTGTAGACCGGAACGGACTCGTGGATCGCCGGAAGGTTCATCGTCTTGGAGGGCGGGTACAGCACCGGGTCCGCTGCATACGCCTTCGAGGGTTCGAGCGTCAGGGCGATCGGGATGTAGTTCTGTACCCCGGGCGCGTACACATGGATGCGGGGGCCCGGCTTGACGTCGATGCTCAGCGTGATGCGATGGCCCGGATGCACGTCGCGGTCGCTCGCCGCCGCCGACAGCGCCAGGTGCTTGCCCGCGGCTGTTTCGTGCGTTTTCGGCTCGAGCCCGAACTGGCGCAGCAGGATGGAGGCGGCCGTATCGCGAACCCGGAAGTCGTCTTCGAAGTATTTCGATACCACGACGCCGCTGGGGTTGACGATGTAGGTCCCGGGGTAGGGAATACCGAAGAAGGGCGTGTCCTTATCGATCGTCTGATTGAGGATGCCGTAGCGCCGGATGACGGCGGAGCCTGTATCCGAGAGCAGCGGGAAGGTGATGCCGGCCCGTGCGGAAAACTGGTTGAGCACGGCCACGCTGTCGTAGCTCACCGCCGCCAGGCCGAGCCCCGCGGCTTGTATTTGCGGCAGAGCCTGCTCCAACTCGACCAGTTGGCCCTTGCAGAAGGGTCACCAGTCGGCCGAGCGGAAAAACACCAGCATCAAGCCCTTGGGACCCATCACCGATTGCAGGGTGCGCCATGTGCCGCTTTGATCCTGGAGCCGGAATTCCGGTGCCGGCTGGCCGGCGTTCGGGCCCGTCGGAACGGTCGCGGCGAGCGCGGCCCCGCAGAGCACAAGCGACCATGCGCGGTGAGGCACGCTCTCATTGTATATGCGGCCGCCTCTGTAGTACACTGATTGTTTACTCCAGTGGTTCCAACACACTCCGTGTGTTCTGGCTCCCAGACAAGAGGAATTGTGATGCACGCGATTATTGAGACCGGCGGAAAACAGTACCGGGTGGCCCCGGGAGATGTGCTCCGCGTCGAGAAACTGGCCGGCGACGTCGGCTCCGAAATCGAACTGCCCGCCAAGGCAGCTTTCAAGGATGGCGGCGAGCTGGTTACGGGCGGCACCGTGAAGGCCACCATCGTGGGCAACGGGCGGGGCGATAAGGTTCTGGTCTTCAAGTTCAAGCGCAAGAAGCAGTACAAGAAGACCATCGGACATCGCCAGTCCTTCACCGAAGTAAAAGTTGGCGAGATTCTGGTTTAGGTGACGTATGGCTCATAAGAAGGGTTTAGGCAGTTCCAAGAACGGGCGCGATTCGAATGCGCAGCGGCTCGGCGTGAAGGTATTCGGCGGCCAACTGGTGCCGGGCGGGTCGATCATCGTGCGGCAGCGCGGCACCAAGATCAAGCCGGGTCCGAACGTGGGCTGGGGCAAGGACGACACGCTCTTCGCCAAAGTGACCGGCGTGGTCGAATTCAAAGACCGCGGGCGCCTTGGCAAGTTCGCCAGTGTGACGCCGTCCGAATAGTTTCCACTCCGATTTGTTTCCCAGGCCGCCGGTTTTGGAACCACCGGCGGCTTTTCTATGTTATTCCTCGACGAAGCTAGAATTCTGGTGAAGGCCGGCGACGGCGGAAACGGCTGTCTCGCGTTTCGCAGGGAGAAGTACGTCCCGCGGGGCGGTCCGAGCGGCGGCGATGGCGGGCGGGGCGGCGACGTCACCCTGGTTGCCACCGAGCACCAGAACACCCTGCTTCAGTTCAGCTACAATCCCGAGCACAAGGCCGAGCGAGGCCGCCACGGCGAAGGCAGCAACAAGACCGGGGCGGACGGCCGATCGATCGAAGTAGCTGTCCCGGTGGGAACTGTGGTCTACGACGAAGGGACCGGCGAAAGGCTGGTGGATTTCACCGAAGCCGGGCAGCGCTTCCTCGTTGCGCAGGGCGGACGCGGAGGTCGCGGCAACGCCCGCTTCGCCACTTCCACCCACCAGGCGCCAACCGAGCACGAACCGGGACGTCCGGGCGAGGAGAAGCGGCTGCGGCTCGAGTTGAAGCTGCTGGCCGATGTCGGGCTGGTGGGCTATCCGAACGCCGGAAAGTCGACCCTGATTTCCCGCATCTCGGCGGCGCGCCCGAAGATCGCGGACTATCCATTCACCACGCTCGAGCCGAACCTCGGGGTCGTGCAACTGGAAAACTACCGGAGTTTCGTGGTGGCCGACATCCCCGGCCTGATCGAAGGGGCGCATTTGGGCGCCGGGCTGGGGGTCCAGTTTTTGCGGCACATCGAGCGCACGCGACTGCTGGCGCACCTGGTGGACGTCTCGGAAGCCAGCGGCCGGGAACCCGTCCGCGATTTCGAAGTGATCCTGGAAGAGTTAGAAGGTTTCAGCGAGGAACTGGCGCGGAAACCGATGATCGTCGTGGCAACCAAGATGGACTCCGCCCAGGACCCCGAGCGCGTCGCGTCGCTGCGCGATCTCGCGGCCCGGCGCGGTCTTCCGTTCTTCGCGATTTCGAGCGCGACCGGCCAGGGCATCGAGAACCTGAAGTTCGCCATGGCCGAGCGCGTACTGACCGGCCCGCTTGCCGACGCGCGCGGTTCTGTTACGGAGACAGAGCCGCAACCGTAAGGGAGCGGGCCTTTTGCCTTGAAGCGGCGCTTTATCTAAGATCGCGCACCTCTATCATTTGAAAAGCAATAGGCGTGGCCTCTGCAGCCGCTCATTAACCACGCCGGATCAAAAAGCCGAATCCACCCGATAAAAGATTTCGGCTTCACTTTCACCCCGGCCTTGGGCAAACATGAAAACTGGAGATGTGCATCCATGCAGTTCTCCGCTTACGAGACACAGGGTTTCTACGATGAGATGTTCGAAGAGAACGGCCGGCCCAGGGCACACGGCAGGCTGTTGCTGGAGACCGTCGAGGCGCTTTCCGACGGCCAGCTTCTGCGGTACAAGCACGCCGCCGAGCGATTGCTGCTGCAGATGGGAATCACGTTCAACGTGTACGGGGATTCCGCCGGAAAGGAGCGGATTTTCCCCTTCGACCTGATTCCCAGGATTATCCCCGCGGAGGAATGGGACCATCTCGAGCGCGGCCTGCAGCAGCGGGTTCACGCCCTCAACCTGTTCATCGACGACATCTATCACGAGCAGAAGATCCTGAAGGACCGCGTCATTCCGAGCGAGGTGGTGCTCTCGGCGGCGTCGTATCGCAAACAGTGCCACGGCCTGTTTCCGCCCCGCCGCGTGTGGTGCCACATCACGGGCACCGACCTGGTGCGCGATCGCGATGGCTGCTATTACGTCCTGGAGGACAACCTGCGGGTTCCCTCCGGCGTTTCGTATGTGCTGGAGAACCGCGAAGTGCTGAAGCGCATCTTTCCGGCCGTGTTCGAGGGGCTGCCGGTGCGGCCGGTCAACGAGTATCCGAGCCGCCTGCTGGATATGCTGGAGTCGATCGCGCCACACACGGACATCAGTCCGCGCGTCGTGCTGCTGACGCCGGGCATCCACAACTCCGCGTATTTCGAGCACAGCTTTCTGGCGCAGCAGATGGGGGTGCAGTTGGTGGAAGGCCGGGACCTGGTGGTGGAAGGCGGCGGCGTGTTCATGCGCACCACCAAGGGCCGGGAACGCGTGGACGTGATCTACCGCCGGATCGACGACGACTTCCTGGACCCCGAAGCGTTTCGAGAGGATTCCCTGCTGGGCGTGGCGGGGCTGATGCGGGCCTACCGCGACGGCCAGGTGGCGCTGGCGAACGCGCCCGGAAACGGAGTGGCCGACGATAAGGTGATTTACGCCTACGTGCCGGAGATGATCCGCTACTACGAGGATGCCGACCCGATTCTTCCCAACGTGCCGACCTACCTGTGCTGGCGGGACAGCGACCGCGGCTACGTGCTGGAGCATCTGCATGAGGTGGTGGTGAAGGCAGCCAACGAGTCCGGCGGGTACGGAATGCTGGTGGGGCCGCATTCGACGAAGCAGCAGCAATCGGAATTCGCGGACAAGATCCGCTCGAATCCGCGGAACTACATCGCGCAGCCGACGCTTTCGCTCTCCCGGGTACCCACCATCGTGGATGACCACTTCGAAGGCCGTCACGTGGACCTGCGGCCTTACGTGCTCTATGGGAAGGACATTTTCGTGGTGCCGGGCGGGCTGACGCGGGTGGCGATGGCCAAAGGTTCGCTGGTGGTGAATTCGTCACAGGGCGGCGGCAGCAAGGATACCTGGGTGCTTTCCAAGGGGGAGGTCGAGGAATGATGACCCTGGCGCCAGCGCGGCCGCTGCTCAGCCGTGTGGCCGACTCGGTGTACTGGATGGGGCGCTACATGGAGCGCGCGGAAAACGTGGCGCGGTTCATCGACGTGAACCAGAACCTGATGCTCGACCTGCCGTTCGGGTATGGCGACCAGTGGCAGCCGATCGTGGATACCACCGGCGACCGCGCCCGGTTCCTGGAGCTCTACAGCGCGGCGACCCAGGAGAACGTGGTGCGCTTCCTGGCGTTCGACGCGCGCAATCCGAACTCGATCTGGTCTTGCGTGCTGGCGGCCCGCGAGAATGCGCGGTCGGTGCGGGAGACCATCTCCTCGGAAATGTGGGAGCAGATCAACACGCTCTACCTGCTGGTCGCTTCGGAGAGCCGCAAGTCCGTGCCCGAGGTTCTGCCGGAGTTCTGCCGGCAGGTGCGCATGGCGTGCCACCTGTTTCAGGGGATTTCGCACGTCACCATGAGCCACAACGAGGCGTGGCACTTCATCCGGCTGGGCACCAGCCTGGAGCGCGCCGACAAAGCCACGCGCATCCTCGACGTGAAGTACTTTATCCTGCTGCCCTCCGTGCACGACGTCGGAACGCCCTACGACGACGTCCAGTGGTCGGCCGTATTGAAATCGGTAAGCGGCTTCGAGATGTACCGCAAGCGCTACGGGCGGATCGCGCCGGACCGGATCGTGGAGTTTCTGCTGCTGGACGGCGAGTTCCCGCGTGCGGTGCGGTACTGCATCGGGGTGGCGGATGCTTCCTTGCACGCGATCACCGGGACGCCCGCCGGCGCATTTTCGTGCGCCAGCGAGCAGCGGTTGGGCCTCCTCCGGTCGGAGCTGAACTTCGCCCAGGTGGAGACCATTCTCCAGGCCGGGCTGCACGAATTTTTCGACGCGCTGCAGGTGAAAATGAATACAATTGATGAATGCATTCTGGGGGACTTCTTCGCCCAGCGGTCCTATGCGCGGGGAGTGAACGGATAACGGAACCAAACGAATGACCTTCTGTCTTGGAATTACCGTGGAGCAGGGCCTGGTTGCCATTGCAGACACGAGGGTGGTTGCCGGCAACGAATGCCTGGTGGCCAGAAAGACTGCCAGCTACCAGGGGCCGGGCTTTTCGTATTTTGTGATGACCTCCGGGCTGCGGTCGCTGCGCGAGAAGATCCTGCTCTATTTCGAGGAAGCCTTCGCGAAAGAGCCCCAGGCGCGGGAGCGGCTCTACCGGGTGGTCAACCTGTACGCGAAGCAGGTGCGCCGCGTCGCGGATGAAGACGGCGACGCCCTGCACCGCGCGGAGCTGAGTTTTAACGCCTATTCGCTGATCGGCGGCCAGATGGCGGGCGATTCCGCCCATCGCCTCTTTTTGGTCTACCCGGAGGGGAACTGGGTGGAGATCGGCGCGGATACGCCTTATCAGATCATCGGAGCGTCGGGATTCGGGAAGCCGATTCTGGAGCGCTCGCTGACGCGCAGCGACACGATGCAGTATGCCTTCAAGGTCGGGCTGCTGGCGTTCGACGCCACCCGGCTGTGCGCGGCGGACGTGGATTTTCCGATGGACGTGATCCTGTACTCGTGCGGCAGCTTCACGCTGGTGGAGCAGCGCTACGAGAAGGACGACCTGCGCGAGATTTCCAACTGGTGGCAGGAGAGGATGCGTCGCAGCGTTCATGAACTACCGTCGGAGTGGATCGAAGCGGCGTTCTCGCGCCTGACGCGCGATGAGCTGGTGCTCTGAGCCGCGCCGCGCATGCGAATCGCTGCCACGCACTCAACCGTCTACCGGTATGACGCGCCGGTAACCCAGGAGCCTCACACCGTTCGTTTGCGGCCGCGTACGGACGCCTCCCAGCGTCTGCTCAGCTTCGCTCTTCAAATCTCGCCCGCGCCTGCGGGCCAGTGCGAGTGCCTCGACCGGGACGGCAACGTCGTGCTGGAAACCTGGTTCGATACCTCGATGACGGAGCTTGCGATCCAGAGCTCGTTTGAGGTGGAGACGGTGCGGACGAATCCGTTCGACTTTCTGCTGCAAGGCAGCGGAAAGCTGCCGCTCGAATCCGATGCGGGGCTGGCGCCGTATCGCGAAATGCCTTGCGAACCGGTGCGCGGGTTCGCGCGAAAGATCGCCGGGGAAACGGGCGAGTCGGTGATGCCGTTTCTGGGGGAGCTGAATCGTGAGATGTTCGAGGGCTTCGGACACGAGATTCGCGACGAAGGTCCGGCGCATCCGCCGGAGGTGACGCTGCGCGAGCGGTCGGGGACGTGCCGCGACCTTGCGCTGCTATTCTGCGCGGCGTGCCGGACGGTAGGCATTCCGGCCCGCTTCGTGAGCGGCTACTCTTGCGACGCGGCTTCCGAGGAGCGGTCCGACATGCACGCCTGGGCCGAGGTCTACCTGCCCGGCGGAGGGTGGCGCGGCTGGGACCCGTCGCAGGGGCTGGCGGTTGCGACTTCCCATGTCGCGGTCGCGGCGGCGGCCGATCCCGAGATGGCCTCGCCGGTTTCGGGCAACTATCGCGGTGCGGCGCGATCGAAGATGCAGTTCGCGATCTCGCTGCAGGCGCGGGCGTAAGAGAACTTCATCCGGCTTGACCGCCGCCACCGGTTTTCACTACACTGTTTTCAGTCGATGCACACGTGTGCACCTTGACCGAACCATGAAACGGCGCCCCGTCCGCGACGACATCCCGGCTCCTGCTGTAGTGAAGCGTGCCTCCATCAAGGACATCGCACGCCTCGCGCATGTTTCCCACTCCACGGTGTCGCGCGCCTTGCGGGGCAGCGTCCTCATCAGCGAGGAGACCGCGGGACGAATCCGGCGGATCGCCCGGGAAGCGGGGTACACTCCCAGCGCGGCGGCGCGTAGCCTGGTCACCCGGCGCACGGAAACGATCGGCGTGGTGGTCACCAACATCGCCGACCCATTCGTCGCGGGGGTCGTCAGCGGCATCGAGGAGGTGGCCAGCGAGAAGGGGCATTCCGTATTCCTCGCCAACTCGCACGCCGATCCGGAACGCGAGGTCCGCGTTGTGCAGTCGTTCGAAGAGCGCCGCGTGGACGGCATCATCGTCACTTCCTCGCGTGTGGGCGCCATGTACGTGCCGCTGCTTTCGCGGATGCGGGTCCCCATCGTGCTGCTCAACAACCAGCACCCGAGCGAGTTCGTCCATTCCGTGATGATCGCCAACGCCGAGGCTGCCTTCGAAGCCACCCGGCACCTGGTCGGACTCGGCCATCGCCGGATCGCCTACCTCGGTGACCGTCACGGACATCAGTCCGACACGGAGCGTTTTTCCGGGTACCGGCGCGCCCTCGGGGAGGCTGGGCTGCCCTTCGAGCCCGAGCTGGTAGTGCACGGCGACGGCAAGCCGGAAGGAGCGGGCCCGGCGATGGCGCACCTGCTTGCGCTTCCGCAACGGCCCACCGCCGTTTTCTGTTACAACGATCTCACCGCGCTGGGCGCGATGCGCGAAGTGTTCGCCCGCGGCCTGCGCATCCCTGCCGACCTCTCCGTCGCGGGCTTCGACGATCTCTACATCAGCCGCTACCTGAATCCGCCGCTGACCACCGTGCGGCAGCCGATGCGGCAGATGGGGCGCATGGCCATGGAGACGCTGCTCGACCTCGTCTCCGGCGGCCGGCGCGACCACAACCTCAAGGTGCCGGGCGAACTGATCGTACGCGAATCCACGGCGCCTCCCAAGGAACCACTATGACCGACCTTCTGATTGATCCCAAGAAATTCACCGGCCGGACCGAAGACTTCGGCTACGAATACCTGTCATTCGAAACCCGCGCACTGGCACGCGGCGAGGAGTTCCGCGGCGAAACCGCGGGCCGTGAACTGGCCATCGTGTTGCTCGGCGGCCGCTGCTCGGTAGAGTCCTCGGTGGGCAAGTGGACGAATATAGGCGCGCGCGCAAATGTGTTCGAAGGCCGTCCGTTCACCCTCTACCTTCCGGTGGCGACCGGGTTCCACATCACCGCCGAGAGCGATTGCGACCTGGCCTTCTGCTATTGCCGCGCCGAACAGAGTTTTCCGGCGAGGCTGGTGAAGCCGGATGAGGTCCGGGTGGAGATTCGCGGCGGCGGCAACGCCACGCGCCAGATCCATCACATGCTGACGCCGGAGTTCCCCGCGCAGCGTCTCCTGGTGGTTGAAGTCTACACACCCGCCGGCAACTGGTCGAGCTATCCGCCGCACAAGCACGACGTGCACAACCCGCCGGGCGAGGTGGACCTGGAAGAGATTTACTACTACCGCATCGACCGGCCCGAGGGTTACGCGATCCAGCGGGTCTACACCTCCGACCGCCGCCTCGACGCCACGCTCACGGTGCGCGACCGCGAGCTGGTGCTGATTCCGGAGGGCTACCACCCGGTGGTGGCGGCGCACGGTTACAACGTTTACTACCTGAACGCGCTGGCCGGCTCGGCCCGGTCGATGGCGGCCTCCGACGATCCGGACTATGCCTGGGTGCGCGGCACCTGGCACGATCAGGATCCGCGGGTGCCGCTGTTCTGAGGAGACTGCTTTCAATGGACGTCATCATACTCGGCAGAATCGGTTACGACTTTTACTCCGAGGAGCCGCATGTGCCGCTGCCGCAGGTGCGCCGCTTTTCCCGCTATCTCGGCGGATCGAGCGCCAACATGGCCGTGGGGCTGGCGCGGCTGGGGGCCCGCGCGGGCATCGTCGGCTGCCTGGGCAGCGATGCCCTCAGCCGCTTCCTCATCGAGTTCCTCAAACAGGAAAACGTGGATACCAGCCACGTGCAGATCGCGCCCGGCTATTTGCCGTCGCTCGCGATCACCGAGGTCTCGCCGCCGGACAGCTTCCCGCAGGTGTTCTACCGCAAAGACCCCGCGGATACGCGTCTCGACGCCACCGCGGCCGACCTCGACTACGTCGCGACGGGCCGGATGTTCGTCACCAACGGGACTTCGCTGTGCGCTTCGCCGTCGCGCGAATCGACGTACCGCGCACTGGAGCGTGCCAAAGAGGCGGGATGCCGGGTGGTATTCGACGTCGATTACCGCGCGATGTCCTGGAGGAGTCCGGAAGAGGCCGGGCTGGCGGTGCGGCTGGCGCTGCCGTTCGTCGATATCCTGATCGGCAACCAACTGGAGTTGACGCTGGTGGCGGGTGTGAGCGATCTCGACAGCGCTACGGAGAGACTGCGCCGGCGCGTGCCGGTGCTCGTTTCGAAGCTGGGGGAGTCGGGAACCCGCGTCTGGACCGGCGATGATTCGGTATTTCTGCCGCCGTATGCCGTGGACGTGGTCACGACGATCGGTGCGGGCGACGGGTTCGCCTCCGGCTTTCTCTACGCGATCATCCAGGATAAGCCGCTGGCCGAATGCCTGCACTACGGCAATGCCGCGGCCGCCATCGTGGTGAGCCGCTTGAGCTGCTCGGAGGCCATGCCCACCCTCGCCGAAGTCGAAGAGATGATCTCGCGGAGCCGCGCCCGCGCGGTGACGCCGCGATAGGGCATCGACCATGTTCTCCGCCCGACAGTTCCTGCCCGAAGCGGTTCTCGAAAAGGTGACCGGGATCCGGGTGCGCGACCCCGAATTCGCCTGGCGCTCGGCCCGCAGCCGCGTCCGCCGCGAACAGCTCGCGCCCACCGGGAAGCTGAACCTTCTGGCCGCGGACCATCCGGCGCGGCGCGTCACCCGGGTCGGCGACGACGCCCTGGCGATGTGCGACCGCCACGGGTACCTGGCCCGCATCCTGAGGGTGCTCGCCGGCAGCCGCGTCGACGGGGTGATGGCCACGATGGACATTCTGGAAGACCTGCTGATTATCGATGGTCTTCTGCGCGAGGCGGGCGGCGAGCCGCTGCTCGATGGCAAACTGGCGATCGCCAGCCTCAACCGGGGCGGGCTGGCCGGCTCCGCTTGGGAGTTGGACGATCCGGTTACCGGCCCTTCCTCCGCCGTCTGCCAGGAAGCGAAACTGGACGGCGTGAAGCTGCTGCTGCGCGTGGATGAGAACGAGCCTGCGTCGCTGCGGACGCTCTCCGCCTGCGCGCGGGCAATCTCGGAGGCTTCGGCGCGCGCCCTGCCGGTGTTTCTCGAGCCGCTCCCGGTCACCAGGGCGGACAAGAGCTACACCGTGGTCAAGACCCCCGAGGCCCTGGCGCGCCTGGCGGGGGTGGCTTCCGCGCTGGGCGACAGCAGCCGCTACCTGTGGTTGAAGCTGCCCTATTGCGAGGATTATCGCGCGGTGGCGCGGTCTACCACGCTGCCGATTCTGCTGCTGGGCGGCGAATCGGCGGGCGATGCGGCGCCCTTCCTGGGCCAGCTCCGCTCGGCACTGGCGGCGGGCAGTAACGTGCGCGGCGCGCTGGTGGGGCGGAACGTCCTGTATCCCGGAACCGAAGATCCGCTCGCCGCGGCGGAAGCGGCCGGCGGAATCATCCACGAAGGATGGACGGTTGACGAGGCAATTCATTCATGCGAAGCGAATCGGGGGCGCGACGTGGACCGTATCGCGCGCCATTTCTGATCCGCCGGAACGAGGAGGAGACTGATGGAAACACGCCGAGTGACGATGGCACAAGCCCTGTTGGGCTTTCTCAAGAATCAATACGTCGAGCGCGACGGCCGGGAGCACCGTTTCTTCGAAGGCGCCTGGGGCATCTTCGGGCACGGCATCATCGCCGGCTTCGGACAGGCGCTGCAGCAGAATCCCGACTTCCCGTACTATCTCTGCCGCAATGAGCAGGCGGCGGTTCACATCGCGACCGCGTTCGCCAAGGCGAGAAAGCGCCTCAACGCGTTCGCGTGCCTGTCATCGATCGGACCCGGCGCCACCAACATGATCACCGGCGCCGCCACCGCCACCATCAACCGCATTCCGGTCCTGCTGCTGCCGGGCGACATCTTCGCGCGCCGCAACGTGGCTCCGGTTCTGCAGCAACTGGAGAGCGACCGCAGCCAGGACTTATCCGTGAACGACGCGTTCAAACCGGTGTCGCGCTACTGGGACCGCATCAACCGCCCCGACCAGCTCCCCTGCTCGGTGGTGGAGGCGATGCGCGTACTGACCTCTCCGGCGCAGACGGGCGCGGTGGTGCTGGCGCTGCCCCAGGATGTGCAGACCGAGGCCTGGGACTACCCGGTGGAGATGTTCGAAAAGCGGGTGTGGCACATTCCGCGGCAGGTACCGGAACCGGTCATGCTGCAGCGCGCGGCCGCGGCCATTCGCGCGGCCCGGCGGCCGCTGGTGGTGGCCGGCGGCGGCGTGCTTTACAGTGAAGCCGGCGAGGCCCTCGCCAGCCTGCTGCGCCGTACCGGCATTCCGGCCGGTGAGACGCAGGCGGGCAAGGGGTCGCTGCCGTTCGACCATCCGCAGAACCTGGGCGCCATCGGTGTGACCGGCACGCCGGGCGCGAACATCGCCGCGCGCGAGGCTGACGTGGTCATCGCCGTCGGCACCCGTCTCAGCGACTTCACCACGGCTTCGAAGACCGCGTTTCAGAACCCCGGTGTGCGGTTCATCAACATCAACGTCGCCGACTTCGATGCACTCAAGCATGCCGGCCTGCCGGTGCTGGCCGACGCGCGCGCCGCGCTGGAGCAACTGGAAGCGGCGCTCTCCGGTTATACCGTCGACCCCGCCTACGCCCGTTGCATTACGGAATGGCGGGCGCGCTGGGAAGAAGAGACCGATCGCATCTTCAACCTGCGGCACGGCCCGCCCATCAGCCAGGGCGAGGTCATCGGCGCGGTGAGCCGCGCGGCCCGTCCGCAGGATGTGGTGGTGAATGCCGCCGGCAGCCTGCCCGGGGACCTGCACAAGCTCTGGCGGACGCGCCAGCCGGGCGGCTATCACATGGAGTACGGCTACTCGTGCATGGGTTACGAGATTGCCGGCGGACTGGGCATCAAGATGGCGGATCCCTCGCGCGAAGTTTACGTGATGGTGGGGGACGGCTCCTTCCTGATGATGGCTTCGGAGATTGCGACGTCCGTTCAGGAAGGCTACAAACTCAACCTGGTGGTTGTGGACAACCACGGGTATTCGAGCATCGGCGGGCTCTCGCAAGCCATCGGCTCGAAGGGCTTCGGGACCAACTACCGCCGCCGCACGGAAAGCGGCCAGCTCGACGGCGACTATGTGCCGGTGGATTTCGCGTCTCTCTGCTCCGGTCTGGGCGCGCGTACGGTGCGAGCCACCACGCGCCAGGAACTGGAACAGGCGCTCGAAGCCATGCGCGGCCACGACCGCACCACCGCCGTGGTGATCGAAGTGGACAAAGAGCAGCGCGTGCCCGGGTACGAATCGTGGTGGGATGTTCCGGTTGCCGAGGTTTCCGAATCGGAAGCCGTGAGGCGGGTGCGGGCGCAATACGAGGAGGACGTGAAGCACGAGCGGCGGCACGAAATTGCCGCGGGACAGGGAGCGTGACGATGACGCCTGTGAAGCACTACATTGGCGGAGAGTGGCGGCAGCCCTCTTCGGAGGATGGCGCGGAGGTGCGGAACCCGGCGAAGGCCGAGGTAGTCGGCCGGAGCCCCGTTGGATCGGCAGCGGAAGTGGGAGCGGCGGTGGACGCGGCCGCCGCGGCGTTTCCCGGCTGGCGAGACACGCCGCCGCCCGACCGCATCCAGTTCCTCTTCCGGTTGAAGCAGTTGCTGGAAGCGCATTTCGACGAGATCGCCACGATCGTCACCAACGAGAACGGCAAGACGCTGGCCGAGGCGCGGGGCGAGCTGCGGCGCGGCGTGGAAAACGTGGAGGTCGCCTGCGGGATCCCGACCCTGATGCAGGGCTACAACCTGGAAGACGTAGCCAGAGGCATCGATGAGTCGATGTTCCGCCAGCCGCTCGGCGTGGTGGCGGCCATTACGCCCTTCAACTTCCCGGCTATGATTCCGCTGTGGTTCCTGCCGTATGCGGTGGCGTGCGGCAATACGTTCATTCTCAAACCTTCCGAACGTGTGCCGTTCAGCATGCTGCGCGTCATGGAGCTGATCGAAGCGGCGGGCTTCCCCAAGGGCGTCGTGAATCTGGTGAACGGAGGCAAGGCAGCGGTGGATGCCCTGCTCGACCACCCCTCCGTGCAGGCCATCAGCTTCGTCGGATCCACACCGGTGGCGCGCTACATCTATTCGCGGGCGGCCGCCAACGGCAAACGTGTGCAATGCCAGGGCGGCGCGAAGAATCACGTGGTGGTGCTTCCCGATGCGGACCCCGAAAGCACTACGCAGATCGTCGCCGATAGCGCTTATGGCTGCGCCGGCCAGCGCTGTCTCGCGGTGTCCGTCGCGGTCACGGTCGGGGGCGCGCGCGAGTGGTTTCCGAAGATGATCCGCGAAACCGCCGGCTCGCTCAAGGTGGGTTACGGCCTGGAGCCCGGCGTGCAGATGGGGCCGGTGATCACCGCCGAGAGCCGCCAGCGGATCGAAGGACTGATTGCGAAGGGTGTGGCGGCCGGCGCGGAGGCGGCGGTCGACGGCCGGGGCGTCCACGTTTCGGGCTTCGAGAAGGGCAGCTTCGTCGGGCCCACGGTTCTCGACGGAGTGCCGGCCGAGAGCGGACTGGCGGAGACCGAGATCTTCGGCCCGGTGCTCAGCGTGATCCATGCGCGGGATATCGACGAGGCCGTCGACGTGATTGCGCGCAACAGCTACGGCAATGCATCGTCGATCTTCACGACCAGCGGCGCGGCGGCGCGTAAGTTCCGCCACCAGGTTCCCACCGGCAACGTGGGCGTGAACATCGGGGTGGCCGCGCCGATGGCTTACTTCCCCTTCAGCGGCTGGAAGGGCAGCTTCTTCGGCGTGCTGCACGCGCAGGGACGCGACGCCGTGGAGTTCTATACGGATAAGAAGGTAGTGATCGAACGGTGGCCGAAGGAATGGAGCCGCCGCTTCTAGGACTGGAAAGGAGACCTATGGCAATTCTCCGTGTTGGCAACGCTCCCTGTTCGTGGGGCACTCTCGAGTTTGAAGGCGAGAAGGGCGAGCAGATCGGATTCGCCCGAATGCTGGATGAGCTGGCCGCGACCGGGTATACCGGCACGGAACTGGGCGATTGGGGCTACATGCCCACCGACCCGGGCGTGTTGGGACGGGAATTGCAGTCGCGCGGCCTGGCCATGCTGGGTGCTTTCGTGCCGGTGGCCTTGAAAGATCCCTCCGCGCACGCAGCCGGCGTGGAGAACGCAGTGCGCGTGGCGCGCCTGCTTGCGGCGGTCGCCACTGACCCCAAGCCGTACCTCGTGCTGGCCGATAACAACGGCACCGTGGAAGAGCGGACGCGCAACGCCGGACGCGTCACCCCTCAGATGGGCCTAAGTCCCGACGAATGGCGCGTGTTCGCCGCGGGCGCCAACCTGGTAGCCCGAACGGTGCTGCGCGAAACGGGGCTGCGCACGGTCTTTCACCACCACTGCGCGGGCTACGTGGAGACGCCGGACGAGATCGCGCAGTTCCTCGATGCGACCGATCCGGAGGCCATCGGGCTCGTGTTCGATACCGGCCACTACTGCTACGGTTCGGGAGGGGGCGATGTGCTCGCGGGGTTGCAGCGTTTTCGCGACCGCGTCTGGTATATCCACTTTAAAGACTGCCAGCCCGATGTAGCGGCCCGGGCGCGAGCCGAACAGTGGGATTACTTCGAGGCGCTGCGCCACGGGGTCTTCTGCGAACTCGGCAAGGGATGTGTGGACTTCCCGGCGGTGCTGCGCTGGATGCGCGACACCGGCTATGAAGGCTACACGCTGGTGGAACAGGACGTCCTGCCGGGCATGGGTACGCCGGAGGCCAGCGCGAGACGCAATCGGGAATACCTCCGCTCCATTGAATCCAACTATTCGGCGGTGAAGTCGGTGAGAGCGGCCGCGGCCCGGCCGGTCCGCGTGGGGATTATCGGCGCGGGCCGGATCGGCAAGGTCCACGCCGCGACGATCGCGCATCGACTGCCCGAGGCGGTCCCCGTGGCGATTGCGGACATGAACCGGGAAGCGGCGCAGTCCCTGGCGGACGCCTGCGGGATCGCCCGCGTTGCGGAGAGCGCCGGGGAGATCTTCGCGGCATCCGATATCGATGCCGTGCTGATCTGCTCTTCCACTGATACGCACGCGGCCCTGGTGGAACAGGCGGCGCGGGCCGGGAAGCACATCTTTTGCGAGAAGCCGATCGACCACAGCCTGGAAAAGATCGACCGCGCACTGGAGGCCGTGCGGCGGGCCGGGGTCAAAATGCAGGTGGGTTTCAACCGGCGCTTCGACGCCAACTTCATCCGCGTCCGGCGGGCCGTCGAATCCGGCGAGATCGGCACACCCCACCTGATGCACATCATCAGCCGCGATCCGGGGCCGCCGCCGCTCGCGTATATCAAGGTCTCCGGAGGCATGTTCCTCGACATGACCATCCACGATTTCGACATGGCGCGATTCCTGATCGGCGATGAAGTGGAGGAGATCTACACGACTGCCGCCGTGCGCGTGGATCCCGAAATCGGCCGGGCCGGCGACGTGGATACAGCGGTCATCGTGCTGCGGTTCCGCAACGGCGTGATCGGGACCATCGACAACAGCCGGAAGGCCGTGTACGGCTACGATCAGCGGGTGGAGATCCTCGGGAGCGAAGGGGCGATCGCCACGAACAACTGTTATCCGAACGAGGCGGTGGTCAGCACGGCGTCTGCGGTGCGCAAGGATCTACCGCTGAACTTCTTCATGGACCGCTACGCGGAGAGTTTCGCCAACGAAATGCGGGCCTTCATACAGGCGGTGCGCGACGACAAGCCGACCCCGGTCACCGGCGACGACGGCCGCATTCCGGTCGTGATGGCTCTGGCCGCGCGGAAATCGTACGACGAACACCGCCCGGTGCGGCTCGAAGAGATTGGCGCGGCTCTCGCGCGCGTGTAAATCGCTTGTATTTCGGTAAAAAGATCCGTAATAATGGTTCGTCCCTTGTTCCGACAAGGGCCGGCTAACTTTGGTTAATGGAAGTCAGGATGTTCGGCCGGGGCGTCGGCGCGTCTTTCGTTGGGTTTGTTCCTTTCTTTTCCTGGCGGCGGCTTGCGCGAAGGCGCAGACTCCATCCGCCGCGGCGTGCGCTCTCTCCGGGCAGTCGCCGGACGGACCTTTCGACCCGAGGCTGGTGGAATTCGTCGCCCACCCGCAGCCATTTTCTGTATTCCCCGGAGAGAAGCCTCTCAACATCTCGTTCGAGGTCATTGCCCGGGTTGCCAGCGTGCGCCCGCTGGTTTTCGAGATTCTCGACAGCAACGAGGATCAATTGGGCGTGTGTGGGATTATGCGCATCTACTCGGTGGATGCGCGCTTGCGCAACGTGCTCCCACAACTACGGTTCCGCGATCTGGTCAAGGCCCGGCTGACCTGCGCCGAAGGGGGCATTCAGCAGACGATTCTCACCGAGGTGAAGAAGTTCCCCGGCGAGCCAGTATACTTTCACGACCGGCATTCGGGCGCCAACTGTTCCAAGCGGAGCGGAGTGCTGGCTGCGTATCGGAAACGGAACCTCGAGGCACTCACGGCCTATCAGGACGGGTCGGTCTCTTACAGCGACGGCTATGGGAACACCGCCGTACGACAGCGGATCGGCGGGCAGGAGCTGGCTCGCCTGATGCGGGCGTTTCGGGATGCCGGGTTCAACTCGCTCAAGAGCACAGTGCCGCCTATCGATGATGCACAGGCGCGCCCTTCGATCACGTTGGTCTGCGGCCGCCTCCAGAGAGTGCTGGTTTCAGGGCGCGAAGCCATGCTGGAGCCGGTGCTTACTGCGTTCGAAGAGGTAAAGGCCATGGCTCTATCGAATAGTTACTACCGGCTGAGCTATCAGGAGAAGCGCGAGATCACCCTGCTCGATTGGCCGTTCCCCCAGCTGCCGGCGGCCGAGTTAGAGAGTGTGAAGCGAGCGGCCCAACTGGCCGAGAACGAGGCGCGGCAAACCAAGCGGACCGCCCACGGGCCATTCGAAGTGATCCACCAGGAGGTACCGGTTGAGTTTCTCGCGAAGCTTCCCGCGATGGCGGCGATGGGTGCGGACTTTCCGAACCGCGACGTGTATGTTCGGACGCAATCCAGGATATTCCGCGTCAACAGGACATGTACCGGCGACAATCCCAGGTGCAAAAACTTTGAGAGTCTGTCGGTGCAGGAAGTGCCTGATGTCGATGTGCTGATGACCTCGATGCCCGCGAACGTTGTATCGGACGACCAGTTCTATTCTTCGCGCCTGACCATGATGATTTACGGGATGTTGTGGCCCTCGGACGCGGGGTTTGCACTCGGAGACGTATCCGGGCAGGGGAGGCCGCTCAGCAAAGAGGAGTACGCGAAACATCAGCCCCTGTATCGTGAGCTATTTACCTCGGGGACCTCGGGGTTGACTTTCATCGAAGGCCGCTATTTCTACAAGGGCGTGCGGATTTCTCTCGAGGAACGATAGGGATGGCCTGCAAATACCTTCTGCTTTGGGCGTTGGCCGTGTGGTGCGCCCAGGCTCAAGCCCCGGCATGCGGCCAGTCCGGGCAATCGGCCGGCGGGCCCTTCGACCCAAAGGCGGTCGAATTTGTGGTGTCTTCCATGCCGGCGGCCGATGGCTTGAGTTTCACTATGCGGACGATCGCGCGGGTCATCGGAGTGAACCCGCCAGTGATCGAGATCCTCGACAGCGACCGCATAGATCAGGGCGGATTGACCACCTGCGAACGCAGGCGCATCCGTTCGGCCGATGCCCGGCTGCGTGCGGCAATTCCGCAATGGCGGTTCGGAGAACTGATCCAAGGCACGTTCACACTGCAGTCCGGGAGTGTCGACCCGCTGGTCCTCACGGCGGTAGAGGAGATCCACGGCGAGCCGGCGTACTTCCACGAGAGCGGCGGAGTGTGCGCCAATCGCTCGGGCGTCCTGGTGAACTACCTCTCGCCCGATGGGGAAACCCTGGTGGTGTACCGCGACGGCTCGGTCAACTACCAGGACGCGCGTTCACTCGTCTTCGACCGGCTCCGGCTGGGACCGGAGGATCTGGCCGGGTTGATGCAGTCCTTCGGAAGCGCGGGGTTCCAGGGGTTGGATGGCCGCCTGCCGCCAGGGGACCCGGGCTCGATCACACTGATCTGCGCACGCTACCAACAGGTCGCGATTTCCGGACATGAAGCCGTGCTCACGCCGGTCCTAGGAAGCCTGCAGCAGGTACGGGCGAGAGCGATCGCCGCAACGCCGCTGAGGCTGTCTTATGAAGAGAAGCGCCAGATCACCTTCCAGTCGTGGCCGTTCCCGGAGTTGCCCATCGATGTCGCCGAAGCCCGTATTCGCACGGCCTCGAACGAAGAGTTCCAGGCCAGATGCTGCAACCGCACCGCTCAGGGCGACTTCCGGATGTATCACAAGGAACTGCCGGCTTCGTTTCTCGACGGGCTCCCGATCATTCCTCCCGGGGGCGAGGGGCGTCCTTACTATGGCGGTTACTTTCGGGGTGGAACGAAGATCTACCGGGTCAGCAGAGTGTCGTGCCCGGACGAGCCGGCCGATTGCCGCACGTTCTACCAGCTACGGATCGGTGAAGTCGGGGCTCCAGTTGTCTCGTACATCCGCCGAGCCGGGATGCTCGCCGCTGGCCCGGTTTGCGGCGGTTCTTTGGCCGGAGGACGCGGGCTTCGAGCTGCGCAGTCTGACCGCCGCCGGTCGACCGATCTCGAGCGCCGAGTATCGGAAGCACGAGCAGCTCTATCGGGAGCTTCTCGCGGCAAGCCGTTGCGGGGGAGTCAACTTCGTCGAGGGGCACTCCTGGTTTGGCGGCGTGAAGGTCGTGCCTTACCGCTAGGGGCGTCAATTCGTGACGGGGTACTTGCGCAGGTAGGCCCGGATGAGTGCCCGGCGCAGCTCCGGCGTCACCTCAGCCCGGCGGGAGATCTCGTCCGCGGCGCCCTGGCCGTAGGGGTTCAGGGTGATCGTGATCAACTTGTCGCCGCTGATCCAGACCACCATCGAGCTTCGTCCCTTGTCCGACATCGCCAGGGGAGCGCCATCGAATAACTCGATGCGGCGGGGCTCCAGGTTTGCGTTCGGAGGCGGCTTCACGAAAGCGGCAAAACGGCGGCGCCGTTCGGCGGCATCGCGGATGAGCTCGATCGCGACACCGGCGGCATCGAGTCCCGTCCTCGGCATCCGCTGGTAACGAGCGGTGTAGATTGCGGTCTCGTCGAAGGGGTCGGGGCGGTAGAGACCGTGCGAGAAGGCTTGCATCCCCGCGATGGGAGCGAGGATCAGGACCTCTTCAGCCGGTTCGATCTCCATCCGAAGCGGCGGCCGGTTCTCGTACAGTTCGGCTCTCAATGCGAAGGCATGCAGATCGTCCAGGCACAGTTTGGACACGCGTCCGTGGTCGATCTGGCTACATAGTTGCTTTCCGGCACGCACCTGGGCGATGGTCTCGACGTGGCGGAAGGCCGCGCGGTAGGTCTGGAGCTGACGGCAGCCCTCGCGGAGATCGGCGTCCGCGATCTTCCGGCAGCCGGCCGGATCGTCAAGCACGGGGATCAGCGGGACGCGCACTTTTTGCGTGATGTCCATGCTGATGCAGTTGGCGTCCCAGGTCTGCTGGCAGGATCTCAAGAATTGAACGGCCATGGGGAAATAGGCCTTGTTGTTAATCCGCGCGCCCTTCAGATCGAGATTATGAAGACGCGTGGACTTGATCGTGAAGAGCGGGTCCCCAAGGAGATATCCGGAAGCGTCGGCGCCTGCGTCGGATGTGATCCAGTCCTGGCCGGGCATAGCCCGCATACGCGCGAGGGAGACGAACGGAATATTCACCGTGATCGCGATTTCTCCGATGCGGTTGAACAGGCCCCCGGCCTTCGGTTCCACGGAGGGTCGGAAGAGAAAGCGTCCGCTCGGCGAAGTCCGGCAGTTCTCGTAGCGTAGCTGCTTCCGGTCGATGGCTGCCGCCCGAAGGGTTACGTCGACCCCGGCGATCGGTTTGCCGGTGAGCGCATCCACCACGGTGCCCGAGATGGCGGGGATCCTGGGGCCTGCCGCGGGAGTGTGGGGCTGCGCGCACAGGTCCGCCGCGGTAACGAGGGCCAGCAATACAGCAGCAATCGAGGGGCCGCCGATGCGGGTTGGGCATTCTGGCATGCGGTTCCTCTATTTAGGACACGAATATCCAGTAAGTGCAATGCTTGCTTCTGTAAACGTGGCAATAGCAGGGTACGCCCCCCGGCCTGCCCAGCTACTCGTAGCGCAAGGCCACCATCGGATCCACCGTCGCCGCGCGCCGTGCCGGCAAATAGCTGGCCGCGAGCGCCACGACGGCCAACGCCGCGGCTACGGCGAGCGAGGTCGCGAGATCCACCGGCTTCACTTCGAAGAGAAGGCTGCCGAGGATCCGGGTCAACGCGAGCGATGAGGCAAAGCCGGCGGCGAGCCCGGCGGCGATCAGCTTCAAGCCCTCGGCCAACACCATGGCCAGCACTCTGCGCCGTTCGGCACCCAGCGCCATTCGGATACCCACTTCGCGCGTGCGCAGCGTTACGGCATAGGAAATCACGCCGTAGATGCCGACGGCCGAAAGCGTCACCGCCAGGATCCCGAAGATGGCAAGCAGGGTCAGGGTGAAGGTGCGGGCAGCCAGGGTATCGGAGAGATACGCATCGAGGGGCTTGATGTCGAAGACGGGCTGGGTTTTGTCGGCCGCGAGAAAAGCCTCGCGGACGCTGTGCTCCAGCAGCACCGGGTCGGCGGTGGTTCGGGCCACCAGGCTGTAGCCGAAGCTGGTGTCCTGGGATTGCAGAACGTACGCCTCCATATTGGAAGGCCGGTCGGGCGAGTACTGGTGGATGCTCCCGACGATCCCAACGATGGTGATCCACGGCTTCTTCTCGCTGCGGCCGCCGAGCTGAATATGTTTGCCGATGGGGTCCTGGTTGGCGAACTGGGTGCGGGCGCAGGATTCGCTGATGAGCGCGACCGGGGGAGTCGTGGGTCCGTCGGTGGCGTTGAAGAGGCGTCCGCGCTTCAGGGGAATGCGCATGACGCGAAAATAATCGGGGCTGACGGAGTAGGCATCGGCGGCGGGCGCATCGGCGGGGTTGGCCAGCGGCCGGTCCTCGATCTGCAGGCTGCGGCGGTCGAAGCCGTGCATGGGTAAGGTGCTCACGAAGGCGGCGCTCTCGATGCCGGGGGTGGCGCGCAGGCGGTCCAGCACCTGCTGGTAGTAGTTCAGCTCCGCTTCGGGTTTCTGGTAGCGCGCGCCGTAGACATAGGTCTGGAGAGTCAGGACGTCGTGGGGGTCGTAGCCGAGATCGACTCGTGTGACCTGCAGAAAGCTCCGGCCGAGGAGGCCGGCGCCGACCATCAGAACGAACGACAGGGCGAACTCGGCGCTTACCAACAGATTGCGGAAACCGTGGCCTCCGCGGCCGGAGGTCGATTTGCCGGTGTCCTTCAGCGCGTCGTTGAGATCGACGCGGGAGGCGCGCAACGCGGGTGCGAGGCCGAAGAACACTGCCGTGAACAGGCTGGCGGCGAAACCGAACCACAGCACCGGGGCGTCGATGCGGATCTCGTCGAAGCGCGGAATCTGGCGGCTGCCGATGGCAGCGAGGGCCTGGGTCCCGTACCAGGCCAGCACCAGCCCGGCGGCGCCCCCGGCGAGGGCCAGCAGCAGGCTCTCGGCGAGAAGCTGGCGGAGCAGGCGCGCGCGGGAAGCGCCGAGGGCGGCGCGCAGCGCAATCTCCTTGACCCGCCCCGTGGCGCGCGCCAGCACCAGGTTGGCGACGTTGGCGCAGGCAATCAGCAGGACGAAGCCGACGGCGCCGAGCAGAATCCAAAGTGCGGTTTTCACGCGGCGCACGACCTGATCGCGCAGAGGCCGCACGACGACGCCAATGCCCTGCGCATAATCCTGCGGGTGTTCGGAGGCGATTCCGCGAATCAGGGTGTTCATCTCCGCTTGCGCGGCCGCCGCGGAGACGCCCGGCTTCAGCCGGCCGAGCAGTTGCAGATGCTGGCAGCCGCGGCACGCTTCCGGACGTCCCAGGGCGTACCCGAGAGGCAGGAAGATCTCGGACTGGTCGGCGAAGGGCGCCTGGAAGCCGGGCGGAAGCACGCCGACCACAGTGAAGGAAGCCTCGCTCAGGTGGAGCTTGCGGCCGACGATTTTGGGATCGCCGCCAAAACGGCGCCTCCAGAGGGCGTTCGTCAGAATCACTTCGTAGCGGCGGTCGGGCTGGTCTTCTCCGGCAAGGAAGGGACGGCCCAGCGCCATCCTGACGCCGAGGGTATCGAAATAGCCTGCGTTGACGCGTAGGCCGCGCAGCAGTTCCGGATCGCCGCCCCCGGCAATGGCGGCCGAGGCAAACCGGTAGAGCGAGAGGCTCTCGAAGGATTGGCTGCGGGCGCGCAGGTCCCAGGTGGTGGTGAAATCGACCGTCTCGGCGTCGAGGGTGTCCGGGTCGGTCTCGCCGATCTTGACCAGGCGCCCGGGGTCGCGGTAGGGCAGCGGATTGAGCAGCACCGCTTTGACTACGCTGAAGATGGCGGTGTTGGCGCCGACGCCGAGCGCCAGGGTAATGACGGCCACGGCGGTGAAGCCTGGATTCCTGCGAAGACTGCGAAGGGCCAGAGGCAGTTCAGCCATGAAGATACCTTTGGGTTCCGACGTGCCGGGAGCGGTTTAGTTACGCCGAAAGGTCGAGTTCCACGGCGGAAACCGATCCCGCGGGGAATCGGCATCTCGGTGCTGGTCCGGCAGCCAGGGCGGCTTCGCGCGGCTGGAAGATCTCCGGCTGGTCCTGGTTGACGTAGGTGCGCAGATCCTCCGGCGCAATCTGGAAAACGCGGCCTCCGGCGATCGCCGCGCCCTCCACGGCAAAGGAGGCCTCGATAGCGGTTCGATACTCCAGGTTGGCGACGTGTAGATAGACTTTGCCGGCCGCCCGGCTGGCGGCGATATCCAGGCCGGCGGGCGCGGAGCGGACGCTCACGCCATGGGTGCCGTTGTGCGTCTTGAACAGCCGCGCGATGGAGCCGACCGGCATCAGGTAGCTCTTTCCGCGAGGGGTGGGGAGCATGACCGCCGTATTGGTCCAGCGGTTGCCATTGAAATCGGCCGCGGTGGCGATCTTCACGCGTGCGCCGTGGCGCTGGTAAATGTTCAGCGAGCGCGCGTGATATGCGGCGGAAAGCCACTCGTAAAGGATCGGATTGGCGTTAGACGGACTCAGGCTGAGGTGGCCTTCGGTGATCGCGACGCCGGTGCTCGAGCCGGTCTCCGCCACGGCCTGTTCGATTTCGGTGACGCGCTTCTCTATGTTGCCGGCAAGCTCCAGAAGTTCCTGCCAGGCCTGCTCCGGCTCTTTCTGATAGCGCAGGCCCTTGAGCACCGTATCGGGCCGCTTCGGCGACTGCCCCATCATGTGGATGGCGACGAAATCGAGATATGGCCCGGCCTGCTTGAGGAGGTCCGGCGCCCAGAGGCCCGCACCCCGGCCGCGGTCGCCCCAGCCGATCAGGCGGATGGAAGGGTCGCGCTCCTTCATGGCCTTGGCGAACTCTATGGTGTGGGCGATCGATTCCTCCTTGGTGAAGGTCGCGTTGCCATAGGAGGTCTCGTTGCCGATCTGCCATAGCTTGAGGTTGAGCGGTTCGGCGGCGCCATTGGCTTTACGTTCCCGGTTTCCGGGATCGTTAGCGTACGATACCCAGTCCGCGGCCTCGCGGGCGTCGCCGGTGCGGTTGCCTTCGCGGGTGGTGCGATACCGTGCCTCGCCGTCGCTCAGGAAGTTCACGCAGTAGAACGGTTCGGCGCCCACGCGGCGGCAGAGGTCCACGAATTCGTGGGTGCCGGCGCGGTTGGTTTCTTTGCCGCCCCAGACGTAGTTGCGCATCCAGGGGCGGCGCGCCGCGGGGCCGGTTCCTTCTCGCCAGTGATAGTAGCGGCTGAAGAGGCCGCCGAACCGGATCGCGCCGGGCGAGAGGCTGCGCACTACGTCGACGAAATCCCGGCGCCAGTCGTCCGCTTCGTAATCCCAGGAGGCTTCGACGGAGCTGTCCGTCGTGCCGAGAGGCTCCATGAACTGCATGTAGAGGAGCGGAGAGATTTCAAACAGCGGCTTGGGGTCGATGACGACCGAATCCGTGCCGGCTGCGCGCAGCGTGGACTGAGCCGCGGCGGCCATTCCGGCCTGCTTGAGAAACTCCCGGCGGACCATCTATTCCCCAATCACTTTTTTCTTGCGGAACCAGTCGATCAGGATGTCGCGCATGAGGCCGGCATCGTGGGGAAACTGGAGACCGGTGGTGCGAAGGTTTTCGTGGGTCTCCTGGTTGGCAGCGGTGTAGTCGCTGACGGCCAGGGTGTACTCGCGGTTGGGGTCCACCGTGCGGCCGCCCAGGATGTGCGGCGGCAGTTGACTGCCCTTGAAGGTGCCGACGACCACGCGGTTATCGAAGGGCATGATGTCCCAGATGTGACGGACGAGAATCTGGCCCGCGGGCAGGATGTCGCGTACGCCGCCCTGGTTCATCCAGGCGAAATCGGCGCCGGTTTCGTCGCGCAGCGCCTGTTCGATGAGAAGCTTGACTTCGGGTTTGGTGAACTGCCGCTTGGAGATGGCGAGCGGTTGATCGACGCGCGAGGCGACCTCGCCTTCCCAGTGCGCCACGGCAGCCGCAACATCCGCGGCCGGCTCGATTTTTGTGGAATCGATGGGGATGCGCTTCCAGGTCCAGGAGACGAGGGCTTTCTTCTCCGTATCTACTTTGAGATCGAGGCGCCCGAGTTCCTCGCCGTAGCTCCTGACGCGGACCTGAACCCGTCCGTCGTGGCTCTGCGCCTCCGTCATGCCACTGTGAACGTGGCCGCTGACGATGACCGGAATGTCGGGCGCGGAGTCGAGCAGTTCGCGCTCCTCTCCGGCGGTGATGTGGCCGAGCAGGACGATCAGGTCGGACTTGTCTTTCAACTCCGCGGCGTATTTCCGCGCGGTTTCCACCATGGGAATGGTGTGCCAGTCTCCGAGCAGATTGGGAGTCGTCAGGTTCCTGAGGCTGTCGGTCATCGCGCCGATTACCGCTACCCGCAGGCCGTTGACCTTGAGGATCACCCAGGGCTTGGAGGTAAAGAGCCGGCCGCTGGAGTCCACGATGTTCGAGGTTACGATGGGGTACCTGGCAACCTGCATGAACTTTTGAGCCTGGGGCCAGCCGTAGTCGAATTCGTGGTTTCCGAGCGTGGCGGCGTCGAAGCCCAGCAGGTTGGCGATTTCGAACACAGGCAGGCCGTGGAAGATGGTCGAGACCGGGGTGCCTTGGACGAGGTCGCCCGCGTTCAGCAGGATGCAATCCTGGCAGCCGTCCCGCTCGTGGCGGATCACGGTGGCGAGGTAGGCGAATCCGCCGTTGTGATCCACCAGGGGGCTGATACGCGCGTGCAGGTCGTTCGTGTGAAGGATCGTGAGGGATCGGACTTCAGCAAAAAGCGACGAACAGAGCAGTACCGCGAGCGCCAGCAGGCGGCGGGGGATTCGTGCCATATAGGGTCAATTGTAACAAGCGGGGGCGCAGGACTACCCTACGGAAGCACGACGACGGGGACGCGCCAGAAGTTGAACTTGCCGGCGGTCGGGTCGAGTACGCTCACCTGGCAATCGTAGCGGCCAGGCGCCAGCTTCGCCAGGGGAACGTCGAACTTCAGGGGCAGGGCTTTCGACTTCGGATTCAGGCCCTCGTTGACTTCGAGCGGCGCCGTCTCGAACGCCTTCAGCTTGCCGTGGTAGAAGCTCACCGTGGCCACCAGCGGCTGGGTGCTTTGGGCGGCGGGCTCGTAGGCTTCCAGGTAGACGTACATATCCTGGCCCTTGCGGAATACCCGTGTCACGCTGGGGATCAGCCGCTTGTTGTCCTGCACCAGCGGGTCTTCCGCCAGCAGCTTCTTGTCCTTTTCGGCAGTGTAAACGGCGGTGTTCAGATCCTGGCGTTGATTGCTCAGGACGACGGCACTGATGGGCAGGCGCTTCTGCTCGGTGGTGAGGTCGGGGATCACGAATTTCTGCTCGTAAGTCCCCATCTTGCCACTCTCGTTTTCACGCGCCAGCACTTTGATGCTGTAAGTGCCCGGCGCCAGCGTGAAGCCGGTATTGTAAGCGATGCTGGTCTTCGCGAGTTGGGCGGCCGTCTCGCCCTTCAGCTTGATATCGCTGATGTCGCGGACGTTGCCCTGGATCTGCCCCTTGGCGTCTTTGACTTCACCGATCCAATCGATTTTGGTGCTCTCGGCGCCGCCGTGCTTGGCGAGTTCGAATTCGCTGCCGGGGACCTTGATGGTAACGGGGACGAAGTAGCGGTCGCGCGCCATGCGGAAGTAGTTCACTTCCATGGCGATCGTCAGGTCCGTCATGGGATCGCCCAGCATCAGCGCTTCCTGTAGCTGGCGCTCCTTATCGCTGGAGTCGAACTTCCGGAACTCTTTGCCGGCGAAATAGCCCTGGCGGTAATCGATCTTGCCGATGCGCGCGGAAAGAGTGGGGCTGGGGCTCAGCTTGATGCGGCGGTAATGGCCGTCGAGCTTTTCGTTGGTGCTGTAGTAGCCCAGGATGTAGTAGCTCGAGATGTCCTTCTGCGCCTGCTGGATACCGATGGCGAGATCGTTGTTATCGAGCAGCGCTTTGCCGCCGGTGTCCGCCGCCAGCGTGTAGAGCGTTTCCTGCTGACCAGCGAAGCTGCTCTGCTGCGTCCGCGAGCCGCTGCCGGAATACATGCTCTGTCCACCCGGAGAGGCTTTGGTGGCATCGCCGAGAGGTGCGGAAGCCACCAGGCCGCGGGCATCGATCGGATAGAACGCGACGTTGTTGCGGATGGCGGCGTTGATGGTGGCGCGAAGCTGCGCCTCGTTGTCGGCGCCCGTCCGCGTTACGCCGCTCGCGAAATAGACGAGCGCCTTTTTTTCGGAGAGCGAGCCGAGCATACGGGCGGCGGATTCGAGGGCTGCCAGTTTGCGGTCGGTATTGAAGATATTGAACTCGGTGTCGTCGGCCGTAAAGGCGTCGCCGTTATCGGATTCGTTGTCCGCGCCGGTGGAGCCATCCACGGCCAGGTCGCTGCCTTCTCCCACGGTCAGGTGCTTGATGGTGTCGTTGAGCGCGTCGCGGTCGTCGGTGAAATCCTGCAGCACCTTGAGGTCGCTCGAGAACGTCATGATGGCCATCAGGTCCGACGGTGTCATTTGGCTCTTGATGAATTTGAGAGCCGCGGTCTGTGCCCGGATCTGGTCCTGGATCGGCATGGAGGTCATGTCGAAGAACATCACCAGCAGGCGCCGGTCCTGGTATTTCACTTCGCCGGGCCTGGAGGGCGCGATCTGGTTGGCGGTGAGCGGCTTGGCCACGGGCGCGGCGGGTTGCTCCGCGACGATCTTGGGCTGCGGGCGCGGAGTGAGCGCCGGCTCGGGGCGCGCCTCTTCTTCCAGCCGCTGGAACTTGAACACCTTGATGGCCTGCGGCTTGCCGTCTTCGCTGATGGTGAAATCGTTGGCGGTCAGGCCTTCGATCGGATTGCCGCTCTTGTCCTTGACCGATACGTCCACGACCACCAACTGCACGTTACTTTCGAACTTGACCGTCCCCTTGGGAACGGCCGGCGGATTCTGCTGTGCCGAGGCAATCATCAGCCCGGCGCAAAGGGTGGCGGTAATCGGTCTCATGTTAGAACCTGAACCTCATGGTGGCGCTCATCTTTCGCATCTGGCTGGCGGCGGTTGGGAGGCCGAACGTGCTGGACGCCAGGGTGGTGCCCCAACCGGTAATCGTGACGTGGTTGAGCGCGTTGGTGGCGTCGAACCGGAGATCGATACTGCGCCGCTCGCCCATGCGGAAGACGCGCCCCAACGAAGCGTTGAGAGAGAAGACCGTCGGACCCGGAACTACGTTCCGCCCCGCTGTGCCCCAAAAACCAGCGGCCGGCGCGGTGAAGGCCGCGATGTTAAACCCATAGCCCTGCGTCGCCGGTTCGACCGGGAGGCCGGTAGCATCGGCCCGCACCGGGCCGGATACGCCCGTTCCCGTGACTACTGAACGGTTGCCGCCGGCCGCGATCGTCAGCGGGCTGCCGGTTCGCACGGTGATGCGGTTGATGAAGGTCCAATCCTTCAGGAGCCTGCCCTTCCAACCGTTCAGGAGCGCTCCGCCCCGCATGCCCGATCCGGAGCTGTACATCCACTGCGCGTTCACGGTGTGGCGGGCGTCGAAGTTCGAAAGCCCGCGCTCGGCCTGAAGGTTCTGCCAGTCTTGCGCGACCAGGGTGTTGCCCATACCGCCGTTATCAATGGCTTTCGACCACATGTAGGAGAAGCCGCCGGAAAGCCCGTTGCGGCCGCGCCGGTTGATGGCGAACATGGCCGAGTTGAACGTGGAATCGCCGTTCGAGGTCTCGTAGATGTATCCCGCGGGTCCAGCCGCTACCACGGTCGAGCCGGGGGGCAGGGAATTAGGCAGGAACTGCTGGTCGAGCCCGGTTCCTTTCGTGTGGTTCAGGGTGATCGTGCCCACCAGCGAATGCGGTAGCTCGTTCTGAAGCGAAAGCTGCCAGATCTGCGCATAGCCGATCCGGTAGTTCGGGTCGATGGCGCGGGTGTTGGTGATCGTGTTCACGCCTGTGTTGAAGGTGTTGATGGAGAGCGGGTTCTCTGCCGTCGAAGCCAGGCTGTAGTTCTGCGCGAAAGGCGGCTGCGCGGCCATGTTGTTGGCGATGGTGGTGTAGGCCGCGCTGTTGAAGTAAATGCCGTAGCCGCCGTTGATGCGCGTGGAATGTTTGGTAAAAGGCCGCCATGCGAAGCCGATGCGAGGCGAGAAATTCCGATAGTCGGGACGAACCAGGGAATCCGGATACGGAATGCCCGTCAGCGGTCCGGTCTGCCCGGGCAGCACCGGTGCGATGGCGGTGAAGCCCGGCGCGATATCCAGGTTGACCAGGCGATTGAAGAGTTCGTGAATGGGGGTCTGGTAGTCCCATCGCACGCCGGCGTTGAGCGAGAACTTCGTCGCGATGCGCCAGTCGTCGTTGATGTACGCGTCGTAGCCCGACGTGCGGAAATACTTATCCGGGTTCCCGAAGTTGATGGAACTGGTGGCCGGGGTGCCGAGCAGGAAATCGGCGAAGTCGAAGCCCGTGCCCAGCACGGGGACTCCGTTGACAAGCTGGCTGGTGGCATTTCCGGTGAACGTGAACGTGCCGCGCGCGTTGGTGTCGGAGAGCGGGTTGATCTGCTGCCGCCGGTAATCGGCGCCGAAGGTGACGTTATGGGTGTTGTGTACCCAGATCACGCTGTCGCCGATCGAGGTGGTCTGGTTGCGCGAGAGCGAGGCCTGGGCATCGGAAAGCCCGGCGAAGTTGGTGAACGAGAGGTTCGGAGGGCCCCAATTCAACGGGTCGGTGGACACGCCTCCGATGCCCAACTGGCCTTCGACATTCTGCAGGTTGGCAAAGTAAGGACTGGAGAGATTGCGGTTGCGGCTGAAGCGGAAATTCACGCTGTTGATGATGCGGGTCGTGAAGTTATGGGTATAGCTCGCGTTGATGTTCATGCCGCGGCCGGTGCCGGAATCCACGAATCCGAAGATGTTGGGCGTGGTATTGTTCCTGCCCTGGTAGCCCAGCCCGCCGTTGATCCGGTTCTTCGAATCCAGCGTCTGGTTGAGCCGGACGTTAAGAGCGTCCGAGTTGCCGACGGTGGTGATGGGCGCCGAATAGTTCCGGCTGTAACCCGGGAAATTCGGCAGCGGGAAGTAGTTGGCCAGCGCGAGCGAAACCGGGTTCAAGCGGTTTTGCGGGACGATGTTGCCCGGAAAGGGATTGCCTGAGAGCGGATCGTAGATAGTGACCGGCCCCTGCGCGAAGGACTGCGAAAAATCGCCCGTGCGTTCGAGCGCGGAGGGCATGGTGCTGGTCTGCGTGGTGCCGTTCCGGCTCCGCGTCATCTGGTAGTTGACCATGAAGGTGCCGTGCTGTCCGCTCAACAGGTGTGGAATCTTGAGGGGGCCGCCGAACATCATGGTGGCGCGCGCATTGGCATAGGCGGGCTTGGCGACCTGGCTGCCGCTCAGCGAATAGGTCTGGGCGTCCCAGGCGGAGTTATCGAGGATGAAGGCGAGGTTGCCGTTGTACTGCATGCGGCGATCACGGCGCGCATTGCCGAAGGACGCAACGCCGGGCCGGTTCATGCCGCCGCGTCCGCCGCGCCCGCCGCGCCCGAAACCGCCGCGTCCACCGAAGCCGCCACCAGGTCCCCCGCGTCCGCCGAAGCCGCCGCCGGCCATCATTCCGCCGCGGCCGCCGCCGGGTCCACCACCGCCGGGCCCGCCGCGTCCACCGCCGGCCGCCGCAACGATTCCGCCGGGGTTATCGCCGTTGGGACCGCCGAGTCCGTCGGCGCCCATGCCCATCCCGGGACCGCCCATCATGCCTCCCGGGCCGCCGCCGCGTCCGCCGAACCAGTCGAACTGCTGCGGCATGTCCAAGCCGCGGCTGACGCTGCCGTTCACCATCATGGAATCGGAGGCGCTGCTGCTCGGGTCGGCGTTCATGTCCGTGCTGAAAGTGCCGTCGGTATTCATAGCGGAAACATCGCCGGCCTGGTTGACATCCATCCGCTGGAATCCGCCTTGCTGCTGCATCGCCTGTCGTAGCGAAGGCCGGCCGTTAGCCGAACCACGACCGCCATTCGGCCGGGAGGGCGTCTGGGTCGCAACCGCGGCGGTCTGCGAGGCGGCAGCGGGAGCGGCCGGCTTAGCCTGGGCCGTGGCTGTCGCGGTGGCCGGCTTGGGTGCGAGGGACTGGCGTAGGGCCGACAGCGGGAGAAGTTTCAGATCCCATTCCGGGCTCGGAGCGTCCGGTGCGATTCCGACCTCCTGGGTGAGTGGTGCGAATCCGAGCATCTCAACCCGGATGGTCCAGTTCCCGTCCGCGAGGTCGTTAAACGAGTAGGCGCCCTGTGCGTCGGTCGTGGTGACCACCTTCTTGTCGCCCAGAGTTGCGGTCACGGTGGCGCCGGGGACCGGGAGTCCGTTGGATTTGACCACGCCGTGGTGCTGGGAAGCAAACAACGCACTTGCGGCGAGGCAGGCTGCCAGAAGGCGCCCGAAAGAGATGGTAATACGATGTGCAGCCATGGGGTGACTACCTTCAAGGCGCAGGGGTGGCTGGGAACGTTACCGGCGGGATCCCGGATTTGTTGTAGGCGAACGTTGCAAAGATTTTGGAACTCTTTGGTTCTCAGAGGGGTAGGGCGGTTCCTCTAAGCAAAACCGCCGGCCCGGAGTGCCGGACCGGCGGAAGTGGAAACACAGTCTGAACGAAACTCAGTCGCCGAAGCTGCCGACTTCCTCGCGTTCCTCGGGGCCCGGCTTGGGCGCCGCCGCGGTACCACCGATCTGCACGAGTTCCGGGCCGGGCTTCTCTTTCAGCACGTGCTCGCGGTACAGCTTCGCCATGCGCTCGTTTTCCTGCTGCTGTTTGAGTTTCGTGTCGCGCGCACGGATCTTCTCTTCGCGGGCGGTCTTGGCGATGCCCAGGCGGTCGAGATCGTGCTGCTCCTCGGTGGTGACGATGTCTTCGCGCAGCACCAGGGAATGATCCCGAGCCTTCAGCGGGACGTGCTTACCGCCCGCGAAAATCTCGTGCTTGCCGTGCTCGTCGTACCACTTGGTGAGAGTGGCGGTCATGTGCATCTTCTCGATGATGTTGCGCCAGCCCACGCCCGTGTTGTAGGCGCAGAAGGAGATTTCGCCCTCCTGGGTGGCGTAGGGAATGATGCACTGCTCGGTGCGGCGGAAATCGTAATTGAAAAGGTCCTGGAACCACATGCCGGCGATGAACAGGAAGTTCCAGCGGTCGCGCCGGCGCTTCTCGATATCCTCCATCGTGCGGTCTTTGCCGACCTTGCCGTAGCTCTTGCCGGTGGCGCCGAAGGTCTTGTCGAACTTCTGCAGCAGATCCTTCATGCGAAAGTGGGTGGGCGCCTGGAATGGATCGTAGTTGCGCGCCGCCGCCAGCGCCATGCCGACGATGGACAGCCATTTGCCTCGCGCGCCGTCGTTGACGCGGGCCACGTCGCGGGCCAACTGGTCGGCATTGAGAAACGCCGTGACCGGACGGGCTTCCCTGGTTTCCTTGTCCACCATCACCGCCATGCCGACGCCGCAGTTCGGGTGGCAGCCGCAGCTCAACTGTCCCCAATCGGCCTGCGGCCCGTGCACCAGGTCGCTCCAGTCGGAGAACGTGGACATGAAGGAAATCGGGAACCAGTCGCGCACCGGTTCGCCGAGGCCGGTCTGGTTCTTCACATCGTGCGCCAGGTGCGACAGCGTGTACCGCTGCGCCGCGCGGCGCTCGTCTGTGACGGCTTCATCGCGGCCGGTGAAGGAAACGGGCTGGAAGGACAAGAACGGAATCTTTTTGGGGTTATCGAGCGCGAACTGCACAATACGGCCGACCTGCTCGTTATTGATGCCGTTGATGATCGTGATTACCGGGATGATATCCACGCCGTTGGCGTACAGGTTTTCGATGGCGCGCAGCTTGACGTCGAACAGGTTGCCGACCTTGCGGTGCTGGTTGGCCGCGTTGCCGATGCCGTCGAACTGAAGATAGGCGTAGCGCAAACCGGCCTCGGCTGCCTTGCGGCAGAACTCGGCGCTCTTGGCGAACTCGATGCCGTTGGTGGCGGCCTGCACAGACGTATAGCCGACTTCGCGCGCGTACCTCACAGCGTCAAGAAAGTACGGAGAGAGAGTGGGCTCGCCGCCCGAAAACTGCACCGACATCTGGCGTTTCGGCTTGATGGTGACGGCGTTGTCGAGCAGCGTTTTGATGTCGTCCCAGGTAAGTTCATGAACGAAGCCGACCTGGTTGGCGTCCATGAAACACGGGTCGCACATCATGTTGCAGCGATTGGTGAGATCCACCGTCAGGACCGAGCCGCGGCCATGGGTAATCGTGCTGGAGCCGTGCTTGTGAAGGGTTTCGTCGTTGTGAGCGCGGATGTCGCGGCCCGGGAATACGTCTTCCAGGTGCTTGAAGAACGCGGCGTCGATGGCCATCACATCTTCGAAATGGCCATGAACCGGGCAGTCCTTCACCATCAGGATTTTGCCGTCGCGCTCGATGACCTGCGCCTTGATCTCGCCTGGGCGCTGGGTGTAGAGGACGTCCAGAGGAGTCTTGCCGTCCAGAATCTGCTGGCGAATTTCCGGTACGCAGCGCGGGCACAGCGAATCGGTATCACGGGGCCATCCGAGCGGAGGCTTCACCTTCTCCCACGACTTGAGGAGCGGCTTGTCCGACCACTTCGGCACAAAGCCGGGGTTCTGATTGATCTGATTGAACTTATCGAAGACGAACCAAGCCGCGCCGGCAGCATATGTTGCGGCTTTTTCAACGTATTTGATCGGTTTGTGCATTTCGAATTGGAACCCTCCCGCCAGTAAAAGAAGTGCCGCGCACAATTACCCAGACTCGTAGAAATGAGCGCTTGTAGAGAGTATAGGGAATGGCCGGAATCCGGCCTACCAATTGCCATTAAACTGCTGAAATGATTGGTTGTACGGCGCAGGATGGGGTTGAACGGGGCTTTTGCGGGGTCGAGCAGGAACAATTGCGCCTAGCCGTATGAATCGGAACGGTTTAATTAGGCTGCCGTGCGATAGGATACAAAGATGAAACGATTTGTGTCCGGATTCATTCTGGGTTTGTGCCTGATCGCGGCCGTGATGTGGAGCTACTTTCGCTTCGGGTACGCGCCGGTGGCGACGAACGCGAGTCCCATGCCGTTTGAAAAGTACATGGCCAAGATAGCCCTCAACGCGAAGATCAATAAAGAGGCGCCCAAACAGGCCGCCATTCCGGCGACCGAGGCAAACCTGGTTGCCGGCGCCAAGCTGTATCACGATTACTGCATGGTCTGCCACGGCGCGGCGTCCGGCCCGAAGACGGTGATCCAGGATGGCATGTTCCCGAAGCCGCCGATGCTGCTGCAAGGTAAGGGTGTCACCGACGACCCGCCGGGCGAATCGTATTGGAAGGTGAAGAACGGAATCCGGATGACGGGCATGCCGTCGTTCAGCCCCAGGCTGACCGATACGGAGCTGTGGCAGGTGAGCCAGTTGGTGGCGAACGCGGACAAACTGCCGCCGGACGCCCGGCAATACATCGGGCAAGTGCCGCCGGACCTGGATCCGAGGGCGGCCGGCGTCCAGCACTAATCCAAGATTTCGGCGTTGATTTCGATCACGTGGCGGTCGGGGTCCAGGATGTAGATTTGAGGGAAGCCGGCGGTGGCGTGAGGCTGCAACTGCATGCGCGTCATTTCGTCGGTGGAATCTTCGCGGTAGCCTTTCCCGCGCAGGAATTCGAGCGCGCCGCGGTAGCTGTGCACGCGGACGGCGAAGTGGTTGTCGCGCGTGTCGATGCCCTTTTCGCCGCGAAAAGTGGCCCCGTCGTGCACGATGAGGTGCAGGTGCTGCGAGGTGCCGACTGCGAACCATGCTCCGGGGAACGAGAAGTTCGGGCGCTGGATTTCCTGAAGCCCGAGGATTTCGCGATAGAAGGTTCGCGAATGCTCCAGGTCGCGAACGTTCAGGCTCACGTGATGGATGTTTGCGATCCCGATCATGGCTTCACCACCGTTCCGCCCTTCATGACGAACTCGACCTTGCGGATGGCGTGAATATCGCGCGTCGGGTCGCCGCCGACCGCGATCAGGTCCGCCAGCATCCCGGGTTTCACTTCGCCGATATTCATATGGAGGACACGGCCCGCCACGGATGTGGCCGCTTCGAGCGCGGCCAGCGTGGGCATGCCGTATTCGACCATCATCTCGATTTCGCGCGCATTGTCGCCGTGCGTGAACACGCCAATATCGCTGCCGCTCAGAATGGTGACGCCGGCGGCGAGGGCGGCCTTGAAACTCTCGCGCTTGCGGGTGATGGAGGCGGGCTCCGGCTGCTCACCTTTCTTCCAACCGGCGTATTGAGCGACGGCGTCCCCGGCGGCCAGTGTCGGACAGAGCGCCACGTGGTGCTCCACCATCATTTTGAAAATCTCCGGGGTGCCGCCGTCGCCGTGTTCGATCGTTTCGGCGCCGGCCAGAATGGCGCGGCGCATACCCTCGGGGGTGTTCGTGTGGACGGCAACGGGGACCCCGGCGTCGCGAGCGGTTGCGACCGCCAGCTTCATCTCCTCGAGCGAGAAGGTGGGATGAGAGCCCGGCAGCGGGCCCCAGCGGTAATCGCCGTAGAGCTTGATCCAGTCGGCGCCGTGGCCGATCTGGTCGCGAACCACCCGGATCAGGCTATCGACCCCGTCGGCCTCTTCGCCGCCCTGGGGCACACGGAATTCGGGCGCGAATCCCTTGGGGCCGTAAGCTCCGGTGGCTACGATGGCGCGCGTGACCACCAGCATGCGGGGGCCGGGAATGATTCCCTGGTTAACGGCCTGCTTCAGTTCGACATCCGCATAGCCGGCGCCCTCGGTGCCCAGGTCGCGGATGGTGGTGAAGCCGGCCATGAGCGTGGCGCGCAGATGGTTGACGGCGCGCGCGGTGCGCAGGGCGATGCCTTCGTGCAGCACCTGATCGTTCCAAGTCGTCTCGTTGTAAGGATGCAGGAGGACGTGGGAGTGACCCTCGACCAGGCCCGGCATGAGAGTGGCGCCCGGCAGTTCCACCGATTTGGCGTTCGAAGAATCGATCTGCGCGGCGGGTCCGGCCGCTTCGATCCGGTCGCCGCTTACCCGCACGGCCCATCCTTCGTGAATGGCCTCGCCGTCAAAGACGCGAGCCGGCTTAATTACTATTACCGTGGCGGCATTCGCCGCGCCGCGCCCCGGCCTCTGTGCCAGGGCAGGGGAAAAGATCAGTCCGGCCAGCAGGCCGGCAGGGACCGCACGCCTGATGCGCATGCGCCGATTATGAAGCCTCGGAGGCGCTCAAGTCCACTGACAGAGGGGCCTTAGCCTTGGCTAAAGCGAACGCAGGCTGTAGAATTGCTATCCAGGAGGCCCGTTCGCCATGCGCTCGCCGGTCCGTGAGGCCCTGTCTGCCGTCTCCCTCGCGCTGCTTTGTGGGGTCACGGCCTTCGCGCAATATCCGGGACAATATCCTCCGGGACAATATCCTCCGGGGCAATACCCGCCGGGACAATATCCTCCCGGACAGTATCCTCCCGGGCAGTATCCTCCCAATTACCCATCGACTTACCCGACGCGCCTGCCGGGCGGGATTCCGGTGGAGATTCCGATGCCGAGGGTTGAACTCCCCAGGCGGCAGCCGAAAGAGAAATCCGGCGGCGATGCAGCGAAGATCACGATGGCCGCCGCGGAGGGCACGCTGCGGTCGATGGGGGACAAGGATCTCTACCTCGAGACGAAGCCGCAGCGCATTCTGCACTTCCGGCTGCTGGTGAAGACACGGTTCCAGAATAAACAGGGCGAACCGGTTCGCGATTCGCTGCTCCATCCCGGCGATCAGCTCTCCGTGGAAGTGAATACGGACGATTCGGAGACGGCGCTGCGGGTCACGCTTTTGCGGGCGGCGACGGATTCCGAGCGCGCCGCGGCCGAGCGTCCTTTCGACAAGACATCCGCGAAGGTGGCGGGGAATGACGACCTGGGGAAAGGGCATAGCGTGGCGGTCGAGGAAACGTCTGCCGCGGGGCCGCCTGTAGCCGGGGGCGCGCCGAAGGCGGAGGCTGGATCCGGCGATGCCGCGGTCGCGCCTCCGGCAGCCCCTTCCAGCGCAGGCGGCGTATCGGACGACCAGATCATTCTGGACGCGCGAACGAATGCCGCGTCGCTCACCGCCAGCCTTCCGAACTTTCTGGTGCAGCAGGCGACGACGCGCTATTTCAGCACCGGCTTTCCGGCCCACTGGCAGGCGATCGACACGGTAACGGCCGATGTTGCCTATGTGGACGGAAAAGAAGAGTACCGGAACATCGCCATCAACGGCACCCCGACCGACCGGCCGCCGGAAAGCACCGGTTCGTGGTCGACGGGCGAGTTCGCGACCACGCTCGAAGACGTCCTCTCGCTTGCGACCAATGCGCACTTCAAGCGCAGGGGCCCGGCTACAGTGGGGGGCCGCGCATGCCTGGTGTTCGACTATCAGGTCGAGCAGCCGAATTCTCATTGGACGATCGTGTCGCCCGACCAGCGCCGCTACAAACCCGCTTACGAGGGAGCCATCTGGATCGATTCGGCGACGCACAATGTTGTGCGCATCGAGCAGCGCGCCACCGCGTTCCCGCGTGATTTTCCGTTCAATCGCACGGAATGCACCATCTCTTACAGTTATGTCCGGATCGACCAGCGGAGCTATCTCATGCCGTCGTCGAGCGAAGACATCGCATGCATGAGCGGCAGTGGAGCCTGCACGCGGAATGCGCTCGCGTTCCAGAACTATCGTAAGTTCACGACGGAATCAAACGTCCGGTTCGATAAGTTCCTGGGGTCCGCGGCGCCGCAAAAATAGCACACGCGCTTGATTACTCAGTCTTAGACCGCACCGAAAACAGCGGCCTTGTAATTGCCCGTGCGAGGATCCTTACAGAGCGGCGGGGCCATGGGTAAATGACCGCCGTAAACTGATAGGTGGAGGGGAATTCAATGCCTATGCCAAACGAACCTTTGGAGAGCACGCCGGCCCGAATCTACTTACAGCCGGTAGCTGCTCCGTCGATTCTTGGCCTGTTCGGATTGGCCGCCGCGACCTTCATGGTTTCGGCACATTACGCGGGATGGTACGGCGGCCCTGACTCGATCTTCTTCCTGGCTCCATTCGCCGCCGTGTTCGGCGGCCTGGCACAGTTTCTTGCCGGGATGTGGGCCTTCAAGGCCCGCGACGGCCTCGCCACGGCGGTACATGGCTTGTGGGGATCGTTCTGGATCGCCTTCGGCATCCTGACGCTGGAATTCCAGCGCGCCGCAACCCCGATGCCGCAGAACGGATTTCCTGAGCTGGGCTACTGGTTCATCGTAGCTGCCGTCATCACCTGTGTGTGCGCGTGGGCGGCGCTAGGTGAAAATGTCGCGCTGTTTCTGACCCTGGCCTTTCTCGGTTTAGGTTCCATCCTGATGGCGATCGCTCAATTGTCCGGATCGGTCGGCGCGTTGCTGCGCGCGTCGGCTTACGCCTTCGTGATCTCGTCGTTCCTGGCGTTCTACACAGCCAGCGCGCTGATGCTGGCGGAGACGTACGGCCGGACAGTGCTGGGCGTCGGCAGGCGCAGGAAGGGACTGGTGATGCCGACCATCTCGCTCGGAGAGGGTGAACCCGGCGTCATCCGCGGACAGGATCTCAACCTGGCGCCTCAGCACTAGTTGATCCCTCGCAGAAGGCGAAACGGGTACTCGCACGAAGTTTCGCGAGTCCCCGTTTCGCGCGCGGGGTCATTGCTGATCGTATCCGGTGAGCCTGCGGATCCAGATGTTGCGGTAGCGTACAGCCTGGTTGTGATCTTGCAGGCTGAGCGGCTCTTCGGGCGGGTGAGGCGTGTACCTGGCGACCTGGCGCCAGATGGTTGTGCCGATCTCCGCCTGGTGATTCTGCACAAGCACGCCGTTAAAGAGCACGGTCATGTAGGCGGGCTTGACGAGTTTGTCGCCGTCGAAGTGCGGCGCCTCGAAGATGATGTCGTAGACGTTCCACTGACCTTGCGGGCGGGCCGGGTTGACGAGGGGCGGCCAGACGCCGTACATGGCGCCGGCTGCACCGTCGGCATATGTCAGGTTGTCGTGCGACTCGAGCACCTGGATCTCGTAGCGCATCATAAGCTCCACCCCGCTGTTGCCGCGGCCCTGGCCGGTACCGGTGACTCCTTCCGGGATCATCCATTCGACGTGCAACTGGCAATCGCCGAACTTCTCTTTGGTCACCATTCGGCCGGTGTGCGGGGCGATTTCCATGTAGCCGTCCTGCACCTTCCATTTCGGTGTCTGCGGCTGGTTTCCCCGGACGATCTGCACCCAGTGCGACAGGTCCTTACCGTCGAACAGGACGATCGCATCCGAGGGCGGGGTCTCGGTAAACGGCTCGCCTGGCGTGACTTTGCGGGCGCGAGGACGCCGCATGTCGTGGACCTTCCAGGGCTGGCCGGGAAGCTGCGGCGTATCGTTGTAGCCGCGAACATCGTCGCCCGCCGATTCCGGTATGTGCGAACCGCCGCCCCGTTTCGCGGGTGATTGGGACGGGTCGCTTGTCTGCGCCGCCAGCATCCCGGCCATGGCCAGGAAGAGAACAGCCTTCATGATGGAGCCTCCTGAAAAATGAGTTCCGAAGTATGATATCAGCGCGCGGCGGCCAAAGTCTCTTGACATACATTTACACCGGGCGGCATGGGTTTTTTCGTCTATACAGTCAGGAGAGAACAGGATGATCCGCCAGGGACAGGAACTTCAGGAATCGCGGCCGGACCTCGAGGCCCTTTTCGGGGAAGGCGGGCCGCGCAGCGAACCGCCGGCGGGCAGGCGGCGGAGATGGCCGGCCGTGGCTGCGCTGTTGGCGGCAGCGGCCGCCGGTGTGGGTTTCTGGACCTTTCGGGGCGGCGATGCGCCGCAGCAGTACGGAACGGCCCAGGTCACGCGCCAGACCATCACCCGGTCGATCAGCGCGACGGGCACCATCGAGCCGGTGACCACCGTGCAAGTCGGCACGCAGGTTTCGGGCACGATCTCCGAACTCTACGCCGATTACAACAGCCAGGTGAAAAAGGGCGAGATCATCGCGCGGCTCGACCCGTCGCAGTTCGATGCTCAACTGGCGCAGGCGAACGGAACCTATCTGAGCGCCCAGGCGGCGGTGCAAGCAGCGCAGAACAACGTGCTTTCGGCCGATGCCGCGGTCGCCTCCGCGCAGGCCAACGTGGACCGGACCGATGCGGCCCTGGTGGACGGGCAGAAGAGCTATAACCGCACCCGCGCGCTGGTGGAGGCCAAGGTGGGCGCGGCGATGGATCTCGAAACCGCGCAATCCACCCTCGACCAGGCCGCCGCGCAGAAACAGCAGGCGGTCGCTCAACTCAACCAGGCGCGGGCCCAGGCGCAAGCTTCACGGTCCCAGGTGGCGCAGGCGCAGGCGCAGGTCAACCAGGCCAAGGCCGCGGTGGACCTGGCGCAGGTCAACCTGGATCACACGATTATCCGCGCGCCCATCGACGGCGTGGTCGTGGCGCGCAACGTGGACGTCGGCCAGACCGTGGCGGCGAGCCTGCAGGCGCCGGTGATCTATCTGATCGCGAACGACCTGACCCGGATGCAGGTGCTGGCGAACATCGATGAAGCCGATGTCGGGCAGCTCGCGCCCGGAAGCCAGGTGGATTTCACCGTGGACGCGTACCCGGCCTCGGTCTTCCACGGAATCGTTTCGCAGGTTCGCCTGGCGCCGCAAAACGTGCAAAACGTGGTGACATACACGGCGGTCATCGACGTCCGCAACCCTGACCTGAAACTGAAGCCTGGAATGACGGCCAACGTCACGGTGGTGGCGGCCCAACGGCAGAACGTGCTGGCGGTACCCAACAGCGCGCTGCGGTTCCGGCCGCAGGAAGCGCCGGTCCCTGCCGCGGGTCAGCGGCAGGTGTGGAAGGTCGTGGACGGTAAGCTGCAACCGGCCGTTGTCAAACTGGGGCTCACGGACGGGATTTCGACCGAAGTGGTCTCGGGCGATCTGCGGGAAGGCGACCGTGTGGCCACCCCCGCGCTCCCCGCGGGCAGCAGCGCGGCGCCGGCGCGATCGATGTTTCCGATGAGCGGCGGCAGAAAGGGACGGTAGTCGCCATGAACACGATTCAGCTGGAAGGCATCGAGAAGATCTACGACACGGGCGCCGTCCGGGTGCATGCCCTGCGAAACGTCAACCTCGAGGTCGAACCCGGCGAGTTCGTTGCCATCATGGGTACATCGGGGTCGGGCAAGTCGACCCTGATGAACATCCTGGGTTGCCTGGACCGCCCCACCGCGGGCCGCTACCTGCTCGAGGGCCTCGACGTCTCCCGGCTGGACAAGGACCAGCGCGCCGACGTGCGGAACCGCAAAATCGGGTTCGTGTTTCAGGGGTTCAACCTGCTGCGGAGAACGACGGCGCTCGAGAACGTGGAGCTGCCGCTCATCTATGCGGGCGTGCCGGCCGCCGAACGGGTGCGGCGCAGCCGGGTGGCGCTGAGCGTGGTCGGCCTGGCGCCTCGCGAGGACAGCCACCCGAGCCAGCTTTCCGGTGGCCAGCAGCAGCGCGTGGCGATCGCGCGGGCGCTGGTGAACCATCCTTCGATGCTCCTCGCCGACGAGCCCACGGGCAACCTCGATTCGCGGACGTCGCTCGACGTGATGAGCGTCTTTCAGGACCTGAACCGGAGGGCCGGGATCACCATCGTCCTGGTGACGCACGAACCGGACATCGCGCAGTTTGCCGGCCGCGTAGTGACCGTGAGGGATGGCAGGATCGTCAGCGACCGCCGGATATTGGAGCCGAGAGACGCGTCGGACGAGATGGAAGAGCTTGCGCCGGAGGAGGAGGAAGTATGATCGGGCCGGTACTGAAGATTGCGCTGCGTGCGCTGGCGCGCAACAAGGCGCGGTCGATCCTCACCATGCTGGGGATCGTAATCGGCGTCGCCGCGGTGATTGCCATGGTGAGCCTGGGCCAGGGTGCGCAGCACCAGGTGGCCGAGCAGATCGCGAGCATGGGAACGAATATGCTCGTGGTGCAGGCGGGAAGCCAGAACATGGGCGGCGTGCGCGGCGGCGCCGGGACTACCACGACCCTGACACCCGAGGACGTGGAGGCGATTCTGCGGGAAGCGCCGGCGGTGGCCGGCGCCACTCCGAGTGTGACCGCCGGTGTGAGCCTGGTATCCGGCAACCAGAACTGGACGACGCGCGCGGAAGGTGTGGGAACGAGCTTTCCGGAGATCCGTAGCCGCGAGGTGGCTTCGGGCGCCTTCTTCACGGACGCCGATGTGGCGACAGCCGCGCGCGTGGCGGTAATCGGCCAGACCGTGGCCACCCAGCTCTTTCCCGGAATGGACCCCGTGGGCCAGATGATGCGGGTACGGAATTTGCCGTTCCGCGTCATCGGCGTGCTGGCGGCCAAGGGTCAGAGCCCCTGGGGACAGGACCAGGACGACACCGTGGTGGTGCCCTATACCACCGCGATGAAGAAACTGCTCTCCACCACCTACATTCCGTCGGCGTATGTCTCGGCCGTATCGAGCGACGCGACCAACGCCGCCCAGCAGGAGATCACCGAGATCCTCCGCGCCCGGCACAATATCCGGAAGGGCCAGCCGGATGACTTCACGGTTCGGAACCTGACCGACGTGGCCAACACGGCGCAGGCGACCACGCAGGTGATGACGCTGCTGCTGGGCGGCATCGCGGCCGTATCGCTGCTGGTGGGCGGCATCGGGATCATGAACATCATGCTGGTTTCGGTGACGGAGCGGACGCGCGAGATCGGCATCCGCATGGCGGTGGGGGCGCGCACCAAACAGGTGCAGTCGCAATTCCTGATCGAATCGGTGGTGCTGGGGCTGGCCGGTGGGATAGGCGGCATCCTGTTCGGGGTCGCGGCCTCGTTCATCCTGTCGGCCGCGTTTTCGTGGCCGCGGTTGATCTCGCCCGTGGCGGTCGCCGGGTCGGCGCTGTTCTCCATCGCGATCGGCGTGTTCTTCGGGTACTACCCGGCGCGCAAGGCAGCGAACCTGGATCCGATCGAAGCGCTGCGCTTCGAGTAACGTCACGCGACGCGGACGAGCACCTTGCCCATGGGGCCTTCGGCGAGCCGCGCAAAGGCGGGCTTGACCTCTTCGAAGGGGAAGACGCGGTCGATGACCGGACGTTTCCCCAGGCTGTCGAAGCGGCGGACGATCTCCTTCCAATCGGCCTGGGCGGAGGCGGGCGTGTGGTCGCTCACGGCCACGCCGCCGATGCGGAGGCGGCGGAAAAACAGCGATCCGGTATTGAAATCGGGTACCGGCCCGGCGCTGCGGCCGACCACGCTGATGCGGCCCTGGTATCCCATCAGGGTGGGGAGCTGGTTGAAGAGGGGTCCCGCCACGTTGTCGATGACGAGGTCCACTTTGCCGGGAAGCTGTTTGCGCAGGTTCGGATCATTCGGGTCGAAGACGAAATCCGCGCCGAGTTCCTTGAGGCGGGCGCCCTTTGCGGCGCTGCGGGAGAGTCCCACCACGGTGAGGCCGAGAGACTTGCCGAGCAGCACCGAAGAGACTCCGACGCCGCCCGAAGCGCCGGTGATCAGCAGCACCGATCCGGGCCTGGGCGGCCCCTCCCACTGCGTGAGCGCCTGCCACGCGGTGAGCGAAACGAGTGGCGCGGCGGCCATCTCTTCCGGCGACCAGCCGGCGGCAATCGGTGCGAGGCTGTCGGCCGGCACCACCGTCTGCTCCGCCAGCGTACCCCACGTTTCGACGCCCGCCTGGCAGCGCAGGATCCCGACGGCATCGCCCGCCCGGACCGATTCGACGCCGTCACCGACGGAGATCACTTCGCCCACACCGTCGCGCCCGAGGATGTGCGGCAGCGGAGGCTTGGCCGGGTACATGGCCTTCGCCAGAAAAGCGTCGGCGGGATTCAGAGCGGCGTAGCGAATCCGCAGCAGTGCCTCCCCGGGGCCGGGTTTCGGGTCGGGGACTTCGCCGAGACGGAGGTTCTCGGCGCCGGTGTAGGCATCCATGAGCCATGCGCGCATGGAACTATTGTCGCGCAAGGGGCGGCGAAGCCGTCGCGTCGCCGCGACCGGGGCGCAGCGGCGGTTTGGAGCGTTGCGGGCCGACCCCGGATTGATGGCGAGCGTAGGAGAATAACGGTAGAGCCTAGATCAATGAAACTCTCTTCGTATTGCGTCGTCTCAGCGCTCCTGCTGGCTGGATCTCTTCCGGCAACCGCCCTCGCGGATGACACCGACCTGGCATCACGAGCCGGGTTGCCCCTTGAGCAAACGGCAAGCCGGGGAATCATTACTCGCGATCCGTCGACGATCGTGAAATGCAAAGACGAATTCTGGGTCTTCTATACCGGACGCGGCATTCCGTCGTTCCATTCCAAAGATCTGGTGAAGTGGGAGCCCGGCCCGCCGGTGTTCCGGACAGCTCCCGAGTGGATTGCCGCCGCTGTTCCCGAGAACCGGAACATGAGCTACTGGGCTCCCGACATCATCCACCTCGGCGATCGATATCTGCTCTACTACTCCGTCTCCAGCCTCGGCAAAATGACTTCGGCAATCGGGCTCGCAACCACCCCCACTCTCGATCCCGCCGATCCCGCCTATCACTGGACCGATCACGGCATTGTCGTGCAATCGCGGGAGGGCGGCGACTTCAACACAATCGATCCATCCGTGTTTTCCGATGACAACGGGACTTTGTGGCTTGCATTCGGCTCCTACTGGAGCGGAATCAAGCTCGCGCAGCTCGACCCGAGAACCGGGAAGCGACTGAACCCGGACGCGCCGTTCTCATCGCTGGCGCACAACAAGTCCATCGAGGCGTCATGCCTTTACAAGCACGACGGCTACTACTATCTCTTTGTCAATTGGGGCTCATGCTGCCGCGGCGTAAACAGCACTTATAACATCCGCGTTGGACGAAGCCGTAGAGTTACCGGTCCGTACATCGATAAAGATGGCGTCGACATGCTGAAAGGCGGCGGCACTCTCCTGCTTTCCAGCCAGGGACCGCTGTTTGGACCCGGTCACGCCGGCATTCTTGTGGATAACGGAAAGAGCTGGTTCACCTCCGATTTTGAGGGCGATATCCGGATGGGAGGGAAAGCAACTCTCGCCATCATGCCGCTTACCTGGAAATCAGGCTGGCCCGAGGTAGAAGTCGTCGACAAATGACGCCGGTCCGCCCCCGCTCAACGGATCCCTTCAAGCGGGCGAGGCCCTGAAGAGGCGCGTACGGTCTTTAGCCGCCCGCTACTCGTACCTCAACGCGGTGACCGGATCGACCCGGGTGGCGCGGCGCGCCGGAAGCCAGACAGCGATTAGCGATACCAGGCTCAGCAGAACGGCTACTGCAATGAATACGGCCGGGTCTCTGTCCTTCACCCCAAACAGCAGAGCGGCAATCAACCGCGTCAGGCCGAAGGCCGCGCCCAAGCCGACCGCGACTCCTAACAGGGCCAGGCGCATTCCCTGGAAAACGACCATCTTGCGCACGCTGCCCGCTCCCGCGCCGAGCGCCAGCCGGATGCCGATCTCCTGGGTGCGCTGCTGCACGGAGTACGCCATCAGGCCGTAGATCCCGATGGCCGCCAGGAAGAGCGCCGAGCCCCCGAAGACCGTCATCAGCAGCATGTTGAACCGCTGCCGTGAGGTCGATCGCGAGATGACTTCGTCCATGGTGCGGATGTCGGTAACGGGCAGGCCGCTCACCTGCCGGAGTTCCTCCTGAATGGCGGTGCTCAGCGACATCGGGTTGCCGCGGGTGCGCACGATCCACTTCATGGGGGTGAGCCGTCCGTTCAGCGCGTTGAGCGCATCCGGAACCTGGGCCTGGGGAACGTACATCGTAGGCGCCGGGTCATTCGCCAGTCCGTTGCCGCGAATGTCTCCCACGATGCCGATGATCTGCCGCGGCGTTTCCGTAGCCAACTGCGGCATCAGGCCCTTTCCGATCCAGATCTTGTCGTTTAGGGGATCGGATTTCGGCCAATACCGGTGAGCCATCGCCTGGTTGATCACCACCACCGGAGTCGAGGCGCTGGTATCTCGGTCCGTAAACGAGCGCCCCCGCAGGACCGGGATTTTGAACACCTCGAAGTAGCCGGGCGAAACCGTCTGCCAGCCGCCTCCCCCGTGAAACGGGCCATCCGTGAGGGGCCGCCCCATCACGATGAACGGCAGTCCGTAGCCGCCTTCCAGCGGCACACAGCACGTGGCGCTGGCCATCAGCACTCCCGGAACCCCGCGCAAGCGCTCCACGCCGTCGCGGATCAGTTGATCCACCGCGGCTGACTTGGCGAACTGCGGACCGTTGAGCGACATCCGCATGGTCAGCACGTTCTCCGCGTCGAACCCCGGCTTTACGGCGCCGAGCGCCATCGACGTGCGAATCAGCAGGACCGATCCCACCAGCAGCACCACCGCCAGCGCGACTTCGCTGACTACCAGGATGGTGCGTGCCTTGTTCTGGCGAAGTCCGGTGCCCGACCTTCCGCCGCTCTCCTTCAGGGTGGCGCTCAAATCGGGACGGGAACTGTGCAGCGCCGGGATCAACCCGAACAGGATCCCCGTGACTCCCGCGGCGAGGATGGTGAACGCCAGCACGCGCCAATCGACCCCCACCAAAGAACCCTCCAGGCCGACGCGCGGAAGGTTGGCGGTGTTCACACTCAGCAGGGCGCGGATGCCCACCACGCCCAACGCAGCGCCGGCCACTCCACCGGCCAGCGCGAGGATCATGCTCTCCGTCAACAACTGCCGGATGATCCGGCCCCGGCCGGCGCCGATCGCCGCGCGAATCGCGAACTCGCGGCGCCGCCCCACCGCGCGCGCCAGCAACAGATTCGCCACGTTGGCGCAGGCAATCAGCAGCACAAAGCTCACCGCGCCCAGGAGCACCAGCAGGGAGGACCGGACGTTGCTGACGAGCGCCTCCCGGATGGGCTCCACCCCAAAGGCGTTATTCTTTCCCAACACGTTCGGGTACTTCCGCCGGAAGTCCTCGGCCGATAGCTTCAGCCGCGCATTGGCCTGCGCCAGGGTGACTCCGGGCTTCAGGCGCCCCGCCACCGTGAAGTAATGACCTTGATCGGTGGGATGGGGATCGAGTTGAAAAGGTACCCAGACATCCGGCGGCAACCCGAAGTCGCGAAAATCGAAGTCCGGCTGCAGGATCCCGATGACCATATAGGGATCGCCGCCCAACGAGACGGTCTTACCGATGATCGCGGGATCGGCGGCAAAGCGCCGCTTCCAGAAGCCGTAGCTGAGAACAACCACTTTGTCGCCGCCCGGCAGATCCTCCGCGCTCGAGAAGGTGCGCCCGCGATAGGTCTTTGCGCCGAAGAGGCGGAAGTAACCGGCGCTCACCTGTGCCGATTGCAACTGCTCCGAGACTCCGCTTCCGGTCAGGTTCACCACGCCGGTCCGGAATGCGGAGACGTCCTCGAGAACGCTGGTCTGTTCGCGCCAATGCTGGAACTTGGTGGGCGAGGCGGCGGGTCCGGAGCCTTGCGGGGAAGTGTTCATCAGCAGGACCAGCCGTTCCGGGTCGGGGAATGGGGCGGGCTTCAGCAGCACCGAGTTGACGACCGAGAAGATCGCCGTATTCGTTCCGATTCCCAGGGTGAGAGCCGCTATCGCCGCGGCGGTGAAGCCGGGGCTCTGCCGCAGGAGGCGAAGCGAGTGCCGGATGTCCTGGACCAGCGTTTCCATGCCGATTAGACGCCGTTCGGCGCAATCGGTTCCGTTGGTCGCCGGAAAAAGCCCGAGTTGTCAACAGGCTGCCGGGGCCGACCAGGCGGCCAGAAACTCGCTGACCGATTGGGGCCGCAACGCGGTGATATCCGGCGGAAACTCTCGCAGGGGTACCTGGTGCAGAATCGTGGGCGTGTGGTCGCTTCGAAAATAGCAGGTGTCGCAGGACTCGCTGCCCTCCCGCTGTTTGAAGCGCCGGCGGATCCGGCGTGAGTGCGGGCTCCGCCAGAGGCGCCGGAACCCTTCAGCTCCGACATCGCCGAACTGCTCCTCCGGGTAAGCCGCGTAACTGCAAAATGCCAGGTTGCCGTCCGAGTTCAGAGTCGGAGAATGATGGGGCTTGGCGCAGCGCAGGGGTCCGGTGCGCACGAAATCGAGGCGCTGTCCCGGATCGCGAACATCGCCGCCGTAGGAATAACGGCGCATGGCGGGTTCGAGCGGCACCAGGTCCGAATCGACATTCGTGCCGCGGTAATCGTACGGCCTCAAGCTCTTGACGCTGAGCAGGTCGGCTCCACATTCGTCCGCCATGCGCACCAGTTCCGGCATCTGGCGCTGGTTGTCGCGCAGCGCGAGCGTGCGAAATTCAATGAGGGGATACGGGGTTCCCTGCTGGTCTTTGGCGCGCCGCAGGCCGCGGATCGTATCGAGCACCCTGGAGAGTTTGCCGCCGGCGCGGTATTTCTCATAGGTCTCCTGGTCGGCGCCGTCCACACAGACGATGACCACGCTGGGGCGGGCCGCAACGAGCCGGTCAATTTGCGCCGCATTGTTTGCGACCGTGCCGTTGGTGCTGACCACGGTCATGATTCCGCTGCGGCCGGCGTATTCGATCATGTCCGGCAGCCGCGGGTGCATCAGCGGTTCGCCCCAATCCCAGAAAAGAAGGAACATCAATGTGCCGCGAAGCTCCTCCACCGTTTGCGAATACAGATCGAACGGGAGGTGCTGAGCCGGGCGCCCGAGCGTGCCGGTTCCCGTGGGGCACGCGGGGCATTGCAGGTTGCACATGGTGGTGACTCCCACGTGCAGGATGTGCGGCAAGGCGGGTTCACCGAAGCGCAGGAGCCGCTGGCTGACCATCTGGAGCGCCAGGTTCTTTCGTTTCGAGGCCGTAAGCGGACAGTGGAAAACCAGCCCTTCCTGGTGGAGCGGGAACCGATCGGCGGCACCCAGTCGAAGAGCCTGCCGCAGAGCAGGAGCGAGATTGCGGATCATAATGCCAGCTCCACCAACTGGGGGTCTCCCTGCCGCAACCGGCGGGGATTGGGACGGTGCGGCCTGTTCATGACCATCTGCCAGAAGAGCCGGTTCGACTCCTTGCATGCTTCGAGCGGATCGGGCCACGAGAGGGCACCGACCCGTTCGCTGGCGAGCAGCCGGCAGCCGCAGGCCAGCGCTTCCGCAGCCAGCCGCCCGAAGGCGTGCAGCATCACGGGATCCACCAGCACGGCGCGGTAACGGTTCAGCAGCGCCGGCATGCGCTCGTACGGCACGGACAGGTATTCGAGGCGTTCCACCTCGAACCCGGCTTCGCGGGCGCGACGCTCGGCCGCGGGCGAGTTGCGAATGCGATCGGCGAGCAGCAGAGCCGCATTCTTCCTGAGCGCCGCCGGGGTGTAGTCCCGAAAGAGGCCCAGGTCGAGCGGCGGAGCGATCTCGTACTGCGAAACATCGATGTTCACGATCAAGTTGATGGCCTGCCGGTGGAGCGGCGAAAGAAACTGCACGGCGTCGCAGAGATTGTAGAGCCTCTCGAAGGCGCGCGCGACCACGCGGCTGGAGTCGCATTGGGATCGCTGCATGGTTGCGGCATCGATGCAGCGGGCATCCCGCGACACGCACGGGTGGACATCCCGCTCCGACTTGATTACGTAGCCTGTGTAGCCCTTCAGTTGACGGCACCACAGATCGGCCCAGGCAGTCTCGGAACGCAAGGCGAGCATCTGGAGCGGGCTGCGATTGAGCTGCGTCCAGATCCACCGCTTCAAAGTCTGGCCGTGGCCGGAGGCAGGCTGCGCAATGGGCCGCAGGTTCGCGAGAATCACGACGTCGTAGCGGTCGAGCAGTACGGGCTGGTCCGGTAGGACCACGTCCACGGACACTTCCGCGGGAGCCTCCTTCAGATGTTCTCGCAGGCTGATTTCCGCGCCCCCGAGCCGGCTCAATGGCGCCGCGTGGACCAGCAGAACGCGTGTGAACGGAGCCCGCTTCTGAGCGTGGGTTGAGTGGGTCAGGCTCACGGCGAAAGTCCAGTCTACTACACGGAATGGCGGTTTGGTGCGATTCTTTACACTGCGCGCGAAGCGATCGCTTCGAGCTCCTGTACCGTGAGCGTGATCGGATTCCCCTTCATGCTACTGGCTTTAGCGGCCTTCGCGATCAGATCGGAAGTGTGATCCCCGGTCACGCCATAGGCGCTCAGGCCGGGAATTTCCAGGCGGCGGCACAGAAGCGCGATCCAGCGGACGCCCTCTTCGGGCGTGGCGCCGGGCTTACCCGTCAGCATGGCGGCTACCTCGGCGTAGCGCGCCAGCGCCGGACTTCCGGCGGCGCGGGTGCGCAGCGCTTCCACATTAACTTCCATGACGTGCGGCAGCAGGGCGGCGCAGACCGCGCCGTGCGGGGCGGGGAACATGCCTCCCACCGGGGCGGCGAACCCGTGAACGGCGCCGAGCGAAGCGTTGGCCAGAGCCAGGCCGCCCAGCAGGCTGGCCCACGCCATGTCACGGCGGGCTTCCCGGTCGCCACCGTCTTCCCAGGCGCGTGGAAGGGCCCGGGCGGCGCGGCGGATGCCTTCCACGCACAGCAGGTCGGTCATGGGGTTGGCGCGGGCGCCGGTATACGGCTCGATCAACTGGGTGAGTGCGTCGAGGCCGGTGGCCGCGGTGAGCGGCTTGGGCAGGGCATAGGTCAGCTCTGGATCCACCACCGCCAGGTGGGGCAGCATCCCGGCACTCCGCAAGCTGGCCTTGACGCGGTCGGCCGGCGAGGCCAGCACGGCGTTCCGAGTGACCTCCGAGCCAGTGCCCGCGGTAGTGGGAATCGCAATCATCGGAGCCGACCGGTGGCGCAGTGGCAGCCCCCGGCCGATCACTTCGAGATAATCCAGGGGTTCGCCGGGATTGGTGAGCAGCGCGGCCAACGCCTTTCCGGCATCCAGAACGCTTCCGCCGCCGATCGCCACCACCAGGTCGCAGCGCTCGTCCCGGGCGTACTCGGCGCCGTCACGGATCAGGTCGACGGTCGGCTCTCCGGGAACGGCGAACGGAACGCCGTCGACCGGCACCGTGCGCCGGGAAGAGCCGGTCACCACCAGCGGGCGCGAGCCCATTCCGGCCGCGGCGGCCGCCACTTCCCGCACCACGCCTTCGCCGAAGAGGATGCGCCCGGCGGTAGCGAACTCGAACCGCACGGCCGCCTACCAGCCCTGGTCTTCGGGGAAGATACTCTTGTACATCGCGCGCGTCCTCGGCTCCGCAAACATGTCGCTGACTTTCTCTACCCAGGCATGATAATGGGCGGTGGCCTTGTGCGCCGCCATGGCTTCCTCGTTGCGGTAGGCCTCGGTCAGCACGAAGCGCGCCGGGTCTTCTGCCGACTGCATGAAATCGAAGCGGGCAATGCCCTCTTCCTTGACGCTGTTGCTGGCGTTGACGATGGTGGCCTGCTTGAACTCCTCGACGCGTTCCGGTTTGACGCGCATGTGTACGTGCATGATGACCATAGTCCAATTGTAGAATCGAATGCGCCTCTATTCGTGGCGCAGCGCGGTCATCGGGTCGATGCGGGCGGCGCGCGCGGCGGGATGGAGCGCCGCGGCGCAGGCTACCACGGCGATCACCAGGCTGGTGACGGCGAAGGTCCAGGGATCGTCCGCCGCCACGCCGAAGAGGAGCTTGCCGATGGCCCGCCTGCCGGCGTATGCCAGGGCCCACCCCAGGGGAATCGCGATGGCCACGCGCAGCACCGCGTCGCGCAGCACCATGCGGGCCAGGCGCAGCGGCGTGGCGCCCATGGCCACGCGAATCCCGAATTCCGGTGTACGGCGCGCCACCGCGAACAAGGTGACGCCGAACAATCCGGCGGCGGCCAGCAGCAGGCCGATGGCGGCGAGCCCGCCGGTGACCTGGGCGGCGATCTCTTCCTCGCTGCGCGAATTGCGCATGTGCTGCCGCATCGTGAGCATATCGGACACGGTGAACGCCTTGTCCGCCGTGCGCAGGTGAGTACGGATGCGAGCCGCCAGCAGGCCGGGCTCTCCGCGCGTCTCCACCATCATCGTGAAGTACCGCAGCGGCATCTGCGCGAACGGGAAATAGAAGAACGGCTCGATGGTTTCGCGCAGATGGTTCTGCGGCCCGTCTTCCACCACGCCGACGATCTGGCGGTCTTTGCCGGCGACCTGGATCCATGCGCCCAGCGGATCGCGTCCACCGAAGAACCGCCGCACGAAAGTCGCGTTGACCATCACCACGGAAGTGGCGTCCGCGCTATCAGAATCGAGGAACCCGCGTCCGCTGAGAATCCGCGCGCCGGTGGTGGCGAAATACGCCGGGCTTACCTGGTTGTACGGAAACTCGAGCTTGGGCTGCCCCGGCATCTCCAGCCCCACCTTGGCGCCGCCGCCTGAGCCGCTGAGCATGGCGCGACGCGCCCAGGCTACGCTCTCGACACCGGGCAGTCCGGCCACCCCCTGCGCCAGCACGGCGGTACGCTCGACGGCGCCGGTAGCGACTCCCGTGAAGAACCCCTCGACCAGCAGAAGGCGCCGGTCGGGATCCATGGCGGGGCGGATTGCGGAGACATTCTCGAGGCTTCGCCAAAGGAGTCCGGCCGAGCAGGTTACACCGGTGACCAGCGCCATCTGGGCGATCACCAGCGCGCCCAGCCAGCGCGAGGACCCGGTGGTGCGCGCCATCTGCAGCGCCGGCAGCAGGCGCTGCTTCCAGGCGTCGCTGAAGGGGATCAACGCGCCGGCCAGCGCCACCAGAGCCAGTGCCGCCGAACTGAAGAGAAACGTGCGGGCGTCGAAACGGATGTTGTAATCGATGTACGAAATTCCGGCGTTAAGCACGCTGGGCGCCGCGGCGATGAGCGCTTTCGCCAGCAGCAGGCCGAACAGGGTGGCCGACCCGGCCAACAAAAGCGTCTCCGTGAAGTGCTGGCGGGCCAGCGCGCCCCGGCCGGCGCCTAAAGCCAGCCGGATCCCGGTCTCGAGGCGGCGCGATTCGTTCTCCACCAGCCGCAGATTCGCCAGGTTGGCGGCGGCGATCAGAAGCAGCAGCGCGACGACTCCGAGAAGCACCGCGTTCTCCTGGAGTTTCGCCCACAGATCGCCCTCGGCGAACGGCGTGACCCGCGAGGTACGGTCGGGGCCGGGCGCGCGGCCGTCGCGCTCCACCTGGCGCAAAATGGAATCCGCCTCGGCCTGCGCCTGGGCCAGGGTCGCTCCCGGCCGCAGGCGTCCGACCAACTCGTAGTTGCGGTCCGCGACATCGTTCGGGTCCGCCTGCCGCAGCGCGCCGAACAGGGTCTGCGAGGGCACGAAGAGACTCACGAGCAGGCCTCGGTTGGTCCCCGTGAAGCCGGGTGGCAGGACGCCGATGACGCGCAGCATGCCGCGCCCCACCGGAAGGGTGCGGCCGACGATCGAAGGGTCGCCGCCCAGCATGTCCTTCCAATACTTGTAGGCCAGCACCACAGTGCCGTCCTCGCCCTTGCCGGTATGGAAGACGTCGCCCATCCGGGCCTTTACGCCGAGCAGGTCGAAGTAATTGTCGGAGCCGGCGGCGGTGATCGGGAAATCGTCGCGGTCCGGCAGCCGGACCTTGGGGCCCTGCCGGTTTTCGGTCAGGATTCCCGAGAAGGCCCGCGTGCGGGAGGCCAGCGCCCGGTACTCGATCCACGTGAGGTCGTCGAACCGCTGTTCACGGGTGCGCGCGATGACGCGCGCAAGCTGCCCGGGCGCGGAGACGGGGAGGTCGCGCAACGCATAAGCGTCGAGAACGCTGAAGGCGGCTGTGCTGAAACCGATCGCAAGTGCCAGTGAAGCAATGGCCAGAGCGGTCACTCCGGGCTTCCGGGTGAGCGCCCGGAGGGCCGCGCGGAGATCCCGCGGCAGCGGTGCCATGTCAATACCTTATACGGGTTCGCGATCGGAAGGTTAGCCTACCTCGTCTGGCTCATATCACTCGACGTGCCGCCCGCCGCCGGAACATAGCACTTCAAAGCGTAGTCCATGACCATCCGGTTCGCATTGAACCGCCACCCCAGCGTCCGGATGGTGCGCTTCATGCGCTTGATCCACCCGCGCGGCAGTCCGTCGCGGTCCCGCAGGTAGTACAGCGGAATCACTTCTTCCCGCAGGACCCGGTAAAGATCCTGCCCGTCGCGCGCGTCGTGGATATCCGTGTTGGAATGTGTGCGGCCCGTTCCGATCGCAAAGCCGTTCAGCCCGTCGTACGCCTCCGCCCACCACCCGTCCAGCACGGAGAGGTTCAGGCCGCCGTTCAACACTACCTTCTGCCCGCTCGTGCCGGAAGCTTCCAGCGGGCGCCGCGGATTGTTCAGCCAGACGTCCACGCCCTGCACCAGGTGGCGGCCCACGTCGATGTCGTAGTCTTCCACGAAAACGAAGCGGTCGCGAAACTCATGGTCCCGCATCAGGTGCGCAATCTGCTGCAGCATCCGCTTGCCCGGGTCGTCATGCGGATGCGCCTTGCCGGCAAAAATAAACTGCACCGGACGATTCGGGTTGTTCACCAGGGAAGCCAGGAGCCGCATGTCGCGCAACACCAGGTCGGCGCGCTTGTAAGTGGCGAAGCGCCGCGCGAAGCCGATGGTGAGGACATCCGCGCTCAGCACCTTGCTCCTCCTCTGCAGCTCTTCCGCCGGCTCGCCGCGCCGTTCGGCCTGTTCGACCAACCTCCTCCGTACAAACTCGATCAGTCTCGATTTCAGGCTGAAATGCGTCTCCCAGAGCTCGCCATCGTCCACGTTCTCGATGCCTTCCCAGGTGCGCGCTTCCCCGCTGTGCTCATGCCAGCCGGTCCCCAGGTGGCGGTCGTACAGGCGGAACATCTGGGGCGCGAGCCACGTCGGCACGTGTACTCCGTTGGTGATGTGGCCGATGGGTACGGCATCTTCCGCTCTGCCCGGATAGAGCGACGTCCACATCGCCCGCGACACCTCTCCATGCAGCGCCGAAACCGCATTGGCGCGCCGCGAAAGCTTCAGCCCCAGCACCGTCATGCAGAAATCTTCATTGGAGTTTGAAGGGTTCTCGCGCCCCAGAGCCATCAGGCGCTCATGGGAAAGTCCCAACCGCTCGCGTAACGGCCCCAGGTGTTCCTCGATCAGGCCGGCATGAAACCGGTCGTGGCCCGCCGGCACCGGCGTATGGGTAGTGAACACCACTTCCCGCGAAACGCGGGGAACCGCCCGGTCGAAATCGACTCCCTCGTCCCACATCCGGCTGCCGATCGCTTCCAGCACGGCGAACCCGCTGTGCCCTTCATTCAAGTGAAGAACGCCCGGCGTAATTCCCATGGCCTTCAGCGTGCGGAATCCGCCCACGCCCAGCAGTAGCTCCTGCCGTATCCGGACCCGCGCATCGCCTCCGTAGAGCCGCGAAGTCAGTTCACGGTCCTCGGGCGCGTTGCCTTCCACGTTGGAATCCAGCAGCAGCAGGTCGCAGCGCCCCACCCTCATCCGCCAGACCTTCGCCCGGATCGAGCCCCGCCGCGTTTCGATTTCCACGGCGACCGGCACACCGTTCTTGCCGATCGCCGGCTCCATGGGAAGCTGGCTGACGTCCGATTCCAGGTAGTCTTCCTTCTGCCAGCCGCTCGCGTCCAGGTGCTGCCGGAAGTAGCCCTGGCCGTAGAACAGCCCGACTCCCACCAGGGGAATGTCCAGGTCGGACGCGCTCTTGATATGGTCTCCCGCCAGCACGCCCAGCCCGCCGGAATACACCTGGACCGACTCGTGCAGGCCGAACTCGGCCGAAAAATAGGCGACCGGCCGCGGCCGCAGAACTCCCGCGTGCAAAGCTCCCCAGGTGCGGTCCGCGTTCAGGTATTCCATGTGCCGCCGGTAGGCGTAGTTGATCCGGCTATGCAGCACCAGGTCGCCGGCGCGCTGTTCCAGCGCGGGCAGGGGAATCTCGCCCAGCAGGGAGATCGGATTGTGGTGAAGTTCGCGCCACCGCGACGGGTCCAGGTCGCGGAACAGGCTGGTCGAGTCGTTGTCCCAGCTCCACCACAGATTCCGGGCCAGCGTCCACAGCCGCTCCTGCGCCGGTCCGATGAAGCGATCGAGCATGCGCGCCTCGCTCACCACCGGGGCCACCTCCGCCGCGGCTTCCACCAGCATGCGGATTTCATCCTCGCGGAAACTGCGCGGATTCACTGTCTGCACCACCAGCACGCCTTGCAGAACGCCCCCGTCGATCAGCGGAACTCCGAGAAACGACTGGTAGCTGTCTTCGCCCGCTTCGCTGAAATATTTGAACCGCGGATGCTGTTTCACCTGTTCCACGGCGACCGGCAGCATCTGTTCCGCAACCAGGCCCGTCAGCCCTTCGTGCAGCGCCAGCCGCAGCGTGCCGATGCACTCGCGGCGCAACCCCACCGTGGCGGCCAGGACCAGGTTCGCGCGGTCCGGCTCCAACAGATACGCCGAACAGACATCCGTCTGGAAGCGCCTGGCAATCAGGGCGACCACATTCATCAGAGTTTCGGCCGGCTTGCCGGCTTCCGATGCGAGGTGGCCGATCTCCTCCAAGGTCAGAACGTGGCTGGCATCCCGCGCATAGGTGGGTTGAGTCATAGTTGATCCCTCCGGTCCTTCCCGATTAGACCAACTTGGTCGTTCCGCGTCGGAGCGTTGCAATCGGCAGGCTGATTCAACCAGTGTATGCGTCCCGGAGCCGCCGATCAAATCACAAGTTCACGGTTTTGAAACATTCCGCGGCCGGCGGAACGGTGCGCGACGCCGGACGGGGGTGCCAGGGTGTAAACTGGCTCGCGGAGAGGCAACTCCAGTTTTTCAGGGAGAATCTTTGAAAATGCAATTCCGATTTTCACGTCGAAGAATGATGCAAGGGATCGGGGGCGCGGCCTTGGCGCAGTCGATCGGGACCGCGGCTGCGGCGCCCGCGCCACGAAAGTGGCCGATTGAAGAGGGTCCGGATACGCCGAAACTCTGCCTGGCGCCCTTTGACGGCGGCGGGCCTCTACCGGCCGACTTGCAGCCGGCCGCGCCGGCCGCTGCGCCCCAGGCGGGCCGCGGCCGGGGAGGTTTCGGCGGCGGCTACGGCGGCTTTCTGGCTCCCGGGACCGATGCGCCGCCCCATGCCGCGGAAAGCTCCTCGGGCGGAGGTGGCCGCAATCTGCAGGCCAGCTACAGGCGCATTCGCCAGCTTGGTGTGACTCACCTGCTCGGCGTGGGAGTCGGGGGCGGCGCGCCCTGGACCGAAGAGAACATCCGCAACGCCATCCAGACCGCCAAGGACGCGGGCCTGGTGGCCTACAACGCGATGATCAATGTTCCGGCCAGCATCCTCTACGGCAGAGAGAGCCGGGCCAAGGACATGGAGCAGTTCATTGCTTCGATCGAGGCGGCCGGAAAGGCCGGGCTGCCGGTAATGGAGTACAACTTCTATGCGCACCGGGCCATCGAGGGCTACTACGAGACCGTCGGGAGGGCCGGAGCAGGCTACACGGGCTTCGACTACGATCTCGAATTGCTCATCGATGAAAACGGCCGCGTGGTGCAGCCGATCTACCGGGACGAGAACGGCCGGATCACGCCCCAGACTCTGGCCGCCTTTCCGAACGCCCGGAAAGTGAAGTTCCGCGACCTGCCGCCGCTGGCCAACGAAGGCGCACACAACCTGCAGGAGATGTGGTCCAACATCACTTACTTCCTGAAGGCTGCGATTCCCGCGGCCGAGAAGGCGGGGGTCCGCATGGCCCTCCACCCCAACGATCCGCCGGCGCCGGTCAGCCGCGGATCCCAGCAGATCATGGGAACGGTGGATGGCTGGAAGCATCTCATCGAGATCGTCAACAGCCCCGCCAACGGCATCACCTTCGACTGCGGTGTGACCCGCGAGATGGGCAGCGATCCGGTGCAGACGGCCGATTACTTCGCCAGCCGCAAGCGCATTAACCACGTGCATTACCGCAACGTCCAGGTCGTCAAGCCCTACGAAAAATACCAGGAGGTGTTCATCGACGCTGGCATGGGCGACATGTTCGGCGTGATGAAGGCCCTGGTGCGGAATAAGTACACCGGGACGATCTACCCCGAACATCCGCGCGCGCTCGACGCCGACCGGGACCGCATCCCGCCCGGCGGCCGCATCGGCGGCTACCCCGGCGGCGGAGGCTATACCGGGATTACTTTCAGCGTGGCCTACGCCAGGGCCATGATGCAGGCGGCTCTCGAATCCGTGTAACGCGGGAGGGCAGTCTAAGGCTCGTGATAGGCTGAAGGCATGTTCCGTGGACCGGTACTATTCGTGTCCCTGACGGCCCTGCCGTTGTTCGCGGGCAACGTTCAATTGCTCTCCTCGTTGCCAAACGCCGCGTCGAGCCGGGCGATGCAACTCGATGCCGCGGGCAATATCTATCTCGCCGGTTCTTATACGCCGGCCGGCAAGGCTATCCACAACGCGACGAGCGCGTTTGTCGCGAAGCTATCGGCCGATGGATCGAAACTCATTTACTTCACCGCCCTGGCCGGTTCAGGCACGGACGCCGCCGCCGCGCTTGCGCTGGGGCCGGATGGGTCTGCCTATGTCGCCGGTTATACCAACTCGTCCGACTTTCCGGCAACTGCCGGAGCGTTGGAGTCCACTTATGCCGGAGGAGGTCAAAATCAGGGTTTTCTGGTGAAAGTGGATGCCGCCGGCGCGGTTGTGTATTCTACCTTCATCAACGGGACCGCATTCACACAAGTTACGGGAATCGCTATCGCGGGCGCCGGTGAGGTTTTTCTCACAGGCATGGGCGGCCCGGGGTATTCTTTCGCCAGTGGCGAATTGGTTCAGGGCTTTGTTCTGGAGCTAAATGCGGGGCTGAGCAAAGTGTTGCAGTCGATTTATGGGTTTGGCGGGGGATTGATCGCCCTGGACGGCCAGGGGAATATCTACCTCGCGGGCAGCGCGCAGGCGAAGGTAACATATAGCCCCGGCCAGGTACTTAGTCTGCCACCGCTCCCGGCCGGCGCATTTCAGCCTACGCACGACGCCCGTTTCTGCCTCACTCTCGGTTCGGGTCCGGGCGGGATAGGGGGTCAATATTCCTGTGCATACCAATACGTCGCAAAGCTCAATGCAACAGGCAAACCCATCTGGGCCACTTACGTCACCGGGACCTACGGTGCCATTGCTGCTGGAATGGCCGTAGATACTACCGGCAACGTCACCGTGGCCGGGACCACCAACTCGGACGACTACCCGGTTACACCGGGAGCGTTCCAGACCGCCTATGCCGCCGCCGCCCCGCCATTCCCTGTCCCTCCCGGGAGCTCGTTTTCCGGCCCTCCTCCGGCCACCGGGTATGTCACGAAGGTCAACGCTACCGGGACTGGTCTGATCTGGTCGACTTACTTCGGCGGTTCCTATGCCGACCAGATTACGGGCATGGCCGTTGGTCCCGCCGGCGATATCTTCGTGTCGGGGCGCGCTGGTTCGGGGGATTTGCCGGCGCTCGCCGGAACTCCGGACGGGTGCCGCCCTTCGGCTACTCAGGAACTTGGGTTTGTCGCCCGCATTTCTCCCGACGGCGCGACCGCCGGACCCACTCAATTGGTCGCAGGCGCGCCCGATTGCCTGTACATGACCTGCTTTGCTCTCTACGACGAGTTGCCCGACTTTCAACCCGGCTGGCCCCTGGCGCTTCGACCGGACGGGAGAGCGCTGGCCGCAGGCACGAACGGCACCGTGGCCTCGATCGATTTTTCCTCAGGCAGCCGGTTAACCTGCGTTACCGATCCGGCGGACAACGCGCAACTTCGCAGCGTGGCGCCAGGTCAACTCCTCTCGTTCTTCGGTACGGACCTTGCTCCCGCTTCCCCTTTCATTCCGCCCGGTGGCAGCGCCGCGTCCTCGGCCGGCTTTGGCGTGTTTTTCAATGGCATCCCGGCGCCCATCCTCTATTCCTCTGCCCAGCAGATCAACGTTCAGGTTCCTTACGAGATCGCCGGCCAGACCACGGTCGAGATCCAACTAGTCGACCGGCAGATTCCGCTTCCGGTGTCGGAGACGCGCACGCTGGACGTGGTCGAGCGGCAGCCCGCCGTCTTTCTTTCGCCCGCCGCATACGGAAGCCCGTTTCCCGGGTATACCGTGTGTGGCGCTACGGTGGCAATCGGCGAGGCTGCGGTCGCCCTGAACGCGGATGGCACGGTGAACGATTGTACCAACCCGGCGTTTGCCGGCTCGGTCGTGACGATTTTTGTCGATGGTTTGGGGCCGGTGACGCCGGCGCTAGATGACCGGCTCAATCGCGGTAGCGCCGCCGGTGGCGCTGACTCCAGGTGTGGACGTCGTCGACTCGAACCTCGCGCTCCGTTATCGCGACCACCAAAAACCTTCCGGGGTCGATCAGCGGCGTGGCTCAGGTGCGGTTTCGGCTGCCGCGTGGTTCGGGTCCCCTGGCGCCGGTCGACAGCTGACACCCACCGTTCTTGGCAACACTCTGCGCGAGCGGCTGATTCTGATCTGGACGCGCTCCAACTGAGGGCCGCCAGGGAGCCGCTACAATCCTCACGAACACCGGCCACGAGCGGATATAATACCCCGATACGCGTGCAGTTCCAACGCGGAACCAGGCGGCGAAGAGGAGGGAGCATGTGCGATCAGGATCATTTTGAAGAGGACCGGCAAGAGTACGAAGCTCGCGGTTTAGTGACACGAAAGCAATTCGGCGTCATGTTGGGAGCAGGCGTCGCCATGATGCTGCCGCGAGTTGCCAACGCGGTCACCGTGACGGAATCGGACGTGAACGTAACGACGCCGGACGGCACCGCAGACTGCTACTTCGTGCATCCGTCGAGCGGCACGTCTCCGGGCGTTCTGATGTGGCCGGACATCTTCGGGCTGCGGCCGGCGTTCCGCCAGATGGGCAAACGTCTCGCCGAATCGGGGTATGCGGTGCTGGTGGTAAATCCGTTCTACCGCGTCAAGAAAGCTCCGACCGCCGAAGCCGGCGCCGCAACCGCGGTCCAGGAGTTGATGCCGCTCGCGCGAGCTCTGAACGAGACCACGCAGATGACGGATGCGAAGGCGTTCATCGGCTGGCTGGACGGGCAAGCGCCGGTTGCCAAGAATCGCAAAATGGGTACACAGGGTTATTGCATGGGCGGCCCGATTGCGTTACGTACCGCGGCCGCCGTGCCCGATCGTGTCGGAGCAGTCGCCTCATTCCATGGCGGCGGCCTCGTCACCGATCAGCCGAACAGTCCGCACCTTCAGGCCGCCAAATCCAAGGCGCAGTTCCTCATCGCGATTGCGGCGAATGACGACGCGCGGTCGCCCAATGACAAGACCGTCCTCAAAGAGACGTTCGCTAAGGCGAACCTGCCTGCGGAGATCGAAGTGTACGCCGGCGCCGCGCATGGCTGGTGTCCGCCGGATTCGCGGGTTTACAACGAGCCGCAGGCCGAGAAGGCGTGGGGCCGCTTGCTCGTGCTATACGGAAAGGCTCTGGCCTGAACAGCAAGGCCCCCGGAACCTACTTCTTCCCCAGCCCGTCCACCAGCATTTTGGCCAGGTCCGCGATCAGCAGCGAGCCCGGGTTGTCCGGGCTCCAGTCCGGTTTCGGCATTCCGTCCACGGTGATCGCCATGGCGATGCGGCCGCCTTTGGAGTAGACGATCCCTACGTCCGAACGCAATGCGTCGAGGGCGCCGGTCTTGTTGGCCACCGTCAGGTCGCCCATTCTGCGCCGGATGCCCGTTCCGTCCTGGCAGCGCTTCATCACGGCCAGTATCTCTTGCGACGCCTCGGGGCTGACGATCTCACCCTGCTCCAGGCGTTCCAGGATCGTCACCATGTCATGGGGCGTCGAAACGCCGAGGCCGTACTTCCGGTTCTCCGGTAGCTTGCCGGCAGCCGACCAGCCCTGTTCGGTGCCATTGCCGCCCATAATCTTCCGTAGCGACCGCGTGGTCTTGATGCCGATGCGGTCGAGGTAGGCGTTCACCGCGTCCGCCGTGAAGCGCTGCAGGATCATGTTGGTCGCGGTATTGTCGCTGAGCACCATCATGAGGTGTGTCACGTCGCGGAGGGGTAGCTGGACGCCGTCGGAGAGTTCGGAGGCAATCACGCCCGAGCCGGAGACCTTCTCCGCCGCCGTAATGGTGAGCGGATCGGTCCACTTTGCCTGGCCGCGCGCCACCAGGTCGAAAACGGCGCAGAGGATTGGCAGCTTGATCGTGCTGGCGGTGCGCACGGGGTCGGTATCGCGGATTCCCACGGTCACACCGGTGTCCAGATTCTTGGCGTAGAGGGAGACCGTCCCCTGGAAGCCCTGGATCCGGCCCCGGAGGGCCTCGGGCAGTGGTTGGGCGGCTGCCAGGGAGGCGAGTAGCAGCAAAAGTGCCGGTCTGCGCATAACCGATGATAGCGTTCTGCGACAAAAGTATGACGTTCCGCTTCAACCGGCGGTGCTACATTGAGCTATTAGGGACCTAAACTCCTGAAATGCAACCACATCCCAAAGGAACGCACGCCCGCATCCTGCTCAGCTCGGTCTTCGGTCCGTACGCCCAGGACGACTCCTTCGGCAGCCGCAGGATCAACCCCATGGAGCTCTACCACAACCAGGTGACCCGCGAACAGGGACCGTTCTCCCTGCGGATGTTCCACCGCTCCTGGGGTATCCTCATGATTCAGCAGAACATCTCTGCTCCCACCACGGTGCTGGATTTCCCCACGCGGGAGTCGTTTGAAGCCGAGCTTCAGGCGCACGACTACGACATCGTCGGCATCTCGTCGATCATCGTCAATGTCGGAAAAGTCCGCGAGATGTGCCGCATCATCCGCCGCGTGTCTCCGCATTCGACCATCGTGATCGGCGGCCACGTCGCGGCGATCCCGGGTGTCGAAGACATGGTGGATGCCGATCACATCGTGCGCGGCGACGGCATCAGTTGGATGCGCCGGTTCCTGGGCGAGGACGAATCCGCGCCGGTCCGCCACCCGGAGATCGTTTCCGGATTCGATGCGCGCACCCTGGGGATCAAGCTCCCGCAAACGAAGGGAACCACCGCGGCCACCATCATTCCCTCGGTGGGCTGCCCCATGGGCTGCAACTTCTGCACCACTTCGGCATTCTTCGGCGGCAAGGGAAAGTACCTCAACTTCTACGACACGGGCGAGGAGCTGTTCAGCGTCATGTCGCAGATGGAGCATCGTCTTCAGGTGAAGTCGTTCTTCATGATGGACGAGAATTTCCTGCTGCATAAGCGGCGGGCGATGGAACTTCTCGACCGCATGAAGCGGCACAACAAGGCGTGGTCCTTGTACGTCTTCTCGTCGGCCAACGCCATCCGGCAGTACACCATGCGGGAGCTGGTGGAACTGGGCGTCTCCTGGATCTGGATGGGGCTGGAATCGCCGCGATCGAGCTACAAAAAGCTGGAAGGCTCCGACACGCTGACCCTTACCGCCGAGCTGCGCAAGCACGGCATCAAGCTGCTGGGCTCGACCATTGTGGGGCTGGAGCACCACACGCCCGAAAACATCCACTCTGAAATCGAGCACGCCGTGGCGCACGATACGGATTTTCACCAGTTCATGTTGTACACGCCGGTGCCGGGCACGCCCCTGTTCCACCAGATGACCGAAGAGGGGCGCATGCTGGAGGGTGTGGACCTGGCCGACATTCACGGCCAGCACCAGTTCAATTTCGAGCACGCCGCGATCTCGCGCGAAGATTCCAAACGCCTGCTCGACTGGGCGTTCCGCCGCGATTTCGAGCGCAACGGTCCCAGCATTTACCGTATCTGCCGGACTACGCTCGAAGGCTGGCAGCGCTACAAAGACGACCCGGACGCGCGGGTGCGTGCGCGCTTCGCCCGGGAAGGGCGGGCCCTGAAGGACGGTTACGCCGCCGCTTTGTGGGCCATGGAGAAGCACCTGCGCCGCACCAACAGGACGGTAGCGGAAAAAGTCCGGGGACTGCGCAAAGAGATCGGCCGGGAGTTCGGCATAATGACGCGGGTGGTGAGCCGCGCGCTGGGGCCGGTGCTTCTATGGGCCGCGCGGCGCGAAGAGCGCCGCCTGGCGGCCGGCCACACCTACGAGCCGCGGACGATCGTGGAACGGCGAAACTGGGATCTCGATGCGCTTACTGGCCGAGGAGAATCTTCAGATAGCTTATGCCCGACCGGATCTCCACAGTCTGCGTTGCCTGTCTTCCGTCCTTCTCGATCGTGACGCGGTAGGAGCCGGGCTTGAGCCGCAACTCGGCCGGGGTGACTTGCCCGGTGGGTTTGCCGTCCACCATCACGCTCGCGCCTGGGGGGTCGCTCGTCAGCATCAGGCTGCCGCCGATCGGACGGAGCACCACCGCCTGCATCTCCAGGGGGTAGTTGCCGACGTAAACGTCGCGGCGCTCGATACCGTATCCGGGCATGGTGATTGACACCGTATGCCGGCCGGGAAGGGCATTCAAACTGCAAGGCGTGGTGCACGCCGTGTCGGGGCGGCCGTCCAGCGTGGCGGTGGCTCCACCGGGACTGCTGATCACGTCCACCGGCTGAGGCTGCGGCGGGGTTGGGGGCGCTTGCCGGATTCGAATCGGAGCTTCGGGAACCTCCGTCCGCTGCGGCGGTTTCGCAGATTCCGGTTTTTGGGCTTCGACTTTCGGAACTTCGGTCTTCGCCGCCTCCACCTTGGGTTCTTCCACTTTAGGCTCTTCCGGCTTGGGCTGCTCCTTCGCCGGCTCGACGGGCGCCATCGGACTTGGTTTTTGGTCCGCCGCGGCCGTTCCCTGACTCGCTGCCTGAGTGGCTGCCGGAACCTGGGGCGGGGGAGCCTGCTGGCTGGCCGGCGACGTGTCCGTCCGGGGCGGCTGCTGTTGTGCGGTCTCCTGGGCCTGGGGCTTCTGCGACAGCCACGGGAGCGCCTGCCATCCGATCAGCGCGAGCAGTCCAGCCGCGACCAGCATGGCGAGCAGAAACGTCAGGAAACTGCCCTTGCGCTCGGCGCGAACCTCGGTGGTCGCGGTCTCGCCGGGGCGTGCGGAACGCAGCGGCTTACGGGCCGGGGGCAGCGAGATGGGCGGCCTGGCCGCGTCCAATGCGGTCGGCTCGTTCAGGCTGCCGCCGCGCGGCATCGGCTTCCAGCCCTTGCTGGAGGCGCAGGCCTTCTCCAATGCTCCGGTGAACTCCTGACAGTAGCGGAAACGGTCTTCGGGCTTCTTCGAAAGCCCTTTTTGGATGACCATCTCGATTTCGCGGCTCAGGGTAGGGTTGATGCGGTGCGGCGGCGCCGGCTCCTCGGCCACGATCTTGTAGACCACTGTGGTCAGATTCTCGCCGGTGTAAGGCTTCTCGCCGGTCAGCATCTCGAAGGCGATCACGGCCAGCGAGAACTGGTCGGAGCGGCCGTCCACGGTGAGGCCCTGCACCTGCTCGGGGGACATGTAGTGCGGCGTTCCCACGATCGAACCGGTCATGGTGAACTGCTCCGAGGCGGTGATCTTGGCGATTCCGAAATCCGCAATCTTGGTCGTGCCGTCGGCCGCGATCATGATGTTGGCCGGCTTGATGTCGCGGTGCACGATGCCCTTCTGGTGCGCGTAGTCGAGAGCGACCGCGGTCTGCCCGAGAATGCCGAAGATCTGCTCCGGACGAAGGGTGTTGACCTCCGAGAGCAACTGGTCGAGCGTCGGGCCGTCCACGTACTCCATGGCGATGTAGGCGAGGTCGCCCTGCTGCTCCACATCGTAGATTGTGACGATTCCGGGATGCGACAGGATGCCCGCCGAGCGCGCCTCACGGAAGAGCCGTTCGCGCATGCGCTCCTGCTCTTCGGGCTTGCGAACCGTGCCCAGGGCGATCGTCTTGATGGCAACCGGACGGCCAATGTTCGGGTCGATGGCGTGGTACACCACCCCCATGGCTCCCCGTCCGAGCTCCCTGACGATTTTATATCGCCCGATGCGATCCATCCAGTCTAGTCATAGCACAGGTAGGGCAGTCCTTCGCCTGCCCGTGCACCGAAGGCGCACCCCCGCAACGTTCGGTCCAAGGATTCACCGTAGTATCTTCAGTTAGTACCGGGCTATCTTTTTGGTATACCGAGGGTACCGGGTCGTAAAATGGGGGTCGGCTTGGAACAATGACCCCGGATTCCTATCCTCGGCGTCCGAGCGGCGGCGCAAGCTTTTCCGGCTTGTCCCTTCGCGCGAAGGGTGTCGCGATTCTCTCGATACCCATCGTGGCGCTGTTCGTTGCCATGTTCGCCGTCCGCTGGGTGGGTACGGAGTCGATCGCGGCCGAGCAGGCTATTGAGCGCGAATATCGAAATCGCGAAGCGCAGATGGGTCTTCCGCCGGACCGGCTGCACGAGCTCCAGGTCGCCGACCTGATCGCCCGCCGGGACGCCGCCCGCCGCAGGCTCTCCGGGATCCTGGCCTGCTGCGGAGTCCTGGGCCTGCTCGGCGCCCTGTTCATGCACCTGCTGATCGCTGATAAGCTGGCGCGGCGGTTGCGGGCAGTCCAGGAAAACGCCCGCCGGCTGGCCCACGGATTGCCGCTGGCGCCTTTTCCCACGGGCACCGATGAGATCGCCACCCTGGCCCACCAACTCGAGGACGCCGCCTACCTGATGCGAGGCCGTGAACGCGAACTGCGGGAGAGCGAAAGCCGGTACCGGGACCTGTTCGACCGCGCGCCCATTCCCTACGAAGAGACCGACGTCGAAGGCACGATCCGCCGCTTCAACCAGGAGGTATCGAAGCTGCTGAAGACCACCCCCGACCGGATTCTCGGCCGCAAGGCGTGGGATTTCGTGGCCCCCGATCAACAGCAGAGCTTCCGCGAGGCCATGCTCCAACGGATGGCCACGGCACAGGAAACCGATCCGTTCGAGTGCGATTTTCTGCTGGAGGACAGCTCGCGCATCACGGTCGAGATCCGGGAGAGCCTCATTCGCCGCGCGGATGGGGAGGTGATCGGCGTCTGCCGGTCTCTGCTCGACGTCACGGAGCGGAATCTCGCGGCCATGGCCGCGCGGAAAGTGGCGCAGTACGCCCTGGAGCTCAGCAGCAAGAACGAGCAACTGGCGCGGGCGCTGGATGCGGCCCGCTCGGCCACCGAAGCGAAAAGCCGCTTTCTGGCTGCGGTTTCGCACGAACTGCGGACGCCGCTCAACGGCATCATCGGGTTTTCCGAAATGATGTACGACGAAAAGCTGGGGGCGGTCGCCGCGGAACAGAAGGAGATCCTGGGCGACATCCTCACCAGCGCCCGCCACCTGCTGCAGCTCATCAACGACATTCTCGATCTCTCCAAGGTGGAAGCCGGGAAAATGGAGTTCCGGCCCGAACCTTGCGAGATCGACGCACTGATCCACGAGGTTCGTGACGTGCTCCGTCCAATGGCCGAGAGGAAGGGCATCGAAGTTCAGACGGATGTACCCGCTGGCTTGAACGGCGTCATCGACCGGGCGCGATTCAAGCAAGTGTTGTACAACTACCTTTCCAACGCCGTGAAATTCACGATGCGGGGCGGGCGGGTTTGCATACGGGCGCATCCGACCGCCGCAGGTTCGGTGCGTGTGGATGTAGAAGATACCGGAGTAGGAATTTCGCCGGAGGAGATGCCGCTCTTGTTCCACGAGTTCCAGCAACTGCCGAACAGCCGGAAAGCCGAGCAGGGGACCGGTCTGGGTCTGGCTTTGACCCGCCATATTGTAGAGGCGCAAGGGGGTACCGTCGAAGTTCGCAGCACTCCCGGACAAGGGAGTGTTTTTTCGGCAATTTTACCCGTGAACACCGTGAGCGAGTGCGGTGTACGCTAAACTACCTGATGATGGCGGGAGAGTCTGTATTGATCGTCGATGATACCCCGGTCAACCTCAAGCTTACCCGTATTCTCCTGGTAAATGAGGGTTACAAGGTTTTGACGGCGCCCAGCGCGGAGGACGCCCTGGAGTTACTCCGGAGCTGCCATCCGGACCTCGTGCTCGCCGACATCCAACTCCCGGGGATGGACGGGCTGGAACTGACGCGCCGCATCAAGAGTGACGAGAGCACTCGGGATATCACTGTAGTCGCGCTGACGGCATTTGCCATGAAGGGCGACGAGCAGAAGGCGATCGATGCGGGTTGCGACGGCTACATCACCAAGCCCATCGACACCCGTGCCTTGGGTAACCGTATCCGGGGGTACCTGGACCGGCGTTCCCAGACTCCGCCGGCGGAAAGCCCGAAGCCCGGAAATGAAACCCTGCCGCAGGCCGAGATGCTCGCGCTGCGGCGACGCTTTCTGGACGAAGGACACGAACTGGCGCGCCAATGGCTGCGGGACCTGGAGGGTGAGTTTCGGCCGGACGAGGTGTCCCGCGCGGTGCACCAGTGGATCGGCGCGGCCGGGCTGCTCGGCTATACGGCCATCAGCCGCCTTTCCCGCGAGGTGGAAGCCGTGCTGCGCGAGCGTCCGCTGGACAGCGGGCAGTTGCGCGAGTCGCTGGCAAACCTGGTGCTGGCATTCAGCACCCCCCGCGAGGCTCGCGACGCCCCGATTCCGGCCGCCGTGCTGGACGCCCTGAGCGGCAAGCGTGCTGCGCTCGTGGGTTTTCCGGCGAACGAAGAGCAGCGGATGTCGGTGGCGCTCGAGCGGGCTCGTGCCGAAGCCGTTTCCTTTCCAGTTTCAGAGCCTGTGGACTCGCCCGCCGTTCGCGCCTGCGACCTGGTGGTGATCAGTGTGCGAACCGAAAATCTCGGATCGCACTGGATGAGCGTGCGCCGCGAGGCCGGTTCCGCTCCCCTCGTATTCGCCGGTGCCCGCGACCAGCTGCTCACGATCGACGCGGCGCAGGAGCCGGGCGTGGAATTCCTGATGGATCCGTGGGAGGTGGACGAGGCACTCATGCGGCTCAGCCTGGCCTGCTCGCGGCCCGCCTCCGCCGAGCAGCCGGCCGCTCCCCAGCGTCCGCAGGCTGCCGGCAAACCGGGACGGCTACAGGTGCTGATCGCAGACGACGATCCGACGGTGCTCGTCCTGGTGAGCGCCGCCATCGAGAACTTCGGCATGGAGTGCCTGACTGCCGCCGACGGCAGCACGGCGATCGAGACCTTGCGCCGCGTCAAGCCGCACGCCGCCGTGCTGGACGTCAACATGCCCGGCATGGACGGATACGAGGTTCTTTCCGCGATTCGAGCCGAAGCGCTGCCCGTAAGGGTGCTGCTGCTGACGGCCCGGCAGCAGGAGAATGACGTCATTCGAGCATTCGCCCTGGGCGCCGACGACTATGTCGTGAAGCCATTCAGCCCCATGGAACTGGTGGCGAGATTGAAGCGGCTGCTGGCGCGATGACGGGTGTCGTACTGGGAGCCGCCGCTGCCTTCGTGGGCTGCTGTGAAGCGGTAATTCTGGCGTGGTTCGATATCGCGCTGCTGCGCACTCTGAGGCGGAGGCGCCGGGAGCAGGCGGTTGCCCGGATTGCGCCGGAGATTCGCCGCATCCTGGTGGACTATCTTTCGGGGGCCGACAAGGTGCAGGACCTCCGCCGCTTCTATAACGAGGATGCGGAAGCCCTGGCCGAGGTCCTGTTTTCCTTCCGCGGCGCCGTGGGCGGAGGCGCGCGCGAACGGCTCTGCGAACTGACCCTGGAACTGGGAATGGTTCGCGACTGGTGCGCCGAGGCGCACACGTCCGACCTCGCACGGAAGCGCGAGGTGTTCGCCCGCCTGGCGTTCATCTGTGCCTACGAACCCTGCCGCCGCCTGGCCGGCGATATCCTGCAGGCGGCGCTTCAGGAGCCGGACGATGAAGTCCGGGTTTCCGCGGCGCGCGGCTTGATCCAGTCGGGGGAGACCGAGACCCTCGAATCGATTTTCGATTTTGCCCTGTCAAGCGACCTTCTGACGCGCGCCGTGCTGGCTGAGGATTTACGGCGGCACGCGGCCCAGCTTGCGGAGCGGGCCATTCCCGAGGCGCTTTCCTCTCCGGAAAACGCTGTCGTTCTGGCGGGGCTGGATGTGCTCTCGGCCTGGCAGCGGGCGGTGGTGGTGCCGGAACTGCCGCGCCTGTTGGAACATCCGGACAGGGCGGTCAGGCTGCGCGCGCTCGGCCTGGCGCCGATGGTTCCCCAGACGCCCGAGGGACGAGCCGCGATTCTACGCGCCATCGCGGAATCCGACCCCGAAGTGAGCGGGGCGGCCGCACTCAGCGCCGGCCGCCTGCGGATGGAGGAGAGCCTGCCGCACCTGGCCGCGTTGATGCAAGGGGAGGGCGTGGAAGTGGCCCGGCGGGCCGCCGCCGCCATGGCGCAGATGCCGCCGCGCGGATGGAAGGTCCTGGAGGAAATGACCGCCGGTCCCAACAAAGTAACCGCCGAGGTGGCCCGGGCGGCCCTGGTTCGCGCCGGGGGAGGCGCGCGGCCATGACGATTGCCGCGGCGGCGTTGCTGTCGATCTCACTTGCCCTGTTGATCTCCGCGGGCGTAGCATCGTATGCGCTGATTCAGGGCTACCACGTGGCGCAGCGGGCGCTGCGCGCCGTGCGCGACGACGACAGCCTGCTGTTGAAGTCCCCCATGGCGCCGGGTGTTTCCATGGTCACATCGCCTCCCGATGCCTCGCCTGAATCCCGCGCGTGGGTGCGCCGCCTGCTCGACCTGTTCTCCGGAAATCATGAGGTCGTGGTGGTGCTCGATGGCGCCGATCCGCTGGAGCGAGACCGGTGGATGGCGGAATTCCGGCTCGGCCCGGTCTCCAGGCGTTCTTCGCAGGATTTGAAATCCGCCCCCGTGAACGGTGTTTACGAATCGTACGACCCGGTGCGCATGGTGCTGGTGGACAAGGCAGCGGGCGGCAGCAACGACGCCCTGAACGCCGGCGTGAACATTGCCATGTACCCGGTGATCGGGTGGGTGGAGCCGGGAAGCCGGTTCGAGCCGAACCTGTTGCTGCGCCTGATTCGCCCCATGCTGGAGCAGCCCGAGGAGACGGTCGCGGTCTGCGGAGTGTCCGCCGCGCCTCCTTCCGGCAACTGGGCCGCGCGGTTTGCGGCATGCGCATTCCTGCGAACCTGGCTGGTCCGCTGCGCCGCTTTCCGGGGATGGAACATGTTGCTGCCCGTCCCTGGGGCGGCGGTTCTGGTGCGACGCGATGCGGTCGTGGCCGCCCACGGCTTTCGGGCCGGAGCGGCGGAATTATGCCTGCGGCTGCACGCCGCGGCGCGAGTTGCGAAGGCGCCGTATCGTGTCGCCCTGGTTGCCGAGCCGGTCATTTTTCCCCCTGAGCCGGCCGGCGGGCGGGATCTCTACCGGCACGTCGTCCGCGACCAGGCCGAACTGGCGCGGATGTCACTCGGTTGGCCGCGCGGGGCGGACCGGCGGATCCGGTGGGGTTTTCTCTGGTTCCGGCTCATCAAACCGCTGCTCGAAACCGCCGGCTATCCGCTGGCTTTGGTTGGCTGGATCGTGGGACAGGTGGACATCCCGACGGTATTATTCTTCCTGCTCGCCAGCGTGGGTTCGGGAATCGTGGTTTCGACCGCCGCGGTAGTTCTGACGGCTCTTGCCGGCGACCGCGGGCCGGAACCGGCGCAACTCAAGCGGACTTTCCTGGCCGCGGTGTTGGAGAACCTGGGCTACCGGCAGATGCGAAACCTGATGCTGATCAGGGGCTTTTTCGCCGATCCTGCCGGCCTCCGGTGACAAAAGGAGCCGGGCGGTGCCCGGCCCCTCCGACGTTGGACGGTTACTGACTAATCAAAAGCCTGGTCTTGGTGCCGCCGATCCGGATCTCGGAAATCGTCAGCTTCCCATCCTGTTCGGTGTAGCGGATTGCGTTGCTCTCGTATTTGCGCTCGTTGGTTTCGACTTTCACCGGAACATCCAAGGTGAACTTGCGTGCGGTAATGGTGGCGGTCTCGTTGAGAATCTGCAGCCGGTACTCGCCAGCCTTCAGTTCGGTCCCCTTCACAACGGAAGGCTGCATGAGGGTGATCTTGTAGCTGATACCCGAAACGCTGCCCGCAAACGCGGCGGCGAGTGCCAGTATGGCGAACGCCAGTACGAATTTCTTAATCATGAATTCTCCTGAACCGGTTGGTCCAAATCCGAAAAAATCCGGGCCGGTAAACCCATTCAGGAGTTTAGCACCACTTTATCGTGGATGCCAATATTCCTATTGGGCAGCTATCACTCGCAGCGGACGTTCCAACCGGAAAGTCAGGATGGATTCGACCGGCACTTTAATGGATCCGCCGCGGGTGAGGATCTGGGTGAGCGCGCCCGCGCCGGCGCCCGATCCGGCGCCGATCGCGGCCCCCTTGCCGCCGCCGGCGATCGCGCCGATGATGGCGCCGAGCGCGGCACCGCCACCGGTGAACTCGGCGGTTCGCTTATTCTTGCCGATGCCATCGCGGCCGCGTTCCGACAGGTTGACCGTCTCCAATTGGTACTGACGGCCGTCGATCGCCACGGAGGCCAGGTCGAGGGACAGGTCTGACGCGCCTCTGAAGTGTCCGCCTTTGGACGCCGAGCGGATCACGATCATGGCGTTGGCACCGCGCGGAATGACAACGGCGCCGGAAGGATCATGCACGTCTTTCGTGACTTCGGCGGGGAAGGTCTGACCCTCCACGGCTTTGCCGGAATCGATGCTCTCTTCGGTGCGGACGGAGATTTGGGTGCCGGAGGCCACTTCGTAAGTCTGGGTAGTGACGGCGGCGGCTTTGGGGTGGTAGTGATTCTCATGATCGGCTTCGGGTTCGGCCGGGCGCTCCGGGCGGGCGGCGCCCGCGGACGCGGCCGGAGCTGCGGGGACGGGAGCTGCGGGGGCGGGCGCAGCGCCGGCATCCGGGGAGGCCGCGGCGCTGGCGGCAGGCGCCGCCGCGTCGTCGTAGGCCACCGACCTTACCTGCGACATCGGGATGGTGCGGGTGATGCTGTCATCCCCCGCGAGCTTCATTTCAGAGGCCGAATTTTCGATTACTTTGCCGGCGACCTGCGTGCCGTCGCGCAGAGTCACCGTGGCGTGCGGCGCATTCGCCGGCGCGGCAGGCTGTTTCGAACACGACGTCAAAATGAAAAGGGAAAGTACGGCTGGTATCGCAAAACGAAGCATAAGGCTCACCTCCTCCGTAGGCCTGAAAAGCCAGTATACAGAGTTCGGGACGCGGTCCGCCGGAACAAAAGGCGGAGCCATTTCGTATATTACAGGTCGAGGACAGCCAATGCGCATGAAGTATATGATTCCGGCGCTCGCAGCCGGCCTGCTCTGCCTCACCGCCTGCGATGCGGATTTCGGACCCTTCGAACGTTACAACCGCGATTTCCACTACAGTTATCCGCTGAACTCCGGCGGCCGCCTGAATGTGGAGACTTTCAACGGTTCGGTGGAGATTTCGGGATGGGACCAGAACACCATCGATATCAGCGGCACCAAGTACGGCCCCAGCCAGGCGGCCGCCGACGCGCTGCCCGTGAGCATCGACCACAGCGCCGACTCCGCCGATATCCGCGTGGTACGGCCCTTCGACCGCGGAAACCGGCAGGGAGCCAGCCTGGTGATCCGGGTGCCGCGAGGCGTTCTGCTCGATCGCATCACGTCGTCAAACGGCCATATCTTCACTTCCGACGGCGTCGGCCCGGCCCGGCTGAAGACTTCCAACGCCAAGATTCAGGTGCGGAACCTCAAGGGCAACCTTGACGCTCAAACGTCCAACGCAAGTATCGAGCTGACGGCGATCGACGGGGACGCGGTGGTTCACACTTCGAACGGGCGCATTCAGGTGGACCGCGTCACCGGGACGGTCGACGCCACCAGCTCGAACGCGAGCATCCATGCGGAGGTCGGGCGGGCCGATCGCCCGGTACGGGCAGAGACGTCCAACGGCAGCATCGAGCTGACCATTCCGGCCAACTACCGGGGCGACCTGCGCGCTCACACGAACAACGCCGGGATCACCGTGAACGTGCTGGGCGACCTAAACGCGCACGTGGTGGCGCGCACCAGCAACTCGCACATCAATACCGATTTCGAGGTCCGCACGCAGGGCGAGTTCAATAAGAACTATCTGGACGCGCAGATCGGCAGCGGAGGAGCGCTGCTCGACTTGAGCACGTCGAACGGAGGAATCCGGCTGGCGCGGATGTAGGCGCGGGCCGCGATCTCTCCGAAAGCGGGTTCGGATCAGTCCTCCAGCGCGCCGCGGATCCGGGCGGTCAGCGTTTCGACGAAATGTTCGGGCGTGAAGCCGTTCATGCGGCTGAAGATCGCGCCTTTGCGGTCGGTCACGATGGTGGTCGGGATGGAGGTGATTTCCAGGGCACGGGAAAGGCCGTCCTCGAAATACACCCGGTCCGGCCACTTGGCTGTGGCGAGGAAGGGCTTCACGAGGGCGCGGTCTTCGTCGGTGTCGATCGAAAGGAACACCACGTCGGGATTGTCCTGAAAACGCTGCTTGACCTGCGCGTAAAGAGGATGCTGCACACGGCAGGGGCCGCACCAGGTTGCCCAGAAGTCGAAGACCACGACCTTGCCGTCGAGGGAGGACATCTGGAGCTTGCTGCCATCGAGGCCGCTCAAGGTGAACTGCATGGGGTCGGTGAGCCGGGCATTGGGATCGCTGGTGCGCATACGCATCTCGCGGGCGCGGACCAGGCCGAGGTTGCGGTCGTAGGCTTCGAGCACCAGGTCGCCGAGGCCGGCCTCGGAACCCTTCGCCTTGACCCAGAGCTCACCCATGCGGATGCGATCCTTGGCGCGGCTGTCGGGGGTGGCCTGGGGATCCTGGATGGTGAACGCGTCGGCCATGGCCCGAGCGGCGTCCGCGAAATTGCCTAGCTTCTCCTGCCACCAGGCGATTTCGCGCGCAGCTTCGGCGCTGGGAAACTGTTCGAAGGCGCGGCGGGCGAGCGCCAGGGCCTCCAGCGGCTGCCCGAGGTTGCCGGTGGCACGAGCCTCGTAGCGCAAGGCGCGGGCGATCCCGCGGTCCACCTGGTTCTGCCATTCGGCGTCGTGCGGGCGATTCTTGCGCATGGCGGCCACCAGTTCCCGGTACCGCTGTGCGTATTTCAAACCGCGCATGGCGGCGTCGCGAGACCCGGCGGACACGAGGGACCGCGCCACCGGTTCCAGGATCTGCAGATCATCGGGCTGGCGCACAAGCACGCGCTCGCCGTAGAGAATAATGCGGCGGGTGTCATTGGCGTCCATGGCGGCGCGGACGGCCGCGCGCTCCAATTCCGGCTTGCGCGGCGAGTTCGGATATTTCGCAAGATGGCTTTCGATGGCGCGCAGGAATTCGACAGGGCTGGCTCCGGCCTCGGAGAGGGCGCGGTCCAGGTCCTGCTGTTCGGGGGAAGGGGAGGAGGACTTCTGCTGCGCGGCGGCGATCGCCAGGATGAGACCGAGCGCTGCGAGCAGGCGCCTCATGGCTTGGTTGCGCGAATCGCGTCGGCGAGTTCCGCCGCCTTCTGCCGGGCCGTGTGCATGTAGGATTCATTGTTGGCGATCCGGTCGAGCGTGGGCAGAAACTGGTCGAGACCCACCAGGCGCTTGCGCTCCATGGCGGACCACAGGACGCGCAGGGCTTTGTCCACTCCGAGCCGGTCGTACTTGGCGGCGCGTTCCAGGTCGATGCGGTGCTCTTCGGATTCGGCCATGCGCTCGAACCAGTCCTGCAAGGCCTGTGCCGAGGGATCCGCCGAATAGTTGAACTTGACCTCGTGCTTCTCGGCGCCGTTCTCGTAGCGGAAGGTCTTGTCACCCATGAAGGCGACTTTGAGGCCGGACTCGAGGGGGTTCTTGAAGTGGTCGAGCTTGTCGGACAGGGCGAAGACCTCGGCGGTTTCGGCGGGCGTGAGGTGGAACTTCAGCGGCAGGTCGTCGTTGGGAGATTCCTTGTATACGGCGCTGCCGGCCTGGTCCAGGGTGATTTCCACGTAGGCTGGATCGCTCCCGGGGAAGCTTTTGGAGTAGAAGATTCGCGCCCCGTCACCGCCGAACAGGCTGCCTGCCAGCAGCGGAAGAAGTAACACCCACTTCATTCGGTCCCCTCGCTTACACCAGCCGGCGGCTGGTGGCTTCGTGTGTGGCATGGCAGATGGCCACGGCCAGGGCGTCGGCGGCGTCCTCGGACTCGATTGCCTCCGGCAGCCCGAGCAGGGTACGCACCATCAGTTGTACCTGCGATTTTTCCGCCCGGCCGTATCCCACCACGCTGGTTTTGACCTCCAGCGGAGAGTACTCCGCCAGCTCCATCCCTGCTTCCGCGATGGCCAGCAGGGCGATGCCGCGAACGTGCGCCAGCTTGAGCGCGGTCTTCACGTTGGCGGAGTAGAAGACGCCTTCGACGGCGCCCGCCTCGGGAGCATGTTCCCGGATGAGGCGGCGAAGGCCGTTGGCGATTTCGAGCAGCCGTTTCTCGAACGGCCACCTGGTATTGGTCCGGATGACGCCCGCGGCGATCATGCGGTGGCCTGCTCCGTCGCTATCGATCACGCCGTAGCCGGTCTTCTCCGAGCCGCAGTCGATGCCCAGGACGCGCACGTTACTGCGCCAGCGCCTCCAGCTCTTTCTCGTCGATATCGAAGTTGGAGTAGACGTTCTGCACGTCGTCGTGCTCTTCGAGAGCCTCGCTGAGCTTCAGCATGCCGGATGCGTTTTTGCCCTCCAGCTTGATCAGGTTCTTGGGAACCATGGCGATGCTGGCTTCCTCGCTCGCCAGGTGGTTGGCCTCGAGCGCTTTGAGTACGGCTTCGTGGGCTTCGGGCGCGGAGAGAATTTCCCAACGCTCGTCATCGCGGCGCAGGTCGTCGGCGCCGGCGTCGAGGACGATGGTCAGGAGCTGGTCTTCCGTGGTCTTTTCACCGGGAACGAAGATCTGGCTCTTGCGCTCGAACATCCAGGCGACGCTGCCCTGCTCGCCCATATTTCCCCCGTTCTTGGAGAAGACATGGCGGATCTCGCTGACGGTGCGGTTGCGGTTATCGGTGGCCACGTTGACCAGCACGGCGGCGCCGCCCGGCCCGTAGCCTTCGAACATCACTTCTTCGATCTGCCCGCCCTCCAGCTCGCCCGTGCCGCGCATGATGGCCTTCTTGATGTTGTCGGACGGCATGCTGACGGCTTTGGCGGCGAGAATGGCGGTGCGCAGGCGCGGGTTGGCGTCCGGGTCGCCGCCATTGCGGGCGGCAATCGAAATCTCTTTGATGATGCGCGTGAAACTCTTTCCGCGCTTGGCGTCCAAAGCCGCCTTCTTGTGCTTAATGGTGGCCCATTTGGAATGGCCTGACATGTGAACCTCTCAGGTAGGCCCGGCCAGGCACGGCCGGGAGGGACAATTGTGTTATGAATTCAACCTATTGAGGATAGCAGAATCAGGAATTTGGCTCAAGTTAAAGCAGGTTCTGCGCGTGCGGTTCGTGGCCGCGGCGCGCCTCCCCTGCGATACTGGAAGCGGTGACATACCAGACCGTGGCTGAAAACCTCCGCGAATCGTTCCGGGTGATCGCCGCCAGCCGCCCGGAGGGCGAGGTCCGGGAGCTTCACGGTGTCAGCATCGCATCGGCCGCGGTGACCTTTCAGATGTTCAACGCCTCGTTCCTCTCCGCTCCGGTATCGAGCGAAGCGGAACTCACGCAGCGCATCCTGCTGGCTTCCATACACTTCGAGACGCGCGGCCAGGAATGGGCCTGCTGGGTATGCGAAGACTGGATGGACCCCCGCACCCGCCGCCGCTCGCGCGCGCTGTTCCAGAAGCAGGGTCTCCGGCATTCGGTCAGCCTGCCCGGCATGATCGCCGAGCGAATTCTGCCGCCGGTGAAGCCCCTGCCCGGCCTCGACGTGCGGCGGGTATGCGAACCGTCGACGCGGGACGCTTTCTGCGCCATCGGCTCGGCCTGCTTTCACGTTCCTTACGCCTGGTTCCGCGAGGTATTCAACAGCGATACGGTGTGGGACGAGTTCGCGGCTTATGTCGGCTACCTGGGCGGCGTGCCGGTTTCGACCGCCGCCATCGTGATGGGAAGCGGGGTTGCCGGTGTGTACAACGTAGCCACATTGCCCGGCTACCAGCGGCAGGGTTACGGCGAGGCCGTAATGCGGCATGCGATCGAAGACGCCCGCAGCCGCCACGGCGTCGAGCAGACGATCCTGCAATCGACTCCCGCGGGGCTGCGCCTCTACGAGCGCATGGGATTCCGCACCATCACTACGGTGGCGGTTTACTCGACCTGAAGCTCGCCCGAGGCGATGAGGCCTTCGATGGCCGCGATGTCGCGGTAGAACGGCCGGTCGCCCTGAATCGGCGGCGAAACCCGCCGGATGCGTTCGCGCACGCCTTCGAGCACCGGGCTGGTCTTCAGCGGGGCGAGCAGGTCGAGCGCCCGGCCGGCGGTGAGCGCTTCAATGGCCAGCACGTTGCGGGTATTGCGCACGATTCGCTGAACCTTCACGGCGGAGGTCATCCCCATGCTGACGAAGTCTTCTTTGTTTCCACTAGTGGTGATGGACCCGGTGGAGGCCGGGTGCGCGAGCACGCGATTCTCCGCCACCAGGCTGGCGGCGGTCACCTGCGCCATCATGAGGCCCGATTCCAGACCGGCGTGGCCGGCCAGGAACGGCGGCAGCTCTTCGTTCAAAGCGGGGTTTACCAGGCGGTCGATGCGGCGTTCCGAAATGCCGGCAAGGGCGGAGAGCGCGATCGCCAGAAAATCCAGTTGGAAGGCGAGGGGCTCGCCGTGAAAATTGCCGCCCGAGAGGATGCCATCGTCGAACACCAGCGGGTTGTCGGTGGCGGAGTTCAGCTCGATTTCGAAGACCCGCCGGGCCTCGGCCAGGGCGTCGCGAACCGCGCCGTGCACCTGCGGCGCGCAGCGCAGCGAGTAAGCGTCCTGCACCCGCCGGCAGGTGATGTGGGATTCGCGGATCTCACTGGCTTCGAGCAGCCGCCGCAGGCGCCGCGCGCTTTCCACCTGGCCCGTCTGCGGCCGAGCGCCGTGAATCCGCTCGTCGAAAGCCCGCGGGGTTCCGCGGAGCGCATCGAGCGTCATGGCGCAGACCACTTCGGCCGTGTTCGCCAGTATCCCGGCGGCTTCGAGTTCCAGGCAGCCGATGGCCAGCATCGCCTGCGTGCCGTTGATCAGGCTGATGCCTTCCTTGGGGTGCAGGTCGATCGGTTCGATTCCGGCCCGGCGCAGCGCCTCGCCGCCGGAGAGGATCGCGCCGGCGAATTCGGCTTCGCCCTCGCCTATCAGCACCAGGGCCATGTGCGAGAGCGGCGCCAGGTCGCCGGAGGCCCCTACGCTGCCCTGCGATGGCACCACCGGGGTGACGCCCCGGTTCACCAGGTCGCAGAGACGCTCGGCCACCAGGGGGCGGATGCCGGAGAGCCCCTTGGCCAGCACGTTAGCGCGGATGAGCATCATGGCGCGGACCACTTCCCGCGGCAAGGGGTCGCCGACGCCGGTCGAGTGCGAGCGGATCACGTTGCGCTGCAACTGGTCGAGCTGCTCGCGAGGGATGCGGACGTCGGCCAATAGGCCCACCCCGGTGTTGACGGCGTAGATCGGGTCGTCGCCGGCGGCCAGGCGCTCTACCAGCGCCCGTGAGGCTTCCATCCGGGCGATCGCTTCGGGCGCGAGGGAAACGGCCGACGTCGTAGCGCGGGCCACCGTGCAAGTGGCGGCGATGGTCAGGCGGGTGCCGTCGAGCGAAGGGTTCATCCGTGCCGTTTCTGGCGGGCCGCAATCAACTGCTCGATGTTCACCAGCTCGGTCGGGTAGTCGCCCGTGTAGCAGGCGTAACAATACTCATGGCGCTGGTCGTCATCCACCGCCTTCCGCAGCGATGCAAGCGAGAGATACCCGAGGGAGTCGGCTTCCACGAACCGGCGGATCTCCTCGGTGGTGTGGCTGGAGGCGATCAGCTCGCCTTTCGTAGGCGTATCCACCCCGTAGAAGCACGGCGACACGGTAGGCGGGCAGGAAATGCGGAGGTGGACCTCGCGCGCGCCGGCCTGCCGTACCATGCGGACGATCTTGCGGCTGGTGGTGCCGCGAACGATCGAGTCGTCCACCAGGATCACGCGCTGGCCCTGCAGCAGGTGGCGGACCGGGTTGAGCTTGAGCTTGACTCCGAAATCGCGGATGGCCTGCGAGGGTTCGATGAAGGTGCGGCCCACGTAATGATTGCGGATCAGCGCCTGGCGGAACGGCAGGCCCGATTCGGCCGAATAACCGATGGCCGCCGCGACTCCCGAATCGGGCACGGGGACGACCAGGTCGGCATCCGCCGGGCATTCGCGCGCCAGCAGGCGGCCCAGTTTCTCGCGCGATTCCTCGACCGACCGTCCGAAGACAATCGAATCGGGACGCGAAAAATAGACGTGCTCGAAGACACACTGCGCGCGCGGCTGTTCCGGCGCCCAGCGCTCGCGGGTCATGCCCTCGGGGCCCACGATCACCATTTCGCCGGGATCCACGTCGTGCAGGTACACCGCGCCGATCAGGTCGAAGGCGCAGGTTTCGGAGGCGAACACGAAGCACTTGCGGCCGCCCGAGACTTCCATTTCTCCCACCGCCAGCGGCCGGAACCCGTGCGGGTCGCGCGCCACGATGACGCGGTCCTGCGCCAGAAAAACCAGCGAGAACGCGCCTTCGAGCTGGAGCAGGGCCTCGCGCAGCGCGCCCGCCAGGGTGCGCTCGGAGGAGTGGGCCACCAGGTGCAGAATGACCTCGGTATCGCTGGACGCCTGGAAGATCGCTCCGCGCCGTTCCAGGTGGGCCCGCAACTCGGAGGCGTTGGTGATATTGCCGTTGTGCGCCACGGCCACGCGGCCCTTGTTGCAGGCCACCGAAAACGGCTGTGCGTTCAGCAGCACGGTGTCGCCTGCGGTGGAGTACCGGGTGTGGCCAATGGCCTTATCGCCGGGCAGGGTCTTCAACACGTCGCTGGTGAAGATGTCGGCCACGTGGCCCATGGACTTGTGGATGAAAATTTCCGTGCCGTCCGTGGTGCACATGCCGGCGCTCTCCTGCCCGCGATGCTGCAGCGCGTAGAGCCCGAGGTATCCCAGTTTGGCCGCTTCCGGGTGGCCGTAAATCGCAACCACCCCGCATTCGTCGTGGAATTTATCGAACATACGTTTCGAGAGCCCCGTCGTAAGCCGATTTGAGTGCCGCGATATCCCAGGAACCCAGCGTCACATTGCGCTGCCGGATTTCGATTCCCTTGTCGATTGTAATCCCCACCACAGGAGCCTCCACTTCGAACTTCTTGGCAATGGCCGCCACTCGTTTCGGTTCGGCCGTCGAAATGAGGACGCGAGATGGCGCCTCATGAAACACCAGCACCTCCGGACGCAAATGGCTGTCGAGATCGATCTGCGCCCCGATCTCGGCGGGACCGAACGAGCATTCCGCCAGCGCCACCCCCAGCCCGCCATCGCTCAGGTCATGCGCCGATTCCGCAAGCCCCTCTTCAATTATCCTGCGGACGGCGTACTGCACGCGCTGTTCATATTCCAGGTCGAGCGCAGGCGGCAACCCCCAGAGCTGGCGGATCACTTCCTTGGCGTACTGCGTGCTTCCGAAGCGCGTGTCGTCGCAGGTCCCCACCCCGCCGATCAGCATGATGGTGCGGCCGAGATTGCGGAAGGCGCTCGGCACCGGGGCATCGGTATTCATCAGGCCGACAATTCCCAGCACGGGCGTGGGATAGATGCCTTCGCCGAGCGTTTCATTGTAGAGGCTGACATTGCCCCCGGTGATCGGCGTGTCGAAAAACCGGCAGGCTTCGGCCATCCCCTCGATGGCCTCCACCAGTTGCGCCATGATCTCGGGCCGCTCGGGGTTGCCGAAGTTGAGGCAGTTGGTGGCGGCTACGGGGCGCGCGCCGCTGACGGAAAGGTTGCGGCACGCTTCGGCCACCGCCAGCTTCGCGCCTTCGCGGGGCGAGAGGTAGCAGTAGCGGCCGTTGCCGTCGAGCGACATCGCCACCGAAGTGCCGGTCTCCTTGATGCGGATGATGGCTGCATCGGAGCCCGGGCCGGCCACCGTGTTGGTGCGCACCTGGTAATCGTACTGCTGCCAGATCCAGCGTTTGGAGCAGATGTCCGGCGCGGCGAGCAGTATGGGAAGGGCGGCATCTACATCGGCGGGCGGCAGTTCCGGAGCTTGCATAGGGACGCGCCGCAGCGGCTCGGTGAGCGGCCGGTCGTAGAGCGGCGCCTCGTCGGCCAGTTCGCGGTTGGGGATGTCGGCCACGATGGCGCCGTGCTGTTTCACACGAAGGCGGCCGTCGCCGGTCACCGTCCCGATCTCCACCGCCTCGAGGCCCCACTTGCGGAAGACCTCGAAGACTTCCGCCTCGCGGCCCTTATCGGCCACCAGCAGCATGCGCTCCTGCGATTCCGAGAGCATGATCTCGTAGGGCGTCATGCCGGTTTCGCGCTGCGGCACGCGGTCCAGCTCGATTTCGATTCCGACTTCGCCGCGGCTGCCCATTTCGCAGGTGGAGCAGGTGAGCCCCGCGGCACCCATGTCCTGTATGCCCACGATGGCGCCGGTCTTCATGGCTTCCAGGCAGGCTTCGAGCAGCAGCTTTTCCATGAACGGATCGCCCACCTGCACGTTGGGACGCTTCTGCTTGGATTCCTCGGTGAACTCGGCGCTCGCCATGGAGGCCCCGTGGATGCCGTCGCGCCCGGTGCGCGCGCCCACGTAGATGACCGGGTTGCCGATGCCCGCCGCCTTGGCGTAGAACACGTCTTCCTTGCGGCAGACGCCGAGGGCGAAGACATTGACCAGCGGGTTGCCGTCGTAGCACGGCTCGAAGATGCACTCGCCTCCGACCGTCGGCACGCCGAAGCAGTTCCCGTAGTGCGCGATGCCCGAGACCACGCCGCCCAGGATGCGCCGGTTGCGCGGCCCCGTCCCGGGATCGTCCAGGCGGCCGAAGCGCAGCGAATCGAGCACCGCGACAGGACGCGCGCCCATGGTGAAGATGTCGCGCAGAATGCCGCCGACCCCGGTGGCTGCGCCCTGGAAGGGCTCGATGAAGCTGGGGTGGTTGTGCGATTCGATCTTGAAGGCGATGACGTAGCCGCCGCCGATATCGATGATCCCGGCGTTTTCGCCCGGTCCCTGCACCACCAGCTTGCCGCGCGTCGGCAGCTTCTTCAGGTGCAGGCGCGAGCTCTTGTACGAACAGTGCTCGCTCCACATGACGCTGAAGATCCCCAACTCGGCGTAGCTCGGCTCGCGGCCCAGAATGGAGACGATCTTCTGGTACTCCGCGGGCGTGAGCTGGTGCTGCGCGATCAGTTCCGGGGTGATGGTAGCGGTAGTCATGCCCTCACCGCCGCGCGCAGGACGGATTCGAAGATCGTCAGCCCGTCGGTCGAGCCCATCAGCGGTTCGGTGGCCCGCTCCGGGTGCGGCATCATCCCCATCACGTTGCGTTCGCGGCTGAGGATGCCGGCGATGTCGCGCAGAGACCCGTTGGGGTTGTCGAGGTAACGGAACAGCACACGGTCCTCGGCTTCCAACTCGTCGAGCGTGCGGTCATCGGCGAAGTAGCAGCCTTCGCCGTGGGCAATCGGCATGCGCAGGATCTCGCCCTTATGAGCCGCCGAGGTGAACGGCGCGTTCACCGTCTCCACGCGCAGGTGCACGTCGCGGCAGATAAACTTCAGGCTGCGGTTGCGAATCAGCGCGCCCGGCAGCAGCCCGCATTCCACCAGGATCTGGAATCCGTTGCAGATGCCCATCACGAGCCCGCCATCGGCCGCGAAGCGCCTGACCGCCTGCATCACCGGTGAGAACTTGGCGATCGCGCCGCACCGCAGATAATCGCCGTAGGAGAAACCACCGGGGAGAATGACGCAATCCGCGCCGTTCAGATCGGTGGAGTCATGCCAGATATACTCCGCCTTTTGCCCGAGGTTGTGGCTTGCCGCGTAAAACGCGTCGTGATCGCAATTGCTTCCGGGAAAGACAATGACGCCAAATTTCATGGTAGATGTTTCGGGGGAGCCTAAGAACTATTTTAGCAGGGAAGACAGTGCAGCTTGGCGCCGGGAGGCGCGGCAAGGGGACCGGATTTATGCCGGAACCGGCCCGGTATGCGGGGTTCGATTCCACAACGCTTTTCAAGGATTCCGGGAACAGACCGATATGTTCAATCTATGCTCGCACTCGGCGGAATGCTCCTGGTGTTTGCCGCGGTATTCGGTGGTTACCTCCTGGAGCGCGGCAACCCTTGGGTGCTGCTACAGCCGGCCGAGTTGCTGATTATCGGCGGCTCCGCGATTGGGATCATCCTGGTTTCGAACCGGCCGGCGGTGATCCGGAAAATGTTGAGGGGAGTGGCGGCGACGATCCGCGCGCCGGGCCCGGACCGGGACACCTTCCTCCGGCATCTTCGTATGCTGTTCGAGCTCTTCACATACTCCCAGCGTGCCCGCGGAATGGTGGCCCTCGAAAGCGATGTGGAGGACCCTTCGAAAAGCGTGATCTTCTCCAACTATCCGGAGTTTCTCGCGGATGGCCCGGTGCGCGACTTCGTGTGCGACACGCTCCGCATGCTGGTGATCGGGGCGACGGCGCCGCACGAACTCGATCTGCTGATGGATCTCGACATCGACGTGCAGCGGCGCGGATGCCACGAGCCGGTGCGGGCCCTCAGTTCCGTAGCCGATTCGCTGCCGGGGTTGGGGATCGTTGCCGCCGTCCTGGGAGTGGTCATCACTATGGAAGCGATCGGCGGGGCGCCGGAGACCATCGGCCAAAAGGTCGCGGCGGCCCTGGTCGGCACCTTTCTCGGCATCCTGTTGTGCTATGGGGTGGTCGGCCCGCTGGCTAACCGGCTGGAAGGCCTCAGCGAAAGCCAGTCGCAGTTTCTGCAAGTGCTGCGCATCGCGATCGTGACCTTCGCGCGCGGGGCGTCGCCGATTCTGGCGGTGGAATACGCGCGCCGCTCCATCCCGGTCGAACTCCGGCCCAGTTTCCTCGACCTGGAAACCACCATCCGCCGCGACGCCCATGTGCCGGTCGTGCCGCAGCCGAACCAGCCGGGCGGCCCGGCCCAGGAACTCCATGAAGCAGCCCCCGTCGAAGCCGGCTGAAACGCCGGTTCCATACCCGGTCTCGCGGCCGCGGATCTTTCACCTCCGCAGCCACGGCGGCGCCTGGAAGGTCGCTTACGCGGATTTCGTCACCGCCCTGATGGCCCTCTTCATCGTGCTCTGGATGATGAGCAGTTCGACGGCCGTGAAAAAATCCGTCTCGGGATACTTCCGCGATCCGAGGGGCTACACCCAGAGGCTGGGCGCGGGGCCCGCGAACTCCGGCGAAGGACTACGGGTCGAGGCGCGCACCGTAAAAGACATCCGCGAGCAACTGGAACAGGCGCTCCGCCGGATGCCCGAGTATCAGCAGATCCGCAACAACATCCAGTTCAGCGTGACGGGCGAAGGGCTCAGGGTAGACCTGCTGGAGACGGAGCAGGGGCTGTTCTTCCTCACCGGCAGCCCGGACCCGACCGATGCCGGCAAGCACCTTCTCCAGGTCCTGGCCCGCGAACTGGCCCCCCTCGAGAACCGCCTGGTCATCGAGGGGCATACCGACGCCCGCCCGTTTCGCAATGCCGCACCGTCGAGCGGGTACGGCAACTGGGAACTCTCCACCGACCGGGCGAATGCCGCCCGGCGCCTTCTGCACGAATACGGCATACGCCCGGAACAGGTGGTGGAAGTGCGCGGCTTCGCCGATCAGAAGCAGATGGTTCCGCAAGATCCCAACGATCCGCGGAACCGGCGGATCTCGGTGGTGATCCGGTTCCAGAATTGACTCTTGCGCGGCTAATCAATTCTTGATATATCTAATTCTGATATATCGAAAGATGACTAAGCCCGACGAAACCCACAAGCGGCTGCCGTTGCTCCCGGCGGTCTTCCACATCATGCTGGCGCTGGCTGACGGAGAGAAACACGGATACGGAATCAAACGGGAGGTGGAATTTCGCACTGGCGGTATCGTGTCGCTCGGGCCCGGAACGCTCTATGGCACGCTGCAGCGGATGCTGGCCCAGGAACTGATCGAAGAGTGTGGCGAGCGGCCTGACGCCGAAGGGGAGCGACGGCGCTATTACCGTCTGACGGAGACGGGTCGGCGTCTGGCGTCCGCGGAGGCGGAGAGGCTTGAGAACCTGGTCGAGGTGGCGCGCGCCAAGGCCATCCTGGCAAAGCCGGGGAACGCCTGATGTGGGATCGCCTGGAGCGGCTTTCCGGACTGCTGAACCGTTTCTACGGGATGGCGCTGGTTGTGTATCCGGCGGAGTTCCGCAACGAATTCGGCGCCGAGATGAAGCAGTTCTTTCGCGATGACTGCCGGCAGACGGTGCGGCGCAGCGGCGCGGCCGGACTCTTGTTGTTGGCGATCCGATCGTTTTTCGATTTGGCGCGGTCCGCGCCAGGAGTTCACATGGAGATCCTTCGACAGGACCTTCGCTTTGCCTGGCGCATGCTGCGCGGCGCCAAGGGGTTCAGCCTGACCGCAATCGCCACGCTGGCTTTGGGAATCGGGGCGAACAGCGCCATTTTCAGCCTCGTCAACGCCATTCTTCTCGAGCCTCTGCCGTTTCCCCGTGCGGAACGGCTGGTGGCCATCTGGGACAAGAATCCCAAGGGGATCGATCGCAACAGTGTCTCCCCACCGGACTTTGCGGATTTTCGTGCGGGTGCCAAGTCGCTGGCGGGAGTCACGGCTTTCTATGAGGCGAGCGCCAATCTGCAGGGACCGGGCGAGGTAGAACACGTTGTCGGCGGCGTGGTTTCGCCGGAGTTTTTCGACGTGCTGGGGGTCAAGCCGCTCCTGGGCGCCGGATTGAAAGGCGACCCGTCCTCTCTAGCCGCAGTCTTGAGCCATGGCCTGTGGGTGCGGAGATTCGGGGCTGATCCCGCGGTGGTCGGCCGGTCCCTTCGCATCGATGGTCGTGAGTACGTGATTCGGGGCGTCATGCCGCCCGACTTTCGGTTCCCCTCGCGCGAGACGGCCGTGTGGACCACGATGCCGTTCGCCCCCGCACATTTCAGCCGCCAGGCGCATTTTCTGGATGTCGTGGGCAGGCTGAAACCGGGGGCACGGCTGGGTCAGGCGCGAGCCGAGCTGGAGGTGGTCGCCTCCGGGATAGCGCAGGCGAATCCGGCGTCGAACCGCGGCTGGGGTGTCACCGTACTCTCACTACAGGAGCAGGTCGTCGGAAAAGCGCGGACTTCGTTGCTGGTGTTCCTGGGGGCGGTGGGATGCGTACTGCTGATCGCTTGCGCCAATATCGCCAACCTGCTGCTGGCGCGCGGGGCCAACCGCGAAGGCGAGATGGCCGTGCGAACGGCGTTGGGGGCAAGCAGCGTACGGCTGGCGCGGCAGATGCTCAGCGAGAGCGTGTTACTCGGGTTGCTGGGTGGAGCGGCCGGGCTGGCGCTGGCCGCCGGCGGCCTGGCCTGCCTGAAGGCATTGCATCCTGCGGCCATTCCGCGGCTGGATGAAGTGAGCGTCAGCAGTTGGGTAGTCGCATTCACGTTCACCCTGTCGCTATTCGCCGGGCTGGCCTGCGGGCTGGTCCCCGTCTGGTCCTTGTCGCGCGCCGACCTGAATGCCGGCTTGAAGGAAGGCGGGCCGCTCCGCAAGAGTTTTGCCGGCCACCGGCTGCGCGGCATGCTTATCACGTCGGAGGTCGCGCTATCCGTGCTCCTATCGCTCGGAGCGGGACTCCTGATCCGGACCTCTCTCCACTTGCAGCATCTCGATCCGGGGTTCGACGCCGGCGGCGTCGTGACCCTCACACTGGACGCGCCCGAGGTCCGCTACAGGGACGCACGGCAGCGGTCGTCCCTGATTGAGCAGGCAGTCGCGCGAGTAAGGGCGCTTCCGGGCGTGAAAGCGGCTGGACTGATCAGCAATCTTCCGCTCACCGGCGGCGAAGGGTACAACCGGTTCGGTTTCACCATCGAGGGAAAGGAAGATCCGGCAGCCACCGGGAACCACCGCTTTTATGCCCGCTGGATCACTCACGGGTATCTGCGAGCCATGGCCATTCCATTGCTGCGCGGCCGCGACTTTTCCGGCGCCGACCGCAAGGGCGCGGCACCGGTGGTGATCATCGATTCGGCACTGGCGCGTCAGTATTTTCCAGGTGAGAATCCGGTGGGCCGCTTCGTCCGCCTGAGCTACTCGCATTCGGAGCCGCGCGAAATCGTCGGCGTTGCGCGCGAGGTGCGATTGCTCGGCCTCGATAAGGAGCCCGCTCCGCAGATCTACATTCCCGTGCTGCAGGAGGCGCAATTCCCCACCATGACCTTGGTACTGCGGACTTCGTTGCAGCTTCCAGCCGCCGCTGAAGCCGCCCGCGCGGAATTGCACCGCCTTGATCGCAGTCTTCCGGTGTACGACGTGCAGCCGATGGCGGAATTGGTGGCTGATTCGATTGCCACACGGCGTTTCCACACCATGCTCATGGGCTTATTCGCCCTGCTGGCGCTGTTCCTGGCTGCGGTGGGCGTTTACGGCGTGGTGTCCTGCATGGTGGGCGAGCGGCTGCGCGAAATCGGAATCAGGATGGCGCTGGGCGCGCGCCGGCTGGACATCCTGTTGCTTGTCATACGTCAGGGTATGAAGCAGGTGTTGGTCGGCGCGGCTGCAGGATTGGCGGCAGCCCTGGTGTTGACCCGCGCCTTGACTGCTCTACTTTACGGCGTAAACCGGCTTGACCAGTGGAGCTTCGTTACCGCTGGTTTGACGATACTGGCGGCCGCGTTCCTGGCGTGCCTGGTTCCCGCTCTAAAGGCAGCGCGTGTCGACCCGGCCAGCGCCCTGCGGCGCTAGGGATTGCTGATGGCTGGGTTGTGGCGGCCTTCCCCTGGTCCACCGTACGGATGAGAGTCATGCCGGACCCGCCGAAGCAGGCCTACGCCGTGGTGCCGGCCTTCGCGCCGTTCGAGGCCAGGCGAACCACGAACATCAGGTCGTCGCGATTCACGGCCTGGCCGTTTTCCGGCACCACCCTCACCATCTGGAACAGGCTGCCGGCGGGGAACAGGCGCTCGTCGCCGGATTGGAACGACGCCAGGCTCAGGGTGCGGAAGCTCTTCATCGCTTCGAGCAGGCACAGGGTATGCTCGCTATCTACTACGTCGCCGGCAGCGACAAATTCCGGCTCGCCGGGTGAAGGGGCGCGGTAGAAGATTCCCGCCGACGGGGCCGGCACGCGGTATTCGTCGGTGCCGGGGATGCGCAGGCTCTCCAGGTCCATGGGCTGCGCGGTTTCACCGGCGGCCGATTCCATCTCCGCGATCAGCGCCGCGCAGTCGATGCGGCGCGTGAACTCACGCAAGTAGGTGGTATCGTACTCGCCGCTCCGGAACTGCGGGTCGTCCAGAATCCGCTTCAATACGGAGATATTGGTCGAGATGCCGCGGATCTCTACGTGATCGAGATATTCGCGCAGCAGGCGGATTACGTCGTCCCGCGTCGCGGCATGGCCGATGAGCTGGACGATCATGCTGTCGTAATAAGGAGTGACGGTCTTTCCCTGGTCCACGGCGCGGATCAGAGTGATGCCGGGCCGCTCGGGGAAACGGAACACGGTGACATCTCCCGGACACGGCAGAAAGGAGAGCGCGCCGTCCGTGCCTCGTATGGCCCGTTCGGCGTTGATGCGCAGCTCCATCGAATAGCCGTTATGTCCGGCTTCCATGGCCTCGATCGAGTTGCCCGCCGCGATATGAAACTGCGCGCTCACGATGTCCACTCCGGAAACCGCCTCGGTCACCGGGTGCTCCACCTGCAGGCGCGTGTTCATCTCCATGAAGTAGACTTCGCCGCGCGCCAGGTCGTAAATGAACTCCACCGTGCCGGCGCCCGTGTATCCGATCGCCTCCACGATCTTCGCGGCGTGGCGGAACACCGCCTGCTCCAGATCGGCGGGCAGCGTGACGGAGCCCGACTCCTCGATCACCTTCTGGTTGTTGCGCTGTACCGAACAGTCGCGCAGGCCGAGCACTTTCGTGTGGCCGTGGCTGTCGCGCAAGATCTGCACCTCGACGTGCCGAAGTGAAGCGATAAAGCGTTCCAGGTAGACGTCGCCATTGCCGAAGGCGCTGCGCGCCTCCGCGGAGATCCGCAGGAAGGTCGGAATGAAATCCTCGGGCTGCTCGACCACGGCGATGCCCTTGCCGCCTCCGCCGTGCACCGCCTTGATGATGACGGGGTATCCGATTTCTCCGGCCAGCCGCGCGGCTGCTTCCGCCTGGGTGACGATGCCGTGGCTGCCCGGCACCACCGGGATTCCCAGCCGCATGGCGGTATGGATGGCGTTCGACTTGTGCCCCATCAGTTCCATGCTCTCGGCCGGGGGGCCGATGAAATTGATGGAGTGCGCCCGGCAGACGCGCGCGAAGGCCGCATTCTCGGACAGGAAGCCGATGCCCGGATGCAGGGCTTCGGCGCCGTTCCTCTCGGCTACCCGCACGATGCTCATGGCGTTCAGATAGCTCTCGCCGGGCGTGTTCCCGCCGATACAGACGAGCCGGTCGCTCGCCGGGCGCAGCAGGCCCGCGGCGGGAGACTCCATGTCTGCATCCGACTGCACCAGCACCACTTCGAGTCCGTTTTCCTGGGCTTTCCGTACGATCTTCTCGGCCGCGCAGCCGCGGGCGTGTACCAGCACCCGGGTGAAGGGGCCGGCCCGCAAGGGTTCGCCGATCTCGACGGCGGTCTCTTCCTCGGCGGTCTCGAGTTCGAGCCGCAGCACCCGGCCGATCACCTCTTCCACCGATTCGCGGGGCATGGGGATGGTGGGGTCGATGGCGCGCAGCGCTTCGTCCAGCGCCTCGTAGAAGGGGTGTTTTACGAGACCGCGCATGGCGCCCGGCTCACGGCTGAGATAGTTCGACAGGGTGGCGGCGCAGGGCAGGTGCTCCGGCACCACGATCTGGCCGGCGAACGGCATGTTGGTGCCGGCCCAGTAATAGGTTTGCACCAGGGGGTGCGTCACGAAGCTGGCCTGCGCGCCGCCGGTGCAGTCGCCGAAGCCGAAGCACACCACCGGCAGACCGGTCTCGCGCACGAACCGGGTGATGCGGTCGTTCAACACCGCCATGGGGAACAATGCGCCGGCGCTCTCCTTGGTCTGCATGCCGCCGGAGGAGATGAAGGCGATGACGGGCAGGCGCCGTTTCGCGCACTCCACCAGCAGCCGGCAGAACTTCTCAGTGGCCGCCATGTCGAAGGCACCGGCTTGAAACTCGAGGTTCGATACCACGACGCCTACATGCCGCCGCGCCGCGCCTTCCTTCAGGCGCGCGATGCCGGTGATGGCGCCGCACGGGGGAATGCCTTTCGCCAGGGCCTCTTCGATCGAGGCCCGAAAGCCCGGGAAATGAGCCGGATCGGCGGTCATCAGCCGCGTATCGGTTTCGCGAAACTCCACGAAGAACCGTTCCAGGATGGCGTTGGCCGTGATCGGACTCTGCTTCTTGAGCTGTTGCAACTCGTCCTGGATCAGCAGGTCCTGGTAGGCTTCCGTCAGGCGGTTCCAGAAATCGCGGATCCCGATGTTCTGCGGCCGGATCTGGCCTTCGAACGGCCGGCCCGATGCGACGCTGTCGAAGTACGCCGGCAGGAGGTGCTCAAAGTAGAAGGTGATGATGGCGAACAGCGGCTCGCTCACCCGCGGGTGCACCAGCTTCTTCCACTCCTCCGCTTTCTTCAGCAGCTTCTGGCGGTCGCCGTGTTTCGCGAAAAAGCTGATCCACGATACGAACCGGCGCTTCATGGAGCGCTGGCGCTCTTCGCTCGAATCCGGAATAATGCGCTGCCGCGCCAGCTCCGAAGAGGCCTGCTCCAGCGACCCTTCGAAGAGGCGGCGCACCGACTCACGGCTGAGGGCGTTGGCGGCAATCGCCTCGCGGGCGATCAGCTTCATGCCGGTCACCAGGTTGTCGTAGATCATGTCGAAGAGCAGGAAATTCTCGCACTCTTCAACGGCGACATCGCGGAACTCGGGACGCGCCAGCACGTCCAGCACGGTAAGGGCTTCGCCCGCGGTCGGGTTGCCGCCGTCACCGCGGCGCAAGTGGTCAGCCAGGGCCACGAAATTGGCCTGCGCGGCTCCCTTCCACTGGTTGAGCAGGTGAAAACCGACGGAAAAGAGCAACTGGTCGGTGGCGCCGCGGAGATTGGCCTCGGGGTCGCCGAAGATCAATCTGCCGAAGCGGCCGCGATCGTCGGCCAGCTCGGCGCGCCGCTTGAGGTAAGCCTTCCAGGCTTTGCCCAGTTCTTCGTCGTAGCGGAGCTCGAGCGGGTGTGCCAGCCAGTTCTGAAAAATGCGGTGATACTCCTGCGCGATACGGCGGCGCAGGTCGCCGCGCGGGATATCGGCCGCGCTGAGACGTCCGTATTGCTCCCGGGTCGTGGAGCGTATGCGGCGCCGCAGCCCCAGGTACCTCACGTGGCGAAAGGCGCAGCCGAAGAGGTTGGGCTGCTCGGTCGGGTTGTCGAGCAGGGAAAGAGGCGCGCGCTGGAGTTTCGAGAGAGCCTCCGACGGCTCCAGGTACCGGAGCACGGTGCGGCGGTAGTGTTCGAAGATCTCGGCCGGATTTTCGGCGACGAACTTCTCGGTAGCGCGTTCCGCGGCGCGGATGGCGCTGCCGATCGCCGCCAGGACATTGGGGATGTTCTCCGCCTCTCCGGGCACGAAATCGATGATGCCGTCGAGAATGCCGGCGTGGAAGAGCTCATAGCTGCTCACTCCGACGTATTTCGCGCACTCCTGCCACGAGAGGTCGTACTTGCGCGCGATCCCGGCCATGCCGCGCGGCTGGATGGTATTGAACACGCCATCGCGAACGCTGAGCAGGATGTTGGTGGTAGCCAGGGGAATGGCGCCGCCGCTATATCCGTTCCCGAGGACGATTCCGACCGTGGGAACGTGCAGTTGCGCGAACTCCGCGATCAGCCGCGAAATGGAGTGCGCCTGGTTGTGACGGTTGGCGGCCTCGCCGGCGTCCGCGCCGGGAGTATCCATAAAGGTGACGACGGGGATGGCGCGGCTGGCGAAGCCGCGGATGATTTCGACCGCCCGCAGGTGATGCTCGGGCATCCAGATGCCGTTCCGCTTGCGGCGGTCGTGAGCCAGGATTCCGACTCGCCGGAGACCGCCCGGGCCGCCGAAATCCAACAGCATTTCGGCCGCGTAGAGTGGACCCATTTCGATCTCCCGGAGCGTCTCGCCGCCGAGCCGGCGGATGACCCAGCGCGCGCCCTGGCGCGTCGGATCCTCCGATGGGTAGACCACCTGCGCGACATAATCGTCCACTGCGAGCGTCCGCAGTTCGCGCATGCGGGCGTCCACCGCCTCGCGGTCCAAGACGCCTTCGATGGGAATCGCAGAGCCGCCCCTCTCAGCCGGAAATCGCGACACGTCCGCGGCCTGCTGTTCAGCGATCAGAAAGAGCGGGTCTCCCGCGTATGGTTTGCGCTTCAAATGTTTCGCCTCATTGCACCAGCAAAGCGCAAGTGTAACAGAGCGATTGCGGCCCCTGCTTCAGGGGGAGGGTGGCCGGTTCGGAGTCAGGGACTTCCCCGTCCGCGATGTTTGTCTGGTACCATACAGCATCTCGATTGTTGTGAATTCTCAACATTTGTTCTAGTACGTATGGTGTTACGTCTGTGTGCAGCGGTACGTTGAAATGGTACGATCTCAAAATATCTGGTGACGATTGCAACCCTGCGGCGCTAGACTTCATTAACTGGAGTGAACGCCACAAACCACGGCAGGTCTTGATATGTATCGCGTCGATGAAGCAGTCTTGTCGTTCGAAGATCCTCTGACCTACCTTCCGCGCAAACCCGTTCAGGAATTTGCGCGGCGTCGGGTGATCTATGACCCCAACCAACCCTCTGAGAGCCTTTATGTGGTGATCCTGGGCAGGGTGAAACTCACCAGCATCTCCGAGGATGGAACTCAAACAATCGCACGCATCGCTTCTCCGGATGGGCTCTTTGGGGAAGGTGCACTGGTCGGTTCCCGGCACTCCGAGTCGGCAGTCGCGCTGGACAACGTCTCGGTAATGTCGTGGAGCATGGCGGAGATCGAGCGGCACATCGAAACCGAGCCGCGGCTGGGCCTGGCTTTGTCCCAGTACCTGATCCGCCAGTGCATCGAACTGCAGGACCGCATACAGAGCATGGCGGTCTACAAGACCCCGGAACGGGTGATGGTCTCCCTGATTCAACTGGCGAACAGCCTGGGGACGCCGATGGCGGACGGCGGCGTCCGGATCGGTCCTCTCACCCATCACACCATCGCGGAGTACGTGGGCACGTCGCGCGAGATCGTGACTTTCCAGCTGAACCGGCTGCGGCGGCTGGGAATGCTCCGATATTCGCGGAAGCACATGGACATCTATGCCGAGGCGTTGAAAGAGTCGCTGCGGCAGCAGGGTGTCGGTCTGCCTCACGCGCCCCGCGACATGATGTGGCAGGCGGCAGGATAGCGCATCAGTCGTAAACGAAGTGGAGGATCTTTTTCAGGTCCTCCCAGGCTTCGCGCTTCGCGTTCTGGTTGTAAGGGCGAAGCAGGTACGACGGGTGGTACGTCACCATGACTGGGATCTCCCGCCAGTCGAACCACTTGCCTCGCATCTTGGTGACTCCCTCTTTATGCCCGGTCAGCGCGCGGGCGGCTGTCCCGCCAAGCGCGCAGATCGCCTTCGGATGAATCGCCGAAAGCTGCCGGTAGAGGAACTGTCCGCAGGTCTCCATTTCGTCCGGTTCGGGGGTGCGATTCCCGGGAGGACGGCACTTCACGACGTTGCAGATGTAGACGTCGGCCCGCGTGAGCGGAATGCCTTCCTTTTTCGCGGTGTTCTCGATCATCTGGGTGAGTAGCTGCCCGGCGCGGCCGACGAAGGGAATGCCCTGTTCGTCCTCGTCCGCGCCCGGGCCTTCCCCAACGAAGACCAACGCGGCGTGTTCGTTGCCGGTGCCGAACACGATCTTCTGGCGTCCTTCGCACAGGCGGCAGCGGCGGCAATCGCCAATGTCGTTGACGATGCGCAGGAGGGTGTCGCCTTCGGGAGCGAGGGATGGGAGTTCCGGGATGCCCGCTCCCTTGCTGTCGCAGCTCTGTTCAGGCGGGGGTTGGCGATAGAGGGTCTTGATGCCGAGGTCCTGGTAGAACTCGAGGTAGCGGCGGAGGGTTTCAGCGTTCATTGGAGGCGTGCAGGGCCAGCCGCAGCTTGAGGATCTCGTCGAAGATCCGGTCGGCCAAATCGCGCTTGGAAGCCTTGGGAAGGGGAATCGTCTCGCCGGTGGCCAGGGCCAGAACGACTTCGTTCTGGTCCGATTCGAAACCGACGTCCGGGCCGCCGACGAGATTTCCGACCACCATGTCGCAGTTTTTGGACTGCAGTTTGCGGCGGGCCTCCTGCTGCAGGTTTTGCGTCTCGGCCGCGAATCCGACCAGCAGGCGGTCGCCCTTCTTTCGCCCCAATTCCGCCAGGATATCCGGAGTCGGGTCGAGTTCGATCGAGATGCGGGCGGCAGTCTTCTTGACTTTCTGTTCCGGAACCTTGGTGAGGTGAAAATCCGCAACGGCGGCGGACTTGATGACGATGGATGCAGGACCGAGGTGCTCGAACACGCAGTCGCGCATCTCAACCGCGGTGTGGACGGGGAGAACTTCGACGCCGTTCGGCGGATTCAGGTGTACGGGCCCGGAAACCAGGACCACGCGCGCGCCGCGCTGTGCGGCGGCTTCGGCCAAAGCGTAACCCATCTTGCCGCTGGACCGGTTGGAGATGTAACGCACCGGGTCGAGCGGTTCCTGGGTGGGCCCGGCGGTGATCAGGACGGTCTCCCCTTCGAGGTCGCGGCGGCGGCGTGACAGGGCGTTTACCGCGTCGGCGATCTCCTGCGGCTCGGCCAGGCGGCCGGCGCCGGTCATTCCGCAGGCCAGGTATCCGCTGCCGGGCTCGACAATCTGGTGCCCGCGGCGGCGCAGGGTCTCCAGGTTGGCCTGGGTGGCGGGATGCTGCCACATGTTCACGTTCATCGACGGCGCGATCACGACCGTCCCGGTGAAGGCAAGGTAGAGGGTTGTGAGGAAGTCGCCGGCCAGTCCGTGCGCCATTTTGGCGATAAGATCGGCCGTCGCCGGCGCCACCAGCAGCAGTTCATTCTCCTGGGCGACGGAAATATGCTCGATGGCGCTCTCGATGGCGAACAGATCGGTGAGCGTTTTTCGCCCGGTGAGGGCCGCGAAGGTCAGGGGGCGGACAAACTCCTCCCCGGCGGCTGTCATGACGGCCTGCACCTGGTGGCCCTCCTGCATCAGCAGGCGCGCCAGTTCGGCCGCCTTGTAGGCGGCAACACCGCCTCCAACGCCGAGGATAATTTTCATGATGGAAACTAGAGAACCGGTTCGGGCGCCGGTTCTTCGGGCGCCTGGCCGGTCAGGCTGTATTTGACGAGCCCGCGCCGGACCTCTTCCATGGCGATGACGGTGGGCTTCTTCGAAGACGTCGGCAGGACCGGACGCGCGCCGCCCTGCAATTGCCTGGCGCGCTTGGCGGCAACGATGATATAGCGATAGGTGCTCTGCTCCGCGTCGTCCGGGATGGTGCAGTGCGCGTTATTCCGTGGGGCCTTGTCAGCCATGTTGTCGATACCTCTTCAAACTCGAAATGTCTCCAGAATCGGCCGGATCTGCTCTTCGATCCTGGTTCGCCTGGACCGCTCGGCGCGAACGATGGCGCTCAAAGCGGCGTCGGACTCCGCCAGATCGCGATTGACGATCACGTAATCGTACTGGTCGTAGTTCCGAATCTCTTCCGCCGCTTCCCGCAGCCGCCTGGCGATTACCTCGTCCCGGTCCTCGCTGCGCGCACGCAACCTTTGTTCCAGAATCTCGCGAGAGGGAGCCAGAATGAAAACACGTACGGCCTCTGGAATCTGACAATCCAATTGTCTCGCACCTTGGACATCAATGTCGAGTACCAGGTCTTTCCCCTGGGCGCGGGCTTCCTCCAGGATTCCCCTGTGGGTGCCGTAGTAGTTCCCGAAGACCTCGGCCCATTCCAGGAACTCGTTCCGGGCGATCATCTCTTCGAACTGCTCCCGCGAGATGAACCGGTAATGCTGCCCCTCCACCTCCGTCCCGCGAGGCCTTCTGGTGGTGTAAGAGATAGAAAACATTAGCCCAGCTACGTTGGCCAGCAGGCGCGTGACCAGGGTGGACTTTCCGGATCCCGAGGGGGCGGAGATGATGAAAACAGTAGTCATGAGCTAGCCCGAAACATTCTTCTTCGAGGTCTCCCTACTCCAGATTGAGCGACTGCTCCCGGATCTTGTCGATTTCCGACTTGGCGGCGAGGGCGAGGTCGGTGATGGTCAGGCCGAGATCCCCGAGGCCGCCGGTCTTCGAGAGAATCGTGTTCGACTCGCGGTTCATCTCCTGCAGCAGGAAGTCCAGGCGCTTGCCGATCTCGCCTCCCGTGGCCAGCATGTTCTCGAGGTGGGCCGCATGCGTGCGCAGGCGGACCAGTTCCTCCTCGATGTCGCTTCGGTCGGCGAGCACGGCAGCCTCCTGGGCGAGGCGCTGCGGTTCGATACCGGCGCCTTGCAGCAGGTCTGTGAGTTTCTCGCGAAGGCGCCGCTGAAAAGCCGGAACGGCGCCCTTGCGAATTTCCTCCATCCGGGTTACCAGCAAGCAGATATTTTCGCAGCGCTGGCCGATCTCCGCGGCGGTGGCGGCGCCCTCCCGCTCGCGGAAGGTGTTGAGCATGGCGACGGCTTCGGCTGAGGCGTCGAGCACCGCCTGCGATACTTCTTCACTCAGTTCCTGTTCTTCGCCGGAGCCCAGCATTCCGGGAATCCGCAGCGCGCCGTTCAGGTCCGGCTGGCCGCTTAACTGGTACCGTTCCGCGGCTTCGCGAAACGCCTGCATATAGAGGCCGAGCAGGTCCCGGTTCACGCGCCCAGCGGCGTTCCCCGAACGCGTCAGGGCCACATGGATCTGCAGGTGGCCGCGAGCCACCCCACTCCGGATGACGCCGCGGACATCGTTTTCGAGCGAGTCGAACTCGGCGGGCATGTGGAAATGCAGATCCAGGCCGCGATGGTTGACACTTTTCAAGCTCACCACGATCTCGCCCTGCGAAACCGTCTTCCTTACCCGGGCGAAGCCGGTCATGCTGCGCACGCTCACAGGTCGACCACCGATCCGGCGGCCTCGAACTGCAGTTCGTGCAGCCGCTGATAGATTCCGCCGCGGCCGACCAGTTCTTCGTGCGTGCCGATTTCGCGGATGCGCCCGTTTTCCAGCACCGCGATCTTGTCGGCGCGTCGAATCGTGGAAAGGCGGTGCGCGATCACGATCACCGTGCGATGTTCCATGAGGTTGGCCAGAGCCTTCTGGACGAGCATCTCGGATTCGGTATCGAGGTGCGAAGTGGCCTCGTCGAGAATCAGGATGGGCGCGTTCTTCAGCAGGGCGCGCGCGATGGCGATGCGCTGGCGCTGGCCTCCGCTGAGCTTGAGTCCGCGGTCGCCGATCACGGTGTCGTAGCCATCGGGCAGAGCAGCGATGAAATCGTGAGCCAGGGCGGTGCGCGCCGCCTCCCGGATTTTGTCAATCGGGACGCCCGGCTGGCCGTAGGCAATATTGTTCGCCACGGTGTCGTTGAACAGGAAGGTGTCCTGGGCCACCAGGCCGATCTGCCGGCGGAGGGAGGCGAGGCTGATCTCGCGAACGTCGAGGCCGTCTACTTTCACGCCGCCGCCGGTCGCGTCATAGAAGCGCGGGACCATGTTGGCGAGAGTCGTCTTGCCCGCGCCGCTCGGCCCGACCAGGGCGACGACCTCGCCCGCCTTGACCTCGAGATTAACCGATTGGAGCTGGAAACCGGCGGGTGCACCGGGATAGAAGAAAGAGGCGTTCTCAAAGGAGATTCCCTTGTGGAAGCCCGCGAGCTGCTGAGCGCCCGGGCGCTCGACGATGACTTCGGAATGGTCGAGGTATTCGAACACCTTTTGCGAGGCGCCGAGCGCCTGCTGGAAGATGTTGTTGATGCCGACCAGCCTCTTGAGCGGCTCGAGCAGCAGCAGCAGGGCGGTCAGGAAGCTGACGAAATCGCCCGCGCTGATGGTCCCGGCCTTGATATTCGTGCGCGCGTAGGTGAGCAGCGAGATGATCATCACCAGCGCGATGAAATCGACCAGCGGCGACGAGAGCGCCTGCTGCAGGATGTAGCGCACGTTGGTCTTGAGCAGCCGGCGGGAGGCCTCGCGGAACTTGCGCGATTCGTACCCTTCGGCGCCGAAAGCTTTGACCACCATGTGGCCGCTGAAGGTTTCCTGCAGAATCTGGTTCAACTCGGCCTGGCGGTCCTGTGTGCGCCGGCTGGTGCGGCGGATGCGCCGGCCGATGCGCGTTACGGGCAGCATGACAGCCGGAAGGATCGTCAGGCTCACCACGGCCAGCATCCAATCCGTGCTCACCAGGACAAACAGGAGCGAGACCGCGCTGAACCACTGGCGGAAGAAATCGGCGAGCATCTGCGAGGTGGCGAGCTGCACCTTGTCGATGTCGTTCATGAGGGACGACATGAGCTGGCCGGTGGAATGCGACTCGAAGAACTCCGCGCCTTTGGAGAGGACCTTATCGAAGACGGCGTTGCGCAGATCCGTGACCGAGGAAAAGCCGGCGTAGCTGACCAGGTAATTGCCAAAATAGTCGCAGATGCCTTTGATGAGGAAACAGGCGATGAGCGCGAAGGCCACCATGAACCAGATGCTGCGGCCGTGGAGCGGCACCACCTGCTCGAGATAAAGCTGGTGGCCGAAAACCGGTTTGGCCAGCAGCGGAGTCAGGCCCCCAGGCCGCTCGGCGGTCAGGACGCGGTCGAAAATCGGGCGGACGAGCAGAGCCAGCGCGCCCTGGGCGGCGCCGGCGATGGCCATCAGAACGACCGAGGCGGCCAGGTGCGCCCAGTACCGCCGGGCGTATCCGAGAAGCCGGACGAGTTCTTTCATGCGGGCACCCGCAGACGCGCCAGCGCCTCGAGAACTCGACAGACCTCGACGCCGCCGATGCCGGATGGCGACGTGACGATTTCCGAGGCTGTGCGCCAGGGTCCCCAAATCTCCGGATCGGAGGCTCCGAAAATCACGACGACCGGGAGACCAAAAGCTGCCGCCATGTGGGCCGGACCGGAATCATTGCCGGCGAACAGCGAGGCCGAGGCCAGCAGCCGCTTGATTTCGGAGAGCGACGCGCCAGAGATCGTGCGGAACTCGCGGAAAGGGCTGAGGTCGTCCGCCGCGGCGCCGACGAAAACAGGATCGAGGCCGTGGCTCCGGAGATGTGCGGCAACAGCCAGGAAGCGTTCTGCGGGCCAGGTCTTGGCCGGAGTGGCGGCAACGGGGTGGATTACGGCCAGGCCGCCGCCTGGTGCCCGCTGCTCGGTGAAGAGGCAGGCGCGGGGGATCTCAACGGCTTGGGCGCCCAGGTAGAACACGGCGCTTGCCAGGTGTTCAGCGGTGTGGACTTTCCGGTTTACTCTAAGGATTTCTTGAGCCCGTGGAATCCGCACGTTATAGGCGAAGCGATTTCGGAAGTGTGCGAAGCCCGCGCGGAAACGCGCACCGGACAGCCGGGTCATCCACGCGCTGCGCGTGCCGCCGTGTAAATTCAAACACAGATCTGGACGCCAGCGGCGCAGGGTGCCGGTCTCGGGCGGCAGGATCGCATCGATCGCGGGGTTTCCCTCGAAGACGGGTCGGAAGCGTTCTTCGACTACGACCGCGAGCTTCACATCGGAGCGGAACCGTTTCAGAATGTCGAGCGCAGGAGTGGTAAGCACGCAATCGCCCAGGGACCGCAGCCGGATCACGGCCACCCGGCCGCCGCGCGGCAGACATTCCAAAACGCTATCCACGGACCTATTCTTCTACTTTCGCCTCATCCACCAGCATGACGGGAATGTCGTCGCGGATGGGATAGACGCGGTGACACTGCACGCATTTCAATCCGCTCTGGTCGGGTTTGAGTTCCACCTCGGCCTTGCAGATGGGGCACACCAGAATCTCCAGCAGCTCCTTGTTGATAGCCATAGCGAACCTCTCAGTTTAACAATTACGCCCTGGCCGCGTTCTGCATCTCCGCGCCTGCTTTGGCGATGGCCGCCAGGTATTTCCGGGCACGCTCCTCAATGACGTCAAAGCGGCCTTCGCTGACGGTCTGGTTATCGACCAGTTCGCTGCCCACGCCGCAGGCGAACGAGCCGGCCTTCAGAAAATCGCCGATGGTGTCCAGGTTCACACCGCCCGTAGGCACCATCTCGATGTGGGGGAACGGACCTTTCAGCGCCTTGATGTACTTGGCGCCCCCCACGTTGCCGCAAGGGAAGATTTTGACGGCATCCGCGCCGGCTTCCCAGGCCGCGAGCACCTCTGTGGGCGTCAGCGCGCCGGGGAAGATGATTTTGGAGTAGCGCTTGGCGATCTCGATGGTGGATGCGCGCAGGCTGGGTGTCACGAAGAATTCCGCTCCCGCCAGCATGCAGGTGCGCGCCGACTCAGGATCCAGAACGGTGCCTGCTCCCAGCACCAGCTTGCCGCCGAAGCGGTCGGCGGTTTTTTCGAGGGCGCGCACCGCGCCCGGAACGGTCATGGTGATCTCGACCGCGCGGAGCCCGGCGTTATACAGCGCCTCCACTGTGAGGACGGCACCCTCCTCACTCAAGCATCGAACGATCGGGACGATGCCGGACTGCCGGATCAAGGTCAGAATCTCAGCGGGTTTCATCAGTTCCTACGCTAACACGGGGCGAGGTGGCAGCCAGACGTGTAAATTCGGCGGGTAAAGTGGTGAAATGGGCACTTCCGCCGCGTGACCAATGGGTGTTTCCTTCGTCTCAAGGATGAGCACTACGTGAGGGTGATCCCGTGCCGGACCAATGGAACCGAGATTCAGTTCAAGCCCAGTTGGAGCGGATACTCAGGAGCCCCCAACTGGAATCGGCGCCCAGCCTGTGCCGCCTTCTGCGGTTTGTAGTGCAGGAGACGCTGGCCGGCAAGGCGGGCGGGCTCAAGGAATACTCGCTGGGTGCCGAAGTATTCGGAAGAGGCGAAGGGTTCGATCCGCGCATGGACCCCATCGTGCGCGTGCAGGCGCGCAACCTGCGGGGGCGGCTGGCGCAATACTACGCCGGGCCGGGCGAGGGCGACCCGGTAGTTATCGAACTTCCGAAACGCACGTACGTCCCCGTGTTCCGGTCGCGCATGGCGGAGCCGCCGGCCCCCGTTGAAGCCGCAGCGACGGTACAGCAGTCCACCGCCACGATTGCGGTGCCGCGGCCGCGCCCCGGCAGGATGGCGCAGGCACTGGCAGCGCTTGTGCTGCTGGCGCTTTCGGCGGTGGTGTTCTGGCCGCTGCACTCGCACAACCTCGGCAAGGTCTCGCATGTGCCCGATCCTCGCGCGCAGGACCTGTATATCCGCGGCCGCTATATTATGGACCGGCAAACGGAAGCCGCGCTCCGCGAGAGCATACGCTGCTTCGGGCAGGCGGTGGCGCTCGATCCAAAATTCGCCGCGGCCTACGCCGGGCTCGCCGACGCGCACAATATTCTGGCGCAGTACGGATACATCTCCCCGGCGGAGGGTATGCAGGAGGCGCGAAAGGACGCGCAGCGCGCCCTCGAAATCGATCCCGCGCTGGCGGACGCCCACGTTTCGCTGGCCGCCGTTCTGGAGGCATACGACTGGAACTGGGCGGGCGCCGAGCGGGAGTACCGGCGGGCGATCGAGCTGAATCCCTGGCTTTCCACCGCCCATCTCTGGTACGGCATGTTTCTGCGCGACCAGGGGCGCCTGAAAGAGGGTCTGGCCGAATTGCGGCGGGCGGCCCAACAGGAGCCCTTCTCGGTAATGACCAGCATCAATATCGCGCACGCTTTCATGCTCGAGCGGGATTACGCCGCGGCTGCTGAGGCGGCACGCCATGCTGCCGACATGGCTCCGGACCTGGTGACGGCGCAACTGATTCTCGCCAACGCCTACAGCGCGGAGTCCAAGACGGCGGAATCGGACGAGGCACTGGCCCGCGCGGTGCAAGCCGCGGGCGGAAACCCCCATGCTCTCTCGGCGGTGGCCTGCGCCCTGGCCCGGCGCGGCAGGCAGGCGGAGAGCCGGCAACTCGTCGATCAACTCGTGCGGCTCTCGCAGGTGCGTTACGTGTCCCCTTACGATCTGGGCAACGCGTCGCTGATGCTGGGGGATGAAGACCGCGCCCTGGCCTTCTTCCGGGAAGCCTACCGGCAGCGTTCGAGCGGCCTCATCTTTCTGCGCTTCGCCAACTTCGCCAACATGGCGCATTCCGCCGAGTTCCACTCCCTGGTGGAGCAGATGCACCTCGAAGGCTAGGGCGGGGAAGCAGCAGGATCGAATCCGAAATTCCCGCCTCCCGGCGCCTTGCAGTGGTGATAATATGAGGGGCTATTCGCTGGCTGCCAATTATGGACCACATCCTCTCAATTGTCCTGTTTACGCCGCTGCTCGGACTTCTGGTCTTATTGTTCATCCCCTCGTCGAACGCACGCGCCGTAAAACTGTGGGCCAATATCGCCGCGTTCGCGGGTTTTCTGGTTTCCCTGCCGCTGGTGTTTCGATTCGATCCCGGTAAAGACTTCCAGTTCGTGGAGCGGGCCCAATGGATCCCCACGCTGGGCGCTACGTATCACATCGGAATCGACGGGCTGGGCCTGCTCCTGGTCATGCTCACGACCGTCATCGGATTCTTGGCGGTCCTTTCGAGCTGGAACTCGGTGCACGACCGTCTGAAGGAATACTACGCGTTCTTCCTGCTGCTGCAGACCGGAATGCTGGGCGTCTTCATGGCACTCGATTTCCTGCTGTTCTTCATCTTCTGGGAAACGGTGCTGGTGCCGATGTACTTCATCATCGGAATCTGGGGCGGCCCGCGCCGAGTGTACGCCGCCATCAAGTTCATGATTTACACGCTCATCGGCTCCGTGCTGATGCTGCTGGGTATCCTGACCCTCTATTTCCATCACTACCAGGAATTCCAGGTCTACAGCTTCGATATCGCAGACTTGATGCGGCTGCACCTTTCGAGCAGTGTGCAGTGGTGGGTCTTCTGGGCCTTCTTTGTGGGTTTTGCCGTGAAGGTCCCGATGTGGCCGTTCCACACGTGGCTGCCGGACGCGCACGTCGAGGCGCCCACGGCGGGTTCGGTGATCCTGGCGAGCGTCCTGCTGAAGATGGGGACATACGGGTTCCTGCGCTTCTCTTTGCCCCTGCTTCCGGATGCGGCCAAGAACCCTACCGTGATCAATATTGTCGCCGTGCTCTCCATCATCGGCATTGTGTACGGGGCGCTGGCTTCGTTGATGCAGAAGGATTGGAAGAAGCTGGTGGCGTACTCCTCGGTAAGCCACCTCGGTTTCTGCACGCTGGGCATCATCGCGCTGAACCCGGCGGGAATTTCGGGCTCGATCATCCAGCAAATCAACCACGGAATCTCCACCGGCATGCTCTTCCTGATTGTGGGCGTGGTTTACGAACGCCGCCACACGCGGGAGATTGCTGAATACGGAGGGCTCTTGCGGGTGATGCCGATCTTCACCCTGGTATTCGGAGTGGCCGCGTTGAGCTCGATGGGGATGCCGCCGCTCAATGGCTTCATCGGCGAAATCACGATCCTGGGCGGAGCCTTCCAGATGTCGAAGGTGTGGGCCTTCTGGGCGGCGGTGGGGATCGCGCTCGGAGCGGCGTACCTGTTGTGGCTTTTCCAGCGAACCATGCTGGGCGAAGTGAGCGAGAAGAACCGGACGCTCAAAGACCTCTCCTGGCGTGAAATTGCGATATTCGCGCCGCTGCTGGCGTGGGCCTTCTGGATCGGTCTGAACCCGCAGCCGTATTTCCGGGTGCTCGACCGCTCGGTAGCCCAGATCGTGGAGCGGGTCCGCCCTGGATACTACGCGCAGCAGCACCTGACCAACCCGCTCGAACAGCCCGGCCCGACGGCTGTTCTTCGCCGGCGGTAATAAAATCGCTCCACACTTCGGCCGCCTTTGGCGACGGATCGCCGGGCAAGCCAACCGTGGTTACGTCGGTCGATGATCCCGTCACGATGAAGAGGTTCGAGGTCGAAGCTACTGTCTCGAAAGTGAATTGAACCGGATCCCGACGCTCTGAACCATTCCCGCCACGCTATCATGGTAAGGGAATCTATCCCTTCCATGTCGTTGAAATCCGAACCGGATATGGGTATCAATAGCTGGCTCGAAGACGAGCTATATCAACAGTATCTGCTCGACCGCACGGCGGTCGACGAAAGCTGGAAGCGCCTGTTTGAAGAGAATGGCGGCTCGGCTGCTCCTTCGGTCTCCGCTCCTCCGCCGGGTGCGGCAGCGGCCCCACCTCCGGCCGCGGCTCCGCCGCCCGCCGTTTCCGCTGATGTCGAGCTTCAACCGTTGCGCGGCGCATCCGCGCGTATCGCTGAGAACATGGCGGCCTCGGTTGCGATCCCGCTCGCGACCTCGCAGCGCACGATTGCGGTGAAAGTGATGGACGAGAACCGCCGCGTCATCAACCAGCACCGTAATCTCGTGGGGCGCAGCAAGGTCTCCTACACCCATATCATCGGGTGGGCACTGGTGAAGGCACTGGAAGATGTGCCTGCGCTCAACCACTCTTATTATGAGAAGGACGGCCAGCCGTTCCGGGTGATTCACAAGCAGATCAACCTGGGGATTGCGGTGGACGTGGCAGGCCGGGATGGCTCCCGCAGCCTGATGGTTCCGAACATCCGGGATGCCGGAAGTCTCAACTTCCAGGAATATCTCACGGCTTTCGACGACCTGGTGAGCCGCGCGCGCACCGGCAAGCTGACACCCGCCGATTTTCAGGGAACCACCATCTCCCTGACAAATCCCGGCACGGTGGGGACCATGTCCTCCAACCCGCGGCTGATGCCCGGCCAGGGGGCCATCATGGCGACCGGCGCCATCGACTACCCGGCCGAATACCGGGGCGCGGCCGAGGAGACGCGCGCCGTCATTGGTGTCAGCAAGGTGATGACGATCACCTGCACCTACGACCACCGCATCATTCAGGGGGCCGAATCCGGAGCGTTCCTGGGCAAAGTGCAGGAGCTGCTGGACGGCAACGACGGCTTCTACGAGGAGATTTTCGAGCATCTGCGTATGCCGCACCAGCCGGTGCGCTGGGTCCCCGACCGCCAGTCGCAGATCCCCGGGCTGACCGCCGCGCGCTACAACGAGATCGCCAAGGAAGCCGGCATCATGCAGATGATCAACGCGTACCGCGTGCGCGGCCATCTCATCGCCGACCTCGATCCTCTCGGCATCGAGCCCAGCTACCACCCGGAGCTGGATCCGGAAACCTACGGCCTCACGATCTGGGACCTCGACCGCGAGTTCCTCACCGGCTCGCTCGGCGAAGCAATCGGCGAAGGCGGCCACAAGCCGGTTGCCACGCTGCGCGAAATTCTGGAGACCCTGCGCCAGACGTACTGCGGCAAAATCGGCTGCGAGTACATGAACATCCAGGTGCCGGAGCAGAAGCGGTGGCTGCAGCAGCGCATGGAACCGGAGGCCAACAACTGGCCGCTCGACCGGGAGCAGCGCGTCCGCATCCTGCGCGGAATCATCGCGGCCGAAGAGTTCGAGCACTTTCTGCACTCGCGCTTCGTGGGCCAGAAGCGGTTCGCGCTCGAAGGCGGGGAGACGGCGCTGGCCATCATCGAAGAGATTATCGATCGGGCGGCGGAACACAATGTCCACGAGATCGTGGTGGGGATGGCGCACCGCGGCCGGCTCAACATTCTGGCGAATGCCGTGGGCAAGGATCTCAAGCAGATCTTCTCCGAATTCGAAGGCGCCCTCGACCCAGCCAGCACGCAGGGGTCGGGCGACGTGAAGTATCACCTGGGCGCCACCAGCGTGCGCAAGACCGACAGCGGCCGCGAAATCGTCGTATCCGTTTCACCCAACCCCAGCCACCTCGAGGCCGTGGACCCGGTAGTGGAAGGGATCGTGCGCCCCAAGCAGGACCGCCTGGGCGACACCAACCGCGAGCGCGTTATTCCCCTGCTGGTCCATGGCGACGCCGCCTTCGCGGGCCAGGGCGTGGTGGCGGAGACGCTCAACCTTTCGCAACTCGACGGGTACTCGACCGGCGGCACCATCCATCTCATCATCAATAACCAGATCGGCTTCACCACGCTGCCCGGATGAATCGCGCTCGACGCCCTATTCCACGGACGTGGCGCGCGGCGTTCAGGCGCCGATCTTCCATGTGAACGGCGACGATCCGGAGGCCGCAATCCGGGCTGTCGAGATCGCCTTCGATTACCGGCAGCAGTTCAAGAAGGACGTAGTGATCGATATGATCTGCTACCGGCGCCACGGCCATAACGAAGCCGACGACCCCAGCTACACGCAGCCCATCCTCTATCGCAAGATCAAGGAACACCCTTCGGTCGCGACGATCTATGCCGACCGCCTGGGCCGTGAGGGAGTGCTCGCGCCGGATGAAGTGCAGGCCATGCGCCGGGCCGTCAGCCGGCGTCTTTCGGACGCCTTTGACGCCGCGCAGAAGCAGGCCGAGCGCTACGAGGTGCAGGAGCTGAGCGCGGTCGCCTCGGAGGACATCGGCAACTTCTGCCCGCGTACCGCCGTAAACCATGCCGTGATCGAGCGCGTGGTGAGGGGTATCACGAGCTTCCCCGAGAACTTCCACCTGCATCCCAAGCTGCGAGGGTTTGTGGAGCGCCGCCGCGAAGCCCTCGCCAAAGACGGCGCGGTGGATTGGGCCTTCGGCGAATCGCTGGCCTTCGGCACGCTCGTCCTGGAAGGCACCGCCGTGCGTCTAAGCGGGCAGGATTCCGGCCGCGGCACGTTCAGCCAGCGTCACCTGGCGTTCTACGATTCCGAGACCAGCCGCCGCTATGTTCCGCTGCAGCACATCTCGCCCGACCAGGCGCGCTTCGACGTGTACGACAGCTCGCTCAGCGAATACGCCGTGCTGGGGTTCGAGTTCGGATACAGCGTGGCCGACCCGCTGACGCTGGTGATCTGGGAGGCGCAGTTCGGCGATTTCGCCAACGGCGCGCAGATCATGATCGACCAGTTCATTACTTCGGCTGAATCCAAGTGGGGACAGCCCAGCGGCCTCGTGATGCTGCTGCCTCACGGCTACGAAGGCCAGGGGCCCGAACATTCGAGCGCGCGCATCGAGCGCTTCCTCACGCTGTGCGCCGAAAACAACATGCTGGTGTGCAACGTCACCACCCCGTCGCAATATTTCCACCTGCTGCGCCGCCAGATGTACGGCGGCCACGACCGGCGCGGCATGCGCAAACCGCTGGTGCTTTTCACTCCCAAGAGCCTGCTGCGCCATCCGCGCGCCGTTTCCACGATCCACGATTTCACGGCCGGCGGCTTCACCGAAATCGTCGGCGACACGGTGGAACCGGGGAAAGTCGGGCGGGTGGTCTTCTGCTCCGGCAAGCTCTACTACGACCTGCTGGCGGCGCGCGAAGAGCGCAATGCCGATCACGTGGCGCTGGTGCGGGTGGAGCAGCTTTATCCGTTCGCGACGGATCAGGCCAGCGACGTTCTGCTCCGCTATCCGACCACCGCCGAGGTCGTCTGGGCGCAGGAGGAGCCGCGCAACATGGGCCCGTGGCGCTATCTGCGGGAGTGGATACAGCCGGTGCTCGAACCCACCGGACGCGAACTGCGCTACGTGGGGCGTCCCGAGAGCGCCAGCCCCGCCAGCGGGTCGGGCAAGCGGCACCAGCAGGAACAGGCGGAAATCGTGAACGACGCCCTCACTGCCGGAGCGATCTCGCAGACCCACAAGGTGCGCGTCATCACGCGCCGGAAGAAATAGTTCGACCGCAAGAATCGGATAGCCGCCGCCGGAGGGCCCGGGCCAACATGGGAGCATGACAAGCGAACTCTCACTGAAACCCGACGATTGCTGGGAAGCGATCTGCCGGCGCGACCGCGCTCGGGACGGGAGCTTCTTCTTCGGTGTACTGACGACCGGCGTCTATTGCAGGCCGTCCTGCCCCGCCAGAAAGCCGCTTCGCAAGAACGTGCGCTTCTATCAGACGTCCGAAGCGGCGGAAGCCGACGGCCTGCGTCCCTGCCAGCGCTGCAAGCCCCGGCTCGACGAGACGGCGGACTCTGCCGCGGAACGCATCCGCGAGCTTTGCCGCTACATGGAGCGGCATCCGGATGAGCCCATGCGGTTGCGCGACCTTGCGCGCAGCACCGGGCTCAGCGCCTTCCACCTGCAGCGGACCTTCAAGAGCATCGTCGGGATCACGCCCAAGGACTACCTGGAAGCCCGCCGCGTGCAACTGCTCAAGCGCAACCTCAGGCAATCGAGGAGTGTGACCGACGCGGTCTACGATAGCGGCTTCGGCTCTTCGAGCCGCGTCTACGAACGCGCGGACACCCGGTTAGGCATGACGCCGCAGCAGTATCGCGATGGCGGCCGCGGCGCTTCCATCAGCTACGTCGCCGCTCAAACCTCCGTCGGCGTGATGATGATCGGTGCGACCGATCGCGGCATCTGTTTCCTGCAGTTCGGAAGCGATGCCGGCAAGCTCGCCGCGGCGCTGCGGCGCGAATACCCGCAAGCCGCCGTATCGCCCGCGGAGGCGCCTTCCCACCCCCAGCTTCAGCTCTGGATCGAGAGCATCCGCGCGTACCTGGCGGGGGAACGGGGCCGGCTCGACCTGCCGCTCGATATTCGTGCCACGGCCTTCCAGATGAGGGTCTGGAAATATCTGCAGACCATTCCCTACGGCTCGGTCGAATCCTACGGCGAAGTTGCCGCGGGCATCGGACAGCCGGCGGCGGCACGGGCGGTGGCTCGCGCGTGCGCGTCGAACCGGGTCGCGATCGTCATCCCGTGCCACCGGGTGGTCCGCGGCACTGGCCAGCTTGGCGGATACCGCTGGGGCATCGAACGGAAGCGGACGTTGATCGACACGGAGCGTTCGGCGGCGGCGAACGGTGTTCGATAATGAACGGATGAAAGCTGCCCTGCTGCTGTGCGCCCTCTGGTTCGTGGGAGGACTTCGCGCGCAGCCTCCGGCGATCCACCAGGAACGGGTCTTCAATGCGGCGAGCCACATCCCGCCGTCGCTGCCCGGCGGGGCTCTCGCTCCCGGATCGCGAATTACCATCGAAGGCCTCCGCTTCGGCGCCGCTCCGCGGGTGAATCTGGAGGCGCAGGGGAAGGAGTTCGCGGTCCGGGTTCTCTCGGCCTCGCCGGAGCGAATCGAGGCCCTGCTTCCGGACTCCCTGCCACCCGGAAGCGGCTCTCTCACCGTGGACAACCAGGACGGCCGCTCCCGGCCGTTTCCGGTGCGGCTTGCGCCGTCGAGCTTCGGCATTTTCAGCGCCAACGGGAAGAGTTGGGGGCCGGCCAAACCCGCGGAAGCGCCGGCCGGCCGGGTTGCCATTCTCGGCACCGGCCTGGGCGCGGACATGAAGATCGCGGTCTTCGTGGGCGGCAAACAGGCGCGGGTCGTCACGGCCGCTCCATTGGAAGGCCAGCCCGGTATTGATCGCGTGGAGTTCGAAGTACCGGCCGGCGCGCCTACGGGCTGCTTCGTTCCGGTCGTGGCGCGGACCCCGGAAGGAGCCGTGAGCAACACCGTTTCGATCGCGTCCGGCCCCTGCGCGTCCAGTGCTTCACTGCCCATCGAGAGTGCGGCCGCGGGCGATGCGGCGGCCTTGTTATTCCTCGCGCGGTTCGTCGACTGGATCAAGCCGTACTCAGCCAGCCCGGTCGAATTCACGCAGGATATCGGTGCCGGTATCTTTGCGCCCGTCTCCGTACTGCGCGCCGTGCTCAATCCATGGCGCCTGATGCCACCCCCGGGCACGTGTACTGCATACACTGGCCGCTTCTACGGCGACCCTGGCGAGACAACCCTTCCCGGCTTCTTTTCCGGCTTCGTCGGCGCCTCCGGGCACGATGCGGGGCCGTTCCTCTCCGTTATCGGTCCGCGAGGCGAAGCCCGCGTCCCCAGGCGGGCGGATACCCACGGATTCTACGAAGGCCAGATAGGCGTCGATAAGGCTCTGATGCATCCCGGTCCGCCTCTGTTCCTCACGCCCTCGGAGTACACGGTGGAGTGGCCGGGTGGGCCGGACGTGCCGCACGGGCAGGTGCGGATACGCCTGGCGCGCCCGTTTTCCTGGACCAACGCGCATGCGGTCGAAACCGTAGACCGGGGCGCCGGAGTGACCGTCGCGTGGCGCGGCGTGCCGCGGGGCCAGCGCATGGGCATTTTTGCCGTGAGCGTCGACCCGCAAAGCACCGCCCTCGGTGCGTGCTTCTGCCTCGCGCGCGCGGACGACCGCCACTTTACGATCCCCGCCCTGATGCTCGCAAATCTCGCGAAGACGCCCGATGAGCCGGGGCTGCCGATGAGCCTGCTGGTTCTCGCGCCTCTTCCCGAACTGCAGCAGTTCGCCGTCCCCGGGGCAGCGCACGGGCTGGCGCTTGCCACCAACGTACAGGCGAGGTCCGTCACCTACCGTTAGGGGTTCCGAACGGCAACCGTGAAGTTCGCCGCGCTCGAAGCACTGCCGACCTTCACCACGACGGGCTGGTTGCCGGTGGTGATGCTCGACGGAATCACCACGTTGAGTTGGAAGGCTCCGGCGACCTCCTGCGGCGCGCCGCCATAATAGGTGATCTGGGCATCCACGCCCCCGATGGTGACGCTGACCGGCAGGGCCGGCTTCGGCGGGTTGTTGCCGGCAATCAGGCCATCCACGCCGGCCGGAATCGTTTGGCCCTCGCCGGTCCCGAAGAGCACGATTTGAGAGCCGCCCGGCGCCGGGTTGGAAGCGGAATTATAACTGCTATCCTCGTTGAGTATGGCTCCTTGTCCCTGGCCCGAAAAATCCGCAGAAAAGAACGCGGGCAACGCATCGGCAACCTTCACCGGGAGCGCGGCGGAAGACTCATTCTGGTAGACCACCACCACGGGCACCGTGGTCTTGCCCTGCACCGAATAGGGGACGATACCGTTGATCTGCCCGTCTGAGGCGTACACCAGCGGCGCGGGCGCTTTATCGAAGAGCACCTGCACGTTGCCGATAGTGGTGGCCAGTTTGCCGGATGAATCCAGGGCGGCGCCCGCGGGAGTGTGCGGGCCGATCGCGCTGCCGTACAGCGCAAAGTACATTCCCGGGGAAACGCTTCCCACCGCATTGCTGGCGGCGTTTTCAATGGCGGAAAGGGTCGGCGAACCCGCGGGCGGTGGCTGCGTCACGGAGGGAGTGAACACCCCCAGCCATGCATCGCCCTTGAGCCGTCCAGCCGCGCCCACGCCGCCGAACAGCGGCTGAGCGGCGTTCGGCGTCACGTGAAAATTCGAAGACATCGTGCAGCCGGTGATATACACTCTTCCGGAGGCATCCACGGCCACTCCTTGCGCCGTGTCGTCCATGCTGCCGCCGAGATACGTGCCGTAGGTGACCTTAGAGCCATCGGCAGCGAGGACGGCGAGAAACGCGTCGCCCCAATCGTCTCCATTGTTGTTTTGGCCTCCGCTCCCGGCAAGCCTCGCTTGAGCGGCGTCCGGGCTGATGGGGAAGTTGGTGGAGGTGGTTTGGCCAGTGACGTAGATCGCCCCATCCGGCCCTAGCGCAATGCCATAACCCGCGTCATCGCGGGAGCCGCCCAGGTATGTCGAGAACGCCAGGGTCGCGCCGGAAGGAACGAGTTTCGCGACAAACGCGTCGCCCACGACCCGCTCCGCGGAATTGTTGAGGAGAGGGCCGGCATTGCCCCTCTGAAGGGCATTCGAGGTCACGGGAAAGTCCTGCGAGGAAGTAGTGCCAGTGACGTAGACGGCGCCCGCGGCGTCCAGGGCGATGGCCGTGATGGAATCGTCTCCGGAACCGCCGAGGAAAGTCGAGTAGAGAATGCTGTCGGCCTTCGGCGAGAGCTTGGTGATGAATCCGTCGCCCAGGAAGAAAAACGGATTCTGGTTTTGATCGTGGTTGTGATACGTCGGCTGCACGGACAGCGGGGTGGTGGGGAAATCCGCTGAGATCGTGGCGCCTGCGACAAAGACGTTCCCTGAGCTGTCGACCGCGATGGAGGTGGGGGTATCGTCCATCTTGCCGCCCAGGTAGGTGGCGAACACGATCTGTGTTCCGGCGGCGTTGAGCTTGGCGACGAAGCCGTCGCCCGCGACGAAGAACGGCGCATTTAAATCGGTTACCGGCTGGCCGCCGCTGCCGGCGAACGCGGGTTGCACGACGCCGGCGGTAGTCGGGAAATTGCGGGATAGTGTCGTTCCCGTTATATATGCTTCGCCGGCTGAATCGAGGGCGATGCCGAGCCCCATATCGTCCTGCGTACCGCCAAGGTAAGTCGAGTAGAGAATCTGGTCGCCGTTCGGGCCGATCTTGGTAACGAAGGCATCGCCGAACGTGACGATCATGTTGCCTCCCGCGCCACGGTAAGTGCGCTGTGGCGCGCTGCTCGAGATGGGAAATTTGCTCGAGTTGGTATAGCCGGTGACGTAGGCGTTGCCCGCGGCGTCGACTGCGATAGCGCTCGCCACGTCGTCGGCGCTCCCTCCCAGATACGTGAGGTAGAGCAGCGCTCCCGACGGACTGAACTTGGCGACGAACGCGTCGCCCGTCATGAAGTTCGCCGTCTGGCCGCCATAAGCGAACTGAACGGCAGTGCGAGACACCGGGAGGTTGGAAGTCGTGGTGTAGCCGGCGATGTAAACGTTGCCCGCTCCATCCAGCGCCAGTGCGCGGGCTGCTTCGTTGCCCGCTCCGCCGAAGAAGGAGGAATAGGAGAGGACGGGATCGATCACCAGCGGCCGCGCGGGATCGTAGCGGCCGACGCTAAATTGGATCCGCCCTCCGCGCACCTGGAATCTCCCGGCGACTTCCACCCGCTCCCCGCCCGCCGTTTGATACAGTCGCGGCTTCTTCCAGCGCAGGTTGCCCGCGCCCAACACAAGATCGCCCGCGGCGGTCAGCCTCGGGCGCGCGCCGGTCACGGTTAGCCGGATCAGCCGGGGATCGGCATGCGGCTGGAGGATGAAGTCGAATTCCAGCGAACCGTTCAAGCCGTAAAAGAGAAGATCGATGCCGGGCCACACGTTGCGGTAACGCACCCTTCCGACCGATCCGACGCCGCCCTTCCGCCGCGGCTGGTTCGAGCCAATAAAGTAGTGGGTGCGGCCCGGCAGCGGATCCTCGCCAACCGGTTCGGAAAGGCGGCCGCATCCTGCCGGCTCCATCCGCACGCGCGAATTGTCTCCAACGAACTCGGCTCCGGCACGATCGAGCGAAACAGTGTAGCCGCCGGTGCGTGCCACGTACCGCGAGGCGGACTCGGCATCAAAGCGCAACGGCATCTTCGAGAGAAGCCAAGCAGCCCCCGGATCAGCCAGTCCGAGAGCGGGCGTGAGGAGCAGGATCAGGATTGCCGCGGGCTTGTTCATTCAGCGTTTGTCTCCGATTCAGAAATGATATCCGATTGGCCGTCCCTGATATAATGGCCGCGGTAAAGGAGCTTCGCATCGACATGTCTCATCCCACAACGACCCGCAGGTTTTTTCTCGGAGCGGCCACGGCAGCCGCGGCCACCCGCGTTTGGGGCGCCAATGACAAGATCAATGTAGCGATCGTAGGGCTCGGCGGCCGGGGGTCTAATCACCTGAATATTTATTCCAGACTGCCCGAAGCCAAGGTTGTTGCCCTATGCGACATCGATCAGGCGGCCCGCGAAAAGGCGCAGGCGACCCTGCAAAGAATCACGGGGGAAAAAGCCAAGGAATTTGAAGACATGCGCCAGGCCTTCGCGGATTCCAGCGTGGAGGCTGTCTCGATCGCCACACCGAATCACTGGCACGCGCTGGCGGCCATCTGGGCGATGAATGCGGGCAAGGACGTCTACGGCGAAAAGCCCGCCTGCTATAACATTCACGAAGGCGAGAGGATGCTGCAGGTGGCGCGCGATACCAAGCGCATGCTGCAGATCGGCTCGCAGCATCGCAGCACGCCGTTCAAAATGCGCGCCATGAAGGCCGTGCAGGAAGGCCTGATCGGCAAAGTTTATATGGCCAAGGGACTCTGCTTCAAGCGGCGCGCCTCGATCGGCCACGCCGAGAACAGCCCGACGCCTCCGGGCGTGAACTGGGACCTCTTCCTCGGGCCCGCCCCGATGCGCCCGTTCAACAGGCTGCGCTTCAAGTACAACTGGCACTGGTTCTGGGACACCGGCAACGGCGATATCGGCAACCAGGGCGTCCACGAGATCGGCATCTGCCGCTGGGGTTTGGGCGACCCGCTGTGGCCGAAGACGGCTCACGCGCAGGGCGGCAAGTACGCCTACACCGACGACCAGGAAACGCCCAACACGCTGCTTGCCAGCTATGACTACGGCGGGCGCGAGATCGTGTTCGAGGTCCGCGGCTTGCTGACCGGTTCCGAAGGTTTCCCGATCAAGCGCCGCGGCGGCGCGCCGGCCGAAGGCGCGGTCGCTCCGCCGTCTTCCCCCGCGCCGGCATCCACTGCGCCCAAGAACGCCGCTCCGCTGAACATCATGATCGGCAACCTGTTCTACGGCACGGAAGGCTGGGCGGCTATGAGCGACCAGGGCTTCCAGGCATTCAAGGGAGAAAGCAACGAACTGGTGATGGAAGAACTGCCCGAAAGAGGCCGCGGCGGCGACGCCACCGGTCTGCACATGCAGAACTTCCTGGCGGCCTGCAAATCGCGCAACTACAAAGACCTGCACGATGAAATCGGCAATGCCTACCCGAGCGCCGGGCTGTGCCACCTGGCCAACATCAGCTACCGCACCGGGCACAAGTTGACCCTGGCCGCGGGTCCGAAGTTCGTCAACGACCCCGAAGCGAACCGGATGCTCACGCGCGATGTGTACCGCAAGCCGTACGTAGTCTGACGCCGAACCATCATCGCCGCGTGTTCCAGGCTTCGGCCTCGACGACCGGGCTCAGGTCACGCGGCTTATAGGTCGCGGTCACCTGGCGGGTTTCACCGGGGAGAAGTTCGAAGTAGTTATCCTCCCAGAGCACCGGGAGGATTTCGTCGCCCCCGGCGCCGTTCTTCACTTTCAGGTGGACCCCGAAGGCCAGGGCGGGCCCCGCATTCGTCACGGTTACCGTCGTGGCGCCGGGCTTCGATTCGGAGGAGACTTTCAGCTCTACCGGCGGCAGTTTACTCAATGCCGTAAAGTCGGCATAAGTCTTGGTAGGTGTGTAATACCACGTGGAGTGATCCCAATCGAGCGTCTCCGGCTTGGTGGATAGCCAGTAGAAATTGCGGTCGGCCACGCGTCTGGAGGAATCCCGCAGTTCCAGCGCGACGAAGTAGGTTTCGCTCAGGCCGGCCAGCTCGGGGATCGTGAAGACCCTGGTGCTGCTGTCCTCCGCGACGTCTAGCCTGGCTTCCCGGTGAAATTTCCTCGTCATATCCAGGTTATAGACCGTCGCAGAAACGTTCATCGCGGCAAACGGCCGATAATACGAGCTGACTACCACGATAGACCGGTCGTCGTACGAATACTGGACATGCAGCGGCTTATTGGCCTCCTTAGCGCCGAAGTAACTTCCCCCGGGACGAAGATACCAATCGTATAAGTGCCAGATCAGGCCGGGCCACGCGTTGTTGAGCATCCACTGGATGACGCCCGTGGCCGTGTACTTATTGCGGGCGAACGCTTCGAACATCGCGCGGTGGCCTTCGTAGGCCATCATCTGTGCTTTGCGCGCATATTCTTCGGCGGAATGCGACGGCCCGTAGCGCGCGTTCAAAGCCTCGGTGAACACGTGGATGTCCTTAAACGCGCCGCCACCCGCGTGGTAATCCCACGTGGAGTTGATCGGCCAGAGACGGTCGGCGGGGAACATGCGCTGCAGCGTTTCGATGGGCGGAGGCGCTGGCCCGGGGCTGGTCTCGGTGTTGAAGCCGTGGGCGCCGCCGCGGGTCGTATCGAGCAGCCAGTAAGACGGCGCGATGTACTCATACGGCCCGGTCATTTTCACGCCGGTCGGTCCGGCGGGTGTCGGCTTGGCGGTGGCCGAGGAGTGATACGGGTTGGGCCACTCGGTCTCCTTCAGAATGTTGAGATACATCTGCTCCACATCGGGAGGGGGTGGGTTGTCGCTGCCGTACATCCAGTCGATGACGGAGGGGTGGCGCGCCAGGCGCTGAAGCTGGTCGCGCAGGGATGCTGCGGCCACGACGTGATCCTCGGCGTCCCAGTCGCGCCAGCGCTCCCAGTGATCGCAGCAGCACCAGCCGGCCAGCACCATGATGCCGAGACGGTCGCAGAGTTCGAGGAAATGGTCGTCCTCGAGTTTCCCTTCGAAGCGCAGCGCATTGAGGTTCATGTCGCGGACGTAATTCAGCTCGGCCTCCTGGCGCTCGGGATCGGAGTGCAGCAGCATGTCGAAGGTGTAGCCTCCGCCCCGGATCAGGATGTTTCTGCCGTTGACCTGGAATACGCGGTGGCCTTTCGCGTCGATCTCGGAGGTGATCTCGCGAACCCCGAAATCGAGGTGGCGGGTGTCGGAGACGCGGCCCGCCGCTTCCACGGTGAGATCGAGCGGGTAGAGGTCTTGCGGCAGCCCGGTCTGGGCCGGCCACCAGAGACGCGGATTGGCGAGCTTGACATGAGCATGCACCACGCGAGTCTCGTTCGGATTCAGGCGCGCTGCCGCGGAGAATTCCGTGCCCTCGATTTTGCCTCTGAGGACTGCGTCCACCGGTCGTTCGCTGGCGTTCTTCAATTCCGCGCGGATCGTCAGTTCGGCCGCCCCCGGCACCAGTTTCGTCGCGACGCTGGGGTTGCGCAGGGCGACCGGACCGGTGGCCGCCACCCAGACATCGCGCCACAGCCCCATATTCTTGTCGGGAGGCTGTGGGTTCCAATCCACGAAAGTGATGGCGAGATCGCCGGTGGAGGGCGGAAAGATTTCGATTGCCAGCGTGTTGGTCTCGCCGGGCCTGGCTGCGCTCGTGATGTTGAATTCAAAAAGGCGGAAGGCGCCGGCCATCTTGGTCGAGTCGGCGATCTGCCGGCCGTTCAGCCAGACGTTGGCGCGATAATTGATCCCGTCGAAGCCGAGCCAGATCGTTTTGCCCTGCCATGCCGCGTCGATCGGAAATTCGGCCCGGTACCACCAGGCGTGGCGGAACGGGCTTTCGGGCGGCATCGGCGTGTTCGAAAAATTGATGGAGATCGGATAGGAGGTGCCGGCGATGGAGCGGAGGTTCATGCCGAAGTACGGGTCGGCATAGACGCGGTCCTGCACCAGGGCGTGTACGACCGTGGAGGGAAGCGTCGCGGGATACCAACCCGCGGGATGGTAGGCTGCGGTCGAGAGGACCGCACCGGATTCGCGGACGTCGGCCGAGGATTGGATCATCCATCCCTGGCGGAGCGGCGTAGCCGGCCAGGCGGCGGCCACCAGCAGAAGCGGCAGAATGGCGCGGATCATAGAAGATTTAAGCTACCGCGTTTTAAACTGGCCTGGGGAGGATTGGATGCGCACGATTCTGATCTGCTCGATTGCCTTGCTCTGGGTGGTGCCCGCGGCAGCCCAGAAAACCAGGGACGACGCCGCGATTGACGCGGTCGTACAGAAATACTTGAACGCCCGCGCGGAGCGCGATCCCAAGGCCGTGACCGCGCTGTTCGTGGAGGACGCCGATCAACTGGTTTCATCCGGCGAATGGCGGAAAGGGCGCCAGGCGCTCGTGAAAGGCGCGATGGCAAGTTCGGAGAGGACCGGCGGGAAACGGACCATCACGGTGGAGTCGGTGCGTTATCTGGGTCCGGATGTGGCCATCGCGGACGGCCGGTACGAACTCACCGGGCTGGCGGGAGGGCAGACCCGCAAGATGTGGAGCACCTTCGTGATGCGGAAGACGGGCGGCGGGTGGAAGATCGCGGCGATCCGGAACATGCTGCCCGCGGCGCCGGCTCCCACGCGCTAATTCGTTTCTGCGAACAGGGCGAATTCGTCGACCAGCGGGGGCGCGGAGGCTTTGATGCGCAGGCGCAGGCGGGCTGCCGTCACCGCTTTCTCGAGACGGATCAGGCGGCGCGGACCCACGCTGGTGGCCGTCGCGATCTCCTGCCAGTCGCCGGCGTCCCAGCGATCGACCGCGACGGAGTCGATCCGCTGGCCGTAGCGGGTGTCCTCGCGGACGCGGATCACGTTGAACGCCGCGGGACGGCGCAGATCGTAGGTGATCGCCTCGGGCTGGGGCGCGGCCTTCGCACCCGCCGCCAGATCCTTTTCGAAAGTCGCGCGGCGGTAGTCGCCGAAGCCCTTCAGGGACGCTACGTCCTCGGGGCTGAGCAGGCCCTCCCGGTTGGGCGGCACGTTGAGCAACAGGTTGGCCCCGCGGCCCACCGACTTGTAGTAGAGGTCGATCAGTTGCGCCGGTGTCTTCACGCGCGCGTTCTCGCGTTCGTGCCAGAACCAGCCGGGGCGGATCGACACATCGCATTCGGCGGGCAGCCAGTGCTTACCGTGCCGGGTGCCGGTTGGCGATTCCTTTTCGCGGACGTCGCCGGGCGAAGCCGGACCGCCATCCGCCCCGACCGGGTCGTAAGTGGCCCAACAGGGGTCGCCGGCGATGCCGCGCTCGTTGCCCACCCAGCGAATGTCCGGGCCCACGTCGCTGAAGATGACGGCCTCGGGCTGCAGTTTGCGGACCATTTCCCAGGTGTGCGGCCAGTCGTAGTACGTGCGCTTGTCAATCGTACGCTTCTCGCGCGCGCCTCCGTAATAGCCGTCGCCGCCGTTGGCGCCGTCGTGCCAAACCTCGAAGATCGGGCCGTAGCGGGATAGCAGCTCGGTGAGCTGCGCGCGGTAGATCTCGATGTACTTCGGGGTGCCGTATGCCGCATTGTTGCGGTCCCAGGGAGATAGGTAGACGCCGAATCTCAGATTGCGGCGGCGCGCCGCCTCGGCGATGTCACGGACCACGTCGCCCTTGCCGCCGCGCCAACTGCTGGCGCGGATCGAATGTTCGGTGGTTGCGGTGGGCCACAGGCAGAATCCGTCATGGTGCTTGGCGGTGAGGATCACGCCGCGCATCCCGGCACCGGCCAGTGCCTCCACGATGGCGTCCGGGTCGAACCGCGTGGGGTTGAAGATGCTCGGATCCTCGTCGCCGTAGCCCCACTCCTTATCCGTAAAGGTATTTACAGTGAAGTGCAGGAACGCGCTGGTTTCCATGGCGTGCCAGCGGAGTTGCCGGGCGGACGGGACGGCGCCGTAGGGCTTGGGCGCGGCGAAAACCCGGAGCGGAAGCGCGCCGGCGGCGGCTAGCAGTGTGCGTCGCGTGAACATGTCTCTACAATAGCGGAAGTGGATATCGACAGCCGTCAGCCCGACGCCATCCGGCGCACACAGGCCCAGAGCGCCGCCCTGCCCAAGGAGCTACGCCTCCCCGACCTGGTCATCCTGCAGGTTCTCCTGATCGTGGGGCTGCCCTGGGTGGGGTATGCCGCGAAGCTGGGCGGCTCGCACGTGTGGGTATGGCTCGCCGCCATCGTGCTCTTCTATTTTCCGCTGGCCGGCACGGTCATCTTTCTCAGCCGCAGGCTGCCGCTCGAAGGCGGAATCTACCAGTGGGCGAAGCTGGGCATCTCACCCTTCGCGGGCTTTCAGGCGGCCTGGAACTATTCCTTCTTCCTGATCCTGTTTTACGCCACCAGCGGATCCGTGGTGGCCAACAGCATCTCCTACCTGGTGGGGCCGGGCGCGGCGTGGATGACCAGCAACAAGCCGCTGATCGTCGCGCTCAACCTGGCCTTCTTCGCCATCGTCTACGCGGTCAACGTGCGCGGCCTGCACCTGGCGCGATGGGTGACCGGGGCCGGCGGAATCCTGGTGATGTCGCTCTATGCGCTGATTATCTGCCTCCTCGGCCTGCGCCTGTTTCGCGGAGAGCCGTTCGCGCAGCCGGCCGTTTCGCTGGCGTTCCCGGCGGTCTCGCTCCTGAGCATCAACCTGTTCAGCAAAATGGCGTTTAACGCGCTGAGCGGCTTCGAGCAGGTGGCCATCTTCGCCGGCGAGTGCCAGACTCCCGAACGCAACATTGCGCGCTCGGTGTGGATCGCGGCGCCCGGCATCGCCACCCTCTACATCCTGGGGACCTGCGCGCTGCTGGCCTACACCCCGGTGGATCGTATCGACCTGATCGCGCCGATCCCGCAGATCCTCGGCGCCTCGCTGGGGACTTCGGCGGTAGTGGCCGCCTTGAGCGGCAGCGCGATTCTCGCCCTGCTCTTCGCCTACTTCACCCAGACGGTGGCCTGCGTGGCGCAGGTCTCGCGCCTGCCCATGGTGGCCGGATGGGACGGGCTGCTGCCGAAGTCGTTCAGCGAGTTGCACCCGCGGTTTCGCACCCCCGTGCGATCGCTCGGCATGGTGGTGATCGCCTGCCTGGTGTTCGGCGCCTTGAGCCTGGTTCAGGTCGGCGAGCAGGAAGCCACCCAATTGCTGATCGGCGCCGGGATGGCGTGCTCCGGATTGTACTACCTCATCATGTTTTCGGTGGTCTGGGTGGGGCGCTGGCAGGGGCGGGAGCGCGCCCCCTGGTGGCTGCGCATCGCGGCCGGCTCCGCGGCGGCCGTAACGGTGCTCTCGGTTGGCCTGCAGGTGGTTCCCATTCTGGATGTGGCGCAGCCGTGGCTGTTCGCGGCCAAGGTAGGGGGCGCCGTCGTACTGATTAATGCCGCCGGGCGTTGGGTTTACGGCCGCTCCTGTGATAGGATAACGGCCAACGGAGGGCTGAATGGCTCACTCTAGACGTGACTTCCTGAAGACCGGCATTGCGGCGACGATGCTGGGTGGCTTGGGCGGAATTCCAGTGCGCGCGGCGGCAAAGCGTTCGGCCACTGACTGGGTAACCCTGGGGAAATCGGGCGTCAAAGTGACCCGCCTGGCGCTCGGCACCGGTACCTACAGCGGGCGCGTCCAGCGCGAGCTTGGCCAGGAAGGATTCAACCGGCTGGTCCGGTATGCCTACGATAACGGCATCCGGTTCTTCGAGACGGCTCAATCTTACGGCGGGATGCACGAAATGCTCGGCATCGCCCTCAAAGGCATTCCGCGCGACAGCTATCGCCTCATGACGAAGATGACGGTGAATCCGAACACCGACACCTCCGCGATGATCGACCGGTTCCGCACCGAGTTGCAGACCGAGTACTTCGACATCCTCTTGATGCACTACATGCATAGCCCGACCTGGGCAACCGACCTGGTGCGAGTCGAGGATGCCTTTTCGGAGGCGAAGTCGAAGAAGATCATCCGCACCAAGGGCGCGTCGGTGCACGGCCTGCCGACCCTTCGTACGTTCCCCGGCAACAAGTGGCTGGAGATTGCGATGATCCGCATGAACCACAAGGGAACCAAGATGGACGCCGACCGGTACGACACCAACGGGCCGGGCAACGTCGACGAGGTCGTGGAGCACACCAAGCAGGTCCACTCGCAGGGCATGGGCGTGATCAGCATGAAGCTGGCGGGCGAAGGCCAGTTCACCTCGCGCGAAGACCGCCAGAAATCGCTGAAGTTCGCCATGGGCCTGGGCGCGGTGGATGCCGTAACGATCGGCTTCAAGAACACCGCGGAAATCGACGAGGCCCTCGAGAACATGAACCTCGCGCTCAACGCATAAAACCCCAGGACTACACCGCCGGACGCCGTGATAACGTGAGAGATCGGGAAAGGCGGAATCCGTGGGAGCAAATCCGATCCTTGGCGTGTTCTTTCACTGGCTGGGCGGGCTCGCGTCCGGCAGTTTCTACGTGCCGTATCGGGGAGTGAAGGTCTGGTCCTGGGAGACTTACTGGCTGGTCGGCGGCGTCTTCAGTTGGATTCTGGCGCCGTTTATCCTGGCCTACTTCATGACCAGCGATCTCCACGCCGTGCTTTCCGAAGCTCCCACTGACGCTATCGTCTGGTGCTATATCTTCGGGGCTCTCTGGGGCGTGGGCGGCCTGACTTTCGGGCTCACCATGCGGTACCTCGGAATGTCGCTCGGCATGGCCATTGCGCTCGGCTACTGTGCGGCATTCGGCACGCTGGTCCCGCCGATCTTCCGCGGCCAGTTTGTGTCCGAAGTCTTAGGCACCACTTCCGGAAGATTCGTGCTGCTGGGCGTGGTGGTCTGCCTGGCGGGCATCGCGATCGCGGGATTCGCCGGGATGGCCAAAGAGCGCGAGCTTTCGGCCGAACAGAAGACCGCGATCATCAAGGAGTTCAATCTCAAGAAGGGACTGCTGGTCGCGACCTTTTCCGGCATCATGAGCGCCTGTTTCTCCTACGGCCTGGCCGCCGGCGACCCGATCAAGGCCATTACCCTGCGCCACGGCACGGCCACTCTCTGGCAGGGACTGCCCGTGCTGGTGGTGGTGCTGCTCGGCGGGTTCACCACGAATTTCGTCTGGTGCCTGGCACTGAACATCAAGAACAAGACCGGCTACCAGTACTTCACTTCGGAAGTCCGCAGCCACCCGCAGACCGAATTGGCCCTCGAGGCTGTTACCGACGCGCCGGCCGAGGAGATGGCCAAGGTGCTGGTCGCCGCGCCCCCCAGGGTGGAGCGGGCCCCGATGCTCGCCAACTACCTGTTTTGCGCGGTGGCCGGAGTGACCTGGTACATGCAGTTCTTCTTCTACTCGATGGGCGAAACCCAGATGGGCGCCTACAAGTTTTCGAGCTGGACCCTGCACATGGCGAGCATCATCATCTTCAGCACGCTGTGGGGCCTGGGCTTGAAAGAGTGGAAGGGCGCGAGCCCCCGCACCATGCGGATGTTGACGCTGGCGCTGGCGGTGCTGATCGCTTCCACCGTGATCGTGGGCTACGGAAACTATCAGGCAACCCGATAATCGCGAAAGGAACCGCACATGAAACGCATTCTGATTGTCGCCGGGCTGACGGCTGTGTCAGCCGCGGTCTGGCTGATGGCTCAGCCTTCCGGCGATCCGCTGATGGAGGGCTTCCGCAACGTCGAAGTCGCCTCGGTGGCGGACGCGATGGAGCAGTTGTACGGCCAGCGGGCCTACATGTCGCACGACATGCGTCCGCTCAACACCACCAAGTTCGCCGGCCCGGCGGTGACCGTGCTGATGAAGAAGGAAGAGCACAAGGAAGGCGCGCCGGCATCGAACGGCATGCTGGATGCGATCGACGCCGCGCCGTTCGGGTCGGTCTACGTGATGGTGCTCGAAGACGGCGTGGACTATGCGGGTATCGGCGCGCTGATGGCCACGGCCATGAAGGTGCGCGGCCTGGCCGGCGCCGTGGTCGACGGCGGCGTGCGCGATACGCCGCAGATCCGCCGCATGCAGTTCCCGGTCTTCAGCCGCGGCGTGGTGCCCTCCACCACGATCAACCATTACCGCTTCGCCGGCGTGAACATCCCGGTGACCTGCGACGGCGTCCGCGTGAACGCGGGCGACATCATCGTGGCGGATGAGGACGGCGTGGCAGTCGTACCGCGCGCGCGTGCCGCCGACGTGTTGAAGAAGGCGCAGGATCTCGACAACACCGAGCACACCATGCTGCCGTTCATCGAGAAATACAGGTCGATCAAAGAAGCGGTGGCCAAGTTCGGGCGAATTTGAGCGCTACTGGCCGGCCGGCACGCGCGGGCCCACCGTGCTCATATCGATCGGTTGAAAGCCCATCTCGAGCGCCGGCGATTCCGGACGCAGGCGGAAATCGAAATTGCCGGCATTGACGAACAGCGGGTCGGCGATGACGGAGCCCGCATCCTTGCCGGCCGCCTGCCACTCGGCGAACGACTTTCCGGCGAAGCGGATGTCCCTGCCGCGGGTGTCGAAGTAGACGTTGCCCTTCATGGCGAACTGGTCGCCCGTCCAGTTGCTGCCCAGCAGCCGTCCCTGGTCGAAGTACACGATGTTGCGCTCGAAGGTGAAGGAAAGGTGCGGCTCGGCGCGCGTCCGCATGAGCTGGTTCTCGCGATTGAACGCCCAGATGTTGTTGCGCACCAGGTTCTCCCGCCCGTAATGCTGGTGGAACCCCGCGCTCTTGCAGTGATAGACGATGTTGTTCTCGATCAGCATCTCCGACGACCCTTCGTCGGGATAAATGCCCCACCCGCCGTAGGCAAATGACGCGACATCGTGGATCAGGTTGTTGCGGATGCGCGTTCCCGGCTGCACGCCCAGGGTGTAGATGCCGCCCATGTCGCTCAGCATCTCCTTCCCGATATCGTGCAGGTGGTTGAACTCGATCAGGTTGCCCTTCGACTGGTTCTCGCCATACCCCCAGGTCCAGCCCACCGAAATCGCGGTGTAGTAGAGATCGTGAATGTGATTGTGGACGATCTGGTTGCGTCCGCTCTGCAGAACCCACACCCCTACGGCCGGCGCGTAGACCAGCCCGAGATCGTGGATGTGGTTATCGGCCACGACGTTCTCGTAGTTCTGGTCCGCATCGGCCGGATACTGCTGCGGCTCGCCGAGCTTGATGCCTCCGGCGCCCAGGTCGTACAGTTCGCAGGCCAGCACCTGGTTGCGTTTCGATCCGCGCCCGAAGAAGATACCGTACCCGCCGGAGTGCGCGATGGTGCAGCGCTCGATCCTGCAATCCGTGGCGTTGATACCGACGATCGCCGCCGGTGCCGGCACGGCGGCCTGCGTGTCGGCGTAGCCTCCGGGCGGCATACGCCACGCCGCGTGGGCGAACTGCAGTCCGCGGAAGGTCACGTCGTGCGCGCCGCGGAGTTCGACCAGGTGCTCCAGTTCGGGCGCGATCACCTGCTCCTCGGCCATATTCTCTCCGGCCATCGGCCAGTAGTAGACGGTGCGGGTTGAGCCGTCGAGCCGCCACTCTCCGGCCATGTCGAGCCCGTCGGGCGCGTTCTCGATGTAGTAGCGTGCGTCGGCTTCTTTATTGGAGGGCCGTGGATCGCCGGTCAGCGTGGCGATGTGCGCGGCTTCATCCACGCTCACGATCGGCATGCGGATATCGGCCCAGGCAAAATAGGCGATCACCTCGACGTCGCCCGCTTGGGCCCACTCCTTCCTGATGTCGTTGCCGCGGAAGCGCAGGCGGATGGGTTTATCCTGCGGGCTGGGACCGTCGATGCGATAGAAGCCGTAGTTGGGCGTGCGGGCCCGCTGCGCGCGGCGTCCGCTGATGAACAACTGGCGGAATGCCGGGTCGCCTGCATTCGCCTTCCAGAGCCGGCCGGAGTCCTTCAGCCATCCCGAAATGATGCGGCCGCCGCTGATGACCGGACGCGCGCCGGGGGCCGCCTCCCAGACCGTATTGGAATCGGCGGCGGTCAACACCAGGGTCTCGTCGAGAAAGTAGGTGCCGTCGCGAACCTGGATCGTAATGACACCCGTGCGGCCGTCGTCGCGCTCGGCGCGCACCTCCGCGCGTGCCTGGGCAAGCGTATGGATGGGGCCATCGGGCGAGACGACGATCGTCTGCGCGGAAAGCGTGGCGGCGAATACCAGGCCCCACGAGAATCGCGAATGGATCACACCGCTGAGAATAAGCCGTCGCGCAGTCGCATTCAAGTTCCCGGCTCTTTTTCCTTTGCGCCTCCGCGTCCCGGCGGTGAAAATCGTCAGTTCGCGAAGCTGACGCGGAACCCGGTCGAGAGAACCAGGTCGTTTCGCTGCCGCCCGAGGACCGGGTTGCTCAGGTAACGGTCGCTGGCGGTGACGTGCCAGGCGAGCCACTTGTTGATGGCGGTTACGCCGCCCAGATCGAAATTGGCGCGATAGTCTCCGGTGTCCGTGACGTTGGGAAAGATGCGGAACGATTGCGTGACGCTGGAAGCCTTGGCGAACTTGTACATCACGTCGTCGCCGAAGTTCACCTCGGCGGAATTCCGGTGCACATGATCGATGAAGTTCTCCCGCGAATAGTCGCCGCCTCCCGTGAAGCTCAGGTTCATCCGCTCCCGCTTGACCACGTTCACGCCGAAGCCCAGGCCGGCCACAAACCGCAGGTCGAGGTTCTGGAACCCGTCGTGTTCGTAGTCGTTCAGGGTGCTGACAAACAGGCGCGGCGAGAGATTGCGGTTATAGGACCAGCCGCCGCGGACGGCGCTGGCAATGGTGGAGGTGACGCCGTCTGCCCGCGCCGAGCCGTAGATCTGGTTGAACGTCATGACGAGCTTGTCGTGGTGGGTGACGCGGATCGCATTGACGTTCGTCGTCAGCGTATCGGTGCGGGAGTTCCCGCGCGCCAGCGCCAGGCCGATGTCGAAAAAGCCGGCCCAGGATTCGTAAAGCCTCGGGTGCTCCAGGTGTTCCCAAGTCCGCTGCTCGGCGGGGTTGCGGAGCGTCAGGACTGCCTCCATCGGCGCCGACCTCGGCGGCCCGGGCGTGATGACCTGGAGCTGCTCGCCGCTGGTCTGAACCGTGCCGACGGCGGTTTCGCCCTCCGGCAGCGTGACCGTCAGGGTCTGGTCGGATTTCAGGCTCTTGACGGCGGACCACGGCATATGGACCTCGCCCAGGAATTCGCTCTTAAGAGTGAGTGTGGCGCCGTCCTTCTTCAGGATGGTGCCGGTCAGGATGTCGCCGTTCTTGAGCACCACCTGGTCGGCCGCAAGAACAGGGGCGACCAGCAACGAAACGGCAGTAAAGATGCGAAAGCACGACACGAACTGGATAGACCCTCCGTATACAATCATACGAAAGGGCGCCCGCGAACCCGGGCTACTGGTGTGAAGAGTACTGCTGTTGTGGAGGATTCAGGGTAATCGGAATGTCCTTCTCGTTGTCCGTCACGTCGAAGATCTTGCCGAAGGTCTGGTAGCCTTTGGCGATCACCTGGATCCGGATCTTTCCCTGGGGGATTTCGGGGATTTTGGCGATGCCATCCTGGTTGGTGCGGACTTCGTAGGTGGTTCGAATGGCCTTCCCCAGCTTGATGACGGAGTGGCCCTCGACGAACCGCACGACCACGGCGGCGCGGTCGATAGGGTGGCCGCCCCGGGTCTTGACGGTGATGTTGAGTTTCGTCATCGGCGCGTCGGCAAAGGCTACGCAAGCGCAGAGAAGTACTGCCGGCACCAGGAGAACGCGGCGGAAGTCGGCCCGATTACGCATGCTTCGATTATAAAACGCCGATGCTATACTGGAGTTGTCGTACTCACCCTGGGGGCGCAACGGATTCGACGGGATTGAGCCGGGGTGGGGAGGCGTGCCGGGTTCCGAGCTCCCGTAAAACGATCGGAAAACCATAACTGCCAACACGCAGTTTGCATACGCAGCCTAATTAATTAGGCAGCCGCTCCAGCCGCTGAGCCCGCGCGGCGGTGAGTGAGCGTCATTTTGCGGGATAGGCCAAAGGCTTCGGTCCGGAGCCGGCGGTCGAGATCTAATCGGACTAGGCCTCCGCCGCTCTCGCCGGTTCTGAAGCGGAAGGCTGAAACTTTCGAGCCGGATACGCACGTAGTCTCTTCACGTCGGGCTTTTCCGGACGGGGGTTCAACTCCCCCCGCCTCCACCAAAACAATATCAACGACTTATATCGTTGCATTGATTGATTTTGAATGCTTTATATTGACTTGCTATTGACAGCTATCAAATAGCTGATGTACTATAGTTTTGCGTCTGAGATGAGTCGCCAAGCGTCTCAACTTTGGGGCTTTAAGCCCCAAAAGCTCAGTCGCTTTTTTTTCAGGCGACAATTTGTGCCGTCGAAGGTTCATTGCTGCGATGTACCTGTGCTACGTCGATGAGTCGGGAACGGCAGACATCCCCGGAAATACCTCGCATTTCATCCTCGCCGGCATATCTGTTCCGATCTGGCATTGGCGAAGCGCAGATCAAGGCATCTCAGCGGTGCTTTCACGCTACGGCCTCGGCAACGAAGAGTTCCACACCGCTTGGATATTGCGGAAGTATTTAGAGCAATTTCGGATCGCGGGCTTTGATGCCCTCGGTTACTCCCAAAGGAGAGCCGCAGTGGAGGGTGCGCGGAACTTGCGACTCCTTCAACTTCAGCGATCAAACCAAACGGGGCTGTATCGACAGACCAAAAAAACCTACTCGCATACAAGAGCTTATGTCCATCTCACTTTAGATGAGCGCCGAAGCCTTGTTGATGAGGTTGCGGATGCGGTTGCCGGTTGGGGGTCTGCCAGATTGTTTGCGGAGTGCATTGACAAAATTTACTTCAGTCAAGCGCGCCCTGGCCGATCGGTCGATGAACAGGCATTCGAACAGATCGTGTCGCGATTTCAGCAATACATCGCGAGCACAGAAGATGCTGGCGACGACAAGAGATTTGGCCTTCTCGTGCATGATAACAATCAGACTGTTGCGAGAAGACACACTGAATTGATGCGACGATTCCACCGTGAAGGCACTCTTTGGACTCGAATTGATCGGCTCATCGAGACGCCCCTCTTCGTGGATAGTGGCCTCACCCGAATGGTACAAGTTGCGGACCTATGTGCATATGCACTGCGAAGGTATCTCGAGAATCACGAGACTGCGTTGTTCGCAAGAATTTTCCAAAGAGCCCATCGCATTCAGAACAGGGTCGTAGGCGTACGTCACTTCACCAATACGAGTTGCGCGTGCGAAATCTGTCGGGCTCATCGTCCCGTTGCTCAAGCCGCCGTTTCCACTCCCGGCAATTCGCGAGTTGCGGATGGACCAGCATAGGCCGTCATCTACTCTATTATGGAGCGTTTCCCGGCCTTTCTCGCTTCTGGACTTCCGCGATTAGGGCAAGGAGTCCGGGCTTCAAATCGTCCTTAGTCTCGTGCTCGACGATGATTGCCCATGCCCGTTGTTCGCTGATTCCGACCTCGGCTGCTTTCGTGAATAGTTGCTCTAGCCGTTCCACACCTCGCAGATACTCAGCGCGTTTCGCCTTAGCCTCCGTTTCGCGCATGAGGTGGCGCTCTGGATCGTTCATGGCCTAATACTACCCAAAAACCGCCCGTGCGGGCGCCCGTTGACATCCTGACGCCTGCGTCACAGAAGTGCTTAAGAGGCGGGCCGCTGGATTGCGAATACCGTGGGTTGCATCCGCTCTACCGTCCGGCCCGCAAGTTGCGAAACTCCGCACGACCAACTATAGGACCCCCATTGCATCGCCAGCGGGAAAGGTCCAGACTGTCCACAAATGGAACTCACGCCAGAAGAGCGCCAGCGAATTTACGAGGAAGAAAAGGCCCGGATCGAAGCGCGGGAGAGCATCACGTCCGAAAGGCGCCACAAGGCGCCGAGTTGGACCGCGGTCGGATGCGGGGTAGTTTTAGGCCTGTTCGCCCTGCTATGGGTGATCGGAACCGTTTTGGAAACTAATTCCCCGTCCGGCAATAGCTCGGTATCGGTTACCTATTCCGTGTTCTCCGACGGTGACGTAGAGGTAAGCTACTCCAACGCGACAAACGGCATGGATCATGTCAGGTCAAGGTGGGATTGGCAAAAGACTGTGAGGTTGCCAGCCGGCACAGTCGCATATATAACCGCTCAGAATCAGGGAGACCACGGCGACGTGGTCGTGAACATCGCCTGCAACGGACGTGACGTGAAAGGGGCGAAGTCAAGCGGCGCTTATGCCATTGCCACTGCGACCGCCCGATGTGACTAGGATGGCCTACTTTTACGACGCCCAGAATAGCAAATAACCTGCTGATGCGGTTCGACGGCGTCTGGACGGAACAGACAGATCTGGTCCGGTGGACCACTTCAGTCCGGTTGGTCGAGGTCGCTTCAGGTCAGTTGGCACGACTAGCCGGTGGATTCACACTCAACCAGTCGTTGACGAAGTCATCAACGGCATCCTTTATCGCATCACGAGCTTGTCGTAGGTTAGGCTTCCCAACAGTCGCCACAGAAGCGTAATGCCATGTTGATGCAATACAAGACACGGAAGGATCGCGACGAAGGTTCACGGACTGCTCAAGGCTCACTTCTAGTCCAACCGCGTAGATCGGGATGTTATCAGCCAGCCGAGTGGTCAAGTTGATGTACAAATATGGTAGGCCAACGGATGCGTCGGAACCGCTTGGTACAACTTTGAGCCCCGCTAGACGAAGCTTCAACTCTGCATCGGTTCTGATAGTGTTTTCGTCCAAGCCATCTTCGTGAGCACTCGCAGCTAGATTCTCCACCACGACTGTAATGGTTGTCATTCCCTTCAGAGTCTTTGCTCCAAGCTCATCGGACGCATCAACTCGGCCGACAACTAAACAGAGCAGGATTGCGTAACTGAAGCAGTGTTTCACGTTGTCTCCATTCCGTAGCGAAGCGTGATACCACCTCGCGCCGACCTGCGGAAAGGAGTAGACCAGTGCCCGACACCCTTGGCCGAATCTTTCCGCTCGCCCGGGACTACGGCATTGGCATGTCCAATGCAAACATCGGTTTGCAAACGTCCCGGCCTCCCGTGACATCCCCCTGCCTCCGGCGCCGATTCGTGCTAAAACGGCGGATGCTGGATTGCATGAGGAGGATGTTGTGCAACTGATCCCTGAGTTGATCACTGACGATATCCGCAAACTATGTGCTTCTATCGATTCCACTCAACAGCCTGTTTTTGTTCCGGTTGCGCCTGTGTCCCACGAAACACGGGCCCGTGTCAATAGCCGAGTGTAAATTCGCTGCCGACTCCAGAGGTCGGGTTTAGAATGCAGTTACCTGAGCGGAGGATAGAGCCACGCAGGGATGCGACTCGAGCGCCGACTCAGGGGCCGGAATGACGGGGGCGGCGAAAGCCGCCCCGCTCCGCAGCCATTCTGGCGATAAAGCGATAAATCCGGGAGCGCGAGGGCAGAGCCCTCGCATCAAGAAAAGCCGCCTTCCTCATTGACCCGCCGCCATGGATACGACCTTCGCCGCTGATTCCTCAGCCGGCGCATCGTCGAACAGCAGGTACGCTTTGTCGTCCGTCAGCCAGTCCTCATGAATTTCGACCAGCAGCATGCCGATCAGCCGGAGACACGCGCCGCGGTGAGGGAAGATGCCGATTACGCGCGTTCGGCGCCGGATCTCCCGGTTCAGCCGCTCCAGCGGGTTCGTGGATGAAATCCGGATGCGGTGGCCGGCCGGGTAGTGAAGATAGCTCAATACGTCATCCACGCCGGCTTCGAAGATGTCCATGGCCTTGGCAAAACGGCTCTGGAACTGCTTCACCAGGTCGGCCGCTTTGGTTTTCGCGCTCTTCTCGTCGCGCTGCACGAAAACGCTCTTCATCGCCTCGCTCACTTCGGCCTGGCTCCGCTTAGGAACTTGCGACAGCACGTTTCGGTAGAAGTGCACCTTGCAGCGCTGCCACTCCGCTTTCAAAACCTTGCGGGCTGAGCCCTTGAGCCCGCCATGCGCATCGGAAATCACGAGCTGAACACCGCTAAGACCGCGCTCTTTCAGACTTTTGAAGAACTGCGTCCACCCCTCCTCGGTTTCGGTCGGTATCACATCGAAGCCGAGCACTTCCCGCCGGCCCTGCGCGTTGACGCCCGTGGCGATCAGCACCGCCATGCCTCGACGCGATCGTCCTCACGCACCTTCTCGTAGAGCGGATCCAGCGAAACGTAGCGTTTATCGCCCAAGGGCCGCTCCCGGAATTGCCGCCCTTATAATCCACGCCGTGCAGAGCTGGCTCACCTGGCCCGCCGAAACACCGGCAATTCCGAACTCCGCCAGCACGGTCTCGATTTTCCGCGTACTGACGCCCTGCACCACGGCCTCCTGGATCACGCTGATCAACGCCTGTTCGCTCCGCTTCCGGTGCTCAATGAAGCTCGGCTCGTACCCGCCTCGCGCACCTTCGGCACTTTCAGGCTCAGCGTCCCAAGCCGCGTATCGCATCGGCGTTCCCGGTGCCGTTGCGGTATCCGCTTCGCTCCTCGGTCCGCTCGTGCGGTTCGGCGCCGACCTTCTGCGTCACCTCCGCCTCCATGAGGAAATCCAGCACCATTTCCGCCATCGCGCGCACGGGATCTTCCGCCGCACTCGCGGTCTCAACGAGCTTGTCCGCCAGCGCGTTGCGGTCTATTCTGTCTTTGGCCATCCGTTCGTTAGCTCCTTTCGTGAAAGCTGGACACTTCCACTGGCGCCAGCAGCGGATGGCTTGTCAAGACCCTAATTTACACTCAGAATTTTACGCGGCCAAACACGGCTGGAGTGCTTCGAAAATGTCCGCCAACAAGTTGAATTGCGCGGCGGCTCAGTTGAGCACGGCTGGCGCATCTGGTCTTGGCCACGCGTCATGCTGGAGGCCGAGTTTCATGCAATTTGGATAGATCCCAGCGGCGCCCGCCTGGACGTGTCCTCAAACGGAATCGCTGCATCGCGCTACTCTTTCTTCCGGACAGTACGCGTGTTCATGATCCAAATGAAAGCCTCAAGCGTACCGAGAACGGTCGCGGTGCGATGGGTAACGACCCAGACACGACCGAGTTCATTAGGCTGGCAGAGTAACGCAACTCGATTTTGGAGACTGTTCCTTGCGGTATAGTCGAAGTAGCGGGAGAAAATGCGACCGGCTTAGGGTCATCGAAAGTCGGTCGCGCAAATTGAAACGAGTGCTGATGGCACGGTATACAGGAAAGAACGAACGCTGCCCTTGCGGTAGCGGCAAGAAGTACAAGCGCTGCCATTTCTAAATCCCTCTCGACCGCTGGTAAGCCATGACTCTCCCCGTCCTGTGCCTGCTCCGTGCAAACATCGTGCAAACATCCCGGTCGCCCGAGGGTTTGAAACCCGGTATCCAAGGGTTCACAGTGACAAATCGTGACAGTGTACCTGGAATTGTTTGAATACGTGGAATTCGTAGCGTTATGAAATCAGCAACTTGCCTGTTTTCAATACGCTAGATTGGTTCAACTCCCCCCGCCTCCACCACTGCACATCTGTTTTTAGATTCCACAACTTACGTCACGATAGCGGGGTTCTGCCGTGCAAATCTGTGCAATGGCCACGGTCACCGGAGAGCGTCTTCCAGTTCAACGAGAAACCGATTAGGATATCTTCTTTAGCCTGATACGGAGTCTGAAACGTGCCTATACAGGTTGTCGAGATCACAGACAAGCAGTTGGAAGACGTGCTGGCGCTAACCGAGGGGCATTTCATTGATGTGAAGGCCAAGGAGATCAAGCCGGCGAAGCTGACAAAGGCCATATCGGCGTTCGTCAATGCGAACGGAGGCGAACTCTCCATCGGAATTCGGAGCGAGTTTCGTCCCCCTTTGGGCACAAGTGGGAGGCTTTCCAGAACCGGAGGAAGCGAACGCCACATACAAGTGTTCGAGACACTGTTCCCGCTTGGCGACGACTACCTTTACACCTTTCTCTCACATCCGCGTCAGAGCGGGGTCGTACTGCAGGCGACTGTCAGAAAATCTAGAGCGGTTGTGCGTGCGAGCGACGGTGTACCGTACATACGCCGTGGGTCGCAGAGCCTGCCTGTGGATACGCCGGCCAAGTTGGCGCTGCTGGAGCGAAATAAGGGCATTACTTCATTTGAAAACGAGACCGTTGGGATTGATCTCCCAGTTGTTTGCAATTCCGAGACCGTGATCAGGTTCATCCTCGACGTTGTTCCGAGTTCGGAGCCGGAAGCATGGCTGCGAAAACAGGAACTAATCAAGAGCAACAAGCCTACTGTGTCTGCCGTTCTCCTTTTCGCTGATCTTCCACAAGCGGCCCTGCCGAAGCGTAGCGGTATAAAGATCTACCGATACAAGACCGGTGAAGCGGCGGGGACACGCGATACCCTCGTTGGAAACCCGATCAGCATCGAGGGATGCGCCTATCACCTTATTACTGAAGCCGTACGAACAACGAGGGAAATCATTAACGGAATCCAGGTCCTGGGTCCACGCGGTTTGGAGTCGGTTACCTACCCGACCGAAACGCTTCACGAAGTTATAACGAACGCGGTACTACACCGCGACTATGCTATCCCGGACGATGACTGTCCGGATCTTCGACAATCGTGTGGAAGTCGAAAGTCCGGGTCGCCTGCCGGGCCACATAACGGTTCAAAACATACTCAGTGAGCGATTCGCTCGTAACGGGAACCTGGTGCGCATCATCAACAAATTTCCGGATCCGCCAAACAAAGACGTTGGAGAGGGCCTCAACACCGCATTTGAGGCGATGAGAAATTTGAGGCTAAAGGACCCCAGATTTGTCGAATCCGAGAACTCTGTTACGGTCCAGATTAGGCATGAGAAACTGGCATCGGCCGAAGATCTCATAATGGAATATTTGGACAATGCTGCCGACGGCGCAATCACGAACCGCGTGGCAAGGGGTCTGACTGGCATCAAGTCCGAAAACTCGATGAAAAACGTCCTGTTGAGGCTGAGAGACAGGGGCCTGATCGAGCAGGTTCCTGGGCGCGCGGGTTTTGCGTCGGCATGGCGAAGGAAGAAGTAGTGAGCAGGCTGGCCGTTGTCAGCCGACTTGGCCTGATTGTTCAAAATTGTGCAGACGTAGCAAACTATGCGCAGGGCAAGAACGCTGCGCAATAATCAGATCAACAAGTCCCTTCTTTTCAGGGGCCAATTTGAGGCCAACTCCCCCCGCCTCCACCAACTACTCATCTCAACAAAGACCGCCCGAGGCTCCCGGCGGCCTGTGCAGCTTGGCGCCGTTCTCACTCGTCACCGCGGACGGCCTTCAGCAGTTTCTCCAGGGAGAAATCGGCTGACTCGCACAAGTCGATGATCGCCCGGTCATTCTTAATGATTTCGGAAGCCGCTTCCGGAATGCGCCCGGCAATTTCGAGCGGAATCGAAACGACTCCGTGCTCATCCGCGAGCAGCAGGTCGCCCGATCGAACCTTCAGTCCAAAGATTTCGACGGGAGTTCCAAACTCCACGATGTGCATGTAAGAGTGGGAAACGGAGACGGCCGAAGCGAACATCGGGAACTGCATTCGCCTCACCCCGGGGATGTCGCGAACCGCGCCGTTGGTAATCACGCCCTCGCAGTGAAACGCCTTGAGAATCGCCGCATGCACCTCGCCAACGGTGGATGCGGAGCCGGCGGGTGAGTCCACGTTTTGAATCACCGCAATCCGGGGGACCGGCAACTGTTCGATGCTCTCCCACCAGTCCGTGCGGTCGGCGTAAACGCTTCCTACCATGGGAGGGTCCGCGGATCGCACCCGGCAGGTGGCTGCATAACCGAGGATGCGCGGCGAGTCTCCGGTTACGCACTGCAGTCCCGGCCCGGTGAATCCTTCGTTGCGCAACCGAATCCGGAAACGCTCGATGGCATTGGCAATCGTGCACGTATCGAAAGCTCGAATGGCATCTAAGCTCGCGGGGGCCAACGGCCGGACGGCATCCGCTCCGGACGCCGGATGACCCTTCGTGTGAAAGAAACCCATAAGACGTCTTGGACTCAATAAGCCCCTAACACTCCTATTTTGATTATCTACCGTGGGTGTTGCAGGCAAAATACTTGGAAGCTCGTATATGCCTGAAGCGGAAGGCGGCGGACTTTCGATTCTCAGGCGGCGTGGCGTGCTGACGCTCGCCGGGTTTCGAGCAGGCCCGTGTTGAACGCCAGCCACACCGGCACCTCTTGCAGTTGAATCGGGTCGAGACGGGCGGCGGGCACCCGCCGGTCCCACCCGCCGGCCGCTGCCGGGAAGCAGAACCAGCCCGATTCCGGCAGATAGACCGTCCAGTGTTGCAGATCGGCTGCGTTGCGGTATAGTTTCACAGCGGCTTCCCCTGTTGGGCGGCAGCCGGACCGCGAACTGGTGGTTGAGGTTTCGAGAAGCGGCACCTGGCCAGGCATCCCTTGTTTTTGCAAGTCTCACAGACCAGTTTCTGAGCCATTTCCAGGATAGTACTCGAATTTGCGCCGTAGTTCAAAAGGTCTTTTGCGGGAGTGGGGGAATTACCCTCCCTTGGGGGGTAATTGCACGTGGCGAAAGGACAAGCCGGCGAACTCCCGTTCAACGGCTTCTGAATTGCAAGTACTAGTAAGCTGTAGCCGTACGGCGGGGTGAAGGTGTGTAGTTCTTACGCGCCCGGCCATGGATGGTCAGTGATCGATACGGTATTGAACCTCCTGTTCCGCTGTTCCCACCGGCGCCTCACGCGTCCGGTGACGCCTGTGGTGAAAGCGGGAAACCCAGGCGGCCAGACCTATGTCGTCTGCCTCGACTGCGGCAAACACTTCTCTTACGATGTGAAGGAAATGCGCATCGGCAAACAGATCGATGCGCGAGGCGAAAGCCGCTCCGGCTGACACGGAAAACTCAGTCGATCGTCCGCAGGTGACTGGTCACCCTGATTACGCCGGGAACCACCGACGCCAGTTGCGCGGCTCTGCGGTTGTCGGCTGCGCTGGCCACCTGGCCTTCCAAAACCACGAAACCTCTCTCTACCAGAATGCGGATTGCGCCGCCGCCCAAAAGCGCATACGGCGCCAGTGTGCGATCGCCATACACCGCGCTGAACACTCTTTGCCGGATCCGGTTGTCCTGCGGAGAATTGGGCAGAAAGCGGATCAGGTTGTTCACGCGATCGACCCCGTCGATGGCTTCAACCACCGCGGCTGCGTCTTCTCTCAGGGGCGGGCTCATCACCGCCCCGTACAGCGTCACCCGCCCGCCGTCGACGCGGTAGGATACGTAGTCGAATACGCTGAAGCGCGGCAGGTCGCGTAGTACGGCTCGAATCCGCCTCTCCAACGGACTTTCGCCGAAATAGAACCAGCGCGACACGCCAAGCGGCGCATATTGGCTAAGGGAAGGAGGCGGTACCGGCCGCCGATTCGCGCAGACGCCGGCGCCGGCCGCGGCCAGCGCGCAGGCCAGTCCGATCCAACCGAGCTTGGGAGACCTCATGTCTCGACGGATTCACAGGCGGGCCGGGAGGAGCAAAATGAACGCCGGACCGAAGCGGCCCCGGTGAGCTTGCATACGCGCCGGAATGTTCAGCGGCCTGCGGGGTCCCCGGGCTGCACCGGCCGGCCGTCCCTCTGCGAAGGATAGAGGCTCTCCAGCATGTCGAGCGGGATCTGATGATGCTCCCCGTTGGTGGTGATGAAGTGGAATGTCTTGCCCTTCGTCCAGTATCGATATGCCGAGTAAAGGTTTCCGTTCCGGACGGCGATGATGGCCGGATACTCGTTCTGGACGACCGGTTCGCGTGGAGGAGCCGGAGGAAAGGCGGCGGCCGGCGGTGCGGCGGTGTCCGGCGGTTCGCTATCCGAAATCAGCTCCGGAACAGGAACGGGCGGCGGCGCGACGATTACGGGCTGCGGCGGAAGCACGACGGTCAGGTTGGAGGAAGGCTGGGGCGGATAGTACGGCGCCCCGTAGAGTCCGCCGCCGAAATATCCCCCATAGTACGGCGTAACGGACGCGGCCGGACTTCCGAAAAACCCCGGAGAAAGGCGTGGCAGGCCGAACAGGGCGGCGTTCACCCCGGGGGGATAGGACGGCGTAAGGGTTCCGAACAGGGGGTTCAGGCCAAGCCAGGCTGCACCGACCGCCGGTGAAGGGACCGGTGGCAGGGAAACCGGGAAGGTCGGGTTGAATCCGCTCCCTCCGCCCCATCCGCTCCCTCCGCCCCGGCCCGAGCCGGATCCGCGTGAGGACGGGGCAGGCGCCCCTCGGCCGCCGCCGAACTGTGCCAGCGCCGGAGAACAAAACAGCACCACCAGGATGGCTAGCCGGGTTTGCACGATTCACTCCCTCCTGGATACTATCGATTCGGCGAAGCCCCCGCGGTTCCAAAATCTGCGGCTGTCTATGCCGCCGGTTGCTGAGACGGGCGGCCCTGACGGCGGGTTACTCCCAGCCCCTCGCGGTCTTCGGCGGAGGCCGTCCGCTGGTCGCCGGCGTCCGGAAACACCCGCCGGATCGCCGCATCGAGCTGCGTCCGGTGGCGGCGAAGGGCGTGACGGCGCTCCTTGGGCACGGCATTCATCAGGTCGCTGAGCAGGGCCTGCATGCGGCGGGCGACCTGGAGACTTCCGGCGCCGCAGCAGCGGATCTCATCCAGGGCCAGGTCCAGGAAGTCCTCCCATGCGGGGACCGGGATCACTACCCTCAGTGCGCCCGTGCCGTCGCGGACCTCTCCGATTTCGATCTGCCGCGAACCGAGGCGAACCAGCAGGTCTTCGATCTGATCGAGGGCCTGTACCGCCGTGGACGGGTCGTTGATGGCCGGCGAAAGCGCGCGGATCGCGATGTCCACGAGCAGGCGGATCGCGTACTTCGAATCCTGATCGAAGGTCCGGTCGACGCCGGTCCGGAAAGCTCGGAGTAAAGATCGCTCGCCGAGGATCGCATGGCCGCCGTAGATACGCAGCAGCAGGGTGCGTTCCACCAGCGTGTCGCCGACGGGCGCCTGCAGTTCGATCACTCCGCCGGCCCGTTCCGCGAGGGCGGAGAGAAGCTCGACGTCGACGGATTGCAGAACCACGGGCGGACCGGAGTAGTGGAGCGTTTGGCTCACCGGCAGCTCGCGGAATTCGCCGCCCTCAGCCGCCGGACGGAAACCGGTGAAGGGGGGATACATGGTCTCGATGATGTGGCGGCCGAAGTTGCCCGTAAAACCGAGCACACGGTGGATTTCCAGCCGTCCCAGGCGCTTGATGAGCGCGACAAAGCATCCCACGCTTGCCAAAAGAAGGGTAACCACGACCAGCACGCTGATGAAGGCCACGTGCCCGGAATTCGCGCGGTCCACCCACGCCAGGGCGGCGATGGAGTAGAGGAAAGTCGCGGTGAAGATGCCGATGGCGTGGTAGAAGAGCGGGTCGCGGGAGATCCAGAGCACCAGGCGCGGAGAGTACGCCGAGGCGCTGAACTGTACGGTCAGGAAAACCAGGGAGAAAACCATTCCGGTGATCGTGATCATGCCGGTGGCGATGGAAGAATAGACCGCGATAGCGGAGCCGGTGGCGATGGTGGACTGAAGGTAGGGGAGGTGCCAGGCTTCGATTCTCGGGACGATCAGACCCAGGCTCCAGGCGGCGGCCGCATAGACGAAAGGGACCGCCCAAACGGGCATTCGCGGCCGGGCCTCGAACAACCAGCGCCGGTGGGAACGGTGGATCATCCTTTACAGGCCACGATTCGGCCGCGGCGCTCCCGGATGGGTTATATTTCTCTGCCGAATCCCCCCCTTTCACGCCTGAAGTCATGCACATCCGGGATGCCGTGCCATATCCGGGGAGTTTGAAAATTGTAAAGGGCATTATGAAGCGGGTGAAACGTCTGCTCGGCATCCTGGCTACCGTGTGCCTTCTCACCTCCGGGCTCACCGCCGGAGACAAGAAGAAGGGACCGGACGACATCGGCAGTTCCGATCCGGGGAAAGGTGTGAATTTTTACTCCCTGGAGAAGGAGATCGCCCTCGGGAAGCAGATGGCGCAGGAGGTGGAGCGCCAGGCGAGGATCGTGGACGATCCAATGGTGGCGGAGTACGTCAACCGGCTTGCCCAGAACCTCGTGCGGAACTCCGATGCAAAAGTGCCGTTTACGGTCAAGGTCATCGATTCGACCGAGGTCAACGCGTTCGCCCTGCCGGGCGGCTTCATGTTCGTCAACACCGGGCTGATTCTGAAGGCCGACAATGAAGCCGAGCTGGCCGGGGTGCTGGCGCACGAGATCGCGCACGTGGCGGCGCGCCACGGCACCAAGCAGGCTACCCGCGGCCAATTGCTCAATATCGCCAGTATTCCGCTGATCTTCATGGGTGGTTGGGCCGGATACGCGGTACGGCAGGCCGCCGGACTGGCGATCCCGCTGGGATTCCTGAAGTTCTCGAGAGGCATGGAACAGCAGGCGGACCACCTGGGGCTCGAGTACATGTACAAGGCGGGCTATGACCCTGTCGCGTTTCTCGACTTCTTCGAACGGATCCAGTCACTCGAAAAGAGGAAGCCGGGCACCATGGCCAAGGTGTTTTCCTCCCATCCGCCTACCGACAAACGAATCGAGCATGCACAAGAGGAAATTCAGAACGAATTGAAAGCCCGGCCCGAATACGTGCTCGACACCTCCGAGTTCCATGAGGTCTCCAACCGGCTGGCCATGCTCCAGCACCGCAAGAAGGGTGATCGTGAGGACGACTCCCGTCCGACCCTGCGGCGCCGCACGCCGGACAGCGACAGCGACGACCGGCCGACTCTCAAGCGGCGTAATTAGCGTCACGCGCGCTCACTCGACGGCCCTTGCGGCTTCGGTCTGCTGCCCTTTTCCACCTGGGATTCATGTTTCGCCGCGATAGCTCCTCGGGGCGTCCGAAGGTAGCCTGAAATCGGGGGGTCGCCGCTACGGAGCGAGGCTGCTCGATGAATAGCATGAAAAGGACGGATCTCAGAGAACTGGCCGAGACCCGCAGGGGACCCTGCCTCTCGATCTTTGTCCCTGGGGAGGAAACCGATTCCGCCGGGGAAATCGCCCGTATGAAAGTCCTGATCGAGCGCGGAAGACAGCTTTTGGGAGGCCAGGGCTGGCCGGCCGAGGTTTCCGAAGAGCTGTGCCGCTCCATGCGGGCGCTGGCTGCACAATGCCACTCCGGCCGGCGGGAAGGGAAGGGTTGTGCCCTGTTTGGCGCGCCCGGATTCTTCCGCGTGTACCCGATTCCGTACGATCTACCCGAAATGGTTGCCGTGGCCGGCGGATTCCACCTCAAGCCGTTGATTCCCATGGTCGAAGCGAGCAGTGGATTCTACCTCCTGGCGTTGAGCCTCGGCGGCGCGCGATTCTATCGTGGAGACCGCGACCGTCTCGAAGAGGTCCGGGAAGTGGCGATCCCGCAGAGCCCGTTCGTCGGGAATGCCGGCGACGACGGCCACCGGGCGCGCGACGAGCGGCACAGGCAGCTTCTGATGAGCTGGTTCCGGCGGGTGGACGAGACCATACGGGGCCGGCTCGGGCCCGAGGGCGATCCGCTGGTACTGGCCGGAGTTGGATACCTGTGTTCGTTGTTCCGGCACGTGAGCCGCTCGGAGTGCCTGTTGGAGGAAGAGATCCACGGCAGCCCCGAGGGAGCCGGCGAAGAGGAACTGCGCAGGAGAGGCCAGGCCATTGCGGAGTCCTTCTTCCAGGCGATGCGGGAAAAGACCGTGGACGAATATTATCAGCTCTGGCATACGCCAAGGGCGTCCAACGACGTCCGGAATATCGCCAGCGCGGCGCGCGACGGTCGAATTAAGACCCTGTTTGTCTCCACGGATTTTCGTCCCGGCCCGCCACCGCTCGAGCGGGAGGACCGAGACCTGCTGGATGCAGCCGCCCTGCAAACGTTCATCGCCGGCGGTAGGGTATATACCGTCACGCCGGAACTGGTGCCAGGCAGGGGCGCGGCGGCGGCGATCTTCCGGTATTAACCGGAGAAAAATGGCCCGTTGGCTAACCCAAACCAGAACTTTCGGTCCATAACCAAGGCGAATATTGAACGTATACGTTTACGGATGCATACTCCTGTTATCCAGAGGAGGGCGACAAAATGTACGCGTTAATCAGATATCCGGTCGGAGTCATTGTGGAAGCCATCGTTTTGGCTGCAAAGCGGAATCGCATGCGGGTCGTCGCAGCAGGATTTCCGGATGCATACGAACTTCGGCTCTCCGGTGGTCAATGGCTCACCGAATCCGGCCAGACGGTGGAATTCGAGTTTCTGTCGTCCCGCACTGTTCCGGCCACGGAATCTTCAGCTTCGGGGCAGGTTCTGACTGCCTGTTTCGCGGGGGCACACGCAAGTTAGCTGAAGGGAACCAACAGGCATCCGGCCCGATTCGCTCCCGGGCCGGATGCTAACCCCCAACCGTGTCCCAGCTCTCGAGTTCCGTCAGTGTTTGCGTAAATTCGATAAATCGAATATTCTAATGTAGTGCCCAACCAGTTGCGGGCCTACAAGGCGAGTGTTTTCCAGGCCCTGGCCCATCCAACCCGGATTGCGATCATCGAGATTCTCCGGGGCGGCGAACTCTCCGCCGGCGCCTTGCTCGAGCAGCTCGATGTCGAGCAGGCTAACCTCTCCCAACACCTGACCATCCTGCGAAACAAGCAGATTGTGGTGAACCGCAAGGAAGGCAATCAGGTCTTCTATTCGCTTCGCAACCCCGTGTTGGGGAAAGTCCTCGACCTGATGCGCCGGTACTGCCAGGCGGATCTCAGCGACACGATCCAGATGCTGGACGAAGTGAATCGCGAGGGCCACCGTTAGTGGGTACCGGCATTTTCTTTGCTTCCGGCCTGGTCTGCTATCTCGCCGGAGCGGCGGTGGCAGTCACTAACTGGAGGCGTCCCGGCGCCGCCCGGGTGACGGCGCTGGCCTTCGCGCTTCTGGGATGCGCCTTCGAAGTGGTGGCTTCCTGCCTGGCACTCTCGGGGCCCGCAATTCTGACTTGGAGCCTGCCGCTAGCCATTCCAGCCTTTTCCTGGACGGTCCGTCTCGACCCGCTCTCGGCATGGTTCAATCTTGCGCTTGCGGTCCTCGCCTTCGCGGTGACGGTCTATTCGTTCGGCTATTTGCGGCCGCTCGAACGTACGCGCCACCTGGGCGCGCTGGGGTTCTTCTACAACCTCCTGCTGCTGAGCCTGACGCTGGTATTTACGGCATCGAGCGCGTTTTTCTTCCTGGTCGCCTGGGAGGTGATGACGATATCGGCGTTCTGCCTGATTGCCTTCGAGCACCAGGATCGGGAGACCAGCCGTTCTGCCATGGTCTTTCTGATCATGTCGCATGCGGGGTCCGGACTGCTGCTGGCGGGATTCCTCTTATTGGCGGCTTTCGGTGGCAGCCAGGACTTCGCGAGCTTTCATCTGCTGGCATCGAAGCTGCCGGGGTTCGAGCAGGGCGCGGTGTTTCTGCTGTTCTTCCTTGGCTTCGGCGTGAAGGCGGGGATCGTACCTCTGCACATCTGGCTGCCGGACGCCCATCCGGTGGCGCCGAGCAACATCTCGGCGCTCATGTCCGGAATCGTGATCAAGACCGGCATCTACGGGATGGCGCGGGTATTCTTCGATTTCTTCGGGCCTCCGCCGCTGTGGGCCGGAGCCATGGTGCTTGCGGTGGGGGTGGCGACGGCGCTGGTCGGCGTTCTATATGCCTTGCAGGAGCACGACCTCAAGCGGCTGCTGGCGTATCACAGCGTCGAGAATATCGGCATCATCATTATGGGGTTCGGCGCCGGGCTGATGTTCCGGACATTCGGTCATCCGGCGCTAGCGGCAATCGCGGTCATCGGCGCCCTCTACCACACGTTCAACCATGCGACTTTCAAGGGCCTGTTGTTTCTTGCCGCAGGCTCCGTGGTGCACTCTACTCACACGAGGAACATGGAGGAAATGGGCGGCCTGATCCGGCGCATGCCGGCCACGGCATTCTTCTTTCTGATCGGCGCCGTGGCGATCTCGGGCCTTCCGCCGTTGAACGGCTTTGTGAGCGAGTGGCTCACTTACCAGGCGCTCCTGGCGGGTTTCGGGACGACCGGGAGCCTTACGCGGCTGATGTTTCCGGTGGCCGGCTCGTTGCTGGCGTTGACGGCGGCGCTTGCGGCTGCGTGCTTCGTCAAAGCATTCGGGATTCCTTTTCTGGCACTGCCGCGCAGCGAGGAGGCCGCGTCCGCGCAGGAGGCCGCGTTTTCGATGCGGATCGGCATGGGCATTCTAACGGCTGCCTGCTTCGCTTTGGGACTCGGGGCAAGTTGGATCCTCCCCGTCTTCGATCCGATCACGCAGCAAACCCTGGGGCTGCAAGTCAGTTCTACACTGGTTGCCCGGGGGATCGCTGTACAGGCGGGCACTCCAGGCAGCGGGTCGGTCTCGACGGCGGGCATCGCGCTGGTGCTGCTCGCGATCGCCGGAACCGCCGCATTTCTGATCAACCGGCGCCTGGAGAGCGCGCGCACGACTACCGGGCCGGCATGGGATTGCGGGCTTCCGGCGCTGACAGCCGAAAACGAATACACGGCCACGGCGTTTTCCAAGCCGCTGCGCCTGATCTTCGCCGCCTTTTACCGGCCGCGGCGCCAGATCAGTCCCGAGTATGACGTCTCACCTTACTATCCCAACGCCATTCGCTTTGAAAGCGAGATTCAACCTACCTTCGAGACCCATTTCTATGGACCTCTGAAAGACTGGATCTTCGGCCGCGCCCGCCAAATGCGCGCGATCCAGGCCGGCAGCATCCACGCGTATCTTGCCTATATCTTCGTCACGCTGATTGTTCTGCTGCTATTCGGAGTACGCCAATGATAGCGGCGCTTGGCTACGGCTTGCTTCAGTTACTGCTCCTGCTGGCGCTGGCACCACTGGTCAGCGGTTTCATCCGAACGTTGAAGGCGCGCCTGCAGATTCGCCGTGGACCCGGAGTTCTGCAGCCCTACCGGGAACTGCATAAGCTCTTTCATAAAGGCATGGTGATTCCGGAGACCGCCTCCTGGATCTTCAGTGCCACGCCCTACGTGGTGTTTGCTACCACCGCGGCCGCGGGCCTGATGGTGCCGATGCTTTCCGCGCAGGCTCCGCTGGGTCTCTTCGGCGGCGTGCTGGCAGTGGTCTACCTTCTTGGCCTGGGGCGCTTCTTTGTGGCGCTCGGCGGTCTCGATACCGGCAGTTCATTCGGCGGGCTGGGCAGCAGCCGCGAGATGACGATCGCCGCCCTGGCCGAACCCGCCATGATGCTGGCGGTCTTCACGGTGGCGATCGGCGCCAACTCCACCAGCCTCTCCGAAGTGGCGCGAATCGCCATCGGAAATCCCTGGCAGTTCCTGGCCCCCGCCCAGATGCTGGCCTGCGCCGCGATGTTCGTGGTTCTGATCGCTGAAACCGGCCGCATTCCAGTGGATAATCCGGCCACCCACCTCGAATTGACCATGATTCACGAGGCCATGATCCTCGAATATTCCGGACCCTATCTCGGTTTGATCGAGTGGGGCGCGTCGGTCAAGCAGTTATTGCTGATGACACTGCTCATCAATGCCTTTCTACCCTACGGGCTCCATCCCCATTGGTCGCTGGGCGGCGTGTTAGTCAGCCTGGGGTTTCTCTTGCTGAAGTTACTCTTCCTGGCCTGTTCGATCGTCCTGGTAGAGACCACTAATGCCAAGATGCGCCTCTTCCGCGTGCCCGAGCTGCTGGCCGTGGCATTTACGCTGGCGGCCCTGGCGCTCATCTCCACGTTCCTGTTCTGAGGCACGATGCATACTCTTCAAGACCCCCAATTCGGCGACAAGATCGTGACCCTGATGGCGGCGCTGGTGCTGGTGCTGCAGATCGCCATGGTGGCGCAGCGGTGGATCGTCACCAATATCCGGATCTTCGCCGTGCAGTCTTTCTGCCTGGCCGCGATCGCGGGCACCATCGCCTATTTCAATCACGCTCCCCATATCTATATCGCTGCGTTGCTGACGCTGCTGGTAAAGGCGATCCTGGTTCCAATCCTGTTGGAACGCCTGGTGGCGCGCATCGAAATCCGCCAGGAGATCGAGCCGTTCCTCAACGTGCCTCTCTCGGTGGTCATCTCCGGCGCCCTGACGCTGGTGGGATACGTCCTCGCCGAATCGTTCTACCGGCCGGATGAAGGACCCGTCGCCGCCACGACCCTCGGGCATAACGCATTGGCGGTGGCGATTTCCCTGTTCCTGATCGGCTTCTTCATGATGATCAACCGGCGCAAGGCATTGACACAGGTGCTGGCCTTGCTCTCGCTCGAGAATGGCCTGTTTCTGGCCGCCATTTCGCTCACTTACGGCATGCCCTTGATTGTGGAACTGGGCGTGTTGTTCGATGTCCTGGTGGCGGTCATGGTGCTCGGCATCCTGGCATACAGGATTCGAGAGACATTCGAGTCGATGGACGTGAGCCGCCTGCGGAGGCTGCGCGGATGATCCTTGCATTTCTGCTTGCTGTCCCGCTGGCCGGCGGTGTGTCGTCGGCTTTGGCCCGCAGGCGCCGGGAAATGGAAGCGATCAACCTTGCCGCGTTCGGGATGACGTTTCTTCTTGCCCTCGCCGTGGCTGCAGGCGTGCTTCGTGCCGGCGCCATCTCCCTGTGGGACGGCTTCCTCTACGCCGATTCGCTGAGCGCGCTGGTAATCCTGCTGACCGCCTCTGTGGCCCTGGTCTGCGCGGTGTATGCCGTCGGGTATCTTCGCGAGGATGACCGCAGCGGCGCGCTCGACGAGGAGGGCAGCACCCGGGAGGCGCTCTCGAAGCTGCGCAAATACTATTCCCTGACGCCGCTGTTCGTGTTCTCGATGATGCTGGTTACCGTGGCGAATAACCTGGGCGTCATGTGGGCCGCCATCGAGCTGACCACCCTGGCCTCCGTCTTCCTGATCACCTTCTACGGCAAGGTCACCTCTATCGAGGCCGCGTGGAAGTACGCGATCATCGGCGGCGTCGGCCTTTCCATGGCGCTCTTCGGCACCATCGTCACGTACTATGCCGGCCACAAGCTGCCGGGGAGCGAAGGCCTTTCCGGTCTGAACTGGTCTGTGCTGGTGGGCCAGGCGGCGCTACTCGATAAGACCAGCATGCGTATGGCGTTCGTCCTGGTGCTGCTCGGCTACGGCACCAAGGCCGGCCTCGCGCCGATGCATACCTGGAAGCCGGATGCATACAGTGAAGCGCCGGTTCCCTCGGCCGCAATTCTCTCGACCGCACTATTGAACTGCGCGGTGTACGGGCTGGTCCGTTTCTACGCCCTCACCAAGGGATGCCTGGGCGCTGAATACCCCGGCAACCTGCTGCTGCTGCTCGGGATCTTCTCGATGGCCATCTCGGTGCCGTTCGTGCTGGTTCAGAAGAACTTCCGGCGGCTGCTGGCGTATTCCACGATCGACCAGGCCGGGATCATGATCACGGCCCTCGGGATCGGGGGCAAGGTCGCCGCGCTGGCCCTGATGTTGCACATGACGTTTCACACAGTGGCCAAATCGTTGCTTTTCCTGTCCGCCGGGAACATCTACCAGCGCTTTCGCACGGACCTGTTCGCCAGGATCAAAGGCGGAGTCATCCGCGTGATGCCCCTTACCGGCATAGCATTCTTCCTCGGCGTGCTGGCGATCGTCGGGATGCCGCCCTTCAGCCTGTTTCAGAGCGAATTCCTGATTGTCGGCGCGGCTTTTGCGGGCGGGCACTTCGTACCGGGGCTGCTTTTCATCCTGTGCGCCACTGGAATCTTCGCGGGCATGGTGCTGCACCTCAACCGGTTGGTGCTGGGCCCGGCTGGGGAATCGCGTACCGACTGGTACCCATGGCGGGATTCCGCGGTTCTGGCAGTTGTCGTTGTGCTGGTGGTGATCGCCTTCTGGCTGCCTGGACCGCTGCTCGAACTGATCCGCGGTGCGGGCCGGGTCGCGGGAGGAGAATAGCCATGGATCTTTTCCAGGAGTTGCGCGCACAGTTCCCCGATCTCGTGGGGGAATTTCAAGAAGCATCGCCCACCGCGGTTTCGATAGGGCTCCGCAGTCCGGATGTCCGGCCGGTTGCGGAATACCTGGCATCCGAATACGGATCGCGGCTGGTGGCCGTGTTTGCGGAAGACCGCGTGGCGGACGAGAACGTCTTCTACAATTACTACGTCTTTGAACAGCGAGGCGAGGCCAGCTACCTGATCTTTCAGGCGCCGGTGGACGCCGCAACCCCGAGTTTCCCTTCGCTGGCCGCGCTGTTGCCCGCCGTGAACTGGCAGGAGCGTGAGATCCAGGACTGGTTCGGCCTGGAGGCCGCCGGACACCCGAATCCGCGCCGCGTAGCACTACACGACAACTGGCCCGACGTCCATCCGCTGCGCAAGGACTTTCCGCTGCGGCAGGTGCTCCCGCCGTTCGAAGGCGAGCGTCACGTCTACCGCCCCACCCTGGGAGAAGGGGTTTTTCAGATTCCCGTGGGGCCCGTCCACGCGGGCATCATCGAGCCCGGCCATTTCAACTTCGCAGTTGCCGGTGAGCCCATCCTTTACCTGCAGCTTCGCATGTTCTACACCCACAAAGGCACCGAAAAACTCTTCGAGGACATGCCGGTTCCGCACGCCGTTTTCCTGGCGGAGAGCATCTCCGGCGATTCCGCGTTTTCTCACGGAACCGCGTTCTGCCAGGCTATCGAACAGGCTGCACGTATGGAGGTTCCGCTCCGCGCCAGGGTGATGCGCACGATTCTGCTGGAATTGGAACGGCTCTATAACCACGTCGCCGACATCGGGGCGATCGCCATGGACGTAGGTTTTGTGGTCGCGAACGCGCACGCGGGCCGGCTGCGCGAGATGCTGGTCCGGCTGAACGAAGCGGTGACCGGGAGCCGGCTGCTGCGCGGCATGGTTTGCGTGGGCGGGGTCCGCCGGACCTGGTCGCCGGCGCAGCGCGAGCTTCTGCGGGACACCCTCGATAGCGTGGCGCGGGAATTCGAAGACCTGGTGGCGCTGCTGAAATCGTCCGACTCGACTCGCGACCGCCTGGAGCGGACAGGTATTCTGCGGCCGGAGACCGCCAAGGCGCTGGGCATCGTCGGTGTCGGCGGACGGGCTTCGGGCGTCGATGTCGATGTTCGCCGCGACCATCCCTACGCGGCCTACGATCGCTATGCGTTTCGCGTGCCGGTTTACGAGCAGGGCGATGTTTTACACCGGATGCAGGTCCGGATCGACGAGGTGCGGGAATCCTTTGCGATCCTTCGGACGGCAGTACTGGACCTGCCGGAAGGCCCGGTTAGCGCGCCACCTCGCACGGTGCCGCCGGGCCGCTGCGCCTTGAGCGCCGTCGAAGGCTGGCGGGGCGAGATCCTCCACTGGGTCCGAACGGGTCCCGGCAACCGCCTGGAGCGCTGTAAGATCAAGGATCCCTCAGTCAACAATTGGCCCGCCCTGGTGGAAGCGGTGCAGGGCAACATCATCGCCGATTTCCCGGTGATCAACAAAAGCTTCAACCTTTCGTATTCGGGCACGGACCGCTGAGCCATGTTCAAGATCCTGCAAAAAACGTTCGCCGCCGGCACCGTCACCGTTGCCTATCCCGAAGAGCCGGCGGTCGTCTCCGAGCACTTCCGGGGCCGGCCGGAATTCGATTTCGCCTCGTGGAGCGACGCCCGCCCCGCGGCAGCCGCGTGCCCCACCGGGGCGATCGCGCTGCGCGATGAAGACGGCGTCCGGCAGGTGACCGTCGATTACGGCCGGTGCGTTTTCTGCGGCCAGTGCGCTGACGCCGCGCCCGAGGGTTCGGTGAGGGTCACGCGCGATTTCGAACTCGCCGCGGAGAACCGTTGCGATCTGATCTTGAGGGCCGATTACAGCCTCACCTACACCGGCGCCCACGACCGCCTGCTGGCTGCACCCGCTCCGCCAACCGAAGCGAGCACCGCGGAGGCCTTGGGCCGGAGACTGGGCGAGGAGATCCGGAAGACCCTGGGACGCGCGCTGGCCATCCGCGAAGTGGATGCGGGCTCCTGCAACGGCTGCGAATTGGAGATCGTCGCGCTCAACAATCCGGTCCACGATATCGAGCGCTTCGGTATCCACTTCGTGGCATCGCCCCGGCACGCGGACCTCCTGCTGGTCACAGGCCCCGTTACCCGCAATATGGAACTGGCGTTGCAAAAGACTTACGCGGCCACCCCCGATCCCAAGATGGTCGTGGCGGTAGGAGCGTGCGGAATCAGCGGCGGCATCTTCGGCACTAGCTATGCCAGCCGGGGCGGAGTGGACGCCGTGATCCCGGTCGACGTCTACATCCCGGGATGCCCTCCACGTCCGGAAGCCTTGCTCCACGGGCTGCTGCTCGCCGCCGGCAGGCTCGCGGAGAAGTCACGGCTATAATCGCAAGGTGAGCTACTCACCGATACACCGCCGCCGATTCCTGCAAAGCGCCGCCGCATTTGCCGCCGCCTTCCCCGCGCGAGGGGCCGCGGCCGGCCTCGCCTACGTCGGCACCTACAGTTCCCCCCAAGGTCCGGAGGGCAGCAAAGGGTATGGCAAGGGCATCTATCTTTTTGAGATGAACCCGTCCACGGGCGTGCTCACCTCACGCGAGCTCTTCGCCAGCGACGCTAATCCGTCGTGGCTGGCGTTTGATCCCTCCCGAACGCATCTGTACGCGGCTAACGAGACCAGCACGTACCGCGGAGAGAGTTCCGGTTCCGTAAGCGCCTACTCCATCGATCGCGCCTCGGGGCGCCTCACGCCGCTCAACACGGTCAGCTCGCAAGGAGCGGGGCCGGCGCACCTGAGCGTGCACCCCTCGGGAAAATATGTGCTCGTGGCCAACTACGCCGGGGGAACGGTCGCCGTGCTCTCCATCCGCCAGAACGGATCGCTCGGCCCGGCCACGGATGTCAAACACGACACCGGCCCGGTCGGGCCCGCCCGCGCGGCAAGCGCGCCTCCCGGCAGCTTTGCCATCAGCGGCCACGACCGCCCGCACGCGCATATGATCCAGTCCGATCCTTCCGGCAGGTACGTTCTCTCCACGGACCTGGGCCTGGACCAGATTCTGATCTGGAAGTTCGACGTGGAGAAAGGCACGCTGTCCCGGAACAATCCGGGGTCGGTTTCCGTGCCACCCGGAGACGGGCCGCGGCACTTCACCTTTCATCCGAACGGCCGCTGGATGTATTGCCTGCAGGAAGAGGCTTCCACCCTGATCGCGTTCGACTACGACGGCGCGCGGGGAAGGCTCACGGCGAAGCAGACCGTTTCGAGCCTGCCCAAGGGGTTCCGCGGCACCGATTTCACGTCCGAGGTCATGATTCCGGCCGATGGAAAGTTCCTGTACGCGGCCAATCGGCTGCACGACAGCATTGCGTGGTTCGCAATCAGCCCGTCGGGCACCTTGACCTTCGCCGGCGAGGAGTGGACTCGCGGAGACTATCCCCGCAGTTTCAATATCGATCCTTCCGGCAGCTTTCTCTATTCGTGCAATCAGCGGGCCGACGCCATCACGGCATTTCGAGTGAACCGCCAAACCGGAGCTCTTACGTTCACCGGCCAATATACGGACGTGGGAACTCCGGCGATCATCATTTTTCTTACGTGAGGCCCGCTGTCTATTCTTCCCGCAGCGCGGACATCGGTTCGAGCCGCGAGGCGCGGATCGCCGGAAGGTAACTCGCCAGCAGCGCGACGCCCGCCAGCAGCAGAACGGCCGATGCGAGAGACACCGGGTCGTACGGTTTCAGGCCGAACAACAATGCTGCCGCCGCCCGCCCCGCCCACAACGCGAGAGCGGCTCCGACAGCCAGCCCGACAGCCAATAGCAACAGCGCTTCGCGAAGAACGAGCCTGACCACGCGGCCGCGATCCGCGCCCAGCGCCACCCGAACTCCGATCTCGTTGCGCCGGCGCGCCACCATGTAAGAGATCACGCCGTAGAGGCCCAGTGTCGCCAGCATCCCGGCCAGTACGCCGAAAGCGCCACCCAGGATGGCCATCAGCCGGTCGCGAAGCAGCGACTCCTGAATCTGGTCGGTCAGCCTGTGAAACTCCATGCCGATGCCGGGCTGCACCTGCGCCACCGCGGACTTGACGCTCCGCATGATTTCGCCCGGCGGAGAGGCGCTTCGCACGACCAGGGTCACGCCCGTGCCGGGATCGTCGTCCTGTGCCGCGGGATAAAACGCGATCGGCAGGAAGTCCTCGCGAACCTCGTAATATTTGGTGTTCCGCACGACGCCGACGACTTCGTAAATCGGGTCGGGTTTGCCCGCCGGTCCTTGCGTCCGGAAGGAACGGCCCACGGGATTGGCATTCCCGAAGATCGCGCGGGCGAACGCCTCGTTGACGATTGCGATCTGCGCCGCACCAAGGGTATCCCGATCGTTGAAATCGCGGCCGCTCATCAGCGGCGTACCCATGGTCTTGAAGTAGCCGGGGCTCACCCGGTTGAAGAAGCAGTCCTTGTGTTTCCCGGTGGAGCCGTCGGCCCAGGTGTTATTGTCCCATCCGCCTCCGCCGATCGGCATCAACAGGACTTGCGCGGCGGAGATCACGCCGGGGGTCGCGCGAAGGCGTTCGAGCAGTTCGCGGTAGGCGACCGGTAACCGGTCCTTGGCGTAGTGCGCGGGGCGCAGATCGAGGTTGACCGCCGTGATCCCCTGCGGCCGGAAGCCGGCGTCCACGGCAAGCAGTTTCTGCAGACTACGTACGAACAGCAGCGCCCCTACCAGCAGCACCAGGGAGAGTGACACCTGCGCGACAACCAGGGCACGCCGCAAGGTGAAGCGCTCGCGCCCCGCCGTGAGACCGCGTCCACCCGCCCGCATGGCCGAAGCCGGCGCGACGCGGGTCGCTCGAAGCGCGGGCAGGAGGCCGAACAGCAGGCAGGTGCCGGCTGCCACCGCAGCGGTGAAGGCCAGCACGCGGAAATCAAACCCGAGACCGACAAAGACCGGATCGTTCGGACTGCTCAGGAACGCTACCAACCCCCGGCTCAGCGCTTGCGCGGCGAGCGCGCCCAGTGCTGTTCCAGCCAGCGCCAGCAGCAAACTTTCCACCAGCAACTGCGCAACCAACCTGGCGCGAGAAGCGCCGATGGCCTGCCGTACGGCGATCTCGCGTTCCCGGACGCTGGCGCGGGCCAGGAGCAGGTTCGCGAGGTTCGCGCAGGCGATGAGCAGCACCAGTCCGGTCGTGGCCAGCAGCAGCCAGAGCGGCGATTCATATTCGCGTCGCAACCCGGACACGCCCGTCGCCCCGGGTGTTACATCCAGCTTGTCCGCCAGGTATCGTTTCGCGTCATCCGGCCGGTATTCGGGCGGGAGTGTGGCCTGCATGATTCCCGGAGAGAGGGCCTGCAATTGTGCGCGGGCGCGCTCTACGGTCCACGCGGGCTTGAGGCGTCCCATGAGGGAAAGCCACCATGCCGTCCTTCCGGGAATGCGTCCCTTTCCGTCTTCGAAAAACAGCGGGTCGGCGCACAGCGGAACCGCTACGTCGTAACGGTGGCCTACCTCCACTCCGAAGAAACCCGGACCGGTCACACCGATGATGGGAAATGGGCGCCCGTCGAGCGTCACCGTTCTACCCAGCGCATCGGGGTTCCCTGCCAGCTCGCGCTGCCAGAAGGCGTAGCTGATGACCGCGGCCGGATTGCCGCATCCAAGGCGGTCGTCCTCCGCGGTGAATGCCCGGCCGAGGATTGGCTGGACGCCGAGGACGTGGAAAAAACCGCCGCTGACGAATAGTCCTTCCGCGTACCGTGCTTCTCCTCCGGCGGCGAGATTGAAGCGTGTGGCGCTCCACGCGAAGATTCCGGAAAACGCCTCTTGCTGGTCGCGAATCTGCTCCCATTGGGTGTAGGTGAAGCGGGCGCTGCGAGTAGAGAACCAGCCGGAGCGCATCGAGCCTTTGGCAAAATCGACATACGCGAGTTCCTCGGGCCGCTGGACCGGGAGTGCGCGCAGGCGCACGGCATTCACCAATTGGAAGATGGCGGTATTTGCGCCGATTCCCAGCGCCAGCGAGAGCACTGCCACCGCCGTGAATCCCGGATTCAGGCGGAGTTGCCGCGCGCCGAACCGCAGGTCCTGCCACACTTGTCCTGGCATGATTCCGTCTCCTTTTCCTCAGACGGTGGGGGTGTGGCGATGGTTGGGAAAGTTTTCTGTAAGCTGGGACTACACAGGGTCTCCTGCGAAATTCAGATACTCGAGGGTGGTGCCACCGATGAGTACTCCGGGCGTCAGGCATCGCTGGGCGACGGCGCCCTTGCACTGCTCCAGAAGTTCCATATCGAGCTTCTTTTCGGAGATGTCGATCTTGGCGACTTGGTCTTTGATTTTGCTTTTGTCTCCGGTCCGCAGCAGGTAATACCTGCGGTCAGCGTGCTTTCCCTGAAGGTAGTGGCCGACCCAGATCGACATCAGGGATACCACGCGGTCGCGAACCGCGTTGTCGACGCCCCAGTTGTCCATCTGATTCGAGAGGTTCACGGTGCCGATGCCTGCCATGGGATGTTTCGCCAGCTTGATTCCCTTGTTCTGGCCGCGGCCCTCGACATTGATTGCCTCTCCCTTGGCCGTCGAGTGTGCGAGCATCGACTTCCAGGTGTAGCGCTTGCCTCCGTCCACTCCGTAGGTCGTGTGCGACTCGACCAGGTCCAGAAGCATCAGGCTGATCAAAAATGTGCGCGGCGCCCGATGCGCCTCGGCCACAAAGAGGGAACAAAAGCTGGACGCGATCTCCGGGCAGGCGCTGCAATCGGTGTTGCTATCTACCAATAGGGACCTGCAGCGGCTGGCTGCATCCTCATCGGTCATGTCGCCGACGCGGAGTGCCTTCTTGTGATAGGGGGCCAAGTCGGGGTCGATCTTCGCCTTCACGTCCGCGTCCGCAAATTCCTTCTTGACTTTGTTGGGCTCGGGCACCTTCATCACTTGATCCAATGTAGAGGTAAAGTCGGTCATATCCGAGATATAGTTGACCAGGCCGCCCATCTTGGTGCCCCACCTGACCAGTAGCCTCTTTCCGACCCAGTAGAATATCGGGTCGGCTGTAGCTTTTTGCTCGGCAAGCCAGCGCCAGTTTTGCATGGTGAGGTCTCTGTAGGGCTCGTCCCGCGTGCCGTTGCCCGTTCCGGGAGATGCCTTCTGTACATCATGGCCGTCCAGCAAGCCCACCAGCGTCTTGGTATGCACGATCCCGCAGGTTGTTTTACCGGGATCCTGCTTCGATGCAAGTCCAACCTTCATGTATCTTCCCTCCGGTCCACAATTGTATCATCGGCGCTGGCACCGTCTTATCACGTTTATGTAATAGACTGGAGGACGTATGATACTGGTTCTCGATTCATCGGAGGGAGTCCGGCTGGAGGATCTACTGGCCAGGCCGTCGAAGAGTGGACAGGGTCCCGCGCGCGGTTCTGTGGCCGTCGGAGATGCCGCGCTTAGCACTCTCGGCGACGGCGACAAACTGCACCTGGTCGGATCCGGAACCGGCGGCCGGGTGGGAGGATATGCGGCCGAAGACCTCGTAGCGCACCTCGCAGCGCTGGGTCTCAGCCGCTCTGTGCGCCTGAAACAGATCCACCTGATCGCGGCGGATGCCGGCACAGGCTCGGAGCAGAGCTTTGCCGCCCGGTTCGATGCGGCCCTGCGGGTCGCCGGCTTCCAGGTATTGGAGATCAAGGCACCCATGGGACGGGTGCGCTGCGACTCCGCGGGTAAGATCTGGATCGAGTCGGGCAAGGGCTGGGCGCCATCCAGCCCGGAGTTCAATTACTATGCCGGTCCGGCGATTCAAGAGAAGCACCGGAAGTCCGGCTGAGCCGCGCCATCCGCGGGCCCTCGGCCGGGCTAAGTGCGCGTCCGCTTTGGGTACCGGTCGTCCAGGCCCACCTGTCTCTCGAGGTTGGTGAGGCCGCAGAGCATCGGCGGAACCGTATTCCGGCAGTTATCGCAAGATTCTGCGGTGTGGTCCGCGACATAGATGCCCTGAGTAACACCCGCGATTTCACTCAGGTATAAAACCGGCTGCTGGTAGTTTCCGCGCAAGTTGTGAGCATAATACTGAATGAGTTTCGGCGCGGCACACGTGAACTTGGGTCCGCCGACGTTAATGACGGCACCGGCGCAATCCAGATAAGTGTCATTCATCGCGTTGATGTCGATCTGCGTCACATAGTGACCGGTCACAGGCAGGTTGTAGCCCCCGACCGTATTGGCCATACAGAAATTGAATCCGGATTCCGCCAGCACCAGGGTGCGGTTCGTCCCGTTCGATTCCCGCACGTCGAGTATGCCGAACATGGGCGGCTTGGGGTTCACTCCGTGAGCGGCCAAGATGTTGATTGCCAGTTGCCTCAAACTCACGGTCTCGTAGACGCGATGATCGGCTGAGAGACGCCCGCACTTTTGGCAGGTGAAGCCGGGCTTGACAATCACCATGCCCCCCATCACCTCGCCGCCAAACACTTCCTTCTGCTGCTCTTTCACGAAGCGAGCCGACTGATTGCTGTTCATGTCGGACTTCTGTTTGTAGTCGCCGTACGTAACCCCAGTGAAGTTCTCATTGCTGATCGCGCTGGCCGTATTCCGTTTGAGACCCTTCCGCAGAAACTTCCGCAGGACCCATCCGTTCGGCCACCAGGGCGGCTGCGCATCCGGCGTGACGCCGCCGATTACACTCACCTGGACATAAGGCTTCTGTACGAGATCGTACGAATCCTCATCGGTAACGCTCTGCACTTGCGCCTGAGGGTTCAACCTGACGCTCGGTGAGTTCGGCGTGTTTTTCGGGTTGGCTTGATAGATTGGGACAAGCCTGGATTCGGTGTAATAGGTGTATGGCACAGGCCCTCCATTCCTGTAAACCTGCCCCATGATATAGCGCCCGATTCCAGATTCGCAAACGGTGACAATCGTGAAAGCCGGTTAGCTATCGCACGGTTTTCGGCGCGTTGTTGGAATCCGGTGAACCCCTTCGGCCTACTTGTCACGTCCACATAGTGTCCGCAGGAATTCGCCCTATGACTCGTGTTCTGACTGCGGTATTCACCGCGACCCTCGTTTTCGCCCCCGCATACGCTAAGACCAAGAAGAAGTTGGGACCGGACGACATCGGAGATTCCGATCCCGGGAAGGGAGTGAATTTTTATTCGCTGGAGCGCGAGATCGCTCTCGGCAAACAGATGGCGCAGGAGGTGGAGCGCGAAGCCAGGCTGGTGGACGACCCGGTGGTCACCGAATATGTCAACCGGCTCGGGCAGAACCTCGTGCGGAACTCCGACGCGAAAGTGCCGTTTACGATCAAGGTGATCGATTCGGATGAAGTCAACGCGTTCGCGCTTCCCGGCGGCTTCATGTTCGTCAACTCGGGGCTGATTCTCAAGGCGGACAACGAAGCGGAACTGGCCGGAGTGATGGCCCACGAGATCGCGCACGTGGCGGCGCGGCACGGCACCAAGCAGGCGACGCGCGGCGAGCTGATCAACTATGCCAGCATCCCGCTGATCATGCTGGGCGGTTGGACGGGCTACGCGATCGAGCAGGCGGCCAGCGTAGCGGTGCCGCTCGGGTTCCTGAAGTTCTCACGCGGAATGGAATCGCAGGCGGACCACCTGGGGCTGGAGTACATGTACAAGACCGGGTACGATCCCCTGGAGTTCGTGAATTTCTTCGAGAAGCTGGAGACCCTGGAGAAGACCAAGCCGGGAGTGATCTCGAAGGTGTTCTCCACGCACCCGATGACCACGGACCGGATCGAAGCGGCACAGAAAGAGATTCAGGACGACTTGAAGCCGCAGCCGGAATACATCATGGATACCTCCGAGTTCCACGACGTGAAGAACCGTCTCGCCATGATCGAGAACCGGCGCAAAGGAGTCGACAACAACGATTCGAACCGGCCCACCCTGCGGCACCGGGAATCGGACAAGACGGACTCGGATTCGGACGACCGGCCCACGCTGAAGCGCCGGGACTAAGCGCTGGAGAGTGGGGCAGGCCTCCCGGCCTGTCCCACGGAACGCTACTGGTTCTTCTTCCCTTTGGAGCGCGCAGGCGCGGCCGGCATGGTCTTCGGCATCCAGAAGTCCGGATTGACGCTGGATACCATCTCGGGCGGGTTGCTGAGTTCCGGCAGGAAGCGGCCGTATATGGTTTCCGAGCCGAGGATGCATTCGGCCCAGGTTTTCTGAAACTTCTCGTAGTCCTCGTCACTGAGCAGCTTCTTTACGTTGATTTCGCTGGTCTCGATCGCTCCGAGCGAGGGCACGAGCCTGGTCAGGTAGTATACCGAGCCGGGTTGGCCTGCCACTACCTGGGTCACCGTAGTCGTATGCGCCCCGCCGTCCTTCTCCGCTGCCGCCTTCACCATCAGCGCCAACTGCTCGAACTGGGGCGCGTGGCCGGGCCGCACCCGGACCATCGTGTTGCGGATCCAACGGGACTCGCCGACAGCCTTGAACGTGCCGGCCTGCTCCTGTGGCGGGTTGATACTGAGGTCCCAGCGGCGCCTTCGAAGCTCGCCGCGGGAGCTCAGCGTCGCGTCATTCATTTGCTGCAGGACACCCTCGGCGTTGGCGCCGAAGGCCTCCTTGAGAGCCTTCAGAAAGGCTTCGCTGGCAGTGTCGATCGCGGCCATGTCCTTACGCGAACTGCCGAAGTAGATGGTGTTGTTCTCGCCGTAGACTGTCTCGTACGCCAGCCAGTTGTCGCCGTGATTCTTGCGGTTGGCGTCCCCGACCTTTTTGGCGACGGCATCGAAGTCCGCCCGTTTTTCCGGTTTGACCTTGACTATGAAGTAGTCGAGGTAGTTGTCGCGGTCTTGCGCGCCGGCGCACAGAGCCAGCAGCGCGGTTAGAGCAATCGTTCCAGCAAATCCCCGCATAGTTCCCCCTATGGCGCGGTATTACCCAATGAGTCGGCTGATCATAGTCCGGTGGTGACGCCAACGCAATCGGGGCTATCCGGGAGGCGCGGCAGGCAGACGCTCCGCTCGCGGCATTTGCGCCAAAGCGGATCAGAGTCCGGCTGACCCCAATGCTTGCACTATAGTGAGGTGGAGCTCCAAGCACGCGTCGGCTTGAGGTGGGGCATGCTTTAGCTTGCCCGTGTTGCGCTGGACCAAGGCCAATCCTCAGGCGTAGCTACCCATCCCGCTGAAACGGGGTTCTCTTCGATGTAGGACACAATCCGGTGAAACTCCTTTTCGGTTCTCACCCAGTGGTCGTATGACTCATCTTGCCAAAACGGCTTTCCCGTTCGTCCCAACAACCGATTCGCCGTCCGGGCGCTTCGCCCCTTAAGCCACTGGGTGATACGGGGCAGTTGTGTGCGGGGCAGAATCAGCAAGTGTACGTGATTGGGCATCACCACCCATGCCTGCAACTCATACAGCATCTTGGCACTCTCGCCATCGCGAATCGTCTCGGCCATCTGCTGCGCCACTCGCGAATCGCTTAACCATTTGGGTGAAAATGTGGCAGTCTTCGCCGATACTCGATCATGCCGATTCCTAAGAGTAGTCCACCGGGTGTGCGAGGATTCTCACGACTTTGGCGATCCTGCAGGGCAAGCTAAAGCATGCCCCACCGAGGTCACTGGGCCACGTTGTCGCCGTCTCGTACGCGGCCATCTGCACGACAGATCGCCGCCCGTCGCCCTGGTCGGTCGCGCCAGCAAAGGCATAGCGCCTGTTGGCCCCGTTGCGTGTTAGATCAACAGCAGTGCGGCCTAGCCCACCAGTTCGGGCTCACAGGATCCGCAGCCCTTTTTCGCTCTCACGCTGAGGCGGCGGAACTCCTGCTGCTGCTCGAAGGGAATCGAGTACTCCTTTTCGATGCGCTCGCGGTAGACCGGACCGGAGTTGTAGGCGCAGAACGGGTAGATGAGGCCGTTCGGAGCGGCGTAGTGGATGACGCAACGCTTCACGCGCTCCACGTCGTAGTTGTACGAATCCATGAAGTGCATGCCGGCCAGCATCAGCGTGCGGTAGGTGAAGCCCTGGCTTCTCGCTCTCGCCGCGGCCGTATTTCTTGTCCGTCAGGCCCTGCAGGGTCTGCAGGAACTTGGTGAAGTCCAGACCCTGGGGCGCCTTCTCTTCGTGGAAGAACTTGCGCAGGCTGTTCCACGCCTGGAGTTTCGTGAAGAATTGCAGCCGCCGCTTGCCGGCCTTGCGCGCCAGCACATCCATGGCCTGGAGCATCGGGCCGACTTCGACGAACTGGGTGACGGGCGTGGCCTTGCGGTTCTGGTCGACGAACAGGTACGTCCCGATCGAGCAGTGCGGGTGGCAGCTCAGGGTGGTGGTCTCCTCGCCGCGCAAGGCGCTGATGAGCTTGGAGAACGGTGTAACGCAGGAGAGTGGGAACCAGTCCTGGTAGGGGTCGGCGATGCCGGTCTGCTGGTGGACGGCGTGGGCGAAGTCGGAGAGCGTGAAGCGCTTCGATTCCAGCTCGTGCCGCGCGATCCGGCCGGTGAAGGCCACCGGCTGGAAGCTGATGCCGCTGGTGCAGTCGATGTATTCGAGCGCGAGGCGCAGGATATCGCCGATCTGGTGATCGTTCAGGCCCTTGACGATGGTGGGGACGAAGACGATCTTGAGCCCGGCCTTCTTCACGTTCTCGATGCATTGCAGCTTCTTTTCCCAGAGCGATTCGCCGCGCGTCCGGCGGTAGACATCGTCGCAGACGCCGTCAAACTGCAGGTATAGGGTGTGCAGGCCGGCTTCTTTGCACTGCTGCGCGAACTCCAGGTCGGTGAACTTGATGCCGTTGGTGGCCGCCTGGGTGTGGGAGAACCCCATGTCCCTGGCCAGGCGCAGCGCATCGAGGAAGCGCGGGTAGATGGTGGGCTCGCCGCCCGAGAACTGCACGATGCGTCCGGCCACGGGCTTCTGGTCTCGCAGGGCCTGCAGCATCTTGCGAACGGTCTCGAAATCGGGTTCGTAGAGGTACCCGGCGGCGTTGGCGTTGGCGAAGCAGACCGGGCAGGTCAGGTTGCAGCGATTGGTGAGGTCCACGTTGGCGAGCCCGGTGTGGCTGGTGTGGAGATTGCACAGGCCGCAATCGTCGGGGCAGCGGGTGGCGTTGGTGACAGCCGGGTTTTCGAGACCGCGGTTATCGCCGAAGCTCCACTCTTCCATTTTCAGGTACAGCCTGGCGTCGGAGTAGACGATGTCCCGGAAGTCGCCGTGGTTCGGGCAGTGCTTTTCCATGACGACCTTGCCGGAATCTTCCAGGATCGTGGCGTCGATGAGCTGCGAGCAATCCGGGCAGAGGGACTGGGTCTTTTTGGGGAGGCCCTTGGAGAGGGGTTGGATGCTCGAGCCGGTATAGGTAGTTTCGGGTTGTAATACCTGAAATGTCGCCATGATTGGTCATTCTAGGGCCGGTTCCGGTTGAAATCATAGAATCAGACGCTCAACGGTGAAATCGGGGGGTCGGACGGTGCGAGCGTCGGGCTGAACGGAATCGCGATATTCTGCAAGTTGCACACTTTATTGGATATCGGGAGGGCGGCCGCGGCCTTTGCGGCGGCCTTCGCGGCAGGCGCCATCAACTCCGTGGCGGGCGGTGGAACCCTGGTTTCGTTCCCCACGCTGATCTGGCTGGGGCTCAGCCCGGTGACGGCCAACGCCACCAGCACGGTGGCGATCTGGCCCGGAACCGTGGGCAGCATGTGGGGCTACCGCCGCGAACTGCAGCGTGCGGAACCCCGCTTCCGGGTCCTGGTGCTGCCGAGCCTGGCCGGCGGACTGGCCGGGGCGCTACTGCTGCGCTGGACACCGAGATCGACCTTCGACCACATGGTGCCCTTCCTGATCCTGTTCGCCACACTGTTGTTCATGGCGCAGGAAACGGTGCAGCGGCTGCTGAAGACGGGAGATCCGGAGGCGCACCGCGGCGCGAAATGGCTGGCCGGCGCCCTGGTGTTTCAACTGGGGGTTGCAGTTTATGGCGGTTACTTCGGGGCGGGAATCGGAATTCTGATGCTGGCCGCGCTGAGCATCCTGGGGCTGAAGGACATCCACGAGATGAACAGCCTCAAGGTGGTGTTCGGCGGCACCATCAACGGGATCGCCTCGCTGTATTTCGTATGGGCGGGAATGGTCTACTGGCCGGACGTCCTGGTGATGGTGGCAGGGGCCCTGGCGGGCGGCTATGGCGGCGCCGGGATGGCGCGGCGTCTGGGCCGGACCGCGGTGCGGCGGATCGTGATTGCCATCGGCCTGGGGATGGCGATTTCGCTCTTCCTCCGTTTGGCATAGAATAGGCGCCGTGACCGCCTCACGCCGATCCTTTCTTTCCGCGGCCGCCGCGTTGTTGCCGGCCGCCGCGCAGACCCAACGCGACTGGACCGGGCGCCAGCCCATCCGTTATCCGGACCCGGATGTAGTCGCGCTTTCACCGAAGTTCAACAAGTACAAGATCAACAATACGTTCATTCAGAAGCTCTACACCGGCTGCCTGTGGGCCGAAGGACCCGCCTGGAACGGGTCGGGCCGTTACCTGGTGTGGAGCGACATTCCCAACAACCGGCAGATGCGCTGGCTCGAAGAAGACGGCCACGTGAGCGTCTACCGCAGCCCTTCGGAATACAGCAACGGCAATACGTTCGATTACGAGGGGCGGCAGCTTTCCTGCCAGCATGCCGCCCGGCGCGTGGTGCGGTACGAGTACGACGGTTCGGTGACGGTGATCGCCGATAAGTGGCAGGGCAAACGGCTGAACTCGCCGAACGACATCGTCGTGCATCCCGATGGCGGCATCTGGTTTACCGATCCGACCTATGGGATCCAGGGCAACTACGAGGCTTTTCAGGCCGCCTCGGAAGTCAAGACCGCGGTGTATCGGGTGGATCCGAAGAGCGGGAAGATGGCGATTGTCGCCGACGATTTCGAGCAGCCGAACGGTCTGTGTTTCTCGCCGGATTACAAAAAGCTATACATTGCCGATACCGGCGATAGCCAGAAGGACATTCGGGTGTTCGACATGGTGGAGACCTCCAGCCTGCGCAACGGGCGCCTGTTCTCGAAGATGGTGACGGACAAAGGGTCCGGCTCGGCGGACGGCATGCGCGCCGACGTGGACGGCAACCTGTGGGTCGGCGCCGGTTGGGTCGGGCCGGGGTACGACGGCGTGCACGTTCTGACGCCCGAGGCGGAACGCATCGGCATGATCCTGCTGCCGGAAATCTGCGCCAACCTGTGCTTCGGCGGAACCAAGCGGAACCATCTGTTCATGGCGTCGAGCCAATCCCTGTACGCGGTTTATGTGGGAACCCGCGGGGCGCATATTGCGTAAGCGCAAGAGAGCCAACGTTTTGGAGAATGGCTCCGTCAAACTACCGAAATGACACGTCTTCGCTATGCATTTCGCAGCCTGGCCAGGGCTCCGCTGCTCAGCCTCGTGGTCATCCTCTCGCTCGGACTGGGGATTGGGGCCAACACCGCGATTTTCTCGCTCCTTCAACAGGTGGTGCTGTCCAACCTTCCGGTGGTGAACCCGGAAGAACTGGTCCTGGTGACCACACCCGGGGAGTTCAAGGGCGGCCGAAGTGCGACCAACAACTCCGGCGGGATGGACTACATCTTCAGCTACCCGGTGTTCCGCGAGTTGGAGAAGCACGCACAGAACCTGGCGGGTTTCGCTGGTTTCCGGGACATCGGCGCCAACCTGGCTTTTCGCAACCAGACGGTGAGCGAATCGGTGGAGCTGGTGTCGGGCGGGTACTTTTCGACAATCGGGGTGAATCCGCTGATAGGGCGGACCATTACGGCCGGCGATGACCGGCCCGGGGCGGGGAACCCGGTGGCGGTCCTGGGCTTCGGATACTGGCACGACAAACTCGGCGGGGAGGCCGACGTGCTCAACCAGCCGCTGCGGATTAACGGGCAGATCTTTACCATCGTGGGTGTGACGCCGCCCGGCTTTACCAGCACGACGATGGGGCAGGAGCCGGCTGCCTATCTGCCGATGTCCTTCAAGCCGCTGCTGACCCCCAATTGGAACGGCACTGATCGCTGGAACGACTACTGGATCTATCTCTTCGCCCGCCTGAAGCCGGGGCAAACGCGGCAGCAGGCGGCTGCCGTCCTGAACAGCACTTACAGCGGGCTGGTGGAGCAGCAGGCCGCCAGGGAGCACCGCGACGGGAATAACCGCCGGCGGTTTCTCGAATCGCGGCTCAGCCTGGTGGAAGGCAGCCACGGCAACAGTGGATTCCGCGACGACGCCCGGATACCGCTGGCGATCCTGATGGCGGCCACGGGGATGGTCCTGCTGATCGCGATGGCCAACGCCGCGAACCTGCTGCTGGCGCGGTCCGCGGAGCGGCGGCGGGAACTGGCCATCCGCGCGGCCATGGGAGCCGGCCGGGGGGAGCTGATGGGCCAGTTGTTCACCGAGGCCCTGCTGCTGGCGGGGGGCGGGGGACTGGCTGGCCTGGCCTTCGGAGCGATCAGCATCAAGCTGCTGATTGCCCAGATCGCCAAGGGCGAGACCATCCACTACCTCACATCCGGCCTGGATTGGAAAGTGCTGCTGTTCGCCCTCGGACTCTCGGTAGCCACGGGCGTGCTGTTCGGACTGTATCCGGCATGGGACGGCGCCAGGACGTCGCTGGCCACCACGCTCAAGGACGAATCCGGGCAGTCTTCTTCGACCCGCGGCAACGCCAGGGTGCGCAAGCTGCTGGTGTGCGCGCAGGTGACGATCTCGGCGGTGCTGCTGATCCCAACCGGCCTGTTCCTCAAGAGCCTGGTGAACCTGCTGCACGTGGACCTGGGCATGCGCACGGAGAACCTGATCGGCTTCTCGGTTTCGCCGGCGCTTAACGGCTATAAGAACCCTCAGTGCCGCGCCCTGTTCGAGCGGATGGAGAGCGAACTGGCGGCGATTCCCGGATCCCGCGGCGCGGCCACCGGCCTGGTGCCGCTGATCGGCGGGAGCAACTGGGGGAACGACGTGAAGATCGAAGGCGCGTCGCGCTCGCTCAAGGCGGACCTCAACGCCCGCTTCAACGAGATCGGGCCGGGGTATTTCGGGAAGCTGGGGGTGCCGCTGATTGCCGGGAGAGAGTTTACGGATAGCGACACGCTGGGAGCTCCCGAGGTGGCGGTGGTCAACGAGGAGTTCGTGAAGGCCTTTCTGGAGGGCCGCAACCCCATCGGGCTGCACTTTTCCAACCAGGGTGGCGACAAGTACAACCTGGAGATCGTGGGGGTGGTGAAAGACAGTCACTATGCCGGGGTGAAGCAGGCTCCGCCCAAGCTCTACTACACGCCGTGGCGCCAGGATAAGGAGCTGAGCTGGATGTCGTTCTACGTGCGCTCCGCGCTGCCGGTAGACCAGATGTTCACGCAGATCCGGCGGGTGATGTCGGGCATCGATCGCGATCTGCCGCTCGAGAACTTCCGCACGCTCGATGAAACCATCAGCCGGAACATCCAGTCCGACCGCCTGGTGCTGCAACTGGCCGCGGTGTTCGCGATCCTGGCGACCATCCTGGCGATGCTGGGGCTGTACGGCGTGATGGCGCACAGCGTAACGCGGCGCACCCGCGAGATCGGGATCCGCATGGCGCTGGGCGCAAAGCCCGCCCGGATCCGCCTGATGGTGATGCGCGAGCTGCTCTGGATCCTGGGGATCGGGCTGGCGGTGGGGATTCCGCTGGCCATCTTCGTTTCGCGCTTGACCGAAAGCCAGCTTTACGGGGTAAAGGCGAAAGATGTCACGGTATTCGTGCTGGCGGCGGCGGCGCTCGCCGTGACGGCGATCGCAGCAGGCTACTGGCCGGCGCGCCGGGCCTCGCGCGTCAACCCGCTCGATGCCTTGCGCTACGAGTAACCTTACGTACTCAAAGTGTCGTTCAGCAGCCGCATCAGGTCGGCGACATGGTAAGGCTTTCGGATAAAGCCCCGGACGCCGAAGAATTCAAACGACGCGGCGGCTTCCCGGCTGTACGCCGTAGTCAGGATCACTTTCACATCGGGCCGGATGCGGCGCGCCTCGGTGATGACGTCGCGGCTCGGCCGGCCGGGGATCGTCATATCCAACAGGATCACATCAATCACTTTGTGATGCAGCCGGAACAGATCGATCGCTACTGTGCCGTCGCGCGCCTCGACGACAGACACGCCCTGGCGGCGGAGCATCTTGCCGACGGCCAGGCGTAAGGGCTCTTCGTCTTCCACCATCAGGATGGTGCCCCGGTTGGCGGTTCCTTGAGCCGACAGAGAGGGTCTTTCCGCCGGGACCGCTCGGGCGGGGGGGCCGGCAGCCGGCAGGAAGATCTCGAAGCGGGTTCCGCCGCCGGGCGCGCTGACCACGTTGACGCCGCCGCCATGACGGCGCACGATTCCCTGGACGGCGGCCAGGCCCAGTCCGCGGCCGGTAAACTTGGTCGTGAAGAAAGGTTCGAATATTCGTGCCTGCACGTCCGAGGTCATGCCGCAGCCCGAATCCCGCACCTCCAGTCGGACATACACGCCCGGAGGCAGGCCAGGCTCTCCCTGGGGCCCCGGGCGCGGCCCCAATCGGACCCATGATGTGGAAACGGTAATGACGCCGTCGGATTCTCCGAGCGCTTCGGAAGCGTTGGTGATCAGGTTCATGGCGACCTGCCGGATCTGGGCGGCGCTCGCCATGACGGCGGGGAGGTTGTCAGCCAGGTCGATTTCCAGCCTGGCATGTTTGGAGATGGAGACCTTGAGCAGTTCGAGCATTTCTCCGACCAGCCTGCTCAGGTCGACCGGTTCGACGGCTGCATTCTCCTGTCCCGCATACTCCATCAACTGGCGTACGATCTCGGCGGCCCGCACGGCAACGGCTCGGATGGAGGCGATTCCTGCCGATGCGGGAGACCCCGGTGGCAGTTCCGCCGCCACCAGTTCAACTCCGGCAAGGATGCTCCCCAGGAGGTTATTGAAGTCGTGGGCAATACCGCCGGCGAGCACGCCGAGGCTTTCCAGCTTTTGCGTGGCCTGCACCTGGTCCTGGTCCCGCTTGAACTCGGTGAGGTCGACCATGATGCCGATATGGCCGGTGTATCGCGACCCGGACCAACGCGGAATCGCCGTGCAGAGCATCCAGCGAAAGACGCCGTCGGCACGGCGCAGGCGGAACTCAAACTGCCATCCTTCGCGGGCATCGATAATCGAGGCGAAGGCGCCGCGGACCTGGTCCTGATCGCAGGCATGCACCCGTTCGATCCAGCCTGAGCCGGCGAGACAGTCCATCGTGCAGCCGGTGAAGAGAAGCCCCTGCCTGTTGAAGAACGTGACCTGCCCCGCGGGATCGGCCAGCCAGATCAGGACGGGTGCACTGTCGGCCAGGTTCCGGAAGCGCTCCTCGCTTTCGCGGAGGGCCTCTTCGGAGCGCTTCCGTTCGGTGATATCGAGATTGGCCCCGGCCATGCGAGCAGGCTGGCCGGCCTCGTCCAGGAACACGGAGCCGCGTCCGAGCAGCCAGTGGACGCTTCCATCCGGCCACAGGACGCGGAACTCCGTGTCCCAGCAATGCGTCCGGTCGAGAGCTTCGGCCACCATGGCCTGCATGCGATCCCGGTCCTCCGGGTGAATCCGTTCGAGCCACTCAGCGTACGCCAGCGGAGGGTGGTCCGCCGGAAGGCCATAGAGGCTCATATAACCCCCGGAATTCGTAAGTGCGTCGGTGCGCAGGTCCCAATCCCACACACCAAGGGGTGCCGCGCCCTGGGCCAACATCAGTCGCAGTTCGCTATCCTGCAAGGCATGCTCCACCTGGACCCGGTCGGAAATATCTTCAATCAAGCCGAGGAAATAGTTCGGCAAACCGTTTGCGTCCCGCGCCAGCGAAGCAAACAACCTGACCCAGATCGCGGTGCCATCTTTTGCCAGGTAGCGTTTCTTGACCGAGCAGGAAGAGATCTCGCCCGACAGAAGGCGGCCCATGACGGCCGTGCAAACCGGCTTGTCGTCAGCGTGCGTAATATCCAGAATGTTCTTCGCCAGCAATTCGTGTTCCGGATAACCGAGCATCTGGCAAAAGCGGTCGTTCACAAAATCCAGTGCGCCGTCAAGCCGGGAGCGGGCTAGTCCGACACCGGCCTGCGAGATCACGAGGCGGAAGCGTTCTTCGCTCTCGCGCAGCGACGCCTCGGCGCGGTTGCGCTCGGTGATATCGACAAGCGAAGACACGGCCCAATTTCCCTCTGCGGTCTCGATGGGATTCAAACTGACCTCGACGGGAAAGCGTGTGCCATCCTTGCGCCGGCCACAGAGTTCGCGCGTCGTGAGAGCCGTCTGCTCGCTCCGGGGCAAAGCAGCGTCCGGCAGCAGGATTCCTACGGGCTGGCCGAGCAACTCGTGCGGGCTGTAGCCGAAGAGCCTTTCCGTCCGCGGATTCACGAGAAGGATCCGGCAATCGGCATCCCACACCAGGACGGCGTGAGGGGCCGATTCGACGGCCAACTCAAACAACCGCTCGGACTGCCTACTGGTTGCATTCACGGCCGGGTCTCCAGACAAGGCTCCATGATATGCAGTGGCGAGGACTACCGGTGAGGTGCATACCGAAAACCGATTCGTTTCGGTATCGCCGGACACATTAAATTTCGTCGTAGGCCTGGAAGTTGCTGATTCCGGGACCCGAGCAGGGAATAGATGCGCAAGAATGAGTGATTATGAACAAGAGTGGAATGGCGAAGGCTGTCGACGTGTCTGTCTCGAGCGAATCCCCGGAACCATCTCGAGGCACTCTTGATCTGGCAACCGCCGCCGCCATTGCCGGCGGCTACCACAGCACGCCATTCGACGTCCTCGGGATGCATCCCCTGGCAGCCGGGAACGAGCCGGCGATTGCCATCCGCACGTTCCAACCGCAGGCGTTGATGGTCGCGGTCGTGCGGGACGGGCAGGAGCATCCGATGGAGCGCATCCACCCCGACGGGCTCTTTGAAGCAGTCTTCCGCGGGGAGGAAAGCTTCTTCCGCTATCGGCTTTCGATTACTCTGCCCGGCGAGGCCGGGGCCCCCGGGCAGAGCTACGAGATCGAGGATCCGTACCGCTACCCGGCCGTGCTCACCGACTTCGATCTGCACTTGTTCAGCGAGGGGACCCACTTCCGGCTGTACGAAAAGCTGGGGGCTCGCCTGATCGAGCACGACGGTGCGAAGGGTGTCTGCTTCGCGGTGTGGGCGCCCAATGCCGAGCGCGTCAGCGTCATCGGCGGGTTCAACCAGTGGGATGGAAGGCGGCATCCCATGCGGCCGCGCGGGACTTCCGGCTTGTGGGAGATCTTCATCCCCGGCCTCGAGCAGGGAGACCTGTATAAGTACGAGATCAAGACGCGGTACATGGGCTACATCGCGACCAAGACGGACCCCTATGGTCTGTTCGCTGAGATGCGGCCCAATACGGCGTCCATCGTCTGGGATCTCAGCCGCTATCAGTGGCAAGATCAGGAGTGGATGGCCACCCGGAAGCAGCGGCAGGCCCTCGACGCGCCCATCGCGATTTACGAAGTGCATCCCGGCTCCTGGAAGCGCAAACCCGACCCGATCGGGATGCGCTGGCTCAGTTATCGCGAACTCGGCGATGAGTTGGTGCCTTACGTCAAGGAGATGGGCTACACGCATATCGAACTTCTGCCCATCACCGAACATCCCTACGACGGATCGTGGGGATACCAGACGACCGGTTACTTCGCGCCCACCTCGCGCTTCGGCTCGCCCGACGATTTCCGCTACTTTGTGGACAAGGCCCACCAGGCGGGGCTGGGAGTAATCCTGGATTGGGTCCCGGCGCACTTTCCGAAGGATGGCCACGGCCTGTCATTCTTCGACGGCACGTCCCTCTACGAGCACGCCGACCCGCGCCAGGGCGAGCACCGGGACTGGGGCACGCTGATCTATAACTACGGGCGCAACGAAGTGCGGGCCTTCCTGCTTTCGAGCGCGTTGTTCTGGCTCGACAAGTATCACCTCGACGGGCTGCGGGTGGATGCCGTCGCGTCGATGCTCTATCTGGATTATTCGCGTGAGCAGGGCGATTGGATCCCCAATCAGTTCGGCGGGCGGGAAAACCTGGACGCGGTTTCGTTCCTGAAGCGCTTCAACGAAGTGGTGCACCTGGAGCATCCGGATACGCTGACGTTCGCCGAGGAATCTACCGCCTGGCCGCAGGTGTCACGCCCCACTTATCTGGGAGGTTTGGGCTTCGACCTGAAGTGGAACATGGGGTGGATGCACGACATGCTGGAGTACATAGAGAAGGAGCCGGTGCATCGCCGCTATCACCACAGCAATCTGACCTTTTCGCTGCTTTACGCCTTCACGGAGAACTTCGTCCTGCCCTTCTCGCACGATGAGGTGGTCCACGGCAAGGGCGCGATGCTTAGCAAGATGCCGGGCGACTACTGGCAGAAGTTCGCGAACCTGCGGGCCCTTTACGGGTACATGTACGCGCACCCCGGAAAGAAGCTGCTTTTCATGGGCGCGGAGATCGGCCAGTGGACGGAGTGGAACGACAAGTGGCAGCTCGACTGGATGCTGCTCGATCACAGTTCCCACCAGGCGTTGCAGGAGTATGTCAAGGCTTTGAACCGGCTGTACGCCGCGCAGCCCGCGCTGCACCAGGTGGATTTCAATTGGGAGGGCTTCGAGTGGATCGACGTGCACGATGTGGATAACAGCATCGTCACCTTTGTTCGCCGCGCGCGGGATCCCAATGACTTCGTTGTCGTGGCTGCTAATTTTACGCCAGTGCCGCGCGGGGGCTATCGCATGGGCGTGCCGGGACCGGGGTTCTACCGCGAGCTGTTGAATAGCGACTCGACTTACTATGGCGGCAGTAACATGGGGAACGCGGGCGGCCTGCCTTCGGAGCCGACCCCCTGGCAGGGCCAGCCGCATTCGGTCCTGATCACCGTGCCGCCGCTTGCCGTAGTGTTCTTCAAGCCGGATAATGAGGGCAGCCCGAGGCACGATTCGTAGCCGCCGGGACTCCTCATGTACATCGTTCAAATCGCCTCGGAATGCGCGCCTGTCGCCAAGGTTGGCGGTCTCGGCGACGTGGTCTACGGATTAACCCGGGAGTTACAGAACCGTATCCAATGGGTGGAAGTGATTCTGCCCAAGTACGACTGCATGCGCTATGACCAGATCTGGGGTCTGGAGAAGATCTATCACGATCTGTGGGTTCCCTGGTATGGCGGCGCGATCCACTGCTCCGTCTGGCAGGGCCATGTGTACGGAATCCGCTGCTTCTTCATCGAGCCGCACTCGCGGGACAATTTCTTCAATCGCGGCGCGTACTACGGCTTCGCCGACGAAGCGATGCGGTTCGCTTTCTTCTCGAAGGCCGCGCTGGAGTTCCTGCTGAAGACCAACCGCCGTCCCGACATCATCCATTGCCACGACTGGCAGACCGGGCTCGTTCCCGTGCTGCTCTTCGAGATCTACAAATTTCAGGGGATGGGGAATTCACGGGTCTGCTACACGGTCCACAACTTCAAGCACCAGGGTGTGTGCGGCGGCGACATCCTGCAGGCCACCGGCCTGCGGCGGCCGGAGTATTACTATCACTACGACCGCCTGCGCGATAACTTCAATCCGGGCGCGCTGAACCTGATGAAGGGCGGAATCGTCTACTCCAATGCGGTGACCACGGTTTCGCCGCAATACTCCTCGGAAGTGCGCCACACCGGCCAGGGGTTCGGCCTGGCACACACGCTGAAGATTCACGAGCACAAATTCTCGGGAGTGCTGAACGGAGTGGATTACGACGTGTGGAATCCGGAGGTGGACCGCAACATCCCGGTCCGCTACGGCGCGGGGAACCTGGACGACAAGTATCTCAACAAGGAGGCCCTCAGGGACCGGCTCTGGCTGCGCAAGGGGTACAAGCCGGTCATTTCGTTTGTCGGCCGCCTCGATCCGCAAAAAGGCATTCATCTCGTCGTTCACGCCCTGCACTATGCCCTGGGGCACGGCTCGCAGTTCGTGCTGCTCGGCAGCAGCCCCGAGGCCGGCATCAGCAACGCCTTCTGGCAACTCAAGCGCACAATGAACGAGAATCCCGACTGCCACCTGGAGTTGCGGCACGACGAAGAGCTGTCGCACCTGATCTATGCGGGCTCGGATATCCTGATCGTCCCCAGCATGTTCGAGCCGTGCGGCCTCACCCAGATGATCGCCCTCAAGTACGGCACGGTGCCGGTGGTGCGAGCGGTCGGCGGCCTGGTCAACACGGTCTTCGACCGCGACTACTCCGACAAGCCGTACCAGGAGCGCAACGGCTACGTCTTCCACCAGTCCGACACCGCGGCGATCGAATCGGCCCTGTTCCGCGCGATCGGGCTTTGGTATTCGTACCCGGCGGACTTCCGCGAGCTGATGCGGAACGGCATGCGCTACGACTTCTCGTGGAGCGGTCCGGGGCAGAGGTACCTGGAGATTTATCAGCACATCTGTTTCAGGCAATAACGGATGGACGATAATAGACAAATATGACGTCTCAGGCACTTGCCGAATACATCGGAGAACTGCCCAACATCTGCGGATCGGAGGGCCTTATCGATGAAGCCATGGCCCAAAAGGGGCCTCTGTACCTTCCGGATTCGGGCATCGATTTCGGCCGGATCCGAAGCGCTTTCAGCATCGCGCTCCACATGCACCAGCCGTTGATTCCAGCCGGCGGCGGGGACCTTCGAACGGCGGCGGTGATCAGCAACCTGAAATACATGATGGATAATCCGCGGCATCGGCGACAACCACAACGCCTCGGTATTCCACTGGTGTTACAAGCGCATGGGAGAGTTTATCCCTCAGCTCGTGCACGAAGGGAAGCAGCCGCGGGTGATGCTGGACTACTCCGGTACGCTGCTGCACGGGCTCCGGGCCATGGGGCTCGACGACGTGTTCGACAACCTGAAGCGAATCACGCTCGACCCGGCTTACCGGCGGTCGGTGGAGTGGCTGGGGACCGCCTGGGGGCATGCCGTGGCGCCTTCGACGCCGGTGCAGGATTTTCGGCTGCACGTGCGGGCATGGCAGCATCACTTCGCGGCTATCTTCGGGCTGGAAGCGGTGGCCCGGGTGCGCGGATTCTCGCCTCCGGAGATGGCGCTGCCCAATCATCCGGAAGTCGCCTACGAGTTTGTCCGGAGCCTGAAGGAGTGCGGTTTTCGATGGGTGCTGGTGCAGGAGCATTCGGTCGAGCAGCCGGATGGCAGCGGCATCCGCCGCCCGCACATGCCGCACCGGCTGATAGCGCGCAATTCGCGCGGCGAGACGCAATCGATCATCGCCATCATTAAGACGCAGGGCAGCGACACCAAGCTGGTCGGGCAGATGCAGCCGTATTACGAGGCGAAGGGCCTGGGCCGCGAGGAGCTCGGAGGGAACTCCGTTCCGCCGCTGGCGACGCAGATTGCCGACGGCGAAAACGGCGGCGTGATGATGAACGAGTTCCCGCCGAAGTATATGGACGTCTCGCGCGAATGTTCCGGATCGGACACCCCCGCGGTCAACGTGAGCGAATACCTGGAATACCTGGACGCCATGGGGGTCCGCGAAGAGCAGTTCCCGGTCATTCAGCCCCTCATGCAGAAGCGCATCTGGGAGCGGTTTACGCGGCCGGATGGCCCCGAGGCGCTGGAAAAGGTAATCGAGGAGTTGCGGAAACAGGACGGCCGCTTCCACATGGAAGGGGGAAGCTGGACCAACAACCTCTCCTGGGTGCGCGGCTACGAGAACGTGCTGGGACCGATGGAAAAGGTCAGCGCGCTGTTCGCGGCGAAGACCCAGGGTGTTCCGACCTCCGATCCGAGGTACCGCAACGCGCTGTTCTATCTGCTTACCAGCCAGACGAGCTGCTACCGGTATTGGGGCAGCGGGATCTGGACCGACTACGGCCGCGAACTGACGCGGCGCACGAACGACATCCTGCAATACGATTTCTAAGAAGGAGCGGTGCGCCGCTCCCGAACGAAGACAGGAGAAGCCCATGAAATGCTGGTTCTGCGAACAGGAGGCGAGAGGCACATGCGCGGCCTGCGGCCGGGGATTGTGCCATCAGCATGCCAACATTCACGATGAAATGACGCTCACGAAGTCCGACACCAGTACCGGCTTTACCAGCTATTACAACGTCTATAATGCGCTGAAGTGTTCGGATTGCCGGCTGGAGTGGCGGAACTTCCAGCCCGGCCGCTGAGGGCGGGAGTCAGCGGGATTCGATGGCAAAATGGAGCCTGGCAGCACTGATCGCTGAACTGGAAGCCGCTATTTTTGCGATGCCTAAAGCAGTCCGGGCGCTGCTTGGCCCTGCGAGGGCAACGGCGCCGGAAGGGCGGCTCACTCAATTCGGCGAGTACGAGAGAGTCGAGGAGTCGAAGTTCTCCCCGCCGCCGGCCCCGGACGTGGACGAAGGCGAATTGCCGGAGTCATACGGCCGCACCCGGCTGGTGATGCTGGCGGCCAGTCCGTACCGGGTTCACGCATATTGGGAAGTTACGCCCGACGCGCTCGCCGAGGCGCAGCGAAAGATGGAGGACCAGTCTGGTCCGGCTTCCGCTGTCCTGCGATTCCACGAGGCCGCGTCCGCGAACGGCGCCGGGGGCGGTTCGGCGGGGTGGTTCGACATCGAGGTGGATCTGCAGGCGCGAAACTGGTACGTCCAGCTTTGGAGCGCGGACCGGACCTACCGCGTGGACCTGGGGTTGAGATCCGGCGGCGGGCGGTTTGTGAAGCTGGCCGGATCGAACCCTGTCAGCACGCCTCGTGCGTGGCCCAAAGCGGAATTGGAGGAGCACTTCGTACGGGTCGGCGCCGAGCCGCAGTTCGCCGAAGCGGTTGCTCCGCCCGCCTTCGTCAAACCGGTGCGGCCCAAGCCCGAAATCCGCCTTGCACCCGCCGCGGTCGAGCGTCCCGCCGCCGCGCCCCCGAGGGAAGAGATGGAGGCGCCGGCAGAGACATTCCTTCCCGCGCAGGCGGACGCCCTGGCGACCCTCGAGAGAAAGCTCACCGAGCTCTACGCGCTGCGGGAATCGCCCGTCGAACCTCCGAGGACCGTCGAACCTCCGGGGACTGTCGAACCTCCGGGGACTGTCGAACCCCGAGGACCGTCGAACCCCCCGCCGGGGCGGTCTCCCCCGAGCACTTCGTTGCTCCCCTCGCCGATCTGACCGAAATCGCCGAACAGAAGTTCCTCCCCGGTGTCTCGTCCGCATCCGCCCAGAGGCCGCATGAGGGGCAATGATTCACCGAATCAAGAACAAGGCTACCTGGCCCTGGTACTGCACGCACACCTTCCCTTCGTGCGCCACCCGGAGCACAAAGACTCGCTCGAAGAAAACTGGCTCTTCGAAGCCATCACGGAAACCTACGTCCCGTTGTTTCTGGTTCTCGAAGACCTGCTCCGGGACGGCGTCGATTTCCGGCTGACGTTCTCCGTCACCCCCACCCTCGCCCACATGCTGGGCGATCCCTTCCTGCAATCGCGCTACCTGCGAAGGCTCGAGAGCCAGATGGAGCTTGCCGAGAAGGAGGTAGCCCGCACCAGTTCCGACCCGGTGTTCCAGCCGCTGGCGCGGATGTACCGCAGCCTGTTTGCCCGTGTGCGCGAAGCGTTCGTCAACCGCTACGGCAAGAACCTGCTGAATGCCTTCCGGCGCTTCCAGGAACTGGGCAAGGTGGAGCTGATCTCGAGCGCGGCCACTCACGGTTATCTTCCCCTGCTGGCGGTGAACGAACCGGCGGTGCGCACGCAGATCCGGGTCGGCGCGGAATACCACCGCCAGATTTTCGGACGGCGGCCCAACGGCTTCTGGCTGCCCGAATGCGGCTATGTGCCGGGGCTGGATGAGTCGCTGGCCCGGCAGGAGATCCGTTTCACGATCCTGGAGACGCACGGCATCACGCGCGCGGACCAGCGGCCGCGCTACGGCGTCCATGCTCCGCTGTACTGCCCTTCCGGCGTGGCCGTCTTCGGCCGGGACCCCGACTCTTCACGGCAGGTGTGGAGCTCGGTCGACGGCTATCCCGGCGACTTCGACTACCGTGAGTTCTACCGCGACATCGGCTACGATCTCGACGCGGATTACATCAAGCCCTACATTCATCCGGATGGCATCCGCATCGACACGGGCTTCAAGTACTACCGGATCACCGGCAAAGATGACAAGGAACCCTACGTTCCGGAATGGGCCGAGCGGAAGGCGGAGTCTCACGCCGGGCACTTTCTCTCCGAACGGTTGCGCCAGATCGAGCGCCTGAATGGGATGATGGACCGGAAGCCGCTCATTGTGGCCCCCTATGATGCCGAGTTGTTCGGCCACTGGTGGTTCGAGGGTCCGCGGTGGCTCGATTACCTGATCCGCAAAGTGGCGTTGGACCAGGGCGCGCTCCGGCTGGTAACGCTCACCGAGTACCTGGATCGGTATCCGGTCAACCAGACAGCGACGCCGTCCATGTCGAGCTGGGGTGACAAGGGCTTCAGCGAGGTATGGCTCAACCAGCGGAACCAGTGGATCTATCCGCACCTGCACCAGGCCGCCGAGGACCTGGAAGCGCTGGCGGCGGCCCACGCGGCGGCCGAAGGGCTGACTGCTCGCGCGCTCAACCAGGCGGCCCGGGAACTGCTTCTGGCGCAGGCCAGCGACTGGGCGTTCATGATCAACTCCGGCGCCATGGAACAGTACGCGGGCGTCCGGACCAAGAGCCATCTCTTACGGTTCCAGCGCCTCAGCCGGCAAATCAAAGACGGCACAATCGACGAAGCGTGGCTCGGAACCATCGAGGCCCAGGACAACGTCTTCCCCGGGATCGACGTGTGCAAAGACTTCCGTGAGCCGCACCCTTCGGTGCATCCCGCCGTGCCGGCGCCCGTGGAGCAGCCGTTGGCCCGGCCGCGTTCCTCCCCGGTTCACGTCGTGATGGTGTGTCCGGAAATCGTGCCTCTCGCCAAAACAGGCGGCCTCGCCGACATGGCGGGCTCGCTGGCCGCCGCCCTGGAAGACCTGGGTGTCCGGGTCTCGGTGATCCTGCCGGCCTATCGCAAGGCATTCGAGCAAGGCCGTTCCTTCAGAGATTCCGGAATTCGCGTCTCTGTGAGGATGGGCGGTAGAACGGAGGAAGCGCAAGTACTCTGCGGCGTGATCGGCAGGCGGATACCGGTCTACCTGGTCCGCGCCGATCGCTGGTTCGATCGGGAGTACCTTTACGGCACCCCGGAAGGCGACTACCCGGACAACGCGGAGCGATTCGCCTTCTTCAGCCGGGCCGCCCTGGAGGTGCTCCGGGAAATCGACGCCCCGGACATTCTCCATGCTCATGACTGGCAAGCGGCCATGGCGATCACCTTCCTCAAGACGCAGCCCGAACGATACCCCGGACTCGCGTCCGTCCGCACGGTCCTCACGGTCCACAATCTCGGTTACCAGGGCCTGTTCCCGGCCCGCGAGTGGGGTCTTCTCGGCCTGGATTCAAGCCTGTTCACGACCGAAGGGCTGGAATTCCACGGCAACATCAGCTTCCTGAAAGGCGGCGTTGTCTTTGCGGACTCCATCACTACCGTGAGCCCCACCTATGCGAAAGAGATTCGCACGGCCGAGCACGGCTTCGGGATGGAAGGGGTTCTCGAGCGGCGCGCGGGCGCTCTGACGGGCATTCTGAACGGGGCCGACTACAGCGTCTGGAATCCTGCGACCGACCGGTTTCTCTCGCAGCACTACACGCCCTCCGATCTTTCAGGGAAGCAAGCCTGCAAGGCGGATCTGCAAAAAGTCTTCGGACTTCCCCGCGAACCCGCCACGCCGCTGGTAGGGATCGTCTCGCGTCTGGCGTCGCAGAAAGGCTTCGACCTGCTGCACGAGGTAATCGACGAATTGCTCGAAAGAGATCTCCAATTCGTCCTGCTGGGCAGCGGTGACAAGAAATATCAGGACGCGTTGCGCGCGGCCGCCAGGCGGCATCCCGGCAAAATGGCGGTCCGGATCGCCTTCGAAGAGGCGCTGGCGCACCGCATCGAAGCCGGGGCGGATCTCTTCCTGATGCCTTCCCGCTATGAGCCAGGCGGCCTGAATCAGCTTTACAGCTTGAAGTACGGGACGATCCCGGTCGTCCGGGCCACCGGCGGGCTGAAGGATAGCGTGGAAGAGTTCGATCCGCTTGCGGGCACGGGAAATGGCTTCACCTTCGAGGCCTACGAGGGCGCCGCTCTTCTGGACGCCGTCGACCGGGCTCTCGCGGCCTATCACCGGAAAGACGACTGGACCGCGCTGGTAAAGAATGCCATGGCGGCGGATCATTCCTGGAAACACTCCGCCGGCCAGTACCTCGAGCTCTATGGGCGGCTTCTCGGAGTCGAAAAACAGGGTGGATCTAACGGCCCTCCCCCGAGTGAAGCAGTCCGTACACGTTGACGGCGTCGTCGTAGTTCGGCGCGTACACTTTGCCGGCGACGACGGTCGGCGGAACGAACTTAACGAGCGTGCCGAGCCGGTCCCGCCTGGGCTGCTGTTCGCTGTTCCATAGTTCCTCGAGGGTCTCCGCGTTGTAAGCACGCAGCACGCCCGCCGCATTGCCGTGGTCGGCGCTCTTTCCATTGGTCAGGGTCGCCCACAGGACGCCGGTGCCGGACTTCTTGCCGTCCGCGGAAACGGTCAGAGCCCCGCCGGGCGAGCCGTGCGAGCCGACTGCACCCTTGGCGAAGGGTGCGGGATTGAAGGCATGGCCGTCGAACCGGAAGCCCTTCACGAAATCCGCCTCGCACCACAGATACAGGTTGATACCGCCGGGCCCGTTCCAAAGGGCCGGACCGGCGAGGATGCGCCCTCCATTCACTTCCATGGCCTGGAGAGCGCCTGCGTTATCGGGCGTCAGGTGGCCCAACCGGCCGGTGTCGAACAGGTAGACGATTCCTTTTTTGCTGCCGCCGACCAGGAATTGGGTGCCGGGAATGAGCACTGGGCCCGTCGAGCCGAGGTCCGCGTCGCGCGCGTTGAGGGCCTCGTAGTCGGACGGCGTGAAGTAATCATCGACGCGGAAACCGCCGGGGTGAAGGCTCAATTTCAGCAGGGAAGTGCCGAAGTCTCGCGAGCCGTTCCATGAGCCGTTGCCGACTTCGAAATAGATGTCGCCGCTCGCATCCACCGCCGGTCCTCTGCCCGATTGCCAGATGCCTCCTTCGGTTCCATCGGGCGTGGTGCAGAAGGCCGCGGTCTGTTTCAGGGTCCGGGCGTCGTATGCCATGATCCAGCCGTGGTAAGGGCGGATATCCTCGTGCGAGGCCCAGGCGACCACCACCGAGCCTTTCACCAGCGCCAATGCCGGCCTCTGGTTGCCGGCCTTGGGGTCGAAGCGCAGCGTGCCGGCGGCGGCATCGGGCGCCGCGCTCTTGACCGCGGCTTCGATCATGGCGGGCGGAGCCTGGTCTTTGCCGCTCGCGAGATCGAGTTTGTGAAGCCGCTGTACGTAGGTGCCGCGCTCCTTCGTGCGGGCAACCAGGAACAGCGATTTCGAGGTGGGATCGATCACAGGCGTGCCCATGATCCCGACGTTCCCGACGACGTTCAGCGCGTTATTGTTCGTGATGTCGGTGACCGGCACCGGAGTGACGCCCGCCACTTCGTTGGTCAGATCGCGCATCCAGAGCGGCGGACCTTCGCGATCGGCGTCGAAAGCGTACACCTTGTCGTTCATGGTCGCCACGAAGAGCACGTTGTGCCGGCCGCGCCCCGGCAGTTCGAGCGCCGGCACGTAGAGGGGTTGTGCATAAACCGCGCCGTCGACGTAATAACTGTAGAGTTTCCCGAAGCCGGAGGGCTTCACGTTGGATGCGTTCAGGATGGTTTCCCGGGGGTTCGTCCCCGTCGTGGCCAGGTCATAGCGATTCATCAGGACGCTGACCTGTGCGTGCAAACAGGATGCCGTCAGGAGAAGGACAATTCGTATTGAGGGCATGGCAGGATCGTCCACCATCTTACGTCACAAGGTGCCCGGCGCCGGGGCTACTATAGTTGTGAGATGAGAGTGATGCGCCTGACCGATTCCGCTGGGGGGCCGGCATTGGTGGAGATAGACGCCTCTCGACCTCAGCCCGGCCCCGGCGAGTTGCTGATCCGTGTCCGTGCGGCGGGGGTAACCCCTACCGAGTTGTTGTGGTACCCAACGTCGCACAGCAAGAACGGCGAGAAGCGTGCCGGTGCCGTGCCCGGTCACGAGTTTTCGGGGGACATCGCCGGCATTGGAGCCGGTGCCGGCAGTCTCGAGATCGGCCAGGAAGTCTTCGGCATGAACGACTGGTTCGCCGACGGAGCGATGGCCGAGTATTGCATCACGCAGGCTGCCGCCGTGGCGCCCAAGCCGCCGTCGCCTGACGCACGTCGAAGCAGCCTCCGTTCCGATCGGCGCACTTACAGCCTGGCAGGGCCTGTTTGACCGCGCCGGGCTCCAGGCCGGCGAGCGCGTATTGGTCCACGGCGGAGCGGGCGCGGTGGGAGTCTTCGCGGTACAACTGGCGAAGTACCGGGGCGCGCACGTGATCGCGACGGCATCTGCCCGCAATCTCGAATTCGTCGCGAGCCTCGGCGCCGCGGAGGTCATCGACTATCGTTCTTCGCGATTTGAAGAGCATGCCGGCGAAGTGGACGTGGTGTTCGACACCGTCGGCGGTGAAACCCTGGAGCGGTCCTGGGGGATTCTCAAACCTCACGGGCGCCTGGTGACGATTGCGGCCTCCGAAGAGAACGCGGCAGACGAGCGGGTGAAGAACGCCTTCCTTCTCGTCGAGCCGAATCGGAAGGAACTCATCGAAATCGGCAGCCTGCTGGAAGCGGGACGCCTGCGGCCGGTCGTGGACGCGGTGGTCCCGCTCGCGCAAGCCTCGGCCGCCTTCACGGGACGCGTATCGCGGCAAGGCCGGGGAAAGCTCGTGGTGGCGGTCGAATCATAACAAGGGTCGCATCGCCCAAACAACACAATCTAGGCGAATCTACTTAGTCCTTGAAGCTCCAGTAATATCTCTCTGCATAACTTCCGCTCTATGGACCGGCGGTATCGCAGGCCTCATACTCCGGACGTGCGGAAGTTACTCTTTCTTGCCGTTGTAAGCGCGCTGGTGGCGGCGGCATCCACCATTCAATTCACGGCGCTGCCGGCCAACAACCAGTTCGGCACCTATAACGGCTTCGTCATCGCCACCGTGGATGGGTCGCCGGATCAGTTGCTGATCTGCGATGACTTCAATCACACGACCTACGTGCCTTCGGGGCCGCTGAGCTACGAAGTGTCAACGCTGTCCGGGCCGGACCCCCTGGAATACGCCCGATTTGGCGGCAGTGACGGCGGGCAGCCGGTGGCGCTCTATGAGCAGGCCGCACTGCTGCTCGATGGCCTGCAGCACACCGGCTCCGGGCAACTGCTCGATCTCACGGCGGATTACCAGTATGCCCTTTGGCATCTCTTCACACCCTCCGTCCCGCTTCCCACCGCGACTGCCTTCACGCTGCTGCAGGATGTCGCGGCGACGGTCGAGGAGGGCGACCCGCGGAACCTGGAGGTGTATTCACGGCTGCGGATCCTTACTCCGGACGAGCCGTTCGCCTCCAACCAGGAATTCCTGCAGTTGCTGGATTCTCCGCCGCCGATTGTCCAGGTGCCGGGTCCGGCGCTGGGCGCGCCGGTTCCTGAACCGTCCTCATCCGTACTGATCGGCTTGGGGCTGGTCTTGCTCGCAGTGGGTGCGGGCGGGCGCCGGGTCCGCCGGGCGCGATGACCCGGGTGTAGCATGAGGCTGTGGGTGACGAGGTTCTGAACCAACCCCCGCCGCTGGCCGATTACAATCTGTATTCAACCGATCGTGTCCTGCAGGAAGCAGTAGCGCGCGAGGGCGCGGGCTGGGCCTGTGACCGGCTCGCCAGCTATGGGCGCGTGGCGGGATCTTCGGAAGCTATCGAGTGGGGCGTGTTGGCGAACGAGTATCCGCCGGTGCTCCACACGCACGACCGGTACGGCAACCGGCGCGATGCGGTCGAGTTCCATCCCGCGTGGCATCATCTGATGCGTTTGGCGGTGGAGTACGGCATCCATAGCCTGCCGTGGTCCGAGAGGCGGCCGGGCGCGCATGTCGCGCGCGCCGCTCTGGCGATGCTGGCGTCCGAGAACGAAGCCGGACATATCTGCCCGATCTCGATGACCTACGCGGCGGTACCCGTGATCGGTCAGGACGAGTTGCTGGCGGGCGAGTGGAACCCGCGCATCTTTTCTCGCGAATACGATCCTTCGTTTCGTCCCGCTGCCCAAAAGCACGGCGCCTTGATCGGCATGGCGATGACCGAGAGGCAGGGCGGTTCCGATGTGCGAGCCAATACCACCCGTGCCGAACCCGTGGGTGCCCGCGAGTATCTGCTGCGCGGCCACAAGTGGTTCTGCTCGGCGCCGATGAACGATGCGTTCCTGGTGCTGGCGCAGGCGCCGCGCGGCCTCTCCTGCTTCTTTCTGCCGCGTTGGACCCCCGAGGGAGTTCGCAATGCCTTCCATCTGCAAAGGCTCAAACCGAAACTGGGGAACCGCTCGAATGCCTCGGCCGAGGTGGCGTTCGAAGGGGCGTGGGCGCGGCTCGTCGGCGAGGAAGGCCGCGGCGTCGCCACCATCATCGAGATGGTGCACCACACGCGCCTGGACTGCATCACCGGTTCCGCCGCACTCATGCGGAGGGCCCTGGCGGAGGCTGTCCATCACGCCCGCTACCGGCACGCTTTCGGACGCGCCTTGATCCACCAGCCCCTGATGCGCGGCCTGCTGGCCGATCTCATGTTGGAATCCGGCGCCGCGACGATGCTGGCCATGCGGTTGGCGCGCGCCTTCGACGAAGGCGACCGCGCATTCGCCCGCCTTGCCGTGGCCGCCGGTAAGTATTGGGTGTCGAAGCGCACCGCTACCCTCGCGGCTGAGGCGCTGGAGTGCCTGGGCGGCAATGGCTACGTGGAGCACAGCATGATGCCGCGGCTGTACCGCGAGGCTCCCCTCAATTCGATCTGGGAAGGCTCGGGCAACGTGATTGCGCTCGACGTCCTGCGCGCGATCTCCAAGGATCCGGAGAGCCTGGACCGCGTGCTTGCAGAGATTCGCCTGGCGAACGACCCGCGACTCGCGCAACTGGCGGAGAGTATTCGGGCGGACGTTCCGGAGGCCGGGGCGCGGCGCCTGGCGGAGCGCCTGGCGTTGGGCCTGCAGGCATCCCTGCTGATTCGCTTCGGTCCCGCCGCCGTCGCCGACGCATTCTGCGCGTCCCGTCTGGCTGGCGATTGGGGACATTGCTTCGGTACGCTGCCCCCGGACTGCGACGTGGATGCCGTGCTGGCCGAATGGGAAGGTTAGGTCGGGTAATACCCTTCGCGGGTCTGTACCGTGAACCCCTTCTGCTTCGTGGTCAGGTGAATGTGACGGTAGTTAGTGGCCGCGCTCTCTTCCGGCGTGTAGCCGATGCTGTATTGGTTGCGCAGGTCTTCTTCGATCTCGGTGAAAACCTGGTTGATCGGCACCTTGCGCGAAACCTCGAAGAAACGGCCGCCGGTCTCGCGAGAGATCTGCTGCATGACCCTCTTGCCGTCAGGCTGGTCCACCGGGAAGCGCCCCATGCGGCCGAACCCCCCCATCGCCCCGAATTCCGGGTCCTGGAACAGAATCGTGTACACCAGGGTGTCGGCCCTCTGCGCCGCTTCAATAGCGTTGTCGAGCGTCTCGCGGCTGCCATTGTCGGCGCCGTCGGATAGCAGAATCAGGGCCTTACGCCCTTTCTGCTTGCGCATCAGCTCGTTGGATGCCAGGTAGACGGAATCGTACAGGCTCGTGCCGCCGCCGCGCCGCCGCTGGCCCCCGCCCGGATACCCATAGCCACCCCGCCTCCGGCCGCCCGGGTATCCGCCGCCGGGGTATCTGCCGCCGGGGTATCTGCCGCCGGGATACCCGCCGCCCGGATATCCGCCGCCGGATCGCTGCATACCGGCGGTGTCCATGTCGTTGAGCGCATCTTCGAGTTTCGTGCGCGAATTCGTGAGATCCTGCAGCAATTCCACCTCGAAGTCGAAGTGGATGAGGAAGGCCTGGTCCTTGTCTTCCCGGAGCACCTGCTCCAGGAACCGGTAGCTGGCACTGCGCTCATCCGGCAAGACCCGGCGTGTGCTGCCGCTGGTATCGATCAGAATGCCCAGCGTGAGGGGAAGGTCGCTCTCCTGGGAAAAGTAGCGGATCGTTTGCGGATGGCCGTCTTCGTCCAAAAGGAAGTCGTTCTTGGTTAGGTCGCGAACAATCTCGCCCTTTCTGTCGCGGACGGTCGCGAACAGATTCACTACTTTGACGTCGGTCGAAAAGTTCGGACGGGGCTGGTCCTGCCCGCTCTGCCCGCGCAGAATGCGGGCGGCTGGGAGCATGGACAGGGCGGAAAGCAAGCTCCGGCGCGTCAGCATCGATTCGCCTCCCATGTATTGCTAAGTGAGATGCGGCCCGCAGGTGGAAGGTTACGTGCACGGCGGCGCGCCGGCTGCGGGATTGGTGTTCCCCAAACCAATCCAACACGTGCTTGCGTACTTCTCCCGGCCATGCCGCGGCGGTATCCTGAGGGCGATGACGCGCCTGCTGGCCATCGCCGCTCTTGCGCCCTGCCTGCTGGCGCAGAATTTCGGGGCAGTGGAGGGAACCGTCTCGGACACTGTCGCGCGTGCCGGCATCGGGGGCGTCACCGTCCAACTCAAGGCCGTGGACGGCAGGGCCGCCGGCTACGTCGCCAGGACCGACGCCGCGGGACGCTTCCGCATCGACAATGTTCTCCCCGGGGATTACTCGGCAACCTACGAGGCCCGTAATTACGCCGCTCCCAGCCTGTCGCAGGGCGCCTATAAACCGTTTTACGTCACCTCCGGCGGCGATCCCGTCCGGCTTCGGGTGGAACTCGAGCCTCTTGGCAAGCTGAGCGCGCGCGTGCTGGATGAGGATGGGCACGCCGCGGCTCGCGTCCAGGTGTTGATGATCCGCCTGCACGGCCAGGGAGGATCGACGGGTCTCACCGACGCACAGGGCCGAATCGCGATGGACGGAATCGGGCCGGGCATCTACGTTCTCCAGGCGCGGCCGATTCTCGCCGGGACCGTCGGAGGCGAAAAGGCGGACCGCCGCTCGCTGCTTCCATCGCACCCGCGCGAAGGCGAGCGATACGAATGGGCGCCGACCTACTTTCCCAATGTGTTGCAGCGCAGCCAGGCCGAGCCGATCCGCATACGCGGCGGGTCCGACCTTTCCGGCTTCGAAATACGCTTGCGGGCCACGCCGGTGCACCGCGTTCGCGGCGTCGTCCTCGACGATCAGGGCGCCCAGGCGCCGGGGGCTCTGCTGAAACTGGCGCCTTCCGATTTCTTCTTCGGGGGATCCGAGATGGAGAGCACGGCAGGCGCGAACGGCCGGTTCGAGTTCCCCATGGTCGCCCCCGGCGAATGGCACCTCTCGGCAGAGGCAAAACCTCGGGCCGCCACCTTGAAGGCATCCACTGCGTTCACTGTGGGCGGGCGCGACCTCGAGGACCTCACGGTCCGTCTTTCGCCGCCTTTCACCGTCTCCGGGTTCGTCGACCGGGACGAGCCGCGCGACGCGCAGGGGAAACGCAGGGTCACCGCGGTCATACTGGAAGACGCCAATCACGCGCTCGACGCCCACGCCTTCCACGATCAGGATGGCAACTTCGAGATCAAGGACGTCTACCCCGGCCGTTACCGGATTACGCCCATGGGCGTCGTGCCCGGGTACTATCTCGATTCCGTGTGGCTCGGCGAACGCAACGTCATGGGCCAGGAAGTGGATCTGTCGGCCTCCTCGCCTCCCATACGCGTCGTGTATAGGCCCAAGGCGGCTCGTATTCGCGGCACGGTGGAGGATGGCGCCGGTTCGGTGGTCTACCTGCTGCCGCAGGACGAGACGCTGCTCGACCCCCAGTTCATCCGCTCGACGGCGTGCGACAGCTTCGGCCGGTTCGAGGTCGGCAGCCTGCGTCCCGGCGATTACTACGCCTTTGCCTTCGACCGCGTGGAGTTCGATGCATTGACGGACCCTGCGTTTGTCCGAACCTTGGCGCCGCGCGCCGTCCGGATCCACGTCGACGAAGGCGAGATCGGCGCCGCGAACCTGAAGGTCACGCCCTGGCCTGAATAGTGATGTTCGCCCGGCGTCACTATGTAGTGGCGAGCAGCGCGCCGGGCGCGCCCGCGGGACCGAGGTAGCGTGAACTGCCGAAGCCGAGGATCGGGAAGAAGAAGCAGCCGAGGAAGAGCAGGCCGAGGGCGAAGCCGGTGCCCTTGCCGAAGCTCCTTGCCAGGTCGATCATTATGATGATCCCGATCGCGATGTTCACCAGCGGAATCATGGCCAGGAGGACCCACCAGAGCGGACGTCCGATGATCTGGAGCATCACGATCACGTTGTAAATGGGCACGATCGCGGCCCATCCGGGCTGGCCCGCCTTGGTGAAGACTTTCCAGACCGACAGGATCATCACCACCATGATTGCCAGCGTTATGATCAGAAACACTCCGCTGAACAGTACCGCCATGCTCCCCAACATCCCTACCGCCGCGTCATCGTTCATTTCCAGGATCCTCCTTTGACGGATCGGGCTGCAGTATATCGGAAGACGGCGCGGATGTCAGTACCGGAACTACTGGAAAACTCTATTCGTAACGGAGCGCCTCGGAGGGGTCTACCTGCATCGCCCTGCGGGCAGGAATGTAGCTGGCGACGAAGGCGGCCGCGATCAGCACGAGGGCCATGGACCCGAAAGTCAGCGGGTCGAATGCGCTCACCTCGAAGAGCTGGCTCTTCAGCCAGCGGCCGGCCAGGATCGAACCGGCGAGGCCCAGCGCGGCTCCGGCCATAGAAAGGCGGACACCCTGGCCCACCACCAGGCGGAGCACGGCTTCGCGCTGCGCCCCCAGGGCTACGCGGATGCCGATCTCCTGCGTGCGCTGTGCGACCGAGTAGCTGATGACGCTATAGAGACCGAGTGCCGCCATCAGCAGCGCGACGGCGGCGAAGAACCCCAATAGCCGCACGACGAATCGGCGCGGCGCGAGGGAGCTCGCGACCATGTCGGCGAGCGTCTTGAGCTGCGAGACGGGCTGAGCCGGATCGACCGCGTGCACGGCTTCCCGGATTCCCGGAGCGAGGGCGGCCGGATCGCCCGGCGTCTTGAGCACGATGGAGGTGAAGGGCGCCGCGGTCTGCCACATCGAATAGTAGTACACTCCCTTGCCGGTGTCGGCGGCAAGATCGGAATGATTGATGTGGCCCACGATGCCCACGATGACCGCGAGCTGGCGCCCCGGTGCTCCGCCGGCGATGTGCTGTCCGATGGGATTCTCCCCGGGCCAGTACTGGCGGGCAAGGTTTTCGTCGATCACGGCCACGCGCTCGGTGGTTTCGCTGTCCTGATCGGTAAAGGTGCGTCCGCTCTTGAGCGGAATGCCGAGGGCCTGAAAATAGCCCGGCGAGACCAGGCGAATGTTGCCATGCGGGCCCGGATCGCCGGGGCCGGTAGGCTTCTCCTTGATCTGGAACGACGCGGAGGAATCGTTGCCGCTGAACGGCAGCGGCAAGCCCAGGGCGGCGATGGCGACACCCGGAGCCGCCGCCAGCCGGTCTGCCAGCGCATGGTAGAAGGCGATGCGTTTCGCCGTATCCGGGTAGCGGGTACGCGGCAGGGTCAGCCCGGCCGTCATGACGCCGGCCGGCTCGAATCCAGGCCGGACGTCTTCGACCCGTGCCAGGCTGCGGAGGAATAGCCCCGCGCCCACCAGCAGCATCAGCGCCAGCGCGGTCTCGCCGACCACCAGCGTGGAGCGTAGCCGCTGCCTGCCGCGGCCCGACATGCCGGATCGTCCGCTGCCCTTGAGGATCTCTCCGGCGCGGACCGTCCCCATCTGCCACGCCGGTGCGAGACTGAAAAGCAGTGCCGAAACGATCGCGGCGGCCACCGTGAACAGGAGCACCGGCAGGTCGATGCGGGCGCTGATGCCGGCGGCGGAATTCTCCGGCGCCAGCAGAAGCAGCACCCGGATCCCGGCGTATCCCAGCGCGAGGCCTCCGGCAGTGCCGGCAAGCGCCAGCAGCAGGCTTTCGGCGGCCGTCTGGCGGACCAGGCGCCAGCGGCCGGCGCCGAGTGCGGCACGCACGGCGATCTCTCGCGCGCGTCCCGTAGTGCGCGCCAGCATCAGTCCGGCGACATTGGCGCAGACGATCAGCAGGACGAACCCGACCGCGCCCAGCAGGATGAGCAGGGGGCGCCGGGTATTGCCCGCCACGAAATCCGTCATCGGCACGGCGAACATTCCCCAGGCGGAATCTTTCGCGTAGGCGGCGCCTCGCGTGCCGGAATTTTTCAGGCGGTTCGCCAGCACCTGGATGTAGGCATTGGCGCGGTCGATCGAAACACCGGGGCGCAGGCGCGCGAAAGCGGCGTAGCCCTCATTGAATCGGTTGGCTTCGGTGAAGGCCTCGCGGCCCAGTCCGGTGGGCGCCCAGAGGTCCACGGCCCGCGGCCAGCGAAAGTCCGGGCCCATGACTCCGATGATGCGGTAAGGCCGCTCATTGAGCGGGATGGTCCTTCCCAGTACCGAGGCGTCGCCGCCGAACAGGCGCTTCCATGCGGCATAAGAGAGCACGACCACCTGGTTGGCATTGGGCTGGTCTTCCTGGTCCGTGAATACACGGCCGAGGGCCGGTTTGGCGCCGAAGACATCGAACCATTCCTGCGAGACGGAAGCTCCCTGCAGGCGCTCGGGGGAGTCGCCGCCGGTGTAGTTGAAATCGCCCAGGTTGATTAGTGCGGTGTGCTCGAAGAGCGTACGGCTGTCCCGGACGTCGGCGAAATCCGTAGTGGAGACGCCGATACTCTTGAGGTTCAGCTTGTCGTACCTGACACGGAGGGCGACGACGCGGCCGGGCTGCGAAATGCCCGCCGGGTTGAGCAGCACCTGGTTGACCAGGCTGAAAATCGCGGCATTGGCGCCGATGCCCAGGGCCAGCGCGGTGGCGGCAGTGACCGTAAAGCCCGGCATCTTGCGGAGCGTTCGCCAGGCGACGCGGAGATCAGACAGCATGCGGTCCCCCCTCGTGATAGTACGGTATCGCAGACGTTCGGGTTCGGCTTTCGTTAGCGATTTAACTGGAATCGCCGGTCTGGTGAATCCGCGGTGGTTCGCCGGGCTGGCCGCCTGACTCGATCCGCGCGAGCGCGGCGAGGGCCTCCTGGTGGAGACGGAGAGTGTCGATGCCTTCGCAGGCGGGCAGGTATGGCGCGAGCTTGCGCAGCCCTTTGCGGAGCTGGCGGATTGCACCGGTGGGATTGCCGCGCTGCTCGTGATAGAACGCTACGGCGAAGTGAATCAGGGATTGCAGGAAGAGGCGCCGCGGTCCGCGTTCCGGAGTCCACTCCTCTTCGAGGACCTCGTGGCACTCGAAGAACTGGAGGTGATTGAAGAGCCGGATTCCGCTTTCCAGGCGCTCGGATGGCATTAAGTGGCATTTTACCGGGACCTGCCGGGCACCTGCGCGTTGATTCCTGGTTTGATTTAGGATTTCGGGATTCGTAAGCCTGTCACCGAATTAGTCAAAGAGGGTACGATAGAAACCTGTACCTGGAGGGGAGACGTTATGGATCGCCGGAATTTCTTTCAACTCGCCACGGCTGCGGCCGCGGCCGTGTTTCAGGATAACGCCATCGAGCGGGTCTCGGGTGCGAGCAAAGCAGTCAGGGGCCGCTCCGCGGAAGAGGTGGCGGGAGACGAAGACTTCTGGGCCGAAGTCCGCAACGCTTTCAGCATCGATCGGAATATCATCAATCTCAACAACGGCTACTGCAGTCCTTCACCGCGCACCGTACAGGACGAGATGCGGCGCATGCTCGACTATAGCGACATGGGGCCGTGGCACACGATGGTCAATGTGCTCGAGCGGCAGGTGGAGGCCGTGCGGCGCCGCCTCGCCGCGGCCGCGGGCGTGGATGCCGAGGAAATCGCGATCACGCGCAACTCGAGCGAAGCCCTCGAGAACGCGCAGTACGGCCTGGACCTCAAGCCGGGAGACGAAGTGCTCACCACGAACCAGGACTACCCGCGCATGCTGAACACCTTCAAGCAGCGCGCGCGGCGCGAGGGAATCGTGCTGAAGGCCTTCTCGTTCCCCGTGCCCACGCTGGGAATGGACGACCTCTACCGGCGGTTCGAGCAGGCGGTCACCCCGAAGACCAGGCTGATCCTGGTCTGCCACATCACCAACCGGACGGGACAGATCTTTCCCGTGCGCCGGATCTGCGACATGGCGCATGCGCGCAACATCCCGGTGATCGTGGATGGCGCGCACGCGTTCAGTCAGTTCCCTTATCAGATATCGGACCTCGACTGCGACTACTACGGCGTCAGCCTGCACAAGTGGACCTACGCGCCCGTGGGCACCGGCTTTCTGTACGTCCGGAAATCGCGAATTGCGAACACCTGGCCCATGATGGCGGCGGACAAGCGCCAGGACGGCGACATTCGCAAGTTCGAGGAGATCGGCACGCACCCGGCCGCCAACCACAACGCGATCGCCGAGGCACTGGTGTTTAACGAAAACCTGGGGATCGATCGCAAAGCCGCGCGGCTGCGCTACCTGCGCGACCGCTGGGCCAACCCGCTGGCGCAGCACCCGAAATGCCGGATTCTCCACAGCAGCGACCCGGCCCAGGGCTGCGGCATCGGGTTTCTCGCCTTCAACGGTGTCGACCCGCTCAAGATTCACAATGCGTTATGGGAAAAGTACAGTATCCTCACCGCCTACATGCCTCACGAGGAATACACGGGGCTGCGCATAACACCCAATGTTTACAGCACGGTAGGGGATATCGACCTCTTCGTGAGCATGGTGGAGCGGGAGCTCAAGACGGCCTGATCCCCTCATTGCGGGGTAATCCCTCACTGCCCTCATTTTAGGTGTTGTAAAATTCCGTAATTTCGGATACTTTTACCTCGTAATACCAGAGCAGTGAGGGAGCAGTATGAAGCTATATCGAAGTCTGGCCCATCCTGGCCACTGGATCGTTTATGCGCCCGACGCCGGCTGGGTGGCGGTTCCCAATAAAGAGAACGGCTGGGAGGAACGGCACCCGGCCCGCGGGCTCGACCCGATGAATCTGCGGCAGGTGCCTCTGCAATGGGGAGCGCGCGCTGGAGTGCCGGGGACGGTACCCGAATACGCCGAAGTTCTCAGTTAATGCGCGTGCTTTGAACCCCGAGTGTCTTCGACCCTATTGACAGCCGGATCCCAAGGTAATAATATACAGCCCGATACTTGGATTGGGTTGCCACCTTTCAGGGGCGGCAAAAACATAGAACAGCATGGACACTTTGAGGAGAGGGGCACACGTATGATCGCCTCACGGAAAACAAGACTGGCTTGGTTTGTTCCCTTTTTAATCTGCGCCGGCCTCTTTGGGCAGTCGGAGCGCGGAACCATCACCGGCGTCGTGGTGGACAGCTCGGGAGCCGTCGTTCCCGGAGCAAAAATCACAATCACCAACCAGGCCACGAATGTGGCAATGTCGGTCACTACGAACGACACGGGATCGTACAGCCTTCCCAGCGTACCTCCGGGCCAATATGATGTCCGGACCGAGAAGCAGGGCTTTCGCACGTCCGTAGTCAACGGCCTGGTGGTCAACGCCGCGGCGACTGTCCGCGTGAATGCCACTCTCGAAGTGGGAACTTCCACTCAAGCCGTCGAGGTCCAGGCTTCAGCCATTCAACTGCAAACCCAGGACGCCACCTCCGCTACCACGCTGGAAAACACGCTGGTGAACGATCTTCCCCTCGTGGTCGGCGGGACGGTCCGGACGCCGTTCGATCTGGCCGCCCTTACACCCGACGCCAAGAACCTTGGCGGAGACAGTGGCTTCATGCTCGGTGGCGGCCAGGCGGCCTCTTATGGCACTTCACTCGACGGCGTCTCGACCAACACGAGCCGCGCGCTTTCGATGAGTTGGGTTGCGTCCAACTCACCGTCGGTCGAAGCCATCCAGGAGTTCACGGCGTCGACCAACGGTTTCAAGGCGGAATTTGGCCATGCCGGCGGCGGCAACCTGACGTACGTATCGAAGTCCGGCACCAATCAGTACCACGGATCGGCCTACGAGTTTCTCCGCAACAACGACTTCGACGCCAATAATTTTTTCAGCAACAGGTCGGGCATCCCGAACTCGATTTACAAGCAGAACGATTTCGGCGCTACCATCGGCGGACCAGTCTCGATACCCAAGCTCTACCACGGCAAGGACAAGACGTTCTTCTTCTTCTCTTACGAGGGTTTTCGAAACCGGACCGGAGCCAACGGTAGCACGTTTACGGTGCCGACGCCGGAGATGTATAGCGGCGACTTCAGCAAGTGGGTCACGGCTGCCGGCGCGCAGATTCCGATCTACGATCCGGCCTCTCAAGTGCAGAACGCGGACGGGACCTATACACGCCAGGTATTCCCTGGCAATCAGATTCCGCAGAACCGTTTCAACCCGACTTCCCTCCAGGCATTGGGCGTGTTCCAGACCAGCGCCAAGCTGGCGCCGAACAACGGCGCCGCTCCGGGGACGGCCGCATACGTCTCGAACAACTATCTGGTGACTTCAGGCACGCAGGTTTACCCGGTGAACAAGTGGAGCATTAAGTTTGACCAGGCATTGACCTCTAAGCACCACTTTTCGTTCTATTACGGCTACGACCGCGAGCATCAGACCCCGGGACCGGACGGCCCGGCCACCCTCCCTGGTCTCTACACCAGCTACAACGACCTGGTGCAGAACACCGACGTGTTCCGCTTGGCGTGGGACTGGATTATCGGCCCCAGCAAGCTGAATCACTTCTACGCCGGCGGAAATAACTGGCAACAGGGCCATAATCCGCCGCAGGAATACATTGGTAACTGGAAGAGCAAGTTCTGTCTGGGCAACGTTCCGGATTGCAATGACAACCTGGTCAACTTGTTTTCCGGCGGAACCGGAAATATCTACAGCCAGTGGGGCGGCAACGCGAACAATGGTTCCGAGAATCCGTCGTACTCGTTTAACGATGACTTCTCCTGGATCAAAGGCAACCACACGTTCAAGTTCGGCGGCACGTATCAGCTCAACAACTACAGCGGATTCGGCCGCCAGTGCATCTCGGGCTGCGTCGGCTTCAGCTACCAGGAAACGGGTGTTCCCGGGGGATCCAACAGCAATGCTGGAGGCAATGGCTTCGCCTCGTTCCTCTTGGGTTATGCGGATTCCGGCCAGATCGACACCATCCGCTACATCGCCCAGAACTTTCCCTATTTTGCCGGATATGTGCAGGACGATTGGCGCATCACTCAGAAGCTGGTTCTGAACCTCGGTTTGCGCTATGACATCAGCTTGCCGCCGACGGGTGGTAGCGGCGCCTGGAGCGATTTCTCGCCGACCACCCCGAACCCGGCCGCGGGCGGGCTTCCGGGTGCGATTCTCTTCTGCTGCAACGGCCCGGGCCGCGTCGGCAGCGGCAGCCTGGCGGACCTCTGGACGAAGGGCTTCGGACCGCACATCGGCTTTGCCTATTCGAAAGATGCGAAGACCGTGATCCGCGGTTCCTACGCGCGGTCGTATGGGGCGCTGGTTTCCGTTAGTGGATCCACCCACAATATGGGATTCACACTCACCCAATCCTTCAGCAACAGCTCGAACGGCTTGAACCCGACGTTCATGATGGATCAGGGCATGCCGCCATGGATTGCCCCGCCGTTCGTGAATCCGTCGGTTGCCAACGGCACGGGCCCCTCCTGGTTTCAAGGCGTGGAGGCCACCAAACTGCCGGCCGCCGACAATTTCAACTTCTCGATCCAGCGCCAGGTTGGCCGCTCCGTGATCCTCGAGGTCGGCTACAACGGCGTGATGGGCTCGCACCTGCAGACTCAACTGCTGGGGTATAACCAGATCAGCCCCTCGTACCTCACCAAGTGGGGCACGGTGGCGCAGAGCATCAATGTGCTCACCAGCCTGGTGGGATCGGCGACGGCCAACGCCGCGGGCGTCTTCGCCCCGTTCCCGGGCTTCAACGCTCTTTGGGGCGGGCGCGCGACCGTAGCTCAGGCCTTGCGGCCCTGGCCGCAGTACACCACGATCGGGACGTATTCCGGCGAGGGCGACCACAGCGGCCACTCCACCTACCATGCCCTGATCACGAAGTTCAACAAGCGGCTGACGAACGGTTTGACGTTCCAGGCATCCTACGTGTTTTCCAAGATCCTTACCGATGCCGATACCGCTTGGGGCAATGGACAGGCCGCAGACCTTTTCAACCGTGGTCTGGAGAAATCCATCGGCCAGTTCGACGTGACGCATGACTTCAAGTTCGCCGGCGTCTACGATCTGCCGTTCGGCAAGGGCCAGAGGTGGATGGGGTCGGGGCCCGCCGCCTGGATTATCGGTAACTGGCGTGTCAGCGGCGTCACCGTCTACGATAGCGGCACGCCGATTGGCGTCTCCACGAATTTGAGCCTTCCGCTCTTCGCCGGACGCGTGCCTGCCTATGTCACCTCTTATGACGGCTGGACGCCGAGCTATAGCGGCGGCTTCGACCCGAGCAAGGACAATCGTTTCGTGGCATACGGCAGCGGCCCGTTCCCCATCCAGGGCAGCGGGACGGCGCTCAACAGTATCGGAAACGAAACCCGCTACAATCCGAAGGTCCGGAATTTTGCGAACCTGAATGAAAACGTATCCGTTACCCGGACGTTTCCGATTCGGGAGCAGATCCGGCTGGAATTCCGCGCCGAGGGGTTCAATGTCTTCAACCGTGTGCGCTTCGGGACGGGTTCCACGCAACTCCAGTCGCAGTCGTTCGGCGTTTTGACCGGATCCGGCTCCCAGCTCAATTCGCCGCGCCAGTTGCAGCTCGCGATGAAGCTTTATTTTTAGAAGTGTTTCCGCGAGGAGTCTCCGTGCCGCTCACACGTAGATCGTTCTTGGGCGGCCTGCTCGCCTCGCCGCTCGCTGGTGCATATGCCGCGGCCGCCCGGGCGGCCGCTCCATCGAAGATTACGCGCATCGAGACGGTCTACTGGAAGAACCGGGAAGCCGCTCCGTTTTGGCCGCACTGGACCTGGGTCAAAATCGATACCGACGCCGGCGTGTCCGGCATCGGAGAGACGTACCCCCGCAACCCGGCCGAGGCGGCCGTGATCCACTCGGTGGCCGCCTCGCTCATCCGGCGCGACCCGCGCGACATCGAGCGCATCTGGGCCGATCTCTATCGTGCTTTCGATTTTCAGGTCGCGGGCGGCGCCGAAATCAGGGCGCTGAGCGCCATCGACCTGGCCCTGTGGGACCTGCTTGGAAAATCTCTCGACGCGCCCGTGTACCGGCTGATCGGGGGCAAAGCCAATCCCCGCGTCCGCCTTTACAACACCTGCTTCCCTTACAAGTACGACTTCAACCGCGAACCGGAGAAGATCATGCGCGAGTTGATCGACACGCGCGGCATCAGGGCCATCAAGGTTTGGCCGTTCGACGGCGCGGCCGCGCGCAACCGGAATCAGTTCATCACCCCCCAGGACATCGACCAGGCGCTCGTGCCGGTCAAGAAGCTGCGTGACTCTTTCGGTTCGGAGATCGATATCGCCGTGGAGTTCCACGCGCAGTGGAACGTCACATCCGCCATCCGCATCGCCCGTGCTCTCGAGCCCTACCGGCCGATGTGGCTCGAAGATATGCTGATGCCGGGCAATTTTCAGCAGTACCACGAACTGGCGGCTGCCACCAGCCTGCCCCTGATCGCCGGCGAACGGATGGCGGGCAAGCTGCAATTCGAACGACTCCTGGAATCGCGCACCGTGAAGTACGTCATGTTCGACGTGACGTGGTGCGGAGGCCTGACCGAGGCTCGTAAGATCGCCGGCATGGCGGATGCCTTCGAGCTGCCCATTGCTCCGCATACGGCCGGCGGCCCTCTTCTGTTCTACGCCAGCACGCACCTCTCGACCGCGTCGCCCAACGTGTGGATCCAGGAGAGCTGCCAGCGATTTTACGAACACGACTGGCCGCTCATGCTGGAGAACCCGGTCGCCCCGGAGGACGGCGCGATCCGTGTGCCTGAGGAGAGCGGCTTCGGCATGCGCATCAAGCCGGAAGCCTGGAATCACCCCGCGGCCGTCCGCCAGGTGAGCACCTGATCCGGATGCGGGATGGTGCCAACGGTGGTTGGCTCGAATCTCGCCGGCTACCTCAAAGCGCCGTCAATTCCTCCGGTGAAGCCGTGCCGGTGCCTTTCTTCATGATCGTGATCGATGCCACCCGGTTGCCGAACCGGGCCGCCGTCTCCGGGTCGCCGGTAGCCTTCAAAGCCAACACCGCGCCGGCCGAAAAGCTGTCTCCGGCGCCGCAGATATCGACCGGGTGTTCCACCTTGGTGGTCGCCACCCAGCGTTCGCCGCGTTCGTCCACCAACAGCGCGCCGTCACCGCCATGGGTCACCACCAGGAGCGGTGCGGCCATGTGCCGGCGGAGTGCCGGGTAATCCACCCGCCCCAGGGCCCGCAGAGAAGCGGCCTCGGCCTCCCGCTGGTTGGGTTTGACGATCACCCCGCGGAAATGCTCGGCGCGCATCCGTGAATCCACCCAGATGAGAAGGTGAGGATTGGCCGCGGCCGCGCGCTCCACCGCCTTCCGCATGGCGGGTGTCACGACGCCGCCCTGATCGGTCTCCGCCTGGTCGGAAACGATGACGATGTCGAATCGCGGCGCCGCCTTCTCGAAGCGCCCGGCCAGTTCGCCGTCCAGCGCGGCGGCGAGCGGCTGGGTGTAAACGAAATCCACTCGCGGCAGATCTTCTTCGCCCGTCCGGCAGTTGAGCAGCTTGGTGTAGGTGAAGGTCGGAACGCCCGGCGCCGGAACCAGCAGGTCCGTCGCGATGCCGCGCGCCTCGAGTGCGCGCCGCAACTCGAAGCCGAAGCCGTCTTCCCCGATCATCCCCAGTACCGAGACGTGCGCGCCCAGTGCGGCCAGGTTGTTGGCGACGGTTCCCGCCGCCCCCGGCGTGACCTCGGTCGAGACCACGCCGATGCGTGGAATCCCGGTCTCGCGCGACGGCTCTGCCAGCGCCGGATCGTAGCGTGCACCAGCGGTCCAGGCACACGTCCCCCACCACCAGCACGCGCAGCTTGGGGAAAGCCGCCAGAATCTCCGCCGTGTTCACGCGAGTTGCCTCCACAGGGCGGGCAGAGTGGCGCGGTGCGGTCCGCAGAAGTAGAAGCTCTCGCCGCCGTCCGCCACGGTGCGGACCAGGATGGTCTTGTGCGGGCGGAAATAGTAACCCGGATCGGTCTTGGGAAGCTCTTTCCGGCAGTCGCCCTGAATCGGCACCAGGTCGAAAACGGCGGTCGTAAACCGGCGGATGGAGCGGCCCGCCTGGCGGGCGACGTTGCGCGCCATGGAGAGCGCCTTGAGGTAGACCTCCGGCCCCATGATGGCCGAGCCGAAGTTCAGAAGCACGCCGCCTTCGAGCCGTTCCACCGTGCGGGCGAAGATCAGGAAGTCGCGGTAGCTGGCGGCGCCCAGGGCCGCGCCATCACAGTTGGGATGCTCGTGGATAATGTCGTACCCCACGCCGGCGTGGACCGTCACCGGCACTCCGCAGCGCCAGGCCGCGGCGAATACGGAAAGCTCCCGGTACGGGTAATCGCTGTCTTCGATCCGCCGCCCGACGTTCTCTCCGAGCCCCAGCGATTCGGCCGCGGCTTCGCGAATCCAGTCGTTCAGTTCACCGGTTTCGCGCCAGAGGCCGAACTCGCCGGTCCGGATATAGCGGTCCACGCTTTCCGTGGTGGCGCCGATCCGCGCCAGTTCGTAATCGTGGATGGCGCCGGCGCCATTCATGGCGATGTGGTCGATAGCGCCGCGCTCGAGGAGGTCGATGATGTGGCGGTTGACGCCGCTGCGCAACACGTGGGCGCCCATCATGAGGATGCGCGCCGCGCCCGACTCGCGGGCGGCCTTGAGGCGCGCCGCAACCGTCGGGAGGTCCGGGTGATCGAACGCCGGAGTGGAGTCGCCGAGGGTCAGCCAGTGGTCGGCGTGGAGATCGTGGCGGCGCTCGGCCAGCGGCCGGATCTCCAGGCGCGAGCGGTCGAAGAGTTCGTAGCGGCTCATGCGAAAAGCATCTCCATCAGCTCGTCGTAGCAGAGGTAATTGGGGATGATGTAGTCCGCCCCGACCCCGATCAGCCGCTGCCGTTTCCACGGGTCGGGAACCCGGCACTCCGGCTCGTCGGTGGCCACCCCTACGGCGACGCCGCCCACCTGCTTGACCTCTTCGATCTCGACGTAGCCGTCGCCGAACCCCAGCAACTGGCCGCCCTCGACTTCGGGCAGCCGCAGGATCCGCTGCACCAGGATGCGCTTGGAGAACTTCTGGAGATCGTCCAGCGCGCCGTACACGCCGCCGTCGAAGTAGCGGGTGACGTCCAGCAGATCCGCCTCCTCCTTCATGTAAATCTCGTCGGTGCCGCTCGCCAGGTACAGGCGCAGCCCGCGCTCCTTCAGGCGCTCGAGAAGGGGCCTGGATCCGGGGACGAGGTACCGGTCCGGCGGGCACTGGCCGGAGCGCAGCCCTTCCACGCGTTCGCGGATGACCAGCCAGAGCCGGTCGAGGTACCGCTTCTTGTAGACCAGCGGATCGAGAGGCGTGCCGCCGCGGCGCTTCACCTGCTCTGCCAGCTCGATCATCTGGTAGACGGTCTCTTTCCCGGTGAGCCGCCAGACATATTCCTCCACCACTTCGCGGAGCTGGTCTTCGGATTCTCCGGTGTTCAGTTCAGCCAGCGCTTCCACCATCATCGGGACCATCACCTGCATCCAGCCGGTACGAATCAGGGAGAGGCTTCCGTCGAAGTCGAAGAGGACTATTTTGGTTTGCGCGGCGGTGCCGCGCCGGATGATTTCTATCATGGGTAAAGAACCATTCTACCGATGGTTCCGGCAACGTCCGGCGACGCGTGTGCCCGAGCCGGCTCGCGCGGCGATCAGCCCCTCCCACCGGAGCTTCTCGTAGGCGTACAGGACGGTGTTTCGTGAGACTCCCAGCAGGCGGGCCAGGGACCGTTGCGACGGCAGATTCACGCCGGGCTCGAGAGGGCCTTCGAGGATGAAGCGGCGAAGGAAACCGTAGAGCTGCCGGTGTCGCGGCTGACCCGCGGCGGGGTCGATGGAAAATGGCGGCAATAAAGACGGGGCGCAGCTTCGCATAAGTGTTACTCTCACTTTATTATGTTCTCCAGCGGAAACGTAACGGTATATGTCAAGGACATGGACCGCGCCGTGCGGTTCTACTCGGAGACCCTGGGACTCAGGCTGGCGTACCGCGCCGGCGATCACTGGGCCTCGATCGAAGTGGGCAAAGGCCTCACCATCGGATTGCATCCGGCGGCGGGTCAGGCGCCGGGCAGCCGCTGCGGCATGGCGATCGGCCTGGAGTTGCGCACCGACGTGCCGATCCGCGAGGCGGTGAAGCGCCTGGAAGCGCTGGGTGTCCGGTTTCACGGGCCGGTCAACGAGGCGAAAGAGGGATCGTTTGTATCGTTCGAAGATCCCGACGGCAACCTGCTCTACCTGGCGGAGTTGAACTGGAGCCACGTGGAGCAGGGCGAAGGCGAATACCAGCGGGGCTAATGCCGCTAATCAGGCGCGTTCGGCGGCCTGTTTCACCAGTTCCCAGGCGCGCTGAACGTGTTCCCGGGTCGTGCCGTGGTTCCCCACTGCCAGGTGCAGGGTGTACCGGCCCTTGAGCACGGTGCCGGAGAGGAAGACCTCGCCGGTTGCATTCACTTCGTCGAGAATGCGGCGGTTCTGTTCGTCCGTGCCCTGATAGCGGAAGCACACGACCGAAAACGGCGAGGGCGCCGTGCGCTCGAACAGAGAGTCGGCATCCACCTGGCGCGCCAGTTCCTGCGCCAGGGCGACGTGGCCGCGAATCATCTCCGCCAGGCCCTCTCTTCCGTAGGAACGCAGCACGAACCAGAGCTTGAGGGCGCGGAAGCGGCGGCCGAGCGGAACGCCGTAGTCCATCAGGTTGACGGCCCGCGGATCCTGCGCGGTCTCGAGGTATTCCGGGATCAGCGAAAACGCCCGGCGCAGAACGTCGGGACGGCGGGTGTAGAAGATGCTGCAATCCATGGGGGTGAGCAGCCACTTGTGGGGATTGGTGACGAACGAATCGGCGCGTTCGCAGCCCTCGAAGGCCCAGCGGAACTCGGGCGCCACCGCCGCCGATCCCGCGTAGGCGGCGTCGACGTGCAGCCACAGTCCGTGGCGCTCGCAGATGGTGGCGATGGCGGGCACCGGATCCACGCTGGTGGTGGAGGTGGTGCCGACCGTGGCGGCCACGCAGCACGGCCGCATGCCCGCGGCAAGATCGGCTTCGATCAGGCTTTGGAGGGCTTCGGGCCGCATGCGGAAGTCATCGTCCACCGGGACCTTGCGCACGAAGTCCTGTCCGATTCCGACGGCGATCGCGCCCTTTTCAATGGAAGAGTGCGCCTGTTCGGAGGTATAGACCACCAGACCTCGCGCCGCGCCCCGGGTACGCGAATCCGGGTCGGCAGCCTGCCGGGCGGCGGCGATGGCGTGCATGCTGCCGGTGGAAGCGGTGTCGTAGATCAGCCCGAACCAGTCATCCGGCAGGCCGCACCACCGCCTCAGCCAGCGCAACGACACCTGCTCCAGCTCGGTGACGGCGGGCGAGGTCTTCCAGAGCATGCCGTTGCCGTTCAGCGCAGCGGCAAACAGCTCACCGAGGATGCCTTCGGGCGGTGACGAGTTGGCGAAGTAGGCCAGGAATCCGGGGTGGTTCCAGTGGGTCATGGCAGGAACGATCAGCCGCTCGAAATCGGCCAGGATGGCTCCCATCGGCTCACCCCGCTCCGGACCGCAGGCGGGGAGCGCGTCGGTCAACTGGCCCGGCTTGACGGGCGGCATTACGGGGTAGCGGCCGGGATCGGCAAGAAAGTCGGCAATCCAATCGATCGCCTGGTGGCCATGTCGGCGGAACTCTTCAGGTGTCATATCAGTGAACGGTTACGGTGCCGGCAGCCGTCAGTTTCGCCGCCGCACCCGCCGGAACCTTCCAGTTTCGATCAAAACGGCCCTCCGCCACCACATGTCCGAGCGAGCCCTTGAAAAGCACGTAGTCTCCGAAGGTGGTGAGCAGGCGGTACTGGGCGGGGGCCAGCGGGTAACCGCCGCGCTGCGCTCCGTCCGCGCCGGTCCAGAAGGGAAGGCCGGAATTCACCAGGACATAGTGCTTGCCGGCCGGAGCGATGAACAGCAGTCCCCAATCCGCCGCGCCCGGTGCGAGCGCAAGCGGCAGCCGCCCGGCAAAGCGCGCGATCAGGGAGTTGCTCTGCGCGGTGCCGAACAGGATCAGGTCGGAAGTCTCCAGGTCCTCTTCGCTTACCGCGGTATCCGCCTTCACCGGGAACGCGAGATTGAGCCGGGCGCGATACGTGGACCACTGGGCCGCTTCGGCGGCGATCTTCCGGCGGGCGGCCAGCTCTTCGGCGGTGCCCGCTCCCAGGCTGCCGTAAACGTAGATCTGGCGTCCGGAAACCGCCTCGGAGATCGGTCCTTCGGCGCCCGGCCGCTTCCCGGATGGACGGAACAGCCCGGGGCGCCAGCGGCCGGAGGCACGGGTGAAGGAAAGTTCCGCCGCCGGCTTCATACGCAAGACCGTGCCGTCGATAGTTACCTGGGAGGCGGGCTTGTCGAGCGAGAGGGTGAAGCCATCCACGCTCTGCGTGTTCACTTCCACCTTCGCGCCGGATCGGCGCGCGTCCACAGAGGCTCGCTCACCGGGCGTCAGGCCGTCGATGCGCACCCAATAGGCCGACGCGTAGCGGTAGGAATCGGTGACGAAGTGGACTCGCTCCGGAAAGCGCCGGCGCCGGAACTTGGCGAACCAGTCGAAGATCGCTCCGTTGCGGTATGCGATATCCCAGGCGTTATGGCGGACTCCGGGGTACTCAACGTAATCGGCCGGAACTCCGGCATCGAGCAGACGGCGCTGCCAGTTGCGTGAGCTCGCGACCGGGACGATGGGGTCCTGGTCGCCGTGGAACAGGCGGATGGGCAGGTCGAGCGCGTTGGGCGCGAGCAACTCGGTGCCGGGGAGCGTGGAGGGGCACACCGGCGCGACCGCCGCCCAGACATCCGGGCGGGAGAGAGCCAGCCATAACGCTCCGGCCCCGCCCATCGAGATGCCGGTGAGGTAGACGCGATCGGGATCCACCGGGAAACGCCGCTCCACGTCGGCCAGCACGTCGTAGACATCCTGCTCGGCGATGCCCTGGTAGCCCATACTGCCCCGTGCCAGTGGAGCCGCCACGATGAATCCCTCGTCGCGTACCACCGGGAAGTAGCGCAGGTCCTCGGGGTCGGCCAACCCGAAACGGTTGGGAGCGCCGAACACTTGCCGCAGGTTCAGCCGGTGGTTGGACTCTTCCGAGTGCAGGGTGATCAGTACCGGATACTTCTGATCCGGCCGGAAAGCCTTGGGAACGTACAAGGCGTAAGGTTGGGCTGAGCCGTCGACTGAGGAGGTCATTTCGGCCAGTTGCGCGCCCGTCTTGACCGTTTCAGGAGCAGGCTGTGCCGCGAGCCGGGTGGCGGCCAATGCGCAGGCGAAAATGACCCTGTTATGCATGAGCGGAGGATTTCCGGAGTTCCTGCATCCATGCCCCGAACCACGCGCGGAAGGCATCGAGCTGCCTGCGGCATCCGTCGACCGGAATGTGGATTCCCCGTACTCCCAGGGCCGCTTTGATCGCCACAAGGGGGGGAAATTGGCGAGTCCACGCCAGGAACTCGCCGTGGAGCCGCTCGAGGCGTTCCACCCCGGCCGCATCGCCGCGGACCAGCGCGGCGTCGAGCAACACCGCCAGTTCCGGAATGGCACAGGCAGAATCGAGAATCGCTCCGGCCGCGCCCGCTTGCCGTGCGCGAACCAGGCAGGCATCGCCCACCAGGAGCGTACACGAGGACGCCATGGCCAGGCACTCTTCACCCGCATCGGCGACGCCCGCAAATCCTGCGGAATCGAGCAGCTCCCGCGCGGTTTGAGGAGCAATGGTGTTGACACCGGCGCCGGCGGGGTGGCGCAGGAAGACGTCCGAAGGGTCTCCGGCCTGCGCGGCGAAGCTTCGATAGAAATCGCGGATCTCCGCCTGAGTGTTTGGGAAGAAGAACGGCGGAGGCAGCAGTAGCGCTTCGGCTCCGGCATCGCGTGCGGCGCGCGCCAGGGCTACCGAGTCCTCCAGGGTGGCACTACCTATTCCGGCCATCAGGGGGACGCGGCTGCGTCTGGCCGCGAGGTAGAACAGCCGGGAACGCTCCTCGCGATGAAACGCGGGGTACTCCCCGGCCGTGTCGAAAAGGGCGATACCAGTAACACCGCCGCGGCCAAGGAGATCGATCAGTTCAAAAGCGGCGCCAAAGTCGATTTCTCCCTGCGTGCCGCGCGGCGTGACCGCTGCGGCGTTAACGCCAGCAAATGGAGTCATCGGTTATCCCGGCACTGCGGTTTCACTCTATCATAGCCGGACGCGTCCCCCGCTGGTGCCTGGGGAGGATGTCACGACTTCGGACTGACGGTAGATCGGCTTCCCTCGTTTCATGGTCATGTGTACGACGTTCCCGCCGATATGACGGCCCAATTCGCGATAATCGCCCGTGTCGAGAACCAGCAGATCGGCGAATTTGCCGGGTTCGAGCGACCCGGCGCGCCGCGAGCAGCCCAGGGCGTGGGCGCCGTTGATGGTGGCGGCGGAGACGGCCTGGTTCACCGAGAGGCCCATCCGCAAGTGCGCCAGGGCTACCACGGTCTGCATGCTGAGCGTGCCCGGCTGATTGGGATTGAACGCTGTAGCCAGGGCGATGGCGGCGCCGGCATCGGCCAGCAGGCGGGCGGCAGTGCACGTGCCGTCTTCGAGGGCAGCGTTCGGGGTCAGGACACCCACAGTCGGGGAACGAGCCAGAAGATCCGCGGCGGCCCCGGTTACCCGGTCGAGGCCATCCACGCTGACGGCATCGTGCGCGACTGCCAGGGAGATGGCCTCGGGGCAACGGCCGCCGGCGTCATGCACCTTGACCGCGAAGCCCAGCTCGCGCGCGGCTCGCAGATAGCGGCCGCACTGTCCCGGGGAAGCCGGATCTTGGTTGCAGGACGCCCCGGCGAAGCAGGCCAGCCTGCGGCGCCGGATTTTCGGCAGCATATCGTTGACCGCCCAATCGACGGCTGCCTCGCGGTTCTCGTCCGGAATGTGAAAGAGAAAGGTGGGGAACACGTCGAGCGGGTCGCTATCCAGGGAGCCGAGGACCCGCAGAAGCTTAATTTCCGCTCTGGCGTCGGGGCCGCATCCGGTTTTGACCTCGACCGTGGTACTGCCGTCGCGCGCCATGGCCGCGAGAATCTGGCGATTCCCGGTGCGCAGCCGGCGGGCCGTTGAGGTGTGAATGAGGCGGAGGGCGCGTTCGTCCGATGTTTCCACCCCAGCCGGTGGGAACGCGAGGTGGGTGTGGCTGTTAACGAATCCCGGCATGACTACCTTGCCGACCGCGTTGATCTCGAGGGCGCCTCGGGCGGCGGTCAGGTTCTCGATACGGCGGGTGGGGCCGACTTCTTTCAGAATGCCGCCTTCGATCAGGAGCGAGCCATCGGTAATGATCTGGAGTTCGTCGAGTTCGGAACCGCGGCGGGGACCGGAGCTTCCGCGCAGAGTTAACAACTGACGCGCGCCTCGTATGAGAATGGTATTCGTAAGACTACCTACTCACAAATTTAGCATTGGGTTCTCATGGGAATCCCCCAAACGGCTATGCAGCGTAAGATCAAGGAAGGGCCACGCCGGCCGCTAAAGACTTTAGAACGAGTGTTTTCCAAGGCAGGCTTCGGCTCGCGCACGGATGCGCGCCAGTGGATCGGATCGGGCCGAGTCGGTGTGAATGGCAGAATCGTGCGCAACGCGGACCAGTGGGTGGACCTCGACCGCGACCGGATCACCCTGGATGGCAAGCCATTGCGCTCCGCCCGTAAGACATACATTCTGCTGTACAAACCCAAGGGATACCTCACCACGTGGCGCGACCCCCAAGGCCGTCCGACGGTTTACGACCTGCTCGAGGACGCGGGTACGTGGCTCTCTCCGGTGGGCCGGCTGGACCTGGACACGAGCGGGTTGCTGCTGTTGACCAACGACACGGACTTCGCGGAACGAATCACCAATCCCGACCACAAAGTGCCCAAGACCTACCAGGTGAAGGCCTCTACCCTGCTCAGCGACGAGCAATTAGAGCAGTTGCGGAAGGGGGTCGAGCTGAACGACGGCCTCACCGGCCCGGCCGAAGTGCGGCGGCTGCGGGACGGCCCCAAGTACACGTTCCTCGAAATCACGATTACCGAGGGACGAAACCGGCAGGTGCGGCGGATGCTGGAAGCGGCCGGCAGCAAGGTGCTCAAACTCGTCCGCACAGCCATCGGCCCGATCCGCATCGGCGAACTGCCCATCGGGAAATGGCGCGAATTGACTGCGGAAGAGCTGCGAGCGCTCTCGGGGAAGCGCAGCTAGTCGCGATACCAGCGGATACCCAGGAACGGTCCGAAATAGGTGCCGCGATCGTAAAATTCTGCTTGCGTGGAAGTCTTGAAATGGAACGCCTTAGCGCCCAGGCGCAGTTCGATGTGGCCGTACTTCAGATTGGCTGTGGCGTCCGCGTCCCAGATGGTGTTGTGGTGCGGGATCGTAAAGCCGGAGGCATTGGCTTCGAAACGCAAATGCCGGCCGCTGAAGTACGCCACGCCGAGGCCGATTTCCGGCGAAATGAACCAGTGACTGCCGGTGCCGACGTAGCTGATCTGGTTGCCGGAGCTATCCACAATCGGATTTCCCGCGGAGTCGAAAAGGGGCAGCAGGGGCGCGTCGAAGGTACTTTGGATGTTCGTGTACTGGACTTGCCAGAGGGTCTTCAGGCGGAACCGGCGGCTCTCGACGGGATAGGGCCACGTCAGGAAGTCGAAAGAAATCTTGCCGTTTTGCAGGCGGTAGTTGGTGGAGAGGTAGGTGCCTGCGGTATACGCTTGATTCCAGATCTGGAGGTCGGTAGCGGGGGTGAAATCGCCGGAGGCGCGAGTTTCGAAGTAGGTAAAGCGCAGGGCGTTGTGCAGTCCCAGGGCGATTCCCAGCTCACCGCCGGCGGCGTATTTCGGCGTGCCCTGGAAGGACGTCCGGCTGGCTGTGTCGAAAGTCGCGCCCCGGCCTTTGTCGAAGACGGGCTGCTGGGTGGGGAAGAAGCCGTTCAGAGTCACCCACCAACCGGTTTCTCCGGGCTGGCGGACGTCGGGAGCCTTCGGGGGGAGTGTCGGGGGCGCCTGGATCTTGACGTCGAGGGGATTAGCCGGCGGGGGAGCAGTGGGCTGCTGCGGCGCTGCTGCTGCTGGGCCAAGCCGGCGGCGGCCCAGAAGCTCAGAGAAAGCCCTACACACAGGGGGAAACGCAGAAAGTTCTTCACTCACGCCTCATTGGATAATTGGATAAAGTCTGTTCCGGCCGATGCACATGGCGCGCCGCCGGACGATATTTTCCGCAACTTCTATTTTGCCAGAGGAATGCGAGCTAGCGTACACGTAAATAAGGCTTTTTCTTGTCGCCGCGGGGTCACAGGTGTGGAACACCCGGCCCGCCCCCAGCGGATTCACGTAACCTTTTCTGCCCGGGTCGGTATTCCATTACGAAACGGAGAAACGTGGAAGACGAACAGGTGATGCGGGAGGTTTGCTCCGGCAACGTCGGGAAGCTGGAAGTGCTTTTCGATCGCCATAACCGCGGGTTGTTCCGTTATTTCATGCACCTGACGGGAAACCGCGCGGCCAGCGAAGACCTGGTGCAGGAGGTGTTCTTCCGGATCCTGAAGTACCGGCACACCTACCAGCCGCAGACTTCGTTTCGCGCCTGGATGTACCAGATCGGGCGCAACGTGTTTATGGACCAGGCGGGGAAGCGGAAGGTAGAGGTCGGCCTGCCGGAGGACGGCTTCGAGTTCAGTTCGGCGGATGTGCCGCCGGACCGCCAGGTTCAGAACAAGCAGGAAACCGCGCTGCTCTACCGCGCGCTGGCGGACCTGCCACGTGAGAAGAGAGAGGTGCTCGTGATGAGCCGGTTCCTGGATCTGAAATACGAGGAGATCGCTTCGGTTCTGAAATGCGAGACGGGGACGGTCAAGGTACGGGTTTACCGCGCGCTGCGCGAACTGGGCGACCGGTTCTTCGCGCTGGGAGGAGAGAGGGCGTGACCTGCGAACGAATCCGTGAACAGTTTCCGGCGTGCCTGGCGGGCCGGCTCGACCCGGCGGCGCGCGAGAAAGTCATCGATCACCTGGAAACCTGTTCGGCCTGCCGTGCCGAGATGGCCGAACTGGGAGTGGTGTGGAGAGGTATGGAATCTATGCAGGAACCCGAGCCGAGCCCGGCCATGCGTACAAGGTTCCTGGAGACGCTGCACGCGTACCAGGAAGGGTATCAGGAAGCGCAGCGGAAGCAGACCAATTCCGTGCGCCAGAGCTTTTGGAGCGGCTGGTGGCCGGCGCGTCCCGCCTGGCAGGCGGCCTTTGCGGCCCTGCTGCTGGCAGTTGGCGTGGCCGGCGGGCGGTACGCCCTGAGCCCCCGCGCCCCGGCAGCCAACCCGGAGATGGCGCGACTCGAGGGACAGGTGGAAAACCTCCGGCAGTTGGTGGCGCTCTCCATGTTGCAGCAGCAATCGCCCAGCGCGCGCCTGCGGGGGGTCACTTACAGCTACCAGATTTCACAGCCCGATCAGCAGGTGCAGCAGGCACTGCTGCACGCCGTGAACCACGATTCCAACGTGAACGTTCGGCTCTCGGCGGTGGATGCGCTGGCCAAGTTCGCGAGCCGATCCGGCTGTTCGGCGCGCGCTGGCCGATTCGCTGCCCACGCAGGATTCACCGCTGGTGCAGGTGGCGCTGATCGACCTGCTGGCACAATTAGGCGACAAGGATTCGGCGGCCGCCCTGAGCAAGCTCGCCCAGGACAAAGGGACGGACCCGGAAGTGCGGCAAAGGGCTGCTTCGGCGGCTGAAAAACTCGGAGGTACGCAATGAGAACAAGGCTGATCCTGATGATGGCCGCGCTCCCGGTTTTGCTGGCGGCCCAGCACCGGTACAACGGGCGGGACTGGCGGCAACACGACGAAGAGACCATCCAGAGGTCATTCAATGTCTCGGGCGGGTCGGGCCCCCAAAAACTGCTGGTGGATAACGTCAGCGGCTACATCCACGTAACCGGATACGCGGGCGGCGAGATTCAGGTGAAGGCGGTGAGGCGCACCGGCGCGGACTCGGCGGAGGCCCTGCAGGCGGCCAAGCGGGACGTGAAGCTCGATCTCTCGCAGCAGGGCAATTTCGTGAGGCTGTACGTGGACGGCCCCTTCCGGTCTTCGAACGGAATGAACTACCGCGGCGACGAATACTACGGCTACCGGGTGGCGTTCGACTACGATATCCAGGTTCCGGCTGCCACCGAAGTGGTGCTTAAGACCATCAACGACGGCGACATCGTCGTGAAGAACACCACCGGCGACTACCAGGTCAACGGCCTGAACGGCGGGATCGAGATGGACGAGGTAGGGGGGTCGGGAACCGTGCGGACGCTGAACGGTCCGGTGAAGGTGACCTTCAGCCGCAACCCGGCTAAGGATTCGGAGTTTCACACGCTCAACGGCAAGGTGGATATCCGCTTTCAGCCGGGGTTAAACGCCGACTTGAACTTTCACACGCTAAATGGCGGAATTTACACGGACTTCGAAATCGCGTCACGGCCGACGCAGATTTCGGCTGGGCAGAGCGGCGGCGCGAGGTTCGTCTACCGTTCCGACCGGCGGCGAATGTCCGGCCGGGTGGGCGCCGGCGGGCCGGAATTGACTTTCGACACGTTGAACGGCCCCATACTGCTCCATTCCAAGGCGATATAGAGGATCCAAACGATGAAACGAACTCTGGCCCTCGCGGGTATGACATTCACAGTGTGTGCGCTGGCATGCGCACAGGAGGTCTCGGTCGACCGGGTGGTGGTTCCCGCGCGGAACAGCACCCGCCCGCGGGTGGTGGACGCGGCGATGACGAACGGGTCGATCACGGTAAAGACCTACAGCGGGAACGAGGTAATCGTGGAGACCAGCGGGCGGTCGTCGCGCGAGAACCGCAACCGGACCTATGAAGGCCTGCGGCGGATCGATGTTCCGCCGGGCGGCCTGGAGGTGCAAGAGGAAGACAACGTGGTGACGGTACGGATGCGGGGGGCGCCCTCGGCCGATCTGACGATCACGGTGCCGGTGAACACCTCTCTGCGGCTGAAATCGACCAACGGGAGCATCTCAGCCACCGGCGTCCATGGAGAGATCGACGCTTCGACGACCAATGGACGGGTGAACCTGCTGGATGTATCGGGGACGGTGGTAACGGACTCGCACAACGGGGCGGTGAAGGTGGTGATGGACCGGGTGGAGCCGGGCAAACCGATTTCGTTCAGTTCGTTCAACGGCGATATCGACGTCACGCTGCCGGCCGATTTCAAGGCGAACCTGAAACTGCGGGCCAACCGCGGCGAGATCTACAGTGATTTCGACATGAAGTTGACGCCCGGAGGGAACATCACGGAGAGGAACGACACGCCCGAAGGACGGTACCGGGTGAGGGTGGAACGGATGATCACAGGGACCATCAACGGCGGGGGAACGGAAGCGTCGTTCAGCACGTTCAACGGAAAGATTTTGATCCGGAAGAAGTAGCGTCGCGGCTCTGTGCAGAGTGTGCGATCGCACGCACAGTACCCGGAGTTTCTTTGTGCTAAGCTTCGGACCATGCGCAGGTCTATTCCTGCCGGCGCGCCTTGGCTAGCGCTTTTGGGCCTCGCGGTTTCGCTTCAGGCTCTCGAACCGGCGCGGGATTTCTCGGGCCATTGGGTTCTGGACTCATCCGCCAGTAACATCCGTTCGCTCGGGACCGTGGAGACCTCCCTGGCCGTATCGCAAACCGGGGCAGGAATCGAATGTTCGACGGGATCCGCGCAGTGGTCCTATGCGCTCGACGGCACCGAAACCCGGAGGCGTACCGGCGACGAATCCTGGAATTCAGTGGCGAAATGGGAAGGTGCGGCGCTTCTGGTCAATACACTGGTCTCCGGTCCGCGGAACTACACGGTGATGGAGCGCTGGGTGCTGTCGCCTGACCGGAATACGCTGACCATCACCCGGCAGGTGGTGCGGCTCAACGCCGAAGCCGAGGGCACACTGGTGTTCCGGCGGGACGGCTCGCCGTCAGCGGCGGCGCACGTGCAGGCCTCGCCCCGGGATGTGCCCCCGCCCGTTCTGGCGAAGAGGGGCGAGCCGGGGGTTCGGCCGGATATCACCGTGCCGGCCGGCACACGCGTGCTGCTGGCGCTGGTGAATGAGGTCAGCACCAAGCGAGCGAAAGATGGCGATCGAGTATACCTGCGCACGGACTCCCCGGTGGCGGTGGATGGGCGGGTGGTCATCCCGCGGGGCAGCGACGTAGCCGGAACCGTCACGCGCGCCAAGAAGGCGGGCCGCGTGTCGGGCAAGGGCGAGCTTTACATCCGATTCGACTCGCTGATTCTGCCCAACGGGGTGTCGCGCGATTTTCACGCGCGGCCGCCGGGAGAAGAGGGCAAGGTCGAAGGCAACGGCAAAGCCGCCGACCCCCGCACGGTAATGGCGGGCGCGGGAATGGGTGCGACCATCGGGGGAATCACGCGAGGCCTGCCGGGCGCCGGGGTGGGCGGAGCGGCCGGCGCGCTGGCCGGAGTGCTGCTTTCCCGCAATCAGGACGTGGTGCTGCACCAGGGTACTCACGTGGAGATGGTGCTGGACCGCGACCTGGTTTTTCATCCCGACGAAATTCGCTAGCCGCGAAGATCAGGCCGGCGCCTGCGGAAATCGCCGGGACGGTACTCATGAGGATCATTGCAATCGGCGCCACCGGGTTCATCGGCCGGCATGTAGTGACGAAACTGGTTGGGGCGGGGCACGAAGTCGCCACCGGATGTGTACCGGGCGATGGCGGTCTTCCACCGGCTCGATGCCGGCCCCTTACAGCCGGTGCCGTTGACCGAGGATTCCGCATTGCGCACGCAGGCGCAGGCCTATTCAGCGGAGTCACTTGCCATGGCGCGCGCGGTGTTCCCGTGGGTCGACGGCTCGAGCACCGGCTTAAGACTACACGGACCGGCGGTGCGTGCGGGCAAGGGCTTGCGTGGGAGCGCAGGCCGGGAAACCTGCGCGGGGCGAGCCCTGCTCGCCTGCTGGCCACGCGGGCCAAGAAGGCGGGTAGCGAGTCGCGCATAGTCGGAGGCGACGGCAAATCGGTCCGCGAGCTCCTTTTCGGGCAACCAAGATGTGGTACCGCAGAGAGAACTCACGTGGAGATGGTCCCGGAACGCGACTCGGTTGCTGGTGCGCCGGGCAGAAGAACTACAACCGACGCCCAATACGAGTCATTCCCCGCTGCAAGCCCGTGATCCGTCACGGGCCGACCTCTGGGCCGTCGTAACACGCCGATTGCGTCCCAGCAGGTGAGGAGCTCTACGCGACTTTACACTCGCGATGACCGGTTCTGCACGCACATTCCCTTGTCTCGCGTCTTCGATGAAGAGCACAAAACCTTGTAAGTCTTTGAAACACCAGCGCATTCCTCACAAGGCGCGACTTTGGTCCTCTACTTGCACCAATTTGTTGTGCAGAGACCGTATACGGACCGTCATGGAGCCGTGGTTCACTGCAATACCCGACCGGATGACATGCCGGGGCAAGCCCGGTGCTGTTTTCGGAAGGCTCCCGGGGAATTGCAGTTCCGGTCGGTCTTTGCGATTCCTGGTAAACGTTGCAGTGGATCGAATGGTGAGAGGCTGAGGCTCGACGATATTACGCGGGAATTACTCACAAGAGGTACGCTCAACCGCTATATCCGAGATGTGTCGATCGCCTGAGTCTCGTCAACCAATGACCACAAATTAGGGCCAAAAAGGGACACTCAGTTTGCTATGACAACTCAATCGCTTGAAGCGTGCACTGTAACAGCAGCCTGCCGTCGTGCGGCGGCCGTTATAGGGAACGCTCTCGGTTACGTGATGTGGCTAGCTCTCGTTCTTCAGACCGTGAGCGTTGCGCCTGGCGCCACCGGACCAACGTTCATTCAAGAGAGAGATCAGCAAGTTACTTCAGGGCAAACAGCCAGCGTAACCTTCAATTCTCCTCCAAGTGCCGGAAATCTACTTGTCGTCTATCTCGTTTGGGATAATACGGGTAGTGCCTCTGTTTCCGATTCCCTTGGAAATATGTACGCCAGCGCAGTGGGAGTCACTCGATGGAGTAACGGGCGCTACAGCGCGCAGATATTCTATACGATCAACCGTGGCGACGGCGGCGATACTGTGAGCGTGAGGTTTGGCACCAGAGTTAAGTCCTTTGGTATCGTATACGCCCACGAATACGCCGGCGTGCTTCAAGCAGCACCGATCGATGTTACGGCCGCAGCAGCCGGTACGTCCGGGCCTCTGAATAGTGGCTCTGCCACAACAGGCAACGACACGGACTTGCTGTTCGCTGGAGGTGTATCGACGACTACTGTGACCAGTCCGGGTAGCGGCTACACGGCACGCGCTACATCGCATGGAAACATGTGCGAGGACAAGACCGTTTCCACGGCAGGCTCCTATAGTGCGACCGCCAGCAACCGCAGTGGCGCGTGGGCCATGCAGATGGTCGCATTTAAAGGCGCGGCGAGTGGACCGGTGGACACAACGCCTCCCACGGTGCCCACGGGGCTTTCGCCGGCGGTCCTTTCCTCTTCACAAATCACTTTGTCATGGACCGCTTCTACCGACCCGGATAATATGCCAAGCCAGATTACCTACGGCGTTTTCCGGAGCGGGATTCGCATTGCCACTACGGCGGCTGGGGCGACCTCATGGGCCGACACCGGTCTTGCGGCTTCGACTACGTACTCCTATACCGTCGCTGCTTATGACGTGGCGGGCAACAATTCGGCCCAAACAGCACCGGCGAGTGCCACAACTGCCGGGGACACCCAAGCACCAACCGTGTCCATCACGTCGCCTGTAAACAATCAGACTGTCTCCGGCACAACGACCATCGCCGCCAACGCCGCGGACAATGTGGGCGTAGCCGGTGTCCAGTTCAAGCTCGACGGTGCGAATCTGGGGCCGGAGGTTACCACTTCCCCATACTTCAGCAGTTGGGACACCAGCCAGAGCACAAACGCTTCGCATCTTCTGACTGCTGCCGCCCGGGACGCGGCCGGCAATGTTACTAGCTCTCCCGGAGTAATCGTCACGATCAGCAACGGCTCACTTAGGCCTTACAGCACTAACTTCGCCGGAACGGAAAATCCCTTGTCCGAAAGCGGAGTGTGGATCAACGGTGGCTCGGCGGGACTGGACTGGCGCGACTGCCGCAAGACACCCGGATTGGCATTCGGGACGCAGCCCGCTACTATCAATTATGATGATTCCACCTGCGTTCTTACGGGTTCCTGGGGTCCTGACCAGACGGCCCAGGCTACAGTGAGCGTTGTTAGGTCGGACAATACGCAGTTCGAGGAGGTGGAGGTGCGCCTCCACACCACGGTTAGTGCCCACTCTATTACCGGATACGAGATCAACTGCAGTGTAAAACCCGGCAATCCTTACATGCAGATCGTCCGCTGGAACGGCGCCCTAGGCAGTTTCACGATGTTAAACGGCACGGGTGTCGGCTGCGTTAACGGTGACGTGCTGAAGGGCGCCAATGTAGGAGGGATGATCACCGCCTATAAGAACGGAGTTGCGATGTTCTCGGTCACAGATTCCACCTATACGGGTGGAGCTCCAGGGATGGGATTTTACATCCAAGGCGGCAGCAGCTCAACGAATTCGAACTTCGGATTTTCAGCATATTCGGCTTCGGACGGGCTGAAGACCGATACGACTCCGCCGTCAACTCCAGGTAACCTGAGCGCGACGGCTGTCTCGTCGTCCCAGATCAATCTGAGCTGGACCGCCGCCACTGACAATGTAGCTGTCGCCGGCTACCAGGTGTTCCGAAACGACAATCAAATAGCGACGACTAGTAGTGCCACCTTCTCCGATACGACGGTGAGTATCGGTATTCAATACACCTATACTGTTTCTGCCTTCGATGCTGCGGGGAATGTATCGGTCCGATCTGCGCCTGTAGCGGCGGCGACGTCCTCCACCTTAGACACTACGCCTCCCTCAGTCCCCGCTGGCCTTCAAACCTCGGACATAACCTCGACGACCGTAATTTTTCATGGTCCGCATCCAGCGACAATGTTGCGGTTGTGGGATATCGGATATTCCGCAATGGCACCCTGGTGGCGGCCACGACGACGCCGAGCTATACGGACGCCGGATTAGCGGCTTTAACGACTTATGTCTATACGATTGCGGCGTATGATGGTTCCAACAATGTCTCCCCCCAGTCCCAGCAACTTGTCGTCACGACGACGTCCGCTGTGCTGACGCCGCCAACGTTTGTCCAGGTCAATAACAATCAGACTTCCAGCGGAGTAGGCACCTCCGTGACTCTCAATGCCCCTACGCTTGCTGGGAATACGCTCGTGGTTTATGTAATTTGGAACAATATTGGCAGTGTCGCGTTGACGGATTCCCGGGGCGATACCTTTGCAAACGTCGGCGCTCCTGTAAGCTGGGGTAACGGATACAGCGCCCAGATCTTCTACGCTACGAATATTGCGGGGGGCACGGACACGGTCACTGCTGCGTTTCGGACTCCAGTTACCTCTTTTGGTGTACTCTACGTGCATGAGTACGCTGGAATCAGTTCAGTCAATCCAGTTGACGCCACGACATCGGCGAGTGGATCTTCGGCGGCATTGAACAGCGGCACCGCTACCACAACGAGCGCCAATGATCTGATCTTTGGTGCGGGTGTTTCGGACAACGCGGTGACTGCGGCGGGTTCGGGCTTTGTCTCTCGAGACCAGGCGTACGGCAACATCACGGAAGACCGGAGTGCGGGCGCGATCGGTTCCTATGCCGCGAGTGCAACCCATAACGGCAAGCAGTGGTGCATGCAAATGGTGGCATTCCGCGCGGCCAAGTGAGTAGTCAACCGCCTCCCAGGCTGCAGGGGCGCGGCGGGCCTATACGAGAGGACGGTAGGCGCACACGGACCTTGAGTCATACCAGTCGAAGGCGGCGGGAACACGCCTACCCGGCCCAGATCGCTGTCGTGAAACGGGATTGCGCGGCGGAGGACGAGGCGATCGCGCGGGCGGGAGGTCGGGTGGGAGCGCAGGCCGTGAGGCCTGCGCCACAAATCATCATTCGGACCGGCGGTGCGTGCGGGCAAGGAGTTCTTCGGCCCGCTTGACGGCCTTCTGTTCGGCTTCCTCGCGTGTGGAACCGGTGGTGCGGCAGAGGCCGGCCCCGGGCGAGACATTATCGGCTTTGGCGTGCCATTCCGCGCCGAGCCGGTAGCTCGAAATGTTCACCGGCCAGCCGGCCAGTTCCAACTGCCTTTCCTGGTACCCTTCGGCTTTCAACCGTTATCCCTTCGCCGAAGCCGCCAGGCCTCGCTCCACGGGAACGCCGACCAGGTTGCCCCATTCGGTCCAACTGCCGTCGTAATTGGTGACGTTGCCGAAGCCGAGCAGATACTTCAGTACGAACCAGGTGTGGCTGGAACGTTCGCCAATGCGGCAGTAGGCGATCACCGGCCGGGAGCCGTCCACGCCTTCGCCGCCATACAGGGCGCGCAACTCATCGGCGGATTTGAAAGTGCCGTCTTCGTTACATGCCTTGCCCCACGGAATGCTGCGCGCGCCGGGGATGTGTCCGCCGCGCTGGCAGGTTTCGGGGAGTCCTGGAGGCGCCAGGATCTCGCCGGTGAATTCCTGCGGGCTGCGCACGTCGACCAGAGAGGCTGTGCGCTCGGCGGAGGCCTTTTGCACCTGCGGAAGGAAGGCGCGGAGCGACAGGTCGGCCTCCCTGGCCTGGTAGCTGGTGGGCTTCACAGCCGGAGCGTCGGTGGAAAGCTCACGGCCCTCGGAGAGCCATTTCTTGCGGCCGCCGTTCATCAGGCGGACGTCGCGGTGCCCGTAAATTTTGGCCTGCCACAGGGCCCAGGCGGCGAACCAGTTGTTATTGTCGCCGTAGATCACCAGGGTCGTCTGCGGTGTGATGCCGGAAGACGACATCAACGTCTCGAACTGCTCCTTGGACAAAATGTCACGGCGCAACGTGTCGCAGAGCTGGGTGTTCCATGCCCAGGCGAGCGCGCCGGGGACGTGCCCCTCGTTGTACGCCTTGGTATCGACGTCGACTTCCACCACCTTCACGTTCGGATCGGTGCCGTGTCCGGCCACCCACTCGGTGGATACCAACACTTCGGGGTGTGCATATTCGGCCATACTTGTTCTCCTCTGAGTGTTTTTTTCGGGTCTGCGGCAATTATAACGCGCGCAGTACGATAGAGACGTGAAGCCCTATCGTTTTTTGTTGTACCTTTCGGCGGGCCTTTTGATGGCTCAGACGGCGGCCGATCCTGCGGCCACGGCAAAGAAGGCACTGGACCTCCTGCTCGGAGGCAAGTATCAGGAACTCACTCCTCTGTTCACCGCGGACATGCAGAAGGCCTTCCCGGCGGACTCGCTGGCGAAATTGCGGGCCGAGTTCGGTGCGGTAAAGGAGATCGAAGCACCCTCGGTTCAGAAGATCGGGGTGAACACGATCGTCGTGTTCCCGGTGCATTTCGAAGCGAAGAACTACAATTTCCGGTACATCGTCAACCGGGATGGCCTGGTGGCCGGGATGTTCCCGCTGCCGGCCGGCGCCGCCTGGGTGGCGCCCGCTTACGTGAAGCCGGGCTCGTTCCAGGAACGCGCAGTGACGATCGGCGACGATGAGTGGACGCTGCCGGGAACGCTGACCGTACCGAACGGGAGCGGCCCGTTCCCGGGCGTGGTCCTGGTTCACGAGTCTGGTCCCCACGACCGCGATGAGACGGTCGGCGGCACGAAAGTCTTCAAAGACCTGGCGGAAGGGCTGGCTTCGCAAGGCATCGCGGTGCTCCGGTACGAGAAGCGTACCCAGCAGTACAGGGCCAAGATGGACGGGCTGCACGGCTACACGATTGAAGACGAGACGGTGGAGGACGCTGCTCGCGCGGCGGCCGTGCTGCGGGCCCAAAAGGAGGTCGATCCGGCGAAGATTTACGTGCTGGGGCACAGCCTGGGCGGCTACATTGCGCCGCGGATCGCGGAAGAAGATGGAAAGCTCGCCGGACTAATTATTCTGGCGGCGTACTCACGGCCACTGGAAGACGAGGTCGTGGACCAGGCCGAGTATATGGGAGTGAACCCGAAAGATCTCGCGGCGATCAAGGCGCAGGCCAAGCGCGTCAAGTCGCTGGAGGAAGCGGATTCGGATGCGCCGCCGCTGCTCGGCATGCGGGTACCTTACCTGCTGGACCTGAAGGGCTACGATCCGGTGAGCGAGGCCAAAAAGCTGCCGATCCGCATGTTGTTCCTGCAAGGCGAACGGGATTTCGAAGTGCCGATGAAGGATTTCGCCATGTGGAAAGCGGGACTGGCCGCGCGCAAGGATGTGACTTTCGAAAGCTTTCCCACGCTGAACCACCTGTTCGTGGCGGGGGAAGGGAAGAGCACGGAAGCGGAGTACCGGAAGACCGGGCACGTGGCGCCCGAAGTCATCGACGCGATCGCGAAATGGGTCAAGCAGTAGCGTTCACCAGGTGACCGGAACGCCGGGGGTCAGCGCCCAGACCTCGGTCTCGAGATCGGCGATCAGGCGGCTCAGCTCATCGGGGCGGCCGGTGAGGGGCGGGAAGGTTCCGAAGTGCATCGGGATCACGCGCCTGGCCTTGAGCAGTTTGCAGGCGACCGCGGCTTCCCACGGGCTCATGGTGAAGAGATCGCCGATGGGCAGAAATGCCAGCTCGGGGTGGTAGAGCTGCTCGATGAGCTGCATGTCGGCGAAGACGTTGGTGTCGCCGGAGAAGTACAGCGCGCGGTCGTCTTCGAAGCGCATCACGTAGCCCGCGGCCTCGCCGCCGTAGATGATCTTGCCGTCGTCGAGGATGCCGCAGCTATGCACGGCGTGGGTCATGGTGAAGGTGACGCCCCCCACTTTTTGCGAGCCGCCCTTGTTCATGGGGCGGGTCTTCTGAACGCCCTTGGATTCGAGCCAGTGGCAGGTCTCGTAGATCCCGACGACCTCGGGCGCGAAGCGTTGAGCCAGGGGGACGGCATCGTGAATGTGATCGAAGTGGCCGTGCGTGATACAGATCGTATCGACGCGCGTGATCTCAAAGCCTTTCGGATAGGCAGGGTTGCCGTCGGTCCACGGGTCCATCAGGATGACTTGGCCCGAAGGGAGCTGGAAGCTGAAAGTGCCATGGCCTAGCCAGGTGATTTGCATAGTTAGAGATGTCCTCCCGAAAATAAGAGTCTACGACGCAGGCCGCTCCTTGTGTACAATCCGCGTGCCGCGGCCTGAGAAAAGAAGCGAAGAGTGCGTCGCGCGGTGCCGTGGGTTACGATACTGGTCCATGAGGACGTTCGTACTGCTCGGCATGGTTCTCGCGGGAATCGTTCCCGTCTCCCGCGCTGCCTCGTTCTACCCCTCGAGGCTCGATGATCCCAAGGCCGTCTACCTGACCAAGGACCGGTTCCCCGTCCGCGGCGACGGCCAGGCCGACGATTCCGCGGCCCTCCAGGCGGCTATCGACAGGGTGCAGGAGACCACCGGCGAGGGCATTCTCTTCATTCCGCCCGGCCGCTATCGCATCACTCGAACCATCTTCGTCTGGCCGGGTATCCGTGTGATCGGCTACGGAGAACAACGCCCCGTATTCGTCCTCGCGGATAACACCCCAGGGTTCCAGCGGGGGATCGGCTACATGTTCTTCTTCGCCGGATTCCGCCTCAACCGAAGGCCCGCCGGAGCCGGGCGTGCGGGACGCGGCTTCCGCCTGCCCCCGGCGCCCGAGGGCACAGTTCCGCCGGATCAGTCCATTCCGGATGCCAACCCCGGCACGTTTTACTCCGCGATGAGCAATGTCGATTTCGAGATCGGCAACGATAATGCCGCCGCCGTCGGGATCCGCTTTCACGTCGCCCAGCACGGTTATCTGGCCCACATGGATTTCCGGATCGGCTCCGGCCTGGCGGCCCTCAACGACATCGGGAACGAGGCCGAGGACCTGCACTTTCACGGCGGCCGGTACGGCATCCTGACCCGCAAGCCGTCGCCCGCCTGGCAGTTCACGCTGATCGATTCGACTTTCGACGGCCAGAGGGAAGCCGCCATCCGCGAAAACGAGGCGGGACTGACGCTCGTACACGATGAGTTCCGCAACGTCCCCACCGCGATCTCCATCGACCCTCGCTATTCGGACGAGCTCTGGGTGAAGGACAGCCGCTTCGAAAACATCAGCGGCCCCGCGATCGTGATCAGCAACGAGAACAGCCGCATGACGGAGATCAACCTCGAGAACATCGTCTGCCAGCGGGTGCCCGTTTTTGCGCGGTTCCGCGAAAGCGGGCGGCAGCTTGCCGGGCCGGGAGATCTCTACGAGGTGAAGGTCTTCTCACACGGCCTCACGCTGCCGGCGTTGGGTGCCGTTGGCGAAGTCAAGACCCGCTTCGACGCCGCCCCGCTCAAGACCCTGCCGCCACCCTCGCCCAACGCGATCCGGGGCCTGCCCCCTTCCGCTGCATGGGTCAACCTGCGCTCGCTCGGCGTGAAGGGCGACGGAGTGACCGATGAAACGGCGGCGATTCAGAAAGCCATCACGGATCATCCCGTCCTGTACATTCCTTCCGGCGCCTACATCGTCAGCGACACGCTCAGGTTGCGCCCCGACAGCGTCCTCATCGGTCTCCATCCGGACCAGACCCAGTTCGATATTCTCGATTCCACGCCGGCTTTCCAGGGGCCGGGCGCTCCCCGTCCCCTCCTCGAAGCCCCGCGCGGCGGGGACAACATCGTCACCGGCATCGGCCTGTACACGGGCGGTATCAACAGCCGTGCCGTGGGCGCCCTGTGGATGGCGGGCAAGGACTCCCTCATGGACGACGTGCGTTTTCTAGGGGGCCACGGAACCAACGGGCCCGACGGCAAGCGCGTGAATCCCTACGCCGCGAATCTGTTTTCGGATCCCAACCCGCATCGACGTTGGGATGCGCAATACCCCAGCCTGTGGATCACCAACGGCGGCGGCGGTACCTTCGCGAATATCTGGACGCCCGACACCTTCGCCCAGGCGGGGCTGTATATCTCGGATACGTCCACTCCCGGCCGTGTCTATGAACTGTCCAGCGAGCACCATGTTCGCACCGAAATCAAGCTCGACCGGGCCGCCAACTGGGAGCTTTACGCCTTGCAGACGGAGGGGGAGAGGGAGGAGAGCGCCTCCGCCTATTCCCTCGATATCAGCCGGTCGAATCACATTACCGTCGCCAACTATCATGGCTACCGGGTAGTCCGGAGTTATCATCCCTTCCCCTATGCGATCCGCCTCTATGACTCGCATGACATCCGCTTCCGCAATGTGCACGTGGATAGTAACAGCGCGATGACGCAATGCGACGAATCGGGCTGCCGCCAGTACACAAGGTCGAGCAAAGTCTCTTTCGAAAACTGTATCTTCGATGAGAGCCTTCACGCCGAGGTCAGGGACCGCGAGTTCGCCTGGCTGGACGTCTCCGGCTCGGCCGCTCCGCCCCGGCCGCGCGGGCCTTCCCCGGTTCTCGAGGCGGGAGCCACCGTGGAGAAACTATCCACGGGCTTTTATAACATCTCCGGCGCGGCGGCAGACGCCTCCGGCAATTTGTATTTCGTCGATTCCCACTGGCAGCGCATTTACCGGTGGTCGCCGGACAGCAAAGACCTCAGAATCATCCGCGACAATCCACTCGAACCGGTGAACCTGGTCTTCGACAAGGCGGGTAACCTGATCGTCGTCTCGTCCGGCGGAAAGGGCATGACCGTCTATGCCATACGGCCGGATGGACCGGAGGATCAGGTAACGGTCCTCCCGGCGGAACCGTCGTCGGAGCGTCCCGGGATGACGCCGGTCCTCCCGGTGAATTACTGGGTCAACGGAGATTTCACGAACACCTTCTCGACCGAGACGTACGAGTATACGTCTTTGGACCAGATGTTTTCGAAGGTCGTTTCGACGCGTAAACCGTATCAATATGTGTCGCCCGACCACTCGCTCTTCATCCCGGCCGGCGAGGCCTTTGTCCAGGGCCCGCCTTACTTCGGATATAAGTTCGCATATATCCTGCAGGCATTCGGCCTGGTAAAAGCCGTCCCGGGCAAGCCGTTTTATGTCACTAACGAATCGGAACAGCGAACTTATACCGGAACGGTGAAAGACGACGGGACTCTTTCCGGCCTCCGAATATTCGCGGAGCAGGGCGGGGAAAACCTCGCGCAGGATAGCGCGGGAAATGTCTATCTGGCGGCAGGGCAGATCTACGTGTATAACGCTTCGGGCAAGCCGATCGATGTCATCAATGTTCCGGAGCGTCCGCTCGACCTGGTCTTCGGCGGGAAGGATCGCCGCACGCTGTTCATTCTCACGCAATCTTCGCTTTACGCGGTGCGTGCGCGTTTTGCGGGCCTGTAGAGCCTGCGAAATCACCGCTCCAATTGAAGCAGCCGCCGCTCCGCGAGCTTCCGGACGACGGCGCAGCATTGCTCGCGCACGGCTTCGGGCGGAGCTTTCACCTGCGCCGCCAGCTCGCTCACCAGCTCTCCCAGCGTGCGCGTACCGTCGAAGCGGCCCACGAAGCCGGCCACCTGCTGGTCCAGCGCCATCGACGCCGGCACGGCGCCCGTCAGCCGCAGCTTGAGCGATTCGATGCCCCACCGCCCGCCCGACGCCCGCGCCACCTGCTCCAGTTGCGCTCCCGCGGGCAGTCGCGGCTTCACCGGCAGCAACGCTTCATCGCCCGGATGCTCCGAAAGAATGTCCTGCGTGGCGAATGTCCGCGGCACCAGGTCTCCGAATCCGTTTGTTCCCTCCACGGCCTGCTCGTCGATCCGCACCCAGTTCTTCCCGGTGCGCCGGCGCAACGCCAGGATCCCTCCGTGGACCTCCTGCACGCCTTGCCGCCGGTAGTACTCGATCCAGTCGCCGAACCGGACGGCCGACCGCTGCTCCGGCCACGTCGCCTGGATCCGCTCCTCGGCGTAGGTGGCGGCATCGCGCGCATACGAGCGCACGATCCACGCGTCGCATCCCGAGGCCTCCACCCACTCCGCCAGCCGCTCCTGCCACGGCTGGCCTTCGACCTGCACCCATTCGATGAGCGCCTGGAAGTATCCGCCGTCGTTCAGATGTTGCGCGGCTTCCCGCACCACCCGCCGGCAATAGAAGTCCAGCTCCATGCTGTTCTCGCAGAAGATCTGCGACTTTCCGGGCGTTACGAAGAACGGCGGGTTCGCCATGATCAGGTCGAATTTCCGGTTCCCGACCGTCTCGAAGGTATCGCCGGTCAGGGCCTCCACGTTGTCGACACCGTTCAGCCAGGCGTTGAACTGCGTGAACTCCTCGGCCCGTGGATTCAGGTCGGTCGCGGTGACCTGCCGGCTCCGCCCCGCCGCCAGGATCCCCAGGATCCCGCAGCCAGACCCCAGGTCGAGCGCCGTTTCCGAAGGTGTTCCCTCGGCGAACAACTGCAGCAGGCGGGTGGTGGTGTTCGGCCAGAGCACCAGGTCATCGGAGTGCCCGGAACGCATGCGGGCAGGGGAGTCGGCCGCGAACACAAAATCGTCGCAGGGCGTCAGCATCACGTTGGAGGTGACGTCGCCGCCATCGCGCCGCAGGACGCCGCACGACGCCATCGACTCCAGGACCGGGGCTGGGATGAGACCCGCTACCGAGCTGGTGTCTTGCGGAACTCCGAGGAAGAAGAGCCGCACCAGAAGGTTGAGCACATCGGGCCTGCCGGTTCGCTCCATCATGTACGCCAGGTCGGCCGAGTTCTTGGGCAGTTCGCGAAGCCACGGAGACTCGCGAAACGTATCGTGCACGAAGCCCGAGTCCTTCAACCAGCCGCGGATCCGCTGCGCGTCGACATTCGAAAGTGGCTTCAGCATACAGGGCTATTCTAACCTTCGCCCCATGTTAAATTGAGGGGAACCCCAACCCTCGCATGACTACACCTGGAGAGAAGTTTCAAAAGCTGGTCGACCTGATGGCACGGCTGCGCGCCCCCGGCGGCTGCCCCTGGGATCGCGAGCAGACTTTCGACTCCATCAAGCCGTACACGCTCGAAGAGACTTACGAGGTTCTCGACGCCATCGACCGGCGCGATTGGAAGGACCTGGCCGAGGAACTGGGCGACTTTCTGCTGCAGGCCGTTTTCTACGCCCAGATGGCCGCCGAAGAAGACCTGTTCGGCATCGGCGACGCTCTCGACGCCATCAACGGGAAGCTGGTTCGGCGGCATCCTCACGTCTTCGGCGAGCAGTCGGCCGAAACCGCGGGCGACGTGAAGCGCATCTGGGGCGAAGTCAAAGCCGCCGAGAAGAAAGACAAGGGGCAGCACGAGGCCGGCCTGCTCGCCTCCGTGCCCCGCGCTCTGCCGGCCCTGGTCGAAGGACAGCAGATCAGCTCCCGTGCGGCGGGCGCCGGATTCGATTGGGAAAATCCCGACCAGGTAATCGACAAGCTGCACGAGGAGCTCGCCGAATTCGCGGAAGCGCGCCGCGCCGCGGACCCCGTGGAGCTCGAAAACGAACTGGGCGACATGCTCTTCGTCCTCGTCAACCTGGCCCGCTTCGTGAAGGTGGATCCGGAACAGGCGCTCCGCAAGACCAACGCCAAGTTCCGCGAGCGCTTCGGGTATATCGAGCGCAAGTTAGCCGAGCGCGGCAAGACGCTCCAGGAATCCAACATCGAGGAAATGGAGGCCCTGTGGCAGGAGGCCAAGCGCTGATCGAAATCCGCCAGTTGCACCTCCTCGAAGAGTTCGGCGATGTGCTGCGCCTCCAGCAGCTCATCTGGGGGTTCGCGGATATCGAACTGCTGCCGCTGCGCTTCCTGGTGGTTGTCGGCAAGGTGGGCGGCCATGTATTCGGAGCGTTCGACGGGGCCGAGATGGTGGGCTTCTGTTTCGCCATCCCCGGCGTGAAGACGGGCGGGCGCCCATACCTGCACAGCCACATGCTGGGCGTGCTGCCGGCGTATCACAACGCGGGCATCGGCCGCCGCCTCAAGCTGCGCCAGCGCGAAGAAGCCCTCGGCCGCGGCATCCAGTTGATCGAGTGGACCTTCGACCCCCTGGAGCTCAAGAACGCGTTCTTCAATATCGAGCGGCTCGGCGCCATCGTCCGCCGCTACAACGAAAACCAGTACGGTGTCACGGCCAGCCCGCTGCACGGCGGGCTTCCCACCGACCGCTGCATTGCCGAATGGTGGCTCGATTCGCCGCGCGTCAAATCGGTGCTGGCGGGCGACGGCATACCACATGGCCCAACCGCCGAACGCGTGGCCTACCCGGCCGATATCGCCGGCATCCGCGCCCGCGAGCGCGACGGCGCCCGCCAGATCCAGCAGGCCAACGCCGAACGGTTTCAGGAAGCCTTCGCCAGGGGCCTCGCCGTCACCGGCTTCGAGCGCACCGAACAAGAGGGAACCTATCTGCTGGAGCCATGGCAATGAAACTGGAACGCGTCACCCTTCGCCAGATCCGCATGCCGCTGGTCCACTTTTTCGAGACCAGCTTCGGCCGTACTTACAGCCGCGATATCGTGCTGGTGGAGGTCCAGGGCGAAGGCGCTTCCGGCTGGGGCGAGGTCACCGCCGGCGAGAACCCCTTCTATAACGAGGAGTGGACCGATTCCGCCTGGCTCATCCTGCGCGATTACGCCGCGCCGCGCGTGCTCGGTAAATCGCTCGGCGGCCCCGAGGACGTCTACCCGCTTACGGCACACATCCGCGGACACAACATGGCGCGCGGCGGCCTGGAAACCGCCGTCTGGGACCTGGCCGCCCGCCTGGAATGTGTCCCGCTCTGGAAAAAGATCGGCGCCGGCGCCCGCCGCGAGATCCCCTGCGGCGTCTCGATCGGCATCCAGGATTCCGTGGAGCAGCTTTTCGAGAAGATCGAGACCGAACTGGCCGCCGGCTACCAGCGCATCAAGATGAAGATCAAGCCAGGCTGGGATGTGGACGTCGTGCGCCGGGTGCGCGAGCGGTTCCCCTCCATCAAGCTGATGGCCGACGCCAACTCCGCCTACACCCTGGCCGATGCGGCGCACCTCAAGAAGCTCGACGATTATTACCTGATGATGATCGAACAGCCCCTGGGCCACGACGAGATCATCGACCACGCCGCGCTGCAGGCACAGCTTCAGACCCCCATCTGCCTCGACGAGTGCATCCGCACGGCCCACCAGGCGGACCAGGCGATCCGGATGCACGCCTGCGGCATCCTCAACATCAAGCTGGGACGGGTGGGGGGCTTCCGCGAGGCCAAGAAGGTCCACGACGTAGCCCAGGCCGCCGGCGTTCCGGTGTGGTGCGGCGGGATGCTGGAGGCGGGCATCGGCCGGGCCCACAACGTGGCGCTGGCCTCGCTGCCGAACTTCGTGCTGCCGGGCGACGTTTCGGCCAGCAAGCGTTACTGGAAGCACGACATCATCGTGCCGCCCGTCGAAACCACCCCGCGTGGAACCATCGAACTGCGCGACGACCCCGGCTTCGGCTACGCCCTCGACCAGGACTTCATCCGCGGTGTGACGGTGCGCGAGGAGAGCGTCGGTTGAACGAATTCCTCAACCTCCTCCGCCACAACCGCAACTATCGCAATACCTGGATCGGGCAGGTGGTCAGCGAGATCGGCGACCACTTCAATAACATCGCCGTTTTCAGCCTCGCGGTTTCCGAAACCAGGTCCGGGCTGGTGGTGAGCGGTGTCATGCTGTCGCGCGCCATCCCCGCCATGCTCATCGGGCCGGTCGCCGGCGTGGTGCTCGACCGCTTCAACCGCAAGACCATCATGATCGCGAGCGACCTGATCCGCGCCGTGGTCGCTGCACTTTTCATCCTCACCATTCACCGCCACGATACCTGGCTGCTCTACGTGCTGAGCGGACTGCTGATGCTGGCCTCGCCCTTCTTCACCAGCGGGCGGGCGGCGATTCTGCCGAGCATCGCCACCAGGGACGAACTGCACACCGCCAATTCGCTCACCCAGACCACCCAGTGGACCACGCTGACGATCGGCACCTTCCTCGGCGGCACCAGCGTGATGGCCTTCGGCTACCACTGGGCCTTCGCCGGAAATGCCGCCTCGTTTCTGGTTTCGGCCTTCTGCATCTCGCGCCTCTTCCTGCCCGGACGCGGCTTCCGGCCGCCGCGCGCCGCGCTCACCGGAGCCGAAGTGGTCCGTCCGTGGCGCGACTACCGCGAAGGTCTCGGCTACATGAAATCGGTGCCGCTGATCCTCGGGCTGCTCATGATCAACATCGGATGGGCGACTGGCGGCGGCGCCGCGCAGATCCTGTTCAGCGTCTTCGGCGAGATCGTCTTCAACCGCGGACCGGCCGGGCTCGGCATGGTCTGGGGATTCGCCGGCATCGGCCTGTTGATCGGCGGCGCCATCGCCCATGCCGCCGGCCGCCGCATGAGCTTCCGCAACTACAAGCGCATCATCAGCATTTGCTACGTGGTGCACGGCGGATCCTACATTCTGTTCAGCCAGGCTCGCCAGTTCCCCTGGGCCCTGTTCTTCATTGCGCTCTCCCGCGCCGGCGTGGGCGTCAGTTCCGTGCTGAACATGTCACAGTTGCTGCGCATCGTTCCGAACGTCTTCCGCGGCAGAGTGTTTTCGACCATGGAATCGATCCAGTGGTCGGTGATGATGCTTTCGATGGCGCTCGCTGGAATCGCCTCGCAGTACTATGACCCGCGTACGATCGGCGCCGTAGCGGGCGCGCTCAGTTCCAGCACGGCGCTATTCTGGGCTTGGGCCCACCTGACCGGCCGGCTGCCCGAGCCGAAGCACGAGGGCATCGAACCCGAGGAGATCGAAGTCCATGGAGAACCGGCAGTCTAGCCTCTCGTCCAAAGTCATCCTCGTCACCGGCTCGGCCAAGCGGATCGGCCGCGGCATTGCGCTCCGCCTGGCACAGGAGGGCGCCCGCGTCGCCATCCACTACGACCGCTCCGAGGCCGAAGCCCGCCGCACCGCCTCGGAATGCGGCGGCGGCGCGGAGGTCTTTCGCGCCAACCTCGAAAGCGTCGGCGAAATCGCGCGTCTGTTCCGCGAAGTCGACGAGCGGTTCGGCCGCCTCGACGGCCTGGTGAATAACGCGGCCCGCTTCACGCGCTTCGACCCGCTCGACATCACCGAAAAGGACTGGGACTTCATTCACTCCGTGAACCTCAAGGCGGTGTTTTTCTGCTGCCAGCAGGGGGCCCGCCTGATGCGCAAGACCGGCGGCGGCCGGATCGTCAACATCAGTTCTCTCGGGGGCATACGCCCGTGGGCCGAGCACGTGCATTACTGCTCGTCGAAGGCCGGAGTGATCATGCTGACCCGTGCGCTTGCCAAGGCCTTCGCCCCGGACATCACGGTGAATTCCGTAGCCCCCGGGGTGATCCCCTTCGAGGACATCGACGCCCGCGGCAAAGCCATGATCGAGGCGACGCCGGCGCAACGAGGCGGAACCCCCGCCGAAGTGGCCGACGCGGTTTTGTACTTCCTGCGAGCGTCGAATTTCATTACAGGCCAGATCCTGGCCGTCGATGGCGGCCTGAGCCAGCGTTGAGATCTGTATTTTTCCATACGTCGTACTACTAGACCTTGCCAGAGGTTAGTCGTTTCCTGTACTTTGGGTGAGCTAAAACTGTTCGATTTCTCGCGTTTGCCAGAAGGAGGAGACTGACCAAGAATATGACCCGAACCATCGCTCGCTACGCCCTGCCCCTGCTGCTATGCATGGGAGCGCAGGCAGCTACGACCCAGACGACATTGACGGTGACTGCGACAGTCACCGCTCGTGGACGAGCATCACCGCCACCGGCACTGCGACTCTGCAGGGCATCGGAACTGGGACATTCACCGGGACGGTTTCCCTGCGAGCATGACCAACGGCGCCGCAATGTGAGTGCCCCGTTCACCATGACGCTATCGGGAGGCAACCTGACCGGCACATCACCGCGCCCGCCGACGCATTGCTGACGGGACTTCCACCTCGGCAGCGGATCCGGCAACGATCACTGGCGGAACTGGTACGTATAGCGGCGCTACGGGTTCTTTCCTTCGCTTTCGGGTTCAGGCTCGGGCTCGATCCTGTCAGTGGCATCACCATTACCTTCACCGGCTCCGGCTCGATTACGACGGGCGGCACGACCGGCGGGGGCGGCGGCGGGACCTCCCACTCCCACGATTACCGACGTGCTCGATGCCGGCAGCTACACCAAGAACATCGCCCAGGGGAGCATTTTCGTTGTAAAGGGCACCAACCTGAGCGCCAGCGGCTTCAAACAGTACGGGTTCCCGCTGCCCACGGTTACCGCGGCCGACAACGTCAAGATCACCTTCACGCCAACCGCGGGCGGCGCCGGGACCGATGCCTACCTCGTGTACCTGTATAACCAGGGCGGCGTGAATCAGCTTGCGGCAATCTTGCCCTCCACGGTAGCTGCGGGCAACTATAACGTCACCGTCACGAACGGCAGCAGCACCAGCGCGCCTTTCGCTTCCACGGTTGTCCAGCGGAAGATCGGGCTGATCACCCAGGACAGCACCGGTACCGGGCTGGCGGTAGTTCAAAACTATATCTCGGCCGCCCAACTCGATGTCGACCGCTTCACCACCGGCACCATCTCGGGCATCACGATCTCACCCGCCAAACCCGGGCAGGTCCTCATCGCCTGGGCAACCGGCATGGGTCCGGTGACCGGGGGCGACAACACTGCTTCGCCGGGCTTTAACTTCGCAGCTAATGGCGTAGATGTAAAAGTCATCGTTGGTGGTATGAGTATCACACCTGCTTACGCCGGCCGCGCTCCCGGATTGGCCGGGGCGGACCAGATCAATTTCACGCTTCCCTCCAACGTGCCCACCGGCTGCACCGTGTCGTTCCAGGTATCGGTGAACGGGGTCGCGAGCAACCCGACGTTCATTGCCATCGCGCCGGACGCCTCCGCGAGCGCCTGCGTGATCCCCGGTTTCTCGACCCAGCAGTTGCAGAACTTCGACAACGGCGGCACCTACACGGTGGGTTCTTTCGCGCTCTCCTCAATATCCGAGAGCGTCGCGGGCTTCAGCGCCAAAATCGAAAGCGCCAGCGGAGCGTTTGTGCAAATCAACGCCTTCCAACTCGCTTCAGCCTCGCAGTACATTCCCAGTAGCCAGGGTGCCTGCCAGGTGTTCCACACCACCGACAGCAGCGGGCAGGCGTCCACAGCCGGCAGTGCAAAACTCCTGGATGCCGGCGCGGTGACACTCAACGGTCCGTCCGGGTCCAACATCACCAACCTGATGCTGACCGAGACCAACAACGCGTATTCCGCGACGATCTCCGGCATACCCGGCCTTCCGGGCGGATGCAATAACTGCTCGCTCGCGCCAGGTACTTATGCGGTGAGTGGTGCGGGCGGCACCGATGTGAACAAGTTCAATGCCAGCTTCACGCTGGGCAGCCCGCTCAACGTGACCTTGCCGGATAACGTCGTGCGCAATAGCGGTCTCCCCCTCAATTGGACCGGCGGCAATGCGAACGATATCGTGCAGATCTATGGCGCCTCCAGCGCGCTTTCGGGGAGCGGATCCAGCACGACCACTGATACCACCTACTTCATCTGCACCACCACGGCGGGCCAGGGTTCCTTCACCGTTCCGGCTTCGATTCTGAACCAGTTGCCGCCCGTCAGCGCTTCTGCCACGACCAACGGTACGGGCGCGGGGTTCCTGCAGGTTGCCCTGACAGCGGCTCCGGCCAGCTTCAGCGCAACCCTGACGAATGGAAAATCCGTCGACGCCGCGTATTTCCTGGGGTTCTCAGGTACGGGCAAGACGGTCTCCTACCAGTAGATCCTCAACCGGGCCGTCCTCTGCGGCGGCCTGCCCGATATACTGGGAGGAATGGACCAGCGAGGCTGGAAAAGTACCGCGTCCTACCTCTTGTTGCTGGCCGGCGCCTTCGTCGTCGCCGTGGCCGGAAGCTGGCTTTTCGGCAGTCCCTGGGATAACGCCGTCTATGACGAAATGTTCAGACGGTACCAGCCGAAGCCCTGGCCCACCGAATCCGCGCTTCTGGTTTTCGACGAGCGCACTCTGGACTGGATGCCCGGCGGGATGCAGGGCATCCGCAAACCGCTGGCCGAGGCCTTGCGGCTGGTAGCGGCGGCCAAACCCAAGGCCGTGGCGGTCGATATCATCCTGTCGAACCGCACCGATCCGGCGGCCGACTCGGACCTCGCGGCGGCGTTCCGGGCCACCCCGAACCTGGTGCTTTCGAGCCAGCTCGTGGGAGATGGCTGGGAGCATCCTCTCTCCGAATTCAGCGCCGCGGCCACGGCGACCGGGCACGTCCACGCCCAACCGGACGGCAAGGATGCCATTACCCGCTCCATCCCTCTCGAAGAGGTCCACGGACGCGAGCGCCTGTGGGCACTTTCGCTCGAGGCCTTCCGCCTCAGCCGGCACGCCGACATCATCGAATCCCCCTCCGATCTCCAGGTGGCGGGCACCATCATCCCGGCCTCCGGCAGCCGCCGTATCCTGCGCGTGCGCTTCGTGCCCCCGTATCTGCGGCTGCCCCGGGTTACGGTCAAGGATCTGCTGCAAGACCCCAAGCTGGCGTCGGAATTCACAGGGAAGGTGGTGTTTGCCGGGGTGACCGCGCAGACCGAGCACGACCGGCTGTTCTCGCCTTATTCCAACGGCGCGCCCACCAGCGGGATCGAGATCAACGCCGACGCGTTTGAAACCATGTCTTCGGGGCAGTTCATCACGGACGTCGATTCCTGGCTCGTGCTGCTGTGGGCGCTCGCGCTGGTGGCCGCCTCGGGCGCGGCCTTCCGCTACCTGCCGGGGTGGGCCGCTTATGCCGCGGCAATTGTGATTCTGGCGGCCGCCTCCGCCGCGCCCTACGTCTGTTTCACTCACGGGCGCGTCCTGTCGTTTACGACCTCCGCCTCGGCGGCATGGTTCGGCGCCATCACGGCGGCGGCCTACTATCACCTGGTGGTGCGCCGCAGCCTGCGCCGCAGCGAGGCGGAACGCACCCGCTACCAGCAGGCCATGCACTTCGTGACGCATGAGATGCGGACGCCGCTATCGGCCATCCAGGGGTCGAGCGAGCTGATCTCGCGCTACACGCTGACCGAGGCCAAGCGCAAGCAGATCGCCGACCTGATCAACTCGGAATCGAAGCGCCTGGCGCGCATGGTGGAGATCTTCCTCAACGTGGAGCGCCTCTCCGCCGGCCAGATGGAGCTGAAGCACGAAGCCATCCCGGTCAAGGAGATGGTGGAGCTGTGCGCGTCGCGCGTGCAGCCGCTGGCCGAGCGCAAACACATCGGGGTGACGCTCGAGCCGATTGCAGAGCAGTTACAACTTACCGGCGACCGCGAACTGATGGAGTACGCCTGCTACAATTTACTTACTAATGCGGTGAAATACTCGCCCCAGCGCACCGAGGTCACCGTGCGCGCCGCCGCCGAGGCCGGCCACGTCCGGATCGCGGTCAAGGACCAGGGGATCGGGATGGACCACAAAGAGGTGAAACAGATCTTTCGTAAGTTCTACCGCACGAAAAAAGCGGAGGAATCGGGCGAGGCGGGCACCGGAATCGGCCTTTCCATCGTCCAACAGATTGTGGAACAGCATGGAGGAGTGATCGAAGTGGTGAGCCAGCCGGGCGCCGGCTCCTGCTTCACGCTGGTGCTGCCGGTAGCGGCCGCCACCCCCGTATCCGCCGCCGCGGAACGACATTAGATGCAGAAATTATTGTTAGTCGAAGACGATCCGGCCCTGCAGTTTACCATTCAGACGGCCCTCGAAGAGAAGGGGTATGCCGTGGACGCGGTCTCCACCACGGGCGAAGCCATCGACCGGCTGAGCGATGGCGCCTACCCCATCGTGATCTCGGATATCTACGTCGACGAGCGCACCGGCCTCGACGTGCTCAACGCCGCCAAGAAGCGCGACCCGCGCTGCTCGGTCATCCTCATGACCGGCCGCGGCACCATGGAAACGGTCATGGCCGCCACCCGCGGCGGCGTGTTCGATTACATCGCCAAGCCCTTCGACCTGGACGTGATGATCGAGGCCGTGGAACGCGCCGAAGCGGCCCTGTTGACTTCGGGCGAAGAGGCCGAAGAGGAGGAGTTGCCGGAGAGCCAGATGATCGGCACCTCGCCGGCGATGATCGAAATTTACAAGAAGGTCTCGCGCGTGGCGCCGACCACCGCCACCGTCATCATCGAGGGGGAAACCGGCACCGGCAAGGAGCTGGTGGCGCGTATGATCCACAGCTTCAGCCAGCGGGCGTCGCAGCCCTTCGTGCCGGTGGATTGCGCGGCCATCCCGCCCTCCCTGCTCGAAAGCGAGCTGTTCGGCGCCATGCGCGGGGCGTTTACGGGCGCCGACCGCGACCGGGTGGGCATCCTGGAATCGGCCCACCGCGGCACCGTGTTCCTCGACGAGATAGGCGATATCGAGCCCGATTTCCAGGTGAAGCTGTTGCGGTTTCTGCAGGAGCGGGAAATCCGCCCGGTCGGTTCCTCGCGCGCCAAAGAGGTGGACGTGCGGGTGATCGCGGCCACCAACCGCAACCTCCAGCAAATGACCGACGAGGGCAAGTTCCGCCTGGACCTCTGGTATCGCCTGAACGTCGTACGGATCGTCATGCCCCCTCTGCGCGACCGCCGCAACGATATCCCCCTGCTCGCGCGGTTCTTCGTGAACAAGTACAACGGCCGGTACAACCGCGACGTCAAGCTGATGGACTCGGGGGTCAAGGCGCTGCAGGACTACACCTGGCCGGGCAACGTCCGCCAGTTGCAGCACCTGATCGAGCGGCTGACCGTGCTGGCCGACCGTGTGGACGCCGATGCGGTGCACGAAGCGCTGACGGTGATGGAATCGCGCGAGAAGCCGGTCGATACCCTGGCCGATGCCGAGGAAGAGCAGATCCGCCGCGTGCTCGCCGCCACCGGCGGTAACAAGAGCAAGGCCGCGCAGATCCTCGGCATCGAGCGCAAAACGCTCTACCGCAAGCTCGAGCGAATGAAGGTGTAACGCAGTCGGCGCAGCTAGCGGACCGGCAGGAGCGTCACGGCAGGGAGCGTACACTCCCCGGCGCTCGCGCTGCACGCCCGGGGCGAGAGATCCTTGTTCAGGCAGACCCGGACCTCCTGGAGTTCCGCATCGTGGTAGCAGGAGGTCCGGAAGGCCGTCTTGGGAAAGGCCGGATTGGAGGCAGCCAGTTCCGATTCGACCCGCGCAGGGCTGGTTTGCACGTTTTGCGAGGGCTGATCCAGGTCCAGCCGGCAGGGTAACGGAATCGCGCGCCTTGCGGAGGGCGGCAAAGTAGTCGGCGGCGCTCAAGCCGGTGCAGCTTCCGTGAGCCGTCCACTCGTGCTGGATTAGTGATTCGGTGGGGATATATTTCAGCGTCGCCTGCAGGACCGCTTGTGAGACCGGGCTGACGTGGCCGCAGTTCTGGGGTCCGCGGGTAGTTTCGCCCTGCGGCCAGAGGCCATGCACGATGAAGCCGACGTGCCGGCCGGAGCCGCACTCGCGAGGGTCTTTGTTCCCTTGGGGCTGGGCGCAAAAGTCCGGCGCGTAGGACAGGACCAGCAGGTAATACGAGAACTGCGGCGCGGCCGCGGTCTTCTTCTTACGGGATTTCGCTTCCGCCGGGGCTTGTAGCAGCAGGCACGCCACCAGGGCTGCGGTGAAAACACGGCTCACGGTCGTCATCGGCATGTACTCTAGTGATTGCAAATGCGGCGCCGTTACATGGAAAGGGCCGACCGAAAGTCCTCTTCGTCGAAGCCAACGATGATCTTGCCGTCTCCGGCCAGGATCGGCCGTTTGATCAGGTTGGGGTTTTCCGACATCAGCTTCAACGCCTCCCGGCGCGGAGGCGGGTTCTCTTTCATGCCGCGCTCGCGGTAGAGCTCGTTGCGGGTGTTGAGAAACTCGCGGTAGTCCCGCTTGCCGATCAGCCGCTCCAGTTCGGCCACGGACATGCCGCGATTGAGATCGATCTCTTCGAACCGCGCGCCCATTTCGCGAAGGAAACTCTTCGCTTTGCGGCAGGTGGTTCAGGTGGGCTTCAGGTAAAGGGTCATCAGAGCCAGTTTAGATCGGCGTAACGCTCGCCGGTCAAGTGCAGGAAGAGCGGCTCGAGAGCGCGGAAGCTCTTCCCGTCGAACTCGATCGAGCCATCGGCGGAGAGTGCCGTAATCTCCCCCTGCCAAACCAGCTTGCCGGGCCGCGTGATGATGGCGACCGCGTCGCACAGCCGCTCCACGGTTTCGAGCACATGGCTGGTGATGAAAACGGTGCGTCCCTGCTCCGTCAGGCGGCGCAGCCACTGCTTCATCAGTGCCACACCCGCCGGGTCGATGCTCTCGAAAGGCTCGTCGAGGAACAGGACCTCCGGCGAATGGATGACCGCCGCGGCGAAGGCCACGCGCTTGCGCATCCCGGTGCTGTATTCGGAAAGCGGTTTGGAGCTGTCGCTTAACTCGAGCGCCGCCAGCAGTTCCCCGACCCGCTTGCGAGTGGTGGCCTCGTCCAGTCCGAACATGCGGGCGACGAAGGCCAGGAACTCGTGGGCGTAGAGGGGGTCGAAAAGGCCCAGCGTCTCGGGCATCACGCCCATGCGGCGCTTGAGGGCGGAACTGTCCGCCGAGAAGGGCTCGCCCAGGATTTCAATCCCGCCGGCGGTCGGATCGAGGAGCCCCGTGAGGCATCCGATAGTGGTACTCTTTCCCGAGCCGTTGGGCCCCAGGAAACCGAACATGGCGCCTTTGGGCACGCTCAGCGAGAGGTCATCCACTGCAACGACGTTGCCGTATTTCTTCACCAGGTTCGAGATGCGGATTGCGTCCATGGTTCAATCTCTTCCTTCCACGACGGCCAGCAGCCGTTCGCGGCGGTCGCGGAACAGAGCACCCGCCCCGCGCAGGGACACCGCGAAGAAGCCTGCGCCCAGAAGCGCGGCGGCCGCGGCAACCCACCAGTTCCGCGGCGCCACGAGGGCCGGTGCCAGCTTGTAAAGCACTTGCGGCAGGGCGATCGATACCAGCACGCCCCCGATCAAAACAATGTTGCCGCCAAGCGAAAGGTCGTTGCCGAAGTTGCTGTTATAGTTCCCCTTCCGCGGGTTGAGCATCGAGACCCAGAGTCCCAGCCCGTGGAACACGAACAGCCCGGTGAACGCGCTGCCCGCCAGCATAAAGACCATCCGCGCGTCGAACGGTACCGGCGCCAGCACCACCCACCCGATGACAGCCACCGGAATCAGTGCGCCTCCCAACAGCATGGAGGCGTATGCCCCGGCCCGCAGGCTGGCGCTTGGGCCGGAGGGCAGCAGCAGGTAGCGCCGCAGTCCGCCGCCCACGTAGCCATACTGGTTCACGGCCATACGGGAAGTGCCCAGGAACGTCACGATCGGAAACGCTCCCAGGGCCGCCAGAAACAGGGCGTCGTCGCCGCCCCTCCGGGACATGTTGAAGGTCAGGAAGGCCACCAGCGGCAGGGCCAGCAGGTACATGGCGCGGAAACGGTTGTTGCGCACGTAGAACCGCAGCCAGTGGGCCACGAACGGTGCGTCGCCGGGGGCGAATAAGGCTGCGACCCTCTCGTAGGGGCTTTCCCAGGAGAGCTTGGCGGAAGCCGCGCGGCGTGTCGCCGGCGGCCGGCTTTCGAGCAGCACCAGCGCTCCGAAGACCCCGGCGATCCATACCAGCAGCAGAAGCAGCCCCCACGCCGCGGCAGCGCCCGTGTGCGCCACCGCCGCCGCGGCACCGAAGGGAGGCGTTGCCCGGAGTACGCGCAGGACCACCGGAATCCACTCCGGGTGCTTCTTGAACATCGGTGCGGCGAGCGACGGCAGAATGGCCAGGGCCATGACAATCGCCGTCAGGGTTACCGAGCCGGAGCGCCCCTTAATCATGCGGTCCACCGCGCTGCCGATCACCCGCGCCAGCAGGTAGTTCGACAGGAACAGCAGGAGCACCGCCAGGATTCCCTGTCCGAACGGCGTGCCGCCATACACGTAGAGGCCGGTAACCAGGCCGAGCTCCAGCACCAGGAAGAGGATCCAGAAGGGATCTACGATGCCGATGATGTGGCGCACCAGGAAGCGCTCGCGCGCACGGATGGGGTAGCGGCGCAGCTCCAGGTCGGAGAAGATCGTGTTCATGCCGAAGCCCAGGCTGATGGTGGCGATCAGCGCCTGCACGAACACTGAGCCGAGCACAATGCGCGCCACCAGTTCGGACTTCCCGCTGCGCGCCGCCACGATGCCGGCGCCAAACCCGCCCGACATCAGCAGGGCGAAGACCAGGATGAACAGGAGGTACCCGGCGAAGAACAGCGCGATCCTTCCGTTGCGGGAACGCGTCTTGGCCCACAGCAGCTTGTAGCGAAGCCGGATCAGCCCGCCGATCAGTTCGGTATTCATCGCAGCGTCATTTCCGCGCCCGGATCACCTCAACGTTCAGGTAGGGCCGGAGCGCCTCGGGAACCACCACGCTGCCGTCCTTCTGCTGGTAGTTCTCGACGATCGCCACCCACGTGCGTCCCACCGCCAGTCCGCTGCCGTTGAGGGTGTGGAGCGGCTCGGCCTTCTTCCCGGCACGGTAGCGGATGCCCGCGCGGCGCGCCTGAAAGGCCTCGAAATTCGAGCACGAGGAGATTTCCTTGTAGCCGTTCTGCCCGGGCAGCCAGACCTCGATGTCGTACGTCTTGGCGGAAGAGAAACCCATGTCGGCAGTGCAGAGGACCACGGTGCGGTACGGCAATCCCAGGCGGCGCAGGATGTCCTCGGCGTCAGCCGTGAGCTTCTCCAACTCGTCGTAGCTCTGGTCCGGCGCGGTGAACTTGACGAGCTCCACCTTCTGAAACTGGTGCTGGCGGATGATGCCGCGCACGTCGCGCCCGTAGGAACCGGCCTCGCTGCGGAAGCACGGGCGTATAGGCGCACAGGTGGATGGGTAGCGCCGAAGCCTCCAGCGTCTCATCGCGGAAGATATTGGTGACGGGCACTTCGGCGGTGGGGATCAGCCAGAAGTCGTGGCCCTCGCACTTGAACAGGTCCTCTTTGAACTTCGGAAGCTGGCCGGTGCCGAACAGGCTCTGCGAGTTGACCAGGAAGGGCGGCAGCACTTCGGTGTAGCCGTGCTCGCGCGTGTGCACGTCGAGCATGAAATTGATGAGCGCGCGCTCGAGCTTCGCGCCGAGGTCCCAGTAGAGGGCGAAGCGGGCGCCGGTGATTTTGGCGGCGCGCTCCAGGTCCAGGATGCCGAGCTGCGGGCCCAGGTCCCAATGGGCTTTGGGCTCAAAATCGAACGCGGGCGGCGCGCCCCAGCGGCGCACTTCGACATTGTCGGCTTCGCTCTTCCCGGTCGGAACGGATTCGTGCGGAACGTTGGGGATGCCGGCCAGGAGTTCCCGGAACTCGTCGTCTAACTTCCGGACCTGTTCATCGAGCGCCGAAATCTCTTCGGCGGTGGCGCGCATCTGCTGCTGGCGCCCGGAGGTGTCGACCCCGTCCTTCCGCAGCTTGCCGATTTCGGCGGTCTCGGCGTTGCGGCGGGCCTTCAGCTGCTCGGCCTGGGAGATGGCACTCCGGCGCTGGCGGTCGAGCTCGCGAAACTGGTCGAGCTGAGGCGGATTTCCGCGCGTCGCGAGCCGCTCCGCAATCGTGTCGAAATGGTTCCGGAAATGAGCGAGATCGTGCATGTCCCTCCATGCTAACGCATGCGTGGAGGGCTATTCCTCGTCTTCCTCGACTTTCACTGGCTCAAGGTCTTCGGCCTCGAAGATCTGACGGCAATCAAGGCACTCCACGTAATCGACGCCGTCTCTCCGGGCGATGATCTGGGTGCGGGTATGGTCACAAGCGGTCTGCATACGCCTACGCTTAGATGAGGATTATTTTAACCATGTACGATCACTTGTCAAGTCCCCCCTGGTAAGGAGTTACAATCCTGGGTGATGCCATTTCCCACACACCGATTGCGGCGCCTCCGCGCTAGCGAATCGATCCGCAGCCTGGTGCGCGAGACACGCCTCGATCCGGCGCAATTCATCCTGCCGCTCTTCGCCTGCCCGGGGGAGGGCGTCCGCCGCGAAATCGGCGCCATGCCGGGCAATTACCAGATGTCGATCGATGAACTGGTCAAGGAATGCGCCGAGGTGGAGGCGCTGGGCATCGGGGGCGTGATCCTGTTCGGGCTGCCGGAGTCGAAGGACGAGATGGCTTCCGGCGCATACGACGATAACGGGATCGTGCAGCGGGCCATACGGGCAATTCGCAAGGAGACATCGCGCCTGCTGGTGGTCACCGACGTGTGCAACTGCGAATACACCAGCCACGGTCACTGCGGATACATCAAAGACGGGGATGTGGATAACGACACCACGCTGCAGTGGCTGGCGAAATCGGCGCTTTCGCACGCGCGCGCCGGAGCGCACATCGTGGCTCCGTCGGACATGATGGACGGCCGCGTGTGGGCGATCCGCCAGGCGCTCGATGCCAATGGCTACGAAAAAATCCCGATTTTGTCGTACGCGGCGAAGTTTGCGTCGGTATTCTACGGACCGTTCCGCGAGGCGGCCGAATCGGCCCCGCAGTTCGGCGACCGGCGCAGCTACCAGATGGATCCGGCCAACTCTCTGGAAGCGATGCGCGAAATGGAGCTGGACGTCGAAGAGGGCGCCGACATGATCATGGTGAAGCCCGCCATGCCGTATTTGGACCTGATCGCGAAAGCGCGGGAGCGGTTCGACGTCCCGATCGCGGCCTACCAGGTGAGCGGCGAGTACTCGATGATCATGGCGGCGGCGCGCAATGGCTGGCTGGACGAGGAGCGGGCGATGATGGAGAGCCTGACCTCGATCGCCCGCGCCGGCGCCGGCATTATCTTGACCTATTTTGCGAAACCAGCGGCGCGGCTGTTGGGGTGAGATCAAAAGAACGCGCCTTCGTCGCGTGGGCAGGCCGGGAGGCCTACCCCACTAACTTCCTGATGTACGCGAGGTTGCGGCGCATGTCGGCTTCCACGGTGCTGCCCTTTTGCGTATCGGTCTCGAGGTTGGCGTAGCCGGTGAAGCCGATGTCGCGGATGGCCCGCATAACCGCGGGGAAGTTAATGGAGCCTTCACCCAGGTAGTGCGGATTGTCCTTGAGGTGGATTTGGCAGATGCGGTCCTTGCCCAGCCAGCGGATCTCCTTCACCACGTCGAATTTGTTGTTGGTGGAGTTGCCCACGTCGTAATACACCAAGACGTTCTTCGAGCGCGAGCGCTCCATGATCCGCACGTTGTCTTCGGCCGAAATGGTGTCTTCCAGGCCCAGAATCACTCCGGCTTTTTCGGCCTCGGGCGCCAGCTCGCGCAGAGCGTCGCCCACATGGTCGCCCTCCGCGGGGCTCTCGATTGCCCAGCGTCCGAAGAACGGCAGCAGCAGGACTTTGGTGTGGAGAGCCTTCGTCAGCCGGATGGAATCGGACACCCATTTGACCGCCAGCGGGTCGCTCTTGAGGCCGTTATCGTGAAGTCTGTCGACGCAGGTACCGTCGAGTGCGATCTTGTGTTCCGCGGAAAGGGCCAGGTAGCGGTCGATGAGCCCGGGATTGTCGAGCGGCAGTTTGCCATCGACAATCTTGCGTCCGAAGGAGATCTGGACCCCATCGAACCCGATCTTCGCGGCGAGGACGACGGCTTCGGGATCGGCGCCCAGGCGCAGGTTCCAGTCGGTAACCCCGATCGGAAGCTTTGTGGAAGCACGGAGGAGCGGCGCTCCGGCAGCGGCGGCTGCGGCGGAGCGCAGCAGGTCTCGGCGGGTCAATACGGCCATGCCAGCATTCTATAGCGTCGCGGCCCCGGAGTTAAGCCACCCGCGAGATCTGACGGTACTCTTCTTCCGACCGGGCCGGCAGCAGCACCCAAAGGGTATATATCCCCAGAGCGGTCCCGAACGGCATATCGAGCAGGTTGAAACAGCCGAGCACGATGGCCAGCATGCGTGCCCACGGTTGGCGCTCGAGAAGCCCCCATCCGGCGATGATGCCGACGGCGGCGCTTCCCAGCATCAGGACTCCGATCCCGCGCATCAGGCCGAACACGAAGCCTGGCATCTCATGCGGGAACATCCCCATTCCCCACACGCCGCGGTGAAAGAAAGTCAGGAGGAAGAATCCCGGAATCAAGCGAAAGGCCGAAAGGGCGAGCCACAGAATGCCCAGCATCCGGATGTGCCCCCCGATGCGCCCTTGGGAGGGCATCATGGGCAGGTTTCCGGCAGCCTTGCCGCAGGACGGACAGAATCGCTGGCTCTCGCTCACCCGCGTGCCGCAACGGTCGCAATACATGCGATAACCTCCACTGGCTAGATACGGTAAAGGGGTGTCGATTGTTCCAACAGGGCAGAATCGATAGAATGGAGAAGTTCTCCATGCCTAAATCCATAGTGGAATTACAGGAAATCGCCAAGCGCGTACGGCGGGAAATCGTCGAGATGATCGGTGCTGCCAAGTCGGGCCACCCGGGCGGATCGCTGTCGGCGGTCGAAATTCTGGTCGAGCTGTACTTCGACTACATGAAGATCGACCCCAAGAATCCGGCATGGCCGGATCGCGACCGTTTCATTCTCTCCAAGGGACACGCGGCGCCGGTGCTCTATTCCGTGATGGCGGAAGCGGGCTACGCCGAAACGCCGGTGAACAAGCTCAACACGCTGCGGAAGTGGGGCTCGGTTTACCAGGGCCACCCCGACGTTCGGTTCATCCACGCGCTGGAAGCCTCCACCGGGTCGCTCGGCGAAGGACTTTCGCTCGGGATCGGGATCGGTCTGGCCGCCCGGCTGGATCAGCGCACCTATCGCACCTACGTGATGATGGGCGACGGAGAGATCCAGGAAGGCCAGGTCTGGGAAGCGGCCATGTCGGCGGCCTTCCACAAGGTCGACAACGTGGTGGCGATCGTGGACTACAACGGCATTCAGTTGGACGGCTTCGTCAAGGACATCATGGAAGTCGCGCCACTGGCCGACAAGTGGCGGGCGTTCGGGTGGCATACGCTGGAGATCAACGGGCACGACCTCCCGGCGATTCAGGCGGCGCTGCGCGAGGCCGAGGCCACCAAGGGAAAGCCCACCTGCATCGTGGCCCACACGGTGAAGGGCAAAGGCGTTTCCTTTATGGAAAACAATCCGAAGTTCCACGGTACGGCGCCGACCGCCGATGAAGTCAAACTGGCCCTTCAGGAGCTGCAATAAGACATGCCTGCACAAACCAAGCCTGCGCACATCAAATTCGAATTGAAAGCCGGCCCGGCGACCCGCGAAGCCTTCGGGCGGGCGCTGGTGGAACTCGGACGGGAAAACCGGGATATCGTCGTGTGCGATGCGGACCTTTCCAAATCCACCATGACCGTCTATTTCGCCAAGGAGTTCCCGGACCGTTTCTTTTCCTTCGGCATTGCCGAAGCCAACGCGGTGGCGGCGGGTGCGGGAATGGCGCTGGCGGGCAAGATCCCGTTCGTCTCCAGCTTCTCGGCGTTCGTGATGAACAAGGGGTTCGAACAGCTTCGGGCGTGCGCGGCATACCCGCACGTGAATCTGAAAGTGGTGGGAACGCATAGCGGCATTTCGATCGGCGAGGATGGCCCGTCGCAGATGAGCATCGAAGAGATTTCGCTGGCCTGCTCGCTGGCGGGCTTCGTGGTAATGGCGCCGGCGGACGAAGCCTCGACCAAGGCCTTGGTGCGCGCGGCCGCCGCGCACGTCGGCCCGGTCTTCATCCGCACCGGCCGGCCCAAGGCCCCGGTGATTTATGACGCCGCGCAGAAGTTCGAGATCGGCAAGTCGATCGAACTGGCCTCCGGGTCGGATGTCACGATCATCGCCAACGGGCTGCTGGTGGCGCAGGCGCTCCTGGCCGCTGAACACGCTCGAGGCGGAGGGTGTTTCGGTGCGCGTGATCGATATGCACACCGTGAAGCCGCTCGACCGCGAGGCCATCGGGAAGGCTGCCGCGGAAACAGGCGCGATTGTGGTGGCGGAAGAACACCTGGTGGATGGCGGCCTCGGCGTACGGGTAGCGCAGGTCGTGGCCGAGACCCATCCATGCCCCATGGAGTTCGTCGGCATCCACGACCGCTATGCCGAATCCGGCCAGCCGGACGAACTGATGGAGAAATACGGCCTGGTGGCGCCCGATGTGGCTGCGGCCGCGCACAAGGTCGTCGCGCGCAAGCGCTGAGCCGCCGACATGCCGGAGGGCTGCTTAGCCGAGGCGTTGATCGATCAGAGCCCCGCCTGCCATTGGCTGATCGATCACGAAGGCGTCTTTGTTTTAGTCCGTGGCGAGTCTTGCGGCATCTTCGGCAAGCCCTCCGGTGGCCTGACAGGGCAGCGTCTCGCCGACCTGTTGGCGCCCGAGGGCGCCGCCCTGTGGGACTCGCGATTGCAGCGAGTCTTCGCCGGCGAAACGCTTCACCTCCGCCAGCGGGATAACGGCAACACGTATAACATCTCGGCTTTCCCGGTGCGGTTGGATGGGGAGGTCCGCTATGCCGGCGGCCTGGCGCGGGAGGTCACTCCCTGGGGCACCGCGGAACAGGAACTGCGGCATTCGGTGCTGGGCGCGCTGAAGGCCATGGAGTTCGATCGCAACATGCTCTCCAAGTTTCTGCACGACTCCATCGGCCAGAACCTGACGGCGCTCGGGCTGCAACTCGACCTGATCCGCATGGAACTGGAGACCATGGCGCCGGACGTGTGTGTTCGTATCTCGGAGATGCAGGGTGTGCTCGAAGAGATCATGGAAGATACCCGGGAGTACAGCTACGAGCTGAACCCTTCGGCGGTGGAGCGCACCGGGCTTCGGGCCGCGCTCGACCGCCTGGCGGCGCGCCTTCGCGAGCGCTTCCCGGGCACCCTGCGTCTGAATGTGGACCCCTCTTTGAAACTGGAGCCGGAGATCGCTTCGGCCATTTTTCATATCACGCAGGAGGCTGTGGAGAACGCTTTGCAGCATTCCAGTTGCTCTGCGATCGAAATCGCGGTAAAGTCCTCACGTACTGGTACGTTCCTGGAGGTAAAGGACAACGGAAGGGGGTTCGATCCGGGCGACCTGCTGTCCGGGCGCAGAGGGCTGGGGTTTCTGAGCATGGAGCACTATGCCGCGCAAGCCGGCCTGGAACTGGCGATCGTCAGCCATCCGGGAGCCGGCACCACCGTGCGGGCAGAGACCTCTGAGAGCCGCTGAGACACACTATGGCGTTCGACATTGTACTTGTCGATGATCACAAACTGGTCCGCGACGGAGTCCGGACGATCCTGGAGCGGGGCGGGGAGTTCCGAGTGGTGGGAGAAGCGGAAAACGGCGGCGACGCCGTGCAGCTCTGCAAGAAGACCAATCCCGACCTGGTACTGATGGATATCGGGCTGCCCGGAATGAACGGCGTGGAAGCGACTACGGAGCTGCTGCGCCATTGCCCCACGGTCAAGGTCGTGATCCTCTCGATGTACGACGACGAGAATTCGGTGGTGAGCGCCATCCGCTCGGGCGCCCGTGCTTTCGTGCTGAAGAAGGCTTCGTCGAGCGAACTGGTGGATGCCCTGCGCACGGTGGCGCGCGGCGGCTCGTACCTGAGTTCGCAGGTTTCCGACCGGCTGCTGGCGCGCATTCAGCGAGGGGACCTCGAAACCCACGACCGGAGCCCCCTGGAATCGCTCTCGCCGCGGGAATTGCAGGTGCTGCGGCTGGTGGCCGAAGGCAAGACGAGCAAGGATATCGCGGTGCTGCTCGACCTGGGCCTGCAGACCGTCCGCAGCTACCGCAAGACCATGATGAAGAAGCTGGGCGTGAACAACGTCGCCGGCCTCACGCAATTAGCCCTGGCGGCCGGCATTACCCACTGGAACAAGCCCGATGCAAACTCCGTGGGGTGAATGCGCCGTCACCGACGCGCACACCCATTTCTTCTCCCACCGCTTCTACACGTCGCTGGGAGCGCCTGCCGGAAAGGATGCCGCGCAGGTCGCCGCGGCGCTCGCCTGGGACCCGCCGCCGGAAGACCCCGCCGTGCTCGCCCGCACCTGGGCCGAGGAACTGGACAGCCACGGAGTCGCACGGGCCGCCATCATCGCCAGCGTTCCGGGCGACGAGGATTCGGTGAAAACGGCAGCCCGGGCTTGTCCCGGCCGCTTCTTTCCCTACGCCATGGTCAACCCCCTGGCCGAGGTGGCGCCGGACCTGGAGGGCCTGGCCGCGATCTGCCTCTTTCCGGCCATGCATCGCTACAGCCTGCACCACGACCGCGTGGGAGCGCTCCTCGATCGCGTGGCCGGCACGAGGTGTGCGGTGTTCGTCCATTGCGGGGTGCTGACGGTCGGAGTCCGCCGCAAACTGGGTCTGCCGTCGCCATTCGATATGCGGTATTCCAACCCGCTCGACCTGCACGCCGTGGCGCTCCACTATCCGCAGATCCGGTTCATCGTGCCGCATTTCGGCGCGGGCTACTTCCGGGAGGCCCTGATGCTGGCGGACCTTTGCGGCAACGTCTACCTGGACACCTCCAGCAGCAATTCCTGGATGCGGTACGAAGGCCTGGACCTGAAGACGGTGTTCCAGCGGGCCCTGTCGGTGGCCGGCGCCGGAAGGCTGCTGTTCGGAACCGATTCGTCGTTCCTCCCGAGGGGCTGGAACCGGGAGATCTTCCAGGTCCAGACGCGCACCCTCATGGACCTGGGCATCGGCGACTCGGATGCGCGCCTGATCCTGGGCGGCAATCTCGACCGTGTCCTTTCCTGAGAATTCTCCTCCCTTCGTCCCACTAGACGGACGATCATGCATTTGGGATTTGCGCGGCGGGTGCGGCACCCGCTCTATCCGCGTCTGGCCGCCGCAGCAGCGGGGCGCGGCGGGCCCCGGGTTGCGCCCGCCCTCGCGGGCACACTCGAGGAACTGCGCCGTGCGGCGGCCGAGGGCACGCGTGCCACGCGCGCTCTATTCGTGCTGGTGGAACAGGAACGGCCGACACTGACCGGTGCGGAACGGGATTTCCTGTGGGAGTGCTTTCAGGTTCCCGCCTTCCTTCTTCTGCGCGGCGCCGGCGGAAAAATTCTGGGGTACGAGTGCGAAGCCCAGGATGGGTTTCACCTGGAGGCGGGCGACGTCCATCTCGATGGAGCCTTGCCGGTATCCAAGCCCTGTGAGTGCGGACGCCCGGGCCATCGCGTAAGAGTGGATACGGCCGCTTACACCGAGACTGCCAGCGCGTGCTCAGCGGCCACGCGGCCGTCCGAGGCGGGCTTATACCCCGCGTGCTGCAGTGCCGATCCGAGGGCTTCGAGAATCAGCAGCACATTTTCCGCCGTCGAGCCGTAGCCCATCACTCCGATACGGAAAACTTTGCCGGCCAGCGGGCCGAAGCCGCCGGCGATTTCGATATTGCGCTTCTCCAGAAGATACTGGCGCACCTTGGCGTCGTCCACCCCGGCGGGCACCCGCGGTGTGTTCAGGGTCCAGAGGCGGTTTGCCGGATCCGCCACGTGCATTTCGAGCCCCATGGCTTCGATTCCGGCGACGAATGCCTGGTGGTTCTTGCGGTGCCGCGACCAGCGGTTTTCCAGCCCTTCTTCCGCTACCATCACGAGACCTTCGCGAAGGGCATAGAACAGCGTGGCAGAGGCCGTGTGGTGATACTTGTGGCCCGTGAAGAAGGTATCGAGCAGTTGCAGGTCGAGGTACCACGACTGCACCGGAGTGGCGCGCGACTTGAGGCGGTCGAGCGCTCGCGGTGAAACCGTTATGGGCGCGAGGCCGGGAGGGCATCCCAATCCCTTTTGTGTGCAACTGTAGGCGATGTCGATGCCGTTCTCGTCCACCAGCACCGGCATGCCGCCGAGCGATGTGACGCAGTCGGCGATCACCAGCGCGCCGGCTTCGTGCGCGGCTTCGCAGATCGGCTTCGCCTGGTTGTACATCCCCGTCGAGGTCTCGGCCTGTACGAAGGCTACCAGGTGCGGCTGCTCGCGCCGGATGAACTCCCGCGCTTCCTGCGGGTCGAACGGCTCGCCCCAATCCTTGACGAGCCGTACCACTTCAGCCCCCTGGCGGCGCGCCATTTCGCCGATCCGGTCGGCGAAAAAGCCGTTGCTCAGCAGGGCAAATTTGCGCCCGGGCTCGGCAAAGTTCGCCACCGCGGCTTCCATGCCGGCGCTGCCCGTGCCCGACAACGCCAGGTTGAACTGGTTGGCCGTCGAGTAGGCATAGCCCAGAAGGGAGCGAATCTCCCCGGCGACCTGGAAGAAGAACGGATCGAGGTGCCCCACAACCGTCTGGCCCATGGCCTGGTAAACGCGCGGAGCGACCTGGCCGGGGCCCGGTCCGAAGAGCAGGCGCGGCGGCGCCTGAAGTGGAGGATAGGAGGGCGGCATAAAGCATAGTGTAACCCCTCAATGCCCGATGAGCCGCTTCAGAGACGCTTCGCGCTTACTTTTTGCCCTTGGCCTGCTTGTAAACCTCGCGGATCTCCTGCAACTGCCGGGCGTGCCATTCCGCGTGTTCGGCATACCCTTCGAGCAGGCGCTGCAATGTCATCGCGCCGTTTTCGGTGTGGTTGCCGGTGCGCTCGAAAGCGCCGGCCGGCAGGTCCTTGAGGAGTTCGTAGTTCTCGGCGCGAATGCGGCGGAACGTTTCGAGGGACTGTTTCGGCTTGCGCCGGGCGTAGTCGAGGTTTCGCGCCCAGGCATCCTGGTCGAACGCGATGAGCGTGGGGTTGTCTTCCGCCAGCACCTGGCGGAAGCGGTGCGCGCCGACCAGTTCGGCGTCGGCGAGGTGCGCCACGATCTGCCGGATGCTCCACTTGCCGGGCGCCTGAGCGAAGTCTTCTTCCTCTCCGAAGACGCCGGTCAGGACCACGGCGAGCAGTTCCGGACCGCGGCGGTAACGTTCCAACAGCGCTGGGATGTCAGACATGACGGAATCGGCTTCAGTAGTAATCCGCGCAGCTCATGTAGTAGCCGCACTTCTCGCAGATCAGTTTGCACTTGCGGGCCGCCAGGCGAGACGAACAGCGGGGGCAATACAGCATCGGCTCCTCTTCTCCCCGTTGCACGGGCTGCGGCTGCGGTTCGGACGGTTTCACAGACGCCTCAATTATACGCCCTGCGGGGCCGCGGGCGATTCCCATACAATAGAGCCATCGTGATGAAACTCAGGATGGCGGTCTTGGTTCTGGCATTGGCAGCGGGGGGCATCGCACAACGCCAGCCGCCGAACCGGACCGTGCGGCTGCCTTCGCGGGGGACTCGAGGGGCCGTCGCGGGGGGCAGCGAATACGCCACCGAGGCGGGCATGCGCATGTACGTCAGCGGCGGCAACGCGGTGGATGCGGGGATCGCCACAATGCTGGCCGCATCGGTATGCGAGTTCTCGCATTTCGGACTGGGCGGCGAAGCCCCGATCCTGGTGCGCACCCGGGCGGGCAAGGTCTACGCCATCGCCGGCGTAGGCACGATGCCCAAGCTGGCAACCGCCGACTTCTACCGCCATCACAAACTGCAGCCGGACGAGATCCTGGACCCGCCCGAGGAGCGCGGCCTCAAGGATTGGGTGCCGGTGGCGGGCATCCTCTCCGCACTGGTGCCGGGAATGGTGGATGCCGCGCTGGTCACGCTCCGCGATTTCGGCACGAAGTCTTTCTCCGAAGCGGTGGAGCCGGCGATCGAGCTGGCCGACGGATTCCCGATCGACGAAATGCGGGCGATGGCTCTCGGCAGCAGTGTGAGATACCTCCAGGAGTGGCCGACCTCGCGGCGGGTGTTCCTGCCGGACGGGCGAATTCCGAAGGTCGGGGAGATTTTCCGCCAGCCCGACCTGGCGCGCACCCTGCGCTCCATGGCCGATGTGGAGAAGAAGGCTCTGGCGGCGGGAGCAAGCCGGGTCAAGGCGATCGACGCCGTCCGCGACTTCTTCTACCGGGGCGACATCGCGCGCCGGATCGATGCGTTCTCGCGCAAGAACGGAGGCCTGCTGCGGTACGACGACATGGCCTCGTTCCGGTTGGAGCCCGAGGAACCGGTGTCCACGACCTTTCACGGCTACACCGTCTACAAGCCGGGCTTCTGGAGCCAGGGGCCTTCGATGATCGAGGCTCTCAACATTCTGGAAGGCTTCAACCTGGCCGATATGCGGCTCAATTCGGGCCCCTATATCCACACCCTGGTGGAGGCGTTGAAACTGGCCTACGCCGATCGCGACACTTACTACGGCGACCCCAAGTTCGTGAAGATTCCGGAGGCGCGCCTGCTTTCCAAGGAGTACGGAGCGGAGCGGCGGAAGCAGATCGGCGAGATGGCATCGCTCGACTTCCGACCCGGCAACGTCGAGCCGAATCCGCCCAAGCACCCTTATTACTCGCAGATCGCCCGCTACAAGATCCCCGACGCGCTGCTGGCCAAAGATACGACCTGTGTGGATGCGATCGATAAGGATGGAGTCGCGATTTCGATTACCCCTTCCGGCGCGTGGATGCCGCCGGTAATCGCGGGCGATACGGGGATCCCGCTCACGCAGCGGGCGCAGAGTTTTCTGCTGGTGCCCGGGCACCCGAACGAGCTGGCGGGCGGCAAGCGTCCGCGCGTGACGCTGAGTCCGACCCTGGTGACCGGGCCGAACAACACCCTGATCGCACTCTCGACTCCCGGCGGGGACAACCAGGACCAGGCGCTGCTGCAGGTGCTGCTCTACGCCACCGAGTTCGGCATGAACGCCGAACAGGCGGTGGAGGCGCCGCGTTTCCAGACCGAGCACCTGGTCTCGAGCTTCGACAACCATGCCATGAGCCCGGGCAGCCTGCTGCTCGACGAGCGTACCGCCGCCAGCGTGGTGGCGGACCTCGAAAAGCGCGGCCACAAGATCGAGATGCGCTCACGATATTCGAGCGGGGCCGCGCCGGTGTTCATCCGGCTGAATCCGAGCGGGATGATCGAGGCGGGCGCGGACCCGTACTACTTCCGCGCGTCGCAGGCATGGTAGGTTCGCTCTTCGACGAGCCGGGCGGTTTCGACCGCGACGCGCTCGGCGGCCGCTTGAAAGCGCTGGCCGCCGAGGGCATCTACATCGGCGGCAGTTCCTGGAAATACGAAGGGTGGCTCGGGCAGATCTACACGCCGGAGCGGTATCTTTCGCGCGGACGGTTTTCACGCAAGGCGTTCGAAGCCGAGTGCCTCCGGGAATACGCCGAAACGTTCCCCACGGTGTGCGGCGATTTCGCTTTCTACCAGTTCCCCTCCGAGGAGTTCTGGCGGCGCCTGTTCGCGCAGACGCCGGAGGGCTTCCAGTTCGCCTTCAAGGTCCCGGAGCAGATTACCTGCCGGATCTTCCCCACGCATGCGCGATACGGCCCGCAGGCGGGCCTGGCGAACGAGGCATTCCTCGACCTGCACATGCTGCGCGAAATGTTCCTCCGGCCCCTGCTGCCTTACCAGCGGAAGACAGCCGTGCTGATCTTCGAGTTCGGCGCGTTCGGAAAGCGCAGCTTCGCGGGGCTCGGCGAGTTTCTGGATCGCCTGGACCCATTCCTTTCCGGCCTGCCGCCGGAGTTTCGCTACGCCGTGGAGATCCGCAACCCGGAGTTCCTGGAGAAGGACTATTTCTCCTGCCTGCGCAGCCACCACGTTGCTCACGTTTACAATGCGTGGTCGAAGATGCCGGAGTTGCGCGAACAGATTGCGATTCCGGATGCGGCAACGGCGGGCTTCCAGGTGTGCCGCGCCCTGCTGCGGCGAGGCCGGCAGTATGAGGACGCAGTGGCGAAATTCGCGCCCTACCGCGAGGTGCAGGACCCGAACCCGGAGGCGCGCGAATCGATGCGGGTGCTGATCGGCCGCGCCCGGGAGAACCGCGAGTTCCTGTTCCTTTTCGTCAACAACCGCCTGGAGGGCAACGCTCCGGCGACGATCCTGTCGCTGGTGGAACCGTAGCCCGTCGGAGCCGCCGAACGCCCTGCGCCAGGGAGAGCAGGAATCGACGGGGTGCATGGTATACTTTTGATTTCAGCCTTCCTGTAGGGCCCGTAGCTCAGTTGGTTAGAGCGCTACCTTGACACGGTAGAGGTCTGGCGTTCGAGTCGCCACGGGCCCACCATCCTAAGAACATAAGGCTAAGAACATAAGACCGGCGGCCCGAGCCTGATCTGACCTACACTTTTGCGCTAGAATGTTACTTCGAGATGATGAGGCGGGTGCAAAACGGAGACACCGGAAGGCACATTCTCACCCTGTCCATGTTGCCCGTTTTGTCGTCCTAACAGTCAACTGGAGAAGACGGCTTCGAGCTGCCGGATCTCTTTTAGAATGAGCTAAATTAGAAGATTGACCGAAGGGCGGGAGTAATTCAGTGGTAGAATGCCAGCTTCCCAAGCTGGACGTCGCCGGTTCGAATCCGGTCTCCCGCTCCATATTTTCAATAACTTACGCTTCAGGAACCCTTACCTCGATTACCTCATGAATCCCATAACTGGTTGAAATGCAAAGATTTGGCCGTCAACAGCGCCGTGCTCGGTGCTTTGCCTGGCGCCTCCGCGCACGGTGTCACAGGACCGGGAAGCACGCCTCGCCAGGCGAGAATCGCTCACTCGATCTGAGTGCAGAATCTGCACTGCGACGCTGATTCTTGCCGCTGTCTCGGAATGCGGGTTGCCCGGCCCCAGCGTCTCCCGCCAAACTGGCCGGGTCTTCGGTGCCCATATCCGCGTTTAGGTTGGTCAATTGCAAGTGTAGGTTGTGACAAACCGGTCCCTGCGCCGCGAGACGGAGAAGCGAATCCTTGACGGAACATGGCTTTGCTGGGCGTCAAGGGCGGAATAACAATTTGGGGGCGGCAGGATTCTGTTCGCCCTCTGGCAATCTAACCCACGAATCATTTTTGAAAGGTAGGAAGCCATGAATAGGCTGCATCTAACGTTGGTCGCTGCGTTTGTTTTGACAGTTCCTGCGACCGCCCAGCAGGTGACGCGGCGCGCAAATATCACCGGAAGTGCGGTGGACGGAAAGTGCACCATCGAAGTAGTCGTCGACGGAGCCGCCGAAGTTGAAGTACAAGGCAACGTAGGCCGGCTGCGGAACCTGTCCGGACAAAGGCCAACATGGAGCCGCTTCGTGTGCAATGGACGAATGCCCGCCAATCCGCACGACTTCAGATTCCGCGGAATCGACGGGAGAGGCAGCGTTCAACTCCTTCAGGATCCCCGGCAGAACGGGGGCCGGATTGTTTTTCGGATCGACGACCCTCAAGGTGGTCGAGAAGGTTATACGGTCGATCTCGAATGGCGCGGATCGAGCGCAGGCCAATGGGGCAGCCAGGATGCTCGCGGGTGGCTCGGACCCGATTCTCGAGGCGTTAATGGGCCCCAGGGACAGAGGGACTCCGCTGATCGGCGCGGGCCTCGTGGCGCTGGTGACGGCCGTGGCGAGGGCGCGAACCGCGATCGCAGATACTACGACGAAGGTGGGAGGTGGAATGCAGAGGGCTCAGCACAGGCTATCCGAATGTGCCAGGCAGATGTCGCCGGGCGAATCCAGCGTGATGGGTTTCGAAACGTCACTTTCCGCAACGTGGTCCCCGACAACAATCCAGGCCGGAATGACTTTGTGAATGGCATCGCGACGGCCCGGCAGGGTTGGTTCCGCTCCGCGAATTTCCAATTCTCCTGTTCCGTAGATTTGGGCAGTGGTCAAGTCCGTTCGGCACAAGTCACTCGCCGCTAATCAACCGCAGCGTGCCGGTTCCTGCCGGCCGTACGGAGAAATGCCGGCTCCGGGAACTCCACGTGTCGAAGCGCTCGTTCCCGGGTCGTGTGGTGGCAGGGCGCGGTCGGGCATTCTTTCGGTCCTTGTCCACGAATTGCCGATGTCGCCCCTGCTGAGGCGCCTCGGCATAGCATGCGGACACAAGTATGGCTGGGGCCCCTGAAGGCAGAATAATAGAAGCAGCAGCTTTGCTTCACAAACGGCAAGTGCCGGGCGTGAATCAAGCGGTGCAGGATCTGTTTCAGCGCGCGCTGGAGACGACACAAGCGGTGTCGAAGTAATGCGGACTCTGGCAAGCTAGAAATCCAGGCCGGGTTTAGGATGTTTCGGCGCGTGGCCATCGATTCGGAGGTTGCCTGTGCAGAGATGTCCAAAACAAGCGTGCCGGAGAAGACTTCAAGGTCCGGGTAGCGGGCACTCTCTACTGCCGGTGGGCTCACCGGGAGACGCACGGATGCTTCTCGATTCGCTTTTGCCATTATGGCAATCACGATCATTAATTTCCGCCAGACAGGACCCAGTAGCAGAATTCCACGCCGTGAAGCGCGAGGCCGGCAGCTGAATCAGGATTCCGCCGTACTCTATACTTTAGGATGGCGCTGAGACCGGATCCCTGCCCCACCTCGGCCGAAACCGGCCCACGTTCTCCCGATTGACAGCGGCCGGCTCACGCGGCCAGGAATGCCCTGGCAGTGCAGGACCACATGACGAAGAAAGAGAAGCGGCCGACGAAGACTCCCCCGCTACGCGCGAAAGGCCGGCCGAAAGTTGGAGCGAAATCCTCCGGCGCTACGTCCAGACCCCCATTTCCGGTTGTGGGGATTGGCGCCTCCGCCGGGGGCCTGGAGGCTTGCACGGCGTTGCTCAAGGCCCTGCCGGTGAACCCCGGGATGGCGTTCGTGGTGGTCCAGCACCTGGATCCTCACCACGAGAGTATTCTCCACAAGCTGCTCTCCAGAACAACAGAGATGCCCGTCATCCAGGTTGAAGACGGCATGGTCCTGGAACGGGATCATGTCTACGTGATCCCTCCGAACAAAGATATTGCCGTTCGCGAGAGGACGTTGCGGCTCCTATCCCGCCGGCGGACCGCCGGCAGACACTTGCCGATTAATCGCTTCCTTGTTTCCCTTGCGGAGGACCAGAAGAGCGCCGCCATCGGGGTGATCCTGTCGGGAACGGCATCCGACGGCACCGTGGGGTTGCAGGCCATCAAGTCCGAAGGCGGCGTCGCCTTTGCGCAGGACCCCAAATCGGCCGGCTATCCTGGAATGCCGGAGAGCGCGATCCTGGCGGGGTGCGTGGATTTTGTCCTCCCGCCCGAGGAAATTGCCCGGGAGCTTGTCCGGCTGGAGCACCTGCCCAACGCCAAGAGGACCGCCGCTGTACTGGAGGCGGAACCGCCGTTTGTGGGCGCGGCCGATCTTCAGAAGATCCTCTACATTTTGCGGACAGCCACGGGGGTCGATTTCAGCCTTTACAAAACGGGAACGATCAAGCGGCGTGTTGCGCGCCGGATGGTCCTTCATAAAATCGACAGCCTCGAACGTTACGGATCCTACCTTGAGCAGAACGAGATTGAGGTGGCGGCGCTCTATCAGGACATTTTTATTCACGTAACCAGCTTTTTCCGGGAACCGGAGACGTTCGCGGCACTGCAACGAAAGGTCCTCCCAAAGCTGATGGCGGACCGGCCACAAAGTGAGCCACTTCGCATATGGGTTCCTGGCTGCTCCACTGGCGAGGAGGCGTACTCGATTGCGATAACGATTCTGGAATTCCTGGAACAACATAAACGGGCCTCCGGCGCCGCTGTCCAAATTTTCGGCACCGACATCAGTGCGCCGGCCGTCGACAGCGCGCGTTCCGGCACATACTCGGAAACCGCCGTAGCCAATGTTTCGCCGGAGCGTCTTAAGCGCTTCTTTGTGAAAGTGGGGGACAGCTACCAGATTGGCAAACACGTCCGTGAGCGGTGTGTGTTTGCCCGGCATGACGTGGGCAAGGATCCGCCTTTCTCCAGGCTCGATCTCATCAGTTGCCGCAATGTATTGATCTACATGAGCGCGGCGCTTCAGGAGCGGGTGTTTTCCTTCTTCCATTACGCTCTGAAGCCGGCCGGCTTTCTTTTGCTGGGAAAATCGGAGGCTCCCGGTTCCTCGGCTCATCTTTTTATTCAGGAGGAGAGCAAACGCAAGATCTATTCGCGCAACCCGGGGGCGGCCGCGGCTAGATCGTCCCTGGCGCCCTCGGATCACCCAAAAGCGCCAGCGCGCGCCGCCGCCGCGGTGACGGGCGCCGCGTTCGATCTCCAGAAGGCCGTCGAGCGCATCGTCTGGCAGCGTTACGCCCCGGCGGCGCTGGTGGTAGACGCGGGCTTGCAGGTGCTCCACTTCGAGGGGAACGCCGGGCCATACCTGGCGCCCGCGCGCGGACCTGCAACGCTGAATGTGTTGAAACTGGTGCGGGAAGAACTGGCGCTGGATCTCCGCACAGCGCTTCATCGCGCGAAAAAGGAAGAAGCCCCGGTTCGCAGGGATGGCGTCCGCTTCCCGCAGGACGGCGGATCGAAGACAGTCAATCTGGAAGTCATACCGCTGAAAGGCCGCCACGCGAAAGGCGCGGATTTCCTCATATTGATCGAGGAGGTTCCAGCGCGAGAAGCGGCGGAACCGCGCGGAGCCGGAGAGGCACACGAACTTGTCCATTTGAAGCAGGAACTGGCTTCGACCAGGGAGCATTTGCAGTCCATCATCGAGAGCCAGGAAGCCACAAACGAAGCGCTGACGGTGGAACATGAGGAGGTCCTTTCGGCCAACGAGGAATTGCAGAGCACCAACGAAGAACTCGAGACTGCCAAGGAGGAACTGCAATCCTCGAACGAGGAATTGAGCACCCTGAACGAGGAGTTGCAGAACCGGAACGCGGAACTGGGTCAACTCGCGAACGATCTGAGCAATCTGCTTGTCGGCGTTAGTATCCCGGTGATCATCGTGGGAGGCGACCGGCGAATCCGGCGCTTCACTCCTGCTGCGGAGCCGTTGCTAAACCTGATTCCCGCCGATGTAGGCCGGCCAATCAGCAATATCAGGCCGAACATTGATGTGCCCGACCTGGACAGCCTGATCTCGGAAGTAAGCGGGAAAGGCAGCCTGCTTGAACGGGAGGTCCAGAGCCGGGACGGACATTGGTACTCCCTGCGGATGAGACCGTACAAGACCGCCGAGGACAAGATCGACGGGGTACTGATGGCGCTCATGGATATTGACGTGATCAAGCGCGGCCTCGATCGGGCCCGGCTCTCCCTTGGCGATGCGGTCGCCGAGAGGGATCTGTCGGCCAGTCTCCTGGACATGAGCGGCGCACTGATCGTCATTCTCGACCCTGCCGGCCGCATTATCGCCTTCAACCGCGTCTGCCAGGAGTTGTCGGGCTATCCTCTCCGAGAGGCAGAGGGCAAAATGCTCTGGGACTTTCTGCTCCCGCCGGAGGAAGTGGATGAGGCGAAAGTCGCATTTGCAAGCATCCTCGAAGGCACGGAGCCGGCGAGAACTTACGAAAGGACTTGGGTCTGCAAGGACGGATCTCGCAGGGTGCTCGCATGGTCAGTTATCGTCCGCCGTGGCGGGGACGGCGTTGTCAGACAAATCATCAGCACCGGTATCGACATCACGCAGCGCAAGCTCGCCGAGGATGCCTTACGCCGAAGCGAGGACCAACTGCGAAGATTGATGGCGAACCTCTTCACCGCTCAAGAAGAGGAGCGCAAGCGTATCGCCCGGGAGCTTCACGACGACCTGAACCAGAGGATGGCCATGCTGGCAAACGAGGTGGCTACGCTGGAACAGAAACCGCCCACTTCCGCCCGTCTCCTCCGCAAACAGCTCCGAGCGCTTGGCGAGCGGGTGGATCAACTTTCGATGATCTCCGCCGCGCGGCTCACCAGCTCCATCCTTCGGCCCTTGAACATTTCGGCCTGGTGGCGGCGATTGAGTCCCACTGCTCCGACTTCTTGAAACTGCATCCAATCCAGCTCAAGCTTACGCATCGCAGCGTGCCGGAATCGATCCCATTTGAAATTTCGTTGTGCCTCTACCGGGTCACGCAGGAATGCCTGAACAATGTTGCGAAGCATTCCAGTGCCAGGAAGGTAACGGTGACGATTACAGGAAATGAAGACGCCCTCGTCTAATCAATCACCGATAACGGCGGGGGGTTTCGATCCCGGCTTGCTGGCAGACCAAAGCGGGCTTGGCATAGTCGGTATTCGGGAGCGGGTACGGCTTGTAAATGGGATCGTTTCGATCACCTCGCAGCCAGGTCACGGGCAAAGATCGAATGTCGAGTGCCCCTGAAAAAGAGGATGGACGCATGAAGCGGCCGCGCGTGCTGCTTGCGGATGACCACACGCTGGTAGTGGATGGCCTTCGGAAGACCCTGGAACCCGAGTGTGAAGTAGTAGGAGCGGTGGAAGACGGGCGGTCACTGCTGGCGGCCGCGGAAAGACTGGTGCCGGATATCATCCTGGTCGACATTTCCATGCCCCTGTTGAATGGCGTGGATGCAGCCCGCAGACTGCGCGACACCGTTCCAAGCGCCAAGGTAATCTTGGTTACCATGCACGCGGACGCTACCTACGTCACCGGGGCGTTTCGCGCGGGAGCATCCGGCTAAGTCTTGAAGCGGTGCGCGTCGATGGAGTTGCTGACCGCCATCCGCGAGGTACTGAAGGGCCGCGCCTACGTCCGCCGTTGATCCGGAAAGACATCTTGGGTGAATTGCCGGGTTGGCCGCTTGGGACCGGCGATGCCTCCGGCGAACTGACTGACCGCCAACGGGAAGTGGTGCAACTGGTGGCGAAGGCCACCCCGTCAAAGAGATTGCGGCGATCCTGAAAATCTCCAGGAAAACGGTAGCATCCACAAGTCCAACGTGATGCGGAGATTGGTATCCTCAGCACTGCCGAATTGACAAGTTCGCTCTTGGACCACGGCATCACGGGGTCCTGAGCGAACGAGGGCCTGAGGACTGGACATTTGCCCAGTTCCGCATGGATGATATCGGAGCCTAATATTCTATGTGGGGCATCCCGCTCGAGGAAAGTCCATCGGCATTAGCGGCCAAGGAGTCTACCCATCGCCGGGCGCTTGGGACGGAGGTGCTGAACCTTGGAGGCTTTGATATGCGCTCCCAACAACCGGATCGGAAAAGGCACTCCGCGTAGTGTCTGCCGCCGGGCGCGCCTCACGGGTTTCGGCCCGGATCCTCATCGTCGATGATGACGAGCGCCAGCGTTCCGCCCTGGCTGCCATGCTTGCCGATTGTGACCTTCACATGCGGGTCGCGGCCGACGGGCGGAAGCGCTGGAGCGGCTCACTGCCTTCAACGCAGATGTCTCGTTGCGGATTTGGTCATGCCGCGGATGGACGGCTTTGAGCTGCTCCGGCACCTGAAGGGACGCGGTGATCTCACCCCCGCAATCGCGCTCACCGGCTTTGGCAGCATGGAGAAGGCGCTGGCCGCCGTTCATGACCTCAAGGCATTCTGGTACCTGGAAAAGCCGGTGGAACCGCACACCTTCAAGCACTCCTGAAATGTGCGGTTGATTACAGAAGAAGTTTGCAGAAAACCGACGAGCTAAGCGGGATCTGACGCTTCGTGGCGTGCTCGGGACCCGTCTGGAACCTCCCCGGCGATGCAGCAGATCTTCTCGATCATCAGACAGGTGGCGCCACTTCAGCTCCCGTATTGATCTGTGGAGAGAGCGGCACCGGGAAGGAGTTGGTTGCACGCAAATCAAAATACAGCCCCCGCAGTGACGGCCCTTTCGTCGCGATCAACGCAGCCGCCTTGCCCGAGACTCTGATGGAGAGCGAGTTATTCGGGCATGAGAAAGGCGCGTTTACGGGAGCCATGGAGCGTTCGGCCGGTTGCTTTGAGCAGGCTCACGGGGGTACTCTGCTGCTCGACGAGATTGGCGAGATGCCGCGGTCCACGCAACCAAAACTGCTGCGGGTTCTCGAGGACTCCCGAGTACGACGACTTGGCGGAAAGCACGAATCCCAGTTGACGCTCGGATATTAGCCGCCACCAGTCAGGAACTCGGAACGCATTTGCGAGAAGAGCTTTACTATCGTCTGAGTGCATTCCAGATCGTACTTCCGCCGCTGCGTGAACATAAAGAAGACATCCCGCCGATCGCTGAAGTCATGTTGAAG